>NZ_JAQMWP010000023.1 GCF_030403745.1 Streptomyces sp. S.PB5
GTGCCCGCACAGCGCGTGGAAGCAGGAAGCCTCCGGAAGGGTCAGACGACCCAGGCTGGAATCCCTGGACTTTAGGCCAGGGAGCACGTCAAGGCGTGCTGGGCGAGTCTGTGAGCTGCAGGCGTGGTGGTGGCGGCAGCGGCGTAGGCGCTCCCGTCTCTGGTGCGGCGCGGAACGCCTCGATCACGTAGGCGGCGAAGCGGCGGGAGGCCGTGGCCCGGGCGGCACGCGGCGTGCCTTGGAGGCCCCGGTGGGCCATGAGCATGAGGATCAGGTCGTCGACAACGAAGCCGGGGCGCAGCTGGCCGGTCTCCTGGGCGCGGCGGGCCAGTTCTCCGACCGCGCGCAGAGTCTGCTCTTGGTCGGCGGCGAAGTCCGTGGCCTCGGGGAAGGCCGTCATGAAGGCGTCGGCGAATCCCCGGCTGTGCGCGTGGAGTTCGCAGATCCGCTCGATCAGGCTCCGGAATCCGTGCCACGGGTCCGGGTCCGAAAGGGCGTCGCGGACGGCGGCGTGGCAGGCTCGCCGCTGCTCGGCGAAGGTCTCCGCGATCAGTGCCTGTTTGGCCGGGAAGTGCCGGTACAGCGTGGCGGGGCCGACGCCGGCGTGCCGGGCGACCTCGCGCATGGGCGCACTCAGGCCCTCTTCGCCGAACACCGCGCGGGCGGCGTCCAGGATGCGGGCCCGGTTGTCACGGGCGTCGGAGCGCACGGTCTGAGGCAAACGACTGGTCATCGTTTCTCACTTTAGCCAAACGGACGGGGGCGTCCGTTACGGTCCGATGGCGGTGCTGCCGCCCGGTCCCGGCACTTCGCCGGTGGTGCCCCGGCCGTGGGGGCCGGCTCGACGCCGGCGGCCGCAGCAGCTGCGATCCGTCCTTCCACCGACCCGAGGAGCCGAGATGAAAGCCGTCGTGATCAGGACGTTCGGAGACCCCGATGGCCTGGAGATCGTCGATGTGCCCGTGCCCGTTCCTGCCCCGGGGCAGGTGCGGATCGCCACGGAGGCGATCGGGGTAGGCGGCGTGGACGCCGTGATCCGCCGGGGAACGCTTGCCGCCTACGGCTTCCGGGAGGGCCATATCCTCGGCAGCGAGGTCGCGGGAAAGGTCACCGCGGTGGGAGATGGGGTGGACGCCTCGTGGATCGGGCGGCGGGTGTGGGCGTTCACCGGCCTGTCCGGTGGGTACGCCGAGCAGGCCGTCGCCTTGATCGAGGACGTCCTTCCGCTGCCCGACGGCCTGACCGGCGCTGACGCGGTGACCCTCGGCGGCTCCGGCGTGGTCGCCCACTTCGCCCTGGACCGGGCCCGTTTCACGTCCGGCGAGACGGTGCTCGTGCGCGGTGCTGCGGGCAGCATCGGGATTACGGCGGTCCAGCTCGCAGCCAGGGGCGGTGCGAACGCGGTGGCGGTCACCACCTCGTCGGTGGAGCGTGGCGCCCGCCTGCGGGACTTGGGCGCGACTCATGTCATTGACCGCTCCGGTGAGGGCGGCTCGGACGCGCCGGCGGGCTTCGACGTGGTGATCGATGTCGTGGGGGGTCCCCAGCTTCCCCTTTTCCTGGACAAAATGAACTCCAACGGGCGGTACGTGGCTGTCGGCGTAGTCGGCGGGCAGCCGCCGGCGGACTTCGGCATGCGGCTGATGGACGCCTTCCGCAGGTCGTTGTCGTTCGCCACTTTCAGCTCTGACACCGTGCCCGGCCCCGACCGGCAGGCCGTGCGGTCGTCCCACTTCGCCGATGCTGCGCACGGAGGCCTGCGCACAGTCGTGCATGCAGTGTTGCCGCTGGACCAGGCGGTGCTGGCCCACCGCGAGATGGACGCGGGGAAGGTGTTCGGCAGGGTTGTGCTGGCGCCCTGAGCCGGGCCGGGACGGTGTTCGCGGCCCAGTCAACGCAATGGGACCCGCTCAGATCGTGGCTGACGCCCGGCGGCGACGATGGTGATCGTCGCGCCGGGCACGTGCGTGGTGCCCTGCGACCGCTGTCTCGACATCAGGGTGCGCCGCCGTGCGGGCGCCGGGTGATGATGCCCTGGATGGCCGTGGGCCACTTTTCGACTCAGCGTGATGTCACCCGATGGAGGGCGAGGATCGCTTTGACCAGGTCGGTGATGCGCGTGGTGCTGCAGCGGAGCTTGCGCAGCAGCCGCCAGGTCTTCAGGGCTGCGATGGCCTGCTCGCCGAGGGCGCGGATCTTGGCGTGGGAGGCGTTCACGGCCCGCTGGCCTGCGGAGAGCTTGTCCCAGCGGCCGTGGTAGGGGACGCAGACGGTACCGCCGGCTCCCTGGTAGCCCTTGTCGGCCCAGCAGCGCACACCGGCGTCGGTCAGGGCGTCGACGATGCCGTGCGTGCGGGCGGCTTTGACGTCGTGGACTGCGCCGGGCAACGCGGGCGAGGCCCACAGTAGCCGACCGAGGGGATCGGCGATGACCTGCACATTCATACTGTGCTTCTTGTGCTTGCCAGAGTAGAAGGGGCGGTCGGCAGCGATCCGATCGATCGGCAGCAGGGTGCCGTCCAGGATCACGAACGCCGTGCGGATCGCAGAGCGGACGGCAGTTGCGAGGTCGCAGGCGTGGGCGGTCAGGATCTCAACCGCCTCTGCGACGTACCGATAGACGGTGGCGACGCCGACGCCGAACCCAGCCGCGAGCTGGGTGTAGGTGTGACCGCACCGCAGGTGGGCCAGAACAAGCAGGGCCTGTCGGCCGCAGGTCAGCCTGCGCCACCGTGTCCCGCGCTCCCGACGCCGAGCGGCGAGTAGGCCGGTCAGGTAACGCAGGGTCGCGCTGGACAGATCGATTCCCGATGGATAGACAAGCACGTGAAGCTCCAGGCGAACAGGTTGATCTTAGTCGACAACCCATCTACCAAGAGCTTCATCTCTTCCCCAACACCGTTCCCACGCCAAGTCGCCTGCCGATCACCCAGGTTGGAAACGGCTCAGTCACTTGTCTTCAGTGGCTTTCAACGAGCGGCCGCCCGGCTCTCCGGGGCGCCCTGGTCGCTGATTGAGGTGCGCGCTTCGGTCGCTGTTTACGGATTTGACGACGGGGTGTTCCTCGGGCCGACGGCACGTCGCGCGGAACGAGGAGGGGCGAGTGAACAAGCGACAGGCCCAGGTCTGGGCTGGCATCGACGCTGGCAAGGGCCACCACTGGGCAGCGGTGGTCACGCAAGCGGCTTGACTTCGTCATTGAGGCTCGTTGATGGCTGCGATCAGCACTGTCGCTTCGTGGCGGACGGCGAGCTTGTCGTAGCGAGTGGGTGCGCCACGAGGCGCCATGGAGTCGAGTGAGGTGAGAGACCTTCACCGCTGGGTTGTCGCAGCAATCCGGTTGAAACAGGGGGCAGTTCGCTTCGGGGGATGCCGAGGCGGGCGGTAAGCAGCCCCGACAACGTCGGGACGGGCTGGCACTGTCAGACGGTCCGGGTCCGGCAAGCGAGACGGGAAGGTGTACGCGAGGAACCAGTGCCTGACGCCCCGTAATTACGACACCGGCTCCAACCTGGCGGCTACGGGCCGGACGCAGTGCACGACCGCCGATCCTTGGTGGTCGACTCCGAAGCCGACTCCACTTATCGGCGGGGAGGCCGCGCCGAAGATCTGCGGCGTAGGTGCGGCGATGCTGCCGGGGTAGAGCTGGGCGCCTCACCCGTCGATCGATTCCGTGGTGAACGTGGGAACTGTCTGCGGTCGCCCTTGGACCGGGCCTCCAGTCCGGCGGGGGCAGGCCCATCGCCGGCTGATGGCCGTGGGGCAGGGCGGAGGCTCCGTAGTACTCAGAGGCCGGGAGAGCCGGCCACACGGGGAAGGGGGCCAGCAAATCGGCAGTATGGAGGCTGGAATGCCAGGAGGCTGTCGCCGGTGAATACCGACGAGCTGGAGTGGGCCTTGATGAAGGCCGAGCGCCGGGTACTGGGGATTCAGACCAAGCTGCACCGTTGGGCAAACGATGATCCTCATCGCAGGTTCGACGATCTGTTCAACCTCGTGGCCGATCCCGCTTTTCTGTTGGTGGCGTGGGATCGAGTCCGGGGAAACAAGGGTGCCCGCACGGGCGGGGTGGACGGCAAGACCGCTCGTTCCATCGAGGCCGGGCAAGGAGTCGAGGTATTCCTCGGCAGGCTGCGGACTCAGCTGAAAGACCGTAGTTTCCGGCCGGTTCCGGTGCGCGAGCGGATGATTCCCAAGGCGAACGGCAAGCTCCGTCGTCTGGGGATCCCGACCGTGGCGGACCGGGTGGTCCAGGCATCCTTGAAGCTGGTGTTGGAGCCGGTGTTCGAAGCGGATTTCCTTCCGTGTTCGTATGGATTCCGCCCGAATCGCCGGGCACATGACGCGATCGCCGAGACACGCTATCTGGCCAGCCATGCGTATGAGTGGGTGGTGGAAGGCGATATCACGGCGTGCTTCGACGAGATCTCGCATGCGGCCCTCATGGACCGGGTGCGGGGTCGGATCGGGGACAGGCGGGTGCTGTCTTTGGTGAAGGCGTTCCTCAAGTCCGGGATTCTGTCCCGGGACGGGATCTTCACCGACACTCACACTGGAACCCCGCAGGGTGGGATTCTTTCGCCTCTGCTGGCCAACATCGCGCTCTCGGTCCTGGACGAGCACATCGCCCCGGCGCTTGGGGGACCAAGCAGTACCTCCAACGAGCGGCGCAACCGGCGACGTCGAGGGTTACCCAACTACCGGCTGGTCCGGTATGCGGATGACTTCCTCGTGCTCGTCTCCGGCAGCCGTGAGGATGCCGAAGAACTGCGAGACGATGTCGCTGGGGCACTGAAACCGATGGGCCTGCGCCTGGCGGTGGAGAAAACAAGGATCACTCACATTGACGAGGGCCTCGACTTCCTTGGGTGGCGCATCCAGCGACACCAGAAGCGGGGCGCTGACCGGCAGTACATCTACACCTATCCGGCACGGAAGTCAGTACGTTCCGCAACGGCCAAGGTGAAGGAACTGACCCGGCAACAGAATGTTGGCCTGCCGCTCACTTCCCTGCTGCACCGGTTGAACTCACTGCTGCGGGGGTGGTGCGCGTACTTCCGCCCCGGAGTGTCGAACGTCGCTTTCTGCTATCTCAGCCACTTCGCGTGGATGAGGGTGACTCGGTGGATCCGACGCAAACATCCCGGGATCACGTGGAAGCAGCTCCGTCGACGCTATTACGGCGGTGGCTGGTGGCCTGTCACGGAGGAAGTGGAGCTGTTCAACCCGGCCAAGGTAAGCACGACGAGATACCGATACCGGGGAACCGTTATCCCGAGCCCGTGGCCCATTACGGGATGAGGAACTGAAGGGTCCATAACGGGATTTGTGGAGAGCCCGGTGCCCGGAGACGGGCACGCCGGGTTCGGGAGGCGGCTCGGGGAAACCCACCGATGGAGACATCGGCAGGGCGCCCCGAGTCGACCTCACCGACGGCCCGGTGGCGCTTGAGCTGGTTGATCCCGCACTCGACCGCGTGCCGCTGCCTGTAGTCGTCGTCGAACTTCGGTGGCCGCCCGCCATGCGATCCGCGCCCCAGGCGGTTGCGGACCCGGTCCGCGGGAACCGGGATGGTGGCCTTGATCCCGCGTCTGCGCAGGCAGGAGCGGTTGCCGCGGGAGTCGTAGGCCTTGTCGGCCCGCACCCGGTCGGGGCGCTTGCGCGGCCTGCCGCGGCCCAGCCGCGGAACCCGGATGGCCTCCAAGACCGGCTCGAACTGCGGGGAGTTCGCCCCGCTGCCCGGCCGTGATCAGGACCGACAAGGGCTTTTGCCCTTGCTCGACCGCGAGGTGGATTTTGCTGGTCAGTCCGCCACGGGAACGTCCAAGGCCGTGGTCGGCCGGCTCGACGAAGATCCCGCCGGGCGGTACTTTTTGGAGGTCCCCTTTTTCGCTGTCCCGGCGGCGTGCTGGTGGGCCCGGCAGACGGTGGAGTCGACGTTGACGTCCCAGGTGATCAGGCCCTTCGCGTCCGCCTCGGCCTGGAGCCGGGTGAGGATCCTTGCCCAGGTGCCGTCCCGCTGCCGGCGCCGGAACAGGTCATCGACCCGCTCCCACGGCCCGTACCGTTCGGGCACGTCCCGCCACGGAGCACCGGTCCGGGTCCGCCACCGTATACCGTCCACCAGCTGCCGCCGCGTTCACACCTGCGGCCGGCCCGGCTTGATGCCCCGCGGCAACAACGGCTCCAGCCGGGCCCACTGGCCGTTCGTCAGATCCCCACGTCCCACAGGACATGATCATCAACGAACAAGATCCACTCTCGCAACAGACCCTAGCGAAGCAGACAGGCTTCCAACCACCCGTGGCCTGCACCGACACCGAACGTCACCGGTCCATCTTAGAGACGTCGAACGCCAGGTTCTGAATAGATGTCCGTCGGGTGCCGGTGCTGCTCACGGCGAGTACCGGCACCATCTACCCGTCTATCCGGAGGCTTCGCTGAGCCCGAGTGGCAGCAGGCATCATGATCCGGTACTCGGACGAACCAGCAGATCACTCGGTGGTGCTGGATCCGCTAACAAGGAATTGGGTTCTGAGCCGTCGGCAATTCGGAACTGTCTCCTCCCAATTCATGGGTATATCGGGGTCGATAGCTTCCGGCAGTGAGCTCAAACGGTGACACCCGGCTGATCGTCTCGATGCGTGGAACCCCTACGACACACGCATGAGCGGCAGGGATCGATGCGCCCCGAACAGAGGCACACACGGTCAGCGCTCATTCCATGACTGCCATACTCGGCATCGATGAAAAGCCGCATCAAGGCGCTCTGTTTCACATGCGGTGCTACAGGCTGCCATTGGGGGTATAAGCGTGCCGAAAAATACCACAGCTGATTTTCTGCGCACCATTGTGCCTGGAGACGCACGGGAGTTCGTCTGCCCGGCATGCGGAGTGCCGATGAGTCTGCGGAATCCCGGATCCTTCGAGCTCAACCTGACGGTCAACGCTCGCAAGGAGTTCAATGAGACCATCCGGCACTACGGTGCTTTCCTCTCCTACTTCGAAACCGAAGCCGCGGCACGGAACATCTCCAGCTCGACCAGGAACGATGCGGTTACCTACGCACATACCGAGCGCGATGGCCTTGATCCGTCTCAGTTCACACGAGGTCTCTACAGCACCAAGGGTGCTGACGAGGTCCGTGAACACTGGTGGAACCGCTTCGACCACTACGAGTTCTACCGTCTGGTCCACGAAGACCTCCTGCCTCTTGCGGACCTGGAAGCGGTTCTTGCCGAGGCCCGCGCATCGGAAGAATCGGCGCAGGCCGATGCAACATCCGCCCGGCAGACGGGTTCTCGGGCGGTTCCCGGGGAGCGGACGAGGACGACGGCCGCACCCCAGAACACTGCGGCGGAGAAGCCCTTCGAGGCTGCCGCACGTGTTGTGCTCGGCGGCTTCGAGCCGCTGCGGATGCCAGGCCACATCATGTCGCTGGTCTTCGACCAGCCACACGTCCGGCGTTGGCTCAGCGACACCGCCGACCTCGGATCGGCATTCGGCCCGACACGGCGGGAGGCCGGTGGCTCAGCCACGCTTGCGTCTCTGAGCGCACAGCCGGAGGTGGCGCCCACGCTCGCCGGTTACCTCGGTCTGCTGGAAGAGGTTGTGGAAGACACGAGCCTTCTCACTGTCCTATTGGGGCCTCAGTACGTCGATCGGCGTCGCAAGCTCCTCGACCGGATCCGACGGGCCCGACTGGTTCTGGTGCTGCTTCTCGGCCATGCGTCGGATCTGGTCCCCAAAGAGTTCCCGGGTCTCGTCGAGCAGTACGTGCCTTTCACTCTGCCCCGGCGGGTCGTGGTGGCGCCGAAGCTGCTGGCCGATCTCCTTGAGTCCGCGGCAATCACCGATCTCTCCGGACTCCGGCTCTCCGACGAGTACGTGAGCCTCCTGCTGGGCGATGGGCTGAGTGCCGACCCCGCCCCACTGACCCAGGACCAGAAAGCCCGTCTCATCGCAGAATTCGTGGTCCAGCTAGGAGACGACACCCATAAGGTGTTCACGTTTGTTTGCCGGGGCCCTTCCGGAAGGTCGGCGGAACGGGCACGCGAGCAGGCCTTTGCGGCACCGCCACGCAGCTATGCTCCCGATGAGCCGGACTACTGCGGCTGGTATCCCAAGCCCGACGAGACACACCCGGTCGTGTTCATCGGCAGCCCCGGAACGAGCAAGTCCACGCTCATGCTGACCGGGCTCCTGCAGTTCTACAACAACGCCCAGGCCTTGGGAGCCACTGTCGGTTTCCAGTCGGACAAGGACTTGCGTGAGTACGACAACTACGTCGACCGCTACTGGGAGGGTGCGCTGCCCGATCCCACCCCCGCGGGTTCACGCAACAGCATTCAACTGCGGGTGGAATCAACCACTGACCCCACGCGAGGTGCGAACTTCGTCTTCACCGACGTACCTGGAGAGGTGACTTCGCGGAGCGTCAGGGGTGAGGGAGCGGATCCTATCGTTCTGGGTGTCCTCAAACACGCCGAGACCGTGGTGTTCCTCTTCGATCTGTCCATCGAGCAGGCCGTGCAACGTCAGCTCGCGAACTCCCCCGCCCAGGAGAGCTGGGCGGCGCTCCAGCGCAACGCGGACAAGGTCATGAAGGAGCGGCTGCCGAGCCAGGACAGTGGTGCCGCCCCCGGCCGGAGCGACACGGCACCGAGCGCCGCCCTGCGCAGTCGCGCACGTGTCAGCCAGCTGGACCTCCTGGAACGCATGATCTCCGATCTGCGCGAGATTCGCGGCCACGATCTGCGCACCGGAGGCCCGAACTTCATCTGCATCGTTCCCAAGACCGACCTCTACGTCGCTTCGGTCGCTGACGACAGGGATCCGCGCGAGAGCCGCATCAAGTTCCTCACCAAGTTCTACGACTGGTTGATCGACCAGCGGATCCTGTCGCCTACCGCGAACGGACCCGATCTCGAGAGCTCCCGATCGCCGAGCGGGGCCATCGAGTGGTATCGGTCGGCCGCCGTCTACGGGTGGCTCGGCAGCAGCGGCCAGGGCGAGGTGGGCGGCCCCATGGCCAGGCAAACGATCCATCGGCAGCTCGAGCTGGTCCGCAATGTGTCCGACCAAGCGCGGGAGGCCCTGGAAACCATCGGCGAAGCCCTCGGACCCGCCGCGTCCGAAGCCGAGGGCGAAGCCCGCGGAGACGGCGCGTCCGAAGCCGATGTGCGCTCGCTTTCGGACCTGGTGCGGGCACGTCTCATCGAGCGGCTCCAGTCGGTCTTCCGCTCGGAAGACGTCTACTTCCTGCCGATTTCCGCGCAAGGGTCCGATGTCCCGGACGTCATCCCAAGTAGCGACGAAGCCCCTCTGGAGGGACGCTCACAAGAGGCACGGTCCCAACAGCGTGGCCTTGGGTATCCCCCGAACGCAAAGTTGTCGCAATACGCCTTCATGCTCCCCGTCCTGCTTTCTTTGCGTGGCATGGACAATGGGGCCGTCTGACAGTCCGTGAGAAATTCCGGCAAAGCACTCACCACGGGGGCAACGTAGTGAGATCTCAAGGCAAGCAGGTATGTGTGCTGTCGGGTCCCGCCGCGAGAATCGACCTCATCGAGCCGCTGGCGCTGCCGCACGGGGGCCACACCTACCAGCTTCTTCAGCCTCGCGGCGCTAACGCGTGGGTGGCCGACGCTTTTAGAGGTGCGCAGCTGAGCTTGCGTCCGGACGGTTCGTTCCGCTGGGGCTGCCGAACTGATCCCGTCGGCAGCGTGGGGCTCGACGGCGTTTGGACACGTCATGGCAACAGGGTGCGCCTCACGGCGCTCCAGCGTCGTACGCCTGGTGGATACGACATCACGCTGGACGGACTCCTCGATCGCGCGGAGAGCGCCGACGACATATGGAACGTCGACGCAATTCTGTCGGGTGGGGGCGGTTTCACGCGGGTCTGCGGCAGAATCCGCCAGTCCCTCGCAGCCTCCGGCCCGATTCCGCGGCCGGTCGGCGACGGTACCGATGTCCCGGCCGAGCAACCGTCGGCTCTGGTCCGAGCCGTGTCGCCGATCGACACCGTCTGGCCGGTGCTGGACGTCTGGATCACGCCCACTTCCGGATTCACGGAGGTCGCACCCCGTGCGGGAACGATCCTGTTCGCCAAGTCCACGGAAGGGCGGACTTTCGATCTGACCCTGGCCTGCACCGGGCCCATCGGCGCGGGGTACATCCACTGGTGCGTCACCGGGCTGGAGCGGGCACGTTGCGAGCAGTCGGGCCGCATCCTGGTGCGCTCCGTGTCCGCCTTGCCGCACTGGTACGCGCAGGACGACACACCCATCCCTTTGGCCCTACGGGACGTGGAAGCAGATCTTCGCTATCGGGCCGAAGACTTCACGCTGCACGGCACTGTCACCGCGACAGGACGCGACGGAGCGCTGCGCGTGGCCGAGGTGGCCGGAGGGCTGCAGAACCCCGGTGTGGAGTCACTGCGTGCCCCGCTGGGCCGCCTGGGGTTGTCCGGCTCCTGGCGAGGTGCCCTCGGGCCGGTGACCGCAGCCACGGTTCCGGGCCCCGCCTACACCTCCGGAAGCACCGAACTCCTCGTCCGCGAAGACGGCGAGCTGGTTCTCGCCGACGACCAGGAGCCGTACGGCTTCCTACGACATTCCAGAGCGGAGGACACAGCCGTGGGCCTCGCAGGAGTTCCGGGCGACATGGAACTCGTCGTTCTTGCCCGGGAAGACGTACCAGTCGATCTGTCCGAACTCGGAGTCGCCGACGCGGAAGCCCTCCGCCATCTGGCACAGGAGGCCCTTGCCGACGGTCTTACCGCGACCGCTCGGCCGCTGCTGGACCACGCCTCCGACCTGCTCGGTGAGGACACCGAGCAGACGCGGATGTCACAGGTGCTGCTGCTGAACTACCAGTTGAGGGCGGCATTCGAACTGCGCGACTACGACGGAATGCTGCGCCACCTACGCTCCGCGGTCCGGCTCAGACAGCGGTTGCTGCGGGAGGACACACCGTGGGGAACCATGGTGCACCTGCTTGGCCCCGACGTGGCCCGGATGCGGTCCATGCTGGAGCTGATGGCGGCGGAGTCCCTGCGTATCCGCACCATGCTGCAGCATCTGGACGATGTGGCGCAGACTCTGGTCCCCAAGCTCATCGAGCCCACCGAGCCTGCGCATACGGCAGAACTCGACTCCGCTCTGACGCTGGCACTCAGGGCGGCAGCCGACGCCGGGCACCGGCTGAGCGAGCAGGAGCTCACCGCCGACATTGGGCTACCCCCAGACCTCGCCGAGCAGCGCGCGGCGCTGGTTCACCGAGTGAGGCTCTACGGCCCCGAGAACGCCCACCTTCTGACCGCGCTGGAGAAGCAGGAGGCGGATTTCGTCTCCGCCCTGCGACAGCGCGCGGGACTCAGCCAGGAACGCCGGTTGGCCGCCTATGAGTGCTACATCGCCTCCTGCACGCTGCGGTCCACTGCTCTGTCGCTCGAGACGATCGCTGACACCGTAGAGCGACGACGCCTTTCCGAAGCTGTCGAGATGCGCACCTCCTCCAGCCGTGAAGGTGCCGCACAACTCAGCGGTTACATCGAGAACTGGCGCAGTCTGCTACGGGAGGACGGGGATCGCATCCAGTCGGTGGAGCGGGCGCAGCCCTTCTATGAGGACTTGGTGCGGCTGATGCTGGACGTGGACGCGCCGGCTGACGCGCTCCAAGGGTCCGAACTCGCCCGCGCCCGCGCTTTCGCTGACCTGCTCAACGACCAGTCGGCTTCTGCTGAACGTTCTGCCGCACAATCTGGCCTGACCACTGACGAGCTGATCGCAGCCTGCACCGCGACGAGGCGTACCGTCGTCGAATACTTCGTCCACGGAGAAGGAGTGGTCGCCTGGGTCATCCCACCGACTGGTCAGGTGACGGCCCTTGAAGTCGGCGTCCGGCGCGAGAAGATCGCCGAGGCCGTGTCCGAATTCCACACGCTCGCCGCCCTCGGACGTCCCGGCCGATCCGAAAGAAGCAGAATGGCGGACGTCCTCGCCTGGCTCGGCGAAATTTTGTGGAACTGCCTCCCGGATGAGGCCTTGCCCCCGGACCCTGACGAACCAGTCGTCGTGATCCCGCACGGTCCCCTGTTCAGGGTACCTTTCGCGGCGTTGAGGGACCGGAGCCGCCGCCATCTTGCCGAGCGTCACTCTCTCGTGCTTTCCCCTGCCATCGCGATGATTCCCCAGCTTGCTCGTCGCCGCGCCGCCCGCGCCCGGACCGTTGCCGATGGCCGACTCCTGGCTCTGGTCAATCCTTCCCCGATGCCTCTGGCATCCCTGCCGGCCTTGGAGTGGACCCAGCTGCGATTCGGCGCGGTCACCACGTTCTACAAGGGCGCCGACCGTGTCGTATGCGTCGGTCGCGGCGCCTCTCTCGCGGCACTGCGAGCCCACGCGCCAGAGGCGGACGTACTCATCCTGGCCACTCACGCGAAGGCCCTGGACACACCTGGCACGAACCCGATGGATTCGTACATCGCCCTCGCGCCGTCACCTGGCCACGACGGCATGCTCCGTGCTCGTGAGGTGTTCGACCTGGACATCGGCGCCGACTTCGTGATCCTCAGCGCCTGTGAGACCGGCGCCGGGTTGGTGACCGGTGATGGTGTCATCGGTCTGAGCAGGGCGTTCCTCGCCCGTGGGCCGACCACACTGCTGATGACGCTCTATGAGGTGAGGGAACAGCTCGCGTTGGACCTCGTCCACCGCTTTCACCACCATTGGAGAGGGGTTGGACTGGGCGCCGCCGCTGCCCTCAGACACGCTCAGCTGGAGCTCCTGGAGACTTTCCCCGACCAACCCCATCTGTGGGCGCCATTCGTTCTGTTCGGCCTTGACATACCAACGGAGGGTCTCGGATGAAGGACGATGTGATCGCGGTGGACGACTGTCCTCTCGCTCCTGACCAAGTCCTCGCCGGAATAGACCTGTTCAGCAGCGATCAGGCACTGTCGCCAGGCACAGGTGGCCACGGTGTGCGGGAAGGCGGAGTGACGTTCGGCGTGCCCACTGTCTACACCATCCGGCCTCAGGACTTCCCCGGCATGGAGCGCCGACCCGACGTGGACCAATGGAACTACGTACTGGTGCACTTCAGATTCGACCTCGAGGCGCTGCCCCGGGGTCGGCGTTACGTCAGCGCCCAGTTCAAAGTCGCCTTCGATCACCCCCAGAGCGTCGCTCTCGCTCTCTATCCGGAGCTGATCACCACGGCCGTCGACGTGGAGAGATCACGGACGTTCACCCTCGGCCCTACCCTCGCCTTCGCGGGACTGGGCGAGCTCTCTCTGGGCGAGGCGTCTTTCGGGCGACGTTTCCGTTTCACTCAACTGCATCCGGTCATCACCTCCTTCGGCGGCGGCAAGCGCGCATTCTCCTGGACCTTTGCAGCCCAGCAGAACGCCGAACTCGTCGCCTGCGCCCGTGCCACCTTTGCCGTGGTACAACTCCCCAAGGATGTGGGTGAGTTCCGCACCACGTTCGCCTCCGAGGTGGAAGTCTCGCGCCGGGTACTGGGCGTCTTCGAACCCGTCGCGGCGAGCGGCAGCACCGAGCCGTTCCTTTTCCGGCCTGCCGCCGGAAGTTTCACTCCCGCCCGGCAATGAGACTGGCCACAGCCAGGGGGAGGACGCCGTGCCTCCCATTGAGAACGTGTTCAGGCCCAGCTCGCGGAATTGTTCCCGGACCCGCTCCACCAGGTCTGGCTCCGGGGTAGGTGTGTTTCTCAGGCGGAAGGGCAGCCCGAAGGCGTCGTACTTCGCGGCGCCGAGTTTGTGGAAGGGCAGGATGTCGACGCGGTCGACGTTGGCGAAGCCGGAGAGGAAGCCGGCGAGTCCGTATACGGCGTCCGGCGAGTCGGTCCAGCCGGGCACCACTATGTACCGGATCCACATCCGGTTGCTGAGCCGGTGCAGGCGGATGGCGAAGTTGCGAGTGGGAGCATGTTCGCCGCCGGTCAGCTCCCGATATGTGCGGACGTCGAAGGACTTGATATCCAGCCGTACCAGGTCGGTGTCGGCGAGGGGGTTCGTCGGTGGCGTGAGCGCCCAGGGAGCCGGAGGTGTCCAGAGCGGTGTGCAGACCGACCTCCTTGTAGCGGCGCAGTACGGCGGCTGTGAAGGCGGGCTGGAGCAGCGCCTCGCCGCCGGGTGATGGTGACCCCTCCCCCGACCGTGGTGAGAACCTGATTTGGAAGGCCTCTGCACGTAAGCCCTGGCCAGTGGTTGCTATGGATCTGGCTGCGGGTTGACGCTCGTGGAGTGGGGCCGGGACATGTCGCCGGCGATGGGGAGAGCCGACGTCCCGGGCCACAGGGGGTGAGTCTGATGCCCGTGAGTGCGAAGGTCGGGAGTGTCTCTCGCGCGAGGTACGACGAGCTCGTGAGTGAGGACCGGCAGCTCGTACTGGACGAGTCGAAGATCCAGTTCAAAATCGGGGACGACGCCTTGCAGATCTGCCCGTTACGCGACTGGGGCGGTTCGCAGCCCGCGGCGAACGAGGACCTGTTCGGGGTGCGGGAGACGCTGGAGATGTTCGCTGACGACATCGGCGTCTCTTACAACCAGGTGCGGACCTACCGGTACACGGCTGGCCGGTGGCCGCGTGAACACCGGGCGGAGGGCGTCCCGTTCGAGATCCATCGCATCCTGGAGAAGCTGGAGGAACGCTTCGAGCGGATCGCCAGCCCGCCGAAGCACCCCGCAATGGGAGGCTCCAGTGGACGGGGGATGCCGCGAAGCGGCAGGTGGGCTGTCAGGTGGACACGCCGGTGTCGGTGCAGGAGAAGGTGGAGGCGATCCACGACCTGGCGGCGGACGAGCAGGTGGCCGCGCGGGTGGCGACCGACTTCCTGCGCCGTCCCGGGGTCGCCTTCCGCGCGGCCGGCGACAGGACGGCCCGGCACCTGTTCAACAAGGCGCAGTCCGACCGGTGGCGGCAGGCCGAGGAGGCCGCCGCGGAACCGCTCGCCCCGCAGGAGGAGAGCCCGGTGGCCCCGGCGATCAGGGCGATCGACCGGACGCTGGAGTTCTTGGACCTGGTGGGTGCCTGCCACAAGTTCGTGGCCTCCACCAACCGGCTGGTGCCGCTGATGCGGGACCGGACGCTGGCCTCGGACGCCCAGGAGATCATCGGGCAGAACCTCGCCCGGGTGCGTGCCGCGTGTGACTGGGTGGAACACGCGGTGTCGACGGGTGAGACCGACATGGACGAGGAGCTGGCGAAGCTGCTGCGGGGCGAGTGGCGGTGCCCCGCTCACACCGCAAGGGCGATGCGGCCCGGGAGCACACCCGGTGCATCTGCCGCATTCTGATGGAGGCCCGCCCTGCCGGGCTGCACTTCCCGCAGCTGCGGATCGCGTGTGAACTCACCCCTGCCCAGACCCGTTCCGGGCTGGCGTTGCTGCGGGACATCATCGACGAGATGGGCTGGCCGCCCTTGGTGCACAGTCGGGCGGACGGCTACATGTTCACCGCCGACCCCGATGAGCTGGAGCAGTACGAGGTCGCGAAGATCCACGAGAAGCTGACCGAGGTGCGGCGGCTGATCATCGCGACGGTCGGCCCGCACGCCCGGCTGGCCCCGGACGACAAGCGGGTCCGGCACATGATCACCCAGCTGAACTCGGACGAGTCGACGCTCGACCTGATCGCGTGAGGAGGCGGTAGCGATGCGGCAGCGACGTTACCCTTCGGATATCACCGACGCCGAATGGGCGGTGCTCGAGCCTCTGCTGCCGCCCGCATGGACGACGCGGCGCGGCGGCCGACCCGAGAAGCACCCGCGCCGGGAGATCGTGGACGGCATTCGGTATGTCTGCTCCGAGGGCTGCCGCTGGCGTGCTCTGCCCGCGGATTTCCCTCCGCACCAGACGGTCTACGGTTTCTTCCGCCGCTGGACCAGGTCCGGGGTCTGGAGCACGGTCCGTGACCGTCTCCGGCGCGAAGTCCGCTGCAAGATGGGCATCTCCCCGCACGCGGTGGCCACCGTGCTCGACGCTCAGTCGGTCAAGGCGTCCGAGACGGTCGGCAAGGACAGTCGCGGGTGGGACGGCGGAAAACTCGTAAATGGAAGGAAAAGACACCTCCTGACAGAGACGCACGGCCTCCCGCTGGACGTCATGGTGACCTCGGCCGGTCTGCACGACAGCAAGCCGGCCAAGGACCTGCTCATCCGCGCCCGCCGCCGGCATCCCGAACTCGCCATCGTCTGGGCCGACTCCGCCTACCGCGGCCCGTTCGCAGAGTGGGCCAAGTCCGAGCTGAAACTCACGATCAAAACCGTGAACAGGCCCAAGACGCCAGCGGCTTCGTTGTTCTGCCTCGTCGCTGGGTGGTGGAACGATCTTGGGCGTGGGTGATGCACGCCCGGCGCCCGGTCCGCGACCACGAACGGCTGCCCGAAAGCTCCGAAGCAATGATCAACCTCGCGGCGATCCGGCTGATGACCCGCCGCCTCACCCGCCAGACCATCTACCCTGCCGCCGCCCGTCCACGCCCGGGCAGCGCCCAGAAAGCAGCTTGAACGGCCCGCTCCTACTCGTCATCCCAGGCGTCATCACCCTGCGGATCGTTCACTTCAGCCGGGGCAACAGCACGGTCAGCGGCCCCTGATTCTTGTCCAGGACCTCGTTGCTTCCCGGGTGTGGCCGCCCCTTTCTACGAGATCGCCTCACCCCGGGCACGCGGGTTCCGCCATGATGAGCGCACCGCAGGCAGAGAAAGATCAGGAGGGAGGCTGACTGTGGCAGACCCGGCACCGGATGCCGAACCGTCACCGCCGGAGCCCCAGTCCCAATCCAGGGCCATGAGGCGCCTCAAGGCGTTAGTGAACTGGCAGACCCTCCTCGCGGCCCTGGTGGCGCTGGTAGCTTCCGTCATCCCCGCCCTGATCACCCCAGACGCCGGCGCATCCTCTCCGGGAACCTTTCCGGAAACCGCCACGCACACCCCGGCAGATCCAAAGATCAGCATCGCTTCCTGGACAGAGACGTCGTCGGCGCGCTCAGCCACGACATACGTCTTCACCGGCACCGTGACCAACCTGCCCGATATTGCTGAGATCCACGTCGTTATCAAGTCGCCGACCTCAGCAACTTCGACCAGCGCTGGAGCAGCAGGGGAACAGTGGCTCGTCTCGCCACCGGCCGAAGTTCTTCAAGACAACCGATGGAAGGTCACCTGGACGGTGCACCAGCGCCCACTGTCCGGCCAGTGGGTAGCTGTGGTCACAGGCGGCAACCCTGCCGCGATGTGCGAACCGCTGAATGAGTGCATCCGCGCGATGCTCCAGGAAGACGGGCCTAACGCCAAGGGCGTCTACTCGACGGCAACAATAGGATCGCGCCCTGACGGCCAGTAGTTCTTAGGCGGGCAGGAACACGCACTGCTGGTACCGGGGGTGACCACCTTTCACCTCGTGACCACAGACCGAGGTTCAGAATCAGGCTCTGACGAAGCCTCGATACTTCTCGATCTCCGCCATCGCCTCGTCGACCGTGGTCTCCCGGGCGGTCGCACAGGTGGCGGGGCAGCCGTACGCCAACCCGCGTCCGGTGACGGCGGATGGCGTGCAGGATCTCCTGCGGGCCGCCTTGAGGGACGGCAACCGTGAGTCCCTCACCAGCAATCCCCTGAAGAAGGGTGATCATCGTGGCCCTCGCACTCCTCCGGCGCAGGCGGTCCAAGGCTGCCCTTTGCCGAGGCGGCGGGCCTCTCCGTCCCCCTCCTCTCCGGCGCGGGCGCCGTGGCGCGTGAGATCGTCGACCCGATGGGCTCGCCCATGGCGGGCGCGGACGTCACTGTCACCGCTCTGGACACCTATCGCGTCGCGGCACGGGGGACGGCCGACCCCTACGGCTACTTCCTCCGCCGTACTCCCGCCCGGCCGCTACAGCCTGCTGGCCGCCGCCGAAGGACTCCAGCCGCACCGCGGGACGGTCGATGTGGCGCCCGAGGGGATGACGCCCGCCGAACAGGTCCGGCTCCAGCCAGCGCAGGCACTCCGCGCTGGGCATGCTCAGCCCGGTGGAGTACGAACTCCGCACCCCACCGGTAGCGTGAAACCGAGCACCTCGACTCCACCCAACTCGGGGCAGTCCGCCGCCTCTATCCAACTCGGGGCAGACCGGAGCCTCCAGTGATCCCGGAGCGGTTCAGCTGTCCTATCGGTGCTTGTGCTGACGTGACGCCGTGGACGGGACGCGTTGGGTGCGCCACGTGCCCGACCCCGACCGTCCGCGTCGCGCATCTCACCTGTGGGCCCTGACACGCGACATCGACCTGTGGGAGGAATTCACAGGTCCCCCTGCACCGCACGACCCCGACGACTGCCTCGGGGATGAGCCACTGACGTTCACCGAGGACGCTCTCGATCCCACCTGCCGCTACGGCGACCTCCAGCCCCATACCAGCCCCCGGCGCCCCCGCCGCGATCTCAGCGCAGCCACCGGCACCACACCCTCGGCACCGCACCCCCAGTCCCCCACCGCAACCCGGCCCGCCCCATCCAGCTACGACTCAGCGACCAGCAACGCGCAGCGATTGCCCGGGAGCTGGGTTGCCTTCCCTGGGAAGTGGGCCCCCGTCAGCTGTGCGCAGCCCCGATCCACCGCTACGGCCGCCGCGGCTACCTCGCATGCCCCCGCTGCCGCATCCACCCCCAGCGGTAACCGCATTGCTGACGAGCGCTGACAGACATGGGGTTTCCTGGCGACGGCCTACCACCAGGGGGAGCAGCTGGTGTCGATGTTGTCTTCGTTCGTGTACAGCATCGCGCAGACCTGGAAGGCCCGGCTCGCCGAGCTGCTGCTCGGGTAGGCCGGGGTCGTGATTCTGGTGCCGGCCGACTTCACCTCGAACCGGCCGCACGTGATCGACGTCACTTTGTTGTCATTGGTGACATACATCCAGACGGCGGCCCTGACACCGGGTCCCCAGTGGCCGGCTCCTCCGGTACTCAAGACGCCCCACCCCATCTGTCTGCCGCCGACGTTGCCGGCCTGCATCGCCCACGAGGCGACGGCGTGGGGCTGATCAACAGCGCTCCCGCCCCCGCCACACCCTGGCCGCTGAGACTGTCGGAGATGTCGGTGAAACCGTTGGCGCCTCCCGTGCAGTCAGAGGCCGCCGCCTGAGCCGCACCGGAAGAACCGGCCAAGAGCCCTGCCCCCGGTACGAACGCGGCCGTTCCCACGCCGAGGATCCGGCGGATAGTGTGCATGTCTTCTCCCTGGTCGAAGAGCTGACAGCTCCCTCGGACCGGCTCATTACTGTCATGCCCGGCTGCCGGAACCTTCGTCATGTCCTCACGACGGTGTGGGACGGCACTTGGTAGGAGTGCGAAGGCGGGGCCGGCGACCTGCGTCTCCTCACGGCCCATGTCCCGGGCCCGGGACCGGGTGGCCCGCCCGCCGTCGGCCAGCCATGGGTACCTCCGCGCGGTGTGCCTTTGGCTGTTGCCCACAACGGGCCGCGCAGCCGCCGGCCGTCCCCGCGCCAAGCCGGTGGTGAGGGGCTTACGCCTGGCGGCAGAACGGCGGGAACAGTCAGCCGGCCAGAATTTCTGTTTGGCGACGAGACCGGTGAGGAAGATGCCGATCTCGGCCAGGACAGCGGCGCGCTCGTGCGGCCCGTAGGTGATGTCCTGGCCGGCGACGGAGTCGAAAGCGCGCACCTGGGTGTCCGGTCCGGCACAGACCAGGGCGCACCCGAGCTAGGGCAGGCCGAGGCTGAGTGCCCGGGTGCGGCGGTCATGGATGCGGGCGCCGTCGGGCTGCAGCACCCGGGGGTGGAGCAGGGAGTCGGCGCAGACCACGGTGGTGTTGATCTCCTGGGTGTCGGCGTGCGGGTAGTACGGCTCGTGCGCGAAGAGCAGGTAAACGTCCGTGACCGGGGCAGAGCCGTCGCTCTTGCTGTGGGGTATGGGGTGCCGCCGGCGTATCACTTCACCGACACTTCCATTCTGAACAGTTTCTCCGCATTTCGGAACGCAATCTTTTCCTTGTCTTCGCGTGGCAAATCGACTCCGCGGAACCAGTCGGTCTGCTCCTTTATGTCCGCGAACGGGTAGTCGGTTGCGAACATCACTCGATCCACGCTTATGTACTTCAGCAGGAGATCGAGCAGTTCGGTCTGAGGGAATGCGCTGGTTGTGACCCAGAAGTTGTCCTGAAAGTATTGCCCGATGGGCTTCTCGAGCGAGTCTTTAGTCGGCTCGCCCATGTCATTGACGATCCGCTCGTAGTAGAAGGGAAGACCTTCACCCATGTGGCCGATGACGATTTTCAGTTTGGGGAATCTGTCGAAAACCCCGTACGCGATCATCCGAATACATTGGGTCAGCACCTCCTGGTGCCAACCATATCCAGACCCACTGAAAATGTAGTCTTGGTACTCTTCCGTGTATTTAGACCGTGTGGTGCTGTAGTAGATCTTGAAGACCTCGTCAGCTGGATAGCCGGGATGCAGGTAGATCGGCACATCGAGAGCAACGGCACGTGCCAGCACAGGCTCGAAATCGGGGTGATCGAGATACTTCTTCGCGATGTGCCCGTTGGTCAGTGCGCCCAAGAAGCCATCTTCCCGAACCGAGCGTTCCAGTTCATCCGCTGCCGCCTCCGGGCTCTGCAAGGGCAAGGTGGCGAAAGCCTTGAAGCGGCCCGGATATTTGGCGATTGGCCCGTCTACAAGTTCCCGGTTAAGACGATAGGCAAGGTCGATTCCCCCTTGCCCAGGGACATTTTGCACGGAGGGCGTATGAGCAGAGAGGATCTGAACGTTGAGTCCCCCCGCATCCATATCGCCGATGCGGCGTTGACCTAGATCCGAAAGACCAATTTCCTCAAGGAACGCTATATGATCCTGATTGATGGAGTTCAGCTTCAACAACGTGGGATTCGAATAGGTCTCCTCCGTGCCGATGAAGGGCAGGTCCTGGTCCCGCCGTGAAATATCCGAAGTCTTGTCCGACGTCTCGTTCTCGCTCACTTCCGAGACAATGGCGTGCGTGGACAAGCCGGCACCAATGCCAAGTGCCGCGCTGGCGGTGAGAAAGCCGCGGCGTCCCATGGGCTTCATGTCAGTCCCTCTCTTCAGGCGTTTGTGCGGTGAGGTATCCGTACGGCATTCGTCTGCGAGATGCTTCCGGGGGTCTTCGCATCCTGCTCGCGCACCACGGCAGCGCTCCGGTCGAGGAACCGCTCGCCGGTGCGCAGTGGTTGTGGTGGAGCTGACGACCGCCCGCGTGCGCGCTGTGCGGGCCAGCCGCGGCGGCCCCACACCGTTGTCGGCGTGTGAGACCCCGCATGCGGCGACAGCGAACGTATGCCGCCAGCGCCCTGGTGGCCGCCTCGAAGCGCAACCGGCCGGGCTGCGCTTTCCCTGATGGTGCTGCGTCGACTGCCCTCACTAGCCCCTGCACACGGATTGCATCGCTTATCCGCATGCCTACTTCCTACCGAGCAAACCTGAGACGAACGTTAAAGAGCTGCTCACGCGCTCTGCCAAATGATCATTTGTGGGAGCTTCTCAAGCCGTTGCTTCCGCCGTGGCCCGATGAAGACGCCCGGCCCGCGGCCGGTGCCGGATCGGCAGTGCCTGCAGGGCATCTTGTACGTGCTGCATACCGGGATCGGCTGGGAAGACCTTCCGCAGGAACGCGGCTTCAGATCAGGCATGACGTGCCGGCGGCGGATCAAGCGGTGGATCAACGCCGGGGTGTTTCGACGATCTGCATCGGATCCTGCTTGCCCAGCTGAACACGGCAAACAAGATCGACTGCACGCGTGTCACCTTGCCCAACGCGCAGAATCCAGCGCGGTCACGCGGTCGTCAACCACCCACGTCAGCGCGGCGCTTCATGCCGGCAGAGCCTGTTTCGAAGTGAACGTCCTTGACCTTGCTTAGCGTCCGGTCAAAATTCCCAAATCAGCTCTCGCTCATTGACGACGGCTCGTTCGTAACAGTCCAGGAGACCACCTGTCTCGATTGCCGTGGCCGTCATGTCGAGCAGCTCTGGCAGAGAGGTCCACATCGGGTGCGTTCTGAAGTGGCAGCCGACTTCGTGGTCAGCAGTTCCGATCCGTCCGTGCCGTCGCGTCGCGCGTAGATCGATCACCAGATGGTCGCCGGCGCCGTCTGCAGCGAAGGGGATCCATTGCCGGTGCCACCACGGTCCGTACTCGCGCTCGGGATCGCCCATCTCGGCGTCCGGCCGTTCCGGACCATGGATGCTGGTCAGACTCTTCCAGGTATCGACGATGTGCTGGGTGCTCAGCATCATCCAAAACGGTGGTAACAGGACACTGTCCGCTGTGCCGTCATGCCGAAGGAGCGACTCTGTCAGCGGGCGAGGAAAGGCGAGGCCGATGGCCTCTTCTGCCATCGCGATCGCCGCGCGCTCGGCGGGAGGCGCCAGCTCGGCGAACGTGCGTGGTGCGTTGTCCGCGAGCCACGTCTCGATGCGGGCCCAAGACTCAGGTATCGAGGCAGTCATATGGCGGATCCTGCCAGTTGGCCCTGACATATCCGGCTCCACTCAACGACCCGTCGTTCAAGCGTCACGATGAATCGTTCCGGGTTCGGTAGGGACTCGATCGTTTGAGAGGGTCGAGTTATGGCACGTCCTTCCCAGTACCCGCTTGAGCTGCGCCGTCGTGCGGTGCGCATGGTCGCCGAGGTGCGGCCGGAGTACGACACCGAGTGGGCCGCGATGAAAGCGGTCGCCCAGAAGCTGGGCATCGGCACGACCGAGACGCTGTGCAAGTGGGTGCGGCAGGACCAGATCGACGCCGGGACCCGTCCTGGCACGACGAGCGAGGAGTCGGCCGAGCTGAAGCGGCTGAAGAAGGAGAACGCCGAGCTGAAACGGGCCAACGACATCCTCAAGGCCGCGGCGTCTTTCTTCGCGGCCGAGCTCGACCGGCCACACACACGCTCGTAGCGTTCATCGACGAGCACAAGGACCGCTTCGGCGGCGTCGAGCCGATCTGCCGGGTCCTCACCGACCACGACTGCAAGATCGCACCGTCCACCTATGACGCCCACCGCAAACGCCAGGCCGCACCCGCGGCCCGCACCGTCCGTGACGCCGAACTCAAGACCCTCATCACCGAGGCGTACGAGGCCAACTACCGTGTCTACGGAGCCCGGAAGATCTGGCGCCACCTCAACCGCCGGGAGGTTGCGGTGGCCCGCTGCACCGTCGAACGCCTCATGCGTGAACTGGGCATCACCGGAGCGGTCCGCGGCAAGAAGATGATCACCACCGTCCCCGACGCGAGCGCGGAACGGGCCCCCGACCTTGTGGACCGCGACTTCGTCGCCCCGCCCCGAACCGATGCTGGGTCGTCGACTTCACCCACGCCTCCACGTTCACCGGCGTCGTCTACATAGCCTTCGTCGTGGACACCTTCTCCCGCCGCATCGTCGGCTGGTCGGCAGCCACATCGAAGGAGACCCGGCTCGTCCTGGACCCACTCGAGATGGCCTTGTGGCAGCGCGACCGAGCCCAACACCCTTACGAGAAAAGCGAGTTGATACACCACTCCGATGCCGGGTCGCAGGGCGGATTCAACTGGTCGTCGCAACACCTCGTGACCAGCGAGGTGTTGGATGGTTCGTCGTCAGCAGGCAGCCGATCGAGCGGTGCGCCCGAAGTTGAGGTCCCCGGGGCATCCGAAGTATCAGCGTCACGTCGAAGCGGCGTTCTGGGGCGAAATCGCCAAGGGTCTTCTCCCCGAGGAAGCGGCCGGGGTTATCGGCGTGGCGTCGGCGGTGGCCACGCGCTGGTATCGACAGTGTGGCGGCATGCGACCGTTCGATCCGAAGCCTCATTCGGGCAGGTACCTGTCGTTCTCCGAGCGGGAGGAGATCGCCCTCCTGAAAGCCCAGGGCAAGGGCGTACGCGAAATCGCTCGCTGCGTCGGCCGTGATCCGGGGACGATTTCCCGTGAGCTGCGGCGCAACGCGGCTACCAGAGGCGGGAAGCTCGATTACCGGGCATCGGTCGCCCAGTGGAAATCGGACATGGCCGCACGCCGCCCGAAAACAGCAAAGCTGGTCGCCAATCCGGGGCTGCACGCATACGTTCAGGAGCGGCTGTCGGGACAGATCAGCGCGCCCGATGGCACGGCGATCGCAGGGCCGGCGACGGGTGAGTGGACGGGGCGGAACAAGCCGCACCGCAAGGACCGCGCATGGGTGCAGGCCTGGGGCCCGGAGCAGATCGCGAACCGGATCAAGCTTGATTTCCCGGATGATGAGTCCATGCGCATCAGCCACGAGGCGATCTACCAGGCGCTCTACATCCAGGGTCGCGGGGCGCTCAAGCGGGAACTGATCCTGTGCCTTCGCACGGGCCGCGCGCTGCGCGCCCCGCGTGCTCGTTCGCGTCGAAAGGCCTGGGCGCACGTGACGCCCGAAGCGTTGCTCAGCGAGCGGCCCGCCGAGGTCGAGGACCGTGCCGTTCCCGGCCACTGGGAAGGGGACTTGATCATCGGGCTGGAGCGTTCCGCGATCGGCACGGTCGTCGAGCGGTCAACTCGATTCACGATGCTGGTTCACCTGCCGCGTGAGGAAGGCTACCGGCACAAACACACGGTCAAGAACGGTCCTGCACTGGCTGGTTACGGGGCGATCACGATGAAGAACGCACTCGCCAATACGATGTCGACGCTGCCCGAGCAGCTGGCACGGTCGCTGACATGGGATCGAGGCAAGGAGATGTCGGCGCACGCGCAATTCAAAGTCGAGACCGGTATTCCCGTATTCTTCGCCGATCCTCACAGTCCATGGCAGCGTGGCACGAACGAGAACACCTATTGGTGCAGCCTTGGCGGGCCGGACTTCTTCGACGGGAGAGGTTCGGCGGGATCGTCGGGTGACTCGGAGAACACGTGCCGAAAGGCTTTCCGTTGAGATGTCCACGGCGGTCCACAGGGCGAGGGCCCTGGCCCGGGAGTGACTTGATAGAAGCCTGCTGAGCCGTCAACTCGCAATAGGTCTGTCCCCTGACCAGGGCCCTCGCGTCTGTCCCGTCATCCGCGACAGCAGACAAGAGGACAACTCGATGGTGACAGTGGGGATCGACCCGCACAAGCACGTCCACGTCGCAGTGGCCGTCGATGCCGACGGCAGGCGGCTGACCAGGCCGTTGGCCGTCAAGAACGACGCGAACTTGATCGGCGTCCTGCTCAAGTGGATCCGCACGATCGCCGACGGCACCCCGGTCACCTGGGCCATCGAGGACGGCCGCGGCTTCGCCCGCCGCCTGGCCGACGGCCTGCTGCTGACCGGCCACGAGGTGGTCTGGGTCCCCACCCGGCTGATGTCCGCTCACCGCAAACTGCACGCCGCCACCGGTTCGAAGTCTGACCCCGTCGACGCGGCCGCGGTCGCACACGCCGCGATCGCCACCCCCGGACTGGACCGTCACCGCATCGATGACCGTGTGCGCGAGCTGCGCGTTCTGGTCGACTCACGGGCCGACCTCGTCCGGCGCCGCACCATGGTGATCAACCAGATCAAGGCATACACGCACCTCTGGCTCGACCACACTCCGGACGACCTCACCCGCCGGCCCGGCATGACCTCGCTGACGGCGCTGGTGGACACCGCGGACATGAGCGATCACGTCCGCCGGGTGCTGATCGAGATGATCACGGAGATAGACGGGCTGAACAAACGTGTCCGCGGACTCCAAACCACGATCCGGGAACTGGTCACCCCACTGGCACCCGCGCTCCTGGAGATCACAGGGATCAGCCCCGTCTCCGCAGCAGTCCTCCTCGCCGAAATCGGTGACATCACCCGTTTCACCAGCTCAGCGAAGCTCGCCCGCTACACCGGGACCGCACCGATCCCGGTCTACTCCTCCGACAAGGAACGCTACCGGCTGCACCGAGGCGGCAACCGGCGGCTGAACAGCGTGCTCTACACGACGTCCATCGTCCAGCAGCGATTCCACCCGGGCGCACGAGCACTCCTGGCCCGCCACGAGCCGACCAAAGGAGCCCGCGGAGCCCGGCGCATCCTCAAACGTCACCTGGCGGAGCCCGGCGCATCCTCAAACGTCACCTGATCGACGTCATCCACCGCGCCATGACCCAAGACCGAGCTACCTGGCAGCACCACATCACCCAACACCAGCTCGCCGCTTGACATAGAAGCGTCAACGGGCTCCTTCGCCAGTACTTTCCGAAGGGCACCGATCTCTCACGATGGTCCGCCGAGGAAATTGCGGCCGTCGCCCACACTGAGCCTTTTCCAACATCGTTCAGGTGATGGGGCCTTGGGCTGACAGCGTGGTGAAGCCCCTGGTAGATGGGTTTTCGACCAAGAATCCGTCTCCACCAGAGACTTCGCATGCTTGTCTACCCGTCCGGGATCGACGTGTCCAGCTCCGCCCTGCGTTTGTTGTCCGCCCGGCTGCGGGCCCATCGCCGACAACGCGGCACCCGCTGGCGACGGCTGACCGCCGGCCGCCAGGCCCTGCTGGCGCTGGCCCATCTGCGCTGCGGCCACACCTACGCACAGCTGGCCGCCGGGTTCGGCATCGGCACCACCACCGCCTACCGCTACATCACCGAGGCCGTCGACGTGCTCGCCGACCTCGCCCCGACCTTGGCCGAGGCGATGAGGACCGCCGCCACCAAGGCTTTCGTGATCCTTGACGGCACCCTGCTGCCGATCGACCGGATCGCCGCCGACCGGCCCTTCTACTCCGGGAAACACAAGAGGCACGGCATGAATGTGCAGGTCCTGACCGACCCCGCGGGCCGACTACTGTGGGCATCGCCCGCCTGCCCGGAGCGATCCACGACATCAAGGCCGCCCGCACCCACGGCATCCTCGATGCCCTGACCGAGGCCGGCGTGGAGTGCTGGGCGGATAAGGGCTATCGGGGCGCCGGCGGCTCGGTCCGGGTGCCGTACTGGGGTCGCTGGGAGACCCTTTCCGCAGGCCAGCGGGCTGCCAACCGCTCACACGCGAAGATCCGCGCCCTCGTCGAACAGGCCATGGCCACCCTCAAGTCCTGGCGGCTGCTACGCAAGCTCCGGTGCTCCACCACCCGCATCACCAGCCTCGTCCAGGCCATCCTCACACTGCACTTGAACTGCCCGAACTGAAGTGGGCCAACCCTCAGCTCCCCGAGGTCCGCTGGCTTGGTCGGACTCTGCCTGTTCTGCCTGCGGATCTGTCTGATTGGATCTCTGTATGACGGACTGGTCTCAGCTCCACCACGCCTGCGGAACCGCGGAAGATATTCCGGGCTTGCTCGAAGCGGTCGGCCCGAACCCGCGTGATCCGGGCTGGGACGCCCTGGCCTCCCGCCTGTACCACCAGGGCGGCGTGTACTCGGCCAGCTATGCAGCCCTAACAAGACTGACGGAGAAGGCCCGCCAGTGGTCGCTCGCCGACCGACGCATGCCGCTCTACCTGGCCAGTCAGATCGTGGCCAGTCGCGATATTCGAGACGATGTTACGGATCCGTTCACCACCCACGCTGCCGAGATCACAGAACTCCTGGCTCTGACAGAGGAGGCATTCGGTGACCCCGCTCTCGCCGGTGACTCCCTGAACTACGTTCAGCTCCTGTCTACCCTGCTCAGCTTCGAGGGAGTCGACGGCTGGGGCGTGCACCTCGACGAGGTGAGCGGGGACGAGTACGAGGTGTCCTGTCCGGCCTGCTCCTCGGAGAACTTCGTCGTTTTCGGAGAACTCGGACACTTTTCCACCGCAGACGACATGTACTTCAAACGGCCTCCGACCGACGCGATCCCGCTCCAGCCCCAGGATCCAGCCACCGCCACGGGGTTGCTTCCCAGGCTTCATGCCCGCGCACTCACCGATGGCCAGCCAGAGGTCGCAGGCAAACTCCCCTACGTGTTCGGGTACGCCGACTGCGTCCACTGCGGCGAACACTTCAGCGTGCCGGAAGCGATCCTCGCGCGCTGGTAGATCAGCACGTCCACACTCGCAATCGGCGCCCGTGACCTGCAGCGTCAGGTTGGAAAGGGCTCACTACCGGCGCAGGACACTAGTAGGGCAGGCCCTCACAGGCTGCCCGCAGGGCGGCGAGGAGGCATGCGAGGATTTCGCTTCCCGATGCCTCGGGATCGTCCGCGTACCGGCGGGCGAAGTCTTCCGACGCCGCGCGCAGTGCCCCATTGAGGGTGGCCGCGTGCACCTTGATACGGAGGTCGTCGGGGCTGCCGCCGGACCGCTGGGCGAGAAGTTGTCCAAGCACCGGCAGGGCGTCGTCGTGGGCCTGGAGCCAGACGGCGTGCAGCGCGGGGTCGGTGGAGGTCATACGGATCAGGTCGAGGATGACGGGTGTCTCGGCGGGCAGTTCGCCGACCCGCAGGGATCTCGTGACGAAGTCCAGCAGGCTGACGTCCGTCGGCCATTGGCGCAGTCGGTCCACGGTGAACTCGAGCCCGACGGAGAGCAGCGGCAGCACACAGCTCTCCTTGCTGGGGAAATGACGCCACAGGGTGCGGGAGGACACGCCCACGGCCTGGGCGATCTGCTCGCCCGTCGTGGCGGTGACGCCCTGCGAGGCGAACAGGCGGACCGCCTCGCCGGCGATCGCGAAGCGGAGTTCCGCCTTGCGCCGCTCGGCGAGCGACAGCCCGGCATCCGTCCGAACTGTTCTGCCTCGACCTGCTGTTGGCGCTTCGCGCACACTCGCCCCCCGCTGTTTCTCCGTGTTGTCGCAGCATAACGAGCCCTTAAGAAATGTCACACGCAGACATCTTGTCGCTCAGTGACACACTGGCCTACTCTGCCGTAACTGACCGGCGAGTAACTACGTTGTGTCGCACGGCATTTGGCGTGCGGACCCGCCCACCGAGGTCAGGCGATACCGGCGTGGCCCCGAGTGATCACCCCGCCTGAGCAGTTCGGACGGCCACACCGATCGGACGGTGTCCCACTCCGCCCAAGGAGCCGCTATGCCCACTCCCAGCAGGCGCGCCGTGCTCACCGGCGCTGCCGGACTCACCGCCGCGAGCGTTCTTCCCGTGCCCGTGGCAGGGGCGGCGGCCGCGCCCGCCCGGGTGAGACTGACCCGGGAGGAGCACCGGGTCGTCATCATCGGCTCAGGCTTCGGCGGCGGCGTGGCCGCGCTGCGGCTCGCGCAGGCCGGTGTGCCGGTGACCGTTCTGGAGCGTGGCCGGCGCTGGCCGACGGGCCCGAACGCGGAGACCTTCCCCCACGTGTCCGGTCTCGACAAAAGAGCGCTCTGGTACGGCACTCTCCCCGCGGCCGTCCGGCCGCTCGCCCAGCTGATCGGCACTCCGCTGAACTTCGCGCCCTATGTGGGGCTCCTGGAGCCGGTTCTCGGACAGAACATCCTGGGCGTCTGCGCAGCCGGGGTCGGCGGCGGCTCTCTCGTCTACCAGGGCATGACCCTTCAGCCCTCCGAGGCGGTCTTCGACACCTGGCTGCCGCAGGGACTCGACTACCGGCGCATGAACGAGATCCACTACCCGCGCGTCGCGAACACGCTCCGGGTGGCGACGGCGCCGGACGAACTGGTCGGCTCGTCCACCTACTACGCGGCACGGGTCTTCGCCGAGCGGATCCGCAGGGCCGGGTACGGTCTGGAGAAGATTCCGATGCCGGTCGACTGGCGCTATGCCCTGGCCGAGCTGCGCGGCGAGATGAAGCCGTCCTACACCAACGGCGACTGCGCGCTCGGCGTCAACAACGGCGGCAAGCACTCCGTCGACGTGACCTACATCCGGCAGGCGGAGGCGACCGGGAAGGTCGACGTCGCAACTCACCACAACGTCACGTCCGTTGCGCGAGCCGCGGACGGCCGCTGGGAAGTGCATGCCGACCGCACCGACGACACGGGCCTCGTCGTGGAGCAGAAGATCCTCTCCGCCCGTGCCCTCGTCATGGCGGCCGGCAGCATGAACACCAGCAAGCTCCTCGTCCGCGCGGGAGCCACCGGAGCCGTCCCCGATCTGCCCGACGGTCTCGGCGAGGGCTGGGGGACCAACGGCGACCGCATCTACACCTGGACCAACCTCCAGGAGGACTTCGGGGCCGAGCAGGGCGGCCCGGTCGTCTACGGCAGCAAGGAGTGGGACGACCCGCAGTCCGCGAACACGATCATCCAGGCGTCGCTCCCGCCGCTGGGCACCAACACACGGACGACCATGCTGGTCGGCTTCGGGGTGAGCGCCGACCGCGGCCGGTTCCGCTACGACGCTGCCAACGACTCCGTATCGCTGCGCTGGCCTCAGGGCGGCGACGCCGCCTGCCACGGCGGCATCCAGCGCCGCATCGCGAGGGTCTCCGCGGGGCTCGGCGTCCTGACAGACACGAACTCCCTGGTCAACAGCACCTGGCATCCACTGGGCGGTGCGCCGATGGGAACGGTGTGCGACCTGGAGGGCCGCGTCGAGGGCCAACGCGGCCTGTACGTCCTCGACGGTGCGCTGATCCCCGGCACGACCGGCGCCTGCAACCCGTCGATGACCATCGCCGCCGTGGCCGAACGGGCGATGGACGCCATCACCGCCCACGACATCGACACGATCATCTGAGCCATGAACGACATGGACGAGGAGACACAATGAGCCGCAAGCGAAGCCGTTCCCGTTCCGCCCCAACCCCCGCGTTGGCGACCGGCCGTCGCAGCAAGGCCGGACCGCTCCTGCTGGCGGGCACCGTCGTGGCGGGCGTCGTCGCAGCAGGCGCCGTCTACGCCTCCCCGTCGGTGTTACCGGCCTCCACCGCCTCCGGGGAACCCGTAGCCTCCCGCGGAGTCACCATCCCGGCGTTCTATACGCCGCCCACCCGACTGCCCTCCGCCAACGGCGCATTGGTCCGCACCGAGGCCCTGCCGCTCGGGCTGAGCATCCCCGGCCTCGACGGCCGTCCGATGCCTGGCACCGCGACCCGCCTGATGTACAAGTCGACGGACTCGGCCGGTCTGCCCGTCGCCGTGACCGGCGCCTACATCGAACCCTCGGCCGCCTGGAAGGGCACCGGACCGCGCCCCCTGGTCGCGGTGGCGTCGGGCACCATGGGCCAGGGCGACCAGTGCGCACCGTCCTTCGCCCTGCAAAACCCGCTCACCCTCAACGGCGAGACCCTGTCCGTGGGCTACGAGGCCCTGGCGATCTACCGGATCCTGGCCACCGGAGCGGCGGTCGTCGTCACCGACTACGTCGGCCTCGGCGCCACCGACCGCCTGCACACCTACGCCAACCGTCTCGACCAGGGGCACGCCCTGCTGGACGCGGCCCGCGCCGCCCGCGCCGTTCCCGGAGCGTCGGTCACTGCCGCTTCCCGCACCGGCCTGTACGGCTACAGCCAGGGCGGCGGCGCCAGCGCCGCGGCCGCCGAACTCCAGCCCTCCTACGCACCCGATGTCCCGCTCGCCGGAACCTACGCCGGTGCACCCCCGGCGGATCTCGCCGCAGTCATGAAGGGCATCGACGGCAGCGCGCTCGCCGGTGCGCTGGCCTGGTCGGTCAGCGGTTTCGCCCAGGCCGACCCCGACATGCGCGCAGCCGTCGACGCGAACATCAACGCCGCCGGGAGGGCGGCTCTCGCGGACGCCTCGACCATGTGCGTCGGCGACGCACTCCTTGGCCTCGGCTTCACCAAGAGCGGCAAATGGACCTCCAGCGGCAAGTCCTTCGGCGACATCATCGCCGTCGAACCCCGCGCGAAGGCCGTCCTGGACAAGCAGCGCATCGGCACGCTCAAGCCGGCAGGACCAGTACGCCTGGCCACCGGCGTCCGCGACGACATCGTCCCCCACGCCCAGGCCCGGAACCTCGCCGTCGACTGGTGCGGCAAGGGCGCCAACCTCACCTATCACGCCATCGTGCTGCCCAACCTCGGCAACAAGATCCTCACCAACCACCTCGCGCCTCTCATCACCGACCAGGGCGACGCCATCTCCTGGCTAACCGACCGCCTCTCCGGCAAGGCCGCCACCTCCAACTGCCGGTCGATGGCCCTCCAGCCCTGACTCCGTCCCCCGCCACGCACGCGCGGATCACGCCTCGTCCACCGCAGCCCAGCCCCCGCCGATCGGGAATGTCCGCGCACCGCCGTCCCGCCACCTCCTGACAGGCCGCCATCCGGTCACCGACCACGACACGGCCCACCACGGCGACACCAAGCCCTACCTGCCCCAACAGCCAAGACCCAAGGACCCGAGCCGCGTTCATAGCGATGCGGACCTGCGGGCGAGGGCCCGGATCCCAGCCGACCCGTGACCGTTCACGGTGGGCACCACAATCGTCCGGCTGCCGACGGCCCGGAGCCCGGCAAGCAAGGCGGAGACCCACCCGAGGAGGTGGCGGCGGCAGACCGCACCGCCGCCGGTCTCGAACACACCACAACCACCGCGCGATCGGGTCTGTCCAGGCCAACGGGTCTTCCAAGATTTTCGTAGGCGTTGATCGACTGTTCGGTTTCGGCCCGGTCGCGTGTTGTGGTCCGGCAGGCTTGTGACGTGTGATGTCGAACTGACGGACCTGCTGCCGCACTTGTCGTCGGTGCTGGTGGAGACGGTGGAGTTGGGCCGCTCCTTGGTCAGGATCACGGTGCGGACCCCGGACGCAAGGCCAGTGGACTGCCCCGGCTGCGGGCAGCCCTCGAGCTGGGTCCACAGCCGATACGTCCGGCACGTGGCCGACGAGGCGATCGGCGGGAGGCCCGTGGTGATCGACGTCTCGGTGCGGCGCCTGTACTGCGAGAAATCCGGCTGCGCGAAGACCACCTTCGTCGAGCAGGTTGCCGGACTGACCGAGCGCTACCAGCGCAGAACCCCGGCGCTGCGACGGCTCATCGAGGCGCTTGCGGTGGTCTTGGCGGGCTCGGCCGTGGCCCGGCTGCTGACGACGCTGCTGCATCAGACGCTGTCCTCCGCGACGGTGCTCACCTGTCTGATGCGGATCTCGCCGCCGCGGCGGCCGACCCCTCGGGTGGCCGGAATCGACGAGTTCGCCCTGCTCAAGGGGCACCACTACGCAACGATCATCATCGATGCCGACAGTGGACAGCGCATCGAGGTACTGCCCGACCGCAGCATGACTACGGTCACGGCCTGGTTGCGCGAGCACCCCGGCATTGAGGTGCTGTGTCGGGACGGCTCCGGTGGCTTCGCCCAGGCCGCCACGGACGCCGACCCCGCAATTCTCCAGGTCAGCGACCGCTGGCATCTGTGGCACGGCCTAGCCGGGACGGTCCTGAAGGAGGTCGGAGCGCACGCCTCGTGCTGGGGAAAGTTCGGCCCGCCCCTGCCGGAGGGCAAGCGCGCCGCCACCACCCGGGAACGCTGGCGACAGGTCCACGACCTCCTCGACCAGGGCGTCGGCCTGCTCGCCTGCGCCCGCCGCCTGGGCGTCTCGCTCAATACCGTCAAGCGCTACGCCCGCGCCTGCGAGCCGGACCGCATGGTCCGCGCCCCCATCTACCGCGCCTGCCTCGTCGATCCCTACCGCGGCCATCTGCGCCGGCGGCGCGCCGAGGACCCGGCCGTCCCGGTCACCCACCTGCTCGCGGAGATCCGCGAGCAGGGCTACACCGGCAGCGCCAACCTCCTGGTCCGCTACATCAACCAGGGCCGCGTCGAGGCCGACCACGCGGCCCTGTCCCCCCGCAAGGTCACCGGCCTGCTCACCCGCCACCCCGACCGCCTCAACGACAAGCACAGCGCGCTGCGTGATCAGCTCGCCGGCGCCTGCCCCGAAATGACGGTGCTCGCCGATCAGATCCGTGCCTTCGCCGCGCTCCTCGTGCCCTCCGTGGGCAACGCCGAGCGGCTGACCGCCTGGATCGCTACCACCCGCGCTGCCGACCTGCCCTTCCTGCACTCCTTCGCCACCGGCCTGGAACGCGACCGCGCCGCCATCGATGCCGCCGTCACCCTGCCCCACCACAACGGCCGCACCGAGGGCACCAACTGCAAGATCAAACTGCTCAAGCGCCAACGGTACGGCCGGGCCGGCCACCCGCTCCTGCGCCAGCTCATCCTGCTCAACTGACCGTCAGCAGCACCGATCAACGCCTACGGAAATCTTGGAAGACCCGAAGACCGTACAGACCCTTTGCCAGCCGGCTGCGGAGTCAGTCAAGGCCGGTCGCCCATGCGGTCAGCGCAGCGAAGTCGTCGAGGGCGAGGCCGCGTCGCGGGTCGATCCGGTGCAGTAGGGCGGGACCGTCGTGATGGTCCTTCACCCAGGTCCGATCCGCCTCTGTGATTTCGTCGTCGGCCCAGGCGAACGCACGGCCTTTCGCCCAGGCGACGATCTCAGGCGTCTTCCAGAACACACCGCTCCTGGGTTCGGGCCGCAGCGAGGTCCAGGGGATGAAGGGCAGCTCGGGCAATCCCAGGACTGGCGCGACGAAAGCGTTGGCTTCTTCCTCTCACGTAGTCGCCCACACCAGATCGAAGGGAAGCGCCTCCAGCGCCGGGCCGTGATCCGGGTTCAGCCGCACCCGCAGCGGCTTCACCGGCTTGTTCGCCAGCCCCACTCAGTCAGCCAGCGCCGCTCGGCGGCCTCCCACCGAGGCGTCAGCAGGCGGTGCGTCTGATAGCCCTCGGGCCGACGGTACGGCTTCGCGGCATACGGGTTCAGCGGTCCGTCCACATCCACCAACAGCACTGGGCGCACCAGCTCATCCCCCTTTGGTCCTGCCTCGCACCGTACTGGCCCAGAAGCCGGTGAGACGGGCGGTGACAGCGCATGCTCCCCACGAGCTCCCAGAGGGCGAGCAGATCCGACAGTGGAAGGGATGAAAGGCGTTCAGGCCGTGTCATCGGCTGTGGGAGTGGGCGAGCGGCGATATTGGTCCAGGGCTGCCGCGTGCTCGTGGTAGGGAATGCGTGGAATCCGAGAGACCAGAGACCACATCGTGCGCTCGGCGGCGAGTTCCTTGGGAATGTCCAAACCAAGCGATGCGGCCAGAGGGTGACGTCCGACGTTGACCAGGGCCCGTACGGCGGCCGCCCATTCATCGGTGGCGCTGACGGCGCAGCGGTACCACACGGGAATGAGAGCGGCGAGGACGACAGCGGTAGACACTGCAGCTGGCGCTCCGGTGGCACTCGACGTGAGGATCGCTACCGCGGCGAGCAGCACGGCGACGTGGCCGTAGAGCAGGCAGACGAAGAAGTCGACGCTGGTGCGCGCGGTGTCGACCTGGCGACGGGCCTGTTCTGGAGCCGTTGCGCTCAGCTCGTTCCACAGCAGCTGTGAGTCCAGCTGATACCGGTCGTAGGCGTAGACCTCGAAACGGCGGATGGCATTGCCGAGTCGGGTCGGCGCAAGGTGGCCGTCGCCGACCGGGTAGCGCGCAAGGCGTTCTTGGAGGAGAGCCCGGCGGGTAACGGTGCTGCGCTGGTCCAGGCTCCGGTAGCGGGCCAGGTGAGCGCTGTGGCGAAGCAGCGTGAGGTCTGCGACGTCGACGGCGGACAAGTTGGTGGCGGCGGCACGGCGTTCCAGGCGCATGAGCAAGAGCCGGTCGGTCAGGCAACGCCTGATGGCCTGATGCCGGCGGCAGCCGTATTCGTACGCGCGGGAGGGCCATAGCAAGTAGCCCTCAAGGATGCGGTAGAGGGGATTTTGCAGGGCGTTGAGGACCAGGCCCAGCATCAGCGACGCGGTCAGGAAGGTCAGCGCGCCCCGTCCATCGGCCAGGCCGACTACGTGCGCGAACGGCGGAACTCTGCGCAGGCCCGGCAGCAGCGTCGTGGCGAGCACGGCGAGGTTGATCGCGGTCGGCAGCACCCACCCGACCAGCAGACTCCAGGCGCCTCCCAGCGCCCCCTTGGCGATATCTCCCATCAGGTGCCCGTGCTCCGCTCAGCGGATGTCTCTGCGCGCTGCTCGGCGGCGAAGGTCCCGCTCTGCGGGTACGCCCGGGCGCCAGCTTGGCGAACCGTCTGCGGAATGGGCTGAATAGGCGGGGCGGGCCATTCATCATCGTCTGGGGCAGGCGAGGGCCCGGGCGAGGTGTGCATCGTGCCGCCGGGGCGCCCGGCACGGTAGGCGGCGCGATAGTCAGCCGGCGAGGAGCCCAGTTGACGACGGAAGTGACCACCAAGAGCTGCGGCGCTGCGGAAGCCGCAGCGGCCCGCGACCTCATCGAGCGAGTAGTCCGATGTCTCCAGCAGCCGCTGCGCCTGGAGCACCCGCTGGGTGATCAGCCACTGCAGCGGTGCCGAACCCGTCAGCGAGCGGAAGCGGCGGTCGAACGTACGACGGCCCATGTGGGCTCGCGCCGCCAGCGTCTCCACATCGAACTGTTCGTGGAGGTGCTCCAGCGCCCAGGCGACGACCTCGGCGAGCGGGTCGGCGCCAATCTCCTCCGGTAAAGACCGATCGAGGTAGCGCTCCTGGCCGCCCGACCGGCGCGGCGGGACGACGAGACGGCGGGCCAGTGCCCCGGCCGCCTCGTTGCCGTGGTCCGTCCGCACGATGTGGAGGCAGAGATCGATCCCGGCCGCCGTACCCGCTGAGGTCAGCACGTCGCCGTCATCGACAAACAGTTCCCGCGGATCCACGCGCACCGAGGGATAACGCTTGGCCAGCGTCGGCGCGTACATCCAGTGCGTGGTCGCAGGACGGCCGTCCAGCAGACCCGCCGCCGCCAGCACGAAGGCGCCCGTGCTCAATCCAACGATACGGGCGCCCTCTTCGTGCGCCTGGCGCAAAGCCCCGAGGGCCTCCTCCGGCGGTGGCGAGGTGATCGACCGCCAGGCTGGCACGACGACCGTGCCCGCCCGCGAGAGCGCCTCCAGGCCATGCGGCGCAACGAGTTCCAGGCCCGCCGTTGTGCGCAGCGGTCCTTCCTCGCCGGCCACTGCCAGCGCACGGTAGCGCGGCACGCCGGCGTCCTGACGGTCAATCCCGAACACCGACAGCGGTATGGAACTCTCGAAGATGGGGCCGCCGCTGAACAGCAGCACCGCGACGATCTCTTTACGGCGTCGCCCGGAACGCTTCCGGGCACCGGCATGCTGAGCGATCGATGCAGCCGCCTGCTGAGACGCATGCACAGGGGCTGTGGCCGGGCGGCGGGGCGTCCTCTGCGGCCCCGAATCGGTGGTGCCCGGCGGGAAGGCACTCAGGAGACGGCGCAGCGCGCCGCTGGCATCCGGGCTGCCGCTAAGGACGCGGCGCAGACGCATGCGCAGTTCGGCTTCCACGTCAGCCGCGGTATCGTCCTCCGCTCGCGCGTGGGCAGACAGGAGGTCACTGCGCGCCCGGTCCACTTCTCGCTTGACCTGGTTCGGGCGAGCCCGGCTACCGCTTTCGTGGTCCACGAGAAACGCGACGAGGGCGTCACGGAGGGACGGCCAGGACGAATCGTCCCGCATGTGCTGCACGAGCTGAGCGACACTGCCCGCGACGAAGTCCTTCACCACAGTCCCCCCGATTCCCCCAGCAGGTCCCGGCAGCGCACGGGCCGCCGGGAACACCGTAGAAGAGCGCAAGCAACTCCGCACAGACCGCTGGGACTTGAAGCGCGCCCGAAGGGCGGGACACAACGGTGCCCGCCCACCGCGCCGCCACCGGCCCGATCAAGGTTCCTGGCACAGCTTCATACACCTCCATCCACAGGCGCTACTGCTGGTCGTCCCGCTCGCCGCTGTCGGCCTCGGCCTGGCGGACCCAGCCGCGCAGGGCTTCGGGATGGATGCCGAGATCTCGCGCGACATGCGCGACGGGCCGGCCGGTGGCCCGGACCTCACGGATTGCGCGCTCGCGGAGCTCGTCGGGGTATTTACGCGGTGCTGCCATGGTGCTGGTGGATCTCCTTCGCCAGGTTCGTAACCCTGGCATCAGGGACTCCACGAAACGGGGTGCAGTTCAGTTCTCGATTCCGGCCTCGTCCAGGACAAGGTTGAGCCGCGCAGTGGACTGCTGGTTGGCCGAGACTCACTTGTAGACCAAGTTCGCCACCAAGGGGCTCTTCCGTAGGGAGGATCGGGCCCTGGCTGTCGGCAAGCCCTGCCTGCGATCACCATCGGATGCGGACGGATTCAGGTCGCCACGAACCCCCGGACTGCACGGGCTCATTGGCCGCGTCACCCTCCTGTTGTCAAAGGATTGTTCGACAACAGGCAGTCGATGGCCGGAGAACCCCTCAGTGCTGCGGCGGGGACGGGGCTTGGTCACGGTCCGGATAGATCGTGCGCAGCGGGTCAGTTGTCTTCGCCCGGAGGTTCGCCCGGAGGTGCGGCGATGGCTTGCTGGGCGCGGCGGAAATCGCCAGGGCTGGCGCCGGTGTGGCGGGTGAAGAACTTGCCGAAGTTGGTGGCTTCGGAGAAACCGAGGCGGCGTGCGATGGTGGCGACGGGTTCGTCGGTGTGCGCGAGAAGCCGCTGCGCCTGGAGCGTGACGCGGGTGTCGATGACGTGCTTGACGGATCGTCCGGTGGCTGCCTGGCAGGCGCGGGTGAGGGTCTTGACGGTGTAGCCGAGGCGGTCGGCGTAGTCCTCGGCGCGCCGGGTGGTGGCGTAGGAGCGTTCCAGTTCGGCGTGGAAGCGGGCGTAAACCTCGCCGCCGGCGTGCGGGTCGGCAGGCGCGCCGTGGCGGGGAAGGCGGTCGATGTGCAGTAGCAGCGCGGCCAGCAGCAGGCGCAGGATCTCGCGGGACGCGCCGGCAGGGCGACGGTATTCGGCGTGGAGTCGGGCGAGCAGGGCGGAGATGGTGGCGTAGTCGCTGCTGGTGCCCAGTTGCCAGCAACTGGGAGCGGACCAGGCGTCGGCGAGGCGGCTGGCAGCCGCCGTCGCCTCGAGGAAGCCGGGGTTGAACAGCAGGTGCGTGCCGTTCATCCGGCCGGGCTCGGCAAAGCGCTGCACCTGGCCGGGGCGGACCCACAGCAGGGTGCCGGGCCGGCACGAGTAGGCGACGAAGTCGACGGTGTGCTCGGCACTGCCCTGGGTGATCAGGGTGAGGGAGTGGAAGTCGGCGCGGTGGACCCGTTGCAGGCTGCCGCCGGCGACCCTGCGGTGCAGCGCGGACAGGTCAGTGATCTCGATTCCGGGAACCGGGGCGCTGGGCGGGTTGAAGCTGAACCCGGGGATCTCCTCCCCGCCTGCAGGCTCGCGGACGTGGCTTCGATTACTGCCGGGCCAGTCCGATTCTGACCATGACATGTCTCCACGGTACCTCGCTGGCCTGTGGCTTTTCCCGGACAGTGGGAGGCGAGCGCGGGCAAGGACCTCGACCCACCAGAAGGACGCAGACCATGAACGGCACCATGACGGTCATCGACAGGGGCGCGGTGCGCATCCACAGCTACATGGCCCCCGATGACAGCCTGAACGTCACCACTCAGCTGATCGAGACCCCGGCGCGACTGATCGCCGTGGACGCCCAGTACGCCCTGGCCTACGCCGACGAGGTCGTCGCCTACGCGCGCGGCCTCGGCAAGCCACTGGACCGGGTGATCATCACCCACGCCCACCCGGACCACTTCCACGGCGCCGCCTGCTTCGGCGCCCCCGTGCACGCGCTGGCCGCGGTACGCGAGCAGATCGCCGCCCAGGGCGACGGCCAGGACCCCACCGGTGCCGTGATCCCGGTCGCCGACATGACGCCGGCCATAGACGTGGCACCGGGCACTGAGGTCATCGACGGCATCCTATTCGTCTTCGAGGCCCACTACGGCGGCGAGGCCCCGGACCAGCTGGCGATCAAACTTCCCGAGCAGGGCGTCCTGGTAGCCCAGGACCTCGTCTACCACGCCACCCATCTCTTCCTCGGCAACAACGACATTCCCGGGTGGACCAAGGCCGTCGAACAGCTCGCCGCCGACCCCGCCTACGACACCGTCCTGCCCGGCCACGGCCTGCCCGCCGGCCCCGAGGTCTTCGACCAGCTGCGCCGCTACCTCACCGACGCGGCAGAGCTGCTCGGCGACGACGGCGAGGCGTACAAGCGGGCCATCACGGCGCGCCATCCCGGCTTCGGCGGCGCGTTCCTGATCGACATCGGCAACCAGTACCTCTTCGGCACCGATAACGCCTGACTTTTCTTCAGCCCTCCAGCGAAAGGGATCACCTCATGAGCAGGATCATCGTGTTCGGCGCCGCCGGGAAGGCCGGCTCCCGCGTCGTCGCCGAGGCCGCCGCCCGCGGCCACCAGGTCACCGCCGTCGTCCGCGATCTCGACGCACTGTCGGTCCTCCCCGATGGCGTGCAGGCCGCCGCGGGCGACGTCACCGACCTCGAGTCCGTCGCCGCCCACGCCAAGGACGCCGATGCGATCGTGCTGACCGTCGGCGGCCCGGACGCCGCCCTCTACACGAACGCCGTCTCCGCCGCCGCATCGGCCGTCCGCGACCTGGGCCCGGCTGGCCCGCGCATCATCCACATGGGCGGCGGCGCGAGCCTTCTCAACAGCGAGGGCGTGCGCTTCTTCGACACCCCCGGCTTCCCGGAGGAGTTCAAGCCCTACGCCATCGGCCAGATCCGCGCACTCGACGCCTACCTCACCCTCGGCGACGACGTGACCTGGACCTACCTGTCCCCGCCCCCGGTCCACTTCGCCCCCGGCACGCGCACCGGCCACTACCGCACCGGCCTCGACCACCCTGTCGTCGGCGACGACGGCCAGGCCCGCATCTCCTACGAAGACTACGCCGCCGCACTCGTCGACGAGATCGAGAACCCCCGCCACCTCAACCGACGCTTCACCGTCGGCTACTGAACAACCAGCCATGACGGCCCCTGGCGGCGTGGCGTGCGCGGGCAGCCAGAGGCCGCCATACATCCGCGCAACCGACCGAAGCAGTTTCCCGGGTAGCCCGGAGGACTCTCAGCTTGACTCTGTCTGGGATCTTGGAGTTTCCCGGTGCGGCAGCAGGATCGACGGGCATGCTCGGGTGGTTCCGCCGATCGATGCAGTTATCGAGGTGCCCGTTGTCCCTGCGTCCCCGTTCCGGTGCGCATGTTCCGCCTCTGACTGCGCGGGTCGCGCGGGCGAGCAACCCTGCTGGTACGACGGCGATATGGGTACGTGACCGGCTGGACGGGCTGTGGTGCGACGAGGACTTCGCCGACTGGTACCCCAGGGACGGACGTCCGGGGCTTTCGCCCGCTCAGCTGGCCACCATCTGCGTACTGCAATTCCTGCTCGGCCTGTCCGACCGGCAGGCCGCTGAAGCGGTCCGCTGCCGCATCGACTTCAAGTACGCGATGGCCATGGAGCTGGACGATCCCGGCTTCCACCACAGTGTGCTGGCAGACTTCCGCATCCGTCTCGCCGAAGACGGCCGTGCCGACCGCCTCCTGGACCTCGCACTGGCCCGGCTCAAGGAGGCTGGACTGGTGCGCGAGCGCACCACGCAGCGCACCGACTCCACCCATATCCTGGCCGCGGTGCGTGACCTGACCCGTCTGGAGTTGATCACCGAGGCGGTCCGCGCCGCACTCGAAGAAGTCGCCGGCACGTCCCCGCACCTGCTGGATGAATTGGTCGATGAGGACTGGGGGCTCCCTGCTGATGGCCACCGCGCAGGCCAACGGCCGCACTCAGGAGGAAATCCAGGCCGCGTATGTGGACCTGCGGCTGCTGGTCCACCACCCGGTCCTGAGCAATCTGGACGTGCTCAAGCGGGTACGGGCGATGCCTGCGGCGACGCCGAAGAGTGAGCCGTATGTCAAGGAGCTGGTGCGCACGGCGTACCGGTTCCAGCCTGCACCGGGCACGGCGGCGGTGCGGATGTGCGACGGCTGCGGCAATCCCCTGGGCCCTCCGCTCACGCGGTGTCTGATGGCGGGCTGCGCGGGGAGGGCTGGGACGCTTATGGTGCGCACGCTGGAGGGGTACTGGGTGCAGAACCGGGCTACCCGCCGCTTCCAGCACAACGCTGGCCTGGTCGAGGACCGCCTGTTTAACGGTCGGCTTCGCCTGCCTGCTCCACGAGGTGTTCCTAGAACGCCTCTGCCCTCACTGCCACAAACCGGTTAACTGAAGCAGCAGAGCCCAGCTGTTTCCCCGTCCCGCCGCGTCCGGAGTCCACCCTGCCCACTGCCGTTCTTCCACGGTTCAGGACATCCCGACCAGCTGGCCCGGCGCCCCTTGCGGGGCACCGCTCGCGCACGACCCACTGCACCATCACCAGCCCGGCCCCGCCCTGCTCGCGCTCCAGCACAAGATCCGTCGACTACTCCGGGCGGGCGGTCCGAAACAGCCGCCACAGCAGTACTTCACCGAGCTCATCCTGCTCGCGGGCCGACAGCCTGACCGGGGGTGCACCGAGTCGTCGTCCACGGCTGCGAGCCGTTCACCGGATCTGGCGATGAGACGCAAGCCTCCTGCGAGCAACCGTGCGGTCCAGCCAGGGACTGCGCGCCCGTTGTCTACCTTGCTCGCCACCACCATGTAGTTCTCGGCCTCTCAGGGGTTGAACGTGCTCATTTCCGTCCGGAGTCCGCCCCGCTTCGACTCGACTTCGAGTTCGTCGTATCGGTACGGCCAGCACGACAGCAGTTCCGCGAAGCGATGGTTCGCCGGACTGCGGAGTCGAGGATCTGCTGCACCGACGCGGTGACGGGCGAGGTGGTGGCCACGGACCCGTTCCGGACACGGTGACCGCACAGGCATCCCTTCACACGCCTTTAACTCGCGGGACACGAGGGGGAATCGGGAGCCACTGAGCATGTTTTTGGATCCAATCCGACGCAGATTTCATCCATCTCAGGATCGGTGCCCTAGGAGGCCCCATGCCGGACCACACACCTGGATCGCCCTCGACCTCTGCCGCCTCGTCGCCGGTATCGGCAAGCGCCCCGCACGAAGTCTCGCGCCGGACGATGCTCCGGGGCGCCGGCCTGCTCGGGGTGGGCGTGGGGTTCGGGCTGCCCGCCCTGCTCAGCGCCTGCGGCGCCGCGGCCGACGACGCGAGCGCGGGCGGCAAGGGCGGCACCCTCACCCTGGCCATCGACGCCACCAGCGCCGTCAACGACCCCGCCTTCTACACGTCCCTGGGCGACTGGATGGCCGTCGACTGCATCTGCCGCGGCCTGACATTCATCTCCTTCGAGACGAACGAGCCCACACCGGATCTGGCGAAGAAGTGGACCATATCCGATGACAAACTGACGTACACCTTCACCCTGCGCGAAGGCGTCAAGTTCCACGACGGAACCACCCTGACATCGGCCGACGTCCTCGCCAGCCTCGGCCGGCAGTTCGACCCCGACGACAAGACCCTGCCCAAGGGCGCCACCCGGCCGCTCGCCAGCATGGGCACCAACGTCGCCTCGCTCACCGCACCCGACGACATGACCGTCAAGATGGTGCTGAAAAGGCCCGACCGCACCGTGCTCGGCAAGCTCTCCGACATCGGCGGCCGCATCATCTCCAAGGCCGCGCTGGACAAGTACGGCGCCGACATCGGCAAGCACCTCGTGGGCACCGGCCCCTTCGCCTTCTCCGCCGCCACCTCGGGGCAGTCCATCACGCTCAAGGCGTTCGACGGCTTCCGACTCGGCAAGCCCCCTATCGACCGGCTGGTGCTGCGCCAGGTCCAGGACCCCTCCACCATCGTCAGCTCCCTGCTCAGCGGCGACGTCTCCGCCACGCAGTTCGCCCCCTACTCGTCCGTCTCGCAACTGCGCAAGGACAGCGCGGTGAAGGTGTACGACACCCCGCACAACGCCAACGCGATCATGATGATCGACGCCCGCCGGGTCCCGGAGCTGAAGGTCCGCAAGGCCATCAACCTCGCCATCAACCGCAAGGCGATCCTCCAGCAGGCGTTCTACGGCATCGGTGCCGAACCCAGGGGCTACGCCATCCCGCCCGCCCAGACCGGCTACGACACCGCCCTGGCCGACATCAGCACCCAGGACACCGCACAGGCGAAGCGGCTGGTCGAGGAGGCCGGCGCGAAGGGGCGCACCCTGCGCCTGATGGCGGCCAGCGACTCCTGGCACCCGAAGGCGGCCCAGATCATCGCCCAGAACCTCACCGACGTCGGCTTCAAGGTCGCCACCACCTCGGTGGACCCAGCGACCTACTTCAGCCGGCTCCTCGACGCCGACGACGACTACCACGACCTGATGATCTGGGAGCGCAACACCTACGTACCCGACCCCGACGACATGGTCGGCTCGCTGGCCAGCCCCACCAGCCTCTACGGCTCCAAGCTCTCCGGCATGGACACTCTCAAGGGCGCCTCCTCCCTCGCCGCCGACCTGTACACGGCCAAGAACCTCACCGACACCAAGAAGCGCACCGCCGCCTACACCAGGATCCAGCGCCGCTGGGCGGAGGAGTTCATGGTCCTGTCGATGCTGGCCTGCTTCAGCAACCTGGTCGTCAGCGGCTCGAACGTGAAGGGCATGAACACCGACGCGCTGGCCAACCACCGCTGCTACATGGAGAAGGCCGGTGTCTGAGACCGGCGCCGCGGTCGACGCCGTACCGGCGCGGGCCGCGGCACCCACTCCCCCGGCCTCCCCGCCCCCGCCCCCCACTCGCCCGCTCCACCGCCGACTTCTCGAAGCGCTACGCCACCGCCCGGTGGCCCGCTCCTGGCCCGCCCTGCTCGCCTGGCTGCTGCTGGCCGCGGTGGTGCTCACCGCCCTGCTCGGACCGCTGCTGGTGCAGGGCGACCCGCTGCGGCAGACCTCCTCGGCACTGCTGGCCCCCGGCTCCCCGGGGCACCCCCTGGGCACCGACGACCTGGGCCGTGACGAACTGGCCCGACTCGTGCACGGCGCCCGGCCGCTGCTGCTGGTGTCCTTCACGGCGACCGCCCTGGCGGCCGTCGTCGGCACCCTGGTCGGGCTCGTCGCCGGATACGCGGGCGGCGTCCTGGAACAGGTGCTGATGCGGCTGGTCGACCTCGCTCTGGCCTTCCCCTCCATCCTGCTGGTCATCCTGCTGGTGGCGGCCGCCGGACCCGGCACGGTCAGTCTGATCCTCGGCATCGGCGCCTCCCTGGCCCCCGGCCTCGCCCGCCTGGCACGCACCCTCACCGCCCGCGAGGCCGCTAAGGACTACGTCGTCGCCTGCCGGATCGGCGGCACGAGCGTGCCGCGCATCCTGCTGCGCGAGGTACTGCCCAACATCGGCGGACCGCTGCTCGCGCAGATCGTCATGACGCTGTCCGTCGCGGCCGGGTTCGCAGCCGGACTGTCCTACCTGGGGCTGGGCATCCAGCCGCCGCAGCCGGACTGGGGGTACATGGTCCAGGCCGGACAGGAGTTCCTCTACACCACCCCGCGGCTGGTGGTGCTGCCCGCCACGCTCACCCTGCTGTACGTCGTGGCCTGCAACTTCGTCGGCGACGACCTGCGCGACGCCCTCGACCCCAGGGGGACGGCATGAGCGCCGGCACCCTGGCCCGGCCGCGTCCGCCCCGACTGCCACGGCCCTCCTGGCTGTCCGGCGCCACGGGCACGTTCCTGCGCCGGCTGGCCGTCATCCCCCTCGTGCTGTTCGCCCTGTCGTCCCTGGTGTTCGTGGCGATACGGCTGCTGCCGGGCTCCCCTGCGACCTCCCTCGCCGCAGGCGGGAACACCGCCTCCGCCGAACAGTTCAACGCCAACGAAGAACGCGTGACCAAGGCACTCGGCCTCGACCAGCCGCTGCTGGCGCAGTACGGACACTTCCTCGACGACCTCCTCCACCTGCGGCTTGGCACCTCCTTCTACGGCTCCAACAGCGTCCTCGGCCTGCTCGGCGACGCCCTGCCCGCGACCGTGGAACTCACCCTCGCCGCCATGGCCGTCGCCGTACTGCTCGGCGTCGTCACCGGCGTCGTCGCGGCCCTGCGCCGGGGCAGCTGGCTCGACACCTCCACCCGGGCCGTGGCCACCGTCAGCTTCTCCCTGCCCTGGTTCGCCCTCGGCGTGCTGTCCATCGTCGTGTTCGGCGTATGGCTGCGCTGGCTGCCTGTGCTGGGGCGACTCCCCAGCACCCTGGACTACCAGCCGACGACGGGCTTCGTGCTGCTGGACGCGATCCTGCAGAACCGGCCCGAACTCGTCTGGCCGTGGCTGCAGCACCTCATCCTGCCCGCGGTGACCCTCGCGCTGTCGATGGCCGGGTTCATCACCCGGATCGTGCGCGCCTCCGTCCTGGACGTGCTCGGCGACGACTTCGTGCGCACCGCCCGCATGAAGGGCCTCAGCGAACACGCGGTGGTACGCCGCCACGTCCTGCGCAACGCCTGGCTGCCCATCGTCATCGTCCTGGGCCTGCAATTCGGCTCCCTGCTGGGCGGCTCCGTCATCACCGAGACCGTCTTCTCCTACCCAGGCGTCGGTCACCTCCTCGTCCAGGGCGTGCTGCAACGCGACTACCCGGTCGTACAAGGCGCCGCCCTCGCCATCGCCCTGCTGTTCACCCTCGTCAACCACGCGGTCGACCTGCTGTACACGGTCCTCGACCCACGCCTACGCAAAGGATGATCCTGATGGACATCGTGCTGGTCCACGGTGCCGGCGGCCGGCCCACCACCTGGTCGGCGGTGCAGCCGCTGCTCACCGCCCGCGGACACCGCCTGTTCACGGTCACCAACCCCATGACCTCCCTGGCGGACGACATCGCCCAGACCACGGCCGCGCTGGAAGCGACGAGCGGCCCCGTGCTGCTGGCCGGGCACTCCTACGGCGGCGCCGTCATCACCAACGTCGGACGCGACCCGCGCATCAAGGGGCTGGTCTACATCGCCGCGTTCGCACCCGACGAGGGCGAAACCGTCAACGAGATCGTCGAGCGCTACGAGCCCGCCGAGATCTCCAAGTACATGCGGCGCGGCCCCAACGGCGAGTGGAAGTCCGAGCCCGGCCCCGAGTTCTGGGCAGAGATCGGCCCGGACCTGTCGGCCGAGCAGCGAGCCGTCGTGGAGGCCGAGGCACGCAAGGCCGACAACCTCGTCTTCACCCAGGCCACCGGAGAGCCGGCCTGGCGGTCTCTGCCCAGCTGGTACCTCGTCGCCGACGACGACCGCACCCTGCGCCCGGAGATACAGAACTTCATGGCCGAGCGGATGCAGGCCACGGTCGAGCATGTGCCGGGCAGCCACTACACCACCCTGGTGTGGCCCGAACGGGTCGCCGACCTCGTCCACCGGGCCGCGCTGGCCGTGGGCGGGGTCGTATGACCGCGCCGGAGGCAGTGCTGCGGGTGCGGGATCTGCGTGTGCAGTTCGACGTGCCCGCGGGCCGGCTGCCCGCCGTGGACGGCGTCGACCTCACTCTGCGCAGGGGCGAGATCCTGGCGCTGGTCGGCGAGTCGGGGTCGGGCAAGTCGGCGCTGTCGATGAGCCTGGTCGGCCTCAACCGCGGCCCGCGCACCCACATCAGCGGGTCGGTCTCCTTCCGCGGCCGGGAACTGGTGGGGGCGTCCGACCGGGAGCTGCGCCGGGTACGCGGCAAGGACGTGACGGTCGTCTTCCAGGACGCGCTGGCCGCGCTCAACCCGCTGCACCGGGCGGGCGCGCAGATCGCGGAGACCATCCGCGCCCACGCCGACGTACCGCGCGCCACCGCCGCCGCCCGCGCCGTCCACCTGCTCGGCGAGGTCGGCATCGCTGGCCCCGCCCGCGCCGCGCGTGCCTATCCGCACCAGCTCTCCGGCGGCATGCGGCAGCGCGTGATGATCGCCATGGGGCTGGCCAACGACCCGGCCGTGCTGATCGCCGACGAGCCGACCACCGCGCTGGACGTCACCATCCAGGCGCAGGTGCTGACGCTGCTGAAGCGGGTGCAGCGCGAGCACGGCACCTCCGTCCTGCTGATCACCCACGATCTCGGGGTGGTCGCCGAGGTCGCCGACCGGGTGGCGGTGATGTACGCGGGACGGATCGTGGAACAGGGCACGCGCGACGAGGTCCTCTTCGACCCGCAGCACCCTTACACCATGGGCCTGCTGGGCTCGGTGCCCCCGCTGGCGGGCCCGGTGCCCGCGCGGCTGCCAGCGATTCCGGGAAACCCACCCGCCGGGGTCGAGCGGCCCGCCGGCTGTGGCTTCGCGCCCCGCTGCCCCTTCGCCGACGACGGCTGCGGCACCCGGCCGGAGCTGCGGCGCCGGCACGGCGGCACGGGACATCTGGACGCCTGTGTGCTGCCCGGAAAGGCCCGGGCACGGGCCCGCGCGACGGGGGCCGCCGTATGAGCGAGGTGCTGATGAGCGCCCGTGGGCTGCGGGTGGAGTACCCCGGCCGGGCCGGCGGCCGGGTCCTGGCGCTGCGGGATGTCGACCTCGACATCGCCCAGGGCGAGACACTGGGCCTGGTCGGCGAGTCGGGGTGCGGCAAGTCGACGCTCGGCCGCGCGCTGCTGCGCATCGTGGCTCCCTCGGCCGGCCGGATCGACTTCCTCGGCGCCGACCTGGCCCGGCTGCGCGGCAGGCGCCTGAAGAAGATCCGGGCCGAGCTGCAGATGGTCTTCCAGGACCCCTTCGGCTCGCTCAACCCGCGCCGCACGGTCGCCGACACCGTTGCCGAACCACTGCTGCGCGCCCGCGGCGCCGAGCGGTCCGAGGCCCGGCGCGCCGTGGCCGACCTGCTGGACCTGGTCGGCCTCGGGGCGGACGCCGGCGGGCGCAAACCGCACGAGTTCTCCGGCGGGCAGCGCCAGCGCATCGGCATCGCCCGGGCGCTGGCGTCCGCACCGCGGTTCGTGGTGGCCGACGAGGCCGTGTCGGCGCTGGACGTGTCGATCCAGGCGCAGGTGCTGAACCTGCTGTCGGACCTGGTGCGCGACCGCGGCCTGACGATGCTGTTCATCTCCCACGACCTCGGTGTCGTACGGCACATCGCCGACCGGGTCGCCGTGATGTATCTCGGGGAGATCATCGAGACCGCCTCCCGCGACGCCTTCTTCACCGGCCCGGCCCACCCCTACAGCAGCGCCCTGCTGGCCAGCGTGCCCGTGCTGCGGCCCGGCCCGCCCACCGAACGGCAGCCGCTGGAGGGCGAGTTGCCCGACCCGGCCAACCTGCCCCGGGGTTGCCTGTTCCAGACCCGCTGCCCGCTGGTGACCGACGTCTGCCGCACCCGGCACCCGGACCTGCGCGAGATCGCCCCCGGACGCAGCGTCCGCTGCCACCTGCCCCTCGACACCGCGAATGAGGACCCGCATTGATCATCGATGCCTACAACACCACGCAGGACGTCCGCGGCCGCTCCGACTACCTCACCGGGGCGCGCAAGGGCCAGGCCCCGCCGCCGTACACGCCGTTCGAGCCGCGGCGCATCCTCGACCGGATGGACGCCGCCGGGGTGGACATGGCGATGGTGTGCTCGCTCGCCCAGCGGATCGAGAACGACTTCATCGCCTCGCTGGTGTCCGCCCACCCCGACCGGTTCTTCGGCTTCGGGCAGGTGCTGCCGCAGGCCGACGACGCCATCGAGGAGATCGACCGGATCGCCGACGCGGGCCTGGTCGGACTGAAACTCCATCCCAGCCTGCACGGCTACCACGTGGCCGACCACGGGCTGCTGGACCCGGTGTTCGAAGCCTGTGCCCGGCGCGGGCTCCTGGTACTGATCAACGCCCTCGACGACGCGTTCTGCGCGCCGCTGGCCATCGAGGAGATCGCGCGCGACCACCCGGAGGTGCCGACGATCATCGCGCACATGGGGGCCGTGTGGAACGTGCCTGAGGCGATCATCGTCGCCGAACGGCAGCCGCACGTCTACCTGGAGACGTCCGCGACGCTGATGAGTGACGTCAAGCGGGCCTACGCGCGGCTCGGGCCGCGGCAGATCCTGATGGGCAGCGAGTGGCCGGGCTCCGACTTCGACCTCGAACGCATGAAGATCGCCAAGGCCGTCGAGGACGAGAAGGACCGGGCGCTGATCGAGGGCGGCAACATGGCCCGCCTGCTGGGACTGGACGCATGAGCGCCGCACCGGTCGCCGTCCCGGCTCAGATGAGCGACCTGGACGCCGAACTCCTGAACATCGCGCAGGAGTTGCTGGCCCGGGTGTGGCAGCAAGACCGCCACGAGGTCGCCACCGCGCTGCGCACCGCCGACGGCCGCATCCACACCGGCGTCCACGTCGAGGGTTCCTGCCGGCGCAGTTCGATCTGCGCCGAGGGCGTCGCCCTGGGCACCGCGCGCGGTGCCCTCGCGCCCGGCGCGCCCCTGGCGGTGACGTCGGTGGTGTCGGTGCAGATCAAGCCCGCCGGGCAGTTCCGGATCATCGCGCCGTGCGGAGTGTGCCGGGAACTCATCAGCGACTACTGCCCGGACGCCACCGTGTGGATCACCACCGTCGACGACGACCGGCCCGCCGCGTTCCGCGCCCTGGACCTGCTGCCGCAGAAGAGCCGGCGCCGCTGGTGAGCCCGGCCCGCCCGCACCAAGCCCTTGAGGAAAGGAGAGCCATGCCGTCCGTCATCACCGGTCCGAGCGCGCTGCGCGTGCCCACCGCACTGGACGTCCCCGCACTCGCCGAACAGCTCGGCGGTACCGGTACGCCGCTGCACTGGGAGGAGCTGACCTGGCAGGAGGCCGAGACCACGGTCGCCGGCCACGACGCCGTGATCATCCCGGTGGGCGCCACCGAACAGCACGGTCCGCATCTGCCCCTGGCCGTGGACACGCGGATCTGCGAAGCGGTCGCCCTGGGCGTCTCTGCGCTGACGGGGGTGCCGGTGCTGCCGCCGCTGAGCTTCGGCGTGTCCGCCTCGCACGGCGGCTTCGCCGGCACGGTGGCGCTGCGCCCCGAGACGCTGATCGCCGTCGTCGAGGACATGATCGACTCCCTGTACGCCTGCGGAGTCCGGCAGTTCGTCCTGCTCAACGGCCACATCTGGAACAACGGCGCCCTCGACGTCTCCGCCGAGAAGCTGAGGGTGCGTCACCGGGACGCACGCGTGCGGGCGTTGGGGTACGTGACGATGTACCCGGGGCCGGAGGTCGATGGCCATGTCACCTACGGCCGTGCCCTGATGCACGCCAACTATTTCGAGACCTCCGTGATGCTGCACCTGGCACCCGAACTGGTGCGGATGGAGCGGGCCACCTCGCACGTCGACGTCGACTCCTTCTGGGACTACCGCATGGACCAGGTCAGCGAGACCGGCGTGTGGGGCAGGGACGTGACCGAGGCGAACGCCGCCCACGGACAGGCGGAGTTCGACCGCTGCGTGCTCACCACCGCCCGCGCCGTCTCGGCCGCCGTGCGCGAGCCCTGGCCCAGCGCCACGCACCGGCCCGCCTGAAGCCCGCCCGCCCGAGCCCACGGGAGCGAACGACCGCTGCGGCGCCCGGACTTCCGTCCGCCCCGTCGCGCAATGGGCCCGCCGCCCCGCCGCGAACCCGGCATCCGCCACGTCGGCCAATGCGGCCCGCGGCCTCGAACCACAAGGAGAACACCTTGGACCCCAGCATCACCCTCCCGCGGTTGCCGGAGCGCGAGCCGATGCTCATCGGCGGCGACTGGACCACGGGAACCGCGACCCGGTGGATCCCGGTCCTCGACCCCGCCACCGGTGAGCGCCTGACCACCGTCGCGCAGGCCGACGGCAGCGATGTGGAACGGGCGGTGGCCGCCGCCGCGGCAGCGCACCGCGATGGACGCTGGCGCACTCTGCCTCCCCGCCGCCGCCAGGACGTGCTGCTGCGGCTCGCGGACCTGGTGGAGCGGGACGCCGAGGCGCTGGCGGTCCTGGACACCCTGGACAACGGCAAGGCGATCGAACGGGCTCGCGGCGACGTGGAACTCGGCCTGCAGGCCATCCGGCACTTCGCGGGCACGCCGACCCGGCTGACCGGCACGGTGCACGCCTCCCCGCCCGGCCGTCACGTGTACAGCGTGCGCGAGCCGGTCGGTGTCGTGGCAGCCGTGCTCCCCTGGAACTTCCCCTTCATGATCGCCGCCTGGAAGGTCGCCCCCGCCCTGGCGGCCGGCTGCACGGTGGTGGTCAAGCCCGCCGAGCAGACCCCACTGACCGCGCTGCGGCTGGCCGCCCTGTGCCTGGAGGCGGGCATTCCGGAAGGCGTCGTCAACGTGGTGACCGGAGACGGCCGCACCGGGGCCGAGTTGGTCGCCCATCCCGATGTCGCCAAGGTCTCCTTCACCGGGTCCACCGACGTAGGACGGCTGATCATGGCCGCGGTGGCGCCGTCGGTCAAACGGCTCACCCTCGAGCTGGGCGGCAAGTCCGCCAACATCGTCTTCGCCGACGCCGACCTGGACGCCGCCGCCCCGGCCGCAGTCCGCGCGGTGTTCGGGCACTCCGGTCAGATGTGCACGGCCGGCAGCAGACTGCTGGTGCAGCGCTCGGTGCTCAAGGAGTTCCTCGACCGGATGCTGCCGGCGGTGGACGCCCTGCGCATCGGCCCCGGTCTGTCCGGCGGGATCAACATCGGTCCGCTGGTCTCCCAGGAGCAGTTCGACCGGGTCACCGGCTACCTCGACCTCGGCCGCGCCGAGGGCGCCCGGCCCGTCACCGGCGGAGAGCCGCTGCCGGGACCCGGCTGGTTCGTGCGGCCCACGGTGTTCACGGAGGTCACCCCGGACATGCGGATCGCCCGCGAGGAGATCTTCGGGCCGGTCGCCACCGTGCTGCCCTTCGACACAGAGGACGAGGCGATCGCGCTGGCCAACGACAGCGACTACGGTCTCGCGGCCGGCGTGTGGACCACCGACCTCGGCCGCGCCCACCGCGCGGCGTCGGCACTCCAGACGGGCACCGTCTGGGTGAACACCTACAACGAGTTCGACCCCGCCGTGGCCTTCGGCGGTACCAAGCAGTCCGGTCTGGGCAGGGACCTCGGCGACGCGGCCGTCAACGGGTTCACCGAGCTCAAGAGCATCACGATCGCGCTGTGAGCGCCCCCGTGACGGCCACGTCGCCGACCCCCACGACCCTGGACGTCGCCGCCGAACGAATGCGCACGCCGGGATGCTCCACCGGCCACCACTTCAACTCGGCCGGCGCGGCCCTTCTCGCCTCCTCCACCGTCGAGGCGGTCATCGACCACCTGCGCGCAGAGAGCCTGCACGGCGGTTATGAGGCGGCCAAGCTCGCCGCCGACGAGCTGGCCGCTGTCTACGACCGCACCGCCGCCCTGCTCGGCGTCCACGCGGACGAGGTCGCTCTGGTCGAGAGCGCCACCGCGGGCTGGCAGCGGATCGTCTCCTCGCTGCGGCTGCGGCCCGGAGACCGCGTGCTCGCCGCCCGCTCCAGCTATGTCAGCAGCGCCTTGCATCTGCTGGCCGCCGAGCGGGACGCCGGCATCCGGGTGGAGGTGCTGCCCAACGGGCCTGACGGAGCCACTGACTTGGAGATGCTGGAGCGTGCCCTGCGCGCGGGACCGGCCGCGCTGGTGACCGCGGCGCATGTGCCGACCTCGTCCGGGCTGGTCGAACCGGCCGCCGCGATAGGCGCCTCGGCGGCGGCGCACGGGGTGCCGTTCCTGCTCGACGCCACCCAGTCGCTGGGCCAGTTGCCCACCGACATGGAGGCCCTCGGCTGCGACCTGCTGATCGGCACCGGCCGCAAGTTCCTGCGCGCCCCGCGCGGTACCGGTCTGCTCGCCGTGCGCCGGCCCCTGCTGGAGCGGCTCGCCCCGCAGGCGCCGGATGTGCGCGGGGCGCTCTGGACGGGTGAACGCAGCTGGGAACTGGCGCCGGACGCACGGCGGTTCGAGCTGTGGGAGGCCGCCCACGCCCTGCGCCTGGGTCTGGGCTCGGCGCTGGCCGACCTGCACAGGCTCGGCCCCCGGGCCGTCTTCGCTCACCTGACCGCCCTCGCGGCGAGGCTGCGCGAGCGGCTCGGCGCCGTGCCCGGGGTGCGGCTGGCCGATCCTTCCGCGGCGGGGGGCGCGATCGTCACCTTCGTGGTCGACGGACTCGACGCCGGCGAGGTGCAGCGTCAACTCGCCCTTCGGCGCGTCTACTTGGTCGCCGTACCGGCCGCCCACGGCCGCTGGGACATGGACCCGCGGGGACTGGCAAAGGTGGTACGGGCCTCGGTGCACGTCTACACCGACGACGACGATCTGGACGCCCTGGTCGAGGCCGTCGCGCAGATCGCGGCCGCCGCGCGCCGCACGGCCCGCACGCCGTCAGACGTCACGGCCACTGCCTCCGAGGCGACAACGGCTCCGGCCCCGGCTGCCGTACGGGCAACGGCCTCCCCTTCGGCTTCGGCACCGACATCAGTTCCTCCTCCGGACTCCCCTTCGGCATCGACGCCAGTTCCCGCGACAGACACCCCTTCGGCTTCGGCGTCCGGCCCCTTCCCCGCCGCCCTGCCCGGCGCCCGTCCCGCATGGCAAGCGACCGGGCACCTGTACGATGCGGTGGTCGTCGGCCTCGGTGTGCACGGCAGCGCGGCGCTGCGGCAGTTGGCCGAGCGCGGCCTCGACGTGCTGGGTCTGGAGCGGTTCGCACTGGGCCACGACCTCGGTTCCTCGCACGGTGCCACCCGGATGATCCGCCGCGCCTACCCCCACCCCGACTGGGACGGCCTGGTCGACACCGCCTACCGGGCCTGGGCGGAGCTGGAGGAAGCCGCCAAGAGCCGACTGGTCGACGTCACCGGCGGTCTGTACGCCGCGCCCGCCGGCCGGCCCGACGCGTTGCGCGGTCCGGGCTGCCGCTCGGTCGACGCCGACGAGGCGGCCCGCATCTTCCCCGGCCTGCGGCTGCCCGAGGGGTTCACCGCGGTCCACGACCCGGCCGCGGGGATCATCAACGCCTGCCAGGCCCTGCGCGTCCAGCTCACCCTCGCCGAACGGGCGGGCGCCCGGATCGCCGACCGCACACCGGTCACCGACTGGCAGCCCGACGGCGACCACGTCCTCGTCCGCACGGCCTCGGGGCCGGTACGCGCCCGACGGCTGGTGCTGTGCGCCGGGCCCTGGACGCCGTCTCTGGTGCCCTCGCTGGCGGGCCATCTGACGGTCACCCGGATCGTGAACGCCTACTTCGCCGCCGATCCGCGCGGCCCACTGGGCCCCTCCGGGCTGGGCAGTTTCTCGGTCGACCTGCCGGAAGGACTGCTGTACGGCTTCCCGGCCGACGATGGCCGGGGGCTGAAGGCAGGGCTCGACGCGGGCCCGCCATGGGACCCCGAGGCCGCCCGGCCCGCCGCCACCGCCGACGAACTCACCCTGCTCACCCGGGCGGTGGCACGGGTCCTGCCCGGCGCGGGTGCGGTGACCGAGAGCCTGACGTGCCTGTACACGATGACCGCGGACCGGCGCTTCCTCGTCGGCGAGGTGCCCGGCGCACCGGGGGTGCTGATGGCCTCGGCGTGTTCCGGGCACGGTTTCAAGTTCGGTCCGGCGATCGGCGCGGCCCTGGCCGACCTGGTGTGCGAACGTCCGCGCCCGGACCTGGATTTCCTCTCGCCCGCCCGGCTGATCCCCGGCGGTGCCCGATGAGGACCGCCGGGGAGCCGGGACGCCGCTCAGCCGTGGAAGACGGTCTGCGAGCGCCTCTCGTACCAGGCCGTCAGGTGCTCGCCGGCGCTGATGACGTGCTCACGCATCGCCTCCTGCGCCCGGTCCGCGTCCCGGTCCGCCAAGGCGGCCATCAACTCGTCGTGCTGACGAACGTTCAGCTGCCGGTGGCGTTCGTCCCCGGCCAGCGCCAGCGAGGACACGTTGCGCGGGAAGCTCTCGTTGATCCGGTCGATCATGCGGCTGAGCCAGGGGTTGTCGGCCGCCTGGCAGACCACGGTGTGGAAGCAGTCGTTGGCCCGCGTCGTGTCGGCCGCACCGCCACCCAGGCCCTCCACCGCCGCGCGCAGCACGTCGTTGTGGCGGCGCAGTTCGGCGAGCTGGCTGTCGGTGATCCGGTCGGCGGCGCGCCGCGCGGCCAGGGCCTCCAGCTCCGCGCGGACCTCGTACGCCTGGCGCACCTCCCACGGCGCCGGCACCCGCACCACCGCACCGCGGTGCGGCTGCATCTCGATCAGCCCGCCGTTCTGCAACTGGCGCAGCGCCTCGCGCACCGGAGTGCGGCTCACCCCGAACTCGGCGGCCAGCGCGGCCTGGCGCAGCGGTTTGCCGATCGGGAGCTCCCCGTTCATGATCCGCGTGCGGATACGGGCAGCGATGTCGTCGACGAGGGCGCCTTCGTCGGTCTGGGACGTCATCGGAGTGGGTCTCACCCTTCTCGGGGGCTGACGGGGCCGCGCGGTGGTGGAGCAGTCTGCCACGCCGCAGCGGCTCATCGTCCACCGGTTTTGGATCCACTCACACAGTATCCGCATCCAATAGGAGTGTGTCATGCAACTTGACGTGACCAAGGCAATAGACGTCTCCGTGCCCATCCACCCCGGAATGCTGCACTGGGGCCGCCGCCCGGAAGTGGAGGTCGTCGAGTCGCGCACCGCGGGCGACCCGTCCAACGTCAGCCGCTGGCGCATCGGCGCCCACACGGGGACGCACATCGACGCCCCGGCCCATTTCGTCGACGGCGGCAAGACCGTCGACCGGCTGGACCTGACGGCGCTCAACGGCACCGCCCGCGTCCTCGACCTCACCCATGTCAAGGAGCAGATCACCGCCGCCGACCTGGATGCCGCGGGCCTGGGCACCGAGGAGCGGGTGCTGCTGCGCACCAGCAACTCCGACGGTGTGCTGCGCAGCCCGTGGAAGGCCCGGCACTGGGTGGGGCTGGCCCCGGACGGCGCCGAGCGGCTGATCGAGGCGGGCGTGCGCACGGCCGGCATCGACTACCTCAGCATCGAGGCCGTCGCCTACACCACCCACTGGGAGACGCACCAACTGCTGTGCGCGGCGGATGTGTTGATCCTTGAAGTGGTCGATCTGCTGCACACCCCGGCCGGTGTCTACGACATGCTGTCGCTGCCCGTGCCCCTGCAGGGCGCCGAGGCCGCGCCCTCGCGCACCCTGCTGCTGCCCCGGGACCGAACGTGAGCCCCGGCCACGAACCGGTGCTGGCCGCACCCCACCCGTCCGCCCTCGACGCCGCGGCCCGGGCGGCCGGGCGCGGCGGCAACGCCGTGGACGCCGCACTGGCCGCCGCCGCCGCGCTGACCGTCGTCTACCCCCACCAGTGCTCCCTGGGCGGCGACCTGATCGCCCTGGTGCACACGCCCGACGGCACGGTGCGCGCCATGCTGTCGGTCGGGGCGGCGGCACAGCACGTCGACGTCCCGGCCCTGCGCGCCGCGGACACGCGGATGCCCGCGCAGGGCCCGCAGACCGTGACCGTGCCCGGCGTGGTGGCCGGCTGGGCGGCGCTCGCCGCGGCGTTCGGCACCCCGGGCGCGCTGCCCGCCGCGCTGCGCGACGCCGCCGATCTCGCCCGCCAGGGGGCGACGGTCTCCGCCGGGCTGGCGCGCGCCGTGCGGGCCAACGCGCGGCGGATCGCCGCCGATCCGGGACTGTCAGCGCTGCTGAGCGGTTCCGACGGCCGTGCGGTGGAGGAGGGGGACGCGCTTCTCCAGCCCCGGCTGGCGACGGTCCTCGACGAACTGGCCGACGACCCCGCGTCGTTCTACCAGGGGGCCGTCGCCGGGACGCTCGCCGTCGGCCTGCGCCGCCTCGGCAGCCCGCTCACCGCCGCCGACCTGGCCGCCCATCGCGCCCGCTGGGCCGAGCCGTTGACCGTCGAAGCGGCAGGGATGCGCTGGTGGGCCGCTCCCCCGCCCAGCCAGGGCACCGTCCTGCCCGCGCTGCTGACGGCGGCGGCCGCAGCGGACCTGACCGAGCCCGAACGCACCCGGCTGCTCACCGCCCGCTGCCAGGACGCCTCGGCGGCCCGCGACCGGCTGCTCGGCGACCCGTGCGGACAACTGCTGGACATGCAGGGGCTGCTCGATCCGGCGCCCCTGGCCGGAGCCCTGCCCCCCAAGCCGTCGTTCCGGCCCTCCGGCGACACCGTCGCGGTGACCGCGGTGGACCCCTCGGGGCTGGCGGTGTCACTCATCCAGAGCGTCTACCAGACCTTCGGCTCGGGACTGTGCGAGCCGGACACCGGGATCGTCCTGCACAACCGCGGCTCGGCGTTCAGTCTCGTCGCGGGCCATCCAGGCGAACTGCGGCCGGGCGTACGACCGCCGCACACGCTGTGCCCGGTGATCGGCCGCTCCGACGTCCTGCTCCTGGCGGCCGGCTGCCAGGGCGGCCGGGCCCAGCCGCAGATCCTCGCCCAGACCCTGCCCGCCCTTGCCGCGCCCGACGCCGACCCGGTCGACGTGCTCGGGCGCCCGCGCTGGGTGCTCGGCGCCCGCGACATCGGCTTCGAGGAGCAGACCCTGCTCGCCGAGCCGGTCTCGGTGCCGGCCTCGACACCGTCCGTCTCGCCCGGCGTGCCGGTGGTGGTCGCCGAGGCACCCACCGACCTGGCCGGCCATCTGCAGGTGGTCAGGCTGGCCCGCGACGGCCGCCTGGACGCTGCCTCCGACCCCCGAGCCGACGGCGGCGTACTGCACCGCGCCCCGGCCACCCCCCGCACCACCGTGGAAGGAACCACCGTATGAGCACCCTCGCCCCCGCGCCCACGTCGGCCGCGCGACCCCACCCGCTGGATCCGCTGACCGCGGCCGAACTGGCCGCCGCCGTCAAGGTGCTCAGGTCCGACCCCCGGATCACCGAGGACGCCCGCTTCTGGGGAGTCGCCCTCGACGAGCACCACGCGCGCACCGCGACCCCGGGCCAGGCCCGGCGGGCCCGCGCCGTGGTGATCTGCCCCTCGGTCCGACTCGCCTACGAGGTCAACCTGGAACTGGGCGAGAAGCCGCAGACCACGGCCTGGCGGGAGCTGGACGTGCGCAGCCCCGGCTGCTCCTCGGAGGAGGCCCGGCAGGCCGCCGCCGCGTGCCGGGCCGATGCGCGCTTCCGCGAGGCGCTGGCCCTGCGCGGCATCCACGACGTGTCGCTGGTGATGGTCGACCCCGAGTCGATCGGCGGCTTCGAACCCCCGCAGTACGCGGGGCGCCGGCTGACCTGGGGCAGCGTGTGGCACCGTACGTCCGAGGACGACAACGGCTACGCCCGGCCCGTACAGGGCGTGGTGCCGATCATCGACATGGAGTCGATGGAGGTGCTCCACGTCGAGGACCACGGCGTGGTGCCGCTGTCCGCAGAGCCGGGCGTGTTCGCCGCGGGCACCGTGCCCGAGCGGGCCGGGCTGCGCCCCCTTGAGGTGATCCAGCCCGAGGGACCGAGTTTCACGGTGACCGGGCAGCGCGTCGACTGGCAGGGCTGGTCGGTGCGGGTGGGCTTCACCCACCGCGAGGGCCTGGTCCTGCACGACCTGACCTTCGACGCGGGCGGCAAGGGCCCGCGCCAGGTGCTGCGCCGGGCCTCGGTCAACGAGATGTACGTGCCCTACTTCGACACCGCCTCCACCCAGTACCGCAAGAACTTCTTCGACTGGGGCGAGTACGGCGCCGGTCCGCTGACCAACTCCCTCGCCCTGGGCTGTGACTGCCTGGGCGTCATCCACTACTTCGACGCGGCCGTCCTCGGCGGCGACGGCGTGCCACGGGTCATCCCTAACGCCATCTGCATGCACGAGGAGGACGACGGCATCCTGTGGAAGCACCACGACGGCCGCACCGGCCGCACCGAGGTGCGCCGCTCCCGCCGGCTGATCATCTCGGCGTTCGCCACGGTCGCCAACTACGACTACGGCTTCTACTGGTCCCTGTACCAGGACGGCTCGGTCATGCTGGAGATCAAGATGACCGGCATCCTGTCCGCCACCGGCGTCGCACAGGACGAGGAGACCCCGTACGCCCGGCGGGTCGCCCCGAACGTGGCGGTCACCAACCACCAGCACTTCTTCGCCGTACGGCTGGACATGGCCGTGGACGGAACCTCCAACCGCCTGGTCGAGGTCACCGCCGAGCACGAACCCGACCCCGCGCTCGACCCGTACGGCAACGCGGCACGGACCGTACTGCGGCCGATCCTCAGCGAGCGGGAGGGCGGGCGCAGCGTGGACGCCTCCCGGGCCCTGCATTGGCGGGTGGAGAACACCGAGGCCCGCAACCGGATGGGCGAGCCGACCGCGTACCGGGTGCACGTGGACAACACGGCGGTGCTGCCGGTGCGCGCCGACAGCGTGTGCGCGCGGCGGGCGCCCTTCGTCGCCCGGCAACTGTGGGCCACCGAGTACGACCCGGCCCGGCGCTTCGTCGCCGGCGAGTACCCCAACCAGGCCGAGCCGGGCGCGGACGGAGTGCACCGCTGGCAGCAGGAGGACCGCTCACTGGACGGCACGGAACTGGTGCTGTGGGCGACGGTCGGCTCGCACCACTTCCCTCGTCCCGAGGAGTGGCCGGTGATGCCGGTGGCCCGGGCCCGGCTGCGGCTGGAGCCGGACGGCTTCTTCGACCGCAATCCCGCGCTGGACGTGGCCGCCCCCGTCTCCTGCCACGCGCCGGCCGCCGACGCGGACGGCGACGACGCCGGGCACTGCTGCGGTTGACTTCCTCTCCCGCTTAAAGGCGGGGGATTCCAGCGGTCGCCCGCTGGGGTTCCTGTTTCACCGACGACCGCCCCGTCCGGGAGGACTCCCGTTGAGGTCTTACACCGTCTCCACAGGCTGTCGCCGCCAGCCCGGCGGTCAGGATGTTGCGTGCCGCGTTGATGTCGCGGTCATGCATGGTGCCGCAGGCGCACGTCCACACGCGGACGTTCAGCGGCAGTTTCGATGCGACCGTGCCGCAGTTCCCGCACAGCTTGCTGGACGGGAACCAGCGGTCGATCACGACGAGTTCACGCCCGTACCAGGCGCACTTGTACTCCAGCATGGACCGCAGGTGCGTCCAGGCCGCATCCGAAATGGCGCGCGCCAGCTTGCCGTTCTTCAGCAGGTTGCGGACGGTCAGATCCTCGATCACGACCGTTTGGTTCTCACGGACGAGACGAGTCGACAGCTTGTGCAGGACGTCCCGGCGCCGGTCGGCGATCCGCGCGTGGACCTTGGCGACGCGACGGCGGGCCTTGGCCCGGTTCGCCGAGCCCTTCGCCTTCCGCGACAGCTCCCGCTGCGCGCGGGCAAGGCGGGCGCGGTCTTGGCGCTCGTGCCGGGGGTTGGCGACCTTCTCCCCGGTGGACAGGGTCACCAGGGAGGTGATCCCGGCGTCCAGGCCAACCGCCGCGTTCGTGGCGGGCGCGGGGGCGGGGGTGTCCGGGCACAGCAGGGACACGAACCAGCGGCCCGCCGCGTCCCGGGACACGGTCGCCGTGCTCGGCTCCGTGCCCTCAGGCAGCGGACGCGACCAGCGGATGTCCAAAGGCTGCGCCATCTTCGCCAGCGTCAGCTTCCCCTCACGCCAGGTGAAGGCGCTGCGGGTGTACTCGGCCGACGCGCGGGGCTTCTTCCGCGACTTGAACCGCGGGTACTTCGCCCGCTTGGCGAAGAAGTTGGCGAACGCCGTCTGCAGATGGCGCAGCGCCTGCTGGAGCAGGACCGAGGACACCTGCGTCAGGAAGGCCAGTTCCTCGGTCTTCTTCCACTCCGTGAGCGCGGCGGAGGACTGCACGTAGGAGATGCGGCGCTGCTCGCCGTACCAGGCCCGCGTGCGCTCCTCCAGCGCCTTGTTGTAGACGAGGCGGACACAGCCGAACGTGCGCGACAGCTCAGCCGCCTGCTCGTCCATGGGGTAGAAGCGGTACTTGAACGTCCGTTTGACCTGCCGTGTCACGCCTCACGCGTTATCAACTTCCCTCAGAGCGGCGGGTGTCGGCAGGTGGACGGCACACGCCGGTCCGCCCTGGCGGCGAACCGCCCTCCCCTGCCCTGCTCCGCAGGAACCTCGTTTCCTCCCCGGCCTGAAGGCTGGGGTATCCACGAAGGAGAACCCCGATGACGGGCCTGCGCGGCTCGCCGCCGACGGGGCGGCTGCTGGCCGGGCTCGCCGCCCTGGTCGTGACGGCCGCCGCCGCACGCACGGGCGGCGGCGCTGGACACGGCGAGCACACGGCGCAGACTCCGGCCGCCGTCGGCGTCGCGTCCGCGGTGATCGCCTGCACGCTGGCGTTCGCCTGGCCGGCGCTGGGCGTCGCCTGGGCGCCGGAGCGGCGCAGGCTGACCGGCCGCGCGGTGCTCGCCGCGGCGGCCGCCGCCTGCACGCTCGGTGCGCCACTCGCCCTGACGCGGGCGCCAGCCGCCGTGGACGGCCATGTGTGGGCGATGGCCCGCTTCGAACTCCTCGCGGTCCTCGGCCCCTTGGCGCTCGCATCCGCCATCCGCGCGACGGCCGCCCCGGCCCGGCCGGAGGACCGCGGAGCCGGCCTCGGGGCGGTGGTGTGGACCGTGTCGGCGTACGCCTGGCACCTGCCGCCACTGCACACCCTGGCGGGTCCGGGAGCAGAGCTCGCGCGGTCGTTCACCTGGGTGACGGCCGGCTTGCTGCTGTGTCTTCCCCTGGCCGCCCGCCACGGGCCCTTCCTGGGGGCGCATCTCGCCGCGCTGCCGCTGGCTGCCCTGATGGTGAGCAGCGGTCGAGGGGCGGCGGGCCTGCTGATGGCTGTCGTGGACGCGGCCATGGTCGCGCGCCTGTTCAACGGGCCCGTCAGAAAGGGCTGTTACACCGACGTAAATATTGGATCCAATCCATGGATGACTGGATCCTCCCTTCGCTACCGTCACCGTGACCGGGACAGAAAGGCGTCAGATGCGCGAGGAAGAGAACGAACGGCTCACCAGGACCGGACCGGGCACACCCGGCGGCGACCTGATGCGCCGGTACTGGCAGCCCGTCGCCCTCAGTGAGGAACTCGACGGCGTACGACCCCTGGTGGCTCCCAAGGTGCTCGGGCAGGACCTGGTCCTGTTCCGCGACGAGCACGGTGAACTCGGCCTGGTCGACCGGGGCTGCCCGCACCGGGGCGCCGACCTGGCGTTGGGCCGGCTGGAGGACGGCGGGCTGCGCTGCTGCTTCCACGGCTGGCTGTTCGCCCGCGACGGCGCCTGCCTCGACACCCCGGCCGAGCCGGCCGACAGCGCCCTGGCCACGCGGGTCCGCCTGGGCAGCTACCCCGTCCGCGAGATCAACGGGGTGATCTGGGGCTACCTCGGACCCGGCGAGCCACCCGCGCTGCCGGCTCTGGACTGCTTCGAGGCCCCGGCCGACCACGCCTTCGCCTGGAAGGGCCTGCTGGAGTGCAACTGGCTGCAGGCCCTGGAGGTCGGCATCGACCCCGCCCACGCCTCCTACCTGCACCGCTTCTTCGAGGACGAGGACCCCTCCGACAGCTACGGCAAGCAGTTCCGCGCCACCTCCCAAGGCACCGCCCTGCCCATGACGAAGATCCTCCGCGAGTACGGCCGCCCCGACATCGATGCCGCCCGCACCCCGTACGGCCTGCGCATCACGGCCCTGCGCACCCTGGACGGCACCGACACCGAGGGCCGCGCCATGGACGGCAGCCGCACCCACGTCCGCGTCACCCACCAGGTCTTCCCGCACGGCTTCCACATCCCGCTCGACGCGGAGACCGCCATCACCCAGTGGCACGTACCGATCGACGACACCTCCTGCTACTGGTACGCCCAGTTCACCAGCGTCGGCCGGCCGGTCGACCAGGAGGCGATGCGCCGCCAGCGGGTGGACGCGGTCACCCTGCCCGACTACCGGCCCCGCTTCAACCGCGCCAACGGCTACGGCTACGACCCGGTCGAGCAGCTCACCACCACCTACACCGGCCTGGGCACCGACATCAACGTGCACGACCAGTGGGCGGTGGAGGGCCAGGGCGCCGTCCAGGACCGTACCCGCGAACACCTGGGCCGCTCCGACAAGGCCATCGTCATGTACCGGCGCATGCTGGGCGAGGCCATGTCCGCCGTCCAGCGCGGCGAGGACCCGCCGTTGGTCCTGCCCGCCGAACGTGCGGCCGGGATACGCGGCCCCGTCACCCTCGACGGCATCGGCCCCACCAAGGGCTCGGCGCAGTACTGGGCGGCCGTGACCGCGAAGCAGCGCGCCGACAGCAGTTGGGCGCAACCCGCGGCGACGGACGGCTGAGCGGCATGGGATTCGTGGAACGCCACGCCGGGTGGACGGCCGAACAGACGGCCGCCGCCCAGGAGATCCGGGACCGCGCCGAGGGTGACGGACTGAACGTCGTGCGGCTGGTCTTCGCCGACCAGCACGGACTGCTGCGCGGCAAGACCGTGACCGCCTCCGAGGTGCCCACCGTGCTGCGCGACGGTACCGGCATCGCCTCCTCCCTGCTCGCCAAGGACACCTCCGGCCGGACCGTCTTCCCGCTGTTCACCAAGGAGACCCCGCTCGGGCTTCCGGAACTGCGCGGCGCCGCCGACATGGTGATGGTCCCCGACCCGCTCACCTTCCGGATGCTGCCGTGGTCACCGGGCACCGGCTGGCTGCTGTGCGACTTGCGCTTCACCTCCGGCGCACCGGTCCCCCTGTGCACACGCGGCCTGCTGCGCTCGGTCCTCGGCCAGACCGGCGGCTTGGCCTATCGCACCGGACTGGAGGTGGAGTTCCACCTGTTTCGGCTCGACGACGCACGCCTGGGCCCGGCCGACCTCGGCCAGCCCGGGGCCGCGCCCGAGGTCGGCATGCTCAACCACGGCTACCAGTACCTGAGCGAACTGCGCTACGACGAACTCGACCCGCTGCTCGACGTGCTCCGCGCCCACATCGAGGCCCTCGGCCTGCCACTGCGCAGCCTGGAGGTCGAGTTCGGGCCGAGCCAGGTCGAGATCACGCTGCGTCCCGCGGACGGGCTGGGCACGGCCGACGCGATGGTGCTGCTACGCAGCGCGGTCAAGCAGGTCGCCGCCCGGCACGGCCACCACGCGACGTTCATGTGCCGCCCCCATCTGCCCGGTGTCTTCTCCAGCGGCTGGCACCTGCACCAGAGCATGCTGCGCGGCGGCGAGGCGGTCTTCGCCCCGCGGCCGGGCGCCCCGTGCGCCGACGGGCCGGGACTGTCGCCCTACGGCAGCGCGTTCCTCGGCGGACTGCTCCGCCACGCCCGGGCCACCAGCGCGTTCTCCACTCCTACGCTCAACGGTTTCAAGCGCTTCCGCTCCCTGTCCCTGGCACCCGACCGCGCGGTGTGGGGACGCGACAACCGCGGCGCGATGGTCCGCGTCCTGGGCGACGAACCCTCCTCCACCCGGCTGGAGAACCGCATCGGCGAGCCGGCCGCCAACCCCTACCTCTACCTGGCCTCCCAGCTCGCGGCCGGCCTGGACGGTGTGGCACACGACCTCGACCCCGGTCCGGCCGCCGACGAACCGTACGCGGCCCGGGCGGAGCCGCTGCCGCGCTCCCTGGGCGAGGCGCTCGACGCGCTGGAGGCCGACCAGGCACTCACGGACCGTCTGGGCAAGGACTTCGTGGCCTATTACGCCGGCATCAAACGCGCCGAGATCGCCCGCTTCGACCAATCGGTCACCGACTGGGAACAACGGGAGTACTTCCGTGTCTTCTGAAGCAAGCCCCTCGCCCTCCCTGCGGCTGCTGGTCCGGCAGGCACGCTGGATCGCCGAGGACGTCCTGGAACTGCAGCTCGCCCGCCGAGACGGTGCTGCGCTGCCGGACTGGCAGCCCGGTGCCCACGTGGAACTGACCCTGCCGTCGGGGCTGCGGCGGCCGTACTCGCTGTGCGGCGATCCGCACGACCGCGGGGCCTGGACGGTCGCCGTGCACCGCGCGCCGGACAGCCGGGGCGGATCCCGCGAGGTGCACCAAACCGCGCTCGTCGGGCGGGAGTTGACGGTGGACGGGCCGGTCAACCGCTTCCCGCTGGAACCTGCCCCCGGCTACCTGATGCTGGCCGGCGGCATCGGCGTCACCCCGCTGCTGCCGATGGCCCGGGCCGCGGCGGCCCGGGGCCTGCCGTGGCGGCTCGTCCTGGGCGCCCGGGACCGTTCGCGGATGGCCTACGCCGAAGAGCTCACCGCCCTAGGCGGCGACCGGGTCTGCCTGGTACCACAGGACGAGGCGGGCCTGCCCGACCTGGCCGCCGAGCTCGCCGCCACACCGGCCGACCACGCCGTGTACGCCTGCGGCCCGGCGGCGATGCTGGACGCGGTGAGCGAGCTGTGCCGTTCGGCCGTGCCGTCCCGCCCGCTGCGCCTCGAACGCTTCGGACCGGCCGGCCCCGGAACACCGGTCCACCAGGGGCAGTTCGACGTCGTCCTGCGCAGGTCGGGACTGCGGCTGGCGGTGCCGGCCGACCAGTCCCTGCTGGAGGTCGTACGCGCACACGTGCCCGAGGTGCCCTCCTCGTGCGAGGAGGGCTACTGCGGCAGTTGCGAGACGCCGGTGGTGGCCGGGACGCCCGACCACCGCGACACGGTGATCGGCCCGGAAGAGCGCGCGACCGCCACCACCATGATGATCTGCGTGAGCCGCGCGGCCTCACCCGTCCTCGAACTGGACCTGTGACCCCAGGTTCGGCCCACCATCGCCCGCAGAGGAGCGACATGACCCGACACGGCGTTCGACGCGTGCTGCCGCTCCTGCTGGGCTGGGAGGAACTGCCCCGGGCCGTGTCGGTGCACGGCGCCTCCCGTGCCGAACGCGTGCGGGAACCCGTGCCGGGCGTCCTGCTGGAGTGCCAGGACGGGTGGCTGTTGCTGGACACCGGGTTCAACGCCGCCCTGCTGCGCGATGCCGCCCTGCGGCGGCGCTTCTATCCATCCCCCTCCTACCAGCCGCAGCTACCCGGCCCCGGGGAGCCGTTGGAGGAGGCGCTCGCCGAGGTCGGCGTCGGCCTGGACGACATCTCGGCGGTCGCCATCAGCCACCTGCACGCCGATCATGCCGGAGGTCTGAAGCACTTCGCCGGGCGGGTGCCCGTGCACATCCAGCGAGCGGAGCTGGAGTTCGGGATGTCAGGGCGGCCGGAAGTGGAACGCAACACCGTCTTCCGGGTGGACTTCGACGATCCTCGCATCGACTGGCGCCTCGCGGACGGCGACCAGGAGATCGCGCCGGGCGTCACGGCCGTCCTGACCGCCGGGCACACGCCGGGCCACCAGAGCTTCGTCGTGGACCTCGCCGAGGGAGGCGGCTACGTGTTCGCCTGTGACGCGGCCGACCTCACGCAGAACATCGCCGAAGAGCGCCCGGTCGGCACGTCGATCGGAGTGCCGCCCGAGGCGACGGTCGAACCCATCCGGCGCCTCAAAGGCATCGCAGCCGACAAGGGATACGAGCTGATTCCAGGCCATGACCCGCAGATGTGGCTGGAGTTGACACGACGCCTGACGGGGGCGGGTGGAACGCGGTGACCGCGGACGCGGCATCGAAGACCGCGCGGGTGTCGGCGTCGATGTACCCCACGTGGTCCTGGGAATCGCGTTCCCGGCCGAAGTAGGCGCGGTCCTGGTCGCAGACGAGCGCGAAGATGCTGCGGTGGCAGACACTCGGGGCTCGCGTTCATGGCCCGCGGCGCGCCACGCCTCACAGTCGGCCTCGATCTGCTGCGCTGCTGGATGTGCAGTGGTTCGCCGCACTCGTCGTCCTTGAGGGTCGAGCTCTGCAGGAGGCCCGGCGAGTTGGCGAACATCGGGTCCGGATTGGCCTTTGCCATGTCGGCGTCGGTCCCGCCTTCCGCCGGTCGATACCCGAAGTGCCGGCAGCCCTCGATCACCTGCTCGGGTGTTCTTCGCGGCACACGCCACACGCGGCGAGCGGATCGACAAGACCAAGGTGAAGATCCGCGGTGACTTGGAGGGCTGCTACCAGGAGTCGTCAATTTTCTGCGCATCTTGTTTCGTTACACGGCCCGCCATGACTGGGACAAACTCGCGAAGGCCCTCAGACCCGCCTGCACCGTCCCGACCGCGAAAGCGGCCGAGGCACGGTTTCCGGGGTTCACCGACGTCTGGGGAAAGAAGGCCTGCGCGGGAGCTGACCAGGGGGCGTTCGATTGCCCGGCTTAGTCCGGGGTGCCCGACCTCACGACCCGCACCTCTCCGGCCGGTATGCGCAATTCTCCACCGACGGACTCGTCTGTGAGCATCTCCCGGCCCCGCGCCGTAATGACCGCCTCGTTGTCCGCGTGATTGACGAAGAAGGTGAAGGCTTCTTCGTCGTTGCGGCGCACAAGCACTTCGAGCCCTTTCGGCATGTCCGCCAGGTCGGTGGGGCGTATCAAAGAACGGGCCACGTCGAGCAGCGCATCGCTGTCGAGTCCGGCCGAGACGTAGACCGCGCGGCCGCCGGTCCCGAGCGCACGCGACGTGATCGCTGGATGGCCGCTGAGCTGGCCTCCGCTGTAGCGGGCGATCACGTCGGCGTCGCGTACGCGGACGAGTTCGGTCCACTCGGTGCCGGACCAACCGTTGTCGAGGGTGAACGTCTCGCCCTCTTGCAGGGGCCGGAACTCCTCGCACCAGGCGCCCAGGAGTTCACGGAACGCGCCGGGATATCCGCCCAGCCTCACCTGGTCGTGCTCGTCCACGATCCCCGAGAGGAAGCCGATCACGACCGTGCCGCCGGCCTCGGCGAAAACACTCACGCGCGCCGCGGTGTCGTCGTCGGTGAGGAAGAGTCCGGGCACCACGAGCACCTCGTACCCGGTGAAGTCGGACCATGGCGAGAGGACTTCGATGCGCTCGTTCAGCCGCCAGAACGCGTGGTGCCAGTCCCGGACGATGCGTCCGTAGGCGAGGTGGTTGTTCGGCTTGACTCCCTTCGTCATCGCCCAGCCCGCCTCGTCGTCGAAGAGGATGCCGACGCGGGCCTGCGGCGTGCGTGAGCCCATGACCGGGGCGAGACGCCGCAGGTACTCCCCCAGCTTGCACACGTCGCGGTAGAGATCGGTGTCCTCGCCGGCGTGGGGAACCATCGCCGAGTGGAACTGCTCCGCGCCGGCCCGGGAGGCACGCCACTGGAAGAACAGGATGCCGTCGGAACCGTGACCCACATGGCTCAGACTGTTGCGGATCATCTCCCCCGGCGCCTTGGCGCGGTTGCGCGGCTGCCAGCTGACGGCGCTGGTCGAGTGCTCCATCAGCATCCATGGACGGCGCTGTGTCGTCATCGCCCGCATGCGGTCGCCGGAGAAGGCGACGTCCTGTTCGGGCAGCGGGTCGGGTGAGCGCGTGTAGTGGTCGTTGGCGACGATGTCCATGTGGCGTGCCCACCGGGGGTAGTCGACGACGTCGGGCTCTGCGCCCGCCATGAAGTTCGTCGTGACGGGCAGGTCGGGGGTGACGCTCTTGAGCACGTCGCGCTCTGCGAGGTAGTGCGCCAGGAGCTCGTCCGAGGAGAAGCGGTCGAAGTCCAGGACGAGGGACGGATTTTTCGCGTCATTGCCGCGGGGCGGCAGGATGTGCGCGAAGTCGCGGTAGGTGTGGCCCCAGAAGGCGGTTCCCCATGCCTTGTTCAGCGCGTCGAGGGTTCCGTACTTGTCTCGAAGCCAGTCGCGGAACGCCGCCGCCGACGTGTCGCAGTAGCAGCGGCCGTTGCCTCCGCCCAGTTCGTTGCTGACGTGCCACATGACGACGTGGTCGCGGTGGCCGTAGCGGTCCGCGAGCGCTCGGACCATGCGGAGTGCGTAGGTGCGGAAGACAGGACTGCTCGGGCACCAGCCGAGCCGGGCGCCGGGCCAGTGCGGCTGCATGTCGTGATCGACGGGGCGGATCTCGGGGTGTGCCGCCAGCAGCCAGCCCGGGGGCGCGGCCGTCGGTGTGGCGAGGTCGATGGCGATGCCGTTGCTCGCCAGAAGGCCGACGATCTCGTCCATCCACTCCCAGTCGTACTCTCCGTCCGCGACTTCGATGAGGCCCCAGGAGAAGATGCCGAGCGAGACGATGTTGACCCCCGCCTGGGTCATCAGGCGGACGTCTTCCTTCCATACGTCCCTGTCCCACTGTTCGGGGTTGTAGTCGGCTCCATAGCTCAGCCCGCGTGTGGGCCAGACGTTGTCGGCGTGGGACCAGGTCATCCTTTGACTCCTCCAGCGATGAGGTCGAGGCGCCAGAACCGTTGCAGGAACAGCACCAGGGCAATGAGGGGGACGATCGCGAGCGCGGCCCCGATGATGGCGAGCGTGTACAGCGACGGCGAGCCGGAGCCGCGCTCGAGCAGGGAGTTCAACCCGACCGTGAGGGGGAAGGTCCGGGTGTCGGAGAGCATGATGTACGGCAGCAGGAAGTTGTTCCAGATGCCGACGAACTGCAGCAGGAACACCGTCACCATTCCCGGCGCCATGAGGGGGAGCACGACGCTGCGGAAGATCCGCCACTCGCCGGCGCCGTCGATCCGGGCGGCTTCGAGCATCTGCGCCGGGATGGCGCTCGCGGCGTACACCCGGCACAGATAGATGCCGAAGGGGCTGAGGATGCTCGGGAGGAGCACCGACCACTGGGTCCCGGCCAGGCGCAGGTCGGACAGCAAGAGGTACTGCGGCACGGCGAGGGTGATGCCGGGGATGAGCAGCCCCGCGAGGATGGCGGCGAAGAAGATCCGGCCACCTCTGAAGTCGAACTTCGCCAGGGCATAGCCCGCGGAAGCCGACACGAGCGTCGACAGGACGCCGCCCACGCCCGCGTACAGGAGCGAGTTGAGCGCCCACAGTCCGTAGGCGCCGCCGTCGTAGGAGAAAAGGTCGCCGAGATTGTCGAGCAGACCGGTTCCGGGGGCGAAGGTGAAGGAGTCGAACAGCTCGCCGGGGGCTTTGCTGGCGGCGACGAACACCCAGGCCACGGGGAGGAGGCAGTAGAGCGCACCCGCCACCATGATGAGCGTGGGAACGATTTTGGTTCGTTCGCGCCCCCTCTCGTTGATCGCGCTCATCGCATACCCCGCCTCGTCGAGATACGGACCAACGCCAGGACTGCGATCGATACCAGTGCGGTACCGAGAGCAAGGACGATCGACGCCGCCGCCGCGTCATGGAGGTCGTCGAGCGCGAAGGCGTCCTGGTAGATGGACATGAGCGGCACCCACGTGTTGGAGATGGTGTTCGTCAGGGGTTTGAGCATCAGTGGCTCGCCGTAGAGCTGGAGGGTGCCCAGCAGTGCGAAGATCGCGGTCAGCAGCAGCGCGGGTCCGACCAGCGGCACCTTGACGCGGAGCGCGATCTGGATCTCGTTGGCCCCGTCCAGGCGCGCCGCCTCGATCAGCTCGTGGGGGATACTGCGCAACGCCGTGTAGATCACGAGCATGTTGAATCCCGTCCCGCCCCAGACGGAGATGTTGGCGAGCGAGCCGTAGATTCCGCTCGCTCCGAGGAAGGGAATGTCCCCCCAGCCGAGGGACCGAGTGACGTACGAGAACGGGCTCGTCCCCGCCAGGTACATGAACCCCCACATCAGCGCGGCCACGACGCCGGGCACGGCATAGGGAATGAAGATCGCCGTGCGCCCGAAACGCCGCAGTTTCACCCCTGGCGCGTCCAGCAGCAGAGCGAACAGCAGCGCAAGGCCCAGGGTCAACGGCACGGCGATGACCCCGTAGATCGCCAGATGTCGGAGCCCGGCGATCAGTTGGGAGTCGTGGAAGACCGAGACGTAGTTGTCGAACCAGACGAACACCGTGGAGCGGGTGCCAAGGGCGCCACCGCCGGTCCGCCGCTGGGCGTAGAAGCTGGAGCCGAGCGCGTACACCACGGGGATCACCGTGAACACGGTGTACAGCACCATGGCGGGTGCGCTGAACAGGTACGGCGCGATGCTGCGCCGACGACGGCGACGAGTCGGCGGCGGAGCGGCCGCCGTCACTGACCTGGTGTCCTTGTCGGCAACGGCTGTGTTGGTCATGCGGATGCCCTCTCTGACGCTCTGCGCTTTCCTTCAGTCCACCGCCCTATCCCTCGCTCACCTTGAACCCCTGCTTCTTCAGGTCCTTCACGACGGCTTTCTGCGTGACGGTCAGAACGTCCGCCCATGAAGTGCCGTTGTGCACGGCCGCGTTCATCGCGTCCGTGAATGCGGTCGCTGCGACATCCGTGTTCGGGCCCCAGGTCACCGGGCGGGTGTGCTTGGCGATCTCGGCGACGACTTTGTAGTAGTCGGTCTGCTGTGGCATGAGGGCCGGGGGCTTCTGCGCAGTTGCGGCCTTCTGTCCCGACAGTGCGGCGGGATAGCCGTTCTGCACGTTGAGGATCATCTCCGCGCCCTTGTCACTGGCGTTGAGCCACTTCGCGAACTCGGCGGCTTCCTTGGGGTGCTTGGACTTGGAGGTGACGATGACCGAGGAGCCGCCCTGGAACGAGACGGTCGGGTCGTTCGCGTTCCACCGCGGCAAGGGTGCGAGGGCCCACTTGCCGGCGGTCTTCGGCGCCACGCCGTAGATGACACCGGGTGCCCAGGCGGCCGAGGGCCAGGACAGCATCGTGCCGTTGTTCAGTTCCTGGTTGTACGTCGGTGTGAGGATCGGATCGGCCGTGATCAGGCCGTCCTTGAACATTCCCTGGAAGAAATCCATCACCTTGCGGGAGTTCGCGCCGTCGATGTTGACGGTCCACTTGTCCCCGTGGACCGACCACCAGTCGTCGCCGGCCTGCGCCGCCACGGCGGCGTACCAGCCCCATCCGTCGGTGCTCAGGGAAGCCATCGTTAGCTTGGGGTTCCGGGCCTTGATCCTGGCGGCCGCCTTGCGGTAGTCCTCCCACGTCACAGGCGTCTTGATGCCGTACTCGTCGAAGACGTCCTTGCGGTAGAGCAGCGCCATGGGGCCGACGTCCTGCGGCAGTCCGTACGTCCGGCCGCTGAAGGTCGTCTGCGCCCACGAGCCGCTCGAGTAGTTCTTCCGGACGTCGGAGACGTAGTCGGTGATGTCCAGCGGGGCGCCGGCGACGATCATGCGAGGCAGCGCTGTGTTCTCCACGAGCGAGAGATCGGGTGCGTTGCCCGCGCGGATCGCGGCGAGCAGCTTGGCGGACGACTGCTCGCCACCGCCGGCGTCGGTGTGGACCACCTTGATGTCCGGATGCGTGCGGTTGAACTCCTTGACTTCCTGTGCACTTCCGGGCGCCCACGCCCAGTACTGCAAGGTGACCTTCCCGTCAGAGGAGGTGGAGGTGCCCGCACCGGAACAGGCGGAGGCGAGGAGTGCGGTAGCGGCTGCAGCGGCCACAGCAGCCACGCTCTTGCGGAAGTTGCTGGTACGCATGAGTCTCCCTTGACTCGGAGCGGACTCGGTCTCTCGCGGCGATGAGCATCACTCGCGTCACCAGAGTTTGTCAATGGAGGTGACAAACCCAGTGCGCTCGTCCGCACGGCAAAGGTTTTCAGCCAGCGCGACGCGGACTTCGGGGTACAGACGACGCCGGAGCGACCGGTGCTCAGCGGTGGTGGGACACCGCGGTCGGCGCAGGAATCGCCCGGCACCGGGACCGGCGACGGGCTGATGGCGGCCGGTCCAAAGTGCGCCTGTGCGCAAGGGAAGGCCGGCACTGCTGCGAAGTAGCCGTCTGCGCCACCACGCACGGCAGTGGCCGCCGTAACAAGCGGCGTCCGAGCGGCCCCGGTCGGCTCAGCGGGCGGCCGCCTGCGGGTCGCGGTGACGCCTGGCGCGGCCTGTGCGGTGAGCCGGGACGCCGGCCAGTCCGGCGGCGCACAGGCAGCCGGTGCCAGCAGAGCATGACAGTCGGCGCCGGTAAGGCCGCACCGGGCGCAGAGACCGGAGCGACTTTCCCCGGGGACGGAACGGGCAGGCGGCGTCGAACACTGGATGCGCGCATCGATGCCCGACGGCCAGGCCAGCGTGCGAAGCCACCGGCGTGGGCCGTTTGCGTGGTCGACAACCCTCTGCCGGAGGCTTCACCCGCACTTCAGCACCAACCCCTCGCCCGGCCGAGGCGAATGGGGTCCACTCAGTGGTCGTACTCGGCGAGCCGGCGGTACAGCGCCAGCCCGGCGGCCGCGCGCGCCCATTCAAGGAAGTCGAACACCGTGACCTCGATGACCGGCGAGTCAGGCACGGTGTACACGGAGCGCATCCCCTCGTCGAAGTCCTCGGTACGGGAATCGAGGAGCGACGGGCTGTCCCCCGTGAGGATCACTTTGTCGGGATCAAGCAGATTCAGGATGTGTCCGGCCGCCACGCCGATCCCACGTGCAGCGCGCGCCAGCCGCTCGCACGCCGCCCGCTCCCCCTCCGCGGCTCGATCGATGACGTCGCCGAGCGTCTGCGCGCCGACGACATCGTTCACGATCGACGTCGTGGAGCTTTCCGCCCACAGGCAGCCGCGATGTCCCAGGGGGCACCGCGCGCCATCAGTCGCGACCTGGACGTGGGAGAACCTGCCCGCCCTGCCGTGCGCGCCCAGGATGATCTTGCGGTCGGCGACCAGTCCGAATCCGATGTCCCGCCCGAGGGAGATGAGGGCCATGCTGTCCTGTCCCTCGGCCAGGCGCGGCCATTGCTCGAACGCCGTGAGCGCGATGATGTCGTCCTCGGCCCATACCGGTATACCGAACTCCTTCTCCCAATCCGACCGGGTCGCCTCGGGCGCCACGGCCTGGAGGCCGATCCCTTCCGCGGCTCCGTCGATCCGCTCCACTGATCCGCACACGGCGAGCGCGGCCACGCGCAGGCCCTCGGCCTTCGCTTCGGCCAGCCAGGTGCGGCATTGCGCGCCGACGACGGACGGGTCCAGTTCGGCGACGTGCTGGCGCCGTTCCCAGACCACCTTGTTGGTCAGATCGATCACCGCGGCGACCAGTTCGCCCGCACGGACATGTACGCCGAGGAAGTGGAAGAGGTCGGTCTTGGCGAAGAGCATGTCGGCGGGCCGTCCCGTGCTGGCCCTCTGTTCCCTGCCGCCTTCGACGATGAGACCCGCGGCCTCGAGATCGCGTGCGATCCCCGTCATCCGGGTGCGGGACAGGCCGAGCTCTTTCGCCACCTCGCTCTTGGAGAGCCCACCGTTCCACAGGATGCGGTTGTACGCCGACTGCGTCGTCGGATGCAGCCGTGGCCATCCGGGGTCGGCCCCGGAAGGCGGAGTGGGGTCGTCAGGTGCGCTTGTCATGAATCCATCCAACACACTCTCGGCATCCGCGCGCCATGGCACGGTCACGCGACACAGGACTCACCTTCGAGGCCAAGCACCGTCGGCATCGATCACCGCGAGCGTACGGACCGCCGGGCGGCCGCGGGACGCCTCGATTCTGACCTCGACCTTGTCGACGACGCACGGGGGAAAGCGCAGAATCCGCTGGTAGCCGACCGAATTCGCCTCGGCCAACACCCGAGCGCTCCCGTCGGACACCCCGATCACCACCACACGCTCGAGGCGCTGGCCCTGGGTGATGTCCTCGCGGATGACCACGGCGCCCACCTCGGTGGGACGGCCGAGGACGAGCGAGGCGGTCGGCACGGCATCGAACGCCTCCGGGCGCCACACACACGGCGCTGCCGCATCTGCCGCCAGGCGCGTGAGGACCGACCGGTCAGCCACGGGCTCACCCGCCGGCGTGCGCGGCGCCCCGGACGACAGCTCGATGTCCGCGTCCAGCACTCCCTTTCGCCACGCCCGGATGCGTTCGCCCAGCCCCGTCAGGGCGGCGACGTCAGGAGCGGCCACACGCCCGCGGGCATCGGGCGGCACGTTGAGCAGCAGGCACGCGTTGCCGCCGACCGCGTCGCACCACAGGTCGAAGAGTTCGTCGGCGGAACGAACGGAGTTGTCCTCGTTCCGGTGATGGAACCACCCCGGCCGGATGGACGTGTTCACCTCGGCCGGGTACCACACGAGGTCGTCGAGGCGGCCCGCGAGAGCCTCGCGGCTGCCCAGATCCTCTTCGTCGCTTCGGACGAGCCGTGAAAACACCCCGTCGTCGGCATGCTGCGAGCGATCGGCGACCCGTTCGACGTCGCGCAGCGCGGCGGGCACGACGCTCCATTCGTCAGGCCGGGTGTGCCCGGCCTCGTTTCCGCACCACCGAACGTCCGGGCCGCAGACCGAGATCACGGCACCGGGTTGCAGACGCCGTACGACCGCGTAGTAGCGCTCCCAGTCGTACTCCTGGTATGCACCGTCGGGACCCTCGCCGTTGGCGCCGTCGAACCAGACCGAGAAGACCTCGCCGTACCCGGACAGCAGTTCCTCCAGCTGACGCACGAAGAAGTCGTCGTACGCCTTCCCCGAGCCGTACGACGCCTCCGTGCGGTCCCACGGCGACAGGTAGATCCCGAACTTCAGACCGTGGCGCCGTGCCGAGTCGGCTGCGAGCCGCACGAGATCGCCCTTTCCCGCCCGCCATCTGGCAGCGGCGACCGAGTGCGTGGTCACCTGGGAGGGCCAGAGACAGAAGCCGTCGTGGTGCTTGGCCGTGAGAATGGCACCTGTCATCCCGGCCGCGGCGATCACCGACATCCACTGATCGACGTCGAGGTCGGACGGGTCGAACAAGGCCGGGTCCTCGCCGCCCAGACCCCACTCGCGATCCGTCATCGTGTTCATGCCGAAGTGGATGAAGGCGTAGAACTCCAGCGACTGCCACGCCACCTGTCGTGCGCTGGGCCTCACCGTGGTCAGCACCCGGATCCCGTCGGCGGCGTCGGCGCTATGAGGAGAGGGCAGGATGTCATCGGTCATTCGAGTCGTCCCGTTCGTCGGCGCGATGTTTGTCACCTCGGTTTACAAACAGAGACCCTATCCTTCTGCCGAACTGTTGGTCCATACGGCCCGCGTGCTCCGAGCGGCACGTCACAGCCACGAGGATCGGTACGGGCGGTACCGGCTCCGGCCCGCGATCGAAAAAGTGCCGGAGAACGCCGAGTGGCCCCCGGCCGAGGCAGCCGCCGCCGATGACGGAACAATGGTCGGCGTGAGGGCTTCGGATCGGCGCCCGGCGTCGCCGGGTGCGACACCGGCACCTGCTGGTGCACGGCGGAAGGTGGCCGGCCCGGGGGCGGCCACGGTCATGCGGGATTTCCTGCCCTCGGTCAGCGACCGCCGCAGCAGGACGCGTCTGCAGACCCGGCGAGCGGTCGCGGTCGCCTACCAGCAGGAGACCGTGCACCCGTGGCGCGCTCGGCGCAACGCCGGGACCGGCCTGCACCCTCCCAGGTACGCACCCGACCCGGCCCGGCGCGCGCACGCCACCTCGACCTGCAAGCGATTGGCGCCGGACAGGGCCGCGGAACGGAAGGGCGAGATGGCCGGAATGGGCGGGATCGGCCGCGAAGACCGCGTGGGCGTAGCTGCTCACGATCACCAGGTCAATCCGCGGCCGTTGACGAGCGGTTGTCGCCGAGGACGACGACCGCGATGCCGGCCCGAGCAGCGGCGACCTTGCCGGCCCTCGGCAGCTGACACGGACGTCATGGAGTGTTGTTCTCGCCTCAAACCTCGTTGTTGAAGCGCTTCGACGCTGCCACACTGCTCCGGCGGACTGCCGACAGTCGCCGGAGCAGGAAATCTCTATGTTCAGACCCTTGCTTTACGCGAAACACATCATTATCTTCGCCAGCTTAGTGAAGCGCTTCGATGCCCCCCGTACCCGAGGACGCGTCGGTGGTGGCCCTGTGCTCCGATCCGGTCGCCGAACAGCACGCTCCCACGCTGACGAGCTGACCCTTCCAGTTCCAACCTTGACGGTGCGTCAGGTCCTGCCCGAAGCATCCGACTCCCCCTGTTTGAGGGACCCTCATGACAACGCGCAGCATCACCAACCGCCTGGGCGGTCTCGCCTTCGGCGGGGACTACAACCCCGAGCAGTGGGACGAGACGGTCTGGGAGGAGGACGACACGCTCATGCGCCAGGCCAGGGTCAACCTGGCCACCGTGGGCGTCTTCTCCTGGGCCCTGCTCGAACCCGAGGAAGGGCGCTACGACTTCGCCTGGCTCGACGCACACATCGACCGCCTGCACGCAGGCGGCGTCGCCGTCGACCTCGCCACCCCCACCGCCTCACCACCCCCCTGGTTCACCTTGGCCCACCCCGATGCACTGGCCGTCAGGCCTGACGGCACCCGCCTCACCCATGGCAGCCGCGACACCTACTGCCTCACCGCGCCCGCCTACCGCAGCGCGGCCCGCCGGATGGCCGCCGCCCTGGCCGAGCGGTACGGCGACCACGCCGCCCTGGCCCTGTGGCACGTGCACAACGAGTACGGCACGCTGTGCTGGTGCGACCACACGGCCGCGGCCTTCCGGGTGTGGCTGCGCGCCCGGCACGGCTCTCTAGAAGCCCTCAACCAGGCGTGGGGCACGGCCTTCTGGAGCCAGCGCTACACCTCCTGGGAGCAAGTACTGCCGCCCCGCGCGACGCAATGGCACAGGAATCCGGGCCAGGCCCTGGACTTCCGACGGTTCTGGTCCGACGAGATCATCTCCGCCTTCCGCGAGCAGCGCGACGCGATCCGCAGGCACAGCGACCGGCCGGTGACCACCAACCTGATGCTGCCCGCTTACCAGAACGTGGACCTGTGGGCCTTCGCCCGCGAGCTCGACGTCGTCACCTCCGACCAATATCCGAGCGCACCCGGCCTGGACGCCGCGGCCGACGCCGCCTTCCACGCCGACCGCGCCCGCTCCCTGGCCGACGGCCGCCCCTGGCTGCTGATGGAACAGGGCACCAACACCGTCTACGACGGCGACCGCGTGCTCGGCAAGGAGCCCGGGGAGATCCTGCGGCACACCCTCGGGCACATCGCGCGCGGTTCGGAGGGCGCCCTGTTCTTCCAGTGGCGGCAGTCCCGGGCCGGCGCGGAAACCTGGCACTCGGCGATGGTCCCGCACGCCGGGCCCGACAGCAGGATCTTCCGCGAGGTCACGCAGACCGGTGAGGCAGTCGCTCGCCTCGCCGAACTGGCGGGGTCAACGGTCATCGCGCCGGTGGCCGTGCTGCACGACCCCGATGCCTGGTGGGCACTCGGCGTGGACGGTCTGCCCTCCGCCGGCCTCGACTACCACGGGGCACTCCTGCAGGCTCACCGGGCGCTGTGGGAGACGGGCGTCACCGTCGACTTCGCCCACCCCCAGCACGAGTTGAGCCGCTACCGGCTTGTCATCGCCCCGGCCCTCTTCCTTCTCACCGACGCGGGCGCGGAAAGCCTGCACCGCTATGTCGCCGACGGCGGGACCCTCCTCGTCCAGCACGCAAGCGGATACGTCGACGAACGCATGCACGCCCGGCTGGGCGGCTATCCCGCCTCACCGCTGCGCGAGGCGCTGGGCATCCGGGTCGAGGAGTACCGGCCGCTGCGGCAGAACGAGCGGATCCCCCTGTCGGACGGCTCGCACGGAACCGTCTGGAGCGAGTCCCTGAGGTCGGAAGGCGCGCAGACGCTCGCCGCCTACACCCACGGCATGCTCACGGACAGCCCGGCACTCACCCGCCACCGCCACGGCAACGGGCAGGGCTGGTACCTGTCCACCCGCCTGGACGACGCCGACTACGGCGCGCTGGTCGGCCGCCTGCTGAAGGAAGCCGGCGTCCAGCCGGACCTGCCCGGTCTGCCGGCCGGCGTCGAAACCGTCACCCGGCACGCACCCGACGGCCGGCGCTGGCACGTCCTGATCAACCACCGCGCCGCCGCTGTGCCCCTGCCGGACCCCGCCCACGACCTGCTGACCGGCACGCTCGCACACGAGGTGCCGCCCGGCGGCGGCGCGGTACTGCGCAGACCGTAACTTGGGTGACGATCAGTCGGAAGGGGCCGTCGTGGTGGCGCAGGGTGGGGGCGTAGATCCCGCCGGAGGACGGCGTGGAAGCCGGTGTCTGTTCGACGGGTGAACCGCCGACTGGCGGTTCAGGTGGTTACGGTCTGCGCCGGGAGACCTTTCTGACTCCGGTGACCTGGGTGGACGGCTGGCCGGTCGTCGGTGAGGTCGCCCTGGAACCGCCCGCACTGCCGTGGCCGCTCGTCCCCGGCCCTGCCGAGGAACGGCGCGACGACTTCGAGTCGAGCGAACTGCGGCCGTCCTGGATCTCTGTACTGCACTGCACGACCAAGGAGCGCCTGGGCCGGCTGACGCTTCGCGCGCGGGGCGACTCCCTGGGCGAGCCCGACGTCGTGTTCACCAGCCGACGCCAGCAGCATCTGTCGCGCCGGGCGTGCACCATGGTCGACCCCGCCGGCGGACGCGGCGGCCTCGCCGTACGGCTGGACGAACGACGCCATTATGAGATCAACGCATCGGCGTCCCAACCGCGGGTGATCGCGCGCGTCGGCTCCCTGCGCACCATCGTCGCGACGCGGCCCGCGTCCGACAGGCCGGTGGTCCTCTGCGTCACGACGAGCCAGCCGCACCCCAGCACAGAGACCGTGCACCGGACCCGACGTGGTCTCCCTCGGCATCGAGGACCCCGACGGCACCTTCACCGTGCTCGCGGAGCTCGACGGCCGCTGCCTGTCGAGCGAAGTTGCCGACGGCTTCGCCAGCCGCGTCATCGGCATGTACGCCGCGGCGGGCACCGTCCGCTTCGGCTGGCTCGACTACGAGCCCCTGGACCGCTGGACAGGTCCCCTGCCCCGCCGACCAGGACGCCGGCCCCTCGTTCATCACCGACACCGTCGCCGCCAGCACCGAGAAGGCAGCAGCACCCGCAGGGGCGACTCGCTGTCACCCAGGTGAACCGCCGCGATGCGGCCAAGCAACGCCCCGAAGTCCGGTGTTCGCCGAGTCGCCGCTGCGCGGACACTGATCTCGGGTTGATCCTGCGGTCGGCTGTCGGGCGGCCGTGGTGGGCAGCGGCTCCGCCTGACCGCGCAGGAGGCCAATCACTCGCTCGTCACCGGCGACCGGCGCCCCGCGCTCCCTGGCGCGCCCCGCTGTCACCGTCCGAGGCGAGATCCCGAAAGCCTCGGTCCTTCGCTGCCACGGGCCGACCGTCGATCACGATCGGAACCGACTGCTCAACTTTGTACGCGTGCAGGGCGGTACAGTAACGATCTTGACTCAGGACTGCCTGGGTCACGGGCATCGACTCAAGCAGCGACGACATTCCCTCCGTGGGTTTCGCGCCGATGACCAGTGCTCCGTGATAACGCAGGTGGGGAGGATTGTCGTGGGAGACGCCCGGTGTGTTGTGCAGAGCCGGGAACCACGGGGCGAAGACGTGTGAGCGTAGTTCGGCCGCACCCGCCTCGAACAACGCACGAGCCAGAACGTCATGCACGAAGGAGGCGAAGCCGACGCGAGTCATACCGGCGCGACGCCGGATCAGGACGACAGCGGTGTCGAGTGTCTGGTCGCCGAAACCGCCTGTCCACCAACGCGATGACCCGGGCAAACCGAGGTGCCCGAGGCTGGTGGAGAAGACGTTCTGTTCGTCGTAGTGGATCTGACGGGCAGCGGGGGAACGCAAGGCCCGCAAGGCGCCGCCGAGCGTCAGGCGAAGTTCCGGCATACCGTCGAAGCTCCACTCCTCGGGTATGCCCGTCGCGCACAGGGGGCTTCTCGGCCAGAAGCCTCGCACTGAGCGAGAGAAGTGACGTTCGACCGTTTCCAGGACGTGCGGGATCCGGGATGCGATGTCGCCATGCTCCAAGGCCCAGTAGCGGCTCGCCGCACTGCGAGGTATGTCCGAGCGGAGGCGCAACAGCCAACACCCCGTCGTGACGGACTGCGGGTCGGCGGCCTTGACCACGGCCGGTGGTCCGGCGTCCGAGTGGACACTGTCGGGTGCGGTCGGCACGGATTACCTCCGGGGCGGGTGAAGCGGCGGGTTGGCTTCGATATAGGCAGGGCCCTCACCGAGCGGCAACTTCCGTTCCGCGACATGGAACACTGGGCGACGGCATGCCCCGGAAGGCCGCGATCACCCTGCGCGCTTCGGCCTGAGGGCACCTGCCCCCACATCCGAGTCTTTCGGGGCGTATCGCCTGCGCGAGTCCAACGCGCCGGGCTGGGGATCCACGATGAGCGCCAGGAGACGCCGTACTGATCTTCCTGGCCGTGCATTGCGTGGGAGCCTTCTCCGTCGGGATGGACGCCGAGGTAGCCCTGGTGAAAGCAATGGGCAGAGCGCCCCCGGGACATGCTCAGCGCGGGCGGCGCGTCCTCGCGACGTCGGTGGCGAGCAGCCGGCCTGCCAGCGCCGCGATCTGGCGCAGCCAGATGTGGGCGGGGTCCCGTTCGTGCAGGGGATGCCACCACAGGGTCTCGACCAATACGCCCAGTTCGATGGCGAGATCCAATACGACCATGCCCCTTGTTTCGTCGAACTGGTGGGTGATCCGTTCGGGCACCAGGCTCAACCGGTCGGTGCCTGCGATGAGATGGGGTACAGCGAGGAAACCCTCGGTGGTGATCTCCACTCGCGGCTCGATGCCGTGATCTCGCAGGCGGCGCAGCGAGGGGAAGATCACCGTGGGGTGGTAGAACGGCAATACCCAGGGTCGATCGGCGAGTTCCGTCATGCTCGTGACGCCACCGGATGAGGTGTCGGCCGAGGCGACGCAGACCCAGCGGTCCTGGAACAAGTCAAGCGACGGCAGCTGTGCCAGGAGACCCTGCGGGAGCACGATGGCGTCGACCGTGCGCAGATTGTCGTGGGCGCGCTGGACGAAGGCTTCGGTGCTGTGCCGGAACCGCAAGCGCACCCCGGGCGCCGCCTCACTCACGAGGTCCGCCAGGGTCCTCCCGAAGGTGGGCAGTTGACAGTCGGTCAGCACCAGGGTGAATTCGTGCTCAGCGGTGGCGGGATCGAAGTCCGCCCGCGTCTGGAAGACCCGGTCCGTCCAGTTGAGGGCCTCCGTCGTGTTCTCGCAGAGGCGCTCGGCCAGGGGTGTCAGCTCGTAGGCGTTGCCCACCCGGGTCAGGAGCTCGTCGCCGAAATGGCGCCGCAGTCGGGCCAGAGCCGTACTCAGAGTGGGCTGGCTCAGGCCGAGCCGCTGGGCCGCTCGCGTCACGCTGCGTTCCTGTAGCAGGGCGTCGAGTGACACGAGGAGGTTCAGGTCCAGGCTCATCGGCCAACCTCCGCACGGTATCGGTTATTCCAATGCTCAGCATAGGCAACTTCGGCTTCCCCGATACCTGCGAGGCGGACGAGAGTGACGGTACGGGCTCATCGAGGACCTGAAGGACGTGCAGGTTCCCCCGTCCACCCAAAGGATCTTCCATGCCGTCGTTTCGCGTACTGATCGCCGGAGGAGGCATCGGCGGGCTGTGTCTGGCGCAAGGCCTGCGCAAGGTCGGCATCGACTGCGCCCTGTTTGAGGCGGCCGAGGACATCGTGCCCTCCGGCTACCGGCTGCACATGAACGGCGCGGGCGGGCGGGCACTGAAGGAGTGCCTGCCCGAGAACCTCTACGAGCTGTACATGCAGACCTCCCGCGTCACGCCACGCCGGGAAGTCTTCGTTCAACTCGACCACCAGGGCAATGAGTTGGGCGCTCGCCAGCACATCGGCCCGCCCAACGACCCGGTACGGCCCCACACCGCGGTGAACCGGCGCACCCTGCGGCAGATCATGGCCGTCGGCCTGGAGGACGTGATCCACTTCGGCCGTACCGTCACCGACTTCGAGCACGACGGCGACCAGGTGCGGGTCCACCTGGACGACGGCTCCTCGGCCACCGGCGACATCCTCGTGGCCGCCGACGGCATCAACTCGGTGATCCGGCGGCAGCTCCTGCCCGAGGTTCCCGTCGTGGACACCCACATTCTGGGCATGTACGCGACCGCACCGCTCACCGACGACCTGGCCGCCACCCTGCCGGAAGCCCTCTTCGACGGCTTCGCCGCCGCCTCCGGCCCGGACGGAGCGCTGATCGTCTACGGCGTCTACCAACCCCGCCGCCCCGTCGCCGAGGCGGCCGCCGAACTGGCGCCGAGCGCCCGCATCGACCCGGTCGACCCATACATCATGGTCAACCTCGGCGTCATGCCCGGAAGTCCGTTCAGCCGCGAGGTCCCGGACCTGTGGAAGGCGTCCGCCGAAGAGCGTCACGAGGTGATGCGCCGGGCTGTCCGGGGCTGGGATCCGGCACTGGCCGAGGCCGTCGCACGCGTCGACGCCTCGACTCTCTTCCCGGTGGCCGTACGGCACCTGAAGCCGGCGGACCCCTGGACCACCGGCAGGGTCACGCTCCTCGGCGACGCCATCCACGCCATGCCGCCCACCTTCGGCGCCGGCGCCAACAATGCATTGCGGGACGCCGCCGCCCTGACCCGGGCACTCGCGGCGGCGGTGCACGGCGAGATCTCCCTGCTCAAGGCGATCGCGGAGTACGAGGCGGAGATGCGGGCCGAGGTGTTTCCCATCCTGCGCGCTTCTGCCGACCCCCGCGCCTTCGACAGCGACTTCCTGCCGGACGAACTCGCCGTCCCCAGCCGCGACTGACCGCGGCTCCAGCGCACATCCCCACTCCGAGGAGATTCATCATGTCCGCCGAGGAAGACGTCGAGTTCACCGTGCCCGGAGCGACCCTGAGGGGCAAGCTCTTCCGACCCGAAGGCAGCGCCGGCACCTCCCTCCCGGTCGTCGTCCTGCAGGGCGGTCTCGGCGGTCCCGCCGAGTCCGTGTTCCCCATGGCCGCGGGCTTCACCGATGCCGGACTGGCCTGTCTGATCTACGACCACCGCTGCACCGGGTACAGCGACGGTGAACCCCGTCAGCTCTTCGACCCCTGGCAGCAGTGCCGCGACCTGCGCCATGTCATCACCCACCTGACGCTGCGCGACGACATCGACGCCGAGCGCATCGGCCTGTGGGGCATCAGCATCGGCGGCGCAAACTCCCTGTTCACCGCCGCCATGGACCGCCGGGTCGCAGCCGTGGTCAGCCTCATCCCGCCGGTCAGCGGCTGGAGCGCCCGCAAGCTCCAGCCCGCCGACACAATGGCCGAACTGGACGCCCTCATCCCGGACGACCGCCAGGCACAACTGCGTGGTGAACCCGCAGCCACCATCCGCCTGCACGGCAAGCCCGAGCCGGGCAAGCCGGTGATGTTCAGCGACGAGGAAGGCCTGGAGTTCGTGGAGAACATGATTCACGGCCTGCCCAGCTTCAGCAACGAGATCACCGTCTCCACCCTGGACTACCTGTTCGAGATGGAGGTGCGCGCCTACGCCGAGCGCATCACCGCTCCGCTGCTGATGATCCTCGCTTCGAAGGACACCGTGGCGCCGGCCGAGGAGGCCCGCGAGATGTTCGAAAGGATTCCCGAGCCCAAGGAACTCATCGAGTACGAGGGCCAGCACTACGAGATCCTCTCGAACCACTTTCCCGAGATCGTCTCCCGTAGCGCCGGATGGCTCGGCAGGACCCTGAGCCCCTGACTCCCGCACCCCCTGAGCACCATCGCACGGCCCCGGCCGGGGGAACACGGCCGGGGCCGTCACCGTTTCGGGAGCCGGGGGCCGGTCTTTCCCGTGGGAGACATGGCAGATCGCCCGTTACTGACCTTGTTGGCGTGATGTCGTCAAGGTGAGGCCGGTTTCGGCGAGGCATCCGTCGATGAGGTTGCTGCGGTACTGGATCTGGCGGAGACCGTGCCGAAGCGTGCTCATGAGGTGGTCGGGGTCGGTGAAAGCGGTGTTGGCCTGGCTGCTGCGTCGAAGTAGTGACCAGATGCCCTCGACGGGGTTGAGGTCGGGTGCGTAGGCCGGCAGGAAGTAACAGGTGATCCAGTCATGGGTGTCGATGAACTCCCGCAGCCGACGGTCTTTGTGCACGTTCAAGTTGTCCCAGATGAGCACAATCGGTGTGCCGAGCTGCTGATGGGCGGCCGTCAGCAGGTCGCGGTAATCGGTCCAGGTGAAACTGCGTCTGCCGCCCCGTTTGTGGTCGACGTGCCGCTTGGGCCGATAGATCAGACGTGAGCGTTCGCCCTCCTTGTAGCAGGCCAAAGCTGCAACAGAGATGCGGCGCTGGGAGCGTCCCCGCACCCGGATGACGGGCGTGTGCCCACGTCGGGCCCACGTGCGGACGGTGGGCGGCGTCATCGAGAAACCGGCTTCGTCTTCGAAGCAGAGCCAGGCCCCGAGCGCCGCCACGGCGTTCCCACCTGGGGCCAGGTCTCCTTCACCCAGCCGGTGACGGCCGCCTCGTCGCGCTCGGTCGCACGCCGGGCCGGGACCTGGTGGCTGAAGCCGTGCCGGTGCAGCATCTGCGCGATGGCCGACAGCGTTGGACGCCGGCCCCTTCGACTCCAGAGCCGGTGTTCCGCCGTGCTCCCACGCCTGGCGCCACCGCTGTACCGATCGCACGCTGACACGTAACTGCCCAGCGACGGCGGCATTGTCGTGCCCGAGGGCGAATAACTCGGACGCCTGCATCCGGATGTGCGTCGCATGCGTCGTTCTTCTGCGTGACCTCGTTACGCAAGTTGCGTAACGAGGTCACGCAGAAGAAGTGTCCGGCCGGAAGGTGACCTCGTCACCGGTGAAGCGCGCGTTGAGTCCGGTCGTGGTGGCGGCGACCGAGCGCAGGTGAAGCCCTTCAGGGACGCTGCAAACGAACCGGCTCTTCCAGCACCTTGTCGAGCAAAGCTCGTGCGGGAGTGGGCAGGTGTCCCTGGACGACGCGGACATCGGTGAATGCGATGCGGTTGTCGGAGCGGACCGAGACAGCCGTGCTCACTGTCACCTCACCGCTGACGGGGAGGGCGACGCGCGCCTTGACCCGCCCCGGCTCGGTGTCCTGGGTGATCCGGAACACTGGTGCCGTGGGCGGGTATGTCTTCGGCAGTGATGTCCACGTGCCGCAAGGTGCCGGAGGCCAGTTGCGTCAGGACGGGGAACCCGCGGACGTCGACCGACGGGCGTTGCGGCGTGCCCATTCCTTGCTGGAAGGCTTCGGCCGTGCGACTCTCCGTTTGGCCTGTGGCGACGCGGTCGACGATGACGAATGTCGCCCCCACCATGGCCAGGGATGCGAGGGCTGTGACGGCTCTGCGCAGCACTCGGGGCGACGCGTCGACTGACACGGTGTCGACGCCGGAGCCGGGCCGACGCCCATGGCCGTCGCCGTGGTGGTACGGGGTCATGACCATCCTTCAGGGAGTGTTACCGAAAGGCCGCCGGGGCGGTCGGCCGGGTGCACCGGTGCACCTGCGCGCACCCACCTGCTCGGGACGCGACAACCGGTGCACGTATGCGGCGGCGCCATCGGGATCGGCCCCACCGCCGCGCAGCCCGCCGTGGCGGACGAACGCACAGCCGTACCGAACCCGAACCCGCCTTTGGTGACGTCGAGCCGGACGTTGCGCCATATGGCCATGCCGGGCCCGGCGGAGGAGGGCGCGGACACATCCGCCGCCATGCCTGTGTCCTGCCCCCGCCTCGGGCAACGCGGTCGCCGAGGTCTCAGCACCCTCGCTGTTCCCGGCGCCCGAGCCATGCCCGCGTCGGCGGCCGGGCAAGCACCGCACCACCGCGAACGGAAGGAGCGCGGAGAGCCGATGACTCGCGACGAAGCCGACTCGCTGCGCAGGTTCCGTCCGCCCCCCGGCAGCGGTGACACCGGCTCCACCGAGCGGCCCCAGGTGCCGCACCGATCCTCCCGGTCAGCCGGCGGGACCGGCTGCTGCGAGGTCGAGCGCGATGTCCGTGATCATGTCCTCCTGGCCGCCGACCATCTTGCGCCGGCCGACTTCGACGAGGATCGCCCGGGTGTCGAGGCCATGACGGCCCGCGGCGGCCTCGGCGTGTCGGAGGAAGCTGGAGTACACGCCCGCGTAGCCGAGGGTGAGCGTCTCGCGGTCAACTCGCACCTCGCGGTCCTGTAGGGGGCGTACGACGTCGTCAGCGGCGTCCATCAGGGGGAACAGGTCGCAACCGTGCTGCCAGCCCATCAGGTCGGCGACCGCGACGAGCGCCTCCAACGGGCAGTTGCCCGCCCCGGCGCCCTGGCCGGCCAGCGAGGCGTCGACGCGCGTGACGCCGTTCTCGACGGCGACGACGGTGTTGGCGACGCCGAGTCCGAGGTTGTGGTGGGCGTGGATGCCCAACTCCGTTGCGGAGTCGAGGACATCGCGGTAGGCGCGGACACGGTCGCGGACGCCGTCCATGGTGAGCCGGCCGCCGGAGTCGGTGACGTACACGCAGTGGGCGCCGTAGGACTCCATCAGCTTGGCCTGGCGGGCCAGTTCGGCGGGGTCGGCCATGTGGGACATCATCAGGAAGCCCGCGACGTCCATGCCCAGGTCGCGGGCAGCCGCGACGTGCTGGGCGGAGATGTCGGCCTCGGTGCAGTGGGTGGCGACGCGGACCGAACGGATGCCGAGCGCGTGGGCCCGCCGCAGGTCGTGCAGGGTGCCGATGCCGGGCAGCAGAAGAGTGGTGGGCACCGCGTGCCGGACGCTGTCGCAGACGGCCTCGATCCACTCCCAGTCGGTGTGGGCGCCGACGCCGTAGGTGATGCTGGAGCCCGCCAGACCATCGCCGTGGGCGATCTCGATCGCGGCGACCCCGGCTGTGTCCAGGGCGGTGGCGATGGTACGGGCCTGCTCGACCGTGTAGCGGTGGCGTACGGCGTGCATGCCGTCCCGCAGGGTCACGTCCTGCACGTACAGGGCGGGCGGCTGGTGCGCGGTCATCGGGCGACCACCTTCGTGGAGTGGTGTGCGGCCATGCGTTCGGCGGTGCGCAGGGCGGCCGAGGTCATGATGTCGAGGTTGCCGGCGTAGGCCGGGAGGTAGTGGGCGGCGCCCTCGACCTCCAGGAAGACCGAGACCTTCGCGGCGTCTGCGGACCGCACGTCGGCGGGCAGCAGCGAGCGCAGGGGATCGTCGCCGGCGACGCGGTCGAACTGCACCTTCTGCTTGAGGCGGTAGCCGGGCACGTACGTCTGGACGCGGGCGGCCATCTCCTCCACCGAGGCGGTCACCGCGGCCTCGTCGCACTCGTCGACCAGGCAGTGCACGGTGTCCCGCATGATCAGCGGGGGTTCGGCCGGGTTCAGGATGATGATCGCCTTGCCCCGGGCCGCACCGCCGACCTTTTCGATGGCCGCAGCGGTGGTTTCGGTGAACTCGTCGATGTTGGCCCGGGTACCGGGTCCGGCCGAACGCGAGGAGATCGAGGCGACGATCTCGCCGTAGTGCACCGGGGTCACGGCGGCGACGGCGGCCACGATCGGGATGGTGGCCTGGCCGCCGCAGGTGACCATGTTGACGTTCGGCGCGTCGAGGTGGGCGTCGCCATTGACGGGCGGGACGACGTACGGGCCCAGCGCGGCGGGCGTCAGATCCACCACCCTGCGCCCCAGCGGGCGCAGCACCTCGTCGTGGCGGCGGTGCGCACCGGCGGAGGTGGCGTCGAAGACGATCTCCACGTCCGCGAACGCGTCCAGCTTCACCAGACCGTCCAGCCCCTCGTGGGTGGTGGCGACCTTCAGGCGGCGGGCACGCGCCAGGCCGTCCGAGTCCGGGTCGATCCCGACCATCGCGGCGACCTCCAAGGACTCGGAGAGCCGGAGAATCTTGATCATCAGATCGGTGCCGATGTTGCCCGACCCGATGACGGCGACCTTCGCGGTCATGCTCCGGCTCCTTCCGTGAGGGCGGACGCGAACGCGGTCGTGACCGTGCCGAGCCCTTCGGTGTGCGCGGTGAATTCGTCGCCCTCGGCGGCGACGGCCATCGGGCCGAGCGCGCCGGTCAGGACGATGTCGCCGGCCTGCAGCGGGTCGCCCAGGCCGGCGAGGGTGGCGGCGAGCCAGAGGGCGGCGGTGAGTGGGCCGCCCAGGCAGTCGGCGCCGGTGCCCTGCGAGACGGTCTCGCCGTTCTTCGTCAGGGTCATCGTCACAGCGCGCAGGTCGACCCGGTCCAGGGGCACGGGCGTGCCGCCGAGGACGTACAGGCCGCAGGAGGCGTTGTCGGCGACGGTGTCGACGATGGTGATGTCCCAGTCCTCGATCCGGCTGTCCACGATCTCCAGCGCGGGCAGCGCGAACGCGGTGGCACGCAGGAGGTCGGCGACGGTCGGGGCGCGGTGCGACAGGTCCGCGCCCAGCACCAGGGCGACCTCGGCCTCGACTTTCGGCTGGAGCAGCCGTCCGGGGGCGATCGGCTGTCCCTCGGGCACCGCCATGTCGGCGAACAGGGCGCCGAAGTCCGGCTGGCCGACGCCGAGTTGCCGCTGCACGGCGGGCGAGGTCAGGCCGATCTTGCGGCCCACGAGCCGGCGACCGGCGGTGACACCGCGCTCCACCTGCAGGCGCTGCACGGCGTACGCGGCCTCGACGTCCGCCTCCGGCAGGAGCGAGCGCACCGGGGCGCACGCGACGCCGGTGCGGGCGGCCTCCTCCAGGACGGCCGCCGCCTTGGTCACGGCATCGGCGGCCTCGCGGCCGCTCATGATCGCCCCCGGTGCGGACTGGTTCTGCGGTGCGGAGCGAACATGCGGGTTACCTCCGGGGCGGGGAGACGTGGGGCTGTCGGAGAGGCGGCAATGGCCGGCCGTCGATCCACGACAGGTATAGGCGTGCGGTGCGAGCAGCGGCAAAATACGTTCCATGACACGGAACAGTGCGCAGGGGAACATGCTCGCCAAGGCAGCTGCCGTCCTCGACTGCTACCGCCCGGACGGCGGTGCGTTCCGTCTCACAGAAATCGCGACCCGTACCGGGCTGGCCAAGACGACCGCATTCCGCCTCTGCGCCGACCTGGTACGCCTCGGCCTGCTCGAACGCGAGGGAGAGACCTACCGGCTCGGCGGCAAGCTCTTCGAGCTGGGCTCTCTGGTGCCGCGCCGACTCGATCTGCGGGAGGCGGCACTGCCGTTCCTCCAGGACCTTTTCGAAGCCACCCACGAGACCGTGCACCTCGGCGTACGGGAAGGACACGAGGTGGTCTACGTCGAGCGGATCCACGGCCACCAGGCCCTGGCGCTGCCCTCCCGCATCGGCGGGCGGCTCCCCCTGACCTGCACCGGTGTCGGCAAGGCACTCCTGGCCTTCTCCGGTCCCGAGTTGGTGGACGAGGTACTGGCCGCGCCCCTGCCCCGCCTCACCCCCCACTCGGTCACCGACGCGGCGCGGCTGCGCACCGCCATCGAGCAGATCCAGGTGTCCGGCCTTGCCTACGAGGAGCAGGAAGCAGCCCTGGGTGTCAGCTGCATCGCCTCGCCCGTCTTCGACGGACCGACGGCGGTGGGCGCTCTGTCGGTCGCCGTGCCGCGCGCCCGGTTCCACCCTGCCCAGCTGGCGCCCGCCGTGCGGACAGCCGCTCTGGGACTGTCCCGTGTGCTGCGTACGGGGGTCCCAGTAGTTCTCGCGGAGAAAACACCGCTAAGCCGCTTCCGAGCGTCTGACCTGCGCTGATGTTCTGCAGATCACTTATCCCGTTGCCGGTCCGGTGCAGGCTCGTTGGGCTGAACGGGTGATGGTGTCGACGGGAGGGGCGGGGTAGATGGCGACGCGGGTGTTCTCCGATGAGGAACTGGAGGCCCTGCGGTCGTTCCCGGCGGTCGGTAAGGACGAGCTGATCCGCTACTTCACCCTCACCCCGGCCGACCGGGCGTTCCTGGCGAAGTTCCGCCGGTCCCAGAACGTACTCGGCGCGGCGGTGCAGCTCTCCGCCCTGCCCTGGCTGGGCTTCGTCCCCGACGATGTGCCCGCCGCGCCGGCGGCTGCGGTCGGCCGCCTGGCCCGCCAGCTGGGGCTCGCCGCCGGTGATCTGGCGGGCTACGGCGAGCGGGAGCAGACCCGCACCGACCATCTGCGCCAGGTCGCTGAGTATCTGGGGTGGAAGCAGCCGAAGGCCATCGAGCACAAGGAGCTGGATGAGTTCCTGTTGGCCCGTGCCATGGAGCACGACTCCCCGTCGCTGCTGTTCCGCCTGGGCTGCGAGTACCTGCGCTCGGCGAAGGTGATCCGGCCCGGGGTAGTGCTGCTGCTGGAGAAGGTCGCCAGTGCCCGTACCGCTGCCGAGCAGGAGACCCACGGCCGGTGGCCCACCTGCTGACCGGCGAGCGCGCCCGTGGCCTGGACAACCTGCTGGTCGTCGATCCGGCGTTGCGGTCCACGCGGCTGCACTGGCTGGGGACCGGGCCGGTGCAGGCGTCGCCCACTAGCGTGGGCGGAGAGGTGGAGAAGCTGGTGTTCCTGCGCGGCCTGGACGCGCACGCCCTCGACTTGTCCGCGCTGCCCGCCGAACGACGCCGCCACCTCGCCCAGATCGGCAGGCGTCTGACCGCGCAGGCCCTGGAACGCCGGGAGGCGAACCGACGCCACCCGATCCTGCTCACGCTGCTGGCGCAGTCCGCCGTCGACGTCCTCGACTCGGTCGTCCAGCTCTTCGACCAGACGCTGTCGGGCTCGGAGTCGAGGGCGCGGATCAAGCTGCGCGACGAGCTCGCCGAGCGGGCGAAGCTGTCGGAGGACCGGCTGAGCCTGCTGGACGAGATCCTGCCGGTGCTGGCCGATGCCGGTATCCCGGACGAGGCGGTGGGCACGCTACTGCGCGGCAAGATCGGCATGTCCCGTCTGATCGCCGCCCACGCCGGGGCCACGGTGCGGCTCCCGAAAGATCACGGGCATCTGCGGCTGCTGGAGGGCTCCTACACCTATATCCGGCAGTTCGCCCCGAAGGTGCTCAGGACCGTGCGGTTCAAGGGCGGCACGGAGGCACAGCCGCTGATCGAGGCGTTGGAGATCCTGCGGGAGCTGAACGCCACCGGCGCCCGCAACGTCCCCGACAAGGCGCCGACCTCCTTCGTGCCCGCCCGCTGGCAGGGCTACCTCGATGAGGCCGCGGCCAAGGGGGATGCGACCGCCTACCGGCACTACTGGGAGCTGTGCACGCTGCTCGCGCTGCGCGACGGTCTGCGCTCGGGGGATGTGTACGTGCCGGGCTCGCGCCGCTACGACAACCCTGAGACGTACCTCTTCAAGCCCGCCCAGTGGGCCACGCACCGGGTCGAGTTCTGCCGCCTGGTCGGCAAGAGCCCGGACGCCTCCGAGGCGTTGCCGCTGGTGATGGATGAGCTGGATGAGGCCCTGACCGATCTGGAGGACACCCTCAAGAGCGGGGACGGGCCGGTCCGCCTCAATGACGCGGGCGAGCTCGTGATCTCCCCGCTGACGGCGGAGGACATTCCGTCCGAGGCCGAGGAGCTGCACGGTGAGCTGGAGCGGATGCTGCCGAACGTGCCGATCGCTTCGCTGCTGGTGGAGATGGACCGCCACACCGGCTTCCTGGACTGCTTCACGCATGCCGGCGGCAAGCAGGCACGCTCGCCGCAGCTGAAGAGGAATCTGATCGCCTGTCTGATCGGGCTGTCCACGAACATGGGGCTGCACGGGATGGCCTCCTCGTGCGGTATCCCGTATGACGTGCTGGCGTGGACGGCGGAGTGGTACATCCGCGAGGAAACTCTGCGCGAGGCGAACATCTGCTTGGTCAACTACCACCACCAGCTGCCGATGACCGCGATGTTCGGCTCCGGGACCCTGTCGTCCTCGGACGGGCAGCGGTTCCCCACCCGCGGCAAGTCGATCACCGCCCGGCATCTGAACAAGTACTTCGTCAACGAAGGCATCTCCACCTACACCCATGTCTCCGACCAGCACTCCACCTTCGGCACGAAGGTCATCGTGGCCACCCACCGCGAGGCCCACTATGTCCTGGACGAGATCCTGGGCAACGCCACCGACCTGCCGATCACCGAGCACGCCACGGATACGCACGGGGTGACTCTGGTCAACTTCGGGCTCTTCGATCTCGTGGGCAAGCAGCTCTCGCCGCGCATCCGTGACTTGGGCAAGATCACTCTGTACCGGATGGGCGGGAAGGCCAACTACGAGGAGAAGTTCCCCACCGCCGGGCCGCTGCTGACGAAGAAGGCCAACCTCGACTTGGTCGCCGCGCACTGGGACGACCTGCTGAGGCTGGCCGGGTCGTTGAAGTACGGGCACGCCACCGCTTCCCTGATCGTCGGAAAGCTCTCCGCGTCCTCCCGGCAGAACGCCCTGGCCGCCGCGCTGAAGGAGTACGGCGCTATTCGCAGGACGATCTACGCGGCGAAGTACTTGTCCGATCCGGCCTACCGCCGCAAGATCGCCAGGCAGCTGAACAAGGGCGAGTCCCTGCACTCCCTGCGCCGTCAGCTGCACTACGCGCGGGAGGGCAAGGTCACTCGGCGCCAGCCCGAGCAGCAAAACGAGCAGGCGTGGTGCCTGACGGTGGTGACGAACGCCGTGGTCTGCTGGCACACCGAGTACATGGGCCTGGCTGTCGACGAACTGCGCGGTGCCGGTCGTGAGGTGGATCCCGAGGTCCTCTCTCACATCTCCCCGGCCCGCAGCTCGGCGGTGAACTACTACGGCTCGATCACTGTCGACTACGACCGCGAACTCGCCCAGCTCGACGATCAGGGCCACCGACCGCTGCGTCCCGTGATCCCCGACGACCCGGCAGCCGGACAGTAGACAGGCAGGCACCAAGCGCTGTGCCGTCGCCGGAGGGGGCTGCGGCTCAGTCCCTCGGGTCCTGGCGGAGCATGCGGATGACGGCGAGGACCCGGCGGTTGTGGTCTTCCGACACCGGCAGGTCCAGCTTTCCGAAGATCGCCGCCACGTGCTTCTCGACGGTGCCCGCCGACACGTGCAGCTGCTGGGCGATGGCCGTGTTCGAGCGGCCCTCGGCCATCAGGGCCATCACGTCCCGCTCCCGGTCGGTGAGCGCCTCCAGCTTCTCGGTGCGGCGGTTCGCACTGGCCAGCTGGGTGACGACCTCCGGGTCGAGGGCGGTGCCGCCGGCCGCGACGCGTTCCAGCGCGTCGGTGAACTCGGCGACGTTCGCTACCCGTTCCTTGAGCAGGTAGCCCACGCCCGCGGAACCCTGCGCGAGCAGCCGGGTCGCGTACTTGGTCTCGACGTACTGGGAGAAGAGCAGGACACCGGTTGCGGGGTGCCGCTCGCGGATGTCGATCGCCGCGCGCAGCCCGTCGTCAGTGTGGGTCGGTGGCATCCGGATGTCCACGACCGCGATGTCGGGCCGGTGCTCGGCGACGGCCGCGCGCAGGGCGTCGGCGTCCGCGACCGACGCGGCGACCTCGTGGCCGCGCATGGTCAGCATCTGGGCGAGCAGCTCGCGCAGTACGGCGGCGTCCTCGGCGATCACTACGTGCATGGATGCAGCCTCGCACACATCGCGTCAGCGGAGTCAGGCATGGAGGGGCAACCTCACCCGCACCGTCGTGGGGCCCCCGTCGGGGCTGTGGACCGTCAGCTCGCCGTCGACCGTGCGGGCCCGCTGGACGAGTCCGGCCAGGCCGCCGCCCTCGGCGATGTGCGCACCGCCGCGGCCGTCGTCGATGACGCGCAGCCACAGCGTGCCGTCGCCGGTGGACGCCTCGATGCGGCAGCCGCGCGCCCCGCTGTGCTTGATGACGTTGGCGAGCAGTTCGGAGGCGCAGTAGTAGGCCAGGCTCTCGATGGCCGGGGTCGCCCGCTCCGGCACGTCCACCGATACGTCGACCGGCAGTGCGGTGCGTGCGGCGAGGGTGGTCAGGGCGTCCGGCAGGCCGGCGTCGAGGGCCGGCGGGTGCAGGCCGCGGGAGAGGTCGCGCAGCTCGGTCAGGGTCTCGGCGGCGTTGTCGCGGGCGGTCTCGACCAGGCGGTGCAGCTCGGGCCGGTCGCGGTCGTCGAGCTGCTCGCGCACCATGTCCAGGCTCATCGCCAGGGCGGCGAGGCGGACCTGCGCGCCGTCGTGCAGATCGCGTTCGAGACGGCGCAGCCGCTCGGCCGCGTCGTCGACGGCCAGGGCGCGGGTCTCCTCCAGCTCCCGCACCCGGTCGGCCACCGCGCCGGGGGCGAGCAGCGCGCGCAGCAGCTGGCGGTCCAGGGCGACGAAGGCGCGCGTGACCCACGGGGCGGCCAGCAGGATCGCGCAGCCGAACGCAGCCGCCGCGAAGGCGGCGCCGAGCGAGTGCGGGCTCAGTCCGAGACCAGGAATGGGCGAGAGGAGGCTGAAGTCGTGTTGCCCGGCCGCCCAGCGCAGCGGCGCGATGACATGCAGCGCGCCGATCACCCACCACGCCACCGCCCACAGGCCGAGGGCCGACACCGGCAGCTTCACCAGCACGTAGGCCACCGCCCGCCACGCGGTGACGTCCTGAAGACGCGCCTTGACGCCCTCGACGCGCCCGCGGCCGGCGCGAGGCCGGGGCGGCTCGGCGACGTGCTCGCCGAGCAGCCGCCGAGCGAGCCGGCGCTGCAGCGCGCCCAGGCCCCGGGCGAGCGCGAGCCCCGCCACCAGGAAGAGCAGGCCGGGCACTGCGCCGAACACAGTGAGAGTGAGCGCGCAGCCGAGCGCCACGACGGTCACGGCGACGAGGGTGAATCCCACCAGGTTGGGGACGAAGGACAGCAGGCAGTACGCCGTCTCCTGCCACGCCCGCCGGGAGAACGGCGCCGTCAGTACGGCCCGGAGGGCCGGTACGGTGCGGGCGGCGCGCGGTTCACTCATCGCGCCATCCTCTCGCGCCGTCCTCGACACCGCGGGCCCATGGCCTCGATCATCACGACTCCTCATGCGCTGCGCCGCGTAACGCCTTCGATGGGCCGTACGCGCAGCATCCGCGCCAGTGGCGCGCAGTACGCGGCCAGGACGAGACCGGCCCCGCTGATCAGCATCGCCAACCAGACCCACACCGGCAGCTCCGACACCGGCGTGCCGACCTTCTGCCCCAGCGGGACGAGCACCGCGAGTGCGGCCAGCGTCCCGGCGCCCAGGCCCGCGAGAGCAGTGATCGCGCTCTCGGCCACCACGATGGCCTTGACCTGCCGCTTCTCGGCCCCCACCGTCCGCAGCAGGGAGAACTCGCGCAGCCTCTCCAGGGTCAGCATCACCAGAGTGTTCGCGGCGACGACCCCGGTGAAGCCCGCGTAGAGGAGGGTCCCGAAGACCGCCATCCAGTCCATCTCCGCGGCCCCGGTCAGCGTCACGAACTGGGCCACCGCGAAGGCCGTCATCATGGCGATCGGGGTGATCGCCGCCGCGAGGCGGCGCGAGCGCGCACGGGCCCCCGCGACGGCCAGCTCACCGGCAACACCTCCGTAACGGCGGAGCAGCGGCGTGGCGACAGCCGTCGCCAGCCGCCCGATCCAGGGGCCGCCCAGGCCGATCGCGACGAGGTAGGCGAGCAGCACCATGGGGATCTCGGACGCCGCGTCCTTGGCCGAGCTCACGCCCGCGACCACCGTGAGCGCGCACGCCGCGGCGAGGACGACCAGGGACGCGGTGGCGCGGACCCGGCCGGGCCGCCCGCTGCCCTGTACGGCCGATTCGGCCAGGGCCGCCGACGGGCGGGTCCGCGACGCGCGCCAGGCGGCGATCTTCCCGCCCAGCTGGGAGCAGACCACCAGGACACTCGCCGTGGTGAACAGGGGGATCAGGCCGACGCTCATCGTCATGCCGTCCGGGACCATGCCGCCCGCGGCCATGCCGTCGAACCAGACGTGGGCGAGCAGCGCGCCGAGCCCGTAACCGACGGGCAGCGCGAGCAGCGAGGTCCACAGCGCCTCGGTCGCCACCATGCGGCGGATCTGCTTGGGCTCGGCGCCGATCGCCCGCAGCAGCGCGCTCTCGCGGCCGCGCTGGGCGACGGCCAGGGACATCACCTGGCCGATGACGAAGACGGCCATGTAGATGGTGAGGATGCTGAAGGCGATGCCCACGTCGTAGAGCTCGGCCTGCTTCGGGGAGACGGGCACGCGCGAGGCGGACACAGCCAAGGCCACGCACGCGGTGGTGACCGTAGCGGAGAAGACTAGGGCGGCGAACGTCCCGGCGAAGGCGGAGGGACGGGCCTTGACCGAGGCGGTGGCCAGACCGGTCGACCTGAACAGGCTCATGCGCGCACCCCTGCGGCGGGCCGGGCCGGGGCGGTGTCCTGGACCAGGCTGCCCTGCGAGAGCCGCAGCACACGATCCGCCTGGGCGGCAACCGCCGGATCGTGCGTGACGACGACGACCGTGGCTCCGTGCTCACTGACCGACTCCCGCAGCAGGCCGAGGACCCCGGCCGCGGTCTCCTGGTCGAGCGCGCCCGTGGGCTCGTCCGCGAAGACGATGGCCGGATCCGTGATGAGCGCACGGGCGATCGCCACGCGCTGCTGCTGTCCGCCGGACAGCTCGCCGGGCCGCCGGTCCTCGCGCCCGTCGAGGCCGACGCGGGCCAGCATGCGACGCGCCCGCTCGGGATCGCGCGGCTTGCCGTCGAGGCGCAGCGGAAGCAGCACGTTCTCCTGCACAGTCAGGGCGGGCAGCAGGTTGAAGGACTGGAACACGAAGCCGATGCGCCCGCGCCGCAGCCGGGTCAACTCGCGCTCCCGCATCGCGCTGATCTCCTGGCCGGCCAGGCGCACCGTGCCCGAAGTGGGCCGGTCCAGACCGGCCGCGCACTGCAGGAAGGTCGACTTGCCGGAGCCGGAGGGCCCCACGACCGCGGTGAGCGTGCCGGCGTACAGGCGGGCGTCGAGATCACGCAGAGCGTGGACGGTGTCTGGCCCGCGGCCGTAGCTGCGGCTGACCTGGTCCAGTTCAAGGACGGTGTTCATGGGGTTCCTGTTCGTGCGCCGGAAATGCGGCTGTTTTGCGTGACACGTTCCACGCTATGGACCGGGGGCGGGCGCCGGTACGGGGCTGTCCTCCGAGACCTCTGGGGGAAAACCCCCAGGCCATGGCCCGTCGGGCGCAGGCGCCGATGGCATCAGGACACGTCAGGCCGCGACGGAAGTCCGGCGTATCGGGACGAGCCTCAGCCAGGTCGCGCAGCGCCACAGCCATTCGGCCGGGCCGTACCGGAAGCGGCGCAGCCACCGTGCGCACGCGGTGGCCTGCGCGGCGACCAGGACCGCGGTGCCTGCGAACGTCAGGGCGGCGTAGTTCCATCCGCGTACGTCGACCAGGGCGGCGAACACCACCGCCGCGGCCGCCTGGGTGAGGAAACAGGTCAGCGCCATTCGGCCGAGCGGGGCGAGCACGGTGGTCAGCCGTGCGCCGATGCCGGTGCGCAGCGCGAGCAGCAGCCCGGTCACGTACACCGCGGAGGTGGAGAACAGCCGTATGTCGGCGAGCACGGAACCGGGCACGCTCGCCGTGTTAGGTCGCAGCACGAGGGTGGTGACTGCGAGCGCCGCCGCGACGAGGAAGGCGATGTGCAGCTGCCTGGCGCGGTTGGCCAGGTCGGTGTGGATGCCGTACCGGACAGCGGCGGAGCCGAGGGCGAGCAGGCCGACCGAGGTGAGGACGATCTTCAGGCCGTATCCGACGGCCTGCGGGTCCTGCTCAATGATCGCGACCGACCCGGCCAACACCCCCAGACCCACCAGGAGTTCCGCGCGGCGCGGCAGGTAGGACAGCGGCAGCAGCACCACGAGGCCCAGCACGGCATACACCACGAGCTGGAGGTTCTCGTCGAGGGCGAACAGCTGCACCGTGCCGATCGCGAACAGTGCCGCAAGGCGGCGCGCCAGGACCCCCCGCGGCCGCGATGCCCTCTCGGACGCCGATTGCAGGATCAGCGCGAAGCTCACGCCGAACAGGAGCGTGAAGATGAGGACGAAGCGGTGGAGCACGAGATTGTCGTGAAGGAACGACGAAATGGCGTCGGGGCGCGGGTAGTGGTCCTCGCCGAAGGTGAGCGCGAGGTTCACCAGAGGGAGGCCGGCGAGCGCGAAGCCGCGTACGACGTCGAGGTCGGGAATGCGGTGTCTGGTCGTCTGCGTCATAACACGCAGCGTCACACCCGGAGTTGGCCTCCTGGAATCCGGCAGGCCCCCAGCCTGTCTGGGTGAAATCCCCCAGGACGCAGGCGGTGCCCGGCACTCCCGCCACTGTCGTCATTCGATCGAATGACGACAGGCCCGGCGGGCGTCCAATGAACCCAGAGATTTCGGGGCCTCGCAGCGACTCTGATCCAATGAGATCCGATGGCGGCTGACGACAGGGTTAGATGACAGCCGAGGTCCGATGCGGCGACGGAAGCGAGGAAGAGCGTGGCCAATCTCGTCTACAAGCGGGTCTCGACCGACCAGCAATGACCGACCGCCAGAACCTCGTCCTGGACGAGGCCCAGATCGAGGACCCGGTCGTCTTCGAGGAGGAGCCGGGCACCTCCAGCCGCCTCCACCCACTTGAGCGCCCGAAGTTCAGTGAACTACTCACCTACGCGCGGCCGGGCGATGTCGTGCACATCTCCGAGATGTTCCGCCTCGTACGCAGCACATCCTCGACGTGCTCGACATCCTGCACCGCGACCACCTCGCCCTGCGCATCCACGACGGCGCGTTCTCCGCGATGGACCTCACCGCCCGCCACCCCCGCACCGGAGAACTGCTGTCCACCGTGAAGTTCATGGTGCAGACCCTCGCCGCCGCCGGCGAACTCCAACGCGACCTCCAACGCGAACTCACCTACGACGGACTACGGGCCGCCGAGGCCAAGGGCAACAAGGGCGGCCGCCGCCCCGCCGTCCCGACAGACAAGACCGACACCGTGCGCACCGCGTACCTGAACGGCCAGTCCATCGCCAGCCTCGCCCGCGAGCACGACGTCAGCCGCGGCGCCATCCGCACCGCTGTCGCCGACCTACTGCCCGAGCACGCCATCGACGACCGCGAGGGCGCTCCGGCCCCGGAACTGCCGGTCGCCCTCGACATGCCGGGCAAGGTCGCCGACTTCCTCCGTGCGGCCGCGCTGGACCCCGGCGAGCGGGCCGCGCTCGACCAGGGCGTGACCGTACGACGCGGCCAGGGCTACACACTGCGCGTCAGCACCACCCCGGCGGTCCACCAACAACTCCTTGCTCGCTGCCAGCCCCTCCACGGCGCCCAGAGCGTCCCGGCACAGCGCAAGGCCCGCCGCGAGTACGCGAACCGCGTCAGCACTCTCGGCCAGTGACGCAGGCCCCCTGAGCTGGGCCGCAGCCCCTTAGCGTTGTTTTCTCCGCGAGAACTACTGGGATCCCGTACGGGCAGCGGGGGCACGGCACGCGGCGGCGCTTCCTGAGCCTCCGACGGACGATCTGCCCGTGCCCGACGGAAGAACCGGAACAGACAGGTACACGCATGGCAGGCGACCCATGAATCTCCCCTGCCGCGCTCCTTGACGCCCGCTCCCGCCACTCTTACCGTAGCGATCACTCCAGCCGCTGTAGTGAACACTACAGGAAGGCCGCCTGTCGGCGCGCACACCGCTGCCGGATGCTGCAGCTGCCCGACATACGTCTTGCTCTTCCAGCGGCTTCAGGTCCCCCTTCGCTCCCTCGGTGAGGTGCTCCATGGCTGTTACCGGACAGATCGACCCGCGCGGCATGAGACGACGCGGCGTGCTCAAGGCGGCGTTGCCGCTGGGGGTCGCCGCGACAGCCCTCGGCGCAGTGCCGGCGAGCGCGGTCGGCGCCGCGTCCGCGGACGCTCCGGCACCCCGCGGCCGGGACCGTATCGATGTGCACTGCCATCTGATCCCGGACTTCTACCGCCGGTCCCTGGCGGCGCACGGCGTGACCACGATCGGGGGTGTGCCGGTCCCGGCGTGGAGCCCGGCACTCGCGGTCGACTTCATGAACCGCTACGGCATCCAGACCCAGGTGGTGTCCGTCTCCGAGCCGGGCGTCACCTATCTGTCCTCCAAGGAGGACCGGGTGGCGATGGCACGGCGTCTGAACACCTACACGAGCCGGGATCTGGTGCACACGAAGTCCGCGCCCCTGAAGGGACGTTTTGGCGGCTTCGCCGTCCTGCCTCTGGGCGACATAGCCGACGAGGGCGATGTCGCCCGCGCTGTCACGGAGGCCGAGCGGGCCGTAGGAGACCTCAAGCTGGACGGTGTCGGCATCTTCAGCAGCTATGGCGGAACGTACCTGGGCGACCCGGTGTTCGAGCCGCTGATGAAGGCGCTCGACGATCTGGGTGCCATGGTGTTCATCCACCCGGTGACCCCGCAGAGCTACCCGGACCTCGGACTGCCGCCGTTCCTGTACGAGTTCACGTTCGACACCACCCGCGCGCTGGTCAACATGCTCTACAAGGGCGTGTACCAGCGCTACCCGCGCATCCGCTGGCTCGCCGCCCACGCAGGCGGCACCCTGCCCTACATCTCCTACCGCACCAGCCTGCTGACGCTCACCCCGGCGATCGCCCAGCAGGTGGGGGCCGCCGGTGCAGACTCCAGCAGCCCGCACTTCCGCAAACTCTTCTACGACACCGCCCTGTCACCGGCCCCCCAGGCCATGAAGTCGGTGCGGGAACTGGCCGGTACCCAGCACATCCTCTTCGCCACCGACTGGCCCTTCACCAACGCCTTGTTCCCGGCGGCCGGTGACCCCGCACCGCAGCTGGACCAGACGTTCGCACCTGCTGAACGACTGGCTGTCGAGCGGTCCAACGCCCTGGCTCAGTTCCCCGCGCTGGCCGCGAGGATCGGAGCCGGTCCGGCCTGAGTCCGGCGCGAAGACGGCCGCCCCCTGTCCATCTGCCGCTGTGAGTGAGTCGCTGCCTGCGCCGCGGCCCGGTCGAACCGCCGGGCCGCGGCGCACGTCATTGCTGTCCCGCTCCCGCGAGGACCTGCTCACGCCAACGAGCATCCCCATCGCCTTCCTCGGCGCCCTGTGCACGCCGTCCGGCAACGCTGCCCGCCCAACCGAGAAGGAATCCCAACGGGATCGCCAGCACGGCGGTGGACTGCAGCTCGATGACATGGAAGTCGTGTTCCGGCAGGAGTGAGGCAGGTGCGCCGGAGACGGAGAGGGAGCATACGTACAGAGCGGTGGTGCAAAGGACGCCGCCGTGCACGGTCCACAGCAGACCGGTCCGGTTGTACCGGCTCCAGAACAATCCGTACAGACAGGCAGGAAGGACCGTGGAGGCGGCGAGCGTGAGCGCCAGATGGGTCAGGGACTCAAGGTTGCGCCCCTGGGCCACCGCCGCCAGGAGGATGCCGAGTCCGCCCACGCCACCCACCGCCCATCGGGCCGAACGGACTTCCCGGTGCCCGGACATACGGCCCCGGCGCACCACGTGCGCGTGCAGGTCGTGGGCCAGCGTGGCCGCGGCGCTCAGCACGATGCCGGCGACCACCGCCAGTACGGTGACGAAAACCGCGCACGCGACGGCGGTGTACAGCGCGCTGCCCAGAAATCCCGAGGTGCCACCCTCCAGGTCCCCGGCCAGGAGGACAAGGGCCGTCTGGCCGCTGCTGTCCACGGCAAGGATCTTCTGGGCTCCCACGACACCGGCGGCACCGAGTCCCGCGATGACGACGCAGAGGCAGAAGACGGCCATGAGGGCGACGGCGTAGCGGGTGGCCCGCCGGGCGGCGGCCCCGTCGGCGGCCGAGTTGATCCTCATCAGGACGTGCGGCATGCACGCGCCGCCCAGGACGACGGACAGTTGCAGACTCAGGAAGTCGAGGCGTCCGGCGCCGCTGTCACCCAGGACGTGACCGGGCTCGAAGTAGCGGTCGCGAAGCCCGCTCCCCTGCTCGGCCGCGGTCAGCAGAGCGTCCAGGTCGAAGTCGTAGCGCCGCAGGACCAGGAAGGCGAGCAGCAGCAGGGTGGTGAAGACCACGGCCACCTTGACGATCTGGACCAGGCTCGTCCCTCTCATGCCGCCGAGCACCGTGAAGCAGATCATCACCGATCCCACGAAGACGGTGCAGACCTGCTGGGCCCCCTGGCTGGTGACGCCGAGCAGCAGTGCCGTGGCGCTGCCGGCTCCGGCCAGTTGGAGGACGAGGAAGGGCAGGCAGACGGCCAGGGTGGCCGTGGCCGCGGCGATACGGGACGAGGAACCCGGCGAGCGCAGCGCGAAGGCGTCGCCCAGGGTGTAGCGGCCGGCGTTGCGCAGCGGACCGGCGAGCACCAGGAACACGCCGACGGCCAGACAGCTGCTGACCGCCAGGGAGACGCCGTCGTATCCGGCCACGGCCACCAGGCCGGAGACGCCCAGGAGTGTGGCGGCCGATATGTAGTCCCGGTGAGCGCCAACGCGTTCTGCATCGGCGTCAGTGACCGGCTGCCGGTGTAGAAGTCGCCCGTGGTGTCACCCTCGGGGCCGGCCAGAACGCACAACAGCAGGGCCAGGACGACGAACACCATGAAGGCGGTCAACACCACCGCCCGATCGCCGGAACCGCCCGAGACCGATGTGAACTGCGTGGCAAGCGACAGCTCGGTCATCTCTGTCTCCCTGTTGCCAGGCCCGGGTACAGCTGTGAGGAGTGCGGAACGTGCTCGGCACGGCGTCGTATCCGGTCGGCGAGGGGATCGGCGTCGCGCCGGAGTGCGCGGTCGTACCACCAGGAGGTCAGCAGCAGCACGGTCAGCTGCAGAGCGCCCAGCGCGGCGCCCAGGGGCATTCCGTTCGCCGGACCGTCGGCGAACAGCTCGCCCGCCGTGCCGGAAAGCAACGCGGTGACCAGGACGACTGCGCCGTTGAGCGCCAGGAACCGCCGACGCGCACCCGTGTGCGTGCGGTGGAGCACGTGCAGGGGCCCGGCGTCGGCGTCCAGGGGGTGATCGTCGGTCGGCTCGTTGCCGGACCGACGGGGAGGGACGGACATGAGTTGGTCCTCTCGCGAAATGGGTGACGCTCACTGTGGTCTCCGGCATCACCGTTTCTTGGTGCCTTGGGGCAGGAGGACCGAGGGCGTGCCGGGGGACGAACGGCGCACCGTGAGAAGGCGCGGGCACTCACGATCGAAGGCGCCCGAGACCGGCCACGAGGGCCTGCCCGTGATCGGGCTGCAGGGCTGAGCGCCGCTGAAGCCGCGGTGCGACAAATGCTCGACCGGGCGGGAGAGGCGGACGGTGCGGTTCCACCACCCCGCCGTGGAGATGGGCGGGTACGGTCACCCCAGTGGTGGCGAAGTGACCGTTTCCGGGTCAGTCGTCCGCGATGCCCGCGCCGCTGAGAGCGGGCACGGTGTCCTCGGGGCGGGCCAGGGAGCGGGCGCCGAGGCGGAACTGGTTGAGTTTGTTGACGATGGTCTGGCCGACGGGGAGGTGCCCCCAGATGCTGATGCCCTGGTGGGTGGTGGGTTCCCAGGTGGTCTCGTCGATGACGATCGGGTTCCAGCCCACTTCCCACTCGAAGCCCGAGGGGGTCCGGGCGTAGTAGGAGAGCTCTTTGTCGTTGGTGTGCTGGCCGACGGACAGGGCCATGCCGAATCCGAGTTCATGCACGCGCTGGTAGCTCTGAGCGACGTCGTCGAGGTTCGCGGCCTGGATGTTGAGGTGCTGGACGCGAGTGCGGACCGGGTCGAGGGACAGGCCGCGGGTACCGACGACGGCGACGGAGTGATGGCGTTCGTTGACGCGCAGGAAGCGGATCTTGAGCTTGACACCGCTGATGGTCTCGTCGATGTAGTCGGTCAGTCGGGCGTCGAAGACCGTGTTGAAGTAGCCGCGGATCTGCGTCGGCCTGGTGGAGGTCAGCGCGATGTGTCCCATGCCCAAGTCACCGGTGACGAACCCGGAGGCGAGCATGCGCAGCGGCTCGGCCGAGGTCACCGGGGTGGTGTAGATCTCCTGGGTGATGCCCTTGGGGCCGGGGAAGCGCAGCAGGCGTTCCACGCCGCGCAGCGCGGCCTCTTCGTCCGTACCGACGGTCAGGGGGACGCCGTGGGCGCGAATGCGGGACTCGATCTGCTCGAAGGCGGTGTGGTCGTCGATGTGCCAGCCGGTGGCGACGACGTCCTCGGCGGGGCCGCGCCGCAGCAGGAACCGGCACTCCTGGCCGTCCAGGCGGAAGCGCATCAGGTCGCGGGAGAGGACGTCGTGATGCATACCGATGGCGTCGGCGCCAAAACGCCGCCAGTCGGCGAAGCGGTTGGTCTCGATGACGACGTAGCCGAGGTGGACGGCGCCGAAGACGGAGGGAGCGGTGGTCGCTGCGGTGCTCATCGGCGGCCCGCCAGGAAGTCGGCGCACAGCCGGTTGAACAGCTGCGCGCGCTCGAACTGCACCCAGTGCCCGGTGTTGGCGACCAGGTACAGGTCGCAGTTGGGCATGCGCTCGGCGAGCATCCGGCCACCGGAGGGCCTGTTGACCTTGTCCTGCGCCCCCCACAGCACCAGCGTGGGCACGGGCAGCCGGGGCAGGCGGGGGTCGCGGGTGAAGTCCATCTTCCACACGGTCCGCAGGGCGTTGGGTCCCGAGGGCCGTCGCAGCGGCGGTGCGGCGATCACCTCGGGATCGATGCTGGCCCGGTAGCGCTCGTCGATCGCGGCGTCCGGGACGTCGGTGGCGTTGAAGACGAGGTAGTTGCGGATGAACTTCTCCAGTTTCGCCCGCGAAGGCCCGTCGCCGGTGTAGTAGTTCAGCAGGTTGCTGAGGCCGGGGGTGGGCAGGGCGCGGGTGGTGCCGATGCCGCCGGGGCCCATGAGGACCATGCGTTCGACCCGGTCGGGGGTGTCCAGGGCCAGGCGCAGGGCGCAGGCGCCGCCGTAGGAGTTGCCGACCAAGTGGGCTTTGTCCAAGCCGAGTCCGTCGAGCAGTCCTCGGATGCCGTCAGCCAGGCAGCCGAAGGGGTCGGCGCCGTCGACGCCCTTGGTGCTGCGTCCGTAGCCGGGCAGGTCGGGCACGATGACCCGGTACTCCTTGGCCAGCTCCGCGATGTTGCGGGCGTAGTTGGAGACGCCGGAGGCTCCGGGGCCGCCGCCGTGCAGCAGCAGGACCGGTGGGCCGTCACCGGTCTCGGCGGCGAAGATCTTCCGTCCGCCGATGTCGTACGTCGTCTCCTGCATCGTCGGCAGGCCGGTCGGTGTCGTCGTCATGATGCCGGTGTCCTCACTGGGCGGTGGACGCGGTCGGGCGGGAGGTCGCGGAGGGGGCGAAGCCGCGGGGTGGGGGCGGGAGCGGGGCGTTCTCGGGAGCCGCTGCGTAGACGTAGGCGTCGGGGCGCAGGGCGAGCGTGGCGGCGCCGTGCCTGGCCATCCAGGGCAGCAGGACGCCGTCGCTGTCGACGAGGGTGCCTTCGGCCGGCCGGGAGCCGACGGGTGTGACGGTCAGGGAAGGGACTCCCGGCAGGTCCCAGGCCGGCTGGGGCGTGGCCGTGCCGGCGTGCAGGAGGAGCCATCGGCCGCCGAGCGCGTCGTCGAGGCGGACGCGGGTGCCGTCGGGGCCGGTGACCCACGGCTGAGGGATCTGGTGGCCGGTCACCCTGGTGCGGGGGCGGGCCTGCAGGCCGGTGTCGTACCGGGCTACGGGGATCCAGTTGGAGTCCTGCAGCCAGTCGCCGAAGCCCGGTATGCGGTCCAGGACGCGCAGGGCGCCGTTGCGGACGCGCGCGACCGGCGGGCGGCGCTCGGTGATAATGCGGCCGACGAATACCGCCCGCTTGGTGACTTCTTTGACGTGCGGTTTGCGCTCGGCCTCGTAGCTGTCGAGCACCGCCTCGGGCAGTTCGCCGCGCAGGACGGCGTCGAGTTTCCAGCAGAGGTTGGCCACGTCGCGCACGCCGGCGGCCATGCCCTGGCCGATCCACGGAGGCATGGCGTGGGCGGCGTCGCCGGCGAGGAAGACCCGGCCCATGCGGAAACGGCTGGCGAAGCGGACGTGATGGCTGTAGACGGTGGCGCGCAGGACCTCGATGCTGTCGCGGGAGATGCCGTACCGGGCGACCAGCCGGTACACGGCCTCCTCGGTGGTCAGCTGCTTCTCGTCGTCGCCGGGCAGGATCGGGAACTCCCACCGGTGGTGGCCGAGCGGGGTCGGGCAGTCCACGGCGGGACGGGCCGGGTCGCAGTGGAAGCGCAGCTTGTCGTGGTCCGGCCAGGGCTTGAGCATCTTCGTGTCGATGACCACCCAGCGGTCCTCGTACGTCCTGCCCTCGTAGCCGATGTTCAGCTGTGCACGGGTGAGGCTGGAGCCGCCGTCGGCGGCGATCACGTAGGAAGCGCGCAGCCGGTGGACGGAGTCGTCGGCCGTACCGGCCACGGTCAGTTCCACCCCGTCGGCATCCTGGCGCAGACGCAGGCACTCATGGCGCAGCAGCACCCGCACCTGGGGGTATCGGTCGACGCCGTCGCGCAGGACCTGTTCCAGCGCAGGCTGGTAGATGAACATCTGCGGCGGATGCCCGTGGCCCCGCGTGGCGGGGCGCGCGCTGAGGAACGCTCGGCCGTTCGTGTCGACGAAGTCGACGGGCCGTTCGGTCAGCATGTCCTGCTTGAGCCGCTCGGCCAGGCCGACCCGCTGCCAGATGCGAACGACCTCCTCGTCGGTGGAGATGGCCCTGGCGCGGCTGAAGATCTCCGCATCGCGTTCCAGTACGACGACGCGCAGGCCCATGGCGCCCAGCAGGTTCGCGGCGGTCACGCCCGTGGGGCCGTAACCGATCACCGCCACGTCGTAGCCACTGTGCCCGGTCTCTGTCCCGGCCCTGATCTCACTCACACCAGGCCACCTCACTGTCGTTCATGTTGCACGGCTCTTGTTCACGGCTCTTGCTGTAACGCTTACTACAATTGGAACGGCTGCTACGGTATGCTTGCCGTCGGAGACGGTCAAGAGCCGGCGTGAACCGCACAGAGGAGAAGCACCTGCCATGACGAGGCCGCAGACGACCCGCAAGAAGCGCGCGAACGGGGTGGAGTCGCGGCAGCGCATCCTCGACGCCGCCGTGGAGATCGCGGGCGAGCGAGGGTACGAGGGCACGTCGATCGCGGCGGTCAGCGCCAAGTGCGGACTGCCCGCCAGCTCGATCTACTGGCACTTCAAGGACAAGGACGACCTGATCGCCGCGGTCATCGAACGCAGCTTCGACACCTGGCTGGCCGCGGTCGTGCTTCCGGGCGAGGAGACGGGCACCCCGCTGGAGCGGATCACCGCCATGGCGGCCAACGTGGCGAAGTCACTGGTCGACGCCCCCGACTTCCTCCGGCTGGGCCTGATGCTCGCGCTGGAACGACGCCCCGCCGAACCCCGCGGCCGGACAGTGTTCCTCCAGGTCCGCGCCATCGCGCAGGCGAAGATCGCCGAGGTGACCGAAACGCTTTTCCCCGGCCTCGACGAAGAGGCGGTCCACACACTGGCGACCTACGCCGTCGCGGGCGCTGACGGACTGTTCGTCCATCGGGAGATCAACGGCGACGCCGTCGACCTGGTGGCGATGTTCGAGCTGCACGCCCAGCTGGTCTACGAGGCTGCGACGCGCATGGCGGCAAGGAGCAAGGGATGACCCCGCCAGGCCTTCGATGCGAAGAAGCAGCCCGGCTGCTGCGCGAGGCCGAACGCCGTACGACACCGGTCGAACCGCTCTCCACGACGCTGCCCGGCCTCGATCTCGCCGACGCCTACGCGGTCCAGCAGGACAACATCGCCCGCCGACTAGCCGCCGGGGCGACGGTGATCGGCCACAAGGTCGGACTGACCTCCGCCGCGATGCAGCAGCTCCTCGGCGTGCGCGAGCCGGATTTCGGGCACCTGCTGGACGACATGGTCCACCGCGACGGTGGCACCGTACGCACCACCCGATACTGCGCCCCGCGCGTCGAACCCGAGATCTGCTTCCGCCTCGCCCGGCCGCTGCGCGGCCCCGGTGTGACCACCGAGGACGTAATGGCAGCCACCGAGGCGGTCGCTCCCGCACTGGAGATCGTCGACAGTCGCATCCGCGACTGGCGGATCACCCTGGTCGACACAGTGGCGGACAACGCCAGCTCCGCGGGGCTGGTCTGCGGCTCCTGGACACCGATGGAGTACGCACCCGACCTCGCGGCGGTCACCGTGGACCTGCACGTGGATGGGGATCGCGTGGCCTCCGGCAGCGGCAAGGAGGTTCTGGGCCACCCGGCCGGCGCAGTCGCCTGGCTGGCCAACACTCTCGCCGCCTTCAATGTCGGACTGGACCCCGGACACGTGGTCCTGCCCGGCGCCATGACCACCGCTCCCTTCGTCGGCGCCGGACAGAAGGCGGAGGCTCGTTTCGCAGCCCTCGGCTCAGTGTCGGTGTCGTTCGTCTGACCGACCGTCCGCCATCCCTCTTAGACATCGAAGGCCAGGCTCCCGATCCGCCTCCCCACTTCCGGCCCTGATCCTCACCCCCCTGCTTCCCGCATGCCCCTCGGTCACCGCCACGCCGCACTCCTTGGCTGCCGCCGGGCGCCGACGCCCACAGCCTGCTCGTCGCGCGGTCGGAGGTGCGTGGTCGGCGGCCGGAACGACACGACTTCCCCGCCGTAGCGCGCAGACCCGCATGAAAGGCCCCGTCACATGCCCCCTTCGACACAGCGCATCGACGTCCATCAGCATGTGGTGCCCGACTTCTATCGGGCAGAGCTCGCCAAAGCCGGCATCGCCGACGCCGGCGGCCGGGCCGTGCCCGAATGGAGCCCCGAGTCGGCACTGGAACTGATGGACCTGCTCGGCACCAGCACCTCGATCGTCTCCGTTTCCACGCCCGGCACCGGCTTCCTCACCGACCCCGGGGAGGCCGCCGACCTGGCCCGGCGTCTCAACGACCACTCTGCGGCCCTGACCGCTGACCACCCCGGCCGCTTCGGCTTCTTCGCCACGCTGCCCATGCCCGACGCCGATGCCTCCGCCGCCGAGGCCGCGCGGACACTGGACGACCTGCACGCCGACGGCGTCACCCTGCTCGCCAACAACCAAGGCAGCTACCTCGGCGCCGACGGCCAGGACAGGCTGTGGCGCACGCTGAACGACCGCGGTGCGGTGGTCTTCGTGCACCCGGCGGAGCTCCCCGCTCCTCCGGTCGACGGCATTCCCGCCTTCGCCGCCGACTTCCTGCTGGACACCACCCGCGCGGCCTACCTCCTGGTCCGCAACGGCATCCCACGCCGGTACCCGGACATCCGGTTCATCCTCAGCCACGCCGGCGGCTTTGTCCCCTACTCCTCGCACCGCATGGCCGTCACCATCGCCAACGACACCGCGCGCAGCCCGCTCGACGTACTGGACGACTTCCGCTCCTTCTACTTCGACACCGCCCTGTCCTCCAGCCCCGCCGCCCTGCCGACCCTGCTCGCCTTCGCCCGCCCCGGACACATCCTCTTCGGCAGCGACTGGCCGTTCGCCCCCACCCCTGCCGCGCAGTACTTCGCCAACGGCCTCGACGGCAACGTCGACCCGAGCACGCTCATGGCTGTCAACCGCACGAACGCCGAAGCGCTCTTCCCCCGTCTGCCCGCCACTCCCCCAACGCAGTCGCCAGCCCTCCCGGCCCCGGTGCGCCTGCGCCAGGCGGCCCAGCGCACCGCCGCACGCCTCGTCTTCAAGCTCCTCCAGCCCGGCACCGACTAAAGACAGGTCCCCATGTCCACAACCCCGCTCCGCAAGCCCGACGATCAGAGCGAAGTCACACAGGGGACCGTCGCGACCGGCCGCGCCGGCCATCACGGCGTCCTCTTCGCCATGTGCCTGTCCCTGATTCTGGTCGTCGCCTCCGTCTCCGCGCTCAACCTCGCCCTGCCCGACCTGGCCATCGACCTGTCGGCGACCAACAGCTCGCTTACCTGGATCGCCGACGGCTACACCGTCGCCCTGGCCGCTCTCGTCCTGCCCCTCGGTGCCATCGGTGACCGCGTCGGCCGCCGCAACGTCCTCCTCGCGGGCACCGTCGTCTTCGGCGCCGCCTCCCTGGCCGCCTCCTTCGCGGACTCCACCACCACCCTCATCGCCTGGCGGGTCGTCATGGGCCTGGGAGCCGCGATGATCATGCCGGGCACCCTGTCCACGATCACCGCCGCCTTCCCTCCCGAGCAGCGCGCCAAGGGCGTAGCCACCTGGTCCGGGTTCGCCGCAGCCGGAGCCATCATCGGCATGCTCGCCGCGGGCGCTCTGCTGGAGTGGTACTCATGGCGGGCTATCTTCGTCACCAGCGCCGCAGCCGCCCTCCTCGCCGCCGTCGCCGCCCTCGTCCTGGCGCCCGACACCAAGGACGAGCGCCCGCCCCCACCCGACGTGACCGGTGCCGTGTCCACCGCCGTCGGCATCGGCACCCTCGTCTTCGCCATCATCGAGGGCAACGAGCAGGGCTGGACGGAGCCCGCGGTGATCGCCGCCCTAGTCGTCACAGTGCTGGCCTTCACCGCGTACGCCTGGCTCGGCCTGCGCAATCAGCACCCGCTGCTCGACCCCGCGCTGTTCGGGGTCCGAGGCTTCCGGGCCGGCGCGATCACCGTCCTCGTGCAGTTCATGGCCGTCTTCGGATTCTTCTTCGTCGGCCTGCAGTACCTGCAGCTGATCCTCGGCTACAGCCCGCTCAAAGCCGCCGCCGCCCTCGTCCCCGTCGCCGTCGTCGTCCTGCCCACGTCCCAGACCACCCCTCATCTGGTGCGCCGGGTCGGCATGAAGGCCACCATGACCGTCGGCCTGCTCCTGCTGAGCGCCGGCCTGTTCGTCATCTCCCTGCTCGATGTCGACTCCGGCTATCTGCCGTTCCTCGGCGGTCTCGTCCTCGCGGGCCTCGGCATCGGCCTGTCCGGATCCGTGGGCACCGCCGCCATCACCGGCTCACTCGGCCGCGGCCAGCAGGGCGTCGCCTCCGCGATGAACGACACCACCCGCGAGGTCGGCTCGGCCGTCGGCATCGCCCTCATGGGTTCGATCTACGGCAGCCACTACCGCTCCAACTTGCCGGGCTCCCTCGACCAGCTTCCCTCCGAAGCCGCCGAAGCCGCACGCGACTCAGCCGCCGGGGGCCTCCATGTCGCCGATCAACTCGGCGCCCGGGGCACGGCCCTGGCAGAGAGCGTCAAGTCCGCCTTCATGGACGGCCTGTCCGCCTCGCTGATCGCAGTCAGCGTCATCGTCGTGGCCGCAGCGATCGGCTGTCTGTTCCGCGCACCGAAGGCGCCGCCGACGTCCGACTGACTTCGGCACGGTGACACTTCGACTTCCCACGGTTCGACACTCCGAGGACGGCCCGGCCGCGTTCTTGCGACGAGCCCACCCGGCAACGCTGAATGCGGCCCGCCGCAGCGTCACACATCCCCGCCGAACAGGGGCGGCGTCTGGCCGTCGCAGAACGTGCTGGTCTTGATGCCGCTCGGCCTCTTCATGCCGGACACGAACGTCCCGCGGCTGGCGCGGTCCGCGCGGACGGCGGACCCGTGCCCGCGGTCCTCGGCACTTCGCTCACGCGAGTCCAGCGAGGACTTTTCTGGGGGCGGACATGGTCGAGGTTCCTCTCATGAGACCCATCTGCTCCTCCGTCAACACATCCGCATCTCGGGCCCCACACTCCCGCTGCCGAATGCGGCCGACGCTGTCCACCCTGGCGACAGGTCCCGGGGTGGGCCGTGTGAGGGCGGGAGAGTGAGCGTGGCGGCACTCGTTCAGAGGGCGCCGCCCGTCCAGGGTGAGGCTGACCGGCATCAGGTCACGGTGTTGAGGGGCGCGTCTCGGTCCAGTCGACCATGAGTCGGCGCTCGGCGAACAGCCACTCGCCGCCCGCGCCCTTGACGAATTCGTCGAGATAGCGGATGGAGGCGATCATGAGTGTGCGCTGCCCCTCCTCAGTGACCGAGACGTGGTGGGCCAGGCAGTAGCTCTCGCCGCTCGCCCGGTCACCCACCAGGGAAATGGTGCTCTGGCCGTTGAAGTGCGTCGTGGTCTGATAGCTGTTGAGGTTGTCGAACACAGGAGCGAGGGAACTGCGCCCTTGCAGTGCCTGGGTGGGCTCTGCCGCGGTGGCGTCCATGAACACCAGGAAGCGTGCATCCTCGGCGAACAGGGCCATCTGCCCCTTCGCGTCCCGCCGGTCGGCGCAGTGCGCATAGGTGTCGACCAGCTCGCGGATGGCGAGCCGATCGGCGGCTTCCTGAAGCGTGATTGCGGAGTGGGAGCTCATTCGCATGCTCTTTCCCTTAAGATATTTGACACTTGTATAACAACATCGATTGCGTCGTGGCGCAACATGGAGGCAGTGCAGGACCGGCGGAGCGCGCCCGGAACGGGGGGATGTTCGCTCGCTGACAGGAGGGCTAGAACACTGAACGCCAAAACCGACCCCCGCATAACCCGGACGATCCGGGCCTTCGAGCAGGCCATCGTCGAACTCGCTTCGGCGCGACCGGTCTCCCAGATCAGCGTTGCCCAACTCGCCGAACGCGCCGGGGTCACCCGGGCGACCTTCTACAACCGCTACACCACCCCGCTGGAACTCCTGATCCACGTCCTCCACGCCGACCTCGACCGCGGTCACCGCCTGGAGAACCAGAGAGCGATGCAAGGCCACTCGCCGGTCGAGCTGCTTCGCCTGGCCACGGCCGAGGTCGCGGACCACGTTGAGCGGTTCCGGTCGATCTACGAACTCTCTCTCGGTGACCCCGCCGACAGCGGTGTCCTCGGAGCTCTGGTGCGCCACTTCCACGACTACACCCTGGCGTTCATGGCGCACCGCAGTCCTACGGAGCTCCCCGACGCGAACCGCCAGGTGATCGCCCAGTTCATGGCCCACGGGTTCGCCGGGGCCATCAGGGCCTGGCTCAGCGACCCTGCAGTCACCAAGGACGAAATGGTCGATGCGGCTGTAGCGTGCGCCCCTGCATGGTGGGCACCTGGCCGGCTGCCGCACACGTCTTGACGACAGATGACGATGCCGTCCAGGGAGAGGGAAGTCATCGAATGTCGTTTTGAGGTGCTCGTCGGTGTTGCGGGGTTGCACGGATGTGCAAGGGCGATGCCTGGGCAGGCGCGACCAGGCAAGTGACGCCGTGACCGGGTAGACAGGCCTGGAGTTCGGGCGTCAGCGGGACCCATCTGTCGGTGGGTCAGCCGGTGCTTGCGCCGCCGTCGACACGCAGGATCTGGCCGGTGATGTGTGCGGCGTCCTGCGAGAGCAGGAAGCATACGGCCGCGGCGATGTCGTCCGGCCGGCCCAGCCGCCCGGACGGTATGCCCGCGAGGTAGCGCTGTGCCGAGGGGGATCCGACGGGGTTGTTGGCGCGGAACAGTTCCGTCTCGGTCGGTCCTGGGGCAACGGAGTTCACGGTCACTCCCGTGGTGGCCAGTTCGCCTGCCCAGGCCCGGGTGCAGAAGTCCAGTGCCGCTTTGGCCGCTCCATAGGCTGTGCGCTCCGGTTTGCCCACGGTCACCAGGCTGGTGATGTTCACGATGCGCCCCCACGTATGTGCGGTCATGGCGGGCAGCACAGCTTGGACGGCCTGGACGGCGACCCGTACGGTCAGGTCGTAGACCGCATGCAGATCACCCAGTTCGACCTCACGCACGGATGCAGGTCGGACCAGACCGACGTTGTTGACCAGGGCGTCGACGGGGCCATCGGCGAGGACGGCCAGCAGGGCTGTGTCCGTTGCTGTCTGATCGGCCAGGTCGACCTCGTGAAACTCCCCGGGAAAGGCGTCGATCGAGGTCCGTGCGAGACCGATGGGCCGATGGCCCTGACGGGCCAAGCGTTCGGCCACCGCCAGGCCGATGCCGCGCGAGGCTCCCGTGATGAGCACGCGACGAGAGTTCATGGTCTAGATTCCTTCCTCACTCCTGCGGGGCAGGAGGGAATCGGGCGAGGGTCCGGACAGTCAGAGGCGGCCGAGGCCAGTCGGGTGCCGAGGCCTCGGCACCCGACTGGCCAAGGTGTGTCAGAACCCGGGGAAGAGGGAGCGCAGGTCCGCTAGGGTGACTGCCCCGGTGACCTGCACACGGTCCGTGGCCTGGTTGCGGCCATAGACGAGGCGCAGCACCGCCTCCGCTGTGCCGGTGACCGCGCCGTTTGGTTCGGCCGGCTCACACGGGTACAGATGGAGCTCGGCTCCCAGGTCCAGGAGCATGGTCCGGGACGGATCGCTCAGGGTGACCGCGAGCTGCCGGGTACCGAGCCGCGTGAGCGTGTCGGCGTCCCGGAATCGGGTGGCGACCAGGTCCAGCCGCTCCCACAGCAGCTGTACCTCCGGTGCCGGAATCTTCGCCTGGGGGTTAAGGGCCACTTCGATGTCCCAGGCGTGGACGGAATGCTCCGACAGCCGGTATCCGGCGTAGACCGGGATACTGAGCAGCCCGGCGAAGTACGGGACACGTACGGATTCCTGCTGTTGCGCGTCAAGTGAGTCCAGCAGCTGGAGGTGGCGGGCATCGGCGGACTGCCAGGCCTGCCGCTGCTCGGGACCGGAAAGGGCGTCCCACCGGTCCCACACCGGCATTACAGTCTGCCGACTCGGACCTGTCTTGTCGCCCGCGATACCGCGCTCCAGCAGGCCGGTCGAGATCTCGGCGGCGCTGCCGAGGTGGGACAGGACCTGCGCGATGCTCCATCCGTCGGCGAAGGAGGGCCGGTTCAGCTCCTTCTCGGACAGGGCGCCGACCGTCTCGGCCAGGCGCTCGGAGCTGGCGTGCAGAGCTGAGAGCCAGGGGTGGAGGCTGTTGGGGTTGTGGGTGGTTGGTGTGTGTGTCGTCATGTCAGTGCTGCTGGTGGGCGAGGTCGGCGGCGGTGAGGCCTTCGAGGGCCATGCCGAGCTGGGTGCCTTCGGCCATGCGGCGGCTGATGCGCTGGCGCAGGGTGACGGCGAGGTAGCGGGTGAGCAGCTGGGGCTTGGCGGCCAGGTCCTCGGCGAGCTGCTGGGCGCGGGGCAGGACCTTGTCCAGGGGCAGGACTTCGGCGACGGCGCCCCAGCGTTCGGCCTGTTCGGCGGTGAAGGAGCCCTGGGTGAGGGTGAGGTAGCGGGTGCGGTTGAGGCCCAGGGCCTCTTCCCAGGCGATCTGGATGCCGTCGCCGGGGACGATGCCGAAGGTCAGGTGGGGGAAGTCGGTGAAGACGGTGGTGTCGGCGGCGATGACGATGTCCGCCAGCAGGGCGTACTCGCTGTGGACGGAGGCGGGCCCGTTGACCGCGGCGACGATGGGCATCTCCAGGTCGACCAGGCGCTGCATCACGCGTCGGCCCTCGCCGAGGGTGCGGTCCCAGTTGGCAGGCTTGGTGATGTCGCCCAGGCTGGCGCCGTCGATGTCGGTCATGAACCGGTCGCCGGTGCCGGTCAGCACCAGGACGCGGTTGTCGCGGTCCTCGCCGATCTCGAACAGGGCGCGCGGGAAGTCGGTGTGCATCTCGCCGGTGAAGGTGGCCGGACCGTCATCGGTGTGGAAACGCAGCGTCAGCACACCCGACGCCGTGCGGCTCATCGCCAGGTTCTTGAACGCGGTGAAGTAGGACGGGATCTGCTCGGACACGAAGGACTCCTCGGTAAGGGACAGGACGGTCGCTCCGCCCTTGCATCCCCACACAACTCCTGTTCTCGCGAAATCCATAGCCGCTGGTTAGAAGGCCTGCCAAGGGTGGTCATAAGCTCTTCGCATGGCCATCGGTACAGGCCTCGCCCCGCTTGTGCGGCTTCACGAAAGGCATGTCGTGGCAGTCTGCCCGTCGGATGCTATTCGGGTCACTGATGGTCGCCGATAAGGCCCGCCTTTGGATTGGGATGGCTTATCGCTCGAGGGCCGTGATGCCATAGGGCTATGGAGATCAGAGCGATGCGAGCGTTTGTAGCGGTGGTCGAGGAGGGGAGCCTGTCCGCGGCCGCCCGGCGGATGCACATCAGCCAGCCCGCTCTGTCCCAGACCGTGAGTGCCCTGGAACGGGAATTCGGCGTCCAGCTGCTGATCCGCAGCTCCACAGGTGTACAGGCCACAGAGGCCGGCACAGCCCTGCTCACCGAAGCCCGGGCCGTGCTGGCACGCCATGACCAGGCACTCGCCGCCATGACGGCACGAACCGCCGCGGCCACCACCACACTGCGCATCGGCATTCCTCTGGAACTGCCGGCCGACCTCCTGTCCAAGGCGTTGCTCGATCTGTCTGCCGCCCATCCGGGCACGCGGGTCCAGGCGCGGCACCTGTCGACCTCCACTCAGCTGGCGGAACTGCAGAACAACAGCCTCTCAGGCCTGAGGAGGGCAGCGCCGTGCAGCAGGCTGCCGTACTGTTGCACGACTCCCGGGTGACCGCCGCATTTCACCACCTGTCCGCCGTCACTCCGGGAGACCGGCAGATCGAGAAAGTCGGCACCGACGTACTCGTCCTGGGCAATGAGCGCGCCGCCACCGACACCCTTCAGGCACACGCCTCACGCCTGCCCGGCGCATGCGGCGTGTACGGCGTGTACGGCGGAAGACTGCGCAACGCCCGCCAAGTGGAGCCGCTGGTTGCCAACCTGATCTCGGTGAACCGCCACTACAAGGCTCACGCCAGCCTGCGCCTCAGCAACGTCGGAGGCAACAGCTCCGCCCTCACGTTCGTCCCCGATCTGTACAGCCATGGGACGCAACCAGGCTGTCATCGGCACCGTTCAAGTGCGTGCGGTCGGCGGGGAATCCGTCACCACTTCCTACGAATGCCATATCCGAAGGTCACGCGTTCGAGGGGAGTACACGAGTCTCCGGTCCGGGGCATGGGGTCGAGGGACCGGGCGACGACGGTGGGCGGCCACCCGGCCGCGTCCGGAGGCAGATCACGCCGCGGATGCCGGTGTCAGGGCTGCGTTTCCCTGCCGACCTGCGGGGCCGGTACGGAGGTCACGTGACCGCTGGGGGCAGCCACTGACCATTCCGGCACGCGGCGACAGCCCTGTCCAGGGTCTGGTGGTCGGCCCAGCTTCCGTGGAAGCCGAACGGGACCCGGCTGGGGAGCTTGACCCGGCACAGCGGGACGCGGCGCAGGTCTGCGGCGTCGTGGATCAGGAGTTCGCTGAGGCCGGTGGCCCGGTTCCACCACAGCGAGAGCAAGTAGCCGTCGTCCTCGCCGCGGGGATCCTCGCGGGCGACGAAGACCGGTTCACCGGGGCTGGTGAGGCCGTCCGGTCCTTCGACGACGGTGGTGTGGTCGAGGAGGTAGTCGTGGCGGGCCAGTCCGTCGGACAGGGTGTCGTCCGCCAGACCGCGCGTGGTGACGAAGTAGCCGTAGCGGTGCGGCCGGCCCAGGCACGCGTCGTTGATCTTGGGGAACTCCCCGGCGATTCCGCTGATCATCTCCTCCTTGACGCGTCCGGTCGCCAGGTCGACGCTCCACCGGTACGGCAGAGCAGGGGGGAACCACTCGTGGGAACCGATCGGCGCGGCGAGGCGATCGGCCGGTGTGCCGAGCCGGGTGATGCGATGCCCGTCGATCACCAGCTCGCCGTCCTGCTCGTAGGCGTTGAAGAAGTGGGTGTTGGCGAACTGTCCGCCGGCCTCGTGCCAGGTGACCTGGTGGCTGCGGCGGTCCATCAGGACGATCTGCGTGCCGTGGTCGAGGGAGTTCTCGTCCCACACCACCCCTGGACGTCCCTGGGGGATCAGATCGAGGCGGAACTGGGCGGGCGTGACGAAGAAGACGGCGTAGTGGTCGCTTACCGCGAAGTCGTGCATGAGGACGGGCACCCCGATGTCGAAGGAATGCGAGTCGATGATTTCGGCGGTCTTCACATCGGCGCGGTACCAGGTGATGGTCGGGCCGGTGGCGGCGAAGAACAGCATGTCGCCGCTGTCGGGGTCGATCTTGTAGTGGGCGGTGCACAGGACGTCGATGCCGCCGTGGAAGTCGTATGTGCCAAGGGTCTTCAGGGTCTCCGGGTCCATCGCGTGCGGCAGTCCGCCCTCGTAGTAGACGAGGAGACGGTCGTCGAAGATGCCGACGTTGGTGTTGGCGACGTTCTTGGCCGGCGGGGCTCCGTCGGGCAGCCGTCCGGGTGTGCCGCCATTGACGAAGCCGCTGTAGACGGCCTCACCGGCCTCGACCTCCACCTTCATGGAGTCGCTCTCGACCCAGCGGGTGCGGTAGGCGGCCCGGCCGTCGCGCAGGTAGATACCGCAGACCATGCCGTCGCCCTCCCACCAGTGATAGCGGTCGGTGTTGCGGGGCTGGAAGCGGGGGTTGGAGGTGACGCGGAACAGCGCGCCGGAGAGGTCGGCCGGGATCTCCCCGTCGACCTGCAGGTCGTACGCCTCGTTCTCCTCCCTCCACGGGGCGAAGGGTCCGTGGAGGAACTTGTTGTCGGTGGGCCGGGGAATGCTCATGTACGTGCTCCAGGGATCGGGCGGGCCGGGATGACGGACGTCTCGGAAGAGGCGATGGCCCCTCAGAACGGGTAGTGCGGGAGTTCACCGCGTACGGTGACCCACTGCTGTTCGGTGAAGGCTTCGAGGTTGGCGGCGGAGCCGCCGTGGCGGGAGCCGTTGCCGGAGTCGCCGACCCCGCCGAAGGGGATGATCGCTTCGTCATTGACGGTCTGGTCGTTGATGTGGACGAGGCCGGTGGGTACGCGCTCCGCGAGGGCCAGGCCCTTCATGACATCCCGGGTCAGGATGCCCAGGGACAGCCCGTAGTCGCTCTCGGCGGCCAGCCTGGCCGCCTCGTCCACGTCCCGGAAGGAGACGACGGGCGCCACGGGTCCGAAGATCTCCTCCGCGTAGGCGGGTGCGGTGAGCGGCACGCCGGTGAGCACGGTGGGCCGGTAGAACAGGCCCTCGTACCTGCCACCAGCCGCCAACGTGGCACCGGCCGCGACGGTGTCGGTGACGATGCTGTGCACACGGTCGCGCTGGCCCTCGTCGATGATCGGCCCCACGGCGACGTTCTCGTCGGCCGGATCCCCTACGGGCAGCGCCTCGGCGTGCTGTGCGAGCAGGGCCGCGTAGTCGTCGGCGACTGAGCGGTGGACGAGGTGGCGGCTGCTGGCCATGCAGATCTGGCCGGCGTGGACGAAGGATCCCCACGCTCCCACCGAGGCGGCCTTCTCCAGGTCGACGTCGTCCATCACGACCAGCGCCGAGTTGCCTCCCAACTCCAGGTGGACCCGCTTGAGGTGGCGTGCCGCGGCGACGCCGATGGCGCGGCCGGCCCGGGTGGAGCCGGTGAACGCGATGACGGGGATCCTCGGGTGCTCGACGACGGCGGCGCCCACGTCCGCTCCGCCCGGCAGGACGTGCAGCAGACCGGGCGGCAGACCCGCCTCCTCGAAGACACGGGCGAAGGCCAGGCCACCACTGACCGCCGTGCGCGGGTCCGGCTTGAGGACGACCGCGTTACCGAGGGCCAGCGCCGGGGCCACGGCCCGCATCCCCAGGATGATCGGCGCGTTGAACGGGGAGATCACCCCGACGACGCCGACGGGAACCCGGCGAGCGAACGACAGCCGTTCCTGCCCGGAGCGCAGCAGTTCGCCGTACGGCGCCCCGGCCAGGGCCGCGGCCTCGTGGCACTCGTCCGCACCACCGCTGGTGACCTGCAGGGCCGCGAACGGCCGAATCGCCCCGGACTCCCGCATCAGCCAGGTCTCGATCTCCACCTGGTGATCCTCGAAGAGCCGAGCGGCGCGGCGCAGTACGGCCGCGCGATCGGAGTACGGCCGGGCGGCCCACTCCCGCTGGGCCTGCACCGCCTGTTCCACCGCCTTGTCCACGTCGGCCGACGTGGCCGAGCCGACACGGCCCAGCGTCCTGCCGGTGGCGGGCTCGACGGCGTCGTACACCTCACCCGAGCCGCTGATCCACCCACCGGAGAAGATCCGGCCTTCCCAGGTGCTGCTGTCCAGAAGAGTCATGATTTTCCATTCTGCGTGTCGTCATAGTGCCGGTTGCGCTATCAGGGCTGGGGGGTCAGGGGCTGGTGGACGGATTGATGGCCGCGGTGCCCGAAGAGGCGGGGACGTCGGTGCTCGCCGGTGTGACCGATGTGGCGTTTGTGCCTTCGGCGAGCCGTTCGGCGGCCTCGTCCATGACGCCGCCGCGACCTAGGGCGAGGACGGCGATGACCGCGCCGACCAGGCTGGCAGCGGCGCATACGTACACGCCGAGGTCGAGACCCGTCTCGAGGGCTTCGCGGGCGAGCGGGACCACGGTGCGCGACAGCTCACCGAGGTCCGCGTTCGCGGCAGCTAGAGCGCCGCCCTCGTCGTTCACCGCCTTGGCCGCGCCCAGCGCCTGTGCGGGGAGCCCGGAGGAGTCGAGCTTCCCGGACAGGGCACTGCTCGCCGTTCCGAGGGCGACGGCGCTGGCGACCGCCGGGCCGAGGGCCTGACCGGACTCGCGGACGAGGCTGGTGACCGCGCTGGCCATACCGGCATGCCGGATACCTGCGGCGCCGACCGCGACTGCCGTCAAGGCGGAGAACATCGTGATGAAGCCGATCCCCAGCAACAGGATCGGTCCGACCATCGGCGGGAGGGCCGTGCTGTCAGCCGGCAGCAGGGCCATCCAGATCTGACCCGTGGCCAGAGACAGCAGCCCGCAGACCAGCAGCATGCGGGGGTGCACGCGCTGCAGCAGCATCGGCAGGACCGGGGTGAGCAGCACCGGCACCACCTGGACGAGGGCCAGGGGGAGGGAAGCCCGCAGTGGGGAGAGATGGTGGACGGCCTCCAGCTTGAGGGTCAACAAGTACGCCGTGCCGATGAAGCCGAACAGGGCCAGCAATCCGATGGCGGCGGCCGCGGCGAAGGACGGGTTGAGGAACAGCTCCAGCCGCAGCATGGGTGCCCGCGACCCGCGTTCCACGACGAGGAAGGCCACGAACGCGGCGAGGGCGATCATGAAGGCGAGCACGATGTGAGGCTCGGAGTAGCCGTCGTTGGCCCCCTCGATGACGGCGTAGAGCAGCGCCAGCAGGGACACGGCGATGGTGATCTGTCCCGGCCAGTCGAGGCCGCGTCCGGCGGGCTGCCGGGAGTCGACCATCCAGCGGGCGCTGACGACCGCGGTGACCAGCCCGAGCGCCGCGAGCGGGACGAAGGCCCAACCCCAATCGGTGTGTTCGGCTGTGAACCCGCTGATCAGCGGAGAGATCAAGGAACCGAAGGCGAGACTGATCGCCCAGTACGACAGGGCGCGAGCGCGGGTGGCCGGATCGGGGGTGCCCGCGACAATCACCGCAAGGGATGAGGGGAAGATCGCGGCGGCACCCAGTCCGGCGACGGCCTGGCCGGCGAGGAGCTGGGGCAGCGAACCCGAGGTGGCGGCGACCAGACAGCCCGCCGTGATCAGCAGCCCACCGACGACGAGAAGGCGTTTGCGCCCGAACAAGTCACCGAGGACCCCGTAGTTCAGCTCCAGGATCGCCGTGGGAAGGATGAACGCGGCCGGGATCCAGGCCAGCGCGGCAGCCGACACCCCGAGGTCACGCTGGATCTCCCCGATGAGCGGGGACGCGAGCGGGACGCCGATCTGGGCCACGCAGATGGCGACGCACGCGGCGATGAGCGTGGCACGGCTCAGCAGAGCTGAACTGTTCAGCTTATCCGGGGGCGCGGACCTGGCGGGATGGGGACGGGTCATGAGGGGCCTCCTGCAGGGCTCGGGCGAAGTCCGCCGACTGGCCGAGACCCCGAGATCGAGTGTCTCACTTATCCGGACTCCAATCTTGCTTTTCAGGACGTTGCAGCCAACACAGCCCGCACGTCAAGGGTTAAGACCGACATTCGCTGCGATTGACGCGCCCAGATCAGACCTCTATCGTCCTGCAAAACAGAGTACTTGACCTGAATAAGGAGACACTATGGCGATCACTGGACTGGGACACACCGGCTTCTGGGTCGACGACCTCGAGAAGATGCGGGACTTCTACGCGCGCGTCCTGGGGCTGACCGTGACCGACGAGGACGAGGAGCGGGGCATCGTCTTCTTCTCCTCCCGCCCCGACGAGGAGCACCACGAGTTCGTGCTCCAGCGGGGCCGGACCGCCCCTCCCGGTGCCAAGCTGACCCACCAGGTGTCGTGGCGGGTGGACTGCCTGGAGTCGATCATCGAGTTCCACCACCGGTTCCGCCGCGAGGGCATCAAGGTTCAGCAGGAGGTCACCCACGGCAACGCGATCGGGATCTACTTCTTCGACCCCGAGGGCAACCGCAACGAGGTCTATCTGCGCATCGAACGCGACGTGCGCCAGCCGTTCCGCAAGACGATCGACCTCGACCGGTCCCCCGACGAGATCTTCGCCGAGGCCGAACGGCTGCTGACCCAGGGCGGTCCCGCCTACCAGCCGGTCCAGTGACCCCTTCCCCGCGACGGAGCGCCCCTTGATGACAGAGCCACCGCAGTCGAAACCCCCGTCCGCCCATCAGCCGACCGTGCTCGTCGTCGGCGCCGGCCCGACCGGACTCACGGCAGCCCACCTGCTCGGCTCCCGCGGCGTACATGTGCTGCTGGTCGAACGCAACGCCACCACCAGCAACGACGCCAAAGCCATCAGCCTCGACGACGAGTCACTTCGCACCCTGCAGTCCGCCGGTCTCGACGAGGCGGTGTACCGGATCATCGTGCCGGGCACCGGAACCAGGTACTTCGGCGTCGGCGGACGTCCGCTCGTGCACGCCCGCGGCACCGGCGGACAGCGATACGGCCACCCCTTCAAGAACCCCTTCGCCCAGCCGGACCTCGAACGGGTGCTGCGCGAGCAGTTGAACCTCCTCCCCACCGTCGAAGTGCGCTTCGGCACCCGGCTGACGGCCCTCAGCCGACGTCCCGACCGGGTGCGCGTATCGCTGAGCGCGGACGGCGAGGACCAGCGGGCCGAGGAACTGGACGTCTCCTACGTCCTGGGCTGTGACGGCGGCCGCAGCACCGTACGGGAACTGCTGTCCATCCCCATGCGCGGGCGCAGCTTCCCCGACGTATGGCTGGTGGTCGACACGCTTCAGGACACGCACGACCAGCGCTACGGAATGCATCACGGCGAGCCCGGCCGTCCCGTCGTCATCGTTCCGGGCCGCGACGGACGCTGCCGTTACGAGTTCCGCCTCAGGCCCGGTGAGTGCGAAGCGGGCGGCCCTCCCCCGTTCGAGCTGGTACGCCGGCTGCTGCGGCCCTACCGTGAGATCGCACCTGAGCAGGTGGAGCGCGCGGTCGCGTACAGCTTCCACGCGCTGTTGGCCGACCGGCTGCGTGACTGGCGCTGCTTCCTGCTCGGTGACGCGGCCCACATGATGCCCCCGTTCGCCGGGCAGGGTCTCAACTCCGGCCTGCGGGACGCCGCCAACCTCTGCTGGAAGATCGGCGACGTCCTGGCCGGCCGAGCCGGTGACGCCCTGCTCGACAGCTACGACACCGAGCGACGCCCGCACGCCCGGGCCGTCATCGACCTCTCCGTACGGCTCGGCCGGATCGTCATGACCACGAGCCGCAGCCGCGCGCTGGTGCGCGACATGCTGGTGCGCGCCGCCATGTGCACACCGCCCGGACGCCGCTACCTCACCGAGATGCGCTACCGCCCGGACACCCGCGTATGCTCCGGGGCCGTCGTCCGTCTCGACGGCCCCGAACAGTCGCTCGTCGGCACGCAACTGCCACAGCCACGGGTCCTGCGCGGGCCACACCATCAGGTCACCCGACTCGACGATGTCCTCGGCCAGGGCTGGAGCCTGCTGGGGATCGGCGTGACCGACACCGACTGGGCGGCCGCGGTGCGGGCCGGCCTCCCGGACGCCGGACGTGTGGACGTCCATCTCGATGACCGCACCCCCCGTGACCACGACGACCGGACGGGGATAGCCGACGCCGACGGCTGCCTCGAGGCCCTCCTCTCCGATCTGTCCGGACACTTCGTGCTCGTACGCCCCGACCGTCTGGTGGCTGCCGTGTTCGCTGCGGACCGAGCCGAGCACGTGGGGGCGAAGCTCCGGCGAGTCCTGGGCAATGACCTGGACGCCACCGCCCCACCACCCGGCGAACCCACGCCGCCGACCGTCGGTTCGCGCACCACCGACGTCGAAGTCCAGCCAGACATCCAGGGAGTACACCGATGAGGCTCAGCACTGTCCGTCTCGCCGACGAGCGCGAGCTCACCACCGCCGCTCGGCAGGAAGGTGACGAACTGGTCCTGCTTCCGTACTCCGACGTGGGTGCTCTGCTGTCCTCGGGTGACGACTGGATCGGACGGGCGGCCGTCGCGGACAGCGAGCGTATCCCGCTCGCCGAGGCACGGCTCGCTCCCGTGGTGCCCCATCCCAACAAAATCGTCTGTCTGGGACTCAACTACGCCACCCACATCAAGGAGATGGGCCGCCCTACTCCCACGCACCCGACCCTGTTCGCCAAGTACGACGGTTCTCTGATCGGGCCGCACGAGGACATCCACATGCCAGCAGTGAGCGACGACCTCGACTGGGAAGCCGAACTGGGGGTCGTCATCGGGCGCCGCGGCCGCCATGTGCCGCGCAGGAACGCACTCGACCACGTCGCCGGATACACCGTCGTCAACGACGTCACCGTACGGGACTGGCAGCACCGCACCAGGGAGTTCCTCTCCGGCAAGACGTTCGAGGCCACCACCCCCGTGGGCCCGGCCCTCGTCACCCCCGACGAACTCCCGTCCGGTGCCTCGGGACTGACCATCGCCTGCAGCGTCGACGGCCACACCATGCAGAAGTCCAACACCGCCGACCTGCTCTTCAACGTGGCCGACGTCATCTCGTACGTCAGCACCATCATCACGCTGCTGCCCGGCGACCTGATCTGCACCGGAACTCCGGGAGGAGTGGGGGCCGGCCGCGACCCGAAGGTGTTCCTGCGGCCCGGGCAGGAGCTCGCCACGACCGTGGAGGGAATCGGGGAACTGCGCAACACCGTCGTCAAGGACCGGCTGTAGACCGGCAGCCGGACGCGGTCTGCGTCGGCGCGCCGCCACCCACTAGAGTGTCTCGTATGTCAGGAACCGCGTCCCCCAGCTACCGCGACCGCAACTCCACTGCCGACCGGGCACTCGACATCCTGACCATGTTCGACGACACGCACCTCGTCGTCTCCGGCACCGCGGTGGCCGAGCACCTCGGCGTCGCCCGCTCCACCGCGTACCGCTACCTGCAGAGCCTCGTCGCCGGGCGCTTCCTCGAAGAGGCTCCCGGGGGCGGCTTCCGCCTCGGCCTGCGCGTCCTGGAGATCGCCCGGCTGGCGCGGCGCAGCTACGGCCTGTCGGAGGTCGCGCTGCCGTCCATCGAAGCGCTCGCCGAGGAGGTGGGTGAGACGGTGCTGCTCACCCGCCGTGCCGGAGACCTCGTGGTGTGTGTGGACCGCGCGGAGAGCGCGAATCGCGCGGTGCGCATCTCCTACGAGCGCGGCAGCGCCCTGCCCCTCAACGCCGGTGCATCCGCCCTGGTCCTGCTCGCCTGGAGCCCCGCGGAGGAGGCACGCCGCCTGCTGGAGGCCACCCGGTTGCACCGCTTCACCCCGGCCACCCTCACCGACGTCGACGCGCTGATGGAACGCCTGGGCCGCATCCACCGCCTGGGCTACTCCATCACCCGCGGCGAACTCGATCCCGACGTCGTGGGCATCGCGGCACCCGTCCGCAACGAGAAGGAGCAAGTGGTGGCGGCCGTGAGCGTGGCCGCCCTCGCCTCCCGGGTGTACCCGGAGGCGGAGGCGGAGATCGCGCAGAAGGTACAGCGGACGGCACGCGAGATCAGCGAGCGGATGACCGTCGTCGCGGGGTGACTACGCTCTTCCCGGCAGGTACTCGGCCACACCGCGGTCCAGGACGGTGCCGCGGCACCAGCCAGGTCACTTCGAGGCCGCCCACCCCACCCCCGACGCGAATTCGGAGGCGGCCGCCGCCCGCGCGGGGAGGCCGACTTACGGTCCACCCCTTCCACACCGGACGAGCCGCCGCCGAGCCGATCCCCCGCCCCGGCGGCGGAGTCCCATTACACCGGAGCGGAGTCCGACGCCGCCGGGGCTAAGTCCGACAAGAGAGGGACGGAGCACGGCACTGCGGACGCGGAATCCGGCGGCGCAGGCGCAGAGTCCGGACGCGCGAGGACGGAGTCCGGTGCCTCCGGGGCCGAGTCGCCCACCACTGCCGGACCCCGGAAGACCACTGCCCCCGGCGCGACAGAAACCTGAGGCGTCGAGGAAGCCACTGCCACCGCCACCCCGACCCCGCCCGCGGCAGCGGCAGCGGCAGCGGCAGCGGCGACCGGAACCACTGAGACACCCGAGGAGCACGTCGCCGTAGCGGCAGCCGTCGGGACCGCGCCGCCGGGTGCCAAGACCAACACCGGCGTCGGCAGCGGACGTCCCCGCAAGCCGATCCTGGCCGGGGCAGCGGTAGTCGGCGCCGCGCTGATCGCAATACCCCTGCTGCTGACCGGCAGCGCGAGGGACGACGGACCCTGCGACTCCGCGAAGAGGTTGGCCGCGGCGGGCTCCGCCCCAGCCGCCCTCGACGACTACGTGGCCGAGAAGCCCAGCCCGTCTCCGAAGTCGACGAAGAGCGTGCCCGCGAAGGTCACCGCTCCCCAGCCCGCCGCGCCCGAGCCGGAGACCAACCCGAGCGGCATGTCCGAGACGAAGCCCAAGGCGAAGCCCAAGCCGAAGGCGAGCCCGAAGCCGAACTGGAGCACCGAGACCGTCTTCGCGACCAGCCTCCTGGAAGTCAACCAGGTCTGGAACGCCAACCGCATCGGATGGTCATGCAGATCGACGGCAACCTCGTCGTCTGCAACGAGCAGGGCAAGCCGACCATCGGCATCCATGACTTTCGGCGCGAACCACCGGGCGACCTTCCAGCAGGACGGCAACCTCGTCATCCACAACGGCGACGACCGCCCCATCTGGGCCTCCCAGACCTGGGGCCACGAAGGAGCCCAACTCGTCCTACGGGCCGACGCCAGGTGGTCACCGTGCAGAACGGCGGAGTGATCTGGTCGACCTGACACCCTCTCCAACGCGAGGTCAGCGAACCCCGTCGATGCCTCCGGGCGGGCTTTCATCGCGCCGGCGGATTGGCCTACATGAGCGTGCGCAGCTCCCATACAGTCCCCCTCCCCACACATGCCCGCCTCGCCGACGCAGGAGAAGACATGCCTGAAACCACACCGCAAGCGCATGCCCGCAATCCATGCGCTTCCCTCAACCCCCCTTCACCGAGCCCAACCCACTGAGGCACCCGTGAGGCGGCTGGTCGTGCGGCTGCTCCTGGCGGGACTCGCGACGCTGTTGGGGCTCTCGGTCGCCCCACCCTCCCTCCACCGCGCCAGATGCCGTCGTCGCGCCCCGGGCCGCCCCGTTCAAGGTCATCGCCTTCTACAACGGCCCTTGGGACGCCGCGCACATCGGAAGCTGGTGGCGTAGCCCATGGCGTTGTCGGTGCCGCAGTCGCTCAGATGGCGGTCCGGCCGCCGTCGGCGGCGAGGATTGCACCGGTGACGTAGCTGGACCGTGCCGAGGCGAGGAAGGTGACCACCGCGGCGATCTCCTCGGGTTGGGCCGCCCTGTTCAGCGGAACGGTGGCGCCCAGTGCGTCGAACCGCTCCCGTGCTTCGGGGCGCGTGAATATCGGGCCGGGGGCCACGGCGTTGACGCGGACGTTCCGGGTTCCGTATTCGAGTGCCCAGGCGCGGGTGAGGGAGGCGAGTGCGGCTTTGGTGGCGCCGTAGGCGGCCGCGCCGGCCAGACCGATCGTTCCAGCCATGCTGCCGACGTTGATAATGCTGCCGGAGCCTCGTGCTGCCATCCCCGGCGCGAATCCGGCGACAAGCTGGAACGGGGCACGCACGTTGAGGAAGTACATGGCGTCGAAGGCGTCGAGGCCGAGTGTCTCGCTCGGCCCCCAGAGCGAGCGTCCCGCGTTGTTGACCAGGATGTCGATGGGGCCGGCCGCTTCGATGAGGTGTGCGGTCTGTGCGGTGTCGCTCAGCTCGGCCGGGAGGTGCCGGGCGCTGCCGCCCGCCCGGGTGATCTCACTGACGATCTCTTCTGCACGCTTGGTGTCCCGTCCGTGGACGAGGACCTGCGTACCGGACGCCGCAAGCTGCAGCGCGATGGCGCGGCCGAGGCCCGTGGTCGCTCCGGTGACCAATGCTGTCTGTCCTCGCAGTTCAAGGTCGGGGGTGCTCATGTTGTCGCCTGCTCTCTGGCATCATCGCCGCGCTGCGGCGTGGTGGTTTTCGCTTTGCCCTCGACGAGAGGCTTGCGGCGTCTCGGGTCAGGGCGGCCAGCGTCGCCGCCAGGGCGGAGACGGCGGCGATGGCCGGTGTCCCGGTGTTGACCGCGGTGTGGAGGTCGGTTGCGGTGGCGATGGCGCCGAGCGTGAGTGCTGTCACCGCCTGCATCAGGTAGGCAATGAGATACAGCGCCGACAGTGCGCCGGCCCGGTGATGTGTGGGCGCGTGGGCGTTGAGCAGTCCGAGGCCACCGGTGAAGAGCAGGCTGTAGCCGATGCCCGCGGTGAGCGCGAAGAGCAGGAAGACGGTCAGTGAGTGGATGGCGGCGGCCAGGATCAGCAATCCGAGCGCGGTGATCGCGCCGGTGGCGCCGAGCATGATCGAGGTGCGGGGGCGCACATTGCGCACGAGGATCGCCGCGGCCCCCATGACCGTGGCGAACAACGCGATCACAGATCCGCTGACCAGGGCGTCCGCAGATCCGATGAGTTCTCTGGCGATCTGCGCGCCCAGGGAGAGCAGCACGGCGCCGACGATGAATCCGGCCGTCACTGCGACCGCGGAGGTGGTGAAGACGATCCGCAGGGAGCGGGGGACGCGCAGCCCGCGCGGTTGCCAGGATCCCTTCGCCTCGGCCTTGGTGTGCCGGGGCAGGTGCCAGGCGGCGGTGAGGACAAGTGCGGTGACCGCGGTCAGGATCCAGAAGTTGCCGTGTATGGGGTCGGGGCCGAAGTCGATCAGCAGTCCTCCTGAGAGGACAGCCAGGGCCAGGCCGACTGCGGTGGCCGCCGTGGTGATCGCGCTGGCGCGTTTGGTGACGCCTTTCGCGCTGAACTCGACGACGGCGGCGGATGCAGGCCCCATGGCAAGAACGACCCCGAGTCCCATCAGTGCGCGGCCGGCGAACACCCATCCCACGGCCGGGGCGACGGCGAACAGGGCCGCGCCCGTGAGAGATGCGGTGAGCCCCAACAGGATGCTGCCACGGCGGCCGATGTAGTCCGCGAGATCACCGAACACGATCAACGTCGCCACCAGCGCTACGGGGAACACGGCGAAGACGCTGGTCGTGGCCGTGGCTGTCAGATGCCATTGGTCGGTATAGAGGGGATAGGTGACCGTCGGAGCCGCACTTGCCCACAGGGCATGTCCCACGACCGCGGTGGACGTCCAGAAACTTGCCCGGCGGTTCGGTACGCGCATGGAATCGGCCGTCCCTTCTTGGAGGAGTGGTCAAGAGGCAGACCCGCTCAACGCGGCGCGTGCGTCGGCAGGGCCGTGGCCGACAGTTCGGCCGCCGCCGGATGCGTTCACTGGTCGGGGGGTGCTTCTATCTGTTCGGTCAAGGTCTGTGGACTTGGTCAGGCTGTTTGTTCGTGCCTGGGTTGGTAGAGGGTGCGGTGCTTGAGCATGGCGTCCAGGGCGCAGCACGTCGATCGAGGTGAAGTTGTTGCTGGTCACCGGGTTTTCCCTCCCCGGAGTCACAACCGGTGGCCCGCCGGGGCACCGGAGATCGGCAGCCACATTACGCAGCCCTGCCTGTAGGCGGACACGCTTCCATCAGCGACCATCCGGTGCCGCCAGGACCGGCGACAGCACCCCCCGGATCATCAAGGACAGGGGCAACGAGTCATACCGGGCCTGGAGGCCACAAGCCCGAACCGGGCTCTACAAGGAAGGTAATGGGCGAGGCGGGCGGGGGTGACGCCTTCGCATGCCGTTCCGAGCTGGGTGCCTCGGCCATACGGCGGCTGATGCACTGGCGCGAGGTGACGGCGAAGCGGGTGAGCCGTTGGGGCTCGGTGAGCGCCCGTCACGGCCGTACTGCCGCGTTGGGCTGGCTCCCGGCCCGCCTGGCGGAGGGCTCGGGGTGCAGCCGGGACCTGTCAGACGGCGGTGCGACCGCCGTCGACGGGGAGGATGGCGCCGTGGACGAAGCTGGCGGCGTCCGTGGCGAGGTAGGCGACGGCCGAAGCGATCTCGTCTGCGGTACCGGGACGGCCGGCCGGACCGACAGCGGCCAGCGCCTTGAGTTCCTCTTCCATTCCAGCGGTTCCCTCGGTGCGTGTCGGGCCGGGACTGACCGCGTTGACCCGTATACCGCGCGGTCCGTACTCAGCGGCCCAGGCCTTGGTCAGCAAGGTGAGAGCGGCCTTGCTGGAGCCGTACAGGCTCATTCCTGAGGCGCCGATTTCGGCTGCCATGGTGGTCACGTTGATGATCGCGCCGTGGCCGCGCTGAGCCATGGCCGGAGCGAGTTCGGCCACCAGGAAGTAGGGGGCCTTGACGTTGAGGGCGTAGACCGCTTCGAAGTCCTGCTCGCTGGTCTCATGAGTGGGGCCGAAGGGGAAGATGCCGGCGTTGTTGACCAGGATGTCCACCTGGCCGGCATGCTCCTTGGCGCGCTCGGCCAGGGAACGGACAGCAGCTGCGTCGCTCAGGTCGCTGGCCAGGAAGAGGGCTTCGCCACCAGCCGCACGGATGTCCTCCACGACCTGCTGGCCACGGGCCTGGTTGCGCCCCGAGACCACGACCTTGGCTCCGAGCCGGGCCAGCTCGACTGCTGCTGCACGGCCGATGCCGCTGGTAGCGCCCGTGACCAGCGCAGTGGTACCCGACAGTTCTGAGCTCACGATTACTCACCGTTCTACTGAGTTGATGTCCGGATCAGCTGAGTGGGCCCGTCCGGGCCCGCCCAGTCAGCTGGTGTAAGCACCCGGGATCCCTGACGCTTCCTCCGGCCCGCCTCACTGCGGTTATCGCGGCCATAAGCGCCCCCTGGATCCCCCCTGAGCCGCGTGAATTCCCCCGCCATGGCGCTGCCAGCACCCCGCCGGAGCGCGGGTGGCTGGTGCACTGCCCACAGCACTGTCGGCAGCGGACCGTTTGCGGCCAGGCTGTCACTGACAGGAAGTGGAACACCGCGTACCGCACGCTGCGAGAGCCATCCGCGCAGGCGTGATGACGACCTGCCGGGTAGCCGTGGGGGCCTTGCGAAGAGCGACAGGGAGCGGACGTGGGTTACGCCCGTAGGAGCAGATTCGCCCTGCAGCATTCGCCAGCGAGAGGATTGTTCCTTCCTCACCTACGAAGCCCGGTGTTGTCGGGCACTCGCTGTCGTGCTGCGAGGAGTCCCAAACGCCGACATACGCTCGATTCACCGCTCGCCGACGCGGCCAGCGTGGCAGATGACCGCCCCGGCAGTGCGGAGCGATAGCTCTTCCTTATGACCGCCCTCAGCGAGTGATCTCGCCGGCGGCTATCGATCGGCCCCCCTGCTGGGGTTATGTCCTGGCATACGAGGTCAGACGCGGTCACGTCACCGGCGGGCAGCCGGTGCTCATCCGGCGCAGCACCCGCCGACAGCGTCACCGTTTGCTCTCTGCGTGCACCCCATTCTCCCCTGGAGGTTGTCCATGTCCCGCCTGTTCAGACGTCGCCGATTCCTTGCCGGGGCGGCCGGCACGGCCGCAACTGCGGCACTCGGCTCTGCGGGAGCCTCGGCGTCGCCGCAGACCCGGATACCGGCGCAGCGGCCAGCTCCGCGCACCCCTGCCTACTTCACGGCGTTCAAGAACCTGGCCATGAGCCGTACTACGGAAGGCGTTCTCACAGTGCGCTTTCACACCGATGGCGGTCCGGCCACCTTCACCGGCGAGATGCACACCGACTTCCCGCGCGCGCTGTACGAGATCGGCGAGGACCGCGACAACCGCGTCCTGGTGCTGACCGGCACCGGCGACCGGTTCATGACCGACATCGACGGCGCCAGCCTCGGCGACATCACCAAGCCCGCCACCTGGGACCGCCTCTACGCCGAGGGCCGACGGGTGATGCAGCGCCTTGTTGATCTGGAGATGCCTGTCATCGCCGCGGTCAACGGCCCCGCCTCCGTCCACAGCGAGTACGCGTTGATCGCCGACATCGTGGTAGTGGCCAGCAGCACTGTCTTCTCCGATGCCCCGCACCTGACCTTCGGCATCGTCCCCGGCGACGGCGTACAGATCGTGTGGGAAGAAGTTCTGGGCAGCAGCCGGACGCGCTACCTGACTCTGACCCAGGGGTCCTTCACCGCGAAGCAGGCCGAGCGCTGGGGCGCGGTGGCGGAAGTTCTGGCCTTGGACAAGGTCCTGCCGCGCGCCCAGCACCTCGCCAAGGAACTCGCCGCCAAGCCCCACCTGCTGACGCGGTACGTGCCGATCACGCTGCGTCAGCGCATCAGCCGCCGTATGGCCGGAGGCACTCAGGTCGGCATGGCATTCGAAGGCCTCACCGCCGCCGACCTCGCCTACCAAAAGTAGAACCTTCCGAGACCACGTCACCGGACCGCTACTCGCCCCACTTCACATACCCGCGCATGACGCAGCCAGGACCCCACAGGCGGGAGTCTGCTGCGGACACGACCTGTGCCTGGGCCGCCGACCCACCTAGGGGTCGCCGGCCCAGGACGGTTACGCTGAAAGCGGCCCCCCTCCCCGCGTCGTACGCGCGCTCAATGTCCGTCAGAGCAGGGGCGGTGGGACTTATCGCGTTGCGGGCTGGTCCAGGGCGGCGATCAGGTGGCCTAGGTCGCGGCGGTGCGAGCTGGCACTCCATACAGCCCATGTGCGCCGGACGATCGGATGGCCGACGAGCGGGAACCACGTGACCGTGTCCGGCAGCGGTTGAGACCAGCCGGGAGGTGCGAGCGTGAAGGCCCGGCCGGCACTGACCGCCGCGAGTTTGACCTCGGCGATCAGCGGCTGATTGTCTGGGACCACCGGGCCGACCTCAATCCCGTGACTGCGTAGGATGGCTGTCAGTTCGTCATACCAGGCAGGGCTGCCCGACCGGGGAAAGCCGACCCAGTCCAGCCCCTTCAGGGCATCCAGCCGGATACCTTCAGGCCCGGCCAGCCCGGCGGCACGCTCGGCTGCGAGCAGGACGCCCAGACGTTCCTCGACCACGAGCATCGCGTCGAACTCCTGCCCCATGGGGCGCTCCCGCAGCAGACCCAGATCGAGGCTGTTGTTCTGCAGTTCCGCCAGCTGAGTGGAGGTCGACAGGTGCCGCGCCTGGACCCGCGTGCCCGGATGGGCGGCAGACAGATCGAG
>NZ_JAQMWP010000024.1 GCF_030403745.1 Streptomyces sp. S.PB5
CACTCGCTACATCGAGTTCTGGTACAATCGCAAACGCCTTCACTCGGCGGTGGGTTACCGACCTCCACGCGAAGTTCACGCCGAGTACGAGAAATTGCGAATCGCCGCGTGAAATAGGCAGTCAGATGCCTGTCCGGAAAACGCGAGGCCCCTCATCTGTTCCTGCTGGCCTACGGGCGCATCTACGCCAACAAAGGTGCGATGACGCCTGGGGTCACCAGGGAAACCGTGGACGGCATGTCCCTGGCCAAGATTGACAGGATCATCAGGTCTCTGCGTGCAGAGTCCTATAGGTGGTCTCCGGCCAGAAGGGTCTACATCCCGAAGAAACATGGGAAACGCCCGTTAGGCATGCCTCCGTGGTCGGATAAATTGGTCGCGGAAGTTGTACGCCTGCTACTTGATGCGTATTACGACGTCCAGTTCTCTGACCGCTCCCACGGATTCCGTCCCAGGCGGGGCTGCCACACCGCGCTGGATGAGGTGGTGTCGGTCTGGAAGGGAACGCACTGGTTCGTGGAGGGCGATATTTCCAACCGCTTTGGGAGCCTTGACCATTCGGTCATGCTCTCGACGCTGGCGGAGAAGATCCACGATGGCCGGTTCCTGCATCTGATCGACCGGATGCTTAAGGCCGGATACCTGGAGGACTGGCGGTGGAACGACACGCTCAGCGGTTGTCCGCAGGGCGGAATCGCGTCACCGATCCTCTCCAACGTCTATCTGGACCGGTTCGACCGGTTTGTTGAGCAGCAGCTGATCCCGGAATACAACCGGGGCAAGAGGCGACGGAAGTATCCCGCGTATCAGAGCGTCGAGAATCGGATGGCCAGGACCCGACGGCACGGAGACCGGGAGGCGGTGCGTGCGCTGCGGCGTGAGTTCCGTGCCCTGCCGAGCCAGGACCCTGACGACCCCGGCTATCGGCGGCTTCGGTACGTGCGGTACTGCGATGACTTCCTGCTCGGGTTTGCCGGTCCCAAGCGCGAGGCCGAGGAGATCAAGGCGAGGATACGAACGTTCCTGCGTGATGAACTCAGGCTGGAACTCTCCGACTCCAAAACCCTGATCACGCACGCCACCAGCCAGGCGGCGCATTTCCTCGGCTACGAACTCAGGGCCCAGCATGGCGACACGAAGATCACCCGGAATCGCAGGATGGTCAACGGCGTCATCGGCCTGTTCGTGCCCAGGACCATCATCCGGGACCGATGCGCACGCTACATGAGCAAGGGAAAACCCTCTCAGCGCGGCCCGTTGCTGCACGACGATGATTTCACGATCGTCGCGAAATACGGAGCTGAGTTCCGCGGGTTCGTCCAGTACTACCTTCTCGCCCAGGATGTTTTCCGCCTGGAACTGCTGCGCTGGGTCATGGAGACCTCGATGCTCAAGACCCTGGCCGGGAAGCACAAGTCGACCGTGAGGAAGATGGCCCGCCGTTACAAGGCATCCATCGACACCCCTGACGGCCAGCGGCCCTGCTTCCAGGTCACGGTGCAGCGGGGCGACGGGAAGAAACCGCTGGTCGCCCGCTTCGGCGGGATTCCACTCAAGCGGCAGCAGAAGGCCGTGATCACCGATCGCCAGCCGGTCATGGCTACAGCCCGACGCAATGAGCTGATCCATCGGCTCCTTGCCGGGCAGTGTGAGATATGCAAAGGACGTACCGGACTCCAAGTCCACCACGTCCGCAAACTCGCCGATCTCAATAAGCCAGGACGGCGAGAACGGCCTTCGTGGGTACACCTGATGGCTATGCGGAAACGCAAGACCCTCGTGGTCTGCGAACGCTGTCACCAGGACATCCACGCGGGGCGAAGTACAGCACCCACCCGGAATTAACTACTGGAGAGCGGTATGCCGGGAAACTGGCCCGTGCCGTTCGGGAAGGGGCCGTCGGAAAAGGACCCGCGCCACGGGCACCTCGTCGGCGGCCTACTTCACTCGGCGGGAGGCCGCGCGGAACAGGACCTGCACCGGCAGGCACCTCGCCGCGCGGCCGACCCAACGTCCTGGCTGGCAGGCTGCCGCCGTCTCCACCGCCGCTACGAGCGCAAGCCCGAGCACTTCCTGGCCTTCGTGGGCATCGCTGCCCTCCTCATCGGCCATCGGCGCCTCACACGGATCCGATAACTCACTGGTCAGGGGTGTTCCCCTCGGTCAGGATTCGCTCATGGACGAGCCAGCCACCATCGCCTGGAGGTACGCGGCGAACCTCATCTGCGAGGAAGACCTGCCCATGTTGGCGGCCCACCTACTGGCTGCTGGCCACGACTCTCCTTCACTGCACGACCTGGCCGGCCGTTCCCGGTGCGAGCACCCAGCAGAGATCCGCCAGCTCTTCGGGCACACCATGGAGGAGTTCGGGATCCAGATCCCGGACTACGAGACCGCTGAACGCTGCCTCCTGCATCACATGGCGACAGAGCTGACCGCCGGTGCCTTGTCACCGAAGAGGGCCGCAGATCGAGTCTGGCAGGGGATCGAGGCGTTGACAGATACTGAGCGGGAGTTCGTGGCGGCCGTGGGCCTGGAGTACCACCTCGACTTCATGTCCCCCGAAGAGGTCCGGGCCTGGGAGAACGCTGTACGCCTCGCCGCAAAGACTCTGGCTGGAACAGCCTTCCCACACACGCAGTGACACCAGCCACGGCCACGCCCACCACTCACCAGCAGCCAGCCCTCACGCACACCAAAAGAAACGACTGAATCATTCCAGGTTCGGTAGGGACTCGACCGATCCCAAAGCGGTTCCCTGACCGCCTTTGCCTTCGTCGACCGCGCCAACATCCACTCCGTCGCTTCCCTCACCGCGAACGGTACGCGCTGAGAGTGCGGAACGTCATTTCTTGTCCGTTTCGTGGTTGAGGTTGGAGAAGGGCCTCTGGTCGCGAGTGGGGGCGATCCTCAATCTCACTCGGGACAAACGGATCGTTGGTTCACCTCCCGCCAGCCCGTCGCTGACCAGAGGGCCATCCGTGGGATTACGGATGGCCCTCTGGTGTGTTCGCGTGAGTTTGGTGATGGGGTCAGGTCAAGGGGTTGGTGCAACCCGATGACCAGCGGTGGGCGCTGATCTTGTTGTTGGCGTTGATCACGCTGCTGCCCAACACCAGGGCGTTGTCCCGGAGGTCATCGACGTACAGTTCGCCCCAGCGCAAGCAGCCGGTGTGTCCTCCGGGACCCGCGTTCTCCCAGAACTGCACGTTGTTGACGCCGCCGGAGTAGGTGCCGGTGTTCAGCAGCGATGTCGCCTTGTCGTTGGACGGGCTTCGGAACGGACCTGAGACATCGTTCCAGTTGGTGTCGTCGCCCTGGGCCGCGCCGAGTTGCTCATAGCAGTCCACCGCGTCGTAAGCCCGCACGTAGCCGTCACCGCTGTAGGAGCGGTACAGGCTGTCGCAGTGTACGCCCGTGACGCCGTCCTGGGCTGCCTGAGCAGGGCCCGCGAGCAGGGCGCCCGCTGCCGCGCTCACGGCTGTTGCCGCGACGAGGACGCGTATCTTGTGCATGGTGTCTCCTTGTTCTCTTTGGTGGTCGGCCAAGTCCCGATTGGCTGGCCGAGGTCTGGGGACGAGCATCGGTCAGGTGCCAAGGGCGAGATCGTCGGCCCGGCGCAGCGCGGCCAGCTTCAAGCGGTTGCTCGTCGTGATGGCGTCCGCATACCGCTCACGCAAAGGGGCGCCGTACTCTCGGTCGAGCCCGGTCAGAGTGGAGCGCAGCGGTGTCCTGTAGGCACACGTGGCCTCCGCGACGGCGACTTCCACCTCGATCTCGTGGGCCCGTGAGGCGCTGAGTCCCTTGGCTCGTTTCCTCACATCGGCGCGGGCCGCCTCCGGGTCGGCGTAGGCACTTCCCGTCTCCTTGCGCATACATCCGGCCCAGGCCTGCAGAGCGGCGGTGTACCGCGGGTCGCGCATGACCTTCGGTAGGTATGCCGCGACGAGGTCGGTGGCGACCCTGTCGGCCTCGAAGTAGGCCTTGGCATCGCCGTACAGTTGAGTGCGTGCAGTGCCCGAGCAGCCGCCGTTCGGGCTGCGAACGGTTCCACCGGACGGCAGTCGCACCACGAGCATCGGCGTGCCGGGGCTGCCCAGAAGCGCCGTGGTGTAGCGCTCACGCTGGACGGGAGTCAGGGCGTTCTGGGCGGCGAGGCGTTCGTTGTGCTTCTTCATCTTGAAGAACGCCCGCCGGAGTTGTTCGCCGTATCCGTGCTCGCGCGCCCATGCGATGTCGTCCTGCACGACGCGATACCTGAAGGCGCGGTCCGTGTCGGCGTCTACCTGGGGCCATACGCGGTACTCGAAGCCCTTTCGTGCCATGCACCGCTGGATCAGGAGGTGTTCGGCCTGCTCCAGCCGACGCTCCTCGGCCCGTGTCAGCTCCCGCCCCGGTACCGGACCCGCAGTGCCGCTGGTGTCCGCGAGGCACCCCGTCAGCACCGTGACGGCCGTGCCGAACGCCGCAAGCGCAGTGATCCTGGCGGCAACAAAACCCTGCCAATGCACCGTGCATTCCCCCTTGTTGAACGGCCGACCGAGCCCCGTCAGCCCGGCCGGCCTCTCAAGCGCCGCCCTTACTGTGTGGCTCGAATGTGGGCGGGAACCTTGCTTAAACCTTGCTTTACTGGTCAGCGACGTCGGTCGGCGTGGACCAGCGCCGACGGCCGGGCACGGGGAAGTGGCTTTCGGGAGAAGCACGTGACGGGATTTCTGTTGCTGGGCCCGGTTGAGATCCATGGCGCCGACGGCGCCTGCGCGGATCCCGGGCCCGGCAGGCAACGCGCGGTCCTCGCGGCGCTGGTGGTGGACGCCGGCCGCTGGGTGTCGATGTCGACACTGATCGACCGGGTCTGGGGAGAGGACGTGCCCGCTCAGGCGCGGCCCTCTCTCTATGCCTACATCTCGCGGATCCGCAGGACGTTGAAAGACCTCGTCCCTTCCGACGGTGCCAGCACCGACACACCGCCGCAGCTGCGGCGGGGGCCCGGCGGGTACATGCTGGACGTACCGCCCGCCGACGTCGATGTGCTTCGCTTCCGTCAACTGGTCGAACACGCACGGGTCCACAACCGGACGGACGCCGAACGGGTCGTGATGTTGCGTGCGGCACTCGGGCTTTGGCGCGGTGAGCCGCTGGCGGGGCTGGCCGGTGCCTGGGCGGAGCGCACCCGCGCCAGCTGCGTGCAGGAGCGGATCGAGGCCACGCGGGAATGGGCCGAGGCCGAGTTACGGCTCGGCCGTCCGGCGGAGGTGATCGGGACTCTCACCGGCCAGGTCGCTGAGTATCCGCTGGTCGAGCCCCTCACAGTGGCGCTCATGCGGGCGCTGCAGCTCGCCAGACGCGGGCCTGAAGCCCTGACCCTGTACACCGTGCTCCAGAAGCGGCTGGCCCAGGAGCTGGGCACGGATCCGGGGATCGAAGCACAGCAGGCGCATCAAGCGATCCTGCGCGACGCCCCCGTCCTGCCCACCCGACCCGCAACCGCAGTCGTCGACGTCATCGACGAACCTGCCCGGCATCACACGGCCCCGGCGCAACTGCCGCTGAGGACAGCGGCGTTCACTGGCCGGCACACAGAACTGGCGGTTTTGGACAACCTGTTGGCCGCAACCATGGAGCCGTCGTCGGCAGCGGTCGTCGCCGTCGTCTGGGGGACGGCGGGAGTGGGAAAGACAGCGCTGGCCGTGCACTGGGCCCATGCGGTGGCCGACCGGTTCCCGGACGGCCAGCTGTATGTGAATCTTCGCGGCTTCGATCCCTCGGGGGTCGCCGTCACCGCTGACCGGACCCTGCGCGGGTTCCTCGAGGCGATGGGTATTCCGGCCGAGGCCATCCCGGTCGACTTCGAGGCGCGGGTGGGCCTCTACCGCAGTCTGCTGGCCCGGCGGCGCGTCCTGGTCGTGCTGGACAATGCCGCCGACGCCGACCAGGTCAGGGCGTTGCTGCCCGGCTCGGCAGGTTGCCTTGCCCTGGTCACCAGCCGGAACCGGCTCACCGGCCTGGTCGCCACCGAGGGTGCCCACCCCATCGCCCTCGACCTGCTCTCACCGGCCGAAGCCCGCGAACTGCTGGCCCGCCGCATCGGCGAACACCGGCTGACAGCCGAACCGCACGCCGTGACGGAGATCATCACCCGCTGTGCCCGCCTCCCGCTAGCCCTGGCCGTCACCATCGCCCGCGCCGCGATCCGGCCGACGCTCTCCCTCACCCGGCTCGCCGCCGACCTCTCCGCCGCCCGCGGCAGCCTCGCGGCGCTCGCGGGCGACGGCGACGACCCAGCAGCGGACGTACGCCGGGTGTTCTCCTGGTCCTACGACGCACTCGGTCCGGGCGCCGCCCGGCTGTTCGCCCTGCTGGGCCTGCACCTCGGACCCGAAATCTCCACCCCGGCCGCCGCCAGCCTCGGTGGACTCGGCCTCGACGAGGTGCGGGATGCGCTGGCCGAGCTCAGCCGCGCGCACCTCGTCACCGAGTGCTTCCCCGACCGCTACGCCCTGCACGATCTGTTGCGTGCCTACGCCGCCGAACTGGCGCGCACACTCGACGCGGACTGCGAGCAACGGCCTGCCTTACACCGGTTGCTCGACCATTACGTCTCCACCGCCCACGCCGCTGATCAGGTGCTCGAACCGTACCGTCCGCGCATCGTCCCGCTCGCGACCGGGCCAGGGACACACGGCGTGCGGTTCACCGAAGGGGCTGACGCCCTTGCCTGGTTCGCCGCGGAACTCCCCGTCCTTCTCGCCGTTCTGCGCCAGGCAGCCGACACTGAAATGGACACCCATGCCTGGCAGTTGGCGCGGGGCCTCGCCACCTACCTTCAGCGGCGCGGCACGGCGCAGGACTTCCTGACGAGTCAGCACATCGGCCTGGCCGCCGCCCGCCGCTCGTCCGACGTGACCGGCCAGGCCCACGCCCACGTGGCACTCGCCCACGCCCACACCAGACTGCGGCGCCTGGAAGAGGCCCACGCCCACTTCGACCTGGCCCTGGAGCTGTTCGGCCGTACCCACGACGTCGTCGGCCAGGGCGACACCCGGGCCGCGATCGCTGCCGCGCGCTCCCTGGAAGGCCGCTACGACACCAAGGACCATCTGCTGCAGGCCCTTGAGGACTTCCGGACCGCCGGGCACCAGGTCGGGCAGGCCCGGGTGCTGAACAACTTCGGCTGGTACTACGCCACGCAACGCGACCCCCGGGCACTCACCCGATGTGCAGAGGCGCTGAGCCTGCTCGAAGGTACCAGGGACGGCATGCTGCAGGCGGCGGCCTGGGACACCTACGGCTACGCCCACCATCAGCTCGGCCACCACGACCAGGCCCTCGCCTGCTATCGCCGGGCCCTGGAACTGTTCCGAGAGGTGGGCGACCGCTTCGGCGAGGTCGCAACCCTCACCCACCTGGGCGACACCCACCACGCCACCGACGACCCCGAGGCCGCCGCCCGCGCCTGGCGGGGCGCGCTGGACATCCTCGAAGGGTTCGACCAGCCCGGCACCGACGACCTGCGCGCACGACTCAGCCGCATCGTCGAGGGCTGACAGCGCATGTGGTCCGCCGCCGCGAACGGATCGCCTGTTCGCACCTCGCTGGTAGTACAACATCACGAACAGGGTCCGGGTGGCGTTAACGGTCTGAACTGGCCCCGCCTTCCGGCTTGGGTTCTAGATCTCGTTGCAACAGCCGTCGGCGTCGAGAGGACGGCATCAGCGCCGAGGCAGGAGGCACCCACACCCTCGCCCGGACATGGGCGCCGAACTCAGCGGCGGAACTGAGGCAGAACCAGTCCGCATCAGCGGCCCGCAGGACCACCAAGGTCTGTGCATGCGCAGACATCTCGGCCTCGACGGCCGCGAGGACGTCGGCGACGCCCATCACCCACCGTCCGCCCCCGGCACCATGCAGGCCGCCCGCTGCGCCAACCGCCCCGAACCGGACACCGCCCTCAGCGGCCGCCCTCAGCAGGACGGAATCGAGTACGGGCAGCAACGGCCCGCCGTCCAAGCTGCCCCTGACCACCCGAACAGGCACCGATCGCCTACGAACAGCAGTCGGCCACCCTGGCGCTTGCCGCACAACGACACGAACAGGTATCCACTCTTCGGGGACAAGGCCCGTGGCCCTCGCCAAGCCGTTTGGTTGGACCTCTTCCACCCTGCGATAACGCGGGTTCCGCCCACAGCCGCATGCGTGCTTCAGTGACTGCGCGCCGGATCTGCCGGTCCGCACAGCGAGGAGGACCAGCGGTGGAATCCATGATCGTGATCAGTACCCTGCGTCTGCGCGCCGAGCGGGCGGACGAGGCCCGGAAGGTCATCGCGTCGGTGGTCTCGCAAACCCACGAGGACGCCGGCTGCCTCACCTACGCGGCACACGAGGACGCCGCCGATCCGCTCACCATGGTGCTCGTCGAGAAGTGGGCCTCACAGCAGGCCATCGACGAACACAGCCAGGCTCCCTTTCTCACCGAAGCGATGAGCCGAGTGGGAGAACTGCTCACCGCCGAGCCCGAGATCCGCGTCATCACCCCGCTCGGCTACGGCACGGACGACAAGGCCGCGCTGCGCTGACACGCTCACCAACTCCGGTAAATGCCGTCACCAGGGAGGATTCTGCGTGAAGATCCAGTCAAATGCCGGCCACATCATGGGGGCCACGGTCACCGGTTTTGAATTACTGATCTTTTCGGGTTGTTGTCGGGTGGTGCGTGAGGGTGAGTCCGGTTCCGGCGAGACACCCATCGATCAGGTCGGGCCGGAGCTGGATGTGACGTAAGCCCCGGCGGAGGGTGCGTTCGAGGTGGTCGTCATCGGTGAAGGCGACATTGGCCAGTGGGCCGCGCCGTAACAGCGACCAGATGCCCTCCACCGGGTTCAGGTCAGGTGCATAGGAGGGGAGATGCACGATGGTGAGCCAGTCGTGTGCGTCCGCATACTCGCGCATCCCGGCAGCCCGGTGGGTGTTGAGATTGATGCCCCTATGTGCTGTCAACCGGTCACTGGTTCCGGTCGTGGCAGTGGGATGGCCCGAATGTACTGATAGATCTCTCGCGCCACGTAACGCTTGAGGCACCGGATGATCTCGCGCTTGGTCTTGCCCTCGGTACTGCGTCGTTCGAGGTAGTGCTGGGTTCGTTCCTCGCGGCGCAGGCGTGTAAGGACGATGCGGTAGAGCGCCGCGTTCGCTTGCCGGTTGCCGCCGCGGTTGAGGCGGCGGTGCCGGCTCTTGCCAGATGAATGCTCGACGGGGCTCGCACCGCAGAGGGCGGCGAAGGACGCCTCGCTGGTGAGACGGTCGTGGTTTTCTCCCGCAGCGATGAGGAGAGCTGCCGCACTGTCGGGGCCCACCCCGAAGACCTTGAGCAGATCGGAGTTGAGAGCACGGACAATGAGGGTGATCTGCTTCATGAGGACGCTGATCTGCTCGGACAGGTGACGGATACGCACCGCCAGGAGCTGCAGGGCCTGGTGCACCACACCGTGCTCGGGGTCGAGTTGGGCGCAAGTGGCGAACAGCGCCGGGTTGCGCAACGGTTCCAGTTTTTCACGTAGATGAGGATCCGCGCAGACCAGGATCGCTTTGAGCTGGTTGATGGCCTGCGTGCGGGCGCTGACAGCGGAGTCCTTGACCATTTTGGCCACCCGGAGTTCTTCGACAGCGCCTTCGCTGTACTTGGGGTGGGTGCAGGCCCGGCCCGTCAATACCGCACGAGCTGCCGCTTCGGCGTCGATGGTGTCGGTCTTGCCACGTCGTCGACGCGTGGCACGGTCTGGCCGGTCGACCTCGATGACCCGCACGTTCTGGGCTATCAGATACCGGCACAGCGATGCTCCGTAGGACCCCGTGCCTTCCACACCGGCCCGGCCGACCACTCCGAAGGAGGAAGCCCATGCCAGCAGGTCCCGATACCCGGCCCGGGTTGTCGGGAACGATCGTGTGGCCAGCAGGGCACCCAGCACGGTGAGCACAGCGGCAACGTGGACGTCCTTATGAGTATCGACTCCCAGGACGAGTTCGCAGGGGCTGCCGTGAACAGCCTCTTTGGGACGATGATCGACCGACGCCGTTGTCATGAGTGCCTCCGTCCGGACCGGTTAGGGAGAACCGGCTCGACGGATACGGGCGGTCAAGACTGTGACGATGCCGAGTACGAAAGCCCCTATGGAGACACGTCCGTTCGCCGGGTCGGCATGCCCGTTCGCACCACGGTCGGCAGATCAACTCTCTGGACAGCAAGGTCAGTCCCAGACCGAGCCAGACCGTGGTTCGAACGAGACACCGTCATTCTCACAGTCCCAGACGAGGACGATGGGGGCTTTGAGTTGAATGTGGGCGCGAACGACCAGGTCACGATAGTCGCTCCAGGCAAAGCTGTTGCGTCCGGTGCCCCGGTGCTTGCGATGCCGGCGCGGCCGGTAGATGAGCCGGGATGCCTCGCCCGGCCGGTAGCAGCACATGGCGGCGATCGACCAGCGACGCCAGGAACGGCCTCGGACCCGCACGACGGGCGTGTGCCCCCGCCGGCCCCAGGTGCGGGCCTGCGGGGGTGTCATCGAGAACCCGGCCTCGTCCTCAAAGACGACGAAGGCCCCCAGCGCCGCGGCAGTCATTCCACCTGCGGCCACACGTCCTTCTTCCACAGCTCGACCGCGTGCTCGTCGCGTTCCAGCGCACGGCGGGCGGGAGACTGCCAGGACCAGCCGTGTCGGTGCAGCAGCCGCCACACCGCCGCCATCGAGCAGCCGATCTCGAGCCGGACGGCGATCACCGCTCTGATCCGCGCCACGGTCCACCGCTGGTCCTCCCAGCCGTGTTCGGCGGGCCCCAGGGCCAACTCCCTCTCCGACTCGGTGAACTGACCGTCAGACAGCCTGGGCAGCTTCGCAGGTCCCGTGGAGGCGAGAGCGTCCATCCCGCCCTCCCGCCAGGCACGCCGCCAGCGTTCCACCGACCGCTCGCTCACCCGCAGATCCCTCGCGATCACCGCGGTCCTCTCGTCACGCGTGAACCGCTCGCCGGCCTCGTACCGGATGCGCTCGCGAAACTCTCGCCGCTCGGCGGTCAACCCGCCGCCTTGCGCGTACCGCATACAACCGGCCTACCGCAGGGATCAGTCCCCGACAACAACCCGAAAAGATCAGTAACGGAGTCCTATCCCGGCATGGCAAGCAAGACGGTCGAGGCTGTGCTGTTTCCCGGGATCGATGTGCGAGTGGAGCGCGTCAGCGACTCCTCCGACGTCCTGGTGGTGGAGGCGGTGTCCACCGCTCGCCCGGGCCAGTGCCCGGACTGCCGGAAACAGGCGAGGCGCACGCACAGCGCGTATCAACGCACCCTGAATGAAAGGCCGTTGGGCACTCACCGGGTCCTAGCCCTGCTGCGGGTTCGCCGGTACTTCTGTGATCGGAAGAGCTGTTCCCGCAAGACGTTCGTCGAGCAGGTGCCGGGTCTGTCCGAGCGGCACCGTCGTTCCAGCACCGGGCTGACAGGATGACTCCGGTCGATTGCGATCGCGCTTGGCGGATGTCCGGCCGCGCGGTTGTGCCGCCGCCTGCAGCTGGTCGCGGGCCGTACCCGGCTGCTCAGGCTGCTGACGGTGCCGGATGGTGCGCTGCGGATGCTGGGGGTGGACGAGTTCGCCTTCCGCAAGGGCTGCACCTACGGCACCGTGCTGGTCGACGTCGAGGCCGGCCGGGTCGTGGACGTGCTGCCCGACCGCACCTCCGCGACCCTCGCGGCCGGGCTCACCGAGCATCCCGGAGCCGAGATCATCTGCCGCGACCGGGCCAGCGCCTACACCAAGGCGGTCAAGGAAGCCGCTCCCCATGCCCTGAAGTGGCTGATCGCTGGCACCTGTTGCAGCACCTGTCCGATGCGGTGGAGAAGACGTGTCATCGGCACCGAGACTGCCTGCGCAAACGTGCCGAGGAGGAGACAGTGACCAAAGTGCCGGAGCCGCCCCCGATGCTGTTACCGCCCCCGGAACTGCCCCGCACTCAGATCATCGAACGCACCCGGCACCGCTCCGAGGACATCCACCGCCTGTTGGAGAAACGCTGGACGATCAGCGCCGTCGCCCGCCGTCTGAACCTCGACCGCAAGACCGTGCGCCGCTTCCGCGACACCGACCTCGACGAGCTGCTGGCCTCCGCCCGCGACCGCCGCCCGGTCGGCGTCCTGGAGCCGGTCAAGGCATACCTCAACGCCCGCTTCACCGAAGCCCAAGGCCAGGCCAGCGGCACCCGGCTCTTCCTGGGGATCCAGGCTGCCGGCTACCGCGACAGCCGCCAGGTCGCCCGCAAACACCTTGCCGCCCTCCGCGCGGGCACCGCCGAACCGGTCCGGGCCGACATCCCGAGCCCTCGCAAGATCACCTCGTGGATCATGCGGCCCCGAGAGACGCCCACCGAAAGCCAGGACGAGCGACTCCTCCAAGTCCGGCTCGCCTGCCCGGGCACCACCCGGGCCTGCGACGTCGCTCAGGCGTTCGCCGACCTGGTCCGTCACTAGCACGGATACCTGCTGCCGGGGTGGATCCGACAGGCCGAGCAGGACGCACCGAAGCCCATGAAGGGCTTCGCCGGCTTCCTCCGCCAGGACCTCGACGCAGTGACCGCCGGCCTGACGCTGCCCTGGAGCTCTGGAGCCGTCGAAGGAAACGTGAACCGGGTGAAGACACTCAAGCGGGCGATGTATGCCCGAGCTACGTTCGAACTCCTCCGGACCCGCATCCTCACCCAGCCATGAGGCTGCGACTCACGATCCCCTCATACGACGAGCCCGGTGGCAAAGGCCGCTATCAGGGTGTCCGCCCTCAGCAGCAGCTCAGGGTCGGTAGTTCCCACCACGCGGACAGAAACCTCATGGCCACCCACGGCCTTGGCAAGGTGCACATCGAGGTGATGGCTCGATCCGACGAGTGGATAGCTGTACCAGCGATCCGGGTGCTCATCATCGGTGGCCTCAAGGCCGAGTTCGACCACCTGCCAGTCGGTGCCATCGAAGTCATAGCTGACATAACGCGCCAAGAGAGCCATGAAGGGCTGGACGTTCTCGTCCCAGATCCAGCCCTCTACCGTGCGTTCGTGGTAACTCTCTGCCATCTGGCCAGGGTGCCAAATACGGCACGTTCGCTCCCTGCCATATGTCCGTTCACGGAACTGCGGACAGAGCTCTGATTTTCCCCAGGCCCGCTCGCGTTTCCCACTTGTTTCGTACTCCACTGAGGCCGGGGATGTCGGCTCACCGAGTGTGCGGGAATCCCCGAACGTGATGGGACTTTTTGTGCTGGTTCTATCCGCTGCCCGCGAATACCAAGTCTCACCGTGGCTGTGGTTACTGGCGGTTGATCGCCCGTGAGATGCCGGCGGCGACGGTTGTGGCGAGGATCCACCCGGCAGCGATCAGCGTGTAGGCCAGCCATTGCGCGGTGCCTCGTGGCGCGAAGGCGGAGTCCTGTCCGAAGGCGCTGATCGGAAGGAGCAGGTCCAATGTGTAGACAAGGGCGTTGAATGGCGGCGCCTTTTCCGCTTCGAGGGCCGCCGGGGGGTAGGCGTGGAAGAAGAGGGCGCCGCAGGCGAGCAGAGCCGTGAGCCAAAGTCCGGCGCGGAGTGGCCGGTAGCCGTAGCCGACGGTTGCGTCTTGGAGGTAGCCCCAGACCCGGGTATGCAGGGGAAGGATGGTGCGGCGGTGGCGTTGCTTGGCGAGAAGGACCGTGCGTGCTTCGTCCTCGTGTCCGAGTCTTCGGTAGGCGGCCGCTAGTTGTTCGTACGGCTGAGGTAGGTATGCGTGGGTGCCGCGCCGGAGCCAGCCGAGCCGTTTGGCGACGGTCAGGGGGGAAGCGAGGGAGTCGTAGGCGGTCTCGGCCAGTCGGAGGTCGGCCGGCCAGGTGTCGGGGTCGTCATACAGGGTGCCCAGCTGGGCGTTACTCGCGTCGACGATGCCGTCGATCGGTCGCCGGGTGCGCAGGTCGGTTTCCCGGGCCTGGACCAGCCGCAGAGACAGGGCGGTGCCGCCGGGGTTTGTCAGCGTGGCGTCGCACAAGCTGAGCTGTGTACCGATGTTGCTGCCGTCGAGTCTGATGCCGCCGTCGACGCGGAGGTCTTGGCCGAGGTCGAAGTTGCGGACGACTGTGACGTCATTGGCCTCCAGTGCAACGTCGCCAGCGTTGTGGAGCCGGGCCCCACAGAATCCGATCGCCGCCATGACTGTGGCACCGGAGATGATGATTCGACCATCGGCATTGAAGCCCGGATGGAAGGTGAAGTCCTCGGTGATCTGCACGTGGTAGGCGTCCAGGGCGTGGCCGTCGGGGTTGCGCAGGGATGCACCCTCCAAGTCGAACTCGCCAGCGATGGAGGCACCGGAGCAGCGGAATGCTCCCTGGACCGCCAGGTTGGTGCAGAGCACGTCGCCGCCCGCGATGAGCCTGACAGCAGATATCGCCTCCGTCCCGGGCGCGGTGATCACCGTGTCGCGGAGGTCCAGGTCGCTGTGGATCTGGGAGCGGGTCAGTACGAGGGGCCCGGTCAGGTGGCAGTGGGACAGGACCAGTCGGCCGTCGATCTGCACGGTGTCGGCGGCGAGACCCGGGAGGGAGCATCCGGTGAGGGCCAGCTCGCGGATCCTGGCGCCCCGCAGGCAGGGCACCTCGTCGAAGTGGCACTCGTCCAGGAGGATCGGCGCGGCAATCTCGGCGAATTGCAGATCCAGCCTGCCCATGATGCGGGCACCGGTCAGGCGCAGGGCCGGGCGGCCGCCCGGGGCGGGATCGGTGCCAGCACCCAGCAGGAGTGCCGCAATGACCTCGGCCCGCACTGCGGGCTCCGCTTCTGGCGGGACGCCGCGGATATCGACACTGCTGCCCTGGGCGAATGAGTTCCACAACTGACGTTCATCCGCATTGAGTTCGTCGAGGCGCATGATCGATGATCTTCCCGGTTCGGGCCCGCCCCGGACAACACCCGATGAGGACCGTTCTGAGCAACGAGCGCCGTCACTCCGGATTTCGGGCAGGCCCCTCCACTGGGGCGACTCATCGTAGGCCGCCGCGGCACGGATGGGGAAGCAGGTCTGTCCCATACCCGAGCAGGGGGTGATCCAGGCACCGGGTGACGCCCGCACGCAACGCAGGGGACAGGAACGGCACGGCATCGACATCGATGCGATAGCGGGCGGCCCCCGGCGTCACCACCGACTACGGAATAGACCCGTTAAGTTGACACTCCCCCTTTTTACAGGTGGGTGGCGGTTGTGGGCCGTCGAAGCGACCAGGTGGGTGGGGTGGCTTGTGCGGTGGCAAGGTTGGTGCGGGCACTTGCGGTGTAGGGGTGGTGGGGGCCCAGGACACGTTCGTAGTCGGCGAGAACGACGCGGAGACAGGTGATCGCGCGGGATCGTCTGCGGGCGGCCAGGAGTGCCAAGCCGAGGTTGCGGCGGGCGTTGAGAGTCTCGAAGTGATCGGGGCCCAGAACACGTTGCCGGTCATAAACGCAGGCGGTGAACAGCGCAAGAGCGGTGGCGTGATGGCCAGCTGCGGTGTGGGCGCGGGCAAGAAAAATGCGAAGACACAAGGTCTCAGGATGGTCGCTTCCCAGCTCGGGTTCGGCGCACCGAAGCAGGCGGTTGAGCTCGGCGATGCCCTCATCAGTGTGGCCGGCACTGACTAGTGCACGGGCGCGGTGGCGGCCCCACCACAGCTCGAGTTCTTGACCGGTGTCTGCCAGATGGGCGAAGACTTGTTCATACAGGGCGAGTGATTCGCCATAGCGCCCTATCCGCTCATACATGCGGGCCAGTTCGCCGCGAGCGTTGTTGGTCGAGGGGTGGTCGGGGCCCATAGCGCGTTCGTTGTCGGCGAGGTTCTTCTGGAACAGCGCCAGGGCAGTTTCCTTTTCGCCTTTGGAGCGCAAGGTACTGGCCAGGTTGACCTGGGCGTACATCGTCGTCTGGTGATCAGGGCCGTTGATCCGCAGGCTGTCCGCCAGGTTGCGCCGGTGCAAGGCCTCCGCCTCGTCTAGCCGCCCGGCCGCCTCCAACACGTAGCCAAGAGAGTTGACCGCGTTGAGAGTGCGGGGGTCGTCCGGGCCGAAACGTTCCCGGTGGGCGGCCGCATATCGTTCACGCAGCGGTATGGCGAGGTCGTAGCGGTCCGCCACCTGATACGCGTAGGCAAGCGCGGCCATCGCCCCGAGAACCTTGTCGTCCTGTGGTAATGCAAGGCGCGTGTGCTCGGCCAGCACCTCCCTGCCCAGGTTGCAGGCCCGCAGTACCTCGGCCCTCTCGACGAGCAAGCCGACGGCGGCCCGGTGGAGGTCCATCAGAGTGCGCCGGGTCTCGTCACCGAGTGATTCGGTCGCTGCCCACAGGGCGAGGATGTGATCCGTGAGCCCCCGGTCCGCCGCCTCTCGTCTCGACCGGTCGTCCGCGTGACCCAGCAGCCTGTGCAAGGCCTCGGCCGCCTCCACAACACGTTCGGACAAGCGGCCTTCCAGCAGCAGCCGATCCCGGATGATCCGCTGAACCAGCCGGTGCATCAGGATCACATCGCCGTCCAGACTCAGGCTCACCACCGACGCCTCGGACAACATCCCCACCACACCATCGACTTCGGCCGCTTCCCGGTCCGTCAGGGCGGTCTTGAGGTCCTCCCGGTACACGCCGGAGGGCGATAGCAGCGCGATGAGCTCAACTACGCGGCCCACAGTGAAGGCGTGATCACCAGTCTCCACCTGCCGGATGGCCATGAGCAGAGCTTCCGCCGCCCCGTGAGGATAAGGCTGGCCCGGTACGCGCCGCATCACCTGCCCGACCTGATGGCGGCGAAACCGCTCCCGGTACTCGACGAACGTCAGCCTCTGAGCACGGATCACCGCGGCTGCTTGGGCCAACGCCAACGGAAGGCACCCCAGTTCCTCAGCAAGCCCTTCCGCGCCGCGGGCGGCGTTATTGTCCTCTGCCACCCCTGTCGTCTCCCGTAGGAAGCAGGCGGCCTCTTTTCGACTGAACACCTCGATATCCACACAGGTGCCGAGGTGGGCAACAGAACGCACCGTACTGGTGATCAATGTGTGGGTTAGGCCGAACCGGGGCAGCCACCTCGCCACCTCGTCCGGATCCACGACGTTGTCCAGCACCAGCAGCGCAGGCTCTCGCAGTTGCTCCAGCCACCGGCGCGCCGCCGCGGCGGCAAGCTCCGCGTCCTGGATGCCGCCCTTGACGCCCGCGGCGTCCGCAAGCTCATCCAGCCCCGCCACGACCTGCCCCGGTTCCTCCGCCACGATCCAGGCGACGACACGCCACCCGGCGTCGATCCGAGAGCGGGCGCAGGCCCCGGCCAGCTGTGTCTTGCCCACCCCCCGGCCGCCGGTGAGGGCACACACGACCGCCACGCGGTGCTGTTCCATGGCCTGATCGACGGCTTCGAGGAGTTCGGCACGCTCCTGGAAGCCGGGCGGCTCGCGGGGAAGGGGGCCGACAACAATGGTGCCCTCAGACCCGGGGACCGGCGCTGGCTCTGGCCGCGTTGACCGGGGCTCACGGGCCGCGTACCACCCTCCTGCACTGAGCACCGCGGCACTGGCCGAAGACGCGAAGGCGAGCACCGCGTCCTGTTCGGCTCCCGCGAACGTCAGCGCGGCCCAAGGCAGCACAAAGGCGCCCGCTGCGGACACAACCACCACGGTCCACCGAACTCCATACCCCACAGCAGCCCCCCGGTCGGCCTGGTTCGCCGGAATCAACCAGCATGCCTATGGTGCCCAACTGCTGGGTTCCTCACCTTGTCGTTTGACTCCGTCAGGGACTGACGTAGTCGCCCCACCAGAAGGTTGCGACGTAGGCCCGTCCAAGTGCCGCTTTGCCTCGCCCGCCCCTGCCATGGATGACGATCAACGCCAGAACGAACCAGACGGTGAGGCATCCCGCGACGATCAAGGTCCAGCGAGGGCCTGCGGCAATGGTGATGACGATCAAGGCAATGATCGTCAGGGTCAGTCCGATGTGGCCGTCACTGATGTCCGTGCCGGGCTTGTTGCCGCCTGTCATGAGTACCCCCGCTGAAGATCACGCCGTCCTGCGTCAGAGCAGCCTACGGGGCTCTGTCGGCACTGTCAGTGCTGCTTGAACGACGGGGCTTGGTGCCCTTCTTATGGTGAGCGGGGCGGCTGTATGCCTCGCCGGTCGCCAGGACGCGGCCCACGTCATGGCGGATGGCCGGGCGGATGTTCTTCGAGCCCGGTGGCCGCCCTGGCCCGGGTCGGGACGGTTTGGGTGCACCGGCCGGAGAGCCGGTCTTCGTGCGCAGGTTCCTGAACCCGCGCCGGACGTGGGCGGGGGTGAGTCTGTTCGGCTCGGCCGGCTTCTCCGAGGGCCTGCGGAGGTCGGTGGCCAGCGGTCGGGTGAGCCGGAGTTGGGTGTAGGCGGCGATCACGAGCCAGATCCACCGGTCGGCCGCTTCCGAACTGCGAAGCCGGGGCTTGGTCCAGCCGAGTGTCTGCTTGCGTAGGCGGAAGGTGTGCTCCAGGTCGAAACACCGGAGGAAGGACTGTCGGCAGCGGTCGACGTCCGACGTGCTGGCTGCGGTGCCCGACCACCACAGCCAGAGCGGCTTGTTCACCCCGCCAGACGGCAGCTTCTCCACGGTGAGGCGGATGACAGTGCCCTCGATGAGGGACAGTGGTCCGTCGTGCTCGATCCAGGCCGCCCGCCGGGTGAGCCTGGGGTGCAGCCGGTCCCATGCCCGCGCAGTCGCCTTGCCATAGCAGCGGGTATCGGTGACCGTCACGGCCTGCTCGACGCCCCAGGTGGAGGGATCGACGAAGACGAATTCGCCACCGTGCTCGGGAGGCCGGCCGCCCAGGGGGGTGGGCCAGCGCGAACTCGTTGCGGGAGGGGGCCGGCCGCCGCATCACCCGGTCTGAGCGGAGCCGACCGAGGATCTCGACGGGCAGGCCGGCCAGCAGATGGGCGATGCGGGGCGCGTCGTATCCGGCGTCCAGCACGACCAGGACGTGCGGGTCGCCCGGCTTCCACTGGCCGGCCTCGACGAGCTGCTCGACGACCTCGCGAAGCTGGACGCTGGTCACCGCAGCGACATCGGCGCCGGGCTGGGCTCCAGACGGACCGCGTCCAGCACCGCTGTCCACGACGTACGGCCTGTCTCCAGCGCGGCCACGATCGAATACGGCCGGCCGGGCACCATCTGGTGTTTGCCCTCGCCCCGGCCGAATGTGTAGCAGGAGGCCCGGCGGCGCCCAGCCCGCTCGCCTGGTTGACAACCGAACCTCCAGCGGCCGGAGCCCGCCCTCCCCGCAGGGGAAACGCCCGCGAGCTCCAGCCCTCGTCCTTGCAGCCGGTTTTCGAGTCGGGGCGCACTCCCGCACGCCCCGAGGCCGCGAGGACGATCCCGCGCGAGGATCCCGCGGAAGGGGAGCCACACGGGTCCTCGCGCCGGCGGCCGTCGTCCATCGCCGACCAAGCGGCGGCCGCCCCTCATCACTGTCCCAGTCCTATGCGCGTCGGGGGCCGGATCGCCATCGCTCGTTGGGGATTCCCTCACTGCTCGGCCAGAGCCGACCCGCCGTCACCACACGGCCGCCACCACAGCAGAGGCCACCACGAGCACGGCCACCGGCACCACCCGCACCATCCACGCTGACAGTCCGCATTCGCCCGGCACAGCATGATCTGCACATCCCACGACGTCTGTCGGCGCGGACATCCCGCAAGAACTGAACAACTCGCCACACCGGGCGCAGCCACTGTCCTCCCCATGAAGCCAGTACGCACCCGTCAGCCCCGCGAAGGTCACCGTAGTCCGGCCTTCTTCCGCCATACCCCACTGAGCGGCGGCATCATGGCGGGCCGTCTGCTCAGCGACCTCATCCCAGGGACGCGAGGTCGAGTGGGGCGGCCTCTACGACCCGCGCCGCATGGCTTCCGTGGTCCGCGAAGGGGCGTCGCTCCTGAAGCATCAGGCCCAGGTGGCCCGGCACCTCGTCGGCGACCGGCTGCCGCCCCTGCCGGGGCCCGCACCACAGGACATCGCTCCGGGCGACGGCGCCGTGGTGCGGGAGGGCGGCAGTGCGCCGTTCACCGTGACGAGAACGGTCAGCTCCAAGCGGTCTCGGCCCCATGCACCCACCTCGGCTGCGTCGTGGCCTTCAACCGTGCGGAGCGGACGTGGGAATGCCCGTGCCACGGTTCCCGCTTCGCCCCGGACGGACGGATCCTCCAGGGCCCCGCCGTACGGCCATGGGAGAAGCTCAACCTCTGATCGGCTCCGTTGAATGGGGGTGCTGTCAGCCCGGAGTGCCGAGTGATCTGACGCAGAGAGAAGCTGGCCGTACGTACATACCTCGCCGCCGTGGCGGACAGCAGTTCCGCGCCCCCCGCCCGCACGAATGCCCAGTCGAACATCGTCCGGGGCGAGGACTGCAAAAGCGCCACCGCAGCAGCGAGGATTCGCCTACGTCTGTTGCCGGCGGGTACTCGCGAGGGCCTACGCGCTCTCCGGGCTGTACGGGCAGGCGGACTCTGCCGTGCGTGCCCCCCTTCCGCCGCGCGCCGCGGACTCGCGGCTGCGGTTCACCGTGGACACGGTCCCCGCCTTCTCCTCGCGTGAGCGCAGGCGCACCATCACGTCCCGCAGGGGTCGCAGGGAGATGACGGGAGAGCCGTACTGCAACGCCTCCCCAGGAATGAGGTTGATCTTGAACCGCTGGTTGATCATCGCCACGATGATCCGCAGTTCGAGCAGAGCCATGGAATTGCCGACACACTGCCGCGGCCCCGCTCCGAACGGGAAGTACGCCATGCGGGGACGCTCCCGCACGGCCTGCGGAGTGAAGCGGTACGGGTCGAAGGCCACCGGGTTGTCCCAGTGGCGCGGGTTGTGGTGCGAGGCCAGGGGCGAGAGCAGGATCGACGAGCCGGCCTCTATGTCGTAGCCGTCGAGGGCGTCGGGGCCGACTGCGGCACGCGGGAAGATCCAGATGGGCGGATACATCCGCAGGCTCTCGTCCACCACCATCTGCGTGTACGTCAGACCGGCCGCTGTGTCGGCGTCAGGCGTGCCGCCGCCCAGCACACCGCTGACCTCCTCGTCCAACTCGGCTTGCACGTGCGGGTGGTTGGCGATCGACAGCAGCGTCCAGCACAGGGAGACGGCCGTGGTCTCGTGGCCCGCCAGATAGATGGTGAGCAGCTCGTCCCGCAGCTGCTGGTCGGTCCACGGCTCGCCGGTGGCCGGGTCCTTGGCCTGCTCCATCAGAGCGATCAGCGGCCCCTCCCCGGTCCGGGCGTAGTTCTTCCGGACGTCTGCGACCACCTTGTCGAAGACCTGGTGGATGTGGGCGATCTTGCGCTGACGGGCGGTGGGCAGCCAGGACGGAAGCATCTCGGACGGCGTGCCCCGGCGGAACATGACCTCCACCACATCGTCGACGATCTGCTTCAGTACAGGCGCCGCGGGCTTGATGTCGTAGGCGAACAACGAGCGGCTGAGCGTGACCAGCGTGAGCCGCAGCATCTCGGTCATCAGGTCCACGGGCTCGTCCCGCGCGGCCTTGGCCTCCCACTCGTCCAGCATCTCGTTGGTGGCCCCGACGATGTTGGGGACGATGTCGCTGACCGCGTTCTTGAGGAACACCGGCTGCACCGCCCGGCGGTGCCCGCGCCAGAACTCTCCGTCCGTGGTGAGCAGGCCCTTTCCCATGACCACGCCGAACTGCTCGTACAGCGGCCCGCGGACGTAGTTGGCGTTGTTCTCCACCAGCACCCTGCGCACCGCGTCAGGGCCGGTCACCTGATGGGCCGTCATCGGTCCGAGTCGCATGCGGACCATCTCTCCGTAGTCGCGCTGGAGGCCGAGCAGGAACTCGGCGGTGTTGCGGCGCCAGGGGCCGAGGCTGCCCAGGAGCGGAGAGCCCTTGGGGCCGGGGGCGGCAGCGGCAGGAGTGGCTGTGGGCGTTGTGGCGGCTTTGGTGGTGTTCATCGCGGGTCCTTGCCTGGTGCGGTGGTGCAGGTGAGAGGTGCTGTCCGTCGGCCCGCCGGCTTCGCGCCGGCCGGGGTGGGCTGCCCGGCGCGCTTGTGCGGCACCGGGAACACACGCCGCACGAAGAGGTGGTCGAAGACCGCGTCCGGGGCCAGCCGTCGCAGCGCGATGGTGCTCCGGGCGAGGAAACCGACGGTGTAGCGGGCGCGGGGGCGCTGCCTGAGGACGGCGCGTTCCACGACGCGGGCCACGTCGTCGGCGTGGACGGTGAAGGTGCCTGCGAGGGTGCGACGGCTCCCGGTGTAGATCGCGTCGAAGTATTCGGCGGTGCGTTCGCGGAACTCGTCGTAGACCTCGCTGACGGACGGGAGGTTGTCCACGTATGTGGCGCCGAAGTTGGTGGTGCGGACGGGGCCGGGCTCGATGAGTACGACCCTGACGCCGAAGGCGGCCGTCTCCAGCCGGAGTGCGTCGCTGAGCGCCTCGACGGCGTGCTTGGACGCCTGGTAGAAGCCCCCGCCGGGGGCCGCGTAGCGGCCGAAGATCGACGAGATGTTGACGACGGTGCCGGTGCCCGCGGCCCGCATGCCGGGGAGGACCAGCTGGGTCAGGCGGGCCAGTCCGAAGACGTTGGTCTCGAACTGCCGCCGCATGCCGGCCAGTCCGATCTCCTCCACGGCACCGGAGGCGGCGAACCCGGCGCTGTTGACGAGCGTGCCGACCGAGCCGTGTTCCGCTTCGACGGCATCGACGGCCGCGCGCATGCTGTCCTCGTCGGTGACATCCAGCCGCAGTGTGCGGATGCCTTCGGCCTCCAGTCCGGCGAGTGTCTCCGGCCTGCGCGCGGTGGCGTACACGAGCATGCCGGCTCGGTGCATCCGCAGGGCGCAGGCCCGTCCTATGCCGGACGAACAGCCGGTGATCAGTACGGGGTTCGGTCGGGTGTTCACGATCTCCCTCTTCTCTCGGCTTCTCTCGGCCGGATCGGGCCGTTTGGGACGGGGCCCCCCGGAAAGGAGCCGTATATGTATCACCGAATCGTGGCCGCGAAGCTGCGCAACGCGTTTTCCGACATCAATTCCGGCAACTGGCAGTCCATGGTGGACACACTCGCACCCGAATTCACCTACGTCTTCTACGGCGAGCATGCACTGTCCGGTGAGCGGCATACCGTCGAATCCATGAGCCTGTGGTGGCAGCGGGTCTTCCGGCTCATTCCCGAGGCCGAATTCGAGCCGCAGGAAATCATCATTTCCGGTGGTCCCTGGCTGACCAAGGTCGCCACGCGCGTACGGATCGGTGGGCCGCTGCCGGACGGCACCCGCTACGACAACGTGATGACCCAGTTCATGTATCTCAAGTGGGGGCGCATCACCGAGATCCACACATTGGAGGACACCGTCGTCCTTCAGCGGGCGCTCGACCGGATCGCCGCCTCCGGCAACGCCGAAGCCCACGCCGAGCCCATCACGGACGAGACCGCGCGGGCGGCCCGCCCCGGATGACATCCCGGTCACCGGCGTCCGGCATCGGCACCTCCGAGGTGCCGGTGCCGACGCGCGTTCAGCCGAAGGCGCCCAGTTGCTTCGCGAGGTCGAACGCGTCCAGGGAGAACCAGCTCTCCACGATCACTCCGTCCCGGAATTCATCGATGACGATTCCGGGGATGGCGAACTCCCGGCCAATGGCCGGAATCCCCTCGTAGGGCTCTCCCGTGTGGGTTCCCCTTGCGGTGAACCGGCTGACGACCTTTTCACCCTCCAGGATCCAGTCGTCCACCGTCACCTGAAGGTCGGGGAAGGAGGCGCGCTGGATCCGCACCCATTCCTTGAGGTGCTCCACGCCCTCCTCGCGGTTCGGAGCCGTCCCGTGGCTGATGTGGTCGGCGGCGGCACCCTCATAGATGACGTCGAGATTTCCCTTGTTGAGGCACTCCTCGTAGTAACGTTCCAGAACGGCCTTGTTCTTCAGGGTGTTCGGCATGCTCTCTGCTCCGCTTCTCTGTGTGATGTTGGTTTCTCTGTGAGATGTCGGCAATTGGCCAACATGTCAATCGCTTGCGACAGGGCCTTCAAAACCTGTCAGCGTCATGACGCGAGCGCCCGAGGACGCGCTCGACACCTTCCATGTGCCGAGCAGGGGGTCCCCTTCGATGACGGAATTCCCGTCCTCCTCGGCGTGGAGCGTGACGCGTCCGACGGTCAGCGGGTCGACCGAGACCGAGAGTCCTGTCCCCTGCTGCGCGCACAGCCGCACCACGTTCTCCAGAGCGGACACGGGGAGGATGGTGCGTGGCACGGCGGGTGTCGCCCACAGATCGTTGGACGCGCTGGGGCGTACCTCGCCGGCCCATCGACCGTCCGCGGCGCGAGTCCACTGCGCGCGGGGCACCAGTGACGAACGCCAGCGCAACACAGGAAGCCCTGAGCGCCACGTCGTCATCCGGGTGACACCGCTGCGGGGAGGAGCGGGTGAGCGCGTGTCCCCGGGCGTGTACACGATGCGTGCCTTCGCCTCCGGGCCCTGACCGCCGTCACCGGGCCGCCGGAAGCGGACCTCGACTGTCCAGGAACGTCCGTCGTGGACACCCCTGAGCTCGCGTTCCCAGAAGGTCGTGGGGCCGTCGAGCCTCAACAGGTCCAGGGGGATGACGATGTCCTCGACGCAGTCGACACTCAGCTCCGGGAAGTCCGGGGGTACGACCCACTCCGCGCCCCGAACCGCGTTCTCCAGCAGCAGGCTCACCGGGACCGCCTCGGCGCCGTCCACCAGGAAGTCCGTCAGGACCGGCGCCGTCGCCCGGTCGAAGTGGACCCGCGACACCAGCCGGGCGTGCGGCTCGTAGGAGATCACCTCGCCGAGGTGGTGGATCTTCGGGTAGACCTCGGCGTATCCGGGCAGGTCGGGCACGACCGGGTAGCCGGTGGCCTGGCCGGGGTCGATGGCGCCGCCCAGCGGTCCCACGAAGGTGACCTCACCGGCGGTGCCCGCCAGCAACTCGTCCTGCCACTTGGCGAGACCGTCCGCGACGCCGAGCGGAGCCATGTAGCGCCGCGTCGCCGAGAAGTTCGCGATGAGGCCGATGCGGTCCCAGGTCGGCCAGGCGAGCGTCATCACCGGGCAGGCCGCCCGGCGATCCGCCCACCGGCCCAGCCGGGCAAGTCCCTCGTTCGCCGCGGCGTATTCCAGCTGGCCGACCATGCCGCCCAGCCGCCCGGTGAGAGAGCCCACGTTGCAGAGGAACTTGAGCCTGCTGCCTGCGAGTTCACCGTGTTCGACGAGTTCACCGAGTTCGCCGAGTTCGCCGAAGAGGTTGAGAAAACCCTCGATCTTCGTCCCTACAGTCCGCAGGACGTCGTCGTCGGTCTTCTTGGGCAGCCTCGCCGCGTTGTCCACGCCCGCGTTGTGCACGACGCCGGTCAGCGCGCCGCCCTCCCGCTTCAGCAGCGCGCGCACCTGCTCCCGGTCGGTGAAGTCGCACTGGACGTATTCGATGCGCAGGCCGCGCTTCCGCGCGGTGGTGATGTTGCCTGCCAGCTCCCACAGGCGGCGGGTGCGGGCGATGTCGCGGCGGATCTCGGGCAGCGGGCGTCCTTGGCGGCTGCCCGACCACAACTGTTTCTCGTACTCCTTCAGTTGCGCCTCGCCCGCGCCCCACCAGGGTTCGCCCTCGGAGGGGAACGGCTCCCGGCCGGTCACCAGGATCCGCATGCCGTGCTCCTGCGCGAGGGTGCGGGCCAGCTCCCAGCCGATGCCCCGCCCGCCGCCCGAGATCAGGACGCAGTCGTCGGCGCCCAGTCGCAGGGCGGGAGGACCGACGGGGCGCGCGACGGGAGACAGCGTGAGGCGTCGTCCGTCGCGGTGGCCGACCTCGATCTCGCCCGGCCGGCCCAGCTCGCTCGCGACGATGCCGGGCAGTTCCGCCACGGCGGAGAGCGCGATGTCGACGACCCGGGCATTGCAGTTGGGCAACTCCCGGTGCAGTGTCTTCGCCAGTCCGGCCCAGATGCCCCCCAGCGGCTGCGCCAGGTCGTCGTCCGGATGGTGGCCCATCCCGCCGCCGAGATAAGTCACGGCCAGGTAGAACAGCCGCCGCGCGGAGGTCTCCGCGGCCCAGTCCTCGTACTGCTCGCGCAGCGCGGCCACGGTGCGCAGCAGGGGTTCGCGCCACACCTCCACCAGGTCAGTGGTGGCGTGCGCGGCACCACCCACGGTGAGGTCGACGATCGCGTCCACCGCACCGTCGCCCGCGGCCGGCGCGGCCGTGGCGGGCGTGCACAGGCGCACGCACGCCCCGTGCGAGGTCAGTTCGCGTTCGACCCCCTCGGCGCTCGCGTCGTCGCCGGCGAGCAGCAGCACCCGCATCCCTGCCAGACGGGGCGTCACCCCGGTGCGGGGCGTCACAGTGGCGGGCTGCCACACCATCCGGGTCGTCGGCTGCACCGACGGGTCGGCGCTCGCCTCCCCGATGCGGGCGGACACGACGGCCGGCGGCGATTCCTGCGGGGACGGCAGCATGATGCGCGTTCCTTCCTGGTCGCGCCGGTCAGGCACCTTGGGCGAGGACGGCTCGGTCACCGGCGGGGACGGCTTCGCCCGTCCGGGCGTCGACGTAGCCGATCAGGGCAGCCCGGAGGTCCTTCATCTGCAGGACCATCCGGCCGTCGGGACGGGCCGCCACGAAGCGGTTCTCCACCCGGTCGGCGGACAGGCCGAATCCAGGAGGTGTGGCGTACAGGTCGATGCGGCTACCACCGGTCGACAGGGTGTGGTCGTTCGCCTCCTCGTAGAGGTCGATACGACGGATCGACAGCGGTGCGGCGACCGGCACCAGCCGGCCGTCCACCAGGTCAAGCACTCCGACCCTGGCCAGACCGTCCAGCAGCACGCACGGGACGGTGAACCGCTGCCACACCGGGTCGCCCGAGGGAAGCGAGAGGTCGTAGCGTCCCCGCTTGCCCCGGGGATGGATGCCGGTGCCGGTCGTCGACACGAACGGTCCACTCAGCCGGACCGGCGATCCCGGCTGGTGGTACGGATCAGGGACAGGGGTGTCGTCCGCGCTGTCCCACGGATCCCATCGGGGGGCGTCAGCGAACGTGTCCGCCAGAAGCACACGGGCCGCGAAGTGCAGCCTGTCCTTGACCAGTACGACGCCACTCGGCGCCACCACGTCCTCGCAGACCTGGACTTGTACGACCGTCAGGTCCCCTTCGTCCTCGACGATCTCCGCCTTGATGCGCTTCGGTGCCGGGACGTCGCGGTACACCCGCAGGAAGTGCTCGAACCTCAGATCCTCGAAGGCGACCACGTGCCGGCCCGGCACCAGATGGCGGGCCGCCTCCGCCGCCAGTTCGGTCACGAAGGTGCCGGGCAACGTCGGTTCGCCGCGCACGGTGTGGTGATCCAGATAGGCGTCGGTCCGCAGGTCGAAGGGGCACTCGAACTCCGCCGACCGGCCGTCCGAGTACACCACACGGCGCAGGAAGAAGCCGTCAGGCCCTTCCGCCCGGTCGGTTCGGCCGGCTCGGGACCCTGCGGTGTCACGCGTCAGATAGCCGGGGTAGAACTTCTCCACCGTGGCCTCCTCCGCGTCACCCAGGTGCACGACGGAGGGCCGCCGGACAGGGGCGTGCAGCTCCTGCACGAAGTGGTGAACGCCCTCGGGCACCGGCATGCTGCTGTACGAGCCGGCCCGTTCGTAGTACGCCGTCGTCAGTTCGCCGGCGCCCATGCCGACGCTCGACCACAGCGTCCATCCGATGGTGACCTCCGAGTGGTCCGAGGTGGCCGCCGCGTGGGTGGACGCGCTGCCCAGGAAGTCGTTGGCGGCGGCGTAGTCCGCTTCACCGAGCTGACCGAAGTAGCCCAGCAGCGAACCGAAGTTGCACCACAGACGCGGCGGGGCGTCGCGCAGCGCGTGCTTCAGGTTCAGATACGACTGCACCTTCAGGTCCCGGATCGAGGTGAACTCCGCGAAGTCCTTGTCGCGGATGAGGGCCGAACGCTGCAGCCCCGCGGCGTTGATGAGCAGGTCGATCCGCCCCTGCTCCCGCAGGACCTGGCCGAGTGCCTTCTCCACCTCGGCGCCGTCGCGCATGTCGCAGGTCCGGTAGGTGACCCGCTCCGCACCACTGTGCGCCGCCATCTGACGCAGATTCCTGCGGGACTCGCGCGCGTTGAGCATCCGGTCGAACTCCTTGGTGATGCTCGCGACGTTCCTGCCCTCGCGTTTGGCGAGTTCGGCGGAGATGTACGCGGCCCTGCCGGCGGCGAACTCCTCGTCGGTTCCGGCGAAGACGGAGGGCGGATAGGCGTCGAGTGCGTTGCTGCCGAGGACGTGGATGTGTGATCCGAACTCCCTGGCGAGCGACTTGACCACCTCGGCGGTGATCCCCCTGGTACCGCCGGCCACGACGACCACGGAGTCCCGGTCCAGCGCGGCCGGCGTCGCCTCGTCCAGCGTGACCGGCTCATCCCGCAGCCGCCAGGTGCTGCGCACACCGCCGATTTCCGCGACCACGGGAAAGTTGCGATCGGCACGGCTCTCCTCCTCAACGCTCCGTACCGCTGCCTCCACATCGCCGCCGGAGGTGAGGAACGCAAGGCTGCCGCCTGCGGACAGTTCCAGGCCGGCGCTCTTCAACAGGCCGGTGAAGAGACCGGAGAAGGGGTGCGGTGTGCCGTCGGACACGGCGCCGAGCAGGAGCATCGTCAGGGCCGAACCGGGCAGGGCCAGGTCGTCGTAGGCGCACTGAACGGCCAGATACGCCGCGTCGTTCAGGGTCAGCAGCGATGAGGTGGTGCCCGGTACGTAGGCCTGGTCCGGCGGCATGGCGCGGCTGAGGTCGCTCAGCACCCGTAGCTGGGTGAGCGGCCTCCCCACGCCCGACAGTACTTCGCGGACCGTCTCCGGAGTGACCCGCGGCAGGTGGTGCCAGCCGGGGCGCGAGACGTCGAACGGGGTGGTGGACAGGACCGTGAGCGTGGAATCCGGGCCCGCCACCCGGGCCAGCAGGGCCGGGGCGTCGGTGACGACGACGGCGCCGTCCGGCAGAAACGGTGCCGGCTCGCGGACCGGGTGCGCAGGAGCGGCTTCCAGCACCGGTGTCCGGCGCCGGACGCGCAGCGGCTCGCCGGCTTCGGTGTGGTCCGTCGAACGGAAGCTCTCGCGAAGCGTTCCGGTCGCCTCGGCGGCCTTGGCGCCCCCGGTGGACCCGGCGGACCCGGCGGACCCCGCGGCCCCGGTGGACCCGGCGGACCCGGCGCCCCCGGCTCGCCCGCTCTGCTCGGGGCCGTTCCGCACCGAGGCGTCGTCCATGACGCCGGGGATGGTCAGCCTGAGCCCCGCCCCCGCCGCGTTTGAGTTCCCGGCGCCGGTGACCGTCGCCCTCCCCGCCGGCCCGTGCAGGGCCCTGAGGACGGCCAGCCCTCCGGCCGCGCCCAGGTAGCGGGCGTTCTCCGGTGCGTTGGCCCCGCACAGCACGGTTTCGGGCTCGGGCTCCGTCGTGCCGTCCAGGGTCTCGTCGACGTAGGCGAGAACGGGCAGGTCCGCACGGAGCGCCCGTTCCTCGGTCGTCAGCGCGAACAGGAAGGCGCCCTCGGCCAGTTCCTTCTCCCGCTCCGGCAGCAGGTCACCGATGAGGGAACGGTACTCCGGGAGGCTGTTGCCGTTGATACCGCCGGCCAAGGCGAAGTCCAGCTCCCCGGTGCGCAGATAACGACTGGCCAGGGTGATCGACGACAGAGCAGAGGCGAAGCCCGAGTCCAACGTCATGTTGGAGCCGTTGAGGTCGAAGTAGTTCGCGACCCGGGCAGCGATGATGTTGGGCATCTGACCGGGGAAAGAATCCTCGTTGGACTCCGGGATCATCGAACGCACCTGTTCGCGCAGCCGGTCCAGTACGCGCGGTAACTCGGCGGCCCCGGCGGCCGGTGACGCGGCGAGCGCCTCGCCGACGTCGTCCAGGTAGCACCGGTTCGCGTACAGCATCGCGGCCCTGGTCGGCCCCATGTGCCCCACGAATACCCCGGTCTTCGGTGCCTGTTCGCTCCAGAAGTGCGGCATCTGATCCCGGAGTTGGTGCGCGCACTCCAGGACCATCAGCTGGCACCTGTCCAGGGCGCGGATCGTCTTCGGAGGCAGCCGGACCTTGTTGAACGGCGGCACCGGATAGTCCGTACCGAAGCTCTTTCGCGGCTGCCTGCCGCCCGCAAGCCAGCTCGTCACGTCCTCACGCCCGTCCAGGCCCGGCACATGGGCCGACCAGCCGACGAGGGCCACTCGGCTGTCGGTGGCAGGGGCCTTCGTGGTGGGGGCCTTCGTGGTGGCGGTCGCCGCCACCGATGCCTCGGCCGGGGTGCGGCTCTCGGAGACGATGAGGTGGGCGTTCGTACCTCCGAAGCCGAACCCGGAAACGGCCGCCAGCCGGGGCCGCTCCCCGCTCGCCGGCCAGTCCCTGGGCTCCGAGGTGACCTCCAGCCCCGTGTCGGCCAGCCGGAAGTCGGCGCGGGGCGTGTCCAGGCGGAACTGGCCGGGGATGGTGTCGTGCTCCAGGCCCTTCAGGCTCTCGATGAGCGAGACGACGCCCGCGGCCCAGCCGGTGTGGCCCAGCAATGACTTGTTGGAGGTGACGGCCGTCGGAGCGGAGGTGCCGAAGTGCTCCCGCAAAGTGGTGAACTCCTCCAGGTCACCGGCGGGCGTGCCGGTCGCGTGCGCGTTGATCCACTGCACATCGGCGCTGTCGACCTCACCGCCCTCCAGCGCCCGCTGCACCGCCAGCCCCTGCCCCTGCGCGTTCGGCGCGTAGATCGCCTTTCCCTTGCCGTCGGAGGACGAGCCGAAGGCCCGCAGCACCCCGAGCACCTGGTCGCCGTCCTGCCGGGCTGTGCGCAGCCGCTTGAGTACGACCAGGGCGGCGCCGTCCGCGAAGATCACGCCGTCGGCGCTCTCGTCGAGGGCCTGCACGGTGCCGCGCTTCGACAGGCCCTGGAGCTTCGAGAACAGCACGGTGCCCCGCGGCGCCAGCGCGAAGGCTCCGCCGCACACGGCGATGTCCTGTTTGCCCATCAGCAGGCCCTTGGCCGCGATGTCGATGGCGTACAGCGACGAGGAGCAGGCGGTGTCGACCATATGGAGTTCGGTGGACGGCGGAAGAACCCCGTCCATGGCCACTTCGCCGACCCGGTGGGGAAGGAAGCGCGAGGGGGAACGGACGCCACGCCGGTACCGGCCGGAGAGTGTCCGGTCGATGCCCTCTCGGAGCGTGTCCCGCCGCTCGTCGGGGACCTGGAGACCATCGACGATGCCGTGCGTCAGCCGGGTCACACTCTCCAGGACGCCCGCCTCCTCCAGGTGCTGGCTGCCGTCCGGGGTGTAGCCGACCACGAAGGAGCACCTGTCGGTGTCGCGGTGACGGACGCCGTCGAGTGCCTGCACCAGGCTGTGGCGCAGCCACATGGTGGTGAGCTCCTCCTCGCCCGGACCGCCCGGCATACCCTCCAGGGCTCCTTCTGCGGCGGCGAAGTCCGTGATGAACACGCACTGTTCGGCGTACGCCTTGTCCTCGGCGGCCAGATCGAAGGAGTGGAAGCTGTCGTGCTGCCAGCGCTCACGGGGGACCTTGACGAAGAGCTCGTCCCCCGTCGTACGCAGCTTCCAGAACTCATCGGGGCTGTTGGCCCCGGCGACGGCCATTCCCATGCCGACGACGGCGATGGCGTCGTCGCCGAACTCGGCCGGTTCGTGCTGGTCGTGCTGGTCGTGCTGGTCGTGCCGGGCGGGCTGGACCTCGGGCGTCGCCTCGCCGCCCTCAGCCGGAGGCGAGAGAAGGGCGGCGCCGAGCGTGAGGCCGCCGTCGGCCAGGATGACCTGTCCGGTGATCCACCGGGCGTCGTCGGAGGCGAGGAAGGAGACGAGCGCGGCGAACTCCTCCGGCCTGCCGAGCCGTCCCCAGGGGGTGGCCCGTGCGATGACGTCCTGCATGTCCCCGGCCTGGGGGAACTTGTCCGCCACCTCGCTGCTCAGCATGGCGGCGGACGCGGTGTTGACCCGGATCCCCGACGGCGCCAGTTCCACGGCGAGATAACGCGAGGCGGCCTCCGCCGCGGCCTTCGCCGGAGCGCATGCCGAGTAGTTGGCCATCACCATCTGCGAGCCGCCGAGTGCGGAGACGGTGACGATGGAGCCGCCACCGCCCCGCGCCATCAGCGGCGCGGCAGCCCGCGAACAGCGCAGTCCGCCCTTGTAGTTGGTCTCGATCGCCTTGTCCAGGTCGGCGTCGGTGACCTCGTCCGGCGGCAACAGGGCACCGTTCGCGGCGTTGTTGACGAGGATGTCGAGCCTGCCGTGCAGCCGGTCGATCTCCTGGAACATCCGGTCGACCTGTTCCTGCCGGGCCACCGAGGCCCGTACGAGGTCGACCCGGGCGCCTTCCGCCACGAGTTCGTCGCGCGTCTGCTTGGCCTGGTCGTGCGAGTGGAAGTAGTTGAGGACGATGTCGGCCCCGCGTGCGGCGAGATCCCGCACGATGGCCTTTCCTATCCCCCTGGATCCGCCGGTCACCAGCGCCACCTTGCCGGTGAGGTCCTTCATCGCATGCATGTCCACGGGTCAGCCCACCGGCTCGGGATCGGGAAGTCGTTCCAGCTCCGCGATCACGAAGCCGGCGATGGCGTCCAGCGTGTTGTAGGGCGCCAGACGGAAGTCGTCCTCGCGCGGCGGCAGTCCGTAGCGCTTGGAGACCCGGGAGAGCAGCTCGACCTGCTTGACCGAGTCGACGCCGAGTTCGGCCTCCAGCTGCACTCCGGCCTCGAAGACCTCTTCCGGGTATTCCAGCGCCTGCGCGTAGAGGGTCCGCAGCTCGGCGAAGACCTCGTCCCGGTCCAGGGCCGCGTTCGGGGCCGCGCCGGTGGCTCCGGCCTCCTGCGGCGAGGTGTCCTGGTCCGGTGTCACGGCGCTCCGGGCACGCTCCTGCTCCCCGAAGACCTCCACATCCGTCCGTATCCGCTCCCGTACCTCGTGGCCGTGCGCCTTCCAGTACTCCTCGAAGAGGTGCGAGGGGACGGTCGGGGCCAGGAGCTCGGCGAGTCCGGGACCGGAAGGGCCGTCCGCGTCGGCCAGTCCCGCGTCGCGCAGCTCCCTGAGCGTCACGTCCAGCGCGAGCCGGTCGCCGTCGTCGAGCGCGAGTGTGGCCAGGGAGCGCACGTCCGAGCCCTGCGTCAGACGGGTCACCAGCTTGGACAGCGCGGGGCGTCCGCCCGCCTCCACGAACGTGGAAACACCCTCCCCGTGCAGACGACGCACCGCTGCGGCGAAGCGGACCGGCTGGACGAAGTGGTCCGCGAGGCGGCCGGCGAGCGCTTCGTCGGGCTCGTAGTAGCGCTGGAGGATCGGTGAGTACACCGGCCGCTGGAGGGGGTGCTGGTCCAGCGTGCTGACGTACGCCTCGAATTCGGGGGCCGCGGGGGCCAGGGCCGGGGTGTGGAAGGGGAAGGGCGCGTCGATCCCGATCGCGGCGATGTTCAGCTGCGCCGCGATCGCCGTCACCTGGTCCAGCACACCGTCCGGTCCGCTGACCACGGTCTGTTCGTCGTGGTTCTCCGTGGCGACCGCCAGCAGCGGGTCGTCCAGCAGCCCCAGGAGCATCCGTACGCGGTCGGCCCCGGCCGACAGGGCCACCATGCGTCCGTCGATCCCGTCGTGGCGCTCGATGACCGCCACGCGCTGCGCGACGATGCGTACACCGTCCCCGGCCGAGAAGGCCCCGGCGGCCACGAGGGCGGTGATCTCACCGAGGCTGTGTCCCGCGAGCACATCCGGTCGTACGCCCTGATCGGTCAGGATTTCGTACGCGGCCAGGCCGGCTCCGTAGATGGCTACCTGGGACACCCAGGAGTCGTCGGCGAGCAGCCCTCGCAGGTCGGTATGGTCCGGGCCGAACAGGACATCGGATATTCGTCGCGAGAACAGGGCGTCGGTCTCGGCGTCGAGACGTTCGAACACCCTCTGGACCTGCGGGTACTTCTGTTTCGCCAACCGCAGGGCCGCGCCGTCGAAGCCGCCCTGGCCGGGGAGGACGAACGCGGTGCTGGGACCGGTGGAGGTGTTTTCGGGCATGTTTGATCCATCCCTTGGAACGTTGTTGAAAGTGGCGCGGGCCGTTAGAGCGACGGAGGCGCCGTCAGCCGTGGGGGGCTTGCCAGCAGGTACTGCCCCATGGAACCCAGGTTTCTGGCGATCAGCCGGTCGCCGGCCCGGGAGGCCGGTGCGAAGTGCCGTGGTGCTCCGCGCACCAGCCAGCGCACCATCCGCAGTTTCCAGCTCGTGCCCGGACCGGACTCCACGTGGTCCAGCAGGGCGTGCATGTTGGCGGCGGAGTAGAACTGTGCGGGATCCACGATCGTGGCGAAGACCCCGACCATGTCCCGGCCGTGTGTGGCGCTTCGGCTCATCGCCCTGATGAATTCGACCTCCTCACGGCTGTGGTTCGCGATGGTCGCGTGGTCGCAGGTGTACTGGTAGTGGCCCCTGACCAGGTCGTCCCTTCGGCGGCCGTACCGGGCGAGCGCCGTCGGCAGTCCGGCACCGCCCGACCGCGACAGGCCCGCGTCGACGGCTTCCACGAGAAGCTCGGCGCTCCTGAGGCCGTCGGTGATGCCCGCGGCCGTGATCGGATCCCGGGTGTACCCGGCGTCTCCGACCAGCGCCCAGCCGGGGCCGTGTGAGCGGCGCAGAAAGTTCGGCACCGCGCCCGTCATCCACCGGCCCGCGCGCTCGGTCGCGCGCAACGACGCGGCCCACTCGGGGTCCACCGCCTCGAAGGCGTCGATGACGGTGCGGTCGCGCTCCGCGTCGCCGTTCGCCTTGAAGTCCCGCACCGGCAGCGCGACGCCCACGATGGTCAGACCGTCGTGGGTGGGCCAGGTGAAGGTGTGCTTGTGGGCGTGCCGGTGGGTGCGCACCCGGCCGTCGTGCGGCAGCCCCTCCCAGTAGGCCCAGTGGCTCTTGTTGAGGACAGGCCGGGTGGCGTACTTCTCGGCACCCGTCAGGCGGGCGACGGTGGAGTTGGAGCCGTCGGCGCCCACCACGAGACGGGCGTGCTCGGTCATGGGGGCGCCGCCGTCGTCCGACCGTCCGCGTACGCCGGTCACGGTGCCCGCTTCGTCCGTGCACAGCGCCTGGACCGAGAAGCCCTCACGGAATTCGGCGCCGGCCTCGATCGCGGCCTCCAGCAGGATCCGGTCCAGCGTGGCCCGGTCCGGGGAGTACGCCTCGTCGACCTCGTCCACGGCCGGCAGCGGGGCCGTCAAGTGGGCCCGGCCGCTTTGCAGACCGTACTCGCGGATCGGCGGACAGCCGGTTGCGGTCAGCCGTTCCAGCAGTCCCCAGCGCTTCAGCCTGAGGATACCGGGCGGATGCACCAGGTTGGTCGCCGCGGCCTTCCCTCCCGGGAAGACGGCACGGTCGAGGAGGAGGACCTTGTATCCCGCCCTCGACAGGAGCATGGCCGTGGCAGCACCGCTGATCCGTGCACCCACCACGATGACGTCATACATGTCCGGCCCCCGCGTACTCGCGGTCCGCGCGTCCGCGAACCGCGTCCCTCGCCCTCTTCTCCTGGGAACGGCGCGGTGCACCGAGCATCGTCAGGAAGCCGAGCGCCGCGAATCCGGCACCGACCCAGGCTGCGGGGACCAGGCCGTCGACGAACCGCTGAGGGGTGCCGTAACCGCCGTACGAGGTGAACACCGAGGTCAGCACCGCGACGCCCAGGACGCCGCCGAGCTCGCGGAAGGTGTTGTTGGCGCCGGAGGCGACACCCTGTTCGCGCGGCCTGACGACGTTCATCGCCATCTCGGCGGTGGGCGCGAAGAACAGCCCCAGGCCGATACCGCCCAGCACCAGACCGGGCACCTGGTCCGCGTACGCGGTGTCGACAGCGGATACCGAGGCGAGCCAGCCCAGCGCGACTGCTTCGGCCAGCAGCCCGAGGGCCACCACGAGCCGGTTGCCGATCCAGGCCGTCAGGAAGGACGCGAGGGGAGCGACCACCACAGGCATCGCCGTCCACGCGAGCATCCGCACCCCCGCCTCCAGGGGCGAGAAACCCTGGATGTTCTGCATGAACTGGGTGAGCAGGAAGACCAGACCGAACATGGCTGCGAACATCAGCATGCTCGTGACGTTGACGGCGCTGAACGAGCGGTTGCGGAAAAGCCGCATCGGGAGCATCGGGGACGGGGTGCGCATCTCCCACAGGACGAAGGCGACGAGCAGCACCGCCCCGGCTATCAGGGAGCCGAGCACCTTGTCGCTGGTCCAGCCGTCGTTCGTGGTGCTCACCAGGGCAAAGACCACGCCGAGCATGCCGAGGCTCACCAGTACGGTGCCGGTCAGGTCGAGTCGCGCGCCGGGGTGTTTGCTCTCGGCCAGCTGCCACAGGCCCAGCAGCACGACGACGATGCCGATCGGCACGTTGATCCAGAAGATCCACTCCCAGGAGATCTTCTCTACGACGGCCCCGCCGACCAGCGGGCCGAGCGCGACCGCCAGACCGCTCAGCGCCCCCCAGACGCCGAGGGCGATGCCTCGCCGGCGCTCGGACACCGCCTCGGTCAGCAGCGTCAGGGTCAGCGGCATGACGATGGCCGCCCCGAAGCCCTGCACGGCCCGGGCGGCGATCAGCTCTCCCGGCGAACCGGCGAGCGCGCACGCCGCCGACGCGGCGGTGAACACCGCGAGCCCGGCCAGGAACATCCGCCGGCGTCCGAAGCGGTCACCGGCCGCCGCGCCGAACATCAGGAAGACCGCGAAGGCCAGCGTGTAGGAGTTCACCGTCCATTCCAGGTCCTGCAGATCCGTACCCAGGGACTCCTGGATGGCGGGCAGCGCGGTGATCACGACGAGGTTGTCCAACGCGGCCATGAACACCGCGAGTCCACTCACCACCAGGGTCCATAAGGCGTTTCCACGGGAAGGGGACCGACCGAACATAGAAGATCCTTTGTCGGGCTTACGGCGGGCATGCGCGCGGAGTGGTCCGGCTAGCGGAGTGGTCCGGGCCCGGCGGAGACGGACAGGGCGTCCAGCGCCTCCCGCCACAGGCCGGCCAGCCGCTCCGCCTCGGGGAGCGCGCGGTCGTACAGGAAACTGATCCGGACCTGCTGCCCGTAGGAAAGCAACGTCACGGACAGGGCGTTGCCCGGCAGGAGTACGCCGAGCGGAGTCACGTCGATCGCCGGGGCGCCCCGGAAGGACAGCCCGGTGGGCAGGCTGAAGTTGGAGGCGTACAGCGGTGACGCGTGCGGGCTGAGCAGACGCCGGACCGTCCACCGGGTCACGGCGGGCGGAAGGATCCCGACGAGCGCTCTGCTGGCCGGTCGCAGGCCGTGGGCACGCATCCGCCGGGTCCGCTCGGCGAGTTGCCCGAACGCCACATCGAACGGCGTCCCCCGGGCGGGCAGCGTGACCACCGCGGTGGTGAGGTGGTTGCCGAGGAGAGCGTCCTCGCCGGTCCGACGGGTGCTCAGCGGCATCCGTACCGGAACCGGTGCCGTGTGGAACAGCGACCGCACGCCGTCGTCGCCGCCGGCGCTCCAGTCATCGAGTGCCTGCCACAGCGTCATGAGGAACGCGTCGTTGAGGGTGCCGCCGAACCGGCGGCTCAGCTCCCGCATCTCGTTCCACGTCGCACCGGCGCCGGCCACGCCGAGGCGTTCGGGGAGGGGCTTCGGCGCCCTGGGCCACCGCCGGGCGGGCACCAGCGCGCGGGCGAGACCCATGCCCACGCTCAGCGTTCCCCGTGCCAGTTCGCGCGCGGAGCCGCTGATGAGCGGCCGTGATCCCGCCGCACGCCGTTTCCCGGCCGGTGAGCCGCCGTCGCCGAACAGCGTGGAGACGATGTGCGCCGCGCCCATGCCGTCCTCAGTGCTGTGGTGGACTCGGTAGCACACCGCGAACTCCCCGTCGGCGTATCCGTGCACCAGGCGGATCGACCACAGCGGAGCGTTCCTCGGCAGTGGCTCGCGGGCCATGGCGGTGAGCACAGTGTCGAGGGGCGTCCCCGCCGGGAACCTCTCCTCTCCCAGGTGCGCCGCGGGGTCGAAACCGGAGACCAGCTCCCGCCGGGGCCGTCCTGGTGAAGGTGTCATCCGGTGCGACAGTCCGGGGAGGTCGGGCAGCCGCTCCGCGAGGTGATCGTGCAGTTCCTTCAGGGGAGGGGGGCTGCCGCAAAAACGCAGGAACTGGCCGTGCGCCAGGCCGACTTCCCCGTCCATGGAGAGGAAGACCTCGTCGATCGGGTTGAGTCGCTGATTCATGCGCTCCGCTCCCCTGCCGGTCGCGCCGGTCGGCGTCCGGGGCCCGTCACGTGGGCGGGTTGCCGTGCTTGCGGGACGGCAGGTCGGCGTGCTTGGACCGCAGTGCGCGCAGCGCCGCGATGAGCGTGGACCGGGTCTCGGCCGGGTCGATGACATCGTCGACGAGCCCGCGCTCCGCGGCGTGGTAGGGATGCATCAGCTCGGCCTTGTACTCCTTGACCAGCCGGGCGCGGGTCTCCTCGGGATCGTCGGAAGCGTCGATCTCCCGCCGGAAGACCACCTGTGCGGCGCCCTCCGCACCCATCACCGCGATCTCGTTGGTGGGCCAGGCATAGGTGGCATCGGCGCCGACGGACTGGGAGTCCATGACGATGTAGGCGCCGCCGTACGCCTTGCGCAGCACCAGGGAGATCCTGGGGACCGTCGCGTTGCAGTACGCGTACAGGAGTTTGGCGCCGTGACGGATGATGCCCCCGTGCTCCTGGTCGACCCCCGGCAGGAAGCCGGGTACGTCGACCAGGGTCACCAGGGGGATGTTGAAGGCGTCACAGACGGAGATGAAGCGGGCGGCCTTCTCGGACGCGTGGATGTCCAGTACCCCGGCGAGGCTGGTCGGCTGGCTGGCGACCAGGCCGACGGTCTGCCCCTCGAGCCGGGCCAGTCCGCACAGCACGCTGGTGGCCCAGCCCTCGTGCGCCTCCAGCCAGTCCCCCTCGTCGACGATCTCCCTGATCACCGCGCGCATGTCGTAGGGGCGGTTACCTTCGGCGGGCACCAAGTCGACGAGCGCCTCGTTCGTACGCTCCACGCGGTCGGCACAGTCGTAAACGGGCGGCATCTCACGGTTGTTGGCAGGCAGCAGGGACAGCAGCTGGCGCACTTCGTCGAGACACTCGGCCTCGTCGTCGTAGACGAAACCGGCGACACCGGAAACGCCGCCGTGGACGTCCGCGCCGCCCAGTCCTTCGTGGGAGATCTCCTCACCCGTCACCGACTGCACCACATCAGGGCCGGTGATGAACATCCGGGAAATGCCGCGCACCATGAAGACGAAGTCGTTGAGCGCCGGCGAATAGGCGGCACCGCCCGCACACGGGCCCAGCATCACCGCGATCTGCGGAATCACTCCGGACGCCCTGGTATTGCGCCGGAAGATGCCGCCGTATCCGGCGAGCGCCGAGACTCCCTCCTGGATACGTGCGCCCGCGCCATCATTGAGGGACACCAGCGGTGCTCCGACCGAAAGGGCCATGTCCATGATCTTGTGGATCTTGGACGCGTGAGCCTCGCCGAGTGACCCGCCGAAGATACGGAAGTCGTGGGCGTACGCGAAGACGGTCCGTCCGTGAACGGTCCCCCAGCCGGTGACGACCCCGTCGGTGAAGGGCCTGCGGTGCTCCAGTCCGAAGCCGGTGGCACGGTGTCGCCGCAGCCGCTCGACCTCATGGAACGAGCCTGCGTCGAAGAGGAGGTCCAGTCGTTCCCGTGCGGTCGACTTGCCGCGTGCGTGCTGCTGTTCGGTGCTGTGGCGGCCGGGGCCACGCTCCGCGTCGAGCGAGGTGGCGTGCAGGAGGGCGACGCTGTCTCGCATGCCGGCCGCGGGGACGGTCGGGGCAGTGGTGCGGGGATCGGAGTCCGGGGTCGGTGCGGGGCTCTCGACGAGGGCTTCGGATCGGACAGTCATACGCGTGTCTTTCTCCGTCTCTGCGTCTGCGGATCTCCGCGGATCTCTTGGGGGCGGATCTCTGAGGGATCTACATTCGTCTCGGGTCTGTCTCGATTATCCGAGGGTCACGCTGCAGCATGTCAAGGGAAATCGGGACTCTCCCGCAGAGCGAGAAAACCGCGCCATGCGACCCGGACTGAAGGAGAACATCTCGAAATCCCGCCAGGCGAGAAGAGAGAGATATCGCGAATGCGACTACTCACTGCGGGCACACCATGGATACTTCGAATTTACGAGGACTTGATTACGCGGACAGGGCTGTTTCATGAGTAAAAAAAGTGCGTTACCCAGTTGACCGCCGGTGGAACGCGCCGGAGGTCGCTCAATAAGAGCCCGGGGCCTCCGCAGACCAAGGCCCGTCGTCATCAGCCGGCGTGAAGCGCGCAGCGGCCTGCTTCACGGCGTGTACGGCGGCCCCGGGCCAGGCCGACACGTCGTACCCGGGCTTGAGCACTGCCACGGACCCCATGATCAGCCCGTCCCACCTGACGGGGGCCGCGCAGCCGGACCAGCCTGCCGACCACTCCTCGACATCAACCGCGATCCCGTCCTTGCGGACGGACTCGAGGGAGGCGAGCAGGCGCTCGTTGTCGCGATACGCGCCCGGCCCTGCCCCGTCAGGGTCCGGCTCGGCCAGGACACGGCCCTGAATGACCTTCGGGAGGTACGCGAGGATGGCCCGCCCTGCTGCGCCCGTTCGCAGCGACCGGCAGAGCTCCATCAATGTCTTGTGCGTGATGCCGAGTTCGGACAGATCCGATGCACCGACGGCCATGTCCAGACACTGTTTCCCGGCCCCTCCGAAGGGTGCCAGAGCGAAGAGGAACGCCAGCCCCCCGTCGGTGGCCGCGTGCAGATCCTCCAGAACGGCGTGCACCACACGTTCGTTGGGCGCGTGTGCCAGGGATTTCAGCCCGAGCCGCGCGGCACCGGCCCCCAGCCGGTACAGACCGTGCCCCTCGCGGGCGAAGATGCCGTCGTACACACCGGACTGGAGAATGCGATGAACGGTGGAGTCGTCCAGCCCTGTCACCTCGGCTAACTCGCCGGGGCCGTGCATCTGCCCTTCGACTTCCGTGAACGCCCGCTGGACCCGAAAGACCCGGTCGGCGTGCGCACTTCCGCCAAGGGTGCCGCGCTTGCCCATACCCTTACTCCCCGTTCGGATGGCGCCGCCCCACCCCAGGCGTGACGGCCTGTGCATGGCTACCAAGGTAACTATCCGGCCAGCCCTCTGGCTCTCCCGGCCTCGGCCGCCAGGGCTCCCTCGGACATGAGGCAGCTCTGCCGAAGCTGGACGCGAAGCCGCCGGCAGCCTGATCGTCCGAGGCTCATCACGGGTGGGAACCGCCCACCGCGTTCCCCAGGCTGTCGTGACGCGCCTGCCCGGCACACAGCGCATCGCCTTCCTCGCCCACGAACGACGGACGCCCCTCGGGTGCCCAGAACCTGCTGGACCATGCAAACAGGCCGATTGCCAGGTCGCGGTCAGTGGGCACGCGGTGCCCGACACGGCCTCGGGTGGGTATCCAAGGCTCCGGACGCCCGCCCCTACCGCGTCCTGCGGCATACTGCGCGACCTCCTCGAGGGTCGCCTCGGCCGCAGCCCCTCGCGATGGTGACGCTCCTCGACAGCTTCGTCGAGTCCCCCGTGCCGAGCTTGGCAGGCGCCGACTCGTCCACGGCGTGTCGCCGAGCGCGGAGGAGAAGAACACGTCCCGGTGGTCGTACGCGGTCGAGTCCGACGGCACGGCGAAGGCGACCACCTCGACGGTGTACGTACCGGCCGCCGGGTCGGCGATGGAGACGGACTCGTCGGATCGGGGGCCCGCCGACTGGCCGACGACTTTGCCCTGGGAGTCGCGGGACCGTCAGGTCGAGGTCGGCGGCCTCGTTGGAGACGCCCTCGATGGTGACGTTCAGCGACGTGGTGCCCTCGGGAGGGCAGCACAAGCCACAGGCGCCTGAAAGCCGTCAGCCCCGAGACGTTCCCGGCGGGCGGTGGGCGTTGCCGGGTTACTCGCGGATCTGAGCGTTCACGGTGGGATGCGTGTCACCGCTGTCCGTGCCCAGGCCCGCGAGCAGGCGCAGGCCGTCCTCGGCGGGAGTACCCGGGGCCGCGGAGAATACGAGCAGCTCCGTGCCCGATGCGTCCGGTAGTGCGAAGTTCTCCTGGTGCAGTTCCAGCAGTCCGACCAGCGGGTGCCGGTACGCCTTGCGTCCGTGGGTGCGGGCGCGTACGTCCGCGCGGGCCCACAGGCGACGGAAGCGCTCGCTGCCCAGCGACAGCTCGCCGATGAGCAGCGCCAGTTGGGGGTCCTCGGGGTACTTGCCTGCGGCCAGGCGCAGGTGCCCGACCACGTCGAGGGTGCATGCCTCCCAGTCCGCGTAGAGGCCGCGTTCGGCCTCCTCGAGGAAGATGTGCCGGGCGATGTTCAGGCCCGGCATCGGCCGGCCGAAGAGAAGCACGGCGAGGCGGTTCCCGGCGAGCACATCCAGGCGATGGTTCATGATCAGCGCGGGTGCGTCGGCGACCAGGCCGAGGACGCGCAGCAGCTCCGGCCTCACCCGCCCGACCGGCGCCTTCGCGCGGCGGCGACGCTGCCGGGCGAGCCGGTCCAGGTGCCCGCGTTCGGTCTCGTCGAGGCCGAGGACGCGGGCGAGCGCGTCGAGGACCTGTTCGGACGGCTGTCTCGCGCGGCCCTGCTCCAGGCGTACGTAGTAGTCGACGCTGACTCCGGACAGGTGCGCGACCTCTTCGCGGCGCAGCCCTTCGACCCGGCGGCGGCTGTCGGCAGGGATGCCGACGGCTGCCGGGTCGACCCGGGAACGCCGGGTCCGCAGGAAGCTGGCGAGGTCGTCCATGCACCGAAGTATGGCCGCGCCGGCGTCTGTGAGGGTGGCCCTGCTGATACCAGGAAGCCCCGTCCGACGGAAGAGGAGCCCCTGAACGCCGGGCGCCGCAGCGCCCAGGATCGAAGGCATCCGATCCCAAGGAGCAGGAGTTCCCATGAAGACGCTGATCGTCTACGCACACCCGGAGCCGAAGTCGCTCAACGGCTCGCTGAAGAACCTCGCGGTGTCCACCCTGGAGAGTGCCGGGCACGAGGTGCGGGTGAGCGATCTGTACGCGATGAACTGGAAGGCGGTCGTGGACGCCGCGGACTACGGCCCCGACGCCTCAAGCCCCCTGAAGGTCGCGGCGGACTCGGGCCGGGCCTTCGACGCCGGGACGCTCACCCCGGACGTACGCGCCGAGCAGGAGAAGCTGCTGTGGGCCGACACGATCATCTTCCAGTTCCCGATGTGGTGGTACACCATGCCCGCGATCCTCAAGGGCTGGGTGGACCGGGTGTTCACCTACCACTTCGCGTACGGCGTCGGTGAGCACAGCGACACCCAGTACGGCGAGCGCTTCGGCGAAGGCACCCTCGCGGGCAGGAAGGCCCTGCTGTCGGTGACCGCCGGCGGCCCGGAGTCGCACTACGCCCCTCGCGGGATCAACGGCCCCATCGACGACCTGCTGTTCCCGATCCACCACGGCATCCTCTACTACCCGGGCATCGAGGTGCTGCCCCCGTTCGTGCTCTACGGCACCGACCGGATGACCGCCGAGGACTACCCGGACATCGCCAAGGCCTGGAAGCAGCGCCTGCTCACCCTTGAGTCGACCGAACCGATCCCGTTCCGGCCCCAGAACTTCGGCGACTACGAGATCCCCTCGCTGCACCTGAAGGAGGGACTGGAGCCGACAGGCCGCAACGGCTTCGGACTGCACCTGCGCGGCTGACCACCGCTCACCGGCGACGAACAGCACGAGCCGGGGCGCGAACCCCAGGGCCGCAGCAGCCGTGGCAGCCGACGCGGCCAGCTACCTGCTCCCGGCCCCGGGCACGCCCCGCTCCGCAGACCGAGCGACAGTCCCCCTCCCCGGCCGCACGCACCCACGCCGGCAGGCCCGCTGGGTGCACACAACGGGCTGCTCACTCACCTGCACACCGAACACCGCCGACCGCAATGCCCCCGGAAATTCGGAGTTCCTCCGGAAATGGTGTGCATCTGCTGTCCGTTCTCGTGGACAAAGCCACAGCAGCCCTCTCATTCCTCATCCCCGTCCCGGACACCATCCCGGCGTGTCACTCCGACTGGTGCTCCGGCCCTCCGAAGTCCGGGCTGGTGTAATCCGGGCTGGTGAAGCTCGGGCGTGGGCCGTTGTCCGGGCTGCTGAAACCGGGGCGGTCGTAGCCCAGGTGTGGCATACGGCTGGTCGGCGTCGGCGGTGCCGTACGGCGCAGGGCCGCTGTACTGGGGTCGGCCAGGGCTTCCCGCAGGAACGGCAGGATGCCACGTTCCAGCAGCGCCTCGCGCCAGGCTTCTCTGGCCCGCGCCATCTCCTCGTTCAGCTCGCCGTAGGGCCCGGTTTCGAGCGAGGGCCTGTTGCGTAGGGCAGTAAAGAGCAAGCCGACAACCGCGACCAGGATCGCGCATGCGGCTACGGCACCGAACACCCACCCCGTGGTGAGCATGGTCCGGGCGAACGCCCGCTCGGGGTCGAGCACCTTCAGGACGTATCCGATGATCAGGAAGATCGCCGCAAGAGCTCCGGCGAGGACGGGTGCCAGGACCATGGCGACGGCGACGCCACTCGCACCCTTGACCTCGGTGGCCTCACCCATGGCTGCGGCAAGCCCCGTCGTGCTCGCGTCCCGCTCCGTGGAGGCGGTTCCACGGACAGCCGTCGGCTGCCAGGACGGGCGCGGTGCCCGTACGTCTGCGGCTGTTGCCGCCGTTGGTGCCTGTGGACGTACGTGCAGCCCAAGCACCGTTGCCAGCAGACGGCGCCCGTAGGACATCCGGGCCCACCGGTGAGGAGCGACTCCGTTGCGGATCCGGCGGCCACCTGGATCTCCAGCGCCCAGGATGGCGGCCCCGAGCCGGCGGCCCAGGCCGGCCGGGGCATGGTGATCAGTGGCCGCCCTGTCGGAGCGCGGAGAAGCGGACGGAGCAGAGGCGGGCGCCGAGCTCGAACTTGAGGACCAGTAGGCAGTGCGCGAGGAAGAGTACGGGTCTACCGGGTGACGGAGTTCGTCGCGGACCCGGACGTAGTGCTGGTATTCGGCCGCCGCGGCCGCCGTGATGATCGCGGTGGCGTTGAGTGCCATGGTACGCAGCTGTTCTGGATTGAGCCGCTGCCCCACAGCGGCCAGTTCCGGGCGGTTCGGGACAGAGCGCAGCGCCTCATCGAGGATCCGCTCGTATTCCTGACGGTCCTCGCTGTGCAGGTGTTGCGGAACGCTGTTCACAGCCCCTCCTCCCCGAGCTCCGTTCTCTGCCATCGTGGAGCGCTTCGACCGTCGCGGCTAGTTCCCGTGCCACTGGCCGGGTCCGCGGGGAACGGGCCGTCTGCGGGTTGCGAGGGACCTGGAGGCTGTGATCGATCCGCAGGCATCTCGCCGGAGGCGCGTTCCGGCGTGCGGGCGTCCGCGACCGCGCCGGACGGCCTGGGCGAGGGCATCGGCCGCGCGACGGACGGTGGGTCTTCGGCGGCAGAGGCGGGTAGCTGAACCTGGTCCGAGTGGGATGCCGAAGGCGCGGGCTGGGGCTCCGCTCGGAGCGCACCAGCCGTCGGCGCTACGACGGCTCCGGCACCCGAGGTCCCCAGGTCGGCCACGCCCTGCACCCGGCCCGAAGCGCCGGCGGCCGGCAGCGCCCCGGGTTCCGCGGTCACCTCCTGCACGCCTGCCGGCTGCCGCTCGCCCGTCACCGCCTCGTTCACCGTCTGGATGCGGATGAGTTGGGTGAGCAGCACGGGCGCCGACATCCCGACGACGAGGGCGGCGTACTCACCGCTGATCTGCCCCGTGGTGCCGAACAACACCGCGGCACCGGCACCCATCGTGGTGTGCACGACGGCCGCGGCGAAGTCGACAGGGGCATCGAAGTATCCCTGGAACTGCGGAGCTTCTTCCTGTGTCATCCCCGCCGCAATCGCCTGCCGATGGGCCTTGCGATCAGCCTGCCAACACACGAACCGGGCGTACAGGTCCACGGCTCCACGCAGCAGACCGCCCGCCGCCCCCAACAGGATCAACGTCGGGACGTCCACGGTTTCCCCCGGGTGATGGCGCTGACGCCTGGCAGCGAGCTTGTGGACACCCGACGAGCGTAGAGCCGTGGACAAGCCGCGGGGAAGAGCCCAAGTCGGCCCGTAATTCGGTCAACCACCCTTCCCTCGAACACGCTTTCCATGCTCCTCGCCTCGCAGGCGACGCCCCACCGTCGGCAGATGGACAGACTGGGGCGCTCCCGCACCGCTCCCCCGCCTTCCACCCGGAAACAAGCGGGACGGTTGCCGAGGTGTCGTCGCAAGGGGCCCGCTGACAGGTCCGTACTGCCTGCAGGATGCGTCCGCTTGGACGAACAGGTCCCCGTACACCGATCGCGTGGCCGCTGGCGGACATGGTCATCGATGTTGATTACTGCGGGAGCTCAGGGTGTCAGGCACTGGTGAAGTGTCGGTATTGGAGGGCTGCGGTATTCGCCTGCGGGACGGGTTGTGTCAGCAGACGCTGTGTCCCACGCAGATCGTGTCGCTTTACACGCGGCCGGATCTCTTCCCGCATGTCGCATTGCGGCGATCCATCGTGGAGGAACTTGAGGCAGTGAGGTCTCGTCTCCGGCGACAAGGTTTGTCGTGTCGACGTCATGTTGGCGTGATCGGACTTGCAGCGAGCCAGCCCGCGACTGTTCGCACCACCTGAAGCTGGAACTCCAACTGCCTCCCTCCACCTGCGGGTTGGATGAAGCCCAGGCCAAGGGTGGTGGGGCCTTTGCCCCTGAGCGTGGACGCCTTGGACACTGGACCTTGAGGGTCCAGGGGAAGAGATGTCACGGATGGTGATGAAGGTGTACTCGGCGGAGTTCAGGGCGGACGCCGTCGCGCTGTACCTGTCGGACCCGAAGAACACGTACGAGGGTGTCGGCAAGGACCTGGGGATCAGCCGGGAGACGCTCCGGAACTGGGTGCGCACTGAGCGGGCCCGGACGGGTCAGGCGGCGCGCACCAGCGCCTCACCGCGGGCGGCACAGGCTGCCCAGGTACCCTCCAACGACATGCTGGAGAAGGAGAACAAGCAGCTCAGGGCCAGGATCCGGGAGCTGAAGACGGAGCGGGAGATCCTCCGGAGGGCCGCGAAGTATTTCGCCTCAATGGCAGTGTGAGCGGTGCCGGAGGCCCGTCGTAGTGACACTCTGGTGAAGTCGGCGGGGTTGGCTCGCTATTTTGCTGCCCCGTATACGGTGGCTTGTCTCCGATGTGCCGCCCCGTCGGCTCGGCGCCTTCTGCGGTGTGGCTTGATAGGAATCTGCCGTATGGCCCGATTGAGGCGTGCCCCCGCGGAGGGTCTGTCCCGGACAGCCTGCTTGGGAGGGTGCGATGACCGTCATCGGCGTAGACGGACACAAGCGGAACCACACCCTGGTTGCGGTCGATGAACTGGGCCGCCACCAAGATGAGTTGATGGTCCCGGCCACCGCAGCCGGGCACGGTCGGGCTCTGCAATGGATCGGCCGGTTCGGACCCCACGTCCTGGTTGCGGTCGAGGATTGCCGGCATCTCACCCGCCGTTTCGAAGCCGACCTACTGACCGCCGGCCACCAGGTCGTCCGCGTCCACACCCGGTTGATGGCCGAGACCCGCCGTTCAGCGCGCGAGCGCGGCAAGTCCGACCCGATCGACGCCGAGGCAGTGGCTCGCGCAGCCCTGCGAGAGCCCGACCTGCCGCGCGCCGCCCTCGATGGCCCCACCCGCGAGGTCAAGCTGCTGACGGATTACCGCTCCCAGCTGGTCCAGCAGCGCACCAAGGTGACCAACCGGCTGTTGTGGTTCCTGCACGAACTCGACCCCGAACTCGGGGTACCGGCCCGCGGGCTGAAGCGGACCTGGGTCATCGACGCCCTCGAGCTTGCCTTGTCCGAGCACACCGGAACCGTCGCTGACATCGCCACCGAACTGCTCGAAGACTGCCGTCGGCTGACCGTACGCATCAACGAACTCCACCGAAAGCTGCGCCACTTGGTGGGAGAACTGGCCCCTGGTCTCCTGGACATCCCCGGGTGCGGGGTGCTCAGCGCCGCGGCCATCCTCGGCGAGACCGCGGGTGCCTCACGCTTCAGGTCCAAGGACGCCTTCGCCCGCTTCAACGGCACGGCCCCGATCCCGGTCTGGTCGTCCAACAAGGTCCGCGTCCGCCTCAACCGGGGCGGCAACCGCCGCATCAACCACGCCCTCCATATGATCGCGATCACCCAGATCGGCCGCGGCCACGCTGGCGCCGACTACTACGCCAAGCAGATCGTCTCAGGCAAGACACCCAAGGAAGCCCGACGGCTACTCCGGCGCAGAGTGTCCGACCGTGTCTTCAGGGCCCTCATCGCCGAGGAACAGCGTCAGACACGTCCCGCCAGCACCCCCAACACGACGCTGCCGCTCGTCGCTTGACATAGGAGTATCGGCGAGACCAACTGGTGAGCCGTTTCCCGTTCCTCGAGGATCATCGCGGTGCCTACGGCGGCAAGCGGCTGCGCCAGGTCCTGGAGGTCTCCCGGTCCGGGTTCTACCGGTGGCTGAAGGCCGCCCCGGCCCGCATGGAGCGGGCACGCTCCGATGCCCGCCTCGCGCGGCGGATCCGGGAGATCCACAGGGAGCCCGACGGCACCTACGGCATCCCGCGCATCACCGCCGAGCTAAAGGACGCCGGAATCGACGTCAACCACAAGCGCGTCGCACGTGTGATGCGCCGGATCAGCCTCCAGGGGGTGCACCTGCGCAAGAAGGTCTGCACCACCGTTCCCGAGCCGTCCGCGATCCCGGTGCCCGACCTGCTGCAGCGCGACTTCACCGCGAGCGAGCCGAACACCAAGTACGTCGGTGACATCACCTACCTGCCCATCGGCGACGGCCAATTCCTCTACCTGGCCACGGTGTTGGACCTGCACTCGAAACGGCTGGCGGGCTGGTCGATCGCCGACCACATGCGCACCGAACTCGTCACCGACGCGCTGAAGGCCGCCGCCCGCACCCGGGGGCGGGAGCCTTCACGGAGCGATCTTCCACAGCGACAACGGCGCCCAGTACGCATCGGAGGAGTTCGCGAACGTATGCCGTGAACTCGGGGTGACCCGCTCACGCGGTGCGGTCGGCACGAGCGCGGACAACGCAGCTGCCGAGTCGTTCAATACAACCTTGAAAAGGGAAACCCTGCAGGGGAAGAAACGCTGGCCAGGAGCCCGCGAGGCGCGTCTCGCGGTGTTCCGGTAGGTCACCCGCTACAACACGAGAAGGCGGCCCTCAAGGCTCGGCCAGATCAGCCCGATCGCCTTCGAACAACCATCGGCTACGCTGACCGCTGCCGCATAGCAAACGGTGTCCACGCTCCGGAGGAAAGCCCCCTGATCCCTCGGAAGATCAGCCAGGGCAGGTCGCCCACAGCACGGGCGAAACCATATGATTCCACGGGCCACGCGGGGCATCACCGACGGCGCCTAGGGAATCGGGTTCCGGCGCCACCCGCCAGCCGTGCCCGCGCACGGCACCACACCCCGCCCGCATGATCAAGCCCCCGCAGCCTGTGCAGGGGTTCAGCCGGCCATCACTGTGGGCTCTGTCTCCGTCTTGTACGAAAATCGGGTGCCGATACCCCGCGCGTCCCCGGCCACTCGGCGGGATCCGGCCACCGGAGCGGATCGGCGGCCTGGCCGCGACCGGGCCCGCCGGTAGCTGTCCGCGGCGGGGTGCGTATCAGTCCGATCCTGCTGGGCCGGGTTGCGGGATGCCCTGGTCCGGCAGGCTCGTTGTGGCGTCCCACAGGCGGGTGAACTGCCTGAGTCGGTGTTCGACGTGGGCGGGGCGGGCGTTGAGTGTCGTCTTGGCGTTGACGTCCTTGGTGTCCTGGTCGATCTCGTAACTCAGTTCCCGGTCAAAGATAATGAAGTCGCTCTGGGTGCCGAGCCGTGCCCAGGGCGGCAGTTGGGAGAGCGCCACCACGCGAGAGTCGAGCCCGAGAGCTCGTTGGTTGGCGCACAGCGCCAGCACTTCCGCGTCGATGTGCTGTTCGTCGTCGACGAGGAACAGCCGGCGGACCTCCACGCCTCGCGCCAGGGCGTCGCTCTGTGCCTCCAGATAGCGGGCGGCGGGCTCGCTGCCCCAGAAGTGCCGGTCGACGGAGGTGCTGGTCGCATCGAGGCTGTGCTTGATGCAGCGGGTCAGGTCGATCAGCCAGTCCTGGTTCTCCCCCAGGCAGTCCGCGCTGCGGTTGCTGAGGTTCTCCAGCAGTCCGGCCAGGCGCTCGATCTCCTCGCTGGCGAAGGTCTTCACAGTCTCGTTGTTGAGCTCGCCGCACTCCGTTGCCCGGCGGGCGAGTTTGATGACCGCGTCCGAGCGCAGCACCGAGCGGTCGACGTTGCTGAACAGTTCGGTCGCCGCGTTGATCTGCCGGAACCGGTCGTCGACCAGGGTGGTGAGGGCGACATGATGACTGATCAGGTTGTCCTTGACGTCGCGGATCAGCTCCGCCTGGCTGCCCTCGATCTCCACCAGACGTTTCTCGAAGTCGACGAGGTACTGCACGATGAGGGCCGCGCCGCCGATAACGATGGAGGCGGTCAGGTTCCACACGTCGCCCGCACCTTGGTTCGCGTCGACCGCACTGGTGACGAGCAGAGCGATGACGAAGACCACGGAAGTCACCAGGGTCTTCATGAGGACTGGCGGGATCCGCAGTCCCCTGTTGTCGGGCCGCCGGCGCGGCGGCGCGGGGGACGGTGGTGCCGGGTTCGCCGGTGTAGTGGTGGTCGCTGGTGCTCCGTTCATGTCGTCTCCCCCGTCGTTAAGGGCCTATGGGCTGCCTCGTCAAGGCGTTGAGCAGGGCAAGGCGGTCCCGGATCCGCTGGACGAGGTTGTCCCACTGGCGGGTGAATCCGGGGTTCTGCTCGAGGACGTTCCACAGTCCCCGAAGCGCGTGGTCGCCGCGGGCCGCGGGCATCCACAGGTGGATCAGATGTTCGACAGCCGGGCGCAGTGCGGTCAGCGCGTCGGGTCCCTCGGCCGGGCCGAGTCTGCCATCGAGGAGGCGCACGACGGTGGTGAGAAGCCAGTCGTGCAGTGCCAGGTCCTCGCACAGGGCGGCGACGGCGGCCGGGTCGGTGGCGGCGGGTACCCGCAGTCGGACCGTGCGCAGGTCGTCCTCGGTGAGGGTGAACTCCTCGATCGCCGGTCCCTGTCCCGGCTCAGCCTGCCGGGCGGCCCAACGCAGCCTGGTGTGGCGGGACTTCAGGGGGGCCTTCTGGTCGAGCAGTGGGTGCCGGAGCAGGGTGGTGAGGGCGCCGTCCGCGATCAGGCCCAGGTCGAGTTCGCCGTATCCGGCCCCGTCGAGGACGCCTTGGGCCGCCTCGTGTTCGGGAAGCCGGCCCAGGGGTTCAACCACTCCGGGATGGATGAGGTAGTGCCCCCAGGGGCGGCGCCGTTCGGGGCCTCGGGCGAGGGCCCGGACATGGGCGCTGCTCTGCAGGATCCGGCCCTCGGTCAGGGCGGCGCGGGTGGCGACAGTGCCGACGACGCGCACCTTGGCCCCGTTGGAGGTGGGCATCCGGCAGTCGACGCCGGTGAGGGTCTGCGGGGAGCGCACGTAGAGGTTGGGGCGTTCGGAGACCAGGACGCGTTCGTCCGGGCGCAGCCGCAGCAGCTGGGTGGCGGCACGGGCGTCCAAGGGGTTCAGCGAGGGCAGCACACAGGTGCGGATCTCCCCGCAGGCGAGGACCGGGAGGGCCGGGGGCGTGTCCGGTAAGGCCGTCACCTCGACGGCTCCGGGCAGAAGACGTAGGAGACCCGGTCGGCCACCGAGTCGGGGGGTGTGATGCCGTCCGCGTGCGCCCGGGCGGCGATCTGCTCGACGGCGCCCTGGTCGACGTCGATCTGGTCGAGGATGATCCGCACCGCGTGTTCGACGGGTAGGAACCGGGCGGGCAGCACGGAGCACGTGCGGTAGGCACAGAAGGGGGCGGCGGCGGGGTTGAGCTGGGTCAGCGGCGGCAGTTCGTCCCAGCTCCGGGGGTGGCCACGAGGGCTCGCGGGGCGCGGGAGCAGGACCGGTTCGCCTTCGTTGCGCAGGAGGCCGAGGCGGGCCAGCTGCCAGACGGCGGCGAGGAGGGGACAGGACCACGTGCGGTTGCCGTCCTTGTCGTCGTCCCAGAGTTCGACGTCCAGGAAGACGGAGTGGCGGCGGGCTGCGGTCTCGGTGGGCGGCTGCCAGGGGGCCGTCCTGCGCATGGCCTGGGATCGCCCCGAGGGGCTGCGCTGTCCGTTGGCGAGCCAGCCGGACTCGCTGACGGGCGGGCGGGCACCGTAGCTGCCCGGGGGCGGTGATTCGACGAGGCGGTGTGCGACGGACTGGGCGAGGGGGACCTTGTCGGCGACCGCGCAGGCGGATTCGCGAGCCAGATAGTCGATGACGAGGCCGACCCGCTCGGCCGCGTCGACGACGAGGGGCAGGAGTTCGGCCGGGGTGGAGAAGCGGCTGAAGTAGTCGTCTACGAGGAAGCAGGTGCTGATGCGTGGCCGGGCGGCGCCGGTGCGGGCGGCGGTGTCGGCGCGGGCCGCGTCCGCCCAGGGCCGGACCCGGGTGAAGAGCTCACGCAGACGATCCGGGCCGCCTTCCAAGTCCTCCATGTACAAGTGGCCGAGTTCCAGGGAGAGATGGGAGAGCGGTACCGCGGTGGTGCGGCTCTGTGCCGTGGTCTCCCGGAAGACGTCGGTCACGGCTTCCCCCAGTGTGTGTCGTCGGTGAGGCGTCCGGCGATCGCTTCCAGCGCGTCCAGCGTCTCCTTGTTGGCGATCTTGGTGGCCACGACCTCTTCCTCGGTGATCAGCTGTTCCCGCCACTGCAGGATCGGCTCCAGCGGCACGGTGCCGAGCAACACCGTGTCGCCGACGCCGAGTTCGGAGGCGAGTCGGCGCAGTCGTTCGTCGTACATCTGCATCCAGGCGGACTGTGCGGGCGAGACGTGCGACCACAGCGAGGAGTCGGGGTCGGGTACGGCGGCCCGGACGAAGCGGATCACGGCCCGGAGTGCGTCCTTGTCGTGGCCGAGTTCGGCTCCGCCCTCCAACAGGCCGCGAGCGGCGTAGACCAGCCCTGCGGCGGCGATGACGTGTTGTCGGGTCCAGCGGTGGAAGACCACCCAGCGGTGCGGGACGTTGCGCAGTTCGGGCCGTGCGGTGGCTTCCAGGACCATGTCCATGGCGTAGCTCCGTCCGGCGCTGAGGTCGACCAGGATCAGGTCGAACTCGCCGTGCAGGCGCAGGAAGAGGTTGACGCAGCGCTGCACCGAGTCCTCGTCCGTGACGAACTCGCCGCCGCTGACATCGCCGGGGAGCAGCACGAGCCGTCCGGCTCCGATCGTGTTGCGCCGCAGTACGGGGTGTTCGGTGCGGCGCCAGACGTCGACCCGGGCCGGTTCGGGGGCGGTGCCCTCCAGATAGGAGTGCAGGCCGCCCTCGCCCGTGCCGCGCAGGATGTCGGGGACGTCGAAGACGGCGGGTGCGGTGGGTGAGCCGAAGTCGAAGTCGACGTACGCCACATGGTCACCGGCGAGGGCTCGCTGGTAGGCGAGGTTCGCGCTGGTGACGGAGCGGCCGGTGCCTCCCTTGTCGGAGGCGGCGAAGACGATCACCGCCACACCTCGCCCGCGGCGGCGCTGCGGGCCTGGGCGAGCGTGTCGAGTTCACCGAGCACGGACAGCGCGAGCGCACCGGCGGTGCCGGGTTGGTCGCCGACGAGTTCACGTGCCCTGCGGAGCCGGATCTCGATGGTGCGCAGGGACTTGGCGTGGTCGCTGTCGGAGACGACGGCGGACCGCATCTGCTCCCGGCCGAATCGGTGGGTGGCCTCGCTGAGCAACGCGGTGGCGAAGGAGCCGAGTTCGGGGCTGCCGACGGGCTTGCGGTCGTAGAAGTTGTACGCGGCGACCATGCACTCGGTGAGGCGTTCGGTCATGCTCCAGGAGGGTGAGCCCTCGCGTTTGGGTGCGGTGGGGAAGACCGCCTGTGCGTCGTCCCACAGGTCCGTGCCCTCGCCGTCGGCGATGCGCCGCTGCCAGAGGTGGTCGAAGGTCTCCTCCGCCAGCGCCAGCAGTTCGTCCTGGACGGCGGCGCTGCGGGAGTAGGTGGCGAGTTGGATGGTGCGTTTGAGCAGGTGCGCGGAGAAATCGGTGACCGTCCACTCCAGGGGCGGGCCCAGTTGCTCGCTGCCCTGGAGGGGCAGGACGACTCCGGGGCTGTGCAGTTCCAGAGCGGAGTCGTCGCGGGTGAGCGGACTGGTGATGCGGCCGCGCTCGGCGAGCCGGGTGAGGACCTCGGCGGTGCGGGCGAAGTCCTCGTCACCGGCCCGGCTGCGCACGAGGTCGTGGACGACGAGGGACGCCACGGAGAGGGAGAAGTACTCGGATTCGAGCTTCTGGTGGGTGACGCGCCAGGGGATGTCCTCCAGCGGCCATCGGTCGGCGCTGAATCGGGCGAGGGCGGACCAGTACTCCCGGGTGACGGTCCAGCGCAGTCGCAGCGCCTCGGCGAGTGTCTGCTGCTCCTGGTCGAGAAGGCCGAGGGTGAGAGTGCGGTCGGAGGACAGGTCCTGGATGCCGTCGAGGGCGACCACGGTGAAGTACAGATAGGGAATGGGGTCCGCCACGCCGACGCTCTGGCGGCCGATGTGCTGCTCCGTGCCGTCCTTGTCGGTGCGGGTGACGGGCGGTGCGTCCTTGACCACGCCCCAGGCCCAGCCGCATTCGAACATCATCCCGGGGTCCTTGAGGCCGTCCTCGACGTCCACGCCGAGCGTGATGCGGTTGCCGATGGTGGCGCGCAGGGTCTCGAAGCGTTCTTGGAACTGACGCAGGACCGCCCGCTCGGAGAGCCTGCGCTGGCCCAGGGTCCGGCTCAGCCGCCGTCCCTGGGTGGTGTCGGCGTCGAACACGCTGACGGTGAAGGACCGCAGCAGACCGACCATCGCCGCGGTGAGCCGCCTGCTCGTCGCTCCCCTGAGGTCCTTGACTGCTTCACGCAGGTCGGAACGGACGGTGGGGCCGGTGAACTTGTCGAGGAAGCCGAGTGTGGCGAGGCAGAGGGTGACGGACATGGAGTAGGAGTCGACTACGCCGAGGTCCCGCTGCTGGGTGGTGATGTCCGCGTCGGGGTCGGGGGTGCTGAAGTAGTAGCCGCCGCCGAAGGTGGGAGTGCCGTCCTCCTCCGCGTGATTGTGCATGAACTCGCGGAGGGCTGCGATCAGGGCCACGGGGATCTCGGTGCGCCCTCCTGCCAGGCGGAGGGCGCGCTGTACGTCCTTCTGGGTGGTGTCCGGCTCGTCGAGACGGAACTCGGGGATCTCGGTGGCCGGATACATGAGGCTCAGCAACCGCTCGGCGTCCGCGACGCTGCTGCGCCCGCCGGAGTCACCCCAGGCGAAACGCCCGCCGTCGAAGGAGTGCCGTGCGATCGCTTCCCAGATCTGGAGCAGATGAGCTCTCGGCTTGATCTCCATTCCCAGCCCTTCAACCAGGTCGTCCCGCACACCGCTCGTTCTGTGCCACCGGCGGACGGAAGGGGAAGTTCATTTCCCGGAACGGCGTACTCCACATGCGAGGATCATTCCCGTGTGGCCAGGTCGCACCAGATGGTCCGTACCGCTCAGACGCAGCATCTCCGGCTCATGCGCGTAGGGGGCGAGAGCGTTCTCGACCTGCTCTTTGTCGACATCGCAGGCCGGAAAGCGCTCATTGCCCACGTCGTACCCGCGTGAACCTTCCATGAACGCGGCGGCGAAGGGGGCACCGGGCGCGAGAACACCCATGAAGCAGTCGACAGCCTGCTGGAACTCGTCCAGCGAGGTGGAAATGGATTCGGCCACGAAGAACATCGTCCCGATCTGGTACTTGCCCGCCGATCTCCGAAACCCGAGCCAGTTCCGCCGCCCCATCTTGAACAAGTTTCCCTGCTCTACGCGGGCCACATCGCGGAATTTACTCTTCCATTTCGAATCCAGATCGGCGTAAACCTTCTCATGGCACAGCACTTTCCAGAAGGCATCCCAGTTCTGGTCCACTTGGCCGCCCTGCTTGCGCAAATATTCGATGTTCTCCGGAGCTCGCTCAAAAAGAGTGATCCCTCTGCACCACGGAAGCATCGCCAGCGACGGATAAATGTTACCGCCGGCGCCCATGTCAATACCCAGAACCGGACTTCCCGCACCCGCACCCCTGTTCTCGAAGTGACGGCTGAAGTGCCTGCCCACCATGGAGAGGATCTCTGCATCCGCAGGCAGAAGATCAAGATAATTCTGTGCAACATATGCCTTGTTGTTGAATTTGTTCCAGGGGGCCTGATCATTTCGGACAGGCGCGTCGACCGGGGCTGGGAAATGCATCGCACCAGCGTACACGGGACAGCACCAGGGAACAAAGGCAGAGCGTAAGCGGAGCAGTCGCATCCCGACTGGAGAATAAGCATATCGACAAGCAGACTTGGCCTTGAAGTCGCTTGTTGCATCGGCAACTTACCCTCATCCTGATCGAACCCTGAGTCGATTCATTCTCAAGTGGTCAATCAGCACCTCACTTTTCACACCAGGGGGTGAAATGACCGCGATGCCCTCCCGTCGAACATCAAGGCGCCTCCGAATACGCCATGCCCGAAAAGAGGATCTCCAAGAGCTGTCCCTCCTCGACCGGGAGTCGTTTCCCGAGGAGCCCTACCCCTACTTCGTGCTCCGCCAGATGTTCGACGTCTACCCCGGCCACCTGCTGGTTCTCGACGACGGCACCGCTCTCATGGGTTACGTTCTGTGCGGAACCGCACCCGACCTGAGCCGCAGCTGGGTCCTCGGCCTGGGGATCACCCCGGACGAGCGCGGCCAGGGTTTCGGCCGCCTGCTGATGGAAGAAGCACTGCACAGGCTCCGCGGCCTCGGGGTACGGGAAGTCGCCCTCACCGTTGCTCCCGCGAACAAAACGGCGATCCTCCTCTACGAGAACCTGGGCTTCGTCGGCGAACCCACCCTGCACGAGAACTACTTCGGCCCGGGTGCCGACCGCCTGCTGATGCGGCTGCGGCTGATCCGACCGGGATTCGGCTGATGAACGAGCACGGCTGGATCGGCAGCCCCCGACAGCGGCACTTCAGCGCAGAAGGGCTGCTTCGAGCAAGGACACGAGGACACCGACCCCCTGGCGGCGGCGCGGCATGGATCCTGAGCCAGTCGTCGAGCTCCAACTGCGTGTGCCCGCTGCGGATTTGATCGCGCCACTGCGTGTAGTGCGGGGTGCAGGCGCCAAGTGTCGCGGCTTCCAGGGCACATCGCAGCCCATCGCGCTTGACCGAGCACGGTGGTCGTGACCCGGGCAGCGAGCGCACCAAGGCGCGTCGGCCGACCGTCGTGAACTCCTCCCGGCCCAGCGGGGCGCGGAACAGGTTGACCAGAACCTGCTCGGTGAACTCCAGCGCCGGTACGGCGGCGCGCTCGTACAGGTAGTCGGTGTAGCAGCCGACGAGGTCGCTGGTCACCGGGATGGCGCGCGGCCGCCGGGACTTCGCCCGTGCTCCGTTGCTGTTCAGATGGCGCCGTACGTGGACGTGCGGGCCCTTCTCCTGGCAGCCGAAGGCCTGCGCGTCGGGCAACAGGTGCATGTCCTCCCGCCGCAGTCCGAGCGCCTCGCCGATCCGCATGCCCGTGCACCACAGCAGCAGGACCAGGAACGATCCCGAGCGTGGCGCGTAGCCTCGACCAGGCGCGCGATCTGGTCGACCGTCAGCCACTCGATCGCGGAGTCCACCGACGCGAACTTGGGCTGTCGCGAGCGGACCGTGAGGTGCTGGTTGTTCCCGCCCGGGTTGAAGCTGGGCGGCAGGTAGCGCAAGTACCGTGGCTCGGTGAGCTGGTCGGTCAGCTCGTGGTCGACCCAGCCCATCCGGCTGCCGAAGGTCAGGAACTCGCAGACCGTGCCGACGATCGCGTTCGCGGTGTTCGTATCGCGGAATCGTTCCGGCCGCCGTCCGCCCGGCTCCTCTCGACGGCAGCGGCTCTTCGACGGGCCAGTGCAGGAACCGGGCCAGCTGCCACACGGTCACCTGAGCCCACGAGAGCCTATGGAACGCGCAGTACGAGAGATAGAGCGCCGTCCGACCCGCGTACGTGCGCTCGGTGTTGTACGCGTTGCCGGCGCTGCGAGGAAGAGCGAGCCCTCGTCGTGGAGGACGAAGTCGTCCACGACGACCATCACCCACGCCGTACGGCCTTGCTCCAGCGTCGCCCGCTCAGCACGGAACGGCATGACAAACGTGCCTGAAATGCCGAACACCCCTTGGATACCGATGACCAAGCCATGCGGACGGGGGCGTCTCTGACATGGCTACTTACTAGATCATCGTGAAGATAAGGCCCGCCGTCCGTTTCGCCTACGGCCTGTTCGACATCACCGCGCACCCGACGGTCGAACCGGTCGGCGTGCTCGCCCTGGGCATCCCGACCCAGGTGGCCGTGCTCACCTCGGCGTTCCGGGAACTCACCCCGTACACCGACTCGCTGGAGTTGAACCCGTTGGTGCTGCGCGACGAGGTGCAGGCAAACGCCGAGACGTGGTTCCAGGCCGCCGCCTTCCGGCTGGCTGCCGCACGAGGTGTCCGCGGGGTCGTCGCGTACAGCGATCCAGAGCTGTGACATTCAGTGATAGTTGGCCATGCGCAGCAATAGTTGGCCAGGGTTAATGGCGCACACGTAAGGCAGCCCCCTGGAGGCGGGTGTATTGGGCGTGCGTCACGGGCAGAACACTCCCGAGCAGCCTGCGGCAGAGGCAGCCCGCCGAGCACGGCGCGCAGGGGCCTACCGAGCGCGAGAGACCAGCGACCACCTGTAGACGTTGGTGTCCGCGGCGTCGAATCCACCCCACTGGACACCCGCGTCGCTCCTGCCCAGGAGGCACCATGAGCAGGCCCCCGTTACGCAACGTCTTCATGCCGTTCCCGCCGGCAGGCTCCAACCCCCACGCCCCGCAGGCGGAAGCCGCCATGTGGGCTTGGCTGGAGACCTGCGGGCTCCTGCCGACCGAGGCGGCCCGGCTGCGTGTCGAACGAACCCGACCAGCATTGATGTACGCACGGTGGTGTCCGACGGCCGAGCCGGACGTGCTGGCGTTACTGACGCAGTATCTGGCCTGGGCATTCATCGTGGACGACGAGTTCGACATCCGGAGCCCTGACCCCGCTCGCTGCATCGCTACCGTTACCGCTCTGGACATGGTGTTCGATCCGCACCGTCGGGCGGTGGGAAACGGTCCCCTCGTCGACGCGTTCGCGGACCTGTGGAGGCGGCTGTCTCTGGGACGTTCCGAAGGATGGAGGAAGGCGTTCCGGTCCGAAGTGAGGGCGTGGCTGTGGACCTACTACCGAGAGGCCGTGGGGCACCTGACAGGGCACCTGCCGGATATCGACGCCTACAGGTCACACCGCAGAGACGGAGTTGCCCTTTACATGTTCATGGACATCAGTGAGATCGCGTCGGGTGTCGATCTCCCCGAGAGCGTGCGACAGCTGGCCGCCTTCCGGAACCTCAGGGACGCCGCCGAAGAGCACATGGGCCTGTACAACGACATCTGCTCGCTCGATTCGGACGAACGCGTGGGCTATCGCTACAACGCGGCGCTGCTCCTTCAGGACAACCAGGACTTCACGCGTGAGCAAGCGGTCGATGCCGTGAACGACATGCTCACCGCATGCCTGCAACGGTTTCACACCGCGATGGAACAGCTCCCCATCCAGATGGAAACCGCCGGGATCCAGGGCCAGACGTATGCCGATGCCGTGCGGACGGCAGAGGACTACGCCCGGTACGTACGAGCGAACTTCGACTATCACCAGCAGACTCCCCGCTACACCAGCGCGCCGGAAGTCGCCCTGGAGGGCATGCTCGGGCTCCACGCACTGGATGAGCAGTAGCTACGGGCCAACTATCGCTGAAGGTCACAGGAGCCCAGGACACGCCTCACCGCCCACGGCCCCGAGCTGGTCTTCCCTGGCCACTACGGGACGATCTATCAGGCCAAGGGGATGGAGTATCTGGGCAAAACTCCCCCGCGGAACATCGTGCCGCTGCCCGGCGGCCCGGCAACGGGCCGTGTCCTCGCTCCAGGAGCGCGGGACATACAGGCCCCGCTCGATCGCCGCGTGCCCGAGCGGGGTGGAGTAGGCCAGGTAGACACGGCGACCTGGGAGTTCTCGATGCGTCCGGCGGTGCCTGTGTACTGGCGCTGCACTCCCACCGTGGCGGCGCCCTTCTTCAGGTCGCCGGTCTCATCCACTACCAGCACCGCGTCCTGGTGGTGCAGGTGCTCCACGACGAAGCCGCGGATGTCGTCGCGTACCGCGTCGGCGTCCCACTTGGCCCGCGACAGCAAGTGCTGCAGACCGTACGGGGTCGCGTCTCCGGCATGCTCCGCAAGCATCCAGCAGTTCTTGCACGGCAGATCCGACAACCACCCGAGCACAAACGCCCGTGCCCGGCGCCGGGGTTCCACCCGGACGAACCGCCCCGCGATACGCCTCATCAGGATCTCGAACGCCTCCCGCCAGCGGGCAGGATCTATGCTGTGACCTGCGGCCACCCACTGATCTTCTGTCTTCACACACCGATGATCACCGGTGGCCGCACCCGTTCCAGGACGGGTCCCAACCAGCAAGATCACGAATCCGTCGTCTGCCGGCAACTCAATCCCGCCGCCGCCCTGCACGCCGTGACCACGTGCTGAGCTGGTCGCGATGGCGCCGCCGTCACTAGACACGTGCCCGACGCTGTCACTACACGCGGCGCGGGCACCCGTTGCTGGGACGACCTGTCCAAGCCCGTGCACTTCTCGCCGATCGCGGCTACGACCACGACATGTACCGGCGCCTGCTGTGGCAGCGCAGCAGGCACCGGTCATCGGCGAAAGAGGCGTGGCGCACGGCTCAGGCCTGCTCGCGCCCCTCACCCGTTGTTTTTGATGCCGTCCAGAGCCATGGCGAGCACGCGGTCCCGCTGTGCCTCCTGGACGAAGTTCGCTCCACTGACGCCGTTGACCAGGAAGAGCACGTCGTCGAAAGTCACGTCGGTGCGGGCCTTACCGGCGCGCTGGGCGCGTTCGAGAAGCGGCCGGCCGGCCGCGTGGATCATGTCGCGGCCGCTCACGAACATCTCCGCGCGGTGCGCGATGGCGTCGTAAATGGCCTTCTTGGTGGTCGCGTAACTGACGAACTGACGCAGCCAGTTCTCCAGAGCGTCCCAAGGCTCCAGACTTTCCAGCTCGGCCGCCATGCGGGCAAGGGCCTCGACCTCGTCCAGGTAGACGGTCTCGAACAGATGCTGGCGTGTGGGGAAGTTGCGGTAGAGCGTTGCGATGTTGACCCCTGCGCGCCGGGCGATCCCCTCCAGCGAGGCACTGGCCCCCTCTGCGGCGAACACCTCACGAGCGGCATCGAGCAGGGCATCGAAGTTGCGCCGCGCGTCGGCGCGCGAGGGCCTGCTCACGATGAAACCGGTGCCGGCTTCCCTCCCGGGCTCGCTGGTGGCCATCACAAACTCCTCCTGATCTGCCGGCCTTGCTAAACGAAGGGGGTACTGCGTTAAAGTCAAGGCATGCCTTCGATTATGTGCAGGCACCCCTTAGCTTATTCCGGACCCAGCAGGAGACCATGACCACCATCGGCTTCATCGGCAGCGGCAACGTCGGCAGCACGCTCGCCCGCCTCGCAATCGACGCCGGCCACGACGTCATCCTCAGCAACAGCCGCGCCCCGGAAACCCTGCAAGACCTGGCCACGCAGCTCGGCCCGCGCGCCCGCGCCGCGACCCCCGCCGAGGCTGCGGTCGCCGGCGACCTCGTCGTGGTGACCATTCCGATCAGGGCCTACCGGCAAGTCCCCGCCGAGCCCCTCCAGGGCAAGATCGTCATCGACACCCTCAACTACGACCCCGCCCGCCAGGGGCGCGTCCCCGAGATAGACGCGGACGACACCCCGGCCCACCTCCTGCTCCGGACGCACCTGCCCGGCTCACACATCGTCAAGGCATTCAGCAACATCTTCTTCAGACACCTGGCCACCCTGGGACGCCCGGCCGGAGCCCCCGACCGCAGCGCGCTGCCCATCGCCGGCGACGACATCGCTGCCAAGAGAACGGTCGCCACCCTGATCGATTCGCTCGGCTACGACACGTTCGACGTGGGCCCCCTGGCCGAGAGCCGCCGGTTCGCACCGGGCACGCCCGCCCAGCACGCCTACCTCGACCCGGACGGCATGTTCGCCGCGCCCGGCCGGCCCGCGTCCGCAGACCACCTCGCCAAGCTCCTCGCAACACAAGGAACGCCATGACCACCACGCACAACTCGCCCCGTGTCCTGGGAGCCACCGACCAGGAACGACGACTCGTCGAAACCCTCTACCGGGCGATCGGCGGTGAGCCCGACCTCCTCGACGACGTGCTGGCACCCGACTGGGAGGACATTCCCAGCATCCCCGACCAGCCGCCGGGCCCGGCGGGCATGAAGCCGCACATCTTCGCCTTCCACGAGGCATTCGCCGACGCGCGCGTGATCATTCACGACATCGTCGCCTCCTCGGGACTCGTGGCCGTACGCGGCGTCCTGGCCGGCACCCTGCGCAGCGAGTTCCTCGGCGTCACCCCGAACGGCAGGTACGACGAGATCACCATCCACGAGTTCCACGAGATCGACAACGGCCGCATCACACGCAGCTGGCACCTTGAGGACCTGCACGGCTGGATGGGCCGGATGAAGGCCTAGCCACGCACACCGGGGCCAGGCGCCCGCGGCACCCTGGCCCCGGTCATCCCTCGCTCCAGGACCGGCCCCTGACCAGCAAGATCACGATCTACAACTGGATTAGTACTCCAGTCGCAGTTCGCTATTCCTGCTGGTCAGGGGCATGTCCGACAGCGTACTTGGCTGACATGCCGTCAGGTGGCGGGAGTTCGTGACTTCGGGTGCGGCGGCGGTAGTGACAACGGCGTGCATTGGCCTGGTGACGGCGGCGCCAGCGGGACCAGTCCAGTGCGTGGCGGGTGCGCCGTATGCGCGTCAGCGTAGGGCGGCCAACGGCCAGGAGTCCCCGGATTTCCGCCACCGTGAGCGGAGCGAGATCGCCGGAACCGATTCTGTGGCCCCCCTTATCCCCGCCCCCGCGGCGGCGGCCATGGCGGCGAGGAAGGCGTGGGCGAGCATGACCAGGGTGATGTGCCGGTACCAGCCCGGATACCGACGGACCTCGTACTGATCCAGGCCGCACTCGTTCTTCGCGGCCTGGAATGCCTCCTCGATCGCCCAGCGCGTCCCGGCGATGCGTACCAGCTCGGCGACGGGAGTGCCGGCCGGCGCATAGGCGAGGTAATAGGCGATCTCGTCCGGGCGGGCCAGGCTGCGGCGAGCCAGCACCCACCGGTCGCGGGTGGGCGCATCGCCGTCGAAGTCGTCGATCGCGGGTAGCCTCGCTGCTGCCCAGTCGTAGAACACGCGGCCCTTTCGCGCCGGCCCGCAGGAGTGGCGTTCCCAGGCGTCCTCAGGTGCCTGAGTGATGCCGGTCAGCTCGCCCAACAGGATGGCGATGGGGATCCGTTACGGGACTTCGGTTTGCGCCATGTCCGGTTTCCGGCGGCCGGGAGCGCATGCGTCAGACTCAGCGACTTCCTCGGTCCCTCCGGGCGCTCGCTGGAACGAGCGCGTGCGGAAGGACCGATCGATGGCCAGACAGGATGTGAAGGACGAGGTTCTTTATCTTCGGGCAGCGGGACTGGACTTGGGCAAGAAGTGCCTGCTGGCCTGCGTGCGGACCCCGTGCGCGAAACGACCCGGAACGTGAACGCTGGAGACCGAACGATTCGAGACGACCGGAGCCGATCTCCGGCGGCTGATGGCCTGGCTGCTCGAGCGCCGGGGCGAGGTGGTGGTACTCGAAGCCACCTCGGACTACTGGCGCCATCTCTACTACACCCTGCAGCCACACATGAACCTGATGCTGGTCAACCCCGCCCACCTCAAGGGCATCCGGGGACGCAAGAGCGATCCCAGCGACGCCGCGTTCCGGGCCCGGGCCGGCGCCTCCGGGATGGTGAGGGGCTCTTTCGTGCCCGAACGGGAAATCCGCGAATTGCGGGATCTCACCCGTCGCCGCACCCAGCTGATCACAGCCCGCGGATGGAGGGCCCAGCGCCCGGAGAAGGAACTCGAGGACACCGGAATGAAGTTGTCCTCGGTACTCAGCGACATCACCGGGGCCAGCGGACGCGCCATCCTCAATGCCCTCATCACCGGCGAGCGGGACCCGCAGGCACTGGCCGAACTGGCCATCCGCCGGGCCCGCAGCAAGATCCCGGCCCTCATCCAAGCGCTGAACGGCACCTTCACCGAGCACCACGCGTGCATGTGTCAGCACTACCTGGACGAGATCGACCACCTCACTGCCGTGGCGGGCCAGTTGAATGCGCGGATCACCTCACTGCTGGCCCGCCTGGAACGGAACACGGATGTCGACAACCTCGACTCCATCCCCGGCATCGGCCCTGCGGCCACTCAGATCACCATCGCCGAGACCGGCGGCGACATGGCCCAGTTCGCTACCGCCGGGCACCCTGCCTCCCGGATCGGGGTCTGCCCGGGGACGAACGAATCCGCCGGCCTCGCCAAGTCCGGCCGCACTCGCCCAGGCAACAGCACCCTCAAACGGCTGCTGGGCATCGCCGCGATGTCGGTGAGCCGCAGCAACGACGGTTATCTCAGTGCCTATTACCGGCGGATCGCCGCCCGCCGCGGCCGACAGCGGGCCCTGGTCGCGGTGATGCACAAACTCGCTGTCGCGATCTGGCACATCCTCCGCGACAAGGCCCGCTACCAGGACCCTGGCGCCGACTACTTCACCCCGCCGCGACCCCGAACGCGCCATGCGCCGCATGACCAAGGAAGCCAACCGCCTCGGCCTCACCATCCGCTTCGAACCCATCACCGCGACGGCCTGACCAGCACACCCACTCAACTTTTCGTGTCAGAGTCACGACATTGCCCTAAAGGTCCTGCTCGGCGGGGACGGCTGCGTCCAGTGGCACGGCGGAGAGGGTGAAGGGGAGTACCTCGGGCGGGAGTCCGTTGATCCAGCGGTTGTACTGGCTGTTGACGACCAGTGCCCGGTCGCGCGCGAGAGAGATGGAGCTGGGGTGGTGGAAGCCGCCGGGTGCGAGCAGGCGGCTTGTGTAGCGGCCGTGTAACAGGTCGGGGGACATGGCGATGACGGTGACCTGGGCGGTGAGGCCGGGGATGTTGTTGATGTTGCCCTGGACCACGTACAGCCGCCCGTCGCGGTAGGCCAGCCCGTCGCCGTTGGGAAGTCGGTGGCCGCCGAGGTCGACCTGGAGTGCCTGCCGTGTCTGCCGGTCGATGCGCCACAGCTGTCCGGTGGTGCTGTTGACGGCCAGTAAGCGGCCACCGACGCAGGTGATGCCGTTGAGATTGTGCTTACCCTCGATCCATTCGACGGGGGTCGCGGTGACATCGAGCCAGCGTTCGAGTTGCGGACCGCTGCTGGAATCGGTGAGTCGGTAGACGACGGGCCGGAAGGAGTCGGTGACATACGCGCTGCCGTCCGGCGCGACGGCGATCTCGTTGACGAAGCCGCCGTCCACGCCGTGCAACAGGGCCAGCAGTGCGCCACGCTCGGTGTCGTACACCCGCAAGGTGCCGGTGTCCGCTCCGCCGACGATGAGTCGTCCGGCGGAATCGATCGCCATCCCGGACGTGGTGCTGCGGCCGTCGGTGCCGTCGGCCGACCACGGGCGCAACGCGGGCTTGGTCAGGTGACCGCGGTAGAGGGTGCCGTCCGCAGCGCTGCCGGCATAGAGGTGTCCGGTGCGCGCGTCGTAGGCATGTCCGCTGGGGAAGGCCCGGTCCCCGGGAAGAACGTACGACGCCGGCAGCCGTCCGGGACCGGGCGGCGCGCTGCCGCCGGCCTGCGCGGTGGTCGGCGCCGTCCGGGTCCAGGCCGTCGCGGACATCGCGGCCGCGGTGCCGAAAGCGGCGGTCAGCATCCTCCGCCGTGACACAAGGTGTTGTCCCATCAGATGCTCCGTCTCGTCGGGGCAGGGCACGGTCGTGGCCGGCCGGTGGGTGCCAGGTCGTCACGGCCCGGCGGGCGGCGGGGCTCCGACGCTCCGTCGTTCCAGGGGACTGACAGGAGAGTGAACGACATGTAGGTGAGGGAGATCGCTGAAGTTTCCCCGCGGCCGCGAACCCGATGCGTCGATGGTGTTGGCGAGGGCGCCGATGGCCGACGCCGGCAGTGCGACAGGCACGATTCACCCTGCATTTCGAGCCTTGGCCGGGCCGGTTCCCGCGCCGGTGGCGGTGATGGCGGCGCCGATCTCGTCCAGGTCGGCGACAGTCAGCTCCAGATCCCCCGCACCGATCCAACCGTCGACCTGGGAGGCCGTGCGCGCGCCCACGATGGCGCCGCTGATACCCGGCCAAGCCAGTACCCAGGCGATGGCGACCTCGGCCACGCTCACCCCGTGTCGCGCGGCAATCGGCTTCAGCGCGTCGGCGAGCTGGAGATTGGCGGCCAGCCCGGCGGTGAAGTCGGCATGCGTGGACCGCCAGTCGTCGGCGCCCAGCGACGCCGCCCGCTCGGCGGTGAACGCACCGCTCAGCAGTCCGGACTGCATCGGCGAGTAGGCGATCACGCCGGTGCCATTGGCGGCTGCCCACGCCACTTCGGCCGCGGCCGACCGGTTGATCGCCGAGAACGGCGGCTGGATCGCGTCCACGTGCGCGATCTTCTCGGCCGCCTCCAACTGCGCCACGTCGTGGTTGGACAGTCCGATCGCACCGACCTTGCCTTCGGCCTTCAGGTCGGCCATGACCTGCCAGTACTCCTCCAACGGAGTGGCGTTGGGTGACACCGTGCCGAAGCCGTCACCGGCGTACTCCAGGGACTCGCCGGTGTCGGGCCAGTGCACTTGATACAGGTCGATCCGCTCCACGCCCAGCCGCCGCAGCGAGTCCTCGACCTCGCGGCGCACGCTGGCGGGCTTCATGATCCGCCGGGGCGTGGCCGACGGGTTGTCCCGGTCCCACACCAGGCCGGCCTTGGTGAAGACGTACGGCTTCTCGGAAAGGTTCGCGATCGCCTTTCCGACCAACTCCTCCGCGTGGCCAAGGCCGTACACAGCGGCCGTGTCGATCCAGTTCACGCCCGAGGCGATCGCGTGCCGGACAGCCGCGATCGACTCGGTGTCGTCGGTGTCGCCCCAGCTGAACCTCCAGCCGGACCCGGCCACCACCCAGGATCCGAACCCCACCCGAGTGATCTCCATCCCGGTACGGCCCAGCGTTTGCTTGGCAAGCATGGCTCTCTCCTTCTCTTTTCATGGCAGTGGACGGCGGCGGGATTCCCGGCATGCCGGACGGCTTCCAGCGGGATCGGCCACATGACCTGGCGCGCGTTCTCGCGCCGCCTGGCGGATGAATGACACGTGGTTCCACCCCGGTTACGGCAAGGGCTCCGCCCTCAGCGCCGAGCGCCCGCATCTGGCCGGGTGGAAGGTGCGGCTGGCAGAGCGTCAGCGCCACAGCTGGTAGCCGCTGAGCTCCAGGTGATGAGCGTCGCCAACGATGCCGCCCTCGGCCTTGGCGCCGTTGTCGGCGCTCAGGTGGAAGCTCTTCTCGCGGACCACATAACTGCCCTTGTAGGCCGCCGGGGTGCCGTTGAGATCCTCCTCGAAGGTGCCGTCACGCTCGAGCCGCAGCACGAGGTCGCCGTCCTTGCTGGCCCAGGTGCCTACGAGCGCGGCGGGTATGCCCTCGCTCCCCGTCGTGCCCGAGGTGGTCTGTGTGCGCGTGTCTGCCGGCGCCGGGGGGCGGGTGGCCGCGCCCGTCGGGGTCCCGGTCTCGGCGCTGCAGGCCGTGAGGGCGATGTAGACGGCGATCACGATGGCTTTGTGCTTCATGCCGACCACTGTCGGCCGGGCCGCGCGCGCCGTACCAGGGCAGGTCCATCCTGGGGAAAAGCTCCCCACCCTGGCGGGGTGGTATCCGCCCATAATGAGGGTGTGGATCGACGGACAGAGCTGAGCATGTTCCTGCGCTCTCGGCGGGCCCGCGTGACGCCGCAGGAGGTCGGGCTGACCACACAAGGCCGGCGCCGGGTGCCGGGCCTGCGCAGAGAGGAACTCGCCCACCTCGCCGGGGTGAGCATCGATCACTACGTACGGCTGGAGCAGGGACGCAATCCCCACGTGTCCGAGCACGTGCTCGACGCGATCGCCCGGGCCCTGCGGCTCAGCGCCGACGAGACCCGCCACCTGTGCAACCTGGCCCGTCCCGAGTCCCGCCGCGTCCCACAGGAGCCGGTGGCCAGCGTACGTGCCTCGTTACGGATGCTCCTTGACACCCTGGCCGGACCGGCCTACATCGTGGGACCGCGCGCGGAGTTCCTCGCCTGGAACGACCTGGCCAGGGGCGTGTTCGCCGACTTCCCCACACTGCCGGCAGCCCAACGCAACGCCGCCCGGCTGATCTTCCTCGACCAGACCTTCCGCCAGCTGTTCGGGCAGAGCCTGCCGCGCAAGTGTGCCGACACCGTCGCCTACCTGCGCCTGAACGCCGGCCGGCACGCTGACGACCCGCAGCTCATCGAGCTCATCGGCACGTTGTCCATGCGCAGCCAGGAGTTCCGCCAGTTGTGGGCGCAGCAGGACGTCAACGACAAGTCGCACGGCCGCTACCGGCTCGACCATCCGCTGGTAGGACCGCTCGACCTGCACTACGAGGCCGTAGACGTGGCCGAGACGGCCGGCTGGAAGCTGATCGCCTACTCGGCCCAGCCCGGCTCCCCGTCCACCGACGCGCTGCGACTGGTCGGCAGCTGGATCTCCGGCTGATCCGCCCGCTATGTCTTTTGCGGTCCTGCAACGGGGCCGCTGGCCTCCGGGCCCGGCATGGTGTGGTCCCCCCTGTCCCAGATGACGTGGAGGCTGGTGTCACCGGGCGCGAGGATGTTCGTCACAGACGCTGATGAGAGGCGTCGGGCTCGCCGGTGTGCCAGTTGGCGAGGTCGCCGGTCACGGAGATCTGGAAGGCACCCATGCCGCACGCGTCGAGGTGCCCGCCACGCACCATGGCGAAGGAGTCGGCGTGGTGGAAGTAGGAGGTCGCTTCTTTTGGCATGATCGTTCGTTGAATCGTTCATGACGGATCTGGTTGAGCGGACTGGTGCCGGACGAGTTGTGGACGTTGTTCCGGCGGGTGGTTCCGCCGACGGAGGTGAAGCGTCCGCGGGGAGGCAGCCGGCGGCGGGCAGGTGACCGCGAGACCCTGGCGGCGATCATCTTCGTGGCCACTTCAGGCTGCTCCTGGCGGCAGCTGCCGCCAGTGTTCGGGCCAGCCTGGCCCACGGTCTACAGACGCTTCGCCCAGTGGAGCTGAGCCAGGGTCTGGGCCGGGCTCCACCGGGTCGCCTTCGACGAGCTCGGCGCTCGGGGTGAGTTGGACTGGTCGCGGTGCGCGATTGACTCCGTCAGTGTGAGAGCGGCAAAAGGGGGCCCTGACTGGACCGAATCCGAACCGACCGCGGCAAACCGGGATCGAAAATCCACTTGATCACCGACCGGAACGGATTGCTTGTCCTGGGCCTGCTCATCACCGTGATCGTGGTCGCGGCGAGCGTCCACGACCACGCCATCGACATCACCCTGCTGGACCAGGTCGCCGCGGACAATCCGTCCGTGACCAACGGTCGGGTGGAAACGCCGGCTTCAAGAACGCCGTCATCGACCACGGCGCCGCCCTGGGCCTCAACATCAAGGTGGTGCAGCGCGATCCGGGCACGAAAGGGTTCACGCCGGCGCCGAAGCGGTGGATCGTCGAGCAGACCTTCGGCACGCTGCTGCTGCACCGCCGTCCGGCCCGTGACTACGAGACTCTCCCGGCCGGTGCGGCCTCATGGTTCCGCTGGTCGATGACGGATGTGATGACTCGCCGGCTCACCGGCCGCCCCGCGCTGACATGGCGCGATCCGCCGCCGATCGGCGCCAAGGCCCCGACCGGCGAGGCGGCGCATGCGTGAACTCCTGGCCCAGATCGACGAACGACAGGCCGCCGGCCGCGAGGGCAGTTCAGATCGCGTAGCGGCTGGGGCGGCATCAACGACGGTGAAACTTAGACACCATTTCAGTTGGCGTGATCTTGCGGCAGTCTGGGGTGATGGCTGCTCCTGCACGGTCAGCAGCGGCGCTCCCACCTCGACGACCTCACCCGCTTGGCGATGACGGTCGGCCATGCCCTCGACATCTCAGTCCCCAAGATCCCCGCGCTCGTCACCAGCGATCAGCTCTGCGTCTCCTCGCGGCGTCCAATAGCGGCCGCATCGGGTACGACGAGCAGCTTGCCGGTGGTACGCCGAGCCTCCAGATCGCTGTGGGCCTGGGCGGCCTCGGACAATGCGTAGCGGCCCGTTACGGTGACCCCAAGCGCCTTGGAGCGCACCCACTCGAACACATCGGCGGCCCGACGGAGCAGTTCGGACCGATCGGCGATGAAGTCCCCGAGGCTGGGCCGGATCAGGGTCAGCGAACCGCCGTGGGCGAGCCGAATCGGATCAAACGGCGGCACGGCACCACTTGCCGGGCCGAAGAGCACGAGATGGCCGCGGGTTCGCAGGCTGGCGAGGCTCGCCCGAGCAGGAGGTTGCGGGGCGGCCGGAAGGCGGTGGTGACGCACGACGCGGCGCCGCACCGTGTCGTGCCGGTGCGGCGCCGCGTCGTTCAGGCCGGTGGTGCGGTGGGGTTGTCCGGCCCGGGGGGCTGACAAGTCAGGCCCCGTGGCCGTGGTGCGATCGCCGGCCGGCGGCACAGGCGGCTTCAGGCGTTGCGGGCCCCGGGCTACGCGTACAGCTCGATCACATCGGCCCGGTCATTGTTGTCCACGCCCACATTGGACTGGGAGGACCGACCCGGCCCGCCGAAGATCCGTACCAGTTCGCCGCTGCCGCCCTCGGAGATCCAGTCCTTGGCGACCATCCAGGCACCCCCGGTCTGGTTGTTGAAGAAAGAAGTGATGTTGTCCCGCCAGCCGACACCGTCCGGCATCGAGTAGCCACCCAGGTCATAGGTGCCGTAGTAGTAGAAGTCCAGGCGATAGCCGTTGTACTGGTCGTGCTGCCACACACACGCGTAACCGTCCCGGCAGTCACTCATACCGGCAGCCGCGCGGGCCGACGCCAGGACGGTCATCTCCACGCCCGGCTCCAGGCGCACCCGGTCCTTCCCCACCCGCTCAGCACCCTCGTTGTGCCGCAGCAGACCCGCAATCTGCCGCTCCAACCTGACATCCGCCGCCTGCACGGACGAGGCCGCAGGGGCCGACGCCGCGACCGACGGCGAAGCCACCGCCGTGGTCAACACCGACACGGCCACCAGCCCCAGTGCCAGCGAGGCACAGCGCATCCGCAACGACTTCCGCGAGTTCAGTGGGTTCATGGCTCTCTCCCTTGAGTGGGCCCACGGGCGGGGCCAAGGCCGTCGTTCCTGCGACACCCTCATGGCGAGTGGCGTTCCCGACCCGCACCCGGCGTTTCGAACACGGCCGAACACCACCGGTCAACCGGTCACTTGCGCGACCAGGGACACGACCTCGGCGCGCACGCACTTGGTTGCAGTGGGGTCACTGAGAGACCACAACTGACCTTGGGACAAGGCCGTGTTGCCCCCTGCCCGGGTGAGGCAGGTCCTGACAGATGTCAGGATCCGGCGCGCGGCGAGGGCGCGTACGTTCGCGGGAGACCACCGAGACCAGGGGGATTGCCGTGGACACAGGACACAGACCTTGGAGAACGGGAAGACCGGGGCAAAGCGAGCGGTCATGGGGGCGCCGGGTACGGCTGTGGCTGGCAGCGCTTGTGGCGGTGGTGAGTATCGGCCTGCCGGTCGCCTCAGCCACTCCGGCGGCCGCCGCCACGGGATGCGCGCCGCTGCAGTCCGGGGCGAGCCAGGCAGCATATGCAGCCGTCCAGGTCGCATGCCGTTATGTCGGGCAGCAGTACGCCTGGGGCGGCGGTCACGCACAGGGGATGCCCGGTCCCAGTCAAGGCATTTACGACCGCTTCTACCCGGAGACCGCCGCGGACCCGCAGTACTGGAGCTTCGACTGCATCGGCCTGGTGCGCTGGGCCTGGTACAAGGCGACCGGGCGGGACATCATCTCTGAGCGCACGACACAGGCGACCTTCGCGGAGCCGGGGTACGCGCACACGAAGCTCCACAAAGCGCAAGGGTCGGCCGCGCTGCTGCCCGGCGACATCATGTACTTCGGCCGTGACGGCGCCGGGCCCACTCACGTCGCGCTCTACCTCGGCAACGGAATGATGGTCGAGGCACCGGAATCCGGCGCGAAGATCCAGGTCAACACCATCAACGCCCGCTGGGACCGCTACCAGGGCGCGTTCCGTCCGCACGCCGAGGCCGCACCCGTGGTCTGGAACTGGGACGGTCACGGCTCGTACCACAAGACATGGGGTCAGCCCAATCTGCGGCAGGACTCGAACACCGCCAGCCGCATCAACTTCACCAACGGCAACGGCATCTCCGTACAGGTGCGGGTGTTGTGCCAGCGGGTGGGCGAGCGGGCCACGGTCGACGGCATGGTGAACAACGTCTGGTCGTACCTGCCCGACTACAACAGCTGGATCAGCAATCTCTTCGTCCAGGGGCCCGCGTTGCTCAAGGACGTACCATCCTGCGGCGACTTCCCGGCGATCGGCGGAACCCTGGCCGGCGCAGAGAACAACACGTCCTGCGGCGACGGCACCCAACCCGACTCTGCAGGCGCCTGGACGGCCAAGTCGACCACCGTCTTCGGCCGCACCGTGGAACTGCGCTACAACAGCACCACACAGTGCGCCTGGGGCCGCATCATCGGGGGCACCGTCGGCGACGAGATATGGGTCGACCGCAGTGCCGACGGAGGCAACACCTGGCAGCCCATGCTGGGCTACACCACCGTCACCTCAGGCAACGACGCCTACACCACCCAGTGGAACGACGCCGGCCTCCTGATGCGCGCCTGCGGCACCAACGGCCGCGGCGGCAGCATCGAATGCACCGGCTGGTTCTGACCCGCGACACCCACCCTACGGCCGGACAATCACAGCGTCACGGCCCCGATCAACCGGATGCGTCATCCCGGCCGAGGACGGACTGCGGTGTATCCGACACCGCAGCAACCGGGGGCTCTTGTCCGTGAGCAGGGGCGCGAATGCCGTCGTGCACCATGCTCGTCGACCATCGCCCGCAGAGAAAGCACCTTCCCACTAGCTGATGTCGCCCCCCTTCGGCGACCTACACACGTAAGGAACCTTCCGTGCGGAAAACCACAAGCAAGCTCCGCCTCACCGCGGCCGCGTTCAGCGCCGCACTCCTCGCGGGCACGGCACTCACCGGAAGCGCCCACGCCGCACCCGAGGGGAAACCCGCCACACAGACGGGGATCAAGGCCTGCGGCTACTACGAGACCCAGACCGACGCCTACTACGGACACTGCGGCACCGCCTGGGTCAAGATCCAGGTCGACATCGACTGGTGGTTCACCGACATCAAGAGGTGCGTCCCGCCGGGCGAGACCCACCTCGGCACCACCGACGAAATCGACAACGCATGGGCCATCGAGGGCACCTGCGGCTAACGACAGTCCGTCACATCCTGCTTTGCCGGGGAGGTAGGCGCGCTCGGCGCCGGCCGGCGGAAAGGGGGGCCAGCGATACCGACGCTGGTGTCCCGCCCGTCGGCGCCAGCGCCAGCGCCGTTGGACGGGCTCGTCACCGAGTCCGACGCTCTGTCCACACACCCCACCCGACGGCGCAGGTTTCGGAAGTAACCCGACGGGGCTGCCGGCACCGCGGCAGCGGCACAAGACGCTGGCATGCCGGGCCCGGCCGGAGCCAATGGCCGGCAGCAAGGACACGGCGGTGCAGCGGCAGCAGTACGTCCTGTCGCAGTCGTGCCGGGAACCCGACACGGTCAGCGGCCGGCGTCCGCACATCGTGTCGGCGGATGAGACCACCGCGCCGCGGCGACGGGATGCTGATCATCGATGACAGCAGGGACCGCAAGGACCGCACCGCGACCGCGTTCACCGGCCCGCACTACCTCGGCCGCACCGGCAAGACGGACAACGGGAACGCCACGGAGACCGCGGTGACCGCGGTGCGGGCCGATGAGCGGGGGCACCACCCGGCGCACGCCCATCGGCCAGCGCCTGCCCGTGTTCCTGGTCGGTCATCTCTCCTTTGAGAATGTCCCGGGTGAGGCGGTGCAGCTGGAGCGTGCCGCCCTGGACACGGGCCAGACCATGCCGGGCAACCGCCTCCACCACCCCCGCCACCGCCAGCCGCGAACTCGCCGCCCCCGCAGGAGAGGAGAAGCCTGGTCGGGAAGGCGGCCGGCGCACGTCGTGAGAGGAAAAGGCTCGGGCGCCAGCAGAGCCAGCGCGGCCACCACCGCAGCCGCCCCGGGATGGTCGGCCTCCAGGCGGGTGCGGGTCAGACGGACCTGCGCCGCCAGGGCAGCCGGGTAGCCGGACGGATGCCCCTGCGCCAACACCTCCACCAGATTCGCCGCCAGCTCCTCCCTCAGATCCACCGAAGACAGCCCCCGGGTCAGGAGCGCGGCCGCCTGCGCCAAGGCGAGCGGGAGGTCGTCCAGGTTGGTGGCGATGTGGTCGGCGTCGGCATCGGTCAGGACGGCGCCCTGGGCGCGCAGCAACGCCACGGATTCGGCGAGGGAGAGGGTGGCGACGTCCAGGGGGACGGCGTAGCTGGTCCAGTGCGGGTTGCGGGAAGTGATCAGGACGTGTCCGGGGCCGCCGGGCAGGAACGGGGCGAGAGCGTCGGGGGTTTCGGCGTTGTCGAACACCAGCAGCCAACGGGAGCGGGTACGTAGTTCGGCCAACAGGGCGGAGGCCGCGTCGGCCGACGGTGTGCCTGCGGGGGCGTCGCCGGTGTGGAGGGCCAGTGCGGCGAGCTGGTCGGACTCCAGCGTCTCCCGCAGATGCACGAGCATGTCGTCGGCCGGTGAACGCCGCATTGCGGGCCGGCACATTCCACACCCGCGGCAGGCTCCCCGGCAGCCGCGGCCCACTCTCGCCTCCCACACCGGCCAGCATCCCCGGCGGCCGCACCGGCGCCTCCTGTGGCCGGGACGGGCCCGCAACCGCCCGCAACAACGCCTCACACGCGGCATGATCGTCACGAAGTTGTCGCCCGCACGCCGGTCCCAGTAATCCAGCTCCACCTGGTATCCGGCGTCGATCAGCTGCCAGGCGATCCACTCCGCCCACGCACGATCCGCACCCGCATGACTGATGAACCACGGCCGGTCCGACGTTCCGTCAGACGCCCCCGTACCCGCACTCATCGTGCTCCCGAACCCCGCACCGCGCTGAATACTCCAGCGTATGGGGCGGGAGCCCGCCCGGGCCTGGCTTCACAGCCCTCCGTCCAAGGCTGGTGCAGGTTTCCCCGTACGGCACCGGATCCGAGACCAGCACGGGGCTGACCGTGGCGATGGATCCGCTGCCGCTGCCGGGATGGACTGGGGAACGTGACGGGCTGCTCCGGGGATGACCGGACCTCGGATCTCGTCTGGCCGCAGGAGGCCGTGCAGCGCGATCGCCTCGCCGCGGACCCGGAGGAGCTCGAGCCGCTGCGCTTCCACATCGTCTGACCCGCCGGCTACTCCAGTACGAGGCGGCCGATGGTCCACAGATCGCCGGGGGCGCGGACGAACGCAGCGTGGGCCTGCATGTCCCGCGGCTCGGCCGGTACTCCTTCCAGCTTCCCGACCTGCCCGGAGGGCTGCGGCCTCTGCGTGACAAGGATGCTGCAGCTGATCCGGCCTGACCACCTGGCGGGAAGCGCAATGACCTCAGAGTGCAGCGTGACGATGGGGCGAACGGACCCTGGACCTCATATAGCGACGATAGATGCTGTACGGACTTCCGAAGCGGATTTATGTATCATCGCTACATGACGAAGGAAGCTTCATCGGCCCAGCGAACCCGCGCGCTGATCATCGACGCGGCCGCCGATCTTCTGGCGGCATCGGCCAGTGGGGAGTTCTCGACCCGCCAGGTGTGCGACGCGGCCGGCGTCACAGCGCCGACCCTGTACCACCACTTCGGCGACAAGGACGGACTGCTGCGAGAGGTGGCGGCGGACAGATTCAGCCGCTACCTGGCCCGCAAGCAGGCCCTGGAGTCGACCGGGGATCCGGTCGAGGACTTTCTTCGCGGCTGGGACATGCACGTGGAGTTCGGGGTGACCAACCCCGCGCTCTACAACATCATGTACGGCCGCCCGATTGGCGGCGGTACGACTCCGGCGGATCACGCCCAGGCCGTTCTCATGACGATGATGCGTGACCTGGAGCGAGCCGGACGGCTGCGCATGCCGATCGGGACGGCCGCGGACATGGTGGCCTCGGCCGCAGTAGGGGTCACTTTGCATCTGATCCGCACCCGCGCGGCAGCCGGCGACCACCTGTCAGCACTCGTGCGTGACGCCGTCACCGCGGCCGTCATCAGCCCGCCGGCCGTCCCTGGGGCGGCTTCGGTGACGCCGCGGCTCACGCAAGCTGCCGCGCGACTGGAAGCGGAGATGCCGCATGGCTCCGTCGGCACGCTACGCGCCTCGGAAGCCACGCTGTTGCGCGAATGGCTGGCCCAGCTGTCCGTCCCCGGCCCCACGGCAGGCGGTGCCCCGTCCTGACGGGGCCCTCCAGGGCGACTGGCCACGCCATCGGCAGGTTCCCCCGCCCTCGGACTCGACACGAAGGAGGAGTACGTGAGTACCATCCAGCACCAGGAGCAGGTCCTCAGCGAAGAGGAGATCCAGAGCGTCCTGGACGGCATCGCGCAAGGCTTCGGCCACCCCATGCGCTCGCCGATCCTCAAGACCCCGGGCGACTACGGCCTGGCCTTCCAAGAGGTGTCTTTCCCCTCCATGGACGGCGTGCCGTTGGAAGCCTGGTACATCCCCTGCGATGGATCGGACAAGCTGATCATCGCCAACCACCCCCTGTGGTTCAGCCGCTACGGCTTTCCCTCCCACCTGGAGCCGTGGAAGTCGATCGGCGCGAGCACCGGCAACGACTTCGAGGTCGACTTCGTGCCCGACTACCGCATCCTGCACGAGGCCGGATACAACGTCCTCACCTACGACATGCGCAACCTCGGCCACAGCGGAACCGGCAACGGCGGCATCGGCAGCGGTGGCCGCTTCGAAGCCCGCGACGTCGTCGGCTCTCTGCAGTATGTGCGCGGCCGCGAAGACCTCAAGGACATGACCGTCGGTCTGTTCAGCCGATGCCAGGGCTCGAACGCGACCATGTTCGCCATGCAGATGTACCCCGAGCATTTCGAAGGCGTGCGCTGCATCGTTTCCCCGCAGCCGCTGTCGGTCGGCGTGACCATGCAGCGCACCCTGGAGATGCTGGGCCTGCCCGAGCGCATCGCCGAGCTGGAGGAAAAGGTCCGCCTGATCGTCAGCTTCCCCTTCTCCGAGATGTCACCGGTCGAGGCCGCCAAAAGCGTCACCATCCCCACCTTCCTCTACCAGGTCCACGACGACCTGTTGACTCGCCCCGACGACATCCAGGCGATGTTCGACAACATCCCGACCGAAGACAAGAAACTCGTCTGGGTCCACGGAACCACCGCCCGCTGGGACGGCTACCTGCACTTCCAGCGCGAGCCCAAGGAAATGCTGGACTGGTTCGCCACCCACATGAAGTAACCCCAGCCCCCCATCGGCCGCATCAGAAAGGGGGCGGGCCACGCCGGTAACGCCTTGGCCCGCCCCCGGCGACCCAAGGCGCAAGCCAGCGCGCTCAGCGGCGGCTGTCGCCAGGCGCGAGCAGGCTGGTGACTTTGGCGATCACCTCCGGGAACGGCTTGCGCGAGCTGACGACCTTGCCAGGGCCAGGCTTTCGACAGGCAACGAACACCGGCCCGCGGGTGCGACCCTTCAGCAGCCGCGGCAACAGCCTGGCGGTGCCGGCATCCCAGTACACGGTCTCCAGCACGAAGTCCTCACGCGACTGGCCCCGGCGGCGGGCCTTGCTCCGCGCGCCCTTCGCCTTGACCGGGCAGCGGCGCCCAGCGAAGTCCAGTTCCTCGAAGTTCACACCGAGGATCTCCTCCGCCCGCCCGGCGGTCTCGTAGAGCATCCGCCACAGCGTCTTCTCCCGCAGGTACACCTCACGCCGCGCGATCAGCCGGCCGATCGCCATCTTCGATCGGGCCGGGGTCTGGCTTCGGCTGCACGAAGCCCTCCTCGCCAAGCTCCGCAGCGCCAACGCCCTGGACTTCTCCCCCTCCCACATCCGCGCGTCAAAGGAGGAGCCGAAACCGGAAGAAACCCCATCGATCGAGGTGGAACGGGCAGCAAGCACCACCTGATCACCGACGCCACCGGCATCCCGCTCACCTCCACCCTGACCGGCGGCAACCGCAACGACGTCACCCAGCTGATCCCGCTCCTCCAGACCGTGCCGCCGGTGCGGGGCGAGCGCGGCCGGCCTCGCCGCCGACCAAACGCGGTGCTCGCCGACCGCGGCTACGACCACGGCAAATACCGCTGCCTAGCGCGTCGACAGCGCCGTCGACGCGCCTGTCGGTGTTGCCGAGCAACGGATGCGAGTTCGCCTTGTGAAGGAGGGGGTGTTGCCGTCGGATCGAGCGGTTCGCGAGGGGCTGCTCGGAGCCGGTGGCCGGCTCAGACGGTCGGGACGGTGCCGCCGTCGATCACGTACTCGGCGCCTACGATGGCCGAGGCGCGGTCCGAGGCCAGGAACCCGACCAGGTCCGCGATTTCCCCGGTGTTCGCGAATCGTCCCAGGGGTACTCCTCCGAGGGAGTCATAGATGGCCTGCTTGGCCGCTTCACGTGTGAGTCCGTGGCCCTCGGCGATCCGGTCCACGAATCTTTCGTAGGCTTCGGTCTCGATTCCACCGGGGCTGATTGCGTTGACCCGTACGCCGCGCGGCGCGAGCTCATTGGCAAGTCCCTTGCTGTATGTGCGCAGCGCGGCCTTCGCTGCTGCGTAAGCCAAGGACGCGTCGTACAGGGGCAGTTCACGCTGGATCGAGGTGAAGTGCAGCACCACGCCCGACCCGGACGCGATCATCGCCGGGAGAAGAGCTCGATCCAGCCGCACCGCCCCCAGGAGGTTGAGGTTGAGCTCGGTGAGCCACTGGTCATCGGTGATGACCGCGAATCCGCCAGACGGCGTCGACGCCCCTCCGACGACGTGCACCAGGATGTCGAGGGTGCCGTCGGCCTCTGCGATTCGATCGGCCACGGCGTCGGTGCCTTCTGTCGTCAACAGGTCCGCTTCGATGAACCGGTCAGGGTGTTCATACCCGTCGGGCATCGTTCGCGCCGTCACATACACGTCGGCACCCATCTCTCGCAGTCTCTCTGCGACGGCCTTGCCCGAGCCCTTCGAACCGCCCGTGACCAGCGCCCGGCGACCGTCGAGGCGATCGCGATCTGAACTAGACATTTCTCTCCACTGAAGATCGAGGTGGCGCGGGTTCGGTCAGGCGGGGTGGTTGGCGATGACGAGTTCGGCGATGAGGTCATCGCGCAGCGCGAACCGGTAGTCGAGCTCGGCGATGCCACCCGGGAAGGTGCCCTCGAGCCGCACGGTCACCACCCAGTGGGCGTCATCGACGCGGCGAGCGCCGATCTGCTCGCTCGTGTACTCGAACTCGGACCCGGCATCCCGCAGGAACGCGTGGGCCTCCCGGCGGCCGCGGAAGGTCTCGCCCTGGTCGACGACCACCGCATCCTCGGCCAGGAACGACGACGCGGTGTCGGCGTCACGGACGATGTGGGCGGCGAAGAACTCGCGCACGGCGGCCGGGAGCAGATCGGAGGAAAGATCGGTGTGCTGTGTCATGAGCCCACCGTGTGACCTCACCGCGCGGGAAGGTCAAGCCGTGGACTCTCCCCCAAGGAGAGCGTCCACAATGAGGGCATGCTGACCATCGGGGAGTTCTCCCGGCTGACCCACCTGAGCGTACGGACCCTGCGCCGGTATCACGAGGCCGCCTTGCTCGAACCCGCCCTGGTGGACGAGACCACCGGCTACCGCTACTACAGCCTCGACCAAATCCCCACCGCACAGGTCATCCACCGGCTCCGCGAACTCGACGTCCCCCTGAGCGACGTACAGCGCATCCTGCAAACCCCCGACCCCGGTGAACGGGCGGCCCTGATCACAGACCACCTGCAACGCCTCGAGGACGCACTCGACCGCACCCGCGCCGCAGTCGTGTCACTGCGCCGCCTGCTCCGGCCCCACCCCGCCCCGATCGACGTCGAACTGCGTACGGAGCCCGCCCGCACCGTCGCGGCAGTCGAGGCCGTAGTCGGCCATCGCGACATCGCGACCTGGTACGCAGGCGCGATGGCCGAACTGGAGGCCGCCGTCGGCATCACCGCGACCGGACCGCCGGGCGGCAACTACGACAACGCCCTCTTCGAGCAGGAACGCGGCCACGCACTCGTCTACCTGCCCACCCCTGCCCCACCCCGCACCGGACGCGTACACCCCACCGTCCTGCCCGCCACCGAACTCGCCATCACCTCCCACACCGGCCCCCACGACAGCATCGACGTCACATACGGCGAACTCGCAACCTGGGTTGTGCAAAACGCCATGACGGTCGCCGGACCGGTACGCGAGGTCTACATCACCGGCCCCCGCGACACCAGCGACCCCACCGCATGGCGCACCGAAATCGGCTGGCCAGTCTTCCGCATCACCTGAAACGGCCAGTGCGGTGCGGAGCCTTGGAACGCCGGGGCGCACGCCTCAGCCTCGTGCTTTCACGAGTTGGGGCGTCCTGCACGCAACGAAGTACCCTCCAGGTGATGAAGCGATCGGGTCATGCCCGCGTGTCCGCATCGGGGGCGGCGGCCAGGCGGTGGTCTCGCAGGCCGGGACGTGCTGCGGGTGGAGTTCCGCCGACTCTCTTCGGCGGATCTGCAGCGGACCCTGGACCTGGTGCACAGCGTCGAACTGTCGCGCGGATTCCTAGGTCGTCGCCGACTTGGCGGATGGACTCAGAAGGTGTCGGCGCGTACGGCGGTCGCGGCCAGCGTGGTGTAGTTCATCGTGAAGCGTCCACCCAGGGAGTCGATGGCGCCCCCGACCGCATCCAGTATGTCGGCCAGCTGATCGGGCCGGAGTTGAGTGAGGCCGCCGGTGGTGGGCAGCAGATCCAGCCATTGGTCGCGCGTGTAGGACTGCTCCCAGCCGTATCGCCACTGTTCGGGATCGTTGAACTGTCCGGTGTCGCGGATCTTGTCGGCGAACTTCGCGTATCCCGCCTGGTAGAGATCGAGCGACCGTCGGGCCGGTTGTCCGTTGAGCGGGGAGTCGGGCACGGCCCGCCGGTAGGCAGCGGCGAACGGTTCAGCCACCTCGGCGGGCGGCTCGTACACGTGCCCGAAGATCACCAGCCGTCCCTCTGGACGTAGCACACGTGCCGCCTTTGCGGCGCCGGCGACCGGATCCACCCAGTGCCACGACTGGGCGGCGATGACCGCGTCGAACGTCCGGCCGGCTGGTTGCCAGGCTTCGAAGGTCGCCACCTCGACCTGCAGGCCACGGGCTCGCGCGAAGCCGGCCATCCGCGCATCGGGCTCAATACCGAGCACCGTGCAACCGGCAGCCTGAAACTGGCGGGCTGCGATGCCGGTGCCGCAGCCGACGTCGAGCACGTCAGGCCCGGGGATCTCGGCGACGATCCGCGTCACCAACGCGGCGGGGTAGCCCGGCCGGGCCTGGTCGTAGCGTTGTGCGTCCACCCCGAACGACTCGGCCATGCGCCGGGCCTCATACGGCTGCGATGGAGACGGTTCCGGTTGCTCTCGCGGTAAGATGGGCATGCGCCCACCTTAGTGGGCGCATGCCCACTGAGCAACGGATGCCAGCGGAGCAAGGCACGAGAGGATCTGTGAATGCCGACCGGGGTACACCTTCGTGACGCACGGCAGCAACTGTTCGACGCCGCCGAACGTGTCCTTCTGCGAGACGGACCCAACGGGCTGACCAGCCGGGCCGTCACCGACGAGGCGGGCTGCGCCAAAGGAGTCCTGCACCGGCACTTCACCGACTTCGACGCCTTCCTCACCGACCTCGTGCTCGACCGAGCCGCGCAGCTCGAAACGCAGATGAGCACGCTGCGCGAGTCCGCCGGCACCGGCACGGTGGCCAACAACCTCACCGACGCGCTGACCACCCTGCTCGGGCCGATTCCCATGGCAATCATCCCGCTCATCACCTTTCGGGACGAGCTGCGCGCACGGCTACGGCAAGCCAGCCCCGGAGGCGGAATCGCGATCCTCGGCCACGCCACGACCGTGATCTCCGCCTATCTGGCCGATGAGCGTGAACTGGGCCGCATCGCGGCCGACGCCGACATCGACTCTCTCACCCTCTCCCTGGTCGGCGGCGGACACCTCGCGTTCACAGACCGCGCCCCCGGGCCGCCAACCACGGCAGTCGTCAACAAGCTCGTGACAGCAGTCATCGCCGACGCCGTGCGACGACGACCGGCATAACGAAACCAACCGCACCCTCCGCGCGACCCCCGCTCGCCCCACAGCACTCTGAAAAGCACCGACACGTTACTTCCTGCTGTCCGAACCAGGACGGCAGGCCCTGAAGCGCTCCGGGATCGGTGGAGGTGGTACGCCCCGGTTCTGATGGAGCCGGGTTGCTGGACAATTGACGATCCAGCAGCCTTCGAAGGCCATGATGCCCCGCAGCTATCCGCCCGAGTTCCGCCGCAAGGTCCTCGATCTCGTGGCGTCCGGAAGAAAGGTCGCCGAGGTCGCCCAACTCCTCGGCATCAGCGACCAGACGATCTCTGTCCGGCGCCGCCAACATCTCATCGGTACAGGGCAGTTGCCCGGCACGACCAGCAGCGACCGGTCCGAACTCGTCGCGGCCCGCAAACGCATCGCCGAACTGGAGGCCGAGCTGACCATCCACCGGCGGGCCGCCGAACTGCTGGGTAAGGTGACGCACCCAAAAGGCGGTTCGAAGCCATCCGCGTGATGGCCGATGAGCACCTGCCGGTACAGCTGGCCTGCCGAGTGCTGCATGTCGCGAAGTCCGGTCACTACGCCTGGCGGGACCGTCCGCCGTCGAACCGCCTGGTCAAGCACGCCTGGCTGACCGAAGCCATCGTGGGCATCCACACCGCCCCTCGCGGCACCTACGGCACCCGCCGGGTGCACGCCGAGCTCCGCCTGGGCCTGCGCATCCATGCCAGCCACGGCACCGTGGAACTGCTGATGCAGCGCGCCGGCCTGCACGGCCTGCCCGGCAACCGGCGCCATCGCTGCCATGCACCCCCTTCTGGCGCACGCACACCAGCAGCAAGAACCGATCCAGCCTGGTTCACCACAACGAGCCACAACACACCGCACTCAGAAGTGAGCGCAGCTCCGGCGTCACATTCAGCCGGGACTACGACTCACCGACTGACGGCGCTCAAGCGCCAGCCCGAGCCCCGGACGAAGCCCCGAGCAGCGTCAGCCGGCGTCATCCCATCTGAGGGTCGTCCCTCCGCCGAAGTGATGAGGCGGTCTTGTACGTCGGTCTGACGTGTCCGTGGTCACCGCCGCCATAGCTTCGCCTGGTGTCCACGGAAATCAAGTCGGAAGAAGCACAGGCGAGTCGGCGCGTACAGTCGCTGGACGTGCTGCGCGGTGTCGCCATCATCGGAACGCTGCTGACCAATATATGGATCTTCACCATCGGTTCCGGAGGCGATCCTGTTTACCTGCTCGGCAAGTCCGAGGAGTTCCTGACGCCACTCTCGAACGCCATCTCGAACGGTAAGTTCCTCGGGCTCCTGTCCCTCCTGTTCGGTGTCGGCATGGCGATCCAGTTCGAGTCGGCGGTGCGGAACGGGCTGCGCTGGCCATGGCGGTACGAGTGGCGCTCGCTCCTGCTGCTGGCCGACGGCTTCGTCCACTTCGCCCTTGTCTTTGAGTTCGACATCCTCATGGGCTACGCGCTGGTCGGCATGGTGATCGCCCCGCTGCTGCTCCTGCGGACCCGCTGGCTGGTGGTGGCGACCGTGCTCGCCGGGGTACTGCACCTGGCGCTGGAGCTCAACCGCATGCTGGCGGGCCGATCCTACGGTGGGTTTGCCGGGGACGGTGACTGGGCCGGGCAGTTCGATGAAGGCTCGTTCAAAGACGGGTTCGGCGGTGCCTGGGACGGCTTCGGCATGCCCACGACCTACTTCGCCGAAGTCGCCGACCGGGTGGGGAACTTCTGGGCCCTTCGCGAGGAGGCGTTCATCATCGCCCCACCCTTGGTGGCGTTCCTCTTCCTGTGCGGTGCGCTGCTGTGGCGGGCGGGACTGTTCAGGAACGACGCGCGGGCGCACGCGATGAGCCGCTGGCTCGCGGTGGGCGGGCTGACCATCGGCGGAACGCTGACGGCGTGGGAATATCTGCCCCTGGCGGGGAAGGACGTCGTCGGGGCGCTGTCCCGCTACACCGTCGCTCCGATCGTGGCGTTCGGCTATCTGGGGCTGATCCTCGTCCTGCTGCGCCGCCGCGGCGGCTCAGGCTTCCTCAGCCACCGCCTCGCAGACGTCGGCCGCACCGCGCTGTCGTGCTACATGCTGCAGAACGTCGTCGCCATGGTGGTCTTCTCCCAGTGGGGACTTGGCCTGGGACCGCTCGGCCCCCTTGGTACGGTGCTGTCCTGGGCGGTGATCAGCTCCCTGCTGATGCTCGGCGCCTGGTGGTGGCTGCGGCACTTCAGCCAGGGCCCGTTCGAACTCGTCTGGCGCTGGGCAGTCAACGCCCCCTTCCAACGCGCCGACCGCAGGCGACAGGAAAAGCGTGATGAGGTCGAGAAGCAAGCGACGGCCGACAGGACCTCCGTCGGCGCCTCGTAGCGGCGTCGTGGCCGTGGCAGGGCTGGCGGTGGTCGCGGCCTCGATCGACCTGGGGGAGCTGCTGTGGCTCGAGCGGACGACGGCCCGAGCCGTGCTCCTGGCCGTCTCCGCGGCCGTGTTCGCGCTCGCCGTCCTGTGGCGCCGCTCGCGTCCGGTGACGGCTCTGGCCGTCGTCGGCCTGGGGTACCTGGTCACGTCGGCCTGGCCGGGTGACCAGGTCACGCCGACGCCCGCCCTGGCGCAGGCAGGTGTGTGGATCGCCGCGTTCAGCGCGATCGCAGCGGGCACGACTCGGTTGCGTCTGGCGGCCATCGCCACGCTGGTCGCGTTCGTCGCCGCGGACGCCTACCGCGTCCTGTGGAGCGCCGAGGCCTACGACTTCGGGCTGGTGGGGCTCCTCTACGACACAGCGGTCTTCGGCTTCATGCCCGTCGTGGTGGTGGCGATGGCCGATGCGGCGCGCAGCCGCGTCCAGCTGGCCGCCACGCAGGCGGAGCAGGCCGAACGACTGCGGGAGCTGGACGCCCGCGCGGCCGCTCGCGACGAGCGGCTGCGCTTGGCCCGTGAGTTGCACGACGCGGTGGCGGGCCGCCTCAGTGCGGTGGCGATGCGGGTCACGGCCGTCGGTCATGTCCACCGGGGCCGGCACACCCCGGAGGGCGAGGCCCTCGCCGAGATCGGCCGGGAGGTCGGCGCCGCGCTGGGCGAGCTGCGCGGCGCGCTGGACTCGCTCCGGGACGACGAGGCCGCCGCCGACCTCGTGGCGCGGCCGTCGCTGCGGGAGGTCGAGGCGCTGGCCGACCAGGCACGCCGGGCCGGCGCCGCGGTGGACATCGTGACCAGCGGCGAGCCGAGCCCCCTGTCCCATATGGTCGACCTCGCGGCCTACCGCATCGTCCAGGAGGCGTTGATGAACGTGGCTCGGCACGCCCGGCCACCACGCGCGACGGTCAGTCTCGACTACGGCAGGGAACGGCTGTGCATCCGCGTCGACGACGAGGGAGCGCCCCAGGGCGGGCCGCGGACCAGCCCGACCGCCGGTCATGGGCTCATCGGGATGCGGGAACGCGCCGCGCTGTGCGGAGGCTCGGCCACCGCGGGCCCCCGGCCGGACGGCGGCTGGCGGGTCGATGCGACGCTGCCCCTTCCGACGGGGGCGGCATGGCACCAGTGACCATCTCCGTGCTGCTCGCCGACGATCAGGACCTGGTGCGTACCAGCATGCGCATGATGATCGATGTCGAGCCCGATCTCGTGGTCGTCGCAGAGGCCTCCGACGGGGTGGCCGCGGTGGAGCTGGCCGCCCGGCTACGCCCCGACGTGGTGGTCATGGACGTGCGTATGCCGCGGCTGGACGGCGTCGCGGCCACTCGGCAGATCATGGCACAGGCAGATCCGCCCGCCATCCTCGCGCTCACGACCTTCGACCTCGACGAGTACCTGTTCGGGACGTTGCAGGCCGGAGCCACGGGGTTCGTGCTGAAGGACGACCCCGCGGCCACGTTGCTGGACGGCATCCGGGCGGTCGCCCGCGGTGACGGGTTCGTCTCACCGGGCCCGACCCGAAGGCTGATCGCCCGAGCATCCAGCCACAGCATCGGGATCGTCACGCTGCCCGACGGCCTGACACCGCGGGAACGCGAAGTCCTCGCCCTGGTCGGACACGCCCTGAGCAACGCGCAGATCGCCCGCCGACTGCGCGTCGAGGAGAGCACCGTCAAGACGCATGTGCAGAAACTGCTGGCCAAGCTCGACGTCCGCACGCGGGTGGAGGCGGCGCTCATCGCGAGCCGGGCCGGGCTCGTCGAGAACGGATCGGCCGAGCCAAGGAGATGAACACGCTGGGAGGGTCCGCCGAGGGCAAGCGGATCAAGCGCCTGGGTGCGACACACTCCGTCGACGCATCAGAGGGACTGCCCGCCCGCATGGTTCTCACGCTCACGCCCCACTCGGTGGCCTTCGCCTCGTATCGCTGCAACTTGGGCACCGTGGTCGCGTACTGCGGCCGGGTTCGCCAGGCTCCGCGGGTTCGTCGCTGCCCGACCGGAAGCCGGTCAAGACCTCGTTGACATGGGCTGCCCGCTCCCGAACCGCTGCAAGTTCTTCATCGCTGAGCTGAGCGAGCAGCACCGAGGCCGTCTCGGGGTCGTCGTCCGATTCCGGCCCCGGCCCGTCACGGACCGGCACCTCGTTGCCGACCGCCGAGCCGAACATCTCCTCCACCACGACGACTTCACCGTCGTATTCAACCTCGTGCCCACCCCGACACGTACAGCAGCTCCGGTCACATGTCCTCCTCCACGAGACCCCGACCTCGTGCCCTGACAGATCTGCTCGCTCTGCCCGTCGTCGAGCGCGGACTCGTCCTCGGGCTCCTCGACAGGGCGGGGCAGGTCACGTCGGCCGGCGCCAACCACCGTGGGGCGGCCCCGGCGCGCACGTGGCGTTCGGACAGCGGCTCCACCAGATCCGTCACGAAGTGCTGGCACCAGCGAACCGCAGGTTGCGTCCGTCCTCGGAGGCGGCACGGGTCGGGGAGTCCAGGATCGCGCCGCACTGCGCCGCGATCGGGGCGAGCCTGCCGTGGGTGACCTCGGGGCCGGCCGCCCGTAGCCCGGCGCGTACGGCGTGGGCGCTCGTTCCGCCGTCGGCCCGCATCGCGGTCGCCAGGACGCGCTCGTACTCGTCCGGCTGCCAGTCGGATGCTTCCAGGTCGGTGCGGAGTTCGGTCAGCGCCGCCAGCACCGCGTCGAGGGGCGCCATGGCCCGGACACTACTCGGTGCCGCGCTGACCAGCCGTGGTCAGGCCTGTGGTCGGGGTGCTCGAAGTTGTGGTCGGGCCTGTGGTCGGGGTCGGTCAAGGTGTGTCGCCGGAGTAGTAGAAGCGGCAGCTGACGCCCAAGCCCGGTGTGCGCGGCTCGCCGGGGCGCGGATCGTACAGCGCCCGCCCGCCGGTCAACTGCCCGAGCTCGGCGGGCCCAGGCCGTCACCCATCGCCGATCTGCTCGGTGGGGCTTCGTCTTGCGACCTTTCCACTCGGCAGCGTCCGGCCCCGCTACGGCTGTGCCGTCAGCGAGCCGCACGGTGCCGTCCAAGCGCTCTTGGACATACTCCCGCAGGCGGTCGTTGGTGACGGGCTTTGCGACCTTGGGGCGCTTGGCAGCCTGCTGCGCCTTCCACTGAGCGACCGTCGCGCGGTACTCCTGCTTCCCGCCGCGCGTGGCGGCGTCGCGGCGCAGCTCACGAGAGATCGTCCCGGCATCACGCCCCAGGGCGCGGGCGATCTGGCGCACCCCGGCGCCCTTCGCGCGCAGGATCGCGATGTCCTCGCGCTCCTCGAACGACAGGCAGCGGCCTGTGGGCTCAGCCAGCGAGATCGGCGGCATGCCGACAGCGTGACGAAACCACCGGAACCCACCGGCCAGGACACGCCGACCGCCAACGATGCCTCGACTGTCGTGACCCCCGTGGCGATCAGCCGCCAGAACTGGCGCTGCATCACCCGTGACGGGTCCGGCCGGCCAGGCGAGCGCGTCGCTGGCCGAAGTGCTCGATCAGCACGCCACTGCCGACGCGCCCCCCTCAGGAACATCGCTGGTCTTCAAACTCCAGTCCGCCGTGGCCACGCCGCACACCTCCGAGATCAAGGTGTTGCGACGACCAGTTGAATCCACCGCGGGCCCCGTGATCGCTGTCGAAGACGGCTCCGGCCAGACTGCCGCGAACTCGGGCGGCTGCCCGGAGTGCGGCGGCGACCAGCGAGGTGCGCATGCGGCCGGCAACCGACCAGCCCACCCGACGGCGCGAGAAGCAGTCGATCACCGTCGCCAGAGGCAACGCTGAAGACGCCGGCGACCGCAGTGCTCGGGGTGTCCGGGACGGGCCGCGTTCAGCTCGTCGGTTTTGGCGCCGCTGCGGCGTGCCGGGTGCTTGGGTCGGTCGACTGCTGCGGGCCCGGATGATCCAGCTGAGCTGGTCTGGACTGCGGGTGTCGGCGATTGCGGCGGAGCTGGACTACGGCCAGAACGCGGTCCGGTCCCCCGGCCTGGATCGCGGGGCTTGAGGAAAGGCCGACGCTCCTCGAACTCGCCGACGATTTCGCGAGGGAGACGACACAGGGGCCGGCCCGGCACCACCCTGCGGGGGCGGTGCCGGAATGGCCGGCACGCTCTCCGCGGGGTGGGGCGGAGCTGGAGCGGGGGTAGGGGTGGACGCACCCCGAGCGCCCCACCCTGATAGCTGTCAGGGTCACGACGTCCCTGGTGCGGTCTACGGTTCGAGTCGTCGGTTACGACTGCAGAGGAGATGCACATGCGTAAGGTCATATGCGGCTTGTTCGTGGCGCTGGCGGTTGTGCTCGCGGTGGCGCCGCACACCGGCGGCGGCGCCGACCAGACTGAGACCGTTGCCAATGGCAGGCCGGGCCCGCTCTGAGAGCTCCCGCAGATCCGCTTTGAACTGCCCCTTCACTACGGCGAGTTGCGCGGTGACCCCATACCCGGTTGCGACTCCAGGGGTGAGCAATGAGTCGGGGGCATAAGCAGACGGGTGACCGCAGTGCTCGGGGTGCCGTACACGAGCGGTGAACCAAGTGACAGGCAACCCACCCGTAGCTATGGGATCGAAGGTTGGCCCCCTCACCGTCGATGTGGCGAGGGGGCCAAGTGGTATGCGCTGGTGCCCAGACCGCGGCCGGCTCCGGTTCCGAGTCGGCGGGGTGGTGGCAGCGAGTTGGAGGCGGCTGCCCATACCCAGTCGCACCTCGCCGCACGGCTGAGCGCCCCTGCGCCGAGTGGCAGCCCTTCCCTGTGAACCCGCCGCATCCTGATCCAGCTGGTCCACCACATCCCCACCTATCCGAGCGGTCACCTCATCACCAGCGTCAAGGACAACCTCCACCACGACGCAATGACGGAGTCCGTCGAGGGCAGTGTCGCCGTACACATGAACGTGGCCCTGCCGAGATTTTCGTGAAGCCGCGGCGCGCTCTTCTTTCGTGCCGCCCCCGCGTACGCGGTTCGGTAGGCCCGGCGAAAGGTCCGCACTCCCCCGTTGATGAGTGGGCGGACGCGGCTGTCCTCCGTGGCATTCGCGGAACCGAGTCGGTCCAGCGCGACACCGAAGGTCAGTGCGAGGAACTGGTCGGCCGCGAGCCGGAGGGCGGCGACGTCGAGCAGGCCGGCCGCGGCAAAGGCGGCGAACCGCTCGGCGATTGCCTCGTCGGGTGCGTCGGCCATGGCGTTGTAGCCCCGGTGCGGCAGGTGGCCGGATTCCGCCCGGACCAGCCTTTGCAGCGTTGCGCACTCCGCCGAGCCGAGCATGTCGGTCGCGATGCACAGCGAGAACGTGACCAGGGCGTCCTCGAGTTCGGCAGCCTCGGTGTCGTGGGTGAGGGTGTCGTCGAGGGTGCGCCGGATCGCGGTGATCAGTGACTGGCCGACGGCGTCGACGACTGCTCGCAGCAGCGTCTGCTTGTCGCCGAAGTAGTCATACAGCCGTCTCACACGCCCTCTGCAGGACATCAACGCAAGTTTCGACGTGCCGCGCACCGAGTATGGGCGCCGGGTCATGAACGACTGCTTTCAACCGGCGTCGATGGCGGCCGCGGGAACCCGGGCGAGGAAGTACTTCTCCGCCTGGCGGACTTGGTGCCCGCCGACGAGGTGGTCCTTGCTGCGCTCCGCGAGCTGGGTGCCGAGTTCGATCGCCTCCTGGTCGACGCCGAGTTCTTCGCTCATCTCGCGGAGCACCGCGGCGGCGTGGTCTCCCCCGTCTGTGTCCTCCAGGGAGCCTCCGGGGGTCGCCCAGAATCCGCCGTTCTCGTCGTAGCGCAGGAGCAGGATGCGGTCGTCCTCGTCGAGGACGATGAAGCGGGCGGCTTCCCTCAGCGGCGGAGTGGAGGTCGTCATGTCCTCCAGTGCGGCAGTGCTCGAGGGGACGTCAGCACCGCTCGACCAGGTATTCGCCAATGCCGGCCGCGTCCAGGTCACAGGCCTGGAATGTGGCGAGCACGTGCCCGGGTGTCTCGACGATGGGTTCGCAGTCGTTGAAGGACGTGTTCAGGACGACGGGCACACCGGTGAGCTGGTGGAAGTGCTCGATGAGGGCGCCGTAGAGGGGCGCGGTGGCCGGGTCGACGGTCTGGACGCGCGCGGTGCCCTCGACGTGGACAACTCCGGCGATCTTGTCGGCGTGGTCGGCGCTTACGGGCGGGGCGAGCGGCATGAAGGGGCTGGCCACGTCGAGGTCGAACCAGGTGCCGGCGAGGACGGCTGGCGCGAATGGCCGGAACGGCTCGCGGTGTTTGATCCTCTCGTTGAGGGCGTCGGAGCCGGCGGTGGTGCGGGGGTCGGCGAGGATACTGCGGGCGCCCAGGGCGCGGGGTCCGAGTTCGCTGCCGCCCTGCCGCGGGGACCAGGTCCTCATCATCGAGCGCACCTATTTCGACAGCGACGTCCGCGCGGTGGAGACCGCCGACATCACCGTCCCCGACGCCCGCTGGGAAGTCGCCTACGAGTTCGCGGTCGACGCTCGATAGCGTCGTGGTTCGGGATCAGGGCTTCCAGGTGCGCAGCAGGGAGGCGATCCGCTCGGCTGTGCAGCGCGGGTTGTTCAGCTCGTGGGCGAGCGCGGTGAGCTGTTCGCGGGTGGGGTCGACGGGGATATTGCTGGCCTCGAGGTACATAACGGCGGCAGCGCAGGCGACGGTGAGGTTCGAGCGTTCCAGCCAGCGGCAGCGACCCAGGGTGTGCACCAGAGCAGCGGCGCGGGCGAAGGGGCCGTCGTAGACGGGAGTGTCGATGAGTTCGCCGCGATGGCGGGCGACGGCGGCGATGGGCACGCCGTAGTCGTCGGCGGCCGGGTCGCGGTGGCCGGCCCGCTCGGCGACTTCGAGGATCCAGGATTCGTCGACGTGCAGGATCACGCGGCGGCGCCCGGCTGCGGATTGGCGTACGGGGCGTCGAGCTGCTGCTCCAGATCGTCGAGGAAGCCGCCGTGCTCATCGATGAGGCGCTGGGCGGCCGCCATACCGGCGGCGCGGGCGCCGGTGGTGTCTTCGATGATGAGCCGCTCCACGTACCTGTTGAAATCCAGCGAACGGGAGCGCGCGGCGGCCTTGCCGGCCTCGAGTACGTCCTCGTCCAGCCGGACCTGCGTCTGCTTTTTTGTGGTCATACCTCATGGTAGCAGGGTGGTAGCAGGCGCGGACCGTGCCCAGGATCGGTCAGTGTCGGCGTCTGGTCAACGGGACGCACGACGAGGACGGCGGCCGGGCCCTGAGCCTCATCTACCTGTATAACCGCATCATCGAGAAGGACAAGTTCCTGGTGTGGATCAAGTAGGCATCCACCGTCCGGAATAGGTCCTGACCTGGACCGCGCGCACAACGGACTGGTCCGGGTCGCCGACGGCGTCACCATCGTCATGACCGGCATCCACACCGGAGACGTCGATGTCACGGTCACCCTGCACGAAACCGAACCCGCGCCCGACAACGGCGGCTGGCACGAGATCGTGGAGGTCTCCGCGCACTCCGCATCCGGCGAGCTTATGGTCCGCGGCATGATGGACGACCTGGACGAGGAACTCCCCGTTCTGTCGTTCAACGGTCCCGGCGACTACCGTCTGCGGGTTCATGCACGTGGCCGGGACACCGCCGTCGACCTGGCCCCGGATGAGATCACCGAGCGGTACCTCATCCAGTCCTGGCCGGCACCCGCCCAAGAGGTGACAGTGCTCCGCCGCGCCGATGCTTACGGAGTATCAGTCCGCGCACCCTGATCACAGTTGAAGCCTCTGCCCGCCCGGGCTAGCCGACGGGCAGAGGCTCGCTCATGCCGTGGTGCGTGGCGAGCTGGTCGCGATGATCTGGGAACGCCCCCTTACGGTCCAGGACGCGCTCATCGGGGTCGCGGGACTCGTGACCAAAGCCACTGGCCTGCCTGCTCAGAAGCTGGCAGGCCTGCGGACCACGGATCATCGATGCTCACATCCGGTGCTCCAGCCACAAGAAGATGAGTCCGACGGCTCCGGTGCCGGCGCCGTAACAGGCGGCCGAGCAGCAGGTGCGTGGCGGTGCGCCGCCGCTGCGCAATCCACGTCCAGGCGGTGATGAGCCGTTCCTGTCCCGTGCGTGGCGTTGAGGAGCTAGGGTCCACGGCAGACGTCCTTTTCTGGATGGCGTCCTGACGGGGAGTCCGTCCGGCCGGTGGCCTCGGAACCGGTGGCCGGGTCAAGGACTCCCCTGTTTCCTGTCGTACGGGGTTCGCGGGTGAGCGGCTTTCGGTGGGCTCCTGCAGTCGGGCCATGATGACGGAGCAGTGTGGGGCGCGGGCGGCGAGCCGGTCGACCTCGCTCTCCAGGCGGCCGGTGGGCGGGTGAGCGCCGGAGCCGTTGGCGCGCACGTACCGGTCTAAGATCTCCAGGCCGTCGGGGAAGGCGGCGTCCGGCGGGGCGGTGTCGGCCATCGAGTGGGTGAGCTGGTGGAACCAGTGCCGTGCCCGCCTTGATTCGCCCAGGCACAGGTGGTGCAGGTGCAGGCTCAACTACGTTCTCCGTACGCTCTCGCTACCTTCTGACTGCGTCCTGAGTCCGTGAGCAGGCCCCGGCTCCGAGTCCCTGCATGTGCTCACAGCGCTCGGGAATCGTCTTGCCGAGGGCGTTCCGTGCCGTGACTTTCATCTGCTGTCGGTTGTCTGCGGCTCCGTCGCTCTTCTTGAGCGTCGTGAACGTCTCCCGCTTCGAGATCCGCAACGTCCCGGAGTCCTTGTCCGCCGCCGACTTCGCGATGCGCCTGAAGATCTCAGCGTGATCTTTTCCGTTGAGTGAGGCGGAGACCGGGACTGGACCACGCCTGTGCGTGCTGGAGTACTAGCGCGGTCTGGGGGGACGGGCGACGAAGGGCGTTGTCAGTGGCCGTTCGTAGGGTGGTGGCACATCCAAACGGGAGGCAGCGATGCGCAGGCCGGTCGAGGGCGAAGTGTTCGTTCACTACGGGCAGATCTACGTCGAGAGCGACCCGGAGAGCTACGGCCCGGATCTCGCCGAGGCGTTCGCCGGACAGCGCGCCGGACTGTGCGGCGCTGCGATCCCGGGGACACTGTGGCTGTCGACCGGGCTGCACACGGGGGACGTCGGTTTCACCGTCGAAGTCCACGAGGAGCCGCCCGCGTTGGACCCGCAGTGGGAGGACGTGGTGGAGGTGTCCTTCCGACCCGTCTCGTTGGACAGCCGACTGGTGCAGTGGGCGGGCGAAGCCGTCTGGGAGCTGGACCTGGAGGAGACCGACTACCGGGTGCGGTACTGCGCGAAGGGCATGGACGAGGCAAACAGGGAGGACACCCGGCTGGACGACGAGCCGCAACTGGACTGCTATCTCCTGCAGTTCTGGCCCGCCCCGCCGGAGACCGACCGCGTGCTCAAGCAGACGTCCAAGATCGCCGCCTACTGGCACAACTACGCGGCCGAGCAACCGCCTCCGCCCACCCCCGAGGAGCGCGCCGAGGCCGAGCGCCGCGAGCGGCTCGAACAGGAGCAGGCCGAGCGGGAGCACCGGCTCGCCCTGGAACGCTGGGAGTGGGGCGGACAGCTGCCCAGCCAGGCCCTGCGTGAGGTCCTGGGCAACGTCCGTGGGCTGGTGCGCTTCGATCCGGCCCTTGTCCACGCGATCGACGCCGCCGGCGCCGAAGGACAGCGCGCGGTGGCCCTGTTGGCGGCCCGGCGAGCGTGCGAGCAGTCGGGGCTCACCGCCCTCGGCTGGGTCACCGACGGCCTGACCGCGCTGGCGGACAGGCGCCCCCTGCCGCCGCCTTTCGACGACTGGGATCGCATGTGGCAGGCCCTGGCCGACGACCCGCACGCCCCGGACCGGACCGTGGGCGAGGCCGTCCCGCCCGAGCGGCCCCCGTTCCAGCCACCCGCCGAACGGCCGGGGGTGACGGCCTGGGAGGCACCGCAGGTGGTCGGCCCCGCGGCCGCCGCCGTGGAGTGGTCGAGCCCGCAGCGAGAGCCGCGACGCAGGTCCGGGACCGCATCGTTCAGGATGGCCGTCACCGTAGGTGGGCCCGACCCGTCCTGGCGGATGTCCCAGCCGCACATGGCGCTTCCCGCGGTGACGGGAGCCGCGGAGGCGGACCCGCTGCGGGCCGCACTCGACGCGGTGTACGCCGGCGTGGTCACTTACGGGGAGCATTACGAGACGCTGCTGAGAGAGGTCTGGTCCGCGCTGCCGCCGGCGAGCGACACGCCAGCGCCGTAGCTCGCGGTACGAGAGCATCCGCGTGCGGAGGATGGTCTGACTCCACGACACTCTGATCATGGATTCACGGGTAGCCGCAGTCCTCGGAGCGGTAGTCGGCGCGTTAGGGACAGGCGTTGCACCGTTGACCAGTGGGTGGCTTGGTGCCAGCACCGCAGACCAGCAGATCGTCGCGCAGTACCTTCAGGCGGAACACCAGCGCCGGTTTGAGCATCAGCGGAACCGGAGGGAGCCGCGCAGCCAGGCGTACAGCGATCTCATCGCTCAGACGCAGGCCATCGGGGCCCGCGTCACTGAGATGAATCGCTCGGAGGCCTAGGTCGACGACGTGCGCCGGGTGATGGAGGAGATCAGTCAGCTTCTGCGCTGTCGTGCTCGCGAGGCGCTGGCGAGTACCGGCGCGGATGACACGGCTGTACCGGCGGTTCGATCCGCAGGCCGAGTCTGCCGGTGACCGCGTGTCAGGAGGGCGGGGATTCAGTGCGCTCCTGGGCAGGAGTCGTGATCGTTAGACCGACGGTCTGTGCGTTCCTGGAACGCCCGGAGCCCCGCACGAGGCGGGGCTCCGGGGGGATGATGGTCGCCGTGCACCACACGGTGGTATTCACGGAGTTGGCCGGGCGGCCCCTGCACGGCCAGACGCTGCCCGCCGTGGTGGAACGGGACGTCCACCGTCAGATCGAGGCACTCACGGCCCGCTGCCACCACGCGGCACCCGCCAGCGCGGCCCCGCCGCCCGGCCCCGGCAAACTCCACCGCCACCTGGATATCGCCCGCCCGCTGCTGGCAGACGGTGACGAGGACCTGGCCCTCGCCCTCGCCTCACGGCGCGACACGCTGCCGCCCGTCCCGTGGGTGCCCACCCACGGCGACCTCCAGCCCCGCAACATCCTCCTGGAGGCCGTCGGCGACGGCAGCCTGCGGGCCGGGCTGATCGACTTCGAACGCAGCGAACCGGACCCCGCCGTCCGCGGCTTCGTCCGACTCGCGGACACGTGGCTGGGCCGCCCGGACCTGGCCGACGCGTTCTTCACCGGCTACGGACACCGACTGACCGAGGAGGAGCTGGAACGGCTGCGGTGCGAGGCCGCCCTCGATGCCGTCAGCGGCATCGTCTACAGCCATACCCACCACGACCCGGAACTCCTCGAACGCGGCCTGAGGGCCCTGCGCGCCCTGCGCACCCACACCTTCCGCTGAACCCACCCCTTCTACCCGGCAAGGGAGTCTTCCCGGTGGCCTACACCACACCCGATGAGTGGAACACGCACTACGCCGACGGCGGTACGTTCCGGCAGCTCGGTGACGCCGAGCGCCGGCTCCTCGCCCAGCACGCCCCCGCCCCGGAAGGCGGCCTCGCCCTGGACATCGGCTGCGGACTGGGCGAGTTGGCCCGCCACCTCGCTGACAACGGCTACACGGTCGACGCCATCGACTACGCGCCCGCCGCCCTCACCCGCGCCGCAGCCGACACCACCCCAGGCACGCCAGTCACCTACCTGCTGACAGACATCGAGCATGACGGCGACGACGAACTGCCGCACCCCTCGTACGACTTGATCACGTGCCGTCTCGGCTGGGCCTTCATCCGTGACCGCACCCGCGTGCTGAACCGGCTGCGCGAACGCCTGCGCCCCGGCGGCACCCTGTGCATCATCACGCCTGTCCCTTCTGACGTACCGGACGGCAAGCGCGACATCGCCCTCGACGACGAAGAGATTGGCCTGCTGTGCGCGGGCTGGAAAACCGCCGACCGTCACGACGCCGACGGGCTCGCGTTCCTCATCCTCCGCGACCCGCTGTCCGGGTCGTGCACGCGCAGCGTCTTCGACAGGCCCGGCGCCTGCTCGGCGAGGGTCCTTCAGCTCCAACACCCGCCGCCGCGCCGACAAGCTGAGCGCGGAGCACCGTGATGCGCTCGACGCCCTCGACATGCACTGGTAGACGGGTGCAGGGGACGAAACAAGGCGGCATCGGGTGAGCCGAAGCACGGTAGTTGTCACGTAGGCACGCTTGTTGTCAGTGGAGTACGTGCGGTGTGACTGTTCGGCATCACCGAGCCGAGCGCCATGCGCTACCTCTGCGCGGCCCGCCCGCGGTAGCCCGCCTGGTTCAGCTCTGAATAGTGGCGAGCCAGTCGATCAGCAGGCTGTTGACCTCGTCGGGGCGTTCCTGCTGGACCCAGTGGCCGCAGCCGCCCAGGAGGTGGGAGGCAGACAGGGCGGGCAGGGTGATGGGGTAGGCGTCGATGGCATCGGCCATCCAGGTGGTGGAGGCGTCCAGTGCGCCGCCGACGAACAAGGCGGGCTGTTTGATGGGGGATCCGCGGTGGGGGGCGAGGTCTTCCCAGTCGCGGTCCATGTTGCGGTAGCGGTTGAGGGCGCCGGTCAGACCCGTGCGCTCGAACTCCCCGGCGTAGACGTCGAGGTCCTCCTCACTCAACCAGGCCGGGAGCGGGCCGACGGGGAAACGGTCGCGCATGTGACAGCCCAGGGCGACGAAGTGCGGGTCGGGCTCGCCCTCGGCTGGCATGGTGTCGGCGGACAGGGCCGCGTAGAAGCCCGCGAGCCAGCCCCGGACATCGGGTTCGATCTCCGCCTCGGCGCGGCCGGGTTCCTGGAAGTAGGAGACGTAGAACTCCTGCTCGGGGCCGCCGATCCGGCCGAAGATGTCGGTGGGGCGAGGGCCGCCGGGCGGCGCGTACGGGACGCTCAGCAAGCCGACCGCGCGGAAGACCTCGGGGTGGAGCAGGGCGGAGGTGGCGGCGATGTTGGAGCCCCAGTCGTGGCCGACGACCACCGCGTTCTCCTCGCCGAGGGCGTGCACCACGGTGACGTTGTCCTGCACCAGGTCCAGCATCCGATAGGCATCGGTCTCCGCAGGTTTGGAGGAGCGGCCGTAGCCGCGTACGTCGAGCGCCACTGCCCGGTAGCCGGCAGCGGCGAGGGCGGGGAGTTGGCGGCGCCAGGAGTACCAGGACTCGGGGAAGCCGTGCACGAGCAGGACCAGCGGGCCGGTGCCCTGCTCGACCAGGTGCAGGCGCCCGGCAGGGGCCTCGACGGTGCGGTGGCGGGGTGCGGCGGACGGCTCGGACTGCATGGGGTCTTCTCTCGGTTCGCGGGTGGACGCAGGCACGCATCGATCATGCGGCGCAGCGACCGTCCACCGCGATTACCCTTGCCACTCTGGCAAACTCGCAGGACAGGATGGCGGAGCGGCACGTCCGGAAGGCGGCGGAGCGGGTGACAGGCGACGACGTGGCCGACATGCTGGCGGCGATCGGCCCCCGGCTGCGGGCCGCACGCGAACACCGCGGCTCCACGCTCACCGGCGTCAGCTGCGCGACCGGCATCTCCCCGAGCACGCTGTCGCGGATCGAGACCAGCCGACGCAAACCCACCCTGGCAGTGGTGCTGCAGTTGGCGAAGGAGTACGGCGTGTCCCTGGACCAGCTGGCCGGCACCGCTCCCGCCGCCGAGTCCCGCACCTCCGCGCTCCAGCGTTTCGGCGACGACAAGGCGGTGCTGCCGCTGACCCGGTACGTCGGGGGCCTGCACGCCCACAAACACGTCCTGCCCGCCGTCCAGGAGCCGCCCGCGCGGCCCCGGCAGGTCTCCCACGACGGCTGGGAATGGCTGTGCGTCCTGTACGGGCGGCTGTGGCTCGCACTCGGCGACCAGGACCTCGTCCTGAGTGCCGGGGACGTCGCCGAGTTCGACACCCGCAATCCCCATGGGGTCGCGAACGCCGGCCCCGGCGGCCCGGTCGAGTACCTGGTCATGTTCGGGCCGCAGGGAGAGCGCCTGCGACCGCGCACCCCGTCCGCCCCCGGCCCCAGGGCCCGGTAGCAAGCACCGAACGAACGGCCTGACGTCCCGGACACGCCCAGGATGTCAGGCTTCTTCCTCGTCGTCCTCAGCGGCGTCGGGAGCGCGGAACGCGCGCAGGCCCTGGCCGGGGCCGCTGGCCTTGATGTTGAACAGGTAGCGGCCCAAGAAGGTGAAACTCCAGTTCCGCAAGAAGGGCAGCAGCACCTACACCACCGTCAAGACCGTCACGAGCGGCAGCGGCGGAGCGGTGACCGCCATGGCCACCGCCGGCTCCGACGGGTACTACCGCTTCGCCTTTGTGGGGACCGGCACCACCGCTGCCGTCAACGCGAGCGGCGACTTCGTCGACGTCCGATAGCTTCGGCGCCGATACTGCTCGGGATTGGGTCCGGCCTACGATTCGATCACGATGGCAGCCACGTCCCCCAGCGCTGATCCCGTGTTTGGCCTCGCTTCCGTTTCAAACGAATGTGCTCGGTGAGGGTTCGGTTCGTTTCACGGTCCTGCCGGGTCTATGTCATGGGGCGGGCCTCATCAGCAGTCTTTCGAGCCTTATGGGCGTCCGGGCCCGGATGGGTTCAATCGTCGGCGAGGCAGGCGATCTTCGCGCCGAGGCTGCGGACACCGACCGCAGAACTGGAAGGACCCTGTCCCGCTCCTTGGCCGACCGCATCCGCGGGAAAAGGGGCCGGACGGCCCGTCGATTTCGCCCTGGCTTCCCTCAAGACTGAGATAGGTGACGGTCCCGCCTTTGACGGCCGGATTCGGAGGCTCTGATGGGGAGCACAGACAGCGAGCAGGACGACGAGCTGGATTTGGCGGACGCGATTGCCCTACTGCGCACGCAGGTTGCCCAGGCCCAGGCGCGGATTGCCACTGAAGGCGAGAAGGGGGTGCTGTTCGTTGTCGAGGAGGTAACGCTGCAGCTAGGCGTGGAACTGGCCCGCACCAAGGGCGTGGGCGGAGACCTCCGGTTCAGCGTGATCGGGATCGGAGGCAGAAGAGAACGCGTCGACAGAACCACGCACACGGTCACAGTACAGCTCAAACCACACAAGCCGGGTGGTGGAGATGTCGACGTCTGCGACACCGAGTAGTGACAGCTGGGGCAGGCGCAGAAGGCTGGGGCACAACGATGGAGTTTGATCGCAGAGTACAGGTGCGCCGCTTTCCCCCAGGGCGCGACATCCCAGACTTCGGCTCCGGCTACCTTGTGGGGCCTCGACTGGTGTTGACCGCCGGGCATGTCCTGGGCGATGAAACCGGGCCCCAGCCAGGGACGGTGACGGTGAGCCGACCGGACGCCGATAACCGGCAGTTCCCTTCCGTCGTGCGCTGGTACCTGAAGAACCAGAATGCGGATGCCGCACTGATCGAAGTGGACGACGTACAGGGCTGGGAGGTCCCCGAGTCCCTGGCAGAGACGCACACACGCCCACCGCAGCGATGGGGCTACCTGATCGGCACCCGCCCGCACCCGGTCGACATAGCCGGCTTCCCCCGCATGCAGAAATCGCCAGACGACGACCGTCGCCTCGACGAACAACTCATCGGCCACATCAGGCCGGGAACCGGCTCCTTGGCAGGCCGGTACGAGGTCCTGAGCAGCGACCCCACTGTCCCTCTGCCCGAAGGATCGCCCGGAACCCCTTTCTCCGGGATGTCTGGGGCCGCACTACTCTCCGGGGACTTGCTGTGCGGCGTCGTACGGCGCGATCGAAGGGCCACCGGCGGAACCCGGCTGATCGCCACCCCTGCCCACGAACTCTTGGCCGACACAGCGTTTCGCACGCTGGTAGCCGAACACACCGGCTGGGAACCTCTTCTGGAACCGGCCGAGCCGGCTTCCCTGCTTGCGCCGACGGCCCCCGAACGTGACCTGCGCTCTCCCGCCATGCTCCTGCGGGCCGACGTAGAAGCCGTCGGCTTCCACTCCCGTGAACGGGAACGGGATCAACTCCTCACCTGGTGCAACGACGCACGCGATGCATTCTCGGTGCGAGTCCTCACTGGCCCGGGAGGGCAAGGAAAGACACGTCTCGCCCGCTGGCTCAGCGAAGAACTCCGCCGTCAGAGCTGGGTCACCGGGCATCTGCGCGGAGATATCGCCGATGTCAGGGCCGATCGGCCGGATCTGCACACCTTGGAAACGGCCCATTCCCTGTTCCTCGTTGTCGACTATGCCGATACCCGCCCCCGCCTCGTCCGTGATCTCATCGAGCAGTTGCGCACCACACGGCATCGTGTCCGCTTGTTGCTGGTGGCCAGGGCTGACGGCGGATGGAGGACAGATGCCCTGGGCGCCACCGCCCCTACCCGCGAACTCCTCGCCTGTTCCCCCGTTGTCGAACTTGCACCGCTCACCCCCCGTTCGTCCGAGGCCCGCGTCCATGCCTTCACCCGTGCCGCAACCGATCTCGCACGCTTGCTGAAATACGTCCCCCGGCAGCCCGAAGTCGACTGGCCGGCCTTGGCCGCGGCCCTACGACCGCCCGAAGACCTGAGCACTTCTCGCTACGACTCCGTGCTGACCCTGCAGATGACCGCCCTCATCTCGCTCCTGCAACAAGGCCCCGCCCCCGTCACTGCCATCACCGACCAACCGCCGGAGGCCACCTTGCTGCGGCACGAGCGACGCTACTGGGAGGCCACAGCCGATTCGCCTGAATTCCGGCTGAGGCTGCGCACCATCACGCTGGAGCGCGCGATCGCCGTCGCTGCCGCGTGTGGGGCCGCAGATCAGACTGAAGCTGACGCCACGATACGAAAAGTCCCCGGACTGCCACAGAAGAAGGCCCTGGACACCGCTGAATGGCTCCGGGCGCTGTATCCGCCTGGCCTTCACCGTTACTGGGGATCCCTCCAACCCGACCGCGTCGCCGAGTACCTGGCCTCTGTTGTCCTCACCGGGGACGAGATGCCACTGTCCGAACTACTGGACGACGCCTCTACCAGCCAGCAAGCTCAGATCATCACCGTCCTGGGCCGCGCCGCCACAGCCCACCACAGCGCTCAGCGTAGCTCCGACAGCCACAGAGTCCTGGAGGCCCTGGAGACTGCCCTGGACACCGTCTCCCTTGATCCCGAAGCCTTGCACAACGCCATACTCGCGCTGCCTCACCCGTCCCGAGTGCTCGCCGCGTTGACACGTCGGCTTGCCGACACCCTCGTCAGCACCGTCCGCCCGCTCGCGGAAAAGGATCCAGCCCATCTACTCCAACTCGCTTCCTCTCTGTCCGTCCTCGGCAGCAGCCTGTCGCAAGTCGGGCGGGCCGAGGAGGCACTGGCTGTGGAGCAGGAGGCGGTGGAGATCCATCGAGCGCTTGCCCTGCTTCCGGATACCTATAAGGCTGACCTTGCCGGATCACTCACCAACCTCGGCCTCACTCTGTCGCAGGTAGGACGGCTGAAAGAGGCCCTGCTTCATGGTGAGGAGGCGGTTGAGATCTACCGGCAGCTGGCCACCAGCGACCCAGACACCTACGCACCCGACCTCGCCAGCTCGCTCAGAAATCTCTGTGCAATTTCGTCCGATGCGGGGCGGCTGGACGTAGCCCTCTCCTCCGGTCGGGAGGCGGTTGAGATCTACCGGCGGCTGGCCACCAGCGACCCAGACGCCCACGCCCCTGACCTCGCCGACTCACTGACCAACCTCAACGCCACTCTGTCGCGGGCGGGACGGCCGGAGGAGGCCCTGCTTCATGGCGGGGAGGCGGTTGAGATCTACCGGCGGCTGGCCACCAGCGACCCAGACACCTACGAACCTGACCTCGCCGGCTCACTCAACAACGTCGGTGGAAGCCTGATGGAGTTGAAACGCTGGGAGGAGGCGTTGGCCGCCACCGAGCAGGCCGTGGAGATCCGTCGGCGGCTGGCCACCAGCGACCCGGACGCCCACGAACCCGACCTCGCCACCTCGATGAGCAACCTCGGCGTTGGCCTATCGGGGACGGGACGGCGGGAGGAGGCGTTGGCCGCCACCGAGCAGGCCGTGGAGATCCGTCGGCGGCTGGCCACAACCAACCCAGACGCCCACGAACCCGACCTCGCCGCCTCACTGACCAACCTCGGCAGGCGTCTGTCTCAAGTGGGACGATGGCGAGAAGCTCTGGAAGCCGAGAATGAGGCAGTGGAGATCTATCGAAGGGCCGTCGAAATCGACATGGACGCCCACGGTCCCCACTTCGTAACAGCACTCTCTAACCTCAGCATCAGCCTGTCAAAGGCAGGACAGCGGACAGGGGCGCTCGCTGCAGCACAGGAAGCAGCAAAGATCCAGCTTCGTCTGGCACAGACGAAGCTGGACCGCCCACACCACAATCCCAACCTCTCCCCCACGCTACGCGACCTCGACCCCAGCCTGTCGGGAGTACGGACGTGGGAGGAGGCCCTCTCCTCCACAGAAGAGGCGGTGAACAATTCTCGCCGTTTGGCCACCATCAACCCGGATGCCTACTCTCCCGACCTCGCAACCGCGCTGTATGCCTCGGCAAGAGTGCGGTTCAACTGCCGACAAGACCTCTCTGGAGCGCTGCGAGCAACGGGAGAAGCTGTGGAGATCTACCGCAAACTCGTGACGGAAATGCCCACACGATTCAATCCACACCTGCGCTCTGTATTGCGCCTGCAAGCGGACTTGCTTGTCAGCCTCGGGTATGTCCAGGAAGCAGAAGAAATCCGTCGCTGGCTGGCTGCGAACGCCACCGCACTCGACTCGTAGTTAAGGGCTTACAGATCATTAACATGTTGTCTTGATCATGCTTCTGGTGTTGCTGCTCAGGGCTCGAACCCGAGCCTGGAGCGCTGTGAGGGCCGAGGGCGGAGTGGCCGCCGGCGGGATGACGATGCTGTGCGCCTTCAGCAGTGTCCTGATCTTCAGCAGGGTGCGGCGCATGGCGGTTCGACTGCTGTTGAAGAGGACAGCGAGAGGTTCCGCGGCGAGGGCGACCCGCAGGTGAAGGACGGTCGCCAGGACCTGGTCGGGGAAGGCGGGCCGGGGCGGGCGGCCGCGCTTGAGGTCGCCGTGGAGGGCCAAAGTGTCGGTGAGATCGCCCAGTTGCTGCCGGGACATGCCGGTCAGGGCGGGGTCGGACAGGAGAGCATGGTCCCACTGCGGGGTCGGCTTCTGCGGAGCCCGGAGTGCTGGGATGGCTGGGGTACAGGGCGTAGTTCCAGTCGCCGTGGAGGCGTGGGAACAGGTCGTTCAGCAGGCTGTGAGGCAGAGGAGGGACGATCGGCCCCTGGGCCCGGAACGCGGGTGGGCGCCACGCTGGGGACATGGACAGCACGCTGCTGGCAGCCGCGATCGGCACGGTCGGGGGAGGGCTGGTCACCGCAGGCGGAGCGTGGCTGCGCGTTCGTTCGAGTGTACGGACTGCGGCACGGCTGGTGTACGCGGAGCTGACGAGGGACAGTGCGGCTGTTGCGTACGCCCGGTTCACCGGACGCTGGGCGCCGTCCGCGCTCTCCCGGACGGCGTGGGACACGCACGGCGCGGTCATCGCGCGACGTCGGAGCACCGCATTCTTCCAGGCGGTGCACCGGGGGTACGAGGCGCTGGAGATCGTTCCTGTGCTCGCCGAGGAGTCGCTCGACGAGGAACTGCGCGAGCGTCTGGTACGGGAGCCGCTGACCTGGCTGGTGCGGGCCATCGAGGAACTCGGCAAGGCGGCCGGGATCTCGGCCGAGCAGATCCGGGCGGTGACGGACAGGCTTGACGGACGGCGCACGACGCGCGTCGAGCGCCTCACCGTGCTGCCCCATGTGCGCACCGGCGTCGTGCCCTTGCCGTTGCTGGAGCGCCTCGCCACCGCGGGCACGGCGATCTGGCCGGATACCGGGCACGTGGTCTGTGACGCCGGGCAGCGTGAGGAAGGGTTCGTGGCAGCGCGGCGGACCGGGCAGAATCCCACGGGCGATCCCGCCGTAGACGGTGCGTACGAGGCGCTGCATGTCATCAGCGACTTCGGGCATGCCGTCCTTGGACGCGACTTGCCGGCGGACGGGCCGTTGAACCTGGTCGTCCACTACGGCGAGAGCTACTCCAACGCCTTCTGGCGCGGCGAGGACCTGTACGTGGGCGACGGGGACGGCGAGATCTTCGGGTCGTTCAGCGGGTGCGTCGACCTGATCGCCCATGAGGTGTGGCGCGGGGTGCCGGAGATGGGCCGCCTGGGAGGTGCGGGCGAGAGCGCGGCCCTGTACGCGTCGCTCTGCGATGTCTTCGCCGAGCTGATCAAGCAGTTCGGCAGAGGGGAGAGCGCCGGGGAGGCTGACTGGGTGGTGGGTGCGGGCGTGCTGGCCCCGAAGGTCAACGGGGTGGGACTGCGTTCCCTGAAGGCCCCCGGTACCGCCTACGACGACGAGGTCCTGGGCCGGGACGCGCAGCCCTCGCACATGGACGGCTACGTCTGCGATGGTCCGGCCGACATCAACTCCGGTGTCCCCAACCACGCCTTCTACCTGCTCGCCACCGAACTGGGAGGTCACGCGTGGGAGCACGCCGGACGGATCTGGTGGGACGCCCTGACCGGCGACGGCGTGCACAAGGGGCTGCTGTTCGCCGACTGGGCCCGCCTCACCGCTGCGGCCGCCGCCGCACGTTACGGCGACAGCAGCCGGGAGCACCGCGCCGTCCTCGCCGCCTGGGCAGCGGTGGGAGTCCCTGGTTCCGCCGACGCCGGCTGAGCAGAAGCTGGAGGCGCGGTCATGGGCCGTATATCGGTTGGGTGCCGGGAGCCACATCCAAGTGTGATGCTCCCCGGGGAGATCAAATTTTCCGTCGACAGTCCTGCGCGGATCCCGCACGGTCATAACGACGCCCGGGCTGCGGGGCTCAGGTGCTGGTGGCGGAGGGCAGGATGGGCCAGCCGGAGCGGCGGGCGTGGGTGGTCAGGACGGGGTCGGTGCCGATGACCGAGGGTCTGCCCACTGTGCGGAGCAGGGCGAGGGCGTCGGCGTGGCCGCCGTAGCCGAAGCACCGGTGCAGGTCGGCGCCGTGGGCGGCGGCAGTGGTGCGGGCGGCGCGGGCCTTGGCGGCGGCGGTCATCGGGCGGTGTACCGCGCCGGTGAGGCGCCCCTCGGCATCCAGCAGCGGCTCGGTGCCCATGACCAGGTCGGCCCCCAGGTCCTTGCCGAGGGGGGTGAGGCAGGGCGCGAACGCCTCCGACAGCAGCACCGTGAGGTGCCCGGCTTCCTGGTGGGCGTGCAGCGCGGCGACGGCGGAGGGGATGAACGGCCGGCTCGCCTGCCGGCCGCGGCACAGGTCGTCGTACCAGTGCTGTCCCTGTTCCATCAGATCGGTCCACACGGTGCCCTCGTAGAGCCGGTAGTGGGCGCGGAGGATGTCCACGGGGCCGATGCCGAGCGCGGTCAGGGCGCGCAACTGGCCTCTTTCATAGGCGAACTGTCGTTCGGAGAGGCGGTGGCGCAGGAAGTCTTCCAGGACGCGTGTGCTCAGCAGGGTCTGGTCGATGACGAAGAAGGCGATCACGGGAGCGTTCCGGCCGGGTGTGTCAGTCATCTCGTCCTTCCTGGTGGGCCGGGCGGTGGCGGTGCTGGGCGTGCGGTACGTAGAGGGGCGGGGCGTCGATCAGAGCCCACACTGTTTTGCCGACGTGCCGGTCGGGCCGCACGCCCCACTCCTTGGCGACGGCCTCGACAAGGCGCAGGCCGCGTCCGTTCTCCGCCTCCCCGACCTCGCCGTCCCGGACGACGACCGGCAGACCGGGGCCCTGATCGCAGACCTCGATGAGGCAGGAGCCGTCCTCCCGGGCCGTCACGGCCACCTCGAACTCCCGCACCAGGAGCGGCGCGTGGCGGACCACGTTCGCCGCCGGCTCCGAGACCAGCAGAACCGCATTCGCGGCGGTCTCGCTCTTTGCCGCATACCCCCACGCGGCCAGGTGCCGCCGGACCCGCTGCCGGGCCACACCGACCGAGGCCGGATGGCGGGGCACCCGGAAGGCAACACGTCTCAGCACACGAACCCCCCACTTCGAGCACGGATCCGACACGGCTGCTACACCTGTTTGGTAACCGCTCGCTGCCGTCGGGGACACCCGCCCCCGCCAGATCACGCCAGTCCGCGCCCGGGCCCAGCCCCGTCCCCTTGCAGGACGGCATGGCTGCGTCGCCGCCGCCCCCGGAGCAAGCCGGATCCAAGAACGGGCAGGTCAGCTTTCCGGCGCCGTCCGGGTCCACGGCGGTGCGGCCACCAGAGCCGAACGCGGCGACATGACCGCGTAACCCGGTGGCACATGCGCGTACACGAGCAGAACGGCCGAAGCCCGAGGGGTCGTCGACCGTGCGGCAGGCGGAACAGGCGCCGGCAGCGGTGAGCGGGGTGCCCGCGGCAACCGTCTTCTTGACAAGGGCCGACGGTGACGAAGTCTGCAGCGCACCGTGTTCGTGGTGTGCAGCGCACCGTGTTCGGGCGGGATCCCCAGCAGACAGGCACGATCCGGTTGGGCGCAATGGAGAACGTTCCCGAATGGCTCATGAGCTGACCCCTGACCCGGCGGTGCGGGCCGAGGAGACGTCCGGGTCAGGCCGGCCCCCGTATGCCCGTGGCGTGTGCAGACGAACGCGCGGTGGTTCGTCGAACCCGGCGGTAGCGGGGCACGACCCCGCGCGGCCTCGCCCTGGAGCAGGGCCCCGCCTGACCGAGCCGATGAGCGGGGATGCAGGCACCATGGCGCGATCGCGAGATCCGTGAAATCCGCGCGCCCAGCGGCAACAAGGGCCGAACGGCCCTTGCAGAACAGGTTCGGGGAGTTTTCGATGGGGAGCGTCAGACCTGCGAGCGGCCCCGGCCCCCGGCCCCGTGCGGCGGACAGGCACCGCCGTGCGCGAAGGACCCCTGCTATGGCTGACCAGTCACGTCCCCCCAGCACAGATCGGGTGGAACGCCGGTCCTCCGCGCCCGTGGGGGCGGCACGGTGAAAGACGAGACCGCCCGCCGTCTCACCATGGGCCGCCTGCAGGGGGCGGCAACCGCCGTCGGGCCGCGCCATACGGTCTCACTGGATCCCGACGAGGCCTTGCGGCTGCTCGGCAGTGTGCCGTTGGGCCGCGTCGTCTTCACCCAGAAGGCGCTGCCCGCCGTACGCCCCGTCAACCATGTCCTGGACGACGGCGACATCGTCATCCGCACCCACGACGGCGCCGCTCTGGTCTCGACCGCGCAGCAGGACGGCGACCACGGCGTGGTCGTCGCCTACGAGGCCGATGACATCGACCCTGCCACGCATCTCGGCTGGAGCGTCGTCGTCACCGGCTACTGCCGCCTGGTCACCGACCCCGAGCAGGTGGCGCGCTACCAGGAGATGCTGCACCCGTGGTCGGACCACCGGATGGACCACGTCGTCCGCATCCGCCCCGACCTGATCACCGGCGTCCGACTGGTCAACGGCACCCGCCCGCAGGCGCCGTCGAACGGCTGACCTGCTTCCCAGCGGCCCGGTGAACCGCCCCTACACGTACGTCGGCCACCGAAAGCCCAGGCAGAGGGGGAGATACTCCGCCTGAGCCAGGCCCCTGCGCTCCACGGACCCAGGCGAACCGTGTAAAAGACCCGCGCCATCAGGCAAGGGAGTCGACGACCAGTCCGCCTGCCCGTCCTCGTCGGGCGATAGGGGCCCCGAAAGACCTCAGCACCGGAGCGGAGCGCTCACGTCGCGTCCCGTAAACACGTATCCCACTGATCGCCCGACCCATCCGCCGGACTGGGCGGCAGGGGCACCCGCCATCGCAGGCGCGTCCCACCGCTCGGAGGGTCCTCCAGGGTGAGCGTGCCGCCCAGCACCCGGGCCCGGTCCTCCATGTCCGCCAGCCCGCCGCGCGTCACACCCCTGGGGATTCCTCCGCCGTCGTCGGTGACGCTGAGCTCCATATGACCGGCCCCGGCGACCAGACATACGTCGACGCTGCTCGCCCCGGCGTGCCTGGCGACATTGCTCAGCGCCTCGGCGAGTACGGCGATCAGGTGGTCGGGGACGGCACCGGACACGTTGGTGTCCAGCGGCCCTTCCATGCGCAGTACGGGCGTGAACCCCAGCGACGGAGCTGCCGTCTCCACCGTCGCGGCGGCGCGCGCCCGCAATGTCCAGGTCTTGGACCCGCCCTCGTGTGTACGCAGGCCGAAGGCCGCCGACCGGATGATGTTGATGGTGGTGTCGAGGTCGTCGACCGTGTGCGCCATCCGCTCGGCCGCTTCCGGATGCTGAACCAGCCGCTGCACACCCTGCAGGGCCAGGCCGGACGCGAACAGGCGGTGGATGGCGAGATCGTGCAGGTCGCGGGCGATCCGCTCCCGGTCCCGCAGGAGCACAATCTGCTCCGCGTCACGGCGCCGGTCCTCCAGTTCCATGCCCAGGGCCGCCTGTCCCGCGAACGCGAGCAGGGGCTCGGTCTCCGCGGTACCGAAGCCCGGACGTCCTTTGCCGCGAGCGAGCATCAGTACGCCGCGGGCCGCCTCACCGGTGCCCAAGGGCACCGCCACCGCAGGTCCGAGGCCGGCCCAGAGCGCCGTCTCCTCCCCGTCTGCGCGCGGGTCGTGTGCGAGGTCGGCACTGACGACGGCTCCGGTGCCGGCGAGGGCCACCCCGAGGAATCCGTCGCGTCCGGACAGCCACGAACCCGGATGCGCCTGCGCGCCCTCCCCCACGGCCAGCACGGTGCGCAGCCCGCCCGTACCAGCGTCCGGTACTGCGATGATGCCCAGGTCGGCAGACATGTTCCGCCTGGCGCATTCCGCGACCAGCCGTAGCACCTCGTCCCGGGGCCGCCCGGCCAAGAAGCTGCCGGTCACCTCGCCGACGGCGGCCAGCCATGCCTCCCGGCGCCGCCCCTCCTCGTACAGCCGGGCGTTCTCGATCGCGACCCCGGCCGCGACGGCCAGCGTGCAGACGACCGCCTCGTCCTCCGCGTCGAACTCCTTCGCACCCCGCTTGTTCGTCAGGTACAGGTTGCCGAACACCTTGTCCCGCACCCGGATGGGCACCCCGAGGAAGGAGTGCATCGGCGGATGGTGCTCGGGAAAGCCATAGAAGTCCGGGTGGTCGGAGATTTCCGCGAGCCGCACCGGCCGCGGGTTGCTGATCAGCAGCCCGAGCACACCGTGCCCTCGGGCAGCGGCCCGATCCGCTCCCGTGCCTCGTCGCTGATCCCAACCGGCACGAACGCCGACAGTCGCCCGTCCGCGCCGACCACGCCCAGCGCCCCGTACTCGGCGTCCACCAGCGCGACCGCTGTCTCCACGATGCGCCGCAGCACCTGGGGCAGCTCCAGCCCCCGGCCGACGTCCACCACCGCCTCCAGCAAGGAGTGCACCCGGTCCCGGGCCCCGCGGCTCGTGTCGAGGCGCAGCTGCAACTCCTCCAGCAGCTCGTCCAGGCGCAGCCTCGGGAGCAGCTCGTCCCCCTGCGTGCTTCCGGTACCCACGACACCCTCCGCCTTGCGCCCGGCTCGACGGCTTCCACCGTGTCTGTCTCCACCGTAGAACTGCTGGGCGCACCGGACCAGACAGTCGGCCGAGCTGCTGGTCAACGTGGGGAAAGAGGCTGTTGTGCCCGGCCGACGCCCCCTCCTCACCGACGGCCGGGCACCGGATCCCCGCCCGCCACGCGGGAGGATCGCGGGCGTGGACGGCTCAGCCGGTATCAGCCGCCCGGCGCCTGTCGCACGCCGCGCTCACGCCGACCGGCGCGGTGATGCTTGGGCCGCGGGGCGGGCGAGGTGGGTGGTGAACCAGTCCCTCGCAAGCTCGGCGACCGTAGCCAGGGCGCCGGGTTCGGTGAAGAGGTGGGTGGCGTCGGGAACGACGGCGAGTTGGTGTTCGCAGTGCATCCGGTCGGCGGCGAGCCGGTTGAGTTCGAGAACGGTGGTGTCCTGGCCGCCCACGATGAGCAGCGTGGGCGCGCGCACCCGGGCCAGTGCGGTGGGAATGACCAGGTCGGGGCGTCCGCCCCGCGAGACGAGGGCGCGGACGTCGGCGTCGGGGGCGGAGGCGGCCTCCAGGGCGGCCGCCGTGCCGGTGCCGCGCCCGAAGTGGGCAATGGGCAGGCCGGTTTCGTGGCGCAGCCAGTCGGCGGCTGCGCGTAGGCGCCGGGCGAGCAGAAGGACGTCGAAGACCTTGGCCTGGTCGTGTTCCTCGTCCTCGGTGAGCAGGTCGAGGAGCAGGGTGCCCAGTCCTGCCCGGTTCAGGGCGTCGGCGAGGTACCGGTTGTGGCGGCCGTGCCGGCCGCTGCCGCTGCCGTGCGCGAACGCCACCACCGCCGGGGCCTCGTCGGGGAGTGTGAGGCGCGCAGCCAACCGCACCCCGGCGGCGGGCAGTTGCACCTGCCGACGCCACATCCGCGGGCTCGGGGCGGCGGCGACGAGCGGCACGGCTGGCACGGGGTGAGCGGCCCGGGCGAGCAGGTCAGCTACCTCTGCGTCGGACGTCTGGCCGAAGTGGTGATACCAGGCGCCGACCGAGTCCATGTGAAGTAGGGTCTGCATGCAGATGACTTCGTCGGCCACACGGTGCAGTTCCGTGACGACGGCCGCCGATCCGACGGGCACGGCGAAGACGATCTCGGCTGCCCCTTGGCCACGTACGACCCGGCAGGCGGCCTCGGCCGTGACACCGGTGGTCAGCCCGTCGTCCACGATCACCGCCGTACGCCCGGCCAGTGGCAGGGGCTGCCGACCTGCGCTGTAGTGGCCTACCCACCAGTCGAGCTCGGCCCGCACCCGCCGTTCCACGGCCGTCTGCTCGGCGGGACTCAGTCCGGTCTTCCGGACGACGGACTCGTCCAGGACGCGCACCCCGTTCCGACCGACGGCACCGAAGGTCCACTCCGGTTGCCATGGCACACGCAGCCTGCGCACCACGAGTACGTCCAGTGGCGCGCCCAGCTCCTGGGCCACCTCGTAGGCCACCGGCACCCCGCTGCGCGCCAGTCCCAGCACCACCACGTTGTGGCCGCGCAGGAACTCGAGGTGCCAGGCCAGCTGCCGCCCGGCTTGCCTGCGGTCGTCGAAGAGCATCGCCGCCACCCCCAGTCCTGACAGAAGTTCGGCGGCACTCAACCGCCGCACCACGGGGGCGAGTTGTCCCTCACCTCTCATTGCAGCGCGCTTCACTGGACGCCGCCAGGGACATCCGGCCCAGGCCCTGGGCCATCGGACCCTGCCGTCTACCCAGTGCTGCGGACCAGAAAGGCCACGGTGTCGGCGAGGGTGGTGAGTTCGGGGTAGTCGTCCTCGTCGATGCGTACGCCGGTGCGTTCTGAGAGGAGTTCCACCAGGCTGAGGAAGTCGAGCGAGTCCAGCGCCAGCGCGTCGCGGAACTTGTCGTCGGGCTGTACATCGGTGAAGTCGGCGTCCGGGGCGACCTCGGTGATGCACGCCTTGACCAGGGTCAGTGCCTCCGTGCTGTTCAAGGGCTTCATCCGGTTCACAACTCCTCGGGTCGCTGCAGCAGGCGGTCGATGGCGGTGAGGTAGCGGGCGCCGATCGCGCCGTCGGAGGCGCGGTGGTCGGCGGACAGGGTGGCGGTGACCACCGGGCGTACGCCCAGCAGACCGCCCGTCGCCCAGGGCCGTTCCACGACGGCGCCGAAGCCGACCAACGCCACTTGCGGCGGATAAATGACGCCGTAAACCGTCTCCACGCCCTGGTCGCCGAGGTTGGTGACGGTGAGGGTGGCGCCGGACAGGTCGCTGCCGCGCAGTCGTCCCCTGCGAGCCCGCTGGACGAGGTCCTTCAGCGCGGCCATGAGTTGCTCGGGCCGCAGCGTGTCCGCGGCGTGGATCACTGGTGTGAGCAGTCCTCCGTCGCGCAGCGACACGGCGACCCCGAGGTGCACTCCGGTGCCGGGCGTGAATCCGCCGTCCTGCCAGAAGCCGTTGAGCTGCGGCGCCTCCCGGGCCGCGACGGCCGCGGCCCTGAGCAGCAGGGCGGCTGGGACAAGCCGCTCGGACGGCGGGAATCCGCGGTTGCGGCGTCGCAGCCAGTCCGCTGCCGCCGCGAGGTCGATGGTGGTGGACAGGTAGTAGTGCGGTATCTCCTTCTTGGAGCGGCTCATCAGCTCGCCGATGGCGCGACGCATCGTGGCCGCCCGCTGGTCCTCGCGGCTTACGGACACCGGGTGTTCGGGCACCGGTTCCTCGCGCCGCCGGCGTCCCCCGGTCCGCTGCGGCTCGTGGAGCTCGGGGCCGCCACGGGCGCGGACGGCCGCGTGGACGTCCGCCGCGCGTACGGCTCCCCCGTCTCCGGTGCCGTGCAACGCGGCCAGGTCGACGTCGAGTTCGCGGGCCCGTCGCCGGGCGTACGGGGTGGCCCGCACTCTGGGTGCAGGGGCTGGCACGGCATGCTCGACGTCGGCACGAGTGATCCGGCCGCCGTGTCCGGTGCCGTGCACGGACGTCAGATCGACACCCCGTTCGGCCGCGAGGTGGCGTACGAGCGGCCCGGCCTCGACCGCCGTCTGCTCCCCGACCGGCCGTCGGGGAGCAGACGGCGTCACGGGAGCCGTCGCCGTGAGCGCGGGCTCCCTGACGAGCTTGCGCCCACGGGCCGCTGCGGGGGCAGGCTCGGGGCGGGGCGGGGCGGCCAGTCGGGCCACCGGTTCCGCTGCGGCCTCGACGGGTGCGCCTTCCCGCATGGCTTCCGTCGGCGCTGCTTCCGGCACGCCGCGGGCGAGGGCGGCCTCCCCCACCGCCGCTGCCGGAGCCGTCTCCCGCACGGCAGCCGTCTTCGCGCCCTCGATCACCGCCAGCGGCGTCCCCACCGGCACCCGCGTCCCGGGCTCGACAAGCAGCTGCCCCATGGTCCCCGATTCGAAGCACTCGATCTCGATGGCCGCCTTGTCGGTCTCGACGACCGCCACGACGTCGCCCTTGTTCACCCGGTCACCGGGGCCGACGAGCCATTCCAGCAGCAGCCCTTCGTCCATGTCGGCGCCGAGCGAGGGCATAGTGAACTCGGCCATCTCAGCCCGCCTTTCCGGCGCTCGGCTCCTGCTCCTCGTCGATGGTGTACGGCGCGGGGCCGACCGCGCGGCGCGCGGCCGCGACGATCCCGGCGACCTGCGGCAGCGCGGCCTCCTCCAACCGGCGCGCGTACGGCATGGGCACCTCCGCACTGCACACGCGCTCAACGGGGGCATCGAGGTCGTAGAAGTTGTGCTCGGTGATACGGGCGGAGATCTCGGCGGCCAGACTGCCGGTGCGCCAGCCCTCGTCGACGATCACGGCGCGGTGCGTGCGCGCGACTGATGCGGCGATGGTCGCGTCGTCCAGCGGACGCAGCGTGCGCAGGTCGACGACCTCGGCGCTGATGCCGCCGCTCGCCAGGTCGTCGGCGGCGGCCAGAGCCTTCGGCAGCGAACCGCCGTAGGTGATCAGGGAGATGTCCGTTCCAGGCCTGCGGATCGCCGCGTGGTCGAGGTCGACGGGGCCCGCGTCGACGGGGAGGTCGCCGGCGGCGTTGTACAGGCTGCCGTGCTCGAAGATCAGCACCGGGTCGGGGTCGGCGAGCGCCGGGGCCAGCATGTGGCGCGCGTCGGCGATCGTCGCCGGAGCCAGGACCCGCAGGCCCGGGATGTGGGCGTACCAGCCCTCCAGGCTGTGCGAGTGCTGGGCCGCCAGCTGCCGCCCGGCGCCGGTGGTCATGCGGATGACGATCGGCACAGGCAGCTGCCCGCCCGACATGTGCAGCAGGGTCGCCGCGTTGTTGAGGATCTGGTCTAGGGCCAGCAGGCTGAAGTTGACCGTCATGATCTCGACGATCGGCCGCATGCCCGCCAGGGCCGCGCCGATCCCGGCGCCGACGAACGCCGACTCCGACAGCGGGGCGTCCCGGATCCGTTCGGGCCCGAACTCCTCCAGCAGGCCGAGGCTGACGCCGAAGCAGCCGCCGTAGCGCCCGACGTCCTCGCCCATCAGGAACACGCGCTCGTCGGCGCGCAGTGCCTCCCGCAGGGCCTCGCGCATCGCTTCGCGGTAGGTCGTCTTGTTTTCGGCAGAGTCGCCTGGGTTCGTCGCCATGGTCAACTCGCCTCCTCCGCGGGGCTGGTGACGTACCGCAACAGGTCCTCGACGGGTTCCTCGGGGGCGTGCTCGGCGGTGTCCACGGCCGCGTCGATCTCGGCGCTCACCCGCTGCTCCAGCGCGGCGAGGGTCTTGTCGGTGAGCCCACCACTCTCGCGCAGCCGCCGGTCGAGCCCTTCGATCGGGTCGCGGTCCTTCCACTGCTCGATCTCGGCCTTGTCGCGGTAGCGGTCGGGGTCGTACATGGAGTGGGCTCGGAAACGGTAGGTCCGCATCTCCAGGAAATGCGGCCCGGTTCCGGTGCGCACGCCTTCGGCCGCACGCCGGGCAGCGTCCTCGACGGCGAGCACGTCCATGCCGTCGACGGCCCAGGAGACCATGCCGTACGAGGCGGCACGCAGCGCCAGGTCGGTCTGGGCCTGGTGTCGTTCGAGGGCCGTGCCCATGGCGTACAGGTTGTTCTCGCAGACGAACAGCAGCGGCAGGTGCCACAGCGCGGCCAGGTTGGCCGTCTCGTGGAACTCGCCCTCGGCGAAGGCACCGTCACCGAAGAAGCAGCAGGTGATGCGGTTGCGGCCATTCATGCGATCGGCGAGGGCGAGGCCTGCGGCGAGCGGCAGGCCTCCGCCGACGATGGCGTTGCCGCCGTAGAAGCGGCGGTTCACGTCGAAAAGGTGCATCGAGCCGCCGCGGCCCCGGCTGCAGCCGGTGGACTTGCCGAACATCTCGGCCATGATCGCGTCGGCGGCCACACCGCGGGCGAGCGCGTGCCCGTGTTCGCGGTAGGTCGACACGACCGCGTCGTCCTCGGTGAGCGCCTCGTTGACCCCGACGGCGACAGCTTCCTCGCCGATGTACAGGTGCATGAAACCCCGGATGCGCGCGGCGCTGTAGAGCTCGACGCAGCGTTCCTCGAACCGGCGGATGCGCAGCATCGAGCCGAGCAGGGAGAGTTGGTGGGCCGACCGGTTCCTCGGCTGCGCCTTGATCTTCGACCTGCGCGGAGTGCGGGCGGTGCTCATGCGGACCCCTCCGTTCCCTCCAGGGTGGAGATGTCGCCCTCGGGCAGGCCGAGTTCACGCGCCCGCAGCAGGCGGCGCATGACCTTGCCGCTGCGGGTGTGGGGCAGGTGCTGATCGAAGGCGATCTCGCGGGGCGCAACGGCCGGGCCGAGCCGGCGCCGGGCGAAGGCCGTCAGTTCCTGTCGGGTGGCGGTGGTGGGCTCGAAGCCGGGTCGCAGGGTGACGAACGCCTTGACGATGTTCCCGGCGACGGGGTCGGGCCTGCCGATCACGCCGGCCTCGGCGACCGCGGGGTGCTCCATGAGCGCGCTTTCGACCTCGAACGGCCCGACGAGGTGCCCTGCCGACTTGATGACGTCGTCCGCGCGTCCGACGAACCAGTACCAGCCGTCCGCGTCCCGCCGCACCAGGTCACCGGTGAGGTACCAGCCGCCCGCGAACGCCGCTGCGGACCGCTCCTCGTCGTGCAGATATCCGCGGAACATCGACGGCCATCCCGGCCGCAGCGCCAACTCGCCCTCCGCGCCGGGCTCCTCCAATACGGTGACGTGGCCGCAGGTGACCTCAGCCCGGCCATCGGCACCGCGCCGCAGTACCGCCGCCTCCACTCCGGGCAGCGGGCGCCCCATCGAGCCGGGACGGATGTCGCAGGCCGCGAAGTTGGCGATCATGATGGCGCCGGTCTCGGTCTGCCACCAGTTGTCGTGGATCGGCAGCCCCAGGACGTCCTGCCCCCAGACCACGGCCTCGGGGTTGAGGGGCTCGCCGACCGAGGCGATGAAGCGCAGCGCGCTCAGGTCGTAGGAGCGAGGCAGGTCGTACGACCCGGTCCGCGGCGTCGTCCGCATCAGCATCCGCAGCGCCGTCGGGGCCGTGTACCAGACACTGACCCGCTGCTCGGCGAGGATCCGGTACCAGCGCCGCGCGTCGTAGTCGCCCTCGTCGACCACGACCGTCACCCCGTGCATAAGCGGGGCGATGATCCCGTACGACATGCCGGTGACCCAGCCCGGATCGGCCGTGCACCAGAACACGTCGTCCGCGTGGAGGTCGAGCGCGTATGCCGCGGTCGCGTAGTGGGCGACAGCCGCCTCGTGCACGTGCACGGCGCCCTTGGGCGTACCCGTGGTGCCGCTGGTGAAGTGCAGCAGGGCCATGTCGTCCGGCGAGGTCGGCGGGATGGTGAAGGTGTCGGAGGCGTCCGCCAGCAACGCACCGTACGAGACGGTGCCCGGCAGCTCGTGCGCGCCCTCGCCGACGATCAGCACGTGCTCCAGCTCGGGCAGGCGCTCGCGCCCCGCCGCGACCTTCCTGCGGTACAGCTCGGCCGTGGTGACCAGCACCCGGGCGTCACTCAGGCGCAGCCGTTGCGCGACCGGGTCCGGCCCGAAGGCGGAGAACAGCGGGCACACCACGCTGGTGTTCTTCAGCGCGCCCAGGACCACGGTGTACAGCTCGGGACACCGCCCCAGCAGGGTCACGACGCGGTCGCCCCGGCCGATGTCGAGCGTGCGCAGCACGTTCGCGAACCGGGCCGTGGAGTGGGCCAGTTCGGCGTACGTCACGGTGGTCACGGAGTCGTCGCGGCCCACACAGCGCAGGGCCACCACGCCCCCGTGACCGGATGCCACGTGCCGGTCCACCGCCTCGTACGCGATGTTCAGGCCACGTCCGCCGGGCAGTCCGTCGAGTTCGGTGCGCGCGTCCGACCAGGAGAAGTCCTCGCACACCTTCTCGTAGTCGGCGAGGTTGGACGGGACCTGCGGCGGAGTGTCCTTGCGGATCGTCTCCCAGGGCATGGCGACTCCCTTCCCTACGGCCTACCTCGACCATCCACCCGCGCTGCGGCGCACGCACTGGGCCGAACGGTCCCGATCCGGGCCAGGCGGCTTCCGCGCGACTCGCGGCTACTGCCGGGTAAGGCCGGACAGCAGAGGACGGTCGGTCTCCGTGGGAGGACCGACGTGACCCGTGGGTCAGGGCCGGTTGCCCCGTTGCCACGCGGGCGACTCCGGACGAGGCTCTTGGTACACACGGTGCCGGAGGGACCGGCAGACCGCGGGTGGCCGTCACAGGAGGCGATGACCATGAAGCGGATACAGGCGGTCAGGCGCCCCCGGCCTCCGCGGCGACCAGAACCCCCCGACCTTCGGACGCCCTCTGGGAGACCGCTTCCCTACTGAAGGGCGAGCGGCCGCCGCCCAACGCCGTGGCCGCATCGGACTCACCGTGTGCGACGCAGCTGACCAGGGCGTTGCTGACGGTCTGCGCAGCGGAGTCCGAGCTCCGGGCCTCGGCATCCATGACGAGGCGAGTCGAAACCTCGGCGCGCCTGCCGACCATCCGGCTCGTCACCCTCTGCGCGTGAGCAGTGTCGGGTACGGTCCGACGACGATGTGGCGCGCTGTGTCAGGCAGGGACACGCTGGAAAGGCGGAGAGGATCGAAGAGATCCGTCGTGACGCGTGCCGTCGAACGCGGGCAGAACGACGGCGGCGCGGTCACTCCGGGAGGCAGGCATGATGAGTGAACCCCGCGTCCATCCAGTGGTGGTGGGTTTGGATCCCGATCCTGCCCGGCGGATGGCGCTGGCCTGGGCCGCCGACGAGGCACACCGCCGACGTCTGCCGCTGCTCCTGGTGCACGCCCAGGGCGTGCCGACCGGCGGGTACCGGCTGACAGAGCTCAGGCCATCGTGGGAGCGGTGGAACGAGACCCTGCACACGGCCGGCGAACACACGCTGGAGCTGGTGACCGCGTTCGTCGCCGACCGTCACCCGGACGTCGAGGTGTCGAACGTCCTCGCGGAGGGCGACGCTGCCTGGGTGCTGCGCGGGCAGGCGGAGGAGGCTGCGGCGGTCGTGCTCGGCTCTTCGCACCTGACGCCCGCGCGGGAACTCTTCGGCTCCGCGGCCGTGGCCCTGCCCGTGGTCGCCCATGTCCATTGTCCGGTGGCGGTCGTGCGGGAGGCGGAGCACGCAACCCAGCAGCCGCCGTACTTCGTGGTCGGCGTGGACGGCAGCCCAGTCTCGGGGGCTGCCGTGGACTACGCGTTCGAGGAGGCGGACCTGCGGGGCGCGGTGCTGCGGGCCCTGTATGTGTGGCATCGGCCGCTCCTGGGTGTGTTGGACGGGGCGGCGGCTGTGCAGGAGTGCCGCAGGATCCTCTCGGAGACGGTGGCCGGCCGCACGGCCACCCATCCGAACGTGGAGGTGCACCACGAGGTGGTGTACGGCCACCCGGTGCAGGTCCTGACGGAGGCATCCGCGCATGCGCCGGGTCTGGTGGTGGGGACGCGGGGGCACGGCGGTTTCACCGGCATGCTGCTCGGTTCCGTGAGCCGAGGGGTGCTGCATCACGCTCAGTGCCCGGTCATCGTCGTTCCGCATCCGAGCCGCTGACCCGGTGGGAGGACACACCCGCCACGCAGGGCATCGGTCACCCGGACCGGCACCGCACAGCGGTCACCCCTCCACGCCACGGCAACGCGGCGGCACCCGCCTTGCCGGAGACCACCACGAAGCCGGCATCGCGTGTCCCTGCGTCGTCAGGGCTCACAGACGACCCGAGACGGGGCCATGCCGACGATCATCCCGGGGTGGAAGGCCTGCGAACGGCACAGGGATGGGGCCGAGCAGACTGGCTCGGCCCCACTCACTTGCGGTCGGGGCGTCAGGTCCGGCGCTTGGCCATCTGCCCGAGCGCTCCCGTGGTGGCGGCGAAGACGACAGCGAGGCCGCCGACCACGGCGTTGCTGACGATCTCCGCGGCCGGGTGCGAACTCCGGGCGCCGGACACCACGAACGGGGCGACGATGGTCCACACCCCGATGCCGGCCGCCGCCCAGCTCATCGCGTGCGTACGCTCGTAGGCGGAACCGAAGCCGCCGCCCATGAAGAACGCGTACGCGAGCCCGGCGATCAGGTTGGTGACGGCAAGGGTCGGCAGGGTGGCGTCGAAGCCGACGATCCATGCCGATGCCGCCAGGTACAGACCGGCCAGCAGGCCGAGTCCCTCACAGATCTGCGCTGTCACCGTCGTGGTCGCCCGCTCGGAGCGGGCCCGCAGCGCAAGGATGTCCGGGTGTTCCTCGATACCCGGGAATGTGCGTTCGGCCATGTCAGACACCTCCCGTGTCGTTCCGAACCCACCGCGCCCATGTCACATGGGGCAGATCAGGGGTCAACTCCCTTCTTATCTCCTGCATATATCGTGTGCCGCCCCATGCCCGTTGTCGTGGGCCGAACGGCCCTGCCTCCATGAGCGATCCACGCCAGTGTGCCGGCCACCCGCTCCTGCCGGCCGAGGGGCGGTGCGTGCCGATGGGGCCGAAGGTCCCCAGGCCGGGTACGCGCGGACTCTGGCCGGCCTCCGAGCCGGTGGGGATAGTGAAATCACCCTGCGAAGAAAGGATGGAACCCGCCATGGCGACGTCATCGCCCGAGAGCGTCTTCGCCGGGATGGACGACACCCCGGCGAGTGGGGCGATGTGCTCAGCCGCCGCCCCAGCCGGACCTCGGACCAGAAACGGCTCGCCATGCGCTCCCCCAAGCCCCGGCGTAGGGGCGGCTCGACCACCAGGCACTCACCCCAGCGGCAGACGGCATCCGGCAGGACATCTCCGTACACCCGTTCTCGTCGACGGGCTTGCCCGGCGAGACACTGGTGGCCACCGCATACCTGGACAACGACCTGTCGGTGGTGGGCGGAACGCCGTCCCGTCGGCCGCGGCGCATCTGGCCAACCGAACGGTTCCCTACTGCCCCCACCGCTGCTCATCCGCCCTGTGCTCGCCGCCCCTCCGCACGAACTCGCCCGTGGCGCGGCGCACCCCGCAGAAAAGGGTCGACAACATGCGTTCCGCACCCGTTGAACAAGTCCCCTCCCACGGCACCGACGACGGGACGCCGTGGCCCCGACGAGCCTGCTGCTGCGCGGCCCCGCCGATGGTGAAGGTCCTCCTGCCGACGGGCGACCACCGCACGGTCGACCTGTTCCTGTGTGGCCATCACTACCGAGCGTCCCTCGGCCCCCTGGCACTCGCTGACGCCAGCGTCGTCTTCCGCGAGCGGCCCACGGTCCTCTCGCTCGACGGGCACCGATAGCCGCCATTTCGTCCGCAGCGCGTACGAGCAGCCGAGCACCGCGGCCCATCAGCAGCGTTCGTCCTGTCCGAGGTCTCTCTCCGTCAGACCGGGCGGCCCAGTTCGGTGGAGATCTTCGCGAGTTGGTCCAGGCGGCGCTCCAGGGCGGGGTGGGTGGAGAACAGGTTCGCCACGGCTGCCCTCGGGCCGAGGGCCGGGGTGAAGAAGAAGGCGTTGAAGGCCTGCGCGGTGCGCAGGTCCTGAGTGGGGATGCGGGCGATGTCGCCCGTGAGCTTGGTCAGCGCCGACGCCAGCGAGGAGGGGCGGCCGGTGAGCAGGGCGGCGGCCCGGTCGGCGGCCAGTTCGCGGTAGCGGGACAGGGCGCGGATGAGCAGGAAGCTGAGCGCGTAGACGAGGGCGGAGACCGCCATAACGGCCAGCAGCAGCGCTGCGGTGTTCTGGTCGCGGCGACCGCGTCCGCCGAACAGCTGGGAGTAGAAGGCGAAGCGGACCATGAGCCCGGCGATCACGCCCAGGAACGAGGCGATGGTGATCACGGCGACGTCGCGGTGCGCGACGTGGGACAGCTCGTGGGCGAGGACACCTTCCAGTTCATCCGGCTCCAGGCGGCGCAGCAGCCCGGTGGTCACGCATACGACGGCGTGGTCGGCGTTGCGGCCGGTGGCGAACGCGTTGGGAAGGTCCAGGGAGGAGAGGGCCACCTGCGGCTTGGCCATGTCCGCGGTGGTACACAGTCGGTCGATGACCCCGTGCAGGTGGGGCTCTTCCTCGGGGGTGACGATGCGTCCACGCATGGCGAACAGGGCGATCCGGTCGGAGAACCAGTACTGGGCGGCCAGCAGTCCGGCGGCGATGACCACCACCAGCGCCCATGACTTCAGCAGCACGATCAGCACCGCCACGAACGCCACGTACAGCAGGCCGAGCAGGAACAGCGTCAGGCCCATGCGGGCACTGAGCTGCCGGTCAGGAGCAAAGCGACTGCGCACGGTCATCACTCCGGGATCAGGCCCTCGTCGGCCAGCAGTTCCTGCATCTGGTGCATGTGGCGTCGGCTGGTGCCCTCGTCGGGCAGGATGAGATCCAACGGCGCCCGCGCGTCGTCCGGCAACGGGGTGCCCAGATCTCGTACGGCGTCCAGCAGCGCATGGAACCCGGCCACGCACTCCTCGTCGTCCCCGGACGCGGCGGCCGACCGCAGCGCGGCGTCCAGCTCGCTCAGCCTGCCCACGTGAGCATCGGGTACCTCGTACGGCCCCTCGCCGAGAATTCGCATGATCACGACGGTGCCTCCTCCGCCCTCCGAACGGCTCCGAGTGGCTCGGCGAGAGTGCCTCAGCCCCAACCTCCAGGCTCCGCCGACGCCAACGTCTCCGCACGGGTCCCAAGGGCCCTGACCAGGGCCCGAACGTCCCGCGTTCTTGGTCCGGGCGGGCGCCCCGCCTGAGTGCGCGGCCCGTCCGAGCCACCCCGCCGTTCCAAACGGATGCACAAGCCTGTCAGGGGTCGGCTTTGGGAGGCGTCCCCTTCCGTCCGGGGCGGGGAGCGGGTGCTGCGGGCACGTGGTCGGTCCGGTGGGTGGCGGGCTTCCTGGTGACGGAGACGCGGCGCGGCGCGATGGTGTCGCCGGTGGGGTGGGCGCTCGGGGGCTGGGTGCCCAGGAGGCCGTAGACGACTGTGGCGTCAAGGGTTTCGTGCTTGAGGAGCAGATCGGCGAGTTCGTCGAGCTGTGTGCGGTGCCGGGTGAGCAGGTCGGTGGCGTGGTGTTCGGCCTCGCGCAGCAGGCGGGCGACCTCGCCGTCGATGGCGGCCTGGGTGGCCTCCGCGAAGGGGCGGCTGGACATGGCGGCCCCGCCCCTGCCCAGGAACACCGACCCGCCCTGCGGGTAGCCGACGGGGCCGAGTTCGGGCGACAGGCCGAACTCTCGGACCATCTTCGTCGCCAGCTCGGTGGCTGACGCGAGGTCATTGGCCGCGCCCGTGGAGCCCTGGCCGAGGACCACCAGTTCGGCGGCGCGTCCGCCGAGCCGTACGGCCAGGCTCTGGGTGAGATAATCCTCGCCGTACAAGTGCCGCTCCACTAGCGGGAGTTGCTCAGTCACGCCGAGGGCCTGACCGGCAGGCAGGATGGTGACCTTGGCCACCGGGTCCGCGCTCGGCGACAGCGCGGCAACCAACGCGTGCCCGGCCTCGTGGACGGCGACGGCTTCCTTCTCCGCGGGCAGCAGCACGTTCGAGCCCTCGCGGCGGCCGAGCAGAATCCGGTCGCGGGCCGTGTCGAAGTCGCCGTCCGTCAACTCCTCGCGGTCCTGCCGTACGGCGACGATGGCGGCCTCGTTGGCCAGGTTGGCCAGGTCCGCGCCGGAGAAGCCGGGCGTGCCGCGCGCCACCTTGTCCAGGTCGACGTCCTTGCCCAGGCGCTTGTCCTGGCAGTGCACGGCCAGGATCGCGGCGCGTTCGGCGAGGGTGGGCAGCGGGATGGTGACCTGCCGGTCGAGGCGCCCCGGGCGCAGCAGAGCCGGATCCAGCACCTCGGGCCGGTTGGTGGCGGCCAGCACGACGATGCCCTCGGCGGCCTCGAACCCGTCCATCTCGGCCAGGAGCTGGTTCAGCGTCTGCTCCCGCTCGTCGTTGGACACGACCGCGCCCGCCGCCCCGCGGCGACCACCGAGCGCGTCGATCTCATCGACGAACACGATGACCGGCGCCCGCTTGCGCGCCTCGGCGAACAGGTCGCGCACCCGGGCGGCACCGACACCGACGAACATCTCCACGAAGCTGGAGCCGACCACCGACAGGAACGGCACCTCCGCCTCTCCGGCGACCGCGCGGGCCAGCAGTGTCTTGCCGGTCCCGGGCGGGCCGACCATCAGCACGCCACGCGGCGCCATGGCCCCGGCGCGGCGATAGCGTTCGGGCCGCCGCAGGAAGTCGACCACTTCGGCGATCTCGGACTTGGCGCCCTCGTACCCGGCGACGTCGGCGAACGTGGTGTCGGGCCGTTCCGCGTCGAACACCTTGACCCGGGACTTGCCGACCCCGCCCAGGGCCCCGGTCATCTGTGCGGCCCCGCCCTTGGACAGTCGCCGCCAGAACCAGACGATCAGGATGATCGGCCCCAGCAGGATGATCCAGGACAGGATCTGGGAGCCGACGGACGGCGAGGTGGACGGCTGGGACGCCGTGACCTCCACCTTCTTCTTCTCCAGCCGGTCCAGGAGCTGGTCGCCGGCCAGTTGGACGGGGACGACGGTGGTGAAGCCGCGCCCGCTGGTGAGCGTGCCGCTCGTCTCCCCATCGGTCTTGATCGTGACGGACTTGACCCTGCCCGCGTCGATGTCGGCGAGGAACGTCGAGTACGTCAGGTTCTCCTTCTGCGTCCCGGTGGACTGGATCCCGGGCAATGCCGTCCACAGGCCGACGGCGAGAAGGATCGCCAGCGGCCACAGCCAGTGCCTCCAAGCGGGCGGGGGCGGCGGCGCGGTCGGCGTGGGCCGGTCCCCGGGAGGCGGCGGCTGAGCCTGCTTGGTCATGGCGTCCTCCGTGCGTGCTCGGGCGGGCCTACCCGGTGGAGGTGGTGTAGCGGGCCGGTTCGACGTCGAACGCGGACGCACAGCGGGCCGAACAGAAGTGGTAGAGCGTCCCGCCCGCTTCGCGCCGCACGGTGGCGCCGTACTTGCTGATGCGCAGGCCGCACACCGGATCCGTGACCGCCTCCGGGCTTCCGTGCCGGTGGTGGTTGTGACGGCGGATGCTCACACCGACCTCCCTTGTCGAGGCAGAGCCTCGCGACGCTGCCGCCGCACGCTCCTTGTGCGTCGTGGCCCGCCGCCTCGCCCTGTGACGACGCCGTCGGCGCGGCAGCACAGAGCGCCGACGGCGCAGGTGCCACGCGCGCGATGGGCGACAGGTCATACGTCCACTGTCACGGTCACGCGCCCCACCCCACAGGGGCCCACCGTCCCCCGGCAGAGGGCTGGCCGGCCCATGCGGCCGCTCGATCCCACGGTCCCTCGCAAAGGAACGTGCACGTCCCCGGCCATAGGGACGGTCGACTGCCGAGGGCCATCCGCAAGCGAGCCGGACAGTCAGACAGGGTGAATGCCCTGAGCGGGGGCGCGGCGGCCGGGACAGCAGGTGGGAAGCACGCCTGATGTCTGCGATGTGATGGGGCATCCCCATCTCACCGTGCCGACGCTCGCGCTGCTGGAGGAGGAACTGCGCTCGCGGCTTGCCGGCTCCGCCCGGGCTGGCAGAGCCGGGCTCGTCCGTGCCGGATACGGCCTCCCGGTCGCCTTCGACCGCGCCGGGCAGGCACGGCCCTGGTGACGGTGCTGCCGTCGCGGAATGGTGTGCCCGCCCAGCTCCGGGAGTCCGACCGCAAAGCGTCCGGCGAGCTGGTCATGCTGTCCCAGCAGGGGCGCCTCGGGGAATACGCCCGTGCAGCCTCGTCGCGTGCGTCAGCGCTGACGAGAGCCTGCTGCGTGCCTGCACCCGGTGCTGGCGGTGTGGGACGGCTCCCCCTCCAACGACCACGACGCAACGGCGCATCCGGTGGCCTTCGCACGCAGCCGCGGCCTCGACGTCGAGGGGCTGTGGCCGCAGGGCGCCGAGCATGCAGGCGTCTGCAGGGAGTTGTCATGCCCGCCGGGCCGTCCCCCAGGGCCCACACGGTGGAGCTAGGCCACGAGGAGTCGCTGAAGCTGCTGGCGAGGGTGCCACTGGGGCGCGTCGGCTTCACCCATCAGGCGCTGCTGGTGATCCGCCCCGTCAATCATGTCGTCGTCGACGGCGAGGTCGTCATCCGCACGCACGCCGGAGCGGCCCTGCTGGGCAGCGCGGCCGCGTCCGAAGTCGTGGTGTACGAGGCTGACCAGATCGCCCCGGACACCCGCACCGGGTGGAGCGTGATGGTCACCGGCCGGGCGAGCCGGGTGACCGACCCGGCGGCGCTCTTCCACTACCAGGCCCAGCTCACGCCCTGGGTAGACATGGACGTGGAACACGTGGTTCGGATCCTCGCGGAGGCCGTGACCGGGTACCGACTGGTGCGCTGAGGGCTTCCCACCCATATGCGCTCAGGACCACGCGCAGGAGTGACTGCACGGATGCCGAACACCTCACCGTGTCAGGTAAGTTGGCACGCGATATCGCCAACTCCGCTGGATGCGATGAAAAGCGAGGTATGCCCCCGCTGCTGACCCGGCCGGTCGACGTCTTCGCAGTCACCGACCGCCCGGAGGCCTCGCCCGACCCCTCTCCCGACACGGCCGCCTGGCAAGACACGGCTTCACCGCGTCAGAGGTGTCCCAGCACGCAACCGCCGCGCGATCCGATCGGCCCAGCCGTCGATCTGCACCCAGTCGCGATGGTCGCCGTACTCGCCGCCAGCCGCCCTGAACAGCAGATGCCCGAAAAGCGACGTGTGATCGCGCTGGAAGACACCCGCGAACAGCTGGTGCTCCAGCGGATGGATCAGCATGGCGAACTCGGCGATCTCCTTCGGCTCCCGCGCCCCCGTCTGCCACCAACGCCCCACCGTCCGCATCGGCAACCCGGTGCTGAACAGCCACACCGGGCAGGCGGTCAGGGTGCTGGGATGCCGCCGCGCGAAGGCCACCGCCTCCGGCAGCCAGGCGGTGTCGTGGATCGCGCTGCCGAGGACGAAGGCGTCGTACCCTCTCGCCCCGCGCAAGGAGTCAAGGGCATACGCATACGCCGGCAGACCCTGGTCGGTGAGCCGGACGGCGATCCGCTCGGCGATGTCCCGGGTCGATCCATGCCGGGTCGCATAACCCACCAGGACGGTCATATCCCCACCCCCACCCTGGAGTTGAACCGCCGGGGCGCTCTCGCCTGGTGTGACCCGCCACCAGCCGGTGCCAGGGCGGGAAGACGAAAGACACTCGGCCTCTGCACGCCTCGCCAACGGAGCGAGGCCAGAATCCTGGGCACCGCCCACCACTCTAGGGCGGCCCGCCGATGGGGAACAGGGGGCCTGCAAGGCCCCTCAGGCCCCGGCGTTCCCACCCGACCCACATGTGTTCAGCATCCCTGCACCCCTTGGATCAGTATTCCGGCCACGCTCCTCGCGGCAATGGGCCGTTCGGCCCAGCGGTGGAAACCGAGGAGCCCTCGCGCCCGCACCGCCGGCCGCGCCAGGGTGGACAGACCCCTCGGTTCCCGTCCAGGGCTCCGTCCGTCCTGCCCGATCGGAGGTGTGCTCTCATGCCCCGCCCTGTCACCGCCGGGATCGACGGCAGCGCCGCCAGTCTCGCTGCCGCCGCCTGGGCCGCCCGCGAAGCCGAACTCCGCGACACCGCACTCCACCTGGTCGCCGCCTGGCCACCACCCGACGGCGCCTCCCCCGAGACGGCCGACGAGGCCGAGCGCCGCCACTTCGCAGCCCGCTCCCTCGACCTGGCCCGGGACCGGCTGCGCGGCCGCCACCCCCACCTCGACATCCAGGCCCGGCTACTCGGCCTGCCGCCCCATGTGGCCCTCCTGGCCTCCGGACTCGCCGCCGACCTACTGGTGCTCGGCTCACGCGGACTGGGCGGCATATCCGCCCTCCTCCTCGGTTCCACCGGAGTCCACACCGCCGCCCTGGCCGACTTCCCGGTCGCCCTCGTCCGCCCCCTGCCCCACCCCGGCGACCTGCCGGCCGGACCGGTCCTGCTCGCCCTCGACGCCGAGCACCCCGCGCAGGAGGCCGTGATCACTCTCGCCTTCGAGGAGGCGGCGATGCGGGAGGTGCCGCTGCGCGCTCTTTACGCCTGGACGCCGACCGGCCCTGCCCTCCGCACCTACCCGATCACGTCCCGGCCCTACGGTCCCTCGCCCCGTGCCCGTCACGCCGAGAGGCGGCTCACCGAGGTCCTGATGCCCTGGCGACAGAAGTTCCCGGAGGTACGGGTGGAGGAGGTCTGCCTGGAGGACATCCCCGCCGGCGCCGTGACCGCCGCCACCCGTCACGCCGCCCTCGCCGTACTCGGCCACCGCGTACAGCCCGCCGCCGGGCCCCGGCTCGGCCCGGTCGCTCACGCCACCGTACGCGCCGCGGCATGCCCGGTACTCCTCGTGCCCCATGCATGACACCACCGCGGTCTTCCTCACGACCGGCAGCAGGGCGATCCGCCCCGGGCGTCGGCGGCACCTCTGGCGCACGGGCCAGAGACCGGGCGGTCACCAGGTAGCCCCGCTATCGAAGCCCGAAACTCCCCCAAAGACGGTGAGACAAGATGGCACACGCTCACTCCCGGAGCGCATCCGGCCCTTTGGCCCCCGGATCAACGAAGGCGCGTCGTGATGTACGCCGTGCCTGGCTGTGGCTGCTGATGCTGCTCCCGGCCTTCGTCCTGGCGGTGCTCGTGGGCGACTGGCTGCTGAGCCTGCAGGGGTATGACAACAGCGACGAAACCGTGCCCCTTGGTGCGACAGTCCTGGCGGGCGGGCCCGCCTTGCTGGTGCTGGTCGCCCCGGCCATCGCCGCGCTCCTCTACGGCCTTCGCGCGCGCCGGCACGACCAACCCGCCGGTCTGACACCGGCCCTGGTCGGCGGGATCGCGGCCTCGGCTCTGGTCGTCCTGAACGTCATCGCGTTGATCGTCAGCCGGTGAGACAGCGATTCCCCCGGCCGCGACAATGGTGGGCTCCGGCCGGGGAAGCCCGGGGAAGTGGGACAGCAGGTCACCAACTCGTCGGCGAGGTGCACGCTCACGTGCCACGGTGCGCAGAGGAGCAGTCTGCACCGCCTCAGAAGCGCTGAACCGATGGGTAGCAGCTCCGGCTTCCGAGCCCCATCCAGCCCCGCCGGGCCCTGAGTGGCTCTCCCCTCACGCGACCAGCTCCTGACACGCTCGACATTGCTGACCGCTACCAGCTGTCACTCCTGGGAAAGGAGACGGGAGGCGCCGTGCATCACCGCGCGATGTTGCTGGCGGACGACGACGTCACCGCCGTACCCATGGCGGTCGTTGGCACGTCCGTGTCCGCAGGATTGCAGTGGCGCGACCCCTGTCGACGACGTCTACGTTTCGAACGCCGCCGACACGATCCCGTGGCCGGTGAGTGAAATCGCTTCCCCCTCACCCCGATGCGGACCGATGGAATCCGGATGCCCTCGGTCGTGTCACGGTCGCCCGAAGCAAGCGGATGCCGGGCCCGCGGGCCGTACGGGAACCCCCCTCCGACGACCATGTCGCCGCCCGTCGGCCTCACGCGAGCCCGGCACCGGGGCGGGTGAGCCGACCCACCCCCTTTCCCGAGAGGCCGCCGCAGCGGCCTGCGCCGGTCCCCAAACCGACGCCACCCACAAGACCTCCCCACTCCAGCCGCCACCCTGAACAGCCAGGGGACCTGAACGGCGAGGCGACCACTGCTGACCAACCGCATCGCCGCTCATCTCGCGGGCTTGCCTCTCACCCTCGCACCACGGACCACGCCGGAGCAGGGGCCGAACGACTCACCCACAGGACCGACCGGCCCCAACTGGCCGGTGACAACACCAGTTGACGTGCTCGCAGGGCCCGATCCTCCTGTTGAGCAGGTCCTCGAAGCGGCGACCGCGCCGCCGGGACTCTGGGCGGGCTCTGCTGTCAGACAGCGAGTCGCCCGCCGTCGACGGGCAGGACGGCACCGTGGATCATCTTGGCGCCGGGTGACGCGAGGAAGACGATCGCGCGAGCGACGTCCTGCGGCGTGCCTACCTGGTTGGCCGGTGCTTGCGCGGCCGTCGCCTCCAGCATGTCGTCATAGCCCGCCATGCCCTCCGTGCGGGTGGGACCGGGGCTGACAGCGTTGACCCGCACCCCGGCGGAACCGAACTCCGCCGCCCAGGACTTGGTGAGCATCTGCAACGCCGCTTTGCTGGAACCGTAGAGAGAGAACCCGGGGATACCCCGATTGGCCACGATCGTCGTGACGTTGACGATCGCGCCGTCACCACGTTCGGCCATCCTCGGCGCCAGCGCGCCCACCAGCAACAGCGCGGCGCGGACGTTGACCGCCATGACGGTGTCGAACTCATCGGCCTTGACGTCCGCGGTGGCCGCATAGGAGAGCAGGCTGGCATTGTTGACCAGCACATCCACATGCCCACCGGCGAGCTCGAGTGCCTGTTGGGCGAGCCGGAGCACGCTATCGGCATCGGCCAGGTCCGCAGCGACGAAGTGGGCACGACCGCCGTCCTGGGCGATGGCAGCGACCGCGTCCTCCCCACGGGCCCTGTCCCGGCCGGTGATGACGACGCGGGCACCGCAGGCAGCGAACCGCCCCGCCGTCTCGCGCCCGATACCGCTTGTCGAACCGGTGATCAGCACGGTCTGACCGGCGAAGTCCTGGCACATGAAGAACCCTTCTACGAGGTCGACGGGCAACGACGCGACGCGAGCCGCGTCCCGAAAACCCGCCGGAGCGCAAAAAACGAGAGCGAGCCGGTGCAGCCACACCGCGCACCCGCTCCGTGTCGCCGATCCTGCGGCGCCCGCTCTCCCCGTGTCCAAGCCCTGATCCGTATCGAGTTATACGAAACAGGCATACCTGCACGTCGCGGCCTTCCCGTACCGAGCGGCGCCATGGTTCCGCGATACGCTTCCCCTCGTGCCCAAACCGTCGGCGGACCTCGACCTGCGCCTGGTGCGGTACTTCACCGTGCTCGCGCAACATCGGCGGTTCGTCAGCGCCGCCGAAGAGCTGCGCATCACGCAGCCCTCACTGAGCCGGCAGATCAGCAAGCTGGAGACGCAGGTCGGCGCCCGGCTGCTGGAACGAACCGCCCGGGGCAGCCGACTCACCGAAGCGGGCGAAGCGTTCCTGCCCCGCGCCAAGGCGTTGCTCCGCTCGGCCGCTCACGCCACGGCCGCTGCCCGCACAGCGGCACAACCACAGCGCATCACCATCGGCTACACCGCAGACCTGCTCATCACCGCCGCCGTACGCCACATGCGCCACCACCACCCGGACGCCGACGTCCACACCTCGTACCTCAGCTGGGACAGTCCACGCGAGGCACTGCTTGATCACCGTGTCGACGCTGTGGTCACCCGGCTGCCCCTGACCACCGACGGCATGGCGGTCACCACCCTGTACGCCGAGGCCCGCGTGCTGGCGGTCCCCCTCGACCACTACCTGGCCGGTAGAGAATCAGTCACACTCGACGACATCGCTGACGAGCCCCTGCCCCGGGTACCCGACCCGGCATGGAACGCCTACTGGCGCATCGACCCCCGCCCCGACGGACGTCCCGCCCCTGGCGGTCCGCTGGCCCAAGTCGCCGAGGACAAGCTGGAATTCGTCGCTTCGGGACAGGCGGTGGCCATCATGCCGGCCACCGCCCGCCTACGACCCGACATCACCACGATCCCCCTGCACGGCGTCGATCCCGGACACGTCGTGCTGGCCACCCGCGCCGCCGACCCCAACCACTTGCTCGCGGCGTTCCGCAGGTCGGCCCGCACCCACCTCACCGGCCCGGCTCGGCCCCAGCAGCGGCCCGGCCGACCTCGTTCCAGTTCCGGCTCACACGTGGGACGCCTTGATTGACCACGGCACTCCGGCAGGCCGTGCAGCACTCGCCCGCGCGGCCCACGCCCGTGGTCTTCTCCGCATCGCCATGCGCCTGTACCAGGGCGCCGTCGAGGTCGGCGACACCCGTGCTCTGAGACCGGCGGCGGACATCCTGCGCATGGCCGACCAGTCCTGCTGCTGACCAGACGCGGTATGACAGACGAGGCATTGACATGCCATCAGCTTGCTTCCGAGGCGAGTGATTCCGCCCCCTGGGGATGAGCGCCCTGCTGGAGAAGTTGCAGCAGATTGAGGACGCCGATGCCTGGGTCCAACGCAACGTCGTCGACGGCGCGAGGGTCACCACGCAGTGGCTCCCCTGATGCTGCGGGACGACTACGCCTGGCTGCTGCAGAGGCCCACACCGATAGCCGAGGCCCTGGAGGGACTGAGAGCCCATGCTGAAGCTGGTAACACTGGCTCCCTGCCCCTGGCCGCCGATCTGCTGCACGCGGCCGGGCGCATGGACGAGGCGCGAAGACTGAGACGGTACGGGTGGGCGCCGAAGGGATGGATCGCCGAGTTGTGGGAGGCTCCGCCGCCAGGTGAATGAAGGGTCGTCACCGTAACGCGTCAGCTAGAGTCACTGCCCCTAGTAGGGCTTGGTCAGGTTCGTAGTGGTGTGGGTATGTCGCGGTGGCAGGTGGGGCAGGTTCCGGTCCAGGTGGCGAGGAGGGTCTGCAGT
>NZ_JAQMWP010000025.1 GCF_030403745.1 Streptomyces sp. S.PB5
CGCCAGGATCGCGTAGTCACCGCACCCCGGGCACCAGCGCACCTCCTGATCCGACTTGAAGTCCTTCATGGACTGTCGGCCCTCGGCCTTGGGGACGAGAGTCAGGGCCTCAGCGGGCATCGACGGCCTCCTTGAGAGCGGTGGCGAGCTGCTCCGCCTTGAACGGCATACCGTTGACCTGGTTGTAGGAGTGCACGTCCACCAGGTACTTGGCCCGGATGAGGGTGGCCAGCTGGCCCAGGTTCATCTCGGGGATCACGACCTTGTCGTAACGCTGCAGAACCGCGCCGAGGTTGGCGGGGAACGGGTTGAGGTGGCGCAGATGGGCCTGCGCGATCGCCTTGTCCGCGCGCCTGAGGCGGCGTACCGCGGCCGTGATCGGGCCGTAGGTCGAACCCCAGCCCAGTACCAGGGTGTCGGCCGTCCCGGTGGGGTCGTCGACCTCCAGGTCGGGTACGTCGATGCCGTCGATCTTGGCCTGGCGGGTGCGGACCATGAAGTCGTGGTTGGCGGGGTCGTAGGAGATGTTGCCCGTGCCGTCCTGCTTCTCGATGCCGCCGATGCGGTGCTCCAGACCCGGTGTGCCCGGGACCGCCCACGGACGGGCAAGAGTCTGCGGATCCCGCTTGTACGGCCAGAAGACCTCGGAGCCGTCCTCCAGGGTGTGGTTCGGGCCGTCGGCGAACTCGGTGCGCAGGTCCGGGAGTTCGTCCGTCTCGGGGATGCGCCACGGCTCGCTGCCGTTGGCCAGATAGCCGTCCGAGAGCAGCATCACCGGGGTGCGGTAGGCGACGGCGATCCGAGCCGCCTCCAGAGCCGCGTCGAAGCAGTCCGCCGGTGTGCACGGGGCGACGACCGGCAAGGGCGCCTCGCCGTTGCGGCCGAACATGGCCTGCAGCAGGTCCGCCTGCTCGGTCTTGGTCGGCAGACCCGTCGACGGGCCACCGCGCTGGATGTCCACCACCAGCAGCGGCAGTTCGAGCGACACCGCGAGGCCGATGGTCTCCGACTTCAGCGCCACACCCGGCCCGGACGTCGTCGTCACGGCCAGGCTGCCACCGAACGCCGCGCCCAGCGCCGCCCCGATCCCGGCGATCTCGTCCTCCGCCTGGAAGGTCCGCACACCGAAGTTCTTGTGCCGGCTCAGCTCGTGCAGGATGTCCGAGGCCGGCGTGATCGGGTACGAGCCCAGGTACAGGGGAAGTTCCGCCTGTTTCGCCGCCGCGATCAGTCCGTAGGACAGAGCGAGGTTCCCGGAGATGTTGCGGTAGGTACCGGTCGGGAACGCGGTGGCGGCCGGCGCGACCTCGTAGGAGACCGCGAAGTCCTCCGTCGTCTCACCGAAGTTCCAGCCCGCGTGGAACGCCGCCAGGTTCGCCTTCATGATCTCGGGCTTCTTGGCGAACTTGGCCTTCAGGAACCGCTCGGTGCCCTCCGTCGGCCGGTGGTACATCCACGACAAGAGGCCGAGCGCGAACATGTTCTTGCTGCGCTCCGCCTCTTTGCGACTGAGGTCGAACCCCTTGAGGGCCTCCACTGTCAGCGTGGTCAGCGGCACCGGATGCACGTGATAGGCATCCAGGGAGCCGTCCTCCAGCGGGGAGGCGTCGTACCCGACCTTCTGCAGCGCCCGCTTGGTGAACTCGTCCGTGTTGACGATCACTTCGCAGCCGCGCGGCACATCGGCGATGTTCGCCTTCAGGGCCGCCGGGTTCATCGCCACCAGGACGTTCGGGGCGTCGCCGGGGGTGAGGATGTCGTGGTCGGCGAAGTGCAGCTGGAAGGACGACACCCCGAGCAGGGTGCCTGCGGGGGCGCGGATCTCGGCGGGGAAGTTCGGCAGGGTGGACAGGTCGTTGCCGAACGACGCCGTGTCCGAGGTGAAGCGGTCGCCCGTGAGCTGCATACCGTCACCGGAGTCGCCCGCGAACCGGATGATCACCCGGTCCAGGCGCCGTACTTCTTTGTCGCCCGCCGCTGTCGAGGGAGGCGCAATGGTTTCCACGGACATACGTGTGTCGGCTCCTGTCGGTGCTGGTCCGCGAGCGCAGACGGACACGTCGGCGGACACGCGTGGCGGTGCAGGGTCGTATATCTGCGAGGAGGTTATGCACCGTGAATAGAGGGGCGCTTGTGCGGTTGCCCAGCGGGTCTTGAGCAGCCGGCGCTCCCCCGCGCCGAGCCGCACGGGCTCTCCAGCGTTTTGCGAGCAGGCGTCGAGCGCGGGGCGGCAGTCTCAGGTCGTGAGCTCCGATGCGGACGGGCGGCACGAGCCCGCGCGGGGCAGCGAACCGCCCGCCGGCGCCCGCATCCCCCGAGGGCACCGGCGGGCCTTCGTGCTGCCCGCTCATGGACGAGACGAAGGGACACATCCACGGTGAACAGCACTTGGTTGCGACGCTTCACGACGGCCGCGGGGAACGGGCCGCGGCTGGTGTGCTTCCCGCATGCGGGGGGCTCGGCGACGGCCTACGTCCAGCTGGCGCGTACGCTGCCCGCGGACTTCGACGTGGTGGCCGTGCAGTATCCGGGGCGTCAGGACCGGTTCTACGAGGAGCCGTTCACGACCCTTGGCCCGCTCGTGGAGGCGGTGGCCGGGGAACTGGCCGAGGAACTCCTCGCGGACCCCGGGCGGCCCTACGCCCTGTTCGGCCACAGCATGGGCGCGCTGATCGCGTTCGAGACGGCGCGGCTGCTCGCCCGGCGCAGTGAACTGCCCGAGCCGCAGCGGCTGTTCCTCTCCGGCCGGGGTGCCCCGGACGTCGGTCCCAGTGCCTACGCGCTGCCCGACGACGATGCCGGTGTGCTGGCCGAGGTGCGGAAACTGGGCGGCACCGACCAGGAGATGCTGGAGAACCCCGAGGTGCTGGAGATGGTGCTGCCGGCGCTGCGGGCCGACTACCGGCTCCTGAGCACGTACCGCTGGGGCGGCGGTGCGCCGCTGGCCACGCCGATCACGGCGCTGGTCGGGGACAGCGACCCGATGGTGACGGTCCCGGAGGCCGGGACCTGGCAGGAGCAGACGACCGGCGAGTTCGAGCTGAAGGTCTTCTCCGGCGGCCACTTCTATCTTGCCGACCAGGTCGGTAAAGTCGCCGCCGCCGTCACCGCGGGGATGCTCGCCACCACCGCCGTGTGAGGAACCGGTGGTTCCGGCCGCGGCTCAATGTCGCCGTTGACCCTGCCCCAGGGTCAGGGTGGACGCTGAACGCATGACCTCTTCTGCGACCACGACCTGGACCGGCATGGTCCCCGTCGACGACACGGCCCTGTACGTCACCGACACCCGGGGCCCCGGCCGTCCCATCGTCTACCTCAACGGCTCCTACGCCGACCACAAGCCCTGGCGGCCCACGATCGCCGCGCTCGGCTCCGACTGGCGGCACATCACCTACGACGAGCGGGCCCGGGGCCGGTCCAAGCTGTCGTCCGACTACTCCTTCGAGGCGTGTCTGCGCGACCTCGACGCCGTCCTCGAGGCGACCGGTGTGGAACGCCCGTTGCTCGTGGGCTGGTCCTACGGTGCGGCGCTCGCGGTGCACTGGGCCGACCGGCACCCGGACCGCGTCCTGGGCGTGGTCTCCGCGGACGGCGCCATGCCGTACGGGCTCACCGGCAAGGAGGGCGAGGAGCGGATCCGCAAGCTGTTCCACCGGATGCGGTTCCTGCTGCCCGTGGTGCGGCCGCTGGGCATGGCGGCGCGGATGTCCGCCGAACAGCACGCCGAGATCAACATCGAGATCAACGGGCTGTGCGCCTCGATGGCGCCGGTCCTGGAGCGCCTGACCTGCCCGGTGCGGTACGTCCTGGCCACCGGCTCCAACCTGGGCGGCGGCGAGGAGGAGATGGAGGCGGTACGGGCCTCGCTGGACCCGGTGCTCGCCCGCAACCCGAACCTCCGGGTGAGCTCGAAGGTGTCCAGCAACCACTCCCACATCCTGCGCAAGGACTTCCGGGCCATCGCCCTGGCCGTGCGCGAGACGGCGGCCGCCCACGATCAGAGGACGCACTGAACCGATGGTGTACGGGCTCACGATCGGGCAGGCGGCGGCGTTCGCCGGCGTCACGGTGAAGACGGTGCGCCACTATCACCGGCTCGGCCTGGTCGACGAACCGGAGCGGGACGGCTCCGGTTATCGGCGGTACGGATCCCCCGACATGCTGCGGCTGGTGCAGGTCCGCACGCTTGCCGGAGCGGGGGTGCCGCTGGCCGAGATCGGGGCGCTGCTCGACGCCGATCCCGAGCGGTTCGCCGCCGCCCTGGACGATGTCGAGCGGCGGCTGACCGACCGGATCGAGGAGCTGATCGCGCGGCGCGCGGTGCTGCACCGGCTCGCCTCCGGCGACCGGCTGCTGCTGCCCGAGCGGGCCTGTGTGGCTTTGGACCGGTTCACCGAGCTCGGCTTCGACACCGAGTACGTGGCCATCCAGCAGGAAGCCCTGATCCTGGCCCGCGCGCTGGTGCCGGAGGTCTTCGACAACCTTCTGGACCAGCTGGAGCACCAGCTCGGCGACCCGGAGTACGTCGGACTGCTCAAACTCAGCCTGGAGGCGGAGTCCTGGGACCCGGACGATCCACGGCTCGGCGAGCTCGCCGCCGCCCTGTCGGCCAAGCTGCTGGCCAACCGTGAACTGCTGGCGATGCCGGCCGAGTTCCGGTCCAGACCCGACGCCGCCACCCGCTACGGGCTGGTCAACCATCACCGGGAGGACCAGGCGCCCGCGGGGGCCCGGCTGAACGAGCTGCTGGAGGAGCATCTGCGCTCAGCCGGGGTCGACGTCCCGCACCAGTGACGGCCACCGGGCGGGCACGGGACTCAGAGGACCGCGCCGGCCTTCGTCCTCCTGCGCAGGGTCGGCCTGCTGGACTGGGCGAGGTCCTTCCACATGTCGGAGAGCCCGACGACGGAGCGGGCCGCGAACAGCCGGCGGATGGACACCTCCTGCTTCAGCTCCGCCCGGATCAGGCCGACGAGCCTGATCGCCCTCAGCGAGTTCCCGCCGAGGTCGAAGAAGTCGTCGTCGATGCTCACCCGGTCCAGTTCGAGCACATCGGCGAAGGCCGCGGCCAGGATCCGCTCCGTCTCGTTGCGGGGGGCCCGGTACTTGCCGTCGTCGAAGGCGGGCTCGGGCAGCGCCGCCCGGTCGACCCGGCCGGCCGCCGTCACCGGGAGGCGCTCCAGCAGGGTGAAGACCGACGGGACCATGGACTCCGGCAGCCATCCCGCGGCGAACCGGCGCAGCTCCTCGCCCGTGACGGACTTGCCGGCCGCCGGGACGACGTAGGCCACCAGCCGCGGCTGGCCCGAGCCGTCCGCCCGGACGACCACGACGGCCTGGGCGAGCCCGGTGTGCTCGGCGAGGACCTCCTCGACCTCGGCCAGTTCGACCCGGACCCCGCGTACGTCGACCTGGGCGTCGGCCCGGGCCACGTACTCAAGGCGGCCGTCGGTGCCCCAGCGCACCCGGTCCCCGGTGCGGTACATCAGCCCGCCGTCCGGGCCGAACGGGCAGGGCACGAAGCGCTCGGCGGTCGGTCCGGGGCGCCCGGCGTAGCCGCGGGCCACGCCGGTGCCGGCCACGTACAGCTCGCCGACGACGCCGACGGGGACCGGTGCCAGGCCCGGGCCCAGGACGTAGAGGGCGGTGTTGTCCAGCGGGCGGCCGAGGGTGCCGGCGTGGCGCACCGGTTCGTCGGCGGCCAGGCGGTGGCCGGCGGCGAACACGGTGGTCTCCGTCGGGCCGTGGCCGTTGACGATGGTCAGCTCGGGGCAGGCCTCCCGGACGCGGCGCAGCGCGGCCGCGGAGACGCGGTCGCCGCCGGTCCACACCTCGCGCAGTCCGGCGAGGCGCTCGGGGTGCGCGGCCGCGATCGCCGAGAACAGGCCGGCGGGCAGCCACACCGTGGTGATCCCGTGCGCCTCCCGTGCCGCGGTCAGCGTGTCGATGTCGAGGTCGCCCTCGGGCGCCACGACGACGCGGCCGCCGTTCAGCAGCGGCACCCACACGTCGAGGGTGAGCGCGTCGGAGGTGTGCGGCGCGTGCCACAGCACGGTGCTGTGGCCGGCGTCCTTGAAGTTCCGGTCCAGGACGAACCGTTCGATGTTGCGGTGCGTCAGGGCGACGGGCGCGGTCTCGCCGGCCGGTGCGGAGCCGTACAGCACGGCCAGCAGGCTGTCCTGGCGGGACACGGCCTTCGGCGCGGCAGCGGCGGTGGCGGTCTCCGCCGCGATGTCGTCGAGGACGAGCGCGGGGACGGACAGACCGGCGGCGAGCGCCGCGGCCGTCGCCGTGTCGGTGAGCAGGGCGGCGGCCGCGGAGGCGTCGATCCGTGAACCGATCTGCTCCGCCGGGGACTTGGGGTCGATCGGCAGATAGGCGCCGCCGGCCTTCACCACCGCCAGCAGGGCGACGGCGAGCTCCGTCGAGCGGGGCAGGGCCACCGCGACGACCGTCTCGGGTCCGATGTTCCGCTGCCGCAGGGCCTCGGCCAGCTGAGCCGACTGCTCGTCCAGCTCCCGGTAGGTGAGGTCCGAGTCGGCGGACACGAGGGCGACGGCGTCGGGGTTCCGCTCGACCTGGCGGGCGAACAGCTCGGGAACCGTCAGCCCGGGCACCGCCGCGTCCGTGTCGTTCGGGGCGGTCAGCACACCGTCGCGCTCGGCGCCGCTCACCACGTCCAGGGCGCCGACCGGCCGGTTGCCGGTGGCCACGGCGGCGCGGATGTACGCGATCAACTCCTCGCCGATGAACCGCAGTTCCGCACGGTGGTACAGGCTGGAGGGGGCGTCGAGGCGGATGTAGAGGTCGCTCTCGGCGCTGCCGTCGGTGTAGACGCCGATGGACAGTTCCTCGAAGGTGCCGGTGGTCGCGCCGAAGTAGCGGGCCGGGCTGTCGGCGAAGTGGAGCTGCTCCACGAACTCGACGACGTTCATGACGGCGCCGAAGCTGCCGCGGCCGCTGAGGACGGTGCCGCTCGCGCGCTGGATGTCGGAGTAGTGGCAGGCGGTGTGGCCGAAGAGTTCGAAGGTCTCGTCGACGAGCGCGTCGGCGATCTCGGTGAAGGTCGCGCCGAGCGGGACCCCCACCTTCACCGGCACGACGTTCACCGCGAGGCCGGGGGTCCGGCTGGCGACGCCGACACGGTTGCTGACGGCCAGCGACAGGAGGAACTCGGGGCGGTCGCAGCGGTGCCGGAAGTACACGGAGGCGGCCGCGGTCAGCAGCTGCGAGGTCCACACGCCCATGGAGCGCGCGGTCTCCGTCCATGCGTCGGCCTCGGCGCGCGGGACGGTCAGGGTGCGGCTCACCATGCCGATGGTGTCGGCGACCTCCGACCAGCGGTCGGACTCGCTCATCGGCTCGGAGAGCGCGGTGCGCTGGGCGTCGGAGAGGGCGACGCGCGGGACCTGTGCGGGCGCGGGGGCGTCGGTGAGGTAGTCGCGCCAGAACTCGGTGTCCTCGGTGAACTTCGGCGAGGCGAGGTACTCGGTGGCCTCGGCGGCGAACGACTCGGCGTCCCAGGGGTGGGCCAGCTCGGGTATCCGCTCGCCGCGCAGCAGCGCCGTGTACACCTCGGCGAGACGGCGGGACAGCAGGCCGCCGGCGCCGAAGCCGTCGGAGATGAGGTGGTGGTAGGCGATCACGAGGAGCGAGCGGGTCGCGGCGAGCCTGACGACTCCCAGCCGGAACAGCAGGTCCCGCTCCAGGTCGAACGGTTCGCGCACCATGTCCGCCAGCGCCTCGCGCGCCGCCTGCTCCGGGGCGGCCTCGGCACTGAGGTCCAGGAAGAACGGCCGCCAGTCCCCCAGTTCCCGGGGGGCGAGGCGCAGTCCGCTGCCGTCGTCGGAGAAATTGACGCGCAGCACCTCCGCTTCTCCCATGACGTGCAGGAACGCGGATTCCATGACCGCAGCGTCCAGCTCACCGTCCACGTCCCACATGGTCAGCGCGTGGTTCGGCGTGTCGGGAGCCATTTGCTGCGCCCGCCACATGCCTTTATGCGCAGACGACGCACCGAACGAAGGCACAAAGATCAACCCCTCAGCAAACAGGCCCGGAATTCGGGAATTCGCAGATCACCCCCACCTTGAGGGAAGTGAATCAGCCGTTCAATACAACTTGGAGTCCGGCGGGACGGGCCGCTGTCGTGGTTGCGGTGTCCCGCCGGCGGGACGGTGCTACGGCATCGAGGCGAGGACGTGCTCGGCGATCCGTCGCGGTGACGGATAGCGCAGCACCGCGTTCGCCCTGAGTTTGATGCCGGTCGACGCGGTCAGCCGCTTGCTCAGCTCCACCGAGAGCAGCGAGTCGAATCCGAGCTCCTTGAACTCCTGGTCGGGGCTGATGGATTCGGTGGTGGGGTGGCCGAGGACGACGGCGACCTTCTCGACGACGTGCTCGACCAGGAGGGCGGCCTTCGCCTCCTCGTCGGTCAGGGCCGAGACCCGCTCCGACAGCGGAACCTGCTGCTCCGCGGCCGCGGCCGATTCCGCCGAGGGCAGCTCGGCGGCGGCCGTGGTGTGCGAGGAGCTCAGCCAGTAACGCTGCCGCTGGAAGGCGTACGTGGGAAGGTCCACGCGTCGGCGGGTGCCGAACAGGGCGTCCCAGTCGACCGGGCCGCCGCGGACGTGGAGTGCGGCGAGCGAGCCGAGCAGGGTCTCGACCTCGTCCCGGTCCCGCCGTGTGGACGACAGGACGAGCGCGTCGTCCACGTCCTCGACGATCTCCTGCACGGGGACGGTCAGTACGGGGTGCGGGCTCATCTCGACGAAGACCCGGAACCCGTCCTCGGACAGCCGGCGCACCGCGGTCTCGAACAGGACCTTCTCGCGCAGGTTGTCGTACCAGTAGTCGGCGTTCAGCCGCGCGGTGTCGATGACTTCACCGTAGAGGGTCGAGTAGAAGGGCAGCTTCGACGACTTCGGGCTCACGTCGGACAGCGCGGCGAGCACCTTCTCGCGGACGCGGGTCACCTGGTGGGAGTGGGAGGCGTAGTCGACGGAGATCCGTCGGGCCTGGGCGCCCTCGGCCTTCATCTTCTCGACGAACTCGTCGAGGGCGTCGGGCTCGCCGGACACCACCACCGAGCGGGGGCCGTTGACCACGGCGATGCTCACCCGGTCGCTCCACGGAGCCATGAGTTCCGCCACGACGTCGGCGGACTCGGCGACCGAGGCCATCCCACCGAGGCCCTTGAGGTCGACCAGGGCCTGGCTGCGCAGTGCCACGACCTTGGCGGCGTCCCGCAGGGACAGCGCGCCGCAGACGTGGGCGGCGGCTATCTCGCCCTGGCTGTGGCCCACCACCGCGGCCGGTTCCACACCCCAGGAGCGCCACAGGGCGGCCATGGACACCATCACCGAGAACAGCGCCGGCTGGACGACGTCCACGCGCTCCAGGGTGGGTGCGCCCTCGGCGCCGCGCAGGACGTCCAGGAGCGACCAGTCGACCCATTCGGCCAGGGCGGCCGCGCACGCGTCGAGGCTCTCGGCGAAGACGGGGAAGGTGTCGTAGAGCTGCCGGCCCATGCCGGCCCACTGGGAGCCCTGGCCGGGGAACATGAAGGCGACTCCGCCGAGTTTCCCGGCGACGGCACGCACCACCGCGGGGGACTCGGTGCCCTCGCTCAGCGAGGTCAGAGCGGTCAGCAGTTCGTCGCGGTCCTGGCCCAGGACCACCGCGCGGTGCGCGAAGGCGGAGCGGCCCGACACCAGCGACCAGCCGGCGTCGGCCACATCCAGGTCGGGGTCGGCGGCGACGAAGTCGCGGAGCTTGGCGGCCTGGCGTTCCAGGGCCTTCGCGCTCTTGCCGGACAGGACCCACGGCACCCGGCCGGGGACGGCTCCGGTGTCCGCGGCGGGCTCGTCCCGCTGGTCATCGGCCGGTTCCTCCAGGATGACGTGGGCGTTGGTGCCGCTGACGCCGAACGAGGACACGCCGGCCCGTCGCGGTCCGCTCTCGCGGGTCCACTCGCGGCCCTCCACCAGCAGTTCGACACCGCCGGCGGCCCAGTCGACGTGGCTGGAGGGCGCCTGCACGTGCAGGGTCTTCGGCAGGTACTTGTGGCGCAGGGCGAGGACGGCCTTGATGACTCCGCCGACTCCGGCGGCGGCCATGGCGTGGCCCATGTTCGACTTCAACGAGCCCAGCCACAGCGGCTGTCGGGGGTCGCGGCCCTGTCCGTAGGTGGCGAGCAACGCACCCGCCTCGATGGGGTCGCCGAGCTTGGTGCCGGTGCCGTGGGCCTCGACCAGGTCGACCTCGGAGGGCGCGACGCCCGCGTTGGCCAGGGCCTTGCGGATCACCTTCTCCTGGGCGCGGCCGTTGGGGGCGGTCAGTCCGTTGCTGGCGCCGTCCTGGTTCACCGCGCTGCCGCGCAGGACGGCGAGAACCGGGTGGCCGTTGCGGCGGGCGTCGGACAGCTTCTCCAGCAGCAGGACGCCCACGCCCTCGGCCCAGCCGGTGCCGTCGGCGCCGTCCGAGAAGGCCTTGCAGCGGGCGTCGGCGGACAGCGCGCCGAGCCGCGAGAACTCCACGAACATGGCGGGTGTCGAGATCACCGACGCGCCGCCCGCGAGGGCCAGCGAGCACTCCCCCGAGCGCAGGGACTGCACCGCCATGTGCAGGGCGACCAGCGACGACGAGCACGCCGTGTCCACCGACACCGCGGGCCCGGTCAGGCCCAGTTCGTACGCCACCCGGCCGGAGGCGACGCTCAGCGCGCTGCCGTACAGCAGATGGCCCTCCAGCTCCTGCTGGCCCGCCTCCAAAAAACGCCAGCCGTACTCGGAGGAGCTCACCCCGGAGAACACGCCGATGTCGGAGCCGCGCACGTCGGCGGGGACGATGCCCGCGCGTTCGAAGACCTCCCAGGAGGTCTCCAGGAGCAGCCGGTGGTGGGGGTCGACCGCCAGGGCCTCGCGCGGGCTGATGTTGAAGAAGTCCGCGTCGAAACCGGCTGGATCGGCCAGGAAGCCGCCCTGGCGGGTGTAGGCGCGGCCGGCGGTGTCGGGGTCGGGGTCGTAGACGTCCCGCCACCCGCGGTCCTGCGGGAACCCGGCCACGACGTCACGGCCTTCGCGCAGGACCTCCCACAGGTCCTCGGGGGTGGAGACGTCTCCCGGGAAGCGGCACGCCATGGCGACCACGGCGATCGGCTCGCCACGGCCCGCCTTGAGGGCGTCGTTCTCCTGCCGGAGGCGGTCGCGCTCCTCCAGCAGTGTGCGAAGCGCCCGCTGGACCCGGTCCGCGCCGTCCGCTGTGCGATCCGCGGAGTCGGTCATGTCACTTACCTCTTCTCATCCAGAGCCAGGTCGACCAGGGCATCCAGGTCCAGGTCCGAGAACTCGTCCACGGCGGTGTCCGCGTCCGCCGCCGGTACGCCGGGGTCCGTGCCCGCGGGGGCGGCGCAGGCCAGGACCAGCTCCAGCAGGCCCGCGCTGCGCAGGCTGTCGATGGAGATGGTCCGCAGCACCTCGCGGATCTCGGCGTCCTCCCCCGAAGCCGCGGCCGAGGCCGGGCCGGGTTCCGGGCGCAGCAGGCCGAAGAGGTGCTCGCTCATCTCGCGCGGTGTCGGGTAGCTGAAGACCAGGGTGGTCGGCAGACGCAGTCCGGTGGCGGCCGCGAGGCGGTTGCAGAGTTCGACCGAGGTCAGCGAGTCGAAGCCCAGCTGGGTGAACTGCTGGTCGGCGTCGACGACCGTGCCGGAGGGGTGTCCGAGCACGACGGCGACCTGGTCGCGCAGCCAGTCCAGTACGGCCGTCTGCGCCTCGTCCGCCGGCAGGCCGGCCAGCTTGGCGGTCAGGTCGAGGGCGCCGCTCTCCTTGCCCGTGCCCGCCCTGCCCCGGCGCGGGCGGCCGGTGCCGGCGAGGTCGCGCAGGAGCAGCGGCAGTTCGTCACCGCTCTTGTTGCGCAGGGCGGCGACGTCGACGCGGGCCGGGACGAGGACCGGCTTGTCGAGCGCGCACGCGGCGTCGAACAGGTCCAGTGCCTCGGCCGTCGGCATCGCGGCGATGCCCATCCGCCGCAGCCGGGAGAAGTCGGCCTGGTCCAGTTCCCCGGTCATGCCGCTGCTCTGCTCCCACCAGCCCCAGCACAGCGAGGTGCCGGGCAGCCCGGACGCCCTTCGGTGGGCGGCGAGACCGTCCAGGAAGGCGTTGGCGGCGGCGTAGTTGGCCTGGCCGCCGTTGCCGAGGGTGCCGGCGAGGGCGGAGAACTGGACGAACGCCGACAGGGGGCGGTCCTTGGTCAGTTCGTGCAGGGTGAGCGCGCCGCCGACCTTGGCGCGCAGCACGTGGTCGACGCTCTCGGCGGTCAGCGACTCGACGGTGCCGTCCGCGAGCACGCCCGCCGCGTGCACGACCGCCGTCAGCGGATGGCGCGGGGGCATGTCGGCGAGCAGCTCCGCCACGGCGTCCCGGTCCGCGATGTCGCAGGCCACGACGCGTACCGTCGCGCCCGCGTCCTCGAGGTCCGCGACCAGTTGGGGCACCCCCTCGGCGGCGGGTCCCCGACGGCTCGCCAGCAGCAGGCTCCGCACGCCGTGCTCGGCGACGAGGTGCCGTGCCACGAGCGAGCCCACTCCCCCGGTGCCGCCGGTGACCAGGACGGTGCCACCGCCGAAGCCGTCACCGACGTCGAGGACGAGCTTGCCGATGTGGCGGCCCTGGCTCATCTCGCGGAACGTCCTGCGGGCGTCGCGGATGTCGCGTACGGAGACCGGGGTCAGCCGCACATGGCCGGCGGCGAACAGCTCCATGACGTCCCGGAACATGGCGTGGATGGCGTCCGGGCCCGCCGCGTAGAGGTCGAAGGCCTCGTAGTCGACTCCGGGGTGGTCGGCGGCGACCCGGCGGGGGTCGCGGATGTCCGTCTTGCCCATCTCGACGAAGTTGCCGCCCTCGGGGAGCAGCGTGAGCGAGGCGTCGACGAACTGGTGGGCGAGGGAGTTGAGTACGACGTCGACGCCGCGGCCGCCGGTGGCGTCGAGGAACTTCTGCGCGAACTCCAGGTCGCGCGAGGACGCCAGGTGCTCGTCGTCGAGGCCGAGGGCGCGCAGGGTGGGCCACTTGGCCGGGCTCGCGGTCGCGTAGATCTCGGCGCCGACGTGCTTGGCCAGCTGGACGGCGGCCATGCCGACGCCGCCGGCCGCGGCGTGGATGAGGATCCGCTGGCCCTTCTTCAGCTGCATGACGCAAAAGAGGGCGTAGTAGGCGGTGAGGAAGGTGCTCGGCATGGACGCCGCCTCGGCGTGGCTCCAGCCGTCGGGGACGGTCGTGAGCATGCGCTGGTCGGCGACGGCCACGCGGCCGAACGCGCCGGGGAAGATGCCGGTGACGCGGTCGCCGGGCGCGAGGCCCGTGACGTCGTCCGCGACCTCCAGCACGACACCGGAGCCCTCGCTGCCGAGCCCGGCGTCGATGGCCGTGCGGTCGATCAGTCCCAGGGCGATGGTGACGTCCCGGAAGTTGAGCCCCGCGGCCTGGACGGCGATCCGGACCTGGCCGCTCGTCAGGGGCTCCGCCACCTCGGGGCACGGGATCCAGGTCAGGTTCTCCAGCGTGCCCTTGCTCGGGATGCCGAGTCGGTGCGGGCCGGGTGCCGGGGGGTCGAGGCGGTGCTCCGCGGGCGCGGCCGAAGCCAGGCGTGGGACGAGGAACGTGCCGTCGCGCAGCGCCAGTTGGGCCTCGTCGAGGGCGAGGGCGTCCGGGAGGGCCGCCCAGGAGGTCTGCTCGTCGTCGATGTCGACGAGCCGGAACCTGCCGGGGTGCTCGGTCTGGGCGGAGCGGATCAGGCCCCATACGGAGGCGCCGGGGAGACTCTCCACGGTCTCCCCCGCGCCGGAGTCGAGGGCGAGGCGGGTGAGGACGACCAGGGTGGATCCGGCGAAGGTCTCCTCGGCGAGGAACCGCTGGACGCGGGCCAGCACGTGCTTGTCCGTGTCGCCGACCGTGGTGAGCGGATCGGGGCCGGGGGTGACGAAGTCGTCCAGGCACAGGACGAGATGGGCGGGTGCCTCTGCGGCGAGGACCTCGTCCAGGGAATCGTGGACGGCGACGCTGTCGTCCTGCGCCCCGGCGAGCCGGGAGGCCAGGCCGTCGCTCGTGCCGAGGACGGCCCACCGCCCCCGGTAGGTCTCCGGCTTGCCCTGCTGGACGGGACGCCAGCCGAGTTCGTACAGCTGCCGGTCCTGGCCGCCGCGGGCCGCGCGTACCTGTTCGGCACTCGCGGGCCGGAAGGTGAGGGCCTCGACGGAGGCGATGCCGCGGCCGTGCTCGTCGGCGATCGCCAGGGAGACGACGCCTTCGCCGGCCGGGGTGAGGCGGACCCGTACGGTCGGGCCGCAGGAGCCGAACCGGTGCACACCGGACCAGGCGAAGGGCATCCAGCCCTGCTCGCCGGTCACCTGGATGACGCCGCCGGCCACGACGGCGTGCAGCACGGTGTCGAGGAGCGCCGGGTGCAGGCCGAAGCCGTCGGCGGACTCGGCGGTCTCCGGCAGGGTGGCGAGGGCGAAGAGGTCGTCGCCGTGCTGCCACACCTCGCGCAGGCCGCGGAAGGCCGGGCCGTAGTCGAAGCCGCCGTCCGCGAGGGAGTCGTAGAGGCCGTCGAAGGCGATCCGGCGCGCCCCGGCCGGCGGCCACGCGGCGAGGGTGCGGGTGCTCTCGGACCACTCGGGCGTCGGCGGCACGGTCGGGGTGAGGCCGCCCATGGCGTGGCGGGTCCAGCCGCCGGGCTGGTCGCCGTCCTCGGCGGGGCGCGAGTACACGTCCAGGGAGCGGCGTCCCGTCTCGTCCGCCGCGCCGACGACGACGCGCACCTGCAGGTCGCCCGAGTCGGGAAGGATCAGCGGGACTTCCAGGGAGAGTTCCTCGACCGCGCCGCATCCGACGTGGTCGCCCACGGACAGGGCCAGGTCCAGGTAGGCGGTCGCCGGTACGACGACGGCGCCGAAGACGGCGTGGTCGGCGAGCCAGTCGTGGGTGCGCAGGGACCACAGGTCGGTGAAGACGACCTCGCCGGTGCCGGGGTGGTCCACGACGGCGCCGAGGAGGGGGTGGGCCGGGGTGGACAGACCGGCGGAGCTGACGTCGGCCGACTCCAGCCCGGCCAGGAAGTCCATCCAGTACCGCTGCCGCTGGAAGGCGTAGGTCGGCAGGTCCACCCGGCGGCGGGGGCCGAACAGGGCGTCCCAGTCCACGGATCCGCCTTCGACGTGCAGCCCGGCGAGCGCGCCGATCAGCGCCTGGGCCGGCCCGCGGTCCCGGCGCGAGGTCGACAGGACCACCGCGTCGGTCACGCCCTCACCGGAGAAGGCGTCCTTGGTGAGGCCCGCGAGCGTGGCGCCCGGGCCGACCTCCAGGAAGACGCTCGCCCCGGCCGTACGGGCGGACTCCACGGCGTCGTAGAAGCGCACCGGCTCGCGGACGTGCCGTACCCAGTACTCGGCGGACGTCAGCTCCTGGAGCGTGACCTCGCGGCCGAGCCGGGTGGAGACGATCGGGATCGTCAGCTCGCCGTCCGTGGGGAGGGTGCCGAGCGCCTCGGCGAACTCGTCGAGGACCGGGTCCATGAGCGGGGAGTGGAAGGCGTGGTCGACCGGGAGCAGCTTGGCCGACCTGCCGTCGGCGACCAGTCGGTCGCGGAGGGCATGGACCTGGTCGCGCAGGCCCGAGACGACCACGGACTCCGGGCCGTTGACGGCGGCGATGCCGACCCGCTCGTACTCGCCGAGCAGGGTGGTGACGTCGGCTTCCGAGGCGCGGACGGCCAGCATGGCGCCCGGTTCGGTGACGGTCTGCATGATGCGGCCGCGGGCGGCGACCAGACGGGTCGCGGTGTCCAGGTCGAGGACGCCGGAGACATGGGCGGCGGCGATCTCGCCGACGGAGTGGCCGATCAGGTGGTCCGGCCGCGGGCAGTACCGCGTGAGGAGCCGGTAGAGGCCGACCTGGAGGGCGAAGAGGGCCGCCTGCATGACGTCCGTGCGCTCGCGGCCCTCGGGCTCGTCGGCGAGGAGCAGGGGCTTCAGGGCGAAGGGGAGGTGGGTGTCGAAGCGGGCGCAGACCTCGTCGATGCTCTCCGCGAAGGCCGGGAAGGCGTCGTACAACTGCCGGGCCACACCCGTCCATTGGGCGCCCTGGCCCGGGAACATGAAGACGGAGGTGCCGAGTTCACCGGCGACGCCGCGCACCACGGCGGCGGTTTCCGTGCCGTCGCTCAACGACGCCAGGCCGCTGAGGAGTTCGTCCCGGTCGTGGCCCAGGACCACGGCACGGTGCTCGAACCGTGCGCGGGTGGACACCAGCGACCAGCCGGCGTCGGCGAGGTCCAGGTCAGCGTCGTCGTCGGCGGCGGCGACGATGAAGTCGCGCAGTTTCCCGGCCTGTTCGCGCAGGGCCTGCTCCGAGCGGGCCGACACGACCCAGGGGAGCAGCGCGTCGCCGCCGGCCGTGTCGGGTGCCGTCGGCTCGTCGGCCGCCGGCTCCTCCTCGGGGGCCTGCTCCAGGATCAGGTGCGCGTTGGTGCCGCTGGCGCCGAAGCTGGAGATGCCGGCCCGGCGGGGGCGTCCCGACGCGGTGGTCCACTGCCTGGACTCGGTCAGCAGCTCCACCGCCCCGGCGGACCAGTCCACGTGGGTCGACGGCTGGTCGACGTGCAGGGTCCGGGGCAGGACGCCGTGCCGCATCGCCATGATCATCTTGATGATGCCGCCGACGCCCGCGGCCGCCTGGGTGTGGCCGATGTTCGACTTCAGGGAGCCCAGCCACAGCGGGCTCGCCGGGTCGCGCTCCTGGCCGTAGGTGGCCAGCAGCGCCTGGGCCTCGATGGGGTCGCCGAGCGTGGTGCCGGTGCCGTGGGCCTCCACCGCGTCGACGTCGCTCGCCTGTACCCGGGCGTTCGCGAGCGCGGCCCGGATGACGCGCTGCTGGGCCGGTCCGTTCGGAGCGGTCAGACCGTTGGACGCGCCGTCCTGGTTGATGGCCGAGCCGCGGATCACGGCCCAGATGCGGCGCCCGTTGCGGCGGGCGTCGGAGAGCCGTTCGAGGACGAGCATGCCGACGCCCTCGGCGAAGCCGGTGCCGTCCGCGGCGTCGGCGAACGCCTTGCAGCGGCCGTCCGCCGCCAGGCCCCGCTGCCGTGAGAACTCCCGGAACACCTGCGGCATCGCCATGACGGTGACCCCGCCGGCCAGCGCCAGACCGCACTCGCCCTGCCGCAGCGACTGCACCGCCTGGTGCACGGTCACCAGCGACGAGGAGCACGCGGTGTCGGTCGACACCGCCGGGCCCTCAAGGCCCAGCGTGTAGGACACCCGGCCGGACGCCACGCTCAGCAGCGAACCGGTCTGCGCGTAGCCGGAGATGTTCTCCGGGGTGAAGAAGTGGTTGCCGTATCCGAAGTAGGCGATCCCGGCGAACACACCGGTGTCGCTGCCGCGCAGCGTCTCCGGGTCGATGCCGGCGCGTTCCAGGGACTCCCAGGAGGTCTCCAGGAGCAGCCGCTGCTGCGGGTCGGCGGCGAGCGCCTCGCGCGGGTTGATGCCGAAGAAGTCGGCGTCGAAGTCGGCCGCGTCGTACAGGAAGCCGCCCGAGCGGGTGTAGCAGGTGCCCGCGTGGTCCGGGTCCGGGTCGTAGAGGCCCTCCAGGTCCCAGCCGCGGTCGTCGGGGAAGTCCGACACGGCGTCCGTGCCGGATTCCACCAGCTCCCACAGCGCCTCCGGGGAGGTCGCCCCGCCCGGGAAGCGGCAGGCGGCGCCCACCACGGCGATGGGCTCGCCGGCGGCGTCGGTCAGCTCCTGCAGACGTTTGCGCGTCTCGATCAGCTCGATCGATGTCCGCTTGAGGTAGTCGAGGACATCGGCGTTGTTGTCGTTCGTCATCCCAATCCCCTAGCCGAGCTCTTTGTCGAGAAGCGCGAGAAGCTCTCCCGCGGAGGCCGAACTGATCTGGTCGGTGAGCCCGGCCGGTGCCCCGGCGCCCGCCATGGAACGGACCCGGCCCTGCAGTTCGCCGAGCAGTGTGGAGAGGGTGGCCTTGTCGTCGTCCGCGAGCTCGCGGAAGGCCTCCTCCAGGCGGGCGCCCAGGCCCTCGATCTCCTTGGCCAGGTGATCGACCGGGGATTCCGGTCCGGCGGCCGAGCCGGGGTTGACGCGCGTGTTCAGGAACTGCGCGAGGGCGCCCGGGTTCGGGTGGTCGAAGGCGAGCGTGGCGGGCAGCTTCAGACCGGTCGCCGCGGACAGCTTGTTCCGCAGCTCCAGGGCGGTGAGCGAGTCGATCCCGAGCTTCTTGAACGTCGCGGCCGGAGTGATCCTGCGGGTGTCGGGGTGGCCCAGCACCAGCGCGGTCTGGGTCCGTACCGCGTCGAGCAGCGCCGCCTCCGCCTCGGTCGGCGACAGCGACTTCAGCCGCCGTGCGAGCCCGTCGTCGGTGGCCTCTGCGCCGCCCGCCGCGCCGGACGCGCCGGTCAGCGCGCGCAGCAGCGGCGAGCCCTGGCGGCCGCCCAGCGCCGGGAGGTTGAGGCGCGCGGGCACCAGGACCGGATCGTCCTGCGCGAGCGCCGCGTCGAAGAGCGCGAGGCCCTCCGGCGTCGACATCGGCTGCACGCCCTGGCGTTGCAGTCGTACGACGTCCGTGTCGCCGAGGTCGGCGACCATCTCGCTGCGCTCGGCCCAGAAGCCCCAGCACAGTGCGGTGGCCGGCAGTCCGGCGGCGCGGCGGGTCTCCGCGAGACCGTTGAGGAAGGCGTTGGCGGCCGCGTAGTTGGCCTGTCCCGCGGTGCCGAGCACGCTCGCGACCGAGGAGAACAGCACGAACGCGGACAGCTCCAGATCCCGCGTCAGCTCGTGCAGATACCAGGCGCCGCGTGCCTTCGCCGCGAGGACGGCGTCCACCCGGTCCTCGGTCAGCGCCTCGACGACCCCGTCGTCGAGGATGCCCGCGCAGTGGATCACCGCCGAGAGCGGGTGCTCGGCCGGGACCGTGGCGATCAGTTCGGCGACGGCGGCACGGCTGGCGACGTCGCAGGCCACGATGTCGACGTGGGCCCCCGCCTCGGCCAGCTCCTGCTGGAGTCCGGCCGCCTCCGGGGCCGCCTGCCCACGCCTGCTGGTCAGCACCAGCCGGCGCACGCCGTGCCGGTCCACGAGGTGGCGGGCGAGTTTCGCGCCCAGGCCGCTGGTGCCACCGGTGATCAGTACCGTTCCGGCGCCGAGGACGGGGACGTCCTGTGCCGCGTCGGGGGCACGGACCAGTTGCGGGGTGGTCACCTCCCCGGCGCGGATCCTGAGCTGGGCCTCGCCGGTCTCGGCGGCGGCCGGGACGAGGGCCCAGGAGGCGGGCGTGCCGTCGGTGTCGACGAGCGCGAAGCGGCCCGGGTTCTCGGTCTGTGCGGTGCGTACGAATCCCCAGACCGCGGTCGCGGCCGGGTCGGGGCGGGAGACCTGCTCGTCGCGGAAGGCGTCCCGCGTGACGAGGACCAGGCGTGAGTCGGCGAACCGGTCGTCGGTGAGCCAGGCTCGCGTCCAGCGCAGCACACGGTGGAGGTTCTGCTCGGCGGCGGCCGGGGTGTCGGCGGCGCTCCCGTCGGGGGCTCCCCCGTCGGTGGCGCCGCTGTCGATGGCGCCTGCGTCGACGGCGGCGATGACGACCGGGGGTATCTCCCCGCCGGAAGCGGTGAGTTCGTCGAGGTCGGCGAAGACGGCTCCGCCCTGTCCCGGGTCGGGTGCGCCCACCACCGCGTAGGCGGCGGGGGTCCGGCCGGCGGCGACCGCGACGGGCGCCCACTCCGCCCGGAACAGCGAGTCCTGGTGGTCGAAGCCCAGTGCGGTCAGCTTGTCGACGTCCGCGGGCCGCAGGCTCAGGGTGTCGATGCCGCCGACCGGTGTGCCGGTGTCGTCGGCGAGGGTCACGGACAGCGCGTTCTCGCCCGCGGGCGCGAGACGGACGCGCAGGGCGGCGGTGGGCCGGTCGGTGGCGATCCGCAGGCCCGCGCAGTGGAACGGCAGCCAGCCCTCGGGCCGGGAGGCGTCCACGAACCGGCCCAGGCCGATCGGGAGCAGCGCGGCCTGGAGCAGCGCCGGGTGGATCCCGAACCCGCTGCGGTCGGTGCCGTCGGACGCGGGCAGCTCCGCCTCGGCGTACAGGGTGTCGCCGTCGCGCCACACCTCTGTCAGACCGCGGAACAGGGGGCCGTAGCCGAAACCGAGGGCGGAGAGCCTGGCGTACTCGTCCTCGAAGGGCACGCCGACCGCGCCCGCGGGCGGCCAGGAGGCGAGGCCCGCGTCCGCCGGGGCGCCCGCGGTGCCGAGGACACCGGAGGCGTTCCGCGTCCACTCGGTCTCGCCCTCGCCCCGCGAGTGCACGCTGACGGCGCGCTTGCCGTCGACGACGACGCGGATCTCGCGCTCGGCCGTCCGGGAGAGCACCAGCGGTGTCTCCAGGGTGAGTTCCTCGACGACGTCGCAGCCCGTCCTGCGTGCCGCCCACACGGCGAGCTCCGCCAGCGCGGTGGCCGGCACCAGGGCGGCGCCGTGGACCACATGGTCGGCGAGCCAGGGGTTGCGTTCCAGCGACAGCCGTCCGCCGCCCACGACTCCGCCGCGGTCCTCGCCGTCGGGCAGGTCGATCACGGCGTCGAGCAGCGGGTGGTCCGAGGTGCTTCGGTCGGTGGTCTCGTCGGGGGTGTCCAGCCAGTAGCGCTGGCGCTGGAAGGCGTACGTGGGCAGTTCGACCCAGCGGCCCTCCCAGCCGGGGAACGCCTTCTCCCACGACACGTCGACGCCCGCGACGAAGGCCTCGGCCAGCGACCGGTAGCAGCGCGCGAGGCCGCCCTCGCCGCGGCGCAGGGTGCCGACCACGGCGCCCTCGACGCCCGCGCTGTCCAGGGTCTGCTCCACCCCGATCGTCAGGACCGGGTGGGGCGAGGCCTCCACGAAGAAGCGGAAGCCCTGTTCGGAAAGGGCCCTGGTGGCCTCCTCGAAGCGGACCGTCTGGCGCAGGTTGGTGTACCAGTACTCGGCGTCGAGGCCGGTGGTGTCCAGCCAGTCGGCGGTCACCGTGGAGAAGAAGGGGACTTCGGCCGTGCGGGGCTCAAGTCCCGTGAGGACCTTGCTCAGTTCGTCGTGGACGGCCTCCACGTGGGCGCAGTGGGAGGCGTAGTCCACCGGGATGCGGCGGGCCCGGACCTCGTCCGCCTCGCAGGCGGCCAGCAGCGCCTCCAGCTCGCCGACGTCGCCGGAGACGACCACGGACGTGGGCCCGTTGACGGTGGCGATCGACAGCCCGTCGGTCAGGAGTGCCCGTACGTCGTCCACCGGGAGCGCGACGGACACCATGCCGCCGCGTCCGGAGAGGGCCAGGATCACCTTCGACCGGAGGGCGACCACCTTGGCGGCGTCCTCGATGGACAGGGCGCCCGCGACACAGGCGGCGGCGATCTCGCCCTGCGAGTGGCCCACGACGGCCGCGGGCCGGACGCCGTACGAGCGCCAGACCTCGGCCAGGGACACCATCACGGCCCACAGCACGGGCTGGACGACATCGACGCGTTCGAGGGCGTCGGCGTCGCCGAGCACGTCGAACAGGGACCAGTCGACGTGCGGCGCGAGCGCGTCGGCGCACTCCCCCATGCGCTTCGCGAACACCGGGGAGGAGTCGAGGAGTTCGGTGGCCATGCCGACCCACTGCGAGCCCTGGCCGGGGAAGACGAAGACCGTCTTGCCGACCGGCCCCGCGATGCCGGACACCACGTCGTCGTGGCCGTCGCCTGCGGTGAGGGCGGTGAGGAGTGCGTCGCGTCCGGCGCCGATGACCACCTGGCGGTGCTCGAACAGGGAGCGGGTCGTCACCAGGGAGTGCCCGACGCCCGCGAGCGGCAGGTCGGCGGCGGCCAGGCCGTCCCTGAGGCGCAGAGCCTGGTCGCGCAGCGCTTCCGCCGAGCGCGCCGACAGCACCCACGGCACCAACTCGTCGGTGGGGTCCGGTACTTGCACGGTGGCGTCGGGTGCCTGTTCGAGGATCAGGTGCGCGTTGGTGCCGCTGATGCCGAAGGCGGAGATCCCGGCCCGGCGGGGGCGTGCCGAGGGTGTGGTCCACTCCCTGGCCTCGGTGAGCAGTTCGACCGTTCCCGCAGACCAGTCCACATGTGACGACGGGCGGTCCACGTGCAGGGTCTGGGGCAGGGTGCCGTGGCGCATCGCCATCAGCATCTTGATCATGCCGCCGACGCCCGCGGCGGCCTGGGTGTGGCCGATGTTGGACTTCAGCGAGCCCAGCCACAGCGGGCTCGCCGGGTCCCGGTCCTGGCCGTAGGTGGCCAGGAGGGCCTCCGCCTCCATGGGATCGCCGAGGGTGGTGCCGGTGCCGTGGGCCTCGACGGCGTCCACGTCGGTGGTCGACAGGCCGGCGTCGGCCAGGGCGGCGCGGATGACGCGCCGCTGGGCGAGTTCGTTCGGTGCGGTCAGTCCGTTGGAGGCGCCGTCCTGGTTGATCGCGGAGCCGCGGATGACGCCCCAGATGCGGCGCCCGTTGCGCAGCGCGTCCGAGAGGCGTTCCAGGACCAGTACGCCGGCGCCCTCGGCGAAGCCGGTGCCGTCCGCCGCCTCGGCGAACGCCTTGCACCGCCCGTCCTCCGACAGACCGCGCTGGCGGCCGAGCTCCACGAGCAGCCCGGGGGTCGGCAGCGTCGAGACACCGCCGGCCAGGGCGAGCGTGCACTCACCGGAGCGCAGGGAGCGCACGGCCTGGTGGACGGCGACGAGGGAGGAGGAGCACGCGGTGTCGGTGGAGACCGCCGGGCCCTCCAGGCCCAGCACGTACGCCACCCGGCCCGAGGCCACGCTGGTGTACGTCCCCGCGAGCGCGTAACCCTCCACTTCGCCGGCCGCGGCGCCGCCCATCCGCGGGCCGTAGTCGACGGCGTAGATACCGGTGAACACCCCGGTCGGCGTACCGCGCAGCCCGGTCGGGTCGATGCCCGCCCGCTCCAGCGCCTCCCACGACGTCTCCAGCATCAGCCGCTGCTGCGGGTCCATCGCCAGCGCCTCGCGCGGGCTGATGTCGAAGAACGGCGCGTCGAACTCGGCAAGGTCGTGCAGGAACCCGCCGGCGCGGGTGTACGTCGTGCCGGGCGTCTCGGGGTCCGGGGAGTACACCGCCTCCAGGTCCCAGCCGCGGTCCGCCGGGAAGTCGCTCATCGCGTCCACCCCGTCGGACACGAGCGTCCACAGTCCTTCGGGGGTTGTCACCCCACCCGGGAAGCGACACCCCACGCCCACGACCGCGATGGGCTCGCGCGCGGACTCCTCCAGCTCGCGCACCCGCTCGCGCAACGCCTGTGCGTCACCGACGGCGCGTCGCAAGTAGGACCGGAGCTTGTCGACATCCTCCACCAGGGCCTCCCCCAACGGTTATTCAGAAGAACAGGTGCGGGCACGTGTGAGAGCGCGGTGCGGCTACGTGTATCCGCCGTCGATCAGTGCGTACAGATCGTCATCGGTGTGGCTTTCCAGACTTGTCTCCGCCGCTGTTTCCGGGGCGGCGGACGCCTCTGGTGCGATCAGGGAGTGGATGTGCGCGGCGAGGGCCTGCGGTGTGGGGTAGGTGAACGCGACGGTGGCGGGGAGCCGTACGCCGGCCAGCGCGTTGAGCCGGTTGCGCAGTCCCACGGCCATCGAGGAGTCGAAGCCCAGCCGTTTGAAGGTCTCCGTCGCCCTGGCCTCCAGGTCGGCGCCCGTCAAACCGGCGCCCTTGGCGGTCAGCGCCGTCGCCGTCTCGGCGCACACGAGGGTGAGGACCGCGGACTCGGAGACCAGGTCCGCCGCCCCGGCGCCGGGGCGGGCCGGCTGTGCGGCGGGGCTCTCGGCGGTGACGGCGGGGGCCGTCAGCCAGTACCGCTGTCGCTGGAAGGCGTAGGTGGGCAGGGCGACCCGGCGCGGCCGGTCCGCGGCGAACACCGTCCTCCAGTTCACCGGCACGCCCCGCACATGCAGTTCGGCCAGCGAGGTCAGGATCCTGCCCGCGCTGCCGTCGCGCCGGTTCAGGGTGGACACCACCAGGGGCGGGGTCGGCAGCGCGTCGGCGGCCTCCTCCATCGCGACCTGGAGCACGGGGTGCGGGCTGACCTCCACGAACACGCCGCCCTGGTCGCGCATCAGGTCTTCGACGACCTCGCCGAAGCGGACCATCGAGCGCAGGTTGTCGTACCAGTACGAGCCGTCGAGGGCGCGGGTGTCGAGCGGTCCGCCGGTGACGGTGGAGTGGAACCTCACCGCCGATTCGCGCGGTGACACGGCCGCGGTGTCTTCGAGGAGGCGGTCCCGGATGCGTTCGACGTGGTGGGAGTGGGAGGCGTAGTCGACCTTGACGCGCCGTACCCGGACCTCGTCGGCGGAGGCGCTCGCGGCGAACTGGTCGAGCGCCTCGTCGTCTCCGGCGATCACCACGGACGCGGGACCGTTGACGGCGGCCACCGAGAGCCGTCCGGTCCACTGCTCCAGCCGCTCCTCGACCCATTCGGGGGTCGCGGCCACGGCGCTCATGCCGCCGAGGCCGGCCAGGTCGGTCAGGGCCCGGCTGCGCAGGGCCACGATCCGTGCCGCGTCCTGGAGGGAGAGCGCGCCCGAGACGCAGGCGGCGGCTATCTCGCCCTGCGAGTGGCCCACGACCGCGTCGGGGACGACTCCGAGGGACCGCCAGACCCGGGCCAGCGACACCATCATCGCGAACAGCGCCGGCTGGACGACGTCGACCCGGTCCAGGGAGGCGGCCGATTCCGCGCCGGTCAGGACCTCGGCCAACGACCAGTCCACGTACGGTGCCAGCGCCTGCTCGCACTCGTCGACGGCGCGCGCGAAGTCGGCCGACTCGGCGTACAGCTGCCTGCCCATGCCCAGCCACTGGGAGCCCTGGCCGGGGAAGACGAAGACGACCGGGCCGGCGGGTCCCGTGGCCGCGCCGCGTACGGCCTGTGCCGAGTCGCCGCCCGTCGCGATCAGGTCGAGGCCGGTCAGGGAGTCCTCGCGGCTGCCGCCGAGGATCACCGCCCGGTGCTCGAAGGGGGCCCGCGTCGTCACCAGGGAGTGGCCGACGTCGGTCGCCGTGAGGGACGGGTCGGCGGCCACGAGCCCCTTGAGCCGTGCCGCCTGCTCGCGCAGGGCCGGTTCCGAGCGTGCCGACAGCACCCAGGGCACCAACCGGCCGGTGCTGTCGGGCACTCGAGTGTCCGCCTCGGGCGCGGTGGGGGCCTGTTCGAGGATCACATGGGCGTTGGTGCCGCCCATGCCGAAGGCCGACACCCCGGCCCGGCGGGGCCGGTCGGGCTCGTCCGGCCAGGGCCGGGCGGCGCGCGGGACGTCGAAGTCGTCCTGGAAGCCCGGGATGGCCGGGTTCGGGGAGTCGAAGTTCAGGCTCGCGACGAGGTGGGCGCGGTCCAGGCAGAGGGCCGTCTTCACGAAGCCGACGATGCCCGCGGCCGGCTCCAGGTGTCCGACGTTGGTCTTCACCGAGCCGATCGTCAGGGGGCGGCTGCGGGCGGTGTCCCCGAACGCCTCACGCAGACCGGCTATCTCGGCCGGGTCGCCGAGCCGGGTGCCGGTGCCGTGGGCCTCGACGTAGTCGATGGCGTCGAAACCGACGCCGGCGCGTTCGAGGGCGGACCGTACGGCGGCGGCCTGTCCGGTGGGGCTGGGGTCGGGCATACGGGTGGTGGATCCACCGCTGCCGACGCCCCAGCCGCGGACCACCGCATAGATGTGGTCGCCGTCGGCGACGGCGAGGTCGAGACGCTTGAGCAGGACGAACGCTCCGCCCTCGCCGCGGGCGAAGCCGCTGGCGCGCTCGTCGAAGGTGAAGCAGCGGCCGTCGGGTGAGAGTGCGCCGAGGTTCGCCAGTCCGCTGCCCGCGGCCGCGTCGACGATCAGGTGCACACCGCCCGCGATCGCCATGTCGATCGCGCCCGCGCTGATGCGTTCGCAGGTCAGCGCCAGCGACACGAGGGAGGAGGACTGGCCGGAGTCGGCGCAGAAGCTCATGCCGCGCACGTCGAAGAGGCTGGAGATGCGGTTCGCGATCAGTGCGCCGCTGGAGCCGAGCGCGGCGTAGTGGTCGTCCTGGTCGCTGCCGGACAGCTTGCGCAGCAGCTCGTAGCCGGAGGGCCCGGCGCCGACGACGACGTCGATCTCACGGCCGGCGAGTGCGCCGGCGGGGATGCGGGCGTCCTCGACGGCCTCCCAGGCGAGCTCCAGGCCGAGCCGCTGCACGGGGTCCATGGCGGCGGCCTCGGCCGGGGAGGTTCCGAAGAACTCCGCGTCGAAGCCGTCGACGGAGTCGAAGAACGAGCCCGAGTCCAGGGTGTCCGCGTCCGGGTGGGAGCGGTGCCGGGAGTCGGCCGCCCGCTGCTCGGGGAAAGTTCCCACGGTCGACCTGCCGTCGAGCAGCAGGTGCCAGAACTCGTCCAGGTTCTGCACACCGGGGAAGCGGCACGACATCCCGATGACGGCAATATCGGCGGCTGCGCCACGCATACGAATTCCTTCCGGTTCCCTCGGTGTTCGGCTCTTGCGGGCGGTAGGGGGTCTCACCGCCGACCGGTCAGCAGCTTTTGCAGCTCGTCCGGTGCGTCCATGAACTGGTAGTGGCCGCCGTCGACGACGTGGTACTCGACCGAGTCGGTGTACCGGCGCCAGCCCTGGAGGTCGTCGAGGCTCACGTCGGGGTCGTCGCGCCACTTCAGCACGGTGACCGGGCAGGGCAGCCGGGCCGGGTCCGTCCGCTCGTAGGCCTTCGCGGCGGCGTGGTCGCGGAGCAGCACCATCAGGCCGAGGCCGACCATGTCGGGGCGCGGCTCGATGCCCCGGCCGCGGATGAACGACTCGACCTCGGCGCGCAGTTCGTCCTCGGACATGGCGAGCATCGGGTCGAGGGCGGCGTCGTGCGGGGCCGGCTGGCGGGACACGAACAGACGGTCCGGGGTGGGCAGTCCGCGTGCGGCGAGCCGCAGGACGGTCTCGTACGCGGGCAGGGCGCCCGCGCAGTGCGCGAAGAACGCGAACGGCCGGTCGAGCAGCGGCTCCAGGGCTTCCGCCAGGGCGTCGGCGAGGTTCTCGTAGCTGCCGTAGTGCGGGTGGCCGAGGCGGTTCTCGCGGCCGGGGAACTGCACCGGGCAGACCTCGGTGCCGTCGAGCGCCGCCGGCCAGGCGCTGAAGGCCGAGGCCCCCGAGCCGGAGAAGGGGAAGCAGAAGAGCCGGGCGGCTGCCTGGTCGGCCGGCGGGCGGACGAACCACGGCGAGGCGGCGACGGTGGTCATGGTGTCTGCCGTTTCTGGGCGACGATGGGCAGGTGGGTCATCCCGGCGATGAAGTACGACCGCAGATGCTCCGGTTCACCGGCGAGTTCGATGGAGTCGAATCGCTGGAGGAGTTCCTCGAAGAAGATCCGCAGCGTCATCCGGGCCAGCGGGGCGCCGATGCAGAAGTGCGGACCGAACCCGAACGCGGCCTGCCGTTTGGCGTTCGCGCGGGTGATGTCGAAGGTGTGCGGGTCGGGGAACTGGGCGGCGTCCCGGTTGGCCGAGCCGATCCAGGCGACGACCGCCCCGCGGGCCGGGATGGTGCCCCCGCCGATCTCGACGTCGTCGACCGCGTACCGCATGAAGTTGCAGGCGGCCGAGGTCCAGCGCAGCCCTTCCTCGACCAGGTTGGGGATCAGGGAGGGGTCGGCCTGGGCCTTCGCGTACTGCTCGGGCCGCTCGACGAGGGCCTGGACCGTGCCCGAGACCGTGTGCGGTGTGGTCACGTTGGCGCCCAGGAGGATGCTGTAGCCGTCGAGGGCGATCTCCTCGTCGGTGAGCGGCTTGCCGCCCGGGCGGACGCTCATCAGGTGGTGCAGCAGGCTGTCGTCCTCGTCGCCGGTGGCCCGGCGGCTCCTGGCCCACTCCCTGACGTAGGTGACGAGTTCGTGGTGGGAGATGGCCAGGGTGGCGGCCTCGTGGCCGACGAGGAAGTGCCGGTCGGAGGGTGCCGTGACCATGGCGGTCAGCTGGACGAGGTTCTCCCAGTCCTTCTCCGGGATGCCGAGCAGCGGGCCGGTGACCATCGCCGGGAGGAGCAGCGCCTTCTCGGCCAGGTCGAAGACCTCGCCGTCGAGCGCCGGCTCCAGGAAGCGGACGATCGTCCCGCGGATCTTGTCCTCCCAGGCCTTCACCGCGCGTGCGGTGAGCTTGGAGCCGAGCGGGCGGCGGACCTCGGTGTGCCGGGGCGGGTCGGTGGACGTCATCAGCACGCCGGCCGCCTCGTCGTCCGTCCCGAGGTGGGTGGGGACCGTGCCCCGCTCGGAGGTGAACTCCCGGTGGTCGGCGAGCACCCGGTGGACGTCCTCGAAGCGGGTCACCGACCAGAACTCCCGCCCGTCGGGGAGGACCTGGTGGTGCAGGGGTGCCTTCTCCCGCATCACGTCCCAGATCGGGTGCGGGTCGCCGTGGGAGTACAGGTCCAGGTCGAACAGGTCGACTTCGGCGAGGTCGATGTCGCGTGCGGGACCCGGCGTGAGCCTCACGTCCCCGTCCTCCCCTGCTCGATCAGTTCGGCGACCTTGGTCGGGGTGCCCGCGAGATAGAAATCGCGTACGGAAAGCTGGACGCCGTAGTCCTGCTGTACCCGTTCGATGATCCTGATTCCCGCCAGCGAATTACCGCCGAGGGCGAAGAATTCGTCTTCCTCTCCGACCGGGCGCCCACTGAGGCACTCCGTCCACAGAGCCGAGATTTCCTGCGCCAGCGATACCGGCGCACTCGAAGGCGCGGCTTGTTGTTCCATTGCCAGTCTTTCCTTCCTCCGCCATCACGGCCACCGGGGCCCTTTACGCCTGTCCCGCCGGCGAGACACATTCTTTGAATGGCCGATACCGAGTGTCGCGTGAATTCGCGTCCACTGACACCGTGTTGGCGGTGTCCGGTGCTTCTCGGCCCATCAGGGTTGAGCGTGGACCGGCTGATACGCGTTCAGTGAACGTGGAATTGACTTAACGACGCTTGAGGCGCACTGGAATTGCAATGGAATTGAGGGGGCAACGACGTGGGACACATCGGCATGGACGCGGATGTGGTGATCGCGGGCGCCGGGCCGACCGGTCTGATGCTCGCCTGTGAGCTGCGGCTGGCCGGCGTCGACGTGATGGTGGTCGAGCGGCTCGCGGAGCGCACCGGCGAGTCGCGGGCCGGCGGGATCCACTCGCGCACCCTGGAGGTGCTTGACCAGCGCGGCGTACTGGACCGCTTCCTGGCGGAGGGCGAGCTGCAGCCGGTGGGGCATTTCTCCGGCCTGTATCTGGACTTCGACGAGTCGGAGTCGAGGCACCCCTACCCGCTGATGATCCTGCAGTCCGCCATCGAGCGGCTCCTGGAGGAGTGGGCCGGCGAGCTCGGTGTGCGGGTGCGCCGGTCGGCCGGGGTGCGCGGGCTCGACCAGGACGCCGACGGCGTGACGGTCGAGCTGGACACCGCGCCCGCGCCCGAGACGCTGCGCGCCCGCTATCTGGTGGGCTGCGACGGCGGGCGCAGCACGGTGCGCAAGCTCGCGGGCATCGGATTCCCCGGCACCGAGGCGACGATGACGGCGCTCATCGGTGACGTCGAACTCCCCGATCTGCCGGAGGACTACGTCTGGGTGCGGCGCACCCCGGGCGGGGACTACTCGGCGATCGCCTTCGAACCGGGCTGGTTCCGGGTGATCACCTCCGAGTACGACCGGGTCGCAGGCCGCGACGAGCCGGTGACGTTCGAGCAGTTGAGGGAGTCGCTGATCCGGGTCGCCGGCACCGACTTCGGGATGACCAGCCCCCGGTGGATCTCCCGGTTCAACGACGCCGCCCGCCAGGCCGACCGGTACCGGCAGGGCCGGGTGCTGCTCGCGGGCGACGCGGCGCACATCCACTTCCCGGCCGGTGGGCAGGGGCTGAACATGGGGGTGCAGGACGCGGTCAACCTGGGCTGGAAGCTGGCCTCGGTGGTGCGCGGTTCGGCACCGGAGTCCCTGCTGGACAGCTACCACGACGAGCGGCACCCCGTGGGCGAGCGGGTGCTGAACAACACCCGGGCGCAGTCGGCCCTGGCCCGGCCGGGCCCTCAGACGGACGCGCTGCGTGAGGTGTTCGGCGAGCTCATGGTGTTCGACGACGTCAACCGGCGGCTGCGGCACATGCTCACGGCGCTGGACATCCGCTACCCGGCCGACGGCGACCACCCCATGGCGGGCCGCCGGGTCTTCGACGCCGACCTCAAGACACCCGAGGGCGAGACCTGCGTCTACGAGTTGCTGCATGCCGGGCGGCCCGTGCTGCTCGACCTGGGCGGCGGCGCCGAGGTGACGGCGGCCGCCGCGGGCTGGGCCGGTCGCGTGGACCAGGTCGAGGCGCAGAGCGAGGACGAGCTGTGGCCCGTCCCGGCGATCGGCGAGATCTCCCCTCCCGCGGCTCTTCTCATCCGGCCCGACGGCCATGTCGCCTGGGCGGCCGCGGTCGGCGAGGCGCTCGACGTCTCCGCGCTGCGCGACGCCCTCACGACCTGGTTCGGGCCGGCCCGGCAGGGGTGAGAGACCGCACGGATCGCGCGACGGCGGCCGTCAGCACCCGACCGGGGTGCCGGCGGCCGCCGTTGTCGTACGCGACGGGAGAACGCTTCGGACAGCGCGGAACCGCCCCGGCGCCAGGTGAGGCTCCGGGGCGGTTCGCTTGCGGTGGTGGCGGGGTCAGGCCCGCTTCTTGAAGGTGGAGACCGCCCACAGGTAGCCGACGAGCGCGAGGCCGACGCACCAGGCGATGGCGGCGTAGGCGTCGCCGCTGGACAGGTTGCCCAGGAGCAGTCCGCGCAGGGTCTCGATGATCGGGGTGAAGGGCTGGTACTCGGCGAACTGCCGCACACCGGCGCCCATCGAGTCCGCGGGGACGAACGCGCTGCTCAGGAAGGGCAGCATGATCAGCGGGACCGTCGCCATGCCCGCCGACTCCACGGTCTTCGCCGCCAGTCCGAGGGCCACGGTGAGCCAGCCGGCCGCGAAGGCGAGCAGGACGATCATGCCGAGCGCGCCCAGCCAGTCGAGGGCGCTCGCGGCGGGGTCGAAGCCCATCGCGAAGGCCACGCCGATGATGGCCGCGCAGGCCACCAGACAGCGCAGGGTGGTGACGACGACGTGCCCGGTGAGCACGGAGCCGCGGGAGACGTCCATGACCTTGAAGCGGTTGATGACGCCCTTGGTCATGTCGTCGTTCACGGCCGTCGCGGTGGCGCCGAGGCCGTAGCTGATGGCCATGACCAGCAGGCCCGGCGTGGCGTAGTCGATGTAGCTGGAGCCGACGCTGAACGCACCGCCGAACACCTTGACGAACATCAGCATGATGACGATGGGCAGCAGGACCGCGTTGAAGACCGCGACGGGGTTGCGCACGGTGTGCTTCACATTGCGGCGCAGCATGATCGACGAGTCGGTCAGTGCCGTCGAGAGGGCGCTCACTGGGCGATCGCCTCCTTGCTGATGCGGTCGGTGTCGGTGTTCGGGGTCTCGGTCAGGGCGAGGAAGACGTCGTCGAGGTCCGGCCGGTTGACCGAGAACTCCAGGGCGTCGATCGAGTGCGCGTCGAGGCGGTCCAGCAGGCCCCGCAGCGAGCGGGTCTCGCCGTCGCTCGGCACCCGCAGCGTCAGCTCCTCGTCGTCGCGCGTGGCCTCGGGCAGGACCCGTGCCGCCGTGTCGAGCTCGTACACGTCGGTGAAGCGGAACCGGACGTGGGTGCCCGGGATCTGACGCTTGAGCTCGTCCGGGGTGCCCTGGGCGACCAGGCGGCCGCCGTTGAGCACCGCGATCCGGTCGGCGAGCTGGTCCGCCTCCTCCAGGTACTGGGTGGTGAGGAAGATGGTGGTGCCCTCGGCCACCAGCTCGCGGACGATCCCCCACATGGTGCGCCGGCTGCGCGGGTCGAGGCCCGTCGTCGGCTCGTCGAGGAAGATGATCTGCGGGTTGCCGACCAGGGTCATCGCCAGGTCCAGCTTGCGGCGCATACCGCCCGAGTAGGTGGCGGCCAGCTTGTCGGCCGAGTCCACCAGGTCGAAGCGCTCCAGCAGCCGTGTCACCAGCTGGCCGCCGGAGGGCACGCGCTTGAGGTCCGCCATCAGCTGGAGGTTCTCGCGGCCCGACAGCAGCTCGTCGACCGCGGCGTACTGGCCGGTCACGCCGATGGCGGCGCGCACCTGCCTGGTCGCGGTCACCGAGTCGTGCCCGGCGACGCTCACCGTGCCGGCGTCGGCCGTCAGCAGCGTCGTGAGGATGTTGACGGTGGTCGTCTTGCCCGCCCCGTTGGGGCCGAGCAAGGAAAAGATCGACCCCGCGGCGACATCGAAGTCGATGCCGTCGAGCACGACCTTGTCTCCATATGCCTTGCGCAGCCCCGAGACTGCGATCGCCGAAGTTCTCATGACTCCACTTTCCTCTCCGGGCCTGTCATCGACCTGTCACGCCGCTGACACGGCGCTTGACCCGATCGCCCCTGGTCACAGGGGTGTTGCTGCCGTCGGCGTCGGCCCTGGCGCTAGCGGCCGCGGGCGGATTCCGTTTCGATCACGTCCAGGACCTCGCGACCGAGGTCGACCAGGTACATGTGGTCGCCGGGGAACTCCACGTAGGTGAACTCGGCCGTGGTGGCGTCCCGCCACTGGCGGCCCTCCTCGGCGGTGACCAGTCCGTCGGAGTCGCCGCGCAGCGAGGTGATCGGCACCGAGACCGGGTCGTCGGTGCTCGGGACGTAGTTCTCGTGCATCTCGCAGTCGGCCTGGAGCACCGGGAGGATCAGCTCACGCATCTCCGGGTGGTCCAGGGCCTCGTGGCGGAAGCCCGCGAACTCCTCGACACGGGCGAGGAACTCCTCGTCCGGAAGGCCCGCCGCGCGCCGCTCGCGTTGCGTCCACGGACCCGGCGAGCCGCTGACGACCAGCCGTTCCACGTGCACGTCACGCGCGCTGAGCAGATGCACCAGCTCGTACGCGAGCACCGCGCCCAGGCTGTGCCCGAACAGCACGGTCCGGGCGCCCGGGCCGAGTTCGGCGACGACGTCGTCGACGGTGTTCTTGGCCGCCTCGACGACGTTGCGGAACGGCTCCTCCATGATCCGTCGCTCCCTGCCGGGCAGTTCGACGGAGACCACGCGCCGGCGGTCGCCGGCCAGGTCCTTCCACGGGTGGAAGAACGACGGTCCCGCTCCCGCGAACGGCACGCACAACAGCGTTGCCTGGCCTGCGTGTTCCGCAGATGTGCCGGGTCCTGTCACCCCGACCAACCCCCATCATCCAATCGATCGTTTGTCGAGCTACGGCAGTTTGCGGTTGACGACCTCGAAGAACTCGGCCACCGGTGCGGGCATGTGCATCTCGTGGTGCGTGGCGTTCATGGCGTGCACCTCCAGGGAGCCGCCGACGTAGGGCCGCCACAGATGCGCGTACGAGGTGTCCTCGAGCGTCGCGTCGAAGTACAGGACGTCGCCGCGGTAGACGGGCGACTGGTAATCCATCATCCGGGCCGTGTTGTTGGCCATGACCTTCGACATGGTGTCGAGGAAGCCCTGCCGGTTGCCCATGCGGATGTACTGGCTGAAGTCGTCCTCGAGTTCGGCCCGGTAGTCCTCGGACTCCTTGCCGGCGTGCACCTCGGTGAAGCCGTGCCCGCCGGGCTGGGCGTCCAGGATCGCCACGAGGGAGACCTCGTGGCCGAGGCGGTCGAGGGCGTCCGCGACGGCGTGCACGATCGTGCCGCCGTAGGACCAGCCGATCAGGTAGAAGGGGCCTTCCGGCTGGATCTCCAGCATCTGGGTGACGTAGTCGTCGATCATCTCCTGCACGGAGGAGGCGAGTGTGTCCACGCCGTCGGAGCCGCGGGACTGCAGGGCGTAGGCCGGGCGGTCCGGGAGGTGCAGGACGAAGCTGTAGTACGCCCAGCCGAGTCCGCCGCCGCCGTGGAAGAACCAGACCGGCTCCTTGCCCGTGCCGGGGTCGCTGTTCAGGGGCAGGACGACGGCGAAGGTGTCGGCGTCGTCGGCGGGGACACCGCCGGCGAGCATCAGCGCGGCCAGTTCGGCGACCGTGGGGTACTTGATGATCGTCCGGATGGGGATGTCGATGTCGAATTCGCCACGGACCCTCACGCTGAGCCGGGTGGCGAGCAGCGAGTGGCCGCCGAGGGCGAAGAAGCCGTCGTCGATGCCGACCTTCTCCAGGCCGAGGAGTTCGGCGAAGAGTTCGCACAGCCGCTTCTCGTAGGCGTTGCGCGGCTCCCGGCCGGTCACGGCGGCGCTCGTGTCCTCCGCGGGCAGGGCGCGCTTGTCGAGCTTGCCGTTGGAGGTCAGCGGGATCTCGGAGAGCTGAATCAGCGCGGACGGCACCATGTAGTCCGGGAGCCGCTCGTGCAGATACGCGGTCAGCTCGGGGATCTCGACGACGGTGCCGGGCTCGGGCACCACATAGCCCACGAGGCGCTTGTCGTCCTGCTGGTTCTCGCGGACCACGACCACCGACTGCGCCACGCCCGGGTATCCGGCGAGCGCGTGCTCGATCTCGCCGAGCTCGATGCGGAAGCCGCGGACCTTGACCTGGGAGTCGGCCCGGCCCACGTACTCCAGCTGCCCGGTGCGACTCCAGCGGACCAGGTCGCCGGAGCGGTACATCCGCTCCCCCGGCTCGCCGAAGGGACAGGCCACGAAGCGGCCCGCGGTCAGTCCAGGACGGCCGTGGTAGCCGCGGGCCTGACCGTAGCCGCCCACGTACAGCTCGCCGGTCACGCCGGTGGGGGCGGGCTTGAGGTTGGTGTCCAGGACGTAGGCGGTCAGGCCCGGGACGGCCGGGCCGATCACGCTGGCCTTGTAGCGGGCGGCGGAGTGCTCGTCGAGGTCGACGCGGGTGACGTGCACGGTGGTCTCGGTGATGCCGTACATGTTCACCAGGACCGGCGCGTCGGAGGCGTGACGGCTGTACCAGTCGGCGAGGCGGCCCAGGTCGAGGGCCTCGCCGCCGAACACCACGTAGCGCAGGGCCAGTTCCTGGCCGGGCTCCTCGGCGTCGGCCTGGATCAGCTGGTAGAAGGCCGAGGGGGTCTGGTTGAGGACGGTGACCCGCTCGCGGGCCAGGAGCTGCAGGAAGTCCGACGGCGAGCGGGAGATGTCGTAGGGGACGACGACCAGGCGGCCGCCGTACAGCAGCGGACCCCACAGTTCCCACACGGAGAAGTCGAAGGCGTAGGAGTGGAAGAGGGTCCACACGTCGTCGGCGCCGAAGCCGAAGTCCTCGGTGGCGGTGAAGAGTCCGACCACGTTGCGGTGCGGGATCAGCACGCCCTTGGGGCGGCCGGTGGACCCGGAGGTGTAGATGACGTACGCCGGGTGCTCGGGGCGCAGGGCCGTGCGGCGCTCGGCGTCGGTGAGGTCGCCGTCGCTGTGGTCGGCGTAGGCCTCGGTCTGGTCGAGGTGGACCAGGGGGAGGTCGTCGGCGAGGCCCTGGGCGGTGCCGTCGGTGCTGGTGGTGACGAGCAGGACCGGTTCCGCGTCCTGGACGATGTAGGCGATGCGGTCGGCCGGGGAGTCGGGGTCGATGGGCAGATAGGCGCCGCCCGCCTTGAGGACCGCGAGCAGCGCGACGACCAGTTCGGCCGAGCGCTCCAGGCAGATCCCGACCAGGGACTCGGGGCCCACGCCCTGGGCGAGGAGGTGGCGCGCGAGCCGGTTGGCGCGGGCGTTGAGCTCCCCGTAGGTGAGCGTGTCGCCCTGGTAGCTCACGGCGACGGCGTCGGCCCGCTCGGCCGCCTGCCGCTCGAACAGCTCGACCAGGGTGACGTCGGGAATGGCGCCTCCGGCGTGGTTCACCTCGACCAGCAGGCGCTCGCGCTCCTCGGCGCCGAGCACGTCGACGTCCCCGATGCGCAAGCTCGGGTCGGCGGCCAGCTGCTCCAGGACGCGGACGAGCCGGGCGGCGATCACCTCGGCGGAGTCGCGGTCGAAGAGCTGGGTCGCGTACTGGAGGTCGCCGCGCAGGGCGCCCGTCTCGTCGACGGTCAGGCTGAAGAACAGGTCGACCATGGCGGTGGACGGGATGGCCTGCTCGAACCGCACGTCGAGGCCGGGGACGTCGAGGTCCGGCTTCTGGTAGCTCTGCCAGGCGAACATCACCTGGAACAGCGGCTGGTAGGAGGCGGAGCGCTCGGGGTTGATGGCCTCGACGAGGACGTCGAAGGGGACGTCCTGGTACTCGTAGGCCGTCAGGGCCTTGTCGCGGACCTGGGCGAGCAGGTCGGTGAAGGCCGGGTTGCCGGACAGGTCGGCGCGCAGGACCTGGGTGTTGACGAAGAAGCCGATCAGGTCGGCCAGTGCCTCGTCGGTGCGGCCCGCGATGGGGCTGCCGATGGTCAGGTCGTCGCCGCCGCCGAGCCCCCGCAGCAGGACCGCCAGCGCGGCCTGGAGGACCATCGACATGCTGGCGCCGCGTTCGTCGGCCAGCCTCTGCAGGCCGGTCGCGACCTCGGCCGGCACGGCGAGGGGGATGGTGTCGCCGTGCGAGTTCGCGGTCGCGGGCCGGGGGCGGTCGAAGGGAAGGTTCAACGGCTGGGGCACACCGGCCAGTTCGCCGCGCCAGTACGCGATCTGCGCCGCGGCGAGACTGTCCGGGTCGGTCACATCGCCGAGGACCTCGCGCTGCCACTGCGCGTACTCCTTGTACTGCACGGGCAGCGGCTCCCACTGCGGTGCCGCGCCGCCCAGGCGGGCGGTGTAGGCCTGGATCAGGTCCCGCATCATCGGCGCGCTGGAGCTGCCGTCGGAGGCGATGTGGTGGACGACCATGACCAGGACGTGCTCCTCGGCGGAGGCACGCAACAGGGTGGCTCTGAAGGGGAGTTCGGCCTCCAGGTCGAAGCGGTGCGCGACGGTCTCCTCGATCGCGCCGGCCACGTCCCCGGGGGCCACCTCGACCACCCGGAGACGCGGTGCGGCCTCCGCCGACGACAGGAGCCGCGAGTAGGGTTCTCCGTCGTCATCCGTCGCGTAGGTGGTGCGCAGGATCTCGTGCCGGTCGACCAGGTCGCGCACCGCCGCGGCGAGCGCTTCCTGGTCGAGGGATCCGGTCAGCCGGAACGCCGCCGATATGTTGTAGGTCGCCGCTCCTTGCTCCAGCTGGTGGAGAAGCCACATACGGCGTTGTGCGAATGACACCGGAATCATTTGTTTCAGTCCCTATCCGGTCATTGGGCCAGCCTCTGGTTCAGCACCTCGAAGACTTCGGCCACGGGTCCGGGCATGTGCATTTCATGGTGCACGGCACGCACGTCGTGGACCTTGAGGGAGCCTTGAACGTAAGGCCGCCAGAGATGGGCGTAGGACTCGTCCTGCAGGGTGGCACTGAAGAAGAGCACATCGCCGCGGTAGACCGGGGATTCGAAATCCATCATCCGGGCCATGTTGTTGGCGAGGACTTTCGACATCGTGTCCAGGAAATCCTCCTGGTTGTCGGTGCCGATGTAGCGGCCGAAGTAGTCCTCGAGTTCCTCGCGGTAGTCCGAGAGCTGTTTTCCGGCGTGGATCTCGGTGAAGCCGTGGCCGCCGGGCTGGGAGTCGAGAATGGCCACAAAGGCGATCTCGTGCCCGAGCCGGTCGAGCTTGTCGGCGACGGCCTGGACGACGGTGCCGCCGTAGGACCAGCCGATCAGGTGGAAGGGCCCGTCGGGCTGGATCCTCAACATCTCGGTGACGTAGTCGTCGACCATGGCCTCGACGGAGTCCGCGAGGGTGTCGACGCCGTTGGAGCCGCGGGACTGCAGGGCGTAGGCCGGCCGGTCCGTCACGAAGGGGACGAAGCTGTAGTAGGCCCAGCCCAGTCCGCCGCCGCCGTGGAAGAACCACACCGGCTCCTTGCCGGTGCCGGGGTCGGCGTTCAGCGGCAGCACGACCGCGAACGGGTCGGCGGCCTCGCCTCCGTGGGCCGCGCCGGACAGCAGCGCGGCGAGTTCGGCCACCGTCGGGAACTTGATGATGGTCCTCAGCGGCACGTCGACACCGCACTCACGGCGGATGGCGACGCTGAGCCGGGTGGCGAGCAGCGAGTGTCCGCCGAGGTCGAAGAAGCTGTCGTCGATGCCGACCTTCTCCCGGCCGAGCAAGTCACGGAAGAGAGCGCACAGTTGCTCCTCGTGGGCGTTGCGGGGTTCCCGGACCGCCGTGGTGGTGGCGGTGTCCTCGGTGGGCAGGGCCCGCCGGTCGAGCTTGCCGTTGTGGGTCAGCGGGATCTCCGCCAGCGGGATCAGCGCGGACGGCACCATGTACTCCGGGAGCCGTTCCCGCAGATACGCCGTCAGTTCGGCGGGCAGCGCATCCGCCGCCGCACCGGACCTGGGCACCGCGTAGGCCAGGATGCGTTTGTCGCCGCCCTGGCTCTCGTGCACGATCACGGCCGCCTGGGCCACGTCCGGGTGCCCGGTCAGCGCGTGCTCGATCTCGCCGAGCTCGATCCGGAAGCCGCGGACCTTCACCTGGAAGTCGCTGCGGGAGATGTACTCCAGGCCACCGCCGCGGTTCCAGCGCACCAGGTCCCCGGTGCGGTACATGCGGGCGCCGGCGGGGCCGAACGGACAGGGCACGAACCGTTCCGAGGTCAGGTCAGGGCGCCCCTGGTAGCCACGGGCGAGACCGTCGCCGGCGATGTACACCTCGCCCTGCACCCCGCGCGGAACCGGCTGGAGCCGCGCGTCGAGCACGTACACCTGGGTGTTGCCGACGGGCGATCCGATCGACACGCCCTCCCCCGGCTTGACGGGTGCCATGGTCGACCAGGTGGTCGTCTCGGTCGGGCCGTACCAGTTGCCCACCTCGGTGGCCTGGTCCGCGAGGATCTCGGCGAGGCGTACCGGCACGGCCTCGGCGCCGGTGACGATCCTGAGGCCCGCCGCGGCGTCCGGCCTGTGGGTGAGCAGCATCTGCCAGAAGCCGGGCGTGGCCTGGACGGCGGTGACCCCGTGGCGGCGGATCAGCGCCACCACGGCCGACGGCTCGGTGACGGTGTCCTTCCTCGCCATGACCATCGTCGCGCCGCAGACGAAGGGGAGGTACAGCTCGGTGTTGGCCATGTCGAAGGAGACGGTGGTGCTGAACAGCATCCGCTCCCCCGGCGCCAGCGGGAACCGCTTGCGGGCCGAGGCGATGAAGTTGGCCAGCGCGCCGCGCGGGATCGCGACGCCCTTCGGAGTGCCGGTGGAGCCCGAGGTGTAGATGACGTACTGGGTGTTCTCCGGCCGGACGACGACGTCCGGCGCGGTGTCCGGGTACGGCGTGGTGTCCGCGCCGGCCAGGGTGTCGGCGTCCAGGACCAGGACCGGGTCGGCCTGGTCGAGGACGAAGTCGATGCGGGAGCGCGGGTGGTCGGGGTCGAGCGGGACGTAGGCCCCGCCGGCCTTCAGCACCGCGAACAGCGCCACGATCAGGTCCACGGTCCGCGGCAGACACACGGCGACCAGCGACTCGGCCCGCACTCCGCGGCCGACGAGCCAGTGGGCCAGCCGGTTGGAGCGCGCGTCGAGTTCCCGGTAGGTGAGCGACGCCTCCTCGCCGATGACGGCGAGCGCCTCGGGGCTCTCCAGCACATGCCGGTGCACGGCCGCCAGCAGGCCCTGTTCCAGGGTGGGTTCGGCGGTGTCGTTCACCTCCTCGAGGAGGTGTTCCCGCTCCCCGTCGAGGAGTATGTCGACGTCGCCGACGCAGATGTCCGGATCGGTGGAGACCTGTTCCAGGACGCGGGCGAAGCGGGCGCCCATGGCCTCGACGGTGTCCCGGTCGAAGAGCTTGGTGGTGTACTGGATGTCCCCGTACAGGGTCCCCGAGGTGTCCAGGGTCAGGCTGAAGAACAGGTCGACCATGGCCTTGGTGGTGAGGGCCTTGACGAACTCCACGTCGAGCCCGGGGAAATCGAAGGTGGGCCTCTCGAAGTTCTGCCAGCCGCACATCACCTGGAACAGCGGCCGGTACGCGGTGGAGCGCTCCGGGTTGAGCTCCTCGACGAGCACGTCGAAGGGCACGTCCTGCTGCTCGTAGGCCGTGAGCGCCTTGTTGCGCACCTGGGCGAGCAGTTCGCCGAAGGACGGGTCGCCGGAGAGGTCGGCGCGCAGCACCAGGTTGTTGACGAAGCAGCCGACCAGGTCGGCCAGTGCCTCGTCGGTGCGGCCTGCGATCGGGCTGCCGATCGTGATGTCGTCGCCGCCGCCGAGCCCCCGCAGCAGGACCGCCAGCGCGGCCTGCACGACCATCGACATGCTGGCGCCGCGCTCGGCGGCCAGCTTCTCCAGCCGGGCCGCCACCTTCCGCTCCACCACGAAGCCGACGGCGTCGCCGTCCGTGGTCACGTCATCCGAGCGCGGACGGTCCAGCGGCAGGTTCAGCGGCTGCGGCACGCCGTCGAGTTCGTCGCGCCAGTAGTCGACCTGCTGGGCGCCGACGCTGTCGGGGTCGTCGAAGTCACCGAGGACCTCGCGCTGCCACAGTGTGTAGTCCTTGTACTGCGCGGGCAGCGGCTCCCACGCGGGCGCCCGGCCCTCCTTGCGGCCGGTGTAGGCCGCGGCGAGGTCACGGGCCAGGGGTGCGCCCGAGCTGCCGTCCGTGGCGATGTGGTGGATCACCAGCACCAGGACGTGCTCCTGGGGGGAGCAGCGCAGCAGGTGGGCCCGGAACGGGATCTCGGCCGCGAGGTCGAAGGCGTGCGCCACGACCTCGTCGATCGTGGCGGTCACGTCCTCGGGCGCGACGTCCCGAACCGCGAGGCCCGCCTGTTCGGAGGCCTCTGCCATCGGCAGGATCCGCTGGTGCGGCTTGCCGTTGTCATCCGCTACATACGTGGTGCGCAGGATCTCGTGCCGGTCGACCACATCGTGGATCGCCCCGGCGAGGGCGTCCTGGTCCAGCGGCCCGGTCAGCCGCAGGGCCGAGGGCATGTTCCAGGTCTCGCCCCCCTCGAGTTGGTGGAGGAACCAGTAACGCCGTTGTGCGAATGACAGTGGGATCATCGGTCAGTCCTTTGCGACCATCTGACGCAGACTTGGTCGCCGAGGGGCAGCAGACTTCTCCGACCATTCGGCCAGTGCGGCCACGGTGGGCAGGTCGAAGATCTTGCGAATGGGGATCTCGATCCCCAACTCGGCGCGGGCGCGGCTGATGAGCCGGGTGGCGAGCAGGGAGTGCCCGCCGAGCTCGAAGAAGCCGTCGTCTATACCGACCCTGTCCACGCCGAGCACCTCGGCGAACAGCTGGGCCAGGGTCTCTTCACGGGTGGTGCGCGGCGCCCGGTACTCGGCGCCGGTGAACTGCGGTTCGGGCAGTGCGGCCCGGTCCAGCTTGCCGTTCGGGGTGAGCGGCAGCCGTTCCAGGACCATGAAGGCGGACGGCACCATGAACTCCGGCAGCCGCTCGGCGACGAAGGCGTTGAGTTCCCTCGACTCCAGGTTCGGGCGGTCGTCGGCGGTGGTGGTGTCGTCGCCGGCGGTGGGCACGACGTAGGCGACCAGCTGCTTGCTCGTGCTGTTGCCGCGGCCGTCGTGGGCGATGACGGTGGCCTGTGCGATGCCGGGGTGCGCGGTGAGCGCGGCCTCGATCTCGGCGGGCTCGACACGGAAGCCGCGCACCTTGACCTGGGCGTCCCCGCGGCCCGCGTACTCCAGCCGGCCCTGGCCGTTGATGCGGGCCAGGTCGCCGGTGCGGTACATGCGCGCGCCGGCCGGGCCGTAGGGGTCGGCGACGAAGCGCTCGGCGGTCAGGTGGGCGTTGCCGTGGTAGCCGCGGCCCACGCTGCCGCCGACGTACAGCTCGCCGACCGTGCCCGGGGGCACCGGGGTGAGGCCGGGGCCGAGGACGTAGGCGCGCATGTTGCCGAGCGGGGTGCCGACGGGCGCGCTGCCGGACCCGCTGTACAGCTCGTCGGTGACGGTGAAGGTGGTGGCGTAGAAGGACTCGCTCTGCCCGTAGGCGTTGACGACCCGTACGCCGGGGAAGGCGGCCCGGGTCTTGTCGACGAGGGCGGAGGGCAGGGCCTCGCCGGCGAAGACGACCGTCTCGACGGTGGTGCGGCCGGAGATCTCGTCGACGAGCTCGGCGAAGGCGGACGGCACGGTGGAGATGACGCTGCCGTGCCAGCCGTCCTTGCGCTCGCCCAGGACCAGGACGTCCCGGACGATCTCGACGGTGCCGCCGGTGGCGAGGGTCGTGAAGATCTCGAACGCCGAGACGTCGAAGTTGACCGAGGTGCCCGCGAGGAGCCGCTTGCCCGGTCCGAGGCCCACGCGTTCGGCGAGCCGCAGGACACCGTTGACGACGCCGGCGTGGGTGATGGCGACGCCCTTGGGCTTGCCCGTGGAGCCGGAGGTGTACATCACGTACGCCAACTGCTCGGGGTGGAGCGGCACTTCGAAGGAGCAGTCGCCCGCCGACAGGTCGAGGGTGTCGAGGAAGAGGTCCGGGGCGTCGTGCTCCGGCAGCACCTCGACGGTCGTGGAGTCCGTCAGGACCAGGCGGGGCTTCGCCTCGTCCAGGACGGCCTGGAGGCGGTGGCTGGGGTACTTGGGGTCGACCGGCAGATAGGCGCCGCCCGCCTTGTGGATGGCGAGCAGGGCGACCACCAGGTCCGCCGTCCTCGGCAGCGACACCGCGACCACCGATTCCGGGCCCACCCCGTGTCCGGCGAGTTCGCGCGCCAGGCGGCCCGCGCGGGCGTCCAGTTCGCGGTAGGTGAGCTGCTCGCCCTCGGCGACCACGGCGATCTCGTCCGGGGTCCGCGCGACCTGCGCCTCGACGAGCTCGCCGACGGTGAGGTCCGGGGTCTCGACGGCGGTGTCGTTGAACTCGCCGAGCAGCCTGGTGCGTTCGGCCGGGGACAGGACGTCGACGGCCGCGGCCTTCGTCTCGGGGGCGGCCGACAGCTGGCGCAGGACGCGCAGGAGACGGGCCGCCAGGATCTCCACCGCGTCCCGGTCGAGGACGTCCTTGGCGTACTGCAGGAAGAGCTGGAGGTGCGGGTCGACCGCCGCCATCACGGTGAGCGGGTAGTTGGTGCCGGTGTGCGCGTGCAGGCCGGTGAAGGCGATGCCGTCGGCGGCCTCGGTGGCGGCGCTGAGACCGTCCTTGTCGACCGGGTAGGACTCGAAGACGACCAGCGTGTCGAAGAGGGACTTCAGTCCGACGGACTGCTGGATCTCGGAGAGCCCGTAGTAGTGGTGGTCCAGGAGTGCGGCCTGCCGGTTCTGGAGCCGGCCCAGGACCTCGGCGAGGGTGTCGCCGGGCGCGTACTCGACGCGCACGGGCAGGGTGTTGATGAAGATGCCGACCATCGAGTCGACGTCCGTGACGGCGGGCGGGCGGCCGGAGACGGTGGCGCCGAACACCACGTCCCGGCGGCCGGTGAGCTGCCCGAGCAGCAGCCCCCAGGCGCCCTGGACGAGGGTGTTGACGGTGACGCCCAACTCGGCTGCCCGCCGCACCAGTTCACGCGCCTCTTCGGCCGGCAGGGGTACCTCGATCTGGTCGACGCCCTTCTCCCCCACGCCCTCGGAGCCGGGGGCGAGCAGGGTCGGCTCCTCGACGCCGGCGAGTTCGTCGCCCCACACGCGTGCGGTCTCCGCCTGGTCCTGCCGGGCGCGCCAGGCCAGGAACTCGCCGAAGTCGCGGGTGGCGGGCAGACCGGACGGGTCGCCGCCGGAGGCGTAGAGCAGCAGCAGGTCCCGCATGAGCAGCGGGGTGGACCAGCCGTCGATCAGTACGTGGTGGGCGGTCATCACCAGCTCGGCCTGGCCGGATTCGAGGACGACCAGGGCGATCCGGAACAGCGGGGGGACGGCGACGTCGAAGTGGGCGGCCCGGTCCTCGGCGAGGAACCGCTCGAAGGTCTCGGTCCGTTCGGCCTCGTCGGCGCCCCTCAGGTCGAGGTACTGCCAGGGCAGGGTGACCTTCTCGGGCACCACCTGCACCATGTCGCCGTCCGCCCGGTCGACGAACGCCGCGCGCAGGGCGGCGTAGCGGCCCAGCAGTGCCTGCGCGGCTGCGCGCATCCGGTCGGGGTCGATCTCTCCGGTCAGATGGAAGACCAGCTGCATGTGGTAGGCGTCGAAGGAGGAGCCGCCGAGCATGGTGTGGAAGAGCATCCCGGACTGCACCGGGGTCGTCGGCCACACCTTGGCGAGCTTGCCGAACTTCTCCTCCCAGGTGTCGATCTCCTGCCGGCCCACCGCGACCAGGGGTGCGTCGCTCGGGGTCAGGCCGCCGGCCTCGGGGGTCACGGCGTGCCGGGCCAGGGCGGTGAGGGCCTCGACCCACAGGCCCGCCAGCTCGGTGACCTCCTCGCGGGAGAGCACACCGGTCGGGAAGCCGAACCAGGCCGTCAGCCGCTCGCCGTCGGCGGTGCCGGTGGCGACCGCGTTGATCTCCAGCGCCGACAGGGCGGGCATGTCGGCGTCGGGCGCGGCGATCAGGCTCTGCTGCGTGGTGTCGGGGGCCCAGCCCAGGCCCCGCAGTTCCTCGGGGATGTCCGCGCCGGAGGAGCGGCCGAGGTAGTTGAAGCCGATCCGCGGCTGCCGCTGTCCGGCGAGTTCGGCGGCGGTCCGGTGGTTGAGCCGGCGCAGGAGGCCGTAGCCCATGCCGTTGTCCGGGACCGCCCGCAGCTGCTCCTTGACGGCCTTGACCGCGCGTCCGGCGGCCGGGCCGCCGGCGAACGCGTCCGCCACGTCGACGCCCGTGAGGTCCAGGCGTACCGGGAACATCGCGGTGAACCAGCCGACCGTGCCCGACAGGTCGGCGCCGGGCACCAGGTGCTCCTCCCGGCCGTGTCCTTCGAGCCGGACCAGTGTCGAGGCCGCCGCCTCGCCCCGCCTCTCGCGCCAGCGCGCCAGGGCCAGGGCCAGACCGGCGAGCAGTCCGTCGTCGACGCCGCCGCGGAAGACCGCGGGCAGCGTGTCCAGCAGGGTCGCGGTGACGTCGGCCGGGACCTGGACGCGGAGGGTGTCGACGGTGGCCGTGACATCGAGCGCCGGGTCGAGTTCGCGGGCGCCCAGGACGGAGTCGTCGGCGCGCAGGATCTCCTGCCACACGGGCAGTTCGGCCACCCGCTCCGGGCCGGCCGCCTGCTCGGACAGGGCGTGCGCCCAGCGCCGCGCCGAGGTGCCGGTGCCCGCGGGTTCCGGGTCGAGGCCGTCGCGGACCCGCTGCCAGGCGGCGGCGAGGTCCGGGACCAGGATCCGCCAGGACACGCCGTCGACGACCAGGTGGTGCAGGACGACCAGCAGCCGGTCGGCGTCCGTGTCGGAGGTGAACCACACGAACTGCGCCATGACGCCCGCGTCCGGGTCCAGCCGATCGGCGGCCGCGTCCAGCTCGGCCTGCGCGTCGGCGCCGTCGAGACGGACCTCGCGGACCAGCGAGCCGGCGGCCACGCTGCCGGGCTCCTCGATCCGCAGGCCCGGGTTGGTCCGGTCGAGCCGGGAACGCAGGATGTCGTGGCGGTCGAGGACGGCCTGCAGGGTGGCAACCAGTCCGGCCCGGTCGATGCCTTCGGGGAGGGTCAGCATCGCCGACATGCAGAACCGGCCGATGCCGCCGCCCAGTTCGAGCACGTGCGCCGCGGTCGGCATCAGCGGGGACCAGCCCACGCCGCCGCCAGGCAGCTCGGCGAGGACGACGGGCTCCTCCTCCTCGCGCTCCTCGACGAGTTCCGCGAGCCGGGCGACCGTGCGGTGTTCGAAGATCTCCCGGGTGCTGACGACCACGCCGCGGGTCTTGGCGCGTGCGACGACCTGGATGGAGCGGATGCTGTCGCCGCCGCTGGTGAAGAAGTCGTCGTCGACACCGACCCGTTCGGCGCCGAGCACATCGGCGTACACCTCGGCGAGGATCCGTTCGGTCTCACCGCGCGGCGCCCGGTAGGCGGTGCCGGTGAACTCCGGCTCGGGCAGCGCGCCCCGGTCGAGCTTTCCGCTGGGGGTCAGCGGCAGCCGCTCCAGGACGACGAACAGGGCGGGGACCATGTAGTCGGGCAGCCGCTCGGCGACGAAGCGGCGCAGGTCCGCGACGGTGACAGCGGCGGCGGAGCCGTCCTCGGCGGCCGCCGGTGCGACATAGCCGACGAGGCGTGCGGTGCCGCTGTGGTCCTCGCGGACGGTGACCGCCGCCTGGGCGATCGCGGGGTGCCGGCCGAGGACCGTCTCGATCTCGGTCGGCTCGACGCGGATGCCGTTCACCTTGACCTGGGTGTCGGCCCGTCCCTCGTACTTCAGGCGGCCGTGCTCGTCCCAGCGGGCCAGGTCGCCGGTGCGGTACATGCGCGCACCGGCGGGACCGAACGGGCAGGGCACGAACCGCTCGGCGGTGACCGGGCCGTTGTGGTGGTAGCCGCGGGCGAGGAGACCGCCGACGTACAGTTCGCCGACCACGCCGGGCGGGACCGGGGTGAGCTCCGGGCCCAGGACGTAGGTGTGCATGTTGGCCAGGGGCCGTCCGACCGGGATGGCACCGGTTCCGGCCGGCTCCTGCGGGAGCGTGAAGGTGGTGGCGTAGAAGCTCTCGGTCTGTCCGTAGGCGTTGACGACCCTTACGCCCGGCAGGGTCCCCTGGACCTTGCTCACGAGGTCGGCGGAGAGGGCCTCGCCGGCGAAGACGACGGTCTCGACGTCGAGGTGGAGGCCGTCGGTGCCGATCTGGTCGAGCAGTGCGGAGAACACCGTGGGCACGGCGCTGATGGTGGTGCCCGACCAGCTGCCGCGTTCGGCGAGTTCGAGGACGTCACGGACGACCTCGACGCTCGCTCCGGCGGTGAGCGCGGTGAAGATCTCGAACACGGAGACGTCGAAGTTCACGGAGGTCGCGGCGAGCATCCGGGAGCCGGCCTCGACCCGCACGGTCCGGCGCAGGTCCCGTACGCCGTTGACGACGCCGGCGTGGGTGACGGCGACGCCCTTGGGCGTGCCGGTCGAGCCCGAGGTGAACATGACGTAAGCCAGGTGGTCCGGTCCGACGCGGACGTCCGGGGCGTCGGGGGCGGGGCCTTCGAGGCTCAGGTCGTCCAGGTGGAGCACCGGCTTCTCGGACCCCGCGACCGTGGCCGCGGTGTCGTAGTCGGTGAGCACCAGGGCCGGTTCGGCCGTGGCGAGCAGCAGGTCGACGCGGGCGGAGGGGTAGTTCGGGTCGATCGGCAGATAGGCGCCGCCGGCCTTGAGGACGGCCAGCAGGGCGACCACCAGGTCCGCGGTGCGGGGCAGGGCCACGGCGACCAGGACGTCGGGGCCGACACCGCGGTCCCTCAGTGCCGCGGCCAGCCGGGCGGCGCGGGTGTCCAGTTCCCGGTACGTCAGCTCGGTCCCGCCGGACACCACCGCGGTCGCGTCCGGAGTCCGCGCCGCCTGCTCGGCGACCAGCTCCGGCACCGTCGCCCCGGTCACCGGCGCCGCCGTCTCGTTCAGCCCGGCCAGCCAGTTCCGCTCGTCACCGGTGAGCACGTCGACCGCGCCCAGCCGGGTCGCGGGGTCGGCGACCACCTGGCGCAGCACCCGCACATAGCGCTCGACGAGGCTCTCGGCCGTCGTGTGGTCGAACAGTTCCGTCGCGTACTCCAGGCGCCCGTAAGCACCCCCGCCCGGCGCCGGGACGATGTTGAAGAACAGGTCGAACTTCGCGGTGCCGGTGCCCGCCGGGACAGGGGTGACCTGCAGACCCGGTATCTCGATCTGCCCCCACTCGAACTGCCAGGCCAGCATGGTCTGGAAGAGCGGCTGGTAAGCGGTGGTGCGCTCCGGGCTCAGCAGCTCCACCAGGCGCTCGAAGGGCACGTCCTGGTTGTCGTAGGCGGCCAGGGCCCGGTCGCGGACCTGCTCCAGCAGGTCGCCGAAGGCGGGGTTGCCGGACAGGTCGACGCGCAGGACCCAGGTGTTGGCGAAGAAGCCGATCAGCTCGTCGAGCTGTTCGTCGGCGCGGCCCTCGATGGGGCTGCCGATCGTGAGGTCGTTGCCGGCGCCCAGGTGGTGCAGGAGGACCGCGAGGACGGCCTGGGCGACCATCGGGGCCGTGCCGCCGCGGTCGGCGGCCAGCTTGCTGATCCCGGCGAGGAGTTCGTCGTCGAGTTCGAAGTCGACGTGGCCGCCGTGGTGGCCGGCCGAGGTGGGCCGCGGCCGGTCCAGCGGCAGCTGCACCGGCTGCGGGACGTCGGCCAGCTCGCCGCGCCAGTAGTCCAGCTGTGCGGCGGCGATGCTCTCCGGGTCCTCCTCGTCGCCCAGCACCTCGCGCTGCCACAGCGTGTAGTCCTTGTACTGCACCGGAAGCGGCGCCCAGTCGGGCGCGCTCCCGGCGAGGCGGGCCGCGTAGGCCGCCAGCAGATCCCGTATGAAGGGCGCCATCGACGCCCCGTCCGCGGCGATGTGATGGAACACGAACACCAGGACGTGCTCCTGCGGGGAGACCCGGAACACCGTGGTCCGCAAGGGGAGTTCGGTGTCCAGCTCGAACCCCTCGCAGGCGGCCTCGTGCGCCGCGGCCTGCACCGCGCCGGCGGCGACATCGACGATCCGGAACCGCGGGTGCGCCTCCTGCGGTGGCAGGATGCGCTGCTCCGGTGTGCCGTCGGCGTTCTCGACGACGAGGGTGCGCAGGCTCTCGTGCCGGGTGACGACGTCCGTCACAGCCGCGGCCAGGGCCGCCGTGTCCAGCGGCCCGTCCAGGCGCAGCACGAACGGGATGTTGTACGTCGCGGACGGTCCCTCCAGTCGGTGGAGGAACCACAGCCGACGCTGGGCGAAGGACAACGGGATCATCGACGCACTCACTCCTACACGTTCATCGGGCGCAGCTGGGGGCGCCGGGGGCGGTTCGACGTGGCCTGCTTCTCGATGTGAACCGCCAGTTGGGCGACGGTCGGGCTGCGGAACACCGTGGTGACCTTGACGTCGACGTCGAGTTCGTTGCGGATGCGGCCGATCAGCCGGGTGGCCAGCAGCGAGTGGCCGCCGAGGTCGAAGAAGTCGACGTCGATGCCGACCTCGTCGAGGCCGAGCAGATCGGCGTACAGCCGGCACAGGACTTCCTCGGTGCGGTTGCGCGGCCCGCGTCCGGTGGCGGCCTCGGCGCGGTCCGGTGCGGGCAGCGCATTGCGGTCGAGCTTTCCGCTCGGGGTCATGGGGAACTCCGCCAGCGGCACGATCGCCGAGGGGACCATGTACTCCGGCAGGTGCTCCCTGGCCAGGTCGGTGAGGGCCGTGAGGTCCAGCGCGGCCGGGGCCTTGCCGGATCCGGGCACCACGTAGGCGACGAGGCGCTGGTCTCCGGCGCGGTCCTCGCGGACCAGGGCCACCGCGCTGTCGACGTCCTGGTGCGCGGTCAGCGTCTGCTCGATCTCGCCGAGCTCGATGCGGAAGCCGCGGATCTTCACCTGGAAGTCGGAGCGGCCGATGTACTCGACCTGGCCGTCCTGGTTCCACCGCACGACGTCGCCAGTGCGGTACATACGGGTCCCCGGCTCCCCGAAGGGGCAGGCGACGAAGCGGTTGGCGCTCAGTCCGGTCTGTCCGAGGTAGCCCCGGGCGAGGCCGGTGCCGGCGAGGTACAGCTCGCCGGTGACGCCGGGCGGGACCGGGCGCAGGGCCGCGTCCAGGACGTAGACCTGGGTGTTCCAGACCGGTGCGCCGATGGGCACCCGGTCCGCGCCCGGGACGTGCTGGTGGGCGGTGACCTCGACGGACGCCTCGGTGGGGCCGTAGAGGTTGTGCACCCCGCAGCCGGGGAGCACCTCGACGGCCTTGTTGGCCAGGGCGGGCGGGAAGGCCTCGCCGGCGACCTCGATCCAGCGCAGGCCGGTGCACTCCCGGGCCGTGGGCTCGGCGAGGAACACCTCCAGCAGGGAGGGCACGAAGTCCGCGCCGGTCACCTGCTCGCGCCGGATCAGGTCGGCGAGGTAGCCGGGGTCGCGGCGCCCGTCGGGGCGGGCGACGACTACGGCGGCGCCGACCTGGAGGGCGGCGAAGATCTCCGGCACGGACACGTCGAAGCTGGCGGTCGTGCTCAGGAGTATCCGGTCCTCGGCACTCACGTCGAAGTGGGCGAGTCCCCACTTCAGCCGGTTCATGATGGCCCGGTGGGCCACCTGCACGCCCTTGGGCCTTCCGGTGGAGCCGGAGGTGAAGATGACGTACGCGGCGTGGTCCGGCGACAGGGCGCGCTCGGGGTTGGTCTCCGGGTACCCGGAGACGTCCGGGAGACCGGCGTCGAGCACCAGCAGCGGCGAGGCGCTGTCCAGGACGAGCCGTACCCGGTCCTCGGGCAGTTCGGTGTCGATCGGCACGTAGGCGGCGCCAGACTTGGCCACCGCGTAGATCGCGACCATCAGGTCGACGGAGCGCGGGATCTTCACCGCGACCAGCTGCTCGGGGCCCGCGCCCTGTTCGACCAGCCAGTGCGCCAGCTGGTTGGCGCGCCGGTTGAACTCGGCGTAGGTCAGCCGCTCCTGCTCGCCGATCACGGCCGGCCGGTCGGGGGTCCGCTCCGCCTGGGCCTCGAACGCGCCCGGCAGGGTGTCCGGGGCGACGGGCTGTGCCGTGTCGTTGATCCGCCGCACGAGCCAGTCCCGCTCGTCCTCGGCCAGCACCTCCATGGCGCCGACGAGGGTCTTCGGGTCCTCCAGCACCTGGTCCAGGACCCGGACGAGCCGGGCGGCGATCACCTCGGCCGCGTCGCGGTCGAAGAGGGTGGTCTGGTAGTCGAGGGAGAGCCGCAGGTAGGGGTCGGAGGAGTTGAGGGTGAGCGGGTAGTGCGAGCCGGCGAACGGCCGGATGGCGTCGATGGTGAAGCCCGCCGAGTCGTTGGCCTCGACGATGCCCTCGCGGTCGATCGGGTAGTTCTCGAAGACCACGATGGTGTCGAACAGGGCGGGCAGTCCGACTCCGCGCTGGATGTCGGCCAGGCCGTAGTAGTGGTGGTCCAGCAGGGAGATCTGCCGGTCCTGGAGGTCGGTGATGACGTCCGCCACGCTGTCGTTCGCGCGGCAGCGCACCCTGGTCGGCAGGGTGTTGATGAACAGGCCGACCATCTCGTCGGAGCCGACGAGGTCGGCCGGGCGGCCGTTGACGGCGGCGCCGAACACCACGTCGTGCTGTCCGGTGAGCTTGGAGAGCAGTACCGCCCACGCGCCCTGGAGGAGCGTGTTGAGGGTGACGCCGAGTTCCGCGGCGCGGCGGGCGAGTTCGCGGCCCTTGTCGATCGACAGCGGAACCTCGACGCGGCCGAGGCGGGAGGCCTCGCCCTTCTCGGTGAGGCCGGCGGCCAGGAGGGTCGGCTCGTCGAAGTCGGCGAGCTCGTCCTTCCAGCGCGCGGCGGAGGCGTCCCGGTCCTGCCTGGACAGCCAGCCCAGGTAGTCGCCGTAGCTGCGGACCGGGGCGAGTTCCTCGGTGCCGGCGTAGAGCCGGACCAGGTCCTTGATGACCAGCGGGGACGACCAGCCGTCGAACAGGGTGTGGTGCGCGGTGATGATGAGCTTCGCCTGCTGGGGCCCGCAGGTGAGCAGGGCCAGGCGGAACAGCGGCGGCCGGGCGGGGTCGAGCTGTTCGGCGCGGTCGTCGGCGAGGGCCTTGTCGACGGCCGCGTCCTGCTCGGCGGCGGGGACACCGGTGAGGTCGATGTGCCGCCAGGGCAGGGCGACCTGCTCGGCCACGACCTGGACGGGGTCGCCGTCGCCGGTGGCGAGGAACGCGGAGCGCAGGTTCGGGTAGCGCTCCAGGAGCGCCTGCCCGGCGGCCCGCATGCGGTCCGGGTCGACGTTGCCGGTCAGATGGAGCAGGAACTGCATGTGGTAGACGTCGAAGGTGCCGTCGGCGAGGGCGGCCTGGAACTGGATGCCGGACTGGCCCGGTCCCTGCGGCCACACCTGGACCAGTCGGCCGTAGCGCTCCTCCCACTCCTCGATCTCGCCCTGCTTCACCGTCACCAGCGGGGCGTCCGAGGGCGTGAGTCCGCCGGTCTCGGGGCGGGCGGCGTGCGCGGCCATGCCCTGCAGCACCTCGACCCACAGGTCGGCCAGTTCGGCGGTCCGCTCGCGGGTCAGGATTCCGGAGGCGAACATGAAGGCGGCCTGGAGGCGGGTGCCGTCGGGGGTGTCCGTGGCGACCGAGTTGACCTCCAGCGCGGACAGCGCGGGCAGGTCCGGGTCGGGCAGCGCGATCAGCTCGGCGGACCAGGACGCCGGTCCCCAGCCGTGCTCGCGCAGATGCTCGGGGACGTCGCTGTCGGAGATCCGCCCGAGGTAGTTGAACCCGATCTGCGGGACGGCGTGCTCGGCGAGCTGTTCGGCGGTCTCGGGGTTCAGCCAGCGCAGCAGGCCGTAGCCGAGGCCCTTGTCGGGGACGCCGCGCAGCTGCTCCTTGACCAGCTTGACGGCCTTTCCGGCCGCGGGGCCGCCCGCGAGGACGTCGGCGAGGTCCAGGCCCTGCACGTCGACCTTGGCCGGGTACATGCTGGTGAACCAGCCGACGGTGCGGGAGAGGTCGGCGCCGGGTACGGCGTCCTCCTCACGGCCGTGGCCCTCCAGACGGACCAGGGTGGAACCGTCCGTGCCGCGCCAGCGGTTGACCGCCAGGGCGAGCGCGGCGAGCAGTACGTCGGTGCCGGTGCCCTTGAACGCTGCGGGGAGCTTGGTGAGCACCGCCTCGGTGAGGTCGGCGGGCAGTTCCACGCGAACGGTCTCGACGGTGGACCACACGTCCTGCGCCGGGTCGAAGGCGCGGTCGCCCAGCGGGGGGTTGGACGACTCCAGGGTGTTCTGCCAGTACTCCAGTTCGGCTTCGCGCTCGTCGGAGAACGCCTGGTCCTCCAGGGCGGCCGCCCAGCGGCGGGCCGAGGTGCCGACCGCGGGCAGTTCGGGCGTCTTGCCGGAGCTGACCTGCTGCCAGGCCTCGGCGAGGTCCGACATGAGGATCCGCCAGGAGACGCCGTCCACCACCAGGTGGTGCAGGACGACAAGCAGTCGGCCCTCGCCCGAGGCGGCGGTGAACCAGACGAAGTCCGCCATGGTCCCGGCCTCGGGGTCCAGGCGCCCGACGGCGGCGTCGAGTTCGGCCTTCGCCGCTTCGAGCGCGGCCGGCTCGTCCCAGCGGCCGTCGCTGTCGACCCGGTGGATCAGGTCGGCCGCGCGGACCGCGCCCTGGTCGCGGACGACGAGGGAGAGCTCGTCGTCGCGGACCAGCCGGGCACGCAGGAGGTCGTGCCGGTCGAGGACCGCGTCCAGGGTCGCGGCCAGGCCGGACTCGTCGATGCCGGTGGGCAGTTCGAGCACCATCGACATGGCGAATCGGTTCGTCCCGCCGCCGTGCTCGAAGACGTGCCGTGCCACCGGCTGGAGCGCCAGCGGGCCGACGCCGCCGGTCTCGTCCTCGGCGAGGGCGGGCACCCGGTCGCGGCGGTCGGCGGCCACCTCGGCGAGGCGGGCCGCGGTGCGGCACTCGAAGATCTCCCGGGTGGTGAGCTCCAGGCCCTTGGCCCGGGTCCGCGCCACCACCTGGATCGACCGGAGGCTGTCGCCGCCCACCGCGAAGAAGTCGTCGTCGATGCCGACCCGGTCGACACCGAGGACGTCCGCGTAGGCGGCGGTGATGATCTTCTCGGCCTCGGTGCGGGGCTCCCGGTAGGCCTCGCCGAGGAACTCCGGCTCGGGCAGCGCCGAGCGGTCCAGCTTGCCGGTCGGTCCGAGCGGCAGCCGGCCCATCGCCACGAAGGCCGAGGGCACCATGTAGTCGGGCAGCCGGGCGGCGACGAACTTGCGCAGCTCGGCGGCGGAGGCGCCGGACTGGACGTCCACGTCGCCGATGCCTCCGGCGCCGTCGTCACCGACGGCCCCTTCTCCGGTGTGTACGACGTAGGCGACGAGCTGTTTGCCGCCCGCGGGCACCTCGCGGCTGATGACGACGGCCTCGCTGATGCCGGGGTGCAGCGTGATCGCCGCCTCGACCTCGGCCGTCTCGATGCGGAAGCCGCGGACCTTGACCTGGCCGTCGCCGCGGCCGACGCACTCCAGCTGTCCGTCCGCGTTCCAGCGGGCGAGGTCGCCGGTGCGGTACATCCGCTCGCCCGCCGGGCCGAAGGGGCTCGCGACATAGCGCTCGGCGGTCAGGCCCGGGCGGCCGTGGTAGCCGCGGCCCAGGCAGGTGCCGACCACGTAGAGCTCCCCGATCACGCCCTGCGGCACCGGGGCGAGGCCCGGGCCGAGGACGTAGGCGCGCATGTTGCCCAGCGGGGTGCCGATGGGGGCGACGTCTCCGTCGGCCCAGTCGTCGGAGGGCGCGAGGGAGAAGGTGGTGGCGTAGAAGCTCTCGCTCTGGCCGTAGGAGTTGACGATCTGCGCGTCGGGCAGGGCCTCGCGCAGCTGGCGCACCAGGCGGCCCGGGAGGACGTCGCCCGCGAGGACGACCGTGCGCACGTCGGTCGCCTTGTCCAGGTGGCCGACGAGTTCGCCGAGGACCGAGGGGACGCCGCTGATGACGTGGCCGTCCCAGCTGTCGCGCTCGGCGAGGGCGAGCGCGTTCTCCACGACCTCGGCCGTGCCGCCGGTGGTGAGGGTGGTGAGGAGCTCGAAGACGGAGACGTCGAAGTTGACGGAGGTGCCGGCCAGCATGCGCCAGGCGGGCGGTGCGTCGAGAACACCGAGGACACCGACGAGCTCCCGCACCCCGTTGACGAGGTTGCGGTGGGTGATCGAGGCCCCCTTCGGCTTGCCCGTGGAGCCGGAGGTGTACATCACGTACGCGAGGTTGTCCGGGGCGAGCGGCGCGACGCGGCCAGCGTCGGACGGGGCTCCTTCGGGGGTCTCCCAGCCGGCGCGCTCGTCCAGGGCGACGACCGTGATGTCGTTCGCGGGCAGCTCCCGCCAGGTCTCGGTGTCGGTGACCGCGAAGCGCGGAGCGGCCTCGGAGAGCACGCTCTCGGCGCGCCCGCTGAGGTACTGCGGGTCCAACGGCACGTATCCGGCACCGGACTTGAGGATGCCGAGCAGGCCGACGACCAGGTCCTCGGTGCGCGGCAGGGCGAGGACCACCAGGTCCTCGGGGCCGGCGCCACGCCGGATCAGCTCCCAGGCGACGGCGTTCGCCCGGTCGTCGAGCTCGCGGTAGGTCAGCGTCCGGTCGCCGTGCACGAGCGCCGGGGCGTCGGGGGTCCTGGCGACCTGGCCTTCGAACAGCTCCGGGACCGTCAGCTCGGGCAGTTCGGCGGCGGTGTCGTTGAACTGCGTGAGCAGGCGCTCGCGTTCGGCCGTCTCCAGCACGTCGACGGCGTCGACCGTGCCCTCGGCGTCGGCCACGAGCCGGCCCAGCACCCGCACGAACCGCTGCGCGATGCTCTCGGCGGTGTCCCGGTCGAAGAGGCTGGTGACGTACTCAAGGCGGCACCGCGCCCCGCCCGAGTTGTCCGGGAGGAGGTCGAAGAACAGGTCGAACTTGGCCGTGTCGGTCTCCAGGCGCTCCACCTGGACGCCGAGGCCGGGAAGCTCCAGGTCCGGGACGGGCGGCTGCCAGGAGAGCATGACCTGGAAGAACGGGTTGTACGCGGTGGACCGGTCGGGGTTGAGCAGCTCCACCAGCCGCTCGAACGGCATGTCCTGGTTGTCGTAGGCGGCCAGCGACCGCTCGCGGACCTGCTGGAGCAGGCGGCGGAAGGTGGGGTTGCCGGAGAGGTCGACGCGCAGCACCCAGGTGTTGACGAAGAACCCGACGAGATCGCGCAGGTCCTCGTCGGTGCGGTCGGTGATCGGCGCGCCTATGGAGATGTCGTCCCCGCAGCCGAGATGGCGCAGGAGCACCGCCAGCGCCGAGTGCATGACCATGGAGACGGTGGTGTCCTCCTCCGTGGCCAGCCGCTCCACGGCCCGGAGCAGTCCGGGGTCGATCGTGAAGTCCACCCGGTCGCCCTCGGGGCTCATCACCCGGGGGCGCGGGCGGTCGGTCGGCAGGGCCAGCGGCTGCGGAAGGTCGGCCAGCGCATCGCGCCAGTAGGAGAGTTGGCGGGCCGACAGGCTCTCCGGGTCGGACTCGTCGCCGAGCAGGTCCAGCTGCCACAGGGTGTAGTCCGCGTACTGCACCGGGAGCGGCTCCCAGGCCGGGGCCGCTCCTTCGGCGCGGGCCGCGTAGGCCATGGTGAGATCCCGGAACAGCGGTCCGAAGGACTCGCCGTCCACGGCGATGTGGTGCGCGACGACCACGAGGGTGTGGTCGCGCGGTCCGCACCGCAGCAGCCGGGCGCGGATCGGCACATCGGCGGCCAGGTCGAAGGTCTGCTTGGCCACCGCGTCGACCGCCGCCGCCCGCTCCTGCTCGGCGACCTCGACGACCGGCAGGCCGATGGGCTGCTCACCGGAGTCGAGCACCCGCTGGTGCGGAACGCCGTCGTCGTTCTCGACGATCACCGTGCGCAGCGCCTCGTGGCGGTCGACGACATCGCGGAGCGCGGCCTCGACCGCGCCCACGTTCAGCTCACCGGTCAGCCGCAGGGCGAAAGCGCCGTTGTAGGTCGGCGAAGGGCCTTCGAAACGGTCGACGAACCACAGCCGACGCTGCGCGAACGACAACGGGATCATTGTGTCTCCAATATCGGCGAACCGGGGAGCAGGTCGGTCTTCAGCTCTGGTCGAGCAGGGTCAGGAGTTCTTCGTTGTAGAAGTCGTCGATGGAGATCGCCCCCGACAGCGTCGAGAAGTACCGGTCGATCTGGTCCTGGTGGCCGACCAGCTTCTGCAACATGTCGGCCCGCGCGTCGGGCTTGAGCTCGGCCACGTTGAGGGCGCCCTGGTAGTGGTTGAGGGCCTCGTTGCCGAGGTCGTTCTCGTAGCGCCTCAGAGCGCCCTTGAGCGCGGCGTCCTCGTGCAGCCGCTGCCCGATGTGGTCGGTGAGGGACTGGGCCTGGACGAAGGCCTCGGTGATGCCGCGGGCGGTGATGGAGTCCTTGTGGTTGACCGCGTCGCCGACCAGCGCCCAGCCGGGGCCGTAGGCCTTGCGGAAGAAGTTCTCCTGGTGGCCGGTGCCGTAGAGCTGCTCCACGCGCCGGCCGGACTGCATCCGCTCGTACAGCTCGGGGGCCGTGGTGCGGAAGGCTTCGAGGTAGTTGGGTTCGACCGCCTTGCGGACCTGGTTGTACTCGTCCTGCGGGAAGTAGGCCATCAGCAGGGTGAGATCGTCGTTGGTGGGGACGACACCGATCCAGCGGCCCGGGCGCGCGTACAGCTCGAAGTGGGCGGGGACGTCGGCCCAGTAGCTGTAGTAGGTGGTGGTCTGCCGCGGGTGCTCGATGACGTTCTGCGCGCCGACCTTGCGGGCCACCAGCGAGCGCATGCCGTCGGCGCCGACGACCAGACGGGCCCGCTCGGTGGTCTCGGTGCCGGCGGGCGTGGTGTACCGCACGCCGACGACCCGGTCGTCCTCGAAGAGCAGGTCCTTGACCGCGCAGCCCTGCTGGAACTCCACGCCGGCCGCGACGGCACCGTCCGCGAGGATCGGGTCCAGGACGTACCGGCGGGGGGCGTACGTGGTGCGCTCGCCGTCCATCGGCAGGGAGAAGCCGTCGATGCGGACGCCGGGTGCCTCGTAGCTCTGCCGGGTGATCGGCTGGGCGCCGGACCTGCGGATCGCGTCGAGCAGTCCCCAGCGCTTGAGCAGCGCCACGCCCTCCATGTGGAGGTAGTGCGAGGACAGGGTGTCGAGGGGGAATTTGGCTTTCTCCAGGAGCAGGACGCGGTAACCCTGCTGCGCGAATAGCATGGCCGTCGGCGAACCCGCGCAACGGGCACCTATGACAATGACGTCGTACATGGCGCCTCTCTTACCGATAGTTGTGTGACGCGCTGTGGATCAGCGGGCGGATTCGATGTATTCGGAGATCGACGCCACGGTCGAGTTGAGGAACATCTGGTCGATGGGGATCTCGACGCCCAGTTCCTCCATGTAGGCACCCTGGATCCTGACCATGATCAGAGACTGGCCGCCCAGGGCGAAGAAGTCGTCGTCGACGGAGATGTCGTCGCGCTGGAGTTCCCGGCACCAAATGGCCCGTACGCGGTCGGCGATCATCATGGTCCTCTCGGTTGTCATCCAGGTCTGCCGACTACGCCGCCGTGCCGCTGTTCGCGTACTGGTTCCGGCATGAATCGACCAGCGCCGCGCGGTCCACTTTTCCGTGCGGGCTCAGCGGAATGCGCGGAATGTTCAGGAACCTGGAAGGGACCATGTTCCGCGGCAGTGCCTTCGAAAGGCGGGTGCGTATGTCGTCGGCGGCGAGGTCCTCCCCCGCCGGGACGAGGAACGCGATCAGCTCGGCCTCGCCGGAGTCGTACGAGACCACCACGGCGGCCTCGCGGACGCCGTCCAGGCGGGCGAGGGCGCGCTCGATGTCGGTGGGGTCGATGCGCATGCCGCGCACCTTCACCTGGGAGTCGATCCGGCCGAGGACGACGAGGTCACCGGCGTCGTTCACCTGGCCGCGGTCGCCGGTGCGGTAGACCCTGACCGGCTCGCCGTCGACCTCGACGGTGGTGAACTTGGCGTTCTCGGGGCCGTTGTTGAGGTAGCCGGCGCCGACGCTGGAACCGGCGATGCAGATCTCGCCCTGCTCCCCCGGCGCGACACCGCGCAGCTGCTCGTCGAGGAGGTGGATGTCGGTGTTGTACGCCGGCCTGCCGACCGGCGGGATGTCGTGCACGTCGGCCCGGTAGCCCGCGAGGTCGTAGGAGGTCGCGACATCGGTGCACTCGGCGACGCCGTACTGGTGCAGCAGGGTGCAGTCGTTGCCCTCCTGCCCGGCCCACTCCGTGAGCCGTTCGACCTTGAGGGCCTCGCCGCCGAAGAGCACGTAGTCGAGCCGCGTGAGTGCGTCGCCGCCGCGCGCCTTCTCCCAGTCGATCAGCAGGTACAGCGTGCTGGACGCGCAGTGGATCACCCGGATCTCGCGCTCCTTGAGAATCCGGTACGCCATCATGGCGTCGAAGTTCCGGCTGGCGAGCAGGTGTTGGGTGGCGCCGCAGAACAGCGGGGTCATCAGGGCGCGCTGGGAGAGGTCGAAGCCGAAGGCGCTGACGACCAGGTTGTTGGAGCCGCTGTGCAGGCCGTACTCGAGCTTCAGCCAGTTCATCAGGTTGAACCAGCCCTCGTGCCGGACCGCGGTCAGCTTCGGGGTGCCGGTCGAGCCGGAGGTGAAGACGGCGTAGCAGATGTCGTCGCCGGTCACTTCGACGTCGGGTGCGGTCGCGGGGAGGGCCGTGAGTTCGTCGGCCCGTTCGTCGAGGTCGATGACGTCGACGCTCGCCGACTCGACCATGGGGGCCGTGGCCGGGGAGGCCACGATCAGGGCGAGGTCGGGGACCTGGCCGAGCAGCAGCTGGAGCCGCTCCGCCGGGTAGGCCGGGTCGAAGGGGACGTAGGCGGCGCCCGCCTTCAGGGTGCCGAGGATGGCGACCAGCATGTCGATCGAGTAGTCGAGACAGACGCCGACCTTCGCACCCCGGCCGTGTCCGCGCGCGTTCAGGAACTGCGCGAAACGATTCGCCTTCACGTCCAGTTCGGCGTACGTCACCTGCCGGCCGGCCCAGACGACGGCGACGGCGTCGGGGGCCGACTCGGCATGCCCCTCGAACTGCTTGTGGACGACGGGCGCCGAGGGCAGGGCAACCCGCTTTCCCTGAAGGATCATGAACTGACTCCGATGTGAAAGATGTCCGGTCGGACAGGGCCGTCGGCGCACCCCGGGGAAACGCGGGTCGGCCGGCGCGGTCGGGCGGTGACGCCTGTGCGTGGTGCGGTTCCGGGCGGTGCGGGTCCCGGCGGTACGTGGTGCGCGTTCAGGCAGTGCGCGTTCAGGCAGTGCGCGTTCAGGCGGTGCGCGTCTGGGCGCTGAGCCGGTCGGCGGTCTCGAGCAGCTGGGCCACCCACTTGTCCAGGGACAGCCCGTGCGCGGCGGCGGCCTTCGAGTAGTACTCCAGTTGACCGGGAGACAGCTCGATGGTGAGCGTGGTGACCTGCTGTTGGCGCTTGTCGGCCGCCGTCGACTCGGCGAGCCGGGGCACCTCCTGCTGGTCGTCGCCGCTCGGGGTGGTCTCGGTCTGGTCGCTCTGCACGGCGAGGCTGGCGCGCACCGCCCGGCGCAGTTCGTTGCGCGACCACTTCTGCTGCTCGGCCTTGCGCAGCCAGTAGTCCTGCTCCGGGGGCGAGAGCCGGGTCACCTCGGCGTGGTGGGCGAAGCTGAGGCTGTCGCGCCTGCGGTGGTGCTCGAACCGCCGGGCCACCCACGCGTAGTTGCGCAGGGTCTGGTAGTCGAGCCCGGTCCGCTCGATGGCCTCCTTGTAGCGGCGCCAGCCGTAGGTGGCCTCTCCGTAGAGCAGCCAGTCGGCGAGCCACCACGCCGAGGAGTTGACGAGCTCCCGCAGATTGCTGCCGATCTGTTCCCAGGAACGTTCCGGCAGGTTCTGCGGGAAGGTCATCCCCGACTTCTGCACCTTGGCCTGGGTGCCGACGAAGGACAGGACCATGTCGCGCTGCGCGGGCTCACCGCTGTTGCCTGCCGGATTCGCCTTGTTCCCGCTCGCGGTCCTCACAGCGCCCGTCACAGCGTTCATCTCCCAACTCAGAGTGGTTTTCCGGGTGTGGCGGAGATCAGCCGGCCGCCATGGCCTCACGCAGGCTCTTGGGACGCAGGTCGGTCCAGTTCTGCTCGACGTACTCCAGGCACTCGGCCCTGGACGCCTCGCCGAAGACCACCCGCCAGCCCGCGGGCACCTCGGCGAAGACCGGCCACAGGGAGTGCTGCTCCTCGTCGTTGATCACGACGTGGAAGCGGCCGTCCTCGTCATCGAAGGGGTTCGTGCTCAACTGGGCACCGTCCTAGATCGTCATGGAGTGACTCGGGATGAGGGGAGCCCGAGCCGGGTGCGGGAGCGCACCGGGCGCGGGTTCGTCGATCAGTCGTCCGCCCGGCACACAACGGGAGATCGGCTGCCCCGCGTTCCAGGGATGGGAACGTACGGCAGCCGATCGGCCCGTCCGCTGTCCGCTCCTGGCCTTCTGGGCCGGACCGCGGTCGTCGTACGGGCTTGGCTGCCCGCGTTGCCGGTAGCCGACTCAACGCACTGTAGCCAGGGCCCTTTTGAGACATGGTGGAGTTCCGCTCGGGCGGCGCGGAGCGGGCGCGTCCGTTGGGCGAAGGTGTGCGCCGGGGGCGCGTGACGGACCTTGGGCGCGGTCGGTGGTGAGAGGGGAAATCCGCAGGCGGCAGGGGATTCTCACCGTTTCGGGGCAGCGGGAGGATCATGTCGGGGGCGGCGGAACGGACTGCGAGTGCGGGTCGAGTCGGGCACTGGCGGCGCGGGTGCGGGGGTCGCGGCAGCCGCTTCCATCCGGACACGGAGCGCCCGGTTCCGGGGTGTGGCAGGGGTGGGCGGGGCCGTGCGGGACGAGCCGCGAGGCGACCGTGCGGGGGCCCACGGGGCGACCGTGCGGAGCCCGCGGGGCGCGGCCTCGGCGCCGATCACCGCGGCGGTGGCGAACCGCTCGGGATCTCGCCGGATCCGGCCCCAGCCGCGCTCGGGTTTTCTCCGCTCCCGACCAGGACCTGCGCACCGCCGCCGGAGGTTCGCTCAAGGGCCGCCACACCTGCGGCGGAGGGCGGCTGGAGATCCCGGCCGGGCGGCCCCGGGGCGTTCTATGCTCCGCAGGTGCGCGGCCCGATCCGAGGGGGAGCGATGGACGGCACAAGACCCGAACTGCGGCTGTTCGTCCTGCACCACGCGGGCGGCTCCCACGTCCCCTACCGCCGCTGGCCCGCCGGGCTGCCGGACACCTGGGACGTGCGGCTGCTCGACGCCCCGGGCCACGGCCACCTGCTCGATCTGCCGCAGATCTCCGACGCCGGCCGGCTCGCCGACTTCCTCATCGACGCCGTCAAGCCCGAACTCACCTGCCCGTACGCCCTGTTCGGGCACAGCATGGGCGCCCTCGTGTCGTACGAGATGACCCGGCGGCTCGTCGGGCGGGGGCTGCCGCTGCCGGTGTGGGTCGGGGTCTCCGCACGTCCGGCGCCGCAGTCGGCGGGGCCGGTCAGCGCGTATCACGAGCTGCCCGAGGCCGAGTTGCGCAGCCGGCTGCAGGCGCTCGACGGCACACCCGAGGGGGTCTTCGACGACCCCGAGCTGTGGGCCCTGCTGGAGCCGGTGATCCGGGCCGATCTGCGCCTGGTGGAGAGCTGGCGGCCCGGCCCCGACACCGGTCCTCTGCCGGTGGCGCTCTCCGCGTTCGCGGGCCGCGAGGACCACTCCGCCTCCCCGGCGCGGATGGCCGGGTGGGAGGAGCACGCCGAGCACTTCCTGGGTCTGCGGGTCTTCGACGGCGGTCACTTCTACTTCCAGGACGACCCCGGTCCGCTGCTGCGGCAGATCGCCCGGGATGCGGCCACGGCGCTCGACGCGGCGGGCGCGGCGCGTTCCTTCTGAAGGCTCGGTGGAGGGAAGAGATGGAGTTCCGCATCCTCGGTCTCGTGGAGGTCCGGGACGAGCAGGCCGGCCGGCGGATCCTGCCCGCCGGTGTGAAGCAGCGCGCGCTGCTGGGGGCGCTGGTGGTGAAGGCCGGGCACCATGTGTCCGGGCACCGGCTCATCGACGAGCTGTGGGGCGACCACCCGCCCGCCAACGCGGCGAACGCGCTGCAGGGGCATGTGGCCCGGCTGCGCCGGCTGCTGTCCGGCCCGGGTGAGCAGGGCTCCGGACCGCACGCGCGGTCGCCGTGGATCGCCACCACTTCGCGCGGCTACACCCTGCGGCTGGGCCCCGTGGAGACGGACGCCGCACGCTTCCAGCGCCTGACGGGCGAGGCCCGGCGGGTCCTGCCCGCCGACCCGGGCCACGCCGCCGAACTGCTGCGCCGGGCCCTGTCGTTGTGGCGCGGGCCGGCGCTGGAGGGCAGCGTGCTCGGCGACATCTGCGCGGCCGAGGCCGCCCAGCTGGAGGAAGGCCGGCTGACCGCGCTGGAGATGATGTACGGCGCGTGTCTGCGCACCGGGCGGCACCGTGAGATCACCGGTGAGCTGGTCGAGCTGATCACCGACCATCCGTTGCGGGAGAAGTTCTACGACCTGCTGATGGTCGCCTTCTACCGCTGCGGCCGGCAGGCGGAGGCGCTCGGCGTGTACGACCGGGCCCGCGGCCGTCTCATGCGCGAACTGGGGGTCGAGCCGGGCCCCGGTCTGCGCGGTCTGCGGGAGGCGATCCTGCACCACGATCCCGCCCTCGCCGCCTCGGCGCGCCCCTTCCCGGCCGATCTGCCCTGGGCCTCCCCGCAGCACGCCCGGACCGCGCCCACGACGGCCGAGGACGCGGTCCTGCCCCTGTGCGAGGAGATCGCCCGGCTGCACCGCCGGATCGAGCGGCTGCAGTCGGAGCACACCCAACTGCTGCGCCGTTTCGACGAGTTGACGGCGGGCGCCGCTCAGCGGGTGACGGGCTGAGCCACCCGCCCCGTTCTCGTGCGCGGCCTTGAACAAGCTATCGGCACCCGGCACGGGTGACCTACCTTCGTCGCACCCCCCACAAGTACGACATCAGCCAAGTACGGACGATTTTCAGGAGCGGGGAATGACGAAACGGACGAGCCCGAGGGCCGGCCTGGTGGGTCTGGCGGCGGTCGCGATCACGGCGACCGCCTTCACGGGCCCCGCCCGGGCGGCGCAGGACACGACCGGCGCGGGCGGCCACGAGGCGACACGGCTCGCCCTGGAGGCGGCCGTCACGGCCGGTGTCCCCGGGGTCACCGCCGAGGCACGGGACGCGGGCGGGGTCTGGAAGTCGGCCGTGGGCGTGGGCAACCTGCAGACGGGCGAGCCGCGCGGGAAGAACGACCGGTTCCGGGTCGGCAGCATCACCAACACCTTCGTGGCGACCGTCCTGCTGCAGATGGAGGCGGAGAAGAAGATCGACCTCGACGACAGCGTCGAGCGGTATCTGCCCGGTGTGGTGACGGGCAACGGCAACGACGGCAACGCGATCACCGTGCGCGAGCTGCTCAACCACACCAGCGGCCTGTACGACTACCTCGCCGACGTGACGTACTACGAGACGTACGTGCTGGGCGACGGCTTCCTCAAGCACCGGTACGACACCCTGACGCCGGGGCAGCGTCTGAAGGTGGCCTTCTCCCACCCGCCGCTGTTCCAGGCGGGCGCCCGGCACTCCTTCTCCCACACCAACGACATCCTGGCCGCGCTGATCGTCGAGAAGGTCGCCGGGACGCCGTACGAGAAGGAGGTGCGCAAGCGCATCATCAAGCCGCTGGGGCTCAAGGCGACGTCGAACCCCGGGACGGGCACCACCGTTCCGCAGCCGAGCAGCCGCGGGTACTCCAAGCTGTTCTTCGCCACACAGCCGGACCGGATCGACGACGTCACCGAGTTGAACGCGTCGCAGATCTGGGGCGACGGCGACATCATCTCCAGTGCCGGTGATCTGAACCGGTTCTACAAGGCGCTGATGGGCGGGAAGCTGCTGCCGGCGCAGCAGCTGGCGGAGATGAAGACGACCGTCGTCAATCCCGATCTGCCGATCTCGTCCTACGGGCTCGGTGTCGAGCGGATCTCGCTGGGCTGTGGCACAGACATCTGGTACCACGACGGAGGCACGGTCGGGTGGCTCACACTGGCCGCCTTCACCGAGGACGGCAGTCATCTGCTCACCTTCAACTACAACGGCGACTGGGAGTTCTCGCAGCTGCTGCCCACGCTGACGGCCGAGTTCTGCGACCCGCCCGCCACCAGCTGAGACACATCCGGGGAGCCGGCCCGCAGCCCCCGATGCGGGCCGTGCACACCCACACTTGAAATTGTCATGTTCATGATGAGCATGATGGTGGCCGGGTCCCTGATCGCGTTACCAACGACATGTCTGTCAACGGGGAGGATTCATGACAGTACGAGCAGCCGTGGCCGGAGCGAGCGGCTATGCGGGAGGCGAACTCCTGCGTCTGCTTCTGGCCCACCCTGAGGTGGAGATCGGCGCCCTGACCGCGCACTCCAGCGCCGGACAGCGGCTGGGCACGCTCCAGCCGCATCTGGCTCCGCTGGCCGGCCGGGAGGTGCAGCCCACCACCGCCGACGCCCTCGCCGGCCATGACGTGGTCTTCCTGGCGCTGCCGCACGGCCAGTCCGCCGCCGTGGCGGAGCAGTTGGGCGAGCAGACGCTCGTCATCGACTGCGGCGCCGACTTCCGCCTCGCGGACGCGGCCGACTGGGAGCGGTTCTACGGCTCGCCACACGCGGGCACCTGGCCCTACGGCCTGCCCGAACTGCCCGGAGCCCGCGCCGCGCTGGCCGGCAGCCGGCGCATCGCGGTGCCGGGCTGCTACCCGACCGCCGTCACCCTGGCCCTCTTCCCCGCGTACGCGGCGGACCTGGCCGAGCCCGAGGCGGTGGTCGTCGCGGCGTCCGGCACGTCAGGGGCCGGCAAGGCGCCCAAGGTGGACCTGCTCGGCAGCGAGGTCATGGGGGCCATGCGGCCGTACGGCGTGGGCGGCGGGCACCGGCACACACCGGAGATGATGCAGAACCTCGGCGCCGTGGCCGGCCGCCGGGTCGCGGTCTCCTTCACGCCGACCCTCGCCCCGATGCCCCGCGGCATCCTCGCCACCTGTTCGGCCGCGGCGCGGCCCGGGGTGAGCGCGGGCGACGTACGGGCCGTGTACGAGAAGGCGCTGGACGGGGAGCCGTTCGTGACGCTGCTGCCCGAGGGGCAGTGGCCCAGCACCGCGGCCGTCCACGGCTCGAACGCCGCACAGATCCAGGTCGCCCTGGACCCGGCGGTCGGCCGGATCATCGCGATCAGCGCCATCGACAACCTCACCAAGGGCACCGCGGGCGGCGCCGTGCAGAGCATGAACGCCGCGCTCGGACTGCCCGAGACCCTGGGGCTTTCCACGATCGGAGTCGCCCCGTGAGCGACGCACGCACAGCCATCGGGCCGCAGCCGACGACAGCCGCACCTCTGCGCTGCACGGGCGGCAGTGACAGCAGCCTCCCCCACGCTCGGCTTCGCCCGAGCGGGAGGCACCCCCATCGCAGCGGAGCGAACAAGGAGATCCAGTGAGTGTCACCGCAGCACGAGGGTTCACGGCGGCGGGTGTCGCCGCCGGGATCAAGCAGAACGGCAGCCGGGACCTGGCCGTCGTCGTCAACGACGGGCCGCGCCACACCGCGGCGGGTGTCTTCACCTCCAACCGGGTACAGGCCGCCCCCGTCCAGTGGTCCCGGCAGGTCCTCGCGGACGGACGGATCCGTGCGGTCGTGCTCAACTCCGGTGGCGCCAACGCCTGTACGGGACCGCAGGGCTTCCAGGACACGTGCGCGACCGCCGAGAAGGCCGCCGGGCTGCTCGCTCTGGACGCGACCGACGTGGCCGTCTGCTCGACGGGGCTGATCGGCGTGACCCTGCCCATGGACCGGCTCCTGGCCGGCACCGAGAGCGCCGTCGCCCTGCTGTCCGACTCGGGCGGGGAGGAGGCGGCCCGCGCGATCATGACCACCGACACGGTGCACAAGACGGCCGCCGTCACCCGGGGCGGGTGGACCGTCGGCGGCATGGCCAAGGGGGCGGGCATGCTCGCGCCCGGACTCGCCACCATGCTCGTGGTCCTCACCACGGACGCCGACCTCCCGAGTGACGTGCTGGACACGGCACTTCGGGCCGCGACCCGGGTCACCTTCGACCGGGTCGACTCCGACGGCTGCATGTCCACCAACGACACCGTGCTGCTGCTCGCCTCCGGAGCCTCCGAAGTCACCCCGGAGCACGAGGAGTTCACCGAGGCCGTCCGCGAGGTCTGCGCCGATCTGGCGCGGCAGCTCATCGGGGACGCCGAGGGGGCCAGCAAGGAGATCCGTATCGAGGTCGTGAACGCCGCGAGCGAGGACGACGCCGTCGAGGTGGGGCGCTCGATCGCCCGCAACAACCTCCTCAAGTGCGCCGTCCACGGCGAGGACCCCAACTGGGGCCGTGTTCTGTCCGCCATCGGCACCACCTCCGCCGCCTTCGAGCCCGACCGGCTGAGCGTCGCCATCAACGACGTGTGGGTCTGCAAGAACGGCTCGGTGGGCGAGGACCGCACGCTGGTGGACATGACCGGACGCGAGGTGCGGATCACCGCGGACCTCGCCGCGGGCGCGGAGACCGCCGTCATCTGGGCCAACGACCTCACCGCCGACTACGTCCACGAGAACAGCGAGTACTCCTCATGAGCGCTTCACCGTCTCTTCAACCCAAGGCCCGCGCCCTCGTCGAGGCGCTGCCCTGGCTGGCGCGGCACCACGGCAAGACCGTGGTCATCAAGTTCGGCGGCAACGCCATGGTCGACGACGACCTCAAGGCCGCCTTCGCCATGGACATCCTCTATCTGCGCCACGCGGGCCTGCGCCCCGTCGTGGTGCACGGCGGCGGCCCGCAGATCAGCGCCCAGCTCGAACGGCTGGGCCTTGAGTCCCGGTTCGAGAGCGGCCTGAGGGTCACCACCGACGAGACCATGGAAGTCGTCCGCATGGTGCTCGCCGGGCAGGTGCAGCGCGAGCTCGTCGGGCTGCTCAACGCGCACGGGCCGCACGCGGTCGGGCTGACGGGCGAGGACGCCCGTCTGATGACCGCCGCCAAGCGGTACGCGGAGAAGGACGGCAAGCCGGTGGACATCGGCCGGGTCGGCGAGGTCGCCCAGGTCGACGCCGGGATCGTGCAGGAGCTCATCGACAACGGACGCATCCCCGTCGTCTCCTCCATCGCCAGACCTGAGGACGCCAAGGACGCCGCCGAGGGCGGGGTCTTCAACGTCAACGCCGACACCGCCGCCGCGGCCCTCGCCGCCGCGCTCGGCGCCGAGATGCTGCTCGTCCTCACCGATGTCGAGGGCCTGTACGCGAACTGGCCGCACAGCAAGGAGGTCATCCCCCGGCTGACCACGACCGAACTGGCCGGGCTGCTGCCCGGGCTGGCGTCCGGGATGATCCCCAAGATGGAGGGCTGCCTGCACGCCGTGACCAACGGAGTGGGCTCCGCGCGCGTCATCGACGGCCGGGTCAAGCACTCCATCCTGCTGCAGCTCTTCACCGACGACGGGGTCGGCACGGTGGTCGTGCCGGACGACGAGGCGGGCGTCGAGGGGGCGACGGCATGAGCGGCAACGAAGCGCTGACCCGCCGCTGGCAGGGCGCCATGATGGACAACTTCGGCACCCCCCGGCTGCCCCTGGTCAAAGGCGAGGGCGCCCGCGTCTGGGACGCGGAGGGCAACGAGTACCTCGACTTCATCGGCGGCATCGCGGTCAACGCGCTCGGCCACGCGCATCCCGCGATCGTCCGGGCCGTCTCCGAGCAGGTCGCCTCGCTCGGGCACGTCTCCAACCTGTTCCTCGCCGAACCGACGGTGCGTCTCGCCGAACGCCTGCTGGAGCTCTCCGGGCGCCGGGGCCGGGTCTACTTCTCCAACTCCGGTGCCGAGGCGAACGAGGCCGCCTTCAAGATCGGCAGACTGACCGGGCGCCGGCACATGGTGGCGACGGCCGGCGGCTTCCACGGCCGCACCATGGGCGCCCTGGCCCTCACCGGCCAGCCCGCCAAACAGCGCCCCTTCGAACCACTGCCCGGTGACGTCAGCCATGTGCCCTACGGCGATGCCGACGCCCTGCGCGCGGCAGTCACCCGGGACACCGCACTGGTGGTCCTGGAGCCCCTGCAGGGCGAGAACGGCGTGGTCGTGCCGCCGCCCGGCTATCTCCGGGCCGCCCGTGAGATCACCGCGGCGACCGGCACGCTCCTGGTCCTGGACGAGATCCAGACCGGCATCGGGCGTACCGGCCGCTGGTTCGCGGCCGAGGCCGAAGGCGTCGAGGCGGATGTCGTCACCCTCGCCAAGGGTCTGGGCGGCGGACTCCCCATCGGCGCGACGCTCGCCTTCGGCGCGGCCGCGGAGCTGCTCACCCCGGGTGCGCACGGCTCCACGTTCAGCGGGAACCCCGTGGTGTGCGCGGCCGCCCTGGCCGTGCTGGACACCATCGAGGGGGCCGGCATCCTCGCCCACGTGACGGCGACGGGTGAGCGGATCCGGCGCGGCGTGGCGGCGTCGGGCCACCCGCTGGTGCGCGAAGTGCGGGGCGCCGGGCTGCTGTTGGGCATCGTGCTCGACGGCCCGTTCGCGGCGCGGGTGCAGCAGGCGGCCCAGGACCGGGGTCTGCTGGTGAACGCGGTGGCGCAGGACGTCGTACGGCTCGCACCGCCGCTGATCGTGTCGGACCGTGAGGCGGACACGTTCCTGGACGGTTTCGGGGCGGCGCTGAGCGCGGTGCACGACGAGGTGCTGACGGCGGTCTGACGCTGCCGGGGGCGGGCGCCCGCACAGTCCCGCGGCCGAGGCCCGGGCAGTCGGCGCCCGGCTCCGTCAGTGGCGGGCTCGACCGGGTACGGACAGCGGCTCGACCCCGTCGGCAGCGCCGCTGCGGGTCACATCGAGCGGGTCTCCAGTTCGTTGGCGAGACGGAGCCAGTGGTCGGCGCAGCGGCGGGCGGCCTGGGCGAGGAGGTCGGCGCGGTGGGCGGGGACACTGCGGGCCAGACGGAGCCACTTGGCCTCGTCGCCGAGGGAGTGGGCGCCGAGGAGCTGCAGGAGCATGCGGCCGGCCTCGGTGCGCAGGGAGGGGTCCTTGCACAGGCTCGGCAGCTGGAGGCCTATCTCGGCGGCCGGTGTGCGCGTCACCCGGCGGCCGCCGGCCAGTTGCGGGAGGGCCTCGGCGGGCGCCGGACCCTCCTGCTGGGGGCGGGATTTGGAGGGCAGGGGGTCCTGCCCCTGCCGTATCCGGTCACGGACGTCCTTGGCGGTGGCCGTGGCGATGCCCGCCTGTTCGGCGATCTCCCGCAGCGACGCCCCGGGGTTGGCGGCGATCACCTGGCTCGCCCGCAGCCGGCCCTCGGTCGCCTGCAGGGGACGTACGCGTCCGTCGCGGCCCACGCGCGTGTTCAACTGTCCATTCTGGCCGGTCGAACGGCGCCGGATGGCCGCGACCGTGCCGGCCGCGAGCCCGACGCCCACCGCGATCCGCCGGTCCGACCAGTAGGGACGGGCCGCCAGGATCCGCTCCGCCGCGGCCGTCCGGTCGGCCTGCGACAGCGGCAGACCGTGGGTGATGTTGAGCCACACCGCCCGGGCGAAGGCCTCCACTTCCCCGCCCTCGAAGAACTCCACGTCGATGGTGGTGTCGCCGCGCAGCCGGGCCGCCTTGAGCCGGTGCATCCCGTCGACGACGCGCATCGTGTCGCGGTGCACCAGGATCGGCGGCAGCGGTGAGTCGATCCTGGCGAGCGTCTGGACGCGCTCGGCGTTCTCGCCGTCGATCCGCGGGGAGTCGGAGTCCAGCAGCGCGTCCACGGGCACTGTGGCCCGCCGCTGTCCGGCCGTTTCCCCCGTGACCAGTTGAAGACCCATCACAGGACCCTCCTCCGCGCTGTCGCGCCGGTGATGATCAGGACGTGCGTGTGTGTACGCGTTACGGATCCGCTCTGCGGGCGTGTCGGCCCGGGGCGCCGAGGCGCGATGCGTCGCGAGGGTGCGCGGCGGGAGTCCGTCACAGATGCATGGGCCGTGTCACAGCGATCAATTCCGGCCGAGATCGAACATACCCTCCAACCGGAAGGGCGTGAAGAAAGGGGCATTCCTGTCCCGTCGGCGGGACAACACACCGATGTCGCCACGGTGTTCGCCGCGCAGCCGTTCGAGCATCGCTCCAGCCTGCCCTGGGAGGCTTTCCGCCGGATATGTGCACCCGTCCCATGGAGGCATGATGGCGAGTCAGGCCGGTCGAACCGCGGAGTCGCGCAGCGGCCCGCCACCCGCGCGCCGTGGACAGGTGCTGACGACGAAGGTCGGCCTTCAGATGCCGACCGGGATGGCCTACGACGAGTGGGAGCGGGCCGGGCGGCAGCTGGCCGGCATCGTCGACTCGTCGGCCTGGTGGATGGGCGACTGGCTGACGTACGGGAAGGACCACTACACCGACCGGTACCAGCGGGGTATCCGCGCCGCCGGGCTGCAGTACCAGACCCTGCGCAACTACGCCTGGGTCGCGCGGCGTTTCGCCTTCCATCGGCGGCGGCCCGCATTGAGTTTCCAGCACCACGCCGAACTGGCCTCGATGCCGGTGGAGGAGCAGGAGCTGTGGCTCGATCGCGCCGAGCAGGGACAGTGGTCCACCAAGCAGCTGCGCGGCGCCCTGCGGGCCGCGCGTCAGAATGCGCGGCCGGGTGTCGCCGCCGAGCCGAGCCGCCGTCTGGAGCTTCCCGGCAGCCGGCTGCGGTGGTGGCACCGGGCCGCGGAGCAGCAGGGGGTCGATTTCGAGCAGTGGGTGATGACCACGCTGGACAGCGCGGCCGCGTCCGCCCTGGAAGGGGCCGGCCGGCCCGCGGAGCGTCCGGAGTTCCCCGGGTTCAGGGCTGTCGGGGGCGGCCCGGCCGCGCCGACCGCGGGCGTCCCCGCGGAACGTGCGCGGCCCGAGGGCCTCGCCGGGCGGGCCCGGCCGGTGGCCGTCAGTGTCTGAGGCCGGCGGCGGGGCCCTCGGCGCAGCTCACGGCAGCCGGCTCATCAGCCCGGCGGTCTCGCGCTTGTACGTGCACGCGCTCTGCCCGAAGTTCTCCCGCACCCTCTCGCGCACCTCCCCCGGCTGCTCCTGGCTCAGCTTGAACATGCCCTCGGCCCCGGTCACCGTGAACCGGAACGCGCCGACGCCGGGCGCGATCTTGCGGAAGTAGTCGAGGGACTCGGTCATGTCCCAGCCGTTGCCGAACGCCCCCTCGAAGGCCCGCACGGTGGACTCCACCACGTCCAGCGTCTCGTCCATCGAGTCGATCTTCTCCACCACGCCCCGGACGTGCACCGCGGTGAAGTTCCAGGTCGGGGCGGCCGGCGTCACCTCGTACACCGTCGGCGAGACATAGGAGTGCGGACCGGTGAACGTCAGCACCAGGACACCGCCCGTCTCCAGCGCCGCCCAGTGCGGGTTCGCCCGGTTCATATGGCCGAGCAGCGTGGCCCCCGGCAGATCGCCGGACCAGTCGCCGGAGGTCTCCGGGTCGAAGATGACCGGCAGATGGGTGGCGAACGGACCTTTCTCGGGGCTTCCATTGGCCACCGCGAGCGCCAAGGGATTTCGGCGGACCAGATCCACCATCCACGAACTCTCCGGTTCGCGGTAAAAGTTGGGCACGAACATCCGGATTCATCCTTTCGACGCCGATATTTCGAGAATCCGCGCCGACCGTACCTCCGTCCTGTCGACAGGACAACGATTTCGATTGTCGAGCAGCCCGATACGGGCTCTCGAACGGCGTTCATGCCGTCTTCAAGTTGCCTTTGAGACACTCGCCGGAGCAACACCGCACAACGGTCTCTCGGGCCACCGGCCGAGTTTTCCAGACGTAAGTGGGAGAATTTTCTATGGGCATAACGGGTAGGCGCGACCAAGAGATCTACGACGTGGTCGGTATCGGATTCGGCCCGTCCAACATGTCGCTCGCGATCGCGTTGCGGGAGCACGGGGACAGTGCTCCGCGGCATCCGGTCAAGTCCCATTTCTTCGAGCGGCAGTCGACGTTCGGCTGGCACCGGAACATGCTGCTGCCGTCGACGACGATGCAGATTTCCTTTCTCAAGGATCTCGTGACGTTCCGGAATCCGATGTCCCGGTTCAGTTTCGTCTCGTTCCTGCACGCCTCGAACCGGCTGGTGCAGTTCGTGAACAACCAGGACTTCTTCCCGACCCGCCATGAGTTCCACCAGTATCTCGAGTGGGCGGCCGCCGGCCTGCGCGACCAGGTCACCTACGGCGCGGAGGTCACCGAGATCCGGCCCGCCGAGGAGGCCGGGGTCCGCAGGCCCGACCTCCTGGACATCACGGTGCGCGACAGCGACGGCACCACCAGCGTGGTCACCGCCCGCAACGTCGTCATCTCCACGGGACTGGTGCCGAGGCTGCCGGACGGGGTGACGGGCGACGAACGGGTCTGGCACAGCTCGGAGTTCCTGAGCCGGTTCAACGCCCAGGCCCCCGAGGAGCTCAAGAGCGTGATGGTGGTCGGCGCCGGGCAGAGCGCGGCCGAGATCACCCGGTTCTTCTACGACTCGCTGCCGCACGCCGAGGTCTCCGCGGTGATCCCGTCGTACGGCTACTCCGTCGCCGACGACACCCCCTTCGCCAACCAGATCTTCGATCCCAGCGCGGTCGACGAGTACTACTTCGGGACCGAGCGGGCCCGGGACTCGTTCTGGCGCTACCACCGCAACACCAACTACTCGGTGGTCGACGCGGACGTCATCCGGGCCCTGTACCAGCGGTCGTACGACGAGCAGGTGCGCGGCGAGCAGCGGCTGCACTTCCGCAACCTCACCCGGGTCTCCGAGGTGGGGCGCACCGAGAGCGGGACGCGGGTGGTCCTGCACTCGCTGCTCGACGACACCAAGGAGGAACTGGCCGTGGACGCGCTGGTGTTCGCCACCGGCTACGACAGCCTGGACCCGGCCCGCTTCCTCGGTGAGTTCGACCGGCACTTCCTGCGGGACGAGGCGGGCCGGCACCGGTTCACCCGCGACTACCGGCTGGTCACGGAGTCGGACCTGACCTGCGGCGTCTATGTGCAGGGCGGCACCGAGCACACCCACGGACTGTCCTCGGCCCTGCTGTCGAACATCGCGATCCGCAGCGGCGAGATCGCCGATGCGATCGTGCTCGGGCGCACCGAGCGGGAGTTGGGCCGTACCAGCCCGCTCGAGGAGGCATCCTCGGTGGCCTGAGACGACACGCAGGACGAGGGTGGGCCCCGGTGCCGTGGTCATGGCACCGGGGCCCACCCTCGCGCAACGCTCACCTCACGCCGCGCCGGCGGCGGCCGCGCCGGTCCACTGCTCCTCCAGGTAGGTGAGGCAGTCGTCGCGGCTCCCCTCGCCGAAGACGATGCGCCAGCCCGCGGGAACCGCGGTGAACGAGGGCCACAGCGAGTGCTGCCGCTCGTCGTTCACCAGCACGTAGTACCGGCTGTCCGTGTCGTCGAACGGCTTGCTGCTCATCCATCCACTCCCCTTCGAAGACAGCATGTGATGCACCCTCAGCGCGGCGGCCAGCAGCTCGCCCGGCGGACGGTGCGCGTGGTCCGCGTCCTGGCAGGCCAGCGCCAGCGCCTCGGCCCAGGCCCGGGAGGCGGTCTCGGCGCCCGGCGAGTGCCGTACCGGGTACGGGTCCGGCATGGCCTCCTCCGCTCAGGCCAGGTCGTCGCGGGTCACCCGGCGACGGGCGGTGCGCCACCCGCCGTCGGCGGCACGCACCAGGACGTCCTCCATGACGCAGACGTGCAGGGCCTTGGCACCGGCGCCGTCCGGGGTGACGTACACCAGGGCCGAGCAGCGGGTGTGCAGCGAACCGTCCGCCTGGGGCTGGACGTCGAGCATGCCGACCCAGTGGTCGAGACGGTTGCCGGCCTGCCGCTGACGTGCCGCGCCGGTGCGCGCGTAGTGGGCGAGCGCCGCACGGACGGGCAGCGGCTCGGCCAGGGAGGGCAGCGCGACGAGGGCGTCCTCGGTGAAGGTCCTCGTCCAGCGCTCGGTGTCGTGCGCGTCCAGGATCCGCATCTGGTCCGCGTAGAACTGCTGGGCCTGCGCGTAGAGAGTGGCGAACCTCTGGCTCTGCAGCGTGTGTTCGGCGGTGCCGACCAGCTCGACGGTCATGATCTCTGCCTCCCCTGCCGTCCGTGAACTCGATATGGACAGTCTTTGAGGCCCGGATCGGGCATCCTTCAAATCCCCCTCAAGCGAGGGGCAGTTGGATGAGACTGTCGCCCGAACCCCCTGCGTCGATGGAGTCACCATGCGGAAGGCTCAAGAGCCCGAGCTGCGCCTGTTCGTGTTCCACCACTCCGGTGGCTCGCATCTGACGTACCGCGACTGGCCGTCGGCCTTCCCGGCCGGCTGGGAGGTGCAGACCCCGAACGCCCCGGGCCGTGGTCCGATGGACGACCGGCCTGCGCTGGAGAGCGCGGACGCCCTCGTCGCGCATTTCCTGGACGAGCTCGGCGACCGGCTGACGGGGCGGTTCGCGTTCTTCGGGCACAGCATGGGCGGCCTGGTCGCCTACGAGCTGACCCGCCGCCTTCTCGACGCGGGCCGGATCCCGCCGGTCTGGCTCGGCCTGTCGGCGCGCGGCACCCTGCGCCCCGAGGGGGACGCGACGCGACGGCATCTGATGTCCGACGCGGAACTGCGCGCGGAGCTCGCGGCGATGGGCGGCACACCGTCCGAGCTGCTGGCCAACCAGGAGCTGTGGGAGCTGTTCGCGCCGAGCATCCGCGCGGACCTGCGCATCAGCGAGACCTGGCGCACGACGCCCCTGACCGCGCCGCTGCCGGTACCCCTGTCGGTGTTCGGCGGCACCGAGGACACGGTCGCGCCCCCGCACCGCCTGGACGGCTGGGCGGCCGCCTCCGAGCACTTCCTGGGCCTGCATCTGTTCGACGGGGACCACTTCTACTTCCGGGACCGGCTGTCCGAGGTCGCCGGGCGGATCCAGGACGACGTGCGCCGCGCCCTGCTGCTGTCCGAGCCGGCGCCCGCGCTGACGCACCGGGCCTGAAACGCCGAGGGGCGGCGTCCTCCGGCATGGGTGCCGGGGTACGCCGCCCTGGGGCGGTCCGTGTCGCCATGACGGCTACTTGGGGTCGCTGTTGAACTTCTTGGCGGCCCAGAAGTAGCCGAGAACCGCGAGGCCGATGCTCCAGGCGACGGCGAGCCAGCCGTTGTGGCCGATCTCGGTGCCGAGGAGCAGTCCGCGCAGGGTCTCGATCGCGGGGGTGAAGGGCTGGTACTCGGCGATCGGCTGGAACCAGCCGGGCATCGAGTCGAGCGGGACGAACGCGCTGGAGATGAGCGGCAGCAGGATCAGCGGCATCGCGTTGTTGCTGGCGGCCTCGGCGTTCGGGCTGACCAGGCCCATACCGACGGCGATCCAGGTGAGCGCGAGGGCGAAGAGGACCAGCAGACCGAAGGCGGCGAGCCACTCCAGAGCGGTGGCGTCCGTGGAGCGGAAGCCGATGGCGACGCCGACGGCCCCGACCAGGACCACGCTGGCGACCGACTGCATCACACTGCCCACCACGTGCCCGAAGAGCACCGATCCGCGGTGGATCGCCATCGTGCGGAAGCGGGCGATGATGCCCTCGCTCATGTCCATGGAGACGGACACGGCGGTCCCGACGACGGTGGAGCCGATCGTCATCATCAGGATGCCGGGGACGATGTAGGCGATGTAGGCGTCGCGGCCTGCGCCGCCGCTCATCGCGCCGCCGAAGATGTAGACGAACAGCAACAGCAGCATGACCGGCGTGAGCAGCAGGTTCAGGGTGAGCGACGGGTAGCGGCGGGCGTGCAGGAGGTTGCGGCGCAGCATCGTGGTCGAGTCGCGCACGGCCAGGGACAGAGAGCTCATCGGACAGCCTCCTTCGGCTGGGCGGGGACGTCGGAGGGGCCGGTGAGGGCGAAGAAGACGTCGTCGAGGTCGGGGGTGTGCACGGTCAGCTCGTCGGCCTCGATGCCGGCCAGGTCCAGCCGGTCGAGGATGGCGCGCAGTTCGCGCTGGCTGCCGTCACTGGCGAGCTGCAGGGCGAGCGCCTCGTCGTCGCGGGTGGCCTCGCGCAGGGCGGAGGCCGCGGACTGATAGGCGACGGGGTCGGTGAAGCGCAGGCGGACGTGTCCGCCGGGGATCAGACGCTTCAGTTCCTCCGCGGTGCCCTCGGCGGCGATCTTGCCGTCGTTCAACACCGCGATACGGTCGGCGAGTTCGTCGGCCTCCTCCAGGTACTGGGTGGTGAGGAACACCGTCACCCCGTCGGAGACCAGCTCGCGGATGATGCCCCACATGTTGTGGCGTGAGCGCGGGTCGAGCCCGGTGGTCGGCTCGTCGAGGAAGATGATCCGCGGACTGCCGACCAGCGTCATCGCGATGTCCAGCCGCCGCTTCATACCGCCCGAGTACGTCGACGCCGGCTTCTTCGCCGCGTCCGTCAGGCCGAAGCGCTCCAGGAGTTCCGTTGCCACCCGGCGCCCCTCGTGCTTGGGCAGGTGGTGCAGGTCGGCCATCAGGAGCATGTTCTCCTCGCCAGTGATCAGACCGTCGACCGCGGAGAACTGGCCGGTGACCCCGATCGCGCCGCGCACGGACTGCGGGTCGGCGGCGAGGTGGTGGCCGCCGACGTGGATCTCACCGGAGCCGGGGCCTGCGGAGATGAGCGTGGACAGGATCTGCACGGTGGTGGTCTTGCCGGCGCCGTTCGGGCCGAGCAGGGAGAAGATCGTGCCCTCCTCGACCCTGAGGTCGATGCCGTCGAGGACGGTCTTGTCGCCGTAGGACTTCCGCAGCCCGTACGCCGCGATGGCCAGGTTCTTCACGATGTGCTCCTTCTGGAGGCCGTGGGTTCAGAGGCTGCGGGCGGTGATGTCGCCGTAGGACGTGGTGGCGTTGACGGCCAGTGCGGCCTTCGCACCCTCGCTGTTGTTGAGCGCGTTGCTGACCCGGCCGTAGCCGGTGCCGGCGTCGAGCGTGGCGGAGGTGCCGCGGGCGGCGGTGACGTTGATGTCGCCGGCCTGGGTGCGCAGGGTGAGCGTGCCGCGGACCGCCTCGGTGACGGTCAGGTCGCCCTTCTGGGTGCTGATCTCGGCGTCGCCGGTGAGCCGGCCGACCTGGATGTCGCCGCCCTGGAGGGTGAGGCGGGCGCCGGCGGTCTCGTCGAGCTTGATGGGGCCCTGGGCGCTGTCGATGGTGACGTCGCCGAGCCGTCCGACGCCCCGGAACTCGGTGCCGGCGGCCTTGGCCTGAACGCTGGAGCCGGCGGGGAGCTGGACGGTGATCTCGACGGAGCCGGAGGGGCCGAAGAACTGGTTCTTCGCCGGTGCGGCCGTGATCCGCAGAACGCCGTCGCTGAAGTCGACCTCGGTCTCCTCGGCGGCCTTGATGTCGCGGCTCTTGCCGGGGTTGGCGGGACGGACGTCGACCGCGGTGTCGGTGCGGTCGGCGGCGATGAACTGTACGCGGCCCGCGGGAACGTCGAGGACGGCCGAGACGGGGGCGGGGGTGTCGAACCGCTGGATCATGCCGGCGGACTTCTGCATGGCGGGCTCCTTCGTAGGTGACCGGCGCTTGTTCGCCGCGTCGTTTCCGATGACAGAAACGCTACGTTGCATTCATGGATCCAGCAACACGCTCGTTGCGCGTGAAGTTAATAATCGCAGCTCAGAGCGTTGAAATCGTTGCAACGACTCTGAATTTAACGCAACGAGAGCATCCAGGGGCGTTGCAATGCTTGCAAGTGAACGCTATGCGGCGGCCGGACGGTCCGGTCCGGCCAGGTGCAGGAGGGCCTGGGCGGCCAGGCGGTAGCCGTAGGCGCCCAGGCCGACCACGACTCCGCTCGCCAGCGGGGCGATCACCGATTCGTGGCGGAACTGCTCACGGGCCCACACATTGCTGAGGTGCACCTCGATCCACGGCGGGGCGTAGCTGGCGAGGGCGTCGCGCAGGCTCCAGCCGGCGATCATCAGGGCGCCGGGGTTGACGATGGCGCCGACGGTGGTGTCGTTGTGCTGATGGACGGCGCGGACGAGGTCGCCCTCCGAGTCGTGCTGGACGGACACCACTTCCCAGCCCCGGACCTTCACCTCTTCGGCGACCGCCGCCTCGATGTCGGCAAGGGTGTCGGTGCCGTATATCTCCGGCTCACGGCGGCCGAGAATGCCCAGATTGGGACCGTTCAACAGAAGGACGACGCTCAAGGTGGCCACCTCGGTATTCACATTCAGCCATGAAATCGGACGTCTTCCATGCTGTCGCCGCCCATTGCCGTGCGCCAGCATTCGAGTCGCCGGTTCAAGTGGAATCCGAGCTGGAAGGCGGCTTGCGTTCCGGTCGAGATCCGCCACAGGCTCCATGGTCCGAAAGCGTCGCCGACGCATCCCCGACCTAACCTGTCACTCGGACGGCACGGATCCCACGACAGGAGATGTGATGCTCGACTCTCCCTTTCGCCTGCGGCCGACCTCCGCTTTTTTCGTCCTGCGCGACTGCCGGAAAAGTGCCTGTGAATCCGCCCGCCTGTCCGATTCCTCTTTCTCCGCCTGGTCACACGGTGAACTCGAAGAAGGGATTTGCCTCGCGCACGCGGCAGGTCACACAGAACTCGAATGCGGCGGAAATTGCAAGGGTTTCGCGAAGATCTGGCACGCGGCCTCCCTGATCGGAATCCGCGAACTGTCCGCCGCGGCCCGGGCGCTCGCGGACGTGGACCGGCTGCTCGCGACACGGCCCGAGGCCGGTGGCGGCCTGCGGGCGGCCTCGCTGCTGTGCGCGGCGGATCTCGCGTTCGCCCAGGGGGACACCGACACCGCCGTCGGTCTCGCCCGCAAGGGCGCCGACCGCGCCCGGCGCACCGGCCTGCACGGCTTTCTGCCCGACGCCCACACCCTGCTGGCGCTGAGCGCCCTTCGGCAGGGCGACATGAGCGAGAGCATGGAACTCGCCAACCAGCTGCGCGACTGGGCGCTGCTCGGCCGGACCGCCCACCGGCCGGGCCGGTGTGCCTGGGCCGCGGCCCAGCTTCTGGAGCTGCAGGGCGGTACGGCGAGCGCGGCCCAGCTCGTGGTGGGCATCGTCATGGACGACGAGCTGCTCAGGGAGCTGCTCGCGTCCCAGCCCGCCGCCGCGGCCTGGCTCGTACGGGCCACCCGGAAGCTGGGCGACGACGCGTCGGCCCGGCGGGTCGTCTCGGAGGCGGCGGAGCTCGCCGGGCGCAATCCCGGGCTGCGTTCCGTGGTGGCGGCGGCGCTGCACGCGGGCGGGCTGCTGGAGCGCGATGCGGAGCGGGTCGCCGCCGCGGCCGCCGCTCATCCGGACGCCTGGGCCGCGGCGTCCGCCTGGGAGGACGCCGGGAAGCTCTTCGCCGCGCGGGCCGCGGACCGTGAACGGGCGGTCGAGGCACTGGAGTCGGCGGTGGACGGCTACTCGGATCCCGCGGCCCCGCGCGACGCCCGCCGGGTCGTGAGCAGGCTCCGCTCGCTCGGGGTGCGGCGCAGCCACTATCCGCAGTACGGGGCTCAGGACGGCGTGCCCACGGGCTCGCTCACCAACACCGAGGCGGCGGTGGCCGAGCTGGTGAGCCAGGGGTTCACCAACTCCCAGGTGGGAGAACGGCTGTTCATCTCCGGGCACACCGTGGCCTTCCATCTGAAGAAGATCTTCCGGAAGATGAACGTGGCCTCGCGGGTCGAACTGACCAGGGCGTGGAGCCAGTTCTCGAACACGCCGGGCGGGGGCAGCCGGGCCCGCTGAGCGGCCCCGTCAGGTGTGCGGGACGGTCACCGCGGTGGTCACGAGGCCTCGCCCGACCGCCCAGCGTCCCGCGAAGTGCGTCAGCCGCCGGCCGCCGACGAGCGGCCCCCTGACCAGGGCCGCGGCCCGGAAGCCGCCCCGCGGCGCCGTTCCCGGGGCGAGGTGGAACTCGATGTCCGCGTCCGCGAAGTCGAGAGGTTCCCCGGTCAGCGAGAACCACGCCTTGTAGACGGACTCCTTGGCGCTGAACAGCAGTTGGTCCCAGTGCACGGCCGGGTGCCGGGTGGTCAGATAGCCCAGGCGCGCCCGCTCGGAAGGGAGCCGGACGGCGTCCAGGACGTCCCCCGGGAGCGGGGCGTGGGGTTCGGCGTCGATCCCGACGGCGGCCAGGTCCGTCGTCCGGGCAAGGGCCGCGGCGCGGTAGCCGGAGCAGTGGGTCATGCTGCCGGTCAGGCCGGGCGGCCAGCGGGGGGCGCCGCGGGGCGAGCTGGGGACGGGGTGCGGGGCGTGGCCGAGGTCCGCCATGGCGCGGCGGGCGCAGGCCCGTACGGTGGTGAACTCCCGGCGGCGCGTCTCGACCGCGTCGGCCATGAGGGCCTGTTCCTCGGGGTAGAGGGGCACGGCCTCGTCGCCGTAGGTCTCGGCGACGGCCACGGGGGCGGGGAGCAGGTCCGCGATCACAGGATCCGGCGCGGTATTCCGGGCGGGCCCTGGCGGCGCTGCCATTCGCGGGGGTAGCCCACGGAGACCTCCTCGAAGCGGACGCCGTCCTGGTGGGTGGTCCGCGGGATGTGGAGATGGCCGTAGACCATGGCGGCGACGCGGTGTGCGCGATGCCAGTCGGCGGTCAGCGCGGTGCCGCACCACATGGCGAACTCCGGGTACCAGAGCACCTCCGTGGGGTGCCGGTGGAGGGGGTAGTGGTTGAGGAGGACGACCGGCAGGTCGGCGGGGAGCTCGGCGAGTCTGCGCTCGGTCTCGGCGACCCGGGCCCGGCACCAGGCCTCGCGGCTCGGGTAGGGGTCGGGATGCAGCAGGGTCTCGTCGTTGCAGACGACGCCGGTCTCGTGCGCGTAGGCCAGCCCCTCCTCCTTGGTGGCGCAGCCGGAGGGCAGGAACGAGTAGTCGTACAGCAGGAACAGCGGTGCCACGACCACCGGGCCGTCGGGGCCGGGCCAGACCGGGTAGGGGTCCTCGGGGGTCGTGACGCCGAGTTCGCGGCACAGCTCGACCAGGTGCGCGTAGCGGGCGGCGCCGCGCAGGGTGACGGGGTCGCTGGGGTGGGTCCACAGTTCGTGGTTGCCGGGGACCCAGACCACCTTGCGGAAGCGGGCGGTGAGGGTCTTCAGGCACCAGTCGATGTCGGCGACGGTCTCCGCGACGTCGCCGGCCACCAGCAGCCAGTCGTCGTCCGACCGCGGCACGATGCCCTCGACCAGGGCACGGTTGTCGGCGTGACTGATGTGCAGGTCGCTGATGGCCAGCAACTGTCCACGGCCGTCGGCCGTCCCGGTCACCGCTCGCTCCTTCCGGTGCTCGTGCCGTCAGACCGACGCGGCCGGCGGGGAGGCCAGTTCGCGTGACGTCGGGCCGGACAGGCCCAGATCCGCTTCGGCGTGCTCGTCGACGCGGGCCATGGCGATGCGCAGGATGGGCGGCGCCATCAGGGAGGTCACGATCGCGACGAGGACGATGATGGTGTACGTCTCGGTGCCGAGCACCCCGAGCTTGAGGCCCACCATGGCGACGATGACCTCGATCACGCCTCGCGCGTTCATCCCGGCGCCGAGGGCGAGGGCCTCCCAGCGGCCGAGGCCGCTGAGCTTCGCACCGATGTAGGCGCCGACGAACTTGCCGAGGACCGCGACCGCGAGCACCGCGAGCGCGGTGAGCAGGACGGTGGGCTGGACCAGCGCGGTCAGATCCATCCGGAGGCCGGCCGTGGCGAAGAAGACCGGGGCGAGGAAGGACAGGACCGTGACGCGCAGCGGGGCGAGCTTCTCCTGGTCCAGTTCACCGCTGGTGGCGATCAGGACACCGCACACGAAGGCGCCGAAGACCGCCTCCAGCTTCAGGGCCTGGGTCCCCGCGGCGCCGAACAGGACGATCAGGGTGGCCACCGCGACGGTGGGCCCGGGCGAGGCCGCGCGGTTGGCCAGGCGCAGCGCCCACTTGACGAGCGGGCGGCCCACCAGCCAGGCGGTCACCACGACGGCCAGGGGGTACAGGAGCGAGGTGGCTATGGTCCCGGTGGTCAGTCCGACGGTCGCCATCGCCGAGACGATGGAGAGCAGGAACCAGCCGACGACGTCGTCGATGACTCCGGCGGCGAGGGTCAGCTGTCCGACGTCGCGGTGCAGGAGGTTCATGTCCATCAGGGTCTTGGCGATCACCGGGATCGCGGTGACGCACATGGCCACGCCGAGGAAGAGCGCGAAGACGGTCGGGCTGGTGTCACCCGCCATCAGCGAGTCCGGCAGCAGGTAGCCGACCCCGACGCCGAGGGCCAGGGGCAGCAGCAGACCGGCGAGGCTGACCCGCAGCGCGGTGTGCCGGCGCCGTTTGACGAGGTCGAACTTGAGCTCCATGCCGGTGATGCCGACGAGGAGGATGACGCCGATCTGCCCCACCGCGTCGAGCAGATGCTGCTGGCCGGGGTCCTTCGGCAGCAGCCAGCCGGCGAGGTCGGGCCAGACGTGGCTGAGCAGCGAGGGGCCGACGATGACGCCGGCGAGCAGTTCGCCGACGATCGCCGGCATCTTGAAGCGTGCGGCCAACTGCCCCAGGGAGACGGCCAGCAGGAGCAGCACCGCCACCTGCAGCAGGAACACCAGCAGGGTGTGATGGGCCAGGGTCGGTACCGGCGCGGCACTCAGGTCGGTCATGTCGGTCACCTCAGATCCGGGCTTCGTGTCGGCTGCCGGCGCCCTGTCCGGCCAGCCGGTCGGCGAGGAGCGCGGTCACGGGCGTGCTCTGGTCGGCGAGGAAGAAGTGGCCGCCGGGGAAGACCTTCACTTCCGTGGGGCCGGTGGTGTGCACGTCCCAGGCCGCCGCCTCGTCGATCGAGACCCGGGGGTCGTTGTCGCCGGTGAGGACGGTCACCGGGCAGTCGAGACTGCGGCCGGGGGCGAAGCGGTGGGCCATGACGGCCTGGTAGTCGGCGCGGATCGGAGGCAGGATCATCTCCCGGATCTCCGGGTCGGCGAGCAGGTCCGCGGGGGTGCCGCTCAGCCGGAGCAGTTCGACCAGGATCCGCTCGTCCGAGCCCGGGTCCACGCCTTCGCCACGGTCGCAGGAGGGGGCGCGGCGGCCGGACGCGAAGAGGCGTACGGGCGCGGGCAGTCCGGCGTCCTGCAGGCGCAGGCCGAGCTCGTAGGCGAGGACGGCGCCCATGCTGTGCCCGAACAGGGCCAGCGGGCGGTCGTCGAGATGGCGTATCGCCGCGAAGATCCGGTCGGCCATCTCGGAGAGGTCGGTGATGTTGGGTTCGTTGCGGCGGTCCTGCCGGCCCGGGTACTGCACCGCCAGCACCTCCACCGCGGGCGCGAGCGCCTTCGCCAGGGGGAAGTAGAAGCTCGCGGATCCGCCGGCGTGCGGCAGACACACCAGGCGCACCTCACTGTCCGGCGCCGGCTGGTATTGGCGGACCCATTTTCCGAATTGCTCCGGTACGTGAGGCACGGCCAGAAATTCCTTCCGCCATCGCTGTGCTCTTGTCACAGAGCTCTTCAATTCCTGAACTGTATTTGACTGGAGGTGACTTGAGTTTCGCTGGGGCGGCGGTGTCGGCGGCGTCCGGGGAGTGCGCCGATTTCCTGCCCGTCGGGCATCATGGGCGGGCCTGCACTTCCCCCGTAGGAGGCGATCGCCGTGAAAGTAGTCGCGGACACCGACCGTTGTGTCGGCGCGGGTCAGTGTGTGCTGATCGCGCCGGAGGTGTTCGACCAGGGTGAGGACGACGGCATTGTCGTCGTGCTGGACGCCGAGGCCGAGATCGTACAGCTGCCGGAGGTCCGGGAGGCCGTCGATCTGTGTCCGGCCCGGGCGCTCTCGCTCGACGGCTGACCGCTCAGACGGGCCGCCGGGCGACGATCCTGGCGTGATGGGGGTCGGTCTCCCCCGCCTCGACCAGCGCCCACATCGATTCGTCGAGGAACTCGTCGAACAGGTCGCCGAGGGCTTCGGCCTCGGCGGCGAACCAGGTCCACCTGAACCACGTGCGCATCCCGGCGAGTTCGCGGACTCTCGGGCGCACGCGCTCCTTCCCGCCGAACGGGGGCGGGAGCCGGGGCTCGTAGTGGGTGAGTTCCAGCCCGGCCTGCGTGAGGACGTCGGCCACGGTGTCGGCGGGGTGGCCGTGCAGCGCCGGCGGTGCCGCGGCGAACAGGTCCTTCCACCTGGGAGTGGCGGCGAGTGCACGCAGGATCCCGAGGGGTCCGGTGCCCGCGCCGCGCGGCTGGGCGCCCGCCCACTCCAGCTCCAGACGGCCGCCCGGGCGCAGTGCGCGGGCCATGCGGCGCAGCGGCTCCTCGGCCTCGGACACCTGGTGCAGCACCCAGGAGCAGTGGACGACGTCGGACCGCCCCGGTGGCAGGTCCATTGTCTTCCGGATGGTTTCCGTCATGGGTGAATTCCTTCTTGCGTGGGGGGAACCAGCGAGACTCGACCGCGATTCGAGAGCCGGCCCGTATTGATCCCGTAAATTGCGTGGCACTACCACACACTAGAAGAGCGAATTCCGGTCCGGCATCCCCCGACCTGATAGGGGACACCGCACCAAATTTTTCCGCGTTTTTCCGAAACCTTTTCTTTCCGACACTTCGCGAATGGGGTTCACGATGTCCACCACGCACCCGTACGACACGGACGTGGCCATCGTCGGCAACGGGCCGATCGGAGCCGCCCTTTCGGTGCTGCTCGCCCAGCGCGGCCGGCGGGTGACCGTCCTGGAGCGACGCCCCCGGCCGTATGTGCTGCCGCGGGCGACCAGCTTCGACGGGGAGACCGCCCGGCTGCTCGCGGCCACCGGGATCGGGGACCGCCTCGGCGGGATCACCGAGCCCGCCACCGGCTACCAGTGGCGCACCGCGGCGGGCCGGACGCTGCTGGACATCGCCTTCTCCCCCGAGGGCCGTTACGGCTGGCCCGACGCCAACACCATGCACCAGCCCACCCTCGAGGAACTGCTCGCGGCCAGGGCGGCGGCACTGCCCGGCATCTCCCTGCTGCGCGGGCACCGGGTCGTCGACCTCACCGAGCGGGACGAGCAGGTCACACTGACCGTCGAGGACGGTGACGGGACGTCACAGACCGTACGGGCGCGCTGGGTCGTGGGCTGCGACGGCGCCAACAGCTTCGTGCGCGAGCACCTCGGCGTCGCGATGACCGACCTCGGGTTCTCGTACGAGTGGCTGCTGTGCGACGTCGAACTGCACGAGCCGCGCGAGTTCACCCCGACCAACGTCCAGATCTGCGATCCGGCCCGGCCCACGACGCTGGTGGGCAGCGGCCCCGGGCATCGCCGCTGGGAGTTCATGCGGCTGCCCGGCGAGAGCAGCGCGGAGCTGAACAAGGAGGAGACGGCCTGGCGGCTGCTCAAGCCGTTCGGTGTCACCCCCGACACCGCCACGCTGCTGCGCAGCACCACCTACATCTTCCGGGCCGCCTGGGCCGACGAGTGGCGGGCGGGCCGGGTGCTGCTCGCCGGTGACGCGGCGCATCTGATGCCGCCCTTCGCCGGACAGGGCATGTGCTCCGGCATCCGGGACGTGGCCAACCTGGCGTGGAAACTGGATCTGACGCTGCGCGGTCTGGCCGACGCCGCCGTCCTCGACACCTATGCGGAGGAACGCCGGCAGCATGTGAAGGACTCGATCCTGTCCTCGGTGCAGCTGGGCCGGGTGATCTGTGTGACGGACCCGGAGGCCGCCGAGGAGCGGGACGCGACGGTTCTCGCCGGGCGGCGCGGACGTACGGAGCCAGGGGCGCCCGAGCCGGCGAAGCCGTTGTCCGCCGGGCTGCTGCACGGGCCGTCCGGGGCTCTGGCCGGTGCGGTGGTGCCGCAGGGGCGGGTGTCCGGGCCTGGCGGCACGGGTCTGTTCGACGAGGTGGTGGGGCGTGGCTTCGTCCTGCTCACCACCGACGACGATCCGCGGGCCGCGCTCGGTGCGGAGCGGTGGTCCTTCCTCACCGCGCTCGACACGCATGTCGTACGGCTGTCGGCCCCCGGGGAGACCTCGGCGGGGGCCGCCGATGTGGTCGATGCGGTCGATGCGGTCGACGTGGACGGGTTCTACCGCGCGTACTTGGCCGAGTCGGGCGCGAGTGCGGTGCTGATCCGGCCGGACTATCACGTCTTCGGCACGGCCGACGGCCCGGAGGAGACCGCCGGGTTGGTGGACGACCTGCGCAGCCGGCTGGGTACGGCCGTAACGGTCTTGGTGAACTGAGAGGTCACGGCCGCAGCTGACGGGCGAGGGCCACCGCGCCTCGCAGCGAGGACAGGGCCCCCAACGCGGCGGGCCCCACCTCGAGTTGCGGCATCCCGGGGCGGGCGAGTTCCGCGAGCTGGTCCGCCACCAGGGTGGGCAGACCCGGGACACCGCTCGCAAAGCCGCCGCCGATCAGCAGGAGTCGGGGGTGGAGCAGTTCCTGGACGCCGACGGCCGCGGCGGCCACGGCCCGGCCGGTGCGCCACAGCGCCGCGATCGCCCACGGCTCGCCGTCGCACCAGCCCTGCCGCAGCACGTCGTACCCGACCTCGCTCCCCCGCAGCCGGGTCGCGTGGCGCAGGGTGGCCGGTCCCGAGGCGATCGCCTGCAGGCAGCCGCGGCGGCCGCAGACGCAGGGCGGGCCGTCCAGTTCGACGATCATGTGCCCGATCTCGAAGGAGCCGCGGGCGGGGCCCGGACAGAGCTCGCCCCCCATGACGAGGCCGCCGCCGACGCCGGTGCCGATGCCGACGTAGAGGAGGTCCTCGCAGCCCGCGGCCCGCGCCTCGGCGAGGGCACCGAGGTCGCCGTCGTCCGCCCAGGCGACGGGGGTGCCGGGGAACAGGGTGCGCAGTGCGCCGCCGAGGTCCGTGCCGGTCCATTCCGGGCGGCTCGGCCAGGCGGTGACATGCCCGTCCGGTCCGACGGTGGCCGGCACCGCCACACCCACCGCACGCAGGGGCGCGTCCAGCTTCTCACGCAACTCATCGACATGGTCGGCCAGTTGGGCGAGATCACGGTCGGCGCTGTGGCGCGGGCGCCAGGCGAAGACCGTCTCGTCCACGCACTCCCCGTCGGCCTCGACCCGCAGGGCGACCTTGGTGCCGCCGATGTCGACGCCGAGGTGGTGGACGGGCGTGGGCTCTGCGGCGGGCGTTGTGTGCTGGGCTCGCCTTGTGTCGTGGGCTCGCCTTGTGTCCGGGGGACGCGCCATGTCCCCGGCGCGCGCAGCGTCACCAGCACGCGCCGCATCCCGGGCTGGCGCGGCGTCCCCGGCATGAGTTGTGCCCCGGGAACGCGCCACGTCCCCGGCTCGCGTAGCGTCCTCGACGCGTGCTGCGTCCCGGGCTCGTGCTGTCCCGCCGGTCGGCGCCGTGCCTCCGTTCCGGGCCCAGCCGGCGTCCGGCACTACGTCCCCACCCGGCGCCGGACCACCGCCCGGCTCCGAGTCTCCGCCTCGCTCCGAGCCTCTGCCCGGCCTTCTGCCTCTGCCCGGCCTTCTGCCTCCGCCCGGCTCCGAGCCTCCAGTCGACGCGTTGTCTCCGCCCGGCCCCATCCCCCGCCCCGCTCCTCAGACACCTGGTACGGACGGGCACAGGGCCAGCAGGTCGGCGGGGCGGCGCAGGACGACGCCCGGCTCGGCGGCGAGGAGTTCGCCGGCGTCCGAGAGGGCCCACAGGGCGCCCGCCGAGGCCACGCCGGCGCCGTGGGCGCTGGCGATGTCGGTCGCCGCGTCGCCCACCATGACGGCCTCCTCGGGAGAGAAGCCCATGAGGTCCAGGGCGTGCTCGACGATGTCCGGGGCCGGTTTGGGGTGGGCCACCTCGTCCGAGCCGATGACGTGGTCGAAGAAGGGCAGCAGGCCCAGCTGGTCGAGCAGGGAGCGGGCGCGCGGTCCGCTCTTGCCCGTGGCGACGGCGAGCCTGAGGCCGCGTACGCGCAGGGTGGTGAGCAGTTCCACGATGCCGTCGAAGACCGGGACCTGGGGGGCGAGCCGGTAGCTCTCGCGGACGAAGGGCTCCTCCATCTCCAGGGGCAGGCCCATGATCCGCATGATGTCCGGGAAGTAGCGGCCCAGGTGGCGGGTGTACTCCTCGAAGGGAGCCGGGCCGTCGCCGACGACCTCCTTGTAGGCGATGGCGAACGCCTCGTACATCACCGCGAAGCTGTCGACGAGGACCCCGTCCAGGTCGAAGACCACGGCGCGGACGACCGGCTGAAGGGTCTGCGTCGCAGTCGCCGTCACCGTCGCCGTGGCGGTCGTCTGGGGTGAGATCTCTGATCGCATGGGCTTGTTCACCTCCTACTGATGGGCGGGTACGGCACTGCGCACGGTCCCGCCACGGGCCGAGGCGTAGAACTCCTCGATGAGGCGGACCGTCGTACGGGCCTCGTCGACGGCTCTGCCGCGGCGGGCGGGGTCGGACAGGAGGGCGGCGAGAGAGTCGAGTTGGCGCCCGTACTCGTGGCCGATGGGTTCGTCCGGGACCGGCAGGGGGGTGGTGGTGCCCTCGCGGGTCAGGGTCAGCCGGGCGTGGGGGGCGCGGTTGGGGCTGAAGCCGAAGGTGCAGCTCAGTTCGGCGGTCGCGGCGCTGCCCGCCAGTCGGATGCGGGTCACGTCGAGTGCCTCGTGGGAGGCCCAGCCTGCGCGCAGGGAGACCGAGACGCCGTCGTCGCGGACGAAGAAGCCGCGGGCGGTGTCCTCGACGTCACCGGCGGCGGCGGTGGCGGCGGGTTCGTCCTGTCGCCAGGCCGCGCCGAAGGTCCCCGCGCCGACGAAGTCGTTCGAGGTGACACCCACGACCTGGGTGAAGCCGGCCGGGCCGAGCAGGGACGCGAGCGTGTCGAACAGGTGCCAGCCGAGGTCGAACAGGACGCCGCCGCCGGCCTTGCTGCGCTGGGTGAACCAGCCGCCGGCCTGCGGGATGCCGCGCGCCCTCACCCACGCCAGGTCGGCATGGCGGATCCGGCCCAGCTCCGGCACCAGGCGGGCCAGGGCGGTCACGTCACCGCGGTGCGCGGCGGCACTCCCGGCGAGCAGCACGGCGCCGCCGGTGCGTTCGGCGGCGGCCAGGATGTCGGCCTCCTCGGAGGTCAGGCACACCGGCTTCTCCAGGAAGACGGAGATGCCCCGGCGCAGCAGCGCGGCCGCGACCTCGGCGTGCAGATGATTGGGGACGGCGACGACGGCCAGGTCGACGTCATGGGCCGTGAGCGCGTCCGCCGTCGGATGGACCGGCACACCCGGTGCCACGTCGGGTGCCCCCTGCTCGGGGTCGACTACGGCCACGACGTCGAAGTCGGCGTGCGCGGCCAGCCGGGGCAGCCAGAGCTCCCGCCCCGCCCAGCCGAGCCCGACGACGGCTGTCCTGACGCTCATACGGCGGCCACGGCGTCCGCGATGATCTCCGCCGTGCGGTGCAGGGCCTGCTCCTCGGCGAGGAGGGTGCGGTGGTGCAGCCAGATGCAGTCCGCGCTGATGGCCTCGGTGTTGGGGCAGCGGGCGGCGACCTGGTCGACGGTCTCGTCGGGGGCGCCCGTCTCCCAGAAGGCGTCGGTGCGGTAGATGGCGCGGAAGGCGGCGAACGCCGGTATGCCGGCCGCCACGAGCCGGTCGACCAAGGCGTTGCGGTTCTCCTCGCCGATGCCGGGCACCCGGAACATCGCCATGTAGTGCGAGGGGAAGTCGGTGCGCCCGTCGGGGCGGTGCGGGACGATGCCGTCGATCTGCGCCAGCAGCGGGGAGAGGACCGCCCAGCGCTGCTGGCGCGTCCTGATCTGCCCTTCCAGGCGCCCGAGTTGGGCTCGCAGGACCGCGGCCGAGAACTCGTTCATCCGCAGGTTGGAACCGGCGACCTGGTGCAGATAGCGGCGGTCGGTGCGGGGGCGTCCGCAGCTGTGCCTCAGGAATGCCGCCTCGTAGCGCTCCGAGTCCGGGAACAGGACGGCGCCGCCCTCGCCCGCGGTCATCAGTTTGCCGTTCTGGAAGCTGAACGCGGCGACGGTGCCGTGCTCGCCGACGCGCTTGCCCTGCCAGCGGGCGGCGTGGGCGTGGGCGGCGTCCTGGAGCAGCGGGACTCCGGTGTCGGCGGAGAGCTTGCCGAGCGCGTCCATGTCGGCGAGGAAGCCGGCCATGTGCACGGGCATGATGACGCGGGTGCGCGGGGTCACGGCCGCCGCGGCCGCCGCCACGTCGATGTTGTACGTGTCCGGGTCCACGTCCACCGGGACGGCGACGGCACCGAGCCGCTGCGCCGCCTGGGAGGAGGAGATGAAGGTGAAGGCCGGGACGATGACCTCGGTGCCCGGGCCGACTCCCATGACCTGGAGGGCGAGTTCGAGGGCGTGGGTGCCGTTGGTGACGGCGAGGGCGTGCGGGGCTCCGTGGAAGGCGGCGAACTCCCGCTCGAAGGAGTCGACTTCGCTGCCGCCCATCCGCCACCACTGGCCCTGCTCGAGTGCACGGATGAGGCCCTCGCGCTCGTGTCCGTCGTACTGCGGCCACTCGGGGAATTCCGGCGCCTGTCGCACGTTCATGATTCTCCAAGAGATCGGACAAGAAATCGGAAATGACTCGATGCAGGGCACAGAACTACTGCACAACAGGTCCAAAGTAGGTTCCTGCCGGTCCTCCTGCATCCCTTGATCCGGTAGTGAGCGGCGGAATTCACCGCAACTCGAAGAAGGCTCTATAGGAATTCAGTTGTCCCTCGAGCATGTGAATTCCGTGATGGATGCGGTGTCCTCGGGCGGCGGCCTCGCGCAGGAGCCGGGTCTCGTGGGGCTTCATGACGATGTCGGCGACGATGCTGCCCGGTCGCAGCGCGGCCGGTTCGAACGGCAGCGGGTCGTCCGGGCGCAGCCCGAGCGGGGTGGCGTTGACCGCGATGTCGACGTCCCCCAGCTGTGGTCCGCCCAGGGTGTGCACCCGGTCGGGCCAGTGCGCCCGGAGCCGGGCGGCGAGCGCGGTGAGCCGCGCGGTGTCCGTGTCGTACAGGGAGAGCCGGTCGACGCCGGCGGACAGGAGGGCTGCGGCGATGGCGCTGCCCGCTCCGCCCGTGCCGACGAGTGCGGCGCGGGTGCCCTCGATGTCGTGTCCGGCCTCGTCGAGTCCGACCAGGAAGCCCAGTCCGTCGAAGTTCTCCGCGAGCCAGCGGCCGTCGGCCTCGCGGCGCAGCACATTGGCGGTGCCGACGATGTCGACGGTCCTGGAGCGGCGGTCGGCGAGCCGGCGGACGGCCGCCTTGTGGGGCACGGTGACGAACAGGCCGTCGAGGTTGGCGACCTGCTTCAGGCCGTTCACGATCGCGTCGAGGTGCTGCGGCCGGGCGTGCACCGGGACGACGATCGCGTCGATGCCGAGTCCGGCGAGGACCGGGTTCATCAGCGTGGGCGCCTGGACCTGCGCGACGGGGTCGCCGAGGACAGCGTACAGCCGGGTGGTGCCCTGGACGGTGGGGGCCGGTGCGGGGTCGGTCATCACGGCCCCGCTTTCCGGCCGGTGGTTCCCTGTGCCGCCGACTCGGCGACGGCACCGGCGAGTTCCTGGGCCTGGTCCGCGTTGAGGCGGGGGTCGCAGGCCGTGCGATAGCGGGCGGGCAGGTCGGCTTCGGTGATCCCGACCGCTCCGCCGACGCATTCGGTGACGTGTTCGCCGGTGAGTTCGACGTGGATGCCGCCGGGGTGGGTGCCGAGCCGTCGGTGGACCTCGAAGAAGCCGGTGATCTCGTCGAGTACCGCGTCGAGGCGCCGGGTCTTGAAACCGTTCGCCGAGGTGTAGGTGTTGCCGTGCATCGGGTCGCACTGCCAGATCACCTGGTGGCCCGAGGCGGCGACCTCCGCCACGATCGGCGGCAGCACGTCCCGGACCCGGGTGTGCCCCATGCGGCTGATCAGGGTGAGGCGGCCGGGTTCGGCGTACGGGTCGAGCCGGCGTACGTATGCGACGGCCTGCTCGGGGGTGGTGCCGGGGCCGATCTTGAGGCCGATGGGGTTGGCGAGGAGGCGTGCGAACGCGATGTGGGCGCCGTCGAGCCCGCGGGTGCGCTCGCCGATCCACAGGAAGTGGCCGAGTCCGCTGGCGAGCCGGGGCTCGGGGCCGCTGTCGTCCACCCACAGCGAGGACTGCTCGTAGTCGAGCAGCAGCGCCTCATGGCTGACGTGGACGTCGCCGGCGGGCAGGCCGTCGTCGGCGAGCCGGCGGATCAGGGCCATCGCGCCCACGGCGTCGGCGTGGGCGCGCAGCATGCGGTAGGGGTCGGGGGTGCGGGCTTCCCGGGTGGGCTCGGCGGAGTTGACCATGTCGCCGCGGTAGGCGGGAAGTCCGTCGCCGTCCACGGCCCGGGAGCGGGGTTTGGCGTACTGGCCCGCCATCCGGGCGACCTTGACGACGGGCAGCCCGGTGCGGCGGGTGTGGACGTCGGCCATCCGGGTCAGGGTCAGCAGGTTGGCGAGCTGGTGGGCCTCGGTGTTCTCGGTGAAGGACTCGGCGCAGTCGCCGCCCTGGAGGAGGAACGCCTCGCCGCGGGCGACCGCGGCCAGCCCGGCCCGCAGCCGGGCCGTCTCGGCCGGCCGCACGAGCGGTTCGGCGCTGCGCAGCAACGCCCTTACGTCCTGGGCCTGTTCCTCGTCGGGCCACTCGGGCTGCTGTGCGGCGGGCCGGGCCAGGGCCGCCGCCAACCGCCCGGCCAGGAGCCGGCTCGTGGGACGGTCGGCGTCGGCGGGCAGGTCGGTACCGGCCGGCCACTGGAGCAACTGCCTCATGACAGGGCCGTCATGGTCGTGGGGGTCATGGCTGTGGCCGTAACGGTGGGTGGGGGGATCGTCGGCCCGGTGGTGCCGACGAGTTCGGTCAGTGCGGCGCGGGGCATGGCGTCGAGGGCCTGGGCGACCTTCTCGTGCGGGACGTCGCCGACCAGTTCCGCGCCGTCCGGGCCGTCGAGGACGAACGCGAGGCCGTTCATGGCCTTCTTGTCGTGGCGCATCAGGCCGATCAGGGTCGCGGGGTCGGTCTCGGCGGGCAGGGCGGTGGGGAGGCCGTAGTGCTCGACGACCTCCTGGTGCTCCGTCACCCGTGCGCGGTCGATGCGGCCGAGCGCCCCGGCGAGGCGGCCGGCGAAGACCGTGCCGACGGCGACCGCCTCACCGTGGCGCAGGGCGTAGCCGGTCGCCTTCTCCAGCGCGTGGCCCAGGGTGTGGCCGTAGTTGAGGATGTGCCGGAGGCCGGAGTCGCGTTCGTCGGCCTCCACCACGCGGGCCTTGAGGGTGACGCTCGCGGTGATCTGGTCGGGCAGGGGGAGTCCGCGCAGGTCGGGTGCGCCGATGAAGTGGCAGCGGGCGATCTCGCCGTAGCCGTTGCGCATCTCCCGGGGCGGCAGGGTGGAGAGGTAGTCGGTGTCGCACAGGACCGCGCTCGGCTGCCAGTACGCGCCGACGAGGTTCTTGCCGGCCGACAGGTTCACCGCCGTCTTCCCGCCGACGCTGGCGTCCACCTGCGCCAGCAAGGACGTGGGCAGATGCACGACGGGTACGCCGCGGTGGTAGAGGGCGGCCGCGAGTCCGACCACGTCGGTGGTGGTTCCGCCGCCGCAGGAGACGACGACGTCGGTCCGGGTGAGGCCGAAGCGGACGAACTCGGCGCAGAGCGCCTCCACGGTGGCGAGGGTCTTGTCGCGCTCCCCGTCCCGGGCCGGGAGCAGCAGGGTCTCCACGCCGGTGTCGGGCACCCATTCCGCCGGGCGGGCCGACACGACGACGGCCCGTCTGGCGCCCAGCCGTCGGACGACCTCGGCGAGGGAGGTACGCACGCCGGGGCCGACGAGGACGTCGTACGCGTGGTCTGCGGTGCGCAGCGGAATGGATGCCATGACGTCCCTACCGGCCCGCCGTCACCTTGCGGACCCGCGACTCGGAGCGCTCCTTGCGGTCGAGTTCGTCCAGGTGGGGGTAGGAGGGGCAGCCGTAGACCCGCTGGAAGGGCGCGAAGGTGTCCCATTCCTTGCGGCGGCGCATCTCCTGGGCGACCGAGTTGTGCTCGCTCCAGAAGTCGCCGCCGATCAGACGGATCAGGTAGCGCTCCAGGGTGTCGCGGTCGGTGGAGCGGGCGGCGTCGGCGGCCATGGCGACCAGTTCGCCGTCGTAGTAGGCGTGGATGAGGCGGATGTAGGTGTCGTAGCCGGTCTTGAAGTAGTTGGCGTACCGCTCGATGAGGCGGTCCTCCGCCGACGGGTCGGCCAGGGCCTCGCCGAGGGTCTCGGCCGCGCGGACGGCGGTGGCGGTGGCCACGAGGACGCCGCCGGAGAACATCGGGTCGCCGAAGCAGCCCGCGTCGCCGACCATGAGCCAGCCCGGACCGGTGACGGTGTCCGTGTGGTAGCAGTAGTCGGTCTCGATCTTGAGGTCCATGGCGGGCGTGGTCCCGGTCAGGCGCGCGGTGATCCGCGGGATCCTGGCGACGTGCTCCTCGAACACCTTCTCCGGGGTCGAGGCACGCAGCACGTCGCGCGGCATGACCGTGCCGACGCTGATGGCGTCCTTGGACAGCGGGATCGCCCAGACCCAGCCGTCGTCGTGGGCGCCGACCTGGATGTCGCCCTCGACACCGAGGTTGTGGCGCTCGTCGAGGCCGGTGTAGTGGCGGAAGACGCCGACCATGCGGAGCTTCTCGAGGGTCTTGCGCAGCCCGAACTTGTTGGCGATCTTGCCGGTCCGGCCGCTGGCGTCGATGACGTACGTGGAGCGCACCTCGTGGCTTACGCCGTCGAGCTGGTAGCGGACGCCGACCATGCGGTCGCCCTCCATGAGCAGATCGCCCACGTTCGCGCCGAAGACGACCTCCGCGCCGGCGGCCGCGGCCTGCTCGGCGAGCATCCGGTCGAACCTGGCGCGCTCCACCTGGAAGGCGTTGTCGTGGCGGCCGGCGCCCTGCTTGGTGAAGTCCGCGCGGAAGACGCCCTCGAAGAACTTCTTCTCGGTCGGGTCGATGAACTCGCCGCCGAACTTGCGCACATACCCCTGGGCCTCGACCGCCTCGCGCAGGCCGATCCGCTCGAACAGACCCATCATGTACGGCAGCAGGGACTCACCGATGTGGAACCGGGGGTCGGGCTCCTTCTCCAGGAGCACCACGGAGCGTCCCTGCTTGGCGAGCAGGTAGGCGGCGACCGCGCCGGCGGGGCCTGCGCCGATCACGACCACATCGGCAGATTCGTTCGCCATTGTTTTCCCTTTCGGAGTCACTTGAATTCGCCGGAGAGCATGTGGGAGACCAGCTGCTCGTGCTCGGAGTCGTCCGTGATCGTGCGGATTTCCTCGCGGCCGTCACGGACCGTCAGATGCCGTCGTCCTTTCAGGACCACCTGGCCGTCGTCGAAGGTCCGGCCGCACAGGATGTTCTGGCCCCCCGGGGATCCGGCCTGCGCCGCGATCTCCCGGACGAGGAAGTCCTCGATGTCCTTCCAGTCGCTCAGCTCCCGGGGTCCGGTCGTGAAGGTGTAGACGACGCTCCACCGGGTGACCTTGCCGCGGCGCTGTAGAGCGATCCTGGATCCGCGCTCGACCAGGCGGTACTGACAGCCGTACTGGTTCTGCACCGCGTCGGAGACCAGCAGCGGCTCGACGAAGGAGGGGCCGGGGTAGCCGACGTCCACGAGCCACTCGTCGCCGTCCAGGGCGACGCGGTTGAACATGTGCTCCACGTCGATGCCGGAGGCCTCCCAGCCCTCGGCGGTGCTGGCGGCCAGCAGCGTGACGTCGTAGCCCAGTTCCGCCAGCAGCCGGTGGAACAGCCGGTTCAGCTGGAAGCAGGTTCCGCCGCAGCCCTGGATCACGCTCGTCTCGAACGTGGTGTCCTCGTCGAGGTCGACGAGGCTGAGTCCGTCGCTGAAGTCCTGGGTGGCGCCGTTGTACGGAATCGCCATCAGATGCCTTTTGTGCAGCTTCCGCAGCGTCCCGATGTCGACACCCTTTTCTCCGGCGCAGCCGATCCGCTCGAGATATCGGTCCACGTCGAACACGTTCATCACCTTCTTTCACACAGAGATCGCCACGGGGTGCGCCGCCTGCTCTCCGCACATCAGCTCGTGCAGATACGCGGCGAGCATTCCTGCCGTCGGATGGTCGAAGACGAGGTTGGGCGGGAGTTTCCGCTCGCTGAGGTCACGGAGCCGGTTGCGCAGTTCGATGGAGGTGAGGGAGTCGAAGCCGACCTCGAACAGCCCCTGGTCCGGGTCGATCCGGTAGCCGGCGTCGTGGCCGAGGACGGCGGCCACCTGGGCGCGCACCAGGTCGAGCAGCAGCGTCGCCTGCTCGGTGGCGCTGAGCCCGTCGAGCCGCTCCGAGAGCCGCTGTCCCTGGTCGCCGGTGCTCGCCGCGCGCGCCGCCTGCCGGCCCGTGCGGACCAGGCCGCGCAGCATGTGCGGCACTCCCCCGCCGCGGGCGGCCTGGGTGCGCAGCGACTGGAGGTCGAGCTTGGCCGGCACCAGCTGCGCCTGCGTCGACTCGACGGCGGCGTCGAAGAGTTCCATGCCCTCCGCCGGTGTGATCGCCTGGAGGCCGCCGCGCCGGTTCAGCCGCGCCTTGACGATGTCGTCGGTGCCCGCGGCCATGCCGTCGGTCTGGTCCCACAGGCCCCAGGCCAGCGAGAGACCCGGCAGACCCGCGGCACGACGGCCCGCCATCAGACCGTCGAGGTAGGCGTTGGCGGCCGCGTAGCTGCCGCTGCCCGCGCCCATGAACACGGCCGAGACGGACGAGTAGACGACGAACGCGTCCAGCTCCAGACCGCGGGTGAGCTCGTCGAGATGGCGTACGGCGTCCACCTTCGGCGCGAACACCCTCGCCAGCCGCTCCGGGGTCAGCGCCCCGATGACTCCGTCGTCGGTCACGCCCGCGGTGTGCACGACACCGCGCAGGGGCTGCTCGTCCGGAACCGAGGCCAGCAGCGCCTCGACCTGCTCGCGTCGGGACATGTCACAGGCCACGACCGAGACGGACGCGCCCTGCCCGGTGAGTTCGGCGACCAGATCGGACACTCCTGCGGCGTCCGGCCCGCGACGGCTCGCGAGCATCAGGTGGCGTACCCCGTGCCGAGTGACCAGATGCCGGGCGACGAGGCCGCCCAACGACCCGGCGCCGGAGACCAGGACGGTCCCCTCCGGCCCGAACACGGCGTCTGCACCGGGGACTTGGCCGGCGCGGGCGAGCCGGGGCACGGACAGGGCCGTGCCGCGGACCGCGACCTGCGGTTCGCCACCGGCCAGTACGGTGCCCAGAACGGCCGCCGGTCCGTCGTCGGAAGCCGGGTCGGTGTCGACCAGGACGATCCGGTCCGGGTTCTCGGCCTGCGCCGCACGAACCAGACCCCACACCGCCGAACCGGCCGGGTCGGTCACCGCACCGTCACCGGCGGGCACCGCACCCCGGGTCACCACGACAAGACGTGACTCCTCCAGGCCGGGACCGTCCAGCCAGCACTGGACCGCTTCCAGCACTCGCGTGGTCAGCTCCAGCACGGCGTCCTCACCCGCACCGCCGATCGCGGTCAGGACGGCGGCGGCCGGGGCGGCGGCGCCGGTCTCCACCTCGTCGGCCAGGGTGGCGACGTCCTCCGCGGTGGCCACGGGTACCCAGGCGGGCGCGGGGTGCGCTCCCTGGACCGGCTGCAGCCCGGTCCACTCGACCCGGAACAGCGAGTCGTTGCGCACCGTGCCCGCCGCCGTCTCCAACTGCTCGGCGGAGACCACGCGGGAGACCAGGGAGTCCAGCGACACCACCAGGGCGCCGGTCTCGTCGGCGGCCTGGAACGACAACGCGTCGCCGCCCTCGGGCAGTTGGAGGCGCACCCGCAGCGCCGAGGCGCCGGCGGCATGCAGCACCAGCCCGTTCCAGGCGAACGGCAGCCGCAGCTCCGGCCCGTCCTGGCCCTCGCTTCCGGCGGGCGGCGGCCCCGCTATCTGCAGCAGCGGCGAGTGCAGGGCGGCGTCGAGGAGCGCGGGGTGGATACCGAACCGCTCGGCGCCCTCGCGGTGTTCCTCGGGCAGGGCGACCTCGGCGAAGATCTCCGAGCCGCGCCGCCACACCGTGCGTACCCCTTGGAAGGCCGGGCCGTAGCCGTATCCCACCTCGGTGAGCAGGTCGTAGCCGCCGTCGATGGCGAGCGGCTCGGCGCCGGGCGGCGGCCAGGCGGCGAAGTCGAAGGGGGCGACGGTCTGCGCGGTGGCGGCCAGCATTCCGGTGGCGTGCCGTGTCCACGCGTCCGCGCCGACGGCGTTCTCGCGCCGCGAGTACACCTCGACGGTCCGCGAACCGTTCTCGCGCGGTCCGCCGACGGCGACCTGGACCCGTACCCCGCCCTGCTCCGGCACCACCAGCGGCGCCTCGATCACCAGCTCTTCCAGGGCGTTGCAGCCGGCCTCGTCACCGGCTCGGACGGCCAGCTCCACCAGACCGGTCCCGGCGACGATCACCACACCGCCGACCCGGTGATCGGCCAGCCAGGGGTGCGACTTCAGCGACAGGCGCGAGGTGAACACCAGCCCGTCGGACTGCGGCAGCTCCACCACGGCACCGAGCAGGGGGTGATCGGTACCGGCGAGGCCGAGGGAGGCCGCGTCGGTGGTGGTCCCGGTCCCCTGGAGCCAGTAGTGCGTGTGGTCGAAGGCGTAGGTCGGCAGGTCGACGCCCGCCGGCTTCGGACCGTCGGCCGGGAGCACACCGCTCCAGTCCACGGGCACGCCTCGGACGAACAACTCGGCCATGGAGGCCAGCAACCGCCGGGAGCCGCCCTCTTCGCGGCGCAGCGACCCGGTCACCACCGCGTCGGTGTCGTCGACGATCTCGGTGATCGGCTGGACCAGCACCGGATGGGCGCTGACCTCGACGAAGGTCCGGTGGCCCTGGCGGAGCAGTTCCGCGACGGCGGGGCCGAATCCGACCTGGCCGCGCAGGTTGCGGTACCAGTAACCGTCGTCCAGGACACCGGCCCGGTCCACCCATTCGCCGGTGACGGTCGAGTAGAAGGGCACCAGCGGGGCCTGCGCGTCGATACCCGCGAGCCGCTCGGTGAGCGTCTCCTCGATGTCCTCGACGTGGCGGGTGTGGGAGGCGTAGTCCACGGCCACACGGCGGACCCGGACGCCATCGGCGGAAAGCACTTCGAGTGCCCCGTCCAACGCCTGGGCGTCACCGGCGATGACCACGGAGGTCGGACCGTTGACCGCCGCGACCTCGACCCGGTCCGCCCAACGCTCCAGTCGGGCAACCGCCTCAGAGACGCTCAGCGCGACCGAAGCCATGCCCCCGCGCCCGGCCAGCTGCTCGGCGATCGTCTGACTGCGCAACGCCACCACACGCGCCGCGTCTTCGAGCGACAGCGCACCGGATACGCACGCGGCAGCGATCTCACCCTGCGAATGACCGAGCACCGCGTCCGGCAGCACGCCGACCGAGGACCACACGGCGGCGAGACCCACGTTCACGGCGAAGCTGGCGGGCTGCACGACATCCACCCGCTCCAGCAACTCCGGGTCCGCCTCGCCCCGCAGCACATCCACCAACGACCAGTCGATGAACGGCTCCAACGCCGCCGCACACTCCGCGATCCGCTCCGCGAACACCGGCGACGAGTCCAGCAACTCCCGGCCCATGCCCACCCACTGCGAACCCTGGCCCGGGAACACCCACACGACCTTCCCCGGCGATCCCGAGCCGCTCACCCTGCCGGTGACCAGACCGGCCGGGCTCTCACCGGCAGCCAGTGCCCGCAGCCCGGCGACCGCCTCCTCGCCCGAGTCGGCCACGATCACCGCACGTTCGTTGAGCTGGGCCCGGTGCGAGACGAGTGCCCCGGCGACCCCGGCCGGCTCCTGACCGTCCTCCTCGATGAAGGCGGCGAGCCGTTCTGCCTGCCCGGCCAGTGCACCGGCGCTGCGGGCCGACACCACGAGCGGCACCGCGCCGCCGGGCACCGCCGCCTCCGGAACAGGTTCCTCTGCGGAAGCGGGCGCCTCCTCCAGGATCAGGTGGGCGTTGGTCCCGCTGATGCCGAACGAGGAGACCCCGGCCCGGCGCGGATGCCCGTTGCGCGGCCACTCCCGGGCCTCGGTCAGCAGTTCCACGGCGCCGTCGGACCAGTCGACCTTCGTCGAGGGCGCGTCCACGTGCAGCGTGGGCGGCATGACGCCGTGACGCAGCGCCTGGACCATCTTGATGACGCTGGCGACGCCCGCGGCGGCCTGGGTGTGTCCGATGTTCGACTTCAACGAGCCCAGCCAGAGCGGCTGTTCACGGTCGCGGCCGTACGTGGCGAGCAGTGCCTGGGCCTCGATCGGGTCGCCCAGGGCCGTGCCCGTGCCGTGGCCTTCCACGACGTCCACGTCCGCGGGTGTGAGCCCGGCGCCGGCCAGGGCCTTGCGGATCACCCGCTGCTGCGAGGGACCGTTGGGCGCCGTCAGACCGTTCGACGCGCCGTCCTGGTTGACGGCGCTGCCCCGCAGCACGGCGAGCACCTTGTGCCCGCGCTCCCGCGCCACCGACAGCCGCTCCAGCACGACCAGACCCACACCCTCGGCCCATCCCGTGCCGTCCGCGCCGTCGGCGTACGCCTTGCAGCGGCCGTCCCCGGCGAGGCCGCGCTGCCGGGAGAACTCCACGAAACTGACGGGTGTGGCCATGACCGTCACGCCGCCGGCGAGCGCCATGGAGCATTCGCCCTGGCGCAGGGCCTGGGCGGCCAGGTGCATCGACACCAGCGACGACGAGCACGCCGTGTCGACGGTGACGGCGGGGCCCTCGAAGCCGAAGACGTACGAGATGCGGCCCGACGCCACGCTCGACGCGGTGCCCGTGCTGGCGAAGCCCTCCAGTTCCGGTGCGGTCACACCGGCCCCGTAGCCCTGGCTGGAGACGCCGGAGAAGACACCGACGTCCGTGCCCTTCAGGGATGTGGGGTCGACGCCGGCGCTCTCCAGGGCCTCCCAGGAGGTCTCCAGGAGGAGCCGCTGCTGCGGGTCCATCGCCAGCGCCTCGCGCGGGGAGATGCCGAAGAAGGCGGCGTCGAACAGGCCCGCGTCGCGGACGAAGCCGCCCTCGGCGACGTACGAGGTGCCGCTGCTGTCGGGGTCGGCGTCGAAGAGGCCGTCCAGGTCCCAGCCGCGGTCGTCGGGGAAGGCGGACATGCCCTCGCGGCCCTCGTGGACCAGGCGCCAGAGGTCCTCGGGGCTCGCCACTCCGCCGGGGAGGCGGCACGCCATGCCCACGATCGCGATCGGTTCGTCCGGGTCCACGGCGGCGGCCGGAGCCGCGCCGGAGGCGCCTGCCGACGCCGTGTCCCCGAACTCCTCGCGCAGATAACCGGCGAGGGCCTGTGGGGTGGGATAGTCGAAGACGAGCGTGGCGGGGAGCTTCAGGCCGGTCGCCTCACGGAGGCGGTTGCGCAGCTCCACCGAGGTGAGCGAGTCGAACCCGGCCTCGTTGAAGGCCGTGTCCGGCCGGACGCTCTCGGGACCGCTGTGCCCGAGGACCACGGCGGCCTGGGCGCGCACCATGTCCAGGAGCAGGGCCTCGCGTTCGGCCTCGGTGAGTCCGGCGAGGCGGCGGGGCAGGTCGGCCTCGGTTCCGGCGGCCGCGCGGGCCTGCTGCCGTACGGCCGGTACGAGGCCGCGCAGCAGGTGCGGGACCGGGGCACCGGAGGCCGCGCCGGCGCGGGCTCCGCGCAGGTCCATCTTGATCGGGACGAGCAGCGACCGCTCGGACCCGAGGGCGGTGTCCAGCAGTTCCATGCCTTCGGTCGCGGTGATGGCGAGGACGCCGCCGCGGTTCGCCCGGGCCTGGTCGGCGTCGCCCAGGTGGGCGGTCATGCCGGCGTTCTGCTCCCACAGCCCCCAGGCCAGGGAGATCCCGGGCAGGCCCGCCGCGCGGCGGCCCGCCATCAGGCCGTCCAGGAAGGCGTTGGCGGCGGCGTAGTTGCCCTGGCCCGCCGAGCCGAACACGCCTGAGGCCGACGAGAACACGACGAAGGCGTCCAGGTCGAGGCCGCGGGTGAGATCGTCGAGGTGGCGTACGGCGTCGACCTTCGGGGCGAAGACCTTCGCCAGGCGTTCGGGGGTCAGCGCCCCGATCACGCCGTCGTCCAGGACACCTGCCGTGTGGATCACACCGCGCAGGGGGTGCTCGTCGGGTATCGAGGCCAGCAGGGACTGCGCCTGGTCGCGGTCGGAGACGTCGCAGGCCACGACCGACACGGTCGCGCCCTGGGCCGTGAGTTCGGCGGCCAGTTCCCGGGCGCCCTCGGCGTCCGGGCCGCGCCGGCTGACCAGGACGAGCCGGCGTACGCCGTGCCCGGTGACGAGGTGGCGGGCCACGAGGGCGCCGAGCGAGCCGGTGCCGCCGGTGACGAGGACCGTTCCGTCCGGGGCGAACACCTCGGGGGTGTCGGGGAGTTCGGCGGTGGAGCGGGCGAGGCGTGGGACGCACAGTGCGGTGCCGCGTACGGCGGTCTGGGGTTCGCCGGTGGCGAGGACCTCGGCCAGTACGGGTACCGCTCCGTCGGCGGTGGCCGGGTCGGCGTCGATGAGGAGGATCCGGTCGGGGTTCTCGGCCTGTGCGGCACGGACCAGGCCCCAGACGGCGGCTCCGGCCGGGTCGGTCACCGCGCCGTCGCCCGCGGGCACCGCGCCCCGGGTCGCCACGACGAGCCGGGAGTCGTCGAGTCCGTCGGCGGCGAGCCAGGCCTGGACGACGGCCAACACCTGGGAGGTGAGGGCGAGTACGTCGGCTCCGGTGGCGTCCAGGAGGGCCACCGCGGGGACTTCGGCGCCCGTGACCAGGGCCTCGACGTCGTCCGCGGTGGCGACCTGGGTCCAGGTCGGTGCGGGGGCGGGGTGCTGGGCCGGAGGGAGTTCGGTCCAGTCGATCTGGAAGAGGGAGTCGGTGGTGGCCGTCGCCGTGCGGAGCTGGTCGGCGGAGACCGGCCGGGACACCAGGGAGTCGAGGGTCACGACGAGGCCGCCGGTCTCGTCGGCCGCCTCCAGGGCCACCGCGCCGGGCCCGCCGGAGGTGAGGCGGATGCGCAGGGCGGGGGCGCCCGCGGCGTGCAGGGTCAGGCCGTTCCAGGCGAACGGCAGGACCGGCTGCCCGGGGTCGGAGTCCTCCCCCGCCGGGTCCGTGCCGGTGCCGAACATGCCGGCGTGCAGGGCGGCGTCGAGGAGCGCGGGGTGGATGCCGAACCGGTCGGCGTGCTCCCGCTGTTCGGCGGGCAGGGCAGCCTCGGCGAAGACCTCGTCGCCGCGCCGCCACACCGCACGCAGCCCCTGGAAGGCCGGGCCGTAGCCGTAGCCGCGTTCGGTGAGCTCCGGGTAGAAGTCGCCGACCTCGACCGGCTGCGCGCCGGGCGGCGGCCAGGCGGTGAAGTCGAAGCCGGCGCGCGGGGCCTGCGGCGCGGTGGCCAGGGTGCCGGCCGCGTGCCGGGTCCAGGTGTCGGCGTCGCCGGCGGCGTCCTCGCGCTGGGAGTAGATCTCCACGGGGCGCGAGCCGTTCGCGTGCGGTGCGCCCAGGGCGACCTGGAGGCGTACGCCGCCGTGCTCGGGCACGATCAGCGGCGCCTCGATCACCAGCTCCTCGAGTACTCCGCACCCGGCCTCGTCACCGGCGCGTACGGCCAGTTCCACCAGGCCGGTGCCGGGGACGAGCACCGCGCCGCCGACGGCGTGATCGGCCAGCCAGGGGTGCGACTTCAGGGCGATGCGCGAGGTGAACACCAGCTCGTCGGTGCGGGGCAGCCGCACGATGGAGCCGAGCAGCGGGTGGTCGGCGGCGGCCTGCCCCAGGGACGCCGCGTCCGTGGCCGCGTCGGCGGTGCGCAGCCAGTAGTGCTGGTGGTCGAAGGCGTACGTCGGGAGGTCCGCGCGGGTCTCGGAGGCCTCGGCGGGCAGCATCGCGGCCCATTCGACGGGCACGCCGCGTACGAAGAGTTCGGCGAGGGCGGCCAGCAGGGTCCGCTCCTCCGGGCGGCCGTCGCGCAGGGCGGGCACGCAGGTCACCTCGGTGCCCGCGGCGGTGGTCGTCTCCTGGACAAGTCCGGTCAGGGCCGCGCCCGGACCGAGCTCGACGAAGAGCGTGCCGCCGAACTCGACGGCGGCCGTGATGCCTTCGGCGAAGCGCACCGGTCGGCGCACATGTCCGGCCCAGTACTGCGGGTCGGCGAGTTCCTCGGCTTCGGCGAGGCGGCCGGTGACGTTGGAGATGACCGGGATCTGCGGGGCCTGCCACTCCACGTCGGCCAGGGCCGCGGCGAAGTCGGCCAGCATCGGCTCCATCCGCGCGGAGTGGAACGCGTGACTGACGACGAGGCGTTTGGTCTTGTGTCCCCGTTCGCGCAGCTGGTCGGCGGCCGCGAGGACCGCGTCCTCGGCTCCGGAGAGGACGACCGAGGAGGGGCCGTTGACCGCCGCGACCTCCACGTCCTCGCCGAGCAGTCCGGCGACCTCCTCCTCGGCGGCGGCGACCGCGACCATCGCCCCGCCCGGCGGCAGGGCCTGCATCAGACGGCCCCGGGCCGCGACGAGACGGGCCGCGTCGGGCAGCGACAGCACGCCCGCGGCGTGGGCCGCTGCGACCTCGCCGATGGAGTGTCCGACGACCGCGTCGGGCCGTACGCCCCAGGACTCCACGAGGCGGAACAGGGCGCTCTCGACGGCGAAGAGGCCCGCCTGGGTGAACACGGTCTGGTCCAGCAGTTCGGCGCTGCTCGCCACCCTCCCCAGGACCACGTCCCGTACCGGGTGGTCGACCCGTCCGGCGAGGCAGGCGTCCAGCTGCTCGCAGGCCTCGTCCAGGGCGGCGGCGAACACCGGGTGGCGGTCGTAGAGTTCGCGGCCCATGCCGACGCGCTGGGAGCCCTGGCCGGGGAAGACCCAGACGGTCTTGCCCGGTCCGCCCGAGCCGGCCGCCCGGCCGGTGATGACACCGGGGGCGTGCTCACCGCGGGCCAGCGCGCCGAGCTGGGTCAGCGGGTCCTGGTCCTGGTCCGCCAGGACCACGGCGCGCTCGGGCAGCAGGGCCCGTTGGGTCAGGAGTGCGTGGGCGACGGCCGTCGTGGGCAGCTGGTCGTTGCGCTCGACGAACGCCGCGAGCCGGCCGGCCTGGCCCGCCAGGGAGCCCTCGCTGCGGGCCGAGACCACCAGCGGCACCGCCCCGGTGGGGTGCGACGGTCGGGGTGTCCGCGGGGCGGGCGGCTCCTCGGCGGGCGCCTCTTCGAGGATCAGGTGGGCGTTGGTACCGCTGATGCCGAACGAGGAGACTCCGGCCCGGCGCGGCCGGTCGCCGCGCGCCCATTCCCTGGCCTCGGTGAGCAGTTCCACCGCGCCCGTGGACCAGTCGACCTCGGTGGTGGGGACCTCGGCGTGCAGCGTGGGGGGCAGCACGCCGTGTCGCAGGGCCTGCACCATCTTGATGACGCTGGAGACGCCCGCGGCCTGCTGGGTGTGCCCGATGTTGGACTTCAGCGAGCCGAGCCACAGTGGTGTGCGCGGGTCCCTGCCCTGTCCGTAGGTGGCCAGGATGGCCTGTGCCTCGATCGGGTCGCCCAGGGCCGTTCCGGTGCCGTGCGCCTCCACCACGTCCACGTCCGCGGAGACCAGTCCGGCACCGGCCAGCGCCTTGCGGATGACCCGCTGCTGAGAGGGACCGTTCGGGGCGGTCAGACCGTTGGAGGCGCCGTCCTGGTTGACGGCGCTGCCCCGGATGACCGCGAGGATCCGGTGTCCGCGCTCGCGTGCCTCGGAGAGCCGCTCCAGGACGACGACGCCCGCGCCCTCGGACAGGCCCATGCCGTCGGCGCCGTCCGAGAACGCCTTGCAGCGGCCGTCGGCGGCCATGCCCTGCTGCCGGGAGAACACCACGAAGGTGCCGGGTGTCGCCATCACCATCGCGCCGCCCGCCAGCGCCAGGGAGCACTCGCCCGCCCGCAGCGCCTGCGCGGCCAGGTGGATGGCGACGAGGGACGACGAGCAGGCCGTGTCCACGGACACCGCAGGGCCTTCGAAGCCGAGGACGTACGACACCCGGCCGGAGGCCACGCTCGACGCCACGCCGGTGCCGGTGAAGCTCTCCAGCTCGGGCGCGACCCCGCCGCCCCCGGAGCCGTAGCCCTGGCCGGCCACACCGGTGAACACGCCGACGTCGGTGCCCTTCAGCGCCACCGGGTCGAGACCCGCGCCCTCCAGGGCCTCCCAGGAGGTCTCCAGGAGGAGCCGCTGCTGCGGGTCCATCGCCAGCGCCTCACGCGGCGAGATCCCGAAGAACCCGGCGTCGAACAGGCCCGCACCCGTCAGGAAGCCGCCCTGGTCGACATAGGACGTGCCGGGGTTGTCGGGGTCCGGGTCGAACAGCCCCTCCAGCTCCCAGCCACGGTCCTCGGGGAACCCGGCGACGGCGTCCCCGCCCTCGCGCACCAGCTGCCACAGCTCGTCGGGTCCTGTGATGCCGCCCGGCAGCCGGCACGCCATGCCCACGATCGCTATCGGCTCACCCGCGTGTGCCGAGCCCTGCTTCTTCAGCTGGTGCAATTCCGTGGTGACGCGCTTGAGGTATTGGAGAAGCTTTTCGTCCGTGGCCATTCCTCAGTCCTCACAAGAATTTTGACGAAGCCGGAGATCCTGAACCGGTCTCATACGAGCCCGAGTTCTTCATCGATGAAGTCGAGGACTTCGTCGGCCGACGCGGATTCCAGCTTCTCCGCCACCGTGGAGACGTCCGTCTGCTCGACGACTCCATTGCACCTGGCCACCAGGCCCTGAAGGCGCAGCGTGATACTGGATTTCATGGACTCGTCGAGGATCACTGCACCGAGAATGGACTCGACGTCCTCGATCCTCGCGTTGACCCGGGACAGCACGTCGTCGCTGATTCCGAGTTCGGCGCGCAGATAGCGGGTGAGCACGAGCGGGGTCGGCTGGTCGAAGACGAGCGTGGCGGGCAGCTTCAGCCCGGTGGCCTCGCGGAGCCGGTTGCGCAGCTCCACCGAGGTGAGCGAGTCGAACCCGACCTCCTTGAAGGCGCTCTCGGGGCGGATGCTCTCCGGCCCGCTGTGGCCGAGCACGACCGCAGCCTGAGTGCGCACCAGGTCCAGGAGCAGGGCCTCCTGCTCGTCCTCGGTGAGCCCGGTCAGCCGGCCGAGCAGGTCGTCGTCCTTCCCGGCGGCCGCGCGGGCCTGCTGCCGTCCGGCCGGTACGAGGCCGCGCAGCAGCACCGGGACCGTGCCACCGGCGGCGGCAGCGGACCGTACGCCGCGCAGGTCCAGCTTGACCGGCACGAGCAGGGACTCCTGCGAGCCGACCGCGGCGTCGAACAGGTCCATGCCCTCGGCGGGGGTGAGCGCCACGACGCCGTCGCGGCTGGTGCGGCGGCTCATGCTCGCCTGGTCGTCGGCGTCGAGGTGGGTGGTCATGTTGGTGGCGTAGGCCCAGGTGCCCCAGGACAGCGAGAGTCCGGGCAGGCCGGCGGCCCGGCGGTGGGCCATCAGTCCGTCGAGGTAGGCGTTGGCAGCGCCGTAACCGCTGCTGCCCGCGCCGAGGAAGACGGAGGAGGCCGAGGAGTAGACGACGAACGCGTCCAGCTCCAGGTCGCGGGTGAGTTCGTCGAGGTGGCGTACGGCGTCCACCTTCGGCGCGAACACCCTCGCCAGGCGCTCCCGGTCCAGGCTCCCGACGAGTCCGGCCTCGAACACACCGGCCGTGTGCACCACGGCCCGCAGATCCGGGATCGAGGCCAGCAGGTCCTCGACCCGTGCGCGGTCCGACATGTCGCAGGCCACGACGGTCATCTCCGCGCCGTGCCCGGTGAGTTCGGCGACGAGTTCCCGCACGCCCTCGGCGTCGGGTCCGCGGCGGCTGGCGAGCACCAGCCGCCGTACCCCGCGCCGGACGACCAGATGCCGGGTGATGAGCTCGCCCAGCGATCCGCCGCCCGAGACAAGGACGGTCCCGCCCGCCCCGAACGCCGTCTCCGGGTCCGGGACCTGGGCGTCGGCGCGGGCCAGTCGCGGCACCGACAAGGCCGTGCCGCGCACCGCGATCTGCGGCTCGCCGGCGGCAAGTACCGTGCCCAGGACGGGCGCCGCGCCCGCGCCGGAGGCCGGGTCGGTGTCCAGCAGGACGAAGCGGTCCGGGTTCTCGGCCTGTACGGCCCGCAGCAGACCCCACACCGCCGACCCGGCCGGGTCGCTCACCGCGCCGTCACCGGCGGGCACCGCGCCCCGGGTCACGACGACGAGCCGCGACTCCTCCAGCTCGGAAGCGGCCAGCCACGCCTGCACGGCCTTCAGCACCCGGGTGGTCAGGGCGAGCACGGCGTCCTCGCTGTCGCCGCCGAAGGCCTCCAGGACGCCGACCGCCGAAGCGCCGACGCTCGGCACGTCCTCGGCACCGGCCACCGGCACCCAAGCGGGCGCGGGGGCCTGGGCCAGGGGAAGTTCGGTCCAGTCCACCCGGAACAGCGAGTCGTCGGTGGCGGACGCCGCCGTCTCCAGCTGCTCGGCGGAGATGGCCCGGGACACCAGCGAGTCCATGGTCACGACCAGGGCGCCGGTCTCGTCGGCCGCCTCGACCGACAAGGCGTCCGGACCGCTCGGCGCGACCCGCACCCGCAGCGCCGAGGCACCGGAGGCGTGCAGCACCAGTCCGTTCCAGGAGAACGCCAGCAGCGGCTGCCCGCCCTCCTCCCCCGGCGTTCCGGCCAGGGCCCGGAACGATCCGGTCTGCAGGGCCGCGTCCAGCAGGGCGGGGTGGATGCCGAACCGGTCCGCCTCCTTGCGCTGCTCGTCGGGCAGGGCGACCTCGGCGAAGAGCTCCTCGCCGCGCCGCCACACCGCCCGTACGCCCTGGAAGGAGGGCCCGTAGCCGACCCCGCGCTCGCGCAGTTCGTCGTAGAAGCCGGCGGCGTCGGTCTCCACCTGCTGTGCGCCCGGCGGCGGCCAGGCGGTGAAGTCGAAGCCGGAGTCGCGCGCGGGGGCGGAGGCCGACAGCGTGCCGGTGGCGTGCCGTGCCCAGGCGTCCGGGTCGGCGTCCTCGCTCTGCGAGTGGATCTCGACGGTCCGCGAGCCGGTCTCGCCCGGCGCCCCCACGGCGACCTGCAGCCGTACCCCGCCGTGCTCGGGCACGATCAGCGGCGCCTCGATGACGAGCTCCTCCAGCACCCCGCAGCCGGCCTCGTCACCGGCCCGCACGGCCAGTTCGACAAGCCCGGTGCCCGGCAGGAGAGCCAGACCGCCGATCGCGTGATCGGCCAGCCAGGGGTGCGACTTCAGCGACAGGCGCGAGGTGAACACCAGTCCGCCGGACTGCGGCAGGCGCACCATCGCGCCGAGCAGCGGGTGATCGGCCCCGGCGAGCCCGAGGGAGGCCGCGTCACCGCCGGTCTCGGTGGCGTGGAGCCAGTAGTGCTGGTGATCGAAGGCGTACGTCGGAAGGTCGACGCGAGTCCTCGCGGCCCTGGCGGGCACGATCCCTGCCCAGTCCACGGCGACACCGCGGACGAACAGCTCGGCCATGGAGGACAGGAACCGCCGCAGACCGCCTTCCTCCCGGCGCAGCGAACCGGTCACCACCGCACCGGCGTCGCTCTCGTCGACGATCTCGGTGACGGGCTGGACCAGGACCGGGTGGGCGCTGATCTCGATGAAGACGCCGTGTCCCTGGCGGATCAACTCCGCGACGGCGGGTCCGAAGCCGACCTGGCCGCGCAGGTTGCGGTACCAGTAACTCCCGTCCAGGACACCGGCTTCCTGGATCCAGTCGCCGGTGACGGTCGAGAAGAAGGGGAGCATCGGGGCACGGGCATCGACGCCGGAAAGGGTGGCGGTGAGGGTGGCCTCGATGTCCTCGACGTGGCGGGTGTGGGAGGCGTAGTCCACCGCGACCCGGCGGACCCGGACGCCGTCGGCCGACAGGGCCTCCAGTGCCTCGTCCAACGCCTCGGCGTCACCGGCGATCACGACCGACGCCGGGCCGTTGACTGCCGCGACCTCGACGCGGTCCGCCCAACGCTCCAGACGAGCGACGGCCTCAGAGACGCTGAGCGCGACCGAGGCCATGCCGCCCCGCCCGGCCAGCAGCTCGGCGATCGCCTGGCTCCGCAACGCCACTACGCGAGCGGCGTCTTCAAGCGAGAGCGCGCCGGACACGCACGCAGCGGCGATCTCGCCCTGCGAGTGGCCCACCACCGCGTCCGGCAGCACACCTACCGACGACCAGACGGCCGCCAGACCGAGCATCACCGCGAAACTGGCGGGCTGTACGACGTCGACCCGGTCCAGCAGCTCCGGGTCCGCCTCGCCCCGCAGCACATCCACCAACGACCAGTCGACGAACGGCTCCAACGCCGCCGCACACTCGGCGATCCGCTCCGCGAACACCGGCGAGGAGTCCAGCAACTCCCGGCCCATGCCCACCCATTGGGAACCCTGGCCCGGGAAGACCCACACCACGCTGCCGGGTGCGTCCGAGCCTCCGGAGACCAGGTTGGCCGCGCTCTCCCCTCGCTCGAGGGCCTTCAGCCCGGCCAGGGCCTCCTCCTGGGAGTCGGCCATGACGACCGCGCGGTCGCTCAGCACCGCCCGGCCGGAGACGAGCGCCCCGGCGACGCCGGGCAGCTCCTGGCCGCCGTTCTCGATGAACTCGGCGAGCCGACCGGCCTGTGCCGCCAGAGAGGCGGCGCTCCCCGCCGTCACGACCAGCGGGACGACGCCGACGGGTGCCGTGGCCGCCGGGGCGACGGTGCCGGACGCGGGCGCCTCCTCCAGGATCACGTGCGCGTTCGTCCCGCTGACGCCGAACGAGGACACCCCGGCCCGGCGCGGACGGCCCTGGCTCGGCCACTCCCGCGCCTCGGTCAGCAGCTCCACCGCGCCCGCAGTCCAGTCCACCTCGCTCGTGGGCCGCTCCGCGTGCAGCGTCCTGGGCAGCAGTTCGTGGCGCAGCGCCTGCACCATCTTGATGACGGCGCCCACGCCGGCGGCGGCCTGGGTGTGGCCGATGTTCGACTTCAACGAGCCCAGCCACAGCGGCTGTTCGGCGTCACGGTCCCGGCCGTACGTGGCCAGCAGCGCCTGCGCCTCGATCGGATCGCCCAGGGCCGTACCGGTCCCGTGCGCCTCCACCACGTCCACGTCCGCAGCCGAAAGCCCGGCGTTGGCAAGGGCCTTGCGGATCACGCGCTGCTGGGCCGGGCCGCTCGGGGCGGTCAGACCGTTCGACGCCCCGTCCTGGTTCAAGGCGCTGCCGCGGATCACCGCCAGCACCTCGTGCCCGCGCTCCCGGGCGACCGACAGCCGCTCCAGGACCACGACACCGACGCCCTCGGCCAGGCCCATTCCGTCGGCGCCGTCCGCGAAGGCCTTGCAGCGGCCGTCGGCGGCGAGGCCCCGCTGCCTCGAGAACGCCACGAAGTTACCGGGCGTGGACATCACCATCACACCGCCGGCGAGCGCCATGGAGCACTCGCCGCTCCGCAGCGCCTGCGCGGCCAGATGGATCGCGACGAGCGACGAAGAGCACGCGGTGTCCAGGGTGATCGCCGGGCCTTCGAGTCCGAGGACGTACGACACCCGCCCCGAGGCCACGCTCGACGACGCCCCGGTGCCCGAGAAGCCCTCCGTCTCCGGGGTCACCACACCGCCGCCCGCGCCGTAGCCCTGGCCGGACAGCCCGGTGAACACCCCGACGTCGGTGCCCTTCAGCGAGGCCGGGTCGACCCCGGCCCGCTCGATCGCCTCCCAGGAGGTCTCCAGGAGGAGCCGCTGCTGCGGGTCCATCGCCAGCGCCTCACGCGGCGAGATCCCGAAGAACCCGGCGTCGAACAGGCCCGCGCCCCGCAGGAACCCACCCTGGGTGACGTACGAGGTGCCGGGGTTGTCGGCGTCCTCGTCGAAGAGGCCCTCCAGGTCCCAGCCACGGTCCTCGGGGAAACCGGAGACGGCGTCGCCGCCCTCGGCGACCAGCTTCCACAGCTCCTCGGGCGAGGACACACCGCCCGGGTAGCGGCAGGCCATGGAGACGATGGCGATCGGCTCGCGCGCCTGGTCCTGGACCTCACGCAGCCGGTTGCGGGCGTTGCGGGCGTCGGCGATGGCCCTTTTGAGGTAGTCGCGGAGTTGTGCCTCGTCAGCCACTTGATTCAGCCCCTAGGAAGTGGATGTGTGCGATTGCCGTGGGTGTGGGTGCGGTTCAGTCGAGCTGCTCGAAGAGCGCGAACAGCTCCTCGTCGCTGGCGGTTTCGAGATCCTCGTGCGCCTCACCGGGTGCGGGGGCGCCCACCGTCTCGGCCGCCTTCAGCAGCTCCCGCAGGCGTACGGTGATCCGCTCGCGGGCCGTCTCGTCGGGTGCCGCGGACTCGATGGCCGCCTCCAGACCGGCGAGTCCGGCCAGCACCGCGTCGGCGGGGGACGCCTCGTCGACGGCGAGTTCGGCCCGCAGATACCCGGCGAGGGCCGTCGGCGTCGGGCAGTCGAAGACCAGCGTGGCCGGGAGCTTCAGGCCGGTCGCCTCACGGAGCCGGTTGCGCAGCTCCACCGAGGTGAGCGAGTCGAACCCGGCCTCGCTGAAGGCGGTCTCCGGCCGGATGCCCTCCGGGCCGCTGTGTCCGAGGACGACCGCGGCCTGGGCGCGCACCAGGTCGAGGAGGAGTGCCTCCTGCTTCGCCGCGGACAGTCCGACGAGCCGGTCGGACAGCTGCAGCCGCTCGCCGCCGTCGCCGCTCGTCCGCGCCTGCTGCCGGCCCGTGCGGACCAGGCCCCGCAGCAGATACGGCACTCCGCCGCCCGCCGCCGCGTCGGCCTTGACGCTGCGCACGTCGAGCTTGACCGGTACGAGAAGCGAGTGCTCGGTGCGCAGCGCGGCGTCGAACAGCTCCATGCCCTCGGCGGGCGGGAGCGCGAGGACTCCCCCGCGCCCTTCGCGTCGGCTCATCCGGTCCCGGGTGAGATCGTCGATGTTGCCCGCCATTCCGGTGAGCTGCTCCCACGGGCCCCACGACAGCGAGAGCCCGTGTGCTCCGGCGGCCCGCCGGCCCGCCATGAGGCCGTCGAGGTAGGCGTTGGCCGCCGCGTAGGCGCCGCTGCCGGCGCCCATGAAGACGGACGAGGCGGAGGAGTAGACGACGAACGCGTCGAGGTCCAGGTCCCGGGTGAGGGCGTCGAGGTGACGTACGGCGTCCACCTTCGGCGCGAACACCCTTGCCAGGCGCTCCGGGGACAGCGTCCCGATCACCCCGGGATCGAACACACCGGCCGTGTGCACGACACCGCGCAGGTCCGTCAGTGACGCCAGCAGCGCCTCGACCTGCGCACGGTCGGAGACGTCACAGGCCACGGCGGACACCTCCGCGCCCTGCCCGCCCAGCTCGGCGACCAGCTCCCGCACCCCCTCGGCATCCGGACCCCGACGGCTGGCCAGGACGAGCCGGCGTACGCCGTACCGGGTGACCAGATGCCGGGCCGCCAGGGCGCCGAGGGATCCGGCGCCGGAGACCAGGACGGTCCCCTCGGACCCGAACACCGCGGGTGTGTCGGCGAGTTGACCGCCGACGCGGGCGAGCCGGGGCACGGAGAGGGCCGTGCCGCGTACCGCGAGCTGCGGTTCGCCACTGGCCACCACCGCGGCGAGGACGGAGTCCAGCACCGGTTCCACACCGCCCTCGGCGGCGGGGTCGGTGTCCAGCAGGACGATCCGGTCCGGGTTCTCGGACTGCGCCGCCCGCACCAGACCCCACACCGCGGACCCGGCCGGGTCCGTCACCGCGCCGTCGCCACCCGCGGCGACCGCGCCCCGGGTCAGCACCACCAGGCGCGACTCCTCCAGTCCGGGTGCGGCCAGCCACACCTGCACCACGCCCAGCACCCGTGAGGTCAGTGCCAGTACGGAGTCCGGTCCGTCGCCGCCGACGGCCTCCAGGACGGCCACCGCCGGGGCGCCGCCGCTCTGGACCAGGGTGACCGTGTCCTCGGCCGAGGTCACCGGCGCCCACGCGGGGGCGGACTCCGGCCTCGCCGGGGGCAGTTCGGTCCACTCCACCGCGAACAGCGAGTCGGCGGCCGCCGAGCCGGCGCCCAGCTGCTGGATGTCGACCGCCCGCATGACCAGCGCGTCCATTGTCAGAACCGGGCTGCCGGTCGCGTCGGCCGCTTCGACCGACAGTGCGTCCGCACCGTTCGGCGCGACCCGCACCCGCAGCGCCGAGGCACCGGAGGCGTGCAGCACCAGTCCGTTCCACGAGAACGGCATCACCGGCTGTCCGGCGTCCTCCTCGCCGCTGTCCGCGGCGGCGAACGTCCCGGCCTGGAGGGCGGCGTCGAGGAGCGCGGGGTGCAGGCCGAAGTCACCGGCCCGCTTGCGCTCCTCCTCGGGCAGGGCGACCTCGGCGAAGAGCTCCTCGCCGCGCCGCCACACCGCCCGCACGCCCTGGAACACGGGCCCGTAGGCGTAGCCGCGCTCCAGCAGCCCCTCGTACAGGTCTGCGGTGTCCAGATCCACCTGCTCGGCGTCGGCCGGCGGCCAGGCGGCGAAGTCGAAGTCCGTCCCCCGCGTCGGCGCCGAGGGCGCCAGCACTCCGGTGGCGTGCCGCGTCCACCCGTCGTCGGCGGTGGCGTCCTCGCGCTGCGAGTAGATCTCCATCGTGCGCGAACCGCTCTCCCCCGGCGCGCCCACGGCGACCTGGACCCGCATGCCGCCCTGCTCCGGGACGATCAGCGGCGCCTCGGTCACCAGCTCCTCCAGCACCGCGCACCCGGCCTCGTCACCGGCCCGTACGGCCAGCTCCACCAGCCCGGTCGCGGGGACGAGCACGAGGCCGCCGACGACGTGATCGCCCAGCCAGGGGTGCGACTTGAGCGACAGCCGCGAGGTGAACACCAGCCCGTCGGACTGCGGCAGCCGCACCACGGCGCCGAGCAGCGGGTGGCCGGCGGCCGTCTGGCCGAGGGAGGTGGCGTCGGTGGGGGCCTGTGCGGTGTGCAGCCAGTAGTGCTGCCGGTCGAAGGCGTACGTCGGCAGGTCCACGCGGCCCGGCTGCGCCGCTTCGGCCGGGAGCACGCCGCTCCAGTCGACGGCGACGCCCCGGACGAACAACTCGGCGATGGAGGCCAGGAACCGCCGCAGACCGCCCTCCTCGCGGCGCAGCGTTCCCGTCACCACGGCGTCGGTCTCGCTGTCGTCGACGATCTCGTTGATCGGCTGGACCAGCACCGGGTGGGCGCTGATCTCGACGAAGGTCCGGTGGCCCTGGCGGATCAACTCGGCGACGGCGGCGCCGAATCCGACCTGGCCGCGCAGGTTGCGGTACCAGTAGGCGCCGTCCAGGACGCCGGCGTCCTCGATCCACCCGCCGGTGACGGTCGAGTAGAACGGTGCCACCGGGGACTGGGCGTCGATGCCGGAGAGGGTGGCGGCGAGGGTGCCTTGGATGTCCTCCACGTGGCGGGTGTGGGAGGCGTAGTCCACGGCGACGCGGCGCACCCGGACGCCGTCGGCGGAGAGGGCCTCCAGCGCCTCGTCCAGGGCCTGGGCGTCACCGGCGACGACCACGGAGGCCGGGCCGTTGACCGCGGCGACCTCGACCCGGTCCGCCCACGGCACGAGCCGGGCGACCGCCTCGCTCTCGCTCAGCGCGACCGAGGCCATGCCGCCCCGCCCGGCCAGCTGCTCGCGGATCGCCTTGCTGCGCAGGGCCACCACGCGTGCGGCGTCGTCCAGCGACAGCGCACCGGCGACACACGCGGCGGCGATCTCGCCCTGGGAGTGGCCGAGGACCGCGTCCGGGAGGACGCCGACCGAGGACCAGACCGCGGCGAGGCCCACGTTCACGGCGAAGCTCGCGGGCTGGACGACGTCGACCCGCTCCAGCAGTCCGGGTTCGGCGTCACCGCGCAGGACGTCGACGAGGGACCAGTCGACGTACGGCTGAAGGGCGGCCGCGCACTCGGCGATCCGTTCCGCGAAGACCGGCGAGGAGTCCAGCAACTCCCGGCCCATGCCCACCCATTGCGAGCCCTGGCCGGGGAACACCCACACGACCTTGCCCGGCGAACCGTCAGCGGTCCCCGACACCGCACCGGGCGCGCTCTCACCGGCGGCCAGCATGCGCAGCCCGGCCAGCGCCTCCGCCCGGGAGTCCGCCACGAGCACCGCACGGTCGCTCGACAGCGTCCGCTGGGCGACAAGTGCGCCGGCGACAGGCGCCAGTTCCGCACCGGCGTCCTCGATGAACGCGGCGAGCCGGCCGGCCTGACCCGCCAGCGCACCGGGACTGCGCGCCGACAGCACCAACGGCAGCACATCCGCGGACACCAGCGGCTGCCGCGCCTCCACGGCGGGCGTCTCCTCCGGGGGCGCCTCCTCCAGGATCAGATGCGCGTTGGTTCCGCTGACCCCGAACGAGGAGACCCCGGCCCTGCGTGGCGCGTCGGCGCGCGGCCAGTCCTTGGTCTCCGTGAGCAGCTCCACCGCGCCCGCGGACCAGTCCACCTTGGAGGTGCGCTGCTCCGCGTGCAGCGTCCGCGGCAGCACTCCGTGCCGCAGGGCCTGCACCATCTTGATGACACTGGCGACACCCGCGGCGGCCTGGGAGTGGCCGATGTTCGACTTCAACGAGCCGAGCCACAGCGGCTTTTCGGCGTCGCGGTCCTTGCCGTAGGTCGCCAGCAGCGCCTGGGCCTCGATCGGGTCACCCAGAGCCGTACCGGTGCCGTGGCCCTCGACGACGTCGACATCCGCCGGCGAAAGCCCGGCGCCGGCCAGTGCCTTGCGGATCACCCGCTGCTGCGAGGGCCCGTTAGGAGCCGTCAGACCGTTCGACGCGCCGTCCTGGTTGACCGCGCTGCCCCGCAGCACGGCGAGCACCTTGTGCCCGCGCTCCCGCGCCACCGACAGCCGCTCCAGGACCACGACCCCCACGCCCTCGGACAGCCCCATGCCGTCCGCACCCTCCCCGAAGGCCTTGCAGCGGCCGTCGCCCGCCAGGCCACGCTGCCGCGAGAACGCCATGAAGGTGGCGGGGGTCGCCATCACCATCGCGCCGCCGGCCAGGGCCATCGAGCATTCGCCCTGGCGCAGTGCCTGCGCGGCCAGGTGCATCGCCACCAGGGACGACGAGCAGGCGGTGTCGATCGAGACCGCCGGGCCCTCGAAGCCGAAGACGTACGAGACCCGGCCCGAGGCGACGCTGGACGCCAGTCCCGTGCCGGCGAAGCTCTCCATCTCCGGGGTGACCTCGTTGCCGCCGTAGCCCTGGCTGGAGACTCCGGTGAAGACACCGACGTCGGTGCCCTTCAGCGAGACCGGGTCGATGCCGCCGCCTTCCAGGGCCTCCCAGGAGGTCTCCAGGAGGAGCCGCTGCTGCGGGTCCATCGCCAGCGCCTCACGGGGCGAGATCCCGAAGAAGCCCGCGTCGAACAGGCCCGCGGCCTGCAGGAATCCGCCCTGGCTGGTGTAGGAGGTGCCGGGGTTGTCGGGGTCAGGGTCGAAGAGGCCCTCCAGGTCCCAGCCGCGGTCCTCGGGGAAGTCGGAGACGGCGTCGACGCCGTCGGCGACCAGCCGCCACAGCTCCTCGGGCGAGGTCACGCCGCCCGGGTACCGGCACGCCATCCCGACGATGGCGAGCGGCTCGCCGGTGTCGGCCGCGACGGCCGCCGGTGCGGTCTCCTCCGGTGCGGCCACCTCGCCGAACTCCTCGCGCAGACAGCGGGCGAGGACCTCGGGGGTAGGGTAGTCGAAGACGAGTGTGGGAGGCAGCTTCAGGCCGGTCGCCTCACGGAGCCGGTTGCGCAGCTCCACCGAGGTGAGCGAGTCGAACCCGGCCTCGCTGAAGGCGATGTCCGGCCGGACGCCGTCCGCACTGCTGTGGCCGAGGACGACGGCGGCCTGTGTCCGCACCAGGTCGAGCAGCAGGGCGTCCTGTTCGGCGGCCGTGAGTCCGGCCAGCCGGTCGGACAGCTGCCCGCTCTGACCGGCGGTGGCGACCGCTCGGGCCTGCTGCCGGCCCACGCGGACGAGTCCGCGCAGCAGATGCGGTACGACTCCGCTCGCCGACGCGTCGGCCCGAATGCCGCGCAGGTCCAGCTTGACCGGCACGAGCAGCGACTGCGGGGACGCGAGGGCGGCGTCGAAGAGCTCCATGCCCTCGGCCGCCGATATCGCCAGCACACCGTGCCGGTCGGCCCGCGCCTGGTCGGAGGCGCTGAGGTGGCCGGCCATGCCGAGGGACTGCTCCCACAGCCCCCAGGCGAGGGACAGGCCGGGCAGGCCCGCCGCCCTGCGGTGGCTCATCAGGCCGTCCAGGAAGGCGTTGGCCCCCGAATAGTTGCCCTGCCCGGCGCCGCCGGACAGACCCGCGACGGACGAGAACACCACGAACGCGTCCAGGTCCAGGCCGCGGGTGAGGGCGTCGAGGTGACGTACGGCGTCCACCTTGGGCGCGTACACGCCCGCGAGCCGCTCCGGGGTCAGCGTGCCGATCAGCCCGTCGTCGAAGACGCCGGCCGTGTGCACGACACCGCGCAGGTCCGTCAGTGACGCCAGCAGCGCCTCGACCTGCGCACGGTCGGACACGTCACAGGCCACGGCGGACACCTCCGCGCCCTGCCCGCCCAGCTCGGCGACCAGCTCCCGCACACCCTCGGCCTCCGGACCGCGACGGCTGGCAAGGACGAGCCGGCGTACGCCGTGCCGCGTGACCAGATGCCGGGCCACCACACCGCCCAGCGACCCGGCGCCGGAGACCAGGACGGTCCCCTCCGGACCGAACACCGCGGGCTCGTCGGCGATTTCACCCGTGGGGCGGGCGAACCGGGGAACGGACATGACCGAGTCCCGGACGGCGACCTGGGGCTCCCCACTGGCCATCACCGGCCCCAGTACGTAGTCGAGGGCGGACTCCACACCGCCGTCGGCGTCGGGGTCGACGTCCAGGAGGACGACCCGGTCGGGGCTCTCGGACTGGGTGGCCCGCACCAGACCCCACACCGCGGACCCGGCCGGGTCGGTCACCGCCGTGTCGCCCGCGGTCACCGCGCCCCGGGTTGCCACGACCAGCTGCGACTCGTCGAGGCCGTCGGCGGCCAGCCATGCCTGCAGTACGCCCAACACACGGGAGGACAGGGCGAGTACGGCGTCCTCGGTGTCGTCGCCGACCGCCTCCAGGACCACCACCGCCGGTGCGGCACCGCTCGCGGCGACGGCCGCCACGTCCTCCGGCGTGCTCACCGGCAGCCACGAAGGCGGCAGCTCCGACCCCGGAACCGGGGGCAGTTCGCTCCACTCCAGCCGGAACAGCGAGTTGGCGACCACCGCGTCGACCGGTGTCTCCAACTGCTCGGCGGACACGGCCCTGGACACCAGCGAGTCCAGCGTCACGACCAGGCCACCGGCCTCGTCGGCCGCCTGGACCGCCAGCGCGTCCGCACCGTTCGGCGCGATCCGCACCCGCAGCGCCGAGGCGCCCGAGGCGTGCAGCACCAGGCCGTTCCAGGCGAAGGCCAGCACCGGCGCCCCGGTGTCGTCCGCGTCGGTCGCGTTCCCGATCGTGGCGGCCTGCAGTGCCGCGTCGAGCAGGGCGGGGTGCAGACCGTACCGGCCCGCCTCCGCCCGCAGTTCCTCGGGCAGGGCGACCTCCGCGAAGACCTCCTCGCCCCGCCGCCACACCGCACGCACACCCTGGAACGCGGGCCCGTATCCGTAGCCGCGCTCGACCAGGTCGCTGTAGAAGGCGCCGACCTCGACCGCCTCCGCGCCGGCCGGCGGCCACGCGACGAAGTCGGCATCGGTGGTCTGCGTCGACGGCTCGGCCGACAGTGTCCCGGTGGCGTGCCGGGTCCACCCGTCCGGCGCACCCTCGCTCCGGGAGTAGATCTCCACGCTGCGCGAGCCGTTCCCGTCCGGCGCGCCCACGGCGACCTGGACCCGTACGCCGCGCTGCTCCGGTACCGCCAGCGGAGCCTCGATCACGAGCTCTTCCAGCACCCCGCAGTCGGCCTCGTCACCGGCGCGTACCGCGAGCTCGACCAGACCGCTGCCCGGGAGGATGACGACACCGCCGACGGCGTGATCGGCCAGCCAGGGCTGGGCCTTCAGCGACAGCCGCGAGGTGAACACCAGCCCGTCGGACTGCGGAAGCTGCACGACCGCGCCGAGCAGCGGGTGATCGGCCGCGGCCTGCCCCAGCGAGGCGGCGTCCGTCGCCGTGTCGGGTTCCTGGAGCCAGTAGTGCTGGTGCTCGAAGGCGTAGGTCGGCAGGTCGACGTCGGCCGCGGTGGCTCCGGCCGGCAGGACACCGGCCCAGTTCAGGGAGACGCCCCGGACGAACAACTCGGCCATGGAGGCGAGGAGTCGGCGCAGACCGCCCTCTTCGCGGCGCAGCGAGCCGGTGACCACCGCCCCGGTCTCGTCGACGATCTCGGTGATCGGCTGGACCAGCACCGGATGGGCGCTGACCTCGACGAAGACACCGTGGCCCTGGCTCAGGAGCTCCGCCACGGCGGGACCGAAGCCGACCTGCCCGCGCAGGTTGCGGTACCAGTAACCGCCGTCCAGGACACCGGCGTTCTGGATCCACTCGCCGGTCACGGTCGAATAGAAGGGCACCCGAGGGGTCTGCGCGTCGATACCCGCGAGCCGCTCGCCGAGCGTCTCCTCGATGTCCTCCACGTGCCGGGTGTGGGAGGCGTAGTCCACCGCGACCCGGCGTACGCGCACGCCATCGGCCGAGAAGGCCTCGAGTGCCTCGTCCAACGCCTCCGCGTCACCGGCAATGACCACGGAGGTCGGGCCGTTGACCGCCGCGACCTCGACCCGGTCCGCCCACCGCTCCAGACGAGAGGCCACCTCCGCGAGGCTCAGCGCGACCGAGGCCATACCGCCCCGCCCGGCCAGCTGCTCACCGATCGCCTGACTCCGCAACGCCACCACACGCGCCGCGTCTTCCAGCGACAACGCCCCGGACACACACGCGGCCGCGATCTCACCCTGCGAGTGACCGAGCACCGCATCCGGCCTGACCCCGACCGACGACCAGACGGCGGCCAGAGCGACGTTCACGGCGAAGCTCGCGGGCTGCACGACATCCACCCGGTCCAGCAGCTCCGGCCCTGCGTCCCCCCGCAGCACGTCGACGAGCGACCAGTCGATGTACGGCTCAAGGGCCGCCGCGCACTCCGCGATCCGCTCCGCGAACACCGGCGACGAGTCCAGCAACTCCCGGCCCATGCCGACCCATTGCGAGCCCTGACCGGGGAACACCCACACGACCTTGCCCGGCGAACCGGCGGTTCCGGACACCACACCGGGGGCGTTCTCACCGGCAGCCAGCGCGCGCAGCCCGGCGACCGCCTCCTCATCGGACTCGGCCACGATGACCGCTCGGTCGTTGAGCAGCGCCCGGTGGGAGATCAGCGCCCCGGCGACACCGGACAGCGGCTGACCACCCTCGTCGATGAGGTTCGCGAGCCGTTCCGCCTGACCGGCCAGCGCACCGGTACCGCGCGCCGACACCACGAGCGGCACCGCGCCGCCGGGGACGGCCGAGTCCGGGACCGTCTCCTCGGCGGAAGCGGGTGCCTCCTCCAGGATCAGGTGAGCGTTGGTGCCGCTCACGCCGAACGCGGACACCCCGGCCCGCCGCGGGTGACCGTTGCGCGGCCACTCGCGGGCCTCGGTCAGCAGTTCCACCGCGCCCGCCGACCAGTCGACCTTCGTCGAAGGCGCGTCCACATGCAGCGTGGGCGGCATGACGCCGTGCCGCAGCGCCTGGATCATCTTGATGACGCCGACCACGCCGGCGGCCGCCTGCGTATGACCGACGTTCGACTTCAACGAGCCCAGCCACAAGGGCTGTTCACGGTCGCGCCCGTACGTGGCGAGCAGGGCCTGCGCCTCGATCGGGTCGCCGAGGACGGTCCCCGTGCCGTGGCCTTCCACGATGTCCACGTCGGCCGGGGAGAGCCCGGCGTTGGCCAGTGCGCCACGGATGACTCGCTGTTGCGAGGGACCGTTCGGCGCCGTCAGACCGTTCGAGGCGCCGTCCTGGTTGACCGCGCTGCCCCGCAGCACGGCGAGCACCTTGTGCCCGCGCTCCCGCGCCACCGACAGCCTCTCCAGGACGACGACTCCGACGCCCTCGGCCCAGCCGGTGCCGTCCGCGGCATCGGCGTACGCCTTGCAGCGGCCGTCGGCGGCGAGGCCGCGCTGCCGGGAGAACTCGACGAAGGCGCCGGGGTTGGCCATGACCGTCGCGCCGCCGGCGAGCGCCATGGAGCACTCGCCGCTGCGCAGCGCCTGCGCGGCGAGGTGCATGGCGACCAGCGAGGAGGAGCAGGCGGCGTCGATGCTGACCGCGGGGCCCTCGAAGCCGAAGACGTAGGACACACGGCCGGAGGCCACACTGGTCGAGCCGCCCGTTCCCGCGAAGCCCTCGAGTTCGGGTGTGACCACGCTGGCGCCGGGCGCGACGTACCCCTGTCCGAACACCCCGGAGAACACGCCGACATCGGCGCCCTTCAGCGAGACCGGGTCGATGCCGGCGTGCTCGAAGGCCTCCCAGGAGGCTTCCAGGAGGAGCCGCTGCTGCGGGTCCATCGCCAGCGCCTCACGCGGCGAGATCCCGAAGAACCCGGCGTCGAAGAGGCCCGCCTCGTGCAGGAATCCGCCCTTGGTGGTGTACGACGTCCCCGCGCGCTCCGGGTCCGGGTCGTACAGGCTCTCCAGGTCCCAGCCGCGGTCCTCGGGGAAGTCGGTGACGGCGTCGCGGCCGTCACGCACCAGACGCCACAGGTCCTCGGGACCTGCGACGCCGCCGGGCAGCCGGCAGGCCATGCCGACGATGGCCACGGGCTCCCGGGAGGCGTCGATGAGCCGGCGGTTCTGCTTCTTCAGCGAGCCGACCTCTTCGAGCGACTTCCGTAGCGCCTCGACGACCGTCTCATACGACGCACTCACTTGATGTCCCCAATCTTTCCGCGGTGTCGAAGGATCAGTTGTCGCCGAGCGCCAGGTGCACGAGGTCGTCGACGTCCAGTTCGGCGATCGACCTCTCCTCGTCGGCGGCGTCGGGCGCGCCGATCTCCGGTGCGCCGTCGCCGAGGGCGGCGAGCTTGACCAGGGCATCCATCAGTCCGGCCTCCCGGAACCGAGCGAGCGGGAGGTTGACGAGGGCGTTGCGCAGGCGTTCCTCGTCCACTTCGGGGCCCGCCGTGCCACCGTCCGGGATGAGTTCGGCGTGCAGATGGCGGGCCAGGGTCTGCGGGTTCGGGTAGTCGAAGACGAGCGTGGCCGGGAGCTTGAGGCCGGTCTCCGCGCGCAGCCGGTTGCGCAGTTCCACGGAGGTGAGCGAGTCGAAGCCGGTGTCCTTGAACGCCGTGTCCGCGCCGATCGCCTCCGGTCCGGAGTGGCCGAGGACGATCGCGGCCTGGGCGCGCACCAGGTCGACGAGGACCTTCTCCTGCTCGTCGGCGGGGAGTGCGGCGAGACGGCGCAGCAGCCCGTCTTCCCTGGCCGATCCGGTCTGTGCCTGCTGCCGGCCCGCACGGACCAGGCCGCGCAGCATGTGCGGCACCGTGCCGCCCGCCGTCGCCTCGGCCCGTACCCCGCGCAGATCCAGCTTGGCGGGCACCAGGAGCGAGTGCGCGGATCCCACGGCGGCGTCGAAGAGTTCCATGCCCTCCGCCGGCGGCATGGCCTGGAGGCCACCGCGCCGGTTCATCCGGGACCGGGTGAGATCGTCGGTGCCCGCGGCCATACCGTCGGTCTGGTCCCACAGGCCCCAGGCCAGCGAGAGACCGGGCAGACCCGCAGCTCGCCTTTCCGCCATCAGACCGTCCAGGTAGGCGTTGGCGGCCGCATAACTGCCGCTGCCCGCGCCCATGAACACGGCCGAGACGGAGGAGTAGACGACGAACGCGTCCAGCTCCACGTCACGGGTCAGCTCGTCGAGATGGCGTACGGCGTCCACCTTCGGCGCGAACACCCTCGCCAGCCGCTCCGGGGTGAGGGTGCCGACCACACCGGCGTCCAGGACACCGGCCGTGTGCAGCACGGCCCGCAGCGGCTGCGCGTCGGAGATCGAGGCCAGCAGGGCCTCGGCCTGGTCTCGGTCGGACACGTCGGAGGCCACGACCGAGACGGACGCGCCCTGTGCGGTGAGCTCGGCGGCCAGTTCCTGGGCGCCTTCGGCGTCCGGGCCGCGACGGCTGGCGAGGACGAGGTGGCGGACACCGTGCCGGGTGACCAGGTGCCGGGCCGCCAGGGCGCCGAGCGAGCCGGTGCCGCCGGTGATCAGAACCGTGCCTTCCGGGCCGAACATCGGCGCCGCGCCCGGGACTTGGGCGGCGGCGCGGGCGAGCCGGGGCGCCGACAGCGTCGTCCCGCGGACCGCGACCTGCGGTTCGCCACCGGCCAGTACGGTGCCCAGGACGGCCGCCGGTCCGTCGTCGGAAGCCGGGTCGGTGTCGATCAGGACGATCCGGTCCGGGTTCTCGGCCTGCGCCGCACGAACCAGACCCCACACCGCCGAACCGGCCGGGTCGGTCACCGCACCGTCACCGGCGGGCACCGCACCCCGGGTCACCACGACAAGACGTGACTCCTCGGGTCCGCCCGTGGCCAGCCAGGCCTGTACGACGCCCAACACCCGGGAGGACAGGGCGAGTACGGCGTCCGCCCCGTCGCCGCCGACGGCCTCGACCACCGCGACCGACGGGGTCTCCCCGTTCTCGGCGAGGGCCTCGACCTCGTCCGCGGTGGCGACCGGCGTCCAGGAGGGTGCGCTCACGGAGGCCTGGGCCGGGGGCAGTTCGGTCCAGTCGACCTGGAACAGCGCGTCGGTCGTGTTGTTCCCGGCTCCCGCCAACTGCTCGGCGGACAGGGTCCGCAGCGTCAGCGAACGTACCGACACCACCGGGCCGCCGGCCTCGTCCGCCGCCTCCAGCGACAGGCTGTCGGACCCGGTGGGCAGCAGCCGTACGCGCAAGGCCGAGGCGCTCGCGGCGTGCAGCACCAGGCCGCTCCAGTCGAGCGGCTGGCGCACCGCCGTCGCCGTGCCGTGCGTGTGGGCGTGCAGGGCGGCGTCGAGCAGCGCGGGGTGGATGCCGAACCGCGCGGCGTCCTTGCGCTGTTCCTCGGGCAGGGCGACCTCGGCGAAGAGTTCCTCACCGCGCCGCCAGACCGCCCGCACGCCCTGGAAGGCGGGGCCGTAGTCGTGTCCCTGCTCGCCGAGGTCGGCGTACAGGCCGCCGGTCTCGACGGGTTCCGCACCGGCGGGGGGCCAGGCTGCGAAGTCGAAGAAGTCCGCCCCCTGGGCCGAGGCCGACAGGAGCCCCGCGGCGTGCCGCGTCCAGGCCTCCGCCTCGTCGGCGTTCTCCCGCTGGGACCAGATCTCGACGGTGCGTTCGCCGCTCTCGTTCGGCGCGCCGACGGCGACCTGGACCCGTATGCCGCCCTGCTCCGGCACCACCAGCGGCGCCTCGATCACGAACTCGTCCAGGACCCCGCAGCCGGCCTCGTCACCGGCCCGCACGGCCAGTTCGACGAGTCCGGTGCCCGGGAGGACGGTCAGACCGCCGATGGCGTGATCGGCCAGCCAGGGGTGCGACTTGAGCGACAGGCGCGAGGTGAACACCAGCCCGTCGGACTGCGGAAGTCGTACGACCGCGCCGAGCAGCGGGTGATCAGCCGCGGCCTGCCCCAGAGATGCGGCGTCGGTGGCGGCCTGCGCCGTCCGGAGCCAGTAGTGCCGGTGGTCGAAGGCGTACGTCGGCAGATCGACGCGGGCCTTGGCTGCTCCGGCGGGCAGCACTCCCGCCCAGTCCACGGGCACGCCTCGGACGAACAACTCGGCCATGGAGGCCAGCAACCGCCGGGAGCCGCCCTCTTCGCGGCGCAGCGACCCGGTCACCACCGCGTCGCTCTCGTCGACGATCTCGGTGATCGGCTGGACCAGCACCGGATGGGCGCTGACCTCGACGAAGGTCCGGTGGCCCTGGCTCAGGAGTTCCGCCACGGCGGGGCCGAAGCCGACCTGGCCGCGCAGGTTGCGGTACCAGTAACCGCCGTCCAGGACACCGGCTTCCTGGATCCACTCGCCGGTGACGGTCGAATAGAAGGGCACCAGCGGGGCCTGCGCGTCGATACCGGAGAGGGTGTCGGCGAGGGTGGCCTCGATGTCCTCGACATGGCGGGTGTGGGAGGCGTAGTCCACCGCCACACGGCGGACCCGGACGCCGTCGGCTGACAGGGCTTCCAGCACCTCGTCCAACGCCTCGGCGCCACCGGCGACGACCACTGAGGTCGGACCGTTGACTGCCGCGACCTCGACACGGTCCGCCCACCGCTCCAGACGAGCGACGGCCTCAGAGACGCTCAGCGCGACCGAAGCCATGCCCCCGCGCCCGGCCAGCTGCTCAGCGATCGCCTGGCTCCGCAACGCCACCACACGCGCCGCGTCCTCCAGCGACAGCGCGCCGGACACACAAGCCGCCGCGATCTCACCCTGCGAATGACCCAACACCGCGTCCGGCAGCACACCCACCGACGACCACACGGCGGCGAGACCCACATTCACGGCGAAGCTGGCGGGCTGCACGACATCCACCCGGTCCAACAGCTCCGGCCCGGCCTCGCCCCGCAGCACGTCGATCAACGACCAGTCGATGTACGGCTCCAGCGCGGCAGCGCACTCGGCGATCCGCTCCGCGAACACCGGCGAGGAGTCCAGCAACTCCCGGCCCATGCCCGCCCATTGCGAGCCCTGGCCGGGGAACACCCACACGACCTTCCCCGGCGCCCCGGCGCTCCCGGTCACCACACCCGGCGCACTCTCACCGGCAGCCAGCGCACGCAGCCCGGCGACCGCCTCTTCGGCCGAGTCGGCCACGACCACAGCGCGGTCCTTCAACAGCGCCCGGCCGGTAACCAGTGCCCCGGCGATCCCGGCCGGCTCCTGACCACTGTCCTCGATGAACGCGGCGAGACGGTCGGCCTGACCCGCCAGCGAGCCCGCGCTGCGGGCCGACACCACGAGCGGCACCACGCCCTCGGGCGCCTCCGTGTCAGGGACGAGCTCTTCGGGCGCCTCCTCCAGGATCAGGTGGGCGTTGGTCCCGCTGATGCCGAACGAGGAGACCCCGGCCCGGCGCGGATGCCCGTTGC
>NZ_JAQMWP010000026.1 GCF_030403745.1 Streptomyces sp. S.PB5
CTCGGGGTACACGGCGGGGCGGATGCGCTCGTCGAGGACGCGCTTGAGACGGGCCTCGACCAGACGGCGGTCGTCATGCATGCGGAGTGCTCCGTAGGTCGTACATCAGCGGGTGGTTTTCAGAGTGAGGCGGTCGGGGCAGGCGAGGGTGCCCGACCGCGGGGTGGAGAGCACGTGCTCGGCCGTGACGACCTCGGTGATGCCGCGGGCGCGCAGATGGTGCGCGTCGTCGGCGTGGGCGTCGAGCACGGTGGTGGGTCGGGCGCCATCGGCGGTCAGCCGGAAGAAGGCCTCGTACACGTACCCGCCGGGGGCGAGCGCGGTACGCAGTGTGGGATCGGCGGGCACCGTCAGGGCGGTGGTGCGCGGTGCGGGCCGCCGCACATCGCTTCGGGTGGCGGCGGCGAGCACCTCGGCCGTGTCCTTGGGGCGCCGGTCGTTGGTGAGCAGCCCCAGGGAGTATTCGAGTGCGGGGAAGTCGGCGAGGTCGCGGGACACGTCGTGGGAGCACCACCAGGTGATGCCCCACAGGTCGGGGCAGTCCAGTGCGTGGGCGATGGTGGCCTCGGCGAAGGCGGCGGCGTGCTCGGCCGGGATCAGTGGCGCGGGCGCGCCGACCTCCTGCAACCAGACCGGGCGGCGCGGCTCCTCGGCCCATGCCTTGCTCAGTTCGACGAGGTAGGCCGCGTGGTGCTCGGTCGGCACGGAGGTGCGGCCGTAGCGCTGGGCGGTGCCGTTGAACACCCAGGAGTGCACGGCGGTGACCGCTCCCCGCCGGGCGGCTTGCGCCGGGGTGAAGGGTTGGTCGGGCTGGTACCAGGTGGCGTCGTACTCGGCGTGCAGGTGCAGCCGGCCCGGCGCGCCCTCCTCGCAGGCGGCGAGCATGCGCTCCAGCCAGGCGTCGACCTGCTCCGGCGTGGCCCGATCGGGGTCGGGGTGCGGGCCGGCGGAGAACTGGTTGACCTCGTTGCCCAGAGTCATGCCGATGAAGTTGGGCCGGTCGGCGAGGGCGGCGGCCAGGGTGCGCAGGTAGGCGGCCTGGCCGTCGAGGACGTCCGGGTCGGTGAAGAGGTTGCGCCGGTGCCAGGTCCGGGTCCAGGCGGGCAGGAAGTCGAAGCTCGACAGATGGCCCTGGAGGCCGTCCACGTTGACGTCCAGACCGCGTTCGGCCGCCGCGTCGGCGAGCGCGACGAGCTGCTCGACGGCGCGCGGGCGGATCAGGGCGCGGTTGGGCTGGAAGTAGGGCCACAGCGGGAAGACGCGGACGTGGTCCAGGCCGAGCGCGGCGATGGAGTCCAGGTCGGCTCGGACGGAGTCGAGGTCGAAGTCGAGCCAGTGGTGGAACCACCCTTCGCTGGGGGTGTAGTTGACGCCGAAGCGCACGGCAGGGGGCATGCGGTTGTCCTTGAACTGGGGGGTGGCGTGGCGCGGTGGAGCGGGGTTCGCCTCAGCCCTTGACGGCGCCCTCGCCGACCCCGCGGAAGAAGTACCGCTGGAGACAGGCGAACAGGGCGATGAGGGGCGCGACGGCGATGATCGTGCCCGCGGCGACGAGGCGCTGGTCGTTGGCGAAGGTGCCGTGCAGGTAGTTGAGGCCGATGGTGAGGGTGAACTTGGAAGGGTCGTTGAGCACGATGAGCGGCCACAGGAAGTCGTCCCAGGCGCCCATGAAGGCGAAGATGGCGACAACCGCGAGGGTGCCCCGCACCGACGGCAGCGCGATGTACCAGAAGCGCTGCCAGACGTTGGCGCCGTCGACGTAGGCGGCCTCCTCGACCTCATGGGGCAGGTTGAGGAAGGCGTTGCGCATCAGCAGCACATTCAGCGAGCTGACGCAGCTGGGCAGGATGACACCGATGAGGGTGTTGTTCAGGCCCAGCTCCCGCATGGTCGTGAACTGGGCGATGATGATGCTCTCCACGGGTACGAGCATCGCCAGCACGAACACCAGGGTGAGCGCGCGCCGGCCCGCGAAGCGCAGCCGGGCCATGGCGTAGCCGCCCAGGGCCGAGCCGACGCAGTTGGTGACCACGCTGGCGACGGCGACCTTCAGCGAGTTCAGGACGTAGTCCCAGACGGGGATGGTGTCGGCGACCCGCGCGTAGTTGTGCAGCGTGGGGTGTTCGGGCAGGAACGACGGCGTGGAGCTGTAGATGTCCTCCGTCGGTCCCTTCAGCGACGTCGACAGCTGCCACAGGAACGGTCCGATGGTCAGGGCCAGTACGCCGAGCAGCAGCACATAGCGCACGATCAGCTCCCACGCCCGGACCGGCCGCCCGTCGCGGCCGGTGCGCCGGGACGGGCGGCCCCTCACGGGCGTCGGCCGCTCGGTGCCGTGCTCGGGACGAGTCTTCTCCGTCACGCTCATGACTCGTCCTTCCGGTCGGCGCGCAGGACCAGCAGCATCAGGACCACGGTGATCACGAAGACCACCAGTGAGATGGCGGAGGCGTAGCCGACCCGGCCGCTGAGGCCGGTGCCGGTGCGCTCGACCAGCATGATCAGGGTGGTGTCCTCGCCGGCCGGGCCGCCGTCGGGCCCGGCCATCAGGTAGACCTCGGAGAACACCTTGAACGCGGCGACCGAGGCCAGAGCCGCGACCAGGACCATGGTGGAGCGCAGGGCGGGCACGGTGACGGTGAGGAACCGGCGCACCGGGCCCGCGCCGTCGACGGCGGCGGCCTCGTGCAGCTCGCGCGGCACGTTGGCCAGCGCCGCCAGATAGATGATCATGTAGTAGCCGAGGCCCTTCCACACGGTGACCGTCATGGCGCTGATCAGCAGCAGCCACTGGTCGCTGAGGAAACCGACCGGACCGGCGCCGAGCTTGCCCAGCAGTGAGTTGACCAGGCCCCGTTCGTCCAGCAGCCACACCCAGATCAGGCCCACCACGACGATCGAGGCGACGACCGGCGTGTAGAAGGCGGACCGGAAGAAGGCGATGCCCGGGATGTTCTTCTCCACCAGCAGCGCGAGCAGCAGCGGCAGCACGACGAGCGCGGGGACGACCCCGACGACGTACAGCGCACTGTTGCGCAGGGCGATCCAGAACATGTCGTCGTGGAGCAGCTCGCGGAAGTTCGCGAGACCCACGAAGTGGCCCGGGAGCAGCGTGCGGCGGTCGGTGAAGGAGTTCACCACCGTCGAGACGAACGGCCACAGGATGAACGCGGCGATCACGGCCAGTCCGGGTGCGGCGAACAGCCAGGGGCTGGTGGGCAGTTGACGCCGTACCCGGGAACCGGACGGAACAGTGGAACGGGCCATGGCGAATCAGCCCTGCTGGAGCAGCTGGTCGCAGGCCTTGACAGCGTTGTCAAGAGCTTCCTTGGGGCTCTCCTTGCCCTGGAGCGCCTTGGCGACCTCGTTGCGCAGCGCGGTCTTCATCTGGTCGCTGAAGAGCACCGGCGTGTAATTGACCGCCGTCTGCAGCGACTTGGCGGCGGCCACCCGGACCCGGGTCTCGTCGGTGCCGTCCTCCTCGGTGAAGTACGGGTCGTCCAGCGAGCCCTTGGTGCTGGGGAAGATGGCGACCTGCTTCGCGAACGCCATCTGGTTCTTGGCGTCGGTGACGAAGTGGGCGAAGGCGACCGCGGCCGGCTTCTGCTTGGACTGTGCGTTCACCATGATGTTCTGCACGTACATGTTGACGTGGCCGGTGCTGGTGATCTGGTCCGTGATGCCGATGTTCTTGTACAGGCTCGGCGCCTGGGTCTTGAAGTTCTTCAGGTCCAGCGCGCTGCCGGGGTTCATGGCCACGGCGCCGGTGAGGAACTTCTGGCCGGAGGACTCCGGGGTGGCGGTGAGGGCCTGCGGGTCGAGGGCCTTAGCGTCGTACAACTCCTTGTATGTGCTGAGGAGTTCGATGCCCTTCGCGTCGTTGAAGGCGAAGGCGGTGCCCTGCTTGTTCATCAGCTGGACGCCGTAGCGGCCGAAGTCCTCGATGGTGGGCACGTTGGCGAGGGTGGCGACCTTACCGTCGGTCCTCTTGGCTATCTCCAAGCCGTCCTTGAACAGTTCGGCGTACGTCTTCGGCGGCTGGTCCGGGTTGAGGCCGGCCTCCTTGAACAGGGCCTTGTTGTAGAACAGCGGCCCGGTGTTGAGGTACCAGGGGAAGGCGTAGGTGCCGCTCAGGCCGGGCATCTGGCTGCTGGCCCAGGCGCCGGGCAGGTATTCGGCCTGGTACTTGGCCGCCGCCTTGTCCTTGTCCAGGTCCAGGGCGAGGCCGGCCTTGGCGAGCGGGGCGGCCAGGTCGGGGGAGACGTTGACGACGTCGGGGAGCGTGCCGCCGGCCGCCTGTGCGCTGAGCTTGTCCGCGTAGCCCTCGGCGGGCTGGTCAACCCACTTCACGTGGGTGCCGGGGTACTGCTTCTCGAAGTCGGAGATCACGCCCTCGAAGTACGACTTGAAGTTGGCCCTCAGGTTCCAGGTCTGGAAGGTGATGTCGCCCTGGACCTTGCCGGAGGCGTTGCCCGACGAACTGTCGTCACCGGAACCACAGGCACTCAGGGGGAGCAGCACCGCGGCGGTGGCAGCGGTGGCGAGGATTCTGCGGGAGATGCGCACGGCGGAAGACTCCTTTACACGGCGGGTCACGGCGACGATGCCGGCCACGGGTACAGGGGCAGACCTTGCATCCTTCTCCGGGAAAAAGTCAATGGATTCAGATGGGAAGGCCACCAGAAGGCAGTGAACATGCAGGTCAGATAAGTGTTACGAAAGCATCGCAGCTGATCGCTAATGCGCTTTAGCAGCCTGCTACTCAAGCGTATTAGTGTGTTAGGGTCTTGGTACGTGTCGACAGCTGTCGCGAAATGGGGGAAGCGGTGACAGGCAAGCGTTCGCCCGCACGCCGGCCCACGATGAAGGACATCGCCCAGCGCGCCGGGGTGTCCGAGAGTGCGGTCTCCTTCGCGCTCAACGACCGCCCGGGCGTCTCGGAGGTCACCCGCGCACGAGTGCGCCGGGTGGCCGAGCAACTCGGCTGGCGGCCCAGCACCGCGGCACGCCAGCTCTCCGGCGAGGGCGCCGCCACGGTCGGCTTCGTCGTGGCCCGGCCCGCGCACACCCTCGGGATCGACTCCTTCTTCCTCCAGCTCGTCTCCGGCATCCAGGAGGTGCTGGCCGAACGGCACCTGGGGCTGTTGTTCCAGGTGGTGGACGACATCGAGGACGAGTGCGCCGTCTACCGCCGGTGGTGGGCCGAGCACCGGGTCGACGGGGTTCTCATGGTCGACCCGCGCACCGACGACCCCCGGCCCGGCCTCCTCGACGAACTCGGCCTGCCCGCCGTGGTGATCGGCGGCGCTCCGGAGGCCTCTCATGCCGCGCTGTCGACGGTGTGGGCGGACGACGTCGCCGCGATGCGGGTGGTCGTGGACGAGCTGTACGCACTCGGCCACCGCCGGATCCTGCACATCGCGGGCCTGCCCGCGCTCGCCCACACCCAGCGCCGGTTGGACAGCCTGCGGGCCGAGGCCGAGCGGCGGGGGCTGCGCGAGGCCCGCTCGGTGACCACCGATTACTCCGACGCGCAGGGTGCGGCCGTCACCCGCGAGGTGCTTCGCGGCCCGGCCGCCCCGACCGCGCTGATCTACGACAACGACGTGATGGCGGTGGCCGGTATCGCCGCGGCGGCCGAGCTGGGCTTCGCGGTGCCGGCGGACATCTCGGTGGTCGCCTGGGAGGACTCGGCCCTGTGCCGCATGGTCAAGCCGTGGCTGTCCGCGCTCTCCCGCGACAGCGTGGCCTTCGGCCGCACTGCGGCGCAGGAACTCCTCGCCCTGCTGGACGGCGCGCCCGCCCGGACGGTGGGCGTGCCGCTGCCGCGGCTCATCGTCCGGGAGTCGACAGGCGTAGTGCCACCGGGATACAGGCACGCACATGAGGTCACCTCGTGATGGGGGAGCATCCAGTGCCCGAACCACGTCGATTCAGTACGGGGCCGATCCTGACGCCCGGGATCACATACGACATCGCTTGGATGAGTGATTGATGTCATCTTCCTGAGCCATACCGTGGGCCGATGGTTACAGCAGAGCACTTGATCGACGTCCACGCCCACTTCGTCACCCCGCGCTATGTGGAGCGGGCTCGGGCGGCCGGCTTTCTGCAACCCGACGGCATGCGCGGTTACCCCGAGTGGTCCCCGGCGCAGCACCTGGAGCTCATGGACGCCACTGGCATCCGCACCAGCGTGCTGTCCGTCTCCTCCCCGGGCACCCATTTCGGCGACGACGGCGCCGCCCGCGCCCTGACGCGGGAGGTCAACGAGTTCGCGGCCGACGTGGTGCGCGACCACCCCGGACGCTTCGGGCACTTCGCATCCGTACCGCTGCCCGACGTGGACGGTGCCCTCACCGAAGCCGCGTACGCCCTGGACGTCCTCGGCGCCCACGGGCTCGCCCTGGAGACCAACGCGGCCGGAGCGTACCTGGGCGACGCGCGCTTTGAACCGCTCTGGCAGGAGCTCGACCGCCGGGGTGCCGTCGTGTTCGTCCACCCCACCTCGCCGCCCTGCCACGAGAAGGTGGCGCTGGGCCGCCCCCGGCCAATGCTGGAGTTCCTCTTCGACTCCACGCGCGCCGCCTCCGACCTCGTCCTCTCCGGCGTCCTGCAACGACGCCCGCGCATCCAGTGGGTGTTCACCCACGGGGGCGGCACGCTGCCGCTGCTCGCCGACCGCATGGAGCTGTTCCGCACGGTGTTCGGTATCGGCGCGGCCGACGGCCCCACGGTGCAGGATCAACTGCGTACCTTCTGGTTCGACATGGCCGGAAGCCCCTTCCCGCACCAGATCCCGGCCCTGACCCGGAGCTTCGGTTACGACCGCCTGCTCTACGGCAGCGACTACTGCTGGACCCCGGCCGCCGGCACCCTCGCCCAGGTCGCCTCCGTCGACGCCGCACCGCAGCCGGAAGCCGGCACCTGGCGCGCGCTGACTACCCGAAACGCGGCCCGGCTGCTGCCGTGGACGGCGCAGGGATAGCAGGCCACAGCGCGGAGGCGGGAGGCTGTGAAGAGTCGCCCGGGTGAGGTTTACATGTGTTTGGCAGAGTGACTTAGTGCAGTGACTCCTCATATGAAGAGACTGAGAGTCGGGTATCTGCCATGGCGGGGCATGTGAGCCTTAGCAGTGGAGCACCAGGTGAATGAACGGCCCTGCACCGAGGACACGTCAGCGGCTCTCGACGACTCGGTGCTCGGTGTCTTCGAGGGACAGGACGATCACCTCGCGGAGGTCCTGCGGGCCCGTCCCGACGACGAGGACGACTGGACCGCGCTGCGCCGTGCCTTCGACCCGGTGATCCGCCCGCGCTGCTTCAGGAGCGCGGGCGGATACTGACGCTGCATCGCCTGGTGTGCCGCACTCCGGCGCTGCGTGTCGGCGCACCGAGAGGCAGCAGAGCTGTTCCCCCTGGTCGGGGCCCTCGCCGAGCGCGGCGGAGGTGCCCCGCCCTCCCGGCCGGCCGCGACCATTCTGGTGTCGGCGGCTTTGAGCTGCTTCAACGCCGCGGTCAACCAGTGGGGCGCCAGCGACGGCCGGCAGCAGCTTGTGGGCCTGGTCGACGAGGCGTTCCTGGTCGTCACGGCGGCCTGACGGGCGTGCGGCGGATTGCAGCGAGGTGACAGGCCCTGTGCACATCACTGTCTGTCGCCCCCTTGGGCGAGGGGGTAAGTCATATGACTGATTCCCAGGTCGGTGCGCCCCGGCAGGCTGAGAAGCAGGACAGCGACCGCCCCTGTCCGGAACCGGAACGACGTCCAGCATCGCCCTGCTCCCCAGGTCTGTGCGCGACAGCCCGGAGGGAGACGATGAGCCAGGTGCTTCGGCCTCAGCCCTCCCCATACCGCCCGCGCCGCCTACGCCACGAAGTCGCGGGCCATTTCGATCATCGCGCGGGCCGCGGCCCCGGGCGTGCGGTCGCTCGGCGAGGCGAGCGACAAGGGCCAGTCGAGGTCGGCGTCGCTCACCGTAAGCGTGGCCACGCCCTTGGCGCGGGCCAGGACGAACCGGGGCAGCAGCGCCAGGCCCAGGCCGTTGCGGACGAAGTCCACGCCGGTCGCGATGTCGGTGATCTCGATGGACACCCGGCGTGCCACCGAGGCGGCGGCGAAGGCCCGGTCGGCCACGGCTCGGTTGCCGTATCCCACCGGGGAGTCCACGAAGTCGAGGCCGGCCAGCTCGGTGATCGACACGGTGGCACGGTCGGCCAGCGGATGATCGACCGGTACGACGAGATCGAGCACCGACGTGGACAGCCGGGTCAGGGTGATGCCCGCCGGACGGGGGCCGGCCAGCGACACGAAGGCGAGGTCGAGACGCCGCTCCCGCACGGCGTCCACCAGGCCTTGCGAGCCGGTGGGCGCGGCGCTGGTCTGCAGCACCACACCCGGGTACTGCCGGTGGAACCCGCCGAGCAGCGCCGGGAGATCGAGCAGGCGCACCGAGGTCAGTGTGCCCAGGCGCAGGGTACCTCGCAGCCCGCCCCGGACCTCGGCGACGGCGTCGGCGGCGTCCCGCGCGGCGTCGAGCGTGTCGCGGGCCCGGGGCAGCAGCGCGGCCCCGGCGTCGGTGAGGAGCACCCGCTTGGAGTTGCGGTCGAGGAGCGGGCCGCCCAGTTCCCGCTCCAGGCTCTTGATCGTGGCCGAGACCGCGGACTGGACGATGTGCAGCCGGGCCGCGGCGCGGGTGAAGTTCGCTTCCTCGGCCACGGCGACGAAGCATTCGAGCTGGCGCAGTTCCATGCCTCGAGTATCTCCCCAATCATCTCCGAAAGAGATGGTGACTGTCAGGTACTTTCGTTGGACGTGATGGCTGACGCGAGCGAACCTGTCAAGTGTTCAATCAATTGCCGCGTCAGGAACGGACGGCCCGCCATGGCCCGCTCAACCGCCACACCCCAGCAGCCCACCACTGCCTCGCGTGCCGACGGCGCCAGGCTGCGCCCCAGCGCCCTGCGGCACGGCATCGGCTTCTCGCTCATCGCCTTCGCCTTCCTCACCGCGATGGCGTTCTCCACCGTCCCCACGCCGCTGTACCCGCTGTACATGGCAAGGGACGGGTTCTCCACCTTCACCGTCACGATCGTCTTCGCCGTCTACGCGGTCGGCGTGATGATCAGCCTCGTGCTGGCCGGGCACGTCTCCGACTGGGTCGGCCGCAAGAAGATCCTCCTCCCCGCGATCGGCCTGGAACTGCTCGCCGCTCTGCTCTTCCTCACCAGCACCTCGCTGCCGGTGCTGCTCCTCGCCAGGCTCATCACCGGCCTCGGGGTCGGCATGGTCACCGCCACCGCCACCGCGCACCTGCACGAACTGCACACCGCGCACCGCCCCGGCGCCTCCACCCAGCGCTTCGAGCTGGTGTCGACCGTGGCCAACATCGGCGGCCTCGGCGTCGGACCGCTCGTCGCCGGCTTCCTCGCCCAGTGGGGCAGCTCGCCGCTGCGCACTCCCTATCTCGTCTTCGCCGCGCTGCTACTCGCGAGCCTCGTCGCGATCGCCTTCACCCCGGAGACGGTCGAGGAACAGTTCGTCAGGCCCGCCTACCGCCCCCAGCAGATCAAGGCCGACCACGGTGACCGTGCCGGATACCTCGCCGCCGCGGCCGCCGGCTTCGCCTCCCTGGCAGTCTTCGGTCTCTTCACCTCCGTGGCTCCAGGCTTCGTCGCCGGCGCCCTGCACCACCCCTCCCGGGCCCTCGCCGGACTGATCGTCTTCGCCGTCTTCGGTGCCGCCGCCGCAGCACAGAGCCTGACCGCGCGGCTGTCCACAGCCGGCAAGCGCCGGCTCGGCCTCATCGCCCAGGCGGCCGGCGTTCTCACCCTCGTCATCGGCATGCACACCGCCGACCTGGCCGTCTTCCTCACCGGCGGGATCGTCGCCGGTATCGGCGCGGGCGCACTGTTCAAGGCCGCCGTCGGCACCGTCGCCGCACTGGCCGTTCCGGACAAGCGCAGTGAGGCCCTTGCCGGACTGTTCCTGATCTCCTACCTCGGCCTGACCCTGCCTGCCGTAGGCATCGGCGTCGCCACCTTGTCGCTGTCCGCCGTCACCGTCATGACCTGGTTCGCCGGGCTGCTGCTCATCCTGCTCGCGGGCGTCGAGGTCCTGGCCCTACGCCGCTCCTGAGCCCCATCCGACCGCACGCCCTCGCCACGCGCCCCGAAAGGACCTCACCGTGAACCCGATCAGCTTCGGCGTCTTCCTCAGCCCCCACCGGGACAACGGCCTGGTCATCGACAACGCCTTGGCCGCTGAGAGCAACGGGTTCGACTTCGCCGCGATCCAGGACCACCCCTACGTCCCGGACCACCTCGACCCCTACGTCCTCATCAGTCACTTGGCGGCCCGGACCGGCACCCTGCGCTTCCTCACCGACGTCGCCAACCTGCCGCTGCGCCCGGCCCCCCTGCTCGCCAAGACCGCTGCCAGCCTCGACCTGCTCTCCGACGGCCGCTTCGATCTCGGGGTCGGCGGCGGCCGGGCCTGGCCGCAGATCGCCGGCCTGGGCGGACCTGCCTGGAGCCCCGCGGAGACAGTCAACGCCGTCGACGAGGCGATCACTGTGCTGCGCGCGATGTGGGATCCGCACCGCACGGTCACCTTCCGGGGCAAGACCTACCCCCTGGAAGGAGTGGCCGCCGGCCCCGTGCCTGCCCATGCCATCCGGATCTGGCTCGGCGCGTCCGGCCCCCGGATGCTGAAACTGCTGGGCAGCCGCGCGGACGGCTGGATCGCCCCGCTCGCCACTCTGTTCGAGACCAAACCGGCCGCCCAGGACGCCATCGACGCCGCCGCCCGTGCCGCCGGCCGCAACCCCAGGGACGTCCGCCGGGTGATCCAGCTGGTCGGTTCCGTCACCGACGCCACGGCCCCGGTCGACCTCCCGCTGTCCGGACCGAACGGCCGGCCCCTGCACGCCAACGCCGACCAATGGGCCCGTATCGTCGCCCACTTCGTCACCGACCTGCGGTTCGACACCGTCAACCTGGTGCCCGACGCGGAGACGCCCGAGCAGATCAGCCGCTTCGGCACCGATGTCATCCCAGCCGCGCGGCAGCTAGTGGCCGACCACCGCCGTGCCGCCTGAGCCGCCCGCACCCCCAGGAGCCCCGCCATGGACATCGGCCTCGACGCTCTCCCAGAGGCCCTCGCCGGCCTCGCCGTGCGCCCCGGCGACCCCGACTACCAGTGGGTCCGCTCCAGCCGCATGCGCGGCGGACGGCCGGCGCTCGTGCTGCGCGTGCGCAACGCCCACGAGGTCGCCGAGGCCGTCGTCTTCGCCGGAGCCCGGCCGGTGCCGTTGTCCGTCCGCAGTGGCGGACACGGGTTCAGCGGCCGGTCGACGAACCACGGCGGCATCGTCATCGATCTGTCTGCGATGAACCGCATCGAGGTCCTCGACGAGGGCTCCCGGCTGGTGCGCATCGAGCCCGGTGCTCGCTGGGGGGAGGTCGCCGCCGCCCTGCACCCCCATGGTTGGGCACTCACCTCTGGCGACCACAGCGCCGTCGGCGTCGGCGGCCTGGCCACGGCCGGCGGCATCGGCCTGTTGGGGCGGGAACAGGGGCTGACCATCGACAGGATGCGGGCCGCCGAGATCGTCCTCGCCGACGGACGGCAGCTGCGGGTCAGCGCGCACGAGAACGCGGACCTGTTCTGGGCCGTGCGCGGCGCGGGGTTCGCCTTCGGCGTCGTCACCGCCTTCGAGTTCGCGGCGGAGCCCGTCGGGCTGCTCGGCCACGCGCACCTGATCCAGGACGCCATCGACACCGCCGCCTTCCTCCGGGCCTGGGCCGAGGCGGCGCGGTCCGCGCCCCGCGACACCACGGCCTTCCTCACCGTCGGACGCCCGCATGACGGCCGGGTGATCGCCCAGAGCACGATCCTGGTGGACTGCGAGGACACCGACCTCATCCGCGCCCGCATACGGCCCTTCCTCGCCGCGGGGCCGCCACTGGTCCAGCACGTGGGGCTGGCCGACTACTCCGACGTCGTGCCGGAACCCGAAGGCCTCTGCACCGCCGAGGGTGAGCCGGTCAGTCGCAGCGGCCTGCTCGACCGTCTCGGCCCGGCCGCGGCGCGGGCCGCCGCTGATCTGATCACCGGCGGCGAGAGCCACTTCTTCCAGCTGCGCGCCATGGGCGGCGCCATCGCCGACGTCGACTCGGCCGCCACCGCCTTCGCCCACCGCTCGGCCGCCTTCCAAGTTGTCGCCATGGGCATCGATCCGGCCCGCCTGGATCGGAGCTGGGAGCCGCTGCGCGCGCACCTGTCAGGCCTGTACGTGAGCTTCGAGACCGACATTCGTCCCGAGCGGCTCACGGAGGCGTTCCCACCGGACACACTGGCCCGCTTGGTCGAGCTCAAGAAGACGTACGACCCCCACAACGTCTTCCACGACAACCTCGACCTCACCCGGGCTCCGGCCGGCCGCCGGTCTGAACCGCGGCCGCGGCCGGAGCTTCGGTGAGCGGGACCGGTCCCGCAGCCGCCCGCACGGGCCGGTCGGGTGCAGCCGGATGAGCCGCACCCGCCGGGGCGCGGCATGGGGACTGCCCCATATCGCTGCTGGTGCTGGCTCGATGTCGTGCCGCGGAGCGGACTGAGAGCCTGTCAGCTGAGCCGTCTCACTCCGGACCCGCGGTCCGGGTCCGCCGCCGTCGAGAGGTGTCCGCGATGAGTGCCTCCGCCCGCCGCCCCCGTGCGGTCCCCCTCTCCCAGGTGTGGTGCGAGTTCTGCCTCACCACCGTCCTGCTCCTCGCGGTGGTCACCCTCGTCCGCTGGCTGCGCGCCCCGGCCTCACCGCTGTACATCGGTGATCTGCGTATCGCCCTGGCGGTGGCCGGGCCGGCGGCGGGCATGCTGGTCGTCGCTCTGATCCTGTCCCCCTGGGGGCGCCGCAGCGGGGGCCACATGAACCCCGCGGTGACCGTGGCGGTGTGGCTGATGGACGTCTTCCCTGGTGTCAGCGTGCTCCCTTACGTCGTTGCGCAGCTGGCCGGATCCGTGCTCGGCGCCTTCCTCGGACGGATCGTGTGGGGCCCCGTCGTGTCCGGCCCAGCGGTGGACTATGCGGCGCTGCAGCCGGCCCCCGGCTGGTCACCGCCCGCGGTGTTCCTCGCCGAGACCGGTTGCATCCTCGTCCTGACCCTGGCTGTCGGCTTCCTGCTGGCCTACCCGGCCTTCGGCCGCCTGCTGCCGCAGACGGTCGGCGCGTGCATCGCGCTGACGGTCGTCGTGTTCGGCCCGCTCAGCGGAGGCTCGGCCAACCCCGCCCGCCAATTCGGCCCCGCCGTGCTCGCCGGGCAGACCACGGACCTGGCCATCTACATGCTCGCCCCGGTCCTGGGCGCGGTCCTCGGCGCATCGGTGCACCATCTGCTCTACCGCCGTTTCCAGCTACGCGAGCCGCTCACCTACAAGCTCGCCGGCGCTGGGCCGTCCGGTACGGTCGCGCGCTGACGGGCTGTTAGGGCGTACCGCTCTGGTATGCCTATATGACACGTAAATAGATATAAGGCGGATGTTCACCTTGCTGCTCAGAAACCCCTCGGGCAGACTTCAGCCGTGACAGAGCCCGGCGCACGGCCCGCGACTTTGGTGGGGCGCCTTGCGGAAACGGAATTCCTGCGGCGCTTCTTGGACCAGGCCAGGGTGAACGGCGGCGCGTTGGTCCTGTCCGGCGAGGCGGGTGTCGGCAAGACCGAGCTGCTGGAGGCGACCGCCGAGGCGGCCCGCATGTCAGGGACGACCGTGCTGCGCGTGACCGGCACCGAGTTCGAGGCAGACGTCAGTCACGCCGCGCTGCACCAGGCCCTCCTTCCTCTGTCCGGAGACTTCTCCGTACTCGGCGACGAACAGGCCACGGCGCTGCGGGTCGCCCTTGGCTTCGAGGTCGGCCCCGTGCCGGACCGGTTCCTGCTGTCCAGCGCTGTCACCATGCTGCTGCGCAGGACGGCGGCGGACACGCCCCTGCTCCTGGTCATCGACGACGTGCCCTGGCTGGATCGGGCCAGCGCGGCGGTGCTCGGGTTCGCCGCCCGCCGGCTCGTCGGCAGCAGGGCTGGGCTCCTGGCCGCGCTCCGGACCGGTTCCGCGGGCTACTTCGACATCTCCGGTCTCCCGGAGCTGACGGTGCCGCCCCTGGACGATGAGGCCGCCGCTCACCTGCTGGTCGAACGTTTCCCAGGTCTGGACGCGCAGACCCGGGCCCGCGTGCTGGCCACCGCCCAAGGAAACCCGCTCGCCCTGCTCGAACTGCCCCCGGCGCTGGAGGAAGCACGGCGCGGACCGGCCCGGTCCCTGCCACCGGTGCTGCCGCTCGGCCAGCGCCTCCAGCGGCTCTTCGCCGCCCGAGTGGTGGAGCTCCCCGCGCCGACGAGGCGCCTGCTGCTGACCGCGGCCCTGGAGAGCAGCGGTGAGCTGAGCGTCCTGCAGGCCGCGGCCGACGGCGCCTACCTGCTGGACGATCTCGGGCCCGCCGAGCGCGACCAGCTCGTACGGATCACCACCAACCGGCACCAGGTCGCGTTCCGGCATCCGCTGATCCGGTCCGCGGTGGTCGCCGAGTCGACGTCCGCCGACCGCCGACGGGTGCACCGGGCCTTGGCCTCGGCACTCATGGACGACACCGAGCGTCGGGCCTGGCACCTGGGCGAGGCCGCCGTGGAACCGGACGAGGAGGTGGCGGCGCTGCTCGAAGCCGCCGCGCACCGGGTACTGGCCCGCGGCGACTACCAGGCGGTGGTCACGCTGCTGTGCCGGGCCGCCGACCTCAGCCCCTCGGCCGACGGGCGGGCCCGTCGGCTGGCCGAGGCCGCCTATGTCGGTGCGGAGGGCATGGCGGAGACGAAGGGCGCCGCCGAACTGCTGGACGGGGTACGGCAGGCGGGCCGCCAGGTCCATGTCTCGCTGAACTACGTCTCGGCCGCCACCCTGCTGCTGCTCGACACCGACGGACACATCGACACCGCCCACCAGCTGCTGGTCGGGGCGATCGAGGCGCACCCGAACCCCGCGGACGCGCACGACGCGTCCCTGGTCAACGCGCTGTGGACGCTCGCACTGGTCTGCTTCGTGAGCGGACGGGCCGAGCTGTGGTCGGCGTTCCGCGCCGCGCTGGCCCGGCTCGCGCCTGAGCCGCCCGCCGTGCTCTCCCTGGTTACCGGCATGTTCGGCGATCCCGTCCGGGACGCACCGGCCCTGTTGCCGCGGCTGGACGCCGCACTGGCCACAGTGCACAGCGCGAACGACCCGGCCACCGTGCAGAATTTGGCGGCGGCTGCCTGGTACGTGGACCGTCTCGCCGACGTGCGCGAGCCGTTGTGGCGGCTGATCCGCGCCGGGCGGGCGGGCGGTCCCGGCCGCAGGCGGCTGGTCGCCCTCATGGACGTCTGTGTCGACGACTTCCACCGCGGCGAGTGGGCGGAGGCCGCGGAGTTGGCCGCCGAGGGCCTCGGCCTCTGCGAGGAGCCGGGAGCCAGGTTCTTCGCCTGGTACTTCCGCTATCACCAGGCTCTCCTCGCGGCCGTTCAGGGCAGGTCCGAGACCAGCCGGGCGCTGGCCGAGCAGATGACCGGCTGGGCCGGTTCCCGGGGCGTCGGTACGGCCGTGACCTACGCCCGGCACGCCCTGGTCCTGGCCGCCCTGGGCGAGGGCGACTTCGAAGCCGCGTACCATCACGCCACGGCCATCAGCCCGGCCGGGACCCTGGCCGCGTACGTCCCGCACAGCCTCTGGGTCGCGCTGGACCTCGTCGAGGCAGCCGTGCGCACCGGCCGTAGCGCCGAGGCGGAGGAACACGTACGGGTACTGCGCGAGACGGGCATCGCGGACCTCTCCCCCCGGCTGGCGATCCTGGAAGCGGGCTGCACAGCCGTCGTCGCGCCAGACGACGCGGCGCCCAAACTGTTCGAGCAGGCGCTGAGCCTGCCCATGGCCGACGCATGGCCGTTCGACACCGCCCGCATCCGGCTGCTGCACGGAGAGCGGCTGCGCCGCTCGCGGGCGGCGACCGAGGCCCGCACCCAGCTGCGGGCGGCCCTCACCGCCTTCGAGAAGCTGGGCGCCACCCCGTGGGCGGCCCGTGCCGAGCGGGAGCTGAGAGCCGCGGGACAGGCCACCCGCAGCGCCGGGCACGGCGACGCGGTGACGGCGCTGACCCCGCAGGAACTGGAGATCGCTCGCCTGGCGGCCTCGGGCATGACGAACAAGGAGATCGCCGAGCGGCTGTACGTCTCGCCACGCACGGTGAGCAGCCACCTCTACCAGATCTTCCCGAAGCTGGGCATCACCAAGCGGGCGGCGCTGCGCGACGCCATCGGCACCGATGAGCGCCGCCCCGGGGACTCGTAGACCGACCGAAGACGCCGTTCACCAGGCTCCGTTCACCGCGGCGAGGCGGTCACCATGTTCGGGAGCTGTGTCCCAGTCCGGCACCATATGTCTCTCCCCGGCGAAGTGGCACGCCGAGTCATGGGCGGCCGGACCCGGGAAGAAGCGGAACTCGCTGGGGATCGCGAGTGCCGTTCATCGGCTTCCGGCACGAGAGCAAGGCGGGCCGGGCGGCGGCAGCGGCGGGTTTCCTCACCGACCGGCCCGGCGTCTGCCTGACCGTGTCCGTGCCAGGGTTCCCGAACGGGCTGGTCGCCCTGGCGGAGGCGACGACCGACTGTTTCCCGGTGGTGCAGATCTCCGGCTCCGGCGAGCGGCACATCGTCGGCCTCAAACAGGGCGACTACGAGGACCTGGACCAACTGGCCGCCGCCAAGCCGTTCATGAAGGCCGATTACCGGGTGGTCCGCGCCGAGGGCATCGGCCAGGGCGTGGCCTCGCCGGGCTACAGCGAGCAGGAGATCGCCGCGATGCACGAGAAGAGGGTCGTCGTCTCACACGACTGACGTGACTGACGCACCGCCGTCTTCCAGGCGTGCGCGCCGCGCGAAGCTCGTTGGCGGACGCAGCTCACCGCCGGCCGGGTCCCGGCGGCAGTCGCCGGGCCCGGCAGACCTCGCCCCGCAGAGCGGCCAGCCAGCGGTTCACGGTGCGATCCGCGCCCACCGGGTCGGACTCCCGGTACGAGATCGCCGCGGCACCCCGGGCCGCCAGCCCCAGGTGCACACGGGTTCCGTCGGGCAGTACGGTCAGCAGCCACTCCTGGTAGACGTCGAGGTCGACGCCGTGTTCGAACCAGATCAGACACCTGCCGGGACGGCACGCGACGACCTGGGCCCGCACCGGGACCCGGTCCAGCCGGAAGGCCAGCTCGCTCTCCGTGCGCAGCGCCGCTGCGGACGGGACGATGCCGACGTCCCGGGTGGTGAAGTCCCGTGCCCACGCGCAGATCTCCGTCAGGCACACGAACACGGCAGCGGGTGAGGCGGGGATTCTGACCTCTCCGTAGGCACAGAGATCCGAAAGGTCCGGAGAGAAGCCGAAGGGCCAGTGCAGCTCACCGGGGCCGTCCGCCTCGCCCGCGTCGCGCACTGCGAACACAGCGGTCCTCTCGTCGAGGTGGGGATCACCTGTCCAAGCCTTCCGGTGCCAGGACGCGGCAGCATCAGTCATTCGACGGGAAACGTCGCAGCTGGCAGGAGTCGTCGCCGTCGTGGACATCACATGCTGACCATCTGTGACATCACATGTTTGAGGGTGATGTCAGGCAGGACCGGAGAAAAGATGGTAGTGGGACACGGTCTCAAAGCCGAAGCGCCGGTACAGCGGCTCGCCCATGGCGCTGGCGCCGAGCGCAGCCAGTCGCATGCCCCGCTCCTGCCCGGCCCGCAGCGCGGCCTGGGTCAGGGCTCCGCCGATGCCACGCCGGCGGTGGCTCGCGGCGACATGGACGATGAAGAGGCCGGCCACTTGGTGCGCCATGATGACCACGGTTGTACCGACCACCTGGCCGTCCACGACGGCGGCCAGTCGCACGATGTCGGCGTTGTCCGGGCGGCTCTCCTCGGCCTCGACCACCTGTGCCTCCAGGTCGGGCGACACACCCATCGAGGCGCTGTAGGTGCGCACCAGTTCCGTCAGCCGAGCTCCGTGGCCGATCTCCTCGACCTTCACTTCCGGGGACGGCTCCTCGCCGGAGTCCACCCGGTCGAGCGAGCGCGTCATCAGCGGTACCGGACCGAGCGGTACGGCCCCCAGCCCCGTCAGGGCCTCGGCGGTGCCGGCGGGGCTGTCTGGCCCGACCCACCACCACCAGGGCACACCTGCGAGCCGTTCCCGCGCGGTCGCCATGGCTTCCTCGGCCCCGTCCAGCGACCGCAGCCGGACCACGCCGTTGAACTGAGGCTGGGCCAAACCGCTCCGGAAGACCTCCACGTCTCCCTCGGTCCGGTCCTGAAGGCCCCATCCCACCAAGTACTGACGGAAGTTGGCGGTCACCCGGGTCAATGAGGCCGCCACGGCCGAGGTGGATTCCATACCCGTTGCCTCCGTGAGGTGTGGACGTCCAGCACCCGGGACGGAAGGCAGGGCGGTGACCCATGTCCGCGAGGGGTGCGACGACGTCGAGGAGAAGGGGTCGCCGGACCACTCGCCACAGTGCTGAGGGGACGGCGACCACGGGCCGTCCCTGGCCCGCCAGGACGGAGCGAGGGCGGCATTGCGAAGAGTATCCTACCTTGTGACGATTAGTCGCATCGCGTGAGCGGCTCCGGAGGCGGGCGGAGCGGTGCTGCGGCGCATCCGGCTCAGGCGACCTGGGCGGAGGCCTGCTCGAGCAGGTGCCGCGCGAACTCGCCGACCCGGACGGGATCGCGCTGGAGCGCCCGAACGCTCAGGAAGTCGACGAGGGCGAAGAAAGCCGCCATTGTCAGGACGACGGCGCTCGGTGTATCGGCGCACAGCGCCGGCAGCAGCGGGTGGCGAGCGGCGAACTCCTGGACCGGGGTGGGCTGTTGCCCGTCGCCCGCGATGGCCGCCCATTGGCTGAGTTGAGGCGGCCGTCGGGGGTCGTTCATGGGGCGACGCAGGACGCGAGGAGACTCGTATGCGGACACTGACTGTCATGACGGCGTGACGTTCTGCCTCCACGTGCGCTTCCGCCTCGGAGTCAGCGTGCGGCGTACTCGTCCAGGGCGGTGCGCAGCGAGGTCAGGCCGGGCGGTGGTTCGCTCGCCGCTGTCTCCGGATCCGGCCCGGCGCCAGGGTCGACCCGGGCAGCCAGCTGCCGCAGAGCGCGCGCCGCGCCGGCGGCGTCCGGCCGCAGGGCTTCGGGACGGTCCAGGACCTGCCCGGCCAGATCGAGCGTCGATGCGGCGACTTCGTCGAGTGCGGACGCCGCGGTCCGCACCGCGCGGCGCTCTCCCGCCGTGCGCTCACTGACCAGTTGCAGCCTGTTGCGGGCCTGCAGCAGGGCCACCCGGTGGCGCGGTTCGCCAGGCGCCTGAAGGAGGTCGGCAGACGCGGTCAACACGTCCGCCACGGCCTGCCGCCGGTGCCGAACGGCCCAGCCACGGCTGACCAGTTGTCCGGCGACGGCCGCGGCGACGCAGCCCAGCACCGTCTCCAGCAGGCGGTCCGCTGTGATGGTGAGCACCGCGGACATGCCGGTCGCGGAAGTCACCAGGAGGACCGACAGGGGAGTGACGAAGACCATGGCGACGGCGTAGTTGCGGGCCACGACGAGCTCGATGACGAAGGTCAGCGCGGCGAGCAGCACGGCGGTCGTGACGCCCCGGGGGTGGGTCGCAGCCAGCGCTCCGGCCAGCAGACAGCCCACGGCGGTCCCCGTGCCGCGCAGCACGGCGCGGGTGTTGGCGCTGGCCGCGTGACTGCCGCGGGCCAGGACGGCAGCGGCAGCGGCCATGGCCCAGTAGGGGCGCCCCACCTGGCACAGCAGGGAGGCGACGCCGGCGACGCCGACGGCGGCTCCGGTGCGTATCGCCATCCACGGGAAGGGCGAGCGAGGGAAGGCCGCCAGGACGAGGCGCAGCCGCAGCACCGGCCCGCCGGCGTCCGCGTGTTCCGGCGGGCTGCCCGGGGCGCCGAACCGGGCGGCGGCCCAGCTCAGCACCGCGGCCAGGGCGCCCACGACGGCCACTCCCAGGGCCCGTTGCGCGGTGTGCCCGGGCGGCAGCCCGCTGCCGACGGAGCAGACGAGTACGGGCATGACGATGCCCGGCGGCCGGGCCGGCACGGCGGCGAACAGCGCGGCGACCACCGCCGCCCACAGCGCGGTACCGGCCACGGCGAGCAGCGCGTGTCCGGCCAGGGCGCTGCCCAGCGCCATCCCGACGGCGAGGACGAGGCCCACGCCCGCGACCGCGGCGGCCTCCTGCCGGGAGGTGCCCCGGCCGCCGTACAGCGCGGCGAGCGCCCCCGTGGAGGCGAGCAGGCCGAGAACCGGCTGGTCCACGGCCTGTCCCACCAGGATCGGGACCGCTGTGCAGAGGGCGGCGACGGTGGCGCTGCGGCGGCGCGAGGGCATGGGATGCACAACGAGGAGCTCCCGCACCGCGGGCGGGATCGGCAACCGGTGGCGGCTGCGGGGAGTGGATGAGCCCGTCATGGCGTCCTTACGGGGGGTGGGGCCGGCGGGCGGACGAAGGATGGCCCGGCCCTGCTTCGTCCGCCCGGCGGGCGGGATCAGATCGGGTAGCTGCTGTGGCGGTCGGCGAGGGTGATCCAGCGGGTCTCGGTGAAGAACTCGGCGCCCCAGTCGCTGCCGAAGTGGCCGAAGCCGCTGTCCTTCACACCGCCGACCGGGGCCTGCGGCTCGTCCGCGACGGAGTGGTCGTTGATGTGCACGTTGCCGTGGCGCAGCCGCCGTGCGACCGCCAGGCCCCGGCCGGCGTTCTCGGTGTACACCGCGCTCGACAGGCCGTACTCGGTGTCGTTGGCGAGCGCGACGGCGTCGTCCTCGCTGTCGACGCGGAAGATCGTCGCGACGGGTCCGAAGACCTCCTCGGAGTAGATCCGCATGTCCGGGGTGACGTCGGTGAGGACGGTGGCCGGGTAGAAGGTGCCGTCGGCGGGGCCGCCTCCGTGCAGGACCGTGGCGCCCTTGGCGACGGCGTCGGCGACCAGAGCGGCGACGCGTTCGGCGGCACGGGCGTTGATCATCGGTCCCACGAGCGTGTGCTCGCCCTCGGGGGTGCCCTGCCCGACCTGCCGCACCTTGGCGAGGAAGGCCTCGGTGAAGGCGTCCGCGATGCCGTTCTGCACGATGACGCGGTCGACGGACAGACAGATCTGCCCGGCGTTCATGAACTTGGCGACGGCGATCCCGGACGCCGCGTAGCCGGGGTCGGCGTCGTCGAGGACGACGATGGGGTTCTTCCCGCCCAGTTCCAGGATGACGGGCTTGAGGTGTTCCCCGGCCAGCCGCCCGACGATGCGGCCCACCGGCGTCGACCCGGTGAAGTTGACCCGGCGCACACGCGGATCAGCGATGAGCGCCTCGACGACGGCGGGGGCGTCGGCCCGGTCGTTGGTAAGCACGTTGACGACTCCGGCGGGCACGCCCGCGTCCGCGAGGACGTCGGCGAGGAAGTAGCCGGAGGTGACGGGGGCGTCCTCGCTGGGCCGGATGACCACGGGGTTGCCGGTGGCCAGGGCGACCGCGATGGCGCGGGTGCACAGGATCAGCGGGCCGTTCCACGGCACGAACGCGGCGACCACACCGGCGGGTTCACGGACGGCCAGGGACCATTCGCCCGGCATGTCGCTGGCGAGCAGCGAGCCGACGGGACGCGTGGCCATGCTCGCGGCCTGCCGGATGAGGTCCGCGGACATACGGATGTTGAACGCAGCCCAGGTACGGGTGCCGCCGGTCTCCCGGATCATGATCTCGGTGAACTCGCCGGTACGCTCCTCCATCAGGTCGGCCGCCTTCTCCAGCAGCGACCGGCGGGTGGAGGGAGCGGTGGCGGCCCATCCGGCGAAGGCCGCGTGCGCGGCGTCCACGACCCGGGTGACGTCTTCGGCTCCGGCCGCCGGAACCGTCAGGTAGACCTCGCCCGTCACCGGGTTGAGGTCATCGGTGGTCCGGCCGGACAGGGCCGGCACCTCCCTGCCTCCGATGAGGAGGCCGCGTGAGGACGTCTCGGTGCTCAGGACAGTCATGAGGTGACTCCTTGGGGGAAACAACCGGATGCAGATCTCGAGTCTGACGATCCGCCGTGTGCCGGGGCTGTAGCGCCGTCCCTGCGGTCCCCGTGGGGTTTCTCCGCCCCCCTCCCTGAAGACAACCCCACACCTCATGACGGCATACATGAGAATCCGAGCCTCGGCGTTGGCCGATGACATCACGTCATATGTGAGTGCCGGAGTGAGACATGACAGTCGTGCGACATAGTGTTGCTGGCACGACATCTCTGAAGGGACATCTGTGAGCAGCATCGTGGTGATCGGCGGAACATCCGGACTGGGCAAGGAGGTCGCGCGGTTTTACGCCGCTCGCGGTGACGAGGTGGTTCTCACCGGGCGGGACGCCGAGCGGGCCGCAGCCGTCGCCGGGGAGGTCGGTGCCGCACGCGGACTGGCCCTGGACCTGTCCCGCCCGACGGAGATCAAGGCCGCGTTGGCCGACGTGTCCGCGGTGGACGGTCTGGTGCTGGTCGGGGTCGCCCGCGACCGCAACAGTGTCGCTGCCTACGACATCGAGGGGGCGCTGTACGCGCTGACCATGAAGCTCGTCGGTTACACGGCCACCGTGCACGCCCTGCAGGACCGGATGCACGACGACAGCGCGGTGGTCGTCTTCGGCGGACAGGCCAAGGAACGCCCGTATGAGGGTGCGCTGAGCGTGGCAACGATGAACGCGGGCGTCACCGGGATGATCCGCGCCCTGGCCACCGAGCTGGCCCCGGTCCGCTTCAACGCTCTGCATCCCGGTGTCGTCGGGGACAGCCCCTACTGGTCGGACAAGCCTCTGGAAGCCGTCGTCGACCGGACCCCGACCGGGCGGACGCCCACCATGGCCGACGTCGTCGACGCGGTCGACTTCCTGCTGCGCAACCGCTCCGTCAATGGTGTCGACCTGGCCGTCGACAGCGGGTGGGTGCTGCGGTGAACCGCGCTCACAGCCCGCACAGCGTCTCCGCGAGCATGCGCGGCATCGACAGGAAGGGACTGTGGCCCGACAGCAGGGTCGCGACGGCGGTCCTGTTCTCGGGGAAGGCCCGGTCCGCTTCGGCGATGAAGAGGTCTTGAAGGGCGGGCGGGTTGCTCCTGTCCTGCGTGCAGCGGACGTAGGTGCGCGGGACGGAGCCCCAGCCCCCGGCCGTCAGACGTGTGGTCTGGGCGGCCAGACCGATGGGCCCGTCGCAGCACAGCAGGGCGATGGCGGCGTCCGCGGCCTCGGTGGAGACGTCACCGTAGAACGCCTCCCGCAGGGTCTGCCGGGCGGGCGAGTCTCCGGCTCGGGTGTCGATGCGCAGCGCTCCGATCAGGGAGGGGTCCGCGACGACGAGTTTGCCGACGAGGGAGTCCGCGGCTTCCGGGCACTCCAGGTAGGCCAGCGGAGCGACGCCCGAGGCCGGCATGTACCCGCTGACGTACACCACCCGCTCGACGAGGCCGGGATGCTGCTCGGCCACGCGGGTGATGACCGGGCCGCCCATGCTGTGCGCAACCAGGGTCACCGGGGTGCCACGGCCGACCCGGCGAACCTCGCGGGCCAACGCGTCGGCGGCCGTTGCCACATTGACATGCGCGAGCGGGGAGAACTCGGTGGCGAAGGCCTTGGGGTCGAACGGGTTGTGCAGCAGCGCCGTGGGCCGGCGTGCGCGCAGTCCGTGACCGGGCAGGTCGACGGCGACGGCCGGTCTGCCGAGGACCGCGAGTTCCAGGACGACCTCGCTCCAGCACCAGGCGCCGTGAAACGCGCCGTGCACCAGCACCAAGGGTTCGCGGGACATGACGATCACCTCCGGGTACGACGGTCGCCGCCGCGGGGCCGGCCGCCGCAGGCCATGACCCCGGCCGCCTCCCCTCCTGACCCGGCGACCCTTTCAGTCCGGGGCGCCGAGCGGCATACGTCATGTGACGGTTCCGCCGTCCCAGGGGTGAGGGGACGGCGGAACCGGTGTGTGCGGGTCTACTGGAAGTCGCAGCCGGGGTTGGGCGCGTCCTCCGACAGCGGGGCACCGTGCGGCAGGACGTAGAGCACGTCCAGCACGACCGGCACATCGCCGAGGTTGCGGCCGATGTGGACGTGGTCGGCGCCCGCGGGCTCCTGGATGGTGCTGTGGGGCCGATAGACACCGTCCGACTTGCAGGTGGAGTCGAAGTGGCTGAGCGTGCCCTTCTCGACGAAGCCGAAGAGAGTGCCGTCGTGGTAGTGCCAGCCCGTGCCCTGCCCCGCCGGGATGGTGATCCGACGCAGGATGTAGTCCGTGCCGCCGATCGTGGTCTTGGAGATGATGGTTCCGGTCACGCCCGGTCCCGCCGGGGTGGCGGAGGCCGGCACGGCGGTGGCACCGAGTGAGAGCCCGAGAACCGCTGCAGCGGTGAGTCCGGTACGAACTATGTTTTTGGTCATGAGTCAACTTTCGACAGTAACTGTGAGTGGCTCGACAGTGATGTTAGTCCAGTAGTGAGTCACTGATGTGTCGGCATGAGTCACCCTCCTGTGCGGGAGCGCGCAGGCCGGGACCGCTACCGGGCTCGGCCGAGGGTGCCGGCGAGTTCCTTCAGCATGCGCTCGGCCGCTCCCACGGTGATCGTGAGGTGCCCCTCGCCCTGTTCCAGGTGGGCCACGGCGCCCGGCACATGTGCGGCGAGCCACTGCCCGTGACCGAAGGGCACCATCACATCCTCGCCGCCGTGCCACACGAAGGCGGGCACGGCGACGTCCTCGAGGGAGAAACCCCAGGGCCTGACGAGCGCGAGGTCGTCGTCGAGCCAGCCGTCCACGCCGTTGCGCAGGCCCTCGTTGAAGCCCGCCGAGACGTCCTCGGCGAACTCGGATGTCAGCATGTCCCGGTCGACCGGCGCCAGGACGGTACCCAGGGCGGCGCGCAGGCCAGCCGCATCCGCGTCACGCAGACTGCCGATCCGCTGCTCCATGTAGGCGCGCAGCGGCCCCTCGCCCCGCACGGCCACGCCGAAGCCCTCCACGTTGGACTCGCCCATGCCCGCCATGAAGTCGAGGCCGGGTACGCCATGGGGCGCGAGGCTGGCGATCGCCAGCACGCCGGCCACCCGCCCGGGCAGCAGGGCCGCGGTGGCCAACGCGTGCGGCCCGCCCCCGGACCACCCGGCCACCACGCACCGCTCGGCGCCGAGGCGGTCGAGTACATCCGCGACGTCCGCCGCGACCGAGGCGATGTCACGTCCGGGCCGGCGGGTGGAACCACCGTACCCGGCACGGGAGAAGGACACATGGCGCAGGCCCTGGGCATGGGCGGCGCGCTCGATGGCGCGGACTGGCGGCACGGCGCTGGGAGTGCCGTGGTGGAAGACCAGCGGAACGCCGTCGTCCGGACCGGAGACGAGCACGTCCAGTTCGCGACCGTCCCGCGTTGATATCGTTGTCATGCAAAAACCCCAGGTGTGAAGCGAAAACAGGAACCGACCGGAGTGACCGGTAGGGCAGGGCCCTCTCACGGGGTGAAGAGCGTCCACTCCTCCGCGACGTGGAAGCCCATCGTCCGGTAGAGGGGCACGCCCAGGACGCTGGCGTGCAGGAAAGCTGTGCGCTTACCCACCTCGTACCCGTCCCGGAGCACGGCCGCCGTCGCCGCCGTGCCGTATCCGTGCCGTCGATGCTGCGGCGGCACCGCGATGTTGAACACGCCCACGTGGCTGTCCACGAACACACCGAAGGACGTCGCCACCACGACGCCGTCCTCCTCGGCGACATAGGCCCGCATCGTGGGATGGTCCATCACGGCCGGAGCGGCGAAGACGGCGAAAGCCTCCTCGGGACCCTCGTAACCCGCGGCCAGTGCCGCCCGGTACACGTTCCCCTCCGCACCCGTGATCCTGCGGACCTTCACCTGGCCGGCCCCCGGCTCCGTCAGCTCGCGCTCGTCGAGCTCCTTGAGCATGAAGGGCAGGTGCGAGCGCTCCGTGAGCCCGTGGCCGGCCGCGGTGGCCGCGATCCGGTCGTCCACCTGTGTGCCGCGCAACTGCAGGCTCCAGGGCACGGATGCCGGCCGCTCGGCGGCGGCAAGGGCCGCGATCTCCTCCGGATCAGCGAGACGCACGGTGCTGATGACACCGTTCAGAAGTGGTGTCGGCGCGCCGGTGACGAGCGCGGAAGTGCCGTGCGGACCCGTGCGGCAGTGACCGCCCGGCTGAGTGAGGGCGAACAGGCCAACAGCCTTCATCCAGGCCCGCGCCGCGGTGTCCACCGCACTCAGGTCAGCGTCAGTATCAGTCATGCGAGAAGCATAGTGACTCACTATTTAACCTGCTTGCCAGTGGGGTGGTGAGTACCAGCCATGGCTCGCCTGACCCATGGATGTCAGCGTGCCTCGAACATTAGTGATGTCCGACCTAAGATGGTGACCAACCATGGATGATTGACGATCCCTTACGTGTTTCGTATTTTGCCCTCTATATGCGATCACATTACTCGACTGAGTTCTTTCGATCCTCACCGGCGCTAGGCAGGCCATGACGGTACGACGGCGGTACGCGGATGGGCGACTGGGGCTGACCAGCCTGACGATCGCCGTCGGCGGTCTGCTCGCCCTGCTCATCGGTGTCGCGTTCGCGGTCCTGCTGTGGGCGATCTCCGATGCCAACAGCTCCACATCAGCCAGACGCGCCTCCCGGACCGCGCTCGTCGAAGTCGGCGTCATGGAACAGCTGGTCCTGGACATCGAGACGGGGCAGCGCGGCTTTGTGATCACCCGGCGCGAGGAGTTCCTCCAGCCTTGGCAGCAGGCCCGCGAGGAGTTCCCAGCCAAGTCGGGGGACTTCACCCAATCCACCACGTCCCCCGCCCAGCACCGCGCCGCCGAGCAGATCACGCAGGACGTCCGGTCCCTGCTCGACGACTACTCGATTCCGCTGGTGGAATCGGTCCGGCGGGGCGATCCGGCGGCGTTCAGCCTGGCGGCTACCGCCGAGGGCAAGCGGCGCGTCGACGCCCTGCGGACCCAGTTCGACCGGTACATGGCCAACGAGCGTGACCAGCTGGACGCGCGGGAGGCGGCCGCGGGCGCCAACACGCATCGCGCGGTCCTGGCCGCCGGAGTGGGGCTGGCCGCGTCCATGCTGCTGGTGGCCGGCTTCACGGTGTTGCAGCACCGGGCCGTCGTCCGCCCGGTCCGCGGCGTGGCGGAGGCGGCCCAGCGGCTCGCCGGGGGTGACCTCTCGGTACGGATCTCGCCCAGCAAGGTGGCCGAGACGGGCGCTCTGGGCACGTCCTTCAACACCATGGCCGCCTCCTTGCAGGACAGCCGCAGACGCGTCATGGAGAGTGTCCAGGCGGTGCACCGGCGTACGGCCCGTGACCTGCACGACGGGGCACAGCAGCGGCTCGTCAGCCTGATGATCGGGCTCCGGCTCGCCCGAGAGATGATCCCCGACACGGAGAGGATCACGAACGAGCTGCTGGACCAGTCGATCGACAACGCGCAGCAGGCGATCGCCGAGCTGAGGTCACTCGCCTCGGGAATCTATCCTCTGGTGCTGACGGTGAAGGGCCTGGTGCCGGCGGTGCAGGACCTGGCGTCCCGGTGCCCGGTCCCCGTCGTCGTCGAGAGCCGGATCGGCCGGCGGATGCCCGCGGCCGTGGAGGCGAACGCGTACTTCGTGGTCGCCGAGGCCGTGACCAACGCGGTCAAGCACGCCCAGGCTTCCCGGATCGACGTCCTGCTGGAGCTGACGGACGTCCTGCGGATACGCGTCGTGGACGACGGCATCGGCGGCGTCGAGGAGGCCAGGGCCGGCACCGGTCTGACCGGCCTCGCGGACCGAGTGTCCGCGTTCGACGGCACGCTGGTCATCGGCTCCCCGCCCGGCGGCGGCACCTCCGTCCAGGCGCGGATCCCCATCCCGCCGGACATGCCCGACACCGAGGGCGACGACCACTGACCCCGGCGGGCGTTCGGGCGGCAGGGTGTGCCGCCGTCCCGAGGACCGTCCGGTCGGCTCCGGTTCGCCGAAACTGCAGGTCGTGAGGTCGTGCGCTATGCGAAGGAGCTTCTGCTGCCCCACGACAGAACCTGCTCCAGGAACGCCGAGCACTGTGACGATCGCCGCACACCAGGGTGAATCGGGATCGATTCGGCCACCGCCGCACACGCCCTCTACCCCGAGGGCGGGCACCTGCCCTGCATGAGCTTCGAGCAGGCTCTGGACGTCGTGACGCTCGGCACCGCCGACGTCGCCGTGATCCCGGTGGACAACTCCACGGCCGGACGGGACGCGGACCTGCACCATCTGCTGCCCGAGTCGGGACTGCCCATCGCCGCGAGTACTTCCTCGCCATCCGCTTCGACTTGATGGCCGTACCCGGCACGATGCTGGACCAGGTGGAGTGCGTACGCAGCCATGTGCACGCCCTGGGAAGGTGCCGCACCGACGACGAGCGCGTGGCCCTCGCCCTGCACGAGATGCGCTTCTTCTCCACCGGGGTCCGCATCCTGGGCATCTACCCGCACGCCCGCACCGAGCTGTGGGCCGACCGCGACGCCGAGCAGTTGACCACCTGGCTGCGGACGCACCCCGGTGTCGAGGTGGTGTGCGGGGACGGCTCGCTGGTCTACCGCCAGGGCATCACCGACGGCGCCCCCGACGCGGTGCAGGTCAGCAACTGCTTCCACCTGTGGCAGGGGTTGTCGAAGCGGATCGCGGATATCGCCTCCATCCACTGCGGCTGCCTGCACGCCTCGATACCTCCACCCGAACCGGCGCCGGTGCCAACGACCGCGCCGGGGCCATCTCACCAGGCCGACACCCCAGCCCGTCGCCGCGCAAAGAGGCTGTTCGAGGCGGTGCACGCGGTGACCGACACCGGTTGCACGCTCAGCGCGCAGTCCGCGAGTTGGGCCCGAACCGGCGCACTGTGGCCAAGTGCGCCCGGGTCGCTACCTGGCAGGATTGCGTAAGGTGCACCCGGCCCCGCCGAACCACCAGCCTCGATCCATACCTCGACTACCTTCGGCAACGGTGGGAGGAAGGCGAGCACACCGCGACCATGCTGCACCAGGAGATCGCCGCCAAGGGCTACGGCGGACACCTGTCCCGGCGTTGCTCAGGGGGCCGAGGACCGGCAGCCACCGCCGGAGTGCTGCTTGCGGCAAACGCCTCGCTGTCCGTGACTAGCGGGCACCGACGTCCGGAGGCGATCCCCTCGTCGTCCCCCTTCTGAAGAATCCTCCCTTCTCGCCTATAAAAGTAGTTATGCCCTTTTCGACTCCATCGTGAAATCTGCGGATCCAAGTCCCTTCACGTGTTCATGCGATGTGGGTTCCGTGCAGGGCTGTGAGGCTGAACCACGTAACCGGCTGACACCAACCCCGAAAGGCGTGATCTTGATGACCTTCGTGACAGTGGGCCAGGAGAACAGCAGCACCATCGACCTCTACTACGAGGACCACGGCACCGGACAGCCGGTCGTCCTCATCCACGGCTACCCCCTCAACGGGCACTCGTGGGAGAAGCAGGAGCGCGTTCTGCTGGAGGCCGGCTACCGGGTCATCACCTACGACCGTCGCGGCTTCGGCCAGTCGAGCCAGCCCACCATCGGCTACGACTACGACACCTTCGCCGCCGACCTGAAGGCCCTGCTGGACCACCTCGACCTAGAGGACGTGATCCTGGTCGGCTTCTCCATGGGCACCGGCGAGGTCACCCGCTACCTCGGCCGCTACGGCTCGGCACGGGTCAGCAAAGCGGCGCTGCTCGGCGCGATCCCGCCCTTTCTGCTGAAGACCGACGACAACCCCGAGGGCGTGGACGCCTCCGTCTTCGAGGGCATCAAGGAGGCCGTGCTCAAGGACCGCCCGGCCTACTTCAAGGACTTCCTCGACAACTTCTACAACGTCGACACCTACGCCGGCACCCGGATCAGCGACCAGGCCTGGCAGAACAGCTTCAACGTTGCAGTCGCCGCCTCCGCGTATGCGGCCCACGCGTGCGTCGACACCTGGCTGACCGACTTCCGCGACGACCTGCCGAAGATCGACGTGCCCACCCTGCTGGTGCACGGCAACGCGGACCGGATCCTGCCCTACGAGGCGACCGCCAAGCGGCTGCCCGGCCTGATCAAGGACCTGACGTTCGTCACCGTCGAGGGCGGCCCGCACAACATCGCCTGGACCCACCCCGAGGAAGTCAACCAGGCGCTGCTGGACTTCCTCGCCAAGTGACCCTGCGCGGTTGGTGATCGTGCGGGAGGCGGCGCCGGATGCCAGTTCGGCCGGGCATCCGGCGCCCACCCGTCGTCGGGAAACGGAGAAGACGATGCCGGACGCGGCGCACGCCGGCGCCCCGCTGCCCTGGCCCGCGCGGGGCAGGACAGTGCGGTGGCTGCTGGTCCTGACGGCGGGCGGGACCAACGCCTTCGGCTTCCTCGCCCTGAACGGCGTCTTCACCAGCGTCGTCACCGCCAATTCGGCGCTGCTGGGACTCCACCTGGGCAGCGCCCACCTCGCCGCGGCCCGGGCAGTCGCCGTAGCCCTGCTCGGCTACGTCGTAGGGGCGTCGGCCGGCAGCCTGGTCTCGGCCGGCCGCGGCCGGATCCCGTCGGGAGGGATCCGGGCCGGGCTGCTGCTGGAATCGGCCCTGCTGTGGCTGGTCGCGGCCGGCTGGCTGTGGCGGCACGGCGCCCCGACGCACGGGGGACACGCCCTGCTGCTGTTCCTGACGGCCGCCGCGATGGGCTGCCAGAACGCCAGCGTCCGGGTCACCGCGGGCGGCGATGTCACCACGGCCTACCTGACCGGCCTGCTCACTTCCGCCATCGTCGGATGGACCACTGCCGGACGCCTCCGGGCACGTGACATGGCCACGGTGCTGCTGCTGATCGCCGGTGCGGCCGCCGGGGGAGTGCTGCACCGCTGGCTGAGCTGGAGCACCCCGCTCCTGCCGGCTCTGCTCGTCACCGCCGCCCTCGCCGTCACCTGGGTGCCCTCACACTCCCTGACCCCGCTGTCGTCGAACACCTGACAACGCCCCCGCCCTCCCGCAGGAGAACGAGATGACCGCACCCGACGCGCACCACACCGCGTCCCCCGAGGACCGCGGCGTCGGCCGCTCCGCCACCGGCGGCGACGGCCCCGCCGACGACAGGAGACCCGCGCACCGGGCCTACCACCACCCGGCGGCCGGCTGGGGAGCAGCGAAGAGCGTGTCCCGGGTGCTCATCCGTGAACGCGCGCTGGTGGACGGCCCCCGGGCCATCTTCCGGATGAACCACGAGAACGGCGGCTTCGACTGCCCCGGATGCGCCTGGCCCGACGACACCAAGGGTCTGAAGCTGGACATCTGCGAGAACGGCATCAAACACGTCACCTGGGAGATGACCGGCAAACGCGTGGGGGCCGACTTCTTCGCCCAGCACACCGTGGCCGAACTGGAGACGTGGTCCGACTTCGCCCTGGAGGACCAAGGACGGCTGACCCGTCCCATGGTGTACGAGCCCGCCACCGATCGGTACGTCCCGATCGGCTGGCAGGACGCTTTCGACCTCGTCGGCCGCGAACTGCGCGCACTCGACAGCCCCGACGAGGCGGCCTTCTACACCTCCGGACGCCTCAGCAACGAAGCGACCTTCCTCTACCAGCTGATGGCCCGCGAGTTCGGCACCAACAACCTGCCCGACTGCTCCAACATGTGCCACGAGGCCTCCGGCAGGGCCCTGACGGCGGCCCTCGGCACCGGCAAGGGCACCGCCGACCTCAAGGACTGGGAGACCGCCGACGCCCTGTTCGTGATGGGCGTCAACGCCGCCTCCAACGCGCCGCGCATGCTCACCGCGCTCGCCGAGGCCTACCGGCGCGGCGCCCAGATCGTGCACGTCAATCCGCTGGTCGAGGCCGCAGCGACCAGCACCATCGTGCCGCACGAGCTCACCGACATGGCCCGCTTCAAGGCGACCCGGACCAGCACCCTCAACCTCCAGGTGCGCCCCGGCGGCGACATGGCCCTGATGCGCGGCATGGCGAAGGCGATCCTGGAGGAGAGCCGCACCGACCCCAAGGCCCTGGACCGGGAGTTCATCGACCGGCACACCCACGGGTTCGAGGAGTACCGGGCCCTGTGCGAGGCCACCTCCTGGGAAGAGCTGGAGGAACACTCCGGACTGTCGCGCGCCGACATCCTCAAGGCGGCCGGCGTCTACTCCCGTTCCGACCGCACCCTGATCAGCTGGTGCCTCGGCATCACCCAGCACGAGCACGGCGTGGACACCGTCCGCGAGATCGTCAACGTCCTGCTGCTGCGCGGCAACCTTGGCCGCGAGGGCGCCGGACCGTCCCCGGTGCGCGGCCACAGCAACGTCCAGGGCAACCGCACCTGCGGCATCGACCACCGGCCCAAGGAGCAGTTCCTCGACCGGCTCGCGGACGTGTGCCGCATCGATCCGCCGCGTGAGCACGGCATGGACACCGTCGACATCATCAAGGCCATGAACGAGGGCCGGGTGAAGGTGTTCGTCGGCATGGGCGGCAATTTCGTCCTGGCCGCCCCGGACACCGAATACACCGCCCAGGGGCTGCGGCGCTGCGCGCTCACCGTCCATGTCAGCACCAAGCTCAACCGCAGCCACCTCGTGCACGGCGAGAAGGCCCTGATCCTGCCCTGCCTGGGCCGCACCGAGAAGGACCACCAGCGGCACGGACCGCAGTCCGTCTCGGTCGAGGACTCCATGAGCATGGTGCACCTGTCGTCCGGCATGAAGAAGCCCGCCTCCCCGCACCTGCTGTCGGAGCCCGCCGTCATCGCGGGCATCGCCCGGGCCACCCTGCCCGACAGCGCCACCCCCTGGGAGTCCTACATCGAGGACTACGACCGCATCCGCGACACCATGTCCCAAGTCCTCGACGGATTCGAGGACTTCAACCGGCGGGTACGGCTGCCCCTCGGCTTCCGGATCAAGCAGCCCGCCCGTGAACTGGTCTTCCTCACGCCCTCCGGCCGCGCGGAGTTCTCCTCCGCCGCGCTGCCCGAGGCGCCGCCCCGCGACGACGTACTGATCCTGCAGACCATGCGCAGCCACGACCAGTGGAACACCACCATCTACTCGGACAACGACCGCTACCGCGGCATCAGCGACCTGCGCACCCTGATCCTGATGAACGGCGACGACATGCGCGCCCGCGGCATCGCCCCGGACAGCCTCGTCGACATCACCGCCACCGCCCGCGACGGCAGCGTGCGGCGGCTGACGCGCTATCAGGCCATCGCGTACGACATGCCCCGGGGCTCGGCCGCCGGATACATGCCGGAGATGAACGTCCTGGTCGCGGCGAGCGACTACAGCACCCAGAGCAACCAGCCCTTGATGAAGAACATCAAGGTGCGTGTCACCCCGCACGCAGAGGACCCGTCATGACCGAAGAATCCACCGGGCGACCGGGCTCACCAGCCGCTGCCGGGGCGGAACCGCAGGAGGTGCTGTCGCCGCTCACCAGCGCTGCCGTCTTCCTCGTGGTCACTGTCGACCAGGGGGGCGAGGCCACCATCCGCGACCTGCTGTCCGACGTCGCCGGACTGACCCGGTCGGTGGGCTTCCGGGCCCAGCCCGAGGGCAGGCTCAGCTGCGTCGCCGCCATCGGCTCCGACGCCTGGGGCCGGCTGTTCACCGGTCCGCGACCGGCCGGGCTGCACCCCTTCCGGGAACTCGCCGGAACGGTCCACCGCGCCCCGGCGACCCCCGGCGACCTGCTCTTCCACATCAGGGCGGCCCGGCAGGACCTGTGCTTCGCGCTGGCCGCGGAGATCATGGCCCGGCTGCGCGGCTCGGTCACCGTGCGGGACGAGGTGCACGGCTTCAAGTACTTCGACGAGCGCGACCTCCTCGGTTTCGTCGACGGCACGGAGAACCCCACCGGCGCGGCCGCCCGGGCCGCGGTCCTGGTCGCCGACGAGGACCCGGACTTCACCGGCGGCAGCTATGTCATCGTGCAGAAGTACCTGCACGACATGACGGCGTGGGAGGCCCTGTCCGTCGAGGAGCAGGAGCGGGTGATCGGACGGCGCAAACTCTCGGACATCGAACTGGCTGACGACGTCAAACCCGCCGACTCACATGTCGCGCTGACCACGGTCACCGACCCCGACGGCACCGAGCGCCAGATCCTGCGCGACAACATGCCCTTCGGCGCCGTCGGACGCGCCGAGTTCGGCACGTACTTCATCGGCTACGCCCGCACACCCGACGTGACGGAGACGATGCTGGAGCGGATGTTCCTGGGCACCGAGTCGGCCGCCCACGACCGGATCCTGGGCTTCTCCACCGCGGTGACGGGCTGTCTGTTCTTCGCGCCCACCGCGGACTTCCTGGAGGACCTCCCCGAGGCGCCCCGGACCCCCGGCATCGGGGCGGATGTGCCCCGCGCGGTCGTCCCGCCGTCCGAAACCCCTTCTCGACCCGCCGATACGTCCCTGGGAATCGGCAGCTTGAAACGGAGCCCCCTCGATGAACAACCTGCACCGTGAACTGGCGCCGCTCTCCGACGCAGCCTGGGCCGACCTCGAGGAGGAGGCCCGCCGCACCTTTCGCCGGCATGTGGCGGGCCGCCGGATCGTCGACGTCCCCGAACCGGGCGGCCTGGACCTGGCGGGTGTGGGCACCGGGCACCTGGAGGAGGTGACGGCCCCGGCGGACGGCGTCCAGGCCCGCAGGCGCCGCTTCCAGCCGCTGGTGGAGCTGCGGGTCCCCTTCACGGTCGACCGCGGCCAGGTGGACGCCGTCGCCCGCGGCGCCAAGGACGCCGACTGGCAACCGGTGAAGGACGCCGCGCGGCAGCTCGCCTTCGCGGAGGACCGCGCGGTCTTCGAAGGGTATGCGGCGGGCGGCATCAGCGGACTGCGCTCGGACGCCTCCCACGAGCCCCTCGCGCTCCCCGCCGACGTGCGCGCCTACCCCGACGCCGTCAGTCAGGCGGTGACGGCGTTGCGGCTGGCCGGCGTGGACGGCCCCTACACCCTGGCGCTCAGCGCGGACGCCTACACGGCGGTCAGCGAGACCTCCGACCACGGCTATCCCGTCCTGCGGCACCTCGCCGCACTCCTGGACGGCGACATCGTCTGGGCACCGGCCATCGACGGAGCCGTCCTTCTCTCCACCCGCGGCGGCGACTTCGAACTCCGACTGGGCCAGGACGTCTCGATCGGCTACCTCGCCCATGACGCGACGACCATCACTCTGTACTTCGAGGAGACCTTCACCTTCTTCGTCCACACCAGCGAGGCGGTGGTCCCCCTGACCCCGACGGGATCCTCCACCCCTTGACCCCCGATGGCCGTCGCGGCAACACCAAATCCCGCCGCGGCGGCCGTCGCCCCGGTCCTGCCGTGTCCTCGCAGCGGACGTGTCGTCGTCAGGGACGGTGCCGACGGAGGCGTAGGCGAAACCCTCGCCTGCGCGTGGCACCCGGGTCCGGGACCGGGTGGTGAAAGGTGGGGAGCCTGCCGCAGGTCAGCGCGAACCGCGGGAGCGAAAGCCCGAGTCCGGTGCGCAGGGCCTGCAGCACCCGCAGTTCGCGCTTCGGCTGCCGGTCGATGACTGCCGCCGTCTCGGCGGCCTCGCCGATCGACGCCTGAGCCGTGCGGGTCCGGTACCTGGCCGCACGGCTCTCTCGGGGTGCCGCTCACACGGCCGATGGTACGTACGGGAACGACGGCGAGGGCTTGGACGTGACCGCCTCCTTACCGAGGCCGAGCATCACCGGCGTGTTGGCGGCGGGGCCGCGCCACGACCGACCTGGCGTAGGCCTCCGGGTCCTCGGCCGTGCCGTAAGCCCGCACCACCCCGGCGATCGAGGCGGTCAGCGCCTTGCCGTGCAGCAGCGCGACGTCCTCGCTCGGAACGTTCTTGTTGAGACGGTCGCCCAGATCCTTGTCAAACTGGGTGAACAGCGGGTGGATCATCGGCAGGCCAGCACGGTTGATCGGGCGCCAGCCGCCGGCGTCCGTGGCCAGGAACGCTGGCGGCCCACACGTCGATCCTGCGGTCCTCGCCCGCGACCGGCAGCAACTCCTCGTCCGACACCCTCAGGACGATCGAATGGACGCTGTGCCCCGCGAAAGGTTGGTCGCCTCCACCGGGTCCCACGCGGACAGGTCGACCTTGGCGCCATCCTGGAACGCATGGCCCGCGGCGTGCAGGACATCCGGCTCACCGGCCTTGCCGACCCAGGCCCGGCTGCTTCCGGTTCCAGCGTCTCTGCGGTGCGGCCCTCGCCGATCACCGTCCCTTCTGCCACGTCGTCACGTGCTCCGGTCCGGCCAGCCGACGTACGACATAGGACTGGACGCCGTTCGCATCGGCCTCGCCGAAGGTGAACCGATAGTGATGTCCTTCACCGCGTCCTCATTGGAGTCGATCTTGAACTCGTACTTGCTCTCCGAGTGCAGACCGCGCGGGACATCCTCGCTGGCGAGGGAGTGGCTGTGATCCGTCACGAGGACCGTGCCTCGCTCACCGCGGAAGACGTATAGGGCGGTGGTGTCCAGGCGAGGGTCCTGGCGAGCGATGGGAGTCAAGGTGGTAGGACATGATGCTCTTGCTTTCGTTCCTGAGCCGAATTGCCGCGGCGCCACGAGTCGAGCTGGCGTCCCGGGGCGCGAGAGCCGCCCGGTTCGCGCTCGTACTGCTGCGTTGAGGTTCTCAGTCTGCTGAAACGATGGGAGACGGTCTGTCGAGATGTCACCAAGGTTGCTTGAGCCCCCGGCGCTGTGCCCCGTGGGGTTAACCCCACGGGGCACAGCGCCCCGCGTTGCCCTGCCGTATCTAGGAAGCACGCTTCACAGCCGCGCGTGCACGTACTTTCGCAGCTGGTACGACGGCGCCGCAGACGCAGTCAATTGACGTATGGGAAGGCCGTGGCCCGGCGGCCATGATGAGGAGGCGTGCCGGATGTGCCGAGCACTGTCGGCCTGCCCCTCGGAGGTACCAGATGAAGAAGTGCCACCTCGCCCTCACCATCACGCAATGGGTCGCCCACCGGCTGACCATGCCGATGGCCTGTGAATTCATCTTCAGCGCCAAAGACCCCTATGCCGTCGGTCTCATTTTTGACGCGGAAGGCGAGGGGCCCGTGCGCTGGGTCTTCTCGCGCGAATTGTTGGCCGAGGGACTGACCGGTATGACGGGCGACGGTGATGTGGTGCTGTGGCCGGAGTATGCCGCGGGCGGCCAGGCGAGCCTCTGGATCGAGGTGGGCTCCATCCACACGGCGCTCTTCGAGATCCCCGCGAAACCCGTCGCGCAGTGGCTTGCCACCACGTATGCCATGGTTCCCCGAGGGCAGGAGATGGCGGATGCGGAGTGGGACGAACTGACTCAGCTCATCACTTAGGGACAGCGGGCATACCCGTGCATGTCGGCCGAGGTGAGTTCGAGAGCTGTGAGTAGGGTCAGGTGGTGACTCCACGCAGCGCCAGGTACGAACACACGGCGTAGTATCTGCTACAGCGTCTGAGTCACGCCCCCTCAGTTACCGCTGCCGCACGTAGCCACGTACCTAACACCCGAGAGCCGAGCCAAGGAGGTCAAAGGTATGCCTGATGCCAAGACCACTACCGAGCTGGTGTCGCACTACAGCTCCCAACTGTCCAAAGATCTCGAACGCAATATCCAGGAGCAGGATCAAATCCGCGGCGAGATCGAAGAGCTGCAGAACCGACTGATGGCTTTGGAGCACGAACAAACCGTCCTTGCCACGATGCAGCAGGCTCTGGAGAGCGGTATCCCGCTGCAACAGGGATCTTCCTCGGCCTCCGCGGCACAGGCGGGTAGTGGGGCGCGGCGCAGGCAGCAGCACAGGCCCACTTTGGTGGCGTTGATCCGTGGCTATCTGGCCGATCGGGCAGAGCCGTGTTCGGCCGCCGAGGTCGTCGCCGCCCTGAGCGAGGCGCACCCGGACCGGGTCATCAAGACGACCGTCGTCCGTACCACTCTGGAGGGCCTCGTCGCCCGCGGCAGCGCACAACGGCTCAAGCAGGGGCACTCCGTGTTCTACGCAAGCTTGGAGACCGACGACGGTGCGGCGGATGACGACCAAGAGGAGAGCGCCGACTGAGCGCTTCCGGCCCGCCGGAGGCGGGAGGTCTGTCAGCTCGGCTCAGGCGGAAGACCGAGGGGGCGGGAGACGGAGAGCTGCCTTGTCTCCCGCAACCCGTCGGTCGGCAACCCCTTGAGCCCTTTCGGCCTATGCATAGACGCCCCCACACGACAGTGCCAACCCAAGTGGAACCTGCGGCTCGCTCCGGGATGATCCGCAGCTCCCCTCACACCGCTGAGCCTAGGTGCCGGCGGCGCACTTGTGGAGGGGTGTGTCAGGTACACCCAAGAGGCGCCGAATGCGGGATCAGCTCAGCTCCGCTGCTCGGGTGCTATCCCAGACGGTGACCCAGGAGGCCGGTCGTCCCTGACTCGACCGCCATACTGACCAGCCCCGCTTGGTCATGGACCCGTACCTCGTCGCCGTGGTAGCCGATCACGCTCACCTCATCGAGGAGTTTCTGCATCTGCACCACCACGGCGAGGTCGAACTGCTGTGGCCCAAACTGCTGGAGGGGGCAGGGGACCGGCTTGGGGAAGTGGTCGAACTCCTGGGGCGCCAGCACGTGGAGATAGCCGTTCTGCTGGAGGAATCAGCCCAGCGACTGGCGGTCTGGAGGGGATGTCCCACCCAGGAGACCGGCGATCAGCTCGCCGACACCCTCGAACACCTGGGCACCGCACTGACCGTGCATCTCGGCATCGAAGAGAAGGATGTTCTGCCGATCGTCCCCGAATACGTGACGGCGGGGGAGTGGCGCGAACTGGGCGGCCACGCGATCAACGAGCTGCCCAAGGACAGGATCCCGATCGTCTTCGGCATGGGCATGCTCGCCTCCCTTTCCGACGCCGAGACGGTCAAGCTCATGCTGTCACCGCGCCATTGATCCCCCGGCTGCTCATGCCCGTCCTTGGCCGAAAGGGCCTGTGTCCGGCACCCCCGTAAGGTCTACGGACCGGCCACCTGATTCGACCGCAACCGCACTAACGCTTCGAACGGCGTGCCGCTCGAACGGCCCGCGCCGTACGTGCGGCGTCGCCCGGACTCGTATCGCTTACATGTGTGATGTCACCTTGCGGCTCGTGACGGCAACATCAAGTGTCAGCCGGGGCCGACGGCGGCGAGGACCGCCGATGACAACGCCGTCGGCGCTGGCGGTCAGGCGCGCCACCTGTGTGGCCGACAGGATCGGTTATTTGTCCAGAAACGCAAGGAGTCAGTTGATGAGCACCGAGATCCCGAATACTGTGCTGGTGACGGGTGCGGGTACGGGGATGGGGGCTCTCGCCTCTATTTCGTTGGCCGAGGCGGGGCACCGCGTTTTCGCTTCGATGCGTGATCTGCAGGGCCGTAATGCGGAGAAGGCCCAGCATTTGCTGGACAGGGCCAAGGGGGCCGACGGTGAGCTGTCGGTTGTGGAACTGGATGTGTTGTCCGAGGATTCGGCGGTCGCCGCTGTCGAAGAGGTCGTCGGCCGGGCCGGTGGTCTGGATGTCGTCGTGCACAACGCCGCTCACCTCCTGGTCGGCGTCACCGAGGCCTTCAGCCCCGAGGAGGTCATCCGTGCCTTCGATGTCAACGCGGTGGGCGCTTTGCGTGTCAACCGCGCAGTTTTGCCGGTGATGCGCAGCCAGGAGTCAGGCCTGCTGCTGTGGGTCGGTTCGGGCACCACCCGCGCCATCCCGCCGTTCCTCGCTCCCTACACAGCGGCCAAGGCCGCCTTCGACGCCTTCGCCGACTCCACTGCCTGGGAGGTGGCCGCCTATGGCATCGAGACCACCGTCCTGATGCCCGGCGTCTTCACCCACGGCACCGCGCACTTCGCGAACGCCGCCTTCCCCGCCGACACCGAGCGCACCGCCGCCTACGACAAGATCGCCCCGTTCCTTGCCACCATGGGCGAGGACACCGAACGCCTCATGGTCGACGGAGTCAGCGCCGACCCGCAGATCGTCGCCGACGAGATCGTCCGCATCGTCGGCCTGCCGGCCGGGCAGCGCCCCCGCCGCGCCGTCGCCGACGGCTCCGACTACGGCGCCGAGATCGTCAACGGTGCCGCGGAGGAGCTGCGCCTGCGCCTGGCCCGGCGCATGGGCGTCACCGCCCTGCTCGGCCGGCTGTGACCGCGGCCGCCCCCGCACCCCGCAAGCTGCCCGCCCCTTCCCCGCACCACCCCGCACACGCACCGCAGAGGAGCACTGCCATGTCCGTCAGCCGCCGCAAACTGGGTAGTTCCGGCCCCGAGGTGTCCACCATCGGACTGGGCGCCATGGGAATGTCCGACCTGTACGGTCCCGCCGACGACGCCGAGAGCATCGCCACCCTGCACGCTGCGATCGACGCCGGCCTCGACCTCATCGACACCGGCGACTTCTACGGCTCCGGCGCCAACGAGATGCTCATCGCCCGCGCCCTGCGCGAACGCCGCCGCGAGGACGTGGTCCTGAGCGTCAAGTTCGGCTCGCGCCGCACCCCCGACGGCGCTTTCCAGCCGGTGCCCTACGACGTCTCCCCGGAAGCTGTGAAGGACCGGCTTGCCTACTCACTGCGCCGCCTGGGCACCGACCACATCGACATCTACCGGCCCGCACGCCTCAACCCGCACGTCCCGGTGGAGGAGACCGTCGGCGCGCTGGAGGAGATGCGGCAGGCCGGCTACATCCGCCACATCGGACTGTCCGAACTCGGCGCCGACACCATCCGGCGGGCCGCCGCGGTGGCCCCGATCAGCGACCTGCAGATCGAGTACTCGCTGCTCTCCCGCGGCCCGGAGAAGGCGATCATCCCCGTCCTGCGTGAGCTGGGCATCGGCCTGACGGCGTACGGGGTCCTCTCCCGCGGACTGCTCAGCGGTCACTGGTCGCCCGCCCGCGAACTGGGCGGCAGCGACTTCCGCGCCCACTCACCGCGCTTCCAGGGGGAGAACCTCCAGGCCAACCTGCGCCTGGTCGAGGCGCTCGGCCGCGTCGCGCAGCGGCTGGGCGCGACCACCAGCCAGGTGGCCATCGCCTGGGTGGCCGCCCAGGGCCAGGACATCGTCCCCCTGGTCGGCGCCCGCCGCCGCGAGCGCCTGACAGAGTCCCTGGGCGCCGACGACCTCCGGCTCGACGAGAAGACCCTGGCCGAGATCGAGGCGGCCGTCCCCGCCGGAGCCGCGGCCGGCGAACGCTACGCCGCCCCGATGATGGCCACCCTCGACAGCGAACGCTGACGGCTCACCCACGCGCCACGGTGTCGCCTCCCCTCGCGACGCCATGCCACCGGCTCCCGGCGAGATCGGCCGCCGGGAGCCAAGCCGCCCGCCCGCGATGCGTCATGCGACAGGACCTGATCGCAGCGGCAGCGGGCAAGGTGATGGGGGAGGCGCAGGCGCACCTTCTGCGCGGGTATCCCTGAGCTCGTGCGGTTAGGGCGTGAAGTGCGTCCAGCGTTCGACTGTTCGGAATCCCAACGACTGGTACACCCGCAGTCCGGACTGCGAGGGGTGCGGAGGACCGTCTTCGTTCCGTCGGTCGCCGTCCGCGCCAGAGCCAGCGAGGTCAGCGCCGTGCCGCCGGTGGGCGGGGTGGGTCGACACGTTGCAGTCGTCGGCGAAGGGGCCTGGCCGAAGGACCAGCGCCGTCCCCACGGCGACGCCGCCCACCCGAGTCAGGTAGCCGACGGCCTGGGGGAGGTCCAGCCCGGCGGGCAGCGGGACGGCCGTGCCTGCCGCCGACTCGCGCACCATGAACGCGTGAGACGACCTGGTGCCCCGTCCCAGTTCCTCGGCGAGCGCGACGACTTCGGCATCCGGTTCGGCCCGGACCTGGATGCTCCACGGCACGTCGAACTCCGACGCGGCGCGGCGAGCGGCCCGGGCGGCATCCACGTCCGTGGAGACATCGGCCACCCCTTTGACACCGGCGATCGGGGCCCCGACGGCGAACAGGGCCGCGGACGGCCCCACCGCCTCGTGACGGCCGCCCGGCACATGTGCGGCAACGAGGGTCATGACGTCGAGCTATGCCCGGGCCGCCGACACGCTCACATCTACGGGATACATGGCGGCACCCCCCGAACCGCAGATGCGGCAGTCACCCTGTCTCCCTCATGTCGCGGCCGCTAGGGGCGAGTATCTGGTCCATACCTGCGCACACTCGACTGTCTCGGTCACCCTGTGACTTCGGAGGCGCGGAGCAGCCGGCCCAGCGCGGCGCGCGAGGCGACCCCGAGCCGCGGAAAGATCCGGTGCAGATGACCGCTGACCGTGCGGTGCGAGAGATACAGCCGCTCACCGATCTCCCGGTTCGTCAGCCCCTCCGCCACCATGAGTGCGATCTGCAGCTCCTGCGGATTGAGTAACTCCCGTACGTTCGGGGTATGTTCTGCGCTTGCCTCGCCCGAGGCGCGCAGTTCACCGCGGGCCCGGTCGGCGAGGCTGCGAGCGCCGAGCGCGTCGAAGGCGTCCCGGGCCGCCCGGAGCGGAGTGCGCGCTTGTGCGTCGCGGCGCCGACGGCGCAACCACTCCCCGTGGGCGAGTTGGGTACGGGCCCTGGCGAACGGCAGACGGGTCAGGTCCGCGGCCAGCGCGTCCGCGAAGAGAGGCTCGGCGTCCGCGTCGTCGGCCAGGACGGCCCGCGCGAACCGCACTCCGATGTGCAGCGCCCTCGACGGTGTCACGGCGGCGTCTCGCGCCATCCGGTCCATGACTGAGAGGGCCTCGTCGCCGCGGTGGGCGAGCAGCGCGGCATCGGCCAGGTCGATCAGCCAGTATGGGGACAGCACGGGATGGAAGGCAGCGGACGCCGGGCCGTGCAGCCGCAGCAGGTGCCCGAGGGCCGCTGCGGTGTCGTGCCGGGCCGCGGCAAGGTGTGCGAGCGCCGCGGTGGCCGCGGCCAGCGCGGGGCGGGCGCCCAGCGCGGCGGCGAGGTCGGCGGTTTCCTCGGCCCGCGCCTGTGCCTCCGCGGCCGAGCCGCCGACAGCGGCAGCCGTTGCTTCCTCCTCCGGTTCGCCGATCGCGGTCCGTGTCCTCTCGGCCCGTCCGCCGAGAGCGGCTGCGAGCGCCTGTGCCGCGCGGGCCGAGGCGTACAGCAGGGGCTGTCCTGTCTCCTGGGAAAGCCGGACGGCCTCCGCTGCGGTCATGGCCGCGGTGGGCAGGTCACATCGCAGGGCGGCGCTCATGGCCTGGAGGGTGAGCGCCCTGGCCAGCGGCCCGGGGTTGCCCTTCAGGCGCAGCGTGGGCACCGCGGTCGCCGAGAAGCTGGCGGCCAGTTCGGGGGCACCGCTCATCAGGGCCGCCGAGGCCAGCAGCAGATCGCAGTCCCTGTCGCCGCCCGGATGGTCGGCCCAGTGCCGCAGCCTGTCGGCGACCAGGGCGCCATGGTTGACCGGCGAGGTCGCGGCGAGCACCGCGAGGAGTCGCGGTTCGTGTACGCCGGACAGCGCCGTGCAGAGCGCTGCGATGCGCTGACCGGCGTCCGGTGAGCCTTCGATCCAGAAGACACGTACCGCTGCCGAGGACAGCACCCGCAGAGCGAGGTCGTTCTCACCGGCGTCCGCCATCCGGCGTGCGAGGGCGACCAGCGCGGCGGCGTCGTCATCCCCGGACGCCCCGGCGGGGACCGTCCCCGCCCCTGCCTGGGGGTGGGGGAGACGGGCGCCCGCCGGGTTAGATGATCGGCTCTTTGGTTCGCGCGGGAATCCGGTCGCCGGTTCGGGCCCGGCGGAGTACGGCCAAGTGCTGTGCAGGCCGCGGCGCAGGATGGCGCGCTGTGCCTCGCGGGCCAGCCTGTCCAGCGCGCGCGGGTTGCCTTCGGCCTCGGTGAGGACATGTTCGCGCAGTCCGGACGGCAGACCCGGGGCTCGCAGGTCCACCAGGCGCGTGGCGTCCGGGCCGTCGAGCCGGTCCAGGGTGAGGACGGGCAGACCGAGGGCTTCCCCCCGGTGCCGGCTGCTCTCGGCCATCGCGCCGAGCAGCACCACGGGTTCGGAGGCGAGACGCCTGGCCACGAACCCCAGTGCGGTGAAGCCGGCGTGGTCCAGTCGGTCCAGGTCGTCCACGACCATCACCAGCGGACGTCGCGCGGCCGCCTCCGCCAGCAGGTTCAGCGCCGCGAGCGCCAGGGGGAACGGATCGAGACCGGCGGCTTCGGAGGGGTCCGCGGCGCGGGCGAGGAGCGTCTGCTGCGCCGGGGGCAGCCGGTGCCTGAACGTGCGTACGGGCCGCAACAGCTGGTGCAGCCACGCATAGGCGGTGCCGTCGTCGTCGCCCGGGACGGCCAGCACGCGGACCTCGGTGTCGAGCAGGCCACAGAGGTGTTCCAGCAGGGCGCTCTTGCCGGTCCCGGGCGTGCCGCTCACCACCAGCGCACCGCCCCGGCCGGCGCGGAGCCGGTCGAGAAGCGCGGTGGCGTCAGCGACCTGCCGGTCGCGGCCGACGAGCTCCGGCGCGGCCTTCCGGCCGCCGCCGGTGCCCGAGGGCGCGCGTCGTACGGGCTGGCGGGCGGCTGTGCCGTGGCCGGAACCACGCAGGAGATCGGAGCCGTTGCCGGACATGGGGCCACGCTAGGGCGGCACCGCCGACGGCGGCATGCGTCATGTGACGACGTACGTGACGTACCCGGCCGCTCTCACCCGCGGCCGGAGTGCGGGAAGAACGAGGCCAGTCCGGACCGGGAGGTGATCCCGAGCTTGGGGAAGACGCGGTGCAGATGGGTGCTGACCGTGCGGTGCGAGAGATAGAGCCGCTGTCCGATCTCACGGTTGGTCAGGCCCTCGGCCGCCATCTGCGCGATCTGCAGCTCCTGCGGAGTGAGCCGGTCGCGGGCGTCCGGTGCGCGGCAGCTGCTGTGTTCGCCGGAGGCCAGAAGTTCCTGCCGGGCACGGTCGCTCCATGGCACGGTGCCCAGCGTGTCGAAGGCTTCGCGGGCGGCTCGCAGTTCGGTGCGGCAGTCGGTCACCCGCCGCTGGCGGCGCAGCCATTGGCCGTACGCCAGCTGCACCCGGGCCCGGTCGAACGCGCTGCCCTCGCCGGCGTCCAGGGCCTGCCGGAAGAGCGGTTCGGCGTCCTCGTCGGCGGCGAGCACCGCCCGCGCGTAACGCAGCCCGGTGTGCAGCGCGGGCGAAGGGGTGAGGGTGCCCGCCTGCTCCAGGTCCTCCACCACCGGACGGATCAGCCCGGTGTCCCCGCAGTGCACGGCGGCGTCGGCGAGTTCGATGAGGGCATAGCAGCGCAGCGCCGGCTGGTGGGCGGGGTCCGCGGGGTCGTGCATCCGGAGCAGATGGGCGCAGGCCTCGTCGAAGCGGCCCAGGACCGTCGCGGCCAGCCCGCGGGCGAGCTGGGCGGTGGCGAGGACCGGTCGGGCACCGACGGGCAGTCCGATGCGTTCCGCCTCGGCAGCCAGTTCCAGGGCGGTCTCGGCGTGGCCCCGCAGGGCCGCGGTGCGGGCCTCGGTGGCGACGTTGAGGCCGTGCAGGAAGGTCTGCCCGGTCTCGTGGGCGAGTCGGCTGGCCTCCTGTGCCACCGGGATGGTGGCGCCCAGGTCGGCCAGGTGCGCCCCGCTCCAGGCCTGGGCGCCCAGGGCCCGGGCGAGCAGTCCGAGGCGGCCCTGGGTGCGCAGGCCCGGCACCGACAACTGCGACAACTCCCGGGCCAGTTCCAGGTCGCCGGCCAGAACGGCCGCGCTGCCGACCAGCCGGTCGGCCTGGGCGTCGCCGGCGGTGCGGCGGGCCGCGGTGCGCAGATGGGCGTGCACCCGCCGCCCGGTGAGGACGGGTTGGGCGTAGGCGAGGATCGCTAGGATGCGCGGGTCGTCGTCCGGGAAGGGCAGCGCGTCGGCGAGGGCGACGATGTCTGCCCTGGCCCGGGCGTCGGGGTCCGACCAGAAGCAGCGCAGGGCGGAGCTCCACAGGATGCGGACCGCCGGTTCCGGGTCGCCCTGGCCGTGTACCGAACGGGCCAGCCGGGTCAGGGCGGCGGTGCCTTCGGAGGCGTCGCGCATGCCGTCCTCCAGCCCGCCCCTGATCCACTGGAGCCGGGCGCGCTGTTGCGGGCTCGCCGCGTCGGGTGCGGCGGCTTCCAGCAGCCGGGCGACGAGATGACGGTGGCCGGCGTCGACGGCCTGGTCGGCGGCCTTGAGCAGGCGCTCCACCCGGAGCGCGGGATCGGTGCTCAGCCGGGCGGACTGCTCCAGGGTCAGCACCGAGTCGGCGGCGCCGCCGCGCCGGTGGGCGCGGTCCGCGGCCGTTTCGAGGCGGGCGGCGAGCTGCTCGTCGGGACGGTCGGCGGCGGCCGCCGCGTGCCAGGCCTGGCGGTCGGAGTCGGTGGGCAGGCAGCGGGCCAGGGCGGCATGGGTGGCTCTGCGCAGTTCGGCGGAGGCGCTCTGGCGGATCGCGGAGCGCATCAACGGGTGCCGGAAGCGCACGCTGTCGTCGGTCACCTCCATCAGCCCGGCGGCCGTCGCCGGCGCCAGGTCCGCGGCGACGGCCGGAGGTTGGCGGTTGAGGGAGGCGGCCCGCAGGATCTCGGGCAGCGAGCCGCCGTCGTCGCAGGCCGCTGTGAGCAGGATGTGCCGGGTGACCTCGGGCAGGGTGCTCAGGCGTGCGGTGAAGGCGTTTTGGAGCCGGCGGGACATCGGAGTGTCTGTGGCGGTGGGCGACGGCGGCGTCGACAGGTCCGTGCCGTCCACAGGCAGTTCCGTCAGGGCGAGCGGGTTGCCGGCGGCCTCTCGCAGCAGTCGGCGCTTGGCTCCCTGTTCCATCTCGGGTGCGCGGGCGTCCAGCAGTTGGGCCGAGGCGGTGTCCGAGAGCGGGCCGACGGCGAGGGAGGGCAGGCTTGCTGTGGTCAGGTGCGAGGGCGGATAGCCGTCCCGCATGGCTGCGAGGAGCAGAACAGGCTCGGAGTCCAGGCGGCGGGAGAGAAAGGCGAGGATCTCCGAACTGGCGCCGTCCAGCCAGTGCACGTCGTCGGCGACCAGCACCACAGGGGAGTCGGCCGCGGCCCGCGTCAGCAGGTCGAGGACGGCGAGGCCGACCAGGAACAGATCAGGCACGGGCGTGTCCGTCAGCCCCAGGGCGGCCTGTAGCGCATCGCGCTGTTCCTCGGGCAGTTCGGTGACCAGGGCGCGCAGCGGGAAGACGAGTTGGTGCAGTCCGGCGAAGGGAATCAGCGTCTCGGACTCCACGCCGAGGGTGCGCAGAACCCGGGCGCCGGCCTCCTGCGCGCACCGCGCGGCGTCCTCCAGCAACGCCGTCTTGCCGATTCCTGGTTCACCATGGACAAGGACGGCCCCGCCCCGCCGCGACAGCTCCTCGACCCGGGCCCGCAGCCGAACGGTCTCCGCCTGTCGGCCGTACAGGGAACCGGGTGACCAGAGCGATGAACCGGGTGACGGCAACCACGAACCGGACGACGACCGCATCGATCGCACCTCCTCCGGACGACGGGTGACGGACGAACTCCGCACGGTGAGGAGGATGACCAAGCTCTGCGCGCCGCAAGGGCGCAATTCACGGCGACACTAACACGGCCCCGACCGGCTTCCCCCGGAGTGTGGGGTCCAGCGGAGGAGGTTTCCCGGTGTGGCTGCCGCAGAGCCTGGTGGCCGTTTGTGCGAGACAGTGTGCGTGTACAACATGTCTCTAGTTACTGAGAGCACCTGAGTCACCCACTGATTCACGTGCGATGAGCTCGGCCACATGCCGGGTGTCGGGAGGGCCTCATGTCCGTTCACCGTATCGGTCTTGTCGTGCATCAGGGCCGGGAGGAGGCCCAGGCGGCGGCGCGTGTGGTGCGAGAGTGGAGCGCGTCGCACGGCATCCGCTGCACGGACATCGACGTATGGGGTGCGCAGCACGGACGCCGGCACGGACAGGAGGAGGCGGAGGCGGCCGGCAATCCGGACCTGGTGGTCACCCTCGGTGGGGACGGCACCTTTCTGCGCGGCGCCCGCATCGCGGTGAAGAGCGGCGCCAGCGTCCTCGGTGTCGACCTCGGCAAGGTCGGCTTCCTGACCGAGGTCTCCGTCTCGCAGATGTCGGCTGCCCTGGACGCCGTCCACCAGGGCGATGCGGCCGTCGAAGAGCGTATGACCCTGACGATGCGGGCCTCCCGACCTCTGGAGATGCCGAGCGAGCTGGAGGTCCTGATGCGCTACGGGCACGGCCCGGCGCTGCCGGCGCCGCACGTGCGTCCGGAGAGCACCGAGGGGCAGGGCTGGGGCGTCCGGCTGGACGTCAACGCACTCAACGACATCGTCCTGGAGAAGCTCGCCCGGGACCACCAGGTGAGCGCCGATGTGTACCTCGCCGGGCGGCTGCTGGCCGCCTACTCGGCCGACGCCCTGGCCGTGGCCACCCCCACCGGCTCCACCGCCTACAGCTTCGCCGCGGGCGGCCCTGTGCTCTCTCCGCACATGGACGCCGTCGTCTTCACCCCGATCGCCGCCCACATGACGTTCGACCGCAGCATCGTCGCCGCTCCCGACGAACCGGTCGCCCTGCGGGTGCTGCCTCATTCCGGGCGTGCGGTGGTCAGCGTCGACGGTCAGCTGCGCGGAGTCCTCGACCCCGGCGACTGGATCGGCGTCTTCCGGGCGCCGGAGCGGGTCCGTCTCATTCGGCTGCACCCCACCGACTTCTACGGGCGGCTGCGGGACCGGTTCCGCCTCACCGACGCGCCCGCCACCGCCCTGGACGGGCCGGGCTCAGCGCTCTTCCGGCCCGACAGCCCGGTTCCGCCGGACCTCGTGGGCCTGCGGCTGCCGCCGCCCGCGGCGGCCCGCTGAGCGCGTCGGTACCGGCCCCGCTCAGCTGATCCGCAGGCTCGCGATCAGTCCGTCGCGCAGTTCGAAGACCATGGGGCCGGTGCCGTTGTAGCCGTTGCCGGAGACCTTCAAGGTCAGCCGGTAGGTGCCGTCCTGCGGGCCCGGCGCGGCAGAGACCAGGTCGAAGTGGGCCTGAACGCCGATGTTGTCGCTCCGGTTCCACTGGGCCACCCCGGAGCGCCCGTGGAACTCATGGCCCCAGTCGTTGAGATGGGCGTCCGGGCTGAAGGCCGCCACGAACGCCTCGGAGTCGCCCGCGTTGGTGGCATCTATGAAGATGCGGAGAGCCTCGGGCAGCTGCTGGATGTCGGTCATGTAGTCAGTCCTCGCTTGGCAGAAGGGAATCGTTGAGTCATGTGTCGCGCCACTGCAATTCACACGAAACAGTATGTGAGGGTGAGTCGCGATGTGATGACAGCAGGTGTTCAATGTATGTGCTGACCAGGCTTCCTGCAGCAGGTGCCGGCATCCGTTCGGCGCAGCGTGAGGGACGGGCGCGGGATCGCCGTGCCTTGCCGGGGCGAGAGGCCAAGATCGATGCGAGGCGTCCGGCGGCGTTCTCGCCCGTCATCGGCAAGATGCACCGCTCCCAAGCGGGTTTCAAGGTGGTGCTGTCCACGCGCACGCCCCGGGTCAGCGGGCGGTGAACTTCCTCGCCGCCGGCGGCGACATGACCCTGACGGTCAAGTCCCGTACGGCGAGCGACGGCTCCTTCAGGGCCAAGGCCGACGCCGTCGTCCACCGCGTGCTCACGGCCATTTTCGGCGCCAGCCTGCTGCGCTGCGGCTGACCCCACGAGCGGCCGACGGTGGCTCGAGGGCGCCCTCGTCCGACGCGCACCGGCATTTCAGGATGTCGGCCAGTTTGGCGAGGGCGAGCGCGGCCGCCGCATTAGCCGCCGATGCCGTACCGCCCAGCGGCGATTGACCAGACAGCCTGCCGCGACCGTGGGGAGACAGTCCAGAACGGTTTCCAGGAGACGGTCCGCGGTGATCGTCACCACGGCCGTCGCTCCGGTCGCCGACGTGGCCAGCAGAACCGACAACGGCGTCACGAAGATCATCGCGACGGCGTCGTTGCGTACGACGACGAGCTCAATGACGTAGGTGAGCCCACCGAGCAGCACGGCAACGGCGGCAGGCAGCCGGGCGACCGTCAGCAGATGCTGAAAGCCCGCGCCGACCACAGACCAACCGGCCAGCAGGCCCACGACGGCGTCACCCCCAAGCCCTCGAGACGCAGCCTCCCGTCTGCCGGGTCGGCCCAGGTCGAAGCCGGTCCGGACTCTTCCTGGTCGATGATGCGGCAGAGGGGTGCTGATCGGCTCGCCGTCCGGGCATTGCGCCCCGAACAGCGCGGCTGCGGCCACCGCCTGTTGGCGAAGTCCGCTGCGGTGTCATTATTGAAGGGGCCGGTGTCCCAGGTGCCTATGCTGATCGGCTCGTGTGGGTGGGCCGGGATCAGCGCATCAGCCACCGATATGCGGGCACACGTGTGACTCATCGTCAGATCGAATGCGCCCTGCCCGCCCGCCCTGTTTTTCTTTGCGGCACACCGACTCGTGAGGGCAGCCCATGGTCGTATTGCCTGCCGGGCCCGGCAGGGGGGCCGTATCAGAGCACAGGTCGTTGCGCATCGGGCCACCGTGCGGTGCATGCGGCTTCCGACCCTGGTGCGGGTGTGGCCATCCCACACGCCGAAGGATGCCCTCCGCCGTCGCCGTATGACGCGGTTGGGGTCAGTCGTCGCCGAGGTCGGCGAGATGCAGCTGGCCGCGCGAAGTGATGCCCAGCTTCGGGAAGATGCGGCGCAGGTGCTGGCCGACCGTACGATGGGAGATGAAGAGCTGGGCCCCGATCTCACGGTTCGTCATGCCGGTCGCGGCCATCTTCGCGATCTGCAGTTCCTGCGGCGTGAGTCGGTCGAGGGCGTCGGGTGCCGGCCCGTCCACGGTCTCGCCGGCGGCACGCAGCTCCGCACGCGCCGCCTGGCCGAATGCCGCGATGCCGAGGGCTTCGAAGCTCTCCAGGGCACTGCGCAGGGGGCGGCGGGCCTCGGCGACCCGGCGTCGGCGTCGTAGCCACCGACCATGGGCCAGCAGCAACCGTGCCCGGTGGAACGGCCAACTCGACAGCAGCCGGGACTCCAGTGCTTGCTGGAAGAGGGCCTCCGCCTGGTCGTCGGAGGCGACCAGGGGGCGGGCGTAGGTGGCCATGGCGGTCAGATACGGTGCGTTCGTCCGCTCAGCCAGGGCGTCCAGCCGAGCGAGGTGCCGTGCGGCCTCGTCGTCGCGGCCGAGGTGCGCTGCGGCCTCGATCAGGTCGGCCATTCCCATGTAGCCCACGAACGGGTGGTAGGTGACATCGGACGGGTCCAGTACACGTGACAGCTGCTCGAAGGCTTCGTGATGCTGGTTGTTGACGATCGCGTGCCGTGCCCGGGCGATCTGTGCAAATCCGAGAATGGACTGGGCTCCCACCGACAGCAGTTCGGCTTCCGTCGCCTGAATGAGGCTGCTCGCCTTGTCGGGTTCGCCTCGCTCGCTCTCGAGTGCGGCCAGCGCCAGATCGGCGACATAGGCCCAGCGGGTCCGGCCGGTGTCGCGGGAGAGCCTGCGTGCCTCGTCGGCCGCCGACCGTGCCAACCGGTGCTTGCCCAGCGGGATGGCCGCCCAGGCCTGGGAGGCGAGCGCCTCGCCCAGCAGGCCGATGCGACCCTGACGGCGCAGGCCGTCAACGGCCGCGCACAGGTACGGCCAGGACAGGTCGTATGCCCACACCGCAGTCAGTGAGGCGCCCAGAGCATGCTGCTCGACGGGATCGCTCACCGCATCGGCCGGCAGCCGGGTCGTCTCGGCGATGACCCAAGCGGCTTCCTCCACCGGGTCCGCGCAAGCGGCGACGGACAGGACCATGGGGTCGTTGTCGCTGCGCTGCAGGCGTCGCGCGGTCTTGACGACCATGGCGCGCGTTTCCGCGGACGGATTGCCGTACCAGCAGCCGATGGAGAGCGGCCACAGGGCGCGCAGGGCGAGGGCGGCGCCGTCCTTCTCCGCGTCGGCGAGCTGGTCGGCGACGTCGGCGAAGACCCGTACGCGTTCCGGGGTGAACCAGCTCTCCTCGTTGAGGGCCTCGGCCCACAGGGTGAGGCGGAGCCGTTCGACGGTCTCCAGTCGGGCGGACTGCGCCTCGGCCAGTTGCCGGCGGGCGAGATCGGCGTTGCCGAGATCGAAGTTGATCTCGGCGGACCGTAGCAGCAGGCGCCCTCGGTGGGTGTCCGCACTGCTGAGCAACGCGGCCTGGCGCAGCGCCTCGGCCGCCGCGCCCGGTGCGCCGCGCAGCAGGGCCTTGGCGGCGGCGGCTTCCAGATCGAGGGCAACGCTGTCGTCGGGGCCGGAGGCTGCCGCCGCGCGGTGCCAGGCCCGGCGTTCCTGGTGTGCGGACAGGGTCGCAGCCAGCGCTGCGTGCGCGGCCAGACGCCGTTTCGGGGTGGCGGCGTGGTAGACGGCGGAACGGATCAGGGGATGCCGGAAGCGGATCTCATGTCCGCTGAGCTCGACCAGCCCGGCGGTGACGGCGGGTTCGAGGGAATCGACCGCGATGTCCTGGCCTTCCAGGAGCGTCGAGGCCCGGAGGATTTCCGCGAGATCCCCCTGGTCGTCGGCCGCGGCGATCAGCAGCAGGGCCCGGGTGCGTCCGGGCAGCGTGGCGGCCCGGACGAGAAAGGATCGCTCCAGGCGACGGGTGGTCGGCAGCCAGGGCAGGACCGTTTGCGGGACCTCCCCGTCGTCCAGTGTCGTGGGCAGTTCGACGAGGGCCAGGGGGTTGCCCGCCGCTTCGGTCAGGAGGCGCTGACGAACCAGGGGGGAGAGGCCGGGTGCGTGGGTTGTGAGCAGTTTCGTCGCCGCGTCCTCATCGAGGGCGGGCAGTGCCAGTTCGGGGAGGCCTGCGTTCTGGAAGACGGTGTCGTGGCCATCGCGCACGGCCAGCAACATGACGGCCCGCTCCGCCTCCAGTCGGCGCGCAAGGAACGCCAGGACTTCGCTGCTCGGTCCGTCGATCCACTGAGCGTCGTCGATCAGGAGGACGACGGGGGATTCCTCGGCGAAACCGCTGATCAGTTCCAGTGACGCGAGCCCGACCGAGAACATCTCCGGTGAGGGGCTGTGCGCCATGCCGAACGCGGCGTACAGCGCCTCCCGCTGACGACCGGTAAGAAGTCCGACGTGATCGGGGAACACGGGGTTGAGCAGCTGATGCAGTCCAGCGAAGGGAACGGAGGCCTCGGACTGGACGCCGAGCGCGGACAGCACCCGACAACCCTGGGCGACGGCGGTGTCTCGGACGGCCTGAAGCAGGGCTGTCTTGCCGATGCCCGCCTCTCCCCGCACCAGCAGTGCACCACCTGTCCCGGCGATGCCGCGCTGGACCAGGTCGGACAGCTGGTTCAGCTCGCTGCTGCGCCCGTAGAGCATGTCCCCTCGTGATTCCTGTGTTCCGGCCGTCTGAGCTCCACCGAGAACCCGACGACAGTGGCCCAGTTATGGGGCGGCAATGGGCAGATATCTGACCGTAGTAAGTGAAGAAAAGTTAGCACATTTCGATGGCAACGGCTGGTTGTCAGCGGTGTGGAGCAGGTCAGGCTTGAGGGTGCCTGTGTGCGGCGGAATCGTTGTTTCTGCTGGAGGGCATGGTCGATGTCTCGACCGCGCTGATCGTGCTGGTCGCGCCGTGGAGGCAGCGTGGAGACACAGCTCATCGAGCGGGGCGGTGCCTTCGGGTGATCTCGCGAAGAAGCGCGGCCATCAGAGGGCGGAATGAGAGTGCACAGGCGTTTTGTCATTACCTGAATGTGTGGCGGTGCGGCATCCCGGCCGGTCGGCGGCCATGGGCATATTGGGCTGGTCGCCGTGAGCGAGCGCAAGCCCTACAAGACCGACGTGAGGGACGAGCAGTGGGCGCTGGTCGAGCCGGTGATCACCGCGTGGAAGGCCGCGCATCCCTCGGTCAGCGGCCATCAGCGGCCATCAGGGCCGGTACACGATGCGGGAGATCGTCAACGCACTGCTCCACCATGGCCGGACCGGTTGCCAGTGGGAGCTGCTCCCGCACGACTTTCCGCCGCCCGGCCCGGTGACGTACTACTTCTCCACCTGGCGTGACGACGGCATCGATCAGACCATTCACAACCTGCTGCGCTGGCAGGTGCGGGAAATGGCGCGTCGGAAGGCGGACCCGAGCCTGGTGGTGCTCGATACCCAGAGGGTGCACGCGGTGGCCGGAGCGCCCGCTGAGTCGACGGGGCGCGATGCGGCAAAAAGGGCACCGGACCGCATGCGCGGCCTGGCCGCTGACGTTCTGGGGCTGGTGATCGCGGCAGTCGTGGCGGCCACGTCGGCGCACGAGAACGCCGTCGGTATCGCGCTGCTGGACAACGTCGCCGCCGATACTGGCATCGTGCAGAAGGCCTTGGTCGGCCAGGGCTTCAAGAACGCCGTCGTCGCGCACGGGGAGAAGGTGGGCATCGAGGTGGAGGTCGTGGAGGGCAATCCCGCGCAGACCGGGTTCGTTCCTCAAGCCAAGCGGTGGGTGGTGGAACGCACGTATGGGATCTTGATGCTGCACCGCAGGCTGGTGCGCGACTACGAGCATCTGCCCCGCAGTTCGCAGTCGCGGGTGTACTGGGCGATGACCGCGGTGATACTGCGTCGGCTGACCGCGCCGAAGGTGCCCGCCTGGCGCACCGCATGACCGGCGGGGAGCTGACCCTCGGCGCGGTGCTGGCACGGCTGGAGGAGCGGGAACGCGAGATCACCGCGCAGGCCGAGACGACGCGGGAACAGATCACGCAGCTGACCACACAGCTCGACGAACTCGGCCGGGCGGCCGAAGAAATCCGGATCACCAGCAAGACACTGTTGGCGCTGCCCGACCCGCAACCGCCCGCGCCGCTGGCACCGAAACTGCCGGACCATCCGGCCTACCGGCAGATCATGGCGGTGTTCACCGCCGCCGACCATCCGCTGCGTGCACGGCAGGTGTGCGAGGCGATGGACGTGGGGGTCGCGCCCAACAACATCAACAACGTCCGCCTCAAGCTCAAGCGGCTGGCCGGCCGCGGGATCCTGGCCGAGACCGAGCCAGGCTTGTTCACCCAGCCTCGGCCGTAGTCGACTGATGTCGCCACGACCTGCCCGCTTGTCCCCACGAAACGAAGAATCGGGAATCAGCTCTCATGCTGCCCTCTGAATAGTTTCGGGGACTGGAAACGGAGCGTCAGCCACCGCGCCCGTCCTCGAACCTACTCAGTACACCTGCGAGTAGCAGTGGCCGTTGAACTGGCCGTTGCTATCGAATCCCGGCAGGGTGACGCCGTGGAGGGTATTCGGGCCCCACACGCCGTCGACGGTGACGGAAGGACTGGCGAGCCGCTGTGCGTACTCCAGCCCCTCCTTCGTGTTCGCACCGAAGGCACTGTCGACGGTGAGACCACGGGCATAGCAGTTGTTAAGGATCCGCTGCAGCGCCTTGACGTGGTCGCCGTTAGCCCCTTTTTGCCATGTTGCAGCGGGAGTAGCGGTGGGTCGTGCTGCCCGTCTTGGAGACGTAGGCGGGGATCCGCGTGTAGAAGGAGCCCATGTTGTTGTCGGACGTCATGGTCCCGTTGCAGTTGTTGACGACCAGCGCCCCGGCCTCCTGCGCGCCGGCCGTCGGGACTGAGGCCCCCGGGCCGGCCACCGTGAGGACGGCTGCCGCCAGCGCCGCGGACTTGCGCTTCATGTGTGTTCCGTTCTAGGGAGTAGTGGCGTTCGACGTGCCAATCGTCGCCCTGCGCTGAAAGGCACGGCTGTCGGCTTGAGGGGCAGATAGAAGGTACGGGGCCCAGGTCGCGTTCCGCGGAGCGGCGCCGGTCCGCGTCGGGCGGGTTGCGCTCAGGCGGGCCGGGTGGGGGCCTGTAGTTCGATCTTGTATCCGCCCTGTGGGGTGGGTTCGGCGGTGAGGGTGCCGCCCAGTAGTTCGGCGCGTTCTCTCAGGCCGATCAGGCCGTGCCGGGCGCTGGGCAGGGCGACGGACGGGCGGGTGGGGGCGGTGTTGGTGACGGTGACGCCGAAGTGCTGCGCGTCGTGCCACAGGCGTACCTCGGCGCGGGCGCCGGGGGCGTGCTTGCGTACGTTCGTGAGGGCTTCTTGGACCGTGCGGTAGACGGTGCGTTGGGCGGTTGTGCTGATGCCGGGCGGGAGCTCCCCGGTCAGGGCGGTCTCGATGCCGCTGTTGGCGATCAGCTGCTGGAGGTCGGCGAGCGTGGGCTGGGGGGTGAGTTCGGTGTCCTTGCCGCCTGAGGCGCGCAGCAGGGTGACCATGTGGCGGAGTTCGTCGAGGGTGTTCACGCTCAGGGTGCGGATGGTGCGGGCGGCGTCGCGGGCGTCGGGGTCCTTCGCGGCGACCTGCAGGGCCCCGGCCTGTACGGCGATGAGGCTGACCTGGTGGGAGACGACGTCGTGCATCTCGCGGGCCAGTTGGGCGCGTTCGCGGGCGAGGACGGTCTGGGCGTACAGGGCGCGTTCGTGTTCGCGGGCCACTTCCACCTCGACGAGCTGGCGGGCCACGTCGTGTCTGGCCTGTCCGAGCTGGCCGAACAGGATCGGGGCGAAGGCTGTGGCCAGCGTGTAGACGAACTGGATGAGCGTCCAGGCGCGCTCGCCGGGAAACGTGTCTCCGGAAAACGTGTCGGACAGGGGCCAGGCGAGGGTTGCCGCCGCCGCGTTCAGCAGGGCGCAGCCGGCCAGCAGCGGGCGGTTGCGGGTGCGCGTGGCCAGTGTGTACAGCGCGGCGATCGGCGCGACCGCCACGTCCATGAACAGGGTCATGGGCAGGGTCAGCAGGAAGGCGGCCAAGGGAAAGCGCCTGCGCAGGAACAGTCCGGCGCAGCCCAGGGCGGCGCAGGCCCATATAAAGGGTGTCGCCTCGCCGTAGAGATTGATCCAGGCGTCGAGCGCGGCGAGCACGACGAGGCCGGTGTCGACGGCCCAGGGCGGCACTCGCCGCCACCGTGCCTGAGCCGTGCTCATCATCTGGCGCCCCTTGCCGCGTCGGTGCCGTCGTCGCTGAGCAGTCCGGCCCGCTCCGCGAGGAGCGCCGCCTGGACGCGGCTGGAGACCCTCAGCTTGGTCAGGATCGAGCTGACGTGGTCCTTGACGGTGCCCGCGCTCAGATGGATGCGGGTGCCGATGTCGGCGTTGGAGAGTCCTTCCGCGATCAGGACGAGGACGTCACGTTCGCGGTCGGTGAGCAGGTTCACGCGCGCCACGTCCTCCGCGACCTCGGGCGCGTCCGTCCCAGGATGGCCGCGCAGCAGAGCCCGCGAGGCTTTCGGGGACATCACCACACCGCCCGCGGCCAGGGTGCGTACGAGCTGGGCGAGCTGTTCGGGCTCGGTGTCCTTGAGCAGGAAGCCCGCGGCTCCCGAGCGCAGCGCGGTCAGGATGTACTCGTCGGTGTCGAACGTGGTCAGCATGGCCACCGTCGGCGGCTCGGGCAGCGTCTGGATCTCCCTCAGGACGGTCAGGCCGTCCACGTCCGGCATGCGGATGTCGAGGAGCACGACGTCCGGACGCTCGCGCCGGATGGCGTCGGTGGCCCGCGCTCCTTCCGCGGTCGCCACGACCTGGATGTCTTCGGAGGCGTTCAGGATCAGCTCGAACCCGGACCGCACCAGCGCCTCGTCGTCCACCACCACTACCCGGATCACCGGCGTTCCGCCTCGCACTCGTCTGCTCTGTCCAGATTCTCGGCGACCAATACGGTGATCGCTCGCTGTCGACAGTACGTCCAGCCAGGTGCGCGACGGTGCGGCCGCTGTGGACACCCGCCACCCGGCAGGCCGGTTCCAGCCGGTCGGGGGGAGCGCTCCGGCCCGTCGGCGGCCGGGTGGACGAGGTCCGGCGGATGGTGTCGGCGGTTCTCGTCCGGTGGGATCGGCCCGTGGGCCCGACCGGGTCTGCCGGCCGCAGTCGATGTCCGAACCGTTCGAGGATCACCCAGCCATGCCCGAGTCGTACCTTCGTCAGCCTGTCCGGGCGCTGCGCCGCTGTGCGGCGCAGCCCCATGTGCTGTTCGGGGGCGTGTACGGGGCGGTACTGGCCAGCTCCATGGTGGCCGCCCTGACGGAGCAGGGTGAGACGGCGCCCGCCGACCGGTTCAGCAGCGCCCAGTGGCTCCTGATCACGGCCGCCGCCTCGGCCTTGGCGCACGGTTACGCACACCTGATCGCGCTGCGCGGCGACCGGACCCATCACGGTGTGCGCGCCACGGTGCGGCTGCTGCTGTCCGAGTGGCCGTTGGTGGTGGCGACGGTGCCGACACTGGTCCTGCTGCTCGGCGCGGCCTGGGGGTGGTGGCCCTCGGCGGGCATCGAGTACGTGGCCTTCGCCGTGAACGTGGTGCTGCTGTTCGCCTGGGGCCTGCTCGCGGCCCGCGCTGCCGGTCGCACGTGGGGCTCCGCCTTGATGATCGGCACCGTTGACGCGTTGCTCGGGCTGACGGTCGTGGTGGCCAACGCCGTCATCAAATAGGGCGGTTGGCCGTCCGGGCCCACCGGCCGACCGTGGGCAGCGCTGTTCCGCCGGTCGGCGGGGCGGTACCGGCCGGTCGGCGGGGGTGTTACCGAAGCCTGCCGGATGGGCCGCCCCCCGAGCTCCGCGCGAGATTTGCCGTATGACACAGACACAGCCGCCACAGGAGACGACGGCTCCGCAGGAGAACTCGCCTCCGCCGCCCCGAACCTCTCCCGAGTCCGCCGCGTCGGCCTCGCCCGGTCCCTCGATGGGACGCCTCGTCGGGGTGGACCTGGCCCGCGCACTGGCGGTGTTCGGCATGTACGTCGTGCACATCGGCCCCCCGCTGTCCGCGACGAGCGGCGTCGCCAGCTGGATCCGGTACATATCGGACGGTCACTCGTCGGTCCTGTTCGCCACCCTCGCCGGGTTCTCCCTGATGCTGCTCGCCGGCCGCAAGGAGCCGAAGACCGGGCTGGCCGGCCGGCAGGCGAAGGCCCGTATCGCGATCCGCGCCGTGATCCTGCTGGCGCTGGGCACTGTGATGGCGATGGAGTACGGGGGAGTGATCATCCTCGGCTTCTACGGGGTCTACTTCCTGCTCGCCCTGCCCCTGGTCCGCCTGCGCGCCAGGACCCTCGCGATCATCGCGGCTGCGTTCGCCATCGTCACACCACAGTTGGCGTACGTCCTGACCTCGCTGCTGAACGAGTCGGTCCAGCAGAGCATCAACGCCTACGACCCGCTCCGCCACCTCAGCGAGGTAGGCGTGCTCGACCTGCTGCTCACCGGCTTCTACCCGGCGCTCACCTGGATGTCGTTCGTGATCGCGGGCATGGCGCTGGGCCGCCTCGACCTGTCCTCCGGCACTGTCCCAAAGCGCCTGGCCGCCTTCGGTGCCGCCCTCACGACGGCCGCGTACGGCCTGTCCCTGCTGCTGGCCGGCCCCGGCGCGTTGCGGAGCCTCGCGGAAGGCGGGTCGTCGTCCGGCGGCTCCGGGTCGGCGTCCTTCGGCAGCATGCCGTCGACCGGCGGCTCCGGGTCGATGCCGCTCGACGGCGGGTCGTTCCCCCAGATGCCGGCGTCGTCGCTCCTGGCGGCCGGGCCGCACAGCGGCACCACGTTCGACATCATCGGCAGCCTGGGAGTCGCGATCCTCGTGATCGTGGGCGCGACCGTGCTGATGGACCGCCTGCCGCGACTGCGCCGCCTGGCCAAACCGGTCATCGCCGTGGGCACCATGTCCCTGACCGCCTACGTCGGCCACTTCGTCGCACAGTCCGTGTTCTCCACGCCTGCCGGGACCGGCACCCAGCAGTCATGGGTTCCGCTGATCATGTACGTCCTCGGGGCGATCGTGTTCGCCACGATCTGGTCCCGCTTCTTCCGCCGCGGCCCCCTGGAGTACCTCCTCAACACCGCAACCAAGCCCGCCAAGTACATCCGGTGAGATCCGGCCGGGGTGGGACGCCTGTACGTTCCACCCCGGCCGGACGGCCTGCCCAGCCCGCAAGGGGATCGCCCTTGCGGGCTTCGGCCGTGGTCCCGGCCGACCGCTGTCCGCTCCGCCTGTCGCCGACCGGCCGTCCATGAGCGAGGTCCGGGCGACTGCGGGACATGCGTGGACATGACGCCCGGCGCGGCCCGGGGCAACGGCTGGTGCGCGTCGGGAGACGGTGGCCGCCGGTGCGGCTGAGACCACGACGGCCACCCAGGCAGGTGTGGAGACTCGCGGCGTCGCACCGGGCAACGCCGGGGAAACCCATCCGGTCGTGGACACCGCTCTCCTCGACCGCGTCCACGACGACGCCCCGGACAGCCGCGACATCGATGTGGTCCAACTCGTCCGAGAGCTCCAAGTTCAAAAGACACCCGTCATGGGGCGCGATGTGATGGCCGAGCGGCCGCTGCCCGAGCAGGGGAAGATCCTCCCGCAGCTGCTCTTGGTCCAGCACTCGCCGCACGCGGACTCGTCACGCATGCAGGCCGCCCTCCTGCATGCGCAGGAGGGCGGCTAGTAGGAGGTCCTCGGCGTCGCAGGCCCGCCTCACCCGCCGGGGCGTCCCGCCGAGGTCAGCAGCTGCGTCGCCGCGAGCCGCGCGTACAACTCGTCCTCGGCCACCAGCTCCTCGTGGGTGCCGACCGCCCGGACCGTGCCCGCGTCCATGACGACGATGCGGTCGGCGTCCGTGACCGTCGACAGGCGGTGGGCCACCACCAGCACGGTGGTCTCGCGTGCGGCCTCGGCGATGACGCCCCGCAGTGCCAGCTCGTTGACGGCGTCGAGCTGCGAGGTCGCCTCGTCCAGGAGCAGCAGCCGGGGCCTGCGCAGCAGCGCGCGGGCGATCGCGACGCGCTGACGCTCGCCGCCGGACAGTTTCGTGCCGCGGTGCCCGACCGGGGTGTCCAGGCCGTGCGGGAGACGCTCGACGAGGGCGTCGAGCCTGGTCCGGGCCAGGACCTCGCGTATTTCGTCGTCGCTCGCGCCGGGCGCGGCGAAGACCAGGTTCTCCCGCAGCGTGCCGGCCAGCACCGGCGCGTCCTGCTCGACGTACCCGATGACGGACCGCAGCTCGGACAGCGGCCACTTGGTCACGTCCTTGCCGTCGACCAGGACACGGCCGCCGGTCGCTTCGTAGAACCGCTCGACGAGCGCGAAGACCGTCGACTTGCCCGCGCCCGAGGGGCCGACGAACGCCGTCATCCCGCCGCCCGGAACCTCGAAGTCCACCCGCTGGTGGATGTCCGGCAACCCGGGCCCGTAGCGGAAGGACACCTCCTCGAAGCGAACCGACGCCGGACGTGGCTGCACCGTCTTCGTCGCCGCGGGCCGCGCCGACCGGTGCCGGTCCTGCTGCTCCGTCGCCAGGCCGTCCACCTGCGTGATCCGGGCGATCGCGGCCGCGCCCTCCTGGTAGTGGGACGCCGCCTCGACCAGCTTGTACACCGGCTCCATCAGGAAGAAGAGGTACAGCAGGAACGCGATGAGCGTGGACACGGGCATGTCCCCCGACGCCACCCGCGCCCCGCCGACGGCGAGTACCGCGAGGAACGCCAGCTCGACGGCGAGGTTGTCCGCCGAACCCAGCACGGCCTCCCACTTCGCGCTGCGCACGCCGTGGCGCCACGCCCTGCGTGCCGCCGCCTCGACGCGAGCGGTCTCCCGTCCCTCGGCGCCGGACGCCTTCACCGTACGGAACGCGCCGAAGACCCGCTCCAGGCCCGTGGACATCTCCCCGACAGCCGCCTGCGCACGCTCGGCCGCCTGCCCGATCTTCGGCAGCACCAGCGCGGCAGCCACACCGACGACCGCGACCACGCCGAGCGTGACGGCGAGCAGGACGGCATCGAGGAACGCCATCACCACGATCGCCGCGGCCAGCGTCACCGCTCCCGTCGCCGCGGAGACCACCGCCTGGGTGCTGACCGCCCGCAGCAGCGTGGTGTCGGAGGTCACCCGGGACATCAGATCGCCCGGCTGCATCCGTTCCGCCTCCGCGAGGCGCAGTCGCAGCAACCGTCCGATGAGGCTGCGGCGGGCGGCGAGCACCACCGACTCCGCCGTCCGTTCCAGCACATAGGCGCCGAACGCCTCGGCCACCATGCTCAGCAGGACCAGGACGGTCATGGCCAGCAGGATGGTGCCGATCGTGCCACCGGACGAGAGCCGGTCGACCAGCGTCTTCGTGGCCAGCGGCTGCAGCAGCCCGCCGGCGGCCCCTACCAGCGCCAACAGCAGACCGAGCGCGACGGCCCACCGGTGCGGACGGACGTACCCGTACAGCGCCTTGAGCGTCTCGCGGGCGCGCAGGGACTCGGCACCCGTCGCCTCTGGGGCGGATGCGGTGTTCACAGGATTCCTTTCCTACGTGGTCGGCCGCGCACCGCGTCGACGGTGCCACAGCCCTCGTGGCGAGCGTGTGCGCAACGGCATCACGGAGATCAGGGCGTACGCCGGCCAGACGCCTGCCCCGGGAGATTTGGGATCGCCGGCTCAGTGGACCAGGGAGGCCACCCGCGTGGCGAAGACGTGCACCCCTGCCTCGTAGAACTCAGGACGGACGACGAACAGGACACCGGCGCCCGCCGCCAGCGTCAGGCCGAGAAGTTCCAGCAACCCGCCTCTGCGAGGGGTGACGTGAGGGCCTGGCACGTCGATGTCGGCCGACGCCCCGACGGTGGTCTCCGGCTCCTTGTCACGAACGTGCTGTGTCATGCCTCCAGGCTGGACGCCCGGCCGTGCTGCGCACATCCGGCGACTGTCGGGTCCGCCCCCGCCGAGTGGCTGGAGAAGACCGGCCTGGGGTAGTACGACCCATCAACCCTGCACGGCGGCGACCGGTGAGTCCGGCTCATCGGTCCCCGGGGAGCCAGGGCGGCTGGCAGCCGGCGGGGGCGGCCCGGTCAGGAACCGGGCGATGACCACCGAAGCGCCGCCGTGGAGCAGCACACTGCCGAGCACCGTCAGGGTCATGGCGTACAGAGCGGTGTCGGCGTACCGCCCGTCCGGCAGAGCGTTGAACGCGAGCAGGCCGAACACGATGGAGGGGGTGCCGCGTGGTCCGAGCGCGCCGACCATGAGCCGTTCTCGCCAGGTGAACGTCGAGCCGAGGAAGGCGAGCATGATCGGCAGGGCGCGCACGGCAGCTCGGTGGCGTCGACGAACAGCAGGACGGCCAGGATGACCTCGGCCACATGCTGAGCGACCCCGGAGTTCAGGGTGACGGCGATATGGCTGTGGGTGAACACCCCCCGTGACCACGCCCGCGAGCACCAGCATCAGAGGAGCCCGCACATGCCGTCGCTCCAGCCGGCCGGCGACCAGCGACCACCCGGCCACCACCGCGGTGATCACAATCAGAACAAAGATCATTTGAATCCGCTTCAGAAATCGGACCGATGCCGAGGAGTTGGGCGACCTCGGCGACCTTTCTTCCGGACGCAACGAGATCGAGCACCTTGCGGCGGAACTCGGGCGGATAGCTGCGGGGCATCACGGCCTCCGAAGGCTGCTGGATCGTCAACTGTCCAGCAACCCGACTCCATCAGAACCTGGGCATACCACTTGTCTGTGGCTCCTGGCCAGGGGGCGCTGTCGTTCATGGCTCAGCGGGTATCGACCAGGACCGGCCGGATCAGCTTGACGGGTTCGTTCTCCAGCTCCTCCCGGAATCCGTCAGTGCCACCGATGACGTACGGCCCCATGAGCCGCGTGTAGGCAGCGCTGGCCAGGTGCCACCGGCCGCCGACCAGCGCCAGGCGGTAGTACGGATCCTGGGGGTCGACATCGACGAGGGATGGATCGACGCCGCACAAGACGTCCACGTCGAATCGTTCTGCGATGTGCTCCGCGAGGCGCAGATCAGGGTATGGCCCGAGGTCACACTCGTACACATGCACCACAAGACCGAGTGGCCATGCCGGATCATCGGTGGGCTCCAGACTTGCCCATAGGCTTCCTGTGTTGTCCGGAACATCGGCTCCGGGGGGTTGTACCACCAACTGCAGGCCAGGCGGGATCAATTCCATGAATATGGCAGTCACTTCGGCAACGGTGAACGCCCGTGACACGGTAATGCTGAACATGATCGTCATCCAATCATGCCTGATGGGGCACCAGGGCGTGCATCGAAAGTGGATCAGTAGGGTGGGGTCGTGATGGGTATCGCGCCGTTGTTGGGGAGGTCGCCATGTTGTTCGGGTCGCGGACCGGATTCGGTTTGGAGTTCCACGTCGAACAGGACCCGTCTCTGCTGTGCGTTGATATCTTCGTCGGCGGGCTCCATGTGAACGCAAGGGACAACGCTTTTTATCCGCCGTTGCTGGTTAAGAAGTTCAAGGACGAGATCGGTCGCTTCCACGTACCGACTGCGCCGCCGGAGGGGTTCACCTCGCCGTCGGAGTCCTTTCGCATCGCCGAGAGCTGGATGTACGACGATGTCGGTACCGGGACTTCACTTGGGACTGAGGAGGCACTCGCGCGGTGTGAATTCCTGGAGTGGGGAGAGTGCACCGACGAGGTGACGGCTATCGCGTTCCCCGAGGGGGACCGGGTGCATCTTGCCTGTCGGGTACGAGAGGGAGGCGGTCCCGCCTGGGGCACCGAGCCGACGGTGGTGTCGGTGAACCGGACGGTGCTCGTCGAGACGCTGGAGCGTGGCCTCGTCATCGCCGAACGCGAGTGGTCTGCCCGGCTCGCCGCCGGCCGCGAGGCGCGCACTGACACATGCGTCGGCAGGGACGTACCTAGCGTGCGTTCTTCGTAGATGTGCATCGAATGGGTGGTCAGTCACTTGTAAATGGACGCTACCAATGGCTGTGACAACCCGCAGTGAGAGACCCTCAGGCGTGATAAGTGAACCCGCCTAGGTAGTGCAGAGCGGTGCCGTGCGGGTTGGTGACCACGTTGGGAGCGACGACGCAGATCGCGGCGTCAGCCAGTTCGGTCGACTCCACTTGTGGCAGCCACTGGTCGGCGTACGACGCCCCTCGAAGGAGTATCTCGGGGACAACCGGCGTGAGGTGACCGTCGTCCTGGGCATGGATGGCTTCGACGCACATCGGTTCGAGCTCGACGATTCCGGTGACTCCCATAAAGACGGATGGTTGTGCGTCCCCGTTCTCCGACCACCCCGCATCGACGTAGTTCCGGATGTCTTCGAACGAGGAGAACCGGCGGCGCGACAGGAAAACATGCGCCACGTTGGCTTCAGTCACCCGACGATTGTCGCCCAACACTGAAACCGCCCGCGACCGCCACGAGACACCGTTCTCACATCGGACTCCCATCAACGGGTCACTGTGCTCACTTCTGATACGCGCCCTACGGGCGCGAGTCAAACACACTGCGGACCTCAGTACCGCCGACCTTTGTGGACTACCGTCAGCGCTGTCCTCAACGATCCGGCGGCGAGCAGCCTGGAAGACCGGGAGGCGATCTTGCCGGGCCTCCTTGGCGCCACCTCCGACGGCGCGACCGGCGCGGCGGGCCGGGGGCCTCACCTGGGAAGCTTGGCGGTGCATTCGGGGTGGGCGGCGCCGACGCCGGCTCCTTCGCGCGGTCCGCGAGCACGTCGACACGCGCGCCCATGGCGGCGTCGATGGTGATCGTGGCGCAACAATGGCCCCGGCGCAGGGCGAATTCGTCGATGCCCAGCACGCGCGGGACTGCCGCCGCTGGCACGGAACGTGCATCAGGCACTTCAGGGCGGTTGCAGATCACCACTGGCCTCGACACGATCGACCCGTTCTGCGGCCAGCTGCGGTAGCAGGACATCCAGCCGTATCGCACACACAGAGCCCTTTTCATCCTCAGCCTGAGCTGGGTCAGGTTCATGGCAAGAGCTAAAGGAAAAGCTCATTCGGAGGCTGCGGATTGCCAGCGTGTGACGTCCACTCGGGCGTCGCGTGTGAGGGGGTGGTCCTCCCCGTAGACGGACGCCAGGATGTCGGCTATCTCAAGGTTGAGGGCGAAGGCCAACGCCCGGTTGCCAAGGCGTCCTTCTTGGTGGGCGATAATCTGGCGGGCCCAGAGCACGCCGTCGTGGTCCGGGCTCAGAATGTCCGCCACCTGGTCGACGATTGCCTGGGCGATGGACTTGGCCTGCTGGTGGTCTCCTCCGCCGTCCAAGCGGCCGCCGACCCACCAGACGAGGTTGCAAAAAAGGGCGAAAAAGGAATCATTTGTCAGATTTCCCTCGTCGAACGCCCTGCTGGCCAAGTCCTGAAGCCAGCGCGTGACCGCTGTGTCGAACTGCGGGTCTGCGTCTTCCTGAACTGCTGAGGAGATATTGAGTAGATAGTCGCGCACGCCGTGGTCGGGGAGCGCCTCCTCGGTCAGTTGCTGCCAGATGGCGACCGCAGCGCGGATCTCCCCCATCCGGCACCCCCGCCGCAGGAGACCACGCACAACGGCCGCCGCAGCCACAAGGCTGGCCCACCTTCCGGCCCTGCTGCGGCCAGCGGCCGGAACCTACGGCGGACGCCGCCGGCTACGCCGCTTCCTGGAAGCCGTCAAGTACCCCAATCTCACCGCCTTCGCCCGCGCCGAAAGGCTTGCCCCGTCCACGGTCACGCAGCAGATCAGCCGACTGGAACGAGACCTCGACGGGCGGCTTCTGGACCGCGGCGGGCACGGACACGCCATGCGTCTGACCGCCCTCGGCAAGAAGGTCGTGGCCGCCGCACAGCCGTACGCCGACCAGTTGGGCGACCTTCACGGTCCGCGGCACAGGCCCAGGGCCGCGTGACCCATGACGTACGCATCTCGGATCTCCCCGTTTGAACGGGTCAGGTCGCGGTCGGCTCGGGCGGGCGCACCGCGCGTCGCGGCCGCCGGTTGACGGCTCTTCAAGGGTGTGCGGGCGGCGGGGAGTGCGCAATCGCCCTGAATGGAGCCAAATGGCGCCGTCCTAGCCACAGTACGGCGTTCTGGGTGTCTCAGCCGTCATACCCTCCCGTGGGGCGGGTGGCTGCTCCGTTGAGTCCAGGCTCGATCGGCAGCCGGGCGACGCGCCACTCCAGGATGCCGTCGGTCAGCCGCAGCGCGCGGTGGCCGCGCGCGGTCAGCAGGCGCACCGCGTCGTGGGCCAGGACGCAGTTGGCGCTGCGGCCGTAGGCGACGACCTCCGCGTCGTCGGGCAACTCATCCAGGCGGCATGCCAGTTCGTCCAGCGGCACGGAGCAGGCCCCGGGGATGTGGCCGGCGGTGTACTCCTGTGTGGGGCGTACGTCGATCACACGGACGTTTGTACTGGTCATCCGGTCGAGCAGCTGCCGGCGGGTGAGCGGAACGGTGTCCGTGGGGCCCAGGTAGGCGGCTCGGGCGTGCTCGGCGTCCGCGAGGTGCGCGCGTGCTACCTGTTGCAGCAGCCCGAACAGGGTGGCGATGTCGTCGCCCGCGAGTCCGTAGTGGATGCGTGCGCCCTCGCGCCGGGTGGTGACGACGCCGGCCTGTTTGAGGATCTGCAGGTGGGCGGAGACGCTGGTGAGGCGGATGTCGGCCGCGTGGGCGAGGGCCTCGACGCTGCGCTCGCCCTGGGCGAGCAGTTCCAGCAGTTCCAGGCGCTTGCCGTTCGACAGGGCCTTGCCCACGTGGGCGAAGGCGTCGTAGAGGGCTTCTCGTTCGGCTGGGCCCGTCATGGCCTTCCTTCAAGGGGCGCCTCCGAGACCGCCTTGGTGATCGCACCGGCCGCGCGGTCCAGGTCGGTGGCGGTGGACCAGCGGCCGAGGCTGAGGCGGAACGCGCCCAGTGCGCGGGGTGCGCTGATGCCCATGGCGAGCAGGACGTCGGAGGGGCGGTGGCTGCCTGAGTGGCAGGCGGAGGCGGTGGAGGCCGCGAGGTCGGTGGCCGCCGCCAGGGCCTCTGCGGCGATCACGCCGTCCACGCTGATGTTCAGGGTGTTGGGCAGCCGGTGGTCGGGGTGTCCGTTGAGCGTGATGCGGCCGGGGAGGGCCTGGCTCAACTGGTCGTGGAGAGTGTCGCGCAGCGCGGCCAGGCGCGGGGGCTCCCTCGGCAGCAGTTCGGCAGCCTTGACGGCCGCCGCGCCCAGGCCGACGAGTGCGGGGACGTTCTCGGTGCCGGCACGCTGGCGCCGTTCCTGTCCGCCGCCGCAGACGACCGGCTCGAAGTGGAACCGCTCCGGCATGTAGAGCGCGGCCACGCCCTTGGGGGCGTAGAACTTGTGGCCGGTCACGGTGAGCAGATCCACGCCCAGGGCCCGGACGTCGACGGGGATCTTGCCGATCGTCTGCGAGGCGTCGGTGTGGAACAGAGCGCCTGCCTCGTGGGCGATGGCGGCGAGTTCGGCGATCGGCTGGAGGGTGCCGGTCTCGCCGTTGGCGTGGTGGACGGAGACCAGAGCGGTGCGGTCGGTGACGGCCGCGCGGAGGGCTTCGGGGTCGACCAGGCCGTGCTCGTCCACGGGCAGGTAGGTGACCCAGATGCCGTGCAGCCGCTTGAGCGCCTCGCAGGTCTCCAGGACCGAGGGGTGCTCGGTGATCTGGGTGACCAGGTGGTCGCGGCCCTCGCGCAGCGCGGGCAGCAGGGCGCCGCGCAGCGCGAGGGTGTTCGCCTCGGAACCGCTGCCGGCGAAGACGATCTCCTCGGGCACCGCTCCGATCAAGTGGGCGACCTGGGCGCGGGCGCCCGCCACGCCGGCCGCGGCGGGGCGCCCGTAGGCGTGGCCGCTGGAGGGGTTGCCGAAGTGGGTCGTCAGGTAGGGCAGCATCGCCTCCAGCACGTCGGGGTCGACGGGGGTGGTGGCGTTGTAGTCGAGATAGGCGGGCCCGCCCCGCAGGTGCTCGACGATGGACATGTGGCGGCTCCGGTGTGGTGGGTGCCGGTCAGGCGGTCTTGGCGAGGTGCTCCTTGACTTGAAGGACGCCGGGATTGGTCATGGCGGTGCCGTCCGTGAAAACGACCGTGGGGACGACCTGGTTGCCGTTGTTGACCTTCTCGACGAGCGCGGCAGCCTCCGGATCCTGCTCGATGTTGATCTCGGTGTAGGGGATGTTCTCCCGGTCGAGCTGTTTTTTCAGGCGGTCGCAGTAGCCGCACCAGGTGGTGGAGTAGACGGTGACCATGATGTTCTCCTTCGCGGGGAGGGTGAGGAGGTCGGCCGGCCAGTCGGCTGCTTCCTGCAGCACGCGCCGGACCAGGTGGGCGATGGTGGTGTACGGGGCCCACTCGGCGCTGCCTTCGAGCTGCTTGAGGTAGCTGTCGGCCCAGGGCCAGATGTGGACGTGCAGCAGTTGGTGCGCGGCGCGCCACGCCTGCTCGGTGGTCAGGTCGCTGTCGGCGGTTCCGACGGCGACGCTGTAGAGGTGGGCCAGCAACGCGAGTTCGACCGCGAGGTGGTCGTCGTCGAGCACCGCGTCCTGCGGGCGGAGCACCGGCCGGAGCTGGTGGTGCTCCATGAAGGCGTCGATGTCGCGGGCGGAGCGTCCGCCGAGTTTGACCTCGCCCTGGTGGGCGGAGGCGTAGGGCGGGCAGATGGGCTGCGGGCCGATGAACAGGCGGCAGAACTCGGCGGCGAGTTCTTCCAGCGCCTCGCCCTCCGGCCGTTCGGCGAGTCCGGGGTCGGCGAGCGGCCGGTGGTCGTCGCGGGTGTGGGCGTCCGCGTTGAGCATCTGCCGGTACAGCAGCAGGTCGATCTCACTGCTGAGCAGGCGCACGGCGAGCCGCAGCAGGCCGGTGTACGCCTTGACGTGCTCGGCGGCAACAGGGAGCGGGTTCACGGGCCTCACACCTTCCGGATCTGCACGACGGTGTCGTGGTACGCCTGGCCGCCCGCGACGGGGTCGGGGTAGATGGGCAGCAGGTCGTTCTGGGGGACGCTGATCGCACCCTGCCACCACAGGCGGTCCAGATCGGCGTCCGTGATCTTCCCGTAGCCGGGATTGTGGGCGGTGTCGGTGCCGTTGGTGGCGTACGCGCCGCCGACGCTGCGGCCGGCGTTGTGGGCGATGGCCAGCACCATGGGGTGGACGCCCTCGGTCAGGCGGACCCGGGTGCGCAGGGTGCCGAGCTGGGAGCCATCGCCGCCGGGTACCGCCTTGTCGTCGGGGCGGAAGCTGGTGACCTCGATCCAGTCGCCGTCGCCGATGCCGAGCTTGGTGGCGGTGGCACGGTTGAGGAGTGCGGGGTTGGTGTGGGAGATCTCCTGGAGCCACTTCGACTGCATGGTGCGGTGCGCGTTGTGCACGTTGATCTTGTAGCTGGTCATGATCAGGTGGTCGTCGGGGAAGTCCCGCTGATGGCTGGGTATCGGCTCGTACACCGGCAGCGGTTCGACGTCCTTGCCGACGTTCTTGCCCTTGCCGACGACGAAGGCGCTGTGGATCTCGACCTTGCGGGACGGGGTGAGGAAGCCGCGCCGCGCGATGCCAGCGATGCGGATGCCGATCGCGACGGGCTCGCCGGTCTTCTCGTCGGTGCCCTTGTAGAGGATCCCGGACTTGGGGTCCTCGCGGGAGCCGTCGAGTTCGTCGGGTGTGAGCCGGGTGAGGTGGGGCTCGTAGAGGGGCTTCTTGGCCGGGTCGATCCAGATGCCGTTGGCCTTCATGTGGGCGAAGCCGCCGGGGAGAGGCTTGAAGTACTCCTCCAGGTATTCCTCAGTGGTCCTCCAGGGGAAGTAGGTCTCCATGCCGCCGCCGATCCGGCGGGCGAGTTCGGGGAAGATCTCGCGGATGTCCTTGGACTCGCCCCGGGGCGGCACGACGGGCTGGCGCAGCCCCACGTAGTCGATCAGCCCCTGCGGCGGGCGCGAGTCGATGTCCCACCGTTCCAGGTAGGTGGCCCAGGGCAGGATGATGTCGGCCAGGTGGGCGGTCTCGGAGTACATCACGTCGATGCACACGTGGAAGGGGATCAGGTCCTCGTCCTTGAGGACGCCGCGCACCAGCTGGGCCTCGGGCCAGGACCAGGCGGTGTCGGCGTTGTAGGTCATCAGCGCCGAGATCTTCTGCCGGCCTTCCTTGATCCACAGGTAGATGATCTCGGCGACCTTCATCTTCTTGTCCGGGAAGGCGTTAGCCAGCGGCCAGTTCTTGGCCTCGGCGATGATGCTCTTGGCCGTCGGCTTCTCCGGTACCGGCTCGGGCTCGGGCAGGAGGTCCTTGTCCCAGGCGGACTGGGGGTGCCAGCACCAGCCGCCCGTCTTGCCCATGTTGCCGACCAGGGCGTTGAGCATGGTGATGGCCCGGTCGTTGTAGTAGCCGTTGCGGTGGCCCTGTGAGCCGCGGTTGCAGATGGTGGTGCACTTGGGGGCCGCGGCGGCGAACTCGCGGGCGATGCGGATGATGTCCTCGGCGGGCACGCCGCTCTCCCGCTCGGCCCATTCGGGTGTGTACTGCGCGACGTGCTCGGCGATCTTCTCGGCGGGATAGTTCGACCAGGTGTCGAGCCACTTCTTGTCCCATAGCTCTTCGCGGCAGATCACGTTCGCCATGGCCAGGGCGATCAGGCCGTCGGTGCCGGGCTTGACGCAGAACCACTCGTCGGAGAGGGCCGCGGTGTTGGACAGGCGGGTCTCGAAGGTGACGAGTTTGGCGCCCTTTTGGCGGGCGCGCATCATGCGGGTGGCGACGGGGATGTGGCCCTGGTGGGCTTCGGCCCAGTTGCAGCCGAAGTTCAGCACGTACTGGGTGTTCTCGTAGTCGCCCAGGTCCCAGTCGGACTCACCGATGGTGGTGAGGATGGCGGCACGGCGGTTCAGCGAGCACAGCGCCCGGTGGTTGAACTGCGAGGGCGTGCCATAGGCGTTGAGGAACCGGGAGATGATGTCGGTGGAGCGGTTGCGGCCCTGCTGGAAGGCGAACTCCCCGGGCGTGCCCCGCTCACGGATCTCCTTCAGGCGGCCCGCCATCTCCTCGTACGCCGTCTCCCAGCTGATGCGCTTCCACCGCCCGGAGCCGCGCTCGCCCACCCGCTTGAGCGGATACAGCAGGCGGAACGGGTCGTAGAGCACCGAGGGGCCGGCGACCCCCTTGCCGCACACCGCGCCCTGGCCGTTGGGGTCCTCGGGGTTGCCGGTGATCTTCAGCAGCCGGTTGTCGGCGACGTGGCCGATGATGCCGCACGCGGTGGTGCACATCTGGCACATCGACGGGATCGCCTTGGCCTGGGTGCTGCCCTTGGGCACCGGCGCCGTGGGCGTGCGGTCGCGGACGATCTCGATCGTGCCGAGCCCGGCGAGGGCCGCGCCGGCGGCGGCGCCGATCCTCAAAAGGTCCCGGCGGCCCAGCTCCCATGCCTCGGGCACGGCCGGGGCGGGCTTGGGTATTTCCTCGTCTGGTGCCCTGGTATTGGTGGTCATGCGTGAATTCCCCCGGGTGTCAGGCGGTGAAGATGAGGTAGCGGACGATGGCGGTGCCGGCGAGCACCGTGCCGGCTGCGGACAGGCGGGCCCAGCGCCGACTCGCTCCGAGGGCCAGGAGGAGGGCTGGCGCCACCAGGCCGACGCCGACCCCGACGACGTAGAAGAGGGGTGCCCACTCGCCGGTCAGTACCGCGTCGAGCGCCTGCTTGGCGGGCCCGTTGGGTACCGACACGGCCGTGAAGGCCAGGGTGGCGGCGTATGTCATCAGCAGCACCAGCGTGACCTGGCGGTGCGCCACCACGTGGCGTCCCGGCGCCTCCTTGTCGCCGAGTTGCACGAACTGGACGGCGGCGAGGCCCATCAGCAGCGAGGTGACCAGGTAGATGAGGGCGGAGCCGCTGGTGGAGGCGAGCGGGGAGACCCAGGTGCGGGCGAGGACGGCGACCGGGTAGACGGCCAGGGCGACGCTGGAGACGCCCAGCAGCCACACCACGGTGCTATCCAGGTACTTGGCGGTGCCGCGGGCCGGGAGCGGGGCCGCGGCGTCCTTCGACGCTGTGCGCCTGCGCCACAGCAGGTACAGCGCAACCGCGAGAAGGAAGCTCTTGACGGCGATGATTTTCGCGCCGAGGGAGATGGGCGAGTCCCAGTTGCCGAACCGGGTGAGCATCAGGAAGAACCGCTCGGGCCGTCCGAGGTCGATGGTCAGCAGCAGTCCCGCGCCACTCAGCAGGGCCAGGCAGAGCCAGGTGGCGCGCCAGTCCAGGGCCAGGGAGGCGGTGGGGAAGCGGCTGCGGTGCCACCAGGTGGCCAGGGTGAGGCCGCTGGGGATGCCGATCAGGGTGAAGTAGGCGGTCAGCAGGGCGCCCCAGGGGGCGGCGTGCGGTATCGGCGCGACCTGGGCGAGGGTCGTGAGCATTGAATCACTGCCCCTTCAGGTCGGTGCTCTTGTCGACCTGGACGCCGTTGACCGCGATGAGCGAGAGTGCCCGCTTGGGGTCGATGTAGAAGACCTTGGGGCTGGTGCTCGCCTCCGGTTTCCACACGCCGGTGTCGTTCTCGCGGAGCTTCGTGGCGATGGTGCTGTCGGGGTCGTCGAGGTCGCCGAAGATGCGGCAGCCGGTGGGGCACGCTTCCACGCAGGCGGGCTGGCCGCCTTGGGAGGTGCGGTGCTCGCAGAAGGTGCACTTGCTCGCGGTCTGGGTCTGCGGGTCCTCGTAGATCGCGTCGTAGGGGCAGGCGGCCATGCAGAACCGGTTGAGGTTGCAGTCGCCCTCCTCGATGACGACCTCGCCGTTGGGAAGGCGGGTGATGGCGTCGGTGGGGCAGGCGTTCAGACAGGGTGCGTCCTCGCACTGGTTGCACAGGACGGGGATGAAGTGGCGGGTGGCTGTGGGGTATTCGCCGTCCTCGACGTACTTGACCGTGTCGCGGAAGACCCCGAGCGGCACGTCGAACTCGTTCTTGCAGGCCACCGAGCAGGCGTGGCATCCGATGCAGGTGTTGAGGTCGATCAGCATTCCGAAGCGGGGCACGATGCTCCTCACGAGGGGCGTACTGCGCACGGTCACGTCAAGGGGCGTGGGTGGTGCGGGAGTTGCCGCCCGCACCACCCGGGAGCTGCTTTTGGTGCGGTCGGTTCAGTGCCGGAAGGTGAAGGCGGGCAGTGCCTTGTCCAGCCAGCGCGGCATCCACCAGTTGGTCTTGCCGAAGAGGGCGAGCGACGCCGGCACGATCAGCATGCGCACGATCGTCGCGTCGAGGATCACCGCGATGGCCAGGGTGATGCCGAGTTCGGTGGGCGGGATCGGGCCGGTGACGCCGAAGGCGACGAACACGATGACCATGATGACAGCGGCGTTGGTGATGGGCCGTCCGGTGGCCGCGATGCCGTCGCGGACGGCGGTGCGGGTGTCGCCGGTCAGCTCGTACTTCTCGCGGATCGAGGCGAGCAGGAACAGCTGGTAGTCCATCGACAGCCCGAAGAGGATCGCGAAGAAGAACACCGGCGCCCAGGCGTTGATGAAGCCCTGGGAGTCGATGCCGATCAGCGAGGCGCCCACCCCGTGCTGGAAGATGATCGACGCGATGCCGAACGCCGCGCCGACGGTGAGCAGGTTCATCACCACGCTCACCAGCGCGATGACCACACTGCGGAAGACGATCAGCATCATCAGCAGCGACATCAGCAGCACCAGCGCGATGATGCCGGGCGCGGAGGCGGCGAGCGCCTCGGTCATGTCGTGGTTCTGGGCGGCGGGGCCGCCCACCAGGGCCTGCGGGGCGTCCTTGTCGAGGTCGTCGCGCAGGTCGGCGACGAGGTCGGAGGTGCGGTCGTCGTCGATGGCCGTGGTCGGCGTGATCCGCACGACGGTACGGCCCGAGTCTGCTGCCTCGGCTGCGACTTGGGCGTCCTTGACGCCCTTGTGGTTCTTGGCGGTGGTCACGACCTGCTCGGCGTCTGCTTGCGGGGTGGTGACGTAGGTGGCGGCGCCCGCGCCGGGCCCGAAGGCGTCGGTGAGGGTCTCGTAGCCGTCGCGGCTGGAGTATCCGGCGTCCACCACGCGCGCCCCCGGCATGCCCAGATCGACGCCGACGACCGGGGCGGTGAGCCCGCCGAGCAGCAGCAGACCGGCGATCAGTCCGACCGTGGGACGGCGCACGACGCCGTCGGACCAGCGGGACCAGCGGGCCTCGCTGCGGCCGGTGCCCTTCGCGCGGCCGCGCAGCACCCGCTCGCCGAGGGCGGCCAGGACCGCGGGCAGCAGGGTCAGGGCGGCGGCCACGACTACGACGACGGCGAGGATCATGCCGAGCGCCATGGAGCGGAAGACCATTACCGGCAGCAGGAACAGCGCACCGAGCGCCATGGCCAGGGCCAGGCCGGACAGGACGATCGCCTTGCCGGAGGTCGCCAGCGTCGTCGCGAGCGCGCTCTCGGCGTCGTGGCCCTTGGCGCGCTCGGCGCGGTATCGGGTGACGATGAACAGGCTGTAGTCGATGCCGAGCGCCATCCCGATCATCATCGAGAAGTTCATCGACCACACCGACAGTGGGGTGGCCATGGTGAGCAGGTGCAGCGCGCCGTAGGCGCCCGCGATGCCGACCATCGCCAGCATCATCGGCATCCCGGCGGCGACGATGCTGCCGAACACCACCACCAGCAGCACCATCATGGGCAGGCCGGAGAGCAGTTCGGCCTTGAGCATGGCCTTTTCGTTGGATTCGTTGAAGTCCGCCCACACCGGCCACTCGCCGGTCACGTCCGCGCTCGCGCCGTCGGGCAGCTTCGCCTCGTCGACGGCGTCGCTCACCTTCCCGGCGGCCTCGGGCAGTTCGGCCTCGTCGCCCGCCTGAAGGTGGACGGGGACCAGCGCCGTCCGGCCGTCCTCGCTGACCAGGCCCGCCTGCGGCGGCTGCTCGCGCGGGTCCGTGACCTCCTTGACCGACGCCGAACCGTCCACTTGCCCGATCACGGCGGCGACCGCGGCATCCCGCTCACCCTGGCTGGGCACGTGGACGACGACGATGGCGGCTTCGGCACCCAGCGCGGCGAAGTCTCGGCGCAGCTCGGCGCGGACCTTCTCGCTCTCCGAGCCCTGGGCGTTCCAGCCGGAACCGGACAGGGCGCCGTTCAGGGTGACGGCGAGCGGAGCGGCAGCCAGGACGATCACCAGCCAGGCCAGCATCACCAGCCTGCGGCGGCCCACCAGGACGGCGGCGGTGCGATCGGCCAGCGTGCGCCGCCGTTCCGGCGGATCTTGCGTGCGTACGGGGTCGGACGTGCCGACAGACATGAGGAAGACCTCCGATGGGCGGTGATGTGTCCCGCAGCCGGGCGGGACAGCCCCCGGACGGACGGTGCTTGCACGCGGCCGAGGTACGGCCAGAGGGGACGGAACGGTCCGGGGTGCGGTGGGGGTGTAGGTGGTGCCCGGCCGTCCTGGGCAGGGCGGCCGGGAGTGCTGTCACTGGGGCAGGGGCTGAGTCACCCGTCGTGTGTGGAGGTGCTCCACTCGGCCAGCCACTGCTGCTCCTCGCTCTCCTTGGCGCGGTGCAGGTCCTCGGACGGCTCCGACAGTTCGATCTTGGGGCCGTCGGGGTGATAGAAGTTGCCCGCGCCCTTGGCGGCCAGGTGCCCGCCGATCTCCAGGTAGCAGTGCCCCTCGCCGCTGAAGTGGGGCTCGGGCGCCTGGTCGTAGCCCAGGTGGCGGGCCACGCCGGCGGCGACCGCCTCGGCCTGGCCCTTGGCGAAGACCGCGGCCTTGGGCAGCGGCTTGCCGTTGGCCAGGGTGATCGAGGCGACGTCCCCGAGTGCCCAGACGCCCTCCACCATCGTGGCCAGAGTGTTGGCGTCGACCGGGACGAAGCCTGTCGGCGACAGTTCGGCCGCCTTGACCGGGGCCGGCGCCTGGTGCGGCGGGATGAAGACCAGCAGGTCGAAGGAGACCCGCTCGCCGCCTTCGAAGACCACTTCCCGGGCCTCGGCGTCCACCCCCTCGACCTGGCGGCCCGGGTGGAAGCCGATCTTCTGGGACTCCAGCATCTGCACCACTCCCTGCCCCACGACGGGGCCCGCGACCGGCATCGGCTGCGGTTCGGGGGTGTAGACGTCGACCGACACGTTGTCGCGCACGCCGGTCTCGGTCAGCAGGTCGGAGGCGAGCATCGCGCCCTCGTACGGCGCCGCCGGGCACTTGAAGGGGATACGGGAGACGAGGAAGACGACCTTCCCGGACGCCACCGCCTTCAGCTTGGCGTGCGCGTCGACGGCGGCCTCGGGCGTGTAGTAGTGCGCCGCGACCCCGGCCGCCAGCGCCTCCTCCAGGCCCGGCACCGCGCCGGTGTTCAGCTCGGCGCCCAGAGCCAGCACGAGCGCGTCGTAGGCGAACTCCCCCTGGGAGGTGCGGACCTGACGCGCACCGAGGTCGAGCTGCTCGACGTCGGCCAGGACATGCTCGGCGCGGCCGAGCGCGTCCTTGGTCGGCACGAGCTGCACCTGGTCCAGGGTGCGCCAGCCGCGCAGCAGCCACAGCAGGGACAGCCCCTGCACCTGGGACTCGCTGCGGTCGATCAGGGTGATCTTGTCGTCGGGGGATACGTGCTTCTGCAGCTCCCGCACCGTGCTCAGGCCGCCGAAGCCGGCGCCCAGCACGAGGATGTTGCGTCGCATGGTGGGGTGCTCCTGCCTCAGACGTTGATGACCTTGTCGGCCCACTCGGTCCAGTCGGTCAGTTCCTTCATCGAGGAGCGGTGGGCGCCCTTGGTGAGGTTGTCGTCGCTCATGCCCCGGGCGTCCATGCAGGTGCCGCAGCAGCCGATCTCCCCGCCCTGGCGGGCGAAGTTCGTCGCCATCTTCCCGGCGTTGTAGTAGCCGTCCGGCGTCTTCTGGCCCTCCACCACGGAGACCACCGAGTCGCCGAACAGGAAGATCTTCACCTCGGTGTCCTCGCGGCGGGCCACCTCGGTCGCCCAGCGCAGCCCGTTGTAGACGCGCTCGGTGCCGTACGGCGGGTCGTGCAGCACGAAGAGGAACTTCGTCGTCATTTCATTTTCTCCTGTTCTAGAGAACTCTTGAAGAGTAGAGAAGCCGGGATGGCCTGTCCAGGCGGCGGAGCGAAGATTTCCGGTACCGGCCGGTGCTAGCGGGTGGCGGCGCCCATGCTGCGGCGCAGGAAGCGGGAGACCTGGTCGACGGCGAGTACGAGCAGGAACAGGGCGATCATCAGGGTCGCGAGCTCCTGGTAGCGGAACAGGCGCATGGAGATGCCGAGGGCCTGGCCGATGCCGCCGGCGCCGACGAAGCCGATGATGGCGGAGCTGCGGATGTTGCACTCCCACTGGTAGAGCACCAGGGAGGCGATGTTGTTGCGGGCCTGCGGGACGATCGACAGCATGCCGGTGGTGAGTTTTGACGCCCCGGTCATGCGCATGGCCTCGACCGGTGCGGGGTCGACGGCCTCCAGCTGCTCGGAGACGAGCTTGGCGAGCAGTCCGGCGGCGTGCAGGGAGATCGCGTACACGCCGGCCGCCGGGCCGAGCCCGACCACCGCCACGAACACCAGCGCCCAAAGCAGTTCGGGCACCGACCGGAAGATGGTGGCGATCAGCCGGGCGCCGGCGGCCAGCCAGCGCGGTGCGCCGACGTTGCCCGCCATCAGTACGGCGAGGACCAGGCCCCCCGCGGTGCCGAAGAACAGGGCGGCGATGGAGATCTGCAGCGTTTCCAGGACCGCCTTGCCGACGGACTGAAGCAGCTCCTGGTCGAGCTCGGGCGGGAAGAGTCCGGAGGCGATCTCCCGTGCGCCGTCCCAGCCGGCGATGATGTTGGCGATGCTGACGCCGGTGCCGTTCAGCGACCAGACCACCGCGGCCAGCGCGATCACCAGGACGATCCACGTGGTCCTGGACCGCTTGGGGCCGCTCATCTGCACGGCCGTGTCCGGCGGCCGCTTGTCCCCGCCGTTGCCCTGCACGGGGATCTTCGGGCCGCAGTTGCCGCCCGGAGTGGTGGCGGTGGGGGTCTGGGGGTTGGAGCTGGTGTCGGTGCTCATGCGGACACCGCCGTTCCCTGGTAGATCTCCTCGGCGTCGCGCTCGGTGAGTTCGCCGCCGTCGTAGCAGACGCGTCCGTCGCGCAGGGCGACGATGCGCGGGAACTGCCGGGCGATGCTCAGGTCGTGGGTGGAGACGACCACGGTGACGCCGTCGGCTTCTCGCAGGGTGTCGACGGCTGCCTGTGAGGTGACCGGGTCGAGGCCGGAGGTGGGCTCGTCCGCCAGCAGCAGCTGCGGCTCGGGCAGTACGGCGCGGACCAGGGCGACCCGCTGGCGCTGGCCGCCGGACAGGTGCTCCACCCGGGACCGCAGAAAGGGGCGGATGCCCTGGGTGTCCGCGAGGGCGTGCACCCGGCCCTCGTAGCGGGTGGGGATGCTGCCGCGCAGCACGGCGGCCCATTCCCGCATGCCCCAGGAGGGGGCGGTGCCGAGCAGGGCGTTGGTCTGGGCGCGCAGGCCCAGGACTAAGTCGTTGCCCTGGCGGACCACCCCGGTCTTGCGGCGGACGGCACGCAGCTCGGACGGTACGGCGGGATTGAGCCCGCCCACGCGGAGCATGCCGGTCTGCGGGTGTACGGCACCGAGGATGCAGCGCAGCAGGGTGGTCTTGCCCGAGCCGGACGGGCCGAGCAGGACGACGTGCTCGCCCTGGTCGATGGTCAGTGAGATGTCGTCGAGTGCGGGCACGTCGCGGTCGGCGAACGACGCGGACACACCCTTCAGTTCGATGTGCATGGCGTGAATCCCCCAGTGGTGTGGGAAGAGTTCAGGCGCGGCGGGGTGTGCCCGTCACTGCCCGGAGGTGAGCAGTCCGAGCTGTTCGGCCTGCTTCTTCAGCGGCGCGTACTCCGCCTCGGTGACCTGCTGGTATCCGGTGGTCTGCATCAGATCGAGCAGCTCCCGGTCCTTCATCGACTTGAACGCCCCGGTGATCGACGCCGCCGCCTTGTCCCCGAGTTCGGCGCGCATCACCCACGGGTAGCCCATGACCTTCTTCGATTCCAGGACCTTCAGCTCGCCCTCGGGGACGGCGCCGTCGCGCTCCAGCCGGTGCAGGATGCGCACCTCCAGGCCGCCGGCGTCGGCGGACCCGTTGGCCACGGCCTGGGCGGTGGCGTCGTGACCGCCGGTGAAGGACACCTTCGACAGCGGCGGGCACTGGTCGATCGACTTGGGTGAACAGGTGGCCCCCGCCTCGTTCAGCATGATCCTGGGGTACAGGCTGCCGGAGGTGGAGCTGACGTCGCCGAAGGCGAACTTGCCCTTCGCGTCCAGGACGTCCTTGACGCTCTTGTACGGGGAGTCGCTGCGCACGACGATGCCGGACAGGTACTCCTTGGTGCCGGTCTCCTTGTCGGTCTCGGTGACCAGCGGTGTCACGTCGACCTGCTCCTCGGCCTGCGCGTAGGTCAGGCCGCCCACGTAGGCGACGTCGACTTTCTTGGCCGCGAGCGCGGCCACGACGCCCGCGTAGTCGGTGGCGACGAACAGTTCGACGTCCGCGTCCAGTTCCTTGGCCAGGTAGTCGCGGAGCGGTTCGTACTTGGCTCCCTGCGTGTCCGGTGCCACGTTGGGGATGATCCCCACCCGCAGTTTCTCCGGGACACCCTTGCTGTTGATGTTGCTCTGCGCGTCCGCGCTGCCGCAGGCGGTGGCCGCCATGGCGACGCAGGCGAGAGCCAGGACCAGTCGGTTCTTCTTCACGTACGCCCCTACAGTTCACGAGCATGACAAGTGCACGTCAAATCGCGGGGTCGCGTCGGCGACCTCGTGGTGACGCGTGGACTGCGGCCGGGGTTGGGAGTGTGGGCGCGTCGAAGGACGCGCCGGGGCGGTGCGCCCGGCCATGAGAAAGGTGACGCTGTCATCCGGTACCGCGGTTGCCGCGGCCGGTCGGCTAGGTGCTGACAGTGCTCACAGGAAGTCCCCCCTGACGCCATTCCGGCATTCCGTCTTCGAGCACCATCGCCCGAAGTCCCCGTTGTCTGAGAATCTGTGCCGCCTTCGGAGCGAAGACGCAGTGCGGTCCACGACAGTACGCGACGATGTCGATGTCCGACGGCAGATCGGACAGGTGCTCGGTGAGCTCGTCGAACGGCACGGACCTGGCGCCCGGGATGTGCCCGGCGGCGTACTCCTCGGCTGGCCGTACATCGATGATGAAGACATCGCCGCTCAACGAGCGGGCGACCAGCTCTTGCTTGGTGACCCGTTCCAGGGTCTCCTCGCCGTGCAGGTACTCCTTGATGAGCTGTCCCACCTCGGCCAGACGCGCGTCCGCCAGGGACCACAGCTCGCGCACGAAGCCGGCCACCCGCTCATCGGCGAGCGAGTAGATGACCTTCGTGCCGTCCTTGCGCGTTTCCACCATGCGGGCATGGCGCAGCACCTGCAGATGGCTGGAGGTGTTGCCCACCGTCATGTTCGTGACGGTGGCCAGCGACTCCACGGACCGCGGTCCCTGCCCCAGAATGTCGAGCAGTTCGATCCGCTTGGGATTGCTGGTGGCCTTGCCGATGCGAGCGAGCTGGCCGAACAGGCCCTCCCGCACCTCCCGCTCCGACATGGCACCTCCGGTCGCTGTTTGGTTTTCAAAAGATATCTAGAGTATGAGCTCACAAGCAAGGACTTTCGGCCAGCCCGTGTGGCGTGATCATCGCATTTGCCGTCCGCGCCCCTGTGAACTGGACGTATGCGGCTGAGGGCAGGGCGAAGTCTCAGTCCTGCGGGTGCCAGGGGCGTGCGGGATCGGTGGGCTGGGCGGCTTCTTCGAGCCGGAGGGTATAGACGGGAACCCCGTCGGCACGCTGATGCTCCTCAAGCTCGCCGAGGAAAGTGTGGCCCGTCATGTGGCACCAGGCGTCCAGGTCGAGCGAGGCCGCCGGATCGTCCGTGACCACGTGAAAGACGGTGCCGGGCAGTGCGTCGGCCATCTGCTGACGCAACTTGAGGAGCACCTGCACGCAGCGCAGCCCCGCCCCCTCCACCGTCCGGACCCCGCTCACACCTTGCCCCTCATCCTCTACAGATCCTTTGAACTCTGGCGCTCTGATCCCGGTGGTGCCGGTGGACCCTGCGCGGCGGGGCGGCCCGGGCGCGATCCGGCTCCAGGGGACATGGGCCGCGGTACTCGCCCCCGCCTAGGCTATTCCATAGATTTGCGGAGGAGTTCATGGCGAAGAACACCGCGACCAGCCCGGGGCACAGCTGTATGCCTGCCGCAGCGGCGCCCGTTCTCCTTCGCCGGTTGACCGCCAGCGGTCTCGGCCCCGCTCGTGTCCGGCGGGCGGGGCGGCTGTCGCTGGTCTCTGGAGTACGACCGACCGACATCGAGACGGCGGCAGACGCACCACTCGGGGGTGGCTGCCGCGCGGTAAGGGGCGGCGCACCCGCCCGTTGAGGACCGAAGAACCAGGAGAGGCATGACCGACACCACCGCGCAGTCCCTGTCCACCCGCAGCGTGCACGCCGGCGAACACCGTGACCCTCAAGGGGCCATCCACACCCCGCTGTACACGCACTCCACCTTCGCGTTTGAGTCCACCGCCGACCTCCTCGACGTCGTCGAGGGCCGCACGCCGGGCAACCTCTACACCCGCTACGGCCTCAACCCCACCATCCGCTCCGTGGAGGCCAAGCTCGCCGACCTCGAAGGGGGTGAGCAGGCTCTCGCCTTCTCCTCCGGCATGGCCGCCGAGGCCGCCACCTTCCTCGCCCACACCCGCACCGGCGAGCACATCGTGTGCCTCGGCGACGTCTACGGCGGCACCTTCGAACTCCTCGGTGCCAACCTGCCTCAGCTCGGCATCACCACCACCTTCCTGCGCGGCGACGAAGTCGAACGGCTGCCCGAGGTGCTCACCGACCGCACCCGGATCGTGTTCTTCGAAACCCCCTCCAACCCCACCCTGGAGGTCTTCGACATCTGGGCGATCGCCGAACAGGCGCGTACGGTTGGGGCGTTGACGGTGGTGGACAACACCTTCGCCACCCCCGTCAACCAGAACCCCCTCAGCCACGGGGCGGACCTGGTCGTCCACTCCGCGACGAAATACCTCGGCGGGCACTCCGACCTGACCGCCGGCGCGCTGATCGGCCCGGGTGAGCTGCTGGCCCCGGTGGGGATGTGGCGCAAGAACCTCGGCCAGACGATCGCCCCCGAGACCGCGTCGCTGCTGGCCCGCTCCATCCGCAGCCTGCCGGTCCGGGTGCGGGCCCAGAACGAGGCCGCCGCGGCCGTCGCCGCGTTCCTGGCCGCCCACCCCCGCGTGCTGCGGGTCAACTACCCCGGACTGGCCACCGGAGAGCAGAAGCGGATCGTGGACGCGCAGATGCGCGCGGGCGGCGGGATGCTCAGCGCCGTCCTGGACGCGACCGCGGACCAGACCGCCGCGGTCGTCGACCGGCTGCGGCTGTTCGCCATCGCGCCCAGCCTCGGCGGCGTGGAGAGCCTGGTCACCCAGCCCATCACCACCACCCACCACGGCGTCGACCCCGGCGAGCGCGCCAGGCGCGGCATCGCGGACGGCATGATCCGCCTGTCCGTCGGCCTGGAGGACGCCGACGACCTCATCCAGGACCTCGCCCACGCCCTCGACACCCCATAACCGACCCGCCGCCGGCTCAGGCCCGAACCCCCGCACCGCCACCCCCCCGGCGACAGAGCCCCTTGTGACCCGCACCGCCAAAGGGTCAGCGGGGCAGGGTCTGGGTGACGCGCCACAGACGACGTGGCAGATCGCCCTCCTCGAAGGCGTGGACCTCGTCGAGGTTCCAGCCGTCGGCGAGGGCGTCGACCAGGTCGCGGTCGAAGAAGTGCACGGCGAAGCCGCCGTGTTCGTAGATGTCGTCGCCGTGGCCGGTGCCCTGACCGAAGTGGGCGTCGCCGGTGTGGCGCACGGTGTAGACGAAGGTGCCGCCGGGCCGCAGGACGCGGCGGATCTCGCCCACCAGGGCATGGATCTCCTTGGTGGACAGGGCCATGCACAGCAGCATGTGCGCGAAGACCGCGTCCACGCAGGCGTCCGGCAGGGGCAGCGGCTCGCGCACGTCGTGCAGGGCGGTGGTGACACGGTCGTCGACGCCGTGGGCCTCGGCGGTGCCGCGCAGCTGCTCCAGGCCGACGGCGCTGAAGTCGGCGGCCCGGACGCTGAAGCCCTCGCGGGCCAAGTACACCGCGTCCCGGCCGTGACCGGCCCCCAGCTCCAACACGTCCTGCGCGCCGACCGTACAGAACACGCCGGCCGCGTGGACGGCCGCAGCCGAGGGCTGCTCGCCGTACATGCCCGGGTGGGCGGTATAGGTGTGCTGCCAGTGGCGCCGCTGCGCGTTTGCCAGTTCCTGCTCCTCGTCGGCCACGTCTGTTCGCTCCCTTGCATGTTCCGGCCGGTCCGGCCGCGACAGCCCAGCCTAGATCGGCCGCCAAGGCGGCGATCCCGCGGACCGGCGGGCCCGGGACTCGGGGGCGCTACAGCCCACCAGCCGTGTCACCACGACCGCACGCCGGTCCGAGGGATCGCCCTGCACTGCCGCCGACCTGGCCGGAGTCTCACTCGCCGGCTGCGTCCCTTAAAGACCGAGTCCTCCGCAGATCGTGTTGCTTCACAGCCGAGCTGCGGCTTCAGCCTGTGCCGCATTCGTGCAGCTCATTGTGTCGATTTCCCCGATGTCGGCACGTGACGAAGCGCACGCTCCAGCGAACGGTCCGGTGCCCTCGGTCAGGACAACAAACTCGATCCAGCCGCCTACTGCGGCTTTGAGCTTCGAGACGCTGTTCCCCGCATATGGAAGGAGACAGGGGTCCGCGTCTGGGGGAAGAGGAAGCGGTCGAGGTGTTCGATGGCGAATCCTGCCCGTGTGATGGCCTGTTGAGTGTCGCGGCCGGGTGTGACAGCCGCCGTCGAGGACCGGCCATACGGTGGCGTCCAGCAGACGCTGGACCCGGACGAGGCCGGGCGTATCGGCACGGACGTGTTCCAGGAAACGCAGTTGTCCACCTGGCCTGAGTACGCGGAGGGCTTCGCCGAGGGCCACGTCGGGATCGGGGACCGTGCACAGCACGAACGCGAACACCGCGGCGTCGAAGCTCTCGCCGGGCACGGCAAGCTCCTCGGCGCTGCCGGCGACCACCTCGATCGAGACGGGCGCCTGGCGCGCGGTGGCTTCCGCGAGGCGCCGCAGGCGTGGTTCGGGCTCGACGGCCAGTACGCGGGTGACGGTGGGCGGGTAGTGGAGGAAGTTCGCACCGTCCCCGGCACCGATCACGACCACCTCGCCGGTGAGTCCGGCGAGGAGGGTGCGGCGGTGTTCGGCCATCCCCGCTTGTTCCATGGCCTTGCTCATGCGGGGATACAGCCGGGAGAAGACAGGGCGGCTCATCTTGATCACCAGACCACGGGGAGTTCAACGAGGCCGCCCGTCAGTACGTCACCACGCACCGCCAGTTCCTCGACCGGTACGGCGAGCCGCATCGCCGGGAGGCCCCGGACCAGCTGCGCGAGGGCGACCTGCAGCTCGATGCGGGCCAGAGGCGCGCCGATGCAGTAGCGCGCGCCGTGTCCGAAGGTGAGATGGGAGGCGGCTCGGCGGGTGGCGTCGAAGCGGTCGGGGTCGGGGAAGACAGCGGGGTCGTGGTTGGCGGCGCCGTTGTCCAGCATCACGAGATCCCCAGCTCGGATGGTGACACCGCAGATGTCGAAGTCGCCGCGGGCGTAGCGGGGTATGCCCCCGCCGCCTTTGCCCGGGGCTCGCAGGATTTCCTCGACAGCATCCGGAATCCGGTCGGGAGATTCCGCCAGGGCCTGCCACTGGTCCGGATTCGAGAGCAGCAGCAATGCCCCGAGGCCGATCTGGACGACGGTGGTCTCGTGGCCGGCGAACAGCAGGGCCATCGCCAGCATGGCGACCTCGTCGTCGCCGACGCCGTCGGTCGCGCAGAGTCGTGAGATCACGTCGTCGGCGGGCTCGCGGCGCTTGCGGGCAACCAATTCCTTTCCGTACGTGAACAGTTCACCCAGACCCTGCTCCGAGCGGGGCCGGTCGAGTACGTCGGCGGCGGCCTGTGTCCAGGTGCGGAACCGAGCTCGGTCGTCGTACGGGACACCGAGCAGTTCACAGATGACGAGGATCGGCAGCGGGAGCGCGAGAGCGGCGTTGAGATCGGCCGGCTGATCCTGGCGCGCGAGTTCGTCGAGAAGTTCCGCGGTCAGGGCCACCACGCGAGGACGGAAGGCACGCATGAGCCCGGGTGTGAAGTGGGGTTGGAGCAACGAACGCATGCGAACGTGGTCGGCCTTCTCGGTCGCGTAGTTGCCCAGCGGCCCACCGAAGAGGGCCGACTCGTTGGAGCGGGCGGCGGCGCTCGGGCAGGGGTGGGAGCGGCCGAGCCGGGGGTCGTCGAGCAGTCGGCGCACCTCGTGGTATCCGGTGACGAGCCAGGCGTCGTCGCCGACGCGCGTGCGGATCTTGTGGACGGCTCCCTGCGTCTGCAGCTCGCGCAGCAGCGGCGGGACCTGAAGGGGACCGGTCTGTTCGAAGGGCAGCTGGGCGGTCACGGCAGCTCCTGATACGCAAATTTGTATACTCAGACTTAAACGAACATACTTGTATACTCGCACGTAAACAAGAGGAGGTTTTGGGTGGCAGAGCGAACGGGCTCCGGTGGTGTTGAGCCGGTGAAGCGGATGCGGCGGGCCGAGCGACGCGAGCAGATCCTCGATGCCGCCACTCGGGCGTTCGCACGCGCCGGCTTCGTCGGCACGGGTCTTGATGACGTCGCCGCCGAGGCGGGCATCACCCGGGTGATGCTCTACCGGCACTTCGAGTCCAAGGCCGACATGTACCGAGCGGTCCTGGATCGAGCCTGCGTCCGTCTGGCGGAAAACGTGGGCAGCGACAACTTCGACGAGAACTCGGTTCCCGCCCTGGTCCGTGCTGCGGCGGCCGACCCCGACGCCTTCCGGCTGCTGTTCCATCAGGCCGCCCGGGAGCCAGAATTCCGCGACCTCATCGACAGCCTCACCGCAGCTTCGAGCGAAGTCGCTCAGCGCAACCTCGCCGCGCTCCTGCCCGCCGGACCCTGGCTCGACTGGGCGGCGCGCGTGATTCCCGTCTTCACCATCGAGGCCGTCATCGGCTGGCTGGACGCCGGACAGCCGGACCCAGATGCCGCAGCGGACCGGATCAGCGACGCCATCCACGGCGTCATCGAGGCCGCACGCCCGGCCGACAACTGAACCTTGCTTCCCAAAGCCGCAGCCGCATGACTGCCCGGTTGACGTCACCCGGCGCGCGTCGGCCAGTTCCCAGACCTGGAGTCGTTCTTGGCAACCTGGAGGCGGATAGCGGAACTGAACCCTCCGAGGAGTCCGGGGACAGCGCAAAAGGGCCAAGATCGCGAGACAGAAGTTCCGTGTCCCTCGAATGAGACGGCCAGGAAAGCCCAGGTCGTCACGGCGGAACAAGACATTCCAATTGCGGACCTACGGCGGCTGTAGGTTCGCGTTTCCGATGTCCCTATCTCATTGACAGTGGCCTTTGTCCGGCCCAAGGGACAGTGCGGTGAGACGAACTGAGCGGAGGCGTAGGCGTTTCCCTGCGTTCGCCGCTGTAGAGACGACCGCGCAGCGAAGGCTGCTCGGTGAGTCACGGCTGTTCGTGGGACAGGCGCGCCCCTGATCTCAGGCCAACAGGCCAGGGGCGGGTGGCACGGCCTCCCAGCGCTCCGCCGGCAATCCGTCCGGTTCCCACCCGTACCGTTCGAGCTTCTCCGCATCTGCAGCTCGGCCCGTCCCGCGCAGCACTTGAACCATCATGGGGAGCGCTACCCGGTTCCCGGTCACCGCACAGGTCGGCAGCCAGGCCAGGACCTCTTCGGTTCGGCCGGCTTCAGTCAAGAGGCGGACCGCGTCCGCCACTGCATGTGTGTCGCCGACCTCAGCGCGTGCCTGGACACAAAGGATGGCTTCGTTCGCTCGCCCCGTGTCCTCCAGTAGCTTCGTAGCGAGGCGGGCTATTCTCGTCCGACTGAACTCGCCAAGGAACTTCCACCAGCGGACGGCTTCTTCACCACGGCCTGCCATCCACAGGGCCGTAGAGACATAGAGAATATCCAGTTCAGAGTCACCGGTATCGAAGCGTGCACCGTTATACCCCGAGCGCCTAAGGCATTCCTCCGCCTCGTCGGCGCCTGCCGCAAGTTCGGTTACCTGAATGATGCAATTGATGTCTTCGGACCATATGTATGCATTAATGCGCCTAATGATTGATTCGTGCAGATCGACGTCTTGTGGCTGCCGAGGTTGCGGCCTCTCAGCGCTATTCGCTGCAGACGATGATTCCCCTCTTGTTTCGATGCCATCGGCTCCCGTGGCGGATCCGGTAGAATCGAACTCGGCGGAGCGTGAAGACCATTCTATACGGAGCTGCAAGCTGTCGAGCATGACATCCAGACGGTTGTCGGCCACGCAGGTTCGATGGGTATGCAACCAGCTGATGGCCGCTTCGGCGCAGCCCGCCTCCGCCAGGATTCCGGACGCCTCCTGGGCACTGCCCTCAACGTCGTCGATCTCGTGGCGGCTGCCACCTTCGTAGTGCAACCACCAGGACATGGCGTCACCTACCCGACCCATCTTCGCGAGCAACGCGAGTGCCCTCATATGGGGACGTTCATAGTAATTGCCGGGCCAGTGCTGCTCAGAGCAGTGCTGCCACCACGCAAGCGCCTCCTCGAGCCGCCCCTTCTTTTCCAGTAAGTTTCCCGCCTTTTCGCCGGCGACGCTACTTTCCGTCGAGTTGGCGCATTTCTTCCACCAGTCGATGGCCTCGTCGGTCCGGTTCGTTTCCTCCAGCATCCAGGCTATGTAGGAGGAACTATGAACGCTGCCCATGTCGAACGCGCACCGATACCATTCGATCGCTTCGTCGATGCGGCCTGCGTCTCGCAACAGCCTGGCTTCTTCTTCGAACATCCCATGGATAATGCCAACCTCTCCGATTTCCATCAAATAGGCACTGCTCTCAATCGCGCGCGTATAAAGACATGTGGCGATCCTCAGAAGGCCACGGTCGCGGGCTTCCCTGGCAAGAAAGAAGAAGCGGGCGGCAGGCTTGGGATGACTACTGATCAGTCTGATCAGTGCATCCCACAGGGCCGCGGGAACGCGAACACCACGGCGGGCCTTGCCCGCATACTGTTCAAGATGGTCCGCCAGGTCGTACGAAGGCTGCTCCAGAGCGGGAGCGCCGCGACGGGAGCGGACGAGCGTCAGGGGTCCTGGGACCCCACGTACGCGGCGCAGCGCGTAGCGCAGCGCTTTTTCGGCCCAGTCGTCGGGCAGCTGATTCCACTGCCTGTCGGTCAAGTACCCCTGGGCTGCCGCCGTCAGCAAGGTGTGCGGCAGGTCAATGCCGCTGAGTAGACGGCGGGCGTCCATCGCCGCCTCGATGAGCGCCCTGGCGCCCGGATCGGCACTCCGGTAGCGGTCCATCAGAGCCGGAGCGCCAGCCAGGAACTGGATGACCTGCCTGTCCTCTGCATCGCGCGCCGCCTGGGCCAACCGTGGGTCGGTTCGGGTCAGTTCCTGCAGCCTGACCATCTCCTCATCGGAGAAGGCAGGGGGTACGTGCGTAGACACAGCGATGTCAGTGAGGAGGGTACGGCTTTCCCGATATGGGTCTGCCCCAACGCCCTCGGGCTCGGTGGTGAGGACGGACCACGATTCCGTCCAGAGCGTGGCTAGCACAAGCACGGGCCCTCGGCGGGTTTCGGCCAGTAGCTCGTGCAGCTGACCGGCGATCGTCTCCCCCGACACGCTTGGCCCCCCGATCACCGGCTCGGCAAAAAAGTAGCGTTCTGCCTGGTTGAGCCAGACCACGGTGCGCGGTTCGACTTCGGGAAGTCCAGACGCGGCGGCCACTACTGGAGTGGGGACGATCGGATGCCAGACCCCCCACTCCGCGGGCAGTCCTTGGACTGCCTCCCACAAAGCTCGTGTCTTACCAGTCGAGGAGTCCCCGATCAGAACCACCATCGAGCTGGTCCCCGCCCGGGCGCCCTCGATTGCTCGTCCCAGCAGCCGGTCGTGGGGCCGCCGGACGTAATGTGGAAGCGGCGGCAGATCGCGCTCTTCCGGAACCTCCAGCGTCCGGTGGACTTCCAGCATGAACGGGTCAAGATCACTGACCGGACGAGTATGAACACGGACGCCTCTACCGGACGCCCCTTCCCTCTGCGTGGCCACGGCGGGGTCCCCCTTTCCGCATCCCTGGCGCCAGTGTGCCAGTTGGTTGACGCCGAGGAGACCGACTCCCTGTCGAGTTCGCTGACCCCTTCGGCCCCTGCCCCAGTCGGCACTCGCAGGACACACTGGGGCAGGAATCGGCCCGCTCCAGGACGAGGTGGACGATCACCGTGAACGAACTAATGACCGCGGTGCTGGCTGTCGTCTCGGCGTTGGGCGGCAGCGCAATCACCGGATATTTCACCGTCCGCGGCGCCCAGCGCCAGGCCGACGCCGCCTGGGCCTCAGCTCAGCGGCTGGCCGACGCCCAACTGGAGGTGGCACGCGAGACGTTGGGCGACCAGGTCGCCGCAGCACGGCGCCACGTCCGCCGCAGCGCCTACGTCGCCTTCCTTGGCAGAGTCGACCAGGCGCGCCAGGCAACCGTCGCCTGGTCGGAGGCTCCTGCCTCGACCGCCCTGAGCCAGGCCCGCGACAGGGCCCTGAGTGCAGTCGACGAGCCGTTGAACGTTGTTCGCCTCGAAGGCCCTATCGATGTCGCATCGGCCGCGGAAACGGTGACCGCTGCACTGGCCACCGCCCCACACCACTTCCCGCAGGCCCACGCCGAATTCCTTGTGCTGGCCCAGGCCGCCCTGCGCTCCTGAGGGCCATGGCCCACCACACTCACCGCCGCCGAGGGCACTTGCGCTCGTTGAGGTCCCCTGGTAGCGAGGCCATGCCATCATCCGCGAAGATCTGGCCGAGATTCCGCTCAGCCGTAGGAGGCCAAGATCGTGAGACACGATGCAGTGGCCCGGAGATGAGACATAGCGAGAACCGGCAGGTCACCACAACGGAGCGGGACATTCGGAATGCGGTCCTACAGCCCAGCTGGCAGCCGGTTTCGGCATCGGCATTGCCACGGTCTACCGGTACGTGGCTGAGGCGGTGGAGATCCTGGCCGCCCTCCCACCGGACCTCACCGCCGCGCCATCCGAGCAGCGTCACGCAAAGCGTTCGTGATCCTCGACGGCACGCTCCTGCCGATCGACCGGATCGCCGCAGACCGGCCGTACTACTCCGGAAAGCATCGAAAGCACGGAATGAACGTCCAGGTCATCGCGGATCCATTCGGGCGTCTGCTGTGGGCCTCGCCTGCATTGCCCGGCGGGGTCCACGACATCCGCGCCGTGCGCACCCACGGCATCATCGACGCCCTGGCCAACGCCGACATCCGCTGCTGGGCCGACAAGGGCTACCAAGGCGCTGGCGGAACCGTGCGGGTTCCGTACCGAGGCCGCACGGAGAAGCTGTCCATAGGTTAGCGAGCGGTCAACGTCTCCCACGCCAAAATCCGCGCGCTCGGCGAGCAGGCCATAGCAACCCTGAAGACCTGGCGCCTCCTGCGCAAACTGCGTTGCGGCACGACCCGCATCTCCGCCTTCGTCCAGGCAGTCACCACTCTTCACCTCAGCGCCTCAAACTGAGGTTGGAAACAGCTCACAGTCAGGATGACCCAGCCAACCAGCCGACGCCACAAGCCAGTTGACCCCATCAACGACTACGAAAATCTTGGAAGACCCGCAGATCGTACAGACCTTCGCAGTTCCCTAGCGGTGCCGTGGAGGAGCTCGTTGATCAGTTGTTCTGTCTCGGTTTCCAGTGAGCAGTCCAGTGTGTGGTTGACCTGTTGGATCCGGGTGATGGCGGTGTGCAGGCCGGAGCGGTTTCCGGCGGCGTGTTCGATGCGCATCCAGTCGCGGTAGAGGAGTTCGGCGGTGTTGTCGGCTTCGAGGCCGGTCGTGATGGCTTGTCGGGCGGCGCTGAGGTCGTGGTGCGGGCCGGGCGAGGTGCGATGGGTGGCCACGGTGTGGGCGACGTCGATGATCCTTGTGATCATTTCCTGCTGGAGGGGCCCTGCCCAGGGCATCGGCCTCGAGCCGAACGGCCGTCCCCGCACCAGCGCCAGGGCGCTCTCCAGATCCGGGAGACCAGTCGGCCCTTGCGGTAGCGCATGCTCGACGAACTGGAGGAAGCGGGTCCAGTCGCAGCGCACGGCGGGGGAGAGGTGGTAGGGGTCGTCGCCGGTACGACGGCGCGGGACGTAGGCGTTGCCGGCGGGGTCGTTGCCCAGGGCACTGCGCAGGCCGCGTAGCCGGGCGTTGAGGGTGCTCGCGCTCCACGGGTTGACGGGGTCCATGTCGGAGCACAGTGTGTCGGCGGAGCGGCCTGGCCGGAAGTACAGCAGTGCGGCCAGCTGCCCGATGCGGGGACCGTGCCCGGAGGCGGCGACGCCGTCCACCTCGACCGGGCCCAGGACGCGGATTTCCGGCGCGTGCAGGTCATGCGCCGCGGGCGCCTCTGCCGCAGGTGCCTCGCCGCTGCTGTCGTCAAAGTGCTCGTGGCCGTCGCCCGTCACCGGCTTGTCACCGACGGGAGGCCTCGCTGCCGCCGGAGGAGGTGCCGTAGCGGCGGGTCCTGGCTGGTGGCCATGGTCTGGAGCTGATGCGGCGGGGAGCAGACGGAGCCCGGACGGATCGGTGCTGGCGGCGACCAGTGCCGCAAAGGCTTGACCGGTGGCGCCGGAGTCCGGCGCGGTCTGCGGCACCGGGATGTCGTCCGGGCCGGGTGCGGGCGCGCTGGCCTCATCCGCAGCGGGCTGTTGGGGCCGCACCGGCCCAGGCATCGGATCGGGTTCGTCCGGGACGTCCTGCCAGGGTCCTTCGGCTGGGTGGGCGGGCTGCCCGGAGACCGCGAGGGCGGTGGTGATTTGCAGGTAGGCGGCGTGTTCCAGGCGTTGCATGGTGATGTCGGTGCCGGCGTGGTCAAGGTGTTGCGGGGTGCTGAGCGAGGCGTTGAGGATCTCCGCGCCGGGGAAGTGCGCGGCGGCCGAAGACGCAGGGGCGATCAGGGTGACGGGGACCGTGCCCGCTTTGTCGATGACCTCGGCGAACTGCCAGGCGGTGTCCGCGTCCAGCACCGACGCGCACAGCAGCAGATAGGGCGGCTGCCGGGTGTCGGGTATCTGGTGGGCTTCCAGGAGCCGTTCGCTCAGATCCCGCAGCGCGTGCGCGGGCTGGCGCATGTGGGCGATCCGCGTGGTGGGCAGCAGGTGCGGCAGATCTTCTCCGAACCCGATGGTGACAACCTCGACGTCACTGGCCCATGGGCTCATCCCGATCTCCAGGGCGAGCGAGGTGCACACCTCTGTGATGTGGACCGCGCTGCCGTCCAGCAGCAGCGCGGGCATCGCCGCGAGGTTGAGCAGCAGCAGCTCGCCCGCGTCGGTGCTGCCGATGGTGACCAGCCCCGGATACGGAGCCGGCACCTCGCGGGCGGCCTCCTCGTCCAGGAGGACGGCGCCGTCGGGCAAGGTCCACCAGCCGGCTGTTCCGGCGGTGAACGGGGCCAGGGGTTCCAAGGTGAGGTCTTCGGGCAGCACTTCGAGGGCACGGGCGCCGATCCGCGCGGCCCGCAACGCCGGCAGCCCGGCTCCGTCGTCGTACACCTGGCGGGCCAGGGTCCGCAGGGCGAGGTCCAGGCGGACGGCTCCGCCTGGCTCGGCGGCTGTCGCCAACTGTGCCTCCGCGGTGGACGTTTCCGGTCCGATGGCGATCTTCTCGCCGGGTGTGCGGCGACGGCGCTGCAGTGTTCTGCGCAGGGCGAGCGCCCCGGTGACGGCGGCCGCCAGCAGTGCTCCGGCACCCAGCACGACGCGCAGGTTCAGCGTGCCGTCCGTCGGGGCCGACTCCGGCGCCGCCGGGGAGGAGGTATTCGGGGCGGATGCCTCGGGTGAGGGAGTGGCTGTGGCAGGGGCACCGGTGTTGTTCGGTGGGGGATTGGCGGAGTCGGTCTCGGGTGGGGCACCCTGCTGCTCTTGTTCGTGCCCTGGCTGCGGAGTGGGGCGGCTGGACGGCGTGGGGGAGGCAGAGGGATCCGGTGCCGGGGTGGTGGATGAGCTCGGGGGCTGCGCCTCCTCCTTCTCCTTCTCGTTGCCGGGCTGGTGGTTGTCGGGAGTGGGGGCGGCCGGGGGAGCGGGTTGTTGGGTTTTCTGTTCGTCCTCGCCGTTGTGGCCGCTGGCCGGCGGTGCGTCCGAGTTGGTGGGGGAGCCGGGCACGATGACGTGCTGGCCCGGGTAGATGGTGTCCGGATCGGTGATGGGCGGTAGCCCGGCCGGCTGTGGCCGGTCCTTGCTGGCTGCGTAGATCTCCGGCCACCGGTTGCCGTCGCCGAGCTCCTCTGCGGCGATCTTGGAGAGGTAGTCGCCCTGCTCCACGACGTGCTGGTGGGTGCTCGCTTCGGCCGCAGGCGCATGGTCGAACTGTGTGCGGGCGCCTTCCGCTGAGGCGTTGCCGGCGGGCATGGTCAGCTGCCAGCCGGGCTGCAGGAAGGCGTTGGAGCGGAAGATGTGGCCGTCGGTCATGGTGCGGCCCTCGTTGAGGGCGGCGATCTGACGCCACTGTTCGCCGTCGCCCAGTTCCCGCTCGGCGATGCTCCACAGGCTCTCCGCCGGCCGTGTTTCGCGCACGGTGTAGGTCGGGGCTGGAGTGTTGGCGGCAGCCGCGGACGCTGTCTCGGTCGTGGTGGCGTTCATAGCGGGTGCCTGGGCAGGTACACGGGCCGCGGTCGCGGACGGTGCGGCCGCTGCGTCGGAGGCCAGGGCCGAACTGGTGGGCAGCAGCACCAGGACGCTGCCGATCAGCAGGGCCGCGGCCCGCTGGGAGCTGCTCATCCCGCGCGGTGCGTGCCAGGTCCGGCCGCGCAGTTGCGCGATCAGTTCACGTGCGGTGCAGTACGCGAACTGCGTCCACCCCATCCAGCCCACTGCGACGAGTAGCAGCAGGAAGGCCGAGCCGGTGTCCTGCTGGTCGAGCAGGTGCGCGAGGTCGTCGTGGCCGGACTCCCACAGCACGGGGGTGACCCAGGCCAGCAGCAGCGGCAGCCCCACGATGGCGCCGGCCAGGACGAGCAGGCTCAGTACGGCCGTGGTCAACCGCGTGAACGTGCGCCTGGACTTGGTGGCGGGGGAGGAGGGGGTGCGCATCAGGTTCCTTCGGGGGCGTTGACGCCGTACAGGAGGGTGGCCTTGCCGTGGCCGGTCACTGCGAGCGAGCCGATCCCGGCGACCGAGAGGAACTTGGTGTCGTAGGCGTCGGTGACCGTGACGGTGAGCGTGGTGCCGTCGCCGGACACGCTGACGGTGCCGGTGGCGCCGACGGAGCCGAGGTAGGCGCGGGCGGCGGCTGCCGCGTCCTGCGGGCCCACGACGATGGCCTCGCCTGTGATCGCCTGCGCGGGATCGATCGCCTGCCCGCCTGCGCGGGCCGCCTCGCCGGCGATGAAGTCCGCACGTTCGACCGCGCGCATCCGGCTGCCGCCGTCGACGGCGAGGCCGATGATGCCGAGCAGTGCGACGACGCAGACCGCGACGAACACGGTGACACCGCCCCGGTCGTCGAATCCGGCCTGCAAGCCACGCCGTTGGAAGATCATCAGTCCTCCCGCTGCCGGTACTGGTCCACCACCGACGTGGCGGTCGAGGTGAGCGTGCGAGTCCCCGGCATGGGCAGCAGCAGGTCCGACAGCGAGACCGTGCAGGTCACAGTCACCGTGACGGTTCCCACCTGGCCGACCGGAACCGCCAGCCCTCCGGCATTGACGGCGACGCTCGTGGAGGCGCACGTGATGCCCTGGTCGGTGAGGGTTTCGGTGGCGGCGGCGTGCGCGGCGTCCTGGGCGGCGGCGACGGTGCGGTGGATGGACGCCTCCCGAGCGGCGTCCTCGGCCGCAGCGTCGATCTTCGAACCGGACGTGACGAGCCGGCCGCCCGCGATCGCCAGACACAAGAACATGATCAGCAGCGGGACGACGAGGGCGGCCTCGATGGCCACGCTCCCCTCATCCCGCAAAGCCGCGGGCCGTGCCCGACCAGCCGTGCAACGCACCGTGTTCACCCCCCTGGAACCGTCCACCGCTCCACCGCACCGGATGCCGACTGGCTGACCCGCAGACCGCCGACCCCGGGGATCATCGACTGAGCGGTGCCCGAGACCTCGATCCGTACCCGCTCGCCGGTGCTGCCGGCGGCGGACACCGCGTAGCCGAGCAGGCTGTCGCCCGCCGCCCGGCCCAGGACCTCCTGCGCCTTGGCAGTGCCGTCGGCGGGGGAGGCCTGGTAGGCGCGCGCTGCGCTGAGGCCTTCCCGGGCGGCGGTCAGCGCGATGGAGCGGGCGTAGTACCACATGGAGGCCTGGATGACGGCGATCGTGGCCAGCAGGACGAACGGGTAGACGATCGCCATCTGGAGAGAGGCATCCCCGCGGTCATCGCGCCATCGTCGCCCGTGCCACCAGGCGTGGAGCCGGTCGCCGCGGGGCATCAGATGCCGTTGAGGTTGGTGTTGTACTTGGCGATCACGATCGCGATGGTCCCGGCGATGAGCAGGGCGCCGGTGACGGCGGCCACCCAGATGATCACGGTGGTGATGCTGATGTCGCCCCGGTCCGGCCGCCGCTGCAACTCGGCCAGGCCCTGCTCCAGACGCTCCGTCAGCGACCGGACGGCAACGTAGGTACGGGCTGCAAGGTGCTTCATCGGGGATGCTCCTCCAAGCAAGTCGATTGCGTCGGATCAGATGTCAGAGGTCAGACCGTGAGCATGCGGATCACTGCGGGGAACGCCATCAGCAGCATGACCAGCACGGCGAGAAGAGCACCGGGGGCGGTCATCTTCTCGCTGGCGGCGTTCGCCTCGGCGGCCTGCGCGGTGAGCAGTTCGGTGTTCAACGCGGCGGTGCGGGCCCGCAGGGCCTTGTAGACGGCGGCGCCGTCGGTGGCCGAGCCGCGCATGATGTCGGCGACATCACCAAGGCCCGGCAGGTCGTAGGTGTCGGCGAGTTCAGACAGTGCCTGGTACGGCGGGACCTTCTCGAGTCGAGCGCGGCGCAGTGCGCCCTGCAGATAGACGAAGGGCCAGCCGTGGCCGACCGCGGCCGCCTTCTCCAGGGCCTCGGTGGGGCCGGCGTCCGCGGCCCGCTTCAAGGCGACCAGGTCGAGGTAGGCGGACAGGGCGTGCGCGAACTCCTCCCGCGCTCGCCTGGCCTGGTCGCGGACGGCAAGGTCGGGGGTGATGAACAGCAGCCCGGCGATGAGGAGTCCGAAGGCTGCCGGGACGTAGAACGGCAGCGAGACGCCCGCGATGATCCACGGAATCGTCACCAGCACCGGGCACAGCAGCCCCATCCCGGCGAGCGCTGTCTTCTTCAGCATGAATGTGCCCGGCCCCTGCCCGAGCAGGGCGAGGTTCTTGGCCGGCACCCGCACGCCGGGCAGCCGCTCCAGGCGTACCAGCAGCCAGCGGCCCCACACCTCGTCCCGGTCGAGCTCCGCCTCCGGCATGCTCAACGTGCCGGGCGCGCTGCGCGCCAGGGCGGCCGCCAACGCGGGCTGCGGCCGCAGCAGTTCCCGCACAAACAGCGCCATGCCACCGCCGATGAGGCCGCCGGTGACGACGACGGGCAAGAGGTTCACGACCGGGCTCCTTCCGGCGCACGCCCGGCCGCGGCCGACTCGGTGCTCGAGGCGGGCAGGCGGACGGTGCTGCGTGCATCAGCGATCAGGAAGCGGGGGGTGCGGCGGAAGGTGCCCAGTTGCCGCATCATCGCCAGCACGCCGACGAACCCCGCAGTCAGGAAGCCGAGCACCAGCTGACCGAGGAGTGTTGAGTAGGGCCTGGTGTAGGACGGCACGAAGAACCCGGCGACGATCACCCCCAGGGTGATGAAGGTCATCCACCGCACCGTGGTGCGCGGCTTGGCCCGGTCCGCCTCGATCGAGCGCTTGCGTCCGACTTCCTCGCGGACCGTGCCCGCCAGATCCTCCAATGCCTGGGCCAAGCCCGGACCGCGGTCGTTGACCGACAACAGCAGCGCCGCGGTCACCTTGTCCGCGGTGACGTCGTCGAGTTCGCCGGCGAAGGCGCGCAGCGCGTCCTCGGGCCGCCAGCCGCGGCGCAGCCGCTCGGACAGGCTTGCGATCTGCGGCGCGAGGGCATCCGGTGCCCCCTTCCGGCTGCTGATCATCGCCTGCTCCAGGCCCATGCCCAGCCGGAGCAGGCCGGCCAGCCGCTGGGTCCACTCGCTCAGGGCCTCCAGCTGGCCGATGCGTTCCTGCGCGATCTGCGACGGCGTGATCAGCCACGGCACGCCCACCACGGCCGCGCCCAGCAGCACGCCGGCCACGAAGTTCTCGGAGACCAGCCACACGCCGCCGAACACCACCAGTGCGCAGGCAGTCAGGGTGCGCCGGCGCAGCCGTACCTCCTCGGCCCTGTTCTGGCCCGAGCGCAGCGCCTGCCAGCGCCGGCGCAGGGGCGCCCGGCGCGGCGTGGTGGTGCCGACCAGACCGGCGATGACGCCGATCAGCCCGCCGACCAGGGCCATCCCGCACAGCAGGGCAAGCAACAAGGTCACCGGCCGGCCCCCACCTTCAGCGGCAGCGGCGCCTGCCAGGCCCCGTAGGGGTGCTGCAGCAGGCTCGAGTCGAAGCCGACCCGGCGCAGGTCATCGACGCATTCCGGGTCCATCCGCGGCACCGCCCGCAGTTCACCGAACTCCGCGCCGGGGGAGAAGACTTCGTTCATGGCCGGACGGCCGGACTCGCCGATCCCGGTCAGCTCCAGGACGTGGGAGACGTAGCGGTGCCGGCGGCCGCCGATCCGGGTCTCGTCGGTCATGTCGACGAACACGATGAAGTCCAGCCCGTTCGCGGTCTGCCGGTAGGCGAGCTGCTCGGACAGGTTGCCCTGCGCCAGCGCATACAGTTCGGCGATTCGGTCGACGATGACGTCGGGGCGCCGCGCGTGGATCGTGCACAGGTTGCCGCCCGCCCCATTGGTCAGCGCCTGCATCATCGCGACGATCTCGGGGCCGCGGACCTCGCCGACCACGATCCGCTCCAGCGACATCCGCAGCGCGGGGTGCATCAGATCCAGCAGCGTGACCTCGCCGGCGCCGCGGCCGGTGGCGTCCTTCTCGCCATTGGACTCCCGACCGACCAGGGAGACGACCTGGCGGTGGTAGCCGTTGTCGTGGGCGAACAGCTCGTCCTCGGTCTGGATGGTGGCAAACCGGCACTGCGGGTCGAACTCGCGGAGCATCGCCCGCAGCAGGGTCGTCTTCCCGGCCTTCTGCTTCCCCGCGATCATGATGTTCTTCTCGGCGCGGACACAGGCGCCGAGGAACTCGCGCAGGATCACATCGATGGTGCCCAGGCGGACCAGCTCGTCCAGGTCGGCGTGCGAGACCCGGTGACGGCGGATGACCGCATAGGTCGTCGGCCCCAGCCCGGTGATGGCCTGCAGCCGGGAGCCGTCCTGCAGGGACAGCGCCAGGGTGGGGTTCGCGGTGGAGATGGTGCGCTCGCTGTGCCCGGACTCCCGAGCCAACTCCCGCAGCAGCTCCAGCAGTTCCTCTTCGGAATCCGCGATGGCACCGACCCTGCGGCGCTCGCCATCGCCGTAGTCCAGCCACACCTCATGCGGGCCCTGGATGATGATGTCCTCGACCCGCTCGTCATCCAGATACGGCTGCAGGCGTCCGGCCCGGTACAGCAGGTCGTAGACGGCGCGCCGCAGCGCGTCGTCCTCCTCCGCCGTGGTACTCACCCCGCGCTCGACACCCTGGGCATCCGCCCACAGCGCCACGGCCTCATTGATCCAGTTCAGGCACTGCTGTTCCTCGGTGGCCCGATCCACATCCGGGCTCTTCTTGAGCAACTCCTCGCGCTGGCGCGCGACCTGCCCAGCGACGTGCCGGGCCACCCGGTAATCGACCATCACCTGCGGGACGCCAGCGCCGAGATGACCCGCGCTCGCCGCCGACCCGACAGGGGCGCCTTCGGCCTGGCGCGGCCACCCCGCAGCGTGGCGCGGATCCGGCGTCACCACGGGATTGTTGTGCAGCGGCCTACCGCGCATGCGGCACCTCCCCGCCCGCACCCGGGGCGAGGCGAGCCCGCTGCACGGCTGCGCGCTGCACCAGCAAGGCGGCGCCGGTACGGGCCGCCTTCATCAGTGCCGACTTGGCGAACCGGCGCGGCTGCTCGGCCCCGTCAGAGAGCACCTTCGCGTCCTGCGGCACATACGGCAGGGTCGTCACCACCGGGGCCTGCAGCACCCGCTGCACCTCCCCGGCCGGATAGGGGCCGTCGTCGATGACGATCAGGCCGACGCCGCCGACGCGCTCCTCCAGCGCGCTCACCCGCGCCTGAGCCGCCTGGAGGCAGCGCAGCGTGTTCCGCACCACCACCAGCGTGGTGTCGGCCTGCTCGGCCAGCACCCCCGAGGGCCCGAACGCCCCACTGCGCCCGAGGTCGACCAGCACATCGTGCCCGTGCTCGGCGTCGATCCCACGGAACATCACCGCCAGCGCCTTCCACACCGGCCCCAGACTCGCCGCCTGCGCCGGATCGGTGATGCCGGGCAGCAGCATCCGGTTACGAGGCGACTCCTTGGCGCCGTCTTCACTGCTCAAGTCGATCAACTGCCGCCAGAACGCTTCCCCGAACTCGCCCTTGCGGGCGGCCACCGAGAGGTTCCGCAGCCCGTAGCGGTCGCCGAGCGTGCCCTGCAGCAGGCCATGCAGCACCGCGCCGCCGTCCGGGTCGCACTCGGCCAGGATCATCTTCCGGCCCGGCTCCAGAGGCCAGTTCAGCAGCAGGGCCAGCGCACTGGTGGTCACCCCCGGCGCGCCGCTGCAGCCGGCCAGTGCGATCACACTCATCAGCTGCCGTCCGGAGCGTCGAGCACCAAACGCAGGGTGCCGGCCGCCACCCACGCCGCGACGGTCGGGCCATCCGCGGCGGCAGTGGCCACGTCTACCACCACGACTCCGGTCCCGGGCGCCGCCTGGGAAGCCTTCACCACCCGGCCCGCGATCGACTTCGATGCCGCATCGCTCTCCGAGTCCGAGGCCGTTGTTCCCTGGACCGGGACACGGACCAGCTGGACCTTCTGGCCCGGCACCAGCGCGGTGGCCGGGACCTGCTCCGGCTTCAACCCGATCGGGACCAACTGCTCCCCGGCCTTGACCAGAGAATCCTTCGTCACCTGCGCCGGGGACAACAGCGAGCCGGGCTTGAGCTCGACCGCAGCCCGCTTGCCCACCACCGAGTCCAGATCCTCGGCCTCGACCGCCCTCACGGCCGGATCTAATGCGACGGAAGCCCTGCCCAGATCCTGCTCGGTGAGCACCTGACCGACCTGCACGTCACGGACCACGGTCACCACATCGGTGCGGTGCGCGACCTGTAACAGCAGGACCGCAACCCCCGTGCCACCGGCGGCGATCAGCGCGAGCGACAAGGCGATCATGCCTGGGCGGCGCCTGCGCGCCGACACTCGCGGCGGCGTCACCGGGCCGGCGACCTGAGCATGCGGGGGACCCCCGGGCACGGGCGCGGGGCGTTCTCGTGTTGTGCTCAACGCTTCATCCTTCCGATGGGCTGCCTCATCTGACGACCTGGACTTCGCCGACGGCCGCCTCCACATTCGTCTGCCGGATCTCGATGAGCTGGCCGGCTTGTCCGCCGCCCTGCCAGTTGATCGTCCATGTCGAGGTCGCCGTCACCGGAAACTTGGCGCTCTGGGCACCGGCCGAAGTCTCGGAATACACGTGTCCACAGGTCGGGCTCTGGGCCATTCCCTTAGACGACGTATAGGGAGTGCCCGGTCCGTTACACGTCACGGAAGTGCCGTCACCCATCGACCACACGACTTTTGACACCTTCGCGGTAGCGGTGACGGTGATCCCGCCCGCCGAGGCCGACGCGGTGTTCGGACCGTACGTCGTGGCGCTCTGGTTGACCCACATCCACATCGGGACACCCACGGTGTACTTTCCGGTAGGGCGAGGGCTTGCGATGTCCGGACCGAGCAGAGTCATGGAGTCCACCGCGCGCTGGGCGAGCACTTGCGGGTCGACCTGCGGCGCGGGCGGCTGTCCTTCCGGCACGACGACAAAACCGTCAAGATCCGGCCGTTGCTCACCGGCCGTTTCGTCCCAGCATGAATAGAAGTACATGTCATATTTCGCGGGATCTTTGCCTTCCCACGCCGGGTGTTCGGCCGGCGGTTTCGGCTCGATCTTGGTGTACCCGCACTTAAGGTCGCTGTCGTTGCTGCCGCCTGATGAGCCGCCAGCTTGCCCGTCACTTCCCCCGGATTCGTCACCGACGCCGACGCCGACACAGAACTTGATGACCTGGCACTGGCCGGCATCGACGGGATCGTCGCCCGCGTGCGCAAAGCCAGCCGAAGTCAGGACGAGGACGCCGGTGAGCGAAGCAATGCGTCGGGCTAGCACGCTTGCTCTTGTGCGGTTAACTTCGTGACCATCCACTTCGTCCCCCACTTTTCAAGCGTTGCGGTGCTGACGTATTTGGTGAGCCGCGTCGTGGGCAGAGGGACCTTTGTCTTCGAGGCCTTGTCGATCAGAATCCAGTTCGTCGTGTCGACGCAGTCCGCGACCGTGGCCGTGGGGATCTTGGCATCGGTCACCTTGACGACCTTCGGATCGATCGCGGGCCTTCCGGTGGTCACCTGCCCGGCCTTTCGCATAGCCGACAGATCGTTCTCGATGTCAGCCAGGGCTTTGAAGGTGGTGTTCTTCTTGAGGTCGGTGCCCGAGGAAGAGGCCTTGCTGTAGGCCGCGGTCTGCGCATCCCACGAGCTGGTGTACGCCGCGATGACGGCGGTGTCCTCGGCGCTGACGGTGGAACTGGGGGATGGCGAGACAGTCGTCGGGGTGGAACTGGGGTTGGACGACGAGTCCGAGTCGCCGTTGCTGCATCCGACCACCAGGAAGGTGCCCGTGACGAGAAGCGCGGTTGCGTACGTGCGGGCGCGAACACTGGGGCGTCCGGCCTTGTGCTGAATTGCTCGTGTCACGTTGTCTCCCCGTGGGACGCGTACGACACGACCGCTGCCACTGCCCGCCGCTCAACGGCGGTTCGGGTGCACGGCCGCTTCCAGCTGCGGAAATGCTTTTGCGTGACCGCAAGATTACGCATATGCCAGTCAACTTCCCAGTGTGATAGTCGAGTTCACTCGTACAACTAAGGACGTACCCGGTCACATACGGGACCGGAAGTCGATTTGTGGTTGTGTGTCTTCGCTCGTTCCGGCCGCACACGATCCGCAAGCGCTGCCGGCTGGAGAGCCCGATCGACCCGCCAGGGGCGTGGCGCCGTTCCCACCCGTGATCAGGTCGGTGACATCGGCCGGGTCCGAGCCGAGATCGAGGACCTTGGGCGGAGCGAGCGTGGCGCCTGTGCGGAGAGCGAGGCCGGAACCGGCCGTCCCGGGGCTGACCGATGCGAGTCCGGCAGGCCTCGGCGTGCCGCCCGTGGAACTCAAGCCCCCGGGCTGGGGGATGGCGATGGTCGCGCTCAGAGCGACCGCGGCGGCTGTCCCTGCAAGGGGCAGGCTGGTGAGGCGGGATCGGATCGATCGCATGGAGCGTTTCACCTCACCCAGAGATCGTGATGGTCGTGGTGTCGAACAGGGGGAGTTGGAAGCCGACCGTGGTCGTGGTCGGCGGTGGCGCGGGGAACTGCATGAAGATGCGTGCGCTCTCTCCGGCCTGGAGTGTGGACAGGCCGGTTGTGGTGAGCGGGCGGCCGTCGGTGTCGCGCAGGACGTAGTAGCGCTTGCGGGCTGGGAAGTCGACGAGTGTCGCTCCGGCCAGAGACGGGCCGGTCCTCAGGATGTCCGGTTCGCTGCCGCGCAGCGCGGCCGGGACGGCTGTTATGTCGGGACCGGTGTTCGTCAGCTTGCCGCGGACTGTGAGGTAGCCGGCCGTCCCATCCCGCTCGGCCGCCGTGATCGTCAGGATCAGGTTGTCGCGGCCGGACAGCTCTGCCTGCGGCAGCGCCTGCTGCCCCTGCTGGCTGTGCGGTACGGCATTGCTTCCTCCCGAGGCGGCCGCCAGGGAACGGTCCTGTTGCTGGCTGCTGCCGGAGTCCGAACAACTCGTCAGTCCCAGCGCCAGCGCTGCTCCGATGGCCGCGGTGGCCAGGAACCTGCTGTGCTCTGTCGTGCGGCATCTCCTCATCGGGCTGCGCCCCTTCCGGCGGCATGGATGATCGGCAGGCGCTTGCGCGATCGGACGCGAGGCCTGGCACCTGGTCACCGTGCCGGCCCGCATTGCGGCCACACGGTGATCACGTCGCCGTCCAGGGACACGTACCGACCAGGAAAGCGGCGGCGAACCACGGCAAGGTCTTCCAGGTCGAAGTCGCCGGCCCCCTGGACCACGCAGGCGCTCCCGATCTGCGCAACGGTCCGGGTCAGGGTCGGCCACTCGATCGCTTCATAGGGTTCGTTGTTGCGAATTGGATCCGTTGCGTGCGTCATCAGGATCTCCCAAGTCCGGTTGCACATAAGGCGTCAGCTGTCCCTCGCCTCTCTGTGCGGCAGTAAACATAGTGTTCGCGTGCGCAAACTTCAAGGGGTTTTCGGAGTAGTTGCACGGCTGCGACATTTGCTGCCGCCTGCCCGGGTGTCACAGCTCCGTCCATGACTGCCGCGCGCCCCCGGCGAGGGGCACCCACACGTCGGCCGTGGGCCCGTGCTCTTCGAGGTCCTCCAGGACGGCGGCGCCGAGGGGAACGTCACGGCCCAGGGCCGTCACCAGCGGGTGTTGGGTGACCATGGCCTGCAGGTCACTGATCCGGTTGGCCAGGACGTACCGGGAAGTGCCGGTCAGTACGACCAGCACGCGCGGGAACACCGGATACCAGCGCAGCCACACGGCGCCCATACCAGCCGGTGTTCGGGGGCGCTGGCGGCCGGCGAACTGCGGCTCGTACGACCACAGCCGCGCGTATTCGATCAGCTTGGCCGCGAGTCGCTCGCTGCTCATGGTGGACCGGTCCACTTCGACGAACGCCCGCAGCTTGGTCCGTTGTCCACCGCGGATGAGGGTGTAGTGCATGACCGCGTCCGCGATGACTCTTTCGCCGTCGCTGAGAGGGTGAGAGACCTCTGGTGTCCAGTCGAGGTGAGCGTGTTCGTCGCCGCGGCGACGGGCGTCGGCGACGAACGCCAGGTGGGTGCGGACCACGGTCAGCGTGTGCGGGGTCTTCAAGGACGCCGCGGTCGCCGAGGTGATCGGATACGGGGGCCGGCCGCGCAGTGCGGGAAAGTCTCTGGTGAGGCGGGCGCCTTCGCCGGTGAGGTACCAGGCGCGCGTGCGATTCGATGCCGGCAGCACGGTGAAGTCGACCAGCCCTTGCCGGCGCAGCCTGTTCAGCGGGGTGGCGACGGTCTGCCGTACGGTGTCCGGCCGCAGGAGGGTGTGAAGCTGCTGGCTCGTGGCCATCCGGTGCAGGGCGAGCGCGGCCAGCAGTTGATGCGGTAGCGGTTCGACGGGACTGGGGTGCCAGCCCGGTGCGGACTGGGTAACGCTGACGGCGGTCACTGGTATCCCTCTGTGTGGTTGGCCTGGCGCGCGTGTGCCGTGGCGGCCGGGGCGCGCTGGGCGAGGAACGCGGCGACACGGTCCTGCTGGGCGGCAGCCGTGGCGGTGAGCTGGTCGAGCGGTGCCGCGCCCGCGGTGTTACGGGCGGCGCGCTCCAGCGCGGGGACCTGACGGGGACGGGCGTATTCGTCGAACACCTCGTCCAGGTGCGGGCCGGTGATCCGGACCGGGCCGATACGGCGGCCGCCGACGGTGAAGGAGATGTAGTGCTCGAATCGGTCGAGCACGGCCACCTCGTCAGCGCTGGGCTTGTCTCCCCACTCCGCGGTGATCGGGGTGATGGAGGTTTTCGAGCCCGCTGTGGAGGCGAGCGTGGACGCGTTCTGCGTCAGCGACATCCGCACCGGGGCCGGCAGACGGCCCAGCAGCTGGGTCATCCCGTGCACGGTGACCTGGTACTTGCGGAAGTCCTCGAACATGGACGCGATGGTCTCCGGCGCGGCCCCGGTCAAGGTGATCAGTTCGTCGAAGTACAGCCGGAACGGCCGCCGTTGGCTGTGCGGTGTGTCCCGGCGCGAGCGCACGGCCCGTAGCAGGTCCCGGGCGATGAGCGCGGTCAGCAGCCGGTCGGTGGGCCCGTTCCCGGCCGGGCACACCCACACGATGAGCCCGTTGTCCATGGCGGCCCGGCTGTTGTAGACGCCGACCGGCTGGCCGAGAAAGGCACGGGTGACCGGGTTGGCGGCCAGCCGGGCCAGCGGGTTGAGGACGACGGCGAACGCATCCGGCGGGAACGTCGGGAAGACCGTCCTCCACCACGCTTGCGTGTCCTCGTCCAGCCGGTCCGCCACGGCGGCCAGCGCCGCGCTGCGGAAGACCGGGTCGGCGAGCAGGGCCCGCACGTGGAAGATCGTGCTCTGGTCCTGGCGGCGGCCGGCCTGGCAGGCGGCCTGGTTGACGGTCACCAGCACCGCCAGCGCTGACGTGAGGATGGTCAGCGCGCGGGGAGCGGCGGCGTCGTCCCACCCGAGGACCGTGGAGAAGGCGTCGGTGACCGCCTCGACGACCTCGTGCGGGGCCTGCCCGTGGTGCATGGCGATCGGATTCCACGAGCTCAACATCGGGCAACGCCCTGCCGCATTGAGGTCGATCAGCGCGATCCGCTGCATCAGATGGTCGTGGGCCAGGAACGTCGCGGCCCGGGGCCAGGAGTCACGGTGCGGGTCGACGAACATCAACCCGCCGCCGGCATGGGCCCACCCGATCGCCTGCGCCAAGGCGCGCTCGGTCTTGCCGCCACCGGCCTTGCCCACCCCGCACTCGAACAGCGTCTCGTGTGTGTAAGTGGCGACCAGCCGCCTGCGCCCGTCGGGCCCGCGATGGATGCCCTGCAACAGCAGGTCAGGATGTTCGAACTCGAAGGACGGGAGGTCACCGGCGAGCAGCGGCAGCCGGCAGTGCACGGTCGGCGGCTTCAGCAGCCCGGTCAGTTCCTCCAGCCGCACCCAGTTCGCCAGCGGCGGCTGGCACTGGCCCAGCTGCCAGCGGCGCTCGAAGCTGCGTCGTGTCGGCCAGTGATCGGCACCGAACCGCCACGGTCCCAGCCGCCAGCCGCGCATCGCCCACCGGGAGCGGCCGCCGAACACATCGAAGGCGGCCTGGAGCTGGGCGAGCCGGGCCTGGGCGCGGCCTTCGACGTTGGAGGCGCACATCACGAGCAGCTGCACGCGCACGAGGTGGTCGTCGTCGGCCAGCTTGCCGAGGGCCTCGTCCGGGTCCACCCGGCGCGGCACCGCAGGCATCACCAGCCGCCGCCCGGCCGGGCTGTCCTTGCCGGTGATGAGCGCCCGCACATTCCAGGCCAGTGAGTCCTCCATCCCGGTGGCGTCCTGGCGGATCCAGCGGGAGGCGCGCTGGGTCTCCCGCCGCTCCCGGCGCCGCGCGGCGCTCATGAGCTGAAGCCGGCGCGTGCGCAGGGCCCACTTGGGCGCACGCTGGATGTCGAGCCGTATCTCGGCAAGGTCGCCGAGCTTGGCGCGCAGATCGGACACGGCGTCGACCAGGGGCTGCAGCGGGTCGGGCTCCAGCGGTACCTCCCGCAGGGGTGCGACGAGCTTGCCCCGCAGGATGAACTCCGCGCGCACCACGTGCTTGCGCGGCGCGTCCACGATCGGACGGGCCTTGTCGACGGTGACATTCGGCCCGAACGGAGAGATGGACAGCAGCCGTTCAGCGCCCGCCGGGCCTTCGACGCGGTAGCGCAGCGGGCTGGAGCCGTCCGCCCGTAGCCGGATCTGCACGGTCTTCGCCCGCCGCGGCGCCCACCACGGCATGGACGTGGAGGCCCGCGCCAGCTGCACGCCGCGGCGGAAGATTTCCTCCAGGCCCGGGTCGAAGTGCCGGGCAGGGGTGAGTTCCAGGGCCATCCGCTCGGCGCACGCCCGCTGTGCGAGCCGGCGCACCACCATCTCGCCCGCGCACCAGGACACGGCGACGGCCAGGGCGAGCAGGTACCAGTGGCTATAGAGCCAGCCGGTCGTCTCGACGAGCCCGGTGACCAGGCCGATCACCGATTTGGCGGCCTGCCCGGAGGCCTGGTCCGTCACAGGCGCGGCAGCGGAGTCCACCTCGGACCTCCCTTCGTGAGGGTGCGGGTGAAGGGCAGATCGGCGATGCGGCCGTCGGTGTAGGTGCCGCCCCGGTCGGTGCCCGCCCACACGAGGTGCACCACCGCCGCATCCGGGCCCGCTTCGCGGCGGGCGATCGCGGCCTGGATACGGAAGCCACCGGTCGCGAATGCCGGGGCCACCACCTGCCCGTGGGGAAAGACGTCGGGCCAGTTCCTGCGGCTGACCCCGGTGGCGTCGGCCCGCAGCAGGGCACGACCTGCAGCGAGCAACTCCCGTTCGTCGGCGGCGAGTAGGTCCGCGGGCCAGGCTGCTTCCAGGGAGTGCTGGATGGCTCCGTCACCGGCCGTGCCCTCGCCGTGCGGCGGCAGAGCAGAGGAAACGGTCGACGATGGCAAGGGGGCATGCGACGCGGTGGGTGTCGCCGCGCCGGTCGGCGGGCGAACCGAAGATACGACGGCCGGGGATGACGAACTGCTGGCCATGGGAGAGGGCGCTGATGAGGCCGGTCCCGACGGCAGTGGGCGGTGCGGCACGGTCAACAGGGCGATTCCGGCGACGGCAAGGACGAGGGTGCTCAGCATCAGCAGGCGCGGCGAGCGCGGGAGGGTGGTCACAGCAGCCGGGCTCCCCCTGCGTAGCCGGACATGGCCTCGACCGTGTCCTGCCGGATGACGGTGCCGGGGCGGGCGGCGTTGATCATCTGTCCGCTGCCCAGGTAGATCCCGACGTGGTAGATCGTGGAATCGCGGCCGGGGGCGTACGCGAAGAAGACCAGGTCACCCGGCTTGAGAGCACCAGTGCCCAGGCTGGCGGGGATGCGCCGGCCAACTCCGGCCTGTGCGGCTGCGGTGCGGGGCAACTGGATGCCTGCCTGGGCGTACGCGTAGGTCGTCAGCCCCGAGCAGTCGAACCCGTTGATGCCCGCGCCGCTCTTGCCGCTGGGTGAGCAGCAGATCCCGTACGACGGGCCGTTGGCGTTGCCGCCGCCCCACGAGTACGGCGCGCCCCGCTGGGCGAGTGCCGCCTCGATGACGGTGCGGACCTTCCCCGAGACGCTGTCCAGGCCAGGGTTCTTGCCGGCCGCCGTGTATTGGCCGATCCACCCGAGCACGTTCGCCACGTACGCGGGGGAGTGGTTGTACTGATAGATCGCCGCCTTGAGTTGGGCGCGCTTGGTCAGGTCGCGGCCGTTCCCGCACAGGTAGATCGCGGCACCGAGCGCGGCATCGTCGGCGTTGTGGGGATCGGCGACCTGGTCGCCGTTCCCATCCTCACCCACGCCTTCCCAGGTGGAGGGCAGGAACTGGAACGGGCCGACGGCCCGTTCGCCCTGCGCGGTGCCGTCCCATCGGCCGCCGTCGGAGTCGGGGACGGCCGTGGTGTTGCCGCCGGCCCCGGAACCGTCGAGGAGGACGCCGTAGATGCGCGGGCGGATATCTCCGTTGTCGGCAATGCCCCGGCCGACGGCGTGGTTGGACTCCACCTTGGCGATCCCGGCCAGGATGGGCCAGCGCATGCCCTGGCACTTCGGCACATGGCGGCCGGCCTGCTGTACGGCCTTCTTGTACGCGGTCAGCATCCGGGCCGGGATGTCTGCGGCACTGCCGCCCCCGGCGATCCCGCCGTCGTCCTGCACACCCGACTGCAGCCCCACGTACGCGCTGATCGCGTTGCCGACAGGTGCAGCACAGCACACGGCCGCGAACATCAGCAGCGCCACCACGCACCCCCACCGCCGAAAGCGCCCACCGGGCCACTTCACTCGTCCTCACCGCCTTCGTCACGCCGCCGGGCCCGCTCCTGGCGCAGCCGTTCGGCATCCGGGGCAGTGCGCCGCAGCAGTTCCTGCATCCGCTCGCGGGCCTCGTCGCGGGCGCGGCTGCTGGCTGTGGCGTCCCCGGGACGTGCGGGCCCGCCGAGCCGGCTGCCGGAGCTCGCCCGCGGTGCGGGGCCGCTGTCACGCGGGTGTGCAGCCGGGGGCTGCCCCGGTGCCGGGTCGGTCGGCCGGGCAGACGCGGGCGCTGCGCGGCCTGCGGGGCGGCTGGTGGGCACAGGGCGCGGGGACGGTGCGCCTGGTGCGCTGGGAGTGGGCAGGCGGCGGCCGGGTAACGCCGTGGTCCCGCTGCCGGCGTCGGTGCGCCCGCGCCGCACGCCGGACTCGTCCCGCATGGTTGTCCAGGCTCCGCGGTCCTCGCGGACGGTGTTGCCCCACACCCGCGCCTGCTGACGGGCGTCCTGGGAGTAGCGCGACCCTGCTGAGCGCGCCCGGTCGACGGTGACGGGCAGCCCGACCGTGGCCCCGTACGCGGCCCGGCCGCCCCGGTTCAGGATGCGGTAACCGCGGTAGCGGACCAGCCGGTTGTGCGCCCGCGTGGACAACAGCGTGCGGTCGGAGTTCTGGTCGTGCAGCACCTGCCCGGTACGGCGGTCGACGATCTGCCCGTCTTCGTTGCGGTACCGGTCCGGCGGCCCGCCGGGCCGCCGCGGTCCCCCGCCATCGGGTCCCCCGCCGCCCCCACCGGACGGTTCGCCCGCGTGCGGATCACCGTCGGCGGTGGGCTTGCGCCACTTGGCCAACTTCTCCGTATCCGGGCGGCGTCCGATCAGCAGCCAGTGCCCGCCCTTGGCCCCGAGCCGGGCGCCGGTCAGGCCGAGCCGCGCACCCAGCCCGCCTACGGCTGCCGCCGCGGTGACCGGGGCCAGCCCCCGCCCGGCCTCGGCGGTCGCGTCGGCGAGAACGCGGCCGGTGTCGACCGGCATGCCCGCTCCGTCGGCCAGCGAGGTCAGCGCGCCCATCAGGCGCTGCCGGGTGCCGAGCAGCCCGAACCGGCCCCCGCCGCCGGTGACGGCGCGCAGCCCGCCGCCGTAACCGCCGAGCGCTGCGGGGGAGTTCATGGCGAGGGCGGCGCCGAGCTCGGAGGTGTCGCCGGGCATGTGGGTGCCGCCGACCTTGGCGTAGCGCATCCGCATCGCCATCCGCCGGCCGAAGGAGGTGATCCCGGTCAGCATCCGGCGGTGCCCGGCCGCGCCGGCGACGGCCAGCACGTCGATGAGCAGGATCCGTTCGACCATCAGATCGGGGCCGTTGGTGATGGTGGCGTCCACGGCGATCCCGAAGAACGGAATGTAGGCGCAGATGCCGACCATGGCGAGGATCGCGATGCCCCAGATCGACAGCCACTTCCACACCGACTGCCGGGCGGGGCCGGGCAGCATGCCGGCGATGAGCGTCATGGTGCCGGCGGCTGCGGCGGCCGCGCCGATGCCTTGCGTGCCCAGCAGGACGATGGCGCTGGAGAGCAGCATGCCGCAGATGAAGAACGCGGCGACCAGCAGGAGGAAGGCGCCGCCGACCCGCCACCAGGTGGGCTTGGCCGCGTACTCGGAGCACGCTGTGCCGACCGGGCCGGCCTTCTTCATGTCCTCGAGGAAGGCCGCGAATCCGCGGTCCTCTTGTGTGATCTGTGGGTTGGGGGTGGTGAGGACGTCGGGTCCGAGCTCCGTGAGGGGGTCGATGGCCAGATCGTCCTTGTCGCGGCGTTCGCAGTACGCCTTGGCGGGACCTTTGATGAGGCTGCAGGGGTCTTTGTCGTCCTCATCATCTGCGTCGTCGGTTGTGGCCTGGTAGCCGCCGATGACCCACTTCAGGTGGATGCCGTAGGCCTTGCGGTCGGATTCCTTGGAGGGGTCGAGGATGCGGCCGTACTGCAGCAGCATGTACGGCTTGACGATCAGCGCGTTGGTGATGGAGTCCTGCAGGGGGCGGGCCACGTCCGTGGACGCCACCGGTTTTTGGGCCTCCAGCTCCAGGCACTTCAGCTCCTGTCGGCCCGCGAGGCCGTCGCAGGGGCCCAACTCGGCCAGCTTGCCGCCCCAGTCGTAGGAGTTGACGCTCTCCTCGGCGACCGCGGCAGCGACCTGCTGGGCCTGGCCGAGCGGGCCGTCCTGGGCGAGCAGGTAGTCGGGGCGGACGAATGCGGACGCGGCGAACGCCGCGATCGTCAGGGTCAGGAAGATCTCGCCCAGACCGCGCCCGACCCGCCCCCGCACGATCATGAATCCGGCGAACACGAACGCCCAGGCCAGCAGGAGACCTTTCAGCCCGAGCGTGTCGACGATGATCGCGTTGTAGGAGTCGGCGACCTTCTGTGCCGGCTTGATGAGGATCTTCAGCAGCGGGAACCGGAAAGCCAGCTCGATCGCCCACCCCGCCAGACCGACCAGCAGCCGGATCACAGTGAACAAGCCGGACAGGGCGAAGGAGAGGGACTGCGTTTTGAAGCTGAGGATCGGGCCGCCTTCGGCGTTGAGTTCGTAGCCGTTGATCGGCACGCCCTCGCTCGAGGTGATGTTCAGCGGTGACAGGAGGTCTCCGGTGTTGCTGGTGCTGCTCGCCGCGTACACGACCTGGCTGTTGACCATGACGAACACGCCGGCCAGGAGCGTCACGAAGCCGGCCGAGCGGAGCGTGCCGCGGTCTGGGCGCACCTCAGGCCCGCTCTCGGGCCGTGGTGCTGCGGCGCCGCCAGATCACCAGGGCCGTCAGGCCGGCCCCGGCCGGCAGCAGTCGCCACGCCGCACCGGCCAGGTCCCGCTCGGCCGAAGCGGGCGCAGACCTTGAAGCGGAGGTGCTGGCACCACGCGCGCAGTACTCCTTGGCCGGACCCGCGATCAGGACGCACGGATCGTGGCGCGGCGAGGCGGACGAAGCGGTGTCCGCGGCGAACGCGGCGCCGGTGCGCGGCCACCACGACTCCGGCAGGCTCGCCCCCACCACCAGGGTGATGACGGCGGCCGCGGCGGCGATCACCGTCAGCATGCTCACCGCGGCCGCCAGACGCCGGGGGCGGGCGGGCGCAAAGGACGAAGGTGAAGTGGTGGTCATCAGCTGAGTTCCTTCGGGCGGGCACCGGCCGCGTCACCGGAGTTCGGCCCGGCCGCGGCATGCGGGGCCGGGCTGGGCCGGCGTCCCGGGGTGGTGGTGATGGAGGTGGCGATGCGCGCGATGCGGGGGATGACGACCTTGATCCGGCCGGTGTTCTGGCGGGGCCCGGTCAGCAGGAACTCGCCCTCGCGGCCCTTCTGGCCGACGGGGGACAATCCGGTGGTGACCAGCCGCAGCAGCTCCGGGTCTTCCGCGTCGAGGCCGATGAATTCCAGCCCTCGGCGGGCGCGTTCGCGATCCGCGGTGCGGGCGAGAGCGCGGTAGGCCATCAGGCCGCGGTCGGGGCCGAGTTCAGCGGCGTCGTGCGAGCCCGCGAGGAGGCCGGCGCCGTGCTTGCGGCCGTCGTGGAGGATCTCGTGGACCAGGGCTGTGCCCTCCGCGGAAGAGGTGAGCCAGTACAGCTCGTCCAAGACCACGGCAGTGAACCGGTCGGGATCCTCGAACGCGGTCTGCCGGGCGATGGCCGCGATCAGGTAGAGGACCGCCCGGCCGATCAGCGCTTCCAGGGGCTGCTGGTGCAGCACTTCCGGGTTGGCGAAGGCGGCCTTCGGGGGCAGCTTCAGCCCGGCCGTAGTGATGACGATCATGTCGTGGGCGCTGGAGGCGTCCAGCCGCACCGGCGGCAGCGCCGCATCGAACACCATCGCCGCCAGCGGGTTGGTGGCGACCACGCGGATGAGGCCGGCCAGGGTGGCAGCCGCGTCCTGCCGCTTGCCCGCCTCACCAGCGGCCATCTCCTCCAAGACCCCCAACACCCGGTGCATGGAGGGGGCGTTGCTCGCCGCGGCCCGTTCGACGGCGTGGTGCAGGACTTCGCCGGATGTGCTCATCGGCCCGATACCCAGCTGCAGGGTGAGGTAGGACAGGGCGTAGTGGCGGCCCTCGGGGCCGGGGAACATCCGCAGGGGGTCGATGGACACCTCGGCCGTGGCCGCGTCGAGGATCTGCACGCGGCCCTTTGCCGCGGTCCGCGCGAAGGTCGCCCACTCGCGGACGGGGGTGCGGTCGATACAGACCGCGCAGCCGCCGCGCGCCCACACCGCCTCCGCGATCAGTTTTTGCAGGACGCTTTTGCCGGCCCCGAGGTCGCCGACGATGCCCATGGAGGCGGAGGCGTCCTGCTTCGGCGCATCCGCCACGTTGATCATGACGGGGCGGGTGGTGCCGCAGTCCAGGTCGATCCCGAGGAACATCCCGTTCGGATCACCGACTTGGCAGGCGGTGAAGGCCCCGGACAGTGCCCAGTCCTCGCTGACCTGGTGCTGGGTGAACTCCCGCACCACACCGGGCCGGACCGTGCCCGGCAGGCCGAGGGTGAACAGGGCCTGCTGCAGGCCGGCCGGGCGCACCGCCCGGTAGTCGGCGCCGCTGAGCAGGGCGGCAAGCGCCCGGGCGCGGGAGTCGCAGACGGCGGCAGTCGGTCCCCACACCGTCAGCACGGTCACCGACTGCACCTCGACCTCGACGCTGGTGCGGGCCAGGCGGGCGTCGAGTTCGCCGAGGTCGCGGGCGGCGTCGGTCAGGGAGGCGGGCATGCCGGTGGGACGGGCGTCGTACTGGTCGGCCTGGTCGATGAGTTCGTTCTTCTTGCGCTGCACTTGAGCGCGGGCCTTTTCCGCGGGGACCAGGGTGAGGTCGATGGTGTAGTCGACGGGAAAGTCCAGGCTCTCCAGCTGCGCGAACAGATCGGCGGTGTCCTGGCTGACCGTGGGCGGGCACTCGGCCAGCGTCAGGTGGGCCTGGTAGCCGGTTCCGGCGTCGGTTTCGACCTGCAGCCAGCGCCGCCCGAGCGGCGAGCCGCTGTTGAGCCGCCACCAGGCCGTGCGCCCCGACCGCGTGATCCGGCCCGTCTCCTTGAGGTCCCTGGCATCGTCGAGCTGTGGGTCGATGCCGCCTTCCTGCAGCCGCACCTGCCCGAGGTCCGTATAGGAGGGGGAGCGCAGCATCCCGCCGCGCAGTTGCCCGCCGTACAGGTCACTGGCTTCGGCCTCCGCGAGCAGCGGTTCGGCCATACCGCGGTGCAGGGCGTGCTGGATCATCCACACGATCTCGGCCGGGCGGGCCGGACGGAACGCGATCCCGCCGGCGAGCGCGGCCTCCACCCGACCGGCCTGCTCCCGGTACGCGCTCAGCTCGCGGCGGGCCACCGGGGCGGGGCGCATGCCCAGCAGCGGTGCCACCTCCTCCCAGGCCGCGCCGATCGAGGCGGCGAGCTGCAGACCGGGGGTCTCGCTCTGCAGCGGCACCGCCAGCCACAGAGTGCGGCGGTGCATCTCCTGCTCGTCCAGCAGGTCCAAAGCGGCCTCGACGTTCTCCACCCACGGGTGCGCCACGTCAGGCGCGCTCTCAGCCGGCTCGATGCCTTCGATCATCTTCAGGGCGATCTCGCCGGGATCGACCTGGGCGGCCAGCCCGAATAGCCGGGGTGCCCCGGTCAGGGAGCGCACCATGTGTGTGATCTTGGCGAGCTGCTCGTCGCGGACCGCGACGGGCACGTAGGTGCCCTGGACACTCTCCTCGACCTGGCCGTGCGCGTCCGGCCCGGGGTGCAGGCGGTAGATCGCCCAGACGCTGCCGTGCGTCGACCAGACCAGGTGCCCGGCGATGTGACGGACCGGCACCCTCATCGCGCACCGCCGCCCTGCCCGGCCAGCGCGAGCAGTTGCTGAACCCCCGACGCTGGACCCGTCGCCGCAGCCGCAGGAGCGGGGGCGACCGGCTGCGTCCGGCGGGGCGTTGACGAGCGGGCGCTGCTCGGATCCGGCCGCGGCACCCGGATGGTGCGCAGCTGACCTCGGCGAGTCGAGGCGGCGGACATCTCGGGATGGGGCGCGTTCTCGATGGTGAAGCCGCCGAGCAGTGGCCGGGGAGCGCGGTCGCGGGCGGCCCGCCCGCCGATCCGTCCGCCCTGCGGCTGCCATCCAAGCTGCACCCAGCCCAGCACCGCCTGCATTGGGGCACGGCCTTGGAACTTCGGGCGGCGGACCGCCCAGATCGCCAGCAGCCAGCCGGCGATCGGCACCGGCCCCAGCACCGACCACCAGCTGATGGTCTTCACCAGCAGGAACCCGCCGACGACGCCGACCGCGATCTGCGTCGGCGTATACGGGCCCAGCGGGATCTTCCAGTCCGCGACCTTCCCCAAAACCCAGGGGTGTCGGCGGGCGGCGGTGTAGTAGCGGCCCGTCCGGGCGGTGGCGCTCATCGGCGGCCTCCGACGTCGGTCGGGTGCTGCCGTGCGGCGGGGGCAGAACTGTGGACGAGGCCGGGGTCGGCGGGCGCGCCCTGGGCGGGGTTCTTGACCTCGTCAGTGAACATGTCGGCCAGGTCTTCGCGGGAGTAGTACAACCCCAAGGCGATGATCATCAGCAGCAGGGCGCCGATCCCGGCCTTGATACTGAACCTCTGGATCATGATGACCACGACCACCACCAGCAGTCCGGCCTGCAGACCCTTGGTCGCCCATTCACCGAACATGTCGATCCACGAGTCGCCGAGAGCGTCCAGCTTCCCCGCGAGCATCAGATCGTGCACTGGGGTCATCGGGCACTCCCACCCGGGGCAGCGCCAGACTCGAGCGCGGAGACTTCCCAGCGGCCCGAGCGGGCGGTGAGGGAGAGCTCGTAGGCGAGCGGCCAGCGTCCGTCGGTGTCTTGCGCTGCCACGTTGGCGAGGACGCGGACCTTCGTGCCGTCGGCCGGTACCCGCTCGGATGCCGCCTCCTCCTCGCGGGCAGCCACCTGCTGCACCGCGACGGCCGTGTACGGCGCGGGGGAGACGGCTCGCATCGTCACGCCGGGCGCGAGGTAGCGGTTCACCTCCCCGGCACCGGTCAGGTAGGCGGCGAGGAACTCCCCGACGGCGGACGACAGATCACCCTCCGGGACACTCACCCCGTACACCGACTTCGCCACCTCGGCCCGGGCGGGGCCGGTCACCACCGCGGGTGCGCCGGTCACGGTGAACGAGGTGCCTGCGCGACTTGCGGCGATCGGAACGGCGTAGTAGCGCACCCGGCCGTCCGGGTACTGCGCAGCCACCGTCACCGACCACGCACCGCCGTCGCGCTGCGCACTGCGCACCGCCGTCACCGACGCCGCCGCGGGCTGCGCATCCGCCGCGGGGTCGGGCAGTTCGACGTCCGGCGCCATCGACTGCGCAAGCCGCGCCTGCGCAGTCGCGATGTCATCGGTGCTGCTGCGCAGCCACGTGCTGACGAACAGCTGCGCATACCCGGCGGGGTCGGCGGCCGTCGCGGTGGTGCGCGCCGAGGGGGTGGGCGGGGCCTGGGTGGCCGCCTCGACGGTGGTCGGGGTGGAGGTGATGGCGATGCCCAGGGCGATCGGGCCGGCCGTGATGAGGGTCCAGAGCGCCACCCGCGACAGCCGGACGCGGCGGCGCATTGCCTGCAGCGCGACGCCTGCCGCGATCGGGGCAGTGGCCTCTTCCTGCGGGGCCTGCTTGCCAGGAGACATGGTCAAACTCCCAGGTCAGTGCGGATGTTGCTGACCTTGAGGAAACCCGTGGGCCCCGACCGGACCACCGACCACGAACGCCCGACCACGATCACGAAGGGGACACAAATCCGTGGTGGGGGCTGTGGTCTGGCCCGACCACGGACCCGACCACGACATTTCGCAGCCCACTGAGTTCGGCTCTACCGCTGCGGGTCTCACAGAGATCGGGGGCCGCCGACGCCTCGTGCGCATCCGGGACGAGGCTGCGGGCGCGAGAGCCCCTGGGCTTCCGCGCCGGGAGACTGCGCAGCAGCAGGACGATGCGCAGCCGGATCCCGAAGCCCCCGGGCGAGGCTGCGCACTCACCCGTGCACGACGATTGCGCACGATCCGCGCCCCGTTGCGCAGCCGCGTGCGCAACGCCCCGCGCGCGGCTGCGCAGTCCGTCGCACGAAGCGATTGCGCAACCCGATCGGGCCGTCGCTCAACGTCGAGCTGGGCGGCCTCAATCCGCTCCGGACTCCCCGAGGCAGGCGTCACGGATCACGGAAACCACCACGGAACGTTCCGGAAATCGCTCCGCCGACCGCAGTCAGGCCGGCCTTCTTCGCGAGCTCCTTACACTCCGTGCCCGCCGCTCGTAGGCAGACGAAGCGGTGGTCCACCGGATCGGGGGTCCCATACATGGCCGAGGGCCGGTCGGGCCCGACCACACCCCGGCCATGGCAGCCCGGCGCGCCTGTTGCCGGATTGTGAGCGGTGGTCGGGGGTTGTGGCCGTCGTCCTGGTTGGCGCTGGCGGGTGAGCTGCCTGCATGGATCTCACGCACGCCGCCTGGTCCGCAGGTACTAGCCGTTCCACTTCCGCGCGCGGCGGCTGCTGTTGCGTCTGCCGCGCGAACAGCGCGCTCACTGATAGGCGATGACCGGAGGCCGGATCCGCCGTGGTGCGATGGCGGGGGATCAGTTCACGCAGATCGCCAACGGTCTGTTCCGCGACAGCCGTCTGTCCTACCGGGCGAAAGGCATCTTCGGATACATCAGCACCCACCGGGACGGCTGGCAGGTGACCATCGCCGGACTGGTCGGCTCCGGGACCGACGGCCGGGACGCGGTGCGCAGCGGGCTGCAGGAACTTGAGGCCCACGGCTATCTGATCCGCGAACGCCGGCGGCGGCCGAACGGCACGCTCGGCGAGATCGTCTATTCGATCACCGATCACCCCGCCTGCGCTGACGCCCTCCTGGCGGACGCCGGCACAGCGCTCCATGCAACAGCGGCCCCCGTGGGCGGCCGGGGCGATTACGGCAAGGGGATCCGCCGCGGCGTGATGGCCGGTGACCAGTTCACCCAGATCGCCAACGACTTGTTCCGCGATGCCCGGATGTCCTTCAAGGCCAAGGGACTGTTCGGACTGATCAGTACCCATCGTGAGGGCTGGCGGATGACGGTTGCGGACCTGGCCCGCCGCGGCCGCGAGGGCGTGGATGCGGTGACGAGCGAGCTGGCGGAGCTCGAGGGCGGCGGTTTCCTGCAGCGGGAGCGCGCCCGTAACCCGGACGGCACTCTCGGTTCGGCCACATATGTCATCACCGACCTGCCCGCCCTGCAAAACCCCAGCTCGCAGCCAGAGTCGGAAAATCCAGGACTGGATAACCCTACGTTGGCTGATCGCCCTACAAAGAACACCATCGTTAAGAAGACCAACAAGCAGAACACCAACCCCGTCCCTCCGTGCGCCCGCGGCGAGCGCACGCACGGACCGGGGGCTGCATCGCCGAAGGGGACGGCCGCGTCGGCGCCGCAGGATCTGGATCCCGGCACCCGGCTGCTGCTGTCGATCGGCTCGGCCCATCCCGAACTGCTGCTGCAGGAAAAGGCCCTGCACGACCAGGGCCGGGTCATGACCGCGATGCTCGACGCCGGCTGGAGCCCGGAGCAGCTGCGCCACGTCATCACCAGCCGACCGCTGCCCAGCCAGATCCGCACCTCCGTCGACGCGATCGTCGCCGCCCGGCTGCGCTCCGCCCAGCTCTACCCGCCACCCGCCCCGGGTGTCGACGACGCCGGCGCCTTCGGCCCGGGCGAGGCTTTCTGGCCGGAGCGTTCCACGGCGTCGTCAGCTGACCGCACGGTCGACGAGGCACTCACCTACCGGGCCCTCGTCGAGTGTTCGGGCTGCGGCAGGCCCGGCACCGCCCCCGGCGAGGACCTCTGCCCGGCGTGCCTGGGCTGGCCGCTGTGCCGCACCTGTCCCGGCCCCACGCCCCGGCGCGCGCACCCCGACAACGACGGCTGCTGCTCTACCTGCGCCTCCGCCCTGACCGCGACCGGCTTTCTGGAAGCGAGCACGTCATGACCGGCACGCTCCACCCGCCTCCGCGGACGGCACCCCAGCAGCCGCTGTGTCCCTTCGCCCGCAAGTTGCGGCGGTCGCAGGAAGCACAGTCCCGCGTGCTGCTGATCGCCCACGTCCGCCCTGCTCCCGCGCGCGGCAGCAGGTGTGAGCCCGCGCTGGTGGACGAGCGCACCGGCTGGGGGCGGCTGGCGCGGACGGTGCCCGGTGACGGGTCTGTGCCCGACCTTCCGCAGCAGATCGGCGTGTTCGCCCCGGGCACGTCGGTACTGCAGGGGCTGGCCGTGCGCCGGTTGATCCGGCGCCCCGCCCACCGTATCGCCCTGAGCAACGCCAGCCCCGCCTCACTGCGGTTGTCCACAGCGATGGCGGGGGCCATCAGCCTCGTCGCCGCCCTGTACACCCTGAACCACGGTGTTCCCTCCGACTTGGTGCTGCCGGCGATGCTGCTCGCCCCGCTCCTCACCGAGCACCTCTCCGACCGGCTCAACGACCGGGCCCGCGCACGCGTCCGCCGCGTCGAAGGCGACGCTGCCTGCCGATACCCGAAGCGCCTCGTCACTCTGCACGCCTCTCTCGTCCAAGCCGCCGGCAACGACGCTTACGAACTGCGCCGTTCGGCCGAGATTGGCCATCACCTGCTGTGGGACGCAGCCGGCCTGCTCCAGGCCCACGACACCCGCACCGCCCCGGCTCATCGACCGGGAGCGGCTGATGGCCCAGCTCGCCGACCAAGTCGCCCAGATCCTGTACACGCACAACGAGTCGGCGGCCGGGCAGGCGACCCTGCCCCGCGGCGGCGACGGCCCGCTGGGCCCGCTCCCGCCCGGCTTCGAGCCAGCGGCCCAGCCCACCCATCATCCGCGACCGGCACTTCACCGCAGAAAGGATCCCGGCCCATGCCTCACAACCCGACCGACAGCCCAGCCCGTACCACGGACGTCTACTTGCTCTTTGCGCACGAGCCGTACTACCCGGACACCGGCACCCAGGAGATCAACACCACCGTGGTGGCCGCCGCTACCCTGCTCCACCCCCAGGTGTGCCAGCCCGACGGTGCCCGCATGCACGACCGCCTCACCCAGGGCCGCACGCCGGGCGAGATCATCCCGCTCTCCACGCTCACCCATGAACTGGACGGAGGTGCAGGCTGGCCGCAGGTTGGTGACTGGGAGACAGTCACCACCGACCTCGTGCAGCTCGTCCGCACGGGGGAGTGCGACGCCCTCAGCCTCGGCCTTCCCGAGATCGGGCGCGCCCTCGTCTGCACCGGCCCGCACAGCCACATGCGGGCTGTGGACGCGGCCGGCCAGGTCATCACCTACGGGCCGAAGGAGCGCGCCGCCGTCCTGGCCGAGGTCGACCTGTTCCTCACCAGCCTCGTCACCGAGCAGGAGTTCTGGCCGGGCGACGGCCTGCTCCCGCCGCTCCACCGACCCGCTTGACGTGCTCCCTGGCCTAAAGTCCAGGGATTCCAGCCTGGGTCGTCTGACCCTTCCGGAGGCTTCCTGCTTCCACGCGCTGTGCGGGCAC
>NZ_JAQMWP010000027.1 GCF_030403745.1 Streptomyces sp. S.PB5
GGATCAAGTCGGGCGGCAGATGAACCTCGGCCTGGCTCCGAGCGGGCCGACTCCCCCTTAGCGCCTGATCATCAATTGCGGGACGGGCCTTAGACGTTTTAGTGATGAATTCCAGGAGAACCTGCGCGGCCTCTTCCTGAGCAGGTGACAGCTGACCTTCTTCCTCGATTTCGTTCGCCACGCACAACGTGTACTGAAGGAATTCAGTTCCGAAAACCCTAAGCCTCTCATCCATCCCGATAGCGTATAGCGCCAGGCCCTGTGCGAGCGTGCATACGGCGAAGAGGGGACCGGTGGGTTTACACATGAGGATAGAGTGACAAGTGTCCCGGCTGGTTCGCAGTCCTGGCTACGGGGGTAAGGGTCTCAGGCGTGGTCTTGATTGCCGATTCTGAGTGTCCGTCTTGGTCCACCACTGTCCAGAAGCCCGTATGACCGAGGCGAAGCCCTAGACCTCACCGGACCAAGATCGAGCAACTCGTAGCAGTGCTTCCACGCTCGCCACAGCGGCGCCTCACCTGGAGGGCACAACGCCCTCGCGCAGGTCCAACGCCAGCAAACGCCGCTTCGCCTGGTCAGACGTCTTAGCTCCGTCTCAGTTTCCGTCTCGTTCGTAGCCGTACGAGGCCGTTCAGAGCCATTCGCTCAGCTCCGCAGCGATGCTGGCCGCACGGGATTGAACGCCTCTGAACGACCCCGGATCACGCCCTGATCGGCAGGGACAAACCTGCAAAGCGAGTTACGTGGGTTCGATTCCCGCCACGGCCTCTGGCTGCCTCAGTGGGCAGAACGACAGGGTGGCGCCCCCGAGGGGTGTCGCCCTGTCGGTCGTCGCGGTTCATTCCGCGCTCAGCACCCCGCCCGCCTCGTCCTGGAACGCCTCCGCCCAGTAGTGCCAGTCGGCGTCGGTCGTGGTGACCGTCGGGTCCACCGATGCCAGGATCTGGATCATCGTGGCGGCCAGTTGCGCGTACGGTCCCTGTGACAGGCCGTACTTCAGGTCCTCGTCGAGCGAGTGCTCGTGGTGGAGGAGCCAGAGGGTGAAGGCCAGGGTGGAGACGTCCGTGTTCAGGGGGTACAGCCGCGCCTCGGGTTCGCTCCAGTTCAGGATCGCGCCCGTGCGACCGTCTATGACCAGGCTGTTGTCCTCCAGCAGGTAGCCGAGACGTATCAAGTGGTCGGCGTCGGCGGGAAGTTCGGCGTCCGGGGTGTCCGCGTAGTGCTCGGTGAGGGTCGGCAGGGGGACGTCCGTGTCCAGCTGGAACAGCAGGGCGTCCTCGGGCAGGCCCGTGTCGCGGAGGAAGCGGCGGGTCGGTTCGTGGGTGAGGGTCGCGGGGAAGTCGACGTCCTCGAAGCGCCAGATCTCACCCTGGCCGAACTCCTGGTCGAGGAGGCGGGCGGGGAGGTCCAGGGTCAGGCCGGACGCCGCGCCCGGGGCCGCCGTCAGCGACAGGGGGCGCAGCAGGGCCGCGATGCGCCAGTACGGCGGCACCTCGCCGTCCGCTCCCACGCCCTCTTCGAAGACCGCCAGCAGTTGGCGGGTCGCCTCCGCCGCGACTTGCGGTCCGAAGCGGCCGGCGTAGGAGGCGAACCGGCCGCGCAGTTCCGCCAGTTCCTCCGCGGCCGTCGCGAAGCGCACCAGCTTCTCCAGGGACGGGGCGAGCGGGCGGCGCTCCATGAGCTCCGGGGTGTCGTACCAGAAGTCGGTCGTCGACACCTCGCCGGTCGCGCCGTCGAGCAGGACCGGTTCCGTCTCCTGGCCCTCGATGTCGAGCAGCCCGCCTATGACCAGCTGGTCCCGCAGGTCCAGGGGCAGTCGGCCCTCGGGGTCACCGGTCGCGTCCTCGACCGTCCGCAGGCCCTCGCGGACCAGCTCCTCGAAGCTCAACAGGCCGATGCCGGACGGCAGTCCGGGTCCCGTCAGCCAACGGCGCGTCGAGGCGTGCGTGACGAAGCGTTCCAGGTCGTCGTCGGTCAGTGTGATCACCGCGGTTGCGGTGCCGCTCGTGCTCATCGTTCCCCCGTGCGTGCGAACTCACTGTCCCCGAGCAGGGCAGGACGGACCCAGCCGTGCAGGTCTCGCCGTCGTTCCCCACTGCCCAGAACACTACTCGGCACCACTGACAACGCCCTCGGAATACGGCCCTGGGACAGGAGGGGTCTGAACAGGAGACGTCAGCGGACCCTCGCGCGTTCCCTCCCCGCCAGAATCTCCTCCACCGTCTCCCCCACCGACAGCGACGAGCTGTCCAGCCACAGACCGATCCGCGGGGTCTCCTCCCGCAGTACCCGGTCCAGCTCCGCGACCGTCCAGGCCGCCCCGTAGCCCGACTTGGCCCGCCCGGCCTCCCGCGCCGCCACCGTCTCGGGGCTCGGCGCCAGGACGACGACGTACAGGGGCCGCGTGCGGATCAGGCGTACGTACGCGGCCAGTTCCTCCCCCAGCACCACGTCCTGCACCACCGCCGTGAACCCGGCCTCCGCGTAGGTGTCCGCCGTCGCCGCCGACAGCCGGTACCGCAAACGGAGCTGATCCTCGCCCTCGCCGCCCGCGACACCGTCGTACTCCTCCCGCCCGGAGACGATCATCCGGCGGAAGGCGTCCCCGCGGACATGGGCGGCCCGCACCACCCGCTCGGCGAGCGCCTGGGCGACCGTCGACTTGCCGGACGCCATGACGCCCGTGACAAGGATCACGCCAGACATCGAGACCCCCGCGTCACGGCCACGCCCGCTCTCCGTCACGAGCGTCAGGTCAGGTAGACGCCGCCCAGGACCACCACGAGCGCCGCGAGGGCGAACACCAGGATCCACAGCAGCAGCTTTCCGACGCCGGGCGCCGGTTCGTACCGCTCGGGATCCTGGGAGCTCACTGCGCGGTCACCACCGCGGCCTGCGGCCGGATCGGGAGCCGGTTCACGGGGCGGCCGGTCGCGGCCCGTACGGCGGAGGCGACCGCCGCCGGGGACGTCACGACCGGCACCGCGCTGACCGCCTTCGCGCCGAAGGGCGCGACCACGTCCCGCTCCTCGACCAGCTTCACGATCCGGATGTCCGGGGCGTCGAGGGCGGTCGGCAGCGCGTAGCCGGTGAGGTCGGGGTGGCGGATCACACCGCGCGCGGTGCGCAGGTTCTCCGTGAGCGCTATGCCCACGCCCTGGGTGACGCCCGCCTCGATACGGGCCGCCAGCTGGGCCGGGTTCAGGACCCGGCCCACGTCCTGGGCGACGGCGAGTTCGACGACCCGGACCGAGCCGAGCTCGATGTCGACGTCCACCACCGCGCGGATCGCGCAGAAGGCCATGCCGACGAAGGCGTCGCCCTGGCCGGACTCGTCGAGCGGCTCGGTGGGGTGCGGGCGGCACTGCGCCGTCGCCCACAGTTCCTTGCCGTCCATCGCCTCGGTGACGGTGGTCGACAGGACACCGTCGTACGAGGTGATCTTGCCGTCGGTGATCTGGAGCAGTTCGGTGGACATGCCGAACTTGTGCGCCAGGGGCTGGAGGAGCTGGGTGCGGACCATCTTGGCCGCGCGTTCCACCGCGCCGCCCGAGACCCAGGTGTGGCGGCCCCGGCAGCCCGCGCCCGCGGGGGGCTGGTCGGTGTCCACGGGGGCGACGTGGACCTCGTCGATGCCGAGGGTCTCCTGGACGATCTGGCGGGCCAGCGTGGTGAAGCCCTGGCCGGTCTCCACCGCCGCGCACAGGACCGTCGCCACGCCGTCGTGGACCTTCACGGTGGCCGTGGAGACCTCGTCGGCGCCCTCCGCGCCGAGCATGTGGACCATGCCGAGGCCGTAGCCGACGCCACGGCGGATCGCGCCCGGCTCGCCCGCGCCCTCGGGGCCGCCGGGCAGCAGCCACTCGTCCTCGGGGGTGTCCTTGGGGAGCGCGGGGAGGGGGAAGTCCCGTACGGCCTGCAGCAGCTCCGCCACCGGTGCGGGGCACGTCACCGTCTGGCCCGTCGGGAGCACGTCCCCCGTCGCGAGCGCGTTGCGCAGGCGCAGTTCCGCCGGGTCCATGCCCAGCTTCTTCGCCAGCTTGTCCATCTGCGCCTCGTAGGCGGCGCAGACCTGCATGGCGCCCTCGCCGCGGACATGGCCGGAGGGCGGGTTGTTGGTGCGTACGGCCCAGCCCTCGATGAAGGCGTTCGGGACGACGTACGGGCCGCAGGCGAAGCCGACGGCGGCGGCGAGGGCCTCGGCGGAGGTGTCGGCGTAGGCGCCCGCGTCGAGGAGGATCTGGGCCTCGACCTTGACCAGCTTGCCCTCGGCGTCGGCGTGGTGGCGGTAGCGGAGGAGGGTGGGGTGGCGGTGGGCGTGGCCGAGGAAGGACTCCTCGCGCGTGGCCGTGAGTTTGACCGGGCAGCCCGTCTTCAGCGCCAGGAGGCCGAGCGGGAGCTGGATGCCCTGGTCCTCGCGGTCGGCCGTGGCGCCGGGGACGCCGGTGACGACGATCTTGACGCGCTCGGGTTCCAGGCCGTAGCAGGCGGCGGCGGTGTCCCGGTCGGTGTGCGGGTCGGTGGAGGCCAGGTAGAGCTCCACGCCGCCGTCGGGGCGGGGCACGGCGAGGCCGGCCTCGGCGCCGATGGGGGCGGGGTCCTGGCGGCCGATGCGGTACTGGCCCTCGACGACGATCTCGCCGGTCACGGACGGGTCGCCGTGGTGCAGCGGGATGTGCCGGATCAGGTTGCCGTCGGCGTGCAGGGGTTCGGCCTCGAAGGCCAGCTCGGGGTCGGTCACCGGGTCGAGCACCTCGTACTCGACGATGACGGCCGCCGCGGCCATCCGCGCGGTGTCGGGGTGGTCGGCGGCGACGGCCGCGAGGGGCTCGCCGTGGTGGCGGACCACCTCGGAGGCGAAGACCGGCCGATCGGCCTTGCCGCGGCCGTACACCGGGTTGCCGGGGACGTCCTCGTGCGTGATGACCGCGCGTACGCCGGGCATCTCGCGCGCGTGGGAGGTGTCGATGGACACGATGCGCGCGTGCGGGTGCGGGGAGCGCAGTACGGCGGCCCACAGCAGGCCCTCGGCCCACAGGTCGGCCGCGTACGGGAAGGTGCCCTCGGTCTTGGCACGGGCGTCGGCGGCCGGCAGGGAGGCGCCGATGCCGTGCGGGATCGGCTCGGGGGCGGGGGCTGCCTCCGCGGGGGTGGTCGCGGTGGCGGCTTCGTTGCTCACGCCTGGCCTCCGTCCGTTCCGTACGCCTGGTCATGCGGCGGCTCGAAGGCCGACGGGTTGACCCCGCCGGCTCCGGGGCCCGCCTGGTGCGGGATACGTGCCTCGTCGCCGTCCGACTCAGCCTCGGCCGCGGCGTGCGCCTCGCGTTCGGCGACGACTTCCTTGACGGCGTCGACGACGCCCCGGTAGCCGGAGCAACGGCACAGGTTTCCGCACAGGGCCTGGCGGGTCTCCAGCTCGGTCGGCGCCGGGTTGCCCTCCAAGAGGTCGTGCACGGTCATCGCCATGCCGGGCACGCAGAAACCGCACTGCACCGCCCCGCACTTGGCGAGCGCGCGCTGTACGTCGGAGGGCTGCCCGCCCTCGGCGAGGCCCTCTACGGTGCGGACCTCGCTGCCGGCGGCGGTGACCGCGGGGACCAGGCAGGAGGCGACGAGGCGGCCGTCGACCTGGACGTTGCAGGCCCCGCACTCGCCCTGCGAGCAGCCGTCCTTGGCGCCCGCGAGACCGAGGCGCTCGCGTAGCACGTAGAGCAGCGACTCGCCGATCCAGGCGTCGGCGACGGGGCGTTCGACGCCGTTGACGCGCAGGACGTAGGAGGCGAGGGGGTGTTCCTCACCGGGGAGTGCGGGGGCGGGCTCGTCCGGCGTGTCGGAGTCGGCGGCCGTCGCGTGCTCCTCGACGGCCTCCGGCCCGGACTCCGTGTCGGTCTCGGCCGGGGCGGACGGGGAGTGGTCGGCGCGCGGCTGGGCGGCCCCTTCAGCGGCTTCCACGGCTCCCTGGGCGCCCTCGGGGCCCTCGGCTGCCGCCGCTGCCTCATCGGCGTCCCGAGAGGGCTGTGAGGCGGCTGCGCCGGAGGTGTCCGTCGGGGGCTCGGCGGGGGCGTGGCCGTGCTGCGGGACCGAGCCGTGCGGCCCGGCCGGGTCGTGGGTCTCGGCGGAACCGTGGGAGTGCCCGGGGTCGTGCGCGGCGGGACCGGCCTCCACGCGCGCGTGGGTGTCCGGTGCGTCGGCGACCGGGTGGGCGCCGGTGTGGTCGGCGGACCGGTCGTGCGGGAGCGTGTCCGTGGACGGCACGTGCGCGTGGGCGTTCGCGGCCACCCCGGCGGCCTCGCCCTGACCGTCGCCGGCCGGACCGCCCTGGGGGTCGCCCGAGGGCATGTGCGCGTGACCGTCGCCGGGTGACACGTGCGCGTGGCCCTCGTCGGCCGGACCGCCGTGACCGTGGGCGTCACCGCCGGGCACGTGCGCGTGGAGGTCGCCGACCGTCCCGCCGTGCTCCTGCCCGGGAACGGTGGACTGCCCGGGAGCCTGCCCGGCCCCCGGCGTCTCGGTGCCCCACGGCTGTCCCGCCTGCGTCTGCGTGGCCCAGGGCGCGGGCGCGCCGCCGGGCAGCGTGGCCGGAGGCGTTCCACCCCACTGCTCGACGAGAGCCGACGTGGTGAACTCGCCCGATTCATCCGGAAGATCGCCGTTGGCGACGGGGATCGACCACTGTCCGGTCACGTCGTGCCCGGGCGCGGGAGCGACCTCCGCGGCCTCCACGTGCTCGGTGCGCTCGCTGTGCTCGGCGTGTTCCCCGAAGTTCCACTGCCCGGTCGCCCCGGGGTTGTACGTGAACCGGTCGCTCCCGGCGCCCTGGCCGCCCTGACCATCCTGTCCGCCCTGCCCGCCGTGCGGCAGCGCGTTCGGGTCGGGCCACTGGACGCCGTCGGCGGGCACCGCCCAGGTGCCGGTGGCCGCCGGGTCGGTGCCGGCGTCGCCGCCGGGGGCGACCGCTATCTGCGGCGGCACATACCCGTGACCGCGCGCGGCGAGCGGACTGTCCGAGGCCAGCAGGGCGTCGATGCCGCCCTCGGGGAGCTTCACGAAGGCGGTGGCACCGTCGTCGTAGTCGCCCTGGGGCAGCGGGTCCCAGCGGCCGCCGCTCGGCGGCGGGGTGCCCTCTCCGTGCCGGTCGTCGGTCACGACAGCGCCCTCCCCAGTGCTCGTCGGGCCAGCGCGGCGACGGTGCGCCGCAGGTGCAGTACGGCGGGCGGAAGCGGTTGCACGGAGCCGTCGGGCTCCGGGGCCGCGTCGGGGATGCAGGCCGCGGCGACGTACTCGCCGAAGGCGTGCAGCGCCTCCGGGACCAGGGTGCGGTTGTTGTCCCAGTCGATGAGCCGGCCGACCCACTGCTCGGCGTCCAGGGGCCTGAGCGGCATCGGCGCTATGGCTCCGACGGCGCACCTGACTCCGCGCCGCGCGGGGTCGAGGACGAGCGCGACGGAGGCCATCGCACGGCCGGGCCCGGTGCGGCCGGTGGCCTTGAGGAAGACCTGCGGGGCGTGCAGCAGCGGCACGCGCACGAAGCCGATGAGTTCGCCGGGGCGCAGCATCTCCATGCCGGCCAGCAGATGCGACACCGGGAGTTCACGGCGGGCCCCGCCCGGGCCCGCGATGATCAGCGTCGCCTCCAGGGCGGCCAGCACCGGGAGGGTGTCGCCGGTGGGGGACGCCGTGGCGATGTTGCCGCCCAGGGTGCCCGCGTTGCGGATCTGCGGCGGGCCCGCGGCGCGCGCCGCGGCGGCGAGCGCGGGGATGAGGGCGGCGAAGTCGGGGCGGCCCATGCGCGCGTGCGTGAGCCCGGCGCCGAGCAGGGCGTGCCCGTCCTGGTACTGCCAGCCGCGGATCTCGCTGATGCGGCCGAGGCCCACCAGTGCGGCGGGCCTGAGCTGGCCGGAGTTGACGGCGGCCATGAGGTCGGTGCCGCCCGCGACGGGCACGGCGGCGGGCATGGCGGCCAGTGCCGCCACGGCCTCGTCCAGCGTCGTGGGCAGCGTGACGGCCTGCGCCGCCTGCGGTGCGTGCGTGGTCAAACCGGCTGCCCCTTCCCGCTGCCCCACCTGGTCCCAGCTGGTCCCGCCTGTTGCTGCCGTACGGTACGTGCTGACAGGGCGGACGTGGCAACTCTGGCACATCTTCGCAGGGGCCGAAGACAGGGGTCCGCTAGGAGGCATTCGCCCACCTCATCAGGGAGATGGTCCGTTTTCATACGGCTTCACCGGTGCGCACGGATTGACACTCTTCGGTGATGCTTACGACGGTTTTCCACTACCTGTTCGGGGGGTCCGCTACCTGTTCGGGGGTGCCCCCTCGATGGGCCGGCCCAGCACACCGGGGCGTTTCTGCCACGGCAACGGGCCCGTGGGCGGCCGGTAGGAGACTCCCAGGGCGTCAAGTCGCTCGTAGTGCGCGGCCATGCGCCGCTCGAAGTCGGCGAAGTCCCGTTCGGCGGGCGCGGGCAGCCGGCTCCAGGCCACCTCGGCGAAGGCCGACAGCCGGGGAAACGCCTGGTAGTCCACGCGCGCGTGGTCCTCCATCACCTCGGTCCACAGGTTGGCCTGCGTACCGAGCACGTGCGCCGCTTCCGCCGGGGTCAGCTCCGGTGGAACGGGCTCGAAGCGATAGACGTCCTCCAGGGTGCGGACGTAGCCGATGGGGACCGGCTCGTCCGCGCCTTCGTGCTGCCGGTGGTCCAAGTACACCTGCTGTTCAGGACACATGACGACGTCGTGGCCCGCGCGTGCGGCCGTCATACCGCCCGCGTACCCGCGCCACGACGAGACAGCGGCTCCCGGCGCGAGTCCGCCCTCCAGGATCTCGTCCCAGCCGATGAGCTTGCGCCCGCGCGCGGACAGCCACTTGTCGAAGTGGCCGATGAACCACGACTGCAGTCCGTCCTCGTCACCGACGCCGAGTTCCTTGATACGGGCCTGTGCGGCCGGCGAGGCCCGCCACTGGTCCTTCAGGCATTCGTCGCCGCCGACGTGAATGAACTCACCCGGGAACAGTTCCAGGAGTTCCTCGAAGACGCCCTCGTAGAAGCGAAGGGTGTTGTCAGTGGGGGCGAGTACGTTCGGAGAGATACCCCAGGTGTCCCAGACGGAGAGGGCGGACGTGTCGATCACATCGGTGTTGCCGAGTTCCGGGTACGCGGCGATGGCGGCCTGCGAGTGGCCGGGTACGTCGATTTCGGGGACGACGGTGATATGCCGCTCGGCGGCGTACGCCACGATCTCCCGGATGTCGTCCTGGGTGTAGTAGCCACCGTGCGGCTTCTCCTCCCACAACGGTGAGGCCCGATGGCCGAATTTGGTACGCGCCCGCCATGAGCCGACCTCGGTCAGCCGGGGGTGCCTCTTGATCTCGATCCGCCAGCCCTGGTCGTCCGTCAAGTGGAAGTGGAAGACGTTGAGTTTGTGGGCGGCCATGAGGTCGAGGTAGCGCAGGACTCCGTCCTTCGGCATGAAGTGCCGGGCCACGTCGAGCATGAGGCCGCGCCAGCGGAATCGGGGGGCGTCCCGGATCTCCGTCAGGGGCAGCCGCCACGTACGGCCGGGAAAGGGTGCGCGCCGGAAGGCGTCGGGGCCGAGGAGCTGACGCAGGGTCTGGGCGCCCCAGAAGACACCGGCGGGCGAGCCGCCCTGGAGGTGGACGCCGTGGGGGGCGATGACGAGGCGGTAGGCCTCGGCATCGAGTCCGGGCCGGAGGGACAGATGCAGGACGTCGTGCTCGTCGCCCTTCTTGGGCGGCAGTGCGAGCCCGGTCGCCGCGCCGAGCATCGCGCGCAGCCGCCGCGCGGTGTCCTCGGTGCCCGGCCCGGCCCCGATCCCGAAGCCGTCGCCGAGTTCGAGGAAGCCCGTGGGCCGTTCCACCTGGTGGGGTACCGGAACGAGATCCATGGATGACCAGACCTTTCAGTCCTTGACCGCGCCGCCGAGCCCGGACACCAGGCGCCGCTGTACGAGTACGAAGAACACCAGTACCGGAATCGTCATCACCGTCGACGCCGCCATCACACCGCCCCAGTCCGGCTCGTCCGGCTTGTAGAACACCAGCAGGGCCATCGGCAGCGTCGACTGGGAGGTGTCGCTGATGATGAACGACTTGGCGAACAGGAAGTCGTTCCAGGCCGAGATGAAGGAAAACACGCTCGTGGCCACCAACCCCGGGAACACCAGCGGGAAAAGGATCTGCCACAGGAATCGCGACCGGCTCGCCCCGTCGATGTACGCGGCCTCCTCCAGCGCCTCCGGCACCGCTTTCACGAACCCCCGCAGCATCCAGATCGCGAAGGGCAGCGAGAAGGCGATGTGCGGCAGGATCAGCGACCCCAGGGAGTTCAGCAGACCGAGGTCGCGCATCTGGAAGAACAAGGGGATCGTCAAAGCCTCCACCGGCACCATCTGGGCCACCAGAAACATGATCATCAACGTGGTCCGGAAGCGGAACCGGAATCGTGTCACGGCGGTCGCCGCGAGAAACGCGATCAACGCGGAGACGACCACCACACTGCACGCCACGACAAGGCTGTTGACGAAATACCGACCAAAATCCTGCTGCCCGAACACGCGCCGGAAGGATTCCAGGGAAGGCGAAAGCGTCCATGGCCGCGGCTCGGTGGACTCGATCTCCCCGGCCGGTTTGAAGGCGCCGAGCACCATCCAATACAGCGGGAAGGCGACGACCACCGCCACCAGCAACGCGGACGCCTCCGCGGCCAGCCGCCACGGACGCCTCACAAAAGGCCGCACCCGAGGGCGTACAAGATTCACAGTTCCTCCCCCTGCCTGCGCAGCAGCCGCAGATAGACGAGGGTCACAGCGAGCAGGATCAGCAGCATCACGACCCCGATCGCCGAGCCGAGGCCGTACTGCGAGGACGCGAACGCCTGCTGGTAGGCGTAGACGTTCAGGACGAGGTTCTGGCCCGCGATGCCGCCGCCGTTCGTCATGACGTAGATCTGCGTGAAGACCTTGAAGTCCCAGATGACCGACTGGATGGTGACGACCACCAGGATCGGCCGCAGCATCGGCGCCAGCACCGACCGCCAGATCCGCCACTGCGAGGCCCCGTCGAGCGCGGCGGCCTCCAGGACCTCGCCGGGGACGGCCCGGATACCGGCGTACACGGTCACCATCACGAACGGGAAGGAGCACCACACCACTTCGAGCAGGACGAGGAAGAAGGCGCTGAGCCTCCCGTACGTCCACGAGTGGTCGCCGAGGCCGAGCACCCGGTTCACCGGCCCGAAGTCCGCGTCGAACAGGAACAGCCACACCGTCGACCCGGTGACGGCCGGGGTCGCCCACGCGCCGAGCGCCGCCAGCAGCAGCGCCAGCCGCGGCACGGCACGCACGCGTGTGAGCAGCACGGCGAGGGCACACCCGACGGCGAGGGTCGACACCACACAGGCCGCCGCGAAGACGACGGTGGCGAGCAGGACCTGCCAGAACTGGGAGTCGCCGAAGAGCTCGGCGTAGTTGCCGAAACCTTCGAAGGTGGTGGGTTCGCCGCCGCTGACCTGGGCTTGGGTGTACTGGAAGAAGGAGATCAGCCCGAGCTGGTAGATCGGGTAGACGAGCAGCCCGCCGAGGACCACGAGGGCAGGGGCGAGATACAACCACGGGGTCCGGGCGGGCTCGGTGCGAAGGTTCACCGGCTCAACCCATGGAGGCGAACGCGTCGTTCATCTTCTTCGCCGCGTCCTTCGAAGCCGCCGCCACGTCCTTCTTGCCGCTGATGACCTCCTGGAACATCGTCGGCAGGACGAGGGACGAGTCGATCTGCGACCACGCCGGCGACGCCGGTACGAACTTCGTCCCCGCCGCCAGCGTCTCCGCGAACGGCTTCACGTACGGCTCCTCCGCCGCCACCTGCTGCCGGACGTCCGTGAACGTCGGCAGGAAGCCCATCGCGTCGAACATCGAGGCCTGGGTCTGCTTCGACGCGAGCTGTTCCATCAGCTCGACGGCCAGCGTGCGATGGGACGTGCTCTTCAGTACGCCGATGTTGTTGCCGCCCGCGAAGGCGGGAGCGATCGACCCGGAGGAAACCCCCGGCAGCGGCACGACCGCGTACTTGCCCTTCGCCTTCCCCGCCTCGACCGCCGTGTGGCTGAAGTCGCCCCCGATGGCCATTCCCGCCTTGCCGGCCGCGAACGCGGTGACCGTGTCGTTGCCGCCGAAGCCCGCGCACTTGGCGGCGGGACAGTTGTCGTCGGAGAACAGGGAGGTGTAGGCCTTGATGCCCTTCCGGGCGGCGGGGCTGTCGATGGCGGAGGTGTACGAGCCGCCCTCGCCGGTGGCGAGTTCGCCGCCGCCCGCCCAGACGAAGGGCATCGCGCCGTACGTGTAGGCGCCGCCGACGACCAGGCCGTACAGCTCGGGCTTCGCGGCGCGGATCCTGCGGGCCGTGGAGGCCAGCTCGGCCATCGACTTCGGGACGTCGAGGCCGAGTTCCTCGAACACGTCGGTCCGGTAGTACAGGGCGCGTACGCCGACGTAGAAGGGCGCCCCGTACACCTTGCCGTCCACCGTCACCGACTGTTTCGCCGTCGGGTCGGTGTCCTTCGCCTCGTTCCAGGCGCCGAACTCCTTCGTGACGTCGAGGAGTCCGCCGTCCTTGACGTAGCCGGCGGTGTCGGTGTTGCCGTACTCCATGACGTCGGGGGCGGAGCCGGGGTCGTTGAAGGCGGCCTTCACACGCTGGGCGCGGGTGTCGATCGGGATGTACTCGACGTCGACCTCCGTGTCCTCGTGGGCCTTCTCGAAGGCGGCCACGACGGAGTCGACGACCTTCTCCTTGGGCTTGTTGCCGACCTCCTGGAAGAGCCAGACGCGCAGGGTGCCGGTCTTCTCGTCCTTGTCGGAGGAGGAGTTGGTGGAGGTCTGGGGGGCGCAGGCGGTGACGACGAGGGCCGTGAGCAGGACGGCCAGGCGGGAGGAGTGGGGGGAGCGCTTCATGGAGTGGGCCTCCGAGCATGCGTTGCAACATATGCAATGACAGTTTCGCTCTGCACAACGGAGGCTAGGGACTACATGAACATGCCCACAAGAGGTCTCAACCACTTCGTGACATGCGAGGGCATGCGAAAGGCCCCCTGGGCGCGCCGGAACGCACCCAGGGGGCCTCGCGAAGCCTCAGTCAGGCGGAGGACCTGACGGCGGACCTACTTGTCGCCGCCGCCCTTGCCGTCGCCGTCCCCGCCGGCGCCCATGGACTCGTAGATCTCCTTGCACATGGGACACACGGGGTACTTCTTCGGGTCGCGGCCCGGCACCCACACCTTGCCGCAGAGCGCCACGACGGGGGTGCCGTCGAGGGCGCTCGCCATGATCTTGTCCTTCTGGACGTAGTGGGCGAAGCGCTCGTGGTCGCCGTCGCCGTGGGACACCTGTGGCGTCGGCTCTACGAGGGTCCCCGTACCAGTCCCGCGCTCGGGCTCAAGAGTGCTCATAAAAAACAGGGTACTGAAGGTCACACCCATCAGTTGAGCGAAGGGTCGTCCGGATACGTGGCCACCATCGCGAGCTCGTTGCGCTGACGGCGCAGGACCTCGCGCCAGAGTCTTTCCGGGGACGGGGAGGAGACGTCGCCGGGCTCGGACTCGACGACGTACCAGGCGCCCTCGACCAGCTCGTCCTCCAGCTGACCGGGGCCCCAGCCCGCGTAGCCGGCGAAGATTCTCAGCGAGCCCAGCGCCTTGGCCAGCAGCTCCGGCGGGGCCTCCAGGTCGACCAGGCCGATCGCGCCGTGCACCCGGCGCCAGCCCAGCGGCGCGCTCTCGCCGGACGCGCCGCCCGGGATGACGGCGACGCCGAGCGCGGAGTCGAGGGAGACCGGGCCGCCCTGGAAGACGACACCGGGTTCGCCGGCCAGGTCCGCCCAGCCCTCCAGGATGTCGCCGACGTCCACCGGGGTCGGCCGGTTGAGGACCACACCGAGGGAGCCCTCCTCGTCGTGGTCGAGAAGGAGCACCACCGCACGGTCGAAGTTCGGGTCCGCCAGGGCGGGCGTTGCCACGAGCAACCGCCCTGTGAGCGAGGACACCTCGGTCATGCCAGACATGATCCCGCATCTTCCCCGCGCGGGGGGAGGCAATGCGCGGTTGGGAGTGAATGCAGCTCAGAGCACAACCATGCGCCCCCACCGCACCACCGCCCCCGTGACCCCATGTGCCCGCCTGCGAACGGCCCGTGTTGTGACACAGCTATGACGTACCTGGGCGGCACTTGGGCTTACGAAAGGGGGGTGGACGGCGATTACCCTTTCCCTTCTGGCCCCTGCCCCACTCATCGGAACGCGAGATACATGACCGTCAACGGCAATGACGACGTACTGCTTGTCCACGGCGGAACCCCGCTGGAGGGCGAGATCCGTGTCCGCGGTGCGAAGAACCTCGTACCGAAGGCCATGGTCGCCGCCCTGCTGGGCAGCGGGCCGAGTCGACTGCGCAACGTTCCGGACATCCGTGACGTGCGTGTCGTACGCGGCCTGCTGCAGCTGCACGGGGTGACGGTCCGTCCGGGTGAGGAGCCGGGCGAGCTGGTGATGGACCCGACGCACGTGGAAAGCGCGAACGTCGCTGACATCGATGCCCACGCGGGTTCCAGCCGTATCCCGATCCTGCTCTGCGGCCCGCTGCTGCACCGCCTCGGCCACGCCTTCATCCCCGGCCTCGGCGGCTGCGACATCGGCGGCCGGCCCATCGACTTCCACTTCGAGGTGCTGCGGCAGTTCGGCGCGACCATCGAGAAGCGCGCGGACGGGCAGTTCCTGGAGGCGCCGCGGCGACTGCGCGGCACGAAGATCCGGCTGCCCTACCCGTCGGTCGGCGCGACCGAGCAGGTGCTGCTGACGGCGGTCCTGGCGGAGGGCGTCACCGAACTCTCCAACGCCGCGGTCGAACCCGAGATCGAGGACCTCATCTGCGTCCTGCAGAAGATGGGCGCCATCATCGCGATCGACACCGACCGCACGATCCGTGTCACCGGCGTCGACTCGCTCGGCGGCTACAACCACAAGGCCCTTCCGGACCGCCTGGAAGCCGCCTCGTGGGCGTCCGCCGCGCTCGCGACCGAGGGCAACATCTACGTCCGCGGCGCCCAGCAGCGCTCGATGATGACGTTCCTGAACACCTACCGGAAGGTGGGCGGTGCCTTCGAGATCGACGACGAGGGCATCCGCTTCTGGCACCCCGGCGGCCAGTTGAAGTCCATCGCACTCGAAACGGACGTCCACCCGGGCTTCCAGACGGACTGGCAGCAGCCGCTGGTGGTCGCCCTGACCCAGGCCACCGGCCTGTCGATCGTCCACGAGACGGTCTACGAGTCCCGCCTCGGCTTCACCTCCGCGCTCAACCAGATGGGTGCTCACATCCAGCTGTACCGCGAGTGCCTGGGCGGCTCCGACTGCCGCTTCGGCCAGCGCAACTTCCTCCACAGCGCGGTCGTCTCAGGACCCACGAAGCTCCAGGGCGCCGACCTGGTCATCCCCGACCTCCGCGGCGGCTTCTCCTACCTGATCGCCGCCCTCGCGGCCCAGGGCACCTCCCGGGTCCACGGCATCGACCTCATCAACCGCGGCTACGAGAACTTCATGGAGAAGCTCGTGGAGCTTGGGGCGAAGGTGGAACTTCCGGGCAAAGCGCTCGGCTGACCGCCACTTCCTGGCTCCGGCCCAGGGCCGCGCCGCTCCCGGCTGGGGGTCCGGGGGTCATCCCCCGGATAGACACAGCATGGAGAAGCTCGTGGAGCTGGGCGCGAAGGTGGAGCTGCCCGGCAAGGCTCTCGGACAGCGACGGCAGACAACAGCAGCGGACGGCGAGAGCGGTCGTACGTACGACGATGGGGCGGCCCCCGGTGAAGGGGGCCGCCCCATTGGCGTTACTCGCGCCTCGTACGTCGTCCCGGACGTACCGTCAGGCTTACTTGCCCTTGGCGGCTTCCTTGAGCTTGGAGCCCGCGGAGACCTTGACGCTGTAACCCGCGGGGATCTGGATCGGGTCGCCGGTCTGCGGGTTGCGCGCGGTGCGAGCGGCACGGTGGGTGCGCTCGAAGGTCAGGAAGCCGGGGATGGTGACCTTCTCGTCGCCCTTGGCGACGATCTCGCCGACGGTCTCGGCGAACGCGGCCAGCACGGCGTCGGCGTCCTTGCGGGTCACCTCGGCGCGGTCGGCCAGGGCGGCCACCAGCTCACTGCGGTTCATGTTGTTACTCCCGTGTTCTTCTTGCCGTTGGGGTGTGCCACGCGGCGGCGCCGCGCGAGGCACAGCGAAGCCGATGCGCTCGCGCCCAGGGACGCATCCTGCCCCTACCTGCTGCGGGAAAGCCAATCCGGCACCCGCTGGAGTCGTGAGAACACCCTTCGGTGTCACACGAAGAGAGGCCCCGAGCCTGGCCGACACGATAAACGTCGGCCAGGAGGCCCGGGTTCCACGACTCGCCGATGCAAGGCCTTGCCGTGGTGATCCTCACAGCCCGGTCACATCGTCCCTAGGACGCGGCGGCAGCCTTCGCCGCCTCGCGGACCGCACCCGCGACCGCGCCCGCGACCTTGTCGTTGAAGACGCTCGGGATGATGTAGTTCGGGTTCAGCTCGTCCTCGGTCACCACGTCCGACAGGGCGGTCGCGGCGGCCAGCATCATGTCGGTGTTGACCGTGCGGGACTGCGCGTCCAGCAGACCGCGGAAGACGCCCGGGAAGACCAGCACGTTGTTGATCTGGTTCGGGAAGTCGGAGCGGCCGGTGGCCACCACCGCCGCCGTCTGACGGGCGATCGCCGGGTCGACCTCGGGGTCGGGGTTCGCGAGCGCGAACACGATCGCGTCCTCGGCCATGGCGGCCACATCGCTGCCGTCCAGGACGTTCGGGGCGGAGACGCCGATGAAGACGTCTGCTCCGCGAACGGCCTCCTTGAGGGTGCCGGTCAGGCCCTCGGGGTTGGTGTTGTCGGCGATCCAGCGCAGCGGCGAGTCCGCGGCGGCGTCCACCAGGTCCTCGCGGCCCGCGTGCACGACACCGTGGATGTCGGCGACGACGGCGTTCTTGACGCCCGCCGCGATCAGCAGCTTGAGGATGGCCGTACCGGCCGCGCCGGCGCCGGACATGACGACGCGGATGTTCTCGATCGCCTTGCCGGTGACGCGCAGCGCGTTCTTCAGCGCGGCGAGGACGACGATCGCGGTGCCGTGCTGGTCGTCGTGGAAGACGGGGATGTCGAGGGCCTCGCGCAGACGGGCCTCGATCTCGAAGCAGCGGGGCGCGGAGATGTCCTCCAGGTTGATGCCGGCGAAGCCGGGGGCGATCGCCTTGACGATCGCGACGATCTCGTCGGTGTCCTGGGTGTCCAGGCAGATCGGCCAGGCGTCGATGTCGGCGAAGCGCTTGAAGAGGGCCGCCTTGCCCTCCATGACCGGCATGGCGGCCATCGGGCCGATGTTGCCGAGGCCGAGCACGGCGGAGCCGTCCGTCACGACCGCAACGGTGTTGCGCTTGATGGTGAGGCGGCGGGCGTCCTCGGGGTTCTCGGCGATCGCCATGCAGACGCGGGCCACACCCGGCGTGTAGACCATGGACAGGTCGTCACGGTTGCGGATGGGGTGCTTGGACTGCATCTCGATCTTGCCGCCGAGGTGCATGAGGAACGTACGGTCGGAGACCTTGCCGAGGGTGACGCCCTCGATGCCGCGGAGCTCCTCGACGATCTCGTCGGCGTGCGCGGTCGACGTGGCCGCGATGGTGACGTCGATACGGAGCTTCTCGTGACCGGAGGCGGTGACGTCGAGGCCGGTCACCGAGCCTCCGGAGGACTCCACGGCCGTGGTGAGCTGGGAGACCGCGGTTCCGCTCGCGGGCACCTCCAGCCGGACCGTCATCGAGTAGGAGACGCTGGGCGCCGTTGCCATGGCCGACTTCCTCTGCTTTCACCGGTACTTCTGTATGCCGTCCGATCGTCGCACCTACTGCCGAGTAGGCGTTAGCCGCGCTGGATTGCGAACGTTTTGTTCACGACGAAAGAGGCCCACGTCACTTGTCCGGTGACGTGGGCCTCTCACGAAACGATCAATGACACCGACCCGCCATGCTCGCCTCGCGGCAAGTGGTCCCTCTGAGGGACGAAGGTTGGGCCCGGGGGCTTGGATCGGGCCGGTGCCACACCCAGGCTAACAAACGGATCCCGTAAGGCCATTCCCGTCTCGAGAGTTCCTCGAGAACTAATCCCGCAGCAGGTCAGGCACTCCGGTCGCATCCGGCTGGTCCCGCTCCCCCGACACCACCGTCAGCTGCTGGGTCGCCCGGGTGAGGGCGACGTACAGCACCCGCAGGCCCGCCGGGGACTCGTCCGCGATCTCCGCCGGGGAGACGACGATCGTGGCGTCGTACTCCAGGCCCTTGGCCTCCAGGCTGCCCAGGGCCACCACGCGGTCGCCGAGCCCGGTGAGCCAGCGGGCGGCCTCCTCGCGGCGCTGCATGGCGACCACTACGCCGATCGTGCCGTCGACACGGTCGAGGAGACGGGCGGCCTCCTCCCGGACGGTGGCCGCGAGGGATTCCCGCACCGCTCTGCTGTGTCCATCGCTCGTTGTCACAAAACGCGGCTCGACGCCGGTGGACCGTACGGCCTTCGGGGACTCGGAGCCGGGCATCGCGAGGGCCAGGACCTTGGCGGCGAGGTCGGCGATCTCCGAGGGGTTGCGGTAGTTCACGGTGAGCTGGAAGCGGCGGCGCGGGCGGGTGCCGAGGGCCTCGTCACGGGCCTCGGCCGCCTCGTCGGGGTCGGACCAGGAGGACTGGGCCGGGTCGCCGACGACCGTCCAGGTGGCGTGCCGGCCGCGGCGGCCGACCATGCGCCACTGCATCGGCGTGAGGTCCTGGGCCTCGTCGACGATGACGTGCGCGTACTCGACGCGTTCCTGGGCGAGACGCTCGGCGCGCTCGCGCTGGGTCTCCTCGCGGACCGGCATCAGCTCCTCCAGGCCGGTCAGCTGGTCGAGGGGGTCCAGTTCGCGCTTCTTCCTGGGGCGGGCCGGGGTGCCGAGGATCGCCTGGAGCTCGTCGAGCATGGCGATGTCGTGCACGGAGTGGCCGTCCCGCTTCAGCGAACGGGCGACCTTGCGGACCTCGCCGGGGTTGAGGATGCGGCGGGCCCAGCGGCCGAGGCGCCGCTCGTCCGCCATCGCCGTCAGGACGTCCTTCGGGGTGAGCTCGGGCCACCAGGCGTTCAGGAAGTCGATGAAGCTGTCCTCGGTGCTGACGTCCTCGTCGAAGGAGGACCGCAGCTCGGCGGCGAGCTCGGGGTCGGTGTGCCGGGAGCCCGCGCCGGACTGGGCCCACAGGGCGTCCAGGAGGAGCTTGCGGGCCCGGGGACGCAGGAGGTTCACCGGCGCGGTGCCGCCGAGTGCGTTGCGGCGGATACGTTCCAGCTCGGGGGCTTCGAGCTCCAGGCGACGGTTGAAGGCGACGACACGGAGCCGGGAGGGCGGGCCCGCGGGGGCCTGGGCAGCGCTGTCGTCGCCGCCGAAGGAGAGCTGCCCCTCCGTCTCACCACCGAAGGCGAGCTGCCCGGTCTCGTCGCGCCCGCGCCGGCCCGCCGGGCCGCGCCGGCCGGTCTGCGCGCCCGCGGCCGCGCCGCCGCCCGGGTTCCCCTCCAGCGCCCCCCGCGCCGCCTTCCGCAGCACCTTCAGCATCCGGTACGAGCCCTTGGCGCGGGCCGTCGACGGGGAGTCGTACAGGGTGGCCTCGGCGCCGTCGACGAGGGAGCCGATGGCGCGGATGGCGACCTGGCCCTCCTCGCCCAGGGACGGCAGGACGCCCTCGGTGTAGGCGACGAGGAGCGGGGTCGGGGAGACGATGAGGATGCCGCCGGAGTAGCGGCGGCGGTCCTGGTAGAGCAGGTACGCGGCGCGGTGCAGGGCGACGGCCGTCTTGCCGGTGCCGGGGCCGCCCTCGACGTAGGTCACGGACGCGGCGGGGGCCCGGATGACCAGGTCCTGTTCGGCCTGGATGGAGGCGACGATGTCGCGCATGGTGTGGCTGCGGGCCTGGCCGAGGGCGGCCATGAGGGCACCGTCACCGATGGCGGGGAGCTCGTGGCCGTCGAGGAAGGCCTTGAGCTCGGGGCGCATGAGGTCGTCCTCGACACCGAGGACGCGGCGGCCCTTGGAGCGGATGACCCGGCGGCGCACCACGCGGCCCGGGTCGACCGGGGTGGAGCGGTAGAACGGCGCCGCGGCCGGGGCCCGCCAGTCGATGACGAGCGGCGCGTACTCGGAGTCGAGGACCCCGATCCGGCCGATGTGCAGGGTCTCGGCGATGTCGGCGGTGTTGTCCTCCCGGATGACACCCTCGGCGGGTTCCACGGCGGTGTAGGCGCCGTCGGGCCCCTTCTTGCCGTCCTTCCCGAGGAGCAGGTCGATACGGCCGAAGAGGAAGTCCTCGAACTCGTTGTTGAGCCGGTTGAGGTGGACTCCCGCCCGGAACACCTGGGCGTCCCGTTCGGCGAGTGCGCCGGGCGTGCCGACCTGGCCTCGCTTGGCCGCGTCGTTCATCAGGAACTCCGCCTCGTGGATCTTCTCCTCAAGGCGCCGGTACACCCGGTCAAGGTGTTCCTGTTCGACGCTGATCTCCCGGTCCCGTACAGAATCGTGTACGTCGTGAACCGAGCCGACCGCAGATTGATGAGCCTGAGCGGCCACCGGGCCCCCTTCTGACGTGCTGGGCAGCCGTCAACCGTACGCGAAGGGGACCCGTTGCAGCTACGGCAGCTACACGTCTACTTCGACGAGTCGCTTGCCTTCGAAGGTCATGACCTCGAAGTGGTCGATCTCGTTCGGGGCGAAGGCGGCGCCGCCGTGGACGTAGAGCGGGTTCTTGGCCTGCTCGGTCTTGGCGTTCGGGAGGCCGTAACCCCAGGTGGGGACGGACCAGGAGGTGACCGTCTCACGCTCGCCGTTCTTGCCGACGGCGATGAGGGAGCACTTCTCCGGGCCCTTGACGTTCTTCAGCTCCAGGACCGCGTGGGTACCCCAGGCCTTCTTCTCCAGGGCGACGGTCGCACTGACGTCCGTCGAGGAGTCGGTGCCCGTGACCTTGTCGTCGATGGTGTCGAAGGCTTCCTTCGCGGGGCTGGCGCTGGTGGTGTGCGCCGAGACGTTCCCTCCGGAGTCGTCTCCTGTGGCGCCCACGGCGACCAGGGGACCGCCGATGATCAGGGCGGCCGCGGCGGCCACCATGTAGAAGGCGCGCCTGCGCTTCTGGGCGCGGCGTTCGGCGACCTCGTCGACGAGCTTGTTCACCAGCCGCGGACTGGGCTTGGCGGACAGGGACTCGCCGATGGCGGGAGTGCCGGAGCCGGGCAGGTCCGCGAGCGCGGCCAGCATCGGTTCCATCCCGGCGAGTTCGTCGAGCTGTTGGGCGCACCATTCGCAGGTCGCGAGGTGCATCTCGAAAGCGGTTGCCTCGGCGTCGTCGAGGATCCCGAGGGCGTATGCGCCGACGGTCTCGTGCTCGTTCGGCACCGGAGAACCCTGCATGGAGCCAGACATACCCGCACCACCACTGCCGAATCCCTGGTTTCCCCCGTAAACACTCATCACGCCGTCACCCCCCGCTCCTCAAGTGCGAGCTTCATCGACCGCAGGGCATAGAAGACCCTGGAACGGACCGTTCCGCTGGGTATCCCGAGTGTCTCGGCCGCCTCATTGACGGTACGCCCCTTGAAGTACGTCTCGACGAGCACCTCCCGGTGGGCCGGGGTCAGGTCGTCGAGCGCGTCCGACAGCGTCATCAACCACAGCGCCTTGTCGATCTCGTCCTCCGCGGGGATGACCTCCAGCGGCGACGGATCGACCTCCTGCGGCCGGGCCTGCCGGCTTCGGTGGCCGTCGATGACGATGCGCCGGGCAACGGTCACCAGCCAGGGGCGTACAGATCCGGTCGCTCTGTTGAGCTGACCGGCGTTCTTCCATGCACGGATCAGCGTTTCCTGCACAACGTCCTCTGCTCTTTGGCGGTCTCCGGCGACCAGCCGCAGCACATAGGCGAGCAGGGGACCTGCGTGCTCTCTGTACAGAGCACGCATGAGCTCCTCATCAGGTTCCGAGGGCTGGGACATGCGATGTCGGGCCCTCGATCCACGTTCATTGGCCACGACGGAATCCTTGCGCACGCCCACCTCCGATGTCCGGGGGTTCCCCCAGCCGGTCGCTCAACACGGGGTACGGACGCGGGCCGTTGAGTGTTCAAAGTGACATGACAGATTTCTTCTGAGTGCCGAGACGAGGGGGACATGCGCGCACATTCCCGCCTCTCGATCTTTACATTTCCGCCACATTGGCGCGAAGGGGGCGGCTGCCCGGGCGGAGCGCCGAGTAAACGGCGTGTAACCGAAATCACTTCGACGGCCGTTCCACAGAAGGGACATAACGTCCCCTCAGGCTTCCCTGATCACCCTCAGGCCCGCGCGAGCGCAGCCCGACGGCGGTGCCGGGCCACCCTTTCACGGTTCCCGCAGACCTCACTGGAGCACCAGCGCCTCCTGCGCCCCCGGGACGTGTCCAGATAGACGATCGGGCAGTTGTCGCCGGCGCACTGCCGCAGACCCGCCCGCGCGACGGGATCGGTGAGCAGTTCCACGGCGTCCCTGGCGATCGCGCCGAGCAGCGCGGCGAGTTGGGGCGGGCCGTCCAGCTCCCTGACGAGCGTGCCGTCCTCGCCCGGTACGGCCCGCGGTGCCGGGGGCGCGGTGCGGGCGAGGTCGTTGACGCGGGCGAGTGCCAGGTCGTGCGAGGGGCGGAGGTGGGGCTCGGGGGCGAGTCTCGCTCGTACCAACTGGCTCACCTGACCACGGAGTTCCCGGAACCCGACGAGCCAGGAAGGATCCGCGTGGGTCAGCGGGGTCGCGGACGGTACGAGGCCGGAGCCGGCGATCCATCCCAGCAGCACCTCGGTCGAGTCGAGCCGTTCGACGGGGTGGGTGGTCGCGAGGAGATCGAGGCAGATCCGTCCGGCGTCGAACCGCAGCTCGTACGGGGCCGTGGCCGTACCCAGTGCCATGTGCCTGTCACCGCCTAGGGGTGCCCTGCGTGTGAGGGGTCGGTGAGAAGGTTCTTATCGGAGGGTTCCCTCTCACAGTGCCTGCCCGCTCGCGCCGCCGGAACCCCTGTGTACCGGTGGGGCGTGGACGGTCGCGTATGGGGCTGCGGTTCTGGGCCATGTCGTGGCGGGTCCGGGAACCGTTGGCTTGAGGGCATGACGACGCGAACACAGCACAAGGGCACGGGAGTCGTACTGGGCGCGGCCACGGTCGCCATGGGTCTGATCGCCGGGGCCTTCTATGTCTTCGCCTGTGCGGTGATGCCGGGGCTGGCGCGCAGCGACGACCGGGTCTACGTCGAGGTGATGCGGAACATCAACGACGTGATCCAGAACCCGGTGTTCCTGCTGAGCTTTCTGGGGGCGCTGGTGCTGACGGGGGTGGCGGCGTGGCAGGGGCGGGGGTCGGGGTACGGCCGGTGGGTGTGGGCGGGGCTGATCGCGTACGCCCTGGGTTTCCTGGTGACGGTCGCCTTCAACATCCCGCTGAACGATGGGCTCGACGGGGCGACGGATGTGCGGGCGGGGCGGGAGGAGTTCGAGGGGGCGTGGGTGGTGTGGAACGGGGTGCGGGCGGTGCTGTCGACGGTGGCGATGGGGTGCCTGGTGCGGGGGCTGGTGCTGTACGGCGGCCGGTCCCGGCTTTGATCTCGCCCCCGCCGCCCCTACCCGTTCCCGTCCCTGGGGGCGCTGCCCCCTGGACCCCCGCTCCTCAAACGCCGGAGGGGCTGGATTCAGCCCAGCCACATCCAGCCCGTCCGGCGTTTGAGGACGAGGCCCCTTCAGGGCCGAAGCGGGGGGTCTGGGGGCGGCAGCCCCCAGGGACGGGACGGGTAAGGGGCGGCGGGGGCGAGAGAACCCCTACGCGTCCGCGTACTTCGCGTCCGCCGCCGGGTCCAGTGCCAGCCGGTACCCCCGCTTCACCACCGTCTGGATCAGCTTCGGGGCGCCCAGGGCCGTGCGGAGGCGTGCCATCGCCGTCTCCACCGCGTGCTCGTCCCGCCCGGCACCCGGCAGCGCCCGGAGCAGTTCCGCCCGGGCCACCACCCACCCCGGCCGCCGCGACAGCGCCCGCAGCAGCGACATCCCGGCCGGCGGCACAGGCCGCAGGGCGCCGTCGACCAGTACCGCGTGGCCCCGGATCTCCACCCGGTGACCGGCGATCGGGAGCGTGCGGGCGCGTGCCGGGAGTTCCTGGCAGAGGAGCTGGACGAGGGGGCCGAGACGGAAGCGGTCGGGCTGGACCGTGTCCACGCCCCGGGCCTGCAGGGGCAGGGCGGTCACCGGGCCCACGCAGGCCGGCAGCACATCGTGGTTGAGGGCCCCCAGCAGCTCCGGGAGCAGGCCCCGCTTCTCCGCCCGGTTCAGCAGGGACGCCGCGGCCGGTGCGCTCGTGAACGTCAGCGCGTCCAGGCCCCGGGAGATGGCCGCGTCCAGCAGGCGGTCCACCGGGGCGATGTCCTCCGGGGGCATCCAGCGGTACACCGGGATGCCCAGGACCTCCGCTCCCCCGGCCCGCAGGGCCTCCACGAATCCCGGCAGCGGTTCGCCGTGCAGCTGGATGGCGATGCGGCGGCCGTCGACGCCCTCCTCGAGGAGGCGGTCCAGCACCTCCGCCATGGACTCGGACGACGGCGACCACTCCTCCGTCAGCCCGGCCGCCCGTACCGCGCCCTTGACCTTCGGACCGCGGGCCAGCAGTTCGACGCCGCGCAGCCGGTCCAGCAGGTCCTCGCCGACGCCCCAGCCGTCCGCGGCCTCGATCCAGCCGCGGAAACCGATCGCGGTCGTGGCGACCACGACGTCCGGCTTCTGGTCGATGATCTCCTTCGTCGCCGCGAGCAGCTCACTGTCGTCGGCGAGTGGCACGATCCGCAGGGCAGGTGCGTGCAGGACGGCGGCTCCCCGTCGCTGCAGCAGTGCGCCCAGCTCGTCGGCCCGGCGCGCGGCTGTCACGCCTACCGTGAAGCCGGCCAGGGGGCCGTGTTGTTCTGGTCGCTGCTGTTCGTCGTACATATAACTCTCGTCCCGCACTCGAGTCGGTTGCACCTACACGGCGTGTGACGGCACCTGCATGCCGATCGAGCCTGTCAACGCTGCATGACAGGCTCGGTTCGGCTTGATGTCGCTGGTGTTACGTCACACCTCGGCGTAGCTGAGCTGCGGCTTCTCCGCGGTGGCGGCAGTTGCGGCCTGTACCTGCGCCGCCGGGCGGCGAAGGTATACGGCCCAGGTGACCAGGAAGCAGGCCGTGTAGAAGGCGAGGAAGGCGACGAAAGCGCCGGTGCCGGAGCCGTAGGAGAGGAAGGACTGGCGGAAGGCGAGGTTGATGCCGACGCCGCCCAGCGCGCCCACCGCGCCGATCAGCCCCATGGAGGCACCGGACAGACGCCGGCCGTAGGCGGCGGCCGCCTCGCCCTGCAGGCCCTTGGCGAGAGCCTTGGCCTGGAAGATGCCGGGGATCATCTTGTACGTCGATCCGTTGCCGAGACCGGTGAGGACGAACAGTGCCACGAAGGCGACGGTGAACAGGGCCAGCGACTCCTCCATGCTGGCGAAGATGAGGACCGCGGTCGCCACGCCCATGCCGACGTAGTTGTACAGCGTGATCTTCGCGCCGCCGTACTTGTCGGCGAGCCAGCCGCCGAAGGGCCGGATCAGCGAGCCGAGCAGCGGGCCGATGAAGGTGACGTACGCGGCCTCCAGCGGCGTACGGCCGAACTGGTTCGTCAGCACCTGGCCGAAGGCGAAGCTGTAGCCGATGAAGGAGCCGAAGGTGCCGATGTAGAGGAAGGACATGATCCAGGTGTGGGCGTCCCTCGAGGCGTCCTTGGCGGCGCCGGTGTCGTTCTTCACGGAGGCGATGTTGTCCATGAAGAGCGCGGCGAGGACGGCGGCGACGACGATGAACGGGATGTAGATGCCCAGGAGCACCCGGGGTCCGCCGCTGGCGCCGATGACCGCGAGCGCGACCAGCTGGATGACCGGCACGCCGATGTTGCCGCCGCCTGCGTTGAGGCCGAGGGCCCACCCCTTCTTCCTGAGCGGGAAGAAGGCGTTGATGTTGGTCATGGAGGAGGCGAAGTTGCCGCCGCCGATGCCGGCGAGGAGGCCGACGAGGAGGAAGGTGTTGAAGGAGGTCCCGGGCTCCATCACGGTGAACGCGGCGATCGTCGGGACGAGCAGCAGGGCCGCCGAGACGATCGTCCAGTTGCGGCCGCCGAAGATGGCGACGGCGAAGGTGTAGGGGACGCGAACGACGGCGCCGACCAGGGTGACCATCGAGGTCAGCAGGAACTTGTCGGCCGGGGTGAGGCCGTACTCCGGGCCCATGAAGAGCACGAGCACGGACCACATCGTCCAGATCGAGAAGCCGATGTGCTCGGAGAGGACGGAGAAGATCAGGTTGCGGCGGGCGACCTTCTCTCCGGTCTCCTTCCAGAAGGTCTCGTCCTCCGGATCCCACTGCTGGATCCAGCGACTGCCCCGGCTCGGGGGTGCGGGGACGGTGCTAGGGGCTGTCATTGCGCCTCCACGGGGCTACGGGGCTCGCTGCTGCCGTGCTGTTTGATGAGCGGATGTCCCCGAAGGTAGGGAGGGCGCGTTTCCTGACTGTGGCACAGGGTGACCGGAAAGGAACTTTGCTCTCACCCTGCGCGGGGGCGGGATGAGAGGTACTTGCGGCCCTTTGTTACGAACAGCTCAGCGCTGGGGTGCCTGCCAGTTGGGGTTCTGCTGAGGGTAGGGCTGCTGCGGCGGGTACGGCTGCTGGGGGTACGGCGGCTGGGCGGCATAGGGGCCGGGGGCCGCCGGGGGCTGCTGCTGAGGATACGGCTGCTGCTGGGGATAGGGCTGCTGCGGGGCGTACGGGCCGGGGGCGGCGGGCTGACCGGCGTACGGCTGCTGGGGCTGCGGCTGGACCTGAGGGTACGGCTGGGCCTGCGGGTACGGCTGCTGCTGGCCGTACGGCCCCGCGGCGAACGGGTTCCCCTGCTGCCCCGGCAGCTGGGCGCCCGGGGGCAGGTAGCGCACCCGGCCCGTCTCGTCCGTGACCGGGGTGAACCCGGCGGCCTGGAGCAGGCCGGCGAACTTGACGTTGCGCTTGCCGTTGACGACGTAGCCGATGCCGATGATCGCCATGAACAGCACCCAGACGACCGCCGCGGCGATGAAGTCCTCGGAGCTGCCGCCGAACCGGTAGGCGAGGAACAGCGACGCGACGCTCGCGCCGACGACGGCGTATCCCATGCGCTTTCTGACCTGACCGGTGAGGTCGAAGTTGATGCGGGCCTTGAGGAGCTCGAAGGCGTCGGGGACGAGCGGCGGTACGGAGACCCCGTCACCGGCGTTCGGGTACTGGGCCCAGTTCTGCGCGGCCCGGGCGCGGGCCTGCGGACTCGGGTCGGGCACGAGCAGCATGACGAGGGCGTTGTTACGCCCTCCGCTCTGCCGTACGTCGGCGTACTCGTAGCCGAACTGCTGAGCGGTGAAGGCGAGCCGGGCGAGCTTCTTCACGGAGGCCATGGGGCTGGTGAGCTCGACGGGCTCGCAGCCGGCCATCAACCGCAGCATCTTCTGCACTTGCCGCTTGCTCATAGGAGTCCGCTCCCCACCGGGCCACCCGGGCCACCCCGTTCACTTCCGCAACCGCCGCAGTCTCGCACGCCCGTACGCCCCACGGAAACCGCTGTCGCCCCGGTTTACGGGATCTTGGTGCGCATGACATCAGCAGTAATCTGTGGCGCACGTGATCTGTGGGGGGACTGTGCGAAGACGGGCGAGTGGGCTGGCGGCTGCGCTGGTGTGCCTGGTGGCGGCCGGGTGCTCGGGCGGTGACGGTGACGGCGTGGAGGATCGCTCCGCGCAGGAGATCCTCGACGAGGCGAACGACACCATGGGCGCGCTGTCGTCCGTGACCGTCGAGGCCGGTTCCGACAAGAGTGACGGCACGGGGATCTCCAGTCGGTTCACCAGCGACCTCGACAGCAAGTGCGTCTCGAAGGTGACCTGGGAGAAGACGGGCGCCGTCCTTGAGCAGATCCGGATCGGGGAGACGGATTACGTCCGCCCGAACCGCGCGTACATCGACAACTGGTCGGGCAAGACCGTGGACGCGCCCCAGAGCACCTGGTTCAGGACCCCCACGAGCAAGGCTCGGTCGGGCGACGGGCTGGTCACCTGCACCCGGGACTTCGCCTCCTTCGGCACGGCGAAGAAGGGCAAGGCGACCGAGGTCGACGGCACCGGGGCGATCGAGCTGGTCGTGACCGACGAGGCGGACGAGGGCGGCACGTACACCTTCTCCGTGGCCACCGAGGGCAAGCCGTACATCCTCAAGGTCGTCTACAAAGGCGCCGGCCTCAGCACCACGACCACGTACAGCGCCTTCGACGAGCCGTTGGACATCCGGCCGCCGGCCGAGGCGAACGTGGTGGACGCCCCCGACAGCCCTTGAACCGCGGCGGGCCCCGGCTATCCTCTACCGGACCCCGCACAGGAATGGGAGAGTCCATGTCCGCCGAGTCGAGGGCCGAGGGGCCTGAGGCGACGCAGCGCAGTGAGCGCTCGGTCGCCGGGAATGTCGCCTTCGGGGTGGGGGTCGTCGTCGTACTGGCGGCGATGGCGCTCGGTGTCTACGCCGCCGTGGCGCTGCTCGGGGACGCCGTGGACCGTGCGCCCCTGTCGGACCTGGTGCCCGAGGACGGGCACATCGCGCTGATCATCGGCGGGATCGCGGTCGGGGCCGTCACCGGGCTGATGGTGCCGGTGATCGTCTTCGGGATGTTCAGGAAGGGCGAGGCCCGGGCCGGGGCCGGAGCCGTGGCGCGCAAACTTCTCGCCGTGCTCGTCTTCGACGTCTGGCTGCTGCTCGTGGCCTTTGCCGTCGCCCAGCTCGGCTGGTTCCTCCCGCAGGGCCTGGTCAACGTCATCGGGGTGTTCGCCGTCGGCTTCAGCTGGATGCCGCTGGCGATGGTGCCGTGGGAGAAGCTGGGGCTCGGGGACCTCCCCGTCAACCGGCGGGGAAAGTCCGCCTCACGTCAGGCGGAGTGACTCCGCCAGTTCGTCGGCCATCTTGGCCAGCGCCTCGCCCAGGCCCAGCGAGCTCCACAGCAGCCGGCACTCCAGCGCCGTCCCCGGGAATCTGCCGGGCAGGACGTAGTGGGCCACGCCCTCCACGATCTCGCCGCTGCCGGACGCGGGTGCCGTGGGTTCCATGCGCTGGACGCGCAGGGCCGGGCCGAGCGGGAGCTCGACCTCCTCCAGCAGCTGGGTGCCGAAGAACGGGCCCTCCGCCCGCGCCACTTCCGCGCGCAGGGCCGCCGGCGTCGACACCTCCGGCGGGATCCGCACCTCCCGGACGGTGTAGCTCGCGACGACCGCGCTGTCCGGCGGGGCGAGCAGCGAGGCGCACAGGGCGCGCTGCCGGCGGGCCGCACCCCAGTACCAGAGGACGTCCGTGGCGAAGGCGTCGTACAGCTCGGGTCGGGAGTCCTCGGCAAGGTGTTCCGCGGCGAGCGACCTCGCCCAGCTCTCCGGGTCCTCGGTCGCGAGGTCCAGCACCAGCCAGTTGTGCGGCGCGGGCAGCTCCACGCGGCACTCGCGCCAGTCCGCCGTACCCGCCGTGTCCGTGGTGTCCGTCGTGTCCGTCGCCATCGGCCCGTTCACCTTCCTGCCAGCGACGCGTCGGAGCCGGTCACGTCGGGGGCGTCGTCGCCGCCGAACAGGCCGATGAAGCTGTTGGTGTCGGAGCCCGCGCCGACGCCGGTGCCGCCGAGGCCCAGCGAGTTGTAGGCGAGGGCCTGCTTGAAGGCGTCCGGGGTGCCGATGAAGGTGAGGTCGGAGGCGTCGATGTTCCGCATGCGGCCGAGTTCGTCGACCATGCCGGGACCGGCGTACATGCTGGCCAGGCCGCGTGCGCCGGCGGCGTTGTAGGCGTCGCGGGCGGCGGAGAAGTTGTCGCCGACCTTGAACAGGTCCGACCAGTTGCTGCGGATGGTGCCGAGGTCGTCGGCGAAGGAGCGGGGCAGGCCCCTGAAGGCGGCCGCCAGGGACACGTCCGGCAGGGCGGCCGAGCCGGTAGCTCCGGCGCGCGGGCCGACCATCGCCTCGACGAGACGGCGGCGGGCGTCGGAGTTCATGCCCCTGTTCCAGGCGCGGACGTAGTCGTCGGCCGCCTGCCAGACCCGGCTGCGCCCGACGGTGGCGGCGAGCTTGGAGCCCGCGGAGAAGACCCGGCCGATACCGAAGGTGGCAAGACCCAGGACGTCCATCGCGACATCGCCCCAGGAGCCGTCGCCGTTGACGGCCAGCAGGACATGGCAGACCAGGGAGATGGCCGTCATCACCAGGGCGATGGTGCCGAGCACGCCGGCCAGGGCCTGGCCGATGATGGGGATCCAGCCGACGACCAGGGCGAGGATCCCGCACACCGCGGCGATGGCTCCTGTGATGTCGCTGATCATCTTCAGCGCGTCCCGCATGTCGTCGAGCCACGAGTCGTTGAGGCCGTCGCTCTCGGTCGTGTCGCGGATCTTCTTGGCGGCCTTGTCGCCGGCGTCCTTGTGCCGGGTCTTGACGGCCGCGAGCCGGTCGCGCAGATCGGAGAGCCCGTCCTGGAGGTCGGTGACCTTCTTGTCGAGCTTCTTCTGCTCGCCCTCCTCAGTGCCCTTGGGCGGGTTCTCGGCACTGGTCTTCGCCTTGCCCAGCTCACCCGCCTTGGTCTCGGCGTCGCGCAGGATCTCGTCGGCGTCCGACTGGATGGTCTCCAGGTCGGTGTAGTACGTCTTCAGCGCGGACGCGGCGTCGGCGTAGCGGTCGTGCGCCTTGCTCACCGTCTTCGCGGTGTCATCGGCCTTGTCGGCGAAGGCGCGTCCGGCCTCGGAGTCCCAGCTCTCCTGGTTGCCGAGGCGGCGCAGGGCGGCGGCGGTGTCGGTGATGGTCTTGGCGGTGGCCTCGAACCGGCGGGAGAGCGCCTTCATGTCATGGACGTCACCGGGCACCGGGTCACCGCTCTCCCCCAGCACCTCCCATCGATGCTCGGCGGGCCGGGTCACTTCTTCTTCCCCTTGCCGGTGAGCGCGTCGTAGAGCGCGGTGTCGAGTTCCTTGTACGCCTTGGCGGACTCGTGGGCCATCTGCCCGAGTCCCTGGATCGACTCGATCATCTTCTTGCGGTTGTCGTCCCACCCGTCGGAGAAGTCCTGCAGCCGCTCGTGCAGTTCGCCGTGGCCGACGGTACGGCGGTCATAGGCGTCCATGAGCTTGTCGAGCCCTTCGAGCTCGGTGGCCACGGTCCGCAGCCCGGTACCGGCCAGCTCCAGGTCGTCGAGCGAGACCCTCAGTTTGTCGCCCACGCTTCTTCGTCCCCCGTGTAGTTCTGAACGTCCTCGTCGCTCTGCCGCTGCCAGCACAGAGTCCCGGCGACCGCGTCGAACAGCTCCACCATGGCGTCGGCGATCGGCTCCAGAGGCGTACTGAAGGTGAGCATCAGCACCTCGTCCCGGTCCGGGACGGGCACGAAGTACTCCACCACCGTGTCCTGGAACTCGGACCCCAGCTTCCGTGACTGCTTGGACTGCTCCCGCCGCACCAGCCGGGCCGCCCGCCCCGCGGCAGGCAGCGTGATCAGCCCGACCTCGCCCGAACCCACCAGCGCCGCCACGGCATCCAGCGCGTCGAACTTCTCGTACAGATGGGAGACGAGCAGCGAGGCGGACAGCGGAATGCCGCCGGCCTCCAGGAACGACAGGTACAGCACTGCGCCGCCCTGCTCGGCCCCGGCCTCGGCGGTGCCGAGGAGCTGTTCCTCGGTCTTGCGGCGCAGGACCGGCTGGTCGTCGACGCCGGCGAACTGCCGCTTGACCAGCGCAGCGACGGACGCCTCCCGGCGGTCCTGCGGCTGGAGCGGGATGCGGTACCAGTCCTCGGGCGTGATCAGCCCGAACACCGGCGCGCGTCCGAGGGGCGGTGCGTTGGTCGGTTCCTGGCTCAATTTTGTCGTTCTCTCGGTGGCGGTACGCGGCAGCGCAACGGTAGCGGCCGGGTACGCGGGGGCACCAGAGCGAGCTGTGGGGCGCGAGGGCTTGACGCCTTATCGTTTCTCGATAACATCGTTTATCGATAACAACGACAATCGATAAGGCGACGGGGGAACCATGAGCACGACCGAAAACCGCAGGATGCTGGAACCGATGGCCACGATCGTGTCCATAGTCCTACGGCTCCTGGTGGCCCTCGCGACGGTGGGCCTGGTCCTCTCGGTGGCCCGCGGGAGTTGGGGCGGCGGGGTCGTCTGCATCGCCGACGACATGAGCATCACGGGGGTCGACGACAACACCTTCGGCTCCCCGGCGAGCGGGGCGACGGCCGACGCGATCCCCCGCTACTGCGCCGAGAACGCGGACACCGCGATGCGTCTGCTCAACCAACTCGGCGAACTGCCCACGACGTTGCTCCTGATCAGCAGCCTCTTCCTGCTCCACCGCCTGCTCACCGGAGCGGCACGGGACGGCATCTACACCACGCAGACGGCATCCCGGCTCCGGGTGCTCGGCTGGTGGCTGCTGGCCGGGAGCCTGCTCGTCGCGATCGTCGAGACCACTGCCCGGACGGTACTGCTCGCCGACCTGGCCGAGCGGGTGGAGTTCACGCCCGACTCCTGGCTGGACATGTGGAGCTTCCCCTACCTGGCCGTCCTGACCGCGCTCGGCCTGCTGACCTTCGCCCGGATCACCAAGGCGGGCGTGGCCATGCGCGAGGACCTCGAAGGGGTCGTCTGATGCCGGCCGACGACGAAGAGGGCCACGAGATCGAGGTCCACCTCGACAAACTCCTCAGCGAACGCGGCATGACCGTCACCGAACTCGCCCAGCGCGTAGGCGTCACCAACGTCAACCTCTCGGTCCTCAAGAACGGCCGCGCCAAGGCAATCCGCTTCACAACCCTCACCCGACTCTGCGAAGCCCTGCAGTGCCAACCGGGAGACATCCTCAGCTACACCCCAACCACCAAACCCCGCCCAAGCCGCTAGCTCGCCCCCGATCAACCGGCAATCGGCAATTGGCAGATCTGTTTCACGCCGGACCGCGCCCACCTGCAGGATTCAGCACCAGCAATGGAACAGATCTGCCAATCCCTGATTACTGATTAGCGCCCCTCCCGTCGGCGGCGGCCGTTGGGGCGGCCCGACGTTCGTTATCCCCGGTGCGCCGCGCGTCTGGGCTTGGGGCGCGTGATCTGCGCCCCGTCCGGCCACAGCTGCGGCTTCCGCTTCGCCGCCAGGTCCTCAGCCCAGCCGAACCAGACGACGCAGCTGCAGATGAGCACCCAGGTGAAGACGAGAACCGGCCACTGGCTCTCCAGGAGCCAGGAGAAGTGCTGCCACATCACGTCGATGTTCCACAACCGGTCCCAGATGGTCACCGCGACGACGACGCACGTGTTGTGCCACAGATAGATCGTCACGGCACGGGCGTTGAGCAGGGTGATCACCCGGTCCCAGCGGCGCAGTCGCCGTGGCCACTCGGACCACGAAGGACTGACGTGCAGCAGGATCATGACGGTACCGAGGGACCACAGAGCCTGGGCGAACGGCATGGTGTCCAGGTCGTTGCCCTGGGAGAAGCCGTGCTTTGTCGCGTACCAGAGTCCGAGCAGGGCGATGGCGGGCGCCACGGACGGGACGACGTAGCCCGGCAGTCGTTTCAGGACGCCTTCCTGATGTGCCATGCCGAGGATCCAGCAGGCGCCGAAAGTGCTGAAGTCGGTGAGCGCGGAGGGGATCCGCTCTCCGGGCAGGGTGATGTAGCCGAACTGGAACGCGGCCGAGAGCGCGACGGGGGCCAAGAGGGTCGCGACCGGAAGGGCGCGGAGCGCCTTGAGGAGCAACGGCGACAGCAGGACGTACCAGAGGTAGGCGCGCAGATACCAGAGCGGTCCTGCGAGGTCCACGGCCCAGTTCTCGCCGAGGTAGCCGTGGATGCCGGGCAGGCCCTCGGCGTACGGCGGGTCGCTCAGCGGGAGGATCCAGTAGGTGAGGTGGAGCCACCACCAGCCCGGGTGCCCCTCGGAGTCGGGGCTCCAGCCCTGGAGGACCATGCCGGTGACGCCCACCGCTCCGAGAACCCACAGGGGGAGCACCAGACGGCGGATGCGGCTCTTGATGACCTGGGCCGCAGGACGCTTCAGCGAGCGCGCCATCAGGTTGCCGGCGAGCGCGAACATCACGCCCATGGAGGGGAACACCAGGGGGAGCCAGGCCCAGCCGGTCAGGTGGTAGAGGACCACGCGGAAGAGGGCGAGGGCCCGCAGCAGGTCGAAGTAGCGGTCACGGACCGGCCCCTTCTTCGGAGGCTGTTCGGGCACCGTCGGCCGGGCTGGGTCCGCCGCATCGGACGGCAGGGCGGGTGCGGCCACGTCCAGGACTTTCTGCGGGGCGGATCGGGGGTGGGACGGCGGCTCGAAGGACGGCGGCTCGAAGGACGGCGGCTCGAAGGGCGACCGCTCGAGAGGCGACGGCTCATAGGGGGGTGGCGTGCCCATCAGATCGGCCTCCCGCCCACGACCTGGCCGCGTCCGGCGGGCGCGCTCGGCGGAGCCGATACACCGCCCTTGCGCCGCAGCTTCTGCCAGCGCAGCCGGCCGCCGGTGAGCGCCGTGATCCAGGACTGCAGCAGCACGACGTACATGAGCTGGCGGTAGAGGATCTGCTGCAGGGGCAGCGAGATGAGCGGGGTCAGTCGCTCACGGTCCAGGACGAAGGCGTACGCCGCGCAGGTCAGCTGGATGGCCAGGACGCCGAACCAGGCGAGGATCGTCTTGTCGGTGGGGCCGAAAACCAGTCCGTAGATCAGGAACACGTCGATCAGCGGCGCCAGCAGCGGTGCGACGACCATGAACAGGGAGACGAGGGGAAGACCGACGCGGCCGAAGCGTCCGGACGGGCCGCGTTCCACCAACGCCCTGCGGTGCTTCCAGATGGCCTGCATGGTCCCGTACGACCAGCGATAGCGCTGCGACCACAACTGCTGGACGGATTCCGGGGCTTCGGTCCAGGCCCGGGCCTTCTCGGCGTAGACCACGCGCCAGCCGTCGCGGTGCATCGCCATCGTGATGTCGGTGTCCTCGGCGAGGGTGTCGTCGCTCATGCCGCCGACCCGTTCCAGGGCCGAGCGCCGGAAGGCCCCGACCGCGCCCGGGATCGTCGGCATGCACTGCAGGACGTCGTACATACGGCGGTCGAGGTTGAAGCCCATCACATACTCGATGTGCTGCCAGGCACCGATGAGGGTGTCCTTGTTGCCGACCTTGGCGTTGCCCGCGACCGCGCCGACGCGCGGGTCGGCGAAGGGTTGCACCAGTTCGCGGACGGTGGCGGGTTCGAAGACCGTGTCGCCGTCCATCATCACGATCAGGTCGTGACGGGCGTTCGCCAGACCGCGGTTGAGGGCGGCCGGTTTGCCGGCGTTGAGCTGCCGGATCACCCGTACGTTCGGCAGCCCGAGCCCCTCCACGAGCCGGGCCGTGCCGTCGCTGGAGCCGTCGTCGATGACGATGACCTCGATGGGGTGTTCGCTGCGCATCAGCGACCGCACGGTGTTCTCGATGCACTTGGCCTCGTTGTACGCCGGGACCAGCACGGACACCGGTTCGGTGACCGGCGCGTTCGGGCCCCAGACGAAGTCGCGGCGGCGGGTGCGGCGGGCGTGCGCACCGGACAGCAGCAGCATCAGGCCGAAGCGGGCGAAGACGAGGAAACCGATGACCGCGAGGCAGACGACCAGGACCGCGGTGATGCTGCTGGAGGCACCGACCAGGAAGATCCAGGCCTTGCCCTTCCACAGTTCGAGGCCGGTGACCTCGGTGTGTGCGCTGGGGGCGTGCAGGGCCTCGGTGAGGTTCTGGAACTCGTAGCCTTTCTTCTGGAGTTGGGGAATGAGCCGGCCCAGGGCCTGAACCGTCTGATGCCGGTCGCCGCCGGAGTCGTGCATCAGGACGATGGCGCCTTCACCGTTCTCGGGTGTGGAGTTGCGGACGATCGCTTCGACACCCGGCTTGCGCCAGTCCTCGCTCTCGGTGTCGTTGACCACCGTGATGTAGCCGCGGCCGCCGATGTACTCGGTGACCGGCCAGGAGTTGTTGTCCATGTTCGCGGCCTTGGAGGAGTACGGCGGCCGGAACAGGGAGCTGCGGATGCCGACGGAACCGGCGAGCGCGAGCTGGTTCTGGGACAGCTCCCAGTCGATGCGTTTCTTCGACTGGTACGAGAGGTCGGGGTGGTTGAAGGTGTGCAGACCGATCTCGTGGCCCTCGTCCACCATGCGCTGGACGAGGTCCGGGTACCGGGAGGCCATCGTGCCGGTGATGAAGAAGACGGCGTGCGCGTCGTACTTCTTCAAGGTGTCCAGCACCTTCGGGGTCCACTCGGGGTCGGGACCGTCGTCGAAGGTGAGGACGACGGTGTCGTCGGGCACGTCCATGCTGATACTGCGGCCGCTGCGGGTGTCGATGACCGGGCCGCCCTCGAGGATCTCCTGCGGCACCTTGTCGTTGGCCGTGGAGGGCGCGACACGGTAGTCGGCGAGGATCTCGCTGTGGACGTAGCCGCGCAGCATCAGCATCGCCATCAGGGCGCAGAGCAGGAGGCAGGGCAGCAGCAAGCGCATGGGCAGGCGGCGCCGGGAGACGGGTGCGGCCCCGGTACGGCGGGTGCGGGTTGCCATCAGACGGTGTTCTCCGGGGCCGGGGTCGTGGTGCCGACGGAGGAGTCGTTCACGCCGTCGGCCACCGTGTCGGTACCCGTCCCGGCGCTGTCGCCGCCCTGCGTCTGGGTGGGAGTGGGCGGGGCGTCCTCGGTGGGCGTCGGGTCCGGGCTGCTGGTCGGCGAGCCGGTCGGGCCCTCGGGGTCCGGGGTGGGGTTGGTCCCGGTGCCCGAGGTGGTCTTCGTCGCCGTCGGCTTCGGGTCAGCGGAGCCACTGGGGTTCGTGGTGGTGGCGGAGGCGCCGGGTGCGGTGGCGGAGGCGCCCGCCGACGGCGCAGTACCGGAGCCGGCGGACGGAGAGACGCCGGGTGAGTGACTGCCGGCGGTGGTGGGCTCGGCAGTGTCCGTGGGCAGCGGCGAGTTCTCCACCTGACCCGCCTCCTTGCCCTCGCCCTGGCCCGGTACGGGCAGCCAGGGGGCGTTGGAGTTACCGGAGAGCAGGGTGCCGACGATGACCATGGCGTAGATCGCGCAGGCAATGCCGACGAAGATGCCGATACGGCGGAATCTGCGGCTTCTGCGGCCGGACTCGTCGACGAACACCGGACCGTCGGAACAGTCCGAACCGTCCGAACCGTCGGGGGCGTTGCCGCCGCCCTGGCCCTCGATCCGCCCGTCGGCCCGCAGGACGACGGCGTCCAGCTGGACGGTCACCTCATGCGGGTCATGGGTGTGGGCGTCGGTGTGGACGTCATGGAGCTGCGGGTCATGGGTGTCCGGGTCATGGGTGTTGCCGCCGACGCCACCGGACGGCTCCCAGGGGTCACGGAAGGCGGAGGCCGCCTTCGGCAGCACCGTCGTCTCGTCCGTGGACGACGACAGGACTTCCGTTCCCCTCGTGTCCGGGAACGCCTGGGTCCGGTCCCCGGTTGCTGGGATTCCCCGGACCCCGGATGCCACCTGAGGCCATTCCGGTTGGGCGTCTTCCCGCCAATTGTTTTCGCGCACGTACATCCCCCCACGGGACTGTTCTGGGTGCGCTCACGACTCCGAGCACCCGCCGCCGAACCGAGCCCCCACCCGGTCCGAGCGCCCCCCTTACCACATCGTGCTCAGGGCAACGAATGTAGCGCACGCGAGGCGGATGCGTTTGTGATGTGTCACTTGTGGACATTCATAGCGCTTTTGTCGATGGCCGAAATCCATCCCTCGGCGGGCCTCCGTAGCCATCCTTCGGCGGCCGAGAGCTCGTTCGCCGCCTGTCGAAGAGCGTCGATTCCGGGGTGCACCAGCCCCTTTCTCCACACAAGTGACACAGGTGACATGGGCACGGGATCGATCAACGGCCGCAGCACGGTCGAGGGCATGGCCGGAAAATCCACCACGGCGAGGATCGGGTTCCGGGTCTTGGCCATGATCCGCTGGAACTCCTCGTCACCGACAGCGAGCGGAGCGGGTGACGCGACCTCGATCCCCCGTCCGTCGAACAGCTCGCGCGCGAGGCCGGTCCACTCCGGCGTCCGCGGATTTCCGGCCCCCGCGTACACCGACTCCCCCGCCAGCTCGGCCAGCGGCACGGCGTCGAGCCGCGCCAGCCGGTGCTCCTCGGGCAGCACGACGGCCATGGGTTCCAGCCGGACGAGCTGATGATCGAGGCCCGCCCGCAGTGCCGGGGCGAGCCCCGCGTACCGGCCGAAGGAGGCGTCGAGGCGTCCCGCGAGCACCTCGGCCGCGGCGCCGGTCAGCCCGCTCTCGTAGCGGGCCATCAGCTCCAGGTCGGGGGCGAGTTCACGGGCCCGGTGCAGCACCCGGCGGCCGGTGCGGAGGCCGGGCGAGTTGAGGTCGACCAGCAGCGGCCTGACCTGCCCGAAGGCCGCGATCAACGCGTCCTGCGCCGCCAGTACCCGCCGTGCGTGCGGCACCAGCCGCTCCCCGTCGGCCGTCAGCGTCACCTGCCGGGTGGTCCGTACGAAGAGCTCGGCGCCCAACTCCCGCTCCAGCCGCCGTACGTCGCGGCTGAGCGCCTGCTGGGCGACATAGAGGCGGGCGGCGGCGCGGGTGAAGTGCAGTTCCTCGGCGACGGCGAGGAAGGCACGCAGGAGGCGCGGGTCGATGTGGGCGGGGGCGGACATCCGGCGAACTTACAACGGAAGTGCGTGAATGCCCACCGATCAGGTGTTGGACCCGGTGATCGCTCCCGGGTGACGGTGAACACATGCCGCACCCCATGCTGCAACCCACGTCGCAACCCATGTTCACCACAACCGGAGACATGCTCATAGCAGTCGACTTCACCCCCCGCCCGCCACGCACCCCGCGCCCCAGCCGCAAGGCCCCCGGCCCGTACCGCCGCCTCTTCACCCACCCGGGCACCCGCGCCTTCACCGCCGGCAATCTCTTCGCCCGACTCCCCATGGGCATGTTCAGCGTGAGCGCGGTCCTCATGATCGTCGCCGCGCGGGACTCGTACGCCCTCGCCGGCGCCGTCTCCGCGACCGGCCTCGCGGCGACCGCGCTGGTCGCGCCCTGGACGGCACGGCTCGTCGACCGGTACGGCCAGGCCCGGGTCGCCGTACCGGCCACGCTGCTCGCGGCGCTCGGGGCGCTCGCTCTCGCGCTGTGCGTACGGCGGGACGCTCCCGCCTGGACCCTGTTCGCCGCGTACGCCGCCACCGCCACGACCCCGAACATCGGCGGCATGTCCCGGGCCCGCTGGGCCCACCTGCTGAAGGGCGACGAGAAGGCCCTGCACACCGCGAACTCCTTCGAGCAGGCCGCGGACGAACTGTGCTTCATGCTGGGCCCGGTGCTGGCGGCGCTGCTGTGCACCTCGCTCGCCCCGGAGGCGGGCACGCTGACCGGGGTGGCACTGCTGGTCGCGGGCATGCTGGTCTTCACGGCCCAGCGCGCGACGGAGCCGCCCGTGGCCGAACGGCCGAGGAAGGCGAAGTCGCCTCTCCGCGCCCCCGGCATCCCCCCGCTCCTCGCGATCTGCCTCGCCATGGGCGCGGTGTTCGGCTCCATGGAGGTCGTCACGATCGCCTTCGCGGACGCACAGGGCCACCCCTCGGCAGCCGGAGCCGTCCTCGCCCTCCAGGCGGCCGGTTCGTGCGCGGCGGGTCTGCTGTACGGCGCGTGGCACCCGACCGGTCCGGCCGAACACCGTTACCCCTGGTGCGTGGCGGCGATGACGGCCCTGATGACCCTGCCGCTGCTGGCCGCGTCCCTGACGGGCTCCCTGCCGGTCCTCGCGGGCGCGCTGCTGGTCGCCGGGATGGCGACGGCGCCGACCATGGTGACGGGCATGACGCTCATCCAGGAACGCACACCCGAGGGCCGCGTCAACGAGGGCATGACCCTGGCGGTGACCGGGCTGCTGGGCGGGATCGCCGGGGGCAGCGCGGCGGGAGGGTGGATGACGGAACACCTGTCGGCGACGGCGGGTTTCGGGGTACCGGCGACTGCGGCCGCGGCGGCGCTGATGATCACGCTGGGGTGGACGTCACGTCGCTGACCGCGGACCCCCGCTCTTCGAACGCCGGAGGGGCTGAATTCAGTTCAGCCACATCCAGCCCGTCCGGCGTTTGAGGACGAGGCCCGTTCAGGGCCGACAGCGGGGGTCCGGGGGCGGCAGCCCCCAGGTACGGGACGGGTAGGGGCGGCGGGGGCGGAAGAACCTCTCGGCCACCAATTCGTGCGCACCCCATTGACGCCCTCCCAACCCCCACATACCTTCGCCCGTCGAAGCGCTTCGACGTCACGCATCGAATCGATTCGACGATCCCCGTCGAACCCCGTCGATCCCACCGCGTGACGCCACCCCGAGAACCATCCGGCTCCGAACCTCCCTGGAGGCACGGGATGTTGACGACACGAAGGCGTGTGGTGGCAACGGCGGTACTGGCCGCCGGAGCACTGCTCCTGACCTCCTGCGGGGACTCCGACAACGGGTCCTCAGGAGATGGCAAGACGCTCAAGCTGTGGCACTACGAGGGTCCGAACAGCGCGATGGGCCAGGCCTGGAACGAGGCGATCAAGGAGTTCGAGGCCAAACACCCGGGCGTGAAGGTCGAGTTCGAGGAGAAGGGCTTCGAACAGATCCAGAAGACCGCCCCGATGGTCCTCAACTCCTCCGACGCGCCCGACGTCATGGAGTACCTGAAGGGCAACGCGTCCGCCGGCCTGCTCTCCAAGCAGGGGCTGCTCACCGACCTCACCCAAGAGGCCACGAGCCGCGGCTGGGACAAGAAGCTCAGCCCGAGCGTCCGCACCGTCAGCACGTACGACACCAACGGAATCATGGGCTCCGGCAAGTGGTACGGCGTGCCCAACTACGCCGAGTACACGATGGTGTACTACAACAAGGACCTCTTCAAGAAGTACGGGATCGCCGAGCCGAAGACGTTCGACGAACTGACCGCCGCGATGGACAAGTTCGTCCAGAACAAGGTCACCCCGCTGGCCAACGCCGGCGCCGAGTACCCGGCCCAGCAGTACCTCTACCAGCTCGCCCTGTCGAAGGCCGACCGCGCCTGGGTCGACTCCTACCAGCTCTACAAGGGCAAGACCGACTTCCACGACCCCGCCTGGACCTACGCCGCCGAGACGTTCGCCGACTGGGTGAAGAAGGGCTACATCGCCAAGACCTCCAGCAGCACCAAGGCCGAGGACGCGGGCGTCTCCTTCATCCAGGGCAAGTCGCCGATCCTGTTCTCCGGCAGCTGGTGGTACGGCCGGTTCGTCGACGAGGTGAAGTTCGACTGGGGCACCTTCCTGTGGCCCGGCTCGAACCTCAGCCCCGGCTCCGGCGGCAACATGTGGGTCGTCCCCAAGGGCGCCAAGAACAAGGAGCTCGCCTACGACTTCATCGACATCACCATGTCGAAGAGGATCCAGAACCTGCTCGGCAACAAGGGCGGTGTCCCGGTCGCGGCCGACGCGAGCGCCATCACCGAGCCGAAGGCGAAGGAGCTCATCGACAACTTCAACACGCTCTCCCAGCGTGACGGCCTGGCCTTCTACCCGGACTGGCCGGTGCCCGGCTACTACGACGTCCTGGTCTCCCAGACCCAGAAGCTGATCACCGACAGCGAGAAGCCGGACGGCTATCTGGACGCCCTCCAGGACGCCTACGACAAGGGCGTGCCGAAGCAATGACGGTGACCGTCGAGAAGCGCGGGGTGGCCGGCAAGGCGGCACCGGCCGGTCACCCCCGCCGCCCCCGCGACTCCTACGCCCTGTTCCTGCTCCCCGGTGTCCTCGCCTTCCTGGCCGTGATCATCGCCCCGTTCCTGATGAACACGTACATCGGCTTCACCGACTGGCAGGGCGTGGGCTCCCCGAGCTGGACCGGACTCGCCAACTACCGCGAGCTGATGGACGACTCCGAGTTCTGGGCGTCCTTCCGGCACAGCCTGTTCATGGTCGTCGCGATGGCGGCCGTGCCGACGGCGATCGGACTGGTCCTGGCCGCCGCGCTGTTCGACTACATCGGCAAGCACTTCGGCTCGAAGGTCGTGGCCGTACTGCGCGCGTGCTTCTACCTCCCGCAGGTGCTGCCGATCGCCGTCGCCGGCATCGTCTGGAGCTGGATCCTCGCCCCCGACAACGGCTCGCTCAACGCGCTGCTCAAGGCCGTCGGCCTCGCCTCCTGGCAGCAGGACTGGCTCGGCGACCCCGACATCGCGCTCTACAGCGTGATGGGCGTGATGGTGTGGGTACAGATCGGCTTCCCGCTGGTCGTCTTCATGGCCGGACTCCAGCGCGTGGACCCGCAGTTGCACGAGGCGGCCGAGCTGGACGGGGCCGGCTGGTGGCGGCGCTTCTGGCACGTCACGCTGCCGCAGATCCGCCCGGAGATCTACGTCGTGCTGACCTGGTGCACGGTCGCCGCGCTGAAGGTGTTCGGGGCGGTGTACGTCCTGACCAAGGGCGGCCCGGGCGGCGCGACGAACGTCCCCTCCTACTTCTCCTTCACCACGTTCTTCGAGAAGACGCAGGTCGGCTATGGCGCCGCGATCTCCACCGTGCTCACGGTGATCATCCTGGCGCTCTCCCTGATCGGCCTGAAACTCCAGACCCGCGCGGAGGAGAGAGCATGAGCACCGCGCTCAGGCGTTACCCCGTCCTCATCGCCCTGTGCGTCGCCGCCCTGTTCATGATCGTGCCGTTCCTGATCGTCACGCTGAACGCCTTCAAGTCCCCGGCGGAGTACAGCCAGAACGGCCCGCTCAGCCTCCCCGACGGCTTCTACGTCGACGGCCTGAAGGATTTCTGGGAGCGCGTCGACTACAGCCAGAAGCTGTTCAACTCCGTGCTGATCAGCGGCTTCGTCGCGATCCTGGCCGTGGCCCTGTCGGTCCTCAACGCGTACGCGATCGGCATCGGCCGCGTCAAGGGCCGCACCTGGGTCCTCGCCTTCTTCGTCCTGGCGAACCTGCTGCCGCAGGAGGCGCTGGTCTACCCGGTCTACTACCTGAGCAAGGAGGCGGGCCTCTACGACACCCGGCTGAGCGTGATCATCGTGTTCACGGTCATCCAGGCGGCGTTCGGCACGTATCTGCTCTCCTCCGTGCTCGGCGAGTTCCCCCGCGAGATCATCGAGGCGGCCCGCATCGACGGCGCGAACAAGTGGCAGATCCTGTGGCGGATCGTCGTCCCGGTGAGCCGCCCGACCCTCGGTGTGCTGGCGGTCTTCTTCTTCATCTGGACCTGGAACGAGTTCCTGCTCCCCCTGGTCATGCTGATCTCCAACGACAACCAGACGGTGTCGGTGGCCCTCGGCGTCCTCCAGGGCCAGCGTCTGATGGACGCCACCATGACCAACGCGGCGGCCCTGCTAGGCGTGCTCCCCGCGATCGTGTTCTTCCTCCTCTTCCAGCGCACGCTCACCCGCGGCATCGCCGTGGGAGCGGTGAAGTAAGGAACCCCCACATGAAGTTCACCGACGGCTACTGGCTGCTGCGCGAGGGCGTCACCGCGGCCCACCCGGTCGAAGTCCTCGACGTCACCGCCACCGAGGGCGCGCTGGAGATCCACGCGCCCACGCAGCCCATCCGCCACCGCGGCGACCTGCTGAAGGGACCGGTCGTGACGATCAGTGCCCACTCCCCGATGCCGGACGTCATCGGCCTCACCTTCACCCACTTCGAGGGCGAGCAGCCGCGCGGCCCCCGATTCGAGGTGACGAAGGAGGAGTTCGCCACCCACACCGAGTACGACGAGGAGCACGCGACCCTCACCTCCGGCGCCCTGTCGGTCCGGGTGGCCCGCACCGGCTCCTGGCACGTCGACTTCCTCGCCCACGGCCGCACGCTCACCTCCAGCGGCCCCAAGGGCATGGGCATCATGCGCGACGCGGACGGCGCCCACTACCTGCGCGAGCAGCTGAACCTCGCCGTCGGCACCTCGGTCTACGGCCTCGGCGAACGCTTCGGCCCGCTGGTCAAGAACGGCCAGATCGTCGACATCTGGAACGCCGACGGCGGCACGGCCACCGAACAGGCCTACAAGAACGTCCCGTTCTTCCTCACGGACGCGGGCTACGGCGTCTTCGTCGACCACCCGGGCAAGGTCTCCTTCGAGGTCGGCTCGGAGACGGTGTCGAAGGTCCAGTTCAGCGCCGAGACCCAGCAGTTGACGTACTACGTCATCCACGGCCCGGACCCGAAGGACATCCTCCGCAAGTACACCGCCCTCACCGGCCGCCCGGCGCTCCCGCCCGCCTGGTCGTTCGGGCTGTGGCTGTCGACGTCCTTCACGACGTCGTACGACGAGGAGACGGTGACGTCGTTCATCGAGGGCATGCGGGAGCGTGAACTGCCCCTGTCGGTCTTCCACTTCGACTGCTTCTGGATGCGCGAGTTCAACTGGTGCGACTTCCAGTGGGACCCGCGGGTCTTCCCCGACCCGACGGGCATGCTGTCCCGGCTGCACGACCGGGACCTGCGGGTCAGCGTCTGGATCAACCCGTACATCGCCCAGCGCTCCCCGCTGTTCGCGGAGGGCAAGGCGCTCGGACATCTGCTGAAGCGGCCCGACGGCAGCGTGTGGCAGTGGGACCTGTGGCAACCGGGCATGGCGCTGGTCGACTTCACCTCCCCGGCCGCCCGGGACTGGTACGCGGGCAAGCTGGAGGCGCTGCTCGCGCAGGGCGTGGACTGCTTCAAGACGGACTTCGGCGAGCGGGTGCCGACGGACGTGGCCTGGGCCGACGGCTCGGACCCGGAGCGGATGCACAACTACTACACGTACCTCTACAACCGCACGGTCTTCGACGTGCTGCGCAAGCACCGCGGCGAGCAGGAGGCGGTGGTCTTCGCCCGCTCGGCGACGGCCGGCAGCCAGAAGTTCCCGGTGCACTGGGGCGGCGACTGCGAGGCGACGTACGAGTCGATGGCGGAGTCGCTCAGGGGTGGCCTCTCCCTCGGGCTGTCGGGCTTCGGCTTCTGGAGCCATGACATCGGCGGCTTCGAGGGCACACCGAGCCCCGCGCTGTTCAAGCGGTGGCTGGCGTTCGGCCTGCTGTCCTCCCACAGCCGGCTGCACGGCAGCTCCTCCTACCGGGTCCCGTGGCTGTTCGACGAGGAGTCGGTGGACGTACTGCGGCACTTCACCCGGCTGAAGCTCAGCCTGATGCCCTACCTCTACGAGGCCGCCCGCACCGCCCACACCGAGGGCACGCCCGTCATGCGGGCCATGGTCCTGGAGTTCCCGGACGACCCCGGGTGCGCGCATCTGGAGCGGCAGTACATGCTCGGCCCCGACCTGCTGGTGGCGCCGGTGTTCTCCGACGACGGGGAGGTGGCGTACTACGTGCCCGAGGGCACCTGGACCCACCTCGTGGGCGGCGGGACGGTGACCGGGCCGCGCTGGGTGAAGGAGAAGCACGACTTCATGAGCGTGCCGCTGCTGGTCAGGCCGGGCGCGGTGATCCCGGTGGGCGCGGTGGCCGACCGGCCCGACTACGACCACGCCGACGGGGTGACCCTGCACGCCTACCGGCTGGAGCGGGGCGACCGGGTGGTCGTCCGGGTCGGGGAGGTCGCCTTCACCGTCGTACGCGAAGGGGACACCCTGCGGGCGTCGTGCAGCGATCCGTCGGCGCCGTGGGGGCTGACCGTCGGCGAGCGGAGCGCGCGGGCCGCGGCGGGCACCGGCTTCCTCTCGCTGGAGCTGGACTGATGGTGAAGATCACCGACGTGGCGCGGCACGCCGGCGTCTCCCCCAGTACGGTCTCCTACGCCCTCAGCGGCAAGCGCCCCATCTCCGAGGAGACCCGGCAGCGCGTCGAGGCCGCCATCCACGAGCTCGGCTACCGCCCGCACGCGGGCGCCCGCGCCCTGGCCAGCAGCAGATCCAATGTGCTGGCCCTCGTCGTGCCCTTGCGGGCCGGCATCCACGTCCCGGTCGTCATGCAGTTCGCGGTGTCGGTGGTGACGACGGCCCGGCGCCACGACCACGACGTACTGCTCCTCACCCAGGAGGAGGGCGAGGACGGGCTGCGACGGGTCGCCGACACCTCGCTCGTGGACGGGTTCATCGTCATGGACGTCCAACTCGACGACCCCCGCAAGCCGTTGCTGCGCTCCCTGGAACGGCCGTCGGTGATGATCGGCTTCCCCGCCGACGCCGAGGGCCTGACCTGCATCGACCTCGACTTCAAGGCGGCCGGCGAGGCGTGCGTGGAGCATCTGGCACGGCTGGGGCACCGGGTGGTGGCCCTCGTCGGCTCGCCGCCGGAGGTCTACGTCCGCCAGACCGCGTTCGCCCAGCGGGTGGTCCAGGGCTTCACCGCCGCCGCCGACCGGAGCCACCTCTCCTCCTCCGTCCACCCCTGCGAGGCCACGCCCGCGGCCGCCCGCGAGATCGCCGAGCAACTGCTGCGCGAACAGCCCGCGTTGACCGGCGTCGTCGTGCACAACGAGGCGATCCTGGAGCCGCTCGTCGAGGCCTTCGAGCAACTCGGCCTGCGCGTCCCCACCGACCTGTCGATCACCGCGATCTGCCCCGACGAACTCGCCGAGAACCTCCGCGTCCCCGTCACCTCCGTCGCCCTGCCGTCCGCCGAGGTGGGCGAGCGGGCCGTGGAGCTGCTCATGCGCAAGCTCGACTCCAGGACCGTGCCCGAGGCCACGCTGCTGCCGCCCCGGATGACGGAACGCGCGAGCACGGCACCGCGCAACACGCCCTGAGACGACCCCCGTTGATGCAAGGCCCTACTCGAAGGAGCCGCTTGATGAAAGGCAGCAACAAGAGACGCAGATCCACGCTCGTGGTGGCGCTGGCCCTGGTCGCAGGGCTCGGCGCCACCGTCCCCGCGCACGCCGAGGACCCCGCGTACCCCTTCCGGGACCCGTCCCTGACCGTGGACCAGCGCGTCGACGACCTCCTGGACCGCCTCACCCTCGACGAGAAGATCTCCCTCCTCCACCAGTACCAGCCCGCCATCCCCCGCCTCGGCATCCAGTCCTTCCGCACCGGCACCGAGGCCCTGCACGGCGTCGCCTGGCTCGGCGAGACCACCGTGTTCCCGCAGGCCGTCGGCCTGGCCTCCAGCTGGGACCCGGCCCTGATGGAGCAGGTCGGCTCGGCGGTCGGCGACGAGGCGCGCGGCTTCCAGCAGGAACGCCCGCCGGGCTGGGGCCTCAACCTCTGGGCGCCGGTGGTGAATCCGCTCCGCGACCCGCGCTGGGGCCGCAACGAGGAGGGCTACAGCGAGGACCCCGAGCTGACCGGCGCGCTGGCGACGGCGTACGGCGAGGGACTGACGGGCGGCGACCCCGACCATCTGAAGACGGCACCGACCCTCAAGCACTACCTCGCCAACAACAACGAGTGGCACCGCACGACCACCTCCTCCGAGCTGCGCCCGCGCGTCGCGAAGGAGTACGACGAGGCGGCCTTCAAACCGGCGATCGAGGCGAACGCGGCGACCGGCGTGATGTCCTCGTACAACCTCGTCAACGGCCGCCCCGCGACCGTCAACCCGGACCTGGACGAGGTCGTGCGGAAGTGGACCTCCTACGACCTCCTGAACGTCACCGACGCCGCCGGCCCCGGCAACCTCCACGGCGACCAGAAGTACTACCCGAGCGTGGTCGAGGGTGACGCGGCCGCGATCAAGGCCGGCATCGACAGCTTCACGGACAACGACGCGAACTCCTCGATAACCACCGACGCCGTCAAGTCGGCGCTGGAGAAAGGCCTGTTGAAGGAAGCAGACGTGAACGAGGCCGCCGGGCACATCCTGTCCGTGCGCGTCCGGCTCGGTGAGTTCGACCCGGGCGGCGGCAAGTACGGCTCGATCGACAAGTCCGTCATCAACAGCCCCGCCCACCAGCAGCTGGCGCGCAAGGCGGCGACCGAGGGTGCGGTGCTGCTCAAGAACCAGGCGGGCGCGCTGCCGCTGAAGAAGTCGCAGAAGGACGTGGCCGTGGTCGGCCCCCTCGCCGACACCCTCTACACCGACTGGTACTCGGGCACGCTGCCGTACGCGGTCACGCCCGCCGAGGGCATCGCGGCCAAGCTCGGCACCGATGTCGCGACCAGCGAGGGCGTCGACCGGATCGCGCTGAAGAACGCGGCGACGGGCAAGTACGTCACGGCGGGGACGGACACGGACGGCGAGCCGTTGAAGGAAGCCGAAGAGACCGGCACGGCAACGCAGTTCGACGTCTCCGACTGGGGCGGCGGCGTGGTCACCCTGCGCTCGGCCGCCAACGGCAAGTACGTCGGCTACAACTGGAGCAGCTTCGTCAACGACCAGGTCCAGCCCGGCGGTTGGTTCGCCCAGCAGCAGTTCGGGCTGGAGCAGCAGAGCGACGGCACCTACCTCCTCCGGTACGCCGGTTACGAGACCGAGGAACCCTGGTGGGGCAACCCGGTCTACCTCGGTCCGACCGGCACGGACGGCACGCTCGGCCTGGTGGCCAAGGAGCAGGCCGCCCACTACACGAAGGACGTCGTCCGCAGCGGCGTCGACGAGGCCGTGGCCGCCGTCAAGGGCAAGGACTCGGCGGTCGTGGTCGTCGGCTCCAACCCGGCGATCAACGGCCGCGAGGCCCACGACCGCACCGACATGGGCCTGGCTCCGGCACAGGAAGCCCTGGTCAGAGCGGTCCTCAAGGCCAACCCGCACACGGTCGTGATCGTCGAGAACAGCTACCCGACCACCCTCGGCGCCCTCCAGCAGGAGGTCCCGGCGCTCCTGTGGACCTCCCACGCGGGCCAGGAGACCGGCAACGCCCTGGCGGACCTGCTGTACGGCGATGCCAACCCGTCGGGCCGCCTCACCCAGACCTGGTACCGCTCGGAGTCGGACCTCCCGTCGATCCTCGACTACGACATCATCAAGTCCGACCGCACCTACCAGTACTTCAAGGGCAGCCCGCTCTACCCCTTCGGCCACGGGCTCTCCTACACGTCCTTCCGCTACGGCCCGCTGAAGCCGGTGCCCGGCGGCTACGAGGTCAAGGTCACCAACACCGGCCCCCGCTCCGGCGCCGAGGTCGTCCAGCTCTACGCCCACCAGCGCGTCTCCCGCGACAAGCAGCCCCTGAAGCAGCTGGAGGCCTTCCAGCGGGTGACGCTGAAGCCGGGCGAGACGAAGGCGGTCAAGCTGAAGCTGACGAAGAAGGACCTCGCGCACTGGGACGTCACCCGCTCCAAGTGGGTGGTGGAGAGCGGCACTTACGACATCCTGGTGGGCTCCTCCTCCGCCGACATCCGCGCCCGCACGACCTGGCAGGTGTCCGGCGAGACCATCCCGGCCCGCGATCTGACCCGTACGACCCGCGCCGAGAACTTCGACGACTACGAGGGCACGCGTCTCGTCGACGAGTCGAAGGAGCGGGGTACGGCGGTGGGGGCCGCGGCAGGCAGCGCGTGGCTGAAGTTCGCGGACGCCCGACTGGGCTCGGGCGCCGACGAGTTCACCGCACGCGTGGCCGGCGCCGCGGGCACGGTCGAGGTCCGGCTGGGCTCCCCGACCGGCACCCTCGTCGGTACGGCGGCCTTCGGCGGCACCTCGTCGCCGTACACCTATGAGACGGTGACCGCCGGTCTCTCGCGGGCGGCGAAGGGCCGTACCGATGTGTATCTGGTCCTGAGGGGGGAGGGCCTGCGCCTGGCGATGTTCAGTCTGCGCTGAGACCGCCGCGTGGCGCAGGCCCGATGCCTCGAACTCCCTGAGCGGGTCGGGCGAAGTCCGCTGCGGCTCACCCGCGCCCCAAAGGGGCGCGGGGCTGTATCCATGTGCGGCTCCGCCGCGGGGCGCGACCAGCCACGGCGGCGCCGCAGACAAACGACGGCCCATCGCCGTACATCCAGCGAAGCGCTTAGCAGAGCACGGGCTTGCGCCAGGCGCACTCGAGGTCGCCGCCCCGGGCCGACTTCGGCTCGACCAGCGTGGCGGCCTCCTCGGTCGACTTCGCGAGCGTGACCACGATGGCGTCCTCCAACGGCTTCACGGAGGACGCCAGGTAGTTGTTGAGGACGATGCTGAAGACCAGTTCACGGCCGTCGGCGCCCGTGACGTACCCGGAGAGCCCGGACGCCCCCGTCAACGAGCCCGTCTTCGCACGGGCGTTGAGCGCGGCGGGCGTCCCGCACATCCGCGAGCGCAGGGTGCCCCCGACGAACCGGTCCGGATCACAGGCGACCGGCAACGAGCGCTCCCAGTCCGCGTACCAGGGCTCGGCGCGCACGGCGAGCAGCAGCTTCACGAACTGGACGGCGGGGAAGTTGTCCCTGCGCGACAGCCCCGACCCGTCGACCTGCCGCACCTTGGTCACGTCGACGCCGACGCCCTTGAGGTATCCGGTGATCGCGGCGAGCCCGGCGCTCCAGGTCCCCTGCTTCGACACCTCGTACCCCATGGCCTTGGTGAGGATCTCGGCGTGCATGTTGTTGGAGAGCTTCATGAACGGGACGAGCAGGTCCTTGAGCGGCATGGAGTCGTGCGTGGCCAGCCGTTTGGCGGTGGCCGGAGTCTGGCGTCCCGGCCGGGTCGGCCCGGTGACCTTGACCCCGTGGTCGGCGAGCGCGTCCCGGAAGACGGCGGCCGCGTATCCGGTGGGCTCCCACACGGTCGCCCACTGCTTGGTACCGGCGCCGCCCACGGGCGTCGTACCGCTGACGACGATCCTGTTGGTGCCGTGCTCGCGCTCGACGGAGAGGGCGTTCGCGCCTCCGGCGGCCACCGTCGTGGCCCGTACGTCGATGTCGACGTAGTCGGTGTCGGGCGTGACGGTGACGACGGGCTTGTCCCCCGCCGCCGCGCCCGGTGCGACCGTCACGATGACGGTCCCGGTGTCGTAGTCGGTGTCCGGCGCCACGCTGAGCGCGCTGATCTGCGCCGCGTAGTAGTAGGGCTCGTCGTCGTTGGCCCAGTCGCTGCCGAGCCGCTGGGTGTCGAACCGGGTGTCGTCGGCGATCAGCCGGCCCTCGACGCGGGTGACACCGGAGGCGGCGACCTGCGCGGCGAGCTCGTCGTAGTCGGCGGCGAGCAGGGTCGGGTCCCCGGTGCCGCGCAGATACAGATCACCGCGGAGCACGGACCCGTACCGCCGTCCGCCGGCCAGCACATCGGTGGTGAACCGGTGGTCGGGGCCGAGGATCTCCATCGCCGCGGCCGAGGTGGGCAGCTTGGTGTTGGAGGCGGGCATCAGACGCGTGCTCGGCAGATGCTGGTACAGCACCTCACCGCTGGCCGCGTCGGCGACGACGACACTCGCCACCCCGCCCTCCATCCGGGTGTCGCCGAGGACGGTGTCGATGGCCTCGGGCAGACCGGAGCGGTCGGCGTCCGCTCCGGCCGGTGCGCCGGGGCCGAGGAGGGCGGCGGCGAGCGCCACGGTGACGGCCCAAGTCCACTTGGTTCTATGGGGGTTCATGGCAGCCGAGCATTCCGGATCTCGGCGCCCGTCACCAGAACGCGTCTCAGCCGTTCAGCCCCCACGCGGCACCCATCCGGTGGGCGGCGCACAGATTCACGTCGAGGATGTACGCCCCGGCCGTCCCGCACTGCTCGCTCCCGCTCCCGGGGTCGACCGGCTGCCCGTGCCCCATCCCGGTGACGCTGTACGTCTCCACGACGGCGGCACCGCCCGCGTCCCGGTACGTCCTGTGCGGATACCCGGCGACGGTGTCGCTGACGTCCGCGGTCTGATCGGTCCCGTGCACATCCGTCCACTGCTCGACCAGGTCGGTCATGTTGACGGGCTTCACGGTGTAGTCGGCGCTCCCCTGGAAGGCGACCAGCGTCGGCCAGGGCCCGGCGTACCCGGCCCGCGCCGCCCGCACCCGGTCACCCCACTGGTCCGGCGTCTGCGTGGCCCCGACGTACATGCACACATACGGCGACCCGGCGGCCTGCGCACACCCGTACGGCAGCCCGGCGACGATCCCGCCCGCGGCGAACTTCTCCGGGTACGCGGCCATCATCACGGCGGCGAACCCGCCCCCCGCGGACAGCCCGGTGACATACACCCGGCCCCCGGCGACATCGGCGACCTGCCGGTCCACCATCTGCGCGACGGACGCGGCCTCGCCCTGACCGCGCGCGATGTCGCCGCTCTGGAACCAGTTGAAGCAGAGCGAGGCGTTGTTGGCGGACTGCTGCTGCGGCAGGACGACGGAGAAGCCCCAGCGGTCGGCGAGCTGCGTCCAGCCGCTGCCGGTGCCGTATCCGGAGGCGTTCTGGGTGCAGCCGTGCAGCGCGACGACGATGGGCCGCCCGGCGGGCAGCCCGTCGGGGACGTACCGGAACATGCGCAGGGCACCGGGGTTGGTGCCGAACCCGGTGACCTCCTGGAGGGAGGCGGCGGAGGCGGGCGCGGGCGTGAGGAGGACGGCGAGGAGGGCCGTCAGGACGGTGAGCAGGGTCGCGGCTCTGGTCTGTGTCATGAGGAGGGACCGTAGAAGCGTGAACGACCCGTCGATATGGGTCCGCACACCACAACAGGCGCGCCGGCCATGGTGGCCGGTCCGGCATGACAAAGGCCCCGCCACTCGAAAGCGGCGGAGCCTTTGCCCACATGGGGTTGTCCCCTGAGGGACGAGTGGAGATGGCGGGAATCGAACCCGCGTCCAACGGTGCGGAACCAGGGCTTCTCCGTGTGCAGTTCGCTGTGATTTTCTCGGCCCCGGCGATCACGCGAACAAGTCGCCGACGGGCCCAGTCACTGTTTGATTTCCCTCTTCACCCCGTGACCGGGATCAAGGTTTAGTCCCCTAGCTGATGCCAGGATCCGGGTCGGGAACAGCCCCGGGCTGACACTCCCTTAAGTAAGGGGCAGTTGCCTAGTTACCTGAGATCAGGCAGCGAGGGCGAACTGCGTCGCCTTGGGAGAATCGCTCTTGATAGTGGCGATTATTTTTTTCGGCCTGTGGTTTACGAGATCATGGCCGCTTCCTCGACACGCTTCCCCTGCCTCGACATCCGCTGTCGAAACCGATCATCCCCATGTTGTTTTTTCAAAGCATGCACCTTCGGTGAGGTGCACGGCCCATCCTACGTGACCAACGTACGACGGTGCCAGCCTATTCCTACTGGCCCCGCTGCTTCCGCTTCGCCGCAGCGATCGCCCGGTCCGACTCCCGCCGGTCCTGCTTCTCGCGCAGGGTCTGCCGCTTGTCGTACTCCTTCTTTCCTCGCGCGAGCGCGATCTCGGCCTTGGCCCGGCCGTCCTTGAAGTACACGGCGAGGGGCACGATCGTGTGACCCGTCTCCTGGGACTTGGACTCCAGCTTGTCGATCTCCTCGCGGTGCAGCAGCAGCTTGCGCTTGCGGCGCGCGGAGTGGTTGGTCCAGGTGCCCTGCGCGTACTCGGGGATGTGGGCGTTGTGCAGCCACGCCTCGCCCCCGTCGATCTGGACGAAGCCGTCGGTCAGCGAGGTCCGCCCCTGGCGCAGCGACTTCACCTCGGTGCCGGTCAGCACGATGCCGGCCTCGTAGGTGTCGATGATCGCGTAGTCGTGGCGGGCCTTCTTGTTCTGGGCGACGATCTTCTTCTTGCCGCCCTTCTCGCCGTCCTGCGCCTTCGCGCCCCCGCCGCCCTGCTTGGGCTGGGACTCCTTCGGTACGTACATTCCCTTGCTCATAGTGCCGTCCATTTTCGCACTACGGAGGGGGTGCGGGGGAAGTCGTTTACGACTGGGGGCCCAGCCCGCTGAGCACCGTCTCGGCCCGCTCGATGACCCGCTGGTCCGCGTCCAGGTCGGGCGTGATGCCCTTGCCGTCGACGCCCCGCCCGGAGGGGGTGCGGTAGTGCCCGACGGTCAGCTCGGCGACGGAGCCGTCGGGGAGTCTGCTCGGCATCTGGACCGAGCCCTTGCCGAAGGTGCGGGAGCCCACGACGACCGCCCGCCCCCGGTCCTGCAGTGCGCCGGTGAGCAGCTCGGCCGCGCTCATCGTGCCGCCGTCGACGAGCGCGACCAGGGGTCTGGTGGTGTCACCGCCGGGTTCGGCGTGCAGGGCCTGCTGGGCGCCTTCGACGTCGTACGTGGCGACGAGGCCGCCGTCGAGGAAGGCGGAGGCGGCGGTGACGGCCTCGGTGACCAGGCCGCCGGAGTTGCCGCGCAGGTCGAGGACGATGCCGGAGGCGGCGGGGGCCTGGCGTACCGCGGTGCGGACGGCGTCGCCGGAGCCCTTGGTGAAGGAGTCGATCTTGATGACGGTGATTCCGTCGGCGAGTTTTCGAACGGTGACCGACTCCGTGGACAGACTGGCCCGGCGCAGGGTTTCGGTCCACACGCGCGTACCGCGCTCCAGCCCGAGCGTCACGGTCGTACCGGCGGCCGCGTCCTTGGCGTCACCGCGCAGTAAGGAGACCACCTCGGTGACCGGCCGTCCGTCGACCTTCTCCCCGTCGACACTGCGCAGCCGGTCCCCGGCCCGGACCCCGGCGGCGGCCGCGGGCGACCCCGCGCGCACCTTGGTGACCTCGATACGGCCGTCCCGCTCGCGCCGGGCCCACAGCCCCACGCCGGTGTACCGGCCGTCGAGGGCCTCCTCGAACTCCTCGTACTCCCCCTGGGAGTACACGGCCCCCCACCGGTCCCCGCTCCGGCTGACGGCCCGCTCGGCGGCCTCCATGGGCGACTTCCCGGCGGCCATCGCCTCCTCGGCGGCCTCGGCGACCTTCTCGTGATGCCCGGCCGGAGCGGTTGAACCGCCCCTGTCCTGGGCCGTTTTCCGGTCGCCTTCGGGCAGCGAGCCCGTCGCCGCCCCCGCGACCAGCACACTCGCGAAAACCAATGTCAGGGCCGCCCCGCGGCCGAAGCGGCGGGGCTGACAGAACAGGTCTCGGCCTGACATGCGGGTGAGTCTAGGACAACGCGAAGGGCCGCACGGTCGGTTGACCGTACGGCCCTCTTGGCGTGTGTCACACCTTCAGGTACTTGCGCAACGCGAAAAACGCCGCCATGGCAGGCATCAGAAGGCTGGTCGCCAGGATGAGCGGGAGTTTCGTCAGTACGGCGTCCCAGCCGATGAAGTTGATCAGATTCAGCTTCTCGGAGAGGGCCAGGCCGTGGTCGATGATGAAGTACCGGGCGACCACGAGGAATCCGCAGGCGACCGTGCCTCCGATCAGCCCGGCGACCGCGGCCTCCATGATGAACGGGGCCTGGATGTAGAAGCCCGAGGCGCCGACCAGGCGCATGATTCCGGTTTCGCGCCGGCGGCTGAACGCCGAGACACGCACCGTGTTGACGATCAGCATCAGGGCGACGACGAGCATGAGCGCCATGACCGCACGGGCGGCCCAGTTCATGCCGTTGAGGAGGCCGAAGAGGTTGTCCAGGATGCCCTTCTGGTCCTGCACGGACTGCACCCCGTCCCGGCCGTCGAAGGCGGTCGCGACGACCTGGTACTTCTCCGGGTCCTTCAGCTTGATGCGGTACGACTCCTGCATCTGGTCCGGCGTGAGGGAGGCGGCCAGCGGGGAGTCGCCGAACTGCTCCTTGTAGTGCTTGTAGGCCTCGTCCTGGGACTCGTAGGTGACCTTCTCGACGACCGACATCTTGTCGAGGTCGCCGAGGATCTCCTTCTTCTGGTCCGCGGTGACCGCGCCCTTGGCGCAGTTGGGGTCGGACTCGGCATCGCTCTTGTTGCAGAGGAAGACCGAGACGTTGACCTTGTCGTACCAGTAGCCCTTCATGGTGCTGACCTGGTCGCTCATCAGGAGCGAACCGCCGAACAGGGCCAGGGACAGGGCTACGGAGACGATGACCGCGAAGGTCATCGTCAGATTGCGGCGGAGACCGACACCGATCTCGGAGAGTACGAACTGGGCGCGCATGGCGACGGGTTGAGCCTTTCCGTGGACGTGTGCGAGGTACCGGTCAGTGCTGGTAGCCGTAGACGCCGCGCGCCTGGTCACGGACGAGGCGGCCCTGCTCCAGCTCGATGACGCGCTTGCGCATCTGGTCCACGATGTTCTGGTCGTGCGTGGCCATGACCACGGTGGTGCCCGTCCGGTTGATCCGGTCGAGCAGTTTCATGATGCCGACCGAGGTCTGCGGGTCGAGGTTGCCGGTGGGCTCGTCGCAGATGAGCAGCTTGGGCCGGTTGACGAAGGCCCGCGCGATCGCCACGCGCTGCTGCTCACCGCCGGAGAGCTCACCGGGCATCCGCTCCTCCTTGCCGCCGAGCCCGACGAGGTCGAGCACCTGCGGCACGGACTTGCGGATCTCGCCCTTCGACTTGCCGATGACCTCCTGCGCGAAGGCCACGTTCTCGGCGACCGTCTTGTTCGGCAGCAGCCGGAAGTCCTGGAACACCGTCCCCAGCTGGCGCCGGATCTGCGGCACCTTCCAGTTGGAGACGCGTGCGAGGTCCTTGCCCAGGACGTGCACCTGACCGTGGCTGCACCGCTCCTCGCGGAGGATCAGCCGCAGGAAGGTGGACTTTCCGGAGCCGGAGGACCCCACGAGGAACACGAACTCGCCCTTCTCCACTTCCAGGGACACATCCCTGAGTGCGGGGCGGGTCTGCTTGGGGTAGACCTTGGAGACGTTGTCGAATCGGATCACGGATGCACCACGGTTGGCCGGGGGTAGATGAGCGTGACCATACGCGACCCGGGTGCGCAAGCGCAGGCACCGGGAGGGGTTCAGAGGGGCTTGTACCTTTTTATTCCGCTCCAGGTGAGGTACCTCTGCGAAATCACCCCTCCGACGGTGCTCGAGCCGATTCCACAGGAACCTGGCACAGTAGAGAAGGGAACGTTCTGCGACCCGAGGACGTTGAACCCCAGAGGGACCCCGCAAGAGAAGGGCGAGCGCATGACGTACGACCGGCTGGTGTGCGCTAACTGTGCCGCGCCCGTGAACGAGGGCCGTTGCCCCGTCTGCCGTGCGAACCGCCAGCGCCTCTCACAGGAGAACCCGTTCGCACAGCTCAACCCCATGGCACTGATCGCGCTGCTCGCGGTACTGATCGCGGCGGTGGCCCTGCTGGCCCACCAGACCGCGTAGCGGCTGGCGACAAAACGCCCGAGGGGCCCGGAGCGAACACTCGCTCCGGGCCCCTCGTCGTACGGCATGCGCACACCGTGTGCGCGCGTGGCTACCGTCAGGCAGCGGCGCCGCCACGGCCGCCCACGAGGCGCGGCAGGATGCGGAAGCCGATACCGCCGGCGATCATCGTCGCGGCGCCGACCAGCAGGAACGTGGTCTGCGCGGCACCCGTCTCGGCGAGCTCGCCGCCGGTGCCCTGGGCAGAGGTCTCCGAGCCGGTGTCGGTGAGGGCGGAGGTGCCCTCCCCCTGCGCGGAGGTGTCGGAGCCGCCGTCGGGGTTGGTGTTGTTCCCGCCGCCGTTGTTGCCGTCGTCGTTGCCGCCGCCGTTGCCGCCGCCGTTGTTGCCGTCGTCCGACGGGTCCTCGGAGGGCTCCTCAGTCGGCTCGGTGGGCTCGTCCGTCGGCTCCTCGGTGATGGGCGGCTCCTCGGTGGGAGGCTCCTCCGTCGGCGGCTCCTCCGTGGGCGGCTCCTCGGTCGGGATGTCGGTCGGGACCGGGTCCGTCGGGGTCGGGTCCGCAGTGGGCGTCTCGTCGCCGAGACCGGTGTCGACGTTGACGCCGATGCCGCCCTCGTCCACGTTCACGCCGATCTCGAGCGCCGAGGCGGCGCCGGCGGCGGTCAGCGAGGCACCGGCCGCGATCACGGCACCGGCGGCGATGCGCGCGATCCGGATCCGCGTCTTCTTGGTCATAAGGTTGCTACCCCCAGTAGCTCATCGTCAGTGAGGCGGCGCTCGGGGGCCGTGATCGACGGGGGGCGGCAGCGCTCAAGTCCCCCGGTTCACATGCGCCCCAGAGATACGCATGCCACGCTTTACCCTTCCCATTTTTCAAAGCAACGTCAAGGCCGTTGCGTACGCGATGTCCGAGTAAGGGTTCTTTGCCGGGGGTTGGAGCCTGTGAGTGTGATGTAAAACCCAGACATCCGGTCACAGAAAAGGCAACTGCCGCCTCAGGGGCGGCAGTTGCCTTGTCGACAAATCGCTGTCGGTTACTTCTCCTGCTGCTTGCGCCAGCGAATTCCGGCCTCCAGGAAGCCGTCGATCTCGCCGTCGAGCACGGCCTGCGGGTTACCGACCTCGTACTCGGTGCGCAGGTCCTTGACCATCTGGTACGGGTGCAGGACGTACGAGCGCATCTGGTTGCCCCAGGAGCTGCCGCCGTCCTTGAGGGCGTCCATCTTGGCCCGCTCCTCCTGGCGCTGCCGCTCAAGGAGCTTGGCCTGCAGAACGTTCATGGCCGTGGCCTTGTTCTGGATCTGCGAGCGCTCGTTCTGGCAGGAGACGACGATGCCGGTCGGCAGGTGCGTGATGCGCACGGCGGAGTCGGTGGTGTTGACGCCCTGGCCACCGGGCCCGGAGGACCGGTACACATCGATCCGCAGATCGGACTCGTCGATGTCGATGTGGTCGGTCTGCTCGACGACGGGCAGCACCTCGACACCCGCGAAGGAGGTCTGACGGCGCCCCTGGTTGTCGAAGGGCGAGATCCGCACCAGCCGGTGGGTGCCCTGCTCCACGGAGAGCGTGCCGTAGGCGTACGGCACCTGCACGGAGAAGGTGGTCGACTTGATGCCGGCCTCTTCGGCGTACGACGTCTCGATGAGCTCGGTCTTGTAGCCGTGGCGCTCCGCCCAGCGCAGGTACATGCGCTGCAGCTGCTCGGCGAAGTCGGCGGCGTCGACGCCACCGGCCTCGGCGCGGATGTTGACGAGCGCTTCCCGGGCGTCGTACTCCCCGCTCAGCAGCGTCCGCACCTCCATCTCGTCCAGCGCCTTCTTGACGGCGGCGAGCTCGGCCTCGGCCTCGGCGCGGGTGTCCGGGTCGTCCTCCTCCTCGGCCATCTCGAAGAGGACGGAGAGATCATCGATCCGCCCACGCAGCGCCTCGGCCTTCCTGACCTCCGCCTGGAGGTGGGAGAGCTTGCTGGTGATCTTCTGCGCCTCGTCCGGGTTGTCCCACAGGGACGGCGCGGCCGCCTGCTCCTCGAGCACGGCGATGTCTGCCCTCAGCTTGTCGAGGTCCAGAACGGCCTCGATCGACTCCATGGTCGAGGAGAGGGACTTGAGCTCTTCGGATACATCGACGACTGCCACGCCTCCAGCCTAACGGCTGTGGCAACCGACCTCGGCCGGGCGGCCTGGCCGCTGCCCTCTTCGACACCGGTCCGCATCATTCAGCCCGTCCGGCGCCTTCCGGACGCCGGTCACTGCATCTCAGCCCGTCTGGGGGTGCCCCCTCTGGGGGAGTTCGAGGACGAGGCCCGTTCAGGGCCGAAGCGGGGGTCTGGGGGCGGCAGCCCCCAGGGACGGGACGGGTAGGGGCGGCGGGGGCGAAAAAACCTGGGCGCGCCCCCACCCGGCCTCACGGCGAAGCCGGCGCCGAGTTCTTCGTGTCCTGCGGAGTCCCCGAGCCGTCGTCCGAGGTCGCCGCCCACGTCCCCACCCCGGCCGCCGCCACCAGCACCACCCCCGCCACACTCACGATCACCCGCCGCCGCCGCGTCACCGCCCGGTTCCGCGCGGAGCCGGGCCGCGGCGCACCCGAGGCCCGCGGCACCCGCGCCGTCCCGTGCGCACCCCCCGCCAGCTCGTCCGGCGCCGGCACCCTCATCGACGTATGCGTGTCCCGGTTGGAGTCGGCCGGCTTCGCACCCGGCACCAGGGGCACCGCACCCCGCCGTACCGGCCGTGCCGACACCGGCTCCTCCGACGGCGTCTCGTCCGCCGCCTCCTCCGCCTCCGCGTCCGGCTCGTCGACGTCCAGCGGCGGCATCCCGGCGACCAGCGGCAGCAGCTCACGAAGGCGCGCGCCCAGCTCGGAGGCGCGCAGCCGGGAGGCCGGAGCCTTGGCGAGGCACTGGACGATCAGCTGCCAGAGTTCGTCGGGGATGCCGGGGAGCGGGGCGACGGTCTCCGTGACATGGCGGCGCAGGACCGCGCCCGGATGGCCGCCGCCGAAGGGGGTGAAGCCCGCCAGCAGCTCGTAGAGGACCGTCGCGAGGGCGTAGATGTCGACCGCGGCCCGCGGGGGCAGGCCCTCCACGATCTCGGGGGCGAGATAGTCCGGCGTGCCGATGATCTTCGTCGCCCGGGTCCGCCGCGGGGTGTCGATGAGCTTCGCGACGCCGAAGTCGGTGAGCAGGGCGCGGTGCGAGCCGCCCGGGCCCAGGGGGCCCTGCATGTCCAGCAGGACGTTCTCCGGCTTGACGTCCCGGTGCACGACCCCTGCGGCATGCGCTGCGGCCAGCCCGTCGGCGATGTCCGCGACGATCGCGACCGCAGCCTCCGGGGCGAGCCGCCGGTCGCGGTCCAGGCGGGTGCGCAGATCGGTGCCGCGGACCAGGTCCATGACCAGCGCGAGGTCGTTGCCGTCGACCACCAGGTCACGGACGGAGACGATGTTCGGGTGCTCGAGGCCGAGCAGCGCCGTGCGCTCCTGCACGAACCTCCCGACGAGCTCCTGGTCGGCCGAGAGGTCCTCGCGCAGCATCTTGATGGCGACGGGCCCCTCGGGCCCCTCACCCAGCCACACCGTGCCGGCGCTGCCCCGCCCCAGGATCTGGTGGGCGGTGTACCTGCTGCCGATCTTCCGTGCCAAGGCTGCTCCTACAGACGCGTGTTGGCGATAAAGCTACGCGTCCGACGAGCCAACCTTCACCGCGGAGACCGAAATCACCCGCCAGGTGTCGACAAATCTCCAGAGTCGCAGCCGAATACCAGGATCGCCGGAGCCACCTGAGCCACCTGAGCCACCGGGGTCACTGCCCGGTGGAACCGCCGCCCCCGGAGTCACCGCCGCCCAGATCCCCGATCCACCCGGACACCGTGCTGATCCAGTCCCCGATCTGGTCCCAGTAGCTCTTGCCCGTGCCGATCCAGTCCTGCAGCGGGCTCAGCTCCCAGATCAGCCAGCCCGCGACGAACAGGATGACGATCGTGAACAGGCACCCCTTGAGGCAGCCGAGCCCCGGGATCTTCATCGGGTTGGCGCTGCGCTGCCGCGGCTGGCGAGGCTCACGCTGGGGCGGCTGAGGCTGTTGCGGCTGCTGGGGCGGCGCGTACCGCTGCGGCTGCTGAGGCTGCTGGGGCTGACGCGGAGGTGCGTACCGCTGCTGGGGCTGCTGCTGCGGATAGCCGTACCCCTGCTGGGGCTGCGGACGCTGCTGGCGCTGCGGCGGCTGCTGCGGGCGCTGGACCTGCCGCTGGGGGCGGCGGCGCAGCGGGTCCTGGTCGGGGTCGAGGTACTGGACCTGCGTCTGCTCGTTGCGGTCGCGGGCGGCGCGCAGCTGGTTCTGCCAGGGGTGCGGGTCCTCGGGCCCGCCCTGGCCGTGCTGTCCCTGCACCGGCTGGCCGGGCGGCACCGGCGGCATGACGGCCGTCGGGTCGGCCGCGCCGCGGTTCGGCAGTACGGCGGTGGGGTCGGCAGCGCCCACGTGCGGCAGCACGTTGGTCGCGGCGTTCGGGTCGAACGCGCCCGCGCCCTGCGGCAGCACCTGGGTGGGGTCGGCGGAGCCCGGTACGGCCGCGGGGGCCGGGTCGGGCGCGAGGAGGGCCGCGACGTTCTCGGCGGCGGCGATCTGCGCGGAGTTCGCGTGCACGCCGACGCCCTCGGCGACGACCCTCAGGCCGCGGGCGAGGTTCTCGGCGCTGGGCCGTTCGTCGGGGTTCTTGCGCAGGCAGCGCTCGATGACCGTCCAGAGGGGGTCGGGGACCGTGGACGGGCGGCGGGGCTCGGCGCTCAGGTGCTGGTGGAGGACTTCCAGGGCGGAGCCGCCGGAGAACGGCGGACGGCCGGTGACCAGCTCGTAGAGCAGGATGCCGGCGCCGTAGATGTCGACGGCGGAGGTCTGCGGGCGGCCCTCGGCGGATTCGGGGGCGACGTACGCGGGCGTGCCGACGAACTCGTGGGTGCGGGTCAGGCCGGGAGAGTCGGCGAGGCGCGCGATGCCGAAGTCGGTGAGCAGCGGGTGCATCTGGCCGCCGTGCTGCTGGAGCAGGACGTTGGCGGGCTTCAGGTCGCGGTGGACGACGCCGTCGGCGTGGCTGGCGGCGAGCGCGTCGGCGATCTGCGCGGTGAGCAGGGCGGCGCCGACGGGACTGAAGGGGCCGTTCTCCCGGAGGTAGCGGTGCAGGTCGGGGCCCTCGACGAGGTCCATGACCAGGGCGAGCAGATCGCCCTCGACGACCAGGTCGCGGACCCGCACGATGTTGGGATGGGTGAGCCGGAGCAGGACGGAGCGCTCCCGCAGGAACCGCATCACGATGTCCGGATCGCTCGCGAGCTCCTCCTTGAGGACCTTGATCGCGACCGTCTCGCCGGGCTGTCCCTGCACGGCCGCCTCGGCGCCCGCGGCCTCCCGCTGCCGGGCGCGCCAGACGGTGCCCGTGGCGCCGCGTCCGAGCGGCTCCTCGAGGAAGTACTTGCTGCCTACCGGCCGCACGTCATGCGCTCCCTGCTTGCTTGCCTGCGTTTCCGACCCACTGTAGTGCCGTCCCCCGAAAGCACTACGTAGTCGAAAGCACTACGTATGCGCTGCCAAGCCTGTTCGCAGGAAAGACGCTCGACTCGGTCTCCCGGTTGCCGAACCCTGACGTGACCGATCTCAAGTGATCGCCGACGGCGCACTGGTCAGGCACTTTTGGGGCAGAGCTGACCATTCAAGATCACTTGCCCTCCGGGGGAGGGCGGACTGTCAGTGGCAGGTGCGAGGATGCCTTCAGTACTGGCCGATGTGCTCGTGCGGCGGTGGGGGAAGTCCGCGGTGTGGGGGACCGTGGGGTGGCTTCGCCCTCGTTCCGCGGGTGCCCGCGCAGAAGGGACCGCTGACGGCGATGCAGATCCGGCTGACCGTCGTAGACCCGCTGGCCCCGCCCGCGGAGGCGGCCCCGGGCCGTGCCGCGAGCTGCGACGTGCTGGTCACAGCGCCCGCGGGGACCGCGCTCGCGGCGATAACCTCCGCGCTCGCCTCGGCGGTCTCCGGTGACGGCACACCCGCCTCGGGCACCGGCCAGCCCGTTCTGTACGCCGGCGCCGAGCGCCTCGACGCCCAGCGCTGCACCCTCGGCGAGCCCCCGCTGACCGACGGCGCCGTGCTGTCCCTGGGCTCCCCCACCGACCCCGAGCCGCACCCCGAGGTCGACGACGCCCCCACCCGCCTCGACGTGGTCGCGGGCCCCGACGCGGGCGGCGTCCACCTGCTGCACGGCGGCCGCATCGAGATCGGCCGCTCGGCCGACGCCGACGTCCCGCTCGACGACCCGGACGTCTCCCGCCTGCACTGCGCGGTCACGGTCGCCCCCGACGGCCGCGTCTCCGTGGCCGACCTCGACTCCACCAACGGCACGGTCCTCGACGGCACCCGGGTCGGCACCCGCGCGGTCCGCTTCGCCCCGGGCGCCCTGCTCCGCATCGGCGAGTCGGCCCTGCGGCTGGCCCCGGCCGGCGGCCCGGGCGCGCGGCTGCGCACCACGCCGGACGGCGAGGGACACGTACGCGTGACGGCGGAGCCCACCGAAGGACCGACGGCCACCTCCGGACCGTCCGGACCGTCCGGACCGTCCGGACCGTCCGGACCGACACGGCACGCATACGGCGACGCCGACCTGACCCCGGCCCCCGCCCCCGCCCCCGGGCAGGGCGGCACCGACCAGCCTGTCGTCCCCGGCCAGGGGCAGGCACCGCGGATCGAGAGCAGGGGGGCGCGGACGTACGACGCCCAGGGCGCGGTCTCCCGCCGCCGGGTGTCCGGGGTCGCCCGGGCCTCGGGGACGGTTTCCGGGGTACCGGGCGCGGGCCCCGCCGGGGACGGCGGGGAGACCCATGGCGGCCGGCTCGGGGTGAACACGCCCGAGGGAGGTTTCGGCGACCCGGCGACCGCGGGCGGCCCCACCGCAGCGGGCGCGGCCGACGCGGCCTTCGCCGGCCGGGCGGGCGCAAGCGGGCATCCCGGTCCTGGCGGTATCCCGGCCCCCGGCCGCCTTCCCGGCGGTCCGGCGGTGCCCGGCGGAGCTTCCGGGACCGGCGGCGACCGCGCGGCGAACGGTGTCCCGAGCTCCGACGGACTTCACGATCAGGCGAGGCGCCGCGGCCCCGCCGACTCCCGCGGCGCCACGGCACCCGGCAGGGGTTCCGGCATCGACGACACCAGAGCGCCGGGAGGGACGCCGGGAGCCTCGGTGGCCTCCGGCGGCCGTTCCGGCGGAGCTTCCGGGACCGGCGGCGATCGGACGGCGGACGGTGTCCCGGGCAACGGCGGACTTCACGATCCGGCGAGGCGCGGCGGCTCCGCCGACACCTCGACGCCCGGTGAGATGCCCGGCGCCGGAGACACCCGAGCACCTGGCGGCCCCGTAGGTTCCACCCCGGCCGACGAGCACGCGCGTGCCACGGACGCCCCCACGGGCAGCCGCCGTAAGGGCACCCCCCTCCGCGGGACCGATGTCCCGCCCGGCGTGCGCAAGCGCGGCGGTCTCGGGGCGTGGGCACGGCGGCTGACCGGCGGCCGGAGCGAGCAGGGCACGGCGGCCGGGACCACGGCCCACGACGAAGAGGCACCGCACGCGACACCCGCACCCTCGGCCACCGCACCCCAGCAGCCCGAGACCTGGCCGGACCCGGCGGCGCTGCTCCTGACGGCGCTGGGCCCCGGGCCCCGTCTCTGGGAGCGCGAGCCGGACCACCCCGAGGCGCTCACCGTGCGGCTGGGCACGGCCGACCGGGCGGCGCCCGACGGTTCGGGTCTGCTGCCGGCGGTACCGGTGACCGCCGATCTGCGTGAGGTGGGGGCGCTGGGGCTGGCCGGCCCGCGCACGCGGCTGGCCGGGCTGGCCCGCTCGGTGGTGGCCCAGCTCGCCGCGCTGCACTCCCCCGACACTCTCGAAATCGTTCTGATCAGCGCGGACCGTTCCCGCCCCGCAGCCGAGCGCGTCGCCGAATGGGCCTGGCTGGGCTGGCTCCCGCATCTGCGTCCGGGCCACGGCCAGGACTGCCGCCTCCTCCTCGCGTACGACAGGGAGCAGGCGACGGCACGTACGGAGGAGCTGCTGAGGCGCCTGGAGGAGACCTCGCAGGCGCCGGGCGCGGCCGGCCGGCCGGGGCGGTCGACGCCGGGACCGAGCGGCACGCGCGCGACACAGGATCCGCCGAGCGGGCCGGGGCGGACCCCGCAGGAACAGCTCCGGGGCGAGGGCCCCGGCACCGCCGGTGACACGGGCAGCGGCCACGGCCAGGTGCAGGGCGCCCTCCCGGACGGCCGGAGCGGCGTCCGGGGTGCGGCCCGCCGGCCCTCCTGGGCCCAGGCCGACGACACCGACGGGACCGACCGGACGGCCGGCTTCGAAGGGCCGTACACCGTCCTCCTCGTGGACGGTGACCCCGGTGGCGCCGATGTGCGGGAGGCGGTGGCCCGGCTGGCGTCGGAAGGGCCCCGGGCCGGGATGCACGTGGTGTGTCTCGCCGAGACGGCACCGGCCTCGCCCGCGTCCCCGGTGACGGAGACGTACGAGGCGGCGTGCGTGGCGTCCCCGGTGTTCCGGGAGTGCGGTGCGGTCGCGCTGCTCAGCGGGGACGTGGCGACGGCGCTGCGGCTGATGCGGGTGGCGCGGGGCGGAACCCTCGGCTCCGACGTCAACACCCTTGCCCCCGGCGGGGGTTCCGGCTCCGGCGACCCCTGGTCCGCCGATCACACGACCAGCGACCACAGGACCGCTGACCCCAGGACCACCGAACGCCGTTCCGCCGACCCCCACCACACTGACCCCCGCCGCACCGACCACCGTCCCGCCGATCACCACCCCACCGATCACCGTCCCATCGACCACCGCCCCTCCGGCGAGGTCCCCACCCACCACCCCGCCTCCCGCTCCCACCCCACCGGCCCCGTGGGACACGGCACCATCGCCGCCGTCGACGCCGTCTCCCCCGCCTGGGCGGAGCGGTTCGCCCGGGCGCTGGCACCGCTGCGTACGGACGGCGCCGGCGGTGAGCGGCACGCGCGCGTGTCGGCGCCGTTGCCCCAGATGGCGCGGTTGCTGGACGAGTTGGGGCTGGCGCGGGCCACCCCGGCGTCGCTGATGGCGCGTTGGGCGGACGCGGCGGACGACACGGAAGCCCTCGGCGGACGGGCGTGGGCCGTGCTCGGTGCCGGACCGCGCGGTCCGGTGAGTGCGGACCTCGTGGCCGACGGCCCGCATCTGCTGATCGAGGGCCCGGCGGGCAGCGGCCGTACGGAGCTGCTGCGGGCGGTCGTCGCGTCGCTGGCCGCCGCCGAGCGCCCCGACCGGCTGAGCATCGTGCTGATGGACGGCCGGGACAGTGTGGGCACGGGCGGCGGCGGGCACGGCGAGGGGCTGCGGGTCTGTACGGACGTACCGCATGTGACCACGCATCTCGCTGCCAACGACCCCGTGCGGATGCGGGAGTTCGCGCAGTCGCTGAGCGCCGAGCTGAAGCGGCGGGCCGAGCTGCTGGGCCGGTCGGACTTCGCCGAGTGGCACACCGGGCGTGAGCTGTCGGGCCGTATGGTCGCGCAGCGGGGCGCTTCCGCGAACGGGGATCTGGACTCCCCGGCCAGCTCCACCATGCGGCTGCGCCCGGGGGCGGCCCGCCGGCAGACGGACTCGGCGCCCCCGTTGCCCCGGCTGGTCGTGGTCGTCGACGACCTGGACGCGCTGGTCTCCCCCGCGCTGGGGTCCCCGGGCCGCCCCTCGGCCGGTTCGGTGGTGCGGGCGCTGGAGGGCGTGGCCCGGGAGGGCGAGCGGCTCGGCGTGCACCTCGTCGCCGCGGCGGCCTCCGGCGGCCGTACGGCGGAGTCGGAGGCGGCACGGCGGGCGGCGCTGCGGGTCACGCTGGAGGCGGTGGCGGCGGGACCGGACGAGCCGGCGCCCGGGCGCGGGCGGTTGACCTGGGCGGACGGTCGTACGGCCCCGTTCCAGGGCGGGCGCGTGACGGGACGTATCCCACGCACGGCGACCCTGCGGCCGACGGTGGTCCCCCTGGACTGGCAGCGCATGGGCGACCCGCCGACCCGGCGCCCGGTGCGGGAGTTGGGGAACGGGCCGACGGACCTGGCGTTGCTGGCGAGCGCGTTGGAGCGGGCGGCGCGGGAGGTGGCGGCCACAGAGGTCCCGTCGCTTCTCTAGTTCCGGTCCGGTCCCGACTCTCGTTCCGGTCGAGTTCCGCTCTGCAAACTCCGTTCAACGCCTGTGTCCCGTTACGACGAGACAACGATCGGCCGGTTGACAGCGCGTGCGGTCTTGCCGACCCCTGGCCCCCGGCGTAGACCAGAGCCCACGGGACAGCGCTCTACGTTCGACGAGGAACGAAGAACGGGGCAGTGATGCGCAGCACGAGCAGCACATACCGGACACGGATGGCCACCGCGGCGGCCGCCCTCCTCGCGGGAGCCCTCACGCTCACCGCGTGCGGGGGCGATGACGACGACGGGGGCGGGGGCGGTGGCGGCACGGAGAGCGGCGGCACCTCCGTGACGCTCCCCAAGCTCGACGGCCAGACGCTGGAGGTCGCCGCCGTCTGGACCGGAGCCGAACAGAAGAACTTCACCAAGGTCCTGGACGAGTTCACCGAACGCACCGGCGCGAAGGTCAAGTTCGTGCCGACCGGCAACAACACCTCCACCTTCCTCGCCGCCAAGATCGGTGGCGGCCAGCCCCCGGACGTGGCGTTCCTGCCTCAGGTCGGCGTGCTCCACCAGTTCGCGGAGAAGAACTGGCTCAAACCCCTCGGCGCGGAGGCCAAGGCGCAGGTGGACAAGAACTTCTCCCAGGGCTGGCGTGACCTCGGAGCGGTCGACGGACAGCAGTACGGCGTCTACGCCAAGGCCGCCAACAAGTCCCTGATCTGGTACAACACCGCGGCGTTCGACGCTGCCGGGATCACGGAGCCGCCGAAGACGTGGAAGGAGTTCATCTCCACCGCGCAGACGCTGTCCGACGCCGGCTCGCCCGCCGTGTCGATCGGCGGCGCCGACGGCTGGACGCTCACCGACTGGTTCGAGAACGTCTATCTGTCCCAGGCCGGCCCGGAGAAGTACGACCAGCTGGCCGAGCACAAGATCAAGTGGACGGACCCGTCCGTGAAGCAGGCCCTGACCACGCTCGCCGAGCTGTGGGGCAAGGACGAGCTGCTCGCGGGCGGCCGCAAGGGCGCGCTGGACACGGAGTACCCGAAGTCGGTCACCCAGACCTTCTCCGGTGACACCCCGGCCGCGATGGTCTTCGAGGGCGACTTCGTCACCGCGGAGATCAACGCCGGCACCAAGGCGAAGGTGGGTACGGACGCCAAGGTCTTCCCGTTCCCGGCGGTCGGCTCCGACTCCCCCGTGGTCAGCGGTGGTGACGTGGCCGTGGCACTGAAGGACGGTCAGGGCGCGCAGGCGCTGCTCACCTTCCTCGCCTCGACCGACGCGGCCGAGATCTGGGCGGCGCAGGGCGGCTTCCTCTCCCCGAACAAGGAGATGGACCAGTCGAAGTACAAGGACGACGTGACCGGGCAGATCGCCAAGGCGCTCATCGACGCCGGAGACGACTTCCGGTTCGACATGTCCGACCAGGCACCCGCGGCGTTCGGCGGTACGCAGGGCGCCGGTGAGTGGAAGGACCTCCAGGACTTCCTCGCCGACCCGAGCGATGTCGCGGGCGCGCAGCAGCAGTTGGAGAGCAACGCCGCCAAGGCCTACGGGGCCGGCTGACGCCGATGGCCTCCGTGGCGAACTCGGCGGAGGGCGCCGGCGCACTGCCGACGCCCTCCGCGTCACCGCGCAAGAGCGTGACGAAGACCAGACTGTGGGTGGCGGTGCTGTTCCTGCTGCCCGCGCTGGTCCTGCTCGGCGCGCTCGTGGTCTACCCGATCGGGTACTCGGTCTGGCGAAGCCTCTACGACGCCGGCGGCTCGAACTTCGTCGGCCTGGACAACTACGGCGACATCTTCAGCAACGACGCCACTCTGACCGCGGTGAAGAACACCGCGATCTGGGTCGCGGTCGCCCCCGCGGTGGTCACCGCGCTCGGTCTGATCTTCGCGGTGCTGACCGAACGGGTGCGCTGGGGCACGGCGTTCAAGCTGATCGTCTTCATGCCGATGGCGATCTCCATGCTGGCCGCGGGCATCATCTTCCGGCTGGTGTACGCGGCGGACCCGGACCAGGGGGTGGCCAACGCGGTGGTGACGAGCGTGCACGACACGTTCGTCGACTCCTCGGTCTATCCGAAGGCCCGGCCGAACGCGTCGGTGAGCGATCTGAAGGCCTCGGGTGGCGGATCGTTCACGTCGACCGGCACGGTACGGGCGGGCACCCCCGCCCTCCTCCCGCTCGTCGGCATCGCGCCCAACAAGCTCCCCGGCACCCCCGAGGACGCCAAGGCGGCGACCGGCGACGGCGTCACCGGCGCCGTCTGGCTGGACTTCAAGCTGGGCGGCGGCGGCACGAAGGGGCAGATCGACCCCGGTGAGAAGGCCCTGGAGGGCGTGAAGATCGAGGCTGTGAAGGACGGCAAGGTGGTCGCCTCGACGAAGAGCGGCGCCGACGGCACCTTCAATCTGCCCGGCGAGGCCGACGGGGCCCAACTGCGGCTGCCCGGCTCGAACTTCGCGGCGCCCTACAACGGCATCGAGTGGCTCGGCCCGACGCTCGTCACCCCGGCGATCATCGGCGCGTACGTGTGGATGTGGGCGGGGTTCGCGATGATCCTGATCGCGGCCGGGCTCGCGGGGGTCGACCGGAATCTGCTGGAGGCGGCCCGGGTCGACGGGGCCAACGAGTGGCAGGTGTTCAGAAAGGTCACGGTGCCGATGCTGGCGCCGGTCCTGGTCGTCGTCCTGGTCACCCTGATGATCAACGTGATGAAGATCTTCGACCTGGTCTACATCATCGCCCCGCAGCCCACCCAGGACGACGCCAATGTGCTGGCGCTGCAGCTGTTCCAGTCGTCGTTCGGCGGCGGCGCCAGCTACGGCATCGGCAGTGCGATCGGCGTCATCCTGCTGCTGCTCGTCGTACCGGTGATGTGGGTGAACCTGCGTCGGCTGCGGAAGGAGCGTGAGCGGTGACCAGTCTCGACACGACCGTGCGTGCCAAGCGCTCGCTGGCCGCCCGGGTGGCGAGCGGGGCGGCCGGCGGGGTGATGCGGGTCTTCCTGATCGTCGTCGCGCTGATCTGGCTGGTGCCGACGTTCGGTCTGCTGGTCTCCTCGTTCCGCGAGCCGACCGACATCGCCACCTCCGGCTGGTGGAAGGTGTTCACCGCGCCGGGCCAGCTGACCGCGAACACCTACGAGACGATCCTGAAGAACGACGCGATCACCGACTCGCTGTTCAACACGATCTGGATCACGGTCCCTTCGACCCTGCTGGTGGTGATCATCGGCGCGATGGCGGGCTACGCGTTCGCGTGGATGGACTTCAAGGGCCGGGACTGGTGGTTCATGGTCGTGGTGGGGCTGCTCGTGGTGCCGGTGCAGATCGCGCTGATCCCGCTGACCGTGCTCTTCGGCGACATCGGGATCTTCGGTGACATCATCGCCGCCGTCCTCTTCCATGTCGCCTTCGGTCTGCCGTTCGCGATCTTCCTGTTGCGCAACTTCTTCGCGGAGATCCCCCGTGAGCTCCTGGAGGCGGCGCGGCTGGACGGGGCGGGCGAGGCCCGGCTGTTCGCGACGGTGGTCATGCCGCTGGCGGCCCCCGCGCTGGCCTCGCTGGGCATCTTCCAGTTCCTGTGGGTGTGGAACGACATGCTGGTCGCGCTGGTCTTCACCAACGCCGACTCGCAGCCGCTGACGGTCGCCCTGCAGCAGCAGGTACGGCAGTTCGGCAGCAACATCGACATCCTGGCGACCGGCGCCTTCATCTCGATGGTGATTCCGCTGGTCGTGTTCTTCGCGTTCCAGCGGCAGTTCGTGTCCGGAGTGATGGCGGGCGCGGTCAAGTAGCCAGTGCGACGGGGAAGTCGAGGGGGCGGACCACACCGGTCCGCCCCCTCGCTCTCGCCGTGCATCCCCCGTATGCCGCAACCGACGTAACCAAGTCGCACCACCGGCAGTTCCCGGGCCGATACGCCCGCGCCGACTCTTGGATGTGCCTTGCCCAGGTTCAGTGTCATCGTCCCCGCATACAAGGTTCAGGCGTATCTGCCCGAGTGCCTGGACTCGGTGCTCTCCCAGTCGTATCCGGATCTGGAGCTGATCGCCGTCGACGACGGCTCGCCGGACGCCTGTGGTGCGATCGCCGACGAGTACGCGGCCCGCGACCCGCGCGTTAGAGCGCTGCACCTGCCCGAGAACCGGGGCCCGGGCGGCGCCCGTAACGCCGGCCTCAAGGCGGCGACCGGCGACTACCTGGTCCTCCTGGACGGCGACGACACCCTCACCCCGGACGCCCTGCAGTCGATCGCGGACCGGCTGAAGGAGACCGGCGAGCCGGACGTCCTGGTCCACGACCACGCGCTCACCGACTGGACGGGCGAGGCCACCCGCGACGAACTCGCCGTGCAGCTCGCCGAACAGGGCCCGGCCCCCTTCCGCCTGGAGGACCGCCCCGGCCTGCTGCGCCTGCCCCCGACTGTCTGCAACAAGGCGTACCGCAGGGAGTTCACGGAACGCGCGGGCCTCACCTTCCCGCCCGGCCTCTACGAGGACACCCCTTGGACGTTCCCGGTCCTGATGAGCGCGGAGACCATCGCAACCCTCGACCGGGTCTGCGTCCACTTCCGCGTACGCCGCCACGGCAGCCTCCTCGGCACGACGGGCCGCGGCCACTTCGATGTCTTCGACCAGTACGACCGGGTCTTCGCGTACGTCGACCAGCGCCCCGAACTCGCGCGCTGGCGCCCGGTGTTGTTCGGCCACATGGTCGACCGGCTGTCGGAGGTGTTCACCGACCGGCACCGTCTGCCCCGTGACGCCCGCGCCGAGTTCCTCCTCAAGGCCCGTGCCCACTACCGCAGTCACCGCACCCCGGGGCACCCGGTGCCGTTCCGTGCGCGTCTGCGCCACACGCTGGTCCGCCTGGGGCTGCACCGCACGTATCGTGCGCTGGAGGCGGCGAAGCGCCTGAGCCGCCGCACATCGGCGAGCGCCACCCGCCTCGCGCGCTCGCTGCGCACGGCGGCCCTGCGCCTCCACTACCGCGTCCAGCTCCGCCTCCCCCTCCGCGAGGACCAGGCCGTGTTCGCCGCCCACGGAGGCCGCGGCCACAGCTGCAACCCGGGCGCCCTGGAGCGGGCGTTCCGCACCCACGCCCCGCGCATCCGCACGGCGTGGATCGCCGCCCCCGAGCACCACCACACGATCCCGACGGGCGTGCGCCGCCTGCGCCCCGGCACGGCCGCGTACTGGACGGCGCTGGCCCGCTCCAAGTACCTGGTCGACAACACCGGGTTCGACCCCCGCCTGGTCAAGCGCCAGGGGCAGATCCTCGTCCAGACCCAGCACGGCACACCGCTCAAGCACATGGGCCTGGATCTGCTGGAACGCCCGGCGGCGGCGCGGGACACGGACTTCGCGGCGCTTCTCGCGGACGTGGACAAATGGGACTACGTCCTGTCCGCCAACCGCCACACCACGCTCACCTGGGAGCGGGTCTACCCGGGCACGTACACGACCCTGCCGTACGGCTACCCGCGCAACGACGTGTTCCAGCGAGCCACTTCGGAGGACGTGCGCCGTACGCGCGAGTCGCTCGGCATCCCGGAGGGGACGGTCGCGATCCTGTACGCCCCCACCCCGCGCGACCACCGCCGCACCCAGCGCACCGGCCTCGACCTGGACCGCGTCCTGCGCCGCCTCGGCCCCCGCTTCGTCGTCCTGGCCCGCGCCCACCACCGCCACGGCGGCTCCCTCGCCCCGAGCCGCGGCCGCGTCATCGACGTCACCGACCACCCGAGCGTGGAGTCCCTCTGCCTCGCCTCGGACGCGCTGGTCACCGACTACTCGTCCCTGATGTTCGACTACGCCGGCCTCGACCGCCCGATCGTGATCCACGCCGCCGACGACGACTGGGCGGCGTACGAGGCGGCCCGCGGCACCTACTTCGACCTGCGTTCCTTCCCTCCGGGCGCGGTGGCCCGCAGTGAGGACGAACTGACCGACATCTTCGCCACCGGCCACTGGCGCGGCTCCCGCTCCACCCAGCTGCGCACGTCGTTCCGGGAGCGCTTCTGCCCGTACGATGACGGCCGTGCCGCGGAGCGGGTCGTGCGCCATGTGGTGCTGGGCGAGACGGAGTTCCCGCCGCCGGTACCCCCGGCCGAGCGCCATCCGGTCCCGTCCGCCGCGGCGGCCCTGGACCTGTCCGGCCTCGCGACGGTGCCGCGCCCCGCGGCCCCGCTGACTTCCGTCGCCGAAACCCTCTGAGCCTCCGGGAAGCCTTCATGCCGTCCAGCCCGTCACGCCCCACACCGACCCGACCGCAGACGTGGCGTCCGGCGGGGCGCCCCGGTCGCTGAGCCCGCACGCGCATGGGCGGCGCGGTATGTCGTACACGGCGAGATGGTGCTCGCCGACGACTACCGCGCCGCCCAGGTGCTGGTACGGAGGGCCGGTTCCCCGGAGTTTCCGGTGAGGAGTTTCCGGTGGGAACCGCCCGCTCGGCCACTACTCGATGACGAGGTCGACCTCGATGTTGCCGCGGGTGGCGTTGGAGTAGGGGCAGACCTGGTGGGCGGTCTCGACGAGCTTGCGGCCGGTGGCCTCGTCCACGGTGTCGGGGAGCTCGACGCGGAGGACGACGGCGAGCCCGAAGCCCTCGCCCTGCTTGCCTATGGAGACCTCGGCGGTCACGGCGGCGTCGGTGACGTCGACCTTGGCCTGGCGGCCGACGAGGCCGAGGGCGCTGCCGAAGCAGGCGGCGTAACCGGCGGCGAAGAGCTGCTCGGGGTTGGTGCCCTGACCGTTGCCGCCCAGCGCGGCCGGCGGGGCCAGCTGGAGGTCGATCTGGCCGTCGTTGCTGACGGCGCGACCGTCGCGGCCGTGGGTGGCGGTGGCGACAGCGGTGTAGAGCGCGTCCATGGGATCCATCCTTCTCAAACGTGGTGACGGGGGCAGCCGGCCCCTTCCGGTATGCGGTCCGGGCCGTGTCACGACCACAAGTAGAGCACACAATTAAGTTGCGCACAACTAAATGGCAGACAAGCGCTACCCTGGAGACATGACGACGCCCCCGCCCACCACCGACTGGCTCCGCCTCGACCAGCAGATCTGCTTCTCCCTGAACGCCGCCACGCGTGCCTTCGGCGGCGTCTACCGCGTGGTCCTCAAGGACCTCGGCCTCACCTACCCGCAGTACCTGGTGATGCTGGTCCTGTGGGAGCATGGCGACCTGCCGGTGAAGAAGCTCGGCGAACACCTCCGCCTCGACTCCGGCACCCTCTCCCCCCTCCTCAAGCGCCTGGAGGCGGCTGGCCTGGTCCGCCGCGAACGCAGCGCCCGCGACGAACGCTCCGTGGACGTCCGCCTCACCGAGGAGGGCGTCGCCATGCGCGAGCGCGCGCTGGAGGTACCGCGCCGGATCGCCGCGGCGACGAGCTTCGACGTGGACGAGATCCGCGCACTGCGTTCCCGCCTGGACGAGCTGACCACGGCACTGGACTCGGCACTGCTGGAGGAGACGCCGTGAGGCCTCTGGCGTAGGGATCTCTGACGGAGGGGCCTACGCCATGTTTTGTGCCATCAAGGCACACTTGACGAACCTTCACGGCCTATAAGGCATTCACGGCATTCGCTCGACTTACGATCCGCCGTGATGAATCACCTGGCCCGCCGCACCCTCAGATGCCGCCCCCTCGCCCTGGCCACCGCCTGGCTCGTCACCCGCGCCCTGATGCTGTGGCTGCTCACCCACGCCAGGCACCCCCTGCTGGGCGGCGACGCGGTCGCCCGTGAGGTGTGGTGGGTGTACCGGAACTGGTACGACGTCCTCGTCCACGGCACCTTCCCGGCCCACGACACCCTGTGGCAGTACCCGCCCGGCGCCGGTCCGGTGCTCCTCTCCCCCGGTCTGCTGCCAGGGCTGACGTACTTCCAGGCCTTCGTCGCCCTCACCCTCGCCACCGACGCGGCGATCACCGCGGCCCTGTCCCGCGCGGGCACCCGCCCGGGCCGCAGCCTGCGCGGCGCCGCCCTGTGGATCGGCGGACTCCCCCTTCTCCTGCACGTGCCGCTCGTCCGGTACGACGTGCAGGTCACCGCCCTGGCCGTCATCGCCCTGTTGACGTCGACGCGCTCCACGCGTGCGTGCGGAGCGTTCGCGGCACTGGGCGCCCTGGTGAAGGTCTGGCCGGCGCTGGTGCTGCTGGGCACGCCGAGCGGGCGTACGACCCGGTCGGCGTGGACCCGGTCGGCATGGACCTGGGCGGCGGTCACAGGTGCCTCGGCGCTCGCCGTCCTGGCGGTCCTGTTCGACCACCCGCTCGCCTTCCTGCGCCACCAGGGCGGCCGGGGCGTGCAGATCGAGTCGTTCGGCGGCACGGTGCTCGGCCTCGCGACACACGCGGGCTGGCCGGGTGTCGTGCGCTTCCAGTACGGCGCCCTGGAGTACACCGGCCCGTACGTGTCCCTGGTCGCCCACGCCTCCCTGGCCGCGACCGCGCTCGCCCTCGCGCTGCTCCTGCTGTGGCGGCTGCGGGCCCGGCACCGGAACGCGGCGACGCCGTACGACGCCGCACTGACGGCCGTGCTCCTGTTCACCGTCACCAGCCGGGTGATCAGCCCGCAGTACATGATCTGGCTCCTGGGTCTGGCCGCCGTGTGCATGACCTCGCGGCACACCACCCAGCGCCCCGTGGCCGCGCTGATCCTGGTGGCGACGGCGGTCAGCGCGGTCGTGTACCCCGTCCTGTACGACCAGGTCGAGGCCGCCACGTGGACGGGCTGCGCGCTGATGGTCGTACGCAATGGTCTGCTGGCCGCGGCGGCGGTGCTGTCCTTCTCGCGTCTGTGGCGTTCCACGCGGGCCGCGATCACGGATCCGGCGCCCGCGGATGAACCGGCGACCGCGTCCCACCGTCTTCGGGACCGAGCACTGACCGCCCCCTAGGGCACCCCTCGCCCACTCCCTCGACTCCGGAACGCGACCGCCTTGGACGACCCTCAGCCCCCGCAGGTCGGCGTCGTCGTGACCGGCTACAACGACGCCCCGCGCGTGGCGGCCACCGTGCGCTCCGCACTCGCGCAGGGGCCGGCCGTCCGCGAGGTGCTCGTCGTCGACGACTGCTCCACGGACGGCGGACCGGAACTGCTGGCCCGCCTCGCGTCCCGTGACGCACGCGTGCGCGTGCTGCGCCGCCGGGTGCACAGCGGCGGCCGCGGCAGCCCGCGCAACACCGGGCTTGACCGGGTCACCTCGCCGTACGTGATGTTCCTGGACGGTGGTGACGTGCTGCTGCCCGGCGCGGTGGAGGCGCTACTGGGGGCGCGCGCGGAGGTCGCGAGCGGGTTGTGCGCGCTCCCCGCGCAGCGCCCGCTCCTGGTGCACGACACCGCGTGCGGCAACAAGCTCCACCGCACCGGCTTTCTGCACGACAACGGCATCCGCTTCCCCGAGGGCCGCTTCGCGTACGGCGAGGTCGTCTTCCACGCGCGCGTGCTGGCCGCGAGCCCGCACATCGCGCTGGTACCGGCGCGGGTGTGCGCACCGCACCGGCCGCCGGGCGCCACGGACGACCCGCGGGCGCTCGCGGAGGCGCACGCGCTGGCGTGCGACATCCTGCTGGCCGCCGGGCGGACGGAGCTCGCGGAGGCGGTGCGCGCCGGGCACGCACCGCAAGGCGCCCGGCCGGGGCTGCCACTGCTCGCACCCTCTCGCGCACGGAGAGTTGTCGATGTCGTCCGCAATCGCCTCCGCCGCCTGATTCACTGATACCGGTGCCTGTCCGAACCGCCGCACCGCCGAACCGAAACCGATGCACCGATGCACCGCGAACCGACGAGGGGACGTCCGCACATGACCTGGCTGATCACCGGCGGTGCCGGCTACATCGGGGCGCACGTCGTCCGGGCGATGACCGAGGCGGGCGAGCGCGCGGTGGTGTACGACGACCTGTCGACCGGGATCGCCGAGCGGGTGCCGGACGGGGTGCCGCTCGTAGTGGGCTCCACCCTGGACGCGGAGCGCGTGGCTCGCGTCCTCACCGATCACGCCGTCACCGGGGTGGTGCATCTGGCGGCGAAGAAGCAGGTGGGCGAGTCGGTGGACCTGCCGCTGTACTACTACCGGGAGAACGTCGAGGGCCTGCGCGTCCTGCTGGAGCAGGTGACCGAGGCCGGGGTGTCCGCCTTCGTCTTCTCCTCCTCGGCGGCGGTGTACGGCATGCCGGACGTGGACCTGGTCACGGAGGAGACCCCGTGCCTGCCCATGTCCCCGTACGGCGAGACCAAGCTGGCCGGTGAGTGGCTGGTCCGCGCGACGGGCCGTGCGACAGGGCTGGCCACGGCGTCGCTGCGCTACTTCAACGTGGCGGGCGCGGCGAGCCCCGACCTGGCCGACACGGGCGTCTTCAACCTGATCCCCATGGTCTTCGAGAAGCTCACCGAGAACGCGCCCCCACGCATCTTCGGCGACGACTACGAGACGCCCGACGGCACCTGCATCCGCGACTACATCCATGTCGTCGACCTGGCCGAGGCCCATGTGGCGGCGGCCCGCGCCCTCCGGTCCTCCCCCGGCCGCACCCTGACCCTCAACATCGGCCGGGGCGAGGGCGTCTCCGTGCGCGAGATGATCGACCGCATCAACGCCGTCACGGGCCACGACCGGCCCCCGACGGTCACCCCCCGCCGCCCCGGCGACCCGGCCCGCGTCGTCGCCTCCGCCGACCGCATCACCGCCGAGCTGGGCTGGAAGGCCGGACACGACGTCCAGGACATGATCACCTCGGCGTGGGAGGGCTGGGTACGGCTGCACCCGCAGGCGGCGCGCGACTGACACCCCGTCCGCCGGCTCCCCGCGGGCGGGCCGTAACCTGCCCGGATGACCGACTCCGCCTCCCGCGCCCTGGGCGCCGTCATCGGTTCCGCCGTCGGCGACGCGCTGGGCGCCCCCTTCGAGTTCGGTCCCGAGAACGCCTTCTCCGCCCGCTTCCCGCACCCCGGGCACGGCGGCGAGATGTGCGGGGGCGGCGGCTGGGAGCCGGGCGAGGCGACCGACGACACGCAGATGGCGGTCCTGGTCGCGGAGTCGCTGCTGGAGCACGGCGGCCTCGAACTCCCGGACGTCTTTGACCGGTTCCGGCGCTGGGCGGCCGCGGACCCCAAGGACATCGGCCTGCAGACGGAGGCCGTGCTGAGCAGCGGCGACCCCTGGGACCTGGCCGCGGCCCTGCACTTCCAGACCAGCCAACGGGCCGCGGGGAACGGCGCGTTGATGCGGGCGGCCCCGTCCGCGGTCTGCTTCGCACTCCGCGGACGCGAGGCCACGATGGACGCCGCCCGCCGCCTCTCCGCCCTCACCCACGGCGACCGCGCGGCCTGGGAAGGCACCGCGATCCTCCACGAACTGATCCGCGTGGCCCTCACGGGCACGGACCCGCTCACCGCCGTGCCGGACACGCTCGCGGCCGTCCACCCCGACCACCGTCCGCGGTACGCCACCGTCCTCGCCCCTGACTGGCACCCCCACCAGGCAACGGAGTTCAATGGGGCGGTCTGGCCGTGCCTGGGCTCGGCGGTCTGGTCCCTGCGCAGCACTTCCAGCTACGAGGAAGCCGTCCGCGCCGCCATCGACCTCGGCGGCGACACGGACACCGTCGCCGCGGTGACAGGCGCCCTCGCGGGAGCGGTGTACGGCATCCAGGGCGTCCCCGAACGGTGGACGGAGGTCCTGCACGTCCCGCTCCCGGGCTTCGGAGAACGGGTCCTGCGCACGCCGGAACTGGCGGATCTGACCCGCCGGCTGCTCACGGTCCGGGCCTGAGCTACAGGGCCTTGAGCCCCTCCGCCGTCGCCCGCGCCAGCGCGTCCAGGTACCCCTTCGGCAGCTTCGGGCTGCGGATCACCACGGAACGCCAGTACAGCGGGCCGGAAATCAGATCGAGGGCCAGTTCGTCGTCGAGGCCGAGCCGGACCTCGCCGCGCTGTTCCGCCGCGACGATGATCTTGCTGGCGACGCCCTCCTGGCCGTCCCGCAGGGCCTTCTGGACCGCCTCGGCGATCTCGGGGTTGCGGGCCGCCTCGGCCTGGAGGTCCGGGAGGATCTGCGAGGCGACGGGGTGGCGCAGCGCCCGGGACGTGACCTCGTACAGCAGCCGCAGGTCACTCTCCAGCGCACCCGTGTCCGGCGCGGGCAGGCCCTGCACGGCGAGCGCCGAGACCACGTCGAGCACCAGGTGGAGTTTGGAGCGCCAGCGCCGGTAGACCGCGGTCTTGCCGACGCCCGCGCGGCGCGCGATCCCCTCGATGGACATCCGCGCATAGCCGACGGCCGCGAGCTCCTCGAAGACGGCGGCCCGAATGGCTTCCGTCACATCCTCCCGGAGCACGGCGGCTCCGGCGGGGGCCCGGCGGCGCGGACGGGTCTGCGGCTCGTCGGCGTTCGTCGTCATGCCGCCCAGCATAGGGCGTTACGACGATACGGTCCCGTCCCCACGCAGAACGCCGGCAGGCGGCGTCACGACGAAACGGGACCGTCCTCACGTCATGCGTGACGACGAAACGGTTGCGTTGCGACGCCAACTCGGCCTACGCTCACGTTGCGACGATACGGTCCCGTCCCGACGTAAGAGAACGTGAAGAGAAGCGTAAGGAAACGCCGGACGACGGGCTCCTTGTCGCACGCACCCCCACCCCCTGAGCGAAAGCAGCGGATGTGAGCCAGGTCCTCAACGCGCCGCCTCCGGCAACGACCACCCCCGCTCCCGCCGAGGGCGACCTCGCGGCCCTCGCCGCCCGCCACGGCCTCTCGGTCAGCGGTGCCCGCCCGACCCTGTCCGAGTACGTCCGCCAGCTGTGGGCCCGGCGTCACTTCATCACCGCGTTCTCGACCGCCAAGCTCACCGCCCAGTACAGCCAGGCGAAGCTCGGCCAGCTGTGGCAGGTGATGAACCCGCTGCTCAACGCGGCGGTGTACTTCTTCATCTTCGGCGTGCTGCTGGGCACCAAGAAGGGCGTCCCGGACTACATCCCGTTCCTGGTCACGGGCGTGTTCATCTGGACGTTCACGCAGAGCTCGATCCTGGCGGGCACCCGGGCCATCTCCGGCAACCTCGGCCTGGTCCGCGCCCTGCACTTCCCGCGGGCCGCGCTGCCGATCTCCTTCTGCCTCCAGCAGCTCCAGCAGCTGCTGTTCTCGATGGCCGCCCTGGTCGTCATCCTGCTCTGCTTCGGCATTCCGGTCTCGGCGTCCTGGCTGCTGGCGGTCCCGGTGCTGGTCCTGCAGTTCACCTTCAACGCCGGCGTCTCGATGATCATGGCCCGGCTCGGCGCCAAGACCCCGGACATCGCCCAGCTGATGCCGTTCATCCTGCGCACCTGGATGTACGTCTCCGGCGTGATGTGGAGCATCGACCACCTGCTCAGCAAGCACAACGACCTGCCGTCCTGGGTCGGCCCGGTCCTGCAGGCCAACCCCGCCGCCATCTACATCGACCTGATGCGGTTCGCCCTGATCGACAGCTTCCACTCCAGCCAGCTGCCCCACCACGTGTGGGCGATCGCGGCCGGCTGGGCGCTGCTCGCCGGGGTCGGCGGCTTCATCTACTTCTGGAAGGCTGAGGAGACGTACGGCCGTGGCTGAGAACACCGACGAGAACGTCCCGACCGTCGTCGCCGACAACGTCGACATCGTCTACCGCGTCAACGGCACCGGAGCCGGCAAGGGCTCCGCCACCGCCGCCCTCAACCGCATCCTGCGCCGTAAGCAGACCGAGAAGGCGGCCGGCGTGCGCAAGGTGCACGCCGTGAAGAAGGTCTCCTTCGTCGCCTACCGCGGTGAGGCCATCGGCCTGATCGGCACCAACGGCTCGGGCAAGTCGACCCTGCTCAAGGCGGTCGCCGGCCTGCTCCCGGTGGAGAGCGGCGCCATCTACACCGACGGCCAGCCCTCCCTCCTCGGCGTGAACGCGGCCCTGATGGGCGACCTGACCGGCGAGCGCAACGTCTACCTCGGCGGTCTCGCAATGGGCATGTCCCGCGAGCAGATCAAGGAGCGCTACCAGGAGATCGTCGACTTCTCCGGCATCAACGAGAAGGGTGACTTCATCACCCTGCCCATGCGCACGTACTCCTCCGGCATGGGCGCCCGCCTCCGCTTCTCCATCGCCGCCGCCAAGGACCACGACGTCCTCCTCATCGACGAGGCCCTCGCCACCGGCGACCGCTCCTTCCAGAAACGCTCCGAGCAGCGCATCCGCGAGCTGCGCAAGCACGCCGGCACGGTCTTCCTGGTCAGCCACAACAACAAGTCCATCCGCGACACCTGCGACCGGGTGCTGTGGCTGGAGCGCGGCGAGCTGCGCATGGACGGCCCCACCGAGGATGTCCTGAAGGAGTACGAGGCCTTCACCGGGGACAAGGCGGCCAAGCCGAAACCCAAGCCGAAGGTCGCCGTCTAGCCCAGTTCCTCGGACTGCAACACCCACGTCCGACAGACCAGGCTCCTCGGCAAGGTTCAAAAGGGCACCCCGAGCCATCACGGCCCGGGGTGCCCTTCTCGTCGTACGGGCTACGAATGCGTGCGCAGCAGGGTGCGCATGGTCCGCATCGCCACCGACAGGTTGGCGAGGTCGAACGCCTCCGAGCTCTGGATCTCCTCCAGGGTCGAGCGTGCCCGGCCCAGGATCGCCGCGTTCTTCTCCTCCCAGGCCTTGTAGCGCTGCTCGGGGGTGGAGGTGCCGTTGCCGACCGCGAGGACGTCGGCGGTCAGGCCGGCGTGGGCCGCGTAGAGGTCCTCACGGATGGAGGCGCGGGCCATGGACTGCCAGCGGTCGGCGCGGGGCAGCTCGATGATGCGGTCCATGAGCTGGGTGATCCGCAGCCGGTCGGCGAGGTCGTAGTAGACCTCGGCGACGTCCATCGGGTCCCGGCCCATGCGGTCGGCCACCGAGACGATGTCCAGCGTCGGGAAGGCGGAGGAGAACCCGGCCACGCGCGTGGCGAGTTCGTCCGGGACGCCGGCGCCGGTCAGCTCGTCGTAGATCCGCTGGTACCACTCCAGGTCCGCACCCTTGAGCAGCTTCGGCAGCTGCGCCCAGACCTGCTCGACGCGCTCGGCGAAGAACTCGACGGTCTCGGCGAGCTGGAGCGGCTGCGGCCGGTTGTTGAGCAGCCAGCGGGTGCCGCGCTCGACGAGGCGCCGCGAGTGCAGCCGGATACGGGTCTGTACGGCGGCCTCGACCAGGTTGTCGAGGGCCTCCACCCCGTCCCACACCACGGCCGAGCGGAAGATCGCGCGGGCCGCGGTCTGCGCCCGGACGATCTCCTCCAGGGAGGCCCCGGTCTCCTCGCGCAGCCGGTGCAGATAGGTCGTACCGCCCGTGTTGACCGTGTCGTTGACCAGCACGGTCGTGGTGATCTCGCGGCGCAGCGGGTGGCTGTCGATGTGCTCGGCGAACTTCTCGCGCAGTGCGCTCGGGAAGTACGCGTGCAGCAGACCCCGCAGGTAGGGGTCGTCCGGGAGCGAGGTGTGCAGCAGCTCGTCGGCGACCGTGATCTTCGTGTACGCCAGCAGGACGGCCGTCTCCGGGCCGGTCAGGCCCTGTGCGGCGCCGAGGCGTTCGCGGATCTGGCGGTCGGTGGGCAGGAACTCCAGGGCCCGGTCCAGCAGGCCCGCGCGGACCAGGTGGCGCATGTAGCGCTGCTGGGCGTGGAGCATGTCCTTGGACTGGGCGAGCGCGTTGGCGATCGCCGTGTTCTGCGCGTAGTTGTTGCGCAGGACGAGACGGCCGACCTCGTCGGTCATCTCGGCGAGCTGCTTGTTGCGCTGCTTGACGGTCATGTCGCCGTCCGCGACCAGGCCGTTGAGCAGGATCTTGATGTTCACCTCGTGGTCGGAAGTGTCCACGCCCGCGCTGTTGTCGATGGCGTCCGTGTTGATCTTGCCGCCGTGGAGGGCGAACTCGACCCGGCCGAGCTGGGTGAGCCCGAGGTTGCCGCCCTCGCCGACGACCTTGACGCGCAGATCGGCGCCGTCGACGCGGATCGGGTCGTTGGCCTTGTCGCCGACGTCCGCGTGGGACTCGGTGGAGGCCTTGACGTACGTACCGATGCCGCCGTTCCACAGCAGGTCCACCGGCGCCTGGAGGATCGCCTTCATCAGGTCGGCCGGCGTCATCTTGGACACCTTGCCGTCGATCCCGAGGGCCTCGCGGATGTGCGCGTTGACCGGGATGGCCTTGGCGCTGCGGGGGAACACGCCGCCACCGGTGGAGATGAGCTCGGCGTTGTAGTCGGCCCAGCTGGAGCGCGGCAGCTCGAAGACGCGGCGGCGCTCGGCGTAGGAGGTGGCCGCGTCCGGGTTCGGGTCGATGAAGATGTGCCGGTGGTCGAAGGCGGCGACCAGGCGGATGTGCTCGCTGAGCAGCATGCCGTTGCCGAACACGTCACCGGACATGTCACCGATGCCGACGACCGTGAAGTCCTCGGCCTGCGTGTTGACGCCCAGCTCCTGGAAGTGCCGCTTGACCGACTCCCAGGCGCCGCGCGCGGTGATGCCCATGCCCTTGTGGTCGTAACCGGCCGAACCACCGGAGGCGAAGGCGTCACCGAGCCAGAAGTTGTACGACTCGGCCACCCCGTTGGCGATGTCCGAGAACGTCGCCGTGCCCTTGTCGGCCGCGACCACGAGGTAGGTGTCGTCCTCGTCGTGGCGTACGACGTCGGCGGGCGGCACGACCTCACCGGCCACCATGTTGTCGGTGATGTCGAGCAGCGCCGAGATGAACGTCTTGTAGCTCGCGATGCCCTCGGCGAGCCACGCGTCCCGGTCCACGCCCGGGTCGGGCAGCTGCTTGGCGACGAAGCCGCCCTTGGCGCCGACCGGCACGATGACGGTGTTCTTCACCATCTGCGCCTTGACCAGGCCGAGGATCTCGGTACGGAAGTCCTCACGCCGGTCGGACCAGCGCAGACCGCCTCGCGCGACCTTGCCGAAGCGCAGGTGGACGCCCTCGACGCGCGGCGAGTAGACCCAGATCTCGAACGCCGGGCGCGGTGCGGGCAGGTCCGGGATGGCCTGCGGGTCGAACTTCATGGACACGTACTCGTGCGGCTTGCCGCCGAGCGCCTCCTGGAAGAAGTTCGTGCGCAGGGTCGCCTTGATGACGGTCAGGAAGGACCTGAGGATCCGGTCCTCGTCGAGGCTCGCGACCTGGTCGAGGGCGGCGTCGAGCTCTTCGAGAAGGGCGTCCACGATCTCGTGCCCGGCACGCTGTCGGTCCGGGGACATCCGGGCCTCGAACAGGGAGACGAGCAGCCGGGTGGTGTGGACGTTGTTGCGGAGGGTGTCCTCCATGTAGTCCTGCGAGAACGTGGAGCCCGCCTGCCGCAGGTACTTGGCGTACGCCCGCAGCACCATCGCCTGCCGCCAGCCCAGACCGGCGCTCAGCACGAGGGCGTTGAAGCCGTCGTTCTCCGCCAGGCCGGTCCAGGTCGCGGCGAACGCCTCCTGGAAGCGCTCGCGGCCGTCGTCACCGAGGTAGTCCCCGGAGCCGTTCTGCGACCGGGGCATGCGCAGCCCGAAGTCGTAGATCCAGGCCACGCTCCGGTCCGAGCAGCGCAGCTCGTACGGCCGCTCGTCGATCACCTCGACGCCGAGGCGGTTGAGGACCGGCAGCACGGCGGACAGGGTGATGGAGTCGCCCTTGCGGTAGATCTTGAAGCGGCGCTCCTCGGGGGCGGCGCCGACCGGCTCGTACAGGCTCAGCGCGAAGTTGTTCTCCTCGCTGAGCTTCTCCAGGTGGACCAGGTCGGCGACCGCGGAGCGCGGGGTGTGGTCGGCCTTGTAGCCCTCGGGGAAGGCATTGCCGTACCGGCGCAGCAGTTCGGCGGCGCGCTCCTCGCCGAGCTCGTTGTTGAGCGCGTCGGAGAAGCCGTCGGCCCAGGAGCGGGCGGCGTCGACGAGGCGGGCCTCGATGCGCTCCTTGTCGAGGTCGGAGAGCTCCGGCAGCTCGGTGCCCTGCGGGACCCGGACCACGAAGTGCAGCCGGGAGAGGATCGACTCGGTGTTCCAGGCGGTGAAGTCGACGCTGATGCCGCCGAGTTCCTCCTTGAGGATGTCGATGATCCTCAGGCGTACGCCGGTGGTGTACCGGTCGCGCGGGAGGTAGACGAGCGCGGAGTAGTAGCGCCCGTACTCGTCCTGCCGCAGGTACAGCCGCAGCCGCCGCCGCTCCTGCAGATACAGCACGGAGGTGACGATGGCCTGCAGTTCGTCGGCCGGGGTCTGGAAGAGCTCGTCGCGCGGGTAGGTCTCCAGGATCTGCAGCAGGTCGCGCCCGTCGTGGCTGTTGGGCGAGAACCCGGCGCGCTGAAGCACTTCATCCACCTTGCGGCGGATGACCGGAACCCGGCGCACCGACTCGGTGTAGGCAGCCGAGGAGAACAGCCCGAGGAAGCGCCGCTCACCGACGACGTTGCCGTCCGCGTCGAACTTCTTCACACCGATGTAGTCGAGATACGACGGCCGGTGCACGGTCGCCCGGCTGTTGGCCTTGGTCAGCACCAGCAGCTTGTGCTCGCGCGCCTTGGCGCGGGCGTCGGCGGGCAGCCGCTCGAAGGAGGGGCTGACGGGGTGGCTGTCCTCGTCGGCGTGGTGCGGGTCGGAGCGCAGGATGCCGAGGCCGGTTCCCGGGACGGCGGCGAGGGAGTCGTCGTCGCGGAGCTGGTACTCGCGGTAGCCGAGGAAGGTGAAGTGGTCGGCGGCCAGCCAGCGCAGCAGCTCGCGGGCCTCCTCGATCTCCTGCTCGCGCAGGTCGGAGGCGACGGGCTCGGTGGGCAGCTCCTCGGCCATCCGCAGCGCCGCGTCCCGCATCTTCTCCCAGTCCTCGACGGCCTCACGGACGTCCGACAGGACACGCAGCAGATCGGCGGTGATCTGCTTCAGGTCCGCGCGGTCCGTCTCCCGGTCGATCTCGACGTGGATCCAGGACTCGGTGTGCGCGTCGTGCGGCAGCTCGCCGCTGGGCCGCTGGGCGAGCACCTCGATGAGCTTGCCGGTGACATCGCGGCGGACGACGACCTGGGGGTGGATGACGACATGGATGCCACGGCCCTGACGGGTCAGCTCATTGGTGACCGAGTCCACGAGGAAGGGCATGTCGTCGGTGACGACCTCGACGATCGAGTGGCTGCACTGCCACCCGTTCTCCTCCACGGTGGGGGTGAGAACCCGAACATTGGCCGTGCCCTGTGGCCGGTTCTCGGCCAACCGGTAGTGGGAAAGCGCGGCTCCGAAAACGTCGACCGGGTCGCGGTCGCTCAGGTCCTCCGGGGCGGTGTGCAGGTAGTAGCGCTGGAGGAATGCGAGCACGGTCTCCCGGTCCGGGGTGCTCTCATCCGTCGTCCCGGTCGGTAGGTGCCCCCCGACCGGGCTGTTCTCAGCTACCCGGGCGGCCCTTTCGAGCAGCTCGGCCTTGGCTTCGTCCAGCTTGGTCTGCATTGTCCTCTGGCTCCTGTCGCGCGCCGTTGCGTGACGTAGAAGGAAGTACGGTCTCTTCCCCTGCGGCTCGACGCCACGGCCCGGGGTCTCCGGTCTGCTCCGACGCTATGCCGCAAGGTGAGATGAGCGGGGGGTTATCAGCCATTCTCGACGCGCCCGACGGGTGTGACGCTGCTCTCTGCGACGCCTGGACCCGGGGTGTGCGCGGCGTCCCGGCGACCTTGAAGGCCCCGCCCCGCCCGCGAAGACCAGCGACCGCCGCCCGGTCACGGATGTCGTCCGTGCTCTCCGGGCGCAGGGCAGGGGCAACGGTGCCCCCGCGAGCTATCGCGCTGATCACGCCACAAGGCTATCGCTCCTTACAGGGGGCCCGTCATGAGCCGTATGTGTACAAAACTGGGGGTGGAACTTTGACGTTCTGCACAGGAGCGGCGGCTGGGATGTCGTGCGGGGGCATCCAGACGGGGATCGGCGAGGTGTACGGCGGGGTGTGCGGCGGTGCGTCCCGAAGGGTGTCCGGCGAAGCGCCCGGCATCCAATGCCGACCGGCCCCCTTGGCAAGTCCGCTCCGCGGATGCACGTTGCCGACATGACAGCCAAAATCCTGATCGTCACCGGCGACGCAGCAGAGTCACTGGAGGTCCTGTACCCCTACCAGCGCCTCCGCGAGGAGGGCTACGACGTCCACATCGCCGCCCCCGCCCGCAAGAAGCTCCGCTTCGTGGTCCACGACTTCGAACCGGGCTTCGACACCTACACGGAAAAACCCGGCTACACCTGGCCCGCCGACCTCGCCTTCTCCGAGGTCGACCCCGGCCAGTACGCCGCCCTCGTCATCCCCGGCGGCCGCGCCCCCGAGTACCTCCGCAACGACCCCGAACTCCGCAAGATCCTCAAGTCCTTCTTCGACGCGGACAAACCGGTGGCCCAGATCTGCCACGGCCCCCTGCTCACCGCCGCGATCGACGGCCTCCGCGGCCGCCGCGTCACGGCGTACCCCGCCCTCGAACTCGACATGCAGGCCGCCGGCGCGACCTTCCAGGACGCGGAGGCGGTGGTGGACGGCACGCTGGTGTCATCCCGGGCATGGCCGGACCACTCACGGTGGATGCGGGAGTTCCTGACGATCCTGAGGGCGAAGGCACCGGTGACGTAAGAGGGATCGCGCCGGGGGCACGTCCGCCGTCCAGGGACCGTCTGCTCATGGCTCTGGCCGCCCCCGGGACTTTCGACGACCTCGGAGTGCTCTCCGACGCCGCCTACCTCGCCGCACGCGTCATCCTCGCGGCCCTGGTCTTCCCTCGCGGGCACCTTGCCGTCACCCCGGTAAGCGTGTCCGTGGTGGTCACCGGCCCGCTGCTGCCGGCCTGGCCAGCCGGATTCCTCGACGGCCTTGCCCGCGTGCGCTGTGGACGCCGGCCGGGCCGTCGACCTCGCCTCGCCCCGGCTGACCCGCACGGTGCTGATGCGCGTCGCATTCGACGTCGGCCACCTGACCGAACGGTTCGGGCTGCTGGCGACGATCGCGCCGATGAAGTCGGTCGTCGCGATCAGCGTCCCGGTCACGACCGCCCCGCACCTCGCCGTCGGCCCGCTGACCCGCTGACCGACTTCATCGGTGCGATCATCGCCGTGGCGGTAGGCATGGCCGAGGCCGTGGCCCACCCGGCGGACCATCTCCACCTACCGGTGGCAGCCCTGCTGTACGGGGGCTGCGCGGCGCACCTGGCCGTCTTCGGCTGTACGTGCTGGCGGAGCCGGCCGCCGTCCTCCTCCTGAACGCGGTGGAGTACATCATGGCGGCCCGCCACGCGACGGCCGCACCGTCCAGCGCCTGACGACCGGCTAAGGAGTTCAAGATCGTCGCGTGAATGCTGAACTGGTCACGCTCACGGTCTCGCAGGCGCTGCCTAGGTTCCACTCCGAGGCGCGCCGGCTACGGCACGCACGCACGCACCTAGCCGGGATGTTCCCGTATCTGCCGCAGCAGTCCGGGCCCCGTCGCGCCGGGCTACGCACCCACCCGCGCCTCAGCCCGACCCAGGGCAACCTCACAACCCACCCCCACAGCCCACCCCACGGCTAAGCCGCCAACCGCTCCGCCTCCACCACGGCCTCCGCCAGCGTGTCCACCACAGGCACCCCGACCGCCTCCAGGCTGGCCCGACTGTGCGAACCCCCCGTGTACAGCACAGCCCGCGCCCCCACGTGCCGAGCCGCCACCGCATCGTCCGCCGCGTCCCCGATGACCACCGTCCGCCCCGGATCCACCCCGCCCAGCGCCGCAAGATGCCGCGCCATGTGCTCGGCCTTGCCACCCCCGGAAGGCCCGGTCCGCCCGTCGACGCGTATGAAGTGCGGCTCGATCCCGAACCCGCGCACCAGCGGCACAAGCTCCTCGTGCCCGTACAGGCTCAGGATCGACTGACTGCGTCCCGCCGACCGCCACTCCGCGAGCAGCTCGGCCGCCCCCACGGTCAGCCCGCACCCGACCCGATGCTCGGTGTAGTACCGATGGAAGGTCTCATCCATCACCGCCCACTCGGCCTCGGTGGGCAGCCGCCCCATCAACCGCTCGTAGAACTTCGGCACCGGCACGCAGTACAGCGCCCGATACCGCTCCAGCGTGATCGGCTCCAGCCCCAGCTCACCGAACGCCGCGTTCGTCGCCCCGATGATCGCGTCGATGTCGTGGAACAGCGTCCCGTTCCAGTCCCAGACAATGTGCGCGCCCGTCTGCTTCCCCATGCCGAAAACGTACCCGCCCGCACTGACAATCAAGAGACCCGCAGCTCAGAAAGGCGCCGCACCCCGCGACCACCCACGGCCAGGCGCGGACCCCTCAGTCGCCCAGCCCGACCAGATTCGGGATCTCCTGCGTGGCGAACCACAGCAGCTCATGGTCCTCGGCCCCGTCCACCACGAACTGCGCGTCGTCGTCCCCGCCGTCCGCCGCGTCCAGCGCCTCCGCCGCCGCGGTGACATCCGCCTCGGCGTCACCTGCGTCGACGTGCACCGCGGCCGCCTTGGCCAGCGGCACCACCCCGTCGACCCGGACCTCACCGAGCGCCGCAGGGTCGAGCCCGCGGTCGGGATCGGCGTGCGCCGCACGGTCGGGCACATCGACGGCGACCACGACCCGGCGCCGCACCGCCTCGGCATCGGCTGCCAGCATCCGCAGGGAGGCGAGCGCGGCCCGGTTCAGCGCGGCGTACTCCAGCTCCTCGATGTCGTCGGAGAGGTACCACTCGCGCAACGCGGGCGTCACGGCGTAGGCGAGGAGCGGTCCGGAACCCAGCTCACCCGTCTTGTACGCCTCGGCGAGACCGGAGAGGGTCAGGGGGACGTAGACGCGCATGGGCTGCCGCTTTCGTGGTCGGAACGGAGGGCTCAGGGCCTCGCAGACCCCGCCCGGAGCGCCTTCAGGATACGTGCGGGCGTCCCCTTTCGAGTCCCCGTCAGCGGGCCCGGAGCCGTCCACCCCCGTACGGAAACTCACCCTGCGGGCCCCCGTGGCCTTGGGCTCCTTCCCTCGCCCCTCACCCGGATAAGTGAACATTCCGGCCCCTCGCCACGGGCCGCCGCTTCCTTGCCGCTGCCGCCCAGGACCCCGTACAAGATCCCCATCCAAGAAAGTTACTGCCCGGTATAAACCTGGGCGCATCGAACGGGGACCCCATGAACAAGGTCATGACCAGGGCACAGCACCGTCCCGGCACCCGCCCGCCGGCCCGTCGCGACCCCCGCCGCCCCGGCGCCACCCCGCCCCGCACCCCGTCCGGAGGAACGCCCCGCACGGCCACCCCAGAGGGCCGCCCACCCGCGTCCCCGCCCCGCACGAACACCTCCCCCACCGACAACCGCCCACCGACACCTTCCGCCCGCACGGCCACCGGATCGGTCCACACAGGCGGCCCGACCACCGGATCGGTCCGCACAAGCCGCACATCCGCCGGTTCGCCCTCTGCCACCCGCACACCTTCCGGCTCAGCCCCTGCGGGCCGCACCACCGCCGACGCGATCCCCGCAGCCGGCAGGCCCGCCCCGGCGACTCGCACGACGGCCCCCACAAGGCCTCTCGACGCCCCCGTCGTCCCCGCCCAGACGCCCCGCAGGCCCGTCCCCCAGCTCAGCCCCACCGACCACTTCGCCGAGCTCCTCCTCGCGGTCCTCAGCGGCCAGCGCCCCGTCCACTCGATGCTCCGGCACACCGTCGGCCAGGCCTACGACGAACTCGCCGAGCTCGCCGAACGCGGCCCTCTGCGCACCCGCGGCACCCGCCCCGTCGTCCGCGACATCGGCTACTACGTCCCCCGGGACGGCGCGCTGGAGGCCTTCGCCCGCATCGGCGCCGGCGACCAGCTGCGCGCCATGGCCTTCCGCCTGGAACAGGGCCAGGACCTCCGCTGGCGCTGCACAGCGGTGGAGCTGGGCGGCCCCCGCCGCAGCCGCGCGGCCGACGACTGACGCAGGGGCCCGGCAGAGACGTCCACACACACGAAAGGGCCGAGCCACCCAAAGGTGGCCCGGCCCTCCGATCCGCTCAATCCGCTCGCTCAGCCGCTCAATCCGCCACGGCGTCGCAGACGACCGTCACTTCTTGCGCCGACGTCCCCGCGACTGCTTGCGCCGCTCCGCCCGCGTGAGCCCGTCCGCCTCGGACCGCACGGGCTCGTCGTCGTCGGCGAACTCGCCCTCGATGACACCGCCCTCGCCGTCCACGGTGGGCGCCGAGAAGTGCAGATCCCGCCGCTGCGGAGCATCCAGCCCCTTCGCGCGGATCTCCGGACGCGCACCGGCCTGCGCCGGAACCGAGTCCTGCTTCTCCAGCGACGGCGCGGCGTCCTCGACCGGGACCTCCTCGACCTGCTGCTCGACCTGGACCTCCAGGTTGAACAGGTAGCCGACGGACTCCTCCTTGATGCCCTCCATCATGGCGGTGAACATGTCGAAGCCCTCGCGCTGGTACTCGACCAGCGGGTCCTTCTGCGCCATCGCGCGCAGGCCGATGCCCTCCTGGAGGTAGTCCATCTCGTAGAGGTGCTCGCGCCACTTGCGGTCGAGGACCGACAGCACGACCCGGCGCTCCAGCTCACGCATGATCTCGGAGCCGAGCTGCGTCTCACGCGCCTCGTACTGCTCGTGGATGTCGTCCTTGATGGACTCGGAGATGAAGTCGGCGGTCAGACCGGCCCGGTCACCAGCCGCGTCCTCCAGCTCCTCGACGGTGATCTTCACCGGGTAGAGCTGCTTGAACGCGCCCCACAGCCGGTCGAGGTCCCAGTCCTCGGCGAAGCCCTCGGCGGTCTCCGCGCTGATGTACGCGTCGATCGTGTCGTCCATGAAGTGCTGGATCTGCTCGTGCAGGTCCTCGCCCTCCAGGACGCGACGCCGCTCGCCGTAGATGACCTCACGCTGGCGGTTGAGGACCTCGTCGTACTTGAGGACGTTCTTACGCGTCTCGAAGTTCTGCTGCTCGACCTGCGACTGGGCGGACGCGATCGCGCGCGTGACCATCTTGTTCTCGATCGGCACGTCGTCCGGGACGTTCGCCATCGACATCACGCGCTCGACCATCTGGGCCTTGAACAGGCGCATCAGGTCGTCGCCCAGCGACAGGTAGAAGCGGGACTCGCCCGGGTCGCCCTGACGGCCGGAACGACCGCGCAGCTGGTTGTCGATACGACGCGACTCGTGCCGCTCGGTGCCGAGGACGTAGAGGCCACCGAGGTCCTTGACCTCTTCGAACTCCGCCTTGACCGCCTGCTCGGCGCGCTCCAGGGCGGCGGGCAGGGCATGAGCCCACTCCTCGATGTGCTCCTCGGGGTCGAGGCCACGCTGACGCAGCTCCGCCTCGGCGAGGTCCTCGGGGTTGCCGCCGAGCTTGATGTCGGTACCACGGCCGGCCATGTTGGTCGCCACGGTCACCGCGCCCTTGCGGCCGGCCTGGGCGACGATGGTCGCCTCACGGTCGTGCTGCTTGGCGTTCAGCACCTCGTGCTGGACGCCGCGCTTGCTGAGCTGCTGCGAGAGGTACTCGGACTTCTCGACCGACGTCGTACCGACGAGGATCGGCTGGCCCTTCTCGTGCTTCTCGACGATGTCGTCGACGACCGCCTCGAACTTCGCGACCTCGGTGCGGTAGATCAGGTCCGACTGGTCCTTGCGGATCATCGGCCGGTTGGTCGGGATCGGGACGACGCCGAGCTTGTAGATCTGGTGGAACTCGGCGGCCTCGGTCATCGCCGTACCGGTCATGCCGCAGAGGCCGGGCTGTTCCTTGCCGTTGTGGTCGTGGCGCTTGTAGAGGCGGAAGAAGTTCTGGAGGGTGATCGTGGCGAGCGTCTGGTTCTCGTCCTTGATGGCCACCCCTTCCTTCGCCTCGATCGCCTGGTGCATGCCCTCGTTGTAGCGGCGGCCGGCGAGGATACGGCCGGTGTGCTCGTCGACGATCATGACTTCGCCGTCCATGACGACGTAGTCCTTGTCCTTCTTGAAGAGCTCCTTGGCCTTGATGGCGTTGTTCAGGTAGCCCACCAGAGGCGTGTTCACCGACTCGTAGAGGTTGTCGATGCCCAGCCAGTCCTCGACCTTGGAGACACCGGCCTCGTGGATGGCGACCGTGCGCTTCTTCTCGTCGACCTCGTAGTCGCCGGTCTCCTCGATGCCCTTGAGGGGGTTGCCGGCCTCGCCCTTCTTCAGGCGGGTGACCAGCTTGGCGAAGTCGCCGTACCACTTGGTGGCCTGGTCGGCCGGGCCGGAGATGATCAGCGGCGTACGGGCCTCGTCGACGAGGATGGAGTCGACCTCGTCGACGATGGCGAAGTTGTGGCCGCGCTGGACGAGCTCGTCCTTGGACCACGCCATGTTGTCGCGCAGGTAGTCGAAGCCGAACTCGTTGTTCGTGCCGTACGTGATGTCGCACGCGTACTGCTCGCGGCGCTGCGCGGGCGTCATGTTGGCAAGGATGCAACCGACACTCAGGCCCAGGAACTTGTGGACGCGGCCCATCATCTCGGAGTCGCGCTCGGCCAGGTAGTCGTTCACCGTGATCAGGTGGACGCCCTTGCCGGACAGCGCGTTCAGATACGCGGGCAGCGTGCCGACGAGGGTCTTGCCCTCACCGGTCTTCATCTCGGCCACATAGCCGAGGTGGAGTGCGGCGCCACCCATGATCTGCACGTCGTAGTGACGCTGGCCGAGCGCACGCTTGGCGCCCTCGCGCACGGTGGCGAACGCCTCGGGCAGCAGGTCGTCCAGCGTCTCACCATCGAGGTACCGCTGCTTGTACTCATCGGTGAGCGCCCGCAGCTCGGCGTCGGAGAGGTCGACGAAGTCCTCTTCGATGGAGTTGACCTGGTCCGCGATGCGGTGCAGCTTGCGCAGGATCTTGCCTTCGCCTGCACGCATGATCTTCGAGAGGACGGACACGGGGGTTGGTCTCCTTGCCGGTCGGGCCTGGGACGGTCGGTTTCCATTTGACTTGGCTGAGCAACGGCCATCGTATGCGAGGACCCGGCCACGCCGGGAGCCTGCCGGTGACGCCGACCGCCCGCTGCTTCAAATCTCCGTCAAAGGGGACAACGGCCGACCGTCGCGGATGGTGCCGCGTTCCGCAGACGAATTGCGCGAACTGTGATCGCCCGCTCACAGAAAGCAAAATGATGGCGTCCTCATCGAGCCCCGAGCAGAATCGGCCGATGGAACCCGTCACGCTCACCACCGGCCGCCTGGTTCTGCGCACCGTCGGCCCCGCCGACACCGAAGCCGTGTACGCCGCCGCCCAGGACCCCGAGACACAGCGCTGGATCTCCCAGTTCCCCTCGCCCTATCTCCGCGAGCACGCGCGCCAGTTCACGGAACAATTCGCCCCCGACGGCTGGGCCGACGACTCCATGTTCACCTTCGGCGTCTTCCTCCCCTCCGGCGAACTCACCGGCATGCTCGGCATCACCATGCGCTCCCTCGGCGTAGCCGAAATCGGCTTCTGGGCGACGAAGGAACACCGCGGCAACGGCTACATCACCGAAGCCACCACCACAGCCACCCGCTGGGCCTTCACCGCCCTGTCCGTGGACCGCATCGAATGGCGCGCGGAAGTCGGCAACACCCCCTCCCGCGCGGTGGCAGAACGCGCCGGCTTCACCATCGAGGGCACGCTGCGCTCCGCGATCAACAACAAGGGCGTACGCCGTGACTGCTGGGTGGGCTCCCTCCTCCCCTCAGACCTGGCCCTACCCTCGACGGCCCCCTATTTGCCGGCCCCTCCCCAACCACCACACCCCACCCAGCCCACCTGACCCACCTGAGCTGCGGGTCCACCCAGCCTGTCTGGCCTGGTTGCCCAGCCCAGCTTGCCCAGCTTGGCCAGCCCGCGTAACCCGCCCAACCGGCATAACCTGCGGGCATTCGTGCCGCCTAGGGCGGCACGGGTGGGCGCAGGCGGCACCCCGTAAGCGCCGGGCCGCGCGACCCACCCCCACCCACCGCAACTCATCCCACCCCGCCCCACCCCAACCCCACCGCACACACAAACCCCCAGCTCATCCCCCACTGTCAGTCCCACCTCCTATCGTGCGGAGACATGACGACCCCGCGCCCCACCGCAGAACTCTCCGCAGACGAGGCCCGCCGCATCGCCCTCCGCGCCCAGGGCTTCCTCGGCACCCCCAACCGCAAGGCCGGCGTCCGCGGCACCCTCCGCCACCTAGGCGCGGTCCAACTCGACACCATCTCGGTCCTCGCCCGCTCCCACGAACTCATCCCGTACGCCCGCCTGGGCGCAGTGGGCCGCAAAGCAGTCGAGAGCGCCTACTGGACCACCGCCCCCCTTGGCTCGCCCACGCCACGACCCCACGCCTTCGAGTACTGGTCCCACGCCGCCTGCATCCTCCCCATCGAGGAATGGCCCCACTTCGCCTTCCGCCGCCGCGCCTACCGAAACCGCCCGCACTGGAACCACCCCCTCCCGGACGGCACCTACGACCAGGTCATCAAGCAGCTCCGCACCGAAGGCCCCCTCACCGCGACAGAGTTGGGCGGCGCGAAGAAGACCAGCGAATGGTGGGACTGGTCCGGCACAAAGGTCGCCGTCGAGCGCGCGCTCATGTACGGCGAGGTGGTCTGCGTGGAACGCCGCGGCTGGAAGCGCGTGTACGACCTGGCGGAGCGCGCCGTACCGCAGGACCTCCTGCACGACGACCTGGACGACACCGAGTGCCTGCGCCGCCTCGTCAACCTGGCCGGCCGGTCCCTGGGCGTCGGCACGCGCGCGGACATCGCCGACTACCACCGCCTCAAGGCCGAACAGGTAGACGCCGTGATCGACGACTCCGGCCTGGTCCCGGTCACGGTCGAGGGCTGGGGAAAGCCGGCCTGGGCCGACCCCGCCGCCCTCGACACCCCGCCGCGCGGCCGCCACCGTACGACCCTGCTGTCCCCGTTCGACTCCCTGATCTGGGAACGCGCGCGTACGGAGCGGATCTTCGGCTTCACCCACCGCCTGGAGGCATACGTCCCCAAGCCGAAGCGGATCCACGGCTACTTCGCCATGCCGGTCCTGGCCGGCGGCCACCTCGTCGGCCGGGTCGACCCCGCGCGCGAGGGTGGCACCCTGATCGCCCGGCAGGTCACCCTGGACGGCCCGAAGGCGGTCCCGGCGGTGGCACAGGCCCTGGTCGAGGCGGCGAGCTGGGTGAACTGCACGGACGTACGCGTGGAAAGGGTGGACGCACCCGAGCTGCGCGCACCCCTCGTGAAGGCCCTAACGGATCTCTAGGATCTTCTCGCGCATCGCGTAGACGACGGCCTCCATCCTGGAGTGCAGCTGCAGCTTCTCCAGGATGTTGCGCACATGGTTCTTCACGGTGTTCTCCGAGATGAACAACTCCTTGGCGATATCCCGGTTGTTCATTCCGGTGGCGACGAGTTTGAGAACCTCCAGCTCCCGGTCCGTCAGCCGCGGCGCGGGCACCAGTCGGCGCTCATCGGTGCGCTGGATCATCGACTTGAACTCGGTGAGGAGTTTCGACGCCATGGAGGGGCTGATCTGCGACTGCCCGTCGGCCACCGCCCGAATGGCGGTGGCCACCTCGTCCGTGGAGATCTCCTTGAGGAGATAACCGGTCGCACCCGCCTTGATCGCGTCGTAGAGGTCGGCCTCTTCATCGCTGATCGTCAGCATGATGATCTTCGCGCTGGGCGCGACCTCCTTGATGGAGGTGCACGCCTCGATACCGCCCCGCTTGGGCATCCGCACGTCCATCAGGACGATGTCGGGCAGCAGGTCGGCGGCCTTGTCGACGGCCTCGGCGCCGTCGCCCGCCTCGCCCACGACCTGGATGTCCTCCTCGGCCGCGAGCACGATCTCAAGTCCCCGACGGAAGAGGGCGTGGTCGTCCACGACCAGGACACGGATCGGCTCCTTGCGTGGTGAGCCCGCGTCCGGCCGCATGCCGGCGGCGCCGTCGTCGGCGTCCCCGTCATGCATCGGTCCGAAGCTGTCCGCCATCGTTCCTCCCCCTGAAGGCTGTGGCTGGTCCTGTGCCATCGCCAACCCAAGGCAACGGCCCACCGGTTGGGCCGGTGCGGCCATGATTTCATGCCCGGACGACACCGCGGTGACAGAGCGGGGCTCGAAGTGGTCGCACACCGGTGCCCCTGGGGGCGCACACGCGCTCCAGGGGCACCGGCTCAGCCGTCAGCCGGGCGGGTCAGCCGCCCAGCGTGCCGCCGGCCGCGGGAGGTTGCGCCTGGGCGACCATCGGGTCGGTGCTCAGGTGGATGACGCCGTAGTCGTAGGCGTGTCGCCGGTAGACGACACTCGGTTCCTTGGTCTCGGAGTCGACGAACAGATAGAAGTCGTGCCCGACCAGCTCCATCTCGTAAAGAGCCTGGTCGAGGGTCATCGGGGAGGCGACGTGGGTCTTCTCGCGGACGATGAGGGGGCCTTCGCCCTTCACTTCCAGCGAGCCGATCTTCTTGGTGGGGACGCCGTCCGGCTCTTCCTCATGGACGGGGTGGCCGTTGCCGTTGAGTGTCGCCGCGCCCGGAACGTGGTCGGGGACCTCGGCCGCCGTGAGTCGGCGGGAGCCACGACGGGAGTATCGCTTGTCGTGCTGCTTGCGCAGCCGTGCATCCAGCTTTTCCGCCGCCAGGTCGAGCGCCGCGTACGGATCGCTTGCCGCCGCCTCCGCCCGGATCACCGGACCGCGGGAGCGGAGCGTGATCTCCACTCGGTCACAGCGGTCGGCCTGTCGGGGGTTCGGCTCCTTGGACACCTCGACGTCGAGGCTGATCACCTTGCCGTCGAGCTTCTGGATCTTCTCCAGCTTCAGCTTCTCGGCCACGTGCTTGCGGAACCGCTCGGGCACCTCGGTCTTGCGGCCCTTGACGACGATGTCCACGCAGAACTCCGTTCCCGGATCGCCCCGCTTCGCTGCGGAGCATCTCCCTTTTGCACCAGGCTCCGGTGAGCCCCGGAACCTCGGACTCGGTGACTTCCACCTCCTCCCCCGCGGGCAAGATCTCCACTCCACCGAGCCGGGTGATTGTGAAAAACCCGCGGCACGGCAATCGGATATGAGAGGTGTGGCCTGCGCCTTTCCTCACAACCGAACATATCTCGCCCGGACGGATGTCGTCACCCTCTACCGCGGCGTACCTCCGTTCAGGTGAATTGGTCCTCTCATTACCTGCAACGATGCAAGTTCAGAGTCAGTTCCGGTTTATTTCGAAAGAATCCGGCGCCGCCGCGACCACGGCCGCGCAGATGACGTCACGGGGGCGCGATCCGCCCGCCATTCCCGGCCCACCACCCATGCTGGCCTCCGCTGGTCCGCTCACCGGTTCCCCCATGCCTTCCCGAGCCGCGGCCCCGTACACAGCCGTTGCGCCCCGGCCGTACACATCCGGCCCAGCGCCCCTGCGTCCCACCCGCGCCCCCTCCATCGCCACGCGCACCGCACGCGCCGCCTCCGCCAGAGACGCGCCCGTGGTCATCAGGTCATCGACGAGCACCACCGGCCCGCCCAGAAGCAGCCGCGCCCCACCGGGGACCACGCCGAGCGCACCCGCGAGATTCTCCAGCCGGGCCTGGAAGTTGAGGCCGGCCTGGTCGACCACGCCCCGCCGCTGCCGCAGCACACCGACCACCCGAGCCGGCACCCCACTCCGACGCAGCTCCCCCGCAGCCGCAAGCGCGATCCGCCGTGCCGGATCATGCCCCCGCGCCGCCACAGTCCGCCGCGCGGACGGAACAGGCACGAGCAGCACGGTCGCGTCCCAGCCCTCCGGGAGGCCTCCCCAGCCTCGACCTGCCGCCCCCGTCCCCGTCCCCGTAGAACCACAGTCCCGCCCTCCCGAGGCCTCCACCACGCCTGGCGCAGCCCTCACCCCCGGGCCGTCGCCACGCCCCATGACGACGCCCTGCGGCCCCCAGCCGCCAGTTCCGGCCAGACCACCCGCCCGACCCGCCCCAGAGCCCGCCGAACCCCAGCCCCCGGCCCTCGCCGGCCCCTCGCCCCATCCAGCTCCGGACCCCCCGGCCTCCCCCGCTCCCCAGCCACCACTCCGGGTCACACCTCCGGCCACGCCCTCGTACACCGCCGACTCCCCGCCGGACCGCCCGGAACCCGGCCCCCGCCCCCGCTCAGCCCACGGAGAACCCACGCCGGACCCCACCGCCCCCTCGGCACTCCCAAGCCCGGCCGCCCCCTCAGCACCCCCACGCTCAGCCGCCCTCTCGGCAGCCCCAGGCGCCACACCGCAGCCGCCCGCCAAGCCCCAGGGCCCGACCCCGGCCTCCCACAACCCCGCCCGTACAGCCCCCGCCAGTGCCGCACCCAGCGGCGCCGCCAGGGCCAGCGCACCGCGTTCCTTGTGGGCCAGCAGCACGGCCCGCACCTCATCGGCGTACCGAGCCGCCGCATGCACCGCCGGCAGCCCTGTCGGCTCCGGCTCCGGTCGCACCCGGCACGGCGCGCTCCCGCTCAGGACGGCACGGCACTCAGGGCAGAGCACCGTGCGAGGCATCCCGCAGCCTCCGCACTCGGCCGGCAGCACCAGATCGGTGAGGTCCTGCCACCACCCCCGCATACCCACCACTGTGCCAACGCCCGAGCCACCCGGCCACCCCTGTGGACAACCAGCCTGTGGACAACTCCGCAGCGGCCGCAGACAGCACCGGAAGCCCCGTCAGAAGGCCTCCCGCGCCCGGCCGTCCAGCGCGTCCACACGCCTGGTGGACGCCGTCTCGGAACCGCCCGCCAGGCCTGACGGCTCCCGCCACGCCCGACCGCCCGTCGCCTCTACCCGGGGTAGACCGGCGCCGTCCCGTCCTTGAGCACCTGCTGCCACTTCGACCCCGCCGAGAGCCGGACGATGCCGTCCTCCTCCGAGTACGCCAGCAGCGGAAGTTGCTCGTTCTCGGACGAGGCGAGGGCCTTCACCCCCGTCAGCGCGGCCGGCGCCGCCTCCACCGGCGTGGAGCCGTCGACCTGGACGTACGCCATCTGCTGCACGCCGCCCCGTTCGCGCCCCACCACCACGAGCCGGCTGCCCCCCGCCCAGGACATGGCGGTGACCTCCTCCAACTGCGGTGTCACCGAGCGAGGTTCGACGACCGCCACGGCCTTCTCCCCGCCCGCCTCGTCGCCCCGCTCGATCCGCCCGACGTAGAGGGACTTCTTGCCGCCCTTCTCCACGATCAGTGCGATCCGCGCTCCGTCGGCGGCCACCCGCACCGCGTCGATGCGTCCGTCGAGCCCCGTGGTGTCGACCTCGACCGGCTGGCCCGCACCCTGCTTCAGGAGCAGCAGCCGGGGACGGTCGGGATCGCGGTCGGCCACCCACAGGTCACCGTCACCGTCCCAACTGGGCGTGGTGAGCCGGTCGTTCTCGGTCTTGCCCTTGCTGCGCAGGACCGGCTCGCCGAGCGAGGCACCCGACACCAGCGACCCGACGTACAGCGAGCCGCCGTCGAGGGAGACCCCGGCCGCCTTGCGTTCGTCCCGGGACACCGCGGCCGACCGCAGCGGCTTCTCGCCCTCGCCGAGCGCGCCCGGCACCGGCTCGAAGGCGTCCAGGTCGTCGCTGTCGCTGTCCAGCCGTACGAGCCGGTGCTTGCCGTCGACGAAGTACTGGTAATCGTCGTTCGCGGCCTCGTGCACGACGAGGTTCTCGGCGGCGATCTCGGTCAGGTCGCACAGCCGTGTGCCGTCCGACCGCTGCAATTCGACCTCGTCCACGCCCGTGGGGGTGAGATCCCGCAGTGTGAACAGGAGTTGGGCGGCCATCTCCTTGCACTTGTCCTGACCGATCCGGTTCGCCTTGACGTTCAGGGGCACGGTCAGTCTGTTCTGGTCGTCCGGCGCCAGCGAGCCGATGCCCTTCTTCAGGGTCGTCCCCGTGGGGTAGCTCGACCTGACCACCGGGTCCAGCCAGCGTGAGGGCCCCGCGAGCAGCAGACTCACCGTCTGTGTCAGCGGATCGACCTTCTTGCGCACCCAGACGGGGTCGGCCACGGCCACCGGCTGCGTGTCCGACCCGGTCGACGAGTTCGAGGCGAAGTAATACCGGTTGACCGACGTGTAGTTGCGCAGGAAGTCCGACTTGCCCATGACCACGCCCGGCGGCGGCCGGTCGATGCGCCACTGTTTGGACTTCTTCTCGCGCACGAGGTGCAGCCGCTTGTCGTACTGACCATCCGCGGGCGCGTACGCCTGCTGCGCGTCCACGGTGGCGACCTTGTCGCCCTCCAGGCTGAACTCGGCGGTGTCCGACGGCTCGTCCCGGCCGCTCGTGGACCTCTGCTCCGGGTCGGGCCCGGCCGCGAGCACCGTGAGCGACGCCTTGGGATCCCACCGGTCCGAGGCGTACTTGGTCAGATACTTGTGCGCCGTCTCGAAACCGGGATCGTCGCTGGTCAGTGCCTCGAGAAAGCCGTCCACGATCTCCCTCGCGTCGGCGTTCTCCCGAGGCGGCAGAGCGAAGACCCGCACCGGTGTGTCCTGCCGGGGCGTCGATTCCACCCCGCGCAGATCCCCGCTGTCCGGCATGGACGCGCACCCCGCCAGCAGTACGGCTCCGCACGCGACGGACACCACCGTGCGCACCGGCCTCCGCCCGCCGCCCGCAGCCCGGTCAGCGCCCACGACTTGCCTCCCCTTGCTTGCTCCGGTCCGCCGCGTCCGACGGCCGCCCGTCCGACGGCCGCCCGTCCGACGGCGGCGCGTCCACGGCGGCGGCCGTGTCGTCCGCCGGTCGCGCTCCCCCGGTGGGCCGCGGCACCACGCGCGCGCCGTTGCCCGGCAGCGCCGTCGGATCCGCGGTGGGAGGCACGGCAGGCACCCGCGGCGCGAGCGGCGCCGGTTCACCTGAGGTCTGCACCGGCACGGTGGCGCGCTTCTCCCCGTCGCCCGCCCCGCGCGGCAGACCGGCGTCATTAAGTCCACGATTGCGGCGTGAGTCCTTGGGCTCCAGCGGTATCGGCGACCCCCGCAGCGGTTCGTCCGCCGTCCTGGGCAGCGTCAGCCGGAACTGCGACCCGCCGCCCGGCTCACCCCACGCCTGCAGCCAGCCGCCGTGCAGCCGCGCGTCCTCCAGCGCGATGGACAGCCCGAGCCCCGTACCACCGGTGGTACGCGCGCGTGCCGGGTCGGCCCGCCAGAAGCGGCTGAACACCCGGGTCGCTTCACCGGGCTTGAGGCCCACGCCGTAGTCGCGCACCGCGACCGCGACGGCCCCGCCCGCCGCGGCCAGCTTGACCACGACGTCCTTGCCCTCGCCGTGCTCCACGGCGTTGACGACGAGATTGCGCAGCACCCGCTCCACCCGCCGGGCGTCCGCCTCGGCGACGACGGGCTGCTGGTCTCCCACGACCCGGATGCGCGTGCCCTTGCGGTCGGCGAGTGGCGCGGCCCCGCTGACGACCCGCTGCACGACCTCCCTGAGGTCGATCGGCTCCGCCTCCAGCGCCGCCGCGCCCGCGTCGAACCGGCTGATCTCCAGCAGATCGGCGAGCAGCGACTCGAACCGGTCCAGCTGATCGGCCAGCAGCTCCGCCGACCGCGCGGTCACCGGATCGAAGTCCTCCCGCGCGTCATGGATGACGTCCGCGGCCATCCGTACGGTCGTCAGCGGCGTCCGCAGCTCGTGCGACACGTCGGACACGAACCGCCGCTGCATCCGCGACAGGTCCTCCAGCTGCTGGATCTTCAGCTGAAGGTTCTGCGCCATCTTGTTGAAGGCCTCACCCAGGCGGGCGATGTCGTCCTCACCGGTGACCTTCATACGTTCCTGAAGCCGCCCCGCGGACAGCCGCTCGGCGATCCCGGCCGCCATCCGCACCGGCGTCACGACCTGCCGCACCACCAGCCAGGCGATGGCCCCGAGGAGTACGACGACGAAGAGCCCGGCAGTCGCCAGCGTCCCCTTCACCAGGCTCAGCGACTTCTCCTCCTGGGTGAGCGGGAAGAGGTAGTAGAGCTGGTACGGCTCGTCGTTGGGGTCGTCGACCTGCTTGCCGATGATCAGCGCGGGCTGCGACTCCTTGCCGTCGGTGTACACGATCCGGGTGTAGCTCTGGGCCGCCGGCGTGGTGCCTTCGTCGAGACGGTCCCGCAGGGCCTCGGGCACACTCCCGGTCGCGAAGACGTTTCCGGAGGCGCGCGGACCGCGCCCGCCGCTGTCTCCCCCGGCGGGCAGCGTGACGACGTCGAAGGCGCCCTGGCCGCCGCTGGAGAGGGACTCCACGAGGTCGCCCATCCACTGGCTGACGTTCTGGCTGCTCCGGCCGTCGTCCGTGCCCGCGGCATCCTCGCCGCCCGCGCCGGCCGCCGCCGCGTCCGCCTTCTGCTCGGCCACGGCGAAACCACCCGTGGCCTGGCTCTGCGACGCCTTCACCTTGGCGTCGAGGAGCCCGTTGCGCACCTGGCCGATGACGACGAAGCCGAGCAGCAGCACCACGCCCAGTGACATCAGCAGCGTGGTGACGACGACCTTGAGCTGGATGTTGCGCCGCCACAGCCGCATGACGGGCAGCAGCGGCCGGCGCACCCAGCGCATGAACAGCCTCAGGACCGGGCTGCCCTGGACTCCGCCCTGCAGCAGCCCGCCCTCCAGGAAGCGGCCCCAGCGGGAACCCGACGTCTGCCGGCCGACAGGCCGCTCCGTACCGGACCCGGTCCGCCCGGGCGACGAAGCGGCACTGTCTCCGGACATGTCAGCTGGGTCCTGCCTTGTATCCCACACCACGAACGGTCACCACGATCTCCGGCCGCTCCGGGTCCTTCTCGACCTTGGAGCGCAGCCGCTGCACATGCACATTGACCAGGCGGGTGTCGGCGGCATGCCGGTAGCCCCACACCTGCTCAAGGAGCACCTCACGCGTGAACACCTGCCACGGCTTGCGCGCCAGCGCGACCAGCAGGTCGAACTCCAGCGGCGTCAGCGCGATCGACTGACCGTCCCGCTTCACGGAGTGACCGGCCACATCGATGACGAGATCACCGATGGCAAGCTGCTCCGGCGCCGGCTCCTCCGACCTCCGCAGCCGCGCCCGGATACGGGCGACGAGCTCCTTCGGCTTGAACGGCTTCACGATGTAGTCGTCGGCGCCCGACTCCAGGCCCACGACGACATCGACGGTGTCGCTCTTCGCCGTGAGCATCACGATCGGTACCCCGGACTCCGCCCTGATCAGGCGGCACACCTCGATGCCGTCCCGGCCGGGCAGCATCAGGTCCAGGAGCACCAGATCCGGCTTGGTCTCACGGAATGCGGCCAGCGCCTTGTCGCCGTCGGCTACGAAAGACGGCTCAAAACCTTCACCACGCAGCACGATGCCGAGCATCTCGGCCAGTGCGGTGTCGTCGTCGACGACAAGGACTCGTCCCTTCATAAACGCCATCATCCCATTCTCATAACAGTGACAGAGGCGCTGGTGAGCAGGGTCACTGGCCCGTGACGATAGTCGTACCCGGCCGTCACTGTCTGCCCCCGTCCGGCGACACGGATGTCAGTGACGGATGTCAGCTACCCAGCGTAGGCGCACCCTGACCGCGCCACCGGCCCCACACCTTTCGGCCGGGCCCGCGCCCCGCCGGGCCGCTAGCCGATCGTCACCTGACGCGACCTGGCAACCAGCTCCTCCAGAGCCTCCGCCGTCACGGGCGAAACAACGCCCTCTTCCGTGACGATCGCGGTCACCAGCTCGGGCGGCGTCACATCGAACGCCGGGTTGTACGCCTGCGTCCCCAATGGCGCCACCGGCATCCCCCCGCCCGCTCCGGTCACCGGCATCTGAGGAGCGCTGACCTCCGTCACCTCGAACCCGGGCCGCTGCTCGACCTCGATGGACGCCCCCTCCGGAGTCTCCAGATCCACCGTCGTCACCGGCGCCACCACGATGAACGGCACATGGTGGTACCGCGCGAGCACCGCGAGCGGGTAGCTCCCCACCTTGTTCGCCACCGACCCGTCGGCCGCGATCCGGTCCGCCCCGATCAGCACGGCGTCCACCTCGCCCGCCGCGAACAGCGACCCCGCCGCATTGTCCGTCAGCAAGGTGTACGCCATTCCGGTGCGCGCCGCCTCGTACGCCGTCAGACGGGCGCCCTGCAGCAGCGGACGTGTCTCGTCCACCCACAGCCGCCGCAGCTGCCCCGCCCGATGCGCCGCCAACGCCACAGCGAACGCCGTCCCCTCCCCGCCCGACACCAGCGAACCGGTGTTGCAGTGCGTGAGAATCCGGTGCCCGCCACCCGGCAGCAGCTCGTCCAGCAGCGCCAGCCCGCGCTCCGCCATCCGCGCGCTCGCCTCGGCGTCCTCCTGGTGCAGCGTCCGCGCCGCCTCCAGCGCCACCACCGCGGCCTGCCCGGCATCACCGCTCCTGCCGAGCTCGGCCCGGTACGCGGACTGTGCCCGGCGCACCCCGACGGCGAGATTCACCGCGGTGGGCCGCGCACCCGCCAGCACGGTCGCAGCCTCGTCGACGTCGAACCCGCGAGCGGCGGCGAGCGCGACCCCGTACGCTCCGGCGATGCCGAGCAGCGGCGCCCCGCGCACGGCGAGCGAACGGATCGCCTCCACCAGCGCGGACGCGTCCGTACAGACCAGTTCGACCTCCTCGGCCGGCAGCCTCGTCTGGTCCAGGAGGACCACGACAGGACCTTCGGGTGGCTCCTCCCAGCGGATCGCCGGTATCTCGGTCGGCCTGCTGTCCTCGCCGGATTGCGCGTACTGATCAGCCATGCGGTCAGTCTGCCCCGTATCCGGCGGACAATTGAAGGTGTGCAGCCGATACCGTGCCCGGTCCCCCGATGACCACCCCATGGCACGATGGCTGCCAACCTGCCGCCGCGACCGCGGACGGGCACCGTGAAGGAGCGACGATGAAAGACACTCCGGGCTGGGCTTCGCCCGGATCTGCGCCGTCCGACGGGCAGGAGCCCGGTGCGTCCGGGCCTGCCGAGCCCGCAGACCGTCCCGGTCCCTCGGACCAGCCCGGCCAGGACCCACAGGGCACCGGCTCGAAGTGGTCCAAGGAGCAGCCGCCGCCCGCCCAGTGGTCCGCCCCGACCGGACCGCCGCCCCCCGGCCAGACGCCCCCGCCCCCACCACCCGGCCCGGGCTGGGGCAACCCGCCCCCGGCCGGCCCCGGCGGCGCCGGTCACGGCGGTTACGGAGGCCAGGGCGGCTACGGCGGATACGGCGGCCCCGGTGGCTGGGGAAGCGGCTGGGGCGGCCCCCCGCCCGCGGCCAAGCCCGGCGTGATCCCGCTCCGCCCGCTCGGCGTGGGCGAGATCCTCGACGGCGCCGTCTCCACGATGCGCACCTACTGGCGCACGGTCCTGGGCATCTCTCTGACCGTCGCGATCGTCACCCAGATCGTCGTCATCCTCCTCGAAGGCCTGGTCCTCGACGACACCAGCACCGCGGCCCTCGACGACCCCAGCGCCACCGTCGACGAACTGACCCGCGCCATGGGCGACGCCATGCTCAGCTCCGGTGTCGTCTTCCTGATCTCGCTGATCGGCACGATCGTGGCGACCGCCCTGCTCACGACGGTCACCAGCCGTGCCGTCCTCGGCAAATCGGTGACCATCGGCGAGGCCTGGCGCGACGCGCGCCCGCAGGTGGCCAAGTTGTTCGGCCTGATCTTCCTGCTGATCCTCATCGCCTTCGCGGTCGTCGCGGTCGGGACCCTGCCGGGCATCCTCGTGGCCGTCGGCGGATCGGGCGACGCGGGTGCCGGACTCGCCGTCCTGGGCGGTCTCGCCGCCGGCGTCGTCGCCCTGTGGCTGATGATCCGCTTCTCCCTGGCCTCGCCCGCGCTGATGCTGGAGAAGCAGAGCATCGTGAAGTCGCTGGGCCGGTCCGCGAAACTGGTCCGCGGCTCCTGGTGGCGCGTCTTCGGCATCCAGCTGCTCGCCACGATCATCGCCAACGTCGTCGCCTCGATCGTGGTGATCCCCTTCGCCTTCCTCGCCAGCGCGCTGGACGGCGAGGGCTTCACCGGGATCCTGAACAGCGGCGGCGACCTCGGCTGGACGTTCCTGATCGTCAGCGGCATCGGCTCGGTGATCGGATCCATGATCACCTTCCCGATCACGGCGGGCGTCACCGTGCTCCTCTACATCGACCAGCGCATCCGCCGCGAGGCCCTCGACCTCGAACTGGCCCGCGCGGCAGGCGTCCAGGACTACGGCTCCGGCACGCCCGGCGCCACTCCCGGAGGCTGATGCGGTGAGCCTGGCGGGGGGAGTTCTCACATCGGTACCGCTGCCGCACACGGTCGTGCGCGCCGGCGACACCGTCATGCTGTCGCTGTCGCGCTCCGGCGACGAACCACCGATCACCATCCCGCGTGATCCCGCGCGAGAGGCGGCTCGACGCGAGCTGTCCAAGCGGCTGTACCACGAGAACGACCCCGGCTGGTTCCAGCGCGCCCTCGACACCTTCTGGACATGGGTCAGCGAACTGTTCGGCACGGCCGCGACCGCCGCCCCCGGCGGCGCACTCGGCCTCGTCGTCATCGTCCTGGCCGTCCTCGCGGTCCTGGGCGCCCTGTGGTGGCGCCTGGGCACCCCGCGCCGCGAACCCGCCTCCTCCGCAGCCCTGTTCGACGACCGCCCCCGCAGCGCCGCCGAACACCGCGCGGCATCCGAGGCACACGCCGCCCAGGGCCACTGGAACCAGGCCGTGCAGGAACGTATGCGAGCCATCGTCCGCTCCCTGGAGGAACGCGCCCTCCTCGACATCCGCCCCGGCCGCACCGCGGACGAGGCCGCCGCCGAGGCCGCCCGCGCCCTCCCCTCACAAGCAGCCCGACTGCACGCGGCCGCCCGGGACTTCGACGACGTCACATACGGCGGCCGCAGGGCCAGCGAGCCGTCGTACCACCGCATCGCCGAACTCGACCGCGACCTGGAACGCACCAAGCCCCAGCTCGCGAGCAGCACCACCAGCGCGGCCCACAACACCCGCCAGGGAGCCGCCGAATGACCACCGAGGCCACGCTCCCGGCCACGTCGGTCTCGCCCACCGCACGCCAGCTCTGGACCCGCTCCCGAGGCATCGTGCTCGCCCTCGCGCTCCTCCTGGCGGCGGCGGTCACGATCGCCGTGATCCGCTCCGACGCCCGGCACGGCAACCTCGACCCGCGCTCCGCCGACCCGCTCGGCAGCCGAGCGGTCGCCGAACTCCTCGCCGACCGCGGCGTGTCCACCCGCGTGGTCACCACCCTCGACGAAGCCCGCACCGCGGCCGGCCCGGACACCACCCTCCTGGTCGCCCTCCCCGACCTGCTGACGCACCGTCAACAGACCCGGCTGCACTCCGCGACCGCCGCCTCCGGCGGCCGAACCGTCCTCATCGCCCCCGGCGGCGCCTCCGTCGGCCGACTCGCCCCCGACGTCACGGCCGACCCCGCCACCAGCACCGACTCCACGCTCGACCCCGACTGCGACCTGCCCGCCGCCCAGCGCGCCGGCGCAGCCGACACGGGCGGCATCCGCTACACGACCCTCCACCCCGACGCCGACGCCTGCTACCCCAGCCAGCGCCTGGCCACCCTGCTGCGCATCCCGGCGACCAGGGGCGGCGACACCGTCGTCCTCGGCGCGCCCGACATCCTCCACAACGACCGCCTCGACGAGCAGGGCAACGCCTCCCTCGCCCTCCAACTCCTCGGCTCCCGCCCCCATCTGGTCTGGTACCTCCCCTCACTCTCCGACTCCTCGGCCGCCACCGAGGACGAACGCAGCTTCTTCGACCTGCTCCCCGCAGGCTGGAAATGGGGCACACTCCAGCTCTTCATCGCCGCAGCCCTCGCCGCCCTCTGGCGGGCACGCCGACTCGGCCCCCTGGTGCCCGAAAAACTCCCCGTGGCGATCCGCGCCTCCGAAACCGTCGAAGGCCGCGCCCGCCTCTACCGCAAAGCCAACGCCCGCGACCGCGCGGCCGCCGCTCTGCGCTCCACCACCCGCACCCGCCTCGCCCCCCTCGTAGGCGTCCCCGTCGCCCAGGCGCACGCGCCCGAAGCTCTGCTCCCCGCCCTGTCCGCCCATCTCCACAGCGACGGACAGACCCTGCCGACCCTCCTCTTCGGCCCGCCGCCCCGCGACGACGCGGCCCTCATCTCCCTCGCCGACCAACTCGACGCCCTCGAAAGAGAGGTACGCCGTCCATGATGGCCCCGACCACTGACAACGCCGGGAACACCGGGGATCCGGGCGCCGCCCGCGCATCCCTCGAAGCCCTGCGCGCCGAGATCGCCAAAGCCGTGGTCGGCCAGGACCCCGCCGTGACCGGCCTCGTAGTCGCGCTCCTCTGCCGCGGACACGTTCTCCTTGAAGGAGTCCCTGGGGTCGCCAAAACGTTGCTCGTCCGCGCCCTCGCCTCCGCACTCGAACTCGACACCAAGCGCGTCCAGTTCACCCCGGACCTCATGCCGAGCGACGTCACGGGCTCCCTCGTCTACGACACCCGCAGCGCCGAGTTCTCCTTCCAGCCCGGCCCGGTCTTCACCAACCTCCTCCTCGCGGACGAGATCAACCGCACACCCCCCAAGACCCAGTCGTCCCTCCTCGAAGCGATGGAGGAACGCCAGGTCACGGTGGACGGCACCCCACGCCCCCTCCCCGACCCCTTCTTGGTCGCAGCCACCCAGAACCCGGTCGAGTACGAGGGCACCTACCCCCTCCCCGAAGCCCAGCTGGACCGTTTCCTCCTCAAGCTCACCATCCCCCTCCCCTCCCGCCAGGACGAGATCGACGTCCTCACCCGCCACGCCGAGGGCTTCAACCCCCGCGACCTGCAAGCCGCCGGCGTACGCCCGGTAGCAGGCCCCGCAGACCTGGAAGCCGCCCGAGCAGCGGTCGCGAAAACAACGATCTCGCCCGAGATCACGGCCTACGTCGTCGACATCTGCCGAGCCACCCGCGAGTCCCCGTCCCTCACCCTCGGCGTCTCCCCCCGAGGCGCCACGGCCCTCCTCGCGACCTCCCGCGCCTGGGCCTGGCTGACAGGCCGCGACTACGTCATCCCCGACGACGTGAAGGCCCTCGCCCTCCCCACCCTCCGCCACCGCGTACAACTCCGCCCGGAAGCCGAAATGGAAGGCGTGACCCCCGACTCCGTCATCCAGGCGATCCTCGCCCACGTCCCCGTCCCACGCTGATGGCACTCACCGGACGCGCCGCGCTCCTCGCGGCCCTGGGCTCGATCCCCGTCGGCATCTGGGACCCCAGCCTGACGGGCCTACTCGCGGTGAACGCCCCGCTGGCCGCCGCCTGCGCCTGCGACTTCGCCCTGGCGGCACCGGTACGACGCCTGCGCCTGACCCGCTCCGGCGACACCTCCGCACGCCTGGGCGAACCCGCCGACGTCACCCTGACCATCACCAACCCGTCCAAGCGCCTGCTCCGCGCCCACGTGCGCGACGCCTGGCCCCCCAGCAGCTGGCTCCCCGGCACCGAGACGGCAGCCTCCCGCCACCGCCTCACGATCCCCGCAGGCGAACGCCGCCGCGCCACCACCCGCCTACACCCCACCCGCCGAGGCGACCGCCAGGCCGACCGCGTGACAATCCGCTCATACGGCCCGCTAGGCCTCTTCTCCCGCCAGGGCACCCACAACATCCCGTGGACGGTACGCGTCCTGCCCCCGTTCACCAGCCGCAAGCACCTGCCCTCAAAGCTCGCCCGCCTACGCGAACTCGACGGCCGCACCAGCGTCCTCACCCGCGGCGAGGGCACCGAATTCGACAGCCTCCGCGAATACGTCCCCGGCGACGACACCCGCTCCATCGACTGGCGCGCCACAGCCCGCCAGTCCGCGGTCGCCGTACGCACCTGGCGCCCCGAACGCGACCGCCACATCCTCATCGTCCTCGACACCGGCCGCACCTCAGCAGGCCGCGTGGGCGACGCCCCACGCCTCGACGCCTCCATGGACGCGGCACTCCTCCTGGCAGCCCTCGCCTCCCGAGCCGGCGACCGCGTAGACCTCCTCGCCTACGACCGCCGAGTACGCACCCTGGTCCAGGGCCGCACAGCCAAAGACGTCCTCCCATCCCTCGTCAACGCGATGGCCACCCTCGAACCGGAACTCGTGGAAACAGACGCACGCGGTCTTACAGCCACTGCACTCAGGACCGCCCCCCGCCGCTCCCTGATCGTCCTACTGACCTCCCTCGACGCCGCCCCCGTCGAAGAAGGACTGCTCCCTGTGCTCTCCCAGCTCACCCAGCGCCACACAGTCCTCTTGGCATCCGTGGCCGACCCACAAGTCGCCCGCATGGCCAAAGCCCGCGGAAACACCGACGCGGTCTACGAAGCCGCATCCGCCGCACAGTCACAGAGCGAACGTCACCGCACCGCGGAACAGCTCCGCCGCCACGGCGTCACAGTGGTCGACCAAACCCCGGATGATCTGGCGCCGGCACTGGCGGACGCGTATCTGGCACTCAAGACAGCTGGACGTCTGTAATCGGCTTCTCGGGAGGGGGCCTCTCTCCCGAGAAAGGGAAGTAGAAAAACAAAAACCCCCGTGCCAACGGCACGGGGGTTTTCTCAAAATTTGTTCGGCGGCGTCCTACTCTCCCACAGGGTCCCCCCTGCAGTACCATCGGCGCTGTAAGGCTTAGCTTCCGGGTTCGGAATGTAACCGGGC
>NZ_JAQMWP010000028.1 GCF_030403745.1 Streptomyces sp. S.PB5
CGACGAACCCGCCCTGCCCACCGAACTCACCGCATAGCCTCAAAACCGAGATCACCGAGTGGCCGTCAATACACCACTTCGGCGGACGTGACCCCATGTGCGCCACTCCTCAACCGGCCTCGATGGCTGTGTCGTTGGCCTCTTGAGCCCTCTGGTGCGACCGCATCGCGGTTCGCAGAGCTTCGAGTTCGATTCGGGGAAACGGCCGGCCCCATTGGGCTTCGTAGTCTTCCTCGCCCTGCTCGTAGTCGATCCGGTCGAAGGCCCGGACGGTGGACCGTGCCAGCGTCGTGACGGTGTGGCGGCCTGACCAGAGAACTATCCCTGAGCTTTCCGGGGCTTGGGCGTCGTCGGCCAGAACTAGACGTGCATCGACCGCTGATCGGTCTCTGCGGAAGAACCACCGGTACACCTCTGGCTCCCCGTTGAACTCGGCGCGCGTTTCCTCGTCACCGAGGACGAGGCGGGCAACGGCGTAGAGGAACTCCTCGGGCGCATCGGTGATGTAGGAAGCGACGGCCTCTGCCTCACCGCGATCGTCCGACACCTTGATGTCGGCCCACCCGTGGCTGCACAGCTTCCAGGTGATCGCTAGAGACGACATCTCCCCTCCCCTGGGCGATTTTGTGGTCGTGAGCGCAGTGCTGCTGCTCTCTCAGCTGAGGAAGCGGCGAACGGCTGAACTGGGCGTTCACCTGACTCCCAGGTCTCAGCGCCCTTGGCCGCCTTCACCACTGCTCCCGGCTGTTCTTCGCTGTGTCTGGTCCGATTGTGGTGCGTCGGTCGCGTCCGGGCCTGGTGCCGTCGACTCGCCGGCTCCCCGTACAGATCAGCACGGAGACGCTCCTTGGCCGCTTCAAGGTGCCGGCCGTAGTCAGACACAGTTGGAAAGCGTGTTGGTGCGCAAAGGAGCTCGGCCCAGGACACCGCCATGAGACGGGAACTGAGACGGAAGCGCGCCCCTCAGCTTCAGGGCCTGAGCCGGTTCTCTTGAGGATCGAAGCAGATCAGCCCCATGGAGTGTGCGAGCGCCGCCGCATAGGTGGATGCCTCCTCAGCCATGCTCCACCGCGTCGGGAAGTAGATGAGCGGGCCGCGCGCTTCTCCGATCAACGGTCCCGTCGACCACGGGGAGGTGTCCTCCACGTCCTCGGTCAGGTCACACCACCGTGCCAGCAGCGCAGCGACGTATGCCGCTATGCGCTCGGTCGGTGAATGCTCCTCATCCGTGTCGACGTAGCGGTCATAGAGGTCCGTGAACGCTCGTCCGGCCGCCTTGTCGTCCGTCGGGCGCTCGCCTTCCCACACAGCCAAGTCGTAGCTCGTGCCCGGAGGCTCTCACACCGCACAGACAGGCTGGCCTTGCTGACGGAACGGGCAGGACTGGCCAGGGCGGCGCCTGCGCACGCCGAGTCTTGCGTGGCGCTCACCCGGTTGGCGGATCCTCACGAGCCCAGTCGAAGGGCATCGGCGCGTCCTGCGGGATCACCCAAGGGTGGGGGTAGGAAGCGTGACAACCGGTGCAGCGCGCGGCGAATGGACCGACCTCGGGGTTCGTGAGAACGCTGTAGTGGCTGGAGGGCTGAGCCGGAAGCATGTGCCCGTTCGCCGTCGTCTCCAAGCCGGGCCATGCCGGCGCGCATTGGCACGGGCGCTGTACCGCGAACGGGGCACCGTCAGGAGTCTTGGCTGTCCTCTTGAAGAGCTTGGCCAAGTTCTCGCTTATCGACACGGCAGTGGTCTCCCGTTCCCTGTTCCCGACTCTCGGGCCTCCAGACTGTAACCGAGGGTCGAGTTGAGTCAGTGGGCGCCGTTCTCCGGCCGAGGGATTACGCCCGCACTGGGGCACAGAGTTTGCGATCGAACCTCATCCTCATCATCCTCATCAGGTCGATCGAGGTGCACTCTCGACCGTGATGAAACGTCTGCTGAGACCTGGTCCGGCTGCCGCTGAGGTTCGACGTTGATCGGGCCGTACGCCCTTGTCGGTGTCAGCCGCTGGTGTCAGACGACCCAGGCGCCCTTGACATGAAGGGCAGTGTGGGTCAGGCCCGGGATACCAGCTCGATGGTCAACGGGGCCGCCGAGTCGAGGTCGATCGTGTCTCCGTCGTCCTCGGACAGGGCCTCGTCGGGATAGTCGGCGGGCACGACGCCCAGCATCGTGTGGGGGCGTGGAAGCCAGCCCACGTCCTGTGGAGGGTCGTAGCGGCCGATATCGATGATCCGCACCAGCGTCTCAGGTATGCCCACGAGGCAGCTGTCACCGACATGCAGATTCCACGGCTCGGGGGTGGTCTTGAACAGGCTCATGGTCCAGTCGGGGGAGTCGGGCGACACCGCGAAGGCTCGCTGGCCGTTCCACCTGAACTGAGATTCCGGATCGATCTGGGCCCATGGCCACTCGACCGAGGCGTAGGAACGAGACACGTGGGCCACTCGGGCCGGCGTCTGCGGGCAACTCACACGCAGGATGTCGCCGATCTGGAAGTCTTGATGCGGTTCGTTCTCGCCCATGTCATCCCTGTCGTCGTCCGCTCCGAGAGCTGCACGTTACCGATAGCCTCACCCACCACTCACCCCAGCTCCCATCCCGTCCGCCGTCGACCCACACACCGTGGAGCGGACGTGGTTCATGGCGTCCAGGTGGAGCGCGCCACTGTACGAACGACCTGGACGCCATGGGCCGCGTCTGCTCGGCTCTGCCTGCACCGCCGAAGGATGGCAAGCTCCGGGACGTACCGCTTCCCGGGCCGGTCGCGGATGCACTCCGGGCGCACATGAAGCGGTTCCCGCCGGTCGAGATCACCGAGGTGTGGAAGCGGGCGCTCTCTGCGGCCGGTGTCATCCCCGAACGGCAGCCAGGCGGGTCGTACGCCGAGTCTCGCGAGAACGGCATGCACGCGCTTCGGCACTTCTACGCCTCGGTGCTCCTCGACGCCGGGGAGAACATCAAGGCCCTCGCCGAGTACCTCGGCCACTCGGACCCGGGTCTGACCCTCCGCGTGTACGCACACCTCATGCCGTCCAGCCAGGAGCGCACCCGAAAAGCCGTGGCTGCCGTTTTCGAGGGCGCATACGCTCCCGTTCGCTGAGGCAGGAGGGCGAGATGTCGGACGAAGAGTCCACCGCGTACTACACGCTGCTCTGCGACGACCCGTCCCACGAGGTGGTGCTCGTCGACTGTGGGCCCCGCGAGATGGATGTGATCCTGGCGGTGCGAAAGGTGACCGGGCAGAGCTTGTGGCACAGCCGGGTCCTGGCGCGCCAAGCCCCCGTGACCCTCCTTGGGGGTCTGTCTGCGTACAGGGCCCAGTCCGCTGTCGCTGTGCTCCAGAGCGCCGGCGCCAGAGCGGAGTGGAGACAGGAGCCGGAGCCCGGAGAGCGCACGGCCCCATCGCCCTGACGGCCCGGAGACGGCCCGGAGGCAGCGAAAAGGGCAGCGAAAAGCCCCCTCCCGGCGGAGAAATCGCAGGCAGGGGGCTTTTCGGCGTCGCGTTACTTCTTCTTGCCCTGGTTCTTGACCGCCTCGATGGCCGCCGCGGCCGCCTCGGGGTCCAGGTAGGTGCCGCCCGGGTTCAGCGGCTTGAAGTTGGTGTCCAGTTCGTAGGACAGGGGGATGCCCGTGGGGATGTTCAGGCCCGCGATGTCGGCGTCGGAGATGCCGTCGAGGTGCTTGACCAGGGCGCGCAGGGAGTTGCCGTGGGCGGCGACGAGGACCGTGCGGCCTGCGAGGAGGTCGGGGACGATGCCGTCGTACCAGTACGGGAGCATGCGGATGACGACGTCCTTGAGGCACTCCGTGCGGGGGCGGAGCTCCGGCGGGATCGACGCGTAGCGCGGGTCGGCCGACTGGGAGAACTCCGTGCCGTCCTCGAGCGGGGGCGGCGGGGTGTCGTACGAGCGGCGCCACAGCATGAACTGCTCCTCGCCGAACTCGGCGAGGGTCTGGGCCTTGTCCTTGCCCTGGAGGGCGCCGTAGTGGCGCTCGTTGAGGCGCCAGCTGCGGTGGACCGGGATCCAGTGACGGTCCGCGGATTCGAGGGCCAGCTGGGCCGTGCGGATCGCGCGCTTCTGGAGGGACGTGTGGACCACGTCGGGGAGGAGGTCGGCGTCCTTCAGGAGTTCGCCACCGCGGACCGCCTCCTTCTCGCCCTTCTCGTTCAGATTGACGTCCACCCAGCCGGTGAACAGGTTCTTCGCGTTCCACTCGCTCTCGCCGTGGCGGAGGAGGATCAGCTTGTACGGTGCGTCGGCCATGCGTATGAGCGTAATCCACCCTCCTGATCGCTCGCGCCTCCGCTCGGCAGGCGGACGGTTGACCAGATCTGTTAATTGAGTGGCCCTCGGCGATGTCGGGTTTGTAAGTTGTGCCTGCCTTCAGCGACGCTTACATCTTCCGGGGGATCCACCATGTCACCAGCCACGTTGAGACGCGCCGTCCGGGAGTCCGTCTCCGGGCTCCCCCGCGAGTTCTGGTGGCTGTGGACCAGCACGCTCGTCAACCGGCTCGGCGCCTTCGTCGCCACCTTCATGGCGCTCTATCTGACCCTGGACCGCGGATACTCCGCCGCGTACGCCGGGCTCGTCGCCTCGCTCCACGGGCTCGGCGGGGTCGTCTCCTCCGTCGGGGCGGGAGTGATGACGGACCGGCTCGGGCGGCGGCCCACTCTTCTCGTCGCCCAGGCGTCCACCGCCGGCTCCGTCGCGCTGCTCGGGTTCATGCACCATCCCGTCGCGATCGCCGCCGTCGCCTTCCTCGTCGGCATGACCAGCAACGCCTCGCGGCCCGCCGTGCAGGCGATGATGGCCGACATCGTGCGGCCCGAGGACCGGGTGCGGGCCTTCTCGCTCAACTACTGGGCCATCAACCTCGGGTTCGCCATCTCCTCCATGGGCGCCGGGTTCATCGCCGAGTTCAGCTATCTCGCCGGGTTCCTCATCGAGGCCGCCATGACGGCCGTCTGCGCGGTGGTCATCTTCCTGAAGCTGCCCGAGTCGCGGCCCGAGCGCACACCCAGCGAGAAGGCGGCCCCGGAGGTCGGGCTCGGGACCGTGTTGCGCGACGGGCGGTTCATGGGCGTCGTAGGACTGTCCTTCCTCGTCGCCGTCGTCTTCCAGCAGGGGGCCGTCGGACTGCCGGTCGCCATGGGCGAGGCCGGGTTCACGGCCGCCGACTACGGCATGGCCATCGCCGTCAACGGTGTGCTGATCGTCGCGCTGCAGATCCCCGTCACCCGGTTCATCCAGCACCGCGATCCGCGCCGGCTGCTCGTCATCTCGTCCGTGCTCGCCGGATACGGCTTCGGACTGACCGCCTTCGCCGGTTCCATCGGCGTCTTCGCCCTCACCGTCTGCGTCTGGACCCTCGCCGAGATCGTCAACGCGCCCACCCAGACCAGTCTCGTCGTCCGGCTCTCCCCGACCCACGGCCGTGGCCGCTACCAGGGCATGTACACCCTGTCCTGGGCCGTCGCCTCCCTCGTCGCCCCGCTGATGTCCGGCCTGGTCATCGACCACTACGGCGCGGAGTGGCTGTGGGGGATGTGCGCGGTCGTCGGCACGGTCGCCGGCGTCGGGTACGCGGTGCTGATGCGGCGGCTCCCGGAGGAGGAACCGGCGTCCGCCGAGCCGGCCACCACCAGTACCACCACCGTCGGTACCAAGCCCGAGGTCAGCGCGGCCTGACGGCCGAACGGCGACAGGCCCTCTGCCCGCACGGAACTGCGGGCAGAGGGCCTGTCACGTGAGCAATGAGCGGTGAGCAGTGAGCAGTGAGCGCCGGGCGGAGCTCAGAAGCCCAGGGCCCTACAACAGGGCCCAGAGCCCAGGCTCAGAAGCCGACCGTCACGCCGACCTGGCTGGGCAGCGCGGCGAGCGTGCCGTCCAGGGTGCCCAGGGCCGTGGCCTTGACCGAGTCGAGCTGGGCCAGCACGTCGGCGCTGCTGAGCGTGGTGTCACCGGCGGTGACGGTGACCTGCGGCGACACACCACCGGAGACGGCATCGAGGTCGGCGTCGGAGATCTCGAGGGTCTGGACCTGGGGAGCGGAGTTCATGGGGAAACTGCCCTTCGCATGGGGTGCACAGCACAGGGGGGACCGCCCCGCGGGGACAGCTGAGAGCAGCTGACGGGGCTCGGTGCGCAGGATCAAACCACGGAGCGTGCCCGGCATCCAGTGCGGCACCGCTCGTGGCAGGGCAGTTGAGCGGGGCTGCGAGCGAACCATGGGGGAACGCACACGAATTGGGGCCGGGTTCTCTACACACCGGCACACACCGGTACACCACAGGAAACCGACAGCCGCCGGCCAGGGTCGCCCCGGTGTCCGCGAACGGGACACTTCCGCATCAACAGCCCCCGCCCGCCCCACGGTTGCGCATGCCCTGTGCAGATTCCGTCACGGATGCATCCGCGCCCCCTTCAGCACCTTGTCCACGGCGTTGCGCGGGCCGTGCACGGCGATCCCCACGAGGTCCAGCTCCGCGGTCCCCACAGCCCGTACCGCCGCCCGGTTGTCGCGGTCGTTGCCCGTCGAGAACAGGTCGCTCGTGAACACCGCGCGCGGGAGCGCACGGGACAGCACGCGCGCGTGCGCCGCCTTCAGCGTCTCCTTCGTGCCCTCGAACACCAGCACCGGCTGGCGCAGCATCGGCAGATAGGGCACACCGTCGGCGTCCTCGTACGGCTCCCCGATCACCTCGGGAGCCGCGGTGCCGAGGCCGCTGACCAGGAACGCGGTGACGTTCAGGCGCTGCCAGGTCTCCAGGTCCTCGCGCAGCAGGACGGCGATCTTCGTGTCGAAACGGATGGGTGCGTCGCTCATGCCACGAGACTGCCGGGCGGCGTACGACACCGTCTTGTACGTTCTTTGCATGGCGGCCAAACCAGCGGCCCGGCAGAGCGTCTCGGCCTGGCGCCCCGCCGTTCCGGGCGTCGTGGAGGTCTTCCACGCGCATTTCACCGGGTACGAGTATCCGATGCACGTCCATGAGGCGTGGACGCTGCTCATCGTGGACGACGGCGCCGTACGGTACGACCTCGACCGGCATGAGCACGGCACCCCGCACGACACGGTCTCCCTGCTGCCGCCGCACGTCCCGCACAACGGCTCCCCCGCCACGCCGGACGGTTTCCGCAAGCGGGTCATCTACCTCGACACCTCTCTGCTGGGCGAGGAGCTCGTCGGGTCCGCCGTCGACACCCCCGATCTGCGGGACCCGTTGCTGCGGCAGCGCGTCGGGCAGCTGCACCAGGCCCTCGGCCATGCCGGCGACGAGTTGGAGGCGGCGAGCAGACTGACGTTCATCGGGGAGCGGCTCACCGGCCTGCTGCGGCCGCACCTTGTCACCGAGGTCCCGCGCACCGATCCCGCGCTCGCCCGTCGGCTGCGGGAGTTGCTCGACGAGCGGGTGGTGGAGGGCGTCTCGCTGGAGGAGGCCGCCGCGCTCCTGCATGCCCATCCGGCGCATCTGGTACGGGCGTTCAGCACCGCGTACGGCATCGCGCCGCACCAGTACCTGAACTCCCGCCGCGTCGACCGGGCCCGGCGACTGCTGCTCGACGGGCGCCGGCCGGGAGAGGTCGCGGTGGCGGCCGGGTTCTTCGACCAGTCCCATCTCACGCGGCACTTCCGGAAGTTGGTGGGGGTCACTCCGGGACGGTTCGCGAAGTACCCGTAAGAGCGGGTATGGGCGGGGCGGTTCGCGAAGTACCCGTAAAGCGGAAGTCCCCGTAAAGCGGGTGAGGGCGGGGCGGTTCGCGATCTACCGTCGCCGGCATGGACTGGCACGCGTGGCACGACACGTACGACTCCCCCGGCTCCTGGCTCGGCCGGCGCCTCGCGCTCGTGCAGGAGCGGGTGCGGCTCGCCCTCGACGAGGCCCCGCCCGGCCCGCTCACCGCCGTCAGCCTCTGCGCGGGTCAGGGTCGGGACCTGATCGACGTACTCGTCGGTCATCCGCGGCGGGACGACGTACGGGCGCGGCTGGTGGAGCTGGACGAGCGGAACGTGGCGGCGGCCAGGGCGGCGGTGGCCGGGCTGCCCGGGGTCGAGGTCGTCGCCGGGGACGCCTCGTGGAGCGACCGGTACGTCGGTCTCGTACCGGCTGATCTTGTGCTGATCTGCGGGATCCTCGGGAATGTCACCGACGCCGATGTCGAGCGGCTGCTGGATCACTGCACGCGGCTGTGCCGTACGGGCGGGACGGTGGTGTGGACGCGGAGCCGGCACATCGAGCCGGATCTGGTGCCGCAGGTGTGTGCGTGGCTGGAGGAGCGGGGGTTCGAGCGGGTGTGGGTGTCCGACCCGGAGCTGGGGTTCGGGGTGGGGGCGCATCGGTTCGGCGGTGAGCCGCGGCCCCTGCTGCCTGGGGAGCAGATGTTCGAGTTCGTGGGGTACGACGTGCTGCGCTGAGGCTCGTCGTCACCGCTCGCGCTGCGTCAGATGCGCGAACGCGTCCAGGTTGCGGGTCGATTCGCCGCGGGAGACGCGCCACTCGTACTCCTTGCGGATGGCGCTCGCGAAGCCGAGTTCGAGGAGGGTGTTGAAGCTGCCGTCCGCCGCTTCCAGGGTCTGGCCGAGGAGGCGGTCGATCTCGTCGGGGGTGACGGCGGCGAGGGGGAGCTTCGCGGTGACGTAGACGTCGCCGAGCTGGTCGACGGCGTAACTCACGCCGTACAGCTTGAGGTTGCGCTCCAGGAGCCAGCGGTGGACGCCTTGTTCGTTCTCGTCGGGGTGGCGGATGACGAAGGCGTTGAGGGAGAGGGAGTGGCGGCCGACGAGGAGGGAGACGGTCGTCTTGAGTTTGCGGGTGCCGGGGAGCTGGACGACGTAGTTGCCGGGGGCGGGGCTCTCCCACTCCAGGTCGTTGTCCGTCAGGACGGACTCGATGACCTGTGCGGTCCTCTGCGCATCGGCCGGTGCTTCACCCATGGTGGGAGCGTACGCGACGGCGGTGCGCCTGCAGCGCGGCCGTGTAGACGTCGGCCGTCGCCGCCGCCGCGGTGTCCCAGCCGAAGTTCTGGGCGTGGCGGGCGGCGGCCTCGCCCATGCGGGGGGCGAGGTCCGGGTCGTCGGCGAGGTCGCGGAGCACGCGCGCGTAGTCGGCGGGGTTGTGGCCCCGTACGAGGAAGCCCGTCTGCTGGTCGCGGACGGCCACCGGGAGACCGCCGACCGCTGCCGCGAGGACGGGGGTGCCGGCCGCCTGGGCCTCTATCGCCACCAGGCCGAAGGACTCGCTGTAGGAGGGCATGACGAGTACGGACGCCGCCCTGAACCAGTCCGCGAGCTGGTCCTGGCCCACGGGCGGGCGGAAGCGTACGACGTCGGTGATGCCGAGCCTCGCCGCCAGCTTCTGCAGGCCCTCGGGCTTGGCGAGACCGCTGCCGCTGGGGCCGCCGACGATGGGGACGACGAGACGGGAGCGGAGTTCCGGGCGCTCGTCGAGAAGGACGGCGACGGCCCGGAGGAGGACGTCCGGGGCCTTCAGGGGCTGGATGCGGCCCGCGAAGACGGGGATCAGGGCGTCCTGAGGGAGGCCGAGGCGGGCGCGGGCGGCTGCGCGGCCGTCTGCCGGGGAGAAGCGGTCGAGGTTGACGCCGGGGTGGACGACGGCGACCTTGGCGGGGTCGGCGTGGTAGTGGCGTACGAGTTCGTCGGCCTCCTCGGCGGTGTTGGCGATGAGGCGGTCGGCGGCGTCGACGATCTGCGTCTCGCCGATGACCCGGGCGGCGGGTTCCGGGGTGTCGCCGTCGGCGAGGTTGGCGTTCTTGACCTTGGCCATGGTGTGCATGGCGTGGACCAGGGGGACGCCCCAGCGCTGGGCCGCGAGCCAGCCGACGTGGCCGGAGAGCCAGTAGTGGGAGTGGACGAGGTCGTAGTAGCCGGGGCGGTGGCCGGCCCATGCCTGCATGACACCGTGGGTGAAGGCGCAGAGCTGGGCGGGGAGGTCCTCCTTGGCGAGGCCCTCGTAGGGGCCGGCGTCGACGTGGCGGACCAGTACGCCGGGGGCCAGCTGGACGGCGGGTTCCAGGGCGGCGGTCGTGGCTCGGGTGAAGATCTCCACCTCGATACCGATGGCGGCGAGGCGCTGCGCCAGCTCGACGATGTATACGTTCATGCCGCCCGCGTCGCCGGTGCCGGGCTGGTGGAGGGGGGACGTGTGCACGGAGAGCATCGCGATCCGGCGGGGCCGGCGGTGGAGCCTGAGCCGCGGGGGCGTGGCCGGGGAGCGTCGCCCGAGCCTGCTGACGTACTGGCTCACGTGGCGGTCCTCCTTGCTGCGGGCATGCCTGACGGAGGGTGTGGGGCGCCCTCCAAGGGGGTGCAACATCGGTGGGGCGGGTTCCCATTCCGGGCGGGGTGATTTTTGCCAGAGCATTACCGGGTGTCGCTCAACTGTTCGGGGCCGGGATGCGTCCGGAGTCGACCGCCCGGAGCCAGGCTGGGACACAGGCCCGGAGCTGAATACCCGACCCGAGACCAGAAGCCCGGCCCAGGGGTGGAGGCCCGGTCCGGGGTCGGAGGATCAGCCCAGGGGCGGAGGATCAGCCCGGAGTCAGAGGCCCGGTCCGAGGGCGAGGACCAGCTGGGGGGGCGGAGGACCGACCCGAGGGCGAACCACCCCCAGGGCCAGGCCGGAACACAGGCCCGGAACCGGACACCCGGCCCAGGGCCGGAAGCCCGGACCGACGTCAGAAGCCCGGCCCGAGATCACCCCCCGGCCCCGGACCGCCCAGCCTCGGGCTGCCGCCGCATACCCTCATAGGTATGACATCCCGCGCCACCTCCCGCCCCGTGGGCACGGTCACGCGCGGGACCACCAATCCCAACCGGCTGCGGCGGATGGACCGGTGGATCGCGGCGACGCACGGCGCGGAGCTGCGGCGGGCCGGGGAGCCCGTCGCCGTCGATCTCGGGTACGGGGCCGCGCCCTGGACCGCCGTCGAGCTGCTCGCGCGGCTGCGGACCGTCGCTCCACGCGCGCGTGTCGTCGGTGTGGAGATCGAGCCCGCGCGCGTGGCGGCTGCGAAGCCGTACGAGCGGGAGGGGCTGGAGTTCCGGCACGGCGGCTTCGAGATCCCGGTGCCGCAGCGGCCGGCGCTGATCCGGGCCGCGAATGTGCTGCGCCAGTACGACGAGGGCGAGGTCGCCGAGGTCTGGGCGCGGCTGTGTGCGCGGCTCGCGCCGGGCGGGCTGCTGGTCGAGGGGACCTGCGACGAGATCGGGCGCCGGCATGTGTGGGTCGCGCTGGGGGCGGAGGGGCCACGGACCGTCACCTTCGCCACCCGGCTGGGGTCGTTGGAGCGGCCGTCGGATCTTGCTGAGCGGCTGCCCAAGGCGCTGATCCACCGGAACGTTCCCGGTGAGCCAGTGCACACCTTTCTGCGGGACTTCGACCGCGCCTGGGCCGCCGCCGCTCCCTACGCCTCGTACGGCGCCCGCCAGCGCTGGATCCGTGCGGTGCGGGACCTGCGGGGCGACTGGCCGGTCGTGGACGGGCCGGGGCGGTGGCGGCAGGGGGAAGTGACCGTGGCGTGGGGGGCGTTGGCGCCGCGCGGCTGAACTTGCCTGAGCCTCTGACCTGCCCGACCTCTTACCTGTCCGCACCCGTACCTTGCCCGCGTCCCTGACTTGCCCGTACCCCTGACCTGCCCGTACCCCTGACCTGCAGGGAACGATCTCCAAGAGTCGTTCGTCACAAAGGTGGGGAGATCGTCATGAGGCGGACCGATCAAGGGGAGGGATGTACTGCCTCTGTCGTTTTCTGTCACGACATGGCACGATCCCCCAGACGTCCGTAAGTTACTGACGGTAAATCAGCTTTGGGGGCAGAGGTATGGGTGCGGGCAAGCGCGGGCTGCTGACAGCTGCCGTGACCGTCGTCTGCGCGGTCACCGTGCTGGCGGCGCCCGGTACGGCGTTCGCGGCACCGAAGCCCACCCCGTCACCCTCGGCATCCGCCACCGCATCCGCATCCGCAACTGCCACCGCCGGGACCGACAAGGACCTTGAGGACGTACGCAAGCGGCTGGACGACCTCTATCACGCCGCCGCCGTCGCCACCGACGAGTACAACGCCGCCGAGGAAGCCGCCGACCAGCAGTCGGCCGCGATCGTGGCGTTGGCGAAGAAGATCGTCAAGGGACAGGAGCGGCTCGCCCAGTTGAAGAGGCGGGCGGGTGCGGCGGCCGCCGCCCAGTACCGCACCGGTGGACTGCCCGACGAGGCACAGCTGATGCTCAGCGACGACCCGCAGGAGTTCCTCGACGGGACGGGCCGGGTGCTGCAGGGACAGCGCGCCACCAAGGGGCTCATCGAGGAAATGACCCGCACCCAGCAGGACTTGGAGCAGTACGCCAGGGACGCCTCCGCGCAGTGGGACAAGCTGGAGGCCAATCGCAAGACCAAGGCCACCGCCAAGAAGAAGATCAAGAAGCAGATCGCCGCCGCCGAAGAGCTCGAGTCCAAGCTGGAGAAGGAGGAGAAGGAGCGGCTCGCCCGGCTGGAGCAGGAGGCCACCTACAAGGCGCAGACCGCCTGGCTGGACTCGGGAATTCTCGACGAGATCAACGGCAAGGCGTCCGCGCAGGGCAAGAAGGCCGTCGAGTACGCCACCGCACAGATCGGCCTGCCGTACGAGTGGGGCGCGGAGGGGCCGGGGTCGTTCGACTGCTCGGGGCTCACCTCGCAGGCCTGGGCCAGTGCCGGGCAGGCCATTCCGCGTACCTCGCAGCAGCAGTGGAAGCAGCTGCAGCGGGTGGACGTAAAGGACATGCGGCCCGGCGACCTCATCATCTACAACTCCGATGCCAGCCATGTCGCGATGTACATAGGCGACGGCGCGATCGTGCACGCGCCGCGGCCGGGGCGGACGGTGACGATCGCGGGGGCCGGTTCGATGAAGATCCTGGCGGTCGTGCGACCGGACGCCTGAGACGGCCATGGGCGGTTGAGACGGCCGCGGGTGATTGAGACGGTCGCGGGTGGTTGAGACCGGGGTCACGTGACGCAGGGCACCCCGGGCGTCGGATAAACCCGCCGCGGACGTGACGTTCGTCATTCCCGCACCTCGGGCGGGGTGTCCAACTGCGGTAGGGAACGCGGCATATGACAGCGGCCGCCTGCCGAGAGGGGTGCCGTACACCATTCCGCTGCGGCGCCGAGTACCGCTATGGTCCCCGTCGGTGGGTCGAGGTCCCTCGTACCCGCCATGCCCTCGGGGGGAGGGAAGGAACCCAAGACGATGCCCGTACCCGTACCGCGGCAGAGAGCGATCCCGGCCGTGGAAGGTGGTCAGGCGCAGGCCGCTACCGCAGTCGGCGGCCCTTCATCAAGGGAAGAGGCCCCGCGCAAGGACGTCACGGCCGAGAAGAACAACGGCACCCATCTGACGCTGCTGGTGATCGAGGACGATCCCGGCGGCTCCACGGTCCTGCCCGAGCTCCTCGACTCGGCCGGCAACCCCGTCCGCGTCCGCACCGCCCGCAACCTCACCGAGGCCGAGCGGCTGCTCACCGACGACGTCCACTGCATCCTGCTGGACCTCGCCCTGCCCGTCCCCGTACGCGGAGCCGCCGACGACGAGCTGGCCGTGCTCAAGCACGTCCTCGAACTCGCGCCCCGGCACGCCGTACTCGCCCTCACCGCCTCCGGCGACGCCGAGCGCGGGACGGAGGCGGTGCGCGTGGGCGCGCAGGACTATCTCTTCCGGGACGAACTGGACGGGCGGCTGCTGAGCCGGGCGATCCGGTACGCCGTCGAGAGGAAACGTTCCGACACCGCTGAGCGGCGGCTCGCCGAGAAGCGGGTGCAGGCTCAGGAGAACCGGCGGCTTGAGCGCGGGCTGCTGCCCACACCGCTGCTGGAGGGATCCCCGCTGCGGTTCGCCGCGCGATACCGGCCCGGGCGCTCGCGTGCGCTGCTCGGCGGTGACTTCTACGACGTCGTACGGACCCCGGACGGCACCGTGCACGCCATGATCGGCGACGTCTGCGGGCACGGGCCCGACGAGGCGGCGCTCGGCGTGGAGCTGCGGATCGCCTGGCGGGCGCTGACCCTCGCGGGGCTGTGCGGGGACGAGCTGCTGGGCACGTTGCAGCAGGTCCTCGAGCACGAGCGGTCCGACGAGGAGATCTTCGCGACGCTCTGCACGGTCGACATCGCGCCGGACGGGCGTCGCGCGGGGCTGTGCCTCGCCGGGCACCCGGCCCCGCTCGTGGCCCGGCCCGGACGGCCGGCCCGGCTCCTGCCGTACGACAACAACGGGCCGGCTCTCGGGCTGCTGCCCGGTGCGCGGTGGCCCCGTATGCAGGTCGACCTCGGACGGGAGTGGAGCCTGATGCTCTACACCGACGGGCTGATCGAGGGACGGATCGGCTCGGGCGGGGAGCGGCTCGGTCAGGACGGCATGGTGGAGATGATCCGCCGTCAGCTCGCCGAGGGGCTGAGCGGCGAGGCGCTGCTGCGGGCGGCCGTCAGTGAGGTACGGGAGCTGAACGGCGGCGAGCTGACGGACGACGTGGCTGTGCTGCTGCTGGACCGGCTGCCGTAGACGGACGTAGGCGGGCGTGGCCGGACATGGTCGGACGCGCTGGACCGGCTGCCGTAGCGGACGCGGTCGGGCGGGGCCGGACGTGGTCGGGCGTGGCCGCTCGTACGACGGTCAGCGGCCTCCGTTGTACGGGCCGTAGGGGCCGTCGCTGCTGGAGCCGCCCCTGCCGCCCCTGCCTCCGCCGCCGGACACCTGGCGCAGGGCCGGGCGGACGTCGACGAGGAACACGATCGACGCGACCAGGCCCGCGATCTGCAGGAAGAGCATCGGGACCAGGAGATTCACGGCGACCGCGACGCCGAGGATGATCAGCCAGAAGCCCTTGTTCTGCTTGTCGGCTGCGCGGTATGCGTCCTCGCGGAAGAGGGCGGCCATCACGAAGGCCACCACCGCGAATCCCAGCATCGCGAGGTAGATGATCCACATCAACCCCGCGAACCCCTGCATCAGCACAACGTCCACCACCTGACTCGGCTCGTCGTTACGCGGTCACCGTACCCGTAGAACGGGCCGGACACCCCAGGGGTGCCCAGCCCGTCACAGAAGTACTGCCAAGCACTGCCAAGCCCTGCGAAGTACTCGAAGTACTCGAAGTACCGCTCGCGCCGCTTACTTGGCGGGCGGCGTCGTCTTCTTGGCGGTGGTCTTCTTCGCCGGAGCCTTCTTGGCGGCGGTCTTCTTCGCCGGAGCGGCAGCCGGGGCGGCCGCGGCGGGCTCGGCCGGCTTCGGCTCCTCCTTGACCTCGACGGGCTCGGCCTTGGGCTCCACGGCCACGGCGAGCTCCTCGATCTCCTCGGCGGCCTCGCCACGCCAGGTCTTCACGGCCTGCTCGCCGTGCTCGGCGACCTTCTCGTAGGTCTCGCGAGCCTTGACGGCGTACTCGGCGGCGAAGCCGACGCTGCGCAGGGCGAGGTCCTGGGCGTTCTCACCGAGCTTCTTGAGGTCGGCGTCGATGGTGGAGCCGAGCTTCTTGATGTCGCCGTCGAGGGTCGCGATGAACTCGTTGACCTTGGCCTGGATGGTCTCCTGGGCCTCCTTGGCCTTGGCACCGGCCTCCTTGGCACGGGCCTGGGCCTTCTCCTGGACCGCCTTCGGGTCGGTGCTGCGCACGGCCTCGATCCGGGCCGGGGCCTCGGCGCGCAGCTGCTCGACGATGGCGGGGACCTTCTTGGCTTCCTGGAAGGCGAGGTCACCGGCGCCGGCGAGGAAGTAGAGCGGGGTCGGGTCGGTGACGGCCTTGCGGATGTCGTCGGTGATGGCCATGGTGATGGTCCTCCCGGGTCGCTTGCGTTTGAGGGTTTTGGGTTGAGCTGGTTCCGCGGTCAGCAGGCCTTGGGTCTCGACGTCAGGTCTCGATGCCGGGTCTCGACGTTGTGTCTCGACGTTGCCTCTCGTCCTCGCGTCTCGTCCTTGTGTCTCAACTGGCCGTCTGCTGCGGGTCGGCGTCGCTGCCGTCGGTCGTGCGGGTGCTGGGGGCGGCGGTCTTCCTGCTCTTGCGAGTACGCCGCTCGGTGGCGCTGCCCTGGGCCTCCTCGCCCGGCACGGCGGCCTCCGTGGTGTCCGGGGCCTCGGTCTCCTCGGGGTCGATCCCGAACCCGTTCTCCTTGCGGAAGGACTCGTAGATCTGGAGCAGCACCTGCTTCTGCCGCTCGTTGAGCGTGGGGTCGGCGATGATGACGGCACGCGTCTCCACCTCGTCCCGGTCACGCTCGGCGTCGAGGATGCCGGCACGGACGTACAGCGTCTCGGCGGAGATCCGCAGCGCCTTGGCGACCTGCTGCAGCACCTCCGCGCTCGGCTTGCGCAGCCCGCGCTCGATCTGGCTCAGATACGGATTGGACACCCCGGCGGCGTCGGCGAGCTGCCTGAGCGAGAGCTGGGCGTTTCGCCGCTGCTCGCGCAGGTACTCACCGAGATTGCCGACGTTGAGCGATGCCATGCCTCTACTGTGCCGCACCCTTGCTAACTATTGCAAGCAGCCGCTTGCAAAAGTGCGCCACGCCACTTGGGGGCGGGCTTGAGCCTGAGCACGACAGGTGTCGTATGCGCACGACAACCGTCGTCATCCGGATCCGGCCTCCTGGTGCAGGCACTCTCGGGACGCCCTCCACGGGTCGCTCACGCGCCAGCGCTCCTGGCGGATCACCCGGGTGTACATCTCGGTGCCGCCGCGGACGTTCTCGCACTTCCGGGAGCCCGTGACGGACGTGCACTTCCTGACCGTGTGCGGGCGCGTGACCTTGGTGGTCTTCCTGGAGACGTGGCGGACGGCGTCGCGGAGTCCGGTGACGGTGGCCGCCTCCGCCCCCGTCGGCGGTGGGGTCCTCCCATGGGTTGCCGTATTGCCCGCTTCCGCTTCCGCATGCGCCGAGCCCGGCCATGAGGGCCATCGTCAGACCGGCCACCATCAGGCGTCTCTCGCTGGACATGCCTTGTTCCCTGTCCGCCGATGTCCCAAAAAAAGACGGTCAGCGCACCTCCCACCCGCTTCTCGCGCCCCGGTCGTCATTGACAACCGCCCTCGCACCCCTCCATCATCATTCCACTAATCGAGTAGTGGAATGGTGGTGGTGATCGTGGAGTACCGCATCGACAGGCGGAGCGGGGTCCCCGCCTTCCAGCAGATCGTGCAGCAGACCAAGCAGGCCCTGCGGCTTGGCGTACTCGTGCCGGGGGACCGGCTGCCGACCGCCAAGGAGGTCGCCGAGACCAGCGCGGTCAACCCGAACACCACCCTCAAGGCGTACCGCGAGCTGGAGCGCGAGGGACTGGTCGAACCGCGACCGGGCCAGGGCACCTTCGTACGCCGCACGCTGGGCCGCCCCGAGACGGGCACCGACTCGCCGCTGTACGCAGAGCTGGTGGCGTGGATGTCGAAGGCGGCCGGGGCCGGTCTGGAGCAGGAGGACGTGGCCGCGCTGGTCGCGTCGGCGATGCAGAAGCAGTACGCCGCCGGGAACGTGGCGGCAACGGGGGCCACGACAACTAGGAGCACAGGTGAGTGAAGGTATGTACGCGGGGGAACCGGCGATCGAGGCGTACGGGCTGGGGATGCGCTACCGGCGGGGCTGGGCCTTACGGGACTGCTCCTTCCGGCTTCCTGCGGGACGGATCTGCGGCCTGGTGGGACCCAACGGGGCGGGCAAGACCACGCTGCTGAGCATCGCGGCCCATGTCCTGCAGCCGACGAACGGCTCGATCAGCCTGTTCGGTGAGGCTCCGGGCTCGGTGGAGTCCGGTCGGCGCACAGCGTTCCTTGCCCAGGAGAAGCCCTTGTTCCGCCGCTTCACCGTGGCGGAGACCCTGCGTCTGGGCCGGGAGCTGAACCCCGGCTGGGACCAGCGCGTCGCCGAGGACATCATCCGCGCGGGCAACGTGCCCTTCGACGCGAAGATCAGCGCCCTCTCCGGAGGCCAGCGCACCCGCGTCGCCATCGCCCTCGCCTTCGGCAAGCGCCCCGACCTGCTGCTGCTCGACGAGCCGATGTCGGACCTCGACCCCGTCGTGCGCCACGAGATCATGGGCACCCTGCTCGCCGAGGCCGCCGAGCGCGGCACCACCGTCCTGATGTCCACGCACGTCCTCGCCGAACTGGAGAACGTGTGCGACTACCTCGTCGTCGTCTCCGGCGGCGGAGTGCGGCTCGCCGGTGACGTGGACGAGCTGATGTCCGTGCACACCCTGGTCACCGGGGTCAAGGAGGGCGAGGGCATGCCCGCCGCCCTCGGGGACCACACCCTCGTCGAGTCCCGGACCAGCGGACGGCAGTTCACCGCGCTCATCCGCCCCGAGGGCCCGGTCACCGGCCCCTGGAACATGAACGCCCCGAACATGGAAGAACTCCTGCTCGCCTATCTCCGCTCACCCGACGCACCACCGCTGATCACCCCCACCGCCCAGGTCCACGGCCAGGGGTTCGGCACCGGGGCGGTGGCGGCATGAGCACTTTCACCCGCGGCTCGACCAGCACCTCGACCGGCTCCACGAGCGACGGCAAGAACGGGACCTTGAACGCGACCACCACACAGGCCGACCGGCGCCCCCGACTCAGCGGTATGACCTGGCTGGTCTGGCGCCAGCACCGGGCCGCGTTCTGGACGACCCTCGCCGCCACCGCGCTCTCCGTGGCCTGGATCGTCTACCAGCGCGGCCAGCTGGTCGACTACCTCGACGGCTACGGCTATCCCGGCAAGAGCCTCGACGAGGCGGGCGGCTTGCTCCAGCAGTACATCGACGCGCTCTCCTTCGTCGCCATGGGTCTCCAGGCGATACCCATCCTGCTCGGTGTCTTCCTCGGCGCCCCGCTCATCGCGGGCGACCTGGAGAACGGCACGGCCAAGCTGGTCGCCGCCCAGTCCATGAGCCGGACCCGCTGGCTCGCCACGAAGCTGGCGCTGGCCGGACTGGTGGTCGTGGTGAGCACGGGCGTGTTGTCGGCGGTGTTCGGCTGGTGGTGGAACCCCGTCAAGTCCGAGACCGCGGTCATGGACTGGACCTCGGGCGCCGCGTTCGACACGACGGGCCCGGTGCCTGTCGCCCTCACCCTCTTCTCCGTCTTCGGCGGGGTGGCGATCGGTGTGGTGCTGCGGCGCACGCTGACGGCCATGGTGGTCACCTTCGGTTTCACCGTCGTCCTCCAGCTCGTCTGGGGCTACTTCCTGCTGTCGCTCGGCAACGTCGTCACGGTCACGACGAACAAGGGCGTCATGGGCGAGAACGTGTACCCGTCGCTCCCCCAAGGCGCCTTCGAAATCGACCAGTCGTATGTCACCGGCAGCGGGGATCTGGTGGGCTGGGGCACCTGTTCGGGGTCGCAGACCGACGCGGCACGGCAGGTGTGCCTGGACAAGGCCGATGTCGTGGGCTGGTCGGTGCAGTACCTCCCGATGTCGCAGATGAACGCCATGCAGTGGTTCGGGGCGTCGATTCTGTTCGCCCTGACCGCCGGTGTCGTGGCGTTCATCTTCTTCTGGGGTCGTAAGCGGCTCATCTGAGTCCGTACGCCCCGCGCCCCTTTGCGAAGGGGCGCCTCTTTCCCCCTCTGTGTTCTTTGTCCCGTCCGCCGGGCTGCTCTGCCATGCCCGAAGGTCCAGAGAGAAAGGCATGCCTTGAATCACCGTAGGAGGCGAGCGCGTGAGGCTTCCGCCCTCGCCGTGCTCGTCGCCGCCGCCCTTGCCTCGGCCCTGCTCGGTGCCCAGGCATCCGGGGCCGCACAGTTCGACAGCGGTACGGCAGACACGGCCCGCGCCCTCGGCAAGGCCAGGACCGTCACCCTCGTCACCGGTGACCGGGTCACGCTGGACGCCACCGGACAGGTCACCGGTGTGCGGCCCGGCAAGGGTCGAAAAGGCACCGCCTTCCGAATAGCGCGGAGCGCCGACCGCACGTACGTCGTCCCGCGTGACGCCGAGCAGCTCCTCGCGAACGGCACCGCCGACCGGCGGCTGTTCGACGTGACACAGCTGGTCAAGTGGGGTTACGACGACGCGGCCCGCCCCGACCTCCCGCTGATCGTGACGTACGCCAAGGGCCGCACCCTCGCGCCGAGCGTGCTGTCCGCCGCCGGAGCCCGGGTCAGCCGGGACCTGCCCAGCGTCAACGGGGACGCGCTGAAGGCCCGTAAGTCCGAGGGCGCCGATCTGTGGGAGACGCTCACCGGCAGCGGGGGGACGGCGCGGGAGAGGTCGGCCACCGCCGACCGGGTCGAGAGGATCTGGCTCGATGGGAAGGTCGAGGCGGCCCTCGACCGGAGCACCGCGCAGATCGGCGCCCCCGAGGCCTGGGCGGCGGGGTACGACGGCACGGGCGTCAAGGTCGCCGTGCTGGACACCGGAGTCGACGGCACGCACCCGGATCTGAAGGGCCGTATCGACGCGGCGAAGAACTTCTCCGAGGCGGCGGACACGGTCGACCGGGTGGGTCACGGCACGCATGTGGCGTCCACGCTCGCGGGGTCCGGCGCGCACTCCGGAGGCACGTACAAGGGGGTCGCGCCGGGCGCCCGGCTGATCAGCGGCAAGGTGCTCGACGACGGCGGCTCCGGCGAGGAGTCCGGGGTCATCGCCGGCGCGCAGTGGGCCGTCGCGCAGGGTGCCGAGGTGGTCAACCTCAGCCTGGGCGGCCCCGACAGCCCCGGTGACGACCCCCTCGAGCAGGCGGTGAACGAGCTGTCCGCCTCCTCCGGCGCCCTCTTCGTGATCGCCGCAGGCAACGAGGGCCCGAGCGCCGGAACCGTCGGATCGCCGGGCAGCGCCGCCGCCGCGCTCACCGTCGGCGCGGTGGACCGCACCGACGCCATGGCCGAGTTCTCCAGCCGCGGCCCGACAGCGGACGGTTCCCTCAAGCCCGACCTCACCGCCCCCGGCGTCGACATCGTCGCCGCGAAGGCCGCCGAGGGCACGGAAGGCGACCCGGCCGCCGACGGCTACGTTTCGATGAGCGGTACGTCGATGGCGACCCCGCATGTCGCCGGCGCCGCCGCGATCCTCGCCCAGCGCCACCCCGACTGGACCGGTGAACGCATCAAGGCCGCGCTCACCGCCTCCGCCAAGCCCACCCCCGGCGTCTCGGCGTTCGCGCAGGGCACGGGCCGTACGGACATCGTCCGCGCCCTCGACCAGCAACTCACCACCACCCCGGCCACCGTCGGCTTCCCCACCCAGCAGTGGCCGCACACCGACGACAAGCCGGTCACCAAGACCGTCACCTACCGCAACGACGGCGACCGCCCCCTCCTCCTCGACCTGACCACCGAGGTGTACGGCGAGGACGGAAAGCCCGCCGCCGAGGGCATGTTCGAGGTCTCGCCGAAGCAGCTCACCGTCCCGGCGGGCGGTACCGCGACCGCCCAGGTCACCGCCGACAGCGGCGCGGGCACGGCCGACGGCGGCTTCGGCGGCTCGGTCACCGCGACGGACGGCGCCGGCATCACCGTACGGACCGGCATCGGCGTACAGCGCGAAGTCGAGTCGTACGACCTGACCGTCAGGCATCTCGACCTCAGGGGGAAGCCCGCCGGGCGGTCCCAGACCGGGGTGCAGGGGCTGGACAACGAGATCTGGAACGACTACTCGGACGACACGGACGGCGAGTTCACCGTGCGGCTGCCCAGGGGCCGTTACAGCCTCGAAGGCCGCATCGACACGGGCGCGACCCCGGACGCCGGGGACCTGGCCCTCCTCCTCAACCCCAAGTTCTCGCTCACCCGTGACACCACCCTCGTCATGGACGCCCGCAAGGCCGAACCGGTCCGGATCACCGTGCCGGACGCCAGGGCCAAGCACACCGACGCCACCTTCAACTACGGGTTCGACATCGACCGGAAGCAGAGCGTCGCCACGTACGAGATGGGCAGTTTCGGCAAGCTGCGCGTCGGGCAGTTCGGCGCCCGGCTGCCCGCCCGCGAGGCGTTCGCGCAGTACAACGGCACCTGGACACACGGGAGTACGAGCTACCGGCCGGCGATGAACCGTACCGGCAATCTGGCCGGCTTCACCGCGAACCTGAAGCGCTCGCAGTTCGCCAAGGTCACCATCCCCGTCGGTGAACCCGCCAAGGACAAGAAGGGATCGCTCGTCGCCGCACCCCTCACGCCGGGGGGCGGATTCTGGGCCGACTTCAACCCGACCGAGTTCTCCCTGCCCGCCACCCTCACCGACTACGTTCTGCCGGGCGTGCGGTGGCGGTACTCCCTGTGGCAGACGAGTGGCACGGACGCGGACGGCGAAACCGTGTACGACGCCGGCCAGTGGACCGCGAACCCCCGGGCGTACAGCGCGGGCAAGCGGTACACCGAACGCTTCAACACCGGCGTCTTCGGCCCGCATCTCACGGGCCCGCTGACCGGCAACGAGGACCGTCCGGGCGCGGTCCGCGTCGGTGACACCTTCATGGCGTACCTTCCGCTCTTCTCCGACGGCGCCGGGCACGTGGGCGACTCCCGTTACAGCAAGGCCAGGAGCACCCTCTACGCGGGCGGCACGAAGATCTTCGCCGCGAACACGGACCTGGCCGGCGTCTCGCACGAACTCCCCGCCGCCAAGAGCACGTACCGCCTGACGACGGACGTCTCCCGCCCCACCTCCCTCTCGTCGGTCTCCACCCGGGTCACCGCCGACTGGACCTTCACCTCCGCACACGTCACCGGTGCCGGGCAGCGGCTGCCGCTGTCGGTGGTCCGCTTCACACCCCGGCTGTCTGCGGAGAGCACAGCCAAGGCGGGTACGCGTTTCTCCGTCCCGTTCACGGTCGAGGGCGCGGCCACCGCGCGCACCGCCCGCGAGTTGGCCTTCTCCGTCTCGTACGACGACGGCCGGACCTGGCACCCGGCGAAGGCGGTCGACGGCAAGCGCCTCGACCTGCGCCATCCGGCGAAGGCGGGCACGGTCTCTCTGCGCGTGACGCTCACGGACGCGGCCGGCAACACCCTGAAGCAGACGATCCACCGGGCCTACCGGACCGTCAAGTAGGCATCTGTACCCGTGTGTTGGCTGGACGCCCGGGTCGGCTTCGGCCGGCCCGGGCGCTCTTGCCGTGAACGGGACGCGCTGACCGTCGGAGTGCTGCTGGGGCACCTGCCGGCCTCCGACGGTTTCGCCGTGCTGAGCACTGGCCCGGACCGGCCGCCGCTGCCGGACGAAGGGGGCTGGAGGGCTTTCCCCAGGAGGCGGTGGAACGGGCCGAGTGGTGGCAGCGGCACCTGACCGAGCTGCTCAAGAGCGTCCGTCCCCGCGCCGCCCGAAGTAGCCACTTTTTTGTGGGTACTTGGCGACGGGCAGCAACGGGGTGACCCTGGTGAAGGGCGGCCGGAGGGCCGTCAGATCCTGGTGAAAAGCGGGTGATGAGGCGATGCGTCATGAGGCCGACTGGGCCTCGGTGAGCTTCTCCAAACGGCGGTGGCCCCAATCGGAGAGGGGAGCCAGCGCCTCGGAGAGTTCTCGACCGAACGTGGTCAAGGAGTACGTGGTCTTCAGCGGAAGGACGTCGTGCACCTCCCGGTGCACCAGTCCGTCGGCCTCCATCTCGCGGAGCGCCTGAGTCAGCACCTTCTCGCTGAGGCCCGGCAGCCGCCGGCGCAGCTCGCCCGGGCGGTGCGGACCGGATTCCAGCAGCCAGAGCAGAGCCGTCTTCCACTTTCCGTCGATCACAGCGATCGCGGCAGTTACCCCACAGACATTCGGGTCCTGGGCACGACTGCGCGTCATTTTCGCCCCATTCATCACAGATTGCCACTATCTTCTACGGGAGTTGAGAGATGTCCTCACCCACCGAACAGTCTGCCGTCACCGTCCTCGGCTTGGGGCCGATGGGCCGGTCCCTGGCGGGCGCGTTCCTGGATGCCGGCCTGCGAACCACGGTCTGGAACCGGACGCCGGGCCGGGACCGGGAGCTGGTCGCGCGGGGCGCGGTCAGCGTCCGGTCGGCCGAGGAAGCGGTTGCCGCAAGCAGCGTGACCGTGGTCTGCGTGGTGAACTACGACGCGGTGGACACCGTTCTTCGGCGAGAGGCGGTCACCGGCGCGCTCAAGGGCCGCACGGTGGTCAATCTGACCGCCGACACGCCGGACCGGGCCCGAGGTGTCGCAGCGTGGGCGGCGGAGCACGGTGTTCGCTACCTGGACGGTGCAATCATGACCCCGACCACGACCATCGGAACTCCGGCCGCGGTGTTCATCCACAGCGGCCCGGCGGACCTCTACCGCGAGCACCAGCCCGTCCTGGAGGCGCTGGGCGGCACCCACACCCACCTCGGCGAGGAGATCGGCCGGGCGGCGGCATACGACATCGCACTGCTCGACATCTTCTGGACCGCGATGGCGGGCTATGCGCACGCCCTGGCGGTGGCGCGGGCCGAAGGCATCACCGCGCGGGAGCTGGCACCGTTCGCCAAGGGCATCGGCGACATCCTCCCGCCGATCTTCGAAGAGGCCGCGGAGGAGGCCGACAGCGGTAGCTACTCCGGTGAGGGCAACCCGATCACCTCGGCCGTATCGTCCATGGCGCACATCGTCCACACCTCCGAGGCACATGGCATCGACGCGGGCGTGATGCGCGCGGCTGAGGGCATGGCCCGCCGGGCCATCGGACGGGGTCACGGCGCCGACGGATTCATACGGATCGCCGAGCTCCTGGGCCGTCGCTGAGGAAGACCCCGCGTTTCCGGGATCGACTGAGACAGCCGAGTAGCAGCTGTCTCAGTCGATCTGCATCACCACAGGTCACAGCATCACGCCGGGCACTTCTGCCAGGAACGGACAAGGGCGGCTGGTAGAGCCGCTGTTGTCAGTGGCATCGGTGAGAATCTGGCGTATGACTGCGACTGCCGCCGACTACATGTGGTTCGAGGACGACTTCCCCGAGCTCGCGGAGGCGTATTGCTTCACCTTGGTTCACGGGGTGTCGCCCGCGGAGGTGCTGGACCGTCTCCAGGGGCGGGAAGAACCCGCACGGGCAGGGGCGGAGCAGATAGTCGAGGCCGCGTTCGCTCTGCTGGCCTCCGACGCCACCCGGCAGCTGATCGCCATGACGGCCGTCGGGGACTGGACGCTGCTGATCGAACCCAACGGCTACCTCGGCGTCACGGAAGAAAGGGCCCTGGCGGCCTCCGCCGGCACCAGCTGGGTCTCGCACTTCGTCAACATCAACGGCGTCGACTCGTTTCTGTGGGTCGAGAACGGGACGAAGCGCCTGTTCTTCGAGCCCGGAGTCCCAGACCACCGGTGGGGCACCACCCCCGATGAACTCCTGGAGGCCATGCACCGCATCGGCTTCCAGTTCCCGGAGGAGACCCCCGACACCGACGAGAACGTGTCCGAAGCAGCCGCATTCGCACTGGCCGAGCACCTGACCGGGGTTCGCATCACCCCGGAGCTCCTCCGCACCACGACCTTCACCTGCGCCAGCGCAAGGATCGGGTGACCGGTGCTCGGCGGAACCCGGGAAGCCGACGCCGATACCCCCCGCAGCGAGGTGAACACCGCTCTCCGTCTGCCCGCCGGCTCGATCATCATCAACAGCCCACTCCCGTAAGCCAGTTCGGCATACTCGGCGAAATGACATCGATGGACCCGTTGGAACCGCCGGACCCGCTGGATTCGTTGGCCTCGTTGGCCTCGTCAGCTTCGTTGGATTCGCTGAACCCCTTCCGCGACGAGGCCCGTAGCCGTGAGCTGCCGGAGGATGAGGTCGAGCGGTGGCTCGGTACCGTCCGGCGGTGCGCGACGCTGAGCCCCGCCGGCAGGACGGCCCCCGCCGGGCCGGTGGCCGGGCGGATCGGCGGGCTGCCGCCGATGCCCGAGGGGGAGGACGTTCCGGAGCTGCCGTTCCTCGCCCTGGTCGACCTCGCGGCGATCCCGCCGGGTGCGACGGACCTGCCGCTGCCGAAGGACGGCACGCTGCTGTTCTTCGCGGACACGGAGGACCCGTGGGGCGACGACGACTGGGCCCGGCTCGTCCACGTCCCGGCCGGCACGCCCGTCTCCGAACGCGCCCCGGACGGGGACTGGGAGTCGGAGGCCCTCCCGGCCCAGGACCTGTATCTGACGACCGAGCTCTCGCTGCCCAACCGCGGCGAGGACACCGAGGAGTTCCCGCACGGCATGGCACTGGGCTCGGTGTGGTGGGAGACCTCCGACAAGGTCCAGACGGGCGGTCCGGTACAGATCGGCGGCTATCCCTGGGTCTGGAACTCCAACCCTGTCACCGAGCACGACCACGGGCCCGGCGACTGGGTACTCCTCGCGGAGATCGGCGGCGAGGACCTGACCGAAGGTGAACTGGGCATCGCCTACTGGGTGATCCGCCGGGGCGACCTGTCCGCCGGCCGCTTCGACCGGGTGCGGGCCTGCTTCGATCAGGTGTGATGGGGGGGGGGTGGGGTGGGGTGACTTGGTCCAGCGGGACAGCGGGACAGCGGGGACGGCGACTTGGTCCGGCGGACCCCCACCACGCCCCACCCCGGGCCACCTCGGGCCACCTCGGGCCACCAAACAACTGCATAGGATCCCCGACATGCCCCTCCGCCCCGCCCACGTGAACATCAAGGCCCTCAACGCCTCCACGCTCGGCCGCTTCTGGGCGGAAGCCCTGGGCTGGAGTGCCTACAGCGCAGGTGCGACCACGTACGTCGGTCCCGCCGGCGGTCTCGTCTGGCCGGACCCGGTCGCCCTCGGTATCGACATCGTCCCCGTACCGGACCCCAAGACGGCGACGAAGAACCGTATGCACCTCGACCTCGCCACCACCTCCGCGGCCCACCAGTCGGAGTTGGTCGCCCGCCTGAAGTCCCTCGGTGCGGAACCCGCCGACGTCGGCCAGGGCGACGACGTGCTGTTCACGGTGCTCGCCGACCCGGAGGGCAACGAGTTCTGCGTACTGGAACCGCGTGAGATCCACCAGGACACCGGCCCGGTCGCCTTCGTGGTGATCGACTGCACGGATCCGTATGCCATGGCCCGGTTCTGGGGCGAGGCCCTGGACTGGCCCCTGCACGAAGTGAACGACGACCACGCGCTGTTCCGCTCCCCGAAGGGTGTCGGCCCGTATCTCGAGTTCCTCCGCACGCCCGACGTGAAGACCGTCCCGGACCGCATCCACCTCGACCTGCTGCCGTACCCCGCCGACAACAAGGAAGCGGAGAAGCGAGCGGCGAAGGAGGCCGAGGTGGAGCGCCTGCGTGCCCTCGGCGCCGTCGATCTCGACGTCGGCCAGGGAGACGTCCCGTGGACCTCTCTGACCGACCCGGAGGGCCACGAGTTCTGCGTCCTCGCCCTGCCCTGACGGGGAGCGCGCCACCGTGAAAAGCGGTGGACAGGGAGCACGCCGTCGGAAGACTGGCCGCATGAACGAATCCGATCCCAAGGACGTCGTCCACCTCTACCTCCAGAACGCCCGCGACGCGCTGCTCTGGAAGCTGGAAGGCCTCTCCGAGTACGACATCCGCCGCCCGCTCACCCCCACCGGCACCAACCTGCTCGGGCTGGTGAAGCACACGGCCGGTGTGGAGTTGGGGTATCTCGGCGACACCTTCGGACGCCCGTCCGGCGAACTCCTCCCCTGGCTCGACAAGGACGCCGAGCTCAACGCGGACATGTGGGCCACCGCCGACGAGTCCCGCGAGGAGATCGTGGGCCTCTACCGCCGGGCCTGGGCGCACGCGGACGCGACGATCGCGGCGCTGCCCCTGGACACGGTCGGCAAGGTCCCCTGGTGGCCGGACGGCAAGGACGACGTCACCCTGCACCACGCCGCCGTACGCGTCATCGCCGACACCCATCGCCACGCGGGCCACGCCGACATCCTGCGCGAACTCCTGGACGGCGCCGTGGGGATGAACGACGGCAACAGCAGCCTGCCTTCGGACGATCCGGCCTGGTGGGAGAAGTACCGGGGGCAGCTGGAGGAGGCGGCACGGGAGGCCGACGAGAAGTGGGCCTGATCCCCGGCCCACCGGGACCACCACCCACTCGGCCCCCCGGATCACAGAAGTTCCGAACCACCACCGAGCCATTCCCGTACGACCATGAAGTCCGCGTCGGTGAGCCCGTACCGGTGATCGACCCGGTGGAGCAGGGCCGGTGCGGGATGGTGGGCCGCCACCCAGGCCCGGTCGACGGCCCCGATCTCGTCATCCACCCAGACGAAGGGCCGCCCGGCCGCCCATTCGACGAGGGACCGCGTCTTCCAGTGCCGGACGCCCTCCTCGTCGGGCGGCGGGTCCGGCCAGTCCACCGTCGGCAGCGGGGGCAACCCCAGCCAGGGCGCGAGAAGGTCGTTGGCATCCTCCGTCGTCCAGGTCGTGGCCCAGACGAGCACACAGCCCAGCGCGGCAAGCCGCCCGCCCAGCCCGGGGTCGGCACGGGCCAGCAGGGGATGGCCGGCGGCCACCGGGCCCTCCGGGCCCTCGTACAGCGGATACGGCCGCGAGGACCCGAACGGCAGGATCGTCCCGTCGATGTCGAGAAAGAGAAGCATCGGCAGACAGCATGCACCGAATATTCGATGGCGCCGGTCATGACCACCCGGCTACCCTCCCTCCCATGACTGCCGGGTTTGCGGCCGCGCGCCGCGTAACGGTTGGGTACCCGGCCTCCGAGTGAGGCCGGTGCGGGCCAGAGGCCCGCCGCTTTCTCTTCGCCTTCGCCATCGACGACGTACGCGACGAAGAGAAAGAAGAAAGTTGCCCAACGAATTCAATCAACCGGTCATCGACGAGTTCCGCGCCAACAACGGTCGCGTCGGCGGCATGTTCGAGGGTGCCCGGCTGCTCCTGCTGACCACCACCGGCGCCCGTACCGGCACCCCGCACACCACTCCCCTCGGCTACCTCCCCGACGGCGGCGACCGCGTCCTGGTCATCGCCTCTGCGGGCGGATCGACCAGGCATCCCGACTGGTACCGCAACGTCCTCGCGCATCCTCGAGTGACTGTGGAGTCAGGTGCGTTCACCTATGAGGCGAAGGCCGTCGTCCTGGAGGGCGAGGAGCGGGAGCGGTCGTTCGCGCGGGCGGTGGAGGCGGAACCGGGATGGGCGGAGTACCAGGAGAAGGCCGGGGACAGGGTCATCCCCGTGGTCGCGCTGTACGAGATCGCGACGCCCGGCCCGCCGAACATCCGGGCCGGCTCCATCGGCGAGGGCCTCAAGCTCATCCACGACAACTTCCGCTACGAACTCGCCCTGATCCGCAAGGAGATGGGAGAGGGGATGAGAGAGGGGACGAGAAAGGGCAGCGGCAGCCCGGACACCCTCGGAGCCCAACTCCGCGTCAACTGCCTCACGTTCTGCCAGGGCCTGCACAACCACCACACCGGCGAGGAGGCGGGCCTGTTCCGCATCCTCGCAGAACGCCACCCCGAAGCCACCCCCGCCCTTGCGCGTCTGCGCGAGGAGCACGAGCGGATCGCCGCGTTGGTGGAGGAGTTGAAACAGGTGGTGTGGACGGCGGGCGAACCGGCCGCGGCCCAGGCGGAGGTCGAGCGGCTGACGGCCGAGCTGGAGGCCCATCTCACCTACGAGGAGGAGCAGTTGATCCCGCTGCTCGACGGCTAGCCACGCCGCCCCCGCCCCTGCCCCCGTCCGCGTGCCCATGCCCGTGCTCAGAACGGCAACGGCCGCCCGTGCACCACTTCCAACCCCGACACCGCCCGCGTGAGCACCACGTACAGCCGGTGCATCCCCCGCTCCTCCGCCTCGGCGATCGCCGCGGGCTCGACGGCCACGACATGGTCGTACTCGAGCCCTTTGGCCAGCGTCGCCGGCACGAGGGTCACGCGGGCCCCCAGATCGTCGGGTCCGGCAACGTCAAGTCCCGCCGCGTGGAGGGCTGTTCGCACCCAGGACACGTCCGCGTCGGCAGCGATCACCCCCACGGACCCCTCCCGCTCAAGCGCATCCCGTACGGCGGCCACGACCGCACGGAGCAAGTCGTCACTCCCGGCCTCCCGAACCCTCAACTCCCCGTCCCTGCGCAGGGATCGGGAGGCCGGTACGTCGACATCAAGCAGCCCCAGCAGCCGATTGGCGACCCCTACGACGGCCTCGGGCACCCGGAATCCGGTGGTCAGCGGCACGATCGCGGCGTCCGGCCGCCCGAGGTGCGCCAGTTGCTCACCCCAGGTCCGCGCCGCCCACGGTGTGGTGCCCTGCGCGAGATCCCCCAGCACGGTCAACGACCCGAACGCGGCCCGGCGGGCGATAGCCCGGCACTCCATAGGGGACAGGTCCTGCGCCTCATCGACAACAACATGCCCGTACCCCTCGGGGTGCTCGATGAGCCCCCCGACCTCATCGAGCAGAACGAGATCGGCGGCCGACCACCGAGCCGACTTCCACGACCGAGGCGGCCTGTTCCAGAGCACCGCCTTCTGCTCGTCGGCGTCCAGCACCCCGTCGGCGGCGGCCGCCAACGCCACTGGGTTGGTGAGGAGTTCGGCGACAACCTCCTCAGGCCGGACCCGAGGCCACACAGCATCGACGTACGCACTGATCGCCCGAGCCCGCTCGATCCGCCGTACCCAGGAGTTCGGCACCGGCCCCTCCCGCCGTTCGGCCTGCGCCCGCACACAGGCCACGACCCGCGCCCGGACCCGCTCCCGCCCGACTCCGTAAGGCGGCTCCTCCGCCCGCACCCCCGCCACGATCCGCACCAACTCCCCGACCGGCACCCGCCACCGATACGCCCCGTCGGGAACGACCAACCCCTCGCCCTCACCAAGGCACACCCTGGCGTACAGCGCCCGCCGCAGCACCTCGGACATCCGCACGTCGTGCTTGATACGGGCGGCCCACTCGCCGTCCTCCCCCGTGACCGACTGCCGGGCGATCTCCTCCTGAAGCGTCGACTGCCGCACGCCGGTCTCGCCGAGGGCGGGCAGCACCTGCGAGATGTACGTCAGGAAGGTGCGGTTGGGGCCGAGGATCAGCATGCCGCCGCGGCGGATGCGCTGCGGGTGGGTGTAGAGCAGGTAGGCGGCCCGGTGCAGCCCGACGGCGGTCTTCCCGGTCCCGGGGGCGCCCTGCACACACACCGAGACGCGGAGATCACCTCGTACGAGGTCGTCCTGCTCGGGTTGGATGGTCGCGGCGATGTCCCGCATGGGCCCGAGGCGGGGCCGCTCGATCTCCCGCAGCACGATGTCGCTGCCGGCCCGGTCATCCCCCTCCGCGAGGTGCTCGTCCTCCAGCCCGGTGAGGTCGGCGGAGTCCCCCGTGCTCCCCGGCGCCCACCCGAACCTCCGCCGCACGGCGACACCCTGCGGGTCGCGCGCGCTGGCCTGGTAGAAGGCGCGCGAGACGGGGGCGCGCCAGTCGACGACGAGGGGCGGGGCGGCGGGGTGCTCGCTGATCCGGAGCCGCCCGATGTGGAGCGTCTGCTCCTCCGTGGCGGAGTCCAGCCGCCCGAAGAACAACGGCCCCTCGGGCAACTCCCGCATCTCCTTGGCCCGGCTGCGCAGCTGAAACCCGAGCACTTCGGCGTCGGCACCGGAGGCGGAGACGTCCTCGCCGGTGACGACCTGTTCCTGGGCGCCTTCGACCATGGCGGCGAGGGCGGCGCGGCAGGTGTCGTGGTGGGCGCGTTCGAGGTGGAGGGCGTGGTGGAGCGCGGGGTGGGAGGCAGGGTCGGTCGACGTCATAGGACCGAGGGTACCCAAAAACGTAACCAAGTTAAATTTATTACCGAGCCTCAGGGAGCGACTGCCCCTCAGACACGGCTGGCCTCAGGCACGGCTAGGAATACCGCGGGAGCGCCGCCTCCAAGAGATCGAAGGCCCGCTCGGCGTCGCCCAGCGCCTCCGCCCGCACCTCATCCAGCGCTCCCCCCGCGCTCATCCGCCGCCAGTTCTCCTGAGCGAGGATGCGCCGTACGGCAACGATCTGCCCGGCGGCCAGACGCGCGTCCAGGTCACCACCGAGCACCGCGGCGAGCGCCTCCTCCGAGCGCTCCAGATGGGCGTACAGCCGGGCGACCAGGGCGGGAGTCCCGTAGAGAAGCTCGTAGAACGCGCGCACAGCGGGATGGTCGTTGACCCCGGTAATGGGATCCCCCCGCTCAACCCCTTCCAGGAAATCCCGCCGAAGCGCCTCCAACGGCGCCCCCCGCCCCTCCCGCACCACCCGCGCGGCCTCGTCCTCGTGATCGGCGATGCGGTGCAGGACCAGGTCTTCCTTGGCCGGGAAGTAGCGGAAGAGGGTGGGCTTGGAGATCTCGGCGGCGGCGGCGATCTCGGCCACCGACACGGCGTCGTAGCCCTTCTCCAGGAACAGACCGATCGCGATCTCGGAGACGGTCTCGTACATCCGCTGTTTTTTGCGCTGGCGCAGGCCGGGGGTGGTCATGGGGTGAGGGTACGGGGACCGCGCTTCACGAGCGTGCGAGCGAGATAGGGGTTCCTGATCCGGCCCAGGGGCATGCCTAGAGACGCCGTCGCCGCCCTCAAAGTCATCGAGTAGGAGTCGAGAGCCCTACGAACGTTGGGGGCGTCCAGGCTGGCGCCCGTCATCAGGCGGTCCAGATCGATGTACGCCGAGCGAACGATCTCGATCCAGCGGTAGACACCCCAGTCGCGCCGCCAGTCCTTGGTGTACTCGGGGTCCAGACGGAGAGCCCAGCGGTGGAACATGCGGTCGCGGATCTCCGGCCGGGTAGGTGTGAGATGCATGTGCCGGACCAGGTCGTACAGCGGGTCGCCGACGACAGCCATCTCCCAGTCGATGATGGTCAGGGCCTGCTTGTCCGGGCGGCGCACCAGGTTCCACGGGTTGAGGTCGCCGTGCAGCAGGGCCGGTTTGCGGTGACCCACCTGGTGCCGAGCAAGGATCTGCCGGAGCCGCTCGGCATCCGGTAGTCCGACGAGCCGGGCGAGCTGCTGGGACTCCTTTGGCAACTCGCTTACCAGAAGCACCAGTTGTTCACTCAGCGTGGCATAGAAGGACCCCTCCTCCGCAGCCGGGTCCAGCTCGTCGTAGTCCACCTGTGTCAGGGCGCGCAGCTGGTCGACGAGCGCATTCGCCTCGTGCGGCAGCAGGCCCTGCACGGGGTGGCTGGGCGGCTCGTCCGGGTCGGGCGACCCCTCGTAGGTGTGAATGGCGAACGGCTCACCCTGATAGCTCGTGCCCAGGGCCAGGAACCGAGGCACCGCCACAACCACCTGCGACTGTTCGATGGTGCGCAGCACGGCGTGCTCACTGAGGAATCCGCGCTCACGTCGGTCGACGTTCGGCACCTTGCGCCGCACCACCACGGGGAAGTCGACGCCAGGAACGTGGACGATGGTGTTCAGGTGGCCTGTGCCCTTGAGTACCCGGCTGGCCGGCGCCGCGCCTTCAGCGCGCAGCGCCTCGTTTACGGCCGCATGGGGAAAGTCGGGATGCTCCGGGAAGCGGGGATCCCGTGACCACTGGTCGATCTTGGCGATCAGGCCGCGACCGCCGTTCCTCGCCGCCAGCCACCTGAAGAGGATCCGCTCGATCTCCTGCTGGTCCGGAACACTGGCGAGTCCGAGCGGGCCCGCAGCCGTCGCAAGCGCACGGGCCACCTCCCGCGTGGCCTCGTCCAGGGTCTTCTGGTCAGGCGAGTTCTGCAGGGACTGCGCCGCCCGCATCACATCCGGGTAGACCGACTGCGCCCGCTCGAAAGCGATGTAGTGCGGCAGGTCCGTAGTCAGGCCGGACACCGCCGCCGGGCGAACCTGGCGCATGGCGGATGCCCAGGCGTCGATGACCTCGTCCCATTGGTAGGACGGGTATTGCATGCGCACCAGGTGAGTGGCGAGATCGTGCAGAGGATCGCCGTACGTCGCCAGTTCCCAGTCGACGCAGATGAGTGGCGGATCACCGGCGTACGACATGATCAGGTTGTCGCGATGCAGATCGGCGTGGAGCAGACTGAACGGCCGACGGGACATGGGTGGCACCCGCTCCGCCAGTCGCAGCAGGGCATCCTCCGGAATGCCCAGAGCAGCGAACAGGCCGCCGAAGGCAGCCCAATTGGGCTGCCGGATCTGTCGGTCCGCCATCATCGCGAGCGTTCGCAGGAACCCCTGGCTGTCCGTGTGATTGCCGGGCCAGTCTGACGGCAGGTCCGGCAACGCCCCCCTGCGCACCTGGGTCATCTGGGCGAGCAGGCCCGCCAGCGCACGAACGATCATGGTGTCGACGGGCTTACCGTTACTGCACACCTTGGAGAGGGGCACACCCTCCACGTAGCTGTGGATCGCGAAAGTGTCGCCCTTATACAGGCACTGCGGGACGTGGGGAAGTACACCCTGGATGGTATGGAGGATCTCCGCCTCGTCCGCCCAGGTCCGGATCACCACCGGCAGCGCCTCGGTACGCCGGACTCGAACGGTCACTTGGGTCCCGGCATCGCGCCCGACCAACCGGGCCACCTGGTCCGGCAGCGGCAGTACGAAGTTCTTGTTGTGATGGCCGCTGGCCGCCTGCCCCTCCTCCTCAGCCAGGCTCACGAACGCCCCGACCGTGCGCTCCCCGAGAGAGGTACTTGGGAGAGGCGGTGCGCCCACGGGCCACACTCCGGATCATTCGCGCGAGAGACGACGGGCACGGCAACACTAATTGCCAGTTCTAACAGGCACGACCAGAGCCCGGCTGGAGTAGCCATAACGAGTGGTTTTGCCACGTTTACGTTCGTCGGGTCGTGCGAGATTGGCTCTTTGCCACGTCCATACGCGCGGAACAGAGCGATTGCTCAGCGGTGCGGGAATGTTAGCGCACCGAACCATGCGTCTCGGTCACCGTTCGGGCTCTATTCGGAGAGATTGGTCCAGACCGAGTTGAACCAGGCCTGCATGCTGCCCACGAAGACGGACCCCGGTGAGTACGCGTCCTCGTCCTTCACATGGTGTGTCATCGTCGCACTGACCCCCAGGACGTCCAGCGCGGTGACCACCTCGCCGTCAGCCAACTCGATCTGACGCTCAATCACGTTGTACATGCCGTGGAGCGCTTCGACGCCGTTCATGAGGTAGAGCTTGAACGGGGGGACCATTGGAGTGTGCCGGATCTCGAGATCAACGATTGGCACCAGTCCCTGGGTCCGTAGATCATTGAACGACCCGCGCAGCGAAGCGGTATGCCGACGACTCATGGCCCGCAGCCGCTCCTGCAGACGCTGATCTTCCTTGTCACCCTTCACCCTCGGGTACGGCAGCGGCACCCCGGCGTCTGGCAGCAGCAGCCGCAGAGCGATGCGTTCCGGGGTGATCTCACGGGCATAGATGCGCTCCACCTGGAAATACAGGTGCGCTTGAAGCGATTCCGACGTCAACGTGTAGACGTCCATGGTGACTTCGCGCGCCTCGAAGGCCGAACTGATGACACGTCGCAGGTCAACTCCGCGTCGCAACCCGGCCACCGTTGGCGCCGACGACTGAACAGGCGGGACCTTGAGCACCCGGGAGCCACTCCCCTGACGCGAAAGGATCAGCTCCTCCTCGGCCAGGTCCCGCAGCGCTCGCTGAATGGTGTCCCGCGAGACTCCGAACTCCGTAACGAGCTCCCGTTGCGGCGGCAGGTAGGACGACAACGGATACGTCCCATCGGCGATCCGGGTGCGCAGCGCCTGGGCCACCCGCTGGAACTCCTTGGCACCGCTGCCACTGCTCTCCCGCGCGTCCACCCTTTGACCGTACCGCCTGCCGTCCACTGGCAAACCAATCTCCAGCCAATCCTGTCACCTGACTGGCCAGTTGGTTAAGGGATCAGTCAGACCGGGCAAGCCACCCACAAGTAACTAGCCCAATTGGGCGGGTAGTTGAGAGCTTCTCCGTAGGCGGTAGATGGGGGCGGTCATGGTCGTGGTTCAACTGCTGGTCACAGTTCTCCTCCCGAGTCTGGACCAGTTATTCCAGTCGAGGTTCGGAGCACTCGGCGTGCTGTGCCTCTTCCTCCTGGGGGTAGGCCTCAGGGCACGCAACACGGCATGTCTGTCCGCAGGCGCCGTGGTCTTCGCCCTGCTGATGTTGCAGGCCTGAGCCCCGTCAGTAGCCGCTCAGCAGCACGGTCCGCACGTCGTCCAGTGAGTTCACCACCACTTCGGCGCCCGCGTCCCGCAACAGCTTCTCCTTGCGCGCGTTACGCGCGTAGCCGAGGAACGGAACCCCCGCGCTCCGGGCGGCCTCATAGTCGGTATCGCTGTCGCCGATCATCAAGGCGGACGAAGGGGCCGCGCCCATCGCGTTCAGGGCGCGGTTCAGGCAGTGGGGGTCGGGCTTGAGGCGGTGGAGATCCTGGGTGCGGCCGTAGATATGGGGGGTGAAGCAGGATGTCAGACCCCGGGAGGAAAGGTATCTGCGGACGACCCGGGGAGAGTTGTTCGTCGCGATCGCCAGCCGCGAACCGACCGCCGTCCAGGTGCGTATGAGCGGGTCCGCGTACGCCGTCGGCATCGCCGAGGACGCAGCGTGGAGTTCCTCCTGGGTGAGACGTTCCTCCAGCTCCGCGACGAGGTCGCTGCCGGGGTGGCGGAGATCGACGGCGCGCAGGACGACGTGGGGGTCGAGGGACTCCCGTTCGTCCTCCGTCACCAGGCCGTGCAGGCCCCGGCTCTCCAGCCACTCGACCAGTTCCCTCGCCACGCGTTCCGCCGAGTGCCCGGCGAACAGGCGGCAGATCGGCCCGTCGAAGTCCCACAGGACGACTCGGGCGCGGCTGATCAGTTCGCTGAGTTCCTCGAGTTCTGCTGTCACCGCTTCAGTCTGCGTCGTATCAGAGGTCACTAGGAGAGTGTCAGGTCCGTCGTGATGGTTTCCCAGAGGGCGTCGAACCACTTCTGGGATTCCTCGACGAAGGCCTCGTCGCGCTGGCTGGCCGTCTTGACGAAGGAGAAGAGGACGGACTGGGAGCCGAGGGCGTCGTACATCTCCAGGGTCTGGCTCTCGTACTCCTCCTCGCGCTTCTCGAGCATGTAGTAGCCGAGGAGCACTTCCTCCCCGTTGAGCAGGTACATCTTCACGGGTGGGGTGAAGGGGAGGGCGCGGAAGGTGACGCGGACGTCGATGCCGTGGGTGCCGCGGACGGCGTTGAGGTTGTACTTCAGTACGTGGGCCTGGGCGTTGCGCATCTCCAGCCAGCGCTGGTGGACCGGGTCCGCCTCGCCGCCGCCGTCGACCAGGACGGGGAAGGCCAGGTTGATGTCCCGGCCCGGAAGCAGGACGCGGAAGTCGATCGATTCGGGGCGCAGCCTGCCCTCGTGGATGCGGCGCAGGGAGTCGCCGAGTGCCACCATCAGCGTCTCGGAGGTGTGGCAGACCACGTCCACGCGTACGTGCTCCGCCGCGAAGGCCTCCGCCATCCGCGGTGCCAACCCCACCATCGTCGGCTGCGGAGCCCCCCGCACCGGCGCCGGCTCCGCGATCCGCGGTGGGCTCCCCTTGCTCACGTTACTGAGCAGACCGTCCTCCTGCAGTGCCCGCAGGGCCTGGCGGACGGTGCCGCGTTCCACGCCGAACTCCTCCGCCAGCTCGGCCTGGGTGGGCAGGCGGTCTCCCGCCTTGAGGTCTCCGACGCGGATGCGTTCCCGCAGGATCTCGGCGATCTCCTGGGGCGAGAGCTTTCTGCTGCCGTTCACTGCCACGTTCTCCGCCAAGTTCTCCACCACGGTCTTCGCCACGGTCTTCGCCAGGTTCTCCGCCACGGTCTTCGTTACCTTCCCCTGGTCACGACCAAACGCTACAACTCCCATCCATCTATCGGGAGTTGTTTGTAAGTTGTTTCCGAGCATGGACCAAGTGGGTACAACTCAAGCAGAGTTGGTTGCCAACTTGGTCCAGTTGGCGGAAGTTTTGCCTCCTCATCGCCCAGCACCAGAGCCCGACCCCCAGCGTCCGACCGCCCCGGGCGCCCGCCTCAAGTCTCAAGGGGGAACCACCAATGCCTGCTCTCTACCTCCTCTCCGCCATCTTCGTCGTCGGCGTCGAGCAGACCCTCCAGTGGAAGTACGGCGCCGCCGGCATCCTCGGTCTGCTGCTGCTCAGCATCGGCATCAGGGCCAAGAGCCCGGCGATGAGCTCCGTCGGGGCCGTGATGCTGGCCCTCCTCGTCGCGGGGCCCGCCCTATGAGGAAACGGCGTCGCCCGGATCCGCCACTGTGGGAGACCTTCAGATCGTGAGCGTCAGCTCCGAACTGATCGTCTCCCACAGTGCGTTGAACCACAGGTGGGACTGCTCGACAAAGGTCGTGTCCCGCAGCCCGGCGCCCTGGTCGAAGGCGAACAGCATCGACTGGGTGCCCTCGGCGTCGTACATCTGCAGGTACTCGTGGTCGATCTGCTCCTCGCGCTTGGTGAGGGTGTAGTACGCGAAGAGCGCCTCGGTGTTGTTGAGCAGGTACAGCTTCACGGGCGGGGTGAAGGGCAGGGCGCGGAAGGTGACCTGTACGTCGATGCCGTGCGTGGAGCGCAGTGCCTGCAGATTGTGGCGCAGTACGTGTCCCTGGGCGTTGCGCTGGGCCAGCCAGCGGCGTTGCAGCCGGCCGTCCATCGAGGGGTCGACCGGGGCCGGGAAGGCGAGGTCGATGTCCCGGCTCGGCAGCAGGATGCGTACGTCGATCTTGGCCGGTTTCAGCCGTCCGGCGTGAATCTGGCGCAGCGGTTCGCCGAGGGCGAGGTTGAAGGAGACCGAGGTCAGACAGAGGGCGTCGATCTCCACGTGCGGGGCCGCGAAAGCGGCGGCGATACGCGGGGCGAGGGCCACCATCGTGGGCAGCGGCGGGGCTCCGGGGCCGGTCAGCGCCCTGCCGAGGTCAGGGGCGACGGTGGCGGGGCTGCCCTTGGACACGTTGGTGAGCAGATGCTCGGACTGCAGGATGCGCAGGGCCTGCCGGACCGCCCCGCGCTCCACACCGAACTCGCTGGCCAGCCTGGCCTGAGTGGGCATGCGCTGACCCGGCCGCAGCTCACCGGACCGGATCCGGGAACGCAGCTCGTCGGCCACCTCACGATGTGACGTGTGTGGCCGCTGTGACCTCTCCCGTCCATTGACGGAGGCGTGTTTCGGGTCCACAACCAAACACTACAACTTCCCGCCATCTTTGGGCAGTTAAGGAGAAGGTGGTTATGAGACGTCTCCAAGCGGAGATAACTACGGTGAAGTTGGCCACCAACTTGCAGAACATGGTCAAACTTCAAAGGGGTTGGTGCCACCAAGCCAAGTCATTCGTCTTGCTTCAACCAGGGGGGATCGTCATGCCGCTCGCCATCGCCATCGCCGCCCTCGCCATCGGATTCGAGCAGCTCATCCAGTGGAAATGGGGGCCGATGGGCATCATCGCCTTCATCCTTCTCACCGTCGGCATCAAGGCAAAGAGCACCATGGTCGGCGGCATCGGAGCGGCGATCCTCGTGATGCTGCTCGCCCAGTCCGGCTGACGGACCGCCCAAGTCCGTTCAGCCCAGCCGGCCGGGCTCTCTTCCGGAGGGGAGCCGAGAGCCCGGTCGGTCGGTACAGCCACAACTCCACACCGACAACTGAAGACCGCCGTCGCACAGCCACAACTCAACATCGGCAAGACAGAGCACAGCTACGGATACACGGATACACGGATACAGAGCAACAGCTACGGATTCGTCCCCTGTCACCGACGGGAAGGAGCCTCAGAACACGCCCGGGCACCGAGGCCGCCCGGACGTACGCAGCAGGGCGTCGACCACACGGGCGGCGCCCGCTCGTTCGTTCGCCTTGGCCCCGGCCACGCGCTTCACCCGGCCGGTGTCGTCCCGGCCGGCCTCGCCCCCGGCCGGTGTCGAAGGCGCCGGGATTCAGATCAACAGGTCGTCCACCTGCGCCTCCCCCTCCCGGTATCGCCGCGCGATCTCGCCGCTGCACTCGTCCGTCGTCTCCTGCAGCCGCTGCCGGCGCCGGGAGACCTGCTGCTCGTACCGCACGAGCCGCCCCATCGCGGTGCTCAGCTCCACATCCGTACGGGCCTGGAGGTCCGAGAGCTCCACCTCGGCGAGCATCTCGGCGGCGAGGCGGCGGTACTCCTCGTTGTGGGGGGTGCCGAGGGTGACATGGCGGGCGGAGGAGCGCTGGCGGGCCGGGGCGTCCGTGAGGATCTCCGGGAGCCGCTCGACCACCGAACCCTCCCCCGCGGGCGACCTGCGGGCCAGTTCCGCGCGGAGGATGTCGATACGGCCCTGCAGCAGCCGCCGTACATAGCTGAGGTCCGCCTCGTCGCGCTGGGCGTCCCGGCGCAGGGTGCGCAGCTCGGGCAGGCTCAGCGAGGACAGGTCGTGCTCGGGCGGGTCCGCGGGCAGCCGCGGTTCCTCCGTGCGCTGCGTGGGCGGCCGGACGGCAGCCCCAGGAGGCTGCTGCCCGGTACTCGGTGTGCTCATGTGCCTCTACCGTCCCCTCGACCGGCGTGTGTGAGCATCGTGCCACCCCAAGTGGCCGCTATGTGACCGAGTGCCCCCGATCGGCCCCAGATGGGGGGTTAAGGATCAAAAACAATCCCGAGGAAAGGTCACTTCGCGGCGACCGGCATGATGGTTCCATGCGCGCAGTGGTACAGAGGGTCGACGGCGCGAGTGTCGTCGTCGAGGGTGAGACCGTCGGAGAGATCGTCGGCGAAGGGCTCTGCGTCCTCGTCGGGGTCACCCACGAGGACACCAAGGAGAAGGCCGCCCAACTCGCCCGCAAACTCTGGTCGATCCGCATGCTGCACGACGAGAAGTCCTGCAGCGACATCGACGCGCCGCTCCTCGTCATCAGCCAGTTCACGCTCTACGGCGATGCGCGCAAGGGGCGCCGGCCCACGTGGAACGCCGCCGCTCCCGGCGATGTCGCCGAGCCGCTGGTCGACGAGGTCGTCGCCCAGCTTCGCGCTCTCGGTGCGACTGTGGCCACGGGCCGCTTCGGCGCCCAGATGCGGGTGTCCCTGACGAATGACGGCCCGTTCACGGTCCTGCTGGAGATCTGAACCACCGGCCCGGACAACACCGCATCCCTGACGGGTTGAGGGGAAGGTGCTTGTTCCTTGTTTATGAGTAGGGACCAAGTGGGGACAACTCAGTAGAGTTGGCAGTCCAATTGGTCGACATGACCGCTCAGCCACCCGGCAGTCTTCTCCCTGTCAGCCCAGGTGAGCCAGGTTCTCGGGGCAGCGGACACCGACTCGCGGGGCTCGTGACAGCGAGCCCCCTCGACATCGGCGGGCCCTGCCGGGGTGGTCATCCCGGCAGGGTCTTCGTCGTACGTTCCGTACCGCAGGCGGGGGAGCACCGCCCCCTGCGTTCTCCGGCCTCAAATCCCGTACATCTGGGGCGTGTTGACTGGCCGCGCCAATGGGCATCTCTCGGAGCACAGAACATCACGGAGTATGCGGCTGTCACCGCGTCGTCCGTGATTCGCCGAACACCTGGGCTGACGTGATCGACAAAGGGAGAAGCGGCATGACACACCACCCGTCCGCAGGGCCGGATCCAGGCAAGTCTCCGGGGACTCAACCGCAGGCCGGCGGCCTCGACATCGCACGGATTCCGCTGCCGAACGCGGTCACGGCGGTCATCATCGTGGTCGCGGCGCTGGCTGCCGGCATCACCGTGCTGATCGTGATGCCGGGGGTGCTGGAGGCACTCGGCAGCGCCGTGACGATCACTGGTGGGGGCTTCACGCTCGCGGCAAAGATCGCGGTGCCACGCTGACGCCCGCCTCGCCTACGGCTCGACCACGACCTCCTGCGCCGCCGCCGTCGTGTCCGCCAGCAGCGCCGCCTCCACCGGCACGTTCCGCTTCACCAGGGCGAGGGCGACCGGGCCGAGCTCGTGGTGGCGTACCGATGTCGTGATGAAGCCGATCTTGCGGCCGTCGGGGCCGTCGTCCGCGAGGCGGATGTCGGTGCCGGCGGGGGGCAGGTGCACCTCGCTGCCGTCCAGGTGGAGGAAGACCAGCCGCCTCGGCGGCTTGCCCAGGTTCTGGACGCGGGCGACCGTCTCCTGGCCCCGGTAGCAGCCCTTCTGGAGGTGAACGGCCGTTCCGATCCAGCCCAGTTCGTGCGGGATGGTGCGGTGGTCGGTCTCGAAGCCTAGGCGGGGGCGGTGGTGTTCGACGCGCAGCGCCTCGTAGGCCAGCAGGCCGGCCGCCGGGCCCGCCTTCTCGGCGTACGACTCCAGGTCGGCGCGCGGGAGGAACAGGTCGCGGCCGTACGACGTCTCGCGTACGACGACGCCCTCCGGCACCTCGGTGATCGAACCCGCCGGGAGGTGGACGACCGCGATGTCCGCCGTGCGGTCGGCGACCTCGACGCGGTAGAAGAACTTCATCGACTCCAGGTACGCGATCAGCGCCTCCTGGGTGCCGGGCTCGACATGGGCCCAGACCGTCACGCCGTCGTCGACCAGGTACAGGGCGTGCTCGATGTGGCCGTTGGCGGAGAGGATCAGTGCCTCGGTGGCCTCGCCGGCGGGCAGCTCGGAGACATGCTGGGTGAGCAGCAGATGCAGCCAGCTGAGGCGGTCCTCGCCGGTGACGGTGAGAACGCCACGGTGCGAGAGGTCCACGAAGCCGGTGCCGTCGGCGAGGGCGCGCTGTTCGCGGAACAGCTCGCCGTAGTGGGCGGCGACGCCTTCGTCCACGCCCTCGGCGGGGACGGCGCCGGGCAGGGACAGCAGAGGGCTCTTCATATGCCTAAGCCTACGACTCGGTAGTTGAAGCCTTGAGGGAAGCTTTCCTGGAGCAGTCCTCGCAGCGGCCGAAGATCGCGAAGTGCTTCATGTCCGTCTCGAACCCGAAGGCCGAGCGCAGCTTCGCGGTGAACTCCGCCGCCACCTGGACGTCCGCCTCGATGACGTTCTCGCAGTCCCGGCAGACCAGGTGGATGTGGTGGTGGCGGTCCGCCAGGTGGTACGTCGGCGCCCCGTGCCCCAGATGGGCATGGCTGACCAGGCCGAGCTCCTCCAGGAGCTCCAGCGTCCGGTAGACCGTGGAAATGTTGACCCCCGACGCCGTCTTCTTCACTTCCGTGAGGATGGCGTCGGGGGTCGCGTGCTCAAGGGTGTCCACGGCTTCGAGCACAAGTTGCCGCTGCGGGGTCAGCCGGTAGCCGCGCTGCCGCAGATCACTCTTCCAGTCGGTGCTCACCACACCCGGAAGTCTAGAACTACTTGAAGAAAGCGATCCCGTCGTCCGGCATGTCGTCGGGCAGGGCCTTCGCCCAGCGCTCGACGTCCTCCGGGGTGACGACCTTCTTCAGGTGCGCGGACATGTAGGGGCGCAGCTCGACCTCGGGGGTCTGCTTCTCGCCGACCCACATCAGATCGCTGTTGACATAGCCGTACAGGCGCTTGCCGCCGGTGTACGGGCCCGAGGCCGCGGTACGCGCGACGGCGTCCGTGACCAGGTCGATCTGCGGCTTCTGCTTGGCGAGCTCGCCGTACCAGATCTCGACGACGCCGTCGTCGCGGACCATCGTGATCTCGACCTTGCGGTCGGCGTCGACGCGCCAGAAGCCGTGCTCGGACTCCAGCGGACGGACCTTGTTCCCGTCGTTGTCCAGGACCCAGGTGTGGGACTGGTACTCCAGGAAGTCCCGGCCGTCGTGGGAGAAGGTGACCTCCTGCCCGAAGTTGCACTTCTCGGAGCCGGGGAAGTCGTGCACGCCCGCGCCGGCCCAGTTGCCGAGCAGGAAGACGAGCGGGACGAGGTCCTTGTGGAGGTCGGACGGGATCTCGATCATGAGAGGCAGTTCCTAGACGTGGGTCAGCGCTGGCCCTGGTACAGCTTCTTCACCGTCAGCCCGGCGAAGGCGAGGACGCCGACGCAGACCAGGACGAGCAGAGCTTCGAAGAAGTACTCAAGCACTTGGTGCTCCTACGTTGAGCGAGTGTTGGGTTCCCCCCTCTGGGGGGAGGTGCACGGGCCGGGCCCCAGCTTAGTCGGCCGGGGCCCGGTCTTCTCCGCGAGGTACGCCTCAGCGCCCCCGTCGCTCAGCCGAGCAGCTGGCTCTGCAGCGTCACCGTCTGCTGGAAGGGGACGGCTGCGGCGGTGCCTTTGCGGGACTGGATGACGAGGGCGACCACGTCACCGGCGGCGAGGTAGGCGTGCCGGACCTGTTCGGTGCCGTACGGCTTGTCCTCGACGTGGACGGCGCGCTCGATGTTCTCGACCGCTGCCCCGACCGGGAAGTCCGGGTCCAGCTGGGAGCTGTCGGTGCCGCGCACGTTGTACAGGGCGTCGTCGGACCCCGAGAATCGCTGCCAGATCCGGTCCGCGATCTCAGCCGTGTCGAACTGGAGCAGATAGACGCGGGTGTGCGTGCCGTCGTCGGTCTTCCAGCCGCGGGCCGCGATGTGCCGCAGCCCGTGGTCCGTGAGCTTCTGCGCCATCTCGGCCCGGTCCTCCGGGTCCTTGTACTCCGCGAGGTAGTCCTTCGTCGCCAGCCAGCCGTCCTTCCCGTCGAGCGCCTTGTCGGCCGTCGCGCCCTCGGGTGCGGGCAGCAGGAGCTTGCGCAGGTCGGCGTGGTGAGTACCGGCCGTGTTCTCCTCGGCGAAGGGCGCCGGGCTGCCGGACGGCAGCGGCGGCTTGACGATCTCCGGGTACTCCCAGCGCCCGTCCGACTCGGTCGCGAGTCCCGGTACGTCCGTCCGCTCCATCCGCGTGATGCCGTACGCCGTCCCCGCGCCGGCGACGGCGAAGACCACGACGGCGGCGGTCCAGCGCAGGACGGCCCGCAGGACCCGTCGGTCCTTCGGCGCCGGAGGGTCCGAAAGGACCGAGGCCTGCGGGGGCGCCACGGGCACGGGCGGCACCACGAGGGGCTGCGGCTCGGCCTGCTGCGCCGGTTGTGCCTGCTCGCTGGCTTGCGCCTGCTCGCTCGCTGGTGTCTGCGCGCTCGCTTGCGTCTCCTCGGTCCGCTGCGTCGGTTGCGTCTGCTCGGTCATACGGCCTCCCCCGGCTCTGCGATGCGGTCGAGCTGCTCGGCGAGAAGCGCCGCGATCGACTTGGTGTCGAGTGACTTGACGCCGTCGGCGGTGGCGCTGATCAGGATGTCGCCCTGGTAGGCGGAGCAGAACATCATGTCGAGGTCCTCGTCGGCGTCCTTGGGCGGCAGGAAGCACTCGGCGTTCTCGAAGCCCTTGATCTCCGGGCCCTTGCGGAAGACGTCCAGGGCGGCGAGGAAGGTGTTCTGGGACGTCGAGATGTCCTTGGCGGCGGCCCTCTTCTCCATCCGGGACAGCGTGATGCTGACCACGGAGACGCCCTGCCCGCTGGCGTTGCTGCCCGTGGAGTTGATGTAGCTGCGCATCGCCATGCCGGTGATGCGCTGCTTGTCGATCCGCTTCTCCAGCTCCTTGCGCTGGGTGCGGGGCAGACCGCTCAGCGACTCCTTGCGCAGGGCGGTCGCCTGGGCACCGCTGAGTTCGGCGTCGGAACCGAACTCGGCGAGGTCCGGGCCCCGGTTCCAGCCGTCGGTCCCGTACGGCACGAGGACCCCGGCCAGCCCCTTGGCGGTGGCCGCCTTCTCCTCGTCCGCCTCGGCCGCCTCGGCCGCCTTCGGGAACTTCCAGACCGGTGCACCGGCGTCCCGGTCGGCGTCGTCCACGGTCACGACGGTGAAGCCGACACCGGCCACGACGGCACCGGCCAGCAGCACGGACCCGGCGATCGCGGCGACACGACCACGGCGGACGGGCTTCTTGGCGGGCTGAGCGGGACCCTCGTCCGGGACGGGGCTCTGGAGGACTTCGGGAGCGGAAAGGACCTCGGGGGTTTCAGGAACCGCCGCGCTCTCAGGAACCGCCGCGCTCTCGGGAATCTCGCTCACAGCCGCTCCATCTGCCGCTCGGCCAGGTCCATGATCTTCTTCTTGCTGATCGGCTTGGTGTCGTAGACCCAGACCTCCACGGCGATGTCACCGCGCCAGGCGTGCGCCTCCGCGCCATAGAGCGGCAGATAGCCGGGCTCGGTGTCGGCCTTGTTGTGGACGTACGCCATCCCGTCCTCGGTGCCGGGAACGACCCAGCTGTCCGTGTCGTCCTCGTCCTCCGCCCAGTACTGCGCGTCGCTCGCCGCGCGCTCGGCCGCGACGTCCTCCTCCTGGCGGTACTGGATCAACCGGATCGACACCGTGAGATTGCCGCTCTCCTCCCAGCCGGTGACGGCCGCGCGGCGGAACTCGTCGTGGACGAGGTCGCCGAACGCGGCGCCCGGCTTGTCGAAGGCGTCGGCGTAGGCGGCCACGCCCATCCAGCCGTCGTCGTCACCCAGCCAGTCGGCCTTCTTCGCCCCGCGCGGCTTCTTCAGCAGCAGCTTGCGCAGATCGCCGTCCGTCTTCACCCGCCGGTCCTGCGCGGCGGACAGCGGCTCGGTCTCGCCCTCGGCCTGCTTGACGACGGGCTGGGACAGCGGCGGCAGCTTGGTGGGCTCGCGGTCGGCCTGGACGACGAAGCCGGTGCAGGTGCCGGCGACCGCGCCGAGCACGGCGGCCGCCGCGATGAGGAGTGTCGTACGGCCACGGCGGCGCGGACGTCGTACGGCCGGGGTTACGGCCGGAGCTTCTTCGGGTGCTCCGGTCGCCTCCGGAGCTACCGGTACTTCAGGTACTTCAGGTACTTCCGAGACTTCCAAGACGTCCCCCCACAGAACGTGAAGCGCGCATTCCGTATGCGCGCACAGGAGACTCATGGCCAACGATCTGAGTTGTAGCCGTGTTGATTACGATTCGGGCATGGCGAAGAAGCTCGTGATCAAGGTGACGGCGGGGGCCGATGCCCCCGAGCGCTGCTCCCAGGCGTTCACGGTGGCGGCGGTGGCCGTCGCCAGCGGGGTCGACGTCTCCCTGTGGCTGACCGGGGAGTCCGCCTGGTTCGCCCTCCCGGGCCGCGCCGCCGAGTTCGAACTCCCGCACGCCGCCCCGCTCCCCGACCTCCTCGACTCGATCCTCGCCGGCGGCACGCTGACGCTCTGCACCCAGTGCGCGGCCCGCCGGGAGATCACGGAGAAGGACGTCATCGAGGGCGTACGGATCGCGGGCGCGCAGGTCTTCGTACAGGAAGCGCTGGGGGACGAGACCCAGGCCCTCGTCTACTGACGCCGTTTCTTTCCGTCGAGCTCGTCCCACCAGTCGTCGGACTTCGGGTCGCCGGACGGGTCGTCCCACCAGCGGTCCTCCGGGCCTCGCCGGTTGGCGACCATCGCGGCGACCGGGGGGATCAGCATGGCGACCACGCACATGCCCACGGCCACCGGGATCGACCAGAGGCGTACGACTCCCCAGGCCAGGACGAACAGGGCGATGCAGGTGCCCATCATGGCGAAGTACGTGTGACGCCGCCGTGCGTACATGCCTCCAGGGTAGGTCCGTGTCCGCGCATGCCGAAGGGCCGCACCCCGGGGGGGTACGGCCCTTCGACAGCGACAGCGGGTGCCTCAGACGGCGATCGCGACCTCGGCCAGGCCGCCCTGCTGCGCGACGACCGTGCGGTCGGCGGTGCCGCCGGGGACCAGGGCGCGGACGGTCCAGGTGCCCTCGGCCGCGTAGAAGCGGAACTGGCCCGTGGCGGAGGTGGGGACCTCCGCGGTGAACTCGCCCGTCGAGTCCAGGAGGCGGACGTAGCCCACCACCGGCTCGCCGTCGCGGGTCACCTGGCCCTGGATGGTGGTCTCACCGGGCTTGATCGTCGAGGCGTCCGGGCCGCCGGCCTTCGCTCCACACATGTCTTTCTCCAGATTCAGAAGGGTCTGACCGGAAGGAAGGCCGGTCGGGGTGGGACTTGGGTCTGCTTACTTGTTGGCGCCGAGCTCGATCGGGACGCCGACGAGGCTGCCGTACTCGGTCCAGGAGCCGTCGTAGTTCTTGACGTTCTCGACACCGAGCAGCTCGTGCAGGACGAACCAGGTCAGGGCCGAGCGCTCACCGATGCGGCAGTAGGCGATGGTGTCCTTGGCGAGGTCGACCTGCTCCTCGGCGTAGAGCTCCTTGAGCTCGTCGTCCGACTTGAAGGTGCCGTCGTCGTTGGCGTTCTTCGACCACGGGATGTTGCGGGCGGACGGGACGTGGCCCGGGCGCTGCGACTGCTCCTGCGGCAGGTGGGCGGGCGCGAGCAGCTTGCCGCTGAACTCGTCGGGGGAACGGACGTCCACCAGGTTCTGGCTGCCGATCGCGGCGACCACGTCGTCACGGAAGGCGCGGATCGAGGTGTCCTGGGCCTTGGCCTTGTAGTCGGTCGTGGGGCGCTCGGGCACCTCCTCGACCAGCTCGCGGGCGTCGAGTTCCCACTTCTTGCGACCGCCGTCGAGGAGCTTGACGCTCTCGTGGCCGTACAGCTTGAAGTACCAGTAGGCGTACGACGCGAACCAGTTGTTGTTGCCGCCGTAGAGGATCACCAGGGTGTCGTTGGCGATGCCCTTCGCCGACAGGAGCTTCTCGAAGCCCTCCTGGTCGATGAAGTCACGGCGGACCGGGTCCTGCAGGTCCTTCGTCCAGTCGATCCGGATCGCGTTCTTGATGTGGTTCTTCTCGTAGGCGGACGTGTCTTCGTCCACCTCCACGATCGCGATGTTCGGGTTGTCGAGGTTGGCCTCGACCCAGTCGGCGTCGACCAGGACGTCGCTGCGGCTCATGCTCTTTCTCCTCCGGGGCAGTTGCGGCGGGGCGTACGAGTGTGAGGGTGCGCGGCCCGGGCATGCGGTAGCCGGCGCACGGATGCCCTGGGATGCAGGGCGAGGGGATGCGGACGCTCGGGGCTTCCGCTCAGAAAGGGCGACAGAGCATGGCGGCAACGCGGCACAGGTCCACTGCCCGCCGCTTTGTGAGATCCGCCTGTCGCTTCATAGTGGTCGATCGTAGGGACGGACAGCCGGGCATGTCACCGGTGTGTCGTATTTTGAGATGCGATCGTCCGGGATGTGGGATCAGATCGGCTCCCGGGCCGCGTTCGCACGGGTTTCGGGCTCCGGTGGCCGTCGTCACAGCTGGGGTTCGGACGGGTCGTCTCGCTCCTCGGACACTCCTTGTCCGCCGAACGCCGTCCTTCCGGGGCCGCCGACCGCCGTCCTACCCGGCCAGCTCGACGTTCGAACCCTTCACCCCGACCTCTACACCGTTCTCCGCCGCCTCGACCTTGTCGAGCTGCACGCCGCCGGGCAGATCGTCGATCTTCTGCTCGAAGTCGGTGATCGACCGCACCTGTCCCTCCGCGACCTCGACGACCAGGTTCGGCAGGTTGTCCGCGTGCACCTTCACGGTGTCGCCGTCGACGGTGACCGTGCTGAGCACGGGGTACGTCGTCGACCTGCCCAGCGCAGTGATCTTGAGGTTCGCCTTGATCTTGCCGTTGCCGCCGTCGGCGAGGCCGACGATCTGCGCGGTGACCCCGGGGAAGATCTGCGTCGGTTCGGACTTCGCGGCCTTCAGGAGCTCGTCGTACGCGATGGTCGCGGTGCCGGTCGCGGTGGCGGCGGTCGCGGAGCTGTAGTCGCCGGAGAAGGCGACGCCCCTGAAGTTCGCCCTGATGTCGTCGATGCGGATCCTGCCGTTGTCCGTGCCGGTGGCGGCCTCGTAGTCCTTGATGACCACCTCGGTGTCGTCGAGCTCTCCAGAGGCGACCTGGGTGAGGAACGGGAAGCCCTTGATCGACACGTCGGGGGTGGAGGCGAGGTTCTCGGTGGTCCGGAGCTTGTCCGCGACCTCGTCCTCGGCGAGGTTGACCGCTATGCGGTCGGCGATCACGAAGAGGCCGCCGAGGATGACGGCGATGATCAGCAGTATTCGCAGTGCGCGCATGCTTTGGTGTTCCCCCACCTCGGCGGTCTACGTCCGGTTGTCACGGTAACCCTGGGCGGGGCGTCGACCGGGAGTTTGTCGATCAGCTGTGACAGGGAGGGGCCGGGGTGAGGGCTGAGGCCGGGTAGGTCGCCGGGCGAGTGGCTGACGCCGGGTGGGTCGCCGGGGTGGGGGCCGACGCCGGGTGGGTCGCGCAGCCCGGCGCTTACGGGGTGTCTCCCCCAGAGGGGGGACCCCCAGCGCCCACCCGTGCCGCCCTAGGCGGCACGAATGCCCGCAGGCTGGGTAGGGGGAGCGAGATGGCGGCAGCCCACCGGCTGGACGGGCGCGCGAAGCCGCGGGTGGGCGGCAAGCCGCAGGCTGGGGTGGACGGATGAAACCGCAGGCCGGCTGGCAGGCAAGCCGCACGCTCGCTGGGCGCGCGAAGCCGCAAGCCGGGCGAGCAGAAGCCACAAGCCCGCCAGCAGGCAAGCCGCAAACTGGGCGAGCGGAAGCCACAAGCTGGCCGACAGGCAAGCCGCAACCGGGCGAGCGGGCGAAACCACAGGCAGGCCAACAAGCAAGCCGCACGCTCGGCAGGCGCACGAAGCCGCAGGCCGGGGCAGCGAGTGAAGCCGCAAGCTGGCCGGGCGAAACCACAGGCAGGACAGCAGGCAAGCCGCACGCTCGGCAGGCGCGCCAAGCCTCAGGCCGGGCAGCGAGTGAAGCCGCAAGCTGGTCAGGCACGCCAACCGCAGACCGGCCGACAGGCAAGCCGCAAGCCGGGCAGGCGGATGAAGCCGCAGACCGACAGGCTGGGAAGCCGTGAGCCCCGGCCGTCCCCTAACCCAGCGCCCTGCCCAGCACGTACACCGCCGGTGCCGCCGCCGCCAGTGGTAGGGCCACGCCCGCCGTGAAGTGGACGAAGCGGGACGGGTAGTCGTAGCTGGCGACGCGGTGGCCGATCAGGGCGCACATTCCGGCCGTCGCGCCCAGCAGCGCGCCCTCCGCGCCCAGGTCCGTCATGCCGCCGACCGCGATGCCCGCGCCCGCCGCGGCCAGCAGGGAGACCACGACCGACGCGGGGGTGGGCAGCGGCAGTGCGCGGGCCAGGACCGCCACCGCGACCGATGCCGCGCCGACCGTCACCGCGTCGGCGGCCGCGGCGAGGTAGCCGGAGGCGACGATCGCCAGGGCCGCCGAGGCGACCGTGGCCATGAGGCCGTACATGCGGGTGTCGGGGTCGGCGTGGGAACGGAGCTGGAGGACCAGGGAGAGCAGGACCCAGACGCCGAGGGTGCCGAGGATCGCGGACGGGGCCCGGTCGGAGGCCAGCAGGGCCGCGTCGGAGACCAGCGCGCCCAGGAATGCCAGCGCGATGCCCTGCCGGGCCGGCCACATGCCGTTCAGCCGGAACCAGCCGGCCGCCGTGACGGCCTGGAGGAGGACGAGCGGCACCAGGAGCGCGTACGAGCCGATGGCCGCCGTACCGGCGAGGAGCAGGCCGAGGAGGGCGGTGAGCGCGGCGGGCTGCATGCCGGGCTCGATGATCGGGGAGCGGCCTTCGAGGCGGGCGCGCTGGGCGTCGGTGACACGGGCGTTGCCGCCGAGGGTGGCGGGGCCGTAGTCACCGGACGACACCTCCGGCGCGGGAGCCGGCGCCGCCGCCGGTTCCGCGTACGCCGCCGGCTCGTAGCCCTGCTGCGGCAGATACGAGGTCTCCGCGGCCGGCGCGACCGGTGCCTGGAGCTGGGTCTCCCAGGTCTGGCCCTGCCACTGCTGCGTGTACTGCTGGGCGGCGTGCGGGTCCTCGTAACCCTGCTGCTGCCCGGGCCAGGCCTGGTGCGGCTGCTGAGGCGGCTGCGGCTGCTGCCAGTAGGGGTCGTACCCCTGCTGGTACTGCTGCTGCCCCTCGTACGGCTGGTTGGTCATCGTCACCCTCCTGCGAACGGCGGGAGCACCTCGACCGTGCCGCCGTCGGCCAGCCGTACCGTCTCATGTCCGCGGGTGCCCACGGGGTCACCGTCGATGAGGAACGAGCATCGCTGCAGGACGCGCGTGAGTTCGCCGGGGTGTCGCCCGCGCACCGCGTCGAGCGCCTCGGCGAGCGTGTCCGCGTCGTACGCCTCCTCGGCGACGCCGGCCGCGGACTTGGCGGCGGCCCAGTAGCGCACCGTGACCTTGGACATCCGGTTCCCGGTTCCTCTATCGATCGGCTGTGTACACGGTCAGGCTAGCCGCCCTGACCGACAGCCCAGTCCCCGATGCGCCGCAGCAGCTCGTCGGGGGCCGCGTTCTCCGCGTGGCCCATGCCGGGCTCCAGCCAGAGTTCGCCGTGGTCACCGGCGGCGTCGGCGAGCATGCGGGGGTGGTCGAGGGGGAAGTAGCCGTCCCGGTCGCCGTGCACGATCAGCAGGGGGGTGGGGGCGATGCGGGGGACGGCCTCGACCGGGGAGAGCGGGACCGGGTTCCAGTCCCGGTGGTGGATCCTCGTCCGCAGGCCGTAGCGGCCCACCAGGCGGCCCTCGGGGCGGGTTATCAGCCAGTGAACCCTTCGCATAGGGGCCGTGCCGCGGTAGTACCAGCGGGCCGGTGCACTCACCGAAACCACCGCGTCCGAGTGCGCTTCCGTGCGCCCCTCGCGCCCCGAGCCGTCCGCCGCCCCTGCCGCCCCTTCCGGTGTCCCCTCCGGCCGGTACAGGGCCCCGTGCCGCAGCACCACAGAACCGCCCATGGAGAAGCCGACGGTCACCACGCGCGCGTGCCCGAGCGAGCGGGCCCACTCCACCGCGGCCGCCAGATCGAGCACCTCGCGGTCGCCCACCGTGGAGCGGCCGCCGGAGGCTCCGTGACCGCGGAAGGAGAACGTGACCACGCCGCCGTACTGCGTGAACGCCTCCGCCACCCGGCGAACATGAGGGCGATCCGCGTCGCCGGTGAAACCGTGCGCGACGACGAACGCGAGATCACGGGAAGGTGGCGCGGAGGCGTCGGGCGCCGGGCCGGCCGGTTCGTATACGAAGGCCGGCGGATCGTATACGGAATCGATCGTCACACCGTCGTTGGTGTGCAGAAACGTCCGTATAGGTGTGCCTCTGTTCGTCTCAGAGTGCGGAATCGTGGTGGATCGCACCACACGACCTGCCGGATCAATGCGCATGTGGGCTATTCTCCTGAACAGAGGACTCGGGCAACGCAGCCCCCGGGTCCTTTTGTGCTTTCGGGTCACCTGTATACGAAAGATTCGAGAGCTACGACCTCGCCGGGACCGAGGAGGAACCAGCCGTATGAGTTCTCTGCTGCTCCTGACCAATGCCCTCCAGCCGTCGACGGAGGTGCTGCCCGCTCTCGGCCTGCTTCTGCACAACGTGCGGGTCGCTCCGGCCGAAGGCCCCGCCCTCGTCGACACCCCTGGTGCCGACGTCATCCTGATCGACGGCCGCCGCGATCTGCCGCAGGTCCGCAGCCTGTGCCAGCTGCTGCGCTCCACCGGTCCGGGCTGTCCGCTCATCCTCGTCGTCACCGAGGGCGGCCTCGCCGCCGTCACCGCCGACTGGGGCATCGACGACGTCCTCCTCGACACCGCAGGCCCCGCGGAGGTCGAGGCGCGGCTCCGGCTCGCCATGGGCCGGCAGCAGATCGTCAACGACGACTCCCCCATGGAGATCCGCAACGGCGACCTCTCGGTCGACGAGGCGACCTACAGCGCCAAGCTCAAGGGCCGGGTCCTCGACCTGACCTTCAAGGAGTTCGAGCTCCTCAAGTACCTCGCCCAGCACCCGGGCCGCGTCTTCACGCGCGCGCAGCTGCTGCAGGAGGTCTGGGGGTACGACTACTTCGGTGGCACCCGGACCGTGGACGTGCACGTACGACGGCTGCGCGCCAAGCTCGGACCCGAGCACGAGTCGCTGATCGGAACCGTCCGGAACGTCGGTTATCGATTCGTTACCCCCGAGAAGGGTGAGCGGGTCCCCGACGAGGCAAAGCCCAAGAACGCCCAGCCAAAGGCGGAGGATGCGGACGAGACGGCCGTCCTGGACGCCGCCGAGGTCAGTGCGGACGTATAAGCGGACACCGGGAACGCTCGGGCCGGGCACAGGGAACCGACAGGGAAGCTCCCTCACGCCCTGCCCAGAGCGGGTCCATCCGCGTAGACTCCGCGCGTGGCCAAGGTAACCAGGGATGACGTGGCGCGGCTGGCGGGGACGTCCACCGCTGTCGTCAGCTATGTCATCAACAACGGACCCCGGCCGGTCGCCCCGGCCACGCGCGAGCGCGTTCTCGCCGCGATCAAGGAACTGGGCTACCGGCCCGACCGGGTCGCCCAGGCGATGGCGTCCCGCCGCACGGATCTCATAGGCCTGATCGTGCCGGACGCGCGCCAGCCCTTCTTCGGGGAGATGGCGCACGCGGTCGAACAGGCCGCGTCCGAGCGCGGAAAGATGGTGCTCGTCGGGAACTCCGACTACATCGGCGAGCGCGAGGTCCACTATCTGCGGGCGTTCCTGGGGATGCGGGTCTCCGGACTGATCCTCGTGTCCCACGCGCTGAACGACAACGCGGCCGCCGAGATCGAGGCCTGGGACGCGCGCGTCGTGCTGCTGCACGAACGCCCCGAGGCCATCGACGACGTCGCCGTCGTCACGGACGACCTCGGCGGCGCCGAGCTCGCCGTCCGCCACCTCCTCGACCACGGCCACGCCTATGTCGCCTGTATGGGCGGCACCGCCGAGACGCCTTCCGTCGGCGACCCGGTCTCCGACCACGTCGAGGGCTGGCGGCGCGTGATGGAGCAGGCGGGGATCTCCACCGAGGGGCGGCTGTACGAGGCGCCCTACAACCGGTACGACGCCTACCGGGTCGCCCTTGAGGTGCTGTCCGGTCCCGACCGGCCGACCGCGTTCTTCTGCTCCACCGACGACCAGGCCATCGGCCTGCTGCGGGCGGCGCGCGAGCTTCGTATCGACGTGCCGGGTGAGCTGGCCGTCATCGGCTTCGACGACATCAAGGAAGCCGCGCTGGCGGACCCGCCGATGACAACGATCGCATCGGACCGGCCCGCGATGGCCCGGGAGGCGGTGGACCTGGTGCTCGACGACGGGCTTCGCGTCGCGGGTTCGCGCAGGGAGCGCCTGAAGGTCTTCCCGTCGCGTCTGGTCGTACGCCGCTCCTGCGGCTGCGAATAGGCCCTGAACGGGGTTCGCGGTCCGTTTATGAAATCCGCCTGAGAGCCTCCTGACCCTTGCCAGTACCGGCTTTATATCGGGCAAACGAGGTTCTGGCAGCGTTCTCAGGGAGCACTCAGGAAGCTCTCATGGTCGGGCGACAAGCTCTTTTCCATGACCGAGAGCTTCCGCCGCGACGGCGAGTACGAGCAGCACGCTTCCTCCCCCGTGAACCCGGAGTGGCCGCCCCCGCCGACGCAGCCGCCCGCCCAGCCCGTGACCGTCGAGCCGGGAACCACGGTGTGGCCGGCGCAGACCCAGGTCGCCGGCGGAGACGGCAACGGCGGCGGTACCGCTCTCCTGACCGCGCCCCCCGCAGAGCCAGCGCCCGCGCCGAAGAAGCGCGCCCGGGGTCCACTTGCCCTCCTCGCCGCCGTGGCGATCGTGGCCGCGGCGATCGGCGGCGGTACGGCGTACGGCATCCAGGAGCTGACCGGCAGCGACACGGTCGCCTCCAGCAGCACCAGCACGAATGTGATCCCGTCCGCCGCCAAGGGCACGGTGTCCGGCGTGGCCAAGGCGGTCAGCCCGAGCATCGTCGAGATCAACGCCACCTCGAACGCCGGTGAGTCCACCGGCTCCGGCGTGATCATCACCGGTGACGGCGAGATCATCACCAACAACCACGTCATCTCCGGCGCCTCCACCATCAAGGTGAGCACCAGCGACGGCAAGACCTACACCGCGAACGTCGTCGGCACCGACCCCGCGAAGGACCTCGCCCTCATCAAGCTGGAGAACGCCTCCGGTCTGAGCGCGGCCACCCTCGGCGACTCCGACGGCGTCCAGGTCGGCGACCAGGTCGTGGCGATCGGCTCCCCCGAGGGCCTGACCGGCACGGTGACCAGCGGCATCGTGTCCGCCCTCAACCGGGACGTGACCGTCTCGACCGACGAGGGCCGGCAGCAGCAGGGCGGCGGGCAGTGGCCGTTCGAGTTCGGCGGCCAGCAGTTCAACGGCGACACCGGGTCGTCCACGACGACGTACAAGGCGATCCAGACCGACGCGTCCTTGAACCCGGGCAACTCCGGCGGCGCGCTGATCGACATGAACGGCAACATCATCGGCATCAACTCGGCTATGTACTCGGCCAGTTCGGACGCCTCGACGGCTGGCAGCTCGGGCCTCGGGTTCTCCATCCCGATCAACACCGTCAAGTCCGACCTGGCCACGCTGCGGGCCGGCGGCAGCGACAACTGAGCTTCTTCGAACCCCGTAGGGAGTACGTCATGATCAAGCAGGTTTCGCACACGGTGGCCGGCGCCGACCCGGCCGGGTTCGCCCTGGCCCTCGACGTGGCGTACGAACTGCACGCCCCGGTGGCGCGGGCGCCCGAGGTGGCCTCCCCGGCGGTGGCCCGCCGCGGGGCGAGCGCGGGCCGCGCCCGGCGCCGCAGTGCCGCCCGCTGACCCCGTGCCCCTCTCGCACCGGCCGGGAACCATGCGAGGCTGAAAACGTTCACCCTTCAGCTCCCTGCCGGCCCCACCGCACCCGAGGAATCCGAAGCCATGAGCCCCGCCGAAGGCGACCGTGACCCCCAGCGCATCCTGATCGTCGACGACGAGCCGGCCGTGCGCGAAGCACTCCAGCGCAGCCTCGCCTTCGAGGGCTACGACACGGAGGTCGCCGTGGACGGGGCCGACGCCCTCGACAAGGCGACCGCGTACCGGCCCGACCTGGTCGTCCTCGACATCCAGATGCCCCGCATGGACGGGCTCACGGCGGCCCGGCGCATCCGCGGCGCGGGCGACACGACCCCCATCCTGATGCTGACGGCACGGGACACGGTCGGCGACCGGGTGACCGGGCTCGACGCGGGCGCCGACGACTACCTGGTCAAGCCGTTCGAACTGGACGAGCTGTTCGCCCGGGTCCGGGCGCTGCTGCGGCGGTCCTCCTACGCCGCGGCGGCCGGGGCGGCGACCGCCGAGGCCGACGAGGCGCTCACCTTCGCGGACCTGCGGATGGATCTCGCGACGCGGGAGGTGACACGGGCCGGGCGGCCGGTGGAGCTGACCCGCACGGAGTTCACCCTGCTGGAGATGTTCATGGCGCATCCGCGTCAGGTGCTGACCCGTGAGCAGATCCTCAAGGCGGTGTGGGGCTTCGACTTCGAGCCCTCGTCCAACTCCCTCGACGTGTATGTGATGTACCTGCGCCGCAAGACGGAGGCGGGTGGCGAGCCCCGGCTCGTTCACACGGTGCGTGGGGTGGGGTATGTGCTGCGCCAGGGTGGGGCGGAGTGAAGAGGGTTCTGCGCCGGTTCCAGACCCTGCCGATCCGGGCGCGGTTGTCGTTGCTGGTGGCGGCGGCGGTGGCGTTCGCGGTGGCGGCGGTTTCGGTGACGTGTTGGTTCATCGTGCAGGGGAAGTTGTACGACCAGCTGGACGGTGACCTGCAGAAGGCGGCGGCCGTCCAGGGCCCCCAGCGGGTGGGTATCGAGAACGCCCTCGCCAACTGCACACAGACCCCCCAGACCGCCTACAACGGTCCCCGCAACACCTACTCCCAGGCGCTCACCGCCGACGCGACCGTCTGCCTCCTCGGGAACTCCGCGGGCGAGGTCAAGGTCACCCAGGCAGACAAGGGCGTCATCGAGAACAGGCACAACGGTGATGGGATCGTCCACAACGGCACCACGGTGGACGGCACCCCCGTGCGAGTGATGACCGTCCCCCTGACGCTCCAGAACCGCACGACCGGCGAGACCTCGAACGCCGCCTTCCTCGTCGCCGTCTCCCTCAAGGGCACCCAGAACACCCTCAACGAACTCGCCCTCATCCTCCTCCTCGTCTCCGGCGTCGGAGTCCTCGGCGCAGGCGCCGCCGGTCTCGCCGTCGCCCGCGCAGGTCTCCGCCCCGTCGACAAGCTCACCGAGGCCGTCGAACACGTGGCCAGGACCGAGGACCTGAACGTCCGTATCCCGGTCGAGGAGGACGCCGAGGACGAGGTCGCCCGGCTGTCCCGTTCCTTCAACTCGATGACGTCCTCCCTGGCCAGCTCCCGCGAGCTCCAGCAGCAGCTGATCGCGGACGCCGGCCATGAGCTCCGGACGCCGCTCACCTCCCTCCGTACCAACATCGAACTCCTCACCCGCAGCGAGGAGACGGGGCGCCCGATCCCGGAGGCCGACCGCAAGGCGCTCCTCGCCTCCGTGAAGGCGCAGATGACGGAACTGGCGTCGCTGATCGGTGACTTGCAGGAGCTGTCGCGGTCGGCGGGGCAGCGTGGGGAACGGGTCCAGGTGGTCTCGCTGGAGGACACCGTCGAGTCCGCGTTGCGCCGGGCGCGGCTGCGCGGACCGGAGTTGACGATCAACGCGCATGTGGAGCCGTGGTTCACGCGGGCCGAACCGGCGGCGTTGGAGCGGGCGGTGGTCAACATCCTCGACAACGCCGTGAAGTTCAGCCCCGACGGCGGCACCATCGACGTACGGCTGAGCGGGGGCGTCCTCACCGTCCGCGACCACGGCCCCGGCATCACCGAGGACGAACTCCCCCATGTCTTCGACCGCTTCTGGCGCTCCCCCAGCGCACGCGCGCTGCCGGGTTCGGGTCTCGGCCTGTCGATCGTCGCGCGCACGGTGGAACAGGCGGGCGGCCAGGTGACCCTGGCCCGCGCGGAGGGCGGCGGCACGGTGGCGACGGTACGGCTCCCGGGGGCGCCGACGCCGCCGCCGACAGAGCTGCAGTAACCCCGGATCCGGCCCTCCCCGCCCGGGCCCCCACGGCTACGATCCTGCGGACAGTGTCCGGGGAAATCGGGAACGGGGGGCAGCGTGGTCGAGAGGGTGTACCGCAGACAGGCGCCGGCGTGGAAGCCGGCCCTTCTGATCGGGCTGATGTTCGCGGCCGGTACCGCCGAGGTGCTGATCAGCGGCCTACGCGGCTGGGTCGCGGCGTTTCTGATCGCGATGCTGCTCGCAGCCGACGGCTTTTTCGCGCTCACCCTGCTCCGGGCCCGTACGGTCGTGCGGGCCTCCGGGATCACCGCGTACGGCGCCCTGCGGGTACGGAAGTGGTCCTGGCCCGAGATCCGGGAGCTGCGTGTCGAGACCGTCCAGCGCGCCCAGGGCGCCGGGCCGGGACAGATCGTCCACCTGTACGACACGGCGGGCCGCCGGACCACCCTGCCCTTCCTCAACGACCGGGTCCTGCCCCACCTGCACGCCGAGGTCGAGATCCTGCACGGGATGCTCGCGGGCCGGCGAGGGGTGGCGTAGCCGGAAAGGCGGGGACGGAAGGCACCAGACGGGAAGGCGAGACGCGAAGAGGCGGCCGCGTCATGTGACGCGGCCGCCTCTCACTGTTCCCGTGGGGGGTTACTTCACGATCGTGATCCGGTTCGCGGCCGGAGGTGCGATCGGGCTCGTGGCCGAGGAGTTGGCCAGCAGGTACTGCTCAAGGGCAGCCAGGTCGTCCGTGCCGACGAGGTCGTTGGTGCCCTGGCCCAGCGTGGTGATGCCGTCGCCGCCGCCCGCGAGGAAGCTGTTGGTCGCGACGCGGTAGGTGGCCGCCGGGTCGATGGCCGTGCCGTTGAGCTTGATGGAGTCGACGACGATCCGGTCGGCGTCGGTCTTCGTCAGGTCCAGCGTGTACGTGAGGCCCGAGGACGGCTGGAGGATCTTCGGGGAGGCCGCGTTGCTGCCGCTGACCTGCTCCTGGAGGACCTTGATCAGCTGGGCGCCGGTGAAGTCCTGGAGGTTCACGGTGTTGGAGAACGGCTGGACCGTGAAGCCCTCGGCGTAGGTGACCACGCCGTCGCCTTCCGTGCCCTTCTGCGCGTACGTCAGCCCGGCTCGCACACCGCCCGGGTTCATCAGCGCCAGGTCGGTCTCCGGGTCGAGCTGCTTGCCGTAAGCGAGCTGCGCGTCGGCGATGAGGTCGCCCATCGGGGACTCGGTGCCGGTGTTCGGGATGTCGGCGGAGATGTAGCCGATCGCGCGGTTGCCGATGGGCGCCGCGAGGGTGTTCCACTTGCTGATCAGCTCGGTCATGTCCGTGGCCTTGGCGACGGTCCGGGTGACCACGTGGTTCGCCGACTTCACCGCCGTACGGGCGATGTCACCCGTCCACCGGTCGTACGTCAGCGTCGTGTCCGTGTAGAGGCGGCCGAAGGCGGCGGCCGAGGTGACCGTGCGCGGGTTGCCCGCCGGGTCGTTGATGGTGCAGGCGTACGCGGCGTGGGTGTGACCCGTCACCAGCGCGTCGACCTGCGGGGTGATGTTCTTGGCGATGTCCACGATCGGGCCGGAGATGCCGTCGCCCGCGCCCGGGGCGTCGCAGTCGTAGTTGTACGCCGACGAGGCCGGGGCCCCGCCCTCGTGGATGAGGGCCACGATCGACCTCACGCCCTGCGCCTGCAGCACGCGGGCGTACTTGTTGATCGTCTCGACCTCGTCCTTGAACTTCAGGCCCTTGACGCCCTCGGCGGAGACGACGCCCGGAGTGTCCTCCAGGGTCACGCCGATGAAGCCGACCTTGACGCCGTTCTTCTTCCAGACCCAGTAGGGCTTGAGGATCGGCTTGCCGGTCTTCTCGTCCAGGACGTTCGCCGCGAGGTACGGGAAGTCGGCGCCCTCGAACTCCTCGTCCGTGTAGCAGCCGGCGGTCGGGTGACAGCCGCCCTTCTGGAGGCGGCCCAGTTCCTTGGCGCCCTCGTCGAACTCGTGGTTGCCGACCGAGGTGACGTCCAGGTCCAGCTTGTTGAGCGCCTCGATGGTGGGCTCGTCGTGGAAGAGGCCCGAGATCAGCGGCGAGGCGCCGACCATGTCGCCGCCGGCCGCGGTGATGGAGTACTTGTTGCCCGCGCGCGCCTCGCGCAGATGCGTGGCGAGGTACTCGACACCACCGGCGTCGATCGTCTTCGTGGTGCCGTCCGCCTGGAGCTCGGTGACGCGGCCGGAGGAACCGGACGGGGGCTCCAGGTTTCCGTGCAGGTCGTTGAAGGACAGCAGCTGCACGTCCTGGTACCGACTCAGGCCCTTTCCGCCCGGCTTGCCCGTTTCGCCCGCCGAGGCCGTCGAGGGCAGCGCGGCGGCGAGGGCACCGGCGGTCACCAGACCGGCGGTTGCGGCAAGGAGACGGATGGTCCGTCTGCGGCGGTGGTGCGGCTGGGATATGGCTGGCATACGCCCCCCTGTGGGATGTCTGAAATCGCGTGGGCCCCGTCCGGCGCAGCCTAAAGTCAACGCGCGTAGCGCGACAGGGGTTTCATGGTTACATCCTGGTTTCCCTTTGCCTCGCCCTTTGCCCCCACTTTGCGGCACCCTCCCCGTACCCTCGTACGCATGACCAGCGACGACACCGCACCGCGCGGTACTTCCCGCTCGATCGACACCCACTCGGCGCTCTCCCCGGACCAGACCGAAGCGGTCCTGGCGCTCCTCGCGGAGGCCGCGCACCGCGACGGGCAACAGGCGGTGTCGGAGCAGGGTCGGCTGCAGTTGCGCGGCGGCGCGCGCGAGGGGGTGTCGCATTTCCTGCTGACCGTGGACGAGGAACTCGTCGGCTACGCCCAGCTGGAGGACACCGACCCGGTGGAGGCCCCGGCCGCGGAGCTGGTCGTCCACCCGTCGCACCGCGGTCACGGCCACGGGCGGGCGCTGGGCTCGGCCCTGCTCGCCGCGTCCGGCAAGCGGCTGCGGGTGTGGGCCCACGGCGGCCACTCCGCGGCACGGCACCTCGCCCAGGTCCTCGGCCTGACGCTGTTCCGTGAGCTGCGTCAGATGCGTCGTCCCCTGACGGGTCTGGAACTCCCCGACCCGGTCCTCCCGGACGGCGTCTCGGTGCGCACCTTCGTCCCCGGCAAGGACGACGCCGCGTGGCTCGCCGTGAACGCCGCCGCCTTCGCCCACCACCCCGAGCAGGGCTCGCTCCAGCAGCGCGACCTCGACGACCGCATGGCCGAGCCCTGGTTCGACCCCGCCGGCTTCTTCCTCGCCTTCCGCGACGCGGAGCTGGTCGGCTTCCACTGGACCAAGGTGCACGCGGCGGAGCGGCTGGGCGAGGTGTACGTGCTGGGCGTGCGGCCGGGTGCGCAGGGCGGAGGGCTCGGCAAGTCCCTCACGACGATCGGGCTGCGGCATCTGGCGGGGCAGGGGCTGCCGACGGCGATGCTGTACGTCGACGCGGACAACAAGGCGGCGGTGTCCGTGTACGAGCGGCTGGGGTTCGTGACGCACGAGACGGATCTGATGTACCGGACGGAGACGTGAGCCGCCGCGCCTGATCCCCGCCCTCCTCTCCCCCTGCCTCTCTTTCTGAGCCCTCCCCTTCTGAGCCCTCTCCTTCCGAGCACCTCCTTCTGACGGCTTGACTTCCCGGGCCGTCTTACACCACCCTTTCACTACTCAATTAGTGAAAGGGTGGTGGACCGGTGGTCGAGTACCGCATCGACCGGCATTCCGGCGTGGCTACCTACGTCCAGATCATCCAGCAGACCAAGCAGGCCCTCCGTCTGGGCCATCTGGAGCCGGGCGACAAGCTCCCCACGGCGCGCGAGGTAGTGGAGGCCACCGCCATCAATCCGAACACCGTCCTCAAGGCCTACCGCGAGCTGGAGCGCGAGGGACTGGTCGAGGCCCGGCGCGGTCTCGGCACCTTCGTGCGCCGCGGTCTCGGCGCCGCCCCCGCCGACTCGCCCCTGCGCGCCGAGCTCGACGGATGGACGCAGCGGGCCAGGGCCTCCGGCCTCGACCGGGAGGACGTGGCCGCGCTCTTCACCGCCGTACTCGACAAGCACTTCCTGAACCAGCACGGCCTGAACCAGCACGGCCCGGACCAACACGTACCGGATCAACACGACCCGGACCAACACGACCCCGATCAACACATTCCCGATCAACACAGTCCCGACCAGCACAGCCAGGACCAGCACCGCCAGGGAGACCCCTCATGACCGACACCGCTCTCGAGACAGCCGCGCTGGGCAAGCGCTTCGGCCGGCTGAGACGGTCCGCCGGGTGGGCCCTGCGGGACTGCACGTTCGCGCTCCCCGCCGGCCGGGTCTGCGCCGTCGTCGGCCCCAACGGCGCGGGCAAGTCCACGCTGCTCGCCCTCGCCGCCGGTGTCATGGCGCCGACCGAGGGCAGCCTCTCGGTGCTCGGCAGGCCCGCGGGCGAGGCACGCGCGCGTGTGGGGTACGTCGCCCAGGACAAGCCTCTCTACCCCCAGCTCAGCGTCGCCGAGACGCTCCGTATGGGCGCCGACCTCAACCCGGGCCGCTGGGACACCCGCGCCGCCGAGCGGATCGTGACCGACGGCGGCCTGGACCCCAAGGCCCGGATCCGCACCCTCTCCGGCGGCCAGCGCACCCGCGTCGCGCTCGCCCTCGCGCTCGGCAAGAAGCCCGAACTGCTGCTCCTGGACGAGCCGATGGCCGACCTGGACCCGCTGGCCCGGCATGAGCTGATGGGCGTACTGATGTCCCAGGCGGCCCAGTTCGGCACCACGATCGTCATGTCCTCGCATGTCGTGGCCGAGCTGGAGGACTCCTGCGACCACCTGCTGCTGATCGGCGGGGGCCGGGTCCGGCTCAACGGCGAGATCGACGAGCTGCTGGAGACGCACGCGCGCGTGACGACCGCCTCGGACACCGTCCTCGACCCGCACACGGTCGTCGAGTCCCGCACCACGGGCCGCCAGCTGACCGCCCTGATCCGGCCGGCCGCCCCGCTTCCCGCCGACTGGCGCACGAGCACGCCCTCCCTGGAGGAGCTCGTCCTGTCCTATCTGCGCAACCCCGAGGCGCCCGGAAAGACCGATCCGGGGTCCCCGACGAATCCGCCGGCTCCGACGACACCGACGACACCGACGACTCCGACGAGCACCAAGGGGGTCTCCGCGTGAGCACGCTCGCCGCCCCGCGTCTGACCCGCTGGCTGATCCGGCTGCACCGCCCGGCCCTCGCCGTCTGGACCGTCGTACTCCTCGCGGTCGGCACCCTGCTGCTGTGGCTGTGGGGGCCGCTCGCCGATGCCGCGGCCGCGGCCTGGCAGCAGTACGACGCCTGTGCGGGGTCCGGTTGCCGCTACGACCAGGACGCGATCCTGCGCTACAAGGACGTCTACACCTACGCCAACTGGGCGGTCCTGGCCGTCCCCTTCCTGGTCGCCGCCTGGGCGGGCGCCGCCCTCACCGGCCGTGAACTGGAGCTGCACACCGCCCAGTTGGCGTGGACGCAGGGGGTGTCCCCGACCCGTTGGCTGTTCTCGAAGCTGGCCCTGCCGGCCGTCCTGGTCACCGCGGGCACCGGACTGCTGGTCCTGCTGCACCACCAGATGTGGTGGGCGGCGAAGGGCCGGATCGGCAACGCCAAGACCTGGTACGACCCGCCCACCTTCTACGCGGGCGGCCCGATCATCGTCGCCCTCGCCCTCGCCGGCCTGTTCGCGGGCGTCCTCGCGGGCCTGCTCCTGCGCCGCTCACTGGCCGCGCTGGGCACCGCCGTGGTCGCGGTGGGCGCGCTGTGGGCCGGGATCAACTGGGCCCTGCCCCACCTGTGGTCCCCGGTGACCAGCGTGTCGAGCCTCAGCGGCACCGGCCCCGCGGGCGCCGGTATCAACGTCTCGACGGGCCTGCTCACCGCCACGGGCGAGCGCCTCGGCGACCCGTACTGCGGGAGCGGCATCGACGACGACTGCGCCACCCTCTACGACCGCCTCGGCGCGGTGAGCTGGTACCACGACTACCACCCGCTCTCCCACTACTGGCCGCTGCAGCTGACCGCCTCCGCGATCCTGCTCGCCGTCGCCGTCCTGCTGGCCCTGGCCGCGTTCCGTGTGACCGCCGCACGGACGAGGTCCGTCTCATGAACGCGGGCCGGGTGCGGACGGTCCTGCGGCTGCACCGCACGGCACTGATCGTGTGGGCCGTGTTCGTGCTGGGATCGGTGGGCTACCTGGTGTGGCTGACCGAGGTCACCGCCGACGACGTGCACGCGACGCTGGCCGCCTGCCGGGACACCCCGTCGAACTACTGCGGCCTGTGGGCCTCGCAGGACTTCAGCGGTCCGATGGGCTGGATCAGCACGTTCATGTACTACGGCTTCTGGGCCGTCGCCGCCTGGTCGGCCGCCGCGCTCATCGGCCGCGAACTGGAGTCCGGCACCGCGCGGTTGGCGTGGACGCAGGGCGTGACACCGGCCCGCTGGCTGGCCGCGAAGCTCACCGTGCCGGCCCTGGTGCTCATAGCGGGCGGTCTGCTCTTCGTCCCCGTCTTCCGCTGGGCCTGGTCGGCCCACCGCGATCTGATGGGCGACCACTGGGGCTTCGCCGACGTGTTCGCCGCCCGCGGCCCGCTCGTCGTGGCGTACGGCCTGTGCGCCCTCGCGGTCGGCACGCTCACCGCGCTCGCCGTACGGCGTTCCCTGCCGGCCTCGGCCATCGCACTCGCGCTGGTGATCGTGCTCAACCGGTACGTGGAGAAGCACCGCGACGAGTACTGGCCGCCGGTCAGCGGCGACGGACGCGAACTGCCCGACACCGTGTGGCAGTTGGGGGGCGGTGACTATCACCCGCCGTCGCACTTCTGGCCGCTGCACCTCGTCGAGACCGGCATCGTCCTCGCCGTCGCCGCGGCAGCCGCCGTCGCCGCGTTCCTCCTGCTCCGCCACCGCACCGCTCCCGCACGCACGCCCCGCCAGGAGTCGCCCGCATGACCGCAACCCTCCCCATGGCGCCACCGCGTCCCCCGGCCACCGGCCGCACGGTGCTGCGCCTGCACCGCCCCGCCCTGATCGTCTGGGCGGTCCTGGTCGCGGCCGCCGCGCTGGCCTTCCTGTGGGCGTACGGCCCCGGCGCGGACGCCGCCGCGGCCGCGTGGCGCGAGAGCTGCCCCGCCCAGGACCGGACCTGCCAGTGGGACACCACGCTCAACGGCTACTACCGGGCGGTCAAGCTCGCCGAGTGGGCGGTCTACTGGACTCCGAGCCTGGTCGCCGTCTGGGCGGGCGCCGCGCTCGTCGGGCGTGAACTGGAGTCCGGCACCGCGCGGTTGGCGTGGACGCAGGGGGTGACACCGACCCGCTGGCTCGCCGTGAAGCTCGCCGTCCCGGCGGCCCTGCTCGTGGCGGGCACGACCGTCCTCGTACTGCTGCACCGCATGGTCTTCACGGCCAACCGATTCCCGCTGAGCTGGGAGTGGTACGAGGACGGCGCCTTCACCGCCAACGGCACCCTCGGCATCGCCCAGCCCCTCCTCGCCCTCGCGACAGGCGCCCTGGCAGGCGTCCTGCTGCGCCGCACACTCCCGGCCCTGGCGGTGTCCCTCCTGGTGACCAGCACCGTCCAGTACGCCACCGGCGAGCTGACCCCCCGCCTGTGGCCCTACGAGACGGCTGTGGGCACCCTCGACCACTACACCACCCCCGAGAACTCCCTCTGGGGCGACCAGGGCGCCCTCACCTCCACGGGCGCGCGGGTCCCCGACCCGCTCTGCGGCGACAGCGCCCAGTGCCTCGCCGCCCACGACATCACCGGCTACTACACCGACTACCACCCCTCCTCGCACTTCTGGCCCCTCCAACTCATCGAGACGGGCCTCACGTTGACGGCCGCGGCGGCTGCGGTGGGCGCGGCCTTCTGGCTGCTGCGCAGGACGACGAGGACGGCGACATGAGCGCGCCCTCGCTCCCGGTCGGCGCCCGGAACACCGTGCGCCTGCACCACACCGCCCTCATCCTCTGGCTCACGGCGCTGGCCGCCGCCGCGGGGTATCTGATCTGGCTCCGGTCCCTCTCGGACGAGGCCCGCCGCGGCGCCGGCGGGTGTGCCGTGCCGAGCCAGGACGGACTGCCGCTGTGTTCGGCCGTCGAGGCGATCACCGCCGACGCGACGTACCGCGAGGGCATGGCCCTGGTCAGCGGCTGTCTGGCGCTCATGATGTTCCCGGCGGCCGTCTGGGCCGGTGCCGCCGTCGGACGGGAGCTGGAGAGCCGTACCGCCTTGCTCGCCTGGACCCAGGGGCAGGCCCCGGCCCGCTGGCTAGCGGCCAAGCTGACCGTCCCGGCGGTGCTGCTCGCGGCCGGCACCGGCGCCGTCGTCGTACTGAACCGCTGGGCGCGCGGCGATGCCGACCCGAATCTCGTGGGCGACTGGTACTTCCCCGACGTGTTCCTCGCCGCGGGCCCCGCCGCCGTGGCGTACGCCCTCGCGGGGCTCGCCCTCGGTGCGCTCGCCGGACTGCTGACCGGGCGTGGCCTGGCCGGGGCGGGGGTGGCCTTCGCGGGCTGCCTGGTCCTCCACAACCTGGTGGACCTCTTCCGCGCGGACCTGTGGCCGACGCTCACGCACGTCGGCGCCTTCGAGCCGCCGCGCTCGTACTACCAGGTCGACTGGTCGGGCGACGAGACCGTCCTGGCGTATCACCCGCAGTCGCACTTCTGGCCGCTGCAGTACGTCGAGACCGGCCTCCTCCTCGCCGTCGCCGCGGCCGCGACCGCCGCCGCCTTCCTGCTGCTGCGCCGCCGCACGGCCTAGGACCCCGGGCCGCACGTCCCCCCACGGGGGTGGGGGACGTGCGGCCCGGTCATGTAGATGCCCGGGATCCGCCCCCCGGTGTCCCACACGCCATGTCTCCGTAACCATTGGTTCAGACAGACTTGCGACGCTCGGCGAATGAAGCCCGCCGTGCCAGAGCCTTCACCGCCACGTGAGGAGCCCGTGGGGAACGGAGTCGTCGCCGCGCTCCCCACCGCCCGCTCCGACGCGCCTGTCTCGCCCGTGGCGCGGAACAATGGGGGCATGAGCCAGCCCAGCACCCAGGCAGCAGCACAGGTCCAGCACGCGCAGCCCTCCGTGGGCTCCATAGCCGCGCACCGCCCGCACACCGTGGCGGCCGCGGTCTCCGACCTGGAACCCGACATCGACGCCGACCTCGACGCGTACGAGGAGTCCCTGGAGGACGGCGTAGCCCAGCTGCCCCAGGGCCGTTTCCTCGACCGGGAGCGCAGCTGGCTCGCCTTCAACGAGCGCGTCCTGGAACTCGCCGAGGACCCGAACACGCCCCTGCTCGAACGGGCGAACTTCCTCGCCATCTTCGCCAGCAACCTGGACGAGTTCTTCATGGTCCGGGTGGCCGGTCTGAAGCGCCGTATCGCCACCGGTGTCGCGACCCGCTCCGCCTCCGGCCTGCAGCCGCGCGAGGTCCTGGAGATGATCTGGGCCCGCTCGCGCGAGCTGATGGCCCGGCACGCCGCCTGCTACCACGAGGACGTCGCCCCCGCACTCGCGGAGGAGGGCATCCACTTGGTCCGCTGGAACGAGCTCCAGGAGAAGGAGCAGGCCCGCCTGTTCACCCTCTTCCGGCACCAGATCTTCCCGGTCCTGACCCCGCTGGCGGTCGACCCCGCGCACCCCTTCCCGTACATCTCGGGCCTCTCGCTGAACCTGGCCGTGGTCGTACGCAACCCCGTCACGGGCCACAAGCACTTCGCGCGCGTCAAGGTCCCGCCGCTGCTGTCCCGCTTCCTGGAGAGCTCCCCCGGCCGCTACGTCCCCATCGAGGACGTCATCGCGGCCCACCTGGAGGAGCTGTTCCCGGGCATGGAGGTCCTGGAGCACCACGCCTTCCGCCTCACCCGGAACGAGGACCTGGAGGTCGAGGAGGACGACGCCGAGAACCTCCTCAAGGCGCTGGAGAAGGAGCTCATGCGGCGCCGCTTCGGGCCGCCGGTGCGTCTGGAGGTCGAGGAGTCCATCGACCGCGACGTACTGGACCTCCTCGTGCGCGAGCTGAAGATCTCCGAGGCGGAGGTCTATCCGCTCCCCGGCCCCCTGGACCTCACGGGCCTCTTCCGTATCGCCTCGCTCGACCGGCCCGAGCTGAAGTACAAGAAGTTCATCGCCGGCGTCCACCGCGACCTGGCCGAGGTCGAGACGGCGTCCCAGCCCGACATCTTCGCCGCCCTGCGCGCCCGTGACGTCCTGCTGCACCACCCGTACGACAGCTTCTCGACGTCCGTGCAGGCCTTCCTGCAGCAGGCGGCCGACGACCCGGACGTCCTCGCCATCAAGCAGACCCTGTACCGGACTTCGGGCGACTCCCCCATAGTCGACGCCCTCATCGACGCCGCCGAGGCCGGCAAGCAGGTCCTCGTCCTGGTCGAGATCAAGGCCCGCTTCGACGAGCACGCCAACATCAAGTGGGCGCGCAAGCTGGAGGAGGCGGGCTGCCATGTCGTCTACGGCCTGGTGGGCCTGAAGACCCACTGCAAGCTGTCGCTCGTGGTCCGCCAGGAAGGCGACACGCTACGCCGCTACAGCCACGTCGGCACCGGCAACTACCACCCGAAGACGGCCCGGTTGTACGAGGACCTGGGCCTGCTGACGGCGGACCAGCAGGTCGGCGCGGACCTCTCCGACCTCTTCAACCGGCTCTCCGGCTACTCCCGCCGGGAGACGTACCGCCGGCTGCTGGTGGCCCCCAAGTCCCTGCGGGACGGCCTGGTCTCGCGGGTCAACAAGGAGGTCCAGCACCACAACGCGGGCCGCCCGGCCTTCATCCGCATCAAGGTCAACTCGATGGTGGACGAGGCGCTCATCGACTCGCTCTACCGGGCGTCCCAGGCGGGCGTGCCGGTCGACGTCTGGGTGCGCGGCATCTGCGCGATCCGCCCGGGTGTGGCGGGCCTGTCGGAGAACATCAGGGTCCGCTCGATCCTCGGCCGCTTCCTCGAACACTCCCGGGTCTTCGCCTTCGGCAACGGCGGCGAGCCCGAGGTGTGGATCGGCAGCGCCGACATGATGCACCGCAACCTCGACCGCCGTATCGAAGCGCTGGTGCGGGTCACGGACCCGGCCCACCGCGCAGCCCTCAACCGCCTCCTGGAAACCGGCATGTCCGACACCACCTCCTCCTGGCACCTGGGCCCGGACGGCGAGTGGGAGCGGCACGCGACCGACGCGGACGGCCAGCCCCTGCGCAACATCCAGGAGATGCTCATAGACGCCCGGAGGCGCCGGCGTGGCACAGCAACACCTTGACCCGACGGACCCCACCACGGCCGGGCCGATCACGGGGGAAGCCCTGGCGGGCTACCTCCGGGCCCAGGCCATGGAGTTCCTCCGCGCCCTGCGCCAGCACCGCGAGGCCGGCGCCCCGTCCTCGAACGGCACGGAACCCCCCGTGGACGCGGCCCGAGCCCTCCGCCGCTCGGCCCGCCGCATCAGCGGCAGCCTCCACACCTTCCGCCCGCTCCTCGACCCCGACTGGTCGGAACGCATCCGTCCCGAACTGGCCTGGGTCTCAGGCACCCTGGCCTCGGAACACGCCTGCGAGGCCCGCCTGGAGCGACTCCTGCTGGCACTGCACCGACTGTCGGGAGCAACGGCGTTCCCGACCCAGGGAACGACCCCGACCACGACGCCCCGCCCCGGAACGGCAACACCCAGGACGAGGACCCCAGGCCCGGGCGGCACGGTCCGCTCGGGCGGGGTGGCGGGTGCCGGTGGGGCGGCGGACGCGGACGGTGCGACCGGCGCAGGCGGCACGGCAGGCGCCGGCAGCACGACCGACGCGGACAGCACCGCGGGCCCGGGCGGCACAGCAGGCGCCGGCAGCACGACCGGCACCGGCGGCACGGCAGTCACCGGCAGCGCGGGCGGCACGACCGGCCACGGCAGCACGGCAGGCGCGGGCGGCACGACCGACGCGGCAGGTGCTGGCAGCACGACCGGCGGCACGCCCGGCGCCGGACACGTAGCCGCCTCAGCAGGCGCCCACGGCACGGCAGCCGCCGGCGCCGCCGAGGCAGGCAGCCGTACGGCAGACGCGACGGGCGCCGGCAGCACGCCAGCCTCCGCGGGCACGGCGGGGACCACGAGCGCCGACAGCGCAGGCGGCGCGAGCGGCGCGGCCGGACCTGTCGGCACGGCTGGCCCTGGTACATCCGGCACCGTCGGCGCAGGCGCAGCCGGGCGAGGCGACGCGCACCGCTCAGCCACGCCCGGCCGCCGTACCGACGCCGCCGCAGCAGCCCCCGGCCACCGTGCCGTCAGGGCGACCGCCGAACCCAAGAAGGCGGCACCCGGCGGCTCCTCGACGTACCCGGCCCCCACCTCCACCCCCGACCGCGGCAATCTCACCGTGGGCGCGGCGAAAGCGGGCGCTCTCCTCGACCGTCAGCTCACGCTCGCCCGTACCCGGGCCCACAGCACCGCCCTCCAGGCGCTCGGCTCCTCCCGCTTCCACGCGGTCGCCGACCACATCGCCGTACTCGCGAGCGAGGTGCCCCTCGTCCCCATGGCCGCCACGGCAGACCTCCACCCTTACGCCCAGGCCGCCGAGGACCGTCTCAAGGACGCCGTCGCCGCGCTGCCCCTCGTCACCGCGGGCCACCCGTACAACGCCGAGGCCCTCATCCACGGCCTCTCCCCGGACCCGTCCCCGCACCCGCAGGACGCCCCCTGGCACCAGGTCCGCCTGCTGCTGCGCCTGCACCGGTACGCCCGCGAGGTCCTCTACGGCGAGTACGGCGAGAGCGTCGACGTACGGCTGCTCGCGGCGGGTGAGGCGCTCGACCGGCACCGGGACGCGTCCGAGGCGGCGGCCGCCGCCGCGCAGGCGGCCCGCACCCCGCGTATCGCCCCGGCGACCGCGTACGCGCTCGGCGTTCTGCACGCCGACCAGCGCCACGAGGTGGAAGCCGCGCGGTTCGCCTTCCAGCGGGCCTGGCAGATGGAAACCGTCAGGACCTCGTAGCCGAACAGGACCCGTAGCCGACCAGGAGGCGGTGAGCGCCCGGTGAGTTCTCCCGACAACAGCACCGTCGAGGCGGCGGGCTGCGTCCTGTGGCGCCGCTCGCCGATCGACGGTGAGCTGGAGCTGTGTCTCGTCCACCGGCCGAAATACGACGACTGGTCCCACCCGAAGGGCAAGCTGAAACGCGGCGAGGACCCCCTGACCGGCGCCTTGCGCGAGGTGACGGAGGAGACCGGCTATCTGGCGGTGACCGGTGCCCAGCTCCCCACGTTGCGCTACCTGGCGAACGGCCGCCCCAAGCGGGTCCGCTACTGGGCCGCGGAAGCCACCGAGGGCGGCTTCACCCCGAACACGGAGGTGGACCGCATCCTCTGGCTCCCCCCGACGGCGGCCAGGAACCGCCTGACGCAACCCCGGGACCGAACCCTGGTGACCTCTTTGCTGGCCTCACTGCATCTCACCTAGGGGCACGGGGCTGTGTCGATGTGCGGCTCCGACGCGTGGGCGCGACCAGCCACGAAGGACTCGCACCCGGCCGACCACCTGCGCCCCACCCCCTTGGCCGCCCGGCTCAACCCAATGGAATGCGCCCGTGTCCTCGACGTGAGCGTTCCGTGACCTCACCGCACTGTCGGCAGGGGTTCACCCGCCGTTCATTTCCGCCAGTCGGCGCCTTCACCTGATCTGCCTAATTTCGGCCTTACGCGGTGCGGGACGTGCCTCGGGGACAACACCTCGAATATGCGTCCGCATCACCCAGTCTTCGCACGCCGCCGGATTCAGGACGGCGGCTCTCGGAAGGAACTCCCTCAAGTGAAGCTTCAGCGCAAGAACCGGCGGGCTCTCGCTCTCGGCGCGATCGCCGTCTCCGGCGCCCTGGCCCTCACGGCGTGCGGCTCCGACGACACCAGCAACGGCGGCGACGCCACCGGCTCCTCGACCGCGCAGGCCGGCAGCATCAAGTGTGACGACGCCAAGGGTCAGCTGCTCGCCGACGGCTCCTCCGCGCAGAAGAACGCGATCGACGCCTGGGTGAAGCAGTTCACCGCGCAGTGCGGCGTCCAGATCAACTACAAGGGCTCCGGCTCCGGCGCGGGCATCACCGCGTTCACCAACGGCCAGGTCGCCTTCGCCGGCTCGGACTCCGCTCTGAAGCCCGAAGAGGTCACCGCCTCCAAGAAGGTCTGCACCGGCGGCCAGGCCGTCGACTTCCCGATGGTCGGCGGCCCGATCGTGGCCGGCTTCAACGTCTCCGGCGTCGACAAGCTCACGCTGGACGCCGAGACCCTCGCCAAGATCTTCAACAACGAGATCACCAACTGGAACGACCCGGCGATCGCCAAGCTGAACCCGGGCGTCAAGCTGCCCGACCTGAAGATCCAGGCGTTCCACCGCTCGGACGAGTCCGGCACCACGGACAACTTCACCAAGTACCTGATCTCCGAGGCCAAGGACTCCTTCCCCTACGAGGGCGGCAAGGCCTGGCAGGCCAAGGGCGGCCAGTCGGCGTCCGGCTCCTCCGGTGTGGCCCAGCAGGTCAAGGAGACCAACGGCGCGATCGGCTACTTCGAGCTGTCGTACGCCAAGGACGGCATCACCCCGGCCTCCCTCGACACCGGCGCCTCCGCCCCGGTCGAGGCCACCGTGGAGAACGCCACGAAGGCCATCGCCGAGGCCCAGGTCGTCGGCACCGGCAACGACTACGCGCTGAAGCTGAACTACGGCACCAAGGCCGACGGCGCCTACCCGATGGTCCTGGTCACCTACGAGATCGTCTGCGACAAGGGCAACAAGGCCGACACCCTGCCCGCGACGAAGGCGTTCCTGCGCTACATCGCCTCCGAGGAGGGTCAGCAGATCCTCGCGGAGAACGACTACGCGCCGATCCCCGACGACATCATCGCGAAGGTTCGCACCGCCATCGAGAACCTGAGCTGATCCTGCGTGCGCGGTCCGGTCCGGGGGCCTGAGAAAGACCCCCGGCCGGGCCCGCACCGTCCGGTGCACCGCCGCCAGGAGCCGCACGCCATGTGAGGCTCCGCAGACCGGAGAAACCCGATGGACACCACACAGATAACCGACGCTCCTCCCCCCACCCCACAGACCTCGCCGGCCGAGCAGAAGCGCGCGGCCCGCGGCGCCACCCGACCCGGCGACCGGATCTTCCTCGCCCTCTCCCGCGGCTCGGGCATCCTGCTGCTGGTGATCATGGCCGCCATCGCCGGCTTCCTCACCTACCGCGCCTCGATCGCGATCGGCAAGGACGACGCCAACTTCTTCACCGCGTTCGAGTGGAACACCGGCCTCGTACCGCCCAGGTTCGGCATCGCCGTCCTGGTCTTCGGCACGGTCGTCTCCTCGATCATCGCCATGGTCATCGCGGTCCCGATCGCGGTCGCCATCGCGCTGTTCCTCACGCACTACGCCCCGCGCAAGCTGAGCGGTCCCATCGCCTATGTGATCGACCTGCTCGCCGCCGTGCCGTCCATCGTGTACGGCCTGTGGGGCGCCCTGATCCTCGTCCCGCACATGAACGGCCTGTACGGCTGGCTGGACGACTACCTCGGCTGGACCGGCATCTTCTCCTGGCAGGGCGGCGCGCCCCGCTCGATGCTCACCGTCGGCATCCTGCTCGCGATCATGATCCTGCCGATCATCACCAACGTCAGCCGTGAGGTCTTCCGGCAGACGCCCCGGATGAACGAGGAGGCGGCCCTGGCCCTCGGCGCCACGCGCTGGGAGGTCATCCGCATGGCCGTCCTGCCGTTCGGCCGCTCCGGCGTGATCTCCGCGTCGATGCTCGGCCTCGGCCGTGCGCTCGGCGAGACGATGGCCGTGGCCACCGTGCTCTCCCCGACCTTCGACATCCAGGCCAGCCTGCTCGACCCGGGCGGCGGCACCTTCGCCCAGAACATCGCCAGCAAGTTCAGCGAGGCCACCGAGATCGGCCGGGACGCGCTGATCGCCTCCGGTCTGGTCCTGTTCGTCATCACCCTGCTGGTCAACGGCGCGGCCCGCGCGATCATCGCCCGCCGCAAGGAGTACTCGGGGGCCAACGCATGAGCACCGCAGTCACCGGAAAGCGCCCCAGCACCCTGCGCGGCGCCCGGCTCCCCAAGTGGTCCCCGTACGCCATCGCGGCCGGTTCGATCGCCCTCGGCATCGGTATCAGCCTGGCCGCGGGCCTGGAGAGCAACATCCAGTGGGGCCTGATCGCCGCGCTCCTCTTCGTGGTCGGTACGTACGGCGTCGCCGCCCGCGTCGAGGGCCGCCGCCAGGCCAAGGACCGGGTCGCGACCTCGTTCGTCTGGGTCGCCTTCCTGATCGCCCTGATCCCGCTGGTGTCCCTGGTCTGGTCGACCGTCTCCCGCGGTGTGAAGGTCCTCGACTTCTACTTCCTGTCCCACTCGATGGGCCTGACCGCGGACTCCGAGCCGGGCGGCGGTATCTACCACGCCATCCTCGGCAGCCTTGAGCAGGTCGGACTCGCCACCCTGATCGCCGCGCCGATCGGCGTCCTCACCGCGATCTACCTGGTGGAGTACGGCCGCGGCAACCTCGCCCGGGCGGTCACCTTCTTCGTGGACGTCATGACGGGCATCCCGTCGATCGTCGCGGGCCTGTTCATCCTCTCCATCATGCTGATGGCGGACATGCAGCCCTTCGGCTTCGCCGGCTCGATGGCCCTGGCCATCCTGATGATGCCGGTCGTCGTACGCTCGACGGAAGAGATGCTCAAGCTCGTCCCGAACGAGCTGCGCGAGGCCTCCCTGGCACTCGGAGTCCCGAAGTGGCGCACGATCCTGAAGGTGGTCCTGCCGACCTCCATCGGCGGCATCACCACCGGCATCATGCTGGCCGTCGCCCGTATCGCGGGCGAGACGGCGCCGGTTCTGCTGCTGGTGTGGGGGAACTCGCTGATCAACGCCAACCCCTTCGAGGGGGCTCAGCAGTCGCTGCCGCTGTACATCTACCAGCAGTACGCGAACAGCGCGGGCTCGGGAGCGGCGTACGACCGCGCCTGGGCGGCGTCGCTGACGCTGATCGCCTTCGTGATGATCCTGAATCTGGTGGCCCGCGGCATCGCCCGCTGGAAGGCCCCGAAGACCGGTCGCTGACGCGACCCCTCAGCGACTGATCTGGAAGTGAAGTAATCATGGCCAAGCGAATCGACGTAAGCGGACTGACCGCTTACTACGGATCCCACAAGGCGATCGAAGACATCTCCATGACCGTCGAGCCCCGCTCGGTGACGGCCTTCATCGGCCCGTCCGGCTGCGGCAAGTCGACGTTCCTGCGCACGCTCAACCGCATGCACGAGGTCACCCCCGGTGGCCGCGTCGAGGGCAAGGTCCTCCTCGACGACGAGGACCTGTACGGCACGGGCATAGACCCGGTGTCGGTGCGCCGCGAGGTCGGCATGGTCTTCCAGCGCCCGAACCCCTTCCCCACGATGTCGATCTTCGACAACGTGGCGGCGGGCCTGCGTCTCAACGGCTCGTACAAGAAGTCCGAGCTCGCGGACGTCGTCGAGAAGTCCCTGAAGGGCGCGAACCTCTGGAACGAGGTCAAGGACCGCCTGAACAAGCCCGGCTCGGGCCTCTCCGGCGGCCAGCAGCAGCGCCTGTGCATCGCGAGGGCGATCGCCGTGGAGCCGAAGGTCCTCCTGATGGACGAGCCCTGCTCGGCCCTGGACCCCATCTCCACCCTCGCCATCGAGGACCTGATCGGCGAGCTGAAGGAGCGCTTCACGATCGTCATCGTGACGCACAACATGCAGCAGGCCGCCCGTGTCTCGGACCGCACGGCCTTCTTCAACCTCGCGGCGGTCGGCCAGCCCGGCAAGCTGATCGAGATCGACGAGACGGAGCGCATCTTCTCCAACCCGTCGGTCCAGGCCACGGAGGACTACATCTCGGGCCGCTTCGGCTAGACCGAACCCCGCCGATGGACCCCTCGCGGTGCTGCATGGCGGTGCCACCGCGAGGACGCAAAGGGCCCGCCCCCTGGCTCATCAGGGGGCGGGCCCGTTCGTTCATCACCCGGAGGTCAACCCGGAGGCCGATCCGCAGGTCACCCCACGCCGTCGGCGTAGGCCCTCTTCCAGCCGCTGCAGGTGCTTTCCTTCAGGTCGCCGTTGTCGCGGAGGCAGACCTTCATCCAGATCGTGGCGGACTCGGCGAAGTTCTCGGGCACCCATTCGCACTTGGCGAAGCCCTTGCCGTTGTAGACCTCGTGGACGGTGCCGTTGGCGTAGTTGCCGGAGCCGACGGTGCTCACGCCGTAGCGCTCGATCGCCGCCGACGCGGGCGAGGCCAGGTAGAGAGCACGGTGGCTGCCGCGACACAGTGGTCGAACGCGCGTCCATCGAACGCGCGATCAGCAGAGTGCCACGGAAGGGGTGGGTGGGGCGGGAGTTTTTAAAGGAACGCCAGATTCACGATGCCGAACGAAGCCGCCGCCACCAGCGCCGCCGCCGGCATGGTGATGAACCATCCCAGCACGATGTTCTTGGCGACGCCCCAGCGCACGGCGTTCACCCGCTTCGTCGCGCCGACGCCCATGATCGCGGAGGTGATGACATGGGTCGTCGAGATCGGCGCCTTGAAGAGGAACGCGGTCGTGAACATGATCGACGCACCGGTCGTCTCCGCGGCGAACCCCTGCGGCGGATCGAGCTCGATGATCTTCCGTCCGAGCGTCCGCATGATCCGCCATCCACCGGCGTACGTGCCCAGCGACAGCATCACGGCGCACACGATCTTCACCCACACCGGGATCGGATCGCCGTAGTCCTCGACATCGGCGATGACCAGCGCCATCACCACGATGCCCATGGTCTTCTGCGCGTCCTGCAGACCGTGCCCGAGCGCCATGCCGGCCGCCGACACCGTCTGCGCGATACGGAACCCCCGCTTGGCCTTGTGCGGATTGGCCCGCCGGAAGATCCACATGATCGCCGTCATCACCAGATAACCGGCGATCAGACCGACGAACGGCGAGACGAACATGGGGATGACGACCTTCTCCAGCACCCCGTGCCAGTACACCGTCGTACCGCCCGCGAGCGCCGCACCCACCATGCCGCCGAACAGCGCGTGGGACGAGGACGAGGGCAGCCCGAAGTACCAGGTGATGAGGTTCCAGGTGATCGCGCCCACCAGCGCGGCGAAGAGGATCCCCATCCCCTTCGACCCCTCGGGCGTCTGGATCAGCCCTTCCGAGACCGTCTTCGCGACCCCGGAGCCGAGGAAGGCGCCGGCGAGGTTCATGACGGCCGCCATCGCGAGCGCCGCCCGAGGCGTGAGCGCCCGGGTCGACACCGACGTGGCGATCGCGTTCGCCGAGTCGTGGAAGCCGTTCGTGTACGTGAAACCGAGCGCGACGCCGATGGTCACGATCAACGCAAAGGTGTCCATGAAGTACTCAGGACTCCTTGACCGCGATGGTCTCCACCGTGTTGGCCACGTGCTCGAAGGCGTCCGCCGCCTCCTCCAGCACATCCACGATCTGCTTGAGCTTCAGCACCTCGATGGCGTCGTACTTGCCGTTGAAGAGGTGGGCGAGCAGCTTGCGGTGGATCTGGTCGGCCTGGTTCTCCAGCCGGTTGACCTCGATCCAGTACTCGGTGAGGTTGTCCATGGTCCGCAGATTGGGCATGGCCTCCGCCGTGAGCTCGGCGGCCCTGGCCAGCACCTCGATCTGCTGCTCGACGCCCTTGGGCAGTTCCTCGACGTTGTAGAGGACGACCAGGTCGACGGCCTCCTCCATGAAGTCCATGATGTCGTCGAGGGAGGACGCGAGGGAGTAGATGTCCTCGCGGTCGAAGGGCGTGATGAACGAGGAGTTCAACTGGTGGAAGATCGCATGTGTGGCGTCGTCACCTGCGTGTTCCGCGGCCCGCATACGCTCTGCGATCTCGGCCCGGCCGGCGGTGTCCGCCCCGAGCAGTTCCATCAGGAGCTTCGAGCCCGTGACGATGTTGTCCGCGGAAGCGGCGAACATGTCGTAGAAGCTCGTCTCCCGGGGGGTCAGACGAAAGCGCACAAGGGGTCCTCAGGGTGCATCGGTTTCGGTCAGGCTGATGCTAAGTGCATCATCCGGCCACGGCTAATGGGCCGTCCCCCAGTGTCGCCCATCAGGCAGAGTGGTTGGCACGGGGGCCGTCCGCAGGCCCTATACCCGCCAAAGTTGGGTACGATATACCCAGTAGGGGTATATACCTGCCCAGGTGAGGCCCAGCTGACATGGAGGACGCGATGACGACCACCGAGGCCGGAGTGGAAGCGCCCTCCGAAAACGCCACGCACGGGTACCACAAGCAGAAGGACGAACACCTCAAGCGCCTGCGCCGCATCGAGGGCCAGATCCGCGGCCTGCAGCGCATGGTCGACGAGGACGTCTACTGCATCGACATACTCACGCAGGTGTCCGCCTCCACCAAGGCGCTGCAGTCCTTCGCCCTGCAGCTCCTGGAGGAACACCTGCGGCACTGCGTGGCCGACGCGGCCGTCAAGGGCGGCGACGAGATCGACGCGAAGGTGCAGGAGGCGACGCAGGCGATCGCCCGCATGCTGCGCACATGACACGTATGTGGTGCATGACGCGTGGATGAGGGAACGCCCCCGGGCGGCTCACGCTCCGGAGGCGTCCTCGCGTTCCTGGGCCACTTTCAGCACCTCGTCGATGCTCTCAAGGCTGAGCCGGTCCTCATGCGCGGCCGACGCCGCGATGATCAGCTCTCCGCACAGCTCGATCTCGGCGAGGGCCACGTGGTCCTGAACTGCCGTACCGCCGACCGGAGCCACGTGCATCACCTCTTCTCTGCCGTCACCGCTTCCTAGAGTAGGGAGCGGCCTACGCACCGCGCATGGCACGGACGGGCTAGTTCTTGACGCCCGTCACGTCCGCTCACCCCCCACTCGCCGCCACTCACTCCTCAGCGATCTTCCCGGCGTAGATGTCACCGTCGTCCGGAAGCCGTACGTCGACGGCGACCCCGAAGTCGTAGAGCAAGGTCGTGGAGGCGACCGCCACGGTCCCCTCCTGCTGCCCGCTGACAAAGCTGAACCGGTGTCTGACCTTGCGGATCCGGCCCTCGTCGTCGAGGTAGACGTCGAACGGAACCGTGGCGGTGGCGAACCCTTTCGCCGCCGCGCCGAGGGCCGCCCTGTTCCCGGCGCCGGCGTCCTTCGCGGCGAGGGCGAGATCGGCGGTCCCCCGGTAATGCCGCACCGCGGTCCCCGCGACCTCGCTCTCCCCCACATACGTGGCGGTACGCGCCCCCCGCAGCAACTCGGCGGCGGCGAACGGGTCGGTGGCCCCGCCGGTGACGAGGTTCCCGTCCGCGAGCGAGGCGGTCTCGACACGCACCCACTTGTCGGCGGGCACCCCGGCCCCGCGGTTCTTCATGAACAGGGCACCGGGAGCGAGCAGTTCGGTGATGGGCCGGTGATCACTCGTCCCGGCGGGATCCTGCGGCAGCGACACCTTGAGCTGCCCGAGCTGGCGCCGGTAGTCGTAGACCCCTTCCCCGCGAATGGTGACGCGGGTCCCCCCGGTGGCCATCTCCATGGAGGTCCTGGCCTTGGAACTCCCGGCCTGCACAAGCTGATCGGCGGCGAGATGCAGCGCCTCGACGGCGGGCCGCCCGTCCTCGGCGGCATCCACGTTCCCCGAACACCCGGAACCCCCCGCGCAGACGACAGCGACGAGCCCCGCCGCCACACCGACCCCGCGCAACCGCCTCAGCTGCCGCTCCGCCATCGCCCTGCCTCCGTCACGGACCCCCTGTCGTCCGACTAACGACGACCGGCGGGAGCCCGTCACGCGCATACCAGCCCTTTACCTCCGCCCGTTACCGTTGACCTGTGCCGCAGCAGGACAGGGTCCCCCCATCCCCCGAATCCCCGGAACACATGACGACCACCATCGAACAGGGCCGCTTCTGCACAGCCCGCTGCACCTGCGGATGGCGCGGCCCGGCAAGACGAGCGAGAAGCCAGGCAAGAACTGACGCAGCGACCCACACCAGCCTGGCCACCCCCTGACTCAAACCCCGCCCGAAATTCAGCCCCTCCGGCGTTTGAGGAGCGGGGGTCCAGGGGGCAGAGCCCCCTGGGAGCGGGGTCGGGCGGCGGGGGCGAAAACCCTCCCGGCGCGCACCCCCGCCACCCCACCCGATGGAACCCCACACCCCACCACCCCGTCTCGTTCCACGAACCCCCAGGAGGCGACATGGAACGGCGTACGTTCATCGGCGGCGGCGTGGCCGCACTGGCCGTGGCCACCGCGGCCGCGTGCACCAGCGGCGAGAACGCCGACGCGGCCCCGACGGCCACCGGCGGGGAGTCCACACGTACGTCGGCCTCGACCTCCACCAGCCGCGGCCGGCCCCCCACCCGCGCCGACTGGAGCGCCCTCGCCCGGGACCTCGACGGCCCCCTCATCCGCCCGGGCGACACCGACTGGCCGGCCGCCCACCAGCTCTACAACACCCGCTTCGACAGCCTGAAGCCCGCCGCCGTCGCCTACATCGCCCACGCCGACGACATCCGCACCGCCCTCGCCTACGCCAGGTCCCACAACCTCCGCATCGCGATCCGCAACGGCGGCCACTCCTACGCCGGCTGGTCCTCGGGCGACAACCGTCTGATCGTCGACGTCTCGAAGCTGAACAAGGTCCGCACCGGCGGCGGCACCGCGGTGGTCGGCGCCGGTGCGAAGCTCATCGACGTCTACCGCGCCCTCGCCGCGAAGGGCGTCACGATCCCCGCCGGCTCCTGCCCGACCGTGGGCGTCTCCGGCCTCACCCTCGGCGGCGGCCACGGAGTCGTCTCCCGCGCCTACGGCCTGACCTGCGACAGCCTCACCCAGGCCACCCTGATCACGGCGGACGGCAAGCAGCTCACCGCGAACGCGACCGAGAACAAGGACCTCTTCTGGGCCCTGCGCGGCGCGGGCAACGGCAACTTCGGCGTGGTGACCGAGCTCCGGTTCAAGACCCACCCCGCCCCGCAGGCCGTCACGGCGTACATGAGCTGGCCCTGGTCGAAGGCGGCCACGGTCTTCAAGGCCTGGCAGGAGTGGGGTCCCGGCCAGCCCGACGAGATCTGGTCCTCCCTCCACCTGGAGAACCACGCCGGGGGCACCCCCACCGTCTCCGTCGCCGCGTTCTCCCTCGGCACCTACACCGAACTCCAGAACGCGGTGGACCGCCTGGCCGACGGCCCGGGCGGCCCCGGCCCCGCGAGCAGCGTCTCCCTGCGGCGCCGCTCGTACGAGGAGGCGATGGAGATCTACGCCGGCTGCTCCTCCTTCTCGACGGACGCCCAGTGCCACCTCCCCGGCGCCACCCCGGGCCGCTCTCCGCAGGGCGCGCTGCAACGCGAGACGTACACCGCGAAGTCGGACTTCTTCGACCGTTCGATCTCCGCGGCCGGCGTCCAGACCCTGCTGACGCAGATCAAGTCGGTCCGCGGCGGCTCCGGCAGCATCGCCTTCACGGCCCTCGGCGGAGCGGTCAACCGCGTCTCCCCGACGGCGACGGCGTTCGTCCACCGCCGCTCCCGCATGCTGACCCAGTACATCGCCGCCTGGAAGGCGGGCACGAGCGGCACCACGGCCCAGTCCTGGCTGACCCGGGCCCACAACGCGATGAAGCCCTACGCGTCCGGCGCGGCCTACCAGAACTACACGGACCCGTCCCTGACGAACTGGCGGAAGGCGTACTACGGCGACGCGGCGGCCAAGCTCACGACTGTGAAGAAGCAGTACGACCCGAACGGCTTCTTCACGTTCCCTCAGTCGCTGTAGAGCCTTGGTCAGGCCGCAAGGTCCCGTTCCTCGGCGCCCGCTTCCCTCCGGGCGCCGGGAACGACGGCGCCCTGGCCGTCGTACGACGTCCCGCGCGCCCGGATCAGCCACCCGGCCCGCGGCGAGCGCTCGATCGCCTTCATGAGCGGGGTGAGCAGGGCCATGGCGAGCGGGGACAGCAGCAGTGCGACGGCCGTGCCGAGTGCGAAGCCGCCGACCACGTCGGTCGGGTAGTGCACTCCCATGTAGACGCGGCAGAAGCCTTCGAGCAGCGCCAGCCCGATGCCGAAGACGCCGAACTTCCGGTTGGCGACGAACAGTCCGACCGCCATCGCCATGGTGATCGTCGCGTGGTCGCTGACGAAGGAGTAGTCGGTCTTGCCGGACACGAGGACATCGAGCCCCTCGTGCGAGAGGAACGGCCGCGGCCGCTCCACGAACCCTCGTATCGGCACGTTGATCAGCACCGCGACCCCGGCGGCGAGCGGCGCCCACACCAGCGCGGCCACGGACGCGGGCGCGTCCTCACCGCCCCGCCTGCGCACGGACAGCCAGCACCACAGCACGAGCAGCACGGTGGCGAGGAGGATGCCGTACTCACCGACGTACTCCATGACCCGGTCGAACCACACGGGTGCGTCCTTGGCCAGGCCGTTGATGTCGTAGAGCAGCTCGACGTCGGGGTTCGACCCGGATGCGGCGAGTCCAGCCATGGTGCTGTGGCCCCTTCGTCGTCGTTCTTGGCCCCCGTGGGTGTAGATCCGATGTGCGTTCGGCTACAGCAACAGGAACGCACGGTCCCTGTTAATACGTTCCACACTCCACTGAATGATCACTCAGACGTTATCGAAGAGAGACACATCACTGCAGCTCAGGGGGTAGGTTCACAGGCTGCTCAGACCGTCGTGGGGAGCGCTTTCGCGCCATCTTCGGTGACCCGGGTGGCTCCGAAGTAATCGGGGGTGTCGATCGGGTCGAACCGGATCACAGCACCCGTTCTCGGGGCGTCGATCATGTATCCGCCGCCGACATAAATCCCCACATGCCGGATGGCCCGGGAGTTGGTGAGGTCGTCGGAGAAGAAGACGAGATCGCCCGGCAGCAGTTCGTCCCTGGCCGGATGCGGACCCGCGTTCCACTGGTCGTTGGCGACCCGCGGCAGCGTGACCCCGACACTCTCGTACGCGGCCTTCGTCAGCCCGGAGCAGTCGAAGCGGCCACCGTCCTGAGCAGTACCGTCACCGCCCCAGAGGTAGGGCGTGCCGAGTTTGTTCTGCGCGTAGGTGATGGCCGCGGCGGCCTGCTTGCTGGGATCGACCCGGCCGACGGGAGCGGCGAAGCTGTCCTCCAGCGTGGTGATCGTCTTCACGTAGTTCTGGGTCTCCTTGTACGGCGGCACGCCCCCGTACTTGATCACCGCGTACGCGCCCGCGTTGTAGGACGCGAGCATGTTCTTCGTGGGGTCCCCGGGCACGTCCTTCACATACGAGGCGAGGGTGCAGTCGTACTTCGCGGCCGATGGAATCGCGTCATTCGGGTCCCATACGTCGCGGTCGCCGTCCCCGTCCCCGTCGATCCCGTGCGTGGCCCACGTACCGGGGATGAATTGCGCTATCCCCTGCGCGGCCGCCGGGCTCTGCGCCTTCGGGTTGAACCCGCTCTCCTGGTACAGCTGGGCGGCGAGGAGAGCCGGGTTGATCGCGGGGCACAGATTGCCCCACTTCTGCACGAGCGCCTGGTAGTCGGCCGGCACCGACCCCTTGGCCAGCGCCTTGGTGGCCCCGCCCACCCCGTTCGCGAGGTTCCCGGCGACGACGTACACCCCGACGACGAGCAGCATCACGAAGCTGAGCCCCGCCCCGAGGACGGCACCCCCCACGATCCATGCCTTACGCACCGTCAACCGCCCCTCACCGCGCCGGAGTCCGCCCGCGTCAGTCTAGGAGCTTCCCACCTGGAATCCATGGCAACCGATGGACTCGTGATCGGTGGGGGCGGGGCCGGTGACGTGGTAGAAGACGACGGTCCAGTCGCCGGGGTCGGCGGCGAGGGGGACGGGCCGGTAGACCTTGCCGGTCCCGGAGTGCTCCTGGAAGTCGTCGGGATAGGTGAGTTCGATGTAACCGCCGTCCTTGCGGTGCGTGTAGATGTCGACGGGCCGGCTGGTGTAGCCGGCGCGCACATACGTCGTCCCCTCGTAGGGCACGCCCGTCGTGGGGGAGTTGTCGCGCGGCGGCTTCACCCCGACGGAGACGTAGTACGGCTCGGGCTGCTCCTTCTTCATCTCCGCGTACTTGAACCGGACACGGATCCGCGCCCTCTCCCGGACCTCCGCGGCGGTGGGATCGTCCGCGTCGACCGCGCTGTACTGGAGTTCCTCCGGCGCCGACACCGCACCGACCTGCGCGCACGTGCCGTCGGCACTGTTCCAGATATCCCGGTTGGGGCGATCGCCCACGATGTACGCCGGTGGCTTCCAGGCCGCGCCGGAACCGCTTGCCGACGCCCCGCCCCCACCCCCCTCGCTCTCCCCGTCCTGCATCCGCAGCGCCACGACGGACCCGGCGACCACGACGGCCGCGACGGAGACGGCCACCAGCCAGGGCGTACGACGGGACCGGCGCGGTCGCGGTGCGGGTACCGCCGTCGGCACGTACGTCGGGACGTACCCCGGCCCCACGGTGGGCCGATACGCGGGTGCCGCCGGCGCCCCGTGCCCCGCCGGTACCAGTCCCGCCGCCACCGCGGCCCGGAGATCCCTCGGTACGGCCACGGCGTCCGCGGCGAGACGACCGTAGAACGGGTCCTCGGCGAGCGCGGAGGAGACCGCGCAGCGCGCGATGACGGCGTCCGGCCCCGGCCGCGCGCCCGGATCCTTGGCCACGCATTCCTGGATCAGCGCGGCCAGCCCCGGCTCGACCCCGCTGACGTCGACGTCCTCGTGGACGACGCGGTACGAGACGGCGTGCGTCGGCCCGGTGCCGAAGGGGGGCCGCCCGGTGGTGGCGTACGCGAGCGTGGCGCCCAGGGCGAAGACGTCCGCGGCCGCCCCCACCTGATGGCCGGTCAGCACCTCGGGCGCGGTGTACCCGGGCGTCCCCGGAGTGAGGCCGGTCTGCGTGAGAGCGGTGTCCGCGGCGCCCCGCGCGATGCCGAAGTCGATGAGGAGCGGTCCCTGCGGGGAGAGGATGACGTTCTGCGGCTTGAGGTCCCGGTGTGTGACGCCGTGCGCGTGCACGCTCGCGAGCGCCTCGGCGAGGGCGGCGAAGAGGCGGCGCGCACTGTCGGCGGGCAGGGGCCCATGGGTGCCGACGGCGCCGCTGAGGGTGGGGCCGGAGACGTACTCGGTGGCGAGCCAGTAGGGCGGGGCCTGGAGGGAGGCATCGATGAGGTTCGCGGTGTACGCGCTGCGCACCGCCCGAACCGTCTCGGCCTCCCGCCGGAACCGGGCCAACGCCTCGGGATGGTCGGTGATCTCGTCCCTGATCACCTTGATGGCGACCAACCGCCCACCGGGCGACCGCGCGAGATACACCTGCCCCATGCCACCGGCCCCGAGCCGCGCGAGCAGCGTGTACGCGCCTATGTGCGCCGGGTCCCGATCTCTCAGTGCGTCCACCGCACCGACCTTGCCACAGAGATCAGTTGGCCGCGCGACGGTACAACTCCGCGGCCTCGGCCCCGAGTACGACGCTGTACGAGATGTCGTCCGTGGCCCCGCCCTGCTCATGCCCGCCCAGCACCCCGACGACGTCCCCGTCCCCGTTGACCCAGGGGCTGCCGCTGGTGCCCGCGCTGAAGCCGGGGCAGTCGATGCGCTGTTGGGTACGGCTGTGCGCGACGGGCTTGTTGGTGCAGCGGACGGGCGTCGCACGGGAGTTGGGGTAGCCGGTGACGGTCACGGCGGTGGCGCCGGTGGCGGTGCCGGGGGTGAAACGGTTGCCGCCGACGACGTCCTCGATGTGGCGGCCGTGCTGCTCGGCGAGGCCGGCGAAGGCCAGGTCACTGTCCTCGTCCCGCCCTTTCGTCCAGCCGTCGGGGAGATAGCGCTCGGTGATCCGCCATCTTCCGTACGGGGACCGGCCGTCGCGGTAGCCGGGGACGAACACGAAGTCGTCGGTGCCGGCGTCCTCGTCGAGGCAGTGCGCGGCGGTCACGATGAGGTCCCGGCCCGGGCTGCGCACGACGGAAGCGGTACAGAAATGCTCCCCGTCCACGAACAGGGCCCCGACCCGTGCCGCCTCCGCGCTCACCACGGCAGCCGTCGTGACACCGAGGGGCCCGGGCCCGCCGTCGGCGGCCGCCTCGGAGGCGGAGGTGGCGGCGAGGAGCAGGAGGGCGAGGTAGAGAGGCGCACGCTTCATCGGGGCGCAGGATTCCGTACGCGGGTGAGAAACAGGTCAAGCGAGCAATCTCAGCCGACCCCCGGCAGTTGTGCGCAACGCGTGCAGATGGTCAAGCCGAGACCATTCGGCCCCCATCGCCCCGCCATCCGCCGGTAACCCCCCAGCCTCCTTCGGTATTGCAGAAGTCAGGATTCCGTAGCCCGTCTTGTTGGCGCGTACTCAACAAGAGGATGGTCTACGCGGGTCGCCGCCCCCGCCGGGAACCTCACCGGTGGTCCCCCACCGCAGGCCTCTGCAACCCCACTTACAGGAGGCTGTACGTTGCATACGCCCAACACCCCTCACAGATCAGGCAGATGGCACCGCCTCGGCACAGCGACGGTCGCCACAGCGGCCCTGGTCCTCGCCGGACTCGGCGTCGCCACCCACGCGAACGCGGCCGCCCCCACGCCGCACAAGGTGACCGCCAAGGCGGTCGCCGCCCAGGTCGCCAAGGCCCACGTCCAGTACGAGAGCGCGTGTGACACGACCCCGAAGAAGGGCTTCGCCGCCTGCAACGCCCTGCGCGTCACCGGCGGCACCACCGCGTACATGGAGAAGCAGGCCGCGCTGAAGGGCGTGACGCCCAAGACCGTGAAGCCGCACGCCTCCTCGGCCACCCCGACCGGCTACGGCCCGACCGACCTCCAGGACGCGTACGGCCTGACCGACGCGGCCGCCTCCAACGGCTCCGGCGAGACGATCGCCATCGTCGACGCGTACGACGACCCCAACGCGGCGGCGGACCTTGCCACTTACCGCTCGTACTACGGCCTGCCGGACTGCACGGTAGCCAACGGCTGCTTCAAGAAGGTAAGTCAGACGGGCTCCACGACCTCCCTCCCCACCGCCGACAGCGGCTGGGCGGGCGAGATCTCCCTGGACCTCGACATGGTCTCGGCGATCGCCCCGAACGCCAACATCCTGCTGGTGGAGGCCGATTCGGCCTCCTGGGCGGACCTGGGCACGGCCGTGAACGAGGCCGTCAAGCTGGGCGCGAAGTTCGTCTCCAACTCCTACGGCGGCTCGGAGGCGTCGAGCGACACGAGCTACGACACCTCGTACTACAACCACCCGGGCGTCGCCATCACCGTGAGCGCGGGTGACAGCGGCTACGGCGCGGAGTACCCGGCGGCCTCGAAGTACGTGACGGCGGTCGGCGGCACCAAGCTCTCCACCGCCTCCAACAGCCGCGGCTGGACGGAGTCGGTGTGGAAGACGAGCAGCACCGAGGGCACGGGCTCCGGCTGCTCCAAGTACGACGCCAAACCGTCCTGGCAGACGGACACGGGCTGCACCAAGCGCATGATCGCCGACGTCTCGGCCGTGGCCGACCCGGCGACCGGCGTCTCCGTCTACGACACCTACGGCTCGGACGGCACCGGCTGGAACACCTACGGCGGCACCAGCGCCTCGGCCCCGATCATCGCGAGCGTGTACGCCCTGGCGGGCACCCCGTCCAGCAGCTCCTACCCGGCGAAGTTCCCGTACACCGCGGCCGGCACCTCGGCCCTCAACGACGTGACCACCGGCAACAACGGATCGTGCTCCACGAGCTACTTCTGCACCGCCAAGTCGGGCTACGACGGCCCGACCGGCTGGGGCACGCCTGAGGGAGTGGACGCCTTCACGGGCTGACGGCCAACAGGAACAGACGAACGGACAGGAAAGAGGACAGCCAAACGGAACGGGCCGTGGCAAGCGCCACGGCCCGTCTCTCTTCCCGGCAGCGGACCGGGCATCGTACAGCTCGACAGGATCGAGTACGCCGCCCTGAAGATCTGCAACGGGATCACACCATGATGTACAACCTGCTCGTCACCGGCGCGGCAACGCCCTCCAAGCTCCCCGCCGCACTGGCAACGGCCTTCCACATCTCCGTCCACGACGTGGACGTGGCCGACGCGCTCGGCGATCCCGACCGAAGGAACTGGGACGCGGCCGTGTCCTGCGCATACACGGCACTGCACGGCGACCTGTCCTGGGCCTTGGACCTCTATGCGCAGGAGTCCGTGCCGAACCCGCCGGGTGAGAGCGACCTGGCGAAGGAACTGGCGGCTCTCACCGGAGAGGTGGCGCTCCTCTCGGCCGCCGAAGCACTCCCGAGCGCCTACTGGGCGGCTTCTCCCAACGGGCTCCTCACCCGGGCGCGGGTGTTCGTCTCCGACGACGAGGAGCCCGTGTACCGCGTCGACGCCGTGGAGATGCCACTCCCCGGACTACCCGGAGCCCACGTCACACGCATCGCGGAGGTGGTCGGCGAACTGAACATCCCCACCCCCCTCACCGACACCTTCCGCGCACGACTCCCGGCACAGGAGTCGGCCGCGGGCACCCCGGGCTGGGAGGCGTGGACCCGCCTGGGAGCGTGGGAGAAGCTGGTCGCGTACATGGCATCGGGGTGGTCAGGCTCCGGCTGGTGCCCTCCCGATCTGTACCGGGCCCGCCTCGAGGCGAGGGATGCCCTGGAGGACGTCCCGCCCCGCCTGCCGGAGGCGATCGCAGCTGACCTGATGAGCGCCCTTCAGCACCTGGACAACTCCTACGCGGAGCTCACCGCAGAGGACAAGGGAGGCGAGCTGGCCGGGCTCCTGCTCGGCCCGGAGGCGCGGCAGCGACAACTGGCCTGGTGGTGGCACAGGCGCCCGGAGCCACTGCCCTGGTGAGCGGGCCAGAGGCTCTACCGAGATCACCTCAGGCCCGCTTGGGCCCCGTGATGTCCTCCCCGATGACGAACCCCTTGGCCGGACCCTCGGGGATGAGGGCATCCGTTCCGTACGGAACCCGGTGCTCGTCCTCGTACCGAGCACGCTCGGGCACCGGCGCGCTCAAGACACTCACCGTGCCGCTGTTGTCGTAGTCGTCGATGATCACGTACACGGGGATTCCGGCCCGGGCGTATTCGCGGCGCTTGCGGATGCGGTCACGGTCCTGGTTGCGCTTGCCGGGAGAGACGACCTCGACGACGAGCTGAAGGACTTTGGCCTCAACCCCCAGGCCATCCTCATCTGCGTACGGCTCCAGGTCTTCGGGAGCGACAAAGGCGTCAGGAATCCATCCCTTGCGTTTATGGATGACGTTGGTGTCCTGGTGGCAGACGTATTCACTGTCTTCCAGGAACTTGTCCAGCGCCCGACGCAGACGGTTGATGATCTGCGCATGGGACAGACGGCCGGTGGGCGACACCTCGATGGCTCCCTCAATGATCTCAGCGCGGTAGCCCTCGGGAAGTTCCATGGCTTTCCATGCCTGCCACAGAACCTCGTCCAGGTCGGATTCGTTCTGGGATTCGGGCTGGACGTCAGACATGGCCTGGGGCCTCTCATGCGCGAGAGCGGTCAAGGTGGCACCTCCTCCTCAAGTGTGGGCCGGGTGTGCACGAGGCACAAGCAACACGATCACGGTACGAACGGCGACAGGGCTGACCAGGGACAATGTCCACGGCCCACCCGTTCGAGCGAAGGCGACACCTCACCGGCACTCGGCCCACAACAACTTCCCGCCCTTCGACGCACCGAGCTCCCGCAGCACGGAAACCCCGACAGAGTCCGCGAAGGCCCGTACAAGATGCAGACCCCGGCCGTTCTCGGCGTCGGGCGGGGGTACGGGGCCGTCGGCGCCGGCGAATCCGGGCGGAACCCTCGGGTCGTTGTCCCATACGGCGACCCGCAGGCGCCCGGAGTCCATCTCGCGGAGCCGGAGGGCGTAGGGGCCTCGGGTGTGGAGGTGGGCGTTGGTGAGCAGTTCGGAGGCGAGAAGTTCGGCGACGGGGGCGACGTCGGACAGGCCGTGTGCGGCGAGGACGCTGCGGAGGGTGGCGCGGGCGATCCCCGGTGCGTGTGGATCGTGCGGGAGGTGGAGGGTGTAGGCCCAGGGCGGGGTTACGGTGGCCATCGGAAGTCTCCGATCACGGTGGGGAGTTGGATGGTGGCCCAGTGTCGGTGCCGCCCCGTCGGGCGGTGTGCTTCTGGGCGAGGGGCCCTGGAAGTAAGGTAGCGAGGAAAAGTGAAGGTATTTACTGAAACTGAGGAATCGCCTTCACTGCCACCCGTGTGAGTGACGGCAAGGAGGCGGCAAGCCCGTGAGGAACCCAACGGGTCGCCAACTGCGCTTCGGCGCGGAGCTGCGGAAACTCCGGGAGCGAGCAGGCCTGAGTTCCACTGAGGCCGGTCAACTTCTGGGCATCAAGCAGGCGCAGGTCAGCAACATGGAGGCCGGCCGGGTCGGCGTAAGCCCCGAGCGGGTGCGCACGATCGCCTGCCGCTACGAGTGCTACGACGAGCCCCTCGTCGACGCGCTCAGCGACATGACCTCCGAGCGCAGTCGCGGCTGGTGGGAGCAGTACCGAGAGCTGCTCCCCAGTTCACTCGTCGACCTGGCCGAACTGGAGCACCACGCCTGCTCGTTGCGCGACTCCACAACGGCCCGCATCCCAGGCCTGCTCCAGACGCGCGAGTACGCACTCGAAATCTTCCGCCAGGCGGTCACCGAACTCTCCCCACCCGATGCGGAACACCGCCTGTCATTCCGCATCAAGCGACAGGCAGTCCTCTTCCGAGAGGACAGCCCGACCCCTTACGAGGGGATCATCCACGAGGCCGCACTGCGCATGAAGGTCGGCGGCCCCAAGGTTGCCCGCCAGCAGTTGCAGCACCTCCTCGACCTGAGCGACCAGGACCACGTCACTCTGCGAGCCGTCACCTTCGACGCCGGCGCCTATCCGGGATCAGGTCAGTCGATCCACTACGCGTTCGGGCCGGTACGGCAGTTGGACACTGTCTATCTCGACCAAGCCCACGGCCTCGCATTCCTCGACGCCGAGGCACAACTGCACAAGTACCGCACTCTGTTCGAAAGAGTGAGCGCTGTTGCGCTGCCCCCGAAAAAGACCCGAGACCTCATCCACAACGTGATGCAAGAGCTGTGAAGGGAATCCCCGTGAACCTGCGCTGGCAGAAGTCGTCGTACTGCTCCGAGGGCGCCTCCTGCATACACGTGGCCGCAGGCCCCACCACCGTCCATCTAACGGAAAGCAGCGACCCCACCGAAGCGATACTCACGGCCACCCCGGCCACCTTCACCACCTTCCTCACCACCCTCAAACACGAACCGCCCCTCCCCCACCCCACCATCCACATCACCCACGCCGCCGAAACCGTTCGCATCCACACCACCGACACCACCGTCACCACTGCCCCAGCCAAGTGGGAAGCCTTCGTACTCGGCGTAAAGGCAGGCGAGTTCGACCACTTCGCGGCAGTGGGCTCATAACCGGGGAGAGCCACAAGCACCACGCGACGCTCACGCCGACCACGCCTTCACCCCCGTCAGGCGTCGAAGCTCTCTCGGTCACGTCGGCGTCGGCAGCGACGGGGAGTCGGGCCGCGGACGCTCGCCTCGCGCTCCGTACCGTTCCAGAAGGGCGCTGACGACCGCTTCCGTCTCCTACCAGGGCAGCTCCAGGTGCCCTGCGGCATGCCCAGCGCCGGGTAGCCTTCACCCACAGAACATGGGTCCAAGAAGAGGTCAACGACGGAGCCACACGAAGGTTCCGCTCCGGCCTCATTGCCCGGCGTGACCTGCCGTGATACACAGAGTGACCGGACAAGTACCAGACAAGCATTCGTACGAAACCCGCCAATCAATGACGCCAAGTCGACATACGGGGGCGGTTTCGTCAGCGACAATGAGGCCTGAACTCTGCGCACCCGCAGAGGAAGCGGAACTACCCACCAGGGGCGGTGACTTACATGCTCTTTGCGGCCGACAAGGGAGACATCAACACCATCATCGGCGGGATCGCTCCCGACTGGGGTCCCTTCGGGGCGCTGGGCACTGAAGCGAAGACGATGATCCAGGTTGTCATGGCGGTCGCCATCCTGCTCTGCCTCGGCATCGCCATCTGGGGCGCCGCCAAGCAGCGCATCGGCGCGACGGCCCTCCGCGACACCTTCAGCGCGGAACAGGGCAAGGGCCTGATCATCGCCGGCCTCACCGGGGTATTCATCATCGGCTCACTCGGCACACTGTTCACGATCGTGTACGGCATGGCCGTCTAGCTGGCGTTCCTTCAGTCTCCCTCCCCATCCCCCGGGCACGCCCGGCCCCCGTCTCCACCCCACCCGCCCGTCGTGCCCACCGACTGAGGTTGCGTTTCCCTGATGCCGAGTCACCACACCGCGCCCGCGCGGGAACCAGCGCGGCTACCGTCGTACTCCTACGTGTTTCCGTACGACGTCGAGGGGGCGTGCGCGGAATGAGTCTCGGGGACGAACACGAGGCCTCCGGCGGTTACGGCGGCTCGGGCCAGACCCGAACACGGCTGCCGGACGACGGGTACGGCGGTGCGCGGGGTCCACGCCCCAGGGGACGCTCGTCGTCCCGCAGCCTCGTCACGGTGGTCGGCGTGGTGGTCCTCCTCATCGCCGCGATCGCCTTCGCGAACCGAGGAGGAGACGATTCCTCATCGGGAAACGGGGGCGAGGACAAGCCGGAGGTGGCGACCACGGCGGCGAGCGGGACGAAGGCTGTTCAGTCGGGGTTCGCGCATGATGAACAGGGGTCTCAGAGCGCGGCGGCCAATTACGCGGCGACGCTGGTCTCGGCCGACATTCTCAAGCCGACCCAGCGGGCCGAGATCGTGCGGCAGGTCTTCGTCGCCGACAAGCAGGCCGAGCTCACCGCCAAGTTCGACAAGGCCTACTCCAAGGAGTTCCTGAGCAGCATCGGTCTGGACGCGAACGGCAACGCGACCGGCGGCCAGACCTACGTCTCACGGACCGTGCCGATCGGGACCAAGGTCACGAGCTACTCGAACACCGCCGCGACGGCCGAGGTCTGGTGCACCGGCCTGTACGGCACCGCCGGCGACAGCTCGACCAACCCCGTCACCAGCGACTGGTTCACCATGACCCTTCAGCTGCGCTGGACCGACGGCGACTGGAAGGTCGACAGTTTCTCCCAGAAGGACGGCCCCGCGCCGGTCCCCGGGGACAACAAGGCGTCCAGCGCCGACGACATGGCGAAGGCCGTCGAGGAGTACGGAGGGTTCACTTATGCCCGGTAGCCCGCGCCGCTTGCTCAAGGTCACCGCCGCCCTCACCGCCGTACAGACAGCCGTGGTGCTGCTGGCTGCCCGCGCCGTTGCCGCACCCACCCCCTCGCCGTCACCGACGCCCTCGCCGAGCGTGTCCAACGACAACTGCGATCTCATCGTCGGCCCCGCCAAGGACTACTGCGAACAAGGCAGAGGCTCCGGCGGCTCGGGCGGCACCACCCTAGACCCCACCTCCACCCTCGACCCCCTCTCCTCCCTCGCCAAGGGCTGCGCAGACGCCGCCGCCTGGACCATCGACAAGCTCAGCACGGCCGTGAAAGACACCGCGGACGTCGACTTCACGAACCCCAAGTTCCTCCAGCAGTACGCGGTCGTCTTCGCGGCGTCGACGATCCTCACCCTCCTCCTCTGGCTGCTGGCCGTAGCCAAGCGAGCCGTCCGCGGCGTGCCCCTCACCACCGCCATCGGCGAGGCGATCGGGTTCCTCTGGCTCACCGTCCTGGCCTCCGCCTTCACGCCCCTCATCCTGTACACCGTCGTATCGGCCACTGACAGCGTCACGGACGTCCTCGCGAAGACGACGGGCGATCAGACGGACACGTTCTTCGGTACCTTCTCCGGCGCTCTGGAGAAGGGGGAGGACATCGGCGGCGGCCCGATCATGCTGATCGTGGTGTCGCTCGTATCGATCCTCGCCGCCGGTGTGCTGTGGCTGGAGCTCGTCATCCGCGCCGCGCTCCTCTATGTGGGCGCCCTCCTCGGCACCGTCGTCTACGCGGGCCTGGTCGACAAGAACCTCTGGTCCCACGTCCGCCGCTGGGCGGGCATCATGATCGCGGTCATCCTGGTGAAGCCGGTCATCGTGATCGTCCTGGGCCTGGCCGGCGCACTGTCCGCCGACGACGGCCCGGACGCCTTCTCCGCGGTGGTCTCGGGCCTCGCCATCATCCTGCTCGCGATCTTCGCGTCCGCGATGATCTACCGCTTCGTCCCGGGCTTCGGCGACGAGATCGCCGGCTCCCGCAACAACCGCATCATGCAGGGCGCGGAGGGCAAGGCCGCGGCCGTCATCAGCTCCCCCGCCACCCTCGTCGCCCAGGGCATCAAGACCCACAGCACCCGGGCCGACAACAACGGTGGTGGCGGAAACAACAGCGCCCGCCCCTCCAACCCGGCCTCCGGCGGCGTGGCCGCCCACAGCACCCGCACCCCCAACGGCGGCGGTGGCGGCGGATCTGTCCCCTCCGCCGCACCCCAGCCCCGTTCGAGCAACGCGGTCAACACCCCGCACGCCAGCAACAACCGCAACAACCGCACAGGAGGTGACGGGCGTTGACGGCTGATTCCCACGCAGCCCATATGTCCACCGCGGTCACACCCCGCCGTACCTATCTCATCGGCCGGGCGCGGCCGAACGCGATCGTCGGCCGCAACCGTGAGACCGGCGAGATCGCGCTGATCATCGTCGGCGCGTTCCTCGGCATGATGTGCGGGCTCCTCGTCCCGGTCCTGGCCCTGCGCATCGTCCTGCTGATGGGCTTCCCGCTGATCGCCCTGATGGCGGTCTACGTGCCGTACAAGCACCGCACGTTCTACAAGTGGTTCGAGATCAACCGTAGTTACAAGCGGTCGCTGCGCCAGGGCACCACCTACCGCTCCAGCGTCATGGAGGCCGGCACCAGGTCCGACGGTCTGGAGGTCGAGGTCGGCCCGCCGCCCGGCATCGGCCGCATCACCTGGCTCGCCGCCCCCTTCGGCCCCGACGAGATCGCCGTACTCCTCCACGCGGACCGCCGCACGGTCACCGCGGCCATCGAGATCGAGGGCCCCGGCGTCGGCCTGCGCGACTCCGAGGACCAGGAAGCCCTCGTCGACCGCTTCGGCACCCTCCTCAAGCACGTGGCCAACGGCGACGGCTTCGTCACCCGCCTGCAGATGCTCGCCCGCACGCTCCCCGCCGACCCCGACGCCCACGCCAAGGACGTCGCCGTCCGCGGGGACGAGAAGTCACCGGCCTGGCTGCAGCAGTCGTACGACCAGCTCCAGTCCATGGTGTCGACGAGCAGCGAGCAGCACCGCGCGTACCTCGTCGCCTGTATGCACTTCACCCGCGAACTCGCCGCCGAGGCTCACACCATGGCCCGCGCGGCCCGCCCCCAGTCCGGCCGCAAGCTGGACCGTGACGCGGGTCTGGCGGTCGTCATGGCGCGCGAGCTGACGGACATCTGCTCGCGGCTGCAGGAGGCCGACATCCGCGTACGACAGCCCCTGGGCCAGGGCCGTCTCGCCTCCCTCATCCACTCCATGTACGACCCGGACCACCCCATCGACCACATCCAGGCGATGACCAAGCGCAACGCCTGGCCGGCCGAGCTGGACGCGATGGAGCCGACGTATCTCCAGGCGAAGACCCGGGAGTCCAGCACCCGCGCGCCCTGGTGCCACGCCACCGCCTGGGTGAAGGAGTGGCCCATGACTCCGGTGGGCGTCAACTTCCTGGCGCCTCTCCTCGTCCACACCCCCGACGTCATCCGCACGGTCGCCGTCACCATGGACCTCGAACCCACCGAGGTCGCCATCGAGCGCATGCTGACCGAGAAGACGAACGACGAGGCCGAAGCCTCCCGCGCCGCCAAGATGAACCGGACCGTCGACCCCCGCGACATCGCCGCCCACAACCGTCTGGACCAGCGCGGCGAGGACCTGGCGAGCGGCGCGGCCGGCGTCAACCTGGTCGGCTACATCACCGTCTCCTCCCGCTCCCCCGAATCCCTGGCCCGCGACAAGCGGACCATCCGGGCCTCGGCCGGAAAGTCGTATCTGAAGCTGGAGTGGTGCGACCGCGAGCACCACCGCGCCTTCGTGAACACGCTCCCGTTCGCCACCGGAATCCGAAGGTAGAGGCTGATGCGCTGATGCGGGACCCGCTGTCCGTCCTCACCGACGCCTTCACGTCCTTCCTCTTCGGGAAGGTCGAGACGACCCGCCTGCCCGTCCGCACCTCCACGGGCCAGGCCCAGGCGGTCTATCTCCCCACGGCAGCCCCGGGGTTGGGCGACTCGGGCGTGATCATCGGCCGCGAGGTGTACTCCGGCAAGGGCTACATCTACGACCCCTTCCAGCTGTACGGCCAGCAGCTCCCGGCACCTCACTGGCTGGTCCTCGGCGAGTCCGGAAACGGCAAGTCGGCGCTGGAGAAGACGTACGTCCTACGGCAGTTGAGGTTCCGCGACCGACAGGTCGTCGTCCTCGACGCCCAGGGCGAGGACGGCGTCGGTGAATGGAACCTCATCGCGCAGGAGCTGGGGATAACTCCTATCCGCCTGGACCCGATGGCCGCCCTGGACATGGGTATCCGCCTCAACCCGCTCGACCCCGCGATCACGACGACGGGCCAGCTCGCGCTGCTCCGGACCATCATCGAGGTCGCGATGGGCCACGGCCTCGACGAGCGCTCGGGCTTCGCGCTCAAGGTCGCGCACGCCTACGTCAACGAGACGATCGTCGAACGCCAGCCGGTGCTGACCGACATCGTCGAGCAACTACGCCACCCCGAGCCGGAGTCGGCCGAGGCGATGAACGTCGACCTAGACGACGTACGCGCCTGGGGACTCGATGTCGCCCTGGTCCTCGACCGGTTGGTCGACGGTGACCTGCGCGGCATGTTCGACGGCCCGACCACGGTCGGCATCGACCTCGACGCGCCGCTCATCGTCTTCGACCTGTCCCACATCGACCGCAACTCCATCGCCATGCCCATCCTCATGGCGATCGTCGGAGTGTGGCTGGAGCACACCTGGATCCGCCCCGACCGGAAGAAGCGCATCTTCCTGGTCGAGGAGGCCTGGCACATCATCAACAGCCCGTTCGTGGCCCAGCTGTTCCAGCGCCTGCTGAAGTTCGGCCGCCGCCTCGGCCTGTCCTTCGTGGCGGTCGTGCACCACCTGTCCGACGTCGTCGACGGAGCGGCGGCGAAGGAGGCCGCGGCGATCCTGAAGATGGCGTCGACGCGGACGATCTACGCCCAGAAGGCCGACGAGGCGCGGTCCACGGGCCGGGTGCTCGGGCTGCCGCGCTGGGCGGTCGAGATCATCCCCTCCCTGACTCCGGGCATCGCCGTCTGGGACGTCAACGGCAACGTCCAGGTCGTCAAACACCTGATCACCGAGACGGAACGCCCGCTGGTCTTCACCGACCGCGCCATGACCGAGTCCTCCAGCGAGCTCACGGACGACGCCCTGCGCGCCGCCGAACTGGAGGCCGAGGAGCGGGCCGCGGCCTTCATGGAACAGCACATGGAGCAGCACATGGGCGACTCCGAGTCGACGGTGGCGTAGGCGGGAGGCGGGGCAATGGTGAGACCTGACGACCGCCACCGGCAGGACGGTCACAGAGGCCAGAACGGTCATGGCGCTCAGGGCGGCCACAGAGGCCATGGCGGTCAGGGCGGCCAAGGCGGCATCCCCGACGGGCTGTTGATCGGCATACTCGTCTTCCTCCTCGGCATGACCCTGCTGATCTGGTCGGCCACCGGCCTCGCGGGCCTGTTCGCCAACGGCAGCTGGCCCGACGGCGTCACCTTCACCCGTACGCCTCTGGCCATGCGCCAGTTGATCGGCGATCCCCACGACATGCCGGGCGCCTGGCCGGAGACCCCGGCGGCCCAGCTCTCCGGGTACGGGCTGTTCTGGGGCCTGTTCATCGGCCAGTTGATGGTCCTGGTCGTGCTCACCGTGTTCGTCCTCGGGACGGTGGCCCGCTGGAAGGCCGTACGACGGGCTCGGCGGGCCGCGCCACCGGTCGTGGCAGCCGAGGCCCCTCCGGCAGCCCCGGAGCCCGAGCCCGTCGTCGAGACAGCCGCCCACCACGAGGTCCCGACACCCAGGGTGGAGCCGGTGCCGCCGGCGGCGTCGGAGCCTCTGGAGGTGCCGGAGCCTTTGAAGGTGCCGCCACGGGTGGAGAAGGTGCTCGTGGCCCCGCGCGAGACCCGCCAGTCCACCGCCACCCAGGCGGTCCGCGACGCGGAGGGCCCCACCCTCGTCGTCACCTCGAACCCCGCCGTCTGGTCGGAGACCAAGGACGCCCGCGCCAAACTGGGTCCGGTACACCTCTACGACCCCGCCCACCTGTGCGACACCCCGGCCCGCCTCCACTGGTCCCCCACAGCGGGCTGCGAGGACAAGCAGACGGCGTCAGCCAGAGCCGCCGCCCTCCTCGCCCCCGTGCGCCCCACCGCGAAGATCGACCAGGCCGTTGCCGACGTAGCCGAAACGCTCCTGCGGAGCTATCTGCACGCCGCCGCCATCGACGGCCGCACCATCCGCCACGTCCACCGCTGGTCCCAGGGCACCCAGATCCAGGACGCCGTCCGTGTCCTGCGCACCAACCCCAAGGCGGCCGCGGGCTCGGCCGGCGAACTCGAAGCCGCCCTCACCGGGCACCCCGAACGCCGGGACATCGCCCAGGAGTTGACCGGCCGCGCCCTCGCCGCACTCTTCACGGTCAACATCCGCGAGGCGTGCACTCCAAACCGAACTGATGCCCTTGCCTTGGATTCCTTCGTCGACGAAGGGGGCACGCTTTATGTCGTGGGGGAATCCATCGAGGACCCCAGGACCAACCCGGGCGCGATGCCTCTCCTGACGGCCCTCGTCTCCAGCGTGGTCGAGCGTGGCCGGCGCATGGCCGAACGGTCATCCTCCGGTCGCCTCGACCCACCACTGACGCTCGTCCTGGACGACGTCGCCGCCGTGGCTCCGCTTCCCCAGCTCCCGGAGCTGCTGGCCACCGGAGCGGACCGGGGCCTGCCGACCCTGGCCCTGCTCCGGTCCCGGGAACAGGCGAGGACCCGCTGGCCGCACGACGAACTGCCGGTGTAGGACGAACCCGGTGCAGCAGGAGCCCCTCAGGGCTTCTCGAGGACGAACTCCAACTCGATCTCCCCCTCCTGCCCGGGCAACGGCACGGTCTTCCCGGTCGGCACGAACCCGACCTTGCGATAGAACCCCTGAGCCCGCGGATTGTCCTCGTGCACGATGAGCCGCACAGCCTCGACCCCCCGCTCCCAGGCCCACTCCACGCCCGCCTCGAAGAGCCCCTTGGTCACCCCGCTGCCACGCCACTCGGGCCGTACGAACACCCCGACGATGTGCCCCTGGTCCCGCTCGACGGAAAACCCGGCCCAGTCGGTGCTCCCGGCCTTCTCGATCAGCACGACCGCGGACCCGACCCACGTCCCGTCCGCGGCCTCGGCGACGAACTGCCGCGCCTCTCCCCCGTGCGACGACCCGGCCGCCCGCTCCTGCCAGAAGGAGTCCGGATGCGTCAGGGCCTTCTCGTACGTCTCCAGAAAGGCGACCGGCGCCGCCGGATCCTGCAGGGCGACGAGCCGCAGCTCCTTCACAGCGCGCCACTCGTCAGGACGTATGGGACGGACAACGTACGAATCGAGGTTCGAGTCACTCATACCGAGCACGGTAGTACCCAGGTACTAGACCGCTCACCCGATATACGCCCCGTAGCCTGACGCCCCATACTCGTCCCACCAGGGAACATCGCACCATGGACCCCATGCCGGTGCGGGAGCAGCGAGAGACGAGGGCGGCCGAGCCCCTCACCCAGTGGATACAGCGCATCACCCGCGCGGTACGCGCCTTCGACCACCGCCATCCCCTCCCCTGGGACCTCGCCCTCGCCGGCTTCTGGGTGACAGCGGCCCTCATCGACTACGCCGGCGGTGGCTGGGAGAGCGTCACTCGCAATAAGGACGTCCCCGCCGAACTCCTCCTCACCATGAGCCTCGGCCTCTCCCTGCCCCTCCTCTGGCGCCGCACCCACCCCCGCACCGCCCTGCTGCTCATGGCCCCCATGGCCGTCGCCAACGCCTGGAGCGGCGCGGTACTCCAAGCCGCCCTGCTCCAGCTGATCATCGTCTACAACATCGCCCTGCGCCGCCCCCTGCGCTCCCTGTCGTGGACCACGCTCCTGGTCGTCACCCCGGAATTCATCACGCACGCCCGCCACCCGAAAGGCACCTGGGACGAACAGGTCTTCCCCGTCCTGATGTCGATCGCCCTGTGCGCCGTCCTCGGCATCGCGGTCCGCACCCGCCGCGACTACACCGAGGCCCTGGAGGACAAGGCCCGCCGCCTGGAGATCGAACGCGACCAGCAGGCCCAGCTCTCCGCGGCCGCCGAACGCGCCCGCATAGCCCGCGAAATGCACGACATCATCGGCCACAACCTCTCCGTCATCACCGGCCTGGCCGACGGAGGCCGCTACGCCGCCGCGAAGTCCCCCGCCCGAGCCGCAGAAGCCCTCACCGCGATATCGACGACAAGCCGCCAGGCCCTGACAGAACTACGCCGCCTCCTGGACGTCCTGCGCGAGGAAGGCGAAGCACCCCCAGACCTGACCCCGCAACCGGCCCTAACCGACCTGGACCACCTGATAGAAGGCGTCCGCAAAACAGGCCTCCCGGTAACAACAACCCTCCACGGCACCCCGTCCATCACCCCCGGCCGCCAACTCACCATCTACCGAGTCATCCAGGAAGCCCTCACCAACACCCTCAAACACGCCGGCCCCACCGCCACCTCACACATAGCCATCTCCTACGACGACGGCGGCACCGTCTCCGTCACAGTGACCGACACCGGCCACGGAGGCCCGACCGGAAACGACGGCAGCGACAACAGCAACGGCCGGGGCCTGCCGGGAATGCGCGAGCGAACCGCCTTGTACGGCGGCACACTTGAGGCCGGCCCACGCCCCGAAGGGGGCTGGCGCGTCCACCTGCACCTACCGGAGGAACCCGACCAGTGACGACCGTCCTCATCGCCGACGACCAGCCCCTGCAGCGCCTCGGCTTCCGCATGCTGCTGGAGAGCCAGGACGACATGACGGTGCTGGGCGAGGCCCCCAACGGCACCGAGGCGGTCCGTATGACGGCCGAACTCCAGCCCGACGTCGTCCTCATGGACGTCCGCATGCCCAGCCTCGACGGCATCGAGGCCACCCGCCGCATCGTGACGGCCGGCGCCCGCACCCGCGTCCTGATCCTCACGACCTTCGACCTCGACGAGTACGCCTACGCGGGCCTCCGCGTCGGCGCCTCCGGCTTCCTGGTGAAGGACGCCCAGCCGGAAGACCTCCTCTCCGGCATACGCGCGGTGGCAACGGGCGACGCGGTGGTGGCCCCCAGCCTGACCCGCCGTCTCCTGGACGCCTACGCCCACCACCTCCCGGCGGCAGCCCCCACACCGACCGACCCTCAGCCGGAGGACTCACGTCTCGCACCCCTCACCGACCGGGAACGCGAAATCCTGACGGTCATCGGCAAGGGCTGGACCAACACGGAGATAGCCACCCGCCTGCACCTGGCCGAGTCGACCGTGAAGACCCACGTGGGCCGCATCCTGGCGAAGACTGGGTCCAGGGACCGGATCCAGGCGGTGATCTTGGCGTACGAAACAAAGCTGGTGAAATAGAAAAAACCCCGTGCCAACGGCACGGGGGTTTTCTCAAAATTTGTTCGGCGGCGTCCTACTCTCCCACAGGGTCCCCCCTGCAGTACCATCGGCGCTGTA
>NZ_JAQMWP010000029.1 GCF_030403745.1 Streptomyces sp. S.PB5
ACTCGGCTCACGGAATCACGACACTGACCAAGAAGCGAGCGGCCCAACGGCAACCTCGCCAGCCGACGCCCACCCAACCCACCCAACCCACCACGACACCGCCGGCCCACCCAACCCACCCGACCCACCGCCCCCGTCCACATCACGCAACGGTCGGTCCAAGGAGTACGGCAACGCAGTCGTCCCAGGCCGGTTCGCTCAGGAGGGGGCGGAAGTGGGTGAACAGGGCCAGGAGGTCCGTGCCGTGGCGGGCGCGGAAAGTCGGGTCTTGGGTGGCGAGGTCGAGTTCGTTGGCGGCGGTGAGTTCGGCGAGGTCCTGGCGGAGGGGCAGGGCGGGGACATGTGTGCCGCCGGTGAAGCGGTCGTGAAAGGGGGCAACGGGGTTCGCCAGGGCGGGGTACGTCGGCTTGCGGTTGCAGCTTGCGTACGAGTACACGATCGCCTCCGCGTCCTCACCGATCGCGGCTACCAGGTCGGCGCGGCGGTCGAGTGAGAGCAGGGCCGTCGGGAAGCCGTCCGTGCCGTAGAAGGCGTGGCACAGGCCTGCCAGTTGGAGGGTGGGGCGGGCGTTCCAGGTGGTGAGGCGGGTTCGTACGCGGTGGAGATGGGTGAGGAGGGTTCCGCCCGGGTGGGGGATGCCCTCGGCGCCCAACTCCCGTAGCAGCGCGTCGGCTTGGGACATCGGGTCAGGTGCGATGGCCATGGGCGGCGTCCCTTCGGCTGAACTGAGTGGGTCGGCACCCGCTCCGTCCCGGGTGGGAGCGGGTTGCCGCCCGTCGGGTCCGGCCCTGGTTGATCGTCGTACGCCTCCTCCATCCAGTCAATCCTTGGGATTTACACACGAACCCAAGTGTTAGCTTGGGTCCATGACCCTCGATGACCTGCGTGTGTTCGTCGCCGTGTGCCGGGCCGGGAGCCTCAGCGCGGTGGCGCGGGAGCTGGGGTGTACGCAGTCCGCGGTGAGTCAGCATGTGAAGCGGCTGGAGCGGGAGACGGGCGTCGCGCTGGTGGAGCGGCAGCCTCGGGGCGTCGTGCCCACGCAGGCCGGGCGGGTGTTGGAGGCGGCCGCCGCCGAGGGGATCTCCGGGCTTGATCTGGCCGTGCGCCAGCTGCGGGATCTCGTCGACGGGGAGAGCGGGTTCGTCCGGGTGGCCACCGGGGCCACCACCGTGCGGCACTTCATGGGGGACGCCGTCGTGGAGTTCCGGCGGCTTCATCCGCGCGTGAACCTTGAGTTCCGTACGGTGAGTTCGGGGCGCGGCAGCTTCGACGCGCTCTTGGACGGAACGCTCGACCTGGCCTGGATCACCCTCGGGCCGCCCGTGCGAGGGGTTGAGCAGCGGGCCGTCGCCGAGTTGCCGTGGGTGCTCGCGGTGCGGGCCGATGATCCGTTGGCCGGGCGGGAACGGCTCGATCCGGGCGAGCTGGCCGGCGTACGGCTGATACGGCTGCCGCCCAACTCGGCGTCAGCTGCCCAACTGGACGCCACATGCGCGGAGTTGGGCATCCACCTGACCTACGACACCAATGTCGCCGACTGGGACACCGCCCTGCTGCTCGCCGAGTTGGGGGTGGGGCGGGCGGTCGTACCCGAGTTGTCCGGGCTGGCGAAGAGTGGGGAGCTGCGGCTGATTCCGTTGCCGGAGTTGCGGCCGCTGCCCGTGGGGTGGGCCGTGCGGCGCTGGGATGCGCTCAGTCCGTCGGCCCGGGCGTTCGCGGACCTGGTGGAGAGGTCGCGGCGGACGCCCGGGCGGTGACAACGCATCCCTACTGCGGGAAGGACGCCACCACCGGCAGCTCAGCCGCGCCCGTGCCCGTGATGCCGGAGCCCGCTCCCGGGAGCAGCCCGCTGCCGTTGCAGTAGTCGCCGGAGACCAGCAGGTCCTTGTCGCCGTCGCGGTCGATGTCGCGCAGGCGGACGAGCCGGCCCCCTCTCCCCCACCACCTGGTCAGCCTTCCTCAGCGCTCGTACAGTCCCTCGATCTCGCTGGCGAACTCCCCCATCACCGTCTCCCTCCGCAGCTTCATCGACGGAGTCAGATGGCCCTCCGCCTCCGTGAAGTCCCGCGGCAGCACCGCGAACCGGCGGATCGACTCCGGGCGGGAGACCAGCTTGTTCGCCTCGTCCACCGCCCGTTGCAGGATGGCCGTCAACTCCTCGTCGCCCACGAGGAGTTCCGCCGGGACCGGATGCTTGCCGTTCATCTGGCGCCAGTGGGTGATGCCCTCCATGTCGAGGGTGATGAGGGCGGCGACGTAGGGGCGGCGGTCGCCCACGACCATGCACTGGGAGATCAGGGGGTGCTGGCGGAGCCAGTTCTCCAGGGGGGCCGGGGCGACCGTCTTGCCGCCTGCCGTGATGAGGAGTTCCTTCTTGCGGCCCGTGATCGTCAGATACCCCTCGTCGTCGAGGCTGCCGATGTCGCCCGTCGCGAACCATCCGTCGGTCGATGCCGGGACCACTCCGCCCGCGTTGGGGTCCCAGTAGCCGCGGAAGATCTGGCCGCCCTGCAACAGGATCTCGCCGTCCGCCGCGATCCGGACCCGGGTGCCGGGGAGCGGCCAGCCCACCGTGCCCAGGCGGGACTTGAGGGGCGGGGTCACGGTCGCCGCGCCCGTCGACTCGGTCAGCCCGTATCCCTCGTAGATCGCCATCCCGGCGCCCGAGTAGAACGCGTGGAGGTTGCGGCCCAGCGGTGAGCCGCCGCTGATGATGTGGCGGACCCTGCCCCCCATGGCGTTGCGGATACGGCGGTAGACCAGGGGGTCGTAGAAAGTGCGGGCGGTCTTCAGTGCCGTGCTCGGGCCGCTGCCCGTGCCCGACTGGCGGGCCTCCATCGCCTCGCCGTAGCGGACCGCGACGCTCGCCGCGCGGTCGAAGGCGGAAACCCGGCCGCTGAGCTCCGCCTTGGCCCGTGCGCTGTTGAAGACCTTCTCCAGCATGTACGGGATGACGAGCAGGAAGGTGGGTTTGAAGCTCGCCAGGTCGCCCAGCAGGTCTTCGGACTTGAGGCTCGGGGCGTGGCCCAGGCGGACCCGGGCCCGGACGCACGCCACCGCCACCATGCGGCCGAAGACGTGGGACATGGGGAGGAAGAGGAGGGTCGCGAGTTCCTCGTCGGAGCGGGAGCGGAAGACCGGGTCGAGGAGCTCGATCGCGTTGTCGACCTCGGCGAGGAAGTTGCCGTGCGAGATCGCGCAGCCCTTGGGGCGGCCGGTGGTGCCGGAGGTGTAGACGACGGTGGCGAGGGTGTCCGGGCCGAGCATGCCCCGTCGTACGTCGATCTCGGCGTCGTGGATCGACTGCCCGAGCTCGCCCAGGCGCTCCACATGCCCCTTCTCGATGACCCACAGGTGCTTCAGGTCCGGCAGCCGGTTGAGCTCGGGGCCGAGCGCCGAGGCCTGGGAGACGCTCTCCGTCACGAGTGCCACCGCGCCCGAGTCCTGGAGGATCCAGCGGGTCTGGAAGACGGAGGAGGTGGGGTAGACGGGGACGGTCACCAGTCCGGCCGCCCAGGCGGCGAAGTCCAGCAGGGTCCACTCGTAGATCGTGCGGGCCATGACGGCGATACGGTCGCCCGGCTGAAGTCCCTCCGAGATCATGCCCTTTGCCAGCGCCAGCACCTGCTCCGCGAACTCGGCCGTGGTGATGTGCACCCAACTGCCGTTCTCGGCACGGCGGCTGAGGACCCGTTCCTCAGGGGCTGCCTCCGCGTTCTCGAACGGCAGGTCCGCCAGCGAGCCATGGGTCACGGGCGGCACGACCGGCGGGACCGACACCTCCCGCACGACGCCGTCCAGTCGCTTGATCTCCGGCTCCAGGAGTACGGGCGCGCCGTCGTAGTCGGTCGCGGAGACATAGGGCAGGGACGACGACATGGGCAGCTCCTGGGGCGCGCAGCGGAATACCGCTCTGCTGCTTAGGTACGCGCCGTGCGTACCCGGACGTTCACCGGTGGTGGGCGAGTTTGGGGGGTTACCGGCAGTTAGATGGCAGATCCTAGGAGGTGCAAGTGGCGAGTTTGTGTGAGTTCGGGGCGGCTCCGGGGCTGGCTCTGTGCAACCTCTGACGCAAAGTGAATCTTTGTCAGCTAGCCGTTACGGTCGTCCGGAATGCGCAAGCCGGCGCCGTCACGGTCACGGTCACGGCCGTTCGAGGATCGCCGTCACTCCCTGCCCGCCCGCCGCGCACACCGAGATCAGCCCCCGCCCCGAACCACCCTTCTCCGCAAGGAGCTTGGACAGGGTCGCCACGATCCGTGCCCCCGTCGCCGCGAAGGGATGGCCCGTCGCCAGCGACGACCCCGCCACGTTCAGCCGTGCCCGGTCCACCGGTGCCAGCCCCGCCTTCTCCCACGCCGCCAACGTGGCCAGCACCTGGGACGCGAACGCCTCGTGCACCTCCACGAGGTCGAAGTCGCCCATCCCCAGCCCGGCCCGTTCCAGCATGCGCGGGACGGCGTGGGCGGGTGCCATGAGTAGACCGTCGTCGCCGTCGACGAAGTCCACGGCCGCAGTCTCGTACGCCGTCAGGTAGGCGAGCGGTTCGAGCCCCCGCGCCTGCGCCCACTCCTGCGACGCCAGCAGCACGACCGCCGCGCCGTCCGTCAGCGGGGTCGAGTTCCCCGCGGTCATGGTGGGGTTGGGCCCGCCGACCCCGAACACCGGCTTCAGTGAAGCCAGTTTCTCGACCGTCGACCCCGGCCGCAGGTTCTGGTCCCGCTCCAGCCCCCGGAACGGCACCACCAGGTCCTGGAAGAAGCCCCGCTCGTAGGCCGCCGCCAGCCGCTGGTGACTCGTCGCCGCCAGTTCGTCCTGGGCCTCGCGCGAGACGCCCCACGCCCGTGCCGTGACGGCCGCGTGCTCACCCATCGACAGTCCGGTGCGGGGCTCGGCATTGCGCGGGATGTCGGGGACGAGGTGGGAGGGCCGCACGCGGGCCAGTGCCTTCAGGCGGCCGCCCACCGACTTCGCCCGCCGCGCCTCCAGCAGGATCTTCCGCAGGTGGTCGTTGACGCCGAGCGGGGCGTCGCTGGCCGTGTCCGCGCCGCCCGCGATCGCCGACTCGGTCTGGCCGAGCGTGATCTTGTTGGCGGCGGCGATGACGGCCTGGAGGCCGGTCCCGCAGGCCTGCTGGATGTCGTAGGCCGGGGTCGTCGGGGCCAGTTTCGAGCCGAGGACCGTCTCGCGGGCGAGGTTGAAGTCGCGGCTGTGCTTGAGCACCGCGCCGGCGACGAACTCCCCGACGGCGCCCGGTCCTTGGAGGCCGAAGCGCTCCGCCAGTCCGTCCACGACCGCCGTCAGCATCTCCTGGTTGGAGGCGGTGGCGTACGGGCCGTCCGAGCGGGCGAAGGGGAGGCGGGTGCCGCCGATGATCGCGACGCGCCGTGCCACCGGGGGCTGAAGAAGGCTCATCTCGACCTGCTCCTCATGTGTGACATAGGATTACCTCCGGTAACCTTACTCCAGAGTAAGAAGCTGGAGCGAGACGTGAGAGACAGCACCGAGCGGGGGAGACGGCCCATGCCCGACCGTTATCTGAGCTTCACCGGCACCGCGCCCGGCCGCTTCCTGACCCGCCGGCTCGGCCTGCCCCAGCCCGCGCCCCTGCGCCGCTGGTCACCGGACCGGCCCACGCTCGACGGATCCGACGCCCTGTTCCTCACCGCGGGCGAGCCCGCACCGGAGAACACCGGCACCCCCTCGACCGCCACCCCCTCCGCGGTCGTCCTCGACGCGACCGGCGTCCGGGATGTCGACACGCTGGCCGGTGTGCACGCGGCCCTGCACCCCGTCGTACGCTCGGTCGCCGCGAGCGGCCGGATCGTCGTGCTCGGTGCGCCCCTCGACCCCGCCGATCACCACCAGGCCGCCGCCCAGCAGGCCCTGGAGGGCTTCACCCGGTCGCTCGGCAAGGAGATCGGCCGCGGCAGGACCGTGAACCTCGTCCGGCTCACCGACCGGACGGCCGCCGAGTCGACCCTGCGCTTCCTGCTCTCCCCCAAGTCCGCGTACGTCAGCGGCCAGGTGATCGAGGTCGGCACGGCACAGCCGGTCACCGTCGACCAGGACCGCCCCCTCGCCGGCCGTACCGCCCTGGTCACCGGCGCCGCGCGGGGCATCGGTGCGGCGGTCGCCGAGACACTGGCGCGGGACGGGGCGCGGGTCGTCGTACTGGATGTGCCGCAGGCCAAGGACGAGGCGCGGGCGCTCGCCGGGAAGCTGGGCGGCAGCGCCCTCGCGCTCGACATCACCGCCGCCGACGCGGGCGAGCGGATCGCCGCCGAACTCGGCGACGGCCTCGACATACTGGTCCACAACGCGGGGATCACGCGGGACCGCCGACTGGTCAACATGCCTGCGGACAGATGGAGTTCGGTCCTCGACGTCAACCTGGCGAGCGTGCTGCGCACGACGGACGCGCTGCTCTCCGCCAAGGCGCTGAACGAGAACGGCCGGATCGTCGCCACCGCGTCCATCGCCGGTCTCGCCGGGAACGCCGGGCAGACCAACTACGGGGCCGCGAAGGCGGGTGTGGTGGGCCTGGTCCGCTCGCTGGCCCCTCGCGCGCTCGCCGAGCACGGAGTGACGGTGAACGCCGTCGCGCCCGGGTTCATCGAGACCCGGATGACCGCCGCGATCCCCCTGTTCATCCGCGAGGCGGGCCGCCGGATGAACTCCCTCGCCCAGGGCGGGCTGCCGGTCGACGTCGCCGAGACCACCGCATGGCTCGCGCACCCGGCCTCGGGGGCGGTGAACGGGCAGGTCGTCCGGGTCTGCGGGCAGAGTCTGCTGGGGGCATGATGACCGTCGTCCTGACCGAACTGCCCTCGCTGGTCCCGCTGTTCGCCCGTGGCGCGCTGTTCTCCGCGGTCAAACGGCCCCGCCCGGACGCCGAGTTCCCGCACACCCGGCTGGTCCTGCCCGGACTGCGCATCGACCTCGCCCGGCTGGCGGCGTACGAGCGGGTCTGCGGGTTCGCGACCGGCGACGACGCGCTGCCGGTGACGTATCCGCATGTGCTCGGCTTCCCGCTGGCCATGCGGCTCATGAGCGCGCGGGACTTCCCGCTGCCGCTGCTCGGTCTCGTCCACACGTCCATCGCGATCACTCAGCGGCGGCCGCTCGCCGCCACCGGGGAGTACGAACTCGCCGTGCACGTCGACGGGTTGGCGCCGCACCGGCGGGGCACCGAGGCGGGAGTGGTGACCGAGATACGGGCCGGCGACGAGATCGTGTGGGAGTCGCGCAGTACGTACCTGGCGCGGCACGGGAGCTCCGCGGGCGCCACGTCTCCCGAGAAGGGCGATCCGCTGCCCACCGTCGCCGAGTGGCGGCTGGCCGGGGACGTGGGCCGCCGTTACGCCGCCGCGTCCGGTGACCGCAACCCCATCCACCTCCACCCGCTGACCGCCCGCCTGTTCGGCTTCCGGCGGGCCATCGCGCACGGCATGTGGACGGTCGCGCGATGTCTGGCGGCGCACGGGACACCCCAAGAGGCCCAGGTGCGGGCGGAGTTCAGGGCGCCGGTGCTGCTGCCGGGGTCGGTGACGTTCGGGGCGGAGGGCGAGCGGTTCGAACTGCGGAGCGGAGAGGACCGCGTCCACCTCACCGGAAGCGTCTACCCGCTCACGTCCTGAAGGACCCAGGGCCGGCCCTCCATCAGGTTGCCGAGGCCGGCCCAGGAGAAGTTCATCAGGGTCGCCGCCGCCTGCTTGGCGGTGACGCCCGGGGTGACGTTCGCCCAGGCGGCGAGGGACTCGGCGGCCCCGACGAGCGCCTCGGCCAGCCCGGCGACCTCGCGCTCGGGCAGGTCGGGGTCGCGGTGCGCCTCACGCGCGGCGACCACGATCAGCTGGGTGACGAACGCGACGATCTCCTCCCGCATCGCGGCGACCTCGGCGGCGAAGGGCTCGCCGTGGGTACGGGCCTGGAGATGCAACACCGACCAGCCGTCCGGGTTCTGCGCGGTGTGCGTGAAGAACGCCAGCAGTCCGTCCCAGAGTTGGCGGTCCGCGGGCTGGTCGGTACGGACGCCGGAGCGCACCGCCTCGGTGAGCGCGAGGGCCTCCCGGCGGATGCAGGCGGTGAAGAGGTCTTCCTTGGAGTTCAGGTACAGATAGACCAACGGCTTGGAGACACCGGCGAGTTCGGCGATCTCGTCCATCGATGCGGCCATGTACCCGCGGCGTCCGAACGTCGCCACGGCGGCGTCCATCATCTGCTGTTCGCGGACCGCACGCGGCATCCGCTTGGTCTTCACGGCACCCATGAGGGCAAGACTAAGACGTCTGCCCCTGGGCACGCGCCGCGTCGTCGGCGACATCCTCCTGGTTGCGGCTGGCTTCCAGGTTGGACTTCATGCGGTCCACGCGCTCGGCGACCTGCACGGAGGCCCGGTCGCGCTCCTTGCGGAGGGCGACGAAACTGATGGGGGCGGAGATCACCAGCGAGAGCAGGACGATCCACATGCCGTTGGAGTCGCCGAGGCCGCGCGGGGCGACACCGGCGTAGACGAGGCCCCAGACGACCACGAGGCAGCCCACGAAGATCCCGAGGCGCATCAGTGTGTAGCGGAGCATCTCAATCCACTCTTCCGTTCCGACCTGACAGTTTCCCGCCGAATGTGCTCGAAGGGTGCCTTCCAGTGAAGCACGGCCGGTATGCGATCTTGCAGGGGGTACGCCCCACCGGTCCGGCTCAGGTCAGGGGCAGCCACATCATGATGTCGTCGCGGTAGTCGTCGGCGGCCACCCGCAGACCGCCCGGGACCCGGCCGACCTCCTTGTAGCCGGCGGAGGCGTAGAACCGCTCCAGGCCCAGCCCGCCCCGGCAGGTCAGCTTCAGCGCCTCCAGGCCGAACGTGCGGGCGTGCGTCTCGACCTCCGCCAGCAGGGTCCGCCCGTGACCGCCGCCCTGGAGGGCCGGATCGACCATGACGGTGTAGAGCCAGGCGTAGTGGCTCTGAAGGCGGTGGGCGTTGAAGCCGAAGAACGCGGTGGCCCGCAGCCGGCCCTCCTCGTCCAGCCCTGCGAGCAGACGGTGCCGTCCGGCGGCGATGGACTCCGCGTAACGGTCCGTTTCCGGACGGACCTCCTCGTACGTCGTCGTACCGGGGAACCCGACCGCCCCGCCCGCGTTGTTCACGGCCACCCAGAGCTGGGTCAGCTCGTCGAGGAGGGCGGGGGTGAGGGTGGGGTCCAGGCGGTACGTGAGCTCCATGAGTCACGAGTCTAGGACGCGGGCCGCCACCCTCAGATCGGAGACCAGCCCCTGGTACGCGGCCTCACGGTCGTCGGAGCGGAGCACGGAGGAGGGGTGCACGGTGGCGACCAGCCGCTCCTTGCGACCGTGGATCTCCCGCTCCAGGACGGTCCCTCGCTCCTGGGTGACACGGAACGCGGAACCGAGCAGCGCCTTCCCGGCCGTGGCGCCGAGCACCACGATCAACTCCGGTTCCACGACGGCCAGTTCCGCCGCCAGCCAGGGCCCGCAGGCGGTCATCTCACGGAGGGTGGGCGCCTTGTGGATACGGCGCTTGCGGGGCTCGGCCCGAGTGAACTTGAAGTGCTTCACCGCGTTGGTGACGTACGCGTCGCCGGGGTCGATACCGGCTTCCGCGAGGGCCCGGTCGAGGAGTTTCCCGGCGGGCCCGACGAAGGGCTTGCCCTGCCGGTCCTCCTGATCGCCGGGTTGCTCACCGACGAGCATGACGCGGGCGTCGGCTTTCCCGTCCCCGAACACGGTCTGGGTGGCGTCGAGGTGCAACGGGCAGCCCCGACATTCGGCGGCGGCGCGACGGAGTGCGGGGAGGCCGCCGCGGCGCGGGACGAAAGGCTCCGCTGAGTAGGCGCTCTCGGAAGGCACGCTGTCCGAGTACCCACCCAGGGGCGCGGGACCGCATCAATTTGCGGCTACCGCCGCGCGGGCGCGACCAGCCCCCACTGCCCGCGCCCGACCGACAACCTCACACCCGCATCGGCTGCGGCGACTCCCGACGCACCGGATCCGGACCGTCGTACTCCCGGATCACCTCGTACCGCGTGTTCCGCTCCACCGGCCGGAACCCCGCGTCCCGGATCAGGTCCAGGAGATCTTCCCGCGTCAGCTTGTTCGGCGTGCCGTAGTTGTCCGCGTCGTGGGTGATCTTGTACTCGACGACCGAGCCGTCCATGTCGTCGGCGCCGTGCAGCAACGCGAGCTGCGCGGTCTGGACGCCGTGCATGACCCAGAAGACCTTGACGTGCGGGACGTTGTCGAAGAGGAGCCGGGAGACCGCGAAGGTCTTCAGCGCCTGCGCGCCGGTCGCCATCTGCGTACGCGCCTGCAGCTTGTTGCGGACCTTGCCGTCCTTCATGTCCACGAAGTCGTGCTGGTAGCGCAGCGGGATGAAGACCTGGAAGCCGCCGGTCTCGTCCTGGAGCTCACGCAGCCTGAGGACGTGGTCGACGCGGTGCCTCGGCTCCTCGATGTGGCCGTAGAGCATGGTGGAGGGGGTCTTCAGACCCTTCTCGTGCGCCAGGCGGTGGATGCGCGACCAGTCCTCCCAGTGGGTCTTGTGGTCGACGATGTGCTGGCGGACCTCCCAGTCGAAGATCTCCGCGCCGCCGCCGGTGAGGGACTCCAGTCCCGCGTCGATGAGCTCGTCGAGGATCTCCGACGCCGACAGCCCGCTGATCGTCTCGAAGTGGTGGATCTCGGTCGCGGTGAACGCCTTCAGCGACACGTTCGGAAGCGCGGCCTTGAGCTCCCGCAGGGAACGCGGGTAGTAGCGCCACGGGAGGTTCGGGTGCAGGCCGTTGACGATGTGGAGCTCGGTGAGGTTCTCGCTCTCCATCTCCTTGGCGAGCTTCACCGCCTCCTCGATGCGCATCGTGTACGCGTCCTTCTCGCCCGGCTTGCGCTGGAAGGAGCAGTAGGCGCAGGACGCCGTGCACACGTTGGTCATGTTGAGGTGGCGGTTGACGTTGAAGTGGACGACGTCGCCGTTCTTACGGGTCCGCACCTCGTGCGCGAGGCCGCCGAGCCACGCGAGGTCGTCAGACTCGTACAACGCGATGCCGTCCTCACGGGTCAGCCGCTCGCCGGAGCGGACCTTCTCCTCCAGCTCGCGCTTGAGCCCGACGTCCATGACTTCACCTTTCTACGACAGCCCGACCAACCGTACGCCCATACCCTCACACCTCTTCGGGCAGCTCTCCGACCCGGTTCTCCCACTTCGTGGAGAGCACGATGGTGGTACGGGTCCGGGACACGCCCGTGGTCCCGCTGAGCCGCCGGATGATCTTCTCCAGACCGTCCACGTCCGCGGCCCGCACCTTGAGCATGTACGAGTCGTCGCCGGCGATGAACCAGCAGTCCTCGATCTCGCTGAGGTCCTTCAGCCGGCGGGCCACGTCCTCGTGGTCGACGGCGTCGGAGAGGGAGATGCCGATCAGCGCGGTGACACCGAGGCCGAGCGAGGCGGAGTCGACCGTGGCGCGGTAGCCGGTGATGACACCGGCCGCCTCCAGCCGGTTGATGCGGTCGGTGACGCTGGGTCCCGACAGACCGACGAGGCGCCCCAGCTCCGCGTACGAGGCCCGGCCGTTCTCCCTCAGGGCCTGGATGAGCTGCCTGTCCACCGCGTCCATGCGATCGAAGCCTTCCGCTGAAGAGTTCCCGAAGTGCTGATGAGAAGTGCTGGTGAGAAGTGCTGCTGAGAGGTACTGCGACTTGCTCAGATGACGTTCACGGCGTGTGGGTTCCGTCGGCTCCGCCGCCTCCACCGCCGAGTTCGCCCTTCCAGCGGCGGTAGAGCCGGTGCTCGACGCCCGCCGCGTCCAGGACCCGTCCGGCGACGAAGTCCACGAGATCCTGGATGTGGGTCGCCCCCGCGTAGAACGCGGGCGAGGCCGGTACGACGGTGGCGCCCGCGTCGTCCAGTGTCACGAGGTGGCGGAGGGTCTGCCCGTTCAGGGGGGTCTCCCGGACGGCCACGACCAGTTTGCGTCCCTCCTTGAGGGTCACGCTCGCCGCGCGCTGGAGCAGGTCCTTGGAGAGCCCGAGGGCGACACCGGCGACGCAGGCGGTCGAGGCGGGCACGATCAGCATCCCCTTCACGGGATACGACCCCGAGGACGGCCCCGCGGCGAGGTCCCCGGCGCTCCAGTACCGCACCCGGTCGCCGTCGCCGTCGCCGTCACCCTCGCCGTCGACATCCACGTCGTACGCGCCGGGCTTGCCGTCGGCCCCCCTGGTCAGCCACTCCCGCAGGTCGTCCCGCCAGTGTGCGTCCCGGAAGGAGATCCCGGTCTCGTCCAGCAGGGTGAGCCGCGAGGCCCGGCTGACGACGAGGTCGACACTCTCGCCCGCGTCGAGGAGGGCGCGCAGCACGGACGCGGCATACGGGGTGCCGGAAGCACCGGACACCCCTACGATCCAAGGCGTACGCCGCGTCTCTCCTGGCTTGACTGGGTTCACAACCCCGAGCCTATCCGGCGTCGCGGGGTGGGAACCGGTTGAGGGGGCCGGGCCGTTCTCCTGAGGGGAAGGGGGCGGTCATGACGAGTGGCGGAGTGCAGTGGTCGCGGGGCGACCGGGCGAAGGCGGCGGCCAGGCTGATGCTGGGCTGGGTCGCGCTGCTGTGGCTGCTGGAACTGGTGGACGTGGCGACCGGCCACGCCCTGGACGGCCTGGGCATCACCCCTCGCGAACCGTCCGAACTGATCGACGTGATCCCGGCGTCGTTCATCCATTTCGGCTGGTCCCACGTGGCCGCGAACACGGTGCCGCTGCTGGTCATGGGCTTCCTGGCGGCACTGGCCGGCATCCGCCGCTTCCTGGCGGTCAGCGCGCTGATCATCGTTGCCGACGGCCTCGGCGTCTGGCTCATAGCCCCGTCCCACACCAACACGGCGGGCGCCTCGGGCCTCATCTTCGGCCTCTTCGGCTTCCTGCTGGTCAGCGGCGTGGTCGAGCGACGCCCGCTCGGCATCCTGGTCGGCCTGCTGGTCGGCGCGGTCTGGGGCAGCGCGATCCTGACGGGCCTGGCGCCGACACAGTCGGGGATCAGCTGGCAGGGGCATCTGCTGGGGCTGGCCGCGGGGGTGGCGGCGGCGTTCGTGTTCCGGCGCCGGGCCGCCACCGCAGCGCTCACACCGTGAGTCCGCGCACCAGCAGATCGAGCAACGCACACACGAACAGGGCAATCCCGATGAACCCGTTGACGCTGAAGAACGCCCGGTTCAGACGGGACAGGTCGTGCGGGCGGACGATGTTGTGCTCGTACACGAACGCGCCCGCGACGATCATCAGGCCCACCCAGAAGAAGCCGCCCGCGTCGGTCGCCACCGCGTACCAGACCAGGAGGCCCATCGTCAGGGCGTGGCACACCCGTGCGCCCCAGATCGCCGCCGGGATGCCGAAGCGGGCCGGGACCGACATGACGCCGACCTCGCGGTCCGTCTCGACGTCCTGGCAGGCGTAGATCAGGTCGAAGCCGCCGATCCAGATGCCGACCGCGAGGCCGAGGATGACGGCGTCCCAGGACCAGGAGCCGGTGATCGCCAGCCACCCGCCGACCGGGCCCATGGCCTGGGCGAGGCCGAGGATGGCCTGCGGGAAGTTCGTGAACCGTTTGCCGTACGGGTAGACCACCATCGGGATCACCGCGACCGGCGCCAGCGCCAGGCAGAGCGGGTTCAGCAGCGCCGCCGAGCCCAGGAAGATCACGACCGCCACCAGCGCGCCCGTCCAGGCGTGCTTCACCGACATCGCGCCGGTCACCAGCTCACGGTGGGCCGTGCGGGGGTTACGGGCGTCGATCTCGCGGTCGATGATCCGGTTGACCGCCATGGCGAAGGTCCGCAGACCGACCATGCAGATCGTCACCAGGAGCAGCCGGCCCCAGTGGATGTTCTTGTCCCACTGGAACATGGCCGTCAGCGCGGCGATGTACGCGAAGGGGAGCGCGAAGACCGAGTGCTCGATCATCACCAGGCGGAGGAACGCCTTGGTGCGTCCTGGCTGCGGGATCGCCGCGGAAGCGCTGCTCACAGACCGTACTCCTTCCAGCGGCGGTCCACCTTCGCCGCCGTCTCCGGGTCCGACAACACCATGTCCGGCCAGCCGCCGTCACGGGTGTAGCCCTCCTCGGGCCACTTCTTCGTCGCGTCGATCCCCGCCTTGCCGCCCCAGAACTGCTGGTAGGAGGCGTGGTCGAGATGGTCGACCGGACCTTCGACGACCGACAGGTCGCGCGCGTAGTCCGTGTTGCCCAGCGCCCGCCACGCGACCTCGTGGAGGTCGTGGACGTCGCAGTCGGAGTCGACCACCACGATCAGCTTGGTCAGGGACATCATGTGGGCACCCCAGATCGCGTGCATCACCTTCTGGGCGTGCTTGGGGTACTTCTTGTCGATCGAGACGATCGCACAGTTGTGGAAGCCGCCCGCCTCGGGCAGGTGGTAGTCCACGATGTCCGGCACGATGATCTTCAGGAGCGGGAGGAAGAAGCGCTCCGTCGCCCTGCCCAGCGGGCCGTCCTCCGTCGGCGGGCGGCCGACCACGATCGACTGGAGCAGCGGGCGCTTCCGCATCGTCACGCAGTCGATCTTCAGCGCGGGGAACGGCTCCTGCGGGGTGTAGAAACCGGTGTGGTCGCCGAAGGGGCCCTCCGGCAGCATCTCCCCCGGCTCCAGCCAGCCCTCGATCACCACCTCCGCCTGCGCCGGCACCTGCAGCGGCACCGTCTTGCAGTCGACCATCTCGATCCGCTTGCCCGCGATGAACCCCGCGAAGAGGTACTCGTCGATGTCACCGGGGAGGGGGGCGGTGGAGGCGTACGTCACGGCCGGCGGGCAGCCGAACGCGATCGCCACCGGGAGGCGCTCGCCCCGCCGGGCCGCGACCTGGTAGTGGTTGCGGCTGTCCTTGTGGATCTGCCAGTGCATGCCGATCGTGCGCTTGTCGTGGCGCTGGAGGCGGTACAGGCCCAGGTTCCGGATGCCGCTCTCCGGGTCCTTGGTGTGGGTCAGACCGAGGTTGAAGAAGGAGCCGCCGTCCTGCGGCCAGGTGAAGAGGGCGGGGAGCTGGTCGAGGTCGACGTCGTCGCCGTGCAGGACCACCTCCTGCACGGGCGCGTCCCCGGACTTCACCTTCTTCGGCGGTACGTGCGTCATCGCGCCGAGCTTGCCGAAGGCCTCGCGTACGCCCACGAAGCCGTGCGGGAGTTCGGGGCGGAGCAGTCCGCCGATCTTCTCCGAGATCTCGGCGTACGACTTCAGGCCCAGCGCCTTCAGCAGGCGGCGGTCGGTGCCGAAGACGTTCATCGCGAGGGGCATCGCGGAGCCCTTCACGTTCTCGAAGAGCAGCGCCGGGCCCCCGGACTTCTGGACCCGGTCGACGATCTCTCCGACCTCCAGGTAGGGGTCCACCTCGGCCTTGATGCGCTTGAGGTCGCCCTCGCGTTCCAGGGCCCTGAGCAGGGAGCGAAGATCGTCGTAAGCCATGGGGTCAAGTATCCCCGAGCGGCTACCCTGGGCCTGAACCCGGGGGCCGTGCCCCCGGCCCGACGACTGTTTCGCTGGAGAGGGCCCATGCTCCGGGTGCTGATGTTCCTCGTGCCACTGGCGCTGAGCGTGTACGCGTTCATCGACTGCATCAGCACGAAGGAGGAGGACGTCCGCCACATGCCCAAGCCGCTGTGGGCGATCCTCGTGCTGCTGTTCCCCCTGGTCGGATCGATCTCCTGGATGATCGCGGGCAAGAAGCGCAGCCCGGCCGCCGAGGGCTGGTCAGGGGTGCGGGACCGCGGCGGTCGCGGCGGCCAGTGGGTCGCACCCGATGACAACCCCGACTTCCTTAAGTCGCTGGGCGAGGACAACAAAGAGGACAACAAGAAGGACGAGGGCCCGAAGGACAGCTGATGGAGCTGCGGCTGCTGGTCACCTTCGAGAAGGTCGCGACCGTCGGAAGCTTCACCCGGGCCGCGGCCGAGCTGAGTTACGCCCAGTCGAGCGTGACGAGCCAGATCCGGGCCCTGGAGGACTCCCTCGGCACGCCCCTCTTCGACCGGCTCGGCAGCCGTATCCGGCTGACGGAGGCCGGTGAGCGGCTGCTGCCCTACGCCCGGCAGATCATCGAGCTGAGCGAGGAGGCCCGGGCGGCCGTCGTCGACGCGGAGGAGCCGTCCGGCGCGCTCGCCGTCGGGACGATGGAGTCGCTGACCTCGTACCGGCTGCCGCCCCTCCTGGAGCTCTTCCACCACCGCTACCCGAAGGTACGGCTCTCCCTGCGCACGACCCTCGGCGACGAGACCCGGCAGGCGCTGCGGCAGGGGACGTACGACGTCGGCTTCCTGATGGAGCCGGAGACCGAGCACGCGGGCCTGGAGAGCCGGGTGCTCGCGCCGGAGCCGCTGGTGCTGGTCTCGGCGCCCGGTCATCCGCTGGCCGGCCAGGCCCCCGGGCTGAAGACCGAGGACCTCGCCGAGGTCCAGCTCGTCGGCACCGAGCCCGGCTGCCCCTACCGCGACCTCTTCGAGTCCGAGCTCGCCCACCGCACCGGCACCCCGCCCCCCTTCATGGAGTTCGGCACGATCGAGGCGACCAAGCGGGGGGTGGCCGGCGGGCTCGGTATCGCGCTGCTCCCGAGGGTGACCGTGGGCGCGGAGTTGGCGTCCGGGGCGCTGGTCCAGCTGCCGTGGGAGCCGCCGTTCCAGCTGTACACGCAGGTGGCGTGGCGGGCGGGGAAGCGCCTGCCACGCCATCTGACGCTGTTCATCGAGGCTGCGGTGCGGCTGGTGCGGGAGCAGGCGCGGGAGCAGACGGACGGGTCATGACCGTGCGGGGCGACTGCTTCGCGAGGGTCACCTTCAGGCTCGCCAGCACGATCAGCGGGACGCCCAGCGCCTGCACGAGACCGATGTGGTGGCCGTACACCGCCCAGTCCATGACCATCGCGACCGCCGGGTAGACGAAGGCGAGGACGGCGATCTTCGAGACCGGCAGCTGGGCGTAGGCCGCGTACATCAGGACGTACATCACGCCGGTGTGGATGAAGCCGAGTCCGACCAGCCAGCCCCAGTCCGCGCCCGTCCCGGCCATCGCCCCGAAGTCGGCGAAGGGGAGCAACAGGGGGATGCCGACGAGGACTTGGACGAGGGCGACGAGGTGCGGGCGTACGCCGGTGACGCGCTTGGTGACGAGGGTGGAGAGGCCGTAGAGCAGCGCGGCCAGCAACGCCTGTCCGACCCCGAGGAGATACGAACCACCGCCGGTGAAGTCCCCTGGCGTCACGCCCGACACGAGGATCAGCCCGGCGAAGGCCAGCGCGATCCAGCCGACCTTGGCCGCCGTCAGACGCTCACGGAAGAGGAGGGCGCCCAGCAGGACGACGTAGAACGGCTGGGTGTGGTAGACCACGGTCGCCACGGAGATCGACGTGTTCTCGTACGACTCGAAGAGCAGGACCCAGTTGAAGACGATGAACACCCCGCCCAGGACGGCGAGTCCGAGGGTGCGCGGGGTGAAGCCGTGGTCGCGGAGCCAGCCTCGGGCCAGGACGTAGCCGCCGAGGGCGAGGGCGCCGAACAGGACGCGGAAGAAGACGACGTTGAAGGGTGAGGCGCCCGACTCGACGACGAAGACACCGAGGGTGCCGGAGAGGATCATCGCGGCTGTCAGCTGGGCGGTGCCCTTGCTCTCTGAGGTCATGTCCAAGAAGCTACGAGCGGGCGTCGGTGCTGGTCCACGCGCCAGTGGGGCGTCCTGCCGATGGCCCCATCGGCCCCGCCGATGCGTGCAGGTTGTACGCCGGCGAGCCGCCCGATGCGGACAATGCGCCTCTGTGCCCCAACCATCGGGAACCGGACACTTGGCTCGTATGACGACTGCTCCGGCCGGTCCCGCCACGGCCATCGCCCCCGCATACGGTGACAAGGTCATCGCCGTCGAGACGGCCGGCTCGGAACCGATCCCGGACTCCGAGCGCCACGGCAGCCCGCTCCAGCTGCTGTGGACCTGGGCCTCTCCCAACATCGAGTTCGCGACCGTCTACATCGGCGTGATCTCGGTCCTCTTCTTCGGCCTGAACTTCTGGCAGGCGACCGCCGCGCTGCTGCTGGGCACGGGGCTCGGCGCGCTGACGCACGGCATCCTGTCGCTGGACGGTCCGCGGTTCGGCGTACCGCAGATGGCGATCGGCCGCTTCTCCTTCGGCTACCGGGGCAATCTGCTGCCGTCGGGCGTGAACGCCCTTGTCGCGGGCGTCGGTTGGTTCGCGGTGAACAGCGTCAGCGCCGCCTTCGCGCTGAACACCCTGACGGACCTGCGGCCGCTCCCGTCCCTCCTGATCGTCGTCGTGGCCGAGATCGTGATCGGCTTCATCGGCCACAACTTCGTCCACGTCTTCGAGAAGTACGCGTTCCCGGCCCTCGCCGTGATCTTCCTGCTCGCCGGTGTCTGGACCTTCAAGGAGGCCGACCTCGGCGGCTCCGGCGGGGGCGGCGGCATCGGCGGCTTCCTGCTGGCCTTCAGCGCGGCCTGGGGTTACGCGGCGGGCTGGAACCCCGGCGCCTCGGACTACTCGCGCTATCTCCCGCGTACGGCGAACCGGCTGAAGACGGTCGTCTACCCGGCCGTCGGCCTCTTCGTCTCCATCGCGATCGTCTCGGTCATCGGCGCGGCCTCGGCCACGATCGTCGCCCCCGAGGGCGCCACCCCGACGGCCGCCTTCACCGGCCATCTCCCGGGCTGGCTCAGCGACTTGGTGCTCCTCGCCATCATCCTGGGCGCGGTCTCGGCGAACGCCCTGAACGTCTACTCGTCCGCCATGTCCATCACCTCACTCGGCCTGAAGCTCCCGCCGTGGCTCGGCCGCAGCGCCATCGTCGTGCTGTGCGGTCTCGCCGGTACGGCGGCGGCGTGGGCGTCGCTGGCGGACGCGGGGCACGCGTACGAGGCGTTCCTGCTGGTGATCGCGTACTGGGTCGGACCGTGGCTCGGGGTCGTGCTGGTCGAGCGGTGGCTTCAGTCCCGCACCCCGGACGAGGTGCTGGCGGCCAGGATCACCGACCGCACCTTCTCCAACTGGCCCGGTATCACCGCCCTGTTGGCCGGCATCGCGGTGTCGGTCCCGCTCTTCTCCAACCAGGAGAAGTACGTCGGCTGGGTGCCGGAGAACTGGCCGTCGTTCGGTGACATCACCTGCCTGGTCGGGTTCGCGGTGAGCGCGGGACTGTACGCGACGCTGCGCAAGCGCGACAGGACGGATCAGCCGACGTCCGCGTGAGCCTGTCCGACGCGCTCCACCCTGATGTACCGGGAGCCGAACTCCTTCTCGACGAGCGGTTCGGCCTTCTTCGGGTCGTCGACGCCGACCCGCACGAACCCCCGTTCGTCGACCCCGACTTCACGGAGCTGGAAGGTGCCGTCCCAGCGGTACATGTCCTCGCTGATGCGGTCGGCGAGGGCGTCGAGGGTCTTGCGGTCGACGTCGGCGGGGTGGAGGCGGAGCTTCACGCCCTTCTCGGCGGCGTCGCAGACGGCCGCGTCGAAGAGGTCGTCGGGGATGCGCCAGACATCGGCGGCGTTGGCGTCCTCGTCGACGCTCATGCCGGTGAAGACGGCGGAGTGCTCGCCCGCGGTCAGCTTGTCGAGCCGGACGAGGGTCCGCTCCAGCGGCGGCTCCTCGGGGTCGGCGTCCGGGGGCGCCGGGCGGGTGCCGATGCACCAGTCCTCGGCCGGGGGCGAGTGAGAGCCGCTCGCGACGACGTCCACGTCGGCGTGCCCGGTCTCCAGCTCGTCGATGTACAGCGCCGCTCCCACCACCACACCGGCGGTGACGACGGCGGCCGCGATCCAGCGTCGGTTCGTCATGTGACGGTGACGCCGGAAGCGGCACGAAGGTTCAGATGGCCGAGGTGAAGGCTTCCCAGGCGGTGCGGCTGACGACCAGGACGGGGCCGTCAGGGTTCTTGCTGTCGCGGACGGGGACGGCGACGGACGTGAACTCGGGGGCGATTTCGAGGCAGTCGCCGCCGTTGCTGTCGCTGTAGCTGCTCTTGATCCAGGTCGCCGCGCTGAGGTCGTGCCTGTTCATGATGCTCGTACCCCTCCATCACGTCGCTGATCAGAGCGGCGGACTCACGGGCTGACGGGATGTCGGCCCTGAACACATCATAGGTCCGGCTGAAGCGGGCGTAGACGGCTGGATCGTTGTTGAAGTGGCCACGATCCAGCGACTCCGAGTACACCCATCGGTCGTCGGGCAGTTCGATCAGCGACATGGAGCCCCAGGGGCGAACGAGCCCGAAGAGACCGGCCGGAGCCACCTGAATACGGATGTTGGGGCGCCGCCCAACGCTCAGCAGGTGCGCGCACTGTTCACGCATGACCTCCGGGCTCCCGACCGCGTTGCGCAGACAGCTCTCGTCCAGGACAGCGACGTACAACGGGCCGTCGTCGGCGAGGAAGCGCGGTTGGCGGCTGAGTCGGGCCCGGACACGCTTCTCGACCTCATCGCTGCTCGTGTCCCGTGCGAACAGGGCATGCGCGTAACCCGGCGTCTGCAACAGGCCTGGCATCACTCGCTCTTGATAAGCCCGCAGCGCCACCGCCTTTGCGTCCATGTCAGCCCGCCGCTGGAACCAATCCGGATGCTCCACCTGCGGATACCAATCCACCTTCCCCCACAACTTCGCCAACGCCCCACCCGTACCCAGGATTTCGTCGCACCTCTTCGCGAACGACTCCTGCGGCACCCGCGTCCCCGCCTCCACCCTGGCCACAAAGGACCGGTCGCACGGGATCTGCTTGGCCAGCGCCTCCTGCGTCAGCAGCGCACCCTCGCGGAAGTGCCGCAGCAGTTCTCCGAAGAACTCGGCATTGGTGGTCATACGACACCGTCCCCCTCCGTGACAGGCACCCGTGGCACGCGTCGAGCGTTGAAACGGTCCGTTCCCGTGCGCGACGCTCGATACACCCAGAGTCACGAAAGGAACGCTCATGGAACCGGGAGCGATCGTCTACGACCCCCAGACGCGCAAAGTCGGCGAATTCCGCGACAGGACAGGTCCGTACGCGATGCTCCGCCCCCTCGGCGGCGGCCGGGAGTGGGAGGCGGACCCGGCGGCCGCCCCCTCGGCGGCGGCCGGGAGTGGGAGGCGGACCCGGCGCGTATCCGCCCGGCCACCCGCGAGGAACGGCTCAGCGCGGGCGTCCGTGCCGCCAACTCCCGTTCCGTGACAGCGGAAGAGCTGACGCAGCCGCCGGTCCCGTTCGCCGACTGCGCGACCTGCGAGGTGCTGTCCACCCTCCGCGCGACGGCCCGCGCCGCCGCCGACGCGACCTCGGAGACCGACGCGAACGTCCTGCTGCGCCGCCACCAGCGTGAGGCGCACGCGAGCGGCCCGCACACCCGCCGTATCTTCCGGTTCGTCCCGTACTCGATCGTGCAGGACGCGACCGCCGAGCCCGTCTACGAGGCCCTGTGCGTCTCCGGCGACGAGTCCGACTGCGGGGCGGGGTCAGGTCCGTGCCGCCACCCGTCCGAGGTGGAGGATTGGCAGCGCAGACACACACAGGAGACCCGGCATCTGCGGTATCGCCGTACGTTCGCGGACTACGCGGCGCTCAGTCCCCTCAGTCCCCTCTGAGGACCAGCTCCAGCAATCCCGGGAACCGCGCCTCGAACTCCGCCCGCCGCAGCCGGTTGACCCGCCGGGGGCCTTCGTCCCGCTGCTCCACCAGCCCTGCCGCCCGCAGCACCGCGAAGTGGTGACTCTTGGCCGCCTTGCCGACCGGCACGTCGAAGGTGCCGCAGCTGCGGGTCCAGTCCTCGGAGGCGGCCAACTCCCTTACCAGCTGGGCCCGTACAGGGTCGGCGAGGGCGGCGAGGGCCGAGAGCACGGGCACGTCGTCGGGGTGCGTGTGCTCGGGGGCGGCGCGGTGGCTCGTCATGGCGTCCTCACGTCCTCGCGTCTCCTCTTGCCGCTTGCCGAGTGTTCGATGAAAACCATACACTCGCGAGTGTTCGCTTTTGATTGAACACTCCCCTGGATGAGGTATGCGATGCGCGCGGTCGAGATCAAGGAACACGGCGGTCCCGAGGTACTCCAGGTCGTCGACGTGGACGCCCCCGAGCCCGGCCCCGGCCAGGTGAGCGTCGACGTCTCCTTCGCCGGGATCAACTTCGCCGACCTCAAGGCGAGGGAGACCGGATACCGCGTGCCGTCCCTCCCCTTCCGGCCGGGTCTCGAGGTCTCCGGACACGTGCGGGCCCTCGGCGTCGGCGTCACCGGCCTCACCGTCGGACAGGAGGTCGCCGCCCTCACCGCCGGGGGCGGGTACGCCGAGGTCGCCCTCGCCGACGCCGCCACCGTCTTCCCGGTCCCCTCCGGCATCGACCTGCGTACCGCCGCGACACTGCCGACCGTGCTGCCGACGTCGTACGCACTCATCCACTCCGTGGGCCGGGTCCAGCCGGGCGAGAGGGTCCTCGTGCAAGGCGCGGCGGGCGGCATCGGGACCGTCGCGGGACAGCTGGCCAAGGCGGCCGGGGCCACCGTCCTCGGGGTGGTGTCCAGTGCGGGGAAGGCCGGGTTCGCGAAGGAGCACGGCGGGTACGACGAGGTCTTCGTCGGCGACTTCGAGAAGGCCGTACGGGAGAGCACCGACGGCCGGGGCGTCGACCTCGCCCTCGACCCCGTCGGCGGTGACGCCTTCCACGCCTCGCTCTCCGCCCTCGCCCCCTTCGGACGCCTGGTCTCCTTCGGCAACGCGAGCGGCGCGGCCGCCTGGAGCGTCGGACAGCCCGAGCTCTTCCCGTACGGCGTGACCGTCGGCGGCTTCTCCATCCTCACCCTCGCGCAGACCGTCCCGGACGAGCTGCGGGCGCTGACCGAGCGGGCGTTCGCGAAAGTGGCGGAGGGCAAGGTCACCCTGCCGGTCACCGCCGAGTTCGAGTTGGAGGAGGCGGCGGAGGCGCACCGGCTGATGGGGGCGCGGACGAGTACGGGGAAGTTGTTGTTGCGGGTGGCGGGCTAGGCGACAGAGCCGGGCGCCGGTGCCCTCGCACGGCACCGGCGCCCGCTCCCGGCGTCACCCGCCGTCGGCCGTACCGCCGAAGAGTCCACCCGAGTCGGACGCACCGGCGTCTGCACCGGCGTCCGCTCCGGCTCCCCCGCTCTCGGCGGTGCCGCCCGTCCCTTCGCCCCCGCTGTCCCCCGGCGTGGGTTCCCCGGTCCCGGTGCCTGCGCTCGCCACGGTCAGTGTCACCAGGGAGTCGGCCGGGGCCTCGGTCCCTGGCTCCGGGCTCTGTCCGACGACCGTGCCGGGCGTGGCCGCGTCGGTCACCTCCTCGGTCCAGGTGACCTGGAACCCCCGGTCCTCCAGAGCGACTTGAGCGTCACCGAGGGGCAGGTCCTGTACGTCCGGCACCGTGGCCACCTCGGCCGTAGGCGTGGACGTGGGCGAGTCGGAGGGTGCGACGGACGGGCCACCGATGTCCGGCGCCACCGGCAGGACCTCGTCCTCGGTGCCGTCGGTGCCCGCCTCGCGGGCAAGGCCGGCGTCCGGGTCCTCGACGTCGACGAGCTGGAAGACCTCGACCGGGTCGTCCTCCGGCGCCGCCTTGACCTTGGCGACCTTCTCCGAGTCGTACGACGGCCACTTCTTGTTCCGGGCGTCGAACTCCACCTTGGCGTCGTCGACGTCGTCCTTGAACGAGGCCAGCGGGTTGCCGCAGCTGCACTGCACCGCGGGCCGCCCCAACTGGTCGACCAGAACGGCGATTCCCGCCTCCAGGAGGGCGTCGAAGGCCTTCCGCTTGCCCTTCTTCTTGTCGAAGTCGTGGTTCTTGACCAGCGTGTCGGCACGCAGCAGGACCGGCGTCAGCTTCTTCACGAAGCCCCTGATCTCGCCGACGTCGTCCAGGCCCTCGACCTCGGCCCACTCCTTGGCCTTGTCCCGGTTCTCCGGCTTCTCGAGGAACTCGACGAGCTTCGCCTTGTCGCAGTAGCCGGCGTCCCGGGTACCCCCGTACAGACCCGGGTCGCCGCCACCGACCTCCCCCGCGATGTAGTCCATCGCCGCACCGATGGCGATGTCGGTGCCGAGCCTCACAAAGAAGGGCGCCGGGGTCATCACTCCGCGCGCGACGGCCCGCACGGCGACCTTGTCGCCCGGGCACTTTGCGGCCAGCATGCCCAGGACGGCCAGGACCAGCGCGAGCGCGATGACCGTACGCCCCCTCCCCCGTATGCGTTTCATGGTCTTCCTTCTGGCTCCTTCCCCGTCGCCGGTCGGCGAACGGTCCCGCCAGTGTGGGCGTCCGGCGGGGCGGGCACATCGTGGTCCGCACGGGGATCCGCGGGGCACGGATCCCCGTGCCCGCACGGATGACGGGCCGGTCGCCGGCGATGACCATGAGCCCATGCCGCGCACCGTGCTGATCATCGACGACGACCCTGGATTCAGAGCCGTCGCACGGGCGTTGCTGGAGGCGGACGGCGACTTCGCGGCGGCGGAGGCGGGTTCGGGGGCCGAGGCGCTCGCCGCCGTCGTGACACAGCCGCCGGACGCCGTGCTCCTGGACATCGGGCTGTCGGACGGGGAGGACGGGGACGGCTTCGAGGACGGTTTCGCCGTCTGCCGGGCCCTGCACGGGGTGGCTCCGGCGACGGCGGTCGTGCTGTGTTCGGCACGCGAGGCCGAGTTGTACGGAGAGCGGATCGCCCGGTCCCCGGCGGTGGGGTTCCTCGCGAAGGAACGGCTGTCGGCGGCGGCACTGACACGGCTGGTCGCGCCGCCGTAGGCATCGGTTCAGTCGTCGGAGGACAGATACATCAGCACCGCGCGCACCCGGCGGTCGTACATCTCCTTGGCCTCGGGCCTGAGGCCGAGCTTGTCGAAGACGGTGTTGACGTGGTCCTCCACCGTCCTCTTGCTGATCGACAGTCTCGCCGCGAGGGCGGAGTTGGACAGTCCGCGCGCCATGAGTTCGAGCACCTTCAGCTGCTGGTCGGTCAGGGCGGCCAGCCGGTCGCGGCGACGCGGGGTGCGGTAGAGGGCGCGCTGGATCTCCCCGTCGATGGCGTACCGGCCCGCCCCGACCTCGTCCACGACCTCGGTGACGAAGTCCGCTCCGGTGACCCGTGACTTGAGCTGGTAGCCGACGCCTCCGGCGGCGGCCGCGGGTCCGGCCTCCAGGAGCTGACGCAGATGGGTCAGCTCCATGTCCTTGGACAGCAGCAGGATGCCCACCGACGGATGGGCGCGGCGGATCTCCACGGCCGCCTGTAACCCTTCCAGGGTGTGCGTGGGCGGCATTCTGATGTCGACCACGGCGAGGTCGGGCAGGGTGTCGGCGACCGCCTCCCGCAGCCCGCGCGCGTCCCCGGCCCGCTCGGTGATCTCGTGGCCCTCGTCCTCCAGGATGATCGCGAGTCCCCGCAGGTAGACGGGGTCGTCGTCGGCCAGCACGATGCGCAGGGGCCGCGGGGGTCTCATGTCGGCCGTCATACCGGCTCGTCCCTCTCGCTCAGGGCCCTGGTGGGCAGGGTCACGGCGACGACCGTGCCCTCGCCGGAGCGGGAGCGGACGGTCAGTCTGCCGTCGTACGCGGAGACCCGGTGGCGCAGCCCGAGCAGTCCGGTGCCGCCGTCCGCCGGGTCCGCGCCGCCGATGCCGTCGTCGGTGACGCTCAGGCTCAGTACTCCGTCGGCGTGGTGGAGGTCGACGTGGATGGTGCGGGCCCCGGCGTGCTTGAGCACGTTGCTGACCGCCTCCTTCACGACGTAGTACGCGGTGAGTTCGACGGGCTCGGGCAGCTTGGGCAGTCCGTCGGCGCGCAGGTCGACGGGCAGGGGCAGGTCGGCGGTCAGCGAGCGCAGGGCCGGAACCAGCCCGGCCTCGCTCAGCACCACGGGGTGGATGCCGCGGGCCGCCACGCGCAGTTCGGCGTGCCCCTGCTCCAACGTGGCGAGGGCGTCGTCCAGCATCCCGGCCAGCTCGGGGCCGCTCACCTCGCGGTCCAACCGGCGGCGGGCGATGCGCAGTTGGAGGCCCAGGTTGATGAACTTCTGCTGAGCCCCGTCGTGCAGGGCCCGCTCCACCTCGCGGCGCTGCTCGTCGCCGGCCTCGATGACGCGGCGACGGGAGGCGCGCAGTTCGGTGACCAGGGCCTGGTTGTCGAGTTCCAGCGCGGCGGCGGACACGACCGCTTCCAGGACGTAGCGGTCCTCCCTGAGCGCCGGATCGTGGACGAGGACGCCGACCCGCCGCCCGTCGCGCTCCAGGACGCTCGTCCACTGGCCGGGCCCGGCGGTCAGGGGCCTGCCGTCGGTGTCGACGTAACCGTCCCCGTCGGGGGCGGGAAGGCCCAGCCGGAGCGACTCGTCGTCGAGTGTCCTGGCGAGTTCGTCGCGCAGGTGAGCGCGGGAGGCGAGCGGCAGTCGGCGCAGCAGTTCGGCCACGGCGGTGCGGCCCAGCCGGATCCGCCACACGCCGGCGAGAAAGGCGAGCGGCAGGCACAGGACCGACAGATGCGCGGCCGCCAGGAGCACGGGGTGCGACCACGCGCGGTCGGCGCCGAGCGCCGCGTCGAGCCCGGAGGCCAGGCCGCCGGTCAGGCCGACGGTGAGCAGCGGCGCGAGTTCGCGGCGGTACGGCCGGGATGCCTTCACCCAGCGCCACAGCAGTACGGCGACCACGGCCGCGCTGACGACGAGCTGTACCGCGTCGGTCAGTTGCCGAAGCCACGGCACGGGGTGCACGAGCAGCAGGTTCTCGGTCACCGACGCGTGGAAGAACACGCCGACCGGCTGAAGGACGAAGGCGACCGCACAGCCGACGGCCAGCAGCGTCCGGTCGGCGACGGCGGCGACCGTGCCGTCGTCCTCGCGGCTGCGCAGACGGCCGTACGGAAAGACCAGCAGGAGCGGGATCAGGAAGCCGGTGGACGCGGAGCGCAGGAACAGGCCGACGGTGTGCGTCAGCGGGTCGGTGGAGATCTGGAGGTCCTCCGCGAACCAGCCGAAGCCGACGAGCAGCATCAGCAGCCCGACCGCGTTGCCGGGCCGCCGCAGCCGCGCGAGCAGGCCGGCCCCGAGGTACAGCCCGCCGACCGCTCCCGAGAAGAGCGTCGTGGTGGAGTCGTCGTGCCGGTCGGGTGCGGTGACGACCAGGACGTAGATTCCGAACGCCGTGCCGGCCGTGGCGAGGAGGAGCGCGGTGCGCTGCGGGGACGGGCCTGCCATAACCGCCTCCCCCGTGACGGCCGTTCACGTGCGCTTCCGTTTCCTCACGGTACGCGATCGGCCGACTTCCGTACGGAGTTTTCCGTGCGAATCCATTCGGGCATTTGCATGACCATGCATGGCCATGCATAATCTTCCTATGTCCAAGGTCCTCACCTCCCTGCCCGCCGGCGAGCGCGTCGGCATCGCCTTCTCGGGCGGCCTCGACACCTCCGTCGCGGTCGCGTGGATGCGTGACAAGGGCGCCGTCCCGTGCACGTACACGGCCGACATCGGCCAGTACGACGAGCCCGACATCGCCTCGGTGCCCGGCCGCGCCAAGACCTACGGCGCCGAGATCGCGCGCCTGGTCGACTGCCGCGCCGCGCTGGTCGAGGAGGGCCTGGCCGCGCTGACCTGCGGCGCGTTCCACATCCGCTCGGGCGGGCGGGCGTACTTCAACACCACCCCCCTCGGCCGTGCCGTCACCGGCACGCTGCTGGTGCGGGCGATGCTGGAGGACGACGTCCAGATCTGGGGCGACGGCTCGACGTACAAGGGCAACGACATCGAGCGGTTCTACCGCTACGGCCTGCTCGCCAACCCCCACCTCAGGATCTACAAGCCCTGGCTGGACGCGGCGTTCGTGACCGAGCTCGGCGGCCGCAAGGAGATGTCCGAGTGGCTGGTCGCCCACCAGTTGCCCTACCGGGACTCCACGGAGAAGGCGTACTCCACCGACGCCAACATCTGGGGCGCCACGCACGAGGCGAAGACCCTGGAGCACCTCGACACCGGCCTCGAGACCGTCGAGCCGATCATGGGCGTCAAGTTCTGGGACCCGTCGGTCGAGATCGCCACCGAGGACGTGACGATCGGCTTCGAGCAGGGCCGCCCGGTCACCATCAACGGCAAGGAGTTCGCCTCCGCCGTCGACCTGGTCCTGGAGGCCAACGCCATCGGCGGCCGGCACGGCCTGGGCATGTCCGACCAGATCGAGAACCGGATCATCGAGGCCAAGAGCCGCGGTATCTACGAGGCCCCCGGCATGGCCCTGCTCCACGCCGCCTACGAGCGCCTCGTCAACGCCATCCACAACGAGGACACCCTCGCCCAGTACCACAACGAGGGCCGCCGCCTCGGCCGCCTCATGTACGAGGGCCGCTGGCTGGACCCGCAGGCGCTGATGATCCGCGAGTCGCTCCAGCGCTGGGTCGGCGCGGCGGTCACCGGTGAGGTCACCCTGCGCCTGCGCCGGGGCGAGGACTACTCGATCCTCGACACGACCGGCCCCGCCTTCAGCTACCACCCCGACAAGCTGTCGATGGAGCGCACCGAGGACTCGGCCTTCGGACCGGTCGACCGCATCGGCCAGCTCACCATGCGCAACCTCGACATCGCCGACTCCCGCGCCAAGCTGGAGCAGTACGCGGGCCTCGGCCTCATCGGCACCGGCAGCCCCACCATCGGCGCCTCCCAGGCGGCGGCGACGGGCCTGATCGGCACGATGCCGGAGCTGTCCGAGGGCGGCGCCGAGGCCATCGCCTCCCGCGGCGAGGTCTCCGAGGAGGACGCGCTGCTGGACCGCGCGGCGATGGAGTCCGGCACGGACTGACGGTCGTACGCAGCAAGCCGGAGGAAGGCCGGCCCCGCATACCGGGGCCGGCCTTCCGGCGTCTGCCGTCTGGCGTCCGGCGTCCGGCGTCCGGCGAGGAGTGGGCCCCTAGAGACCCGCCCCCGCCCGGGAACGCTCCCGGGGCCGGACGGTCATCCGCAGGGCACGCGGCCGTACGGTGAGCCGGGCGACCTGGCGGACGACCTGGCCCTCGGCGAGCTCCAGCCGTACCGAACGCAGCATCGTGGCGAGGGCCGTGACCATCTCGGTGGTGGCCAGCCGGTCCCCCATGCACCTGTGCTTGCCGTCCCCGAAGGGCAGGAACGCGCCCGGGGGAAGCGTCTGCGCGGTGTCGATCCACCGGTCCGGGTGGAAGGTGAGCGGGTCGGGGAAGCGGGCGGGGTCGCGGTGCAGGGCGTGCTGGCAGTAGGCCAGTTCGGTGCCGGCGGGCAGCGTCCACTCGCCGAGCCGGGTCTCCTCCATGGTGCGGCGGGTGACCAGCCAGCCGGGGTGGTGCAGCCGCAGGGTCTCGGTGATGACCCGGTTCAGATACGGCAGGCGGGGCACGTCGTCGAAGGTGACCGGCCGTTCGCCGAGGACCTCGTCCAGCTCGGCCAGGATCCGGGCCTCGATCTCGGGGTGGCGGGCGAGTTCGTACAGCGTCCAGGACAGCACCGACGCGGTGGTCTCGGTGCCCGCCACGGCCAGGGTGAAGATCTCGGAGCTGATCTGGTGTCCGGTCAGCGGCCGGCCGGTCTCCTCGTCGACGGCACGCAGCAGCATGGAGAGCATGTCCCCGGTGTCGTGCCCGGAGGCCTGCAGTTCGTCGACGGCGGTGTTGATGGTGGCGCGCACACCGGCCCGGGCCCGGTCGAAGCGGCGGTTGAAGGGCAGCGGCAGCCGCTCGGCCCAGTCGGGCAGCATCATGCGCACGCCGACGCCGTTCATCACCACCGACAGGTTGCTGCGCAGCCGGTGGAAGATGGCGTCGTCGAGGCTGCCGGCGAACACCGTCTTGGCCAGCATGTCGAGGCTGAGCCCGACCATCGCCTCGCGTACGTCGAGGGGCCGTCCGCGCTCCCAGGCGGCGACCGTGGCCGTCACCTCGGCGCGCATGAGGTCGACGTACCGGCTGATCTCGGTGTGGGCGAACGCCGGTTGCAGCTGACGCCGTTTGCGCACATGGTTGCGGCCGGTGGCGGTGACAACGCTGTCACCCAGCAGCTGGCCCAGCTTGTCGTAGAGCCGGCCCTTGTCGAGGCTCGGACCGAGGGCCTTGAGCATCTGGTGGATCAGGGCCGGGTCCTGGACGACGATCGTGCGGGTCCCCGGCTGCAGGACGATCTCGACGAGGGGTTCCCGCGTCTCGCGCAGGGAGTCGATGAAGCCGAGGTTGTCGCGCATCTTCAACGCGTGGCCGATGAGCGGAAACGATCCTGCGGCTCGGGGTATGGGGGGAGGCGCAGTGGACGTCACGGGGTCATCCCTTCAGGGAAGTCATAGGCGCCCTAATCACTTCCCTGAACTCTCCCCAGTGCAATCCTGGCATGAACGTGTCGTGCGCCACGTGTGATGACGACCGGCCTCAGGCCACCGTCCGCAGCCCGCCCCGCGCCTCTCCCCCGCCCCGGACGTCAGCCGGGCGCGGACATCACACGTACTCGCCCCGGAGGACGTCGTCGTCCTCCCTGACCCGCAGCCGCCGCAGCCGCTTGGGCGCCCACCAGTTCGCGCGCCCCGCGAGCCGCATGGTCACCGGCAGCAGCACGACCCGGATGAGGGTGGCGTCGACGAGGATCGTCAGGGCCGTCCCGATGCCGAGCTCCTTGAGGAAGACGACGCCTCCGGAGGCGTACGACAGGAAGGACAGCGCCAGGATCCCGGCCGCGGCGGTGATGAGCGGCGCGCTGCGCCGAACGCCCTCCGCCACCGCGAGCTCGGTGTCGCCGGTCCGCTCGTGCTCCTCCTTGATGCGGGCCAGCAGGAACACCTCGTAGTCCATGGAGAGCCCGTAGGTCACGCAGAACATCAGGACCGGGATGCTCGGCTCGATGGAGCCGGTCGCGGTGAAGCCGAGGAGTCCCGACAGGTGTCCGTCCTGGAAGACCCAGACCAGACAGCCGAACATGACCGAGAGGCTGAGCAGGTTGAGCACGGTCGCCTTGAGGGGCAACAACACGCTGCCGGTCATCAGGAAGAGGATCAGGTAGGTCACCACCAGCACCAGACCCACGGCGAACGGCAGTCGGTCCAGGAGGGTGGCGCGGAAGTCGGTGGTCTCGCCCGGGTAGCCGCCGATCAGGGCGGGGGCCGGGGCGGCGGTGTCCCGGATGCGTTCGACGAAGGCGGGGACGTCGCCGTACATCGCCTGCTGGGTGGGTACGACGGCCAGGCGCGCGCGTCCGTCGGATGCCGTCAGCCGGTCCTGGCCGGGGGCTCCGATACGCCGGCCGTCGCGGTAGGCGCCGCCGGGTGCGTCGACCTGGTACACGCCCGGGAGGCGGGAGAGCCGGGCGGCGTACGCGCGCGTTTCGGCGGGTTCGGTCAGGACGACCTGGACGGTGTCGGTGGGTTCGGCGGCGAACTCGCGGTGGACGGTCTCGGAGGTGGTGCGTGAGGACGTGCCCGCGGGGAGGGTGCGTTCGTCGGGCAGGCCGAAGCGCAGGCCCAGCAGGGGTGCGGCGGCGACGAGGAGGACCGTGAGGACTCCGGCACCGGCCAGGAGCGGGCGGCGCATGGCCGCAAGGGCGGTGCGGTGCCAGAAGCCCGAGGCCGGTGCGGTGGGCCGTTCCACGCGGTGGCCCCAGCGGGCCAGCGCGGCCGGCAGGAAGAGCACGGCTCCGGCGACCGCGCTGAGGACGACGAGGACACCGGCGTAGGCGAACGAGCTCAGGAAGAAGAACGGGAACACCAGCAGCGCGCACAGCGACACGGCGACGGTGATCCCGCTGAACACCACCGTGCGGCCGGCGGCGGCGGTCGCCGTGAGGACGGCCGCCTCCCGGTCCCGGCCGGCGCCGCGCTCCTCGCGGTAACGGTTGATGACGAACAGGCTGTAGTCCACGCCCAGTCCGAGGCCGAGCACGAGGGCCAGGTTCGCGGCGAACGTCGACACCTCGGTGAACTGGGCGAGCAGGCGCAGGCCCGCGAGTGTGCCGATGACGGAGAACAGACCGACCGCCACGGTCAGCAGGGCGGCCGTGGTGCGCCGGTAGACCAGGATCAGCAGGAGCAGCACGACCGGCAGGGCGAAGGCCTCCGCGCGCAGGAAGTCGGCACGGGCCTGTTCACCCACCTGCCGGGAGATCTCCTCCTGTCCTCCGACCCGGACATCGAGTTCAGGAGTGGTGCGGGTCAACTCCGGGGAGAGGGACGCCAGTTGCTTGCGCGTCTCGGTGGCGTCGCCGTCCAGGTGAGCGAGGATCAGGGCGCGCCGCCCGTCCTCACTGCGCAGGGCGGGGCTGCCCGCGTCCCAGTAAGAGGTCACGTCCGTGACGCGCGGCAACTGCGCTGCCTCGGCGACGAGTTCCCGTGCGGCCCGTTCGGTGCGCGCACTGTCCACGTCCCCGTCGCGGGCCGTGACGAGGAGGGCGAGATTGGGGTTCCCGGTGCGGAAGTCGTCGCGCAGCAGGTCGCCGGCGCGCACGGACTCGGTGCCGGGAGAGCTCCAGCGCGAGAGGTCGAGGTCCTCCTGGGCGCCCGCTCCGTAGGCGCCGAGGCCGAGCAGGACGAGAAGCGCGCCGATCAGTACGGCGCGACTGCGCCGCACCGCCAGTCGGCCGAGCCGGGTGAGCATGGGGCGGCCCTTCCAGAGGAGTCGGGGTCCGGGTGACCGGACCACCGTCCGCCCGCCCGCTGGAAGGCCCGCTGGAAGATCCACTGGAACGCGACGGCGGCGTTACGCTCGACGCATGGGTGAGGGGACTGCCGGAACCGTCCGCTTCGAACTGCTGGGCCCGCTGCGGGCGTTGCGCGACGGCGTCGAGGTGCCGCTGGGCCCGCCGAAGCAGCGCGCGGTCCTCGCCGTGCTCCTGCTCCAGGAGGGGCGCCCCCTGTCGTACGACGGGCTGGTCGAGGCGGTGTGGGGCGGCGCACCGCCGGTCCATGTGCGCAACCTCGTGCAGAAGTACGTCTCCGGGCTGCGCCGTGCACTCGGGGACGACGTGCTGCTGGAGTGGACCGGCGCGGGATACCGGCTGACCGGGGCCGTCATCGGCGATCTGGCCGAACGCCGGCTCCTGGTCGACGAGGCGCTCGCCGCACGTGACGTCGGCGAGATACAGCGCGCAGTGGAACTGGCGGGCCGGGCGGAGGAGTTGTGGCGCGGCGACTTCGCGGAGGGCCTGCAAGCGCCGGGGCTGGCGGCGGAGCGGCTGCGCTGGACCGAGAAACGGCTCACCGTGCTCGAAGCGCGCCTCGAGGGCGAGATCACCCTCGGCCGGTCTTTCGCGTACCTCCACGAACTGGTCCGCCTCGTGGCGACGCACCCCTTGCGCGAGCGCCTGGTCGAGCTGCTGATGCTCGCCCTGTGCCGCCTGGGCCGCCCCTCTGACGCACTCACCGCCTACGAAGGCGTACGACAACGGCTCGCGGAAGCGATGGGGGCGGACCCGGGACCCGCGCTGCGGTCCCTGCACGCGCGGGTACTGCGCCAGGACCCGGAACTGCTGCCTTCACCCACGGTGCCGGTCGGATGAGCGACCGCCCCACCCCATGACGCGTCGGGCCGTGGCGAGCCTCAGGCCACCGTCCGCAGCCCGCCCGTCGAGGCCGCCTTCGTCCCCCGCACGACCCGGTGCGCACAGGCGGCCGCCAGCAGCTCCCCCAGCAGATCCGGATCCCCGACCTCCAGCCCCAGCAACGACTCGATCCGCTCCAGCCGCTGATAGAGCGACTGCCGCCCTATGTGCAGCAGCGCCGCGGTCCTCGTCGGCGAGCATCCGTTGCGCAGATGCACCTCCAACGTCCGCACAAGATCGCTCCCATGCGCCGCCTCCCACTCCAGCAAGGGCCCCAGCGCATGCTGCACCAGCCGGGCCAGCCGGTCCCGGTTCGCGTCGATCCCGCCCCGCGTCAGCTCCCGCTCCAACGCCAGCGCCCGGGAGGACGTCACCAACGGTCCCTCCGGCGCCCCCGGCTCCGCGGCCGGGACGGTCAACGCCAGCTCCAGCGTCGTACGCGCCGCCCGCAGCGTGTCGCTCCACCGCAGCCACCCGCTCCCCACGGCGACCGCATGCCCGACGGCCACCGTCAGCCCCGGTTCGGCGGAGGCCCGGAACGCCTCCTGAACTCCCCGGATGGGGTCACCGGCCCGGGCCCCGGGCAACGCCACGAGCGCCAGCGCATCCCCCGGGAACACGGCCCGCAGCACCGCCGCCCCGCCCAGCAGCCGTACCGCCCGGTCCACGACCCCCGCATCGCGCGCCCCGTGCACGGACACCCCGATCAGCCGTGCCCCCGGCCCCGGATGGAACCCGGCGAGCGCCGCCCGCGCCTCCACCTCCGGCTGGTTCAACGCCGCCCTGTCCGCGAGATCCGCGAGCAGCGCCGCCGTATGGTCGTCCCCCCACGGCCGTACCACCGCCCGCCCGGACAGCCCCCGCGCCACGATCGCCCGATTGGCGGCCTCGGTGATCCGTACGAAGGGCACGACCCGGTGCATGGCCAGCAGGGGCAGCTCAAGGCGCCGGGCCTCGTCGATCACCTCGGCCGGCATGGCGGGCAGCGACCGGCCGACCTCCACCGCGAGCCCCGCCGCGCCCCGGGCCGCCAGCTCCCGGACGTACCGGCGCCGGACCTCGGCGTCCGGCTCGGTCAGCCCGAAGCCGTTGGTGAGCAGCAGTTCGCCGCCGTCGAGGAAGTTCGCGCCCTCGTAGACCTCGCTGGAGTGGACCCAGCGGACGGGCCGGTCGAGGGCGCCCTCACCGGCGAGCAGCTCCGGCTCGGTCGCGCGGACGGGGTCGAGGGTGAGGACTTCGCGGAGGGTGAGTGCGGGCACGGGAACCTCCAGGGCGCTGACAGTTCCGCCGACAGAACGTCCGGCTGCGGACTGCCGGGAGAGTACTTTCCGCACGTTGCCCTGGTGTTTCGGCCACAGGAGAGTGGACGCATGGACCTTTTCCGTACGTGGCTCACCACCGCCGTCGCGGAGGCCCGCACCGGTCTCGCCGAGGGTGGCATCCCGATCGGCGCCGCGCTCTACGCGGCCGACGGCACCCTGCTGGGCCGCGGCCACAACCGGCGCGTCCAGGACGACGATCCCTCCATGCACGCGGAGACGGCGGCGTTCCGGGCGGCGGGACGGCAGCGGTCGTACCGCGGCACGACGATGGTGACGACCCTCTCGCCCTGCTGGTACTGCTCCGGACTGGTCCGGCAGTTCGGCATCTCCCGGGTGGTGGTCGGAGAGGCGGCCACCTTCCACGGCGGGCACGACTGGCTCGCCGAGCACGGCGTCGAGATCGTCCTGCTGGACGACCCGGAGTGCGTCGAGCTGATGCGTGACTTCATCAAGAACAACCCGGCACTGTGGAATGAGGACATCGGTGAGTGAGCCCCGCATCCCCACGATCGACCTGAGGCGCTGGACCGAGGGCGACCCCGAGACCCGCGCGGCGATCGCCCGCACCCTCGACGCGGCCCTCCAGAGCGCCGGGTTCTTCCTGGTCACCGGGCACGGCGTCGACCCCGCCCTGCGCGCCGGGATCCGGGAGGCGGCCCGGACCTTCTTCCGGATGCCCGTCGACGTCAAGGAGCCCTACACCGCGAAGGTCGGCGGGCGGGGATGGCTCGGCCCGGGCGCCGAGGCCAACGGGTACTCGGAGGGGACCGAGACCCCGCCGGACCTAAAGGAGTCCCTCACCTTCGCGACCCACGACCCCTTCGACGACCCAGTCGTCAACGCCGAGTGGTACGCGCCCAACGTCTGGCCGGCGGAGGTGCCGGAGCTGCGGACCCTGTGCGAGGAGTACCTGGCGCGGATGGGCGAGCTGGAGAACCAGCTCCTCGACCTGCTGGGGGTGGCGTTGGGCCTCGAACACGACTTCTTCTCACGGCACATGGACCACCCCACCTACGGCTTCAACATCAACTGGTACCCGGGGACGGAGGTCATGGGCGACCCCGCACCCGGCCAGTTCCGCATCGGCCCGCACACCGACTTCGGCACGGTGACGATCCTCGACCGGCAGGCGGGCAAGGGCGGACTGCAGGTGTACACAGACCCCGCGGACGGGGGTGGCGGCTGGGAGGACGCGCCCTTCGACCCGGACGCCTTCACGATCAACATCGGTGACCTGATGGCCCGTTGGACCGGCGACCGCTGGCGCTCGGGCCGCCACCGCGTCCTGCCGCCCCCGGCCGACGCCCCCGCCGAGGAGCTGATGTCCCTCGTCTACTTCGGCGAGTGCACTCCGGGAACGCTGGTGGAGTCGGTACCGGCACCGGTCGGGCGGGTGGCGTACGAGCCGGTCGACTCGCATGTGTACCTGCGGGAGAAGCTGGACTCGATCACCGTCGACTGACACCAGGGCGCTCTAGTACCAGACGGTCAGATACCAGCCCGACGGAAACACGGGGACCGGGAGGTAGTGGCAGTCGTAGAGCTCGTAGCCCGAGGCCTGGCCGGCGGCGTCGCACTGCGCGTAGGTCGAGTAGATGCCGATCGTGTGCCAACCCGGCTCCGCGGCCGCGTCCGTTCCGGCGGAGGCCTTCGCGGCTGCCGGCGCCGCGGGGCCTGCCGCGTGGGCCGTCGCGGCCGTGCCCCCCAGGACGAGCGCACTTCCCAGGGCCACAGTCGCCAGAGCACGTCGCATCTGCATGGTGTTCCCCTCTCGGTTCGGTGCAGAGGTTGCATAGGTCGTGCGGAGAATCTCCCGCAAAGCGCTCAATGAACACCGGAGGCCGATTGGAGACCACGGTTGCGCAGTTCTAGCCGAGCGTCTCGACGAGCCTCTCGAACCGGGCCCGCCACCGCGCCTCGGACTCCCCCTCACCCTCGCCCTGGAACTCATGGGTGAAGCGGAGCGCCGTGCCGTCGTCCCCGTCCCGCTCCAGATGGAACCTGACCCGCCCGCCCTCCACCGTGTACTCGGCGACCCGCTCCACGTCCCAGGCGGTGACATGCCCCGACCCCAGCCCGCGCAGCGCGACCGCGCCGCCGAGCCGGGGCTGAAGCACCTCCGCCGCCGTGAACCAGCCCGCGAGCCCGTCCGCCGTGGCCAGCACCGGCCAGACCGTCTCCATGGGGCGCGGGAGCCGCACCAGGAAGTGCAGGATGTGCGTGTTCCCGTGGGTCTGACTGGTGCCCTGTTCGATGGATCCGGTCATGACACCAGCGTGGCCCTTGGGGGGAGGTTCCGCACGTGGTCGGCTACGGGCGCTCGCCGCGCTTGTCCACGACCGTGCGCTCCAGTACGGCGGTCTGTGCGGTGACGTCCCCCTTCTTGGGCCCCCAGGGCAGGTCCTGCACCGCGACCTCCCGCTCACCGAGGTATTCCTTGGTCTTCTTGTCGAAGATCAGCTCGTGGCGCTCCCCGTCCTCGACCCTCGCGACGGCGATCCCGTGCCGTCCCGCCGCGTCCACGGCGTCGTCGATCACGAACACGCCGGAGATCTTCGCGGCCGCGCGGTAGAGGGCGGCGGTCTGCGCGGGCGGCATCAGGGACTCCCGGGCGAGGTCCCCGACCAGGACGAAGTTGGCGTCGTCCTTGTTCTTGCTGCCGTCGCCGCTGACCTCGTTCAGCCACGTGTACACCTTGTCCGGGTCAGTCGGCAGGGTCTGCAGATGGCGGTAGTTGGTGTTGGAGGGTATGCCCGGCGTCGGGGCCTCCAGCAGCATGTCGTCGTGGCCGGCGAACGGTTCGTGCAGCAGCCCCTGTTCCTCGCCGTCGACGGACAGCCACACCTCGCGCTCGTGGATCGGGTCGAGCTTCGCGGGCCCGTCGCCGTCCTGGCTGCTCCAGGCGACCTTGCTCTTGATGTACACGAACTGGTCGTCCCGGATGCCGGCGGGCACCGAGGCGTGCTCGGCGGCGAGCGCGATGTCCTCCAGCAGGGTCGCGGCGGTCTGCGGGGCGGCCGAAGTCGGCTTGGCGACCGGCGGCGCCGACTCCCCCGAACCGGACGGCACGGCGAAGGTGAGCGTCACGGCGGTCACGGCCGCGACGGCTCCGGCGACCAGGGCGGGGCGGAGCCAGACCCTCCGTACTCGGGGTTCCTGCCGGATCTCGGTCATCAGATGCTCCTTGAGCAGTCGGTGACGGCCCGGCGGAAGGTCCTTCTCGGGAAGCTGGTTCATCGGTCTCCCTCCCTCAGGGGCCCGACCGCGTGGGTGCGGTCATCTCTCATCTGTCCGACCGTTCGGGAGAGTTCCATATGTTTCGCGAGCTTTGTCCTCGCGCGCGAGAGCCGGGACCGTACGGTCCCCACCGGCACCCCCAGCGCCTCGGCCGCCGCCTCGTACCCAAGGCCCGACCACACGCACAACGCCAGCACCTCCCGCTCGGCCCGCCGCAGCTTCGCCAACGCGGTCCGTACGACGTCCAGTTGCGCGGCGTCGTCGAGCCGTCCCGCGACCTCGTCGGCGAAGTCCCGTACCGTCTCGTCGCGCGGGAGCCGGGCGACGGCCGCGGCATGGCGGCGGGCCGCGCGCCGGGTGTTGCGCGTGACGTTGGTCGCGATGCCCAGCAGCCACGGCCGCGGCGAGCCGCCTTCCTCGTCGATCCGGTCGCGCAGCCGCCACGCGTCGAGGAAGGTCAGCGAGACGACGTCCTCGGCGGTCGACCACTCCCCGGTGAGCCGGTAGGCATGGTTGTAGACGGAGCGTGCGTACGCGTCGAAGAGGTCACCGAAGGCGTCGTGGTCCCCCGCGCGAATCCGTTTCCGCAAGTTCCGCAGATTCGTGTCCACGCTCCTCCACCTGTCCGTACGACGAAGGCCGGTTCCCGTGACTCACGTCACAGGGAACCGGCCTTCGCCGTACGGCAGTTCAGAACCCGGCGGCCTGCAGGACGCCCAGGCTGACGTCGGCGTAGGAGTGCTTGCCGGAGACGAGGATGTTCACGCCGTAGTAGTTGAACAGCCAGCAGCCGAAGGCGAGCAGGGCCAGGTAGGCGGCCTTGCGGCCCTTCCAGCCGGCGGTGGCGCGGGCGTGCAGGTAACAGGCGTAGGCGACCCAGGTGATGAAGGACCAGGTCTCCTTGGGGTCCCAGCCCCAGTAGCGGCCCCACGCGTCGCCCGCCCAGATCGCGCCCGCGATGATCGTGAACGTCCAGAGGGGGAAGACGGCCGCGTTGACCCGGTACGAGAACTTGTCGAGGGACGACGAGGCGGGCAGCCGCTCCAGGAAGGACGTGGCGAAGCTGCCGGGCTTGCCGCCGTTCGCGAGCTTGTTCTCGTACGAGTCCTTGAAGAGGTACAGGATCGTGCTGACCGCGCCCACGTAGAAGACCGCGCCGCACAGGATCGCCGTGGAGACGTGGATGTACAGCCAGTACGAGTGAAGGGCGGGAACCAACTGGTCGCTGGCGGTGTACAAGGCAGTGACGGCGATGCCGAGATCGAGGAGGACCGTCGTGATCAGGAACAGCCCGAGCCAGCGCACGTTCTTCTTCAGCGCGAGCAGCGTGAGGTACACACCGACGGCGACGGTGGAGAAGGTGATGTTGAACTCGTACATGTTGCCCCACGGGGCCCGCTCCACCGAGGCCGCGCGGGCGATGACCCCACCCAGTTCGATGAGAAACGCGAGCACGGTGAGAGACACGGCGATACGCCCGTAGAGGTCGCCCTGCTCGTCCCCGCCATGCGCCCCGGGCCCGTCCGGCACGTCCCGCTGCCCGGCCGCGGCCCGCACCACGACCTTGGGCCGCTCCAGTACGGCGGTGGAGCCACCCTTCTTCACCGTGACGGCGGGCGCCTTCCCGCTGGCCTTGCCCTTGCCCTCGGCGGTCAGCGCGGCGGCGGTGCGGCCGATCTTGCTGCGGCTGCCGAAGATCCATTCGGTGATGTAGGCGAAGAAGGCCAGCGTGTAGACGGCCATCGCGGAGTAGATCAGCGTGTTGCTGAGGTTCGCGAGATGTTCGTTGGTGGCGGCGGCGAGATTCGTCGCGCCGGCGAGTTCGGTTACGGCGGCGAGAGTCACTTCTCAGGCCTTTCGGCAGGTACGACTTCGGGGTCGGGGGTATCGGTGGAGTCTTCGTCTGGTTCGGGCGCGCCCGGGGCCTGGTCGTACAGGATCCCGGCGAGATCGCCGAGCTCCTCCGGGACCTTCGCGGACTCGCTGCGGCCGAGTCCGGCCATCTCGACGACCGTGACACCGTCGGCGCCCTTGACCGCCCGCACCCAGACTCGGCGGCGCTGGATGAAGAGGGAGGCGGCGAGACCGAAAATCGCGGCGACGGCTCCGGTCAGGGCCCAGCCGCTGGCGGGCTGGCGGGTGACCTGGAAGTTGGCCCACTCGGCGGTGGACTCATAGGTGATCGAGCCGGCGCCGCCGGGGAGCTTCATGGTCTGGCCGGGCTTGAGGTTCTGCCTCTGCTGCTTGCCCTCGGCGTCCTTGAAGCCCTTCATATGCGACTTGTCGAGCTGGTACACGCTCTGCGGGATGCCCGAGTCGACGCCGAGGTCGCCGTGGTAGCTCAGGAGGGTCAGCACCGGGTTGCCGAGCGCCGGGAAGGTGGACGCCGTCTCGCTGCCCTTGGTGTAGGTGGGCAGGAAGAAGGCCTCGAAGCCGAGCTGCTCCCGCTTGCCCTGGGCGTTGCGGTAGCCGTCCATGACCTTGACGACACCGGAGGAGGTGACGTTGTTGTCCAGCGGGAGCAGCGGGACCGCGTCGCGGTAGACGACGTTGCCCTTGCCGTCGCGGACCGTGAGGAGGGGGGCGTAGCCGTGGGCGGTGAGATAGACCTTCGAGTCGCCGATCGCCATCGGCTTGTTGACCTTGATGACGGTCTTCTTGTCCTTGCCGTAGGCACCCACGGCGTAGGTGACCTTGGCCTGGTAAGTGCGGGGGGTGCCGCGGTTGGGGCCGGTCTTCTCGTAGGTGCCCTGGAAGTCGTTCAGGGTGAAGCTGAACGGGTCCAGGTCGTCCTGGGTGAAGAGGGTGCCGGACTTGAAGTCGTCGTACTGCGTCATCGTGTTGGAGAAGCCGTCGCCCTCGACGATCAGCTTGTTGCCCTCCATCTTGAACAGCTGGCCCCAGGCGAAGGCGATCAGCATCACGATGAGGGCGAGATGGAAGGCGAGGTTGCCGACCTCCCGCAGGTATCCCTTCTCGGCGGCGACGTTGTCCCCGGTGAGGTGGGCGCGGAAGTGGCGCTTCTTCAGGAGCGCGAGCGCGGCCTCACGGACCTGCTCGGGCTCGGCCTCGGTACGCCAGGTGGTGTACGCGGGCAGCCGGGTCAGCCGCTTCGGGGCACCCGGCGGGCGGCCGCGCAGCTGACCGACGAACTGCCAGGTGCGGGGCACGATGCAGCCGATGAGGGAGACGAACAGCAGGATGTAGATCGCGGAGAACCACACCGAGCTGTAGACGTGGAAGAGGCCGAGCTTGTCGTAGACGTCCCCGAGGGTGGGGTTGGCCTTGCGGAAGTCGGCGACCTTCGTCTCGTCGGTGCCGGTCTGCGGGATCAGCGAGCCGGGGATCGCGCCGAGCGACAGCAGCAGGAGCAGCAGCAGCGCGACCCGCATCGAGGTGAGCTGCCGCCAGAACCAGCGGGCCCAGCCGATGACGCCCAGCGCGGGCATGCTCAGGCTCTCCTCGGGCGCGGTGGAGAGCTGGGAGCCGGCGGCGCCGAGTTCCTCTTCGGCGGTGGGCGCGTTGGTCGTGGTCTTGCTCATCGATCAGATCCCCACAGTGAAGCCGCTGGACCAGACCTGCATCTCCTGCACGATGCGGTCCCACGCGCCGGTGAGCAGCAGCACCCCGGTCACGATCATCATGGTGCCGCCGATGCGCATCACCCAGACGTAGTGCTTCTTGACCCAGGTGAAGGCGCCGAGCGCCTTGCGGAAGGCTACGGCAGTCAGCACGAAGGGCACACCGAGGCCGAGGCAGTAGGCGACGGTCAGGACGGCACCGCGCAGGGCACTGCCGTCCTGCATGGCGAGGGACTGCACGGAGGACAGCGTCGGCCCGATGCAGGGAGTCCAGCCGATGCCGAACAGCGCGCCCAGGAAGGGGGCACCGGCGAGACCGGTGGAAGGCCTGGTGTGGAAGCGGAACTCGCGCTGGGTGAGCCAGGGCATCATGCCCATGAAGAAGACGCCCATGAGGATCATGAGCACGCCGAGCACCTTGGTCAGAATGCCCCGCTCCTCCTGGAGGGTCTGACCGAAATACCCGAAGAGTGCCCCGCCGGAGACGAACACGACGGTGAAGCCCAGCACGAACAGCGAGGCACCCGCAGCCATCCGCCCGCGCCTGGCCTCCGCCAGGTCAGTGCCGCTGACGCCCGTGACGTACGACAGATAGCCGGGGACGAGCGGCAGGACGCAGGGGGAGAAGAAGGAGACGAGTCCGCCGAGCACGGCAATCGGCAGGGCAAGCACGAGAGCGCCGTTGAGGACGGTCCCGTTGCGGCCCACCACCGCCTCCGCGAGTGTGTACGTCGCGCTCACGTCACTTCTCCGCGAGCACAGGCTTGATCATGCCGAGCAGGTTCTCCTCGCCGAGCGCCATCAGCGCCCGAGCCGCAAGCTTGCCCTCCCGGTCAATGACCAGTGTCGTGGGGATCAGCTGCGGGTTCAGCGTGCCCTTCTTGAAGCGAAGCATCTGCTTGCCCGTCGGGTCGTACAGGCTCGGGAAGGTGACCCCGAACTCCTTCTCGAAGTTGATCGCGGAGGTGGTGTTGGTGTCCCGGGTGTTGATGCCGACGAACTGGACGCCCTGGTCCTTGTACTTCGCGTAGACGGCCTGGAGGTTCTTGGCCTCGGCCCGGCACGGCGTGCACCAAGAGCCCCAGATGTTGACGACGAGGACCTTGCCCTTGTAGTCGGCGGTGGAGAGCTCACCGCCGTCGATGGTCTTGCCGGAGAGCACCGGGGCGGTGTCCCGCTTGCCCTGCGCGACCGTGTCAATGCCGTTGTTGCCGGTGACGAATTTGGTGTCACCGGTGCCGCCCGACGTACCGCCGGAGCTGCACGCACTCAGGGTCAGCGCGGCTGCGGCGGCCGTGGCGGTGAGCAGGACGGTTCGACGGCTGGTGCGGGTCACGGCACTCATGTGAAAAGTTTCGCATGCCCGTTCTGGGGATCTTGCGCACCCCCCTTGCGGGCGGAAACCCGCATTTCAGGCGGCGTTCGCAGGGCTCTCGGACGTGTTCCCCGAGGTGTCCTTCATATACGTGTTCCAGCCACCGGCGGGCCGCTGTCCGACATCCAGCGTCCGCAGCCTGGCCAGCACCTCCGGCTTCTGTACGTCCATCCAGTCCACGAACTGCCGGAAGGAGACCAGCCGCACATCCTCGCCCTTCTCCTTCTCCGCCGCGATGTGCTTCAGCGCCTCCTCCACCGCGTCCATGTAGATGCCGCCGTTCCACTGCTCGAAGTGGTTGCCGACGAAGAAGGGGGCGCGGTTGGTCTCGTAGGCCCGCTTGAAGCCGGATATGTAGGCCCCCGCGGCCTGCTCGCGCCAGGCGGGGTAGTTGTGGGTGGGGGCGTTGGTGGAGTTGATCGACTGGTTGGCGAGCATGTTGTAGTCCATCGAGAGGACCTCGAAGCTGCGCCCGGGGAACGGGACCGCCTGGAGCGGCAGGTCCCACAGCCCGTTCTTCTTCTCCGGCCAGACCTGCCGGCCGCCGGGCGAGGAGGCGTCGTAGCGCCAGCCGAGTTCCTTCGCGGTCGGCAGCAGATTGTCCTGGCCGAGGAGACAGGGCGTACGGCCGCCGACGAGTTCCTTGTCGTAGTCGAAGGGGAGCGCGGGCAGGTCGGTCCACCCGGTGTTGGTCCGCCACTCCTTCACGAAGGCCTTCGCCTGGTCGATCTCGCTGCGCCACTGCTGGGGCGTCCAGTTGCCGACGCTGCCGTGTCCGGCGCAGAAGTGACCGTTGAAGTGGGTGCCTATCTCGTGCCCTTCGAGCCATGCCCGCCGGACGTTGGTCAAGGTCGCCTTGACGTGCTCGTCGGTGAGGTAGCCGATGTCGGAGGCGCCGACGGGGTTGTTGGGCGGGTCGTAGAGGCGCTTCTTCGACTCGGGGAGCAGGTACAGCCCGGAGAGGAAGAAGGTCATGTGGACGCCGTGCTGCTTGGCGAGGTCGAGGAAGCGCGGGAAGAGCCCGTTGCCGACTTCGCCCGCGCCGTCCCAGGAGAACACGACGAACTGCGGCGGGGTCTGGCCCGGCTCCAGCGGCGTCGGTTTGGCGGGCTGGTGGGGCTGCTTGCCGGTGTAGGAGGTGGAGCCGTCGCCGAGGGGGCGGACGGGGTGGGTCTGCGGGCTGGGCTTGTTCCCGGCGCCGCCGGTGGAACCTCCGGCAGGGCTCGGCCCGTCAGACGGGGTGAAGGAGCCGCAGCCGGCGAGTCCCAGGGCGGCGGCGCCTCCCACGCCGAGTCCGAGAGCTCCCCTTCGCGTGAGAGTGCGCATCGCTTCCCCGTTCGTCACGTTCTCTGGTGGTCACCCATTCAGAGGACGTGACGTACGGAGGCGTTCCGTCTGTTTTTCGTTGATTACGTAACAGAAGCCATGAACCGGAACTCGGGAGCGGAACCCAGGAGCGGAACTCAGGCCCCGAAGGCCTTGTCCTTGCCCTTCACCGGCTTGGCCCCGGCCCGCAGATGCGCGGGGACGAGGTCGATGGCGGGCTCGCTGTAGCCGACGGAGACGATCTTGTCGCCCTGGTAGGTGAAGGTCGTCAGCGAGGCCAGCGTGCACTGCCGCCGCCGCGGGTCGTGCCACAGCCGCCGCTTCTCGACGTACGACCGCACGATCCAGATGGGCAGCTGGTGACTGACGAGCACGGCCTCGTGCCCCCGCGCCGCGTCCTTGGCCGCGTCCAGCGCCCCCATCATGCGGACGACCTGGTCGACGTACGGCTCACCCCACGACGGCTTGAAGGGGTTGACCAGGTGCTTCCAGTTCTCGGGCCGCTTGAGCGCCCCGTCGCCGACGCCGAAGGTCTTGCCCTGGAAGACGTTGTCGGCCTCGATGAGCCGCCCGTCGGTCGCGAGGTCCAGCCCGTGCGCCTTGGCGATCGGCGTAGCGGTCTCCTGCGCGCGCTCCAGCGGGGAGGAGCAGACGTACGTCACGTCCCGGGAGGCGAGGTGCTCGGCGACCCGGTCGGCCATCTGCCGCCCCAGCTCGGAGAGGTGGTAGCCGGCGAGACGGCCGTAGAGGACCCCGTCGGGGTTGGCGACCTCGCCGTGCCGCATGAGGTGGACGACGGTGATGTCAGTGTTGCCGGTCATGCTGCCGTGGCCTCCGCTGCCGCACGGGCCGCCGCCGGGAGGGCGTCGGCGATCTTCTGAACCGCCCGCTCGTCGTGAGCGGTGGACACGAACCACGACTCGAAGGAGGAGGGCGGCAGATAGACGCCCTGTGCCAGCATCGAGTGGAAGAACGCGGTGAAGCGGAACGACTCCTGCTTCTTGGCGTCCTCGTAGTCCCGCACCTCACGGTCGGTGAAGAAGACGGAGAACATGTTGGACGCGCTCTGCAGCCGGTGCGCGACACCTTCCTTGGTGAGCGCCTCGGTGACGAGCGACTGGATGGTCGCCGACACGGCGTTGACCTTGTCGTAGGCGGCGTCGTCGAGCAGCCGCAGCTGGGCGAGGCCCGCGGCGGTGGCGACCGGGTTCCCGGAGAGGGTGCCGGCCTGGTAGACGGGCCCGGCGGGGGCGAGGTGCGCCATGACGTCGGCACGGCCGCCGAAGGCCGCGGCCGGGAAGCCGCCGCCCATGACCTTGCCGAAGGTCATCAGGTCGGGCCTGACCCCGTCGATCCCGTACCACCCGACGCGGCTGGTGCGGAAGCCGGTCATGACCTCGTCGGAGATGAAGAGGGCGCCGTTCTTGGAACAGGCGTCCTTGAGCCCCTGGTTGAACCCGGGCCGCGGCGGGACGACGCCCATGTTGCCGGGCGAGGCCTCGGTGATGACGCAGGCGATCTCGCCGGGGTGCCGGTGGAAGGCCTCGTGGACGGCTTCGAGGTCGTTGTACGGCAGGACGATGGTGTCGCCGGCCTGGGCGCCGGTGACGCCGGGAGTGTCGGGGAGCGCGAAGGTGGCGACCCCGGAGCCGGCGGCGGCGAGAAGGGAGTCGACGTGACCGTGGTAACACCCGGCGAACTTGATGACCTTGGTGCGCCGCGTGAACCCGCGGGCGAGCCGGATGGCCGACATGGTGGCCTCGGTCCCGCTGGAGACGAGCCGCACCTGCTCAAGGGGCTCGATCCGGGCGACCATCTCCTCGGCGAGCGCGACCTCGCCCTCACCGGGCGTACCGAACGAGGTGCCGCGCGAGACGGCGTCCTGCACGGCGGCGATGACCTCGGGGTGGGAGTGCCCGAGGATCATGGGACCCCACGAGCAGACCAGGTCGACGTACTCGCGGCCGTCGGCGTCGGTGAGATACGGACCACGGCCCGACACCATGAACCGGGGCGTACCGCCCACGGCACGGAAGGCGCGCACCGGGGAGTTCACGCCGCCCGGTGTGACGGCGGCCGCACGGTCGAACAGGGCCTGTGAGGCAGGCGCATCGTATGAATAGGGCGTTTCGCTCATGACCTGCGACTTCTCCGACTTCTCGGACTCCGGTTGCCGACTTTCCTCCTCAGGGTAGGCCAGCGGCCCTGACCGACCGCTGCCTGTGGCCCGACGGCATCTGCGAAACTGGCACCTGATACACACAGCTCACACGGCCCGCGGGGTCTGGAGGCTGCGAAGATCCCTGTGAGGATCCTGCGGACAGGTGTTTCAACGCACGTTTCGGCGGGCGGCCGCGGGGGAGGTCACTGACACGATGATCGGGTTGCGCGGCGGGGGCCACGCGTCCTAGAAAAGCAGTCGGGTGGAGATATGCATCGCGGTGGCGGGCTGGGCGAGGGGACTGACGACCTGGGTCCTCGACGTGCCCGGCGAGGCAAGCACCGGCGCGACGCGGAGGAAGCGGCCGCAGAGGCACGCCAAGCTCACGGCGTTCCGAATGAGACAGAGCACGACGACCGACGTATCGAACGTCGGATCGATCGGTTGAGGGCGGGGAGCAGGAATGGTGGTCGGGTGGGGGTGACGTACAAGTACTTCGGCGCGCCCGACGGCGCGACCGCGGCCCGCGTCCCGATCTCGATGCGCCCCGAGGAACTCGGCGGCGACGAGCTCGGGATGAACGGCATGTTCACCAAGATCAAGCCGGAGACGATGGCCGCGATGGTCCTCACCGGCATCGAGGGCGTCCCCCTGCACAAGGTGCCCCCGCTGGAACTCGTCGTCCTGCACCCCGACTACGCCGTGGTCAAACTCCCGATGACGGTCGTGGACCCGCTGCGCGGCATCGGCGAGGAGGCCGTGGGCGCGGCCGCGTTCATCTGGTCGACGGTCCCGGACCGGGGCGGTCCGCGGGACGCGTTCAACGTGTACCAGCTGCTGCACGAGTGGCAGGACTTCAGCCACCGTCTGCACGAGGCGGGGCATCAGCCGTACTGCCTGGTGTGGCCCTGAGCCTCAGCCCGGTCTCGATCCCGATCCCGGTCCGCCGCGGCCCTGAGCGGCCTCACGCGGCCGGGTAGGGTTCCCGTCCCGTCAGCTTGCGGGCGAACAGACCGATCAGTGTGGCGTTGACCAGTCCGCACAGGACCGTACCGGCGGAGAAGAGCACCGGGCTCAGCCAGTCCAGCGACGAGTTCCACGCCAGGGCCGCCGTCAAGGGCATGCTGACGATCATGCCCAGCGGAGCCGTGGCCAGGGTCGGCCAGATACCGGCGAATCCGGGGTCCGGGGACAGATAGACGGCCCACAGGAAGAACCCCAGCGACACCCCGACCAGCCCGAGATAGGCGCGGGAGAGCCAGTTGTCCGTCGCGGGCGCGAGCAGGGCCTTGGGCTTCTGGAGTCGGGGGCGGACGGAGCGGGCCATGTCGGTGCCTTTCGCTTGGTTCTTGAAGTCGCTTACGGCTTCTTCGGGTTGAAGAGGTTGTGGAAGTTCAGGCGTGCCGTTCCGCGGCACGGACATCCCGGACGTGATGTGCGAGTGCACCCACCACGGCGGCGTTCACGAGGGCGCAGACGAGCAGCCATGCGGCCGAGAGGACCAGCGCCGCCGTCTCGGCCGGACCGCCGTTCCCCTCGACGGTCCCGGGACCGACCGGCAGCACGATGCCCGCGAGCGACAGCGGCTCCGTGAGCAGCACGGGCGCCATGGCGTACGCGCTGTCCGGAAGGAGGAACGCGACCGGCAGGGAGGCGGCGAAGACCGTCAGATACCCCCGGGCGGGCCAGTTGTCCGTGGCGAGCGCGAGAAGCCGGCGCAGCCGCGGCAGGCGGCGTGGACGGGCGGCGTTGGGCATCGCGGGTTCCTCCAGTTCGGTGTCGTGCCTGGTCGGCGTGTGTTCTCCACGATGGACCGGCGCCCGCGCCCGGGCATGAGTACGCATGCTCATCCGCGACTGAGTGGTCCCGCATCTCCCCCCGGTCGTTCGACAGTTTCGTGACAGTCCGAAGGTGACTCCTGTTCCACTTCGTCGGATCGTGCGTATCTTGATCATCGCGCCGCGGCGGATCCTGACCCGATCCGTACCGTCCACCTCACATCGACGTACGCGGCCGACGCACATGTCAGCCAGCGACCGGGGGACCCCGTCGCTTACGGGGGAGCACCTTCGCCATGCCGTGGAACCGGAACTACGGCGGCCGCATAGCGGGCCGTCCTGCCGTCGCCTTTGTGGCCTTCGCCGGGGTCGTCGCGGCCGTACTGGTCGGCCAGGGCGGTCTGACCACGGTCGTCGGATGCGGGATGGTCAGCGACGAGCATCCGTCCCAGACGGCCAAGGACTGGGTGACGTACGCCGACCAGGTCGTCGTGGCCACCCCGGAGCGGGAGCAGGAGACCGACCGGCGGGACTTCAAGTCCGGAATGTTCGCGTACCAGACCGACCGCACGGTGACCTTCCGCACCGACCAGGTGCTGTGGTCCTCCGGCAAGGGGTCGGCACGGACCGTGGACAAGGGCTTCGACATGGTGGCCCCCGGCTGGCGGGTGTACCGGGAGAGCGGCACCCGCATCAAGCGGACCGCCCCGAACGCCTCCCGCCTGGAGACCGGCCACACCTACCTCCTCGCCCTGCGCTGGTCCGGCGACGGCTGGACCGTGCTCGGCGAGGGCGCCGCCGTCCCCTTCGACGACGGCGTCGTCGACCAGGGCGAGTGGTGCGGGCGCGTCCTGAGCAAGGAGGATGTCGCCCGCGGCGAACGCTTCTCCCGCAAGGACGACGACAGCCTGGAGAAGGCGGTCCTCGGCCAGGACGCGGCGGCCGTGAAGCGCGCGCTGGACGGGGCGCGGGCCAAGGACTGAGGCCGGTGGACGGCCGGCCTCATGGGCGTACGGCGACGCGGTGGCCGGTCCACCACGTCGCCGTACTGCGATGGGCGCCCTGCTGCTGCCGCCCTACCGGGAGGTCAAGCCGTGACCGCCGCCCGCCCTGCCCCCGCCGGGTGCAGTCGGCCGTGCCACCACGCCGACAGGGCGAAGACGGCCGGGAGTTGGAGGGTGAACAGCGCGAAGAGCAGCGTCACGAAGGCGGAGTCGGCCGGCGCCACATCCCCGTAGGCCACCGCCTCGGCGGCGGAGACCAGCAGCAGGACCAGCGCGTACAGCCCCGTGTCGACGCCCGCCGTCGTCCAGCGCGACCGGGTGGGCGGCAGCAGCAGCCGGGCCTCGGTCAGCACCAGGATGACGACGACCGGGAAGACGAGCCGGTCCGGGGCGAGCAGAGCGCCGAACACCCAGTCCCGTGTGGGAAGTTCGGGATCCCAGAGGAAGTTCACCGCCTCCCCCACCGCCAGCGATACGAGCGTGACGATCACCGCGTACGACACGGCCCTGCGCCAGGATGTGTTCACGAACCGCTCCTTCCCCCGTGGGCCGACCCGGCCCATGGAAGAAGATCGGCATCGGCCCCCGGCTGGTTCCCGTCCCCGCCGACGCGTCGGATCACTTCACCCCCACGGTCCGCAGCACGGTGAGCGCCAACGTCCTTGCTGTGGCCGCCACTTCACTCACGGACACCTGCTCCCGCGCACTGTGGGCCACCTGGATGTCCCCGGGCCCGAACTGCAGCGTCGGGATCCCGGCGCCGGCGTACAGCCGCAGATCACTCCCGTACGACGCGCCGCGCTCCCGGAGTCCGGGGCCGCCGCCGGCGTCCGCGTGCGCGGCGCGGATCACCTCGGGCAGCGGGTGCCCCTCCGGCAGCCGCCCGCTCGCGAACTGCCCGCCGGGCCAGGTCACTTCGACCGGATGGTCCCGCAACCACGGGTCCCCGGCACACACTTCGGCCACGCACCGCTCGAACGCCGCCCTCGCCACCGCCGGGTCCTCCCCCAGCCGCACCCCGAACCGCCCCTCCGCCACCAGCAGATCGGGCACACTGCTGGCCCAGTCCCCCGACCGCACGGTCCCCACGGACAGGGCGTACGGGATCGGATACTCGGCCATGAGCGGATGCGGATCGCGGTTCCGGTCGGCCTCGAGGCGGGACAGGGCGCGGTGCAGCGGCAGATAGGCGTCGATCGCGCTGACACCTTCGTCGCGTGAACTGCCGTGCGCGGACCTGCCGTTGACGGTGAGCCGGAAGGTCAGCGCGCCCGCGTTGGCGGTGACCAGGGTGCCGGCGGTGGGTTCGGCGATGACACAGGCGTCACCGCGGTGTCCGCGCTGGAGCGTCCCGAACGCGCCGAGCCCTCCGTCCTCCTCCCCGACGACGAAGTGCGCGGCGACCCGCCCCCGCAGCCGCACTCCGGCCGCCCGTATCGCCTCCAGCACCGCCAACTGGGCCGCGAGCCCGGCCTTCATGTCACAGGCGCCCCGCCCGTGCACAACGTCACCGGCCACCCTCGGCACGAACGGATCGCCCGCCCATGCGGCCGGATCCCCGGGCGGTACGACATCGACGTGCCCCTGCAGCACGAGCGTCGGCCCGTCACCGCCTTCCTGCTCCGCCGAGCGCCCGACGAGCCCCCAGGCCTCCTCCCGGGGCGCCTCGGCCCCGGGGAAGTCCGGGTGGGCGCGGAGACCAGGGAGATCCATGGACCAGAGATCGACATCGAGCCCGAGCCGGTCCAGATGCCCGGCCAGATGGTGCTGGATCTCCGACTCGGCGGCACTTCCGGTCACGCTGGGAATCACGATCAGGTCGAGCAGCGTACGGAAGACGGCGGCTTCGTCGATGGCGGCCAGCACGGACGCTTCTGCGGAGGTGAGCATCTGGGGCCTCTCGGCTGGGAGTCGGCGTGGGCGTTGGTGCGGGCTGCAGTGCCGTGCGGCCACCCGCTTCTTGATCAGTGTCGCCATTCCACGAACCGAGTAAAGAGGGCTCCGCCGGGGCTCCGCCCCACGTCGGCTGCGCCGATCGCCCTCAGACCCCGCCCCCCACCGTGAACCCGATCACCGTCCCGCCCCCCTCCCGCCGCACCGCGAACGGCGCGCCCCCGTGCGCCAGCGCGACCTCCCGGACGATCGACAGGCCCAGCCCCGACCCGGGCAGCGAACGCGCGTCGGCGGCGCGGTAGAAGCGGTCGAAGACCCGGACCAGGTCCCCGTCGGTGATCCCCGGCCCGCGGTCCAGGACCTCCACCCGGACTGTGCCCGGGTGCGCCGGGCCGGTCACGCTGATCTCGATCGGGGAGCGGCCCTCGCGGTCGAACTTCGCCGCGTTCTCGACCAGGTTGGACACCGCGCGGGTCAGCATCGCCGGGCGGCCGTCCGTCGTCGTGTCTCCCCCGGTCCGGACCACGATCTGGCGCCCGGTACGACGCCGCGCCACCCCCGCCACGTCCTCCGCGATGTCGGCGAGGTCGACCCGCTGCGGCGGCTCCGTGTCGGACTGGCCGGCCGCGAGATCGACCAGCTCGTTCACCAGATCCGTCAGCTCGCGTGCCTCCTGGCCCAGGTCGGCGACCAGCTCGTCCCGCGTGGCCGGCGGCAGCTCGTCGATGCGGCGCAGCAGGGAGATGTTGGTCCGGAGCGACGTCAGCGGCGTCCGCAGCTCATGCCCCGCGTCCTGCACCAGCCGCCGCTGGTCCTCCTCCGACTGGGCCAGCCGCCCCAGCATCCGGTCGAAGGCCCGGCCGAGGCGGCCCACCTCGTCGTACCCCGTGACCGGTACCTGGATCCCCAGCCGCCGCGTCCGGGCCACGTCCTCCGCGGCCGAGGTGAGGATCACCAGCCGCCGGGTGATGCGCCGGGCCAGCCACCAGCCGAACAGTCCCGCCGCGACCACCACCGCCGACATCAGGACCAGCGTCCGCTGCTGCAGCGCCCGCAGCAGATCCTCGGTGTCGCTGAACTCCTGCGCGACCTGCACCGCCCCCCGCCCGTCGCCGAGGGCGACCGTCGCGATGCGGTAGACGTCGCTGCCGACGTCGACGTCCCTGTGCTCGGTCAGCCGCCCGGCAGGAGCCGCCCTTGCGATCCTCCGGTCGGCGTCGGTGACGGGCAGCCCCGGGCTCCCGGGGTCGACGACGGAGCCGTCCGGCCCGAGCACCTGGACATCGGTACGGGCGGGACGTACGAGATCGTGCCCCGGTGCCGAGGACGAGAAGTCCTGCGGCGTCATCGGCTGATCGCGCACCTCGTCCCGCAGATCCTGCACGACCTCGTCGAACACGGACTGCTGGTCGACCCGGACCAGCCGCGCGGCGGCGCTGTACGACAGGATGCCGACCAGCACGGTCACCGCGGCCGTGACCGCCGCGAAGGACACCGCGAACGTCGTCGCGAGGGAGACCAGCCCGGGCCGCCGCCTGCGCAGCAACCGCGCGAGCCGCCCCACTCAGTCCTCCCGCAGCACGTAACCCACGCCCCGCACGGTATGGATCAGCTGGGGCGCCCCGGGTTCGTCGAGCTTGCGGCGCAGATAGCCGACGTAGACGGCGAGGTTCTTGGAGCCCGGACCGAAGTCGTACCCCCAGATCCGGTCGTAGATCGTGGAGTGGTCGAGGACGATCCCGCTGTTGCGCACCAGCAGTTCGAGGAGCTCGAACTCGGTGCGGGTCAGCTCCAGCTCCCGGCCGTCCCGCCAGACCCGCCGCGCCTGCGGATCCATCTTCAGGCCCGCCGCCTCCAGGTACCGCTCGGGCACCGGCTGCTGCTTCGGCGCCTCGGCGGGCACGGCGGGCACGGCCCCGTTGGCCGCGCCGGTGCGCCGCAGGAGGGCGCGCAGACGGGCGAAGACCTCTTCGACGTCGAAGGGCTTGAGGACGTAGTCGTCGGCGCCCGCGTCCAGGCCGGCGATCCGGTCCTGGGTCTCCACGAGCGCCGTCAGCATCAGGATCGGCGTCCGGTCGCCCTCGGCGCGCAGCACCCGGCAGACCTGGAGGCCGTCGATGCCGGGCATCATGACGTCGAGGACGAGCACGTCCGGCGGGGTGCGATGGGCCTGCGCCAGCGCCTCGACGCCGTCGGCGACCGCGGTGACCCGGTACCCCTCCAGGGTCAGGGCGCGCTCCAGCGCGTTGCGGATGGCGCGGTCGTCTTCGGCGAGCAGAACGGTCTGAGGCACGCTCCCATAGTGCCAAGGCGACCGCCGGTTCAGCCTGGTGAGCGAGCCGACGATCGGCCTTTTTACCTGCCTCTCACCGTCACAGAGGCAACCGCTCGGCGTACGCCTACGCTCTTCTCACCCTCGGCCTCAGCCCCGCCCGCCGCCCGGCGCCAGCGCGGCCAGCTGCTCGGCGAACGGTACGACGTGGAAGGCGCCGATGCCGGACTCGGCCGGGGCCGGCTCGGGCGTGATCGGCCTGGCCTGCGGGACGTGCGGGACCTGTGCGGCCTGTGTGACCGACTCGACCTGCGTGGCCTGCGTGGCCTGTGTGACCTGCGTGACCGGCTCGCCCCGCCCGGCCCCCGACAGCCCCGTCATCAGCCGCGCCAGCTCCGCGGCCGCCCGCTCGATCCGCCCGTCCAGCCCTTCCGCGCCCCAGTCCTCCGAGGCGGCGTACACGCCGGTCGGTACGACGACGGCCTTGAGGTAGGCGAACAGCGGCCGCAGCGCGTGCTCCAGGATCAGCGAGTGCCGGGCCGTGCCCCCGGTCGCGGCGATCAGCACCGGCTTGCCCGCGAGGGCGTCCGGTTCGATCACGTCGAAGAAGGACTTGAAGAGCCCGCTGTACGACGCCGAGAACACCGGCGTGACGACGATCAGCCCGTCTGCCCCCGTCACCGCGTCGATGGCGTCGGACAGTGCCCGCCCCGGGAACCCGTTGGTGAAGTTGTGCGCGATCTCCACCGCGAGCTCCCGCAGCTCGACCACCCGCACCTCGACCTGGGCCCGCCGGGACACCGCCCCCGCCAGCCGGTCCCCGAGGAGCCGGGTGGACGAGGGAACGCTCAGTCCCGCCGAGACGACGACGAGCTTCATTCCGAGCCTTCCTTCCGGGTGGCGGCCAGCAGGGACGCGTGGGTCGGAGCGTCCGGCACGTCCGTGGGACGTCCCACCGCGAATTCCTTGCGCAGCACGGGGACGACCTGCTCGCCGAGCATGTCGAGCTGTTCCAGGACGGTCTTCAGGGGCAGCCCGGCGTGGTCCACCAGGAACAGCTGGCGCTGGTAGTCACCGGCGTAGTCACGGAAGGCGAGGGTCTTCTCGATGACCTGCTGCGGGGAGCCGACGGTCAGCGGGGTCTGGTCGGTGAAGTCCTCCAGCGACGGCCCGTGCCCGTAGACCGGGGCGACGTCGAAGTACGGCCGGAACTCGCGGACGGCGTCCTGGGAGTTCTTGCGCATGAAGACCTGGCCGCCGAGGCCGACGATGGCCTGCTCGGGGGTGCCGTGCCCGTAGTGGGCGTACCGGGTGCGGTACAGCTCGATCATCCGCTTGGTGTGGTCGGCCGGCCAGAAGATGTTGTTGTGGAAGAAGCCGTCGCCGTAGTACGCGGCCTGCTCGGCGATCTCCGGCGAGCGGATGGAGCCGTGCCAGACGAACGGCGGCACGCCGTCCAGCGGGCGCGGCGTGGCGGTGAAGCCCTGCAGCGCCGTGCGGAACTTGCCCTCCCAGTCCACGACGTCCTCGCGCCACAGCCGGCGCAGCAGGGCGTAGTTCTCGATGGCGAGGTTGATGCCCTGCCGGATGTCCTGCCCGAACCAGGGGTAGACCGGCCCGGTGTTGCCGCGCCCCATCATCAGATCCACCCGGCCGTCGGCCAGGTGCTGGAGCATCGCGAAGTCCTCGGCGATCTTCACCGGGTCGTTCGTGGTGATCAGCGTGGTGGAGGTGGAGAGGATCAGCCTCTCGGTCTGGGCCGCGATGTAGCCGAGCATCGTGGTCGGCGACGACGGCACGAACGGCGGGTTGTGGTGCTCACCGGTCGCGAAGACGTCCAGGCCGACTTCCTCGGCCTTCAGCGCGATGGCGACCATGGCCTTGATCCGCTCGCGCTCGGTCGGCGTCCGGCCCGTGGTCGGGTCCGGTGTGACATCACCGACGCTGAAGATCCCGAACTGCATGGTCGCTCACCCTCCAGGTTGTTGACCGTTCAACTATAGCCCTGTAACGGCCACTCGCCTCCCCGTATTCCAGCCCTCAGGGAAAGCCGATCGACACCGACCATCCACCCATTTACCTGCGTGACGCAGATACCGCACAACACAAGCGATCCCGCAGGCGAGCCCACCAGTGATCTCACGAGAGGGACGCCCGCCACCCCGGCCCGCACCCGCTGGGCGATCCTCGCCGGGATCCTCGCCGCCGACGTCCTGGACCTCCTCGACGCCACGATCACCAACGTCGCCGCCCCGACCATCGCCACCGGCCTGGGCGGCGGCCCGGGCCTGGTCCAGCGGCTGGACGCTTCCTACGCACCGGCCCTGGGCGTCCTGCCGGTCCCCGGCGGGCGCCCCGGCGACAAATACGGCCGCCGCAGGCTCTTCCTCCTGGCCCTCACCGGCTTCCTCGTCGCCTCCCTGGCCTGCGGCCTGGCCCCCGACCCCACAACACTCGCCCTCGGCCGCCTCACCCAGGGCGCGTTCGGAGCCCTGGTCATCCCGCAGGGCTTCGGCATCCTCGGCGCAACGTGGCCCCGCGACCAGATCGGCAAAGCGTTCGCGCTCTTCGGCCCCGCGATGGGCCTGTCCGCCGTCAGCGGCCCGATCCTCGCCGGATTCCTGGTCGACGCCGACATCGCGGGCCTCGGCCGGCGCCCCCTGTTCCTGATCAACCCGCTGCTGGGCGGCCTGACCGAGAGCTCGGCAAGAGGCTGGACGACTGCTCAGGCCCTGCTCCTCCTACCCCTCGGCCTCATCTTCTTCGCCGCCTTCTGCCACCGCCGGCGCACGGGTCGTGAAGCCGCGGTTGGGCGTGGTCGCCTTCGCCGCCACGGCCTGATCCACACCCACGGCCGCCGCCTGGTGTACGCCGGTCTTCTGACCCTGCTGACCCTCCTACAGGCTGCGCCCGGCTGCTCTCGACGCCGTGCAGCAGCCGGCCAACGCGATCCGAGCGGCCACGGTGACCACGGTCTACTTCCGCACCCCGGCCGACACACCCCACGCCACAACGCTCAGCCTCCTGACGGTCACCGCCGCCCTGCCCCTGTGCCTGACCCTCGTACGCCTGCTCCCGCCCAAGCCCCAGCCGGACCAGCACCACTGACCCGACGAGCCCCGCGCCCCCGCAAAAAACTTCCGCCCACCCTGTCACACTCCCGCCCCACCCCGCGTCAGCTCCATGAACCCGGTCGACAGCACCGGCACCAGAAGGAGCCAACCGCATGTCAACGCCCACCATCCACGTCATCGTGACCCTCCTCGCCGCCGCCATGTCCGGCTACTCCGGCGCCGTGGTCCTCACCCGAGCCGACTGGATCGTCAAGGCCCTCACCGACTACCGCGTCCCCCAGCCCTGGTGGCCCTACCTGGGCACGGCGAAGGTGTCCGGCGCGGTGGGTCTGGTGGCGGGCCTGTTCTTCCCGCCCCTCGGAATCGTGGCCGGCGCAGCCCTGGTCCTCTACTTCACCGGAGCGGTCATCACGGTGGCCCGGGCCCGCTGGTACACCCACATCCCGTTCCCGCTGGTGTACGCGACACCGGTGGTGGCGGCGCTGGCACTGGCGTGAGGGTGCCGGGGCCCCGCCAACCGTTCGAGGCCCCCCAACCGCGCCCCACCTCCCTCGCCCCCGAACCCCACCCTCCGCCAGCCGAGCATGCGCCTTCGCAGCCTCCCCCAGCGAAAACACCTCAGCCACCCGCAACGTCAACTCCCCACCCTCCACCAGCCCGACCAACTCCCCGAGCCGCCCCCCATCCGCACTCACCTCGACGGCAGTCGTCCGCACCCCCCGCACAGAACCCGGCTGAGCCTGAGGGATGGCCCCGACGTAAACACCCCCGTCCCGCACCCACTCCAACGCGGCCTCCCCCAACACGGCCGCATCGAACACGGCGTCATAGGCCCCCGCTTCCACCTCGGAGGAGACGAACTCCACGGCCCCCAGCGACCGTACGAGCTCCTCATCGCCCTCCCGAGCCAGCCCGGTCACCAAAGCCCCACGCCGAGAGGCAAGTTGAACGGCGAACCCACCAACAGCGACTGCCCTTCCTCCAACTCGGCGAGATCAAGGGCTTGTACGGCGGTCAGCGCATTCAGCGGCAGCGTCTCCGCATGCGTCCCCGACTCGGCCCCCACCCCGTAGTGGAGCCCGACCACCTCGTCCCCCACCCGCCACGATCCCCCAGAGGGGGTACCCCCAGCCACGCCCACAGCGTCCACGGTCCCGGCGACATCCCACCCGAGCCCGAGCCGCTTCCCCGCACCCCCGAAGACGCCCTGCCGTACCCCCGCGTCCACCGGATTCAGGGCTTGTTCGCGCCGCTGGGCCGCGGTCTGGGTCGGCACTATCGATTCGAAAGTAGTTACCTGGAAGTGCGTAAGCCTCCCGGAGGTGAGCCATGGGTCAGCCTCGTCGTCTCCGCCCTGGCCACCGGCCCGATGCGCTACAGCGACCTCGGCCGCAAGCTCGCCGGCGTCAGCCCGAAGATGCTCACGCAGACCCTGCGAACCCTGGAACGCGACGGCATCCTCACCCGCACCGTCACCCCGTCGGTCCCGGTCCGCGTCGACTACGAACTCACCCCACTGGGCAGCAGCCTCGCCGTACTGCTGACAGCCGTGAAGGACTGGGCGGAGCACCACATCGAAGAGGTGCACGAGGCACGCAACCGCTACGACGCGGCCAACTGAAGCCGACCCCAGCGGCCTGTCCTGCCAGAACGAGCCCCCCGCCAAGCCCCACCCGCCCCGCGCAAAGACCGCAAGCGGCGATTGGCAGATCCGTTCCGCACCGGATTTCGGCGACCTGCGCTTTCACGGGCCGCCGACGGAACACATCTGCCAATCACCGTCGGGCAAACCTAGCCAGCGGCGTCAGAAGTAGTACGTGTCGCCTGTGTCCAGGATTAGGAGTCGCTGGCGGTCGTTTGAGCGGTTTCGGTCTAGTACTCCGCCGCTCCAGACCGTGTCGATCTCCAGTAGGACCTCCGGCGGTCCGCCTCGTAGGCGTACCCGCAGGTCGATCTCCTCCCCCACCCCGTCCGCAGCGAGCGCCCCCACCCGGCACAGCACCACCCGCGACCCCGACCGCGTACACCCGGCCGGCAGCTCCTGGCGGTTGGCGAGCGCCTCCGACCAGCGCAGCCGAACGGTCGCGTCCGGCACCGCCGACGGCCCGTGGTTGCGCGGGGTGAACCGCACCTCGACCTGGCCGGACGCGACGGCGGCGGCCCCGTGGTAGGCGAGATCGGCCTCGGGGACATACCCGGACCACCCCGCGTCGGCCCCTCCGACGGGAGCGGCACCGGCGACCGGCGCCACCCCACCCACCACCACCGCGGCCCCCGCCACAGCCGCGACGCACACAGCGACAACCCGCATACCGCCCACTCCTCACTCCAGCAACTCCAGCGACTCCAGCGACTCCGGGGACTCCGAGGACTCCGAGGACTCCGAGGACTCAGGGACTCCGGCGGCCCCGACGACTCCCGCGCGGTCATACGGTCGGATGTATCCCACGCGGAGCGGCCCGCAGGCGCCCTGGCACCCATATGGCAGGCTGCGCGGCATGTACGTCCTCCGCTCGGCCGCCCTCTTCGTCGTCGCCGCCCTCTTCGAGATCGGCGGCGCCTGGCTGGTGTGGCAGGGCGTACGGGAACACCGCGGCTGGCTGTGGATGACCGGCGGTGTCCTCGCCCTCGGCGCCTACGGCTTCGTCGCCACCTTCCAGCCCGACGCCCACTTCGGCCGCATCCTCGCCGCGTACGGCGGGATCTTCGTGACCGGCTCGATCCTGTGGGGCACGGTCGCGGACGGCTACCGGCCCGACCGCTGGGACATCGCGGGCGCACTGATCTGCCTCGCGGGCATGGCGGTGATCATGTACGCCCCGCGAGGAGAGTGAGCGGGCCGCGCTCTACGGCGTCCCCTGCGGCAGCAGCCCCAGCTGCCCCAGGAACTCCATCTCGTCGAAGTAGAGCCGGTACTCGGTGATCCGGCCGTCCTTCACCGTGGCGAGGTCCACGCCACGAATCCTGACCTCCTTGCCCGTGGCGGGGAGCGAGTCCCCGGTGGGCAGCGCCAGCGGGCCGGTGTTCCGTCCGCTGAAGAACCCCTCGTCGATGGCGGTGTCGCCGACCTCGTACGAGTGCAGGGCATCGAACCTGGCCTCGGGGACCGCCGCCGTCATCTGCCGCCAGTACTCGACGATGTTCTCGCGCCCGCGGATCTCCCCCTCGTCAGGGGTGTAGGCGACGGCGTCCTCCGCATACAGCTCGGCGATGACCTTGAGGTCCGGGTGCGCGGTCAGCGCGTCGGTGAGCCGGTCCATGACCTCTCGCGCTTCTCCCATGATCCACCTCCAGGAGTCGGAGGATCACCACCCCCATCGTCTCACCGGCCCGCGATACGGACCGCCCCGGAGGAGACCACGGGAGCCACCTATCCTGAGGAAGGCCGCCCCCATCCTGAGGAAGCCGCCCGAACGCCGACCCGAGGAGCTCCCGCCCATGCCCAGCGCAGCGTCCCGCATCGCCGTCGTCACCGGTGCGAGCAGCGGAATCGGCGCCGCCACGGCCCGACAGCTCGCCGCCGCCGGCTACCGCGTCGTCCTCACCGCCCGCCGCAAGGACCGTATCGAGGCCCTGGAGGCGGAGATCAACGCGTCCGGCGGCCAGGCGACGGCGTACCAGCTGGACGTCACCGACCGCGCCGCGGTCGACGAGTTCGCCACCGCTTTCAAGACCATCGGCGTCCTGGTCAACAACGCGGGCGGCGCGCTGGGCGCCGACCCGGTGGCCACCGGCGACCCGGCCGACTGGCGCACGATGTACGAGACGAACGTCCTCGGCACCCTCAACGTCACCCAGGCCCTCCTCCCCAAGCTGGTGGCCGGCGGCGACGGCACGGTCATCGTCGTGTCCTCCACGGCCGGCCACGGCACCTACGAGGGCGGGGCCGGCTATGTCGCCGCCAAGCACGGCGCCCACGTCCTCGCCGAGACCCTCCGCCTGGAGATCGTCGGCCAGCCGGTCCGCGTCATCGAGATCGCCCCCGGCATGGTGAAGACCGAGGAGTTCGCGGTCACCCGCTTCGGCGGCGACAAGGAGAAGGCGGAGAAGGTCTACGCGGGCGTCGCCGAGCCCCTGACCGCCGACGACGTCGCCGAGACGATCGTCTGGACGGTCACCCGCCCCAGCCACGTCAACGTCGACCTCCTGGTCCTGCGCCCCCGCGCGCAGGCCTCGAACACGAAGGTCCACAGGGAGCTGTGATGGCTGACGCCGAAGAGACGGCGCCCTCGCCGGAAGAGGAAGCGGAAGAGGAAGCGGAAGCGGACCGCCGGCGCCTGGCGCTGGAGAAGAAGCGCGAACGCATCGTCTGGTACTACCTCGCGTACTTCCTCTTCGGCATCCACATCGTCGCCTTCGTGATGATCTACGCGGTGACGCACGCGAAGTAAAACCGCAGGTGCCCGGGGTCGGCGACCGCATATGGTCGGTGCCCGTGGACAGACACGTACGCTTCGACGCCCTGCACAACTTCCGCGACCTGGGCGGCTATCGCACCGCCGACGGCCGCAGGATCCGTCCGGGCCGCCTCTACCGCACGGACTCCCTGGGCAAGTTGGCCCCCGGCACCCCCGACTGGTCCCGCTTCCTCTCCCTGGGCATCACGACGGTGATCGACCTACGCCACGACTGGGAGGCCGACCGCAGCGGCCGCATCCCCCGGGACGACTCCTTCACGTACCACAACCTCAGCATCGAGCACCGCCCCTACAACCAGGCGGCGTTGGCCCCGGAGGTCGACCCGGGCCCCTACCTCGCCGAGCGCTACATGGAAGTGGCGGAGGACGGCGCGAAGGAGATCCGCGCGGCCCTGGAACTCGTGACGGAATCAGCGGAGTCGAACACCCCGCTGGCCTTCCACTGCGCGTCGGGCAAGGACCGCACAGGCGAACTGGCAGCCCTCATCCTCTCCCTGCTGGGCGTCGACGAGCCCACGGTCATCGAGGACTTCAGCCTCACGGAACTGGCCACCCCGGCCCTCCTCGAGGACTGGCAGAACCGGAACGAGGGCAAATCCCCGAACTGGCTCGGCTTCGGCAGAGCACCGGAATCGGTGATGCGCCTGTTCCTGAAGTCCCTGAAGGCGAAATACGGCTCGGTGGAAGGCTATGTGACGCAGGCCCTGGGCATGGACGCGGAATCCGTCTCCCAGACCCTCCGTGAAAACCTCCTGGAGCCGACGCCGACGACCTGGCAGCCCCTGACCTTCCGAAAGGCAACCCCGGAAGACGCAGAAACCCTGGTCCGCCTCCGCGACTCCCTCGCCCTGTGGATGCTGGCCCGGGGAATCGACCAGTGGAAACCATCGGAGAAGGACGCGACCCACTTCAAGACCCGCATGAGCGAGGGCGAGGTCTGGCTGGCCCACTCGGGCGACCACCTCTGCGGCGCCTACGAACTCTGGTGGACCGACGAAGCAGCCTGGGGCCCCCGCCCAGGGGACGCCGGCTACATCCACCGCCTGATGACCACTCCCCACCTGGCCCCACCGAACGCAGGCCGCGAACTCCTCCGGCACGCCGAGTCCCGCATCCGCGACGCAGCCCGCCCCTACGCCCGTCTGGACTGCCTCTCCACCAACCCCCGTCTCCGCACGTACTACGAGTCGGCGGGTTACACGGTCGTCGGCGAACAGCCGGAAAAGGACGGCGGGTTGGGCAGCCCGTATGCGGTGACGCTGCTGGAGAAGCGGCTGAGTTGACCGGAAGTCGAATGAGGCCCCGGTTCCCACCGGGGCCTCGTTCGTCAGCCCTTCACGCAGACGACCTGCTTCAGCTTCGCCACGACCTCCACGAGGTCCCGCTGCTGGTCGATGACCTGGTCGATCGACTTGTACGCACCCGGGATCTCGTCGACGACGCCGGAGTCCTTACGGCACTCCACGCCCCGCGTCTGCTCCTCCAGGTCCTTCGTCGAGAAGCGCCGCTTGGCCGCGTTACGGCTCATCCGCCGACCGGCGCCGTGCGACGCCGAGTTGAAGGACAGCGGGTTCCCGAGGCCCTTCACGATGTACGAGCCCGTCCCCATCGAGCCCGGGATGATCCCGTACTCGCCGGAGCCCGCACGGATCGCGCCCTTACGGGTGACCAGCAGGTCCATCCCGTCGTAGCGCTCCTCGGCGACGTAGTTGTGGTGCGCGCTGATCTCCGGCTCGAAGGTCGGCTTCGCCTTCTTGAACTCCTTGCGGATCACGTCCTTGAGCAGCGCCATCATGATCGTGCGGTTGTACTTCGCGTACTCCTGGGCCCAGAACAGGTCGTTGCGGTACGCCGCCATCTGCGGGGTGTCCGCGACGAAGACGGCGAGATCACGGTCGACCAGGCCCTGGTTGTGCGGGAGCTTCTGGGCGATGCCGATGTGGTGCTCGGCCAGTTCCTTGCCGATGTTCCGGGAACCGGAGTGGAGCATCAGCCAGACAGAACCGGTTGTATCTGTGCACACCTCGACAAAGTGGTTACCGCTTCCGAGCGTTCCCATCTGCTTTCCGGCGCGCTCGTGACGGAACTTGACCGCTTCGGCCACTCCGTCGAACCGCCCCCAGAAGTCGTCCCACCCGGCGGTCGGCAGCGCATGGAACCGCCCCGGGTCAACGGGGTCGTCATGCATCCCCCGCCCCACCGGAATGGCCTGCTCGATCTTCGACCGCAGCCGGGACAGATCCCCGGGCAGATCATTCGCCGTCAGAGACGTCTTCACCGCCGACATCCCGCACCCGATATCCACCCCCACCGCCGCAGGACAGACCGCCCCCTGCATGGCGATGACGGATCCGACCGTGGCACCCTTCCCGTAATGCACGTCCGGCATCACGGCGAGCCCCTTGATCCACGGCAGCGTCGCCACGTTCCGCAGCTGCTGGAGCGCGACCTCCTCGACCGACGCCGGGTCGGTCCACATGCGGATGGGTACCTTCGCGCCCGACATCTCCACGTACGACATATCGTCCTCATTCCCCCGGAATTAATGAAAAGTCTCAAATCGCAAAACCGGCGCCAAGATCAACGAAGAGGACAACGGACCGGCGTCCACGGCCGTGCGTGCGATACACATGGTGCACAGGGGTCACCCCTGGCCAGCAACCGATTAACAGCAACGAAGAGGAGCCGACCGTGCAGCGGAAGGCGTACGTATCCGGCGTCGCGGCGCTCCTCGTCGCGCTGCTGGCCGGCTGCACCGGCGGCTCGGACGACGGTGGCACGACGGACGACGCGAACCCGGGCGACGCCGGCACCGCGACCGCCGCCGCCGAGCCCGGCAGGTACCGCACCCTCCCCGAACCCTGCAGCGCGGTCAGCCCGAGCACTCTCGACGCGCTTCTGCCCGGCATCCAGCAGATCACGGACGAGGAGCAGCGCGAGACGGCGTACGAGGGCGTCCCGACGGTCACGTTCGACACGGATCGCAAGGTCGGCTGTCAGTGGAAGGTGGAGTCGACGGACGCGACGGACCATCTCCTCGTCGATCTGGAGCGCGTGGTGTCGTACGACACGGCCGTGAGCGACGAGACCCAGGCGGAGGGGCTGTTCGCGAAGCAGCAGACCGCCGCCGATCTCCCGGCCCCGGTGTCGTCGGAGTCGAGCGTTTCGGATGTGAGCTCCTCGGCGACGCCCAGTTCCTCTCCGTCCGCGAGCGCCTCCGCCGGCGGTTCCGCGTCGGGTTCCTCCAGTGCTTCGCCGAGTTCGACCCCCGCCGACCTCCAGCCCCGTGTCCTCGACGACCTCGGTGACGAGGCGTTCCTCGACGACGCGCTCAGCAGCTCCGGTTCGACGGCTCAGCAGCGCACCGTGACTGTGGCGTTCCGCACGTCCAACGTCATCGTGACCATCCGGTACGAGGAGCAGCCGACGACCGTCGGCACGGTGCCGGACAGCAAGGAAATGCAGGACAGGGCAAGGGAACTGGCCGCTGAACTGGCCGAGTCGCTGGCGGGCTGACCCCGGTTCCGCCACATCCGCAATGCGTTCGAACCAGAACCGCACAGCTTCCTCACCGCGTACCGTGGCCCCTCGGACCCGATCCGACCGCAGGAGCACGAGCAGCGTCATGAGTGAAGGAACCATGCAGCGACGAGCACAGCGAGACCACGGTGACAAGCGGGCGCAGCGCCTGAACCGCGCCCTTCTCGGTGCGGCCGCAGTCCCCATGCTGCTGGTCGCGACGGCCTGCTCCTCGGACTCCGGTTCGGACGACGCGAGCAGCAGCAAGGGCTCGGAGACCTCGGCGTCCGTCAGCCCGTCGCCCACCGTCCAGGCGGCGGCGTACAAGTCGCTGCCGGACGCCTGCGACACCCTGTCGAAGGGCACGCTCGGCGATCTCGTACCGAAGGCGTCGAAGTCCGGCAAGCAGGGCAAGTCGGACGATGTGGCGACCCGTGGGAGCTGCTCCTGGTCGAGCCTGGACAACAACGGCGTCAAGGGCTCTCAGTTCCGCTGGCTGAACGTCTCGCTGCTGCGCTTCGAGTCGGACGTCACCCGTGGTGAGGGCGACAAGCTGGCGCAGGAGTACTTCGACAAGCAGGTCCAGGAGGCCCAGGCGGTGGAGGGCGCGAAGAACGCCAAGTCCGCCCCGGTGTCCGGCACGGGCGACCAGGCGACGCTGGTGACGTACGACCTGAAGAAGAAGGAAGGCTCCTTCAAGCAGCAGACGCTGGTCGCGCGCGTCGAGAACGTCGTCGTCACTCTCGACTACAACGGTGCGGGCCTGGCGGGCGAGAAGACCCCGAGCACGGCGACCCTCTCCAAGCTGGCGGAGAAGGCGGCGAAGGAGGCGGTGGCCTCGGTGACGAAGGCGAACACGGGCGGCGGCACCGGGATCGGAAGCGGCAGCGGCAGCGGCAGCGCGACCAGCCCTTCCCCGTCCACGTCGAAGGCGGCCACGAAGTCCGCATCTCCGTCCAAGTCGGCTGCGAAGAAGAGCTGAACGCCGCCTGAAACGGGTTGACGAGCCCTACCGGCCACCCGTACGCCGCACACATGTGCCACTCTGTTGCGCGCAACAACACGCAAGGGGAGGGGAGTACGGGTGGCCGCGCCAGTCCAGTTGACCCGGATGCACCGCGTTCTCATCGGCGTGGTCGTGTTCGGCGCCGTCATCATCGCCGGCATCGGCTTCGCGGGTTCGTACGCGGCAGTCCGCGAACTCGCCATCAAAAAGGGCTTCGGGAACTTCAGTTACGTCTTCCCGATCGGCATCGACGCAGGCATCTGTGTCCTGCTGGCCCTGGATCTGCTTCTGACCTGGATCCGCATCCCCTTCCCGCTCCTGCGTCAGACCGCCTGGCTTCTGACGGCGGCGACCATCGCCTTCAACGGCGCGGCGGCCTGGCCGGACCCGCTGGGCGTGGGCATGCACGCGGTGATCCCGGTCCTGTTCGTGGTGGCGGTGGAAGCGGCCCGGCACGCGATCGGCCGCATCGCGGACATCACGGCCGACAAGCACATGGAGGGCGTCCGGCTGACGCGCTGGCTCCTCTCCCCCATTCCCACCTTCCTCCTCTGGCGCCGTATGAAGCTCTGGGAGCTGCGCTCCTACGAGCAGGTCATCAAGCTGGAGCAGGACCGTCTGGTCTACCAGGCCCGCCTCCACTCCCGCTTCGGCCGGGCCTGGCGCCGGAAGGCCCCGGTCGAGTCCCTGATGCCCCTGCGCCTTGCGCGCTACGGCGTCCCTCTGTCGGAGACGGCACCGGCGGGCCTGGCGGCGGCGGGGATCGAGCCGGTGCTGCTGCCTCCGTCGCCGGCGCCGGCGCCTCAGGTCGAGGTGGAGGCGCCTGTGCCGCCTCGGGCTGTCGAGGCGGCCCCCGTGCCCCAGCAGCCGGTGGCGCCCGCCGAGGAGCAGTACCAGCAGGTACCGGAGGAGAGTCCCTGGTTCAACACGCCTCAGCAGGTCGAGTACCAGGGCGGCTACGACCCCACGTACGACCCGGAGCAGTACGACCCGGAGCAGTACGACCCCGAGCAGTACGCCCAGTGGTTCGCGGAGCAGCAGCAGGCCGAGCAGTACTACGAGGAGGACCCGGCGCCCCAGGAACCCTCCCTGCAGGAACCCTCCATGGAGGAGACCGGCAGCTTCCCCATCCCGTCGGGTCCGGGCCGCACCCGTGAACTCGGCGAGGGCGGCGGCGCCCCGGAACCGACCGAGGACGACTACTACCTGGTCTTCAAGAAGTCGATAGACGGCAGCTATCCGACCTCGGGCCAGTTCAGGGGTGACGTGGAGGCCACCTACGGCACCACGCTCCCGCAGCGCGAGGCGGAGCGGATGGTCAACCGCTTCACCAACCGCCACACGGCCGAACTCCAGGAAGACCACATCGCGTAAGAAGAACCGCGCGAGAAGGATCGCGTAAGAAAAGCCGCGTAAGAAAAGGGGCCCTCGTCAGAGGGCCCCTTCTCCGTACCGCTTACCGCTTACCGCTTACCGCTTACGCGCCGAGCAGCGTCCGTACCCGGTCCTGCCCGACCGCCAGAAGCAGCGTGGGCAGCCGGGGGCCGGTGTCCCGTCCCACCAGCAGGTGGTACAGCAGCGCGAAGAACGTCCGCTGGGCGGTCTTGATCTCCGGCGGCAGTTCCTTGGGCGTGGCGTCCGCGGAGAACCCGGCCTGCACCTTGGGCACCCCGTACACCAGGTGGGTCAGCCCGTCGAGCGACCAGTGCTCGGCGAGCCCGTCGAGGAGCAGCCGCAGCGATTCCACGGAGGCCTCGTCGAGGGACTTCAGCAGCTCGGTGTCCGGCTCGTCCCGCACGATGGTCCGCTGGTCGGCGGGCACATGCGTGTTGATCCAGGCCTCGGCCTTGTCGTACCGGGGCCGGGCCTCGTCCAGCGCGCCCAGCGGGTTGGCGGGGTCGAGCTCGGACAGGATCCGCAGCGCCTGGTCCTCGTGCCCGGCGGTGATGTCGGCCACCGAGGCGAGCGTCCGGTACGGCAGCGGCCGCGCCGTACGAGGCAGCTCCCCGCCCGCGGTCCGCACCGCACGCGAGTGCGCGGCGACGTCGGCCGGCAGCGCCGACCCGTCCGCGACCTTGGCCTCCAGCTTGTCCCACTCGTCGTAGAGCCGCTGGATCTCCTGGTCGAAGGCGATCTTGAAGGACTGGTTGGGACGGCGCCGGGCGTACAGCCACCGGAGCAGCTGCGGCTCCATGATCTGCAGCGCGTCACCGGGGGTGGGCACCCCACCCTTCGAGGACGACATCTTCGCCATCCCGGAGATCCCCACGAAGGCGTACATCGGTCCGATGGGCTGCTTGCCGCCGAAGATCCCGACGATCTGCCCGCCGACCTGGAAGGAGGACCCGGGAGAGGAGTGGTCGACACCGGACGGCTCGAACACAACCCCCTCGTACGCCCACCGCATCGGCCAGTCGACCTTCCAGACCAGCTTGCCGCGGTTGAACTCGTTGAGCCGGACGGTCTCGGCGAAGCCGCACTCGTTGCAGGTGTACGACAGCTCGGTGCTGTCGTCGTCGTACGCCGTGACGGTCGTCAGGTCCTTCTCGCAGTTGCCGCAGAACGGCTTGTACGGGAAGTACCCGGCGGAGCCGGAGGACCCGTCGTCCTCGCCGGCCGCGCCGGACCCCTCAGCGGCCTCCAGCTCGGCCTCGTCGAGAGGCTTCTGCTGCTGCTTCTTGGCCGGGGCCTTCTTCGTCCGGTACTGGGCGAGGATGGCGTCGATGTCGGCGCGGTGCTTCATGGCGTGCAGGATCTGCTCGCGGTACACCCCGGAGGTGTACTGCGCGGTCTGGCTGATCCCGTCGAACTCCACGCCCAGCTCCGCCAGCGCCTCGACCATGGCGGCCTTGAAGTGCTCGGCCCAGTTCGGGTACGACGACCCGGCGGGCGCGGGGACCGACGTCAGCGGCTTGCCGATGTGCTGCGCGTGCGACTCGTCCGAGACACCGGGGATGCCCTTGGGCACCTTGCGGTAACGGTCGTAGTCGTCCCAGGAGATCAGGTGCCGGACCTGGTACCCGCGCCGCCGGATCTCGTCGGCGACGAGATGCGGGGTCATGACCTCACGCAGGTTGCCGAGGTGGATCGGCCCCGAGGGGGACAGTCCGGACGCGACGACGACCACCGGCGCGGCAGCGCCATGATGTTTCGCGCCCGGGGCCCGACGCTCCGACTCCTCGATGACCTCATCCGCGAAACGGGAGACCCAGTCGGTGGTCTCGGTGCTCTGAGCCACGGGGCACGTCCTTCTTTCTCCAGGGCAGCCGCACGGTCAACGGCTGGCGGCCACCATTCTCCCAGGTAGGTCCTGAAGCACGAAAACGCCTTTTCACGGACGCGCCTCGATGGCGGCGCGCCGCCTCTGAGGAACCCGGGGAACTGCGCTCCGATGGCGGCGCAGCCGCCTCAAGGGGCGCGGGGAACTGCGCGACCAGCCCCCACCGCCCCGCACCCGGCATCGATGGGGAAAAACCCCTTTGCGACCCCGTGGGATACTGATCGGGACTGTAAATCCAGCCTCGACCAGAACGGCACCCATACCCATGGCCTCGGTCACGTCCCTCACCGCCAACGTCAACGCACACCTCGCGTCCGCCCTCTCGGCCACCCTGCCGGAGGCGACCGACGCGGACCCGCTGCTGCGACGTAGCGACCGGGCCGACTACCAGGCGAACGGCATCCTCGCCCTCGCCAAGAAGGCCAAGGCCAACCCCCGGGAGCTGGCGACGCAGGTGGTCGAGAAGATCACCGCCCCCGGCCTGTTCAAGGACGTCGAGGTGTCCGGCCCCGGCTTCCTGAACATCACGGTCACCGACAAGGCGATCATCGACACCCTCGCCGCGCGCGCCGCCGACGGCGACCGGCTCGGCGTCCCGCTCAAGGACAAGCCCGGCATCACGGTCGTCGACTACGCGCAGCCGAACGTCGCGAAGGAGATGCACGTCGGCCACCTCAGGTCGGCCGTGATCGGCGACGCCCTCCGCAACATGCTCGACTTCACCGGCGAGCAGACGATCGGCCGCCACCACATCGGCGACTGGGGCACCCAGTTCGGCATGCTCATCCAGTACCTCTTCGAGCACCCGGGCGAGCTGGCCCCCGCCGAGGACGTGGACGGCGAGCAGGCCATGTCGAACCTGAACCGGGTCTACAAGGCCTCCCGTGCCGTCTTCGACGCGGACGAGGACTTCAAGGAGCGCGCGCGGAAGCGGGTCGTCGCCCTGCAGTCCGGTGACAAGGAGACGCTCGACCTGTGGCAGCAGTTCGTGGACGAGTCGAAGGTCTACTTCTACTCGGTCTTCGAGAAGCTGGACATGGAGATCAGGGACGAGGAGATCGTCGGCGAGTCGGCGTACAACGACGGCATGCCGGAGACCGCCCGCCTCCTGGAGGAGATGGGCGTGGCCGTCCGCTCCGAGGGCGCGCTCGTGGTCTTCTTCGACGAGATCCGCGGCAAGGACGACCAGCCGGTCCCGCTGATCGTGCAGAAGGCGGACGGCGGCTTCGGCTACGCGGCGTCCGACCTGACGGCGATCCGGAACCGCGTCCAGGACCTCCACGCGACCTCGCTGCTGTACGTCGTGGACGTACGCCAGTCCCTGCACTTCAGGATGGTCTTCGAGACGGCCCGCCGGGCCGGCTGGCTGACCGACGAGGTCACGGCCCACAACATGGGCTACGGCACGGTGCTGGGCGCGGACGGCAAGCCGTTCAAGACGCGTGAGGGCGAGACGGTCAAGCTGGAGGACCTCCTCGACGAGGCCGCCGAGCGGGCCACCGCGGTCGTCCGCGAGAAGGCCGAGCGAGTGGGCCTGACCGAGGAGGAGATCGTCGAGAACGGCCGGTACGTCGGCATCGGCGCGGTGAAGTACGCGGACCTGTCCACGTCCCCGAACCGTGACTACAAGTTCGACCTGGACCAGATGGTCTCGCTGAACGGCGACACGTCGGTGTACCTGCAGTACGCGTACGCCCGTATCAAGTCGATCCTGCGCAAGGCCGACGACAAGCGGCCGACCGCCCACCCGGAGCTCGAACTCGCCCCGGCGGAGCGGGCGCTGGGCCTGCACCTGGACGCGTTCGGCGAGCTCGTCACGGAGGCGACGGCGGAGTACGCACCGCACAAGCTGGCGGCGTACCTCTACCAGCTGGCGTCGCTCTTCACGACGTTCTACGACCAGTGCCCGGTCATCAAGCCCGAGCCGCCGAAGGACATCGCGGAGAACCGCCTCTTCCTCTGCGACCTCACGGCCCGCACCCTCCACCAGGGCATGGCCCTGCTGGGCATCAGGACGCCCGAGAAGCTCTGACAGGCTCGGCACACACGGAAGACACCGAAAAACGCCGTGGCCCGTCCTCTCCCCCGAGGGAGGACGGGCCACGGCGTTCCCCGTACGACCGACGGCCCCCCTCCGCGCCGTCGCTCCGCCGATTCGATGGTGCGGGAGCTGCGGCCGTCCCTGCCACAGTCACCGGGAAAATGACGTCCGGACGGGACGTCCCACCCGCTGACCTGCACGAACGGAGTGGTCGAAGACGTCGGCGCGGGACGGCGGATACGACTCCTGATCGCATTCGGTGGCCGATTCCGTACGCCGTGCCACCGGTACGGGAACCACCTACCGGTGTCGTCCGTGAAACCAGACATGTCACGTTGGAAGCCACTGCCCGCCGAACTGGACCCCCGGGTCCGGCAGTTGGTGGTGCGATTGCGCCGCCTGAAGGACCACAGCGGGTTGAGTGTGCGGCAGTTGGCGGTGAAGACGTCGTACAGCCCGAAGTCGTGGGAACGCTATCTGAGCGCCAAGTCCCTGCCACCTCAGGACGCGGTGACCGCCCTGGCGCGGATCGCGGGCGACGACCCGACCCGCCTCCTCGCCCTCCACGAACTGGCCGCGGAGGCCTGGAAAAGCAGGCCCACCACCGAGGACGAGAGCACCCCGTCCCCCGCACCCCGCCGCATCACCCTCGTGGTGGCCGCGGTGGCCCTGGTGCTGGTCACCTCGACGGCGACCCTCATCGCCGTACACCTGGCAGGCAACGACAACGGCGAGGACAGGACGGCCCCCGGCACCCCGGTGGCCACCTCGCAGCCCCCGCAGTCCCGGCCGACGTACACCTGCACCCTGAAGCAGCAGAACGGCGACTGGTACGCGGGCAACAGCACCACCCGCACCGCGATCCTGATGGACGGCATGGCGGGCCCCGACGTGGCGGAGGCGCAGTGCCTGCTGCGCAGGGCGGGCATCTCACCGGGCGAAGTGGACGGAATGTTCGGCCCGTTGACCCAGGGCGCGGTCAAGCGGATGCAGAAGCGGGAAGGCCTGGTCGTGGACGGCATCATCGGCCCCCACACCTGGAAAGCCCTACGAGGATGACGACACCGTCGCCAGAACGCGCCCGACTCGCCACCGCCCTGAGGGAGTTGAAGGACCGCACCGGCCTCAGCCTGGCAGGCCTCGCGGACGAAACGGCGTTCAGCAAGTCGTCGTGGGACCGCTATCTGAAGGGCACCACCCTCCCGCCGCGCACCGCGGTGACGGACCTGTGCCGGCTGGCCGGTGAGCCGGAGGGCCGGTGTCTGGCGCTGTGGGAGATCGCCGAGTCGCAGACGAGCGGCCGCGCGACGGAGCCGCCACCCCCGCCGCCGGTCACCCCACCAGCAGAGCCCACCAGCCGCAGGACGGCGGTGATCGCCGTATCCGTGTGTGCCGTGGCGGCGGCGGTGGCAGCCGTGACGACGGCGGCCGTCCTCCTGCCGACGGGAAGCCCCGACCCACACCGGCCGGCCCAGTCCTCCCAGTCCGCCCAGTCCCCCCAGTCCGCCCGACAACCACCCCTCGCTGCCCCCTCCCCCCGCTGCCAGGGCTCCGCCTGCGAGGGCCAGGACCCCCTCCACATGGGCTGCGGCCGCGCCCCGACCACCCTCGCCTCCTTCCGCACCGCCACCGGCGCGAGCCTGGAACTCCGCTACAACCAACTCTGCGGGGCCAGTTGGGCGCGGATGTGGGGCACCCGGATCGGCGACCGCCTGGAGGTGACGGCGGACGGCCACGCGCAGGACGCCCGAATCAGGGACGACATCGACGCGCAGGCGTACGTCTACACGCCCATGGCCGTGACCGACCCCGGAACGGTGGTCCGGGCCTGTTTCATCCCGGCGACCGGCGGCAAAAAGGAGTGCTTCGACAGCAGGGCGCGATAAGAGGAACATCGCGGGCATCCTCATCACCCCCGGCAGGGTGGACGAACTCGCACCACACCACCTTGCCGGGGTCCCGCTGTCCCACCCCCCACTTGTCGGCGAGCGCGGCGACAAGCAGCAGCCCCCGCCCACCCTCGTCGGCCTGCTCCGGGACACACGGCTCCCCGCCCCCGCTGTCGTGCACCTCGACCCGCAGTACGTCACCGTCGTACCGGACCCGCAGCAGGAACCCACGTCCGGACGGAGCCCCGTGAAGCAGGGCGTTGGTGGCCAACTCGCTGACACAGAGCGACAGATCACCGGCCCGCTCCCACTCGCTCATCCCCCAGCAGGTGAGCGACCAGAGTACGAACCGCCTGGCCGCGCCCACGGAACGCCGATCGCGCCGATAGAACTGATCCCGCTGGAAGGGAAGTTGGCTTCGCTCATTCACGGTACGAATGTCGCGCAGAGTCACTAGCGTGGATCACTCGGTGAACCCGTACAGATTTTTTGTACGGGTTCCTACCCGGTGACGTACGTGTGCCCTGGGGGATTGAGACCAGCATGAGCGCGAAGAAGCCGCCGCGGCCGAAGAACCTGACCTCGATGAAGATGCTGGGCAAACAACTCGGCGCGGCACGCCGGGCGATGGGCTACACCCAGAGTGCCCTGGCCGCACTGGTCCAGGTCGACGAGGAGACGATCGCGTCGATCGAGCAGGGGAGGAGGGCGCTGAAACCGGACCTGGCCGCACTCCTGGACGAAGTCCTCCAGACCAAGGGGATGTTGTCGGCGGGGGTGGCGAACCTGCCGGAGATCGACCAGTTCCCGATGTGGGCGGAGCTGTATATGGAGCATGAGCGGGAGGCGATCGCGCTGTCCTGGTACGACAACGCGGTGCTGCCCGGCCTCCTTCAGACACGGGCATACGCGGAAGCCGTGCTCCGGGAACGAGTTCCGGCGTACGACGAGGACGAGATCGAGACCAAGGCATCGGCGCGTCTGGAACGCCAGGAGATCCTGCAGCGCAGGACCCCGCCGACGCTCAGCTTCGTCGCTTGGGAGCCCGTGCTCCACTTGATGATCGGCGGGCCGGAGGTGCGGCTGGAGCAACTCCGGCACCTGCGCGCGATCGCCGAACTGCCCTGCGTATCCCTGCAGTTCCTGCCTCTGAGCAGCCCCTGCCACGCGGGATTGAACGGCCCCTTCACGCTCCTCGAAACCCCGGACCATCAACACCTCGCCTACACCGAGTCGCAATGCGGCAGCCAGTGGGTCTCCGACGCGGATGAGCTGTCCAGGCTGGCACGCAAGTATGCGATGCTGCGGACACAGGCCCTGACTCCACAGGACTCAAGGGACCTGCTCGACCGCCTACTAGGAGAGCGATGAGCACCGAAGCACTTCAGTGGTTCAAGTCGACCTACAGCGGCGACGAAGGGGGCCAGTGCCTCGAAGTCGCCTACACCTGGCGCAGGTCCAGCCACAGCGGCAGCGAAGGCGGCCAGTGCGTCGAGATCGCCACCTGCCCCCACACCGTCCACGTCCGCGACTCCAAGAACCCCGATTCAACCGGCCCCACCCTCCAGCTGACCCCCACCGCCTGGGCCGCCTTCATCACCACCGCCTGACCACCATGGCAACGCTCCCCAACCCCCTGCCGAGACTCGCCACCCTCGGCCTCGCCCTCCCCCCGGGCAGGCTCATCGACGTGACCGCCGAAGGCAAGTGGCACGAACCCCTCCTCTGGCTGGCCGACGAAAGGGCGACCCCCGACACCTGGGCCGCCCTCCAGCACACCCCCCGCGCCCACGGCCTGCTCCCCGTCCTCGTGGACGTGGGTCAGGGCCACGGCGCCCCGGAGGAGTGGGAGTTGACGCCCGGCGAGATGTCGTACCCCGGGGACCACGATCCGGAGGAGGTCCTGGCCGACTTCTGGGACGAGTGCTGCACGGAGGAGGCCGGCGACTGGCCCGGCCTGGCCGCCACCCCGGACCTCGCCGCCAAGCCCGCGGACGTGGTCCACGACCTCCTCGCCCCCGGAAGCCAGTTGAAGGACCCCCGCCTCGCACTGGTCCCGGCCCGCCGCAGCGCGGACATCCCGACGGCGATCGGCTGGACGGGCGCGGCGAACCACGAGAACGACACGGCCCGCCTGAGCGCGGTCCTCCGCTCGTGGGAGGACCGTTTCGGGATACGCCTGCTGGCACTGGGCGTCGACCGCCTCGTGATGTCGGTGGCCACCCCGCCCACCACCCGCGGCGAGGCGAACGCGATCGCCGCCGAGCACTTCGCCTTCTGCCCGGACAACATCTGGCAGGGCTGCCCCAGCGACCCCACCCTCGTGGGCTACTCGGAACGCGAGGTGCTCAATCAGCCGACGTGGCACTTCTGTTGGGACTGAGAAGAGAACTCAGAGAACTCCCTGAGCGCCTCCGCAGTCCGCTCGTCCCCCGGCAGAAACGCCAGGGTGACGTCAGTGGCCGTGGCAAAGCTGGTCACGGTGGTGATCCCAAAGCCCCACCCCGGTCCCTGCCCTAGCCCCGCAACGCATCCCCCAACCTCAGCAACCCCTCCCGGATCCCTGCAGCGGCCTGCGGGACAGCGCATCCGGCTCCGGTCCGTCCACGTCCCCCGGAACGCAACCAGCGACAGCCCCTATTCCGACCCGTGGCCACACCAGGCGTCCCACAACAACCCCCCGGGACGGAACAAAACCCCAGCTCAGCGCCCGTCCCACACCCCCGGCGTCCCGAATCCCAGGAGAAACCTGGCCCCCACCGGGCCCCCGAATCAAGCTGAGCGCATGTCCATGCCCGCAGCACCCACCCCCGCGACCCGCCTCCTGGCGGCCCTGACGGTCGTACTGACCACACTCACCCTCACGCTCATCACGGCATGCGAGGACGGCGAGGGCCTCCGAGACGAAGGCCCGTCGACGACAACGACAACTACCGAGCCCCCGCCTCCAGCAACCGCGAAGCCTCAACAGCCCAATAGGTGAGGATGTTCTGCGCCCCGGCCCGCTTGATCCCGGTCAGCGTCTCCAGAATGGCCCGCTCCCGATCGATCCACCCCTTCTCGGCGGCGGCCTCGACCATGGAGTACTCACCGGAGATCTGATAGGCGGCCACCGGCACGTCAACGGCATCGGCAACCCGCGCCAGGATGTCGAGGTAGGGCCCGGCAGGCTTGACCATCACCATGTCGGCCCCTTCCTCCAGATCCAGGGCCAACTCCCGCAAGGACTCCCGCACATTGGCGGGGTCCTGCTGATAGGTCTTGCGATCCCCCTTCAGCGAGGACCCGACGGCCTCCCGGAACGGCCCGTAGAAGGCGGAGGCGTACTTGGCGGTGTACGCGAGAATCGCCACATCCTCCCGCCCGATCTGATCAAGGGCGTCCCGCACGACACCGATCTGCCCGTCCATCATCCCGCTGGGCCCGACCACATGCGCCCCGGCATCGGCCTGCACCTGAGCCATCTCGGCGTACCGCTCAAGGGTGGCGTCGTTGTCGACCCGCCCCTCGGAGTCGAGCACTCCGCAGTGCCCATGATCAGTGGTCTCGTCCAGGCACAGATCGGACATCACGAGCAGCTCGTCCCCGACCTCGGCCCGCACATCCCGCAGCGCGACCTGCAAGATCCCGTCCGGATCGGTCCCAGGCGTCCCGAGCCCGTCCTTCTTGGACTCCTCGGGCACCCCGAAAAGCATGATCCCGGAAACCCCGGCAGCCACGGCCTCAGCGGCGGCCTTCTTCAGACTGTCCCGGGTGTGCTGCACGACCCCCGGCATGGCGGCGATCGGCACCGGCTCACTCACGCCCTCCCGCACAAAGGCGGGAAGGATGAAGTCAGCGGGATGCAGCCGAGTCTCGGCGACCATCCGCCGCATGACAGGAGAGGTCCGCAGCCGCCGCGGCCGCGAGCCGGGAAAGGATCCGTACTTCGTCATCCCCCCACGCTACGCCCGCCCCGCCACCCCCTTTACCGACGCCCCGTCGGCCCGAACAACGCCCCCGCGCCGCGCTTCTCAACGCCGACCCGGATATGTCAGCCCGTCTGGGGGTGCCCCGCTGGGGGAGTTTAAGGACGAGGCCCCTTCAGGGCCGAAGCGGTGTCCTTCAGCCCGTCTGGGGGTGCCCCCTCTGGGGGAGTTTGAGGACGAGGCCCTTCAGGGGCCGAAGCGGGGTCTGGGGCGGCAGCCCCAGCGGGGTCCAGGGGCAGAGCCCCTGGGCGGGGCCGAAGGGGCGGCAGCCCCTGGGGACGGGACGGGTAGGGGCGGCGGGGGCGATAAAACACGACGGGCACCCCCACCCACCTGCACCGCCCCACTCCCCCTCGCCCCACGTGCGCCCCACCCCCCACAGGTCCAAGCTGAAAGGGCAAGCCCTCCGCGCAAGCCCTTCCGCGCCCCAGGAGGCCCCCCATGCCCGCCCCCGACCTCTTCGCCCTCTCAGACATCAAGGGCCCAGTCCTACGCCCCACAGACAAGGCCTACGCCGCAGAAGTCACCGGCTTCAACCTGGCGGCCCCCCACACCCCCGACATAGTCATCGGCGCCACGGACACCGCAGACATAGTCACCGCCCTCCGCTGGGCCACAGCCACCCACACCCCCGTAGCCGTCCAGGCAACGGGCCACGGCGCGAACTTCCCCATAGACACCGGCCTGCTGATCAACACGTCCCGCATGACGGACGTACACATAGACCCCGCCACCCGCACCGCGACCATCTCCGCCGGCGCCAAATGGCGAGACGTCATCAACGCCGCCGCTCCCGACGGCCTCGCCGCCCTCAACGGCTCGTCCACAGACGTGGGCGCCATCGGCTACACCCTCGGCGGCGGCCTCCCCGTCCTCGGCAGAGCGTACGGCTACGCCTCCGACCTGGTGCGCTCCTTCAAGGTGGTCACCGCGGACGGCACCCTCCACCAAGCGGACCCGACCCACGAACCGGACCTCTTCTGGGCGCTGAGAGGCGGCAAGGGCAACGTAGGCATCGTCACGGAGATGGTCACCGAACTCCCGGCCCTCGCCCGCATCCTCGGCGGCGGCATCTACTGCGCGGGCGAGGACGCCGAACCCCTCCTCCGCACCTGGGCGGAGTGGACACAGACCGTCCCCGACGAGATGTGCACGGGCTTCACCCTGCTCCGCCTGCCCCCACTCCCGGAGATCCCGGAACCCCTGCGCGGCCGCTTCTGGTCAAGGGTGGCGGTCGCGTGGACCGGCGTCCCGGAAGAGGGCCAGGCCCTCCTCACCCCGCTCCGCGAGGCGGCCCCGGTCGTCTTCGACACGGTGGAGGAGATGGACTACACGGCGGTCGACATGATCTACCAGGACCCCCAGGACCCCCTCCCCGCCAGAGAATCCTGCGGCTGCCTGGGCGAGCTCACCCCGGACGCGGTGACGGCGCTCCTCGACGAGGCGGGCCCCGCCGCGCGGGACTACCCCCTGCTCCTGGTGGAACTCCGCCACATGGGCGGCGCCCTCGCCCGCCCCGCCACGACAGAGGACGCGGTGTGCGCGAGAAACGCCGCCTACCTCCTGGAAGCGGTCGGCGTCCTCATCGCCCCCGAGGCAGCCGCAGCCGTGGAAACGGCCACGACCGCCCTGTACGAGGCGATGATCCCGTACGCCACGGGCTGCACGATGCCCAACCTCCACGGCCGTCCGGGCGACGAGGCGGACCGAGCCCGAGCCTGGACCCCGGAGATCTACGACCGCCTACGCCGCACAAAGCACGCGTACGACCCACAGAACCTGCTCCGCTACGGCCACACGGTGACGACGGCCTGACAGCACAGTCACTCGAGCCGCACCCGCACGCGCACCCGTACCGGCACCCAAACCCGCAGCCGCAGCCGCAGCCGCAGCCCACAACCCCTCAGGTAGTGGTCCGCCGCCGCCGAGCCCCAGGCCGCCGCTCACTGGGCCGAGTGACCGGATCCCCAGCCTCCACAGCGGAAGCCCGCCGCTTCAGCCCGAAGTCGGCCAGCGCCTCGGCGAGCTTGTGCACGGACGGCTCGGGAGCCATCACATCCACCCGAAGCCCATGCTCCTCGGCGGTCTTGGCAGTGGCAGGCCCGATACAAGCGATGACGGTCACGTTGTGCGGCTTCCCGGCGATCCCCACCAGGTTCCGCACAGTGGAGGACGACGTGAACAGAACGGCATCGAAGCCGCCCCCCTTGATCGCCTCACGCGTGTCCGCCGGCGGCGGCGACGCCCGCACGGTCCGATACGCCGTGACGTCGTCGACCTCCCACCCGAGCTCGATGAGTCCGGCGACCAGCGTCTCGGTGGCGATGTCGGCGCGCGGCAGGAACACCCGGTCGATCGGATCGAAGACGGGATCGTAAGGCGGCCAGTCCTCAAGCAGCCCCGCAGCGGACTGCTCCCCGCTGGGCACGAGATCCGGCTTCACACCAAACGCAACGAGCGCCTTGGCGGTCTGCTCACCCACCGCCGCGACCTTGATGCCCGCGAAAGCACGCGCGTCGAGCCCGTACTCCTCGAACTTCTCCCGCACGGCCTTGACGGCATTCACGCTGGTGAAAGCGATCCACTCGTACCGCCCCGTCACCAGCCCCTTGACCGCCCGCTCCATCTGCTGAGGCGTCCGCGGCGGCTCGACGGCGATCGTCGGCACCTCGTGCGGCACGGCCCCGTACGACCGCAGCTGGTCGGAGAGCGACGCCGCCTGCTCCTTGGTACGAGGCACAAGCACCCGCCACCCGAACAAGGGCTTGGACTCGAACCACGACAGCTGCTCACGCTGAGCAGCGGCAGACCGCTCACCGACCACGGCTATCACCGGCCGCCCGCCCTCCGGCGAGGGCAGCACCTTGGCCTGCTTGAGCGTCTGGGCGATGGTCCCGAGCGTGGCGGTCCAGGTCCGCTGACGAGTGGTAGTACCAGCCACCGTCACGGTGAGCGGCGTATCGGGCTTGCGCCCGGCGGCAACCAGCTCACCGGCGGCAGCGGCGACGGAATCAAGCGTGGTCGACACGACCACGGTCCCATCAGACGCCCCGACCTCGGTCCAGCACCGGTCGGAAGCGGTCCGCGCATCCACGAACCGCACATCCGCGCCCTGCGCGTCCCGCAACGGCACACCCGCATACGCAGGCACACCCACAGCGGCGGCGACACCGGGAACGACCTCGAACGGCACCCCCGCGCGGGCGCACGCCAGCATCTCCTCGGCGGCGTACGCGTCGAGCCCGGGGTCCCCGGACACCGCACGCACGACCCGCCTGCCGCCCCGCGCGGCCTCCATGACAAGATGTGCGGCATCCCGCACGGCGGGGACTGCAGCGGTTTTTGACGCACCGTCAACAACCGTCAGTTGAGGCGCGCCCGTGCCCGGATGCGGATCCGACGAGGGATCCGAATCCGTGTCCACGACGGCGACGCCTGAGCGAGCGTGGACGCGTACGACGTCGAGCACCTCGTGCTCGGCGACGAGAACGTCCGCGTTCCCCAGCGCCTCGACGGCGCGCAGAGTCAGTAGCCCCGGATCCCCGGGTCCGGCACCCAGAAAGGTGACGTGCCCGTGTTCAGGTCCGGCGGCAGGAAGGGCGGTGGGGCTCACTGTGCTCGCTCCCCCATCAGACCGGCCGCGCCCTGGGCAAGCATCTCGGCAGCGAGTTCACGGCCGAGCGCCATTGCTTGGTCGTACGTCTCGGGCACGGGACCGGTGGTGGACAACTGCACCGTACGAGAGCCGTCGGTGGTACCGACGACGCCTCGCAGGCGCATTTCCTTGACAATCTGCCCGTCGGCCAGCAAGTCGGCCAGCGCGCCCACAGGGGCGCTGCAACCGGCTTCCAGGGCGGCGAGCAGTGACCGCTCGGCGGTCACGGCGGCCCGCGTGAACGGGTCGTCGAGCTCACCGAGCGCGGCGATCAGGTCCGCGTTGTCCGCGGTGCATTCGATCGCGAGTGCTCCCTGGCCGGGAGCGGGCAAAACCGTGTCGACCGACAGGAAGTCGGTCACCTCGTCGATGCGCCCGATGCGGTGCAGCCCGGCCGCGGCCAGCACCACCGCATCCAGCTCACCGTCATGCACATACCGGATCCGGGTGTCGACGTTCCCCCGGATCGCAACGGTCTCGATGTCCAGCCCATGGGCGCGTGCGTACGCGTTCAGCTGGGCCATCCGCCGCGGCGAGCCCGTACCGATGCGGGCGCCGCGAGGCAGGTCGGTGAACTTCAGGGCGTCCCGGGCGACGATGACGTCCCGAGGGTCCTCACGCAGCGGGATCGCGGCGAGCGAGAGCTCGTCGGGCTGCCCGGTGGGCAGGTCCTTCAGCGAGTGCACCGCGAAGTCGACCTCCCCCTTGAGGAGGGCCTCCCGCAGCGCGGTCACGAACACCCCCGTACCGCCGATCTGCGCGAGCTGCTCCCGCGACACATCGCCGTACGTGGTGATCTCGACGAGCTCGACGGGCCGTCCGGTCACCTGGCTCACGGCGTCCGCCACCTGCCCGGACTGGGCCATGGCGAGTTTGCTCCGCCTGGTCCCGAGCCTCAGCGCCTTGTTACTCATGCCGGCCCTCGGTTCTTGCTGGTGTTCTCGGTGCTGTCCTCGGCCCGGGACACGGCGGCCACCGTCTCCTGGTCGAGGTCGAACAGGGTCCGCAACGCGTCCGCGTACCCGGCACCACCGGGCTCGGCCGCGAGCTGCTTGACCCTGACGGTCGGCGCGTGCAGCAACTTGTCGACGACACGCTTCACGGTCTGGGTGATCTCACTGCGGTGCTTGTCGTCGAGCGCCGGCAGCCGCCCTTCGAGCCGGGCCATCTCACTGGCGACGACATCGGCGGCCATGGTCCGCAGCGCCACGACGGTGGGCGTGATGTGCGCGGCCCGCAGCGCGGCCCCGAAGGCGGCGACCTCATCGGCGACGATCCGCCGGACCTGGTCCACATCGGCGGCCATCGGCGCATCGGCGGAGGCCTCAGCCAGCGACTCGATGTCCACGAGCCGCACTCCGGCGATCCGATGCACAGCGGCATCGATGTCCCGGGGCATGGCCAGGTCGAGCAGGAACAGCACAGGCGCGGGCTGCGGAGCAACAGGCTCAGGCCTGCGCCGCTCAGGAATCCGCCCACCGGCGGCAGCAGCGGCAGCGAGCGCGGCAATGGCCTCAGCCTCATCGGCCGGGCTGTGGCTCCGGGGAATCCCGTTGTCAACCCAGGCGGCATGCTGCTCAAGCTCAGCGGCAGCCATCCCGGCAACGGCAGCTTCCCCCAGCACGGAGAACCCAGCGGTGCCCTGAACGGCGTTCAGATCAAGAGGACAGTTCTCATCATCGCCCGCTCCGCTCAAGCTGCCGGCGGTCGGCCCGCCCAAGCTGCGGGCATTCGTGCCGCCTGGGGCGGCACGGGTGGGCGCAGGCGGCACCCCGTAAGCGCCGGGCTGTGCAACCCACCCGGCCCCAGCCCCACCCCCGGCCCCAGCCCCACCCCCGGCCGCACCCTCAACAGCCGAAGCCACAGCAGAAGCCGTGAGCACAAGCCCGGTCGCACCCGTACAAGACACCACAACATCGGCACGTGTCAGCTCGCCCGGCACCGCATCCATCGGTACCGCCCGGGCCACCACATCCGTGTCGGCGCCCTCGTTCAAGATCTCGGCAAGCCGCTCAGCCCGCTCCGAGGTCCGGTTGGCGACCACGATCTCCGCCACCCCGGCCCGCGCCAGCGTCGCCGCAGCCAGCGAGGACATGGACCCGGCGCCGATGACAAGCGCCTTCTTCCCGGCGGCCCAGGCCCCCACAGCCGTACCGGAGGCAAGCTGCTCCAGCCCGAACGTCACGAGCGACTGCCCGGCCCGGTCGATCCCGGTCTCGGAGTGTGCCCGCTTGCCGACCCGGAGCGCCTGCTGGAACAGATCGTTCAGCAACCGCCCAGCGGTATGCAGTTCCTGCGCCTTCGCAAGCGAGTCCTTGATCTGCCCGAGGATCTGCCCCTCTCCGACGACCATGGAATCGAGCCCACAGGCGACGGAAAACAGATGATGGACAGCCCGGTCCTCGTAATGCACGTACAGATAGGGCGTGAGCTCCTCAAGCCCGACCCCGCTGTGCTGAGCAAGCAAGGTCGACAGCTCAGCCACACCCGCATGGAACTTGTCCACATCGGCGTACAGCTCGATGCGATTGCACGTGGCCAGCACCGCCGCCTCGGCCGCCGGCTCCGCCGCGACCGTGTCCTGCAACAGCTTCACCTGAGCATCCGCGCTCAACGCCGCCCGCTCCAGCACGCTGACCGGAGCACTGCGGTGGCTCAGCCCTACGACGAGGAGACTCATGCCGGCATCACGGCGGGTACGTCCCCGTCGGGCCCTTGATCGGCGGAGGCGGAGTCGGAGTCCCCGCGCCCGGCGGCGACCGCACCGGCGCCATCGCTCCCGGCGGCTTCCTCGCCGGCCTTGCGCTGCTCATGGAACGCAAGGATCTGCAGTTCGATGGAGAGATCGACCTTGCGCACATCGACCCCGTCCGGAACGGACAGCACGGTGGGCGCGAAGTTCAGGATGGAGGTGACCCCGGCGGCCACGAGCCGGTCACAGACGGGCTGGGCGGCACCGGCGGGAGTGGCGATGACACCGATGGACACGCCGTTGTCCTGAATGATCTTTTCCAGGTCGTCGGAGTGCTGCACGGGAATCCCGGCGACGGGCTTCCCGGCCATCGCGGGATCGGCGTCGATCAGGGCGGCGACCCGGAACCCACGGGACGCGAACCCGCCGTAGTTGGCGAGCGCGGCGCCGAGGTTGCCGATACCGACGATCACGACCGGCCAGTCCTGGGTCAGCCCGAGCTCACGGGAGATCTGATAGACGAGATACTCGACGTCGTAGCCGACACCGCGCGTTCCGTACGACCCCAGGTAGGAGAAGTCCTTGCGCAGCTTGGCGGAGTTGACCCCCGCCGCGGCCGCGAGCTCCTCGGAGGAGACCGTGGGTACCGAGCGCTCCGACAACGCCGTCAGCGCGCGGAGGTACAGCGGAAGCCTGGCGACGGTGGCCTCGGGAATCCCTCGGCTACGGGTCGCCGGTCGGTGAGTTCGGCCAGTTGCCACGGTGCTCCTGCGGGTAGAGCGGGGCTGCAGGCGGTCACACGTACCCAGACCGCCCCGTCGAAAGCAGGCTATGTCTTTGTGAACGCGTGCACAAAGATGGTGTCCGATTTGCCCGGCCAACGTGACCGGGGTCACGCGCGTATCTCTCGGGGGCAAAACCGCACACTCTCCTCAACAATCCCGCCCCCCAGGACCAAGTCGCCATCGATCCTAAGCGACCGATGGGACCAGTTGGACTACTCGGTCAGTGCCTTCCTGAGCCTCTTCTCGTCCACCCGCCAGAACGTGTGCTGGGCTCCGTCGACCAGTACGACGGGGATCTGTTCCCAGTACTGGTCGTGGAGTTGAGGGTCCTGGGAGATGTCCTTCTGCTCCCAGGGAACACCGAGTTCCCCACAGACTCGCTCGATGATGATCTGTGCGTCATCACACAGATGACACCCCGGCTTACGGACGAGTGTGACCAGCCGCTCCTGCGGAACCGGCGCCTTCCGGCGAAAAAGGGGACTCATGTCAGCCATTCTCGCGCGCCGGGCGTCCCACCAGGAGCGCTTGTTTAACGGCCCGGTCGCGGAGAGTTCACACCCTTCAAACCTCTCGACTCCGGAAGCTCCGAACAAACTGGCTATGCTCACGCCATGGCCGCTCTCGGATGGCTCACTCCCCGTAGGCGCTCCGCCACGGCGCGGAGCGTGTTGGCAGGCGAGGCCTCGGCGGAGGCCGCGCGCAAGTCGTCACAGGAGGTCGAGGAGATCTCGACCGCAGGCTCCGGCCCAGGTGAGGAACCGGAGTTCCCGGTACTCGGCGACGACAAGGCGGCCGCCTTCTTCGACCTCGACAACACCGTCATGCAGGGCGCCTCGCTGTTCCACTTCGGCCGCGGCCTGTACAAGAGGAAGTTCTTCGAGACCCGCGACCTCGCGAAGTTCGCCTGGCAGCAGGCCTGGTTCAGGCTGGCCGGCATCGAGGACCCCGAACACATGCAGGAGGCGCGGGACTCCGCCCTCTCCATCGTCAAGGGCCATCGCGTCTCCGAGCTGATGTCGATCGGCGAGGAGATCTACGACGAGTACATGGCCGAGCGCATCTGGCCCGGCACCCGGGCCCTCGCCCAGGCCCACCTGGACGCGGGCCAGAAGGTATGGCTCGTCACGGCGGCCCCGGTGGAGATCGCCCAGGTGATCGCCCGCCGCCTCGGCCTCACGGGCGCCCTCGGCACCGTCGCGGAATCGGTCGACGGCGTCTACACGGGCAAGTTGGTGGGCGAGCCGCTGCACGGCCCCGCGAAGGCGGAGGCGGTCCGCGCCCTGGCCGCGGCGGAGGGCCTGGACCTCTCCCGCTGCGCCGCCTACAGCGACAGCCACAACGACATCCCCATGCTGTCCCTGGTGGGCCACCCCTACGCGATCAACCCGGACACCAAACTCCGCAGGCATGCAAGGGAACTGGACTGGCGGCTGCGTGATTACCGCACCGCCAGGAAGGCCGCGAAGGTGGGCATCCCCGCGGCAGCGGGCGTGGGGGCGGTGGCGGGAGGGACCGCGGCCGCGATCGCTTTGCATCGCCGCCGCCGATAACCCACCTGAATTCCCTCACCTCCCCCGTTCCAGTCCTCTTGTCGGCACACGGCCACAACGCGCCCCGACCCTGACCGGAACTCGATCCCAAACGATCAACAAACGGTCACTCTCCGGCACTTGAACGGCCGCCATTCGGTTACAGAAGCGACGTAATCGATGATTTGAGCAACTGGGTGTAGCAGTGCCTGCACGAAGCGTTATTCTCCTCAGACGCAAACCGGTACCCCTCCGTCGCTACGACGGGTGAACGGTCCCGCACTGCACGTGATGGAAGCTCTGCCTCTGGGAGTCCCGTGTACCCACACGTCGGGGTTGACGCCTCGGGCCTGGCTACGCTGCGCGCAACGGTTCACAACCTCCTGCGCTTCGTCCCCACCGCGTACGCCGTCCCCGCCCTCGCCGTAGCCGCGGCACCGATCGGCCCGTGCTACGCACTCGCCGACGGTTCCGCGGCCGTCGGCAGACGAGGGCGTTCGACCGGCACCACCACCGCTCGCCGCCCGGCCGCGGACAGCGACAGCGCCCGGATGATGGACCTGGTCGAGCGCGCCCAGGCCGGCGAGGCCGACGCCTTCGGACGCCTCTACGACCAGTACAGCGACACCGTGTACCGGTACATCTATTACCGGGTGGGAGGCAAGGCGACCGCCGAGGACCTCACCAGCGAGACGTTCCTGCGCGCGCTGCGCAGGATCGGCACCTTCACCTGGCAGGGCCGCGACTTCGGCGCCTGGCTCGTCACCATCGCCCGCAACCTCGTCGCCGACCACTTCAAGTCGAGCCGCTTCCGCCTCGAAGTGACCACCGGCGAGATGCTCGACGCCAACGAGGTCGAACGCTCGCCCGAGGACTCGGTCCTGGAGTCCCTCTCCAACGCCGCGCTCCTGGAGGCCGTACGTCGCCTCAACCCGCAGCAGCAGGAGTGCGTGACCCTGCGCTTCCTCCAGGGCCTCTCGGTCGCCGAGACGGCCCGTGTGATGGGCAAGAACGAAGGCGCCATCAAGACCCTTCAGTACCGGGCCGTCCGCACCCTCGCCCGGCTCCTCCCGGACGACGCGCGCTGACCGCGGGCGCCGACCGGGCACTCTCCGCAACGCCCAACTCACGGTCAGTTAAAGTCTGTTGACTTCGAGATCCGATCATCCGTCGTCCGTAACCCAAGTGCCGCGCCGCTCGTTGTGCGGGATGCAGGCTCCCTGTGGTCACTCTCTGGCCGACTTCGATCACTCGATCGTGTGTAAGTGGTCAGGGCGTGCAACCCTCAGGACCCCCTGGGGAGTCGACCGTCATGACGAGAGGAGGTGCCGCCAGTGATCGCGAACGTATCGGCACACCGGCGGGCGAACGCCTTCGCCCAGGCCCTGGAGGAGCAGTCCGACCGGGGCCCGGCGGCCGAGCAGTCCGAAGGACCGGACCCGGCCAGCGCAGCCGCGGAACAGACCGAGCAGGGCCGCATGTTGGCCCTCGCGGAATGTCTGGACGAGCTGCCCCGGCCGAAGCTGGATCCCGAGGTCAAGGTCGTCCAGCGGGCCCAGCTGGTGGCCGCGTTCGAGGCCATGCTCCAGGAAGGCACGCTCGGAGGCGAGGCAGCAGAACCCTCGGTGCCCGAACAGCGCTCGCATCGCGCGCGCGGCGCACACCGGGCGTCCCCGCTGGGCAAACTGCGACCGCGTTCCCGGCTGACCAAGGGCCTCGCGGCCGGCGGCCTCAGCGTCGGGGTCGCCGCAGGAGCCTTCGGCGGAGTCGCCGCGGCCAGCTCGGACGCCCTCCCGGGCGATTCCCTCTACGGCCTCAAGCGCGGCATCGAGGACTTCAAACTCAACTACATGTCCGACGGGGACGACGAACGCGGCCAGGCCTATCTTGACCAGGCCTCCACCCGCTTCAGCGAGGCCCGTCGCCTCATGGACCGCGACCGCGGCGGCCAACTCGACCACGAGTCGCTCGGTGAGATCCGCCGCGCCCTGTCCGGGATGCAGCACGACGCGTCCGCGGGCCACCGCCTGCTCCACGAGGCGTACCAGCGCGACCCGGACTCCCTCGGCCCCATCCAGGCCCTCGACGCCTTCTCCCGCTCGCACCGCGAGGCCTGGGGCGCGCTGCGCGACCGGCTCCCCGTCCAGCTCGGCGACGTCAGTCAGCAGGTGTCGTCGGTGTTCGACGCCATAGACGAAGAAGTGGCCCCGCTGCAGTCCCTGCTCCCCCAGCCCCCCGCCCAGGGCGGCGGCACGGGCCAGCGCCAGGGCGGCTCGAGCTCGGCGTCCACCGGCACCTCCGGCTCCGACCGCTCGGCGGCCCCCAGCAGCGGCCAGGGCACCTCGGACAACAGCGGCTCGAACGGCAGCAAGAGCCCGAGCAACTCGTCCACCTCCGGCAGCTCCGACGACGGCCTCCTCGGCGGCAACACCGGCGGCCTCCTGAACCCCACGGAGGACAGCACCAGCAGCGCCTCCCCGTCCACCAGCACCCCGACCCAGCCCGACGTCACCCTCCCGCCCCTGCTCCCGGGCCTCCTACCCGGCCTCGGAATCGACGGCGAGGACGCGAGCTAGTTCTTTCCGGTACGACGATGGGGGCGCCCTCCGCGAGGAAGGGCGCCCCCATCGTCGTACGCCCAGAAGAACACCGACCGCCGCTGCACCAGCAGCTTGGCCCCCCTGTCTGCTGCTCTCGCACTGCTCCCCAGGCTTCGAACAGCTGCGCCGGACTCCGTCCGACGGCTCCATGCAGCCTCGGTCAGAAGAACACCGACCGTCGCTGCACCAACAGCTTGTACAACGTGTGCTGGATCTGCTCCCTGACCTGATCCGTCAGGTTGAACATCAGCATCGGATCCTCGGCAGCCTCCGGCGGATAGCCGTCCGTGAGAATCGGCTCGCCGAACTGGATCGTCCACTTGGTCGGAAGCGGGATCGCACCCAACGGGCCGAGCCACGGGAAAGTCGGCGTGATCGGGAAATACGGGAAGCCGAGGACCCGGGCGAGCGTCTTCGCGTTGCCGATCATCGGGTAGATCTCCTCCGCGCCGACGATCGAGCACGGGATGATCGGCGTCCCCTTGCGCAGAGCCGTCGAGACGAAACCGCCGCGGCCGAAGCGCTGGAGCTTGTAGCGCTCGCTGAAGGGCTTGCCGATGCCCTTGAAGCCCTCCGGCATCACCCCGACCAACTCACCCTGTCCAAGGAGCCGTTCCGCGTCCTCCGCGCAGGCCAGGGTGTGGCCGAGCTTGCGGGCGAGTTCGTTGACCACCGGGAGCATGAAGACCAGGTCCGCGGCGAGCAGCCTGAGGTGGCGCCCGGCGGGGTGGTTGTCGTGGACGGCGACCTGCATCATCAGGCCGTCCATCGGGATCGTCCCCGAGTGGTTGGCGACGATCAGCGCGCCGCCCTCCGTCGGGATGTTCTCGATGCCCTTCACCTCGACCCGGAAGTACTTCTCGTACACCGGCCGCAGCAGGGACATCAGGACCTGGTCGGTCAGCTCCTCGTCGTAACCGAAGTCGTCGACGTCGTAGTCCCCGGTGAGCCGGCGGCGCAGGAAGGCCAGCCCGCCCGCGATCCGCCGCTCGATACCACCGTCGCCCTGCGCCTTCTCCGGCGGCTCTTTCTCACGCGTCACAGGGACATCATCCTGCGCCGGCGCCCTGCTGGGCAGGGGCTGGACCTCACGGACCAGCGAGGGCTCCTTACGTCGGCTCCCCGCACTCCGGCGCCGCGACGGCCGCTGTACGGCGGCCCCACGGGACCTGTCGTCGTCGAACGGAATGACCTTGGCGTCCGCCATCGTTGATGCGCTCCTCAGTTGGCGCTCTGCGTCGGGGGGTGGCCGCCGCCCAGGACGGGCAGCGCGGCGATCCGGTCGACGGCCCCCGCAAGGGCCTCCGGCGGCAGCAGTCCGGGCCCGCGACTGCGCGCGAAGTCCGCGAACGTCTCCGCCGTCGTGTACTTCGGCTGGAATCCGAGCGTCTCCCGCATCTGGGCCGTGGCCACGACCCTGCCATGTGTGAGCAGCCGGATCTGCTCGGGCGAGAAGTCCGTCATCCCGAGCGTACGCACCAGCGACCCGGCCCAGGTGACCGCCGGCAACAGCAGCGGCACCGTCGGCCGTCCCAGCCGCCGCGAGCACTGCGACAGCAGCAGCACCCCGTCACCGGCGATGTTGAACGTCCCGCTGTTGAGAGTCCCCCGCTCCGGCTCGTGCGAGCCGATCCGCAGCACCTCGATCACATCGTCCTCGTGCACGAACTGCAGCCGCGGGTCGTACCCGAGCACGGTAGGCAGCACAGGCAACGAGAAGTAGGAGGCCAGCGGCGTATCCGCGCTGGGCCCGAGGATGTTGGCGAAGCGCAGCACACACACGGCCACATCGGGCCGCCGCCGCGCGAACCCCCGCACATACCCCTCGACCTCGACCGTGTCCTTCGCGAAGCCGCCGCTGGGCAGCGACTTCGGCGGAGTGGTCTCGGTGAAGACGGCGGGATCCCGGGGCGCGGAACCATACACATTCGTACTGGACTTCACGACGAGCCGCTTCACGTTCGGCGACTTCTGGCAGGCACCGAGCAACTGCATGGTGCCGATGACGTTGGTCTCCTTGACCGTGGTCCGGCTGCCACTGCCGAGCGCCATGGCCGTCACATCCAGGTGTACGACCGTGTCGGCGCCCGTCTCGGCGAGCACCCGCGCGATGGTGGACTGCCGGATGTCGGCCTGGATGAAGTCGGCACCGCCCAGATGGTGCTCCGGCGGCACGGCGTCGACGGCGATCACCCGGTCGACCTGCGGGTCACGCTGGATCCGTCGTACGAACCGGCCCCCCAGCTGACGGGCCACTCCGGTCACGAGCACGACCTTGCCCAAGATTCAGCGCCTCTCTTCCAGCACTCGTCCGCTGCGTACCCTGCCGCGTTCCCCGTGTGCCGCCAACTTAGCGGGTCGATGTTGCGCTGTGATGACCGCCCAATGCACGAAGTCACGACAGCGGCAGACGTACGACCAGACCCGGCCAGTCGCTGTCAGACGTACGCACGGCACCCCGGCGTCCGATTCCGGATACGCGTGTGGCCCCCCACCGGGTGTGGTGGGGGGCCACATTCACGCTGCTTACGCGGCGTCGTACTACCAGCAGCCGAAACTACTTCTTGTTACGACGCTGAACGCGCGTGCGCTTGAGCAGCTTGCGGTGCTTCTTCTTAGCCATCCGCTTGCGCCGCTTCTTGATAACAGAGCCCACGACTACCCTCGCTCACTTCTCATCACTCGGCGTTTGGGCGCCATGGGCCCATACGACCTACGAGGGGCTAGCCTACCCGCCCGAGCGCTGAGCTCGTAATCGAGGGGGGAAGGGGAGATCCCTGATGTGCCCTGAGGACCTCCCCACCCCACAGCCGTCAGGCGGTTTCCACCCCCACATAGCTCTCGCGAAGGTACTCGTGAACCGCTTGCTCGGGGACGCGGAAGGACCGCCCCACCCGGATCGCGGGCAGATGACCGCTGTGCACCAACCGGTACACGGTCATCTTCGACACTCGCATCACCGAGGCGACTTCCGCCACGGTAAGGAACTGAACCTCGTTCAGAGGCCTCTCGCCAGCTGCAGCCATGACACACCTGAACCTTCCGCACTCGACGGCCACCGGCTTCCCCTTCCGGTGACTCTTCGTCGTTGCGTGCTCACTCCCCAATGTAGGGGCGGGTGATGCGAGTGGGGAAGAGGTGCACCCATCGGCGGCCTACTGTGACAGACACGCTCGATTGAGTACGTAGCGGGTAAGCGGCCGGTAGTAATCAGACCGCACAGCGTCATCAAGTGGAACGACTACGGACACGACGCCTTCGGCCTCCCCCACGAACAACGCGGGGTCATCCGTGTCGGCCAGCCCAATGGCCTCAAACCCCAGCTGACCTGCCCCGCAGACCCACCCGTGGTCCCCGATGACAAGTTCGGGAAGCAGCCCGCCCTGCTCCGCGGCGGCGGCGAGCGCGACCCGAACCGGGAGGGGTGAATGGCTGTGTGCGCCGGTCGCACAACCGGGGCTCGACGCCGCCGGATCTCGCACGAGCGCGACTCCTCGTACGTAGTCAAGGTTGTACGTGCGTAGACCGAACCGGGTCGTTATGTCGACACAGCGACCATGCGCAGGGGTGAGAACGGTACATCCAGCCGCCGACAACGCGTCCGCGAGGGCGGCGTAGAACCCGAGCAGCCGATGCGGATGCCCGGTCCCAAGAAGCACAGGAACCCGCCGCTGCGCAGCCGCCCCGACACGGTCGGCAAAGGCATCCAGCGCGGCCAAGGTTCGCTCAGGATCGATCACATCGTGTCCTTGGGTATGCCGAGGATCGCTCGAAACACCGCACTTATCGGCCATCAACCCGATCAAATCCCGCTGCCCCCAAGTCCATTCGGGATCGATCCCGATCAGCACCCTCGGATCCCGAGCAGCAAAGAGCCGATAGCTCCGCAGACTCTCCTCCCGAGAGGTAGCCACAGGCCCGGCCAGACGAGCAGCCAACAGGTGCGCGCGCAGGGCGCCGGTGCTCAACACGGGAGTGATGCTGACGGATCCACCCCCCGAACGACACGGGAACAGAGAAACACCGCACAGTTGGCGTAACGGGCGGGAGTGGGGTTGGAAGTGGGTACGGGCGCGGATGGCGAGAACGAGCGGCATCCCAGCCGAAGGCCCCGTACCGCATCAACCGACACCCCGCCCCCGCTAGCCTGCGGTCAGGCGTGCCCCATCCACCCCGCCCCCTTGGCCCGCGGTCAGGCCTGCCCCATCCTGACGCCCACCCCCGCACCCGGCCTGCAGGCAGCGCATCTACCGCCGCCACTTAGCCTGCGGGCAGGCGTGCCGCTAGGGGCGGCACGGGTGGGCGCAGGCGGCACCCCGCCAGCGCCGGCGAGCGAACCCACCCACGCCCAGCCGTCTCGGCCGCAACCTCTGTCCCAGCCCCAGCCCGACGCCCAACCCAACCCAGCGCAGCCCAACCCAGCGCAGCCCAGCCGCCTTACGCCAACAACCCCCGCAACGGAAACACCGCCCGCCGAGCCGCCAGCACAGCCTGGTCCAACCGATCCGCAGGGTCGTACCCCGCCTCCCAGTCCGCCCAACTCACCGGCCACCGCCCATCAGTCATCCGCATGGGCGCCAACTGCCGCGTACGCGCGAACGCTTCCTGCCGCCAGCTCTCAGGAATCACACTCTCCGGCGCCAACTCCCGCCCCGCAGCGATCGCAACGAGATGCGTCCAGGACCGCGGCACGACCTCAACGACCGCGTACCCGCCCCCGCCAAGCGCCACCCACCGCCCATCGGCGTAGGAATGCGCCAGCTCATGACACGCCACCTGCACAGCCCGCTGCGCATCCAGTGACACCGCCAGATGCGCCAGCGGATCCTCGAAATGCGTATCGGCCCCATGCTGAGTCACCAACACCTGCGGCCGAAAGTCGGCGATCAGCTCCGGCACCACCGCATGAAACGCCCGCAACCACCCCGCGTCCCCCGTCCCCGCCGGCAGCGCCACATTCACCGCGCCGCCCTCCGCCGCGCCCGCGCCTGTCTCCTCCGGCCACCCGGTCTGCGGGAACAACGTCCGAGGATGTTCATGCAGGGAGATCGTCAGAACCCGAGGATCCTCCCAGAACGCCGCCTGCACCCCGTCCCCGTGATGCACATCGACATCGACATAGGCGACCCGCTCGGCCCCGAGCTCCAACAGCCGCGCGATGGCAAGCGAGGCGTCGTTGTAGATACAGAACCCCGACGCACCCCCCGGCATCGCATGATGCAACCCACCCGCGAAGTTCACCGCATGCAGCGCGTCCCCGGCCCACACGGCCTCCGCCGCCCCCACCGACTGCCCGGCGATCAGCGCGGACACCTCATGCATCCCCGCGAAGGCCGGATCATCCAGGGTCCCGATCCCATACGCCCCGTCGGCCGCCCCAGGATCCGCCGAGGCCGACTTCACGGCCGCGATGTAGTCCTCCCGGTGCACCAGCCGCAACGTCGACTCCCCGGCCGGCTTCGCCGATACGACGTCCAGGTCCCGCTCCAGCCCGAAGGCGCTGACGAGCCTCCGGGTCAGGGCAAGCCGGACCGGATCCATCGGATGGTCCGGACCGAAGTCATAGCCCGTTACTGCCTCGTCCCACATCAGCTGTGCGCGGCCGCTCATGTCCGCCACCGTATCGGTCCGATTGAGCGTCGAACGACCGGGCGTACACAAGCGTCACCAGCACCAACACCATCGGAACGAGCATGGCCCCCCGATAGCTCCAGGCATCCCCGAGCGCCCCCACCAAGGGCGAACCGATCAAAAACCCGACATAGTTGAAGACGTTGAGCCGAGCAACGGCCGCATCGGACGCCCCCGGGAACAACCGCCCGGCCGCCGCGAAGGTCTGCGGTACGAGCACGCACAACCCGAGCCCCAGCAACGTGAACCCGAGCATCCCGACCCAGGCCCCCGGCGCCACAGCCACCACCGCGAACCCGAGCGCGGCCACCACAGCCCCCACCCGCACGACCACCACGGCCCCGAGCCGCCGCACCCCGAAGTCCCCGATGGCCCGCCCCAGCAGCGTCGTCACCATGTAGACGTTGTACGGCACGGTCGCCAGCTGCTCACTACTCCCCAACACGTCCTGCAGATACTTCGCACTCCAGTTGGAGACGGTCGAGTCCCCGATGTAGGCGAAGGTCATCACCAGACACAGCGGCAGCAACAGCTTGAAGGCAACGCCCCCGCCCTCGGAGTCTTCCTTCTCCACCACCGGCTCGGCACCGCCGTCGACGTACCACCGACTCCCGACGAGCGCGACCGGCAGCAGCACCGCCACAACAGGCAGATACGACACGAACAGCGCGAGATCCCAGTGCGCCCCCACCCAAGCCAGCGAGGCGCCCACGATCCCGCCCAGACTGAACACGGCATGGAAGCTGAGCATGATGCTCCGCCCGTACGCCCGCTGCAGGCTCACTCCGAGCATGTTCATCGACGCGTCCAGCGCACCCACGGCCAGCCCGAACGCGCCCAGCGCAACGCCCAGTTCAGCCATCGACTCGCCGGCACCGACCCCGAGCAGCGCCAGGAGCACAACGGGCTGGGACCAGCGCAGCACCCGGCTGGGCGGTATTCGCTTCACCAGCTTCTCGGTGGACACGCTCCCGACCCCGGCGAGGATCGGCACCGCGGCCAGAAACGCCGGCAGCAACGCGTCGGAGACCCCGTACCGGTCCTGGATGGCCGGAATCCGGGTCACCAGCAGGGCAAAGGCGACCCCCTGAGCGAAGAATCCGAACGCCAACGAGGCCCTACCGCGCCGCAGCACATCAGTCATGGCGGCGAGCGTAGGGCCCATGACTACCCGTGGGTAGATCCAGCCAAAGATGAATTCTCTTCATCTTTACCGAGGAGGGCCGTCAGGCGGCGACGAGGGAGCCGTTCCCAGGCCGCAGCCTCAGTCCAGGAGCCCTGCCAACTCCCCCATGTCGGAGAACAGCTGCGTGGCACCGACAAGCCTCTCCGCAGGCGTCATCGCGGTGAACCCATACACATCCATCCCGGCCGCGACCGCCGCCTGCACCCCGAGCGGGCTGTCCTCGACGACGACACACCGCTCCGGAGCGACCCCCATCCGCTCGGCGGCATAGAGGAAAAGATCCGGCGCCGGCTTCCCACGCCCCACATCCTGCGAACTGAAGATCCGCTCCTCATCGAACCACCGATCAAGCCCGGTGGTTCGATGCCCCACCCGAATCCGCTCATGACTCCCGGACGACGCCAAGCAGTACGACACCCCGTCCGCCGCCAGCTTCTCCACCGCCCCCACAGCCCCGACAACGGGCTTCAACTCCCGCTCGAACGCGGCGAAGACCCGCCCATGAAAGACATCATCGAAGTCCGCCGGCAACCGCTCCCCGGTCCGCTCCTCGATCAGGTCATGGATCCGATGCATGGCCGACCCCATGTAGTCCCGGATCGAGTCCTCATACGACGTCGGATGCCCGAGCTCGGTCAGATAGGCGGCCAGCAAACGGTTGGAGATCGGCTCACTGTCGACGAGAACACCGTCATTATCGAAGATCACGAGGTCATAGCGCATGCCATGAAGCGTAAACGCAAAAAGGCCCACGCCTGACGGCGTGGGCCTTTTCTCAAAATTTGTTCGGCGGCGTCCTACTCTCCCACAGGGTCCCCCCTGCAGTACCATCGGCGCTGTAAGGCTTAGCTTCCGGGTTCGGA
>NZ_JAQMWP010000003.1 GCF_030403745.1 Streptomyces sp. S.PB5
CCCGGTTACATTCCGAACCCGGAAGCTAAGCCTTACAGCGCCGATGGTACTGCAGGGGGGACCCTGTGGGAGAGTAGGACGCCGCCGAACAATCTTTGGAAGGACCCCTGGTCCCAGCGTTCAGCTGGGACCAGGGGTCCTTTTGTTTTTACAATGCTTGCAGTACCGAGACAGGAGTCACCAATGTCCACCAACTCTCCCGACGACCGACCGGAGCGCGACCAGCGGCGACGGGACAGTGGTGACCGCAACGACCGCGGTGACCGGGGCGGATACCGCGGCGGCGATCGTCCCGACCGTGGTGGCTTCCGCCGGGACAACAACCGCGGCGACAACCGTGGCGGTGGCTACGGCCGGCGCGACGACCGTGGAGACCGCGGCGGCTTCCGTCGCGATGACAACCGTGGTGACAACCGCGGCGAGAACCGTGGCGGGGGCTACGGCCGACGTGACGATCGCCGCGATGACCGGCGTGAAGGCGACCGTGGGCCGCGCCCCGCGTTCCGTCGTGACGACCGTCCCGCTGGGCCGCGTCGGGACGACCGCGACCGCGGCTTCCGTCGGGACGGGGACCGTCCTGCCTTCCGCCGTGACGACCGGGACCGGGGAGACCGCGGGGAGCGTCGCGACGACGACCGTGGGCCTCGTCCGGCGTTCCGTCGGGACGACAACCGCGGCGAGAACCGTGGCGGTGGCTACGGCCGACGTGACGACCGACGTGATGACCGTCGGGGCGACGACCGCGGAGACCGGGGCGGCTTCCGCCGGGACGACAACCGCGGTGGTGGCTACGAGCGACGTGACGACCGCCGTGGCGACGACCGTGGCGGATTCCGCCGCGATGACCGGGACCGTGACCGCGACCGCGGATTCCGCAGCGACGACCGCGACCGTGGCTTCCGGCGTGACGACCGTGACCGGGGCGACCGCGGGGACCGGGGTGGCTTCCGTCGCGATGACAACCGCGGCGAGAACCGCGGCGGTGGCTACGACCGGCGTGACGATCGCCGCGATGACCGCCGTGGCGACGACCGTGGGCCGCGCCCCGCGTTCCGTCGGGACGACAACCGAGGCGACAGCCGGGGAGACAACCGCGGCGAGCGCGGTGGCTTCCGGGGCCGGGACGACCGAGGTGGCCGTGGGCCCCGCCGTGACGACCGCGGCGGACGTCCCGGAGGGTTCCGTGGGCGTGACGACCGGCGCGATGACAACCGTGGCGGCGGCTACGGCCGGCGTGACGACCAGCGCGGTGGCGGTCGTTTCCGCGACGAGCGGGACCGGGACCGGGAGCCGATCAAGCGGCTGCCGATCGCCGAGGACGTCACGGGCGACGAGATCGACGGCGACGTACGGCAGGAGCTGCTGAGTCTGCCGAAGACGCTCGCGGAGGATGTCGCGAAGAACCTGGTGATGGTCGCGCGGCTCATCGACGAGGACCCCGAGCGTGCCTACGGCTACTCCAAGGTGGCGCTGCGTCTTGCGTCGCGTGTCGCCGCCGTACGGGAGGCCGCCGGGTTCGCCGCGTACGCCAACCAGAAGTACTCCGAGGCGCTCGCCGAGTTCCGGGCCGCTCGGCGGATGACCGGGGGCGTGGAGCTGTGGCCGCTGATGGCCGACTGTGAGCGTGGGCTCGGGCGGCCGGAGAAGGCGCTGGACATGGCCGGGGCGCCCGAGGTGGGCAAGCTGGACCGGGCCGGGCAGGTCGAGATGCGGCTCGTCGCTGCCGGTGCCCGGCGTGACATGGGGCAGCTGGACGCGGCCATCGTGACGCTGCAGAGCCCCGAGCTGGCCTCCAACTCCGTACAGCCGTGGACCGCGCGGCTGCGGTACGCGTACGCCGATGCGCTGCTCGCTGCCGGGCGTGAGGGTGAGGCGCGGGAGTGGTTCGCGAAGGCCGTGGAGTCCGACAAGGACGGCAGCACGGACGCCTCGGACCGGCTTGCCGAGCTGGACGGTGTCGAGTTCGTCGATGCGTTCGCTGAGGACGACGACGAGGACGAGAACGGCGGCGAGGCCCAGGTCGTCGAGGTCGAGCTTGAGGACGAGTCCGAGAAGGACGACGCCAAGGGCGACGGCAAGGGTGATGACAAGGACTGACGTCCGTGAATGAAAAGGGCGGGGCCTCTCAGGTGGAGGCCCTGCCCTTTTGCATGTCGTGGCTCAGATTCCCAGCGCGCGCAGTACCAGTCCCGATGCCGGCTTCGGGCCGAACGACGTCGACTTGCGGGGCATCGTGATGCCCTGGCGGGCCAGGTCGCGGACGACTTCCTCGCGGACGGGGTGCATCAGGACGGCCGTACCCCCGTCGCGTTCGGCCTTGCGGACCGTGGCGGCGGTGTCGTGGATGTAGGCGATGCGGGTGGGGTCGTCCTCGGGGACGTGCCAGATGTGGTCGAGGAGGGTGGCGTGCAGGACCGTGGCGTCCAGGGTGCGCCAGGCGGCCGGGCGGTCGGCGGGGATCGTACGGGCCAGCAGGCCGGGGTCCGGGTGGTCGACCAGGTGGAAGGCGCCGTCTCCGGCGAGCAGGAAGGCGTTGCCCGCGCAGGCCGCGTCGGCGAGGGTTTCCAGTGCCTCGGCCAGCGGGACGGCCAGGCGGCGTATGCGGAACAGGCCCTCCAGGGGGGCCAGGGCGTCGGCCACCGGGAGGCCGTGCAGGAGGCGGTGGATGGCGCGTACGCGCAGAGGGTAGCGGGCGGTGTCGACGAGGAGGACCAGGCCGTAGTCCCAGGGGCTGGGGGAGGGGTGCTCCGCGCGTAGACGGCGGTACGTCGCCCAGCGGTGGTGGCCGTCGGCGATGAGGGCCTGGTGGCGGGAGAGGTCGGTCTGGATCGCGGCCACGTCGGCGGCGTCGGTGATCGACCAGAGGCGGTGACTGTAGCCGTCCTCGGTCGTGGTGGAGAGAAGGGGCTCCTGTGCGGCCGTACGGTCCACGACTGCCGTGGTGTCCGCCGCCGAGCCGTTGCCGCGGTAGGTGAGGAGCAGCGGCTCCAGGTTCGCGTTGGTCGCGCGCATGAGGGCCGCGCGGTCGGCGATCACATGGGGCATGACGTCCTCGTGCGGCAGGACCACGCCCTCCGACGGGTCCGACAGGCGGAGGGTGCCGATGATGCCGCGCTGGAGCATGCCGTCGTCGCCGCGTTGCTCGTAGACGTAGAAGCCGGGTTCGGGGTCGGCGGCCAGGACGCCTTCCGCGAGCCAGTGGTGCAGGGTGTCGGCCGCTTGTTCGTTGCGGGCGTTCGGGGTGGTCGCCTGGGGCAGGATCAGCCGGACGATGTTGTGCGGGTCCGCGGACTGGAGGTGGACCACGCCGTCGGGGCGTACGACGACGTCGTACGGCGGAGACGTCACAGCCGCGAGGCTGCCGACCCGGTCGGGGTCGTAGCGAAGGCCTCGGAACGGCGTGAGTTCCAGGCCCCGGCGCGCCATTGCTTCCGAGTGACCTGCGGTGTTCATCCCGGCATCGTACGTGTGTCAGTGGCGTGAGGGATGATCGGGGGAAAGCCGTCGAGCGAGGAGCGATGTGTAATGAGCCAGAGCGTCAGGACGAGGCCCGAGGGCAGTGGGCAGGCCCTGAGCGAGGCGTACGACACCGCGCTGCTCGACCTCGACGGAGTGGTGTACGCGGGTGGGAACGCGATCGTGCACGCCGTCGAGTCGCTGGCCACGGCTCGGGCGGGCGGGATGCATCTCGCGTACGTCACCAACAACGCGCTGCGGACGCCGGACACCGTCGCCGGGCATCTGACCGAGCTGGGGATACCGACGGAGGCCGGTGACGTCATCACCTCGGCGCAGGCGGTCGCGCGGCTCATCAGTGAGCAGGTGCCCGCGGGTTCGCGGGTGCTCGTGATCGGTGGGGAGGGGCTGCGGGTCGCGTTGCGGGAGCGGGGTCTTGAGCCCGTCGAGTCCGCCGACGACGATCCGGCGGCCGTCGTGCAGGGGTTCGGGGGGCCCGATCTGCCCTGGGGGCGGTTCGCCGAGGCTTCGTACGCCGTCGCGCGCGGGGTGCCGTGGTTCGCGTCCAACACCGATCTCACCATTCCGAGCGGGCGGGGGATCGCGCCGGGGAACGGGGCGGCCGTCGAGGTGGTGCGGATCGCCACGGGAGCCGAACCGCAGGTCGCGGGCAAGCCGTTGCCTCCCATGCACCGCGAGACCATTCTGCGGACCGGGGCCGAGCGGCCGCTGGTCGTCGGGGACCGGCTGGACACCGACATCGAGGGCGCGTTCAACGGGGAGGTCGACTCGCTGCTCGTGCTGACCGGCGTGACCGACGGTGTCCAGTTGCTGGCCGCGCCGCCGCAGCACCGGCCCACCTATGTCGACGCCGATCTGCGCGGCATGCTCACCGGGCAGCCGGAGGTCACCGAGGTGGACGGCGGCTTCCGGTGCGGGGGTTGGACGGCGACCGCGGGTGCCGAGCGGCTGGAACTGGACGGTGAGGGGGCGGCCCTGGACGGTCTGCGGGCGCTGTGCGCGGCGGCATGGACGGCGGCCGGCTCGGGAGCGTGCGAGCTGGACGGAGGGAAGGCGCTCGCTCGGCTGGGCCTGTGACGCCTCTCGGAGGGGGTGCCTGTGAACCCGTACAGCGGGAGCGTGGCCGAATCCGAGGGTAGGCTAACCTAACTGCGTGTTGGTCGACAGTCCTCCCGAACAGCGCGCGGAGACCGCCCCCGCGCCCCCGACCCGCCGGGCGATACGCGCCCTCGGGTTGCTCGTGTCCGTCGTGATCCTGGTGCTCGTGGCCTTGGCCAGCATCGCGATCGGGGCGAAAGAGCTGTCGATGGGGCAGGTGTGGCACGGGCTGTTCGAGGACTCGGGGACGTACGGCGATGTCGTCGTCGGCGAGCGGTTGTGGCGGACCCTGCTGGGGCTGCTGGCCGGTGCCGCGCTCGGCCTGTCGGGGGCCGTGCTGCAGGCGCTCACCCGTAATCCGCTGGCCGACCCCGGGCTGCTCGGTATCAACGCCGGTGCCTCCGCAGCCGTCGTCACCGCCATGACGTTCTTCGGGGTCACCAGCCTGAGCGGCTATGTCTGGTTCGCCTTCCTGGGGGCGGCCGCGGTCGGGGCGCTCGTGTGGTTCCTCGGCGGGAGCCGCGGGGCGACGCCCGTGCGGCTCGCGCTCGCCGGTACCGCGATCAGTGCCGCGCTGTACGGCTATCTCCAGGCCGTGATGATCAGCGACCAGGCGGCGCTCGGCAAGATGCGCTTCTGGACCGTGGGTTCGCTGTCCTCGGCGAGCGAGTCGACCATCACGCAGGTGCTGCCGTTCCTCGTGGCGGGCACCCTGCTCGCCCTCGCGCTCGCCCGGCCGCTGAACGCCATGGAGATGGGCGACGACACCGCGAAGGCCCTCGGCGCCGACCTCAACCGCACCCGGGCCCTGTCGATGCTCGCCGCCACCGTGCTGTGCGGGGCCGCGACCGCCGCCTGCGGACCGATCGTGTTCGTCGGCCTGATGGTGCCGCACGTCGTGCGCTCCTTCACCGGGCCCGACCTGCGCTGGATCATGCCGTACGCGACCGTCCTGTCGCCCGTGCTGCTGCTCGGCGCCGATGTCATCGGCCGGGTCGTCGCCCGGCCCTCGGAGGTCCAGGTCGGCATCGTCACCGCGATCATCGGCGGCCCGGTCTTCATCTTTCTCGTACGACGGCGGAGGACGGCACAGCTGTGAAGACCAACCGTGCCATCAGGACGCCGGGCGGACTCTCGGTCCGGCTCGACGTCCGCGCCCTCACCGTCGTACTCCTGCTGCTGGCCGCAGCACTCGCCGCGAGTGTGGTGCTGATCGGTACCGGCGACTTCCCGATCCCCGCCGGGGATGTGCTCAAGACGCTGCTCGGGGACGGGAACGCGGGGCAGGAGTTCATCGTCAACGAGCTGCGGCTGCCGCGGGTGCTCGTCGGGCTGCTGGTCGGGGCCTCCCTGGGCCTCGGTGGGGCGCTGTTCCAGGCCGTGTCCCGGAATCCGCTGGGCAGTCCGGACATTCTCGGGCTCGGGCAGGGGGCCACGGCCGGGGCGCTCGTGGTGATCGTGGTGTTCTCCGGGAACGCGGCCGAGGTCACCGCCGGGGCGCTGGTGGGCGGTCTGGTGACCGGGGCGGCCATCTATCTGCTCGCCTGGAAGCAGGGTGTGCACGGGTACCGGCTGGTGCTGGTCGGCGTCGGGGTGTCCGCGATCGTCACGGCGGTCAACGGCTATCTGCTGACCAAGTCGACCATCACCGAGGCCTCCCAGGCCGTGGTCTGGATGACCGGCTCGCTCAGCGGCCGTGACTGGGACCAGGTCTGGCCGCTGCTGTGGCTGTGCGTGGTCCTGGTGCCCTATGTCCTCGGCAGTGCGCGGGCGCTGCGGATGATGGAGATGGGCGATGACGTGTCGAACGCCCTCGGGGTGCGGGTCGAGCGGACGCGGGGGCTGCTGCTGGTGGCCGCCGTCCTGCTCACCGCGACCGCCACCGCCGCCGCCGGCCCGGTCAGCTTCGTGGCGCTCACCGCGCCGCAGCTCGCCCGCCGCCTGACCCGCTCGCCCGGACCGAACCTGCTGCCGTCGCTGTGCATGGGCGCCGCCCTGCTGGTCACCGCCGACTGGGTCTCGCAGCAGGTCTTCGGCGCCGACCAGATGCCGGTGGGCGTGGTGACCGGTGTCCTCGGTGGCGTCTATCTGCTGTGGCTGCTGGTCACCGAGCGGAAGGCCGGCCGGATATGAGCAGGCCGGATATGAGCGGGCCGGACATGAGCGCCGCCACCGAACCGGACCAGCGCGGTTCAGAGAACCAGAACACCCGAAGGAGCCCCGTGAACCGCCTCTCCGCCGAGAACGTAACCCTCGCCTACGACCAGCGCGTCATCGCCGAGCAGCTGTCGGTGGAGATCCCCGACAAGTCCTTCACGGTGATCGTCGGCCCGAACGCGTGCGGCAAGTCGACGCTGCTGCGGGCGCTGTCACGGATGCTGAAGCCGAGCCAGGGGCGGGTGCTGCTCGACGGGGCGGTCATCCAGTCGATGCCCGCCAAGAAGGTCGCGCGGACGCTGGGCCTGTTGCCGCAGTCCTCCATCGCACCCGACGGGATCACCGTCGCCGACCTGGTCGGCCGAGGCCGCTACCCGCATCAGGGCATCCTGCGCCAGTGGTCGACCGAGGACGAGCGGGTCGTGCAGGAGTCGATGGCGCAGACGGGCGTCGCCGAGCTGGCCGACCGGTACGTCGACGAGCTCTCCGGCGGTCAGCGGCAGCGCGTGTGGATCGCGATGGCGCTCGCCCAGCAGACCCCGCTGCTGCTCCTCGACGAGCCGACCACCTACCTCGACATCCAGCACCAGATCGACGTCCTCGACCTGTGCGCCGAGCTGCACGAGGAGCAGGGGCGCACGCTGGTGGCCGTCCTGCACGACCTCAACCACGCCGCCCGGTACGCGACCCACCTGATCGCGCTCAAGAACGGCTCGGTCATCGCCGAGGGCGCGCCGAACGACATCGTCACGGCCGAGCTGGTCGAGGAGGTCTTCGGGCTGCGCTGCCAGGTCATCGACGACCCGGAGACGGGGACGCCGCTGGTGGTTCCGGCGGCGCGGAAGGCACGCGCGCGGGACGAGGCCAGGGTCGTGGCTGATGAGGCCAGGGTCGTAGCTAAAGAAGCTTCCTGAGCTGGAAAAGGTCCCGCAGCCCGGCCTCCAGCTTCACCCGGCCCGAACCCCAGGCCTTGGCGAAGTTCAGCTCTCCGTTGACCAGGGCCACCAGGTCGTCGCCCTGCATGGTCAGTCTGATCTGGGCCTTCTCCTTGGGAGGGCCCTGGATCGTGTCGTGCACGACGATCCGCCCGTCCGTCATCCTGCCGACGAACGTCACGTCCAGGTCGGTGATCCGGCAGCTCACCGAGCGGTCCAGGGCCGCCGCCGTGGCGACGTCGCCTTCGGCGTGCTGCATGTTGTCCGAGAGCTTTTCGAGTGCGGCGCGGCACTCCTCGATCGTGGCCATCGAGATCGACGGTACACCGGCCCTTCGACGGTACACGGGCCCTTCGGGGTAGCGTCTGGGCATGAGCGACGCAGTACCCCAGAGCCCGGAGGCCTTTGCGGAGGCGGTGGAGCAGGACCCGGCCGCCCCGGCGCCCCTGAACGTCCCCCGCACCCCCACCGGCAACGCCGAGGTCGACGCCCATCTGGACCGGCTCGGCGACGCCGACCACCTCGCCACGGACGGACACGTCGAGGTGTACGAGGATGTACACCGGGGGCTGCGCGACGCGCTCACCGCGCTCGACGCCCGCCCGGGACCTCCGGCGCCCTCACCGTCGTATGACCAGAGGGCGCCTTCACCCTCGTATGGCAATAGGAGCTGAACCGAACGTGGCAGGAGTCGCACGCCGTCGTCTGGACGCGGAGCTGGTACGGCGGAAGCTCGCGCGGTCGCGTGAGCACGCCAGCCAGTTGATCGCCGCGGGGCGGGTCACCGTCGGGAAGACCGTCGCGACCAAGCCGGCCACACAGGTGGAGACCGCGGCGGCGATCGTCGTGCAGGACGACGACGGCGATCCCGACTACGTGTCCCGGGGCGGGCACAAGCTTGCGGGGGCGCTGGCGGCTTTCGTGCCGGAGGGGCTTGTCGTCGAGGGGCGGCGGGCGCTGGACGCCGGGGCTTCGACCGGTGGGTTCACGGATGTGCTGCTGCGGTCGGGGGCCGCGCATGTCGTCGCCGTCGACGTCGGGTACGGACAACTCGCATGGACTCTGCAGAGCGATGAACGCGTCACCGTCAAGGACCGTACGAACGTACGCGAGTTGACGCTTGAGGCGATTGATGGGGAGCCCGTGGATCTTGTCGTGGGGGATCTGTCCTTCATCCCGCTCGGGCTGGTGCTGCCCGCCCTGGCGCGGTGCGTGAAGCCGGACGCCGACCTGGTGATGATGGTCAAGCCGCAGTTCGAGGTGGGGAAGGAACGGCTGGGCAGTGGGGGAGTCGTACGGAGTCCGCAGCTGCGGGCGGAGGCCGTGCGGGGAGTCGCCGAGAAGGCGTGGGAGCTGGGGCTCGGGGTGAAGGGCGTCACGGCCAGTCCGTTGCCCGGGCCCTCGGGCAATGTCGAATACTTTCTGTGGCTGCGTGCCGGGGCGCCCGCCCTGGACCCGGCCGACGTTGACCGTGCAGTGGCGGAGGGGCCTCGTTGACACAGAACCGAGCTCGTACTGTTTTCCTGCTCGCCCACACGGGGCGGCCTGCGGCGATCCGCAGCGCCGAGCTCGTGGTGAAGGGGCTGCTGCGTGAGGGCATCGGCGTGCGGGTGCTGGAGTACGAGGCCGCGGACTTGCCGCTTCCGGAGGAAGTGGAGCTCGTCAAGGAGGCGACTCCGCAGTGCCTCGACGGGTGCGAGCTGCTGATCGTGCTGGGCGGGGACGGAACCTTGCTGCGCGGCGCCGAGTTCGCTCGGGCCTCCGGGGTGCCCATGCTGGGCGTCAACCTCGGGCGGGTCGGGTTCCTCGCCGAGGCCGAGCGGGATGATCTCGACAAGGTCGTCGACCGGGTGGTGACGAAGGCGTACGAGGTCGAGGAGCGGATGACCGTTGATGTGGTGGTCCACAGCAACGGGGACATCGTGCACACCGACTGGGCGCTGAACGAGGCGGCCGTGCAGAAGGCCGGCGCCGAGAAGCTGCTCGAGGTCGTCCTTGAGATCGACGGGCGGCCGGTGACCGGGTTCGGGTGCGACGGGATCGTGCTGTCGACTCCTACGGGGTCCACCGCGTACGCGTTCTCCGCCGGCGGGCCTGTGGTGTGGCCTGAGGTCGAGGCGTTGTTGATGGTGCCGATCAGTGCGCATGCGTTGTTCGCGAAGCCGTTGGTGACGTCGCCGGATTCTGTGCTTGCCGTGGAGGTTCTGCCTCACATTCCGCCGGGTGTGCTGTGGTGCGACGGGCGGCGGACTGTTGAGCTGCCGGCGGGGGCGCGGGTCGAGGTGCGGCGGGGGGCTGTGCCGGTGCGGCTCGCTCGGCTGCATCATGCGTCCTTCACGGACCGGCTTGTGGCGAAGTTCGCGTTGCCTGTCTCCGGGTGGCGGGGGGCGCCTCACTAGCCGGTCCCGCGCCCCTCAACAAACCTCCACTCGCCCGAGTGACAGGGGGCCTCGCATCTCGTCCGCTCGACCTCGTAAGGTCTTCACCGTGCTGGAAGAGATGCGGATACGGTCGCTCGGAGTCATCGACGACGCCGTCGTCGAGTTGTCGCCCGGGTTCACCGCTGTCACGGGTGAGACGGGTGCGGGCAAGACCATGGTGGTCACCAGCCTGGGGCTGTTGCTCGGTGGGCGGGCGGACCCGGCGCTCGTGCGGATCGGGGCCGAGAAGGCGGTCGTCGAGGGGCGCATCAGTGTGCCTGCCGGCGCGTCCGTCGTCGTGCGTGCCGAGGAGGCCGGTGCCGAGCTCGACGACGGGGCTCTGCTCATCAGTCGTACCGTTTCCGCCGAAGGGCGGTCGCGGGCGCATGTGGGTGGGCGGAGTGTGCCGGTCGGAGTGCTGGCCGAGCTTGCCGACGAGCTGGTGGCCGTCCACGGGCAGACCGATCAGCAGGGGCTGCTGAAGCTGTCCCGGCAGCGGCAGGCGCTCGACCGGTATGCCGGGGACGCCGTCGCCGTGCCGCTCGCCAAGTACACCGAGGCCTATCGGCGGCTGCGGGCTGTCTCCGTGGAGCTCGACGAGATCACCACGCGCGCGCGTGAGCGGGCTCAGGAAGCCGACATGCTGCGGTACGGGCTCGACGAGATCGCCGGGGTCGAGCCGCGGGCCGGGGAGGATGTCGAGCTGGCCGAGGAGGCCGAGCGGCTCGGGCATGCCGAGGCGCTGTCCTCGGCTGCTACGGCCGCACACGCGGCCCTCGCCGGGAACCCCGAGGATCCCGAGGGCATCGACGCCGCCACGCTCGTCGCGGGCGCTCAGCGGGCCCTGGACGCCGTACGGTCGCACGACCCGGCGCTGGCCGCGCTTGCCGAACGGCTCGGGGAGATCGGGATCCTGCTGGGCGACGTCGCGGGGGAGCTGGCGGGATACGCCGACGATCTCGACGCGGATCCCTTGCGGCTGGCGGCTGTCGAGGAGCGCAGGGCGGCTCTGACGGGGCTCACGCGGAAGTACGGCGAGGACATCGCCGCCGTTCTCGCGTGGGCCGAGCAGGGGGCCGCGCGGCTCACCGAGCTCGACGGCGACGACGAGCGGATCGGCGAGCTGACCGCCGAGCGGGATGCGCTGCGGGTCGAACTGGGCGGGCTGGCGCAGGCGTTGACCGATGCGCGGGCGGAGGCCGCCTCGCGGTTCGCCGCCGCGGTGACCGCCGAGCTGGCCTCGCTCGCGATGCCGCACGCGCGGGTGTCCTTCGACATTCGGCAGACCGAGGACGCGGACGGTGTCGAGGTCGGGGGGCGGGCCGTCGCGTACGGGCCGTCGGGTGCGGACGAGGTCGAGCTGCTGCTCGCCCCGCATCCCGGTGCGCCGCCGCGGCCCATCGCCAAGGGTGCGTCGGGTGGTGAGCTCTCGCGCGTGATGCTGGCCGTCGAGGTCGTGTTCGCCGGGACCGACCCTGTGCCGACCTATCTCTTCGACGAGGTCGACGCCGGTGTCGGTGGCAAGGCGGCTGTCGAGATCGGACGGCGGCTCGCGAAGCTGGCGAAGTCCGCGCAGGTCGTGGTCGTCACGCATCTGCCGCAGGTCGCGGCCTTCGCCGACCGGCAGCTGCTCGTCGAGAAGACCAACGACGGGTCCGTCACGCGGTCCGGAGTGAAGGTGCTCGAAGGCGAGGAGAGGGTACGGGAGTTGTCCCGGATGCTGGCCGGCCAGGAGGACTCGGAGACGGCGCGGGCGCATGCGGAGGAGTTGCTGGAGGCGGCGCGGCTGGACGCGTAGGTCCTTTGAGAGGCGTGCGGGTTCGCGTTGCGGTGGGCGGATCGACGTCGAGGCGTGCGGATCGGCGTGGCGATGGGCGGATTAGGGTGGGCGGATGATCAGCCGTCCCGCCTCCCTCGCCCTGGCCGCCGCCGTCACCCGTACCGCCGTCACCGCCCTCCGGGCCAAGGCCTCTGGCGGGCGTGACCGTTGGGAGCGGAAGAACTACGCCGGGCGCACGGTCGAGTTGTACGCCGGGCCCGCCTCCGCGGCCGTCGTCGCGCTCGCTGCGGCCCGCGTCCACCCGGCCGCCGGGTTCGCCGTGGCCGCCGCCGGCTCATGTGGGGCGTACGACGACGTCGCCGGCGTCGGTGACTCGCGGCGCGGGTTCCGGGCGCATCTCTCGGCCCTGCGTGACGGTGAAGTCACCAGTGGCGCCGTCAAGTTGTTCGGGGTCTCGGCCGCCGGGCTCGTCGCCGGGGCGTTCCTCAAGGAGCGGATCGTCGACAAGGTGCTCGCCGGGGTCGTCATCGCCGGGGCCGCGCACTTCGTCAATCTCGTGGATGTGGCGCCGGGGCGGGCCGCCGGTGCCGTGGTGGCTCTCGGGGTACCGGGGATGGTGCGGAAAGGACCGGCGGGCGAGTTGGCCGCGGCGACCGTGGGGGCCGCCGGCGCCGTACTGCCGGACGACCTCGGTGAGCGCGCGATGCTCGGCGACACGGGGGCGCACGCGCTGGGCGCGGCTCTGGGGGCGGCCGTTGTGGCGGGCAACGGGCGGGCGGGGCTGGTGGCCCACGCTGCCGCTGTCGTGGCCGCGGCGGTGTACGGGGACAGGGTCAGCGAGGTCGCGCGGGCGCTGCCGCCGGGGGTTTCGCGGTGATGCCGCCTGCGTCGGGCGGGTACGCGCGCTTCCGGTGATCGCGCTCGCGGGGCGCGGCTTCGTGCGTTCCGCGGAGGTCTCGATTGCGGGGGGCTTGGCACAGGCCGAGCGGACCTGCTCGCGGGGACGGCCTCGGAACGCTCTCGATCTCCCCGAGTGATCTCGCACACCCCCTGACGTCCCCCTCGCACTGAGCCCCCGCCCACGCCAGGTGACCCCACGCGCTTCAAGTGACTCCACTGGCCCCGAGTGACCCCGTCCGCCCCGAACGCGCCCCATTTCTCACCCGTGTGAGTGACCCGCGCCCTTTCCTTGCCGAGCCCGCACACCCCCGGCGTTCCCGGAACACCCGTACGTACTGGCATCCTTGGCCTTTGACGCAGTACGCGTAGGAAGCGCGCGGTACACCCCTCCGCTCGATACCTTCTGTACGTTTCCTCGTGACCGCCCGACGCCGAACCAGGAGCCCCGGCCACGTGACCCCCGTGAGCAGCCACTCACCGCACGGCCAGTCATCGTTGCGCACCGTCCAGGTGCTCGGCGGCGGCAACGCCCGCAGCAGCGCGCATGTGCGGTCCCTGGCCTCCGGGCTGGTCGCCAGGGGCGTGCGGGTGACCGTGTGCGCTCCTGTCGAGGCCGATCGCACCTATGACTTCAGCGGGGCCGGTGCCGAACATGTGCATGTGCCGCGCAGCAGTGACCCGGGGTCCGTCGCCGCGTTGCGGGCGGCCTGCGCGGACGCCGACCTCGTCCATGCGCACGGGCTGCACGCCTCGTTCCGCGCGGTGCTCGCGCTCAGCGGCCGGCGCACCCCGCTCGTCGTGACGTGGCACGACCGGGCGCAGGCCGAGGGCGCGCGGGCCCATCTCGTACGTCTGTTGGAGCGGCGGGTCGTGAAGGCCGCCTCCGTGGTGCTGGGGGCCAGTTCGGCTCTGGTCGACCGGGCGCGGACCACGGGCGCGAGGGACGCGCGGCTCGCCGCCGTCGCCCTGCCCGGGGCCCGCAAGGCCGTACGGCTGGAGGACCCCGACCGGCTGCGGCCCAAGGTGCGGGCCGAACTCGGCGCCACCGGACGTTCGTTGCTGATGGCGGTCGGCTCGCTCGACCGGCATCGGGGGTACGACGTCCTGCTGGACGCCGCGCGCGCGTGGCGGGGCCTCGACCCCGTGCCGCTCGTCGTGGTCGCGGGGGAGGGGCCGCTGCGGACGGAGTTTCAGCGCAGGATCGAGAACGAGGGGCTGCCGGTACGGCTCATCGGGCGGCGCGACGATGTGAGCGAGCTGCTCGCGGCCGCCGACCTCGCTCTGCTGCCGAGCAGTTGGGAGGCGCGCTCCGTCCTCGCCCAGGAAGCCCTCCACGCGCGCGTGCCGCTCGTCGCGACCGACGTCGGCAGCATGCCCGAACTCGTGGGCGACGCCGCCGAACTCGTGCCCTACGGAGACGCGGAGGCCCTCGCCGACGCCGTCGTACGGCTGCTCGGTGATCCCGAGCGGTGCGAGGAGCTGCGGGAGAAGGGTGTGCGGCAGGCGGCGACCTGGCCGACCGAGGACGAGACCGTCGCCCAAGTGCTCAGCGTCTACGACGAGTTGACCCAGCCCCGGCCGCTCATCTAAGCGGCGTTCAGGCCACGTGCCTGCGCGCCCGCAGGGCGAGGCTCAACGCCAGTACCGTCTGCGGGTCGTCCAGGTCCGTACCCAGCAAGTCGCCGATCCGTGCGAGGCGGTTGTACAGGGTCTGCCGGTTGAGGTGCAGTTCGCGTGCCGTCTCCGCCTTGCGGCCCGCATGCGCCAGATATGTCTCCAGGGTGGGCAGCAGGGGCGGCCTGGAGCGGTGGTCGTGGTCCCGGACCGGGCCGATCGCGCGGTCCACGAAGGCCGCCAGGTCGGGGTGGTCGCGCAGTCGCCACAGCAGCAGGTCGATGTCGAGGCGGCGGGCGTCGTACCAGGGGCGGTCCGACAGGCCCTGGGCCGCGGTCGCCGTCTCCGCCGCGTGCCGCAGCCCCGCCGAGGCCGCCGCCCAGCCGCCCGCGACGCCGACCACGACCACCGGGGGCTGTGCGCCGGGCCGTTGCATCCCGGCCCGCTCCACACCGGCGCGCAGTGCCGCCGCGACCCGGTCCGCGACCGCCGACCGCTCCGACTCCGAACGCAGGCCCAGCAGGACCAGGACGCGGCCTTCGAGTGGTCGTACGCCCAGGAGGACCGGAACCCCCACTGAGGCCAGCTCCTCCGAGACCGCCCGTGCCAGTACCGCCCAGCCGCCGCCCGGGGACAGGGTGTCGCCGAGCCGCATCACCACCGGGAGCAGGGGGCTGCTGCCCGGCTTGAAGCCGAGGACGCGCGCCTGTGCGGGGGCGTCCTCGGCGGTGATACGGCCCTCGGCGAGGTCGGTCAGGAAGTCGCCGCGGCCGCGCGCGGCCAGCTCCTCCTCCTGCCGTGCCTGCATCAGCACCACGGCGAGGATGCCCGCGGCCCGCTCGGCGGCCATCCGGTGCACCGGGACGAGGGGAGCGCGTACGGGGAGCAGGACCAGGCGGGCTCGTACCGACCCCGTGCCCGGGCCGCCCCCGGGCACGTCCACCAGTACCGAACCGGTCGGCGGGGCGTCCTTGTGCTGACCCCGCAGCCCCTCCCACACCTGGAGCGGGTCAGCGCCCTCGGGGCCCGCACCGGCGGCGTACAGCAGCTGGCCGTCGGTCGTCTCCAGGAACACCGGGTTGTCGCTGAAGCCGGCCAGGATGCCCAGCACCTGGGGCACCCCGCCGCCGCCCAACAAGGCCTCGGTGCATCGGCGGTGCACTTCCTCGGCCCGCTGGAGCAGGGCGTAGTGGCCGTTGACGATCTCGGTGTGGATCTCCTCCGTCACCGTCACGAACGGCACCTCGCGGTGCAGTTGGACCAGCGGCAGCCCCGCCGCGCGGGCCGTGTCGACGAGGGCCGCCGGGAGGCGGGTGAAACGCGGGCCGAGTTCGACGACGAGGGCCGCGATGCCCCGCTCGGCCAGGGTGCGGACGAACGCCCGCTGTTCGGCCGGACGGGTGCCGAGTCCGTAGCCCGTGGTCAGCAGGAGCTCGCCGCCCTTGAGGAGGGAGGCGATGTTCGGTACCTCGCCCGCGTGCACCCAGCGCACGGGCCGCTGCAGCCGGTCGGCGCCCGCGAGGATCTCGGGGAGGCCGCTGCGCAGGCCGGGCAGCTCCAGTGCCCGCTGAACCGTGATGCCCGCACCCTGGCTGTCGAATCTGCTGTCCATGAGCCGGACGCTACCCGCGCGCATGCTTCGGGGACATCTCCGGACGATTACGGGGACGATCACCGGGCCCTCGCGCACGACAATCCGTCGCGCCCATGGCCGAATTGCACGACCGCGTGTCGCTTGTGGCATGCGTCACTCCGCCGCCACACTGACGCATCCGAAAGGGAAGAGCTCTTTGATCTTCGGATTTCGTTGTCACATGACACTGATGGGGGCGGGAATGACAGAAAAGCCCACGCGAGAGGTACACCGGCTCAAGGCGAATTCCGTAGGCCTGGTCGGCGTCGTGTTCATGGCGGTCGCCACCGCCGCGCCGATCACCGCGATGACCGGCAACCTGCCGATCGCGGTCGGCTTCGGCAACGGCACGGGCGCGCCCGCGGGCTACCTCTTCGCGACGCTGGTCCTGACGGTGTTCTCCGTCGGATACGTCGCCATGGCCCGGCGGATCACCGCCGCCGGCGCCTTCTACGGCTACATCTCGCACGGCCTGGGCCGGATCGCGGGCATGGCCTCGGGGATGCTCGCCGTGCTGGCGTACATCGTCTTCGAGGCGTCCATCGTCGGCGTCTTCTCCTACTTCGCGAAGACCACCGTCCACGACCAGCTGGGCGTGGACCTCCCGTGGATCGTCTACGCGGCCGCCATGCTCCTGGTCACCGCGGTCCTGGCGTTCTTCGACATCAACCTCACCGCGAAGGCCCTCGGCGTGATGCTGATCGCCGAGATCGCCGTCCTCTTCGCGGTCGCCACCGCCGTACTCCTCCAGGGCGGCGGCCCCGACGGCATCCCGATGGAGCCGATCAACCCGAAGAACGCCTTCACCGGCACCTCCGCCGGGCTCGGTCTGTTCTTCGCGTTCTGGTCGTGGGTGGGCTTCGAGTCGACCGCGATGTACGGCGAGGAGTCCCGCGACCCCAAGCGCGTCATCCCGCGCGCGACCCTGATCTCGGTCATCGGTGTCGGCATCTTCTACATCTACGTGTCCTGGATGACCATCGCGGGCAACGGGCTCTCCGGATCGGTGAAGGTCTCCTCCTCCACCAGCCCCCTCGACCTGTTCTTCGACCCGGCACACTCCTTCATCGGCGCCTGGGCCGTCGACACCTTCCAGTGGCTGCTGATCACCGGCTCCTTCGCCTGCGGCATGGCCTTCCACCAGTGCGCGGCCCGCTACCTCTACGCGATCGGCCGTGAGGGCTTCCTGCACCCCGCCCTCGGCCGGACGCACACCAAGCACGGCTCCCCGCACATCGCCTCGTTCGTCCAGTCGGTCATCGCGGTCGCGCTCGTGGCGGCCTTCTGGCTGACCGGCCAGGACCCCTACATCCACCTCTACACGCTGCTCGCGATCCTCGGCACGATGGCGATCCTCATCGTGCAGACCCTGTGCTCCTTCGCGGTCATCGGCTACTTCCGCAAGAACCACCCCGAGGACCGCCACTGGTTCAGGACCCTCACCGCCCCGCTGCTCGGCGGCATCGGCATGATCGCCGTCGTCGGGCTGCTGGTGACCAACCTCGACACCGCGGCCGGCACGGCGGCCGACTCGCTCTTCTTCAAGGCCATCCCGTGGATCGTGGGCCTGGTCTTCTTCGGCGGCCTGGGCCTCGGCCTCTACCTCAGGACCAGGCACCCGGAGCGCTACGACATCATCGGCCGGATCGTCCTGGAGGACGCGGCGGAGCGTACCGAGGAAGCCCCCGTCAACGCCTGAGGAGCAGCACAGTGTCCCGAACCCACTCGATGCACGTACTGCGTTCCCTCTTCGCCGACCACGCCGCCGCCGAGCGGCTCGTCCTGCCCGTCGCCGACGCCCGTGTGCGCCGCCGTACGGTCCTCAAGGGCGCCGCGGTCGCCACGGCGGCCGTCGCCACCACCACCGCGGCCGGACCCGCCGCGGCCGCCACGCCCCGAATCGCCGTCGTGGGCGCGGGAATCGCCGGTCTGACGGCGGCGCTCACGCTCCACGACGCCGGGTACGGCTGTACGGTCTACGAGGCCGACCCCGACCGTGTCGGCGGCCGTATGTACTCCCAGCGCGACCACTGGGCGTACGGCCAGGTCTCGGAGATCGGCGGCGAGCTGATCGACACCAGCCACAAGAAGATGCTGGAACTCTGCCGCCGCTTCTCGCTGCCCACCGAGGACTTCCTCGGCGGCGGACCCAACGGGGCCGAGGAAGTCCTGTGGTTCGACGGCGGCTACTACCCGCGCGACCGGGCCGACGAGGACTTCAAGGGCGTCTACCAGGCACTGAAGAAGGACCTCCAGGCCTCCGGCGAGGTCTTCTGGAACCAGACCACCGCGACCGGCACCGCCCTCGACACCATGTCCCTGTACGACTGGATCGAGTCACGCGTCCCGGGCGGCCACGACTCGCCGCTCGGGCAGTTCTTCGACGTCGCCTACAACGTCGAATACGGCGCCGACACGACCGAACAGTCGTCCCTGGCCCTCGTGCTGCTCATGGGCTACCAGACCAATCCCGGCAACTTCAACATCTGGGGGCTGTCCAACGAGCGCTACCACATCGTCGGCGGCAACGACCAACTCCCGTACGCCATGGCCGACCACCTTCCCGACGGCACGATCCGGCAGGGCTGGGCGCTGCGGGCGGTCAAGGCCAACAGTGACGGCACCCAGACCCTGACCTTCGAGGAGGCGGGGGCGACGCGGACCGTCACCGCCGACCACACCGTCCTCTGTGTCCCGCTGTCCGTCCTCAAGCAACTCGACCTCACCCGGGCCGGGTTCGACACCCGGATGACCAACCTCCTCCGGGACGCCCGCATGGGCCACTGCACCAAGCTCAACATGCAGTTCTCCAACCGCCCTTGGCGCGGCACCGGCCCCTGGCCCGGCGTCTCGGCGGGCGACTGCTTCACCGACGGCCAGGTGCAGCAGACCTGGGACACCACCAAGGTCCAGCCCGGCACGGGCGGCATCCTCATCCAGTACGGCGGCGGCAGCCTGGCCCGGTCGCTGACGCCCGCGGCGCCCTTCTCGTACGAGAGCGATCCGTATGTGAAGAGGCTCGCGACGAGGTATCTCGCCGACATCGACGCCTTCTTCCCGGGGACGTCGGCGGCCTGGACCGGCGCGGCACAGCTGTCGGCGTGGCACCTCAACCCGTATGCGCAGGGCGCGTACTCGTACTGGCCGGTGGGTTACCTGCATCGGTACGCCGGCTACGAGGGTGTCGCGCAGGGCAACGTCCACATCGGCGGCGAGCACTGTTCGTACGACTTCCAGGGGTTCATGGAGGGCGGGGCGACCGAGGGCGAGCGGGCGGCCAGGGAGGTGATCGCCGCGGTGAGTTGACCTGTCTCGAGCGAGGTCTTCGCCGACGCCGCGCTCACTCCGGTTTGATGTTGTGGTTGAAGCGGAAGACGTTGTCGGGGTCGAACTCCCGTTTGACCGCGGCCAGTCGGCGCGCGTTCTCGGGGCCGAGGCCCGCCGTGACGCGCTCGGTGCCCTCGTCGCCGATGAAGTTGAGGTAGACCGCGCCGGTGCTCCACGGCCGGGAGTCGGCGCGGACGTCCCGGACCCACTGGATGACCCGCTCGTCGTCCGCCGGGTCCTCCCACATCGCGAACGGGTGCACGGCCCAGGGCGCGTCCCGGTACGGGACCGGGTACTCGTGCGGTCCGGCGGAGATCGCCCCGCCCAGGGGGAACAGGACGTGGATGGAGCCGGTCGGCACCGGCATGGACGCGGCGCGGGCGCAGAAGACGTCCAGGAAGTCGTCGGGGGCGCCGGTCAGATACTCCGCCGACCAGTAGTTCCGCATGCCGGGCGGATCGTCGAGCATGCACTGGACGTCGGCGTACGGCATCGCCCCGACGATCTCCGACTCGTGCGGCAGCGCGAGCAGCGGCTCGGCCAGCTTGCGCATGTCCTCCTCGGGCCCGGCGTACGTCAGCAGCGCGCCGCACAGCAGGGTGCCCTGGAGGTGGGGCGGGCAGAACTCCTCGGGCGGGCCGGTGAGGTAGATGACGCCGCCGCTCGCCTCGTCCGGGGCCACGGAGATCAGGTCGCGGTAGGTGCGGGCGACCTCGGGGCCGTACTCCGGGAGGTACAGCAGCAGCGCGATGGAGAACTCGGGCAGCTCGTGCAGTTTCAGGGTGATCGCGGTGGCGATGCCGAAGTTGCCTCCGCCGCCGTGCAGGGCCCAGAACAGCTCCGGGTTCTCGTCGGCGCTCGCGTGGACCTCGGAGCCGTCCGCGGTGACCAGTTCGACGCCGAGCAGATTGTCGACGGCGAGCCCGCACCAGCGGTCCAGCCAGCCCGAGCCGCCGCCGAGGACGAAGCCGCCGACACCGGTGGTGGAAGCGCGGCCGCCCGTGGTCGCGAGACCGTGCGGCTCACAGGCCCGGTCCAGGTCGCTCATGGTGGCCCCGCCCGCGATCCGTACCGCCCCGGCGGCCGGGTGGACGGTGACCGCGCGTATATGGCGCAGGTCGACGACGAGACCGCCGTCGTTGAGCGCACTGCCCGCCACGCTGTGTCCACCGCCGCGTACCGCGATCGGCAGATCGAGATCACGTCCGAAGCGCACGGCCCGTACGACGTCGGTCTCGTCCACGCACTGGGCGATCACCGCGGGACGGCGGTCGATCATGGCGTTGAAGACGATCCGGGCCTCGTCATAGCCCGGGTCTCCCGGAGCGAACACGTCGCCGACCAGATCCTCGCGGAGCGCGGCGAGGGCCGCGCCCGCCTTCGACGGGGATGCCATGGGGCGCCCCCTTTCGTGCAGGGGCTGATGGCTCCAGCGTAGGCGGGCCCGGCTCTCCGGTCCTGTTCAGCCGACGTGCGTCATCGATCCGTAAGGTTCGGCCGAAGACTCAGCCGCCGTACGCCCCGGACGCCGTCAGCCGCAGCGCGGTGTCGATGAGCGGGACGTGGCTGAAGGCCTGCGGGAAGTTGCCGACCTGGCGCTGGAGGCGCGGGTCCCACTCCTCGGCGAGGAGCCCGAGGTCGTTGCGCAGGGCGAGCAGCTTCTCGAACAGCTTGCGGGCCTCGTCCACGCGGCCGATCATCGCGAGGTCGTCCGCCATCCAGAACGAGCAGGCCAGGAACGCGCCTTCGTCACCGGGGAGGCCGTCGACACCCTCGCTGTCGCCCTCGGTCGGGTAGCGCAGGATGAAGCCGTCCTCGGTGGACAGCTCGCGCTGGATGGCCTCGATGGTGCCGATGACCCGCTTGTCGTCCGGCGGCAGGAAGCCCATCTGCGGGATCAGCAGCAGCGAGGCGTCCAGCTCCTTGGAGCCGTACGACTGCGTGAAGGTGTTGCGCTCCTTGTCGTAGCCCTTCTCGCACACGTCCCGGTGGATGTCGTCGCGCAGTTCGCGCCAGCGCTCCAGCGGGCCGTCCGCGTCCCCGGACTCGATGAGCTTGATCGTGCGGTCGACCGCGACCCAGGCCATCACCTTCGAGTGCACGAAGTGCCGGCGCGGGCCGCGCACCTCCCAGATGCCCTCGTCGGGCTCGTCCCAGTGGTCCTCCAGGTAGCGGATGAGCTTGAGCTGGAGCAGGGAGGCGTAGTCGTTGCGGGCCAGGCCCGTCATGTGCGCCAGGTGCAGGGCCTCGGTGACCTCGCCGTACACATCCAGCTGGAGCTGGTGCGCGGCGCCGTTGCCGACCCGGACCGGGGCGGAGTTCTCGTAGCCGGGCAGCCAGTCCAGCTCGGCCTCGCCCAGCTCCCGTTCGCCTGCGATGCCGTACATGATCTGCAGGTTCTCGGGGTCGCCCGCGACCGCGCGCAGCAGCCACTCGCGCCAGGCGCGGGCCTCCTCGCGGTAGCCGGTGCGCAGCAGCGACGAGAGGGTGATCGCGGCGTCGCGGAGCCAGGTGTAGCGGTAGTCCCAGTTGCGGACGCCGCCGATGTCCTCCGGTAGAGAGGTCGTCGGCGCGGCGACGATGCCGCCGGTCGGGGCGTACGTCAGGGCCTTCAGCGTGATGAGGGAGCGGACGACGGCCTCGCGGTAGGGGCCGTGGTACGTACAGTGCTCCACCCACTCGCGCCAGAAGGTCTCCGTCGCCTCCAGCGACTGCTCCGGCTCCGGCAGCGGCGGCGGCTGCTTGTGCGAGGGCTCCCAGGAGATCGTGAACGCGATCCGGTCACCGGGGGCGACGGTGAAGTCCGAGTATGTCGTCAGGGACTTGCCGTAGGTCTCGCAGTCGGTGTCGAACCACACCGAGTCCGGGCCCGCGACGGCGACCGTGCGCCCGTCGTGCTTGTGGACCCACGGGACGACCCGGCCGTAGGAGAACCGCATACGCAGTGCGGAGCGCATCGGGACGCGGCCGGAGACACCCTCGACGATCCGGATGAGCTGCGGCGCGCCGTCACGTGGGGGCATGAAGTCGGTGACCCGGACCGTGCCGCGCGGGGTGTCCCACTCGGACTCCAGGATCAGCGAGTCGCCGCGGTAGGTGCGCCGGGCCGCGGTCGGCGGCTGCGCGTCGGCGGCGTGCGCGGGCCCCAGGCGCCAGAAGCCGTGCTCCTCGGTGCCCAGCAGGCCGGCGAAGATGGCGTGCGAGTCGAAGCGGGGCAGGCACAGCCAGTCCACTGTGCCGTCCCGGCAGACCAGAGCGGCGGTCTGCATGTCTCCGATGAGTGCGTAGTCTTCGATGCGCCCGGCCACGTGCAACTCCAGTCGAACGGCCACGTCACCCCCCGAGCAAAAAGGGGGCTGTCGCTATTGCGGTCAAGGGGTCGTTGTAATGCGTCGTTGAGCGGTGAAGCAAAGCAGTCGATCGGCTGGGAGGCAAAACGACGATTTCTGCTCAACGAACTGACGAGCTCACGTTGTTCCGGTGCTTACGGGCGGGGGGTGGTGCCGTGTTGCCGGCCGGGCTCGGCAGCGAATGTCCGAGCAGGATACGACGCACGTAGATGATCTGTGTGCCGCTCCGGCCAATGCGGATGGGCCGATCGGGTGAGCAATGGGTGAGGAACACGAGGCGCGTACGCATATGTGTCGACGCGTGCGCGGAGCGTGGCCGGAAGCCATCCCGTCGAGGCGCTGATACCCTGGTAGCCCGTGGACCGGTGGTGGATAAAACCCCCGACCGCAGCGACGGCAACCCCGGAGATCTCCGGTCGTGAAGCCGCCCAGCACCTCAGACCGAGACCACGGGAGCCCCCCTTTGGCCATGACGCCCAAATCAACGACGACCAAGCACATCTTCGTCACCGGGGGTGTCGCCTCCTCTCTCGGCAAGGGCCTGACCGCCTCCAGCCTCGGCATGCTGCTCAAGGCGCGTGGTCTGCGGGTCGTGATGCAGAAGCTCGACCCGTATCTGAACGTCGACCCGGGCACGATGAACCCCTTCCAGCACGGCGAGGTGTTCGTTACCAACGATGGCGCTGAGACAGACCTGGACATCGGACACTACGAGCGCTTCCTCGACCGCGACTTGGACGGCAGCGCCAACGTCACTACAGGCCAGGTCTACTCGACGGTGATCGCCAAGGAGCGGCGCGGCGAGTACCTCGGTGACACCGTGCAGGTCATCCCGCACATCACCAACGAGATCAAGCACCGCATCCGGCGCATGGCGACCGACGAGGTCGACGTCGTCATCACCGAGGTCGGCGGCACCGTCGGCGACATCGAGTCCCTGCCGTTCCTGGAGACGGTCCGCCAGGTCCGTCACGAGGTCGGCCGTGACAACGTCTTCGTGGTCCACATTTCCCTCCTGCCGTACATCGGCCCGTCGGGAGAGCTGAAGACGAAGCCGACCCAGCACTCGGTTGCGGCCCTCAGGAACATCGGTATCCAGCCGGACGCGATCGTGCTGCGCTGCGACCGCGAGGTCCCGACCGCGATCAAGCGCAAGATCTCCCTGATGTGCGACGTCGACGAGGCCGCCGTGGTCGCCTGCCCCGACGCCCGCTCGATCTACGACATCCCGAAGACCGTGCACGGCGAGGGCCTGGACGCCTACGTCGTCCGCAAGCTGGACCTGCCGTTCCGCGACGTGGACTGGACGACCTGGGACGACCTGCTCGACCGCGTCCACAACCCCGACCACGAGATCACCCTCGCCCTGGTCGGCAAGTACATCGACCTGCCCGACGCCTACCTCTCGGTCACCGAGGCGCTGCGCGCGGGCGGCTTCGCCAACCGGGCCCGCGTGAAGATCAAGTGGGTCACCTCCGACGACTGCAAGACCCCGGCGGGCGCGAAGGCCCAGCTGGAGGACGTCGACGGCATCTGCATCCCGGGCGGCTTCGGTGACCGCGGTGTGCTCGGCAAGGTCGGCGCGATCCGCTACGCCCGCGAGAACAAGATCCCGCTGCTCGGCCTCTGCCTCGGCCTGCAGTGCATCGTGATCGAGGCCGCGCGCAACCTCGCCGACATCCCGGACGCCAACTCCACCGAGTTCGACTCGGCGACCGGCCACCCGGTCATCTCGACCATGGCCGAGCAGCTGGACATCGTCGCCGGCGAGGGCGACATGGGCGGCACCATGCGGCTCGGCATGTACCCGGCCAAGCTCGCCGAGGGCTCGATCGTGCGAGAGGTGTACGACGGCAAGGAGTACATCGAGGAGCGGCACCGCCACCGCTACGAGGTCAACAACTCCTACCGCGCGGAGCTCGAAAAGAAGGCGGGCATCCTGTTTTCCGGCACCTCGCCGGACGGCAAGCTCGTCGAGTACGTCGAATACCCGCGCGAGGTCCACCCCTACCTGGTCGCCACCCAGGCGCACCCGGAGCTGCGCTCGCGGCCCACGCGTCCGCACCCGCTGTTCGCCGGCCTGGTGAAGGCATCTGTCGAGCGTCAGCGGGCTGAGGGCGCGCGGAAGAATTCCAAGTAACACGTCAGTTGTACGGTTGCCGGGGTGCGTACCTTCAAGGTCGCACCCCGGTTTTTTTCTTGTACACGGTTTTTCTTGTACGTCTGGAAGGACACGGCATGACGATCAAGGACACCCCCGAGGAGTGGGAGATCCGGGCGACGGAGACCCCCTTCGTGGGCAACAAGACCTCCGTCCGCACGGACGACGTGGTCATGCCCGACGGCAAGGTCGTCCGCCGTGACTACCAGGTCCACCCCGGCTCGGTCGGCGTCCTCGCCCTGGACGACGAGGGCCGTGTCCTGCTCATCAGGCAGTACCGCCACCCCGTGCGCCAGAAGCTCTGGGAGATCCCGGCCGGCCTGCTCGACGTGCCCGGCGAGAACCCGCTGCACGCCGCCCAGCGCGAGCTGTACGAGGAGGCCCACGTCAAGGCCGAGGACTGGCGGGTGCTGACCGACGTCTACACCACGGCCGGCGGCTGCGACGAGGCCGTACGGATCTTCCTGGCCCGCGATCTGTCGGAGGCCGAGGGCGAGCGTTTCGAGGTCGAGCACGAGGAGATCGACCTGGAGTACGCGCGCGTGCCGGTCGAGGAGCTCGTACGGGGCGTGCTCGCGGGCGAACTGCACAACAACTGCCTGGTGGTGGGCGTGCTTTCGCTGGTCGCCGCGCAGAACGGCGACGGCCTCGACGCCCTGCGCCCCGCGGACGCGCCCTGGCCGGCCCGTCCCTTCGAGTCCTGAACAGAGTCCTGAACCGTGTCCTCGGCACACGAAGATCACTTACGGTGTGACCATCGGCTGATCCGATCGGGCGACGTGTCCGCCGCGCTCCTCACAGAACGTTGCAGAGCGTGAACTAGGCTCTGAAAATGCCCGAACCGGAGTCCCGGCGGGCTTTGCGCGTGCGGTGGGACGGGAGTGTGGCCCGTGACGGATCAGGCGGTGGAGACAGGCGGCGTCCGGCTGTCGGCCGAGGACCATTTCCTGGGCCGGACGCGGGAGCTGAAGGAGCTCCTCGCCGACATCGAGCGAGCGGGCCTCGACACCATCTCCGGCAAGAAGGCCCCCCGCGCGCGGGTGCTCCTCATCGCGGGCAGGCCCGGCTCCGGCCGCACCGCGCTCGCCGAGGAGCTCGTACGACAGGTCGCGGAGCGTTACGACGACGGAGTGCTGCGCGTCCGGCTGAGCGAGCCCGACGGCACCCCCGTCCCCGTCGAGCGAGCCGCCCGTGAACTCCTCGTCGCCCTGGACCGGCCGACCCCGGCAGGCGCCGCCGAGGACGACCTCTCGGAGGCGCTCCGCGAGGCCCTCGCCGACCGGCGCGCCCTGCTCCTGCTCGACGACGCGGTGAGCGCGGAGCAGGTCGACGCGCTGCTCCCGGACACCCCGGAGTGCCTGGTCGTGGCCGTCTCCGGCGGTCCGCTCACCGGTATCTCCGACGTCCGCCCGTGCACGCTGGGCGGTCTCGACACCAAGTCCGCCCTGGAACTGCTGACCCGGTACACCGGCTCGGTCCGCATCACCGTCGACCCGCGGGCCGCCGAGGGTCTCGTCGAGGAGTGCCAGGCCCAGCCCGCCGCCCTGAGGCTGGCCGGCGGCTGGCTCGCCGCCCGCCCGAAGGCCGCCGTCGCCGACCTCGCCAAGCATCTACGCACGGAGGGTGACGAAGGGACCCCGCTCAGCCGGGTCTTCCGCCTCGCCTACGGCTCCCTGCCCAGCCCCGCCGCCCGGATACTGCGACTGCTCGCCCTCGCCCCGGCCGGCCTGGTCGACCCGCACACCGCCTCCGCGCTCGTCGGCTGCTCGGTGGGCGGCGCCCGCACCACCCTGGACGACTTCGTCGCCCTGGGCCTGCTGCACGCCGTGGAGTCGCCGCTGCCCGAGTACGAGGTGCCCGGCTGTCTGCACCCCCTGCTGAAGGCCCTCACCGAGACCCAGGACCGCCCCGGCGAGCTCCAGCTGGCCCGCGCCCGGATGCTGGAGCGGACGGTACGGCTGCTCCAGTCGTCCCGGGCCATCACCGAGACGGACAACCCCGAGGCCCGCGAGAAGCTCCAGGGCCTGCCCCGCTCCCTGCGCTTTCCCAGCCCCCGGGCCGCCGAGGACTGGCTGCGCCTCCGCAAGCCCGCCCTGCTGGCCTCCGCCCGCCTCGCCGTCGCCGACGGGGAGCTCGACACCCTCGCCCGCCGACTGATGTCCCAGCTGGTCAGGGCGATGGTCGCGCACTTCGGCACCCAGGCCGCCGCCCCTGACCTGTACGGCGTCCACCGGCTCGTCCTGGACGTGGCCGAGCGCCGGGAGCTGCCCCGGGAGAAGGCGGCGGCACTGCTGAACCTCGGCGACCTGGACGCGCAGACCGGGCGGACACAGGACGCGCTGGCGCGGTATCGGGCCGCGCTGGACTCCGGACGCCAGGCGAATGACCCGTACGCGACCGGTCGCGCGATGGAATCCGTAGGCGGTGCGCATCTGGAGCTCGGGGACTACGACCGGGCCGCCGACTGGTTCGGCCGCGCCCTCGCCCAGCGGCTGGCCCGGGACGAGCGCGTGGACGCTGCCCGGTTGCACGGCCGTATCGCCGCGGCCCAGACCTACGCGGGCCGCTACGGCGAGGCGCTGCGGGGCTGGCGGGCCGCGGTCGCGGGACACCGCAAGAACGGTGATGTCGCGGCCCACGCAAGGGCGTTGAGCGAACTCGCGCGGGTCCAGGAGTACGCGGGCCGCCCCGAGGAGTCGCTGCACACCTGCGAGGAGGCCGTGGAGTGGGCGCGGCGCGCCGAGGACGTGCGGCTGCAGGCGGCGCTGCAGCTGCGGCTCGCGGACACGCTGGAGCACCTGGGCGATCCCGCCGCGGCCCGGCTGCACCGGGGGGCCGCCGAGCGGCTGCTGGGGGAGGAGGTTTCGGAGGAAGAAGCGGGGGTCGAACAGAGTGATGACCCGAAACAAGCCGCTGACGCCTGCGAAATCCGTAGTACATCCACAGAAGATTGATGCAATGAAAGGCTAGACAGCGGGAACGCCTTCATTAGACTGGCTCTGCCGCACCTTCTCCTGCGGTGCATCCTGGTGTGCTCATGCATGGCCGGGTATGTGTTGGATTAACCCCGTGTGTTACCCCACACCCTCTGAGCCAAGGACCGTGATCGACGTGAAGGTCGGCATCCCCCGCGAGGTCAAGAACAACGAGTTCCGGGTGGCCATCACCCCCGCCGGTGTGCATGAGCTGGTGCGCCACGGCCACCAGGTCTTCATCGAGCACAACGCCGGTGTCGGCTCGTCGATCCCGGACGGCGAGTACGTCGCCGCGGGCGCCCGGATCCTGGACACGGCCGACGAGGTGTGGGCCACCGCCGATCTGCTGCTCAAGGTCAAGGAGCCCATCGCCGAGGAGTACCACCGCCTCCGCAAGGACCAGACGCTCTTCACCTACCTGCACCTGGCCGCCTCCAAGGAGTGCACCGACGCGCTCATCGAGTCCGGCACCACCGCGATCGCCTACGAGACGGTCGAGCTGCCCTCCCGCGCGCTGCCGCTGCTCGCCCCGATGTCCGAGGTCGCGGGTCGGCTCGCCCCGCAGGTCGGCGCCTACCACCTGATGCGCTCGGTCGGCGGCCGCGGTGTGCTGCCCGGCGGTGTCCCCGGCACCCAGCCCGCGCGTGCCGTCGTCATCGGCGGCGGTGTCTCCGGCTGGAACGCCACCCAGATCGCCGTCGGCATGGGCTTCCACGTCACGCTGCTCGACCGCGACATCAACAAGCTGCGCGAGGCCGACAAGGTCTTCGGCACCAAGGTCCGGGCGATCATGTCCAACTCCTTCGAGCTGGAGAAGGCCGTCCTGGACGCCGACCTCGTCATCGGCGCGGTGCTCATCCCGGGCGCCAAGGCCCCGAAGCTGGTCACCAACGAGCTGGTCGCCCGGATGAAGCCGGGAAGTGTCCTTGTCGACATCGCGATCGACCAGGGCGGCTGCTTCGAGGACTCCCGTCCCACCACGCACGCCGAGCCGACCTTCCAGGTCCACGACTCGGTCTTCTACTGCGTCGCCAACATGCCCGGCGCGGTGCCCAACACCTCCACCTACGCGCTCACCAACGCGACGCTGCCGTACATCGTGGAGCTGGCCAACCGGGGCTGGGTCGAGGCGCTGCGCCGTGACCCCGCGCTCGCCAAGGGCCTCAACACCCATGACGGCAAGGTCGTTTACAAGGAGGTCGCGGAGGCGCACGGCCTGGAGCACATCGAGCTGGAGACGCTCCTCGGCTGAGCCTGAGGACGACCGGAGGGTTAAGTCACCTTTTCGTAAAGGCGATACGTCAACAAGGCGTGTCAACCACTCGCACACGGCCGGACCTTGCCCGACAAGGTCCGGCCAGATGTGTGTATGGTCACTTTGCGACGCTCGGTCAACTCGCCTCGAACGTAACCCTTTGGTCGATTCGCACACCGGTGAAACCTGCCGTGCGACGGCCGTACGCCCTTGACAGCGCGATGTTTGATTGCCGACACATCCTGCCGGGTCCGGCGGATTGTGTTGCTGTGAACACCCGACACGCCATAGAGTCGCCAACCGTCGGCATGGTGCCACGCTGACCTTGTCTAGAAGTTTCCTGGTCACCAAGGAGGTAAGACGACTTGTGAATGAGTCGACATTTACTCCCGGGGGTGGTCAACCAGGAATGCCTGCACGGGCCGAGGGCCCCGCGGGGTTCGAGGCTGTCGGCTCCGTCGCGGTGCGCACCTTCGCAGCCCACCAGAGTCACCAGAACTCCCGAGTGACTCTGTCAGCACACCAGAGCATGGATGGCCATCACGTGAACGCCATGGCCGGCGACGGAAGTGGCGCGCCCCACAACCAGTTCGCCGACTACGACGAACTGCCCGAGGGGCACTTCTACGACCCCGACGCCGAGTACGAGCCCGACCCCGAATACGCGGCCACGCTCGCTCCCGACGCTGCCCGCCAGCGCCGTGAGCGCATCGGCCCTACCGGTCGCCCGCTGCCGTACTTCCCGATCCCGGGTCCGCTGACCGATCACGGACCCGCGAAGATCATCGCGATGTGCAACCAGAAGGGCGGCGTCGGCAAGACCACGTCGACCATCAACCTGGGTGCCGCGCTCGCGGAGTACGGCCGTCGTGTGCTGCTCGTGGACTTCGACCCGCAGGGCGCGCTGTCGGTGGGTCTCGGTGTCAACCCGATGGAGCTCGACCTCACCGTCTACAACCTGCTCATGGAGCGGGGCATGGCGGCCGACGAGGTCCTGCTGAAGACCGCGGTCCCCAACATGGACCTGCTGCCGAGCAACATCGACCTGTCGGCGGCGGAGGTCCAGCTGGTCTCCGAGGTCGCGCGCGAGTCGACGCTGCAGCGGGCGCTCAAGCCGCTGATGGCCGACTACGACTACATCGTGATCGACTGCCAGCCCTCGCTGGGCCTGCTCACCGTCAACGCGCTGACGGCCGCGCACAAGGTGATAGTGCCTCTGGAGTGTGAGTTCTTCGCGCTGCGCGGTGTCGCCCTGCTGACGGAGACCATCGAGAAGGTCCAGGAGCGGCTCAACCCGGAGCTGGAGCTCGACGGGATCCTCGCCACGATGTACGACTCGCGCACGGTCCACAGCCGCGAGGTGCTGGCCCGTGTGGTCGAGGCGTTCGACGACCACGTCTACCACACGGTCATCGGCCGCACGGTCCGCTTCCCGGAGACCACGGTCGCCGGTGAGCCGATCACCACGTACGCCTCCAACTCCGTCGGCGCCGCCGCCTACCGCCAGCTCGCCAGGGAGGTGCTCGCCCGGTGTCACGCCGAGTGAGTCTGCCGGGGGCCGACGAACTCTTCCGTACGACAGGGGGAATGGCGCTCCAGCCGTCCACTCCGCGACGGGGGGCCAACGGCGAAGCCCGGGTCCCCGCGCCGGCCGGAGAGAGCGACGGGGCCGCGGCCGTGTCGCCCGAGGACGCGCCGCAGTCGGTGCCCGCACAGGGCGGCGACGGCGACGGGGCGGAGCATGTGGCGACGGAGCCCGCCGCGGCCGGTGAGTCCCGCAGCCGGGACGCGGCGGCGGAGCGCTCCGGGCGACGTCAGGACGCGCAGGAAGGTTCTGCCGCGACCGGGGCCGCGCCGCGTAAGCAGCGTGGTGGTGGCAGGGCCGCTTCCCGGCGGCCCAGCGGGCGTGAGCGGCACGACGAGAAGATCACCGTGTACGTCTCCGCCGAGGAGCTCATGGATCTGGAGCACGCGCGTCTGGTGCTCCGGGGTGAGCACGGGCTGGCCGTCGACCGCGGGCGGATCGTCCGTGAGGCGGTCGCCGTGGTGCTGGCCGATCTGGAGTCCCGGGGAGACGCGAGCATCCTCGTACGCCGGCTGCGCGGGCGGTAGCGGTAGCCTGCGGGGGCCATGACCTCGAACGACGTTCCCCTCTCCGGCGCAGCTGCCGGTCGTCGGCGTGCGCTGGGCCGGGGGCCGGGGGCTGAGCCGGTGGCCGAGGTCGTGGCTCCGGCTGAGGCCGGTGGGCACAACGGCGGCCAGTCGAACGAAGAGCCGCCGGCTGCAGAACCGCCGGAGCCCGCGCCCGCCGAGCCGCAGGAACCCGACGACGGTGTCTTCAAGGTTCGGCTCGCCAACTTCGAAGGGCCCTTCGATCTTCTCCTCCAGCTGATCTCCAAGCACAAGCTGGACGTCACCGAGGTCGCCCTCTCCAAGGTCACCGACGAGTTCATGGCGCACATCAGGGCCATGGGACCGGACTGGGACCTCGACCAGACGACCGAGTTCCTCGTCGTCGCCGCGACTCTCCTCGACCTCAAGGCCGCCCGGCTCCTGCCCTCCGCCGAGGTCGAGGACGAAGCCGACCTCGCCCTTCTCGAAGCACGCGACCTGCTCTTCGCGCGGCTGCTCCAGTACCGCGCGTACAAACAGATCGCGGACATCTTCAACCAGCGGCTCGACGAAGAGGCCCGCCGCTATCCCCGTACCGTCGGGCTCGAACCGCATCACGCCGAGCTGCTGCCCGAGGTCGTCATCAGCATCGGCCCGGAGGGGTTCGCGAAGCTCGCCGTCAAGGCGATGCAGCCGAAGCCCAAGCCGCAGGTGTACGTCGATCACATCCACGCGCCGCTCGTCAGTGTGCAGGAGCAGGCCGGGATCGTCGTCGCGCGGCTGAAGGAGCTCGGCGAGGCCAGCTTCCGGGCGCTGGTCGAGGACACCGACGACACCCTGACCGTCGTGGCGCGCTTCCTGGCGCTGTTGGAGCTGTACCGGGAGAAGGCCGTCGCCCTCGACCAGGAGACCGCCCTCGGGGATCTCATCGTGCGGTGGACCGGCGGAGAGGGCGACGCCGAGCCGATGGTGACCGACGAGTTCGACCGACCGCCCGAGCCGCCCAAGGAGGACAAGGCGTGAGCGAGGAGACCACCGACGTCCCGGCCGGGCTGCGTACCGTCGCCGACCTCGATCTCAAGCCCGCCCTGGAAGCCGTGCTCATGGTCGTGGACGAGCCGGCGACCGAGGAGCATCTCTCCAAGATCCTCCAGCGGCCCAAGCGGCAGATCGCGGACGCGCTGCGGGAGCTGGCCGACGAGTACACCGTGCAGGGGCGCGGATTCGAGCTGCGGCTCATCGCGGGCGGGTGGCGGTTCTACAGCCGGCCCGAGTTCGCGGCGGCCGTCGAGGGCTTCGTCCTGGACGGGCAGCAGGCCCGGCTCACGCAGGCCGCGCTGGAGACGCTCGCGGTCGTCGCCTACCGGCAGCCGGTGAGCCGCAGCCGGGTCTCGGCCGTCCGCGGAGTCAACTGTGACGGGGTCATGCGGACCCTGCTGCAGCGCGGTCTGGTCCAGGAGACGGGCACGGAACCCGAAACAGGTGCGATCCTGTACACGACGACGAACTATTTCCTGGAGCGGATGGGCCTGCGCGGTCTGGACGAGCTCCCGGAGCTCGCGCCCTTTCTCCCGGAGGCGGAGGCGATCGAGGCCGAGACCCAGGAAGGGGTTCCGTCGTTCGACCCGGACGCCCCCGATGACGGCCCGGGCGCCCACGACGGACATACGACGACGGAAATGTGATGCGAAGCAGCAGCGGCAGGAACAGCAGCGGAAACAACGGCGGGAGCCGTGGTGGCAACAGCGGCGGCCGCGGCGGGAGCAGCGGTGGCCGCGGTAATTACCGCGGCGCCGGTAACTCCCGTGACGACAAGCAGGGCGGCCGGCCGAAGAAGCCGCGCCCCGAGGAGCGCCAGTACGACGTGGGCCCCGGCGCCTCTCCGCAGGGCCCGAAGTCGGGGCGCGGCGCCTCGGCGCGAGGCGGTGCCAAGGGCGGACCCAAGCAGGGCCAGAACACCGGGCGCGGCCGTTGGGTCCCGGCGACCTCCCGTGAGTACGAGGCCCGGGCCGAGGAGCGCAACCGCGAGCGGTACGCGAACAAGAAGGACGTGAAGCTGCCCAAGACCTTCCCGGGCGCCGAGCAGGAGGGCGAGCGGCTGCAGAAGATCCTCGCGCGCGCGGGCTACGGTTCGCGGCGGGCCTGCGAGGAGCTCATCGAGCAGGCGCGGGTCGAGGTCAACGGCGAGATCGTCCTGGAGCAGGGCAAGCGCGTCGACCCCGAGAAGGACGAGGTCAAGGTCGACGGTCTGACGGTCGCGACCCAGTCGTACCAGTTCTTCTCGCTGAACAAGCCGGCCGGTGTCGTCTCCACCATGGAGGACAACGAGGGCCGGCAGTGCCTCGGCGACTACGTCACCAACCGTGAGACGCGGCTCTTCCACGTCGGGCGGCTCGACACCGAGACCGAGGGCGTCATCCTGCTCACCAACCACGGCGAGCTGGCCCACCGGCTGACCCACCCCAAGTACGGCGTGAAGAAGGTCTACCTCGCGCACATCGTGGGCCCGATCCCGCGCGACCTGGGCAAGCGGCTCAAGGACGGCATCCAGCTGGACGACGGGTACGCGCGCGCGGACCACTTCCGGGTCGTCGAGCAGACCGGCAAGAACTACCTGGTCGAGGTCACCCTCCACGAGGGCCGCAAGCACATCGTGCGCCGGATGCTGGCCGAGGCCGGCTTCCCCGTCGACAAGCTGGTCCGGGTCGCCTTCGGGCCGATCACCCTGGGCGACCAGAAGTCGGGCTGGCTGCGGCGGCTGTCCAACACCGAGGTCGGCATGCTGATGCAGGAAGTCGACCTGTAGGTCCCGCTCGTACGACGGCCGGTTCCGGAACTTTCTCCGGGACCGGCCGATTCGTTTTCGCCCTCCCGCCGGTCTGTACCTCACATGGGCACCTCACATGGGCCTCACACAGGTGATGGGAGTGGGCATGACCGCCACGACGACGGACCGCGAGGAGTTCGTACGGCTGACGGATCCGTACCGGCGTGAGCTGCTCGCGCACTGCTACCGCATGGTCGGCTCGGTCGACGAGGCCGAGGACCTGGTGCAGGAGACGTATCTGCGGGCCTGGCGGGCCTACGACGGCTACGAGGGTCGGGCCTCGCTGCGGACCTGGCTGCACCGGATCGCCACCAACACGTGTCTGACGGCCCTGGAGGGCCGCGCGCGGCGTCCGCTGCCCTCCGGGCTCGGGGGGCCCTCAGAGGCGCCTGAGGAGCCGCTGAGGGCCCCTGCGACGGATGTTCCGTGGCTCCAGCCGCTGCCGGACTCGCTGCTCGACCCCGCGACGGTCGTGGCCGCACGGGGGAGCCTGCGGCTCGCGCTGGTCGCCGCTCTGCAGCATCTGCCCGCGCGCCAGCGAGCCGTGCTGATCCTGCGGGAGGTGCTGGCCTGGCGGGCCCCCGAGGTCGCCGTCCTCCTCGGCACCTCCACGGCGGCCGTGAAGAGCAGCCTCCAACGCGCGCGTGCCCGCCTCGACGAGATCGCCCCGGACGAGGACCTCGTCGTCGAACCGGACGGCGCGGCGGACCGAGCGGTGCTCGACCGGTACATGGCCGCCTTCGAGAACGCCGACCTGGACGCCCTCCTCGGGCTGTTGCGGGACGGGGTCTCGCTGGAGATGCCGCCGCACCTGGAGTGGTTCGCCGGGAAGAAGGCCGTGCTGCGGTTCTTCGAGGCACGCGTGCGTGCCCCGGGCGCGCTGCGGATGGTGCCCACGCACGCGAACGGGCAACCGGCCGTGGCGATGTACGAGCGGGGCGCGGACGGCGTCCTGCGCGCGCACTCCGTGCAGGTGATCACCCGGGAGGGGAGCGAGATCGCGCGTATCACCGCCTTCCTGGACCACGGGCGGTCGTTCACCCGCTTCGGCCTGCCCCTGGTGCTGTCGTGAACCCCGGGGAGCTGCTGGAGCGATCGCTCGCGTACGCCCTGGGGAGCGTCGCCGTGGTGGGGCCCGCCGGACTGGGGCGGGCCACGCCCTGCGCCGAGTGGGATCTGGGGGACCTGCTCGGGCATCTCGACGACTCCCTGGACGCCTTGCACGAAGGGCTGACCGGCGGACGTATCGGACTGCTGCCGCAGACCGACCGTGTCTGCGGCTTCCGCACGCGCGCGTGTGCCGTGCTCGGCGCCTGGGCGGCCGGAGCCGAGGGCACGGTGCTGGTCGGTGAACGGCCGCTGGACGTACGGGTGATGGGCGCGGTCGGAGCCGTCGAGATCGCCGTGCACGGGTGGGACGTGGCGCAGGCGTGCGGGCGGCCGCGGCCCTTCCCGGTCGCCCTCGCGGCCGAGCTGCTGCCGATCGCGCGGTGCGTGGTGACGGAGGAGGACCGGGGGGTGCGGTTCGGGGAGCCGGTCGCGGTGCCGCCCGGCGCGCCGCCCGACGCCCGGCTGCTGGCCTTCCTGGGGCGCCGCGATTCCTTTCCGGAGTGAGCCTGGTCTGCCTTGCGTGAACGACTTTCACGGAAGGCATCCTGATGACCGAAGCGATCAAAGCCACCGGAGCTCCAGAAGTCCCCCTGGGGACGACCCCCGCTCCACCCGCACCACCCCACCGCACCTGGACCGTCATCCTCTCCGGGCTCGGAGCCCTGCTCTGCGCCCTGGACGTCGTGGTCGTCTCCACCGCCCTGCCCGCCCTCCAGGCCGACTTCGGGGCGAGCCTGTCCGAGCTCGAATGGACGATCAACGCCTACAACCTCGTCTTCGCCTGCCTGACCCTGACCGGCGCCGCACTCGGCGACCGGTTCGGGCGGCGGCGGATGTACGTCGTCGGACTCGCCGTCTTCACCCTCGCCTCGGCCGCCGCGGGCCTCGCCGGGAACTCGGGCCAGCTCATCACCGCGCGCGTGGTGCAGGGCGCCGGGGCCGCCGTCCTGCTGCCGCTCACCCTCACCCTGATCAGTGAGGCGTTCCCGGCCGAGAAGCGGGGCGTGGCGATCGGCGTGTGGGGCGGGGTGACCGGGCTCGGGGTGGCCGCCGGACCGGTGCTGGGCGGGGCCGTGACCGAGGGCATGTCCTGGCAGTGGATCTTCTGGCTGAACGTGCCGATCGGGCTCGTGATGCTGCCGCTCGCCGCCCGCAAACTCACCGAGAGCCATGGACCGCGCCCCCAACTCGACATCGTCGGCCTGGTGCTGGCGGCCGTCGGTCTGACCGGGCTGGCCTGGGCGCCCGTACGCGCCCCCGAGGCCGGCTGGGGGAGCACCGAGGTGCTCACCGCGCTGGTGGCCGGGGTCGTGTTCGTGGCGGGATTCCTGGCATGGGAGCGCAAGGGCGCCCGGTATCCGATGCTGACGCTCGGCCTCTTCCGGCGGCGCGGTTTCTCCGCCGCCAACATCGTCGGATTCGCGGGGTTCGCCTCGCTGATCGGCGCCCTGTTCATGATCACGCAGTTCTTCCAGACCGGGCTCGGCTACGACCCGCTGGAGGCCGGGGTGCGCATCCTCGTCTGGAACGCCACGCCCCTGCTGGTCTCCCCGGTCGCCGGTGCCCTCGCCGACCGCTTCGGTACCCGTCCGTTCATGCTGTGGGGCCTGCTGCTGCAAGGGGCGGGCCTGGCCTGGCTCGCCGCGCAGGTCGAACCCGGGGTCGGCTACGGCAGTCTCGTCGGTCCGCTGATCGTCGCGGGCGTCGGCATCTCCATGGTCTTCCCGAGCGTGGCCAACGCCGTGACCTCCTCCGTGCCGCTCGGCGAAGCGGGTGTGGCGGCCGGCGTGAACAACGCGCTGCGTGAGCTCGGCGGGGTCTTCGGCATCGCCGTCGCCGCGGCGGTCTTCACGACGTACGGCGGTTACGCCTCCCGGGACGCCTTCCTCGACGGCTGCGGGCCCGCGCTGTGGGTCTCGGCGGGCATCGCCGCGGCCGGTGCGCTGGCGGCGGTGTTCGCGCCGTCCCGCGCCAAGGTCTGATCGGCGCCCGAGTGTGACAGGAGGCGCTGCATCGTCTCGGCGGCACGGACGGCCGCGGTGCCGCAGCAGTTGTTGAACAGCACGTGCAGCTGCTCGACCCGTCCGGCGAGCGAGTGCAACCGGGGCAGCCACTCGGCGAGTTCGTCCTCGCCGTACTCGTAGCGGAACCGGTCCTCCTTGCTCCCCGAACCCCAGGCGGCGCTGCGTCCGTGGAACCGGACGACGGACAGCCGTGGCGAGGTGACGGGAGCGACGGGCGGGATCGAGACGGGGAGTGTCTGTGTCATGTCGACGGCCACCGCGGCCATGCCGTACCGGGCGAGCAGCGCACAGGTCACGTCCGCCCACTCGCTGCGCCACCAGCCGGGGTGCCGGAACTCCACGGCGACCGGCCACCCGGCGGTCCGCGCGGCGCACTCCCGCAGGAACGCCCCGGCCCGCTGCCCCGGCCGGAACCACGGCGGGAACTGGAACAGCACACTGCCGAGCCGCCCGGCCGCCCGCAGGGGCTCGATCCCCTCGGCGAACCGCCGCCACACCGCGTTCAGCACCTTCGCGTCCCCGGGATCGGCGGGCAGCCCGCCCGGCATCGTGGACCCCCGGGTCGGATGCCCGGTGAGCAGCGAGAACGCCTTCACGTCGAACACGAACCCCGGCGGCGTCCGCTCAGCCCACAGCAGGCTCGTGCGCGGGCTCGGCAGCGCGTAGTACGACGAGTCGACCTCGACGACCGGGAACCGCCCGGCGTAGTGCCGCAGCCGCCCCTCGGCGTCCCGCCGCCCCGGCGGATACCAGCCGCTGCCGGTCAGCGCCCGGTCGGTCCATGAACACGTGCCCACGCGGATCTCGCCCATGCGGATGCGGTTACCCGGGTTGTGCGATCCCATCCGGCGACTTTATAGTCGTAGTGACTATTAAGGGGGTGGGTGCGTATGGAATCCCGGAGCGACGCTTACGACAAGTACGCCTACGAGCCCTTCGCCGTCACCGTCGATCTCGCGGTCCTCACCGTCACCGAGGGCGCCCTGCACGTTCTGCTCGTCGAGCGCGGACAGGAGCCGTACGCCGGGTGCTGGGCGCTGCCCGGCGGCTTCGTGCAGCCGGACGAGTCCGCCGAGACGGCCGCCCGGCGTGAACTCGCCGAGGAGACCGGCCTGTCGGACGTCTCCGGGCTGCACCTGGAGCAACTGCGCACCTACAGCGAGCCCGACCGCGACCCCCGGATGCGGGTCGTGTCCGTCGCGTTCGCAGCGCTGCTGCCCGACCCGCCCGAGCCGCACGGCGGCAGCGACGCGGCCGACGCCCGCTGGATGCCGTACGACAAGGCCCGGCCGCTCGCCTTCGACCACGACCGGATCCTCGCCGACGCGCAGGAACGCGTGGGCGCCAAGCTGGAGTACACCTGCCTCGCCACCGCTTTCTGTGGGACGGCGTTCACCCTCGGCGAGCTCCAGCAGGTCTACGAGGCCGTGTGGGGCACCGCCCTCGACCGGCCCAACTTCCGCCGCAAGGTGCTCGCCACGCCGGGGTTCGTCGAACCGGTGCCGGGCGCCGCGCGGTTGACCGGCGGCCGCGGCAAACCGGCCGCGCTGTACCGCGCGGGTACGGCGACGACACTTCATCCGCCTCTGCTCCGACCGTCCCGGGAAGGACGTCCCGTATGACCGCCACCACTGTCAGGAAGCGCGCTGCCACCGGGGCCCTGGTGGGGCTCGCGCTGGGGGACGCGCTCGGTTTCCCGACCGAGTTCAACGACGTGCCGTCGATCCTCGCGAAGTGCGGGCCGTGGCGGGAGATGGGGCTGCCGAGGCCGGCGATCGTCACGGACGACACGCAGATGACGCTGGCCGTCGGGCGCGCGTTGAGGACGGCGACGGACCGGGGTGTGCTCTCGCCCCAGGAGCTGGTGGAGCCCCTCCGGGAGGAGTTCATCGCCTGGAACCGCTCGCCGGAGAACAACCGTGCTCCGGGCAACACCTGCCTGAGGGCTTGCGAGTTGCTGGAGCGCACCACGCTGTGGCAGGACGCCAGCCAGATCCACTCCAAGGGCTGCGGCGCCAACATGCGCGTCGCCCCCGTCGGCCTCGTCCCCGGACTCAGCGACGAACAGCGCGCCGGCGCCGCCCAGTTGCAGTCCGCCCTCACCCACGGCCACCCGACCGCGCTCGCCGCGTCCGACCTCACCGCGCACGCCGTCCGGCTGCTCGCACAGGGGGCCGAACCGACCGGGCTGGTCGGGCAGTTGCGGTCGTACGCCGTCGAGAACCGCACCCGGTACCACGAGCGCTGGCTCGGTGATCTGTGGACGCGGAGCCAGGATCCGACGCCCGAGCACTTCATCGCGCGGGGGTGGGACGAGTGCATGGAGGTACTCAACCGGCTGCAGGAAGCGGTCCGTTCGGTGTCGCCGGAGACCGATCCGTGCCAGGCGACCGGTGCGGGCTGGATCGCGGAGGAGGCGCTGGCGACCGGGCTGCTGTGCTTCCTGCTGTTCGTCGACGAGCCGGTGACGGCCCTGCGGAGGGCCGCCTGCACGTCGGGTGACTCCGACTCGATCGCATGTCTCGCGGGTGCCTTCGCGGGGGCGTACCACGGGGCCGACGTATGGCCCGTGGAGTGGGCCGACCGGATCGAGTACCAGAGCGAGTTGGTGACGCTGGGCGCGCTCTGGGACTAGGCCAGCCGGATCGAGTCGCCCTGGACCGCGATCTTCTTCTCGGCGAGCGGCTGGGTCGCGGGCGGGTTCTCGACCGAGCCGTCCGTGATGCTGAACTTGCTGCCGTGGCAGGTGCAGTTGATGGTGCCGCCCTCGACGCTCGCGACCGGGCACTGCTGGTGGGTGCAGATGTTGGTGAAGGCCTTGAACTCGCCTTCCTTCGGCTGGGTGACGACGATCTTCTCGTCCTTGAAGATCTTGCCGCCGCCGACCGGGATGTCGCTGGTCTTCGCCAGTTCCTGACCGGCGGAGGCCTCGACCGTGTCGGAACCGGAGTCGCCTTCGTTGCCGTACTCGCCGCAGCCGACGGTGAACGCCGCCGCGCCCGTCGCGAGGAGGACCGAGCGTCGCGTCGGGCCTTGCATCGTCATGTCGTAACTCCGAAGGTGCGGAAGAACCAGAGGGCGGAGGTCAGCCAGACGATCGTGAGCGCGGTGAAGACGAGCCCGCCGACGATCGGCAGCAGCCAGTTGGGAAGGCGCTCCGAACGGAGCAGCAGCATCTTGGCACTGAATGCACCGAAGAAGAAACAACCCAGGAGGGAGTGCCAGAAAACGCGCGTTTCGTACGTCTGATAGCCGAGCGCGTACAGACAGTGCACCGCCACCGGGACCGATACGAGGAAGGCGGCGCGGCCCGACCAGCGGTGCAGGGTGCCCGACCAGCCCGGGCCGGGCAGCCTGCCGTACATCATGAGCGCCGAGAAGAACTGGACGACCGCGAAGAAGACCGCGACCGTGGCCATCCACGACTTCACCGCGCCGGTGCTGCTGAAGCCGGCGAGGTTGAAGGCGGTGCCCGCCGGGTCGTGGACCTTGCCGTAGACGCCGAGGGCGACGGCCACCGCCGCGGCCACCAGCGCCGGGACCAGATAGCGGGCCGGGTGCGGGCGTGGCTCGGGGGGCCGGGGGGACGGGAATCCCTGGGTGGCGGCGTTCGGGTCGACGGTCATGTCGGCTCCCTCGTACGGACTGGAGTTCAGGGGGTGACGGGGCGGGCCGTGAGCTGCTGTCCGTCGACCGTCACCACGCCGGTCTCCGGGTCGATCTCGGGTGCGGGGGAGGGCTTGCCGTCCTTCTTGAGGATGCCGACCTGGGTGCCGTCCTTCAGCACGATCCAGCCGCCGTCGAACTTCGCGTCCCGCACGGTGGCGGTCGCCCGGTACAGCCCGGACGGCTTGATCGCCTTGTCGGCGGTGAAGGTGTAGTGCCCGCCGCCGATGTCGACCGTGCCGCTGATCCGCTTGCCCTCCTTGAGGGTCCCGTTCAGCACGGCGCCGCCCTTGGCGGTGAGCTTCATCGTGCCGTCGTCCTCGACATCGCCCTTGAGCCAGGACTCCTTGTCGCGGCCGTCGCAGAAGTACGCGATCGCCCGGCCGTCGCGCAGGGAGACGGCGATCGCGGAGGAGTCGTCGTCGGTGCGGCCCGCGTAGTCGGCGTCCGGGATCGGCGACTTCGACGGGGAGGGAGAGGGGGACGGCGACTGTGCCGTCGGGGTGGGGCTCGGACTCGCCTTGGTGCTGGGCGATTCCCGTACGGCCGTGGATGCCGTCTTCTCACCCGTCGTCGCGTTGAGCGACAGCATGAACAGGCCTACCAGCAGACCCGCGAGAAGGGTGAACAGCGGTCCGGAACGCTTCATGAAAGGGCCTCCCCCGAGGCGAGCTTCCTGCCATGAGAGCGGACCTTGGGCCATGAGTCCAGAGGCGCACGGGCGCGTTCCCACCTCAAGTAGCGGATTAGGGCAATCTGGGTGACATTGGCAAAGATCCGACCCCTCGCGAAAGGCGTGACCATGGCGGGCAACGACATAGGGGGTTTGCTCGGCGGCCTCCTCGGGGGCGGCAAGGGAGGCGGCGGCGCCGACATGCTCGGTGCGCTGCTCTCGGCCCTCGGCGGCAGCCAGGGCGGTCAGGGCGGTGGCTCCCTGGGCGGGTCCCTCGGCGGGCTGCTCGACATCCTCGCCAAGTCCGGTCTTGCCGCGCAGAAGGACTCCTGGGTCGGCAGCGGCGCCAATCAGCCCGTGACCGGCGCGCAGATCCAGCAGGCGCTGCCCGACGACACCCTCCAGCAGGTCGCCAAGGACGCGGGCGTCTCCACGGACCAGGCCGCCGACGAGCTCGCGCAGGTGCTGCCGCAGGCCGTCGACAAGCTGACCCCGAACGGCCGGGTGCCGGCCAGCCTCGACGAGCTCGTCAGGCAGCAGAAGCTGTAGGCCTCTCCACGCGCAGGTGTCTGAGCTCGACGCGCAGGCGTCTCAGCGATCGGGCGGCGCACACCGGTCCGACGCGGGCTGACTAGGCTGGATGGACCAAGAGCCGTACATCAGCGAGGAGCAGAGCCGTGGCGGTACGAGCGGTCCGGGGCGCCGTCCAACTCGAACGGGACGAAGCCGGCCACATGGACGAGCAGGTCGGAGCCCTGCTCACCGCCGTCCTGGAGCGCAACGAGCTCAACACGGACGACCTGATCAGCATCTGGTTCACGGCCACGCCGGACCTGCACAGCGACTTCCCGGCCGCCGCGGCCCGCAAGCTCGGCATCGTCGACGTACCCCTGATCTGCGCCCAGGAGCTGGACATCGAGGGCGCCATGCCCCGGGTCGTGCGGATCCTCGCGCACATAGAGTCCGACCGGCCCCGTGCCGAGATCAACCACGTCTACCTGGGTGCCGCGGGCGCTCTGCGCAAGGACATCGCCCAGTGAGAACCGCACTCGTCATCGGCACCGGCCTCATCGGTACGTCCGCCGCGCTGGCGCTGGCCGGCCGGGGCGTCCAGGTCCACCTCGCCGACCACGACCCCGAGCAGGCCCGCACCGCCGCCGCGCTCGGCGCCGGGACCGACGAGGCGCCCGAGGGGCCCGTCGACCTCGCGATCGTCGCCGCCCCGCCCGCCCATGTCGCCGGAGTGCTCGCCGACGCCATGCGCCGGGGCGTGGCCCGCGGCTACATCGACGTGGCCAGCGTCAAGGGCGGCCCGCGGCGCGAGCTGGAGGCGATGGGCCTGGACCTGGCCTCGTACATCGGCACGCATCCCATGTCGGGCCGCGAGAAGTCCGGCCCGCTGGCCGCGACCGGCGACCTCTTCGAGGGCCGCCCCTGGGTGCTGACCCCGACCCGGGACACCGACACCGAGGTCCTGAACCTGGCCCTGGAGCTGGTCTCGCACTGTCGTGCCGTACCGGTCGTCATGGACGCGGACGCCCACGACCGTGCCGTGGCGCTCGTCTCCCACATGCCCCACCTGGTGTCCAGCATGGTCGCCGCGCGCCTGGAGAACGCCGAGGAGGCCGCCGTACGACTGTGCGGGCAGGGCATCCGGGACGTCACCCGGATCGCCGCCTCCGACCCCCGGATGTGGATCGACATCCTCTCCGCCAACCCCGGGCCGGTCGCCGACCTGCTCACCGACGTCGCCGCCGACCTGGAGGAGACGGTGCAGGCACTGCGGGCGCTGCAGTCCTCCGACGAGGCCAAGCGCGGTGAGGGCGCCGTCGGCATCGAGGATGTGCTGCGGCGTGGGAACGCGGGCCAGGTGCGGGTACCCGGCAAGCACGGGTCCGCCCCGCGGACGTACGAGGTCGTGGCCGTGCTCATCGACGACCAGCCCGGCCAGCTGGCCCGGATCTTCGCGGACGCGGGACGGGCCGGGGTCAACATCGAGGACGTCCGCATCGAGCACGCGACCGGGCAGCAGGCGGGTCTGGTGCAGCTGATGGTGGAGCCGCAGGCGGCGCCTGTGCTGAGCGCGGCGCTGCGGGAGCGGGGCTGGGCCATCCGGCAGTAGCCGTCCGCGGCCCTCCGGCCGTAAGGAGGCCTCTGGCGAGCCAGTACCCTTGTGCGGGGCCCCATCGCGCCCCGCACTCCCCACCACACCGCACCAGGAAGGTGTCCCCCCGTGGAAAACGGCGCCGCCCAGCCCGTGATCGTCGCCATCGACGGTCCCTCCGGCACCGGCAAGTCGAGCACGTCGAAGGCCGTCGCGGCGCAGCTCGGTCTGGCCTACCTGGACACCGGCGCCCAGTACCGGGCGATCACGTGGTGGATGGTGACCAACGGGATCGACATCGAGGACCCGAGCGCGATCGCCGCGGTGGCGGGCAAGCCCGAGATCGTCTCAGGGAACGACCCGGCCGACCCGACGATCACCGTCGACGGCACCGACGTGGCCGCAGCGATCCGCACCCAGGAGGTCACCTCCAAGGTCAGCGCCGTGAGCGCGGTGCCCGAGGTGCGGGCGCGGATCACCGAGCTGCAGCGGTCCATCGCGGCCTCCGCGGAGCAGGGCATCGTCGTCGAGGGCCGGGACATCGGTACGACCGTGCTGCCCGACGCCGACCTCAAGATCTTCCTCACCGCCTCCCCGGAGGCCCGTGCCGCCCGCCGCAGCGGCGAGCTCAAGGGCGCGGACGTCAACGCCACCCGCGAGGCCCTGATCAAGCGGGACGCGGCCGACTCCACGCGTAAGACCTCGCCGCTCGCCAAGGCGGACGACGCGGTCGAGGTGGACACCACCGAGCTCACGCTCGCGCAGGTCATCGAGTGCGTCGTCACCCTCGTCGAGGAGAAGCGGGCCGGGAAGTGACCGCGGGCACCACGGCGAAGGCGCCCTCCCTGCGGGGCGCCGAGGTCGGGCGGCGGATCGGCGTCGGCCTGATGTACGGGCTGTGGAAGCCGCGCGTCCTCGGCGCCTGGAAGGTCCCCGCGACCGGCCCGGTGATCCTCGCCGTCAACCACTCCCACAACATCGACGGTCCGATGGTCATGGGCGTCGCGCCCCGGCCGACACACTTCCTGATCAAGAAGGAAGCGTTCATCGGCCCGCTCGACCCCTTCCTGCTCGGCATCGGGCAGGTCAAGGTCGACCGCTCGGGCACCGACCGCACGGCCATCACCCAGGCGCTCGACGTGCTGTCGGCCGGCGGTGTCCTCGGGATCTTCCCGGAGGGCACCCGCGGCGAGGGCGACTTCGCCGCGCTGCGGGCCGGGCTCGCGTACTTCGCCGTGCGCGGCGGCGCCCCGATCGTCCCGGTCGCCGTGCTGGGAAGTTCCGAGCAGCGGGGACGGTTGATAAAGGGGCTGCCTCCGCTGCGCAGCCGCGTCGACGTGGTCTTCGGAGACCCGTTCGAGGCGGGCGACGGAAGCGGGCGGCGCACCCGCAAGGCGCTCGACGAGGCGACCGAGCGCATCCAGAAGCAGCTCACCGCGCACCTGGAAAACGCCAGGCGGCTGACCGGCCGCTAGGCGACACTGAGTAGTGGATCAGCCGGACAGAAACCGACCGGTCCACCGATCACCACGATGAACGACGAGGTACGGACTTCATGAACGACCACATCCACTCCGAGGGCTCTGCCGCAGAGCACGACCACGGAGCGCTTGGCGACGCCGAGTACGCGGAGTTCATGGAGCTCGCCGCGGAAGAGGGCTTCGACCTCGAGGACGTCGAGGGCGCGATCGAGGAGGCCGGTCACGGACCGCTGCCCGTCCTCGCCGTCGTCGGCCGCCCGAACGTCGGCAAGTCGACCCTGGTCAACCGCATCATCGGCCGCCGCGAGGCCGTCGTGGAGGACAAGCCGGGCGTCACCCGCGACCGCGTCACCTACGAGGCCGAGTGGGCGGGCCGCCGTTTCAAGGTCGTCGACACCGGCGGCTGGGAGCAGGACGTCTTCGGCATCGACGCCTCCGTGGCCGCGCAGGCCGAGTTCGCCATCGAGGCCGCCGACGCCGTCGTGTTCGTCGTCGACGCCAAGGTGGGCGCCACCGACACCGACGAGGCCGTCGTACGGCTGCTGCGCAAGGCCGGCAAGCCCGTCGTGCTGTGCGCCAACAAGGTCGACGGGCCGAGCGGGGAGGCGGACGCCACCTATCTGTGGTCGCTGGGCCTCGGCGAGCCGCACCCCGTCTCCGCGCTGCACGGCCGCGGCACCGGCGACATGCTCGACGCCGTCCTGGAGGCGCTGCCGGAGGCGCCCGAGCAGAGCTTCGGCGGCGCCGGGATCGGCGGCCCCCGCCGTATCGCGCTCATCGGCCGCCCGAACGTCGGCAAGTCCTCCCTGCTGAACAAGGTGGCGGGCGAGGAGCGCGTCGTCGTCAACGAGATGGCCGGCACCACCCGTGACCCGGTCGACGAGCTGATCGAGCTCGGCGGCGTCACCTGGAAGTTCGTCGACACCGCCGGTATCCGCAAGCGCGTCCACCTCCAGCAGGGCGCCGACTACTACGCCTCGCTGCGCACCGCCGCCGCCGTCGAGAAGGCCGAGGTGGCGGTCATCCTGATCGACGCCTCCGAGTCCATCTCGGTGCAGGACCAGCGGATCGTGACGATGGCCGTCGAGGCCGGGCGCGCGATGGTCATCGCCTACAACAAGTGGGACACCCTCGACGAGGAGCGCCGCTACTACCTGGAGCGGGAGATCGAGACCGAGTTCGGCCAGGTCGCCTGGGCGCCCCGGGTCAACGTCTCGGCGCGCACCGGCCGTCACATGGAGAAGCTGGTCCCGGCGATCGAGACCGCGCTGGCCGGCTGGGAGACCCGGGTCCCGACGGGCCGCCTCAACGCCTTCCTCGGCGAGCTCGTCGCCGCCCACCCGCACCCGATCCGCGGCGGCAAGCAGCCGCGCATCCTCTTCGGCACCCAGGCCGGCACCAAGCCCCCGCGCTTCGTCCTCTTCGCCTCCGGCTTCATCGAGGCGGGCTACCGCCGCTTCATCGAACGCCGGCTGCGTGAGGAGTTCGGCTTCGAGGGCACCCCGATCCACATCTCGGTGCGGGTGCGCGAGAAGCGCGGCGCGAAGAAGAAGTAGCCGTCGAGACATCGGAAGGGCGGTCCCGCTCGGGACCGCCCTTCCGATGTCTTACGTCAGTACCCGCGCCGTTGGCCGGGCGGCAGCGCGGCGGGCACATGCTGCACCATCGTCCCGTGCTGTCCGATCTGCCCGACCCGCTGCCACTGCGACTGCTGCTGCCCGGCCCGGGCACTGTGCGCCCCCGCGCTGTAGGCGCTGTACGAGCTGCTGAACGACCCCGGCCGGTACCCGCCCCCGTACGAGTCGGACCGGTACGGGACGCTCCCGAACGCGGTGAACCCCAGCTCCTCCTCGCCGCTCCGGTCACCCGGAAGGGACCGGAACGACCTGACGTACTCCGCGTAGAGCGCGTTGTAGATCGGCGTGGCCGATGGGCCGTCAAGAGGGTCCGGGGCGGTCCGGGAGGCCGGAACTGAGGCGAAGGACTGGCGGCGGGGAACGTCGTAGGTGTGCACGTATGTCCAAACGACCCCGGGCATCTTGGGATGCGGTTCGGTGGTCGCTTTCAGGGGCGCGGGGCTGCATCGATTTGCGGCTCCGCCGCGCGGGCGCGAGCAACCGCGAACCACCCGCAGTCGCCGACAGTCGCGCAGTCCCCTTCGGCCAGGCGTCTCACGTCCCGGCAAGAGGCAGTGCCGAAGCGACCAACTTTCCATTCGCCGCGGCCTTGTCGATCGCGTCCCGCAGCAGATCCTCACGAGGCTGACGCCCGATCGACCCCACCGGCGCCGCGAACATGAGCACCTGCTGGTGCTTGTTCGCGGCGGCCCGCCAGCTCTCCGTCACCTGCAGCGGCTGATGCGCCTGCCACCAGGCGACCGGCTGCCCGCCCGAGCTGCCCGGCTGGAGCACCGCGTGCAGCTGGCCCATCGCCAGCAGCACCGACCACCCGTGCAGCACCGGCGGCACCTCGGTCAGCTCCGTCACCGGCATGAATCCCTGCTCGATGAGCAGCGGCAGGAAGTCGTCGCCGGCTCCGGCCGAACCGGGCCGCACGATGGGCGCCGTCGGCTCGACCACCAGCGCCGGGTGCAACTCCCCGGCGATCAGGACGAGTCCGCTGGTGACACCGAGGACCGCCTGCTCGGGTACGGCCTTCTCGGCGGACAGGTCGGAGCTGTCGCCGTTGATGGAGCGGACGGCGCCCTGAAGCTGCTCCTCGGTGACCTGGACGACCTGCGAGGGCAGGCAGGTGGCGTGGGCGAAGGCGAGGACGGCGGTCTCGTCGCCGATGAACAGCACGGTGCTGGTGCGCTCCGCCTCGGAGTCACCCGGGGTGCGGCAGGACGTGCAGTCGTAACTGCCGGGGGCGTTGTCGCCGGCGAGCAGCCGGTCGGCCTCATCGTCGCCGATCTCGGCGCGAACCTCGTCGCTGACGTCGAGCATGCGCGGCACGGGTGACTCCCTCGGGAAGCGGTGCCCGGGTGGGTCCCGGGCTCATGAAGAAGACAACGGGCGATCTGTGGCGGGAGTCACGCTCCAGGGCGAACGGAATCGAACCATCCGGCGCGCAGGGTCACGCCAGGTCCGGAATCGGGCACTCATCGTCAATTGCTAGGAAATCCAAGGAAGTTGGTTGCGTGAAGTGGGTCACAGATCACCGAGGCGAGTGGTCGATAAATCAGGAAATCGGCGAATGAAGTGGGTGGCCGAAAAAAGCCGATACCCACGGTAACGTCTAACTGGCCTGGAATGACAAGGAGTTGGTTGATACCGGGCGGTCGCCCTCCCTAGATTCCTCGGCCGTGTGCAACGAGCACCGCTCGGGTTCGTCCGCCGGCCGCACCAAGCCAGCTCGCAGCACCAGCCTCCGGCGGACGGGGCGGAGCGCGACGGCCCTGCCCCTGTGCAGGGAGAGCGCCCCGCCTTGGGGGATCCCGGGTCCTTCGAGAGGGATTTACATGTCCGAATGTGCCGATACCACTCGCGACAACGCTCGTAAGACGCGTACGACGGCGGTCCTCGCCGGGGCGGCCCTGCTCGCCCCTCTCGGACTGCTGGCCGCGACCGGCAATGCCGCGGCGGCCGACAGCGGAGTGTGGGACCGCATCGCCCAGTGCGAGAGCGGCGGCAACTGGCACATCAGCACCGGCAACGGCTACTACGGCGGCCTGCAGTTCTCCTACGGCACCTGGCGTGCCTACGGCGGCGCGGCCTACGCGCCCACCGCCGACAAGGCCACCAAGTCCCAGCAGATCGCGGTGGCCACCAAGGTCCAGCGCGCCCAGGGGTGGGGCGCGTGGCCCATCTGTTCCGCCCGGGCCGGGGCGTACGGCAGCGCACCCTCGGTCTCCTCCGGTTCGGCCGCCGCCGAATCCTCATCGGATGCCCCGTCCAAGCCGTCGAAGGCGCCGGCCCGCTCCGAGAGCCACACGGACCGCAGTGCGTCCCGTGGCGACTACACCGTCCGCAAGGGCGACACGCTGAGCGGTATCGCCGCCCGGCACGGGACCACCTGGCAGCGGATCTACGCCGCCAACAAGGCCGTCATCGGCGGTGATCCCGATCTGATCGTGCCCGGGCAGCGGCTCGAACTCTGAGCAGCACCCCCCTCCCGGGTACGGAGCCCCACCCGGTCGGTCCGCCGACCGGGTGGGGCCCTGAGCGCTCTCGCCGCGTCTCGACGGCCGCACGTGAGGCCCTGCTCAGCATGGAGCGATGTACCGCAAGCCGATCGGACTCCTCCTCTCCGCCTGCCTCCTCGCCGGAGCGGCACCCGCCCTGGCGTACGCGTCCCCGCCGCCCCCGGCCGCCGGTCCGCCGTCCGCCCCCGTGGCGTACGACTGCGCCCGTGACGGGTGGCCCTGGAGCTGCGTCGCCCTGTGCGAGAGCAACGGACGCTGGGACGTCGACACCGGCAACGGCTTCTACGGCGGGCTGCAGTTCTGGCAGCCCACCTGGGAGGAGTTCGGCGGTCTGAAGTACGCCCCGCGCGCGGATCTCGCCACCCGTGAGCAGCAGATCGCCGTCGCTCAGAAGGTGCTGGACGTGCAGGGGTGGGAGGCCTGGCCGGTCTGTTCCGAGCGGTACGGGCTCAAGGGCCGTATGCACACGGTGAAGCCCGGCGACACACTGTCGGGGATCGCCCGCAGGTACGGTGTGCGGGGCGGCTGGCGGGCGCTGTACGAGGCCAACAAGGAGATGATCGGCCGTCATCCGGGCCGGCTGAACGTGGGCACGCTGCTGGTCATCCCGAAGGGCGCGACCCGGGCGGTGGCGGTGTTCGGTCCGCCCTTGCCGGCGGGTCCAGTTCGGCCGCCTCTCCGCTGAACACGACCGTGCCGCGGCGCAGTTCGTGGACCAGGGCCGGACGGCCGTGCAGCACGGGCGGCAGCCGCTGTTCCGCGACGACCACGCACGCGTGGAGGCCGCTCAGCAGGTCGTACGTGCGGGCCGCGACCGACGGTGACATGCCTTGCGTGGGTTCGTCGACGAGCAGCACGCGTGCGCGTGCCAGCAGCGCGCGGGAGAGGGCGAGCATCCGCTGCTCACCGCCGGAGAGGGTGCCGGCGCGGCGCGGCAGGAGGGCGGCGAGCTGGGGGTAGGCGTCGAGGACCTCGTCGTACGACGGTGAGGCGAGCTCCAGGTTCTCGCGCACCGTGAGGGAGCCGAACACCGCCTGCCGCTCCGGGACCAGGCACAGGCCGCGGCGGGCACGCTCGTGGGCGGGCAGGCGGGTCACGTCGGTGCCGTCCCACACGACGGCGCCCGCAGAGAGCGGCACGGTGCCCGCGAGGGCGCGCAGAGCCGTCGTACGGCCGCTGCCGTTGCGGCCCAGCAGAACGGTGACCCCGGGAGCGGGGGCGGCGATCGTGACGCCGTGGAGGGCCTCCAGGGGGCCGTAGCGCACGCGCGCGTGGCGGAGGGAGATGGTCGACGTCGTCATGGGGCGGCCGTCCTCAGGGAGTCCAGGACGTGGTCGGGCGGGCCCGAGGCGACGATGCGGCCGGCCGTCATGACGTGCACGACGTCCGCCAGGTCGGCCACCAGGTCGAGGTCGTGCTCCACGACGAGGAGCGCCGTGCCGTCGGCCGCCAGGGCCTTCAGGACGCGGGTCAGTGCGGTCACCTCCATCGTGTCCAGGCCGGCGGCGGGTTCGTCGAGGAGGAGGGCGCGAGGGTCGGCGGCGAGGGCTCTGGCGAGTTCCACGCGGCGCAGGGTTCCGGTGGGGAGGCCGGCGGCGGGGAGGTCCCGGAGCGGGCCGTCCAGGCCGAGGAGCCTGAGGGCGCGCTCTGTTGCCGTCGGATCGGGGGTGCGTCCCTGCTCGGCGCCGATGCGAACGTTTTCGGCCACGGTCAATGACGGGAAGATCGCCAGTTGCTGGAAGGTGCGGGCGATGCCGAGACGGGTGCGGGCGTGGGCGGGGAGACGGGTGATGTCACGGTTGCCGAGGTGGATGGAGCCGGTGGTGGGGCGGAGGGTTCCGGCCAGACAGTGGAAGAGGGTGCTCTTGCCGGCGCCGTTGGGGCCGATGATCGCGGTGACCCGGCCTGGGGGGATGTCGAGGTCGATGTGGTCCAGGGCGGTGAAGCCGTCGTAGCGGGCCTTGAGACGGCGGACCTTGAGCACCACCCGTACTTCGGCCGGGTTTGTGTGCCCACCCGCACCGCCCGCACCGCCCGTACTGGCCGTACTGCCTTCGTCGTCGGGTGCGGGTGACCCTGGTGAGGGGTGAGCGCCGTCGGCGGCTGCGGCGCGCGCCGCGGGTGCAGCGGGTGTGTTGGCGGGCGCCGGGCGACCTGCCTGCGCCGGTTGCTGTACCCGGCTCGGCTGCGACGCCTGTGCCGGCTGCCCGGCCTGCGCTGTCGGTCCCGGCTGCGTCGTCGTGTCCTGTCCCGTCGCCTCTGTCGAGCCCGGTACGCGCGCGTGCCTTTGCGCGAGCGGCCGCAGGCTGAGCCGTACCCGCTCGCCGAGCGGTGTCAGCTCCGCGTTCCGCCGTAGCCGCAGTCTCTCCGTCGCCGCCCGTAGCGCCTCGTACGGGCCGCCCGGGAAGCGGCCCACCAGTACCGCCAGTACGCCGATCAGCGCCGCCGCCACGCCTCCCCGTGCCCCCGCGTCCAGGCCCACCAGAAGTGCCGCTGCCGCCAGTGCCCCCAGGGTGCTGTCCGCGCCGAGGACCACCACCGCCGCGAACCACAGGAGCCCGCGGACGGGGTCGTAGGCGCCCGGGTCGAAGGCGCGCAGGCCCATGCCGAGCATGCCGCCGCCCAGGGCGGCCAGGGCGGCGCCCGCCACGAAGGCGAGGAGTTTCAGGGACGGGACCTGGACGCCGGCCGCCGAGGCGCCGGCCTCGTGGTCGCGCATCGCTGCCAGGGCTCTGCCCGTGCGGCCTCGGCGGAGCAGGCGCGTGGCGAGCAGAGCCACGGTCAGCAGCGCCAGCTCCAGGACGTAGTAGGCCCGGTCGCCGTCGAAGCCCGGCGGACGGCTCAGGGTCAGACCCGACGTGGCGTACGGCTGGGCGAAGACGAAGCGGCTCACGCCGACGCCGACCGCGAAGGTGGCCAGGGCCAGTGCCAGGCCCTGGCGGGTGATGGCCGGCCAGCCGGTCAGGAGGCCCAGCGGGGCGACCAGGACCACCGCCACCGCCAGTGCGGCCAGTTCCGGCAGCCGCGGCAGGCCGGGGAAGCGGCCCGCCGCCAGCAATGCCGTGAACAGGGCGCCCAGGCCCGCGTACGCAGCCTGGCCGAGTGAGATCTGGCCGCCTCTGCCCGTCACCACGACCAGGGACAGCAGGATCACCCCCAGCGCCGGTACCTGGACCGCTGTGTGCAGGTCCGAGCCCGCGAAGCCCAGCGGGAGGAGGAACAGGACGGTTGCCACGATCCACGCGCCGGGGGGTGTCGGCACGCGGGCCGTCGCCGTGCGGGGGAGGGCGTCCCGGGTGCCGATCCTCGGCAGGGCGAGCGCCGCGATCAGCAGGGCGACCACGAAGAGGTTCGCGCCGACCGCCTGCAGCAGCGGTTCTCCCCAGCCCGACGGGTGCAGCCGCGTCAACTGGCTCTGTGCCACCCCGATCGCCAGGGCCACCAGCACCGCCACGGGCAGGCTGCGCATCCGGGCCGCGACCGCCACCGCCACGACCTCCATGACCAGCAGCGGCAGGCCGTACGGGTCCAGGCGCACGTACGGCGCCAGCAGCACCCCCGTCAGGCCCGCAGTGAACGAACCGAACGCCCAGCCCGCCGCGGCCACCCGGTCCGCGTCGATGCCGCCCAGGACGGCCAGTTGGCGGTCGTCCACCACGGCCCGCAGCTCCCGGCCGAAGCGGGTCCAGTGGGTCAGCGCTCCGACGGCCGCCGCAAGCACCAGGACGACCGCCAACTGGCCCCACGGGTCCGACGACACCAGCTCCGGCGCGTCGTCCCGCGCCCCCTGCCCCCACACCAGCGCCGCCCCGCCCACCAGCAGCACGAACACCCCGATGGACGCGACCAGGGTCTGCGCCGGGTCGCTGCCCAGCACCGAGAGGGGACGGAAGACGAAACGCTCCAGCAGCACGCCAAGGCCTGGCGCCAGGACCAGCAGCGTCACCGTCGCGCCCGCCCACAGCGGCCAGCCCCACTCCACCACGCACTGCCGCAGCACGAACGCGCACACCATCGCGATCGCCCCGTGCGCGAAGTTCAGTACACCCGTCGCGCGGTACGTCACGATCAGGCCGATTCCGGTGAGCGCGGCGGCGCTGCCGACCGAGAGCCCGGCGAGGGTGAGGTCGTAGGTGAGGGACGACATCAGTCGGTTTCTTCGGCGGGCTCACAGATGGGGCAGGGACCGAGTTCGCCGCTCGCGACCAGCTTGGTGTCCACCGGCACGGCCTCGGCCTTCCCGGAGACCAGGGGACAGTCCGCGCGATGCCACAGCGTGCCGCCCGGCACCATCAGCAGGTCGCCGCTGACGGCGATCGGTGCGGTCACCGGCCCCGACTCCTCGGCGTCGGCGGGCTCGGCGGCCACCAGGAGGCCGTACAGCTCCTCCACCCGCAGGGCGGCGATCGTGTTGCGGCCATGGGTGAGGAGGACCGCCCCGGCGATGATCAGCGCGGCGCCCGGGACCGTGCAGGAGGCCAGGTAGGGGAGCTGGCGTTCCGCGAAGCGCTCGCCGGAGACGCCGTACCAGCCGATGACGCACAGCACCGCGCCCGCGGCCAGCGCGGCCCAGCCGGCCCACAGAACGGGGTGCACGGTCCGCAGTCGGGCTGTCCGCATCTCTGGCTCCCACATGTCGCGTGCCTGGCTGTCTGTCCAAGTCCGCCAATCGCTTGCACTATGCCTTCTGGAAGCTGACCCTGAAAGCACCGGGCGCACACGGCCCGGACCGACACCCGGTGGTGAGCCAGATGGTTCTCGGGAGCGACCTCAGGCGGGGGAACGCACGGCGGGGCCGCGGCCCACGGCCGGCGGGACGGGGTACGGCGGCGCTGGCCGCCCTGGTGCTCCTCCTCGCCCCGGCCTTCGTGGCCTGCAGCGACGACAGCGGTGGCGGGAGCGAGAGCACGCCTCCCACTCCGACCCCCGAGATGACGAGCAGCGCGCCGGAGACGAGCGCACCGGCCAGTGGGCCGGCCGACCGGGCGGCGGCCGAGAAGGAGGTCAAGGAGAACTGGGAGAAGTTCTTCGACCCGAAGACCTCCACGAAGCAGAAGCAGGCCGTCCTGGAGAACGGCGAGGCGATGGGCCCGGTCATGGCGGCCTTCAGCGGTGACGAGCGCGGCGCGCAGGTGCAGGCGGAGGTCACCGAGGTCGAGTTCACCGCGCCGACCAAGGCGACCGTGACGTACGCGCTGCTCATGAACGGCGCCACCGCCCTGCCGAACACCACCGGGACCGCGGTCGAGGACGACGGCACCTGGAAGGTGTCCGTCAGCACGCTGTGCGCCCTGGTCGCGCTGAGCGGCAATGCGTCGGCGTCGGCCCTCCCGGGCTGCTGAGGCCGTCGCCGCGGTGCTGTTGCTCGCCCTGAGCGCGGCCTGCGGGAGCCGGCTGCCGGAGAGCGACTTCGAGGGGCGGGGGCGTGCCAGTCCCGCGCCGAGCAACGGCACACCGATCCGCGTCGGCATCATCACCAGCGCCACCAGTCCGGTCGGCGGCGACACCTTCGTAGGCCCCCGTGACGGCGCCAAGGCCTACTTCGAGCGCCTCAACGCGCGCGGGGGCATCGGCGGGCGGCCGGTCGAGGTGCGGGAGTGCGACGACGGCGGCAGCGGCGTCGGCAACAACACCTGTGTGCACCAACTGCTCGACGAGGACGAGGTGGTGGCCCTCGTCGCCACCACCGCCCTCGACTACGCGGGCGCCTCCCGCGTCTCCCGCGCGCGCGTGCCCGACGTCGGCGGCCAGCCCATCGGCAACGCCTACGACACCTGGCCGCACCTGTACGGCATCTACGGCAGCCTCGCGCCCCGCGACGGCACCACCGGATGGGACGGCAAGCAGTACGGCGGCACGGAGGTCTACCGCTACTTCAAGCGCGAGCACGGGGCCCGTACCGCGGCCGTCGTCTCGTACAACCAGGCATCCTCCGCCGCCTACGCCCGGCTCGTCGAGCGGGGGCTCAAGGCCGAGGGATACCGGGTCGTCAGCGAGCAGGTCGACTTCGCGCTGCCCAACTTCCGCGCCGTCGCCGCCGACCTGAAGGAGCAGGGCGCCGACCTGGTCTTCGACGCGATCGACGCGCACGGCAACGCCCAGCTGTGCAAGGCGATGGACGACGTCGGCGCCCGGGTCACCGCCAAGGTCACCAACGTGCAGAACTGGACCTCGGCCGTCCCCGACGACTACAGGGACTCCCCGGCCTGCCGCAACGCCCTGTGGGCGACCGGGTCCAGCCGGAACTTCGAGGACACGGACCAGGAGGCCGTAGGGGAGTTCCGGGACGCCACGAAGGGGCTCGAGACGCACTCCCAGTGGCAGTTGGAGGGGTGGGCGGCCGCCATGTGGTTCACGGAGGCCGCCCAGGACTGTGCCGAGGGCGGGCGCGGCGTCACGCGCGCGTGCGTGGACGCGTACCTGAATCGCAGCGAGGGCTACACCGCCGACGGGCTGCTCGTCCCCGTCCGGTTCGAGCGGCTGGCCGAGCCACCGACGACCCGCAGGACGTGTCTGTCGGTGGCCCGGTGGCAGGACGGTACGGGATGGGTGTCACAGGGCGACATGGACGACACCTGCTTCGACGTCCCCCAACTGCCCTACTGACGGCCCCGGTTCACCGCAGCGAGGCGAAGAACTCCCTGACGTCGCCGGCCAGCAGCTCCGGGACCTCCAGGGCCGCGAAGTGGCCGCCGCGCTCGAACTCCGTCCAGCGGACGAGGGTGTTGGCCTGCTCGGCCCAGCGGCGGATCGCCACGTCCTCGCCGAAGTTGGCCACGGCGGTCGGCACACCGGAGTTCGTGACCGGGAACCAGTCGCCGACATGGCTGTTCTCGTAGTACATCCGGGCCGCCGAACCGGCTGTCCCCGTCAGCCAGTACAGCATCACGTTGGTCAGCAGCGTGTCCCGGTCGACCGCGTCCTCGGGCAGCGCGGCCGAGGAGTGCGTCCACGCCTGGAACTTCTCCATGATCCAGGCGAGCTGGCCGACGGGGGAGTCGGTCAGGGCGTACGACAGGGTCTGCGGGCGGGTGGACTGCAGGGCGTTGTAGCCGAAGCCGTCGGTGGTGAACTCCGCGATGGCCGCGAGGCTCTGCCGCTCCTTGCCGGTGAGCTCGGCCTGTTCCTCGTCGCTGACCGGGCCGAGCGGGATGAAGCCGACCGACGCGGCGTTCACATGGATGCCCACGACCGACTCGGGGGCGATCCGGCCGAGCGCGGGCGAGATCAGCGCGCCGAGGTCGCCGCCCTGGGCGCCGTACCGCTCGTAGCCGAGCCTGTGCATCAGCTCGGCCCAGGCGCGGGCGACCCGGTTGACGTTCCAGCCCTTCTCGCGGGTCGGGCCGGAGAAGCCGAAGCCGGGGATGGCGGGGATGACGAGGTGGAAGTCGCTGAGCCGCTCGATCACGCCGAGGAACTCCACGATCGAGCCCGGCCAGCCGTGCGTGAGGATCAGCGGCAGGGCGTCCGGGTTCGCGGAGCGGATGTGCAGGAAGTGGACCTGGGCGCCGTCGATCTCCGTGACGAACTGCGGGAGTTCGTTGAGGGCGGCCTCGTGCTTGCGCCAGTCGTAACCGCTGCGCCAGTGGGTCGCGAGGTCGCGGAGGTACGGCAGCGAGGCGCCGTACTCCCAGCCCGCGTCCGGCAGTTCGTCAGGCCAGCGGGTCAGGTCCAGGCGGGTGTGGAGGTCGTCCAGCTGGGCCTGGGGGATGTCGATCCGGTAGCTGTGCACGCTGTTGTCTGCCATGAGTCCAAGGTAAGAATCCTTGCGGACAGCGACGGTCCGCAATTGCTGCGAGACTCGGATTCATGTTGGAGACCTCGGCACGACTCCTGCGTTTGCTCTCGCTCCTCCAGGCCCACCGCGAATGGTCCGGCGCCGACCTCGCCGACCGCCTCGGCGTCACCCCGCGCACCGTGCGCCGGGACGTGGACCGGCTGCGCGGACTGGGCTACCCGGTCAACGCCAGCCCCGGCACCGGCGGCGGCTACCAGCTGGGCGCGGGCGCCGAGCTGCCGCCGCTGCTGCTGGACGACGACGAGGCCGTCGCCGTGGCCGTAGGGCTGCGCACGGCCGCCGGGCAGGGCATCGAGGGCATCGGCGAGACCTCGGTGCGGGCCCTCGCCAAGCTGGAGCAGGTGCTGCCGCACCGGCTGCGCCGCCGGGTGGGCGCCCTCAACGCGTTCACCGTGCCGATGCTGCGCGGCCCGCAGGCGGGCGCCGTCGACCCGGCCGTGCTGACCGAACTCGCCAACCTCTGCCGGGACGCCGAGCGGCTGCGCTTCGAGTACCGCAGCCGCCCCCACTCTCGAACAGACCCGAGCGGGGGGACCCCCATCGGCGACCTGACCCGCCGTACCGTCGAACCGCACCGCCTGGTCTGCACCGAGCGCCGCTGGTACCTGGTCGCCTGGGACCTCGACCGCGACGACTGGCGGACCTTCCGCGTCGACCGCATCACCCCCAGGCCGCCGCACGGCCCGCGCTTCACCCCGCGCACGCCCCCGGCGGAGGATCTCGCCGCATTCGTCTCCGAGGGCGTCTCCACGCGCGCGTACGCCGCGCATGCCGTCGTACGGCTCCTGGTGCCCCTCGAAGAGGCCATCGAGCGGATCTCACCGAGCGCGGGGCAGCTGGAGCCCGACGGGCCCGACGCCTGCATCCTGCGCACCGGGGCCGCGAGCCTCGACGTGATGGTCATTCACGTCATGCTGATGGGCTTCGAGTTCGAGGTGCTGGAACCCGCCGAGCTGACCGAGGCGATCAGGACCGCTCGGGATCGGCTTGCTCGCTCTCTGGCTCGGGCTGAGGAGCCAGCGCCGCGTACTCGGGGTGGTGCAGATCGAACGCCGGGGACTCGGAGCGGATCTTCGGCAGCGTGTTGAAGTTGTGCCGGGGCGGCGGGCAGGAGGTCGCCCACTCCAGGGAACGGCCGTATCCCCAGGGGTCGTCGGTCTCGACCTTCTCGCCGTACTTGGCGGTCTTCCAGACGTTGTAGAGGAACGGCAGGGTCGAGGCGCCGAGCAGGAACGCGCCGATCGTCGAGATCATGTTGAGCGCGGTGAACCCGTCGGCGGCCAGATAGTCGGCGTACCGGCGCGGCATGCCCTCCGCGCCCAGCCAGTGCTGCACCAGGAACGTGGTGTGGAAGCCCACGAACAGCGTCCAGAACTGGATCTTGCCGAGCCGTTCGTCGAGCATCTTGCCGGTGAACTTGGGCCACCAGAAGAAGAAGCCGCCGAAGACCGCGAAGACGACCGTGCCGAAGACGACGTAGTGGAAGTGCGCGACGACGAAGTACGAGTCGGAGACATGGAAGTCCAGCGGCGGCGACGCCAGGATCACCCCGGTCAGCCCGCCGAACAGGAACGTCACCAGGAAGCCGCACGCCCACAGCATCGGCGTCTCGAAGGACAGCGAGCCCTTCATCATGGTGCCGATCCAGTTGAAGAACTTCACGCCCGTGGGGACCGCGATCAGGAAGGTCATGAACGAGAAGAACGGCAGCAGCACCGCGCCGGTGACGAACATGTGGTGCGCCCACACCACGATCGACAGACCGGTGATCGCCATCGTCGCGCCGACCAGCGTCAGATAGCCGAAGAGCGGCTTGCGGCTGAAGACCGGCAGGATCTCCGTGATGATCCCGAAGAACGGCAGGGCGATGATGTAGACCTCGGGATGGCCGAAGAACCAGAACAGGTGCTGCCACAGCAGCGCCCCGCCGTTCGCCGAGTCGAAGATCATGCTGCCGAACCGGCGGTCCGCCTCCAGACACAGCAGCGCGGCCGCGAGGACCGGGAACGCCATCAGGATCAGGATCGACGTGAACAGCGTGTTCCAGGTGAAGATCGGCATCCGGAACATCGTCATGCCGGGGCAGCGCATCCCGATGATGGTGGTGATGAAGTTGACCGCGCCGAGGATCGTGCCGAAGCCGGCCAGCGCGAGGCCCATGATCCACAGGTCGGGGCCGACGCCGGGCGAGCGCTCCATGCTGTTCAGCGGCGCATAGGCGAACCAGCCGAACGCGGCGGGCCCCGACGGCACGATCAGCGACCCCATCACGATCAGGCCGCCGAACAGGAAGAACCAGTACGAGAGCATGTTCAGCCGCGGGAACGCCACGTCGGGCGCGCCGATCTGCAACGGCATCAGCTCATTGGCGAAGCCCGCGAACATCGGCGTCGCGAACAGCAGCAGCATGATCGTGCCGTGCATGGTGAACAGCTGGTTGAACTGCTGATTGTCCAGCAGCTGCATACCGGGCCGGGCGAGTTCGGCGCGCATGATCAGCGCCATGACCCCGCCGATCAGGAAGAACACGAACGACGTGATCAGGTAGAGATGCCCGATCTTCTTGTGGTCGGTGGTGGTCAGCCAGTCGACGATCACCCTGCCGTGACTCCTGCTCCGCACGGTTGGCGCCGTCGTCTGCACGGTCTGGGTCCCCATCGCTCGCTCGCCCTTCGCTCGTCGCGTGCCGGGTCCGCCGTCATGATGCTCGCGTCGCCGCGCACAGCGACAGGGGGCGTACGGGGGTTCTGTGCGGGAAGCGTGCATTTCCTATGTGGCGTCAGCTTCCGCGAGCCCGCGCCGAATCGGAATGGAAAGGCTCCGGCGGTACATCTCCCGGAACCTTTCCGCCTGATTATTCGAGGAGTGATCGCGACACGCGGGAATTACGTTCGATTGCGCGCGGAAGGCGTACGGAACCGCTCGTAGGAGTGACAAAGCGGCGCTGAAACGGCTGTCGTGATCCTGTGACAGAAGCGTGACCGCAGGGGGATCAGTGACCCACAGTGGCCTGATCCCTGGCCCCGCCCCGTGGACAGGGCCTAGCGTGGCCGTATGGCACCGATACCGAAACCCTCCGCCGAACCCAACGACAGCCCGGACACGTACGTCGGCCTGGACTCGGCGCGCGCCGAACGGCTCGCCCGCGAGAAGGGCTGGTCGACGGTCCGTTCGCTGCCGCCGGGGGCGATCATCACGATGGAGTACCGCGTGGGACGGCTGAACTTCGAGGTGCGCGACGGCCTGGTGGCCCGCGCCTGGAAGGGCTGAGACCCCCCTCGGGCGCACCTTGGACACCGCTCCTGATCCATGACGACGGCCCCGGCTCCTGGGAAGGAACCGGGGCCGTCGCTGCGGGGTGGGTGTGTGCGTACCGTCCCCGCTGTCCGCCGGCTAGCCGCCTGTCAGGGGGCGGGCCGCCGAGGCCGTGCCGCGTGCGACGCGGTCGGAATGGGGCGGCCGGCGAGGGCCGACCGGGGTGACCGGGGTGCGCTCCGAGCGGGTCGTGTGCGGGCCCGGTGCCAGATAGGCGGGCGTCCGGGCCGAACGGGCCGCGGGCTCGCTCTGGGGAGCGGTGCGCGGCTTGAGCGGGACCGGGACCTCGACGGGCTGCACGGCCGCGGGAGCGGTACGGCGGGCCCGCCAGCGGTCGCGCAGGTCGAAGATCGCGGTCTCGGTGCGGGCGATCAGCGGCTCGCACCACGGCAGGGCCAGCAGGATCAGCAGCCCCGCGGCCCACCCGAGAAGGACGTCGCTCAGCCAGTGCGTACCGAGATAGACGGTGGCGAGGCCGACACCGAGGGAGGTCACCGCGGAGACGGCGGACAGCCATCTGCGGGCTCTCGGGGTGGAGGCCAGATAGGCCAGGATGCCCCAGGTCACCACGGCGTTCGCGGTGTGGCCGCTGGGAAATATATCGCCGCCCAGGCCCATCTCGTTCGAGCCGATGGTGGTCGCGTAGTGCGGGCCGAGCCGGCCCATGCCGATCTTCGCGGCGCCGACCGTGATGTTCAGCAGGAGCAGCGAGGTGGCCAGGGTGAGCAGCGGACGGATGGTGTGCTGCCGCCAGGAGCGCCAGCCCAGCCAGGCCGCGATCATCACCGCGGTGGGACCGCGCTGGCCGAGGACGACGTAGTAGTCCACGAACCAGTGGATCTCCGACCACTGCTGGTACGGCCGGAAGAACATGACCTGCCAGTCCAGGCGGACCAGCCATGACGTGTCGACGACGAGCCACACGATCGCCAGGTAGAACACCAGGGTTCCGGCGAGCAGCGCGACCCGGTGCCGGGACATCCTCGGCACGTCGAGATGAGCCGGTCGTTCCGGCTCACGGTCCAGCCTGGCGAACACCCGGTCCAGACGGGTGAGCTTTCGTTCGGTACGCACTCAATCGACGTTACAGCGAGTGAGCTCGGAACCCCCTCGAATCCACGGCTTTGTGATGACGATGTGATGTGGGATTCCTCTCAGGAAGAGGTTTATTTCCGAGGAATCCACTATCCGGCCGCGCTGCCCCCTTCAATTCCTTTGATCATTTCAGGTTCCGGTTTATTGCCGCTTATGAATTCGTTCACCGAATCATGGGGTGGAATTCTCCGCTCGCTCATGGACGCCCGCGAGTCGATCATGGCGGGCCCGAGCCGTTCAGCCAGAACGCCCCGTACACGGCCGACGCGACGGCGATACCGCCCACCACCAGCGCGGATCTGGACGTACGCAGCCTCGCGAGCGCCAGGGCCAGGGGAAACAGGAGGGGGAAGGCGGGCAGCAACAGGCGCGGTTTCGAGCCGAAGTAGCTCGACGCGCACAGCGCGAGCGCGGTGACGACCCCCGCGTACACCAGAAGCGGCAACGGCTGACGCTGCCGTACGCCGATGACGTACAGCCACACGACGAGGCCGACCCCGACGATCAGTCCCACGCCCGCCAGGGCCGACGGGAACGACGTGAACTTCTCGCCGACGAAGCGGGCGAAGGCGTAGCCGCCGTCGAAGCCGTTGCGCCAGCCGGCCTGGACGTCGAGATAGCCGAGGGGGCCCTTGCCGGTGTGACGGCCGACCCAGAGGACGTAGCCGGCGGCGCCGAGGGGGGCGATGAGCATGCCGACGACGCGGGGGAGGAGAGGGGGCCGCGGGGCCAGGGTGCCGGTCGCCGGCTGTGGGGCGTGCGGTGAGGAGCGGGCGCTGCTCGGTGTCCCGTCGCGCCGGTGACGGCTCGCTGCCGCCGGTTCAGGGGCGCGTTCCCCGGCGCTCGCGCCGGCTGCCCGGGCCGCGCTTCTCTCCCGCTCGGACGAGGGAGCCCCCGTAGCGGCCCGGTCCCGTCCGGATGAGGGAGAAGCCGGCACGGCCCGGTCCCGGAGGTGCGAGGCGATCGCCGCCGCCCACACCGCCGCGACGACCGCGAGTCCCACCGGCCGGGTCAGGCCCGCCAGGGAGGCGAGGGTGCCCGCGAGCACCCAGCGGCCCGTCAGGACCGCGTACAGGGACCACGCGGCGAGCGCGGTGAACAGGGACTCGCTGTACGCCATCGACTGGACGACACCGACCGGCAGCACCGCCCAGACCAGCACCGCGCAGACCCCGGCCCTGCGGCCGTACACATGATCCGCGACGGCGAAGATGCCCCACGCCGCCGCGAGCGAGGCGACCAGGCTGACGGCGAAGCCCGCGTCGGCGTAGGACAGGGGAGAGACCGCCGCGATGCCGCGCTCCAGCCAGGGCAGCAGCGGAAAGAAGGCCAGGTTCGAGTGGACGTCGCCGTTGGGGAGGCGGACCTCGTAGCCGTATCCCAGCTCGGCGACCCTCGTGTACCAGAGGGAGTCCCAGCGGGCCGTCAGCAAGGTGTACGCGCTCTTGTCGCGCGCGGCGCTCCACAGGGCCAGGGTGAGCAGGCCCAGGGCGCGGACGGCCGCGTACCCGAGGAGGGCCGGGGCCGCCCGGCGCAGGGCGTTCGCCACCGGCGTCGCGCGCGTTTCAAGATCGGTCACGGGTCCGATTATCGACCGTGCGCTGAACCGCGCGGCCCGGCGGGGCGTGTTGGCAGGGGGACGGCAAAGAGGGGAGCGTGGCGTACGCCACACGTGTTCTCGGCGGAGTCTGAGAGGTCCACCACTTGGCCGAGGCGTGAACTCGCGTACGCTGACGTGTCACTCGCCTTCGTTGCGCGGGCCGGAGACGACCGCTCCACTCCGGCCGAGATCATGGGGAGTCCCCACCCCGTGTGCCCGCCGAACGCGAGGGAACATCTGGGAGGTACGTACATGTCCGGGACGACCACGGCCGCCGCTGAGCTGCGCCGTCGGGCGGCCGGGGCCGGTGCCAACCGCTGGGTCGTCCTCGTCGTCCTCTGTGTGAGCCTGCTGCTGGTCGCGGTCGACGCGACCGTGCTGCACGTGGCGGTCCCCGCCGTCACCGAGGACCTCAAGCCCGGCGCGATAGAGCTGCTCTGGATCGTCGACGTCTACCCGCTGGTCTGCGCCTCGCTGCTGATCCTCTTCGGCACGCTCGGCGACCGCGTCGGCCGCAGACGCATCCTCCTGCTCGGCTACGCCCTCTTCGGCGTCGCCTCAGGCATGGCCGCCCTCGCCGACAACGCCCAGGTCCTGATCGTCTCGCGCGCCCTCCTCGGCGTCGGCGGCGCGATGATCATGCCCGCCACCCTCTCGATCCTCCGCCAGGTCTTCCCCGACCGGCGCGAGCGCGCGCTCGCCATCGGCATCTGGAGCGCCGTGGCCGCCGTGGGCGCCGCGGTCGGCCCGCTCCTCGGCGGCTTCCTCCTCGAACACTTCTGGTGGGGCTCCGTCTTCCTCGTCAACATCCCGCTGATGCTGGTCAGCCTGCCGGTGGGCCGCCTCCTGCTCCCCGAGTCGAAGGGCAGCGGCGAAGGCCCCTGGGACGTCGTCGGCGCGCTGATGGCCGCGGCCGGCCTGTTCGGCCTGGTGCTGGGCGTGAAGCGGCTCGGCGGCGGCGAACTCGACGGCATCACGGCCCTGCCACTGGCCGCGGGCGCCGCGCTGCTGGTGCTTTTCGTACGACGGCAGAGGCGCCGTACGCATCCGCTGGTGGACCTGCGGATGTTCTCCCGTCCGGCCTTCAGCACCTCCGTCGGCTGCATCGTGCTGGCGATGCTCGCGCTGGTGGGCCTTGAGCTGATCGCGGCGCAGTATCTCCAGCTGGTGCTGGGGCTCTCGCCGCTGGAGACCGGCCTTCGGCTGCTGCCGCTGACCATTGCGGCGATGGCGTCCGGACTGGCGGGCGCGCGGATGCTGCGACGGTTCGGGCCGCGCCGGATGGTGTGCTTCGGCTTCTGTCTGACGGCGGTCGCCGTACTGACGCTGCTGGCCATGGGCGGGGAGGACAACGCCCCGCTGCTGCTCTTCGGTTTCGTGCTGCTGGGCTTCGGTCTGGAGACCACGCTCTTCGGGGCCTACGAGTCGATGCTGAGCGAGGCGCCGCCGGAGCAGGCGGGCGGGGCCGCGGCGATCGGCGAGACCTCCTACCAGCTGGGTGCCGGTATCGGTATCGCCCTGCTCGGCAGCGTGATGAACGCGGCGTACGCGCCCGGGCTGTCGTCGGTGCAGGGCGTTCCGGCACGCGACTCGGCCGCGGCGGGGCACTCGCTGGGCGAGGCGTACGAGATCGCCGGGCGGCTGGGCGGGACGGCGGGGGAGACGTTGCGACGCACCGCGCGGGACTGCTTCGTGTACGGGCTGCATGTGACGTTGCTGGTCAGCGCGGGGTTGCTGCTGCTCGGGGCGGTGATGGCGCTGCGGTTGCCGCGGGTCATGCAGTGCGAGCCGGTGGCTGTCGAGGTGCCCGCCCCTCGCGAGGTCGCGGAGTCTCGCGTCTCAGCTTGAACCGTCTCCCACCCACGCACCGCACGTTGCTCCCGACTGGAGGGGAACGTCTCCTGTGGGGCTACATCGCCGCCGTCGGCTGCGGGCTGCGCGGGCTGTGCGCCGTTGTGGGCTCCCCGTGCGTGGGCGCACCTACTGGACGTGCATCACACTGCACCGTAACGTCGGCACCGAGTCGTAACTAGCGGTGCTAGTTTTCTGTATGCCGGAGGGTGTTCTCCATGTCCGCGTCCTCGAAGTTGCCCCCGTTCGACCCCGCCGACCCGCTCGGCATCGACGACCTGCTGGATCCGGAGGACCTCGCCGTCCGGGACACCGTGCGGTCCTGGGCGGGGGACCGGGTGCTGCCGTACGTCGCCGAGTGGTACGAGAGCGGCGAACTGCCCGGGATCCGGGAACTCGCCCGGGAGCTCGGCGGGATCGGGGCGCTCGGGATGTCGCTGGAGGGCTACGGCTGCGCCGGGGCCAGTGCCGTGCAGTACGGGCTCGCCTGTCTGGAGCTGGAGGCCGCCGACTCCGGGATCCGGTCGCTCGTCTCGGTGCAGGGCTCGCTCGCCATGTACGCCATCCACCGGTTCGGCTCCGAGGAGCAGAAGCAGACGTGGCTGCCGCGGATGGCCGCCGGTGAGGTCATCGGCTGCTTCGGGCTGACCGAGCCCGACCACGGCTCCGACCCCGCGTCCATGCGGACGTACGCCAAGAAGGACGGCACGGACTGGGTTCTGGGCGGGCGCAAGATGTGGATCACCAACGGGTCGGTCGCCGGGGTCGCCGTGGTGTGGGCGCAGACCGACGAGGGGATCCGCGGGTTCGTGGTGCCCACCGACAGCCCCGGGTTCTCCGCGCCCGAGATCAAGCACAAGTGGTCGCTGCGGGCCTCCGTGACCAGTGAACTCGTCCTCGACGACGTGCGGTTGCCCGCGGACGCGGTGCTGCCGGAGGTGGTCGGGCTCAAGGGCCCGCTGAGCTGTCTGTCGCACGCCCGGTACGGGATCGTCTGGGGGGCGATGGGGGCGGCGCGGTCCTGTCTGGAGGCGGCGGTCGACTACGCCAAGTCGCGCGAGCAGTTCGGGCGGCCCATCGGGGGGTTCCAGCTCACCCAGGCCAAGCTCGCCGACATGGCGGTCGAGCTGCACAAGGGGATTCTGCTCGCCCATCATCTGGGGCGGCGGATGGATGCCGGACGCCTGCGTCCCGAGCAGGTCAGTTTCGGCAAGCTGAACAACGTACGGGAGGCGATCGAGATCTGCCGGACCTCGCGCACCATCCTCGGTGCCAACGGGATCTCGCTCGAATACCCCGTCATGCGGCACGCGACGAACCTCGAGTCGGTGCTCACCTACGAGGGCACCGTCGAGATGCATCAGCTCGTGCTGGGCAAGGCGCTCACCGGGCTCGACGCGTTCCGGTAAGCCTCTTCGTCGAAGCCTTTCGGTGAACCCTGCGCAGGGGCAGGGCCGGTGAGCGGCCCTGCCTCAGCTCTGGTTGAAGAAGCCGTCCGTGCGGTGCGCGGCCGGGTCGCCGTTCACGATCTCCGTGTTGGCGGGGGTCAGCAGGAACACGCGCGTGGACACGCGCTCGATGGAACCGCGCAGCCCGAAGATCAGGCCGGCCGCGAAGTCGACGACCCGCTTGGCGTCGGCGGCCTCCATCGCGGTCAGGTTCATGATGACGGGCACCCCGTCCCGGAAGAGCTCGCCGATGGCGCGCGCGTCCCGGAAGCTGTCCGGAGTGACCGTGCCGATGCGACGGCCCTTCTCCTCGGCGACATCCGAGGCCACCTTGACCCGCGGGTCGGTGACCCAGGCATCCCCGGGCTCGGTTCCTTCGGAGTAGCCGTCGTCGTCGTAGTAACGCTCGTCATCGTTGTCGTCAACGAGGCCCAGCCAGGCACTCGCCTTGCGCACCGATCCCATGGACGCCTCCTCTCACAGCGGTCTTTCTCGCTTTACGTATCCCTATCGTCATCCATGATGCGGATGACGCGCCATGTGGATAGACGCCGCGCGGGGGGTTTGTGACGGTACTGGTGCACAGCGCATTCGTCGAGAGCCCGGCATTCACAAGGGCCGTTCCCCATACGGCTGCTGACTGTGAGTGAAATATGATTCTTCGCGGCGTATGGGTGACGGGCGGGGCGTACGGGTGAACGGCCGGGTGGATACGATGCGGCCGCTCAACGTCGCACTGCTCACGGGGGATCGCCATGTTCGGAATCGTCAGGCCCTGCCGTCATCGCCTCGGCGAAAGTCTCAAGACCCAGTGGATGGCGCACTTGTGCGGGCTGTGTCTCGCGCTGCGCAAGGACCACGGCCAGTTCGCGCGGATCGTGACGAACTATGACGGGCTGCTCATATCGGTTCTGACGGAGGCTCAGGCCGAGCGGGGTTCCTCGGGCCGTCGTACGGCGGGGCCGTGCCCGTTGCGCGGGATGCGGACCGCGTCCGTGGCCAATGGGGAAGGGGCGCGCCTCTCCGCCGCCGTCTCCCTGGTGCTCGCCTCCGCCAAGGTGCGGGACCATGTCGCCGACGGGGACGGGCTGCTGGCGCGGAAGCCGGTGGCGCTCGCGGCGCGTCGCGTGGCGTCGAGCTGGGGTGCGGCGGGGGCGCGCAGCGGGTTGGCGGTCGGGTTCGACACGGCGGTGCTGGTCGATGCGGTGGACCGGCAGCTGGGTATCGAGACGCTGGCCGGGCCCGGGACGCCGATCCTGACTGTCACCGAGCCGACCGAGACGGCCACCGCGGCCGCCTTCGCGCATACGGCCGTCCTCGCCGGGCGGCCGGGCAACGCCGAGCCGCTGGCCGAGGCGGGGCGGCTCTTCGGGCGGCTCGCACATCTGCTGGACGCCGTGGAGGACAGGGAGGCCGACGCCGCGGCGGGGGCGTGGAATCCGTTGACGGCGACGGGCACGTCCCTGGTCGAGGCCCGGCGGCTCGCCGATGATGCCGTGCACGGGATTCGGCTGGCGTTGCGGGAAGTCGCCTGGGGGTCCGGGGGCTCCCCGGAGAAGCACAGCAGTGAAAAGCACAGCAGCGATCAGAACCTCGCGCATGTGCTGCTCGTGCACGAACTGCGGACGTCCGTGGACCGGGCCTTCGGTACGTCGTCCTGCGGGCACCCGGCCGAACTGTCGAACCCCTACGCGCCTACCGGCCCTGGCGGTCCGGGCATGCCGCCGCCCCCGGAGCCGCCTCGCCGGGACAGGCGCGGGCTGCTGGCGGGGTGCGCGGTGTGGCTGGGGCTGGCCTGCACGTGTCAGATGTGCTGTGGGGAGTTCGAGGATCCGTGGAGCCGGCAGCGCAGGGAAGGGCTGTGCAATCAGGCCGACTGCGGTGATTGCTGCGATTGCTGTGACTGTTGCGGGAAATGCGGCGATTGCTGTGGGAACTGCTGCGACGGGTGCGACTGCGGATGTGACTGCGGGTGCTGACCGAAGTGAGCGGCGCCCGCTGGTGAGGGGAAGGCGCGTGTGAAGGCGGAGAAGGGGAACGCGACGCGGCGCCCCGGAGAGTCAGGGCGCGCAGTGGGTCAGCTCAACAGGAAGAGGACCACACTCGACCGAGGTCGATGTGGGAGCGCTTGACCAGCCACTGCTGTGGATGCATGGGCCAAGTGGAACAGGCATCCGGTTTTCCGTCAACTGACTTGAGACGTACTGCTCACAGTCTGGACAGCCTTGACAGTGAAGGGAAACGCCAACGTAGTCTCAAGGAGCGGCCTTGCTGAGGGGCTCGGCCGCGTCCCGCGCCGCGCGGCGCGTGTGTGTGAAGGCACCCGTCCGAGTTCGACACGACTCGCTGCCACGGAGCCTTCGTATGTCCTCCGACCCCCTCGCCACACCGTCTCCCGCACCGGACATACCGGAGCACCCGGATTCCCCGCGGCTCGTCCCGCAACTGGTCATCGTCGGGGCCGGGCCGCGGGGGACCGGTCTGATCGAGCGGATCGCCGCCAACGCCCTTGAGCTGTACGGGGGTTCGGCACTGGAAATCCATCTGGTGGACCCGTATCCACCGGGGTCCGGGCGTATCTGGCGGGAGGCCCAGTCGCCGCTGCTGTGGATGAACTCGCACGCCGAGGACACCACCATGTTCACCGACGAGACGGTGGCCATGGCCGGACCCGTGCGTCCCGGGCCCACGCTGCACGAGTGGGCCGGCATCGACGGCGCCACCTTCGCGGACCGGCAGCTCCAGGGCGGCTATCTGCGCTGGGTGCACGAGCGGGCCGTCGCCGCGCTGCCCCCGTCGATCCGGGTGCACCACCATCCTCGGCGGGCCCTGCGGGTCAGCGGTCCGCGCGAGGGGCGGCAGCAGGTGTGGCTGGAGGGCCGCCCGCGACCGCTCCTGGCCGACCTCGTCGTCCTCGCCGTCGGTCATCTCGACGCCGAACCGGACCAGGAGCAGCGCGAGTTGACCGCCTACGCGGCGGACCACCAACTCGTCCACCTCCCGCCCGACTTCACCGCCGACAGCGACCTGTCCGTGCTCACGCCCGGCTCTCACGTCCTCGTCCGGGGCTTCGGACTGGCCTTCGTCGACCTGATGGTGCTGCTGACCGAGGGGCGGGGCGGGCGGTACGAGGGGGACACCTATGTGCCGTCCGGGCAGGAGCCGGTGCTCTACGTCGGTTCGCGGCGCGGAGTGCCGTACCACTCGAAGATCGGCTACGACTGGACCGGTGAGCGGCCGCCGCTGCCGAGGTTCTTCGGGCCCGCCGAGGTCGACGGGCTCCTCGCCCGGCCCTCGGGGTTCGACTTCCGGCGGGACGTGTGGCCGTTGGTGGAGAAGGAGTTGGGGTTCGCGCACTACCACCGGCTGTTCACGGTGCATCCGGAGCGGACCGCGATCTCCTGGGCGGACTTCGAGGAGAAGTACGCGGCCGGCACCCGGGCGGAGATCCGGGCGCTGGTGGTGTCCGCCGTGCCCGACCCCGCCGACCGGTTCGATCCGGACGCGCTCGACCGTCCGCTGGAGGGGGTGCGGTACGGGTCGTTCGAGGAACTCCAGGAGGGTCTGCGGGGGTATGTCGAGGACGATCTGAGCAGACGTCACGATCCTTCGTACAGCCCGGACTTGGCGGTCTTCCTCGGACTGCTCTCCGTCTACGGCCAGTTGGTCCGGCTCGGGGACATCGGGCCCTGGTGGCACGGCTTCTTCAGCTATCTGGCCTCCGGGCCGCCCGGGCCCCGGCTGCGGCAGCTGCTGGCCCTGTCACGGGCGGGCGTCGTCAAGTTCCTCGGCGCGGACGTCTCGGTGGCCGCCGAGGACGGGGTGTTCCGGGCGACCAGCGCGAGCCTGCCCGGGGTCTGCGTCGAGGCGCGGGCGCTGGTCGAGGCGCGGCTGCCCGAGCCCACGATCGGGCGGGCCCGCGACGCCCTGCTGCGCGAGCTGTACGAGGAAGGGGCCATCGCCGAGACCCCGGAGGGACTGCTCCGGGTGGACCCCGGCGACGGGCGGATCCTCGACCGGAACGGCCATCCGCACCCCCGGCGCTTCGCGATCGGCCCTTTCACCGAGGGCCGGGCCTCCGGTGCCTTCACCCGGCCACGCACGGGCGGACCGGCGTTCCGGCAGAACGACGCGACGGCACGGGCGGCGCTGGAGTTCTTCGCGGGCCTCGCGGGGCGTGCGGCTGCGTGAGCGCTCCGCTGAGTGAGCCGGTTTCCGTCCGCGTGTGTCCGCGGGCAACCCATGATTGATCACAAGGGATCCCATGCTGCATCTATCCGCCGCCGTCGACCAACCGTCTGCTCACGACGCCGGCTCCTACGTCGAACTGGCCCGCCTCGCCGAAGAGGGCGTCCTGGACTTCGTGACGCTGGACGACAGCTTCGCCCGCCCCGGGCTCGACGCGCTCGCCGTGCTGTCCCGGGTGGCGCCGGGCACGAAACGGGTCGGCCTGGTCCCCACCGTCACCACCACCCATACCGAGCCCTTCCATGTCCAGGCCGCCGTCGCGACCCTCGACTGGGTCAGCCGCGGCCGGGCCGGCTGGCGGCTCGACGTGTCGACGACCGAGGGCGAGGCCCGGCTCTTCGGCCGCCGGCACGCCGCCCCCGCCGACGCCCTGTGGCAGGAGGCCGGTGAAGTCGCCGACGTGGCCGCCAAGTTGTGGGACAGCTGGGAGGACGACGCCGAGATACGGGACGTGCCGACCGGCCGCTTCATCGACCGGGACAAGCTGCACCACGTCGACTTCGAGGGCACCGGCTTCTCCGTCAGGGGCCCGTCGATCGTGCCCCGGCCCCCGCAGGGCCACCCGGTCCGGGCGGTCGACGCCACCGACGGACAGGCCCGGCGCACCGCCGCCCGGTACGCCGACGTGGCCCTCGTCCGCTCCGTCAGCGCCGCGCACGCCCGTGCCGTACGGGAGCAACTGCGCGAGAGGGCCCGGCTGTTCGGGCGTGACCCCGCTGAACTGCGGGTCTTTGCGAGCCTCGTCGTCGATCTCGGTGACGGGGAGCACGCGGCCGAGCCGGGACACGGCGGGGGCGGCCCGCGGCAGACCGCGCAGGGGCCGCTGTACCGGGGCGGGCCCGTCGACCTCGCGGAGCTCATCACCGCCTGGCACAGGGAGGGCGTCGTCGACGGCTTCCACCTCACACCCACTCAGCCGCGCCGTGACCTGGAGCGACTCGTCAACGGCACCGTCGCACTGCTTCAGCACCGCGGACTGTTCCGCACCTTCTATCCGGGCAGCACGCTCCGGGACCACCTGGGCCTGGCCAGGCCCGTCAGCCGGTACGCGGGGGAGGTGTCATGACCGGACGACCGCTGAAACAGCTGAAACAGATGCATCTCGCGGCGCACTTCCCGGGCGTCGACAACTCCACCGTCTGGGCCGATCCGCGGTCGAGGTCCCAGATCGAGTTCTCCTCCTTCGAGCATCTGGCCCGCACCGCCGAACGCGGTCTGTTCGACTTCTTCTTCCTCGCGGAAGGGCTGCGGCTGCGCGAACACAAGGGCCGCATCCACGACTTGGACGTGGTCGGGCGGCCCGAGCCCCTCACCGTGCTCAACGCGCTCGCGGCCGTCACGGAGCGTCTGGGGCTCGCCGCGACGGTCGACGCGACCTTCAACGAGCCCTTCGAACTCGCCCGCAGACTCGCCACGCTGGACCACCTGAGCGGTGGCCGGGCGGCCTGGAACGTGGTGACCTCCTCCGACGCGTTCACCGGGGAGAACTTCCGGCGCGGCGGGTTCCTCGACCGGGCCGACCGGTACCCGCGGGCCGCCGAATTCGTCGCCACCGCGCGGGAGTTGTGGGACTCCTGGACCCCGGACGGAGTGTCCCGGCCCTTCGCCCACCGCGGGCGGCACTTCGACATCGCGGGCGAGTTCACCGTGCCGCGCTCGCCGCAGGGGCACCCGGTCGTCATCCAGGCCGGGGACTCCGACGAGGGGCGTGAGTTCGCCGCCGCCACGGCCGATGTGATCTTTTCCGGCTGGGGGTCTGGGGGTTGTCCCCCAGGTGGACACAGCACGCGGCAGAGTTCGCTGGAGACCGGACGTGCCTTCTACGCCGATGTGAAGCGGCGGCTCGCCAAGTACGGCCGTGCGCCCGAGGACCTGAAGATCATGCCCGGGGTCGCCGTGGTCCTCGGCGACACCGCGGCCGAGGCACAGGAGAGGGCCGCCGAGATCCGTCGGCAGCAGACCTCTCCGCAGACCGCGATCCTCACGCTGGAGCAGATCTGGGGCACCGACCTGTCGGGGTACGACCCCGACGGACCGCTCCCGGAGACCGACCCGGTGCCCGAGTCCGGGATCACGCAGGGGCGGACCCGGCGCGGGGACACCGTCGCGATCGCCGAGATGGGGGTCCCCCCGCTCGAGCGAAGTTCGAGAGTGGGGGAGGCGGGCGTGTCGAAGGAGAAAGGGCTGTCCATCCGGCAGACCGTGATCGAGGCGGGCGGTCGGCAGTTCTTCACCGGCACCCCGCAGGCGGTCGCCGCCGAGCTGGAGGAGTTCGTGCGGCGCGACGCCGCCGACGGCTTCATCCTCGTACCCCATCTCACCCCGGCCGGACTCGACGAGTTCGTGGACCGGGTGGTGCCGCTGCTCCAGGAACGCGGGGTGTTCCGTACGGCGTACGAGGGCACCACGCTCCGCTCGCACCTGGGGCTCTCCGAACCGGTATGGAAAGGGTGAGCGCCGTTCGCCGTGTTTCTTTTCCGGCCATTTCATCTGCCCCTTCCAGCCATCCGGGAATACGCTGGGTGCCGCCACCGAGGCGGGGGAGCGCATCTGGCCTGGGGAGGGGGCAATCCTCGGCGGTGCATGGGTGGTTCAAGGGTCGGCGGCCGAAAGGCGCCCTTGCGGCTACCGGTCGTTCGGCCGAATACTCCCCCTCAGCGCTTGTCAGGGGCACGGCATGTTCGGAATCCGGACATATGTGCCGCTGGCTGCGCCTCACGGGCCCCGACCCCACGCGGGCCCCCGAATTCCCCTGGGAGGGAACGAAACGTGAGGATCAAGCGCACCACCCCCCGCAGCGGCATTACGAGACGGACCCGGCTGATCGCCGTTTCCACCGGACTCGTGGCCGCCGCCGCGATCGCGATCCCCAACGCGAACGCCTCGGACGTGTCCACCTTCAGCTCCACCGAGCTGAAGAGCGCCAGCAACTCGGTACTCAAGGCCGACATCCCGGGCACCGCCTGGGCCGTCGACAGCAAGACCAACCGTGTCGTCGTCACCGTCGACAGCACGGTCTCCAAGGCGGAGATCGCCAAGATCAAGCGGCAGGCCGGCGCCAACGCCGACGCGCTGACCATCAAGAAGACGCCGGGCAAGTTCAGCAAGCTGATCTCCGGCGGCGACGCCATCTATGCGAGTAGCTGGCGTTGTTCCCTGGGCTTCAACGTCCGCAGCGGCAACACCTACTACTTCCTGACCGCCGGTCACTGCACCGACGGCGCAGGCAACTGGTGGTCCAACTCCGGCCGTACGTCACTGCTCGGCGCGACCGCCGGGTCCAGCTTCCCGACCAACGACTACGGCATCGTCCGGTACGCGTCCAGCTACCCCGTGTCCTCGATCTCGGGCAGCGTGGGCGGCCAGGACATCGCCAGTGCCGCCACGCCCTCCGTCGGCACCACGGTGTACCGGCGCGGCTCCACCACCGGTACGCACAGCGGCCGGGTCACCGCCCTCAACGCAACCGTCAACTACGGTGGCGGCGACGTCGTCTACGGCATGATCCAGACCACGGTCTGCGCCGAGCCCGGCGACTCCGGCGGTCCGCTGTACGCCGGCACCGTCGCCTACGGTCTGACTTCCGGCGGCAGCGGCAACTGCTCCTCCGGCGGCACGACCTTCTTCCAGCCCGTCACCGAGGCTCTGAGCGCCTACGGCGTCAGCGTCTTCTAGGTCCGTCAGCGGTCTGATCGCAGCCGGCACCTTTGGGGAGCCCTCGCACGCGCGCGCCGTGCGGGGGCTCCCCTTCGTGTACATCGCGGAGTTACCGTCGAAGTGCACACCTTGAGCACCTGATTCGGACCCTGGGGGCCGGCATGGTCGAGGAGCTGGTGGCAGCGGGAGTGACGCTCGTGTCCGCCGGAGCGGTGTACGTGATGGCGGCGGCACGGGTCGTCAAGCAGTACGAGCGGGGCGTGGTCTTCCGCCTCGGCAAACTCCGGTCGGAGGTGCGCGGACCGGGGTTCACGATGATCGTTCCGGGCATCGACAAGCTCCGGAAGGTCAACATGCAGATCGTGACCATGCCGGTGCCCGGGCAGGAGGGCATCACCCGGGACAACGTCACGGTACGGGTGGACGCCGTCGTCTACTTCAAGGTGACCTCGCCGGCCGAGGCTGTCGTCCGGGTCGAGGACTACCGGTTCGCGGTCGCGCAGATGGCGCAGACGTCCCTGCGGTCGATCATCGGCAAGAGCGAGCTGGACGATCTGCTGTCCAACCGCGAAAAGCTCAACCAGGGGCTGGAGTTGATGATCGACAGCCCGGCCGTGGAGTGGGGCGTCACCATCGACCGGGTCGAGATCAAGGACGTCTCCCTGCCCGAGACCATGAAGCGGTCCATGGCCCGGCAGGCTGAGGCCGACCGGGAGCGGCGGGCCCGGGTCATCAACGCCGACGCCGAGCTCCAGGCGTCGAAGAAGCTCGCCGAGGCGGCCAAGGAGATGTCCGAGCAGCCTGCCGCGCTGCAACTGCGGTTGCTGCAGACGGTGGTGGCGGTGGCCGCCGAGAAGAACTCGACGCTGGTGCTGCCGTTCCCGGTGGAGCTGCTGCGGTTCCTGGAGAAGGCGCAGCAGGGGCACGGGGTGGTGCAGCAGCCGGCGGCTCCGGCGGCACCGCAACCGGTGCAGGAGCAACTTCCGCCCCCTGCGGCTCGCTTGACTCCTGGCCAAGAGGGGTCGAATTCAGGACAGGACTAGACCTCACAGGCTGGTCATGGGTTACCCGCACGTAGTGTTTGCACTGCGAATTTGCCTGGTGTGACTGTGCACGGTCAATCTCAAGGGGGCGTGCAACCGCGTTCTACGCGCGTCCGGAACTCAACCTTGTGCGCTCCCTACCGGGTTCGGAAGAGTAAGGGCTCGTCAACCAGCCTTCCGGCCCACAAGGTCCCCACAACCGACCGGGCCGACCCCCCACAGGAGGACGCGAGTTGAAGCACCGACGCATACCCAGGCGGCGGGCCGCCGCGGCAGGTGCGGGCATCGCCGCACTGGTCGCCGCGGGAGTCACCTTCCAGACTGCGAACGCCAGCGAGCCCGTGAACGACCCCACGCCGAAGGTTCTCTCGGCCCTCGCGGCCGGAAACCTCGCCTCGACGCTCGACAAGGAACTCGGCGCCGACGCGGCGGGAACGTACTACGACGCGAAGAGCAAGGCCCTCGTCGTCAACGTCCTCGACGAGGCGGCGGCCTCGGTCGTCGAGGAGGCCGGCGCCAAGGCCCGGGTCGTGGAGAACTCCCTCGCCGAGCTCAGAAGCGCCCGTACGACACTCAAGGACGACGCGACCGTCCCGGGTACGTCCTGGGTGACCGACCCGACCACCAACAAGGTGGTCGTCACCGCCGACCGCACGGTCTCCGACGCGGAGTGGGCCAAGCTCACGAAGGTCGTCGACGGACTCGGCGGTACGGCCGAACTCCATCGGACCAAGGGGGAGTTCAAGCCCTTCGTCGCCGGAGGTGACGCGATCACCGGCGGCAGCGGGCGGTGCTCGCTCGGGTTCAACGTGGTCAAGGGCGGGGAGCCCTACTTCCTCACCGCCGGGCACTGCACGGAGTCCATCTCCACGTGGTCGGACTCGAGCGGGAACGAGATCGGGACCAATGAGGTGTCGAGCTTCCCCGACAACGACTACGGGCTGGTCAAGTACACCGCGGACGTCGATCACCCGAGCGAGGTGAACCTGTACGACGGGTCCTCGCAGGCGATCACGGGCGCTGCGGAGGCCACGGTCGGCATGAAGGTCACGCGCAGCGGGTCCACGACCCAGGTGCACGACGGGACCGTCACCGGCCTCGACGCCACCGTGAACTACGGCAACGGCGACATCGTCAACGGGCTGATCCAGACCGACGTGTGCGCGGAGCCGGGGGACAGCGGGGGCTCGCTGTTCTCCGGGAGCAGCGCGATCGGGCTGACGTCGGGTGGCAGCGGTGACTGCACCTCCGGCGGGGAGACGTTCTTCCAGCCGGTGACGGAGGCGTTGTCGGCGACCGGGACGTCGATCGGCTGACCGGTTCGTTGCGCGTGAGGTCCCGCCCCTCCGGGGGCGGGACCTTCTGCCTATGACACGTGTGTCGGCAGGCGCTCGCCTCCGCGCCGCTCGCGCGGCCCCGCCATCAGCAGGGTGACCACGATCCCGACCGCCGCCCATGCCGACAGCGCTGGCAGGGAGGCGGTCGTGTCGTTGCCCTCGATCGCCTGCCGGAACGGTGGCAGCATCGGCAGCGGGAAGGCGCCGCCCGCGCTCGGGTTGCCCGCGATCACCGCGAGCAGGATCGCGATGCCGGTGATCCCGAAGATCACGCACCAGCCGACGACCAGGTAGAAGGCCGAGAGCCCGTCGAAGTCTGTCGCCTCGTCGGCCACCGCTTCGGGCGACCGCGCCGAGGGCCAGGGGCGGGAGACGTTTCCGCAGGTGGGAGGCGGCCGAACGGTTGTCGTACATGCGTTCGGATTTTGGTCTATGGTGGGGGTGTGGCAGTCGGGAACTGATGTTCGAAAATGGAGGTGCGCGGATGCCCGGGTTCACGCATCTGCACACCGTCTCCGGGTTCTCCCTGCGCTACGGCGCCTCCCACCCGGAGCGGCTGGCCGAGCGCGCCTCCGAACGGGGCATGGACGCCCTCGCCCTCACCGACCGCGACACCCTCGCCGGCACGGTCCGCTTCGCCAAGGCCTGCGCGAAGGCGGGGGTCCGGCCGGTGTTCGGTACGGAGCTGGCGGTCGCGGAGCATGAGCCCGCACAGCGGGGCACTTCCGTGCGGCAGGGCGATTCCGTACGACCTGAAAGGCGCCGTACCCCCGTCCGCGGAGGTGCCTTCATCGACGAGTCGACCCCCCGTGTCACCTTCCTCGCCCGGGACGGCGCCCGCGGCTGGGCCGATCTGTGCCGGCTCGTCACGGCGGCGCACCGCGACAAGGGGGCGGAGGGCACGCCTCTGCTGCCCTGGGCGGACAACCGGGGCGACGGTCTGACCGTCCTGCTCGGCCCCGCCTCCGACGTCGGCCGCGCCCTCGCCGCCGGCCGCCCGGACCGGGCCGCCCGCCTCCTCGTCCCCTGGCGCGAGATCTACGGCGACGCCCTCCGCCTGGAGGCCGTCTGGCACGGCCGCGAGGGCACCGGCCCCGGCTCCCTGCGCCTCGCCGCCCGCACCGTCGGCTTCGCCGCCGAACAGCGGGTACGTCCCGTGCTCAGCAACGCCGTCCGGTACGCCGACCCCGGCCAGGGCCCGGTAGCCGACGTCCTGGACGCCGCCCGCCGGCTGGTCCCCGTCGACCCGACGAAGGAGCTGGACTCGGGCGAGGCCTGGCTCAAGGACGCGGACGCCATGCTGGCGGCGGCCGAGCGGATCGTGGAGGCCGCGGGCTTCCGGCGCGACACCGCCCACCGGCTCCTCGAGCAGACCCGGGCGACGGCCGCCGAGTGTCTGGTCGACCCCGAGGACGACCTCGGCATGGGCAGCGTCCACTTCCCCGAGCCGCACCTCGTCGGCGCGGCCCGCCGCACCGCCCAGCGCACCCTCGCCTCCCGGGCGGCGGCCGGGATGGTGCTGAAGGGATACGCCGACCGGTACGCCTACTGGGAGCGGATGCACCGCGAGCTGGACATCATCGCCCACCACGGCTTCGCCTCCTACTTCCTGACGGTCACTCAAGTGGTGGACGACGTACGGGACATGGGCATCCGGGTGGCCGCGCGCGGCTCCGGCGCCGGGTCCCTCGTCAACCATCTCCTCGGCATCGCCCACGCCGATCCCGTCGAACACGGGCTGCTGATGGAGCGGTTCCTGTCCAAACGGCGGCTCGTGCTGCCCGACATCGACATCGACGTGGAGTCCGCGCGCCGGCTCGAGGTCTACCGCGCGATCATCGGCCGGTTCGGCACCGAGCGCGTCGCGACGGTCTCGATGCCGGAGACCTACCGGGTGCGGCACGCGATCCGGGACGTGGGCGCGGCCCTGTCCATGGACCCCGCCGACATCGACCGCATCGCCAAGTCCTTCCCGCACATCCGCGCCCGCGACGCCCGCGCGGCCCTGGAGGAGCTGCCCGAACTCAAGGCGCTCGCCGGGGAGATGGACCGCTACGGCAGGCTCTGGGAACTGACCGAGGCCCTCGACGCCCTCCCGCGCGGAGTCGCCATGCACCCGTGCGGGGTGCTCCTCTCCGACGCGTTCCTGTTGAGCCGTACGCCGGTCATGCCGACCAGCGGCGAGGGCTTCCCCATGTCGCAGTTCGACAAGGAGGACGTCGAGGACCTCGGGCTGCTCAAGCTCGACGTGCTGGGCGTGCGGATGCAGTCGGCGATGGCGCACGCGGTCGCGGAGGTGGAGCGGGCGACGGGGGACCGGATCGACCTGGACGCCGTACCGCCGGGCGACCCGGCGACGTATCAACTCATCCGTTCCACCGAGACGTTGGGCTGCTTCCAGATCGAGTCGCCGGGGCAGCGGGACCTCGTCGGACGGCTCCAGCCGGCCACCTTCCACGACCTCGTCGTCGACATCTCGCTGTTCCGGCCGGGGCCGGTCGCCGCCGACATGGTGCGGCCGTTCATCGAGGCGCGGCACGGGCGGGCGCCCGTCCGGTACCCGCACCCGGATCTGGCGGGGCCGCTGGAGGGGACGTACGGTGTCGTCGTCTTCCATGAGCAGATCATCGACATCGTCGACATCATGACCGGCTGCGGGCGGGACGAGGCGGACCGGGTGCGGCGTGGGCTGTCCGACCCGGAGTCGCAGGGGCGGATCCGGTTCTGGTTCGCGCAGCACGCGGCGGCGAAGGGGTACTCCGCGGAAACGATTCAGCGGACCTGGGAGATCATCGAGGCCTTCGGTTCGTACGGCTTCTGCAAGGCGCACGCGGTCGCCTTCGCCGTACCGACGTACCAGTCGGCGTGGCTGAAGGCGCACCACCCGGCCGCCTTCTACGCGGGGTTGCTCACGCACGACCCCGGGATGTATCCGAAGCGGCTGCTGCTGGCGGACGCGCGGCGGCGGGGGGTGCCGATCCTGCCGTTGGACGTGAACCGGTCGGCGGTCGCCCACCGTATCGAACTGGTGTCTGAATCGAAAAGTGTGTGGGGGCTCCGCCTCGCTCTCTCCGATGTGCACGGCATCAGCGAGGCCGAGGCGACACGGATCGCGGACGGACAGCCGTACGCCTCACTGCTGGACTTCTGGGAGCGGGCGCGGCCGAGCCGGCCGCTCGCTCAAAGGCTGGCGCAGGTCGGTGCGCTGGACTCCTTCGGGGCCAACCGGCGTGATCTGCAACTGCACCTGACCGAGCTGCAGCGGGGTGCGCGGGGTGCCGGAGGCGGCCAACTGCCCTTGGCGGGCGGGCGGAAGACCGCTCCCGCCGGGCTGCCCGACCTGTCCGCCGCCGAGAAGCTCAGCGCCGAGCTGGGAGTGCTGTCGATGGACGCCTCGCGCAATCTGATGGACGACCACCGGGAGTTCCTCGACGAGCTGGGCGTGGTGTCGGCCCGTCGGCTGCGGGACGCGCGGCACGGCGAGACGGTGCTCGTCGCGGGCGCCAAGGCGGCCACCCAGACGCCGCCGATCCGGTCCGGCAAGCGGGTCATCTTCTCCACCCTGGACGACGGCACCGGCCTGGTCGACCTCGCCTTCTTCGACGACTCCCACGACGCCTGCGCCCACACCGTCTTCCACTCCTGGCTGCTGCTGGTGCGCGGGGTGGTGCAGCGGCGCGGCCCGCGCAGCCTCAGCGTGGTGGGCACCGCCGCCTGGAACCTCGCCGAACTGGTCGAACTGCGCGCCGGGCAGGGGCTCGACGCGGTGGCGGCGCGGCTGGCGGAGCCGGTGCCGGAAGGTGCCGGTGGGGCGAGTGAGGATCCGACCGGCGGCCGGCGCATCCAAATGCCGACGGGATACGAACTGCATCCGTGGGCCGATCTGCGACCTGCGGGTCAAGAGCCTTCACAGATACGGAAGTTGTGGCACCAGAGTCCGGGGAGTGCGGGATGACCATCCTCTGCGTACGTTTCCAGCTGCCGCCGTCGGGCGAGGCGGCCCTGCCGGGGCTGCTCGGGTTGCTGGAGGAGTTCACGCCGGTCGTCGAGGCGCTGCCGCCGGACGCGGCGCTGGCCGATCTACACGGCGCCGAACGGTACTTCGGGCGGGACGCCGTCGAACTGGCCTCGGTGATCCGGGTCCGCGCCCTCGCGCTGCACGGCGTCGACTGTGTGATCGGCGCCGGGCCGGGGCGGATGCTGGCCCGGATGGCGATGAAGGACGCGCGGCCCGGACTGACCCGCGCGGTGACCGCGGAGGCGGCCGTGGACTTCCTCGCCGAGAAGCCGGTCGCCGCACTCCCCGGCGTCGGCACGGCCACCGCCCGCACCCTGTGCGAGTACGGCCTCGACACCCTCGGCCGGGTCGCCGCCGCACCGCTGTCCACGCTCCAGCGGCTGGTGGGCGTACGGGTCGGCCGCGAACTGCACGAGAAGGCGAACGGCATCGACCGCGGCCGGGTGGTCCCGAACGCGATCTCCCGATCCCTCGCCACCGAACGCCCCTTCAACCGCGACGAGTTGGACTCCGACCGGCATCGGCGCGCCCTGCTCTCCGCCGCCGATGAACTCGGCGCCCGGCTGCGCGCCCTCGACAAGGTCTGCGGCGCCCTGACCCTCACCGTCCGCTACGCCGACCGCTCCTCGACCACCCGTACCCGCACCCTGAAGGAGCCGACCGCGCACTCGGCGGCGCTCACCAGGACGGCGTACGGCATGTACGAGGCGCTCGGGCTGCAACGTGCCCGGGTGCGTGCGATGTCCCTGCGCGCCGAGGCGCTCGGCCCCGCCGAACAGGCCTCGCACCAGCTCACCTTCGACCCCGCCGACGAGAAGCTCCGCCGGATCGAGGAGGTCGCGGACCGGGTGCGGGCCAGGTTCGGACCGCGGGCGGTGGTGCCGGGGGCGCTGGCGGCGTGACATAGGGTGCCCGCATGACATGGCGGGGGCCGACGCATCGGACGGTGGACGGGGAGCGGGTCGACGGGGTCTGGTGCCATGTGTGGCGCCGGTATCCGCTGAGCGACGTGTACTACGTGGACGACCTCTTCGTGTACGCGGACGGTGCGATCAAGTGCGGGGGGCCCGATCTCATCGACCTGGCCGGGCTGGAGCGCCGGCTGGCCAAGGGCGCCGTCGCGGTGCATGACCCCGGGGCGCCGCCTGACGAGCCGCCGTCCAGGTGGGGCGCCCGGTACCAGCTGTGCACCCCGGAGTCCTTCCTCCTCGAAGTCGCCGACCGCATCGACGAGTTGAGCGGCAGGCCGACCACGGCACAGCGCTGCCACGCGGCGATCCGGCACTACCGGCAGGAGCCGACCGAACAGAGCCGCGAGGCGCTCCGCGAGGCGTACCTGGCCATTCCGGCGCACAACCGGGTCTATGTCCTGGGCGACATGGACCGCCAGGACCGCCCCCTGCGGATCCTGCTCACCGACGTGGGCGAGGCCGTGGACGGGGACGGCCCGGTGGTGACGGAGCAGATGCACCGGGACGTTCTGGAGTACTTCGACGAGGGCGACCACGGAGTCACGGAGCGGAAGGCGCCGGTGTACGCGGACGACCCGGTCGAGGCCGTCCCGGCACCGATCGTCCTGCACAACATCGTCTATCCCCGGGGCTGGCCCGAGGAACTCGACCTCTTCGTGCTGCGCAACAACTACCCCGCCGAGATCCACTACGCCGGCGCCACCTACTCCTCCGTGCACGACGCCTACTGGACCCTGGCCGAGCGCCACCAGGGCGACGACTGGCCCGACGTACGGCTCGCCGTCATGGCCGGGCTGCTGCGCGCGAAGTTCACCCAGCACCCCGACCTCGCGGAGTTCCTCCTCGACACCGGCAACGCGACGCTCAGCTACATCGACCACGACGAGTCCCCCTACTGGCGGGACGCCGGTGCCCGAGGCGGCCGCAACTGGGTCGGCCGGCTGCTGGAGTTGGTGCGGTCCGAGCTCAGTTGGCCCACGGGGGCGTGATGACCGTGCCGTCGGCCAGTTCCGCCGACAGGCCGATGGATGTGGTGACCCAGGTGAGGGCGGTGTGCTCGGTCGGGTTCTCCACGGCGAGCGTCGCGCCGGGGTTGATGATCAGGGTGTCGCCCGCGGTGACCCGGTCGGTGCGGTCGTCGAGGGTGATCAGGAGTTCCCCGACCAGTATGTGCAGGATCTCCTCGCGGCTGACGGTGTGAGCGGGCGCCTTGGTACCGGGCGGGATCTCCCCGCGCCAGGCGCACAGTTCCTTCGAACCGGTGAGGGGAGTGGCGTACGAGACGAAGCGGGCGCCGTGGATCTCGTGCGTGACGGCGTCGGATGAACGGATGACGGGCATGCGGGACCTCCGGGTCGACTGATGGATGGTTCCGGACGGGTCTAGATGGTCAAGCGGCTTGACTATAATCCGTTCGTGCAGAACTCCGAAGCCCTTTCTCTGACCGCCGCCCTGCTCGCCGCCGCCGGTGATCTGACCCGGCGTATCAATGACGGTGTCGTCGCCCGCGGGTTCGAGGGGCGGCCCGCGTACGGGTTCGCCTTCACCCGGCTCTCCCGGGGCGGGGCCACCGTCACCGATCTCGCGGCCCATCTCGGGGTGACGAAGCAGGCCGCGAGCCAGCTCGTCGAGGAGCTCGTGCGGAAGGGGTACGTCGAGCGGCGGCCGCACCCCGATGACGCGCGGGCCAGGCTCGTCGTGCTGACCGAGCGGGGCTGGGCCTGCACCCGGGCCGCGGAGGAGGCTGCCGCGGAGGCCGTCCGGGTGTGGGTCGAATTGATCGGTGAGGGTGAAGTGCGGGCGTTGCGTGATCACTTGGTGCGCATTGCGCCCTATGGTCCCATCAGGCCTGCCTGGTGACTTTTTACCGACGCGTAACTTCACACTTGGGCTACTCGCTCGTAACTTGACGAATGAACAGCATCCTCGTGATCCGGATCACAGGGCGTAAGTCCGTCGCAACTCCCTTGAGCCGCAAGGAGATCACACGATGCTGCCCTGGAAACGACTGCTCAGACCCCTGACCGCGCTGCTGCTGACCGCCACGGTCGCGGTCGTCCCCGCCACCACCGCCCAAGCCGCCGACGCTCCCAGCAGGGGCTGGAACGACTACTCCTGCAAGCCGTCCGCCGCCCATCCCCGCCCCGTCGTCCTCGTGCACGGCACCTTCGCCAACTCCGTCGACAACTGGCTCGGCCTCGCGCCCTATCTGAAGGGCCGCGGCTACTGCGTCTACTCCTTCGACTACGGCCAACTGCCGGGCGTCCCCGTCTTCCACGGCCTCGGCCCCATCGACAAGTCCGCCGAGCAGCTGTCCGCCTTCGTCGACAAGGTCCTCGGCTCGACCGGCGCCGCCGAGACCGACCTCGTCGGCCACTCGCAGGGCGGCATGATGCCCCGCTACTACCTCAAGTTCCTCGGCGGCGCCGCGAAGGTGAACGCCCTCGTCGGTATCGCGCCCGACAACCACGGCACCACCCTGAACGGCCTCACCCAGCTCCTCGACTACTTCCCGGGCGCCGCGGACCTGCTCTCCACCAACACCCCGGCCCTCGCCGACCAGGTCGTCGGCTCGCCCTTCCTCACCAAGCTCAACGAGGGCGGCGACACGGTCCCCGGCGTGACGTACACGGTCCTCGCCACCAGGTACGACGAGGTGGTCACGCCGTACCGGAGCCAGTTCCTCAGCGGAGCGAACGTCAACAACGTCCTGGTCCAGGACCTGTGCCCGCTCGACCTCTCCGAGCACGCCGCGATCGGACTGCTCGACCTGATCGCCTTCCACGAGGTGCTCAACGCGCTCGACCCGGCGCACGCCACCCCGACCACCTGCGCGTCCGTTTTCGAATAGTCAGCAGTAAATAGTCAGCAGTAACACGTGTAACGCGTGTTCGGGGGGTGTCCGGCCTGAGCCGCCGGACACCCCCGCCCCCCGTGGTGCGGCTAACGGCTGTGCCGGCCGCCGCTCATCGCGCGCCGCCGGACCGACCCGAACAGGATCGCCGCACCGACCGCGAGAACGGCCGCGCCGCCCATCGCGAGATACGGGGTGCTGCTGTCGCCGCCGGTTTCGGCGAGGTCCTCCGTGGCGGCGGCCGCCTTCACGTCGTTGACGGGAGCGGCGGCGGACGTCTCCGCCTCCGTCGCCTCCGTCGTCTCCGCCGCGGCCGGCTCCGCGGACGTACCGGCGTCGTCGTCACCATGGCCGCCGTGCTCGACCGTCGACTCGTCCGCGCCCTCCTCGATCTGCTCCTCGGAGGGGGCGGAGGCGCTCGGGGCCGGGCTGGTCGTCGTACCACCACCGCTGCCGTCGCCGCCGGCACCGCCGCTGTCACCGCCGCCGAACGTCACGTCCGAGCAGGAGTAGAACGCCTCCGGGCTGTCCGAGCGCTGCCAGATCCCGTACAGGAGCTGGGCGCCCGAACGCTCCGGGAGCGTGCCGGAGAACGTGTAGTAGCCGCCCGTCGCGCTCGGGTCGGTGGCCGTCGCCACCGGGTTGTCCAGGTCCAGGTCGTCCCAGGCGAGCGGCTGCGCCGGGTCGTAGCCCGCCTTGGTGATGTACACCTTGAACGTGCCCTTGTGCGGGGCCGTCACACGGTACTTGAAGGTGTACGAGCCGCTGCTCACGCGCGTCGAGGGCCAGTCCGCGCGGGTCAGGTCCAGGCCCTTGAACTCGGCGTTGTCCGCGCTGCACAGCCTGCCGTCCGGGATCAGCGACTGGTGCCGCCCGTTCGCGTCGCCGATGCGGACGCCGTTCCAGTCGTAGAGCGCCTGGGTACCCCCAGCCGCGACCGCCGCCTTGCAGGCGTCCGACCTGGGGCTCTCGGGACCCTCCGCGTAGCACTGCGCGACCCGGCTGACGGGGTCGCCCAGCGTGCCGTGCGCCGACGCGGGCGCGGCGGCCAGCGCGGTGAGGGCGAGCGGGGTCAGGCCGAGGGCGGCGACGGCGGCGGCCTTGCGGCGTGCGGGCATGGAGGGACTCCTCGGAAGCGGTGCTGACGGGTGCCGGATCCAAGAAACCGTGAAATCCCCCGCTTGTGGCGGCCGGGAACGATCTTTATGGCCCTCTTAAGGGGCTGCTGAGGCTGAGATCAGGTAGGTAGCGTGCGCGCATGACGAACGAGGAGATACGACCGGCCACTTCGGCCGATGTGCCGAGGGTGAAGGCCGTGACCGACGCTGCCTACCACCACTACATCGAGCGCATCGGAATGGTGCCGCAGCCCATGGAACGGGACCACGCGGCGAACGTGGCCGCGGGGCAGGTGTTCGTCACCGGGGACCCCGTGGTCGGCCTGGTGGTCGTCGAGGAGTACCCGGACCATCTGTACCTCGACAACAGCCGTCCACCCCGACGCCCAGGGAACGGGCGTGGGGGGACGGCTGTTGCGGTTCGTGGACGCACACGCGCGTGCGCTCGGCCTGTCCGAGGTCAGGCTCTACACCAACGCGATGGTCTGAACGATCTGAACGGCACGGCAGCCGCCGTCAGCCGTCCGGCCACCAGGTGCGTGCGATGTCCTTTCGCACCTCGGGGCGTCCCGCAGGGCGTTCGTCGGCCTCCTCGCGGAGTCGACGGGAGTCCGTCCTCTTCAGGGGCTTCTGCACGGTAGTACGGCGCATGGCTGCCTCCTTCAGGACCTACCGAGTTCCGCGTTCTCACGGAGGTAGACCCTTTTGGGGAGAGTTCCTCATCGGTCGCGATCTGTCAGTGGCCACCATCACGATTTCGACTGACTTTCGAGTGATGCTCCGGTGACTCCACCGGGACTCCGGCGCCGCTCGACTGTCAGTGGCAGATGTCACGCTGGTGCCCATGACGGATCACAGGACATTCGAGGCCGACGCGGACGTGGATTGGGACGCGCAGGCCGCTTCCTTCGACGAGGAGCCGGACCACGGCCTGCGCGACCCCGAGGTGCGCGCCGCCTGGGCACACCGGCTGCGCTCCTGGCTGCCCGGCCGGGCCTGCGACATCCTCGACCTCGGCTGCGGCACCGGCAGCCTGTCGCTCCTCGCGGCCGAGCAGGGACACCGCGTCACCGGCGTGGACCGCTCCCCGGCGATGATCGATCTCGCCCGCGCCAAGCTGGCCGGCCGTGACGCGGCGTTCCTCGTCGGTGACGCGGCGGCGCCGCCGGTGGGGGAGCAGCGCTTCGACACCGTCCTCGTACGGCATGTGGTGTGGGCGCTGCCCGACCCCGGCCGGGCCCTGCGGCACTGGCGCGAGCTGCTCAGACCCGAGGGCCGGCTGGTGCTCGTCGAGGGTGTCTGGGGCACCGTCAGCCCGGTCGGCATACCCGCCGACCGGCTCACCGCCCTCGTCGAGCCGCTCGCCGGCCAGGTGCGCGTCGAGCGGCTGTCGGACGACCCCGCGCTGTGGGGGAAGACGGTGGCGGACGAGCGGTACGCGGTGGTGGCGACGATCTAGACGGTCAGCGCCTCGAACCCCTCGGCGCGGGCCCGGACCTCCAGCTCGTCGAGCGCGGCCACGGCGGCGGCAGCGGCCTGCGGATCCGTCTGCGCCAGGCCGCTCTCGGCGAACTCGTCCTCGTCCAGACGCAGTACGTCCGTCCCGTCGGCCGAGCACCACAGGTCCAGGTCGAGATCCTCGACGACCAGTTCGGCACCGGACCGGACAGCCGGGCGGGTGATGTCGCAGTACCAGCCCTTGAGGGTGCCGTCGGCCGCGCGGACCTCCTTCACCGCGTACCAGCGGTCCCGCCAGTAGTGCTCGGTGAAGACGTCCCCGGGCTCGAAGCGGACGAAGCCGAAGTCACGCACACCCTCGCCCGCCCATGCGGCACGGACCGTGACGTGGTTGCCGTCGTCGGCGAGCAGCTCGGCCGGGTAGCGGATCTTGGTACGGCCCGCCTTGACCAGGACCACCTCCGACAAGCCCACGGACTCAGCCGAGTTCGCGGACATACCGCACCTCCGTCGCGCAGATCTCGTACCCGAACCACTTGTTGATCGCGATCATCGGGCCGTTCCCGGTGTCGTTGCCCGTGAACGCCTCCGTGCACCCGGCGGCGCGGGCGCGGTGCAGCGAGTCGTTCTTGGCGAGCTTGGCCAGGCCCTTGCCGCGGTGGGCACGGGCCGTGCCGGTCATGGCAGTGCCGTAGCGGGTGCCGCCGTTGGTGCGGGCCAGGCTGAAGGCGGCGGGGCGGCCGTCGACCACGGCGACCGTGGTCAGCTCGTGGCTGATCAGCGGATGCCGCCAGGTCTCCCGCAGCCAGGCCTCGTAGTCCGTGAACTCGTAGTCGACATCGCTCGGTTCGTCCAGCAGGGTCTCCGCGTCCAGCTCGAACAGCGGCCGCGGATCGGCCGCGAAGTCGGCACCCGTGCGCAGCTCGACGCCCGGCGGCAGGTCCTGGAGCGGGGGCAGCTCCCCGTCGGCGAGGTCCAGGCGGAGGAAGTGCGCGGAGCGGCTGCCCCGGTAGCCGTGCCGCTCGGCGAAGGCGCGGTTGCCCGGCTCGTCCAGGACCCAGGCGAACAGCCTCGTCGCACCGAGACCCGCCAGGTACTCCTCGGCGGTGCGCACCAGCAGAGCGCCCGCGCCCCGACGGGTCCGCTCCGGGTCCACGTACACATTGACGTAGCCCTGCCCGGGCTCCGTGCTGTCGTGCACGAGGCCGACCTGAGCGGTGCCGATCACCTCGCCGTCCTCCTGTGCGAGGAGGGGGCGGTAGCGGGCGTCGGGGTGCATATGGGCGAGGTCGTAGCCGATGGAGTCCGGGGTGTAGATCATGAAGGGGAGGGCGCGGTCGCGTACGCGGACGAAGTCCTCCAGGTCGGTGCGGACATCGGGGCGCAGCTCGCGCACGATCACAGTCATGTGATCGGACGCTACGGGGGAGAGGCGCCCCGCTGCCTCTCATTTTCCGGTGGGTGTGGGACAGCGGGTGCGGGACAATCGACAGCGTGACCCTGAAGATCGACATCGACGACAGTGCACCGCCGTACGAGCAGGTGCGGGCGCAGATCTCCGAACAGGCACGGTCGGGAGTGCTGCCGGTGGGGTACCGGCTGCCGACGGTGCGCGGACTGGCCGAGTCCCTGGGGCTGGCCGCGAACACGGTCGCCAAGGCGTACCGGGCGCTGGAGACCGACGGGGTGATCGAGACACGCGGGCGCAACGGCACGTTCGTGGCGGCCGCCGGCTCGGCCGCGGAGCGGGAGCTGGCGTCGGCGGCGCAGGCGTACGTCGAGCGGGCGCGGCGGCTCGGACAGACGGAGGCCGATGCGCTGGCGGCGGTCCGGGATGCCCTGCGGGCGGCCTACGGGGACTGAGCAGTTCAGCGGGGCAGTTCAGCGGGGCAGTTCAGCGGAGGAGATCAGCGGAGGAGTTCAGCCGCGGAGGATCCTCTCGAAGGTCCGTGCGTTCTCGACCGCCGCCGCGTTCGGGTCGTTGTTGAAGTACGCGTACACGTCCTCGCCCCCGGCCCAGGTGTCCGTGACCCGCTCCGCCCACGTCTTGAGCGACCGCCTGCCATAGCTCGGCCACTCCTTCGCGCGGCCCTCGTGGAAGCGGACGTACCCCCAGTCCGTCGTACGCCACAGGGGGGCGACCGGGCGGGCCCGGACGTCGGCCCAGCACAGGGCCGCGCCCCGGGACTCCAGCACGCCGCGCACCTCCGGGGTCCACCAGGAGTCGTGCCGGGGCTCCACCGCGACCCGCGTCGAGGGCGGGAAGCAGGCCAGGCACGCGTCCAGCAGCCCGGTGTCCGCTCGGAGCGTCGGGGGGAGCTGGAGCAGGACCGGGCCCAGGCGGTCGCCCAGGCCCTCGGCGTGGGTCATCAGACGGTGGACCGGTTCCTCGGGGTCCTTCAGACGCTTGATGTGGGTCAGATAGCGGCTCGCCTTGACCGCGATCACGAAGTCCCCGGGCACCCGGTCCCGCCAGGCGGCGAAGTTCTCCCGCGACGGCAGCCGGTAGAAGGCGTTGTTGATCTCGACCGTCGGGAAATGCCGCGCGTACTCCTCCAGCCAGAGCCGCACCGGGCACCCGGCCGGATAGAGGACGCCCCGCCAGTCCTTGTACTGCCACCCCGACGTGCCGACGAACAGGGTCATACACCCATCAAAACACCTAGAGGTAAAGCCCTGCGTCCGCACCGCCCCGCGGCTCCGGCAGCGACGTCGGTGACGTGCCCCGGCGCAGCGCGTACAGCTCCGCCAGTGTCGCCCCCTCGCGGCCCACGCCCTCCTCGGTGCCGAGCCAGTCGACCGCCTCGTGGCGGGTCAGCGGGCCCACCTCGATGCGGGCCAGACAGCGGCCGGGGCGGACGACGGCGGGGTGGAGCCGCTCCAGGTCCTCGTTGGTGGTGACGCCGACGAGGACATTGCGGCCCTGGCCGAGCAGGCCGTCGGTGAGGTTCAGCAGCCGGGAGAGCGCCTGGCCCGCCGTGTGCTTGGCCTCGCCGCGGATCAGTTCGTCGCAGTCCTCCAGGAGCAGCAGCCGCCAGCGGCCCTTGCCCGAGGAGTCCTCCTCGCCGATCGCGATGTCCATCAGATACCCGACGTCGGAGAAGAGCCGCTCGGGGTCCAGCACACAGTCCACCTGGCACCAGTCCCGCCAGGACCGGGCCAGCGTCCGCAGCGCCGAGGTCTTCCCGGTGCCCGGCGGTCCGTGCAGCAGCAGGAGACGGCCGGCGATGTCCTCCGGGGTCGTGGCCATCAGGCCGGTCATCGCGTTTGCGACCGGGGCCGTGTAGTTCTGCCGCACCTCGTCCCAGGTGCCCGCGGCGATCTGCCGGGTCGTGCGGTGCGGGCCGCGGCGCGGGGAGTAGTACCAGAACCCCATGGTCACGTTCTCCGGCTGCGGCTCGGGTTCGTCCGAGGCGCCCTCCGTGGCCTGGTCGAGGATCTTCTGCGCCAGCTCGGCGCTGGTCGCGGTGACGGTGACGTCGGCGCCGCGGTTCCAGCGGGAGATCAGCAGGGTCCAGCCCTCGCCCTCCGCGAGCGTGGCGCTGCGGTCGTCGTCACGGGCGATGCGCAGCACACGGGCGTTGTCCGGGAGGAGCGTCGCGCCGGAGCGTACGCGGTCGATGTTCGCCGCATGCGAGTACGGCTGCTCGCCCGTCGCGAAGCGGCCGAGGAACAGCGCGTCGACGACGTCGGAGGGCGAGTCGCCGTCGTCGACGGTGAGCCGGATCGGCAGAGCGTCGTAAGGGTTCGCAGACATGCTCGCCATGATCCGGCACGGGGGCGCCGCATGCACCCGGTTTCCGTAGTGCGTCCGGAGTGTCGGATGAGACCGCTTGTGCGGCGTCCGTCCTGTTACAGAGCTGTACATATCGAAGACCTGCCGCAACCGCCCCTCCCGCGATTACTGTGACCCTTGATGGGACGTCATGGGTGGAATTCGGGGGCACGGCGGTGGCGGCTCACCGCGCTGCTCGGTGTGGGCGCGGCGGCCTTGGCGCTGGTCGTGACCCTCCTCAACACGCTTCCCGGGAACGGGGCGAGCACCGACGGCACCTCCGCCGACGGCGGCAAGCCGCACGGCACACCGACGAGCACGCCCGACGCGGAGACCCCCGAGGTGGGCTGGGGCTTCACCCACACCCAGTTCAGTGCCGACGAGGGCGACGCCACCGCCGTCGAGCGGGTCGAGGGACGGCTCGCGGACGCCGGCGGGCTGCCGCAGAACCAGCACATCATGGGCTGGGGCGCCGACAACCCCGAGCCGGTCAAGGGGCGTTACGACTTCGAGGACATGGACCGCCGGATCGACTTCATCCGCGCCTCCGGCTCGACCCCGGTCGTCACCCTGTGCTGCGCCCCGGACTGGATGAAGGGCGGCGAGTCCGGCGTCGGCAACACCGACTGGAGCCAGTCCGCGCTGGAGACCGCGCCGGAGCCCGCGCACTTCAAGGACTTCGCCGCGCTCGCCGCGACGGTCGCCAAGCGGTATCCGGACGTACGGCACTTCATCGTCTGGAACGAGTTCAAGGGGTTCTGGAACGACGCCGAGGCCCGCTGGGACTACGAGGGCTACACGCAGCTGTACAACCTGGTCTACAAGGCGCTGAAGAAGGTCAACCCGGAGATCATGGTCGGCGGTCCGTATCTCGTGATGGACAGCCTCGACCCGCGCTCCGAGGACGCCTCGGCGACCTTCAAGGGCCCGTGGGGCGCGATGGACCAGCGGATCCTCGATGCCTTCGACCACTGGAACAAGAACAAGGCCGGCGCCGACTTCGTGGTCGTCGACGGCTCCAGCTACACCAACGACGACGAGCTGCTGCCCGACGAGTTCGCGGCGACCGACAAGTTCACCGCGGTCAGCCGGTGGGTGCGCAGGCAGACCGGCGACCTGCCGCTGTGGTGGGCCGAGTACTACGTCGAACCCGCCGACAGCAGGGACGAACGCGAAGGCTGGTCCGAGGACCGCCGGGTCGCCGTCCAGGCCGCCGGGATGATGGCGCTCGCCAAGGGCGGCACCACCTCCGCCTTCTACTGGAACCCGGAGAACGAGAAGGGCACGGACTGCCCGGGCTGCCTGTGGACGCCCACCAGCGGCAAGGACGGCGGGCAGCAGCTGCCGATGTTCGATCTCGTCAGCCGGTTCAGCAAGGCCTTCCCGCCGGGCAGCGAGTACAAGACGGTCTCCGTCGCCGCCGACGACGTGCCCGACGTCCGCGTCCTCGCCACCGACAGGACGGTCCTGGTGGTCAACACCCTCGACCGGCAGATCAACGCGAAGATCGACGGGAAGACCTTCGACATGGCGGCCTACGAGGTCAAGTGGCTCACCCGGTGATCCGGACGAGCCACTGAGACCTCACTTCATCACTTCATCGTCAGGAACCGCTGCACCAGCGAGGCCAGCAGCACCGCGAGCAGCGGCAGCGAGAACCAGAAGCTGCTCTGCAGCCACCGCAGTTGGCGCACCCCCGGCCTGACCGCGACCCGGACCACCTCGCGAGCCGTCAGCAGCACGATCAGCGCCAGGGCCGCGAGACCGCCGACCACCGACCACGGCGTCCAGGTCACCTGCGGTCCGATCGGGCCCGGATCCGCCTTGGGTGCCTTGCCCGCGGGCTGCTCGGCCAGCGCGTACATGGTGACGTCCGTGTTGACGAAGACCTTCTTCAACTCGGCCCGCTTGTCGAGGTTCTGGATCAGCCGCGGCTCCCAGGACCTGGAGTAGCCGACGTCCATCTCCAGATAGGTCACCTGACTGCGGTTGATCATCAGATACGAGTTCGGCCCGGCGTCCCTGAGCGCCTTCACCAGACTCGACACCAGGACCGGGTCGGTCGGCGCCAGTGTCGGCAGGTACTCGACCTTCTCCATGTCACGGGAGCCCCAGGGCATCGCGGGCGTCACGTTGTCGACCGTGTCGTTGCTCAGCCACAGCAGCCGTACCGTCGGATCGTCATGGGCGTACACGTACTCCATGGCGGCGACCTCGCCGGGACGGATCCGCTCGAACGGCTCGTTGCCCCAGCGGGCGACCAGGAAGCCGCCCATGAGGAGCAGACCCGCCATGAGCGCGGCCAGCGGGGCCAGGCTCACCCGGTCCTTGTCGCGCTCCTTCTCCGTGATCCCGGTGCGCGGGAACAGGGCGAGGCCCATCAGCAGGGCCGCGCCGGGCAGGGCGAACATGAAGACGCGCAGCGCCATCTCACCGCCGTACGACTGCATGCCGAAGCCCAGGAACGGCACGAAGGTCAGGACGAGCAGTGAGCGCTCCCGGTAGTGGTGGTCGCGGCGGCGCCACCAGCCCCAGCAGGCGAAGGCCATGACCCCGCCGGCCAGGAGCACCCGGGTGTAGAGGACGAGTTTGTGCGTGGAGCTGCCGCCCTCGATACGGCCGCCGACCGAGGACTGCACATTGCTGCCCACGCCGCCGACCCCGCCGAAGAGTTCGTCGAAGTGGCCGGACCAGTACGGCTCGGCCATGAAGCCCACCCACACCGTCACCAGGACGGCGAACAGGATGGGCAGACCGCGCAGTTCGGACTTGCCGATCACGACGAGGGCCGTCAGCACGCCCAGCATCACGAACGGGGTGAGCTGGTGGGCCGGCACGCTCGCCGCGAACAGCCCTATGACGACCATCAGCAGGACCGCCCGCTGACGGCGGTTCGTCGGTTCGACCTCCGCCTCGCCCGGTCGCTTCTTGGTCCAGATCACGCGCGGGGCGCGGAAGTAGACCAGCAGGAGCGCCGCGAACACCAGGTAGAGGAGATAGGTGAAGCCCTGCGGGGAGAAGTAGTCCTGGCCGACCCAGCCGCTGAGCACGAACACCCACAGACCGGTCCACTTGGCCCGCCAGCTCGCCCGCATATGGCGCACCAGCAGGAACATCGGCGCCAGATAGAGGAGTTGGATGGCCAGCGGCCACCAGCGGATCAGGTCCGTGAAGTCGGTGACCCCGCAGGCCTGCGCCACGAACGCGGCCGCCGCGAAGAAGCCCGGCCAGCTCCAGCGCGCGTCCAGGTCGGGCACGGCCGACCCGGTGCGGTCGATGTAGTCGAGGAAGCCCAGATGCTGCCAGGCGGTCGCGAACCGGGGTTCCGTCTCGATCACCGCGGGCAGCGCGTGCAGCGACACCACCGTCGCGAGGAGGGTGATGAGCAGCAGCGCCTTGTGCTCCCGGCCCAGCCACAGCAACGAGGCGAAGGCCACCGCCAGCAGCGCCGCCCCGACCAGCGTGGGCAGCGGCAGCACGGAGATCAGCCCGAGCCCGCCCATCTCGTCGAGGTCGGCCTCGCCGAGGCGTAGCGCGGGCACCCAGTACAGCAGCAGCGACGCGGTCAGCAGACAGCCGAGGACCACCCCGACCCGGCTCGGCTGCGCCCGCTCCCACCACGACGCCGGTGGCCCCTCGGACCCCGGTGGCCCCTGTTCCCGTACGGCAGTCTCCTTCCGTACGGCGGTCTCCTCCTGTACGGACTTCTGTACGGACTCCTCTACGGCCTCCCGCTCGCCCTCTCCGCTCAGGTCGAGCGTGTTCTCGAAGGGGGCGTCGACCTCGGTCTCGGCCGGCCCCAGGGACGCCTCCGTGCCCGGTTCCCGCTCCTCGACCGGCAGGCCCACCTCGGGCAGCTTCGCCCAGGTCGGCCGGTGCGGCGGTTCCTGGCGGGGGACCGGACGCACCACGGGCATCCCGGTGGGCGGGGTGCCAGGTCCGGGTCGGACGTCCGGACGGCGCTCCAGGTGGTCGAAGTCGACGTGGACGCCGAGGGCGAGGGTGTCCTGGTCGAGCGCCCAGGCGGGTCCCCGCTTGCGGGGCCGCAGCGGAACGGTGGCCTCGCGCGCCCCCAGGTCGGCGAGGTCGCCGTCGGGCGCGGCCTCCTCGGGGACGGCACCGGCCGCCGAGGCCCTGACCGTCTTGTACAGCTTGGGGGCGGCGATCGCCACGATCACCGCGAGCGAGGAGATCTCGGCGACGCCCGCGCCGGTCAGCCCCATGCGGGGGAGCAGCAGCAGCGTCAGACCGAGCACCAGCGCGCACAACAGGCCCTGCAACCAGGCGAGTCCGGCGGTGCGGCTCTGCGCGCGCAGTACCGCGAAGTACGTCTCCATGACGACCCGCAGCACCGCGCCGACCGCGAACCAGCGCAGCAGCGGGGTCGCCGCGTCGGCGTAGCCCGCGCCGAAGACACCGAGGATCCAGGGCGCCCCGAAGAACAGGACCGCGGCGACCGGCAGCATGATGCGGGCCATGCGCTTGAGCGCGGCCCGGGTGTTGGCGGCGAGCCGGCCCGGGTCGTGGGAGCCCTCGACCGTGAGGGAGGCGCCCATGTTGATGGCGAGCAGATTGACCGTGCCGCCGATCGTGGTGGTGATGTAGAAGTACGCGTTGTCCTCGGCGCTGACCTGTGCGGCCACGATCACCGGGACCAGATAGACCACGGCGAGCGAGAACAGGGAGCCGGTGTAGTCGCCCGCGAGGAAGCGCCCGATCTCCTTCATCGACGGCGGCCGGGCGTGGTCCTCGGTGGCCTCCACATGCCGGGGCACCAGCCGGCGGAACACCAGCCAGCCCAGCGGCAGCACGGACACCGCGATGGCCGCGACCCACGACACGAAGACGCCCATCGTGGGGATCGCGGCGGCGAACGCGACCAGCAGCACCAGCTTCACCGCGGAGAACACGGTGTTGCCCACCGGCACCCACAGCGCGCTGCGCAGCCCGGTCAGCACCCCGTCCTGAAGCGTCAGCACCGACCAGGCGACGACCGCCAGCACGAAGAACAGGGCGTGCGAGGGGTCGTTGAGGAATCCGTACGACGGCCCCCACAGGCCGAGCGTGAGCAGGAAGACGCCCGCGGCCAGCGCCACGATCACCGAACTGCCCGCGTACGTACGGAAGATCATCCGGCCGCTGGCCCGGCCCGCGACCGGTATGAAGCGGGCCAGGGCGCCGGTCAGGGTCACCGCGGTCAGTCCCGCGAGGAGCTTCATCGCGGCGATCGCGGCGGAGCCCTGGCCGACCGCGGCCTCGGAGTAGTAGCGGGCCGCGACGAGCCAGTAGCCGAGGCCGAGCACGGCGGAGATCCCCGTGTTCAGCATCAGGGCGTAGGCGTTGCGGAACAGCTGGCTGCCGCCGGGCGAGCGGCCCGTGCCGGGCAGACGGAACCGGCGCCCCGACCGCTCGGGCGCCTCGGTCGCGGGCTCGGAGGCCTCGGGCGGGCTCTTCGTGTCAGACACGGGAACGGATGGCCTTCCGGCGTACCTGTCGTGCTCTTCGGACCATGGCGTACCCCTTGGTGAACGCGCGGTCCCTGGCGAAGTTCCGGGCGATGGCCCGGCCCTCGATCAGCCGGCGGAACTCCTCGGCGTCCGTGCTGCGGCGCACGGTGACCCGCAGCAGCGCGTACGGGCCCTGGCGGCGGCGGGCGAGCCCGTTGCCGACGGCGAGCGCCTGGTCGTACCCCGTCTCGCGGACCTTCTCGCGCACCCGGCGGCTGGAGTAGCCGTAGGGGTAGGCGAACGAGGCCGGGACGGTGCCGAGTTCGTCCGAGACGATCTCCTTGCAGAGGATCAGCTCACGGCGCAGCGCGTCGTCGTCGAGCTGGTCCAGCTGCGGGTGGGTGTGGCTGTGCCCGCCGATCTCGACGCCCTCCGCGGCGAGTTCGCGCACCTGGGTCCAGTCCAGCATGGTGTCCAGGGCGCCGCCGTTGTCGTGCGGTCCGCGCAGCCACCCCGTGGAGACGAACACCGTGGCCGCGAAGCCGTGCTTGGCGAGCACGGGCAGGGCGTGCCGGTGCACGCCCTCGTAGCCGTCGTCGAAGGTGACCAGGACCGGCCGCTCGGGCAGCGGACGGCCCGAGCGCCAGTGCGCCGCCAGCCGGGCGGTGGTGACCGGGGTGTGCCCCAGGTCCCCGATGATCTCCATCTGCCGGGCGAAGGACTCCGGCGTCACGGACAGCTCGCGGGTCGCCTCGTTCGGGTCGGTGGCGACGGCGTGGTACATGAGAATCGGCACGGGTGCGTCACTCATGTGCATCCCCCTCAGCCCGCCTCTCGATCGGCGCCACCTGGAACGTGGTGTCTGTCTTGCGCGCCCGGACAGTGCCCACCACGTACCCACCTGCGGCCGTCAGCACCCCGGCGACGATCGCACCGGCACGTCCCGCGCCGCCCGGCCGGGCCAGTACGGCGTCGCGCAGCCCGCGCACCACCCCGGCGGGCAGCACCCGCGTGGTGTACCGGCGTTCGGACTCAAGTCCCTTGTCGGCGCCGACACTTCGGGCCACCAGCGCCTTGGACAGCCCCTCGGCGTAGGCGCGCGTGCGGAAGTACCCGAAGTGCTCACGCGCCTCGGGCACCCGGTGGTGGATCACGGCCCGGTCGTCGATCAGGAGCACCGCGTCCGGTCTGGCCCGGGTGAGCCGGATGCACAGCTCCGTCTCCTCGCAGCCGAGCGGTCGCTTGTCGCCGTCCCGTCCGATACCGGTGGCGAAACCACCGGCCGCGTCGAACGCCGTACGCCGGAACGAGGCGTTGCCGCCGAGGACGTTGCGGACCCGGACCAGACCGCGCGGCAGGCCCTTGTAGGTGCAGCCCACCACCCAGTCGAACTCCTCCGGGAACCAGGCCGGCCGGCGCCCCGACGCCCAGATCGGCACCGTACGGCCGCCCACGGCCATCACCCGCGGGTCGGCGTACCCCGCGGCGAAGTGGCGCAGCCAGTCGCGCTCGGCGACGGCGTCGTCGTCGAGGAACGCGATCACCTCGCCGCGCGAGGCGGCGATCCCGGTGTTGCGGCCCGCGGACAGACCACGGGGGCCCGCGTTGGCGAGCACCCGCACGACCGTGCCCTCTTCGGACTCCTTGTACTCCTTGGTCAGCCGGTCAAGGAGCGCCGCGTTGTGGTCGACGACCAGCAGCGTCTCCCGCGCCGGACACGACTGCGCCCGCACCGAGGCGACCGCCGCGAGGATGTCCTCCCAGCGGTCCTCGGTGTACACGCAGATCACGACGGAGATGTCGGGACTGCTCAAGACACCTCTCCCCGGACCGAGTCGAGCATCGGGGAGTGATGGGCCTGCCGGCGCAGCTCACGGCGGTTGGAGCGCTCGCCGAGGATCACCTTGAGCACCCGGAACCCGTCCCGCACGGCCCGCAGATTGCTCGCGCCGTGGATGCGGAGGTACTCGTAGCTGGGTATCTCCTGCACCTTCAGCCCGGCCTTGACCACCCTGATGTTCATCAGGGTCTCCACCTCGAAGCCCGTGCAGTCGAGGTCGATCTTGTCGAGGCAGTGCCGCCAGAACGCGTTGTATCCGTAGCAGAGATCCGTGTAGCGGGCGCCGAACTTGCGGTTGACGATGGTGCACAGCGCCCAGTTGCCGAGCTTGCGGATGAAGGTCATGTCGTCGGTGCCGCCGCCGTTGGCGAAGCGGGAGCCCTTGGCGAAGTCCGCGCCCGAGACCAGGGCGGAGACATAGCTGAGGATCTCGTGCCCGTCGGCCGAGCCGTCCGCGTCGATCATCACGATGATGTCGCCGCTGCAGGCCTCGAACCCGCTGGTGAGCGCGTCCCCCTTGCCCTTGCCGCGCTGCTTGACGACCTTGACCTCCGGCCACAGCTCGCGGGCCACTTCGACGGTGTTGTCCGTGGAGTTGCCGTCGACCAGGACCACTTCGTGGATCCAGTCGGGCAGTGTCTTGAAGACGTATGGAAGGTTCTCCGCCTCGTTCATGGCGGGGATCACGACACTCACCGGCGGCGCGATGGCCAGGTGAGTGGAGACGGGCCGGTACTTACCGGCTGTCGACGGCGGCTCCTGGCCCCTGGTCGCCGGGCGCAGAACAGAGCTCATGAGTCTGGTTCCCTCTCGTCCGGTCGGACCGCCCGCCCCTGGGCGGTCCGGCTTCGTGTCCGGTTCGAAAGGGGGGTTTGTTTCACCTACGGCAAGCCGAAAGGGATCTCCGAGCAAGCCCGGGTGAGCTGGCAAAGCCGGCCGACGACCGATACGGCCGTCGGTCGCGCGGCACGACTCGGTCACAAGTGCGGTCACCGAGCACGGCACCCCCCTACCGCGCCCCGCCCCGGTCCGCCGCGGTCCTTGAGCCCTCCCCTAGTACCGCTGGATGACGTTCCGATGCGGGTGAGATGTACGACGGTATTGATGATTGAACCCGTATGGCAAGACCTGGAACCAGGCCTCACGTTTTTGTTGGTTTGACCGTTACGCAGCCTTATTGGTTGTGCGAGCGGCCAGAGCGAAACTTGCCCATCCTCTTCAGGATCCGGTCCGCCGGCTCGAAGAGCTCCGGCCGCGACTGGACCGTGTTGCGCAGCGCCCGGACCGGTGCGCGGCGCGCCCGGTGTCCGAGTGCGACCGGGTGACGCCTGGTCACCCACCCCTCCGACACGGAGATCTCCCGTGTCTTGAGGGAGTCCTTGTACTCCTTCTGCCCCCGCCCGAGATCGAGGTACGCGATCCCGTCGGCGGCCGCCGCCTCCGCCATCCGCAAGTGCAGCACCAGGCCCGGCGAGTACTTCGAGAACGCCGGGTCGTACGCCGGGAACCAGCAGGCCAGGACGCGTTCGCTGCGCAGCCCGAAGTGCGCCGCGACCGGCTTGCCGCCCGCGTACAGCACCGACAGCATCCCCGCGAACGGCTCGGCACGGGTGTGGAAGAGCTGCTCCACGAGCCGGGTGATCCACTCGTGCGCGAACCGGTCGCTGCGCCCGGTCCTGCGGTACTGCGCGGACTTCCAGCCCATCAGGGTGCGTAGCGCCGCCGGATCCCGCTCGTCGTGGACGTAGCGGACCTCGCCTGCGTCCCTGCCGAGCTTGCGCTCCTTGGCGAGCGTGGTCCTGGTGAACTTCGGTGCCTGGGCGCGCAGATGGGCCAGATAGGCGTCGTAGCCCTGGTCGACGTCCATGACCGGTGACGCGAAACTGCCGGTGGCCCCCGTGGCGAACGGCTCCTGGCCCTCCACCAGGTGGTCGAACTCCCACAGGGCGAGCCCGCAGGCGCGCAGCAGCTCCTGCGCGTCCCACTCGAACCCGGGCCGGTGCACCAGACCCTGGGCGTCCGAGACGCCGAGCCCGACGGCCCGCCCGATGCCGGTGGCGCTTCTCTGGTACGGGAAGAACGCGACGGGCTCCCCGCCCTCGCGCACCACCGCGATCCGTACGCCCCGCCTGCACCGGCCCACCGCGAGCGCGAACTCGGGGGACAGGAACGGGTTCGCCAGCTCCGGCGATCCCTGCAGATGGGCTTTGGACTGCAGCGACGTCCATGCCGTCCGGTCCGCCGCACTCAGCTCGCCGGGGCGGTATACGCGTATGTCCACGTCAGGGAGTCCGTCCCGTCGTCGTACGGCCGCGTCGTCGCCGCACCTGGACCAGCAGGAGAAGAAGGGAACTGATGACGGTCACGGCGACGATCCCGCCGCGCCAGGACCAGCGGTGGGTGGCCAGCATGCCCTGGGCCACCAGCATGTTGAGCACGACCGAGCACGCGAGCGCGGCGAGCATCCGGCCGAGCGGATCCAGGCCGCGCAGCGCGGCGGCGACGGCCACGGCCGGCGCCGCCAGCAGGAAGAACAGGGTGAACGGACCGCGCAGCGCCGAGTCCGAGCCGGCGAGCGCGAGAATCGCGCCCAGCCCGCCGATGCCCGTCGCGGCGCCCATGAGCAGCGGCGACAGGTCTGTTGATGATGTCCTGGTATGTATCGTCTGCATTGGCGACTTTGCCCCCCGAAGCGCCGGATGCGAGGCTTCAATGTCGCTCAGGGGTGAGGCGGCCGTCAAGACGGGGGTGAGCCGTGTGACGTTGCTGGTACAGACATTGAGACAGGTGTTCCCCGGAGGCGGAAGCCGCCTCCGGGGAACGGTCGTTCAGACGGTGCCTGTCCCGAGCGTTACGAGACGAGCTTCAGGAGGCGGTTCGGCGAACCGGAGCCCGCGCTGGTCACCGCACCGGTGGTGGCGCCGTTCACCAGGGCCGTGGCGACCTGGGCCGGGGTGGACGAGGTGTGACCGGCCAGGTAGACCGCGGCCGCGCCGGCGACGTGCGGCGTCGCCATCGACGTACCGGAGATGGTGTTGGTCGCGGTGTCGCTGGTGTACCAGCCCGCCGTGATCGAGGAGCCCGGCGCGAAGATGTCCAGGGTCGAGCCGTAGTTGGAGTAGCTCGCCTTGGCGTCCGAGCTGGTGGTCGCGCCGACCGTGATCGCGGAGGCGACGCGGGCCGGGGAGTACGAGGAGGCGTTGGCGGAGCTGTTGCCGGCCGCGACCGCGTAGGTCACGCCGCTGGCGATGGAGTTGGAGACCGCCGTGTCCAGCGAGGAGGAGGCGGAGCCGCCGAGCGACATGTTGGCGACCGAGGGGCCGGAGTGGTTGTTGGTCACCCAGTTGATGCCCGCGATGACGCCCGCCGTGGTGCCGGAGCCGCTGTTGTCGAGCACCCGGACCGCCACGATCTTCGCCTTCTTGGCGACACCGTAGGTGGAACCCGCGATCGTGGTGGCCACATGGGTGCCGTGGCCGTTGCCGTCGGAGGCGGTGGTGTCGCCGTCGACCGCGTCGTAGCCGTAGCTGGCACGGCCGCTGATCTCGGAGTGGGTGATACGGACGCCGGTGTCGATGACGTACGCGGTCACGCCGCTGCCCGCGGAGTCCGGGTAGGTGTAGGTGCCCGAGAGCGGAAGCGCGGTCTGGTCGATGCGGTCCAGGCCCCAGGGGGCGCTGGTCTGCGTGGCGTCCGCCTTGAAGATCTGGTTCTGCTCGACGGCGGCCACCGCCGGGTCGGCCGCCAGACGCTTGGCCTCGCTCTCGGAGAGCGTGGCCGAGTAGCCGTTCAGCACGGTGCCGAAGGTCTGCTTGACCGTGCCGCCGTACTCCTTGACCAGGTTCTTGCCGTCAGCCGAGGACGCCTTGAGGCCGGCGGCGCCCTTCTTGAGCGTGACGATGTAGCTGCCCTTGATCGCCGTGGGGGAGTCGGCGGCAAGGATCTTGCCCTCGGCCGGTGCGGCCTGGGCCGGGAGGGCGGTGAGCCCGCCGACGAGGGCGGCGGTCGCCAGGCTGGTTATGGCGGCGAACCGGAGTCTCTTGCTACGCAGTTGTGCCATTACGAGGGAGTCCTCCTCATTGGCGACGTGCGCCTGGGTCGGGCGCGCGTCCGTGGGGGATGTGCGCGTGATCGCGCACACGGCCGGGAACGTCGCGTTCCGCTCCGGCTGCAGTAAAGGCTGATCCAACTACGGGGGTAGATCAAGAGTGTTGAGCACTCGTCAACAAACCTGTCATGTTCACGAAATCTTCAGCGTTCTTGGCATGTGCACTTCCCGTCGATGCGCGTAGTTGCTACGACAGTTGTGGCAGAGATCCTGCTAAAGGGAGGTTCCATGAGACGTTCCCGACTTGCCGTATACGTCGCCTCGCTCCTCCTCGCCGTCGGCGCCACCCTCGCCGGGGCCGGCCACGCACAGGCCGCACCCGGCCCGTATGTGGCCCTCGGCGACTCCTACTCCTCCGGAGTCGGCGCCGGCAGCTACATCTCCTCAAGCGGCGACTGCAAGCGCAGCACGAAGGCGCACCCCTACCTCTGGGCCGCCGCCAACTCACCCTCGTCGTTCAGCTTCACGGCCTGCTCGGGCGCTCGAACGGGTGATGTTCTGGCCAACCAGCTGACCCCGCTGAACAGCGCCACCGCACTGGTCTCCATCAGCATCGGCGGCAACGACGCCGGCTTCTCCGACGTCATGACCACCTGTGTGCTGCAGTCCGACAGCTCCTGTCTCTCCCGCATCAACACCGCGAAGGCGTACGTCGACTCGACGCTGCCCGGCCGACTGGACAGCGTCTACTCGGCGATCAGCACCCGGGCCCCCAACGCCCATGTCGTCGTGCTCGGTTACCCGCGCTTCTACAAGCTCGGCACCAGCTGTGTCGGCCTCTCCGAGACCAAGCGGAAGGCGATCAACGACGCCGCCGACTACCTCGACGCCGCCATCGCCAAGCGCGCCGCCGACCACGGCTTCACCTGGGGTGACGTCCGTGGCACCTTCACCGGCCACGAGATCTGCTCCGGCAGCTCCTGGCTGCACAGCCTGAACTGGCTCAACATCGGCGAGTCGTACCACCCCACCGCGGCCGGCCAGTCCGGCGGCTATCTGCCCGTACTGAACAGCGCGGCCTGAACCGTCACCCGGTACCCGTAGGAATCACTCGGTACCCGTAGGAGAAGGGGAGACCCCGTCCGTCGGGGTCTCCGTCTCACACGTCACCGAGAACGGCACCGAGTTGGACGTCTTGTGCTCCGGCTCCCGCACCTCGACGCTGATCTCGTTCTCGAAGGTCCCGCTGTCGTCGTAGGTCGTCACGAACGCCGAGTCCTGTTTCGAGGTGCCGCCGCCCTCCGGGAACGACAGCGTCTTCCACCCCTGGTCCATGACCTTGCCGTCCTTGGACTTCCATCGGTACGTCACCTCCGCCGGCAGCCTGCTCACCGTGATCGTCGCGGTGAAGGACGGCGCCTCGGCCTGAGGGGGCGGACAGGTCCCCGCGTACTCCGTGTTGGCCCCGGTGAGGGCGATGCTCACGGTCTGCGGAGGCGGCGGCTCGCTCGTGGGACCGCTGCTCGGCGAGCTCGTGGGCGGCGGCTCCTCGCTGTCCTCGTCCGTCGCCGTCGGCGTGCTCTCGCCCGTCGACCGGCTCGTCTCGTTGTTCCCCTGCTTGCCCCCGTCATCGTCACCGTTCAGCAGGGCGTACGTCAGTCCCGCGATCGCCAGCGCGAGGGCGGCGAGGCCCGCGATCAGCACGAAGGCGGCACGGCGGTTGCGGTCGGGCGGCTCGGGGACGGGCCTGGTGGCCGGGCCGGTGTACGCCGGAGTGGTGGCGGCCGTCGGTGCCGTGTTGCGGAAGGGGGCCGTCGGCGGCTCCTCCTGATATCCGGCGATCGTCGGCGTGTACGGGATCTGCGGCGGCGGGGTGTCCGCGCGCGGTGTGCCCCCGGCACCGATGATCCGCAGCTCCTGCTCGGCGCGGTCGGCCGCGAGCCGCTCCGCCGGGTCCTTGCGGAGCAGGCCCTCGATGACGGGGGCGAGCGGTCCGGCCCGGTACGGCGTCGGCAGCTCCTCGTCGACGATGGCGCGCAGGGTGCTGAGCGGGGTGTTCTGGCGGAACGGGGAGTTGCCCTCGACCGCGGCGTACAGCAGCACGCCCAGCGACCACAGGTCGGACTGGGGTCCGGGGGTGCGCCCCAACGCCCGCTCGGGGGCCAGGAATTCGGGGGAGCCGATGACCTCGCCGGTCATGGTGAGCGCCGAACTGCCCTCCACCTGGGCGATCCCGAAGTCGGTGAGCACCACCCGGCCGTCGTTCGACAGCAGCACGTTGGCCGGTTTCACGTCCCGGTGCAGCACCCCCGCCTCATGCGCGGCGCGCAGCGCGGAGAGCACCTCGGCGCCGATGTGCGCGGCCCGCTGCGGGGACAACGGCCCCTCGGCGTCCAGGACCTCGGCGAGGGAGACCCCGCGGACCAGCTCCATCACGATCCACGGGCGGCCGTCCTGCGTGGCCACGTCGTACACCGTCACCACATTGCGGTTGGAGACCCGGGCCGCGGCCCATGCCTCGCGTTCCAGTCGCGCGTACATCCGCTCGACGTCCGACCCCGCCAGTCCCTGAGGCGCGCGTACCTCCTTGACGGCGACCTCGCGGTGCAGCACCTCGTCACGGGCGCGCCACACGGTTCCCATGCCGCCCTCGCCGAGCGGGGACATGAGGCGGTAGCGGCCCGCGATCAGACGTTCACTGCCCGGTACTTCGGACACGGGCGTCCCCCATTCGCAACTCCGCATGACTTCGCGTGATTTCTCCCCAAAAGTAGCTCAGCCAAGTGCGGATGCCGCCCCCTTGAGCACCAATCCGGCCCCGAGCGCTACGACGAGGAACGCCGACATCAAAGGCGCGGACCTGCGCACCAGCGCCGCCAGCGGATGCGTGGTCCAGCGGGGGCGCCGGTCCAGCAGCCGATTCATCCCGGTACCCAGCTTCACAACGGCGAACCCCGCCGCCGTGAGGGTCAGCGCCAGCCCGACGCCGTACGCCACGACGAGCAGGAACCCGAACCAGGCCTGCCCGAGCGCCATGGCCCCGACCAGCACGACCACGGCGGACGGACTGGGGACCAGCCCTCCGGCGAAGCCGAGCAGGATCGTGCCGCGGACGGTGGGGGCGATGGAGTGGGAGTGGGTGAAGCCGCCGTGCGTGTGCACGAGGGTGCCCGGGCGGGAGTGGGGGTGGGGGTGGGGGTGGGTGTGCTCGTGCGGGTGGTCGTGATCGTGGTCGTGAGTGTGCTCGTGCGGGTGGTCGTGGGTGTGGCTGTGCGGGGCGTGCTCGTGCGCGGTGTGCTCGTGCGCGGCGTGCTCGGCCGCCGTGTGCGTGTGTGCGGCGACCAGGGCCAGCTCGCGCTCGGGAGCCTCGGAGCGCTCGTGGTCGTGCTCGTGATCGTGGTCGTGCGAGTGCCCGTGCCCATGCCCGCCGTCGTCATCGTGCCCGTGCGAGTGTCCGTGCCCGTTGGAGTGTCCGTGCCCGTGGTCATGCCCGGCGGAGTCCCCGTGCGTATGCCCGTGCCCCTGCGCATGCTTCCGCTGGTGCCAGGCCCGTCGTACGAGCGTCACCCCGGCCCCCGTCACCAGCACGCCGCTCGCGATCCCCAGCCAGGTGATCACCGAGGGCGCCGCGCCCGAGCCGGCCGTCACCAGCAGGCCCAACGCGACCACGCCGAGGGTGTGGGTCACCGTGACCGACGCGGCGAGCGGCATGACGTCCTTGACGCGGGCCCTGCCGCCGCGGGCCGCCGCGACCGCCGCCATGAGGGTCTTGCCGTGGCCCGGGGCCAGCGCGTGCAGCGCGCCGAGGGCGACGGCGATGAGGACGGCCAGCGCGGCGAAACCGAAGGTGAGGTCGTGCCGGGCGACCAGCGAGTCCAGCGCCCGGGTCCAGCGGTCGGCGCCACGGGGGAGGACGGAGGCCGCAGGGGCGTCCTCCCGCTCCTCGGACAGGGCGGGGCCGCCGGGTCGTATACGAAGTTCGGCCGTGGCGGTGTCGGCCGGTGAGGAGAGCAACTCCTGCGGATAATTGGTGAGTTTGCGGGACACCGACGTTTTCGGCACGTCCGACGCCGTGAGCGTCATCCGGTCGCCGCGCGCGGTGATCTCCCGCCAGCCGGGCCCGGAGTCCGTGCCCGCGCTGCGGAAGCCGAGGTCCGCGGTGGCGGCCTCGGGGAGCGGTGCCGTCAGTTCGCACTCCACGCGCAGGGTGTCGAGCCCGGCCTGCCCGGGGCGCACCTGGGCCTTGCTGCTCCGGACGGCCAGGGCGACCGTACGGCCGTCGACGGTGACCTCGCTGCCCTTGGCGGCCTCGGCGCACCGAGCCGCGGCCCAGTCGGTCATGCCCTGCTTCTCGATGTCCGGCTTCGCCTGGGTCGCCGGGATCTCCGCCAGGTCCTCGACATGGTCGACGCGGAGCTGTCCCGGGGCGGCGACGAGACCGTCGTACCGGTTGACGGTGAAGTTGCCGAGGGGGTGCGCGCTCGCGGCTCCGGAGGGGAGGAGCACGAGCGCGCACGCGGCCGTGAGGACGGCCACACCGGAGGCGAACAGTCGACGGGACCTCACTTGGCCGCCTCCAGATCCTTGAGCGCCTCGCGGGCCGCGTCGGCACCCAGGGGCGAGAAGCCGGGGTTCAGCTTCAGAGCCGCCTTGAGGTGGGTGCGGGCGTCCTTCTCGTGTCCGGTGGCGCGTTCGATGATGCCGCGGTGGTAGAGGAACGCGGCGTTGCGGTAGCCGGTCGCCGTGGCCCGCTTCGCGTACGGCAGGGCCTCGGCGTCCTTGCCGTTGACGTGCAGGGCCCAGGCGAGGGCGTCCGCCGTGTGCACGGTGTGCCGGCGCTCCCACTCGGCGCGGGCCGCCCGCAGCGCCGCCTTCCGGTCGCCGTGGTCGGCGGCGGCGAGCGCGGTGTCCAGGTCGGCGTTGACGCCGTTGGCGCGGGCGAGGGCGGTCCAGGCGTCGACGAGGGCGTACTGGTCGTCGGCCCCGGCCTTGTCGCCGCCCTGCTCGTACAGCTCGCCCAGCTCGACGAGCGGGCCGGGCAGGGGATAGCGGGCGACGACCTGCTCCAGACCGCGCACGGCCTCCTTGCGGTCACCGCTCGCCGCCTGCGCCCGGGCCCGGCCCTCAAGGGCGGGGAGGTAGTCCTCGTCGGCGGCCAGCGCCCGTGCGTAGTAGGTGAGGGCCTTCTCGTACTGGCCCTGGTTCCAGGCGAGTTGACCGAGCTGACCGGCGACGTACGCGATGTCTCCGGGCGTCGACGCACTCGTGAGGGCCTGCTTCAGGACCCGCTCCGCCGTGGTCACGTCGCCGCGCAGCTCACGGACGTACGCGTACCGCGTGAACACCGGGATGCCCGGCTTGCGGGAGTCGGCGGTGTCGGCGGCCTTCGCCGCGTCGGCGTACCGGCCGAGCTCGACGAGGGCGTCGATACGGGAGGAGAGGGCGCGCTCGTTGTAGGGGTTCTGCTTCAGTGTCCGGTCCGCGTACTTCAGGGCGTCGGTGAAGTCGTGCCGGGCCGCGGCGAGCGCGGCACGCCCCGCGAGGGCCTGCTCGTTGTCGGCCCTCAGCTCCAGCGACCGCTTCAGGGCTTTCTCGGCCTGCGGATAGCGGGAGGGGTCGCCCTTGGTGCGGGCCTGCTCGACATAGCCGAGGCCGAGGGTGGCCCAGCCGCCGAAGTCCCTGGGCTGGGACCGGAGATGGGCCTGCAGGGACGCGATGCTCGCGTCGAGATCCCCGCTGGAGAGGATCGCCGGCGACACGGCACTCGGCGCGGCCGCGACGCTCGTACCGCCGTCGTCCCGCAGGGCCCCGACGGCGATGGAGCCGGCGGTGAGGGCAATGGCCAACAGAACGGCGGAACCGCCGAGTTGCAGCGCCCGCAGCCGCCGCCCACCGGCTGCCGTCTCGTCGTCGTTCGAACCCGGGACCATGACCCTCTCCTGGAGATCGGTTACGGATGTGCGGCGCGGCCCGCGCCGTGGGGGATGAGTACGAGCGGGCCGCGCCAGTCAGAGCGGGCGGTGGGTGTTCGGCCTAGTACGGCCGGGTCCGCATCCGCCGCCACCACATGAGCCCGGCGCCGATGAGGGCGATACCCGCAGCCCCCGCCCCGGCGGACGCGGCGACCAGCGTGGTGTCGTCCATCCCGCTTCCGGAGGAACCCGCCGGCTGCAGCGCGTCACCCAGCTGGTTACGGACATCCGCACCCTGGGTCGTCCCCTTGGCCAGCGCCCCCCGCGACCCCGAGGTCGGGTTCGCCAGGTACGGGAAGGACTTGCCGAACTTCTTGTCGTTCTTGTCGACCGCGTCGCCCAAGTCGTTCTTGGCACCGACCAGTTCACCCTCGACGACCTGCAGCGCCGCGTCGAGCACGTCGTCGGAGAGGCGACGCCCGTTCGGGAAGCCCGCGTTGTCACCGTCGAGGACACCGAGCCGCTTGGGGTCGTTCGTCGGCTTGATGGAGGTGTTGAGCCGCAGCTCCTCCGCCGGCCGCACGTACGGCGGCTGGTTGAGCCCCTTGACGCCCTTCAGGAACACGTCGACGAGGTCGTTGCGCGGCTCGGCCGGCGCCTTGATCTTGTAGATCGCCTCGATGAGCTTGGGCAGCTCGGGGTTGGTGACGTTCTTCAGGAAGTCGGCGTCGTTCCAGGGCGCGGACGCGTTGAACTTGTCCTTGTCCTTGAGCGGGTTGACGACCTCGTTGACCAGCGGCATGCCCAGGCGCGAGACCTGCGTGAAGTACCCCTGCGCGTTCTTGCGCTGGGTCGTCGACCAGATACCCACGATCGGCTGCTCGTGCGACTCGGTGATCATGTTCGTCGGCACCTGCAGGGCAACGGAGTTGACGTTGTAGCCCTTGAGGGTGTCCCGGCCGACCTCGGACAGGTTGCCGCCGTACAGCAGGTCGAAGACGCGCAGGTCCAGGAAGAACGGGTCGTCGGCCTGACCGGCGAACGTCGTCGCGCCGCCCGGCAGTTGGTGGATCGCCTGCTTGCGCAGCTTGTTGTAGTCCGGCATCGACGCCTTGCCGACGTTCGACGGCGCCACGGGCACGTCGTCGGCCACCTTGGTCTTCGACAGCACCTTCTGGTTCTTCAGCTTGATGAGGTCGATGTCGTAGGTCTGCGTGATGTTGAGGTCCGGGTCGTCGAGGCTCTCGACGGGACCGGTGTTGTACAGGAAGGTCTTGTCGTTCTTGACGTGCGTCTTGAACGTGTAGCGGTAGACCAGCTCGCCCTGTGCGTCACCGTTGTTGTCGATGTGGAGGTCGTACTGGGCGTCCTCGGCGAACGTGAAGAAGTTCGGTCCGCCGGCCGGCTCCTCGAACGGGATCCAGTTCGCGATGATCGTCGTCGTGTCCGGCTTGTCCGGGCTGACGAACGCGTACACGTCGGTGTTGTCGTACTGGGGGTCCCCGGAGATGAGCGGGGCCTCCCGGTGACTGGAGGCGTTCGCCGCCCCCGGTTCCAGCGTGGCCACACCGGCGGCTGCGAGCCCCCCGGCGGCCAGCGAAGCGCATATGAGGGTCGCGACGCTCCTGCGCCCCGCACCGCTCCTGGAGATAGCTGTCATGCCGTCCGTCCTCAGTCCCAACTTGCCTGACGAACGCTGATTCGGAGCGGTCGGCAGGGCGGATTGGTCGAATCCCAAACGTTCTTACGGCGGATTGAGGATCATGTTTCATCGAAGGCGACCCGCGTTTTCGGCCCGCTGATCCGTAATCCCATCCGGAGGTGTGTTCGTTGCGAATACCTCGTGGGGCCGGGCGGCCCAGATGTGGTTTTGCAGGAGGGGGAGGCGACTTGGAAGCGGACGAGCTGCTGGTCCTTGTCGCGGGCGGTGACCAGAAGGCCTTCGAGGAGCTCTACGGCCTGGTCTCGGGACCGGTGTACGGACTGGTGCGGCGCGTGGTGCGGGACCCGGCCCAGTCGGAGGAGGTGTCACAGGAAGTGCTGCTCGAGACCTGGCGGTCCGCCGCGCGGTTCGACCCCGGCCGGGGCAGCGCCCTGTCCTGGATCCTCACCCTCGCCCACCGCCGGGCCGTCGACCGGGTGCGCAGCGCCCGCGCGGCCGGCGAGCGCGAGCTGCGGGTGGCCCGGCGGGCGAGCGGCCCGGCCTTCGACCATGTCACCGAGGAGGTCGAGGCCGGACTGGAGCGCGAGTGGGTGCGCCGCTGCCTGGACCGCCTCACCGATCTGCAGCGGCAGTCCGTGACCCTCGCCTACTACGACGGCTACACGTACCGTGAAGTGGCCGAGCGGCTCTCGCTGCCGCTGGGCACCGTCAAGACCCGGATGCGCGACGGACTGACCCGGCTGCGCGAGTGCCTGGGAGGTGTGGCGTGAGCCTGCTCGACAAACTGCTCCGCCGTGAGGGCCCCCACTCGCTGGCCGCTCCCTACGCGCTCGACGCGCTGGAGCCCGCCGAGCGGGCCCGGTTCGAGAAGCACTTGAAGACCTGTCCGGTCTGCGCCGCCGAGGTCCGCGCCCTGACCGAGGACGCCGTGCGCCTCGCCTGGTCGACGGCCGCCCCGGCGCCGGCCGCGATGCGCGACCGGGTGCTGGCCGCCGTGCGCACCACCGCGCAGGAGCAGCCGGCGCGGCAGGTGAGGGCTGGGGGCCCCTCCCACGCTTTCGGCAGTGGGGGAGAGCCGCAGCTGCCGCCGCATGTCTGGGGCACGCAGGCGCCGCCGGCACGCTCCCGTGCGCCCCGTGAGCGCCGCCCGCTGTTCGTGCCGTTCGCCACGGCCACGGCCGCCGCGGCCCTCGTGGTGGCCTCACTGTTCGCCGTACAGGCGAATGACACCCGGGACCAGCTGAACGCGGAGAAGGCCAGGGCGAGTGAGATCGCCCACGTTCTCGCAGCTCCCGACGCTCGCGCGAGCACGGGCAAGGACGCGCAGGGCCGCAGTATCGGAGTCATCGCCTCCGCATCGGAGGGCCGTGCGGTCGTCACCCTCAGCGGATACGACGACATCCCGGACGGCCGTGTGAACCAGCTGTGGCTCATGCGCCCCGGCGCTGAGCCGCGCTCCCTCGGGCTCTTCGACGCCGACACGCCCTTGGTCACATCCGGTCTGGAGAAGTCCGCTACGTCACTGGCTGTGACCGTCGAGCCCGACGGCGGATCAGCGCAACCCACCAGCCAGCCAGTTGTCCAACTCGCCCTGAAATCGGTTGGATTCGGAGAGTAACCACGGAGGGGTCGTCAACCCCCTTACGGGGAAGGTGAATCCTGTGACCGCGATACACGAGTGCCCCCTGGGGGCGATAGGGTTACCCTGCCCGGGCCGGGTGGACTCGTACGGGTGGGGAGTGACATGGAACAGATAACAGTGCGCAGCAGGGCGAGGGTCCCTGCGATCACCTGCGGGAGCAGTGCGACCAGTTCGCGCCTCGACCGCCATCTCTCGGTGCTGGCGGGTCCCGCCGTGCCGCAGCAGAAGACGGCCGAGGCGACCTTGCTGATGCGTGAGCTGACCGCGCGTGAACCCGCGCAGAACCGCAGCGACAGGGGTGCGCGCGTCCGTCGCGTCTCCCTCTTCGCGCCGCTGCGTCGTCTGCGCCGGTCGCTGTTCGGCGGGCATTAGCCCGCACGCTCAGACGTTTCCGACCCGCGCCCGGTCGGCCGTACCGCTTCGGCGCCCCGCCGCGATCCCGTCCGTCATCCCCACGGCATGCGGCAGCACCAGGTACGTCCACCGGACGCGGGTACACCCCACCCCACCCCGCTCGAATTCACCCACCAGGGTCCACCAGTTGGCTCGCCGCCGTGCCGAACGGATGCCTGAGCAGCAGTAGTTCAGCGCTCTCCCCGTGCATACCGGCGCACGGCCAGTGGCGCGCACCCCCCGATCAGCACCGCACACCACGCGAGCGACCCGGCGACCGGGTGTGCCACCGGCCAGGAAGCCCCCTCGGGAATCGGCGCGTTGCCGAAGAGATCCCGTACGGCGGTGGTGACCGCGCTGATCGGATTCCACTCGGCGAGGGTGCGCAGCCAGCCGGGCATTCCGTCGACGGGGATGTACGCGTTCGACAGCAGCGGCAGCATGAAGGTCGCGCCGCCCAGCTGCCCGGCCGCCTCCTCGCTCTGTGAGGCGAGCCCGAGCAGGATCCCCACCCAGGTCGCGGCCAGCCGGAAGAGCAGCAGCAGCCCGAAGGCGCCCAGCGCCGCGAGCCACCCGCCCTCGACCCGCCAGCCCATCGCGAACCCCACCAGCAGCAGCGGTACCAGCCCGACCGCCGTCACCAGCAGATCGGCCGCCGCCTGCCCCGCCGGGATCGCGGAGCGGCTGATGGGCAGCGTGCGGAAGCGGTCCATCACCCCGCGGTGGGAGTCCGCGGCGGCGGTGAACATCCCGGTCATGATCCCGTTCGCGACCGTCGCCACCAGCATCCCCGGCACCAGGAACGCCCGGTACTCCTCGCCCGGCATCGCGAGCGCGCTGCCGAAGACATAGCCGAAGAACAGCAGGAAGACGATCGGCATCGTCTGCGTCATCACCGTGATCGCGGGCGCGTGCCGGACCTTCTGCAGATGCCGGCCCAGCACCGCCGTACCGTCGTGGAGCACCGCGTTCACGCGGCGGCCTCCTCTCGTGCCGTGAGGCGCAGGAACACCTCGTCGAGGGTGGGCGGGCGCAGACTCGCGTCGACCACCGGTACCCGGCCGGCGTCGAGTTCGCGGACGATGCGGGGGAGCGTGAGCGTCGGGTCGAGGACGATCGCGCCCGCGGTGCGCCGCTCGGGGTCGAGCACCGGCCGGGCGCCGGTGAGCTGGTCGAGGACCATGGCGGCCGCGTGCAGCGCGGGGGTGCCGCCGTCCCCGTCGACGACCACCTCGGCGTACCGCCCTGTCTGTGCCTTGAGCTCGGCCGGGGTGCCCTGGTGGGCGGTGCGGCCCTCGTCGATCAGCAGGACACGGTCGGCGAGCCGGTCGGCCTCCTCCAGGTACTGCGTGGTCAGCAGCACGGTCGTGCCCTCGCTCACCAACTCCCGTACAACGTCCCAGATTTCGTTCCTGCTGTGCGGATCGAGGCCGGTCGTCGGCTCGTCGAGGAAGAGCACGGCGGGCCGGGTGACGAGGCTCGCGGCGAGGTCGAGGCGGCGGCGCATCCCGCCGGAGTAGGTGCGTGCCGGACGGTCGGCGGCGCCGGTCAGCCCGAACCGTTCGAGGAGTTCCTCGGCGCGGGTCCGCGGGGCGCGCAGCAGGCGGGTGAACAGGCGGAGGTTCTCGGCGCCGGTGAGGTCGCCGTCCACCGAGGCGTACTGCCCGGTGACCGCGATCCGCCGGCGCACCTGCGCGGCCTCGCGCACCACGTCGTACCCGGCGACGCGGGCCGTCCCGGCGTCCGGTCGCAGCAGCGTGGTCAGCACCCGGACCGCGGTCGTCTTCCCCGCGCCGTTCGGTCCGAGCAGTCCGCAGACGGTGCCCTTCTCGACCGCGAGATCCAGCCCGCGCAGCGCGTGGACATCGCGGAAGCGACGCTCCAGACCTTCACTAAGTACAGCGTACGTAGAAGTCATGTGGCCACGGTACCCCACTACGTACGCTGTACGTAACTACGATGGTGGGGAGGTGATGATCAATGGCGGGCCGAACGGCCGAACCCGAGGTGATCTGGGCGCGCCCCGAGCGCACGGGCCGAGGCCCGAAACCGGCGTACAGCCGTGCCGACATCGCGGCGGCGGCGGTCCGTATCGCCGACGCCGACGGGCTGGACGCGGTGTCGATGCGGCGGGTGGCGGCGGAGATCGGCTGCGGCACGATGTCGCTGTACAACTACGTGCCGCGCAAGGAGGACCTGTACGAGCTGATGGTCGATCTGATCAGCGGCGAGTACGAGTTCTCTGCCGAGGGCTGCGGCGACTGGCGGGCGGACATGATGGACTTCGCCCGGCAGGCGCGCGGCATCATGCGTCGGCATCCCTGGGTGGTGCGGGTCATGTCCACCGTCTATGCCGTCAGCCCGAACGCCCTGCGTGTCCTCGACCGGGTCCTGGCTTGTCTGGAGGACCTCGACCTGCCGGCGGGCACCAAGCTCGAACTGTTCGGGATGGTCAACGGGTCGGTCATGACATACGTCGCGAACGAGCAGGCGATCGCCGAGCGGACGCGGTCGGTGCCGTGGTCGGCGGAGCAGGAGCAGGCCGTGCGGGGCGCGTACATGATGAGGCAGGTCGGGACAGGGGCGTATCCGCACCTGGCTGCGTTGTTCGCGGGGGGAGTGGCTCCGCCGGATGATCCGGAGGCGGCGTTCGACCGCATGCTGATGAGACTGTTGGACTCCTTCGAGCCCAAGAACTAGATCAGCCCCAACTGCCCTTCCGGGCCTTCCTCGTGGTGGTCGAGGACCGAGGCCGGCCGCCGTGCCGACTCCGGTACCGGGAACACCCCCGCCTTCCGCAGCTCCGCCGACGCGATCCGGCCCGTCACCGTCAACTCGTCCTGCTGCTGGGTCACCTCGGCGGTCAGCGCCAGGATCGTGATCAGCTCCAGCAGTTCCGACGTCCAGGTCTGCGGCCAGGTCGCCGGGCGGATCGCCGCCAGGGTGCCCGGCTCCGGTTCCGCCGTTCTCGCCGTGAACCACTCCTCCAGGGCCCGCACACCGCCCACCTCGAAGTCCCAGGCCTCCGGCGGCACGGGGGAGACGCGGCCCTCGTCGAGGTGGAGGGTCTCCTCGTCGCGGTCGTAGTGGAGGCCGAGGGGCCGGGTCGGGAGCGGGGCGCGGACGTAGGGGCGGCGGCCGCCGGGGAGCTTGGGTCGGTCGCCGTCGCGGCGCATCAGCCACAGCAGGCGGTGGCCCAACTCGATGCCCCGGGCCCAGAGTTCGGGGTCGTCGGTGAGCGGGACGGTGAGGTCGGGGCGTACGGCGGTGAGGATCCACGCGAGGACATCCGCCGGGGCGACCGGCCGGCCGAGCCGCTCCCCCAGGTACTCCGGCAGCCCCGGCGCCAGGTTCGGTTCCTCGCCGCCCGGCCGGCGGTACAGCGGGCGGATCCGGCCGGGGCGGAGCAGCGGGAGCAGGGAGGTGGCGACGAGGACCGGGCCGGGACCGCCGGCCGTCTCGGCCACGAAGACCTGCTGCTCGTCCGCGACCCGCCACAACTCCGGCCGGGCGGTGTCGATCAGCCGGTGGTCCGGGATCAGCCAGTGCTCGTCGAAGGGGGCGTGCAGGACGCGCACCGGCTCGGGGCAGGGACCGGTGGCGCGGGCGAGCTTCTCCGTGCCGCCCGGCTGTCCCGGCAGCTGCCCCACCGCGGAGCGCAGCGTGCGGGACCGGGTCGGCTCGAACAGGGCCTCACGGTCCGGGCCCTCGGCCTTCAGCAGCGCGTCCCAGCGGGCCTTCAGGGATGCCGGGTCGGGGCCCGTCGGCCACCCCCGGCCGAGCCGCGGCGGTGCGACGGACCACGGCATGAGGTCCGCGAGCAGCGGAGCGTCGTCGTGCGTCACGCTGGGCATCGTACGACGTTCGGCCGACAGGCAGTGGGGGCAGCGGGGTCAGTTGGCCTCCAAGGTCACCGTGAAGGAGAAGCGGTCGCCCCGGTAGTGGATCACCGCCACGTCCAGCACCCGCCCCGCCCCGTCGTACGTCACCCCCGTGTAGTGCAGGATCGGGCTCAGCAGCGGCACTTGGAGCAGCCGAGCCGTCTCCGGGTCGGCGAGCCTCGCCTCCACCGTGTCCGTGATGCGGCTGATGTCCGCCCCGACGGCATCCCGCAGCACCTTGGTCATCGGCCAGCGGGCGAGGTCGTCCAGGTCGATACGGGCGCCGAGTTCGGGACGGACCCAGTTGCGGGCGTGGTTGGTCGGCTCGCCCGTCTTCTCGTCGTTCCGGAGCCGGTGATACGTCGCCACCTCGTCGAGATCCGGGAAGTACTCTGCGAGTTCGGCCGGAACGGGGCCCTTGCCGTGGTCGAGCAGTGCTGTGGCCATGCCCGACTGCTGGGCCACGATCGCGTCCACCGAGCCGAGCAGGCGGACCGGGGCGCCCCGCAGCGCGCCCGGCTCGATGAACGTGCCGCGCCTGCGGTGACGCGAGATCAGCCCCTCGTCCTCCAACTCCTTCAGCGCCTGCCGCATCGTCAGCACGCTCACCCCGTAGTGGCCCGCCAACTGCTCCTCGGTGGGCAGCCGCAGCGGATCCCGGGGCGAGCGGCCCAGTATCGAGGCGCGCAGCGACTGCGAGACCTGGTACCAGAGCGGCAGCTTGCGGTTCAGGACGATCGAGTCAGGGGCGAAGGAGGTCACGGGTTATCCGTACCGGTCGTCGACGATCAGTGCAACGGAGCGAGCCGCGAACGAAGTCATGGAAGCGCCCGGAAGTGACGTTCGAGGCCCTGCCATACGTCGTCGTAGTGCCGCTGCAGGTGCTCCGCCTGGGCCGCGTGCGCGGTGAGCGTCACCGGCCAGCGGGTCTCGAACATGAACGCGAGGCCGTCGTCGACCTTCTGGGGCTTGAGCTCGGCCGCGCTCGCCCGGTCGAACGTCTCCCGGTCCGGACCGTGCGCCGACATCATGTTGTGCAGCGAGCCGCCACCGGGCACGAAGCCGCCCTTCCCGGCCGTCTTCGCGTCGTACGCGCCCTCGATCAGGCCCATGTACTCGCTCATCACGTTCCGGTGGAAGTACGGCGGCCGGAAGGTGTCCTCGCCCACCAGCCAGCGCGGCGCGAAGACCACGAAGTCCACGCCGGCCAGGCCCGGGGTGTCCGACGGGGACGTCAGCACGGTGAAGATCGACGGGTCGGGATGGTCGTACGAGATCGTCCCGATGACGTTGAAGCGGCGCAGGTCGTAGACGTACGGGACGTGGTTGCCGTGCCAGGCGACGACGTCGAGGGGAGAGTGGTCGTAGGTGGCCGACCAGAGGTTGCCGCAGAACTTGTTGACCACCTCGACCGGCCCCTCGACGTCCTCGTACGCGGCGACGGGGGCCTTGAAGTCACGGGCGTTGGCCAGGCCGTTGGCGCCGATCGGGCCGAGGTCGGGGAGCTGGAAGGGGGCGCCGTAGTTCTCGCAGACATAGCCGCGGGCGGAGGGGTCGAGGAGCTCCACGCGGAAGCGCACCCCGCGCGGGATCAGCGCCACGTGGCCGGGCTCGGCGTGCAGCAGGCCGAACTCCGTGCGCAGCAGCAGGCCACCCTGCTCCGGGACGATCAGGAGCTCGCCGTCGGCGTCGCTGAAGACCCGGTCCATCGAGTCGGTGGCGTGGTAGAGGTGCACGGCCATGCCGGTGCGCTGGGCCGCGTCGCCGTTGCCGCCCAGGGTCCACAGGCCGGCCAGGAAGTCGGTGCCCTCGGCCGGCTCGGGCAGGGGGTCCCAGCGCAGGCGGTTCGGGTCCGGGACGGACTCGGTGAAGGGGGCCGTACGGATCCAGCCGTTGTGGGTGTGGGTGAACGCCGGGTGGGCGGCCGAGGGGCGGATCCGGTACAGCCAGGAGCGGCGGTTGTGCGCGCGGGGCTCGGTGAACGCCGAACCGCTGAGCTGCTCCGCGTAGAGGCCGAGGGGAGCCCGCTGGGGTGAGTTCCGCCCCTCGGGCAGGGCGCCGGGGACGGCCTCCGAGCTGTGCTCGTTGCCGAAACCGGAGAGGTGGGTCAGGCCCTCGGCGGTCTTCCGCTTGTCCCCGCTCATCGATCGCTCCCTTGCGACTCCGGATCCCTGACCAGGAATTCCTGGCCCGCACCGATTCCTATGTATCACCGTAGGATTGCGGTTTCGAGGGTGCAAGAGGGCCGTCGGGGCACCTTCGGTCTGCTTTTCGGCCGCTTCCCGGCCGCTTTCCGCGGGTGGACCTCCTCATCAGGGAGGAGGAGAACCCGACTTCAGGGGGATCCGACTTTCGGACCGTTGTTCTAGTCTCCGGGGCATGACGTGGACGCGGGCACTTCTGGCCGCGCTCGCGGTCTGTGTCCTTGTGCTGACCGGAACCGTGAGCTGCGGCTCCGGCGCACCCAGGGAACCGGAGAACCCGGAGAACATGGCCTCGCCCTCACCGGTGGGCAAGGTCCTCGACGACACCGACGAGGACGGGCGGCACTACCGGGAGGTGGACGACAAGGACGCGCCCGAGGTGGACATCGAGGTGCAGCCGGACACCGACGCCAGCTGGGACGTACGGCTGACCGTGCGGAACTTCCGCTTCTCGCCGGCCGGCGTCAAGCCCAAGGCGGTGGAGGGCCGGGGCCTCGCGTACATCTTCGTGGACGGCACACTGGTCTCCAGGCAGCGCACCCTCGACTGCCGCATCCCGGCCCACCTCGTCCCGCGCGGCACGCACACCGTCACCGTACGGCTGTACGCCGACGACGGCACCGTATGGGTGGTCGACGGAGACCCCGTCGAGAGCGCGGCCGACATCACGGCGTCGGGAGCCGAGGCCTCCACCACGCCCTCCGCACTGAGTGCACCTGGCACCTTTTTCCGTACCGGGGGGCGAGGTTCACCGGACCCCGGCGGAAAGGCATCATGAAGTCCGTGCCCCACGCGACATCGCTACGCCGAGCGCCCGTGCAGCGGCGCAGCGCCGAACGGCTGACCAGGATCCTCGACGCCTGCGCCGACCTCCTCGACGAGGTCGGCTACGACGACCTGAGCACGCGGGCCGTCGCCCAGCGGGCCGGCGTCCCCATCGGCTCCGTCTACCGCTTCTTCGGCAACAAGCGGCAGATGGCCGACGCCCTCGCCCAGCGCAACCTCGAACGCTTCACCACCCACGTCACCGAGCGCCTCAAGGAGGCGACGGGCGGCGGCTGGCGGGCCGCGATGGACGCCGTACTCGACGAGTACCTCTCCATGAAACGCACCGCCCCCGGCTTCTCCCTCGTCGACTTCGGCAACCAGATCCCCGTCGGCGCCCGCCACGCCGAACCGAACCACCGCGTCGCCGACCGGCTCACGGACCTGCTCTCCGGGTACATCGAGCGGGAGCCGGACGAGGACCTGCGACGGACGTTCCTGATCGCGGTGGAGACGGCGGACACCCTGGTCCATCTGGCGTTCCGGGTGGCGCCGGAGGGGGACGAGAAGATCATCGAGGAGGCGCGGGAGATGCTGCGGGCGTATCTGGCGCGGATGCTCGACTGAGCGGTCGCGCGCGGTTTTCCGACGTGACGCCTCATGGCCCCTCCCCGCCATGCCTACCGGTCGGTATGCTCACCGCGACAGGCACCGTTGCCCCGGGAGGACCCGTGTCCCGCACCGCTCTGCGAATCTGCCCCCTGTGCGAGGCCACCTGTGGTCTCACGCTGACCATCGAGGGGACCAGCGTCACCGGCGCGCGTGGTGACCGGGACGATGTGTTCAGCAAGGGGTTCATCTGCCCCAAGGGCGCCTCCTTCGGTGCCGTCGACGGGGACCCCGACCGGCTGCGCACCCCGCTCGTGCGCAAGGACGGCGAGCTGCGCGAGGCCACCTGGGAGGAGGCCTTCGATGCGGTCGCGGCCGGGATCCGGCCGGTCGTCGAGCGGTACGGGCCCAACTCCGTGGGTGTGGTCCTGGGCAACCCCAACGTGCACACCATGGCCGGCGCCCTCTATCCGCCGGTGCTGCTCGCCGGGCTCGGTACGCGCAGCATCTTCACCGCCTCCACCATCGACCAGATGCCCAAGCACGTCTCCAGCGGACTGCTCTTCGGCGACGCGGGCGCGATCCCCGTACCGGACCTCGACCACACCGACCACCTGCTGCTGATCGGCGCCAACCCGCTGGAATCCAACGGGAGTCTGTGCACCGCCCCCGACTTCCCCGGCAAGCTCAAGGCGCTCAGGGCCCGCGGCGGCACCCTCACCGTCATCGACCCCCGCCGCACCCGCACCGCCAAACTCGCCGACCGTCACCTCGCGATCCGCCCGGGCACGGACGCACTGCTCCTCGCGGCGATGGCGTACACGCTCTTCGAGGAAGACCTCGTGGACACCGGGGAGTTGGCGCCCCACCTCCTCGGGATCGATGAACTCCGGGAAGAACTCGGCGACTTCACCCCCGAAGCCGTCGCCGGCGCCTGTGACATCGACGCCGGCACCATCCGCACCCTCGCCCGCGAGCTCGCCGCCGCCCCCACCGCCGCCGTCTACGCCCGCATCGGCAGCTGCACCGTCCCGCACGGCACCCTCGCCAGCTGGCTGGTCGACGTACTGAACATCCTCACCGGCAACCTCGACCGCCCGGGCGGCGCGCTCTTCCCGCAGGCGGCCACCGACCGTACGCCCCGCCCCGCCGGGCCCAGCCACGGCTTCGCGCTCGGCCGCTGGCACTCCCGGGTCAGCCGGTACCCCGAGGCCAAGGGCGAGCTGCCGATCTCCGCGCTGGCCGAGGAGATCGACACCGCGACACCGGAGGGCGAGCCGATCCGGGCGCTCGTCGCCGTCGCCACCAACCCCGTGCTGTCCGTGCCCGACGGCGACCGGCTCGACAAGGCGCTCGACGGGCTGGACTTCATGGTCAGCGTCGACCCCTATCTCAACGAGACCTCCCGCCACGCCGACGTCGTACTGCCCCCGCCCCCGCCCTCGCAGAGCCCGCACCACGACTTCGCCTTCAACACCCTCGCCGTGCGCAACCAGGTCCGCTACAACCGGCCCGCCGTCCCGCTGGAGCCCGGCCGGATGGCCGAGACCGAGATCCTGGCCCGGCTGATCCTCGCCGCGACCGGCATGCACGGCGCGGACCCGTCGGCCGTCGACGACCTGGTCATCGGGCAGACCCTCGGCAAGGCGGTCAAGGAGACCTGGTCGCCGGTCTTCGGCCGGGACCCGAAGGAACTCAGCGGGCTGCTCACCGGCGTCAGCGGTCCCGAGCGGCGGCTCGACATGATGCTCCGGCTCGGTCCCTACGGCGACGGCTTCGGCGTACGACCGGACGGGCTGACGCTGGAGAGGCTGCTGGCGCATCCGCACGGCATCGATCTCGGACCGCTCGCGTCGCGGCTGCCGCAGCCGCTGAAGACGCGCAGCGGGAAGGTCGAGCTGCTGGCACAGCCGATCGTCGACGATCTTCCGCGGCTGCGGCAGGCCCTCGCCGAGCGGCCGGACGGGCTCGTCCTCGTCGGCCGCCGCCATCTGCGCTCCAACAACAGCTGGATGCACAACGTCCCCGCCCTCACCGGCGGCACCAACCGCTGCACCCTGCACATCCACCCCGAGGACGCCGAGCGGCTCGGTGTGGCGGACGGGACGGCCGTACGGGTCAAGGGGGCCGGGGGAGAGGTGACCGCGCCCGCCGAGGTCACGGACGGCGTGCGCCCGGGCGTCGTCAGCCTGCCGCACGGCTGGGGGCACGACCGGCCCGGCACCCGGCTGAGCCACGCCGCGGTGGACCCCGGCGTCAACGTCAACCAGCTCCTCGACGGCAGCCTGCTCGATCCCCTGTCGGGCAACGCGGTCCTGAACGGCGTACCGGTGCTGCTGTTCCCCGTAAAACCGGCCACCGTGTCGGCGCTGTGAGCAGCGCAAAGCTGTGACCTGGTATTTTGCGCTTATTGCTCGCACGTCAACGTCTTGTTAACGCCGATTGAACGGCCCTAACGTCAACGCACTGCCGACTCCGGTGGGAGTTCAAGGGCGAACGTTAGGTATCCACACATGCTGACCATCCTTGGCTTCGCCATGATCGCGACCTTCCTGGTCCTGATCATGATGAAGAAGATGTCGCCGATCGCGGCGCTCGTGCTGATCCCGGCACTGTTCTGCGTCTTCGTCGGGAAGGGCGCCAACCTCGGTGACTACGTCATCGAAGGCGTCACCAGCCTCGCCCCCACCGCGGCGATGCTCATGTTCGCGATCGTCTACTTCGGTGTGATGATCGATGTCGGCCTCTTCGACCCGATCGTGCGCGGGATCCTGAAGTTCGCCAAGGCGGACCCGATGCGGATCGTCGTCGGTACGGCGATCCTCGCCGCGATCGTCTCGCTCGACGGCGACGGCTCGACCACCTTCATGATCACGGTCTCGGCGATGTACCCGCTGTACAAGCGCCTGAAGATGAGCCTGGTGGTGATGACCGGTGTGGCCGCCATGGCCAACGGCGTGATGAACACCCTGCCGTGGGGCGGCCCGACCGCCCGCGCCGCGACCGCGCTGAAGGTCGACGCCAGCGACATCTTCGTGCCGATGATCCCGGCCCTCGCCGTCGGTCTGCTGGGTGTCTTCGTCCTCTCGTACTTCCTGGGCCTGCGCGAGCGCAAGCGCCTCGGTGTGCTGACGCTGGGCGAGGTCCTGGTCGAGGAGAAGGTCGAGGAGAAGGAGTCCGAGACGGTTCTCGTGGGTGCCGGCGGCGGCTCCGGCGCGTCCGGTACCGAGAAGGCCACCGGCGGCTCCGGCTCCGGCTCCGGCACCGACGCCGAGGACGACGACGAGGAGAAGCGCTTCACGGTCCTCGACCCGAACCGCCCGACCCTGCGCCCCAAGCTCTACTGGTTCAACGCCGGCGTCACGATCGCCCTGCTCACCGCCATGATCATGGAGTGGCTGCCGATCCCGGTGCTGTTCCTGCTCGGTGCCGCGCTCGTCCTCACGGTCAACTTCCCGCACATCCCCGACCAGAAGGCCCGGCTCGCCGCCCACGCCGACAACGTCCTCAACGTCTCCGGCATGGTCTTCGCCGCCGCCGTCTTCACCGGCGTCCTCCAGGGCACCGGCATGGTGGACCACATGGCCCGCTGGATGGTCGACGTCATCCCCGAGGGCATGGGCCCGCACATGGCCCTCGTCACCGGTCTGCTGAGCCTGCCGCTCACCTACTTCATGTCCAACGACGGCTTCTACTTCGGCGTCCTGCCCGTCCTCGCCGAGGCCGGTGCCGCCCACGGCGTCACGCCGCTGGAGATGGCCCGCGCCTCCCTCGTCGGCCAGCCGCTGCACATGTCGAGCCCGCTCGTCCCGGCCGTCTACGTCCTGGTCGGCATGGCCAAGGTCGAGTTCGGCGACCACACCAGGTTCGTGGTGAAGTGGGCGGCGCTGACCTGCCTGATCATCCTCGCGTCGGGAATCCTGTTCGGCATCATCTGATCCGCAACTACCCTTCCAGGAGGGCATGTTCATGGCGCCCGGTGGGAACCGCGGCTGGCTGCTCCGCCTCGTCATCGCCTTCAGCTTCGCGCAGGGGGCGGTGTCGATGGCCCGGCCCGCCGTCTCCTACCGGGCGCTCGCGTTGGGCGCGGACGAGCGGGCGATCGGTGTGATCGCGGGGGTCTACGCCCTGCTCCCGCTGTTCGCCGCGGTCCCGCTGGGCCGCCGTACCGACCACGGCCGGTGCGCGCCCCTCCTGCCGGTCGGCGTGGTCCTCATATCCGGCGGCTGTGCGCTCAGCGGCATCGCGGGCTCCCTCTGGGCGATGGCCATCTGGAGCGGAGTGATGGGCCTCGGCCACCTCTGCTTCGTGATCGGCGCCCAGTCCCTCGTCGCCCGCCAGTCCGCCCCGCACGAACAGGACCGCAACTTCGGCCACTTCACCATCGGCGCCTCCCTCGGACAGCTCGTCGGCCCCATCGCCGCCGGCGCGTTGATCGGCGGGCCGGACATGGCGGGCACCAGTGCGCTCGCGCTGCTCGTCGCGGGGGCGGGGGGCGCGGTCGCGTTCACGTCGTTGTGGCGGATAGAGCATCGCGATACGGCGACGAAGTCCCGTACGGGGCAAGGTGATCGCGTCCCCGTCCAGCGCATCCTGCGTGCCCGGGGCGTGCCCGCCGGCATCTTCATCAGCCTCGCCGTCCTCTCCGCGACCGACATCCTCACCGCCTACCTCCCCGTGGTCGGCGAGCACCGGGGGATCGCCCCGTCCGTCATCGGCCTCCTGCTCAGCCTCCGTGCGGCGGCCACGATCGCCTGCCGCCTGGTCCTGACCCCGCTGCTGCGACTGCTGGGGCGGAGCCTGCTGTTGACGGTCACCTGTCTGCTGGGCGCCCTGCTGTGCGCGGGGATCGCCCTGCCGGTCCCGGTGTGGGCGCTGGCCGTGATGCTCGCCGTCCTCGGCTTCTGCCTCGGTGTCGGACAGCCGCTGTCCATGACGACGGTCGTCCAGGCGGCCCCCGACGGCGCCCGCTCCACGGCCCTCGCCCTGCGCCTGACCGGCAACCGGCTGGGCCAGGTGGCGGCGCCGGCGACGGCGGGCCTGGTGGCCGGCGTGGCGGGGGTGGCGGCGCCCTTCGTGATGCTGGGCGCGCTGCTGCTGCTCTCCTCGGGCGTGGCACTGCGCTCACCGGCGAAGCCGGCCGCGGGGTCCGGTGAGCAGGCCGGGCCTCGCCGGTCCGGCGCTTCCTTGGGCCGAAAGAGCGAAGAGTGACGGGCTGCGGCGCGGGCCTCCCGCCACCGGCGAACGGAATGTGACAAAGAGTCAGGCGAAGCATGATTTATACGATAATCGTCTGACTCGGAGGACTTCATGCTCACTACGGCCCGCCGACGCCGTGCCACCGCCGTCGCGACCCTCGCCCTCGCGGGGTGCGCCCTGACCGCGGTATCCGCGGTCGCCGCCCCTCCGGGGGACAACGGAGACGTCAAGATCCACGTGGAGTTCAAGCCGGACGCCGAGCCGGACAACGACCCCCACGTCTGCAGCTTCTACCTCGATGCCTTCAACTTCGACGCGGGGGAGAAGGTCCACTGGAAGATCGCGGGCCAGCCCCCGTCCGCCGGCGGCTCGGCCGAGGAAGGGGACCTCACCCTCAACGCCGGCGGCGGCGGCACCACCGACGTGATCGCGCTGTCCAACGGGCACTACAAGCTCACGTGGCTCACCGACAAGGGCCACGGCGCGGGCAAGCACAAGGTGTTCTGGGTCGACTGCCCGCCCGGCGGACCCGGTGGCCCCGGCGGTCCGAACGGCGGTCCGCCGGCCGGCGGCGGCGGGCTCGCCCGCGGTGACGCGTTCGCCCCGGTCGCCGGTGCGGCCGTCGGCCTGACCGCGGTCGGCGGGGTGATGTGGTTCCGGCTCCGTCGTCGCCCGCATGGCGCGTAGTCACCCGCACAGGCCCTGGCGCCGGACGCGCGCCTACCGCCTCGCGAGGACGATCCTGGTGACCGTCTCGCTGGTGGTCGGCGGCGTCTCGTGGGCCCAGGGAGAGGAGCCCGGCGGGGCGACCGAGGCCGCCCGGCCCGGCTCCCCGGCGGCCTCGCGCACCGACGGGGCCGACGCACGCGGTGCGATGCGGCGGGGCGAGGAGCGCGGCGGTACGGGGGAGCGGGCCCAGGGCGGACCGGGCGTGGGCCCGCAGGGCGGCGGGACGGGTACGGCGAACCGTCCTGGCGTTGGCCCGCAGGGGAGCGGGGCGGGGACCGTGAACCGTCCTGGCGTTGGCCGGCAGGGGAGCGGGGCGGGTGCAATGAATCGTCCTGGCGTAGGCCCACAGGGCGGCGGGACGGGTGCGGCGAACCGTCCCGGCGTGGACCCGCAGGGCGGCGGGGCGGGGACCGCGAACCGTCCCGGCGGCGTTGGCCCGCAGGGCAGTGGGGAAGCGGCCGCGGGCCGTCCCGGCGTACGGCCGCCGGGCGTCGGCGGGGCGGCTCCGAACCGTCCCGGTGCCCCGGGGGCGCCCGGCCTCGCCGCACCGCCCCGCACGGGCGCGCCGGCGCCCGGTCGACCGGCCCTGACGCCGCGGCGCCCCACGGCCGCACCCCGACTCCTCCCGCGCTCCCGCGCCACCCGCCTCGTCATCCGCTTCCTCGACATCGACGCCCCGGTCATGAGCCTCCGCCTCGACCGCAACCGCCGCTTGCCCGCACCGCCGGACGACGACGCGAACCTGGTCGGCTGGTACGAGGGCGGCCCGTCACCCGGCCAGCAGGGCACCGCGGTCGCCGTCGGCCACCTTGACACCGACACCGGCCCGGCCGTCTTCGCCGGCCTCAGCGAAGCGCAACGGGGCCGCCTGATCGAGGTGACCCGCGCCGACGGACGGGTCGCGGTCTACTCCGTCGACGCGGTGAAGTCGTACGAGAAGGACCGGTTCCCCGACCGCGAGGTGTACGGCGCCCGGGGTCGCCCCGAACTACGGCTGATCACCTGCGGCGGCGACTTCGACCGCAGGACCGGCTACTCGGGCAACGTGGTCGTCTTCGCCCACCTGACCGAGACCCGCGAGCCGGCCCGCCGGCGCTGACGCGGGCGGCTGCCCCGTCCGGCACTGTCCCCGGCGGTGGCCGCCCGGCGCTTCCCTCCCGGCCCGTCGTCCGGCGCCGGCCTCGGCGGTTGGCGTCCGGTGCTCGCCCCGGCCCGTCGTCGGCCGATGGCTCTGCCTGGTGTGTCGTCGGCGGTTCACCGGCGCTTGCCGTCTGGCGCTGTCCCCCGGGCGTCTGCTGTCTGGCGTTGGCTCTGCCAGGTCTGCCGTGGGCGGTTCACCTGCGCTTGTCGTCCGGCGCTTCCCCTCGGCGCGTCTTCGGGTGCAGGCTCTGCCCGGTCTGCCGTGGGCGGTTCACCCGCGCCCGCCGCCCGGCACTGCCCCCCGCACCCGCCGTCGGCCCCTGCCCCCTTACCCGAGCCCGCCGCCGGCAGCTCACCCGCACCCGCCATCCCGCACCGAGTCACCCGACCCGCATTCGCCCCCGGCAATCCACCCGCCCCCACCCCCCAGGCCCTGAATCCGGACGTCCGTTTTCTCACCTGCTGGACGGGGACGTCCGATCCGGCCGATCCCCTTCCCCAGGGTGCGCACATTCCGTTAACTTCCGTGACTCACAAGCCCCTTGCGAACCGCGCGGGGCATCCGACCTCATGCACAGGGTCTGTTCGGCGGATCAGGTCGGGGGAAGCGGCAGGGCCGGTCCGTCTTCCCCGTGTCCGTCGGCTCGATCCGCCGGACAGGCCCTGGCGCTCCGTCAGCCCTCGGGGGCAGCCGCCATGACACGCGCCATCTCGTTGCACGACGTGAGCAAGAGCTACACCCGGGGCACCCGAGTGGTGGACCGGCTGTCGCTGGACATCGCGCCCGGCGAATTCCTCGTCCTGCTCGGACCGTCCGGGTGCGGCAAGTCCACGGTCCTGCGGATGATCGCCGGGCTGGAGGAGATCGACGAGGGCGAGCTGCTGCTCGACGGCGAGTACGCCAACGACCTGCCGCCCTCGGGCCGGGACATGGCGATGGTGTTCCAGAACTTCGCCCTGTACCCGAGCATGACCAGCCGCGACAACATCGGCTTCCCGCTCCGCATCGAGTCCCCCGGCGCCGACCCGCGCCCGCGCGTGGACGCCACCGCCCGCATGCTCGGCATCGAGGAACTCCTCGACCGCTTCCCGGGCCAGCTCTCCGGCGGCGAACGCCAGCGCGTCGCGATGGGCCGGGCCATCGCCCGCCACCCCTCCGCGTTCCTGATGGACGAGCCGCTGTCCAACCTCGACGCCAAACTCCGCAACCATCTGCGCGCCGAGATCTCCGCGCTCACAAGGGAGCTGGGCGTCACCACGGTCTACGTCACCCACGACCAGTCCGAGGCGATGTCGCTGGGCGACCGGGTCGCGGTCCTGCGCGGCGGGGTCCTCCAGCAAGTGGGCACCCCACGCTCGGTCTACGCCCTGCCCCGCAACGTCTTCGCCGCCGCCTTCATCGGCACCCCGCGCATCAACCTCCTCCGCGGTCTGGTCCGCGCCCCGCTCGACGGCGCGATGACCATCAGCCTCGGCAAGCAGTACCTCCGTCTGCCCGAACCCCTCTCCCTGGACCACCAGTTGCTCCGCGTCCAGCAGGGCCGGGAGGTCATCGTGGGCCTGCGCTCGGAGGCGATCCGTATCGCCAGACCGTCCTCCGCCCGCCCCGGCGAGATGGCGCTCACCGGTCTGGTGGAGCACGTGGAGTTCCAGGGCCACGAGGTCCTCGTCCACTTCAACACCGGCTCCAGCCCCGCCGTCGTCCCCGACCTGGAGGCCCCACGCCCGGCGGCCCGCCCCACCCGGCGCCGCCGCCGCGACGGCACCACCGGCGTCCTGGACCGTCTGCGGCAACGCGCGGACGCCCTGCGCGCGGGCCCGGTGGTGGTCCTCGACGAACCGCCGGCCCCCGCCCCCGTCACGCCTCCCGACGGCCGCCTCCCCGGCGACCTGATCGTCCGCACCACCCCCGACATCGACTTCCGCCACGGCATGCAGGTGCCCCTCCTTGTCGACCTCGCCCACCTGTTCGTCTTCGACCAGCACGGCGAACGCATCTGCCCGGCCCCGGCCAGGCTGCCGGACCTGGAGGAGTGAGCCCGGGCGGCGGCCTCTCCAGCGGGGTGGAGGGAAGGGGGCGATATTCCGGCGGTGCGCGTGGTGGGTGTTCGGGCGTGCGTGAGGATGCGGTGACCCGGGCCTGCCGGGCCCAGGACGCCGCTCCCGCCTGAAGCGGGTCAGGCCCTCATCGACGTACGACTCCGCCGGACCGGCCGCCAGGAGTCCGTGGGGAGGGTGGACGACAGGGCCCGGGTCGACTTCTGATGGCATGAGTCACGTACCGGGGCGTCTGGCGCGCGAAAACTATCGTCGCTAGTTTATGAACCGGACCGCGCCGGACGACGACACGGCACCGCCGGGAGGAAGCACGATGAAGGCACACGACGGCATGTACATCGACGGCGAGTGGCGCCCCGCCGCCGGCCGGGACACGATCGAGGTCGTGAACCCGGTCGACGAGCAGGTGATCGGCCATGTCCCGGCCGGCACCGCCGAGGACGTCGACACCGCCGTACGGGCCGCCCGTGCCGCCCTCCCGGCCTGGTCCGTGACCGCCCCCGCCGAGCGCGCGGCCCGCCTCGCCGCACTCCGGGACGTCCTGGTGTCCCGCAAGGACGAGATCGCCGAGACGGTCACCGCGGAACTCGGCTCGCCGCTGAAGTTCTCCGAGAACGTGCACGCCGCCGTCCCCATCGCCGTCGCGGGCTCGTACGCCGAACTGGCCGCCACGTACGCCTTCGAGGAGCGGGTCGGCAACTCGGTCGTCCGCCAGGAACCGATCGGCGTGGTCGCCGCGATCACCCCCTGGAACTACCCCCTCCACCAGATCGTCGCCAAGGTGGCCCCGGCCCTCGCGGCCGGCTGCACGGTCGTCCTCAAGCCCGCCGAGGACACCCCGCTCGTCGCCCAGCTCTTCGCCGAGGCGGTCCATGAGGCGGGCGTCCCGGCGGGGGTGTTCAACCTCGTCACGGGCCTCGGCCCGGTCGCGGGCCAGGCCCTCGCCGAGCACGAGGGCGTCGACCTCGTCTCCTTCACCGGCTCCACCGCCGTCGGCCGCCAAATCGGCGCCACGGCCGGCGCCGCCGTCAAGAAGGTCGCCCTGGAACTCGGCGGCAAGTCCGCCAACGTCATCCTCCCGAGCGCCGACCTGGCGAGGGCCGTCAACGTGGGCGTCGCCAACGTGATGTCCAACTCCGGCCAGACATGCAGCGCTTGGACCCGCATGCTGGTCCACCGGGACCAGTACGACGAGGCGGTCAAACTCGCCGCCACCGCCGCCGCCAAGTACGGCGACCGCATCGGCCCGGTCGTCAACGCCAAGCAGCGGGCTCGGGTGCGGGGTTACATCGAGAAGGGCGTCGCCGAGGGCGCCCGGCTGGTCGCCGGTGGCCCGGAATCCCCGCGCGAGCAGGGCTACTTCGTGTCCCCGACGGTCTTCGCCGATGTGACGCCCGAGATGACCGTCGCCCAGGAGGAGATCTTCGGCCCGGTCCTCTGCGTCCTTGGCTACGAGGACGAGGAGGACGCCCTGCGCATCGCCAACGGCACGGTGTACGGCCTCGCGGGCGCCGTGTGGGCGGGCGAGGAGGCGGAGGCGGTGGCCTTCGCGCGCCGGATGGACACCGGCCAGGTCGACATCAACGGCGGCCGCTTCAACCCCCTCGCCCCGTTCGGCGGTTACAAGCAGTCCGGCGTCGGCCGCGAGCTCGGCCCACACGGTCTCGCCGAGTACCTCCAGACCAAGTCCCTGCAGTTCTAGGAGCGTTTCCGTGGTTCGCGCAGCAGTCCTTCCCGCCGTGGGCGCTCCTCTGGAGGTCACCGACATCGAGCTCCCGGACCCCGGCCCCGGCCAGGTCCGCGTCCGCCTCGCCGCCGCCGGCGTCTGCCACTCCGACCTGTCCCTGTCCAACGGCACGATGAGGGTGCCGGTCCCGGCGGTGCTCGGCCACGAGGGCGCGGGCACGGTCGTGGCCGTCGGCGAGGGCGTGACCGGTGTCTCGCCCGGCGCCGGGGTCGTCCTCAACTGGGCCCCGTCCTGCGGCAGTTGCCACGCCTGCTCGCTCGGCGAGGTATGGCTGTGCGCAAACGCCCTCAACGGCGCCGCCGACGTCCACGCCCGCACGGCCGACGGCACCGACCTCCACCCGGGCCTGAACGTCGCCGCGTTCGCCGAGGAGACGGTCGTGCCGGCGTCCTGTGTCCTTCCCCTCCCCGAGGGCATCCCCCTCACGGACGCGGCCCTCCTCGGCTGCGCCGTCCTCACCGGCTACGGCGCCGTCCACCACGCCGCGAAGGTCCGCGAGGGCGAGACGGTCGCCGTGTACGGCGTCGGGGGAGTGGGTCTCGCCGCGCTCCAGGCCGCCCGGATCGCGGGCGCCGCGAAGATCGTCGCGGTCGACGTCTCCCCGGCGAAGGAGGAACTGGCCCGCGAGGCCGGCGCCACCGACTACGTCGTCGCCTCCGAGAACACGGCCCGCGAGATCCGCGCCCTCACCGGCAAGCAGGGCGTCGACGTCGCCGTCGAGTGCGTGGGCCGCGCCACCACCATCCGCACCGCCTGGGACTCCACCCGCCGCGGCGGCCGTACGACGGTCGTCGGCATCGGCGGCAAGGACCAGCAGGTCACCTTCAACGCCCTGGAGATCTTCCACTGGGGCCGCACCCTCTCCGGCTGCGTCTACGGCAACTCCAACCCGGCCGAGGACCTTCCGGTGCTCGCCGGACACATCCGCGCGGGCCGCCTGGACCTGGGTGCGCTGGTGACGGAACGGATCGCCCTGGACGGCATTCCGGCGGCCTTCGAGAACATGCTCGCGGGCAAGGGCGGCAGGGCGCTGGTCGTCTTCTAGGCCTGTCCGTCGGACAGGCCTGGCCCCCTTCGTCCGGTTGTCGTAGACCCCGACCTCGCCTCGAGGCCGGGGTCATCGCCATGCTCACCAGCCCTTTGAGTGCTCCGGGCAACCTTCCGACACAACCGTTGCCTCCATACCGTCCGGTTAGTATGTTCGCCGCCAACGTCCCCACCGCACCCATCGGAGTGTGCACCGCATGGACATGGCCCCCTCCGCTCAGCCCCTCGCCCCGACCGCCCTCCCCACGGTCAACCGCCGCCGCGTAGCCACGGCCGCCGCGCTCGCCTCAGCCGTCGAGTGGTACGACTACTTCGTCTTCGGCATCGCCGCCGCCCTCGTCCTGGGCGACCTGTACTTCCCGGCGGGCAGCTCCACCGCCGGAGTCCTCGCCTCCTTCGCGACCTTCGCCGTGGGCTTCCTGGCCCGTCCGCTCGGCGGCATCGTCGCCGGCCAGCTCGGCGACAAGCGCGGCCGCAAGCCGATGCTGGTCCTCGCGCTCACCCTCATGGGCCTCGCCACGACCGGCATCGGCCTCCTGCCCACGTACGACACCATCGGCGTCGCCGCCCCGATCCTGCTGGTCGCCCTCCGCGTCCTCCAGGGCATCGCGGTCGGCGCCCAGTGGGGCGGCGCGATGCTGCTGGCCACCGAGTACGCCCCCGAGGGCAAGCGCGGTGTCTACGGCAGCGTGGTCCAACTCGGCGTCCCCATCGGCGTGGTGACCGCCAACACGGTCTTCCTGCTGGCCGGCGCCTTCACCACGGACACCCAGTTCGCGGCCTGGGGCTGGCGCGTGCCGTTCCTCATCGGCCTGTTCGTGCTCGGCCTCGCCTGGTACATCCACACCAAGGTCGAGGAGACCCCCGAATTCCGTGACGCGGAGCGGGCGTTGGCCGAGAAGGAGAAGTCGCAGGAGAGCTCCCCGCTGCGCACGATCCTGCGCGACCACCTCGGCACGGTCCTGCTGGCCGGCGGCTCCTTCGCCGTGAACACCGCGACCTTCTACATCCTCATCACGGGCGTCCTCGACTACACGACCCGCGAACTGGACATGAAGAAGAGCGCGGTCCTCACGGTCTCCCTCTGCGTGAGCCTCACCCAGCTGATCCTGATCCCGGCCGCGGCCGCCCTCTCGGACCGCTACGGCCGCATCCGGATCTACACCCTGGGCGCGGTGGGCATAGCCCTGTGGGCGATCCCGCTCTTCCTCCTGATCGACACGGGCTCACTGCTGTGGCTGGCCGTCGGCACGTTCGTCGCCAGCTGCTTCCTCAGCATCATGTACGGCCCCCAAGCCGCCCTGTTCGCCGAGCTGTTCACCCCGGAGATGCGCTACACCGGCGCCTCCCTCGGCTACCAGATCGCGGCGGTCGCAGGAGGCGGACTCGCCCCGTTCGTCATGGTGCTGCTCCTGGAGACCACCGGCACGTCGATGTCGGTGTCCGCCTACATCATCGGCCTCTCCGTCATCGCCCTGATCTCCATCAAGGTCCTTGCGGACAGGGCGCGTTCACGCTGACTCGGTGACCTTCGCGGGCCGCGGTCCGACAGCCGCGGCCCGCGAACGGGACCGGGACCGGGACACCGCCACACCGGCCAGACACAGCGCCCCGCCCGCCAGCGTGAGCAGCCCCGGCACCTCACCGAGCGCCACCCACGACATCAGCACGACGAGTGCCGGCACCGCATAGGTGGTCGCGCCCATCCGCCCGGCGGTCGTACGGGCCAGGGCGTACGCCCAGGTGGTGAAGGCCAGCGCGGTCGGGAAGACGCCCAGATAGACCATGTTGAGGGTCGCCGACACGGGCGCGTCCGCGACCTCGTGGACCAGCTGCCCGGCGAACGGCAGACAGACCACGGCCCCGACGAGACAGCCGTACGTCGTCACCTGCAGCGCGCTCGCCGAGCCGAGGGCGGGCTTCTGCGCCACGACGCCGCCCGCGTACGCGACGGCCGCGAGCAGACACAGCACGACCCCGAGCACCGAGGACTTGCCCTCGCCCGACATCGACAGCCCCACGGCGACGGCTCCGGCGAACGACACCGCCATCCCCGCGAGCAGCCTCGGCGGCAGCGCGTCGCCGAGTATCCGTGCGCCCAGCAGCGCGATGAGGATGGGGCCGACGTTCACCACGAGCGCGGCGGTTCCGGCGTCCACCTGCTGCTCGCCCCAGTTGAGGACGACCATGTAGATGCCGAACCAGAGGATCCCGGAGACCAGGATGCCGGGCCACGCGGCGCGAGGAGGCAGCCCTTCCCGCCGTACGGCACAGATGGCACCCAGCGTCACGACTCCCGCCAGCAGCCGCCCGAGCGCGAGGGCGCCCGGCGAGTACTCGGCTCCGGCGCTTCGGATGGAGACGAAGGCGGAGGCCCACAGGACGACGGTGACGGTGGCTGCGCCGGCGGCGAGGAGGTCGGTGCGGCGGGGGTTCATCATGCTCCTGAGGTTAGGAAGAACGGCGAAAAAAGGCTCGCGGATTTCGGGCGCGGTGCCGGCGGCGCCCCGGAGGGTCGCGGGTGTGACCGGCCACGACGCAGCCGCAGGCGGGTGGCGGGAGTCACTGCAACACCCCCGCCTCGATCCCCAGCAGCTCCGCCAGCGCCCGCTCTCCCGCCGCCGTCACCTTCACCGCCCTCTCGGACCCGATCCGCACGCACCACCCTTCCTCCAGCGCATGCCGGCAGAACGCCGCCCCCGCGACCCCCGCCAGATGAGGTCGCCGTTCCGTCCAGTCGAGGCAGGCGCGAGCCAGCGGCCTGCGCCCTTTCCTCTCCAGGGCGATACCCGTCACGTCGAACCAGGCCAGCCCCGCCTCCGTGAGCGCGAACCCGGTGTCCTGCGACAGCAGTCGACGTGCCGTCATCGCATCCGTCACCGCGATCCCCAGCCGCCCCGCGAGATGGTCGTAACAGGTCCGCCCGCGAGCCATCGCCGACCCCGCACTCGCCTCCCGAAGACTCCGCGGCCGTACGACCGCCTGCGGCGTCACATGAGACGCCAGCTCCTCCACCAGCTGAGCCACCCGCGCATCCGCGAGCCGCACATACCGGTGCCGCCCCTGCCGTTCCTCGGCCAGCAGCCCACCGGCGACGAGCTTGCCCAGATGCTCGCTCAGGGTCGACGCCGCGACCCCCGCGCGCCGCGCCAGCTCACTGGCGGTCCAGGCCCGCCCGTCGAGCAGCGCCAGCAGACACGAGGCACGCGTCTCGTCGGCGAGGAGCCCGGCGAGGCGGGCCAGCTCGGCCGCCTGAGGGCTCCTCGCGGTCCCGGTGGTTCTGGAAGTCATGTCTCACAGCATGCGCCCCGGACACTTCGGCGCCGGCCGAACCGTCCTAGGCGTCCCGCCGTACCTGCTCGTACTGCTGCGCAAGCCCGTCCAGCAAAGCCGCGAGCCCTGTCTCGAACGCCCGCTCGTCGATCTTCTCCTGCTGCTCGGCCAGCAGATGGGCCTGCCCGAGATGCGGATAGTCGGCGGGGTCGTACGCGCTTTGGTCGTCGACGAAGCCTCCGGCGAAGGACCCCAGCGCGGATCCCATGATGAAGTACCGCATCAGCGCGCCGATCGACGTCGCCTGCGCGGGCGGCCACCCGGCGTCGACCATCGCCCCGTACACCGCGTCCGCGAGCCGCAGCCCCGCGGGCCGCCGTCCGGGCCCCCGGGCCAGCACCGGGACGATGTTCGGATGGTCGCGCAACGCGGCCCGATACGACACGGCCCAGTCGTGCAGCGCGGTCCGCCACTCCCGTCCGTCCTCGAACATCGACAGGTCGACCTGTGCGCTCACCGAGTCGGCGACGGTCTCCAGGATCTCGTCCTTCGTGCGGAAGTGGTTGTAGAGCGAGGGTCCGCTCACTCCGAGCTCCGCGGCGAGCCGTCGCGTGGAGACGGCCGCGAGGCCCTCCGTGTCCACGAGCGCGCGGGCCGTGCCGACGATCCGGTCGGTGCTGAGAAGGGGCTTGCGCGGTCGGGCCATGGCGCACATAGTAGGGCTGCGACTGGAAACTAGCAGTGCTAATTTAAATGTACGGCTTTCAAGTGGCGGCAAGCGGCCGCGACCGGCTCTCAAGTGGGGTGATCGCGTGGTGAACCTGGGTCTCAGCGAGGAGCAGCAGGCCGTACGGCAGCTCGCCCGGGACTTCGTGGACCGGGAGATCGCCCCGCATGTGATCACCTGGGACCGCGCCGAGGAAGTGGACCGCGGGATCGTCAAGAAGCTCGGCGAGGTCGGCTTCCTGGGCCTGACCCTCGACGAGGAGTACGGCGGCTCGGGCGGCGACCACCTCGCGTACTGCCTGGTCACGGAGGAGCTGGGCCGCGGCGACTCCTCGGTCCGCGGGATCGTCTCCGTCTCCCTCGGCCTGGTCGCGAAGACGATCGCGTCCTGGGGGAGCGAGGCCCAGAAGCGCCAGTGGCTCCCCGGCCTCACCTCCGGCGAACTGGTCGGCTGCTTCGGCCTCACCGAACCCGGCACCGGCTCCGACGCGGGCAACCTCACCACCCGTGCCGTACGCGACGATGGGGGCCCCTCCCGCTCGAGCGGAGCCGAGAGTGGGGGAGGCTACGTCATCAACGGCACCAAGATGTTCATCACCAACGGCACCTGGGCCGACGTGGTCCTCCTCTTCGCCCGCTCCACGGACGCCCCCGGCCACAAGGGCGTCTCCGCCTTCCTGGTACCGACCGACACCCCCGGCCTGACCCGCCGCACCATCCACGGCAAGCTCGGCCTGCGCGGCCAGGCGACGGCCGAACTGGTCCTGGAGGACGTACGGGTCCCCGCGAGCGCCATGCTCGCCCCCGAGGGCAAGGGCTTCTCGGTCGCGATGTCCGCCCTGGCCAAGGGCCGGATGTCGGTGGCGGCAGGCTGCGTGGGCATAGCCCAGGCTGCCCTCGACGCGGCGCTCGGGTACGCCGGCGAACGCGAACAGTTCGGCAAGACCATCGCCCACCACCAACTCGTCCAGGAACTGATCACCGACATAGCCGTGGACGTCGACGCGGCCCGCCTGCTCACCTGGCGCGTGGCCGACCTCATCGACCGTGGTCAGCCCTTCGCCACGGAATCCTCCAAGGCCAAACTCTTCGCCTCCGAAGCGGCGGTCCGTGCCGCCAACAACGCCCTCCAGGTCTTCGGCGGCTACGGCTACATCGACGAGTACCCGGCCGGCAAACTCCTCCGCGACGCCCGCGTCATGACCCTCTACGAGGGCACCAGCCAGATCCAGAAACTGGTCATCGGCCGCGCGCTCACCGGAGTTTCGGCCTTCTGAGTACGTTTCTGAGTACCTCGACGGATGTGGCGCAGGCCACTGCCGCCGAATCATGGCGCCATGAGTGACACACCGGTCAAGCAGCAGAGCACGGCCGCCTTCTACGGCCAGGCCGTCGCCTCGTTCGTCATCGCCATGGTCGCGACGAGCGTCGGTATCTACCAGTTGCACGCCGACGCCTGGGTGCGTGCCTTCCTGGCGATCGCCGTCCTCTACCTCGTCACCTCCGCCTTCACCCTCGCCAAGGTGATCCGGGACCGCCAGGAGGCCGGCCAGATCGTCAGCCGGGTCGACCAGGCGCGGCTGGAGAAGCTGCTCGCCGAACACGACCCCTTCGAAAAGCTCTGAGCGGCCAGGCTAAGCGCCCGCTCACCTTCGGCGGTATGGTGGTGCCTCTGTCAGTGGAGAGGGGCACCAAGCGATGAGTACGGCGGAGGAGACGGCCGGTGGCGAGACGTCGGCGTGGGGCGAGGTCACGCCCGACGCGGCCAGGAGGCTGCTGATCGCCGCGGTGGAGGCCTTCGCCGAGCGCGGCTACCACGCCACCACGACCCGCGACATCGCGGGCCGGGCCGGTATGAGCCCGGCGGCGCTCTACATCCACTACAAGACCAAAGAAGAACTCCTGCACCGCATCAGCCGCATCGGCCACGCGAAGGCCCTGGAGATCCTCCAGACGGCGTCCCGCCGCGAGGGCGCGGCCGCCGAGCGCCTCGCGGACGCGGTCAGCAGCTTCGTCGGCTGGCACGCGGGCGGCCGCACCACCGCCCGCGTCGTCCAGTACGAACTGGACTCCCTCGGCCCGGACGCCCGCGCCGAGATCCTCGCCCTGCGCCGCCAGTGCGACGCCGAGGTCCGGAGCATCATCGAGGACGGCGTGGCCTCGGGCGAGTTCGACGTCCTGGACGTCAAGGGCACCACCCTCGCCGTCCTCTCCCTCTGCATCGACGTGGCCCGCTGGTTCACCGTCGAGGGCCCCATGACCCCGGAAGAGGTCGGTGCGCTCTACGCCGACCTGGTCCTGCGGATGGTGGGCATCAAGTAGCTACAGGTAGTACCGGGACACGGACTCCGCGACACACACCGGCTTGTCCCCGCCCTCGCGCTCCACGCTGAAGCCGACGGTGACCTGAACGCCACCCGCCACGTCCTCCACGCCGTTGATCGTGGCGGTGGCCCGCAGCCGCGACCCGACCGGCACGGGCGAGGGGAACCGCACCTTGTTGGTCCCGTAGTTGACGCCCATCTTCACGCCTTCGACCTTGATCAGCTGAGGCCCGAACAGCGGAAGCAGCGACAGCGTCAGATACCCGTGCGCGATGGTGGTCCCAAAAGGCCCAGCAGCAGCTTTCTCAGGATCGACATGAATCCACTGATGATCGCCAGTGGCCTCCGCGAAAAGATCGATCCGCTTCTGATCGACCTCCAGCCAGTCGGTGTACCCCAACTGCTCACCCACCGCGGCCTTCAGTCCATCGGCCCCTGCAAACACCCTCGGCTCCGCCATGTCCCGGCCTCCCATGCCGTCCTCACATCTAAGCGACTGCTTAGCATGCTAGTCCCGGATTCCGATGTCAACGGACCGGACCCCCGCCGCTGGGTAGGGTTCGAGGGGTGCCCCAGATTCCCGAGAAGATCCACGAGCTCACGGTCGGCCAGCTCGCCGCCCGCAGCGGCGCCGCCGTCTCCGCCCTGCACTTCTACGAGTCCAAGGGCCTGATCGACAGCCGTCGCACCACCGGCAACCAGCGCCGCTACACCCGTGACACGCTCCGCCGGGTCGCCTTCATCCGAGCCGCCCAGCGCGTAGGCATCCCCCTGGCCACGATCCGCGAGGCCCTGGCCGAACTCCCCGAGGGACGCACCCCCACCCGCGAGGACTGGGCCCACCTCTCCGAGGCCTGGCGCGCGGAACTGGACGAGCGCATCAAACAGCTCAACCGTCTGAGAGACCACCTGACCGACTGCATCGGCTGCGGCTGCCTCTCCCTGGCCACCTGCGTCCTGTCCAACCCGGACGACGTGTTCGGCCAACGCCAGTCGGGTTCAAGACTGCTGGTGGAACGCAAGCCGGCCGAACACACGGAGCCCTGCCGGCAGGACGCAACCCCCTGCAACTGAGGGCCACGGGGCGCCGGACGGCCCATGGGCCCGGAGGGGCCACGGAGCCGCGCCGGCGCAACGGCGAGCAGGGGACGTGTCGGGGGGGTGTCCGCCCGCAGCGGCGGGCGTCCGGCACCGTTACGTCTGGAGCTGCCGAGCCGCCCGACCGAGGACGGACACCCCCCGGCGCGGCCCCGACCCCCGATGGCGAGCAGTGCGCGACGCGAACCCCACCCCACCCGCGCAGGCCGCCGCAGGCACCCCGCCCCACCGCCGGAGGCACAGGCGCTCACTCGAACTCGGTCCCATCCTTACGCGTCAGATACGCAGGACTCACCGCCTTGCCGATGGCCCGCCCCCCGGTCACAGCGCTGTACCGCTCGACAACAGGCCGAACGACAACCCCCTCCCGCAGATGCAGAGACCGCCCGGACACGGTCTCCCGCCCACTCGCAAGCGCCATCACCACCGAGACGTCGTACGCCCCCTCGAAGACCCGCGGCACCAACGGCAGCTCCCCGCCCAGCAGTTCCCCCGCGTCCAGCCACCGCACGACCCCGTCGATCTCCGCGGCCACGTCGAACACGGCGAACCCCAGCGTGTCCCGCCGCCCGTCGGCACCGTACGTAAGGTCCTGCACCCCCGCCCCGTACACCTCCCCGAAGATGCCCACCCGACGTGCCCCCAGCCGCGCGGCGAGCCGCTCCGCGACCGGGGCGACCCCGTGCCCCCGCACCGCACGCCAGTACAGATTGCGTGGATCCTCCTTCAGCGCCAGCGACTTGGCGCCGAAGCCCTTGGACGAGACGTACACACGGGACTCGTCCGCGACATAGGTCACCAGGCACGCCGAACCGTGCAGCTTCTCGGTGACGACGACCTGCTCACCGGCGGCGAAGATGTCCGGGTACCGCTGGATGTTCTCGATGTCCACCCAGGGCACGAGATCCGGCGCCGACTCGACGTCCCCGTTCATGGTCGGCGGAACCGGCGGCACCCACTTGACGATGCCGAGCCGCTCCGCGAAGTCCGTCCCGTCGGCGGCCGCCCGTCCGAGGTCCACCCCCGCGAGCGCCTCCGGCCGGCACACGATGCCCTGCGACAGCTCACCGCGCAGCCGGATCGCCTTGACCCGGTCCGCCGCACTGCCCGCCAGCCGCCCCGTCAGCCCCAACTCCTCGATGAGCCCGCTCGGCAGCACCGCCTGCTCGGGGATGTACACGGCCACATCACCGGTGCGGTACGCGCCCTTGGCGACGACGGCCCGATACAGCCCCACCTGGGCCAGTTCGAGCGCATCGGCGTTCGGATGCTCATGGACGGTCAGCACTTCGGCGGTGACGCGCAGCGTCGACATCAGAGGGACTCCTCAACTCAGGTGCGTTTTCATCGCCCCCAACTCTCCGCACCCGAAACGACTGGAACCACCGGAATTCCCCCTGCTACCGTCCCGAACTCCGTGCCCGCGCTACGAAGACCGCCGCGCCCACCCGTACTGCACCAACCCCGCGGCCACCAACTGGGCGTTGGACGACGCAGACTCCCCGCCCGGCAGGACCAACGTGTCCTCCAGCCCGATCCGCGTAGCCAGCCCCAACCTCCCGGCCAACCGCAGCACCGGCCAGGCCCCACCGTCCTCACCGTGCAGCAGCACAGGCCGCCCCCGAGCGTCCCCCACCTCGGCCAACAGCTCCCGCGCCGTGTCCTGCGCACTCACCGCCGACGTGTCGGTCACCTCGGCCAGCACCCGGAGCACCCGCCCCCCGACCGGCGAAACGGCGAACCGGGCGGCCCCGTCCGTCCCGGACCAGATCCCCGCCTCGACCCCCACGCCCCGCTCGATGAGCAGCGCGGCCAGCTCTTCGGCCCCCGCCTCGTGCCAGTTCACCGAGGCATGATCGGGAAGCACGGTCCAGCCCCGCACCCGCTCCAGCCGCCGCACCGGATCAGGCTCGGCCCAGACCCCCGTGGTCACTCCCACCGGCACCGACACCCGGGCCCGTATCGCCTCCAGGGTCACCGCGAGCACCCGAGGCGACAAGGTGTCGTTTCCGCAAGGAGACTTGGGGTGTACGTGAATGTCCGTGGCCCCGGCCGCGACAGCCGCAGCCGCCGCCTCGGCCATCGCCTCCGGCGACAACGGCACGGCCGCCCCGTCGACGGCCCCGCGGACCCCGTTGAGACACACCTGAACCATGCCCAAATGGTGCCAGCCGCCACTGACAAGGTGTGGCGGGACGAGTCAAAGAGGGGGTGCGGCATCCCCGGCGCACCCCCGGTCGCACCACTCGCTCAGGCGGACACCAGCAACCGTCCACGCCTGGACGCCGCCAGGGCCTCGGACGTCAGCACCGGACGCGGCACCACGATCCCGCAGTCCGTGCAGACCGGGCCCGAGGAGGGTTCGTGGGCCAGGTCGTACTTCCAGCTCAACCGCTCTCCGCGGCACACCGGGCACACCGAACCCGGTTCACGCTCCAACGCGGAGATCAGCCTGCGCAGCACCTCGGCCAGCGGTTCACGGGGGTGGAGCCGCGGGTCGTCGCACCACGCCACTCCGAAACCGCCCCAGGTCAGCCGGTGCCAGTCGTCGACACTGCCCGGCCTGCGCAGCCCGTCGTGCTTTTCCTTCCTGCGCCGCTCGGCGAACTCGACCTCATAGGCCAGCCAGACCGAACGCGCCTCTTCCAGCTCGTCCAACGCGGCCACGAGCCGCGCAGGATCGGGGGACCGGTCCTCAGGACCGAACCCGGCCCGGGAGCACAAGTGGTCCCAGGTCGCCCTGTGCCCGTAGGGAGCGAACCGCTCCAGGCACTTCCGCAGCGAGTACCTCCGCAGTGCCAGATCGCACCGCGGATCTCGCACCTGTCTCGCCAGACTCCGGAAACCGGCCATCGCCCTGCACCTCCGTCACACCTGCACCTGTACTTCGGTCACTTCGGCGTCGTCGTTCGGACGTCGCCGAATAGACGTATCGACACGCGATTCGGCTCCATCCGATTTCCGATGCCTCCCATCAGCCTCCGGATCGGCTACCAAAACTTGACGCATGTTCATCTTCGAACCCGGGGATACCGGCGGTAACGTCCGACTCAACTCCCGTCGGTAGGAGCTGCCATGCCACGGCGCACCTCACGCACCGCACTCGACAGACTGAGAACTCCCGGTTCAGTCAGCGGGTTCCTGAAGACCGCATCCGTATGCGCCCTGATTGCCGGTCTTTTGTCCCCTCTTGGCCAAACGGCCGCGGCCGCCGAGGCGGCGGCCGCGAACGACTACTGCGGCAGTCAGTGCTCGGACATCCTGCCGCCCGGCCAGAACGGCAACGCCACCCTCGCCCAGATCCTCCTCAACCAGGCCTTCGGCAGCCAGCCCGAGCACGCCGAGGACCAGCTCGGCCCCTACGCCAACCTGGCCAAGGGCTATCCGTCGCTCACCAACGCGACGATCAACAACTTCTTCAACGACGCCTCCTTCGGCGTCCCGTCCGATCAAGTCGCCTCCACGCTCAAGCCGGGCGGCCGGACCGATGTGACGATCGTCCGCGACAAGAAGACGGGCGTGCCGCACATCACCGGTACCACCAGATACGGCACTGAGTACGGAGCGGGCTACGCGGCTGCTCAGGACCGCCTGTGGCTCATGGACGTCTTCCGCCATGTCGGCCGCGGCCAGCTGACCACCTTCGCGGGCGGCGCCCCCTCCAACCAGGGCCTTGAGCAGCAGTTCTGGCGCAACGCCCCCTACAGCGAGGCCGACCTCCAGGCGCAGATCGACAACGCCGTCGCCAGCAACGGCACCCGCGGCCGGCAGGCCCTCGCCGATGCCAACGCCTACATCGCGGGCATCAACGCCTACATCGACGCCTCCGACAGCGGCCGCTACTTCCCCGGCGAGTACGTCCTGACCGGCCACAAGGACTCCATCACCAACGCCGGCACCATCGAGCACTTCAAGCTCACCGACCTGGTCGCGCTGGCCTCCGTCATCGGCGCCCTGTTCGGCTCGGGGGGCGGCGGCGAGGTCAACAACGCGATATCGCTGCTCGCCGCCCAGGAGCAGTACGGCGTGACCAAGGGCACCGAGGTCTGGGAGTCCTTCCGCGAGCGCAACGACCCCGAGGCGGTCCTCACCGTCCACAACGGCGAGAGCTTCCCGTACGCCACCAAGCCCACCACCCCGCAGGGCGAGGCCCTGCCCGACGCCGGCTCCGTGGCCACCGAGCCGCTGGTCTACGACCCGACCGGCACCGGCGGCGACCAGAGCGCCACCGAGGCCGCCGCCACGGCCACCGCGAACGCCCTCACCTCAGCCAAGCGCGGCATGTCCAACGCCCTCGTGGTCAGCGGCGCCCACACCGCGAGCGGCCACCCGGTCGCCGTCTTCGGCCCGCAGACCGGCTACTTCGCGCCCCAGCTGCTCATGCTCCAGGAGATCCAGGGCCCGGGCATCAGCGCCCGCGGCGCCTCCTTCGCGGGTCTGAGCATGTACGTCGAACTCGGCCGCGGCCAGGACTACTCGTGGTCCGCCACGACTTCCGGCCAGGACATCATCGACACCTACGCCGTCGAGCTGTGCCAGGACGACTACCACTACCTGTACCACGGCACCTGCACGGCCATGGAGAAGATCGAACAGAAGAACTCCTGGGCCCCGACCACGGCCGACGGCACCGCCGCCGGGTCGTACACGATGCGGGTCTGGAAGACGAAGTACGGCCCCGTCGCCTACCGGGCGACCGTCGGCGGCAAGAAGGTCGCCTACACGACCCTGCGCTCGTCGTACATGCACGAGGCCGACTCGATCATCGGCTTCCAGATGCTGAACGACCCCGACTACGTCAAGAGCCCGCAGACCTTCCAGAGCGCGGTGCAGCACATCAACTACACCTTCAACTGGTTCTACGCCGACTCCACGCACACCGCGTACTACAACAGCGGCGACAACCCCGTGCGCGCGAGCGGCGTCGACCCCGAGTTCCCGGTGCGGGCGCAGGCGGCGTACGAGTGGAGGAACTGGAACCCGACGACCAACACCGCCGACTACACGGCGCCTTCGGCCCACCCCAACTCCATCGACCAGGACTACTACATCTCCTGGAACAACAAACAGGCGAAGGACTACACGACCGCACCCTGGGGCGACGGCTCGGTGCATCGCGGCAACCTCCTGGAGGACCGCGTGAAGAAACTCGTCGCCGCGGGCGGTGTCACCCGGGTCTCGCTGGTGAAGGCCATGGCAGACGCGGCCATCGCCGACCTGCGCGCGGAGGACGTGCTGCCGGACCTGCTGAAGGTCATCAACAGCAGTACGGTCACCGACTCCACGGCCGCCGCGGCGGTGACCAAGCTCCAGACCTGGCTCACCGCGGGCGGCAAGCGCACGGAGACGTCGGCGGGTTCGAAGACGTACGCCCACGCGGACGCGATCCGCATCCTGGACGCCTGGTGGCCGCTGCTGGTGGAGGCCGAGTTCAAACCGGGCCTCGGCAGCGACCTGTTCACCGCCTTCCAGGCCAACCTGCCCGTCGACGAGTCGCCTTCGGCCGCGCACGGCCCGACCGGCTCGCACGCGGGAAGCGCCTTCCAGTACGGCTGGTGGTCCTATGTCGACAAGGACATCCGCGCGGTGCTCGGCGAGACCGTGCAGGGACCGCTCGCGAACAAGTACTGCGGCGGCGGCAGCCTCAGCGCCTGCCGGGACATCCTGATCAGCACCCTGAAGACGGCGGCCGGCAAGACCGCGGCCCAGGTCTACCCGGGTGACGACCTGTGCTCGGCGGGCAACCAGTGGTGCGCCGACTCGATCGTCCAGCGCACCCTCGGCGGCATCAAGCACTACAACATCAGCTGGCAGAACCGGCCGACCTACCAGCAGGTCGTGGAGTTCACGTCACACAGGTGACGGTCAGCGGCGGCGGGTCACTTGATGCGGCCCGCCGCCAGCACCACCTGCGCCAGCTCCCGGTGCACGATGTCGCTGTGCGCCCCGGTCGGCGCTCCGCCCCGTCTGACCACCTCGGCCACGTCGATGTTGACGCACCCCGAGGCGGGCAACGTCGTCCTGAGCGCCTCGGCGAGCTTCCACGCGCGCGTACCCGGCACCGCCTGCACCCCGTCGAAGCCCATCGCGCCCCACTTGGCGCCCAGCATCCGCGCGATGTCGACCCCGGCGATCCCCTGGGCGCTCCCGGCCATCCGGGAGGCCAGCGGATATATCGTGCTCAGCGCCGAGTCGTGCCGGGAGAAGCAGCACACCAACGGGCCGTCGATACGGTTCTGCTGGCCCTGCAGCACCCCTCCCGCGCGTGCGTCGTGCGGCAGCCGGGTCGCGAACGCGTAGTGCGAGAAGGCCGCTTGGAGCAACGTCACGGACTTCACCGTGCGCACCCCCTCGGGCAGCCCGCGCAGCGCGAACGACACCAGCCGCCCGCCGAAGCTGTGCCCGACCAGATGCACCCGCACCCCGGGTGCCTTCGCGGCGAGCTGCCCGACGACCCGCCCGAGCCCACGCTCGCCGACGGTCCCCGCGCGCCGCTTCATCGCGTAGTACGTCGCCTGCCGCAGCAACTCGTGCGCGCCGTCCCAGAGGTTGGGCATCGTGAACCCCGCCGTGGCGTCCGCGTCCGGCGACTCCAGCCGCATCAGCGCGTGTGCGAAGTCCTCGCAGACCGCCGCCACCGATCCGGAGAACATGTCCGGCTCGCTCTGCGGCACCCCCTCCGCGAGCGTGTCCGCCCCGAACAGCGCCTGCGGCCCCGGCGGCACCGGCTCGACCAGCATCCGCACCAGCCGCCCGAACTCCTCCAACTCGGCCTCCTCGCGCGGCTGCTGGTCGAGGAGCCGCGCGATCTGGTCGACGACGGTCGCCCGCCCAGGGAAGGTGTCCAGGAGCGCGTGCCGGGTGTCCTTGTCGAGCGCCGGGCGCCGGACCGACTCGGCGGCCACGGACCGCGGGAAGTCCGGGATCGGCTCGTCGCAGAACCGCATCGACGGCCACACCACACCCGCGAACCCGAGCTTCGCGTTCGGCGCCAGCTCCGGGATCGGCGCGAAGAAGCGGTTGTAGAGCCGTGTCGCGCCGGAACGGTCGCTGTTCCAGCCGTGCGCGAAGACGATCAGATCCTTGACGCCGTGCTCCGCGACCCCGGCGATGAGCCGGTCCCGCCGCCTGCCGTCCGGGTCGCCGTCCGCGTCGAACGTCAGCTCCCAGTACGGACTCACACTCATCGCCGGATCCGCCATGGCAGGCCCCCTTGTCCCCCGAAGTGGTGCGATGCGGTCGCATCGTCCTACCGAGGGGCGAAGTTGGCCATACTTCACGTCTCTGTCGCCGGGGGATCATCTGTACAGGAGGTACTCCCTGCGGGTCGCCCGGAACGCGGCGAGCTCCTCCTGCCAGCCCGCCACCACCTCGTCCGGGGCGGCACCCGCGTCGATCGCGGTGCGTACCTGCGTGGAGCCGGTGAGCTTGTCGATCCAGTTGTCGGCGCGCCAGGCGAAGCCGCTCCACACCCGCTTGGCGGTCACGAGCAGGCCGATCCCGGTGCGGACCGGGTCGTACGCCGCCCGGTCGTGCACATGGATCTGCACACCCCCGACGGTCTTCCCCTGGAACTTGGAGAACGTGGGCGCGAAGTACGCCTCCCTGAAGTGCACACCGGGCAGGCCGAGTTCGCCTGCGGCGGCCGCCCAGCGCCCGTCGATGCCCTCCGCGCCGAGCAGTTCGAAGGGGCGCGTGGTCCCCCGTCCCTCCGAGAGGTTCGTCCCCTCGAAGAGGCACGTCCCCGAGTACACCAACGCGGTGTCCGGGGTCGGCATGTTGGGGCTCGGCGGCACCCACGGCAGCCCGGACGCGTCGTAGAACTCCGACCGCTTCCACCCCGACATCAGCACGGTCTCCAGGGGGACCGGCGTCGTCAGGAACTCGCCGTTGAACAGCCGCGCCAGCTCCGCGACGGTCATGCCGTGCGCCTGCGAGACGGGCTGCCGTCCCACGAACGTGGCGAACTCCTTGTGCAGGACGGGCCCTTGGGCCGCGCGTCCGGTCACCGGGTTCGGCCGGTCGAGCACGACGAACCGCTTGCCGGCCAGCTGGGCCGCCTCCATGCAGTCGTACAGCGTCCAGATGTAGGTGTAGAAGCGGGCGCCGACGTCCTGGATGTCGAAGACGACCGTGTCGACGGGGGCGGCGGTGAAGATGTCGGCGAGCGGCTGACCGCTCTTGAGGTACGTGTCGTAGACCGGGAGCCCGGTCGCGGGGTCGTCGTAGCGGCCCTCGGAGCCGCCGGCCTGGGCGGTGCCCCGGAAGCCGTGCTCGGGGCCGAAGACGGCCGTCAGGTTCACCCTCGGGTCGGCGTGCATCACGTCGACGATGTGGCGGGCGTCGCGGGTGATGCCGGTGGGGTTGGTGACGATGCCGACGCGCCGGCCGCTGAGCCGGGCGTAGCCGGATGCGGTGAGGTTCTCGAAGCCGGTTCGGAAGCGGTGGGGCTTCGCGGCGGCCGGGGGAGTGGAGGTGAGGGAGGCTGCTGCCGTGGTCGCTGCGAGGAGAGCTCGTCTGGATAGGCGCATGAGGTGCACGGTATTGCTCCCGCGGGTCGCGGGGAATGACCCGACCCCCTTCCTGTGAACATACCGACCGGTTAGTCTGGCCGTCTCCGCAGAGCCGCAGTCGAAGGAGACCGATGGTGGAAGCCGTTCAGGGCGCAGGTGTCGTCGTCACGGGGGCCGGAGGGGGCATCGGCGCTGCCCTTGCCCGGCGGTTCGCCGCCGAAGGGGCCCGCGTCGTCGTCAATGACCTGGACGCCGCCAAGGCCGAGGCCGTCGCCGGTGAGATCGGCGGGATCGCGGTTCCCGGAGATGCCTCCACCGTCGTCGGCGAAGCCCGTTCCGCCCTCGGCGGCACCGTCGACGTCTACTGCGCCAACGCCGGTGTCGCCTTCGGCGGCCCCGAGGTCGACGACCTCGCCGACGCCAGGGCCTGGGAGCTGTCCTGGGACGTCAACGTCATGGCACACGTGCGTGCCGCCCATGCACTGCTCCCCGCCTGGCTGGAGCGCGGCCACGGGCGGTTCGTGTCCACCGTCTCCGCCGCCGGACTGCTCACGATGATCGGGGCCGCGCCCTACAGCGTCACCAAGCACGGGGCGTACGCCTTCGCCGAGTATCTGTCGCTGACGTACCGGCACCGGGGGATCAAGGTCCACGCCATCTGCCCGCAGGGTGTGCGCACCGACATGCTCAGCGCCACCGGCAGCGCGGGCGACCTCGTCCTCAAGCCGACGGCCGTCGAGCCGGACGATGTCGCGGAGGCCCTCTTCAAGGGCATCGCCGAGGACCGGTTCCTGATCCTGCCGCACCCCGAGGTCGCCGAGTACTACCAGGCCCGGGCCGCAGACCCCGACCGCTGGCTCGGCAACATGAACCACCTCCAGCAGAAGTGGGAGGAGCTGCAGTGACCGGGTCCCGGTACGCCGCCAAGCCCTGGGTGGCCCTGCTCAGCGACGCCCAGCGCGCCCCGATCGACCCCGACGACTCCCTCGTGCACGCCCTGCGCCGCGTCGTCGCCACGACCCCGGACCGCGACTTCCTCGCCTACTTCGACGGCCGTCTCACCTTTTCCGAGGTCGACGAGCTCAGCGACTCCGTCGCCGGGCACCTCGCCGCCCGCGGCCTGGAGCGGGGCGACCGGGTGGCGGTCCTGCTGCAGAACTCCCCGCTCTTCGTGCTCGCCCTCCTCGGTGCCTGGAAGGCCGGAGCGACCGTCGTGCCCGTCAACCCCATGTACAAGTCGGGCGAGGTGACCCACGTGCTGCGGGACGCCGACGTGGCCGCGCTGATCTGCTCCGACCGGGCCTGGGAGTCGTATCTGCGCGAGACGGCGGCGGACTCGCCGGTGCGGATCGTGCTCACCGGGTGTGAGCTGGACTTCCAAACTCGCGGTGACGCGCGCGTGCTGGCCTTCGAGCGGCTGCCACAGGCCGCCGACGCCGACGACCTGACCAGCGTGGCCCGCGCGGGGCACCGGGCGCCCGCGCACCGCGACCCCGATCCGTCGGACATCGCGCTCATCAGCTACACCTCGGGCACCAGCGGCACCCCCAAGGGCGCCACCAACACCCACGCCAACATCATGTACAACGCCGAGCGGCAGCGGACGGGCCTCCCGCTGCCGGACGCGCCCGTCTACCACGCGCTCGCGCCCCTGTTCCACATCACCGGGATGGTCTGCCAGCTCGGGGCGTGTCTCAACAGCGCGGGCACGCTCGTGCTGACGTACCGCTTCGAGGCGGGAGTCGTGCTGGAGGCGTTCGCCGAGCACCGGCCGCACTACACGGTCGGCCCCTCCACCGCTTTCATGGCGCTGGCCGCCCACCCGGACGCCACCCCGGACCACTTCTCGTCCTTCGTGAACATCTCCTCCGGCGGCGCGCCCGTGCCGCCCGCCCTGGTGGAGAAGTTCCGGGCGGGTTTCGGGCCGTACATCCGCAACGGCTACGGGCTGACCGAGTGCAGTGCCCCCTGCGCCTCCGTGCCGCCCCAGCTGGAGGCGCCCGTCGACCCGGCCTCCGGGACACTGGCCGTGGGTGTGCCGGGACCGCAGACGGTCGTACGGATCGTCGACGACCAGGGCGCCGAGGTGCCCTTCGGCGAGCAGGGCGAGATCCTCGTGCGCGGGCCGCAGGTCGTGCCCGGCTACTGGCGGCGGCCCGACGCCACCGCCGAGACCTTCCCGGACGGCGAGCTGCGCACCGGCGACATCGGGTTCATGGACGAGCGGGGCTGGCTGTACGTCGTCGACCGCAAGAAGGACATGATCAACGCGTCCGGCTTCAAGGTGTGGCCGCGCGAGGTCGAGGACGTGCTGTACACCCACCCGGCGGTGCGCGAGGCGGCCGTCGTCGGGGTGCCCGACGGGTACCGCGGGGAGACCGTGAAGGCGTACATCAGCCTGCGTCCGGGTGCCGACACGGACCCGGATGAAGTCGCGGTGTACTGCAAGGAGAGACTGGCCGCCTACAAATACCCGAGGCAGGTGGAGATCCTGTCCGACCTGCCGAAGACGGCAAGTGGGAAGATCCTCCGGCGGGAACTGCGTTCGCGCAGGCAGAACGAGCAATAGCACGAACGGAAGGGCAGGTGGCGACCAAGTGGCCAGGACGACGGACGGGGACGGTACGCCCGTCCCGCAGCGGCTGCTGGCCGCCGCCACCCGGCTCTTCGCCGAGCAGGGCTACGACCGCACCTCCGTGCAGGAGATCGTCGAGGCGGCCGGCGTCACCAAGGGGGCGCTGTACCACTACTTCGGCTCCAAGGACGACCTCCTGCACGAGGTGTACGCGCGCGTGCTGCGCGTCCAGCAGGAGCGCCTCGACGCCTTCTCCAGCTCCGACGAGCCGATCGAGAAGCGCCTCAGGGGTGCCGCCGCGGATGTCGTCGTCACGACGATCGAGAACCTCGACGACGCGATGATCTTCTTCCGCTCCATGCACCACCTCAGCCCGGAGAAGAACAAGCAGGTCCGCGCCGAGCGCCGGCGCTACCACGAGCAGTTCCGCGCGCTCGTCGAGGAGGGCCAGGCGACCGGCGTCTTCTCCACCGCCACCCCCGCGGACCTGGTCGTCGACTACCACTTCGGCTCGGTCCACCACCTGTCGACCTGGTACCGCCCCGACGGCCCGATGAGCCCCCAGGAGGTCGCCGACCACCTGGCAGACCTCCTGCTCAGAGCCCTGCGCCCCTGACGGGTCCGAGGCCTCGCCCCTGGCCCGAGCCCTCCTCCCGGGCTCCAGGTCCCGTCCCCGGGCCAGCAGGCTCCCTCCCAGGCTCTCCAGCGTCCCGTGACGGGCCCCAGCCCCTTCCCGCACGCGGGTTCCGTGCCGGTCCGAGGCCTCCTCCCGCACGCGGGTTCCTGGCGGGGCCGGGGCCTCGTTCTGGGGCCCAGGTCCCCTCCCAGGCTCTTCAGCGTCCCGTGACGGGCCCCAACCGCTTCCCGCGCCCGGGTTGCCTGACGGTCCGAGGCCTCTTCCCGCACGCGGGTTCTTGGCGGGGCCGGGGCCTCGTTCTGGGGCCCAGGTCCCCTCCCAGGCTCTTCAGCGTCCCCTGACGGGCCCCAACCGCTTCCCGCGCCCAGGTTCCCTGACGGGCCCGAGGCCTCCTGACGGGCGCCCAGGTCTCGGTGACGGTTCCAAGGCCTCCCGATGGGCGCCCAGGTCTCCGTGACAGGCCCCTAGGTCTCCGTGGCAGGCCCCAGCCCGGCCTCCCGGGCCCAGGCCGCCGCCTCCGCGCGGTCGGCGACGCCGAGCTTCGCCAGGACCGCCGACATGTGGTTGCTGACCGTCTTGGGGGACAGTCCGAGCCGCGCGGCCACCACCCCGTTGGGCTGCCCCTCCGCGATCAGCGTCAGCACGTCCCGCTCCCGGGGGGTGAGCGTCGGACACGGATCGGGCTGCGGCAGCGGCCGCCCCAGCTGGCCGAGCACCCGCCGTGCCACCCCGGGCCCGAAGATCGCCTCACCGGCGGCCACCGCCCGGATCGCCCGGACGATCTCGTCCTGCCCGGCCCCCTTGAGCACATAGCCCCGGGCGCCGGCCCGCATGGCCGCGAAGACCGAGTCGTCCTCCTCGACCATGGTGAGCATCAGGACGGCCACGGCCGGGGCGACCCGGGCGATCTCCCGGGTCGCCTCGATGCCGTTCTGGTCCGGCATCCGGATGTCCATCACCATCACCTGCGGGCGCAGCGTCACGGCGGCCCGTACGGCCTCCCGCCCGCTGGCCGCCACCCCGACGACCCGCACCGGGGGACTCCCGTCCCGGACCGACTCCAGCAGCGCGGCGAGCCCGGTACGGACCACGGGGTGGTCGTCGGCCAGCACGACCCGCAGCGCGTCGCTGCCGCCCCCCTCCGCCGTCTCCCCACTCATGGCATCGCCGCCCCCTTCCGCTCGCCCCGCCCGCGTGCCCTCGCGGGTTTTCTCCGTCGGCTGCGCCCTCGCGCCCTCACCGGTACCTTCCGCCGCCTCCGCCCTCACACCCTCGCGCGGTCTCTCCGCGGGTTGCGCCCTCGTGCCGTCGCCGCTTTCTTCCGCCGCCTCCGCCATTACGCCCTCGCGGGTTTTCTCCGCCGCACCCGCCCTCGCGTCCTCGCGGGTTCTCGCCATCGGCTGCACCCTCGCGCCCTCGCCGGTCCCTTCAGCCGACCCCGCCTTCACCCCCTCGCGCGGCATTACCGCCGGCCGCGCCCTCGCGCACTCACCGGCCCCATCCGCCGCCCCCGCCATCACGCCCTCCCTCCCAGCGGCAACGTCGCCGTCACCCGCCCCTGGTCGGCCACGCAGCGTCCGCCGAGTTCGGCCGCGCGTTCCTGCATCGAGGTGATGCCCACGCCCGGCCGCCACTCGCTCTCCCCGTTCACCGGGGCGCCGTCGTCGCGCACCTCCAGGCGCAGGCCCTCGCCGATCTCGATCCGCAGCTCCACCTGCGAGGCCCGGGCGTGCCGGGCCGCGTTGGTGAGTGCCTCGACCGCGATCCGGTACGCGGCCACCTCCACCGCCGCGGGCAGCGCCGGCAGCCGCTCCGGAGCCTGGATCCGCACCTGGAGCGGAATGCCGTCCGCCCGCCAGGACAGCCGCGCCGCGCGCTCCTCCAGCGCCCCGAGCAGCCCCAACTGGTCCAGGTCCGGCGGTCGCAGCCCGTCCACCAGCCGGCGGATCTCACCGACCGCGCCCCCGATCTCGGCCCGCAGCTCCGCGAGCAGACCGGCCGCCCGCTCCTGGTCGAAGGCGAGCAGATTGCGTACCGCGTCCGCCTGGAAGGCCGCCCCGGCGAGTGTCGGACCCAGTCCGTCGTGCAGATCCCGGCGGATGCGTCTGCGCTCCTCCTCCCGCGCCGCGACGATCCGCTCGCGGGAGTGCTGGAGCTGCCGGGTCAGATCGGTGGCGTGCAGCGCGGCCGCCAACGGGACGGCGAGCAGCTCCAGGACGGCCAGATCGGCGGGCGCCGGCTGCTGCTCACCGGGCCGCAGACCGACGACCAGCCCGCCGACGGTACGGCCGTCGTAGTCCAGGGGCACGGTGTGCACGGGCCCTGCCGGGGTGCCCCAACTCCCGCTCGCGGCCCCCGACCTGGACTCGACGGACACATACGGCAGTCGCAGCGCTTCGCCCACCGCCTCCGGCACCCCGCCCACCCCGGTACCGGCGAGCCGCTCGCCGATGCGGGAGACCGCGCGCACCGGGTCGTGCCGGTCGCCGTAGAGGGTCCGGTCCACCATGCGCTGCAGCCGGCGCCGGGCGGGCTCGAAGGCGACCGCGAGGGTGACCGTGACCAGCGCGGGGCCGAGAAGCTCGGGGACCGGGGCCAGTTGGGACTGTACGAAGGCGACGAGGCCGACGTAGGCGGCGATCACGCCGAGCGTGAGCGCACCGTACAGCAGGCTCCGCGAGACGACGACTCGGATGTCGAGCAGCTCGTGACGGAGCACGGCGATCATGATGGCGACCGGAAGCGCCAGGGTGCAGAACGACGTGTAGACCGGGGGGAAGCCGAAGGCCTGGAACAGCACGCTCAGCGCCAGCGGGGTCATCCCGGCGATCAGCCACAGCATGCGGCGCCGGTCCTGCTCCCCGCCCCGCCGGTAGCGCATGGTCATGACGGCGAACACCGCGGCCAGGACGAGAAAGCCCTTGGCGGTCTCGACGTGCTGCAGCACGGGCAGCCATCCGGCCGGCACCGGGAGGTACGACGGCTGGGCCGCCGTACCGCTGAACAGCCCCCAGTCGGCCCGGGCCCAGACCACGAAGTCGAGCGGCGAGGACAGCAGTTGGAGCACCAGTGCCCAGCGCCAGCGGCGGTCGGGCAGCCGCCCGTCGGGGAACAGGAAGAACACGAAGACGAACGCCCACGAGCTCCCGACGATCCAGGTGTGCCGCCCCACGGTCGTGATCGCGTGCAGCAACTCCGGGGACCAGCCCAGCCGCAGCCCCTCGACGCCGAGGGCGATCGACAGTCCCGTGAAGGCATGGCCAAGCCCGTATCCGATCAGCAGCCAGCCGATGGGGTTGCGCGGCCGGTGCAGTGCGATGACGGCACCGCAGACGGGGTAGGCGAAGCCGACCGCCAGATCGACGACCATGTCGTAGCGGACCAGGTCCCGTGCCGAGACGTCCGCGACCACCAACAGCCCCGCTCCGGCCGCCACTTGGGCGAGCGCCAGCCCGAGCAGGGCGTACGCCGCCACCGTGCGCCGCCGGGTTCGCCCCTGCCGGTCCTTCATGCCCCCATCGTCCCGGCCCGACCGCCCGGGTGTCATGGGAACCGTTCCCGGTCCACCCGGGAGAACTTCCGGGCGGCGCCCGGCGGATCCCTCTCCACTCCCGGCCGCCCGGGACGCGATGCTCAAGGGGCAGGACCGAAGACCACGGGGGAGAACGAAATGACCAAGCTGTCACTGAACCGGCGCCTCACCGGCGTCGTCCTGGGCTCGCTGCTCGCACTGGGCGGTACGGCCGCCGTACCGGCCGCGGCGCAGACCGACGCCACGCCGTCGCAGGCGCGGGCCGCCTGTTCCATCTCGGTGACCGAGCCGCACATCTACAAGCGCTGGGACGCCCTCGGCGGAGCCGACGGCTGGCTGGGCTGCCCGACGACCGGCACCAGGGACGTGTACCTGAACAACGTCTACGCCGGAAAGCGCCAGTACTTCGACTACGGCACCGTCACCTGGTCGCCGCGCCAGGGGCGGAACATGGTCGTCGCCGCGTGGCAGGACGGCGGCTACGCCTACTTCAACTGGGGCACGACCAGCCCGTACTCCTACGACCGCTTCCTGGTCCGCTGGACCAGCGCCGCAGACCCGAACGGCACCCAGCGTGAGGTGGGCGGCGGGACGTCCGGGCGGGTGCGGGTGCGGCAGCAGACCACCGGCGCCTACACCTTCCGTGTCGAGGGCTGCGACGTGGGCGTGTTCGGCCACTCCTGCCGCCAGGGCTGGACGCTCAGCGCGACCACCCAGCCCAGCTGACCATCACCTCGGGGGAGCGGGGCCGGTGGGGCGTGCACGCCCCACCGGCCCTCGCGGCTGCCCGGACCCCCTCAGTTCCCGAGGTACTTCTTCAACTCCTGCCGCGCCAGCGAGCGCTGGTGCACCTCGTCGGGCCCGTCCGCGATCATCAGCGTCCGCGCCCCCGCATACAGCTCGGCCAGCGGGAAGTCCTGGCTCACCCCGCCCGCGCCGTGCAGCTGGATCGCCCGGTCGATGATGTCGACGACCGCGCGCGGCGTGGCGATCTTGATGGACTGGATCTCGGTGTGGGCACCCCGGTTGCCGACGGTGTCCATCAGCCAGGCCGTCTTCAGCACCAGCAGCCGCAGCTGCTCGACCGTCACGCGCGCGTCGGCGATCCAGTTGTGCACCACACCCTGCTGGGCCAGCGCCTTGCCGAAGGCCGTACGGGACACCGCCCGCCTGCACATCAGCTCGATCGCCCGCTCGGCCATGCCGATCAGCCGCATGCAGTGGTGGATCCGGCCCGGACCGAGGCGGGCCTGGGCGATGGCGAAGCCGCCGCCCTCCTCGCCGATCAGGTTCGACACCGGCACGCGCGCGTTGTCGAAGATCACCTCGGCGTGGCCGCCGTGGTAGTGGTCCTCGTAGCCGAAGACCTGCATCGCGCGCTTGACGGTGACGCCCGGGGTGTCGCGCGGGACGAGCACCATGGACTGCTGACGGCGGATGTCCTCGCCGTCCGGGTCCGTCTTGCCCATCACGATGAAGATCCTGCAGTCCGGGTTCATCGCCCCGGAGATGTACCACTTGCGCCCGTTGATGACGTACTCGTCGCCGTCGCGCTCGATGTACGTCGTGATGTTCGTGGCGTCCGAGGAGGCCACCTCCGGCTCGGTCATCGCGAACGCCGAGCGGATCTCACCGGCGAGCAGCGGCTCCAGCCACTGCTTCTTCTGCTGCTCGTCCCCGAACTGGGTGAGCACCTCCATGTTCCCGGTGTCCGGCGCCGCGCAGTTCAGCGCGGTGGGCGCCAACTGCGGGGAACGCCCGGTGATCTCGGCGAGCGGGGCGTACTGGAGGTTGGTCAGCCCGGCACCGTACTCGGCGTCCGGCAGGAAGAGGTTCCACAGGCCCTGCCTGCGCGCCTCGGCCTTCAACTCCTCGACCACGGCCGGGGTGTCCCACGGCGAGGCCAGCCGCGCGCGCTGCTCCTCGGCGACGGCCTCGGCCGGGTAGACGTACTCGTCCATGAAGGCGAGCAGCTTGGCGCGCAGTTCCTCGGTGCGTGCGTCGAACGCGAAGTCCATGGCGGGTCAGCCTTCCTGAAGGGTGGTCAGGCCGTGCGAGATGAAGACGGGGACGAGATCGCCGATGCGGTCGAAGCCGCGGCCGACCGTCTGGCCCAGGGTGTAGCGGTAGTGGATGCCCTCCAGGATCACGGCGAGCTTGAACCATGCGAACGCCGTGTACCAGGAGACCGTGGAGACGTCGCGCCCCGAACGGGCCGCGTACCGCTCGACGAGTTCGGCCGGATCCGGGTGCCCCGGTGCGGTGGCCGTCGTGGAGACGGGGGAGTCGGGCAGCTCCAGGGGGATGCTGTACATGACCAGCAGCCCCAGATCGGTGAGCGGGTCGCCGAGGGTCGACATCTCCCAGTCGAGGATCGCCCTGATCCGGTCGTCCTCGCCGATGAGGACGTTGTCGAGCCGGTAGTCGCCGTGGATCACGGTCGCCGCGGGGGACGCCGGCAACTGCCGCCCCAGCGCCGCGTGCAGCTCGTCGATGCCGGCCAGCTCACGGTTGCGGGAGGCGTCCAGCTGCTTGCCCCAGCGGCGCAACTGCCGGTCCAGGAAGCCCTCCGGGCGCCCGAAGTCCGCGAGCCCCACCTCGGCGGGGTCCACCGAGTGCAGCTCGACCAGGGTGTCGACCAGGGAGAGCACCGCGCCCCGGGTGCGCTCAGGACCGAGCGGGACCAGCTGGTCGGCGGTGCGGTAGGGGGTGCCCTCGACGAACTCCATGACGTAGAACGGCGATCCGAGCACATCTTCGTCCTCGCACAGCAGCACCGGCCGGGGCACCGGCACCTGCGTCGGATGCAGCGCGCTGATCACCCGGTGCTCGCGCTTCATGTCGTGCGCGGTGGCCAGGACATGGCCGAGCGGAGGACGCCGTACGACCCACTTCGAGGTGCCGTCGGAGACCGCGTACGTCAGGTTCGACCGTCCGCCCTCGATCAGCCGGCCGGTGAGGGAGCCCTGGACCAGACCGGGCCGCTCTCGGTCGAGCAGACCGCGGAGCCGGTCGAGGTCGAGGCCGGGCGGATGGTCGGGGCTCATACATCGCTCCTACGGGCAGATGAACGGGACATGACTCATCATGCCGACCGGTCGGTATGCCGTCCAGTGCGGGGCGCGAACGTGATCTGAACCACGATAGGCCGACGGCCCCCCGCGCGGTGCGGCGGGGAGCCGTCGGCGATGCTTCTCGGTCAGGTCACGGCCCGCTCAGTGGTCGTCCCAGTGGCCGTCGTGCGAGGCGTGCCGGTGGCCGTCGTGCAGATAGTCGACGTGGTCGCCGTGGAGCACGCTCTCGTGGCCGCAAGAGTCTCCGTGCTGATGCTCATGGCCGTCATGGGCGACGTGTCCGCTCGGCTCGCACTCGTCCCAGTGGCCGCTGTGCTCGCGGTGCAGATGCCCGCCGTGCGCGTAGTCGACGTGGTCCCCGTGCTGCACCTCGGTGTGTCCGCAGTCGGGGCCGTGGGTGTGCTCGTGGGAGATGTGTTCCTGGTGGAGGGTGGTGCTCATGGTGCTCACCTTCGGAGAAACCGGGGGTCTTGACGATGACGACGGACAGGCTGCCACGCGAACGCCGCATATCCGGGCATCCCGCTTGCGTGGCGTCCGGCTACCCCGGAGGGTCGGTGCCATGAAGGCCATCAGCTACTCACGCTACGGCGGCCCCGAGGTCCTCGCATACGGGGAGGTGCGCGACCCCAAGGTCGGCGTCGACTCGGTGCTGGTCAAGGTCCGGGCGGCGGCGGTCAACCCGGTCGACTGGCACGCGCGCGAAGGCCACCTCGACCGCATCCTCGACCCCGTCTTCCCGGTGGTCCCCGGCTGGGACGTCTCCGGCGTGGTGGTCGGCCTCGGGGTGTCCGTCACGGAGTTCGCGGTCGGCGACGAGGTCATCGGCTACGTCCGGGAGGATTTCCTCTCCCGCGGCACCTTCGCCGAGTACGTCGCCGCCCCCGTCCGCACCCTCGCCCGCAAGCCGCGCAACCTCTCCTTCGAGGAGGCGGCAGGACTCCCGCTGGTGGGGCTCACGGCGTACCAGGTGCTGGTGAAGGCCCTCCAGGTCAAGCGCGGGGAGACGGTCCTCGTGCACGCGGCGGCCGGCGGGGTCGGCTCCATCGCCGTGCAGCTGGCCCGCCACCTCGGCGCCCGGGTCATCGGTACGGCGAGCAAGGCCAACCACGACTTCGTACGCGCCCTGGGCGGCGAGCCCGTCGAATACGGCGAGGGCCTGTCCGAACGGGTCCGCGGACTGGCCCCCGAGGGCGTCGACGCGGCCTTCGACACGATCGGCGGCGAGACCCTGACCGTCTCGGCCAACCTCCTCGCCCCCGAGGGCCGTCTGGTGTCCATCGCCGACGGGGAGGTCGTGAGCTACGGCGGCCGCTATTTCTGGGTCCGCCCGGACGCGGACGACCTCCAGCGGCTGTCCGAACTGGCCGAGCAGGGCGTGGTGTCGGTGCATGTCTCGGAGACGTTCCCGCTGGAACAGACGGCGCAGGCGCAGAGGCTGAGCCAGGAGGGGCGGACGAGGGGGAAGATCGTGGTGACGGTGGACTGGGAGGCGGAAGCGGAGGCCGAGGCGGCAGAGGTGGAGGCGGCGGCGGACTAGAGCACCAGGGCGGCGCCGCAGACCGCCATGGCCATGGTGCACAGCACCGCCAGCGTGGCGTGGCGCGGCGCGAGCGCGGCCGGGGTTCCGGTGTACGCGAGCTCGCCGATGCGGCGGTGTGCGAGGAACAGGAAGCCCAGCCACAGCACACAGCACAGGGCACAGGCGACGACCCCGGCCGCGGACGGCCCGCCCTGCAGCGCGGCCTTCACGGCGAGCACGGCGGCGACGGTGCCGGAGAGGGTCGTGCGGCGCCATGCGAGTCGGGTGCGTTCGGGCTGGAGACCGGGGTCCCGCTCCTCCTCGGCGGCGTCGGCTCCGGCGCTCACCCCTCCCACCCGACGAGCACGACGACGACCATCGCGACGGCGACGACCGCGACGACGAGGCTCAGCACCGCCGGGAACCGCGACACCGGCAGATCCTCCCCGCGCCGCATGGCCCGCTCGCACCGCATCCAGTGATTGACGGCCCGCAGCGAGCACAGCACACCGGCGCCGAGCAGCGCGAGGGCCAGCCCGACCCGCCACCCCCACCGCAGATCCGGCAGGAACTGGTCCACCGCGAACCCGCCGCCGATGAGCGCGAGCGCGGTCCGCAGCCAGGCCAGAAAGGTGCGCTCGTTGGCGAGGGAGAACCGGTAGTCGGGCGTACTGCCCTCCTTGCGGACCTCCCCGGGTGCGAACCAGAGCCGGGCGTTCCGTGCGAAATCGATCACGCCAGGGACCCTACCGGGCCGCCCGCGCGGGGCCGCCGCTGCGGGCCTGCTCAGTTCCCCTTCCGGAACTCCCTGAGCCGCTCGTACGCGTCCAGCCCGTCCGGCACCCACTCCCACTGCGCCAGCCGCCGCTGCACCTCCTCCTCGTCCAGGAACCCGTACCAGGCCACCTCCTCGACCTGCGGGTTCACCGCGAGTTCGCAGCGCACCTCGTACACCGACGACCACCAGGTCTGCCCGGCCCCGTCGTCGTAGAGGAACTTGAAGAGGAAGACCGGCTGCGGCAGGCCGCTGACGCCCAGCTCCTCCTCGGCCTCCCGCAGTGCCGCCTCGTCGTAGGACTCGCCCGCGCCGACCACCCCGCCCACCCACATGTCGTACAGGGAGGGGAACACCAGCTTGGTCGGGGTGCGGCGGTGCACGAAGAGCCGGCCCGTCGCGTCCCGGGCCTGGATGAAGACGCACCGGTGGCGCAGCCCCTCGGCGTACGCCCTGCCGCGTGGCGACTGTCCGATGACCTGGTCGTTCTCGTCGACGATGTCGAGGATCTCGTCAGCAGAGCTCATGGGGTCATCCAAGCAGGGCCCCGGGGACGGCCGATCCGCACCCCACGAGGATCAGTTCGGCTGGAGATCCCGGGCCGTCGCCCGCACCGGCCGCTCCGCCGAGCCGCACGGCATCGCCGGATGCAGCCCCAGCAGCACGATCCCCGTCACGACCGCCGCCAGTCCCGCCGCCTCCCAGGCCAGCGCGCCCGCGTCCATGCGCAGCTGGTCGCCCAGGAACCCCACACCGCAGATGATCCCCGCCAGCGGCTGGGCCGCGGTCAGGGCCGGCAGGGACATCCGCAGGGACGCCGTCTCGAAGGCGCTCTGGACCAGGACCAGGCCGGTGACGCCGAGCGCGAGCACCGCGTACGGCTGCCAGCCGGTGAGGACGTGCACGAGGCCGCCCTCGGAGAAGCGTTCGCCGCTGACCCGGGTGAGGGCGTCCTGGACGCCGTACAGCAGTCCGGCCGCCACCGCGAGCAGCGCCGGGCCCGCGACCAGCCGGGAACGCTTCGCGTAGGTCGTCAGCAGCAGCGCGAGCCCGATCATCGCGCCGATGATCAGCCAGTGCCGGAAGGGGTCGCTGACCGCCGTGCCGCCGCGCGGCTCGCCCGCGACGATGAACGCGGTGACGCCGCCCGCGAGGAGCAGCAGTCCCGCCCAGCCCTGACGGCCCAGCGGCTGCTTGGTCTGATGGCGGGAGAGGGCCATCGCGAACAGCAGGTTCGTCGCCAGCAGGGGTTCCACCAGGGAGATCTCGCCCTGGCCCAGCGCGATCGCGCCGAGGACCATGCCGGCCACCATCAGCCCGATACCGCCCCGCCAGCGCGGCACCTTCATCAGGTCCAGGAGCAGGCGGGGGGAGAGGAAGTCGTTCAGCGGCGCCCGCTGAGCGGCGTTCTGCTGGAGGACGAATCCGAAGCCCAGGCAGCAGGCGGCGCTCACGGCGAGAACCAGAACCAGAACCGACACGCTGCGTACCTCGATCACTCGGCCGGGCCACGGGGTGCGTTGGAGGCCGACTGTAGCGTCCTTGGGCCCGGCACGCTCCCGGGAGTACCCGGATCCGGGCAGTTGACTCGGTCACCCCGTACGACCGTGCCGTCATGGTCCGACAGGGACCCGCCCGGCGCCATGGCGTACGCCACATGCACCCCCTGCCGACCGGTCCAAGTGATCACAACTGCCTCTTCCATAACGGAAGTTGACACGTTTAACACCCGGTGGAACCTTGACGAAGAGCGTTGGCTGCGGCTTTGCTGTCCGTGACCAACTGCCCACACAACCGAACTACGACGTCGAGCTGCGTCGCGTGAGGAAGTCTCCGCGGTGTCTCCACCCCCGCCCCCGCTAGGCCGCGGCCGCAGACGCGCGGCCCAGGTCTTCGACGCCGCTCTCGACGACGCCGAACTCGTCTCCGCCCGCTCCGCCCTGGCCCAGGGCCGCTGGCAGGCCGCCCGTTCCCTGCTCGCCCACACGGGCGACGAGTGGGACCTGCGCGGCCACCGGGTGACCGGCCTCGCCATGGAGCCCTACAGCGCCGCCTGGACCCGCGACTGGCTGCTCGCCGAACCCGAGTCCGCCGACGCCGCCGTCCTGCTCGCCCTGGCCCTCGTCCACCGTGCCGTGGCGGGCAAGGAGAAGCCGGAGAAGGCCCGCGAGGCCTGCCGCGCCGCCGCCGAGCGGGTGCCCGCCGACCCCACCCCCTGGCTCGGCCTGCTGCTCCTGGAGCAGGGATCGCTCGGGGGCGCGAACACCGTCCGGATCTTCGAAGAGGTGCGGCGGCGCCACGCGGACCACCACCACGCCCACCATCTGATGGTCGCCCGCCTCGCCGAGCACCGCGCCGAAGCCGGTCCGGACCCGCTCCACGAGGTCTACGACTTCGCCACCTGGGCCGCCGAACAGGCCCCCGCCGACTCCCCCCTCGCCATCCTCCCGGTCATCGCGCACGCCGAGCGCTACCGCGTCCTCGCCGTCGCGGGCCATGAACCCCCCGACCCGGCCTCCTCCGGCCACTGGGTCGGCCGCCGCGCCCGGCAGGTCCTGAAGGCCGCCTTCGACTGGTGGCTGGAATGGGAGCACGAGGGTCACCCGCGCCGCCTGGTGGACCTGAACTTCCTCGCCCACGCCAAGGTCTGCGAGGGAAGGGGCGCCGAGGCCGCCGCCCTCTTCCACCGCATCGGCGAGCACGCCACCCCGGCCCCCTGGTCCTACCCCGACCGGGACCCGTACCCCGCCTTCCGTGCCGCCCGCGACAGCGTGCTCGGCACGGCGTAACGCCCCCGAACCCAGCTAAGGACGGTCCCGATGACCACGAGCAGAACCAGCGCCGGCGACGGCATCAGTACCTACAAGGGCCAGGAGCGGGCCCTGCGCGCCGACCGCCTGGGCACCGGCGGCCTGCTGCTCTCCGTCCTCGCCGCGACCGCCCCCCTCATGGTCGTCGCGGGTGTCATGCCCACCACATTCGCGGTGATGGGCATCGTCGGACAGCCCCTGCTCTTCGTCGTCCTCGGCGTGGTCCTGATCCTCTTCAGCGTCGGCTACGCCGAGATGAGCCGGCACGTCCACAACGCCGGCGCCTTCTACGCCTACATCTCCCGCGGCCTCGGCGGCACCGCAGGCGCGAGCTCGGCCCTGGTCGCCCTCGTCGCCTACAACGCCCTCCAGGTCGGCATCTACGGCATCTTCGGCTTCGAGGTCTCCGGCCTCTTCGCCACCTATGCCGATGTCGAGATCGCCTGGTGGATACCGTCCCTGGTCGCCGCGCTGGCCGTCGGCGCGCTCGGCTGGCTGAAGATCGACGTCAACGCCAAGGTGCTCGGCGTCCTGCTGGTCATCGAGGTGGCCCTGGTCGTCATCTTCGACATCGCGGCCGTCGCCGACCCCGCCAAGGAGGGCCTGTCCCTGCACGCCTTCAACCCGGACACCCTCACCGGCGCGGGCGTCGGCACCGCGCTCTGCTTCTGCATCGCCGCCTTCCTCGGCTTCGAGCAGGCGCCCGTCTACGCCGAGGAGACCAGCCGCCCGCACGTCCTGGTGCCCCGCGTGATGTTCCTCGCCGTCGGCGGGGTCGCCGTCTTCTTCGCGCTCAGCAGCTGGGCCCTCACCGTCGCCACCGGCCCCTCCGCGATCGTCGGCGAGTCCCAGAAGCAGAGCGCCGGACTGCTCTTCGGCCTCACCGAGTCCCGCCTCGGCGGCACCTTCACCGACGTCCTGCACGTCCTGTTCGTGACCGGCATGTTCGCCGCCATGCTCAGCTTCCACAACGTCGTCGCCCGCTACGCCTTCGCCATGGGCCGCGAGGGCCTGCTCCCCGCGGCCTTCGGGCGCACGAACGGCGCCAGCGGCGCCCCCGCCACCGGGTCCCTGCTCCAGACGGCCGTCTCGGTGGTGATCGTCGTCGCCTTCGCGATCGCCGACGACAAGCCGACCGGCGACCCGACCGAGCCCGTCCTGCACCTGTTCACCTGGGGCGGCAACATCGGCGCCCTCGGTGTGATCGTGCTGATGGCCGCGGCCTCCTTCTCGGTCGTCGTCTTCTTCGTCCGCCGCGGTGCCGCCGGCGCCCAGGCCTGGCGACTGGTCACCTCCGTGCTCGCCGGCATCGCCCTGCTCGTCATCGCCGGCTACACCGTGAAGGACTTCGACGTCCTCGTGGGCGCCGGACCGGACTCGTCCCTGAGCTGGATCCTCCCCGGCATCATCGGCCTGGCCCTGGTCGTCGGCGTGATCCAGGGACTGCTCCTCAAGGCCCGCTCGCCCGAGGCGCACGCCCGGATCGGCCTGGGCAACGAGGCGTTCCAGCTGGAGAAGGCGGCCTCTTCCTGAGAGGACGTGCTCTTCCTCGGAGGACGTGAGAAGTGGTTACGGAAGTCTGACGGGCACCCGCGAACCCTGGTCCGCCAGGGCCCGCGGGTGTTCGAATGGGTGAGTGAACTCCGGACAACCCGAGGAACAGGGCAGGCCCGTCGGCCGCCGCGTCCTCCTCGGCACCCTCGGCCTGGGCGCCCTCGGCGTGGTCGCCGCCCCCACCCTGCAACGCGGCCTGGAAGCCTTCCTCGGCAGCGCCGCCGACAAGGACCCCACCGGCCTCACCGGCCTGCTCCCCAACGGCGGCGGCTTCCGCTACTACTCGGTCGCCTCCTCCGTCCCCCACAAGAACGCCGCGAACTACCGCCTGAGGATCGACGGCCTCGTCGACCGCCCGGCCACCTACACCCTGAACGACCTGCGCGCGATGCCCCAGACCCGGATGGTCAAGGACGTCCAGTGCGTCACCGGCTGGCGCGTCCCGGACACCCCCTTCGAGGGCGTACGCCTCTCCCATCTCCTCGACGCCGCCGGAGTCCAGGCCAAGGGCACCGCGATCCGCTTCAGCTGCTTCGACGGCACCTACACCGAGAGCCTCACCCTCGACCAGGCCCGCCGCGCCGACGTCCTGGTCGCCCTGCGCATGCAGGACAAGGACCTCGGCCACAGCCACGGCGGCCCCGTCCGCCTCTACGTGGCCCCCATGTACTTCTACAAGTCCGCCAAGTGGCTCTCCGGCATCACCGTCACCGAGGACGTGGAGCCCGGCTACTGGGAGGACCGCGGCTACGACGTCGACGCCTGGGTCGGCAGGTCGAACGGACGGGACGATGAGCCTACGAGCTGAGGCGCCGCCGGAGACGCGCGTACGCCGCTTCGGCCGCAGCCAGCGCTGGGTGCACCGCACGACCGCCGCCCTGATGGGAGTCTGCGTGCTCACCGCGGCCTTCCTCTACATCCCCGAGTTCGCCGAACTCGTCGGCCGCCGCGAGCTGGTGGTCCGCGTCCACGAGTGGTCCGGCCTCGCCCTGCCGCTGCCCGCTCTGGCGGGCCTCGCCTCCCGCCACTTCCGCGCCGACCTGGGTTTCCTGAACCGCTTCGGCCCGCACGACAGGATCTGGCTGCGCGCGGCCCTACGACGCGACAAGCGCCGCGCGTCCCGCCCCGCGGGCAAGTTCAACGCCGGACAGAAGATCTACGCGGCCTGGATCGCGGGCGCCACCCTGGTGATGCTCGGCACCGGCCTGCTGATGTGGTTCACCCACCTCACCCCGATCCAGTGGCGCACCAGCGCGACCTTCGTCCACGACTGGCTGGCCCTGACCATCGGCATCGTCCTCGCCGGCCACATCGGCATGGCCCTCGGCGACCCCGAGGCCCGCCGAGGCCTGCGGACCGGGACGGTGAGCCGGGAATGGGCCGAGCGGGAACACTCCTTGTGGCGGCACTGAAGCGGACGGCGGCACGTCGGCGGCGGGCGGCACGGACACGGACGGCAGCACCGAACCGGACGGCGCCACCGAGACACCCGGCGACCCCGACCCGGACACCGCCGGAGCGGGCCCCACGACGGTGAAGGCGTCCTCCGCCCGCACCTCGGCACCCCCGAACCGGACGGCCACGTCCACGGCCTTCGGCAGCCCCTCCACCACCGGCACCACCACGTTCAGCACCAGACGGTCACCGGACCCGGAGGCGAGCACGGGCCTCCCGTCGAGCTGTCGCCCGTCGATGAACACCCTCCCGTCCCGCAGCAGTTCGGCATGGTCGAAGTACGTCCCGGCCAGCTCGATCCCGACCGTCTCCCCGGGCCGCGCCTCCCCGTCACCGCCGGAGTCCACCCGGGCGATCCCGTAGGCGCACGCGGGCGAGCCGCCGGACGACGACTTCAGCTGCACGGTCGCGGAAGGATGCCGCCGATGGAAGTCGAGCAGTCCCCCCAGCACGCTGTACACGGCCCGCCCCTTGCAGGTCCCGGACTTCCCGGCCGACGCGGTGAACTCCCGCGCCGCCGTCTCCCAGCTGCCGCCCTTGCCCTGTACGGCGAGACAGGCGGAGGCGAGTCCGCGCAGCAGCCGCCACTCCTCGTCCGCCGGCTGCTCGGGGATCACCTCGAGGACGCGGCCGCACTCGGCGGGGGCGCGCAGCCGGTCGTAGACGCTGGAGGGGTCGGGGGTGCTGTCGGTGTCGGGGGAGTAGGGGCCGGACGGCAGCCACGGCGGGCTCTCCAGTGCCTTGGCGCTCGGCGAGGGGGAGGGCGAAGTGGGGGCCGGGGCGGCCGGGGGAGTGATCCCGGGCACGATCGGCGTGGGCACGTCGGCGGGACTGCTCACATGCCCGTCCGCCTTGGGCCGCGCGGGAGTGCCGGACGCACCCGGCGTCGCGGTGCCGCCCGTGGGCGCGACGTCCGACGGACCCGCCGTGACGACTCTTCCCCCGCCTTCGCCCCTGCCCGGCCCGTCACTCCTGTCACCGGTGAAGGCCGCGGCGGCCACCGCCACCGCTCCGACGACGAGCAGCCCCGAGATACGCATCCCGAGGGAAACCGCCATGACGCCCCCCGACACGGTCCGCCCCTGGGCCACCGTTCCCAGGGGCCTCCTATCATCGGGCCGCCCGCGCCGGGAAGGAAGCGGATTCAGCCGCGAAGTCCGCGAGGGAGCCGAGGCCGGGTTCAGTCCCCGAAGTCCAGCAGCACCTTGCAGGACACGTTCCGGTCGGCCGCCAGCGCGAACGCCGACTCCGCCTCCCGCACCGGCACCACCGCGCTGACCAGCCCGTCGAACGACGACTCGGCGGCGAGCAGGCGCAGTGCCGCGTCGAACTCCCCGTCGAAACGGAACGCCCCCCGCAGCTCGATCTCCCGGCTCACGACCAGATTCCCGGAGAACGCCGACCGCCCCGGCGGCAGCATCCCGAGCTGCACGACCACACCACCGCGCCGCACCAGCCGCAGACACGTGTCCAACCCGGCCGCGACCCCGGAAGCCTCGACCGCCACATCCACCTCGGACGGCCACCCGGCATCCTCCGGATCATCGGCCCGTACGACGGTGTCGGCGCCGGCGGCCCCGGCGTACCGCAGCGCCTCCGGCAGCAGATCCGTCACCGTCACCCGTGCCGCGCCGGCCGCCTTCGCCGCCGCGACCACCAGACACCCGATGGGTCCGGCACCGGTGACGAGGGCATGCTTCCCGGCGACCTCCCCGGCGCGCCGCACGGCGTGCAGCGCGACGGACAGGGGCTCGGCCAGGGCGGCTCGGCGGAGTCCGAGACCCTTCGGCAGCGCCCTCAACTGCTCCGCGGGCACCACCACTTGGGCCGCGAACCCGCCCTGGACGTGCGGGAAGCGTGCCGCGCTGCCCAGATACCGGGTGTCCCGGCACACGTTCCGCCGCCCGTCCGAGCACTCCGGACACACCCCGCAGGGCGTGGCCGGGTGCACCGCAACGGCCGTACCGGGGACGGGACCTGACGCGCCGGCGCCGTAGGAGAGGACCGTCCCGACCACCTCGTGACCGAGCACCATCGGTTCCCTCAGCCGGAAGTCACCGACCCCGCCGTGCCGCCAGTAGTGCAGGTCGGAGCCGCAGACCCCGCCGTACCGTACGGCGACCAGCGCCTGCCCGGGGCCGGGCGCGGGGGCGGCCAGCTCCTCGACCCGCAGGTCGCCCTGCCCGTGGATCACACAACCGACCGTCATCACAGCACGCTCGTCATTCCGCCGTCGACGTACAGGATCTGCCCGCTGACGAAGTCCGCGGCGGGCGAGGCGAGGAAGAGCAGCCCGCCGACCAGGTCCTCGGTGCGGCCCCAGCGGCCGGCCGGGGTGCGGCGACGTACCCAGGCGCTGAACTCCTCGTCCGCGACCAGGGCCCCGGTGAGCTCGGTCTCGATGTAGCCGGGGCCGAGGCCGTTGACCTGGACGCCGTGCGGGCCCCAGTCGGCGCACATGCCCTTGGTCAGCATCTTCAGCGCGCCCTTGGTGGCGGCGTAGGGCGCGATGCCGGGGCGGACCACCTCGCTCTGCAGCGAGCAGATGTTGACGATCTTGCCGTGGCCGCGTTCCGTCATCCGGCGGGCCGCTTCCCGGCCGACCAGGAAGGCGCTGGTCAGGTTGGTGTCCAGGATGCGGTGCCAGTCGGGGTCCGTGAACTCCAGGAGCGGGGCGCGCAGTTGCATGCCCGCGTTGTTGACCAGGATGTCGAGCGGGCCGACCCGCTCCTCGACGTCGGCGATCCCTGCGGCAACGGAGGCGCCGTCGGTCACGTCGAACACGGCCGTGTGGATGTCTCCGGGCAGGCCGGCGGCCTCGAGGTAGGCGGCGGCCTTGCCGAGCCGGTCCCCGTCGCGCCCGTTGAGGACCACCGTGCAGCCGGCCTCCGCGAGGCCACGGGCCAGCGCGAGGCCGATGCCCCGGCTGGAACCCGTGACCAGCGCCGTCCGGCCGCTGATGTCGAACAGAGGGTGACTCATCGTCGTGATCCCCGTATCCCTAGATGATCAGCGAGAGCAGCAGGACCACACCGCCGGCGACGACCGAGATGATCGTCTCCATGACCGACCAGGTTTTGATCGTCTGGCCGACGTCGAGGCCGAAGTACTCCTTGACCAGCCAGAACCCGGCGTCGTTGACATGGCTGAAGAAGAGCGACCCGGCGCCGATGGCGAGGACCAGGAGGGCCGCGTGGGTCGTCGACATGTCGGCGGCCAGCGGGGCGACCAGACCGGCCGCGGAGACCGTGGCCACCGTCGCGGAACCGGTCGCGAGCCGGATGGCGACCGCGATCAGCCAGGCCAGCAGCAGGGCCGGGATCGACCAGTCCTCGGAGATGTCGAGGATCATCGCGCCCACGCCGGTGTCGATCAGCGTCTGCTTGAAGCCGCCGCCCGCGCCGACGATGAGGAGGATGCCCGCTATGGGTGCGAGGCCCTTCTCCACCAGGCCGGAGACCCGGTCCTTGCCGAAGCCCGCGGGACGCAGCAGCGTGAAGATGCCGAGCAGGACCGAGGCGAGCAGGGCGATCAGCGGCGAACCGATGACGTCGAAGACGCGCTGGGTGGTGTTCTCCTTGTCGTCGATGACGATGTCGACGAGCGCCTTGGAGAGCATCAGGATGACCGGCAGCATGATCGTGATCAGCGTGGCGCCGAAGCCGGGACGTTTCTCCAGGTCCTCGGAGGCCCGCTGAGGGATCATCTTGTCCGGGGCCGGGACGTCCACCCAGCGGGCCGCGTACCGCGAGAACAGCGGACCGGCGATGATCACCGTCGGGATCGCCACGAGGACGCCGAGCGCCAGGGTGACACCCAGGTCGGCCTTGACCGCGTCGATCGCGACCAGCGGGCCGGGGTGCGGCGGGACCAGGCCGTGCATCACGGACAGACCGGCGAGGGCCGGGATGCCGATGCGCATGAGCGAGTAGTTGCCGCGCTTGGCGACCATCAGCACGACCGGGATCAGCAGCACGACGCCGACCTCGAAGAACAGCGGCAGACCGATCACCGAGGCGATGAGCACCATCGCCCACGGCATCGACCGGCCACCGGCCCTGGCGAGGATGGTGTCGACGATCTGGTCGGCGCCGCCGGAGTCGGCGAGCATCTTGCCGAGGATCGCACCGAGCGCGATCAGCACGCCCACGCCGGCGACGGTCGTACCGAGGCCGGTCGTGAAGCTGGCGATGGCCTTGTCGAGCGGCGCTCCGGAGAACGCGCCCAGCGCCAGCGAGCCGATGGTCAGCGAGAGGAACGCGTGGAGCTTGAACTTGGTGATGAGCAGGACGATGACGGCGATGCCCGCCAGGACTGCGATGCCCAGCTGAGCGTGACCGGCCGAGGTGATGGGCTCGACGGGGTCCGCTGCCAGCAACTCGACGCTGAGTCTGGTCACGGGTCTTCCCTTGCAGGTACGGGGACGGGGGAGGGGTGCTGCGGGGAGGCAGGGGGCTAAGGGAGTTCGGTCAGGGCCTCGGCGGCCCGGGCGGTGATCTCCTCGGGGCTGCCGGCGACGTCCACGACGACTCCCGCCTCGTCGCTCTCCAGGGGCTGGAGGGTGGCGAACTGGGAGTCGAGCAGCGCGGTCGGCATGAAGTGCCCCTGCCGGTGGGACATGCGGTCCTCGATGAGGGCGCGGTCGCCCGCGAGATGCACGAAGACGAGCCCGGGAGCGGCGGCGCGCAGCCGGTCGCGGTACGACCGCTTCAGCGCCGAGCAGCTGACCACCCCGCCGAGTCCCGCCCGCCCGTGCGCCCAGTCGCCGATGGCGTCCAGCCAGGGCCACCGGTCCTCGTCGGTGAGCGGGGTGCCGGCCGACATCTTGGCGATGTTGGCCGGCGGATGGAAGTCGTCGCCCTCGGCGTACGGGACGCCGAGCCGGGCGGCGAGCAGCGGACCGATGGTGGTCTTGCCGGTGCCCGCGACGCCCATCACCACGACGACATGGGGGGTGTTCATCGCTGCCTACCTGTCTTCGTTGACGTGATGTCGACGCAACTGAAACCCATTAGGTACGACGAATTCAAGAGCCCGTGACAAATAAGTCTGACTTTTTGAGGCCGTGATCTGACGCGTACGCTGAGTGCATGAGCACACCGGGCCGGGGCCTGCACGGCCAAGTACTGGAAACCCTCGGCCCGGCGATCACCGCGGGCGAGTACCCGCCGGGCAGCGTCCTGCGCACGGACGAACTGGCCCAGGAGTTCGACGTCTCCCGCTCGGTGATGCGCGAGGCCGTCCGCGTCCTGGAATCCATGCACCTGGTCGAGTCCCGCCGCCGCGTGGGCGTGACGGTCCGCCCGAAGTCCGACTGGAACGTCTACGACCCCCAGGTCATCCGCTGGCGCCTCGCGGGCGCCGACCGACCCCAGCAGCTTCGCTCCCTGACGGTCCTGCGGTCGGCGATCGAACCCGTCGCGGCGGGCCTGGCGGCAAAACACGCCACGGCCGAACAGTGCGCGGAACTCACGGAGTGCGCCCTGGGCATGGTCGCCCACTCACGCGGCCACCAGCTGGAGGGCTATCTCATCCACGACATGGCCTTCCACCGGGTCATCCTGACGGCCTCCGGCAACGAGATGTTCGCCCGCCTGGGCGACGTCGTGGCGGAAGTCCTGGCGGGCCGCACCCACCACGAGGTCATGTTCGAGGACCCCGACCCGGCCGCGGTCACCCTCCACGTCCAGGTGGCCGAGGCGGTCCGCGCGGGCGACGCGGTCCGCGCGGAGGCCCTGACCCGGGAGATCACGGTGGGGGCGCTGCAGGAGCTGGACATCCTGGCGCCCTGAGCCCACCAGGTCAGTCCTCCAGGAACTCCCCGTCCAGATACACCCACGCCCCGTCCACCCGCTCGAACCGGCTCCGCTCGTGCAGCGACCCGCCCCGGAACGACGCCCGGAACGTCACCGTCCCCACGGAGTGGAACGCCGAGCCGTCGCTCGTGCCGAGGATCTCCAGACCGGTCCAGCGCATCCCCGGGTCGAGGCCGAGGCGCGCCGGACGGGTCCGCGGATGCCAGGTCCGCAGCAGATAGGCGGTGTCCCCCTGTACGAACGCGCTGTACCGGGACCGCATGAGCGCCTCGGCGGTCGGAGCGGCGGCCGCACCGGAGTGATAGCGGCCGCAGCACTCGGCGTAGGGGTCGGGCAGGCCGCAGGGGCAGGGACGGGTGCTCATGACCGCCATTGTGCTAGACGGCCTGCCGGGTCTCCGGCATCGGCAGCGGCGGCAGCTCCGTCCCGTGCACCCACACCCGGAACACCTCGTCCAGCGGCTCCGGCGAGAAGCGGGACGCGTGCGCCGTGAACGTCGTCGTGGTCACGGCCCCGTTGCGGTGCAGCCCCGCCCACCCCCGCAGCATCCGGAAGAACGCCACGTCGCCCATCGCGCACCGCACCGCGTGCACGGCCAGCCCGCCCCGCTCGTAGAGCCGGTCGTCGAACATCGACTTGCGGCCCGGGTCCGCCAGCCGCAGATCCTGCGGGAGCCCCGACAGCAACCGGTGCGCGGCCGCGGCGAGTTGCTGCGCCGTCCGCCCGCCCGACCGCTCCGACCACAGCCACTCGGCGTACTTCGCGAACCCCTCGTTGAGCCAGATGTGCCGCCAGTCCGCGATGGACACGCTGTTGCCGAACCACTGGTGCGCCAGCTCGTGCGCGACCAGCCGTTCCGAACCCCGCGCCCCGTCCACATGGTTGGCGCCGAACAGCGACAACCCCTGTGCCTCGACGGGGACATCGAGCTCCTCCTCGGTCACCACGACCGCGTACTCCTCGAAGGGGTACGGGCCGAACAGCTCCTGGAAGACATCCATCATCTGCGGCTGACGGGCGAAGTCCCGTGAGAAATGCGGCAGCAGATGCGCCGGGATGTGCCCGTGCTGCGGCACCCCGCCCGGCCCCGGGTCGCCCAGCAGCACCGTCTGGAACTTCCCGATCGCCAGCCCCACCAGATAGCTGGACGTCGGCGCCGACTGCTCGTACACCCAGGTCGTCGTGGACGCACGCGTCGTACGGGTCAGAAGTCTGCCGCCCGCGACCACCGCGTACGCCGACGGCGTGGTGATCGAGATCTGGTACGACGCCTTGTCCGCGGGCCGGTCGTTGCACGGGTACCAGGACGGAGCCCCGATCGGCTGGCTCGCCACCAGCGCCCCGTCCTCCAGCTCCTCCCAACCGAGGCCGCCCCAAGGGCTGCTGACCGGCTTGGGATTGCCCGCCCAGTGCACCTCGACGGTGAACGCGGCACCGGGACGCACGGGCTTCGCCGGGCGCACACGCAGCTTGCCGCCGCGGTGCGTGTAGTGCGGCTGGCGGCCGTCCACCCGCACCCGCCCGACCTTGAAGTCGGCGAGGTTCAGGAAGAACTCGGCGAGCGGCGACCGTCCCGCTATGGCGTTGATCCGGGCCGTGCCGGACAGCCGGTTCGGGCCCGGACGGTACTCCAGCGCGAGCTCGTACCGGTGCACCCGGTACCGAGCGTCACCGTGCTCCGGGAAATACGGGTCCGACCCCGCCGCCTGCTGAACCGCCACCGCTGTGTCTACTCCCTGTGCCATGCCACCACTCCGTCCGGACGCACCGCCCTCCCGGTCCGAGTGGCCCGCGCTCAGGGACGCCATGCCTCGATCGGGTTGCCGAGCCAACGGGTGTCGTCCGGAACGGACTCCGCGGCCATGACGAGCGACGCGGGACCCAGCGTCGTACGGGCCCCGATCGTGCTGCCGGGCAGCACGATCCCGCCAGGACCCAGCGTCGCGCCCTCACGGAGGACCACAGTATCCGTCCGCAAGATCCGGTCGTGGAAGAGGTGCGTCTGCAGCACGCAGCCGCGGTTCACCGTCGCCGCGTCCTCCAGGGTCACCAGATCCGTCTCGGGCAGCCAGTAGCTCTCCACCCAGACACCCTTGCCGACCCGCGCCCCGAGTCCCCGCAGCCATGCCGTCATCACCGGTGTCCCCGGCACCGCCCCGGCCAGCCACGGCACCGCCACGACCTCGACGAAGGTGTCCGCGAGCTCGTTGCGCCACACGAAGGAGCTCCACAGCGGATGCTCCCCGCTGCGATGCCGTCCGACCAGCAGCCACTTCGCGGCGATCGACACCAGCGCCGCCGCGGCGCCCGCGGCGAGCAGCACGAGCCCGGCCAGCGGCCACGCCCACACGCCGAGCGCGCACAGCGCCGCCACCGTCAGCACCGCGAGCGCCGCCGAGCAGAACACCGGCACGATCCGGCACAGCTCCACAAGTCCACGCGCCCACAGCAGCCGCGCCGGCGGGTCGTACGTCCGGCTCTGGTCGCCGCCGGCGGCGTTCCGCGGCAGCTTCACCGGCGGCAGCCCCAGATACGAGCTGCCCTTCTTCGCCTTCTTCGGCGTCGCCGACAGCACCCCGACCAGCCCGCCGTCCGGCACGGACCGCCCGGGCGCGGTCATCCCCGAGTTCCCGAGGAACGCCCGCCGCCCGATCTCGGCCCGCCCGATCCGCATCCAGCCACCACCGAGCTCGTACGGCGCGGTCAGCGTGTCGTCGGCGAGGAACGCGCCCTCACCGACGGTCGTCAGGCTCGGCAGCGCGAGCACGGTCGACACCTCGGCGCCCCGCCCGATCCGCATCCCGAGCAGCCGCAGCCACACCGGCGTGACCAGCCCGGCGTACAGCGGGAACAGCGTCTCCCGTGAGCGGTCCATCAGCTGGGTCACGGTCCAGGCCTGCCACCCGACCCGGCTGTGGGTCGGATGCGTCCCCTCCCGCAGCCCCAGGCTCAGCAGCCGTACGCCGACGAGGATCAGCAGCGCATACGCCGCCCCGAACGCCAGCGTGGCCGGCACGAGGGCGATCAGGGCGCCCTGCAGCGGCCGGTCCGGTGTGAAGAACACCCGCCCCGCGAGAAACGCGGCCACGCCCGCCAGCACCGGCAGCGCGGTCAGCCCGAAGCCCGTCAGGCCGTACATCACCCGCCAGTACGTGCCCTTGCGCGGCCGTTCCTTCGGCCAGTTCCGCTTGGCCTTGCCCAGCTTGACCGCGGGCGCCCCCGCCCACCGCTGACCGGTCGGGATCTGCCCGGTGACCGCCGACCCCGGCGCCACCTCGGCCCGCTTGCCGACCCGCGCGCCCGGGAAGAGCATGCTGCGCGTCCCGACGACCGCGTGCGCACCGACCTTGACCTGGCCGACCTCCAGCCGGTCCCCGTCCAGCCACCAGCCGGACAGATCCACCTCGGACTCGACGGCGGCCCCCCGGCCCAGCTTGAGCATCCCGGTCACCGGCGGCAGCGAGTGCAGATCCGCATCCGGCCCGACCTTGGCACCGAGCGCCCGCGCATACCGCTCCAGCCACGCCCCGGTCAGCGAGGTCGCCCCACTGAACTCGGCCAGCCGCTCGGCGGTCCACAACCGCAGATGCACACTTCCGCCGCGCGCATACCGCCCCGGCTGCACACCCCGCAGCAGCAGCCGTGCCCCACCGGCGGCGACGGCGAGCCGCCCGGGCGGACTGAACAGCACCAGAGCAGCCGCCCCGATCACCCACCAGGAGGCGGTCGGCAGCCAGGCGTACGGCAGTACGTTCCCCAGCGCGGCCAGCACCACGGTCCAGCGCAGTCCCAGCAGCGTGAACAGAGGTGCCAGCAGCAGAAGTTGGATCACCTTCGCCCGCGTCGGAACCGGCGCGACGACCCGCGCCGCCCCGTCGTCCTGCGTCGACTCCTCAAGGCGCCGCGCCAACTTCCGCAGCACCGGCTGCTGGTAGATGTCGAGCACGGCCGCGCTCGGATACCGGGTCCGCAGTCGCGTGGTCAGCTGGGCCGCGGCAAGACTGCTGCCGCCGATCGCGAAGAAGTCGTCCCGCGCACTCGACACGGGAATGCCGAGCACCTCGCTCCACTGCTCCGCGAGCCACGCCTCGGTGCCGTACAACTGCTCGGCGGGACCGCTGGTTTCGAGGCCTTCGAGGGGCCACGGCAGCGCGTTTCGGTCTACTTTGCCCGATGTCCGCGTCGGCAGATCCTCGACCGGCGCGAGCAACGGCACCAGCGCGGCGGGCAGTTCGGCGCGCAGCTTCTCGACGGCGACCGCGTGGTCCCAGCCGTTCTGCGTGACGACGTACCCGACGAGCAGCTGGTTCCCGCCCCGGGCGGTACGCACGGCGGCCGCCGCACCCGCGACCCCCGGCAACGCCTGCAGCGCGGCGTCGACCTCACCGAGCTCGATCCGCCGTCCGCCGAGCTTGATCTGCTCGTCGGCCCGCCCGAGGAAGACCAGCCCCTCCGGCTCGGCCTTCACGAGGTCACCGCTGCGGTACGCCCGCTCCCAGCCCAGCGACTCCAGCGGCGCGTACTTCTCCGCGTCCTTCTCGGCGTCCAGATACCGCGCGAGCCCGACCCCGCCGATCACCAACTGCCCGCTGGCGCCCATCGGCACGGGCTCCCCGGCCTCGTCGACGACGGCCAGCTCCCAGCCGTCGAGCGGCAGCCCGATCCGGATCGGCTCCGCACCGCTCATCAGCGAGGCACAGGCCACGACGGTCGCCTCGGTCGGCCCGTACGTGTTCCAGACCTCGCGCCCCTCGGTCACCAGCCGCTGCGCCAGCTCGGGCGGACAGGCCTCACCGCCGAAGATCAGCAGTCGTACGTCGCTCAGAGCCTCGGGCTCCCAGAGCGCGGCGAGCGTCGGCACCGTCGAGACGACGGTGATCTCCTGCTCCACCAGCCACGGCCCGAGATCGGCACCGCTCCTGACCTGCGAGCGCGGCACCGGCACCAGACAGGCCCCGTACCGCCACGCCAGCCACATCTCCTCGCAGGACGCGTCGAACGCCACCGACAGGCCCGCCATGACCCTGTCACCCGGACCGATGGGCTCGTCCGTGAGGAACAGCGCGGCCTCGGCGTCCACGAACGCGGCGGCACTGCGATGGCTGACGGCGACACCCTTGGGCTTCCCGGTGGACCCGGAGGTGAAGATGATCCACGCGTCGTGCCCGACGCCGGGCCGCGCGGCGGGGACCTCGCTGCGCCCGGTGAGGGTCAGCTCGTGACCGGCCCCCACGACGGCGCGTACGCCCGCCTCCCCGAACACCAACTCGGCCCGCTCGTCCGGGTCCTCGGCGTCCACGGGCACATACGCGGCACCGGCGGCCAGGACGGCGAGGATCGCGACGTACAGCTCATTGGTCCCGGAGGGGACCCGCACGCCCACCCGGTCGCCGAGCCCGACCCCGGCCTCACCGAGCCGGCGCCGCAGCCGCTCGACCTCCACGGCCAGCGCACGGTAGGTCAGACAGGTCGTACCGTCGTCCAGCGCGGGCTCGTTGGGGAACGACCGCACGGACGCGTCGAGGATGTCGACGAGCGTGCGCGGGGAGGCCGCCGGGCCCCCGGAGAAACGTGCCGTATCACCGAACCGCTCGCGGATCTCTTCCTCGAGCAGGCCGAGAGCGCTGCCCTCGTGTATGGCTGCCATCGGTCCTCGCGTCTCGATCCCGGAAACCTCCGGGGCGCTGGCGGGCCCGCAGGTCTGCCTGGGGTTGTCCGGCTCCAGCTCCGTAACAAGCCGGAAATTTTAGTACGACGCTAGGCCCGCGCCCTTTGAGCAGCGACCGGAGAGACCCGTCCGGGTGCCTTGCCGGGCCCACCTCGTCTCCGCTGACCTGCGGTTATATACACAGGGCGAGACATGCCCCACATTGCGTTCCGGTCGGTGCGGGCTTCGTCCGGCACTGTCGGTCGGAGACAGCAAAAAACCCCTGCTCAGCAGGGGTTTCGCTGGTGTCCGAGGGGGGACTTGAACCCCCACGCCCGATAAAGGGCACTAGCACCTCAAGCTAGCGCGTCTGCCATTCCGCCACCCGGACAAGGTGTCTGTCGTGCGGGGTTTCCCTCGCGGCGACAGAGGAAACATTACCAGGCTTTCGAGGTGCCCCGATCACCCCCTCGCCCCCGCGTGAACGGCGTGTGACGGGCCGGGTCCGGTCTTGGGCGTGACCCGGGGGAGAGGGAGGATGAGGGGAACCACCAGCAGTGACAGCGGGAGGAACCAGCGTGAGCGGGACGGACACGACCAGGCACGTCACCGGCGAGGACGAGGTCGTGGACCTCTGCCGCGAGCTCATCCGGATCGACACCAGCAACTACGGCGACCACTCGGGCCCGGGTGAGCGCAAGGCCGCCGAGTACATCGCCGAGAAGCTCGCGGAGGTGGGGCTCGAACCGCAGATCTTCGAGTCGCACCAGGGGCGCGCCTCCACGGTCGCTCGTATCCAGGGCGAGGACCCCTCGAAGCCCGCTCTGCTCATCCACGGCCACACCGACGTCGTACCGGCCAACGCTGCGGACTGGACCCACCACCCCTTCTCCGGCGAGGTCGCCGACGGATGCGTGTGGGGCCGTGGCGCCGTCGACATGAAGGACATGGACGCGATGACCCTCGCGGTCGTCCGCGACCGGCTGCGCAGCGGCCGCAAGCCGCCGCGGGACATCGTCCTCGCCTTCCTCGCCGACGAGGAGGCGGGCGGCACGTACGGCGCCCGGTACCTCGTCGACAAGCACCCCGATCTCTTCGAGGGCGTGACCGAGGCGATCGGCGAGGTCGGCGGGTTCTCCTTCACCGTCAACGAGAACCTGCGGCTCTACCTGGTGGAGACCGCCCAGAAGGGCATGCACTGGATGCGGCTCACCGTGGACGGCACCGCCGGACACGGCTCGATGACCAACGACGACAACGCCATCACCGAACTGTGCGAGGCCGTCGGCCGGCTCGGACGGCACAAGTGGCCGGTGCGGGTCACCAAGACCGTGCGCTCCTTCCTCGACGAGCTCTCCGACGCCCTCGGCACCGAGCTCGACCCCGAGAACATGGACGAGACCCTCGCCAAGCTCGGCGGCATCGCCAAGATGGTCGGGGCCACGCTGCGCAACTCGGCGGCGCCCACCATGCTCGGCGCCGGCTACAAGGTCAACGTCATCCCCGGCCAGGCCACCGCTCACGTCGACGGGCGCTTCCTGCCCGGCTATGAGGAGGAGTTCCTCGCCGACCTCGACCGGATCCTCGGCCCGCGGGTGCGCCGCGAGGACGTGCACGGCGACAAGGCGCTGGAGACCGACTTCGACGGCAAGCTCGTCGACGCCATGCAGACCGCGCTGAGCGCCGAGGACCCGATCGCCAAGGCCGTGCCCTACATGCTCTCCGGCGGCACCGACGCCAAGTCCTTCGACGACCTCGGCATCCGTTGCTTCGGCTTCGCGCCGTTGCAACTGCCGCCGGAGCTCGACTTCGCCGGCATGTTCCACGGCATCGACGAGCGGGTGCCCGTGGAGGGGCTGAAGTTCGGGGTGCGGGTGCTCGACCGGTTCATCGACGCGTCTTGACGCCGGTAATCGGCTGCGCGTGCGGGAGCGACTGAGAAGAGTGAACACGCTCATCGGCTCGTAGCTTCATTAGTTCCTCCTCGTTACAGGTGATGCGATCAGCAACACGAGATCGCTTTTGCCAACAAGGAGGAAAAATGCTCAAGAAGGTTGTCGCCGCTGCGGCCGCCACCGGTGGTCTGGTTCTCGCGGGTGCGGGCATGGCCGTCGCCGACTCGGGTGCCCAGGGTGCTGCCGTGCACTCGCCCGGCATCCTGTCCGGCAACGTCGTTCAGGCTCCGGTTCACGTCCCGGTGAACGTCTGCGGCAACACCATCTCTGTGATCGGGCTGCTGAACCCTGCCTTCGGCAACACCTGCATCAACAAGTGACGCCGATCCGCTGAGGGTCGTTTGACGTCCGTCGGTCCCGGAGCGCGAGCCACGCGCTCCGGGGCCGACCGGTCTTTTCACCACGATGCAGAGCTCGAAATGCAGACCGAAATCGGAAAGGCAGGGGGAAATCCAGCGATGCGACAGGTCACCCGCAAAGGCCTGATGACCGTGGCGGCCGCGTCCGGCGTGATCGCCGCGGTGGGCGGTGCCGCCCACGCGGACTCAGGGGCGAGCGGCTCCAGTTCGAACTCGCCAGGTGTGCTGTCCGGCAACACGGTGCAGGCGCCGGTGCACGCGCCCGTCAATGTGTGCGGCAACACGGTGAACGCCGTCGGGGTGCTCAACCCGGCGAGCGGCAACAGTTGCACCAACCAGGGCGGGTCGTCCGGGGGGCACGGCGGCTCCGGAGGCAGCGGTTCGTCCGCCCACGGGCACGCCAGTGACTCGCCGGGCATCGGCTCCGGCAACCATGTCGAGGCCCCTGTGCACGTCCCCGTGAACGTCTGCGGCAACAGCGTCGACGTCATCGGCATCGGCAACTCCACCACCGGCAACGACTGTTCGAACGGTGGCGGCTCCGGCGGCGGGCACCCGAGCACGCCGCCCGGCGGCGGAGACCAGACGCCGCCTCCCGGCAACCCGAACGAGCCGGGCAACCCGAACCAGCCGGGGAACCCGAACGAGCCAGGTAACCCGAACCAGCCGGGCAACCCGGATAACCCAGGCAACCCGGACAACCCCGGCAACCCTGTCGAGCCGGGTGAGCCCGGCTCCCCGAGCACGCCGCCGTCCTCGGACGACGGGAAGGGGCAGGGCCGTCCCACGCACCCCAACCAGCCGGGCGCCCAGTCGGTCACCCAGCCCCAGGGCGGGGCCCAGCTCGCCCACACCGGCAGCGAACTGCCGCTGGGGCTGACCCTGCCGGCCGGCGCGGGCGCGCTGCTGGCCGGAACGGTGCTCTACCGCAAGGCACGGGCATCCGCGTAGGGGACACAGCGCATGACGGAGCGGGCCCCGCCTCGGCGGGGCCCGCTCCGTTTCCGGTCGCGTCATCTCACCAGGTGGCGCGTACCTGGCGGATGATCCTGCGGCGCAGCCGCACCTTGCGGCTTCCGTCACGCAGCAGGCTCAGGCGGTCCAACTCCCAGTGTCCGTACTCGGCATGGTCCGTCAGCAGACGTGTGGCGTCCTTGCGGGAGACCCCCCGCGGTACGTACACGTCGACAAATTCGTATTCCGGCATCGCATCTATTGTGCGGGCTGGGGCCCGGTACGGATAGCGTCTGCACTATGTCTGATGCTGTGCAGCCCACCGCTGCCGAGGTACGTGCCGCCGCCGAGGCGGTCAAGACCGCGCTCGACCGCCACCTGGCGGCGGTCGAACGCCGGTCGGGGGAGGACGACCCGACCGTCTACGAAGCGTTCAACGAACTTGCCGCGGCCGCCGAGGCGTACGACGAGCTGCTCTACGACCGCTATGACGAGGTCACGCCCTTCGAGATTCCCGGCACGGAGGATCTGCCGCCCTACGCGGGTCCCGAGGAGCCGCACGCGGTGAGCGTGCTGATCCGCCGTGACTACGCGGTGGCCGAGCCGCAGCGGCTGCTGGCGCAGGCACAGCGGATCGAGGCGGCGGACTACGACGACGGTGCGGAGGCCTCCGGCACCGTGCACGGAGCGTTGGGCATCCTGTTCGGGGAGTTCGAGCCGGACGAGATCGCGTCACGGCACAAGGAGTTCGGGCTGGAGGAGGGCGACTCCACGCTGTGGGTGACCGCGGCGGACGAGCCGGCGGATCCCGGGGAGTGGCTGGAGGGACCGTTCGAGCAGATCGATCCGCAGCGGGTGGTCTGCCGGTTCGACGTCAGTGCGGTGTTCGACGACGAGTCCGACGACGAGCTGGACGACCTCGACACGGATCTGGACGAGGACGAGGATCTGGAACCGCTGGACTCCGAGCGCTGATCACGGACGGCGGCGGTCACGGAGGATTCCGTGACCGCCGCCGTCGTGTGTCTGCGGGCCGTCGGCTCCGCCGGGGGCGGCGGGGGCTGCCCGCGGCGGAGCCGCACATCGCGTCACGGCCCCACGCCCCGTCAGACGGGTCAGCCCGCCGCCGGGACCTGTGTGGCGAGCAGGACGGGCAGGCGGGTCGTGCGCGGCTTCGCCTGGATCTCCGCCACCGCCCTCGGCAGGGCCTGGTCCGCGCCGTGGACCACGGACAAATGGCGCTCCGCCCGGCTGAACGCCGTGTAGACCCACGGCCGGGTCAGGGACCGGGCCGCGTCTCCCGGCAGCACCACGACCACCGCGGGCCAGCGGCCTGCCGCCGCCTGGTGGGCGGTCAGGGCCCAGCCGTGACGCACGGACTGCTCCACCCGCTCCTTCGGTACGACGATGTCCTCGCCGGCGCAGGACAGGTGGAGGCCCTCCGCGTCGGCCTTCACCACGCGGCCCGGGAGGGTGCGCCCCGGGGTGGGGGAGTAGGCGACGCGGTCTCCCGGGTCGAAGCCGCCGAAACGGCCCGGGCCCGGGTTGAGGCGGTCCTTGAGGGCCGCGTTCAGTGCGCGGGTGCCCGCCGCTCCGCCGTGGCCCGGGGTGATGACCTGGGTCTGGTCGGCGGGGACGCCGAGCGCCCGCGGGACCGAGTCGGCGACCAGCTGCACGGTGCGGTGCACGGCCTCGCCCGCGTCCCGGACCGGGACGATCACGACCTCCTTGCCAGGGGCCTCGACCTGGTTGAGCTCGCCGATGCCGATGCCGGAGACCAGTTCGCCGAGGGGGCCCGGGTCCGGGCGGCGGGAGGCGACCTGCGGGCAGACACGGGCGGCCAGCAGATCGGCGAACACCCGCCCCGGCCCCGCCGACCACAGCACCGCCGGGTCCCCGGCCAGCACCAGCCGCGCTCCGTCCGGCAACGACTCCGTCAGCAGCGCCGCCGTCTCCACGTCCAGCTGAGGCGCGTCGAGCACCACGAGGAGATCGAGATCGAGGGCACCGTCCGCGTCCCGGCCAGGGCCTTCGGCACCGGAGAGGAGGCCGGTCACGGTGGCAGCGGGAGCGGGGTGGTCCGGCGCGCCGGAGCCTTCGAACGCGGCCGCGTCGCCGGGTCCGCCCGTCAGTGCCCTGAAGCGATCCCGGCCCAGTGGGCCGTGAGCCGCCGCCCAGGCGCGCAGACCGAGCTCGCGGGCCGCGGCGAGCAGCGCCGCCGGTTCTGCCAGGGACGCCTCCCCGCCGGTGTGGAGCACGAGGCCGTGGTCCCCGACCGCGCGAATCAGTTCACCGGCGGAGCCCTTGGCCGAGCTCGCGGCGCGCTCCCAGTCCGCTGCCGAACCGTCCTGCTTCGGTACGGAGTTGATCAGCCGGGCCAGTCCGTCGGCGAGGCTCTCCTCGGCGAGGGCGTACCGCTCCAGTCCGGCCAGGACACGGACCGGCCGCTCCTCGCCCTCCTCCGGTTCGGGAGCCCGTGGGTCGAGGGCGTCCTGGAAGACCAGGGCCTCGGCCTCCGCGAGGGTGTTCTGCACGGCGGTGTCGGCGTCCGGCACGCCCTGCTTGGCCAGGGCGGCGGTGAGCGTGGGCAGTTCGAGCGCGGTGTGTCCGGCCACGGCCGCCTGCTCCAGCAGCCAGACGGTCATCGCCCGCCCCCGCCGCTCGTCGTCCGGCCCGCACTCCGCGCCGAGCAGCGCCCGCGCGAACCCGTCGGCCTGCTCGGGCCGTACACCGGCGACGCGCAGCAACTGCCAGGGGTCGTCCCGCAGTTGCCCGGCCGCGCTCTCGCCGAGCGCGGCGGCGACCTGCGGTCCGAAGGACTCCGGGGCGCCGCCCTCGGCCAGGACCCGCCGCACGGACTCGACGGTCTCCGCCGCGGGAGCCACGGGCACGTCGGGCGACGCCACCACCGGCTGGGGCCGCCGCTCCGGCTCCGGCGCCGACCGGCGCGGGGCCTCGGGCTCGGCGAAGACAGCCGCCACGGGCTTCGCCCCGCTCTCGACGGCCCGTACGGCGGCCAGCAGATCGGCAGCCTTCCCGCTGAGCTTCGCCCCGGCCGCGACGGGCCCCTGCTTCTCGGCCCTGCGCCGCTCGATCCGCTCCCGCTCCAGCTTCTGCGCGGCGAGCTCGGCCTGCGCCTCGGTCAGCTGGGCCGCGGCGGCGCCATCGCCTCCGGCGGACTCGGACTGAGCCGTGCCGTCGGCCTCGTCCTCTTCGGCGGCTGGGGCTTCAGCGGTGCTGTCGGCCTCGTCGCCTGCGGCGGCCGGGGCCTCAGCAGCGCCGTCGGCCTTGTCAGCTGCGGCGGTCCGGGCCTCAGTTGTGCTGTCGGCCCTGTCGGCCCTGTCGGCCCTGTCGGCCCCGTCGCCCGCGGCGGCCCCGGGCTCCGCCGCCCCGTCGCTCTCCAGGCCCGGGTGCCCGGCCGCACCGTCCCCGGTCCCGCTCTCCCCGTCGTCGGTGTCGGTGTCGGGCATCTCGCCCGCCACCTCGCTCTGTCCGCTGTCGCCCTCGGAAGGCCCACCCCGGGGCTCGTCCTTGCCCGCCCCGGTGTCGTCGGCCCCCGCGACCGTCTCCTCCACGGTGTCCGGCGATTCCGGCTCGGTCTCCTCCGTGGGCTCCGGCTCCGTGCTCACAGCGTGCTCCAGTCGTGATCGGGATAGCGGTGCACGGGCGCCGACACATCGTCGAGCGCCCGGCAGATCTCGTCAGGAAGACTAAGGGCCTCCACTGACAATGCCGCCGTGAGCTGCTGCGCGTTGCGCGCGCCGACGATGGGCGCGGTGACGCCGGGACGGTCGCGGACCCAGGCGAGGGCCACCTGGAGCGGGGTCACCGCGAGTCCGTCGGCCGCGGTCTGGACGGCGTCGACGATGTGGCTCGCCGTGTCGTCGAGGTAGGGGGCGACGAAGGGGGCGAGATGCTCCGAGGCGCCGCGCGAGTCGGCCGGCGTGGCGTTGCGGTACTTGCCCGTGAGGACGCCACGGCCGAGCGGCGAGGAGGGGAGCAGACCGATGCCGAGGTCCAGCGCGGCGGGCAGCACCTCGCGTTCGACGCCGCGCTGCAGGAGGGAGTACTCCAGCTGCGTGGCCGCGAGCCGGGTCCGGGTGCCCGGCGCCGCCAGCTGCCAGGTCGCGGCCTTGGCGAGCTGCCAGCCGCAGAAGTTGGAGACCCCGGCGTACCGCGCGCGGCCGCTGCCGACCGCGAGGTCGAGGGCCTGGAGGGTCTCCTCCAGCGGGGTGTCCGGGTCGTAGGCGTGGACCTGCCACACGTCGACGTAGTCCGTGCCGAGGCGGGCGAGGGAGGCGTCCAGCGCGGCGAGCAGATGGCCGCGCGAGCCGTCGAAGCGGCGGTCCGGGTCGGGCACGCTGCCCGCCTTGGTGGAGATGACGAGGTCCCGGCGCGGGACCAGGCCCTCTATGAGGCGGCCGAGCAGATACTCGGACTCCCCGTCGCCGTACACGTCCGCGGTGTCGACGAGGGTCCCGCCCGCCTCCCAGAACGTCTTCAAGAGGTCCGCGGCGTCGTGCTCGTCGGTGTCCCTGCCCCAGGTGAGGGTGCCCAGACCGATACGGGACACGCGCAGGCCGGTGCGGCCGAGATGCCTCTGCTCCATGAACGCCGACATTACTGGCCGGAACCAGTGGTGTGGGGGCCTGTGGACGACCAGTTTCCCGCATCGGCACACCCGTTCATGTGGGCGGAAGAACACGACCGCCAGCTGCCCCGATCCGCACACCCCACGCTAAGGTCGGGAAACCAGGGACGTTACTGATGGGTAAGGGGAATCGGCCATGCAGCTCGGCATCAACCTCGGTTACTGGGGCGCCGGAATGGACGCGGACAATCTCGCCGTCGCCCAGGAGGCCGACCGCCTCGGCTACGCCGTGTGCTGGGCCGCCGAGGCCTACGGCTCCGACGCGGCGACCGTGCTCAGCTGGGTCGCGGCGCAGACGGAGCGCATCGACGTCGGCTCGGCCATCTTCCAGATCCCGGCCCGCCAGCCGGCCATGACCGCGATGACCGCCGCCACCCTCGACTCGCTCTCCGGCGGCCGCTTCCGCCTCGGCCTCGGCGTCTCCGGACCGCAGGTCTCCGAGGGCTGGTACGGCGTCAAGTTCGACAAGCCGCTGGCACGCACGCGTGAGTACGTCGAGATCGTCCGCAAGGCCATGACCCGCGAGCGCCTGTCGTACGAGGGCCGGCACTGGACGCTGCCGCTGCCCGGCGGCCCCGGCAAGCCGCTCAAGCTCACCGTGCACCCCGAGCGCGAGCACATCCCGCTGTACATCGCCGCGATCGGGCCCAAGAACCTCGAGCAGACCGGTGAGATCGCCGACGGCGCGCTGCTGATCTTCCCCTCCGCGGCCCACCTGGAGGAGACCACGATCAAGTACCTGCGGGCCGGGCGCGAGAAGGCGGGCAAGACCCTCGACGGGTTCGACGTCCACCCGACGCTCCCGCTCGCCGTCGGCGAGGACAAGGACGTCGCCACCCTCGCCGACGCATTCCGCCCCTACACCGCCCTCTACGTCGGCGGCATGGGCAGCGCCAAGCAGAACTTCTACAACCAGCTCGCCCAGCGCATGGGCTTCGAGGCGGCCGCCGCCGAGGTCCAGGAGAAGTACCTGTCCGGTGACAAGCAGGGTGCCGCGGCCGCGATCCCGCACGACCTGATCGACCAGACGACGCTGCTGGGCTCCGTGGACCGCATCGCGGACCGGATGAAGGAGTACGCGGCCGCCGGTGTCACCACGCTCAGTCTGGCGCCCGCGGGCTTCACGCTCGACGAGCGGATCGCCTCGCTCCGCGCCGGCACCGAGGCCCTGGAGCGCGCCGGGCTCGCGTGACGCACGGCGGGGAGCGCCGGAGGTTTCTGCGGCCGTGGTGGGGGCTCGGGGGTCTTCCCCGCCACGGCCGTCACGCAGAACAACGCGCCGGCGCCCGCTCGGTTACGCCCCTGTCGTGACCCGCGGGGTCCTCCTTTTGGCGGAGTTGTCCGACACAGCTGTTGCAGCACCTCTCGCGCAGCATTTGACTCGTTCTTTGCGGAGTGCAGCGGAGTCCTGCTGAGAGGTGCCCACGATGCTTTCGGCCAAGAGCCTGTTCCAGGAGATCCTCGACAACGACGAGTCCTTCCGGCTGTTCTGCTCCATCGCGGCCAGCGGCGAGTCGCAGGGCGGTTGGGAGAACGCCCGGATCGCCGCGCTCGTCCCCGACGGCGAGCGCGCACTCGCCCCCAAGATCACCCGGCACGGCGCCGACGAGGACAAGCACGGGCGGATCTTCAACGCCCTGATGAAGAAGCGCGGCCTCGAACCCGTCCCCGTACCGCCCGACACCGACTACACGATGCTCCTGGAGAAGCGCGGCATCGGTCTCGCCCACGACAAGCTCAAGGCCGACCAACCGCTGACCGTGCAGGACATCGTGACCTACCTCGCCCACAGCCGGGTCACCGAGCAGCGCGCCTCCGAGCAGATGGAGCTGCTGCGCAAGCACTTCGCCGACCATCCCGAGCTCGGCCGCGCGGTGAAGATGATCTCGGGCGACGAGGACAACCACCTCGCCTACTGCCACGAGGAGTTGCTGCGCTTCGCGGCCGCGGGGCACGGCCGGGACATCCAGCGCACGCTCAGGGAGTGTGCGCTCGCCGAGATCCGCATCTACCGGGACGTCAGCCTCGCGGTCATGGCCCACATGGGCCGCATCCTGGGCTGGCCGACGGCGAAGTCGGCCGTCCTCGCGGCGGGCATCCACGCGGTGTACGCCTACGAACGCGCCGCGGGCTGGCGCCGGATGGTCTCCCTGAGGATGCCCGAGCGGCGCAACGCCCTCGGCGGACCGGCCGGCTCCGCACCCGAGTTCGCGTGAGCCCGGCGGACAGCCCTACAGCCGGTCCTACAACGAGTCCTACAGCCAGCCCCGGCTCTTGAACAGCCGGTACAGCAGCACCTCCAGGGCGGCCATGACCGCGATCACCGCCGGATACGACCACACCCAGTGCAGTTCCGGCATGTGCTCGAAGTTCATGCCGTAGATTCCCGCGATCATCGTGGGGACCGCGGCCATGGCCGCCCACGCGGAGATCTTCCGCATGTCGTCGTTCTGCCGGACGCTCATCTGCGCGAGATGCGCCGACAGGATGTCCGACACCAGCCGGTCCAGGCCCTCCACGGACTCGTTCACGCGCGTGAGGTGGTCGTTCACGTCGCGGAAGAAGGGCCGCGCCTTCTCGTTGACGAAGGGCACGCCCGAACCGAACTGTCCGACCGCCGCCAGCCGGTTCAGCGGCAGCGCGAGCGGCCCGGTGGCCCGGCGGAACTCCAGGATCTGCCGCTTGAAGGTGTAGATCCGGGACGCGGTGTGGCGCGAGCCGCCGCCGTCCGGCGAGAACACCTCCGCCTCCAGTTCCTCCAGGTCGGTCTGGAGCTCCGTCGCCACGTCCAGGTAGTGGTCGACGACGGCGTCCGAGACGGCGTACAGCACCGCCGTGGGCCCCTTGCCGAGCAGTTGCGGCTCCTGCTCCAGGCGTTGCCGCACGGCCTTGAGCGGGGCGCCCTCGCCGTGCCGCACGGTGACCACGAAGCCGTCGCCCAGGAAGAGCATGACCTCGCCGGTGGAGACCTGGTCGCTCTTCGGTTCGTACACGACCGGCTTCAGGACGACGAAGAGGGAGTCGTCGTAGACCTCCAGCTTGGGCCGCTGATGGGCCTTCAAGGCGTCCTCGACGGCCAGTGGGTGCAGCCCGAACTCCTGGGTGACCAGGTCGAACTCCTTCTCGGACGGCTGATGCAGCCCGATCCACACGAACCCGCCCGCGGCCCGCGCCTCGTCCAGGGCGTCGGAGAGGTCCTCGGGGCCCTCGGTCCGGTGCCCGTCCCGGTAGATGGCACAGTCGACGATCACGCTGCGTATTCTCCCGTCGTTCGTCGGCCGACGCACAGCGACGCTTTCGCCGCCGGGGTGCTCCAGCCGGTGTCGGCAGCCCGGCCGTGCCCGGCCCTCCGGGCCTCCGCACGCGCCGCCTCCCGGCACCGGCGCGCCCCTGCGGCCGGGCGCGTGCGCCTACGCTGGGCCGCATGCCCACGCTGATCCTCGTCCGGCACGGACGATCCACCGCCAACACCGAGGGACTGCTCGCCGGCTGGACGCCCGGTGTCGCCCTGGACGAGCGCGGGAGCGCGCAGGCCGCCGCGCTGCCCGGGCGCCTCGCCGGGCTGCCGATCTCGGAGATCGTCACCAGCCCGCTCCAGCGCTGCCAGGAAACGATTCAGCCGCTGCTCGACGCCCGTCCCGGACTCAGCCCGCACACCGAGGAACGGATCGGTGAGTGCCACTACGGCGACTGGTCCGGCCGCAAGCTCGCCGAGCTCATGGACGAGCCGCTCATGGAGGTCGTCCAGGCCCACCCCTCGGCGGCCGCGTTCCCGGGCGGCGAGTCGATGCGGGCGATGCAGACCCGCGCCGCCGAGGCCGTACGCGAATGGAACGCGCGCGTGGAGCGCGATCACGGTGCCGACGCCGTCTATCTCATGTGCTCGCACGGCGACATCATCAAGTCGTTGGTGGCGGACGCACTGGGGCTTCATCTCGACCTCTTCCAGAGGATCTCCGTCGAACCGTGTTCCATCACCGCGATCCGTTACACACGACTGCGGCCGTTTCTCGTACGCCTCGGCGACACCGGTGACTTCACCTCCCTCGCCCCGCGCGAGGCGCCCCCGGGCGGCGACGCTCCGGTCGGGGGCGGTGCGGGCGCACCGTGATCGTCGGGCGCAGTAGGGTGAAGCGGTCCGCACAAGCACGTTCACGTATGGACGTTCACGTACTCACGATTCCAATGGAGACAGGACGTGTCCCGTCAGGTGTTCCTCTACGACCCACCGGAGCGTTTCGTGGCCGGCACGGTCGGGCTGCCCGGACGCCGTACGTTCTTCCTCCAGGCCTCCGCCGGCTCCCGGGTGACCAGCGTGGCCCTGGAGAAGACCCAGGTCGCCGCGCTCGCCGAGCGGATGGACGAGCTGCTCGACGAGGTGGTGCGGCGCAGCGGCGGCAGCGCCTCCGTCCCGGCCATGGCGCCCACCGAGATCTCCGACGCCGCCCCGCTCGACACCCCCGTCGAGGAGGAGTTCCGCGTCGGCACCATGGCGCTGGCCTGGGACGGTGACGAACAGCGCATGATCGTCGAGGCGCAGGCCCTCGTGGAGCTCGACGCGGACTCCGAGGAGGACCTCGCCGAGGCCGAGGAGCGGCTCCTCCAGGACGAGGAGAACGGCCCCCCGATGCTGCGGGTCCGGCTCACCGGCGCGCAGGCGAGAGCCTTCGCCAAGCGTGCCCTGGACGTCGTCAACGCGGGGCGGCCGCCGTGTCCGCTGTGCAGCCTCCCGCTCGACCCGGAAGGACACGTATGTCCGCGCCAGAACGGATACCGCCGCGGAGCGTGATCACCCCTGAGCTGCTCGCCCGCGGTGAACTGACCGTGCGCGGACAGATCCGTGAGGCGTCCAACGCCGTGCTGTACTGCTCCGTCGCCCACGAGGGGCAGGAGGCCGCCTGCGTCTACAAGCCGGTCCGCGGCGAGCGCCCCCTGTGGGACTTCCCCGACGGCACCCTCGCCCAGCGCGAGGTCGCCGCGTACGAGGTCTCCGAGGCGACCGGCTGGGGCCTCGTCCCGCCCACCGTGCTCCGCGACGGCCCGTACGGCGAGGGCATGGTCCAGCTGTGGATCGAGGCCGAGCCCGGCCCCGAGCTGCTGGCGCTCGTCGACACCGAGGAGCCGGAGGCGGGCTGGAAGGCGATCGGCTTCGCGGAGGTCGGCGAAGGGAAGACGGCCCTGCTGGTGCACGCCGACGACGACCGGCTGCGCCGCCTCGCCGTCCTCGACGCGGTGATCAACAACGCCGACCGCAAGGGCGGCCATCTGCTGCCCGCCGGGGAGCGCCTCTACGGCATCGACCACGGCGTCACCTTCAACACCGAGAACAAGCTGCGCACCCTGCTGTGGGGCTGGGCCGGCGAACCGCTGCCGGGCGAGGCCGTCGACGTGCTCAAAGGCCTCAAGGAGGCCCTGACGGGGGAGCTGGCCACCCGGCTGGCCGCACTGATCACGCCCGCCGAACTCGACGCCACGCGCGCGCGTGTCGAGGTCCTGCTGACCTCCGGAAAGCACCCGGAGCCGAGCGGGGAGTGGCCGGCCATTCCCTGGCCGCCGGTGTAGGAGCACACTGGCCGTGTCCCTGCACATGGGCCGGTTGTGCGCAAGAAGGCCTTACCGGCCATCCGGCCCGGTCCGGTTCGTATACGGAACATCCGTCCGGTTAGGCTCATGACATGCATGCCTGGCCCGCTTCCGAGGTCCCCGCCCTGCCTGGTCAGGGCCGCGACCTGAGGATCCACGACACCGCGACCGGTGGTCTGATCCCCCTCGACCCCGGTCCCGTCGCCCGTCTCTACGTCTGCGGCATCACGCCGTACGACGCGACCCACATGGGACACGCGGCGACCTACAACGCGTTCGACCTCGTGCAGCGCGTGTGGCTCGACACCAAGCGGCAGGTTCACTACGTCCAGAACGTCACCGACATCGACGACCCGCTCCTGGAGCGGGCCGCGCGGGACAGCGTCGACTGGGCCGCCCTCGCCGAGAAGGAGACGACCCTCTTCCGCGAGGACATGACGGCCCTGCGGATGCTCCCCCCGAAGCACTACATCGGCGCGGTCGAGGCGATACCAGGGATCGTCCCGCTGGTCGAACGACTGCGCGACGCGGGCGCCGCCTACGAGCTCGAAGGCGACGTCTACTTCTCCGTCGAGTCCGACCCGAACTTCGGCAAGGTCTCGGGCCTGGACGCCGCCGCCATGCGGCTGCTGTCCGCCGAGCGCGGCGGCGACCCGGACCGTCCGGGCAAGAAGAACCCGCTCGACCCGATGCTGTGGATGGCCGCCCGCGACGGCGAGCCGAGCTGGGACGGCGGCTCGCTGGGCCCCGGCCGGCCCGGTTGGCACATCGAGTGCGTCGCCATCGCCCTCGACCACCTCGGGATGGGCTTCGACGTCCAGGGCGGCGGCTCCGACCTCGCCTTCCCGCACCACGAGATGGGCGCCTCCCACGCCCAGGTGCTGACCGGCGAGTTCCCCATGGCCAAGGCGTACGTCCACGCCGGCATGGTCGCCCTGCACGGCGAGAAGATGTCCAAGTCCAAGGGCAACCTGGTCTTCGTCTCGAAGCTGCGCTACGACGGCGTCGACCCGGCCGCCATCCGGCTCGCGCTGCTGGCCCACCACTACCGGGCCGACTGGGAGTGGACCGACCAGGTGCTCGAAGACGCCGTCGCCCGCCTCGGACGCTGGCGTGCCGCCGTCTCCCGGCCCGACGGCCCGTCCGCCGACGCCCTCGTCGAGGAGATCCGCGAGGCCCTCGCGAACGACCTCGACGCCCCGACCGCCCTTGCCGCCGTCGACCGCTGGGCGGCGTTGCAGCAGGAGCAGGGCGGCTCCGACGAGGGCGCCCCCGGTCTCGTATCGAGGGCCGTGGACGCGCTGCTCGGCGTCGCGCTGTAAGGACACCCCAGCGAAAGGGCGCTTCCTCCCCGCGGAGGAAGCGCCCTTCGTGTCACCTGGTGCCCGTCAGAGCTTGCGGATCTGGATGCTGCGCAGGATCTGCGGGGTCTGGGAGTCCCAGATGCCGATGACCTGGTGGCCGAAGGCGAAGGCCTCCTGGACCTGGTCGTGGGTCTGGGCGTTCGGGTTGAACAGGACCCTGACCTGGTTGTCGATGACCAGCGCGATGAGGCTGGGCTGCCCCGGCAGCGGCTGCACGACGTCGATGTAGCCGCCTGCGACACCGGCCTGCAAAGCCTGCTGCTGGACCTGCTGCTGGATGTACTGCACGGCGATCTGGGCGATCTGCTGCAGATGCTGCTGCACCTGCTGCTCGACCTGCTGTTGCTGCTGCTGGCCCATCTGCTGCTGTCCGTAGCCCTGCTGCTGCCCGAAGGGCTGCTGGCCGAGCTGCTGGAGCAGCTGCTGGTACGGCTGCTGCTGGCCGAGCTGCTGGAGCTGCTCCAGCGAGCCACTGCCCGAGCCGAACGGCTGCTGTCCCTGCTGTCCCTGCTGTCCCTGTTGGCCCTGCTGTCCGAAGTTCTGCTGCCCGAAGGGCTGTTGCTGTTGCTGTTGGAACGGCGAGGTGCTCGGGAACTGCTGTCCCTGCTGTTGTCCCAGTTGGCTCATCTGCGGGGTGGTGCTCATGCGGGTGCCACCTTCCCTTGATGGTTGGGATGTACCGACCGTCAGCCCGTGACGACCAGGCCGACGATCTCGTCGTCCGCGAACCACACGCGGACGTCGGGACGTCCCCCCGCGAAGGCGGAGTGCACCGCCTGGCGGATCTCGGGGGACGGACGGTTCAGGTTCCGCCAGCCGCCGGCCACGAACAGCCGGAGCCTGGGCGGGAGTTCACGTGGGTACGGCAGGAGCTCGTCCCAGTACTTCTCGGCCTGGCCCGAGCCGACCGCGTGCGGCAGCAGATGGGTCACCGCCGCCTTGATGTCGGGCCGGCTGCCGATCCGCTGCGAGGCCGGCCGGCCCGGTGCGTCCTGCTGCGCGGAGCCGGTCGCCCGCAGGACCGCGCGGGCCCGTTCCGGCGACATCGGCGCCTGGGCGGCCGCCTTCAGCATGCCCTGCAGCGCGGCCAGGGCGCCGACCACCATCGGGGAGGCCGAGGAGGTCCCGGAGAACGTGTCCGTGTACCAGGTGATCTCCTCGGGGCCGCCCTGGAGGTCGCCGGGCTTGTCCCAGAAGCCGCCGGTGGTCGTGACCTCACGTCCCCAGCCCTGGGCGTCCACGCGGGCGCCGTAGTTGGAGAACGCCAGCCTGGAGCGGTCCGGGCCGTGATCGCGGCCGTGCGTGCCGGGCGGGGGTGCGCCCGCGCCGACCAGGACCGCACCGGAGGACTGGTTGGACGGGTTGAACGGGTTGCGCCAGGACTCCGGGAATTCGTCCGGGCGGCGCTCGTAGACCGCGTCGTCGAGGGACTCGCCGCCGTTGCCGGCCGCCGCCACCACGATGACGCCCTTGGCGGTGGCGTGGCGGACGGCCGCGAAGTCGTCCGGCCACCATTCGAGGGCGACATAGCCGCGCTGGTCGTCGCGCTCGGCGAACTCGAACCTCGGTCCGGGGCGGTGGAGTTCGACCAGGACGATGTCCCCGGGGCCCAGCCGGTCCGCCGCCGCGTGGATCGCGGCCGCGGTGCCGATGCCCTGGAAGGACGCCGCCGCGGTGGTCGCCTCCGGCACGATGCCGGTGACGCCGTGCTCGCCGAGGTCGCCGCCGATCACGCCGATCACGGCGGTGCCGTGATTGCGCCAGGCGACATCCGTCAGCGGGGTGCCGACCACGACCCCGGCCAGCTTGGCGGACAGGTCCTCGTGCCCGAGCTGCCACGAGCCCTCGACGTCGATCACGGTCACGCCCTGACCGGCACCGCCGGGCCGCTGCCACGCCCAGTGGGCGTCGATGCCCTCGGGCGCGGGCCGCAGATAGCCCTGCCGACTGCTGAAGTCCGGGGTCACCGGGCCGCCTTCCTTCAGCCGCCCGCTCTCCTCGCCCATCTGCCCGAGGCTCGCGGGGACGGCGCCGGGCTTCACGTACGCCGTGTCGATGCCCGGCAGCGCGGCGATCCGGGAGCGCAGCTCCTGGGCGCGGCTGTGGTCGCCGCGGACCCGGTAGAACAGCGCGAGATCGGGCACGTCCTCCGGGCCGGCCGCCGCCGACTGCTGCAACCTCTCTTCGCTTCCGAACAGCGGCTCGAGAACGAGCTGTTCGTCGCTGAGGAACATGTTCAGGGCCGAGACGTCCGCTCCGGCCGCCGACCGGACGCCCTCGGCCCGGGCGCGCAGCCGGGCCTCGGGACGGGCGACGACGATCAGTTCCTGCTCGGCCCCTCGATAGGTGAATCCCGCTCCGTCGGGCCCCGGCCCGGAGGCCCCCGGGCCCTGCGCCGGCTGTGCCTGGTCCGTCATCGGATACCGCTCCCTTCGGTCCTTGCGGGTGCCTGGTTGCGGGGGTGGTGCGCCTCCGCAGGACAACCAAGCACTCCGTCGGCCTCCCGTCCACCCCCCGTTTCGTGAACTCGGTTTGGAATCAGTTGAATTGGGTAACGTGTGCAATCCGTCCTGAAACAGATGTCACGCAACAATCCGGCCAAAGACTGCGGAGGCGGCAGTCGTGTGATGAGGTGGCAGACGTCTGTTGACCGTTCGGCCGGCCACCCGCCGGCCCCTTGGCAGAAGGACGCACAGTGGCACCCACAGACCGTTCCTTCGCACGTCGAAGACTGCTCACCGCGACCGCGGCGCTGACGGGAGCAGCGCTGCTCGGCGGTACGGCCCACGCGGCCGGGACGCCGAAAGCCGCCTGGCCTGACCAGTTCCCGCTGCCCGACGGCTTCCAGCCCGAGGGCATCACCATCGGCACCGGACCCTTCGCCTACTTCGGGTCGTTGGACAACGGCGACATCTACCGGGCCCACCTCGCCACCGGCCGCGGCTCCGTCATCAGCAAGGGCCCGGGCGCCGGGCACCAGACCGTCGGCCTGAAGATCGACCGGCCCGGCCGACGGCTCTTCCTCGCCGGCGGCAGCAGCGGCGAGATCCGCACGGTGGACGCCCGCACCGGCGAGATCGAGAAGGTGTACGCCACCGGCGGCACCTTCGTGAACGACGTGATCCTCACCCCGGGCGCCGCCTGGTTCACCGACTCCTTCAAGCCCCAGCTCTACCGGCTGACCCTCGACAAGCACGGATGTCCGGGCACGGTGGAGACCGTCCCGCTGACCGGTGACTGGATCCAGGGCGACGACTTCACCGCCAACGGCATCGAGCGCACCCCCGACGGCCGCGCCCTGCTCGTGGTGAACGCCTTCGCGAACGGCGGCACCCTGGAGCGGGTCGACCCGCGCACCGGCGCCGCGGCCGCCGTCGACCTCGGCGCGTCCAGAATCCCCAACGGCGACGGCTTGTTGCTGCTCGGCAGGACCCTCTACGTGGTCCAGCAGGCGCAGAACGCCGTGGACGTCTTCCGGCTGAACGCGGCCGGCACCAAGGGCACGGCGATCACCCGGATCACCGACCCGCGCTTCCGCATCCCGACCACGGCCGCGGCCTGGGGCGACCGGATCTATCTGCCCAACGCCCGCTTCGACGTGGAGCCGACGCCCACCACGGAGTACGACGTGGTGGCGGTACCGCAGGTGTGATCACCGGCTCCGTATGACGACGAGGGCGGTGCGCGCGACGCGCACCGCCCTCACCCGGTCTCACTCCTCCGACGACTCCTCGTCGCCCGCGCCATCAGCGCCGTCCGTGCTGTCCGCGCCGCTGGTGCCGCCCGCCTTCGGCGGCTTCGGCGGCCGCACCCGGCCGCTGGGGTTGTCCCGCAGATACGACGTACTGTCGCCGCCCTCGGTCGCGTGCCCGCCCGGCGGGGTCGGACCGCCGCCGTCCCGTCTGCGCAGATACCGCTCGAACTCCCGGGCGATCGCCTCACCCGACGCCTCCGGCAGCTCGGCCGTGTCCCGGGCCTCCTCCAGCGTCTGGACGTACTCGGCGACCTCGCTGTCCTCGGCGGCCAGCTGGTCCACGCCCACCTGCCAGGCGCGCGCGTCCTCGGGCAGCTCGCCCAGCGGGATACGCACGTCGATCAGGTCCTCGAGCCGGTTCAGCAGGGCCAGCGTCGCCTTCGGGTTCGGCGGCTGCGACACGTAGTGCGGCACGGCCGCCCACAGGCTGACCGCCGGTACGCCCGCGTGCGTGCACGCCTCCTGGAGGACGCCGACGATGCCCGTGGGGCCCTCGTACTTGGTCTCCTCCAGGTCCATGCGCTGGGCCAGGTCCGAATCGGACGTGGTCCCGCTGATCGGGACCGGACGTGTGTGCGGGGTGTCGCCGAGCAGGGCGCCCAGGATCACGACCAGCTCCACGCCCAGCTCATGGGCGAAGCCGAGCAACTCGTTGCAGAACGACCGCCAGCGCATGGAGGGTTCGATACCTCGGACCAGTACGAGATCACGCGGTTTGTCGCCGCCGACGCGGACCACCGAGAGGCGGGTCGTCGGCCATGTGATCTTCCGTACTCCGGCATCCATCCACACCGTGGGGCGGTTCACCTGGAAGTCGTAGTAGTCCTCGGCGTCCAGCGCCGCGAACACCTCGCCCTTCCACTCCCTGTCCAGATGCGCGACCGCGGTGGAGGCGGCGTCGCCGGCATCGTTCCAGCCCTCGAACGCGGCCACCATGACCGGGTCGATCAGCTCGGGAACCCCCTCGAGCTCGATCACCCAGTGCCTCCTTCCGACGTGCCCTCACGTACGCCCCAACCTTACGGCGTCGGGCCGGGGCGTCCGCAGCCCCCTTGCACGGGGGAGTGAACGCATCACTGCCCCATTAGCCACCCCGGAACACCCCCCATTCCTCGGATCTGTACCGGATCACCCGGCACACCTGTCGCCCACCGGAGCGAGTGACCCGGGTAGACGTCGGATGACCGGGAGACGTCCGATGACCAGTGCGGTTGTTCCCTCACGGACTCACAGTGAGGCCCGCAGCCACTGCTCCACGCTCGCGATGTGCACCGTCGCCCAGGACCGCGCCGCCTCCGCGTCCCGGTCCCGCAGCGCGGCGAGGATCATGCGGTGCTCGTGGAGGGTGCGGCTGACCGCGTCCTCCTGGGTCAGACCGCGCCAGATCCGCGCCCGGGTCGTCGGGCCCGACAGGCCGTCGAGGAGGGAGCACAGGACCGAGTTGCCGGAGCTCTGGACGATGCCCCGGTGGAATTCCAGGTCGCAGGCGACCAGCTCCTCCACCGAGGGATCGGAGCCCAGCTTGTCCAACTGTGCGGACAGCGCGTCCAGTTGCTGTTCGCTGATCCGCAGCGCCGCCATCGAGGTCGCGGCCGGCTCCAGGATGCGGCGCACGGCGAGGAACTCCAGGACGGTGTCGTCGCGGTGGAAGTCCACGACGAAGTTCAGTGCCTCGAGGAGGAGTTGGGGGTCGAGACTCGTCACGTACGTGCCGTCGCCCTGCCGCACGTCCAGGATCCGGATCAGCGACAGGGCGCGCACCGCCTCCCGCAGGGAGTTGCGGGACAGCCCGAGCTCGGCGGCGAGCTCGCTCTCCTTGGGGAGCCGGTCGCCGGGGCGCAGGGCGCCGGAGACGATCATGCCCTTGATCTTCTCGATCGCCTCGTCGGTGACTGCCATGGCCGGCCTCCCTGTGGTTCCCGCATGCCTGTCAAAGACATCCGATGTCTTACGCCATTATGGAGGCCGACTGCCCGGACGGGAGGCCAAACGCCCCGCTCAGGCACGGGCTGCCCGCCAGATAGGTGCTTCTGTCAGACCAGCGCTTCCAGGTCGGCGATCGCGGCCCGCTCGTCCAGTGTCGTCAGCACCCGGTCCCGCATCAGCACCCGCCCGTCCACGACGGTGTCCCGCACATCCGCCGAGTGCGCCGCGTACGCCAGCGTCGACCACGGGTCGTGCAGCGGCCGCAGATGCGGTGCGTCGAGGTCGAGCACGATCAGGTCGGCCCGCTTCCCGGCCTCCAGCGAACCCAGCTGCTCCCCGAGCCCCAGCGCCCGCGCACCCTCGATCGTCGCCATCCGCACGGCCTGCCCGGCACCGACCGCCGTGGGGTCACCGCCCGCCTTGTGCACCAGCGCCGCCTGCCGCACGGCGCCCAGCACGTCCAGCGTGTTGGAGCTGACGGCTCCGTCCGTGCCGAGCCCGACTCTCACCCCGGCGCCCAGCAGCCGCGGCACCGGCGCGATCCCGCAGCCCAGCTTCAGGTTCGACACCGGGCAGTGGGCCACCGACGTGCCCGTGCGGGCCAGCGCCGCGATCTCCGGGCCGGTCAGGTCCACGGCGTGCGCGAGCAGCACGTCCGGGCCGAGCAGACCGAGCGAGTCGAGCAACTCCACCGGGCGCTTGCCGTACTTGACCTCGACGGTGGCGACCTCGGTCGCGTTCTCGGACGCGTGGATGTGGATCAGTGCCCCGAACTCCCGGGCCAGCGCGAAGATCCCGGTCAGCTGGCCGGGGCTCAGGGTGTAGGTGGAGTGCGCGAACACGACCGGCCGGGCGCCGGGGCGGGCCGCGCCCCTGGCCTGAAGGTCACCGCGCGCCCACTCCAGCCGGTCCTCGTAGGCGATGGCGTCCGGCGGCTCCGGTACGTCCATGAAGGTCGGCCCGGTGTGCAGTCGCCAGCCCGCCTCCCGTGCCGCCTGCTCGGCCGCCTCGTGGAACCAGTACATGTCGAGCGCCGAGGTCACCCCCGCCCGTACGCTCTCGGCGACCGCCAGCCGCACCGCCGCCGCCACGTTCTTCGGCGTCAGCAGCTCGGCCTCCGCCGGCAGCACCCGCTCCAGGAAGCCCTGGAGGGTGACGTCGTCGGCGCGACCGCGCAGCAGGGTCATCGCCAGGTGGGTGTGCGCGTTGACCAGTCCGGGCAGCACGAGACAGCCGGACGCGTCGATCGACTCGGCGGCCGTGAAGCGCGTGCACAGCTCCTCGGCGGGACCCACGGCGACGATCTCGCCCTCGTGGACGGCAACGGCGCCGTCCTGTACGACACTTCCCTCGTCGTCCACGGTCAGTACGTCGCCGCCGTGGACCAGCAGATCGATGCTCACGCCCGGTACCCCTCCGCCAGCAGCCGCAGCGCCTCCAGCGACACCACCGCACCCCGCTCGACACCCTCCGCGACGACATCGCGATGCGGGTCGTAGACGCTGGCGCCCTCGTCGTCCACCAGCTCGTCCGCGTTCGCCCCGTCGATGACGAGCACGCCACCCGCGACGAGCCCGCGCAGGGACGCCGTGACCAGCAGCGCGGAGAGCTCCATCTCGATGGCGGCGAGGCCGGCACCGGCGTAGGAGAAGAGCGGGAGGAGACCCGGCTGGAAGGCGGCCCGGGTCCAGACGAGGCCGCGGTGGTGCGGGGCGCCGGTCTCGCGGGCCGCGCGCTGGAGCGCGATGACCGCCTCGGGGGAGGCGACGGCCGGGTACTCCGGCGGCAGCAGCTGCTGGGTGACGCCGTCGTCGCGCACGGCCGCCTCGGCGATGACGAGGTCGCCGTCGCCTATGCCGGGCTTCATCGCGCCCGCCGTGCCGAACCGCAGGATCGTGCGCACCCCCGCGTCCGCGAGCTCCTGGAACAGCAGGATCGCGCCCGGAGCGCCGACCCCGTGCGAGGCGACGACGACCGGCAGGCCCTTCCAACTGCCGCTGAACACACGGTATTCGCGGTGGTACGACACCTCCTCGGCACCGTCGAGCAGCGCGGCGACGGCCGCGGCGCGCGCCGGGTCGCCGACGACGACCGCGTGGGCCGGCAGGCCGGTGCGGGGTATGCGGGTGATGGGCAGCAGGTCCTGCGTCATGAGGCGGCTCCGGTGGACGGGCGGACACGGCGACGACGTGCCGTGGTGAGGAAGAGGGCGCCGAGCGTGACGACGTACGGCGCGGCGTCGGTCGCCTGCTGCGGCAGACCGAGGCCCTGGAGACGGAATCCGGCGGCCTCGGCGAGGCCGAAGAGCAGCGCGGCGAGCAGCACGCCGAGCGGCAGGGCGCGCCCGAGCATCACCGCGACCACGGCGATCCAGCCGCGGCCCGCGGTCATGTTCTCGGTGAACAACGTGACGTTGCCGAGGGCGAGTTGGGCGCCCGCGAGACCGCACAGCACACCTGAGACCAGCACGGCCGCGTACTTGTACTTCACCGGGCTCACACCGAGCGTGGCCGCCGCGTCCGGTGCCTCGCCGACCCCGCGCAGCCGCAGTCCCCACACGTGCCGGGACAGCAGCACGGCGGCCACCGCGACCGCCGCCCACGACAGATAGGCGAGCGGGCTGAGGCCGCCGATCAGCGGCAGTCCGGCGAGGGACGGGTCGTCGAAGGTGCCCTGCACACCGAAGACCGTACGGAGCAGGAAGCTGGTCAGGCCGACGGCCAGCAGGTTCATCGCGATGCCGAGAACCACCGCGTCCCCGCGCAGCGTCACGGTCCCCACGGCCAGGATCAGCGAGTACGCCGCCGCCGCGAGGGCCGCCGCCAGGACGCCGAGCCACGGGCTGCCGGTGAACCAGCTCGTCGCCACCGCCGTGAAGCAGCCCATCAGCATCATGCCTTCGAGGCCGATGTTGAAGACGCCCGCGCGCTCGCAGATCGCACCCCCGAGCGCGGCCAGCAGGATCGGGGTCAGCGCGCGCAGCGCCGACATCAGGAGATCGGAGTCGAAGAACATCACACCGCCTCCTTGCGACGGTCGAACCACCGGCGGGGCAGGGCCAGTCGGGCCGCGAGGAACACGATCACGATGGCCTGGAGCACCTGCGTCAGCTCGCGCGGCACCTCGGTCGTACGCTCCATCGCGAGCCCGCCGACCGAGAGCACCGCGAAGAAGAACGACGCGATCACGGTACCGAGCGGGGCCGCTGCCGCCAGCAGCGCGGCAGTGAGTCCCGTCCAGGTGTAGCCCGGTGCGGTCAGCGAGCCGTCGACGAAGCGGTACGGGAAGCTCAACACGCCGATGGCGCCCACGAGTCCGGCGATCGCCCCGGACACGGACATCAACTTCAGCGTCAGACCCCGGCGTTCGACGCCCGCGTACGCGGAGAAGCGGGCATTGAGACCGGTCATGCGTATCTCGTACCCGACCGCGGTCCGCTTGTCCGTGAACCAGTAGGCGGCCGCCGCGAGTACGACCAGAACCAGTCCGAGGGTGACCGTGGAGTCACCGAACGCGGGCAGCGCCACCCCTTCGGGCAGCGCCCGCGTCTGCGGCAGGCTGGAGCCCGGCTCCTTGAGCGGGTAGCGCGCCAGATAGGAGGCGAGCGACACCGCCGGGTAGCTCAGCAGCAGACTGCTGACCAGCAGCGGGACACCGAAGTGGTTCTCGCACAGGGCGGCCAGGACGGCGTAGGCGGCGCCCGCCGCCATGCCCGCGAGCAGGGCGAGTACGGCGGTGAGGGGCGTCGGCAGCGGCGAGTACAGGCCGGTCACGGCGGCGGTGATGCCGCCGAGGACCATCTGGCCGTCGCCGCCGAGGTTGATGAGCCCGGCGCGCAGCGGGATCGCCAGCGCGAGGGCCATGCCGAGCACGCTGGTCCCGGTGGTGAGCGTGGCGCCGATGCCGTCGGCGCCGAGGGAGCCGGTGAGGACCGCCTCGTACGCCGCGACCGGGTCCGCGCCGGTGCCGACCAGGAAGAGCGCGCCGATGAGGACGCCCGCGAGCACGGAGAAGGTGATGGGGGAGCGCAGGGCTCCGGATATCCGGTTGTTCATGTCAGTCGACGGCCTCCACCGGGACGGCGGCTCCGGGGGAGGCGGCTCCCGGAGTGGTGCCGCCCGCCATCGCGAGGCCCAGGGTCCGTTCGTCCGCCTCGTTCTTGTCGTACGACGCCGTGATCCGGCCCTCGTACATGACCAGCACCCGGTCGGCCAGGCCGCGGATCTCGCTCAGCTCGGCCGAGACGAGGACGACGGCGTGACCGGCGTCGCGGTAGGCGATCAGCTGGTCGTGGATGTTCTGGACGGCGCCGATGTCGACACCGCGCGTGGGCTGCTCGACGAGCAGCAGCGGGGCGTCGTGGGCGAGTTCGCGGCCGATCAGCAGCTTCTGGAGGTTGCCGCCGGACAGCGCGGTGGCGGGGGCCTCGGGGGCCGGTGCCTTGATGCCGAACCGCTCGACGATCCGCGCGGCGTGCGCCCGGACCGACGCCGGCGGCAGCAGGCCGCGGGACGACAGCGTCGTACGGTGGTGGCCCATCGCCAGGTTGTCGGCGACGGACGCCGCAGGTGCCGTACCCACCGCGTGCCGGTCCTCGGGGACGTATGCCAGGCCCTTGAGGCGGCGTTCGGTGGCCGAGGCGTGGGTGATGTCGCCGCCTCGCAGGGTGACGCGCCCGGCGGTCGTCTCCCGCAGCCCGGCCAGGGCCTCGACGAGCTGGCTCTGGCCGTTGCCGGCGACGCCCGCGATGCCGACGATCTCGCCCGCGCGGACGGTGAGTCCGGCCTCGTGCACTCCGTCGGTCGCGAGGCCGGCGACGTCCAGGACCACGTCACCGGGCGTGCCGGGCTCGTGGACGCGGTCCAGTTCGACCGCGCGGCCGGTCATCGCGGCCGCGATCTCGTCGGCGGAGGTCTCCGCGGTGACGAGACGGGCGACGACCTTGCCGTCCCGCAGGACGGTCACACGGTCGCTGCCCTCCAGGACCTCGCGGAGTTTGTGCGTGACGAGGATGACCGTACGGCCCTGTGCGGCCAGCGACTTGAGGACCGCGAACAGGGCGTCCGCCTCGGCCGGGGTGAGCACCGCCGTCGGCTCGTCGAGGATGAGTGTGCGGGCGCCGCGGTGCAGCAGCTTGAGGATCTCGACGCGCTGGCGCAGGCCCACGGGCAGGTCGCCGACCCGGGCGTCCGGGTCGACGGCCAGGCCGTGCTCCTCGGCGAGTTCCCGCACCCGGCGGCGGGCCGCGGCCCGGTCCACCAGGCCGAAGCGGCGCGGCTCGGCGGCGTAGACGATGTTCTCGGCGACCGTGAGGGAGTCGAACAGCTTGAAACTCTGGTGGACCATGCCGAGCCCGGCGGCCATCGCGTCGCCCGGGCTGGCGAACCCGGATCCGACGGCACGGCCGTCGATGCGGATCGAGCCCGCGTCGGCGCGCTCCATGCCGTACAGGACCGACATCAGCGTGGACTTGCCCGCGCCGTTCTCGCCCATCAGGGCGTGGATCTCGCCGTGGCGGACGGTCAGGTCGACGGAGTCGTTGGCGAGCGTGCCGGGGAACCGCTTGGTGATTCCCCGGAGTTCGACAGCGAAGCCCTCGGCGCCCTCGGCGTCAGCTCGCGGCGGGGTCATCGACCGTCAGCTTCCCGGACACGATCTGGTCGCGCAGTTCCTTGACCTTCGCGAGGACGTCCGTGTGGTCGGCGATGACGCACTTCGACGTCTCGACGCCGTCCTCCAGGCCGGTCAGGCTGATGCCGCCCTCCTTCAGGCCGTAGGAGACGGTGCCGGTCCTGCCGGCCAGGACCGACTCGATGCCCTTCTCCACGGCGACGTCGGTGCGCTTGATCACGTTGTCGACGACCGTGCCGGGCGCCGAGACGCACTGGTTGACGTCGACGCCGTACGCGTAGGCGCCCTTGGCCTTCGCGGCCTCGAAGACGCCGTAGTTGCCGGCCGCGGCAGCCGCCATGATCTGGTCGTAGCCCTTGGAGAGCAGGGTGTTCGCCTGCTCCTTGGCGCGGGCCGAGTCGTCGAAGGGGGACTGGCCGCCGACGAAGCGCGTGGACGTCTCCGTCCTGGCGGCGACCGCCTTGGCGCCGGCCGCGAACGGGTCGCTGTAGCGGCGGAACTGGGGCGTGTCGAGGACGTCGACCGCGCCGACCTTGCCGGACTCGCTGAGCAGACCGGCCTCGGCGCCCGCGAGGTAGACGCCCTCGTGCTCCCGGAAGACCGCGCAACTGACGTTCTCGAAGGTCTTCGTGGTGCAGGCGTCGACGATCAGGAACTGCTGCTTCGGGTTCTTCTCCGCCTGCTGGGCGACGATGTCGGCGAACTCGAAGCCGACCAGCACGATGACGTCCGGCTTCGCGTCGACCGCGGCCTGGACGTTCTGCTGCTGGGAGGCGGTGTCCGTGGACTCGTAGACCTTCTGCGAGGCGTCGTGCTGCTTCGCCGCGTCCTTGACGCCGCTGACAGCGAGCTTGAGGAACTCGTTCTGGCCGACGGCGTCGGGTGTGACGAGCGTGAAGGACTTGCCGCTGCCGCCGCTCGCGCCGTCGGAGGCGTCGTCCTTGGCGGCGGCGTTGCAGGCGGTGGCCGCGGTGACCATGAGCGCGGTGGCGGCGGCGACCTGGAGGGTACGACGGGATCTGCGGAGCATCGGGAGGGCCTTCCGGATACGGCGATGCGCGCTCCGCCGGGAGCGCGTGAGGATGGATGAGGGCGAGGGGGACGCTTCCGGGACGGGTCAGCGTCGACAGCCGTCGCCGGCACACCGGCCGAAGTCGAGGAAGCGGCGCTTGGTCAGCAGCACGGGCTTTCCTCCTTCGTCTCGGTCTGCGGACTGATCGCTGGACAGTAGCATCCGCTTCCGGACACCTGCTCGACTGTCTCGAACTGTGGTTCGCGCAGGTCATGTACGGTGGCGGAGACCACCGGAACATCAGGAGTGTCCCGATATGCCCCAGGAATTGCGCGCGGTCGAGTGGACCGGGGAGAGCCTCGCCCTCATCGACCAGACACTGCTGCCGCAGCGCACCGAGACGATGGATGTCCGCGATGTGGACACCTTGGTCGACGCGATCCAGCGCCTCGTGGTGCGTGGCGCGCCGGCGATCGGCGCGGCGGGCGCGTACGGCGTCGCGCTCGCGCTGATCGAGGGGGAGCGCGAGGGCTGGTCGCTGGACGAGGTGCGCGCGGCCGTCGCCCGGGTCCGTGAGGCCCGCCCCACCGCCGTCAACCTCATGGTGTGCGTGGACCGCGTCATGACCCGCTTCGACGAGGGCCTCGACGCGGTCCTCGAAGAGGCCGGCGCCGTCCAGCGTGAGGACGTCGAGGCGAACCGGGCGATGGGTGCCTTCGGCGCCGACTGGCTCCTCGAACTCGTCGGCGAGGACCGGCCGTTGCGCATCCTGACCCACTGCAACACCGGCGCCCTCGCGACGGCCGGCTGGGGTACCGCACTCGGCGTCATCCGCGAACTCCACGCGCGTGGACGCCTTGAGGTCGTCTACGCCGACGAGACGCGCCCCCTGCTCCAGGGATCCCGGCTCACCGCCTGGGAGTTGGCCCAGGAAGGCATCCCGCACTACGTCCAGGCGGACGGAGCCGCGGCCGGGACCATCCTGCGCGGCGAGGTCGACGCGGCGATAGTCGGCGCGGACCGGATCGCCGCGAACGGTGACACGGCGAACAAGGTCGGCACGGTGGGGGTCGCGCTGGCGTGCGCCGACGCGGGCATCCCGTTCCTGGTGGCGGCGCCCACGACGACCGTGGACCTGTCGACCAAGACCGGCGACGAGATCCACATCGAACTCCGCGGCGAGGACGAGGTGCTGGAGTGGGGCGGGGTACGGACGGCGCCCGCCGGGTCGCGCGGTCACAACCCCGCGTTCGATGTGACGCCGGGCCGCCTGGTGACGGGGCTGGTGACGGAGCGGGGTGTGCTGGAGGTGTCGGCCGGTCAACTGCCGGGCGACCACCTTCAGTAGAGCCTGCGGTACGCAGAAGAAGGGGACCCCCGAGCTCGGGGGTCCCCTTCTTCTGCGTGCGGCTCAGCTTCTTCTTCGTGCGGCTCAGCGCTGCGACAGCTCCAACTCCAGCAGCCACTCCACGACTTCGGTGTGGTGCCGGGCCTGACGCGGGTCGGCGCCCCACACGTACAGGCCGTGTCCCGCGACCACCACGGCCGGCATCCGCGGATCCCGCGCGGCCTCCAGACGGTCCCCGAGCACCTTCATGTCCTGGCTGTTGGCGATGACCGGCAGCGTCACCTCGACGTCGTGGGCGGGCTGCCCGACGCCCTTCAGCATCTCCAGGTCCTTGAACACGATCCCGCCGGGCTCCCGCCGTCCCATCGCCACGGAGGCCACCGTGTGCACATGCACCACGGCCCCCGCACCGGTCAGCGCGGCGACCCGCGCGTGCAGCTCGGCCTCCGCGGACGGCCTGCCGCCCCGCACGGCGGCGCCCTGGCCGTCCACCAACACCACGTCGGCAGGCGTCAGTTCACCCTTGTCATGGCCGCTCGCGGTCACCGCGAGCCGCAGCGGATCCCGGGTGAGGACCACGGACAGATTCCCGGAGGTGCCCCGCATCCAGCCGAAGCCGGCGAAGCGGGCGGACTCGGCGGCGAGGACCGCCCCCGCCTCCTCCAGGTCGAGTTCGGTGATCTCGGCGGTCATGCGGTACTCCCGGTGGTGCTGATGGTGATCTCGTCGAACGCCCCCGCCTCGGCGTGGTCGCCTACGCCCTGCTCGTAGTACGGCTCCCCGGGCCGCCGGATGCCGACCGCGTGCCAGCCGGCCGCGCGGGCCGCGTCCAGCTCGCCGGGGCGGTCGGAGAGGAAGAGGAGCCGTGCCGGCCCGATGCCGGCCGACTCCGCGATACGGCGGTACGACTCCGGCTCCTGCTTGGGGCCCGCGTTCTCGGTGTCGTACAGACCGGAGACGAGTGAAGTGAGGTCGCCCTCCGGGCTGTTGGTGAACCAGGCCCGCTGGGCGGCCACCGAGCCGGACGAGTAGACGTACAGGCCGGTGCCGGCCGCGTGCCATGTGCGCAGCCGCGGTACGACGTCGTCGTAGAAGTGCGAGACCAGGTCGCCGCGCGCGAAGCCCTCGGACCAGATGATGCCCTGGAGCGTCTTGAGCGGCGTCGCCTTGATGTCGTCGTCGAGCCAGGCGTTCAGGGCCTTCTCGACGGCCGCCGCGTCGGCGTCCGGGTCGCCGAGCTCTACGCGGACCTGGGCGACCGCACGGGCCACGTCCGGATCGTCGCCCCGCTCGGCGAGCAGCGTCCCGAAACGCGAGCGCGAGTAGGGGTAGAGCACGTCGACGACGAAGCCCGTGGCGCTCGTGGTGCCCTCGATGTCGAGCACCACGGCGTCCACGTCGCACAGCAGGCTCATGCGGAGGCCTTGTCCGCCTCGTAGCCCGCCGCGATCGTGTCGTAGTCCGGGAAGCGGGAGGCGATCGTCGAGCCGGTGAAGTTGCCGATCCAGCCGTCCTCCTCGTGGAAGAAGCGGATCGCGGTGAAGGAGGGGCTGGTGCCCATGTCGAACCAGTGGGTGGTGCCGCGTGGCACGCCCAGCAGGTCGCCCTTCTCACAGAAGACCGCGTGCACCTCGCCGTTCACGTGCAGGTAGAAGATGCCGGAGCCGGAGACGAAGAAGCGGACCTCGTCATCGTCGTCGTGCGTGTGCTCCTGGAGGAACTTCTCCCGCGCGGCCTTCGCCTTCGCGGGGAACCCCGGGTCGTCGCTGGGGTGCAGACCGAGGACGTCGACGGTGGTGAAGCCCTCCTCGGCGTTCAGCTTCTCGATCTCCGGGCCGTACGCGGCGAACACCGTGTCGCTGTCGGCGTCGAAGGGCACGTCCTCGCGGATCGGCCACTGCTCGTAGCGCACACCGAGCGGCAGAAGCGCCTCGGCGATCTCGGCGGGGTCCGAGGTGCGGCGGACCTGCGTCTCGGGGCCGGACTCGGACCAGGTGGTCAGCAGCGTCATGGGAACAACTCCAGGAGTCTGGAAGGAAAGTCCGGATACCGAGACAAGCACCGGACGGGCGGGGAGGAAGAGGGACGGCGGCGAAACGCGGCGGGACAGTCGGTCAGCCGCGACACAGCGCGCGACAACAGCGGCGCATGCAGGGCATACGCATCGCTTTCGCGCGGGGTGTCGTCATCGGGGCCTCACTGTGCCGGGTCGGGTGCCGGTCCCGCGATCGTAACCCGCCATGTCCGGTCAACCGGGTGTGACGTACTCGTCGTCTCACGTGCTGAGAAACCGCTTCCGTTCCTTTGACGTATGGCTGAAATCGTTCTCATGATCTGCGTATGAAGACGCTGCTGCTCGTGCGGCGGCTGTACGTGGACCTGCTCCGGACGACCACCGCCAGCTGTCGCTGACCCCACCCGGAGCCCCGCCCTGCCCTTTTCGGCGGTGGCGCATTCCCTTTCTGCTCGCGCTCCGGGCCCGGCACCCCCTTCATCCGCTCTGCACCACCCCGCACCTGGAGCCCCCTCATGTCCCGCACCCGTCTGCCCCTTGCCGTGCTGTCGCTGGCCTCCGTCTCCGCGCTCGCGCTCTCCGGCTGCTCGCAGTCCACGGACGCCTCGAAGAACACCGGCGACACCACCGCCTCCGCCTCGGCCGCCACCGGCAAGAAGCCCGCCCCCTTCAGCGAGGGCGCGGTCAAGGTCGCCCTGGTCCGGCAGAGCGGCGCCGGCGACTACTTCGAGCAGTGGGGCAACGGCGCCAAGGCCCAGGCCAAGGCCCTCGGCATCGACCTGACGGTGTACGACGCCCAGGCCGACAACGCCAAGCAGGCCACCGACCTCTCCTCGGCCATCAACTCGGGCGCGAAGGCGATCATCATCGACCACGGCTTCCCGGCGACCATCCAGCCGGAGATCGACAAGGCCGTGAAGAAGGGCATCGAGGTCGTTGTCTACGACGTCGAGACGCCCACGAAGGGTGTCGTCTCCACCAGGCAGAACGACGCCAGCATGGCCCAGGCCGTCCTCGACGTGATGGCGAAGGAGGTCGGCAAGGACGCCAGGGTCGGATACGTCAACGTCGCCGGCTACGCCGCCCTCGACAAGCGCGACACCGTCTGGACGAAGGAACTCGCCGCGCAGGGCTGGAAGCAGGAGTTCAAGGTCGGCAAGGTCACCGACTCCACGGCCACCGACAACGTTCCCCTGGTCTCCGCCGCCCTCACCCAGCACTCGGACGTGGCGGGCGTCTTCGCCCCCTACGACGAGCTCGCCAAGGGCACGGTCCTCGCCGTCCAGAACAAGAAGCTCCAGGACAAGGTGAAGGTCTTCGGCGCGGACGTCTCCAACGCCGACATCCAGCAGATGACCGCCGCCGGCAGCCCGTGGGTCGCCACCGCAGGCACCGACCCGTCCGCGGTCGGCGCCGCCGTCGTCCGCACCACCGCACTCGAGCTGGCGGGTCAACTGAACAAGACCTCCGTCGAGTTCCCGGCCGTCGCCATCACCCAGGACTTCCTGCGCGAGAAGAAGATCGAGAACATGGACCAGCTGCGTGAGGCGCTGCCCGCGCTGAACCTGTCCCAGGTCTCGACCGCGGACTGGATCTCGAATGTCGCCCACTGAGACGGCCGCGTCGGGGGTCACCCCGGCCGTCAGCCTGACCGACGTCAGCATGGCCTTCGGAGGCAGGACCGTCCTCGCCTCCGTCTCGCTGGACATCGCACCGGGCAGCGTCGTCGCGCTGCTCGGCGCGAACGGCGCCGGCAAGTCCACGCTGATCAAGATCCTTTCGGGCGTGCACACCGACCACGGCGGCCAGGTGCGGGTCGCCGGGGAACCCGCGGCTCTCCAGTCGCCGCTGGCCGCCCGGCAGTTGGGCATCCAGACCGTGCACCAGCGCATCGGCGAGGGCATCGTGCCCGGCCTCACGGTCGCCGAGAACCTGGTCTTCGAGGAGCTGGCCCAGAGCCGCGGCAACCCCTTCCTGAACGGAGGCAGGCTGCTGGCCCGGGCCCGCGAGATCCAGGCCGGTCTCGGCCTGGACTGGAGCGACTCGCTGCTGAAGCGCGATGTCACCGAACTCGGCATCTCCGACCGCCAGTTGCTCATCCTCGCCCGCGCCCTCGCCACCCGCCCCCGGCTCCTCGTCCTCGACGAGCCGACCTCCGCGCTCTCCGCCGCCGAGGCCGAGCGCCTGTTCACACTCGTCGAGAAGATGCGCGACGACGGCATCGCCGTGCTCTACGTCTCCCACCGCCTCGGCGAGATCGACGCCCTGGCCGACCGTCTGGTCGTCCTGCGGGACGGCCGTCTCACCGAGGACCAGGCCAAGCCCTTCGACTGGGACGCGGCGCTGCGCGCGATGCTCGCCCAGGCACAGGAGGCGACGACGGCCCGCCCGGTGCGGGAAGGGGCGTCCGGCGAAGTCGTGCTGTCCCTGCGGGGCGTCCGGCTCTTCGAGGGCCGCACCCCTCTCGACCTGGACGTCCGCACCGGCGAAGTCACCGGCGTCGTGGGCCTGTTGGGCGCCGGCAAGACCGAGCTGGCCCGTGGCCTCTTCGGCGCCGAGCCCTTCACGGCGGGCGCCGTCGAACTCGACGGCGAGGACTTCGCGCCCCGCCGGCCGTCCGACGCGATCCGGGCCGGCGTCCATCTGGTCCCCGAGGACAGGCATGCCGACGCCCTCGTCCCCGGCTGGTCGCTCGCCCAGAACATCTCCCTGCCGTTCCTGAAGTCCTTCTCCCGGCTCGGCCTCGTCAACACGGCGAAGGAGGACGCCCTCGGCCGCGACACCATCGAGGCCCTCGGTGTCGTCGCCCGCGACGAGCGCAGCGCGGTGGAGGAGCTGTCCGGCGGCAACCAGCAGAAGGTCGTCGTCGGCCGCTGGCTCGCCAAGACCCCCCGAGTCCTCATCCTGGACGAGCCGTTCCGAGGCGTGGACATCGGTGCCCGCCGGGACATCGGCCGCCGCGCCCGCTCCCTGGCCGCCGAGGGCGCCGCCGTGCTCGTCCTGTCCGCCGACGTCGACGAGATCCTCGAGATCGCCGACCGGGTCGTCGTACTCGCCGCCGGTGAGATCCACCTCGACGCCTACGGCGAGGACGCGGAACGCGACCGCGTGATCCAGACCATCTCGGCGTCCGTCTGACCTGGCCGCCCGCCGCCGAAGGAAGCACCATGACCACCCAGCAGAGCACCGAGGTCCCCACGAAGGCGGCCATCCCGCCCGGGACCTCCACCGGCGTGCGCGTCCAGAACGCCGTCATCAAGTACGGCTTCATCTTCGTGACGGTCGCGCTCTTCCTGTACTTCGCGCTGAGCGAGGGCTCCTTCCGTGAGTCGGCGACCCTCCTCGACACCCTGCGCTATGTCTCCGTGGCCGCCATCCTCGGCCTCGGCGTCACCCTCACCATGGCCGTCGGCGGAATGGACATGTCCGTCGGCGCGGTCGCCGGCCTCGGCGTCTCGGTCGCCGCCCAGACGATGGTCGTCCACAACCAGATCGGCGCGGTCGCGATCATCGCCGTGATCGCGGCGGGTGCGCTGGCGGGCCTGCTGAACGCCCTGCTGATCGTGGTCCTGAAGATTCCCGACATGCTGGCCACGCTCGGCACCATGTTCGTCATCCAGGGCACCAAACTCATCCTGGTGGACGGTCAGTCGATCACCCCCGGCATGACCCTGGACGACGGCAGCACCGCGCCCGGCAGGTTCACCGACGGCTTCCTGAAGATCGACCGCGGCACGGTCCTCGGTATCCCCGTGTCGGTCCTGATCTTCGGCGGTCTGACCATCGCCGCCTGGGTCTTCCTCGCCCGCACCCGCTGGGGCCGCGTCCTGTACGCCATCGGCGCCAACCCGGAGGCCTCCCGCCTGGCGGGCATCCGCGTAGGCGCGTACCGCTCGCTCGCCTACGTCATCTCGGGCGTCCTCGCCTCCGTCGGCGGCCTGATCCTGGCCTCCCGCATCGGCCAGGGCGATGTGTCCGCCGGAACCTCGCAGCTCCTGGAGGCGGTGGCGGTCGCCCTGGTCGGTACGTCGGTCCTGGGCCGAGGCCGCCCGAACGTCTGGGGCACGGCTCTCGGCGCGGTCCTGATCGGCATCATCACCACCGGCCTGACCATCAAGGGCCTGCCGTACTACACGCAGGACGTCGTCGAGGGCGCGGTCCTCATCCTCGCCCTGGTCTTCAGCTTCACCCTGTCCAAGCGCCGCACCGCATAAGGGAGTTCACCGACCATGGGCTACCGCATCCTGGAGACCGACGACATCCCGGCGTACCTGCACGAGCGGGGCCACTGGGAGGACGTCAGCGACATCCATGTCCGCGAGGTCTCCGACGGCAACGTCAACCGGGTCTTCCTCGCGTCCAGCGCCGACGGCACCCGCAGCCTCGCCCTCAAGCAGGCGCTGCCCTGGGTCCGGGTCGCCGGCCCCTCCTGGCCGCTCAGCCCGGACCGCGCCGACGCCGAGGCCCGCGCCTACGAGCAGCTCGCCAAGGTCACCCCGGACGAGATCCCCGGCATCCACGGCTACGACCCCGAGAACTACGCCCTGGTCATGGAGGACCTCTCCGACCTGGAGGTCCTGCGCACCCTCCTCAACGAGGGCGCCTCCTACGGCCCCGAGACCTCCCCGCAGATCGGCCGCCTGGTCGCCCGGCTCTCGTTCACGACGAGCGACTTCGGCATGCCGTCGGCCGAGCGCAAGGCCCTGATCGCGGTCTCGGTCAACCCCGAGCTCTGCAAGATCACCGAGGACGTGGTCCTCTCCGAGCCGTACATCGAGCACGAGCACAACCACTGGCACGAGGGCGTGGCCGACCTGGCGGCGGAGTTCCGCGCCGACGCGCGCCTGCGCACGGAGGTCGCCGCCCTCCGGCACGTCTTCATGACCAGCGCCCAGGCACTCCTGCACGGTGACCTCCACACCGGCAGCATCATGGTCGGCGTACGCGAAGGCGCCCATGTGGTGCGGGTGTTCGACCCGGAGTTCTCCTTCGTGGGGCCCATCGGCTTCGACCTCGGCCTGTACTGGGCGAACGCGCTGGTGTCGGAGGAACGGGCGCGGTCTCTGGGCCGCTTGACGGACCACGCGGACCAACTCCGGCTGTCCTGGGAGGCGTTCGAGACGGAGTTCCGCCGGCTGTGGCCGGCCCGGGTGGACACGTTCTTCGACGACGCGTACTTGGACCGTTTCCTGGCAAAGGTCTGGACGGAGTCCCTGGGCTTCGCCGGCACGGAGATCATCCGCAGGATCATCGGCTTCGCCCACCTGACGGATCTCACGACCCTGCCCGACCCGGTTCCGGCCTCCCGCAGGGCGCTGCTGCTCGGGCGCGAACTGATCGTCAGGCGCGAGGAGCTGTCCTCCCCGGACGCGGTACGCCAGGTCGTCGCCTCACTGGGCTGAGTCGTGGCCTCACGGGGCTGACCTGGCGTCGAACCACCCGCCACTGACAACCAGGACACACGAAAGGGGCGGCTCCGTCGGCGCGGAGCCGCCCCTCTCATGTGACGGCCCCCATAGGGGAGAGGGGCCGTCACCCGGCGGCGCCGGCCCCGGTCGGGAGGGGCCGGCCCGAGGTCTACTTCTTGTCGAGCAGGTCCTGGACCTTGGCGCGGACCTCGTCCGTGGCGAGGCCCCGGATCGTCAGCGTCGTGCGACGGCGCAGCACGTCGTCCTGGGTCTCGGCCCACTCGTTGTCCCGGGCGTACACGACCTGCGCCCAGATCTCCGGGGCGTCCGGGTGCACCCGCTGACCCAACTCCGGGTTCTCGTTGGCGAGTCGGGCGATGTCGAAGGCCAGTGAACCGTAGTGCGTGGCAAGGTGCTTCGCCGTGTCGGCCGCCATCCGCGGACCCGGCGCCGGGTTGTCCACCAGCAGCCGGTGCGCAACGGCACGCGGGTTGGCGACGCCAGGCAGCGGCAGCTTCTTCGGCAGCGACGAGATCGGCTCGTAGTCGTCACCCAGCGGAGCGCCCGGCAGCGACTCCAGCTTCTGCATGACCGTACGGCCGATGTGCCGGAAGGTCGTCCACTTGCCGCCCGCGACGGACAGCATGCCGCCCTTGCCCTCGGTGACCACGGTCTCGCGCTTGGCCTTCGCGGTGTCACCGGGGCCGCCCGGCAGCACCCGCAGACCGGCGAAGGAGTACGTGATCAGATCACGGGACAGCTGCTGGTCGCGGATGGAGAACGCGGCCTCGTCGAGGATCTGGGCCGTGTCCTTCTCGGTGACCTGCACGTCCGCCGGGTCGCCCTCGAACTCCTCGTCGGTCGTACCGAGCAGGAGCATGTCCTCCCAGGGGAGGGCGAAGGTGATGCGGTACTTGTCGATCGGGGTGGCCAGCGCGGCCTTCCACGGCGCGGTCCGCTTCAGGACCAGGTGCGCGCCCTTCGACAGACGGATGGAGGGAGCCGCGTTCGGGTCCTCCATCTTGCGCAGGTGGTCGACCCACGGACCGGTCGCGTTGAGCACCAGGCGGGCGTTGACACCGAACTCGTCGCCGGACTGGCGGTCGCGCAGGTCGGCGCCCGTGACCCGGCCCTTGGTGAAGCGCAGGCCCGTCACCTCGGCGTGGTTCAGGACCACCGCGCCCGCCTCGACGGCCGCACGGACCGTCATCAGCGCCATGCGGGCGTCGTTCATCTGGTCGTCGCCGTAGACCGCGACGGCCTTGAGATTGTCGGTGCGCAGCTCCGGCACGTCCTGCGCCGCCTTGGCGGGGGACAGGAGGTGGCCGACGCCGTCACCGAACGCGGAGAGCATGGAGTAGGCGAAGACACCCGCCCCGAGCTTCGCAGCGCCGTGCGGCCCGCCCTTGTACACGGGGAGGTAGAACGTGAGCGGGTTCGCCAGGTGAGGAGCCACCTGACGGGACACCGCACGGCGCTCGAAGTGGTTCTCCGCCACCAGCTTCACCGCGCCGGTCTGCAGATAGCGCAGACCGCCGTGGAGGAGCTTGGAGGAGGCGGAGGAGGTGGCGCCGGCGAAGTCGCCGGCGTCGACCAGAGCCACCCTGAGGCCGGACTGCGCGGCGTGCCAGGCGGTGGAGATGCCCAGGATGCCGCCGCCGATCACGAGAAGGTCGTACGACGCCTTGGAGAGCTGCTCCCGGGTCTCGGCGCGGCTCGGGTTGGAGCCGGAGGCCGGGCGCGTACCGAGGGCAGGCACGGACTGCAGGGTGGACTGACTGGTCATGTCGGGTTCTTACTCCTCATCAGAGCTGTGGAGGGGGGCTCGCTCAGCTCTCGTCCTCGAGCCAGCCCATGGTCCGCTCCACGGCCTTGAGCCAGCTCTTGTACTCACGGTCGCGGGTCTCCGCGTCCATGCGGGGGGTCCACTCGGCGGCCCGGCGCCAGTTGGCACGCAGGTCGTCGGTGCTGGTCCAGAAGCCGACGGCGAGACCGGCGGCGTAGGCGGCGCCGAGGCAGGTGGTCTCGGCGACCATCGGACGGACCACGGGGGCGTCCAGGAAGTCCGAGAGGGTCTGCATCAGCAGGTTGTTGGAGGTCATGCCGCCGTCGACCTTGAGGGCCGCGAGCTCCACGCCCGAGTCCTTGGTCATGGCGTCCGTGATCTCACGGGTCTGCCAGGCGGTGGCCTCCAGGACGGCACGCGCGAGGTGCGCCTTGGTGACGTACCGGGTCAGACCGGCGATCACACCGCGGGCGTCGGAGCGCCAGTACGGGGCGAACAGACCGGAGAAGGCCGGCACGAAGTACGCGCCGCCGTTGTCCTCGACGGAGAGCGCGAGCGTCTCGATCTCGGCGGCGGTGGAGATCAGGCCCATCTGGTCGCGCATCCACTGCACCAGCGAACCGGTGACGGCGATCGAGCCTTCCAGGGCGTAGACCGGCTTGTCGTCGCCGATGCGGTAGCCGACCGTGGTCAGCAGGCCCGAGTAGGAGTTGATGATCTTCTCGCCGGTGTTCATGAGCATGAACGTGCCGGTGCCGTACGTCGACTTGGCCTCGCCCTCGGAGAAACAGGTCTGGCCGAACAGGGCCGCCTGCTGGTCGCCGAGCGCCGAGGCGACCGGGATGCCGCCGAGCAGCTCGCCCAGCTTGCCGCCGGTGACCTCGCCGTAGATCTCCGCGGAGGAGCGGATCTCCGGCAGCATCGCGAGCGGCACGCCGATGGACTCGGCGATCTTCTCGTCCCACTCCAGCGTGTGGAGGTTCATCAGCATGGTGCGGGAGGCGTTGGTGACGTCGGTGTAGTGCTTGCCGCCGTTGACACCACCGGTCAGGTTCCAGATGACCCAGGTGTCCATGGTGCCGAAGAGGATGTCCCCGGCCTCGGCGCGCTCGCGCAGGCCCTCGACGTTGTCCAGCAGCCAGCGGGCCTTGGGGCCGGCGAAGTACGAGGCGAGGGGAAGGCCCGTCTCGCGGCGGAAGCGGTCCTGGCCGACGTTGCGGCCGAGCTCCTTGCACAGGGCGTCGGTGCGGGTGTCCTGCCAGACGATGGCGTTGTGGACGGGCTCACCGGTGTTCTTGTCCCACAGCAGCGTCGTCTCACGCTGGTTGGTGATGCCGATGGCCTTGATGTCGTCCCGGGTGATGCCGGCCTTCTCGATGGCTCCGGCGACCACTTCCTGGACGTTGGTCCAGATCTCGGTGGCGTTGTGCTCGACCCAGCCCGGCTTGGGGAAGATCTGCTCGTGCTCCTTCTGGTCGACGGAGACGATGCGTCCGTCGCGGTCGAAGACGATGCAGCGGGAAGAGGTCGTGCCCTGGTCGATCGCGGCGATGAAGGGGCCGGCGGTGTGCGCGTCGGTCACTGTGTGCTCCTGGGGTTCCGTGAATAGGGGTCTGTCTACGACTGCTTGTACGCGTGCTGCTTCTAAGCGAAAGCGATGTTGTAGATGCCTGCAGCGATCGCGCCGCCGATCAGCGGACCGACCACCGGGACCCAGGCGTAGCCCCAGTCGGAACCGCCCTTGTTGGGCAGGGGCAGGAGGGCGTGCACGATACGCGGACCGAGGTCACGGGCCGGGTTGATGGCGTAACCGGTCGGACCGCCGAGGGACAGACCGATGGAGACGACGACCAGTGCGGTGACGAGCGCACCCAGGGTGCCCAGGCCGTTGCCGCCGTCGTTGAGGCCCTGCGTGAGGATGGCGAGCACCAGCACGATGGTGCCGATGACCTCGGTGGCGACGTTCTGCCAGGCGACCCGGACCTCGGGACCGGTGGAGAAGATGCCCAGGACCGGGCCCGCGCCCTTCTCCTGCGCCTCGACGGCCTTGGCCGCGGTGGCCTGCGCGCCGGGGGCGCCGACGATCTCCTTGTCGGTCAGGTGCGCGAGGAACTGGCCGTAGTAGGCGACCCAGACCAGTGCCGCGCCGATCATGGCGCCGAGCAGCTGCCCGCCCCAGTAGACCGGGACGTCACTCCAGGAGATGCCGTCCTTCTTCAGCGCGAGCGCCAGGGTGACGGCGGGGTTCAGGTGGGCGCCGGAGAGCGGCGCGGAGGTGTAGACGGCCGTGAGAACGGCGAAACCCCACCCGAAGGTGATGGCGAGCCAACCGGCGTTACGGGCCTTGGAGGCCTTCAGCGTGACGGCCGCGCAGACGCCGCCGCCGAGCAGGATGAGTATGGCGGTACCGATGGTCTCGCCGATGAAGATGTCGGAGCTGGACACCCGCGACTCCTTTGTCCTTCGTCCAGGGGAAGCAGAACCCCGGGTCCCTCCGGTGGTTCGCGTGCCCTCGGGGGTGAGGGCGATTTCGGCCTCTGGCGTTGTCACACTCTAGCGCGTATTGCCGGTAGGTGTTCGACAATGCCGACCGATGGACGGGAGTCTCACCCCGCCGTTACATGTGCGTCAAGAGTCCTGTTGTCGGAAACGCGATCGTTATTGATTGCTTGTGAGCTGACGATCTTCGGGCGGGGCTGCAGTGCGGTCCCGTCCGATATGTCCACTTCAGGGTATGGCAAGGACCGGAATGCCGTAACGGCGTCCCGGTGGCTCTTGCCGAGTTCTCCCTAGAAGCGCCCGGCGCCCAGGTCCCGCGACACCGCGCGGGCGCAGTCCCGCACCGCCGCGATCAGCTCGGGCCGCAGCTCGCCGTCCCGGCACAGCCGCTCCACGGCGCCCGTGATGCCGACCGCGCCCACCGGCATCCGCCGCCGGTCGTGGATGGGCGCGGCCACCCCGGCCACGCCCTCCCAGGTCTCCTCCACGTCCGCGGAGTAGCCACGCGCGCGCGTGATGTCGAGGACGTTCTCGAAAGAGTCCAGCTCGCACACCGTGCGATCGGTGAACGCCTTGCGGTCCGCCTCGATCGCCTCACTGTGCGCCACCGGGTCGTAGGCGGACAGCACCTTGCCCAGCGCGGTGGAGTGCAGCGGCTGCATGGCCCCGATCTCCAGCACCTGCCGGCTGTCGTCGGGCCGGAAGACGTGGTGCACGATCAGCACGCCCTGCTGGTGCAGCACGCCCAGATAGACGCTCTCGCCGCTGGAACGGGCCAGGTCGTCGGTCCATACGAGGGCACGCGCGCGCAGCTCGTGCACATCGAGATAGGTGGTGCCCAGGCGCAGCAGCTCCGCGCCCAGCTGATAGCGCCCGGAGGCCTCGTCCTGCTCCACGAACCCCTCCAGCTGGAGGGTGCGCAGGATGCCGTGCGCGGTGCCCTTGGCAAGGCCCAGGGCGGAGGCGATGTCCGACAGGCCGAGCCGACGCTCGCCGCCCGCGAGCAGCCGCAGCATCGCGGCCGCCCGTTCGAGCGACTGGATGTTCCGTGCCATCGCCGTCCCTGCCTCCGTCCCCTTCGCCGTCGACCCGCGACGTCGCTGCCGCCGTTCGGCAATGTCGAACACTACTAGCCCATGCCGACCGACCGCCAATGGTCGTACGACACGTTCTCGCCACTCGACGCGCAGTATTGCGTCACTGGTATCCCGCTGGTGACCTGCTCGTCATCCTCGTCCGTCCCGTGGACGCATGGACCATCCGGGGTCGGTCCCGGCTACCCTGGCGGCGTGCGCCCGCCGTGGGAAGGTCCGCGGCAGGACGCAAAGCCGACAGCCGTCGCACCTACAGGGAGCCCCTTCATGGCCTCGTTGCCACCGACCCCTTCCGCCGACAGCCGGACCCGCGCGTCCGCACTCCGCGAGGCCCTCGCCACCCGGGTGGTGGTCGCCGACGGAGCGATGGGCACCATGCTCCAGGCGCAGGAGCCCACCATGGAGGACTTCCAGCAGCTGGAGGGCTGCAACGAGGTCCTCAACGTCACCCGCCCGGACATCGTCCGCTCGGTGCACTCCGCCTACTTCGACGCCGGAGTCGACTGCGTCGAGACCAACACCTTCGGTGCCAACCTCACCGCCCTCGGCGAGTACGACATCCCCGAGCGCATCGTCGAGCTGTCCGAGGCGGGCGCCCGCATCGCCCGCGAGACCGCAGACGAGTACGCCGCCCGCGACGGCCGGCAGCGCTGGGTCCTCGGCTCCGTCGGCCCCGGCACCAAGCTGCCCACCCTCGGCCACACCACCTTCGGCGCCATCCGCGACGCCTACCAGCAGAACGCCGAGGGCCTGCTGGCCGGCGGCGCCGACGCGCTCCTGGTGGAGACCACCCAGGACCTCCTCCAGACCAAGGCCTCCGTCATCGCCGCCCGCCGGGCCATGGAGACCGCCGGTTACGACGTCCCCCTGATCGTGTCGGTCACGGTGGAGACCACCGGCACCATGCTGCTGGGTTCCGAGATCGGCGCCGCGCTCACCGCGCTGGAGCCCCTCGGCATCGACATGATCGGCCTGAACTGCGCGACCGGCCCCGCCGAGATGAGCGAGCACCTGCGCTATCTGGCCCGGCACTCCCGCATCCAGCTGTCGTGCATGCCGAACGCGGGCCTGCCCGTGCTCACCAAGGACGGCGCCCACTACCCGCTGACCGCCCCCGAGCTCGCCGACGCGCAGGAGAACTTCGTCTGCGAGTACGGCCTCTCCCTCATCGGCGGCTGCTGCGGCACCACCCCCGAGCATCTGCGCCAGGTCGTCGAACGCGTCCGCGACCTCACGCCCACCGCACGTGACCCGCGCCCCGAGCCCGGCGCCGCCTCCCTCTACCAGACCGTCCCGTTCCGCCAGGACATCTCCTACATGGCGATCGGCGAGCGCACCAACGCCAACGGCTCCAAGAAGTTCCGCGAGGCCATGCTGGAGGCCCGCTGGGACGACTGCGTGGAAATGGCCCGCGACCAGATCCGCGAGGGCGCGCACATGCTCGACCTGTGCGTGGACTACGTCGGCCGCGATGGCGTCGCCGACATGCAGGAACTCGCCGGCCGCTTCGCCACCGCCTCCACCCTGCCGATCGTCCTCGACTCCACCGAGGTCGACGTCATCCAGGCCGGCCTGGAGAAGCTCGGCGGCCGCGCGGTCATCAACTCCGTCAACTACGAGGACGGCGACGGCCCCGAGTCCCGCTTCGCGAAGGTCACCAAGCTCGCCCAGGAGCACGGCGCCGCGCTCATCGCCCTCACCATCGACGAGGAGGGCCAGGCCCGCACCCCGGAGAAGAAGGTCGAGATCGCCGAACGGCTCATCGACGACCTCACCGGCAACTGGGGCATCCACGAGTCGGACATCCTCATCGACACCCTGACCTTCACCATCTGCACCGGTCAGGAGGAGTCCCGCAAGGACGGCATCGCCACCATCGAGGCGATCCGCGAACTCAAGCGCCGCCACCCCGACGTACAGACCACCCTCGGTCTGTCGAACATCTCCTTCGGCCTCAACCCGGCCGCCCGCATCCTGCTGAACTCGGTCTTCCTCGACGAGTGCGTCAAGGCCGGCCTCGACTCGGCGATCGTGCACGCCTCGAAGATCCTGCCGATCGCCCGCTTCACCGAGGAGGAGGTGACCACGGCCCTCGACCTCATCCACGACCGCCGCGCAGAGGGCTACGACCCGCTGCAGAAGCTGATGGCCCTGTTCGAGGGCGCCACGGCCAAGTCCCTGAAGGCGGGCAAGGCCGAGGAACTGGCCGCCCTCCCGCTGGAGGAGCGCCTCAAGCGCCGCATCATCGACGGCGAGAAGAACGGCCTGGAGGCCGACCTCGACGAGGCCCTGACGGACACCCCCGCCCTGGACATCGTCAACAACACCCTCCTGGACGGCATGAAGGTCGTCGGCGAACTGTTCGGCTCCGGCCAGATGCAGCTGCCGTTCGTCCTGCAGTCCGCCGAGGTCATGAAGACCGCCGTCGCCTACCTCGAACCGCACATGGAGAAGACGGACGACGACGGCAAGGGCACCATCGTCCTCGCCACCGTCCGCGGCGACGTCCACGACATCGGCAAGAACCTCGTCGACATCATCCTGTCCAACAACGGCTACAACGTCGTCAACCTCGGCATCAAGCAGCCGGTCTCCGCGATCCTCGACGCCGCCGCCGAGCACAAGGCCGACGTCATCGGCATGTCCGGGCTCCTCGTCAAGTCCACGGTGATCATGAAGGAGAACCTGGAGGAGCTCAACCAGCGCGGCCTGGCCGCCGACTTCCCGGTCATCCTGGGCGGCGCGGCCCTCACCCGCGCGTACGTCGAGCAGGACCTGCACGAGATCTACGAGGGCGAAGTCCGCTACGCCCGCGACGCGTTCGAGGGCCTGCGCCTCATGGACGCCCTCATCGGCGTCAAGCGCGGCGTGCCCGGCGCGAAGCTGCCCGAGCTGAAGCAGCGCCGGGTGCGCGCCACCGCGGGCGCCGCCGCCGAGGAGGCTCTGACATCAGCGGCTGGCGCCGCGGGCTCGGAGGGCCACGTCCGCTCCGACGTCGCCGTCGACAACCCCGTGCCCACACCGCCCTTCTGGGACACCCGCGTCATCAAGGGCATCCAGCTCAAGGAGTACGCGGCCTGGCTCGACGAGGGCGCCCTCTTCAAGGGCCAGTGGGGTCTCAAGCAGGCCCGCACCGGCGACGGCCCGACCTACGAGGAGCTCGTCGAGACCGAGGGCCGGCCCCGGCTGCGCGGACTGCTCGACAAGCTCCAGACGGAGAACCTGCTCGAAGCGGCCGTCGTCTACGGTTACTTCCCGTGCGTCTCCAAGGACGACGACCTGATCATCCTCGACGACAAGGGCAACGAGCGCACCCGCTTCACCTTCCCCCGCCAGCGCCGCGGCCGCCGGCTCTGTCTGGCCGACTTCTTCCGCCCGGAGGAGTCGGGGGAGACGGACGTCGTGGGCCTCCAGGTCGTCACCGTCGGATCCCGGATCGGCGAGGAGACGGCGAAGCTCTTCGAGTCGAACTCCTACCGCGACTACCTCGAACTGCACGGCCTGTCCGTCCAGTTGGCCGAGGCACTCGCCGAGTACTGGCACGCGCGCGTGCGTTCGGAACTGGGCTTCTCCGGCGAGGACCCCAGCGACATCGAGGACATGTTCGCCCTGAAGTACCGCGGCGCCCGCTTCTCCCTCGGCTACGGCGCCTGCCCCAACCTGGAGGACCGCGCCAAGATCGCCGACCTGCTCCAGCCGGAGCGCATCGGCGTCCAGCTGTCCGAGGAGTTCCAGCTCCACCCGGAGCAGTCCACGGACGCGATCGTGATCCACCACCCGGAGGCGAAGTACTTCAACGCCCGCTGAGGCACACGCTTCGAAAACCGCTGGAGACAGAGAAAAGCGCAGCTCAAGACGGCCCCGGGCGGTACTTGAGATGTGCCCCGGAGCACGTCGGATAAACAAGGCGCTTCCTCCGCGACAGCCGTACACTGGACGGTCCACTGCAGGCCGGTTCCCCGCGCGGGAACCGGCCTGATCGTCCCTCAAGGAGGTGCGCCAGGATGACCAGCACGGTCCCCGCGCTAGGAACCCGTACGGCCGAAGGCTCAGCCCTGCAGGCGGTGCTCCTCGACATGGACGGCACCCTCGTGGACACCGAGGGCTTCTGGTGGGACGTCGAGGTCGAGATCTTCGCCGGCCTCGGCCACACCCTCGACGACTCCTGGCGCCATGTCGTGGTCGGCGGCCCCATGACCCGCAGTGCGGGCTTCCTCATCGAGGCCACCGGCGCCGACATCACCCTCGCCGAACTCACCGTGCTGCTCAACGAGGGCTTCGAGGACCGCATCGACCGCGCCCTGCCGCTCATGCCCGGCGCCGCCCGGCTGCTGGCCGAACTCGCCGAGTACGAGGTCCCCACAGCCCTGGTCTCCGCCTCGCACCGGCGCATCATCGACCGGGTGCTCACCTCGCTGGGGCCCCAGCACTTCGCGCTCACCGTCGCCGGCGACGAGGTGGCCCGCACCAAGCCCCACCCCGACCCGTATCTGTTCGCCGCCGCGGGTCTCGGCGTGGATCCGGCCAGATGCGCGGTCGTCGAGGACACCGCGACCGGCGTCGCGGCGGCCGAGGCCGCGGGCTGCCATGTCGTGGCGGTGCCCTCCGTGGCGCCCATCGCCCCGGCCGTCCGGCGCACCGTCGTGACCTCGCTTGAGGAGGTCGACCTGGCATTTCTGCGCGGCCTGATGACGGAAATGCGCTGAGCGTTCACCCAGCGTGCGACGCCTATAACCGGGGAATTCCCGGGTCCGCGAACAAGGGAATTCGATCGTTGGTGGATGGCTGAATTCCGGTACCGCAGCACGCTGTTGAGAATGTGACGTTCCCCACTTTGCGAGGGATCGACAGGTGACGCGGCCTGTGCCGATCGCGCCGGTTCACAGGGCTGGGACGTGCCCTTGTGTCCCGATTGATGGGACCCTGCACGAATCCTTCCGCTGTCGGGTTTTCGGACTGTCCACGCCCGGTTTCGCTGCGTGATGGCACTTCAACTCCGGTGCCTGCGAACCGCCCTGCGAGCGCGGACTAATCTCGTCGCGAGAACATCGCCGCAACCCCCGTGATCCGCCGCACCACCCATGCATGCCGGATACACGGACCTGACAGCTCTGGAGAAACTCGAGCATGAACCGCAAGACTTTGGTGCTGCCGGCCGTCATCGGCCTGCTCGCGCCGGTGCTCGCCGCGTGCGGCGGGTCCGACAGCGGCAGCGGCGGGGACGCGATCGTCGTCGGCACCACGGACCGGTTCACCGCCACGAAGGCCGCTCCCGCGCCCCTCGACCCGGCGTACGCCTACGACGTGGGCACCTGGAACATCCTGCGCCAGACCGTGCAGACCCTGATGATCCAGCCGCGCGGCGAGGGCGAGCCCGTGCCCGAGGCCGCCGAGAGCTGCACCTTCACCGACACCGGCAACGAGCGCTACAGCTGCACCCTGCGCAAGGACCTGAAGTTCGCGAACGGCGACGCCGTCACCGCCGCGGACGTCAAGTACTCCATCGACCGCGCCCGTTCCCTCAAGGCCGACAGCGGTGTGTTCGCCCTGCTGTCCACCATCGACACCGTCGAGACCAAGGGCGACCGAGCGGTGATCTTCCACCTCAAGACGGCCGACGCCACGTTCCCGTACAAGCTGTCCACCCCGGTCGCCGGCATCGTCAACCCGGACGACTACCAGCGGGGCAGCCTGCGCGACGGCTTCGACGTCGACGGCTCGGGCCCCTACACGCTCCAGTCCGAGGTCAAGAACGGCACCGAGCTCGTCGACGCCGTGTTCACCAAGAACCCCAACTACAAGGGGACGCTGAAGGTGAACAACGACAAGGTCACCCTGCGCTCCTTCGCGGACGCCGACGCCATGGGCAAGGCCCTCGACGACGGCGACATCGACGTCATGTCCCGCAACATGTCGCCGGAGCAGATCGAGAAGCTCTCCGCGTCCTCCGACGGCGACATCGACCTCGTCGAGATGCCGGGTCTGGAGATCCGCTACCTCGCCTTCAACACGGACGCCGACACCGTGAAGACCAAGGCCGTGCGCCAGGCCATGGCCCAGCTGGTCAACCGCAGCGAGCTCGTCTCCAAGGTCTACGGCACCGGGGCCGAACCGCTGTACTCGCTGGTGCCGGCGAGCATCATCGGCCACTCCAACTCGTTCTTCAACAAGTACGGCGACCCGAGCGTCGCCAAGGCGAAGGCGCTGCTGGCCGGCGCGGACATCACCACCCCGGTCAAGCTCACCCTGCACTACACGACCGACCACTACGGCTCGGCCACCAAGCAGGAGTTCGAGCAGCTGCAGAAGCAGCTCAACGGCAGCGGCCTGTTCGACGTCGGCATCGAGGGCTCGCCCTGGGAGACCTTCCGCCCCGCCGAGCAGAAGGGCGAGTACGACGTCTACGGCATGGGCTGGTTCCCGGACTTCCCCGACGCCGACAACTACCTCGCGCCCTTCCTCGACAAGGACAACTTCCTCGGCTCGCCCTACGCCAACAGCAAGATCCGCAACACCCTGATCCCGGAGTCCCGCCGCGAGGCCGACCGGCAGTCCGCCTCCGCCAGCCTGACCGACATCCAGGACATCGTGGCCCAGGACGTCCCCGTGCTGCCGCTGTGGCAGGGCAAGCAGTACGTCGCCGCCCGCGACGACATCACCGGCACCGCCTACGCCCTCAACTCCTCCTCCACCCTTCAGCTGTGGGAGCTCGGCCGTGGCGTGAGCGGCTGATCCGGCTGATCCGTCCTTCCCCGGGCCCGGGACGGCTCCGGGATTCACCTACCGACGAGAAGGCACTCGCAAGTGAATATGCGTAACCAGTGGCCGGTCCTGCCCATCATGGCGGGACTGGCCTCCGGCCTGCTGACCGGCTGCGGCACGGAGGGCGGAGACTCGGGGAGCGACGGCTCCGGCATCGTCATGGGAATGTCCGACGACGTCCTGGCCACCGACCCCGCGTCAGGCTACGACCCCGGCTCCTGGCTGTTGTTCAACAATGTCTTCCAGTCGCTGCTGAGCTTCCCCAAGGGCGGCACGGAGCCGGTCCCCGAGGCCGCAGAGAACTGCGAGTTCAGCGACACCGAGACCAAGGTCTACAAGTGCACGCTGAAGGACGACCTGAAATTCAGCAACGGTGACTCGCTCACGTCCAAGGACGTGAAGTTCTCCTTCGACCGCATGCTGAAGATCAACGACGACGCCGGTCCCGCGATCATGTTCCCCATGCTGGACAAGGTCGAGACGCCGGACGAGAAGACGGTCGTCTTCCAGCTCAACACCCCCGACGCCACCTTCCCCAGCAAGATCGCCTCCGGCGCCGGCTCCATCGTGGACCACCGCCAGTACGACGACAGCGGGCTGCGCGAGGACGGCGAGGCGGTCGGCTCCGGCCCCTACAAGCTGGAGTCGTTCGGCGACGACGAGGCCGTCTTCACCGTCAACGAGAACTACGAGGGCACCGCCGACGTCCAGAACAGCCGCGTCACCCTGAAGTTCTTCCACGGCGACCAGGACGAGCTGAAGAAGGCCCTCACCGACAACAAGATCGACATTGCCTACCGAGGCCTCAGCGCGAGCGACATCGCCGACATCGAGGCCGCCGGCAACGACGCCGGCGTCGAGATCGTCGACGGCACCAGCGCCGAGGTCCAGCACCTGGTCTTCAACATGGACGACCCGGTCACCGGACAGCCCGGCGTCCGCAAGGCCATCGCCCATCTCCTCGACCGCGAAGCCCTCATGAGCGAGGTCTACCAGGGCACCGCCACCCCGCTGTACTCGATCATCCCGGCCGGTATCGCGGGCCACAACACGGCCTTCTTCGACACCTACGGCGCCAGCCCCTCCAAGGCCAAGGCCGCCGCGGCGCTGGAGGCCGACGGCATCACCGGCAAGGTCAAGCTGACCCTCTGGTCCACCCCGACCCGCTACGGCCCCGCCACCGACCAGGAGCTCAAGGCCATCGCCGGACAGCTCAACAAGAGCGGCCTGTTCGACGCCGACGTCAAGTCCGTCGACTTCGAGCAGTACGAGAAGGACATAGCCGACGGCAAGTACGGCGTCTACGTCAAGGGCTGGGTCCCCGACTACCCGGACCCCGACAACTTCACCGCGCCCTTCTTCGGCAAGGGCAACGTGCTGAGCAACAACTACACCAACGGCATGATCACCCACACGCTCATCCCGCGCACCGCCGCCCAGAGCGACCGCTCCGCCACCGACGACGACTACGGCCGCCTCCAGGACGCCGTCGCCGAGGACGTCCCGATCATCCCGATCTGGCAGGCCAAGCAGTACGCCGTCGTCCGCGACGACGTGTACGGCCTCGAGTACTGCCTCGACGCCTCGACCGTCTTCCGCTTCTGGGAGATCAGCAAGGGCTGACAGCGACAGCTGCCGGCTGACGGCTCACCCGCAGACGGCTCACGCGCAGAGGGCGCTCCTTCACCTCGGTGAAGGAGCGCCCTCTGCGCGTCGTAAGGCCTACTGCGCGCCGGGACGCACCAGCCCGCTCTCGTACGCGTACACCGCGGCCTGCACCCGGTCCCGCAGCCCCAGCTTCGTCAGCACATGACCCACGTGCGTCTTCACGGTGGTCTCGCTGACGAACAGGTCGGCGGCGATCTCGGCGTTCGACAGCCCGCGCGCCACCAGCTTCAGCACCTCGACCTCGCGGTCGGTGAGCGTGTGCAGGGTGTCCGGGACGGGCTCGTCGCCGGAGGGCAGATGCGTGGCGTACTTGTCGAGCAGCCGGCGCGTGATGCTCGGCGCGAGCATCGCCTCACCGGCCGCCACCACACGGATCGCCTGCACGAGCTCGTTGGCCGGCGCGTCCTTCAGCAGGAACCCGCTGGCCCCCGCCTTCAACGCCTCCACCACGTACTCGTCGAGGTCGAACGTGGTCAGCACCAGCACCTTCGCCGGGCCGTCCCGGCCGGGGCCGGTGATCTGCCGGGTCGCCTCGACACCGTCCATCCGCGGCATACGGATGTCCATGAGCACCACGTCGGGCTGCAACGCCCGCACCTGGTCGAGCGCCTGGAGGCCGTCCCCGGCCTCACCGACGACAGCGATGTCCTGCTCCGCCTCCAGGATCATCCGGAAGCCGGTACGCAGCAGCGGCTGGTCGTCGACCAGTAGGACGCGGATGGCCACGTGAGTCTCCTTCGCTAGCCCGGCCCCATTCTGCCCTGCGCCGGGTCACCGGACTCGGCCGCCCTCACCGGCAGCGGATAGGGCGGGGGAGTACCGCCGAACTCCGGGCAGTGCGCCTGGTGGTCGCACCAGCCGCACAGCTTCGTGGGGCGCGGCCGCCAGTCGCCCGTCTCCGTCGCCTCCCGGATCGCCTCCCACAGCGCCAGCAGCTTCCGCTCGACCCGCTCCAGGTCGGCGAGGACCGGGTCGTACGTCAGAACGTCACCACTGCCCAGGTAGACGAGCTGGAGACGGCGCGGGATCACGTTCTTCAACCGCCACACCACCAGGGCGTAGAACTTCATCTGGAACAGGGCACCCTCGGCATACTCCGGCCGCGGCGCCTTGCCCGTCTTGTAGTCGACGATCCGCACCTCGCCTGTCGGCGCCACGTCGACGCGGTCGATGATGCCGCGCAGCTTCAGCCCCGACTCCAGCACGGCCTCCACGAACAGCTCCCGCTCGGCCGGTTCGAGCCGGGTCGGGTCCTCCAGGTTGAACCACCGTTCGACGAGCTGCTCGGCCTCACCCAGCCATCGCGCCAGCCGCTCGCCCTCCGGATCGTCCGCGAACAGCTCGACGACCTCCGGCCGGGTCTCGCGCAGCCGGTCCCACTGGCCGGGGATGAGCGACTTGGCCCGCGGCGGCGTCCGCTCGGCCGCGGGCGCGTCGAAGAGTCGCTCCAGCACCGCGTGCACCAAGGTGCCCCTGGTCGCCGCCTCACTCGGCTTCTCCGGCAGCCGGTCGATCACCCGGAACCGGTACAGCAGCGGGCACTGCATGAAGTCACTGGCACGCGAGGGAGACAGCGAGGCGGGCGCTATGGCGACGGTCGGCTCGGCAGCCGGTGCCGGGTCCTGCGTCGCCGCAGCCTGCTCGCCCACGACCGGTGCGACCGCTACCACCGGTACGGCCGGCGTGACCGGTGGATCCACTTCCGCGACCCCGCTGCCGGAGGCCTCGGCCGTGCCCTCTGTGCTCGTCTCCATGACCACAGACCTTACGGCCCGCCACTGACAGTGACCCACCCGCGGCCGAGCCCCTGCGACAACAGAGAAAACAGAGGGGGTGCCGGGGCGTAACGCGCCGCGACCGCCGCATACCATCGACCCCAGACCCTTCCGCCGGCAGGCGCGGAAGACGCTTTGAACGAGGGGACATCGTGGACGAGAGCGGCGGGAGCGGGCAGCCGCGGTCCGGCACCGACGAGTCGGCCCAGCACCACGCAGGTCCAGCGGCCCCGGCCACGGACCCCGCCCTCGGGGAACCCACCGACCGGGACACCCGCACGCCCGACCGACCGGATGACGCCCCGGCCCGGAAGACCGACGCCTCGCGCCGGGCACCCGCGCCGCAGGACCGGGAGCCCGAAGCGACCGACCAGACGGACGAGCAGACCCCCGAAGCCGACGACGCGGCGCACCCGGGCACACCGAGGCGGGAGACCGACCCGACCGGCCCGCTGACGGATGAGCCCGCCCGGTCCGAGGCGACCACGCCGGGCCAGCCGTCGGCGGCCGCGGTGTCGGACGTGCCCGCTGTGGGTGCAGGGTCGGATCAGCCTGCTGCGGACTCCGCGCCGGGCCAGCCCTCCGCGGGCGCCTCACCCGGGCACGTCGGGGACATCGCCCCCGGGCAGTCGCGCGACGTGGACGGCGGTGACGGGCGGTCCGGTCGGGCGGCGTCGGGCGAGGTGTCCGACAGCGCCACGGGGAGCGGCACATCCAGTACGGGTGAGAGGGCGGGCTCCGGTGACGGCGGTCAGGGCTCCCGGGCCGGCGACACCCCGTCGGCGCTCCCGCCTGCCGCTGCCGACCCCCACGCCGACCGCCCCTTCGCCCAGTCCGGCGTGGTCAAGGGCCGTCGTCCGCCCCAGCGCCCCAAGGAGCCCGGCGGTGGACTGCTCATGGGGCGGCCCTTCGGTGTGCCCGTGTACGTCGCGCCCAGCTGGTTCCTCGTCGCGGCGCTGATCACCTGGGTGTTCGGCGGCCAGCTGGAACGGGTCCTGCCCGAACTCGGCGTCGCCCGCTACCTCGTGTCCCTCTTCTTCGCGGTCGCCTTCTACGCCTCCGTGCTCGTGCACGAACTGGCCCACACCGTCGCCGCCCTGCGCTTCAAACTCCCCGTACGCCGCATCCAGCTCCAGTTCTTCGGCGGCGTCTCCGAGATCGAGAAGGAAGCCGAGACACCGGGACGCGAGTTCGTCCTGGCCTTCGTCGGCCCGCTGCTCTCCCTCGTCCTCGCCGGCCTCTTCTACCTCGCCCTGCAGCCCGTCGAACCCGGCACCGTCCCCGGCGTCCTGCTGGCCGGCCTGATGATCTCCAACCTCATCGTGGCCGCCTTCAACCTCCTGCCCGGCCTGCCCCTCGACGGCGGCCGCATGCTCCGCGCCGTCGTCTGGAAGATCACCGGCAAGCCCATGAGCGGCACCATCGCCGCCGCCTGGGTCGGCCGCGCCCTCGCCGTCTCCGTCCTCATCGGCCTCCCGCTGCTCACCCAGTCCGGGGCGCTCGGCTCCAACGCCGAGGACAACGTCGGCATGGACACCGTCATGGACGCCCTGCTCGCCGCGATCCTCGCCGCGATCATCTGGACCGGCGCCGGCAACAGCCTCCGCATGGCCCGCCTCCGCGAACACCTCCCGGAGCTGCGCGCCCGCAACCTCACCCGCCGCGCCGTCCCCGTCGAGACCGACACCCCCCTCTCCGAGGCCCTGCGCCGCGCCAACGAAGCCGGCGCCCGCGCCCTCGTCGTCGTCGACGCCGACGGCGAACCCCTCTCCCTCGTCCGCGAGGCCGCCATCGTCGGCGTCCCCGAACACCGCCGCCCCTGGGTCGCCGTCAGCGGCCTCGCCCAGGACCTCACCGACGGCATGCGCGTCTCCGCCGAACTCGCCGGCGAGGACCTCCTGGACGCCCTCCGTGCCACCCCCGCCACCGAATACCTGGTGGTCGAGGACACCGGCGAGATCTACGGAGTCCTGTCCGCCGCGGACGTCGAGCGCGCCTTCGTGAAGGCCATGGCCAGACCGTCCTAGTGGTCGGCGGCCTCCACAAACCCCGGTAGTCTGTTCACATGTCCGAACCGACCGGTGCCGCCCGCAGGCGCGGGCCCTTCAAGGTCGGGGACCAGGTTCAGCTGACCGACCCCAAGGGCCGCCACTACACGTTCACGCTCGAAGAGGGAAAGAACTTCCACACCCACAAGGGTTCCTTCCCCCACGACGAGCTGATCGGCGCTCCCGAGGGCAGCGTTGTCCGCACCACCGGTAACGTCGCCTACCTCGCGCTGCGCCCCCTGCTCCCCGACTACGTCCTGTCCATGCCCCGCGGCGCCGCCGTGGTCTACCCCAAGGACGCGGGGCAGATCCTCGCCTTCGCCGACATCTTCCCCGGCGCACGCGTCGTCGAAGCCGGCGTCGGCTCCGGCTCGCTCAGCAGCTTCCTGCTGCGCGCCATCGGCGACCAGGGCATGCTGCACAGCTACGAGCGCCGCGAGGACTTCGCGGAGATCGCCCAGCAGAACGTCGAGCGCTACTTCGGCGGCCCCCACCCCGCCTGGCAGCTCACCGTCGGCGACCTCCAGGACAACCTGTCCGACACCGACGTCGACCGCGTCATCCTCGACATGCTCGCCCCCTGGGAGTGCCTGGAGGCCGTCTCCAAGGCCCTCGTCCCCGGCGGCATCCTGTGCTGCTACGTCGCCACCACCACCCAGCTCGCCCGGACCGTCGAGTCCATCCGCGAGATCGGCTCCTTCAACGAGCCGACCGCCTGGGAGACGATGATCCGCAACTGGCACATCGAGGGCCTCGCCGTCCGCCCGGACCACCGGATGATCGGCCACACCGGCTTCCTGCTCACCGCCCGCCGCCTCGCCGACGGCGTCGAGCCGCCCATGCGCCGCCGCCGCCCCGCCAAGGGCGCCTACGGCGAGGACTACGCCGGCCCCAACGCCGACGGAGGCACCGGCCGCTGAGGCGGCCCCGTGCCGCGTACAACGCAACCGCGCCGTGGTGGAGTTCCCGAAACCTTTCGGGAACTCCACCACGGCGCCTTTTCATTGACACCACTTCATTGACACCACGCCAGAAAACGCAAGGCCGCGAGACGACGCGGTGACCCCGCCGTTCCGCTGCCCTGTGACGTGTGGCACCATGCTGGCCACCCCCACCGGCACCAGCCCTCCCGGGAGTCACCCCTAGTGCAGCAATCCGCAGTTCCGGAACTCGCTCACACCCACACCCGTCCGATCCACTGGGTCGCCACCGCCACGGCAGTCGCAGGCGTCGTGGCCCTCTCCTCGGTCCTCCAACCGCATCCGGCCACCGCCGCCCAGGCCGCCGGCCCCCGGTCGCAGCACGCCCCCGCGACCGCCACCGCCCCGAACCCCGCCGACGTCGACTTCCCGATCGACTGCGGCCCCGTCAAGGCGCTCGTGGTCAAGAAGGCATCCGGAGACCTCGACGGCGACAGCAGGCCCGAAACCGTGGCCGTCGTCCACTGCGACGCCCCCATGGGCACCCCGCCCGACGCCGTCTACGTCCTCACCCAGGCCGCCGACGCCAAAGCCCCCCGCGTCGTGGCCACCCTGATCGCCCCCAAGGACCAGATCACCGTCAGGACACTCACCGTCTCCGACGCCACGGTCACCGCCGACATGATCGGCTACTCCTCCGACTCCGTGCCCCGCTGCTGCCCCGACGTCGACAGCAGCGCGAAGTGGCAGTGGAAGAACGGCGCGTTCGTCCGCTCCACCCCCGCGGGCGCCCAGAGCGTCTGAGGCGGGCGCACCCGGCGCCCGCCCGCCGGATCAGCCGGCCTCGGGCCCGTACACCTCGACCCGGTCCGCGACCCGGCGCACATGGATGCACTCACCCGGGCACTCCCTGGCCGAGTCCACCACGTCCGTGAGCAGCGGCAGCGGCACGGGCGTCGTGGCGCCCTTGTCCTGGAGCAGCTCGTCGTCCGGACCCTTCACATAGGCCAGCCCGTCGATGTCCAGCTCGAAGACCTCCGGCGCGTACTGCACACAGATGCCGTCGCCGGTACAGAGATCCTGATCGATCCAGACCTCCAGAGCCCCACCGTCGACCACGGCTTCCTGCTGCACGCTCATCGCTCCCGTCGTTCCCCATGTCGGTCACCTCGACCCTACCCGCGCCTCCCCGCCCGCCAAGCCCGCCCGGAACGTGCTCACCCGCACACGCTCCGTCAGCCCGCACCGGACGCGCTCAGGACCCGGTCGGGGGCCGATGCAGAGCCGCTCGAACAAGTACATGCCCCTGCGCCCCGCCCCCGACATGCCCCCGACCGGCGGCGCTGCGGGCAACTCACGCCCGCCGCGGAAGATTTCGAGCACTCCTGCCTTGGAACAGTCGGCTTCTTAATCACGTTGACTGGGTATCCACACGGCGTGAGGGATGGCGCAGGGTGACCGACGACACACCTTGACACTCTTTGTGATCTAGGGGTTTCAATCGACACCCACCCAGGTAGGGTCTGGAAGCGTCCAGCTCCCCTTGGAGGAGGTGAGGACCGTGGCAGCCCACGACGACGACATGAACCGCGGCATCCGCCCGGGACGAGGGTCCGACGACCCGGCCGGGCAGATTGCCTACCTTGAGCAGGAGATCGCCGTCCTGCGACGCAAGCTCGCCGACTCTCCGCGGCACACGAGGATTCTCGAAGAGCGGATCGTCGAGCTGCAGACCAACCTGGCCGGCGTGTCCGCCCAGAACGAGCGACTCGCCAACACACTCCGCGAGGCCCGCGACCAGATCGTGGCCCTCAAGGAGGAAGTCGACCGGCTCGCACAGCCCCCGGCCGGCTTCGGAGTCTTCCTGCAGGCCAACGAGGACGGCACCGCCGACATCTTCACCGGAGGCCGCAAACTCCGCGTGAACGTCAGCCCAAGCGTCGAACTCGAAGAGCTCCGGCGCGGCCAGGAACTGATGCTCAACGAAGCACTCAACGTGGTCGAGGCCATGGAGTTCGAGAGCGTCGGCGACATCGTCACCCTCAAGGAGATCCTCGAGGACGGCGAACGCGCCCTCGTACAGGGGCACACCGACGAGGAAAGGGTGGTGCGGCTCGCCGAGCCACTGCTGGACATCACCATCCGCCCCGGCGACGCCCTCCTGCTCGAACCCCGCTCCGGCTACGTCTACGAAGTCGTTCCCAAGAGCGAGGTCGAAGAACTCGTCCTCGAAGAAGTCCCCGACATCGGATACGAGCAGATCGGCGGACTCGGCGGCCAGATCGAGGCCATCCGCGACGCCGTCGAGCTCCCGTACCTCTACCCGGACCTGTTCAAGGAGCACGAACTCCGCCCGCCCAAGGGCGTCCTGCTCTACGGACCCCCCGGATGCGGCAAGACGCTCATCGCCAAGGCCGTCGCCAACTCGCTGGCCAAGAAGGTCGCCGAGGTCACCGGCCAGGCCCAGGGCAAGAGCTTCTTCCTCAACATCAAGGGGCCCGAACTCCTCAACAAGTACGTCGGCGAGACCGAGCGGCAGATCCGCCTCGTCTTCCAGCGTGCACGCGAGAAGGCCTCCGAGGGCACACCCGTCATCGTCTTCTTCGACGAGATGGAATCCCTCTTCCGCACCCGCGGATCCGGCGTCAGCTCGGACGTGGAGAACACCATCGTCCCCCAGCTCCTCGCCGAGATCGACGGTGTCGAAGGCCTGCAGAACGTGGTCGTCATCGGCGCCTCCAACCGCGAGGACATGATCGACCCCGCCATCCTGCGCCCCGGCCGCCTGGACGTGAAGATCAAGATCGAACGTCCCGACGCCGAGGCCGCCAAGGACATCTTCGGCAAGTACCTCACCGAACGCCTCCCGCTGCACTCCGACGACCTCGGCGAGCACGGCGGCAGCAAGACGACCACCGTCGAAAGCATGATCCAGACGGCCGTCGAGCACATGTACGCCGAATCCGAGGAAAACCGCTTCCTGGAAGTCACCTACGCCAACGGCGACAAGGAAGTCCTCTACTTCAAGGACTTCAACTCCGGCGCCATGATCGAGAACATCGTGGGCCGCGCCAAGAAAATGGCGATCAAGGACTTCCTCGACCACAACTCCAAGGGCCTTCGCGTCTCCCACCTCCTCCAGGCATGCGTGGACGAGTTCAAGGAGAACGAGGACCTGCCCAACACCACCAACCCGGACGACTGGGCCCGCATCTCCGGAAAGAAGGGCGAACGGATCGTCTACATCCGTACCCTCATCACCGGAAAGCAGGGCGCCGACACCGGACGCTCCATCGACACGGTGGCCAACACCGGCCAGTACCTGTAAAAACAGGGCGGCTGCGGGTGCCCTCACCGGGTACCCGCAGCCGACTGTTTTTCAGGCAACTAACCGGAACAAAAGGCGTGCAAGGCAATGACGCAAATGATCTCCCCACCAGCGCAAAGCCGTTCTAGGCTCTTCGGTACCGCCGAGTCGCGCAGTGCGGGGACGGGCACCGCACACGCACCGGAGCGCCAGCGGTACTTGAGCGCCGCCCCCGACCGAGGGCGCCGCCGGGCAAGGAGGGCCGCATGACCGTACGGCGAGTAATGGGCATCGAGACGGAGTACGGGATCTCCGTCCCCGGCCACCCCAACGCCAATGCCATGCTCACCTCGTCCCAGATCGTCAACGCCTACGCGGCGGCGATGCACCGGGCCCGCCGGGCCCGCTGGGACTTCGAGGAGGAGAACCCGCTGCGGGACGCGCGAGGCTTCGACCTCGCCCGCGAGGCCGCCGACTCCAGCCAGCTCACCGACGAGGACATCGGCCTCGCCAACGTCATCCTCACCAACGGCGCACGCCTCTACGTCGACCACGCACACCCCGAATACAGCGCCCCCGAGGTCACCAACCCCCGCGACGCCGTCCTCTGGGACAAGGCCGGCGAACGCATCATGGCCGAAGCCGCCGAACGAGCCGCACAGCTCCCCGGCGCCCAGCCCATCCACCTCTACAAGAACAACACCGACAACAAGGGCGCCTCCTACGGCACACACGAGAACTACCTGATGAAGCGGGAGACCCCCTTCTCGGACATCGTGCGCCACCTCACGCCCTTCTTCGTCTCCCGCCAGGTCGTCACCGGCGCCGGCCGCGTAGGCATCGGCCAGGACGGCCACGAACACGGCTTCCAGATCAGCCAGCGCGCGGACTACTTCGAAGTCGAGGTAGGCCTGGAGACGACCCTCAAGCGCCCCATCATCAACACACGGGACGAGCCCCACGCGGACGCGGAGAAGTACCGCCGCCTCCACGTGATCATCGGCGACGCGAACCTCTCCGAGATCTCGACCTACCTGAAACTCGGCACGACCGCCCTGGTCCTGTCGATGATCGAGGACGGCTTCATCGCCGTCGACCTGGCCGTGGACCAGCCCGTCCGCACCCTCCACCAGGTCTCCCACGACCCCACACTCCAGCGCCTGGTCACACTCCGCAGCGGCCGGACACTCACCGCGGTCCAGCTGCAGATGGAGTACTACGAACTGTCCCGCAAATACGTCGAGGAACGCTTCGGCTCCGACGCCGACGACCAGACCAAGGACGTCCTGGCCCGCTGGGAGGACACTCTCAACCGCCTGGAGAACGACCCGATGAGCCTCGCAGGCGAACTCGACTGGGTCGCCAAGCGCGAACTCATGGAGGGCTACCGGCGCCGCGACGGCCTCGACTGGGACGCGGCCAAGCTGCACCTCCTCGACCTCCAGTACGCGGACGTACGGGCCGAGAAGGGCCTCTACAACCGTCTGGCGGCCCGCGGCCGCATCAAGCGCCTCCTGGACGAGACCGACGTCGAGCGGGCCCGTACGAAGCCGCCGGAGGACACCCGTGCGTACTTCCGGGGCCGCTGCCTGGAGCAGTACGCCGACGACGTCGCCGCGGCCTCCTGGGACTCGGTGATCTTCGACCTCCCGGGCCGGGACTCCCTCCAGCGCGTTCCAACCCTGGAACCGCTTCGCGGAACGCGTAATCACGTCAAGGAGCTCCTGGACCGCTGTCGCACCGCGGAAGACCTGGTCAGGGTCCTGTCCGGCGGCTGAGCGGGTACCCGGATCGAGGGCGCCGGACAGGGTGGAAACCCCGGCGCCCGGGAATCATCGAGATGGCTCCCGTACGTTGAGGAAACTACGGGGCCGATGTCAGACCCGGCTTGTAGGGTCTGATCATCACCGATCGGCGGATAGCCGACCTGGCGACCATGTCGGGCGAAACGAGCGGGGTGAGGGTTATGGCAACCAAGGACACCGGCGGCGGCCAGCAGAAGGCCACACGCTCCACCGAAGAGGCCGAGGAGCAGACTGCGGAGGCGCAGGGCTCGGAGGACCTCAAGGAGCGGCACGAGAAGCTGAGCGATGACGTGGACTCGGTTCTCGATGAAATCGATGATGTACTCGAGGAAAATGCCGAGGATTTCGTGCGCTCCTTCGTGCAAAAAGGTGGACAGTAAAGTTCATTTGGCCACTTTGCCTTCGAATTGAAGGTGGCGGGGGATCAGGGTGGTTGAGGAGCGGGACGCCAAGCAGTGCAGGAAGTGTCGGCGAGATCTGCCGCTTGCTGCATTCGCGCGGGACGAGAATCGGCGTGATGGCCTCCAGGTGCACTGTCGGGAGTGTGTGGCGGAGTACAGCGCCGCGCATTACCGGCGGCGCCGGGAGGCCATGGGCAAGTCGGTTCGGGAGCAGGTGGAGGTCCCGGCTGGGCACAAGCTCTGCCGGACATGCGGCGAGGTCAAGCCGCACAGTGTGTGGCACCGCAATGCCACGGCCTCTGACGGTCTGTCGACGCGCTCCAAAGCTTGCCGGGCGGTCCAGGGCAGGCAGGATCATCTGAAGCGGCAGTACGGCATGACCGAAGGCGAGCGGGACGAGTTGATCGCCTCTCAAGGGGGCGTCTGCTGCATATGTTTGGCGGCGTTGCCCGAGCATGTGGATCACTGCCACGAGACGGGTAGGGTCCGAGGCGTACTGTGCTTCAGCTGCAACGCTGCGCTGGGGCAGTTCAAGGATCGGCCCGACGTCATAAGGCGGGCTGCAACATACGTGGAAGGAATCGCGTGGAAGCCAACACTCGTAGCACCGGGCGTCTACCAGCTGCCTTCCTGACGCCTGGGTCGTCGTCCTTCATGGACTTTCTCTCCGAGCACCAGCCGGAGTTGCTGCCCGGTAAGCGTCAACTGCCCCCCACGCAGGGCGTGATCGAGGCGCCGCACGGCACCACGATCGTGGCCGTGACCTTCCCGGGCGGTGTCGTGCTCGCCGGTGACCGGCGGGCGACCATGGGGAATGTCATCGCGCAGCGGGACATCGAGAAGGTCTTCCCCGCCGACGAGTACTCGGCCGTCGGGATCGCCGGTACCGCCGGTCTCGCCGTGGAGATGGTGAAGCTGTTCCAGCTGGAGCTGGAGCACTTCGAGAAGGTCGAAGGGGCGCAGCTCTCGCTGGAGGGCAAGGCGAACCGGCTGTCGACCATGATTCGGTCGAACCTCGGTATGGCCATGCAGGGGCTGGCCGTGGTGCCGCTCTTCGCCGGCTATGACGTGGATCGGGAGCGCGGGCGGATCTTCTCGTACGACGTCACGGGTGGGCGTTCCGAGGAGTTGAACTACGCGGCGACCGGTTCTGGTTCGATCTTCGCGCGTGGTGCCATGAAGAAGTTGTTCCGTGACGATCTGACCGCGGAGCAGGCGACGACGCTCGTGGTGCAGGCGCTGTATGACGCGGCTGACGACGACTCGGCGACCGGTGGTCCTGATGTCGCCCGCCGGATCTATCCGATCGTCACCGTGATCACCGAGGACGGTTTCCGTCGGATCTCCGACGAGGAGTCGTCCGAGATCGCTCGTTCGATTCTGGAGCGGCGTCTGGAGCAGCCCGACGGTCCGCGGGCCGCGCTGCTGTAGGCGGCGGGCGCTCTGTTCTTGTTGAGGTGATCGCAGTGACTTCTACAGAAAGGGACGGATAACCGGTGTCGACGCCGTTCTATGTCTCCCCCCAGCAGGCCATGGCCGACCGGGCGGAGTACGCCCGTAAGGGCATCGCTCGCGGTCGCAGCCTGGTCGTGCTGCAGTATGCCGACGGCATCGTGTTCGTCGGCGAGAACCCGTCCCGTGCGCTGCACAAGTTCAGCGAGATCTATGACCGGATCGGTTTCGCGGCCGCCGGTAAGTACAACGAGTACGAGAATCTGCGGATCGGTGGCGTGCGGTATGCCGATCTTCGTGGGTACACGTACGACCGTGATGACGTGACTGCGCGTGGTCTGGCGAATGTGTATGCCCAGACGTTGGGCACGATCTTCTCTTCGGCGGCCGAGAAGCCGTACGAGGTGGAGCTGGTCGTGGCTGAGGTCGGGGAGACGCCTGACGGTGATCAGATCTATCGGCTGCCGCATGACGGTTCGATCGTGGACGAGCACGGTTCGGTCGCGGTCGGTGGCAATGCCGAGCAGATCAGCGGGTATCTCGATCAGCGTCATGAGGACGGCATGAGTCTCGCGGAGGCTCTGAAGCTGGCCGTCCAGGCGCTGTCCCGGGACACCAATGGCACGCAGCGGGAGATTCCCGCGGAGCGTCTGGAGGTTGCGGTGCTGGACCGTACGCGTCCTCAGCAGCGGAAGTTCAAGCGGATCGTGGGCCGTCAGCTGTCGCGGCTGCTGGAGACCGACGGTGCCGCCACCGAGGCGGAGAGCTCCGACGAGGGGGAGTAGTCCCGCGTCTCATCCCGCCTTTCTGTGTGCCCCGGCCGACTGTTCGGCCGGGGCACAGGGCGTTCAGGAGGCTCTGGGCGGGGCTGTGGAGCCCCGTACGACGAGTTCGACGGGGATGTCGTCGCCTTCCGGTTCGCGGTTGTCCAGGACGGCCAGCAGGGCTTGCATGCCGCGCTCGCCGAAGAGTTCCGCGTCGAGGCGCACGGTGGTCAGTTCGGGGTCGATGGCGGTGGCGAGGGCGAGGTCGTCGAGGCCGGTGACGGAGAGGTCTTCGGGAATGCGGAGGCCGAGGCGCCGGGCGGCTTTGTAGGCGCCTGCGGCGAGTTTGTCGTCGTCGCAGATCACGGCGGTCGGGCGGGGGCCGGGGGCGGAGAGGGCGGTCTCGGTGGCGTGCTGGGCGCCTTCGATGGAGATGGGGGCGCGGGCCGTCGTCAGGGTGGTGCCGGGGACGGCGTTCACACGCGTGTGCAGTTCGCGGGCGCGGACCTCGAAGGTCCAGGACGCGACGTCCGCGGCGAGGTGCAGGAGGTGTCGGTGGCCGAGGCCGAGCAGGTGCTCGGCGGTCTGCCGGACGCCGTCGGCGATGTCGAGGTTGACGGTCGCGGCGCCGAGGCTGCCTGTGGGGTCGCTGTCGAGCATGACGAGGGGGAGTTGGTCGCCGCGGATCGCGGTGAGGGCGTCGGCGGCCATGGATGAGGCGATGACGCCGTCCAGGGCGGCCTGGGCGGAGGCGAAGGGGTCCCGGGCCGGGCCGATGCCCTCGGGGGAGGGGTACAGGACGACGCCGAAGCCGTGGTCGGCTGCGACGCGTGCGGCGCCGGTGTAGACGCCGGCGAAGAATTCCGTGGTGAGGGCCGGGACGACGAGCAGGACGGTGCGGGTGTGGCCCAGGCGGAGGTTGCGGGCGGCGAGGTTGGGTCGGTAGCCGAGCTCGCGGGCGGCTTCCCGGACCCGCTCGGCGGTGGTCTCGGAGACTCTGCCGCGCCATTTGTCGCCCAGCACCAGCGAGACGGCCGCCTGGGACACCCCGGCTGCGAGCGCGACGTCCCGGCTGGTCGGGCGCGTGCTGTTGCGTGCCACCGTGGACCTGCTCTTTCGTCTGGACCTGCGAACAGCGCACATGGTACGTATGACAGAGGACGTTATACGTATGACTCGGAGGCGGGACATGGCTGCGGGATACCTGGAGATCCTCCGGACGCGGTATGCGACCAGGCTGCTCGTCGGCACTCTGGTGGGCAGGCTGCCGAATGCCACCGCCGCGATCGCGATCGTGCTGTTCGTCCGTGCGGAGGGCGGCTCGTACAGCCTTGCCGGGGCGCTGGCGGCGGTCTACGGCGTGGCCAATGCCGTCGGGCAGCCGGTGCTGGGCCGGCTGGTGGATCTGTACGGGCAGCCGCGGGTCCAGCTGCCCGCCGCGGTCGTCTCCGCTCTCGCGATGGCTCTGTTCGCCTTCACGGGCCCCGGGGCGCTCGCGGCGGCCTACGGGGCCGTGGCTGTCGCCGGGCTGTTCACGCCGCCGCTGGAGGGCGGTCTGCGGGCGTTGTGGCCGGGCGTGCTGGGCAAGGAGGAGCGGGTGCACACGGCGTACGCGATGGACGCCGTGGCGCAGGAGGTGATGTTCACCGTGGGGCCGTTGCTGGTGACGTTGTGCACCTCGCTGTGGTCCGCGCAGGCCGCGCTGCTCGTGCTGAACGTCATCGGTGTGCTCGGCGCGCTCTCCGTGGTCGTCTCGGCGCCGTCGCGCGCGTGGCGCTCGGCACCGCGCGAGGCGCACTGGCTCGGCGCGCTGCGCTCGCCCGGGCTGCTGGCGATGCTCGGGGCGTTCATCTTCGTCGGCATCGCGCTGGGCTCCATCACGGTCGCCTCGGTGCCGTACGCCGACGACCACGGCGGTGACGCGGTGTACGGCTGGCTGATGGCCGCGATCGGTCTGGGCGCCCTCGTCGGGGGAACCGTGTACGGGGCGCGGCAGTGGACCGGTGAGCCGGCCCGCCGACTGCAGGTGCTGGTGGCCCTTCTGGCGGTGTGTTACCTGCCGCTGATGCTGATGCCCGGGGTGGTGGCGATGGTGCTACTCACGGTGGTCGCCGGGGTGTTCCTGGCGCCCGCCATCGCCTGTGCCTTCGTGCTGGTGGACCGGCACGCGCCGCGCGGCACGGTCACCGAGGCGTTCTCCTGGCTGGTGACGACGTTCACCGTGGGCGCGTCGGTCGGAACGGGCCTTGCGGGGCCGGTCGTAGAGGCCGGAGGGGCGCTGTGGGGGTTCGCCGTGCCGGGTGTCGCCGGGGGTGTCTCGCTGCTGGTTCTGCTGGCCACCGGGCGGGTCCTCGCAGCTCCCGGTGGGCGGGGGGTGGTTGCGGCTTCATCGGAAAATGATCCAAACCGTGGCGTCGAACCCCGTTTCAGCACAGGGGATCGGGCGTAATGTTCACTCATGGACCGCCGCATTTTCGGGCTGGAGAACGAGTACGGCGTCACATGTACGTTCAGGGGACAGCGCCGCCTGTCTCCCGACGAGGTGGCGCGGTACCTCTTCCGCCGTGTCGTGTCATGGGGCCGCAGCAGCAATGTCTTTCTGCGAAACGGCGCCCGCCTCTATCTCGATGTCGGGTCACATCCGGAATACGCGACTCCCGAATGTGACAACGTGACGGAACTGGTCACGCACGACAAAGCAGGCGAGCGCATTCTCGAAGGACTCCTGGTGGACGCCGAACGACGCCTGCACGAGGAAGGAATCGCGGGCGACGTCTACCTCTTCAAGAACAACACCGACTCGGCGGGCAACTCCTACGGCTGTCACGAGAACTATCTCGTCGCACGCCACGGGGAGTTCTCCCGGCTCGCGGACATCCTCATTCCGTTCCTCGTCACGCGACAGCTTCTGTGTGGTGCCGGCAAGGTGCTGCAGACGCCGCGTGGCGCGGTCTACTGCGTCAGCCAGCGGGCGGAGCACATCTGGGAGGGCGTCTCCTCGGCGACGACCCGCTCGCGCCCGATCATCAACACGCGTGACGAACCGCACGCGGACGCCGAGCGCTACCGCCGTCTCCACGTCATCGTGGGCGACTCGAACATGTCCGAGACGACCATGCTGCTGAAGGTCGGCGCGACCGACCTGGTGCTGCGCATGATCGAGGCGGGCACCGTGATGCGTGACCTGACCCTGGAGAACCCGATCCGGGCGATCCGTGAGGTCAGCCATGACATCACCGGCCGGCGCAAGGTGCGTCTGGCCAGCGGCCGGGAGGCCTCCGCGCTGGAGGTGCAGCGCGAGTACTACGAGAAGGCCGTGGACTTCGTGGAGCGCCGCGGTATCCGCACCGGCACCGTCGAGCAGGTCCTGGAGCTGTGGGGCCGCACGCTGGACGCGATCGAGGCCGAGGACCTCGACCGGATCGGCACCGAGATCGACTGGGTCATGAAGTACAAGCTCATCGAGCGGTACCGGGCCAAGCACAACATGACCATGTCCCACCCGCGGGTCGCACAGATAGACCTCGCGTATCACGACATCCACCGTCGCAGGGGGCTCTACTACCTGCTGGAGAGGAAGGGCCAAGCCGCCCGTATCTGCAACGACTTGAAGATCTTCGAGGGCAAGTCCGTGCCCCCGCAGACCACTCGGGCCCGTCTTCGCGGTGACTTCATCCGCCGGGCCCAGGAACAGCGCCGGGACTTCACGGTCGACTGGGTGCACCTCAAGCTCAACGACCAGGCACAGCGCACCGTGTTGTGCAAGGACCCGTTCCGTTCCGTCGACGATCGCGTGGAGAAGCTGATCGCCGGCATGTGAGCAATGCGTTCCGCGCGAGTGCCGGAACGCCACACGGGCGCCGTACGTTATCCGTACGGCGCCCTTCTCACGCCGTAGAGTTGCGCGCACGCCATCCACAAGATCGACCGATTACGAGGCCCCCACCGTGCGCCGACGCTCACTCTTGATTGCCGTACCCGCAGGAATGGCCACGCTCGCCGCGTGTGGCGACGACGACGGGTCCAGCTCGGCGGAGGCGAGCGACAGCCCCTCGCCCTCCGCCTCGGCCACGTCCGGCGCGCCGGCGCCGAAGATCGTGGACGGTCCGCTGCCGGCGATCACCGCGGGCGCGAAGTTCGACGAGAAGCCGACGGTCGCCAAGGGCAGCGGTGAGCCGTCGAAGGACCTCGCGGTGAAGACGGTCATCGCGGGCAGCGGCCGGACCGTCGCGGAGAACGACTTCATCCAGGCCAACTACCTCGGCCAGATCTGGAGCACGGCGAAGGTCTTCGACAACTCCTACGACCGCAAGACCCCGCTGATCATCCAGCTCGCCCAGAGCAGCATCATCGACAGCTGGCGCTACGCCCTGGCGGGCAAGAAGACCGGCAGCCGCGTCCTGTTCGCCACCCCGCCCGCGTGGGGATACGGCAGCACGGGCAACGCGCAGGCGGGCATCAAGGGCACCGACACCCTGGTCTTCGTCGTCGACATCCAGAACACCTTCAACGCCAAGAGCTCGGCCGACGGCAAGACGGTCGCGCAGGACGACACCGGCCTGCCGAAGGTGGGCACCAACACCGACGGCAAGGCGCCCTCCATCGACATTCCCAAGTCGGACGCGCCCACCAAGCTGGTGGCGGACTACGTCCTCGAGGGTGACGGTGAGGAGGTCGGCGCCCAGGACAGCGTGCTCGTCCAGTACAAGGGTGTGCTGTGGGACACCGGCAAGGAGTTCGACTCGACGTACAGCCGCAAGGCGCTGACGTCGTTCTCGCTGACGCAGGTCGTCAAGGGCTGGTCGCAGGGACTGACGGGCAAGAAGGTGGGTAGCCGGGTCCTCATCGTCATCCCGCCGTCCCTCGGCTACGGCGACAGCCCGCCGCAGGGCAGCGGCATCAAGAAGGACTCGACGCTCGTCTTCAGCGTCGACATCCTGGCGAAGATGTGACCCGTCAGGGGTGTAAGACTGTCCCTGTTGCCTTTCCGTGAACAAGCAGGAGCTAGTGACGTGAGCATCGACAAGCCCGAGATCGACTTCCCCGAGGGCGCGCCCCCGGCCGACCTCGAGATCAAGGACATCTGGGAGGGCGACGGCGAGGTGGCCCAGGCGGGTCAGACCGTCACCGTGCACTACGTGGGTGTCTCCTTCAGCACCGGCGAGGAGTTCGACGCCAGCTGGAACCGCGGTACGCCGTTCCGCTTCCCGCTCGGTGGCGGCCGTGTCATCAAGGGCTGGGACCAGGGCGTGCAGGGCATGAAGGTCGGTGGCCGCCGCCAGCTGACCATCCCGGCGCACCTCGCCTACGGCAACCAGAGCCCGACCCCGGCGATCAAGGCCGGCGAGACGCTGATCTTCGTCGTCGACCTGCTCGGCGTCTGATCGTCGTACGATCACTCTCGATCGGCTGGGGCCCATGCCTGTCCAGGCATGGGCCCTCGGCTTTTGCCGCGCCACCTCAGGGCGGTACGGTCATCGTCCGTAAGCACCATAGGGAGGCGAAGGGCGTCGATGGCCATTGCCAAGGCCGAGCGGCTGATGAACCTGGCGCTGTGTCTGCTGGGGACGCGCAGGCCGCTCAGCAAGCGTGAGCTGCGTGAGTCCATCGAGGCCTACCTCGAAGCCAACAGCGACGACTCCTTCAACCGGATGTTCGAGCGCGACAAGGACGATCTGCGCGAACTCGGCCTCGTCATCGAGACCGTGGAGAACCTGGACGGCGAGGTCGGTTATCTCGCCCGCCGGGACAGCAACCGGCTGCCGCCCATCACGCTCGACGCCGAGGAGGCCGCGGCCCTCGGTCTCGCCGCCAAGGTGTGGCAGCAGGCCCGCCTCGCGGGTGCGGCCAGCGGCGCCCTGCAGAAGCTGCGCGCGGCCGGACTGCCCGAGGACGTGGACCCGTACGAGGCCCATGGCGCCCTCGAACCCCGGATCCCTGTGCACGAGGCCGCGTTCGAGCCGCTGATGCTGGCCTGCCGCGACCGCCGCCCGGTGGTCTTCGAGTACCGCAAGGCCACCGCCGCCCGCCCGGAGACCCGGCATGTCGAGCCGTGGGCGCTGGAGTGCTGGCGCGGCCACTGGTATCTGGCCGGCTGGGACCGCGACCGGGACGCCGAGCGGGTCTTCCGGCTGTCCCGGATCACCGGCAAGGTGCGCTCGCGCGGCACCCGCTTCACCGCCGAGGTGCCCGACGTCGTCACCGTCCGCGAGACCGTCGCGAGCTGGGCGGGGGAGACCGCGGACCGCAGCGCGCTGATCCGGCTGCGCACGGACGCGGGCTACCCGCTACGGGCGAAGGCCACCGAGGTGCGGGAACTGGGCGACGGCTGGGACGAGTTGGAGATCCCGTACGGCCATGGCCTGGACGCCTGGCTGGTGGAGTTCGGGCCCGACGTAGTGGTCCTGGAGCCCGCGGAGCTGCGGGCCGATGTGGTGGACCGGCTGCGTGCCGTGGCCAAGGGCTGAGGGGGAGCGGGAAACACAGTGGCAGGCAAACCGGTCAGGCCCGTCAACGCCATCGACCAGACCCGGCGGATGCTGTCCCTGGTGACGTATCTCAAGGAGCGGCCCGGCGCCCGCGTGGAGGACGTCGCCCGGGCCTTCGGGATCACCGAGGACGAACTGGTCTCCGACCTCGATGTGCTGCCCATGTGCGGCACCAGCTTCCGCGGCGGGGATCTCCTCGACATCGACACCGACGGTGAGCGGATCTGGTGGCACAACCCCGATGACGTCGCCGAGCCGCTGCGGCTCGCCGCCGACGAGGCGACCGCGCTGCTCGTCGCCGCCCGGGCCGTCTCGACGCTGCCCGGGCTGCGCGAGGGCGACCGGCAGGCGCTGCTGCGGGCCACGGCGAAGGTGGAGGCGGCGGCCGGCGAGCAGGCGGGCGCCAGTGCGCGGCTGTCGGTGACCTTCGAGTCCGAGGGCGGGGTCTTCGCGGACGTCGACCGGGCCATCTCGGAGCGGCGCCGCCTGTGGATCCGCTACTACTCGCCCGCCCGTGACGAGGTCACCGAGCGCGAGATCGACCCGATCCGCCTGGTCAGCGTCGGCCACACCTACGTCGAGGCGTGGTGCCGCCGCTCCGAGGCGCGCCGCACCTTCCGGCTCGACCGGGTCGCCGAGATCAAGATCCTGGACGAGCAGTCCGCGCCGCCCGAGATCGAGCTGCGGGACCTCTCGGAGGCGCTGGTGCAGCCGGCCGCCGAGGACCCTGAGGTCGTCGTCGAGGTCGGTCCGGGCGGGCGCTGGGTCGCCGAATACTACCCGCACGACAGTGCGGATGAGCTTCCCGACGGCGGGCTGCGTATTACCCTGCGCACCCCCGACCCGGCGTCCCTGCGGCGTCTGGCGCTGCGGCTCGGCCGCGACGGGCGGATCGTCTCGCCGCCCGAGCTGGCGGACAGCGCCCGGCAGGCGGCCCGCGAGGCGCTGGCGGCGTACGACGGGGTCGAGGCACAGGGCTCCTCGCGAGCCCGGCAGGGTTCACACCGAACTCACACGGACGACGACGGGCAGCACGAAGGCCGGTACGGCGGGCAGGGCGACAGGCAGGAGCAAGAGCTTTGAGCGAGTCGGCGACCCCTGGAGTGCAGGAGATGTCGGTGGCGTCCGCGTTCGCCGGGATGCGAAGCGTGTCGCCGATGGTGTTCCGGGCGGGCTGCCCCGACTGCCGGGGCCGCTTCGAGCTCGCCGCCGGGGCGCTGCGGCTGGCCATCGGAGCCAGCAGCAAGACCACCTTCTACTCCTTCACCTGCCCCGACTGCGGAGCGTCCGTCCGCAAGCCGGCCGGGGAGCGGATCGTGGAGCTGCTGACCGGCGGCGGGGTCAGGACCTTGCGGCTGCACTCGACCCTCTAGGCTCGGCAGCATGTTCTGGCCGATGTTCGCGATCGCTGTGGGTTTTGTGGGTCTCACCGTTCTCGGTGTGCTCGCCGTGCGTGTCTTCGTGGAGGCGCAGCGTCTCGGACGCCAGGTCTCCGACTCGGCGCAGCGCATCAGCAGGGCCGCGGAGGACCTGGAGCGGGCCGCCGTGAGCACCGCCCGCGCTGTGGACGCCCTGTGAGACCCGCTGTGCACCGCGTGTGAGTCCTGCGCCGCAAGCGTTTTGGGTCACTTCGCCCTGTCACCCCGGGCTCCTGGCCGGGTACGCTGCAGGTCGCGGACCGGAGAACGAGGCCCGGGTCGCGGACCGGGAGTACGCACGGGGATTGCCTCACGTTCACCCCTGAGCGTTACGATCGCTGACAACACGATCGTTCGGACACCTGTCCGACCGGTCGGACAGCACCCCACCCCAGCCGCCTCGGTGAGAAGGTAAAGACTTATGTTCGGAAGGCTCGGCGCCCCCGAGATCATTCTCATCCTCGTCGTCATCATCCTGCTGTTCGGCGCGAAGAAGCTTCCCGACATGGCGCGCTCGCTCGGCAAGTCCGCCCGCATCCTCAAGAGCGAGGCGAAGGCGATGAAGTCCGAGGGCCAGGACAACACGACCGCCGCGTCCGCCCCTCCGCAGGACGACCAGCAGCCCCAGGTCCAGCGCACCATCCAGGCCGCCCCCGGTGATGTGACCAGCTCCCGCCCGGTCACCGAGCCGACGGACACGACCAAGCGCTGACACAGGGCCGGTGACCTCCGGCCCGCCGCACGAGATGGGAACGTGGGTTGCTGAAGTCTGCCCGCAAAGAGGAGAAGGATCCCGAGGGGCGGATGCCCCTCGCGGAGCACCTTCGTGAGCTCCGCAACCGGCTCGCGAAGGCGCTGCTGGCCATCGTCCTCGTGACGGTCGTCGCAGCCTTCTTCTACAACGACATCATCAACTTCTTGACGAAGCCGATCCTCGACTCGATCGGCTGCGACAAGACCTTCGAGCAGCTCGCCAGCTCGTCCGAGACCAGTGAGAAGTGCGCCCGGATCACGATCAACGGCCTGCTCGCGCCCTTCAACCTGGCTCTCCAGGTCTCGCTGATGGCCGGTATCGTGATCGCCTCGCCGATCTGGCTGTACCAGCTCTGGGCGTTCGTCGCCCCGGGTCTGCACCGGCACGAGAAGAAGTACGCCTACGCCTTCGTCTTCACGGGCGCCCCGCTGTTCGTCGGCGGCGGCTACTTCGCGTACTCGGTGCTCCCCACCACCGCGAAGGTACTGATCGACTTCACACCGAGCGGCGACATCGACAACCTGCTGCCGCTGGACGATCTGCTCCAGCTCGTCACCCGCATGGTGATCGTCTTCGGCCTCTCCTTCGAGCTGCCGCTGCTCCTGGTCATGCTCAACCTCACCGGCATGATCACCGGCAAGCGGATGCTCGGCTGGTGGCGCGGAATGATCATGGGTATCACCGTGTTCGCCGCCGTGGCCACGCCGAGCACGGACCCGCTGAGCATGCTCGCGCTCGCCGGTCCCATCTGGGTCCTGTACTTCGGCGCGACGCTGTTCTCACTGCTCAACGACAAGCGCCGACGTCGCCGCGACGCCGCGGGCCCCGCCGACGACGAGGCCTCCGACCTGGACCTGACCCCCGAGGACATCGGCGAGGTCGAGACCGTCTCCGCCGCCCGGGCACTGCCCGAGCAGTCGTCGGGAACGGACCGGGTCAACGGTTATGACGACGTGACCTGAAGATCGGGAAGCGGCTCGTAGGGTCAGTGACGTGACCAGCGAGATCACCCTCTTCGTCAACCCCACCGCGGGGCGCGGCCGGGGCGCCCACGCGGCGCAGCCGGCCGCTTCCGCTCTGCGGGCGGCCGGCTTCTCCGTGCGGACGGTCCTCGGGGAGAACGCCGACGACGCCCTCACGCGCGCGCGTGCCGCCGTCGCGGACGGCACGGGTGCCCTGATCGCCGTCGGCGGCGACGGCATGGCCAACCTGGCCCTCCAGGCCGTCGCCGGCACCTCCACCCCGCTCGGCCTGGTCGCCGTCGGCACCGGCAACGACCTCGCCCGCGCCCTGGGCCTGCCCGTACGGGACCCGGCCACCGCGGGACGGCGGATCGCCGCGGCCCTCAAGGGCGGCGACCTGCGCGACATCGACCTCGGACAGGCCGGCGGCCGCTGGTTCGGCACCGTCCTCGCCTCCGGCTTCGACTCCCGCGTCAACGACCGGGGCAACCGGATGCGCCGGCCCGCGGGACGCCTCAAGTACGACATCGCGATGATCGCCGAGCTGGCCGCGTTCAAGCCCTTCCCGTACCGGCTCCGGCTCGACGACGGCGAGGTCCAGGAGATCGAGGCGACCCTCGTCGCCGTCGGCAACGGATCGTCGTACGGCGGAGGCATGCGGATCTGTCCCGGGGCCGACCTCACCGACGGCCTGTTCGACATCACCGTGGTCGGGGACTGCAGCCGGGCCACGCTGCTCAGGGTGTTTCCCAGCGTGTACCGGGGCACGCACGTCGAGCACGCCAAGGTCAGCGTGCACCGGGCCGCGAAGGTCGAGCTCAGCACGGAGGCGGGGGTCCGGGGGTATCCCCCGGGAGAACACATCACCGGGTACGCGGACGGGGAGCCGCTCGGGCCGCTGCCGCTGACCGCGCGTTGCATCCCGGGCGCGGTGCGGGTCGCGGGGCTCTGAAGTGCACGGACCCGGAGTTTGACAAGACGGGATCCGGATAATGATCGTCCTGTTGTCAGTGGGGCCCGGTACGCTCGAAAGCACGATGACAGAGGACCTCTCACCGGCCGAGCGATACGCGGCTGCCCGAAAGCGCGCAGCCGAGCAGGCCACCGCGCTCGCCGACTTCCGCGAGATGTACGACTTCGGTCTCGACCCCTTCCAGATCGAGGCCTGCCAGGCGCTCGAAGCGGGGAAGGGCGTGCTGGTGGCCGCCCCCACCGGCTCCGGCAAGACCATCGTGGGCGAGTTCGCCGTCCACCTTGCCCTGCAACAGGGCAAGAAGTGCTTCTACACGACACCCATCAAGGCGCTGTCGAACCAGAAGTACGCCGACCTGTGCCGCCGTTACGGCGCCGAGAAGGTCGGTCTGCTCACCGGCGACAACAGCGTCAACTCCGAGGCCCCGGTGGTCGTGATGACCACCGAGGTGCTGCGGAACATGCTGTACGCGGGCTCGCAGACCCTCCTCGGGCTCGGCTATGTCGTCATGGACGAGGTGCACTACCTCTCCGACCGCTTCCGGGGCGCCGTATGGGAAGAGGTGATCATCCATCTCCCCGAATCGGTCACCCTGGTCTCGCTGTCGGCGACCGTGTCCAACGCCGAGGAGTTCGGCGACTGGCTCGACACCGTCCGCGGCGACACCCAGGTGATCGTCTCCGAGCACCGGCCCGTGCCGCTGTTCCAGCATGTGCTCGCCGGGCGGCGGATGTACGACCTGTTCGAGGAGGGCGAGGGCCAGAAGAAGGCCGTCAACCCCGACCTCACCCGGCTCGCGCGGATGGAGGCGCAGCGCCCCTCGTACCAGGACCGCAGACGCGGCCGTGCGATGCGCGAGGCCGACCGGGAGCGCGAGCGCAGACAGCGGTCGCGGGTGTGGACCCCGGGGCGGCCCGAGGTCATCGAGCGGCTGGACGCCGAGGGGCTGCTGCCGGCCATCACCTTCATCTTCAGCCGTGCCGCCTGCGAGGCCGCCGTACAGCAGTGTCTGTACGCGGGGCTGCGGCTCAACGACGACGAGGCGAGGGGGAAGGTGCGTGCCCTCGTCGAGGAACGCACGGCCGCCATTCCGACTGAAGACCTGCATGTGCTCGGGTACTACGAGTGGCTTGAGGGGCTGGAGCGCGGGATCGCCGCCCACCACGCGGGCATGCTGCCGACCTTCAAGGAGGTCGTCGAGGAGCTGTTCGTCCGCGGGCTGGTGAAGGCCGTGTTCGCGACCGAGACACTCGCGTTGGGTATCAACATGCCCGCGCGGTCGGTGGTGTTGGAGAAGCTCGTCAAGTGGAACGGCGAGCAGCATGCGGACATCACACCCGGTGAGTACACGCAGTTGACCGGGCGTGCGGGGCGGCGCGGTATCGATGTCGAGGGTCATGCCGTGGTGCTGTGGCAGCGCGGGAGCAGCCCTGAGCATCTGGCCGGACTGGCCGGTACGCGTACGTATCCGCTGCGGTCCAGCTTCAAGCCGTCGTACAACATGGCGGTCAACCTCGTGGAGCAGTTCGGGCGGCATCGGTCGCGGGAGCTGCTGGAGACCTCCTTCGCGCAGTTCCAGGCCGACAAGTCCGTGGTCGGGATCTCGCGGCAGGTGCAGCGCAACGAGGAAGGGCTCGAGGGCTACAAGGAGTCCATGACCTGCCACCTCGGCGACTTCGACGAGTACGCGCGGCTGCGGCGGGAGTTGAAGGACCGCGAGACCGAGCTGGCGCGGCAGGGGGCGAACCAGCGGCGGGCCGAGGCGGCCACGGCGCTGGAGAAGCTCAAGCCGGGTGACGTCATCCATGTGCCGACGGGCAAGTACGCCGGGCTCGCGCTGGTCCTCGATCCGGGGCTGCCCGCCGGGCGCTCCAACGGACACCGTGGGTTCGAGCACCATGACGGGCCGCGGCCGCTGGTGCTGACCGCCGAGCGGCAGGTCAAGCGGCTGGCGTCGATGGACTTCCCGGTGCCGGTCGAGCCGCTGGAGCGGATGCGGATCCCCAAGTCCTTCAACCCGCGGTCGCCGCAGTCCCGTCGGGATCTCGCGTCCGCGCTGCGCACCAAGGCGGGGCACATTCCGCCCGAGCGGGCCCGCAAGAAGCGGGCGCAGGCGGCGGACGACCGCGAGATCGCCCGGCTGCGGACCGCTATCCGGGCGCATCCCTGTCATGGGTGCGACGAGCGCGAGGACCACGCGCGGTGGGCCGAGCGGTATCACCGGCTGCTGCGGGACACCTCGCAGCTGGAGCGGCGCATCGAGGGCCGTACCAATACCATCGCGCGGACCTTCGACAGGATCGTGGCGCTGCTGACCGAGCTGGACTATCTGCGGGGTGACGAGGTCACCGAGCACGGGAAGCGGCTCGCCCGGCTCTACGGCGAGCTCGATCTCCTTGCCAGTGAGTGTCTGCGGGCTGGTGTGTGGGAGGGGCTTGCTCCTGCGGAACTCGCGGCTTGTGTCTCGGCGTTGGTGTACGAGGCGCGGGTCGGTGACGACGCGATGGCGCCGAAGCTGCCGTCCGGCAAGGCCAAGGCCGCGCTCGGGGAGATGGTGCGGATCTGGGGGCGGCTCGATGCCCTTGAGGAGGACTTCCGGATCACCCAGAGCGAGGGTGTGGGGCAGCGGGAGCCGGATCTCGGGTTCGCCTGGTCCGCGTACATGTGGGCCTCCGGGAAGGGGCTCGACGAGGTGTTGCGTGAGGCGGAGATGCCGGCGGGGGACTTCGTGCGGTGGTGCAAGCAGGTGATCGACGTGCTGGGGCAGATTTCCGCGGCGGCTCCTGTTTCTGGTGGGGAGGGGGCGACCGTGGCGAAGAATGCGCGCAAGGCGGTTGATCAGTTGCTGCGAGGGGTTGTGGCCTACTCGTCTGTGGGGTGACGGAATCGTTGGCGGGTGCGGGTGGATTGTGGCTGGTCGCGCAGTTCCCCGCGCCCCTTTGGGCCCGTTGCAGTTCGCCTCTCCTACAGGGCTCCCGCGCTTCTTCAGCGGGGTTGGGTTGGGTTGGTGCAGTTCCATACGAGGGGAGCTGCACCATGCGATTCCGTGTTCTGGGCCCCGTGCGTCTTCACCCGCGCACGCCCGCCGCTGCCAAACCCCGGGCCGTGCTCGCCACGCTGCTGGTGCGGGGCGGCACCGTCGTCTCCAGTGAGGCGCTCATCGACGAGTTGTGGCCCGATGAGCCGCCCCGTACCGCGTCCAGCACGCTGCATGTGTACGTCTGCCATGTGCGTAAAGCCCTCGCGGAGAGCGGGGCCGGGCGGCCCCTTGTCAGCAGGGCCCCCGGGTATCTGCTGCACGTCGAGCCGGGGGAGCTGGATCTGCGGCTGTTCGAGGAGTTGAGCGAGCGGGGGCGCGCCGAGGTGCGGGAGGAGCGGTATGCCGATGCTTCGCGGACCTTGGGGCAGGCGCTCGGTCTGTGGAGCGGGCCCGCGCTGTCCGGGATTCCGCAGGGGGTCGTGCTGCGGTCCGCCGCCACTCGCCTGGAGGAGCAGCGGCTCGGGGTGCTGGAGCAGCGGATCGGGGCCGATCTCAAGCTCGGGCGGCACGACGAACTCACCGGGGAGCTGATGGAGCTGGCCGTGGAGCATCCCTTGCGGGAGCGGCTGCACTGCCAGCTCATCGTGGCGCTGCACCGGTCCGGGCGGGCCTCCGACGCGTTGCGGGCCTACCGGGCGGTGCGGCGATCCCTGCACGAGGAGCTCGGGATCGGGCCCGGCCCGGCGCTCACGCGGCTGCACGACCACGTGCTGGGCGGAGCAGGTTCAGGACCAGCCAGCGGCGCAGGGCACCGGCATGGTCCGGTGAGCCGTGCACATCGTCGAACAGCTTGATCCGTACGTCGGGGAGCGCGGTGCGCAGCAGGGTCTGCTCCTGGGGCGGGATGATCTCGTCCCGGGCGCTCGCCACATACCGCACAGCGGCCCGTACGCCGTGGAGTTGCGCCGGGTCCAGAGGGAACTCCTTGAGCAGTGAGCGCAGTTCGGCGATGTCCGTCGCGCCCGTCAGACTGCGCAGGGTCGTCGCGGTGATCGTGGGGACGCGGGGCCACCAGTCGTCGTCGGTGAAGAAGTGGGCGACCGGGGCGCCCACGGTCAGGACGCGGCCGACGCGGTCGTCCTCGGCGGCGGCGCGCAGGGCCATGTGGCCGCTGAAGCTCAGACAGAGGAGCGTGGTGTCGGTGGTCCGGGCGCGGGAGGACAGCCGGTCCATGATCCAGGGCAGCAGGCGCCAGGAGTCGGCCGTGTAGCGCAGGGGGTTCTCGCCCACGCCCGGCATCTCCGTCACGACCGCGGCATAGCCGAGGCGTGTCAGTTTGGGCAGCAGGGGCGCCCATTGCTCCTTCACGCTGACTATGCCGCCCATCAGGACGAGGAGGGGGCGGCCGCGGTCCAGGCCTGCCGCCCAGCAGGCCAACGGGCCCTCCGGGTGGTCGAGTTCGAGGCGGACGATGCCTCGGCGGCGCGCTCCTCGCCACTTGTCGAACGCGGCCACGCCCGCCTGCTGGGCGCGGCCGCGTTCCGGGTCCCCGGCCGGGTGCGGAAAGCGGGCCAGGGCGTAGCAGCGGCAGGCGTCCAGGAGGCGGCCACGGGCCGCGAGGGTGTCGCCCTGGGCCGACCACACCCTGGCCCAGGAGGCCTCGTCGCCCTCGTCGTCGTTGTGGATCCGGGCCAGGGTCTGGGCCGCGGCCTTGGCGGTCATGCCCTGGTTGCGGGCGTGCAGCAGGGCGTACGACTTCAACTCGCCGAGGTGGTCCATGGGTTCGCCTCCTGCCCGGTCGACTGCTCGGCCTTGATCTCACGGAGGTGGCCGGTACGGGACGCGGCCTGCCAGTCCTCCTCCAGGGCCGACTTGAGGTCGGCCAGTACGTCCGCCGCTGCGGCGCCGTCCAGGACCCGGTGGTCGAAGGCGAGGCCCAGCCGCATCAGCGGGGCCACCTCGATCCGGTCGCCGTCGCGGACGACCGGGCGGGGCGCCGTACGGCCGCAGGTGAGGGTGAGGGCCGTGCCGCCCGTGGAGTGGAAGCCGTCCACGGGGCGGTGGCCCAGGGAGCTCACGGAGACCGTGCCGAGCAGGGCGGGGCGGCGGCGGGCGCTGCGCAGGGCCGCGCCGAAGGCCAGCCGGCCCAGCCGGGCAGGGAGGCGGGCGAGGGTGCGGGCACCGCGGAACTCGGGGAGGGCGGTGACGTCCGGGGCCTCGCGGTAGCGGTCGACGCCGTCCTGGATGTCGTCCAGGGAGGCGGACTCCAGCGCGGGGAAGAGCGCCGACAGCACGATGCGGTCGCCTTCGGGGACCCGGGCGTCCAGCGCCAGCTTGGCTGTCACCTGCGGGAAACGGAGGATGCGGTGGCCTCGGCCGAGGACCGCGTTGGCCTCCGGGTGGCGGGCCAGTACCCGGCCCGTCGCATGCAGGACGTAGGTGACGGTGGAGTAGTGGCGGTCGGCGCGGTCGCGGTGGGCGTGGGCCTGGGTCATGTCGATGTCGGTGTCGAGGAACACCGGGCGCTGGGCGGCGGCGAACTCCAGGAAGTGCAGGGTGTGGCGGCGGTCCCGGACGGGGTGGGTGGTGTGGGCCGGGGGTTTCCTGGGGGTCACGGGGTCACCACCTCGTCGTAGATCTCCTGGAGGCTGCGGGCCTCCAGGAGGCGGGAGACCGCGATGCGCCGGCCGGTGGCGCGTTCGAGGAGGACGACCAGTTTGAGGAGCAGCAGGGAGTCCCAGTCGGGGAGTTCGTCGAAGTCGGCGGCGAACTGGGCGTCGGTGAGGGGGAGTCCGAGTTCGGTTCGGACCAGGTGGTGGAAGTCGGTGGAGGGCAGGGTCGGGGAGGTCATGTCGGCCTCTCGGTGTCGGGGGTGGGATGCGGGTCGGCTCAGGGTTTCTGCAGGGCGAATCCGGACTTGATCCACTTGCTGGACTCGACCGCCACGGCCAGCGCCCTCTGGCCGCCGGACATCTGGGGCAGCAGCTGCTCGATCTGGAGGAAGGGCAGGGCGTTGCCGTTGTTGCCGGTGCGGTCGACGCAGGAGATCGGCCGGGCGGAGGGCACGGCCAGCTGCTCGGTGATGAGGCGGGTCATCCGGCCGGAGAGCTGCGGCGGGAGGAGGAAGTCGAGGTCGTCCGGGGACCAGTCGAGGTCGTCGAGGAGCTCCCAGAGGATCTCCACCGCCATGACGGGGATGTTCTCCTCGATCGCCTTGTAGTCCTCGGTGAGCGCCTGTCGGTCCTCGTGGCGGTCGGCGAGGCCGAACCAGTCGATGATCTGACCGGGTTCACGGCCGAGGCCGGTGCAGCGGTTGAGGGTGCGCAGGAGGGCCGGGCCCTGAGGGTCCGCGGTGAGTACGGCGGCGCCGGCGCCGTCTCCGAACAGCACGGCGTTGACGAGGTCGCCGGGTGCGGCCGCCGACATGTCCCGGTCCACGTCCAGGTGCTTGGTGCAGACGTCACCGCCGATGGCGAGGCCGCAGCGGTATCCGCCGCCCGTGATCAGGAGCCGGGCGAGGTCGAGGGCCTGTACGGCGCCGGCGCAGCCCGACTGGAGCTGGTAGGTGGGGAGTTGGTCGAGACCGAGCAGGTCGGCGACCCGGCTCGCGGTGGTCGGCATCAGGTGGTCGGGGGTGGCCGTGCCCAGCACCAGGAACTCGATGTCGGCGGGCTCGGCCGCGCAGCGCTCCATGGCCTGGGCCGCGGCCCGTGCGCACAGGTCGGCCAGGGAGTGCCGGATCTCGCCGGTCAGCAGGTCACGGGCGAAGTGGCGGGTCTGGGTGCCGATGTACACCTCGATCCACTCGGCGCTGATGCCCAGGGCGGCCGAGAGCGCGGTGTTGTCGACCGGGTCGCCGGGGAGGGCGGAGCCGGCGGCGGCGATGTGGGGGACGGGGGGCGTCATGGGGTGGGCTCCTGTATGTGGTGCTGCTGTACGTGGTGTTCCTGTATGTGGTGCTCCGTCACGTACGCGATGAGGTCGCCGAGCGTGGAGAGGCGGGACAGCAGCTCCTGGACCGGGAGTTCGCCGAGGGCGGGGAGGCTTTGCTCGATACGGGCCTTGAGTTCCATCACGGCGACCGAGTCGAGGCCGAGGTCCTCGTAGAGGCGGGCGTCGGGGGAGAGGTCGGCGGGGTGGTAGCCGCCGACGTGGGCCACGGCTTCGAGGACGGCGGTGTCGGTGGCGGTGGCAGCGGCGGGCCGGGTCTGGTCCGGCGTCTTGGGACGTTGTGCGGGCGGAGGCGTGGGGAGACCCCGGTGCCAGAAGCGGTGGTCGGTGGCGAAGGCGTACGGCGTCAGTCGGGTCAGGACACGGTCCTGTGGTGGGTGGACCGCCTCCCAGTCGGGATCGAGGCCCGCCCGGTAGAGGGTGGCGAGGGCCTCGGCGAGGTCTCGGGCGCCCGCTTGCTCGCCGGGGAGCGGGTGCACCGGATGGGGGCGGTGCGATGTCAACTGGCGGGCCAGCGCGGTGAGTACGGGCTTCGGGCCCAGTTCGACGAGATGGGTCGGGCCCTCGTCCAGGAGTTGTGCGGCCGCGTCCGCGAACAGGACGGAGGCGCTGATGTGTTCCGTCCAGTACGTGGCGTCCATCGGCTCGGACTCCAGGAGCTTGCCGCGCAGGGTGGAGTAGACGGGGAGACCGGGGACCCCGCCGCCGATCTGCTCGGCGAGTCGGTGGAAGGGTTCGAGGACGGGACGCATGAGGGGTGAGTGGAAAGCGTGCGAGACCTCCAGGCGGCGTACCCGGGTCCCGCGGTGCTCCAGTGCCTCGGCGATGCGCCCGAGCGCCGCCAGGTCTCCCGACAGCACGGTGGAGGCCGGCCCGTTGAGCGCCGCGTAACCGACCAGGGGCTCGTGGTCGACGTACTCCCGCAGCGGCTCGGCCGGGGACCGTACGGCGATCATGCCGCCGCCCTCGGGGAGCTCCTGCATCAACGCACCGCGTACGGCGACGAGTTGTGCGGCCCCTTCCAGCGGGAGGGCCCCGGCCAGTACGGCGGCGGCGAACTCTCCGACGCTGTGCCCGAGCAGCAGGTCCGGACGTACGCCCAGCTCGGTGAGGCTCGCGCCGAGGGCGTATCCGACGGCGAACAGGGCGGGTTGGGCCCAGCCGGTGCGGTGGACGGCCGGGTCGGCGCCGAGCAGCAGGTCGCGGACGCGGCCGCCGGTGTGCGGGAGCAGCACGGTGTCGACGGCGTCGAAGTGGTGCCGGAACAGGGGGGATTCGCGGTACAGGCGGGCCGCCATGCCCGGGTACTGGGCGCCCTGGCCGGTGAACAGCCAGGCGGTGAAGGGGGGTTCGGTGGGCGGGGCCGCAAGTGCCGGTGCCTCGGCGGCGGTGCGCAGGCGCGCGGCCAGGTCGGTGGGGTCGGTGGCGGGGACCGCGCAGCGGTGGGTGTGGCCGGACTTGATGCGGTGGGAGCTCCAGCAGAGGGGGCCGAGGGGGGTGCGGCGGCGGGTGATCGAGTCGGCCTGGGCGAGCAGGTTGCGGCGCAGGGCGGCTTCGGAGGGGGCGGTGAGGGTGAAGAGCGGGGTGCCCAGGCCGGAGGGGCGGGGTGGAGGTGTGTCGGTGGGGTTCCGGTCGGCGGGGATGCCGAGGGGCGTGCCTTCGTGAGCGGAGCCTTCCCGGGTGTCGCTCGGACGGCTCGCCTTGCCCGCGCGCGCGTGCGGGCCTCGGGGCGCCGACTCCAGCACCGCGTGCGCGTTCGTGCCGCCCAGCCCGAAGCTGCTCAGCCCCGCCACCACCGGTCCGGCCCCCAGTCGCAGCGGTGCCTTCAGCAGTCGTAGCCCCTGGTCGGGCAGGTTCAGGGCGGGGTTCTCACGGGCCGAGAAGCGGCTGGCCGGGACCGTGCGGTGGTGGAGGGCGAGGGCGACCTTGATGAGGCCCGCGATGCCGGCGGCGCCCTCCGTGTGGCCGAGGTTGCCCTTGACCGAGCCGAGGGCCATGGGGCGGGGGCGGCCGGAGTGGAGGGCGCCCAGGGCCTTCGTCTCGATCATGTCGCCCAGGATCGTGCCGGTGCCGTGGCCCTCCGTGAAGGTCACGTCCGACGGTTCGACCCCGGCGCGACGGTACGCCGAGGACACCACCGCCTCCTGGCACCAGCGGTTCGGCGCGGTGATGCCGTTGCTGCGGCCGTCCTGGTTGACGGCGGTGCCGCGGAGGACCGCGTACACGGGCTGCCCGTCGGCGACCGCGTCCGCGTACCGGCGCAGCACCACCGCCCCGACGCCCTCGCCGCGCCCGATGCCGTCCGCGTCCGCGCTGAACGGCTTGCAGCGGCCGTCGGGCGCCGCCAGCCCCGCCTGGGTGTAGAAGATGCCGAGCGCGGGGGTGAGGGCCAGGTTGACGCCGCCCGCTATCGCCCAGTCGCACTCGCCCGCCAGCAGCGAGTTCGCCGCCAGATGCACCGCCACCAGCGAGGACGAGCACGCCGTGTCCACCGCCAGGGACGGGCCCTTGAGGTCGAGGTGGTACGAGACCCGGTTGGCGATCATGCAGTAGCCGTTGCCGGAGCCGATCTGGGCCGTGATGCCGGACAGGTCCGTGAGCGTCAACTGCGCCCACTCGCTGCCCATCACGCCGACGAACACCCCGGTCGGTGTCCCCGCCAGTCGGTGCGGGGCGATGCCCGCGTCCTCGACCGCCCGCCACGCGCAGTGCAGCATCAGCCGCTGCTGCGGGTCCATGGAACCGGCCTCGCGAGGCGAGAGGGAGAAGAACTCGTGGTCGAAGACGTCCGGGTCGGAGAGGAAGCCCGCCTCGCACGGGAAGTCCGAGGCCGCCCACCGGTCGGCCGGCACCGGACGGGCCGTGTCACCGGAGCGCATCAGCAACTCCCAGTAGCCGCCAGGCCCTTCGGCCGCCGGGAACCGGCAGTCGATGCCCGTGATCGCGATGGCGTCCGCCGTCACGGGGTCGCCTCCAGCCGGCTCAGCAGGTGACCGGCCAGCGCCCGGACCGTCGGATAGTCCCAGGCCGCCGTCGGATCGATCTGCACCCCGAACGCGTCCTCGACATCGCCGCACAGACTGAGCGCGGCCACCGAGTCCAGGCCGTACTGGGCGAGCGGCACCGCCGGGTCTATCTCGGACGGCGGGGTGCGCAGATACTCGGCGACGCGCTGCGCCAGCCAGTCGGTCAGCGTCCGCTCGGTGTGGGTGCTCGGCACGGTCATCGGATGCTCCATCGGTGTCAGCCGTCCAGGGAGAGGTCGTACAGGTCGAAGGACCGGTGCTCGTCGTAGCGGCGCAGGAGTTCCGCACGCACCCGGGCCGTGAGGCCGGTAGGCGGTGGAGCGGGGCGCAGTCCGAGGCGGGCCGCCGTCCGGTGCAGCGCGGCCGCGAGCCACGCCGGGTCCGCGAGGAACCCGTCGGACGCCGCCCGCCACACCCCGGCTGCGGCCGCCGCGGCGAGCAACTGCGCGTAGCGGTCGGCGAGCCGGAAGGACGCCGGACCGGCCAGCGGTGTGCGTTCGGCCGGCGGCAGCGCGAGGGCCTCAGCCCGTACGACGGCCAGCTCCTCGGCCAACTGCCTCAGCAGCGCCGCCGTGCACGCGTCCGGGACCTCCGGCACGGCATCCAGTACGCCGCCCAGGGCGTCCCCGTCGGCCGCCAGTGTGAGCGCCTCGTACGGGATGCCCGGGGTGAGTGTGCCGCCCGGTGTGAAGAGGTCGTTCGGGGCCGGCGGACCGGGATTCCTTGCCAGGCGCGGGAGTTGGGGGATCAGGGTGGCGAGGCAGGCGGTGGATCCGGCGTGGCCGAGGCTGAGGACGGGCAGGTCGCGCAGATGCTTGCCGAAGATCGCGTGCTCGCCCTCGCGGACGTAGAAGCGGGCGCCGAGGATCACCGAGAGGTCGCCCGCGGTGCGGCCCAGCAGCCTCGGGACCAGGTACTTCACCGCCGCGCCCGTCACGCTCGACTGGCCCGGCAGCAGATGCACCGCTCTCGCGGCGGCCAGCGCCAGGCTGTCGCAGAGGAGGAGGTCGGTGAAGGCGCCGGTCAGGGTCGTGGCGGCGTGCGGGAGGTCCAGGACGCGGCCCCGGTACAGGCGGCGGCCGAGGGCGAAGCGCAGGACCGTGCGCAGACAGGTGTCGACCGTGCCGACCGCCATGCCCGGCAGGGCGCTGCGGGTGATCTGGAAGGAGCGCAGGGCGAGTTCGGCGCCGTGGCCCTCCTCGCCGACCAGCGCACCGGCCGGGATCGCACAGTCGCGGAAGTCCAGGCCGGTCAGATGGCAGCCGCGTACGCCCGCGGTGCGGTAACGGGGGAGGAAGGCCAGCCCTTCCCCGCAGTCCTCGGGGCCGGTGAGCAGCACGGAGTGGCTGCGCGCTCCCGGGGCCGGGTCGGTGCGGGCGAACAGCACCCACGCGGCCGCGCGGTCGGCGTTGTTGATGACCTGCTTGGTGCCGTCGAGGACATAGCCGCCCGGGATCCGACGGGCCGTGAACTCGTTGCGCAGGAAGTCGTTGCCGTGCGCCAGCTCGTGGTACGCCACCGACACCTTGGCCCCGTCGAGCAGCAACCCGGCGAGGTGCTTGCGCTGTTGGGGCGAGCCGCCCGCCCATATGTTCACGGCGGCCATGAAGGACGTGACGCCGTAGCCCAGCCCCAGTCCGACATCGCGCCGGAACACCTCACGGGCGACCCGCACCAGCGAGTCCAACCGGTCGAGCCGGCCACCGAGTTCGGTGGGGACGAACTCGGCGCCGAACCCGAAGCGGTCGAGGAGATCCTCGCCCGCCGCGCTCAACTCGCCTCGCTCGTCGGCCGCCAGCAGCGCCGACCGGCCCACCGGGTTCGCCGGGTCGTCCGGATCGCCGAACAGGCCGATCAGTTCCTGGACGCGGTTCATACCGTCTCCCTCGCCAGACCGAGCCGCAGCAGCGAGAACAGCCGGTCCGTCCGCCCTGCCTCGTACGCCTCGTCCAGCAGTCGCTCGTACGCCTCCGGGTCGGCCGGGCCCTGCTGCTCGCCGAGCCGCACCAGCAGCCGGTCGAGCGCCGCCCGCAGCCAGACGCCGTCGCGCCACACCCCGTCGGTCGCCACCAGCCGGTTGTGCAGCCACAGGCCAAGACAGGCGGCGCCCGCGAAGCACAGGCAGTAGCGCCGCGCCGTCTCGAAGGCCTCGTACGGGACCCCGGCGGCCAGGTCCCAGGGCGCCGCCATCTCCTCGTGGACCTTCTCGGTGACCGTCAGCAGACGCCGGGCGGCAGCGGCGAGGGCGGGGTGGGACTCCGCCCGGGCCACCCAGGCGGGGAGCGCGCCGAGCACCGAACTCCCGTACCGGGACAGCAGGGAGAGACCCCTCGCGTCGAACTCCGGCAGCGGGACGGAGAGGTCGCAGGCCGCGACCGGTTCGTCCGCCTGGCCCCGCCCCCAGTGCCGTACCAGTGAACGGAACTGGTTCACCAGGGAGTTGAGGTTGACCAGGGTGTTGCCGTCGAAGAGGGAGACGATGCGGTGATCGCGTTCGACCTTCTCGAACAGGCCGTAGTGGTCCGCCCCGGCGAGGAAGGCGCGCGCCCCGAGGAGGGCGGCCAGTTCGCGCAGCAGCTCCTCCGTGCCGGTCGGCACCAGGTACTTGGTGACGGCGGAGACCACGCTCAGCTCGCCGGTCGCGGTGTGGACCAGGCGGGCGGCGACCAGGGAGAGCGCCTCGTGGGTGAGGACGTCGGCCGCCGCGGAGGCCAGGACGTGCCGCGCCTGGGGGAGTTCGGCGAGCGGGCGGCCGTACAGGCGGCGTTCGGCCGCGAAGCCGAGGGCGAGGCTGAGGCCGTGGTCGGCGGCGCCGAGGGAGAGGGAGGCGCACATGGTGCGGGTCAGCTGCAGGGCCTTGAGGACGGTTTCGATGCCGCCGCCCTCGGTGCCGACGACCGTGGTCCGGGGCAGGCGGGCGCGGTGCAGGGCGATGCCGGAGATGTCGGCGCCGCGGATGCCGTGGGTGGGGATCTTCGGGAGGTGGCGGTAACTGCCGGGCGGCAGCTCGCGTTTGTCGGCGAGCAGGACGCTGAAGCCGCGCGGTCCGCCGTCCGGGCCGGTGCGTGCGAGGAGGGTCAGGACACTGCCCCGGGTGGCGTTGTTGATCAGCCACTTCTCACCGCTCACCCGCCACGCCCCGGGCCCGTCCGGTACCGCCTCCACCTCCCCGGCGAGCAGGTCGCTGCCGTGCGCGCGCTCGGTCAGACCGAGGGCGACCGGGACCCCTGCGCGGATGTCCGCGCCGAGCCGGGCCGCCTGTTCGGCGCTGCCCGCGATCCAGACGCAGACCGCGCCGAGGTAGGTCTTGCCGTGCGCGACGGCCACGGTCAGGTCCCGTCGGGCCACCGTCCGCAGCAGCTGGAGGGCGTGCTCGTAGTCGCGCAGCCGGCCGCCGACCGGGGCGGGCACGTAGTAGTCGGGCAGCCCCCAGTCGTCCAGCAGCCGGCAGATCTCCGCCGGGAACTCCTCGCGCGCGTCGAGGGAGGCCGAGGCCGCGTCGGAGAAGGGGGAGCGCGGGTCGGCGGGGTCGCCGAGGTAGAGCTCCAGCTCCTCGGCGAGACGGTACGGGGAGTGCTCCATCGTCATGCCGGGCTCACCCGCGCCAGCGCCCGGTCGGCCGCGTCGCTGACCAGCTCGCGTACCGCCGGTTCGAGCACCTCGTACAGCGGGACGAGGGCGCCTTCGAGGAACAGCCTTCGCATCAGGGTGCGTTGGACCTTGCCGCTGGTGGTGCGGCGGACCGTGCCGGGGCGGACGAGCACCACATTGCCCGCCGCGACCGAGAACTGACGGCCTATCTGCAACTGGACCGCCGTGGCGACCGCGCGGAGATCGCCGTCCGGGACGGCCGCGGCCCGCACCTCCTGTACGACGACCAGGTGTTCGCCCGCCGCGCTCTGCACGGCGAACGCGGCGCCCGTGCCGGCGGCGAGCGAGCGGTCCGCGGACTGCACGGTGCGCTCCACGTCGTGCGGGTACACATTGCGCCCGGCGAGGATGATGACCTCCTTGAGCCGGCCGGTGACGAAGAGCTCACCGCCGTCGAGGACACCGAGGTCGCCGGTGCGGAGCCAGCCGTCGGGGGAGCGGCTCTCGGCCGTGGCCCGCGGGTTGCGGAAGTAGCCGGGGGTGACGCTCGGGCCGCGGACCCAGATCTCGCCGACGGCTCCCGGGGGCCGGTCGGCTCCCGTGGCCGGGTCGGTGACGCGGATCTCGCAGTCGCGGACCGTGCCGCTGCCGGCGAGGGTCCGCACCGAGGAGCCCTCGACGGGCGGGGCCAGCTCGCCCAGCTCCAGGGCGGTGGCGTCCACCTGCCTGGTCACCGGCGGGGCCTTGGGGCGGCAGCCTGTCACCAGCAGGGTCGTCTCCGCCATGCCGTAGCAGGGGAAGAAGGTCTCGGGCCGGAAGCCGGCCGGGGCGAAGCGGTCGGCGAAGGCCTGGAGGGTGTCGGCGCGCACGGGCTCGGCCCCGTTGGGGGCCACCCGCCAGCCGGACAGGTCCAGGGTGGCCAACTGCTCGTCGGTGACCCGGCGTACGCACAGGTCGAAGGCGAAGTTGGGGCCGCCGCTGCCGCTCAGCCGGTAGTCGTCGATCATCTTCAGCCAGCGGTGCGGGCGTTTGAGGAACGCGGTCGGCGGCATCAGGACCGCGGTGCCGCCCGCGTAGAGGGGCTGGAGGATATGGCCGATGAGCCCGAGGTCGTGGTAGTGCGGCAGCCAGCCGCCGCCGACGGTGTCCGGGCCGGTCCCCGTCCACGCCTGGATGGCCGCCTCGTTGGCGAGCAGATTGGCGTGGGTGACCATCACACCCTTGGGGTCGCTGGTCGAGCCCGAGGTGTACTGCAGGAACGCGAGATCGCCCGGGCCGGTGGCCGGTGGCCGCCAGTCCGCCGGGTCGGCGAAGTCGCCCTCGCCGTCGGTGCCCAGACAGTGGACGTGCGGCATGTTCTCCGCGGCCAGCCACGCCTCCAGGGCGGGGGCCAGCTCGGGGGACGTCAGCACCGCGACCGCCTCGGCGTCGCGCAGGATGCCGGTGACCCGGGCCAGACCGCGGCCCTGATCGGTGGGGACCGGGGCGGGGACGGCGACGGCACCGGCGTACAGACAGCCCAGGAAGGCCGCGGTGAAGGCGGTGCCCGAGGGGTGGAGGAGCAGCACCTGGCGGCCCACCGCGCCGCGGGCGCGCAGCCAGACGGCGATACGGCGGGCCCGGGTGTCGAGGGCGGCGTACGTGACGTGCTCGGCGGTGTCGTCCTGGAGGTGGATCAGGGCGTCCTTGGCCGCGTGGGCGGCCATGTTCTCCAGGATGACCTCGGTGAAGGTCCTGCTGCTCACTGGTACGTCCCCTTCAGCGTGATGTGCGACGGGACCTCGGGGAGGTCGAGGAGGGGGTGGCGGAAGGCGCGCTCCGGACCCGGCGCCTGGGCCGGCTCGGGCAGGAAGCCGAGCGAGGGGTAGAGGTCCCGCACCCGGCCGTTCCTCGCCGTCGGGCGGTAGGTGCCGTGCACGGCGGGGGCGCCGGAGGCCTTGGCGTGCTCCAACAGGGCCGCGAACACGGCCTGTTCGATGCCCCGGCCGAAGACCCGGCAGCTGAGCAGGACGTTGTCCAGGTGCCAGCCGTCCGGTGCGCCGCGCAGGAACACGGCGCCGACCAGGCCGTTGTCGCCGAACTTGTCGCGGGTGGTGACGGTCAGGACCCGCCCGGCGTACTCGCTCACCTCCGGGCCGGTCATCCGTCGGGTGGTGAGGTTGAACTGGTTGGTCCGCTGGGTCAGCTGGGCGACCCGGGCCACCTCGCCCGGCCGCAGGGGCGCGACGTCGACGACCACGTCGAGCCGCGCCAGATACTCCTCGTACGACCGCGCGCTCTCCCGGAGCCGATGACGGTCCCCCTCGCTGCGGTACCGGTCGGCCCGTTGCAGGTCGGCGTCGGTCAGCTGGGGTGTGTCGAACCAGCCGTCCGCCAGCAGGCGTTCGGTGTGCAGCGCGGGCTCGTCGTCCAGGGGGACGAGGGCCACGCCGGGCAGGGCGGAGGCCACCTGGCCGCGTTCGAAGGCGGAGTCGTCGGCGAGGACGAGGCTGTCGATGCCGAGGCCGAGCCGCTCGGCGATCTGCCGTAGCCCTTCGCTCTTGGGGCCCCAATTCGCCTGCACCTGTACGAAGTCGGGCTCCCGCAAGGTCATGTCCGGGTGCTCGCGCAGCACGGCCAGCAGCGGTGCCCGGTCGTTCTTCGAGCACACGGCGAGCAGCACGCCCTGGGCGGCGAGCTGTCCGACCACCCGCTGGAACCCGGCGAACGCCTCTCCTCGCACGGTCCCGGCGGCGGCGATCCCCTCGGGGCCGACGTCGCCGAGCACCCCGTCCCAGAGGGTCTGGTCGGCGTCCAGGACGAGGACCTTGCGGGTGCGGCCGCGCAGGGTGCGGGTCAGGTGGCCGATCTCGCGGGCGTACCGGGCGAGCAGTTCGGAGCCGAGGCGGGCCTTGGCGTAGGCCGACAGCCGGGCGTCGCGGACCGGGCCGCCCTCGGCGACGAGCGGGTCCAGATCGACGACGTGGGTGCGGGGGTGGCGTCCGACGAGCCGGAGGAGACCCGCGTTGAAGTCCCGCCAGAGCGCCGCGAGTTCGGTACGGGCGCGCAGGTCGACGAGTTGGTGGGCGTCCGAGCGGAGCAGCGGGAGGGTGTTGAGGACGAGCATCCCCCGGGCGTGGTCGCCGTGCCGGGCCGCGTGGGCGTCGAGCCGGGCGAGCAGGTCGGCCGTCGCCTCGGCGACATCGGTGACCGTCCAGGGGCGGGGCAGGGTGTCGAAGACCGTCGAGGAGTCCAGGACACACAGGGAGAGGGCGGTGTCGGGCGCGTAGACGGGACCGTCCGTGGTGAGCAGGTCGCGCTCCCAGGCGCCGAAGTCCCCTTGCCGTGCATCGAGTCGCAGTCCGTGGCGGGCGAACTCGGCGGTCAGGGAGGCGGTCAGGCCGTCCAGTGTGCCGCTGCCGCCGACGGTGACCCGTACCGGCTCCGGCTCCCCGGCCGGCTCCCCGGCGGGCTCTTCGTCCGGGCGGGCGAGGATCCGGCCGGCCGACTGCAGGGCACCGAACGGGTCCGGTCCGGCGGCGAGTTCCGCGAGAAGGGCGGGCACCTCGGGGTCGTACCGGCGCAGGGAGCGCAGGCGGTCGAGGAGGGCGTTCGTCATGGCCGGGAGCCTGCGGAGTGCGCCTTAAGCCCGTCTTGTGCAAGGCGCGCTTAAGGGGCGGCGGACAGCATCGCGGCATGACGATTCAGACGTCCGTGTGCGTGGTCGGCGGTGGTCCCGCAGGGCTCACCCTCGCGCTCGAACTGGCCCGGCGGTCCGTGCCCGTCGTCGTGCTGGAGGCGAGCGGTCACTTCAATCGCAGCTTCCGGGGCGAGTCCGTCTCCCCGGACTCGGTCTGGCTCCTCGACCGGCTCGGGCTGCTCGACCGGCTGGACGGGGGGTACGTCCAGATGCACCGGATGGAGATCTCCGACTCCGGACACACCGTGTTCCGGGCGGAGTTCTCGGACTTCCGGTATCCGCACCCGTTCCCCGTCGAGCTGCCCCAGCCCACGCTGCTCGCGGCACTCGCGGAAGCCGGTGCCGGACTCACCGGCTTCCGGCTCCTCCAAGGGGCCACGGCGACCGGGCTGTTGTACGACGGGGAGGGCGCGGTCGCCGGGGTGCGGGCCCGAACGCCCGAGGGGGAGACCGAGGTTCGCGCGATGCTGACCGTCGCCGCGGACGGACGGTTCAGCAAGGTGCGGGAGATGGCGGGGATCGAGTACCGGAAGGTTCCGCTGGAGCGGGACGTCATCTGGCTCAAGCTGCCCTTTCCGTACGGAGACTGGGACGACCGCACCTACCGGGTACGGATCCGGGGCGATCAGCACGGGCTGTTCATTCCGACACGGCCCGACAGCGTGCGGGTCGGGTTCAACATCCCCAAGGGCGGGCTGCGGGAGATGCGGCAGCAGGGGCTCGGGGCACTGTACGAGCGGCTCGATCTGCTGGCGCCGGAACTCTCGGGGGCCGTGCGGGACGAGGTGCGGAGCTGGTCCGACACGTCGATGCTCGACATCTTCACGACGGTGGTGCCTCGGTGGGCGGTGCCCGGGCTGACGCTGATCGGCGACGCGGCGCATACCCTCACGCCGATTCTGGGGCAGGGCGTCAACCACGCGATCATCGACGCGGTGACGCTCGCCCCGCTGGTGGAGAAGGCGATGGGGGAGGGCGGGTCGACGGGGGCGCTGCTCTCGGCGTCCGAGATGTTCCAGCGGGAGCGGGAGGCGTCTGTTGCTCGGTCCCGTGCGCTTCAGCTTCGGCAGGAGCGGCTCTTCACGTTGGACGGGGCTGTGGGGGCGGCCTGGCGGCGGTCGCTCTACCGGGTGGTGAGCAGTAGTCCGTGGCTGGTGCGGAAGGTGCTGGCCGGGGCGTACTTCCAGTTGCAGGAGCCTGGGGAGCAGGTCGCGAAGATGCAGGTGGGGATGTAGTGGTTGATCTGCGGGCCGGTGGGGCCGCACATGTCACAGCCCCGCGTCCCTCCCGGGGCGCGATCCTCGCCGTCGCTCTCCTGCTCAACCAGTTCGTGGTGGCCCTCGCCGGTAGCAGCGTCGCGACTGTCGGACCGGGGTTCCGGACGGCCATGGGGGTTTCTGCCACCGCACTTCCCTGGGCCGTCATCGTCTACGTCCTCGCGCTAGGCGTTCTCCTGCTGCCGTTCCGGTGGCTGTGCGGGCGCATCGGGCCCTTCCTCGTCCTGCTCGGCGGGCTGTGGATGTTCGTCCAGTCCTCCGTCGTGATCGGCACCCACCTGGTCACCACGCCGCACGGCTTCCTCGCCCTTCGTGGCGTACAAGGTGCCGGTGCCGCCGCGCTCACCGCCGTGGCGCTGATGCTGATGCCGGTACGAGTCCGACCCGCCTGGAGTGCCGTGATCCTCGGAGGGCTCGGTGTGGGTCTCCTGCTCGGTTCGGCCGTACCGGGCGACTCATGGCGCTGGGTGTTCTGGGCGAACGTACCGCTCGCCGTCCTCAGCGGTATGACCACGCTCGGACTGCTGCGCGGGGCCCGTCGGCGTCCGGCATGACACGGTCGTACCGCCGCACCAGCGCGGCCACCTCGTCCAGCACCGCCCCCTCGTGCGACCGCAGGAAGAAGTGCCCGCCCGGCACCGTCCGCACCTCGAACCCCCGTCCCGCGAACCGGCGCCAGGCGATCACCTCCGCCACCCGCACCAGGGCGTCGTCCTCCCCGGCGAACAGATGCAGCGGCACCCGCACCGCGTCCGGCCGTACGGAGTCCACGTCCGCGCACACTCTCAGGTCGTCCCGGACCACGGGCAGCAGCGCGCGGAGCCACTCCGGGTGGTCCAGGAGCAACGGGGGCAGACCGCCCAACCGGGCCAGGGCGGCGGCCAGTTCGGGATCCGGGGCGTGGGCCTCGGCGATGTGCGGGGCCGGGAGGTGCGGGGCGCGGTGGGCGCCGAGGAGCAGGGCGCGGGGGAGGGGCGCGCCGCGGGACTGGCGGCGCAGGGCGAGGGCGTAACCCACCAGGGCGCCCATGCTGTGGCCGTACACCAGGTGAGGGTGCGACATCACATCGTCCAGCTCGGCGTCCAACGCACGCACCAGCGTGTCGAGTTCGGTGAACCGGGGCTCCCGCGCGCGGCTCTCCCGGCCCGGCAGCCGTACCGGCACCACCTCCACGACGCAGCCCCGCTCCGTGAGGCCGCGCTGCCAGCGGGCGTAGACCGAGCCACCGGCACCGGCGTACGGGAAGCAGAGGAGCCGGCAGGGGGCGTTCACCGGAGCGTGCCGCGGTCGGCGAGGACGACCGGCGCGGAGGTCATCGTCGGCTCCAGCGCCGGGTCGCCCTCCAGCACCGCCTGATGGAGCCGCCTCAGCTGCGGTGACGGCTCCAGGCCGAGGTCCGCCACGAAGGCCGCCCGCAACCGTCCGTACACCTCCAGCGCCTGCCAGGTCCGGCCGCTGCGGCACAGGGCCACCATGAGCTGGCCGTGCAGGCGTTCGTGCAGGGGGAAACGGGCGGTCAGGCCGGTCAACTCGCCCAGCAGGACGTCGTGCCGGCCCAGTCGGAGGTCCGCCGCGATGCGGTCCTCCAGGGCGGTGAGGCGGAGTTCCTCCAGGCGCAGGACCTCCGCCTCCAGCACCCGGCCCGGGGTCACATCGGCCAACGCCGGGCCCCGCCACAGCCGTAGCGCCTCATCGAGGCGAGCCGAGGCGGTGGTGGCGTCGCCCGTCTCCAGTGCGGCTCGTCCCCTCCTGGCGAGCCGTTCGAAGCGGGCGGCGTCCGTGTCGTCCGGCGGTGCCTCCAGGACATAGCCGCTGTGGCGGCGCAGCAGGACGTCCCTCGGGCCGCGGGCCGGTTCGGGGCCGAGGGCGGCCGCGATCAGACGGCGGAGCTGCTTGACGTAGGTGTGCAGGGTGGCGGCGGCGCTGCGCGGTGGCCGGTCTCCCCACAGTTCGTCGGTCAGGGCGCGGACGCTCACCTCCCGGCCGGAGTTGAGTGCCAACAGGGCCAGTGCCTGCCGTGGTTTCGCTGCGCTCGGCACGACGGAGGTCTGCTCCTGACGTGCCACGAGCGGTCCGAGTACGGCGATCTCCATTTCTCGCGTCCCCCTGGACTCGATTGCCGCTTATGCACTGCTTACGTCCCGCTGTACAGACGATGGCAGTCTGACGGGAACCTGGAGAAGTGTTCGGGACACGAGCTGTCCATGAATTCATCACGTTGTGTGGTTGTTCGCATGCATGCGGCGAACCGGGTCCGGCCTCGCCTAGCATCCCGGACCAGGGGGGTGAGTGGATGTCGGATGCCGCTGACCGGCCGGAACTCACCGCCTTCAGGGCGCTGCTTCCGGTGCTGGGCGGGTTCCTCGTCCTCGGGGTGCTGGGCATTCTGGCCCGGCGTCCCGACGCGGGCGCCGCGGCGGTTGCGCTGGTCTGTCTGGCCGGCGCGAGCGGGCTTCAACTCGTCTGTGCGGCAAGGGAGCTGCGTGAGCGCTTCGGCACCCTGGTCCTCGCGCCGCAGACGCTGCTCGCGCTGCTCCCGCCCGTCGTCTCCGGCTTCAGCTGGCCCGGTATGTTCGGCTTTCTCGCCGGATCACTGATGCTCGCGCTCGGACCCCTGCCGGGCCTGGTCGTCGTCGGCGGCGCGTGTGCGACCGGTGCGCTTCTCCGGCTCGACTGGCGGGACTGGGCGTTCGACGGGGCCGCGACGGCGGCCGTGGGGCTCGCCCTGTACGGCACGACCCGGCTCGCCGAACTCGTCGTGCGCGCCCGTGCCGCCCGGGAGCCGTTCGCCTGGCGGGCCGTCGCGCAGGAGCGCAACCGCTTCGCCCGGGATCTGCACGACCTCCTCGGCTACAGCCTCTCGGCGATCGCGCTCAAGACCGACCTCGCCCATCGGCTGGTGCGCAGCGAGCCCGACCGTGCGCTGGCGGAGCTCGACAGTGCGCGGGACGTGGCCCAGCAGGCCCTCGGCGATGTGCGTGCCGTGGCCCGCGGCCACCGCGAACTGTCCTTCGCCGTCGAGGCGGAGTCCGCGCGTTCGCTGCTCGCGGCCGCCGACATCCGGGCCAGTGTCGATGTGCGGTGTGCGGTGCCGGACCCGGTGGGCACCGTGCTCGCGACCGTGCTGCGCGAGGGCGTCACCAATGTGATCCGGCACAGCAAGGCCACCGAGTGCCGTATCGAGGTGCGTGACCGGGGGGACGGATTCATCCGGTTCACCCTGTCCAACGACGGCGTGCGGAAGAGCTCAGGGCGCTCCTGCCAGGGCGGGGGTGGAGGCGGTGGGCTCGGCAATCTCGCCGAGCGGCTGGCCGCCGTCGGTGGCCGGCTCGTCGTGGGCACCGACGAGCGCGGCTGGTACCGCGTGGTGGCCGAGGCGCCGTCGGCACCGGCCGCCGTTCAAGAGATGTGAAACGCGCCCGAGTTCGCAGCGGGGGTGGCCGAGGCGCCACCGCCGCACTCGACGGCGCGCCCGGCCCCCTTCAAGTCCTGTGAAGTTCCCCCGAGTTCACGCCTGGACGGCGTGCCCTCACATCAGCCACCCCGCGTCCTGCGCGATCCGCACCGCGTCCAGCCGGTTGCGCGCCCCCAGCTTGGTCACCGCCGACGTCAGATAGTTGCGCACCGTCCCCACCGACAGATGGAGCCCGGCCGCGATCTCCGTCGCCTCCGCGCCGCGCGAGGCGCGCCGCAGGATCTCCGTCTCGCGGTCCGTGAGCGGGCTGTCCCCGGTGTCCAGGGCGGCCAGCGCCAACTCGTTGTCGAACACCCGCTCCCCGGCGGCGACTTGGCGCACCGCCTCGGCCAGCCGGCCCGCGGGCGCGTCCTTGAGGACGAACCCGGTGACCTTCTGGGTCAGCGCCCGGCGCAGGGTGCCCGGCTTGCCGAGGCTGGTGATGATCACGGTGCGGCACTCCGGCAGCGCCTCCCGGAGCTCGGCGGCGGCGCTGATGCCGTCGAGCTTCGGAAGGTGGATGTCGATGACCGCCACATCGGGCCTGGCGGCCAGCGCCGCGCCCACGACGGCATCGCCCGCCGCCACTTCCGCGACGACGTCGAAATCGGGTTCCAGATTCAGCAGCGCCACCAACGCGCCCCGAACCATCCCCACATCCTCCGCCAGCAGAATCCGAATCAACATTCCCCCCAGAGGTCGGCCGGACGGCAGCAGTACCCCGCGAGCCCGGGAGTCTAACTGCCCCATATGACCGTTCTGATTCCTCTGGGTGAAGGCCACCGCAAAGCAGCCATGAGCTCCGCTAGGCGCGCTCCACCGAATGGGAACCGATGAGCGACTCCTGGGCTCCGCGCTCCTCGGGAACCACGGCAGACACAGTGGCGGGCTCCGATTCGGAGATTCCGATACGACGGTGAAGGCGCCGGAGCACACCGGGCGCCCACCAGGTGGCGCGCCCCGTCAGCCGCAGCACCGCCGGCACCAGCAGGCTGCGCACGACCATGGCGTCCATCAGCACGGCCAGCCCCACCCCCAGGCCGAGCATCTTGATGTTGGTTACCCGGGAGGTCCCGATCGCCACCATCACGAAGCCCAGGATCACCGCGGCCGCCGTGATCAGACCCCCGGTGCGCCGGATGCCGAACTCCACGGCCGCGCGGTGGTCGCCCGAGCGCTCGTACTCCTCCTGGATCCGCGAGACCAGGAAAACCCCGTAGTCCATGGAGAGTCCGAAGGCCACGCAGAACATCAGCACCGGCAGCGCGGTCTCGATGTCCCCGGTCGGGGTGAAGCCGAGCAGCCCCGACAGATGCCCCTCCTGGAAGACCCACACCACGGCCCCGAACATGGCCGTCAGACTGAGGGCGTTGAGCAGGACCGCCAGCAGCGGCAGCACCAGACTGCCGGTCAGCAGGAAGATCAGCAGCAGGGTGGTCACCGCGATGGCGCCCAGCGCCCAGGGCAGCCGTTCGGCGGTGCCGTGCTGGGTGTCGGCCAGGACGGCGGCGGCGCCTGTAACAGAAGCCTTGAACGGCACCGGAATTGACCGAATGTCAGTCACCAGATCGAGTGAAGACGCCGAGGTGGCCTCGCCCTTGGGCAGCACCGTCACATATCCTGTGCCGCCGCTCGCCTGAGCCGCCTCGGCGGGTGTGGCCGCACGGACCCGGGCGCCGTCCACGTACAGCCCGCCGGGGCCGGAGACCCGTACCACGTCCGGGAGTCGGGACACCGTGCGGCTGAAGTCGGCGAGTGTCCCCGCCGAGACCCGGTGGCCCTCCGTCAGTACCGCGAGCGCGCTGCCGGGACTGCCGGGGAACTCCTCACGGATCTCCTGCTGGACCACGTGCGCGGTCGTGGCGGCGGGGAGCTGCCGGTCGTCGGCCGTGCCGAACTGCACGTCCTTGAAGGGCAGTCCGAGTGCGACGAGTACCGCCACCGTGCCGATCGCGAAGAACGGCGCCCGGCGCATCACCAGCCGGGCGAGCGCCGCCCAGCCCGCTCCCGGCTCCCGACGGCGCTCCTTGACGCGCCGCGGCAGCAGCTTCCGTGCGTCGAGAGCGTCGACCCGCCGCCCCAGCAGGACCAGCAGCGCGGGCAGCGCGATCAGCGAAGCCGCCGCCGCGATGAGGACCACCGCGATCCCGGCGTACGCGAACGACCGCAGGAAGTACTGCTCGAAGGCGAACATCGACGCCAGCGACACCGCGACCGTCAGGGCCGAGAACAGCACCGTGCGCCCGGCGGTCCGCAGGGTCGTCGCCACCGCCGTGCGCGGATCGGCGCCCGTCGCGACCTCCTCGCGGTGGCGCCGCACGATGAACAGGGCGTAGTCGATGGCGAGTCCGAGGCCGAGCGCGGTGGTGAGGTTCTGGGCGTAGACCGACACCTCGGTGAACTCGGTGAGCACCCGCAGCACGGCATTGGTGCCGAGGATCGCCATGATCCCGACGAGCAGCGGCAGCAGCGCGGCCACGACACTGCCGAAGACCAGCACCAGCAGCACGAGGGTGACGGGCAGGGCGATCATCTCCGCCCGGATCAGGTCTTCCTCGATCACTTCCTGCGAGGCGTGCCGCACGGCCGCCGGACCGCCGACCCGCACCTCGACCGACCCGTGCCGCCCCTCGTACGAGGGCAGGATGCGCTCCAGCACGGCGTCCACCGTGTCCTCGTCACCGGCGATACGCGCGGTGATCAGCGCCTCGCCGCCGTCCTTCGCGCGCAGCCCCCGCTCCTTGCCGTCCCAGTACGAGACGACACCGCCGACCGACTTCTCGGCCCCGAGCCGCGCCGCCAACTCCTTCGCATCGGCGGTCACCTGGGGCCCGTCGACGTCACCCTCCCGCGCCGAGACCATCAGCAGCAGATTCGGCTGCGAGGCGGGCCGCTGCTCCTCCAACACCCGTGTGGCGTACGTCGACTCCGCCCCCGGGATCTGCGAGCCGCCGCTGCTCATCCGGTCCGCCGCGCTACCGCCGAGCACGGCGGCAGCGGCGGTGAGGGCCAGGACGAGCAGGAGCAGCAGTCGGGGCCGGGCCGTCACGGCCCGGCCCCAGTACCTCCCACCCCCGTCACGCGCTCGCGGTTGCGTCCGACCAGTGGGCCGCTCTGCCATCGGTCCGTCCCCTCCCGAGTCGCTGACGGGGACCCGATGGTGACGGGCGGGGCTTAAGCGCCGATTGCGGTTGTGTTGGGGCGTCCGTCAAGGCTGTCGCGGAGCAGGATCGCCTTGCAGATACGCCCGCCAGCCGCCGTACGACGTGATGTCCTCGGCGTCCACGAGCGCGGCGGGCTCGCACAGGAAGCCGGGGACGCGCTCACCGTCCGCCAGTTCCACACTCCCCAGCGCCATCGGCCGGGGCAGCGCCGCCAGCAGACGGCCCAGCCCCTCCGCCGGCAGCCGCCACACCTCCGCCTCGATCGCGGCACCGCCCCCGTCCGGACCGACCCGGACCAGACCGGGCTTGGGCGGAGTCGTCGCCAGGGCGTGCAGTCGGTAGGCATCGGCCGTGGTGGTCGTACGTTCCAACCGGGCGCCCAGGGAGAGGAGTTGCGGGTTGAGGGGCTGGCCCGTGAGGTGCGCGCCCACGACCGCGATCCGGGTTTCGGGCCGCAGCAGCCCCGCGATCCGCGCCAGCCGCTCGTCCGTGAACGCCGGGCCGATCAGCATCACACCGAACGGCAGGCCGCTCACCTCGCTGGCGGGGACGGCGACCGCCGCCAGGTCGAAGAGGTTCGTGGAGTTGGTGAACCGGCCCATCCGGGCGTTGACGCCCAGCGGGTCGGCGGCGACCTCGGCGAGGGTGGGGTGGCCCGGCGTGGTGGGCAGCAACAGGGCGTCCGCGTCGGCGAGTCCGGCGAGGGCGCGGGTGCGCAGGGCGGCCAGTCGGTCGTGGTCGGCGTAGAGCTGGTGGGCCGGGATGCCGCGGGCTCGGGTGATGATGCCGGCGACGGTGGGGTCTAGATCCGCACTTCCTTCCTCGATCAGCTTGTCGACAAAGCTCCCCACTGCCGTGTAGCGCTCGGCGACGAACGCGCCCTCGTACAGCATCGCCGCGGCCTCGGTGAAGGGCGTGAGGTCGATCTCGCGCACCGACGCCCCCGCTGTCACGAGCTGCTCGATCGCCGCCTCGTACGCCTCCGCCCAGCCCTCGTCCAGCTCGCCGAGTTGCTCCCGCGCCGGTACCGCGATCCGCCAGGGGCCGGGCGGGCGACCCGGGAGGGAGGGGAGCGTGCCGGACGTCATGTGGGACAACGCCTGCTCGGCCTCCGGGAGCGTGCGGGCGAAGACCGTCACGCAGTCGATGGAGGCGCAGGCCGGGACGACCCCGGCCGTCGGCACCAGGCCGCGGGTGGGCTTGAGGCCGACGATGCCGTTGAAGGCGGCCGGCACCCGGCCCGAGCCCGCGGTGTCGGTGCCGAGCGCGAGGTCGACGATCCCGAGGGCCACCGCGACGGCCGAGCCGGAGCTGGAGCCGCCGCTGATGTACTCGGGGTCGTAGGCGTTGCGCACCGCTCCGTGCGGCGAGCGCGTCCCCACCAGGCCGGTCGCGAACTGGTCCAGGTTCGTGGTCCCCAGGACGATCGCACCCGCCGCCCTGAGCCGCGCCACGACCGGGGCGTCGGCCTCGGGGCGGTAGGCGTACGCCGGACATCCCGCGGTCGTGGGCAGCCCGGCGACGTCGATGTTGCCCTTGACGGCCAGGAGGCGCCCGGCGAGGGGGAGGTGCTCACCGGCGGCCACACGCGCCGCCACCGCACGTGCCTCCGCCTCGACCTCGTCCTCGGGGCGCAGGTCGATCCAGATCTCGGGGCGGTCCACGGCCTCGATGCGCGCGTAGGCGGCACGGATTCTCGACAGCATGTGCACCTCTCTCAGTTCACGGACGTTCGGTCCACGGGCGCGAGCACGAGCAACGCCGTCCCCGCCTCCACCTGGTCGCCCGGCCTCGCCAGGATCCGAGCCACCACGCCGGCCATCGGTGCGGGCACCCTGGACTCCATCTTCATCGCCTCCAGCGCCAGCAGCGGCTGACCGGCGGTCACCTCGTCGCCCGGCTCGACGTTCAACTGCCAGACGGAGGCCGCGAATTCGGCCTCGACGATCCGGCCCCCGGCCGGCACCTCGACGGACTCCGGGGTGACGGCCGGAGCCGACACCGCCTCCGCGCGGGCGAACTCGCCCGCCGCCTCCCAGGCGTCCCGCTCGGCCGCGAAGGCTGCCCGCTGCCGGGCCCTGAACTCACCGATGGACTCGGCGTTCTCGGCGAGGAACGCCTGGTACTCGGCGAGCGAGAAGGTCCCCTCCTCGATCCGCGGCACGAACCGCCCGGAGGTGATGTCGGCCCGCAGTTCCAGGAGTTCGTCGGCGTCCACCGGATACCACCTGATCCGGTCGAAGAACCTGAGCAGCCAGGGCGACCCCGGCTCGAACGCGCCGCGCTGCTGCCACCCCGACCACACCTGCGTCGTACGGCCCACGAACTGGTAGCCGCCGGGCCCTTCCATGCCGTAGATACACAGATAGGCGCCGCCGATGCCGACGGAGTTCTCGGCGGTCCAGGTGCGGGCCGGGTTGTACTTGGTGGTCACGAGGCGGTGCCGTGGGTCGAGCGGGGTGGCCACAGGGGCTCCCAAGTACACGTCTCCCAGGCCGAGTACGAGGTACTCGGCGTCGAAGACCGTGGTGTGGACGTCGTGCACCGACTCCAGCCCGTTGACCCGGCGGATGAACTCGATGTTCCAGGGACACCAGGGCGCGTCGTCCCGCACCCCCGCCATGTAGCGGGCGATCGCCTCGCGGGTCGCCGGGTCGTCCCAGGAGAGGGGGAGATGGACGGTCCGGGAGGGGACGACGAGTTCGTCCGTCGGGGGCAGCGTCCCGACGATCTCCCGTACCGCGGTGAGCAGTTCGCGCTGCGGCAGCCGTTGGGGGTCCGCCTGGATCTGGAGCGAGCGGATACCGGGCGTGAGGTCCGTGACCCCGGGCAGACACGCCTCGGCCACCGACTCCATCAGCGCGTGGACACGCATGCGCAGCGCCAGGTCCAGCTGCATCGGCCCGAACTCGACCAGCAGGTTGTCGTCACCGCTGCGGCGGTACGTCACATCGCCGTCGCGCGCGAGCACCCCGCCGTCGACGATCACCTCCCGAGGCGCACCGTCCACGTCCACCGGCACGAACCGGACCGTGTCGCCCGGCCGCAGCTGGCCCAGCTTCCAGCGCTCGCCGCTGATCACCGTCGCCGGGCACACGAACCCGCCGAGCGAGGGCCCGTCCGGGCCCAGCAGCACCGGCATGTCGCCCGTGTAGTCGACCGCGCCGACGGAGTAGGGGGTGTCGTGGATGTTGGAGGGGTGCAGGCCCGCCTCCCCGCCGTCCGTGCGCGCCCAGCGCGGCTTGGGGCCGACCAGCCGGACACCGGTACGGGCGGAGTTGAAGTGGACCTTCCATTCGGCGGCGTAGAAGTCGCGGATGTCGTCCTCGGTGAAGAACTCCGGTGCCGCGTGGGGCCCTTCGACGGCGCCTATGTGCCAGGCCGAGCCGAACGAGGGCCGGTCCGTGACCGGGGTGCCCGCGGCCCGCGCACCCCCGTGCAGCACGTCCCCCGTCCGCAGCGCCCGCCCGCCGTGTCCGCCGAACCGGCCCAGCGTGAAGGTGCTCGCGCTGCCGAGGAAGGCGGGGACGTCGAGGCCGCCCGCGAACAGCACATAGGTCCGCAGACCGTGTTCGGCAGGCGGGCCGATCTCCAGTACGGCCCCGGCGGGCACCGTCACCGGCTCCCACCGGGCGACCGGTGTGCCGTCCACGGTGACCGGGGCGGGCGCACCCGTCACACACACGGTCGTGGCGTGGCTGAACCTCAACGACGGCCCCTGGAGGGTGCATTCGAGGCCCGGCGCCCCCTCGTGGTTGCCCACCGCCAGATTGCCCAGCCGGAACGACCGGTCGTCCATCGGACCGCACGGCGGCACACCGACCTGCCAGTAGCCGGTACGGCCGGGCCAGTCCTGCACGGTGGTGAGGGTGCCGCCGGAGACGACCTCGATCCGGGGCGTCGGGTCGTGCACCTCGGCGAGGGTCGCCGTCGAGTGCACAGCCGCCGCGAACCGCGCGTCCGCGAGCGCCGCCCTGACCAGCCCCAGGTTCGTCTCGATCCCGTCGACCCGGGTACGGGCCAGCGCCCGGTCCAGCCGCTCCAGCGCGTGGGCACGATCCGAGCCGTACGCGATGACCTTCGCGAGCATCGGATCGTACGACGTCGTCACCTCGGTGCCGGTCTCCACCCAGCCGTCGATCCGCACCCCGGGCGGGAACTCGACCCGCGTCAACAGGCCCGCGCTGGGCCGGTGTTCGCGGGAGGGGTCCTCGGCGTACACGCGGGCCTCGACTGCGTGGCCGCGCGGGGTGCCGGGGTCGCGGACGACGTCGCGCTCGCCGCGGGCCAGCCGCAGCATCCAGGCGACCAGATCGACGCCGTAGATCTCCTCGGTGACCGGATGCTCCACCTGCAGGCGGGTGTTGACCTCAAGGAAGTACGCCTCCTCGCGGGCGGCGTCGTAGACGAACTCGACGGTCCCGGCGGAGCGGTAGCCGACACGGGCGCACAAGTCACGGGCGCTCGACGCGAGTCGGTCCCGCACACGGTCGGGCAGTCCCGGGGCCGGTGCCTCCTCCAGCACCTTCTGGTTGCGGCGCTGGAGGGAGCAGTCGCGGTCGCCGAAGGTGACCACCCGGCCCTCGCCGTCGCCGAAGACCTGTACCTCGACATGGCGGGCCTGCTCGACGAGGCGCTCCAGGAAGACACCCGCGGAGGAGAAGGAGGCGGCCGCGACCCGCTGCACCCGCTCCCAGGCGTCCGTCAGTTCCCCGGCGGACCGGCATGCCGACATACCGATGCCGCCGCCTCCGCCGGTCGCCTTGAGCATGACGGGATAGCCGATGCGGGAGGCTTCGGACAGCGCCTCCGCCACCGATCCCAGCAACCCCGTCCCCGGTGCAAGCGGCACCCCCGCCGCCTCGGCCGCCGCCCGTGCCGTGTGCTTGGCGCCGAACAGCTCCAGCTGCTCCGGCGTCGGCCCCACGAACACGATCCCGGCCTCCTCGCAGCGCCGCGCGAAGTCGGCGTCCTCCGAGAGGAATCCGTACCCGGGGTGGATGGCGCCCGCGCCGGTGTCCTTCGCCGCCTTCAGGACCAGGTCGGCGTCGAGATACGACTCCTTCGCGGGCGCGGGCCCGAGGCGCACGGCCGTGTCCGCGAGCCGGACGTGGGCCGCCGAGCGGTCGGGGTCGGAGTACACGGCGACCGTGCGCAGGCCCAGCTCCCGTGCCGTACGGATGATCCGGACCGCGATCTCGCCCCGGTTGGCGACCAGCAGCGTGTCGAAGCTCATCCGGCGGCCCCGATCGTCATCTCCACCGCCGTCGGCTCGAAGCCGTTGCAGGGGTTGTTGATCTGGGGGCAGTTGGAGACCAGCACCAGCACATCGGTCTCCGCCCGCAGGGTGAGCTTCAGCCCCGGCGCCGAGATGCCGTCGACGATGCCGAGGGTGCCGTCCTTCTCGACCGGCACGTTCATGTACCAGTTGATGTTGGAGACCAGGTCCCGCTTGCCGAGGCCGTGACGCGCGCCCTCGGCGAGGAAGTTGTCCACGCACGCGTGCTGCGACCAGGTGTGGTGGCCGTAGCGGAGGGTGTTGGACTCCTTGGAGCAGGCGCCGCCCACCGTGTCGTGGCGGCCCACCTCGTCGTCGACCACCGTCATCAGCGGGGTGTGCTCGTTCGACATCAGCACACTGCCCGTGGTGAGGAAGACGTTCCCCTGGGCGTGGATGGTGTCGGGCGCGCTGTAGCGGACCGAGGTGTCGTGGGCGTCGTAGACGAGGAAGTCGACGGCCTGGTTGCCGTGCAGATCGGCGATGGTGAGGGTCTGCCCGGCGCGGACGACGGCGGACCAGGCGGCCCGGGCGGGAACGACGGTCCTCACAGGAACCACGGACGTCATACGAGCCCCCTCGCGGCGAGGAATTCGGCGGTGTTGAGGAAGGCGCGGCGGCCTTCCGGGGTGGCGTTCCACAGCGGGTCGGCCGGCCGGGTCGCGGCGGCCCGCCAGGCGAGCACCTCCAGCGGGGTGCTGAGGTAGTCGGGGCGTGGGTCGGCCGGGTGCGGCACGTTGGCGACGAGGACGATGACGTCCTGCTCGGTGCGCAGGGTCACGCTCCCGCCCGGGCCCGTCGACCCGGTGAAGTCCAGGGCGCCGTCCTCGCGGATCTCCACGCCCTGGAAGAAGGAGAGCGAGGGCGGCAGATCACGCGGCGCCAGCCCGTTCTTCGCGGCCGCCAGCTTGAACAGCTCCCGTCCGGCCGGGGAGGGGGACTGCGGGGTGCCGTCGCCGTACCGCCGGGTGTTCCGTACGAGGGTGGAGGTGCCGCACAGCGCGTCGTGGCGCCCGGAGGTGTCGGCGACCACCGAGGCGAGCACGCGGCCCTGGTCGGACAGGAGCAGCACGCCCTCGCCGAGGTAGGCGTTCCACTGGACCTTCACCGTGTCGGCGACGTTCAGCCGCTCCCAGGGCCGGTCCGCCGCGTAGAGCAGCAGATGCGCGCAGGCGTCGCCGCTGAGGTCGGTCAGACGCAGTTCGGTGCCGCGGGCCAGCACGCGGTGCGTGTAGTTGCCGCCCGCCACCGTCTCGGCCCACACCAGGTGCCCCGCCTCGCAGGGCGGCTCGGGCCAGTCGGCCGCCGGGACGACGGGCATCGCCTCCGCCCGCGCGCCCTCCTGGGCGCGGGCGTGATCGCGGGCTCCGTAAGTGGTCTCTGTCGCCATCGCGGGACCTCCGGCTCCGGTGCTATTTCTGTCGTGCGACAGAAATTAGGAGCGGGGCGGGTCGTACGGGTTGCCCGGGCGTTGCGGACCGGTTACCGCCGCCTCACCCGTCCTGACCGACGGCTTTTGAAGATCACCGCAAGACACGCTGTGCGAGGATCGACGTATGGGAACGACAGGTGGACGGCGGGTCGGCAGACCGCGGGCCGCACAGCGGCCGGACAGCGGGCTCGAACCGCGCGACGAACTGCTCGCCGCCGCCGCCGAGTTGTTCACCACCCGCGGCTACGCGGCCACCACCACCCGGGCCGTCGCCGAACGCGCGGGCATGCGCCAGGCGTCGATGTACCACTACGTCTCCGGCAAGGAGGAGCTGCTCGCCCGGCTCCTGGAGTCCACCGTCACCCCGTCGCTCGGCTACGCCCGTGAACTCCTCGCCGATGACACGACCGCGGCCGAGGACCGGCTGTGGGAGCTGTGCCGTGCGGACGTGGAGCTGCTGTGCGGGGGCACGCACAACCTCGGCGGCCTCTATCTGCTGCCCGAGGTGCGCGCCGAGCGCTTCGCCGGCTTCCATGCGGTGCGCGCCGAACTCAAGGACGCCTACCGGCAGTTGCTGGCCGCGACCGAGGTCGGCGGTGCGCTCGCCAAGAGTGAGCTCGATCTGCGCACGGATCTGGTCTTCGGGCTGATCGAGGGCGTCATCCTGGTCCACCGCTCCGACCCCGACCGGCCGGTGTCGGTGTTTGCGGAAGCCACCGCGGACGCGGCGCTGAGGATCGCCGGCATCTGAGGCCCGGCCGGACGAGGGCCGGGCCGGGGGTGCTTTCACCCGTCACGGTGAGTGCTTTTCGCATGCCTGTACGCCGTGACGCACCGTGTGCGAGTGGAGTCGCAGCGTGTAAATGGAGTCGAGGGTACTCCTTCTCCGGACCCCATTTCAGGTGCTTGCTGAATATGACACAGCGATGATCCGGTCGGACTAAGCTCGCCCGCGGCGCACCGAGTTGAGATGTATTCGTGCGCTTGTTCCCTATGTATGCGCATCCAAGCCGATTTGTTTCCGAGGGCCTTACATGGTGAGTGTTCAATCCCCACCCGTACGCCGTGAACTTCCCTACGCGCGCGTGCTGTTGCTGCCCGCGATAGCGATGGCCGCGGCCACCGGAGCCGCAGCCGCCGTTGTCACGGAGCCCGCCCGGACGGCCGTCGCCGTGTGCGGCACCGTCGGGATGCTCCTGGTGCTCGCGACGGCTTCCGAAGTGGTGCGCCGTGGCCGGGCCCTGCGCAAGCTGCGGGCCGAACATGCCCGTGACACTGCGTATCTGCATCAACGGGTCGCCGCCCACGAGGGCGAGATGCACCGGCTCGCCAAGGAGATCGTGCCCGCCACGATCCACCGGTTGCGATCCGGAAATTCGCCCGGTGAGGTGATTCGCCGCATCGGCGAGATCGACCCCTCCTACCGCGAACTCCCCGAGCCGCAGATGATGTTGATCAAGACCCTGCTCGACATCATCGACCGCGAGGAAGCCCTCCGCGACTCCACCCAGCGCTCCTTCGTCTCCATCGCCCGCCGCGTGCAGGCGATCGTGCACCAGCAGAACAACGAACTCCGCGAGATGGAGGAGGACCACGGCCGCAACCCCGAGGTCTTCGACGACCTGCTGCGCATCGACCACGGCACCGCGCTGATCGGCCGCCTCGCCGACTCCATCTCCGTCCTCGGCGGCGGCCGTCCCAGCCGTCAGTGGCCCGACCCCGTCCCCCTGTACAGCGTGCTGCGCGGCGGCATGTCCCGCATCCTCGAGTACCGCCGCATCAAGCTGGTCTCCATCGCCCAGGTCAACATCCGCGGCATCTCCGTCGAACCGGTCATCCACGCCGTCGCGGAACTCCTGGACAACGCCACGCGCTACTCACCGCCGCAGACCAAGGTCCACGTCACCGCCACCGAGGTGCAGACCGGCGTCGCCGTCGAGATCGAGGACGCCGGAGTCAGCTTCAGCGAGGAGGCCCGCAACCGGGCCGAAGGCATGCTGGAGAGCGCCAAGGCCGGTGTCGACCTCCAGGACCTGGGCGATTCCCCACGCCTGGGCCTGGCCGTCGTCGGCCGGCTCTGCACCCAGTTCAACATGCAGGTCTCGCTGCGCTCCTCGGCCTACGGCGGCGTCCGCGCCGTGCTGATCGTGCCGCGCGAGATGATGACCAGCGATCCGGCCCCCGGACTCGCCCACGGCATCGGCGCCGGCGCCGTGCCGAAGACCGAAGGTGCGCTCGAAGGTCCCAAGCGCGCACCGAAGCGGCGCCGTCCCACCAGCCCGCGCATCCCCGCCGGTGTCTCCATGGAGGACGACGTCCCCGTGGTCACCGAGTGGACCGCGGGCGGGCTGCCGCAGCGCCGCAGCCGGGTCAAGACCCCGCTCAGCCAGCGGATCGCCGAACAGGCCGCCATCGAGAAGGCCGAGCGGGAGGGCAGGCCGACCATCTGGTCGACGCCCGCCCCCGCCCCCGAGCCGGACAAGAAGGAACCCGAGCCCGGACTGTGGGTGGAGGCCTTCTGGAACGGACTCAAGGGCGACCCCGACCCGAGCGCACCCACCCAGCAGACCACCGAGCCGGCCCGCACCGAGGCCGACGACGAGAGGGACCACACGTGATCCAGCAGCGCGCCAACTTCGACTGGATGCTCAAGGATCTCGCCGACGGGGTACCAGGCATCGAGATGATCGTGGTGCTCTCCGCCGACGGCCTGCGCATCGCGCGCTACGGCGGCGACCCGGACGCCGCCGACCGTGTCGCCGCGGCCTGCGCGGGGCTCCAGAGCCTCGCCCACGCCGTCGCCCACGAGATCCCGGACAGCGACGGCCGGATGAAGATGGTCATCATCGAGATCAACGGCGGCTACTTCTATCTGATGGCCGCGGGCGCCAACGCCTATCTCGCGGTCCTGTCCGACGTGGTCGCCGAACCCGGTCTGATGAGCAACCGCATGCGCGACCTCGTCGTCAGAATCGGCGCCCACCTCACCAGTCCGCCCCGGCGGAACGGGCAGACCGTATGACTCCTCCGCAACGCCGACGGCGATACCCGAACCAGACGCCGGAAGAACCGCCCCCCCAACCCACGGGCGAGGGCAACGGAAAGCGCCCCCCGGAACGGCTCTATGTGGTCGCCGGACCGGACGGGAAGCGAGCCGACCTCGACCTCGTCGCGTTAATCGTGGCGCGCGCCGACCCGCCGCCCTCCGCCACCCCGGAGCAGACGGCGATCCTCCGGCTCAGCACGGCCCCGATCTCGGTCGCCGAGCTCTCGGCCTATCTGAGCCTGCCGTTCAGTGTGATGACCGCGCTGCTCACCGAGATGCTGACGGCCGAACTGGTGACGGCACGCGCCCCGATCGTCCGCCAGTCGCTCCCCGACCGTTCCCTTCTCGAAGCGGTGATGCATGGACTTCAAAGGCTCTGACACCATCCCCGGACCACGCAAAGAGGATCATCTGCCGCACACGGCCCAGGCCGCGGTGAAGATCGTGATCGTGGGCGGATTCGGAGTCGGCAAGACGACGATGGTCGGCTCGGTCAGCGAGATCAGGCCGCTGACCACCGAGGAGACCATGACCCAGGCCGGCATCGGGGTCGACGACAACTACGGCTCCGAGACCAAGACCGCCACCACCGTGGCCATGGACTTCGGCCGTATCAGCATCACCGACCAGCTCGTGCTGTACCTGTTCGGCACCCCGGGCCAGGAACGCTTCTGGTTCCTGTGGAACGGCCTGTTCGAGGGCGCGCTGGGCGCGGTGGTGCTGGTCGACACCCGCCGGCTCGAAGTCAGCTTCGACGTCATAGGACGTCTGGAGGAGCGCGGCGTGCCCTTCGTCGTCGCCGTCAACACCTTCCCGGACGGGCCCCGTTACCCCGTCGCGGACCTGCGCAGCGCGCTCGACCTTGCCCCGGAGATCCCCATCGTGGAGTGCGACGCGCGCCGCCGGGCCTCCAGCCGCGACACCCTGATGACCCTGATGCGCTTCCTGCACTCGCTCGCACTGACGGGTCAGCTCACCTGAGCCCGCGGTGAGCCCCGACCTCAACTCCCCAGCAACCGGATCCACTTCGGAGCGACCCCAGTGACGCCTGAATCCCACTCCCTGACCGGTGCGGACCCCACGACCGGCCCGCCCCCCGGCTGCCCCGCCCACGGCCGCGGCCCCGGCGGACTGCACCGGCTGTACGGCCCCGAGGCGGAGGACCTCGAAGGCCTCTACGAGCAACTCCGCGAGGAACACGGCCCGGTGGCGCCCGTGCTCCTCCACGACGACGTGCCGATGTGGATCGTGCTCGGCCACGCCGAGAACCTCCACATGGTCGGCACGCCCTCGCACTTCTGCCGGGACAGCCGCATCTGGACCCCGCAGATCGAGGGCATGGTCAAGCCCGACCACCCGATGATGCCGCACATCGCCTGGGCCCCCATCTGCTCCTACGCCGAGGGCGACGAGCACCTGCGCCTGCGCGGCGCCGTCACGGGCGCCATGTCGACGATCAACTACCGCTCGATCCGCCGCCACATCAACCGCTACACCCAGCGCCTGGCCAACGAGTTCTGCGAAGTGGGCGAGGCCGATCTGATCGGCCAGTTCGCCGAGCACCTGCCCATGGCCATCATGTGCGAGATCTTCGGCATGCCGGAGGAGTACAACGACCGGCTCGTCCAGGCCACCCGCGACCTGCTCAAGGGCACCGAGACCGCCAACGCCAGCCAGGCGTACGTCATGGGCGTCCTCCAGGGCCTCGCCGCCCGTCGCCGCAAGCAGCCCGACGACGACTTCGCCAGCCACCTCGTCCTGCACCCGGCGAACCTCACCGACGAGGAGGTCACCACCCACCTCTGGCTCGTCCTCATGGCGGCCTACGAGGCGACGGTCAACCTCATCGGCAACGTCCTGCGCGCCGTACTGACCAACCCCGGCTTCCGCGCCCAGCTCAACGGCGGTCAGATGACGGTCCCGCAGGCGGTCGAGCAGTCCCTGTGGGACGAGCCGCCGTTCAGCACCGTCTTCGCCTACTACGCCAAGCAGGACACCGAGTTGGGCGGCCAGCGCATCCGCAAGGGTGACGGTCTCCTCTTCGGCATCGCACCGGGCAACGTCGACCCGCGCGTGCGCCCCGACCTCCAAGCCAACATGCAGGGCAACCGCTCGCACCTCGCCTTCGGCGGCGGCCCCCACGAATGCCCCGGCCAGGACATCGCCCGTGGTATCGCCGACACCGGTGTGGACGCACTGCTGATGCGGTTGCCCGACGTCCAGCTCGACTGCGACGAGGACGAGTTGGAGTGGCGGCAGTCGATCTCCTCACGCCACCTCGTGGAACTGCCGGTCCGGTTCGCGCCCAAGCCGCAGCAGGACATCATGCAGAAGCCGGCCCATGCCCCCGTGCCGGAGCAGCGGCCGAGCTGGCAGGTCGGCACGGCCCAGCCGCAGCCCGCGGCCGCCGAACCGCAGCCGGCGCCCGCCGCCCCGCCGCAGTCCGTGCCCGCGCCCGAACCGGCCCGCCCGATGGGTGCCTGGCGCCGCTTCCTGCGCTGGTGGCGCGGTTACTGACCGGCCCGGTCGCCGAGGCCGGCCCAGGCCTCCAGCACCCGAGCGCTCCGGAACCGGTGCGCCACACCCGTGACCGGATCGGTGAACTCCAGCGCCCGCGCCAGCAGTTGGAGCGGTCGCCGGAACTCGCCGGCCGGCACGGGGGCGGCGACGACCGGATAGAGCGGATCGCCGAGGATGGGCACGCCGAGGGCGTTCATGTGGACGCGCAGCTGATGCGTCCGGCCGGTGGCCGGGGTCAGCCGGTACAGGCCCAACTCATCGCGCCGGTCCACGAGTTCGACCCGGCTGACGGCATTCGGCTCGCCCTCGACCTCATAGGCGGCCAGCACCCCGCGGTCCTTCACGATCCGGCTCCGCACGGTCCGGGGAAGAGCGAGAGCCGGGTCGTACGGCGCGACGGCCTCGTACACCTTCCGCACCTGCCGGTCCCGGAACAGCGTCTGGTACGCACCCCGCTCCTCGGGCCGTACGGTGAACAGCACCAGCCCCGCGGTGAGCCGGTCGAGCCGGTGCGCGGCGCCGAGCTCCGGGACGCCGAGCTCTCTGCGCAGCCGGGCGAGGGCGGTCTCGGTGATGTGGCTGCCGCGGGGGGTCGTGGCGAGGAAGTGCGGTTTGTCCACGACGACGATGTGCTCGTCGCGGTGCACGATCTCCAGAGGGAACGGCACGGGCACCTCGTACGGCAGCTCCCGGTGGAACCACACGTACATGCCCGGCACGTACGAGGCGTCCGGCGCCACGGGCTCGCCGTCCGCGCCGACGACCAGCCCCCGGCTGAACATCCCCTCGACGACTCCGGCGCCCGCGCCACTGAGCCGCTCCACCAGATGCTCCCGCACGGTGGCCCAGCCGCCCTCGCCGGGCAGGCGCACACGCATCGGGTCCACCCCGTCGCGCTGGGGGAGCGGGGAGGGCGGGGGAGCGGTACGGCGTGTCATCGGGATCAAGGGTAAAACGCGTTGAGCGGGGCTTCGCCCGCTTGGCAGGATGCCGATCCATGCCCTTCCTCACAGACCCGGTCCTCTCCCCGGGCGCCCTGTCCCACGCCCCGCAGCCCGTGATCCCGACCGGCGACGGCCTGCTGCTGCGCCCCTGGCGGGCCGAGGACGCCCCAGCGGTGCACGCCGTCTTCCAGGATCCCGTCATGCACCAGTGGCACGCCCGCAGCGCCGACTCCGTTGCCGAGGTGGGCGAGTGGATCGAGGGCTGGCTGAAGGACTGGGCCGAGGAGCGGACCGCTCAGTGGGCCGTCGTCGACGCGGACACCGACCGGCTGGCGGGCCGCGTCGGGCTTCGTGAGCTGCGGCTGGACGAGGGCCGCGCGGAGACGGCGTACTGGACGGCGCCCGAGGCCCGGGGCCAGGGCGTCGCGGCCCGCGCCACCACCGCCCTGACCCGCTGGGCCCTCGACGACATCGGCTTCCACCGCCTCGAACTGTGGCACGCCGTCGGCAACGAGGCCTCGTGCCGCGTGGCCGCCAAGACCGGTTACGCCCTGGAGGGCACCCTGCGCAGCGCGGTCCTCCACCCGGACGGCTGGCACGACATGCACCTCCACGCGCGCGTGCAGGGCGACTGACCTGAGCGGATCGGGCGAGGCCGACTGCGGTTCGGCAGCGCTCTGAAGCGGCGCGGGGCTGTATCTGCCAGCAGCCCCGCTGCCGTGCGCGACCAGCCACGACGGCGGCGCAGCCGACCGACAACCCCTCGCCGCCCTTCCGGCGGAGCGCTCAGGCGGCGGCCGCCGGTACGGCCGACCTGCGCCCGGAGTACGCCCGCCAGCCCACGCCCAGCACCAGCGTCGCCCCGAGGAACAGGACGGTGAACCACTGGAAGTACCAGTGGCCGCCCGCCGGGTCGTACACCTCCGCCCTCGGCCAGGCCAGGTTGACCGTCATGAACAGGCCGTAGAGGAGGGCGAGGGCGTTGACCGGGATGCCCCAGCGGCCCAGGGAGAAGAGCTTGGCGCCGGTCTCGTCCGTGCCCTCCGAGGTGAACTCGCCGCGGATCCTGCGGACCAGGAGCGGGCCCGTGACCATCGCGTACGCGAGGTAGAGCATGACGATGCAGGTCGTGCCGATGGCCAGGAACGCCTCGGGGGAGGCGAAGTTGAGCAGGAGCAGGGCCGCCGCCAGGACGCCCACCACCAGGGCGGGGGCGTTGGGCATGCCCGTGCGGGGGTGGACCCGGGCCAGCCGGGCGGAGAAGGGGAGCTGGGTGTCGCGGGCCATCGAGAACAGCATGCGGCAGGCCGCGGTCTGGATGGCCAGGGTCGCCACCGCGATCGCCACCACCACGTCCGCCAGGAGCAGCTTGCCCACGCCGTCGCCCAGGCTGCTGGTGAGGACGTAGCTCAGCCCGTCCACCGCCAGGCGGCCGTCCGTCAGGCTGGGCGCCGCCAGCAGGCCGCCCAGGACGATCAGGCCCCCGAGGAGGCCCGCCGCCCCCAGCGCGGTCAGGATCGTGCGGGGTGCGGTGCGGCGGGGATCGCGGGTCTCCTCGCTCATCTCGCCCGCGCTGTCGAAACCGATCATCACGTACGCCGCCGTGAACGAACCCACCAACAGGGCGCCGAGCAGGCCGGACTGGGCGGCGCCCTCGGTGTGGAAGGTGATGCTCGGTGTGCGCTCGGAGTGGGTCAGGAGCAGGACGACGATCAGCACCGCGCCGATGATCTCGGCCGTCACCCCGACCCGGTTGATCACGGACATCACCCGGTTGTCGAGCACGTTCACGAGCGTCGTCAGGATCAGTAGGAACACGCCCAGGAGCGCCGCGTTGGCCGCGCCGTCCGCCGAGGTCGGCGCCGGGTCCGTGCCGATGAGCTGGAAGCCCGACCAGATCGCCGGCAGCACCATCTGCAGCGCCAGTGCCGCCGCCGCGACCACCACGACCTGCCCGATCACCATGATCCAGCCCGCGAACCAGCCGAAGGTGAGGTTCGACAGACGGGACGACCACTGGTAGATCGCGCCGGAGAGGGGATAGCGCGCCGCCAGCTCCGCGAAGCAGGCCGCCACCATCAGCTGCCCGAGCAGCACCGCAGGCCAGGTCCAGAAGAAGACGGGGCCGCCGAACGCGTATCCGAAGGCGAAGAACTGGAAGACGGTCGTCAGGACGGAGATGAAGGAGAACCCGGCCGCGAACGAGGCGTACCGGCCCAGGCTGCGGTGGAGTTCCTGGCGATAGCCGAACTCGGCGAGGGAGCGCTCGGCGGGGGAGTGCGGTGGATCGGGGCGGAGTTCGGAGGGGCTGGTCGTCGTCACGGCGGCACCTGCCTTCGGCGGCATGAGGGCGGAAGAGCGGGACAGCGGTGCGGGCGCTGAATTCCTGTCGGGCGACAGAAATTAGGGAGGCCCTGTTTCGCCCGCATGACGCGGCCATGTCCGGGGCGGTCCTAACTCCTCACGCTCCCGGGTGACCTCTTCCGTCCGCCCGGTGACCTACTTGGATTCGAGCCGTCCGACCTGGTCGGGGCCGGTCGTCAGGGCCTCGCACTCGGTCCGCCAGGCGACGAGGGCGCCGGAGTCGAGCTGGGTGTGGAGGTACGCCGCGCTGATGCGGGCGAGGGCGGCGACCAGCTGCGGGTTCTCGTCGGTGGTCTCGGCGGCGTCGTATCCGGCGATCCCGCCGAGCCCGTGCTCCGCCCCGAACAGCGTGAGCAGGGTCTTCGGGCCCGGGGCGAGGGTGTAGGCGTCGGCGTGCCAGTCCGGTCCCATGTCCGTGAAGTGCGGGGCGTCGTCCTTGTCGCCGACCACGACCAGCGCGGGCGCGGTCATCGTGGAGAAGTCGACGGCCCCGATGATCGGCCACTGCGCTGCCATGGGCCCGTTGTAGACGTCGCCGCCCCTGCCGGGCGCGGCGAGCAGCACGCCCGCCTTGATCCGGGGCTCGACGAGGTGCACCACCTTTCCGGTGCCGGGGTCGGTGATCCCGGCGCCCAGCAGGAGGGCGGCGGTGAAGCCGCCCAGCGAGTGTCCGGCGAGGGCGACCTTGCCGGCGTCGATCCGACCGGCCAGCTGCGGCACGGTGCGCTCGATCACGTCGAGCCGGTCGAGGATGTGCGACATGTCCTCGGCGCGGGAGCGCCAGAAGTCGGGGGCGCCGGGCGCGTCGGCGACCAGGTGGCTCAGCGTCCTGGAGGTGAGGTGGGTGGGCTGGATGACGACGAAGCCGTGTGCCGCCCAGAGGTTGGCGAGCGGCGCGTAGCCGTTGAGCGAGGAGAGGTTGTTCGAGGGGCCGTGGCCGTGCGAGAGCAGGATGACCGGGAGGCCGGTTCCTGTCGCGGGTGCGGTGACCCGCACCTGGAGATCCACGGGGCGTCCGGGCACGGAGAGGGTCACGGGGCTGAAGGAGAGGACCGGGGTGGAGGTGCTCACGATGGGGGTTCCCTTTCGGATGCGGGGATGCGGGATCTGAGGTGCGAGATACGGGGTGCGGGATGCGGGCAGGTCGGCGCGAGGGCGCAACGGCAGACGCGTCCCACTTCGGCTAACCTGAAGCGGAACACTGCTCCATTTAGTATTCGGAGCGCTGCTCCGTTTTGTCAATCGGTGTTGGACCGGCGTGGAAAGAGAACGTGATGACCAGCGATCGCTCCGCGGGGCAGTCCGCGCCCCGAGGCAAGCGGGCCGACGCCCAGCGCAACCGGCAGACGGTTCTCGATGCCGCCGCCGAGATCTTCGTGACCGGTGGCGTGGACGCGCCGATCCGTCAGATCGCGGCCCGGGCGGGCGTCGGGATGGCCACGATCTACCGCCACTTCCCGACCCGGGCGGACCTCGTCACCGCCGTCTACCGCCACCAGATCGAGGCGTGCGCCGAGGCCGGCCCGGCCCTGCTGGCCGACGCCGACACCCCGTTCGACGCGCTGCGCCGGTGGATCGACCTCTTCGTGGACTTCCTCGTCACCAAGCACGGACTCGCCGACGCTCTGCAGTCCGAGCGTGAGCGCTTCGCCGCGCTGCACGACTACTTCCTCGACCGGCTGCTGCCCGTCTGCGCCCGACTGCTCGACGCCGCGGTCGAGTCCGGCGACATCAGGCCCGGCGTGCAGCCCTACGAGCTGATGCGCGGCATCGGCAACCTCTGCGTCGGCCACGAGAGCGACCCCCGCTATGACCCCCGGCGCCTGATCGCCCTTCTCCTGGCGGGGCTTCGACGGTCCGACGCGCCCTGACGCGCCCTTGGGCCACCCCGCGCCCCACCCCTTGCCTCATCCGCCTAAACACGATACATCGTGTCTATTGACGAGTCTTCGATGGTCGCGATATGTTCGGCTACGGATATTCGGAAGCGAGGTGAATCGGACCATGCCCCCGCAGCGCCGCAAGCTCCGCAACCCCTTGGCGCTCGCCGTGCTGGCGACCCTGTGGCAGAAGCCGATGCACCCCTACGAGATCGCCCAGACCCTGCGCCGCCAGGGCAAGGACACCAGTACGAAGATCAATTACGGCTCGCTCTACACGGTCGTCCAGAGCCTGGAGAAGCACGGCTTCGTCGAGGTCACCGACGTGGAGCGACAGGGCAACCGCCCCGAGCGGACGGTCTACGGCATCACCGCGGCCGGCCGCCAGGAGACCACCGAGTGGATGTCGGACCTGGTCGCCACCCCGACCAAGGAGTACCCGATCTTCGAGACCGCGCTCTCGCTGCTCGGCGTACTGCACCCGGACGACGTGGTGCGGCTGCTGGAGGAGCGGCTCAGCACCCTGGAGGTCCATGTCGCCAGGGACCGGGGCGCGCTCGACAAGCTCTACGAGAGCGTGCCCCGGCTCTTCCTGGTGGAGATGGAGTACCAGCTCCACATGGCCGAGGCGGAGACCGAGTGGGTCCGCGGCTTTCTCGACGAGGTCAAGAAGGGCGCACTGCCCGGAATCGAGGAGTGGAAGGCGTTCCACGAACCGTGATCTGACGAAGAACAGGCCCCGGCACGGCTGTTGCAGCAGCCCGCCGGGGCCTCGAACCCCGAGCTGAATCCGCCGAGAGGCACATCCAGGCGATCGAGGTGCGGCACACCCAGGATAGCCCGGTGCTCCTCAAGCGGATCAGCTGTCATCCGCTCACTCAGGAGAGCACCTGTCATGAACGCCCGTGTCATGAACACCCGCGCGCCCGCAGTCGAGGCGCGGCAACTGATCAAGACCTACCCCGGCGGGGTCACCGCCCTCAACGGCATGGACATCACCGTCGAACCCGGCACCGTCTTCGGCCTGCTCGGCCCCAACGGCGCCGGCAAGTCCACCACCGTCAAGATCCTCACCACCCTGGCCCGCCCCGACTCGGGCACGGCGACGGTGGCCGGCCACGACGCGCTGCGGCACCCGGACCGGGTGCGCCGTGCGATCGGCGTGGTCGCCCAGAACTCCGGCGCCGATCCCGGCGCCACCGGCCGTGAGAACCTCCGGCTCCAGGGCAGGCTCTACGGCCTCAAGGGCGCCGCCCTCGACGACCGGGTCACCGAACTCCTCGGCCGCTTCACCCTCGCCGACGCCGCCGACCGCCGGGTCAAGGGCTACTCCGGCGGCATGCGGCGCCGCCTCGACGTCGCCCTCGGCCTGGTGCACCGCCCCGAGGTGCTCTTCCTGGACGAGCCCACCACCGGCCTCGACCCCGAGGCCCGCAGCGCGATGTGGGACGAGATCGGCCGGCTCGCGGGGGAGGAGGGGCTGACCATCCTGCTCACCACGCACTATCTGGAAGAGGCCGACCGGCTCGCCGAACGCGTCGCCATCGTCGACCGCGGCCGGGTCGTCGTCGAGGGCACCCCGGACTCCCTCAAGGGCGAACTCCGCGGCGACGCCGTCCACATGGAACTCCGCGCCACCGTCGGCGAAGCCGGTCGTACGCTGCTGAAGGGCGCCCTCGGCGGACTGCCGGGCGTGCACGAGGTGCTGGTCGACGGGCACCGGGTCAGCGTCCGCGCCGACGACGGGGCGGCGGCGATGCCCGCCCTGCTGGGGGCACTTGAGCGTGCCGGGGTCGGCGTCGCCGCCGCGACCGTCGCCCGGCCCTCGCTCGACGACGTGTACCTGCGGTACACCGGCCGCCGTTACTCGGAGGCCGAGGAAGCCGGGCGGGCCCCGGAGGCCGACGCGGCCGCCGACCTGGCCCTCGCGGGAGGTGCCCGATGAGTGCCGCCGTCACCCAGACCTGGTACATGACGCAACGTCAACTCATGGTGTTCGTACGGCAGCCCGCCTACGCGATCATCACTCTCATCCAGCCGGTGATCTGGCTGTTCCTGTTCGGCAGCCTGTTCCGCGAGGTCGTCGAACTCGGCGGCTTCGGCACCACCTCGTACCTCGACTATCTGGTCCCCGGCGTGGTCGTGATGAGTGCGCTGAGCTCCAACATGTGGGCCGGGATGACCACGCTCGACGAGATCCAGCGCGGGACCCTGGACCGGTTCCTGACGACCCCGGTCAGCAGGGCCGCGCTGATGAACGGCAATGTCGTCAACAACGGCCTGGTCACCGCCGCGCAGTCGGTCGTCATCGTGCTGCTCGGGCTGCTGGGCGGGGCGGACTACCCCGGCGGGATCGCGGGGGTCGCGGTGCTGGTCCTCGCCTCGGTCCTGCTCGGCACCGTCTTCGGGGCGCTCTCCAACGCGCTGGGGATGCTGGTGCGGGAGCGTGAGTCGATCATCGGCATCAACACCTTCCTGCTGCTGCCGCTGACGTTCCTGTCCTCCGCCTTCATGGCGCCGAGCCAGATGCCGTCCTGGATGCGGCACATCGCCGACTTCAACCCGCTGAACTGGGCGATGGTGGCCGGTCGCTCGGCACTGTCCGAGAACCCGGACTGGGGTGCGGTGCTGGGGCGCGGCGGGGCGCTGCTGGCGCTCGCGGTGGCGGCGGTGTGGCTGTCGATACGGACGTTCAGGTCGTATCAGCGGTCGGTGTAGCAGGAAAGTCGGTGCAGCGGGAAAGGCGAAGGAGGGCGCCCCGGCGCCCTCCCGAAACCGCTAACGGCTAACCGCTGACCGCCGGGCTACGCCGCCGGCGTGCCCTCCTGCTCGCTCTCGATGCGCGCGTTCCACTCCCGCTTGGAGGCCTGCCAGCCGTCCTCGTTGTGGCCGAGCCGCCAGTAGCCGGAGATCGACAGATCCTCGCGCGGGATCTCGCGCTCGACCCGCAGCAGGTGCCGCAGCTCCTTCACGAAGTGCGCCTCGCCGTGGACGAAGGCATGCACCCGCCCCTCGGGAAAGTCCAGCGCCCGCACGGCCTCGGTCAGCGCCTCGCCGACCGGTCGGTCCCCGCGGTGCAGCCAGCCGACCTCCACATCGGAGTCGATCTTCTGCTCCTCCTCGGGGCCGGCCACCTCGACGAAGGCGTACGCCGTGACACCCTCGGGCAGCGCCTCCAGGGAACGGGCGATGGCGGGCAGCGCGCTCTCGTCACCGACGAGCAGATGCCAGTCGGCGGCGGCATCGGGGGCGTAGGCGCCGCCCGGGCCCATGAAGCGGACGGTCTCGCCCGGCTGTACCCGCATCGCCCACGGGCCGGCGAGGCCCTCGTCACCGTGGATCACGAAGTCGAGGGTCATCTCGGAGTGCTCGGCATCCCAGTGGCGGACCGTGTAGGTCCGGGTCACCGGCCACTGCTCGCGCGGGAACTCCTCGCGGATCCGCTCCATGTCGAAGGGCTCGGGATAGACGGCACCCCCCGCCGGGAACAGCAGCTTCACGTAATGGTCGGTGCAGGTGTCCGCCGCGAACTCGGCGAGCCCGTCGCCACCGAGCACCACCCGCTGCATGTGCGGGGTCAGTCGCTCGGTGCGGACGACCTGAGCGGAATGCGGCTTCCGCGGCTTACGTGCCGGTCGTTCTGCCATGACGGCCTCCCTGCTCCCATGCTTAGGCTTACCTAAGTTAGCATCTCCCCCCTGCTCAACACCCCTTGTCCGAGGCCAAGATTAAGCCAAGGACAGGAGTGCCATCGCCCTCAGGTGAGAAGCTGATTCGCCCAGCGGAGAAGATGATTTACGGCGCCAGGGTCGTCAGCAGTCGCTTGAGCGAGCCGCCCAGGCCCCAACGGGCCCCCAGCTCCTCCACCGCCGCCGGGTCGCGCGGACCGCGCGGCAGGGTCGTGTCGACGTCCGGCAGCGGCACGTCGTCCGCGACCCGCACCACCTTCGGCGCCACCGCGACATACGGCCGCGACTCGTCCAGGCGCTTGCGCTGCGAGGGTGTGAGCTTCGCCTTCGGGTCGTCGACCGCGGCCATGATCCCGGCGAGGTCGCCGAACTCCGCCAGCAGCTTGGCCGCCGTCTTCTCCCCGATGCCGGGCACCCCCGGCAGACCGTCGCTCGGGTCGCCCCGCAGCAGCGCCAGATCCGCGTACCCGCGCCCGTCGACCCCATACTTCTCGCGCAGCCACGCCTCGTCGGTGAGCTGGAGCGTGCCCACGCCCTTGAGGGGGTACAGCACCCGGATGCCGCGGTCGTCGTCCACCAGCTGGTACAGGTCGCGGTCGCCGGTCACGATGTCGACCGGGCCCTTCGCCCGCGCGGTGAACGTGCCGATGACGTCGTCCGCCTCATAGCCGGTGACGCCCACGCGCGCGATGCCGAGCGCGTCGAGGACCGCCTCGATGACCGGTACCTGCGGAGACAGCGTGTCCGGCACCTCCTCCTCGTCCGGCCCCGCCTCATGCTCCTCGGCCACGCGGTGCGCCTTGTAGGAGGGGATGAGGTCGACCCGCCACTGGGGACGCCAGTCGGCGTCCATGCAGGCCACCAGCTCGTCCGGGCGGTGGTCCTTGACCAGGCGGTCGATGAATTCCAGCAGCCCGCGCACGGCGTTCACCGGCGTACCGTCCGGGGCCTTCACGGACTCCGGGACGCCGAAGTAGGCGCGGAAGTAGAGGGAGGCGGTGTCGAGGAGCATCAGTCGTCCGGTCACGTCTCGCATCATGCCGTACGGCACCGACAGTCAGCGGTACGGCGACGCTCCTGGCCGTTGTGAAGCCCGGGCGGTGATCCCACGGACTGGTTGTGAACTGAACCACTCGGGCGTTTGCCCTGGTCGGTCGGGGGCAGGCGCCGCCACTGACCCCCGCCCCCGAGCCAAGAGGTACGCGTGTCAGCCAGCCTGGAAGCCGAACATCTCTACAAGGTGTTCGGCAGACGACCGAGTGAGGCAGTCGAGAGACTGCGCAATGGGGCCGAGCGAGAGGAGCTCCGCGCCGACGGCACCACCGCCGCGGTGGTCGACGCCTCCTTCACCGTGGAGCCCGGCCAGATCTTCGTCGTCATGGGCCTGTCCGGATCGGGGAAGTCCACGCTGCTGCGCATGCTCAACGGCCTCCTGGAGCCCACCGCCGGACACGTCCGCTTCGACGGCCAGGACCTCACCGCCCTCAGCGACCGCGAACTGCGCTCGGTCCGGGCCAGGAAGATCAGCATGGTCTTCCAGCACTTCGCTCTCTTCCCGCACCGCAGCGTCGCCGAGAACGCCGCGTACGGCCTGGAGGTCCAGGGCGTCGCCAAGGCCGAGCGGCTGAAGCGGGCCGCCGAGGCGCTCGAACTGTGCGGCCTGGGGGGCTGGGAGAAGTCCTGGCCCGACGAGCTGTCCGGCGGAATGCAGCAGCGCGTGGGCCTCGCCCGCGCCCTCGCCACCGACGCCGACCTGCTGCTGATGGACGAGTCCTTCAGCGCCCTGGACCCGCTGATCCGCCGCGACATGCAGGACCAGCTCCTGGAGCTCCAGCAGACCCTGAAGAAGACCATCGTCTTCATCACCCACGACCTCAACGAGGCCATGCGGCTGGGCGACCGGATCGCCGTGATGCGCGACGGGCGCATCGTGCAGACCGGCACCGCCGAGGACATCCTCGTCCGGCCCGTCGACGACTACGTCGCCTCCTTCACCCGGGACGTCGACCGGTCCCGGGTGCTCACCGCGTCCGCCGTCATGGACACGGACGTACGCGGCGACGAGGCCGAGTGCGGATGCGCGAGCGGCTGCGAGACCGTGAGCCCCGACACCACGTTCGCCGAACTCTGTGCTGTCAGCGCCCGCCTGACCCACCCCGTCGCCGTCCTCGACGACAAGCGGGAACTCGTCGGGGTGGTCCCCGCGCAACGCCTGATCGGCTTCCTCGGCGAGCAGGACCGGGAGACCGCCCATGCCTAGGATCCCGCTCGGCGACTGGGTCAACGACGCGGTCGACTGGCTGCTCGGCCACATGGCCTGGCTCTTCGACTTCCTCAAGACCGTCTTCACCGGCACCTACGACGGCATCGACGCCGTCCTCCAGGCGCCCCGGCCCCTGCTCCTCGCGGGCATCTTCGCCATCGTCGCCTTCTGGCTGCGCGGCACCACCGCCGGACTCCTCACCTTCGCGGGCTTCGCCTTCATCGACTCCCTCGAACTGTGGGACGACGCGATGGTGACCCTCTCGCTGGTCCTCGTCGCCACGATCATCGCCCTGCTGATCTCCGTGCCCGTCGGCATCTGGGCGGCACGCTCCGACCGGGTCAGCGGACTGGTCCGGCCGGTCCTGGACTTCATGCAGACGCTGCCCGCGATGATCTACCTCATCCCGGCGATCCTCTTCTTCGGCACCGGCGCTTCCGCGGGCATCGTCGCCACCCTGATCTTCGCGCTCGCCCCCGGTGTGCGCATGACCGAGCTGGGCATCCGCCAGGTCGACAAGGAACTGGTCGAGGCGGCCGAGGCGTTCGGCACGACTCCCAGGAACACCCTCCTGCGCGTCCAGCTCCCGCTCGCCCTGCCGACCGTCATGGCGGGCGTCAACCAGGTCATCATGCTCGGCCTGTCCATGGCCGCGATCGCCGGCATGGTCGGCACCGGCGGCCTCGGCGGCCGCGTCAACGAGGCCATCGGCCAGCTCGACGTCGGCCTCGGCTCCGAGGCGGGCATCGCCATCGTGATCCTCGCGATCTACCTCGACCGCATGACGAGCGCCCTGGGCGCCCATGTCTCCCCGCTGGGCCGCCGGGCCGCCGCCAAGGCCCGCGCCGCCCACGGGCTGAAGATCTGGTCGTACCGCCCCCGTCCGCAGGTCGCCGTCATCGGCGTGGTCGTCCTCGCCCTGGTGGCCGGCGGCATGGGCATGTTCGGCGGCAGGACCGACAGCGCCACCCCGGCCGGCGAGAACGTGGGCCAGGGCAAGAAGGTCAGCATCGGCTACATCCCCTGGGACGAGGGCATCGCCTCCACCTTCCTCTGGAAGGAGATCCTGGAGCGGCGCGGCTACGAGGTCGAGGCCGAGCAGCTCGACGCGGGCCCGCTCTACACCTCCCTCGCCTCCGGCAACGTCGACTTCCAGACCGACGCCTGGCTGCCGACCACCCACGCCGAGTACTGGAAGAAGCACGGCGACCGGCTCGACGACCTGGGCTCCTGGTACGGCCCGACCTCGCTGGAGCTGAGCGTCCCGTCGTACATGAAGGACGTCGACTCGCTCGACGACCTCAAGGGCAAGGCGGCCGCCTTCGGCGGGAAGATCACCGGCATCGAGTCCGGCGCCGGAATGATGGGGCTGCTGAAGAGCAAGGTCCTGGGGGAGTACGGCCTCGACAAGGAGTACAAGGTCGTCGACAGCTCCACGCCCGCGATGCTGGCCGAGCTGAAGCGCGCGTACAGCAAGAAGGAGCCGATCGTCGTCACGCTCTGGTCGCCGCACTGGGCGTACAGCGACTACGACCTGAAGAAGCTCAAGGACCCGAAGGGCGCCTGGGGCAAGGGCGACGGTGTGCACACCGTCGCCCGCAAGGGCTTCGCCGAGGACGACCCGGTCGTCGCCGGGTGGCTGAAGGACTTCCGGATGAGCGAGAAACAGCTCACCGGCCTCGAAGCCGAGATCAACAAGGCGGGCAAGGGCAAGCAGCAGGACGCCGTCCGCACCTGGCTGAAGGCCAACCCGGACGTGGTCGACAAGCTGGCCCCGGTCGCCGGCACCGCCACCCCCGCCGAGGCCAGGAACCCGATCGACGTGGCCTGGTTCCCCTGGGACGAGGACATCGCCGTCACCTACCTCTGGAAGAACGTCCTGGAGCGCCGCGGCTACCGGCTCAACCTCAAGCAGATGGACGTGGGCCCGGTCTACACGGGCCTCGCCTCCGGGGACCTGGACCTCAACTTCGACGCCTGGCTGCCGTACGCGCAGGCGAACTACTGGGACAAGAACAAGGACAGACTCGCCGACCTCGGAACCTGGTACGAGCCCACTTCACTGGAGGTCGCGGTTCCCTCGTACGTGAAGGGAGTCAAGTCCTACGAGGACCTCAAGGGCAAGGCCGGCCTCTTCGACGGGAAGATCATCGGTATCGAGCCCGGCACCGGCGAGATGAACCTCCTCAAGAAGAAGGTCCTGCCGGGCTACGGCCTCGACAAGGAGTACGACGTCGTCGACGGCTCCACGCCCGCGATGCTCGCCGAGCTGAAGCGCGCGTACGCCAGGAAACAGCCCGTCGCGGTCGTCCTCTGGTCTCCGCACTGGGCGTACAGCAAGTACGAGCTCACCAAGTTGAAGGACGACAAGAAGCTCTTCGGCGAGGGCAACACCATCCGGACCGTCGCCAACGAGAAGTTCCCCGAGCAGTACCCGCGGCTCACCGAGTGGATCAAGAACTTCCGGATGAGCGAGGACGAGCTCGGCACCCTGGAGGCCGAGATCAACGAGCGTGGGCAGGGCCACGAGGAGGAAGCGGTCGCGGCCTGGCTGAAGGAGCACCCGGACATGGTGGAGCGGATGACACCGCAGTAGCCGGCCGGCCTCCCGGTCGACCGGGCGCCGCAAGGATTTGGACAACCACATACAGCTATGCCGCCCCCTGAGCCTCAGGGGGCGGTCGTGGTCAGCGGGGTTCGTCCTGACAGCGGAAACCCCGAACACGGACGGCGGAGAGCTGATCTACTGGCTGGAGTTGGCGTGATGCCCCATGCGGGGTTTACGGCAATGTGACGGGCGCATGAAACGGTTTGCCGAACATGCGTAGGGTGCAGACAACTCTTCAGAGAGTCCTTGGGAGAGTAGGACCGGACCGACGAGCGAAGGAGGGAGCCGGAGCGATGGGCGACCACAAAGAACAGCCCCTGCGGGTGGGCGCGGCCGTCAGGCGGCGTCGCCGCGCGCTGGAACTCACCCTCGCCGTGGTGGCCGAACGCAGCGGCCTGTCCGTCCCCTTCCTCAGCCAGATCGAGAACGAACGCGCCCGCCCCAGCCAGAGCTCCCTGGAGAAGGTCGCCGACGCCCTGCGCACCACCGCGGTGGAACTCCTCGCCGCCGCCGACCCGGCGTGCAGCGTCGATGTCGTCCGCGCCGACGACCCCGAGCCGCAGTGCCTGCCCCGGGCGCGTTCCCTGGTGCGCGGTCACCATCAGATGCACGCCCAGGAGTTCACCGGCGACCATGACGCGGGCCGTGAGTTCCAGTACCGCAACGACCAGTTGATGTACGTCGCCGACGGCGCGGTGGAGATCGAGGCGGAGGGCCGGGCGTACCGGCTCGGCCGCGGCGACACGCTCTACCTGACCGGCGGGGTGCGCCACCGGTGGCGGGCGACGGTGTCCGACACCCGGGTGGTCGTCGTCGCGGTGGCCGAACACATCGAGGCGGTCCGGGACCGGCCACTGAAGTGAGCGGCGCACGGTGAGGGTGGTCTCACTGGTCCCGTCCCTCACGGAGGCGGTGGCCTGTTCCGTCCCCGAGGTCCTGGCCGGGGCGACGGACTGGTGCACTCACCCGGCCGGCCTGGACGTCACCCGGATCGGCGGCACCAAGAACCCCGACCTCGACCGCGTCCTCGCCCTCACCCCCGACCTCGTGATCGCCAACGAGGAGGAGAACCGCGCACCGGACCTCGCCGCCCTGCGCGAGGCGGGCGTCGAGGTCCTGGTGACGGAGGTACGGGACGTCCCGCAGGCCTTCACGGAACTGTCCCGCGTGCTCACGGCGTGCGGCGCCCGGACCCGCCCGCGCTGGCTGGACGAGGCGGAGTCGGCGTGGCGGGCGCTGCCGGAACCGCCGTACCGGACGACGGCCGTGGTGCCGATCTGGCGCCGCCCCTGGATGGTCCTGGGCCGGGACACCTTCGCGGGTGACGTACTGGCCCGTCTGGGCGTTGACCACGTGTATACGAACCACGCCGAGCGCTACCCGCGCATCCCGGCCGACGAACTGCGCGCGGCCGCCCCCGATGTGGTGATCCTCCCGGACGAGCCGTACCGCTTCACCGCGGACGACGGTCCGGAGGTCTTCCCCGGTCTGCGCTGCGCGTTGGTCAGCGGCAGGCACCTCACCTGGTACGGCCCCTCCCTCACCGAGGCGCCACGGCTGCTGTCCGAGGCCCTGCGAGCAGCGCACCGCTGAGCAGACCGCGCACGGTGTGCAGGGCGGCCGTGCCCCAGGCGGCGGCGAGCACGGCGTACAGCACGACGGCGAGCCCGTCGAGGGCGATCAGCCCCGTGTGCCGGGCCAGCCCCTCCGCCCCGGTGACACAAGTGCCGACGGGGAAGGTGAACGCCCACCAGGTCATCGCGAACCCCATGCCCTCCCGCCGCGCCCGCACGACGTGCGCGGTGGCCAGCGCGAACCACAGCAGCGCGAACCCCATCACGGGAACGCCGTAGAGCACGGCGAGCACGCCGAAGCCACCGCTGTACGGGGTGGGTACGACCCCGGGGGCGACGTCCGCGAACTTGTTGACGGCGGTGGTGGACTGCCCGAGCGGCCCCAGCACCAGGAACAGAGTCGGGGTGAGGGCGAGCGGCAGCGGTCCGCCGGTGATCAGCCGGCCGAAGACCAGCGGCAGCATGAGCAGCGTCGCGAGGAGCGAGACCCCGAACATCGCCACGCACGCGAGCAGCAGCGTCTCCCGCGCCTGTCCGGCCGGAAGGTGGGGCACGAGGAGCGGCCCGAGCGCGGCGGACACCATCGGCGCGACGAGCGGCAGCAGCCACACGGGCGTGGCCTGCGCCGGCTCGATCCGATGGCGTACGGCCATGAGGTACGGCACGGCGACGGCGGCGGCGAGTCCGACGACCGTCCCCGCGGTGAACAGCACGGCGTCGAGAGCGACCGCGGCCTCCGTGCCGATCCAGTCGGAGCCGACGGTGAGGGCACCGCCGCCGACGGCGAGGAGGGCCATGGAGAGGCAGCCGTAGAAGGGCGCCATGGCCGGGTCGAGGAGATGGGCGCGGGCCTGGTCCCGGTGGTGCGTCCAGTGCAGGGCGCGGGCGCCGAGCAGGGTGACGAGGAGGGCCAGGGAGAGCGCCCAGACGCCGGTGAGGACGGGACGCAGACCGGGGACGGAGACCGGAAGGCCGGCTCCGGCGGTGGCGACGACGGCGGTGCCCATGACGGTGGCGTACCAGTTCGGTCCGAGGTGACGGACGCCCATGGCGCGCGGGGGACGTGCGGTGGCACGGGGGAGAAGAGGCTGGGCTGCGGTGACCATGATGAGACGGTCGCGCGATTCCACGCCTCCCACCAGGGACGACGTTTCTATGAGGACATAAACTGGATTTATGAGCAGTGGGCAGGACGATTCTCTTCCGACCTTCGGTGGCACGCTGGCGCACCGCGTCCCGGATCTGGGAGCACTGGAGCTGCTGCTGGCGGTGGCCCGCCTCGGCAGCCTCGGTGCCGCGGCGCGGGAGATCGGCATCACCCAGCCGGCGGCGAGCAGCCGTATCCGCTCGATGGAACGGCAGCTGGGCGTGGCGCTCGTGGACCGCTCGCCGCGGGGCTCCCGTCTCACGGACGCGGGCGCGCTGGTGACGGACTGGGCGCGGCGGATCGTGGAGGCGGCGGAGGCGTTCGACGCGGGGGCACAGGCGCTGCGGGACCGCCGGGACTCCCGGCTCCGGGTGGCGGCGAGCATGACGATCGCGGAGTACCTGCTGCCGGGCTGGCTGCTGGCACTGCGCGCCGGACGGCCGGACACGGCCGTGTCGCTGCTCGCGGGCAACTCGGCCGCGGTGGCCGAGAGGTTGCTCGCGGACGAGGCGGACCTCGGCTTCGTCGAGGGGCTGACGGTACCGACGGGTCTGGACTCGGTGGTGATCGCCCACGACCATCTGATCGTCGTGACGGCTCCGGCGCATGCGTGGGCGCGTCGCCGACGGCCGCTGTCGGCCCAGGAGCTGGCGGTGACGCCGTTGATCCTGCGGGAGAAGGGTTCGGGGACGCGGCAGGTGCTGGACGCCGCGCTGGGCGGTCTGGCCCGTCCGCTGATCGAGCTGTCGTCCACCACGGCGGTCAAGGCGGCGGCGGTGAGCGGTGCGGGCCCGGCGGTGCTGAGCGAACTGGCGGTGGGGGAGGAACTGGCGATGCGGCGCCTGGTGCGGGTGCCGGTGGAGGGGGTTTCCCTGGCGCGGGATCTGCGGGCGGTGTGGCCCACGGGACACCGGCCGGTGGGGCCGGCGCGGGAGCTGTTGTCGCTGACGCGGGGCTAGAACCCTCCCGCCGCCTCAGTCCCCCCGCCGCCCCGGACCCCGGGCCGCCTCAGCCTCCTGCCGCCTTTACCAACGCCCGCACCACCCGCAGATCCTCACCCATCTCCGGATGCCACTGCACCCCCAACACCCAGTGGGCGGTGGGCAGTTCCACCGCCTCCACCGTCCCGTCCGCCGCGTACGCCGACACCACAAGACCGGCGCCGAGCCGGTCCACGGCCTGATGGTGGTACGTCGGTACGGACGCCTCCTCCGGCACGACCCCGGCGTACAACGTCCCCGGCACCGGCTTCACCGCGTGCTGCCCGAAGACGCCGACCACCTCCGCGTGCCCGTCGATGTGCTGGACGAGCGTGCCGCCGAGGGCGACGTTCAGCAGCTGCATGCCCCGGCAGATCCCGAGCAGCGGGATGCCCGCGGCGAGCGCGGCGTCGACGAGGGCGAGCTCCCACGCGTCCCGCTCCCGCGCCGGCGGCCCGGTGCGAGGGTCGCGCTCGGCGCCGTAGTGGACCGGTTCGACGTCCGGGCCGCCCGCGATCACCAGCCCGTCGAGGCGTGCCACGGCCGCGGCCGCCAGCTCGGGCCCGTCCGGCGGCAGCATCGCGGCCAGTCCGCCCGCCCGCTGCACGAGCCGCGGATACCCGGCGGGCAGCAACGCCGCCTCCAGCTCCCACGCGCCCCAGCGCGCCCCGGCCTCCAGATAGGTGCTGATGCCGATCAGCGGCCTGCCCGCCATACGTCCTCCCGCCCCGCAATGGATTTCCCGCATACCTTTGCTGAGCCGAGCCCGGAACGGCAAGAGCACGCCGGTCGCGGGCCTACGCCAGGAACCCCCTCAGCAGCGCCGCCGTGCCCGCGCAGTGCTCCCGCATCATCTCCCGCGCCCCGTCCGCGTCCCCGTCCAGGACCGCCTCCACCAGAGCGCTGTGCTGCCGCTGGGAGTGCTCCAGGTTGCGCACCAGGAGCGGGATGCAGTCCAGCAGGTCGTTCACCGTCGCCCGTACCGCCGCGTACTGCGACGTCAGTGTCGGCGACCCGCACAGCTCGGCCAGCGTCAGATGCAGCAGGGTGTCAAGGCGCCGATAGTCCGCCAGCGGAGCGTCCTGGGTCCGGGCCAGCGCCTCCCGGAGCCGCTCCGCCTGCTCGTCCGTCAGCCCGTGCGCCGCGCACAGACCCGCCGCCCCCACCTCCAGCACCTCGCGGAACCGCAGCACGTCCTCGATGTCGACCGCGGTGATCCGCCGCCGCAGCTCGTCCTCGCCGCCCGCGTCCGCCCGCGGCAGCACGAACGTGCCGCCGTACCGACCGCGCCGCGACTCCACGAGCCCCTGGTCCTGGAGCACCTTCAGCACCTCGCGCAGCGTCACCCGGCTGATCCCGAGCCGCTCCGCCAGCTCGCGTTCGGCGGGCAGCCGCTCACCCCCGGGGACCAGGCCCAGCCGTACGACCTGCAGGATCTGCTCCAGTGCCTCCTCGAAGCCGTTGCCCGCGCGCACCGGCCGCAGCACCGGCGTCAACCGGTCCTCCAGGTCGGCCTCCGGATCCAGCGACATCCCGCCGCACCCCCTTCCCAAGCAATGGTTCTCCGCAATACCTTATGGCTTCCGGCCCGGCCGTAAAACGCGCACACGAAAAGCGCAGACGAAATGCGCAGATGCCGAAGGAGCTCTCCCGTGGCAGACCGCACACCCCCGCTGAGCGTCGAGGACCTGCACGCCCTCGTCGCCGGCGGTGAGATCGACACTGTCGTCCTGGCCTTCCCCGACATGCAAGGCCGGCTCCAGGGCAAGCGGTTCGCCGCCCGCTTCTTCCTCGACGAGGTACTCCACCACGGCACCGAGGGCTGCAACTACCTCCTCGCCGTCGACACCGAGATGAACACCGTCGACGGGTACGCCATGTCCTCCTGGGACCGCGGCTACGGCGACTTCGCCATGCACCCGGACCTCAGCACCCTCCGCCGCGTGCCCTGGAACGCCGGCACCGCCATGCTCATCGCCGACCTCGCCTGGAACGACGGCTCCCCGGTCGTCGCCGCGCCCCGCCAGATCCTCCGCCGCCAGCTGGAGCGGCTCGCCGAACTCGGCTACACCGCCAAGGTCGGCACCGAGCTGGAGTTCATCGTCTTCAAGGACACCTACGAGCAGGCCTGGGACGCGGGCTACCGAGGGCTCACGCCGGCCAACCAGTACAACATCGACTACTCCGTGCTCGGCACCGGCCGTATCGAGCCGCTCCTGCGCCGCATCCGCAACGAGATGGCGGGCGCCGGGCTCACCGTCGAGTCCGCCAAGGGCGAGTGCAACCCCGGCCAGCACGAGATCGCCTTCAAGTACGACGACGCCCTGGTCACCTGCGACCAGCACGCCATCTACAAGACCGGCACCAAGGAGATCGCCGCCCAGGAAGGCGTCTCGATCACCTTCATGGCCAAGTACAACGAACGCGAGGGCAACTCCTGCCACATCCACCTCTCCCTCGCCGACGCGGCCGGCAACAACGTCATGGCCGGCGACGACGGCATGTCGGAGGTCATGCGGCACTTCCTCGCCGGGCAGCTGGCGGCCCTGAGGGACTTCTCCCTCCTCTACGCCCCCAACATCAACTCGTACAAGCGGTTCCAGCCCGGCTCCTTCGCCCCGACCGCCGTCGCCTGGGGTCACGACAACCGCACCTGCGCGCTGCGGGTCGTCGGCCACGGCCGCTCGATGCGCTTCGAGAACCGGCTGCCCGGCGGTGACGTCAACCCGCATCTCGCCGTCGCCGGGCTGGTGGCGGCGGGGCTGTACGGCATCGAGCAGAAGCTGGAACTGCCCGAGGCCTGTCCCGGCAACGCCTACACCGCCGGATACGCGCACGTCCCCACCACCCTCCGCGAGGCCGCCGAGCTCTGGGAGAACAGCCCCATCGCCAAGGCCGCCTTCGGTGACGAGGTCGTCGCCCACTACCGCAACATGGCGCGGGTCGAACTGGACGCCTTCGACGCCGCGGTGACCGACTGGGAGCTGCGCCGCTCCTTCGAACGCATGTGAGGCATCTCTTGTCGCGACACTACGAAATGGACATCCTCAACCCCGCGACGGAGGAGGTGATCGCCACCATCACGGGCGGCGTCGAGCAGGACGTGAACGCCGCCGTCCACCGGGCCGGCCTGGCACAGCGCACATGGGCCGCCGTCGCGCCCGCCGACCGGGCCCGGCTGCTGCGCCGGTTCGCCGTCGTCGTGGACGAACACATCGAGGAACTCGCCCGGTTGGAGGTCCGCGAGGCCGGCCACACCATCGGCAACGCCCGCTGGGAGGCGGGCAACGTCCGTGACCTGCTCGACTACGCGGCCGGGGGAGTGGAGCGCCTGACCGGCCGTCAGATCCCCGTACCCGGTGGCCTCGACGTCACCTTCCTCGAGCCGCTCGGCGTCATCGGCGTGATCGCGCCCTGGAACTTCCCGATGCCCATCGCGGCCTGGGGCACCGCCCCCGCCCTCGCCGCGGGAAACGCCGTCGTCCTCAAGCCCGCCGAGACGACCCCCCTGACCGCGCTCCGCCTCGCCGAACTCGCCCTGGAGGCAGGGCTCCCGGAGAACCTCTTCCAGGTGGTGCCAGGAATCGGTCACATCGCGGGCGACTCCCTCGTACGGCAGCCCGGCGTCGCAAAAATCGTCTTCACGGGCTCCACGCGGACCGGCAAGCGCGTCATGGCCCTCTGCGCCGACCAGGTCAAGCCGGTCACCCTCGAACTCGGCGGCAAGAGCCCGAACATCGTCTTCGCGGACGCCGACCTCAAGACCGCCGTCGACCCCTTCTCCTTCCTCGACAACGCCGGCCAGGACTGCTGCGCCCGCACCCGCATCCTGGTCCAGGAGTCCGTCTACGACGAGGTCCGCGAACTGCTCGCCGACGCGCTGGCCGCCGTCGTCGTGGGCGACCCGGCCGACGAGAAGACCCAGATGGGCCCGCTGATCTCCCGTCAGCAGCTGGACCGCGTACGGTCGTTCGTACCGGACGACGCCCCGGCCCTGCGCGGCAGCGCGCCCGAGGGGCCCGGCTTCTGGTTCCCGCCGACCGTCCTCACCGGGGAGCGGCACGACTCCGAGGCGGCCCGGGAGGAGATCTTCGGCCCGGTCGCCGTGCTCCTGCCGTTCACCGACGAGGAGGACGCCATCCGCCTCGCCAACGACACCCCGTACGGCCTCTCCGGCTCCATCTGGACCCGGGACGTCGGCCGCGCGCTCCGCGTCTCCCAGGGCGTCCGCGCCGGGAACCTGTCCGTCAACTCCCACTCCAGCGTCCGCTATTGGACCCCCTTCGGCGGCTACAAGCAGTCCGGCGTCGGACGCGAGCTCGGCCCGGACGCCCTGGCCGCCTTCACCGAGACCAAGAACGTCTTCATCAGCAACGTCGCCACCAGCACGGAGGGCCCCGCACAGTGACCGCATCCACCGAAGAGACCGAAGAGACCGTCTGCCGTCGCCTCGTCGGCCGTACGGCCGTCATCACCGGCGCCGGCAGCGGCATCGGCCTCGCCGCCGCCCGCCGGCTCGCCTCCGAGGGCGCGCACATCGTCTGCGGCGACATCGACGAGCAGCGCGGCAAGGCGGCCGCCGAGGAGGTCGGCGGGATCTTCGTGAAGGTCGACGTCACCGACGCCGAACAGGTCGAGACGCTGTTCAGGACGGCGTACGACACCTACGGCAGCGTCGACATCGCCTTCAACAACGCGGGCATCTCACCGCCCGACGACGACTCCATCCTGGACACGGGCCTGGAGGCCTGGAAGCGCGTCCAGGAGGTCAACCTCACCTCCGTCTACCTGTGCTGCAAGGCAGCGATCCCCTACATGCGGCGCCAGGGCAAGGGCTCGATCATCAACACGGCGTCCTTCGTGGCCCGGATGGGCGCGGCCACGTCCCAGATCTCGTACACGGCGTCCAAGGGCGGCGTTCTCGCCATGTCCCGTGAACTGGGCGTGCAGTTCGCGAGGGAGGGCATCCGCGTCAACGCCCTCTGCCCGGGCCCGGTCAACACCCCCCTGCTGCAGGAGCTGTTCGCCAAGGACCCCGAGCGCGCCGCCCGCCGCCTCGTCCACATCCCGCTCGGCCGGTTCGCCGAGGCCGAGGAGATCGCCGCCGCCGTCGCCTTCCTGGCCAGCGACGACTCGTCCTTCGTGAACGCCAGCGACTTCCTGGTCGACGGCGGAATCTCCGGGGCTTACGTCACACCGCTGTAGCCCTCGTCCTACAGTGCCGGGATGAGCATGACGCCCCCGCCCGGCTGGTACCGCGACCCCGAGCAGCCCCATCTGGAGCGCTGGTGGGACGGCACCGCCTGGACCGAGCACCGGCGCGAGCCCGCACTTCCGGGCCCGCCGCCGGTGTCGTCACCGGTACCGGCGGTCCCACCGGCGCCCGGGCGGCCGCCCGGCGGGGAGTCCTCGGGGCGCGCGAAGGCCGTCGCCCTGACCACCGCCGGGGCGGTCCTGGTCGCGGCGATCGTCACCGGCGCGCTGGTGCTCCGCGAGGACGACAGCACGGCGGGCAACACGGTCACCACCGAGTCGATCACCCCCACCTTCGCCCCGACGAGCGAACCGCCCTCGCCCACCCCCACCGACTCCGCCGACGAGCCCTCCGCCGACGCCCCGGCCGTCGTCGAGGACCAGCTCAACGGCATCACCCTGCCCCTGCTCACCGGCTGGGTCCGGCCGGAGTTCATCGTCGACGACGACGTCCTGATGAGCACCGAAGGCACCTACAACTGCCCCGGCGACCCGGGCCTGTGCCGGCACGGCCTCGTCATCTCCCGCACGGTGACCGAGAACGCGGAGACCTCCCCCGAGGCGCTCGCCAAGGCGGACATCTCCGACGCCGCCGACGACGCCTACGACCGTGACCTCGTCGGCAAACGGCCCTTCGGCGGCATCGAGTCCCACGAACTCGTGAAGGCGGGGCCGGTCGCGGTGGCAGGCCGCGCGGGCTATTACGTCCGCTGGCGCGTCAAGACCGCGAAAGGCCCCGGCGGTTACGTCCAGTCCCTCGCCTTCCAGTCCAGCGTCGGCACCGAGTCGCCGGTCATCGTCCGCTATGTCTTCGACGCGGGCGAGGACGGGCCGCCGCTCGCCGACATGGACCGCATCACCAAGGGCATCCGGTCCACGGGCGACACGGCGGACTCGGGCGGCGGCGTGGGCAGCAGCGTGGGCCCGACGGACTGACCCGCACTGAACTCGGGCCGGTCTACAGGAAGGTCCGGCCCTCGCCGCGATACGTCGGGACCGTCGCCGTGACGGCGTCCCCCTCGATCAGATGCAGCGTGTCGAACCGCTCGCACAGCTCACCGGCCTTCGCGTGCCGGAACCACACCTTGTCGCCGATGAGCAGATCGTCGGCGGGGGAGCCGAGCAGCGGGGTCTGCACCTCGCCGGGCCCTTCCTGAGGGTCGTACCTGAGCCCTTCGGGCAGATGGGGAACGGGCAACCGGTCCCGCCCGGGAGCACCGGAGGCGGGATAACCACCCCCGAGGACGGTCACCACTCCCACCCCCGGCCGCCGTACGACGGGCTGCGCGAAGAGCGCGGCCGGACGCCCGCTGAAGGACGTGTAGTTGTCGAACAACCGCGGGACATACAGCCCCGACCCCGCCCCGATCTCGGTGACGGCGTCCTCGGCGGCGGTGGTCTGCACACTGCCGGTGCCGCCGCCGTTGACGAACTCCAGGTCGGGCACGACGGCCCGCACGGCACGCACGACCTCGGCGCGCCGCTCGGCCAGTTCGCGGCGGGCGGTGGCCTGCATCAGCCGCACGGCCCGGGACCGGAAGGGATGCCCGGCGACGGAGTCGCCCACACCGGCGATATGACCCTCGTACGCCATGATCCCGACGACCTTGAAGCCGGGCCGGCGGGAGATCGCACGGGCGACGTCGGCGACCTGGGCGGGGGAGTGCAGCGGGGAGCGGCGGGCACCGACGCGGATACGGCCGCCGAGGAGCTTGAGGGCGGTGTCCAACTCCAGGCAGACGCGCACGACTTCACGGCCGCCGTCGCGTGACCGCTCGATCAGGTCGAGCTGCTGGACGTCGTCGACCATCACGGTGACGGCGGCGGCGAGCTTGGGGTCGGAGGTCAGCTCGGCGAAACCGGCTCTGTCGACGGACGGATAGGCGAGCAGGATGTCGTCGAAGCCGGAGCGGGCCAGCCACAGGGACTCGGCGAGCGTGAAGGACATGATGCCCGCGAACCCCTCCCTCGCCAGCACCCGCTCCAGCAGCGTGCGGCAGCGCACGGACTTGCTGGCGACCCGGATCGGCTTGCCCCCGGCCCGGCGGACGAGATCGTCCGCGTTGGCGTCGAAGGCGTCCAGATCGACGATCGCGAGAGGGGCGTCGAGATGGGCGGTGGCCCGGTCGTAACGGGCCCGGTCGGCGGCGCGCGCAGTCATGAACGAAGCCTGCCAGACAGGATTACCGCAGGGTAGGGGGACGATCCGGGCCAATGCCCCGAGCTCATGGACTGGTTCCCGCCCGACCGGGGACAACCCGTAGAGTGACGCGCACGCACGTGAGGCGGCAAAGACCCGGTTCGGGGGATGCCGATCTCATGGTGCGGGTATGCGTGCCCGGGGCACCGAAACGAGCGCCGGGCACGACGACGGACCCGGGCACAAGGGAAACGGGGGGCGCATGAGCACGGAAGCGCGGCACGCCTCCATCCCCCCGCGCCCCACGACCCCGCCCCTCCCCCCGGCTCCCCCCAGAACAACCCCCGACCCGACGGACCCCGCCCCCTCCAACCACGCCTCGGCCACCACCGAGAACCAGACGGACACGACCGCGGCTCCGGCCCCGGACACCCGCCCGACGGCTGAGGCTGGTGGGTCGGTGCCGGGTGCGCGGCCGGCGGCGGATGCTGCGGGCCTCATGCCGGACACCCGGCCGGCGGCAGCTGGTGCGGGGCCGACGCCGGCCTTCCGACCGCCGACCGGGCCGACGCCCGATGTGCGGTCGGCGGTGGATGCTGCGGGGCCGGTGCCGGATGTTCGACCGACGATCGGAGGGGCTGCCGGGCCGGTGCCGGGTGCGCGACCGACGATCGGGGGAGCCGACGGGCCGGTGCCGGGTGCGCGGCCGGTGGCCGGGGCGGCTGTGCCCCCCATGCCGGTTACGCGACCGGCGACCGGGGCCCCGATGACGGCCGTGCCCCGCGAGGCTCTGCCGGGCGCCAGGGGCCCGCTCGCCCCCGGCGCGGCGGTGCGTGACACGACGGACGGCGTCGGAGAGCGGCCGCGGGAGCCGCGCGTGACACCCGTCGCCGACGACGGCTCGCTCCGCCGCGGCGACACCGAGTCGCGCCGCCAAGGCGACGACGGCTCGCTCCGCCGTGGCGCCGCCGCCGAAGCGCCCCGCCGTCCCGGCGGCACGTCCCCGGACATGCCTCCCCGCTTCCCCGACCTGCGTGCTCCGTCCTCCGACGCACCCCTGAACCCGCCTCCGCCGAAGGCGTCCTCACGCTTCCCGGACGCGCCGCCGAGCGCCGGTCAGGGCGTACGGCAGGACCGTACAGGCCAGTCCGCGACGCCCCCACGCCGCAATGGCGCACCCCCCGAGACGGCCTCGGAGACCACCTTCCGCCTGCGCCCGTTCGCACCGACCCCGGTCGATGCCCGGCCCTCGGACCGACCGACGTCCTCCGGCGCCCCCACGGGTGTGCCCGCGCGTCCCGCCGGTGATGAGGGGGCCCGCGGTGGTGGGCGGCCGTTCGCTGCGCCCGGTGCCGGTCCTTCCGGTCCGGGGGTGTCGTCCGGGGTCCCCGCGGGTGCGTCGCCGCGGCCCGACTCCCGGCCCGCCGATGGCTTCGGCCGTGGTGGGGCCGTCGGTGGCTCCGGGGTTCTCGGTGGTGGGCGTTCGTCCGGCGGGGCCGTCGGGGGGCCGCCGGAGCCCGGGGTTCGTGCGGGCGGTGTGCCCGTCGAGCCCTTCACGCGTGCCGCGGCACCCGCCGACGCCCCCTCCCGCCCCCAGCCCGACCCCTCCCTCTCCTGGAGCGCACCCCTGACACCCGGCGAGACCCATGGATCCGGGCGGCCCGTCGTGTCGTTCGGGGAGCCCGAGGGGTATGACGAGCAGGCGCGGCCCCGGCCGATCGGGCGGCGGAGCAGGATGCGGACCGCTGCCGTGGCCGTCTGTCTCGTGCTGGGTCTCGGGCTCATCGGCGGGGCAGTGACCGGGAGTTGGCTCGTCGGGGACTCGGCGGCGGCCGGAGGCCGGGACACCTTCGCCGCGGCCTCCGGGATGTGGCACAGCGTGCCCGTGGACCAGCTCTTCCCGCCCACCGTCCAAGGACAGGGCGCCGGCCCCGGCGGTGCCGACCGGACCTGGACGCGGATCGCCGTCGCCCCGGACAGCGGCTGCAAGGACGCCTTCGACCCGCTGCTGCTCAAGGCACTCGCACCCGTCGGCTGCCAGAGACTCCTGCGCGCCACCTACACCGACGCCACCCAGAGCTACGTCACCACCGTCGGCCTCCTCTTCACCAAGGCCGACGCCACCGCCATGACCGCCCTCGACACCCGGTTCGACAAGGAGAACCTCGACCGGCGTGCCGACCTGATGCCCCGCACGTACCCCGCCAAGGACACCGTCGCCGCGGACTTCGGCACCGAGCAGCGCGCCTCCTGGGCGATCTCCGTCCTCACCGACGCTCCCGTCGTCGCCTTCGCGGTCTCCGGCTGGGCCGACGGCCGTACCGTCGACGAGCCGCAGCCCGCCGAGGAGGCCATGGAGTCCGGCGCCACCACAGCCGTCGCCCAGGCCGGTCTCGGCAACGAGGCCCAGGGCCTCACCGACCGCATCGAACGAGGCTTCCGCAGGACCGTCAGCTCGGCCACGGAGAAGCCTTCGTGAAGACTCCCAGGCCCCAGATCTCCATGACCCGCCGCACCGGCCTCCTCGGCGTCCTGCTCGCCGCCTCCCTCGCCCTGGTCCCGTCCACCGTGGCGCACGCCGACGGCATCCGTGCCCAGCAGTGGGCCCTCGACGCCATGCACACCCAGGAGGCCTGGCAGACCACCAAGGGCAAGGGCATCACCGTCGCCGTCCTCGACACCGGCGTCGAGAACGACCACCCCGACCTCGTCGGCAACGTCCTCGAAGGCAAGGACATGGTCGGCTTCGGAGCCAGCCGCGGCGACCGCGCCTGGGCCCGCCATGGCACGGCGATGGCCGGCATCATCGCCGGCCACGGACACGGGTACGCCAACGGCGACGGCGTCATGGGCATCGCCCCCGAGGCCAAGATCCTCCCCGTCCGCGTGATCCTCGAAGACGGCGACTCCGCCCGCGGCAAGGCCCGCAACACCCGCGGCAACGCCCTCGCCGAAGGCATCCGCTGGGCCGCCGACCACGGCGCCGACGTCATCAACCTCTCCCTGGGCGACGACTCCAAGTCCGCCCATCCCGAACCCGCCGAGGACGAGGCCGTCCAGTACGCCCTCAAGAAGGGCGCCGTGGTCGTCGCCTCGGCCGGCAACGGCGGCGAGAAGGGCGACCACATCTCCTACCCGGCCGCCTACCCCGGCGTCATCGCCGCCACCGCCGTCGACCGCTTCGGCACCCGCGCCTCCTTCTCCACCCGCCGCTGGTACGCCACGGTCAGCGCCCCCGGCTACAAGGTCGTCATCGCCGACCCCGACCACAAGTACTACGAGGGCTGGGGCACCAGCGCCGCCGCGGCCTTCGTCTCCGGCGCGGTGGCCCTGGTCAAGGCGGCCCACCCCGGCCTGACCCCGGCCCAGATCAAGAAGCTCCTGGAGGACACGGCCCGGGACGCCCCGGCAGGCGGCCGCGACGACTCCCGCGGCTACGGCTTCGTGGACCCGGCGGCAGCGATCAAGGCGGCAGCGAAGCTGAAGCCGGAGGGCCTGCAGGCGGCGTCCTACGGCGAGAAGTACTTCGGCTCGGGCCCGGACGCGGCACGGGACAACGACGACACGTCGAGCTGGGCGGCCCCCCTGGCAGGCGGGGCGGGCGCAGTCCTGCTGATGGCGGCGGTGTTCCTGTGGAGAGGCAGAAGAGAAACCGACTGAGCGGCGCGGGGGTGCCGGGGTGCGTCGAGCCTCAGCCCGCGAACACCGACACCGCGGCCTTCGCGGCCGACTCCACGAGCGAAATCCCCTTCTCCTTGGTCACGTTGCCGTTCGACAGAGCCACGACCAGGTACGCGCCGCCGTCCGGCGCCGTGACCCGCCCGATGCTGTTGATGTCCCACAGCCCGGTCGTGCTGCGCGGCAGCCACCCGTTCTTCAGAGCCCACGCGGACCCGTCCGCCGCGGCCGAGACCCCCCAGCGCTGGCCGACGGCTATCTGCCCCATGAGCCCCCGCACATACTTCCGGGACGTCTGACTCAACTCCGAGTCGTCCCCGAACACCTGCTGAAGCAGCGTGAGTTGATCCGCCGCCGTGGTCTGCGTCAGCCCCCACAGCATGCCGTCCCCGCCCTCGGTGTCCGTCAGTCCGAGACGTGAGTTCGCCGCGTCCAGCCCCTTTGCCCTGCCGATGATCCGCCACAGCGCCGACGCCGAGACGTTGTCGCTGTTCTCGATCATCGCCGTGGCGTACGACTTCTCGGCGCTCGTCAGATGCCGGTCCTCGTCCTGCGCCTGCAGCAACAACGCCACCAGAATGTCGACCTTGACGATGCTCGCCGTGTCGAACGAGCCGTCCCCGTACGTGGCGCTCTCCCCGGAGTCCAGATCGCGCACGGCCACCGACACCTCGGTGTCGCCCGGCACGGTCACCGCCTTCATGGCGGCGGCCAGCAGATCGTCGTGGTCCACCGTCGGCTGTGTCACGGGTTCCACCGATGCCTCCTGGGTCGTCGCCACCGGGCTCGGCGACGCGGCCGACGGTAGGGCCGACGGTACGGCCGACGGCACGGCGGCGGAACCCGAGTGCGCCTGCGCCTTCATGTACACGGTCCCCGCCGCCGTACCGCCGACGATGGCGACGGACGCGAGGGCGGTGTACATCAGCGGACGGCGTCGCGAGGAGAGCGGGCGACGGCTTCGGCGGACTCTGGAGGACTCCATGACCGTGATGGTCGGGCCGTCGGCTGTGCGGTCCGTTAGACGAAAGTTAGATGTGTGTCAGGGAAATCTGAGATTCCGGTGAAGGGCGTCACGAACAGGTTTCCGGGCCCGCACAAACCCAGCAGCATCCCCCCGATAGGGTCTGTCACTGTGGCGAACAAGAACATTCCCGACCCCGGCTTCTCCGACGACGACGGCTGTGCCGACCCCCGGCTGAGCGCTGCGCTCGCCGCTTGGGCCGAGGACCGCACCGCCGTGGGACCGGTACTGGAGGCGCTCAAGGGCACCCGGCTCCTCGTTCCCGTCGTGGCCGTGCTCGGCGAGGTCGAGGAGGACGAGAACGGACTGCGCCGCGAGAAGACCAGCGACATGGCCGTGCCGACGCTGAAGGCCGGCGACCGCGTCGCCCTGCCCGCCTTCACCTCCACCGACTCGCTGGCCCGCTGGGACCCGCAGGCCCGCCCCGTCGCCGTCCCCCTGCACCAGGCGCTGCAGGCCGCCGCGCACGAGAAGGCGGACACGGTCGTGCTGGATCTGGCCGGACCGGTGCCGTTCGAGCTGACGGGCCCGGCGCTGCTCGCCCTCGCCGAGGGCCGGACGACCACCGATCCGCTGGCCGACCCGGCCGTCCGGGAGGCGGTACGCAGCGCGGTGGCCGCCGAGACCGCCGTACTCCGTGCCCATCTGGGGCCCGGGCAGGCCGACGGGACCCTGGCCCTCGTGCTCGACGAGTCGGCCGCCCCCGCCGAGGCAGCGCGTGCCGTCGCCCAGCGGCTCGCCGCCGACGAAACACTGCGGGCCCGCCTGGTGCGCGGCCTCGACCTGGCACTGCTGCCGGCCGGGGCGACGCCTCCGGGCGAGCCCTTGTATGTGCGATAGAGCTGCGGGGACTAGCCGTAGACCGGGCCCGTGTACTTCTCGCCCGGCCCCTGCCCCGGCTCGTCCGGGACGATCGACGCCTCACGGAAGGCCAGCTGGAGGGACTTCAGGCCGTCCCGCAGCGGGGCCGCGTGGAAGGAGCTGATCTCCGTCGCGCTGCCGTCGAGGAGGCCGGCCAGGGCGTGGATCAGCTTGCGGGCCTCGTCCAGGTCCTTGTACTTGTCGCCCTCCTCGGTCAGACCGAGCTTCACCGCGGCGGCGCTCATCAGGTTGACGGCGACCGTCACGATCACCTCGACGGCGGGGACCTCGGCGATGTCGCGGGTCATCTCGTCGAAGTCGGCGGGGGACTCAGGAGGGGTGTCACTCATGCCCCACACGATAGGCCCCGGTGCACTCCGGTTCGCACCACCCCCGGGTTGCTGCTAACCTTGTGTGACGACCGGCTGGACACCCCCTTGAGAAAGTGCGTGTGCCCGGCCCACAAGTGGAGGCTCCGATCTCCCACCTGACCGTCCTCCGGGGCGGCGGGTCACCCCGGTCAGGCGGCCACCATCGTTCCGTACGGACGATGGAGTCGCCCGAATGTGCGCCCCGCGATCATCGCGGCGGTGCTCCGGCAGTGCTTTGGAGCCCCGTCTTGTGATCGTCCGGGGCATTTTTTGTGCTTCGGCGCGGTTAGGTCTAGTCGAACAGAGACAAACGCGGCCGTCCGCCAGACGGCTGTGTGGTGCTAACCGAGGAGGATCCATCAGCGCCGAGCCCCGCATCAACGACCGGATTCGCGTTCCCGAGGTGCGACTTGTCGGTCCCAGTGGCGAGCAGGTGGGTATTGTCCCGCTGGCCAAGGCACTGGAGCTTGCGCAGGAGTACGACCTGGACCTGGTCGAGGTCGCGGCGAACGCCCGTCCGCCCGTGTGCAAGCTCATGGACTACGGGAAGTTCAAGTACGAGTCGGCCATGAAGGCCCGTGAAGCGCGCAAGAACCAGGCGCACACGGTCATCAAGGAGATGAAGCTCCGGCCGAAGATCGACCCGCACGACTATGACACCAAGAAGGGTCACGTCGTCCGGTTCCTCAAGCAGGGCGACAAGGTCAAGATCACGATCATGTTCCGTGGTCGCGAGCAGTCCCGGCCGGAGCTCGGCTACCGACTGCTGCAGCGTCTCGCGGAGGACGTCCAGGACCTCGGTTTCGTCGAGTCGAACCCGAAGCAGGACGGCCGGAACATGATCATGGTTCTCGGTCCGCACAAGAAGAAGACCGAGGCGATGGCCGAGGCCCGTCAGGCGCAGGAGGCCCGCAAGGCCGAAGCGAAGGCGAACCCCGGCAAGTCGCAGAACGCCGCGGACGCCGAGATCGCCGAGGAAGCTGCCGAGGCTCCGGCCGAGGCTTCCGCCGAGGCGTGATCCCGGGGGACGCGAGTCCCCAGGACGTAACCGATACAAGAGCGACGCTCCACCGTGTGCCCGGTTTCACGACCGGGCACCGGAGCGCCACCCAGAGGAGAGAACGGCGCTATGCCGAAGAACAAGTCGCACAGCGGTGCCAGCAAGCGCTTCAAGGTCACCGGCTCCGGCAAGGTGCTCCGTGAGCGCGCCGGCAAGCGCCACCTGCTCGAGCACAAGTCGTCCCGCGTGACGCGTCGCCTCACCGGCAACGCCGAGATGGCCCCGGGCGACGCCGCGAAGATCAAGAAGCTTCTCGGCAAGTGACGTACGCGGCGCGGTGATCTGCGGATCCCTTCGCGCCGTACGTCTGGACCGGGACCCCATCGATTCCGGGCCGTGTGAGTCCAACCACGGCCCCGCTACAAGGAGTAAAAAGTGGCACGCGTCAAGCGGGCAGTGAACGCCCACAAGAAGCGCCGGGCGATCCTCGAGCAGGCCTCCGGCTACCGCGGTCAGCGTTCGCGCCTGTACCGCAAGGCCAAGGAGCAGGTCACCCACTCGCTGGTCTACAACTACAACGACCGCAAGAAGCGCAAGGGCGACTTCCGTCAGCTGTGGATCCAGCGCATCAACGCCGCTGCCCGCGCCAACGGCATCACGTACAACCGCTTCATCCAGGGTCTGAAGGCCGCGAACATCGAGGTCGACCGCAAGATCCTGGCCGAGCTGGCCGTCAACGACGCCACCGCGTTCGCCGCGCTGGTCGAGGTTGCGCAGAAGGCTCTGCCGGCGGACGTCAACGCCCCCAAGGCGGCGTGACGCTGCGCTGGGCTTAGGCCGACGTGACAATCGGACCCGTGGGCTTGTGCCTGCGGGTCCGTTGTGTTGTGCGGCGGAGGCGAGTTCGGCACCGCCGGAGTCCGCCGTCGTGGTTGATCGCCGATGCGGCGGAAAATAGTTAGGTGACCTTGATGCCCCCCGTTACGCCCGAGCTGATTTCCCCACGCTCCCCCCGAGTGTCGGCCGCCCGGCGGCTCGCCAAGCGGAACTTCCGGGGCAAGGAGCGGCTGTTCCTGGCCGAGGGGCCGCAGGCCGTGCGGGAGGCCGCCGGGCACGGGCTGGTCGAGCTGTTCGCGACCGTGGAGGCCGCCGAGCGCTACGCCGACATCGTCGGTGAGGCCCGTGGCGTCGGGGCGCGGGTGCACCTCGCCTCCGAGGACGTCATCGCCGACATCTCCACCACCGTCACCCCGCAAGGGCTCGTCGGCGTGTGCCGGTTCCTCGACACCCCCTTCGAGGAGATCCTCGCCGCCCGCCCCAAACTCGTCGCCGTCCTCGCGAACGTCCGCGACCCGGGGAACGCCGGGACCGTCCTGCGCTGCGCCGATGCCGCCGGGGCCGAGGCCGTCGTACTGACCGACGCGTCCGTGGACCTCTACAACCCCAAGGCCGTACGGGCCTCCGTGGGCTCGCTGTTCCATCTGCCGGTGGCCGTCGGGGTGCCCGTCGAGCAGGCCGTCCAGGGGCTCAAGGACGCCGGTGTGCGGATCCTCGCCGCCGACGGGGCCGGGACCGACGACCTCGACGACGAGCTCGACAAGGGCACCATGGGCGGACCGACCGCGTGGGTGTTCGGGAACGAGGCGTGGGGGCTCCCGGAGGAGACCCGCGCGCTCGCGGACGCCGTCGTGCGCGTCCCGATCCACGGGAAGGCCGAGAGCCTGAACCTCGCGACCGCGGCCGCCGTATGTCTCTACGCGTCGGCCCGTGCACAGCGCGCCTCCGGAGGGTGCCGCTCCGTCACCGAGAGCTAGTAGGGTGACCAGCTCGGGGGCCCCTCAGCCGTCGTGAGAGGTGGGGTACGGGGATGAGTGTGGGCACGAGCAGCGCACCGGGAGCACGCGACGTGCGGCACGGATCCGCGTCCGGTCCCGATGACCGCGCCGGGCCCGGCATCGACCCCGACCTCCTGCCCGACGGACTGGTCGTCGCCGACGAGCACGGCCGGGTCGTCTCCTTCAACGCCGCCGCCGAACGCATCACCGCCGTCCCCGCCGCCGAGGCCCTCGGACAGCGGCTCGACAAGGCCCTGCCGTTAGAGGATCTGGAAGGGCGCCGCTGGTGGCAGATCACCGATCCGTACGGCGGGCTCGCCATCCGGCGACGGCAGCCCGAGCGGAATCTGCTCCTCCCCGGCGGGCGTGAGGTCCTCGTCTCCGCGCAGTACGTGCGCACCGAGCCCACCGGACCCGTCCACCGCGTCGTGGTGTGCCTGCGCGACACCGAGGCCCGCCGTCGCACCGAGCGCAGTCACGCCGAGCTGATCGCCACCGTGGCTCATGAGCTGCGCTCGCCGCTCACCTCCGTCAAAGGCTTCACCGCCACCCTCCTCGCCAAGTGGGAACGGTTCACGGACGACCAGAAACGGCTGATGCTGGAGACCGTCGACGCCGACGCCGACCGGGTCACCCGGCTCATCGCCGAGCTGCTGGACATCTCGCGGATCGACTCCGGGCGGCTGGAAGTGCGGCGGCAGCCCGTCGACATCGGGGCCGCGGTCGGGCGGCACATCCAGGCGTACGTCGCCGCAGGGCAGACCGCCGACCGGTTCCTGCTGCGCATCGAGCAGCCGCTGCCCATGCTGTGGGCCGACCCCGACAAGATCGACCAGGTGCTCAGCAACCTCCTCGAAAATGCCGTGCGGCACGGCGAGGGAACCGTCACGATTGACATCACGCCCGCGGCGTCCCCCCGTGAGGGGGAGGACGTCGGCACGTCGGTCACGGTGAGCGACGAGGGGTCCGGCATCCCGGAGGAATCCATGAACCGCGTCTTCACCCGCTTCTGGCGGGGCAGCAAGCGCGGTGGCACCGGCCTCGGGCTGTACATCGTCAAGGGCATCGTCGAAGCCCACGGCGGGACCATCACGGTCGGCCGCGCCCCCGGCGGCGGCGCCGAGTTCCGATTTACGTTGCCCGTGGCGACGCCGGCGTATCTCGCCTAGCGGCCCACGGGCGCATTCGTATACCTCCACCCCGTTAGACTCGGCCTTTGGCACCTTTGTGTCCCATGGACGGCCCTCTGACCTCCGCGTGAGTCGGCGACGGGGACCTTCAGCCAGCCAATCGGAAGCACGGGAAGAGATGTCGGCACCGAATAAGTCGTACGACCCTGTCGAGGTCGAGGCCTTGAAGCCAGAAGAGATCGAGCGCATGCGGGACGAGGCGCTCGCCGCCTTCGCCGCAGCGAGCTCCCTCGACGCGCTCCAGGAGGCCAAGGTCGCCCACACCGGCGGCACCTCGCCGCTGGCCCTCGCCAACCGCGAGATCGGCGCCCTGCCGCCGCAGGCCAAGGCCGCCGCCGGAAAGCTCGTCGGGCAGGCCCGCGGCGCCGTGAACAAGGCCCTCGCGGGCCGCCAGGCCGAGCTGGAGGAAGAGCGCGACGCGCGTGTGCTGGTCGAGGAGTCGGTGGACGTCACGCTGCCGTACGACCGCGTACCGGCCGGCGCCCGCCACCCGCTGACCACCCTGTCGGAGCGCATCGAGGACGTCTTCGTGGCCATGGGCTACGAGGTCGCCGAGGGCCCGCAGGTCGAGGCGGAGTGGTTCAACTTCGATGCCCTGAACATCGGCCCGGACCACCCGGCCCGCGGCGAGGCCGACACCTTCTTCGTGCAGGGCCCGGAGGGCGGCACCGAGTCCGGTGTCGTGCTGCGCACCCACACCTCGCCCGTGCAGATCCGCTCGCTGCTCGACCGTGAGCTGCCGGTGTACGTGATCTGCCCCGGTGTCGTGTACCGCACCGACGAGCTGGACGCCACGCACACCCCGGTCTTCCGCCAGGTCGAGCTGCTGGCCGTCGACGAGGGCCTCACCATGGCCGACCTCAAGGGCACCATGGACCACATGGTCCAGGCCCTGTTCGGCGAGGGTATGAAGACCCGGCTGCGGCCGAACTTCTTCCCCTTCACCGAGCCGTCCGCCGAGATGGACATGGTCTGCTACGTGTGCCGCGGTGAGTCCGTCGGCAACCCCGACCGCCCCTGCCGCACCTGCTCCTCCGAGGGCTGGATCGAGCTCGGCGGCTGCGGCATGGTCAACCCCAAGGTGCTGACCGCCTGTGGCGTGGACCCCGAGAAGTACAGCGGGTTCGCCTTCGGGTTCGGTATCGAGCGGATGCTGATGTTCCGCCACAACGTCGAAGACATGCGAGACATGGTCGAGGGTGACGTCCGGTTCACCCGGCCGTTCGGGATGGAGATCTGATGCGGGTCCCGCTTTCTTGGCTGCGGGAGTACGTCGACCTGCCGGCGACCGAAACCGGCCGTGACGTCCAGGCCAAGCTCATTTCGGCAGGCCTCGAGGTCGAGACCGTCGAGCACCTCGGCGCCGACCTCAAGGGCCCCCTCGTCGTCGGCCAGGTGCTGACCATCGAGGAGCTGGAGGGCTTCAAGAAGCCGATCCGCTTCTGCACGGTCGACGTGGGTCAGGCCAACGGCACCGGTGAGCCCCAGGAGATCGTCTGCGGCGCCCGCAACTTCGCCGTCGGCGACAAGGTCGTCGTGGTCCTCCCCGGCGCCACCCTGCCGGGCGGCTTCTCGATCTCCGCGCGCAAGACGTACGGCAAGACGTCCCACGGCATGATCTGCTCCGGCGACGAGCTGGGCATGGGCGACGACGGCAGCCACGGCATCATCGTGCTGCCCCCGGAGACCGAGGTCGGCAAGGACGCCATCGAGCTCCTCGAACTCGTCGACGAGGTCCTGGACATCGCCGTCACCGCCAACCGCGGCGACTGCCTGTCCATCCGCGGCGTCGCCCGCGAGACCGCCATCGCCTACGGCCTGCCGCTGCGCGACCCGGCCCTCCTCGACGTCCCGGGCCCCAACGCCTACGGCTACCCGGTCCAGGTCTCCGAGCCGCTCGGCTGCGACCGCTTCACGGCCCGCACGGTCAGCGGCCTCAGCCCCGAGGCGCGCTCCCCGATCTGGCTCCAGCGCCGTCTGCAGAAGGTCGGCATGCGCCCGATCTCGCTCGCCGTCGACATCACCAACTACGTGATGATGGAACTCGGCCAGCCGCTGCACGCCTACGACCGTGGGCTGGTCCAGGGCACCATCGGCGTCCGCCGGGCCGCCGAGGGCGAGGAGATCGTCACCCTCGACGGCGCCAAGCGGAAGCTGCACGCCGAGGACCTCGTCATCACCGACGACCGCGGCCCGATCGGCCTCGCGGGTGTCATGGGCGGCGCCAACACGGAGATCGCGGATCACGAGGAGGGCGAGGGCACGACCGACGTCGTCATCGAGGCCGCGCACTTCGACGCGGTGTCGATCGCGCGTACGGCCCGCCGTCACAAGCTCTCCTCCGAGGCGTCCCGGCGCTTCGAGCGCGGTGTCGACCCGGCCGCGGCTGCGGCTGCGGCCCAGCGCACCGTCGACCTCCTCGTGCTGCTCGCGGGCGGCACCGCCGACGCCGGTGTCACCGAGGTCGCCACGCCGTCCGCGCCGCACACCATCGCCGTCGCCGCCGACCACCCGGACAAGGTCGCGGGCGTGGAGTACGGCCGCGAGACCGTCGTACGCCGTCTCCAGCAGGTCGGCTGTGACGTGTACGGGCAGGACGAGCTGATCGTCACCGTGCCGTCCTGGCGTCCCGACCTCGCCGAGGTCAACGACCTGGCCGAAGAGGTCATCCGCCTCGAGGGCTACGAGAACCTGCCCTCCACGCTGCCCAAGCCCCCGTCGGGCCGCGGCCTGACCCACCGGCAGCGGCTGCACCGCCGCGTCGGGCGGGCGCTGGCCGGTGCGGGTTACGTCGAGGCACCGAACTACCCCTTCATCGGCGAGCAGGTCTTCGACCAGCTCCTCCTGGAGGCCGACGACCCGGCCCGCCGTGTCGTCAAGCTGACCAACCCGCTGAGCGACGAGGAGCCCGCGCTCCGTACGTCGCTGCTGCCGGGCCTGCTCGGTGCGCTGCGGCGCAACGACGGGCGGGGCTCGCACGACCTGGCCCTCTTCGAGACGGGGCTGGTCTTCCAGCCGCGCGAGGAGCAGGGTGTCGCCGCGCAGCTGCCCGTCGACCGGCGTCCGACCGACGAGGAGATCGCCGCGCTGAACGCCGTGCTGCCGGAGCAGCCGCGGCATGTGGCGGCCGTCCTCGCGGGCGCCCGTGAACAGGCCGGCTGGTGGGGCAAGGGCCGTCCGGCCGACTACGCAGACGCGATCGAGGCGGGGCGCGCGGTGGCGCGCGAGGCCGGGGTCGAGCTGGTCGTCCGCCGTGGGCAGTACGGGCCCTGGCACCCGGGGCGGTGCGCCGAGTTCGTGGTCGTGGCCGACGGGGCGGAGAAGGTCGTCGGGTACGCCGGTGAGCTGCACCCGCGCGTCGTGAAGGCGTTCGGGCTGCCCGCGCGGACCTCCGCGATGGAGCTGGACCTCGATGCGCTGGAGGCCGTCGGCGACGACACGCCTCAGGCGCCGAGCATCTCCACGTTCCCCGTCGCCACGCAGGATGTCGCGCTGGTCGTCGACAAGTTCGTGCCGCACACGGATGTCGAGGCGGCGCTGCGTGAGGGCGCGGGCTCGCTTCTTGAGGCGATCCGGTTGTTCGACGTGTACGAGAACGCGGAGCAGCTGGGCGACGGCAAGAAGTCGCTGGCGTATGCGCTGCGGTTCCGGGCGGCTGACCGGACGCTGACGGTGGATGAGGCGTCGGCGGCCCGGGATGCGGCGGTTGCCCTTGCGGGTGAGCGCACGGGCGCGGTGTTGCGCGGCTGATCGTCGGGGCGCTTGTAGTCACGTCACTCAATTGAGTGAGCTTTGCTGGTGATCTGGTCCTTCCGGGTCATGCTGTCGACAGAATCGGACCGGCCTTTCGGGGTCGGTCCGTCTCTGCATCTGGGCCTATTGGGGGGCCATCGGCATGATCCGTATCAGGGGTCGGGTTCCCCGCAAGGTGCTCGCGTTGGGGCTGCCCAGCGCCTGGGGTGCCGTGGCGGTCACGTACAAGCTGACCTGTCCGCTCGCCCAGCAGACCGACTTCGGCGCGAGGCTCGCCACCAGCGTCGTGTTCTTCGTCGTCGGCACCGGGCTGATAGCCCATGTGCGGCATGTGTTACTGCGTGAGCTCCGGCAGATCCGACAGGTCGCCGGTGCCGCGCAGAGCGCCCTGCTGCGGCCGCTCCCGCCCCGCATCGACGGGCTGAACATCGCCGCCGCCCAGCTCTCCGCCGACCGTGGCGCCTCCGTCGGCGGCGACCTGTACGAGGTCATCTCGACCGAACACGGCGTACGGGTCGTGATGGGCGACGTCCGCGGCCACGGCCTCGCCGCCCTCGGCACCGTCGCCGCCGTCCTCGGCAGCTTCCGCGAGGCGGTCCATGACGAGCCCGAACTCGGCGGCGTGCTCCGCCGGTTGGAACGGGCACTGGACCGACACCTGCGTGAGCGGGCTCGGGACGACGCCTCCGTCCCGGAGGAGTTCGTCACCGTACTGCTCCTGGAGATCGGCCGCGACAGCGACGTATCCGCACTCAACTGCGGCCACCCGTGGCCTCACCTGCTGAGCGGCTCACGAGTCGACCCCCTCGCCCGAGCGGATCCCCTCCCACCGCTCGGGTCCTTCCCACTCCCCTCTGAACTGCCGCCTGTGCAATGTGGTCACCTCCTCCCAGGAGAAACCCTGGTCCTCCACACGGACGGAGCCGAGGACGCGCGAGACGCTCATGGCCGGTTCTTTTCTCTGCGGGGAGCCTTGACGAAGGCTGCGGGGGAGACTCCCCAAGCGGTGTTGGGCTCGGTCTTCGCAGGCCTGCTTCGCCACTCGACGGGAGCCCCCAAGGACGACATCGCGCTACTGGTGCTGCAAAACGATCGTCCACTGCATCGCACCTTAGGGGCGCGGGGCGGTGACATCAGCGGCTCCGCCGCGCGGGCGCGACCAGCCACGACGAGCCCGCAGTCGACAACGAGCCTCTAGCGCACCAGCGGCCCGTCGCCGTCCGTCGCAACCACGGAGTGTCGGGCAGGCAGCTGCGGCGGACGGCGCGGATTCGGGCCGCCGCACTGTACGAGGGGGAGCCGGCGGCCCGGCCGGCCTCTTGCGAGGCATTTCAGTCAACCGGCTGGAAACTCTCCGCAACAGTGCGCGCACGCTACGGATTCGGGCACTCCGTTCACACCCCGTGTGAAGACACACCCATTACTCTGACGGCACGGTCGGCACCGAGCCACCCGGGGGGCATATATGCAGCCCAACACTCTGCTCGACGCGATCCTGGACGAAGCGGGGATCTCGCACGCGGGGTTGGCCGCACACGTGAACCAGGCCGGACGTGCGCGCGGGCTCGCGCTCCGGTACGAACACACCGCCGTGGCACGGTGGTTGAAGGGGCAGCGGCCGCGTGGTCAGGTGCCCGACCTGATCTGCGAGGTGCTCGCCGCCCGGCTGCACCGCACGGTCACACTCGACGACATCGGCCTCGGCGTGCCCGGCGAACCCGCCACCCCGCACACCACCTCGCTCTCCGGGTTCGTGGAGCGGGCCACCGCCCTGTGGCGCTCCGACGAGCAGCAGCGGCCGCACATACTGGGAGCCCCGGCCGTGACCGGCACCCCCGCCGTCATGCCGGTGTGGGAGTGGGAGAACCCGCCCGAGGACGTCGACGTCTCGCGCGGCGGCCGGCACCGGGTCACCGCCGGTGACCTGGAGATGCTGCGGGCCGCCCGGACGCACTACGAGCAGATGTACCGCAAGGCCGGCGGCATAGCGACCCGCGCCCGGATCGTCGGGTTCCTCAACGCCGAGGCCGCGCCCCTGCTGCGCGGCAGCTACACCGACGAGACCGGACGCCAACTGCACCGGGCCACCGGCGGGTTGGTGGCGGTCGCCGGGATCTGCGCGTACGACTCCGATGCGCACGGCCTCGCCCAGCGCTACTTCCACCAGGCCCTGCGCCTGGCAAAGGCCAGCGGCGACCGGGGACTTGGGGCCTATGTGATCGCGCTCCTCGTCAACCAGTCGCTGTTCATGCGTGAGCACCGGCAGGCCGTCGCCTTCGCGGAGGCCGCGCTGCGCGCCGCCGGCAAGCACATCACCCCCGCGCTCGCCTCCGACCTCTACGCGATGCAGGCGAAGGCGTACGCCCACCTCGGCGACGGCACGAGCGCGCTGTCCTGCATCCGGCGTGCCGAACAGGCCGCAGAACGCATCCGGCGGGGATACGAACCCGACGAAACGGGCTATGTCCAGCCGGGACTCGTCAACGTCCAGGTGGCGGAGGCACTCCTCAGCCTCGGCGAACTGGTGGCGGCGAGAGAGCATGCCTCGGTCGCCGTCGACAATCCCGCCCATGACCGCGGCCGGGTGCACCGGCTCGCGATGCTGAGCACGATCGAGCTGCGCCAGGGCAACGCCGACAAGGCGGTGGCCACCGCGGTGCAGATGGCAGAACAGGCCCGTGGAATGGAGTCCCAGCGACTGCGCGACAGACTCCGGGCGGTGCGCGAACACCTGGTCCGCAGCGGCTGCGCGGGCACGGCCGAGGCAGCCGAACTGATCGACGGAGCCCTGCGCGTACCGCTGTGAACCCTCACCCACACACTGCGCCGCAGCTGTGAGTGGTGTCCCGGCGTCTGCTGCCGAACTGCTCCTGCTGCGATATTGCCACTTACTCGGCGGAAGGTGGCAGAACCGTGCAGTGGACGAAACAGAACGAACAAACTGTGTATGAAAACCGTTGGTTCAGCGTCAACCTCGCGGATGTCGAGCTGCCGGACGGTCGGCACCTCGATCACTTTTTGATACGGCTGCGGCCCGTTGCCGTGGCCACGGTGGTCAACGAGGCCAATGAGGTCCTCCTCCTGTGGCGCCACCGCTTCATCACCGACAGCTGGGGGTGGGAACTGGCCGCGGGTGTCGTCGAGGACGGCGAGGACATCGCGTACGCGGCCGCCAGGGAACTCGAGGAAGAGACCGGCTGGCGACCGGGACCTCTGCACCACCTCATGAGCGTGGAACCGTCCAACGGGCTCACCGACGCCCGGCACCACATCTACTGGGCCGAGGAGGGCGAGTACGTGGGACACCCCGTGGACGACTTCGAGTCGGACCGCCGGGAATGGGTCCCCCTCAAGCTCGTCCCCGACATGGTCGCCCGTGGGGAGGTCCCGGCCGCCAACATGGCGGCCGCGTTACTCCTGCTGCACCATCTGAGGCTCGGGCAGGACGCCTTGCCCTGACTCCCCCCACCGCGTCCCGCGTCCTAGCGGCCGATGGCCTGCCAGATCGCCACGATCAGCGCGCCCACGGCTGTCACGGCGGCGACGGCGGGCAGCGGCCAGCGGGCGTGTTCCAGTGCGACGATGCGTGCGCTCAGGTCGTCCAGTTCCTTGTCCGTCTCCTCCGTGCGATGGCTGAGCAGTGCGAGCCCTCCCTCGACACGCGCGTACGCGACGTCGAGGCGGCGGCGTAACTCTGCGAGTTCTCCATGGACCACGGGATGCTCCGGGTCGGTGGTCACGGGTCCACTCCTTTCCGTAGTCGTCACATCCCTTGCATGCGCATGAAGAGTCAACTCCCCTGGTGGACGCGTGGGGAGCGTGTGCGACAGGCATATGCGGGCCCGGCGCGCACACGGTGTGTGAATGCGGCGGGCCCGGCGCTCCGAAGAGTGCCGGGCCCGTGTTCGTCGCACTGTGTAATCAGCACCCTGAAACGGGCACTGTGCACATGGCTGAGACCTGTCAGCTGTAGGTGTAGAAGCCGGAACCCGTCTTGCGGCCCAGCCGGCCCGCGTCCACCATGCGCTGGAGCAGCGGGGGAGCGGCGTACAGGGGCTCCTTGTACTCCTCGTACATGGAGTTCGCGATGGAGACGATCGTGTCCAGACCGATCAGGTCGGACAGCTTCAGCGGGCCCATCGGGTGGGCGCAGCCCATCTCCATGCCGTTGTCGATGTCCTCGCGGCCCGCGATGCCCGACTCGAACATCCGGATGGCGGAGAGGAGATACGGCACCAGCAGCGCGTTGACCACGAAGCCGGAGCGGTCCTGGGCGCGGATCGCGTGCTTGCCGAGGAGCTTCTCGGCGAAGGCCTGGGCGCGGCTGATCGTGCCCTCGGAGGTGGTGAGCGCCGGGATCAGCTCGACGAGCTTCTGCACCGGGGCCGGGTTGAAGAAGTGGATGCCGATGACATGGTCGGGCCGCGAGGTGGCGACCGCCAGCTTCACCAGGGGGATGGACGAGGTGTTGGAGGCGAGGATCGCGTCCGGGCGGGTCATGACCTGGTCGAGGACCTGGAAGATCTCCGTCTTGACCTGCTCGTTCTCGACGACGGCCTCGATCACCAGATCGCGGTCGGAGAACTCGCCGAGGTCGGTGGTGAAGGACAGCCGCGCCAGCGTCGCGTCCCGCTCCTCCTCGGTGATCTTGCCGCGCTCGGCGGCCTTCGCCAGGGAGTTCAGCAGCCGGGTCCGGCCGATCTCCAGGGCCTCGCCGGTGGTCTCGGCGACCTTCACGTCCAGTCCGGAGCGGGCGCAGACCTCGGCGATGCCGGCTCCCATCTGGCCGCAGCCCACTACTCCGACGCGCGCGATGTCTCCCGCGGGGATGTCCGTCACATCGTCCCTTTCGCTGGTCCACGAACTCCGCAGGGACTCTTTGTGGAGATGCCCTGCTCCGTTCGTGCACGTTACTGGAAAGTATCGATGATCGATCGGTGGGGTCGGGCATCCTGGGCGCGAACGGTCCGCGGTCGGGCGGATCTGCCGGATTTCGGGGTGTACAGATGGGTCGTTTGTCACGTCGGGCGTTCGCGTTGGCCACGCTCACGACGCTCACCACCGCTTCGGGGAGCGCGTCGGCCGCGCAGGCCGCGCCGGCCCGTCATTCGCGTGCGGTGCGTGAGACGCGGGGCGTATGGATCGCGAGTGTGGCCAACCGTGACTGGCCCTCCAGGTCCGGCCTGACCGCCAAGGAGCAGAAGGCCGAGCTCATCGGCCACCTCGACAGGGCCGTGGCCGACCGCCTCAACACCGTGATCCTCCAGGTACGGCCCACCGCGGACGCGCTGTGGCCCTCACCGTACGAGCCCTGGTCGCAGTACCTGACCGGAACCCAGGGCAAGGCCCCCGGCTGGGACCCGCTCGGGACCGCCGTACGGGAGGCGCACCGGCGGGGACTGGAACTGCACGCCTGGTTCAACCCGTACCGCATCTCCAACCAGGCGGATCCGGCGGGGCTCGTCGCCTCGCACCCGGCGCGGCAGCACCCGGAGTGGGTGGTGCCGTACGGCGGGAAGCTGTACTACAACCCCGGGCTGCCCGAGGTCCGTGCCTTCGTGCAGGACGCGATCCTCGACGCGGTGGCGAAGTACCCGGTGGACGCGGTCCACTTCGACGACTACTTCTACCCGTACCCGGTCGCCGGACAGACCTTCGACGACGACGCGGCCTACGACGAGTACGGCGGCGGGTTCGCCACCCGGGCCGACTGGCGGCGGGACAACATCGACAAGCTGGTGCTGGAGACCGCGGCCCGTATCAAGCAGATCCGGCCCGCCACCCGGTTCGGAATCAGCCCTTTCGGCGTGTGGCGCAACGTGGCCACCGATCCGCTCGGCTCCAACACGGGCGCGGGGGTGCAGTCGTACGACGACAACTACGCGGACACCCGCAAGTGGGTCCAGGAGGGCTGGATCGACTACCTCGTGCCGCAGTTGTACTGGAACATCGGCCTGGCCGTCGCCGACTACGCGAAGCTCGTGCCCTGGTGGGCCGATGTGGCGCGGGGGAGCAGGACGAAGCTGTACCTGGGCGAGGCGCTGTACAAGGCCGGGGACCCGGCCCAGCCCGCGGCCTGGCAGGACCCCGCGGAGCTGTCCCGGCACCTCACCCTCGCCAAGGAACACCCGGAGGTCTGCGGGCATGTGTTCTTCGCCGCCAGGGAGGTGGCCTCGGATCCGATCGGCGCGATGGCGCGGGTCGTCGCCGACCACTACCAGCAGCCGGCGAAAACCTCACGCTGAACTACTTCGCGGTGTCCCGGTGACGGATCTCGGTGTCGGGGCCGGGTGAGCACACGCCCACGTGCCCGTCCTCGAAGCGGACGCGGTACGGGGGGTTGCCCTCGTGCCCCATCACTTCGACGATCTCGCCGATCTTGTCGTGCTGTCCGACCACCCTGCCGTGCTGCACAAGCTGGTCGCCCACGGTTGCACGCATCTGCGGTCCTCCTCACGAGGTGCGGGAGCAGCGGTCCGTGGCCTTGATTTTACGGCGCTGACGCCCTGTTGGGACCGGCGCGTACACGCCCTCAGCCGGGGCGCGTACGCGGCCCTCAGCCGCGCGCCCGCTGGGTGACGGCGATGCACACCAGCACCGCCGCGGCCGTCAGCGGGGCGGCCACCGTCAGGTGCTCACCCAGCAGCAGCACCGACCACACCAGTGTGAGCAGGGGCTGGGCCAACTGCAACTGGCTGGCCTTCGGGATCCCGATCATCGCCATGCCCCGGTACCAGACGACCAGCCCGAGGAACTGCGAACCCGCCGCCACCCACAGCAGCCCGGCCACGCTGTGCGCGGTGAACCGCACGGGCTCGTACGACAGTGCCACCGCGGCGGCGGGCGCGCTGACCGGCAGACACAGCACCAGCGCCCAGCCGACGACCTGCCAGCCCGGCATGACCTTGGCGAGCCGGCCGCCCTCGGTGTAACCGGCCGCGCACACCAGCAGCGCGCCGAACAGATAGACATCGGCGGAGGTCAGCGCACCGCCGCTCTGCTGCACGGTGAAGGCGGCGACCGCGGCCGCCCCGGCGAGGGCCGCGGTCCAGAAGGTGCGGGACGGGCGGGTGCCCATGCGCAGGGCGGAGAACAGCGCGGTGGTGAGCGGGAGCAGCCCGACCACGACAGCGGCGTGGGAGGTGGTCGAGGTCTGCAGCGCGAGGGTGGTCAGCAGCGGGAAGCCGACGACGACCCCGGCGGCCACGACCGCGAGCCCCGCCCAGTGCCGCCGGTCCGGGACCGGGATCTGCAGCGCCAGCAGACACGCCCCGGCGATCAGCGCGGCGAGGACGGACCGGACGCCGACCAGCGACCAGGGGCCGAAACCCTCCAGACCCCAGGCGGTCGAGGGGAAGGTGAGGGAGAAGGCGACGACCCCGAGGGCGGCGAGGACGGTGCCGGTCGTCCTGGCGGGCGGGGCGTCGACCGCTATCGTGGTGGGGGTAGTAGCGCTACTCTGTGCTCTCATGCAAGAGCGTAGCAGTGTGAGTGAGCTGGCGGAACGGCTGCGATCCGAGCTGAACCGCTACTCTCCTGGTGGAAAGCTCCCGTCCAGCCGGGCGCTCGTCGAGCGCTACCGGGTGAGCCCGGTGACCGTCTCCCGGGCGCTTGCCCAGCTGGCCGCCGAGGGGCTCGTCGTCACCCGGCCCGGCGCGGGTGCGTTCCGCGCGCAAGCGCGTACGACCGCCACCCCGGCCGGGGACACCTCCTGGCAGGAGGTCGCCCTCAGCGCGGACGCCGCCGCCGACCTCGTACCGCGCTCGGTGGACGCGAGCGGTGTCCTGGTCTCGCTCGCCGCACCGCCGCCGGAGGTCATCGAGTTCACCGGCGGCTATCTGCACCCCTCGCTCCAGCCGGAGCAGGCACTGGCCGCGGCCCTCTCCCGAGCCGCCCGCCGCCCCGGCGCCTGGGGGAGGCCGCCCATGGAGGGGCTGACGGAACTGCGCGAGTGGTTCGCGCGCGGTATCGGCGGCTCCGTCACGGCGGCCGAGGTGCTGATCGCCGCGGGCGGCCAGTCGGCGCTCACGATCGCGCTACGCGCCCTCGCCCCGCCAGGGGCGCCGGTGCTGGTGGAGTCGCCGACGTATCCGGGCATGCTGGCGATCGCCCGCGCGGCCGGTCTGCGCCCCGTACCGGTCCCGGTGGACGCGGACGGTGTGAAGCCCGAACTCCTCGCCGACGCCTTCCGGGCCACCGGCGCCCGGGTGTTCGTCTGCCAGCCCCTGTTCCAGAACCCGACGGGTGCGGTGCTCGCCCCTGCGCGGCGGGGTGAGGTGCTGCGCATCGCCCGCGAGGCCGGCGCGTTCGTCGTCGAGGACGACTTCGTACGACGGCTCGTGCACGAGGACGCGGGGGAGCTGCCGCGCCCCCTGGCCGCCGAGGACGCCGACGGTGTGGTCGTCCACGTCTGCTCACTGACCAAGGCGACCTCGCCGAGCTTCCGGGTGTGCGCGCTGGTGGCGAAGGGGCCGGTACTGGAACGCCTCCGGGCCATCCAGGTCGTCGACACCTTCTTCGTGCCCCGCCCCCTCCAGGAGGCCGCGCTCGAACTCGTCGGCTCGCCGGCCTGGCCACGCCATCTGCGGGCGATCTCGGCCGACTTGAGGCAACGCCGGGACACCATGACGTCCGCCCTCCGCCTCGGCCTCCCCGAACTCGCCCTCCCGCACATCCCGTCGGGCGGCTACCACCTCTGGCTCCGCCTGCCGGAAGGCCTGGACGAGGCCGCGCTCACCTCCGCCGCCCTGCGTGCGGGCGTCGCGATCACACCGGGCCGCCCGTACTTCAGCGCCGAACCTCCGGCGGGACACGTGCGGTTGAGCTTCGCGGCGGTGGCGGGTGCCGGGGAGATCGCGGAGGGGGTACGGCGGCTGCGGGCGGCCTGTGACGAGGTCTTCTGAGCGGACCCGGTGAAGTCGGCTGCGGCGCGGCAGCGTCCCGAAGGGGCGCGGGGTCGTACCGGAGTGCGGCTTCGTCGCGTGGGCGTGACCGGACACGTCCGGCCACGTCGGCACCGCAGCCGGCCGGCAGCCCCTCGCCGCCCTCCCCGCGGAGCGCCTAGCCCGCGCGTACCGCCCCGCAGACGAACTCCAGGGAGCCGAACCGCCCGGCCGTCAGCCGTATCCCGGTGATCCGCTCGGCGAGGGCGAACGCGGACTCGGTGGGGCGGTGGGCCGAAGTCCGCTCCTCGTCCGGCTCGAAGCCGGACTCCCGCATCTCCGTGAGGAACCGGTCGGCGCCGCTGCCGTCCCGCAGGGACGGGAAGAGGGGCTCGAAGTGCAGCAGCAGCTCGCCGTCCGCCAGCCAGGTGAAGTGGTCCACCGCGTTGATGTTCCGGCAGTGCGAGACCACGGTCCGCCCCTTCGACACGGGGCCCATCACCGATGAGGTGACACCCACGCAGCCATGGATCTCGACCATCACCGCCCAGCCGTCGAGGGCCGCGACGCCCACGAACATCTCGTCGTCCCCGTCGTCCCCGTCGTCCTGCCGGTCCCAGAACTCGAAGGCCGGCTCGAACAGCGCCGGTACCCCGGTGACCCGTATGCCGGGTGCGGCCCCCAGCTCTTCGAGCAGGCGGGCCGGTGTGATGGCGTCGACCAGCGTGACGCAGTAGCCCTCCAGCAGGCCGTCGTGCTGCTCGCGCAACCAGGCGTAGTCCGTGGCGTGCGGTGTCGTCCCCGTCATGACGCACAGCATCGCACCCACCACTGACAACGCCTCCGAGACCGACAACGCCCCCGAGAAACCGCTCGCCGCCGCCCTCCCCGCCCTGCCAGGATCCCGGCATGAGCAACCTCGCCGACGGCTACGAGATCTCCGCCGACCCCGACCGCATCGACGCCGCCCGCGTCCACCACTGGCTCTCCACCGACGCGTACTGGGCGATCGGCCGCCCCCGGGAGAAGCAGGACCGGGCGATCGCCGGGTCGCTCAACTTCGGGGTGTACGACACGCTTTCCGGGGATCAGGTGGCGTACGCCCGGGTCATCACGGATCGCGCCACCTTCGCGTGGCTGTGCGACGTCTACGTCGACCCGGCCGTACGCGGAAAGGGCATCGGCACCGCGCTCGTCGAGGCCGTGCGCGAGCACCTGCGCCCGCACGGACTGCGCCGGATCCTGCTCGCCACGCACGACGCACACGGGGTCTACGAGAAGGCGGGGTTCGAGCCGCTCGCCGACCCGGACCACTGGATGGCGCACCTCTACTAACACCTCTCGTTTCGGCGGACTTGTCCGGCACGTCCTGACCGCGGAGTAAGATTCCGCCAACCCTGCGTAACCCCCAGATAACCTCCCTTGACCTGCGGACTTTCTCCACTCACCATCGCCGCATGTCACTTCGGGTCACATTCGTCGCCGCCGCCCGCAGCTCACCCCTGCTCGCGGATCGCTTCGAGGACGACCGGCCGCTGGACCAGGCCGGCTGGGACGAGGTGCAGCGCGCGGCGGGGGAGTTGCTGCCGCTGGCCGCGGCGGAGCTGCGCTACTGCTCGCCGACCCCGCGCAGCCGCGCGACGGGCGACGCCCTCGGCTATGCCCCGCTGGTGCAACTAGCCCTGCGGGACTGCGACATGGGCCGCTGGCGCGGTCTCACGCTCGGCGAGGCGATGGCGCGCGAGCCTGAGGCGGTGGACGCCTGGCTCGCCGACCCGCGCGGCACCCCGCACGGCGGTGAGTCGCTGCTGGCCTTCATCTCCCGTGTCGGCAGCTGGCTCGACACGCGGCCCGTGGGGGACGGCGGCCGGATCGTCGCCGTCGCCGAGCCCTCGGTGGTCCGGGCCGCGCTCGTGTACGCCCTCAAGGCGCCGCCGTCGACCTACTGGAACATCGACGTCCGTCCGCTGTCGACGACCACCGTCACCGGCCGTTCGGGCCGCTGGAACCTGCGCTTCGACGGGGTGGCCGGTCAGCCCTCGCGTGCGTAGTCGGTCGTGAGGACCAGGTCCTTGGCGGGGCCGCCCACCCGCCACACCGTCCGCCAGTGGTTCGCGTCGAGGACGCTGAACTCGCCGCGGTAGAGGTCCGCCGAGCAGGGGTGGTCGGCGACATGGCGGCCGGAGGTCAGGTCCAGGTCGTGGAAGGGGCGGCCGTCGGCGAAGCGTACGTCGGCCGCGCCCGGTGAACTGCCCGGCAGGAAGCGCAGGGTGCGCTCGGCGGGGCGCGGGACGCCCTGCCAGGTGAACGTGCCCGATTCCCGGTGCAGCAGCCCGCCGCCGTCGAGCGGGCTGAAAAGCGTCGTGCCCGAGAACGCTCCCGCGTCACCGCTCGCGAGGTCCCGTACCGACCGCTCGACCCGCCAACCCCCGGCCAGGAACGCCAGGACGTCCGGGACCGGCCAGAACTCGCCCATCCGTTCCTCTCTTCCGGCACTTTCGACGCTTCCGATACTTTCGGTCCCGTGCGACCCGTTGACGCTCGCGAGGACCCCTCCCTATCTTGCCGTTCGAATTGCTGATCAGTGTCTGATATTTCGAACCACTCCCCACTGAGCCGCGGAGTATTCATGTCACGCACCCGCTGGAGATTCGGCCTCGCCGCCACCGCCTTAGTGGCGGCCGCCGGTCTCGTACCGGCCCCCGCCCATGCCGAGGACGTCGCCGACTACGCCATCACCGTCGACCCCACCGCCCAGGGCGCAAGGATCGACGACACGATGTACGGCGTCTTCTTCGAGGACATCAACCGGGCCGCCGACGGAGGTCTGTACGCCGAGCTCGTCCAGAACCGCTCCTTCGAGTACTCCACGGCCGACAACCTCTCCTACACCCCCCTCACCTCCTGGACGGTGGACGGCACCGCACAGGTCCTGGACGACTCCGGCCGGCTCAACGCACGCAACCGCAACTACCTCTCCCTGGGCGCAGGTTCGGCCGTGACGAACGCCGGATACAACACCGGCGTCCATGTGGAGCAGGGCAAGAAGTACGACTTCTCCGTGTGGGCCCGCGCCGGGAGCGGCACCACCCTCACGGTCACCCTTCAGGACGCCGACGGCAGCCTCGCCACCGCCCGCCAGGTGGCCGCCAAGGGCGGCTGGGCCAAGTACGGGGCGACCTTCACGGCGGCCCGCACCAGCAGCAACGGCCGTCTGACCGTGGGTACGTCGGGAGCGGCCGCCCTGGACATGGTGTCCCTCTTCCCGCGGGACACCTACAAGCACCAGCCGAACGGCCTGCGCAAGGACCTCGCCGAGAAGGTCGCCGCCCTGCACCCGGGCTTCCTGCGCTTCCCCGGCGGCTGCCTGGTCAACACCGGCTCCATGGCGGACTACAGCGAGGCCTCCGGCTACGAGCGCAAGCGGTCCTACCAGTGGAAGGACACCATCGGCCCGGTCGAGGAGCGCGCCACCAACTCCAACTTCTGGGGCTACAACCAGAGTTACGGCCTCGGCTACTACGAGTACTTCCGCTTCGCCGAGGACATCGGCGCCATGCCGCTGCCCGTCGTCCCCGCCCTGGTGACCGGCTGCGGCCAGAACCAGGCCACCGACGACGACGCGCTGCTCAAGCGGCACATCCAGGACACCCTCGACCTCATCGAGTTCGCCAACGGCCCGGCGACTAGCGAATGGGGCGGGAAGCGCGCCCGGATGGGCCACCCCAGGCCGTTCCACCTCACCCACATCGGAGTCGGCAACGAGGAGAACCTGCCGGTCGAGTTCATGGCCCGGTTCAAGCAGTTCCGCGCCGCAGTCGAGGCCGAGTACCCCGACATCACGGTGGTCTCCAACTCCGGCCCGGACGACGCCGGTTCGACCTTCGACACGGCCTGGCAGCTCAACCGCCAGGAGAACGTCGACATGGTCGACGAGCACTACTACAACAGCCCGCAGTGGTTCCTGCAGAACAACGACCGCTACGACTCCTACGACCGCAGCGGCCCGAAGGTCTTCCTCGGCGAATACGCCTCCTGGGGCAACGCCTTCAAGAACGGCCTCGCCGAGGCCGCGTTCATGACCGGCCTGGAGCGCAACGCCGACGTCGTCAAACTCGCCTCCTACGCCCCGCTGTTCGCCAACGAGGACTACGTCCAGTGGAGCCCGGACATGGTGTGGTTCAACAACCACGCCTCCTGGAACTCCGCCAACTACGAGGTCCAGAAGCTGTTCATGAACAACGTCGGCGACCGCGTGGTGCCCTCCACGGCCACCGGCACGCCCTCCCTGGCCGGCCCCATCACCGGCGCCGTCGGCCTGTCGACCTGGGCGACGACAGCGGCGTACGACGATGTGCGGGTCACGGACGCCGACGGCAACTCCCTGCTGGCCGACGACTTCTCCGGTGACGCCTCGAAGTGGACGCACACGGGCGGCGGCAGCTGGGCGATCCAGGACGGGCAGTACGTGCAGACCGACGTGGCCGCCGAGAACACCATGGTGTCCGCGGGCGACGTCGACTGGCACGACTACGACCTCAAGGTGAAGGCCACCAAGAAGTCCGGCAAGGAGGGCTTTCTCGTCGCCTTCGGCGTCAAGGACACCGGCAACTACTACTGGTGGAACCTCGGCGGCTGGAACAACACGCTCTCCGCCGTCGAACAGGCCGTGGACGGCGGAAAGTCCACGCTGATCTCCAAGGCGGGGAGCATCGAGACGGGCCGTACCTACGACATCGACATCAAGGTGCGGGGCCGTCAGGTCACCCTCCACCTCGACGGCCAGGAGTGGGGCAGCTTCACCGACGACAAGCCGGCCGAGCCGTTCCGCCAGGTCGTCACCAAGGACAAGAAGACCGGCGACCTCATCGTCAAGGTCGTCAACGCCCAGGCCACCGCGGCCCGTACGGCCATCGACCTGGGCGGCGCGAAGGTCGCCTCCAAGGCCCGGGTGACCACCCTGACGGCCGACCCGAACGCGGTGAACACGGAGACCGAGACACCGGTCGCGCCCGTGAAGTCGACGTTCGACGCGGTCGCGGACGAATTCACGTACACCTTCCCGGCGAACTCGGTCACGTTCCTGAGGATCAGGCAGAAGTAGTTTCCCGGGGTGCGGCCGCTGTCGAACGACAGCGGCCCGCATCTTTGTTAACTTGCGCCTCGCCTGGAATTCATCCCGCCACTTACGCATGTCGCACAACTCATCGGATTCACCCTCCGTCTAAATCGACGCATCCACAACAGACGGGGCTGACCACCCCGGACGGGGGCAGAAAACGATGAGTGGCACAGCTTGTGGGGACGAGCTCAAAACCACGGCTCATGGCGATGAGCTCAGAACCGCGGACGAACACGTGGGCACCCGCCCGCCGCTGCCCGCACCCCGCCCACCCGCCGATCCGCGCCCCGGACCGGGCCAGGCCGCCCTGCTCGCGGCGGCCATCACCGTGTTCGTGCTCTGCGCCGCCGACACCGTCGCCCGCAGCTACCCCTTCGGCCCGCGCACCCGGACCGTCAACGACCTGGGCAACCAGTACATCCCGTTCCACGCACACCTGTGGGACCTGCTGCACGGACGCGGCTCCGGCGGACTCCTCGTCAACTGGCAGTCGGGGTTCGGCACCAGCTTCCTGCCCGATCTCGGCACCTATCTGACCAGCCCGTTCGCCCTGCTCGTGGGGGTGTTCCCGAGGGACCGGATCGACCTCGCGGTGTACGTCATCACCGTGCTGAAGATCGCCTGTGCCGCCGCCGCGATGACCTGGCTGCTGCTCAGGCTGCGCCCCGGCCGCTGGTGGGCGGCAGGCCTGCTGGGGGCCTCGTACGCGCTGTGCGGATGGACCGTGGCGGCCGGTTCGTACAACCTCATGTGGCTCGACGGGCTCATCGCCCTGCCGCTGCTGTGCCTGGTCGGCGAGTGGATCCTCAGCGGGCGGCGGCCACTTCTCGGGGTGCTGGTCGTGGCCGCCGTGTGGATCGCCAACTTCTACACGGCGTACATGGCGACCCTCGCGGCCGGACTCGTCCTGCTGGTGCGGCTGTCGCTCTCCGGACTGCCGCGTCGCCGCGCCCTCGCCGCCGCGGGCCGGGCCGTCCTGACCTTCGCGCTCGGTCTGGGGCTCGCGGCACCCCTGGTGGCGGTCGTGTACTTCGGCAGCGCGCACGCCTCGCCGGGCCGGTTCACACGGTTCGCGCCGGTCGGCGCCGAGGACCTGCTGGCCCGGCTGCTCCCGACGACGTACAGCTTCGGCTCACCCGGGATCTTCGTCGGCACCACGGCCCTGCTGCTCGCCCTGGCGCTGCCCTTCCACCGGGCGGCTCCCCGACGGGTGCGCGCCGGGTGGACCGTGCTGGTCGTCGCCGTGATCCTGTCGATGCAGTGGCACCCGACCCACCTCCTCTGGCACGCCTTCGCCGCCCCGCAGGGCAGCCCGTACCGTCAGACCTTCGTCGTGTGCGCACTCCTGGTGATCGCGGCCTGGCACACGCTCTCCTACGGTCCCCTGGACCGGCGCGCACTGGGCGCGGCGGCCGGGCTGCTCGCGCTGATCGCGGTGGTCGCGAGCGGGAGCCATCTCGTGCGGCTCTTCGCCTGGCCGGTGTTCCTCGTGGCGGCTGCGGGCGCGCTCGCCGGTCTCGCCCTGCTGAGCCTGCGCCGCGGACGCCTCCCGTGGCTGCGCGTCGCCCCCGCCGCACTGGCCGCGACGCTCCTCATCGGTGTACAGCTCGGTGAGGCGACCGCCACCGACGCCGTGACCACGCGGGCCCGGTTCCTGGCGATGGACGACTACGCCCCCTGGGGCGACCGCCAGCAGCGGCAGGCGGACGCGATCGCGGAGGTGGACGGCTGGCCTCGCTACCGCACCGACCCCGGCCGCGAGCAGACCGTCGGCAACGACCCGCTGCTCGTCGGCGGCGAGGGCGCCCAGTACTACAGCAGCCACACCTCCGCCGTCTTCAGCAGCACCCTCAGCGCCCTCGGCCACGGCTGGACCTCGGGAGCCCGCAGCCTCCAGAGCCTGGACAACGCTGTCACGGACGTCGTCTTCTCCGTCGGCGCCCGGGTGCACTCCCCGCCGGACCCGCACCAGAACTGGTTCCGCCAGGACGGGGAGGAACTGACCGTCACCCGGCGGGACGTCCCGCCCCTGGTCACCGTACGGCCGTCCGCCGACGCCTCCTCCTTCGGACCGTCGCCCTACCGCAACCAGGAACTCCTCCTGGGCACCCGCGTCTACACCCTGCCCCACCTCACGGTCCGCAACGCCGCCGGGAAGCAGCCGCCCCGCAACCACGAGGGCCTGCTCATCGGCGTCCCCCGCCACGGCACCGGGGGCCAGGGACCGACGATCACGACCCGCTGCCGGGCGGGCGACGAGGTGTACCTCTGGGCACCCCACTTCGCCGGCACCGCACGGCTCGCCGAAGCCGAAGCCGGGTCGGCCGCCGGCGCCCCGACCGGCCGGTTCAGGTACAACCCCGCCAGGGCCCAGAGCGCCGCCATGCAGCGGCTCGGCACGGTCCCGGCCTCCGGGCGCCTCACGATCGAGCTGACCCCGGAGCGACTGGGTGTCGTCCCGGACGGCGCGGTCGGCTGTCTGGACACCGCCCGGCTGCGGGATGCCGTACGGCAGCTCAAGGCGACCGGCGCCACCGAGGTGACCGTCTCCGGCTCCGGCGGCACGATCCGGGCGGAGCTTCCCGCGGGCAGCACCGGGACCGCCGTCGTCGCGGCACCCCGGATCGCGGGCTGGCGCTGCGCGACGGGCGACGGTCCGGAAGTGCCGGCGGGGGAGTACCACGGGCTGATCGCCGTGCCGCTGGACGGCACCTCGACCGAGGTGAGCTGCACGTTCCATCCGCCGGGGCTGAGACTGGGCACGACGGTCGGGAGCGGTGCGCTCGTGGTGCTCCTCGGGCTCGGCGTCGGCCGGGCCGTCCGGCGGCGGCGCATGCTCTCGTGATCGGTTGCATAAACGTGCATCGATACGTATAGTCATGCCATCCAAGAGGAGGGTGACATGGCGGTACGTGCGGCGGTGGCCGGAGCGAGCGGGTACGCGGGTGGCGAGGTGCTGCGCCTGCTTCTCGCGCACCCCGAGGTCGAGATCGGCGCCCTGACCGGCAACTCCAACGCCGGACAGAAGCTGGGCGTGCTGCAGCCGCATCTGCTGCCGCTGGCCGACCGGGTGCTCCAGGAGACCACGGCCGAGGTCCTCGCCGGGCACGACGTCGTCTTCCTCGCCCTGCCCCACGGCCAGTCCGCCGCCGTCGCCGAGCAGCTCGGTCCGGACGTCCTCGTCGTCGACATGGGCGCCGACTTCCGGCTGAAGGACGCCGCCGACTGGGAGAAGTTCTACGGCTCCCCGCACGCCGGCACCTGGCCGTACGGCCTCCCCGAACTGCCGGGTGCCCGCGCCGCGCTTACGGGGGCCAAGCGCATCGCGGTGCCCGGTTGCTACCCCACCGCCGTGTCGCTGGCGCTCTTCCCGGCCTACGTCGCCGGACTCGCCGAGCACGAGGCCGTGATCGTCGCCGCCTCCGGGACCTCGGGCGCCGGCAAGGCGCTCAAGCCCAATCTGCTGGGCTCCGAGGTCATGGGCTCCATGTCGCCGTACGGCGTCGGCGGCGGTCACCGGCACACGCCCGAGATGATCCAGAACCTCAGCGGGGTCGCCGGGGAGACGGTCTCCGTCTCCTTCACACCGACCCTCGCGCCGATGCCCCGTGGCATCCTCGCCACCTGCTCCGCCAAGGCCAAGCCGGGCGTCACCGCCGAGTCGGTGCGTGCCGCCTACGAGAAGGCCCTCGCCGACGAGCCGTTCGTCCACCTCCTCCCCGAGGGGCAGTGGCCCGCCACGGCGTCCGTCTACGGTTCCAACGCCGTTCAGATCCAGGTCGCGTACGACGAGGCGGCGGGCCGCATCATCGCCATCAGCGCCATCGACAACCTGACCAAGGGCACCGCGGGCGGTGCCGTACAGAGCATGAACATCGCCCTGGGACTCGACGAGTCCACCGGGCTTTCCACGATCGGAGTCGCACCGTGAGCGTCACGGCAGCCAAGGGATTCACGGCGGCGGGCATCGCCGCCGGGATCAAGGAGAACGGCAACCCGGACCTGGCCCTCGTGGTCAACACCGGGCCCCGCCGCGCCGCCGCCGGTGTCTTCACCTCCAACCGTGTGAAAGCCGCGCCGGTCCTGTGGTCCGAGCAGGTGCTCAAGAGCGGTGAGCTGACCGCCGTCGTCCTCAACTCCGGTGGCGCCAACGCCTGTACGGGCCCCAAGGGCTTCCAGGACACCCACGCCACCGCCGAGAAGGCCGCCGACGTGCTCGGCATCGGTGCCGGCGAGGTGGCCGTGGCCTCCACCGGTCTCATCGGTGTGCTGCTCCCGATGGACAAGCTGCTCCCGGGAGTCGAGACGGCCGCCGCCCAGCTCTCCGAGCACGGTGGCGAGAAGGCCGCCATCGCCATCAAGACCACCGACTCCGTCCACAAGACCTCCGTCGTGACGAAGGACGGCTGGACCGTCGGCGGCATGGCCAAGGGCGCGGGCATGCTCGCCCCCGGCCTCGCCACCATGCTGGTCGTGCTCACCACCGACGCCGACCTTCCGAGTGATGTGCTGGACAAGGCACTTCGCGCCGCCACACACACCACCTTCGACCGCGTCGACTCCGACGGCTGCATGTCCACCAACGACACCGTGCTGCTGCTCGCCTCCGGCGCCGCCGAGGTCACCCCGGAGTACGCGGAGTTCGCCGAGGCAGTGCGTGCCGTCTGCGACGACCTCGGGCAGCAGCTCATCCGGGACGCCGAGGGCGCCAGCAAGGACATCAAGGTCGAGGTGGTGGGCGCCGCGACCGAGGACGACGCCGTCGAGGTGGGCCGCTCCATCGCCCGCAACAACCTCCTCAAGTGCGCCATCCACGGCGAGGACCCCAACTGGGGCCGCGTGCTCTCCGCGATCGGCACCACGAAGGCCGCCTTCGAGCCGGACCGGCTGAACGTCGCCATCAACGGCGTCTGGGTCTGCAAGAACGGCGGCGTCGGCGAGGACCGCGACAAGGTCGACATGCGCTACCGCGAGGTGCACATCGTCGCCGACCTGGCCGCCGGCACCGAGACCGCCACGATCTGGACCAACGACCTCACCGCCGACTACGTACACGAGAACAGCGCCTACTCCTCATGAGCACCACGCGTAAGCACACCGCTCTGCCCAAGGCCCAGATCCTCATCGAGGCGCTGCCCTGGCTGGTCAAGCACAACGGCAGGACGGTCGTCATCAAGTTCGGCGGCAACGCCATGATCGACGAGGACCTGAAGGCCGCGTTCGCCCAGGACGTTGTCTTCCTGCACCACGCCGGCCTCAAGCCGGTCGTCGTGCACGGCGGCGGCCCGCAGATCAGCGCCGCCCTCGACCAGGCGGGCATCGTCAGCGAGTTCAAGGCCGGGCTCCGGGTCACCACCGAGGACGCCATGGACGTCGTACGGATGGTGCTCGCAGGCCAGGTCCAGCGCGAGCTCGTCGGACTCCTCAACCAGCACGGGCCGCTGGCCGTCGGGCTGACCGGCGAGGACGCGCACACCATCACCGCCACCAAGCACCAGCCCGAGATCGACGGCGAGTTGGTCGACATCGGGCGGGTGGGCGAGATCACCGCGATCGACACGGGCGCGATCGAGGCACTCCTCGCCGACGGCCGCATCCCGGTCGTCTCGTCGATCGCCCGTAGCCAGGACGACGGACATGTCTACAACGTCAATGCTGATACGGCGGCTGCGGCACTCGCGGCTGCTCTTGGAGCGGAGACTCTCATGGTCCTCACGGACGTCGAGGGTCTCTACGAGGACTGGCCCCACTCCGACGAGGTGATCAGCCGCCTCACCGCTTCCCAACTGGAGAAGCTGCTGCCGGAGTTGAGCTCCGGCATGGTCCCGAAGATGGAGGGCTGCCTGCACGCCGTGCGGAACGGCGTCACCACGGCCCGGGTCATCGACGGACGGGTCCAGCACTCGATCCTGCTGGAGATCTTCACCGACGAGGGAATCGGCACGATGGTCGTGCCCGACGAGCAAGAGGGGGACGGGGAATGACCGGCAATCAGGAGCTCACCCAGCGCTGGCAGGGCGCGCTGATGAACAACTACGGCACCCCCAGGCTCCCCCTCGCCCGCGGTGCAGGCCTGAAGGTCTGGGACACCGAGGGCAACCAGTACTACGACTTCGTCGGCGGCATCGCCACCAACGCGCTCGGCCACGCCCACCCGGCGATCGTCGAGGCCGTCGGCAAGCAGATCGCGTCCCTCGGCCACATCTCCAACTTCTTCATGGCCGAGCCCACCGTCACCCTCGCCGAACGGCTCCTGCAGCTCTTCGGCCGGGACGGCAAGGTCTTCTTCTGCAACTCCGGCGCCGAGGCCAACGAGGCCGCCTTCAAGATCGGCCGGCTCACCGGTCGCTCCCACATGGTCGCCACCAGCGGCGGCTTCCACGGCCGGACCATGGGAGCGCTCGCCTTCACCGGCCAGCCCGCCAAGCAGGAGCCGTTCCTGCCGCTCCCGGGCGACGTCACACACGTCCCGTACGGCGACGCGCAGGCGCTGGACGCCGCGGTCACCGAGGACACCGCCCTCGTCGTCATCGAGCCCATCCAGGGCGAGAACGGCGTGGTCGTGCCGCCCACCGGGTACCTCAAGGCGGCCCGGGCGATCACGGCGGCCAAGGGAGCGCTGCTGGTCCTGGACGAGGTGCAGACCGGCATCGGCCGGACCGGGCACTGGTTCGAGTACCAGGCCCACGAGGGTGTCCTGCCGGACGTCGTCACCCTCGCCAAGCAGCTCGGCGGCGGGCTGCCGCTCGGTGCGACCGTCGCCTTCGGCCGGGCCGCGGAGCTGCTCCAGCCCGGCCATCACGGCACGACCTTCGGCGGCAACCCCGTCGCCTGCGCGGCCGGACTCGCCGTCCTCGACACCATCGCCGGTGAGGGGCTGCTCGAGAACGTCAAGCGGCAGAGCGCCGCGCTGAGCGATGGAATCGAGTCACTGGGGCACCCGTTGATCGCCCATGTCCGGGGCTCCGGGCTTCTCCTGGGTATCGTGCTCACCGAGCCGCTCGCGCCCCAGGTGCAGCAGGCGGCTCAGGACGCCGGTTTCCTGGTGAACGCGCCCGCCCCCGATGTCGTACGGCTGATGCCACCGCTGAACCTCGGCGACGACGAGGTGGCGGCGCTGCTCCAGGCGCTGCCGGGTGTCCTGGACGTGGCCAGGGCGGCCAACGGGGACGGATGATCCGGAGAATGAGACGACGATGAGCCAGGCGCAGGATCACGAGCAGGCCCATGGGCCGGCCGTACCCCAGACCCGCACCGCACGGCACCGCCGGATCGTGGACATCCTCAACCGGCAGCCGGTGCGTTCGCAGAGCCAGTTGGCCAAGCTGCTGGCCGACGACGGGCTGAGCGTCACACAGGCGACGCTCTCCCGGGACCTCGACGAGCTGAACGCGGTGAAGATCCGCAACACCGACGGTGACCTGATCTATGCGGTGCCGAGCGAGGGGGGTTTCCGTACCCCTCGGGCGCCGCTGGGGGAGTCGGCGAAGGAAGAGCGGATGCGGCGGCTGTCCCAGGAGCTGCTGATCTCCGCGGAGGCGTCGGCCAACCTCGTGGTTCTGCGCACCCCGCCGGGTGCGGCTCAGTTCCTCGCCTCCGCGATCGACCAGGCGGAACTGCACGACATCCTGGGTACGATCGCGGGCGACGACACGTTGCTGCTGATCAGCCGGGATCCGGTGGGAGGTCAGGCTCTGGCCGAACACCTCTTGCGCTTGGCGCAGAACGGCCACTGACGTGACGCAGAACGGCCACTGACGAAGGCGAAGAAGGTCAGCCGAGGCGAGATGCCAGCCCTCCTGTGCATCTCACCTCGTCCCCCGCCGTGATCAGCAGCGCCTCCACGTCCGGCAGCGACTCCAGCCAGCGCAGGCCCTCCCTGGACCCCATCGCGAACGCCGCCGTCGCCCAGCAGTCCGCCCAGGTCACGCTGGGGGCCACCACCGTCACCGCCACCAGGTCCGTGACCGCCGAGCGGCCGGTCCGGGGGTCGACGATGTGGGCGCCCCGCTCGGCCGTACCGGAGGTCGCCACGGCCAGTTCGGTCGTACCCGCCGCCGAGACCACCGCGGCCAGACCCCCCGGGCGCAACGGATCCGCCACCCCCACGCGCCACGGCCGCTGCTGCCCCGGCGTGCCCAGCAGCTGTACGTCGCCGCCGCCGTTGAGGCTCACCCCGGTCGCCCCGGCCTTCGCCAGGTGCCGGGCCGCGCGTTCCACCGCCCAGCCCTTGACGATGCCGGTCGGGTCCAGGCGGCCCTCGTAGCGCATGCTGAACCAGCCGTCGCTCAGTTCCTCCGCCTTGGCGCCCAGGTCGAGGACCTCGGCGACCTCCGGGTCGCAGTCCTCGACCGTCAGGTCGCCCCGGGCCAGCCGCGAGATCTGGCTGTCGTCCCGGTATGTGCTGAAGACGGCGTCGGCGCGGTGCAGACCCGCCACCGCCTCCTCCAGGGCCGTCCGCACGGCCCCGGGTTCCCCGCCGCGGACGTCGAAGGAGAAGACGGTCCCCATCGCCTCCTCCGTACGACGTACCGCGGCGGGAGCTTGAGTCGGGTCGGTCACCGTGTCAGCCACCGGCCTGGTCCAGCGCGGACTGGAGGGACTGCTTGTAGCCGTCGCTCGTGTAGGTGGCGCCGGACACCGCGTCGATGTCGGCGCTGCCGGCCGCCACCGCCGCCTGGTTGAGCTTCGGTACGGCGTTGCCGGAGATCTGGTCGCTCTGGCCGCCCTTGGGCTGCTGGACCGCCTCCGCCTTGGTGATCTTTCCGTTGGCGACGGTGATACGGACCTGGACCGGGCCGTACTGCGTCTGCGCGACGGCGCCGGTGACGGTCTTGGGGGCCGCGGCCTCGGCGCTGCCCGTACCGCCCGTACCGCCCGCGCTCTGGGAGGGAGCCGGCGAGGAGGCGCCTCCGGCGGCCGCCGCGTTGCCCTTGTCGATGGCCGACTGGAGGGACTTCCTGTAGCCCTCGCTGGTGTAGGTCGCCCCGGACACCGTGTCGATCTGCGCGCTCTGCGCCGCGAGGGTCGCCGCGTTGAGCTTGGGCACCGCGTTGCCGGTGATCTGGTCGCTCTGGCCGCCCTTGGGCTGCTGGACCGTCTCCGCCTTGGTGATCTTGTTGTTGACGAAGGTGATACGGACCTGGACCGCCCCGTACTGGGTCTTGACGGCGTCCCCGGTGGCCGTGCCGGTGGCGCCCTGGGCACCGCCTTGCGCCGACTCCTGTGCCTGCGCGGTCGCCTGCGGTGCCGCGCCGCCCGCCGCGGAGGCGGAGGCCGGGTCGGTGCCCGGTTTCAGCGACAGCAGCAGCACGACGCCGGAGACGGTGGCGGCGCCGGCCAGGACGACACGCCGAAGGGGGTGACTCTTCCTCATCGCTTCAACAGCTCCTGAAGTCCTTGAAGTTCCCGTCGCTCACATCTCGAACGACTCGTGATGGATGCGGCGGGCGGGCACACCCGCGCCGCGCAGTGCCTCGTACACGCCCTGCGCGAAGCCGGGCGGCCCGCACATGAAGACGTCGTGCTCGTCGATGTCCGGCAGCTTCTGCTGCAGCCGCTCCGCCGAGATGTCGGGCCGCTCGCCGTCCGGACTGTTGACCGCGTACATCAGCCGGGCGCCCCGCTCGTCGGCGATGGCGGCCAGCTCGTCCCACAGCGCCAGGTCCTGGGTGCTGTTGGCCCGGTAGAGCAGGGTGATGTCCCCGGACGCCCCGGGCAGCGTCTCGAACAGCGCCCGCATCGGCGTGATGCCGACCCCGCCCGCGACCAGCAGCACCTTGCCCCGGCTGCGGCGCTGGGCGGTCAGGGCGCCGTACGGGCCCTCGGCCCACACCTTGGTGCCGGGCGTCAGCTCGCGCAGTCGCTCGGTGTGGTCGCCGATCGCCTTGACGGTGATGCGCAGCATGTCCGGGCGCGGCGCCGCCGACAGGGAGTACGGGTGCGAGCTGAACCGCATCCCGGGCGCCATGAACCGCCAGCGGAAGAACTGGCCCGCCTCGGCGCCCATCCGGTGCAGCTTCTTGCCGCCGATGAGCACCGACACGATGCCCGGCGTCTCCTCGATGACCGCCTCGACATACATCCGGTGCCGCATGTTGAGGCGGATCGGGGTGAGGATCCGGTACCAGAGCACCAGCGCGGTGACCACGCCGTACAGCCCGTACCAGAAGGTCTTCGCGGCCGGCTCCACGGCGAACTCGTTGCCGGTGCTGATCTGGTGCCAGAAGGTCAGGTACACCACCGCGTAGGTGAGCAGGTGGATGTGGTACCAGGTGTCGTACCCGATGATGCGGCGGATCCCGCCGATCGACAGGAACGCGATGACGAACAGCAGCAGGGTGCCGATGCCCGCCTTGCCCATGTCGGGCAGGGTGTTGACCGAGTCGATCGTCTGCTGGACGACGTCACCGAGCGACTTGCCGGCCTGCCGCGCGTACGCCCACATGGTGAGGAAGACATGCGCGACGACCAGGAAGATCGTGTAGCGACCGCTCATGGCGTGCCAGCGCGCCACCCGGTCCGAGCCCACCCGCCGCTCCAGCGCGGGCACCCGCGCCATCTGCAGCACCACGAGCGCCATCAGATAGCCGGCGAGCAGTCCGGTGATCCGGCCCGCGGCGAGGATCTTGGCGGTGGTGTCCCCGAGGGAAGGGGTGTTGTCCCACCACAGCCACAGCACCGCCGCCGCACCCGCCCACAGGGCGATCACCAGCGGGACGGCCGGGGAGCGGCGCGGACGGATGCGGCGCATCGTCTGGCGGCGGGCGGCGCGGCCGCCTGCGAGCGTGGTGGTCACGGGTTCCTCCGGAAAGCGGGGCAAGGGGGTTGGCGTGGTCCCTTGGCCCTGAGGTACGTGCCGCGACGCCCGAGTGTTCAGTTGTTCCGCGAGTCCCGTGCGTGCAGGAGTGACTCGCGGTAACTCCTCAGTACCGGGTGATCCCCGTACGACCGCCCGTGGTGCCGATCGCGATGTGCGGTTCCCGTTCCGGATCGGCCCAGCGCAGGATCCGGCGCATCGCCCCGGCGGACACCGACACACAACCCGCCGTCGCCCCGCTGCCGTTGACATGCAGGAAGATCCCGGCACCCCGACCGCGCTGCGGCTTGGCGTAGTTGAACCCGATGACCATGGCGTACGCGTACTGCTTCTCGTACGAGATCAGATGCTCGGCCTCGGCGGCCCGGCAGTCCTTGGCGCGCGGCTCGCTCCAACGGTTGTAGACCCGCGAGTCGTTGTCCTGGCACCACCACGAATTCCCGCGCACGGGCCGGTACTTGTACGACGTCCCGCTCGGCGCCGCCTTGATCCCGAAGGCGTACGGCAGGTGGTACAGCCCCGTCGGAGTCGTGTTCGTGCCCTGCTTGCGCGAGGCTCCCTCGACGAGCCCGTTGGCCCCGAAGCGGGCCTCGGCCGAACCGGCCTCCACCCACCGCCCGTCGCGCAGGTCCCACCAGGTGACCGTGCCGGAGGTGGACGAGGTCTTCGCGGCCACCGCGGTGATCAGCTGGGTCCCGCCGCCGGTGTCGGCCATACGGGCGGGCAGCGGCTGTCCGCCGCCGGGCGTGGCACCGAGCACGAGGAGGGACGCGGACACGAGAGCCGTGGCGGCGGGGGAGCCCATGGCTCAGACCGTAGAGGGCGGCAGCGGCAACGGCAGCCCGGGTAGGCCATCCAGGCTCGTGGCGATCTGCCGCTTGGCGAAGTAGTCGCTCAGCGACTCGTCGTCCTCGCGCGCGAACCGCCTGGCGTGCAGATCGCGGTCCTCCTCGTACGTCATGAAGGGCACCGCGTAGCCGCAGGAGTCGCGGATCGTCTCGGCCGTCACGACGATGATCGCCCGTAGCCCGTGCAGGCTCGGGTCGATGTCGGGGAAGTGGCCGAGCAGTTCCTTGAAGCGGGGGTCGTCGCGCAGCACCGCCTCGCCGCGGCCGTGCACCCGGACGATGTTGGGCGGGCCCTGGAACGCACACCACATGAGGGTGATCCGGCCGTTCTCCCGCAGATGCGCGACCGTCTCGGCGTTGGAGCCCGCGAAGTCCAGGTAGGCGAAGGTGAGTTCGTCGAGGACCGCGAAGGAGCCCTTGAGGCCCTTGGGTGAGAGGTTGACCGTGCCGTCGCCGGAGAGGGGAGCGGTCGCGGTGAAAAAAAGAGGCTGCGCCTCGATGAAGGTGCGCAGCCTGCCGTCTATGCGGTCGTAAGTCTTTCCCATGTCTAACGATTATGGGTGCAGGTCTTTCGCCTGTCTAATGAATTGCGGCGTCCGTTTCCCGGGGCCTGCCATGGCCGCCCCGGCCGGCGCAGAACTCGGGGCGGCCACAGCGCGCCTGTCACGTCACTTGGTGAGCGTGCAGGCGGCCAGGGAGTCCAGGCCCTGGGGCTTGGCGGCGGTCCGGCCGATGGCGGTGGCGATCCGGTTGACGGTCGCGACCCGCTTGTCCTTCAGGGGGCCGAGGATGGCGTTCTGGACGAAGTTGGGTCCGCCCTGGCCGACGGTGTTGACCAGGCGTGTGTTGGCCTCGTTGATCTGGGTCTGGAGGAGGGTGAGGTTGCGGTCGACCTCGGCCTTCGCGGAGGCGGGGACGGCGGGGAGCTGGGAGGCGACGTCCGGGCAGGTGATGGTGCCGACCCCGGTGTTGCCCGCGCCCGCGTTGCCCGCGTTTCCGGCTCCGTTGCCCGCGTTCCCGGCGTTGCCCGTGTTTCCGGCGTTGCCCGCGTTCCCGGCTCCGTTGCCCGCGCCCGCCTGTCCACCCGCACCCGTGGCGCCGCCGGCGTTCAGGGCGCAGGCTGCGAGGGAGTCCAGGCCCTGGGGTTTGGCGGCGGTCCGGCCGATGGCGGTGGCGATCCGGTTGACGGTCGCGACCCGCTTGTCCTTCAGGGGGCCGAGGATGGCGTTCTGGACGAAGTTGGGTCCGCCCTGGCCGACGGTGTTGACCAGGCGTGTGTTGGCCTCGTTGATCTGGGTCTGGAGGAGGGTGAGGTTGCGGTCGACCTCGGCCTTCGCGGAGGCGGGGACGGCGGGGAGCTTGGAGGCGACGTCCGGGCAGGTGATGGTGCCGGGGCTCGCCAGGGTGCGGGCGGTGTTGTTGCCGCTGCTCTTGGAGCTCTCCCCGGCGAGGGCGGAACCGGCGATCACCGCACCGGTCAGCGCCAGTGCGGTGGCGCTGCCGATGAGGGCGACGCGGCGCTTGTTGTACTTAGGAAGAGCCCTGGACATGCGTATGCCTCACAAGGGTCGGGAGTGTCGTGGAGTTCGTCGTGTGTACAAACGCGGCGCCTGCGTTCGGTGGGAGGTACGAGCAAGCGGTTTCCCATGTTCAAAGGGAATTCAAAAAACGCGTCAGATTGACGAATCATGCAGAGGTCTGCATACTCATGCATAACCTTGAATGCGGCGATGAGGAGCAACGCAAGTGAGCAGCAACAGCGGTGACGTCAGGCTCTGGGGCGGCCGGTTCGCCGACGGTCCCGCCGAGGCCCTGGCCAAGCTGTCCGCGTCCGTGCACTTCGACTGGCGGCTGGCGCCCTACGACATCGCCGGTTCGCGTGCCCACGCGCGCGTGCTGCACAAGGCGGGCCTGCTCACCGAGGACGAGCTCCAGCGCATGATCGCCGGACTCGACCAGCTCGAGGCCGACGTCGCCGACGGCTCCTTCGTGGGCACCATCGCCGACGAGGACGTCCACACCGCCCTGGAGCGCGGCCTGCTGGAGCGCCTCGGCCCGGACCTCGGCGGCAAGCTGCGCGCCGGCCGCTCCCGGAACGACCAGGTCGCCACCCTCTTCCGCATGTACCTCCGGGACCACGCCCGGATCATCGGCGGCCTGATCGCCGAGCTCCAGGACGCCCTCATCGGCCTCGCGGAGGCCCACCCGGACGTGGCGATGCCCGGCCGCACCCACCTCCAGCACGCCCAGCCGGTCCTCTTCGCCCACCACGTCCTGGCCCACGCCCAGTCCCTCTCCCGGGACGCGGAGCGGCTGCGCCAGTGGGACGAGCGCACCGCGGTCTCCCCGTACGGCTCCGGCGCCCTGGCCGGTTCCTCCCTCGGCCTCGACCCGGAGGCGGTCGCCAAGGACCTCGGCTTCGAGCACGGCAGCGTCGGCAACTCCATCGACGGCACGGCGTCCCGTGACTTCGTCGCGGAGTTCGCCTTCATCACCGCGATGATCGGCGTCAACCTCTCCCGGATCGCCGAGGAGATCATCATCTGGAACACGAAGGAGTTCTCCTTCGTGACCCTCCACGACGCGTTCTCCACGGGCTCGTCGATCATGCCGCAGAAGAAGAACCCGGACATCGCCGAGCTGGCCCGGGGCAAGTCCGGCCGCCTGATCGGCAACCTGACGGGCCTGATGGCCACGCTCAAGGCCCTGCCCCTCGCCTACAACCGCGACCTCCAGGAGGACAAGGAGCCGGTCTTCGACTCCTGCGACCAGCTGGAGGTCCTGCTCCCCGCCTTCACCGGCATGATGGCGACCCTCACGGTCAACCGCGAGCGCATGGAGGAGCTGGCCCCGGCGGGCTTCTCCCTCGCCACGGACATCGCCGAGTGGCTGGTGAAGCAGGGCGTGCCGTTCCGGGTGGCGCACGAGGTCGCCGGCGAGTGCGTGAAGGCCGCGGAGGCCGAGGGCAAGGAGCTCGACGAACTGACGGACGAGCAGTTCGCGAAGATCTCCGCCCACCTCACCCCCGAGGTCCGGACGGTCCTGAACGTGCCGGGCGCGCTGGCTTCACGGGACGGCCGCGGCGGCACGGCACCCAGCGCGGTCGCGGTGCAGCTGGCCGAGGTGAAGGCGGACGTGGCGGTCCAGCACGCGTGGGCGAACGCCAAGAAGTAGCAGGGCGAACGCCGAGAAGTAGCGGTACGCATGTCCGAAGGGCATCGCGGTTACGTTGGTCGTGAGCGGTAAGGAACCGACCGAACGGAGCCCGCGATGCCCTTCGCACGTCTTGCCTCAGCGACGACCCCCACCTGCCACATCGGACTGGGCCTCGCCGCGGTCGGGCGCCCCGGGTACATCAACCTGGGCCGCGAACAGGACCTGCCCGAGGCCCGTACGGTCGACGCCCTGCGCACCCGCACCCATGAACTCCTCGACGCCGCCTACGCCCAAGGCGTCCGCTACTTCGACGCCGCCCGCTCCTACGGCCGTTCCGAGGAGTTCCTCGCCGACTGGCTGAACACCCGCCCCGACATCGACGACATCGTCGTAGGCAGCAAATGGGGCTACACGTACACCGCCGGCTGGACCACCGACGCCGAGAAACACGAGGTCAAGGACCACAGCGTCCAGACGTACGACCGTCAGCGCGCCGAGACCGCCGAACTCCTCGGCGACCGCCTCGACCTCTACCAGATCCACTCGGTGACCCCGGACAGCCCGGCCCTCACCGACAAGGAACTCCACGCCAGGCTCGCCGAGGCGGCGGCCGCGGGCGTGAGCATCGGCTTCTCCACCAGCGGCCCTGCCCAGGCCGACGCCATCCGCGCCGCCCTCGCCGTGACGGTGGACGGCGAGCCCCTCTTCCGTACCGTCCAGTCGACGTACAACGCCCTGGAGACCTCCGCCGCCCCCGCCCTCGCCGAGGCCCATGACGCCGGGCTCACGGTGATCGTCAAGGAGGGCATGGCCAACGGCAGGCTCGCGGACCCGTACGCGCCGGAGGCCCTGAGGGCCGTGGCCGCGGAGACGTCCCTCGGCGCCGACGCGGTCGCCCTCGCGTTGATCCTGCGCCAGCCCTGGGCGGGCGTCGTCCTCTCCGGCGCCGCCGCGACGAACCAGCTCGCCTCCAACCTGCACGCGGCCGTCGTCGACCTGGACGAGGACCAGCTGGCGCGACTGACCGGGCTGGCGGAGGAGCCGCAGGAGTACTGGGAGAAGCGGGCCGGCCTGCCCTGGCACTGAGAAATCCCTGGCGCTGAGCATCGCCTGGGACTGAGAAACCCCTGGTCGGGCACCGTCGGATGAGACAGTCACGCCTGTGGTGAGACATCTGTGTCTCATGTGGGCTATCGTTGTCTCATGGCTGTCGATCGTGACCATGTGCTGCGCAGTGCCGCGGCCCTGCTGACCCGCAAATCCACCGCGACCATGGACGAGGTCGCCAAGGCCGCCGGGATCAGCCGCGCCACCCTGCACCGGCACTTCGCCGGACGCGACGCGCTCGTACGGGCCCTCGAAGCGCTCGGTATCGCGGAGTGCGAGGCCGCCCTGGACGCGGCCCGCCTCGACGAGGGCCCGGCGCGGGACGCCGTGCGCCGCCTCGTCCGTGAGATCGAACCGGCCGCCGCTCTGCTCGCCTTCCTCTACACCGAGAACCAGCTGTTCGAGGGCGAGGGGCAGAACCCCGGCTGGACCCGCATCGACGAGCGTGTCGCGGCGCTGTTCCGACGCGGTCAGGCGGCCGGCGAGTTCCGTATCGACCTGACCCCGGCCTGGCTCACCGAGGCGCTCTACGGCCTGCTGGCCTCCGGGGCCTGGGCGGTCTCGGAGGGCCGCGTGGCCCGCAAGGACTTCGCCCACATGATCGCCGAGCTGTTGCTCGGCGGCGCCCTGCGGCATCACTCACAACCGAGAGAGGAATCATGACCAGCACCCTGCAGCCGGCGTCGACGACCGAGGCGGTGACCAAGCGCCCGGGCCGTTGGCTCGCGCTCTCCGTCCTCGTGCTCGCCGTGCTGCTGGTGGCCGTCGACGCGACCGTCCTCGGTCTCGCGACCCCCTACATCAGCGAGGACCTGAAGCCGTCCGGCACCCAGCTCCTGTGGATCGGCGACGTCTACTCGTTCGTCATCGCGGGCCTGCTCGTCTCCATGGGCAGCCTCGGTGACCGCATCGGCCGCAAGAAGATCCTGCTCGTCGGTGCCACCGCGTTCGGCGCGATATCCGTCCTCAACGCCTACGCCACGACACCGGAGTTGATGATCCTCGCCCGCGCCCTGCTGGGCGTGGCGGGCGCGACCCTGATGCCGGCGACCCTCGCCCTGATCCGCAACCTCTTCCACGACCCGCGCGAACGCAGCCTCGCCGTCGGCATCTGGGGCGCAACCGCCTCCGCCGGTACGGCGATCGGCCCGATCGCGGGCGGCTTCCTGCTCGAACACTTCTGGTGGGGCTCGGTCTTCCTCATCAACCTGCCCGTCATGGCGGTCCTGGTCGTCGTGGGCATCAAGCTCCTGCCGGAGTCGAAGAACCCCGACCCGGGCCCATGGGACATGCTCAGCGTGGCCCTGTCCCTGGTCGGCGTGATCGCCCTGGTCTACGCCGTCAAGGAGGCCGCGACACACGGCTTCTCCGGCGAGATCGCCGCCGCCGCCCTGCTGGGCGCGGCCGCCCTCTTCTGGTTCGTCCGCCGCCAGCTCACCCTCCCGGCCCCGCTGCTGGACATGCGCCTGTTCCGCAACCGCGGCTTCAGCGCGGCGGTCCTGGCGGACCTGCTGACGATCCTCGGCCTGTCCGGCCTGGTCTTCTTCCTCTCGCAGTACCTGCAACTCGTCCAGGGCAGGCGCCCGTTGGAGGCGGGCCTCGCCGAACTCCCCGCCGCGGTGGGCGCGGTGGCGGCCGGTCTGATCGCCGGGCGTGCGGCCCGCCGCTTCTCGGTCCGCTCGGTGGTCGCGGGCGGACTGGCGGCGGTGGGTCTGGCCCTGGCCGCCCTGACGGTGATCGACCGGTCGACGGGCTACCCGCTGCTGGGCGCGGCCCTGCTGGTCGTCGGCGTCGGCGCCGGCTTCTCCTTCACGGTGACGGCGGACGTGATCCTGTCGAGCGTCCCGAAGGAACAGGCGGGCTCGGCGTCGGCGGTGTCCGAGACGGCGTACGAGCTCGGCGCGGCCCTGGGCATCGCGGTGCTGGGCTCGATCGTGACGGGTGTGTACCGGGGCTTCACGGGGCCGGTGGGTACGCCGGAGGCGGCGCATGAGTCGCTGGGCGGGGCGGTTGAGGCGGCGGCGGGGATGCCGGCGCAGCAATCCGCAGCACTGCTCGACGCGGCAAGGCAGGCATTCGTGGACGGCTTGTCGCTGGCGGCGGGGGTGGGCGCGGCGGTCTTGTCGGCGACGGCAGTGGCGGCATGGTTCATGCTCAGGGACCAACGGTTGGGTGACTGACCCGAGGGACACGGGGCTGTGTCGATCTGCGGCTCCGCCGCGTGGCCGCGATCGACTCCCACCGGTCCGCAGCCGCCTCCCCGCACGCCAACCAGCCCCTACATCCGGCTTTAAGCAGCTTTTCGCCTCCACCTGATGGTCTTGGCCCATGACAACCCCCGAACCCCCGGAGGCCAAGCTCCTCGAAGAGGCCCTCTTCGAGGTCAAGCGAGTCATCGTCGGCCAGGACCGCATGGTGGAACGCATGTTCACCGCGGTCCTGGCCAGAGGCCACTGCCTCCTCGAAGGCGTCCCCGGCGTCGCCAAGACCCTCGCCGCGAAAACCCTCGCCCACGTGGTGGGAGGCCACTTCACCCGCCTCCAGTTCACCCCCGACCTGATCCCCTCCGACATCACCGGCACCCGCATCTACCGCCCCTCGCAAGAGGCGTTCGACATAGAGCCGGGCCCGGTCATCGCGAACGTCGTCCTCGCCGACGAGATCAACCGTGCCCCCGCGAAGGTGCAGTCGGCCCTGCTGGAGGTCATGGGCGAGCACCAGGTCTCCATAGGCGGCACGACCCTCCCCGTCCCCGAGCCGTTCCTCGTCCTCGCCACCCAGAACCCCATCGAGTCCGAGGGCGTCTACCACCTCCCCGAGGCACAGCGCGACCGTTTCCTGCTCAAGGTGGAGGTCCCCGCCCCCGGCGAGTCCGAGGAACTGGCCATCCTCTACCGCATGAGCGTGGACCCGCCGCGCCCCCGCCGCATCCTCACCCCCGACCGCCTGGTCACGCTCCAGCGCACCGCCGACGAGGTGTTCGTGCACCACGCGATCGCCGAATACGCCGTACGACTGGTCTGCGCGACCCGCGAACTCGCCGGTCCGGACAGGCGGTTGGCGCACGGGGCCGGTCCCCGCGCCACGCTCGGTCTGGTCGCCGCCGCCCGCGCCCTCGCTCTGCTGCGCGGCCGTGGATACGTCCTGCCCGACGACATCGGCGACCTGACCCACGAGGTGATCGGCCACCGGCTGGTCCTCTCCTTCGACGCGCTCGCGGACGGCGTCACGCCGGGCGAGATCGTCGACGAGGTGCTGGCCGCCGTGGAGCAACCGCGGATCAGCCCGCGCCAGGCCGCCGCCGACGACGCGGGGAAGGCCGTCGCATGACCCCCACCCTCCGCGAACTCACCCCAGAACAGGCCCTGAAACACCTGGAGTTGCTCTTCACCCGGCACCCCGACGGCCTCCTTCAGGGCGACCATCCCTCCCTCTTCCCCGGCCCCGGCGGCGAGATGGCCGAGTCCCGGCCGTACATCATCGGCGACGACGTACGCCGAATGGACTGGAACGCCACCGCCCGCACCACCGTCCCGCACGTCCGGCTCACCCTCGCCGACCGCGAACTCACCACCTGGATCGTCCTCGACGCCTCCGCGAGCATGGACTTCGGCACCGCCCGCATGGAGAAACGCGACCTGGCGGTCGGGGCCGCGGCGGCGGTCGCCTTCCTCACCGAGCGGGCCGGGAACCGGCTCGGCGCCCAGCTCACCGGGGCGGACGGCATCCGGCGCATCCCGCCACGCACCGGACGCCGGCACCTGCTGACCATCCTGCGGGCCGCCCTGGACCGCCCGCGCGTGGCGCCCGGAACCGCCCCCGACACCCTCGCCGACGCGCTCGGCGCCCTGCGCGCACTGCCCGCCCGGGGACTGGTCGCCGTCGTCTCCGACTTCCTGGAGCCCGGCTGGGAGCGGCCCCTGCGGACGGTGGCCCAGCGCCACCAGGTACTGGCGATCGAGACCGTCGACCCGCGCGAACTCGAACTGCCCGCCGTCGGCTTGCTCACCTTCGTCGATCCGGAGACCGGCCGCCGACGCGAAGTGTCCACACACGCACGGAAGGTGCGCGAACGCTACGCCGAGGCCGCACTGGAACAGCGCGCCCTGATCAAACGCACCATCCACCGGGCCGGCGCCGCCCATCTGCGGCTGCGCACGGACCGGGACTGGGTGCGGGACGTCGTGAAGTACGTGGAGAACCAGCGGCGCCGAGCGGGAGGCGGCGCCGCATGACGAACGCGCCTTCCGGAAAGGAGGGATCATGGGTCTGCGTTCACCGGGCTGGCTGCTGCTCCTGGTGCCGCTCGCCGCACTGATCGGCGCGTATCTGCTGACACAGCGCCGACGCAACCGGTACGCCGTCCGCTTCACCAATCTCGATCTGCTCGACAAGGTCGCACCCACGAGGCCGGGTTGGCGCCGGCACGTCCCGGCGGGGGCCTTCTGCGCCACCATCGCCCTGCTGGTCGTGGGCTTCGCCCGTCCGACGGCGGACGTACAGGTGCCGCGGGAACGGGCCACGATCGTCGTCGCGTTCGACACCTCCGGCTCCATGGAGGCCACGGACGTCGAACCCACGCGCTTCGAGGCGGCCCAGCGCGCCGCCCTCACCTTCGTCGACCGGCTGCCCGCGCGCTTCAACACCGGGCTGGTCACGTTCAGCGGCAACGCCACGGTCGCGGTGCCGCCGACCACCGACCGCGCCCTGCTCCGCTCGGCGATCCGACAGCTCACCGCCGGCCAGGGCACCGCGATCGGCGACGCCGTCATCGCCGCCCGCGACGCGATCCGCGCGCTGGACGAACAGGCCGAGACCGAACCGCCCCCGGCCCACATCGTCCTTCTGTCCGACGGCTCCAACACCGTGGGCCGCTCGGTCGAGTCGGCAGCGGCGGAGGCGGCCGCCGAGGAGATCCCGGTCTCGACGATCGCCTACGGCACCGAGGACGGGGTCATCGAGTTCCCCGACGGCCGGGTCCTCCAGGTCCCCGTCGACGGCCCCGCGCTGGAACGCCTCGCCGCCGTCACGGGCGGTGACTACCACGAGGCCGCCACCGGCGAGGAGCTCCAGGCCGTCTACGACGACATCGGCAGCTCCGTGGGCCACCGCACCGAGCAGCGCGAGATCTGGCAGTGGTTCGTGGCCGCGGGCCTCGGTGCGGCACTGATCGCCGCGGCGACGTCCCTGCTGTGGTTCTCGAGGCTCCCATGACCACCCCCCACCCAGGGAGGAACCCGTGACCGACCCCACGCACCCCGGCCCTCCGACAGCTTCCGGCCCTCCGACGACCCCCGGCACCCCGACCCACCCACCGGGCCGAAGGGACCCAACAAGTCCGGGAGGGGCTGACGGCCGGGGGGAGCCGGTGGGCCTGGAGGAGCCGGTGGAGCCGCTGGGCCTGGGAGAGCCGGTGGGCCCGGAAGAGCCCAGCGGTCCCACCGCCCTGAACGCCGGCCCGCCCGGCCTCGGCACGCCGGCCCTCGGCCACGCCTTGCCCGACCCGGACACACCCCGCACCCCCACCGACGCCACCCCCGCCCCCGGCCCCGCGTCCACCCGCGGCCTGGGCACCCCCCGAGGCCCCGCCTTCCTCGCCGGCCGTCCCCCGACGCTCCCCGAGCGGACCGCACCCCCGACACCCACCCCGTCCCCCTCGCCGTACGACACCCCGAAACCCCCGTCACCCAAAGGCGCCCGCACCCCCCGTCCCCTCGCCACCGCCCTCCTGGCCGCCGTCCTCGCGGGCGGCGCCGCCGGATACGCGGCGGGTGCCCTCGGCGACGACGAACCCGCCACCCCGGCCGCCGCCGCCCGCGCCCCCGGTGACCTGGAAGCCGTCGCCGCGCGAGTCCTGCCCAGCGTCGTGTCCGTCGTCACCCCGAACGGCCAGGGTTCCGGATTCGTGCTCGACGCCCGCGGCCGGATCCTCACCAACGCCCATGTCGTGGACGGCAGTTCCACCGTCACCGTCGAGCTTCAGGACGGCCGCAGGCTCAACGCCGAGGTGATCGGCGACGACCCGGATCACGACGTGGCCGTACTCCAGCCGGAGACGGCACGTGGTCTGCGCCCGGCCCAGCTGGCCACTCCCGGCTCCCGGCCCGGCGTCGGAGACACCGTCCTCGCCATCGGCTCCCCGCTCGGCCTCAGCGGTACCGTCACCTCCGGCATCGTCAGCGCCCTGGACCGTGACGTGCGGCTGGGTGAGGGTGGTCGGCAGCAGCGTGCCGTGCAGACCGACGCCTCGATCAACCCGGGGAACTCGGGCGGGCCCCTCGTCGACGCCGACGGGCGGGTCATCGGCATCAACACGGCCATCGCGACGTTGGACCAGCAGCGGGGCGGCTCCATCGGCATCGGCTTCGCCATCCCCGTCGCCGACGCGGCGGCCGCGGCCCGGACCATCATCGACGGCGGCTGAACCGCCGGGAGGACCGAGGGGGCGGACATGAGACTGCTCGTGGTCGAGGACGAGGAGGACCTGGTCGTCGCGCTCAAGGTCGGTCTGGTCAGGGCCGGTTACGCCGTGGACGTCGCCCCGGACGTCGACAGCGCGACCGAGAAACTGGCCGTCAACGACTACGACCTGGTCCTGCTCGACCTCAACCTCCCCGACGGCGACGGCTTCTCGGTCTGCCGTGCCATCCGCGCCACCCCCGGCGGCCCCCGCATCCTCATGCTCACCGCCCGTGACCGCCTCGCAGACCGGGTCCGCGGCCTCGACGAGGGCGCCGACGACTACCTCGTCAAACCCTTCGCCCTCCCCGAACTCCTCGCCCGGATAAGGGCGTTGCTGCGTCGCGAGGACGGCGGCACCGCCATCGTCGAGGTCGGTGAACTCCGCCTGGACACCGCCCGCTTCGAGGCCTACCGGGGCGACCGCCGGCTCCCGCTCACGCCGAAGGAGTTCAGCGTCCTGCACTATCTGATGACCCGCCCGGGCCGCGTCGTACCGGCCGAGGAACTCCTCGAACACGTCTGGGACGAATACGCCGACCCGTTCACCAACACGGTGCGGGTCACGGTCGGTTCACTGCGCCGCAAGGTCACCGGCGAGCAGGAACCCCTCATCGAGACGGTGATCCGGCAGGGCTACCGCCTGAAGGACACGCCATGAAGCGGCCCTCCCTGAAGTGGCCCGCCCTGAAGGGGACTTCGTCGGACAGGTTCCGTCTCCCCGCCTTCACCCACACCATCCGCTTCCGCCTGACCGTCCTCTACTCCGGACTCCTGTTCATCCTCACCGCCCTTGTCCTGGGCGCCACCTACCTCGCGGTGGAACGCAGCGGCGAGGCCCACCCGGTCACCAAGCAGTTCCCGGTGAAGAAGTTCGTGAACGGCGAGGAGGTGGGCGAGTTCGACGCGGTCAAGGTCCACGAGGTCGAGGCCGCCGTGAACTACGAGACCCTCGCCAACCTCCGCCGCTTCTCCTTCGCCGTCCTCGGCGGCGTCGCCGTCACCAGCCTCGCCCTCGGCTGGATCCTCTCCGGCCGCGCCCTGCGCCCCGTGCGCTCCATCTCCCGCGCCGCAGCGGAGATCCAGGCCACCGACCTCTCCCGGCGCATCCGCCTGCAGGGCCCCAAGGACGAACTCCGCGACCTCGCCGACACCGTCGACTCCATGCTCGAACGCCTCGACGAGGCCTTCCGCGCCCAACGCCAGCTCATCGACGACGCCTCCCACGAACTGCGCAGCCCGCTCGCCATCATCCGCGCGAACGTCGACGCCGTACTGACGTCGGAGGACTCGGACGAGGAGGAGCGCCGTACGGCCGCCCGCAGCGTCGACCGGGCGACGACCCGGATGACCCGCCTGGTCGAAGACCTCCTCGCCACCGCCCGCCGCAACGCCCCCGCCCTCGCCGACGCCGACGTCGACCTCGCGGCAGCGGCGGCGGAGGCGTGCGAGGAGTTCGCCCCGCTGGCCCAGGAACGCGGCCTCACCCTCCACCGCCGTCTCACCACGGGCCTGACCGTCATCGGCGACCACGACGCCCTGCGCCGCGCGGTCGGCAACCTGCTCTCGAACGCCGTACGGCTGTCTCCACCGGGCACGCTGATCACGGTCGCGGCGGGCCGCACCGGCAGCTGGCTGTGGACGGCGGTACGTGACGAGGGTCCCGGCATCCTGCACGACGACCAGACGAGGGTCTTCGACCGGTTCTGGCGGGCCGACGGGGCGAGCGGCCGCGACCGGCACGCGGGTCTCGGCCTGGCGATCGTCAGACAGATCGTGGAGTCGCACGGAGGCCAGGTCCGGCTGTTCTCACAGGTGGGGGAGGGGGCGACCTTCGTCCTGTGGGTTCCCGCCCCCGGACACACCAACGGCGGGCCGCCCGATGAGCAGCCCGCCGTGTAGAGAAGTTACGCCGCTTCCTTGGCCTTGGTCGCGTACATGTCCACGTACTCCTGCCCGGACAGCCGCATGACCTCCGCCATCACGGAGTCCGTCACCGCGCGCAGCACATAGCGGTCCCGGTCCATCCCCTCGTACCGGGAGAACTCCATCGCCTCACCGAAGCGGACGGTGACCCGGGCGGGGCGCGGGAAGCCGGCGCCGCCGGGCTGGACCTTGTCCGTGCCGATGATGGCGAACGGCACGACCGGCGCCCCGGTCATCAGGGCCAGCCGGGCGATACCGGTGCGGCCGCGGTAGAGCCGGCCGTCGGGGGAGCGGGTGCCCTCGGGGTAGATGCTGAAGACCTTGCCCTCCTCCAGCACCCGGCGCCCGGTCATCAGCGCGGCGACCCCGCCCCGGCCGCCGTCCCGGTCGACCGGGATCATGCCGCAGCCCGTGAAGAACCAGGCCATCAGCCGGCCCTTGAGGCCCTTGCCGGTGACGTACTCGTCCTTGCCGATGAAGAAGACCTGGCGGTCGCAGAAGAGCGGCATGATCATCGAGTCGATGAACGTGAGGTGGTTCCCGGCGAGGATCACCGGACCGTCCCCCGGGATGTGCTCCGCGCCCTCCACCCGGGGGCGGAACATCAGGCGCATGATCGGTCCGAGCACTGCCTTGAGGAACGCGAAGCGGGACAACGGATCCTCCGGTGTCAAGTGAATCGGTATATGTCTGTGCAGGTGAGGACGATACTCGCGGTTCCCCGGGTCGTGCACATCGGGTTCACCGGGTTCACCGAGGTCTTACGAACTGTTGACGCTGGTTTACCTGCGGTGACGTGCGGTGTACCGCCCGTAACCCGTTGGCCATATGTGACGGACATCGCCTCCGCCGCTGACGACCCGTCACAGCGGACCTCCCGTGCGACGGCGGCAGTGATCTCGTACGACATCCAGCATCACCCGTGCGTTATGCCGGAGGTCTCCCGTCCGTCATGTACACGCACCTACGATCGGCCCGCACCGAAGGAGCCGACGCAGGAGGCGCTCATGGGAACGCAGGACTCGGACGAGCAGACGGGCGGGACCGGCCGGCGGGCACTTCTCGGCGCCGCGGTACTCGGCGCGAGCGGAGCCGTGCTCGGTCTGCCGGGTACGGCGAGAGCCGGCGGGACACGGCATGGTGGAGGCGTGAAGAGCCTGCCCGTGCCGACGATCATCGGCCACCGGGGCGCCAGCGGCTACCGGCCGGAGCACACGCTCGGCGCGTACCAGCTCGCCCTCGACCTCGGCGCCCACATCGTCGAGGCCGGAGACCTGGTGCCCACCAAGGACGGTCACATCGTCTGCCGTCACGAACCGGAGATCGGCGGGACGACGGATGTCGCCGACCACCCCGAGTTCGCCGGCCGCCGGACCACCAAGCTGCTGGACGGCGTCTCCGTCACCGGCTGGTTCACCGAGGACTTCACGCTCGCCGAGCTGAAGACCCTGCGCGCGATCGAGCGCATCCCGGCCAACCGCCCGCACAACACCCTCTACGACGGCCGCTGGGAGATCCCCACCTTCGAAGAGGTCCTGAAGTGGCAGGACGAGCAGACCCGCAAGCGCGGCAAGCAGGTCTGGATCTACCCCGAGACCAAGCACCCCACCTACTTCCGCAAGCTGGGCCTGGGCCTTGAGGAGCGGGTCGCCAAGCTGCTGCGCAAGTACGGCAAGGACAAGCGGAACTCGCCGGTCATCCTGCAGTCCTTCGAGCCGACCAGCATCCAGCGCCTCAACACGCTGGTCGACAACCCGCTGGTGGTCCTGCTCTCCTCGGCGGCCAGCCGCCCCTGGGACTTCGTCGAGACGGGCGACCCGCGCACGGTCGCCGACCTGATCACCCCCAAAGGCCTCAGGGAGATCGCCGGCTACGCCCAGGGCATCGGCCCGACCCTCGACCTGGTCATCCCGAAGGACGCGAGCGGCAACCTCACCACGCCGACCACCCTCGTCGCCGACGCGCACAAGGTGGGCCTGATCCTCCACCCGTACACCATGCGCAACGAGAACCCGTTCCTCCCCGCGAACTTCCGCAAGGGCACGGACGCCGACGGGTACGGCGATGTCTTCGGCGCCTACCGGGCGTACTTCGCCACCGGCATCGACGGCGTCTTCACCGACAACCCGGACACCGGCCTGCTGGCCCGCGAGGACTTCGTCAACGGCTGAGCGCCCGGCCCCGGTTGGGGTGACAAACGGCCGTCCGGGCAACCCGCCGCCCGGACGGCCGCGTCGTCAGGCATATGTCCCACGACCTGGTCACCACCCTGCGCCCCCTGCTCACCGCCGAAGCCTCCGCCGAGGCACATGCCACCGGTACGGAACCCGGCGACCTGGAACAGGCGGTCTGGCTCCGCCTCCTCGAACGCCTCGACACCGACGGCCCCCCGGCCGACCCGCAGAGCTGGCTCCGCAGCGCGGTCCGCTCCGAGGCCCGCCGCACCCGCCGTACGACCATGCTCGAACAGCCGTACGAGACCGAGCCGGCGGACGACACCGACCGCACCCCGGAACACCTCGCCCTCGCGGCGGCCCGGGGCCGCGCCCTGCGGGATGCCGTACGCCGGCTGCCGGGCCGCTGCCCCAGTCTCATGGAGGCGCTGCTCTCCCCGAGGGACCTCACCTATCGGGAAATCGCGGGGAAGTTGGGTATCTCACAGGGCAGTCTCGGCCCGGAACGTTCCAGATGCCTGGGTTGTCTCCGTCGTTTGCTCACACCGGAGGTTGCGGCCCGCGGAGGGCGGGGATAGGAGTGAGGGACGAAACGGCGATCAGGTGAGCGGGAGGCGTGCGCACATGGGCATGAGCGTGACCATCTCTGCGGCGACCGAGCAGGACGCGGAGCAGATCTTCAGGCTGCAGTACCTGTGCTTCCAGAGCGAGGCTGCGCTGTACGGCAACTACCGCATCGATCCGCTCGTCCAGACCCTGGACTCGGTCCGTGAGGAGGTCGCCGGGGACTGCGTCTTCGTGGCGCGGCTCGGCGAAGAGGTCGTCGGCTCGGTCCGCGGCCATGTCACCGAGGACGGCTCGGCCGCCATCGGCAAGCTCTGCGTCCACCCGCGCCTCCAGGGCCACGGCATCGGGGCGCGGCTGCTGCGCGCGGCGGAAGCGGCGCTGGCCGGCGAGCGCGGCGCCACCAGGTTCCGCCTCTTCACCGGCCACCGCAGCGAGGGCAACCTCAGCCTCTACCGCAAGGTGGGCTACGAGGCGGTGGGCACGTCGAAGGGCGCGGACGGCGTACCGATGATCGTCCTGGAGAAGGCTGCGGGGACGTACGCCGCTACGGCGTAGCGGTACGGGCTTTCCGCAGCCAGTAGATGGCCGACAGTGGCAGCAGCACGGGGATGAACACATACCCCATGCCGAAGTCGGACCAGACGGTCGCGTCCGGGAACGCCGACGGATCCGCCAGCGTCCAGGTCCCCACCGTCAGCACGCCCACCAGCTCGGCGGCGCAGCACACCAGCGCCGCCTTGCGGGCGGTCTCCCCGCCGCGCACGAGGGTGTACGTGATGAAGCCGTACACCACGCCGGCGAGGGCGGAGAGCGAGTAGGCCAGCGGCGCCCGGTCGAACTCGGTGGCGATCTGATAGACGGACCGCGACACGGCGCCGACGACCATGACCCCGTAGAGCCACACGAGCAGCGTCCCGGGGCCGCTGATCAGCCGGTTCCTGCCCGCCTTCTCCTCGTCCACGGCCACCTCAGCCTCCCCAGATGTCATAGAGCCGCACTTCCAGCACCGCCAGCACCACTCCGCCCGCGGCCACGGTCACCGAGCCCCACTTCGTCCGCTCGGCGAGCGACATGAACCCGGCGGCGGGCACACAGGCGAACGCCCCCAGCAGATACGCCACGAAGATGGTCGTCCCCTGCTCCGGCTCCTCGCCCCGCGCCAGCTGCACGATCCCGACGACGAGCTGCACCAGGGCCAGTGCTGTGACGACACCCATCCCGATGAAGTGCCAGTCCTTGGTCGGCTGATCACGATAGGCCGCCCACCCGCACCAGGCGGCGAGCAACAGCGCGGCGACACCGGTCACCAGCGTCAGGGCATCAAGCATGGGGCGACCCTATTACGGGCCAAAAGGCCTGATGCGGCCGACCCCGCGCCGAGCCGTAGGGTCTGGACCATGACGATCCACGCGCAGGCCCTGCTCTTCGACAACGACGGCACTCTGGTCTCCTCCCTCGCCTCTGTGGACCGCTGCTGGCGGCAGTGGGCCGGGGAGTACGGGATCACGGCGGAGGAGTTCGGGCGGGTGGAGCTGCACGGTCGTACCGCTGCCGAGATAGCCGCCGAACTGCTGCCCTCCGAGGTCGTGGCGGAGGCGGTCGCGCGGATCGAGAGGCTGGAGGTCGAGGACGTGCCCGACGGAGGCGTACAGCTGCTGCCGGGGACGAAGGCGTTCCTCGGCTCCCTGCCCGCCGACCGCTGGGCCGTCGTCACCTCCGCCACCCGGCGGCTCGCCGAGGCCCGGCTCGACGCCGTCGGCATCCTGCCCAAGACCCTCGTCGCCGCCGAGGACGTGACCCGCGGCAAGCCCGACCCCGAGCCGTATCTGCTCGCCGCCCGCGCGCTCGGCGTCGACCCCGCGCACTGTGTCGTCTTCGAGGACGCCCCGGCCGGGCTCAGGGCCGGCCGGGCCGCCGGGATGACCACCGTGGCATTGGCCACAACCCACCGGGCCCATGAGCTGGACGCCGATCTCGTCGTGGGCAACCTGTCGGCCTTGTCGGCGCTGGTCACCGACGGGGGAGTGGAGATCTCCGTCCGCCCCTGAACCCTGTCCGCCGCTGTCCACATCCTGGACAGCGGCGGCTTGTCAGGACCATACGTCTGCTTTACTGATTCCATGACCACGACGAGCAGCCGCACCCTTGCGACCGAGGCGACCATGACGCCCGGTGCTCGCTGTATGTGTCGAATGTGCGCCTTCTAGAGGGCCCCCGCACCACCCCGAGCTCGCGCCCCGAAGCGAGACGCAGTGGCATGTCCGTGCGCTGATTGCCGTACGTGACGCCGCCCCGCGCACATGTTCTCCCCCGGCTCCTGTGCCACCGCACGAGAACCGTGCCGCGTTCCCGACCGAATGCACCCGCCAGGGCACACCCACGCCCTGCACCCGACAGTGACGGAAATCCACGTGATCACCACCACGGGCCTGACCAAGGTCTACCGCTCGCGCGGCCGTGAGGTCACCGCCTTGGACGGCGTCGATCTCCACGTCCGCGAAGGCGAGGTCTACGGCGTCATCGGCCAGTCCGGCGCCGGCAAGTCCTCCCTCATCCGCTGTGTCAACCTGCTGGAGAAGCCCACCGCCGGCACGGTCACCGTCGCCGGCCAGGACCTCACCGCCCTCGCCGGACGCGGACCGCGGGCCGGCAAGGAACTGCGCCGCGCCCGCAGCCGTATCGGCATGGTCTTCCAGCACTTCAACCTGCTCTCCTCCCGGACCGTCCAGGACAACATCGAGCTGCCCCTCGAAATCCTCGGCAAGTCCGGCAAGGAGCGCTCCCGCAAGGCCCTCGAACTCCTCGACCTCGTCGGCCTCTCCGACAAGGCCAAGGCCTACCCCGCCCAGCTCTCCGGCGGTCAGAAGCAGCGCGTCGGCATCGCCCGCGCCCTGGCCGGCGACCCCAAGGTCCTGCTCTCCGACGAGGCCACCAGCGCCCTCGACCCGGAGACCACCGGCTCGATCCTCCAGTTGCTGCGCGACCTTAACCGCGAGCTCGGCCTGACCGTCCTTCTCATCACCCACGAGATGGACGTCGTGAAGTCGATCTGCGACTCCGCCGCCCTCATGGAGAACGGCCGCATCGTCGAGTCCGGCACCGTCAGCGAACTCCTCGCCACCCCCGGCTCCGAGCTCGCCACCGCCCTCTTCCCGGTCGGCGGCGAGGCCACGGGCGACGACCGCACGGTCATCGACGTCACCTTCCACGGCGAGGCCGCGACCCAGCCGGTCATCTCCCAGCTCTCCCGCACCTACAACATCGACATCTCGATCCTCGGCGCCGCCATCGACACCGTGGGCGGCCTCCAGGTCGGCCGGATGCGCATCGAACTGCCGGGCCGCTACGAGGACAACGTCGTGCCCGTCGGGTTCCTGCGCGAACAGGGCCTGCAGATCGACGTCGTGGGCCAGGAGCCCGTCTCCGTGCTGGTGAAGGAAGGTGCCAAGTGACCTGGTCCGAGATGCAGCCCCTGCTGGAGCAGGCGTGTTGGGACACCCTCTACATGGTCGGCTGGTCCACCGTCATCGCCGTCGTCGGCGGCCTCCCGCTCGGTGTCCTCCTCGTCCTCACCGACCGCGGCGGACTGCTCCAGAACGTTTTCGCGAACAAGGTCATCGGCCAGGTCGTGAACGTCGCCCGCTCGATGCCGTTCATCATCCTGATGGTCGCGCTGATGGGCTTCACCCGGTCCATCACCGGCACCACCATCGGCCGCGAGGCCGCGATCGTGCCGCTCGCCATCGGCGCCATCCCGTTCTTCGCGCGTCTGGTCGAGACGGCTGTCCGCGAAGTGGACGGCGGGCTCGTCGAGGCCGTGCAGTCGATGGGCGGCAACACCTGGACGATCGTCCGCAAGGTCCTCGTACCGGAATCCCTGCCCTCGCTGATCGCCAGCACCACGACCACGATCGTCGCGCTCATCGGCTACTCCGCGATGGCCGGCACGGTCGGCGCCGGCGGTCTCGGCGACATCGCCATCCGCTACGGCTACCAGCGCTTCGAGACCGAGCTCATGTGGATCACCGTGGCGATCCTCGCGGTCGTCATCTCGCTGATCCAGTTCGCCGGCGACCACGCGGCCCGCTCCCTGTACAGCCGGGGCGGACGCGGCGGCCCGGCGCCGAAGCTGCGGCTGCTGAAGGCCGCGACGGCCGACACCAAGACCGTCTGACCCCACCCCCGAAAACGTCCCCGCACACCCTCCGCGGGGTCGCTCTGCCCAAAAGGAAAGGCACTTTTCGTGCGTAACACCGCAAAGCTCACCACCGCAGTCCTCGCCGTCGGCGCCCTCACCTTCGGGCTCACCGCCTGCGGCTCGGAGAACGACTCCGCGGGTTCCTCCGACACCAGCGGCCCGCTGGTCGTCGCCGCGAGCCCCGTCCCGCACGCCGAGATCCTCACCTACGTCAAGGACAACCTGGCGAAGAAGGCGGGCCTCGACCTGGAGGTCAAGGAGTTCACCGACTACGTCACGCCGAACACGGCGACGGAGGACGGCTCGGTCGACGCCAACTACTTCCAGAACCAGCCGTACCTCGACGACTTCAACAAGAAGAACGGCACCCACATCGTGCCCGTCGTCACGGTCCACCTGGAGCCGCTCGGCCTCTACTCGAACTCGGTGAAGAGCGCCGACGCCCTCAAGAGCGGTGCGACGATCGCCGTCCCGAACGACAGCGTCAACGAGGCCCGTGCCCTCAAGCTGCTCGACGCAGGCGGGATCATCACGCTCAAGGACGGCGTGGGCAACGACGCGACCCCGGCCGACATCGCGAAGAACCCGAAGAACCTCAAGTTCAAGGAGCTGGAGGCGGCCCAGACCCCGCGCTCCCTGGACGACGTCGACGCGGCGGTCATCAACGGCAACTACGCCATCGAGGCCGACCTCTCGCCCGCGAAGGACGCCCTCGTCCTGGAGTCCGCCAAGGACAACCCGTACGGCAACTTCCTCGCGGTGAAGGACGGCAACGAGGACGACCCGCGCGTGAAGAAGCTCGCGCAGCTTCTCACCTCCGACGAGGTCAAGAAGTTCATCGAGGACAAGTACGACGGCTCCGTCATCCCGTCGTTCTGAGCGCACCGATCGACAGGGGGACCGACACGCATGCGCAAGCTCCTCATACCCGCGGCCGCGGCGGCCCTGGCCTTCGGCGCCACCGCCGTCCCGGCCGGCGAGGTCCTGACGTACATCAAGGACAACCTCGCCGAGAAGGCCGACTTGGGCTGAAGATCAGGGAGTCCACGGATACGGCGTGCGTAACGCAGCATGCCGGTGCGGTTACCGCACCGGTCGCGAGCCCTTGAAGGCACGAACCGGGCACCCCGGGGACACGGTTGCAGTTGGCGCTGACCGGTCTGGTGTCACGTGGCCTCTAGGGGCACGTCCGTGGGGCCCAGTCAACGGTCCCGCGCTGTACGGTCCGCCAGGGCCGCACGGCGGATGCGATCCGTGGCCGTCCTGTCGTCGGGGGTAGCCGGAAGCGCGAATCGATGGGCGAGCGGCACCGGTTGCCGCGGCCCCGGCCGAGAAGTTGACGGACTACGCCCTGCCCAGCCGAGGCAGGTGCGGCTGTGGCCCCGCGTCCTCATGCCAACTACGCCCAGGACGCGGGCTACAGCTCCGCGAAGGACGCGATCGTCCCGGAGCCGGCGAAGGACAACCCCTACGCCAACCTCCTGGCCGTCAAGAAGGGCGACGAGGACGACCCCCCGGGGCGAGAAGCTCGCGAAGCTCCTCGTCTCGTCCGAGGTGAAGAAGTTCATCGAGGACGAGTACCAGGGCAGCGTCCTGCCGGTCACCTCCGGCTGACGGCGCGTATACCGCGTATCGCCACGCGTTTACCGCGTATCGCCACGCACAGGGTCCACTCGCTCACCCCGGGTGGACCCTGTAGTGCGGTTCAGTGCTTTCATGCTGCATGCTGGGCAGTTCAGCAGGAGTTCAGCGGTACTTGAAGGTTTTCCGAAGGTTACGGAGCGGCGCATGACTAGCACCTTCCCCAACATCTCCATCAGCACGGAGCGGTTGGTGCTGCGTCCCTTCGAGGAGTCCGACATCGAGTCGCTCACCGAGATGATGAACGACGAACAGGTCGTCGCCTGGACGTCCGTGCCGCACCCCTACACCGAGGCCGACGGCCGCGCCTGGATCACCGAACTCGCCCCCGCCGAACGGGCCGAGGGCCGCGGCATCGTCTTCGCCGTCACCGAGTTCCTGACCCAGCGGCTCGTCGGCATCGTCCACCTCAGGAACACCGACTGGAAGGTCCGCGCCAGCGAGATCGCCTACGTCATAGCCCCGTGGGCGCGCGGCGAGGGCTACGCCTCCGAGGCGGCCTTCGTCACGGCCCGCTGGCTGTTCCAGGACCAGAAGTTCGAGCGCCTCGAACTGCGCACGGCCGCCGACAACACCGCCTCCCAGCAGGTCGCCCAGAAGATCGGCTGTATCAGCGAGGGCGTCCTGCGGGGCGCCTGGATAGCCCGCGCCCGGACCGAGGCGGGCGGCTGGACCGACGTACGCACCGACATCATCGTCTGGAGCCTGCTCCCCGAGGACCTCACCGGCGTCGACGACCAGTTGACCGGTTCCGACGGGTTCACCTCGTTCGGCGACTGGAACTGAACCAGGGGGCGGCCGAGGTACCGCTGCCGCGTTCGCCGGGTCGACCAGGTACCCTCACGGAGCCCGCCCCTGACGACCTGCGCGAACCCCCTGGAGACTGACGACGATGGCCGACCGGGTGACGGTGATCGGCTGGGACGGCTCGCCGCTGACCGCCGCGGCACGCTCCGCCCTCGGTGCCGCCACACTCGTGGCGGGCGCCGCCCACCATCTGGCGCTGCCCGAGGTACCCACCGGCGCCGAACGCATCCGCCTCGGCAGCGTCTCGCTCGCCGCCCGCCGGATCGCCGGCCATCGCGGCACGGCGGTGGTGCTCGCCGACGGCGATCCCGGCTTCTTCGGAGTGGTACGCACCCTGCGCGACCCCGAGTTCGGCCTGGAGGTCGAGGTCGTCCCCGCCGTCTCCTCGGTCGCCGCCGCCTTCGCCCGCGCCGGCATGCCCTGGGACGACGCCCAAGTGGTCGTCGCACACCGTCGCACCCTGCGACGCGCGGTGAATGTGTGCCGCGCCCACACCAAGGTGGCCGTCCTCACCTCACCCGGCGCGGGCCCCGCCGAACTCGGCCTCCTGATGGAGGGCGTCCACCGCACCTTCGTCATCTGCGAGGAACTCGGCACCGAGCGCGAACAGGTCACGATCCTCACCTCCGACAAGGCCGCCGACCACATCTGGCGCGACCCGAACGTCGTCATCGTCATCGGCGGACCGGTGACCGCAGGCGAGGGCGGCGGCTGGATCTCCGGCCGCGAACCCGCCGCCGGGCCCCGCGGCTGGGCCCTGCCCGCCGAGACCTACGACGGCCCGCTGGGCGAAGGTGAGACGGATCTGCTCCGGGCGGCCCAACTCGCCCGCCTGGGCCCCCGGATCGGCGACCTCGTGTGGGACATCGGCAGCGGCAGCGGCGCCTTCGCCGTCGAGGCCGCCCGGGCGGGCGCCGCCGTCATCGCCGTGGACCGGGACCTCATCGCCTGCGGCCGCGCCGACGCCGCCGCCCGCCGCTTCGGCGTCCAGCTCCAGATCGTCCGCGGCACCGCCCCGCACGTCCTGGAGAACCTCCCCGAACCGGACGTCGTCCGGGTCGGCGGCGGGGGAGCGGCCGTCGTCTCCGCGGTCGCCGACCGCCGCCCGCAGGGCATCGTCGCCCACGCCATGACGCGCGACGAGGCCGAACTCATCGGCCGCGACCTGACCGAACACGGCTACCGCGTCGAGTGCGCCCTCATCCAGTCCGTCGAACTCGACACACGGGCCTGGACGGAGACGGAGCGGAGCGTAGCGTTCCTGCTCAGCGGGGTTCTGCCGGACCGCTCAACGTGACCCCATTTGTTGATCCCGTGATCCTGTTGTCGTACTGCGCGCGGTAGGCTGGCCGACTGTTGTACCGCACCGGTGGACCGGCCTTTCGTTCGTCAATGTCCGGAAAGCGCGCCCGTTTTGGGGTGGGTGTGGTACGGCAGAACCGGAGGACGCGCAACGTGGCGCAGTCCACAGCGGACCGACGCGGATCAAGCTGTCGCGACGGGGGAACGGCCGGGACAATGCCAGTTAATGGCTTTGTCGTCTTTCTCGGCGGGCCGTTCGTGCCGCTGGGCACGCACGCTCGTTCTTCACTGCGGGGGCGGTCGGTGCGCCGTCTCCGGTGAGCTGGCCGTAGAAGCACTAACCGATGGGCGAGGGGTACGCATGACCGACACCGGCCAGATCCCGGGCGAGGGACTGCCGGAGAACGCAGGCATGGTGGAACAGCCGGGCGTTCCCGCGCACGGTGCGTACACCTACCTCTCCGAGACCACCGCCGAGGACGAAGACCTCCTGCTGCTGCCCGGCGCCCAGGGCGCATGGGGCAACGAGGTCGCCCCGCCCGCACCCGAGCCGGTCGTCGAGGCCGTCCACGAGCCCGGACCGCACGAGACCGCCGGCCGCGACAGCGGCTCGCACGACCTCAGCGCCGTCCGCCCGTCCCAGCCGCAGCGCGTGGCCCCGTCGGTGCCGATTCCTCCGGTGACGCCCCGCCGGCCCCTGCACCTCGGCCCGCCCACCCCCGACGCCTCCGCGAGCCCGGTCCGCTCCCTCGCCGACCGCGGCCCCGCGGGCGCGCCCGTCCGCCAGTCGGGCCCGCCGACGGTCGGCCCCGAATACCTCGACGTCCCGCAGCAGCTGCGGGAGATGTCCCCCCAGGGCGCCACGCCGTGGACCGCCCCCGCGTCGGTCGGCGCGGCGGCCCCGACTGCCGAAACGGTTGTCCCGGTGCCGGAACAGGCCCCGCAGCCGGTCGACGCGGCCCAGGCCGCGGTGGCCCGTCTGGTGACGGACGCGGTCACCGAGACCGCCGCACCGCAGCCCCAGGAGGCGGTGTACGCCGGACAGGCCGCGGTGAGCGCGGACGGCGTTCCGGGTGCGGGTGCGGGTGCGGCGTACGACGCGAACGGCCAGGTGCCGGTCGCCGGGAGTGCGCCGGAGGCCGGGGGAGAGCCGGAGGCTGGGCAGGTTCCCGGCTCCGGAGTGGCTCCGATGGTCGGGGTCCCGGACGGCGGGGGTATCCCCGGAGTCGGGGAGGTTCCGGCGGACGGTGGGATTCCAGTGGCTGCGGTTCCTGGTCCTGAGGGTCTCCCCGGCGATGCGAACGTGCTGGGGTCCGAAGGCGTCCCCGGAGCCGTGCATGTCCCTGGGGCCGACGGCGCCCCGGCAGGTGCGGGCGTCTCAGTGTCCGAAGGCGCCCCGGGTGACGCGAGTGCACCGGAGTTCGCGCTGCCCCAGGAGACCGAGGCCGCGTATGTGCCCGACGCGAGCGGCATCCCGGTCGCCGCGCAGGAGCCGGACGGCGGCCTGGTCCCGGCGGACGTGAACGCACCGGCGCCGGCGGCCGGAGAGGTTCCGGACGCCGGTGACGGTTCGGCAGTTCTGCCCGCCCCGGAAGGCGGGGAAGCTCCCGCTGCCGGCCCGCTCGGCGACGCCGGGCAGACGCCTGGTCACGTGTCCGACGGTGAGGCAGGGTTGTCCGCCGGCGCGCTGCCGGGCACCGACGCGGAACAGGCGGCGGTTCCCGTAGCCGGCGTCGATGCAGGCCAGGCGGCGGACGGACTTCCGCTTGCCGATGCGGCGCCCGGCCCCGACACACCTCAGGCCACCGACCTCGCGCCCGGCCTCGACACACTCCAGGCCACCGCTGCGGCACCCGGTGCCGAGGCAGGACAGAACCCCGGCGTCGCCTCGCCCGCAGAGGCCACGCAGATTCCGGGGACCGTGGAAGCCGGCACCGACCAGGCTCCGAGCCCCGAGGCGGTCGGCACCGACCAGGTCCCGGGCGCCGTGGAGGTGGTCGGCGGCGACCAGATCCCCGGGCTTGTGGAAGCCGACGCCACTGACCAGGTTCCGGGCCCCGAGGCCGTCGCCCCCGATCAGATCGCGAGCCCCGAGGCGACCGGCGCCGACCAGGCCGTCGGCGCCCTTGACGTCGTAGACGCCGGACAGACCCCCGGCATCGCAAACGTGGCCGATGGCACCCCGCTTCCGGAAGCCGCGCCGGTTCCCGAGGCGCCGCTCGCGCCGGAGGCCGCCGAGCCGCAGGCGGTCGCGGTACCGGAGGCTCCCGCCCCCGAGGCCGACCAGGTCACCGAGCCCGCCGCCGTGGCCGTCACCGACGCCACCGACCCCCAGGTCGTACCGGCACCCGAGTTCCAGGCCCCCGGCACCGAGCTCGACCAGGCCGCGACGCCCGCCGCCGTCGTAACCGAAGAAGCCGCACCCAACCCCGCGCAGCTCGTAGACGCAGCCGTCCCCGCAGCCCACCCCGGGCAGGCCCCGGACGCGGCCGCCCCCGCACCCTCACCCGCCGACCCCACTGCGCTCACGCCCGACTCGGCCCCCGAAACCGCGCCGCCCGCCCCGGAGATCCTCGAAGCCGTGCCGCCGTTCCCCGAGTCCGCCGACGCGGAGCAGCCGCAGCCGCCTCACCTCGCGGACGCCGAGGGCACTGCCGTCGTACAGCCGGAGGCGTCCGCCCCCGCTGCCATCGCCGAGCGGTCGGCGCAGCCGGAGGGCACGCCCGTGGACCCGACTCAGGAGCAGACCGAGCAGCCGGCCCTCGTGGACGCGGCCGCCGCCCCCGACGCCACGGCCCAGCCCCTCGTCGCCGAACCCGCGGGCCCCCAGGTCCTGTTCGTCGACCAGGACCGGCCGGGCGCGGAGGCCACCGCCGTGCCGCAGCCCCTGGGACAGTTCGTCCCGGTGGAGGGCACGGTCCCGACGACCCCGCACCTCGCCCCGACCCCGCCCCAGCCGCTGGTCCTCCCGGCGCAGGAGCAGCCCGCCGTCCCGGGCCCTCGCGACGGCGACGGCGACCCCGAACTCGTACAGCACGCCGACGACCTGGACACCCGGGCCGCGGATCAGGAAGAGAGCACGGCCCCCGTGGAAGAAGTACGTCAGTCCACCGGCCCGGCCGCGCCCGCCTACGACGACGCCGAGCGCGAGGCCGTTCTCAAGGTCATGCGCGAACGCCGGGACATCCGCAACGGCTTCCGCAGCGACCCCATCCCGCACGAGGTGCTGCTCCGCGTCCTGGAGGCGGCCCACACCGCGCCCTCCGTGGGCCACTCCCAGCCGTGGGACTTCGTCGTCATCCGTTCCGCCGACACCCGGCGCACGATGCACGAACTGGCCATGCGCCAGCGTGACGCGTACGCGAAGTCCCTCCCCAAGGGCCGGGCGAAGCAGTTCAAGGAACTGAAGATCGAGGCCATCCTCGACACCCCGGTGAACATCGTCGTCACCGCCGACCCGACCCGCGGCGGCCGCCACACCCTCGGCCGGCACACCCAGCCGCAGATGGCCCCGTACTCCTCCGCGCTCGCCGTCGAGAACCTCTGGCTCGCCGCCCGCGCCGAGGGCCTCGGCGTCGGCTGGGTCAGCTTCTTCGACGAGCGTGAGATGGTCCGCGCGCTGGGCCTCCCCGAGCACCTCGAAGTCGTCGCCTACCTCTGCGTCGGCTACGTCGATGAGTTCCCGGACGAGCCCGAGCTGCTGCAGGCCGGCTGGTCCAAGCGCCGCCCGCTGTCGTGGGTCGTCCACGAGGAGACGTACGGCCGTCGCGCGCTGCCCGGTGAGGAGCCGCACGACCTGCTCGCCGAGACCGTCGCCCAGATCCGCCCGCTGGACGCCAAGGCGCTCGGCGAGGCCTGGGAACGCCAGAAGCGCATGACCAAGCCGGCCGGTGCCCTCGGCATGCTGGAGATCATCTCCGCCCAGCTGTCGGGCCTGTCCCGGCAGTGCCCGCCGCCGATCCCGGAGCCCGCGGCGGTCGCCATCTTCGCGGGCGACCACGGCGTCCACGCCCAGGGCGTCACCCCCTGGCCCCAGGAGGTGACGGCCCAGATGGTCGCCAACTTCCTCGGCGGCGGAGCGGTCTGCAACGCGTTCGCGGGCCAGGTGGGCGCGGAGGTCTGTGTGGTGGACGTCGGCGTCGCCGCCGACCTTCCGGCCACCCCCGGCCTCCTGCCCCGCAAGGTCCGCGCGGGCACGTCCGACATGACGACCGGCCCCGCGATGACCCGCGAGGAGGCCCAGCAGGCCATCGAGGTCGGCATCGAGACGGCCCGCGACCTGGTGGCGGCGGGCAACAAGGCCCTGCTGACGGGCGAGATGGGCATCGCGAACACGACCGCCTCGGCAGCCCTGATCTCGGTCTTCACGGACACGGACCCGGCCGAGGTGACGGGCCGGGGCACCGGCATCAACGACGAGACCCTCGCCCGCAAGACCGAGGTCGTCCGCCGCGCCATCGAGGTCCACCAGCCCGACCCGGCGGACCCCATCGGCGTACTGGCCGCGATCGGCGGCTTCGAGCACGCGGCGATGGTCGGCCTCCTGCTGGGCGGTGCCTCCTTGCGCACCCCGGTGATCCTGGACGGCGTCAGCGCCGGCGCCGCAGCCCTGGTCGCCCGCGCCATCGCCCCCGAGGTCCTGGCCGCCTGCATCGCAGGCCACCGCAGCGCGGAACCCGGCCACGTAGCCGCCCTGAACAAGCTAGGCCTGCGCCCCTTGGTCGACCTCGACCTCCGCCTGGGCGAGGGCACGGGCGCCCTGCTCGCCCTCCCGCTCGTCCAGAGCACGGCCCGGGCGATGCACGAGGTGGCGACGTTCGACTCCGCGGGTGTAACTGAGAAGTAGGGCACAAAGAGGTGCCCAGCACGGCGACCCGGCCACGCGGCGCGTCTCCGTCCGCCCAACACTCTCTGGGTCTGCGGGTCCGGCGTCGGCAGGTCCATGGGTCTGCGGGTCCGACATCTCCGGATCCCTGGGTCTGCGGATCTGTCGTGCGCGGGTCCCGGGCCCGAGGGGCCGACGTTCGTGAGTCCCTGAGACCGGGGGTGTGGTCCGGGGGGTCGCCGTCCGCGGGTCCTTGGGTCTGGGGATCTGTCGTCCGTGGGGCTGTGGCCCGGGGCCCGTCGCGCGCGGGTCCCTGGGGCCTGGGTCCGTCACCCGCGGGTCCTTGGGGCTGCGGATCTGTCGTCGGCGAGTCCCTGGGCTCGAGGGCCCGTCGTCCACACGTCCACGGGGCCGCAGGTCCACGGGTCCACAGGGCCAACGTCCGTGGGTCCACGTCCGCAGGTCCGCCACCGGCAGGTCCGTGGGCAGTCGTTCCGCAGGGCGGAACGGGTGGGCACGGACCCACGCACCAGCACCCGGCACGCCCTGCCCAGCCACCGGACACCGAAGCCGCCCCACCCAGCCGCCCAGTAAAATCCGCACGTCAGGGCCCCCGCCAAGCCCCCAGAGGAGCCGCACCCTCATGGCCGAAAACCCCGCCTACCCCGTAGGCCTCCGCCTCACCGGCCGCAAGGTCGTCGTCCTCGGCGGCGGCCAGGTTGCCCAGCGCCGCCTCCCGGCCCTGATCGCAGCGGGCGCGGACGTCCTCCTCGTATCGCCGGAGGCGACGCCCTCGGTCGAGGCGATGGCGGACGCGGGCGAGATCACCTGGCAGCGGCGGCCGTACGCCGACGGCGACCTCGCCGACGCCTGGTACGCCCTGATCGCCACCAGCGACCACGACGCCAACACCGCGGCCTCCACCGAAGCGGAGCGGTACCGCGTGTGGTGCGTCCGCTCCGACGACGCCGACCAGGCGACCGCCTGGACCCCGGCCACCGGCCACAGCGAGGGCGTCACCGTCGCCGTACTCACCACGAACGCCAAGGGCCGTGACCCCCGCCACACCGCGGCCATCCGCGACGCGGTCGTCGAGGGCCTCCGCGACGGCACCCTCGTCGCCCCCCACCACCGCACCCGCACCCCCGGCGTCGCCCTCGTCGGCGGCGGCCCCGGCGACCCGGACCTCATCACGGTCCGCGGCCGCCGTCTCCTCGCCGAGGCCGACGTCGTCATCGCCGACCGCCTCGGCCCCCGCGACCTCCTCGCCGAACTCCCGCCGCACGTCGAGGTGATCGACGCGGCGAAGATCCCGTACGGCCGTTTCATGGCCCAGGAGGCCATCAACAACGCGCTCATCGAACATGCCAAGCAGGGCAAGTCCGTCGTACGGCTCAAGGGCGGCGACCCCTACGTCTTCGGCCGCGGCATGGAGGAACTGCACGCCCTCGCCGAGGCCGGCATCCCCTGCACCGTCGTGCCCGGTATCTCCAGCTCGATCTCGGTCCCGGGCGCGGCCGGCATCCCGGTCACCCACCGCGGTGTCGCACACGAGTTCACGGTGGTCAGCGGCCATGTCGCCCCTGACGACGAGCGCTCGCTGGTCGACTGGCCCTCACTCGCCAAGCTCACCGGCACCCTCGTCATCCTGATGGGCGTCGACAAGATCGGAAAGATCGCCGAGACCCTCGTCGCGCACGGCAAGTCCCCTGACACCCCCGTCGCCCTGGTCCAGGAGGGCACGACGGCAGCGCAGCGCCGCGTCGACGCGACGCTGGAGACGGTCGCCGAAGTCGTCCAGGCCCAGGAGGTCAAGCCGCCGGCGGTCATCGTCATCGGCGCGGTGGTGAACGTAGGCCCGGAGACCCCTCAGTAACCCCGGGTAACACCAACTCGTACCCAGCCGTTGGCACCGCACCCAGAGCAAGGCAGTATCACCCTGTGGCCGATCTCATCACCGTCGAGAACCCCGACGACCCGCGCCTGCGCGACTACACAGGCCTGACCGACGTCGAACTGCGCCGCAAGCGCGAACCCGCCGAGGGCCTGTTCATCGCCGAGGGCGAGAAGGTCATCAGAAGGGCCAAGGACGCAGGCTACGAGATGCGTTCGATGCTGCTGTCCGCCAAGTGGGTCGACGTCATGCGTGACGTCATCGACGAACTCCCGGCCCCGGTCTACGCCGTCAGCCCGGAGCTCGCCGAACAGGTCACCGGCTACCACGTGCACCGCGGAGCCCTCGCCTCGATGCAGCGCAAGCCGCTCCCGACGGCCACCGACCTCCTCCAGACCGCCCGCCGCGTGGTGGTCATGGAGTCGGTCAACGACCACACCAACATCGGCGCGATCTTCCGCTCGGCGGCCGCGCTCGGCATGGACGCGGTCCTGCTCTCCCCGGACTGCGCCGACCCCCTGTACCGCCGCAGCGTCAAGGTCTCGATGGGCGCGGTGTTCTCCGTCCCCTACGCCCGCCTCGACACCTGGCCCAAGAGCCTGGAGTCGGTTCGCGAGGCGGGCTTCACCCTCCTCGCCCTGACCCCCGACGAGAAGGCCAAGACCCTCGACGAGGCCGCCCCCCACCGGATGGACCGGGTCGCGCTGATGCTCGGTGCGGAGGGCGACGGCCTCTCCACCCAGGCCCTGGTCGCCGCCGACGAATGGGTCCGCATCCCGATGGCCCACGGCGTCGACTCCCTGAACGTCGGCGCGGCCGCCGCGGTCGCCTTCTACGCGGTGGCCACGGGCCGCCCCGAACTCTGATGCCGACTCTGACGCCCCAGGGCGAGGCGATCGTCGCGGTCCTGCTGAGGGACGACCGACTGCTCGTCATCCGCCGCGGCCCCACCATCTCCCGCCCCGGCTACTGGCAACCCCTCAGCGGCCGCATCGAACCGGGGGAGACCCAACGGGAGGCACTGCTCCGCGAGGTCCGCGAAGAGGTCGGACTCACCGTCGAACCCCTGGCGAAGGTCTGGCAGTCGGAGACCGACGACGGCCGCTTCCGCCTCCACTGGTGGACCGCCCGCGCCGAGACCGGCGAAGTGATCCCCGACCCGGTGGAAGTCGCCGAGGCCCGCTGGATCACCCCGGAGGAGTTCCCGGCCCTCACCCCGATCTTCGAGGGCGACCTGGAATTCTTCGACCAGATCCTGCCGACACTCTGACCTTACGACGTCCTAGTCGGAGGACGTCTCGTGGGTCACGGACGTCTCGAACGCCGACTCCAACCGCTGATCCATCAGCTGCCGCTCGTCCAACGACGGCACATGCTCCTGCTGATGACGTACGACATCACGGTCCCCGTCGAGCCCCCGGGCCGGCCCCTGGCATCCCTGAGCCGCGGCGATACCGAGCGCGACCAGCAGCGTCACCACCACGAACACGAACAGCCGCTGCCGCAGCAGCCGCGGATTGGCCGGCCGCCGCCCCGTCCCCGTGGTCCTCGGTCCCTGACGCCCGGTACCGCTGCGCGGCGCCGGACGGTTGCCGGAGCGCGTGGTGTTCCGCGCGGCGGGCGTGGGCCGAACCCCGTTCCGGGGGGAGGCCGTGCCACCACTCCGGGACGGCGTGCCGTTCCGCGGCGGTACGGACCCGCGCGGGGCCGACCCGCGGGGCGGGGGAGTGCGCTGGGTGGCGCCGGGCGCCTGCCCCTGCGGACGCCGCTGGGTGCGCTGCTGCTCCGGATAGCTCGGTTCGGCGAGCCGTCCGGTGGGCCGGTCGCTCTCACCCGCACGAGGCGCGGGCGGCCGTACATCGGCAAGCCCCTGTGCCTCCCGGGCGGCGATCTCCTTGAGCCGCAGGGACAGTTGGAGCGTGCTGGGCCGCTCCTCCGGGTCCTTGGCGAGACAGGCCCGCACGAGCGGAGCCAAGGCGTCCGGCACCCCGCCGAGCTGCGCCTCCTCGTGCACCACGCGGTACAGCATCACCTCGGAACTGCCGTGCCCGAAGGGCGAGTCCCCCATGGAGGCGTACGCCAGAGTCGCCCCCAGCGAGAACACGTCCGTGGCCGGGGTGACGGCGGCGCCGCGTACCTGCTCGGGCGCGAGGAACCCGGGCGACCCGACAGCCGTACCGACATGCGTGAGCGTCGAGGCCCCGGTGGCCCAGGCGATGCCGAAGTCGATGATCCGCGGCCCCTTGGGCGACAGCAGGATGTTGGACGGCTTGAGATCCCGGTGCACGACCCCCGCCTCGTGCACGGCGACGAGCCCCTCGGACAGGGCGGCCCCGATGGCGGCGACCTCGGCAGCGCCCAGCGACCCCTCGTCGGCGACCTTGTCGTGCAGGGAGGGCCCGGGCACGTACTGCGTGGCGAACCACGGCCGTTCCGCGTCGAGGTCGGCGGCGACGAGCCGTGCCGTGCACCCACCCCTGATCCGCCGGGCCGCCGAGACCTCACGCGCGAACCGCGAACGGAACTCCTGGTCCTCGGCCAGATCGGGCCGGATCACCTTCAGCGCGACCCGCTGCCCCTTCTTGTCGGAGCCCAGGTAGACGACGCCCATCCCACCCGCGCCGAGCCGTCTGTGAAGCCTGAACGAGCCGACGACGCGCGGGTCCTCGCGCCTCAGGCGCATCATCGCCATGTTCATCCCCGCTGCCCGGTCCGTGTGACGAGCCACAGCTTACGTTTCCCCGGCCGCCCGCGCGCAGAGGCCGCGCCCTCTCGTCCCGATGGATTGTCAGTGCCGGGTGGGAGAATTGAGGGGTGGTCAGGGAGCGCGGAAGCAGGGCGCGTTCGCTCTGCAGGCGATCTCAACCACCCGTCGCAGAAGGGGGATTGAACCCGTGAAGGGTGATCGCGTGGAGATAGTCGTGGACGCAGGGGACACGACGCGCACATACGAGGTGGTGGCGAGCAGGGCGGGCCGCCGGGTGGAGACAGCGGTACGCCGAGGTGTCGTGGAAGTGAGCGAAGTCACCCGGAGCGGCTCGGTGGTCCGCACCGCCCGCTTCATGGCGACCCGAGTCCTGGCACTGGTCGAGCAGCCGGTGCCCCGCGAGGACGGCTCGGAGAAAGCGGGACAGTCCGGGCACCCCCTCCGGGAAGACCCGGAGACCTAGGACCTCGTCTCCACCCAGGGGAGTACTCCGCAGGTCATGGCTCATCCTCCGGGAGGCCAGCCAATCGGTACGAGGGCATGACGTGCGGTGGGCGCCGGACGCCTAGATTTGAGGTCAAGCGGCGGGTGCAGCACTCGTCCCCCGAGGTCAGACACCCGCCGCTGCCAACGACACCGAAACGGTCAGGAGAGGGACCATGGCCCACACGGCACCGCGGACACTGATCCGCACCCAGGAACGCAAGCCGTTCCGCCCCCGCCGTCAGGGCCGCCGCCACCCCTTGGTGGCGACACTCATGGCCCTTCCCCTGGCGGCCCTGCTCCTCCTCGTCTTCGACGGCTGGGAGACAGTGGCCACACAGGCGTCGTCCGTGGGCGTGATGCTGGGGCGCTGAGCGGCGACCCCAGGCCCGGAAGAGCGGTCCGGGCGGGGACATCCACCCATGAAACCCCGTGGGGACGGGGGTGCGGCGGACGGCACAAATGCCGGCGCAGCTGGGGAGCTGCGCCGGCATTGCTGTACCCACCTTTCGAACGACCACGGTTCGCGATGCGGCCCCGGAGAATGCCGGCCCGTCCGGCGTTTGAGGACGAGGCTTGGCCATCCCTATCCCCTTCCACCCGTTGGGGCTGCGCCTCGGGGGCGGTGGGTGAGGGTGCGGCGCTTCTTGGATGCCGGTGCGGGTCATTTCAGCCTGTCCGGCGTTTGAGGACGAGGCCCTTCGGGCCGATCGGGGTCCGGGGCGGAGCCTCAGCGGGGTCCAGGGGCAGAGCCCCTGGGCGGGGTCGAAGGGGCGGCAGCCCCTGGGAACGGGACGGGTAGGGGCGGCGGGGGCGAGAAAAACCCGACGCTCGCAACCACCCCACCCCACCCCTCCCCGTACCCTCACGAAAGACCCCACCCCACCCCCAGGGAGCCCCGTGACCACCCCCTTGCTCTCCGAGCTCACCGCCCGAGTCAAGGCCAGGGCCCACTCCCTCACCACCCCCACCTGCCCCTGCACCGCACACGTCCTCACCGACCGCCCCGACGCCACAGTCGTCCGCCACGCCGACACCGTCGCCAAGGCCCACGCCCCGCACACCCACCCCGCCGAACTGACGTCCCGCCTCACCACAGCGTCAAAGATCCCCGACGTCCTCCTCCCTCCACTCACCCCGACGCCAGTCGACCTGCACGGCCGCCTGGTCACCTTCTGGCCCTACGGCACTCCCGTGGACCCGGAGAACCCGGACGCCGCCCCCTGGGAGGAAGCGGCCACCCTCCTAGCCCACCTCCACCGCACCCCCGCCCCACCCGGCACACCCCCCATGCGCGGCCCGGCAAAGGCGGCCCAGGCCATCAAACGCCTCCGTGCCACCACAACCGCCGCCTCCGAGCCCCTCCGCGCGACCACAACCCCCGCCACCGACCCCCTCGCCCCCCTCATACGCCCCGTCCTGAAAGCCTGGTCCACCCTCCCCGCCTGGGCCCGCGCCGAGACCCCCATGCCGGACACCACCACCCTCTGCCACGGCGACCTCCACCTGGGCCAGCTGGTCCGCCACCCCGCCCCCGACGGCCCGTGGCGGCTCATCGACGTCGACGACATCGGACACGGCGTCCCCGCCTGGGACCTCGCCCGCCCCGCCGCCTGGTTCGCCTGCGGCCTGCTCCCGCCCGACGAATGGACCCGCTTCCTCGACGCCTACAGGGCGGCCGACGGCCCGGCCGTCCCGCCGACAGGCGACCCGTGGCCCGCTCTGGACGTCCCGGCCCGCGCCCTCACCGTGCAGACCGCCGCCAGAGCCGTCACCAAGGCCGTCGCCGCGGACCGCCCCCTGGACGAGGTGGAGCAGGCTCTCGTGGACGCCTGTGCCCGAATGGGTTCCGCTCCATCCGAGTTGGCCCGGACCGACGCGAAGTAGGGTGCAACCGACCGGAGCCGGACAGAGTCTGTCCTGGCGTAACGCGAAGCAGGACCAACCGGCGAGGAGTTGAGCCGACGATGCAGTGTCCGAAGTGTCACGCGCCCATGCACACGTACAACCGCAACGGTGTTCAGATCGAGCAGTGCAGCGGCTGCCGCGGGATCTTCCTCGACTACGGCGAGCTGGAGGCGCTGACCCGCCTGGAGTCCCAGTGGAGCCAGCCCGCCCCGCCGCCCCCGGCGGCCCCGCAGGCCTACCCGGCAGCACCCGCGGCCCCGGTCTGGGGCGCCCCGCAGCACGGCGGTCACCACGGCGGTCACTACGGCCACAAGCGTCACAAGAGCTTCGGCCACATGCTGTTCTCCAGCTGAGCACGGAAGCTGCGCACGGACGACGAAGCCCCCGGTCACAGGACCGGGGGCTTCTCCATGTGCGCGATACTGGGATTGAACCAGTGACCTCTTCCGTGTCAGGGAAGCGCTCTCCCGCTGAGCTAATCGCGCGGGACCACGGCCGCGAGCCGTGCGTACTGCGTGCGCGATACTGGGATTGAACCAGTGACCTCTTCCGTGTCAGGGAAGCGCTCTCCCGCTGAGCTAATCGCGCGGGTCAGACCTTCGATGATCTGTCGAAGATCCAGTGGACGATACTGGGATTGAACCAGTGACCTCTTCCGTGTCAGGGAAGCGCTCTCCCGCTGAGCTAATCGTCCTTGGAGGTGGAGACGGGATTTGAACCCGTGTAGACGGCTTTGCAGGCCGTTGCCTCGCCTCTCGGCCACTCCACCAGGAGTGTAGGGGGTCGGGAAGATCCCCTTGCTCTTTCGAGCGAACGACGAGGTTCGAACTCGCGACCTCAACCTTGGCAAGGTTGCGCTCTACCAACTGAGCTACGTTCGCCTGTCTTTCCGTTCCGCTCTCGCGGCCCGGCGACGTGTTGAACTCTAGCGGATTCCCGGGCCAGTACAAAAACGCGTTTGTGCAGCGTGCTGCCCTGCACCCGACGACGGACATGGTCACAGGCCCCGAAGGGACATGACCAGGTCACCCGCGGGACACCCGCCATAGACTCGACGACGTGCACGACCTCGCTCCTCTCGCCCGTTTCGGCGACCGCGTCGCCACCGGCCTCCTCGATGTCACCAGCGATCCCGCAGCCCTGGACTCCAGCGGCTTCTGGGCCGTCTGCGCCGATTACGAGGGCCGTCTGACCTGCGCCCGCTTCCGGGACGTACGACGGGAGCCGGTGCCCGCCCCGGTGCCGGGGGCCTGGCACGGCCCGGCGACCGGCGACTGGACGTCGTCGCTCGACCGCGCCGGGTACACGGCGGGCGTCCGCCGCATCCGTGAGCACATCGCAGCCGGCGAGGTCTACCAGGCGAACCTCTGCCGCGTACTGACCGCGCCCGTGGCCCCCGACGCCGACGTGGACGCTCTGACCGCCCTGCTGGCGCGCGGCAACCCGGCACCGTATGCAGGAACGATCCGGCTGCCGGGGCACGGTGTGGAGATTGCCACCGCGTCCCCCGAGCTCTTCCTGCGCCGCGACGGACAGGTCGTCGAGTCCGGGCCGATCAAGGGCACCGGGCGCACCGAGGCGGACCTCCTGGAGAAGGACTACGCCGAGAACGTGATGATCGTGGACCTGGTCCGCAACGACATCGGCCAGGTCTGCGCCACCGGCTCCGTCACCGTCCCCGACCTGTGCGTGGTGGAGAAGCACCCCGGGCTCGTCCACCTCGTCTCGACGGTTCGCGGCGAACTTCGCGACGGCGCCGGCTGGCCCGAACTCCTCGACGCCGCCTTCCCGCCCGGTTCGGTCACCGGGGCCCCCAAGTCCAGCGCCCTGCGGATCATCGACGCCCTGGAGACCGCGCCCCGCGGTCCGTACTGCGGGGGCATCGGCTGGGTCGACGCCGACCGGGGTACCGGTGAGCTGGCCGTCGGCATCCGCACCTTCTGGATCGACCGTGCCGCCGGAGGCGCGGTGCTGAGATTCGGCACCGGCGCCGGCATCACCTGGGGCTCGGACCCGGAGGGGGAATGGCGGGAGACCGAGCTGAAGGCCGCCCGGCTGCTCGCGGTAGCGTCGGGAACGTACGAGGTGAGCGAAGGGACCCTGAGGTGAAGATCTGGCTCGACGGCGGGCTGCAGGACATCGAGTCCGCCCGTGTCTCCGTCTTCGACCACGGACTGACCGTGGGCGACGGCATCTTCGAGACGGTGAAGGCGGTGGACGGCAAGCCCTTCGCGCTCACCCGGCACCTCGACCGGCTGACCCGTTCCGCGCGGGGCCTCGGTCTGCCCGACCCGGACCTGGACGAGGTGCGCCGAGGCTGTGCGGCCGTCCTGGAGGCCAACCCCATGCCGCTCGGCCGCCTCCGCATCACCTACACCGGCGGCCACGGCCCCCTCGGCTCCGACCGCGGCGAGCACGGCCCGACGCTCGTCGTCGCCCTCGGCGAGACCACCCGCCGCGCCGACTCGACGGCCGTGGTCACGGTCCCCTGGACCCGCAACGAGCGCGGCGCGCTCGCCGGCCTCAAGACCACCTCGTACGCCGAGAACGTCGTCGCCCTCGCCCGCGCGCGCGAGCAGGGCGCGACCGAGGCGCTGTTCGCCAACACGGTCGGGCAGCTCTGCGAGGGCACCGGGTCGAACGTCTTCGTCGTCCTGGACGGTGAGATCCACACCCCGCCCGTCGCCTCCGGCTGCCTCGCGGGCATCACGCGCGCGTTGACCGTCGAATGGACCGGCGCCAGGGAGACCGATCTGCCGCTGGACGTCCTGGAGCGCGCCGAGGAGGTCTTCCTGACCTCCACCCTGCGCGACGTCCAGGCCGTGCACCGCGTCGACGACCGCGAACTGCCGGGCACCCCCGGCCCGGTCACCGCGAAGGCCATGCGGATCTTCGACGAGCGGTCCGGGGACGACCTGGACCCGTGAAGGGCCTAAGGAGAGGGCCCAGCAAATTGGGCTGACTCGGAGGTCCCCGGCGGGTAGAACACCCGTGATGACCACGACCCTGCGGCCGGTCGAGCCGCTTCAGCGCAACGCCGACGGGACGCTCTCACGCCGCTACCGGGTGTGCGTGAACAGCCGTCCCGTCGGCGCGATACACCTCGGTACGTCACCGGCCTTCGGTGACTCGGTGGCCCGCATCAACGACCTGCGCATCGAGGAGCCCGACCGGCGCCGCGGCCGCGGCACGGTGGCCGCGCTCGCCGCCGAGGAGGTCGCGCGCGGCTGGGGCTGCCGGGAGATCGAGATCGGCGTACCCGCGGCAGCCGAGGCCGCGCTGCGGCTCGTCGGCGCGCTCGGATATGTCCTGCGCAACCGCGGCATGGTGAAGCGACTCGGCGAGACCCCGCCCGAACTGCCCGCCGGCAGCCGGGCACGCCCCATGACGCGGGCCGAGTTCGACGCGTGGCTGGAGCAGGAATCCGAGAGTTACATCCGCACCTGGATCGAACGGGGCGTCCCCGAGGCCGAGGCACGCGCCAAGTCGGCCCGCGACCACGAGACCCTGCTGTCACAGGGCCTGGCCAGCGAGAACATGCAGTTCAGCATCCTGGAGCACGAGGGCACGCGCGTGGGCGTCCTCTGGCTCGCCCTGCGCGACGGCAGCCCCTTCGTCTACGACGTGGAAACCGACGAGGCCCACCGCGGCCGCGGACACGGCCGCACGCTCATGCTGCTCGCGGAGATCCAGGCACACGCCCTCGGCAAACACACCCTCGGCCTGAACGTGTTCGCGGGCAACACCCCGGCCGAGCGGCTCTACGAGTCACTCGGCTACGAGACGACCCAGTACGCCTACTACAAGCCTTTGCTGTAGCCCCACCGCGTCCGACGTCCGACCCCCGACAACCACCGCACCACGTCGTACGACGGTTCAGGCGCCCTGCCCGGCCAGCAGTCGGTCGGCGATCTCCTCGATGCGCTCGCGCAGCCCCTCCTGGCTCTTGCCGCCGTCGAGACGTTCGCCGCCGATGACATACGTCGGGGTCCCGGTCACGCCGATCGCCTTGCCCTCGGCCTGGTCGGCGTCGACGATCAGGATGTGCCGGCCGTCGATCAGCGCGGTGTCGAACTCCTCGTCGTCCAGTCCGAGTTCGCCGGCCAGCCGCACCAGGAAGGGTTCTCCCGTACGGTTCAGCTCCTCGACCCGCCCCAGCAGGGCCTCGGTGTACTCCCAGCCCTTGCCCTGCTCGGCGGCCTCCTCGGCGGCCTGTGCGGCGGCGAAGGAGTGCTTGTTCTTCTCCAGCGGGAAGTGCCGCAGCCGCAGCTCCAGCCGGTCGCCGTAACGCGCGCGCAGGGCGCGGACATCCTCCAGGGCGCTCGTGCAGTCCGGGCACTGGAGATCGCACCAGACTTCGAGCACGGGGACGGCGGGACGCACGGGGGAGGAGTCGCTCATGCCGCACAGTCTTCCAGCCGGGCCCCGGACGACCCAATCGGCCCCGGAAGGCATCGGGGGCCGTACACCCGGACCGGCACCTCCGGAGGAGCCGACCCGGAGATGTCCCTGATGTCCCGCCGGACCATGGCCCCGAGGGGTCGGGGCGGTGCAGGATGGAAGGGACGAACTGCCCGTGCGAGCCCTGCCTGGAGGACCGGATGATTGCCGAGACCGTCTGTTCCGCCGTCGCCGCGGCCGGCCTGGGCATCGCGGCGGTCACGGCGTACCGCAAGCGCTTCCTCGCGGCCGCCCGCCTCGCCGCGTACTCCCTCGTGCCGCTCGGTCTGGTGATGACCGGCGTCGTCGACTGGGTGGCGGACACCGCCTTCAGCCCGACGGCCTGGGCAGGCTTCGGGGTGCTCGGCGCCTCCTGGCTGCTCTTCGTGAGCACGCGCGCGGTGGAGCGGCGCCGCGGCGGAACCCGCAAGGAGCGCAAGGCAGCCCGGTCCGCTCAGACCGAGGCGGTGGCCCCGGCGGCCTCGGCGCCCTCGCTGGGCCCGGCCACCCGCCCCGCAGCGGCCCCTCGCGCGGGCGCCGGGGACGACTTCAGCGACATCGAGGCCATCCTGAAGAAGCACGGCATATGAAGCGGCTCGGCATATGACGGGTGCAGGCGGACTGAAACGACACAGTCGGCCCGCACCGGTCCGGAGATCGTCCACCGCCTGAACCGCTCGTCACGGGATCCGGCGAACTGCCGTTCTTTCCTGGCGTGTTGGTCACCCGGGGGGTGCCGCGTACGCCATCATCGCCCGCGAGATGCTGGACACGACACAGAGCGACACCGCGCCGCCGCAGGACGAGCCGCGCGGGTGCCTTTTCGCCCTTTCCCAGCCACCGCTGATGATCTTCCTTGCGGTGATCGGGTGTCTGCTGCTCATGGCTGCGCTGCACGATCTGCTGCTGCTCTGAGCCGTACCCGCGGTACCCGGCGTCACCCGCCGGGTACCGCGTCGACACCCCTGCCGAGCCGGCGGTCAGCCCGCCGCTTCCTTGCGGCGCGCCCGGTACGCGGCCACATGCAGCCGGTTCCCGCAGGTCCGGCTGTCGCAGTACCGCCGGGAGCGGTTCCGGGAGAGGTCGACGAAGGCGCGCCGGCAGTCCGGGGCCTCACAGCGCCGCAGCCGCTCCTGCTCCCCGGCGACCACGAAGAAGGCCAGCGCCATGCCGCAGTCCGCCGCGAGGTGATCGGCGACGGAGGCGCCGGGCGCGAAGTAGTGCACATGCCAGTCGTAGCCGTCGTGGTCGGTGAGCCGGGGAGTGGTGCCCGCCGCGGCCACCAGCTCGTTGATCAGTCCGGCGGCGGCCCGGGCGTCCGGGGCGGAGAAGATCGCGGCGAACCGCGCGCGGATCTTGCGCACCGCCGAGAGATCGAACTCCGAGAGCACTCCCACATCGCTGATCTCGTGCTTGTCCACGAAATCGCCGAGAGCCGCGACGTCCGGCAGCGCGTCCGGCGTCGTGCTGTCCTCCGGTGCGGTGTTCACCAGATCCACCACGGTATCTAGGGCACACCGGGTGTCGTGGGTGATCAGCACATTTCGCTCCCTGGCCTGGGGGTCGGGCGAGCGCCCGCCGATGCTGGCCGATGGTAATGGCTCCACGAGCGCCCGTACCGGCTCCGGACCCCGTGAACCGGTAGTGACGGTGCGCACATACGCCTGCGCACACCGGCGCCGCCCCGCGAGAATCCGCGGCGACGGCGCCGGTGTGCGTACCTATGCGGTTGTTGTGGCCCGAGCCGTCACCCCGAGTCGACGGCGCCGGGCGGCTTGGTGCGGCCTCGCCCTAGCTCTCCGCCAGGATGTGGGAGAGCTCCTGGTCGAGGTCGAAGTGGCGGTGCTCCGTGCCCGGGGGCACGGCGGCGTCCGTACGCTTCAGGAACGACTCCAGGGCCCGGGCCGGGGCCTCGAGCAGTGCTTCGCCCTCCGGGGAGCTCAGGGCGATGCACACGACGCCCTGACCGTGACTGCGCGACGGCCAGACTCGGACGTCGCCGGTGCCGGTGGGCCGGTGGAGGCCCTCCGCGAGGAGGTCGCGGGCGAACACCCACTCGACGGTCTCCTCGGCTCCGGTGTGGAAGGTGGCGTGCACGGCGTAGGGGTCGGCCGTGTCGTACCGCAGGCCTGCGGGGACAGGCAGGGAGGACTCGCTCGACACAACGAGGCGCAGGTGCAGCTCGCAGCTGACCGTGGTGTTCATAAGCGCCAGGGCCTTTCGCTCAGTGTGCGCTCGGGGATTCGCACGTCGGCGAAATCGACATGCCACCTACGGTGCCGTTGTAAACCCCTCTGAGTGTTTTGCGTGCCTTTACGTAACTCTTCCGGCCGAGGACCCGTTCGCGAGCTACCTCCATTCCGGTGACTGGTTTCCCTCGGGTAAAGTTTGGCCGTATGAATACGGGGAGTGACCAGCCGGGCGAGGCCGGCGTGGCATCGGACGGGACCGGTACGGACGGGGCGAAGGGCGAGCAGTCGCTCGGCTCCAGAGCACCGGAGTTCATCAAGGCGCGCCGCGCGCTGCACCTGAGCTGGCAGGTCGGGATCTTCATCATCGGGCTCGCGGTCGTGGTCGTGGGCATCATCATGCTTCCGCTGCCCGGGCCGGGCTGGGTCGTGATCTTCGGCGGCATGGCGATCTGGGCGACCGAGTTCGTCTGGGCGCAGCTGGTGCTGCGCTGGACCAAGCGCAAGGTGACCGAGGCGGCCCAGCGGGCGCTCGACCCCAGGGTGCGGCGGCGCAACATCATCCTGACGTCGATCGGCCTGGTGATCGTGGCCGCGCTCGGCGGGATCTACCTCTACAAGTTCGGCTTCGAGATGCCGTGGAACATCAAGGACCAGTGACCGGCGGCCCGGCGGGGGGTGCTCAGGCACCCCCTGACATGGGGTAATGTTCTTCCTGCGTCCGGGCGATTAGCTCAGTGGGAGAGCGCTTCGTTCACACCGAAGAGGTCACTGGTTCGAACCCAGTATCGCCCACCCGGACCGTCGGCCCGACTGCCAGAGCGCAGTCGGGCCGACGTCGTTTCCGGCCCTCCGGGCCTTCGATGAATTTCGGCCGGGCAACTGTCGGGTGCGGCAGGCCAGTTCATGTTCGGCTGCTCGAACCCCGGCTCTCCACCTGCGACTTCGCAGTGTGTGCTGCGGCACAGTCCCGGACGGTGCCGTCAACTTGCCGAACCGGCCCGCAAGAAATTCCTGTCCGAATCATTGACGCACCCCGAGGCCCCTCGTAGCTTGTGCCAGCAAGCGCTTACTTGAAACGATTCATGCAGGCGGCAATGACGCTGCGGGGAGGGGGCCCAACCATGGGAACCAGCAGGAATGTTGAGAGGCGAACGATCCTGAAGGTGGCCGGGGCCTCCGCGGCCGCCATCGGGCTGGGAGCGACCACCGCGTGCGGTGGCGACAGCGGTTCCGGCGACGGGAATGTGACGCTCCGTTACGCGTGGTGGGGCGGTGAGCCGCGCACCATCGCCATGAAGAAGGCGATCGCCGTCTTCGAGAAGAAGTATCCGAAGATCAAGATAAAGCCGGAATTCACCGACTACGCAGCGTTCTGGGAGAAGTTCCAGACGCAGGCCTCCGGTGGAAATCCGCCGGACGTTTTCCAGAATGCGGTCGGTTTCCTGCGCAAGTACGACAAGCGCGGTGTTCTGCTGGACCTCAAGGCCCAGGCGGACTCCGGGAATCTGAGCCTGGACAACTTCCGCAACGGCGTTCTGGCGAACGGTCAGGTCGACGGCAAGCAGCTCGGCATCCCCGTCGGCGCCAACACCATGGCCCTCGTCGTCGACCTCAACGCCTTCAAGAAGGCGGGCGTCGAGGCGAAGATGGGCTGGACGTGGGACGAGTACTTCGACGCCCTCCAGACGATCCAGGACAAGCTGAAGATCGCCGGTGACACCGGCTACTTCGGCATCATGTACCTGTACGACCTGTATCTGCGTCAGAACGGGAAGGCCTTCTTCACCGACTCCGATCTCGGCTTCACCGAGGACGATCTGACGCAGTGGTGGGAGGACGGCTACAAGCGCGTACGGTCCGGCCTCGTCACGGACCCGAAGAAGATCGAGCAGGTCCAGCCCAAGTCGGGTCTGTCGGCCGGCCTCGCCGCTTCCGAGTTCACCTGGGACAACTTCTCCATCCGCTACGAGGGCGAGGGCGAGTCGGACTACGGGCTCGCGCCGATCCCCACCACGGACGGCAAGCAGACCGGCCAGTACCTCGGCTCGCTGATGCTCAGCGCCTTCTCCGGGACCAAGCACCCCAAGGAAGCCGCCCAGTTCATCTCCTTCATGGTCCACGACCCCGAGGTCGGCAAGATCATGGGTTACGACCGCGGCATCCTCTCCACGACGGAGCAGTACGACGCGTTCGTGCCCACCGACCCCAACAACAAGGGCGTCAAGGCGTACGAGGAAGAGGTCGCCAAGGCCGGCGTGCTCGGGAAGATCACGCCGCACCCGTCGGGCGCCGATGTCATCGAGGCGGCGTTCCTGCGTCTCGGCGGCGAGGTCGCCCAGGGCAAGACCAAGCCGGCCGACGCCGCCAAGGCGCTGTTCAGCGAGGCCAAGGCCGCGTTCGCGGGCTGAGGGGACGTACCGCCATGACGCTCGTCAAGGAAGCGCCCGCGCGCCCGGCGAAGAAGCGGTCCGCCGCTCCTGTCGCCGGGCGGCGCGGGCGGCGCCGAGAGAACATCGCCGGCTATCTCTTCATGTCGCCGTGGATCGCCGGGTTCCTGGTGCTCACGGCGGGGCCGATGATCGCGTCGCTGTACTACGCGTTCACCCGCTACAACCTCTTCACTCCACCGGAGTGGGTGGGCTTCGACAACTTCACGACGATGTTCCAGGACCCGCGCTGGCAGAAGTCGGTCGAGGTCACCCTGAAGTACGTGGTGGTGGCCACCCCGCTGAAGCTGCTGCTCGCGCTGGGCGTCGCGCTGCTGCTCGCGCAGAAGCGGCGCGGACAGGGGCTGTACCGGGCCGCGTTCTACATGCCTTCGCTGATCGGCGCCAGCGTCTCCGTCGGCTTCGTGTGGCGGGCGCTGTTCTCCGACGACGCGATCGTGGACCGCGGTCAGAAGATCTTCGGGCTCGACGTCGGCGGCTGGATCGGCAACCCGGACTACGTCCTCTACGCCCTGGTGGCCCTGAGTATCTGGCAGTTCGGCGCACCGATGGTCATCTTCCTGGCCGGCCTCAAGCAGGTCCCGCAGGAGCTGTACGAGGCCGCCGAGATGGACGGGGCCGGTCCGCTGCGGCGGTTCTGGAACATCACGCTGCCGATGATCTCCCCGGTGCTGTTCTTCAACGTGCTGCTGGAGTCCATCCACGCGTTCCAGGTGTTCGGCTCCGCCTATGTCGTGTCCAACACCCAGTGCGGGCCCGCCGACGCCACGCTCGTCTACACCTGTTACCTCTACCAGAAGGGCTTCAAGGAGGCCCAGATGGGCTTCGCCTCCGCGATGGCCTGGACACTGGTGGTCGCGGTGGCGCTGGTCACGGCGGTCCTGTTCTGGTCGCAGAAGAAGTGGGTGCACTACGAGGAGGCCGCCAAGTGACCACTGTCAGCACTCCCGCCGTGCGCACCGCGAACGAACGCAAGCGCGTGGGATCGATCGCCTGGCACGTGGGCGCCCTCCTCGTCCTCGCGGTCGTCCTGTATCCCGTGATCTGGGTGCTCGGAGCCTCGTTCAAGCCGAGCAAGGACATCATCGCCAGCATCGACCTGCTGCCGACCAAGCCGGTCTGGGAGAACTTCTCCGGGCTCGCCGACGGTATCTCCGGCATCTCCATCAGCACCTTCTTCACGAACTCGCTGCTGTACGCGGGCCTGGCCGTGGCCGGTGTGGTGCTGTCCAGCTCACTGACCGCCTACGCCTTCGCCAAGATCCGGTTCGCCGGGCGGAACCTGCTGTTCACACTGATGATCGGCACGCTGCTGCTGCCGTATCACGTCCTGCTCATCCCGCAGTACGTGATGTTCCGCAAGCTTGAGCTCACCGACACCCTGGTGCCGCTCGTCGCGGGCAAGTTCCTGGCCACGGAGGCGTTCTTCGTGTTCCTGATGGTGCAGTTCATGCGCGGGCTGCCGCGTGAGCTGGACGAGGCCGCCAAGCTCGACGGCTGCGGACACTTCAGGACCTACTGGTCCATCGTGCTGCCGCTGACCCGGCCGGCCCTCATCACCAGCGCCATCTTCACCTTCATCAACGCCTGGAACGACTTCATGGGGCCGTTGATCTACCTGAACACCCCCGACAAGTACACCGTCTCGCTCGGCCTGATGATGTTCCGCGACCAGGAGGGCATCTCCAACTACGGAAGCATGATCGCGATGTCGCTGGTGGCGCTGGTGCCGGTCATCGCGTTCTTCATGGCCTTCCAGCGGTATCTCATCGACGGCATGGCGACGTCCGGACTGAAGTGAGCGGAAAGGGCTGAAGGCGGTCACCATGGCGGAAGCACGAGTGAAGGCCCGCTCCCGGCGCAGGGAGTCCATGTTCGGCGAGCGGTTCTCGGTCTTCGCCGAGTGTCTGCTCACCGGGGTGTGGATCGCCGTGGCCTGTCTCGGGGTCGTCACCTATCCGGCCGCCTTCGCCGCCGGCGCCCGGCATCTGCGGCGTCGTACGACGCACGAGGGCGGCGGTTGGCGGGCGTTCGTCACGGACTTCCGTACGGCCCTGCGAGGTGGGTGGGTTGTCGGGCTCGCCGGGTGGGCGGTGGTCCTCGCGGTCTGGGTGGACGTCCTGGCCGCGCGGGCCGGGATCCCCGGCGGGCCGTTCGTCGGGGCGGTCGGGATCTTCGCGCTGATCGGGGTCGCGGTGGCCCTGCTGCGGGCGGCGGCCGACTGGACGCCCGGTGACGCCTGGCGGGTGCTGCTCGCGGACGCCGGACGGCGGACCGTGCTCGATCCCGCCGGGTCCTTCCTGATCGTCTGCGGGCTGGGTGTCGTGGCCCTGTCCGCCCTGTTCGTCGCGCCGCTGGCGGTCCCCGTGCTGGGGGCCGTCGCGGCGGCGGCCGTCGCCGTCGAGGAACGCTTCCGGCGCCGCTGACGGGCGGCGCCCTCGCACAAGGTCGGCGCCCTGGGCGTCGTACCTCTCTCTGTCATGCCCCTGGCCAGCTGCATGGAAAAAGACTTCCCGCACGGAAAGGAAAGGCCATGTCCCCCATCCCCCGCAGGTCCATCCTCAAGGCGGCCGCCGTCGCCGGTGCCGCCGCACAGTTCAGCTGGGCGCTAGGAGCCAAGGACGCGCAGGCCGCGCCGAGAGCCGCGGAGGCCGACGACTCGCCCGTGGTCCTGGACTGGCTGGAGGACGGCGGCCTCGGTGCCGCGCCCGGCTCCACGCTCGGCGTGCCCTGGCCGAAGGGCGTCCATCAGGAGGACCAGACCTTCGCGATCACGGACGCCGACGGCAAGGCCGTGCCCGTGCAGTCCTGGCCCATCGCCTACTGGCCGGACGGCTCCCTCAAGTGGACCGCCCACGCCGTCAGTTCGGGCAACGGCAAGCTCACGCTGACCGCGGGCGAGACCGCCGTACCGGAGAAGAAGGTCACCGTCGACAAGAGCGGCGGCACCGTCACCGTGTCCACGGGTGTCATCACGGCGAAGATCGGCAAGTCCGGTGCCACGCTCATCAAGTCGGTCACCCGCGGCTCCATCGAGATCGCCAGAAACGGCAAGCTCGTCCTGATCCGCCAGCCCGAGATCGAGGACGAGGACCAGGGCGCGGTCAAGACCGAGCGCTTCGACGGGGCCATCTCCGAGGTCACCGTCGAGCAGGAGGGGCCGGTCCGCGCGGTCGTCCGCATCGACGGCAAGCACCGCAAGGGGAACCGCAGTTGGCTGCCGTTCTCCATCCGCCTGTACTTCTACGCGGGCGCCGACTCCTTCCGGATGGTGCACACCATCACCTTCGACGGCACCCAGGAACCGGGCAAGGCCAGCGGGGACTTCATCCGCGGCATCGGCGTCCGGTTCAACGTGCCGATGCGGGACCAGTCGTACGACCGGCACATCCGCATCGGTGGTGAGGGGACCGGTCTGCTGCGGGAAGCGGTCAAGGGCATCACGGGTCTGCGCCGCGATCCCGGTGCGGCCGTGCAGGCGGCGCAGTACGCGGGCCAGAAGCTGCCCGACCCGGCCACCTGGGACCAGCGGGTCACCACCCGCCTCCAGTACATCCCCGAGTGGGGCGACTACACCCTCTCCCAGCTCTCCGCCGACGGCTTCACCCTGCGCAAGCGCACCAAGAAGGGGCACGGCTGGATCGGCGCCGGCGGCGGCAGGCGGGCCTCCGGGTTCGGCTATGTCGGTGGCGTCAGCGGCGGATTCTCCTTCGGCCTCAGGGACTTCTGGGAGAAGTTCCCGGCCCAGCTCGACATCCGCGACGCCCACACCGACGAGGCCGAGGTCACCCTCTGGCTCTGGTCGCCCGAGGCACAGCCCATGGACCTGCGCTTCTACCACGACGGCATGGGGCAGGACACCTTCGCCGAACAGCTCGAAGGCCTCAACATCACCTACGAGGACTACGAACCGGAGTTCGGCACGCCGTACGGCATCGCCCGCACCTCGGAACTGCTGTTCTGGGCCAACGAGTCGACCCCCACCCCGGCGAGGCTCGCCGAACAGGTCGAAGCCGTACGGGTGTTGCCGCAGCTCGCCGCGCCGCCCAGGCAGCTCATCAAGGCGAAGGTCTTCGGGCCGGGGCTGTACTCCGAGCCGGACCGGTCCACCCCGGCCAAGGCGAAGATCGAGGACCACCTCGACTTCCTCTTCACCTACTACAAGGACCAGGTGGAGCAGCGCCGTTGGTACGGCTTCTGGGACTACGGCGACATCATGCACACCTATGACACCGTCAGGCACCAGTGGCGGTACGACATCGGCGGCTACGCGTGGGACAACTCCGAGCTCTCGCCGGACCTCTGGCTGTGGTTCGCGTATCTGCGCTCCGGCCGCTCGGACATCTTCCGGTTCGCCGAGGCGATGACCCGGCACACCGGCGAGGTCGACGTCTACCACCTCGGCAAGTGGGCGGGGCTCGGCACCCGGCACGGCGTCCAGCACTACGCCGACAGCGCCAAGCAGCAGCGCATCGCCAACACGACGTACCGCCGCTACTACTACTTCCTCACCGCGGACGAGCGCGTCGGCGACCTCATGCACGCCAACGTCGACTCCGACGAGACGTTCCTCGTCCTCGACCCGATCCGCAAGATCCGCACCGAGCCCTACACGCCCGACCGGCACGCCCTGTCGATCGGGTTCGGCACGGACTGGAGCGGGCTCGTGTCGGCGTGGCTGACCGAGTGGGAGCGCAAGGGGCCGAAGTGGGAGAAGGCCAAGGCGCGGGTGCTGTCGACCATGGAGACGATCGGCGCCCAGCCGAACGGGTTCGTGCAGGGGAGCGGGCTGTACGACCTCGACACCGGTAAGTTCGCGATCGCCTCGGCGCCGGTGGTCGGGGTCTCGCATCTGTCCGCCGTGTTCGGGCTCAACGAGCTGTGTGCCGAACTCATCGACCTCGTCGACATCCCGGAGTTCAACGAGGCGTACTACGACTACTGCCGGTACTTCAACGCCACGAAGGCCGAGCAGGCGGCTCGCTACGGGTCCAACTTCGGGACGCTGCTGCTGTTCCAGGGGCACTCGCGGCTCGACGCGTATGCGGCGGTGCGGACCGGGGACGAGAAGCTCGCTGCGCGGGCGTGGCAGAAGTTCTACAACTCCGACGGGTACAAGGAGTCCTCGCCCTGGAAGACGGAGGAGTTGAGCGGGCCCGTGGCGTTGGTAGCGGGTAGTGAGGCGGCGTGGGTGTCTACGAATGACACTGCGTTGTACGGGCTTGCCGCCATTGAGAATCTGGCGCTGCTCGGGGACAAGATGCCTTCGTAGGGCTTCGGTTGTGGGGAACTGCGGGCCGTTTGTGGCTGGGCGCGCCCACGCGGCGGTAGCCGCACATTGATGCGGCCCCGCGCCCCCAAACAGGTCAGTGCATCTTCCCTAGGGCATCTCGCACCCTCCGGACATCCCTGATGCGCTGCTCGTACGTCGCCCCCAGTGTCAGCAGCAGGAGGCCCGCCAAGGCCGGCGGTACCCAGCGGGGGAGTGCATCGGTCACCTGGGCGATGTACGGGGCCAACTCGTGCAGGGCGTCCAAAGTCAGGACGGAACCCCCCAGTACCAGCGGGGCCTTGAGGTTGTGGCCTGCGCCCAACAGGGTGAGGGACAGGGCCGCCAGGCCCAGGAGCAAGGGGCGGGTCCAGTCGGGGTCGGTCCAGGCCGTCGCCAGGCTCGGGAGGAGGGTGGCGGCCAGACCGGGGGCGTACGCCGTCCAGGACGAGGTCTCGGGGGCGCGGAGCCTGCGCAGGTGGCCGATGAGCAGGGCCGGGATCGTCACCGGGACCGTGTACGCCTCGGGCATCGTCACGTCCCAGGCGGCCAGGCGCACCCAGGTCGCCAGGACGAACAGGACGGCGGCCGCGTAGCCGACGGGGTGGCGGTCCGGGCGGATCGCCGTGCCCGCGGCGATCACTGCGCACACGGCCAGGACCAGGGCGAGCATCGGCAGGTCGGTGACCGCCAGGCCGATGGCCAGGAGCGCGGCCGCGGCTCCGGTCACCTCGATGGGGACGCGGTCGTGCACCCGTGGTGCGATCAGCGCCGCGGCCACCGGGACCGCCAGGACCAGCAGGGCGGTGTGGTGCGGCGGCCAGTCCGCGGCCGCTCCTGTCGCGCAGGCGAGCGCGGTGGCGTACGACAGGGCGGCCGGGGCCGTGAGCGACGTGTGCCGCCAGGAGACCGCCGCGAAGAACGCGGTGAGGGCGGTGAGCGTGGTCAGGGTCGCCGTCTGGGACGCCAGGGCGGTGAAGGAGAGGCCCACGGAGGTGGCCAGGGCGAGGATCGTCGTGGTCGGTTGGGTGTACGGGGCTGCGAGGGTGACCGCCGTCAGGGCGCCGAGAGTCAACAGGCCTGTCGTGTAGGGGAGTTCCAGGACCGCCGGGAGGGTCAGGGCCGCCGCCCAGGTGAGGACCAGCGCGCCGCTCACGGCCCGGGGGCGCCGGTCGGTGTTCCGCACGGTCAGGGCCAGGACCGCCGCCACGGCCACCAGGACCAGCGGGGCCGTCGCCGTGTCCGGCGGCCAGGGGGCGTCCAGGGTCACCGCGTCACGGATGTCCGCCGGCGCTCCGGACCAGGCCCGGGACGTCCAGGCGACCGGGCCCAGCAGGGTGATCGCCACGAGCGGCAGCGCCCACAGCACCGCGAGCGCCTGGACGGCGGCGGAGGCCCAGGTCAGACCGGTCCGTACCGGCTGCGGCAGCCGGTCGAGGCGTACGGCCGCCAACAGGGCGATTCCGCAGGCGAGATGGGCCGGAACCGTCCAGGTGTCCGGCATCGCGGGGCGGGCCGTGCCGGCCAGGGCGGCGACCGTGAGGAGGCCAAAGGCCGCGGCGAGGCCGGCGGCGTGGCCCTTGCTCAGGCCGCCGCGCCACGCCGCGCCCAGGGCGATCGCCGCCCCGAGGAGGACGAGCGCCGCCGCACGGGCGGCGGCGCTCGGACCGGTGGCCGCCCAGGAGAGCGCACCGGCCGTCAGCGCGCCCGAGGCGCCCAGACCGTACGCGCCCACAACGGCGACGGCACGTACGGAGTTCAGGGTCACCCGGAGCGCGACAACTGTGTCGAACGCGGCCGTCACCAGCAGCGCGGCCGCGACTCCGTGAGCGCCCGCGGAGGCCGCGGTCGCCCAGAGGAGCAGCGGGAGTTGGGCCGCGGTCAGCGCGGCCGGGAGGGGAAGGCGCAGCTCGGACGCCCCGGGCAGCCGGCCGTACGCCGTCCACACCGCCGCCAGCAGGGCCGACGCGACGGCCGTGTAACCCTCGCCGTCCGTGTCCGGGAAGGCCACGGCGTACAGGGCGTACGCGTCGAGCACCGTCAGCACCAGACCCAGGCCCGCCACCGACTCGGCCGTCGAACGCAGCCCCCGCTTCACCAGGAGCAGCGGGGCGGAAAGGACGGCCAGCGTGACCGCGCCGAGCACCGTGCCCCGGCCGGCGATCCCCAGGTGACCCCAGCTGACCAGCGTGAACACCATCGCGGCAATGGTCAGCAGGACACCGCCGAGCAGCAGCAGGGCGTTCTGCACGCCGGGTGCGCTGGTCTCCGGGCGGGGCGATGTCACGGGGGCCGGCTTCGTCGGCCGCGGCTGCAGCGTGGCGACCAGCCACGCCCGTCGGGCCAGCAACTGGGCCCGGCGGCGGTCGAGTTGCCACAACTCGGCATCGAGGAGCCGGAGCTCCTCGGCCGGGGGCGGGATCTGCGTCATGCCCTGGAGTGTGGTCCGGGTCACGCCACAGGGCATGAGTGCGCGTACTCAGAACGTACTCAGATCCCTCCGGGCAGACTCTGTGCATGGACTGGAGCCATTACCGCTTCCGCACGCAATGGGCCCTGCCCGCGACGCCCGCCACCGTCTACGACGTGCTGGAACAGGCCGAGGACTACCCCCGCTGGTGGCCCCAGGTCCGCGAGGTGGACCGTCTCGACGACACCACCGGCGTCATCACGATCCGCGCCACCCTGCCGTACGACCTGGTGTTCACCGCGCGCGAGGTGCGGCGCGACCGGGCGGCCGGGGTGCTGGAGATCGCCATGACCGGGGATCTGGAGGGGTGGGCACGCTGGACGATCGTCGGGGACGGCACCGGGAGCCTTGCCCGCTACGCACAGGAGGTCCACGTGCACAAGCCGCTCCTCAGACGGCTCGCCGTGCCCGGGCGGCCGGTGTTCCGGGCCAACCACTGGCTGATGATGCGGGCCGGACGGCGGGGGCTGGCCGCGTACTTGGAAGCGGTTTGAAGGAAAGGCGCGGGGACCTGTATTGTTCAGTGCGTTCCCGGGCGATTAGCTCAGTGGGAGAGCGCTTCGTTCACACCGAAGAGGTCACTGGTTCGAACCCAGTATCGCCCACCGGGAGAAAGCCGGTCCGTATCACACGGACCGGCTTCTTTTTGTTCCGGCTCCCGCTCAGGCGGCCTCAGCCGGCACGTCCGGGCGCAGCGGCCACGCCGGGTCCACCGCCTCCGGGGTGCCACTGCGCGCGAACCACGCCTGCAGCCCCCGCGCCTGCGCCGCGTGCCAGCCCGTCTGCAGGTGGTGCAGTTCGTTCGGTGACAACCGCTCGAGCCGCGCCGCGAAACGGCGCCCCACCGCCCGTACGACGTCCAGGGCCGCCAGCGCGTCCGCGCCCGCGTCGTGCGCGCCGTCCAGGGTGACCTCGTAGTGCGCGCACAGGTCCGTCAGGGTGCGGCGGCCCTTGCGGTAGCGGTCCAGGTGTTTGTCCAGGACCCTCGGGTCCAGCACCAGCAGCGGTGACGACCGGAACCAATGGTCCAGGGACGAGGCGCGATGCCGGCGCAACTCCCGGTCCAGGATGGTCAGATCGAACGGCGCGTTCATGACCACCAACGGGCGGCCCGCGGCGGCCTGTTCGGCCAGCTGTTCCGCTATCTCGTACATCACCGGCGCCGGCCAGCGGCCGTTGCGCTGGAGATGGTCGTCCGTCAGTCCGTGCACCGCCGTCGCCGCCTCCGGCACCGGCACACCCGGGTTCACCAGCCATCGGGTCACCCGCGGCCGGGTCCCCGGGGCGTCCTGGACGACGACGGCGGCCGACACGATCCGGTCGGTCTCGACGTCGACACCCGTGGTCTCCGTGTCGAAGGCGGCCAGGGGCCCCTCGTACCAGCACGTCATACCTACACAACCCCTCGTTCACCCACGGCAGCTGACGCACCGTCTTCTGCCATTTTGGTGATACCCGGGCTGTTTGCGCCGTACGCCGGAAGGACACAACAGGAATACGGGTCTTTGCAGTTCAGCGACCCGCGGTGCGGATTCACTGAACGTGGAAGGCTGTTGGTCATGGCGATAGCGCAGCCCGAGCGGGGCGGGCTGCTGCCCGAGCGCACGGGCCCCCTTCGCGGCACACTCGCCACCACCGCCTGCATGGAGACCTTGCAGGTGGGCTATCTGCACGCCGTCGCGGCGGCGGCCGGCTGCTCGTTGTCGCAGCCCTTTCCGGACAACGGCATCGACTGGCACGTCAGTCACGGCTCGCCGGGGCACACGGTGGACGACGAGGTCACCATCAAGGTGCAGCTCAAGTGCACCTACCAGGTACCGCCGAACCCGCCGGGCCGGTTCTTCTCCTTCACGCTCGACAACGACCACCTGCGCAAGCTCGCGCGCACCCCCGTCTCGGTGCACAAGATCCTCGTCGTCATGCTCGTGCCGAGATCCCAGGACGAGTGGCTGCGCGCCAGCCACGACCGCCTGGACCTGCGGCACTGCTGCTACTGGGTCAACCTGGCCGGCCACCCGATCACCGGCCGGACCCGGACCACCGTGCGGATACCGACCTCACGCATCTTCGACGACCGGGCGCTGTGCGAGATCATGACGCGGGTCGGGACGGGAGGCAGACCATGACCCACCGGCCCATGGAAGAGGTGTTGCGGCCCGTGCGCCCGCACCCCGCCGATGCCGCATGGGACCGCGCCCCCGAGCCCGACGAGGTCGACCCCGCCGTCCTCGGCGCCCTGCTGCACCGGCACGGCTGGCAGCGGCGCGGCGGCGCCCCCGGACGCTACGGACGCTGGACCCCGCCGGGACCGGGCACCGGCGGAACGAGCCTGCTGGTGCCCGAGAACCGGGCCTTCCCCGACAGCGACGACCTGCTCGGCGAGGCGCTCGTCGCGCTCGCCCGCAGCGGCACGCCCTCCGCCCGCGAGGTCCTCGTCGGCCTTGCCGTGCCCAGCGACGAGATCCGCTGGTGGCGGGACGTACCGACCGGGCCCGCGGGGACCGCGCCCTGGATGGTGGAGGAACAGCTGCGGGCCGCCGCCCGCCAGATGCTGCTCGCGGGCGCCCTCGCCACGCGCGCGCGTGCCGGCTACTACGGCGCCCGCCACCGCCGCGCCGCGGCCGCGCTCCTGGACAGCACCCTCGTCGGTTCCGCCACCGGCGGCGGCCTGACCGCCTTCGTGCCCGTCGGCACCGGACGCCCCCTCGCCGTACGCCTCCACCAGGCGCTGTACGCCGCCCGCGAGGCCATCGACTACCAGCGGGCCACCGGTGGCATGGACGCCTTCGACGCGGCTGTCGAGGCGGGCGTCAGCCGTGAGCTCACCGAGGCGCTGATCGCGCTCGTGCGCGGTACGGAGGGGGCGCGCATCGCCGTCGAGTGGGCACCGGCCGCCGGGGTGCCCGCGGACTGCGCGGCAGGGGTGGAGCCGGTCGAGTTCTCGCCGGGCGACCTGTCCGTGCTGCGCGAGGCCGGGGCCCGCTATCTGCGCGAGGAGCCGTCCGTCGCGGTGCGGATCACCGGTGCCGTGGTGCGGATGCGCAGGTCGGGGCCACGCGGCGAGGGCAGCGTACGGCTGCGGGTGCTCGCCGGCGCCGAGGTGCCGCACGTCCGCCTCACCCTGGACGAGGAGTCGTACCGGATCGCCGGGCACGCGCACCTCGTCGGGCTGCCGGTGCGGGTGCACGGGCGGCTGGAGAGCCGGGGCGGGTTCCGTCGGCTCACCGGCGCCTCCGGCGTCGTACCCGTGCAGGTCGACGAGGCGGAGCGGGACCGGCTGATGAAGTCCCTCCAGGAGAATCTCGACTTCTTCGAGGAAGCCTGCGGAGAGGCCCCCGGAGGGGACTGATTTCGCGGAGGAGGGTGCGGGGTCGGTACGATCCCCTATTGCGCGCGCTCACGGTACGGCGCCCGCATCCACCTTCAGTCAGGAGAGACCGGTGTCAGACGTCCGTGTGATCATCCAACGCGATTCCGAGCGGGAAGAGCGCACGGTGACGACGGGCACCACGGCCGCCGAGCTCTTCGCCGGCGAGCGCTCGATCATCGCCGCGCGCGTGGCCGGTGAGCTGAAGGACCTGGCGTACGTGGTCCAGGACGGCGAGACCGTCGAGGGCGTCGAGATCTCCTCCGAGGACGGTCTGAACATCCTGCGCCACTCCACCGCGCACGTCATGGCGCAGGCCGTGCAGGAGCTCTTCCCCGAGGCCAAGCTGGGCATCGGCCCGCCGGTCAAGGACGGCTTCTACTACGACTTCGACGTGGAGAAGCCGTTCACGCCCGAGGATCTCAAGGCCATCGAGAAGAAGATGCAGGAGATCCAGAAGCGCGGGCAGAAGTTCTCCCGCCGTGCGGTGACCGACGAGGCGGCTCGCGAGGAGCTCGCTTCCGAGCCGTACAAGCTGGAGCTGATCGGCCTCAAGGGCTCGGCTTCCTCCGACGACGGCGCGGACGTCGAGGTCGGCGCCGGTGAGCTGACGATCTACGACAACCTCGACGCCAAGACCGGCGAGCTGTGCTGGAAGGACCTCTGCCGCGGTCCCCACCTGCCCTCCACCCGCAACATCCCGGCGTTCAAGCTGATGCGCAACGCGGCCGCCTACTGGCGCGGCAGCGAGAAGAACCCCATGCTCCAGCGCATCTACGGCACCGCGTGGCCGACCAAGGACGAGCTCAAGGGCTACCTCGACTTCCTCGCCGAGGCCGAGAAGCGCGACCACCGCAAGCTGGGCTCCGAGCTCGACCTGTTCTCGATCCCCGAGCAGATCGGCTCCGGCCTCGCCGTCTTCCACCCCAAGGGCGGCATCATCCGCCGGGTCATGGAGGACTACTCGCGCCGCCGCCACGAGGAGGAGGGCTACGAGTTCGTCTACACCCCGCACGCGACGAAGGGGAAGCTCTTCGAGCAGTCCGGGCACCTGGACTGGTACGCCGACGGCATGTACCCGCCCATGCAGCTCGACGAGGGCGTGGACTACTACCTCAAGCCCATGAACTGCCCGATGCACAACCTGATCTTCGACGCGCGCGGCCGCTCCTACCGTGAACTGCCGCTGCGCCTGTTCGAGTTCGGGACCGTGTACCGGTACGAGAAGTCGGGCGTCGTGCACGGCCTCACCCGCGCGCGTGGCTTCACGCAGGACGACGCGCACATCTACTGCACCCGTGAGCAGATGTCGGAGGAGCTCGACAAGACGCTCACCTTCGTCCTCGGCCTGCTGCGGGACTACGGTCTGACCGACTTCTACCTGGAGCTGTCCACCAAGGACCCGGAGAAGTTCGTCGGCACCGACGAGGTCTGGGAGGAGGCGACCGAGACGCTCCGCCAGGTCGCCGAGAAGCAGGGTCTCCCGCTGGTCCCGGACCCGGGCGGCGCCGCCTTCTACGGCCCGAAGATCTCCGTGCAGACCAAGGACGCCATCGGCCGCACCTGGCAGATGTCGACCATCCAGCTCGACTTCAACCTCCCCGAGCGTTTCGACCTGGAGTACACGGGCCCGGACGGCTCCAAGCAGCGCCCGGTCATGATCCACCGCGCGCTGTTCGGCTCCATCGAGCGGTTCTTCGCGGTGCTCCTGGAGCACTACGCGGGCGCCTTCCCGGCGTGGCTGGCCCCGGTCCAGGCGATCGGCATCCCGATCGGCGACGCGCACGTGGAGTACCTGGAGAAGTTCGCCGCCGCCGCGAAGAAGCAGGGGCTGCGGGTCGAGGTGGACGCCTCCTCGGACCGGATGCAGAAGAAGATCCGCAACGCCCAGAAGCAGAAGGTGCCCTTCATGGTCATCGCGGGCGACGAGGACATGTCGGCCGGCTCGGTGTCCTTCCGCTACCGCGACGGCTCGCAGGAGAACGGCATCCCGTTCGACGAGGCCATCGCCAAGATCGCGAAGGTCGTCGAGGAGCGGGCGCAGGTCTGATCGCCCTGTGGCACACGGAGGCCCTCGGGAGGCTCAGCTTCCCGGGGGCCTCTCGTCGTCCTCGCGCGCGAACACCTGCAGCAGCCAGGAGGCGAACGTGCCGGTGACCGCGCCCAGCAGGGCCAGGCCGACGGCCATCACGCCGATCGCGATCAGGCGTCCCACGGGGGTCACCGGCGCGATGTCGCCGTAGGCGACGGTCGCGAGCGTGGCGGACGTCCACCACACGGCGTCCCCGAAGGTCCGCATGGTCGCTCCGTCGGCGTCCCGCTCCTGCTGGTAGACGGCGAGGGAGCCCGCGAAGCCGAGCAGCAGCGTCGACAGCCCGGCGTACACCATCACGCGCGCGTGCAGCGCGAGCCGGGGCCGCCCGTGCCGCCGCTGGACGGCCTCGTACACCTTCACGACCCGCAGCGGACGCAGGAGCGGCAGGAGCAGCACCAAGGTGTCCAGCCAGTGCGTCCGTACGAAGCCCAGCCGCCGGCCGCTGAGCCGCCAGCGCACCGCGTAGTCGAGCGCGAACAGCAGCCAGGCGGCCAGGGTCACCGCGAGGCACAGGTCGAGCCAGACGTCCGGCAGTTCCTCGGCCAGGACGCGGATCGCGTACGAGGCCAGGAACGCCAGCGACGCCACGGCGAGGGGGAGCTCGGTGCGCCGCTCCCAGCGGGCCTCGGTGCTGTCGTCGTCCACCGGCCCAGCTTCGCCCGCGGGGCTGGTCACGCAACCCCGGCGACACGCCGCGAACGGGCGAAGCCATATGCTTCCCTGCATGACGAGTGAGCCGGAGCAGCAGTGGGGAGTGGGGACCCAGGACGCGTTCCAGCGTCTGTGGACGCCCCACCGGATGGCCTACATCCAGGGCGAGAACAAGCCGACCGGCCCGGGTGCCGACGACGGTTGCCCCTTCTGCTCGATCCCGGCCAAGTCCGACGAGGACGGCCTGATCGTCCGGCGCGGCGAGCAGGTGTACGCGGTGCTGAACCTGTACCCGTACAACGGCGGCCATCTGATGGTCGTGCCCTACCGTCATGTCGCCGACTACACGGACCTCACCGAGCCGGAGACGGTCGAGCTCGCGGCCCTGACCAAGCAGGCCATGACCGCGCTGCGCAGCGCGTCCGGCGCCCACGGCTTCAACATCGGCATGAACCAGGGGTCGGTGGCGGGCGCCGGGATCGCCGCCCACCTCCACCAGCACATCGTGCCGCGCTGGGGAGGGGACACCAACTTCATGCCGGTCGTGGGGCACACCCGGGTGCTGCCGCAACTGCTCGCCGATACACGGAAGATGCTGGCGGACGCCTGGCCCGCGTAGGCGGTTACGCGTCGTACAGGTCGGCCTTCCTGGGCGCGGGGTCCTGGATCGCCGTGCTGAGGAACGCCGACCTGGTGCCGAACTTCTCCGTGTCGACGCCGTTGTCCTCAAGGACCTTGATCGCCGCGGCGTGCACCACCCGCAGCACCGGTGTCGCGGCGCGCATCGCGTCGTCGGCCATGAACCGGTGACGCCAGGGCTTGTCCGCCCACACGTGCCGCAGGCCGAAGGGTTCGGGCAGGGCGATCGTGCCCCCGAGCCAGTTCAGCAGAGGCGGATACCAGGACAGGGGCGCGCGGACGGCGAGGCGCACGACCTCGTTGGTGGGGACCAGCGGGAGGCTCACCTTGCGGGTCTCCCACGGTTTCAGCGACTTCGGGACGTCCTTCGTCGGCGCCTCGGGCCCACCCATGAACAGGGAGTTCACCGGGCCCAGTGCGTGGCCGGTCACCTCGATGCGCAGCGTCTCGTGCAGCACGGTCACGGTGATCATCATCGTGAGGATCAACTGGCCGTCCCACAGCGTCCACTGCACCCCGAGGTAGTGCCGGTCCCCGCTGCCGAACTGCTGCTTGTTGCAGATGTCCTGTATCGAGTGGGACCGGTGCTGGAAGGCCTCGATGTCCGCGGACTGCTCGGTCCGGGCCACCGCCTTGGCGCCCTCCGCGATCGGCGTGACGATCCAGTGCCGTATCGACGCCTTCGGGAAGCCGCCCGTGTTGATGGTGTTCCGCTCCAGCATCCGCAGCCGGTCGTGGATGGCGCGGATGACGTCCCAGCTGCGGAACGGATGGATCTCCCGGTCCGGGTCGGCCGGGGTCAGGTCCTCGGCGAGCTGCCAGCTGCCCCAGCGGGTGCCCATGCCCAGGATGCCCTTGGGGCCGGCGTAGAAGATGTGGTTGGACTGCTGCTCGGCGCTCAGCTTGGCCAGTGACTGGCGCATCTGCTCGGCCTGGGTCTCGCCGGGGCTGGTCGGCACCGCCTCGGGGACCCGGGCGCCGACGCTGCTGCCCGCGATCAGGCCGTCCCAGCGCGCCCGCAGGTCCTTCGCCGCGCTGTCGCAGATCTGCTTGGCCCAGAACCAGCCGAGAACGGGCGCCACCACGCACGCGCGTGCGTACCAGGCCCAGAAGCCCGTGAACGGCATCTTGACGAGGAAGAGCACGCCGAGCGCCCCGACGCCGACGAGCAGGGCCGTGGCGAGCGCGGAGGCCCGCTTGTTGGGGTTCTTGTCGATGGTGGCGCGGATCTGGAAGACCAGGAGCCCCACCAGGAGCCCGGGCAGGAACAGCAGGCCGCACAGCACCATGACGGCCGACAGCTTCTTGTCGCGCTCACGGCGCAGCCGGTAGGCGGCCAGGCAGTGGTCGACCACGACCTGGGGCTCGGTGCCGAAGGACTGGATGAGGGGCTTGCGGCCGGTGCCGATCATGCGCTCGATCACGGCCCGGGAGAAGGCCTCGCCGAGGTTGGGCTTGAACAGCTTGATCTTGCCGTCCTTGACGGTCGTCTCGTGCCACTCGCTGTTGGCCTTGGTTATCTCCTCGACCGGGTTGTCCCGGTAGGCCGCGGAAGCCAGGGCGAACGTCGCCGTCTGGCTCTCGTCACCCGAGCGCGGCACCTGAGGTCCGAAGACACTCTCGTAACCGGCCTCAACGGTCATTCCCGCCCCCGATCGCCGCCGTTCCCGCTCCTGCGGCCTTCCCGACTTCCCTGCCCCGCACACCTGTTGATCAGGCCGCCCCGTATTGCGGGGACGACTTGATCACTGCCCTCAGCGTATCCGCCGCCACCGACATTCGTCGGCGGACGGCCGAAGCCGCCCGCCGACTCGGAGGGGAGCGTTCCACAAAAGCCACTTGTAGTGTTCCCGGTGCCAACTGCCGTCAGTCGCGTGCCTTTTCACACGACGGGAGTCGCCTTCCCGTGCTAGGAGTCCCGCGCCTCCTCCCGGATCCGCTCCGCGATCTGCGGCGGCATCGGTTCGTGCCGTGCGTAGGAGCGGTTGAAGCGGGCCGTGCCGTGCGACAGGGAGCGCAGATCGACGGCGTACCGGCCGATCTCGATCTCCGGCACCTCCGCCTTGACCACCGTGCGGTTCCCGCTGGTCTGCTCGGTGCCGAGCACCCGGCCGCGCCGCCCGGACAGGTCGCTCATCACGGCGCCCACGTAGTCGTCGCCGACCAGGACGCTCACCTCGGCCACCGGCTCCAGGAGATGGATCTTCGCGTCGGCCGCCGCCTCCCGCAGCGCCAGCGCCCCGGCCGTCTGGAACGCGGCGTCGGAGGAGTCCACCGAGTGCGCCTTGCCGTCCAGCAGCGTGATCCGTACGTCGATGAGCGCGTACCCGGCGGCGACTCCCTTGGCCGCCTGGGCACGTACGCCCTTCTCGACCGACGGGATGAACTGCCGCGGCACCGCGCCGCCGACGACCTTGTCCACGAACTCGATGCCCGAACCGCCCGGCAGCGGCTCCACCTCGATCTCGCAGATGGCGTACTGCCCGTGCCCGCCGGACTGCTTCACATGCCGGCCGCGGCCGCCCGACTTCGCGGCGAACGTCTCCCGCAGGGAGACCTTGTGCGGGATGACGTCGACCTGGACGCCGTACCGGCTGCGCAGCCGCTCCAGCGCCACGTCGGCGTGGGCCTCGCCCAGGCACCACAGGACGACCTGGTGGGTGTCCTGGTTCTGTTCGAGCCGCATCGTCGGATCCTCGGCGACCAGCCGGGCGAGGCCCTGCGAGAGCTTGTCCTCGTCCGCCTTGCTGTGCGCCTGGATGGCGAGCGGCAGCAGCGGGTCGGGCATCTCCCAGGGCTCCATCAGGAGCGGGTCGTCCTTGGCCGAGAGGGTGTCGCCGGTCTCCGCGCGGCTGAGCTTGGCCACGCACACCAGATCGCCGGCGATGGCGTGCGTCACCGGGCGCTGCTGCTTGCCGAAGGGGGTGGACAGCGCGCCGACGCGTTCGTCGACGTCGTGGTCCTCGTGCCCGCGGTCGGACAGGCCGTGCCCGGAGACATGCACCGTCTCGTCGGGGCGCAGGGTGCCGGAGAAGATGCGGACCAGGGAGATCCGGCCGACATAGGGGTCGGAGGACGTCTTCACGACCTCCGCCACCAGCGGACCGTCCGTGTCGCATGCCTTGATCTCGCGCGGCTTGCCGTCGATGGTCGTGACGCCCGGCGTGGGGTGCTCGAACGGCGTCGGGAAGCCGCGTGTGATGAGCTCAAGCACCTCGACCGTGCCGAGCCCCTGCTTGGCGCCCTCCGCCGCGGGGGCGGCGGCCAGGACGGGGAAGAAGACCCCGCGCGCGACGGCCCGCTCCAGGTCCTCGATCAGCGTCTTGACGTCGACCTGCTCACCGCCGAGATAGCGGTCCATGAGGGTCTCGTCCTCGCTCTCGGCGATGATCCCCTCGATCAGCCGGTTGCGGGCGTCCTCGATCTGGGGCAGCTGGTCCTCGCCCGGCTCGGACTCCTTGCGCTCTCCGGAGGAGTAGTCGAACAGCTTCTGCGACAGCAGGCCGGTCAGACCGGTCACGGGCGCGTGCCCGTCCGGCCCCTGCGGGCCGTGCAGCGGCAGATACAGCGGGAGCACGGCGTCGGGGTCGTCCCCGCCGAACGCCTCCGCGCAGGTCCGGGTCATCTCCTCGAAGTCTGCCCGCGCGGCCTCCAGGTGTGTGATGACGATCGCGCGCGGCATGCCGACGGCCGCGCACTCCTCCCACACCATCCGGGTCGAGCCGTCCACGCCGTCGGAGGCGGAGACAACGAAAAGGGCCGCGTCCGCCGCTCGCAGACCGGCCCTGAGTTCCCCGACGAAGTCGGCGTATCCGGGGGTGTCGAGAAGATTGACCTTGATGCCGTCCCATTCGACGGGCACCAGGGAGAGCTGCACCGAACGGTTCTGCCGGTGCTCGATCTCGTCGTAGTCGGAGACGGTGCCGCCGTCCTCCACACGGCCCGCCCTGTTCACTGCTCCCGCGGTGAGCGCGAGAGCTTCCACCAATGTCGTCTTGCCCGATCCGGAGTGGCCGACCAGCACCACATTCCGTACGGACGCGGGGTGGTCGGCCGCTGTTGCCCTTCCGGCGGCTCCGGGGTGTGCGTTCGCCTTGTCGCCCATGGCCTTGCCTCCCGTGCACGGTGAGGTCACTGTGGGCGCGGACGTGCGGATCCGCGTTGGCGGCTCCGGTGACGCCCGCGGTTCTTCGAGCTTTCCACTCCCGTCACGGTGCGTCCATACAGCGGACGCGATCGCGCCGTTACCCGTATGCCATAGGGCCGTGACACGGGGCGCGAGTGCCCGGCGTTCGCACACGCGCGCGCGTGGCTACGATGGGCCAGCCGGTGGCCAGCAGGGGCCGCGCGGCCACACCGACCCTCGGGAAGGCCATGCTGAACAAGTACGCGCGTGCATTCTTCACGCGTGTCCTCACACCGTTCGCCTCATTCCTCATCAGAAGGGGCGTCAGCCCCGACACGGTGACGCTGCTCGGCACCGCCGGGGTGGTCGCGGGGGCCCTGGTCTTCTTCCCCATGGGCGAGTTCTTCTGGGGCACGATCGTGATCACGCTGTTCGTGTTCTCCGACCTGGTCGACGGCAACATGGCCCGTCAGCTCGGCCGCTCCAGCCGCTGGGGTGCCTTCCTGGACTCCACCCTCGACCGGGTCGCCGACGGCGCGATCTTCGGCGGCTTCATCCTCTGGTACGCCGGTGACGGCGACGACCTCGTGCTGTGCGCGGTCTCGATCTTCTGTCTGGCGAGCGGCCAGGTGGTGTCGTACACCAAGGCCAGGGGTGAGTCGATCGGGCTGCCGGTCGCGGTCAACGGGCTCGTCGAGCGGGCCGAGCGACTGGTGATCTCGCTGGTCGCGGCCGGTCTCGCCGGACTGCACAAGTTCGGTGTGCCGGGCATCCAGTACCTGCTGCCGATCGCCCTGTGGATCGTCGCCGTGGGCAGCCTGGTGACGCTGATCCAGCGGGTCGTCACGGTCCGTCGCGAGGCGGCGGAGGCCGACGCGGCCACCGCGCAGGAGACCCAGGGGAGCGAGGCGGCCAAGTGAGTGCCCAGGACCGGCTCACCGACGCGTTGTACGGCCTCGGCTGGGGAGCGGTGAAGAAGCTCCCCGAGCCGGTCGCCGTGCGGCTGGGCCGGACCATCGCCGACCTCGCCTGGAAGCAGCGCGGCAAGGGCGTGCGCCGCCTGGAGAGCAACTACGCGCGCGTGATGCCCGACGCGAGCCCCGAGCGACTCCGGGAGCTGTCCCGCGCGGGCATGCGCTCGTACCTGCGCTACTGGATGGAGTCCTTCCGGCTCCCCGCCTGGAGCAAGGAACGCATCAAGGGCGGCTTCGACCCCAAGGACCTGCACCACCTCACGGAGGGCCTCGCCTCCGGCCGGGGCGTCATCCTGGCGCTGCCGCACATGGCCAACTGGGACCTCGCCGGCGCCTGGGTCACCACCAAGCTCGAAACCCCCTTCACGACCGTGGCGGAACGGCTCAAGCCCGAGACCCTGTACGACCGTTTCGTCGCCTACCGCGAGGGCCTCGGTATGGAGGTCCTGCCGCACAGCGGCGGCACCGCCTTCGGCACCCTGGCCCGGCGGCTGCGCGACGGCGGCCTGGTCTGCCTGGTCGCCGAGCGCGACCTGTCCTCCTCCGGCGTGGAGGTCCGGTTCTTCGGCGAGGCCACCCGGATCCCCGCGGGCCCCGCACTCCTCGCCCAGCAGACCGGCGCGCTGCTGCTGCCGGTGACGCTCTGGTACGACGACTCGCCCGTGATGCGGGGCAGGGTGCATCCACCGGTCGAGGTGCCCGAGACAGGCACCCGGGCCGAAAAGACGTCTGTCATGGCACAGGCGCTGGCCGATGCCTTCGCCTCGGGCATCGCCGACCATCCGGAGGACTGGCACATGCTGCAGCGCTTGTGGCTCAAGGATCTCGACCCCGCGCACACGCCCTCCGGGGGGACCGCGTGAGAATCGGCATCGTCTGCCCGTACTCCTGGGACGTGCCGGGCGGCGTCCAGTTCCACATCCGCGACCTCGCCGAGTACTTCATCGGCCTCGGCCACGACGTCTCCGTCCTCGCCCCGGCCGACGACGACACCCCGCTGCCCCCGTACGTCGTCTCGGCGGGCCGCGCGGTGCCGGTGCCCTACAACGGCTCGGTGGCCCGGCTGAACTTCGGCTTCCTGAGCGCGGCACGCGTGCGACGCTGGCTGCACGACGGCGAGTTCGACGTCGTCCACATCCACGAGCCGTCCTCGCCCTCGCTAGGCCTGCTGGCCTGCTGGGCGGCACAGGGCCCGCTGGTGGCGACCTTCCACACCTCCAACCCGCGCTCCAAGGCGATGATCGCCGCGTACTCGATCCTCCAGGCCGCCCTGGAGAAGATCAGCGCGCGGATCGCGGTGAGCGAGTACGCCCGGCGCACGCTGGTGGAACACCTCGGCGGCGACGCGGTCGTCATCCCCAACGGCGTCGACGTCGACTTCTTCGCCAAGGCCGAGCCCAACCCCGAGTGGCAGGGCGACACCCTCGGCTTCATCGGCCGCATCGACGAGCCCCGCAAGGGCCTGCCGGTCCTCATGAAGGCCCTGCCGAAGATCCTCGCCGAGCGCCCGCAGACCCGGCTCCTGGTGGCCGGACGCGGTGACGAGGAGGAGGCGGTGGAGTCGCTGCCCGCGGAACTCCGCTCGCGCGTGGAGTTCCTCGGCATGGTCAGCGACGAGGACAAGGCGCGCTTCCTGCGCAGTGTCGACGTGTACGTCGCTCCCAACACCGGCGGCGAGAGCTTCGGGATCATCCTGGTCGAGGCCATGTCGGCCGGGGCCCCCGTGCTCGCCTCGGACCTGGACGCCTTCGCCCAGGTGCTCGACCAGGGCGCGGCGGGCGAACTCTTCGCCAACGAGGACGCGGACGCGCTGGCGGAGGCGGCCCTGCGCCTGCTCGCCGACCCCGAGCGGCGCAAGGAGCTCCGGGAACGCGGGAGCGCCCATGTACGGCGGTTCGACTGGTCGACGGTCGGCGCGGACATCCTGTCCGTGTACGAGACGGTGACCGCGGGCGCTGCGGCCGTCGCGGCGGCCGAGGACGACCGGAACCCGGGGCTGCTGTCCCGGTTCGGGCTGGCCCGGGACTGAGGGCCCGCACAGGGCGCGGCACATAGGCGGGCCGGGGGCCGAGGGGCTCGCAGCGTCCGGCCCGTACGTCGGTAACCTGTGCGTCCGTGACCCCAACCCTCATCTGGATCCTCGTCGCCCTGATCGCGATCGGCCTCTACCTGAGCTGGACCGCAGGGCGACTGGACCGGCTGCACTCCCGGATCGACGCCGCCCGGGCCGCCCTGGACGCACAGCTGCTGCGCCGCGCCTCGGTGACCCAGGAACTCGCCACCGCAGGTGTCCTGGACCCGGCCGCCTCGATGGTCCTCTACGAGGCCGCGCACGCCGCCCGGCAGGCCGAGGAGGAGCAGCGGGAGGTCGCCGAGAGCGATCTGAGCCAGGCCCTGCGGGCCGTCTTCGCCGAGACACCGCAGGTGGAGACGGTGCGGGAGGCACCCGGGGGAGAGGCCGCGATCCACGAACTGACCGAGGCGGTGCGCCGGGTGCCGATGGCCCGCCGTTTCCACAACGACGCCGTACGGGCCGCCCGCGCCCTGCGCCGGCACCGCAAGGTGCGCTGGTTCCGGCTGGCCGGCCACGCCCCGTTCCCGATGGCGTTCGAGATGGACGACGAGCCTCCGGTGGCGCTGGTGGAGCGGGCCGCCTAGCCGTCCTGGCCCGTCCCTGGCCGGAAAACGATCCACCGGCTGCCTATTGGCCCTTGCAGTGGACTGGTCCGTTCACGTTTCCTCGGTGCTGCAGAAATCCTCTTTTCACATCAGCGAGGTCAACCCGTGTCCAGCTTCGAGAACCAGGCCCCCGAGACCGGCACCGCGCGCGTGAAGCGCGGCATGGCGGAGCAGCTCAAGGGCGGCGTGATCATGGACGTGGTCAACGCCGAGCAGGCGAAGATCGCCGAAGACGCCGGCGCCGTGGCCGTCATGGCCCTGGAGCGGGTCCCCGCGGACATCCGCAAGGACGGCGGCGTCGCCCGTATGTCGGACCCCAACATGATCGAGGAGATCATCGAGGCGGTCTCCATCCCCGTGATGGCCAAGTCCCGCATCGGCCACTTCGTCGAGGCCCAGGTCCTGCAGTCCCTCGGCGTCGACTACATCGACGAGTCCGAGGTCCTCACCCCGGCCGACGAGGTCAACCACTCCGACAAGTGGGCCTTCACGACCCCCTTCGTCTGCGGCGCCACCAACCTGGGCGAGGCCCTGCGCCGGATCGCCGAGGGCGCGGCCATGATCCGCTCCAAGGGCGAGGCCGGCACCGGCAACGTCGTCGAGGCCGTCCGCCACCTGCGCCAGATCAAGAACGAGATCGCCAAGCTGCGCGGCTTCGACAACAACGAGCTGTACGCCGCCGCCAAGGAGCTGCGCGCCCCGTACGAGCTGGTCAAGGAAGTCTCCGAGCTCGGCAAGCTCCCGGTCGTGCTGTTCTCCGCCGGTGGCGTCGCCACCCCGGCCGACGCCGCCCTGATGCGTCAGCTCGGCGCCGAGGGTGTCTTCGTCGGCTCCGGCATCTTCAAGTCGGGCGACCCGGCCAAGCGCGCCGCCGCCATCGTGAAGGCCACCACCTTCTACGACGACCCGAAGATCATCGCCGACGCGTCCCGCAACCTGGGCGAAGCCATGGTCGGCATCAACTGCGACACCCTCCCCGAGGCCGAGCGTTACGCGAACCGGGGCTGGTGATGACCGACCCCGTGATCGGAGTGCTCGCACTCCAGGGTGACGTCCGGGAGCACCTCATCGCCCTGGCCGCGGCCGACGCCGTGGCCAGGCCGGTCAGGCGCCCCGAGGAGCTCGCCGAGGTGGACGGCCTGGTCATCCCCGGCGGCGAGTCCACCACGATCTCCAAGCTCGCCGTCCTGTTCGGCGTGATGGAGCCGCTACGCGCGCGTGTGCGTGCCGGAATGCCTGTCTACGGCACCTGCGCGGGCATGATCATGCTGGCCGACAAGATCCTCGACCCGCGCTCGGGCCAGGAGACGATCGGCGGCATCGACATGATCGTGCGCCGCAACGCCTTCGGACGCCAGAACGAGTCCTTCGAAGCCGCGCTCGACGTGAAGGGCGTTCCGGGCGATCCTGTGGAGGGCGTCTTCATCCGCGCCCCCTGGGTCGAGTCCGTCGGCGCCGAGACCGAGGTGCTCGCCGAGCACGACGGCCACATCGTCGCGGTCCGCCAGGGCAACGCGCTCGCCACGTCGTTCCACCCGGAGCTGACGGGCGACCACCGCGTGCACTCGCTCTTCGTCGACATGGTGCGCGCGAACCGGGCTGCCGAGTCCTTGTAGGATCTCTGGGGTTCGTTGTTTGAATGGGTTACGCGAAGGAGACAGGCAGATGTCCGGCCACTCTAAATGGGCTACGACGAAGCACAAGAAGGCCGTGATCGACGCCAAGCGCGGCAAGCTCTTCGCGAAGCTGATCAAGAACATCGAGGTCGCGGCCCGCATGGGCGGCGTCGACATCGAGGGCAACCCGACCCTCTACGACGCCATCCAGAAGGCGAAGAAGCAGTCGGTCCCGAACAAGAACATCGACTCCGCGGTCAAGCGCGGCGGCGGTCTCGAGGCCGGCGGTGCCGACTACGAGACGATCATGTACGAGGGCTACGGTCCGAACGGTGTCGCGGTGCTCATCGAGTGCCTCACCGACAACCGCAACCGCGCCGCCTCCGACGTCCGTGTCGCCATGACCCGCAACGGCGGCTCCATGGCCGACCCGGGCTCGGTGTCGTACCTCTTCAACCGCAAGGGCGTCGTCATCGTCCCCAAGGGCGAGCTCAGCGAGGACGACGTCCTCGAGGTCGTCCTGGACGCGGGCGCCGAGGAGGTCAACGACCTCGGTGAGTCCTTCGAGGTCCTCAGCGAGGCCACCGACCTGGTCGCGGTCCGCACCTCCCTCCAGGACGCGGGCATCGACTACGACTCCGCCGAGGCCAACTTCGTCCCGACCATGCAGGTCGAGCTGGACGAGGAGGGCGCCAAGAAGATCTTCAAGCTGATCGACGCGCTCGAGGACAGCGACGACGTGCAGAACGTCTTCGCCAACTTCGACGTCAGCGACGAGGTCATGGAGAAGGTCGACGCCTGAGCCGACGCTCCGGATTCGAACGGGCCGACGGGACACACCCCGTCGGCCCGTCGCATTGTCGGTGGCACCCGATAGCCTGCACAAACAGGCGATCGAGCGGGAGGGGAGCGGCGGTGCGCGTACTCGGGGTTGACCCCGGACTGACGCGGTGCGGTGTGGGCGTCGTCGAGGGAGTCGCGGGGCGGCCGCTGACCATGCTCGGCGTCGGAGTCGTACGGACGCCCGCCGACGCCGAGTTGGGGCAGCGGCTCGTCGCCGTAGAGCAGGGCATCGAGCAGTGGCTGGACGAGCACCGGCCCGAATGCGTCGCCGTGGAGCGGGTGTTCAGCCAGCACAACGTGCGGACCGTCATGGGCACCGCCCAGGCCAGTGCCGTCGCCATGCTCTGCGCCGCCCGCCGCGGCATCCCCGTCGCCCTGCACACCCCCAGCGAGGTCAAGGCCGCCGTCACCGGCAGCGGCCGCGCCGACAAGGCCCAGGTCGGTGCCATGGTCACCCGGCTCCTCCGGCTCGACGCGCCGCCCAAGCCCGCCGACGCCGCCGACGCCCTCGCGCTCGCCATCTGCCACATCTGGCGCGCCCCCGCACAGAACCGGCTCCAGCAGGCGGTCGCCCTGCACGCAGCCAACGCAACGAAAGGCCGAACGGCATGATCGCCTTCGTGAGCGGCACGATCGCCGCACTCGCCCCCGACGCCGCCGTCGTCGAGGTCGGCGGGGTCGGCATGGCCGTGCAGTGCACGCCGAACACGCTGTCCACGCTCCGCCTGGGCAAGCCGGCCAAGCTCGCCACGTCCCTCGTCGTCCGCGAGGACTCACTGACCCTGTACGGCTTCGTGGACGACGACGAGCGCCAGGTCTTCGAACTGCTCCAGACCGCGAGCGGCGTCGGCCCCCGCCTCGCCCAGGCCATGCTCGCCGTGCACACCCCGGACGCCCTGCGCAGGGCAGTGGCCACCGGCGACGAGAAGGCGCTGATCGCCGTCCCCGGCATCGGCAAGAAGGGCGCCCAGAAGCTGCTCCTGGAGCTGAAGGACCGCCTCGGCGAGCCCATCGGCGCCCCGGCCGTCGGCGCGCCCGTCACCCAGGGCTGGCGCGACCAGCTGCACGCCGCCCTCATCGGCCTCGGCTACGCCACCCGCGAAGCCGACGAGGCCGTGTCCGCCGTGGCACCCCAGGCCGAGGCCGCCGGCGGCACACCGCAGGTGGGCCAGCTGCTCAAGGCCGCCCTGCAGACTCTGAACCGCGCCCGCTAGGAGAACGTCAGTGAACTGGGACGACACGACCGACGACACCGCCCCCGAGCGCCTGGTGGGCTCCGTCGCCGACCGTGAGGACCAGGCCGTCGAGGCCGCCCTGCGCCCCAAGGACCTGGACGAGTTCATCGGCCAGGAGAAGGTCCGCGAACAGCTCGACCTCGTCCTGCGCGCCGCACGCGCGCGTGGGGCCACCGCCGACCATGTCCTGCTCTCCGGCGCCCCCGGCCTCGGCAAGACCACCCTCTCGATGATCATCGCCGCCGAGATGGGCGCCCCCATCCGCATCACCTCGGGCCCCGCCATCCAGCACGCCGGCGACCTCGCCGCGATTCTCTCCTCCCTCCAGGAGGGCGAGGTCCTCTTCCTCGACGAGATCCACCGCATGTCGAGGCCCGCCGAGGAGATGCTCTACATGGCGATGGAGGACTTCCGCGTCGACGTCATCGTCGGCAAGGGCCCCGGCGCCACCGCGATCCCGCTCGAACTGCCCCCGTTCACCCTGGTCGGCGCCACCACGCGCGCGGGCCTGCTGCCGCCCCCGCTGCGCGACCGCTTCGGCTTCACCGCGCACATGGAGTTCTACGAGCCCGCCGAACTGCAGCGCGTCATCCACCGCTCCGCGAACCTCCTCGACGTCGAGATCGACACCGACGGCGCCGCCGAGATCGCCGGCCGCTCCCGCGGCACCCCCCGTATCGCCAACCGCCTGCTGCGCCGCGTACGCGACTACGCCCAGGTCAAGGCCGACGGGATCGTCACCCGCGACATCGCGGCGGCCGCCCTGAAGGTGTACGAGGTCGACGCCCGCGGCCTCGACCGCCTCGACCGCGGCGTCCTGGAAGCCCTGCTGAAGCTGTTCGGCGGCGGCCCGGTCGGCCTGTCCACACTCGCCGTCGCGGTGGGGGAGGAGCGCGAGACCGTCGAGGAGGTCGCCGAGCCCTTCCTCGTCAGAGAGGGACTCCTCGCCCGCACCCCCCGCGGACGCGTCGCCACGCCCGCCGCATGGGCGCATCTCGGCCTCACCCCGCCCCGCTCGGCGGCCACCGGAAACGGACAACAGGACCTGTTCGGGACGTGATGGCTTTGTGACGGCGCGGGCATTGGCGGGGGCAGGAACCCCGGTGCCATGCTGAGCGTTGTTCCATGCGCGCGGACTCGCTTAGACTCCGCCGATGCCGCCTTTGTCGGCGGCGCACATACCCCCAACCATCAGGCCGCTCAGCACCGCGGTCGCGTGAAGGAAGTACCGACCCGTGAGTCTCGTGACCCTCCTCCCGTTCATCGTGCTCATCGGGGCCATGTTCCTGATGACCCGGTCGGCGAAGAAGAAGCAGCAGCAGGCCGCCGACATGCGGAACCAGATGCAGCCCGGCAGTGGTATCCGCACCATCGGGGGCATGTACGCCACGGTCAAGGAGGTCAACGACGACACGGTCCTCGTCGACGCCGGTCCGGGCGTCGAGCTCCTCTTCGCGAAGAACGCGATCGGTGCCGTCCTGACGGACGACGAGTACAACCGCATCGTCCACGGCATCGAGCACGACCTGAAGACCGACGTCGTCCCCGACGACGCCTCCTCCCTCACCGAGACCGACGAGTCCGACGACGAAGCTGCCGCCGCCTCCGACGAGAAGTCCGTCGACCTCGGCAAGAAGGACGAGCCCGCCGACGAGGCCGCGAAGGCCGACGCCGACGAGGCCGCCGAGGCGAAGAAGGACGACGAGCCGAAGAAGACCGACGGCGACTCCGACGCGAAGTAGTCGTACCCGGGGCGCGCGGGCCACGCCTGCGCGCCCTCGGACGTACGCAGCTCGCACGGGATCGACACCATGTCATGGCCGCCCGCCCGCAGACCCGGCGCGCAGCGGCCCGAGAGGGAGTACGAGAAGGTGGCAGCACCTAAGAGGGGCCGGAGCGCGAGCGCCCAGAGCAAGCCAGGGCGCTCGCTGGCCCTGATCCTGATCGCCATCGTGGCGCTCACCGGGGGAATGTTCCTCTCCGGGCACACCACCCCGCGCCTGGGCATCGACCTGGCCGGCGGTACGAGCATCACGCTCGAGGCGAAGGCCGACCAAGGCTCGGCGATCAACAAGGCCAACATGGACACCGCGGTCGAGATCATGAACCGCCGTGTCAACGGCCTCGGCGTCTCCGAGGCGGAGGTGCAGACCCAGGGCGATCGCAACATCATCGTCAACATCCCCAAGGGCACCAACTCCAAGGAAGCCCGGGACCAGGTCGGCACCACCGCCAAGCTGTACTTCCGCCCGGTGCTGGCCCAGGAGGCCACCGGAGCCCCCGCCGGCACGGCCTCGCCGAGCGCGAGCGCCTCCTCCAGCGGTTCCCCCAGTGGCTCGCCGAGCCCGTCCGAGAGCGCCTCCGTCGGCGGTGAGAAGGCGACCTCCTCCTCGTCCGCGAGCCCGTCGTCCTCCGCCACCTCGCAGGGCCGCGCCGTCACCGACGCCCTGAAGGCGGACGCCACCGAGTCGCCCTCCGCGTCCGCGAGCGCCTCCGGTTCCCCGTCGCCGTCCGCGAGCAGCAGCGCCGGCACCTCCTCCGACGCCGAGGTCCAGGCCGCGTTCACCGCTCTCGACTGCTCCAAGCAGTCGCAGCGCACCAAGGCCGGCGAGGGCGCCAAGCCCGAGGACTCCACCGTGGGCTGCGGCGAGATCCAGGGCGTCTGGTACAAGTACCTGCTCGGCCCGGCCGCCGTCGCCGGCACCGAGGTCGACAAGGCCCAGGCCGTCTACGACACGCAGACCGCCGCCGGCTGGCAGGTCACGATGGACTTCAACAAGAGCGGTGCCAAGAAGTTCGCCGACATCACCGCCAAGCTGGCCCAGAACACCCAGCCGCAGAACGAGTTCGGCATCGTCCTCGACGGTGAGGTCGTCTCCAGCCCGTACGTCAGCCAGTCCATCACCGGCGGCCAGGCCCAGATCTCCGGCAGCTTCACGCAGGATGAGGCCCAGGGCCTCGCCAACATGCTGTCGTACGGCGCGCTCCCGCTCTCCTTCCAGGAGCAGAGCGTGACCACGGTGACCGCCGCGCTCGGCACCGACCAGCTGCACGCCGGTCTGCTCGCCGGTGCGATCGGCCTCGCGCTCGTCGTCCTGTACCTGGTGTTCTACTACCGTGGTCTGTCGCTCGTCGCGATCGCCTCGCTGCTCGTCTCCGGCATCCTGACCTATGTGCTCATGGCGCTGCTCGGCCCGGCCATCGGCTTCGCGCTGAACCTGCCGGCCGTGTGCGGTGCGATCGTCGCCATCGGTATCACCGCGGACTCGTTCATCGTGTACTTCGAACGCATCCGGGACGAGATCCGCGAGGGCCGCTCCCTGCGTCCCGCCGTCGAGCGGGCCTGGCCGCGGGCCCGACGCACCATCCTGGTCTCCGACTTCGTGTCGTTCCTCGCCGCCGCGGTGCTCTTCATCGTCACCGTCGGCAAGGTCCAGGGCTTCGCGTTCACGCTCGGTCTGACCACCGTCCTCGACGTCGTCGTGGTCTTCTTCTTCACCAAGCCGCTGATGACGCTGCTGGCCCGCCGGAAGTTCTTCGCGAGCGGCAGCAAGTGGTCCGGCCTCGACCCGAAGAGCCTGGGTGCCAAGCCGCCGCTGCGCCGCACCCGCCGTCCCGCCGCCCCCGCCCAGACGAAGGAGGCGTGAGCATGTCGAAACTCGGCAATCTCGGCGCCCGACTGCACCGAGGCGAGGTCAGCTACGACTTCGTCGGCCACCGCAAGCTCTGGTACGGCATCTCGATCCTGATCACCATCACGGCCATCGTCGGCCTGGCGGTGCGCGGCCTGAACATGGGCATCGACTTCCAGGGCGGTGCCGTCTTCACGACCGAGAAGACGTCCGTCTCCGTCTCCCAGGCCGAGACGTACGCGGAAGAGGCCTCCGGCCACCCGGCGGTCGTGCAGAAGCTCGGTAACGGCACGCTGCGCATTCAGATCGCCGGCATGGACACCGCCCAGTCCGACCAGATCAAGAACCAGCTGGCCGAGGACTTCAAGGTCGACCCGGAGAAGATCGCCGCCGACCTCGTCGGCGCCACCTGGGGTGACCAGATCGCCAACAAGGCCTGGCAGGGCCTGGTGATCTTCATGATCCTGGTGGTGATCTATCTCGCGATCGCCTTCGAGTGGCGCATGGCCGTCGCGGCGCTCGTCGCACTGATCCACGACATCACCATCACCGTCGGCATCTACGCCCTGGTGGGCTTCGAGGTCACGCCGGGCACGGTGATCGGTCTGCTGACCATCCTCGGTTACTCGCTCTACGACACGGTGGTCGTCTTCGACTCCCTCAAGGAGCAGACGAAGGACATCACCAAGCAGAACCGCTGGACCTACAGCGACATCGCCAACCGCTCGATCAACGGCACCCTGGTCCGCTCGATCAACACCACGGTGGTCGCGCTGCTGCCGGTGGCGGGCCTGCTGTTCATCGGTGGCGGCTTCCTCGGCGCGGGCACGCTCAACGACATCTCGCTGTCGCTGTTCGTCGGTCTCGCCGCCGGTGCGTACTCCTCGATCTTCATCGCCACGCCGCTCGTCGCCGACCTCAAGGAACTCGAGCCGCAGATGAAGGCCCTCAAGAAGCGGGTCCTGGCCAAGCGCGCCCAGGCCGGCGCCGAGGAGGAGCTCGCGGAGGCCCGGGACGAGACCCCGCACGACGACGAGGAGCCGGAGGACGCCCACGCGGTCGTCGGCCCGCGCTCCCAGCCCGCCTCGCGCAGCCGGGGCCGTGGCCGACCCTCGGGGAAGCGTCGATGACCGACATCAAGGAGCTGCTGCTCAGCCGCATCCGCGATGTGGCCGACTACCCGGAGCCGGGCGTGATGTTCAAGGACATCACCCCGCTCCTGGCGGACCCGGCCGCGTTCACCGCGCTCACGGACGCCCTCGCGGAGATCGCCGAGCGCACCGGCGCCACCAAGGTCGTCGGCCTGGAGGCCCGCGGCTTCATCCTCGGCGCCCCGGTCGCCGTCCGCGCGGGCCTGGGCTTCATCCCCGTCCGCAAGGCGGGCAAGCTCCCCGGAGCGACCCTCGCCCAGGCGTACGACCTGGAGTACGGCTCGGCGGAGATCGAGGTCCACGCGGAGGACCTGTCGGCCGAGGACCGCGTCCTGATCGTCGACGACGTCCTGGCCACGGGCGGCACGGCAGAGGCCGCGATCCAGCTGATCCGCAGGGCGGGCGCCCAGGTGTCCGGCCTCGCGGTCCTCATGGAGCTCGGCTTCCTGGCGGGCCGCCCCCGTCTGGAACCGGCCCTGGAGGGCGCTCCGCTGGAAGCGCTGCTGGTGGTCTGAGACCGACACAGGCCTTACCGAAACGGCCGTCCCGGTACATCCGGGGCGGCCGTTTCGCGCCCCCGCGGACAGCCCACGGACGGCCCTCGGAATGCCGGAGGCAGCCCCTCACGTTTCACCGGTAGACGTCCCTCACACCGGCCTGAAGGGGATCCCGAGCCGCAGGATCGCTACCATGGGGTCTCCGGAGCCTGATCGGGGGACCCGGTTCGCGCACGAGGAGTCCTCTTGCCAGACGAGGCCCAGCCACTGACCGCCGCCAAGCCCGAGCCCGCCTCGGGAGCCGCGGCCACGCCCGCGCCGAGCGCGAAGAACACCGCGCAGGGCTCGGTCGAGCACGCGCACGCCCAGTCCGCGCCCGTCGACAGGGCGGCCGAGCAGCCGCGTCCCAAGCCGGCCCCGCCCGAGCGCCCCGCACCCGCGTCCACGCCCGCCGCGGTCCGCCCGCCCGCGGGCCAGCCCGCCCGCTCCGGCTCCTCCAACCGAGTCCGCGCCCGTCTCGCCCGCCTCGGTGTCCAGCGCTCCAACCCGTACAACCCGGTCCTGGAGCCCCTGCTGCGGATAGTGCGCAGCAACGACCCGAAGATCGAGACCGCGACCCTCCGCAAGATCGAGACGGCCTACCAGGTCGCCGAGCGCTGGCACCGCGGCCAGAAGCGTAAGAGCGGCGACCCGTACATCACCCACCCCCTCGCGGTGACCACGATCCTCGCCGAGCTCGGCATGGACCCGGCCACCCTCATGGCGGGCCTCCTCCACGACACGGTCGAGGACACCGAGTACGGCCTCGACCAGCTGCGCCGTGACTTCGGCGACTCGGTAGCCCTCCTCGTCGACGGCGTCACCAAGCTCGACAAGGTCAAGTTCGGCGAGGCCGCCCAGGCCGAGACCGTGCGCAAGATGGTCGTCGCCATGGCCAAGGACCCCCGCGTCCTGGTCATCAAGCTCGCCGACCGCCTCCACAACATGCGCACCATGCGCTACCTCAAGCGCGAGAAGCAGGAGAAGAAGGCGCGCGAGACCCTCGAGATCTACGCGCCGCTCGCCCACCGCCTGGGCATGAACACCATCAAGTGGGAGCTGGAGGACCTCGCCTTCGCGATCCTCTACCCCAAGATGTACGACGAGATCGTGCGTCTGGTGGCCGAGCGGGCGCCGAAGCGCGACGAGTACCTCGCCATAGTGACCGACGAGGTGCAGCAGGATCTGCGCGCGGCCCGCATCAAGGCGACCGTCACCGGCCGCCCCAAGCACTACTACAGCGTCTACCAGAAGATGATCGTCCGCGGCCGTGACTTCGCGGAGATCTACGACCTGGTCGGCATCCGAGTCCTCGTGGACACCGTCAGGGACTGCTACGCGGCCCTGGGCACCGTCCACGCCCGCTGGAACCCGGTTCCGGGGCGGTTCAAGGACTACATCGCGATGCCCAAGTTCAACATGTACCAGTCGCTGCACACCACGGTCATCGGCCCCAACGGCAAGCCCGTCGAACTGCAGATCCGCACCTTCGACATGCACCGCCGCGCCGAGTACGGCATCGCCGCGCACTGGAAGTACAAGCAGGAGGCCGTCGCCGGTGCCTCCAAGGTCCGCTCGGACGCGCCCAAGAGCACCGGCAAGGACGACCACCTCAACGACATGGCGTGGCTGCGCCAGTTGCTCGACTGGCAGAAGGAGACCGAGGACCCGGGTGAGTTCCTGGAGTCCCTGCGTTTCGACCTGTCACGCAACGAGGTCTTCGTCTTCACCCCCAAGGGCGATGTCATAGCGCTGCCCGCCGGTGCCACCCCGGTCGACTTCAGCTACGCGGTCCACACCGAGGTCGGCCACCGCACGATAGGAGCGCGGGTCAACGGCCGCCTCGTACCGCTCGAATCCACCCTGGACAACGGCGACTTGGTGGAGGTCTTCACCTCCAAGGCGGCCGGCGCAGGCCCCTCCCGCGACTGGCTCGGCTTCGTCAAGTCCCCGCGGGCCCGCAACAAGATCCGCGCCTGGTTCTCCAAGGAGCGCCGTGACGAGGCCATCGAGCAGGGCAAGGACGCCATCGTCCGCGCGATGCGCAAGCAGAACCTGCCGATCCAGCGCATCCTCACCGGCGACTCCCTGGTCACGCTCGCGCACGAGATGCGCTACCCCGACATCTCCGCGCTGTACGCGGCGATCGGCGAGGGGCATGTCTCCGCGCAGAACGTCGTGCAGAAGCTGGTCTCCGCGCTCGGCGGCGAGGAGGCGGCCACCGAGGAGATCGACGAGGCGGTCCCGCCGTCCCGCGGCCGTGGCCGCAAGCGCCGCTCCAGCGCCGACCCCGGCGTCGTGGTCAAGGGCGTCGACGACGTCTGGGTCAAGCTCGCCCGCTGCTGCACCCCCGTACCCGGCGACCCCATCATCGGTTTCGTCACGCGCGGTAGCGGCGTATCGGTTCACCGCAGTGACTGTGTGAACGTGGAGTCACTGTCCCGCGAACCCGAGCGCATCCTCGACGTCGAGTGGGCGCCCACCCAGTCCTCGGTCTTCCTGGTCGCCATCCAGGTCGAGGCCCTGGACCGCTCCCGGCTCCTCTCCGACGTCACCCGCGTCCTGTCCGACCAGCACGTCAACATCCTCTCCGCGGCCGTCCAGACCTCCCGCGACCGCGTCGCCACCTCCCGCTTCACCTTCGAGATGGGCGACCCGAAGCACCTCGGCCACGTCCTGAAGGCGGTACGCGGCGTGGAGGGTGTCTACGACGTCTACCGGGTGACGTCGGCGCGCAACCGCACCTAGCAGGTCCTACGACGAGAAGGGCCCCGTACGTGATGTACGGGGCCCTTCTCGTCGTAGGAGAGGCGACACTAGCCGCCGAACTCCTGCAGACCCTTCAGAGCCTGGTCCAGCAGGGCCTGGCGGCCCTCCAGCTCGCGCTCCAGCTTGTCGGCGCGGGCGTTGTTGCCCTGGGCGCGGGCCTGCTCGATCTGGCCCTTGAGCTTGTCCACGGCGGCCTGGAGCTGACCGGTGAGACCCGCGGCACGCGCGCGTGCCTCCGGGTTCGTCCGGCGCCACTCGGCCTCCTCGGCCTCCTGGATCGCCCGCTCGACGGCGTGCATCCGGCCCTCGACCTTGGGACGCGCGTCGCGCGGGACGTGGCCGATGGCCTCCCAGCGCTCGTTGATCTGCCGGAACGCGGCACGCGCGGCCTTCAGGTCGGTGACCGGGAGGATCTTCTCGGCCTCCTCGGCCAGCTCCTCCTTGAGCTTGAGGTTCTCCGACTGCTCGGCGTCGCGCTCGGCGAAGACCGAGCTGCGGGCGGCGAAGAAGACGTCCTGGGCGCCGCGGAAGCGGTTCCACAGGTCGTCCTCGTGCTCGCGCTGGGCCCGGCCGGCGGCCTTCCACTCCGCCATCAGCTCGCGGTAGCGGGCGGCCGTCGGCCCCCAGTCGGTGGAGTCGGACAGCGCCTCGGCCTCGGAGACCAGCCGTTCCTTGGTCTTGCGGGCCTCCTCGCGCTGCGCGTCCAGCGACGCGAAGTGCGCCTTGCGACGCTTGGAGAACGCCGAGCGGGCGTGCGAGAAGCGGTGCCACAGCTCGTCGTCGGACTTGCGGTCCAGACGCGGCAGACCCTTCCAGGTGTCCACCAGGGCCCGCAGCCGCTCACCGGCCGCCCGCCACTGGTCGGACTGCGCCAGCTCCTCGGCCTCGACGACCAGTGCCTCCTTGGCGTGCCGGGCCTCGTCGGACTGCTTCGCGCGCTGCTGCTTGCGCTCCTCGCGGCGCTTGTCGACGGTCTCCACGAGCTTGTCCAGACGCACCTTGAGGGCGTCCAGGTCACCGACCGCGTGATGGGCGTCGACCTGCTCACGGATGTGATCGATCGCGGCCTGCGCGTCCTTCGCCGACAGGTCGGTGGTCTTCACTCGCTTCTCGAGGAGGCCGATCTCGACAACCAGGCCCTCGTACTTGCGCTCGAAGTAGGCCAGCGCCTCCTCAGGGGAGCCGGCCTGCCAGGATCCGACGACCTGCTCGCCGTCGGCCGTACGCACGTACACGGTCCCCGTCTCGTCGACGCGGCCCCACGGGTCGCTGCTCACAGCGCCTCCTCCACATGATGCCTGCAAAGGGCTTCGGCGCCCCCGGCATCGTCCACAATTTCGTCACGGCCAACATAGGCGACCGGCGGGTTGCCTGTCCGCATCCCGCGCGACCGAAATTTCGCAGTTGGCGGTCAGGATTTGGTGACAGTCGCCTTGTTGATCACGACCGTCGCGTTCGGGGCACCGTCGCCCGCTCCGGTGCTCTCACCCGCGGCGGCGATCTTCTTCAGGACCGTCATGCCGGACTCGGAAACGGTACCGAACGGTGTGTAGCTCGGCGGCAGCTGACTGTCCTGGTAGACGAGGAAGAACTGGCTGCCGCCGGTGTGCGCCTGACCGGTGTTCGCCATCGCGATGGTGCCCGCCGGGTAGACGTTGTCCTTGAGGCTTTTGTCCTTGAGGTTCTCGTCCGGGATCGTGTAGCCGGGACCGCCGCTGCCGCTGCCCGTCGGGTCGCCGCACTGCAGCACGTAGATGCCGTTGGTGGTGAGCCGGTGGCACTTGGTGTGGTCGAAGTAGCCCTTCGACGCGAGGAAACTGAACGAGTTGACGGTGTGCGGGGCCGCCTTCGTCTTCAGCGCGATGTCAATGTCACCGCACGTCGTGGCGAGCTTCATCGTGTAGGAGGCCGCCTTGTCGATGGTCATCGACGGCTCCTTCTTCCACGTCGCCGTCTTGACCTTGCCCTTCGCGGCCTTCTCGCACGGATCCGCGACGGCGCTGGGCGTCGTGTCCGCGGTGGCGCTCGCGTTGGCCTTGTCGTCACCGTCGTCCTTGAGGACGCCGGTCGTGTAGAGGGCGAGACTGCCCACCAGGATCACGCCGAGCACCGACGCGATCACGGAGTTGCGCATGCGGGCCTTGCGCCGCGCGGCCGTGCGCCGCTGCTGCTGCCGCAGAAACTTCTCCCGGGCGAGCTGCCGCTTCCGCTGTTCCTGGGTGACCACCGGGTTCTCTCCTCATGCGTCTCGTACGCCTGCTGGGACGCCTGCGTCTTGTGAGCCGACCGCGTGCGTGTGCCCCGTACCGTATATGGGTTCGCTGAGGAAACGGCAGCGCCGGTAGGCTCTGACCACAGGCGCAGCCGATTTTTAAGCCCGCCCTCAGTCCGCACTTATCGACACAACGAAGGACGATCGTGCTCATTGCCGGGTTCCCCGCCGGGGCCTGGGGGACGAACTGTTATCTCGTCGCCCCCGCCGCCGGTGAGGAGTGCGTGATCATCGACCCGGGCCATCAGGCCGCCCAGGGAGTCGAAGAGGCGCTGAAGAAGCATCGGCTCAAGCCCGTCGCCGTCGTCCTCACCCACGGCCACATCGACCATGTGGCCTCGGTCGTCCCGGTCTGCGGTGCGCACGACGTACCGGCGTGGATCCACCCCGAGGACCGGTACATGATGGCCGACCCGGAGAAGGCGCTCGGCCGCTCCATCGGGATGCCGCTCATGGGCGAGCTGACCGTGGGGGAGCCGGACGACGTGAAGGAGCTCACCGACGGCGCGCGGCTGGCGCTCGCCGGGCTGGAGTTCTCCGTCGCGCACGCGCCGGGCCATACCAAGGGGTCGGTGACCTTCCAGATGCCCGAGACGACCGACATCCCGTCGGTCTTCTTCTCCGGGGATCTGCTCTTCGCCGGCTCCATCGGACGCACCGACCTGCCCGGCGGTGACATGGCCGAGATGCTCGACTCGCTGGCCCGCGTGTGCCTGCCGCTCGACGACTCGACCGTGGTGCTGTCCGGCCACGGCCCCCAGACGACCATCGGCCAGGAGCGCGCCACCAACCCGTATCTGCGGCAGGTGGCCGCCGGCCAGGGAGCGGGTTCGAGCACCCCTCCCCGACGAGGAATGTGACGAGAGACTTCCGTGAGCACCTTCAAGGCCCCCAAGGGCACGTACGACCTCATCCCGCCGGACAGCGCCAAGTTCCTGGCGGTCCGCGAGGCGATCGCCTCGCCTCTGCGCACCTCCGGCTACGGCTACATCGAGACGCCCGGCTTCGAGAACGTGGAGCTCTTCGCGCGCGGTGTCGGTGAGTCCACCGACATCGTGACCAAGGAGATGTACGCCTTCGAGACCAAGGGCGGCGACAGGCTTGCCCTGCGCCCCGAGGGCACGGCGTCCGTGCTGCGCGCGGCGCTGGAGGCGAACCTGCACAAGGCGGGCAACCTCCCCGTCAAGCTCTGGTACTCCGGCTCGTACTACCGCTACGAGCGCCCCCAGAAGGGCCGTTACCGGCACTTCTCCCAGGTCGGCGCCGAGGCGATCGGTGCCGAGGACCCGGCGATCGACGCCGAGCTGATCATCCTCGCCGACCAGGCGTACCGCTCGCTGGGCCTGCGTGACTTCCGCATCCTGCTGAACAGCCTGGGCGACAAGGAGTGCCGTCCGGTGTACCGGGAGGCGCTGCAGAACTTCCTCCGGGGGCTCGACCTCGACGAGGAGACCCTGCGCCGCGCGGAGATCAACCCGCTGCGGGTCCTGGACGACAAGCGCGAGGCGGTCCAGAAGCAGCTGGGCGACGCCCCGCTCCTGCGTGACTACCTCTGCGACGCCTGCAAGGCGTACCACGAGGAGGTCCGCGAGCTGATCACCGCGGCGGGCGTCGCCTTCGAGGACGACCCCAAGCTGGTCCGCGGCCTCGACTACTACACCCGTACGACCTTCGAGTTCGTCCACGACGGTCTGGGCTCCCAGTCCGCGGTGGGCGGCGGCGGCCGCTACGACGGCCTGTCGGAGATGATCGGCGGCCCGGCACTCCCGTCGGTGGGCTGGGCGCTGGGTGTCGACCGCACGGTTCTGGCCCTGGAGGCGGAGGGCATCGAGCTCGAACTCCCCTCCACGACCAGCGTCTTCGCGGTCCCGCTCGGCGACGAGGCCCGCCGCGTCCTCTTCGCCAAGGTCACCGAGCTCCGCAAGGTCGGTATCGCCGCCGACTTCTCCTTCGGCGCCAAGGGGCTCAAGGGCGCGATGAAGAACGCCAACCGCAGCGGGGCCCGCTACACGGTGGTCGCCGGTGAGCGCGACCTCGCCGAGGGTGTGGTCCAGCTCAAGGACATGGAGTCCGGCGAGCAGACGGCGATCGGCGTGAACGAGATCGTGGCGGAGCTGGAGGCCCGGCTCGGCTAGTACGACGAGTGCGACGCGCGAGCGAGGTGCCGGGTGCCTTCCGAGGTATCCGGCGCCTTCGTCATCGGTCCAGCAACCCCAACCGCATCGCACTCGTCACCGCCGCGGTCCGATCGTCGACGCCGAGTTTCCCGAACGCCCGCAGCAAGTGCGTCTTCACCGTCGACTCCCCGATGTACAACCGTCGCCCGATCTCCGCGTTGGTGCACCCCTCCGCCACCAGCCGCAGCACCGCCGTCTCCCGCTCCGACAGCCGTGGCCGCTCCGGCCTGGTCCGCAGCTGGTCCACCAGCCGGGCCGCCACCGACGGCGCCAGCACGGTCTCGCCACGCGCGGCGGCCCGTACCGCGTCCGCCAGTTCACCGCGGGGCAGGTCCTTCAGCAGGTAGCCCGCCGCCCCCGCCTCCACGGCCCGCAGGATGTCCCGGTCGGTCTCGTACGTCGTCAGGACGATCACCCGGCATCCCAGTCCCGCCGCGGCCATCCGCTCGATCGAGTCCACACCCCCGCCGCCCGGCATCCGCAGGTCCATCAGCAAGATGTCGGGCCGCAGCTCCGCCGCAAGGGCCTCGGCCTGCGGTCCGCTGGCCGCGTCGGCGATCACGTCGAGGTCGGGTTCGGCACTCAGCATGGCCCGCAGCCCCTCCCGTACGACGGGGTGGTCGTCGGCCAGGACGATCCGGATCATGTGGAACTCCCGAGGGGCGGTACAGGCGGTACTGGCAGCCGGACGGTCACCGTCGTGCCGTCTCCCGGCGTGCTGTGGATCATCGCAGTCCCGCCGACCTCCGCGGCCCGGGCGCGGAGCCCCGCCAGGCCGTATCCGTCGGTCGCGGAGGACGGGTCGAAGCCGTTGCCGTCGTCCCGTACGGACACGGTGAGCGACGAGTCGGCGTACGCCAGGGCGATCCCGACGGCGGCCGAACTCCCCGCGTGCTTGCGGGCGTTCGACAGCGCCTCCTGGCAGGAGCGCAGGGCCACCACCTCGGGACCGGCCGACAGGGGACGCACCGGCCCGGTCACCTCCAGCGTCGCCTCGTGGCGGGCGGCCAGGCGGCGGAACGCGTCCGGCAGCGAGGCACCGTCGAGGTCGACCGGCGCCGCCCCGGCGACCAGCGCACGGGCCTCGGCGAGGTTCTGACGAGCCGTCTCGTCCATCAGGGCGAGATGCCTGCGGGCCTGCGGAACATCGCACTCCAGCTCGGCCTCCACCGCCTGGACCAGCATCAGCAGACTGGTGAAGCCCTGGGCGAGCGTGTCGTGGATCTCCCGCGCCATCCGTTCGCGCTCGGCCAGCGCCCCGTGGGCCGCCGACAGCCGCGACACCTCGTGCCGGCTCGCATCCAGCTCCGCGATCAGCTCGGCCCGCTCCTGGCTCTGCTCGATGACGCGGATGATCCAGGTTCCGATGGCCGCCGAGAAGATGAACGAGACCACGGCGAACAGCCCGTTGAAGAAGACGTCCTGGCCGCTGGGCCACCACAGCAGCGCCCAGCCCGCCACCGGCAGGAAGTTGATCACCGCGACGGTCGCCAGTGCCCACCGGATCCGCAGGGTCATGAAGCACTGCGGGACCAGCGCGAAGGTCATCACACGGGTCTCGCCGACGAGGATCGCCGACGGCAGGAACAGCGCCAGCATCGTCAGCAGGTAGGCGAGGGCCCGCCGTTCGTCCGGCGGATCACCGCAGAGAATGGGGCGCCCCACCACCACGTACAACGGGATCAACGGGGACAGCAGCACCGCGGCGGCCACGCGGACCGGCCACCCCGGCTCTCCCGCGCCGAGCACGTAGAGCAGGGTGGCCACCCAGATCAGCGCGAAGTACGTGTCCCAGAGCCGGAAGGAGCGCTCCCAGGCGTAGGCACCGCCGCCGGCTCCGGAACGGTCCCTCATCCCTCGCGCCGGTTCTTCCACCGAAAGGTCAGCAGACACAGCACCAATCCTCCGACGCACCAGGCCGCCAGGACCAGGGCGATACGGCCGAACTCCCAACTGCCCGTCTGTTCGAGGATCTGCGCCGAGTCCGGCAGGAACACCCCGCGCAGCCCCTGGCACATCCACTTCAGCGGGAACAGGGCGCCGATGTTCAGCATCCAGTCGGGGATCGTGTCGATCGCGATGTACACCCCGGAGATGAACTGCAGGACCAGGAACGGCAGTACGACCACGGAGGTCGCGCTCTTGCCGGACTTGGGGACCGAGCTGATCGCGATGCCGAGCAGGGCGCAGGCCGTCAGTCCGAGGACGAAGATCCAGGCGAAGTGGAACCAGCGCGTCGCGTCCGAGGGCAGATCCACGTCGTAGAGCGTCGTGCCCACGAGGAGGAGGATCGCCGTCTCCATCAGGCCCGTCACCAGAACCAGCCAGATCTTGCCGAGGAAGTACGAGGCGGGCGGCATCGGTGTGCCGCGCAGCCGGCGCAGCACCTTCTCCTCGCGTTCGATGGCGATGGAGATGCCGAGGGACTGGAAGCTCGTCGACATGATGCCCGCGGCCATCATCGCCGGGACGTAGAGCTGTGAGGCCGTGATGCCGGCGCCGTCCACGTCGTCGCCGAAGATCGACGCGAACAGGAACAGGAAGACGACCGGGAAGGCGAAGGTGAACACCACCTGGTCGCGGAGCCGGAAGAACTGTTTGATCTCCAGGGCGCCGCGCTGCAGGCCGATTCCCCAGGCACCGGGCAGCTTCTCGGCGAGCGCGTCGGCCCTTGGCCGTACGGCGGTCGTCGTCATCGTGCGTCCTCCTGTCCGGTCAGCCGGAGGTAGACGTCCTCCAGCGTGGGGCGGCTCACCCGCAGCCCCGGGATCTCGCCGTCGAAGCGGTGCATGAGCTCGGCGACCGTGCGGGTCGGGGTGGCCGTGCGCTCGGTGCGCGGGGAGCCGTCCGGCTCGGTCCACTCGACGGTGGCCTCGGTGCCGTACCGCTCCCGCAGGGCGGACGGAGTGCCCTCGGCGACGATCCGGCCCGCGGTGACCACGGCGAGGCGGTCGGCCAGGGCCTCCGCCTCCTCCAGGTAGTGCGTGGTGAGGAGGATCGTCGTGCCCTCGTCGGACAGGGTGCGGATCAGGTCCCAGAACTGGCGCCGGGCCGCCGGGTCGAAGCCGGTCGTCGGCTCGTCCAGGAGCAGGAGTTCGGGGTCGCCGATCACCCCGAGCGCCACGTCCAGACGGCGGCGCTGACCGCCCGAGAGGGCCTTGAGGCGGCTGTCCGCCTTCGCCTCCAGACCCACCAGGCCGATGACCGCCTCGGGGTCCCGTGGCTTCGGGTAGTAGCGGGCGAAGTGCCGCACCGTCTCGCGGACGGTCAACTCGGCGGGCGCCGATTCGTCCTGCCAGACGATTCCGACACGTGAACGCCACGCGCGCGTGCCGCTCGCCGGGTCCGAGCCGAGCACACGGACCTCGCCCGCGTCCCGGCTCCGGTTGCCCTGGAGGATCTCCACCGTGGTGCTCTTGCCCGCGCCATTGGGCCCGAGCAGGCCGAACACCTCGCCCCGGCCGATGCCGAGATCGATACCGTCGACCGCGGTCACGTCGCCGTACTGCTTGCGCAGCCCCCGTACGTCCACCGCGAGTCCGTTCGCGTGTGTTGTCATGCCTTGAGGCTCGGCCGGAACCGAACGCTCAGGGACGACCAGGCGTACTTCCTTATGTCCACCGAACGGTGGACGCGGCCCCGTGTACGGCACAATGGCCCCTGCCCGAAGAAGGTCCAACTCTCAAGCAGACGGAATCGGCGTGATGAGCAAGACCACAGTCAAGAGCGTCTCCACCTCGCCCGAGCCGGATCGCACGGCCCCCGAGCCGAGGTCGGTGGGCGGCAGCCGCGCCTTCGCCATCATGCTGCTGCTGACCGGTGCGGCCGGCCTGCTCGCCGCGTGGGTCATCACGATCGACAAGTTCAAGCTCCTCGAGGCCAAGGTCGAGGGCAAGACCTTCACCCCCGGCTGCAGCCTGAACCCCGTCGTCTCCTGCGGCAGCGTGATGGAGTCCGACCAGGCCTCCGTCTTCGGGTTCCCCAACCCGATGCTCGGTCTCGTCGCCTACGGCATCGTGATCTGCGTCGGCATGAGCCTGCTGGCCCGCGCCCGCTTCCCGCGCTGGTACTGGCTGACCTTCAACGCCGGCACCCTCTTCGGTGTCTCGTTCTGCGCCTGGCTGATGTTCCAGTCGCTGTACCGCATCAACGCCCTGTGCCTGTGGTGCTCCCTGGCCTGGGTCGCGACGATCATCATGTTCTGGTACGTGACCTCGTTCAACGTGCGCAACGGCTTCATCCCCGCCCCGCACTGGCTGAAGAGCTTCTTCGGCGAGTTCACCTGGGTCCTGCCGGTCCTGCACATCGGGATCATCGGCATGCTGATCCTGACCCGCTGGTGGGACTTCTGGACCAGCTGACCCCCGGGGCTTTCCAAGGCCCCGACGGGATTGTCAGTGCGGTGATTTAGGGTTTTGAGCGTGGAGCCCGACCTGTTCACCGCAGCCGCAGAAGAACGCCAGGAGAAAGACCCCGCGGGGAGTCCCCTGGCGGTGCGGATGCGCCCGCGCACCCTCGACGAGGTGGTGGGCCAGCAGCATCTGCTGAAGCCCGGCTCGCCCCTGCGCCGCCTCGTCGGCGAGGGCGCGGGCGGCCCCGCCGGACCGTCCTCGGTGATCCTGTGGGGCCCGCCCGGCACCGGCAAGACCACCCTGGCGTACGTCGTCTCCAAGGCCACCAACAAGCGCTTCGTCGAACTGTCGGCGATCACCGCGGGCGTCAAGGAGGTCCGCGCGGTCATCGACGGCGCCCGCCGCGCCACCGGCGGCTACGGCAAGGAGACCGTCCTCTTCCTCGACGAGATCCACCGCTTCAGCAAGGCCCAGCAGGACTCCCTTCTCCCAGCCGTCGAGAACCGCTGGGTGACCCTGATCGCGGCGACCACCGAGAACCCCTACTTCTCGGTGATCTCCCCGTTGCTCTCCCGGTCCCTGCTGCTCACCCTCGAACCCCTCACGGACGACGACGTCCGAGGGCTGCTGAAGCGCGCACTGAGCGACGAGCGGGGCCTGAAGGACGCCGTCGCCCTCCCCGAGGACACCGAGGACCACCTCCTGCGGATCGCCGGCGGCGACGCCCGGCGCGCCCTGACCGCTCTGGAGGCCGCCGCCGGGGCCGCGCTCGACAAGGGCGAGGCGGAGATCTCCCTCACCACACTGGAGGAGACGGTCGACCGCGCGGCCGTGAAGTACGACCGCGACGGCGACCAGCACTACGACGTCGCCAGCGCCCTCATCAAGTCGATCAGGGGCTCCGACGTCGACGCCGCCCTGCACTACCTGGCCCGCATGATCGAGGCCGGCGAGGACCCCCGCTTCATCGCCCGCCGCCTGATGATCTCCGCCAGCGAGGACATCGGCCTCGCCGACCCGGGCGCCCTCCCGATAGCGGTCGCCGCCGCCCAGGCCGTCGCCATGATCGGCTTCCCCGAGGCCGCCCTCACCCTCAGCCACGCCACCATCGCCCTCGCGCTCGCCCCCAAGTCCAACTCGGCGACCATGGCGATCGGCGCCGCCATGGAGGACGTACGCAAGGGACTGGCCGGCTCCGTACCCCCGCATCTGCGCGACGGGCACTACAAGGGCGCCGCCAAGCTCGGCCACGCGCAGGGGTACGTGTACCCGCACGACCTGCCCGAGGGCATCGCCGAGCAGCAGTACGCCCCGGACGCCCTCAAGGACCGCGAGTACTACGCGCCGACCAGGCACGGCGCCGAGGCGCGGTACGCGGACGCGGTGGAGTGGACCAGGAAGCACCTCGGTCGCAAGCGGTCCTGAGGGCCCTGTAGAATCCCTCGAAGTGCTGTGTCCCGTGCTGTCAGAACGGGACGGTCAGCCGGAGTCAGTCAAAGGACCCAGTCCTCGGACCGGCTCCAGGAGCGTCGCGCACCGTTCGATTGGTGTCGCGGGCAGCCCACCACCACTCATCGCATGGTGAGAACGGTCGGTGGGCCACTCGCGTGCTGCACGTATGTGCCCAGACCAGGGGAGCGGCTGCCCACCAGGCCCGGTGACGGACCCGGCGGGTTTCCCCGGCTGCGGATGCGACCTCCCACAACCCTGACAAGCCGAACACTGAGAAATGAGAGATTGTGGCGAACCAGTCCCGCCCCAAGGTCAAGAAGTCGCGTGCCCTCGGCATCGCGCTGACCCCGAAGGCCGTCAAGTACTTCGAGGCCCGTCCCTACCCCCCGGGTGAGCACGGCCGTGGCCGCAAGCAGAACTCGGACTACAAGGTCCGTCTGCTCGAGAAGCAGCGTCTGCGTGCGCAGTACGACGTGTCCGAGCGCCAGCTCGTCCGCGCCTACGAGCGTGCCTCCAAGGTGCAGGGCAAGACCGGTGAGGCCCTGATCATCGAGCTCGAGCGTCGTCTCGACGCGCTGGTCCTGCGTTCGGGCATCGCCCGCACGATCTACCAGGCCCGCCAGATGGTCGTTCACGGCCACATCGAGGTCAACGGTCAGAAGGTCGACAAGCCGTCCTTCCGCGTCCGTCCCGACGACGTCGTGATGGTCCGCGAGCGCAGCCGTGAGAAGACCCTCTTCTCCATCGCCCGTGAGGGCGGCTTCGCCCCCGAGGGTGAGACCCCGCGCTACCTCCAGGTGAACCTCAAGGCCCTGGCGTTCCGCCTGGACCGTGAGCCGAACCGCAAGGAGATCCCGGTGATCTGCGACGAGCAGCTCGTCGTCGAGTACTACGCCCGCTGATCACCAGCCGGACGCAGTACACGCACCACCTCAACCCGCCGTCTCCCCGCCCTTCCGGGTGGGCGAGGCGGCGGGTTGCTGCATGACGGCCGCACCCTGGGCATGCCGTGCCGTCCCGCGCGGCGCGGGCAGCGCATCCAGGGGCCGCCCCAGCGCGCGGGCCACCGCCGCGTCCCGGCCCAGCCGACGCCCCGCCCGTACGGACTCCTCGTACCGCTCGTCCCCGAGCCGCTCACGGGCCATCGCCTCGCACAGCTCGTGCGGGGCGTTGTAGTGGGCCGACCCGAACAGCGGCAGCCCCACCGAGGGCCACATCGCGGCCGCCGCGCCCTGCAGCACCGCGGCCTCGGCGGGATCGCCCTGAGCCGCCGTGACCAGGGCCAGCAGCTCGATGGTCAGCACCGAGCCGAGCAGGTCGTGGAAGGCGTGGGCGGCGCCCAGGCAGTCGGCGAGCAGCGTGCGCGCGTCCGTCAGCTCGCCGGCGCTCCAGGCCGCGTACGCCAGGACGTACAGCGCGTACGTCCTGGTCCAGCGTTCGCCGTGGTCCTCGCAGATCCGCCGGACGTCCTCGCACAGCCGTACCGCCTCCGGCAGGTCGCCCTGGAAGGCGCGGGCCATCGCCAGCTCGACCTGGCCCATCAGGACATTGCTGTTGAGCTCGCCGATCTCCTGGTAGCGCGCCAGCGACGAACGCAGCAGCCTCTCCGCGCGGGGCATGTCGTCCGTGACCAGGGCGAGGCAGCCGGTGCGATGCTCCGCGTACGCCACCGCCGTCGGGTTCGCGGAGCGCTCCGCCTCCTCCCGGCACTCCTGGAGCGCGGCCAGCGCGGGCACCTTGTCGCCCTGGAGGATCGCCACATAGCCGAGCACCCACAGGGCCTTCAGCCGCGACAGCTCGTTGTCGGACTCCAGCCGCACGGCCTGCTCCAGCCAGTGCCGCCCCTCCGAGAGCCGCCCGCAGCCGGCCCAGTAGAACCAGAGGGAACCCGCGAGGTACTGGCCCAGATGGGCCTCGTCGGGATCGGCCAGGCAGTGGTCCAGGGCGTGGCGCAGATTCGGCAGTTCCGCCTCGACCCGCGCGGCCACCTCGGCCTGCCGCGGCGAGAACCAGTCCAGCTCGCACCAGGTCGCAAGTCCCAGGTACCAGTCGCGGTGCCGCCGCCGCAGCCGGTCCGTGTCCCCGGTCGCCGCCAGCCAGTCGGCGCCGTACGCGCGGACCGTGTCGAGCATCCGGTAGCGCACCCCGGTGGCGGTCTCCTCGCGCCCGACCACCGACTGCGCGAGCAGCTCCGTCAGCACGTCGAGGACGTCCTCCTCGGCCAGCCCGTCGCCGACGCACACGTACTCCACGGCCTCCAGGTCGAACGGCCCGGCGAACACCGAAAGCCGCGACCACAGCAGCCGCTCCTCGGGCGTGCACAGCTCATGGCTCCAGCCGATCGCCGTACGCAGCGTCCGATGCCGCGGCAGAGCGTCCCGCGCACCGCCGCTCAGCAGCCCGAACCGGTCGTCGAACCGTTCCAGCAACTGACCGGGGGACAGGGCCCGCAACCGGCCGGCGGCCAGCTCGACGGCGAGCGGGATGCCGTCGAGGCGCCGGCACAGCTCTCGTACGTCGGGATCGGCGGCGGCCGGTACACCCTGCTGAGCCGCCCGGTCGACGAAGAGCTCCACGGCCTCGTCCTCGGCCAGGGGGCCCAGCGCGAACACCCGCTCGCCCGCCAGGGACAGCGGTCTGCGTCCCACGGCCAGCACTCTGAGCCCCGGCACCCGGCTCAGCAGATCGGCGACCAGCTCGGCGCAGGCGGCCACCAGATGCTCGAACCCGTCGAGAACCAGCAGGAGTTCACGCCCCGGCCCGGTCAGATGGGCGAGCAGCGTCTCGCGCGGCAGCCGTGTGGTGTGGTCCGTCAGACCGAGGGCGTCCACGACCGCGTAGTCGACGAACTCCGGATCGCGCACCGGCGCCAGCTCGACGCGCCAGGCCCCTCTGCCCGACACCGCCCGTGCCGCCAGCCGGGACTTGCCGATACCAGCGGGCCCGGTCACGGTCACCAGCCGCGAGCTGTCCAGCAGCACGCAGAGGGCGGCGAGTTCGGCCGAGCGGCCCACGAACGCGTCCGGTTCGAGGGGCAGGTTGCCGTCGCAGAGCCGATCGTCACGCATAGAACACGGAGCGTACTGAACCGTATTCAGTCCGTACAATCGCTCCGCGCAACTCGGCGCGATCGCTCCGTGGGACGCGGCCCGCGCGGGGGCGGTGATCCGGTGCGGAGCCGCGCCCGGGGCGCGATAGGCTCGGCTCAGACTTTTTCGATGTTCAGGCACGTATACGGGAGCGGGTGCGCAGTGTCCGGTGGAGAGGTGGCCGGCATCCTGGTGGCCGTCTTCTGGGCGATCCTGGTCTCCTTCCTCGCCGTCGCGCTGGCGAGGCTGGCCCAGACGCTCAGGGCGACCACCAAGCTGGTGGCGGACGTGACCGACCAGGCCGTCCCGCTGCTCGCGGACGCCTCCTCGGCGGTGCGCTCCGCACAGACCCAGATCGACCGGGTGGACGCGATCGCCTCGGACGTCCAGGAGGTCACCTCCAACGCCTCCGCACTGTCCACCACCGTCGCCTCCACGTTCGGCGGTCCCCTCGTCAAGGTCGCGGCCTTCGGGTACGGCGTGCGCCGGGCGATCAGCGGCCGCAAGGACGACGTGCCCGCGAAGGCACCCCGGCGTACCGTGATCGTGGGCCGCACCGTTCCGGCGTCACGACGGAGCAAGCGGAAGAAGGACTGAGACCAGCGATGTTCCGCCGTACCTTCTGGTTCAGCACGGGCGTCGCCGCCGGTGTGTGGGCCACCACCAAGGTCAACCGCAAGCTGAAGCAGCTGACCCCCGAGAGCCTCGCCGCCAGCGCGGCGAACAAGGCGATCGAGGCCGGTCACCGCATCAAGGACCGAGCGGTGGGCTTCGCCCTCGACGTCCGCGACAACATGGCCCAGCGGGAGGAGGAACTCGGCGACGCACTGGGGCTGAACGCCCCCGTCGACCCCGAACTCCCCGCGCCCCGGCGGTACGCCGCCATCGAGAACCGCAACAACCCGAAGTACGTCGAGGGATCGACGTACCAGACTTACCCGTACAACCGGAATGAGGACCACTGATGGAGTCGGCTGAGATCCGCCGCCGCTGGCTGAGCTTCTACGAGGAGCGCGGTCACACCGTCGTCCCTTCGGCGTCGCTCATCGCGGACGACCCGACTCTGCTCCTGGTCCCCGCCGGCATGGTCCCCTTCAAGCCCTACTTCCTCGGTGAGGTCAAGCCGCCGTGGGCGCGGGCGACCAGCGTGCAGAAGTGCGTGCGCACGCCCGACATCGAAGAGGTCGGCAAGACCACCCGGCACGGCACGTTCTTCCAGATGTGCGGCAACTTCTCCTTCGGCGACTACTTCAAGGAAGGCGCCATCAAGTACGCCTGGGAGCTGCTCACCACGCCCCAGGACAAGGGTGGTTACGGCCTGGAGCCCGAGAAGCTCTGGATCACCGTCTACCTGGAGGACGACGAGGCCGAGCGCATCTGGCACGAGGTCGTCGGCGTGCCGAAGGAGCGCATCCAGCGCCTCGGCATGAAGGACAACTACTGGTCCATGGGCGTCCCCGGACCCTGCGGCCCCTGTTCCGAGATCAACTACGACCGCGGCCCCGAGTTCGGCGTCGAGGGCGGCCCTGCCGTCAACGACGAGCGGTACGTGGAGATCTGGAACCTCGTCTTCATGCAGTACGAGCGTGGCGAGGGCATCGGCAAGGACAACTTCGAGATCCTCGGCGAGCTGCCGAGCAAGAACATCGACACCGGTCTCGGACTCGAGCGTCTCGCCATGATTCTGCAGGGCGTGCAGAACATGTACGAGATCGACACCTCGATGGCCGTCATCAAGAAGGCCACCGAGCTGACCGGTGTCGCCTACGGCGACGCCCACGAGTCGGACGTCTCCCTGCGCGTGGTCACCGACCACATGCGTACGTCGGTGATGCTCATCGGCGACGGCGTGACCCCTGGCAACGAGGGCCGCGGTTACGTCCTGCGCCGCATCATGCGCCGTGCCATCCGCAACATGCGTCTGCTCGGCGCCACCGGCCCGGTCGTCCTCGACCTCATCGACACCGTGATCGCCATGATGGGCCAGCAGTACCCCGAGCTGGTCACCGACCGCGAGCGCATCGAGAAGGTCGCCGTCGCCGAGGAGAACGCGTTCCTCAAGACGCTCAAGGCCGGCACCAACATCCTCGACACCGCCGTCACCGAGACCAAGGCCTCCGGCGGCACGGTCCTCGCCGGCGACAAGGCGTTCCTGCTCCACGACACCTGGGGCTTCCCGATCGACCTCACCCTGGAGATGGCCGCCGAGCAGGGCCTGTCCGTGGACGAGGACGGCTTCCGGCGTCTGATGAAGGAGCAGCGGGAGCGCGCCAAGGCCGACGCCCAGGCCAAGAAGACCGGCCACGCCGGTGCCGGTGCCTACCGCGAGATCGCGGACAAGACCGGCGAGACCGAGTTCATCGGCTACTCGGACACCGAGGGCGAGTCCACGATCGTCGGCATCCTCGTCGACGGCGCCTCCTCCCCGGCCGCCACCGAGGGCGACGAGGTCGAGATCGTCCTCGACCGCACCCCGTTCTACGCCGAGGGCGGCGGCCAGATCGGCGACACCGGAAAGATCAAGGTCGACTCCGGTGCCGTCATCGAGATCCGCGACTGCCAGAAGCCGGTCCCGGGCGTCTACGTCCACAAGGGCGTCGTGCAGTTCGGCGAGGTCACCGTCGGTGCCAAGGCGCACGCCTCGATCGACTCCCGCCGCCGCACCGCCATCGCCCGCGCCCACTCGGCCACCCACCTGACCCACCAGGCGCTGCGTGACGCGCTCGGCCCGACGGCCGCCCAGGCGGGTTCCGAGAACCAGCCCGGCCGTTTCCGCTTCGACTTCGGCTCCCCGTCCGCCGTTCCGACGGCCGTGATGACCGACGTGGAGCAGAAGATCAACGAGGTGCTCGCCCGCGACCTCGACGTGCACGCCGAGATCCTGAGCCTCGACGAGGCGAAGAAGCAGGGTGCCATCGCCGAGTTCGGCGAGAAGTACGGCGAGCGGGTCCGTGTCGTGACGATCGGCGACTTCTCCAAGGAGCTGTGCGGCGGTACGCACGTCCACAACACCTCGCAGCTCGGCCTGGTCAAGCTGCTCGGCGAGTCGTCGATCGGCTCCGGTGTCCGCCGTATCGAGGCGCTCGTAGGCGTCGACGCCTACAACTTCCTCGCCCGTGAGCACACGGTCGTCGCCCAGCTCCAGGAACTGATCAAGGGCCGCCCGGAGGAGCTCCCGGAGAAGGTCTCCGCGATGCTCGGCAAGCTGAAGGACGCCGAGAAGGAGATCGAGAAGTTCCGCGCCGAGAAGGTGCTGCAGGCCGCTGCCGGTCTCGCCGAGTCGGCCAAGGACATCCGTGGCATCGCCGTCGTCACCGGTCAGGTCCCGGACGGCACCACCGCCGACGACCTGCGCAGGCTGGTCCTCGACGTGCGCGGCCGTATCCAGGGCGGACGCGCTGCCGTGGTCGCGCTCTTCACGGTGGCGGGTGGCAAGCCGCTGACGGTCATCGCCACCAACGAGGCCGCCCGCGAGCGCGGTCTCAAGGCCGGTGACCTGGTCCGCACGGCCGCCAAGACCCTCGGCGGCGGCGGTGGCGGCAAGCCGGACGTCGCCCAGGGCGGCGGCCAGAACCCGGCCGCGATCGGCGAGGCCGTCGAGGCCGTCGAGCGACTGGTCACGGACACCGCGAAGTGACGATGCGCAGAGGGCGTCGACTCGCGATCGACGTCGGGGACGCCCGGATCGGGGTCGCCTCGTGCGACCCCGACGGGATCCTCGCCACCCCGGTGGAGACGGTCCCCGGCCGGGACGTCCCGGCCGCCCACCGCCGGCTGAAGCAGCTGGTGGAGGAGTACGAACCGATCGAGGTCGTCGTCGGACTCCCTCGCTCCCTCAAGGGGGGCGAGGGCCCCGCGGCGGTCAAGGTCAGGGCCTTCGCCCAGGAGCTCGCCAAGGGGATCGCGCCGATACCGGTACGCCTGGTGGACGAGCGGATGACGACCGTGACGGCCAGCCAGGGACTGCGTGCCTCGGGCGTGAAATCCAAGAAGGGCCGCTCCGTCATCGATCAGGCAGCCGCTGTGATCATCCTCCAGCAGGCGCTCGAATCCGAACGGGTGTCAGGTAAAGCACCCGGAGAGAGCGTCGAAGTGGTCATCTGATCGCGATACGGTAACGTTCCGCGCGATTGCGGCGCTGTTCGAACAGGTGCCGCACGAAGAGAGGCGGACCGGATGCCGAGCCACAAGCCGCGCGACCGCCGCCTCGCGGCTCTAGGGGATCGATGACTGAGTATGGCCGGGGCCAGGAAGGCTCCGAACCGTGGCATCCGCAGGACCCGTATTACGGGGACGGCGGATGGGAAGGGCAGCAGGGCCACGCCGGCCATCAAGCTGCCTACGGCGGCCAGCAGCAGCACTATCCGCAGCAGCCGCAGCAGCCGGAGTACGGCGACTGGGGCACCGGCCAGCAGGCCGATTACGGTCAGGCGCAGCAGCAGTACGACCCGTATCAGGGCGGGTACGACCAGCAGCACTACGGAACCCAGGGCCACCAGCAGAGTTACGACAACAACGGCTGGGGCACGGGCACGCACACGCATGTCCAGTACACCGACCCGCAGGACCCGTACGGCCAGCAGGCCGCCGCGTACGGCGTCGGCGACCAGCCCGACTTCTACGGCACCCCCGACGCCTACCCGCCGCCGGAGCCGCCGAGCCGCCGAGCCGCCGAGCCGGAACCGCAGCAGACGGATTGGGATCCCGGCCCCGACCAGGGTGAACACGCCTTCTTCGCGGGGGGCGGGGACGACGAGGGCGACGCCGAGGACGCCGACGGCGACGGAGAGGGTGGCCGCGGGGACCGCAGGGGCCGGGGCGGCAAGAAACCGAAGAAGCGGCGCAGCGGCTGCGCCTGCCTGGTCGTCCTGCTGGTGTTCGGCGGTGGCGTGGCCGGTGTCGGCTACTTCGGCTATCAGTTCTACCAGGATCGTTTCTCTCCGGCTCCGGACTACGCGGGCGACGGCACGAGCACGACGGTGTCGGTCGTGATCCCGAAGGGCGCCAACGGCGCGGAGATGGGGCGGCTGCTGGCCAAGGCCGGCGTCGTCAAGAGCGTCGACGCGTTCGTGGCCGCGTTCACGCAGAACGACGACTCGGGCCGTATCCAGGCCGGCGCCTATGTGATGAACAAGGAGATGTCGGCCAAGAGCGCGGTGGAGCTGATGCTCGACCCGAAGAGCCGGAATGCCGTGATGGTCACGCCGGGGCAGCGCAACATCGCCGTCTACAAGGCCATCGACGACAAACTCGGGCTGAAGTCCGGCGCCACCCGAAAGGCTGCCGAGGCCAAGTACAGCAGCCTCGGACTTCCGGACTGGGCGGAAAAGAACAGCGAGATGAAGGACCCGTTGGAGGGCTTCCTCTATCCGGGCACCTATCCTGCCGCCGACGGCATGAAGCCCGAAGAGGTCCTGAAGGAGATGGTGGCCGCCGCCACCAAAAAGTACGCCGCGTTCGACCTGGAGGCCAAGGCCAAGGCGCTGAAGCTGGACAGCCCCATGGACATCGTCACGATCGCGAGCCTCGTCCAGGCGGAGGGCAAGACCACCAGCGACTACCGCAGGATGGCGGAAGTGGCCTACAACCGCCTCGACTACGCGAACCCGCAGACCTACGGGGCGCTGCAGTTCGACTCGACGTACAACTACGCGAAGAACGAGAGCAACATCGACATCAGCGAGTCGGAGATCAGCAAGGACGAGGACCCGTACAACACCTACACCCACAAGGGTCTGCCGCCCGGCCCGATCGGGAACCCGGGTGACGACGCGATCAAGTCGACGCTGAATCCGACCGACGAGGGTTGGTACTACTTCGTGGCGACCGATGGCGTGAGCAAGACCGAGTTCGCCAGGACGCACGAGGAATTCCAGAGACTCAAGGACAAGTTCAATGCCAGCAGGGGCAACTGACGCCCGCCGGGCCGCCGTGCTCGGTTCGCCCATCGCCCACTCCCTGTCGCCGGTGCTGCACCGGGCCGCGTACGGGGAACTGGGACTCAAGGGCTGGTCGTACGACCGGTTCGAGATCGACGAGGCCGCACTGCCGGGCTTCGTCGCGGGGCTCGGGCCGGAGTGGGCCGGGCTGTCGTTGACCATGCCGCTCAAGCGGGCGGTCATCCCGCTGCTCGACGAGATCAGCGAGACGGCCGCCTCGGTCGAGGCGGTCAACACGCTGGTGCTCGCCGAGGACGGCCGCCGTGTCGGCGACAACACCGACATCCCCGGCATGGTCGCAGCCCTGCGCGAGCACGGCGTCGAGCAGGTGGACTCCGCCGCGATCCTCGGCGCCGGCGCCACGGCCTCGTCCGCGCTCGCCGCGCTGGCCCGGGTCTGCAGCGGCGAGGTCGTCGTGTACGTCCGCAGCGCGGCCCGGGCCGCCGAGATGCGGGAGTGGGGCGAGCGGCTCGACGTGGACGTGCGTACGGAGGACTGGGCGGACGCCGCCGACGCGCTGAACCGGCCGCTGGTCATCGCCACCACCCCGGCCGGTACGACGGACGCGCTGGCCACCGCCGTCCCCGAGCGGCCCGCCACCCTCTTCGACGTGCTCTACGAGCCCTGGCCCACCGAACTCGCCGCCCGCTGGTCGATGTTCGGCGGAGCCGTGGTCAGCGGGCTCGACCTGCTGGTGCACCAGGCGGTGCTGCAGGTCGAGCAGATGACGGGGTGCGCCAAGGCCCCGGTGGCGGCCATGCGGAAAGCGGGCGAGCAGGCGCTGGCGGCCCGCTAGGGTCTGTCCGGGTTTCGCAGGGGGCGGAACCGGGAGGGGAGAACACGCGTGTCCGCAGGCATGCAGATGGCATCCGGCAAGAGCGAGATATTCGAGGCCGTACTGAAGTTCATGCCCGACTGGGTGCAGATCACGGTGCTCGCGCTGGTGGTCCTCGCGGTGCTCGTGTCCTGGGGTATCAAGATCAAGCGCAAGATCGACTACCGGCGGGCCGTGCGCAGCGGGCAGCCGATCCACGCGGCGGCGCAGTACGGGCAGGGCAGGGGTGCCGACTTCCTCGGTGCGTACGCGCCCCAGCAGGCGCCGGTCCAGACGCCGGTCCAGGCACCGGCCCACGCTCCGGCCCAGGGTCAGCCGAGCGGCGCCGATTTCCTGGGTGCCTATGCGTCGCAGCACCGGCAGGGCAACGGCTCCGTCTGAGCCGTTGCGGCGCGGGTGCGTCCGCCTGATGGACCAGCGGCGGGCGCAGTCTGCCGGACATGGGAGGATCGAGGGTGGCGGACCGGCGCCGCGCACCCGGTCGCGCCATTGCCGTACGCGAGGACGCGCGTATGCGAGGCAGTACCAGGGCGCGAGCACTGAGGAGCACCGTTGAGCAGGTTGCGCTGGCTGACCGCGGGGGAGTCCCACGGTCCCGCACTCGTCGCGACGCTGGAGGGCCTTCCCGCCGGCGTGCCGATCACCACGGAGATGGTGGCGGACCACCTGGCCCGGCGCCGCCTCGGTTATGGACGCGGTGCCCGGATGAAGTTCGAGCAGGACGAGGTCACCTTCCTCGGTGGCGTCCGGCACGGCCTCACCCTCGGTTCCCCGGTCGCGATCATGGTGGGCAACACCGAGTGGCCCAAGTGGGAGCAGGTCATGTCGGCCGACCCCGTCGACCCCGAGATCCTCGCCGGCCTCGCCCGCAACGCCCCGCTGACCCGCCCGCGCCCCGGCCACGCCGACCTCGCCGGTATGCAGAAGTACGGCTTCGACGAGGCCCGCCCGATCCTGGAGCGCGCCTCCGCCAGGGAGACGGCGGCCCGGGTCGCGCTGGGCGCGGTGGCCCGGTCGTACCTCAAGGAGACGGCCGGCATCGAGATCGTCAGCCATGTCGTCGAGCTGTGCTCGGTCAAGGCCCCGGCGGGTGTGTACCCGACCCCGGCCGACGTGGAGAAGCTGGACGCCGACCCGCTGCGCTGCCTCGACGCCGACACCTCGAAGGCGATGGTGGCCGAGGTGGACCAGGCCCACAAGGACGGCGACACCCTCGGTGGCGTGGTCGAGATCCTGGCGTACGGCGTCCCGGTCGGCCTCGGCTCGCATGTGCACTGGGACCGCAAGCTGGACGCCCGGCTGGCCGGCGCCCTCATGGGCATCCAGGCCATCAAGGGGGTCGAACTCGGCGACGGCTTCGAGCTCGCGCGCGTGCCCGGCTCCAAGGCGCACGACGAGATCGTGAACACGCCCGAGGGCATCCGCCGTGTCTCCGGCCGCTCCGGCGGCACCGAGGGCGGTCTGACCACCGGCGAGCTGCTGCGGGTCCGGGCCGCGATGAAGCCGATCGCGACCGTCCCGCGCGCCCTGCAGACCGTCGACGTCACCACCGGCGAGGCCGCCCAGGCCCACCACCAGCGCTCCGACGTCTCCGCGGTCCCGGCCGCCGGCATCGTCGCCGAGGCGATGGTGGCCCTGGTCCTGGCGGACGCGGTCGCGGAGAAGTTCGGCGGCGACAGCGTGCCGGAGACCCGCCGCAACGTCCGCTCGTACCTCGAGAACCTGGCCATCCGATGACCCGTCCGCAGGTGGTGCTGGTCGGCCCGATGGGCGTGGGGAAGTCCACCGTCGGACGGCTGCTGGCCGAGCGGCTCGGCGTCGGCTACCGGGACACCGACGACGACATCGTCGCCGAACAGGGGCGCACGATCGCGGAGATCTTCGTCGACGAGGGCGAGTCCGCCTTCCGGGCGATCGAGAAGGCCGCCGTGCAGCGGGCGCTCGCCGGGTACGACGGTGTCCTGGCGCTCGGCGGCGGTTCGATCCTCGACGCGGACACCCGCGCCCTGCTGGCCGGACATCGGGTGCTGTACCTCTCGATGGACGTCGAGGAGGCCGTCAAGCGCACCGGCCTGAACACCGCCCGCCCGCTGCTCGCGGTCAACCCGCGCAAGCAGTGGCGCGAGCTGATGGAGGCGCGCCGCCACCTGTACGAGTCGATCGCCACGGCGGTGGTCGCCACCGACGGCCGTACCCCCGAAGAAGTCACCGAGATCGCGCTGGACGCACTGGAGTTGAAGGAAGCATGAGCGAGGCAGTGACGCGCATCCAGGTCGGCGGCACCGCGGGCAGTGAACCGTACGAGGTCCTGGTGGGCCGTCAACTCCTGGGCGAGCTCGGCGGGTTGGTCGGTGACAAGGCCAGGCGGGTCGCGGTGATCCACCCCGAGGCGCTCGCCGGCACCGGTGACGCGCTGCGGGCCGACCTGGCCGAGCAGGGGTACGAGGCCGTCGCGATCCAGGTGCCCAACGCGGAGGAGGCCAAGACCGCCGAGGTCGCCGCCTACTGCTGGAAGGCGCTCGGACAGTCCGGGTTCACGCGCACCGACGTCGTCGTCGGCGTGGGCGGCGGCTCGACCACCGACCTGGCCGGATTCGTGGCCGCGAGCTGGCTGCGCGGGGTGCGCTGGATCGCGATCCCGACGACCGTGCTGGCCATGGTCGACGCGGCCGTCGGCGGCAAGACCGGCATCAACACCGCCGAGGGCAAGAACCTCGTCGGCGCCTTCCACCCGCCGGCCGGCGTGCTGTGCGACCTGGCCGCGCTGGACTCCCTGCCGGTCAACGACTACGTCTCCGGGCTCGCCGAGATCATCAAGGCCGGTTTCATCGCCGACCCGGTGATCCTGGACCTCATCGAGTCCGATCCCGAGGCCGCCCGCACTCCGGCGGGCCCGCACACCGCCGAGCTCATCGAGCGCTCCATCCGGGTCAAGGCCGAGGTCGTCTCGTCCGACCTGAAGGAGTCGGGCCTGCGCGAGATCCTCAACTACGGTCACACGCTCGCCCACGCCATCGAGAAGAACGAGCGGTACAAGTGGCGGCACGGCGCCGCCGTCGCCGTAGGCATGCACTTCGCGGCCGAACTCGGCCGTGTGGCAGGCCGGTTGGACGACGCGACGGCCGACCGGCACCGCACGATCCTGGAGTCGGTGGGCCTGCCGCTGAGCTACCGCTACGACCAGTGGCCCAAGCTGCTGGAGACCATGAAGGTCGACAAGAAGTCCCGCGGCGACCTGCTCCGCTTCATCGTCCTCGACGGCCTGGCCAAGCCCACCGTCCTGGAGGGCCCCGACCCGGCCGTGCTGCTGGCCGCGTACGGAGAAGTGGGCGAGTAGTCCGCCGAGAAACCATCCGTCCCATTCGCCTTACGAGCACGGGCACTTAGGGCCCTCCCCGGCCGTTCACCAAACGGCGGCCGGGGACGGTACCGTTCGGTAAGGAGCGGGGCTCGTACCCGCTGCCAGCGCCAATCGCCTGTACGAGATGGAGTGGCACCGGATGCAGCACGCAGTGGGTTCTCCGCTGCCGCCGCCCCACCAGCCGGGGCACGGACCGGCCACCGGCTGGTCACCGGCCGCACACCACCCGGGTCCCCATCACCCGGGCGCGCACCAGGGCTCGGCCCCGGTGCCCCCGCCGCCCCCGGCCCCGGGCTTCGCCCCGCAGCCGCCCCCTCCCCAGGCCCCGCCGGCCCCGGACACCACCGGCCATGTGCCCCTGCCGCCCGGCGGCCCCGTGGGTGTCCCCTCCGCCCCGCCCACCACGGTCGCCCCCGACTCCGCCGGCACGACCCTCGCGGTCCTGCTGATCGGCCCCGCGGGCGCCGGAAAGACCAGCGTCGCCAAGTACTGGGCCGACCACCGCCGGGTCCCCACGGCCCACATCAGCCTCGACGACGTACGCGAATGGGTCCGCTCCGGCTTCGCCGACCCCCAGTCCGGCTGGAACGACCACTCCGAGGCCCAGTACCGCCTCGCCCGCCGCACGTGCGGCTTCGCCGCCCGCAACTTCCTCGCCAACGGCATCTCCTGCATCCTCGACGACGCGGTCTTCCCGGACCGCCCGGTGGTCGGCCTCGGCGGCTGGAAACGGCATGTGGGACCTGGGCTGCTCCCGGTGGTCCTGCTGCCGGGCCTGGAGATCGTCCTGGAGCGCAACGCCGAGCGGTCCGGAAACCGCCGCCTCACGGACGAGGAGGTCGCGCGGATCCACGGCCGGATGGCGGGCTGGTACGGCTCGGGCCTGCCGATCATCGACAACTCGCAGCTCGATGTCCCACAGACGGCACGGGTACTGGACGACGTACTGGCACGATCGATCGCAAGCCCGCCCAGCTGGTGATCAGGCGTGCCCGGAGACACCTGGGGGCGCGGGGCTGTATCGATGTACGGCTACCGCCGCGTGGGCGCGACCAGCCCCCACCGGCCCGCAGACGACAACGCACCCCTGCCCCACTCGGCCTCTCCCGAACGGCGCCCCACCTGCGGAACTCCTACGCTGCTGTCATGTCAGAGGTCTACGCGGCCCGCCGCGCCAGATTGAGGGAACGCTGCAACGCGGTCGGCAGCACGTCGGCCCTGGTCACGAACCCGGCCAACGTGCGCTACCTGGCGGGAGCGTCCGGCGCCGTACTGCTCCTCGGCAGGACCGAGGACCTCCTGGTGTGCGTCGGCTCACCCGACGACCGCCAGCCCGAATCCCGCCCGGACGAGGCACTCCGCCTCCACACGCTCCCCGGCTCCGCAGGCGACCCCGCCGTCGCCGCCGCCGACCTCGCGGCAGCTCAGGGCGGTGACTCCCTCGCCCTGGAGGAGCATCACCTCACCGTCACCCGGCACAGGGCCATCCGCTCGGTCGCGCCCCGCCTCCGCCTCGGCGACCTCGGACAAGCCGTCGAACAGCTCAGGGTCGTCAAGGACGAGGAGGAGATCTCCTGTCTCCGCATCGGCGCCGAGATCGCCGACCAGGCGCTGGGCGAGCTCCTCGAATCCATCCTGGTCGGCCGCACCGAGCGGCACCTCGCCCTCGAACTGGAACGCCGCCTGGTGGACCACGGCGCCGACGGCCCCGCCTTCCCCACCTCCGTCGCCACCGGCCCCAACTCCGGCAGACGCGCCCACCGCCCCACCGACCGCCGCGTCGAGGAGGGCGACTTCCTCTCCGTGTGCCTGGGCGCGCGGTACCGCGGCTACCGCTGCGAGATCGGCCGCACCTTCGTCATCGGTACGTCCCCGGCGGACTGGCAGATCGAGCTGTACGACCTCGTCTTCGCTGCCCAGCGGGCCGGCCGTGAGGCCCTCGCGCCGGGCGCCGCCTACCGCGACGTGGACCGCGCCGCACGGCAGGTGCTGGACTCCGCGGGATACGCGGAGGGGCTTTTGGAGCTGACCGGACACGGCGTGGGGCTCGAAATCGACGAGGACCCGCAGCTGGCCCCCGCGGCCATGGGTAAACTGGACGCTTGCGTGCCGGTCACCGTCGAACCGGGGGTCCACCTCCCGGGCCGGGGCGGTGTCCGGATCGATGACACGCTCGTCGTACGCCCCGAGGCGGACGGCGGACCCGAGCTACTCACCATCACGACCAAGGAGCTGCTCGCGCTGTAGGAGCGCTTGCCCCGGGGTCGTCCACGTCAGTCCAGGAGATTCCGCAACCGTGGCTTCCACGAACGACCTCAAGAACGGCCTGGTGCTCAAGCTCGAAGGCGGCCAGCTCTGGTCCGTCGTCGAGTTCCAGCACGTCAAGCCCGGCAAGGGCCCCGCCTTCGTGCGCACCAAGCTCAAGAACGTGCTGTCCGGCAAGGTCGTCGACAAGACGTTCAACGCCGGCGTCAAGGTCGAGACGGCCACTGTCGACAAGCGCGACATGCAGTTCTCGTACATGGACGGCGAGTACTTCGTCTTCATGGACATGGAGACCTACGACCAGCTGATGATCGACCGCAAGACGGTCGCCGACGCCGCGAACTTCCTCATCGAGGGCTTCACCGCGACCGTCGCGCAGCACGAGGGCGAGGTGCTCTTCGTCGAGCTGCCCGCCGCGGTCGAGCTCGTCGTCCAGGAGACCGAGCCGGGCCTGCAGGGCGACCGCTCCACCGGTGGCACCAAGCCCGCCACCCTGGAGACCGGCCACCAGATCCAGGTCCCACTCTTCATCACCACCGGTGAGAAGATCAAGGTCGACACCCGCACCAGCGACTACCTCGGCCGGGTGAACAGCTAACCGTGGCTGCCCGCAACACGGCCCGCAAGCGCGCCTTCCAGATCCTCTTCGAGGGCGACCAGCGCGGCGCCGACGTCCTCACGGTCCTCGCGGACTGGATCCGGCTCTCCCGGGACGACACCCGGCAGCCGCCGGTCAGTGAGTACACGATGCAGCTGGTCGAGGGCTACGCCGTACAGGCCAAGCGCATCGACGAGCTGATCTCGCAGTACTCCGTCGGCTGGACGCTCGACCGGATGCCGGTCGTCGACCGCAACATCCTGCGGCTCGGTGCCTACGAGCTGATCTGGGTCGACGAGACCCCGGACGCCGTGGTCCTCGACGAGGCGGTGCAGCTGGCGAAGGAGTTCTCCACGGACGAGTCGCCGGCGTTCGTGAACGGCCTCCTCGGCCGGCTCAAGGACCTGAAGCCGTCCCTGCGCCGCGACGAGGCGTGAGCCACGGCGGGGCCTGAGAGGCCGCCAGAGGTACGACCCGGGGTACGACATGCCCAGAGGGCCCGCAGCGTGAGTGCTGCGGGCCCTCTGGCGTTGCGGTACCCGCGCGGCCCCCGAAGCGCGCAGAAAGCCGCCGGGGTGGCCGGAACCGTGAAGTTCCGGCCACCCCGGCGGCACGTTTCTGCTGAGGCGGGAGGCGGCTCAGCTCTCCTCGTGGGAGACCGCGCGACGCGCGTCGGCGTCCAGCACACCCCAGCTGATCAGCTGCTCGGTGAGGACCGAGGGCGACTGGTCGTAGATGACGGCGAGTGTGCGCAGGTCGTCCTGGCGGATCGAGAGCACCTTGCCGTTGTAGTCACCGCGCTGCGACTGGATCGTCGCCGCGTAGCGCTGCAGGGGGCCCGCCTTCTCGGCCGGTACATGGGCCAGCCGCTCCAGGTCGAGGACCAGCTTCGGCGGCGGCTCGGCGGCGCCGCCCGGCGTGGTGCCCGGCAGCAGTTCCTGGACGGGTACGCCGTAGAAATCCGCCAGCTCGGCGAGACGCTGCACGGTCACGGCACGGTCGCCACGCTCGTACGAACCGACCACGACCGCCTTCCAGCGTCCCTGGGACTTCTCCTCGACACCGTGGAGGGAAAGGCCCTGCTGGGTGCGGATGGCCCGGAGCTTGGCCCCGAGCTGTTTGGCGTATTCGCTGGACATATAGCTCCCCGGACACTGGATCTACGCGACTGGGTTTGTTTCCATGCCGCGCGTCTGGTAACTCACTGTGAGGTTACGCAGCGTGACTCTGGTGCGTCAAGCCGAATGGTCCACACCGACGCTTCCGTGCGGGTGGTGGCCGATTAGGCCAGGGGGGTGATCGAGGTGGTCGACCCGGCCTGCTACCGTGGATGGCGCAATTCCGACGTCCTTTAAGGTCCGTCCCGTGAGGCGGAGAAGGAGGTCCGTTTCTTATGGACACGCACGACTCGCAGCAGTCCGATGCCAGGCCCGTTCTCGAGGCCCCTGACATCGCGCGGGTACTGACCCGCATCGCCCACGAGATCGTCGAACGCGCCAAGGGCGCCGACGACGTGGTGCTCCTCGGCATTCCGACCCGGGGCGTCTTCCTCGCCCAGCGGCTCGCCGCCAAGCTGGAGGAGATCACCGACCGCAAGGTTCCGGTCGGTTCGCTCGACATCACCATGTACCGGGACGACCTGCGCATGCACCCGCCGCGCGCGCTGGCCCGCACCGAGATCCCCGGTGACGGCATCGACGGCCGGCTCGTCGTCCTCGTCGACGACGTGCTCTTCTCGGGCCGCACCATCCGCGCCGCCCTCGACGCCCTGAACGACATCGGGCGTCCGCGCGCGGTGCAGCTCGCGGTCCTCGTCGACCGCGGCCACCGCGAACTGCCCATCCGCGCCGACTACGTCGGCAAGAACCTCCCCACGTCGCTGCGGGAGACGGTCAAGGTCCAGCTCGCCGAGGAGGACGGTCGCGACACCGTGCTGCTCGGCGCAAAGCAGACCCCGTAGCAAGCCGAGCGGCATGCCGTCCTTCGGCATGCCCGTACTTGCCCGTAATCTCCCGAACTTCCCTACGGAGCCTGACAGATGCAGCGTCATCTCATCTCGGCCGCCGACCTCTCCCGCGACGACGCCGTCCTGATCCTCGACACCGCCGAGGAGATGGCCCGGGTCGCCGACCGGCCGATCAAGAAACTGCCGACCCTGCGCGGCCGCACGATCGTCAACCTCTTCTTCGAGGACTCCACGCGCACGCGGATCTCCTTCGAGGCCGCGGAGAAGCGTCTCTCCGCCGACGTCATCAACTTCACCGCCAAGGGGTCGAGCGTCTCCAAGGGCGAGTCCCTCAAGGACACCGCCCAGACCCTGGAGGCCATGGGCGTCGACGCCGTCGTCATCCGGCACGGCGCCTCCGGAGCGCCGTACCGCCTGGCCACCTCCGGCTGGATCGACGCGGCCGTCATCAACGCCGGTGACGGCACCCACCAGCACCCCACGCAGGCCCTGTTGGACGCCTTCACCATGCGCCGCCGGCTCATCGGCCGGGACGCCGGGATCGGGCAGGACCTGTCCGGCAAGCGCATCACGATCGTCGGAGACGTCCTGCACAGCCGCGTCGCCCGCTCCAACGTCGACCTGCTGCACACCCTCGGCGCCGAGGTCACCCTCGTCGCCCCGCCGACCCTGGTGCCGGTCGGCGTCGAGACCTGGCCGTGCGAGGTGTCGTACGACCTCGACAGCACGCTTGCCAAGTCCGACGCGGTGATGATGCTGCGCGTGCAGCGCGAGCGGATGAACGCCGCGTTCTTCCCGACCGAGCGCGAGTACTCGCGGCGCTACGGACTCGACGGCGACCGCATGGCGCGGATGCCCGAGCACGCCATCGTGATGCACCCGGGGCCGATGGTCCGCGGCATGGAGATCACCGCCGAGGTCGCCGACTCCGATCGCTGCACCGTCGTGGAGCAGGTCGCAAACGGAGTCTCCATCCGGATGGCCGTTCTGTACCTGCTGCTGGGTGGCAATGAGCCCGCCGTCAGCCACACCCGTACCGAGGAGAAGTAAGACCATGAGCAAGATCCTGATCCGTGGTGCGAAGGTGCTCGGCGGCGAGCCGCAGGACGTGCTGATCGACGGTTCGACGATCGCCGAGGTGGGCGTCGGCCTGTCCGACGAGGGCGCCGAGGTCGTCGAGGCCGGAGGCAAGGTGCTGCTGCCGGGGCTCGTCGACCTGCACACCCATCTGCGCGAGCCCGGGCGTGAGGACTCCGAGACCGTGCTGACCGGCACGCGCGCGGCGGCCTCCGGCGGCTACACGGCCGTCTTCGCCATGGCCAACACCTTCCCGGTCGCCGACACCGCCGGTGTCGTCGAGCAGGTCTACCGGCTCGGCCAGGAGCACGGGTACTGCGATGTGCAGCCCATCGGCGCCGTGACCGTCGGTCTGGAGGGCAAGAAGCTCGCCGAGCTGGGTGCCATGCACGAGTCGGCCGCCGGTGTCACCGTCTTCTCCGACGACGGCAAGTGCGTCGACGACGCCGTGATCATGCGGCGCGCGCTGGAGTACGTGAAGGCCTTCGGCGGGGTCGTCGCCCAGCACGCGCAGGAGCCGCGGCTGACCGAGGGCGCCCAGATGAACGAGGGCATCGTCTCCGCCGAGCTGGGGCTCGGGGGCTGGCCCGCGGTGGCCGAAGAATCGATCATCGCCCGGGATGTCCTGCTCGCCGAGCACGTGGGTTCGCGGGTCCACATCTGCCACCTGTCGACCGCCGGGTCCGTCGAGATCGTCCGCTGGGCCAAGTCCCGCGGCATCGACGTCACCGCCGAGGTCACCCCGCACCACCTGCTCCTCACCGACGAGCTGGTCCGGACGTACAACCCCGTCTACAAGGTGAACCCGCCGCTGCGCACCGAGCGCGACGTGCTCGCCCTGCGCGAGGCGCTCGCCGACGGCACGATCGACATCGTCGCCACCGACCACGCCCCGCACCCGCACGAGGACAAGGACTGCGAGTGGGCCGCGGCCGCCATGGGGATGGTGGGCCTGGAGACCGCGTTGTCAGTGGTGCAGGAGACCATGGTGGACACCGGGCTCCTCACCTGGGCCGGGGTCGCCGACCGCATGTCCTTCAAGCCCGCCCGGATCGGGCAGGCCAAGGGTCACGGCCGTCCCGTCTCGGCAGGTGAGCCCGCCAACCTCACGCTCGTCGACACGGAATACCGTGGGGACGTGGACCCCGCGGGCTTCGCCTCGCGCAGCCGGAACACCCCGTACGAGGGGCGTGAGCTGCCGGGCCGTGTGACGCACACGTGGCTCCGGGGCAAGGCCACGCTCGTCGACGGGAAGCTCACGTGACACCTGCACCTGTAATCCTGCTGGCCGCCGATCTCGCCGCCGAGCAGAAATCGGCTGAGGTCACCGACTGGGCCGCCCGTGTCGGCTGGCTCGTCGGGCTGGCGCTGTTCGTCGCGCTCATCTACTGGCTGATGCGCGAGGGCTGGAAGTGGCGCGGCACGCTCCAGGGCGATCTGCCCGAGCTCCTCGACGCGCCGGAAGACCTCGGTGCGGCGAAACTGACGATGAGCGGCCGCTACCACGGCTCCACCACCGCCGGGCAGTGGCTCGACCGCATCGTGGCGCACGGACTCGGCACCCGCAGCCGGGTCGAGCTCACGCTGACGGATGCGGGACTGGACGTCGTACGCCCCGGTGCGGCCGACTTCTTCGTGCCCGTCGCCGCGCTGCGCGAGGCCCGGCTCGACAAGGGCATCGCCGGCAAGGTCCTCACCGAGGGCGGGCTGCTGGTCGTGACCTGGCAGCACGGGGAGCGGCTGATCGACTCCGGGTTCCGCTCCGACCGCGCGGCCGAGCACAACGAGTGGGTCGACGTCATTAACTCCATGATCAACAAGAAGACGGAAACGGAAGGCGCACGATGACGACCTCCACTAGGGGAGCCTCGAAGGCTCCTGCGGTACTCGTCCTGGAGGACGGCCGGATCTTCCGCGGCCGCGCCTACGGGGCCGTGGGGGAGACCTTCGGCGAGGCCGTGTTCTCCACCGGCATGACCGGCTACCAGGAGACCCTGACCGACCCGTCGTACCACCGCCAGGTCGTCGTGATGACCGCCCCGCACGTCGGCAACACCGGGGTCAACGACGAGGACCCCGAGTCCGCGCGGATCTGGGTGAGCGGTTACGTCGTGCGCGACCCCGCGCGCGTGCCCTCCAACTGGCGCTCCCGGCGCTCGCTGGACGAGGAACTGGAGCGGCAGGGCGTCGTCGGCATCTCCGGCATCGACACCCGCGCCCTGACCCGCCATCTGCGCGAGCGCGGCGCCATGCGCGTCGGCATCTTCTCCGGCGAGCAGTGGGCCGGCGTCCGCGACGAGGCCCTGCTCTCCAAGGTGCAGGAGCAGCCCCAGATGAAGGGCGCGAACCTCTCCGCCGAGGTCGCCACCAAGGAGGCGTACGTCGTCCCGGCGATCGGCACGAAGAAGTTCACCGTCGCCGCCGTCGACCTCGGCATCAAGGGCATGACCCCGCACCGCATGGCCGAGCGCGGCATCGAGGTGCACGTCCTGCCCGCCACGGCCACCGCCGAGGACATCTACGCCGTGAACCCGGACGGCGTCTTCTTCTCCAACGGCCCCGGTGACCCGGCCACCGCCGACCACCCGGTCGCCGTCATGCAGGCGGTCCTGGAGCGCGGCACCCCGCTCTTCGGCATCTGCTTCGGCAACCAGATCCTGGGCCGCGCGCTCGGCTTCGGCACCTACAAGCTGAAGTACGGCCACCGCGGCATCAACCAGCCGGTGCAGGACCGTACGACCGGCAAGGTCGAGGTCACCGCGCACAACCACGGCTTCGCCGTCGACGCCCCGACCGACAAGGTCTCCGAGACCCCCTACGGCCGCGCCGAGGTCTCCCACGTGTGCCTCAACGACAACGTGGTGGAGGGCCTCCAACTGCTCGACCGCCCGGCCTTCAGCGTCCAGTACCACCCCGAAGCGGCAGCGGGCCCGCACGACGCCGCCTACCTGTTCGACCGCTTCGTACAGCTCATGGAGGGCCAGCGTGCCTAAGCGCACCGATATCCAGTCCGTCCTGGTCATCGGCTCCGGCCCGATCGTCATCGGCCAGGCCGCCGAGTTCGACTACTCCGGCACCCAGGCGTGCCGCATCCTGCGCGCCGAGGGCCTGCGGGTCATCCTCGTCAACTCCAACCCGGCGACGATCATGACCGACCCGGAGATCGCCGACGCCACCTACGTCGAGCCGATCACCCCGGAGTTCGTCGAGAAGATCATCGCCAAGGAGCGCCCCGACGCCCTGCTGCCCACCCTGGGCGGCCAGACGGCCCTGAACACGGCGATCTCGCTGCACCAGGCGGGCACGCTGGAGAAGTACGGCGTCGAGCTGATCGGCGCCAACGTCGAGGCCATCAACAAGGGCGAGGACCGCGACCTGTTCAAGGACGTCGTCGAGGAGGTCCGCAAGAAGATCGGGCACGGCGAGTCCGCCCGCTCGGTCATCTGCCACTCCATGGACGACGTCCTCAAGGGCGTCGAGACCCTCGGCGGCTACCCGGTCGTCGTCCGCCCGTCCTTCACCATGGGCGGCGCCGGCTCCGGCTTCGCCCACGACGAGGAGGAGCTGCGCCGCATCGCGGGCCAGGGCCTCACGCTCTCCCCGACCACCGAGGTGCTCCTGGAGGAGTCCATCCTCGGCTGGAAGGAGTACGAGCTGGAGCTGATGCGCGACAAGCACGACAACGTCGTGGTCGTCTGCTCCATCGAGAACTTCGACCCGATGGGCGTGCACACCGGCGACTCGATCACCGTCGCCCCGGCGATGACGCTGACCGACCGCGAGTACCAGATCCTGCGCGACATCGGCATCGCCGTGATCCGCGAGGTCGGCGTCGACACCGGCGGCTGCAACATCCAGTTCGCGGTGAACCCCGAGGACGGCCGCGTGATCGTCATCGAGATGAACCCGCGCGTGTCGCGCTCCTCGGCCCTCGCCTCCAAGGCGACCGGCTTCCCGATCGCCAAGATCGCCGCCAAGCTCGCCGTCGGCTACACCCTCGACGAGATCCCGAACGACATCACGCAGGAGACCCCGGCCTCCTTCGAGCCCACGCTCGACTACGTGGTCGTCAAGGCCCCGCGTTTCGCCTTCGAGAAGTTCCCGCAGGCCGACTCCACGCTGACCACGACCATGAAGTCGGTCGGCGAGGCCATGGCCATCGGCCGCAACTTCACCGAGGCCTTCCAGAAGGCGCTGCGCTCGCTGGAGAAGAAGGGCAGCCAGTTCACCTTCGTCGGCGACCCCGGCGACAAGCAGGCGCTGCTCGCGGAGTCCGTCCGGCCCACCGACGGCCGGATCAACACCGTCATGCAGGCCATCCGCGCGGGCGCCACGCAGGAGGAGGTCTTCGAGTACACGAAGATCGACCCCTGGTTCGTCGACCAGCTCTTCCTCATCAAGGAGATCGCCGACGAGCTCGCCGAGGCGCCGGAGCTGACCCGGGACCTCATCGCCGAGGCCAAGCGCCACGGCTTCTCCGACCAGCAGATCGGCGAGATCCGCGGTCTGCGCGAGGACGTCGTCCGCGAGGTGCGGCACGCGCTCGGCATCCGCCCGGTGTACAAGACGGTCGACACCTGCGCCGCCGAGTTCGCCGCGAAGACGCCGTACTTCTACTCCTCCTACGACGAGGAGACCGAGGTCGCGCCCCGCGAGAAGCCCGCGGTCATCATCCTCGGCTCCGGCCCCAACCGCATCGGCCAGGGCATCGAGTTCGACTACTCCTGCGTCCACGCCTCCTTCGCGCTGAGCGACGCCGGCTACGAGACCGTGATGGTCAACTGCAACCCCGAGACCGTCTCCACGGACTACGACACCTCCGACCGCCTGTACTTCGAGCCGCTGACGCTGGAAGACGTGCTGGAGATCGTCCACGCGGAGTCCCTCGCGGGCCCGATCGCCGGCGTGGTCGTCCAGCTCGGCGGCCAGACCCCGCTGGGCCTGTCGCAGGCGCTCAAGGACAACGGCGTGCCGATCGTCGGTACGTCCCCGGAGGCGATCCACGCCGCCGAGGACCGCGGTGCCTTCGGCCGGGTCCTCGCCGAGGCGGGCCTCCCGGCCCCCAAGCACGGCACCGCGACCACCTTCGCCGAGGCCAAGGCCATCGCCGACGAGATCGGCTACCCGGTCCTCGTCCGGCCGTCGTACGTCCTCGGCGGCCGCGGCATGGAGATCGTCTACGACGAGACCCGTCTCGCCTCCTACATCGCCGAGTCGACGGAGATCAGCCCCTCCCGGCCGGTCCTCGTCGACCGCTTCCTCGACGACGCGATCGAGATCGACGTCGACGCCCTCTACGACGGCGAGGAGCTCTACCTCGGCGGCGTCATGGAGCACATCGAGGAGGCCGGCATCCATTCCGGCGACTCGGCGTGCGCGCTGCCCCCGATCACGCTCGGCGGCTTCGACATCAAGCGGCTGCGGGCCTCGACCGAGGCCATCGCCAAGGGCGTCGGCGTGCGCGGCCTGATCAACATCCAGTTCGCGATGGCCGGCGACATCCTCTACGTCCTCGAAGCCAACCCGCGCGCCTCCCGCACCGTCCCCTTCACCTCGAAGGCGACCGCGGTGCCGCTGGCCAAGGCCGCCGCCCGGATCTCGCTCGGCGCGACCATCGCCGAACTGCGCGCCGAGGGGCTGCTCCCGGCCGACGGCGACGGCGGCGAGCTGCCGTTCGACGCGCCGATCTCCGTCAAGGAGGCGGTCATGCCGTGGTCGCGCTTCCGCGACGTCCAGGGCCGCGGGGTCGACACGGTCCTCGGCCCGGAGATGCGCTCCACCGGCGAGGTCATGGGCATCGACGCCGTCTTCGGCACGGCGTACGCCAAGTCGCAGGCCGGCGCCTACGGCCCGCTGCCCACCAAGGGCCGCGCGTTCATCTCCGTCGCCAACCGCGACAAGCGGTCGATGATCTTCCCGGCGCGCGAGCTGGTCGCCCACGGCTTCGAGCTGCTCGCCACCTCCGGCACCGCCGAGGTGCTGAAGCGCAACGGCATCAAGGCCACGGTGGTGCGCAAGCAGTTCGAGGGCACCGGCCCGGGCGGCGAGAAGACCATCGTCCAGCTCATCCACGACGGCGAGGTCGACCTCATCGTCAACACCCCGTACGGCACCGGCGGCCGCCTCGACGGCTACGAGATCCGTACGGCGGCCGTGGCGCGGTCGGTCCCGTGCCTGACGACGGTCCAGGCGCTCGCCGCCGCCGTCCAGGGCATCGACGCCCTCAACCACGGTGACGTGGGCGTCCGCTCGCTCCAGGAACACGCGGAACACCTGACCGCGGCCCGCGACTAGCAGCCGACGAGGGGGACACCGGAAACGGTGTCCCCCTCTTCATGAGGCTCACGCTTCGTGGGGCTCACAAGGCTTCAAGAGGACACCGACATGTACAAGCTTTTCTTCCGTCTGGTTTTCAAACGGATGGACCCCGAGAAGGCTCACTACCTGGCCTTCCGCTGGATCCGCCTCGCCGCCCGCATCCCGGTGCTGCGCACCTTCGTCGCCGCCGCGCTCGCGCCCCGCTACGAGGAACTGCGCACCGAGGCCTTCGGGCTGCGTATGCACGGTCCCTTCGGGCTCGCCGCCGGCTTCGACAAGAACGCGGTCGCCGTCGACGGCATGTCGATGCTCGGCTTCGACCACGTCGAGATCGGCACGGTCACCGGGGAGGCCCAGCCCGGCAACCCCAAGCAGCGCCTCTTCCGGCTCGTGAAGGACCGCGCGCTCATCAACCGCATGGGCTTCAACAACGAGGGCTCGCTGGCCGTAGCGGCCCGCCTGGCGTCCCGTACGCCCGTCTTCAGGACGGTCGTGGGCGTCAACATCGGCAAGACCAAGGTCGTCCCCGAGGCCGAGGCCGCCGCGGACTACGTGAAGTCGACCGAGCGGCTCGCGCCGTACGCCGACTACCTGGTCGTGAACGTCTCCTCGCCGAACACGCCCGGGCTGCGCAATCTGCAGGCCACCGAGGCGCTGCGGCCGCTCCTGAGCGCCGTCCGCGAGGCCGCCGACCGTACGGTCACCTCGCGCCGCGTCCCGCTCCTGGTGAAGATCGCACCCGACCTCGCCGACGAGGACGTCGACGCCGTCGCCGACCTGGCCGTCGAGCTCGGTCTGGACGGGATCATCGCGACGAACACCACCATCGCGCGCGAGGGCCTCGGTCTGACATCCGAACCCTCGCTCGTCAAGGAGACCGGCGGCCTGTCCGGCGCCCCGCTCAAGGCCCGCTCCCTGGAGGTGCTCAGGCGCCTCTACGCGCGCGTGGGCGACCGGATCACCCTCGTGGGCGTCGGCGGCATCGAGGACGCCGAGGACGTCTGGCAGCGCATCCTCGCCGGTGCCACGCTCGTACAGGGCTACAGCGCGTTCATCTACGAGGGGCCCTTCTGGAGCCGCGCGATCCACAAGGGGCTCGCCGCACGCCTGCGCACGAGCCCGTACGCCACGCTCGCCGACGCGGTCGGCGCCGACGTAAGGAAGACGGCATGAGCTCTCATGCACCCTTCGGCGCACGCCTCCGTCGCGCCATGGACGAGCGCGGGCCGCTGTGCGTCGGCATCGACCCGCACGCCTCCCTGCTCAGCGAGTGGGGTCTGAACGACGACGTGGCCGGTCTGGAGCGGTTCAGCCGCACAGTCGTCGAGGCGCTGGCCGACCGGGTCGCCGTACTGAAGCCGCAGAGCGCGTTCTTCGAGCGCTTCGGCTCGCGCGGTGTCGCCGTCCTGGAGAAGTCGGTCGAGCAGGCGCGGGCGGCCGGCGCGCTGGTCGTCATGGACGCCAAGCGCGGCGACATCGGCTCCACCATGGCCGCGTACGCCGAGTCCTTCCTGCACAAGGACTCCCCGCTGTTCTCGGACGCGCTGACCGTCTCGCCGTACCTCGGCTACGGCTCGCTGTCGCCGGCGGTCGCGCTGGCCCGGGAGAGCGGCGCGGGCCTGTTCGTGCTCGCGCTGACCTCCAACCCCGAGGGCGGCGAGGTGCAGCACGCGATCCGCGCGGACGGCCGGAACGTCGGCGCGACGATGCTAGGGCACCTGGCGGCCGAGAACACGGGGGAGGAGCCGCTCGGGTCCTTCGGCGCGGTCGTAGGGGCCACGCTCGGCGATCTGTCGTCCTACGACCTCGACATCAACGGTCCGCTCCTCGCGCCCGGTATCGGCGCCCAGGGGGCCACTCCGGCCGACCTTCCCAAGGTGTTCGGCGCCGTGGTGCACAACGTCGTCCCCAACGTCAGCCGGGGCGTTCTGCGGCACGGGCCCGACGTCGGCGCGCTGCGGGGGGCCGCCGAACGGTTCGCGGAGGAGACCAGGGCTGCCGTGGCGCTCGTATGACGGTCGCATGACGGTCGTGCGGGGCGTTCGAGACGGGCTCGGGAGACCTCCGATGAGTACTTCCAGGGTGACTTGAGGCTGAATACATCCTCAAATCCGGGGCAGTATGTCTGAAATGTCCGGCCTGACGGAGGCTGACCAGGACTTTTCCGCTGTTCTCGCTGACTCTGGCGGACTTGGCCGCTAGTCTCCGAGCAGAGTCAACGGGCAAGCGTGTTGCTCGTGGCTCGCCAGGTGTGGGGCGACTAGGTTCCTCACCGGTCCGTATCCGACAGTTCAACATCCGAGGTGACGTAGGCGTGGCTCTTCCGCCCCTTACCCCTGAACAGCGCGCAGCCGCGCTCGAAAAGGCCGCCGCGGCTCGCCGGGAGCGGGCCGAGGTCAAGAATCGACTCAAGCACTCCGGCGCCTCTCTTCACGAGGTCATCAAGCAGGGCCAGGAGAACGACGTCATCGGCAAGATGAAGGTCTCCGCCCTGCTCGAGTCCCTGCCGGGCGTGGGCAAGGTCCGCGCCAAGCAGATCATGGAGCGTCTGGGCATCTCCGAGAGCCGCCGCGTGCGGGGTCTCGGTTCGAACCAGATCGCTTCTCTGGAGCGTGAGTTCGGCAGCACCGGTTCCTGAGTCCGGCGCAGTCCGGACCGGGAGTCCCGGGCACTCCGGGATTGCTGGAATAATCGCTGCATGAGTGAACGTCCGCGGCTGACCGTGCTCTCCGGCCCCTCAGGGGTCGGCAAGAGCACGGTCGTCGCCCATATGCGCAAGGAACACCCCGAGGTCTGGCTCTCGGTGTCGGCGACGACCCGGGGGCCCCGCCCCGGCGAGAAGCACGGTGTCCACTACTTCTTCGTCAGCGACGAGGAGATGGACAAGCTGATCGCCAACGGCGAGCTGCTCGAGTGGGCCGAGTTCGCCGGCAACCGCTACGGCACTCCGCGCAACGCGGTGCTGGAGCGGCTGGAGGCGGGTGAGCCGGTCCTGCTGGAGATCGACCTCCAGGGTGCCCGGCAGGTCCGCGAGTCCATGTCGGACGCCCAGCTGGTGTTCCTGGCCCCTCCCTCCTGGGAGGAGCTCGTGCGCAGGCTCACGGGACGTGGCACCGAGCCGCCCGAGGTGATCGAGCGCCGTCTTGAGGCGGCGAAGGTCGAGCTGGCGGCCGAGCCCGAGTTCGATGTGACCTTGGTCAACACCTCCGTCGAGGACGTGGCGCGCGAGCTGCTAGCCTTGATGGACGTTGTGTGATCGTGCCTGATCGTTCGATCCTTGATCGTTCGAGGCCCGGTCATCCACTGTGAATCTTTCCCACCCATCGGAAGGCAGAGCGTGTCCTCTTCCATCACCGCGCCCGAGGGCATCATCAACCCTCCGATCGACGAGCTCCTCGAGGCCACCGACTCGAAGTACAGCCTCGTGATCTACGCGGCCAAGCGTGCGCGCCAGATCAACGCGTACTACTCGCAGCTCGGCGAGGGCCTCCTCGAGTACGTCGGTCCGCTCGTCGACACCCACGTGCACGAGAAGCCGCTGTCGATCGCGCTCCGCGAGATCAACGCGGGTCTGCTGACGTCCGAGGCCGTCGAGGGCCCGGCGCAGTAAGTAGTATTTCCGGCTTTGAGCTGGCTTTTCCACAGGCCCGGCAGCGCGACTGTCGGGCCTGTGGTCTGCGCGGGGGTGCGGGGGTCGTCCCCCGCTGTGATGCAGCATGGAGTCCAAGGTTCTAGGGATGGGAGACCTGGTGGACAAGCCGAGGGTCGTGCTGGGGGTCAGCGGTGGCATCGCCGCGTACAAGGCCTGTGAGCTGCTGCGGAGGCTGACGGAGTCGGGCCATGACGTGCGCGTCGTCCCCACCGCTTCCGCGCTGCACTTCGTGGGCGCGGCGACCTGGTCCGCCCTCTCCGGCAACCCCGTCTCGACCGAGGTGTGGGACGACGTCCACGAGGTGCCGCACGTCCGGATCGGGCAGCACGCCGACCTGGTGATCGTCGCCCCCGCCACCGCCGACATGCTCGCCAAGGCGGCCCACGGTCTCGCGGACGACCTGCTCACCAACACGCTCCTGACCGCCCGCTGCCCGGTCGTGTTCGCGCCCGCCATGCACACGGAGATGTGGGAGCACCCGGCCACCCAGGAGAACGTGGCCACCCTGCGCCGCCGGGGCGCGGTCGTCATCGAACCGGCCGTCGGGCGTCTCACCGGCGTCGACACCGGCAAGGGCCGGCTGCCCGACCCGGGAGAGATCTTCGAGGTCTGCCGCCGGGTCCTCGCCCGCGGTGTCACCGAGCCCGACCTCAGGGGCCGGCATGTCGTCGTCAGCGCCGGCGGCACCCGTGAGCCCCTCGACCCGGTCCGCTTCCTCGGCAACCGCTCCTCCGGCAAGCAGGGGTACGCCCTCGCCCGTACCGCCGCCGCGCGCGGGGCGCGTGTGACGCTCATCTCCGCCAACACCGGGCTGCCGGACCCCGCAGGAGTGGACGTCGTCCCGGTCGGCACGGCCGTACAGCTGCGGGAAGCCGTCCTGAAGGCGGCCGCGGACGCCGACGCGGTCGTCATGGCCGCCGCGGTCGCCGACTTCCGGCCGGAGACATACGCGGCCGGAAAGATCAAGAAGAAGGACGGCCAGGACCCCGACCCGATCGTCCTGGTGCGGAATCCGGACATCCTGGCCGAGATCTCGGCCGACCGTGCCCGCGCCGGCCAGGTCGTCGTCGGATTCGCCGCCGAGACCGACGACGTGCTGGCCAACGGCCGCACGAAGCTCGCCCGCAAGGGCTGCGACCTCCTCGTCGTCAATGAGGTGGGGGAGCGCAAGACTTTCGGGGCGGAGGAGAACGAAGCAGTGGTGCTGGGCGCCGACGGCACCGAGACACCGGTTCCGCACGGTCCGAAGGAGGCCTTGGCCGAAATCGTGTGGGATCTGGTGGTCGAGCGCCTGAAGTGAAGGTTCTCGGCGGGTGGAGCGCCGGTCGAGCAGGGCAGATTGAGGTGTGGCGCCCCTGGCCAAGCCCGCTCGGGATTGGGCAGAATGCCCGTGCCGCAGGTCACAGCGCTCCCGACTGTCGAGACAGGTGAGCCCGTGGCCGAGCGCGACCGATAAACTGTTCTCGGACGATGCCGGGCGCAGCCCCCGAGCCCGTCCGCCCATGATCAGCCAGCAGCCGCTGCAACCCCAGGGAGCGTTGTGTCCCGTCGTCTGTTCACCTCGGAGTCCGTGACCGAGGGTCACCCCGACAAGATCGCTGACCAGATCAGCGACACCATCCTCGACGCCCTGCTGAAGGAGGACCCGGCCTCCCGGGTCGCGGTCGAGACCCTGATCACGACCGGTCTGGTGCACGTGGCCGGTGAGGTCACCACCAAGGCGTACGCGCCGATCCCCCAGCTGGTGCGGGACAAGATCCTCGAGATCGGCTACGACTCCTCGAAGAAGGGCTTCGACGGCGCCTCCTGTGGTGTGTCGGTGTCCATCGGCGCGCAGTCGCCGGACATCGCGCAGGGTGTCGACACGGCGTACGAGTCCCGGGTCGAGGGCGATGAGGACGAGCTGGACAAGCAGGGCGCGGGCGACCAGGGTCTGATGTTCGGTTACGCGACGGACGAGACGCCGACGCTGATGCCGCTGCCGATCTTCCTGGCGCACCGTCTGTCGAACCGTCTGTCCGAGGTCCGCAAGAACGGCACGATCCCCTACCTGCGTCCCGACGGCAAGACGCAGGTCACCATCGAGTACGACGGCGACAAGGCCGTCCGCCTCGACACCGTCGTGGTCTCCTCGCAGCACGCCTCGGACATCGACCTGGAGTCGCTGCTCGCTCCCGACATCCGCGAGTTCGTCGTGGAGCCGGAGCTCAAGGCGCTCCTCGACGAGGGCATCAAGCTCGACACCGACGGCTACCGTCTCCTGGTCAACCCGACCGGTCGTTTCGAGATCGGCGGTCCGATGGGCGACGCCGGCCTCACCGGCCGCAAGATCATCATCGACACCTACGGCGGCATGGCCCGTCACGGTGGCGGTGCCTTCTCCGGCAAGGACCCGTCCAAGGTGGACCGTTCGGCCGCGTACGCCATGCGCTGGGTCGCGAAGAACGTCGTCGCGGCGGGCCTTGCCTCCCGCTGCGAGGTCCAGGTCGCCTACGCCATCGGCAAGGCCGAGCCCGTCGGTCTCTTCGTCGAGACCTTCGGCACCGCCAAGGTCGACACCGACAAGATCGAGAAGGCCATCGACGAGGTCTTCGACCTCCGCCCGGCCGCGATCATCCGCGACCTCGACCTGCTCCGCCCGATCTACGCCCAGACCGCCGCGTACGGCCACTTCGGCCGTGAGCTGCCCGACTTCACGTGGGAGAAGACGGACCGCGTGGACGCGCTGCGCAAGGCGGCGGGGCTGTAAGGCTCGGCGCCACGGATTTTGTGAGGCCCGGTGTCCCCTTGGGGGCGCCGGGCCTCGGTGCGTTCGGACGGCGCTGGTTGTCAGTGCTGTTTGGTAAGAATGCAAGGGTGAGCAGCGAGGACGAGCAGGTTGGCGGGGGTGAGGGGGCGGGGCCTGAGCAGCTTGCGTTCATTCGGGAGAGTGTGCGGAAGGCGAAGGTGCCGCGGGCCAAGCCGCGGACCTGGCGGGGGGCCGCGCTGGCCAAGGAATTGCCGGTTGCTCGGGTGCTTGTCGACAAGGGTGTGCTGCATCTCGACCGGTACTTCGATTACGCCGTGCCTGAGGAGCTCGATGCCGAGGCGCAGCCCGGGGTGCGGGTTCGGGTCCGGTTCGGGGCCGGGCGGGGGCGGGTTCGGGACGGGCGGCGTGAGGGTGGGGGGCTGATCGACGGGTTTCTCGTCGAGCGCGTCGCCGAGTCCGACTACGCCGGGCCGTTGGCCGCGCTGGCTCAGGTCGTGTCGCCGGAGCCGGTGCTCAGCGCGGAGCTTCTGGGGCTTGCCCGGGCTGTCGCCGATCGGTACGCGGGGAGTCTCGCCGATGTGCTGCAGCTCGCCGTGCCGCCGCGCAGTGCACGGGCCGAGCAGCGGGATTCGGGTGTGGCTCTGCCGCCGCCGGGGATGCCCGAGGTCGGGTCCTGGGGGCGGTACGAGCGCGGGGGAGCGTTCCTGCAGGCGCTGGCCTCTGGAGGGGCGCCTCGGGCCGTCTGGAATGCGTTGCCCGGGCCCGAGTGGAGCGAGGAGGTGGCGCGGGCCGTCGCCGCCACGCTGGCGTCCGGGCGGGGGGCGCTGGTGGTGGTGCCGGACGGGCGGGCCGTGGCCCGTGTCGACGCCGCGCTGACCTCTCTGCTGGGGGAGGGGCGGCATGCCGTTCTGACCGCTGATGCCGGGCCCGAGAAGCGGTATCGGGAATGGCTGGCCGTGCGGCGGGGGACCGTGCGGGCCGTCGTGGGGACTCGGGCCGCCATGTTCGCGCCCGTGCGGGATCTCGGGCTGGTCGCCATCTGGGACGACGGCGACGACAGCCACAGCGAGCCGCACGCCCCGCAGCCCCATGCCCGTGAGGTGCTGCTGTTGCGGGCCGCACTGGACAGGTGCGGGTTTCTGCTGGGGAGCTGGAGCTGCACCGTCGAGGCCGCGCAGCTCGTGGAGAGCGGGTGGGCTCTGCCGCTCGTCGCCACGCGGGAGCAGGTGCGGGGGGCCGCGCCGCTCGTACGGACCGTCGGGGACGGCGATCTGGCCCGGGACGAAGCCGCACGCGCCGCTCGGCTGCCGACCCTTGCCTGGCAGGCCGTCAGGGAGGGGCTGAAGCACGGGCCGGTGCTGGTGCAGGTGCCGCGGCGGGGGTACGTGCCGCGGATGGCCTGTGCCAACTGTCGGGCGCCTGCGCGGTGTCGGCACTGTTCTGGGCCGCTTGAGGCTCAGGAGGGTGTGGACGCCCTTGAGTGCGGGTGGTGCGGGCGTGCGGAGGGTTCCTGGCACTGTGCCGAGTGCGGGGGGTTCCGGCTGCGGGCTCAGGTGGTCGGGGCTCGGCGGACCGCCGAGGAGCTGGGGCGGGCGTTTCCGGCCGTGCCGGTGCGGACGTCCGGGCGGGAGCATGTGCTGGACACCGTGCCGGGGGCCCCTGCGCTGGTGGTGAGTACGCCGGGGGCCGAGCCGGTGGCCGAGGGCGGGTACGCGGCGGCGTTGCTGCTCGATGGGTGGGCCATGCTGGGGCGGCCCGATCTGCGAGCCGGGGAGGATGCGCTGCGGCGGTGGATCGCCGCGGCGGCGCTGGTGCGGCCGCAGGGGGCCGGGGGGACCGTGGTGGTCGTTGCCGAGCCCACGTTGCGGCCTGTGCAGGCGTTGGTGCGGTGGGATCCCGTGGGGCATGCGGTGCGGGAGCTCTCCGAGCGGGCGGAGCTGGGGTTTCCGCCGGTGTCCCGGATGGCGGCGGTGTCGGGGACGGGGGAGGCGGTCGCTGCGTTTCTCGGGGCGGTGGAACTTCCGGAGGAGGCGGAGGTGTTGGGGCCTGTGCCCATGGCGGTGACGGCTGTGCGGGGGCCGCGACGAGTGGGGGCGCCGCCGCCTGGGGAGCAGTGGGAGCGGGCGTTGGTGCGGGTGCCGCCGGGGAAGGGCGCGGCGTTGGCTTCCGCGTTGAAGGCTGCGCAGGCTGCGCGGATGGCCCGGGGGAGTGGAGAGGTTGCGGTGCGGGTGCGGATTGATCCGCCTGACATCGGGTGACGGGTGTGGGCGGGTTGGGGTTTGGATTTCCCGTCCGCAGCACCCGTGCTGCTTCGTCGTCAGGTGCGGGTGGTTCCCGTGGGGTGGCGGGGAGCGCTGTCGGCGGCGGGCCGTTGGCGGTGGGTGGGTTGGGCGGGGGAGGACAGGATCACCAACTGCTCACTCGGAGCCGTCCCAGCATGCGTCTGCCCTCCCAGGGCGTCCCGGGAGGGCAGGAACTGGTGGCCCAGGACAGCTGAGAGGGCAGGGGCCGACCTTGCAGGACGGCCCGAAGGGGGCAAGGCCGGCGTCGAGTGGCAGCCTGGAAGGGCGCGCCCGGTTTCGGGCGGCACCCGAGGGACAGGTCCGGTATCGGGTGGCAGCCCCGAGGGCAGGCCCGCTGCCGGATGGCAGGCCGAAGAGGGGCGGTCGGCGTCGGCGGGCAGTGCGAGCGGGGAACCCCCCTTGTGTCAGCCGTTGCGGGGGCCCGGGAAGGCTGTGGGTCTGACCTCGTCCCGGAGGGTGGGGCTGCCTGCTGTGGGCTGGGTCGGCATGGAGCGGGCCGCGGGGACCGTCGGCATGGTGGGCATGCCGGTGTTGACACTGACGGTGCGGGTGGCCGACGGGTCCGTGGCGCGCTCGGCCTCGGCGGCGGCCTGGGCTGCGGCGCGGCGGGCGCCGTAGCGGCGGTGAACCGCCTGTTTGGTGACGCCGAGGGCCGAGCCCACCGCGTCCCACGAGAAGCCGAGCGAGCGGTCGAAGTCGACCGCGGCCGTCACCAGGGTCTCGACGCTGTCCCGCAGCTCCTGCGCGAGACGGACCGTCGGGGCAGGAGCGCGTCCGTAGACGACGAAGCCCGTGGAGGGGCCGGAGCGGCGCGGGCGGTAGACGTTCCCCAGCTGGGCGGTGAGTGTGCGCAGCGCGTCCACCTGCCGGCGGACCCGCTCGATGTCCCGCACCAGCAAGTGCAGGCTGGCCCGAGCCTGGGCGTCGTGGGTTGCGTGGTCGGCCATGAACAAGCCTCTCGAACCGGCGATGAAAAGGATCGGGCCGCGACTGCGGCCCGAAGTGGTCAACTCTTTCTTGACCAACGCGGGATCGCTCCACGGGTCACGCATTGGGGGCGCAGCGGCATATGCGTGCGCCCCGGGAGGCGAGTGCGCGCCTCGGTGCCGGTGACGTCCTCGGCCGAGCTCGCCGTCGGCGGTATTTCCTTCCGTGGTCATAGACTTGTGCGTTGCCCGCACCGCCCCCGCCCGAGAGGCCCGAACCCACCCATGAAGCTCGTCTTCGCCGGTACCCCCGAGGTCGCCGTTCCCGCACTGGACGCCCTGATCGCCTCCGGGCGTCACGAGGTGGCCGCCGTCGTCACGCGGCCCGACGCGCCGGCCGGGCGTGGACGCAGGCTGATCGCGAGTCCGGTGGCCGAGCGGGCCGAGGAGGCGGGCATCGAGGTGCTGAAGCCCGTGAAGCCGCGGGACCCGGAGTTTCTGGAGCGGCTGCGGGAGATCGCGCCCGACTGCTGTCCCGTCGTCGCCTACGGGGCGTTGCTGCCGCGCGTGGCGCTCGATGTGCCCGCCCATGGATGGGTCAATCTGCACTTCTCGCTGCTGCCCGCCTGGCGTGGGGCCGCACCCGTGCAGCACTCCATCATGGCGGGCGACGAGATCACCGGTGCCTCCACCTTCCTGATCGAGGAGGGCCTCGACTCCGGGCCCGTCTACGGCACCGTCACCGAGGAGATCCGGCACACCGACACCAGCGGCGACCTGCTCACCCGGCTCGCCTTCGCCGGCGCCGGGCTGCTCGCGGCGACCATGGACGGGATCGAGGACGGCACCCTGAAGGCCGTATCGCAGCCTGCCGAGGGCATCACCCTCGCCCCGAAGATCACCGTCGAGGACGCGCAGGTCGACTGGGCCACGCCCGCGCTGCGGGTCGACCGGGTCGTGCGCGGGTGCACGCCTGCGCCGGGTGCCTGGACCGTGTTCCGCGGCGAACGGCTCAAGCTCATCCAGGTGCAGCCGGTGCCCGACCGCACCGGCCTGGCCCCCGGGCAGCTGGCCGTCGGCAAGAACAACGTCCACGTCGGCACCGGCTCCTACGCGGTCGAGCTGCTGTGGGTGCAGGCCCAGGGCAAGAAGCCGATGAAGGCCGCCGACTGGGCGCGTGGCGTGCGGATCGGCGAGGGCGAGACGCTGGGCGCCTGACCCCTGCGACGGCTCGCGGTCGACCTCCGGGATGGCTCGCGGCCGACCTTCGCAACCGGCTCTGCCCGACAGGCCGTGCGCGGGGGCCTCCGGCAGGCGGTGCGTGACCTTGTGGTGGGCCGGGCCGGGCCAGGGGGCTCCGGCATCCCCGTGAGTGACCTTCCGGCAGCCCCTGTCCGACCTCCCCGGCGGTCCGTCCCCGCCCCTCCGACGCCCCCTCCGAGCCCCTCGCCTGGTCACCGGCGCACGAGTGGGACGTACGCTTGGTGTCAGTCCCGTCGATACATCCGGAGCACCTTTTTCGTGAGTGAGCAGTCCCGTGGGCCCCGCCCGTCCGGCAAGCCCTACCGTCGGCCCAAGAAGGACCCCGTCCGTATCCTCGCCTTCGAGGCGTTGCGGGCCGTGGACGAGCGGGACGCGTACGCCAATCTCGTGCTGCCGCCGCTGCTGCGGAAGGCGCGGGAGAAGGAGGGACCCGACAAGTTCGACGGGCGGGACGCCGCGCTGGCCACCGAGCTGGTGTACGGGACGCTGCGGCGCCAGGGGACGTACGACGCTGTCATCGCCGCGTGTGTCGACCGGCCGCTGCGGGAGGTCGACCCGCCGGTGCTCGATGTGCTGAGCCTCGGTGTTCATCAGCTGCTCGGGACGCGGATCCCGACGCATGCCGCCGTCTCCGCCTCCGTCGAGCTCGCGCGCGTGGTGCTCGGTGACGGGCGGGCGAAGTTCGTGAACGCCGTGCTGCGCAAGGTCGCGCAGGACGACCTCGACGGGTGGATCGCGCGTGTCGCGCCACCCTACGAGGACGATCCCGAGGACCATCTCGCCGTCGTGCACTCCCACCCCCGCTGGGTCGTCTCCGCGCTGTGGGACTCGCTCGGCGGGCCGCGGGCCGGGATCGAGGAGCTGCTCGAGGCCGACAACGAGCGGCCCGAGGTGACTCTCGTCGCCCGGCCCGGCCGGGCCACCACCGAGGAGCTGCTGCGGGAGGAGGCCGCCGTCTCCGGGCGGTGGTCGCCGTATGCCGTGCGGCTGGCGGAGGGCGGCGAGCCCGGGGCCATCGACGCCGTACGGGAGGGGCGTGCGGGGGTGCAGGACGAGGGCAGCCAGTTGGTGGCCCTCGCGCTCGCCAACGCGCCTGTCGAAGGGCGCGACGAGAAGTGGCTCGACGGGTGTGCGGGACCGGGGGGCAAGGCCGCGCTGCTCGCCGCGCTGGCCGCGGAGCGCGGGGCCGTGCTGCTGGCCTCCGAGAAGCAGCCGCATCGGGCCGGGCTGGTCGCCAAGGCGCTGGACGGGAATCCGGGGCCGTATCAGGTCATCGCCGCGGACGGGACCAAGCCGCCGTGGCGTTCCGGGAGCTTCGACCGGGTGCTCATGGATGTGCCCTGCACCGGACTTGGGGCGTTGCGGCGGCGGCCCGAGGCGCGGTGGCGTCGGCGGCCGGAGGACCTTGAAGGGTTCGGGCCGTTGCAGCGAAGCCTGCTGAAGACCGCGCTCGATTCGGTGCGGGTCGGTGGGGTCGTGGGGTACGCGACCTGTTCGCCGCACCTGGCCGAGACCCGGGCGGTCGTCGAGGACGTGCTCAAGCAGTGGCCGGACGCCGAGCTGATCGATGCGCGGCCGTTGCTGCCGGGGGTTCCCGGGCTCGGCGAAGGGCCTGATGTGCAGTTGTGGCCGCATGTGCACGGGACCGATGCGATGTATCTGGCGCTGATCCGTCGGACGGGGTGACGGCGCCGCGCCCCTGACGGCGCCGCGCCCCTGACGGCGCCGCGCCCCTGACGGCGCCGCGCCCCTGACGGCGCCGCGCCCCTGACGGCGCCGCGCCCCTAGGGGGTCTGGGAGACCCTTTCCGCTTCGGTCACCACCGGTGCGTCGCCGTCCTCCTCGGCCAGCTTGCTCGGCCACCACACCTTCGCTCCCACGTCCAGGAACAGCGACGTCACCAGGACCGAACGCACGATGAACGTGTCCAGGAGCACGCCCAGCGCCACCGCGAAGCCGATCTCCGCGAAGCCGACCATCGGGAGCGTGCCGAGGGCGGCGAAGGTGCCCGCCAGCACCAGGCCCGCCGAGGTGATGACGGCGCCCGTCGCCGCCAGCCCCGTGACCACGCCCGGACGCGTTCCCTGGCGGGCCGCCTCCTCGCGGATCCGGGTGGTCAGGAAGATGTTGTAGTCGATGCCCAGGGCGACCAGGAAGACGAAGACGAAGAGCGGGAAGTCCGTTGTCTCGCCCGCGTAGTCGAAGAGGTACCTGAAGGCCAGGGCGCTGATCCCCAGAGCCGCCGCGAAGGACAGGATCACCGTTCCGATCAGGAGCAGCGGGGCGATCAGGGCGCGGAGCAGGGCGCACAGGATCAGCATGACGACGACGAGCACCAGCGGGATGATCAGGATGTTGTCGTGCGTGGTCGCCTTGTCCATGTCTAGCAGGGAGGCCGTACCGCCGCCGACCTGGGCGTCGGCGTCCGGGATCGCGTGGACGGCGTCACGGACGCGTTCGACGGTCTGTTTCGCCGCCTCGCTGTCCGCCGGGTCGGTCATCGTCGCTTCGAAGAGGACCTTGCCTTCGTTCGACGGTTTCGTGCCCGGGGGCAGGCCGAGGGAGGTGGGGACCACGCCCCGGGTGGCGGCCACCGCCTCGCCGACCTGCCGGGCCTGGGCCTCGTTGCTGATGACGACCAGGGGGTCGCCGGCGCCGGCCGGGAAGTAGCGGGCCGAGACCTCCTGGCCGACGATCGAGTCCGGTTTGCCGGTGAAGGCGTCCGCGTTACTGATGCCCTCGGCGCGGAGCTGGATCAGGCCGAGCGAACACACGGCCAGGATCAGGGCGGTGGCGGCCCAGACCATGCGGGGGCGGCGGGCGATACGGCGGCCCATGCGGGCCCAGAGGCCGGTCTCGATGCGGTCCGGGTCGCCGTGGTGCGGGACGACCGGCCAGAAGATCCAGCGGCCGAAGATCACCAGCAGGGCGGGGAACAGGGTCAGCATCGCCAGCAGGGCCACCGCCACGCCGATCGCCGCGACCGGGCCCAGCCCACGCGTGGAGTTCATCTCCGCGGCCAGCAGTACCAGCATGCTCAGGACGACCGTCGCACCGGAGGCGATCACCGCCGGGCCCGCCCGGTGCAGGGCCAGGGCCATCGCCTCGTGGCGGTCCTCGTGACGATGGAGTTCCTCGCGGTAGCGGGCGACCAGGAGCAGGGCATAGTCCGTCCCCGCGCCGAAGACCAGGACGGTCAGGATGCCCGCGCTCTGGCCGTTGACGGTCAGGCCCGCGTGTTCCGCCAGGAGGTAGATCAGGGCCTGCGCCGTGAACAGGGCGGCGATGACCGAGAGCAGCGGGACCAGCAGGAGACTGGGGCTGCGGTAGGTGATCAGGAGCATCACGATGACCACGCCCATGGCCGACAGCAGCAGCGTGGAGTCGATGCCCTCGAAGGCCTCGGAGAAGTCCGCCGAGGTGCCGCCCGGGCCGGTGATGTGCACGGCCAGTCCGTCGCCGCCCTCGCCGACGTCATCACGGATGGAGTCGACCGCGGGAGCGATCTCCTCCCAGCCCTTCTCGTCCATCGTGATCGGTACGAAGATCTGGGCCGCGCGCGGGTCCGTCTCGCGGTCGTAGACGGGGCCCTGGGTCTCCGCGCCGCGGATGCCGTGTGCGCGCAGTTCCTCGAGCTGCCGGGCGTCCTCGGCGATCTGCGCCCGGTCCTGGGCGGTCAGGCCGTCCTCACGGGCGTAGACGACGACCGCGGGGATCTGTTCGGGCCTGAAGTCCTTGGAGATCTCCAGGACCTGGGTGGACTCCGCCGAGCCGGGCAGCCAGGAGGCGGCGTCGTTGTCCTGGGCGTCGGTGAGTTTCTGGGCGAAGGGCGCCGTCAGGAACAGGGCGACCAGCCACAGCACCAGTACGACCCATTTGGCGCGCCGTCCGCACACGAGGTGCCCGATCCCACGCTTGTCACTCATACCAACCCCCGCAACCACGCCCCGTAAGGGGCGCGGGACCGTGACATCTGCGGCTCGGCCGCGCGGGCGCGACCAGCCATATACGGCCCGCACCGGACAAATGACCGTACCCACCTGGTACCCATGCGGCCAACCCCCGGAGGGCATGGCAGGCTTGGGCTATGGCCGCGCAGATCAACCCCAGCATTCTGTCCGCAGACTTCGCCCGCCTCGCGGACGAGGCGAAGGCGGTGGAGGGAGCCGACTGGCTCCACGTCGACGTCATGGACAACCATTTCGTCCCGAACCTCACGCTCGGTGTGCCGGTCGTAGAGTCCCTGGCCCGTGCGACGGACACTCCGCTGGACTGCCATCTGATGATCGAGGCCCCCGATCGGTGGGCGCCCCAGTACGTCGAAGCGGGGGCGGGTTCCGTCACCTTCCACGTCGAGGCGGCCGCCGCTCCGGTCCGGCTCGCCCGGGAGATCCGGGCCAAGGGCGCCCGTGCCTCCATGGCGCTGAAGCCCGCGACGCCCATCGAGCCCTACGAGGATCTGCTCCCCGAGCTCGACATGCTGCTGATCATGACGGTCGAGCCGGGATTCGGGGGACAGGCGTTCCTCGACATCATGCTCCCGAAGATTCGCCGCACCCGCGAGTTGATCAGCAAGCACGGCCTTGAGCTGTGGCTCCAGGTCGACGGCGGGGTCTCGGCCGCCACCATCGAGCAGTGCGCGGACGCGGGCGCCGATGTCTTCGTCGCCGGCTCGGCCGTGTACAGCGCGTCCGACCCGGCCGAGGCGGTACGTGCACTGCGCACCCGAGCCGAGGAGGCGACCGCCAAGGCGAGCTGGGCATGCGGCCACTGAGCCACAGGAACGTGAACGGCTCCCATCAGGGCTGATCAAGTCCGCCGGATCTGCAAGGATGAACGGCGAATCCAGAGTGTGAACAGCAGTGAGGAGATGGCCGTGTCGGGTATGTCGGCGGGCCGGTCAGCCATGCGGATGGGACCCGCTGAGCTGGTGCAGGCGGCGGCGATGGCCCGCCGCTTCTACCTCGAGGGCAAGTCCAAGATCCAGATCGCCGAGGAGTTCGGCGTCAGCCGCTTCAAGGTGGCCCGGGTTCTGGAGACCGCCCTCGAACGGGATCTCGTGCGCATCGAGATCCGTGTGCCGGCCGAACTGGACGCCGAGCGCTCGGACGCGCTCCGTGCCCGGTACGGCCTCAGGCATGCCGTCGTGGTGGAGTCCCCGGCCGAGGCGGAGGACTCTCCCGACCCCGAGAACCTCGGCGAGACGGCCGCCGACCTGCTCGGCGAGCTCGTGAACGAGGGCGATGTCCTGGGACTCGCATGGGGCCGTTCCACCATCCACATGGCGGCGGCTCTCGACCGGCTGCCGCCGTGCACGGTGGTGCAGCTGACGGGTGTGTACGACGCCGGGACCGCCGAGCGCGGCTCGGTGGAGGCGGTACGGCGGGCCGCGCAGGTCTCGGGCGGCGACGCCCATCCGATCTACGCGCCCATGCTGCTGCCGGACGCGGCCACCGCGGCCGCGCTGCGCAACCAGACGGGGATCGCCCGGGCCTTCGAGTACTTCGACAAGGTCACGGTCGCCTGTGTGTCAATCGGCTCCTGGGGGCCGGGTGTCTCGACGGTGTACGACATGCTCAGCGAGGAGGAGCGGGCGCACTACTCGACCCTCGGCGTCGCCGCGGAGACCTCCGCGCACCTCTTCGACGCCGACGGTCGCCGGGTGGGCCGGGACCTGGGCGAGCGGTGCATCACCGTCAAGGCGGACCAGCTCCGTCGGATCCCCGAGGTCGTGGCGATCGCGGGCGGGGCGCGCAAGGCGATGGCGATCGACGCGGTGCTGCGGTCCGGACTCGTCACCAGCCTGGTGACGGACACCTCCGCGGCGGATGTGCTGATGACGGCGGGGCCGACGCCCAAGCCGGCGCTGAACCGCTCCGACCCGGACGGACCCTGACGGAAGGTCATGAGGGGGCGGCCGTGGCAGCGTGGACGGCATGCTGCTGCGGTTCGTCCCCCGGGTGCTGGTCTGTCTCCTCGTACTGCTCGCCGGGTGTGCCTCCGGTGAGGCCGGCCGGGACGATCCGTCCTGGGCCGCCGGAATGGCCACCGTCCAGGAGGCGCGGCTGCCCGCCCAGGCCCGCGAGACCCTCGCCCTCATCGACGAGGGCGGCCCCTACCCCTATGCCAAGGACGGCAGCGTCTTCGGGAACTTCGAGGGGCTGCTGCCCGCGCACAAGCGCGGTTACTACCACGAATACACCGTCCCCACGCCGGGCTCGCGCGATCGCGGGGCCCGGCGCATTGTCACGGGGCGGGGCGGCGAGATCTACTACACCGATGATCACTACGACTCGTTCAGGGCGGTACTGAGATGACGGACGTCGTGGCCACGCTGGACCTCGACGGAGTCACGGACAAGGCGAGCCTGATGGACCGCTGCGCCCGGGACCTGCGACTGCCGGACTACTTCGGCCGCAACTGGGACGCGCTCGCCGACGTCCTCTCCGACCCGGGACTGTGGCCCGAGGGCGCCGCCGAGGAGCGGATCGTCGTCGTACGGAACTGGGAGCGGTACGCCGAGGCGCGGCCGGACGAATGGGCGGTCGCGCGGGAGGTGTTCTCGGGGGCTGGGGCGCTCACTGTGGCGCTTGCTCTCGGAGGATCCTCCAAGTAGGGCTCTGACCTGCCTGGATGTTTTGCCCGGGCATCGCATTCCGGTTGACATGGGACAATGAAGTACGTGCTCTTCCCCCTGGCTGACCTGTCCGGGGGCCACCTCTGATCGACTGGGATGTGCAGCACGTGCGTTTCCTCAACGACATCCAGCCCGCGTACGACCTGTCGGTGGACGGGTTGGTTGGGCTGGCGAGGCCGATCTGCTGACGCCGCCGGGTGCGCTAGCCGACGTGGTCGGCCCGCTCGGACACACTCTGGCCGGTGGCTAGTTGGCATGCGAACGATGCGTTGAGACGACGTCTCGCACTGGTGAACGTGACACACCACTCGACACTCCCCCACAGACCGGCAGGGTGCATCGGACAGGAACGGTGGCCCCTTCCAGGCGGGTTCGGGCGCCTGGTCCTTTAGGGATCTCCTGAACCTGCCCTTTCCTGGGTCTTGTTGACTACCTTGGCGCTATCGTCCCCTACGAGCGGGATGTACAAGGGGGACGGCGCGCGATGCGATTTCTGTTTGTCCACGGCACCGGTGTGCGGCGGGAACGACATGACAAGCTTTTCGCCAGGATCAGCGAACGCCTCACTGGACGCTTCCCGGAGGCGGCCGTCTCCTCCTGTTTCTGGGGTGAGGAGTTCGGGGCGGCCCTGAGTATGGGAGGTCGTTCCATACCCGGTCGGAGTGGTACACGTGGCGCCGGCGACGAGCTTTCCACGGTCTCGCCGCCTGATCGGGAGGCCGCGGAGTGGGCGCTGCTGCTTGCTGATCCGTGCTGCGAACTGCGGGTGCTGGCTTACGTGGAGGCTGACACCAGGGCGGGGTTCAGTATGCCGGGCGTACGTCCGGCGGGTGCCGAGGTTCTGGACCTGCTGGTCAAACTCCCGGCGGACCTGGCCGAGGGCGACGAGCTCGGCGATCTGCTGCGCGTGACCGGCCTGGAGCCTTACTACGCCGGGGCGTTGGCCGACATCGGTGCTTCGACGGAAGCCGCCCGGGCCGCCGCCCGGGCCGTGCAGGAGCCCGCCGCTCGCGAGTTGGCGGTTGCCGTGGCCAGGGCACTGGTAGGTGCGTCCCTCGCTGCCGCGGACATCGACGCCGACTGCACGGGCGCCGAACGGGACCGCATGGTCGCCGTGCTCACGGCTCGGCTCGGCGGTGATGCCAGGGTGCCGGGCGGCAGGGCGGCGGCGGTCTTGACGAAGCTCGCGATGCGCGCGACGACCCAGCCGGCTCTCAACCTCTGGCGTGGCAGACTCACCGAGTCGGCCACGCCGGCCCTTGGTGACATTCTCCGCTACCAGGCTAGGGGTGAGGCGCTGAGAGAGCATCTGCGCGGCCGGATCAGCGAGGATGACAGCCCGTCCGTGCTGATCGGGCACAGTCTCGGCGGGGTCGCGCTCGTCGATCTGCTGGCTCAGAGTGCCGCGCGGGGGGAGCCGGTGGCCGGCCCCCGGCTCCTGGTCACCGTCGGCTCCCAGGCTCCCTTCCTGCATGAACTCGGGGCCCTGGCGGGACTGTCGCCGGGCGCCGTACGGCTTCCGGAGGGATTCCCCCGCTGGCTGAACATCTACGACCGTCAGGACCTCCTCTCCTTCGTTGCCGAGCCCGTCTTCCGGGACGATCCCCGCGTCACCGACCACGAGGTCAGCAGTCGACAGCCTTTCCCGCCGAGCCACAGCGCGTACTGGAAGATCGACGCCGTCTACGACCGCATCGCCGGGGCCGTGGCGGAGCTGAGGTGAGCGCCCCGAATGACCTGGTTCCCACGACGCTGTGCCCGGAGCGGACCTTCGCGCTGGTCGTGGGAGTGGAGCGGTATGCGATCGACCCGACCTGGGACCTGAGGGGAGCGGCGAGCGATGCCCTGCGCTTCGCCGAGTGGCTCACTGGCTCGGCCAAGGTGCCGCCCGGCAACGTCCGGCTGCTGCTGTCCCCGGTGGCCGCCGAGGAACTGGACTGGTCGGCCACCCCCGAGCTGACGGCTCTGAGCAGGCTGTGGCGGCCCGCGACCGAGGAGAACGTGAAGAACGCGCTGCTCGTCGAACTGGCCCAGTGCGACGGCGACATGTTGTGGATCTATTGGGCGGGCCACGGCTTCCTCAGCCCTCGGCGCGACATGATGCTGGCGTGCGCCGATGCCGACGTGGGCCAGGTCCGGCATCTCAACCTCGACTCGGCGCTCAATTGGTGGGACACCGACAAGGTGCAATATCCACGCTTTCCGCTCCAGGCGGTCCTCGTCGACGCCTGCCGCATCGACTCGCGCGAGAGCGGACTGAATTTCGGCAGCAACGACTACGGCAGCGGGAACGTCCAGGTCGGTCGACGGCAGTTCATGCTGTACGCCTCCCGCCCCGGCGAGGCGGCGAAGAACGACACCGAACGCCAGGCGGGCCAGTTCACCGAGGCCCTGCTTGACGAACTGGCCGGTCGCTCGTTGCCCGACTGTGTCAGCGACCTCGCGGACATCGGGCGTGCCGTCCACGGCCGGTTCGAAGAACTGCGCCGACGCGGTGAGGCCTGGCAGCTCCCGCAGTTCATCAAGGACCGTGGCTGGGACGCGTGTTCGTTTCTCGACGATGGCATGCCGCACGCGCCGAAGGCCGCCCGGCTCGACCAGCGGGCCTGGGATGGACTGGGTGAGGCTTTCGCGGGCCACGCCCTGCCCCGGCACACCCATGATGCCTACGCCTGGGCATTCCGGGCCGCTGGCTGCACCACGCCGGTGCGGGAGGGACTGCCGGGAGACAGTCTGATCGACATCGCCCGGGACCTTGACGAACGGCAGGGCCGGAACTCGGGCATGCCGTTGACCGTGCCGTTCGTACGGTTTCTCGCCGACCGAGCCGGACCGGCGGACAGCGCGTGGGCGCAGGGACTGCTGAACTGGGTCGAGGAGACCCGGGACCGGCTTGATGTAGCGGCTCTGCCGCCGCCCCCGCCTGCCCCTTGCAGCACCGTGCTGCACCTGAGGCTGGATCCGGTCGGCGAGGAGACCTATCGGGTTCGCATGTGGCGGCGGCGTGAGACCGTCACCTTTGTGTGGGAGTCCGGCGAGTGTCCGCTGCGTTTCGATGAGGTCCGTGAGGCGCTCGGCCATCAGCTCAAGCTCCTGCAAGCAGAGTTGGGAGCGATCGGTGAGGGGGATCGGAGCTCCGAGGTGGAACGGGTCGAGTTCCATGTGCCCTTCGAGCTGCTCGACATCGCCTTCGACCGGTGGGAGGTACCCGCCGGACGGGGCGGCCGGATGAGGCCGCTGGGTGTGTTGCACCACGTGGTCGTCCGCTGCCCGGAGGAGCGGGAGAACGCCCAGGCGGCATGGGAACGCAAGTGGGGTTGGCTGAGGACCCAGGGCGGCAAGTACCCGGAGGCGGTGCGCCTGGTCAAGGAAGCACAGCTGAGGGGCGACCTAGGCGTGCGCCTGCGCAGCGGCAGGACACCGGCCTGCCTGGTGGCGGACTTGTCCGGCGCGCAGACGGAGGACCTGCTCGACGCGGTGCTGGAAAGCGGCGTACCGGCGGCCGTGTGGTGGCGCGGCGGCACACCGGCGGCGGATGACGCCGATCTGCGCGAAGAGTTGACCCGTCTGCTGGAACCGAACGACGAGGGCAGACCGACGGCGAACGTACTGGCACTACCGCAACGGGTTCACGAACTGCGCCTCGAGCGTCTCACGGCCGACAGCGGTCTGACCCTGCTGTGGGACGATCCCGACTGCATGGTGGAGACACAGTCCCTGCGCGGCTCACCGGCCAAGGACCCGGCCCGGGCGGCGGCCCAGCGATGAAGGAACCGAAGAAGGAACCAGGGGGCGCCCCGATGGAGGCGACGGCGAAAGACTGGTGGCTCTACCGGGGGGCCGGCGAACCGGCCGAGCGGCTCGCGCGCCTGCAGGAGACACCACCGCCGCCGTGGCGCGACTACCCCGGCACACCCGACCCCGCCTATCGGCCGCCCGGCTGCGAGGGCCAGGCGTGGGACCGGACGCTGGAACGGGGTGCGGGTTACGTTCCGGACGAGGCCGAGACGGACGTCGTGAACACCGCTCTGTATCTGCGCCGCCCGCTTCTGGTCACCGGCAAGCCCGGTGTCGGCAAGTCGACGCTCGCCCACAGCATCGCCGCCGATCTGGGCCTTGGTCCTGTACTGCACTGGCCCATCACCAGCCGCACCGTCCGGCGTGATGGCCTGTACCTGTACGACGCCATCGGCCGCCTCCAGGAAGCCAACCTGGAGCAGCTGGTGCGGGGGGCGGCGTCCCGCACCACCGCCACGACGACCACCGCGACGGTGACCACGACCGAGACCACCTCCACGGACGGCAGCCCGGACCCGGCGTCCTCCATCGGCCGTTTCCTGCGTCTTGGCCCCCTCGGCACAGCCCTGCTGCCCCAAGACCAGCCGAGGGTGCTGCTGATCGACGAGATCGACAAGAGCGACATCGACCTGCCCGGCGACCTGCTCACCCTCTTCGAGGACGGTGGCTTCGAGATCCCCGAACTGGCCCGACTGTCCTCGGACACACCCGAGGTGGACATCGCGACCGCCGACGCACCGGACGACCTCGTACGCATCCGGGACGGGCGCGTGCAGTGCCGCTACTTCCCCATCGTCGTCCTCACCAGCAACGGCGAACGCGAGTTCCCCCCGGCCTTCCTGCGCCGTTGCGTCCGGCTCAATCTCGAAGCACCCGGCCGTGACAAGCTGGCTCGGATCATCCGTCAGCGGCTCGGCGTGGACGTGCCGGAGGGATCCGAATACGACCGGCTCCTCACGGACTTCCTGGAGCGCAGCGCGGACGGGGACCTGGCGACGGACCAGCTCCTCAACGCCATTCAGCTCCGGCTGAGCAGGACCTGGGGGGCCGAGGAGGATCGTAAGCGATTCCTCGAAACCGTGATGCAGCACCTGACAGGACCCTCTGCATGACCGGGAAACTGTGCCGGGCCGGCCGGATCCGGGGCGCGCCGTGATCGAGGAGCTGCTGGCCGCGTTCGCCGAGGACCGGACGGAAGTCGGCGTGGAGGAGGTCGCGGACATCCTGTGGCTGGCGGCGCGCGTGGACGCCGCCTCCCGCCCCCGCCGCACGACGGAACCGCCCGGCGTCGAGCCGGCCGTTCCCATCGCCACGCAGCCGCCCGACTTGAACCAGCGATCGGCAGAGTCCGGGCGGGAACCCGACGCGCAGCTGTTCCCGCCCGGCCGGGCCCCGGCCGGGAAGGACGCAGAGGGCGACGGCCGCTGGGGCGTACCCTTGCGCGTGCCACGGGCGGACACGCTGCCAGAGCCCCTCGCCCTGATGCGTGCCCTGAGGCCCGTGGGACGCCGCGCCATCGGCGGCACCGGCGATCAACTCGATGAACAGGCGACCGTGGAACGCACCGTTGAGTGCCGGTTGCCGACCCCGGTCCATCTGTCGGCCGAGCGCGCCTGGCTGGACCTGGCCTTGGTCGTCGACACCCACCACTCGATGCTGCTGTGGCAGGACCTTGCCGAGGAACTGCGCCGGACGCTGACCCGCAGTGGCGTTTTCCGGGACGTACGGACCTGGTACCTGTCCGGCACGGAGAACAACGCCGCTCCGATGGTTGCCCACCGGCGGGGCGCCCCGCCCCGCGGCCCGTCGGAGCTTGCCGACCCCGCCGGGCATCGGCTGATCCTGGTCCTGACGGACACCGTGGCTGACGGCTGGCGCGGCGGAGCGCTGCACGAGGTACTCGCCCATTGGAGCGGACACAATGCGGTCGCCGTCCTCAACGTCCTGCCTGAACGCCTGTGGCCCCGGACCTCAGTACGCCCGGTACCGCTCCGGTTTGGCGCGGAGCGGCCCGCGTCGGCCACCCGTTCCTGGCACCACACCGCCACCGGCCCTCGCGCACGCCTGCGCCGTCGCCGCAGCAATCCGGCGGGGGTCGTACCGATGGTCTCGGCATCCCCCGAGAGCCTGACGCGTCTCGCTCGAGTGGTTGCCGGGGACTCCAGCCGCCAGCTCATGTCCTGCCTCCAGCTGGACATCAGATCGTTCTGCGATCCCTCGCCCCGGCCTCCGGTGACCGACACCGGGCCCGACGGGCTGGAGGCAGTCGAACGCTTCCGCGCAGGCGCCTCACCCCTCGCCCAACAACTCGCTGCCTATCTGGCGGCCGTCCCGCTGACCCTCCCGGTCATGACACTGGTGCGACGGTCCCTGCTCCCCGACTCCGAACAGGGCCACCTCGCCGAAGTCGCCCTCGGCGGGCTCTTCGAGCCCTGGGGCACGGCTTCGGCACCCGCCCCGGCCACCGACCTGTCCTTCGACTTCCTCCCTGGTGTACGGGAGGCGCTCCTGGGCTCCCAACGCCGCAGCGAGGTGGCCGCCGTACGGGAACTGGTTCGACAGAAGGTGTGGGACTACCTCGAGCGGCAGCAGGGAGCGACCAGGGAGTTCACGGCGGTCAGGGTGGCTCGGGGGGCGGGCGGACGGCGTCGGGTGGGAGCGAAGGAGGCGTTCGCCGCGCGGTGGAGGGCGAGCGGGGGTGCTGTTCGTGGTGCCGGGCTCGAAGGCCGTCTGGTCACGGTAGTGACGGCCGCTGCGGGCTTCGATGCTATCGGCCTGATGCTGACTCCACGGCTGGTGCTGACCTGCCTGGGGGCACATATCGCCGACCGGACAAATCACCTGGTGCGCGTCGATGGCAGGGGAGTCGGCGCGGCGCGTATCTGGAAGGAGGATGGCAGGAAATTTGGCGCCGGCCTGCTCCTGGCGACTGACGACCTGGTCGACGCGCAGACATGGGAGGCGCGGGGGCTGCGGCGGCTGCGTTGGGGGGCTGCTGGCTCGGGCGGGACGCTGGCTGTGGACATTGATGCCCTCTCCAGGATGGGCGACCCGGTAAGACTCGGCGGACATGCCCATCCAGGCCAGAAGAATTTTGAGGTGGAGATCGACGCCCCCTTCCCGCCGCAGGGACGGCCACAACTGCTGGGGGCACCACTGTCCCGGGCAGGCGGCTTCGAAGGACTGATCGTCGAGGAGCACCGTCAGCGCGGCCGACTCCTGGCACGACCCGCACACGAACTTCTCCAGGACGAGAGTTTCCGGATCACGCTGAGCCGGTACATGACCGTGCCGTCGCAGAATCAGGAGGAAGAGGTCGTCCTGACGGCACTGCCCCATCTGCACGCACCCCTACGGATGGCCATCGACCTGAAGCTGAAGCATCAGGAGCGGTCCAGCCAAGCTGTGAACCGGGTCGCGAACGTATTGGACGACATCATGCGTCACCACGAAATCGAGCGTGGTCGAATCCTCGCACAGCGCGGGCCGGTCCAATCCGACCTACTCCTCGAGTTTTACGGCCGCTTCGCTCTCTGGGACCTGGGCCGCCTACTCTCCGAACTTCCCGGCGCTGTGACCGACTTCGGGGGGCTCGGTAGCTCTGCCGTCCTGGGCGCCGCGGTCGCGACCACGAGCGACTATCCGGGCGACGGGGAGCAGGACGCGGCGACCCGTATGGTCCGCGCACCGGAGTTCCAGCACCGACTCGGCGAGATGGCAGCGGCAGAGGGCGAGGAAATGCTGTCCCTGGCTGTGTCCCGCCGTGTGCTGCACCAGATCACCGAGACGCTCGGTCCGCATGTCGAGCGGATGTTCCGTCCGCTCGACACTGCCAAATCCAGGGGGCCTGAAGGCTGGTTCTGGAGTGCCGACCCTCAACGTCTGAGCTGGGACCTGGCGCGGTCGGTGAAAGTTCGCATTGAACCAACCGACCTCGCGCCCCTGTTGCTGCGCTGTCCGGCCGACGTCTCCGTCCGGAGCACCGAGGGCTGCAGCGGTCGTGTTGTGCCGGGACACCAGACCTGCCTGGAGCACCTGCCTCCGGCGGCCCGATCGGCCTATCTTAGGACCCTTGCTCCCGGCGCGCCGGTCGACTTCAGCGGCACGACCTTCGACCATTCCTTGCTGGGCGAACTCCTCGACGCAGTACGGGACTCGGAGGGGCATGTGCGTCTGGGGCAGGCGGACTTCGGCGATGCCGTGTTCACCGGGGACTGCGACTTCCGCGAGGTCGTGTTCGTCGATGATGCGTATTTCCGCAGCGCGGTGTTTCACGGTGCCGCACGATTCTCCAGGGTGTTTTTCACCAGGGCCTGTGATTTCGGTCAGGCCGTGTTCCACGGACTGGTCTCCTTCAACGAGATCTCGGTCCTCGGCGACGTGTCGATGGATCAAGCTACCTACCACGCAAGCGCGGACTTCGCCCGGTCCCGCTTCGAAGATTCCGTCGCGCTGACCGGCGTGACCTTCCACGCATCCGTTTCCTTCAAGGGGGCGGCCTTCCGTGGAGACACGTCCTTCAACGGAAGCACGTTCAAAGAGGCGTCGTGGCAGACCGCGCACTTCGAGGCAAGGGGTTCGTTCGACGGCACGACCTTCCTCGGACCCGCGCACTTCGAGGAAACGAACTTCCGTGGGGACACGTCCTTCAACGGAAGCACGTTCGAAGAGGCGTCGTGGCAGACCGCGCACTTCGAGGCAAGGGGTTCGTTCGACGGCACGACCTTCCTCGGACCCGCGCACTTCGAGGAAGCCCGCTTCGACGACGATGTCTCCTTGAACGGCTCGACCTTCGCTTCCGATCTGAGTTTCGAGGACGCTCGCTTCCGTGCCAGGGCGAGCCTCCAAGGGGTCACGTTCGCGAGACTGGTTACCTTCGGCGGCGCACGTTTTGACGACCCGGCCCAACGTGCCGCATTAAACGCGCTCGTGATCGAAACCTTCTCCCTTCGCAGGGTGGTCACCCGTGCCCGAGCCGTCCTCGTTGATTTCGATCCCGTCATCTGCAGGCTCTTCGCCGGCCAACCTGCCGAAGCGCTCGCCGACCGCCTCCACAGGCGTGCCGCACAAGCAGGTTTGTTCGAGCCGCGGCTGACCGACATCAGCGACCCCTATGAGGTGCTCCGGACTCTTGCCCTCAGCCACTCCAACAGACCCGAGTTGGACGAACTGGAACAGCTCCTGACGCGGGAGGAGCTGGCTGCGGCAGCCTTCGCGTTTCCGACGCCGTGGGCCGATTTACTGGTGCGCACCTGGTCTGCGCTGGGAACGCGGCTGGCCGTCTTGGGTAACTGCTCGGAGCAGACGGTGCTGCGCTATCTCCACTCGCGAGACCTGGCGTCGGTGGTTGGCCACGTCTACGGCCGCCGGTCGATCCCCCCGTATCTCGACGCATTCCGGAGCACCATTGAGCGTGCTTTGCAGGACATGGACGTTTCAGCGGAGAACGCGCTACTGCTCAGCTCGAACCCGGTCGCCCTCGCGGCCGCCCGGGCGGTCGGGGTTCGCAGCCTTGCGTACGCCGGCAACCAACGGCAGACCGAACTGCTGCGCGGGGCAGTAGCGGACGGGGTGGTCTCGTCCCTGGAGGCAGTGCTCGACGAGGTCCGGCGGATGCCCGGGGACCCCCCGACCCCCGACTGACCCCGCACCACCTCTCGCTGGCTTCTGGATCACCGAGACCCCAGACCTCGACATGGCGCTCAAGTGCGCCGCCGAGGGGGGCATGGGCCGGCATTCGCGAGGTCGAGGTGCGACCATTCCTGGCCGAGTGGCCGTGGCCGCGGGAGAGTCGGACATGACGTCCGTTGACCGCCAAGTCGACGGCGCAGTGGGCCTGAACATGCCCGCGGCCGTTCTGAGCCCCGATTGGCTAACGAGCTCGTTGGTGATACCAGAGGGCGTAGCTTCATGGCGGCAACGAGTGTGCCCCGTTCGCGTAGGAGGGGTTGCGGCGGCCGCGGCTGCGCGAACTTCGCTCTCGGACGCCTACTGGTCGAGCAAGAGCCTGATCGCTCGTTTGCTGACCGGCGCCACCACCTCCCACCCCGAAGGTTCGCCAGGTGGGGATGTGGAACGTTGCGCAATTCCCCAGACAGAAGTTCATTGCCGTCCCCATCGGGAACGCTGAGTTGCTCTGCGACGGCCAGGCGGACGGCGCTCTTCCGGGCAGCCCGCCTCGGACCGGACACCTCACGGCCTGGCGGCCCGACTCCGCACCACGCACCCGAACCGCGCGAACGAGCGGGGACGACGGAGCAGGTCTGGGGGAATTGCATGACCGTCGACGGTGGATCGGGAGGCCCTTGGTCGCACTCTCCACCAGCGGGGGTCGTGGACCCCAAGGTGCGGTACGGCGAGCGTCGGCCCTCGTCGGGCGCCTTCGGGTAAGCTCTCGGGGTAAGGCAGGTTCCACTGCCTGACACCGGAGCCCCCGTACCTCACTGGAGGAACATACGAACGCGGGGGCGTTTTGCTGTGTCCTTGTGGGAGTGACCTGCGCCGTTTCGCGTGAAAATGTGAGACTTATGCGTTTCCTTGAGCCTGGTACGGGTCAGCACGTAGAATCACCTCCGGTTCCCTACGACCTGACGTACGACGACGTCTTCATGGTCCCGAGCCGCAGTGCGGTCGGCTCGCGTCAGGGTGTGGACCTCAGCTCGCCGGACGGCACCGGCACCACGATCCCGCTGGTCGTCGCCAACATGACCGCCATCGCGGGACGCCGGATGGCCGAGACGCTGGCCCGGCGCGGTGGCCTGGTGGTCATTCCGCAGGACATCCCGATCGAGGTCGTCACCGAGGTCGTCTCCTGGGTGAAGAGCCGCCACCTCGTCCTGGACACCCCGATCGTGCTGGCCCCGCACCAGACCGTCGCCGACGCCCTCGCCCTGCTGCCGAAGCGGGCGCACAACGCCGGTGTCGTCGTCGACGAGAACCAGCGGCCTGTCGGTGTCGTCACCGACCAGGACCTGACCGGCGTGGACCGCTTCACGCAGCTGGAGGTCGTCATGTCGCGCGACCTGCTGCTCCTGGACGCCGGCATCGACCCGCGCGAGGCGTTCAACCGGCTCGACGCCGCCAACCGGCGGTACGCACCGGCCGTCGACGCCGACGGCAGGCTCGCCGGCATCCTCACCCGCAAGGGCGCGCTGCGGGCGACCCTCTACACGCCGGCCGTGGACGCGCAGGGCAAGCTGCGGATCGCCGCCGCCGTCGGGATCAACGGGGACGTCGCCGGCAAGGCCAAGCAGCTGCTCGACGCGGGCGTCGACACCCTCGTCATCGACACCGCCCACGGCCACCAGGAGTCGATGATCAGCGCGATCAAGGTCGTGCGGGCGCTCGACCCGCAGGTGCCGATCGTCGCGGGCAACATCGTGGCCGCCGAGGGTGTGCGGGATCTGATCGAGGCCGGTGCCGACATCATCAAGGTCGGTGTGGGCCCGGGCGCGATGTGCACCACCCGCATGATGACCGGCGTGGGCCGGCCGCAGTTCTCGGCCGTCCTGGAGTGCGCCGCCGAGGCGAAGAAGTACGGCAAGCACGTCTGGGCCGACGGCGGTGTCCGGCACCCGCGCGATGTCGCGATGGCGCTGGCCGCCGGGGCGTCCAACGTGATGATCGGGTCGTGGTTCGCGGGCACCTACGAGTCCCCGGGCGACCTGCAGCAGGACGCCAACGGGCGGCTCTACAAGGAGTCGTTCGGCATGGCGTCGGCGCGTGCCGTGCGCAACCGCACGTCCGAGGAGTCCTCGTACGACCGGGCCCGCAAGGCGCTGTTCGAGGAGGGCATCTCCACCTCCCGGATGTTCCTCGACCCGGCCCGGCCGGGCGTCGAGGACCTGATCGACTCGATCATCGCGGGCGTGCGGTCGTCGTGCACGTACGCGGGTGCGGGCTCCCTGGAGGAGTTCGCCGAGAAGGCGGTCGTGGGCATCCAGAGCGCGGCCGGCTACGCCGAGGGCAAGCCGCTGCACGCCAGCTGGAGCTAGGCGCTCCGCCGGGGGAGCCGAGACTGAGGTCGTGGGGAAACTGCGGGGCGGTTGTGGCTGGTCGCGCCCACGCGGCGGTAGCCGCAGGTTGATACCGCCCCGCGCCCCTCGCGGCGTGCAGGTCGCCGGCGCAATGAACGGGCCCTCCTTGTGCGGCATACGCGACTGGTCGCCGAAGGGGGACAGGGCGAGGGCGGCAGCCTCCGGGGCTCCCTCGGGCTCTGGCAGCTGACCATGATCAGCATCGGTGCCACCCTCGGCACCGGGATACTCGTGGTGCTCGGTGAGGCCGTGCCCAAGGCCGGCCCCGCCGTCACCCTCGCCTGGGTGTGCGGATGCTGTCTGGTCCTCGAATACGGGGTCTCGGTCGCCGCCGTGGCCGTCGGCTGGGGCGAGTACCTCAACGAGCTGCTCGACGGGACCGTCGGGGTCACCATCCCGGACGCGCTCTCGGCGCCGCCCGGGGACGGTGGCCTCTTCGATCTGCCGGCGCTGATCGTCGTACTCCTCGCCATGGTCTTTCTGCTCGGTGGCGCGCGTGGGTCCGAGGAGGCGAAGAACGCGCAGCGGGACCTGCCGACCGCGATCATGCTGTCGCTGGTCATCGTGACCGCGCTGTACGTGCTCGTGGCCGCGGTCGCCGTCGGGGCGAAGCCGTGGCAGCGGTTCGGGGACTCCGAGGCCGCGCTCGCGCAGATCATGCGGGAGGTCACCGGTCAGGGCTTCTGGGGGAGGTTGCCGGCCGCCTGCGCGGTCGTCGCCATCGCGGGCGTGGTGCCGACCGTGTTCTACGGGCAGACGTGCATCCTCTTCGCGATGTCCCGGGACGGGCTCGTGCCCAAGGTGTTCGGGCGGGTGGATGCGGAGACCGGTGCGTCGCGTGCCAACCCGGTGATCGTGTCGCTGTTCTGCGGTGTCCTCGCCGCCGTCCCGCTGGGGCAGCTCGCCGACGCCACCAGCATCGGCACGCTGTTCGCCTTCGGACTGGTCGACATCGCCGTCGTGGTGCTGCGCCGGACCCGGCCGGACATGCCCCGCACCTTCCGGGTGCCGCGCTCGCCGGTCCTGCCCGCGCCGGGGCTCGGGTTCTGCGTCTGGATGACGGTCGGCCTGTCCGCCGTCACCTGGGTGGTCCTTGGGGCCTGGATGGCCGCCGGGCTCGTGTTCTACTTCGTATACGGCTGTCGCCGCTCCCGTCTCGCAACACCTGAGAGCTGATCCACTCACCGTGCTCAACGATCTCGACGAACGCATCGTCCACGCCCTCGCCGAGGACGCCCGCCGCTCCTACGCGGACATCGGGCAGATCGTCGGCCTCTCCGCGCCCGCCGTGAAGCGGCGCGTGGACCGGCTGCGCGCCACGGGGGCCATCACCGGCTTCACCGTCCGGGTCGACCCGTCGGCGCTCGGCTGGGAGACCGAGGGGTTCGTCGAGATCTACTGCCGGCACAACACCTCGCCGGACACCATCCGGCGGGGTCTGGAGCGGTACCAGGAGGTCGTGGCCGCGTCCACCGTCACCGGGGACGCGGACGCGGTCGTGCAGGTCTTCGCCTCCGACATGCGGCACTTCGAACGGGTCCTGGAGCGGATCGCGGGGGAGCCGTTCGTGGAGCGGACCAAGTCGGTGCTGGTGCTGTCGCCGTTGCTGCGGAGGTTCTCGTCGGGGGCGCCCGCCTGAGGGGACGTTCAGCCGAGCGGCCGCCTGCCTGACACGGACCGGTTGTCAGTGGCCGGCAGTACGGTTCGACCCATGGCAGCCCGTATCGATCTGACCCTCGACTGCGCGGACGCGCAGCTGGTCGCAGCGTTCTGGAAGACGGCCCTCGGCTACATCGACGAGCCGCCGCCTGCGCCCTTCGCCACGCGTGCGGAGTGGCTCGCCCAGTTCGACCTGCCGGAGGACGAATCCGAGGGCGACGCGGCATGGCTGTGCGACCCCGACGGCGTCGGCCCGCGGCTGACCGTCCTCAAGGTCCCGGAGCCCAAGAGAGTCAAGAACCGGCTGCACATGGACATCCGGGTGCCGGGGCACGGCAGCCCGCAGGAGCGGTGGACGCGGATCAGAGCGGAGGCCGAGCGGCTGGCCGGGGCGGGCGGCAGGATCGTCGCGGAGTTCGACGGCCACCACGTGACGATGGCGGACCCGGAGGGCAACGAGTTCTGTGTGGGTGCCGCCGCCTCCGGCTGAGCACCCGGCCTCACCGCGGCCCGCCCGCGTTCACTCCGCCGTCTTCCGGGCCAGCGCGTTGTTGTCCATCGAGTTGTGCACGCTGAAGCTCACCGCGTCCGAGCGGTAGCGGTCGTCCGACCACTCCACCGGGCGCCCCTCGCGGGTCGTCGTCACCCGGCGGACCCGCAGCAGCGGGCTGGTGCGGCGGATCTCCAGGAGCTCCGCGTCCTGTGCGCCCGCCGCGACCGCGTCGATGACGTGCTCGCCGTAGGCGAAGACCAACCCCGTGTCGTCGTACAGGCGTTGGGTGACGGACGGGCAGTCGGGCTCGATGGACTCCACCGCGGGGGAGATCCAGCCGGCGTACACCGTCCGCTCCAGCAACACCGGCTCGCCGTCCAGGCCGCGCACCCGCAGGACGTGCAACACGGGTGTGCCGACGCGCAGTTGGAGACGTACCGAGTCCTCCTGTGTCGCCGGACGGTACTCCTGGGCGACCACCTGTCCGGTCGCCTCCCGGCCCATCGCGCGCGCCCACTGGGCGAAGCTGCGGAGCTCCGCGAAGCTCTGGCTGCGGCGGCTGGCCAGGACCACGCGGCGGGCGCCCTGGCGGGAACCGATGAGGCCCTCGGCGGTCAGCGCGGCGACGGCCTGGCGGACCGTGCCGCGCGAGACGCCGTAGTGCGCCGCGAGGTCGGTCTCGGCGGGCAGCCGGCTGCCGACGGTGTACTCCTCGCGGTCGATCGCCCGGCGCAGTTCGTCGGCGATCTCCTCGTGTCGCGCCGGCATGGTTCCCCTCTGAGTCGACTGCTGTGCACAGCGTGACCAGCCTAGTCGACATCTCAGAGGTATCGAGGGCGAGCCGGATTGTGCGGGAATTCAAGGGTCAGCGTTTCGCCAGTGTTTACGAGCGTGACACCAGCGGCGGACTTACTGAGGCCAACTTGTTCAGACAAGTTCTCTCTGCTTTGGCTCCTGCACCTCGCGCGTCCCCTGGAGAAGCCGTGACCGTGTCCCTGCCGAGAACAGCCGCCCTCGGCGTCATCGCCGCCCTTGCCCTGAGCGCCTGCGGCGCCGCCCCCGAGACCTCCTCGACCACCGCCGACGGCAAGAACGCCGCCACCGCCACCTCCGCCGCCGACCTCGGCGGACTCGACGCCCTGGTGAAGGCCGCCAAGGCGGAGGGCACGCTCAACGCCATCGCGCTGCCCCGCGACTGGGCCAACTACGGAGCCCTCATCGACGGCTTCCAGAAGAAGTACGGCATCAAGGTCGCCGTCGAGAACCCCGACGGCTCCAGCCAGGACGAGATCAACGCCGTGACGTCCCGGAAGGGGCAGGACCGCGCCCCCGACGTGCTCGACCTCGGCAGCTCGTTCGCGATCAGCGCGGCCCAGCAGGGGCTGCTCGCGCCCTACAAGGTGGCGTCCTTCGCGGACATCCCCGACGGGCAGAAGGACGCACAGGCCCGCTGGTACAACGACTACGGCGGCTACATCTCCATCGGCTGCGACGCGAAGCGGGTCAAGGCCTGCCCCACCACCTTCGCCGACCTCCTCAAGCCGCAGTACAAGGGCCAGGTCGCCCTCAACGGCAACCCCACCAAGTCCGGTTCGGCCTTCGGCGGCGTCTGGGCGGCCGCGCTCGCGAGCGGCGGCTCCTTCGACGACATCCAGCCCGGCCTCGACTTCTTCAAGAAGCTGAAGAAGAACGGCAACTACACGCCCGTCGAGGCGACCCCGGCCACCGTCGAGAAGGGCGAGACGCCCATCACCATCGACTGGGACTACCTCAACGCCGGGTACGCCGACGAGTTCAAGTCCAAGGGCGTCGACTGGAAGGTGTCGGTGCCGGGCGACGGCAAGTTCTCCCAGTACTACTCCCAGGCCATCAACAAGGACGCCCCGCACCCGGCGGCCGCCCGCCTGTGGCAGGAGTACCTCTACAGCGCCGAGGGCCAGAACCTGTGGCTCGCGGGATACGCCCGCCCGGCCCTGATGACCGCCATGGAGAAGGCCGGCACCCTCGACAAGACCGCCGCCGCCAAGCTGCCCGAGGTCTCCGGCACCCCGGCCTTCCCGACCGAGGCCCAGCAGAACAAGGCCAAGACGGTCCTCGGCGAGGGCTGGGCGAAGGCCGTCTCCGGATGACGGCCACCGCCGTACGGGTGGACTCGGCGCCGACCGCTGCGGTGAAGCGGCGGCGCCGGTCCCTCGGCTGGCTTCCCGTGCTGCCGCTGCTCGTCTTCACCGCTGCCGCCTTCGGGCTGCCGGCCTGGGCCATCCTGGACGGGGCGTTCACGGCGAAGGCCACGGGCGCGTTCAGCACGGCCAACCTGACGGCCTCGGTGCAGGGCGCCTACCTCACCGCCCTCCTCGGCAGCGTCAAGCTGTCCGCCGTGTCCGCCGTCCTCGCGGCCGCCCTCGGACTGCCGCTCGCCCAGGCCGTGGTGACCTCCCGGCACCGTGCCTTCCGCGAGGCCGTGCTCACCGCCTCCGGCGTCCTCGCCAACTTCGGCGGTGTCCCCCTGGCCTTCGCCTTCGTCGCCACGCTCGGCAACGCCGGTGTGCTGACCCGCCACCTGGGCCTGACGGACAAGGGCTGGGACCTGTACAGCTTCTGGGGACTGGTGATCGTCTACCTGTACTTCCTCATCCCGCTGATGGTCCTCACCATCACCCCGGCCCTGGAGGGGCTGCGCGTCCAGTGGCGCGAGGCGGCGCAGAACAACGGGGCCACCTCCGTGCAGTACTGGCGGCACGTGGCCCTTCCCGTCCTCGCACCCTCGCTGCTCGGCGGGCTCGTGCTGCTCTTCGGCACCGCCTTCGCCGCGTACGCCACCGCCGCCGCGATCGTGGGCAGCTCGATCCCGCTGATCACCCTCCAGATCGCCGACGCGCTCTCCGGCAACGTGCTGGTGGGCCAGGAGAACGTGGCGCTCGCCCTCAGCCTCGACATGGTCCTCATCGCGGGCCTCGTCATGGCCGTGTATCTGCCCCTTCAGCGAAGGAGCGCCCGATGGCTCGCCTGAACCTGTGGCGGTGGGGCGTGTACGGCCTCGCCGGGCTGTACTTCCTGGTGCCGCTCGCCGCGTCGATCGTCTTCTCGGTCGACGTGCCGGGGCAGGGGATCGTCTTCGACGCCTACACCCAGATCTTCTCCACCGACGGCTTCGTCTCCAGCCTGCTGCTCTCGCTGGAACTGGCCCTCGCCACCATCGTCGTGGTCCTGCTGCTGATGGTGCCCGCCACGGTCGCCCTGCGGCTCGGGGCACCCCGGCTGCGGCCGGTCGTCGAGGTGGTGTGCTCACTGCCGCTGGTCGTGCCGCCGATCGCGTTCGTCGCCGGGATCATCACGGTCCTGAAGTGGGGCCCCGAGCATCTCTCGCGCACCCCGCTCTTCCAGACCTTCGTGGCCATCCAGAACCCCGATTTCCCCGTCGTACTGGTCCTGGCCTACGTCGTGATGGCGCTGCCCTTCGTCTACCGCGCCCTGGACGCCGGGCTCCGGGCCGTCGACGTCCGCACCCTCGTCGAGGCCGCCCGGAGCTGCGGGGCGAGCTGGCCGCAGGCTCTGGTCCAGGCAGTGCTGCCCAATCTGCGCGGCGCTCTCCTCAACTCCTCCTTCCTCACGCTGGCGCTGGTGCTCGGTGAGTTCACGGTCGCCCAGCTGCTCGGCTTCCAGCCCTTCGCCGTGTGGATCGTGAACGTCAGCGGCTCGCAGGCCCAGCTCTCCGTCGCCGTGTCCGTGCTCAGCCTGCTGGTGACGTGGGCGCTGCTCCTCGTCCTGGCCGGCCTCGGCGGACGCGCCCGTACTACTTCCCGGGGATGAACCAATGAAGACGCTCGACCATGCGGCCACCGTCGAATTCCGGGGTCTCAGAAGGGAGTTCGGGCCGACCGTCGCCCTCGACGGACTCGACCTGACCGTCGCGCCGGGCGAACTCCTCGCCCTGCTCGGCCCCTCCGGCTGCGGCAAGACCACCGCGCTGCGCATGCTCGCCGGGTTCGAACACCCCGACTCCGGGGAGGTGCTGGTGGACGGCGAGGACGTCACGGGCGTGCCCGCCCATCGCCGGGACGCCGGGATGGTGTTCCAGTCGTACAGCCTCTTCCCGCATCTCGACGCGGTCGACAACGTGGCCTTCGGACTGCGGATGCGGAAGGTGCGCGCGGCCGAACGGCGGGCGCGCGCCGCGGAGTTGCTGGAACTGGTCGGTCTCGGCGACAAGGGCGGGCGGTACCCGCACCAGCTGTCCGGCGGGCAGCAGCAGCGGGTCGCCCTGGCCCGGGCACTCGCCCTGCGGCCCCGGGTGCTGCTGCTGGACGAGCCGTTGTCGGCGCTCGACGCCAAGGTGCGGCTCACCCTGCGCGAGGAGATCCGGCGGCTCCAGCAGGAGCTCGGGATCACCACCCTGTTCGTGACCCATGACCAGGAGGAGGCCCTGTCGATGGCGGACCGGGTCGCCGTGATGCATGCCGGGCGGCTCGAACAGTGCGCGGCTCCCGCGGAGTTGTACGGCCGGCCCGCCACCGCCTTCGTCGCCGAGTTCGTGGGCACGATGAGCCGGATCCCGGGGCGGCTGTCCGACGGAGTGGTCGACGTGCTCGGGCAGCGGTTGCCCGCCGACGGGAGCGTGCCCTTGGCGACCGAGGTGGATGTGCTGGTGCGGCCCGAGTCCGTGCGGGTGAGCGCCGAGGACGACGGCAAGGCGCGGGTGCTCGCCACGTCCTTCCTCGGGGCGGCCGTCCGGGTCACCGTCCGGCTGGCCGACGGCACCGAGGTCAAGGCCGATCTGCCCGCGCACGAGGCCGCCGGACTCGGCGCGGGGGCCGCGGTGAGCGTGTCGCTGCCGGAGCGGCCGGTGCTGGTCGCCGAACGGAGCTCGCTGTGAGCCGACTCCCGCTCCAGGCCGTGCTGTTCGACATGGACGGCACGCTCGTCGACACCGAGCGGCTGTGGTGGGCGGCGGTGGAACAGGTGGCCGGGCGGACCCTGACCGAGGCGGACCGTCCGGAGGTGCTGGGACGCGCGGTCGAGCACACCGCCGGCTGGCTGGCCGCGGCGACGGGCACCCCGGCCGCGGAACTCGCCGACGCGCTCCACGCGGAGTTCGAAGGGCGCGTCCGCACCGGCATCGTGCCCCGCCCCGGCGCGCTCGCCCTCCTCGACGCCCTGGCCCACGAGGGCGTACCCGTCGCACTGGTCACCGCCTCACCCCGGGCCGTGGCCGACACGGTGCTCGAAGCGCTCGGTGCGAGCCGCTTCGCGGTGTCCGTCACGGCCGACGACACCGAGAGCACCAAACCCGCGCCCGATCCCTACCTCGCCGCCTGCCGTCTGCTGGGTGCCGACCCCGCGGCCTGCGTCGCCGTGGAGGACACCGAGACCGGCGTCGCCTCCGCAGAGGCGGCGGGCTGCGCGGTGCTCGCGGTGCCTTCCCTCGCGCCGATCGGGGCGGCGCCGGGCCGGACCGTCCTGGCCAGCCTGGAGGACGTCACCCCTTCGACCCTGCGCGCCCTGCTGCCGTACCGCCTCCGGGTCATGACCTGGAACCTCTGGTGCGGCGGCACCAAGGTCGACGACCACCGGGCCAAGCAGCTCAAGGTCATCGCCGAGACCGGGGTGGACGTGGTCGGGCTGCAGGAGACGTACGGGACTGCCGCGCAGGAGCTCGCCGAGGCGCTCGGCTGGCACCACCACCGGGCCGGGGAGAACCTCGGCGTCATCAGCCGGCATCCGATCACGGAGACCTTCGGCGATCCGGACGTGGGCTTCTACGGGGCGGCGGGTGCCCGGATCCGGGTGGCCGAGGGCGCCGAGGTGGACGTATGGACGGTTCACCTGGACTACGCGGAGTACGGGCCCTATGTGAGGTCGGCGGAGCACGAGGGGGTACGGCTGTCCCAGATGCGGGACGCCCTGGGCCGGCTCGGCGACTCCGGGCCCGTCGTCCTCGTCGGGGACTTCAACACCCCCTCCCACCTGGACTGGCCGGACATCGAGTGGCCGGTCACCAAGGCGGCCGAGGACGCGGGCCTGGCCGACTCCTACCGCCAGGCCCACCCCGACCCCGTGCGGGCGCCCGGACACACCTGGTCGCCGATCCACGCCGGGCGCGAGGACGGCGGCGACGGCCCGGAGCCACAGGACCGTATCGACTTCGTCCTGCACCGGGGACTGCGGGTGCTCGATTCCCGGACCCACGTCAGCGGCACCCCCCGGACCTGGCCGGACGTCGAGGACAACGACTGGCCGTCCGACCACGCCGCCGTGATCACCACATTTTCACTGGGCAGCGGGCCGGGAACTGCCTAACATCGGCGTCATGACCTGGCGACATTGATCCACCAGCCGTGCCTCCCGAGGGCCGCCTCGGACGCCGTACCGACGACGTCCGAATCCGCCCCTCCGGGAAGGCCTCATGTCACTCTCACGCACACGCGTGCCTGCGACCGGCATCCGCCGGCTGACGACCACGCTGTACGGCTACGCGTTCCTCGACGACTTCGTCCTGTTCTACCCGGTGTACGCGCTGCTGTTCGCGGACACCGGTATGTCGCTCTGGGAGATCTCCTCCCTGTTCGCCCTCTGGTCGATCACCGCCGTCGTGCTGGAGGTGCCCTCCGGCGCCCTGGCCGACGCCGTCTCCCGCCGGCTGCTGCTGTGGGTCGGCCCGCTGTTCAACGCCGTCGGCTTCGCGCTGTGGGTGATCGTCCCGTCGTACTGGGCCTTCGCGCTCGGTTTCGTCCTGTGGGGCGTCGGCGGAGCGCTCTGCTCCGGTTCGCTGGAGGCGCTGGCCTACGACGAGCTGGAGCGGCTCGGGGCCGCCGACCGGTACGCACGCGTGATGGGGCGGGTCAGGGCGGCACGGCTGGCCGCCACCATGGCGTCGATCGGGCTCGCCGGGCCGGTGTTCGCGCTGGGCGGCTATCCGGTCGTGGGCGCGGCCAGCGTCCTCGCCTGCGTACTGGCCGCCCTGGCGGCCACCCGGCTCCCGGAGCACCGCGCGGGGCGGGAGCCGGGCGGCGACGGCTGGTGGGCGACCCTGCGGACCGGGCTCTGGGAGGCGCGCGGGAACCGTTCCGTCCGTGGTGCCCTGCTGCTGATCCCGGCCGTCGCCGCGGTGTGGGGCGCGCTCGACGAGTACACGCCCCTGCTGGCCCGGGACACCGGCGTGGCCGAGGCGACCGTGCCCTATCTGATCCTGCTCGTCTGGACGCTCGTCACCGCGGCGAGCCTGCTGGCCGGACCTGCCGAACGCCTCGGCACCACCGGCATGGCGTGGCTGCTGGCAGGCTCCGCGCTGGCGATGGCCGTAGGCGCCGCGGTCCGCACCCCGGCCGGGATCGCGCTCGTGGGCCTCGCCTTCGGGGGCTTCCAGCTGGCGGAGGTCCTCGCCGACGTGCGCCTTCAGCACCGCATCGACGACGCCCGCCGGGCCACGCTCACCTCGGTGGCGAGCCTGGGCACCGAACTCCTGACGGTCGTCACGTTCGCGGCGTACGCCCTGCTCGGCGCGCGGGCCGCGCACAGCACCGTCTTCGTGATCCTCGCGGTGCCCTACCTGGTCACCGCCCTGGCCCTGACCGGCCGACGCAACGAATCGCCGCCCAAGCCGCCTCGTGCGCAATGAACCGCTCACCGGCGCGCAACGGCTCCTTCTTGTCCGGCCTGGTCAGCCGCCCGTACCGTCTAGAGGGCCTCTTGGACGGCCTCCACAACCACCCCTTCCGCCCGGTGAGGATCACGCATGCGCACCGCCCTGCTCCAGAGCTCCGGCCGCCCCGGCTCGGTCGACGGGAACCTCAAGGTCCTCGACGAGGCCGCGGACCGTGCCGCGGCCGCGGGTGCCGCCCTGCTGGCCGCGCCGGAGATGTTCCTGACCGGGTACGCGATCGGCGACGACATCGCGCGCCTCGCCGAGCCGGCCGACGGGGACAGCGCGGACGCCGTCGCGGAGATCGCCGCGCGGCACGGGGTGGCCATCGCCTACGGCTACCCGGAGGCGTCCTCGGGCTCCGTCTTCAACTCCGCCCAGCTGATCTCGGCCACCGGTGACCGTCTTGCCAACTACCGCAAGACCCACCTCTTCGGCTGCTTCGAGCGCGACCACTTCACGCCGGGCGAGCAGCACGTGGTGCAGGCCGAGCTGAACGGACTGAAGGTCGGGCTGCTGATCTGCTACGACGTCGAGTTCCCGGAGAACGTCCGCGCCCACGCCCTCGCCGGCACGGACCTCCTCGTCGTCCCGACCGCCCAGATGCACCCGTTCCAGTTCGTCGCCGAGTCGATGATCCCGGTGCGGGCCTTCGAGAACCAGATGTACGTCGCGTACGTCAACCGGGTCGGCCAGGAAGGGGAGTTCGAGTTCGTCGGGCTCTCCGTCCTCGCCGGCCCCGACGGGATCGCCCGCGCCCGCGCCGGACGCGGCGAGCAACTGGTGTTCGCCGACGCCGACCCGGCCCTCCTCGCCGCCTCCCGCGAGGCCAACCCGTATCTGCGGGACCGGCGGCCCGAGCTCTACGTCTGAACACCCCCGCATTCTTCGCAGCATTCGCAAGGAGTCCGTACCCCATGACGTCCACGGTGCCCAACGCCGTCCAGCACGCCGACGAGCAGCAGCCGCCGATCACCATGTTCGGCCCGGACTTCCCGTACGCCTACGACGACTTCCTCGCCCACCCGGCGGGCCTCGGCCAGATACCGGCGACCGAGCACGGCACCGAGGTCGCGGTGATCGGCGGCGGGCTGTCCGGCATCGTGGCCGCCTACGAGCTGATGAAGATGGGCCTGAAGCCGGTCGTCTACGAGGCCGACCGGATCGGCGGCCGGCTGCGGACCGTCGGCTTCGAGGGCTGCGACAGCTCCCTGACGGCCGAGATGGGCGCGATGCGCTTCCCGCCGTCCTCCACCGCCCTCCAGCACTACATCGACCTGGTGGGTCTTAAGACCCGGCCGTTCCCCAACCCCCTTGCGGAAGCGACCCCTTCGACCGTGGTCGACCTCAAGGGCGAGTCGCACTACGCCGAGACCATCGAGGACCTGCCGCAGGTCTACCGTGACGTCGCCGCCGCCTGGAACAAGTGCCTCGAAGAGGGCGCCGACTTCTCCGACATGAACCAGGCCATGCGCGAGCGGGACGTCCCGCGCATCCGGGAGATCTGGGCCAAGCTCGTCGAGAAGCTCGACAACCAGACCTTCTACGGCTTCCTCTGCGACTCCGAGGCCTTCAAGTCCTTCCGGCACCGCGAGATCTTCGGCCAGGTCGGCTTCGGCACCGGCGGCTGGGACACCGACTTCCCCAACTCCATCCTGGAGATCCTCCGCGTCGTCTACACCGAGGCCGACGACCACCACCGCGGCATCATCGGCGGCTCCCAGCAGCTGCCGCTGCGGCTGTGGGAGCGCACGCCGGAGAAGATCGTCCACTGGCCCTACGGCACCTCGCTGGCCCAGCTGCACCCGAACGCCGAACCCCGCCCGGCCGTGACCCGGCTGCACCGCACGGCGAACAACCAGATCACCGTGACGGACGCGAACGGCGACATCCGCACCTACAAGGCGGCCGTCTTCACCGCGCAGTCCTGGATGCTGCTGTCGAAGATCGCCTGCGACGACTCGCTCTTCCCGATCGACCACTGGACGGCGATCGAGCGCACCCACTACATGGAGTCGAGCAAGCTCTTTGTCCCTGTGGACCGGCCGTTCTGGCTGGACAAGGACGAGGAGACCGGCCGTGACGTCATGTCGATGACCCTCACCGACCGTATGACGCGCGGGACCTACCTCCTCGACGACGGCCCGGACAAGCCCGCCGTCATCTGCCTCTCCTACACCTGGTGCGACGACAGCCTGAAGTGGCTGCCGCTGTCCGCGAACGAGCGGATGGAGGTCATGCTGAAGTCGCTCGGCGAGATCTATCCGAAGGTCGACATCCGCAAGCACATCATCGGCAACCCGGTGACGGTGTCCTGGGAGAACGAGCCCTACTTCATGGGCGCGTTCAAGGCCAACCTGCCCGGCCACTACCGCTACCAGCGGCGCCTGTTCACCCACTTCATGCAGGACCGGCTGCCCGCGGACAAGCGGGGCATATTCCTCGCGGGCGACGACATCTCCTGGACGGCCGGCTGGGCCGAGGGCGCGATCCAGACCGCGCTGAACGCGGTCTGGGGCGTCATGCACCACTTCGGCGGGGCGACCGACGCGACGAACCCCGGTCCGGGGGACGTCTACGACGAGATCGCACCGGTGGAACTGCCGGAGGACTGAGCCCGTCGACGGCGGACTCCCGAAAGGACCGCCGTCCCGACGGCCGGCACACAGAGCACCAGGCCGCCGTGGACGACCGGGTTCACCCAGCTCGGCACGAGTTCGGTTCCCTCGCCGGCCGAGGTGACGCACCGCACGCTGACCGGCAGGGCCATCCGCGTCTCCACGACGTCGCCGCGCGCACCGGCGGCCGCACACATCTGGTCCGGGTCCAGGATGTAGAAGCCCTGCATGACGCCGTACGCGTAGGCGCCGAGGGCGGCCGTGCCGGCGAGCGCCGCCAGCAGTGCGCACGACACGGCGTCGGGCAGGCGCAGCCCGCTGCCGAGCTCTCGGTCCCAGGCCCGCTTGGCCAGGGCCAGGGCGAGGCCCACGACCACGAACGGGGTCACCAACGGCGCGAAGGTCAGGGTCAGCAGGAGAAGAACCGCCACGTGTGCCCAGAGCGGCTCGGCGGGCGTCCGGTTCCCGATCGGGCCGGTTCAGTCCGGCAGCGGGGTGAGCAGCATCCGTCCCGCGAACCCGACCGCCGTGTCCAGCCGCTCCGTGAACTCCTCGGCGACATCGGGCAGTCCACGCAGCGCCCACAGCGCACGCGCCGCCGTCCAGGTGGCGTCCCGGGCGCGCTCCAGGCTCCACGCGCCGAGCAGATGGGTCAGCGGGTCGGCGATCTGGAGGAGATCGGGACCCGGCATCAGATCTTCGCGGATGCGCTCCTCCAGCGAGACGAGGAGATCGCCCACCCGGTCGAACTCGTCCTCCACGTCGACGGGTTCGCAGTCGAGCGTACGACAGGTGTCCACGACGGCGAGCGCGAGGTCGTGCCCGATGTGCGCATTGATGCCCGCGAGCGCGAACTGCAGCGGGCGTACCCCGGGATGCCGGCGGTACTGGAACAACGGCCGCCAGCAGGCGGGCGGGCGGCGCTCGGCGGCCACCGTGCCGACCGCCCGCAGATACCGCTCGGCGAACCGCACGTCCAGCGTGATCGCCGCCTGTGCGTCCGCGAACCGGCCCGTGTCGATGCCCCGGTCGACCGCCTCGGTGACGGCGAGGTAGACGCGGTTGAAGACCGCGATCCCGTCCCGTTCCGGAAGCGCCTCGTCCAGGGCGCGCATCCGGGAGACGACGGAGTCGACAGAAGTGACGAACTGCTCCAACTGCGGCATGCAGGCAGGGTCCCAGGCTTAGGGTGGCCGGAGTGCCGGCGGGCCCGACGCTTCCCCAGAACGGGGGAACGCTCCCGCTGTGGCGAGAGCCGTAGCGGCGCCCGGGAGGCGGACGGCAGGGGAGAACGGGGAGGGGATGAGCAGGTGCCAGGCCAACGTGCCCATCGCCTGGCCGAACGCAGGGCCGAGCGCAGGCGTGCCGCCCGGCGGGGCGGCATGGTCGCGGCGGCCTCCGTCGTGGTCGCCGTGGGCACCGTGACCGGGATGATGTCCGCGCTCGACGACGGCCGCGGCTCCGACGAGGCCCGCCCCGAGGTGACGGACTCACCGGCCCTGGAAGTCCCGCTTCCCGCGCCGTCGCCGTCCCCCTCGGCCACCGAGTCGGCTTCCGTGTCCGCCTCTCCGAAGAAGAGGTCCGTGAGCCCGACGCCCTCTCCGACGAAGGCCGAGCCGAAGCAGGAGACCGCCGCCGTCTCCCCCCGCCTCTACCGCCACCCCCAGTCCCGGGTCCTCGACTGGGTCCGTGACCACCCCGGCGACCCGCGTCAGAACGTCATAGCGTCCCGTATCGCCGACCAGCCGGCCGCCGTCTGGTTCGCCGATTACACGCCGTCCACCATCACGGCACGCGTGCGTGCCGTGACCTCCGGCGGTGCCGCGCTGGGCCGGGTCCCGGTGGTGGTGGCGTACGCGGTCCCGGACCGCGACTGCGGCGGGGCCTCCCAGGGCGGGGCACCGGACCTGGACGCCTACGACGCCTGGATCGACAGGTTCGCCGCCGGGCTCGGCTCGGACGACGTCGTGGTGATCCTGGAGCCCGACTCGATAGCCCAGTCCGCGTGTCTGTCGGGGCGTCAACGCGCCGACCGCTTCGCCTCGCTGGCCCGCGCCGGCCGGGTCCTGAAGGCCGCCAATCCCAAGGCCCGGGTCTACTTCGACGCCGGCCACTCCGGCTGGAACCCCCCGGCCAAACAGGCCGACCTGCTGCGCCAGGCGGGCGCCGCCTCGGCCGCGGCCTCCGACGGCGTGTTCAGCAATGTCTCCAACTTCCACCGCACCGCCGACGAGATCGCCTACGACCGGCAGGTCCTCGACGCCCTCGGCGGTCCCGCGAGCCTCGGCGCGGTCATCGACACCAGCCGCAACGGCAACGGCGCACCGGCCGACGGCGAGTGGTGCGACCCCGACGGCCGCAAGCTCGGCCGGACCCCGACCCTGAACACCGGCGAGGCCCGTATCGACGGCTATCTGTGGGTGAAGCTGCCGGGGGAGTCGGACGGCTGCAAGGGTGCGCCGGGCACGTTCACCCCGTCGTACGCCTACGACCTGGCGCGCTGAGCGACATCCGACGCCGACGCGGCCGGCGCCTCTGGCGGCGCTGCCGCAAACGACTCCTGGGACCCACCGCCCTTGTGCGCGACAGCGCCTTGGCCATGTGCTCTGTAAATAACGTGACCCAGCACTACAGCGACGCCGAGACCGCCCGGTCCTGACGGCCGGCAAGGGGAGCCCGCGGGATGGTGTCAGCTCCAGCCGAACCGGCGGTCCACCACCGCCGTGAACTCCTCCAGCGTCACCACCGAGTCCCCGTTCCGGTCGGCGGCGTCGAACAGTGCGGAGGAGGCGTCGGCGTCTCCCAGACCCCAGGACGGCAGGTCTCCCGAGGCGGCCAGGGTGGGTCCCTTGGACCGCAGGGCGATGATCACCTCGTCCCGGGTCAGGGTGCCGTTCCGGTCCAGGTCGAGGGCTTCGAACAGGATCCGGGCCTTCTCGCTCATGACGTGGTCCTCATTCCCTTCGCCGCGGGGGCTCGCCCCGCGGCTCTTCCCACGACAACGCTCCCTCCCCGGCCCGGGTTCCCCGCTGGTCACCGCCCGGGTCCGACATCATGCTGAGCGCCCGCTTAATATGGGTCGGACCCCGCCGTACGCCCCTGGAGCACCACCCGTGACCGCCGAAGCCCCGACAGCCGCCCCCGTCCCGTCCTACGGCCGGCTGATCCCCGTCACCGTCCACTTCGACGACCTGGACGCCCTCGGCCTGCTCCACAACGCCCGCTATCCGCTCATGGTGGAGCGGGCCTGGACCGAGCTGTGGCAGGAGCACGGCATCCACTTCGACGGCGACTGGGCGGTGGCGGGGGATGCCTGCAACGCGGTCAAGGAGCTGCGGATCAGCTATGAGGCGCCGGTGACCAGGACGGGCACGTACGCCGTCCACCTCTGGCTGGAGCGGCTCGGCAACACCGGTCTGACGTACGGCTTCCGTTTCTGTTCGCGGGACGGCTCGGTGACGTACGCGCGGGGTGCCCGGGTCCTTGTCCGGCTGGACTTCGCGACGATGCGTCCCGCGCCGTGGAGCGACCGGTTCAGGGCTGCCGGTCGGGAACTGCTGCGGCCGGCGGACTGATCCTCGGGCGGTCGCGGTCGGCGGTGCGCAGGACGCCGGCGAAGCCCACGAGCCCGCTCGCCAGCAGCGTCACCAGCACGAACGACACCAGCAGACTGGTCGCCTGGGCGATGGTGCCGATCGCGCTCGGCGCGATGAGCCCGGAGGTGTACGTGATCGTGGCGACACCGGCGATCGCCAGGCTGGGGTTGGACCCGCTGCGGCCCGCGGCGGCGAAGCACAGCGGGACGACCACCGCGATGCCCAGCCCCATCAGCGCGAACCCGCCCATGGCCACCGCCGGATGGTTCGCCACGACGATGAGCAGCCCGCCGAGCACGGCGAGGAACCCGCTGGTGCGGACCGTGCGCACCGCGCCGTAGCGGTCGACGATCCGGTCGCCGGCGATGCGGGCGATCGCCATCGTGAGGGTGAAGCCGGTGGTGCAGGCGGCGGCGAGCCCGGCCGAGGTCTCCAGCTGGTCCCGCAGATAGACCGCGGACCAGTCGAGGCTCGCGCCCTCCGCGAAGACCGCGCAGAATCCGACGGCTCCGATGAGCAGCGCGGACTTCGGCGGCAGCGCGAACCGCGGCGGCGGTTCCTCGTCCTCGGTGGGCTGCAGGTCGAGCACCCAGCGGCAGGCCAGCAGGCCGAGGAGCGTCAGGACGCCCGCCGCCAGCGCGTGGTGCAGACGCGCGTCCGAGCCCAGGTGGGCGGCGAGTGTGCCGGCGGCCGAACCGACCAGGGCGCCGGCGCTCCACATGCCGTGCAGGCCGGACATGATCGAGCGGCCGAGGCGGTTCTCGATCTCGACGCCGAGGGCGTTCATGGCCACGTCCGCCATGCCCGCGGTCGCGCCGTAGACGAAGAGGGCGAGGCAGAGGGTGAGCAGGTCGGGGGCGAGGGCGGGCAGGACGAGGGCCAGGGTCCACAGGGAGATGAGGCCGCGCAGGGCGTTCCGGGCGCCGAAGCGGTGGCTGATGCTGCCGGCCAGCGGCATGGCCACGGAGGCGCCGAGTGCGGGGAAGGCGAGGGCGAGGCCGAGCTGGCCGGCGCTGACCGAGGAGTGGTCCTGGATCCAGGGCACCCGGGTCGCGAACGAACCGGTGACGGCACCGTGCACGGCGAAGACGGCCGCCACGGCGTACCGCGCCCGCCTCACCTGTCCCTGGTCGTACACCACTTGGCTCATTCTCCCGCCCCTTCGCGCGCTGCGGCCCCTGTCGCCGACGTAAACTATCAGGGAGCCTGCCTGATAGATAGAGGATTAAGGGCCACGGGCCTGTGGCCACGCTGATCTGGAAGGATCCCGGCATGCCTGCTTCCCCCAGCACCGCCCGGGCCATCAACGACCGGCTCGCCCTGCGACTGCTCCAGCGGGAAGGCCCGTTGACCGCAGGCCGGCTGAAGGAGCTGACCGGTCTGTCCCGCCCCACCGTCGCCGATCTCGTCGAACGCCTCATCGCCGCCGACCTGATCGAGGTGGTCGGGGAGTCGGGCGAGCAGCGGCGCGGCCCGAACGCGAAGGTGTACGGCATCGTCGCGGACCTGGCGCATCTGGCGGCGCTGGACATCCGCACCGAGGGTGTCTCGGTCGTCGTCTCCGACCTGCTGGGCCGGGTGCTGTCCGAGGCGTCGGTGCCGATCGGCGACGACGCGGGCACCGGGCCCGCGGTGGAGCAGGCGGTGGCACTGGTCGAGCGCACCGCCAAGGAGGCCGGCGTGGACCGGCTGCACACCGTGGCCATCGGGGCACCCGGCCTGATCGACCCGGTCACGGGCGAGCTGCGTAACTCGACCGGCCTGCCCGCATGGCACCGCCGCCTGGTGGCCGCCCTCCAGGAACGTCTCCCGGAGGCCCGGGTCCATGTCGAGAACGAGACCAACCTCGCGGCGCTGGCGGAACAGCGGGAGGGGGCGGCGGCGGACCGCGACACCTTCGTCCTGCTGTGGCTGGGGCACGGCACGGGGGCGGCGGTGGTGCTCGACGGCGCGCTGCGGCGGGGCGCTTCCGGTGGGACCGGCGAGATCGGGTTCCTGCCGGTGCCGGGGACGGGGGGTCTGCCCTCGGCGACGGGGTGCGACGGGGGGTTCCACTCGCTGGCGGGCTCGGCGGCGATCGCGGAGCTGGCGGGGGAGCACGGGGTGACGGGAGCGGCCGAGGGGGCCGAACCGGTGGCGGCGGCGCTGGTGAGGGCGGGCACGGACGGCTTCCTGGATGCCCTGGCGGACCGGCTCGCCGTGGGTGTCTCCTCGGTCGTGGCCGTCCTGGACCCCGGGTGCGTGGTCCTCGGGGGTGAGGTCGGCCAGGCGGGCGGGGACGGTCTCGCCGCGCGCGTGGAGCAGCGAGTCCGCCGTATGTCACCTCTGCCGACCGAGGTGCGCCACAGCGTGCTGGGCGGTGGCGCGGTGTTGCGCGGTGCGCTGCTGACGGCGCGGGACAGGGCACAGGACGACCTGTTCGCGCCTCGCTGAGCGCTCCGCTGGGAGTACTGGGAGCGCGGGGAGGGGCTGTCGGTCGGCCACGGTGCCGACGCGGCTGGTCGCGGCCCCGCCGGATCCGCTCGGCGTTCAACCGTGTCGGCGCGCCAGGTACTCCTCGAACGTGCCCTTGCCCACCGCGTGTCCGGGCGCGAGATGTCCGCCCGCCCGGAACGCGCGGTACGCCTTGCCGAACAGCCGCACATTCAGCACGGCCCGCTTGCGGCCGCTCGCCTTCAGATAGGCCCGAGCCAGCGAATCGAAGGAACGCACCTCGGGCCCGCCCATGTCCGTCACCCGTCCCGCGGGCGGTGCCGCCGCCAACTCGGCCAGCCGGTCGGCGACTTCGGCCACCTCGATGGGCTGGTCGCTCATTCCCGCGGGCAGCAGCATGACCGGCGACTTGGCCATCGCCCGCAGCACCCGCACCACCAGATCGTGGAACTGGGTCGCCCGCAGCACGGTCCACCCCAGCCCCGACTCCTCGATCTGCTTCTCCACGGCGAGCTTGATCCGGTAGTAGGGGAAGGGCACTTGGTCGACACCGACGATCGAGATGTAGAGGAAGTGCCGCACCCCCGCCTGCTGTGCCGCCGCGATCAGGTGTGCCGCCGCCTTCTCGTCCCCGCCGGTCTGCGAGGACGCGCAGTGCACGATCGTGTCCACGCCCGCGACGGCGGCGTCCAGCGCGGCACCGCCCTCGCGCAGGTCGACGGCGTACGGCTGTGCGTGCCGGCTGAGCACCCGCACCTCGTGTCCGTCCGCGCGCAGCCGCTCGGTGACGAGCCGGCCGAGTGTGCCGGTGCCGCCGGTCACCAGGATCGTGGTCATGCTGGTCAGTCCCTTCGAAGGCCGGACGCCCCCGGTCGGGGCGCCCCTCGTCAGCTGGGACCGGGCAGCCCCCGGGAAATGTGACAGTCGGCTAGGAGGCGGCGAGCTGACCGCGTACGAACTCCAGCTTGTCGGGGTTGAGCACGGCCCGCAGGTCGGTGATCAGCCCGTCCCGTGCGTCGAAGGTGAGTACGGCGGCGAGTGTGTCGCCGGCCCACAGGGCGACCCCGGTCGCGCCGTTGACCTCGGCGGTCGCGAAGCGCAGGTCCGCGCCCCACTTCTGCCAGGCGCCCAGGGCGAAGCGGATGACCTTGTCGCGTCCCTGGACGGGCCGCAGGGCCGCGGAGACCTTGCCGCCGCCGTCGCTCCACCAGGTGACGTCGGCGGCGAGGAGCTTCTCCAGCCCGGCGAGGTCGCCTTCCCGGGCCGCGGTGACGAAGGAGGCGAGCAGTTCCTCCCGGCGCCGGGGTGCGGCGGCGAAGCGGGACTCGGGCTCGCCCACCCGTCGTACCGCTCTGCGGTGCAGCTGACGGCAGTTGGCCTCGGTCAGGTCGAGCACCTCGGCGATCGCCCGGTAGCCGTAGGCGAAGGCCTCCCGCAGGACGTACACCGCCCGCTCGGTCGGGGTGAGCCGTTCCAGCAGGACGAGCAGTGCCATGGACACGGCGTCGAGCTGTTCGGCGGATTCCAGGGGGCCGAGGGTGCCGTCGGAGGTGACGACGGGCTCGGGCAGCCAGCTGCCGACGTACTGCTCGCGGCGTGCCCGTGCGGAGGTCAGCCGGGTGAGGCAGAGGTTGGTGACGACCTTGGCGAGCCAGGCCCCGAGGTGTTCGATGGCGGCGCGGTCGGCGCCGCTGAAGCGGAGATAGGCGTCCTGGACGGTGTCCTCGGCCTCTTCCGCGGAGCCCAGCATGCGATAGGCCAGGCCGAACAGCCGGGGGCGGTGGCTCTCGAACTCGTCGGCGATCGCGCTCGTCATGCGTTTCACCCTGCCAGACGCGGGTGCACGGACACGGGTGCCCGGACCCGGTGCCCGGACACGGGTGCTGAGAGGCCCGGCGGCGGGCAAGGGCCGTCGTCACCGCCGCCGGACCGGTCCATGGAGATCCTCAAGGGATGAGATCCAAAAAGGACTAGACCAGAGAGTCCTACAGGTGGGGCCGGGTTGAGAAGTCCAGGGAGGGCACCTGTGAGCCACTCCACATCACTCACCCGTATGGACCTCGATCGGCCGTGGCACACTGGCTCTGTACCTAAAGCAGCGCACTCCGGGGTCGGTGAAAGTCCGAACCGGCGGTTACAGTCCGCGACCCGACCGCTTCCAGCGGCCGGTTGACCAGGTGAAATTCCTGGACCGACGGTTAAAGTCCGGATGGGAGGCAGTGCGCGGCGGGCGGGCATTCATGCGCGTCGCCGTAACTACTCGTCCGAGCGGACGGGTCTGTCCGGCGTCGCCCCCGGTGCCCCTGCTCGTATCTTCTGTCGTCATCGACAGCCCCGGAGTCCGTGCCCCGATGTGGCAGGAGGACCCGGGAAGTGTTCACCGGAATCGTCGAAGAGCTGGGCGAGATCACCGCCGTCGAGAACCTCGGCGACGCGTGTCGCTTCCGCGTGCGGGGCCCCGTCGTCACCGAGGGCGCGAAGCACGGAGATTCCATCGCGGTCAACGGCGTGTGCCTCACCGTCGTGGAGCACGAGGACGACTGGTTCACCGCCGACGTCATGGCGGAGACCCTCAACCGCTCCAGCCTCGGCGCCCTCGCCGCCGGCTCCCGCGTCAACCTGGAGCGCCCCACCGCCGTCGGCGCCCGCCTCGGCGGCCACATCGTGCAGGGGCACGTGGACGGCACCGGCCAGGTCCTGGAGCGCAAGCCCTCCGAGAACTGGGAGATCATCAAGATCGCCCTCCCGGCGGACCTCACGCGCTATGTCGTGGAGAAGGGCTCCATCACCGTCGACGGCATCAGCCTCACCGTCGTCGACGCCGGCCCCGACTACTTCACGGTCAGCCTCATCCCGACCACCCTCGCCCTGACCACGCTCGGCATCAAGCAGCCCGGCGACCCGGTCAACCTCGAGGTCGACATCGTCGCCAAGTACGTCGAGCGCCTGCTCGCGAGCACGCAGGGAGCGGGCAGGTGAACTCGCTGAACTCCGAGGCCTTCACCCTCTTCGGCCAGCACATCCTCTGGTCGGACATGATCGGCAACATCACAGGCCTGATCGCCCTCGCCCTCGGCTGGCGGCGATCCATCTGGAGCTGGCCCGTCCAGTTCCTGGCCGGCCTCATCCTCTTCGGCGCCTTCTACGGCCATCTGACCGGCAGCGCGGGCAAGCAGGCGATCGTCATGGTCGTCGCCCTGTACGGCTGGTGGCAGTGGAACCGCAACAAGGGCCAGGACGGCAAGGGCCACATCACCCCGCGCTTCGCCACCTGGACCGAGCGTGGCGTCATGGTCGGCGCGGCCGCCGCCGGCACCGTCGCGGTGGCGCTGCTGTTCAAGGCGTACCCGAGCCTGTCCTGGGACCCTTGGCCGGACGCGTACATCTTCGTCGGCACGATCGTCGCCATGTACGCCCAGGCGCGCGGCATGGTCGAGTTCTGGTTCGCCTGGCTGCTGGTCGACCTGGTGGGCGTCCCGCTGAACTTCGCCAACGGCTACGCCTTCTCCGGCTTCGTCTACGTCATCTACGGCGCGCTCGTCCTGTGGGGCATGCGCGACTGGTGGCTGCGCTCCCGCCAGGGCACGCGGCCCGCTCTGGAAGGAGCGCCGGCATGAGTGCGGCACCGATCCTGTACAGCACGGACAACGTCGAGGACTTCGCGCTCGACCCGATCGAGCAGGCCATCGCCGACATGGCGGCCGGCCGGCCGATCGTGGTCGTCGACGACGAGGACCGCGAGAACGAGGGCGACCTCGTCGTCGCGGCCGAGAAGGTCACCCCCGAGATCGTGGCCTTCATGATGAGCGAGTGCCGCGGACTGATCTGCGCCCCCATGGAGGGCGGGGAACTGGACCGGCTGAAGCTGCCGCAGATGGTCGAGGACAACACCGAGCAGATGAAGACGGCGTTCACCGTCTCCGTCGACGCCTCCGGCACCCACGGCGTGACCACCGGCATCTCGGCCTCCGACCGCGCCACCACGCTCCAGCTGCTCGCCAGCGGTGACGCCGAGCCGGCCGACTTCGTCCGCCCCGGCCACATCTTCCCGCTGCGCGCCCAGCCCGGCGGGGTGCTGGTCCGCAACGGCCACACCGAGGCCGCCGTCGACCTCGCGCGCCTCGCGGGCCTGCGCCCGGCCGGTGCGATCGTCGAGATCGCCGGCGAGGACGGCCGGATGCTGCGCCTGCCGGAGCTGATCCCGTTCGCCCGCAAGCACGGCCTGACGATCATCTCCATCGAGGACCTGATCGCCTACCGCCGGACCGCGGAGCCCACCGTCCGCCGCGAGGCCGAGGTCCGGCTCCCCACCTCCCACGGCGAGTTCACGGCGTACGGCTACCGCTCCACGGTCGACGGCGTCGAGCATGTCGCCCTCGTCCACGGTGAGATCGGCGGCGGCGAGGACGTCCTGGTCCGCGTCCACTCCGAGTGCCTGACCGGCGACATCTTCGGCTCCGCCCGCTGCGACTGCGGCCCCCAGCTCAACGCCTCCCTGGACCGCATCCAGGCCGAGGGCAGGGGAGTGGTGGTGTACCTGCGCGGCCACGAGGGGCGCGGCATCGGCCTGCTGTCCAAGCTCCGCGCGTACGAGCTCCAGGAGCGCGGCCGGGACACCCTCGACGCCAACCTGGAGCTCGGTCTGCCCGCCGACGCCCGGGACTACGGCGCCGGCGCCCAGATCCTGGACGACCTCGGCGTGCGCAGTGTGCGCCTGATGACCAACAACCCCGACAAGTCCGAGGCCCTCGTGCGCCACGGACTCAAGGTCAACGGCCGCGAGCCGATGCCCGTACAGGCGGGCGAGCACAACCTCCGCTACCTGCGCACCAAGCGGGACCGGATGGGCCACGACCTGCCCTGGCTGGACACGGCCCCCGTGTCCACCTGCAGCAACCAGTAATCACTAGGAGAGCGAAGAACGTGAGCGGCAAGGGTGCACCGGAGCTGTCCGTACGCAATGTGGGTGACCTGCGGGTCGCCGTCATCGCGGCGCAGTGGCACGAGAAGGTGATGGACGGTCTGGTGAACGGCGCCCTGCGCGCCCTGCACGACCTGGGGATCGACGAGCCGACCCTGCTCAGGGTCCCCGGCAGCTGGGAGCTCCCGGTCGTCGCCAAGGTGCTGGCCGGGCGGGGCTACGACGCGATCGTCGCCCTCGGTGTCGTCATCCGCGGCGGCACCCCGCACTTCGAGTACGTGTGCCAGGGCGTGACCCAGGGCCTCACCCAGGTCTCCGTCGAGACCGGCGTCCCCGTCGGCATGGGCGTGCTGACCTGCGACACCGAGGAGCAGGCCCTGGACCGCGCCGGGATCGAGGGCTCCCACGAGGACAAGGGGCACGAGGCGGTGACGGCGGCGGTGGCGACCGCGGCCACCCTCCGCTCAGTATCTGAACCGTGGCGCTGACGGACGGCGGGTGTGGCATAGGCTGAGCGTCACCATGTCCAAGAAGACGTTCGAGGAGCTCTTCGCCGAGCTCCAGCACAAGGCCGCCAACGGCGATCCCGCCACTTCCCGCACCGCAGAGCTGGTCGGCAAGGGTGTCCATGCCATCGGCAAGAAGGTCGTCGAGGAGGCCGCCGAGGTCTGGATGGCCGCCGAGTACGAGGGCAAGGAGGCGGCCGCCGAGGAGATCTCGCAGCTGCTGTACCACGTCCAGGTGATGATGGTCGCCCGCGGCATCTCCCTGGACGACGTCTACGCCCATCTGTGATCCCGCCAGTTCCGCACGACATCCCCATCACGCACATCACCCAAAGGAAGCCGACCTCATGCTGCGCATCGCCGTCCCCAACAAGGGTTCCCTCTCAGGCCCTGCGGCGGAGATGCTGCATGAGGCCGGCTACCAGCAGCGCCGGGAGTCCAAGGAGCTCAGGATCGTCGACCCGGGCAACGAGGTCGAGTTCTTCTACCTCCGCCCCCGCGACATCGCGATCTACGTCTCCTCCGGCCGCCTCGACATCGGCATCACCGGCCGCGATCTGCTGATCGACTCCGGCGCCAGGGCCGAGGAGATCCTCCCGCTCGGCTTCGCCCGCTCCACGTTCCGCTTCGCCGCCAAGCCCGGCACCGCGAGCGGAGTGCAGGACCTCAAGGGCAAGACGGTCGCCACCTCCTACGAGGGCATCGTCGAGGGCCACCTCGTCGACGTCGGCGTCGACGCCTCCGTGGTCCACCTCGACGGCGCCGTCGAGACCGCCATCGAGCTCGGTGTCGCCGAGGTCATCGCGGACGTCGTCGAGACCGGCACCAGCCTGCGCAACGCGGGCCTGGAGGTCTTCGGCGAGCCGATCATGAAGTCCGAGGCCGTCGTGATCCGCCGCACCGACGCGGACACCTCCTCGGAGAATGAGCCCAAGGTCCAGCAGTTCCTGCGCCGCCTCCAGGGCGTCCTGGTCGCCCGGACCTACGTGATGATGGACTACGACTGCCGCGTCGAGCAGCTGGAGAAGGCCGTCGCGCTGACCCCCGGTCTCGAGTCCCCGACCGTCTCCCCGCTGCACAACGAGGGCTGGGTCGCCGTCCGCGCGATGGTCCCCGCCAAGGAGGCGCAGCGGATCATGGACGACCTGTACGACATCGGCGCGCGGGCCATCCTGACGACGGCCATCCACGCCTGCCGTCTCTGAGGTGTCCCGGAGCCATGTCCGACCTTCCTGACCTCCCCGTCACCTTCCGGCCGGGGCGCACCCGGGCCGTCCTGCTCTCCGCCGCCGTCGCGATCTTCGTCACGATCACCGTGATCGCGCTGCTGCTGGAGAAGCTCGGCCCGGGCGAGCGCCTGAGCTTCGTCTTCACGGCGGCGCTCCTCGCCGGGGTGCTCGCCCTGCTCGCCCGCGTCAAGGTGGTCGCCGACCAGTCCGGTGTCACCGTCGTGAACATCGCGAGCAGGCGGCACCTGGACTGGGCCGAGATCGTCCAGGTCAATCTGCGGCCCGGCGACCCGTGGGTGTTCCTCAACCTCACCGACGGCACCAGCCTGCCCGCCCTGGGCATTCAGCCGGGCATCGCCAAACAGCAGGCCATCGCCGACGCCCGCGCGCTGCGGGCGCTCGTCGAGGCCCGCACCCCGGGGGATCTGCCGTAGAGGGCCATGTCTTGATTAATCTGTTGGCGGAGGCGTTTTCGTGACGCCTCCGCCGCTGATGTTCCCCCCGGTCTTCAGAGGCCCACTACCACCCGAGGAGTGATTCCCTCCAGCGATGGACGGATCGTCCTGTAGTACCTGCGCCGCCCCCTCCCGACATACCGAGGCGGCGGCATGACCATCCCCCTGCTGCTGCTCGCAGCCGCCTTCCTGCTGATTCTCGCCAACGGCTTCTTCGTCGCCGCCGAGTTCGGCCTCGTCACGGTCGAGCGGCCGGACGCCGAGAAGGCCGCCGCCGAGGGCGACAAGCGAGCCCGAACGGTCGTGGAGTCGCTGAAGGAGCTCTCCTTCCAGCTCTCCGGCACCCAGCTCGGCATCACCATCACCTCCCTCGTCGTCGGCATGCTCGCCGAACCGGCGCTCGCGGAGCTTCTGCACGGCCCGTTCACCGCGGTCGGCGTTCCCGAGGGCGCCGTCTCCGGGGTCACCGTGGTCGTCGGCATGCTGCTGGCCTCCGCCGTGCAGATGGTGATCGGCGAACTCGTGCCCAAGAACTGGGCGGTGTCCAAGCCGCTCCAGGTCGCGCGCTTCGTCGCCGGCCCGCAGCACGCCTTCGCCCGGCTGTTCCGCCCGGTCATCGCCGCGCTGAACGCCGTCGCCAACCGACTCGTGCGCGCCCTGGGCGTCGAGCCCACCGAGGAGCTGGCCTCCGCCCGCACCCCCGGCGAACTCGTCTCCCTGGCCCGGCACTCGGCCCAGGCCGGCGCCCTGGAACAGGACACCGCCGACCTCTTCGTACGCACCCTGTCGCTCGCCGAACTGACCGCGCAGCACGTCATGACCCCGCGCGTGAAGGTCAGTTCGCTCCAGGCGTCCGCGACCGCCGAGGACGTGGTCAACCTGACCCGCGCCACCGGCCTGTCCCGCTTCCCCGTCTACCGCGAGAAGATCGACGAGATCGTCGGCATGGTCCACCTCAAGGACGCCCTCGCCGTCCCCACCCACGACCGGCTGCGCACCCCGGTCGCCCGGATCGCCCGCCCGGCGCTGCTGGTCCCGGAGACCCTCCCGGTCCAGCCCCTGCTGGCCCGGCTGCGCAGCGAGCAGCCCATCGCCGTCGTCGTCGACGAGTACGGCGGCACGGCCGGTGTGGTCACCCTGGAGGACATCGTCGAGGAGATCGTCGGCGAGGTCCGCGACGAGCACGACGGCCAGGACGTCCCCGAACTCGCCGCCGCCCCCTCGGAGGACGGCAGGCCCGCCTGGGACGCCGACGGCAGCTGCCGCGTCGACATCCTCCAGCGCATAGGCCTCGACGTGCCCGAGGGACCGTACGAGACGGTCGCAGGCCTCGTCGCCGACCTGCTCGGCCGTATCCCGGCCGTCGGCGACCGCGCCGAACTCCCCGGCTGGCGCCTCTCGGTCCGCCAGGTCGGCCACTACCGCGCCGAGCGCGTACGACTGGTCAGAACGGCCCCCGCGGTTGTGGAGGCCGCCCGATGAGCGTGCTCCAACTCCTGTTCGCCGCCCTGCTGGTCCTCGCCAACGGCTTCTTCGTCGGCGCCGAGTTCGCGCTGGTCTCCGTGCGCCGCAGCCAGATCGAACCCCTCGGCACGGCCCGGGCACGCCAGGTGCTGTACGGCCTGGAGCGGCTGCCGCAGATGATGGCCGCGGCCCAATTCGGCATCACCGTCTGCTCGTTGACGCTGGGCGCGGTCGCCGAGCCGACGGTCGCGGGGCTCCTGGAGCCGGTCTTCGTGTGGATGCACCTGCCGCACGGCATGATCCACCCGCTCGGCTATGTCATCGCCCTGGCGGCGGTGGTCTTCTTCCACCTCGTCATCGGCGAGATGGTCCCGAAGAACCTCGCGATGGCCGCCCCGGAGAAGGCCGCGCTGTGGCTGAGCCCGGGCCTGGTCGTCTTCGCCCGCTTCTGCAAGCCGATCACCATCGCCCTCGGCGCCGTCGCCCAGGGCATCCTGCGCCTCTTCCACGTCGAGCCCAAGGACGAGGTCGAGGCCGTCTTCACCAGCGAACAGCTCAACCGCCTCGTGGAGGACGCCGGCCAGGCGGGCCTGCTGGACCCCGAGGAGCAGGAACGCCTCGAGGACGCCCTGGAGTTGGGCTCCCGCCCGGTCACGGACGTCCTGCTGAAGCGCGAGTCACTGGTGACGGTGGGCCCCTCGGTCACCCCGGGCCAGGTCGTCGAGCTGACCGCCCGCACCGGCTACTCCCGCTTCCCGGTGGTCGCCGAGAACGGCGCCTTCATGGGCTACCTCCACGTCAAGGACGTACTGGACCTGGAGGAGTCCGAGCGGGCCGTACCGCAGCACCTGTGGCGCCCGATGACGACCCTCAGGGCCGAACTCCCGCTGGACGACGCCCTGACGGTCATGCGACGCGCGGCGACGCACCTGGCCCAGGTCACGGACACGTCCGGCAAGGTGCTGGGCCTGGCGGCGCTGGAGGACGTACTGGAACTGCTGGTGGGCGAGGTCACCGACCCGGCCCACCGGGACACACCGCAGACCAAGCTCACGGAACCAAGGACGAGCGACCCGGAGGAAGTACTGGCGTAGCCAAGGAGAACGACGCAGCCTGCCCCCGACGCCCCCGACGCCCCCGAGCAGCGGGCGCTCTCTGGATCCGCCTGGCGTGCCGACGGGCATACGGCTCGGGGGCGGCGCCTGCTTGGGGGCGGCCGGTGCTTCCCGAATCCGGCCGACCTGTGGACGGGCATGCTGCTCGGTGCGGCGCCCACCCAGGCGGCCGGCACCTTCCGGACCTGTCCAGCGTGCGGGCGGGCGTGCCGTTCGGGGCGGCGCCCACCCGAGGCGGCCGGTACGTTCCGGATTCGCCCGGTCTGCAGGCGGGCGTGCCGTTTCGGGCGGTGTTCACCCAGGCGGCCGGTGCTGCCCCGGGCCTGCCCAGGCGGTGGGCGGGCGTGCTGCTTGGTGCGGCGCCCCCGGCAGCCGGTGCTGCCCCGACCCGCCCAGCCTGCGGGCAGGCGTGCCGCTAGGGGCGGCACGGGTGGGCGCAGGCGGTTCCCCGTCAGCGCGGGGGCGGCGTTCCCGCCTGTGCCGCGCCCCGGTGCCGGTGCCTCACGTGGTCGACGGATCCTGAGGGCCCCGGCCCGAGAGAACCTCCCCGTACGCCTGCATCAGGTCCGGCAGCCGCAGAGTCGACAGGTCGTCCCGCGACAGCATCCCCGGATACGTCGACAACCGCAGATCCCGGTACGCGCAGCTCTTCTCGTACAGCGTCCGCAGGAACCGCCCGTTCCCCAGCTCGTCGATCCACCCCTGGTCCACCACATGCCCGGCGATCGACCGCAGCTCGTCGAGGGACTCCTCGTCCCAGACGTCACCGTTCTCCGCGGCCAACACCTCGCCGATGGAAGTGAGTTCAAGGGGCTTGTAGGAGGGGAAGTCCACGCGGGTCGTGAAGCGCGAGGAGAGTCCGGGGTTGGCGGCCAGCAGCCGGTCCATACCTTCGGGATACCCGGCGAGGATCACCACGAGATGGTCCCGGTTGTCCTCCGCCCGCTTCAGCAGCACCTGCAGCGCCTCGTCGCCGTACGCGTCGCCCTTGCCGTAACCGGAGTTGGACAGCGAGTACGCCTCGTCCACGAAGAGCACCCCGCCGATCGCGGAGTCGATGAGCTCGTTGGCCTTCACGGCGGTCTGCCCGAGGTACTCGCCGACGAGGTCGGCCCGCTGGGCCTCCACGAGATGGTCGCCGCCGAGGAGACCGAGGGCGTAGAAGACGCGGCCGAGGATACGGGCGACCGTGGTCTTGCCGGTGCCGGAGGGGCCGGAGAAGACGAAGTGCCGCTTGGGCGGCTGGACCGGCAGGCCCTGCCCGGCGCGCAGCCGAGCCATGTTCAGCTGGGCCGACAGCGCCTTGACCTGTCGCTTCACCGGCTCCAGGCCCACCATGCGCTCGAGTTCGGTGAGCGCCTCCTCGAGTAAGACGGGGTCGGTCGGACCGGCGGGCAACGGCGGCACGGGAAAGTTCTTCTCGCGCACCGAAGGGTTCGTCACCGACGGCAGCGGGCCGCCCTGCGGCAGGTCGGGGTCGGAGAACTTGAGGTCACGCCCGTCGGCGCCGCCGAAGAGCGGGTCGAGACCGTCGGGGCCCTCCAGGACGTCCTGGGCGCCGGAGAGGGCGATCGAGGCGAGGTCGGCCGCGGCGTCGTCGTATCCGTCGCCCTCGGCGATCGCCGCGAGCCGGGCGGAGGTGTCCATGAAGGCCGGGTCGACGCGGTGCACCGCGCGGTAGAGGGGGAGGGCGGCGGCGGAGCGTCCGGTGCCCTCGTGCGCGCGGGCGAGCCAGTAGCGCAGCTCCTTGCGCTGCGGCTGCTCGCTGCGGCAGCGCATCAGCGCCGCGGAGAGCAGGGGTTCGGCCTGGCCGTACATCTCAAGGCGCACCCGGGCCATCCCGCCGAACAGGCCCGCCTCGATGCCCAGCAGGGGATCGTCGATCAGCGGGTCGGTGTGCCGGACGAGCTGGTCCCAGTCCTTGACCAGATAGGCGCGGCAGGCGTGCAGAAAGCGCACCTGCGGATCGGCGTCCACCGGTGGCAGACCCGCCAGGGCCCGGTCCAGCTCGGGGACATGGCGGCCGTCCAGCCAGTGCGAGGCGTGCGCGAGCAGCAGATCGCGCGGGCTCTCCAGGACGGGCTGCACCCACCAGCCGAGCCAGTACCAGGAGTTGAGAGTGCGCCGATGCCTTGCGCGCTGTTCCCCGAAGCGCTCCCGGTGCCGGAACATCCGCAGCAGCGCGGTCGTCGTGTCGACGCGCAGCGCGTGCAGTCCGAGCCAGCCGTCGGCCATCCCGGGATCCATCCGCACCGAGGCGCGGAACTCCTCCTCCGCCTGCGGATAGGCGCCCATCGTGTAGGCATCCACACCTCGCAGCCAGGCGAGGTCGGCCGGGGCCTGCGGGCCCTGCGTGCCGAAGTCCATCACGTCCCCCACAAACCGTGCCCCCGTTGGTTCGCCGCCGGGCCGTCGCCCGCGACTGCCTTGATCGAACCGCCTTGCTGCGGACCGGAGTTGCAACGGTGCGCGAAGCCGCCGTCCGAAGGTCGCACCGAGGGCATCGTACCTGCGGGGGTACGGACCTTCGAAGGGTGCCGCACAGGCCGTTTGGCGAGGTGGGAGCAGATGGGGCGCACACGCGAAGGTGACCGAGGGTGAGCGAATCGCGCCTCGGAGCGTCCACAAAACGGAGTTGAGGGCAGAACGAAGCCCCCGATCACGGGGGAACAACCGGGGGCTTCGCGTCTGAGGGCGGTCTTGGAAGGCCGCACATTGAGAACGTAAGTCCTGTACGGCCCGTCGGTCAAGCCGAGTTGGGGCAGTCCGGGAAGTTCAAGGACCGTGGTCTTCACAAGTTCAGCACATTGCGGATGGTTCGTCACCCAGAGTGATTTTCCGGTCCGGTCCAAGGGTTCCGGCGGGTCCCACGAGCAACTCGTACCCCTCCTTGCGCTGCCGAACCAGAAGATCGGCGAAGGGCCGCGAGGGATCCTCGGCGAAATGTTCGACTTCGGCCCGGACCCATCCGTCCCAGAACTCCCGTTGCTCCTCCCCGTCCCGTGACCGCCCGCGCCTCCAGGACTCCTCGTGGGGCAACTCCATCCACAGCAGCCGTGCGAGATGAGGGCGCAGGACGCGGCGGCCCGCGCCGACGCCCTCGACGAGGATCACGGGTGCCGGCGGCAGGGTGCGGGCCGGGCCGAAGCGGCGGGCGTGCCAGTCGTAGGGGGAGTAGTGCGCGCTCGCGCCACGGCTCAGCGGCTCGATCACCTGGGCCAGCAGCCGCCCGGTCCAGCCGAACAGCTCCTCGTGGCTGGCGATGTCGTCGAGGTGCAGCACCGGCGCACCGTCCAGCGCGGCGGCCAACTGCCCGGCGAACGTGGACTTTCCGGAGCCCGCGTGCCCGTCGACCGCGATCAGACGGACCGGGCCGCACGACGGCGGAAGGCGGCGGAGGTGGTCGGCGAGCTGCTCGATGATCGTTCCCGGGGTGCGCGCTGGGCGGGGTACGGCGACGGAGTCTAGCCAGGCGGACACGCCGCCGGCCGCAGCGCACCGCAGGTCACGCTCATGACCACCCGCCGAAATTGCCGGGCGCGGCACGGCCCGGGGTGCTGGCAGGAGCATGCCGACGGCAGCCATAGTGGGCGCACAACCGTGCACCGACCACGGTCACGGCCGGCGCACGCCTGTGCACCGGCCGAGGTCCCGGATCGGCGCGTGAGCGTGTACGGGCCATGGCCTGGTCCGGCGCACGACCGCGCACCGAGCCACGACCACGAGGCCGGTGTGCGGCCGCGCGTCGGCTGAGTCCATGGCCGGCGCTCGACCGCTGACCGACCACACCCGCGACCGCACCACCGTGCAGTGGACCTGCCCGGACCTGGACGACTTGGGGGTCATCCCGCCCATGAGCAGAGCCGAACAGCCGTCCCGCAGAACCGTCCTGGCCGCCGCGGTCGCCGCCGCCGTGGCAGGTGGCGCGAGCCCGGCATCCGCGGCCGACGGTTCGGACGACGCCGTGGAAGAGGACCGGGCCGCCCCGGCCCGCCTCGTCGACAACCGGTTCTGGACGACGTACGGCGACTGGCGCCGGGGAAAGGCGAAGGGGACCCGTGTCGTTGCCGGTGAGCGGCCGGGGCTGGTGATCGACGACGCCCTGGGCACCGTGGAGTACCGGGATCCGCACAGCGGGAAGGCGGCCGCCTGGGAGTACGCGACCTGGACGTCCCCGGTCCACGAGCTCGCCGTCCCCGCCACCGAGGCCATCGCGTCCTGGAACGCGCACACCCCGGGCGGGACCTGGCTCCAGGTCGAGTTGAAGGGCACGTACTCGGACGGCACCACCACCCCCTGGTACGTCATGGGGCGCTGGGCGGCCGGTGACCGGGACATCCGGCGGACCTCCGTCGACGACCAGAGCGACGGCCGCAGCAGCGTCTGGACGGACACCCTGGCCGTCGACGCCCCGGCGAGCGGCCTGCGCATCGCCTCGTACCGGCTGCGCCTGACCCTCTACCGCAAGCCGGGCACGACGAAGACCCCGACCGTGTGGCGGCTCGGCGCGATGGGCTCCGACATCCCCGACCGGTTCACCGTCCCGGCCTCCGAGCCCGGCCTCGCCCGGGAGCTGATCGTCCCGCGGTACTCGCAGGAGATCCACGCCGGCCAGTACCCGCAGTACGACAACGGCGGCGAGGCCTGGTGCAGCCCCACCTCCTCGCAGATGATCGTCGAGTACTGGGGCGGCCGGCTCACCCCGCAGCAGCTCGCCTGGGTCGACCCGGCCTATGCCGATCCGCAGGTGTGCCACGCGGCCCGGCACACGTTCGACCACCAGTACGCGGGCTGCGGCAACTGGCCGTTCAACGCCGCCTACGCCGCCACCTTCGACGGGCTGCAGGGAGTGGTCACCCGCCTCGGGTCGCTCACCGACCTGGAGACCCTGATCGCGGCCGGGATCCCCGCCATGACGTCCCAGTCCTTCCGCAAGGAGGAGCTGACGGGTGCGGGGTACGGGACCTCCGGACACCTGATGACCGTGATCGGCTTCACCGCCGACGGGGACGTGATCGCCAACGACCCCGCCTCGCCGAGCGATGAGGCGGTGCGGCGGGTCTACAAGCGGCGCGAGTGGGAGAAGATCTGGCTCCGCACCAAGCGGTACAACGCAAGCGGCAAGGTCGTCTCCGGGTCCGGAGGGGTCTGCTACCTCTACTTCCCGGCGCAGCCGAGCGCACGGCAGCGCAAGGCGCTCGCCGCCGTCGGAGTGCACTGAGTCACATACCGAGCGGTTCCGGCCCCCGGGAAACCGGGGCCTTTCCGCTGTGACCGACATCTCTGCCGCAAAAGACCCGCTCGATGGCAAGGTGGACGCATGACTGCGAACTCCGCCACCGCCGCCCATGTCCGCACCGGCGGCCCTAAGGAAGACGGCCCGAAGATCCTCGAGCACGTCATGGGCTGGACCCTTGTCGTGGTGGTCGCGATGCTCGTGACCCAGCTCGGACTGCTGTGACCTGACCCATAGTTGACCTGACATACTGCGGGTGTCCCGCCCCGTTTGAGATCAGGGTCGAAATTGAATATCAGCCAACAGCGCGACGCCGCCCGTCCCCGGGCGCGCGGAACCGAGCGTTCGGTGGCACGCCGCGCCGAACTCATCGCCATCGGGCGGAGGTTGTTCGCCGACACGTCCTACGACGCGCTCTCGATGGACGACATCGCCCGCCAGGCGCATGTCGCCAAGGGGCTGATCTACTACTACTTCCAGTCCAAGCGCGGCTACTACCTGGCGATCATCCAGGACTCCGTCGCCGACCTGGTCACGTTCGCGGCGAGCGGGGTCCAACTGCCCCAGGTGGACCGGGTGTCCCGCACCATCGACAGCTATCTGCGCTTCGCCGAGCACAACCAGGCCGCCTACCGCACCGTCGTCAGTGGCGGGGTCGGCTTCGACGCCGAGGTGCACGCCATCCGCGACGGGGTCCGTGAGGCGATCGTCGCGACCATCGCCGAAGGGGCGTACGGCGGCGCCGACATCTCCCCGGTGGCCCGCATGGGACTGTTCGCCTGGGTGTGCAGCGTCGAGGGCGCCACCCTCGACTGGATCGACAGCCCGCCCCAGCTCTCCCGCGACACCATGCGCGAACTGCTGGTGAAGACGCTCGGCGCCACCATGCGCGCGATCGAGGAACTCGACCCCGCCTACCCGGCCCCGGCACCCGCCCGCCGCGACACCTGACCTGCGACGAGGGCCGACGCGCAGCAGGGGTGCAAAAGCGCAGGGCAAGGGGCGAAGGCTCCCGCGCCCCCGCCCCAAGTCCCGTACGGCTCAGTTCAGTTGATCGCCCTGATCAGCTCACCGTCGGCGGTGTCCCCGCTCAGCTCCCAGAAGAACGTGCCGCCCAGGCGCTGCGCGTCCTTGTACTTCATCTTCCCCCTGATGGTCCTCGGGGTGTCGTAACTCCACCAGTCCGAGCCGCACTTGGCATACGCGGTGCCCCCGACCGTGCCGGTCGCCGGGCACGTGGACTTCAGCACCTTGTAGTCCTCGAAGCCGGCCTCGTACGTCCCCGCCGCGGGCCCGGTGGCCGTACCGCCCGGCTTCGCCTGGGTGACGCCGGTCCAGCCGCGCCCGTAGAAGCCGATGCCGAGCAGCAGCTTCGAGGACGGGATGCCCAGGCTCTTCAGCTTGGCGATGGTGGTGGCCGTGTCGTTGCCCCGGGTCGGGATGCCGGGATAGGAGTACAGCGGCGAGTGGGGTGCCGTGGGACCGGTTGCCGCCCAGGTGCCGAAGTAGTCGTACGTCATCGGGTTGTACCAGTCGACGTACTTCGCCGCGCCCGCGTAGTTCGCCGCGTCGATCCTGCCGCCCGCCGAGGCGTCGGCCGTGATCGCCGCGGTGATCAGCTCGCGCCTGCCGAACTTGGCCCGCAGCGCCTTCATGACGTCCACGAACGCCTCGCGGCCGCTGGTGTCGCAGGTCAGGCCGCAGGCATTGGGGTACTCCCAGTCGATGTCGATGCCGTCGAAGACATCGGCCCACTTGGAGTTCTCGACCAGGTCGTAGCAGGACTGGGCGAAGGCCGCCGGGTCCTTGGCCGCCTCGCCGAAGCCGCCCGACCAGCTCCAGCCGCCGAAGGACCAGACGACCTTGAGGCCCGGGTGCAGCTTCTTGAGCTTGCGCAGCTGGTTGAAGTTGCCGCTGAGCGGCTGGCCGGCGGTGTCGGCGACACCGTCCACGGACTCCTCCGCGGTGAACGGCTTGTCGGTGTCCGCCCAGGCGTCGCCGAGCGCGCACTTGCCGTCGGTGACGTTGCCGAAGGCGTAGTTGATATGGGTCAGCCTGTCGGCCGAGCCGGAGGTCTCGATGTTCTTGACGAAGTACTGGCGGCCGTAGATGCCCCAGTCGGTGAAATAGCCCACGACCTTGGAGCCGGCCTTGCCGGAGCTGACGGAGCTGCCGGTCTCGTCGGCCGTGGCAGTGGCGGTACCCGCGCCGGCGAGCAGTGTCGCACCGAGGACGGCGCAACAACCGGCGGACAGCAGCGCCCGGAGCCGGGATCCGGGGCGAAGGGGGGTGTGCATCGGGTGTCTCCTCGCAGGGGACGGGAGGGGATCGCACGCCGATCGGCATGAACGCGGGAGGCGTTGGACCGAAACCGTAGGTGGACTAGACCACTTGGTCAATGGTTCGGACCAATTCCGGTCAACTTCGGAGCCCGGCTACAGGCCGCGTGGAGCCGTCCACGGTTTCCTGAAGTAAGCGGTCGTTAACTGGTGACTCAATACCTCCGATCGGGCATACTCACAGCACAGAGCCGCTGGTCAACAGCTTTCGCGATCCGGAAGTGCGATCATCGGCCGGCCCTCAGCAAGACCCCGGCGGAGCAGCCCCGACCAAAGGCGCACGCCGATGTGCCCTACACAGGGAGGAGAGCGTCGCCATGCCCGATCGCGCCCCGCAGCCGGTGGACCGTCAACTGCCCACGGACGAGGCCCGGGAGCTGATCTCGCTCGTCCGCGACATCGCGCAGCGCGAGATCGCCCCGAAGGCGGCCGAGGAGGAGGACGCCGGGCACTTCCCGCGCGAGGTCTTCACCCTGCTCTCCCGGTCCGGACTCCTCGGACTGCCCTACGACTCCGAGTACGGCGGCGGCGACCAGCCGTACGAGGTCTACCTCCAGGTCCTCGAAGAGCTCGCCGCGGCCCGCCTCACCGTCGGCCTCGGCGTCAGCGTCCACACCCTCGCCTCCTACGCCCTGGCCGCCTACGGCACCAAGCAGCAGCAGGTCGAGCACCTCCCCGCGATGCTCGGCGGCGGCCTCCTCGGCGCGTACTGCCTCTCCGAGCCCTCGTCCGGCTCGGACGCCGCCTCCCTGCGCACCCGGGCCGTCCGGGACGGCGAGGACTGGGTCATCACCGGCACCAAGGCGTGGATCACGCACGGCGGCATCGCCGACTTCTACACGGTCATGGCCCGCACCGGCGAGGAGGGCCCCCGTGGCATCACCGCCTTTCTGGTCCCGGGCGACGCGGCGGGCCTGAGCGGGGCGCTGCCGGAGAAGAAGATGGGCATGAAGGGCTCGCCCACCGCCCAGGTCCATCTCGACGGCGTCCGCGTCCCCGACGAGCGGCGCATCGGGGAAGAGGGCCAGGGCTTCGCGATCGCCCTGTCCGCGCTCGACTCCGGGCGGCTCGGCATCGCGGCCTGCGCGATCGGCGTGGCCCAGGCGGCGCTGGACGACGCGGTGGCGTACGCGACCGAGCGGCGGCAGTTCGGCAAGCCGATCGCCGACTTCCAGGGGCTGCGCTTCATGCTCGCCGACATGGCGACCCAGATCGAGGCCGGCCGCGCGCTCTACCTCTCGGCGGCACGGCTGCGGGACGCCGGGCGGCCGTTCGCCAAGCAGGCCGCGATGGCCAAGCTGCACTGCACCGACACCGCCATGAAGGTCACCACCGACGCCGTCCAGGTCCTCGGCGGGTACGGCTACACCGCCGACTTCCCCGTCGAGCGGTACATGCGCGAGGCCAAGGTCCTGCAGATCGTCGAGGGCACCAACCAGATCCAGCGGATGGTCATCGCACGTCACCTAGCGGGTCCGGAGACGCGCTGAACTGACCCGGCCTGACCTGCGGCGCCGCGAGCCGTACCCACTCCGGGTCGTGGCGCCCGGGCAGGGTCCGGCCGCGGTCGGCCCAGGTGCGCATCAGATCCCGGTAGATGGGCGGATCCTGCGGCGGCGGAACCGATTCTGCAGGCGGCGGCACGAAGAACTGGCGTTGACGCCCGGTCGCTGAATAGGTGGGGGTCATACCAGGCCAACGCGGCGGTGGTCGGGCAGGTCACCCGCCGACGGAATCGGCCGTGAGTTCGCGGACGTCGGCCGCCCCGTCATCTGGCCACCTGCGGCTGTCTGACGTACCGTCAGCCCAGCCGTCCCCAGGGAGGTTTGCCGTGGCCGACGACCGCCCCGTACCGCTCGACGAGTACCCGGTGCACCAGGTGCCCCTGTCCATGAAGCACGTGGCCACCGGCGACCGGAACGCCTACGACCGCTGCATCTTCCACGTCCTCGACCACGAGGGCCGGGTGCTGCTGATCGTCGGCCTCGGCGTGTACCCCAACCTGGGTGTGATCGACGCCTACGCGACCCTGCGCACCGGGAACGTCCTGCACGCGGTGCGTGCCTCGGACGCCCTCGGCGAGGACCGCATGCGGCTCGCCGTGGGACCGTTGAGGATCGAGGTCGAGGAGCCGCTGCGCCGGCTGCGCCTCGTCTGTGACGGCGACTCACCGGGGGACGGCCCGTCGGGGGACGGCTCGTCGGCGGACGGCTCCCTGTCGTACGACCTGACCTGGACCGCCGAGTTCCCGGCCCTGTGGGAGCCGCACCACGTACAGCGCCGTGGTGCCCGGCTCACCCTGGAGGGCCGCCGCTTCGTACAGGCGGGCGGCGTGGAGGGCGTGGTGCGTGCCGGGGGCGAGGAGTTCCGGGTCAATGCCACGGAGTGGACGGGCACCCGCGACCGCAGCTGGGGTGTGCGCCCCGTACCCGGCGAGGAGGGCGGCAGGCTCGCCGAGGACCACCCCACCGAGGGCTTCCACTGGCTCTGGTGCCCCGTCCGCTTCGAGGACCGCTTCCTGATGGTGATCGTCCAGGAGGACGCCGACGGCTACCGCACCCTCAACGACGCCACCCTCGTCCGCGACGGCCACCCCGACCGCCAACTCGGCTGGCCCCAGCCCGAGATCACCTACCGCTCCGGGACCCGCACTCCGATCGGGGCCGTCGTCCACCTCGGCGACCTACGCAAACCCCAGGAGCTGGAAGTGGAGATCCTCACCTCCTCCCCGCTGGCGATCGGGGCCGGCTACCCGCCCGCCGAAGACTGGCAGCACGGCACCTGGCGCGGCCGCGGCTGGACCGACCGGCGCAGCTACAACCTCACGCAACCGCATGCACTGGCCGCGTACGGCGTCACCGACCACGCCGCCCGCTTCCGCCTCGACGGACAGGTCGGGCACGGAATCTTCGAACACGGCTCGTTCGGACGGCACGACCCGAGCGGGTTCATCGGCTTCGACTCGGTCGCACCGTAAATCGGCCGCGCCACAAGGGAGTTCACCGGGCGGATCTCGATCGCTCCGTCGCTCGGTCGCACCGTGATTCCACTGCGCAACAAGGGGGGGTTGACCACATGACGACGGCACCGCGCCCGCGTACCAGCACCCGCGACCCGGAGGACATCGCCCGCCGCCTCACCGCCTGGCTCGGCACCCGGCTGCCGGGCGCGAAAGCGGTCGGCGTGCGGGTCCCCGAGTCCAACGGCATGTCCAGCGAGACCCTGCTCTTCGACATCGAGCACCCCGAACCACCCCTGCGCGCCTGCGCGTTGAGGCTGGCGGCGGACCCGGCGGCGTACACGGTCTTCCCCGTGTACGACATGGTCCGGCAGTACCGCACGATGCGCGTGGTGGGGGAGCACTCGGACCTGCCGGTGCCGAAGGTGGTGTGGCTGGAGGAGGATCCCGGCCCGCTCGGCGCGCCCTTCTTCGTCATGGAGCGCGTCGAGGGGCGGGTGCCGCCGGACGTCATGCCCTACACCTACGAGGGCAACTGGCTGCACGCGGCGAGCGACGAGGAGCGCGAGGGCCTGGAGGCCGCCTCGGTGGGGCTGCTGGCGAGGCTGCACGACCAAGTGCCCCTGAAGGAAGCCGAGTTCCTCGCGTACGACGGCGAAGGCGACGCCCTGCGCCGCCACGTTGCGGCCCAACGCGCCTACTACGAATGGGTCGTCGACGGCGCCGCCCGCTCGCCCCTCATCGAGGACGCCTTCGGCCGGCTGGAGGAACTCTGGCCCGCCGATCCGGGCACACCCGTCCTCAACTGGGGCGACGCGCGCATCGGGAACGTCGTCTACGACGGCTTCGAACCCGCGGCCGTCCTCGACTGGGAGATGGCGGCACTCGCCCCGCGCGAGGTGGACATCGGCTGGGCGATCTATCTGCACCGCTTCTTCCAGGACCTGACGGTCGCCTTCGGACAGCGCGGACTGCCGGACTTCTTCCGCCGCGACCGGGTCGAGGCACGCTACGCCCGGCTCACCGGCCACACCCCGCGGGACATGGACTTCCACACGCTGTACGCCGCCCTGCGGCACGCCGTCGTCATGCTGCGGGTCGCCTATCGGCAGGTGCACTTCGGGGAAGCCGTCGTCCCGGCGGATCCGGACACACTGATCCTGCACCACGGCAGCCTGCGAGCCATGGTGCAGGGCAGCTACTGGGATTGAGCGATGCGGTGCGGGCGCTGTCGGCGCACCCTGTGCTGTGCGCTCAGGCCGCGTGGCGCCGCATGACGGGGACCCTCATGGGGCGCGAGCCCGGTCCGCCGACGTGCGAGAACGGCTGGGTCCGCCAGTCGAGCCCCTGAGGGAGCGTCAACAGCAGGGCGGTGTCCTGCTCCTGGGGCTCCAGGTCCTCGTCCGCGGCACGCGCCTCGGAGGCCCGGCGGCCGGTGCCGGCGCAGACCGTGAGGCCGAAGGGGTTCCACGGGGAGACGCACAGCGCGTGCTCCGGCAGCACCTCCTCGTCGGCCAGCAGCGCGATGGGCTGCGCGCAGTCCGGGCACACGACCCGGAACATCTCGAAGGTGTCGTACGCGTCGAGTTCCTCGTCGACGGCGTCGGGTTCGACGCCCTCCGGCTCGGGCTCGGCGACCGCCTGGAGTCGCTTGGGTGCGGTACGACCAGGGCGCTTAAGACTCTGCATTGGGTTCTCCCCCTCGGGCTGGGCCGTGAAGGCGCTGCGGCCTCGACCACAGCAAGCACTTCCCGCCCGGTCTCGGCGGTAATCACGAGAACATCACGGAGACTGTTCGGGCGCTGTGGCGTTCGTCACATGCCGCTTGCAGGTGCCCGGGGCGGCCGCTTTGTCCCCCAGATGGCTCACAGGCTGCTCTCTGCCACATCACGAACCGGGTATGACCTGGGCTGCTCAGGTATCGGAGGAGATCAAGGGCACTGTAGGTTCTTGCGCCATGGAGGAGCTGGACCGTCAGATCGTGCAGCTGCTCGTCAAGGACGGGCGGATGAGCTACACAGACCTCGGCAAGGCCACGGGCCTGTCCACGTCGGCCGTGCACCAGCGGGTGCGGCGGCTGGAGCAGCGTGGCGTCATCCGTGGGTACGCCGCCGTCGTCGACCCCGAGGCCGTCGGGCTGCCCATGACCGCGTTCATCTCGGTGAAGCCGTTCGACCCGAGCGCGCCGGACGACATCGCGGACCGGCTCGCCGGGGTGCCGGAGATCGAGGCCTGTCACAGCGTCGCGGGCGACGAGAACTACATCCTCAAGGTACGGGTGGCCACGCCGCACGAACTGGAGGAGCTGCTGGCCCGGCTGCGGTCGCTCGCGGGGGTGTCCACGCGGACCACGGTCGTGCTGTCGACGCCGTACGAGGCACGGCCGCCGAGGATCTGACGGGCCTGCGTGCGGGGGCGCCCGGGCGAGGCGCGAGACTGTTCCCCATGAGTGAGTCCAGCGTCGAGCCCAAGACCGTCCTGCTGCGCCGGGGTGAGGTCCACAGCCCCGCCGATCCGTTCGCCACCGCGATGGTCGTCGAGCGCGGCCAAGTCGCCTGGGTCGGTTCCGAAGGGGCCGCGGACGCCTTCGCGGACGGCGTCGACGAGGTCGTCGACCTGGACGGTGCCCTGGTCACCCCCGCGTTCACCGACGCCCACGTCCACACCACGGCCACCGGGCTCGCCCTCACCGGCCTCGACCTGTCCGCCGCCCCCTCCCTGGAAGCGGCCCTCGCGCTCGTACGGGACTTCGCGGCCGCCCGCCCCGACGACCGCGTCCTGCTCGGCCACGGCTGGGACGCGGCCCGCTGGCCCGGCGGCGAGGCGCCCACGCGCGCGGAGCTGGACGCGGCCACCGGAGGCCGCCCCCTCTACCTGTCCCGTATCGACGTGCACTCGGCGGTCGTGACGACGGCCCTGCTCGACATGACCTCCCTGGGGCGCGTGGACGGGCCGCTGACCGCCGACGCCCATCACGCCGTACGGGCCACCGCCCTGGCCGCCGTCACCCCGGCCCAGCGGATCGAGGCCCAGCGCACCGCCCTCGCCCACGCCGCCTCCCTCGGGATCGGCTCGGTCCATGAGTGCGCCGGTCCCGAGATCTCCTCCGAGGACGACTTCACGGGCCTGCTGCGGCTCGCCGCCGAGGAGAGCGGTCCGCGGGTCGTCGGGTACTGGGCCGAGCAGGATGTCGAGAAGGCGCGGGAGCTGGGCGCGCTGGGCGCGGCCGGTGATCTGTTCGTCGACGGCGCCCTCGGCTCGCACACCGCCTGTCTGCACCAGCCGTACGCCGACTCCGGCCACACCGGCACCGCCTACCTGGACGCCGCCGCCGTCGCCGCGCATGTCGTCGCCTGCACCGAGGCCGGCCTTCAGGCGGGCTTCCACGCCATCGGGGACGCCGCCGTGACCGCCGTGGTCGAGGGCATGCGCGCCGCCGCCGAGAAGGTCGGCCTCGCCCGGGTCCGCGCCGCCCGGCACCGGATCGAGCACGCCGAGATGCTCACCCCTGAGACCATCGCGGCCTTCGCCGACCTGGGGCTGACCGCCTCCGTGCAGCCCGCCTTCGACGCGCTGTGGGGCGGCGAGGAGGGCATGTACGCCCAGCGGCTCGGAGCGGAGCGAGCGCGCGGTCTGAACCCCTTCGCGGCCCTCCTGAAGGCCGGGGTGCCGCTCGCCTTCGGATCCGACAGCCCGGTCACACCGCTCGACCCGTGGGGCACCGTCCGGGCCGCCGCCTTCCACCGCACGCCGGAGCACCGGATCTCGGTGCGTGCCGCGTTCACGGCGCACACGCGGGGCGGCTGGCGCGCGATCGGACGGGACGACGCGGGTGTCCTGGTGCCGGGCGCGCCCGCCGACTACGCGGTGTGGCGCACCGACGAACTCGTCGTCCAGGCCCCCGACGACCGGGTCGCCCGCTGGTCCACCGACCCCCGCTCCGGCACCCCCGGACTGCCCGACCTGACCCCCGGCGCCGACCTGCCCGTCTGCCTGCGCACCGTGGTGGGCGGACGGACCGTGTTCGTACGGCCGAGCGAGTGATCTCCCGGGGTGGCGCGCCTCCGATCGGGCGCCGCGACCCGCTCTCGCGACCTGCGCATCCTCGACCCTGACCAGGGCATTGAGCGCAGATCCGCAGGTCAAACGGCTGTTGACAGCCGACGGCAGGGGGCCGGTAGGTTCGGCCCAGTCCACCACCGGACGCCCGACCGGGGAACGTCCGTCAACTCGAAGCCGCGCCGCTGGGTCAGGGACGGTGTGCCGCACCGGGGCACCGCCACTGGCAGCCAGGCTCAGCGCCCGCGCCGCTGCGAGGGAACGTTCCGGCCGGTCGGGGAGGTGTGACCCGGGTGGGGCCCGGGCGCTCAGTAGACAACGGCTTCAGGTCGACCCGCAGCCAGCGGGTCCCAGGTCGGCCCGAAGGGCGCCGGGCCCCCATCCGCAGTCCGCACAGCTGTCCAAACGAGCGTTCTTACCCCGCTTTTGTTAAAACGACACCACCATACGAACCTCCTGTCACGTCGGCGCAAGCGTCGCCCACTATGGTGGACGCCTGCGTACGGAGTGAAGGGGCAGCAGTGAACGACGGCGACGGGACCCTCGCGGCACAAAGCCAGGGGAGGCAGTTCGGCCCGCTCGGCACGACCTTGGTGATCATCCCGACCTACAACGAGGCGGAGAACATCAAGACGATCGTCGACCGAGTACGCAAGGCCGTTCCCGAGGCGCACGTTCTCGTCGCCGACGACAACAGCCCCGACGGCACCGGCAAACTCGCCGACGAACTCGCCGCGGCGGACGACCAGGTCCAGGTACTGCACCGCAAGGGCAAGGAGGGCCTCGGCGCCGCCTACCTCGCGGGCTTCACCTGGGGACTCGAGCACGGCTACGGCGTCCTCGTCGAGATGGACGCCGACGGCTCCCACCAGCCCGAGGAGCTGCCGCGGCTGCTGATCGCCCTCAAGGGCGCCGACCTCGTCCTCGGCTCCCGCTGGGTGCCCGGAGGGAGGGTCGTGAACTGGCCCAAGTCCCGCGAGTTCATCTCCCGCGGCGGCAGCCTCTACTCCCGGGTGGCCCTCGACCTCCCCCTGCGGGACATCACCGGCGGCTACCGCGCCTTCCGCCGCGAAACCCTGGAAGGCCTCGGCCTCGCCGACGTCGCCTCCCAGGGCTACTGCTTCCAGGTCGACCTCGCCCGCCGCGCGGTCAAGGCCGGCTACCACGTCGTCGAGGTCCCCATCACCTTCGTCGAGCGCGAGCACGGCGACTCCAAGATGAGCCGCGACATCCTGGTGGAGGCCCTGTGGCGGGTCACCACGTGGGGCGTGGGGGAGCGGGTCGGCAAGGTGACGGGCCGGGGCAAGAAGGCCTGACAGCGGCCGTACGGTCACACAGGCCCCGTTGATCGCCCCCTTATCCCGTGCTGAGCCCTGCCCAGGCACACTGGATGCATGACGACTGGCGCTCCGCCCCCGACGTACCCCGCCCGGCCCCCGCGCTCCCGGTTGCGCACCTTCCTGCCGCTGGGGATCGCGGCGTGGCTGGTGCTGGAGATCTGGTTGCTGACCGTGGTGGCGGGCGCGGCCGGTGGATTCACGGTGTTCCTGCTGCTGCTCGCCGGCCTGGTGCTCGGTGCGGTGGTCATCAAGCGGGCGGGCCGCCGGGCCTTTAAGAACCTCAACGAGGCGCTGCAGCGCGGCACCGCCCCCGCGAGCGGTGGTGGCAACGGCCTGATGATGCTGGGCGGCCTTCTGCTGATGCTCCCCGGCCTGATCTCCGACGCGGTGGGCCTGCTCCTGCTGATCCCGCCGGTCCAGAAGACCATCGCCCGCCGCGCGGAACGCACCTTCGAACGCAAACTCAGCGAGTCCGCCCCGGGCACCCTCGGCGACGCCTTCCAGCAGGCCCGCATGCACCGCCCCGACGGCAAGGTCGTCCAGGGCGAGGTCATCAGGGACGAACCGGGGGACACGCCCTAGGAGCCGCGGCGCCCGCTGACGGGCTGAGGCGTCCCGATCGGACCGGGCCCGTCCGGCGTTACCGGACCGGGCCCGTCCGGCTTTCGAGGACGAGGCGCCATGGGCCGACGGGTCGGCGGCCGCCGAAAACGCAACCGCGGGCGCCGTACGCAGAGTTCACGTACGGCGCCCGCGGTTATTGCGTGCGCTGTGTTTCCGCTCAGGCCCCGCAGGGACTACGCGGACTTACGGCTGTCCCGCGGATGGATCGCGATGTTCATCGCTCCCGAGCGCAGAACGGCCAGACGCTCCTCGAGGACCTCTTCGAGTTCCTCGCGGGTGCGCCGCTCCATCAGCATGTCCCAATGCGTACGCGCGGGCTTGGCCTTCTTTTCCTCAGGGCCATCGCCGTCAACGAGGAGTGCCTGGGCCCCGCAGACCTTGCACTCCCACTCCGGCGGGATCTCCGCCTCGACCGAGAAGGGCATCTCAAAGCGATGTCCCTTCTCGCATGCGTACTCCACGGCCTGGCGCGGGGCCAGGTCGATGCCGCGGTCCGTCTCGTAGCTGGTCACCACGAGGCGCGTGCCGCGAAGAGCTCGCTCACTCATGAATCGTGCCTCCCGGGCTTGTCGCCCACAGGACAGGTGTCGCTGTCGTCGTCATCCGGTCAACGTCCGGTCGGCGGTAAAGATTCCCGTTCCGGGTCATGCGTCGCCGTCGTAGCCGCCCCTTGTTGTACCCACCGGCGCCCGGTTTGTCACATCTGCTAGCAGATGTCACCCAGCGTTTCGGCATCTTTGACGCGCAGTAACGGTACGCCTGGCAGGCCAAACGCGTACACTACCGCCCTTTCGCGTCGAACGCTAAATCTTCTCGGGTACGGGATTCCCCGCGTCGCTGATCGCCCGCCGCACCGGAACCCGTGCGAGCAGGGCGAACCCGAGGACGAAGAAGGCCACCAGAGAGATGATCGCGTCCCGATAACTTCCCGTCAGCTGGTAGGTGATCCCGAACAGAAGCGGGCCCAGCCAGCTCATGCCCCGGTCGCTCATCTCGTACGCCGAGAAGTACTCGGCCTCCTTGCCCGGCGGGACGAGATGCGAGAAGAGGGAGCGGGACAGGGCCTGGCTGCCACCGAGGACCAGACCGATCCCGGCGGCCAGCACGAAGAACCACACCGGCGCCCCGGCGGGCAGGAAGTAGCCGGCCGTCAGTGTCAGCGTCCACGCCACCAGCGAACCGAGGATCGTGCGCTTCGCACCGTAGATCCGAGCCAGTCGGCCCATGCCCAGCGCGCCCGCCACCGCCAGCACCTGCACCAGCAGGACGGCGCCGATGAGGGTCGACTGGCCGAGGCCGAGTTCCTCGGAGCCGTAGACGGACGCCTGGGAGATCACGGTCTGGATGCCGTCGTTGTAGATGAGGTAGGCCAGCAGGAACGAGAGCGTCAGGGGATGGCGGCGCATGTCGCGGACCGTCGCCGCGAGCTGCCGGAAGCCGGGCGCGGTCGCCTCCTTCGGCGGCATGCGGCGGTCGTGGAGCCTGCGCAGCGGTACGAGGGTGAAGGCGCCCCACCACAGTCCCGCCGACGCCAGACAGATCCGGACGGCCATGCCCTCGGAGAGGCCGAAGGAGTCATGGGCGCTGTAGAGGACCAGGTTCACGACCAGGACCAGGGAACCCGCCGCGTATCCGAAGGCCCAGCCCCGGGAGGAGACCGCGTCGCGTTCCCCGGGCTCGGCGATCTGCGGGAGGTAGGAGTTGTAGAGCATCATCCCGACGGACATCGCCGCGTTCGCCACGATCAGCAGGATGCCGCCGAGCAGATAGCGGTGGCCGTCGAGGAAGAACAGGCCGGTCGTCGCCACGGCTCCCGTGTAGGCGGCCGTCGCCAGCAGCGGCTTCTTGCGGCCGGTGCGGTCGGCCGCCGCGCCCACCAGCGGCATCAGCAGCACGGCCACGATCACGGACAGGGACACCGAGTAAGCGAAGAACGAACCGGCGCGCACCGGGATCCCCAGGGGATGGACATAGCCGTCCGCGTCCGCCGCGTCCTCGGCGACCGACGTCAGATAGGGGCCGAGGAACACGGTGAGCACACTCGTCGAGTAGACCGAGCACGCCCAGTCGTAGAAGTACCAGCCGCGCTGCTCGCGCCGCCGGTCGGCGGCCTCGTCGGCGCTCTTCGTCTGCACGGCGTCGGTGCCCAACCCGGCCCCCTCACTGGTCCCGCGCCCAGTCCGCGGTTCCAGGGGTGCGCGGGCCGTCAGACCCAGACGCCCCGGTCCTCCATGACCTTGCGCAACGTGTCGATGTGATCGGTCATGATGCCATCGACTCCCAGGTCCAGGAGCCGGTGCATCCGCTCGGGTTCGTTGATCGTCCACACGTGCACCTGCAGCCCGCGCGCGTGGGCGGTCCGCACGAAGCGGTGGTCGACCACCTGGACGCCGCTCTGGGCCTCCGGCACCTGCGCGGCGACCGCGGACCGGCGCAGCGCGGCGGGCACACCCCAGGAGCGAAGCCGCAGGTTGAGGACTCCGCGGGTGCCGTACGACGTCGCCAGGCGTGGTCCGGCGAGCCGCTGGGCGCGCACGACCCGGGCCTCGGAGAAGGAACCGACGCAGATCCGGTCCCAGGTGCTGGTGCGCTCGATCAGGTCCAGGAGCGGCCGGAGGGCCGGCTCGTCCTTGATGTCGACGTTCCAGCGGGCCTCGGGAAACTCCTCCAGGAGCTCCTCGAAGAGCGGCACCGGCTCCTTGCCCGCCACGCGCGCGTGCCGTACGTCCGCCCAGGGCAGGTCGCAGATCCGGCCCGCCCCGTCGGTGACCCGGTCCAGCGTGGTGTCGTGGAAGGCGACGAGCTTCCCGTCCGCCGTCGCGTGGACGTCCGTCTCCAGATAGCGGTAGCCGGTCTCGATCGCCCGCCGGAACTGCAGCAGGGTGTTCTCCAGGCCGTCCGCCGCCCCGCCCCGGTGGGCGAAGGCGATCGGGCCGGGGTGGTCGAGGTACGGGTGACGTGTCCGGGTGCTCACCGACGCAGTATGGCTCCCCGGGGTTGCCCGGTGGCAACGACCGTGCTGCTGTCCGATGCCGCGGGGACGTCGAACACCCGCAGGAAGAGCTGTGCGAGCGGGCCGATGGACACCGCGTAGAGCAGCGTGCCGATGCCGATGGTGCCGCCGAGCACGAAGCCCGTCACGACCACCGCGATCTCGACGGCCGTCCGCATCAGCCGGATGGAACGCCCCGTGCGCTGGTGCAGCCCTGTCATCAGACCGTCGCGCGGCCCCGGCCCGAAGCGGGCGGCGATGTAGAGGCCGGTGGCGACGCCGTTGAGCAGGATGCCGACCAGCATGAGCGGGATCCGCACGGCCAGGGTGTGCGCCTCGGGAACCGCGGCCAGGGTGGCGTCCATCGCGATGCCGACCACGAAGACGTTGGAGACGGTGCCGAGCCCCGGCCGCTGGCGCAGCGGAATCCACAGCAGGAGCACCGCCGCGCCCACGACGATCGACACGACGCCGATCGTCAGGCCCGTCAGCTCGGCGAGGCCCTGGTGCAGCACGTTCCAGGGCTCCAGGCCCAGGCCCGCCTCGACGAGCAGTGCGGAACTCGCTCCGTACAGCGCGAGACCGAAGTACAGCTGGATCAGCCGGCGCCCGAGCCGGCTCTTTGTGGACAAGTGATGCCCCCTGTGGTCGTGGTGGCCTGGTCCATGACACCCTGTGGCTTGGGTGGAGACCTCATCCATGGCCAATTCGGGGAAGGTGGACTGATTTCCATGGCGCAGTGGACCTCGGCGGTGGGAGCGGCGCAGCTCGCCCGGCTGCTCAACTCCCAGCAGGACCGCCCGGCGGGCCCCGGCACGCGCCGCCCGCCGGCCTACCGGGCCCTCGCCGACGGCATCCGGCTCCTGGTCCTCGAAGGCCGCGTCCCGGTGGCCGCCCGCCTGCCCGCCGAACGCGAACTCGCCCTGTCCCTGTCGGTCAGCCGTACGACGGTGGCGGCGGCGTACGAAGCCCTGCGCGCGGAGGGTTTCCTGGAGTCGCGGCGGGGTGCGGGCAGCTGGACCGCGGTCCCGGCCGGCAACCCTCTTCCCGCGCGCGGCCTGGAGCCCCTGCCCCCCGAGGCACTCGGCTCCATGATCGACCTGGGCTGCGCGGCCCTTCCCGCCCCCGAGCCATGGCTGACCCGTGCCGTGCAGGGCGCGTTGGAGGAACTGCCGCCGTACGCCCACACCCACGGCGACTACCCGGCCGGGCTCCCCGCGCTCCGCTCGATGATCGCCGACCGGTACACCGCGCGCGGCATCCCCACCATGCCCGAGCAGATCATGGTGACGACCGGTGCGATGGGCGCCATCGACGCGATCTGTCATCTCTTCGGCGGCCGCGGCGAACGCATCGCCGTCGAATCGCCCTCCTACGCCAACATCCTCCAGCTCATGCGGGAGGCGGGCGCCCGGCTGGTGCCCGTCGCGATGGCCGACGGGCTGGCCGGCTGGGACATGGACCGCTGGCGTCAGGTCCTGCGGGACGCGGCACCGCGGATCGCCTACATCGTCGCCGACTTCCACAACCCGACCGGCGCGCTCGCCGACGACGACCAGCGGCGTCGGCTCGTGGACGCGGCGCGGTCGGCGGGGACCGTGCTGGTCGCCGACGAGACGATGAGCGAGCTGTGGCTGGACGAGGACGTCGAGATGCCACGGCCCGTGTGCGGGTTCGATCCCGCCGGGTCCACGGTGATCACCGTGGGGTCCGCGAGCAAGGCGTTCTGGGCGGGCATGCGGATCGGGTGGGTGCGGGCGGCACCGGACGTCATCCGCAGTCTCGTCGCCGCGCGCGCGTACGCCGACCTCGGGACGCCCGTCGTCGAGCAGCTGGCCGTGAACTGGCTCTTCAGTACGGGGGGTTGGGAGCAGGCCGTGGAGGTGCGGCGGGCCCAGGCCCGGGAGAACCGGGACGCGCTGGTGGCTGCGGTGCGACGGGAGTTGCCTGCGTGGGAGTTCGAGGTGCCACGGGGTGGGCTGACGTTGTGGGTGCGGGCCGGGGGGCTTTCCGGGTCGCGGCTCGCCGAGGTGGGGGAGCGGGTCGGGGTGCGGGTTCCTTCCGGGCCTCGGTTCGGGGTCGACGGGGCCTTCGAGGGGTATGTGCGGTTGCCGTTCACTGTGGGGGGTGCGGTGGCTGAGGAGGCGGCGGTGCGCCTGGCCACGGCGGCGCAATTGGTGGAGAGCGGAGCGTCGGGTGGTGGGGAGTCGCCGCGCACGTTTGTGGCATGACGGCGACTGGATCTGCCTGAAGGAGCGCGGGGCTGTGTCGATATGCGGCTGGCGCCGCGCGGGCGCGATCAGCCCCCCCACACCCGCACTCGCAAGACCACCTACGGCGCTTCGGCGACCACCGCTTCCACGGGAACCGTTTCCGCGTCGGCCGGTGTCGTCCGCGGCGGCAGCAGCGCCAGCACCGCCTGCCGGTCCGCGTCGCTCGTCGCGTCGTCGTACGGGTCCGGGGTGGACGGGACCTGGAGACGGTGCACCGGGCCCGTGCCCAGGCGGGCGTACCCCCGGCCCGGCGGGACGTCGGTGATCAGGGTCGTCCGTGGGGGAGTACCCAGGACCGCCTCCAGCTGTCCGGCCGTCACCGGGCCCAGCACGACACGCGCGCGTGTGTGCTGTCGTACGGCATCGCTCAGCGCGTCCGCGTAGTCGAACTGATCGGCCACCACGACCGTGACGTTCGCCGCGCGGCCGTGCCGGAGCGGTACCTGGAGCAGGGACTGCGGGTCGCGGTGGCCGTCTGCCGCGGCCAGGTGCGTGAAGGCGCTCGGGCGGTCCAGGAGGATCCACAGGGGGCGCTTGGTGTCGTCCGGGGGCGGGTGGCCGGCCTGGCGGGCCCGGTTCATGGCGATCAGGCGGCGCTCCGTCTCCGTGGCGGCCCACTCCAGGCTCGCCAGCGCGCCGGTCAGTCCGCACTCGACCGCGAGGACGCCGTTGCGGCCGGTGAGGCACGCGTACTCGCCGGTGCCGCCGCCCTCGACGATGACGACATCGCCGTACAGCAGGGCCTGGAGGGCGATGGAGCGGAGCAGGGTGGAGGTGCCGCTGCCCGGCTGGCCCATGACCAGCAGGTGGGGTTCGGTGGAGCGGATGCCGGTGCGCCAGACGACCGGGGGGACATCGCGCTGTTCCTCGCCGTGGGAGAGGGGGAGGGTGCGCTGGACCTGGGTGGGGTCGGTGAAGCCGAGGACCGTCTCGCCGGGGGCGGTGACGAAGCGCTGGGCGGCGATGTCGGTGGGCAGCGGCGGCAGGACGGTGACGGAGAGCTGGTTGCCCTCCTCGTCCCAGGCGAAGCGGTACTCGCGGCCGCGGCCCGACTTGGCGTGCAGCAACTGCTCGATACGCGCGCGTGAGTCGGCCTCGCCGTCCGTGAAGTAGGCGGGGTAGCGGATCACGAGCTGGGTGATGCGGTTCGTCTCGTCGAAGTCGTACGCCGGGAAGGCCTTCTCCCACTCGCCGCCGTGGGCGTAGAGGGGAGCCGGGTCCTCGGCGGTGGAGAAGTAGGGCACCAGGGCTTCGTAGAGGGACTGGAGCCGTTCGGTCTGCGAGTCGTCGGGGCCCTCCGGGACCGGTGGGGTGCGGTCCCGGCCCTGCCAGGCTGCCGCCGCCATCAGGGTGATGACGGCGAGCAGCGGACCGTACGGCACGAGGGCCACGACCAGGACCACCGAGGCCACCAGGAAAAGCAGCGGCCCGCGCTTGTCCTTGGGGGTGTCGGCCCACTTGCGCCGCCCGGCCGAGGCCAGCCGGCGCAGACCGCGAGTGATCGTGATCAGCGGGTGGAGGACGTCGGTGGCGCTGTCGGCCGCCGTCCGGGCCAGCTCCCGGCTCTTGGCGATCTGCGCGCTGCCTGTGCTCAGGATGCGGGGGAGGGGGCGCAGGGCCACTGCTGTCTCCTGATGGTGCGTACGGACGGGAGGGACGCCGCGTGAGGCGGCGTCAGAACTTGATTCCGCCGAGGAGGCTCGCGAGGCTCTCGCCGCCGGCTCTGATGCTCGGGGCGATGGCGGTGCTCGCCAGGTAGAAGCCGAAGAGGGCGGCGACGAAGGCGTGGGACGCCTTGAGGCCGTCCTTGCGGAAGAAGAGGAAGACGATGATGCCGAGCAGGACCACGCCTGAGATGGACAGGATCATTTGGGATCTCCTGGTTCGCGGGGACAGTCACCATGAGTACTTCCAGGCTCACAGGATGTATCCATACGATAAAAGGTGCAACTGGGTGAATTTCGGGAGATTTCCCACGAGTGGCGGAGTCGACTGAGGCCGGTTGAGCAGGGGACTTGCGTCCGACCGGGTCAGTGGTGATCTTTACCTCCGGCACTTCGGGTCATGTGCCGCGCGAGCCAGTACCCTTGCGATTCACCTGAACGGATGTAGGAGAGGCGGTCCGGCCGATGACTGAAGCCCCCGACCCCGAGGTCGTGGAGCTGGCGACCAAGATCTTCGATCTGGCCCGCCGGGGTCAGACCGAGGCGCTCGTGTCGTACGTCGACGCGGGTGTTCCGGCCAACCTCACCAATGACCGCGGCGACTCCCTCGTGATGCTCGCCGCCTACCACGGCCACGCCGACGCGGTGCGCGCACTGCTCGCCCGGGGCGCCGAGGCGGACCGGGTCAACGACCGAGGCCAGACCCCGCTCGCGGGAGCGGTCTTCAAGGGTGAGACGGAAGTCATCAAGGCGCTTCTGGAGAGCGGTGCCGACCCCGCCGCGGGGACCCCGTCGGCCGTCGACACCGCTCGTATGTTCGCCAAGACGGATCTGCTCGAATTGTTCGGCGCATACTGAGCCGAACGCTCTGACCAGCGAAAACACGGATAACGGGGGAGGCGGTACAGGGCCGCCGAAATTTCGGTCGCGGCAGATGTAAGTGCCGAGTCATCATGACGTCGTGATTCACGGACGCGATGGCTGGGCAGGTGTTGCCGCACCGCGCGGGCCGTGATGCGGTCCGCATGGGCCACCGACGAGAGGCAGAGGAAAATGGTCTACAGCAAGCAGGAAACGGCGGGCGCCCCGACGTGTTGTCACGCGGCCAGGTGAAGCAGGACCCCCGGTTGCGTCGACGCTTGATGTGAGGCTGTTTCCCATGTTCGAACCGGTCATAGCGCCCAGTGGCACGCTGCTCGGCCTGCTTCAGCGGGGCCGCGGCGACGGCACACTGCACGCGCTCACCGCCCCGCGCGCCGAAGCGCTCGCGGCCCTGAACCACTGTGTGCTGCGGGACCCCCGCCACGACTGGCAGGTGGAGAACCGCTCCCTTTACTACGCCCGTCTCTACCTCGACCTCAACGGCGAGCTGGACGAGATCGAGGCCCACCTCTTCGACGTCGAGGACCACTTCGACGACGAGGAGTCACGCACGGGCCTCGCCCTGGCGGTCCTCGGGCACCTCGCCTCCTACGGCAGGCGGGACGCGCTCGAACTGCTGCGCAGGTACGCCGCCACGGGCTCCAACTGGGCCTGGGCCCTGGACGAGCTCGCCCTCAGGGACGACGACGCCGGGCTGCGCGCCCTGGCCGCGCCCGTGCTGGCCCGCTTCGCCACCGACGCCGAGGGTGAGGCCGAACTGGCCGCCACCGTGCGCGACTCCTTCGAACCACGGCCCTGGCGGCTGTGGGCGGAGGATCCGCGCGAATCCATCGCCACGCGCGTGCGTGCCGCTCAGGAGGCCGGCTGTTTCGACCGCTGGCAACGCCAGATGCGACCCAGTGGACCCCGTCCGGGGTGGAGCGTGCGGGCGGTCTTCGAGTGGGCCGAGCAGGGCGTCGAACGCGGCGCCGCGCTCCATGTGCCCGCCGCCCGCTGCCTCATGGCCGTCGCCGGCCCCGAGGACCGGGCCGAGATCGTCGCCGCCGCCAAGGACGGCACCGAGGGCGCCCGCTGTACGGCCTTGCGCTACCTCGCCGATGGCAATGATCCGGATGCCCTCGATCTGATCGAGGCGGCCGTGGTCACCGGATCGGCGCCGGTCATGGAGGCCGCCGTCGACGCCTTCGAACGGATGTGCAGTGTCGCCGCCGTGGACCGCGCACGGAGCTGGGCCCACCGGCCCGATCAGCTGGGCGCCGCCGCCGGACGCATGCTCGCCTGCCGCGGCGGCGCGAAGGACCGCGACCTGGTCCTCGCGGCCCTGCGCGAGGCCGTACGAGGGGAAGGGCCGGACGCGCCGACCCTGTGGACCCTCGTCGACGGCACCGGACGGCTCGGCATCGCCTGCGCCGCCCCGGTGCTCCGCCACATCTACCGCGAGACCGCTTCGTCCCATCTGCGCGGCCGGGCCGCCCGGGCCCTCGCCGCCACCGACCCCTCCTTCCCCACCGGCTTCGCCGTCGAGTGCCTCTGGGACTGCGAGGAGACCACCCGCGAGATCGCCGCCCGGCACGCCGAGACCGGTGACGCCCGGGTCGTGGAACAGCTGCGCCGCCTCGCCGCCGATCCGGCCGAGGAAGCAGAGGTCCAGACAGCCGTCCGCAGCCGCATCGGACCGGACGCGACCACCATGTGAACGCATACCTCCAGGGTGAACTCGGGGTGACCCGCGGGTCAGGCGGGCATGGACACGGCCTGACCTGCGCGGGTGTGGGAGGGAACGCTCATGGGACGTTCCCCCTTCGGAAAGATCCACTTTGACGCGAGCACGTCCAGCGCGGCGACAACACCGGTATGCGTGTCGTCATCGTGACTGAATCCTTTCCCCCCGATGTGAACGGCGTGGCCCACTGCGCGCTCCAGACCGCCCGGCACCTCGTGGATCGCGGTCACTCTCCGCTCGTCGTCGCGCCGGCCACCGCCGCCGGTACCGGGCCGGGGGCCGATTCCCTCGCGCCCTGCCCTGTCGTCCGAGTCCCCTCCCTACCGCTTCCGGGCTATCCCCAGGTCCGCGTCGCCCTCCCCAGCCGACGCGTCGCCGCGGCCATCACCGAGCACCGCGCCGACATCGTCCACCTGGCCAGCCCCTTCGTCCTCGGCGTGCGCGGCATGGCCGCCGCCGCCCGGCTCGGCATCCCCGCCGTGGCCGTCTACCAGACCGACCTCGCGGGCTACGCCCGCACCTATGTGCACGCCGGTGAAGCGGCCGCTTGGCGCCGCATCCGCTCCGTCCACGCCGCCGCCAACCTCACCCTCGCCCCGTCCAGCGCCGCCCTGCACGACCTGGAGTCCCACGGCGTCCCCCGGGTCAAGCTCTGGCCGCGCGGCGTGGACACCGTCCGCTTCCGCCCCGCGCTGCGCGACGAGAACCTGCGCCGCGAACTCGCCCCGAACGGCGAGCTGATCGTCGGCTATGTCGGGCGGCTCGCCCCCGAGAAGCAGGTCGAGCTCCTGGCCGGCGTGTGCGGCCTGGAGGGCGTCCGCGTCGTGGTGGTGGGCGACGGGCCGAGCGAGCCCCAGCTCCAGGAGTCCTTGCCGGGCGCGGTCTTCCTGGGCCGCCGTACCGGCGACGAACTCGCCCGGATCTTCGCCTCCTTGGACGTCTTCGCGCACACTGGTCCCTTCGAGACCTTCTGCCAGACCGTGCAGGAGGCCATGGCCAGCGGGGTGCCCGTCGTCGCGCCCGCCGCCGGCGGCCCGCTGGACCTGGTCGCCCACGGGCGCACCGGCCTGCTGGTCCCGCCGCGCGACGCGGCCGCCGTACGGGACGCCGTGTGGGCCCTGGCCGCCGACCCCGGCCTGCGGGCCGCCTACGGCTCCGCGGCGCGCGCCACGGTCGAGGGCCGCACCTGGGCCGCCGTCGGCGACCAGCTGATCGGCCACTACGCGAGCGTGCTCGCGGGGCGGCGGACGGCGGTGGCGGCATGAGCGCCTCGCGGATGGACGCCGGCGCGCCTTCGCTGCGGATCGTGCGCCTGGCGAACTTCGTCGCGCCCGCCTCGGGCGGTCTGCGCACCGCGCTGCGCGAGCTGGGCAAGGGATACCGGGCGGCCGGACACGAGTCCGTGCTGGTCGTGCCGGGCGAGCGGGTGAGCGACGTCCAGACCGAGCAGGGGCGCGTGATCACCCTGCCCGGTCCGCTGCTGCCCGGCACCGGCGGCTACCGCGTGCTCGCCGACAAGCGGCGGGTGGCCCGGCTGCTGGAGGAACTGGCGCCGGACCGCCTGGAGGTCTCCGACCGCACGACGCTCAGGTGGACCGGCAGGTGGGCCCGGCGGGCCCGGGTGCCCGCCGTGATGGTCTCCCACGAGACCGCCGACGGAGTACTGCGCACCTGGGGCGTTCCGGAAGGCGCGGCCCGGAGGGCTGCCGATGCCCTCAACGTCCGTACGGCACACACGTACGCGCGCGTGGTGTGCACCACCGAGTTCGCCGAGCGCGAGTTCGTGCGGATCGGGGCACGCAATGTCGTACGGGCCCCGCTGGGCGTCGATCTGGTCGAACGGCACCCCGCGCTGGCCGACCCGGGGCTGCGGGCCCGCTACGCGCGCGAGGACGAGACGCTGCTCGTGACGTGCACCCGGCTGTCGGTGGAGAAACGGCCCGGCACGGCCCTGGACGCCCTGGAGGCGCTCGTACGGCGCGGGCGGCGGGCGGTGCTGGTGGTGGCCGGGGACGGCCCGCTGCGGGCACGGCTGGAGCACCGGGCGCGCGAGCGCGGCCTGCCGGTCGTCTTCCTCGGGCACGTCTCCGACCGCGGGCTCCTCGGGGCACTCCAGGCCTCAGCTGACGTGTGCCTGGCTCCGGGGCCCGCTGAAACGTTCGGGCTCGCCGCGCTGGAGGCGATGGCGTGCGGTACGCCCGTCGTGGCGAGCGCGTCTTCCGCGTTGCCCGAGGTGATCGGGTCCGCGGGGGCCGTCGCGGCGGATCACGGGGGTGCGTTCGCGGACGCCGTGGAGATGCTGCTGGAACGGCCGCCGGGCGACCGGCGCAGCGCCGCACGCGCGCGTGCGGAGTGCTTCGGATGGCGTGCGGCGGTGGAGGCGTTCCTCGCCGCGCACGACGTGCCGGTTTCCGTGCCCGAGGGCGTGCGATGAGACCCGTTCGGTTCGTCGCCCTCGGTGACTCGCTCACCGAGGGCGTGGGTGATCCCGTCGGGGAGGGGTGGCGGGGATGGGCCGCGCTGCTTGCCGGTGGGCTCGGCGGTGATCTTGGTGACGGTTCTGGTGAGGGGCCTGGTGAGGGGCCTGGTGGCGGGGCCTCCTCCGGGGCCGTGGAGTTCACCAATCTCGCGGTGAGCGGTGCACAGACCCGCGACGTGCTGGAGCGGCAGCTGCCCGTCGGGCTCGCGTTGCGGCCGGATGTCGTGTCCGTGGTGGTCGGAGTCAATGACACTCTTCGCTGCACCTTCGACATCCACGCGGTGGCCTCGCGGCTCGATGCCGTGTACTCCGCCTTCGCCGCGCAGGGGGCGGTGATCCTCACGGCCTGTCTGCCGGATCCGGGGGCGATGCTCGGGCTGCCGGGGGCGTTGGCGCGGCCGCTGGCCCGGCGTCAGCGGGCGGTCAACACGGTCGTGCACGCGCTGTCCGAGCGGTACGGGGCGGTGCATCTGCATGCCGCCGAGGGGGCCTGGCTCATGGACCGGGCCATGTGGAGCGCGGATCGGCTGCATCCGGGAGAGCGGGGACATCGGCAGCTGGCCGTGCGGTTTCACGCGTTGCTGGTGGAGGCGGGGCTCGCGACAGGGGCCGCGCCCTCGGCCGAGCCCGAGTTTCCCGTTCCCACCAAGTCCGCGAGCCTGTGGTGGCTGGCCACGGCGGGGACGGGGTGGGTGGCTCGGCGGTGTACGGATCTGTTGCCGCAGTTGTTGACGCTGGCGGTGGATGAGATGCGGCATCGGGCTCGGGGGACGAGTGCGGGGCTTGACTTGCGGGCGGCTGCTTCGGTCTCGGCGGCTTTGGCTGCTCTGTCTGTGGCTGAGGCGGCGTGAGCGTCTTCGTCTGCGGGTGCGTGGGGGCTGGTCGCGCTCACGCGGCGGTAGCCGCACATCGACACAGCCCCGCCCCCCTGAGCCTGTTATCGCCTGCCTACTTCTGTGAAGCGCACCGGAGTGCCTGGTACGGCCTGGGCCGCTGCTGCGAGGTCCTGGGTGCGGACCACCGCGATCACCGGGTAGCCCCCGGTCGTCGGATGGTCCGCCAGGAACACCACCGGGCGGCCGTCCGGTGGGACCTGGATCGCGCCCAACACCATGCCCTCGCTCGGGAGTTCGCCCGGGACCGCCCGTTCCAGAGCCGGGCCCTCCGTGCGCAGGCCGATGCGGTTGCTCGCGGGGGACACGCGATAGGTGCGGGACATGAAGGTGCGGAGCGCCTCGCGCGTGAACCAGTCGTCGCGGGGGCCCGGCGTCACCCGTAGGACCAGTTCCGCCGGGGGCGCCGGCTGGGGAGCGACGTCCACGCGCGCGTGGAGCTCCGTCGGGGTGCCCAGAGGCAGGACCGCGCCGTCCGTCAGGGGTGGGGGGCCCAGGCCTGACAGAAGGTCTGTGGAGCGGCTGCCCAGGACCGGGTCGACGGTGATGCCGCCGGAGACGGCCACATAGGTGCGCAGGCCGGAGATGGCGGTGCCGATGTCCAGGACGGCGCCTGCGGGGACCAGGACCGGCGCTCCCCAGGGGGCCGGGCGGCCGTCCACCGTGACCGGGCAGGGGGCGCCGCCGACGGCGGCGGTGACCGTCGAGCGGGGGCGTACGGCACAGCCGTTGAGGGTGGTCTCCAGGACGGCCGCCTCCGGCGGATTGCCGACCAGGCGGTTGACGAGCGTCGCCGCAGGGCCGTCCAGGGCTCCCGAGCGGGGGACACCCAGGTGGGCGTGGCCCGGGCGGCCCCGGTCCTGCACCGTCGTCAGGGCGCCCGCTCGTACGACGGCGAGCGCGCGGTCCGTCATGCCGCACCCACCGGAAGGAACTTCACGCGCGTGCCCGGCGACAGCAGAGCGGCCGGCACGCGCGCGTGGTCCCACAGAACCGTGTCCGTGGTGCCGATCAGCTGCCAGCCGCCCGGGGACGAGCGGGGGTACACGCCCGTGTAGGGGCCCGCGAGGGCTACCGAACCGGGTGGGACGGAGGTGCGTGGAGTCGCTCGGCGCGGGACGTCGTAGTGGGCGGGCAGGCCCGTGAGGTAGCCGAAACCGGGGGCGAAACCGCAGAAGGCCACGGTGAATTCGGTGTTCGCGTGGATGCGGGCCACCTCGTGGGGTGCCACGCCCCAGTGGGCGGCGACGTCGGCCAGGTCCGGGCCGTCGTAGCGCACGGGGAGTTCGACGACGTCACGCGCGCGTGGGGGAGCGGGCGCTACGGCGGAGGCGGTCAGTTCGCCGGCCAGTCGGGCCGGGTCGGTGAGGCCGTCGAGGAGGACCGTGCGGGCCGCGGGGACGATCTCGGTCGCGGCCAGCGAGCCCTCCGCGCGGCGCCGCACCAGCTCCGCGTGGAGGGCCCGGGCCTCCTCGTCCGAGGAGACCTCGACGAGCAGTGCGCCGTCGCCGACGGGCAGCGCCCTCATGCTCATGCGAAGGCCTCCACGCGGACGCCCGACTCCGCCAGCCGCGCCCGGACCCGGCGGGCCAGCTCCACGGCGCCCGGTGTGTCCCCGTGCAGACACAGCGAGCGCGCGCGGACCTCGATGCGCGTCCCGGAGTGCGAGGTGACGGCCCCGTCCCGGGCGAGTCCCACCGAGCGCTCCACGACGGCCGCCGGATCGGTGACCACGGCACCCTCCTCGCCGCGCGGCACCAGTCGGCCCTCCTCGGTGTAGGCGCGGTCCGCGAAGGCTTCCGTGACCACCGGGAGGCCCGCCTTGCCTGCCAGTTCCAGCAGGCGGGAGCCCGGCAGGCCGAGCACCGGCAGGGCCGGGTCCGCCAGGAGCACGCCGTCGACGACCGCGCCGGCCTGCTCCTCGTCGTGCACGACCCGGTTGTAGAGCGCGCCGTGCGGCTTGACGTACGACACGCGCGTGCCCGCCGCGCGCGCGAAGACCTCCAGGGCGCCGATCTGGTACGCCACCTCGGCCGCCAGTTCGGCGGGCGGCACGTCCATCGCGCGCCGCCCGAACCCGGCCAGGTCCCGGTAGGAGACCTGGGCGCCGATCCGTACGCCGCGCTCGGCCGCCAGCTCGCACACCCGCCGCATGGTGGCCGCGTCCCCGGCGTGGAAGCCACAGGCCACATTGGCGCTGGTGACGACCGACAGCAGCTGTTCGTCGTCGGTGAGCTGCCAGCGGCCGAAGCCCTCGCCGAGGTCGGCGTTGAGATCGATCGAGGTCATGGAACTTCCGTGTCTCCTTCTCGGACCCTTGCGTGAGCCGTCGTTCAGGCCACGCGGTACTGCTGGTCGCGCGCGTCGGTGAGAAACATCTGGCCCGGCGCGTGGGTGATGGCGAACGGCGGGCGCGAGGCCATCACCGCGGCCTGCGGGGTCACCCCGCAGGCCCAGAACACCGGGATGTCGTCCGGCGCGAGCTCCACCGGATCACCGAAGTCGGGGCTCTCCAGGTCGAAGATGCCCAGGGTCGACGGGTCGCCGCAGTGGACGGGGCCGCCGTGCACCGCCGGGAGCAGACTGCTCTCCCGGATCGCCGCCGACAGATGCTGCGGCGGCACCGGGCGCATCGACACCACCATCGGGCCGTGCAGGCGTCCCGCCGGGCGGCACTGCCAGCTGGTCTCGTACATCGGGACGTTGCGACCCTGCTCCAGGTGCCGGAGCGGGACGCCCGCCTCGCTCAGCGCCCACTCGAAGGTGAAGCTGCAGCCGATCAGGAACGACACCAGGTCCTCGCGCCAGTGCGCCCGGACGTCGGTCGGCTCGTCCACCAGTTCGCCGTCCTGCCACACCCGGTAGCGCGGCAGATCGGTGCGCAGATCGGCGCCCTCGGCCAGCACGGTCGTGTGCGAACCGGCGTCCGTGACGTCGAGCACCGGGCAGGGCTTCGGGTTGCGCTGGCAGAACAGCAGCATGTCGTACGCCCAGTCCGCGGGCACCGAGATCAGGTTGACCTGGGTGTGGCCCGCCGCGACCCCCGCGGTGGGGCCGGTCAGGCCCGCCCGGAAGCGGTTCCGGGCGTTCCGCGGGCTCCACGCGTGCGCGTGCTCGTCGACGAGGGTCAGGGAGCGGTCTTCCGTACGGTTCACGCGAGCTCCTTTCCACGCGTCTCCGGCAGGCCGAGAAGAGCCAGCGCGGCGATGCCGTAACCGATCGCGCCGAAGACCAGCGCACCGCCCACGCCCCAGCTGTCGGCCAGGAAGCCGACCGTGGTGGGGAAGACGGCGCCGACGGCGCGTCCTGCGTTGTACGTGAAGCCCTGTCCCGTGCCGCGCACCGCCGTCGGGTACAGCTCGGCCAGGAAGGAGCCGAAGCCGCTGAAGATCGCCGACATGCAGAACCCGAGCGGGAAGCCGAGCACCAGGAGCAGGGTGTTGGAGCCCTCCGGGATGTTGCCGTACGCCAGGATGCAGAGGGCGGAGAGCAGGGCGAAGAGCCAGATGTTGCGGCGGCGGCCCAGGCGGTCCGTGAGGTAGCCGCCGGTCAGGTAGCCGAGGAAGGCTCCGGAGATCAGGAACGTCAGATAGCCGCCGGTGCCGACGACCGACAGACCGCGATCGCTCTTGAGGTACGTCGGGACCCAGGTGGCGAGCGTGTAGTAGCCGCCCTGGACGCCGGTGGAGAGCAGGCCCGCGAAGATCGTCGTCCGCAGCAGGCCGGGCTTGAAGATCGTGGTGAAGGAGGTCTGTCCGGCGCTCTTCTCGCGGACCGCGACGGCCTCGGGCGCGTCCTGCACACGGCGGCGCATCCAGACGATGAGCAGGGCGGGCAGGGCGCCCGTCCAGAACATCACGCGCCAGGCGGTGCCGTCGTCGAAGACCGAGAAGACCAGCGTGTAGACGATCACGGCCAGACCCCAGCCGACCGCCCACGAGCTCTGGATCACGCCGAGCGTGCGGCCCCGGTGCTTCGCGCTCGCGTACTCGGCGACCAGGATCGCGCCGACCGCCCACTCGCCGCCGAAGCCGAGACCCTGGAGGGCGCGGAAGACCAGCAGCGACTCGAAGTTGGGGGCGAAGCCGCAGGCGACGGTGAAGACCGCGTAGGTGATCACCGTGATCATCAGGGCCCGGACCCGGCCGACCCGGTCGGCCAGTACGCCCGCGAGGGCCCCGCCGACGCCGGAGGCCAGCAGGGTGACGGTGGTGAAGAGGCCGGTCTGGCCGCTGTCCAGGCCGAAGTACGCGGCCAGCGCGACCATGCTGAGCGGCAGCGTGAAGTAGTCGTACGAGTCGAGGGCATAGCCGCCGAACGCGCCGGCGAAGGCGCGGCGGCCGCGCGGACCGAGAGCGCGGAACCAGGCCAACGCCCCGTCGTCGGCGGGGCGTTCGTCGGTCGTGGGGTGAGCGGAGAGGGCCTGCTGTGGAGGAGTCGTGCTCATGTGCACCTCGCAGTGGGAGGACGGAGGGTGCGGGACTGAGCCGTGCGGTGCGGGAACGGGCGGTGCCGTGGGGTGCGGGAACGAGGGGTGCCGTGGGGTGCGGTGTCGTGCGGTTCGTAGCAAGGTAGAGGATCGTTGAACGATCCTTCAATACCCCTGTTGTTTCGTTCTCGTGTCTGCGGTTGAATTCCGGGCATGGCAGAGCAGCTGACCGGACTGGCCGACGACCGGGCCCTCCTGGGCCGCACCAGCACCGCGGAACGGGTCGCGGACATCCTCAGAAGCCGCATCGCCGAGGGCTATTTCCCGCCCGGCACCCGGCTGTCGGAGGACAGCATCGGAGGGGCGCTCGGGGTGTCCCGCAACACACTGCGCGAGGCGTTCCGGCTGCTCACGCATGAACGCCTGCTCGTCCACGAGCTCAACCGGGGCGTCTTCGTCCGGGTCCTCACGGTCGAGGACGTCGAGGACATCTACCGCACCCGGCGCCTCGTCGAGTGCGCGGTGGTGCGAGGGCTGGGCGAGCCGCCGTACGCCGGGGACGGGCTCGCGGACGCCGTCGCCGCCGGGCAGCGGGCGGTGCGTGAAGGTGACTGGAAAGCGTTGGGTACCGCCAACATCCACTTCCACCGGGAGCTGGTCGCGCTGGCGGGGAGCGAGCGCACGGACGAGCTGATGCGGAGCGTCTTCGCCGAACTCCGCCTCGCCTTCCACGTCGTCGACGACCCCAAGGCCCTGCACGAGCCGTACCTGGCGCGGAACCAGCAGATCCTGCAGGCCCTGGAGGCGGGCGACAAGGCGGCGGCCGAGAAGCTGCTCGCGACGTACCTCGACGACTCGCTGGAGCGAGTGGTCGAGGTGTACCGGCGGCGGGTGGGCGAGGACGGCTAGCGTCCTGAACGCATCGGTGTCCCGGCCGTGACGCGGGGTCGCTTCTGTGACGTTTGGGTCGTTGTCAGACCGAGGCTCTAGTCTGTGCAGCGTGACTTCGCCTGCAACGACGGACAGTGTTCCGCCCCAGCTCAGCGCGGGGCCGCGCCCCGCACCGGGCCCGGCCGCCGACGAGGGACTGGCGCGGCGGCTGCGCGCGCTCGCGTGCACCGCGCCGCTGCACGACCTCGACGCACGCAAGGCGAACCTCGCGGGTGAGTACTCGGTGTACGGCATGGCCGAGGTGGCCCTCTCCGCCATCGATCTGGTCACCCTGAACATGGACTTCGACACCGGCGCCGACCACGACCAGATCGTCGCCCGCCTCATCCCGCGCATCGCCGCCCAGGCCCCGCAGCGACCCGTCGCCGAGCATGAGCGCGTGGCCCGCTGGGTGCTGGAGAACCTGATCAACGTCGGCAGCGTGGACCGCGGCTTCCGGGCGGTCTACGGCACTTTCACGACGGACGGCACATATGTCCGGCGCGACTACGACTTCAAGCTGATCGAGGAGGTGCCCGGGCCCGGCGGCTCCGTGTATCTCCGCACGACCGACGAGGCGGTCAACGTCCTCGTCGGCGCCCTCGACACCGACGTCACCAGCGCCCAGATCGCCGCCGAGGTCAAGCTGGAGGTGCTGATCAGCCGCGGCCGCCTCGCCGACGCCCAACTGGCCGCCGAACAGGCCCGGTACCGGACCGTGCAGTACTCGGAGACACTGCGCCGGGCCCTGGACGCCACCCGTCGCAACGTCCGGGCGGTGGACTGGCTCAACGCCGTGCCCGACATGATCACCGAGGCGCTCGACCACGTGGCCGACCGCTATCGGCACGAGAACGCGATCCTCACCAACATCCGCAAGGCGCGGGACGAGTCGGAGGACGCCGAGCAGAAGCGGCGGGCCGCCGAACTCGTCGACATCGTCAAGGACTGCATCCGGCGGCACACGCAGCTGCAGTCCCGGCTGTTGGAGGCGGGGCCGCTCTTCCGCGCGGAGCAGGACCGGCAGGCCTTCGCCACGCCCATGACGACATCGGGGATAGACCTCTACGGGCACCTGGTCTCGCCCCTGCTGCCGCTGCCCCTGGAGCAGGCGGTCCGGGTCACCGACGCGTTCTTCGCGCGCGGGACCGGGTTGCGTACGCCGGTGTCAGTCCGGGTCGGTGACCTCGTCGACATACTGCTGACCCCGCCGGTGGAGCGGGAGCACCTCGGCGCGGAGATGCCGGAACCGGACCTCATCGCCACGCCGGACGACAGCCGGTTCAGCGCGGAGCAGCTGGCCTCGGCGATGGAGCTGCTGGATCTGCCCGCGGACGCGCCGCGGCGGCTGTCCGGGCTGCTGGCGGAGGCTCGGCGGCAGGACCCCGATCTGCCGTACCTGGTGGCTCTGTTGGCCGTGCACGCGGCAAGCCCCGCGGTGGGCACCGCCTATCGGCAGGGCGAGGAGAAGCTCCTGTTCGCCGTGGACGACGGGACCGAGCTGGACGATCCCGAGTTCGGCGGGGCGGATCTCATCGTCGGGACGGCCTTGCTGGACGCGGTCGGGATGGCGGCGGACAGGACGGAAGCAGCATGAGTCGAGGAACAGTGGACCGAGGAGACCGACCGTGACCGAGCACGTCGAGTGGAGTGAGCCGGAAGCCGGGCCCGCCCCCGTTTCCGCCGCCGTCACACCCGCCGACGCCGCCGACGCGGCTCGGCTAGTCGCCTTCGGCCTTCAGCCCAAGCTGCAGCCCGCCCGCGACCAGGAGTACACCGAGCTGCTGCGGCGCTACCGCGAGGACCCGCCGTTCGCACGGCTCGCCGATGCCGTGGCCGCCGGGCTCGGGCTGGTCGTCCTTGAGGTGTCGCCGCGCGCGGGGATGGCGGTGACCGCCGCCGAGGACTCCGTGTTCGCCGTCCGCATGGGCGACTACGCGCGCCGGACCTCGGCCGACGGCTCCGACCGGTTCCTGCACGGGCTGGCCCACCTCGCCGTCGCCGCCATGGCGTTCCCGCGGCCCGAGGACCTCGCCGACGACGGGTACATCGGGCGGGTCAGCGTCAATGGCGTCGACGCCTTCGTCCGGCAGGCCTGCCGGCGGCTGGAGGAGCGGGCCGAGGAGGTGGGCGAGAACACCGACCCCGCCACCGACGCGCCCGGACTCGAGTCGGCCTGGCGGATCTGGATGAGACGCAGCGCGACCGGCGCCACCAAGGACGCCCGCAGACTCGCCGGTTCGACGACCGGCATCGTCGGCAAGGCCGTCGCCTTCCTCACCGACTCCGGATTCCTGCAGCGCACCGGCGACGACAACGGCGGCACGTACCGGACCACGGCCCGCTACCAGCTCCAGGTACGGGACATGGCCGGCAGCGCCGCCATGGCCGAGCTGCTGGAACTGGGCGTCGTCCCGGTCACCGACGGCACCCCGACGCTGCTGCCCGCCGAGGACACCGAGGAACTGGTGGCCGACGCCGGCCTGCCGTTCCACACGGCCTCCTCGAACTGAACTCCCCCCACCTGCCGAAGACTTACGAGAGTCCGCCATGTACGAGCTGTCCCGGGTCCGCCTCTACTCCATCGGTCCCGCCGGTGCGCGCTACGCCGACACCGTGCTGGACCTGCGGGGCGTCGGCGCGGAAGTGCCCGACCCCGCGCCCACCCAGGCGGAGTTCTTCGAGGAGGAGCCCGTCGGCCCGCCGCGCCGCCCCGCGCCCGCCGGAGTGCTCTTCCTGGAGAACGGCGGCGGCAAATCCGTACTGCTCAAGCTGATCTTCTCCGTGATGCTGCCCGGTCACCGCAACACCCTCGGCGGCGCCAGCTCCGGCGTGCTGCGGAAGTTCCTGCTCGCCGACGACTGCGGACACGTGGCACTGGAGTGGCAGCACACCCTGACCGGTGAATGCGTCGTCGTCGGCAAGGTGAGCGAGTGGCGGGGACGGCAGGTCTCCAACGACCCGCGGAAGTTCGCCGAGGCCTGGTACTCCTTCCGGCCCGGGCCGGGCCTGTCCCTGGACAACCTGCCCGTCGCCGAGTCCACCGCCGTACGCCCGGTCGCCGAGGGCGCGTCCGGCGCGCAGGGACGGCGTCGCACGATGAAGGGCTTCCGGGACGCCATCACCGAGGCGGGCAAGGCGTATCCGCACCTGGAGGTCCACTGGGAGGAGATCCACGACCGCTGGATCGAGCACCTCGGCGACCTCGGCCTCGACCCGGAGCTCTTCCGCTACCAGCGGGAGATGAACGCCGACGAGGGTGAGGCCGCCGGCCTGTTCGCGGTGAAGAAGGACTCCGACTTCACCGACCTGCTGCTCCGGGCCGTCACCGACACGCGCGACACCGACGGGCTCGCCGACCTGGTCAGCGGCTTCGGCAACAAGCTGGGCCGGCGTGCCGAGCTGATGGCCGAACGGGACTTCACCGCCGGGTCGGTCGATCTCCTCGGGCGGATCGTCGAGGCCTCCGAGGCGCGCTCACGCGCGCGTGACATCCACGCCGGGGCCGAACGCCGTACACGGACTCTGGCCCGTCGGCTCTCCGCGCGCGGCGCCCAGGAGCGGGTGCGGGCCGCCGACCTCGCCCAGCGGGTCACGGCCGCCGCGTACGCGGTCACGCATGCCGAGGGCTCGCGGGAGCGCAGTGCGCTGATCGCCGCCGAACTCGCCTTCCGGCACGCCTCGCTGGCGCTCGCCGCGGCCGAGAAGTCCGCCGCCGCGCAGAAGCGCGAGCTCGCCGACGCCCGTACGCTGCACTCGGCCTGGCAGGCCGCCGAGGCGGTCCTGCGGCACCGCGCCGCCACCGACCGCGTCGCGCGCGTGTCCGCCGCGATCCAGGAGGCCGAGCGGGACGCGGCCCCCGCGCTGGCCGCCCGCGCCAAGGCCGCCGTCGACCTCGTACGTGCCCTGCATGCGGCCGCGGAGAGCGCCGAGGCCCTCGCCAACGAGGAGGAGGAGAGGTCCGCCGCCCTCCAGGAGACCGGCGAGGCCGCGTACCGGGACTCCACCGCCGCCGCGACCGAGGCGCAGCGCGCCCGCAGTGAGGTCGGGCATCTGCGGCAGCGGCTCACCGAGGTCGAGCAGGAAACCGCTGAGGCCGTGCGGGCCGGCTGGCTCGACGACAGCGCACCCGACGCCGACCCGGCGCGGGCGGCCCTCGCGGCGAGCGACGCCGAGAAGACCGCCGTCGCGGCCTGGGACACCGCGCGTGAGGCGTCCCGGCGGGCCACCGAGCACGCGCGTGAGGCAGGTTCCGCGGAGTCCCGTGCCGAGCTGACGGCGGCGCGTGCGGCTGACGCGGCCACGGCGGCCGAGCGGTCCTACGAGGCCGAGCAGCGGCTCGCCGAGGCCCTGGCGGCGGAACCGCGGCTCGCGGAGCTGCTGAGCCTGACCGAGGCGTCCGGGGGCGGGCACGGGGGAGTGCCGGTGCCTCGGGCGGGGGGCGACGATGCCTCGGGTGGGCGCGACGGGGCCAAGAGGGACGGCTCGGCAGGGCGCGACGGCGCCGATGACACGGCCGACGGCGCCCTCAGCCCTGAGGAACTCGACCGGTTCGCCGATGAGTTGCGCGAGCTGCTCGACACCGCCGTCGCCGCCGCGGAGCGGCACCTCTTCGAACTGCGCACCGCCGCCGCCGACGACTCGCGGATCCTCGGCGCCCTCGGTGACGGCGGGCTGCTGCCGCCCGGCCCGGATGTCCTGGCCACCGTGGAGTTCCTCGGCGAGCACGGCATCCCGGCGCTCCCCGGCTGGCGCTATCTCGCCCAGGCCGTCGACCCCGCCGACCACGCGCGCGTGCTGGCCGCCCGGCCTGAACTGGTCGACGGTGTGATCATCACCGACCCCGACACACACGCGCGTGCCCGTGAGGCGCTGAGCGAGGCGGCACTGCTTCCGCGGTCCGCTGTCGCCGTCGGTACGGCCGCGGCCCTCCTCGCACCGACTCCGGCGGACGGTTCCGGCAGCGAGGCCGTCTTCCTCGTACCGCCGAACCCGGCCATGCACGACGAGCACGCCGCCGACGAGGAGCGGCAGACGCTGCGCGCGCGGGCCACCGAGCGCGACGAGGAGATCCGGGCGCTCGCGGCCCGGCTCGGCAAGGACCGGGAGCTGGTCGCGCGGCTCGCCTCCTGGCGTACCGGCTGTCCGGCCGGACGGCTGGTCGAGCTGGCGCAGACCGCGCATGAGGCGCGCGCGTTCGCCGAGGAGTCGGAGGCCGAGCTGGCCGAGGCGCGGACCGTCAGGGCCGAGGCCGACGAGGCCGCCGCCGAGGCCGCGCAGGTGCGCGACGAGCGCCAGGAGGCCGCGCAGAAGGCCCGGCGGGCCGCCGACGCCCTGGCCGGGCTCGCCTTCCGGCTGCGCGAGCGGGCCGGCTGGCAGGTCAAGCTGCGGGAACTCGCCGACGAGGCCATCGAGTCGGAGGCCCGCGCCCAGGTCTGTCTGGAGCGCGCCCGCGCCGCCGACGAGGACCGGCGTGCCGCCCAGCGGGCCGCCGACGACGCCCGCCGCACCGCGCGTGCGCTGCGCGCCGAGCGCTCGGAGATCGCGGGTGCCCCCGACGACGTACCGGACAGCGGAGCCGACGATCCGAAGGCGTCACTGCCCGCGCTGCGGGAGGCCTACCGGGCGGCCTCGCAGGTGTACGAGAAGGTCGGCGTCGGCGCCGACCTGCGCGCCGAGCAGGCCCGGGCCGAGGGCGACGAGAGCGCGGCCCTCGCGGAGCTGGACCGGCTGAGCAACAAGGTCCGCACCCGCGCGGAACAGCTGCTCCAGTCGCCCGACGGCTCCGACGGCCCGTCCCGGCAGGCCGCCGCCGCCCGTGCCGAGGAGCTGGTGCAGCTCCTGGAGACGCGGATGTCCACCGCGAGCGAGCAGCTCGGCCGCCTGCGCGGCGAGGCCGAGCGGCACGCGCCCGAGGACGGCGAGGCGCACACCGAGTTGTCGGAGGAGCTGGAGCCGCGCGACGCCGAGCACGCGCAGGCGCTGCTGCGTACGGCGACCGCCGAACTCGCCTCCCGAACCGAGGCGTTGACACAGGCCAGGGAGGCGCACGCCGAGCTCCTGGACGCCCACCGCGCCGCCGAGGACGCGGCCGGGGGCTTCGACGAGATCGCCGCGATGCTCCGGGACCTGCTGCGCGAGCATGCGCCGGAGGAGGAGCAGGAGGAGACCGAGGCCTACCCCGGCGGCCCGGAGGAGGCCCGGCAGTCCGCCGCCGAGGCCCGCCGGTCGCTGCGCGGCTGCGCCGCCGACCTGTCCGCCGCGGAGTCCGCCGTGCGGGAGGCGAGCGACGTGCTCGTCCGGCACGCCAACTCCACGCGGTACGAGCAGGTCCGGACCCCGGCGCGGCAGCAGATCCGTGAGCTGCCCGCCTCCGCGCTGCCCGAGCACGCCCAGAAGTGGGCGGACGCCTTCGCTCCCCGACTCCGGGTACTGACGGACGAGTTGGCGCAGCTGGAGCGCAACCGGGACTCGATCGTGGACCGGCTGCGCGGGCTCGTGGAGTCCGCGCTCGCCACCCTGAGGTCGGCCCAGCGGCTGTCCCGGCTGCCCGAGGGGCTCGGCGAGTGGTCCGGCCAGGAGTTCCTGCGGATCCGGTTCGAGGAGCCCGACCAGGCGACACTCACGGAGCGGCTCGGTGAGGTCATCGACGAGGCGACCAGGGCCGCCGTGAAGAAGAACTCCGACCTGCGGCGTGACGGAATGTCCCTGCTGCTGCGGGGAGTCGGGGCCGCGCTGCAGCCCAAGGGGGTCGCGGTCGAGATCCTCAAGCCGGACGCGGTGCTGCGGGCCGAGCGGGTGCCGGTCGGGCAGATGGGCGATGTGTTCTCCGGCGGGCAGCTCCTCACGGCGGCCATCGCCCTGTACTGCACGATGGCCGCGCTGCGGAGCAACGACCGGGGCCGGGACAAGCACCGGCATGCCGGGACACTGTTCCTCGACAACCCCATCGGGCGTGCCAACGCGACGTATCTGCTGGAGCTCCAGCGTGCGGTGTCGGACGCGCTGGGCGTTCAACTCCTGTACACCACCGGCCTGTTCGACACCACGGCGCTCGCGGAGTTCCCGCTGGTGATCCGGCTGCGCAATGACGCCGACCTCAGGGCGGGTCTCAAGTACATCAGCGTCGAGGAGCACCTGCGCCCGGGCCTGCCGCAGCAGCCGCAGGCCGAGGCGGAGGTGCACAGCGAGATCACGGCGACCCGGATGTTCAAGCGCCCGGCGCCGACGGCACCCTGAGGAGGAGTCGGCCTGGTCCGGTCAGGAGTGGGACAAGCGGCCGGCTCCGCCACGGCGCCGTATCCGCTCCTGCGCCCGCTCCGCGGCCCGTGTCTGGCGTCGGGCCCTGCGTCGTTCGCGCCGCAGGGCCCGGGCGGTGCTGCTCGGGACCGACACGACGCCGTTGCGCTGGTTCCAGACCTGACGGGTCACCCAGACGTCCAGGGCGCCCCAAGTCGCCACCACGGTGCTGGCCACGCTGCTGAGGACCATCGGGAAGGCCAGCCATGATCCGGCCAGTGTGCACAGGAACGCGACCATCGCCTGGACCAGTGTCACGGCGATGATGAGCACCGCGCGCACCGCCGATGTGCGCACCGGATCGGGCATCCGGCGTCGGCGCGCGGGCTCCTCGATCCACAACTGCCGGTAGTACGACTGCTCTTCGGGCGCTGCGTGCTCGGCGAGCCCGCTGCCCTCCCCGCGCTCCGGAATGTCGCGATCCAGTGCCTCGGGGCTCCGTCGGGCTGTCAACTGCCCTACTGCACCGTCCGCGGGCGCCTCGCGCCGCTCCGCCGTGCCCATCAACGTGTCACTCCCCACCGCCAGCAGACCCCTCGCCCGTGTGCGAACACACGGCTCCCCAGTGGCTGCCCGGCTTGCGCCCTTTTACGCCGCCCGGTTGCGGGATGCGGCTCGTGTGGCCGATTCCGCCCCCATTTCCTGAAGAGAAGGACGTATGACACGCCCTGAAGATTCCCGGGAAACGAAAAATTCTGGCCAACTGCCCAGCCGTATCGATCGGATCCGTACACCCGGTTGGTGCGGAAAAGGGGGAGGCTATCTGCCGCAATGCCCCGACAACCGACCATCTCGCGCCGCCGGTGCGGGAGTTCGGTCTCCGGACCGGTCTTCGAGTTAACTGTGCGACGGTAGTAGGCTCGCGCCGTTTATTGACGTACATGTGTGCCCCCGGCCGATGGGGGTCGAGCTGGGGGAGGCCATGCGCTTTCGCGGGAAGTCGATCCGCCGGAAGATCGTGGCGCTGCTTCTCGTGCCGCTGGTGTCCCTGGCCGCGATCTGGGGCTTCGCCACGGTACTCACGGGAAGGGCGGTCACTCAGCTCTTCCACGTGTCCGCCGTCGTCGAGGACATCGGGTATCCCACCGAGGACACGGTCCGGGTCCTGCAGCAGGAACGCCGCCAGACCCTCGTCTATCTGGCCGACCCCCGGGCCTCGGACGCGCTCGCCTCGCTCCGCGAGACCCGCACCGCCACCGACGACGCCATCGCCGAACTCCGCAAGAACGCCACGGACCCCGACGTCCGTGACGGCCTCGACCAGGACGACGAGGAACACCTCACCGCCATGCTCGACGCCTTCGACAGCGTCGACTCCCTGCGCCGCAGCGTCGAAGAGGACGCGGTCGACCGCTTCCAGGCACTCGAGCGCTACAACCGCCTCGTGGACCCCTGCTACGCCCTGCTGGCCTCCCTCGACGGGGTGGACAGCGTGGAGATGGACAAGCAGGCCCGTGCCCTGGTCAACATCACACGCGCCCGTGAAATCCTCTCCCGCGAGGACGCCCTGCTCGGCTCCGCCCTGGTCGTCGGGCAGCTCAGCCACAAGGAGATCCAAGCGGTCTCCGACCTGATCGCGCAGCGCACCGTGCTGTACGACATCAGCCTGCCGGTCCTGCCCGCGTCGGAGCGCGACCGCTACGAACTGCTCTGGAAGAACGCCTCCACCGCATCCCTGCGCTCCGCCGAGGAAGCCGTCGTCGACTCGGAGCCCGGCCCGTCCCGCTTCGTCACCGCCAAGAGCTGGGACGCCGCCGCAGGCAGCGTGCTCGACCAACTCGCCACCCTCAACGACCATGCGGGCGACCGCTATCAGGACCGCGTGCAGCCGGTCGCGATGAACGTCATCGTCAAGGCCGCCGTCGCCGGTGTTCTCGGTCTGGTCGCCCTCCTCTTCTCGCTCTTCCTCTCCGTACGTGTTGGCCGCGGCCTCATCCGCGACCTGCGCCAGCTGCGCCTTGAGGCCCATGAGGCGTCCGGCGTGCGGCTGCCCAGCGTCATGCGCAGGCTGTCCGCGGGCGAACAGGTCGACGTGGAGACCGAGGTCCCGCGGCTGGAGTACGACAAGAACGAGATGGGCGAGGTCGGCCAGGCCCTCAACACCCTCCAGCGGGCCGCCGTCGAGGCCGCCGTCAAACAGGCCGAACTGCGCGCGGGTGTCTCCGAGGTCTTCGTGAACCTCGCCCGCCGCAGCCAGGTGCTCCTGCACAAGCAGCTCACCCTGCTCGACACGATGGAGCGCCGGACCGAGGACACCGACGAACTCGCCGACCTGTTCCGCCTCGACCACCTGACCACCCGTATGCGCCGCCACGCCGAGGGCCTGGTGATCCTTTCCGGCGCCGCCCCGTCCCGGCAGTGGCGCAAGCCCGTCCAGCTCATGGACGTCGTACGCGCTGCCGTCGCCGAGGTGGAGGACTACGAGCGCATCGAGGTCCGCCGGCTGCCGAGGGTCGCCGTCACCGGACCGGCCGTCGCCGACCTCACGCACCTCGTCGCCGAACTCCTGGAGAACGCCACGGTGTTCTCCCCGCCGCACACCGCCGTCCAGGTCCTGGGCGAGCGCGTCGCCAACGGCTTCACCCTGGAGATCCACGACCGCGGCCTCGGCATGGCGGCCGACGCCCTGCTCGACGCCAACCTCCGGCTCGCCGAGACACCGGAGTTCGAGCTCTCCGACACCGACCGGCTCGGCCTGTTCGTCGTCAGCCGACTCGCACAGCGGCAGAACGTCAGGGTCTCGCTGCAGCCCTCGCCGTACGGCGGCACCACGGCTGTCGTCTTCATCCCGGTCACCCTGCTGACGGACGACGTCCCCGACACCAACGGCATCGGCTTCCGCCTCGACCGCCCCACGCCGTCCAAGGAGGCCGAACTCGAGGAGGCCCGCCGGGCCCAGCTCGCCCATGTGCCGGTGCAGCTGCCCGGTCTCAACGGCGGACTCCTGGACGGCCCCGTCGAGCTGGAGGCCCCCGTCGACCTGGACGCGATCGACGACATCCCCGGCGACCTCGACGACGAGGACAGCGAACACGGCGGGCTGTTCCGCCCGCGCCGCTCCCTGTCCCGTACGGACACGTCGGGCGACGAACCCCGCGATGTCCCCGACGGCGAACCGAACGCCCCGGTGTCGCTGCACCGCCGCCACACCCCCAAGCTGGTCAGTTCGCACGGCCGCCCGGTGAACGAGCAGCGCGACGAGGCGGGGGACGAGTCCTCGACGGGCTCGAACCGGTCCCTCTCCCCGGCGGCACCGCCCCTTCCCGCGCGCCGACGCGCAACCGGCCCCCAGCTCCGGGCCACCGGCGTCGCCGACCGACTCGACGAGCAGCGTGCCGAGACCCCGGCAGCCACCGGCCGTGAGCTCGGCGGGAGCACACCGGGTGCCCCGGCCCTCCCGAGGCGCACCCGGCGCGCCGAGATCGCGTCGAGCGGCGCGGGCGAGCCCACCCACGACCCGGCCTCCGGCGCCCTCACGGAACAGCGGAGCGGCTCCGCCTCCGTGCTGCCGGAGAACAGCCCGGCCCGCCCGCGCCAGCAGATCGGCCCCGGCCCCGCGGCACAGGGGACCGAGCCCGGCACCGCCCCCCTGCCCCGCCGCGTTCGCCAGGCCAATCTGGCCCCGCAGCTGAAGCAGGGTCCCGCCGAGCGCCGCACCGACCACGACAGCGGGTTCGAGGAGCGGGACGCAGACCAGGTACGCAACCGTATGGCTTCGCTCCAGCGCGGCTGGCAGCGAGGCCGTGCGGAGAACGACGCCGCGGGCGAAGACACCCACAGCGGCACAGCACCACAAGGAACTAAGGGGGACGGTCGATGACCGCACCGAAGGCGACCGGCCACATCGCGACCAACAGGTCCGGCGAGCTCAACTGGCTCCTGGACGATCTGGTGGACCGCGTCGCAAGCATCCGCAAGGCCGTCGTGCTCTCCGGCGACGGGCTGGCGACGGGGGCCTCCAAGGACCTCACCCGGGAGGACAGCGAGCACCTGGCCGCCGTCGCCTCCGGCTTCCACAGCCTCGCCAAGGGCGTGGGCCGGCACTTCGAGGCGGGCAATGTCCGGCAGACGGTCGTCGAACTCGACGACGCCTTCCTCTTCGTGACGGCCGCCGGCGACGGCAGCTGCCTCGCCGTTCTCGCCGACGCGGACTCCGATGTCGGCCTGGTCGCCTACGAGATGACGCTCCTCGTCAAGCGGGTCGGTGCACATCTGGCCTCCGCTCCGCGCACCGATCTGCCTCAGGGCGGGTAGTGAGATGGCATGAGCACAGACGGTCAGGGAAGAAGCCACTGGTTCGATGACGAGGCCGGACCGGTCGTCCGTCCGTACGCCATGACGCGAGGCCGCACCACCAGTGCGGGCCAGCACCGGCTCGACCTCATCGCGGTGGTCGTGGCGGAAGCCCAGGCGGACGATCCGGAAGGCGATCACACGCTTTCCCCGGAGCATGTGGACATCGTCGACCTGTGCCGGGACGCCCCGCAGTCGGTCGCCGAACTCTCCTCCGAACTCGACCTGCCCATCGGTGTGGTCCGGGTGCTCGTGGGCGACCTCGTGGCCGGCGAGTTCGTCCATGTGAACCGGCCCGTACCGCCCGCCGAGCTGCCGGACGTGAGCATCCTGCGGGATGTGATCAACGGCCTCCGGGCGCTGTGACCGAGCGCCCCGCGCCCTGAGCGGGCCGGGCGCCGGAACGGCCCTCCCGATATGATCCGACTGATCGTCGACAACCATCCGCAGACGGTCTGCCGCCACTCTGCGGACACGGTGCCGAACAGCACGATCGGGGAGACGGACGTGACGACAGGCTGGCAGTTCTGGGTCGACCGGGGCGGCACCTTCACCGACATCGTCGCGCGCCGCCCGGACGGCCGGCTGCTCACCCACAAGCTGCTCTCCGAGAACCCCGCCCGCTACAGCGACGCCGCGGTCACCGGCGTACGAGAGCTCCTCGACGGCTCCGAAGCCCCCGTGGAAGCCGTCCGCATGGGTACCACCGTCGCCACCAACGCCCTCCTGGAACGCAAGGGCGAGCGCACCCTCCTGATCGTCACCCGCGGCTTCCGCGACGCCCTGCGCATCGCCTACCAGAACCGCCCCCGCATCTTCGCCCGCCGCATCGAACTTCCGGAGCTGCTCCATGAGCGCGTCCTGGAGGTCGACGAGCGCATCGCCGCCGACGGCACCGTCCTGCGCGCCCCCGACCTGGACGCCCTCACCGGCCTCCTCCAGGAGGCGTACGACGACGGAATCCGCGCCGTCGCCGTCGTCTGCCTGCACAGTCACCTCCACCCCGCGCACGAACAGGCCGTAGGGCAGCTGGCCGCCCGGATCGGCTTCCCACAGATCTCGCTGTCCAGCGAGGTCAGTCCGCTCATGAAGCTCGTCCCGCGCGGGGACACCGCCGTCGTCGACGCCTACCTCTCGCCCGTGCTGCGCCGCTACGTCCAGCATGTCGCCGACGAACTCGAAGGCGTACGGCTGATGTTCATGCAGTCCAACGGCGGTCTCGCCGAGGCCGGGCAGTTCCGCGGCAAGGACGCCGTGCTCTCCGGGCCCGCCGGCGGCATCGTCGGCATGGCCCGTATGTCGCAGCTCGCCGGCTTCGACCGCGTCATCGGCTTCGACATGGGCGGCACCTCCACCGACGTCTCCCACTTCGCCGGCGAGTACGAACGCGTCTTCACCACCCAGATCGCCGGCGTGCGGCTGCGCGCCCCGATGCTCGACATCCACACCGTCGCGGCCGGCGGCGGCTCGGTGCTCCACTTCGACGGGTCCCGCTATCGCGTAGGGCCGGACTCGGCCGGCGCGGACCCCGGGCCCGCCTGTTACCGCGGTGGCGGCCCGCTGGCCGTCACCGACGCCAACGTCATGCTCGGCCGCATCCAACCCGCCCATTTCCCCGAGGTGTTCGGCCCTGACGGCGACCAGCCCCTCGACGCCGAAGTCGTCCGCGACCGCTTCGCCGCCCTCGCGCGTGAGATCAGCGAGCGGACCGGCGACGACCGCACCCCCGAACAGGTCGCCGAGGGCTACCTCCAGATCGCGGTCGCCAACATCGCCAACGCCGTGAAGCGGATCTCCGTCCAGAAGGGCCACGACGTCACCCGCTACGCCCTCACCACCTTCGGTGGCGCAGGCGGGCAGCACGCGTGCATGGTCGCCGACTCGCTGGGCATCCGCACCGTCCTGGTGCCGCCCATGGCCGGTGTCCTCTCCGCACTCGGCATCGGCCTCGCCGACACCACCGCCATGCGCGAACAGTCCGTCGAGGCGCCCCTGGAGGCCGCCTCGATGCCGGGCGTCCTCAAGACCGCCGACGACCTGGAGAGCGCAGCCCGCGCCGAACTCCTCGCCGAGGACATCCCCGACGACCGCATCCGCGTCACCCGTCGCGCCCAGCTCCGCTACGACGGCACCGACACCACCCTCACCGTCGAACTGACCGAGCCCGGCGAGATGGGGCAGGTCTTCGAAGCCCGTCATCGCGCCACGTACTCCTTCACGCTCGACCGCCCGATCGTCGTCGAGGCCCTCTCCGTCGAAGCCACCGGCATCACACAACCCCCCGATCTCTCGGCCCTCGCCCCGTACCAAGGCCGCTCCGCCACCCCGGACACCGTCCGCCTCCACACCGGCGGAACCTGGCGCGATGTACCCCTCCACCGCCGCGAGGACCTCCCTCCCGGCGAGACCGTCACCGGCCCCGCGATCATCACCGAGGCCAGTGCGACGACCGTCGTCGACGACGGCTGGCAGGCCGTGGCGCGAGACGACGGGCATCTGGTCATGGAACGCGCGGCGGTTACGCAGAGTTCCGATCTCGACACAAAAGCCGACCCGGTCCTCCTCGAGGTCTTCAACAACCTGTTCATGTCCATCGCCGAACAGATGGGCGCCCGCCTCGAATCCACCGCCCAGTCCGTGAACATCAAGGAGCGCCTGGACTTCTCCTGCGCGCTCTTCGACCCGGACGGAAACCTCGTCGCCAACGCGCCGCACATCCCCGTCCACCTGGGCTCGATGGGCACCAGCGTCAAGGAGGTCATCCGGCGGCGCGGAGCCGGGATGCGGCCGGGGGACACGTACGCGGTCAACGATCCGTACCACGGCGGTACGCATCTGCCGGACGTCACGGTGATCACTCCGGTGTTCGGGACCGAGGGCGTCGAGGACACGGAGAGTGACCGGAGGATCCTCTTCTACGTCGCCTCCCGCGGCCACCACGCCGAGATCGGCGGCATCGCCCCGGGCTCCATGCCCGCGAACAGCCGCACGATCGAGGAGGAGGGCATCCTCTTCGACAACTGGCTGCTCGCCGAGAACGGCCGCTTCCGCGAGAACGAGACCCTCCGCCTGCTCACCGAGGCCCGTTATCCCTCCCGCAACCCGAAGACCAACCTCGCCGACCTGCGCGCCCAGATCGCCGCCAACCAGAAGGGCGTCGACGAAGTCGCCCGCATGATCGAGCACTTCGGACTCGACGTCGTCCAGGCGTACATGCGCCACGTCCAGGACAACGCCGAGGAGGCGGTGCGCCGGGTCATCGACGCCCTCGACGACGGCGAGTACGCCTACGAGACCGACTCGGGCGCCGTCATCCGGGTACGCGTGCGCGTGGACCGCGAGAACCGCACCGCGACGGTCGACTTCACCGGTACGTCGGCCCAGCTGGACAGCAACTTCAACGCCCCCTTCGCGGTGGTCAACGCGGCCGTCCTGTACGTCTTCCGCACCCTCGTCGCCGACGACATCCCCCTCAACGACGGCTGTCTGCGCCCGCTGAGGATCGTCGTACCGCCCGGCTCGATGCTCGCGCCCGAGCCGCCCGCCGCCGTCGTCGCCGGCAACGTCGAGACCTCCCAGGCCATCACCGGCGCCCTGTACGCGGCACTCGGCGTCCAGGCCGAGGGCTCCGGAACCATGAACAACGTGACCTTCGGCAACGCCCGCCATCAGTACTACGAGACCGTGGCGTCCGGCTCCGGGGCGGGCGACGGCTTCCCCGGAGCGCCCGTCGTCCAGACCCATATGACCAACTCGCGGCTCACCGATCCCGAAGTCCTGGAGTGGCGACTACCGGTCAGGCTCGAGGAGTTCGCCGTACGACGGGACAGCGGCGGCAGCGGACGATGGCGCGGCGGAGACGGTGCGGTGCGCCGCATCCGCTTCCTGGAGCCCATGACGGTCTCCACGCTCTCCCAGCACCGCCGGGTCGCGCCGTACGGCATGGCGGGCGGCGGGCCCGGTGCGCTGGGCGCCAACCGCGTGGAGCGCGCGGACGGTACGGTCGTCGCACTCGGCGGAAGCGACGCGGCCGACGTCGGCCCCGGCGACGTTCTCGTCATCGAAACCCCCGGCGGCGGAGGCTACGGCCCACCGTCGCCCCATCCCCAGCAAGCAGGAGAAGAGACCGATGATCTTCGGGCGTTCTGAGCGCGGCAAGCCCCCGGTCGAGCCCGTCACGTTCAAGATCCTGGTGGCCGGCGGCTTCGGCGTGGGCAAGACCACGCTCGTGGGCGCGGTCAGCGAGATCAGACCGCTGCGCACCGAGGAGCTGCTCACCGAGGCAGGACGCCCGGTCGACGACACGCGTGGCGTGGAGGGCAAGCGCACCACCACGGTGGCCATGGACTTCGGGCGCATCACCTTGCGCGAGGACCTGGTGCTCTACCTCTTCGGGACGCCCGGGCAGGAGCGTTTCTGGTTCATGTGGGACGAGTTGTCCGAGGGCGCGCTCGGTGCCGTCGTGCTGGCCGACACCCGCCGGCTGGAGGACTGCTTCGCCGCCGTCGACTACTTCGAGCGGCGCTCCATACCCTTCGTGGTCGGCGTCAACTGCTTCGAGGGGTCCGCCCGTTACCCCATCGAGGACGTCCGCCAGGCCCTCGACCTCGACGAGGACGTACCGCTCCTGCTGTGCGACGCCCGTGACCGGGAGTCGGTCAAGGAGGTCCTCATCGGTGTGGTCCGGCACGCCATGGCGTACGCGGCGGAGCGCCGCCAGGCCGCCGTCACGAGCTGACACGGGGAACGGCCCGCACCCCCGCCGACCGGGGTACGGGCCGAGTTTTCTCAGCGCCACGCGCGCGTGCGGTTCACGGGAACGCACGCACGCGTGCCGCTAGTTCTCCCCGTCCTCCTGCCAGCCGAAGCTCTTCTCCACGGCCTTGCGCCAGTTGTGGTACTCACGGTCACGCACCGACGACTCCATGGCGGGCGTCCACTCGACGTCCTTCTGCCAGTGCGACTTCAGCTCGTCGAGGTCGTTCCACACACCCGTGGCGAGCCCGGCCGCGTACGCGGCGCCCAGGCAGGTCGTCTCGGAGACCTTCGGACGGACCACCGGTACGTCGAGCACATCCGCCTGGTGCTGCATGAGCAGGTTGTTCTTGGTCATGCCGCCGTCCACCTTCAAGGTGGTGATGTGCACCCCGGAGTCCTGGAACATGGCGTCCACGACCTCGCGCGTCTGCCAGCTCGTCGCCTCCAGCACCGCACGCGCGAGGTGCGCCTTCGTGACGTACCGCGTGAGGCCGGTGATGACACCGCGCGCGTCGGAGCGCCAGTACGGTGCGAACAGGCCGGAGAACGCGGGCACGATGTACGCGCCGCCGTTGTCCTCGACACTCGCCGCCAACGGTTCGATCTCGTCGGCGGTCCGGATGATGCCCAGCTGATCCCGGAACCACTGGACGAGCGCGCCCGTTATGGCAATCGACCCCTCCAGGCAGTACACCGGCGCCTCACCGCCGATCTTGTAGCCCATCGTCGTCAGCAGCCCGCTCTTCGACGGCACCGGCCGGTTGCCGGTGTTGAGCAGCAGGAAGGAGCCCGTGCCGTAGGTGTTCTTGGCGGTGCCCACGTCGTAGCAGGCCTGCCCGAACACGGCCGCCTGCTGGTCGCCCAGCGCCGACGCGACCGGTACGCCCGCGAGTTGGCCGACGGCGGTGCCGTACACCTCGGCCGACGACCTGATCTCGGGCAGGACCGCCTCGGGGATGGTCATGGCGGAGAGGATGGACTGGTCCCACTGGAGGGTCTCCAGGTTCATCAACATGGTGCGGCCGGCGTTCGTCACATCCGTGACGTGCACCCCGCCGTCCGTGCCGCCGGTGAGGTTCCAGATCAGCCAGGAGTCGATCGTGCCGAAAGCGATCTCGCCGCTCTCGGCACGCGCGCGCAGCCCTGGCACATTGTCGAGCAGCCAGGCCGCCTTCGGTCCGGAGAAGTAGGTGGCCAGCGGAAGCCCGGTCTGCTCGCGGAAACGGTCCTGCCCGTCCGTACCGCCGAGTTGGTTGGTCAGCGCCGCGGTCCTCGTGTCCTGCCACACGATCGCGTTGTGCACCGGCTTGCCGGTGGCCCGGTCCCACAGGACGGTCGTCTCGCGCTGGTTGGTGATGCCGAGCGCGCTCAGCTGGTCGGCGCGCAGCCCGGCCTTGGCGATCGCCCCGGCCACCACCGCCTGCACCTTGGACCAGATCTCGGTGGCGTCGTGCTCCACCCAGCCGGGCTTCGGGAAGATCTGCCGGTGCTCACGCTGGTCGACGGCGACGATGGCGCCGTCCTGGTTGAAGATGATGCAACGGCTGGAGGTGGTGCCCTGGTCGATCGCGGCGACGAACTTGTCCGTCATGACGTCCCCTTCGTCGGATGCTTCAGAACGCTGCGTTGAATATGAGCCCGGACAGCGCTCCGCCGATCAGCGGCCCCACCACCGGGATCCACGCGTAACCCCAGTCCGACGTGCCCTTGTTGGGGATCGGGAGCAAGGCGTGGGTGATGCGCGGGCCCAGGTCACGGGCCGGATTGATGGCGTACCCCGTGGGACCGCCGAGCGACAGACCGATGCCGACCACCAGGAACGAGACGATCAGGATCGCGGTGCCCGACTCGCCGAGGCCCTCGGTGAGACCGAAGGCGAGGATCGGCAGCACCAGGCCGACGGTCGCGATGATCTCCGTGATGAGGTTCGCCACGGGATTGCGGATCGCGGGCGCGGTCGAGAAGATCCCCAGCGTCGGCTGCGCCTTGTCCTCCTCGGCGTTCGCCTGGAACTGCGCGAAGTAGACCAGCCAGCACAGCACCGCGCCCAGAATGGCGCCGACCATCTGTCCCGCGATGTAGATGTGGACCTGGTCCCAGTCGTCGGTGTCGATGGCGATCCCGAGCGTCACCGCCGGGTTGAGGTGGCCGCCGGACAGCGGCGCGGCGGTGTAGGCCCCGGCGAGCACGCCGAAACCCCACCCGAACGCGATGACCACCCAGCCGGCGTCCTTCGCCTTGGAATAGTTCAGTACGACGGCGGCGACCACACCGGCGCCGAAGAGGATCAGAATCGCGGTACCGATGATCTCCCCGAGAAATACGTCTCCGTTGCTCATGGCGGCTCCTAGGCCCTGGCCCGGGGCGATCGGCCCCGGTCCTCCGTGCAGGGTGCGTTTCCCATGGCGACTTCAGCCGAAGGCAGGGAGATCCCGCGCCCCGCCCGGCGTCCGTGACGAGCGTGCCGTCGCAGCCGAATCGCCCGTGGGGGAACAGGCCTTGAATCCGCTGGGCCCGCGCGACACAGTGCGTGGATACGCCGCGAATGTACGACGATGTCGACTGACACCGGAAGTGTTCACCGGTGTCCAGGGGGCGTCAAGGACGCGGACGGCAACGGTTGGAGGCATGCGCCCTTCCGAGGGGGACCGCTCAGCCCAGGCCGGGTTCCGCCATCCCGTAGCCCGCCGCCGCGGCGGGAGCGCCCGTACCGCGACGGATCTCGTGCCCGGGCAGCCCCGCACGCCCCAGCACCCAGCTTGCCCCGCCGATCGACTTCGCGGCCTTCTTCAGCGGTGCCAGACACGCGGCCGCCTGCCGGTGGTCGGTGACGCTGCCGGGCACACACAGCACCGTGGCCAGGGACAGCGACACCGGACGGCCGCCCGCCGACCAGGACGCGTCCAGCATCGACGCGGCCAGTGGATCAAGCCCGTCCGGATCGGCCAGCACCAGGAAGTCGTCCCCGCCGATATGGCCGACGCGGGTACTTCCGGACGCTGCGTGCTGCAACGCCCGCCCCACCGAGCGGATCAGCTCATCACCGGCTGCGAAGCCGGCCCCGTCGTTCACCTGCTTGAAGTGGTCAACGTCCAGCCAGCTCAGCGCGAACGTCCGCCCGTCTGCGATCCGCCGGTCCACCTCACCGGTGATCGCGTCCGAACCGGGCAGCCGAGTCAGCGGATTGAGCCCGGCCGCCTCCTCGACCCGCGTCTCGGCCAACGCCCGTACGAGATCGGCGAGGCGCACGACACCCACGCACCGCCCGTACCGGTCGACGACGGCCACGTCGTCCGACGTGCGGCCCCGGTCGCCGACGGCCACGACGTCGAGGACCTGCCACGCGGTGGCGTCGATGCCCACAGTGCGCGGCGGATCGCCCAGCTTGGCGGCGGGCCGGTCGGCGTAGAGAGCGTGGCCGTAACGCCCCGACATCGACAGCAGGAAGCGGGAGCGGTGCACGGACCTGACCGGGACGCCGTGCGCGTCGACGAGCAGGACCCCGGAGACCTCCGGTGACCCGGTCAGCAGGGCCCGCACCTGGCCCGCGGATGCGGTGGCGGGCAGCAGCGCGGCGGGGCGTACGAACTCGCGCACCGACGGCCCCGACCGGGGTGGCGCGGCGACAGCGGGGGAGCGCGGCGGAACGTATACGTCCGCTGCGGGCAGCCGGGCCGGGGGTGCGAACAGATCGCCCTGCGCCAGCTGCGCGCCCGCCGACACGGCGGCCGCACACTGCAGTTCGGTCTCCACGCCCTCGACCGCCAGGAGCGCTCCCAGCTGGTCGCACAGGGTCCGCATCGCCCGCACCGCCGCGGGCCGGGCCAGCAGTGACGCGTCGAGCTTCACCAGGTCGGGCGCCATGTCGGTGAGCAGCCGCAGGGGCACGTCCCCGTCCCCCACGCCGTCCGCGCTGATCCGGAATCCCTGGGCCCGCAGGGCACCGACCGCTTCGAGGAGCGCCTGATGCGGCACATGCGTGAACGGCGGCCCGATGTCGATCGTCACCTCCCACGGCAGCCTGCCCGCCTCACGGACCGCGGTGTGCAGCGGGGTGAGTCCGCCGAGGTCGGCGAGGGTGCCGGCGAACACATTGATGTGCAGCGGCAGCAGAGTCTCCTTGCGTGCCGCCGCGCGGACCGCCGACACGGCCAGCCTGCCGTCGAGTTCGGGATCGCGGCGGGCCTCGGCCAGGATGTCGCCGGTCTCCGGGCGGGCGAGCGTCTCCAGCCCCGCGACCCCTCCGGTCGTCAGATTGACCACCGGCTGGAAGGCGAAGCGGAGAGTATCCGTCCAGGAGTGCACGGGAGCATGATGGCGCCGCTGGCGCACGCCCGAGCGCAGTTCATGAGACGTTCACGCAGGATTCTGAGGCGATCACGGAGCGTACGAGAAAGCCCTTGCCCCCGCCGCGGAACCCGATGCCCCGCCGCGTAACCGACGCGACTCACCGCACCGCGACCACCGCCGACCCATGCCCGAACAGCCCCTGATTCGCCGAGATCCCCACGCGCGCCCCGGCCACCTGCCGGTCACCCGAGACACCCCTCAACTGCCAAGTCAGCTCGCACACCTGGGCGATGGCCTGCGCCGGCACGGCTTCCCCGAAGGACGCCAGCCCGCCGCTCACGTTCACCGGTATTCGACCGCCCAGACCCGTCGCACCCTCCCTCAGCAGCTTCGCGCCCTCACCCTCTCCGCACAGGCCCAGGTCCTCGTACCACTGCAGCTCAAGCGCGGTGGAAAGGTCGTAGACCTCGGCCAGGGAGAGATCCTCCGGCCCGACGCCCGCCTCCTCGTAGGCGGCCGCGGCGATCGACTCCCGGAAGGTCCCCGCGGCGGGTTCCACCGCCACCGCGGAGTCCGTGGCGATGTCGGGCAGATCCAGCACTGTGCTGGGGTACCGGGGAGTCACCGTCGACACCGCCCGGATCCGCACCGGCTCCGCCGCCCCGTGCCGCCGCGCGAACTCCATGCTGGACAGCACCAGGGCCGCCCCGCCGTCCGAGGTCGCGCAGATGTCGAGCAGTCGCAGCGGATCGGCGACCACCGCGGAGGCGGCGACCTCGTCGGCGGTGACCCGCTTGCGGTAGCGCGCGTTCGGATTCAGCGCGCCCATGGCGGCGTTCTTGACCTTGACCTGCGCGAAATCCTCCGGCGTGTCCCCGAGTACGGCCATCCGCCGCCGCGCGTACAACCCGAAGTAGGCCGGGTTGGTCGCCCCGAGCACCCGGAAGCGCAACCAGTCCGGATCGTCGGGCCGATCGCCGCCGGCCGGCCGGAAGAACCCCTTGGGCGCCGCGTCCGCCCCCACCACGAGCACCACGTCCGCCAGTCCCGAAAGAATCTGCGCCCGCGCGGTGTTGACGGCCTGCGCCCCCGAAGCGCACGCCGCGTACACGCTCGTGACCCGGGCCCCCTGCCACCCCAGCGCCTTCGCGAACGTCGCCCCGGCCACATACCCCGGATAGCCGCCACGCACCGTGTCCGCGCCGACGATCGAGCCGACCTCCCGCCACTCCAGGCCCGCGTCCTCCAGCGCCGCGCGGGCCGCCGCCACGCCGTACTCGACAAAACCGCGCCCCCACTTGCCCCACGGGTGCATGCCCGCACCGAGCACCGCCACCTCACCCGTCACGCCGTCACCCCCGTCGTCGGCCGCCACTGCCAGGTCGTCCACACCGTCTCCGCGTCCTCATGGAGCACACCGGGAACGACCTCCACCTCCATGCCCACCGCCAGATCGGAGACGGTGAGCCCCGGAACCCCCTGCCCCAGCACCACGATCCGCTCTGCCTCCAGCTCCACAGCGATCAACGCGTACGGCTCCCACGGAAGTTCCGGATTCGTCACGTAGGGTGACGGAGGCCGGTATCGGCTGTCCGTGTAAGACCACACACACCCGCGCCGCGACAGGGGCACCTCCACCAGCTCGCCACCCGGACACCCGGGGTTGCGGCAGTTGGCGTCCTCGCGGGGGAAGAAGACCGCGGTGCAGGCCGAACAGCGGGTGCCGAGGAGACGGAAGTCGTCCCCGTCACCGGCGAACCAACCTGCCACCACGGCCGTACGTGCTCGCGACACGGTTCCTCCCGGACCTAGGATCTGACGGAACGTCAGAAGTGTGTCACGGGAGACGGGGGATGGGCAGAGGCAGAGGCATGAGACGACTCTCCAGTGCAGTACGAGGCCTGGTCACCACACTGGCCGCCATGCTGACCGTGACCGCCGCCGCGACCACCGCCCGGGCGACACCGGATCCCACGGCGCCGGCGGACTTCGTGGCGCTGAGATCGGTGGACCCCACGATCATCGAGGAGATGCGCTACTTCACCCCGCACAACTTCGTCGGCGAGCGCATCGACGGCTATCGGCAGCCCCTCTGCATCCTCACCCGCCCCGCCGCCGAAGCGCTCCACGAGGCCCAGGCGAAGCTGCTGCGGCAGGGCTACAGCCTCAAGGTCTACGACTGTTACCGCCCCCAGCGCGCGGTGGACCACTTCGTCCGCTGGGCCGAGGACCTCGACGACCAGACCATGAAGGCCGAGTTCTACCCGAACGTCGACAAGACCCGCCTGTTCGCCGACGGCTACATCGCGGAGAAATCCGGCCACAGTCGCGGCTCGACCATGGACCTCACGATCGTGAAGCTCCCTGCCCGGCCGACACGGCCTTACCACCCCGGCGAGACCCTCGTACCCTGCTATGCACCGCAGGCCGAGCGATTCCCCGACAACTCCGTCGACATGGGCACCGGATTCGACTGCTTCGACACCCTCGCGCACACCCTCGACCCCCGTGTCCAGGGTGAGCAGCGCGCCAACCGGCTGCTGCTGAAGGGCACCCTGGAGGAGCTCGGCTTCGTGAACCTGGCCGAGGAATGGTGGCACTACACCTTCAAGCCCGAGCCCTACCCGGACACGTACTTCGACTTCCCGGTGTCCTGGAAGTCCCTTACCGGCTGACTTCGGGCGGCCCCCGGAAGACGTCCCTCCGTTGATCGGATACAGTCCGCCGCGTGTCCGAAACTCAATCCTCCACCCCCAACTCCGCGCCCGACTCCCACTGTTCGAGCTGCGGAGCGCCCTACGGAGAGGGCGTCTCCGGTTGGCCCCGCACCTGCGCCGCGTGCGGCACCACGGCCTACCGCAACCCGCTGCCCGTCGCGGTGGCACTCCAGCCGGTGTACGACACCAAAGGCACCGCCCTCGTCGTCATCACCCGAACCGTCGCCCCCGCGCGCGGGGGCATCGCACTGCCCGGCGGTTTCATCGACGACCGGGAGGACTGGCGCCACGCAGTCGTCCGAGAGCTCAAGGAGGAGACCGGCATCGACGCGGAGAGCCGCGACGTACGCCTCGTCGACGCCATGAGCTCGCCCGACGGCCACCTCCTGCTCTTCGGCTCCCTGCCGGAACGCCCGGCCGACGGCCTGCCCCCGTCCGCCGCCACCAACGAGACGGAGGGCTGGCACCTGCTGCGCAGGCCCGAGGAACTCGCTTTCCCGCTGCACACACGGGCCGTACGGGCATGGTTCGAGGGCCGGTACATCTGACCTAGCACTCGCCGACACCTCGCACACGCACCGGGTGGGGCGGCGCGCTCACGCCGTCCTCACCTTCCCGCTCGACGACCACCCGCCGACCCCGCCAGCGGGCGGTGTAACGCTCGATGTCGGGCTCGCCCCACCCGTCACCCGCGTCCGGCACGAGCAGGCCCCCTCCGGTCCGCCCCCGGGCAGGCGCCCACACCTCCAGCTCCAGCCCGCCGTCCTCCCCGCGCACCGGCAGAACGGCACCCGCGCGCGCGAGCACGGGAATCCGCGACAACGGGGCATCCACCAGGATCTGCCCCGGCCCCTGGTAGACCCGCTCCGTCACCGTGTCGTACCAGCGCCCCCGCGGCAGCTGCACCGCACGTCTGTCCGCACCCGGGTCGAGCACCGGCGCCACCAGCAGACAGTCGCCCAGCAGAAACGCATCCTCACAGTCACGCAGCGCCCGGTCCTCGGGCGCCCCCCACCACAACGGCCGCACATAAGGCGCTCCGGTACGCCTCGCCAGATGCGCCAGCGTCATGAAGTACGGCAACAGACGCCGACGTTCCAGAAGCGCCACGCGCGCGTGCTCCAGTACATCGGGGCCGAACGACCACGGCTCCCGGCGCCCCGCCCGCAGACTCGCATGCGTCCGGAACAGCGGCAGATACGCGCCCAGTTGGAACCAGCGCAGATACAGCTCCGGTGACGGACTGCCGTCGAAGCCGCCGACATCCGGACCCGAATAGGGCACCCCGCACAGACCGAGCCCCATCACCAGCGACAGCGACGCCCGCAATCCGGGCCAGCCCGTGGCTATGTCACCGGACCAGGTGCCCCCGTAACGCTGCATGCCGGCCCAGCCCGAGCGGGAGAACACGAACGGACGCTCCTCGGGAGCCAGCTCCCGCAGCCCCTCGTAGCCCGCCCGGGCCATGCCCAGCGCGTACACGTTGTGCGCCTCACGATGGTCACCGCCCCGCCCCTCCAGATCGTGCCGCGCCGAACGAGGCAGCGTCGACTCCCCGAAGGCGGCGAACGAGGTGGGCTCGTTCATGTCGTGCCAGAAGCCCGCGAACCCCTGGGCGAGCCGCTCCTCGTAGAGCCGGCCCCACCACTCACGCACACGCGCGTGCGTGAAGTCAGGGAAGACCACCTCCCCGGGCCAGGCCACACCCCGCACCGGCCGCCCCGCGGCGTCCCGCACGAAGGCATCCTCGGCGACCCCACTGTCGTAGACGGTATTGCCCGGCTCGGCTTTCACCGCGGGGTCGACGATCGACACGAGCCGGATCCCGTCCCGCCCCAGTTCCTCGGCCAGCTGAGGAAGCTTGGGGAAGCGCTCGTGGTCGACGGTGAACGCCCGGTGCCCGTCGTAGTGGTCGATGTCCAAGTGGACGGCGTCCAGCGGCAGACCGCGCTCCTGGTACCCCGCGACGATCCGCCGCACCTCCTGCTCGCTCCCGAACCCCCACCGCGCGTGATGGTGCCCCAGCGCCCACGCCGGCGGCAGCGCCGGCGCACCGGTCAGCGAGGCCCACGCGAGCAGCACGCGCGCGGGAGTGCCCACCATCACCCAGCAGCGCAACGGACCGCCGGTCATCCGCAACTCGCACGCTCCGGCACGATCGTGCCCGGAACCGGCGCCCTCCTCGCCCTCCCGCAAGGTCACCGTGCCGTCCCACGAGGTGTCGTGGAACGCCAGATGGGTGGCCGCATCGGCCACGACGAGCTGCACGGGCATCGTGATGTACAGCGGATCGTCGCCGGGACCGAAGGCCCCGCCCGGATCGGTGTTCCACAGCCGGTATGTCCCATTCCGCAGCCGTGGCCCCGAAGCCCGACCGCCCAGCCCGAAGAACCTCGCGTCCGCGGGCACTTCCGAGCGCTGCATCCAGCGCGCCGGCCCGCCCTCGGCCAGCTCCCACCACCGCGGCGGCAGATCCCGGCGCACGGTCACCCCACCGGGCGTCAGCACCTCGATCGCCCCATGACGGGAGACGACGACCGTCGCCCGCTCACTCACCACCCGCCAGCCGCCGTCCTTGTCCGGTTCGAGGACGGCCCGGGGATCCGGCTCGGGACAGCGCTCCGCCAGCGCGTGCGACGGCTCGGGCCCCGCACCGTCCCACCCCCAGAAGACGGCCCCGTTGACGGCGACCATGATCCGCAGCTCGGAACGCCCGAACCGGATCACCCCACCACCCGGCCCCGGCTGCACCGACTGCACCGGACCAGGCACTCGGGCCCGCTCGGCCCCCCGCGGCGGCAGCCCGACGGCATCCGCACGCCGCATACGCCACGAAGCCCGTACGGCACGCAACCCCTGGGTCGCCCCCGCCGAACCGACCGCTTTCATCGAACGCACCAGGTCACGACCGTTCATGCTGCTCACCCTGCCACTGACCGCCCCACGCGCGCGTGTCGTTCAACTGCCGTTCACCCGTGCTGGGACCACATCTTCACGACACGGACTATGTGGGGCGCACCCTGGTGCAGAAGTCGATCACATGGCATCGTCCGTGTCATCCGCGTCGCGCGCACACCCCAGCCCGTGCGCGGAAGACGCACACGACGCGCACAGTCCGGGAGCCGCCCCATGTCGACCGTGAACCCCCAGCCGCTCTGGCAACCAGATCCGGAACGCATCGCGCAGGCACAGGTCACCAGGTTCCAGACCTGGGCCGCCGAGCACCACGGCGCCCCTTCCGAAGGCGGCTATCCCGCCCTGCACCGCTGGTCCGTCGACGAGCTGGACACCTTCTGGAAAGCCGTCACGGAATGGTTCGACGTACGGTTCTCGACCCCCTACGCGCGCGTACTCGGCGACCGCTCGATGCCCGGCGCCCAGTGGTTCCCCGGATCGACCCTGAACTACGCCGAACACGCCCTGTGCGCGGCCGCCACCCGTGCGGACGAACCGGCCCTCCTGTACGTCGACGAGGCCCACGAACCTCGCCCCGTCACCTGGTCCGAACTGAGCCGCCAGGTGGGCTCTCTCGCCGCCGAGCTGCGCGCCCTCGGCGTACGCCCCGGAGACCGCGTCAGCGGCTACCTGCCCAACATCCCGCAGGCCGTCGTCGCCCTTCTCGCCACAGCCGCGGTGGGCGGCGTCTGGACCTCCTGCGCCCCCGACTTCGGCGCCCGCAGCGTCCTCGACCGCTTCCAGCAGGTCGAACCGGTCGTCCTGTTCACCGTCGACGGCTACCGCTACGGCGGCAAGGAGCACGACCGCCGCGACATCGTCGCCGAACTCCGCCGCGAACTGCCCACCCTGAGGGCCGTCGTCCACATCCCCCTCCTCGGCACCGAGACCCCGGAAGGCGCCCTGGACTGGTCGGCCCTGACGAGCGCCCATGTGGAACCCGCCTTCGAGCAGGTGCCCTTCGACCACCCCTTGTGGGTGCTCTACTCCTCCGGCACGACCGGCCTCCCCAAGGCCATCGTCCAGTCCCAGGGCGGCATCCTCGTCGAGCACCTCAAACAGCTGGGCCTGCACTGCGACCTCGGCCCCGAGGACCGCTTCTTCTGGTACACGTCGACCGGCTGGATGATGTGGAACTTCCTCGTCTCCGGCCTCCTGACCGGCACCACGATCGTCCTCTACGACGGCAGCCCCGGCTACCCGGACACCGGTGCCCAATGGCGCATCGCCGAACGCACCCGGGCCACCCTCTACGGCACCTCGGCCGCGTACGTCATGGCCTGCCGCAAGGCCGGCGTGCACCCCGGCCGGGACTTCGACCTCTCCTCGGTGCGGTGCGTGGCCACCACCGGCTCACCACTGCCGCCCGACGGCTTCCGCTGGCTCCACGACGAGGTACGCGACGACCTCTGGATCGCCTCCGTCAGCGGCGGCACCGACGTCTGCTCCTGCTTCGCGGGCGCGGTACCCACCCTCCCCGTCCACATCGGCGAACTCCAGGCCCCCGGCCTCGGCACCGACCTCCAGTCCTGGGACCCCAGCGGCAAACCCCTCATCGACGAGGTCGGCGAACTCGTGGTCACCAACCCCATGCCGTCCATGCCGATCCACTTCTGGAACGACCCCGACGGCAGCCGCTACCACGACAGCTACTTCGACACCTATCCCGGCGTCTGGCGCCACGGCGACTGGATCACCGTCACCTCCCGCGGCTCCGTGGTCATCCACGGCCGCTCCGACTCGACGCTCAACCGACAGGGCGTACGCATGGGTTCGGCCGACATCTACGAAGCCGTCGAGCGCCTCCCCGAGATCAAGGAATCCCTCGTCATCGGCATCGAACAGCCCGACGGTGGCTACTGGATGCCCCTCTTCGTGCACCTGGCTCCCGGGGCCGCCCTCGACGAGACGCTCCTCGAGCGCATCAAGCAGACCATCCGCGAACAGCTCTCCCCGCGGCACATCCCCGACGAGATCATCGAGGTCCCCGGCATCCCGCACACCCTCACCGGCAAGCGCATCGAGGTCCCCGTCAAGCGCCTCCTCCAGGGCACACCGCTGGACAAGGCCGTCAACCCGGGCTCCATCGACAACCTCGACCTGCTCCACTTCTACGAGGACCTCGCCCGTAAACGAGCCTGACCGACGCAGCCGCCGACGCGGTCGGATTCCCTTCTGGGCCGCGTCAGCAGTCGGCGCTCCCGCCTCGCCCCACCCGTTGTCAGTGCTGCCGGTTACTGTGAGTGAGCATTGATCGACAGCGCACAGGGGGAAACGATGGCGCACACCGACCACCAGACAATGCGACGCGTCCTGCGCCGCGAAATCGCCGGCACCATCGGTCTGCTCACGGACGAGCAAGACTTCCGGGCCATGCGGCGCTACCGCAGCTTCACCTTCGACAACCACACCGTGTATCTCCAACAGGTGGAGGCACTCCTCAGGACACGAGCGTCGCAGGGCAGCCACACCGCGATCGCCCTCTTCGACCCACAGGAGTACGCCGACTTCTGCACGGACACCGGCCTGGACCCCGACATCCCGTCGAGCCGCACCCGGTTCACCGCCGAACTCGCCACCACGGGACCGACCCTCCCGTACGACGGGCGTCCCCTGACCGAACTCGTCCCGGACCTGATCGACGAGGCAGTCCGCCAAGCCACCTGGGAGTACGCCTCCACACTCCTCGCCCGCCTCGGCTCCTGCGCCTCCTGCGGCGAGGACATCGGCCGAGCGGCCTTCGCCCGCGCCTCGGACATCCTGGTCCGCATCCTCGACACGGCGCACCCGGGCAATCGACACCTTGTCTGCAGCGTCACAGCGACCCCGGAGACGCTCCTCTCGGTCCTCCATGCCGACATCTCCGCCGACGGCACCACAGAACTCGACGAAGCCGAAGCCCTCGAATTCACCACGGTCCTGGCCCTCGGCCTCGCGACCCACAGCCCCGGCGGACTCGTCATGCGGACCAGCACTCCGGGAACCACCACCGACCGCATCTACGGATGGCGGCTGCGAGGAGAAGGACTTGAACCCCTCACCGCCGGAGAGGTCTTCGACGCCTACTGCACCGACATCGAATCCGGAGACCTCATCTCACCGGAATCGGACGTCGACTACTGCGTCCCACCCGACCTCGGACCGGTCGGCCCCGAGCACGGACACCACCGCTGAGAAACAAAGGGGGCGCTCCACCCACAGGTGGAGCGCCCCACAAGAAGCACCGACGACCGGGAAAGCCCGACTACTCGCCGGACAGAACCGCCTGAGCGGCATTGCGTGCCTCATCGGCACTGTCCGCCGCCCGAGCCGCCGCCGCGGCACGCTCGCACTGCGCCAGCGTGTACTTCGCCAGAGTCGCCCGCACATAGGGGATCGACGCCGCACCCATGGAAAGGGAGGTGACACCCAGACCGGTCAGCACACACGCCAGCAGCGGGTCGGACGCCGCCTCACCACAGACGCCACAGCTCTTGCCCTCGGCCTTCGCCGCCTCAGCGGACAGCGCGACCAGGTCGAGCAGCGCGGGCTGCCAGGGATCCTGCAGCCGGGACACCGCACCCACCTGACGGTCCGCGGCGAAGGTGTACTGCGCGAGGTCGTTCGTTCCCAGCGACAGGAACTCGACCTCCTGCAGAATCGAGCGCGCTCGCAGCGCGGCCGACGGAATCTCCACCATCGCGCCGAACTTCGCCTGCAGACCCGCTTCACGGCACGCGTCGGCGAACGCCTTGGCGTCCGCACGGTCCGCCACCATCGGCGCCATGACCTCAAGGTAGACGGGCAGCCCCTCAGCGGCCTTCGCCAGGGCCGTCAGCTGGGTCCGCAGCACCTCAGGGTGGTCGAGCAGAGTCCGCAGACCGCGCACGCCCAGCGCGGGGTTCGGCTCGTCGCCCGGCGTGAGGAAGTCGAGCGGCTTGTCCGCGCCCGCGTCCAGCACACGCACGACGACCCGCCCCTCGGGGAAGGCTTCGAGGACCTGTCGGTAGGCCTCGATCTGCTTCTCCTCGGAGGGCGCGTTCTTGCTGTCGTCGAGGAAGAGGAACTCGGTGCGGAAGAGACCGACCCCCTCGGCCCCGGCCTCGACAGCGGCCGGCACGTCAGCCGGACCACCGACGTTGGCGAGCAGCGGCACCTTGTGGCCGTCGGCCGTGGCCCCGGGCCCGGTCGACGCCGCGAGCGCGGCCTTGCGCTCGGCTGCGGCCGCCTTCAGCTGCGCCTTCTTCTCCTCGCTCGGGTTCACGAAGATGTCGCCGGTGCTGCCGTCCACCGCGATCACGGTGCCCTCGGCGAGCTCGCCGGCACCCGGCAGCGCCACCACGGCCGGGACACCGAGCGCCCGCGCCAGAATCGCACTATGGCTGGTCGGTCCGCCCTCCTCGGTCACGAAACCGAGCACCAGAGTCGGGTCCAGCAGTGCGGTGTCGGCGGGCGCGAGGTCACGAGCCACCAGAACATAGGGCTCATCACTGTCCGGGACACCCGGCATGGGCACCCCGAGCAGGCGAGCGACGATACGGTTCCGCACATCGTCCAGGTCGGCCACCCGCCCGGCGAGGTATTCACCGGCTCCCGCCAACAACTCGCGGTAGGCGGCGAACGCGTCGTACACCGCACGCTCGGCGGTGCTGCCGACGGCGATGCGCCGGTCGACGTCCGCCATCAGCTCCGGATCCTGGGCCATCAGGGCCTGAGCCTCCAGCACGGCCTGGGCCTCGCCCCCCGCCAGATTGCCGCGCGCAATCAGGTCGGCCGCCACAGCCTCCACGGCCTTGCGGGCGCGCCCCTGCTCACGCTCCGCTTCCTCCGCCGGAATCTGCTTGGCAGGCGGTTCAAGCACCGCCGTCCCCATGTGCCGAACCTCGCCGATCGCCACACCGTGGCTCACGCCGACGCCTCGCAGCGTTGTCTCCATCTCACCCGTCTCCGATAGTGCGGCGGGTCCCGCCGCCGCGGTGGTTGCCACTACTTGCCGTCATAGGACGGAGCCGATGTCACTTCCAGACGAAGAGACTGTCGCCGGCCTTCACATCGCCGTCGTCACGCAGATCGGAGAGAGCTTCGGCCGTGGCTTCGAGTGCCACGATCGGGCAGACCGGCGACTTGCCGGCAGCTTCGACGGCGGCCGGGTTCCAGCGCACGATGGCCTGACCACGCGTCACGGTATCGCCCTTGTTGACGAGCAGTTCGAAGCCCTCGCCATTGAGCTGAACGGTGTCGATGCCGAGGTGCGTGAGCACGCCATGACCCTGCTCGTCGACGACGACGAAGGCGTGCGGGTGGAGCGAGACGATGACTCCGTCCACGGGCGCGACGGCCTCGGAGGCCTCACGCACGGGGTCGATCGCCGTACCCGGGCCGACCATGGCCCCGGAGAAGACCGGATCGGGCACGGATGCCAGTCCGATGGCGCGTCCTGCAAGTGGGGACGTCACGGTGGTCATGGGAAGCCTCCCAGGGGTGGAGATCGATATGTGCCGTCACTGCCTGTCCCGGACGGCACACTGTGAGCAGCGTATGTCATATGAACTGACGGTTCCGCATGGAAGATACCGCCTAGTGGTCTAGACCACCAACCCAGTCGATTTGCACGCCCTTCGAGGCCGCGTGTACAGTCGTACTCCTGCTTGAGGCCGAGCGGCGCTCCCAAGCGTCCTTGCTCAGCAGCAACCAAACTTGTCAGATCCTATCTCGGGGTCACCTTCTGCATGCCTGCGGGGGAGTGGTCAGAGAGTCGGAAAAACACTGATAGAGTTTGAAACACCGAAAGGGGAACTGCCCGGAGGAAAGCCCGGAAGGGTGAGTACAAAGGAAGCGTCCGTTCCTTGAGAACTCAACAGCGTGCCAAAAATCAACGCCAGATTAG
>NZ_JAQMWP010000030.1 GCF_030403745.1 Streptomyces sp. S.PB5
CCATCACACCCCAGACACCCAGCGGCCCTCGACGGCCACCGGGCACCAAATCCTGCCCATACCCACCCTGACCTGCACCTATTTACGCGTCAGAGGTCCGGGGCGATCTCACGGGAGGACAGCTACATCCAATGCCGAAGCGGGCCCTTGAAAGTGGCCGCCGCTTGTTCCTTCTTCGAGGCCGTGGTGACGACTGTGGCGTCCATGTCGACCACGGTCCAGCCCTTCAACCTCCGCCCGGCCACGGTCGGCCAGGGGAATCCGCCGGGCCGCAGGTGCAGCAGGGATCACACGTGCTGGCGCACCGTCCGCCGGGCCTTCGCCATCCGCGTCGGCGCCGGCTCGTCCAGGGCGGTCAGGGTGCGGCGGGTGGTGGAGTCCGATGCGGCAGGCCCGGACAGACTCCGGTGACGCAGGCCGGGTTGTTCGGCCGCGCTCAGGTTCGCCGCGCCGGGCGGGAGGGCTGCCGCAAGCTGGACGACGATCGCCGCACGCTCGTGCCGGCCGTCCCCGGCACCGACCGGCAGCACGGCTGCGAGCGTGCCGCTCAGCCCCACTCGGTCCGCGGCCGACTTCGGTGTGGCCCGCTGGGGTGTTCAGCCGGTCTTCGGGACGTGCGTGACATCTCGTGCGACGGCCACGAAGTGCGTGGCGGCGGGTGAGACGCCGTGGCGCGGGATGGCCAGGGCGAGTTCGACCGGTGACGTGGTGGGGATCAGTTCGGCGAATACCGCGCCCAGGCCGGTCAGGGCTGCCACCGAGCCCGGGACGATGCTGACGCCGCAGCCGGCCGCCACCAGTCCGACGATCGTCTGCATCTGCACCGCCTCCTGCACCGCCCTCGGCTCGAAGCCGCCCGCGTCCCGGCAGAGGGCGGTGATCTGGTCGTAGGGTGCGTTCCTGGACGAAGACGGTACGGGTACGGGTGAGGTCCCGCAGTTGCCTCACGACCTTCGGCGGGACGAAGGAGGCCCGGACCATGCCGCGTTCGGCGAGCTTGGCCAGCCAGACCGCGGGCTTCCAGCAGATAGAAGAACGGACGCCAATACGAGTCCGTCGCCTCCCTGACCACCCGCTCGACGCCTTGGCAGACCAGCGCGTCGCCGAGCCCCAGGATCGCATTGGTCATCGAGGCGACCGTCCAGATCTTCTGGACGCGCCGACCTTCGATGGTGTCGTCGGGACGCGCAGGCAGACCGTGCCGGACGCCTTGCCGATGTCGATCGCCGCGACCCGCGCGACCGTTCCGTCGTCGCGGTCTTCTCTCAACTCCTTCATGGCATAGCCCTGTTGTGCTCGTGCGGACGTGGCTGCCCGGGAAGCCAAAGGGGTAACGGAGAAGCTGAGGATGGGCCGGGCGACAGACGCCCGGCCCGAATCCGGTCAGCCGAAGTCCGGAAGCCAACTTCCGTGGAAGCCGAGGGGCACTCGGGCCGGCAGATGGACGGTGGCCACGGGGGCCGCGGTCACGTCCTGGGCCGCCAGGATCACCAGGTCGGTGGCGGAGCGCTCGGGGTCATGGACGAACACCAACAGATACCCGTCGTCCTCGGCGCCACCGGCCGCCGCGGGCACGAAGACCGGCTCGGCGAGCGTCGCGGCCCTGCCGAACGTGCGGATCTCCTGGGTCCCGCGGTGCAGATCGTGCTTGATCAGCCGGTTGGAGAACGCGTCGTCAGGGAGCTGCTCGAGTTCAAGGGTGCCGGCGAAGGACTCCATCAGATCGGTGGTGGCCGCTGTGTAGCCGTAGCGGTACGGCAGCGAGATCAGCCGGTCGTTGATCCGGGGGAACTCCTGCGGCCGGTCGTCGAGGCGCTGCACGGTGGCCTTCCCCGCGGCCGGGTCGAGGGTGTAGCGGTCCAGGGCGGGCGTGCCGTGGCCTTCGATGGAGCCGGTGGCGTTGGACATCATCCTCGGGTGGGTGACCACGTCCAGAACCACGCGCTCCCCGTCGTCGTAGGCGTTCAGCGTGTGGAAGATCCATACGGGATCCACATCGACCCACCGCACGTCGGCCGCGGTTCCCGCCCGCGGCATCACCCCTATGCGGGCCTGGTGCGCGTCGTTCCACTCGTAGGGAATCAGTGCGCCGCGCAGGGCGGCCTCGCCGTTGAAGGTGACCGGCAGGTCGTAGACGAGGACGTGGTTCTGGGTCAGGGCGAAGTCGTGCATCATCGCGCCTGACGGCACGGAGATGTTCTCGGAGCGGGTGACCCGGCCCTCGGGGCCGACCACGTGGTAGGTGACGTAGGGCAGGCCCGACATGTAGGCCACGGCGTGGAGTTCGCCGGTGGCGCGTTCGAGCTTGGGGTGGGCGGTGAATCCGCCGGGCAGGGTGCCCTCGAAGTCACAGGTCGACAGAGTGGAGAGGTCATGGCCGAGTTCGTAGGGCAGGGTGCCGCCCTCGACCAGGGCCAGCGTCCTGCCCGCGTGGCCGATGACGTGGGTGTTGGCGGCCACCTCCACGCCCCCGTAGACCGTGGCCTTGCGCGGTGGTTCACCGAGCATGCGGTTGACCGCGCTCTGGCGCACCCAGCGGTTGCGGTACCACTCCGCCCGGCCGTCGCGCAGGCGCACGCCGTGCACCATGCCGTCACCGAGGAACAAGTGGTAGCGGGCGTCGTCGACGGCGATCGGGTTCGGGCCGTTGCGCAGATAGCGGCCGTTCAGTTCGGCCGGGATGGTGCCGGTGACCGGGAGGTCGAATGCCGTGACCTCTTCGCGCACGGCGGTGAAATCGCCGCGCAGAAAACGGTTGGGGCCGGCTGCGGGATCGTTCATGAAGGTGACTCCTTGGCGTGTTCCGGTGGACCCCGAGGGCGGTAACACTGTTACCCCTCGGGTGTGATCGGTCGGTTCTGGACGCCGGTCAGGACACGGGCAGACGCCTGAGCACTCCGTCCGGGTCGTACCGGCGCATGGCGGCGGTCAGCCGCGGCCACTGCGGGCCGAAATGGGCGGACCAGTCCTCGGCGGTGCGGGCGACGGCGCCGACCGGGTCGGCGGTTCCGCCCAGGGCGCGGGCCCGCTCGGATCGGGTGCGGTTGGCGGTGGCCATCCTCCGGGCCCAGTCCGGATCGTCTTCGGGGCCGCAGGGGAAGAACGCGACCATGAACACCACCGGTTCCCCCTCGGGCACCCGGAACAGGGGAGTGGTCAACCGCTCGGTGGAGAGGGGGTACACCTCGATCGTGCCCATGGCGCCCATGTCGCTCGGCGGGACTTCCGCCGTGAGTCGTTCGACGTACTCGGTGACGGCTCCCGGGCTCAGGAAGACGGCGAACCAGGGGTGCGCGTGCGGTGTGTCGGTGGTGACGCACGGGAAGGCGTCTTCCGTGCCCAAGCGGTAGAGGAACTTCCGGTAGGTCGTGTCGGTGATCCGCACGGTCTCGCGAGGACGGTTCAGGAGGGCCAGCAGGGCCTCGTCGTCGGGGCGTCGGCGTGCGGGGTCGTACTGGACCGCCGCGTCGACGGCGTACAGCCAGCCGTCGGGCCCCGGCGGGACCCATCCCTCCAGATGATCGAAGGCCCCGGTGCGCAGGAGCCGCCCCTGCTCGGTGACGAGGTCGTCCGCCGAGTCGAACGCCGTCTGGTACAGGCGGACCCGCTGCGGGGCGGGAATCAGCCGCAGGGTGACCTTGGTGACGACCCCGACCTGGCCGAGGCCGCCCAGCACCGCGTGGAACAGCTCAGGCTCACGGTCGCGGGAACAGATGAGTGTCCGGCCGTCCCCGGTGACCACTTCGAGCTCCAGCACCTGGTCGGTCTGCGCGCCGTGGCGGTGCGAGGCACTGCCGAGGCCGGCGAACGAAAGGGTGCCGCCCACGGAGACACTCAGGAAGTCGGTGAGCACAGCGGGAGTCAGGCCGTGTTCCAGGGTCGCGTCCACCACGGCGGACCAGGGGGCGCCCGCGTCCACGGTGACCCGGTCCTCGCCCACTTCGTGGACGGTCGACAGGGCGGACATGTCGATCACGATGCCGTCGGCGACGAGGGTCCGGCCGTGCACCGACCGGCCGCGGCCGCGCACGGCGACGGGCAGCGCGCGTGCGGCGGCGAGCCGGAGGGCCTCGGCCACGTCCGGCGCGCCGGTAGGACGTACCACGGCATACGGCGGCTGCGTCGGGGCGACCCTTCCGAAGTCGTCGGCCGCCGCGGCGGTGGACTCCTTGTCCGTCAGCAGGGTCACGCTGGTTTCCTCTGACATGGTCGGCTTCCTCCAGGATCTCGGCGGTAACGGCGTTACCGTCCGGTTGTGCGAACGAATCACGGGTCTCCCGGCCCCGCCGTCAGCGAGTGTGGGTCGCGTGGGCCTCGATCACCGCGTCGAGCAGCGCGGCATGCTGCCTCTCGGCGACCTCGTGGGTCAGGTGCCCCGCGAGTTCAAGGCTGACCACGCCGTGCTGGCTGGCCCAGAGCATGTGGGCCACCTGCTCGGCTTCGCTGTCGGCGGCGAACCGCCCGGCCGCCACGCAGGCGTCTGCGGCGCTCACCAGGATCTCGAAGACGGCGCGGCTGCTTTTCTTGGCCTGCTGGCTCGGAACGAACCCGGGGATGGCCTGCTCGAACATCACACGGTAGTAATCGGGCACAGCCAGTGCGTTTTGCCGGTACGCGGCCCCCAGCGCGCGGAGATGGGCGACTGGGTCGTCCTGAACGGGGATGCCGAGCAGCAACTCCCGGAACCGTGCGAAACCGTCCAGGTAGAGCGCCTCCGCCAGGCCGTCCTTGCCGCCGAACATCGTGTACACCACTTTGGTGGTGCAGCCCACCTCGCCGGCGATGCGGCGCAGCGTCAGCGCTCCAGGCCCCTCCTCGACCAGCAGATGCCTGGTCGCATCGAGGAACGCCTGCCGCAACGCGCCCTGCCCGCTGCGCAAGGCGCGCTCGTATGCTGTGACCTTTGTGGACATACCCCGGCCTTCTCTAGGTAACGCTGTTGTCAATCTGCGACAGCGTTACCCGCCTGTCAAGGTGTATGCGTGATGACGCTGAAGTGCACGCATGATCACGTTTCTGTGATCGCGGTGATCGCGCCGCGGAGACAGTGTGGAGACACAGCTCATCGAGCGGGCCGGTGCCTTCGGGTGATCTCGCGAAGAAGCGCGGCCATCAGAGGGCGGAATGAGAGTGCACAGGCGTTTTGTCATTACCTGAATGTGTGGCGGTGCGGCATCCCGGCCAGTCGGCGGCCATGGGGATATTGGGCTGGTCGCCGTGAGCGAGCGCAAGCCCTGCAAGACCGACGTGAGGGACGAGCGGGAAATGGCGCGTCGGAAGGCGGACCCGAGCCTGGTGGTGCTCGATACCCAGAGCGTGCACGCGGCGGCCGGAGCGCCCGCTGAGTCGACGGGGCGCGATGCGGCAAAAGGCACCGGACCGCAAGCGCGGACTTGCCGTTGACGTTCCGGGGCTGGTGATCGCGGTGGTCGTGGCGGCCGCGTCGGCGCGCGAGAACGCCCGCGCGCAGACGCTCCCTCTCACCTTCGCCGGGAGCTCTGGCTGGTAGAAGACGCGGCGTCCGGTGGCGCCGTCCGCGCACAACGACGACCTGCGTACCCTCGCCTACCAGTTGATGGACGCGGCCCGTCTGCAGCGCGGCCGGCTCACAGCGGTGGCTCTCAGGGGCGAGGACCTCATCGGCGCCGGCCAAACGGCCGAGCAGAGGTGAGGTCCGTGCTGCTTGAGCCGCCCTGAAGACTCGACCAGCCTCAAGGCCTGCCGCAGGTCAGATCCGGTGTCAACGTACGGCGTTGCATTCATGGATGTGCGAGTGTGCTGGATGGGATGCCGGCAGACGGGAGCTCTGCGTCGTGCTCTCTGGCGGTCCGTGTGGCGTGCGGGGAACAATCAACCGCATGATCGAGTCCTCTGGTGGTTCATCCACCTTCCGTGACCTGTCCGCCTTCGTCGCCTGCCCTCGCGTCAACTCCCTTGCCCTGTCCGTTGATGGCACTCGTCTCGTCGCCGCCGTGCAGTCGCTGTCCGGGGACAGGACGCGGTTCGTGTCCGCTCTGTGGGAGATCGATCCAGCCGGGGAGCGTGACGCGCTGCGGCTGACCCGGTCCGACAAGGGCGAGTCGGGGCCGGTGTTCGGCCCGGACGGGACGCTGTACTTTCTGTCCGGACGGGCCGCTGCAGACGGCGACGAGGACGGGGGATCCGCGCTGTGGGCGCTGCCGCCGCGCGGGGAGGCCGTCGTTGTGGCCCGGCACCCAGGAGGGATCGCCGCGGTCACCGTCGCCCGGGATTCCGGCGCGCTGTGCCACACTGCGGGGCTGCTGCCGGGTGCTGCCGATGCCGAGGCGCACGGCAAGCTGCGTGCGGCGCGAAAGGACGCGAAGGTCACCGCGATCCTGTATGAGGCTGGGCCGACCCGTGCCTGGGACCACGACCTGGGCCCGGAGGAGCCGCACACCTTTGTCCGCGCCGGTGTCGAGGCGGAGCCGGTTGTCGCCGGTGGGCAGGGGATCGGTCTGGAGGATCCGGGGGACACGTCGTTGTCGCCGGACGGCACGAGGGTCGCGTACCGCCGGTTCGTGCCCGGGCGGGTCCCGGACGAGCATCGGACCGCCGTGGTCGTGGCCGACGCGGTCAGCGGTGAGGAGATCCACGTCGTCGGTGATCTGGAACACCTCTACGAGGCGCCGCGGTTCACCCATGACGGCTCGGCCGTCGTGTGCTGCCGGATGCGCTATCCGACGTACGACGACCCCTGGGATGCCACTCTTGTCCGGATCGACCTGGCCGACGGCACGGTGCGGGACCTGCTGCCCGGGTTCGACAACTGGCCCGGTGGCGTGGTCTGTTCACCGGTGGACGACACGCTCTTCTTCACGTCCGACGAGCAGGGGCACGCACCCGTCTTCAGGCGCGACCCGCACGGTGGCGTGACACGCCTCACCGCTTCGGGTGCGTACGGCTCGCTGACCGTGGCCCCCGACGGACGGACGCTCTACGCCCTGCGCCACGCGGTCGACGCGCCGCCGACACCCGTCCGGATCGACGCCGGCGTCGCCGACCAGATTCCTGCCGTACTGCCCGCCCCGGGCGGCGTCGGCCAGCTGCCCGGCACACTCACCGAGGTGCACGCGGAGGCGGACGACGGGTTCATGCTGCGCGGCTGGCTCGTCATGCCCGAGGGGGCGTGCGCCGAGCGGCCCGCTCCGCTGCTCGTCGCCGTCCACGGCGGACCGCAGTCCAGCTGGAACGGCTGGACCTGGCGGTGGAACCCGTGGCCCTTCGCCGCGCGCGGCTATGCGGTGCTGCTGCCGGATCCGGCCCTGTCGACCGGCTACGGGCAGATCAACCACCGGCGTGGCTGGGGGCAGTGGGGCGGGCGCCCGCACACGGATGTGATCGCCCTGACCGACGCGACCGAGGCCCGCAACGACATCGATGCCTCACGTACCGCGCTCGCAGGCGGCTCGTACGGCGGATACATGGCGAACCGGGTCGCCACCACCACGGGCCGGTTCAAGGCGATCATCAACCATGCGGGTCTGTGGGATTTGCGGGCGTTTCAGGGCGACACCGATGTGCCCTGGTACTTCCAGCGGATCTTCGGCGACCCGCTGACGCGCCCCGAGCGGTACGAGGCCGACTCCCCGCACCTGGATGTCGCGAAGATCCGCACCCCGATGCTGGTCATCCATGGCGCGAAGGACTACCGCGTGCCCGTCGGGCAGGGCGCCGCGCTCTTCCAGGAGCTCCAGCGGCACGAAGTCCCCGCGAAGTACCTCTACTTCCCGGACGAGAACCACTGGATCCTCAAGCCGAACCACACGCGCCTGTGGTACGAGACGTCCCTCAACTTCCTCGACCACCACGTCCTCGGCAACGAATGGCAGCAGCCCGGCCTGCTCTGACCCGGCCGGGGCCCGACCGTGGGCCTGCCTCTGACCCGGTGCCGTGTGACCGGTGGTGCGGATGCTCCTATGGGCTTCGTCAAGGAAATCAGGGTGCGTTGTGTTGCCGGTGGGGTCAGCATTGCTTGGTGTCTGAACTGCTGTGGGATGACGTGAAGGACTTCTTCGACCTTGAGTGGGAGGGGTGTCTTCCGGATGTGTGGGTCGCTGGGACTCTGGTTGAGGATTGGCAGGCGGTCCTCGATCTGATCGGTGAGAGTGGCTGGCGGAGTGAGTATTCCGAGGGCGGTGTGGTCATGCCGCTGCCGCGTGCTGAAGAGGTGCTGTCGCGGCCTGCTGATGCCGAGTGCGCGGATCTGCGGGTCTGGCCGGTTCCGGATGTGTTGGCGATCTTTCGGCTGGAGTCGGCTGACGAGATCGGTTTCGACGTGGATCTGCGGGAGTTGCAGGGGCAGGAGCGGCTGGACGCGCTGTGTGGATTTCTTCGTGCGATCGGGCGTCGACTGGGCAAGCCAGTGGTGATGACGCCCGAGGGTGACTGGGAGCGAAGCCGCCCGGTGCTTGGGTTCGATGTCGAGTCCGACGAGGTGGTATTGCTGGCGAAGCCGCAGGTCAGCTGATTGTTGCGGCCAGGCGTACTGCGTAGAGGATGCCGTCGCGGAGCATGGCGAACAGGACGTCGGCCCGGCGTCGCGCGAGGCAGAGCGATGCCTGGGTGTGATGCTTTCCCCGGGCGATCTTCTTGTCGTCGTAGGCCCGGGAGGCTGGGTCGCTCGGAGCGGCGATGCGGAGCGGAAGAAGGCCCGTTTGAGCTGCTTGTGTCCTCGTCGGGAGTGCTGTTCGCCGCGGATCGAGGAGCCCGAGCTGCGGGTTGCCGGGGCGAGATCCGCGTAGGCGGCGAGATGGCCGGCGATCGGGAAGGTGCTGCCGTCGCCGGCCTCGATCAGGATCCGGGCTCCGGTCCTGACGCCGACCTCTGGCATCGACGTCAGGACTTTCGAAAGAGGGTGGGTCTCCAGCAGTTCCTCGATTCGGCCGGCCGGCAGCCTGCGCTGGTCGAGGACGGCCGTCAATGAGGCGGCCGGGCTCGGGACGATCAGCGCGGCAGCCTCGGTCCCCGGGACTGTCATGGTCTGCTCGTCCAACGCGGCGAAGATGTCCTCGGCCGGCCGCTCGGCCATCCGCGGTGCCTTTGGCCGCAGCAGGGTGACCAATCGCCGACGGCCGGCCTTGCGGGTCTGGGCCGGAGATCCGAACCGTTCCAACAGCATGAGGACGGCCGGGTGCTGCAGCCGCGGCCCCGGCACCCGTTCCAGCGAGGGGTGGATCTGGGTCAGCAGGCCGTGCAGCCGGTTGGCGACCCTGGTCGCCTCGCCGACCAGGCCGTCGTCGAAGCCCACGATCATCTCCAGCTCGGTGATCGTCTCGTCCTCTCCGTCGATCGCCCGCAGCGTGTGAGGCATCGCGCGAGCGGCGTCGGCGATGATGAACGTGTCCCTCGCGTCGGTCTTGGCTTGGCCGGGGTAGAGGTCGGCGATCCGCCGCATCGTCAGCCCCGGCAGATGGATAACCGGGCAGCGCATGTCCCTCGCCACCGCCGGCGGCAGAGCCCCGATCGAGTCCGGTTGGTCCACCACGACAAGTACGGTCCCCTGCTTGGCCTGGAGCTTCGCGAGCAACTCGCGGAGCTTTGGTTCGGTGTTGGGCAGGCGCGTGTCGAACGCCTTCTTCCCGGCTGGGATCACGGCGGGGACGTGGTGTTCGCCCTTGCCGACATCCAGGCCGAGGAAGACGTCGATGTCGCCGGTGTCGATCCCGTGCAGGCCCCTCCATCACGCTTTCGTCCGGCAGTCGCGACGGTGATCGTCGACAGGGCCGAAACCAGGGCATGCGCTTTGAGCTTGTGCACGCGTGAGTGCTCGGGAGCGGTGGCAGGGGGTGTGCCTCGGGAAGGAACGGCGCAGCGGCATGGCGCTATTCCGGTGAGCGGGTACGAGAGGGGCGTGGGCGTGATCGGGCGGCGCGGCTGTCCTCGTGACAGTGCCCGATGGTTATCACCTGTCAGCAAGTGCGCATGGGCATGCAAGGTTGACGGCGCGACAGGGGCCACTTCTCCTCTGGGCGCAGGGTGACGTGGAGTACATGCATCTGTGGGTCAACTGGCGCTCAGGGAAAGGGCGTTGGGTAGGCGAACCGCCGTCCCTGGCAGCCGCTGTCGCCGGTGCGGGAGCGGGGCGGGCGACGGTCAGGACGTGCTCATGCTGTTCCTCGGGGCGGGACCCCTTCGGGACTGGCCCCGACGGTCATCACGCTCGCCGACACTGCCGCTACACGTGACGGAGCGTCATCAGCGCAAGGTGGCACACCCCCGCTTCACGAAAATCTTGTCAGCGCCACGTTCACGTGTACGCCGACACGCTACGAGCGTGTGTGTGGCCGGTCGAGCTGACGCGAACAAGCTCGTCGCAGCCTTCAGGGTCTCGTTGGCCCGCTTGAGTTCGGCGTTCTCCTTCAACGCCTCGAGGTGGGCTGACGCCTCCGTTGTCGTCGCCGGACGGCGCCCCGCGTCGATCTCGTACTGCTTCACCCGGTTGCGCCGCGTCTCGCGGGAGCCGATGTCGAGCTTCTCTGCCACCGCCTGCAAGGCGGACGTCTCGTCCGGGTGGTCGCCGCGCACCGCGGCGACCATGCGCACCGCGCGAGGGCGGAGCTCAAGCGGGTAACGGGACGGTCGTGCCATGACTCGACTCCACCCAACTCGGGGCAGTCCGGATTCTCCCTTCGAACCGGGGTAGTTCATCTTGTGCCTGGCTCGTCCGCTGGCATCCGGTCTGTCTTCGGGCTCGCCGCAGGCGGTGTGTTTAAGGGTGGATCGTCAGGCCCTGAATAACCCAGTCCACTTCCGCGACAGTTGAACCGAGGACCTGACCTCCAGGAGCGGACCCATGTCACACACCCATCGACATCACCATCCCCGACCTGTCGGGAAAGCTCGCCGTCGTTACCGGCGCCAGCGACGCCATGGGTCTGGGGATAGCCGCCACAAAGCGTTGGACGCGGCGGTCAACCAGGCAGGGCTGTCGGTGCCCCACCTCGCCATGGTGTTCGCGATCGCGCACCCCGGATTCACCGGTGCACTGCTCGACCCTCGCACCATGGAGCAGCTCGACTGCCTTCTCACGGGACTGAACACTGTCTTGTCCGACGACGTTCTGGACCAGATCGACCAGATTGCCCCACCCGGAGTCGGTGTCGGCACTCTCGGCCAGGCGTACGTGCCGCCGTCGGCCGAACGTACCGAACTGCGCCGCTGCCCGATCGGCGAGCGGTGATCGCGTGAAACCGAGCGTTACCAGCTAGCAGCTACCAGCCGTGCCTGGGCGCAAGGATGACAGCGGAGGAGTTGACCATCCGCCCTTGCCTTGCGGTCTGAGCACATCATGACGAAAGGGGCAACCAGCATGGCCGATACCAGTGAGACGGACCTGCCAGACAACTGGGGCCGATGGGGAGCGGACGACGAACTCGGCACCCTCAACCTGATTACCGACGAGGTACGCGCCAGGGCCGCCTCGGAGGCGCGGACCGGCCAGTGGGTGTCACTGGCACAGCCGATCACACCGAGCGCGATGTTCTTCAGCCCGTCATCGCCCGAGACGGTCGACGCATCGCCGGTGCAGCAGATGGTGTCCCACACCGGTGGGCCAGTGGCAGCCGATCTGGCGGTGGTCTACAACCACCACTGGAAGTCGACGCACCTCGACGCGCTCGCACACTGGTCGACTGCCGGCCAGGTTTATCCGGGCTGGCCGAGGGAGCAGGTCGTCACCCCCGTCGGGATCACGCACGCATCGACGGCTGCTTTCGCCGCCGGGATAGTGACACGTGGGGTCCTGCTCGATCTGGCCATCGAAGGACCACTTCCCCCCGGGTATGCGGTGACGTCACACGACTTCGAACAGGCCGAGAAGCGGCAGGGAGCCCAGGTGGGCTCTGGGGACGCACTGGTGGTCCGACTCGGCTGGACGGGACGCGCGCCTCTCGACACACCGAGCCCGGGAATCAGCATGGACGCGGTGCGGTGGATGCACCGCCGAGGAGTTGCCATCGTCGCCCCGGACATGGGTGACGCGCATCCTCCCCTGAACCCGGACGAGCCCTCCCCGCTGCACGGGGTAGCGCTCGGCCGGATGGCGATGCCTCTGATCGACGTGCCCCAATTGGATGACCTCGCGGCGTTGTGCGCGCGGCTGAAGCGCTACAGCTTCCTGCTCACCGTCGCCCCGCCCCGCATCCACGGCCTGACCGGCGTACCGGTCAACCCCATCGCGATGTTCTGACCGAACGATCATCAGCGCCCTTGGAGATCCTCGGGCACTCCCGCCGTGCGGCCGGGGCGAGTCTCGATGACCTGCCGGTGGTGAGGGGGAGCCGTGGCCTCGGAGTGAGCTGGGCGCAACGCTCGATGTTGCTCACCAGGTCCGGGGCAGCAGGGGTTCGCCTCCGGTGAAGCGGACTTCGGTGATGCCGAGTTCGCTCGCGGCCGTCCCGGCCCGGTGCACGATCATGTCGTCGGGAAGCGGTTCGGGCTTGGCGAGCCGGCCCGGTGCCTAAAGCCGGCATGCAGTACGTGCAGCCAAGATTGCACCGGTGGGTCAACGACACCCGCAGATCGGTCGTGGCCCGGCCTTTACAGTAACTGCCGACCAGCATGGTCATCCCGCCGCGCGCAGTGTGTGGACCGGGCCGGCGCGGTGGGACAGCGGCTCGCCTCGGCCGCCGTAGCGGGTCGCGATGATTTCGGCGGCGATCGAGACGGCCGTCTCCGCGGGTGAGTGGCCGCCCAGGTCGAGACCGACGGGGGAGGACAGCCGTGTCAGGGCGTGCACGGGCACGCCGGCCTCGCGCAGTGCTCGGACGCGGTGCATGTGGGTGCGGCGTGAGCCCATTGCGCCCACATACGCCGCATCGAGCCCCAGTGCCGTCTCCAGCAACGGGATGTCGAACTTGGGGTCGTGGCTGAAGGACACGATGACCGTCCGCGTGTCGACCCGTCCGGCAGCCGCTTCCCGGGCCAGGTATTGGTCCGGGCGAGCCACGACGACTTCGTCGGCGTCCGGGAAGCGGTCGGCCGTGGTGAACAGTGGCCGGGCGTCGCAGACGGTGACCCGGTAGTCCATGGTCCGGCCGATCGCGGCGAGTGCCGCGGCGAAGTCGCCGGCGCCGAACAGCAGCATCCGCGGCGGCGGTACCAGCGGGCGGACGAAGACCCGCACGTCCTCAGTGTCGTAGGCGAGCAGTCCGTGGGCGCCCCTCCGTAGCAGTTCCCGCGCGCCGTCCATGAGGCCGGGCGGGGCGTCCGACGGGTGCAGGCTGCAGTGGTGGCCGTCGGCGCGCACGACCACATGGGCGCCGACGGCCTCCGGCCGGGGATGGTCCAGCACGGTGGCGACGGCTACGGGGATGCCGGCCCGCGCGGACTCGATCACCTCGGCCAGTTCGGGGAAGGTCCGGGTGCTGACGGGTTCGACGAAGACCTCCAGGGTGCCGCCGCAGGTCAGGCCCACGCCGAAGGCGTCGTCGTCGCTGATGCCGTACGTCGCCCGCTGGGGCGTGCCGTTCAGGATCGTCTCGCGGGCCCGCTCGAGGACGTCGCCCTCGACGCAGCCGCCCGATACCGAGCCCACCACACGCCCTTCAGTGGTGACCAGCATCGACGAGCCGGCGAGCCGCGGGGCCGAGCCGAAGGTTCTCACGACGGTGGCCAGCCCCGAGGTCTCACCGGTCGACCATGCCTCGTACAGGGCGTTCCAGACGTCGTTGTGGCCGGTCACAGCAGCTTGTCCTGGGTGATGGGCAGGTCGCGCACGCGCTTGCCGGTGGCGTGGAAGACCGCGTTGGCGATGGCCGCGGTGACGCCGGTCATCGGGGTTTCGCCGAAGCCGCGGGCTCCGAGGGCGTCGCTGGCCGGGTCGGGCCTGTCGATGAACTGCACCTGGATGTTGGGGACGTCCGCGTTGACGGGCATCAGGTAGCCGGACAGATTGGGGTTGACGATCCTGGCCGTCGCGGGGTCGACGAGGGTGTGCTCGAAGAGGGTGAAGCCGATGCCCCAGATCACACCGCCGAGGACCTGGCTGCGGGCGGTCTTGCGGTTGAGCACGGTGCCCGGGTCGTAGCAGCCGACCACGCGGGTCACCCGGACCCGGCCGAGCAGCGGGTCGACGCGGACTTCGACGAAGACGGCGCCGACCGAGTAGCCGAGCGGTGTGTTGGTGGGTCCTACCGTGAAGTCGAGGGGCTTGCCGCCGTGGCCGACGACCGAGCGGTAGCTCACTCGGGCGTGCCGGTTGGCCGTGTCGTACAGGTAGCCGTCCGCGGTGTCCACGCGCTCGGCGGGAACGCCGCGCAGGGGCGAGCCTGGCTGGGCAACGGCCATGTCGATGACGGCCTTGCGCGCGGCGGAGCACACGCGATTGACGGCGCTGCCGACGCCGGGTGCGGTGGTGGAGGCGCCGGAGGTGTAGCTCTGCGGGAAGGTGCTGTCCCCGAGTTCGAACGTGATGTCGGAGAGGGGCATCCCGAGGACCTCACCGGCGATCTGCGTCATGATCGTGTATGTGCCGGTGCCGATGTCCTGGGTGCCGACCTGGACGAGCACCTTGCCGTCGGTACCGACGGTCATACGGGCGCCGGAACCAGGCCGGCCGCCGGCGGTGTGGGCGGACGTGGCCATGCCCCAGCCGACGAGTTCATCGCCGTCGCGCATGGAGCCGGGGCGCGGGTCGCGTCGGGACCAGCCGAACATCGACGCGGCGCGGTCGTAGCATTCGCGCAGGTGGTTGCTGCCCCATTCCTGACCGTTCTCCATGTTCCGGCTGCTCCAATTGCGTTTTCGCAGCTCGACCGGGTCCATGGTCAGGGCGTGGGCGAGTTCGTCGAGCGCCGCTTCCTGGGCGTGGCTGGTGCACGCCTCCGGGGAGCGCATGAAGCTCTGGGTGGGCAGGTCCAGTCGCATGGCATGCTGCTCGTTGGACAGGTTGGGGATGTCGTACAGCATGCGGATCGGCTCGCTGCTGTTGAACAGCACGACGTCGTCCCGGGTGATCTGCTGGGTGATGACGTGGTCCAGCGCGGTGATCCGGCCGTCGCGGCGGGCGCCGAGCTCGATCGTCTGATGGGTCTGTGCGCGGTGGCCGTTGGAGGTGTACATGTGCGCACGGGACAGCACGAGCTTGACGGGGCGGCCCAACGCACGGGCAGCGGCGCAAGTCAGCACGGTGTGCGGCCAGACCGGGCCCTTGGAGCCGAAACCGCCGCCGAGGTAGCGGCAGACGACGCGGACGTCGGCGAGCGGGACCTCCAGGGCCTCGCTGACGACGTGCTGGGTGTTGCCCAGACCCTGCGTGGTCTCGTACACCGTCACCTTCGAGCCCTCCCACACGGCCGTGGTGGCGTGCGGCTCGATCGGGTTGTGGTGGTGCATGGGGATGGCGTACTCGGCCTTGATCCGGACGTCCGCCCGGGTCATGCCGGCCGCCACGTCACCCCGTGTGAGGGTGTTGGGGCCGTCCGGTCCGTCGGGCGGTAGGAACGCCTCACCCAGGGCCAACTCGCCCTGGGGCTCGCCGGGTTCCTCGTAGTCGACTTCGATCAGTTCTGCCGCTCGCTGCGCCTGCTCCAAGGTCTGGGCGACGACGAAGGCGATGGGCTGGCCCGCGTGGTGGATGTCCGGGGTCTGTATGGGGATGTACGGCTTGAAGAACGGCCGGTAGGTGGGTTGCCGCAGACGCGGCATGGTCGCGTGCGTATAGACGGCGATGACGCCGCGCACGGCTTCGGCGGCCCGGGTGTCGATCCGGGTGATCCGGCCGCGGGCGACGGTGCTCATCGCCATGAACGCATGGACCAGGCGGGGAAGTTGTACGTCGGTGGTGTACTCGGCCCCGCCTGTCACCTTCAGCCGGGACTCGACGCGGGACAGGGGGTGGCCGACGACGTCGGTGCTCATCGGGAACCTCCGGAGAAACGGCCGAGCACGTCCTGGAGCGCGCGCTGTACCAGCTCGACCTTGAACTCGTTGTCCTCGCGCGGCTGGGCGTCCTGGACCAGGAGGCGTCCGGCCGCCGCGATGTTCCGCTCCGTCAATGGCCTGCCCCGCAAGGCGGTTTCGGCCTCGAGCGAGCGCCAGGGGCGGGTGGCGATGCCGCCGAAGGCGAGGCGGGCCTCCTCGACGGTTCGGCCGTTCATGCGCAGCACGGCGGCGGCAGAGACGACCGCGAACTCGAAGGTGGCGCGGTCCCGCAGCTTCAGATAGCGCTGACGGGTGTCCGGTGCCGGCAGCGCCACCTCGACCGCGGTGATCAGCTCGCCGTGCCGCAGGGCGTTCTCGAGGTGCGGGGTGTTCCCGGGTTCCCGGTGGAAGTCGGCCATGGCAATGGTCCGGGCGCCGCCCGGGCCGAGCGTGTGGACCGTGGCGTCCAGGGCGCGCAGGGCGACCGCGAGGTCGGAGGGGTGGACGGCGATGCAGTGGTCGCTGCCGCCGAGGACGGCGTGCCAGCGGCTGCGGCCCTCCAGCGCGGCACAGCCGGTTCCCGGCTCGCGCTTGTTGCAGGCGAAGTCCTCGCCCCGGAAGTACCAGCAGCGGGTGCGCTGAAGCAGGTTGCCGCCGATCGAGGCCATGTGGCGGACCTGCGGGGAAGCGCTGGCGAGCAGTGCCTGGGACAGCACGGGCAGCCGCCTGCGCACCACTGGGTGCACGGCTACGTCGGCCATCCTGGCCAAGGCGCCGATGCGCAGCCTGCCCTCGGACTCCTCGATGCCGGCAAGGGGCAGGTGGTTGATGTCGATGACCAGGTCGTGGTCCTCGGCGCCGTCCTTCATCAGGTTCAGCAGGTCCGTGCCGCCGGCGATGAAAGCCGCGTCGGCGCTGCGGGCCACGAGCTGCACGGCTTCCGCGGCCCGGCCTGCGCGGGCGTAGGCGAAGTCCCTCATCACCGCACCGCCTTCGCCGCGTCGGCCACCGCATCGACGATGTTCGGGTAGCAGCCGCACCGACACAGGTTGCCGCTCATCCACTCCCGGATCTCGTCCTCGGAGCCGGTATGGCCCTCCTCGATGCAGGCCACCGCCGACATGATCTGTCCTGGTGTGCAGATGCCGCACTGGAAGGCGTCCCGGCGGACGAACGCCTCCTGAACGGGGTGCAGTTCCTCGTTCCGGGCAAGTCCTTCGATGGTGGTGATGGAGCGGCCCTCCTGCATCACGGCCAGAGTCAGGCACGACTTGACGCGCCGCCCGTCGACGAGGACGGTACAGGCGCCGCACTCGCCCCGGTCGCAGCCCTTCTTGGTACCGGTGAGCCCGGCCTGCTCGCGCAGCGCGTCGAGCAGGGTGACGCGGGCCTCGACTCCCGGAAGGCGGTGCCGGGTCCCGTTGACTGACAACGTGAGGTCGGCGACCGTCCGGGGCTGTGCCGCTTGCGGAGCGTCCGGCGCCGCGGCGGCCGGTCCGGTTCCCGCGAAGGGGGCCATCACGGCGGCCGCCGCGACACCCCCCGACTTCAGTACGTCGCGCCTCCTGTGCTGTGCCATGGGTGAGCAACTCCTCGTCTACCCCGATACGGCGAGATGGGAATGAGCCTGACGTCGACGTGGCCATTCGTCCAACGCACAATGTGAATGCCTCTTATGCGCTGGATGCATGACGACGTGTGCGGTCGGGATCTGGGCCTTCATGCTTGGCCTGCATGAAGTCGGCGTACGGTATGCCCATGTCGCATCTGCGGAACGCGGACCTGAATCTGCTCGAAGCGCTGGCAGTTCTGCTCGAAGAGCGACACGTGACACGGGCCGCCGATCGTTTCCATCTGAGCCAGTCCGCGATGAGCCGCGTCCTGCAACGGCTCAGGGAGACGTTCGGCGACGAGCTCCTGGTGCGCACGCAACGCGGATACGAGCCGACCCCGCGCGGGCAGCAGATCCAGTCGGAGCTCGCCGACCTCCTGCCCCGCCTGGAGACGCTGCTGCGCGGCGATGCCTTCGACCCCGCGACGGCGAGCGGTCACTTCCGCATCCACTGCACCGACTACGCCACATCCCTGCTCGGCCCGACGCTCTTCCGCCGCCTCTTCCGTGAGGCGCCCGGCATCTCACTGAGCGTGGCACCACTGGGGGACGAGTCCTTCACCGATGTCGAGCAGGGCCGCGCGGACCTGGTCGTCTCCGGCGTCGTGGCGCCCCGTTCGCTGCACTGGGCGACGTTGTTCGAGGAGGAATTCGTCTGCCTGCTGTCCCACGACCACCCCGTCACCGCCGAGCGGCTGACCCTGGACGACTTCACCGCGTACCCGCACGTCGTCATCACCGTCCTTGCCGGCGGCCAGACCATGGTCGAACGCCGCCTGGACGAGCACGGGCTACGCCGCGCCACGGGCCTGCGCGTACCGTATTTCTCCGCGGCGGCGGCAGCCGTGCCCGGCACTGAGCTCATCGCCACCCTCCCGCGGCGCGCCGCCCTTGCGTACGCCGACGACCCCGCCTACCGCGTCGCCGCGGCCCCCGAGGAGCTTCCGTCCTTCCCCTACGGCATCGCCTGGCACCCCCGCGTCGACAGTGACCCTGCGCACCGGTGGCTGCGGCAGGTCGTGCGGGATACCACCGCGCAGGTGACCGGACATCGGGCTGACTGATGAATGCCCGCCCTCAGGGGCGATGGTTCCTTCAGCATGATCTGGCGCGGAACTCCGGGCGTTCACGCCTGGGAGACAGCGCTTCTTGACATTCCCCTGACGTGTGCGTGTGCACGGGTCTCCGCTGATGCACTCCTTGATGACGGCGAACGGGGCGCCCCGCAGGAGGCGGCGACGGCGACCAGAAGTGCGTCGTAGGTGTCGGAGCCCGGGCCGGCCGGGTCGAGGTAAGCCCGGATCGCCCAGCCTCGGATCGGCGGGTCCTGGCTGCCGTCGACCGGCTTGGTCAACCTGGGAGCAGCACCTCAAGCGCTCGGTCGTGCCGAAGTTCGCCGACCGTCGAGGTGCCTTCTGCCGCACACCCAGGAGAAACGCATGAATCCAGACAATGACGCGGGCCAGGGTCGGTCGGGCGTGTCCCGGCGAGGGTTCCTGGGCGCCGGTGCCGTCGCAACAGCAGCCGCAGCAGCCGCGGCACCGCTGGTGGCGACCGCGGCGGACGCCTCGCCGGCCGCGGAGGGCGACGGGCTCGTGGCGGTACGGGTCACGGTCAACGGTGACCGGCACGCGGTGCGAGTCGACCCGCGGGTCACGCTGCTCGACACGCTCCGCGAGAAGCTGGAGCTCACCGGGACGAAGAAGGGCTGCGACCGTGGCCAGTGCGGGGCGTGCACCGTGCATGTCGACGGCCGGCGCGTGCTGTCGTGCCTGACGCTGGCGGCCACGACCAACGGCCATGAGGTCACCACGATCGAGGGCCTCGCCGAAGGGGAGCAGCTGCACCCGATGCAGCAGGCCTTCATCGACCACGACGGCTTCCAGTGCGGCTTCTGCACTCCCGGGCAGATCATGTCGGCCGTCGCCATGGTCGACGAGGGCCCCGCGAGCACCGACGACGAGATCCGCGAACGCATGTCCGGCAACATCTGCCGGTGCAGCGCCTATCCGTTCATCGTCGACGCCGTACGGGACGGCCAGGAGGCGATGCGCTGATGCGGGCCTACACCTTCACCCAGGCGCGATCGGTTCGCGAAGCCCACGCGCGCGCCGGGGCGGACACCGCGTTCCTCGCGGGCGGCACCACCCTGGTCGACCTGATGAAGCTCGACGTGATGGCCCCGGCCCACGTGGTGGACATCAACGCGCTTCCGCTGCGCGGCGTCACCCTCGACCGCAGGGGGCTGCACGTGGGCGCATTGGAGCGGATGAGTGACGTCGCAGCCGACCGCACCGTACGCGCGCACTATCCGGTCATCGCTCAGGCGCTTGACCTCAGCGCCTCGGCGCAGCTGCGCAACATGGCGAGCATCGGGGGAAACCTGCTGCAGCGCACCCGGTGCGGCTACTTCCGCGACGTCACGACCGCCTGCAACAAGCGGGAGCCCGGCAGCGGCTGCTCGGCCCTGACCGGATGGAACCGTGGCCACGCGATCCTCGGCACCAGCGACGACTGCGCCGCCACGCATCCCAGCGATCTGGCCGTCGCCCTGGTGGCGCTGGGCACCGACGTGCACCTGGCCTCGGCGCGGGGCACCCGGACCGTGCCGCTCGACGGGTTCTACACCCTCCCCGGCACCACTGCGCACGTCGAGAACGTGCTGCGCCCCGGCGAGCTGATCACCGGCATCACCATCCCCCGCTCGGCGTGGGCGGCGCACTCGACCTACCTGAAGATCCGCGACCGGCAGTCCTACGAGTTCGCCCTCGCCTCGGCGGCCGTCGCGCTCGAGATGCGCGGCGACATCATCGCGAAGGCCAGGATCGCCGTCGGCGGAATGGGCACCAGGCCGTGGCGCCTGCCCGCCGTCGAACGAGCCCTGACCGGCCACCGCGCCACCCAAGCCACCTATGAGGCGGCGGTCCGCCACGCCGCGTCCGGCTCCAAGACGTTGGAGCACAACGCGTTCAAGCCCGCGCTGCTGCGACGCACCCTGGTCCGGGCGCTCACCGCCCTGGAGGAGCAGTGACCGACCAGCCCGGCACGGCCGTGTGCCTCACGACAGGGGGAGGTGGCGGTCATGCTTGAACTCGCTACCGATCTCCTCGAACGCGTCCGCGGCCGAACCCCGTTCGTGGCCGCCACGGTCACGAACGTGGCCGGCAGCGCCCCCCGCCGGCCCGGCGCGTCACTCGTCGTGGACGCGGGCGGCGCCGTGCTCGGAAACGTGTCCGGAGGCTGCGTCGACGCCGCTGTCCACGAGGCCTGCCAGGAGATGCTGGCCGGGGACCACCGGCCGAGGGTCGTGCGGTTCGGCTACACCGATGCCGACGCGCTCGGCGTCGGCCTCACCTGCGGCGGCACCATCGAGCTCATATTGCGCCACCACGGTCCCGACGCCGAGCCGCACCTCGGGCAGGCGTTCACCGACGCGGCGCAGGACAAGCCGGTCGCCGTGGCCACGATTGTCCGTGGGCCGGACGCCCACCTCGGGAAGGCGATCGTCGTGCGCCCCGAGCAGCCCCACGAGGGGACACTCGGCGACGAACGACTCGACCGGGTGGCCGCCGCCCACGCGACCGCCGCCCTGCATGCTGGGCGGACCGGCACCATCGAGCTCGGCGTGGCCGACAGCTACTGCCGGGAGCCGATGGCCCTGCTGGTGGAGAGCAACGCCCCCGCACCGCGGATGCTCGTCTTCGGCGCCATCGACCACGCGGCGGCGCTGGCCCAACTCGGCACCTTCCTGGGCTACCGGGTCACCGTCTGCGACGCGCGGGCCACCTTCGCCACCCCGGCCAGGTTCCCGCACGCCGACGAGGTCGTGGTCGACTGGCCGCACCGCTATCTGGAGTCGCAGCGCCTCGACGGCCGGACGGTCGTCTGCGTGCTCACCCACGACCCGAAGTTCGACGTGCCGCTGCTCACCGCCGCACTGCGACTGCCGGTGGCCTACGTCGGGGCCATGGGGTCGCGCCGCACCCACGAGGAGCATCTCACGCGGCTGCGTGAGGCCGGCCTCACCGACCACGAACTCGACCGGTTGCGTTCACCGATCGGACTCGACCTCGGCGCTCGCACCCCCCAGGAGACCGCGCTGTCGATCGCGGCCGAGATCGTCGCCCACCGGCACGGCGGCACCGGAGCAGCCCTGCGCACCGGGGTGCCCATCCACCGCCCCGGCGCCGTTCCCAGCAGTCAGGAGTCAGGTTGACGTTCCTCCCCCGCCTAAAGGCGGGGGATTCCAGCGGTCGCCCGCTGGGGTTCCTGCTTCACCGACGACCGCCCCGTCCGGGAGGACTCCCGTTGAGGTCTTACACCGTCTCCACAGGCAGACGCCGCCAGCCCGGCGGCCAGAATGTTGCGTGCCGCGTTCACGTCGCGGTCATGCACCACGCCGCAGGCACACGTCCACTCACGGACGTGCAGCGGCAGCTTCCCGCCGACCGTGCCGCAGCTTCCGCACAGCTTCGAGCTGGGGAAGAAGCGGTCGATCACGACGAGTTCACGCCCGTGCCAGGCACACTTGTACTCCAGCATGGAGCGCAGGTCCGTCCAGGCGGCATCCGAGATGGCGCGCGCCAGGTGCCCGTTCTTCAGCAGGTTGCGGACGGTGAGGTCCTCGATCACGACCGTTTGGTTCTCACGGACGAGCCGAGTCGACAGCTTGTGCAGAAAGTCGCGGCGCCGGTCGGCGATCCGCGCATGGACCCTGGCGACGCGACGACGGGCTTTCTCCCGGTTCGCGGAGCCCTTCACCTTGCGGGACAACTCCCGCTGCGCGCGGGCGAGGCGGGCGCGGTCCTGGCGTTCGTGCCGGGGGTTGGCGATCTTTTCCCCGGTGGACAGCGTCACCAGAGAGGTGATCCCGGCGTCCAGACCGACCGCCGCCTGCGTGGCGGGGGCCGGGATGATGCTGTCCTCGCACAGCAGGGACACGAACCAGCGGCCCGCCGCGTCGCGGGACACGCTCACCGTGGTCGGCTCCGCGCCTTCCGGCAGCGGACGCGACCAGCGGACGTCCAGGGGCTGTGCCATCTTGGCGAGCGTGAGCTGTCCCTCGCGCCAAGTGAAGGCGCTGCGGGTGTACTCGGCCGACGCCCGGGACTTCTTCCGCGACTTGAAGCGCGGGTACTGCGAGCGCTTGGCGAAAAAGTTGGCGAATGCCGTCTGAAGGTGGCGCAGCGCCTGCTGCAGCGGAACCGACGACACCTCGCTCAGGAAGGCGAGTTCCTCGGTCTTCTTCCACTGGGTGAGCGCGGCGGAGGACTGCACGTAGGAGATCCGGCGCTGCTCGCCGTACCAGGCCCGGGCGCGCTCCTCCAGCGCCTTGTTGTACACCAGGCGGACACAGCCGAACGTGCGCGACAGCTCCTCTGCCTGCTCGTCCGTGGGGTAGAACCGGTACTTGAATGCCCGCTTGACCTGCCGCGCCATACCTCACACTCTACCAACTCCCATGTGAGCGGCGGGTGTTGGCCGGTGAGCGGTGGACGTCGGTCAGCCCTGGCGGCGAACCGACTTCTCCCGCCCTGCTCCGCAGGAACTTCATTTCCTCCCCGGCCTGAAGGCCCAGGTATCCACGAAGGAAGGCCCCGATGACCGTCTCTCCAGTCGGGCGTGAAGTCGCCCGCGTCGACGGCCGATTGAAGGTCACCGGAGCCGCACGGTACTCCGGTGACTACCGGGCCACCAACATGTCCTACGCCCACGTCGTCACCAGCACGGTCGCGAGAGGCACGATCCGCTCCGTCGACACCGCCGCCGCGCTGGCCGCTCCCGGAGTCCTGCGCGTGTACGTCGCGGGGGACGGGCGCCTGAGGCTGTACCCGCTCGCACCCGAGTACCGTTTCTTCGGCGAGAACTACATGCCCTTGCAGGACACGACCGTTCGTTACCACGGCCAGATCATCGCCGTGGTCGTTGCCGAGAGCGTCGAGCAGGCGCGCGATGCCGCGGCGCTGATCACCGTCACCTACGACGCGCAGCCGCCGCGCGCCTCCCTCGCGGACGGGCCTCGCGAGCCATCCGGCCCCACGTCCAGCGGGGAGCCGAGCAGCGTCACGGTCCTCGCCTCCGGCGTCGAGTCGATCGACGAGGCGCTCGCCGCCAGCGAAGTCGTCGTGGAGGCCGACTTCGAGCAGCCGGTGCAGCACCACGCCGCGATGGAACCCCACACGGTCCTCGCCGAGTGGGACGGCGACCGGGTGACCGTCCACGCCGGTGCGCAGATGCCAACGCCGTTCACGATCCTGCTGGGCCAGCGGCTCGGCGTCCTCCCACAGCAGGTCCGGCTGATCGGTAGGTACGTCGGCGGCGGTTTCGGGGCCCGGGTCATCGTGTGGAGCGAGGCCCAGGTCGCCGCCGCGGCGGCCCGGGAGCTCGGCCGTCCCGTCAAGCTCACCCTCACCAGGGAGCAGATGTTCACCCTGGTCGGCCACCGCCCGCACCTCACCCAGAGGGTCAGGCTGGGTGCCTCCCGCAATGGAGTCCTCAGCGCCATCAGCCACGAGAGCGTAGCCGAGAGGCCGGCTGCTGGTGGCTGGAACATGCTCCCGGGCGAGTCCACCTCGGACACGCTCTACAACACGCCGAACCTGCGCATCAAGCCGGAGTGGGTCATCCTCGACATGCCGGGCAGCTGGGCGATGCGGGCGCCCGACGAGGCTCCCGGGGCGTTCGCCTTGGAGACGGCGATGGACGAACTGGCCGTCGCCACCGGTGTCGACCCCGTCGAGCTGCGACTGCGCAACTACGCCACCGTCAGGCCCTCCACGGGCCGGCCGTGGTCGAGCAAGCACCTCGATGAGTGCTACCGCGACGGCGCACGACGCTTCGGCTGGTCGGCCCGCAGCGCCACGCCCCGCGCGCGCGTCGACGGGGAGTGGCTGTTGGGCACCGGAATGTCCAGCGCGGCGTACCCGGCGGCCCGCCAGGCCGCGAGCGTCAGGATCCGGCTGCTCGACGATGACACCGCGGTGGTGTCGACCGGGACCTCGGACCTGGGCACCGGCGCGTGGACGATGGTGGCGGTCGCCGGCGCCGATGCCCTCGGGCTCCCGCTTGACCGGGTGACCCCCGAGATCGGTGACTCGGCGCTGCCCCCGGGCGCACCCGCCGTGGGCTCCGGCGCCACGCACAGCACGGTCCCGGTGGTCGTGGCGGCCGCCCGTGACACCATCGACGCGCTCAAGCAGCTCGCGGTGACCCGTTCCGGCTCGCCGTGGCACGGAGCGAACGCCAAGGACCTGCGCTACAAGCAGGGCCGACTGCACGGGAACGATCGCTCGATGACCTTCGGCGAACTGCTCAGGGCCCTCGGGGAGCGGGGAGTGGACGCCACCGCCTCCGAGCCCGCCGGCGCTCCCTCCGGGTACACGTTCCATACCTTCGGCGCCCACTTCTGCGAGGTGCGGGTCAACCGGTTCACCCGCGAGATCCGCGTCACCCGGTTCACCACCGTCGTGGATGCCGGGCGAATCATCAACGCCCGGGCCGCCCGGAGTCAGATCGTCGGCGGTGTCATCTTCGGCATCTCGGGCGCCCTGCTGGAGGAGAACCACCTCGAACGCGACACGGGGCGGCTGGCCGCCAGCACGCTCGCCGACTACCTGGTACCCGTGAACGCCGACATCCCCGACATCGACGTGCACCTCCTCGACCGGCCCGACCCGCACCTCACCGGGCCGCTCGGCCAGGACGGCGGGGAGGTCGGGACCCGAAGCCTCGGCGCCCGCGGCCTCGGGGAGATCGGCACCGTCGGCTCGGCCGCCGCCGTCGGCAATGCCGTCTTCAACGCCACCGGCATCCGGATACGCAAGCTCCCCATCACCCTCGACAAACTGCTGTAGCGGTCTGGGCGGTGGCCTCGGCAACCGCGCCGAGCCCCCACCATGACCGAGCTCCCGCGATCGAGGAGGCGAAGCGCGTCGCGGCCCCTCGGCAACGCCGGACCGGAGGAGCGGTAGCCAGTGTTGATCGGTGAGGTCGTGCGACGGTCGCGGCGCCAGGCCTCCTCTGCTCGACCTTGTGACCAGGCAGAAGGCACTTGATGAACGAAGGGAACGGTGGGGGAGACGCCGGTTCGGGTGTGTCCCGGCGCAACTTTGCAGGTGGGAGCCTGGTCGCGAACGGCTCACCTGACCTCTGTTGTCCCGCCGACGAGCACAGGCCTCGATCAACACCATCGAAGGGAACCGAACGTGATCATCAAGAACGTGACCGTCATCGACGGCACCGGCGGTGCTGACCTGCCCGCCATGGACGTCCGCATCGCCGACGGGCGGTTCGAGGACATCCGTCCCTCCGCCGCGGACCCTGCCAGGGCGCCGAGCGGCGACGACGGCGAAGTGGTTCTGGATGGAGGCGGCGGCTACCTGCTGCCAGGTCTGTGGGAGAGCCATACTCATCTGACCGGGTTCGCCATGTCCCTGCCGGAAGCCGAGCGGCTGCCGCACATCCAGAGGGCCATGGCCGGCTATCTGGCCTCCGGCATCACGTCGGTGTGTGATCTCGGGGGCTCGGTCACGCAGAGCCGCACGATCCGCGAGGCCGGGCGGGTCGGCGGCACCGCGGCATCGCTGTTCTTCGCCGGCCCGGTCTTCACCAGTGTCCAAGGCTGGCCCCTGTCATTCCACGGCGAGCGTTCCATGGCCGTCGAAGTGGGCGATGTCGACGAGGCACATCGGCAGGTCGAGAAACTGCTCGACCAGGTCGACTTCGTCAAGTGCATCTTTGACGGAAAGCCCAGGGGTGGCGAGCGGCTTCCCCTGGCCGCGCTCGAGGCGATCATCCAGGCCGCGCACGGCGCGGGCAGGAAGGTACTGGTCCATGTGGCAACAGGCACGGACCTGCGAGAGGCGGTCACGGCCGGAGCCGACTGCATCGAGCACTCCTTCGTCCCGGAGGATCCCGCCGATGCCAGCGAAGCGGAGCAGATCGCTGCCCTGCTGGCCGAGACGGGAACGCTCTACTGCCCAACGCTTGTCACCTGGGAGCAGCTGGGCCGCAGCGGGGATCCTGCCTACCTGGACGAACTCGTCGCTGACGGCATCTCCTCGGCCGAGGACGCGGCCGCGATCGCGGCTCGGCCCTTCTGGGGCATGCCGTTCCCACACCACCCGGCCGACGAATCACAGACCCGGTTCGACTACGCCATGCGCACGCTGCCCCTCTTCCATGAGGCCGGGGTCAAGCTCGTCGCCGGAAGCGACATCGCGATGGCCATGCCCACGCCCGGCAGCGCCCTGCTGCGTGAGTTGCAACTGTTCACCAAGGCCGGACTGCCCCTGTCCGAGATCATCGCCACGGCCACCGGTCGCGCCGCGGAAAAGATCGGGAAGCGGGACGTCGTGGGCACCGTGACGGTGGGCGCCGTTGCTGACGCTCTGCTCCTGGACGCCGACCCGCTCGCGGACATCTCCCACCTGATCGATCCGCGGCACCGCCGGGCCGTCATCAGCTCCGGCCGTCTCATCTAATCGATCACCATTTGATGTAAACGTTGCGCAGGAGTTTCCGGTGTCGAGCGGCGTGCATGGCGCCAGGGTGACTGTCGAGGGCGGCACCGTGGAAGGCCGTTCGCGCTTAGGGTGTCGTCTCCTTCCTGGGAGTCCCGTACGCCGCGCCACCTTTCGGGGCGAACAGGATGCGGCCCCCGCAGCCGGTGATTGAAGGGGGACTACCCGCCTTCCATCCGGAGGCTTTTCCGCGAGGTGGGGAGCGAGGGGGGAGGGGTGCCTCAACCCCAACGTATGGACGCCCGACCTCAAGGCAGGCGGCCTCCCGGTGCTGGGGTGGATCCATGGCGGCTCGTTCGCCAACGGCTCCAATTCCGTGGCGGCGTACGACGGGTCGGCCTTCGCGCGTAGCGGCGTGGTCTGCGTGACGATCAACTACCGGTTCGCCGCGGAGGGTTCTCTCTTCCTCGACGATGATGCGCGACTGGCGCGTGGGGGACCGGGTGTGGGGGCTGATGCCACACCTCGTCTTCGGTGTCGTTGCCGAGTACGTTGCCGCTCCCGAGCAGCGGCTCGCCCGGGCTCCGGAGAACCTGACTCCGCTGGAAGCGCCGTGCTACCGACGTCGGGCACCACCGTCGTGACCGCCCTGACCGAGAAGGCCGGCTTCGTCAGCGGTGAGCGGCTCTTGGTCCGTGGGGCCACGGGAGGCGTGGAAAGCGTCACGTGCAGTTGGGCAAGGCTCTCGGCGCCCACGTCACCGCACTCGCCGGTGCCCGCAACCTCGGCTGGATCGTAGAAATGGGCGCTGACGAAGCCTTGGACTACCGCACGACTCGGCCGGAGGACCTCGACCGTTTCGATGTGGCCCTCGACGTTGTGGACACGCGCCTGGGCGCCTACGGGGCACGGCTCATCCGCATGGGCCGCATGGTCGCGCTGGCCTTCGACCACGGCCGTCCCCTCGCGTCCATCGAGCGGATCACCGAACTCACCAGACCGGCCTGGACGGGAAGCGTCCGCCCCGCGGTGGACACCGTCTTTTCGAAGTCGGACATCGCGGAAGCGCACCGCCGCCTCGAAGCAAGCGGCATGCGCAGGAAGTCACTTCGGGATCTCCCGCGTTTCCATGGCGCTTTCAAGATCATCCCTCGTGCGATGCCCGTCACCAGCACCTATACCGACCAAAAGCGGAATCGAGCACCACCGAGCGCGCGAGGGATGGATCGGCGAGCCGTGGATCGGTGAGTCCTGGATGCGTGGCTGACGAGCGCCCAGCATGGACGCACAGACCGACCGCGGCTGACGCGTCGCTGAACGAAAGAGACCACTGATGGCTCGGAACATCGACATCACCATCCCCGACCTGGCCGGGAAGCTCGCACTCGTCACCGGGGCGAGCGACGGGCTCGGGTTCATCATGGCCTCCCGCCTCGCCCAAGCGGGCGCGGAGGTGATCATGCCGGTCCGTAACCCAACCAAGGGCGAGCAGGCCGCCGACCGCATCCGTGACCTCGTCCCGGGCGCGAGGGTCACCACCCGGGCCCTGGACCTGGCCTCGCTCGACTCCGTGACCGCCCTCATCAAGCAGCTCGTGGGCGAGGGCCGCCCGATCAACCTGCTCATCAACAACGCCGGCGTGATGCAACCCCCGAGCCGCCTGACCACCCAGGACGGGTTCGAGTTGCAGTTCGGCACCAACCACCTCGGCCACTTCGCCCTCACCCAGGGCCTGTTGCCCCTGCTCATCGAGGGCAGGGCCCGGGTCACCCACCAGACGAGCATCGCCGCCCGCAGCGGCGCGATCAACTGGGACGACCTCAACTGGGACCGCGACTACGACGTCACGAAGGCCTACCGCCAGTCCAAGATCGCCGTCGGCCTGTTCTCCCGCGAACTCGACGTCCGCAGCGCCGCGGCCGGCTGGGGCATCACCAGCAACCTCTCCCACCCCGGCGTCTCCCCCACCAACCTCCTCTCCGCCCAGCCCGGCATGGGACGGCAGAAGGACACCGGCGCCATCCGGATGATCCGCGTGCTCTCCCGCGTCGGCGTCCTCGGCACCCCGGCCACCGCCGCCCTCCCCGCACTACTGGCCGCCACCAGCCCCGACGCGCGGGGCGGCCAGTTCTACGGCCCCAACCGAGCCGACGTCGGCGGCGCCCCCGCCGAGCAGACACTGTGGCCCCCGCTGCGCGACTTGGCCGAGGCCCGCAAGATCTGGGAGGCATCCGAGCGGCTGATCGGTGCGCGATTCCCCGCCTGAGGTCCCGGCGCCATCGCAGTCGACGGGCTGCCCGCCAGATCGGCGACCTAGCGCTGGCTCAGCTCCACCTCGGGATGCTGCTGCGCCAATATGCGCCGACGCGGAGCCTGGACGGCGTTGTGGTCCAGCCGGCCGCAGCCTTGGAAGGGCCTCTCCTGCTGGTCCGGTCGTGTCCGGCGCCCGATGCTGGGGCAGCATCGAAGACCAACGGTTTCCTCGGTCACGCCTGGCAGACACTGATCGAACGCCTCGTGCACTGATGGCGCGCGGCTCGGGGCAGCAGCCTCGCGCCCCTGCTTGCCTGCTGCAACACCGATGCGACCCCGCGCGGGACGGCCCTCGACCGTGCGCTGACGTGGCGACGCGCGTCGTAAGGGGGGATCGACAGGCCGTGGATCCGCGAATGCACGGGCGATAGAAGTGAAGCAGCACGGAGAAGAGAGCAACGTTCAGAAGGGGGGAGCGCCGTGATCGATCGCACAGGGCTGGCCGGCTTTCTCCGTAACCGTCGCGAGGCACTGCAGCCGGAGGACGTCGGCATGCCTCGGGGACGGCGTCGCAGAACCAGCGGGCTACGGCGGGAGGAGGTCGCGGCGCTGTGCAACATGTCAGCCGACTATTACGCCCGTCTGGAGCGCGAGCGTGGTCCGCAGCCGTCACCGCAGATGCTCGCCTCGATCGCCCAGGGGCTCCACCTGTCCATAGACGAGCGTGACCATCTGTTCCGGCTGGCCGGGCACAACCCGCCGCCGCGTGGCAGCTCCAGTGAGCACATCAGTCCCGGGCTGCTGCGCGTTCTTGACCGACTGCAGGACACGCCCGCGGAGATCGTCACCGAACTCGGCGAGACCTTGCGGCAGACACCGATGGGCGTCGCCCTCACCGGCGATACGACGCAGTACACCGGTCCTGCTCGAAGCTCCGGCTACCGGTGGTTCACCGACCCGCGCGCCCGAGACCTGTACGCTCCGGAGCAGCACGCGTTCATGACCCGGATGTACGCCGCAGGCCTGCGCGGGATCGTCACCCTCAGGGGTCCCGACTCCCGAGCCGCATATCTCGCGGATCTGCTCCTGGACTCCAACGAAGAGTTCCAGCGGGTGTGGGACGAGCACGAGATCGGGATCCGCCCGCGCGAGGTCAAGCACTTCGTTCACCCGGAGGTCGGTGCCCTGGAGCTGACCTGCCAGCGCCTGATCGACCCGGACCAAGCCCATTCCCTGATGGTCTACACCGCCGTCCCCGGCACGGAGAGCTACGAGAAGCTGGAGGTCCTGTCCGTGATCGGCGCACAGACGCTGCCCTGAACCGGCGGCCCGAAGACCTACTCGGCCGGATGCCGTCATGACGACGTTCGACGTCGGCATCGATTCGAACTTCGACCGTCTGGCGTTACTCACGCTGAACTCGTAGAGCCTGTCGGTGCGATCACCAGGGCTCGATGACCAGGCCGGATCTTCTCAGCCTGCGCTTGACGACGCGAACGAGGGCGTTCAGGTCGGTCGCCACGAAGTTGGCAATGGGGCGCTTCAGGAGCGACCAGATGCCCTCCGCAGGATTCAACTCGGGTGGATAGGAGGGCATCTGGAAGATTCGCAACCAGTGCGTGTGTGCCTCGGCGAAGATGGTGAGTTGTTGGTGGACAGCGAGGATCAGGTCCCGGTACTCACGAAGTGCGGTGGTTCACCGGGGCGGTAGCAGACGGCGCGGACGATGTGGACCCGGCCGTTGCGTCTGCTGCGGACCCGCACCGTGGGGCGTGCTCCGCGTGGTGCCCAGGTTCGTCCCTTCGGCGGCCTCAGCCGCTGTCCGGCTTCGTCCTCGAAGCGGACGTAAGTCGCCCAGGCTGTGCCGCGGCGGGCGAAAGACAACAAGCTCGCCGCCGGCACCGACCGCAGCCGCAGCTGTCGGCCGGTGATCGGGATCGTTCATCCACTCCGCTGTCGACGACCACTCCCGCCTGGCCCACAGCGAGATCGTCACCGACGAGCGCAAGGAAACCGCCGCTTCTGGCAGCGAGTGAACGCCTTCTTCACTGCCCACGGCATCACCGTCAAACGGGCCCTGACGGACAACGGCTGCTGCTACGGAGCTCTTCATGTTGTGGTCCTGTCTCAGGCGGCCAGCTGCCGGTGCAAGGCCTTCGCGTCGTGGACGTTCGTCATGTGCACGAACCGGCCGTCACGGACGTGGTAGACGGCGAACTCAACGATCTCGAAGGAGGCGCCGTTGGGCGCCGCACCCAGCCATTCTTTGGCGGGCGTGCCGGTGTTCAGCAGCCGTGCAGCCAGGTGGTCGCCGTTCACGGAAAGCTCCTGAATCTCCCAGTGCAGGTCCGGAACCGTGTTCCCAAGATCAGTGAGCGCCGAAACGATGAGATCAGCCGTAACGGCGTCGCCGAAGTATGTGAGGTCGTCGCCGAGGAACTCACGAATGCCGGCGAAGTCGTGAGCGTTGAGGGTCTCGATGTAGCGCGTGTAGAAGGCGCGCAGGTCAGTGTCTGACATGGTTCCTCGCTTGGTGGTGATCCAGCACCTTGCTGGTCACACCAGCTTCACCCAGCCCGATGTTACGATCCATAACATGTCGTCCAGGGTTCTTTATCGATCGTCCAGCGCGCCGACCGCAGCGCCCTCCGATCCCGTGGCCGACACGATCGGCCTCTTGCGACCTCGGACCGAGGCCCACCCCGGCCTGCATGCCGCAGCGCCTTGGGCGGTGCAGTTCGACGCCTTCGACTTTGTCGAGATCGGGTGCGCGGTTCGCGGCGCGTGCTGGCTGGTAGTGGAAGGGCGTGAGCCGCTGTACCTGGAGGAGGGCGATTTCTACCTCCTGAAGTCACCCGGCCCCCACACCCTCGCCAGTTCGCTGACCGCGACACCCCGACCTGGCCGAGCATTGTTTGAGAGCGCCTCGCAAGGCGTCGCACGGCTTGGCGCCGAGGCCGACGAGACCAACTACGTGTGCATGGCGTCTCTTTGGTTCGACGAGGCCAATGCTCCGCTCCTGCTGGAGATCCTTCCCCCGCTTGTGCACTTGCCGGCGACGAATCCCCTGATGCGCCAAGTCGCCTACGTAACCGAACTGTTGGGGATCGAGGTCGAGAACAGAGCTGTAGGACGGTCCCTCGTCCTGGATCATCTCGCACAGATCATGTTCGTTCAGGTACTCAGGGCACACGTCGCGCAAACCGACCAGCCCGCCGGATGGCTAGGAGCACTCAGCGATGACGGAATCGGCGCAGCGCTGCGCGCCATGCATGCCGACGTCGCCCATCGCTGGACCCTTCGTGAGCTCGCGGCCATCAGCCATCTTTCTCGATCCGCTTTCGCAGCCAAGTTCAAGAAAGAGGTCGGCGTTGCGCCCCTGGAATATCTGATCCAGTGGAGGATGAGCCTCGCCCGTGACGCGCTTCGCCGTGACACGCGTTCCATCTCCGAACTGGCCTTTGCGACCGGATATGAGTCGGAGAGCGCGTTCAGCACGGCGTTTCGCCGCGTCGTAGGCGTCTCGCCGCGGGAGTTCCGCCACGGTGCACGGCGTGCTGCAAGCGCCTCCACTGAACACGAAGATCATTCGACTCCCTGTCAAGAGCCAGAGCAATCAGCACCAACCTCGGGCTTTCATCCAGAAACCGCAGCTCAACCGATCAAGGAACGTGTGGATCGGACGGAGTTCCCGGTCGGGTGATCTCCTGGCAGTGCGCGCATGAAGGCGGGGCCTCGGGGCAGGCCGATTGCGACAGTCACGGGATCCATGGCTCATCCGCTCCGAAGACCTCGCCGCCCACCGGTTCGACGAGGCCCGGCTCACCGTGCAGGGCTGAGCGCTGTCCCGTAAATGATCTTTGGCGTGGCGGTGGCCTGCTGGTTTCTGCGTCACCCGGCGAGGGTGAGGTTGTGCAAGCGGGCGATGCCGAGCATGGCGTGGTGAACGCCGTCGCCTTTCAGACGGCAGTCGCGAAGGATCTGCCAGCTCTTCATCCGGGCGAAGACGTGCTCCACGCGGGCGCGGACTTTGCGGTGTGAGGTGTTGTGCTCCTCCTTCCAGACCGTGAGTTCGGCCTGGCCCTTCTCGCGACGGTGGGGGATAACCAGGCCGGTGCCCCGGTAGCCCCCGTCCGCGATGACCGTGGTCTTGCCGATGCGTCCTTCGCGCCGGACAGCTCCCATGCCCTGCAGTCGTTGCAGTTCCTCGGCAGGGGCAGGCCGACGGCGGCGACGAGCGGAGTGTCGGCGTCAATGACGACCTGGTGGTTGGTGGAGTACCGATAGCTTTTCGACTGTTCGGCGATGGCGTGGTCACGGGTGGGGACCAGGGTGTCGTTGGGTGCCGTCCACGATCAACAGGCATCCTTGCGGAACCGCTTGCGCTGCTGGAGCGCGAACGCCGGACCGAGCTGATCAATGATGCGGTCCGCAGCCGACTTCGACACCCCGAACAGCGGCGCCGGCCGCCGCAGGGTGAGGTTTGTCCGCCAGTACACGGCGACCAGCAGCACGTGGTCCTCCAGCGGCAGGCTCCACGGCTGGCCCTGCGGACGGGGTCTGCACCCTCGCGCCGCAACATCGTGATCAGCCTGCCGGACTGACGCGGGCTCAGCCCGCTGAACGGGGCTATCCAGACACCTCAGGGCTCTAACGAGTCAAGTCCTCGTCGGTGAGCCCGTGGTTTCCCCAGCGGTTCCAGAGCGTGTGGTGCCAGTCATCGGCATCGGGTCCGGGTGGTGCGACCGCCGGCACCGGGCCTGGGCTGGTCTCGATCAGGTGCAGCAGCGACCAGGCGACGCCGTAGCAGTCGTCGGGGCCGAAGCAGGCAGCCAGGGCCTGCGCCTCGTTCCGTGTGACGGGTGCGGATATGGCTTCGAGTTGTTTGACTCGCCGGTCGATCTCCTCCTCGTCGGCGTCCCAGTCGGGGAGGGGGCCGTCGGCGACAAACGTCTGAACTTCGGGTCTCATCTGCGAATGATCGACCGCTGTGGGCGACCTGAGCAAGGCGCGATGCCGCACGTCAGGCGGCAGCTGTCTCGGTCGCCGAGGGCGGTGAGGGGGAGGCGGCCAGTTCGTAGAACCGTTCGCCGTGCTGGCGGCAGTGGTAGAGCTGGCCGATCATGCGGTTGAAGAGGTTGCGCTGGGCGGCAGCGTGCCAGTCCGCATGGCTGTCGCGGCGGCGCCGGTAATGGGCTTTGGCGCCGGGTGAGGCGGTGATCGCGGAGAAGGCCCAGAGGTATCCGGCGTGGTTGAGGCGGTCGTTTTTCACCCAGCGTCGGGTGACAGTGGACTTCTTGCCGGAGGCCCGGGTGATGGGCGAGACGCCGGCGTATGCCTTCAGGCCGCGGGCGTCGGCGAACCGCTGTCGGTCGTCCCCGATCTCGGCGAGCACCCGGGCGCCGAGCTGGGTGCCGAGGCCGGGGAAGCTGAGGATGATCTCAGCGTCCGGGTGCTGAGGGAACGCCTCCTCCACCGCCTCGGCGAGGTTGTCGGCCGCGGTGCAGGCAGCCTCCAGCTGCATCAGGAGAGCAAGCATCCAGGGCGACGTCGTGTGTCTTCTCCGCCCAGTCGATGCCGCAGTAGATCAAGATCTTTCCCCTCCCCGTGCTCGGGTGTTCGTCCTGGTCACGAGCTCATGCGGAACCACGCAGCGACCTAATCCAAGGACTCGACTTGAGGCCGGTCCGCCACCTCAGCAGCTGTTCGTGGCACCAGCTCACTGCACGGGCCCCGGTCTGCTTTGGAGCTGAAGCGGCTCGGGCGTCATGAGGGGTCACCATGCAGCAGGCTCGCACCACAGACACCAACGAGTGATCAAGCGAGCGGTGTTGACGATGGTGGCAGTCACGAGAGCGTCGGGCATCACCGGTCTGGATATAGGGATCAGGTCCCCGGACGACTCAAGGCGTCAGCCCGACACTCACGTGACCGCCATCGCGACCAACATCTGCTGAAACAGCCCGGGCGTACGTCTCTCAGGGCTGTCGTTACCCCGGATTGGGACGGCTCCGATGCCGTGATCACACCAGCCACCACGAGATCATCGCCGAAGTCCCCAGGGTCGCCCGACCTCTCCATGGCGCACGATGTACCAACCGTTGGTACTGGCTCAACACTCCAGATTTGGCGCTCACCACAGAGAGCCCCCGGTGTGCCTATTGGCCGACCGTGCGGCCTGGTCTACTGGTCGCAGCCGAACCCGCAGGCACGCCGCGCACCCTGGCCACATGCGAGCCCTCCGTGCGGTTTCGGCCCCGCAGGAGGAACCCCTTGCCCACGCAACAGGACCAGGGCGGGGCGGCTCCGACCGGGAAGCGCACACGGCAGACACGCCGAAGAACGGATGACGGGATCTGGATGCCGATCCCGCCCCAGCGCCATCCCGAGGCTGCCGCAGCCCTGGAACGCCACATCACGTGGATGCGCCACACCGGACTGCTGGCTGGCGAAACGAGTGTCGCGCGCTACGGCAGCTGGCACCCCGAAGACGTCGCCGCCCGCTGGTTTCACGCCTGCAGCAGCGCGGACCTGGACCTGGGATGCAGTTTCGTGGGCTGGTTCTGCACCTTCGACGACCAATTCGACGGCACGCTGGGCCGCGACCCGCAAGCCGTCCAGGCCCACATCGAGACCCTGCGGGAGCTGGTGCACTCGGCACCTGGCATGACGCTGCGCGGGGCGCCCCCCGTCGCGGTCGCCTTCGCCGACCTGTGGGCCCGCGAGCAGGACGGGATGTCTCCCACCTGGCGTTCTCGCGCGGTACGGCACTGGGACCAGTATCTACTGGCCCAAGTCCAGGAAGCCGTCCATCGCCGCGACGATGTCGAGCCCGGCGTGGAGGAGTACCTGCAACTGCGTTACGCCAGCGGGTTCATGCCACCCCTGTGGGACGCCGTCGAACGCATCTGGCGCTGCGAGGTTCCCGCCGCGGCGTACGACAGCCCCCTACTGCACGTCATGCGGGACGCCGCCAACCAGAACATCAACATCGTCAACGATGTGTACTCCCTGGCCAAGGAAGAAGCCCGCGGCGATCACCACAATCTCGTCTTCGTCCTGGAGCGGCAGGAAGCCTGCAGCCGTCCAGATGCGCTGAAGACCACGTACCGCATGATCAACGACTGGATGCAGGAGTTCCTGACAGCGGAGGCACAGCTGCCGCTCCTGTACGACACCCTCGGCATGCCCCCTTCCGCCCGCGCCGCTGTGGCCCGGTTCACCCAGGGCATGCGGGCTGCCATCCGCGGCAACTACGACTGGTGCTCCCGCACCACCCGCTACCACGGCCCCCTCAACTCCTCAGACCCCGCCGCCGACAGCACCACTGAGGCGTAGATCAATTGCGGGACAGCGCTTACTAGGACTCCGTTAGGTTTTTCCGTTGGGCCTGTTCAGGAGCATGTTGGGTGTGTGGACGCACATGAAGTGAACCGAATGCGGGCCATGTTGGCGTTGTTCGTGGCGGATGTGTTCGCCTCGGTGCCACGCAAGGATCAGCGAGCCAAGGGCGACTGCTATCTGCGCGGGCTGATGCTGGACGGGCAGCGCAAGTCCATCCAGGCCATGGCTGCGCGGCTGCCGGACGGCAATGAGCAGAACCTGCAGCAGTTCGTGAACCAGTCGACGTGGGATCCGGTGCCCGTCCAACGGCGGCTCGCTGAGCGGATGCTGGCGCGGATCACTCCGACGGCCTGGGTGATTGACGACGTGTCGGTGCCCAAGGACGGCCGGATGTCGGCCGGGGTGGCTCCGCAGTACTGTGGGGCCCTGGGCGAGCGGGCCAACTGCCAGGTCGCGGTCAGTGTCTATGCGCGGCGGCCGTCGACCTGACCGGAGACGCCTGCGCGGCCATGTCGCGCCTGCTGGCGTCGAGTTGGCAGCTCACGGCCGAGTCTGCGGTCCTGCTGGGCGCCGCCGGAGAAGTCCTCCCCGCGGGGCGGGTGCGAGAACTGCACGGCGAACCTGCCCGGCGCGTGGACCAACTCATCCGCCGCGGCCAGGAACAAGGCGTCTTCCGCACCGACCTGCCCACCGCCTGGCTGGTCAGCGCCGTCCACTACATCCTCGACGGCGGGGCGGAGGAGGTACGCGCCGGACGCCTGGCCGCACGCGACGCCGCCGACGTCGTGACGAAGTCCGTGCAATCAGTGCTGACCGGCTTGGTTCCACCGGAGGGCGATGTCCAGAGGTCCCGATAGCACCCGAACAGCTGGTGAGAGAGACACCGAAATGCCTGCGGGACAGGGCTGCGATGGCACCACCGAAGCCCAAGGGCGACGTGTACGCGGCGGTGCGCCGTGATGCGGGGACAGGGATGCCGCACCGGGCTTCGAAGGCGTGAGCACAAGACCGGCTGCGAACCGGCGGGCATTGAGCCCGCTGTCGGTTCAGCGGCTGGACTCGGCGTGCGCGCCGTGGTCGCCGAGCTGCGCCTCGAACCAGTCATGCAGGGCGTCCACCAGCGCGGGCTCCCTCGTGGTGTAGGTGAGCCTGGCGCCGTCCGCCCGCTCCTTGAAGCGCACCTCGATACGATCGTGACCCTCTTGCAGTGCGGCAAGGCCGGGCATGTCCTCGCCATGGATGCGTGCGGGATCCCCGAAATCCCCGCGGCCGAACGCCTCTGCCTCCTTGCGTAGATGGGCGCGTATCAGATCGATCTGCTCCGCATCACCGCGCCGGTCAGCCACCACATCCTGGGTACCGCCCGACGCGGTGGGAGTGAAGCGGTGGGTGGTCTGTTCGAGGTCGAAGGGCATCACGCTCCGGCCCCGCTCGGCCACCGCCTTCTGCCGCTCGCTCTGCCTCTCGCTCGGATCCTGCTGCGAGCCGCCGGCGGCCAGGGCGACAGCCGTCACCGTGCCGGCGAGCGCCATACCTGCGCCCGCCAACAGGGCCCTTCGCCTGGTGCTACTCATCCAGTGCCTCCACCATCACGTCGAGGGCGTGGAGCACGCCCGCTCTCTCATGAGCCGGGATTGATTCAAGGAGCCGGGAGAAGCGCTCCCGTCGCGCCTGAGCGAGGTTCTGTGCGGCTTGCCGTCCCGAAGCGGTGAGCCGCAGGACGACACCGCGTCCGTCGTCGGGGGCAGGGGCGCGCTCCACCCAGCCACGTGAGGAAAGCTGCGTGACCAGCCGGCTCACGGTGCTCTTCTGCAGTCGCAGTCGGCGCGTCAGCTCCACCTGCCGCAGCTCGCCCTCCTGCGCCAGCTCGCCCAGAGCGTGCGCCTCGGAGACCGGCACGGGCTGGCCGCAGGGGGTTGTTTCCGGCTGGTGCAGCCCGAAGGCGCGGACGAAGCTCCCCAGGGCTTCCTGGAGAACGACCGGGTCGTCAGCCCGTTGATCTCTGGACATGGTTCGACCGTACAACCAGAAGGTTCGATGGCACAACCAGATTCGTGCTTGGGGTGAGGCGCTGCTCAAGACGTGAGCGGGGGCAACTGACCACGCTGCGGCGGATCGTGGGCCTCGCGCCAGCGTCTGCACGGCGTAGAGCGTGCCGAGGGCGGCGGCCAGGCCGCCGAGGAGGAGGCGCAGCGTGGTCTCGGGCAGGTAGGGCTGGAGGCGGGCGCCGAGGTAGCCGCCGACCAGCCCGCCCAGCCCACAGGCGAGTCCGAACCACCAGTCGGGTGCGACATCACCGGGACTGATCGGGGACAACAGCGCATAGGTACCCGCACCGACGATCGAGGTGACGAACGTCGCGGCGAGCGCGGCCGGCCACCCGTCCCATGGGCAGCCCCAGGCGGCGAGGATCGGCCCGAGGAGGGACCCGCCGCCGATGCCGTAGATCCCGCCGACCACGCCCACCACCACCGCAAGGGTGGTGAGCGCCCTCGGGAACAGTCCCGCCTCAACCGCCCGGCCGCGGGCCGGGGCGAGGGTACGGACGCACAGCCACACCCCGAGCGGCAGGAGCAGGGCGGCGATCAGCAGCCGGAAGACTCCTGGCCCGGGAAGAGCGAAGACGCGTATCGCGGCGCCAAGGACAACGCCGGGGAGCGTGCCGACTACCAGGCGCCGGGCCAGGCCGCCGCGCAGAGCGCCGTCACGGCGGTACCGCCACAGGGCTCCCGGCCCAGCCACCACATTGAACAGCAAGTTCGTCGGCGTAACCGCCGGGCTGGGCACGCCGAAGACACTCAAGTGGACTGGAAGGAGGAACTGTCCCGGACGCTCCGACCGGCGCGGTCACCATCGCAATCAGCAGGCCAACAGCCAGGCCCGCCCACGCCGTCCAGTCCACCCTGCCCTCCGCGCCTCAACTGCCGCCCGGCCAGTATCCGCGCGCCGGACATCGGCGGGACGTATCGGCAACGAGATGTTCACGGGCAGCAGGAGCACCCGGGTCCGCGATCGGCCTCAACACACTGGACTTGACAGAGAAGTCACGGCTCAGGCCGAACTACCGGTAACGGTAGCTGCGGGGCATCACGGCCTCCGAAGGCTGCTGGAACGTCAATTGTCCAGCAACCCGGCTCCATCAGAACCGGGACCTACCACCGAACACAACCCACGTCGAGGTCGGGAAGATCATCTATCTGCGCCAGAACCACCACTTCGAGCCCGGGGAGATCGCTTGTACCTCAAGCGGTACCACGGCCTCACCATCAGCAAGCCGGGTGTCTGACACATCCTCAACCGCCTCGACACGGGCCGCCTGCCGGTCTCCCAGCGCCACGACCGCAGATGGAAGCGCTACGAGAAGCAACTGCGCGGCCACCGCGTGCAGATCGACGTGAAACGGCTCTGGCCTGAAGCGCGGGAAGCCCCGACGGGGCAGGGTGATCAGACCCTTGCCCCGACGGAGCTCGGTCGGGCGGGTGGAGGGTTACCGGCGCCTAGCAGAGGCCGGTGGTGCCGTGTGTGGTGTTTCCCGGCTCAGCCGAAGTTCACGTCGCTGCACCACATGTAGGCTTGATCAAGGTGCGAGGCTTGCCAGATCACGAACAGGATGTGGTGTCCGGTGTAGCCGGAGGTCTGGACGGGGAACGTGATGTTCTGCGCCGGGGCGAAGCGGCCGGTCTGCGTGATGAAGTCAAGGTTGCCCCAGCCCAGGGTCTGAGTCGTGGGGTTGAAGCCCTGCTTGCTGACGTAAACCTTGAAGTAGTCGGCACCGTGGGACGCCTGGTCGTACAGCTGGACCGAGAAGTTGTTGCCGACGGTGGTGGTCTTCCACTGCCCGGGCTTGTCCAGGCTGGCGTTCCTGGAGAGGTTGTTGCTGCAGAGCGTTCCGTCGGGGGTCCGTGCCTGGAACTGGCCTCCGAGGCCGTCGCGGAGCGCGCTCATCCAGTTCCACATGGTGTCGGCGTTGGCCTGGAAGGCCTGCCAGCACATGGGGTCTTGGGTCTGCATGGCGGGGTTCGTGTGGTTGTTTCCCCACGTCTTCCAGCATTGGTACGCACGGGTCGCGGGGCCGACGACGGTGCCGTGAGCCTGGGCGGGGGCCGACCAAGTGAGGGCGCCGACCACCACCGCGAACAGCATGACGAGCGCCTGGAGAGGCCGACGGAGCGACGACGGCGAACGCCCGGATAACGGACTTTGGTTGCGCATGTGGGGGGACTCCTTCCAGTTGCGAGGCTGTCATGGGAGCGCTCCCAACGCTAGGACTTCTGAGCGAGATGTCAATGAAGTAAACGGAGTTGATTACAGAGGCGGGCGGCGAGCTGGAAATCTGCCGTGAGCCGGGAGTCAGAACCGTTCCCAAAAACCGGAGAGCGAGGGTGTGGCCGAGACTGATGCGCGGGGGGATGTGGCAGGCGGTCACGAGAGCGGCTGTTGCTCGCGCTCATGTCGCGTCGCGTTCTCGCGTATCAGTCGTGGGCGGCTGGTGCGGTGTCGGTTTGTGGGACGAGGGGGCTGATGGCGAGGGCGGGGGAGAGAGGACGTGGTGCCCGTAGCGGGCGCGGTCGGCGACGGCTTCGATCGCGAGAGGTTGCGAGTCACGCTGGGGTCAGCAGGTCTGCGTGGCCCGTTCGCCGGAGGTAGTCGATCACCGCGTCTCGACTCTTCTCCAGGCACACGATCCTGTTCTCGACGACGCGCAGCTCGCGAGCGAGCTCCTCTGCCAGGGTCTGGGTGCACGCGCCTGCTGCGTCCTGGGTCGAGGGAGCCTCGATGTCCAGCACGATCTTGATCATCCTCGTCGACAGACCAGCCTCGACGAGCGCCCGGACGTGACGTGCATGCTCGACCTGGTCCTCGGAGTAGTCGCGGTAACCGTTGGTCGACCGCGACGCCTCGATAAGCCCCTGCTGCTCGTAGTAGCGGAGCATCCGAGCCGGGGCTCCTACCTTTTGGGCGGCCTCACTGATCTTCATCACTTGCTCCTCCTCGTCGGCCGACGATTTGACCTTGACACTGATGTCAAAGTCTACGGTGACTCTCGAGACCCCAGCGACCGGAGCGCACTGGGGAAAGACGAACACGAGAGGGACCTTCAGATGACCAGCGACAGCTCGATCCCCACCTCCCGGGACATCCTCATCATCGGAGCCGGGGAACTCGGCATGCCCGTCATCCGCAACGTCGTCCGACGAGCGAAGGACGTGGAGGGCTCGTCCGTCAGCGTGCTCCTGCGCGCCGGCGCCATCGCGTCCACGGCACCCGACAAGCAGCGCGACGTCGCTGAGATCAAAAACCTGGGCGTGAAGATCGTCGAAGGGGACCTCGTGAAGAACACCGTCGACGAGCTCGCCTCCATCTTCGCCGACTACGACACGGTCATCGGGTGCACGGGCATCACCGCCGGCCTCGAGACCCCCATGAAGGTCGCCCAGGCCGCCCTCCAGGCAAGGGTCCCGCGGTATTTCCCGTGGCAGTTCGGCGTCGACTTCGACGTCATCGGCCGAGGAAGTCCGCAGGACATCTTCGACTCCCAGCTGGACGTCCGTGACCTGCTCCGGTCCCAGGACCAGACCGAGTGGGTCATCATCTCCACCGGCATGTTCATGAACTACCTCTTCGAGCCTGGCTCGGGCATGGTGGACCTGCCAGGCGACACCGTCAACGCGCTGGGAAGTCTCGAGACGGCGGTCACCGTGACGACGCCCGAAGACATCGGCGTCCTGACCGCAGACATCCTCTTCGCCGAACCTCGCATCCGCGACGAGATCGTCTACCTCGCCGGTGACACCATCACCTACGGCGAGCTGGCCGAAACGCTCGAGACCGTGCTGGAGCGTCCGTTCCGCCGTGCGGTGTGGACGGTTCCGTCGCTGCTCGACGAGCTGGCCACCGACCCGGACAACATGACGCGGAAGTACCGGGCGGTCTTCGCGCAGGGCCGCGGCGTCGCGTGGGCGAAGGACGACACCTACAACGCACGCCACGCGATCCCCGTGACTGACCTCCGCCAGTGGGCCAAGGAGAACCTCGCGGGCTGACGCATCCCCCAGCCCCCGCGCGCGGGCGGCATCGGCCTGCAGTTCCTCACCGGCGACCTCCAGGGCAGCCATGACCCGGGCGGCGTCGCCTTCACCGTGCTCGCCGCGATGTCGGGCATGGAGCGCGAGTACATCCGCGACCGGACGCTGGAGGGGCACGAGTCCCCTCGTCTGCGGGAGAAGGGGATCGGCGGCGCGAGCGTCACCGACGACGACATGCTCGGCATGGCGCTGCACCTGCGGGACCAGGAGCTGAGCCTGCGCGAGATCGCCGCCCGGCTCGTCATCGCCAAGGGCGCCAAGAAGGGGCAGCACCCTTCCCCGCCGACCGTCATGTGAATGCTGCGCGAGCACGACGAACGCGTGGACACCACGGGGCCCACTGTGGTGCTGGAGGCCGCTGAGAGCTGAGAGCGCCACGGGCACCACAACGGGGGGCCCGGAGTCATCCACGGACGGCCCTGGGGCCCTTCCTCCGTTCCGGGACGATCTCCAGTTCATCAGGGGCGATCCTGCGGGCGCACGGTCCGCCGGCGGGAGGTGACGGTTCAGCTTTCGACTCAGACACGCGCGCCCGCGTTGGACGGCCTTGGGCACAACGGAACAGCGGTTAACCCCAAGCCGGTGATCAGGGGCTTCCAGCACAGCCGATCGGCTTTGCACCGGGGTGCGGCGGAAGATCGCCTGCACGGCTGTCGGCGTCGTTAGCGTCAGGTCCATGCCAGTGGAGTTCTTGACCGACGAGAGTCCAGCGCGGTCGCCCGGTCGTTGGTGGCTGGGCACAGGGTGAACGGGGTGGCCAACACCTCGCGGGCGAAAAGATCCTCCAGGATCGTGCGCCGCTCTCGGTAGGGCCGGGCGAGCAACTCGGTGTCCCCTTGCTCCAGGACGTCGAAAACGATCAGGTAGGCGGGGCGTTCGGCCGCGGCTTCGATGGCTCCGCGGCCACGGCGGCGGGCGCGGCGCTCTCGTTCGTGCCGCGCCGCCATGGACTGCGAGGATCGGCGAAGAACACGGGAATACCGGTCTTGACTTTGAATTGCGCGTGCGCCGACATCTCCTTGTCTCGAACCTCTGCCAGCGACCGTGCCAGCTGGTCAGGAGCGTGGCAGGTGAAGCGACGTCTGCGTCTGCTCGACCTCTACGTCGGCGGTGAAGGCGCCGGCCGCCGACACCCCACCGAGGAGCGCGGCGACGAGCGCCACGGCCCCCGAAAACGCCCAACGGGGCTGCCGAAAGCTCCTGTTCCGTGTCATGCGCGTGGTCTCGGCAGGCCGACCGCACGCGATGGTCATGCGTGCGTCCAGCCACGCCTCCGCCTCGTCTGCTCGTATCCCGCAGGCCGCTACGAACGCGGCGACCAACTCCTCGCGGGGTAGCCGGTCCCTGCCGAGCATGGTCGCCGCCGTGGAGTAGGGCAGGGTATGGCCTGCTTCCGTCGCGCGGCGTTCCAGTAGGCGGTAGCTGAGGCCGGACCACGCCTTGAGACGACGCAGCGCCGCCACGAAGGCGACCGCGTCGGTGTCCGGCGGTGTGGGCGGTGCTGTGGTCATCGTGGTCCCCCTGTTGACCTGGACGTACACGGGCTCGCACAAGCTCGAACACCATCATGCCTTGATGAACGGCGAGAGCGACGGTCAACTTCGGAGCGGATTACCGATGTTGGAGGTCATATGCGTACGACTGCCTCTCGCTGCCGCACGGCCATCGTGACTGTCCTCGGTGTTGCGCTGATGCTGGGCGGGTGCACCGAAGAGCCCGGTGCCGGGGCGTTGGCGGAGCGCGCCCCGAAGTCCCAGATCCGCGACGGAGAGTCGGTCGCCGACTTCCTCCGCCGTACCCTGCCCGCCGGCCTCAGCGGCACTGTGATCGCTGCTCGTGGCGACCGGCTCGCGTACTGCGGCGGATTCGGGGCGGCCAACCGCGCCGCCGGCACCCCTGCGAGCTGCCGGACCGTGTATGACGTCATGTCGATCACGAAACAGTTCACCGCGGCTGCGATCGTGAAGCTGGAGGTGATGGGCCGGCTCCGGGTGAGCGATCCGGTCAGCCGGTTCCTGGGACGCGGGCAGACCGTGCCCGAGGACAAGCGCGGCATCACGATCGAGCACCTGCTCACCCACACCTCGGGGCTGGTCGAGGGGCTCGGCGATGACTACGACCCTTTGTCGCGGGAGGAATTGGTGCGCCGGGCCCTGCGGTCTCAGCTGCGGTCCACCCCGGGCAAGGAGTTCCACTACTCCAACACCGGCTACAGCCTGCTCGCCGCGGTCGTGGAGGAGGCGTCCGGGGAGACGTACGAACAGTTCCTGGCCCGGCATCTGTTCACGCCGGCCGGGATGACTCAGACCGGATACGTTCTGCCCCGCTGGCCGCGGCACCTGGTCGCGGTGGAGTACGACAACAAGGGGCGCAGCAAGGGCAGGCCATTCGACCACCCCTGGGCCGCCGACGGGCCGTACTGGAACCTGCGCGGCAACGGCGGCATCCTCTCCACCGCCCAGGACATGCTCCGTTGGCACCGTGCGCTCCTTGGTGACGAGATCCTTCCGGCGCGGGCCAGGGAGAAGCTCTTCGAACCTCGCATACCAGAGCCGGAATCAGAGAACTCGTACGGATACGGCTGGAGCATCCGCGACACCCCGGACGGCCCTCTCGCCTGGCACGACGGCGGCAACGACTGGTCCCTGGCGCTCCTGAGCCGTTCCCTGCGCGACGACATCCTCGTGTTCTGGGTCAGCAACCATGCCTACCGCGACGGGAAATGGAACCTCGAGGACCAGGCGGAGGCGCTGACACTGGGCATTGCGGAGCGCGTCCGCGCGGAGGGGTACTGACTGATTGGCTCATCCGCTCCGGTCGCCGATCCCCCTCACCCTTTGGTAGTTGGTAGAAGCCTCGTGACCGAACTTGATCTTGACTGGCCGCTTCCTGCCGGGAGCTTCACTCTTGTTCGGGTCCGGACCCCCGGCGAGCCCTCCGACACCCCGTCGCCAGCAACAGCTCGCTGGTGGTGTGTCACGCAAAGACGCACGACTCCTGTGCAACCAGGCCGCTGCTTCGGGTTGGTTCTGCTGGTCCTCGGAGCTGTCACTTTCGGGCTGTGCCAACTTGTGGACGCCGCGCCTTACGACGGCTGGTAATTTCGGAGCATCCATCTGACCTGGGCTTATGGGAGTCGAAACGGCTGTGGCCTGCTACGACGGGTTGCAGAGGCGATCGGAGGCAGTCAGAGGCGATCCCTATGTAACTCGCTTTCGAGTGGCCCGAGTCGACGGGTATCGATCAGGAGTGGTGCTCTCGACGGTTCTCCGCTCCGACCTTGGTCTAGCTGCGATGGGGACGCCTGCCTCCGCACGGCGCCGGACATAAGAAGACCCCCCAGGACGGGCAGTCCTGGAGGCTTCCCTGGCACCGATTGGAGGTCGGTTCCGGATGCCACCCGTGGGTTTAGCGGGCCTGGGTGGCGTCCACGTCCTTGCGAGACGACCCCACCGTGCCACACCACACCCACCAGGCAGAACCACAGCGACAGACCTCTCTCCCGAACGGCCGACCGGGCCTCCATCGACTCCCTGCGGCGGCAGCTGATCTCCTCCTGCTCGGCGATCTCACCGGCCGCTACGCGGCAGGCAGTTACAGCAGGCTCGGCTCCGACGGCCGGAGCGTGGTCCGGTGTGGGGACCGTCAGGGTGCGGCCGAGCACGGGCATCGGATCACGGCCGCCCTCGCCTGCCACGTCGCCCGCGCCGACAGCACCGTCGACGAACTGCTCCGGCTGCTGCTGCATCCCGAGCACGAGGGCGGCAGGCACGCCCGCAGTATCGCGCTGCGCTTCGGGCAGGCGCGTGCCCTGGACTACATCCGCCGGGTATGGGCCAGCGCCGAGGCAGCGGTCGGCAGCACCCGGCTGCTGGAGTCCCGTCACCAGGTGCACGAGGTTCTCGCCGCGTTGCGCGACCGTATCGAGACGACACCGTGGCGTGGGGAGCGGGGCCGGACTGCGCTGCGGGTGCTGCGGGCGCACCTGACCTTCGCCGAGTCCGCGGGCGGTCTGCTGCATCACACCAGACCGGGCAACGCTACCCGAACATCAACCTCGAATCCGTCCTGCTGGCCCTCGCCGACGACATCACCTTCGACGGAGCCACCGGACACGTCGAACACGACAGCACCAACGCCCCGCCACGTGACAGGACCCTCGTCCTGCTGTGCCAGACGGGAAACGACGCGGAGACCGCCCTCGCCTGCGGCGCCTGCCGCCATGACCAGTCGAGCGAGGCGCAGGCGCCGCCGTGTGCGGGCTGATCGGCCGATTCCGCTGAACCGGCCGTCGTCGGCTCTGATCAAGACCTCGACACCGTGACCACCGGCCCCACACCGCCGTGCTCCAGAGCCGTCATCGAAGGACACGTGAACGAGGATCGGCTCCGCTCGGAGGCAGAACCGCCGTCACGCGCTATGGGTGTCCGTTGACCGCTACAGGGCGTCGGCGCGTGGTCCCGGCGGCTCGGTTGTCAGTCCCTGAGCGCTCCCGCCATCAGGCCCCGCATGAAGAACCTGCCGAGGACGATGTAGACGACGAGGGTGGGCAGCGAGGCGAGCAGGGCCGCGGCCATCTGCTGGTTGAAGGGTACGACCTGTGAGCCGGCCAGGTTGTTGAGGGCGACGGTCACCGGCTGGGAGCCTCCGGCGTTGAGGAAGACGGCGAAGAGGAAGTCGTTCCACATTGCGGTGAACTGCCAGATGACGACGACCACGAAGGCGGGACCGGAGTTGGGCAGGACGACGGAGGAGTAGGCGCGGATCATGCCGGCGCCGTCGACGCGGGCCGCCTCGATGAGTTCGGTGGGGATGGAGGCGTAGTAGTTGCGGAAGATCAGGGTGCAGATGGGGATGCCGTAGACGATGTGCGCGAGCATCAGGCCGGAGACGCTGCCGCTGAGGCCGAGGTTGGTCCACAGCTGGACGAGGGGGATCATCACCGACTGGTAGGGGATGAACATCCCGAACAGCATGAGGGTAAAGACCAGGTCGGCGTGCGGGAAGCGCCACTTGGCCAGGACGTAGCCGTTGAGCGAGCCGAGCGTGGCCGAGATCAGCGAGCCGGGCACGGTCAGGAACACGCTGTTGCGCAGCGGTTCGCGCAGGGTGTTGTACGCCGTGGACCAGGCTTCCGTAGTGAAGTGCTGCGGCAGCCTCCATGCCTGCGTAGGGTCGGCCTCGGACAGCGGCTTGAAGCTGGTGACCAGCAGGACGTACACGGGCAGCAGCACGACCAGGACGAGGAAGAACAGGCTGAGGTACTTCGCGGTCCGCAGAGCCGTCGAGACAACCATCGCTTCTCCCCTCACTTTTCCTGGCGGAAGGTGTGGACCAGGTACGGGATGATCAGCAGCGCGACGAACAGCAGCAGGACGACGCCGATCGCGGCGCCCTTGGCGTAGTCCTGGCCGAAGAAGGTGATGTCCCACATGTAGACGGCCGGGACGTCGGCGATGATCTGCCGGCTGGCGATGGCGACGATCAGGTCGAAGACCTTCAACGAGATGTGACCGATGATGATCAGCGCGCTGAGGGTCACCGGGCGCAGGTGCGGGAAGACGATGTGCCGGTAGACCTGGAACTCGTTCGCGCCGTCCACCCGGGCCGCCTCGCGCAACTCCTCGGGCACGCCCCGGAATCCGGCCAGGAACAGCGCCATCACATAGCCGGACATCTGCCAGACGGCCGGCAGGGCCATCGCGGCCATGCCCCAGTGCGGGTCCTGCCACCAGGGGTTGGCCAGACCGCCGAGGCCGATGCTCTCGAAGAGCTTGTTGAGGCCGGCGGCCCGGTCGCCGGGAGCGGGGTTCATCAGCCAGCGCCATACGATGCCGGAGGCGATGAAGGAGACGGCCATCGGGAAGAGGTAGACGGCCCGGAAGAAGCCCTCCCCGCGCACGCCCTTCTCCAGCAGCAGGGCCATGACCAGGCCCATCACCAGGGTGCCCACGACGAAGGCGAGGGTGAAGGTGAACAGGTTCAGCCAGGCGTCACTGAACCGCTGGTCGTCCAGCAGGCCCCGGTAGGTGCCGAAGCCGCCCCAGGACATGTCTTCGACGGAGGTGTGCCAGTTGGACAGTGACACCCGGACGTTCCAGCCGATCATGCCGTAGACGAACACGGCGATGGCCAGGATCGACGGGCTGAGCAGCAGCAGGCCTGGCAGCCAAGCCGGGCCGCGGCGCCGGCGGCGTCCCTGCCGAACGCCACCTCGCCTGGCTGCCGTCGGCCCCGCGGACGTGGCGGTCACGCCGCGTACTTCCCCGCCGCCTCGCCCAGCGCGTCCTGGAACCGGGCCGCCTTCTTGTCCTTCAGATACACGCCCAGCGTGCTGTCGATGGCGGTGTTCCAGGCGTTGCTGGCCACCACGCCATGGGTGAGCGAACCAACGATCTGGTCCTTCTTCCACTCGCCCAGCGCCCACTGCAGGTAGGTGCCGTACAGGGACGCGTCGGCGTCGCTGCGCGCGGGGATGGAGCCCTTCTTTGGGTTGAAGGCGTCCTGGCCGGCCTTGCTGCCGCACTCCTTGAGCCAGGCGATCGCGGCGTCGCGGTGCGGCGCGCCCTTGCATAGGGTGAAGGAGTCCGACAGGAACTGGTACAGGCCGTCGGTGCCGGGCGCGGCGGCCCAGTCGTAGTCGGTCTTCGGCTTCTTGGCCAGACCGTCGGGCGGGTCGGTGTGGTAGTAGCCTTCGGCCCAGTCGCCCATGATGTTGTACGCCGCCTTGCCGTCCACAACGAGCTTGCTGGCGTCCTGCCAGGTCAGCGAGGGGGCGTCGGAGTTGGTGTACGCCAGCACCTCGCCGAAGGCGGTGAGTGCGCCCGTCACTTTCGCGCCGCCCCAGTCGCCGCCGGACTTCCACAGCGCCTCGTAGCCGTCGCGGCCCAACTCGCCCAGCAGGACCGTCTCCAGCAGGTGCTTGGCGGTCCACTGCTCGCCGAGGGAGAGCGGGATCTTGCCCTTGGACTTCACCTTGTCCAGGAAGCCGAGGAACTCGTCCCAGGTCCGGGGCGCGCTCGTGATGCCGGCCTCGGACAGCAGCGCGGGGCTGGACCACAACATATTGGCGCGGTGGATGTTGACCGGCACCGAGTAGATCTTGCCGCCCTGGGTGATGAGCGGGAGCAGGGTGGCCGGGAAGACCTTCGTCCAGCCCTGCTGGTCGTAGAGGGAGGTGAGGTCTTCGATGTAGCCGGCCTTGACATAGTCCAAGAGCTCGGCTCCGGCGTGGCCTTGGAAGGAGTCCGGGGGGTTGCCCGCCTTGAGGTTGGCTTCCAGTTGCGGCTTGGCCGCGGTGCCGGCGCCACCCGCGACGGCCTCGTTCTTGAAGGAGATGTCCGGGTTCCGCTTCTCGAAGTCGGCGACCATCGCCTTGAGCCCGGCGGCTTCGCCGCCGCCGGTCCACCAGGAGAAGACCTTCACTTGGGTCTCCTCGCCCTCACCGGCCTCGTCGTCGCCACAGGCGGCCAGGGACCATGAGGCGGCGACAGTGAGACCGGATGCGATCAGCACCGTTCGCCGGCTCGGCCCCGAGGACTGCGGGATTTGCGTGGTCATGTCTCCTCCTTGTGCGTCGGACGCACATCGCCGGACTGGGAGCTGCCGCGGCGCACCGCCCGCACCGGGCCTGCCGGACATCGGCGAGGCGAACGGCCTTGCACCACGGCGTAGTTGAACGCGCATCTTCTATCCGACTGCTTTCGGACAAGCTCTGCCCAGGGTCTGAACGGCCCCTGGGACGGGGCCACCAGGTACCCGGGGTCGGTGTCCGGTCGCTCACCTCGGCGGAGTCCCGGCGCTGACCATCGCATGGCCCCGGAGGGAATATGGGCCGGTTGGCACGTCGTGTGTCCCGTTAGGCCCATGCACCGTGCGAGGCGCCGATCAAGGGTGGGCAGTGGACGGAGATTTGACCACGCGTCATGTGGGCGAGGAGGAGAAGAGAGCCGAACGACGATGGCGAGCAAGCTGTCCGCGCCCCCGCGGACTCACGCGCTCCTGGCCGACGGCACCACCGTGTCGATCAGGCCTGCCCTGTCCGACGACCGGGCACGGGTGCTGCGTCTGTACCAGGACCTGTCGCCGGAGAGTCTGAGGCTGCGGTTCTCCACCGCCGGCCTGCGCTCGGCGCGGCAGGCGGCGGCCAAGGCGTGCTCACCGGCGCGCGTCGGCTACCTGGCGCTGGTGGCCGAGACCGGCGGGCGGGTCGTGGGGATCGCGGAGTACGACACCGCCGTCGACTCCTCGCCCGAGCCGACCTGCGCGGAGAACGCCCTCGTTGTGGCGGACGACTGGCACGACCGCGGGGTCGGCACGCTGCTCGTCGAGCATTTGGTGGGCGCGGCCCGGGTGGCGGGCATCCGCCGCTTCACGGCCGACGCCCTTGCAGAGAACGGCGTGGTGCTGCAGGTCTTCAACGATCTGGGCCTGTCTGCTTCGCGCCGACTGGAGGGTACGGAGATCCACTGCACGTTGCAGCTGGAGCAACGCGAGGGCTATCTGGCCGTGGTGGAGGCCCGGGGCCGGGTCGCGGACGTGGCCGGCATGCGGCCGCTGCTGTGCCCGACGTCCATCGCCGTGGTCGGCGCCGGGCGTTGGACGGGTTCGGCGGGCTGGGCTGTGCTGGACAACCTCCAAGCAGATGGTTTCACCGGCAGCCTGTACGCGGTCGCCCCGCAGACCGACTGGATCGGCAACATACCCTGTCACCCCGCCGTCGAGGCGCTGCCTGGCGTGCCCGATCTGGCGGTGCTGGCCGTGCCCGCGTCCGCCGTGCCGGAGGTCGCCGAGCAGTGCGGCCGAAACGGGATCCGGGCTGTGGTCGTCGTGGCCTCCGGCCTCGATGCCGCCGAGGCGAACGCACGGCTGGCTGTCCGGGCATACGGGATGCAGCTGGTGGGGCCGAGCTGCCTGGGCATCGCCAACGCCGACCCGGCCGTGCGGATGGACGCCACCTTCGCGGCGCGCCGCCCGCTGCCGGACGGCCTGTCCCGGCTGGGGATCGGCGCGTCCACGTCCGTCTCGCTCGGTGACGCGTACGACATCTGCGGCAACGACTTGCTGCAGTGGTGGGAGACCGACGGACGCATCACGCTGGCGCTGTTGTACCTGGAGTCGTTCCAAAGCCCGCGGGCGTTCTCACGTATCACGCAGCGGGTGGCCAGGGCGATGCCGGTGCTGACCGTGGACGTCGGCCGTTTTGAGGCCGGTCGGCTGCGACCGCCAAGCCAGCCATGCCCTCCACGCAATTGCCCTCGTGTGGATGCGTCACGACCCCCCGCACACGGCTCTACATCGCGCGACGCACGGCCGAAGACAATGGCGCCGAAGAAGGACATCTTCCGCTGCCTCAAGCGCTTCATCGCGCGCGAGGTCTACAAGTACCTGACCAGCACGAACATCCCACAGAAACAACTCCCACGGGCCACTTGTCGAAAGGCAGGGCAGCGATGAACGAGCAGAAGAACCTCTGGGACTACGGCGCCTACGCTCCCGGACCGCCCCTGAGCGGGCACGTGCTGGTCGGCGTGGACGGATCGGAGGATGTCGTCCACGCGCTGGACCACGCGGCCGCCGAGGCACAGGCCCGCTGGACGACGCTGGAGATCCTGCACGCCTGGCCGTGGGCCAGGCACAGCGCCACCGACGCCCCACCCGACGCGAAGGACATGAACTCCCTCATCGACAAGGCGCACGGCGTACTGGAACTCGCCGCCACGCGGGTGCATGAGCGCGTCCCTGAACTGGACGTGGTGGAAACCTTGAGCCCCGAACCGGCCGCGACCGAGCTGGTGCGCCGCGGTGAGTGGGCCGCCCTGACCGTCGTCGGCAGCCGGGGTCTGGGTCGGGTCACCGGTCTGCTGGCCGGCTCGGTGAGCCTGCGGGTCGCCGCCCACTGCGGTAGCCCGCTGCTGGTGACGCGCGGTGAGAGCGCCCGCGGCGATTCCGAACACGGCACGGTGCTGGTGGGTGTGGCCGACGACACCGACGCCGGTGCTGCGCTGTTCGCCTTCGAAGAGGCGCACCAACGGGGTGCGCAGGTGTGGGTCCTGCACGTGTCCGCCGTGCCGGAGCTGTCGGGCAGCCTGCGCGCCCCTCCCACCGAACGGCTGGAGACGGATCTGAAGACCCTGCTCCGCAGCGAGGCCGCCGTGCCGCGGATGGTGGTCGCCGCACTGCGGGAGAAGTTCCCGGACGTCGGGGTGCGGATCGACACCGTGTGGTCCGGGGCGGCCCGGGCACTGGTGGAGGCCACCCGCGTGGCCGACCTGGTGGTGGTCACAACGCATCACCGACGCGGGCGGATGCCCGGCCCGCACGTGGGCCCGTTTACTCACGCGCTGCTGCACCACGCGCACTGCCCGGTCGTGCTCGTACCCGTCGGCTTAGCAGTGCGACAAGCACCCCGAGACGAAAGGGAGGGGGAGGAACAGCGATGAGGTACTGCAGGATCAAGGACGTCATGACGCACGAGGTCGTGCGCACCGGCCGTGAGACGCCGTTCAAGCAGGTCGCCCGGCTGCTGTCGGAGCACCGCATCAGCGGGCTGCCCGTCATCGACGACGGAGAGAAGGTCGTCGGCGTGATCTCCGAGACCGATCTGCTTCAGCACCAGGCACAACAGGACGAGGGCTACGGGCGCAGGCATGCCCGCCTGCCGAAGCTGACGCACTCGGCCCGCATCACCGCGGCCAAGGCTCATGCCGGGACCGCGGAGCATCTCATGACCCGTCCGGCGGTGACCGCCACCGCGGAGCAGTACGTCACGGAGGCCGCACAGACCATGCGCGAGCACGGTGTGGAGCGGCTGCCTGTGGTGGACGACAAGGACCGTCTGGTCGGCATCGTCACCCGGGGCGACCTGCTGCGGGTCTACCTGCGTACGGACGAGGAGATTCGCCGCGACGTGACGGAACAGGTGACCGCGGGTCTCGGCCTTCCCCGCTACATCGTGGACGTCACGGTCGAGGCGGGAGTGGTGACGCTGAGAGGGCACCTGGAGCGCCGCAGTGACGCCGAGCTCGCGGCGTGGATCGCCGGTCACGTGGACGGAGTGGTGACGGTCACCGACCGCCTCACCCACCGGCTGGTGGGCGCCCGGGGTCCTGCCTCCAGCGGACCCTCCGGCCACATGTAGCGGAAGGCGCATCGACGGGACCAAGGACGCCGCGGGTCAGTGCTCTTGCGGCAGGACCGCGCGGATGAAGGGAGAAGCCCTCATGAGCAGCCCCCTAACGACGAGTACGGCGAGTGCGGTGGGCGGCCGACGATGAGACCGGCCCCGTCGGCATCGGTGCCCGCGCCCTACCGGGTCGTGGGTCGTCGGACGGAGACCGCCGACACCGCGACCCTCGTACTGGAACCGGTCCACGAGGCGCTGCCCCGCTTCCGGCCCGGCCAGTTCGCGATGGCCTACGCGTTTGGCGTCGGGGAGATCCCGCTCTCCCTCAGCGGGCTCCCGTTCCGCGGCGACCGGCTGGCGCACACCGTACGTGCCGCGGGAGCCGTCTCCACGGCTCTGCACGCCCTCGGCCCAGGGCGGATCGTGGGGCTGCGTGGCCCGTTCGGTACCGGCTGGAAGCCGGCGGACGCGGTCGGCCACGACGTACTCGTCATCGCCGGAGGCCTCGGCCTCGCCCCGCTGCGCCCCCTCATCCGCGGCGTCCTCGCCCATCAGGAGCGGTATCAGGAACTGGATGTCCTCATCGGCGCGCGCAGCCCCGCCGAACTGCTCTACCGCGACGAGATCCGTGCCCTGCACGCCGCCGTCCGCGTCGGTCTCACCGTCGACCGGCCCGACGAGCACTGGCAGGACGACGTCGGAGTCGTCACCACCCTCCTCGACCACGCCGAGTTCGCCCTCGCCCGTCCGGCCGACGCGGCAGCCTTCGTCAGCGGACCCGAAGCCATGATCCGCGCCGCCGCCGAGGAGTTGGTCCGCCGTGGCGTCCCTGCCCGACGCATCCAGGTCTCACTGGAGCGCACCATGCACTGCGGCACCGGTCTGTGCGGTCACTGCCAGCTCGGCCCGGTCCTGTTGTGCCGTGATGGCCCGGTCCTCACCTGGGAACAGGCACAACCCCTGCTGGCCGTCCCCGAGTTGTGACCCTGGCCGTATCGCTTTGCACCTGCCTCTCCAAGCGGCGGCACAGCCCTGCCCCGGGCGCGGGGCGGTCCGCGGGTGGAGACGGCCCGTGCGCACCGACGCCACGGCCGGCTCACAGACGGCCGCCAGGCGCTGCGCGTTGTCGAGACCCATGATGCGCACGAACGTCGGTGCCGCCCCGAGGACCTGGCGATCACCGCGGGGTGACAAGCGCCGGGAGGTGAGCGAGGCCCAGATCATTCGCCGGGGGAGCCGCCTCGCCGCCATGGTGAACAGGCCTGGGGCGACCGGCTGTTCTCGTGGACTCATGAAGGGAAGGGCCGTACTTCACATGGCTATCGGGGCCCGTGGGTGTGGGTGCGGCGACACCGCCGACGGGGGATGGCGGGTCGCGCTGCACCCCGCGGTCAGTGCGTCGGCCTGCCGCGCGCCAGCAGGGCGGCCACACGGTCGTCCGAGGGCTCGGCGAAGTCCTCGTACCACTGCCGCACGGTCGGAACCGACTCCGTGGCGTGCAGGCAGATCAACTCAGCTACCTCATGGGGCAGTTCAGGCACCTCTTCCGCTGTTCCGACGGGCACGGCCAGCACCAGCCGGGCGGCACCCCGGGCGCGCACGACGCGGCGGGCCGCGCGGGCACGGAAACCAGTGGCGATCGCGTCGTCCACCACCACGGCGGTCCTGGCGGCAAGCGGCACAGGCGGCTGTCCCGCACGGCAGCGGTGCACCTGTCGCTCCAGTCCCGTGCGTTGCCGTGCTTCCACCACGACGATGTCGAGGGGCGGTCTTCAGCTGCTCGGCCACCTGGGCGGCCCCGGGCGGTAGCCGAGGATGACGGGCTTGTCCGCTTCCACATGGTGCAGCTACGCGGCGAGTTGCCTGCCCGCAGCGGCACGATCGCTGTAGCGCATGGTGTCGCTCCCGTGTTGGAGGTTTTCGAGGGCTCGCCGGAGTGGTCGATAGCGCACGAGAGTTGGTGGCGCGCCCTTCCACGCCGTGTGCGGCAGCTGCGCCCCCTGCCGTCCTTCTACACGCCCTGCGCGGACCGGCTGACGGTGGATCCGCTGTGCGCGGGAAGCGAGTTCACCAGGTGCAGCACCTGGTCGAGCCGGCACAGCTCGAGGATCTTCACAATGAGGGGGCGAGTGGCCACCACCTGCAGACGGTGACCGTTGCCCCGCAGCCGGTTGTTCGCCCCGCACAGTACGCCCAGGATGGCGGCGTCGACGAACGTGGCGGACCGCAGATCCACGATCACGTCCTGGTCCCGGTCACGGGTGAGCTCCCGCAGACAGGCCCTGAGCGGGGCCGCGGCGCAGATGTCGAACTCCCCGTGGAGCTCGATGACGACAGCGGCGCCTTCGCGCCGTTCCACGATCGAACAGAAGTCCTGCCAGGGGGACATCGGGCGTTGAGTCCTCACCGCATCGTGGGCTGACCGGGAAGACGGCGGAATCCGTCGGGTGCGTGCCGCCGGTCGCGCGGGGGACACGCTGCACACGAGCCGAAGGTGTGACGGCTGCCGCAGGCGACAGCCGTGTGTCCACACTATTGCCGCTGTCATGTGCCGTCACACAACGGTTATCGGCCATCCTCCGAAGCCGCGGGCTCCCCTCGCCAGGTGCGCCCCGTTCGTCCCTTCCCCCGGACCAACCCCTGTCCTGTCATGGAAGCAGGGGAAGGAGGCGCCCGTCATGGTTGCCGCACACGCGCCGGCCCGTCACGCGGCCTACTACCTCGTCCGCGCGGCCGTTGCCGCACCGTCCGTCTATAACACCCAGCCGTGGCGCTTCATCAGTCAGAACGACGAGATAGAGCTGCACGCCGACCTCTCCCGACGCCTCGCGGTCGCCGATCCGGACGGCCGGGAGATGGTGATCAGCTGCGGCGCGGCGCTGTTCAACCTGCGGCTGGCCATGCGGCACCTCGGCTTCCCGCCCCAGGTGCGCCTGTGCCCCGACCCGCAACAGCCCTGGCTCCTGGCCACCGTGCGGTGGGGGCGGTACGCCCGGACCACCCCTGATGAGGAGGTGATGTTCGCGGCGCTGCCCCGGCGGCACACCCACTACGGCCCCTTCCAACCCGATCCGCTGCCCGTGCCCCTGGTCGGGGAGCTGCAGCGCGCGGCTCGCCGCGAAGGCGCCGAACTGTCCCTGATGAGCGGCACGGAGGACCTACGACGGCTCGCCCAACCGATTCACGCGGCCGAAACCGTACGGCGATCGAGCACTGCTCACACCACCGAGCTGGCCAACTGGACACCACCACCCGGCAGCGCCCGGCGCGACGGGCTGCCCGCGCACACCTATCCGCGTGACCCCGACACCTCCTCCTTCGCCGGACGCGACTACGCCGACCAGGCCAGGCTGGGCCACGCGAACCAGCACGCGGCGCATCTCACCCTCCCCGCCCTGGGCCTGGTCGTCCTGCTCAACACCGGGCGGGACAGCCTGAGCGACTGGCTGCGGGCGGGACAGGCCCTGCAGCATGTGCTGCTGCACGCCACCGCCCACCACGTGGTGGCGGGCTTCCACACCCAGCCGCTGGAACTGCCCGAACTGCGCCGGCAGATCCGCAGGACCCTCGCGGCCGGACGGCGCCCGCAGATGATCCTGCGGCTTGGATACGACAACGACGTGCTGCCGGCTCTCCGGCGCCCCGTCAGCGACGTCCTCATCCACGGACTCGGCGCTCGGGCGCGCTCTCTGGGCGAAGTCGGGCCGGTCGGCCCTGCCCCGGGGCCCGTTCGGCCCTCCCGTGGGGAACGGACGAGCGTAGGCTGAAAGCAGCCTGCGGGGCGAGCGAGGGAGTCCGTCCGGAACGGCCGCCTACGACAAGGGGGTTGACCCCCTGTTGGGAGGCACGGCTGACGGACGGGCTGAGAGGCCGAAGGGTCGATCAGACCGGACGGCGACCTCCAGCACCTGATCCGGACCATGCCGGCGAAGGGAGCCCACCTCGCAGGTTCTGTCTTGTCTGGCCGGTGGTGCGTCATGGTGTTCAAGTCCCGTTCCGACGCCGGCCGCCTCCTGGGCGAGCAGGTGGCCCGTCTGTCCGGCTGGACCGGCAGTCGGGCTCCCCGCGCGGTGGTCGGAATTCCCGGCGGAGGCATCCCGGTCGCCTACGAGGTCGCGCGATACCTCAAGGTGCCCCTCGACATCGTCCTCGTGCGGAGGATCACCGCTCCCGGCAATCCCGAACTGACCATCGGCGCGGTCAGCGAAGACGGTGCGGTCGTGTCCGCCGACACGTTCCTGAGTCGCTTCGCCCCCCAACGGCCGCGGTTGTCCGAACTGGCCCGGGAGACCGAGGACTGGCTGTCTCGGCGCGCGTCACTGCTGCGCGGCGGGCACGCGCCCGTGGACCCGACGGTCGGCGACGTGGTGCTGGTGGACGACGGCATGGTCACCGGGGCGACGATGCGCGCGGCGGTCGCCTCGTTGCGACACCGTGGCGCGGTCGGCATGGTCCTGGCCGTGCCCGTCGCCGCGCCCCGAGCCCTCCACCGGCTGCGGCCACTGGTCGACGAGACCGTCTGCCCGGACGTACGGGACATCCACACCGTCGGCGCCTGGTACCTGGACCACCGTCCCATCCCTGACACGGAGATCGGCGAGCTGCTGAAGGCGTCCCGTACAACCCGTGACCCCCGGTGCGCGGCATGAGCTCTGTCTGCTCCCGCGGCATTGCTGTGGACGGGGGCTTCCACAACAGCCGAACAGGCGCCGGCGCGGTGGTCAGCTCGCGCGGGCCACTGGGCGGGACCAGGTGACGGCGAGGCGGCCGTCCTCGTCGGTGACATCGGTGCCCAGCTCGGCGCAGGCACGGATGAGTCGGTCGGCGATCCAGTCGTACTCTGCCCGGTCGGCGAGACGGGTGTGGCAGTAGTCCAGAGCGAGGGGGACCGCTTCGGTGCGCCGCACACCGTGCTTGTCGCAGGTGATGAGCCAGAGCAGTCCGAGGTCGTTGCGCAGGGCCGGATGGACGGCGTAGTCGTCGATGAAGTCGCCCAGGTCGAAGAGGACTTCGCGGGTGAAGCCATGGAAGACGTGCGCGGAGTGCCCGATGACGAGGTCGGCCCCGGCCTCGACGAGGGCAGGGGCGGCACGCCGCACGTGCGAGACCGGGCGGGCCGTCATGTTGGGCCCCCAGTGCACGCTGACCAGGACGAGTTCCGTGTCGCGGGCGAGCGCGCGGACGGTGTCGGTGAGCCAGGTGGGCACGCCCTCGTTCCACAGGTCGGCGTAGGCCACGCCGGGGCGGTCGGTGTCCGCGGCGAACTCGGCCGGGTGGTCGGTGACGGCGACGAGCCCGATGCGCAGCCCGCCGGCCTCCAGAACGAGCGGGGCGCGGGCCTCCTCGACGGTCGCCCCGGCCCCCACGGTCCGGATGCCCGCGCTGGTGAGGTGAGCGCCCGTGTCGAGCAGTGCGTCCGAGCCGTAGTCGAGGGCGTGGTTGTTGGCCAGGGAGACGGCGCTGACACCGAGGTCGGCCAGCACGTCGGCGGCGTTCGGCGGGGCGCGGAAGTAGAAGATCTTGCCGGGCAGGTCTATGCGGCTGCCGCGCGCCGAGACGCTGCATTCCAGGTTGAGCAGGAACAGGTCCGCGGCCCTGGTGGTCCTGCGCACCGCGGCGGAGAACAGGGGGTGCGGCGTCCGGTGCGCCAGCGCCTCGGCGACCCCGCGGCCCAGCATGGTGTCCCCCGCCAGGGCGATGGTGGCGGCCATGGTCTGCCTCCTTCGCCTGCTCTGCCCGGCTAAAGGCCCCGGGACAGCAGGATCTCGTGGGCCAGGCGGGCGCTGCGGGCGCTACGGCCGACGTCGCCCGTCTCGTTCCCCGGCGTACGCTCCAGGCCCTCGACGAGCGCCCTTACGGCCAGTACCAGGCTGTCCACCTGCGTCTCCAGGGTGTGCACCCGCTGTTCCAGCTGCTCCGTCGTGTCCGGGGTCTGTCCGGTCCCGGCAACGGCGTTGGTGTTCGCGACAGGCTCGTCGGTGTGCTGCATGATCGCCTCCCGGGGACACACGGACGGCGTTCAGCCTCGCTGCGCCGTCCGTCCGCGGCACCTTCCTGCCCCCATCCCAGTCTCGTCCTTGCCCGAGGACGGGTCGGAAGGGCCGAAAGGGCCGTGGCCGGGGGCGGTCGGCCCTTGGTGACACCGTCGGGCGAGCCCGCTGTGGTCCGGCCCGACGGAGGCCGCTTCTGCGCCGGACGGGGGCCGATACGGGGGGAGCATGACCGACGGAGCCGAACGCCGACCCGGGCGACCAGGGCCGGCGGTGCTTGCCGGGCGGATAGCGGCGGGCGCGGCGTGCCGTCGCGCTGGACGGAGGCCAAGACGAACCTTTCCACGCCAAGGCGTCACCAGAGCGCGGCCGGAGGGGCGGCAGAGCTGGTGCGTGAACGCTGACAAGCACCTTCCCGGCAGCGGCAGCGCCGGCCGCGGGGCTGGGCCCGATGGCCCCGAGCCGGGGTCGGTCGCCCCTGCTGCGGCCCGGGCAGCGCGCTGCAATAGGAGAGGGAGACGAGCTCGTTTCGGCGCGACGGTTGGGGGCCGCCGGGCAGCGGCGCATGCTCGAGGAGGCGGCGTATGCGATTCGACAACCGCAGGACGGCCGGACGGCTGTTGGCGCGGCGACTGGAGTTCCTCCGCGGCCAGGACGTGGTGGTACTCGGGCTGCCGCGCGGCGGCGTGTCCGTGGCGTACGAGGTGGCCCGCGAACTCGATGTACCGCTGGACGTGCTTGTGGTGCGCAAGCTGGGCGTGCCCTGGCAGCCGGAGCTGGGCTTCGGTGCGATCGGGGAGGAGGGTGTCCGCGTATCGAACGACGACGTGATCCGGGGCGCTCGTCTGAGCCCCGTCGAGCAGGCCACGGTCGAACAGGCCGAGCGGGCCGAACTCGACCGGCGTGTGCGTGGCTACCGCCAGGGACGTACGCCGATCGCCATCGCCGGGCGCACGGCGGTGGTCGTGGATGACGGGCTGGCCACCGGAGCCACCGCCGAGGTGGCATGCCGGGTGGCACGCAAGCGGGGCGCGGCCCGGATCGTCCTCGCCGTGCCCGTGGGACCGCCGCAGGTCATTCCCCTCATGCGTACCGTGGCGGACGAGGTCGTCTGCTCGGAGACACCCCGCTATTTCGGCGAGGTCGGCTCCTGGTACGACGACTTCACACAGACGTCCGACGCCGAGGTGACCGCCCTGCTGGCCCAGGCCGCCCACCCCGAGTCCGCGCCCCCGTCTTCGACTGCCGCCGATCCTCCGCCCGTGAACCGGGAGGTCGAGGTGAGTGCCGCAGGAGTGCGGCTGGCCGGAAGGCTTGTGCTTCCCGAGACGGCTCAGGCCGTGGTGGCGTTCGCGCACGGCAGCGGCAGCAGTCGGTACAGCCCCTGCAACCGGTACGTCGCCGGCGTGTTGAACCGAGCCGGGCTGGGCACCCTGCTGCTCGACCTGCTCACCGAGGACGAGGAGCGCGACCGGGCGAACGTCTTCGATGTGCTGCTGCTCGCCCGGCGTCTGCACGCCGCCGCCGTCTGGCTGTGCCACGAAGCCGCCCTGCCGGTGGCCTACTTCGGGGCCAGCACCGGTGCGGCCGCCGCGCTGGAGGCCGCCTCCGCTCCCGACGCCGACATCCGCGCGGTCGTCTCCCGTGGCGGGCGCCCCGACCTGGCCTCCCCGGCCGCGCTGGCGCGGGTGCACGCGCCGACGCTGCTCATCGTGGGTAGCCGGGACACCACCGTACTCAGCCTCAACCGGCTCGCCGCCGACAGGCTGGGCTGCGAGCACCAGCTCGCCATCGTCCCCGGCGCCACCCACTTCTTCACCGAGCCCGGCACCCTTGCCACAGCCGCCCAGCTGGCCCGCGACTGGTTCACCGTGCACCTCGCCCGACCCACCGTCGGCACATCGCCGCTCCGGGCGCCGTGACAGCAACTCCCAGTACCCGGTCCCGCAGCCCGGGGGCTCCATCGTCGGAAGCCCCCGGGCGGTGCCCCTGCCACCGTGTCACGGGGCAGTCAGGACGATCTTGTCGAAGCGCCCCATTTCCTCCCCGGGCAGATGCCGGGCGAGATCGACCTCGCTGATGATCCCGACCGGCTGGAGGGGAGAGGCGTGGGAGGAGCGGCGCGAGATGGTTCGAACGCAGGCCATCATTGCGAGCCGTGGTCGGCTGGTCCTGGTGGAGGAGCTGCCGTCGAGATCGCCCGTGAGCTGGCGGAGCTGGTCCACCGCGTCGGTGCCGAGGCATGGGCGCGCAACGTCCTGGCGAACCGCTTGCCCGAGCCGTTGTGCGAGCACGTGATCACCGTCGCGGACGACGGGCACGAGGTTGGTGCGGACCGGGCGCACCGGGCGCTGCTGGAGCAGGAGTTGAGCGATGTCCTCCGGGGCCGGATGAGCGGGTGGGATCAGGCTCAGGTGGAGACGTTCCGGGCCTGGCGAGCCCGGCACACAGGTGCGGGCGAGGGCATGGCAGCGGTTGTGGGCGCGTTGCAGCGCGCCCAGGCCGGCGCGCTGCTGCTCAACACACCCGTCGAGCTCCCCGTGCGGCCGTGGGCCGGCCCGGAGCCGATCCAGATCGCCCTGTCCGCCGCGGACCTGGAGTCCTTCGGTGTCCTCGGCTTCCAGGAGATACCGCCCGGCGCTGCCTTGATCCGCGCCCTGGTCCGCACCGGCGCGGAGCTGGTGGTCGTGGAGAGGGAGGAACTGCCGCTGGAGGACGGAGTAGGGGTGCTGTTGCGGTACACCGACCCGGAGGCGTCGTGAGACCTTCCGCTGCCGGGCCGGGACTGTGACGGTGGGTTCCACTCGATGTCGGGAAGAGGTGGTGAGGTATGTCCGAGGGACCGATGGTGGTGGGGACGGACGGCTCGGACGGAGCGGCGGGTGCGGTGCTGTGGGCGGCGCAGGAGGCCGCCTTGCGGAATCAGCCCTTGCATATCGTGTGTGCCGTCGACCTCGACCTGGCCGAGCGGCTGTCGGCCGACACCAGGCGGCGGGTCCGCGAGGCGGCCGGGGCCCTGCTGGCCGAGGCGGCGGCCACGGCCTCCGGCGGGGCGCCCGGCCTGACGGTCACCACGGAGGTCGGCCGGGAGCCCGCGGCCGACGCCCTGCTGCGGGCGGCCGTGTCGGCGGTACCGCATGCCGAGGACGCCGCGGTGACGATCGTCGTCGGCTCGCGGGGGCTGGGTGGTTTCTCCGCGCTGTTGTTGGGCTCGGTCGGGCTGACCGTGGCCGGACGGGCGGGATGCCCCGTCGTCGTCGTGCGGGGCACGCGGCGGCCGTCGGGCGGGGTGGTCGTGGTGGGCGTGCGGGACGAGGGAGACCGCGGGGCGGTGAGTTTCGCCGGGCGGACCGCCAGGCGGCGGAAGGCGTCGTTGCGGCTGCTCAGCGCGTGGACCTACTTCCAGTACTTCGAGACCATGGCGCCCATGCCGGACGTGGTGCGCAGGAACATGGAGGCGAAGGCCGCGGCGAGCACCCGCCTGCTCGGCTCCGTCCGGGAGGAGTTCCCGGACCTGGAGGTGTCCGAAGAGGTAGTGAGGGTTCCGTCGCCGGCCGGAGAACTGGTCGCGGCGTCCAGGCACGCCGACCTCGTCGTGGTGGGCGTACGCAGGCCCGCGCACCACGTGGGCCGTACGCTGGGCCGAGTCACGCACGCCGTTGTGCAGCACGCCCACTGCCCGGTGGCCGTCGTTCCGCGGAGCTGATCCCTGCCGCTTGCGGATAACCGGGACCGCGCGGACTTCGGGGTCTGTGCGGGACACGCTCCGGGGCGCCCGAGGCTGCGGCGGGTCGGGCCGCGCCCGGATACCGGTCTTGCCGGAAGCGACGACAGATAGCGTTCGGTACTCTGCCCGGCACCTGGTCATACTGCGTGCGCCGGTCCTCCTACTTCTTTGCTCGGCTGGCGAAGAACGAGCTGACGATGGCCGCGAAGGCGAAGAGCGCAGCGATGATGACTACGGCGGTGGGCCAGTTCATGGCATCCTCCCCTCTTTCTTGCCAGGGGACATGGGCTGGCGTTCGACCACCAGGGGCCGAACGGGCCCTGAGCGTGGTCCGGAAGAACCGAGGAACCCGGTCAGTCCGGCTGCGGCCGGGCAGGCATGTGAGGGTGAGCGTACGTGCTCACGTCGGCTCAAGTGCTGCGCGGCCGTCCGCGATCAGCGGTTGCGGGGTCCGCGGAGTCGTTGCCGTGGGGCGGGGAGCGTGTGGGAGATCGGGCCCGGACGGGGCTGCTCAATCGACTCGGAAGGGCGCGACGAGGTCCCGTGAGCGGTCGATGACGCCGACCAGGTTACTCAGGCCCTGCGTGGACAGCCAGAACAGGTCGTCGAATGTGACGACGCCCACCAGACGTCCTTCGGAGACTACGGGGACGCGCCGGATCTGCTGGTCGCGCATGATCCGGTAGGCGGCCATGATGTCGGCGTCGGCATCGACCGCCGTGGGGTTCGTGGTCATCACCGTGTCGATACGCACCTGTGCCGGCCTGCCGCGAGCGAGGATCCGGATCGCCAGGTCGCGATCGGTCACCACGCCCACCAGCTGGTCGTCGGCGATGACGCAGACGGACCCGACGTTCAACTCCCGCATGGTGGATGCCGCTTCCTGGGCCGAGGCCATCACCGGCACAATGACGGGCGGCGAGGACATGGCGTGGCGGACCTGTATGACCCCTCCCGGGCATAGATGTACGGTCCGCCGCCTTGAAGGCGCCGGGCCCCGCCGACGGGCGTGTTCGCCGGCCGCCTTCCCTCGGTCGAGCGGAGCCCGGCGCCGAGCAGGTGGGACGTCCTGCTCCCGCTTGACCGCCATGACGACGGTCCGCGCCGAGCGCAGCCTCGGCGCGGACCCGCGAGGCGGAGGTCACGTTCCGGTCTGTCGTGTTTCCACGGGCCCACCGGATGCGTGTCGCGTGCGAACTGTGAGTGAGAGCGCGGAGGTTCGTACGGCCGCCTCGCGGGTTCACTGTCAACCATGCGGCGCGGTGTGGTCGCCCGGCAGGGCCGTTCGGTCCCTTTCGGAGGGCGAACGGCCCTCGTGCGGAGGGGACTTGGTCGCCGACGAGGTGGGGTGGTGGCGTACACGGTTGACAGGGCACAGAGTGGAGTTGATCGCCGCAGCCCACCAGCCGTCCTCGCCTCGGGCCCCGCTGTGTGAACCCCTCTTGACGGAATTGGCCTTCGTCGGCTTCTCCCTCATCAAGGATGCTTGATCAACGCCACGTTGCTCTCTGCCGCCGAGGGTCTGCCAGAAGCTGTGCGGGTGGAGTGCGGCGGGCCTTTGGCACAGGTGGCCTGCGGCCAGGCCGGTCAACCGGCGTACGACAGCGCGGGAGTTGGGCCGTTCGGATCGGCCAGTGAGCCGTTCGGCCTCTGCTGCGGCGCCACCCATGGTGCGAGGGTGAAGGCGAGCCCGCGAGACGAGCGGCGATGAGGTTCCTCCCGCATAGGGCCTTGCCGTCGATGTCCTTCTTGGCCGTACAACGTGGCGGCCGGGATGGGCGTGGTACGCCTCGCGGGCGGCGTCGGCGTGGGGGACCGGCGCAGGCCACCGAAGCGGCCTCTTGGGAAGGGGAGCGGGTCGGTCAGCCACCCGCCCCGTGCCGGGTCCTGGCGGGCCGACGGGCGGCGCACCGTCGTCGCAGGTGATCCGCGTGCGGCCTGCGGGCCCGGTATCTGTTTGCTTCGGGCGACCACCCTGGAGGCCGGACATGGAAGAGCCACCGCAGCGACCGATCCACTCTGGTCCTTCAGCGTGGGAAGGTGCCGCGCACGGCATTGGGGTGGATGGCAGGGCGCAGGCCACAGGTGAGGTCCCGTCGCCTGTCGCCGTCCCCTCACCAGGCCGTCGGCGCCGCGCGATCATGATCGTGGGCGCGGTGGGCGCGCTGGTACTGGCGGCCAGCGGGGGTGCGGCGCTCGCCCTGGCCCTCGATGACGACGGTGGCAAGGCCACCGTGCCGGCGGCGCCCAGCCCGTCCGGGGCGAGGAGCACACCGACGCAGCCGCTGGCCAAGGCCGCTGCGGCGATCAGGCCCAGCGTGGTGTCGATCACCGTCGCCACGAGCAGCGGAACAGAGGTCGGATCCGGTCTGATCGTGGCAGCGGACGGCACCATCATGACCAGCAACCACGTCGTCGAGGACGCGGCCGAGCAGGGCGGAACGATCAGCGTGACGTTCGACAACGACCGTACCCGCATGGCGCGCTTTCTCGGAGGTTCGGTGGCCGCGGACATCGCGGTCGTCAAGACCGACGGTGTCTTCGGGGTGCGGCCGGCCGCGCTCGGCTCCGCCGACAGTCTGCACGTCGGGGACGCGGTGGTGGCGGTCGGCAGCCCGCTCGGGCTGCGCGGATCGGTCAGCACCGGCGTGGTCTCGGCCCTGCACCGCGACATCGACATGAGCGGTGACAAGTCGCCCGAGGAACTGCCAGGCCAGGACGAGTCCGCGCAGCCGGGGCTCTCCCTCAAGGACGCGATTCAGACCGACGCGGCGATCAACCCGGGCAACTCCGGTGGCCCGCTCGCTGACAGCCAGGGCCGGGTGGTCGGCATCGCCACCGCGATCGCCACCACCGGCGGCGGCTACATCGGCCAGCAGCCCGGGAGCATCGGCATCGGCTTCGCCACCCCGATCGACAACGCCTTCCACATCGCCCAGGGGTTGATGAACGAGTAACCGGGGCGGGGCGGAGTGGTAGCCGGGTAACGGCTTTTGGCTGTCCTTCAGCCGGTGAGCACACCCAGCGGAATCAGGTGGGCTGCCAGGTTGTCGTGTTCGCCGGCCCGGACGACGGCGTCGACGTCCTGGTACGCCTCCGGAGCGCCCTCGATGGCGCTGTGTCAGCTGGCCGACGCACCGCGACGCCCGCGCAGGTCAGCTCCCCTGCAACTGCCGGACGGTGACCTCGCGCACCGCGTGATGCCGGCTCCAGAGGCGGCCCGCACTGTGCCAGAGGGAGCCGAAGGCGGTGCTGCTGGCGATGCCGGTCATGACGTACGAGGCGGTGCCCATGGTGCCGGGCATGAACACCAGCTGGCCGAACGGACGTGCCCCCGGTGCATGATCTCCTCACGCACGGCGGCAAGTAGCCGTCCGTCGTTCTCAGTCGGCACCACGCACTTTCTCCCCTTCCAACCTCCCTTCATCCGATCCGCAGCGGCCGCTCCTCGGCCTCCCTGGCGAAGCGGCAGGGCGGAACTCGTGGCGGGCAGGGTCCTGCCCGACCTCGGCCGGCGGCTGGTGGATGCCGCCGAGCGTGACATCGAGGACATGAGTGCGCCCGCGCCCGGGCGACGCGCTCACTCGGCGGTCGGCCCATGTGGCGGGCGAGGGCGCCCCGAACCGCGAAGCTCAGGTTTCGGTGTGTGAACTCCGGGCGTCGGCGGCCCGGAACGCGATGTGCTCGGAGACCGAGACCACGCCGTCGACACCCCGGCACAGCCGCTCGATGACGGGGATCAGGCTCTTGGCCTCGACGGATCCCCCGAGCGTCACCTGTCCCTCACGCACCTCGGCCGTCACCTCCGCGGGAGCGAGGCCAAGCGTCTGTTGCAGTACGTCCCGGTGGATCTCGTCGCGGATGGCGTCGTCCCGGCGCAGGAAGATCCGGAGCAGGTCTGCGCGGCTGACGATGCCCTGGAGCCGGTCCGCCTCGTCCACCACGGGCAGCCGCTTGACGTTCCGGTCCGCCATGAGGCGAGCCGCCTCGGCCGCGGTCCACTCCGGACGCGCGCACACGGCCGGAGACGACATCAGCTCCTCGGCCCTGGTGCCCTCGGCCTTGGCCTGCTCCCACGCCTCCAGGTGAGGAATCGGTGCGTGCCCGGACGGGTCGGCCTGGGCGCAGCACTTGCGCAGCAGGTCGGCCTCGGACACCACGCCCAGCGGATGGCCCAGCTCGTCCACCACGGGTACGGCGGTGACGTCGTTTTCCGCCAGCAACTTGACGATCTCCTTGAACGGCATGTCGCGGCGGGCCCGGATCACATCGTGAGTCATCAGGTCCGCGATCGTACGGTGGCGCATGTCGACCTCCCTTCCGAGGACAGCCGATGGTGGTCACATGGCAAGCGTGTCAAGGCCTGATCGCTTCCGAGTGAGCCGTTCAGGACCTGTTCGGGGCCGGTTGCCACGGACAGGGGGCCGTTCGGCCCTCGGACCGGGATTCTCGAGCCCATGCGGCGGTCCGCCGCGCATGCCACGTTGGGTACAGCAGCACTCCTAGGGAAGGGCGGCGATCATACGAGCTCAACTGGGCGATCAACTCATCGTCGAAAGCCCGACCAAGGGCGTCACCAAGCGCGACGGGGAGATCGTGAGACTGCATCACGAGGACGGAACGCCTCCCTACGACGTGCGCTGGTCGGACACGCACGAGGTGACGCTCGTCTTCCCTGGACCCGACGCACATATCCGCCATGTCGAACACGGGCACGGGGGACCGGTCGCGGAGGCGACAGAAGTGACAGAAAGCCAGGCCCATCGACATGGGTGAAATCCCCGGCGTGCCCTGGCCACCTCCGGCGCGAGATGCCCGCGCCATCGGTGGTGGAGGTCACCAGGCGCGCGAACAGCACGTGGAGCCAGTGACAGCCGTAGCCTGTTGCGGAGGTGTCCCATGCCGCAGAGCCTCGATGTACGGGGCAAGACCATCACCACATACATCGTCGGCCGTACCGCCGACGCGCTGGAGCGGATGGACGGCGACGTATTCGAACTGCGTACGGACGACGCCGAGTTCATCGACCGCGACCTGCGGGCCTGGTGCCGTTCGACGGGTACCGAGATCCTCTCCTCGGTCTGCGACGAAGGCGCCGTCCGCTACCGGCTCCAGCGCCACCGGACCGCACGGCCCGGTTTCAGCCTGGCCCTGGTCATCTCCCGGGACGGTCTGGAGGAGTTGCTCTCGCCTTTGGGGTTCGCGCTCGCCGCGGCACTGGAGGGCGGCCGGGTGTCGGTCTACTTCCAGGGTCCCGGCGTGCGCGCGCTGACCCGGCGATTCACCCCCACGCTGACCGGCTGGAGCAGGCCCTTCTCGGCCTGCGCGCGGCGTGCGTACGGTCCGGATACACGGTGGTCGGGCCGACCCGCTCGACGCGTGCTCGCGGCCCCGCGGGAGTAGCAGTCCGTGTCGGCGGCTCATCGTCGTACCCCTTGCCTGACCGCGTTTTCCACCAGCTTCCTGTGTGTCCGGCTCTGTCGACAGGGCCGGACAGCCCTTCTACCAGGGGCCGCACGGGGTACGACCGCTGGGGGCGTCCCCGTGACATCTGACGTTCGTCAGCCGAACTCGACGGTGACCTCGGGCGGCATGTGCAGGGTGTTGTGGACGGCGCAGCGACCGACCACCGCGTGCAGGCCCTGTTGGAGGACGGGGGTGAGGGGCGCGGGCGGCAGGATGCGGATGTGGATGGTGGTGATGCGGGGTGCCGTTTCGTCGGCCAGGGCGAAGTCGGCCTTGACGCGCAGATGCTCGTACGGCTGGTTGAGGAGTTGGAGGAAGCGGGTCGCGTCGGAGGCGACGCAGGCGGTGAGGGAGGCGACGAACAGTTCCACCGGTGTGGGGCCGTCGTTGTCGCCGCCGGTCTCGACGGGCTGGTCGACGGTGAGCTCGTGGTCGCGGACGAAGAGGGCGAAGGCCCGGTCCGCGATGTGGGTGGCCTCGATCCGGCCGGGTGGCTCGGCGATGGCTCGGTCAGGAGTCAGGGTGCGGGGGATGCGAGCCGGCGAGGCCGTTGTCATGTCGTACCTCCTGCGGGTCAGGGTTTGGGCCGGGTGGTGGTGAGCCAGGTCAGGGTGCGGGTGATGTCGGCGAGGGTGACGATGCCCATGAGATGGCCGTCGTCGAGGACCAGGGCCCGGCGGTCCGGGCTCGCCTCCAGGCGCGGCAGCAGATCCACGACGAGGTCGTCGGGGCCTGCTGTGGTCACGTCCGGCAGCGGACGCATCACGTCGCCGATCGTGGTGGTGGAACGTGCCTGAAAGGGGGAGCGGTTGACGTGGCGGACGGTGACGAGACCGGCAGCCGTGCTGTCCGGGGCCAGGACGGGGAAGGCGGAGTGGTGGTAGTGGCCGAAGGGGCCCTCGGCGAGGAAGGACGCGATCGTCATCGTGGCCGGGACGGTGACCGGGGCGCGGGTCATCACGCGGCTGACGGGGATCTCGTCCAGGACACCGCGCAGTTCGGCTCGGCGTTCCTCGGCGGTCGCGGTGTTGATCAGGAACCAGCCGATCAGGGCGGGCCACAGCCCGGACAGTTCACCGGCGACGATCATCACCGCGACCCCTGTCACGATCAGGAACCATCCCAGGACCCGGCCCGCGGCCGCGGCTCCGCGCGTGGCGCGGAGCCGATCGCCGGTACGGTGCCACAGGACGGCGCGCAGCAGCCGTTCGCCGTCCAGCGGAGCGGCGGGCAGGGCGTTGAACACGGTCAGCATGATGTTGATGGCGGCCAGCCAGGCGACCGCCTCGACCATCAGCTCCGTGGCGTGCAGGCTGTCCAGCCACAGGGCCAGGCCGGTGCACAGCCCGCCGACGAGCGCGCTGGTCAGCGGCCCCACCGCGGCGATGCGCAGCTCCGCTCCTGGCGTGCGGGCCTCGCTGTGCAGCCGTGCGACACCGCCGAGCATCCACAGGGTGATGCCGTCGACCTTCACGCCGTTGCGGCGTGCGACGACTGCGTGGGCGAGTTCATGGGCCAGCAGCGAGGCAACGTACGTCACCGCCGCCACCAGTCCGAGGACCCAGTAGGCCCAAGAGGGATGGTCGGGGGGAGTCTGGGGAGAGTGGCCGCTCACGAGCAGGGCGATCAGGACTATCGGGCCGAGGATGACCAGCACACTCCAGTGCAGGCCGACACGGATGCCTGCGATCCGCCCCAGGGGCAGCGTCTCCTTCACCGGACACCTCACCTTGCAGCGCCCGGCCCAAGTCGGAGTCCGGCTCGACGACTTGGCCGGGCGCCCTCCTCTGTGCCGACATCGCTCTCGGCTCAACCGACGCGTCGCACATGGTCGAACGCCTCGGCCTCGTGACACGTCCGGCACGTCACTCTCCGTGCAGGCTTTCGTCCGCAACTCGGGCCCATGCCGACGCTGTGCCGCACCAGTTGCCCCAAGACGCTTGCGTGCCGCAGACACACGCCGCATCCGCAACGGGCGCATACAGCGATCGCGGGCGTCGCCGTGTCCTCAAGCGCGCAGTCGTAGCAGTGCATGACATGCCTCCCCCGACGCGTCCAGCAATCTCCTCCACTGTCATCGTCGGATGCGGAGCCGCGGCCCGGGCAGGGCCACTCGGCTCTTTCCCGGGGCCGACCGGCCGTGGTATGGCGCGCACAACACGCGGAAGCGTCAAGGCTGTTGAGTGCCGGGTGGCTCCCAGCCGTCCTGTCTGTCGTCGGAGTGACCGACGGGGGATCAGCCCATGGCAGGGCTCCCGTTGCGCTGTCGTGTGCTCGATGGACAGCGTGGCGCGTGCCGTCGGGCCAGGGTCATCCAGGCGCGCCCGGAGGCGCTCCGCGATCTTCGTGGGGCTCGTTCGGGGCGGCGCCCTGGGCGGTTGTCAGGTGCTGGGCGATGGATTCGGCCCAGGTGTCGATGTCCTTCCAGTCCCGGTAGTCGCCATACCGGCCGTCCAGTGCGCGGAAAACGAGCCGTGAGACCGGCCCGTAGTGGCTGGGCCCGACAGCGCCGGCGAGCAGGTGGTGGTCCTGCGAGGTGAGGGTCTGGCGGTAGTGGGGAAGCCGGCGGGGTTCGATGGCGCCCGCGCGGGACGTGCGGCCGGTGACGTGGGCGATGCCGGTGCCGAACGGCCTCAGGGGATACTGGGCGAGCGCGGCAAGGTTGCGGCGGACGTGGACGTCGGCGTGCAGCAGCCAGGCGGCGCGGTGGAGGGCGTTGCCGAGGACGCACGCGGTGTAGGCGGCGGGGTCGTGCCGCAGTTGCAGGACCTGGGTGTCGGTGGCCAGGCCGTGTGCGGTGAGTTTGGCGGCGATGCGTTCCGCGCCGCGCGGGTGCAGCCGTGTGCGCTGGCGCATCCCACGAGGACGATCATGGGAGGAACTCCTCCGCACGGGGGTAGCGGTGATGCCGAAGAAGAGGGAGCCGGCCTCCCCGGGCGCGGCGCGACGGGGGATTGCACGCCGCATCCGAGAAGGGTCTGTCCCCCCACTGCGACCGGCGAAGCGGCCGGGTCCTGAGGCGCTGTCGTCCCAGCTCCCCGGCGCCGCAGGTCCTGTGGCATCGACCGAGGGAGGGAAGGCATGTGGACCAGCCGTGCACGGCCACACCGCGTGCCCGGAGGCAGGCCCTGTGAGTGCCGGGGGCTGGGGCACCGCTCCGTAGAGGCAGCGTACCGGCATGGACAGGGGGCGTATCGGACAAGTCCGGCCGGGGTTCGGTCAGTCCGGGGTGTCCAGGCACTGCGCGGCGAGTTCCTTCAGCCGGGCCGTCTTGGCGTGCAGTCGCCGTCCCTCGGCGTGCCACCGATGGCGCGCCTGCGGGCGCCAACGGGGTGGTTCGCGCCGCCGCCAGTCCTCGCGGGCGATCTGCGTGCAGGTGTCCTCCACCACGAGCATCATCACGGTCGGCAGCTTCAGGGCCGCCTCCACTCCCACCGTGCGCTCCGCACACGGCAGGTCCAGAACGGTCAGTGGTCGCCTGTGCGACCGGCGCCAGGGAACCGTGCTCACGATGACCACCTCCAGGTCGTCCTCCCTGAGGCACACGCGGAGCGCCGTGCCCTCGCACGACGGGGCGTGTCGTCATCGTGCGCGCTCGGCGCACGTGACGACAGGGGCCGACCGGACTGTCATCGGACCGATCGGCCCGGCCGGTGACGGGGGAACGGTTACTTGTCGGTCTTGATGCCGGAGATGAGCATGGTCGCCAGGTCGGACTGGACCATCAGGTGCGTGCGATGGGTCCGGTTGCCCGGGTCCTGCCAGGTCAGGGTGACCCGGCTCCAGCAGTGGCCCATGCCGCTGTCGTTGTAGACGACGGACCACGCGGTCGGCACGCCCTTTGCGCGCAGCACACCGTCCCGGTGATGGACGGCCTCCCAGCGAGCCAGGCTGCGCTGCAGGTCCGTGGTCAGGTAATGGGCGCGCAAGGCGCTGGTGAGCCGCCCGTGGCCGGAGTCGTACAGGACGTCGATGTAGGTGCCGTAGAAATCGGCGACCCGGTCGACGGTGGAGGTCGGGCTGCCGCTGCGGCCGGGAGCGGCGGCGGTCGTAGCGGTGGACGTCGCGTCCGCCGTGTCGCCGGTCAGAGTCGCTGGTGCGAGCAGCCCGATGGACAGCACCGCGGAGATCATGGTGACCCGGTGGAAGGTACGGGGTGCGATCATGACGTTCTTCCTCCTTCCCTTCGTGAAGGGGAACGCGGACATACCCTCACCATCCAGAACATCACACCGGGGTTGCCGCGACGGCGGGCCAACGAGCCCTGCTCAGAGGGCCGTTCGGCGGCCACAGGGACATGCGGCGGGCAGGGAACGGCGGTTCGCGCAGGCGCCGCCTACAGGAGAAAAGGTCAGGGCCGGTTGTCGCCTGCGGGCGGGTGGTTGGCGGTCAGGAACAGTTCGCGGGCGAGGATGGCGCGGGCGGTCTCCAGCAGCGGTCGGCCGGTGTGGAAGGAGTGGGCGCGGATGCGGACGAGGGCCTCGGCGGGGCTGACGTCGAGCTGTTTGGCGACCATGCCGGTGGCCTGGTGGACCTCGGCGCGGTGCAGGTGGCTGGTCTCGGTCAGCCAGACGGTGGGGTCGTGGGGGGAGGCGGCCCTGTCGAGGAGCATCAGGGTCAGTCTCTGGGCCAGGGCGCGGGCGTCGGCGTCCTGTTCGCCGGAGAGGGCGCCGGCCGTGGTGCGGTGGCCGGTGAGGACGCCCAGGCGGACGGTGCCCAGGGCGAGGGGGTAGGCGAAGACGGCGCGTACGCCCAGGGCGAGGAGTTCGGGGACGAGGCCGGGCCAGCGGGCGGAGTGGTTGGTGGTGAGGTCGGGTTCGGTGACCGGCAGGCCGGTACGGGCGGCCTCCAGGCCGGGACCCTGGCCCTGGGTGAACTGGATGTCCTCCAGCTGGGCGGCGCGTTCTCCGGTGTGCCGCAGCAGTTCGGTGGAGTCGCCCGGCTGTGTCAGGGACACGGCGAGGCCGTCCAGCCCCAGCACCATGGCGCAGGCCCGCAGCCGGGCGGACGGCAGAGTCAGCCCGGAGTCACGCTTGGTGGTGAGGTCGTGCAGGAGCTGGGACATCTGCGAGCTGACCATGATTCCTCCCCTCTTCCCCACGCCGGGGGCTTTCGTCAGTGTGCTCGGCGTGGGCGCCGCGGTGGTCACTGTTCCGGCGCGGGCAGCGGTGCCTCAGTACTGCCGTCCATCACCTCGCGGGCCACGTCGGTCAACCGGCGCCGGTGGTGGCGGGCGTACCGGCGAAGCTGATCGAAGGCTTCGTCCGCGCTGATGGAGCGCATGTGGGCGAGGGCGCCCTTGGCCTGCTCGACGATGATCCGGGAGTCCAAGGCGGTCTGCAGCTGGCCCGACACGACGGTCTGTTCGTGCACCGCGCGCTGTTGCAGGATGCCGATGGTGGCGATGTCGGCCAGTGCCTGGCCCAGGCGCAGCTGAGCGGGTTCCAGAGGGTCGGGGGTGGCGCGGAAGAGGTTGAGCGCGCCGATGGTCTGCTCGCGCAGCCGCAGGGGAGCCGCGGCGACGGAGGCGAAGCCGAGCTCCTGGGCCTTGTGGGCGAAGCGGGGCCAGTGGGTGCGCGCGTGCGGGTGGGTCAGGGGGATGTCGGAGATCGCCTTTCCGGTGCGGAAGCAGTCCAGGCAGGGGCCTTCGTTCCAGTCGATGCTGTCGGTCTCCAGCGCGCGGGTACGTTCGTCGGAGGCGGCGGCGTCGAGGATGTCGCCCTGCGGGGTGGCCAGCATGACGCCGGCGGCGGTGACGTCGAGCAGGTCGACACAGTGGTCGGCGAGGGTGTGCAGGAACGCGATGATGTCGAAGTCGCCGACCAGAGTGTCGGCCAGCTCGACGAACGCGGCGGCCAGCCGGTCCTCACGTGACTGCTCGGGCATGGGGGTTCACCTCGCTTCGGGAGGGACCGGCAGCCGTGCGGCCGACCGCCGGAATGAGGGGATCAAGGCGAACCTTGCCCACTGATGACTGGCCTGTGCATCTTTGGGGGAGGCATTTCGGCCGCCGCCGTGCACAGGACTGCGTGTTCGTCGCACGGGCAGGACCCTAGTGCCTGCGAGGGTCCAGACCGAACGGACGGAGGAACTCCGCACCCTGCGGTGACCAGCGCCGACCACACCCGGGGTGAGTACGGGGGGCGACAGAGTCGTAGAACGGCATACCGCGAATGCCGGACAGGACCCGTCCCGTGGACGGACGGGCACCACGCCAGAGTGCGGAACCCAGTCGTCCGACGATGGGCGGAGCCAGAGCGGACAGACTGCGTAGGGGTGGGGGAGTGCGGTGACGTGCGGCTCTTCGGCGGATACGTGGCCTGGGCGGCGTACGGGTGGCGGGGGCTGAGCGTCTCCGGGAGTGGAGCGTGTGTGCGCCGCCGCGCCGGGTGTGAGCGCAGCCGTGCTGCGGGACACGAGAGCCAGGAGCAGCTTGTTGACCTCGTGCGGGCGTTCCAGAGGCAGCAGATGCGAGGCCCGGGGCACGACGACGAGTTCGGCGGAGGGGATCCGGCTGGCGAGGGAGGCGCTGTGGGCGACGGGGGTGATCTGGTCGCTCGTGCCGACCGCTACGAGGACCGGGCAGCGGCCGAGTGCGGGCAGGGCGGCGAGCTGGTCGTGGGCCATCAGGGCCGGATAGCAGGCGGCCACCGTCGTGATCGGTACCCGGGACATGGCCCGGATCGTGACCTGGGCGGCGGCCGGGTCGACCGGGGCCCGGTACAGCAGCGGGCGGGTGACGCGGAAGGCGAATGGTCCGGTGCGGCGGCGCACCGTGTCCACAGCCCGGGGCAGACGGGCGAGCCGCGGCAGGCCGACGGCGAGCGCGAGATGCAGGAGCCGGGCAGCGGCGGGCGGCAACCCCATGGGGGTGCCGTTCAGCTGTCCGGCGGAGGTGGACAGCAGGGCGGCTCCGGTGACGCGGGTACCGAAGAGGTCAGGGTGGGTGGCGGCCAGGGCCATGACGGCCATGCCGCCCATGGAGTGGCCGACGAGCACCACTGGACCGTGCGAGGCGGTAGCCGCCAGGACCTGGTGGAGATCTTCACCGAGGCGGTCAGTGGTGACCGGGGAGGTGCCGAGGGTGGAGCGTCCGTGGCCGCGCTGGTCGTAGAGCACCAGCCGGGCGGCCTGGCCGAGGGCGGGGAGCTGGAGGTGCCAGGTCGTGCGGTCGAGCATGTAGCCGTGACACAGCACCACCGTGAGGCGCGCGTCCGGATCCCCGGCGGTGATGGTGTGGAGGCGGGCGCCGTCGTCCGTCGTGACCGTGGTGGCAGTGTCGGCGTGCATGGCGTCCCCTCCGCTTCCTGGTGACATGCCCAGGGGGTTCGTGAGGCACGGTAGTGGGCAAGTGACCGCATCGTTGAGAGGCCGACCGGGCTGCCGCAAGAGGCCTTCGGCCCTGCCCGAAGGCGTGCCGGGGATACGGCCTCAGCCGTGGCCCCGCACCGCCGCGAGGCACTGGTCGTAGAGGTCTGCCAGGTCGAGCCGTCCGTCATGTCCGGCCCAGAGTTCGGTTGCCGTGTCGACGCAGGCGAGGACCGTCGCGACGATCGCCTTGGCCTGCGTGTCGGGGGCCGGGCGGCCGGGGCCGTTGCCCAGCCGCGCCCGGATGACGGGGACGAGTTCGGCCTGCCAGCGCAGTCGCTTCTCGATGTAGCGGGCATGCAGTGAAGGGGTGTCGAAGATGAGGCGGGACAGCTCCAGCGCCCGCTCAGGGGGGTGGTTGGCGGTCAGAATGACCTCGAATCCGGCGCGCAGGGCATCCCAGGCGGACATCTCGGCCGGTTGCTGCTCGACGGTCCGTTTCAGCAGCTTGCCCAGCGCCTCCTGGTCGCCGCAGACCAGGTCCTCCTTGGTACCGAAGTAGCGGAACAGGGAGCGCTGCGAGATCCCCGCCTCCCGCGCGATCTGCGCGATCGTCGTCTGCTCGTAGCCCTGCTCGGCGAACAGACGAACCGCCGTATCGAGGATCGCCTGGACGGCGACCTGCCGCGAACGCTCCCACAAGGTCGTCATGGACGTCAGGCTACCCCTCTGGACAGCGACCGCCCACTTGGCATTAACTGCCAGGAAGACAGCGACTGAAAGAAGGGCGATCATGCCAGCCGTCGACTACCACACACAGACCACACTGATCACCGGTGCCAGCGCGGGCCTCGGCGCCGAGTTCGCCCGCCAGCTCGCCGCCCGCGGCTCCGACCTGGTGCTGGTCGCCCGCCGCAGGGAACGCCTGGAGAAGCTGGCCACCGAGCTGCGCGATCAGCACCAAGTCCAGGTGCACGTGGTGGAGATGGACCTGGCCACGGACCACCCCGGGCAGGCGCTGGCCACGCAGGTGGGCCGGCTCGGCCTGCACGTCACGAGCGTGATCAACAATGCCGGGTTCGCCACCTTCGGCCCCTTCCACCAGGCGGATCCGGTACGGCTGCGCCAGGAGATCGCGGTCGACGTGACCGCGGTGGCCGACATCAGTCGCGCCTTCATCGACCAACTGCGTGCGGCGGGCCGCGGGGTACTGGTCAACGTGGCGAGCATGGCCGCCTACCAGCCCAACCCGCGCATGGCGCTCTACGGGGCGACCAAGGCGTTCGTGCTCAGCCTCACCGAGGCTCTGTGGGAGGAGTCACGCGGTACCGGTCTGCGCGTGCTGGCCCTGTCCCCCGGCGCGACCCGGACCGAGTTCTTCGACGTCGTGGGCACCACGCAGGCCGCCGGAGGGACCAGGCTCGCCTCGCCCGTCGACGTCGTCCGCACCGCGCTGGCCGCCCTGGACCGCAGGAACCCGCCGCCCAGCGTCATCGCAGGCCGCATGAACCGGGTGATGGCCTTCCTCGCCCGCCGCCTGGCCACCCGGCGGCAGGTCATCCGGGCCATCGGCCGGCTCACCGCCGAGGGGGCATGACGATGGACGGGAACGCCGTAGTGACTCCCGAACTCATCGACACTGACCACGAAGCGGGACCCTGAAGTGCTTCCCGAACGCGTCGACAACGACATCCGTCCCCGTGTGCACAGCCGGGGGAATTGCCGATCAGTGATCGCCCGCGCGCGGGCCAGGGCTTCGGTCAAGTGTCGTGACGCCCAGTTCCTGATCATGTGAGCCCGAGCAGGGCGAGCGGTCGGCGGGCGTCGCGGGCGTTGTGCCGCAACGCGGAGGCGATGTTCGTCCTGCCGGCCAGGAGGAGGGTTCCGACGGCGAGGTTGCGCCAGGTGGGCATGGCGCAAGGCGCGGCACCCGTCCGCAGCTGCGAAGCATCCTCGGCGAACGTGACATCCCTGACATGGTGCAGCGCCTCGACTCTCCAGTGGTCGCGGATCAAGCTCGCGAGGTCGGCGGGTGCGGCTTGCTCGGCAGTGAGGCTGGTGACCGCGCAGACGGTCTTGATGCTGATCTTGCCGGTCTTGCGGTCCACTCGGCGGCGCTTGAGCTGGACGGCTTGGCGAGCCCCGGGGAAGAGCAGGTTGTTCACCGCGCACACCTTGATCCGGCGGATCTCGCGCCGACCGTGCCCGGCGTCGCGGGTGCGTTCCTGCAGCGGAATCTGCTTCCACGGAAGAGACTTGAGCTGCTTGTGGAGCTTCTTCTGGTTCCCTTTCACGATCACGATGTAGTGCGCATCGCGGCCGAGCAGGTATGCCGCGTGCTCGCGCTGGGTGTGCATCGTGTCACTGGTCACGACCACGCCCGTCAGGTCGGCGAGGGTCTCCAGCAGCGGCTGGAAGCCGGTGATCTCGTTGGTCTTCTCGCCCACGTCGAGCCGGGCCAGGACCAGGCCGCGGGCGTGGTCGCAGGCGGCGAGCAGGTGGATCTTCCGCCCCTTGGTCTTGGCCGCTCCGCGCAGGCTCTTGCCGTCGACCGCCACTGCGCGCAATCGGCCGTCGGTGCTGGCGCGCCTGTCGGCCAGCCAGCGGCCCACCACCTGGTCCAACGCGTCACCATCGATGCGGCCCAGCAGCCGCCGTACTGTCGTTTCCGCAGCCATGAGGGACAGGCTTGTCAAGGGCAGACGAGTGCCTGGCCCGGCGTGCTTGAGGCTGGTGTCGGGCAGTGGCTGGTTCTGCTTTGACCGGTGGGGTTGGTGGTAGTCCCCGGAGACAGGTCGGGCGTGAAGGTCTCACACACACCCATTCGGCTCCGTGCACCGCCTGTCGGGCTGGCGCCATGACCCTGGTCCGGGGGCCGGGCTGCTCATTCAGGTTGTCGAGCGCGGCGGGGCCGGCTCATGCGTAGACGCGAGCGCACCCGGGGTCGGCAACCCCCTCGGGACGGAAGTGCGACTGTCATGGGTTCGGTGCTGGCTCCCGGCTGAGGCGGATGCCCTGCTGGTCGGCTTCGTGTTGGATGAGCAGATGCCAGGGCGGGTGAGGAGTTTCCGGGCGATCGCGATCATGGCGATCTTGTTGCCGCGGCGGCAGGCGATCTGTTGGAATCTCGGACGTAACTCCTGGATCTTCTCTAATTCCTTCAGCTACTGGGAAACTCTCCCGCTCCCGGCTCCGCCGGCACCGATGATGTACTGCTTTCTGACGCCGGTCACTCCTATGTCGCTGGTGTAATCAACTCGCTCCTCGCGAGCTGACGCGGCGCCCCCTGGAAATGGCCATTGGAGGGGTCGCGGGAAGCGGCCCCTCCCTGGATCAGGCTACTGAACTTGATTGGGTGATGTCGGGTCGTTCGGCTGAGCGTTGAGCTCGCTGCGCTGTACTGCTGTCACTGTGAGGTACGCGCAGGGCGGCGGCTTGACCGACGCACAGAGGGCAGCCGGGGAGCGGGTACGGCTGGACGCTGTGGCTCGGTTCGAAGCCGGGGACAGGAACCAGGTCATCGCCGCCACTCTGCGGGTGTCTGAAAGATCGGTGGAGCGGTGGCGGCGGCAGTGGCGTGAGGGTGGGGCGGCTGGTGTCGCCTGGAAGGGGTCGCCCGGTCGTCCGAGGCTCAGCGATGTCCAGGTCGCCAGGCTGGAAAGGGAGTTGGAGCGTGGACCGCTCGCACACGGCTGGGCTGACCAGCGGTGGACCTTGGCGCGGGTCAAGAAGCTGATCGGTCGGCTTTTCCACATCTCGTACACGGTGGAGGGCGCGTGGCGACTGCTCAAGCGGCACGGCTGGTCGTGGCAACAGCCCGCGCGTCGCGCGACCGAGCGCGATGACGACGCAGTCGAGCTGTGGAAGAAGGAGGTCTGGCCGCGGGTAAGAGCGCCGCGGCGGCCACCGCGGCGAAGGCGGCCTGCGCCCCGGCCGGGATGCTGGGCCACAACCGGTGCACGGCCAGGAATTCCGCGACGACCGCCATGACCGCGCCCAGGTAGGCCAGCGCCTCGACGACCAGCGACACGCGTCCGCGTTCCGAGGGCGGCACGCCGGAACCCTGGGCGTGCTCGGGGTGCTTCAGGGGATGCGTCTGTTCTGCGGCCTCGATCCGCTCCGCCTGACCGGCATCGAGCAGCCCTGCCGCCACCCAGCGGTCCAGCCAGGCGTGCAGGGCGGGATCGGGCGGGATCCCGGGCATGACGGCCTCCTGGTCCTTCTGCTTCCAGCATGCCGCCCGCCCACCCCCACGACCGAGGCCGGGCGGCCTTCCGCGGGGACCCAACCGGCCCGTCTTGCAGTGGCACCGGTGGCCGGTCCGTCGTACACGACGACCACGGTGCGCCCGGCGACCGGGACGCGAACCCGCCCCTGACGGTAGCGGGCCCCTTGCCGGTCGAGTTCGGCCCGCTCGGGCTGCTCCACGGCAGCCAACTCGGCAGGGCCCAGGGGAGGTTTCCTTGATCACATCGTCGTTGAGGACGCGTAGCCCGTCCTCGCCGATGGCACCGAAGCCCAGCTCCGGCTGCCAGGGCACGCCCAGCTTGCGTACCACGAGCACGTCCAGCGGTGCGTTGAGCGCCTGGACCACTTCATACGCCACCGGCACTCCGCGCCCCGTGGCAGCCCCAGCACTACTACGTCCTGGCCGCGCAGGCACTCCGCGCGCCAGGCCAGCCGTCGTCGGGCCGCCCTGCGGTCGTCGAAACGCATCCGCCGCCTCCCCGACACACCTCCATGGTGCGGTGGCCCTGCCTGCCGCACCGCAGCAGAGAGTCGCTCCTGTTCCTCCAATGCAACACACGGTGTGGAGTTTCGGCAGGGGTGTTCAACCTGGGGACAGGACCATCGGCCCCTGCCGCTCGACCGTGCACGAGGGAAGACTGTGTGTTCACGTTCGCACCACGGCGGTTTCACTTCTCCGGTCGTGCTCAGGGGGGCACCATGACGTGGAGCGTTCCCTTTTCTCTTCGCCCGTGGGCGGCGTTGCGGTCTTACTGCCCGCAGGTGCTGCTGTCCCGGCCATGGGCGGTCCGAGCTGCTGATCGCGGCCCGGATCCGTCGCCGGTTGCGGTCCGCCGCTACGCCGGGTACCTGATGATCGAGGTACGCCAGGAGATCGGCCCGGCCGCCGAACCTCACCTGGGCCGTATGCTGCACGCCGCAATCCGCCCGGAGGGTACGGCCGTCCTGGTCGACCTGCGGCACGTCCCCGCCCTCGACGCCGGCAGCCTCAGCTTGCTGCGCCTGGCGCGCATGCTCGCCGACCGGCACGGCCTGCCGTTCGGCGTCGTACGCGACGTTCTGCCTGCACCGGCTCTTCCCGGCGAGGGACGACGGCTGACCGTGAGGTCGGCAGCGGCCCCGTATGAAGCCATCGAGGGCCGACCGTTCCCTGCCGCTGTCCTCCCGATCTCCCGCCCGTCGGCCGAGGGGCGGGACATTCCGCTGTGATCGCCGATGCGGACGGTGTTCCGCATCCGTCCGCTGCCAGTGCGTGACTTCGGGAGGCGAGCATGCGGAACGACGCCGGACCAGCACCATCACCCGCACCATCACCCGCACCGGAGCTGATCCGCGCCAGCGCCTGGACGGTCCTGCGGCAGGGACGATCGGCCCCTCCCGCACGCCACCCGGTACCCGATATGCCAGGACTTGAAGGACAGAGTCCACACAGCGATCCCGCCGCCCGGTGCGCCGAAGCGGTACCCACGCGGCGTGTTCAGGAAGGGAGTCGACATGCCCGGCATACTCGAACGACGCCCGCCGTTGTTCCCTGACCTCGTCGACTGGTTCGAGACCGGTCTGGCCCGATTCCCCGCCAGGCGGGGAATCGGGGTGCACGGCATCCGGGTCGAGGAGCAGCTCAGCGAAGCGGCGTACTGCCTGCGCGCGGAGCTGCCCGGCCTGGACGTCGACAAGGACATTGAGATCGACATCCAGCACGGTGTGCTCAGCCTGCGCGCCGAGCGCAGCGAGGAGACCAGGCAACGGCACCACAGTGAGTTCCGTTACGGCTCTTTCGCCCGCTCCGTCCGTCTGCCGCAGGGCGCAAAGGAGAACGAGGCCAAGGCCGAGTACAAGGACGGCATCCTCACCATCACCGTGCCCCTCACCGTCGCGGAGAAGTCCCCGGTCACCCACGTCGAGGTCAGCCGCGCCGAGTAGTCCCGAACAGTGCGAACGACCGCCGGTGCGCGGCCTTCTCCTACTCCCCGCGCGTCGGCCGCGCCCGCGCTTTCGCATGGCCTTGTGGCAACAGCCCCAGTGGCCCCAGGCAACGGAGAGAACGATGCCCGAGCAGACGGCTTGCCCGTCCTTCGCCATCCACCGCCGTTGGGACGGCCGACGGCAGTTCATCGAACTCGGCGGCGAGATCGACGTGCTCGCCGCGCCACCCGGCAGCGACTTCCTCGACGACACCAGCGGCGGTCCGGGCGCGGAGACCGATGTCGTGGTCGACCTGCGCCCGGTCACGTTCATCGACGGTAGTGGTCTGAACGCCCTGCTGCGGACGGCCGGTCGGCTCGACGCCTGCCGCCACACCCTGGCCATCGTGGTCACCAACCCTCTCCAACGCCGCCTGCTCCACCTCGTCGGTCTCGGCCGCAACGTCACCCTGCACACCGCCATGCCGGACTATGCCGGCGAGGCGACGGGCGTGGTGCAGCGGGCGGCACATCCCGCCTCACTGACACGGCGGGTTTGAGGTGCTGGGAGCGGTTCCGTACGCCGGGAAGTTCTTGACTCCGCCTCAGTTGACGGTCTTCGGCTCGGCGGATGCCAGGGCGTCCGCGAGTGTGGCGAGGGGAGTGAAGCGTCCGAGGAGGCCGCCCGCGCGCAGGATCCTCCGGATCAGCGGGTGCGGGCAGACCAGCCGCAGCCGTCCGCCGCGCTCGGTGACCCGTCGCTCGGCATGGCACAGCAGCCTGAGCCCGGAGCAGTCGAAGAACTCCACGGGAGTGAGGTCGATGACCACGGTCTGTCCGGGAGGCGCGGTCGCGTCGTCCAGTTCCGGCAGGATGTGGAGGGCGGCGGCGATGTCCACTTCGCCGTGGAACTCGATCACGGTGAGTGCGTGAGCCTGGCGGGTCTCGATGTGCCCGACGGGCCATGCGGTCCCCTGCTGCACGGCGGTGTCCCCTGATGAGCCGGGCTCCCTGAAGCTTCCCCCTGGGGAGCGGCGACGACGGTGCGGGCCACCGGGGACTGGGGTGGCGGCAGGCGACAAGCCTACGGTCCCGGCGCGCCGCCCGTGCTGCGGTGAAGTGATTTCTACGGAGGCGATTCCCTCATTTGAATGGTTTTCAACGTACTTTCTTGGCAATGCCGATGGTGCCCGGGCGGTCGAGCAGGTGGCAGGTCTCGCCGTGGTGCAGGACCCGTCCGGTGATGTTGCCGACGGCGGCGAAGGTCAGAACCGCTCGCCATCCGCGCGCACCCGCCACCCCTCGCCCTCGAACCGGCCGCTCTCCCTCGCCACGGCCAGCTCCCGCTCCACCGTCCCCGCCGCCCGGTCCTCCTCGGTGTGCGGCAGCGACACCGGCTGCCCCAGCACCTCACCCTCGGCGTAGCCCGTCAGCACCTGCGCGCCCTCGTCCCGTCCGCCCGTGTCCGGCACCGCCATGGCCCAGCCTCCCTCGACCGCCCCTCGCGCTCCCTCAGACCCAGTGCCGGGGCGCCGGCTCCGTCGCTCAATGCGGGCGCACTCCGACGCACCGCCACGGGATCTGGCCAGCCGGCTGGCGCATGCGGGCTGCCGGAAGAGGGCACGTTGGGCCCATGGCCGTGGACCCCTGTGTCCCCTCCCGCTGCGGGACACCCCAGTCCAGCCTGGATGCCATGAACCTCGGCGACCTCGGCGGCCTCGACGACGGGGTGCAGCTGGACACCCCCAGGGCGCAGGTGCTGCGGCGTGGCGAGTGCCTCCGCTCTCCACGGTCAGCGTCGGCCGCATCGCCTACACCGATCGCGCGCTGCCCGCGATCCGGCCGGTGAACTTCGCCCTGCAGGACGGCCGGCTGTTCATCCGCGTCGAACCGGGAGACGGCCTCGCGGCCGCGGTCAGCGACACGGTCGTGGCCTTCGAGGCCGACGACATCGGCCCCCGCCGGCACACCGGCTGGTCCGTCCAGGCCCTCGGACGCGCGCACCTCACCGACGATCCGCTCGCCGTCCTCGGCCCAGCGCCGGACACCCAGTCGCGGGTCCCCTCCATACGCGGCCACTTCATCGTGATCCGCATCGAGCACGTCACCGGACGGCGCGTGCCGCCACCCGCCGACCCCCGGTGAAGCGGTCGGGGACGTCACCGCCACAGGCCCCAAGCCGACTCCAGGGTGGAGTGAAATGTGAAACGTGGGTCGTTCGCGACGCTCGTGCGGATCTCGTCGGCGGCGCCGATGAGATGAAACCGCGCCTCGGGGCCGAGCGTGAACAGCTGCCGAACGGCGTCGTCTTGGAGTCCGTCGCCACAGCGGAGCTCTGTCAGGTCGAGGAAGAACGCGCGGCGCTTCCCGTCGGCGCGGGCGCGCAGCTCCTGGCGCAGGCGGGGCCCGGTCGTCGGGCCGAGCGTTCCGCTGACCGCCAGCCACACCCGCTCCGGATCCTCCGCGAGGACACGCGTCCGCACGACCATGATCTCCACTGCCGCCCCCCGAGCGAGCCAGGCGCGTATTGCCTCCTTGCCCGAGCTTCTCCGCGTGGCCGCGCCGGTAACCCCGGTGCGGGGGCTCTCTCTTGAAAGCACCTGTGGTGGTGTGCGTCGGTGCAGCTCACGTGGTCGGCTTGCGTGAGGTGATGGTGAAGTCCGTCCCGAGAGCCGCGAGTTGGGAGACCAGGCGTCGGGCGACGTTCCTTGCCAAGGCGGTTGGTGAAGTGCTCGGGGGCGAGAGCGCGGCAGGGCGCGAGGCCGTGGAGGCCCTGCCGACCACCCGGGGCGATCGCCGGGCCGTCGAAGCTCCGCCGTGTCCGGAACCGGCCCGGCAAGGTGGCCGCCGCAGGCGGGCCGTGAACGTGTTCCACCGCGTCGCCTTTGCCCGCGTCGGAGCCCGCTTCGAGCACGGCTACCGCGTCGAACGCCCGAAGCCCGCGTGGCGCGAACGATCGCAGCCGGTGTGCGCCCATGGGCCATGGCGCAAGTCACGGGCGTGGGAAGCGGGCACGCATCGCAGTGATGCAGGTGTCCCGGGAGGTGGGCCCGTCGAACCGGAGACGGTCGTAGGCGGTGAACGCCGGTTCCAGCGCGTCGAGTTCGTCGACAAGGGCGTGTAGCGGCTCGAACCACTCCGCCGAACCGGCATCCGGCTCGTTCGCCGCGGCGCTGATCGCGGTCGTCAGGTGATCCTGGCGTTGAATGGCGGCCGGGGTCACTGAGTGCAGACATACGTACTGCCCGCTGAGATATGCATTCCACTCCGCCGTCCCGGCGGTCGGGTCGGCCCAGTGGGCGGTGAACCACGCTTCGAGCCTGTCCACGCCGCCAGCTTCGTCGGCGAGGGCGAACAGGTCGGCCGGAACCATCTCAGCGCCGTCGGAGCGCAGATATCCCGGAAGCGGCAGCTGCTGCCCCAGCATCAGCCGGCGGACCGCATCGCTGTCGCGGCCCTTGTGCACAGTTCGTCCAGGGCAACGACTGCGCGCTGACGTACGCGTCGTCGGCATCGGTCATCGGATGGTCGCCGTTGACTTCGCGGAATCGTCCTGCGAGCTGCTGCTTCAGGTCTGTCTCCGGCATGGGGTGGTGGGGTGCCCAGAGGTTTCCGGACAGGGACCCAATAGGGTCGTCCTGAGAAGGAAATGAGGGAGAAGTGGCGCCACCCAGTAAGTACTCACCGGAGTTCCGTGAGGAAGCCGTCCAGATCGCGTTGAGGTCGAGCAAGACGATCTCTGAGGTTGCCCGGGACCTCGAACTGAACCCGGAGACGCTGCGCGGCTGGGTGAAGAAGCATCAGAAGCAGCAGGAACCAGCTCCCGACACGGAACTGACGGTGAACGAGCGGGCACGCCTCAAAGAACTCGAACGACGCAACCGCGAGCTGGAGATGGAAGTTACCTTCCTGAAAAAAGCCGCAGCGTACTTCGCCAAGGAGCCCCGGTAGCGAGCAAGTACGAGTTCATCGACGAGATGCGGCTCGACACTGCGGAGTGCGCATACAGCGTCGAGTTCATGTGCAGCCGGCTCGGCGTCTCCAAATCCGGCTACTACGACTGGCGATCTCGTCCGGAATCCGCGACCGCGCAACGGCGCGAGGAACTGAAACTGCTCATCAAGAAGGCCTTCGAGATGTCCGACAGCACCTATGGGCACCGGCGTATCCAGGCCCAGCTGGACCGCTGGGGCATCGGCGCCGGCGTGGAACTGGTCCGCCGTCTCATGCGCGAGCTGGAACTTGAGCCCTGCCAGCCGCGACCGAAGAGATTCGGCCTCACCAGGGCGGCGGCCGCCCAGGTGTCAGACCTCGTGGGCCGCGACTTCACCGCAAACGCGCCTGGCGAAAAGCTCGTCGGCGACATCACTTACATCGCGACCGGGGAGGGCTGGCTGTATCTCGCGACGGTCATCGACTGCTGCACGAAGGAAGTGATCGGTTACGCGATGGACGACCATTACCAGACTCCTCTGATCTCCAGAGCCATACGTAACGCGGCACGGAACAGGAAGCTCGCCACGGGCGCGATATTTCATTCCGACCGCGGAAGTAACTACATGTCAGTCGAGTTCGGGAAGACACTCGGACGGGTCGGGCTCCGAAGATCCGCCGGCCGGACCGGAATCTGTTTCGACAATGCGATGGCCGAATCATTTTTCGGCGCCCTGAAGAATGAGCGTGTATCCAGGGTGACTTACCTGACCAGAGAGGCGGCGCGACAAGACATCACTCGCTACATCGAGTTCTGGTACAATCGCAAACGCCTTCACTCGGCGGTGGGTTACCGACCTCCACGCGAAGTTCACGCCGAGTACGAGAAGTTGCGAATCGCCGCGTGAAATAGGCAGTCAGATGCCTGTCCGGAAAACGCGAGGCCCCTCAGTGGTCCTCCGGCGTCACGAGAGCGGGGTTCTCTCGCACAGATTCCGCACGCCCTTGGTCGGATGGTTCGGCACTCGCCGAACCATCGAATGCACCAGGACGCCCGAGATACCCCCACACTCTGGGCATGCCGGGATGGGCAGCATCGTCGGCGCCTCCGGAAGCCCCGGACGGCTGGACGCCGGACCAGACGTTCACCGATCGGAGACTGTGCACCGCGAGCGTCGGCCGGGCTCCCCTGCAACGGCATCATCATCGGCACCGACCCCTGCCGTCTCGTCCGGCCCTGGCCAACGGACAACAGGCCGCAGCGATCTGATGAACCGTAAGGTCCTTCGTAATCCGCTTCCCCTGCGCCCTCGGGTGGACAAGGATCGGTCCGCAGCCATGACATTCGTCCACAGAGCGAGGCGTCCGATGGAACTCGTGTCCCACAACCTCACTGAAGGCGTCTACACAGCCACTGACGACTACGTGCACGCCATTGAGGTCCGAGGCGCCGGACGGCTGCTGTTCGTCGCCGGCACCATGGGACTCGACCCGGCCAGGAAGCCGGGGCCGGCCTGGAAGAGCAACTCGATCTGATCTGGGCGAACATCCGCGTAATCCTCGCCTCGGCCGACATGAGCGTGGACAACATCGTGCGCCTGACCAGCTACCTGCGAGACCCCGCCTACGCAGCGGCGTTGGCCGCTGCCCGCACGGCCGCACTCGGTGACCGACGCGTCCCGACGACCGCAATCGTCGTCTCCACGCTGGACAGCAACTGGCTTGTCGAAAACGAGGTCATCGCCGCGGCGTGGCACCCCCACGCTCACCTACGGATCAGCCGTGAGCCGCGCGGTGCAGCTGAAAGCGTCGACACCGCAGCGGTCCTTCTCCCAACGATCTCCGTGGAGGGTACGCCGAACACCGCGGCGCCAGGGCCGTTCGGCCCTTGTCGCCGGTCGGGCGTACTCGCTTCACTGACCCGGCGGTCCCGCCTGCACGCCTGAACCCCGTCCGTGGGCTCGGCATAGCGGTTCTGCTGACGGGCGGAGCAGGCGGGACCGTCCAGCGCGAGGAGGGACGGGACGACGAGAACGCTGTACGGCGAGGAGGCGGACGAAGAAATGAGTACGGCGGTCGGCCATGCCGACCTGACTTCGAGGACGCTGAAGCTGGTGGAGGGCGAACTGCGGGCACAGCTGGAGCGGACGCCCGGCAGGGCGCCGGGGCTGGTGTGCGCGGGCGCCGGGGTGCCCGTGGCGTTCGGCCGGGCGGTGCGGGAGCTGATCGTGGTGACCCCCACGCAGGAGATGGTGCCCGCGCCGCTGTCGGAGAGGGATCGGGTGGCCGTCGGCACGTTGCTGACCCTCGCTCACCAGGTGCGGCTGCTGGCGTACGACCCTTTGACGCGTCGGCCCCGGGCTGCCGTCGTCGTCCGCGCCACGGCAGCCACCCATCGATCAGCGGGAACCTGTGGGCCATCCCGGACATCAGTGAGACGGAAAGCCCCGGGTCACCGAAGTCCGGACGAGGGGGGAAGGTACGCCGGAGGGAGCGACCGGGGTCTCGCCGCCTGTGCCTGACTGCTGACCGTCTCCGGCGCTCTCGGCGTCCTCAACTTCTTCGTCATGTCCGCCCTGACTGGTCGAGGAGCTGAGCGAATCGCTCCACCTTGCACAGGTCATCCAGCAGCCCGAGACCTGACGGGGCTGGGAGACATGGACATTCTCAGTCCTTCGTGAACAGGCGGCCCACGCCCGCGGTGAACGCAATGCCCAGGACCCAGCCGATCAGGATGCAGATCCAGGTCCAGAACATGAGCGTGGTTCCCCAGCCCGAGTCCGCCCTGGGCAGCCAGTTGGCGACCTGGCGGAGGTTGACCACGGGGAGCAAGGTCTCGAACCCATATGCCGGTGCCTTGAAGCAGGGGTAGTTCTCCGGGCACGAGCCGCTCACCTCGCCACGGCCGACGGGTTCCATGATTCCTCTGTCGTCGGCCCAGTTGTAGATGAAGGAGTTGGCCGTGCCGATCACGATCAGCCAGATGAGCGGCCGGTGCAGCTTGTACCCGTAGGCCACCGAGTACTCCAGGAACCCGTTCCAGATGCGGGCCGGCCAGGAGAGCTTGCCGCGCTTCCGCTTCGCGCGCTCGGCGTGGATCGCCACCGCTCGGGCGTCCATCTCCTTGCCGGACGAACGTAAGGCGGCGGCAAGCTGCTGATAGCTCTGCGGGGAGTACTCGTCGGTGCGGTCGAGCCAGTCGAGGCGCTCGTCGACCGGCGTGGCCGACTCCAGTGCGCGGTAGGAGAATCCGGTCAGCCGGACGCCCTCCTTCGGCCAGCTCTCCGGCCGGTCCACGAGGCGTTCGACGCAGGCATACGAGAGATCGACTCCGCCGCTCGGCCTGCCTGCCGGCAGCCAGAGCAGACGCCCGCCGACGCGCATGCCGGACGCGTCCAGAGCATCCGACATGCCATGCAGTCGGCCGCCGTCGAAGGTGAGGTTCCGGCTGATCTGGGTGCCCCGCATGCGCACCAGCCCCACGGAGCGGAACTCGTGGTCCAGTAGGACGTCACCGCGGATCGTGCCGCTGCTGATGTCCAGGGCCCGGGCACCGGGATTGTCGAAGGCGCTGCCGCTGCACATGAGTTCACCGTCGATGACGCAGCGCACCAGCCGGACTTCGCCGCTCGCGCGGAATCCGTGGTCGAGGTACACATTGCCGTGGACGGCCAGTCCGTTGGCTTTCAGGGCTCCTCCATCGCGGTCCTCGAAGATCGCTCCGGTGCAGTTGAGTTCGCGTTTGACGGTGGCGCCGATCAGGCGCACGGAGCCGGTCGAGTGGAACTTGTCGTTGAGGAAGACATCCCCGTCGCAGATCAGCCCGTCGGCGTCCAGGGCGTAGCCGCCGGGGTTGTCGAAGACCCCCTGGGAGCAGCACAGTTGGCGCTCCAGTTTGCCGCCTGCGAGGCGCACCTCGCCGTGGGCGGTGAAGCCGCGGTCGAGATAGGCGTCGTCCGCGTGGAAGCGGGTCGCGTCGAGCGCCCGGCCCTCCGGGTTCTCGAAGACGCCCTTGGTGCAGCACAGTTCGCCGTCGATCTCCGCGCCGACGAGCCGGACCTGGCCCGTGGAGCGAAAGCCCCGGTCCAGGTAGAGGCCCGCCCGGCAGCGCACCGCGTCGCCGCGCAGCGCCAGGCCGTCGGGATTGGAGAACGCGGCGCCGGTCGCGCGCAACGTGTGCAACTGGGCCCACTGGACGCAGATCTCGCCCTGCGAGGTGAAGTCCCCTTCGCACAGCAGATCGCCGTCCAGCAGGAGGCGGCGGGCCTGAAGACTGGTCCCTTCCGGGTGGTGGAGCGTGGCGCCGCGCAGGTCGAGATTTCCGTGCACATGGGCCGATGTGAACCGGACCTCTCCCTCAGCACGGAACCCCCCGTCCAGGAAGACCGTGCCCCGGACCTGCATGCCGACGCCGTCGAGCGCCACTCCGGCGATCGGCTGGATCTCGGTGTCGGTGCACCGCAGGTCCCGTGCCAGCTCCGCCTCGCCGAGGTTCAGCACGCCGTCCATGCGCACGTGTCGAAGAACGACGTCGGCCTGGGCCTCCATACGCTCGGCGAGCAGTGAGGTCATCCGGCAGTCGAGGAACTCGACCGGATGGTCGAGGCGGGCGTGGACAGCACGATGGTGTCGGTGAACACACAGCCGCAGAAGCGCATGGGGCGATCGAGCCGGACGCCGGACAGGTCGAGCCTGCCGACGACGCGGGCACCGCGGACATAGACACCGTGGCTGGCCTTCCACTCCGCTCGGCCGCCGGCAAGCAGCGCCCTGAGGACTTCTGCCCGCACGGTGCCCAGGGACATGTTCGTACTGTCCGCGGGGCCCGTGCCCAGATCGGCTTCTGCTCCCTTGTTGAGGTGGCCGATCAGTCGTTGCTCGGCGTCTGTGGGGTGCAGGGCGGTGTCTCGGTTGGGTTCCATGTCGCGATCAGCTCCAGGGGCTGCGCCGGGACCGACCTGCACCGCCGGGCGCGATGAGCGCAGTACGTCGATGTGTGCCGCGTTCAGAGGCTGTCCATCAGCATCGGAGCTGCCGCTCGACAGCGGCAGGGGCCGAACGGCCTTTGTCAGCCGCCGAATTCACCGGTGGGGCCGAGGCAGCCGCGGACAGCGCCTGGCCTGGTGGACCCTCTGGGGCCCACGCTCCCGAAGACGCGGTGCCGAGCGGCATCATGCTGGCGAGGGCAGCTGCGGCTGAGGGAGTCGGTCTCGCCCGGACGTCTTGCGTGCACAGCGGGCGGGTTCGGACTTGGCTGCGGTCACAGAGTGCGGGGGGAGCCGCTGCGCGGGATCGCTTCCTGGCCCCGCCTGCACCTCGGCGTGGGCACCCTGCCGGTGGGCGACGGTCCGCCATGCGGACTGAGCCCAGATAGGCGCACGCTGGTGCCATGACCGGGAATGACTTCCCGCCGAGACCCCCCGGACAGCCGGAGTAGGGCAAGTCGGGGAGGAGCTGGCGCAGAGCCTGGCAAAGGGTCCGGCAAGGGGACACCCCGATTCGAAGAACTGAAGGCACCGCGCCGCAGACGCCGCTGAGGCGGTGCGTACCTCGGCGCCGTCCGCCGGTGGTCATGCCGTGAGAGCAGTTGGCGTACGAGCGCGTCGGTCGGCCACCGCCTCGACGGCGCGGAATGCCTCGATATCATGCTGCTGCGGGGCTTCGGCGAGCGGCACGGCAGTGACGCAGTCCCCTGGACCGTGGCGGAGCCGACCGAGCCGGTTATGACCCGCCCAGATCGGACATCACCTCCCTCGACGAGGTCTGCCACATCGAGCGGGAGAACAGCACGCCCGGCCTGGTGGCGGTCGGAGCGGCGGACGACACCGAACGGCGACTGCGCGACCGTGTCGCCTGGCCGCGCCGCGCCCTTGACGAACTCGAAGAGAGCCTGGAGTAGTTCCCCGCGCCCCGACGGAGGGAGACGGAAGCGCGTGCACCGTCCTATCCTGGACACACCTGAGGCAAAGGGATACGGCAAGGGGAGGCCGTCGTGGAGATCTCGGGCATCATCAGCGCCATCGTGATCGGTATCGTCATCGGGGTGCTGGGCCGCCTCGTCGTACCCGGGCGCCAGCGCATCGGCGTGCTGTGGACGATCCTCGTGGGCATCGCCGCCGCGTTCGCGGGCACGGGGATCGCAGCCGCGTTCGACGTCGCCGACACCAGGGGCATCGACTGGATCGAGATGGCTATCCAGATCGGACTGGCGGCTGTGGGGGTGGCCGCGCTGGACCGGGTCAAGGCCCGCCGCTGATCCGCTGTCGGCCGCTCCGGGGCGACATGGATGCGCTGCGGCCATGCGGGCGGTGGCGAAGAGTGATCTGACCGGACGAGCGCGGCTGCGCCAGGCGGCGCTGGAACTGTTCGCCGAGCGCGGCTTCGAGGCGACCTCGCCCCGGGCCGTGGCCGCCGCGGCCGGGCTCTCACCTGCGCTGGTGACCCGGCACTTCGGCTCCAAGCAGGGGCTGCGCGCGGCGGTCGACGAGCACGTCCTGGACCGCCGAACAACTGCGGGCTCAGGACCCCGACAAGGGAGTGATGGCCTCCCTGGGTGAGGTATCCGCCCTGGTCTTCGGCGCGGATCCGGTCCTGCGTGGGGCTATTAGGGCTTGGTCATCTTCACTCGTGCATGCGTGTCTCATGCTGCGTGAGTGTCGTTGGAAATGGTGTGACACCTGAGGAGATGGCCTCG
>NZ_JAQMWP010000031.1 GCF_030403745.1 Streptomyces sp. S.PB5
CCGGGGCGACAGCACCGCGACGATCACCACCAACGCCGCGCAGGTCGGCCTCACCGGCGGATCGTTCACCCTCACCGACCTGTGGACCGGCGGGACGTCGAGCACCTCCGGCCAGATCTCGGCGAGCGTCCCGGCGCACGGTGTCGCCGCGTTCCGAGTGACCGGGGGCAGCCCGCTGACCGCCACCACCTCACGCCTGCGCGGCACCGCCTCCGGCCGCTGCGTGGACGTCGACAACGCCTCCACCGCCGCCGGGGCCACGGCGCTGCTCTGGGACTGCCACACCGCAGCCAACCAGCTGTGGACCACCTGGACGGGCGGCGAGATCCGCGTCTACGGCGACAAGTGCCTGGACGCCTACAACCAGGGCACCGCCAACGGCACCCGCGTCATCACCTGGCCCTGCAACGGCCAGAACAACCAGAAATGGACCGTCGGCTCCGACGGGACGATCCGCAACGTCAACGCCGGGCTGTGCCTCGACGCCAACGGAGCCGCCACCGCCAACGGGACCCCGCTGGTCCTGTGGACCTGCAACGGCCAGGCCAACCAGAAGTGGTCCCGCGCATGAGCAACGACGCTTCACGAGGAGGAGCTTCATGACGAGCACAAGAACTCTCTTACGGTCCGCCGTGGTCGCGGTCCTGGTCGTCCTGAGCCTGGGCGGCACCGCACTGGGCCGCGGCCAGACCGAGAGCACCCGGCCCACCGCCGCCGGCACGGACACCGCGCCCCTGCGCGCCGCGGCCGCGAGCCCGGGCTGCGGCAAGGCGCCCACCCTGACGAGCGGCACCTACACGATCCAGAGTGGTGGCAAGAACCGCACCTTCATCCTGCGCATCCCGGACGGCTACGACCGCAACCACGCCCACCGACTGATCTTCGGGTTCCACTGGCTGGGCGGCACCTCCACGGACGTGGCCACGGGCCGCACCGTGGAGACGGGCACCTGGGCCTACTACGGACTCCAGCGGCTGGCGAACAACAGCGCCATCTTCGTCGCCCCGCAAGGCCTCAACAACGGCTGGGCCAACTCCGGCGGCGAGGACATCACCTTCGTCGACGACATGATCCGCCGGATCGAGGCGGACCTCTGCGTCGACACCACGCAGCGCTTCGCCCTCGGCTTCAGCTACGGCGCCGCCATGTCGTACTCCCTCGCGTGCTCCCGCGCCACCGTCTTCCGCGCCGTCGCGGTCCAGAGCGGCGGACAGCTCAGCGGTTGCAGCGGCGGCACCCAGCCCATCGCCTACCTCGGGGTGCACGGACTCAGGGACAACGTCCTCGGCATCTCCGGCGGACGGGCGATGCGCGACAGGTTCGTCCAGAACAACGGCTGCACTCCCCAGAACCCGCCCGAACCCGCGCAGGGCAGCCTCACCCACCGGATCACCACCTACACGGGATGCTCGGCCGGACACCCGGTCGCCTGGGCCGCGTTCGACGAAGGACACATCGCCGCCCCGCAGGACGGAGCCCCCGGTGACAGCGGCCGGAGCTGGCTGCCGGGCGAGGTGTGGAAGTTCTTCACGCAGTTCCAGACCTCCGACCCGTCACCAGGAACCGCCTCCTGCCGCGTCACCGACACCATCAGTGCCTGGAACAGCGGTCTGACCTCGAACATCACCATCACCAACACCGGCACCACCACGATCAACGGCTGGTCACTGGCCTTCACCCTGCCCGCCGGCCAGGCCATCACCTCCGGCTGGAACGCCGACTACTCCCCCACCTCCGGCCAGGTGACCGCCAAGAACGTCTCCCACAACGCGACCATCGCGCCGGGCGCTTCCGTGACCATCGGCTTCCAGGCCGTCCACACCGGCAACACGGCCGCGCCGACCACGTACACCCTCAACAGCAACACCTGCACGACCCTCTGACCCATCGCACGCAACCTCACCTCACCTCTCCTTCGCCAGAGCCGTGGCGAAGGGGGCACCGGGCAACGACGCGTGCCGCCGGAGCTGCCACTGCGGCGGCATGCCGCCACGCCGAGTTCACGCGGCGCTCCCGAGTCCGACGTCGACGTGTGCTCCGGTGCAGCCTCCACAACCTGAAGCGATCAAGCGGAATCGCCGGGCCACAATGACCCCATGACCGACAGTCCTTCCCCCAAAGCGCCTCGTCCGCTTCTGCGCCGCCCCTCGGAGGGCGAGCTCATAGACGTCGCCGGTGTCGCGCACTTCTTCCGACTCACCAGCGAGCAGACGGAGGGACGTCTCGCCTTCGAGGAGTTCAGCCTCGCACCGGGCACCATCGGAGCCAGACCCCACGTACACGAAGCACATGACGAGTACTTCTACGTGCTGGAAGGCGAGTTGACCCTCCACACCGGGGACGGCGAGGTGACCGCCGGCCCCGGGTCTCTCCTCGCCGCGACCCGCGGCACCCCTCACGGCTTCCGCAACAAAGGCCCGGCTACCGCGCGAGCCCTGTGCCTGTACACCCCGGCCGGCTACGAGAACTACTTCCGCGACGTCCATGCCGCCGTGAGCGCCGGCGCCGAAGCGAGCGACCAAGTCCTCGCCGAATTCCGCAGCCGCTACCGGACCGGCTCGTATCCGCCTTCCGTGGACATGCCTTGAACGGACGGTTGAACCACACCACTTCACCTTCACCCAGGACGAAAACCTCAGCACTCGGACCGCTGGTCCAGGCCGGTGGCAGCAGCGCTGCCGGGCAGGGAAACGGGTCTGTCGCGGCCCGGGCCGTTCTTCAGGTCGTCGGACGCGGCACAGTACCCTGACCTTCGGACAGACCGGGTCCGGCGACCTGGTCTGATGGGGGGAACGTGGAGCTCATCGGTCGCGACGACCAGTTGCAGTTGTTGCGCCGGCTGCTGGCCGAGCCGCGCAGCCACGGAGCCGCGGTGCTCGTCCAGGGTGCGCCCGGTATCGGGAAGACGGCACTGCTCACCCGGACCGCCGCACTCGCCGAGGAACTCGGCTACCAGATCCTGCGCACCAGCGGGGTCGAGGCCGAGAGCGACATCCCCTACGCCGGTCTGCAGCTCATCCTGCGGCCGCTCGTCACAGGAGCCGCCGACCTCGCCGTATCGCACCGGCAGGCATTGGACACCGCTCTCGGACACGCCGAGACCGGTGTCCCCGACGTCTTCCTGGTGGGTCTGGCGGTTCTCAACCTCCTGGCCGACGCCGCCGCGGCCGCACCTGTGCTGGTCCTGGTCGACGATGCTCAGTGGCTCGACGACGCCACCGTCAGCGTCCTCGCCTTCGTGGCGCGAAGGGTCGGCGCGGAGCCGGTGGTCCTGGTGGGAGCCGCCCGCGACGGCTACCGGTCACGTCTCAGCTCGGACGAACTCACCTCCGTACCCCTGACCCCGCTCACGGACGCCCAGGCCACGCAGCTTCTGGCGGACCATGCACCGAAGCTGCGGCCGACCGCGCATCGCCGCCTGCTGGCCGAGGCGGCCGGGAACCCCCTGGCACTGACCGAACTCTCCCGCACCCTAGGTGCGTCGGCCGATCCCCACCTGTCCCAGCTGCCGCTCACCGAGCGCCTCGAACGGGCCTTCACCGACCGTCTGGAATCCCTGCCCGAGATCACCCGCAGTCTGCTGCGGATCGCAGCCCTCGACGACAGCCCGTCGCTCCCCGAGATCTACCGCGCGACCCGGCAGTTCACCGGCGTGGCGGCAGGAACCGCGGAACTCGACCCTGCCGTACGCTCCCGGCTCGTCCACGTCGTGGGCGCGGAGCTTCGCTTCGGGCATCCGCTGATGCGGTCGGCGATCCACCAGACCATGCCCGCTGAGGTCCGCCACGCCGCTCATGCCGCGCTCGCCGCCGTACTCGACGAACAACCCGACCGGCAGTTGCGGCACCGGGCCGCCGCGGCCGACGACCCGGACGAGAGCGTCGCCGTGGCGTTGGAGGACGCAGCTCATCGGGCCGCACACCGTGGCGGCATCGCGGCGGCCGTCACCGCACTCGAACAGGCGGCCGCACTCAGCGAGGACACCGGGCGCAGGGCGGAACGGCTGCTGCACGCCGCCGACTTCGCCGTCGAACTCGGCCGGCCCGAGACGGTGAACCGGCTGCTGGACCAGGCACTTACCGGGCCCTTGTCGCGGCGGCAGCACGCCACGGTCGTCTGGCTGCGCGGCAGCTTCGACGAGGGACTGCACAGCCACGCCTCGGGCGCCCACTCGCTGACGGCCCTCGCCGAGGAGATGGCCATGGAGGACCGTGCGCTTGCGTTGCGGATCCTGTGGAGCGCCGCGCAGTTGTGCTTCTGGTCCGATCCGGGCCCGGAGGGGCGCCGTGCGGTACTGGAGGCCGTGGAGCGCATGGGGCTCGACGAACTCGACCCGTGGCGCCTGGCCATCTGTGCCTACGCCGCGCCGGTCGAACGCGGGACCTTCGTCCTGGAACGGGCCCGGCACGTCGCCCTGAAGGAGGGCGATGACGGCCGCGCCTACCGCATGCTCAGCACCGCCTCGCTCCTCGTCGGCGGTTTCGACCTGGCGCGGGCGTTCTCGACGGCCGGCGGCGCTCCGCTGCGCGCCCAGGGACGCCTGGGGCTGCTGGCCCGGACGGTGGGCGCGGACGCCTGGAGCGCTCTCGTGGTCGGCGATCTCGGCGCGGCGATCGCCGCGACCGAGGAGTCACGACGGCTGGCGCGCGAAACCAGCCAGACGATGATGTACGCGTTGATGACCGCCACCGCGGCCAAGCTGGCCGCGCTGCGCGGTGAGGTGGACTCCGCCCTGGAGCTGGCGGAGGAGGCGGAGGAGATCGCGCTGCCGGCCGGGGCGCGTCCGGTGCTGGCCACCGCGTCGATGGCGCGCGGGCTGGCCGCGCTCGGCGCGGGGCGCTTCGAGGAAGCCCTGGCCCATTTCCGCCGCCTGCACGATCCGGTGGACCCCGCGTACCAGGTCGCCCTGCGGCTGACGGTCGTCGGCGACCTCGTCGACGCGGCCACGCACTGCGGGCGGCTGGAGACCGTGCCGGCGATCGTCACGGAACTGGAGGAGGTCGCCACGGTGACCTCCGCGCCGGTCCTGCATGCCGAACTGCGCCTGGTCCGGGCGCTGCTGGCCGCCGACGAGGACGCCGACCCGCTCTTCGGGGACGCGTTGAGCGCCGACCTCGGCGCCTGGCCCCTGATCAGAGCCCGTACCCACCTGGCGTACGGCGAATGGCTGCGGCGCAGACGGCGCAGTGTCGAGTCCCGCGACCATCTCCGGGCCGCCCGGGACATGTTCGACGCGCTCGGCGCGATCCCCTGGGGCGAGAGGGCCCGCCGCGAACTGCGCGCCTCGGGCGAGACCAGCCGCCGCCGGGCCCCGGACGCCCGGGACCAGTTGACCGCCCACGAACTCCAGATCGTCCAGCTCGCCGCCGACGGTCTGACCAACCGCGAGATAGGGCAGCGGCTCTACCTGTCGCACCGGACCGTCAGCTCACATCTCCACCGGATCTTCCCCAAACTGGGCGTCGTCTCGCGCGCCGAGCTGCGAACGGTGGTCAGCACACTGCACTGAGCACCGTCACATGACGCTCGATACCGCCCGCACGTCGCTCCTAGCGTTCCCCACGTCAGAACGTCGACAGGGGGGATCCGTCCCATGGCGTGGAACGACGCCCACCAGGCACCCGGGCCGCCGATAGTCGGCCGCCACAGCGAACGCGAAGCCATCGGGCGTCTGCTCGACACCGTGCGCGACGGCCTCAGTGCCGTCCTCGTGCTGACCGGCGAGGCCGGGATCGGCAAGACCCGGCTCTTGGAGTACGCCGCAGATCACGCCGCCGAACTGCGTGTGATCCGCCTGACCCCGGTCGAGACCGAGACCAGTCTCGGCTTCGGCGCGCTGCACCGGTTGCTGCGGCCGTTCCTGAACCGGAAGGACCGGCTGCCCGGGCCGCAGCGGGCCGCGCTGGACACGGCCCTGGGCCTGGTGGCGGGGCCGCCCGCGGACCGCTACCTGGTCGGGCTCGCGACGCTGACGCTGTTGTCGGACGCCACCGCGGAGCAGCCGCTGTTGTTGCTGGTGGACGACGCTCACTGGCTGGACCGGGAATCGGCCGAGGCGCTCGCCTTCACCGCTCGCCGACTGCACGCCGACTCCCTGGGCATGATCATCGCTCTTCGGGACGGGCCCGAGGACACCGGACTGTTCGAGGCATTGAGCGTGCACTGCGTGACCGGTCTGCCGGAAAGGGAGGCCAAGTCCCTGCTTTCCTTCACCACCCGCCGGGTGGATACGGCGGTGGCCGAGCGGATCGTCGTCGGCACCGGCGGCAATCCGCTCGCCTTGCTGGAACTGACCGACGCCCTCGCCGCCGAACAACTGGCCGGCATCACGCCGTTGCCCGATCCCCTGCCGGCCAGCCGACTGCTCGAAGGCCATTTCCGACGCCTGGTCCACGCCATGCCGCCCGAGACCACGACCCTGTTGCTGCTCCTCGCCACGGTCCCCGCGGGCGACACGGCGATGATGTGGCGAGCCGCCGGGCGGCTGGGGCTGTCGGCCCGCGCCGTGCAACCGGCGATCGCCGCCGGAATCCTCGGCCGGGGCACCCCGCCGGCCTTCCGCCATCCCCTGATCCGCTCGACGCTGTACGCGGCAGGCCCACCCGAGGAACGGCGCCGGGCGCACGCGGCACTCGCCGCGGCCTGCGACCCCGTACGCGATGCCGACCGCCGCGCCTGGCACCTGGCCGAGGCAGCCGAGGGCGTGGACGACGACGTGGCCGACGATCTTGAAGCAGCCTCCGAGCGAGCCCGCTCCCGCGGCGGCTACTCCCAGCAAGCCCTGTTCCTGTCCCGCGCCGCGGCCTTCACCAAAGCCCCGGACACACGAGCCGAGCGCCTGCTCGACGCGGCGCAGGCCCATCTGATGTCCGGCGACCCGTCGGCGGCGCAGACCGCTCTGGATCTCGCGTCCGCCGACATCCGTGGCCCGGTGCTGGGCGCACGCGAGCTGCGGATACGGGCGACCGCGCAGATGTTCAGGATCGCTGTGGCCGACGTCCCCGCGATGCTCATGGCCGCCGTGACCAGGCTCGGCTCCCGGGACCCAGGGCTGTCCTGGGAGCTGCTCTGCGAGGCGCTCCACGCCGCACTGGTCGCCCACGACTGCACGCAGGGCACGTCGCCTGCCGAGGTCGCGGCGGCGGCCATCGCCGCGCGGCAGCACACCGCGGACGGCCGCGACCTTCTGATGGAGGGTCTGGCGCGTCGCGTGGCCGAAGGGTACGAGCACGGCGCGCCGGCGCTGCGCACCGCACTGGACGGATTGCGGCGCGGCCGCACGATCCGTGACGCGCGCAGTCCCTTCGCGGTGATGCTGTCCATGGCCTGTGACGATCTGTGGGAGGTCCAGGCCGGGCGTGACCTCACCGACCGCCTGGCGGCGGCCGACCGCGGCACCGGCGCACTGTACGCGCTGAGCATCACGCTGCTCGTCCAGGCGCGCTACGACCTGTGGGACGGGCGGTTCGGGGAGGCGGAGGTCCGCTACGCCGAGTTCGACGACATCGCCGCCGACACCGGCTTCCCCGGCGGCGGGGACATCAACCGGCTCCACCTGTTCGCCCTCACCGGCCACGAGGAGGAGCTGCGCTCGGCAGTGCGGCGGACCGCGGAGATGGGCAGCCTGGGCCACGGCGTGCTCCAACTCCTGGCGCAGCACGCCCTGACCCTGTTCGAGCTGGGCCAGGGCCGCTACGGGCAGGCGCTGAAACACGCGCGCACGGTCTTCGAGAAGGACCCACCGGCCTGCGGCAACCTCATCCTGACGCAGCTCGTCGAGGCCTGTGTCCGCACCGGGGACCGAGCCGGCGCGAGCGAAGCCCTGGCCCGGCTGGAGGAACGCGCCCCGCTCGCCGCCACCCCTTGGGCACTGGGCAGCCTGGCCCTGGGCCGGGCGCTGACAGCCGACGGCGACGACGCGGAGAAGTTCTACCAGGAGTCGCTCGACCTGTTGCATCAGAGTCCACTGGCCCTGGAACAGGCCCGCGCGCGACTCCTGTTCGGCGAGTGGCTGCGCCGCTGCAGGCGACGCTCCGACGCCAGGACGCAGCTGCGTGCCGCGTACGAGAGCTTCGACGCCTTCGGTGCGACGCCGTACACCGAGCGTGCCCGGCTGGAGCTGCTCGCCACCGGGGCGAGGGCCCGCAGGCGGTCCGAGGAGACCAGGTTCGATCTCACTTCGCGGGAACGGCAGGTGGCCTCCATGGCGGCCGCCGGGCTGACCAACTCGGAGATCGCGACCAGGTTGTTCGTCACGGCGTCGACCGTCGAGTTCCATCTGAGCAGGGTGTTCCGCAAGCTCGGCATCACCTCCCGCAGGCAGATCCCCCGCACGATCGGCGAACAGGGCTCGGCGACCGAAGGCTGACTCTGCTTCACGCTGGTCACATCGACTGGCGTCACTTGCTCAGGAAGGCCAGCAGCGCCGCGTTCACCTCCTCGGCGTGCGTCCACAGCAGACCGTGCGGGGCGCCCTCGACCTCGACGTACTGCGCCGAAGGCAGCAGCGCGTGGAAGGGCCGCCCGGTGGCGTCGACCGGCAGGATCCGGTCTGCCGTGCCGTGCAGGATCAACGTCGGTACGTCGATCTCGGCGACGTCAGCGCGGAAGTCGGTGAGCCAGGTGGGCACGCACGCCACCGACGCGTACGCCGACGCCCCCGCCGCCACGTTCCAGCTGGCCCGCACGGCCTCTTCGCTGATGCGGCTGCCGAGCGTCTCGTCGAGGTTGTAGAACGCCTCGTAGAAGCTGGTGAAGTAGGCGTAGCGGTCTTTGGTGACCGCCGCCAGGATTCCGTCGAAAACCGACTGGTCGACGCCGCCTGGGTTGTCGTCGGTCTTGAGCAGAAAGGGTTCGAGGGAGGCCAGGAAGGCGGCCTTGGAGATGCGCTGTGAGCCGTACGTGCCGAGGTAGCGGCCGACTTCTCCCGTGCCCATGGAGAATCCGACGAGTACCGCGTCGGTGAGGTCGAGCTCGGTCAGCAGTGTGTCGAGGTCGGCGGCGAAGGTGCCGTAGTCGTAACCCGTGGTCGGCTGCGAGGACCGGCCGAAGCCGCGCCGGTCGTAGGTGATGACCCGGTGGCCGGCGTCGAGCAGGGCCGGGAGCTGTTTCTCCCAGGAGTGGCCGTCGAGCGGGTAGCCGTGAATCAGGACGACGGGTTGTCCGCTTCCTTGATCCTCGTAGTACAGCTCGATGTCGGTGGAGTTCTCCTGTCCGACCGTGATGTAGGGCATGTCGGTTCCCTTCGGAGATTGACGGATGAGAGTGGTGCCGGGTCAAGAAGTGGCGCGGGCGGCGGTTGCGATGAGGTGCGCGGTCGCGTGGGGGTGGGAGACGAGGACCGCGTGCGAGGCGGTGCGGATCACCTCGGTGTGAGACCCCGCGCGCTGGGCCATCGCCTGCTCGGCGGCGGGTGGGATGGCGTGGTCGGCGCCCGCGACCAGGAACCAGGAAGGAATGGTCTTCCATGCCGGCGTGCTGCTGGGTTCCTCGAAGGCGGCCAGCGCCACGGGCCGTTGCCCGGCCGCCATCAGGCGGGCCTTGCCGGCCGGTACGTCGGCGGCGAAGACCTGGCGGAAGTCCGTGGGGGTGACGTAGGCGTCCTGGCCGCCCGGGAAGGGCCGGACCGTGAGCGCCGGTGGAAGCTGGCTGCCCGGGTACTTTCCGAGGATCGCCAGGCCGGACTCGCCCTGGTCGGGTGCGAACGCGGCGATGTACACCAGGGCTTTGACATTGGGGTGGCCGACCGCGGCGTCGGTGATGACGGCGCCTCCGTAGGAGTGGCCGACCAGCACGACCGGCCCCGCGATGGTGTCCAGGACACTCGATACGTAGGCCGAGTCGCCGGCCAGACCGCGGAGCGGGTTCGCGACACCGATGACCGGGTAGCCCTGCCGCTGGAGTCGTGACGTGACCGCGTCCCAGCTCGACGAATCGGCGAACGCGCCGTGGACGAGGACCACGGTGGGCCTTGGGGTGCTCGGTGCGGTTGACTCCGTGACCGCCTTGGCGGCGGTTGCGGCGCCGGTGGGCGTGGCGGCGGTCAGTGCCGGGATCGTGAGCAGCGCTGCGGCGACCATCGCCGGGAGCATCGGCTTCCTGCGGTGCGCGGCGCGGGCGGAAGGACGGACGGGGACGGGTTCGGTGCCTGTCATGGCTGTTCTCCTCGTCTTTCCCGCTCTCGCGGGGCGGTCTGACTCACAAGGACGGCGGTGGTCCGGTGACCCGCAGATGGAAGGCGTTGGCGGAGGCCACGACCGCCGCGAGATCGAACTCCGGCGGCAGGTCCCCCGCTTCGGCGACGGGGGTGCCGTTGGCCCTGAAGTACTCCTCGATGCAGGCCGGGCTGAACAGCACCGCGATCCGCGCCCCTTCCGGCGAGCGCACCAGATGGCTGTGCGGGACGCCGCGCGGTCCGTACGCGACCTGCCCGGGCACCAGGTCGTGCCGCTGGTCGCCGATGAAGAACGTCACCTCGCCGTCGAGGAGGAACCAGACCTCCTCCTCGTCCTCGTGGACATGGTGCGGGGGCGCGTGGCCGACAGGGTCGGCGAACTCCATCAGGCTGAGCCGGTTGTCGGTCGCGGTACCGGGCAGCAGGATCCTGGCCTGGCCGCCGAGGAACCAGAAGGGTTCGCGTTCGGCCGTAGGGGCGAGGGTCGGGAAGAACCGGGTCACCTTCGCTCCTGACGTCATCGGTGGTCCTCCAGGAAGTGCAGCAGCAGGTCGGTCATTTCTTCGGGGTGCTCCTCGTAGATCCAGTGGCCGGAGTCGGGTACGACGGCCGGGGTGACGTGGGTGGCGTAGTGGCGCACCTGCTTCGCGACGGACGTACCGAGGCTGCCGGAGGCGCCGATCGCGAGCACCGGCATGGAGAGGGGCTTCTTCTGGAACCGTGCGTTGTCGGCGATGTCCTGCGGGAAGGTCCTGAACCACGCGAAGCTCGCTTCGAGGCGTGCCGGGTCGCGCAGGTAGGAGGCGAAGACCTGGAGGTCGTGCGGGGTCAGGGCGTCCTTGTGTACGGCGAGGCCCCGCATGAAGCCCGATGTCCAGGTCAGCTCGCGGCCCCGGATCAGGCTCTCCGGGAGGCCGGTCTGCAGGGAGAAGAAGCCGAAGTTCCATACGCCGGGGCCGTCGGCCGTGAGCGAGGGGAACCGGTAGATGCCCTGGTCGGGGATCGGGGCCTCGCTGAGGACGAGCTTCCTGACGTTGTGCGGGTATTGCGCGGCGTAGGCGTAGGCGACCATCGTGCCGATGTCGTGGCCGACGACGTTCACGTCGTGGTCCTTGCCGAGTGACGCGAGCAGTGCGTGCAGCTTGGCGGCCATGGTCTTCTTGTCGTAGCCGGACGCCGGGGTGTCGCTGTGGCCCGCGCCGGGCAGGTCCGGGGCGATGACGGTGTAGTGCTCGGCGAGCGCGGGCATGATGCCGTGCCACTCGTACCAGGTCTGGGGGTAGCCGTGGATCAGGAGCAGGGTCGGGCCGTGGCCGCCGATCACGTAGTTGATGCCGGTTCCGGCGACCTGGGTCTTGTGTTCGCTGAAACCGGCGGGCATCTGCTCGCCGGCCGACGATGCCGGTCTGGCGGAGGCATCGGCTATGAGGGTGGTCGTACCGAGGCCGACGGTCAGCGCGAGGACCGCGGCCGCCAGACGGCGGGATCCGGGCAGGCGGAATCTCACTGGCCCCTCCAAGGGGTGTGGGCGGGTAATCGACAAGCAGCGATGCCGGTGGCGGCCCGTGCCCTGACGGCGGGTCAGAGGGACTCGACGAGGCCGCCGTCGATGATGAAGTCGGCGCCGGTGATGTTCGCCGCCGCCGGACCGGCGAGGTAGACGACGAGGTCGGCCACTTCGGACGGACGGGTGAAGCGGCCGGTCAGCGACTGGCCTGCCGCACCGCGGGCCACCTCACCGGGATCGACGCCCCGGGACGCGGCGACCGTGGCGGCGACACCGCCGGCGCCCTGCCACAGCGCCGTCTCCACCGGGCCGGGACCGATGGTGTTCACCCGCACACCGTGCGGCCCCACTTCCTTGGACAGGGCCTTGCAGAAGTTGGTCAGCGCTGCCTTGGCCGCGCCGTAGTCGATGACCAGCGGGTCCGGCAGCCTGGCGTTGACGGAGGAGACGGTGACGATGCGTCCTGCGCCGGTGGCGAGCAGGTGGGGCAGGACGGCCCGGGTGGTGCGGACGGCGGCCATGAGGTTGACCGTGAACGTCCACTCCCAGTCCTCGTCCGTCACACTCAGGAAGCCGTCGACCCTGGGCCGGACCGCGCCGACGTTGTTCACCAGGACGTCGACACCGCCGTGGACCGCTACGGCTTCGGCGACCAGCGCCGCCGGACCGTCGGAGGTCGCCAGGTCGACTTCCACGACGGTGAGTTCGGCACCCTGCTTCACCAGTGCGTCGAGGGCTTCGGTACGTTCCCTCGATCCGGCGACGACGCGGGAGCCGGCTGCGAGGAAAGCCTCGACCACGGCGAGTCCGATGCCGCGCCCGGCACCGGTGACCACGACGGTCCGTCCGGCGAGACCCGCGCCGGCACCGGGGTCTGCGGTGCCCGGGGAGGTCGATGTCATCGTGCCGTCTCCGGACTGCGCTGCCGCAGCCAGGTCAGCACGGTGTCCGCGACCTCCTGCCAGCCGCCGTCGACCGTCAGGGAGTGCCCGCGGTCGGGGAAGTTGATGATGTCGGTGACGGCCTCGGAGTGCCGGTACTGCTTGAGGGTGGCCCGGGTGACGACCTCGGGGACCGTGTGATCCTTGCCGCCGGAGATGAGCAGCAGGGGGCCGCGTCCGTTGTTGTCCGTGTCGACCTTCGCGGGCGAGTGGGGGTTGAAGTTGGCGGCGGCGGCCTCGTAGAGCGGCTTGCCCGGCGCGGGGATGGTCCAGCGCTCGTACAGGGCCGCCGATTCCTCCTCCGCGATGGCGTTGCCGAAAGCGAACCGGAACTGCTCCGGGGTCAGGGAGACCGACCGGCGCTTGTTGGCCGGGTTCTTGAAGACCGGGAGCGTCGCCTTCAGTGCGGACAGCGGCAGAGGCAGAACGCCCTTGATCTGTGCGGCGTCGATCGCGACCGCGGCGGCGGCCCGGTCCTGGCCGAGCAGCTTCTGGGCGATCATCCCGCCGAAGGAGTGACCGATCACGATGGGCCGGGCGGGCAGGGTCTCGATGAGGGCCGCGTAGTGCTCCACGACGTCATCGATGCCGTATCCGGCGACGCTCTCGGGGTTCTGGCGCGCCTCCTCGACGGTGTCGGGGTCACCGGGCCACCCGGGCGCGGAAGGGTCGTAGCCCTCCGCGCGGAACAGATCGATCCACGGTCGCCAGGAGGTGCTGTGCAGCCAAAGGCCGTGGATGAAGACCACGGGAAGCGGGACGGTCATGGCTGGGCCTCTCTTGTGTGGGTGTGCTGACCCGGCATGCGCCCACGAAACCCGAACCCCCGCCGCACTCGCACCGGGGTGACACCCCAGTGGTTCACGGTCGGAGAAGGTGTTCGGTTGCGGGGGCCCGGATTCGCGTGAGCCCCCGTACGCTTCCCGCCTCGCAGCCTGGAAGACGCGCCGTCAGCTCGCCACTTGGATCCTTCTGTGACCGCGGTGTCCGGTGACGGTGCTGATATCGGCCAGAGGCCGGGCAGCCAGTGCCACAGGACCGGGCTGCGGCCACTTGGGACAAGCCGTTCTCGGCTGGCGGAAAGCACGGCCGCGCGGCCTCCGAGTGACCCCTACGGGAACGTCAGCAGAATGAGACGTCGAAGAGGTACCTGGCCCCTCGGGCTACGGCACCAGGACGATCTTTCCGGTCGTGTGGCCGGTCCTGATCTGGTGATGGGCGGCTGCGGCTTCCCGAAGCGGATAGCTGCCGGCGACCAGGACGCGCAGTCGCTCGGCCCGCGCGGCCTCGGTGAGTTGCAGGCGGGCGGCGTCGCGGATGTCCGTGCCCGGATCCGCGCCGGGAGCGCCGCCGAGGAGCTTGATGCCGACCTGCGCCCCGCGGGCGAAACCGGCGATGGTCGCGATGCGGGAACGGTCGGCGACGAGTTCCACGGAGACATCCACCGCCTCGTCGGTGCCCACCAGATCGGCCGCCGCGTCGAGGCCCTCCGGCGCCACCGCGCGAACCCGGTCAGCCAGGCCCGCCCCGTAGGCGATCGGGATCGCTCCCAGCTCACGCAACAGGTCGTGCTTGGCGGGGCCGGCCGTGCCCAGGACCGTGGCACCGCGGGCCGCCGCCAGCTGAACGGCCATCAAGCCGACTCCTCCGGCCGCGCCGTGGATCAGCACCGTCTCGTCCTTGCCCAGGCCGATCGCCTCAAGCACGTGCACAGCGGTGACACCGGCGGCCATCAGCCCGCCGGCCTGCTCCCAGGACAGGTTGGCAGGCTTCGGGACCACCGCTGAGCCCGGGACGACGAGTTCGGCGGCATACGCGCCGGACGCGCGATAGGCGATCACCTCATCGCCGACCTCGATCGGACCTGCGGGACCGGTCGCGTCGGCGCCGACCGCGGTCACCACACCGGCCGCCTCGACGCCGAGCCGCATCGGCAGGTTCGCCGGATCGGTTCCGAAGGCGCCGCTGTACACCTTGGTGTCGAACGGGTTGACGCCCGCGGCACGGACCGCGATGCGCACCTGCCCCCGCCCGGCATCCGGAACGGCCTCGTCGATCACCGACAGCACCTCGGGACCGCCGTACGCACTTGCCACGACCGCTTGCACTTCGCTCATGTCGGCACAACCTGACGTCGGAGGCAACCATTCCCACGCTGCGCGGCCGTCCCCTCTGCTCCCCCTCGCGTGATCTCGTCTCCCTTCACTTGCCGAAGCCCGCCGTGAGTCCGCCGATGAGCTGGCGGCGGCCGAGGACGTAGAGCGCCAGGATCGGCAGTGTGGACAGGACGACCGCGGCGAGGATCGCGGGGATGTTGATGGTGAACTCGCCCTGGAAGCTCCACACGAACAGCGGCAGGACCCGCTTGTCGGGGCTCTGGGTGAGGATCAGCGGGAAGAGGAAGCCGTTCCACACGTTCAGGGCGTCATAGATCGTGACCGTGATCAGGGCGGGGCGCGACAACGGCAGCGCCAGACTGAGCAGCATCCTCCAGTGGCCCGCGCCGTCGGCGCGCATGGACTCGTACAGCTCGTCGGGGATGTCCCGCAGGAAGTTGACGAGGATGATCACCGTGAGCGGGATGGCGAACGCCGCCGAGGGCAGCACGATGGCGAGGAGGGTGTCGTACATCTGCGCCTTGGCGATCAGGTAGTACACCGGGATGATCGTGGCCTGCAGCGGGATGGCGAGGCCCAGCAGGAAGACGCTGAAGGCCCAGCGCAGGGCCCGGCTGGTGCCACGGACGATGGCGTACGCGGCCAGGAAGGACACCCCGAGGGTCAGCAGTGTCGCGCCGACGGTGACCAGGAGGCTGTTGAGGAGGTAGTGGGTGAACCCGTTGTCCCAGACCAGGCGGTAGTTGTCCAGGGTCGGGCTGGTCGGCAGGGCGAGCGGGTTGGCGTCGAAGAAGCCCTCGCGGGTGCGCAGGCTGGTGACGACGACCCAGTAGACCGGGACGAGGACGATCACCAGCCAGAGCGCGCCGCCCAGGGCGCCGAGGGGGTTCGTGCGCCGCAGCCGGGCAAGACGGCCGGGGGCCGCCGCGGGCGCCGGTGTCACACGTGACGCGGGATCGGCGGTCGGGGCGTGGGAGAGCGTGGACATCACATACCTGCCTGCTGGCTGCGCATCCGGTTGAAGCCGGAGAAGCGGAGAAGGGCGAGGGAGAGGAGAAGGCCTGCCACCACGAGCACGACCGAGATGGCGCTGGCCAGGCCCATCTCGTTGCTCTGGAAGCCGGTGATGTACATGTCCAGCGGCAGGATGCGGGTGGCGTAGCCGGGGCCGCCGCCGGTGAGGACGAAGACCAGGTCGAAGTAGGTGAGCGAGCCGACCACCATCAGGGTCGAGGAGGTGACGATGGTGTAGCGCAGTTGGGGCAGGGTGATGTGCCAGAACTGTTTGATGCGGCCCGCGCCGTCGATCGACGCCGCCTCGTAGAGGGATGCCGGGATCTGCCGGGCGCCCGCCTGGTAGAGCAGTGTGTGGAAGGGCACGAACTGCCAGGCGATGACGAACACCACCGCGTAGAAGGCGAGTTGGGGGTTGCCGAGCCAGTCCTGACCGAGGATCGGCAGGTTGAGGGCCGCGCCCAGGCCGAAGTTGGGGTCGAGGAGGTTCTTGAAGATGACGGCGACGGCGGCCGTGGAGATCAGCAGCGGGACGAAGTACAGGACGGCGAACAGGGAGCGGTAGCGCTGTTTGCCTGCCACGAAGACGCCCAGCAGGAGACTGATCGGGGTCTGGACGACCCAGGAGAACACCATGAGCTTCGCGGTGAGCCAGAGGGCGTTCCGGGTGACCGAACTGGTCAGTGCCTCGTGCCAGTTGTCGGTTTCGGCCCAGGCGGGGCCGCCCAGTCCGTCCCAGTGGGTGAAGCTGAGGTAGACGACGATCCCCATCGGCACGAGCGCGAAGAGGGCGAAGAGCAGCAGTGCGGGCAGGGCCATGAGGAAGGGCGCGCCGTCCCGCCGGGCGGGCACGGAGACCTTGGCGGTGCTCACTTCGCCGCCGCCTTGTCCATCTGTGCGCAGAACTGCTCCGGGCTGATCTGGCCGAGGAAGAGCTGGTCGAGGTGGGTGAGCAGCTCGTTGCCGAGTTCGGGGCTGAGCGCCTGGTCCCAGGAGAGCTGGAAGTTCTTCGCGTCACGGGTCAGGTTGTAGACGTACGACGACCAGTCCGCGTTGGCCGACGCCTTGATCTTGGCGTCCAGGTCCTTGACCGGCGGCACGTCACCGTTCTTGAGGAGGTTGTCGACGTAGGTGTCGTTGTAGACGCCGTCCTTGAGATACGACACCGCCGTCTTGCGTTCCTTCGCGCTCGCCTGCGCGGACACGGAGAAGAAGTTGGCCGTGTTGCCGACGATGTTCGTCGGGTCGCCCTTGCCTCCGGTGACGGCCGGGAAGCCGGTCCAGCCGAGCTTGCCCTCGGAGACGAACGCCGGGGAGCCTGTGTTGATGGTGCCGTAGCCCCAGCTGCCCTGGAGGATCATCGCGGCCTTGCCGGTGTACAGCTGGGCCTCGGCCTGGCCGGTGTCGGCGGAGACCGAGGCGAAGCCCTTGGCGAAGCCGCCCGCGTCGACGAGCTGCTCGATCATACGAGTGGCTTCGAGGACGGCGGGGGCGGACCAGGCGCCCTTCTTGCCGGCCGCGATGTCCGCGAAGGTGTCGGGTCCGCCGACGCGGTCGACGAGGTACTCCAGCCACATCAGGTCCGGCCACTTGGACGCACCGCCCATGGAGATCGGAGCGATGCCCTGGGCTTTCAGCTTCTTCACCAGCGCGAGCAGGTCGTCCCAGGTCTTCGGCGGCTGAGCGCCCGCCTTCTGCAAGAGGTCCTTGTTGTAGTACAGGACCACGGGCTGCACGCCGTTGACGGGAACGCCGTAGACCTGGCCGCCGAAGGTCGCGGACTTGAGCACCGAGGGGAAGATGCGGTTCTTCCAGGCGGGGTCGGCGTCGAGATCCGGAGTGAGGTCGGCGACCTTCCCGGCGTCGACGTAGCTCTTCAGCCCGCCGCCGCCCCAGTTCTCGAACAGGATGGGGCCGTTGCCCGCACCGACGGCCGTGCGCAGCTTCTGCTTGTAGGGGTCGTTCTGGAAGAACTGGTAGGTGATCTTGCTGTCCGGCCGGTCCTTGTTCCACTGCGTGGCCGAGGCTCGGAAGGTGGCCTCGGAGCCCTGGGTCAGCGCCCAGGCCAGCGTTCCGTCTCCGCCGGCCCCGCCGACGGCACGTCCGCTGCTGCCGCAGGCGGCGATGGTGAGCGTGAGTGTTACCGCCGATGCGGTGATGAGGGCGCGGCGAGGCATTCTCGGGGTCATCTTGAGCTCCTTCGGCTCTTCAGAGGTTCGATCACGCCGGACGGCTCGTCGGCTCGTCGGATGCGGTGAAGCACGGCTCGAAAATTTTCGAAACCTCTGCGTTTTCTGGCCGACAAGTTAGGTGCGTCATAGCCGAGGGTCAAGAGGCCGGAAGCGAGCATTTTTCATCGCCATGACCCCTTGGAACCCTGCGAAAGATTGCGCTACCGTCCCCGTAAAAGAGCGAAAGGACCAGCATGGCGAAGAGAGCCGTCGAGCGGACGACACTGACCGGCATCGCCGAGGCCGCCGGGGTCTCCGTGGCCACCGTCTCCAAGGTGGTCAACGGCCGCAGTGACGTCTCGCCCGAGACCCGGGCACGCATCGAGCGGCTGCTGGTCGAGCACGACTACGTGGCCCGCGGGCCGGGCGGCGCACAGTCCCCGGTGCGCGCGATCGACCTGACCTTCGACGAGCTGGTCAACCCCAACAACCTGGTGATCACGCAGGGTGTCACGGAGGCCGCGGCCGAAGCCGGCGTCGACGTCGTCATCGGCACGGCGCCCGACGACCCGCTCGGTGCCGCCTGGGCCCGCAAGATCGCGGGCGCCGGCCGGGAGGGCCTCATCCTGGTGACGTCCGAACTGACCGCCCGGCAGCGGGCGCAGTTCGCCCAGCACGACATCCCGCTCGTGCTCATTGACCCGATGAACGTGCCGGACGAGAGTGTGCCGAGCATCGGCGCGACGAACTTCAGCGGTGGCATGGCGGCCACCGAGCACCTGCTGAAGCTCGGCCACCGCCGGATCGCGATGATCGAGGGCCGGCACGACGCCGTCTGCAACACCGCCCGCCTGCACGGCTATCAGGCCGCTCTCAGCGGCGCCGGGATCACGCCCGACCCCCGGCTCATCAAGCAGGGGGCCTTCCGGTTCAAGCCCGCCTACCAGGCCGCCCTGGAGCTCTTCGCCCTCGACGAGCCCCCGACCGCCGTCTTCGCCGGCAACGACCTGGAGGCCTTCGGCGTCATCGAAGCCGCCCGGGTCAACGGCCTGCGGGTGCCGGACGACGTCAGCGTCGTCGGCTTCGACGACACCGCCGCCGCAGGCACTTCGGCCCCTCCCCTGACCACCGTCCGGCAACCGTTCGTCGAGATCGGCCGGGCCGCGCTGCGCACGCTGCTCCGTCTGGCCGCCGGCGAGCGCCTGGACAGCCACCGGGTGGAGCTGGCCACCCAGCTGGTCGTCCGGGGCTCCACCGCCCCGCCGCCGGCCACCGGGTCGTGAACCCGACCGGCCCTTCCTGAATCCGCCGCGCCCCAACCACCCCGAGGAACGCACCATGACCACACCTTGGGCCGATCCGGCCTGCCCTCGTGACGACAGGGTCGAGGCCCTGCTCGCGGAGATGACCCTGGAGGAGAAGCTCGCCCAGCTCGGCAGCGCGTGGCCCGGAGTCGAGCGGGTCAGCGGCAACGTCGCCCCCATGCAGGACGTCTTCGCCTCCCACACCGATTTCGACCAGGCCAGCAAGGACGGACTCGGCCACCTCACCCGCCCGTTCGGCACCAAGCCGGTCGAGCCGCACGAGGGTGCACGGCACCTCGCTTCTCTGCAGCGTGAGTTGATGGACAACACCCGGCTCGGCATCCCCGCCCTCGCGCACGAGGAGTGCCTGACAGGGTTCACCACCCACCACGCCAGCGTCTTCCCCACGCCCCTTGCCTGGGCCGCCGCCTTCAACCCGGAGCTCGTCGAGCGCATGGCCCGCGCCATCGGCACGAGCATGCGCCGAGTCGGCGTCCACCAGGGCCTCTCCCCCGTCCTCGACGTCGTACGCGACTACCGCTGGGGCCGTGTCGAGGAGACCCTGGGCGAGGACCCGTATCTCGTCGCGACCACCGGCACGGCATACGTCCGCGGTCTGGAGGGCGCCGGCGTCATCGCCACCCTCAAGCACTTCGCCGGGTACTCGGCCTCGAAGGCCGCCCGCAACCACGCCCCCGTGTCCATGGGGCCCCGGGAGTTCGCCGACGTGATCCTGCCGCCGTTCGAGACGGCGATCCGCGAGGGCGGCGCCCGCTCGGTCATGAACTCCTACGCCGACGTGGACGGCGTGCCGGCCGGCGCCGACCCCTCGCTGCTCACGCAACTGCTGCGCGAGGACTGGGGATTCGGGGGCACGGTCGTCTCCGACTACTGGTCCATCGCCTTCCTGCGCACCATGCACCGCATCGCCGCCACCGACGGCGAGGCCGGCGCACGAGCACTCACCGCGGGAATCGACGTGGAACTGCCCGACACGCTCTGCTACGGCGAACCCCTCGCCCAACTCGTCCGCGCGGGAACCGTCTCCGAGGGCCTGGTCGACCGGGCGGTACGGCGCGTGCTGCGTCAGAAGGCCGAACTGGGGCTGCTCGACGCCGACTTCGCCCCGGAGACAACGGGCGAGGACCCCATCGACCTCGACCCGCCCGCCCACCGGGCCATCGCCCGGGAGCTGGCCGAGCAGAGCATCGTGCTGCTGGACAACCGCGACGGACTCCTCCCCCTGGCCGCGGACACCCCATCCATCGCCCTCATCGGCCCGTGCGCCGACGACGCCAACGCCTTCTTCGGCTGCTACTCCTTCCCCAACCACGTCCTGCCCCACCACCCCGGCCACGACAACGGCATCGAGGCCCGCACCCTGCTGGACGCCCTGGCCACCGAACTGCCCCGCACCCTCATCGCGTACGAACAGGGCTGCCCCGTCAAGGACGTCGACCGCAGCGGCATCGACGCGGCCGTGGACGCGGCCCGGCAAGCGGACGTCTGCATAGCCGTCGTCGGCGACCGCGCCGCCCTCTTCGGCCTCGGCACCTCCGGCGAGGGCTGCGACGCCGAGGACCTCTCCCTGCCCGGCGTCCAGGACGAACTGGTCGAGGCCCTGCTGGCCACCGGCACACCTCTCGTCCTGCTGGTCGTCTCCGGGCGCCCGTATGCGCTGGGTCCCTACGCCGACCGCGCCGCCGCTGTCGTCCAGGCCTTCTTCCCCGGCGAGGAGGGCGGCCCCGCTCTTGCCGGGGTGCTCTCCGGACGGATCAACCCCTCCGGCAAGCTGCCGGTGCAGGTGCCGCGGACGGCAGGCGGCCAGCCCGGCACCTATCTGCACGCCCCGCTCGGCGGCAACACCCAGGGCGTGAGCAACCTCGACCCCACCCCGGCCTACCCCTTCGGGCACGGACGGTCCTATACGACGTTCGCCTACGACGGGTTCGAGATGAGCGCCGGGGAGATCGCCACCGACGGCGAGGTCGAGATCAGTTGCCTGGTCCGCAACACCGGCGACCTCCCCGGCTCAGAAGTCGTCCAGCTCTACACCGCAGACCCGGTCGCCCAACTTCCCCGCCCGGTCACCCAGTTGACGGGGTTCACGCGCGTCCTCCTGGCCCCCGGAGAAGAGCGCAGGGTCACCTTCCGACTGCACGCGGACCGCCTCGCCTACACGGGCCCCGAGCTGCGCCGCATCGTCGAACCCGGTGCGATCACCGTCCGGCTCGGCACCTCCAGCGCCGACATCCGGCTCACCGGCACCGTCCACCTCACAGGACCGATCCGCCAGGTCGGACACGCCCGAGTGCTGCATACACCGACGTATGTCAGCTGAGCCGCCTCCTGTCCTCGGGCCGCCTGGGATCGCGTACGAATACGAACTCGAGGAAGGACGAGACAGTTCGGTCCTCCCGCCTGGGCCGGCACCGCCTCACCTGCCGCCCCTGTGATCGGCGCCGGACAGCGCCGGAAAGCCGGCGTGGGTGAGGTCTTCGGAGATCTGCCAGACGCGCCGCGCCTCTTCCTGACTGCGGAGCCGGGAGTAGAGGGGCTGTTCGGCGGGCGGGCCGGACAGGTGTTGGAAGCCGCTGGGCCCGTAGAACCGGCCGCCGCGTGCGTCCGGGGAGGTGGCGGCGTACAGGGCCGGCAGTGCCGCGCTCTCCACCGTGCCGAGGATGCCGTGGCGGGACAACGCGCGGATCACGCGTACGGCGCTGGTGTCCCTTGTCCGGCCGACCTCGGGGCGGGCGGCCAGCAGGCTGGTCGGTGCGATGCCGGGATGGGAGATGTTGCTGGTGATTCCCCAGTCCGCGGCCCGGCTGCGGAGATCCAGTTCGAGTGCGAAGAGACCGAACGCGATCTTCGACTGGCTGTACGCGCGGCGGCCGTTGTAGGACTGGTCCCAGTTGAGGTCGTCCCAGTTGATGGAGCCCTCGTTGGCGGCGACGCTGAGCTGGCAGGTCACCCGGGCGCGGCCCGCGCGCAGCAGCGGCAGCAGGTGGCAGACCAGTGCGAAGTGACCGAGATGATTGCTGCCGAACTGCAGCTCGAACCCGTCCGCGGTGGTCTGCCGGTCCGGTGGCGTCATCACGCCGGCGTTGTTGACCAGGATGTGGATCGGACGGTTCTCGGCGACGAGAGCGGCGCCCAACGCGGCGACCGAACTCAGCGACGACAGGTCGAGGTCTCGCAGCGACAGGACCGCCTGCGGGTGCTGCCGCTTGACCTTCGCGATCGCCGCCTCACCCTTGCGGCGGTTGCGGACGGGCATGACGACCTCGACACCGGCGGCGGCCAGCCGGGTGGCCAGGACCAGTCCGACGCCGTCACTGGCGCCGGTGACGACGGCAAGCTTCCCGGGAAGGTCCGGAACGGTGATGTCCGGCCGTGTACGTGCCATGGGTCTTCCTCGCTTCTCACATCGATCCCAACGGGAATGCGCTTCAAAGCTGCACCTGATCAGCGCGGGTATCCACGGCCTCCCGATCCGAGGCCGGCCCGGCCGAGGAGGGCCGCCGAAAGGGGGATCGACAATCCCAGGCTCCGGTCCGGCACGGGTGGTAGAACGAAAGAGCACCGGCACTCAGGGAGGAAGCAGCCGTGATCGATCGAGGCGGGCTCGCCGAATTCCTGCGTCGCCGCCGGGAGTCGCTGCAGCCCGAGGACGTCGGCCTTCCGCGCGGCCAGCGACGCAGGACAGCCGGTCTGCGCCGGGAAGAGGTAGCCGCGATCTGCCATATCTCCGCCGACTACTACAGTCGGCTGGAGCGGGAGCGCGGACCGCGCCCGTCCGAGCAGATGATCGCCTCGATCGCACAGGGTCTGCACCTGTCCCTCGACGAACGCGACCACCTGTTTCGTCTCGCCGGGCACAACCCGCCCACCAGAGGCTCCACCAGCGAACACATCAGTCCCGGCCTGCTGCGCATCTTCGACCGGCTCATCGACACCCCCGCCGAAATCGTCACCGAGCTCGGCGAGACACTCCGGCAGACCCCGCTCGCCGTCGCCCTCACCGGCGACCTCACCCGCTACACCGGCCCGGCCCGCAGCATCGGCTACCGGTGGTTCACCGACCCGGCCATCCGCGCCCTGTACCACCCCGACGATCACGCGCTGCACTCCCGCGTCTTCGCCTCCGGGCTACGCCGGCTGGTCACCCTGCGCGGACCCAAGTCGCCGGCCGCTCACCTCCAGCAGCTGCTGATGGCCCGCAGCGAAGAATTCCGCGCCGTCTGGAACGAACACGAAGTCGGTATCCAGTACAACGACACCAAGCGATTCGTACACCCCGATATCGGCACTCTCGAACTCAGTTGCCAGGCGCTTCTCGACCCCGATCAGTCACACATGCTTCTGGTCTACACGGCCGTCCCGGGCAGTGAAAGCTACGAGAGACTTCGGCTGCTCTCCGTTGTCGGAGAGCAGCAGATCCTCCGGGCGTGACACTCCGCCTGCATGGCTGAGGTCGGGCAGGCGTTCTCGACACGCCCGGAGCGCGGATCAGGACCCGGGCCGCTCTTGTCAGGCGCCGGCGCCGCCGTCGACCGGCAGGATCGCGCCGGTCACGTACGAGGCCCGGTCGCTGAGCAGCCACGCGGCCGCCTCGGCGATCTGCCGGGGCTCAGCCATCCGACCCAGCGGGATCGACGCGGTTATCTGCTCGATGACGCCGGGAGTCGCCGCCTCCCAGGTGTCGATCATCTCCGTGGAGGTGCCGCCGGGGGTGATGCCGTTGACCCGGATACCGTCACCGGCCCAGTTCACCGCGGCAGTCTCGGTGAGGCTGTTGAGCGCGCGCTTCATGGCGCCGTAGGCGGGCAGGGCGGGGTTCGCGCGGCGGCTGCCGATGCTGGAGGTGTTGACGATCGCCCCGCCGCCGCCCCGCCTCATGAGCGCGGCCTCGGAGGTCATGGCGGTCCAGTGCGAACGGAAGTTGACGGCGAACTGCTCGTCGATGTCGTCGTCGCTGATGGTCTCGACCGGGCCGACCTGCTGCTGGGGGACCGCGCCGTTGTTGAAGGCGCCATCGAGCCGTCCGTGCAGCTTTTCGACGTGGTCGACTGCGGCGCGGATGCTCGCGGGGTCGGCGAGGTCCATGGTGACGGCGTCGGCGACGCCCCCGTCGGCGCGGATCTCCTTCACGATGGTCTCGAGGGCGTCGGTGCTGCGTGCGGCGAGCACGACCGTGGCGCCCTCGTAGGCGAAGAGCCGGGCCGCGGCGGCCCCGATGCCGCGACTGGCACCGGTGATGAACAGGACCTTGCCGGCGAGCAGGCCGACGGGTGCGCTGCCGGTGACGTTCGTGGTGTTCATGGCGTTCGTGTTGTTCGTCATGGCAACAGCGTCCGACCGACTGCCGGCCGGATACAGGCACAGGCTGTACCAGGATCCGCGGCCGGGCGGCGCGCACACTGGGCGTATGGACAAGCAGGAGCTCGGGGCGTTCCTCCGCAGCCGCCGCGAGCGGCTTCGCCCGCAGGACGTCGGCCTTCCCTCCGGCCCGCGCCGGCGCACACCAGGTCTTCGCCGCGAGGAAGTAGCGGTCCTCGCGCACATCTCCACGGAGTACTACGTCCGCCTCGAGCAGGGCAGGGCGCCACGCCCCTCGGGCGACGTCCTGGCCGCGATCGCCGGCGCCCTGCGGCTCACCGACACGGAGTCCGACCACCTCCACGTCCTCGCGGGCACCGCGCCCAACCGTACCCAGCTGCACCGGCGCGACGTCCGCCCGAGCATCCTCGCGCTTCTGGAGCGGCTGCCGCAGACGGCCGGCTTCGTGATGTCCGCCGCGTTCGAGGTTCTCGCCTGGAACGACCTCGCGGCCGCGCTCATGGAGGACTTCGCCCCGCTCGCCCCCGAGGACCGCAATCTCGCGCGCCGGTCCTTTCTCGGGCCGCAGCGAGGTGATGCGACGCTGTACGGGATCTCCGACGCCGCCGAGTTCCGGCTGAGCGTCGTGACGCAGCTGCGCACCACCCTCGCCCGCTACCCCACCGATCCCGCGGTGACCGGCCTCGTCGGTGAACTCCGCGATACCAGCCCCGACTTCGCCCGCCTGTGGGAACGGCACGACGTACAGACCGCGCCGGTGCTCAGGAAGACCTTTCGCCACCCGGCCGTCGGGGATGTCACCGTCGACTGCGACACGCTCACCCTCACCGACCGCGACCAGTACCTCGTGCTCTACACCGCGCCACCGGGATCCCCCGGGGCCGAGGCCCTGGCCCTGCTGAATGTCCTGGGAACACAGGCCAGTCACTACATGCCGTAGTGCCACAGCCGGCCACCGCGTCCTCGTACTTGATGTCCAGGCGGAAGGTGCCGCACGATACAGAGCGTCGCCGAGCCCACCGCCCCCCTCTCCGGCGTCGCCCTCCAGAAAGGTGCAGGTCGGGCGCGTCACCGTGTCCGGGCGTGCAACCCATACCTCACAGCGCGGCCGACCGCTCAGCCCGCGCTCGGCGGCAGCTGTGCAGGGCTGACCAGCTCCCCCAGAACATCAGCCATGAACTGCACCAGCCACCGCTGGGACGGGCTGCGTGATGCCTCGTGCCGGGCGTACAGCGCCACTTCGATCGGTTCCGTGTCGAACGGGAGCCTCACGAGGCGCAGGCGGTGGGAGGCGGTGAACACCTCGCCGACGTATTCGGGGACGATCGCGAAGAGGTCGGTGTGTTCCAGCAGGTAGGGCAGCACCGTGAAGCGGGTGGCGTCGACGGCGACGCGATCCAGGAGGCCGTGCGTGGCGAGGAGCAGGCGGGGCACGACGTGGCCGTGGGGGCCGTACACCGTCGCATGGTGCTCGGCCGCGAGGTCCGCCAGCGTGACGGAGGCGCCGCGGATGCGGGGGTGGTCGGCGGCGACCATGCCTACGTAGCGCTCGTGGAAGAGCGGGATGCGCACGGTGCGGTGGGACGTGAGGACCGGGGTGGCGACGAAGGCGTCGAGTTCACCGCGGCGCAGCTGGCTCTCGGCGGCGTCCACGTCCAGCGGGCGGATGGTGAAGGACACACCGGGAGCCCGCTCGCGGGCCGCCGCGGCCAGCCGGGGCAGCAGGGTGGCCTGGCCCAGGTCGGAGAGGGCCACGGTGAAACGCCCTGACATGGCGGTCAGGTCGAAGTGGTCGTCCTGGCGGATCACGGCGTCCATGCCGGCCAGCGCGCGCTGCAAGGGCTCGTAGAGGCGCTGGGCACCGGCCGTCGGGGTCAGGCCGCGGCCGGTGCGCCGGAAGAGCTCGTCGTCGAAGTGCCGGCGCAACTTGGCCAGGCTGTAGCTCACCGTGGGCTGGGTGACGTGCAGCGTCTCCGCCGTCGCCGTGACACTGCCGGTCTCGTAGAGCAGCACGAAGACGCGGGCGAGGTTGAGATCGAAGCTGCTCATATCGATCGAGCCTATATCGCATCCCGCCAACATTTATTAGTCCGAATGTCGTGCGGTGCCTAGCGTGGCCTGCGTCACTTCGACGTCGCAGTGAAAGGAACGTCTGTGCCCTCCGTGCGCCGTGTCTGCCATGAGTTCCTCCAACGGCAGGAGCTCACCACCGTCTTCGGGAATCCCGGCTCCAACGAGCTGCCGTTCCTCGCCGACCTGCCGGACGGCTTCCGGTACGTCCTGGGGCTGCACGAGGGTGCCGTGGTGGGCATGGCGGACGGTTACGCGCAGGCCACGGGACGTCCGGTGCTCGTCAACCTGCATGCCGCGTCCGGCTCCGGCAACGCGATGGGCGCGCTCACCAACGCCGTGGCCTCGCGCACTCCGCTGGTCGTCGTGGCCGGCCAGCAGGTGCGGCCGGCCATCGGACCGGAGGCCAACCTCTCCAACGTCGACGCCCCGTCGCTGATGAAGCCGCTCGTCGGCTGGGCCGCCGAACCGGCCTGTGCCCAGGACGTGCCCCGGGCCCTCGCCCAGGCCGTCTTCGAGGCGCAGTTGCAGCGCCGGCCCACCTACCTCTCCGTCCCCTACGACGACTGGGCGGTGGACGCGGGCGAGAACGCGTCAGCCGTGCTGGACCGGCAGGTGCACCGCGCCGCGGTGCCCGGCGCGGAGCAGGGACGCCGGCTGGCCGGTGCGGTGGCCGACGCGCGCAGGCCCGCGCTGGTGCTGGGCGGTGACATCGACTCCGCCGGTCTCTTCGACGACGCGGTGCGGCTGGCGGAGCGGCTCGGCGCTGCGGTGTGGGCGGCACCGTCGCTGTTCCGGCTGCCCTTCCCCAACCGCCACCCGCAGTTTCGCGGGGTGCTGCCGGCGGGGATCGAACCCGTCTCCCGGGCTTTCGAGGGTCATGACCTCGTACTGGTGCTCGGGGCACCGGTCTTCCGCTATCACGAGTACCTGCCCGGCCGGTATCTGCCCGAGGGCACCCGGTTGATCCAGGTCACGGAGGACGCCTCCGCCGCCGCCCGCGCGCCGATGGGCGAGGCTCTGGTCGCCGACCCGGCCGCCGTCATCGACCTGCTGCTCAAGGAACTCGACGCGGCGACCGAGCCGCCGGGGGACTACCGGCCCACCCCCGCGCCGGCCACCGGGCAGGGGACGCGGCTGCATCCCGAGGAGGTCTTCGCCTCCCTCCGGGACGAACTGCCCGACGACACGGCGTACGTGGTGGAGTCGACCTCGACGAACTCCTCGTGGTGGCGCCAGATGGACCTGCGGCGGCCCGGCTCCTACTACTTTCCGGCAGCCGGCGGACTCGGCTTCGGACTGCCCGGCGCCGTCGGGGTCGCCATGGCCCAGCCCGACCGGCCGGTCGTCGGAGTGATCGGGGACGGCTCGGCCAACTACGGCATCACCGCCCTGTGGACGGCAGCCCAGCAACGCCTGCCCGTGACCGTGGTGCTGCTGCGCAACGGAACCTATGGCGCTCTGCGCTGGTTCAGCGGCCTGCTGGGTGTCCCGGACGCACCGGGCATGGACATCCCGGGCCTGGACTTCACCCGCATCGCGGAGGGCTACGGCGTGTCCGCCCAGCACGTCGAGAGCGTGGACGAATTAAGGGCGGTGCTCTCCCGGCGCCCGGACGGACCCCGGCTCGTCCAGGTCGACACCGTGCTCACGACACCGTCCTGACCACGATGCCCACCCCACGAACACACCTCACGGAAGTCATCCCCCTCGGATGACGGAAGGAAGACCGATGACACTCCTGGACAACGACGTCTGGAGCAAGAAGATCCTCAGCGACGGCTGGCAGGACGCCACCCGCGAGCACCAGGTCACCGAGCCGGCGACCGGCGCGCAGCTCGGCACCGCCGGCCTGGCCACGCCCGAGGACGTGCGCCGCGCCGCCACCCGGGCCGCCGAGGCGCAGCGGACCTGGGCGGCAACTCCCCCGCAGCAGCGGGCGGCTGTACTGCGCCGCGCGGGCGAGCTGTTCACCGAGCACGCCGCCGAGATCGAGGACTGGCTGATACGTGAGGCGGGCTCGGTACGGGCCAAGGCGGCGTTCGAGGCGCAGCTGGCGATCGGCGAGTCGTTCGAGTGCGCGGCACTGCCCACGCACCCTCAGGGAGAAGTACTGACGTCCGAGGAGGTGCGCTGGTCGTTCGCCCGGCGCCGCCCTGCCGGCGTCGTGAGCGTGATCGCGCCGTTCAACTTCCCGCTCGCCCTCGGACTGCGTTCGGTGGCACCCGCTCTGGCGCTCGGCAACGCGGTCCTGCTGAAGCCCGATCCGCGTACGGCGGTGAGCGGTGGCGTGGTCATCGCCCGGATCTTCGAGGAGGCCGGGCTGCCCTCCGGAGTGCTGCACCTGCTGCCGGGCGACGGCGCGGTGGGTCAGGCGGTCGTCGAAGCACCCGAGGTACGGGTCATCTCCTTCACCGGCTCCACTCCGGTCGGCCGGGCGATCGGTGAGCAGGCGGGCCGTCTGCTCAAGCGCGCCCACCTCGAACTCGGCGGGAACAACGCGCTGGTGGTGCTGCCGGGCGCGGATGTGCAGAAGGCGGCCTCCGCCGGTGCGTTCGGCTCGTATCTGCATCAGGGGCAGATCTGCATGACCACCGGTCGCCACATCGTGCACGAGTCGCTGCTCGACGAGTACAGCGCCGCGCTGGCCGCGAAGGCCCGGGCGCTGCCCGTCGGGGACCCCGCCCGCGAGGACGTGGCGCTCGGCCCGATCATTGACCGGCGGCAACTGGAGCGGGTGCACGGCATAGTCACCGACAGCGTCGCGGCGGGCGCCACGCTGGCCGCGGGCGGCGAGATCGACGGCGCCGGCTACCCGGCCACCGTCCTGACCGGCCTCACCACCGACATGCGGGCGTGGCGCGAGGAGATCTTCGGCCCCGTCGCACCCGTCATCGGGTTCTCCACGCTCGAGGAGGCCGCCCGGATAGTCAACGACTGCGAGTACGGCCTGTCCGTCGGCATCCTCGGCGACGTCGGTACGGCGATGAAGCTCGCCGACCAGATCGACTCCGGCAAGGTCCACATCAACGAGCAGACCGTCAACGACGAGCCCAACGCCCCGTTCGGCGGCGTCAAGGCCTCCGGCACCGGGTCCCGCTTCGGTGGAGCCGCCGCCAACGTCGAGGCCTTCACCGAGACCCAGTGGGTCACCGTCCGCCCGGACATCGCCGACTACCCGTTCTGATCCCCGCTCCCCCGTCCCCATCCCGTCCCCGCAGCCGCTACAGAGGGAACGCAGCCATGACACCCACCACCTCACCGAACACCACCGGCGCCGTCTCGAGTACAGGCACGTCCAACCGCAACGTCTGGACCGTGGTCCTGTGCTGGATCACCGTCATGCTCGAGGGGTACGACCTCGTCGTCCTCGGCGCCATCATCCCCACCCTGCTCAAGACCCAGCACCTGGGCATGACGGCCGCGGACGCCACCACGGTCGCCACGCTCTCCCTCGTAGGCGTCGCCATCGGCGCCCTCCTGGTCGGCCCGCTCGCCGACCGCTTCGGACGACGCCTGCTGCTCATCGCCTCGGTGGTGGAGTTCTCCGTCTTCACCCTCGTGCTGCCCCTGGCCACCTCCGTCGAGATGTTCGCCGCACTCAGGCTCCTCGCCGGTATCGGTCTCGGCGCCTGCATGCCGGCGTCGCTGACCATGATGGCCGAGAACATGCCCGCCTCACGCCGGGCGCGCGCCAGCACCCTGACCATGACCGGCTACCACACCGGTGCCGTGATCACGTCCCTGCTGGCCCTGCAGGTCACCGACAACTGGCAGGTCCTCTTCTACGTCCTCGGCATCTCCGGACTCGTCGTCGCGGTCATCCAGTGGTTCCGCCTGCCGGAGTCGGAGGCGTTCGTCCATGCCAAAAAAGCGCCCGCCTCCCAGCGCGTCGCATTCGGCGAACTCCTCAAGCCGGCCTACCTCCGCGCCGGCATCGGCATCTGGGTCGCATCCTTCATGGGCCTGCTCCTGGTCTACGGCCTCAACACCTGGCTGCCCAAGCTCATGAACGACGCCGGCTATCCCATCCCCACGGCGGTCACCCAACTGCTCATCCTCAACGTCGGCGGAGTCGCCGGCCTGGTCCTGGGCGGCTTCGTGGCCGACCGGCGGGGCATCAAGCCCACCACGCTCGGCTGGTTCGCGATATCGGTGGCCATGCTGGCCTGCCTCAGCATCAGGATGGACAGCAACCTGCTCCTCAACACCGTCGTCTTCCTCACCGGCGTGTTCGTCTTCTCCGCCCAGGTGCTGATCTACGCGTACGTGACGAACTTCTATCCCGCCTCGGTCCGCGGCACCGCCCTCGGCTCGGCCTCGGGCATCGGCCGTATCGGCTCCATCGTCGGCCCGTCGATCACCGGCGCCCTCGTGGCGTCAGGCATCGGCCACCCCTGGGGCTTCTACTTCTTCGCCGCCGTGGCCGTCGCCGGATTCCTGGCCGTGCTCACCCTGCCCGGCCGGCCCGCCGCGGCACAGACAGAGGCAACCGCGGCCGCGCCGGCCGCCGAACCCGCCGTCTGACCCACCACGGAAGGGCGGTACGGCACCGAACGGGCCGTACCGCCCTGTCCTTGATGCGGTGCCGATGCCGTCGGCGCACTCCTTCCTGCACCTGGGCGGACCCGTCCGGCTGCTGGGCTCAGCCGAGGGCCGCCGGGTGTGATCGTCGGCGGCCCTCGGTTTCAAGGTGCTGTCCCGGCCGAATGGCGGCCAGTGCGGTCAGGCGTCGCCGGTGTCGGTCGGTGTCGCCTCACCGAGCATGGCGAGGGTCAGCACGTTGCCGGAGACGCCCCAGCCTCCGTCTGCGACCTCTTCGACCAGCACCATGGTGCTGGCGCGGGCGCGCTCGCCGTAGATCTCGACGTACAGCTCGGTGGTGCGGGTGACGATCTCCTCCTTCTGCTTCGGGGTGAGGGTCTTCTCGGGGACCTTGAAGTTCGCGAATGGCATGGCTGGTTGGTCCTTCTCTCATTGCGGTGTCACAGGGAGCTGCCTGCGGTGAGCAGGCTGTCCAGTCCGATGCGGCGGAAGAAGTCGGCGCGGACGCGATCGGCGACCGCGGAGACGACTTCGCTGCCGTCTCGGCTGGGGTCCAGGTGGGTGCGCAGGGGCCGGGTGCCGTGTGGCATCGCGACCAGGCGCACGACGGCTTCAGCGACCTCGGACACATCGGCGTCCGGAGGGATGAGCGCGGCCAGACGCTTGCCCAGGTCGTCCGTCACGGGTTGGTGACGCCGGTCGTAGGCTTCGGCACGAGCACGGTCCGCGGGGGTGCCGGCGTTGGCGAAGTGGTTGGTGCCGGTGGTGAACGCACCGGGCACCACGATCGCGGTGTCGATGCCGAACGGGAGCACCTCGGCGGCGTAGCTGACGGCCAGCGCGTCCATCGCGGCCTTGGCTGCGAAGTACGGGGCCAGGAACGGGGGGCAGCCACCGCGGGTGCTGGAGCTGCCGATCCACACCAGCAGCCCCGAGCCCTGCCCACGCAACGTCGGCAGGGCGGCGCGGTTGACGCGCTGCGTGCCCAGGACGTTCACGTCGTACAGGTCCGCGAGTTGCTCGGTGGTGAACGCCTCGGCGGCGCCCAGAACCATGTGTCCGGCGTTGTGCACGACCACGTCCAGTCGGCCGCGCTCGGCGAGGATCCGGTCGATTGCGGCGTCGGCGGAGTCCTGAGAGGTGACGTCCAGCTCGACGGCCTGTACGTCGACCTGGTGGTCGGTGCCGTAGCGCGTCAGGTCGGCCACCGCGGCCGCGTTGCGGGTCGCCGTCCGGCGGATGCCCGCGTACACGGTGTGACCGGCGAGGGCCAGCGCACGCACCGACAGCGCCCCGATGCCGCTGGAGGCCCCGGTGACCAGGATGACCTTTGCGGTGTCGTCGTTCCTCATGACAGGGCCCTACTTTCTTGATCGATACTTTCTTGATCGATGGGGTGGCTGCGGCGGTTCAGATGATTCCGCCGTTGGCGCGGACGACCTGTCCGTTGATCCAGTGGCCGGCCGGGGAGGCCAGGAAGGCGACGACCTCGGCGATGTCGGCCGGGGTACCGAGTCGCTCCAGCGGGGGCTGGACGGCCAGACGGGCGATGGTCTCCTCGTCCTTGCCGTCCAGGAACAGGTCGGTGGCCGTGGGGCCGGGCGCGACGGCGTTGGCGGTGACGTCCCGGCCCCGCAACTCCCGGGCCAGGATCAGCGTCAGCGCCTCGACCGCACCCTTGCTGGCGGAGTACGCGCCGTAGTTCGGGAAGGCCAGCCCCACCACAGACGTGGAGAACGTCACGATCGCACCGCCGCGGCGCACCCGACGGGCCGCCTGCTGGACGACGACGAACGTGCCGCGAATATTGGTGCGGTGCAGGTCGTCCAGGACGGCCAGGTCCAGCTCGGCGATCGGCGCCATGTGTGCCCGACCGGCCGCGTGCACGACGACATCGACACCGCCGAACTCCGCCTCGGCCGCGTCGAACAGAGCCTCCACGGCGTACTCGTCGGCGACGTCGGCGCGTACCGCGATCGCCCGGACGCCGGCGGTGACAGCCTCCTTCACGGCTGCTTCGGCCTCGTCCTGGTTGCCGGCGTAGCCGACCACGACGTCGTACCCGTCGGCGGCCAGCCGGCCGACGGTCTGGCGGCCGATGCCGCGCGAGCCGCCGGTGACGATCGCGACACGGGGTGAGCCGGAGGGCTGGTCCGGGGCCGCGAGCCCGTCGGGGGAAGTGGGGACAGGCATGACTGACTCCTGTGGTGAATGCGGGTCGGGCCGCGGTCTCGCCGTCGCCCTGCTGCGCCCTCCACGATCTGCCGGTCCCCCACCCCTAGCCAGGGCTGCGTCTACCCAGGGGATGCCACCCCCTGGCTACGGCTCGGCACGCGAGCGACCATGCAGGGGTGAACCTTCCAGAACTCGGCGCCTTCCTCAGGACACGCCGCGACCGCATCCGCCCCGCCGAGGTCGGTCTCCCCCAAGGCCCGCGCCGGCGCGTCCCCGGGCTGCGCCGTGAGGAAGTCGCCCAGCTGGCAGGGCTGTCAGCCGACTACTACACCGAGCTGGAACGCGGCAGCGCGAAGAACGGCGTGCAGCCCTCGGCCCAGACCCTGGCCGCCCTCGCCCGGGCCCTGCGCCTGAACGACGACGAGCGCGACCACCTGTTCCACCTGGCCGAACGGCCGGTCCCCCCGTCGGCACACGGACCGTCCGCGCATGTGCAGCCCGCGCTTCTCGGACTGTTGGACCGGCTGTCCAACACCCCCGCGCGTGTCATCACCGATCTGCACGAAACCCTGGTGGAGAACGACCTGGCCCGTAATCTGCTCGGCGAGTCCCCGGCACACCGCGGTCCGACGGCGAGCTTCGTGTACCGCTGGTTCACCGATCCGCAGGCGCGCGAGAGGTACCCGTCCGAGGATCACCCGCACCACTCCCGGGTGTTCGTGGCCGACCTCCAGGCAGCGGCCGCCCGCCGCGGCCGGGACGCGGAGGTCACCAAGATGATCGCCGTACTGCGCCGCCGCAGCCAGGAGTTCGCAGCTCTCTGGGACACCCACGACGTCGCGGTGCGCCGCAAGGACCACAAGAAGATCGTCCACCCCACGCTCGGCATCATCGAACTCGACTGCTACAACCTGCTCAGTGAGGACGGACGCCAACGCCTGCTGTGGTTCACCGCGCCGCCCGGAAGCCGGGGAGCCGAGCAGCTGGAACTGCTGTCCGTCATAGGGGCCCAGGATCTGAGTGTCACCGAGGGCGCGGCACTCGAGGGACTGTCCGCGACTGAATCAGCAAGGCAGCGCTGACGGAGGGTCGGTTGCCCGCCCGGATCGTTCAACTACCAAAGGAATACATCGATCTGTGCGGCAGATCTTGTCAAAGGTCAAACGGACTCTTACAGTCCAGCAACAAGTGGAGCGTGGGACCGCTCCCAACCCCCCTCGTTCATCCAAGCCATGGAGCAGTGATGACCCCTCCATCTCCCAGGCCGAGCCGCAGACGCATACTCGGTGCCGCGCTGGCCGTGCCTCCCGCGCTGATGCTGGGTGCGCAGACCGCACGGGCCGCATCTTGGGGCGCCCCGGTGACCGTCAACTCCTGGAACAAGATCAACGCGAGATGGACCGCCAACAACGAGCTGCAGACGTACCGGCCGGACTGCGTCTGGTACGAGGGCAACACTCTGGTGATCAAGGCGTACAACGCCGGCGGCGGGGTCTACCACTCGGGCCGTGTGGAGTCGACGGCGCTGTACGGGTACGGCACCTACAGCTTCACCGCAAACATGCCCAACGGACGGGGACTGCTGCCGGCGGTATGGGCGGCGTACCTGAACCCGTGGCTGCCCGAGTTCGACGCCGCTGAGATCGTGGGACAGAACCCGGGTGTCGTCTACCAGACGTCGCACGACGTCAACAACGCCCAGCAGCAGTTCTCGAGGACGAACTCCTCCGGCTGGACGAACTCGTACCACACGTACTCGTTCAGCTGGTTCCCGGACCACATCGACTTCGCCGTGGACGGCAACATCACGGGCACCACCTGGTACAGGACCCCGTCCGGGACGGGCCTGCGCTTCATCGCCAACATCGCGGTCGGCGGTGACTGGCCCGGCAACCCGGACTCCTCGACCTGGGCCACCTCTGACGGCGCCCGGTACCTCAAGATCTCCTCCATCACCCACACGCCGTACTACCCGTGAGGTGAACCCGCCGAGCCCCCTGACCGGCAGGCGGATTCCAGGGGGCATCCACACCAGATGTGCCGATGCGTCGGGGAAATTCCGGAGATCGGCCCTCCATCCGCTCACGCACCGCTCACGCAAACGGCCCCGGACGACGAGTCCGGGGCCGTAGTGCATCCCTGTGGGAGAAATACCGGTTCAGAACGGCAATGCGTTGTGCCGCCGGCGAGACCGCCACCTGCCTCGCCCACGAGGACAGACTCATCGGAATGCCACAGTGTCGCCATGGTCGGCGACGGCAGCAACAACTCTCGCTCCGCTTCTGCCGAGCGACGCCGCCGCGCGGCTGCGGGACGCGCGCTGGAGGAGCGGCGCGTGCGCTGATCCGAGCACGCCGTCGGTCGACGAGCCCGACCGCAGGACGGACGACCTCCACTTCGACACGGGCCACCCGTCGAAGCCCTCACCGGGCCCCCAGTCGGCCTTGCCCACCGCTCACCCACACATGAGCTATTGTTCATATGGATATGGCTATCATTTTCATATGACCTGGATTCGGCACGGCAGGGGGAAAGTGGTGTGAGCGACCTGACGACCCGACAGCGGCCCACCCGGCAACGCTCGGCCCTTGTGGCAGCCCTCGCGAACTGTCACGACTTCATCTCCGCGCAGGAGCTGTACGCGCGCATGACCGCCGACGGCACACGGATCGGCCTGACCACCGTCTACCGAGGACTGCGCGACCTGGAGGCCGCAAACGCGGTCGATGTCATCCAGGCCAACGCCGGTGAACGGCTTTACAGATGGCGGCCGAGCGGCGGCCACCGCCACTACCTGATCTGCCGCGCCTGCGGAAGCAGCCGACCGGTGGACTCCGAAGTCGTCGAGGAGTGGGCCGGACGGATCGTCTCCGACTCCGGATTCGCCGCAGTGGAGCACACCGTCGAACTCACCGGCGTCTGCGCCGACTGCCAACCCACCACCAAGTGAGGAGCACTGCCGCCATGCCCCTGGGATTCGGGCCGGGAAACCCCGCCACACCAAGCCCGCATCTGCGCGAGCTGAAGGAAACCGTACGCACCCTCCTGGACCTCGACGACGACATCGCCGTCATGATCCGCCAGCTTGCCTGCACCGAACCGGGCTGCCCGCCCCTGGAGACGGTGGTCGCCGTCCTGCCCATGAACGGACCGGCCCGCCGCTGGACCCTGCACCAGCCCACCGACGAAGTCACCGAGGACGACCTCAGGGCCGCCCTGGTCACCACTGCACCCGAAGGAACCTGACCCTGATGACGACCACCGAAGCGCCCGCGACCAACGCGCCTCGCGACGAGCAAGTACCCGTCACCGTCCTGACCGGCTTCCTCGGCTCCGGCAAGACCACCCTCCTCAACCGCATCCTCACCGAACACCACGGCATGCGGATCGCCGTCATCGAGAACGAGTTCGGCGAGATCGGCATCGACGACACCCTCGTCCTCGACGCCGAAGAGGAGATCCTCGAGATGAACAACGGCTGCATCTGCTGCACCGTCCGAGGAGACCCATCCGCATCCTGGGCGGATGCGACGCCGCGAGAAGTTCGAGCCTCTCCGCGCCAGAGGCGACAGCCGGCACATCCCGGAATCCGACCGGTGAAGACGCCGATCCGGCGACCGCCACCGCCCCCAGCGCTCACAGACGATCACGCCGCGGCCATCGCATCACGCCCTCCAAGTCCCGGCAAAATACGATTCTGTTAAAGCCCTATCGGTCACAGAATCCACCAAGTACCTTCCCGATGCGGTCAGTTGGTGACCGGCATCACCTCGTCACGGGCCGGTCGCCCCGGCCGCACGAGTGGAGGTCCAGCATGCGCAAGGCCCACAGACGGACCGGCGTGGGCGTGTTCGCGGCAATGCTCTTCGCCACGACAGCTCTCGCCGGTTCCGCACAGGCACACGACGGCACCTCATCGACCGACGGCGCCATCGACAACGCGGCGGCCACCCACGGCCACGACCAGCACGGCGGCAACGAAGGACATCTGCCGGCCACCCAGAAGAACGTCCGACTGGTCAGCAAACTCAAGCTGAGCAATGTCGTCGAAGGCAAGATCGCCGACGTCGGCGTCTACAAGGGCTACGCCTACCTCGCCTCCTGGGGCGGCGTCGGCTGCGACAACACCGGCGTGTACGTCGTCGACATACGCAAGCCCAGCAAACCCAAGGAAGTCGGCTTCATCCCGGCCCCGGCGGGCAGTGCCCCGGGTGAAGGCATCCAGACCGTGCACATCTCCACGCCATCCTTCAACGGCGACATCCTGGTCAGCAACAACGAGATCTGCGGCGACACGGGTGTCGGCGGCATGAACATCTACGACGTCACCGACCCGACCAAGCCGAAGACATTGGCCGAGGGCGTCGGCGACTTCACCCTCGAGGCCGAGCCGACGGCGATCGCCCGCCAGATCCACAGCGTCTTCGCGTGGGACGCGGGCCGCAAGGCGTACGCCGTGATCGTCGACAACGAAGAGGGCACCGACGTCGACATCATGGACATCACCGACCCGGCCAACGCGCAACTCGTCGCCGAGTACGACCTCGACGAGACCTTCCCGCAGATCCTCCAGGCGGCCCCGGAGAACCTCACCGAGGTCTTCCTGCACGACATGGTCGTCAAGAACATCCGTGGCCGCCAGGTCATGCTCGCCTCGTACTGGGACGCGGGCTACGTCGCGCTCGACGTCACCGACCCCAAGAACATCAAGTACATAGGCGACACCGACTTCACGAACCCCGACCCCGAAGGGGCCAAGAGGGGACGCACGGTTGCCCCCGAAGGCAACGGCCACGAGGCCGAGTTCACCCTTGACAACCGCTATGTCATAGGCGCCGACGAGGACTTCGGCCCGTACGCCCTGTCGGCCCGCAACCTCGACGACAACACGGCCATCACCGCGGGACAGGGCGTCCCCCTGGAGGCGGGCAAGACCATCACCGGCGGCTCGGTCTACGTCGGCCTGGCGTGCAACGGCGGCCCCGCCGTCCCCGCAGGCGACCCGGCCACCGTGGACATCGCCGTCGTCGAGCGCGGGACCTGCACCTTCACCGAGAAGGTCGCCAACGTCGAGGCCGCAGGCGGCTACGACGCCGTGCTCGTCTTCAACCGCACCGGCTCGGACGCCTGCGACGTGCAGAGCGGCATGACCGTCGAGGGCACCGTGCCGACCTTCGGCGTCGCCCCGCGCGGCCAGGGCTTCGCCGCCTTCGACCAGCCGTACAGCAACGCAGACTGCCTGGCCGGCACCGGCCCCGCCACCTTGCCGGTGGCCATCGGCACCAAGGGCGACCAGCTCACTTTCTCGTCGCGCTTCGACGGCTGGGGCTACGCGCACCTGTTCCGGAACAAGAACGGGAAGATGACCGAGCTGGCCACCTACGCCATCCCTGAGAGTCAGGACCCTGCGTACGCCTCCGGCTTCGGTGACCTGTCCGTCCACGAGGTGGCGACCTCCGGCGTCCGGCCCGACCTGGCGTACTTCGCCTACTACGCGGGCGGCTTCCGGGTCACCAAGATCAAGAACGACAAGCTCGTGGAGGTCGGCCGCTTCATCGACGAGGGCGGCAACAACTTCTGGGGCGTCCAGACCTTCAACCGGTTCGGAAAGGAGTACGTGGCGGCGTCCGACCGGGATTACGGGCTCTACATCTTCGAATACACGGGTCACTGAGGTGATCTGAGCGCGGCGGGGTCCTGCAACACCAGAAAACGGGCGGGACCCCGCTCCGCCCACGGAATGCCGTGCGCCTGCAAGCTTGACGCTTGCTGAGAAGCACTCATGCCCCTCTCAGCAGCCTACCGACACATTGGGATCATCCCCGGTGACGGCCACCGGGAACGGACCAGGGAACAGCGGCCATGGCCAACCATGCTGAGACGAGCAACCGGAGAAACGTCTACGTCGACATGGTCGGGGATCTCTTCCACCCGGGCCACGTGGCGCTTCTCAGGGCCGCACGAACCTTCGGAGACCGGCTGATCGTCGGCGTCCTCTCGGACGAGGCCGTGACCGAGTACAAGCGAAGGCCCATCATGACCCTGGCCGAGCGGGTCACGGTGATCGAGGCGTGCCGCTACGTCGATGCGGTGATACCGAACGCTCCGGCATGCGTGACCACCGAGTTCCTGGACGATCACGACATCGCGGTGGTGGTGCACGGAGACGACATCTCACCGGACGTCATCCAAGAGGTCTTCGGTCCGGTGGCCGCTGCGGGGAAGCTGCAGCTCGTGGAGTACACGGCGGGTGTCTCCACCACTGACCTCATTCAAAGGTGCCTGACGCGAGGCGTCGCCTCGTGATCTTCGTGTCATGCGGCTCGACGGGTGCGAGTTCCTGCAGTTCAGGATGCACAGCATGCCCGATCGGCTGGAGAAGCCACCTCCTGTAGCCACCAACTGTGGCAGTCGTCGCTCCGCAGCCGTCATCGAGAAGGCAACGACTGCAGCAGAGACACAGGGGGCCTTCAAGGGTGGGCCGGGCACGCGGATGTGGTCGGTGCGCGGTGTCTGTCGGACCGGTCAGGATCGGAGAAGCCCCGGTCCCCACGCCGGGCCTAGCGTGATGGCCATGGCAACCAAGACTTCCACCGCAGCCGGCATCTCCCTCACGTCCGTCACTCTGGAGGTGACCGACCTCGCCGCCGCCGACGCCTTTTACCGCGCGTTCGGCGTGAACGCATACGTACGCCTCCAGGCGTCCGAGGCTCCTTCCACCGGGTTCCGCGGCTTCACGGTCGCGCTCACGGTCGCCCAACCGGCCACCGTCGACGGCTTCGTCGGCGACGCCGTCGATGCCGGTGCCGTCGTGCTCAAGTCCCCCTCGAAGTCGTTCTGGGGCTATGGCGGCGTCGTCCAGGCCCCCGACGGCACGATCTGGAAGATCGCGACCTCGGCGAAGAAGGACACCGGCCCCGCGTCCCGCACGGTCGACGAGGTGGTCCTCCTCCTCGGCGTCGAGGACGTGAAGGCCACCCGGCAGTACTACGTCGGCCAGGGCCTGACCGTGGCCAAGAGCTTCGGCGGCAAGTACGCCGAGTTCGCACCCGGCCGGCACGGCCTCGTGAAGCTGGCACTGTACAAGCGCGGAGCCCTGGCCAAGGACCTCGGTGTCCCGGCCGAGGGCTCCGGCTCGCATCGCGTCGTCCTCAGCGGCGCCACCGACGGCTTCACCGACGCGGACGGATTCGTGTGGGAGGCTGCACCGCCCGCGGCCAAGCCGTAGGGGGCAAGCCCTCCAAGATCGAATCGGCGGCGCGAGGAGGATCCCGGGACGAGCACTGCCGGGACGACGAGATGGATGCGGATGAGCCCAGACCGGTGAGAGCAATGCGCCTGCGTTGATGCTCTCGACGACGGGGGCAGCTGCCGCGGCGGTGCTGAGGGCGGCCAGGTCGAAGGCGAGGAGCACGAAGCTTCCCACACCGGGTGCCGCAGCCCAGGTCCATGATTTTGGCACTGCTCGCTCTTCAGCAGCAGCCAGGCGGTGATCGACGCCATGTCCTCGGCGAGTACCTCGGCGTCCGGATCGAGGATCTCCGCCCCGCTGTTCGCAGGGACCCTAAGCGCCTCCACGGCCGGCTTCGGAGTCCTCGGTGCCGGCGCCCTTCTGGTGGCCGCGGCGGGCGTCGCGGTCGAAGATGCCCATGATCTCGCAGGGGCCGCCCTCGGCGCCGATGGCGTGCGGCATCATGGTCGGGAATTCCGCGGCCTGGTTGGTCTCGATGCGAAAGCGCCGGTGGCCGAGCATGAGGACGGCGGTGCCGGACAGTACGACGAGCCATTCGCGGCCGGGGTGGGCGCGCATGCGGGCGGGGTTGTCGGGCGGCGGGTCGGTGATGCGCTGACGCATCACACTCATGCCGGGGTCGCCCTTTACGGGCCAGCGCATCAGACCGTGGGCGCCGTCGATCATCGGCCTGATGACGACGTCGTCGGCGGCGTTCTCCACGAGCTGGTCCAAGGTGGTGTCCAGGGCGCGGGCGAGGGTGACGAGCTGGTCCAGGGCCAGGCGGCGCTGCCCGTTCTCGATGCGGCTCAGTGAGGACTGGCTGAGGTTGGCTCGGGTGGCCAGTTCCTCCAGGGACCAGCCCTGTGCGACGCGCAGGGCGCGGATCCGTTTGCGTACGAGGCTGTCCAGCTGCCCATCTTCTTGCGTCATAGGCAACATGGTATGCCTTCTGCGCAACGTGGGCTTAGCGTCGAACGGAGACGGTCCAGCACGGGCCACGTACGACGAAAGGGCTCGACATGCCTGCGCAGACTTCCCGCTATGAGAGCGACCCGCCTCCCACCGAGACCGAGGATGTAGTGGTGCTCGGCGGCGGCGCCCCCGGGCCGGAACGACGTGCCGATGCCGGCCCACTCGCGCCGCGCTGTCGTCGTGATCGACAGCGGCACCCCGCGCAATGCCCCCGCAGCGGCCATGCACGCCTTCATCGTCCCGGACGGCGCCCCGCGTCCCGAGATCCTCGAGCACAGACGCCGGCAGGTACGCCAGCACGGCGGCCGGAACATCTTCCGGGAAGTGCCCACGGCCGAACCCGCCGCGCCCTCCACGGACGGCGACCTGCGGTTCAGCATCTGCCATGGCCATGAGGTCGCGATGAGCCGATCGGCATCCTCGCGACCGGTCCGGCCTCCGTCCACCCCGCGTTGCTGGTTGCAACATCCGCATCGTCGAGACCGACGTCAGCGAAGTCGTCAATGACGCGACGACGGCGCCCTCGCAGGCGTCCGCCTGACCAACGGCCCTTTCGGGACGGCGGATTCCGGCTGTGGCCACACCGATGCAGGCCCGTACCGAGGGCCTGGACGGGCTGAAGCTGCCGATGGAGGTCCTGCCCGACCACATGGGTCTCCGCTTCACCCCTGCCATCTCCGACACCACCGAGATCCCGGGCGTGGGGGGGGGGCCGGCAACGCCACCGACCTCACCGCCCAGGCCGGAGCCTCTGCTGCTGCCGGAGCCCTGGCCGGCTCCCGCATCAACGCCCTGCTCGCCGCTGCGGACACCGACGCCGCGCTCGCCGCCGCACAGAAGACCACCGGCTGACACATCAGTCCCGCAACCGAAGAACCACGCGACCGCCATCCAGCGGGTCGCGCGGTGAGCAAGCCCCTGTCTCACTGACCTGGCGACCGGCCCTGTACCGGCGCCGATCCTGCATGCCCTTTCCGGAAGGAAACCATGAGTACCAATCAGCTTCCTCAGGCGGCGGCCGCGCACGCAAGCGGCGAGGGCGCGCCGGATGCGCGTCAGCTGCGCGCGATCCTGATCACCGTCTCGATCGCGCTGATGGCTGTCATCGCCTCCGTGTCCGGGCTGAACGTCGCCCAGACCCACATGGCCGTCGAGTTCGGCGCCTCGCAGAACACCGTCCTGTGGATCATCAATGTCTACACCCTCGCCCTGGCCGCGCTGCTGCTGCCGCTCGGCGCGATCGGTGACCGGCTGGGCCGTAAGCCCATGCTGATCACCGGCCTGGTCATCTTCGGCGCCGCCAGTGTCCTCGCAGGACTCGCCCCGTCCGCCGGGGTGATGATCGCCGCGCGCGTGACCGCCGGCATCAGTGCCGCCGTGATCATGCCGATCACTCTCGCTGTCATCACTTCCACCTTCCCCGAGGAGGAGCGCGGCAAGGCGATCGGCGTGTGGACCGGAGTCGCCGGAGGCGGCGGCATCCTCGGCATGTTCCTCTCCGCCCTGCTGGTCGACGTCGCCGACTGGCGCCTGCTGTTCGTCCTTCCGGTGGTCCTGGTCGTCGTCGCGCTGACGATGACACTGAAGTCGGTGCCCAACTCCCACGAACGCTCCCCGCATTCGTTCGACACTGTCGGAGCACTGGTCTCCACCATCGCCGTGACCGGTCTCATCTTCGTCCTGCAGGAAGGCCCTGAGCGCGGCTGGACCGCCCCCATCACCCTGACCAGCCTGGCCGTCGGCATGGTCGCCGCCATCGCCTTCGTGGCCTGGGAACTACGCCGCCGCGACGCATCCCTGCTGGACGTACGCCTCTTCCGGGAGCGCGGTATGGCCTCCGGCTCCCTCACCCTGCTCGTCGTCTTCGGCGTCCAAGCCGGCATCGCCGTCGTTCTCTTCCCCTTCTTCCAGGCCGTACTCGGCTGGTCCGGACTGCTGTCCACCGTGGCGATGATGCCCATGGCCGTCATGATGATGATGGCCTCCGGACTGGCCCCCAAGATGGCCGCCGAGATCGGCGCCCGCTCCACCATGGCCGTCGGCGTCGCCCTGGCCACGCTCGGCCTGGTCCTGATGGCCCTGTTCGTATCCGTCGACGGCGGCTACCTGTCCATCCTGGCCGGCATGCTCGCCATGGGCATCGGCATGGGGCTGTCCATGACACCCGCCACCGAGGCCATCACCGGCTCCCTGCCCCGCACCAAGCAAGGCGTCGCCTCCGCACTCAACGACGTCACCCGTGAGTTCGGCACCGCCCTGGGCGTCGCCTTGCTCGGCGCGCTCCTGGCCAACGGCTACCGCAGCGCCATCGACGGCAAGCTCGACGGCATCCCCAACGGAGCCGCGGACACCGCCCGCGAAGGCATCGCCAACGCCATCGAGGTCGCCCCCACCACCGGCAGGCACGCCCGGGACCTGATCCACGCCGCGCAGCAGTCGTTCGTCGACGGCTGGCAGCGATCCATGTGGGTCGGCGCCGCCGTCATGGCCGCCCTGCTCCTCTACGTGGCCCTGCGCGGCCAGAAGAACCCCGCGCCCCTCCCGTCCGAGGCCGAGGCAGCACCCGAGACCGGGGCCGCGGAGAACGTCACCGCCCGCTGACCTCGCCGGAACTCCGTGCGGACGGAGCACGACGCCGCATGCAGAGGCAGCGCTCATGACCACCATCGGTAATGGGCGCCCTCGGCCGGGGCGGGGTCGGCTGGGGATGACGTGGAGGGCTCAGGCAGCCGGTGTGTTCAGCACGTGCTCACGCGAGGCGTGGACATCGCGGCGCAGGGCGGACAGGTCGACGTCGAGGACGTGGCCGTTCCATTTGCGGGGCTCGCCGTTGATGAGGACGGCGCTGATGTTGCGGGCGTCGGAACCCAGTACGACAGTGCCGATCGGGTCGTTGAGCGGCATGTTGTTGAGGTCCTCGGCCTGGATGACCAGCAGATCGGCCTTCTTGCCCGGGGTGAGTGAGCCGGTGACGGCGGCCAGGCCGTTGGTGCGGGCGCCCTGGAGGGTGGCGAAGTCCAGGACGTCCCGAGTGGTGATGCGGTGGGGCTGCCGGTCGGTGCCGTAGGCGGCGTTGACGGCGCGCATCCGCTGGATGGCGTGCAGGGCCCGCATCTGCGTGAACATGTCGCTGGCCAGGGCGACTTCGACGTCGATGCTCAGTCCGGGGCGGATACCGACGGACAGGGCCTCGTCGACGGCGGGGATCGCGGTCTCCAGGCCGATCTGGGCGTCGGAGGTGGGGGCGAGCGCGACGCTGGTGCCGGTCTCCCCCATCGCCTTCCATGCCTCCGGGGTCAGCCCGGTGGCGTGGATGAGGGTGACGTCGGGGCCGAGGACGCCGTCCTTGGCCCAGCGCAGGACGGCCTCGGAGGAGGAGGTGCCGAAGACGGCGTCGACGCTCACACCGACACCCAAGTCCTTGGCAACGCGGGCAAGTTCAGGACCGTAGGCAAGCCCCGGCCCGGCGATCTCGTCGGTGGCGAGCGTCGCCAGGCGCAGCGTCAGCAGCTGGTCGTCGCTGCTGAAGTACTGGTCCTTGACCCGTGTCAGGTCACCGGGCCACTGCCGGTCCCAGTCACCGAAGTGCGGGCCCATCGAAGCATGCACACCGCGGATGCCGGTATCACGAAGGGCCTCGACAGCGGCATCGGTGTGCGCGCGGGTACGGGAGTTGTGCGAGAAGTCGAGCATGGTCGTGATGCCGCTGTCGATCGCTGTGAGGGCGGCCAGTCTCGTACCGATGTACATGTCCTCGGGCCGGTAGACCGTGGCGTAGCCGGCCAGCGTGGCCATGACGTAGCCGCCGAGGTCGTCGACGTCCGGCATGATCCGGCGCAGCTGAGTCTCCCAGGCGTGCCGGTGGGTGTCGACGAAGCCGGGGCTGAGGATGGTGCCGGTTGCGTCGACGACCACTGCGTCACCGGCACTGAGGTGAGGGCCGACAGCGGTGAGGGTGTCGCCCTCGACGAGGAGGTCACCGCGGTCGATGACGCCGAGGTCGGGGTCCATGGTGACGATGGTCGCGCCGGTGAACAGGATGCGCCGTTCCTCCGCGGGGCGGCGCCGCAGCTGTTCGAGGACGGTGGCGCTGGTGGTGTCGCGGACGTTCATGAGGGTTCTTCTTTCCGTACGTCGGGGAGGGGTGGTGAGCTGCGGATGACGCCAGTGCTGCTCCGCTTCAAGGCTTGGTCGCCCCGGCCACGACAACCAGGCCGCCGTTTCCCCAGGTGTCACGCACCCAGGAGCGGGACATCCACGACGCGCGGTTCTGGAGCAGGTCGTCCGTGGGCTGCATGCGCGGAGATCGGGCCGAGGCGCTGGGGTGCCCACACGACATCTGTCGACCGGCGGGTCCATCGTCACGCTCCCGGCGCTGGCGGACAGGACACAACAACCACCGTGACTCAAGACAACAGCCGCTCTGCGTCCAGCAGTTGCGTGCCCCTCAGGCTCGTCGCGCGGCGCAATCGCCACCAGGCCGCCGTGTCCCAGGTGCACCGCCACCAGCGGGCAGAGGGCGGGCACGGCCCTCGGACGTTCCGGGTTCACCGCACCCGAAGACCGCTCCGAACCCTGATCTCCCCGCGCTGTTCCGCTCGGGACGGTGGGTGCACCGCACCCAGGACACCCACACCTGGGGAGACGGCGGCCTGGTTCCCATCGGTCTCCCGGCCGACCATGGATCCATGACCAGCAACGACACGCGCCGCGCCGCTCACCCGTACGTCGGCATGTGGGTGACCGCGGACGGATTCATCCGCCAGGAGCTACTCCCGAACGGCCGCTACGACGAGGCCCGCGGAAACCGTCAAAGCGCCTACACCGGCCGCTACACCGTCACCGGCAACCACATCGACTACGTCGACGACACCGGCTTCACCGCCACCGGCGACATCCGCGACGGCGTCCTCTTCCACGAGCACCTGGTGCTCTACCGCGAGGGCAACAAGCACGCCGGGCAGGGAGGCACATGACCGCGAAGGGCACACAGACATTCTTGAGTGAGCCGAGAAGGAATGGTCGTACTGCCTGACGAGGAAGACGAAGCCGTCGATGAGACGGCTGGACGGCTGTTGTGGGACAGGACTTGAGAAGTCAGGTGTCGCTGAAAGTCCCGCCGAATTCCTCCTCCACCACTCGCGGGGACTCTCCTTGATCGGAACGGGAGCGGAGTTCAACGAAGGCAGCTGCGGTGGCACTCGCCGGCTCGGCCTGGTAGACGACCAGCTGCTGGTGCGGGGCACCGTTGACGGTGAAGGCCGAGAACTGGACCTCCAGAGCGCCGACCTCGGGGTGTGCGAGGCTCTTCGCCTGCTGGGTCTTGCCCTTCACCTCGTGCCGCGTCCACAGTTCTGCGAATTCGGAGCTCTTCACGCAGAGCGTGTCGACGACTTCGGTGATCCGCGGGGAATCCGGGTCGTATCCATAGGCCGCGCGCAATTCGGCCACGCACGAGTTCGCGGCCTTGTCCCAGTCCCGGTAGAAGGTATGCCCGGCCGGGTCCAGGAAGACCATGCGGGCCAGGTTGTCGAACCGCTGGAATCCGCTGTGCAAGGCTGCGGCAAGCGCGTTGTGCGCCAGGATGTCCAGGGCCCGTCCCAGGATGAAGGCGGGGGTGTCGGGCCAGCTGTCGATCAGCTGCAGAAGCTGGGGACTGATCCTGTCGTGAGCGGCGGGAACGCTCCGGCCCTCCTGGGGCGCCCTGGTGAGTCTGCGCAGGTGGTCGTGCGCCTCGTCGTCGAGGTGGAGGGCGGCGGCGATCGCGTCGATCACCTGGGGCGACGGACTGGTCTCCCGGCCCTGTTCCAGGCGCATGTAGTAGTCGGCGCTCACCCCCGCGAGCATGGCGACCTCCTCACGGCGCAGCCCCGGCACCCGCCTGCGGCCGTGCTCCGACAGGCCTACGTCCTGCGGCTTGAGGGCTTCGCGCCGTGCTCTGAGGAAGTCTCCCAAAGGAGTGCTGCCGCTCATGACCCCAACCTAGTGCAGAGGAAAGCCGGCCGTCGGTGGACGAAGCTCTCCCCGTGTTCGGCCATGCCGCGCCCGCGCAGTCCGCCGTTTACGGGATCGAGGTCGCGGGGGCCCGGTCCGAGCTGTGCAGCGTGGTCGCTGCCTCACCGGAAGGTCCCGGCACGCCGCCGCAAACCCTTCGGCACACCTCTCTCAGCCGGAGACAGCATCCGACGCCGCATGCTGCCCGAGCAGGGGACGGGCACTGAGCGAGCCGAGCAGGGCGAGAGCATCGGCGGAGGCGGTGCCCGGTTCGGCCTGGTAGACGACCAGCTGCTGGGTGCGAGCACTGTTGACGGTGAAGGACTCGTAGTGCAGTTCCAGGTCTCCGACCTGGGCGTGGTGGAAGAGCTTGGACTCGCGCGTCTTGCCGCGTACGTCGTGGCGCGCCCACAGAACGCGGAAGGCAGTGCTTTTCATGGACAGTTCGCCTACGAGCCGGCTCAGCCGCGGGTCCTCGGGGTCGATCCCGGCCGCCCGCCGCAATGTGGCCACGGTCGACTCCGCGGCCCGGTCCCAGTCGCGGTAGAAGTTCGGCGCGGCCGGGTCCAGGAACATCATGCGCAGCAGGTTGTCGGAGTGGGCGAAGCCGGCGTGGAGGGCGCTCGCGAGCCGGTTGCGGGCCAGGATGTCCAAGGCGGAACCCAGGACGAAGGCAGGAGTGTCGCCCCACGTGTCGAGGAGCCGCAGGTGCGGGGCGATGCTTTCCGCACGCGGCACGCGGCGCGTACGGCGGGTGCTCGGTCCGGCCACGCGATGCAGGTGGGCCACCGCTTCGTCATCCAGTTGCAGAACCCGCGCGACGGCCTCGAGTATCTGCCGCGACGGGTGCCGTTCACGGCCCTGTTCCAGGCGCATGTAGTAGTCGGTGCGAGGCCGGAATTCCGACGTCTTCGGGGCGCAACCGGGCACGCCGTGCGCGGAGGAAGCCTCCCAGAGCGTTCTCTGCTGCGGGGTCCTTGTCCGTGTCCATATGCCGAGGCTAAAGCCCTGCACCGTCTGGCCATTAGGGCGAAGGGGGGCGCGCTTCACCCAGGAACTGCGCACCCCGGACAACGGCTACGTGGCTCGTCGGACACGCTTCGGCGAGTTCAGCACGCGACTGGCTACGGGTGCGCACCAGAATCCGCCCGAGCATGTTCTTGCCGTTCTCCGGTCCTGACGAGTCACGGCCCAGTTCCGCCGCCCGCAATGGTGTGCGAGCGCGCCGGACGAGATCCGCGTGGCGGGTGCCCTTCGCCCGGCCGTCGTCCGGATCAGCTCCCCTTGGGCTTGGTGAAGGTCGCGTGAAAAGCTGGGTATGAGGCTTGTCCAGGCCGGATGAGAGCAGTGGAGGGCGAAGGTGGACTGGGCACGGTTCGCGCAGCAGATGGCGTCGATGGCACGGGACCTGCTGGCTCAGGACTCGGTGGACGCGACGATGGAGCGGATCACCGCATCGGCCACCGAGCTGGTCGAGGGCTGCGATGCCGCCGGCATCCTCGTCCTGCACGGCACGGAGGTGGAATCCCTCGCACCCACCGACCCTTTCGTCACCGAAAGTGACGAGTTGCAGCAGCGGATGGGCGAAGGACCCTGTTTTGACGCCGCCCGGAGTTCGCAGGGCGACCGCGTCTTCCGCATCGCCGACCTCACCACCGAGCACCAGCGCTGGCCCGCCTACGCTCCCCGCGCCCACCAGCTGGGGGTGGGCAGCATGATGGGCTTCCTGCTGTTCACCGACGACGAGGACCTCGGCGCGCTGAACTTCTACTCGCGCAAGCCCGGCGCCTTCACTCCCGACAGCGAGACCGCCGGGTGGCTGCTCGCCTCCCACGCGGCGGTCGCATTCTCCGCCGCCCGCACCCACGCCCAGATGGAACAGGCCGTCACCACCCGCCATGCCATCGGCGAGGCCATGGGCATCCTCATGGGCAGCCACCGCCTCAGTGAGGAAGAGGCGTTCAGCGTGCTGCGCCGCTACTCCCAGGCCAACAACATCAAGCTCCGCGAGGTCGCCCGCCGTGTCTGCGAACAGGGCGCCCTCTCCTGACCGGCTTCGCCGTGGTGACGGCGATTCGATGACTGCGGGGCACCGGAGTGACAGGACGTGTGCCGAAGCGAGCTGAGAGGCGGCGTTTCCTGCGCATCAAGGAATGATTCCCGCTGCTTCGACACACGGACCGCTAGTCGCCCTTGGGCCAGATGAGCCCCTGGTCGGTCCAGACGACACCCTTGTTGCGGCACAGACAGAACGGGTGGCCGACGGGGTCGACGTAGACGCGGAAGCCGTAGCCGTTGGGGCCGATGCAGTCCCGTTTCAGGGTCGCGCCGAGGGCCAGTACGCGGCGCTGTTCGGCCTCGACGTCGTCGACCTCGAAGTCGAGGTGGAACTGCTTGGGGTGCTCGCTGTCGGGCCACTGCGGGGCGCGGTAGTCATCCACCCGGATGAAGGCCAGTTCGAGCTCGCCGAACTTGATGCCGGCCCAGTTCTCGTCGCTGCCCTCCTTGACCGGGAGCCCCAGCACCTCGGAGTAGAAGGCTGCCAGCTTCATCGTGTCCGGGCAATCGATGATGAAGTCGGTGAGTCGTAGCATCCCGCGATCTTCCCACAGGATGAATGAGCGAGGCTTTCAACGGGTCCGGGTGAACCGGCGGTTGGCCTCCCCGCTCAGGGAGAACGGCGGCAACCGGCCTTGCTCGTCCCGTTTCCCGACCGCCTGTGCGAAGACGTGCCCGACGCTGCTCGCGGCGGCGCGCAGACGTAGGGTTCCGCATCAGACAGTGCTCGCCCTGTGCCACGAAGGACCAACATGACAGTCGACGTACCTCCGCCCGGGGCGCAGGACGACCTTTTCTGGCAGGAGCGCCGGATCTGCTTCCTCACCACCCACCGTCCGGACGGCAGTCCGCACCTTGTCCCGGTGGGTGTCACCTTTGATCCCGAGGCCGGCATCGCACGTGTCATCAGCAGCGCCGGAAGCAAGAAGGTCCGCAACGTCCGGGCGGCCGGCCCCGGTGCGCAGGTCGCGGTCAGCCAGGTCGATGGACGACGCTGGTGCACCCTCGAAGGCACCGCCCGAGTCAAGGACGACCCCCGGTCCGTCGCCGAGGCCGTACGGCGCTACGCCGAGCGCTACCGGCAGCCCCGCCCCAACCCAGAGCGTGTGGTCATCGAGATCACCGTGACCCGCGTGATGGGCACGGTGAGGCCGCCTGGCTGGTGAGCGTCGTCAACGAGGTGCGGGTGGGCTCGACAGCGCGGCGGTGTGTGTCTCGTGGTCGCCCGAGAGCCGGGCTCGCCCGGTCCGGTGGCTGACAGGGCCCTGACGTCGATGCCGGAGCTCAAGCTCCTGGATTCGACGCAAGAAAGCCGTCCCGGGACGGCTCAACCGGTCTTGGGGCGGGCGAGTCCGAGATCGTAGGCGAAGATCACGGCCTGGATGCGGTCGCGGGCGCCGATCTTGGCCAGGATGCTGCGGACATGGCTCTTGACGGTGGACTCGGCCACGACGAAGTGGGCGGCGATCTCGCTGTTGGTCCAGCCTCTGCCGATGGCGACGAGGATCTCCCGCTCCCGTTCGGTGAGCGCCTTCAGTCTCGCTTCCTGGGCCGTGGCGTCGACGGGTTGCGGGACGTGCTGGGCGTACTCGTCCAGCAGGCGACGGGTGAGGGCGGGGGCGATGACGGCGTCGCCGGCGGCGACGGCCCGGATACCGGCCAGGAGCTCTTCGGGACGCACGTCCTTCAGGAGGAAGCCGCTGGCACCCGCCCGGAGGGCGGAGTGAACGTATTCGTCGAGGTCGAAGGTGGTCAGCACGAGGATGCGGGAGCGGTCGCCCGCGGCGACGATGCGCCGGGTGGCCTCGATGCCGTCCATGCCGGGCATGCGGATGTCCATGAGGACCACGTCGGGGCGCAGTTCCGCCGTCAGGCGGACCGCTTCGGTGCCGTGCGCGGCCTCACCGAGAACCGTGGTCTCGGGGGCGGACTCCAGCAGGAGGCGGAAGGCATAGCGCTGGAGCTGCTGGTCGTCCACGATGAGTACGGTGGTCACCAGTCGCCTCCCTGCGGAGCGAGGTCGAGGGTGACCTCCACGTTCCAGCCTCCGTCGGGCGCGGGTCCCGCGCTGACCGTGCCGCCGTGCAGTGCCGCTCTTTCCCGCATGCCCACCAGGCCGTGTCCTTCCTCGTGTGGCTTTGCCGTCCGGCCGGGCGGGCCGGTGTCCTGCACCCGGATCTCCAGTCGGGTCTCGTCGACGGTGAGCGACAGGGTCACCCGCGTGTCGGCGCCGGCGTGCTTGAGGGTGTTGGTGAGGGCTTCCTGGACGATGCGGTACGCCGTCAGCTGCACGCCGGTGTCCAGGGTGTCCATGTCGCCGACCGTACGGTAGACGACCTCAGGTCCTGCGGCCCGTACGCCCGCGCACAACAGGCCGATGTCCACGATGCCGGGCTGTGGGGTGAGCAGGGGGCCGGAGGAGGTGGTGTCGGCCGCCTCGCGCAGCACGCCGAGCACCCTGCGCAGCTCGCGCAGGGCCTGGCGGCCGGTGTCGCCGATCAGGTTCAGAGTCTCCTTCGCGCGTCGGGGTGCGGTGTCGGAGGCGTACGCGCCCGCGTCGGCGAGCGAGATGATGACGGCCAGGTTGTGTCCGACGATGTCGTGCATCTCGCGGGCCATCCGGGCCCGTTCGGTGGCGGTCGCCAGCCTGGTGCGCTGGTCGCGCTCGATCTCCAGCTGGGCGGTCCGCTCCCGCAGCACGGCGAGCTGGGCCCGGCGGATCCTGATCATGAGACCGAGCGCCAGGGCCGCGGTCGCCGTGCTCAGGAGGAAGAACAGCGCGGCCCAGAAGGACACGGCCCCGGACACGCGGAGCGCGACCAGGACCATCGCGCCCGCCATGACGCCGCAGGCCCACGGCAACTGCGGAAGCCTTCCGTGCAGGGCCACGCTGTACAGGGCGATGAAGAGGGCGATGTCCGCGCGCAGCCCGGCACCCAGTGACCACTGGAGAACGAACACGGCCGTGATGGCGCCGAAGGCCATCAGCGGTTTGCGCCGTCGCCACAGCAGGGGCAGCACGAGTCCGGCCTGGAGCGCCATCGTCGCCGCCAGGGGCAGTCGGGTGAGCGAGAGAATCAGCTTGCGCGGGCCGTCCTCGTGGTCCGAGCCCTCGGGCAGGAGGTCCGGCAGGCAGAACATCGCGACGACCGCCACGACCACGGTGATGTCCAGTACCCAGGGATGGGCCCGGTCGGCCTGCCGCAGCCGCTGGCCGCCGCGGGTCAGCCGGGCGACCAGGACGCCCATGCTGCCGGTGTCGTCGATGCTCACGGATGTCACCTGTCTGTGGTCCAGGCGGTCAGACGTCGTTGCGCTTGAGCCGGTACGCCGCTCCCGCCAGTGTCAGGATGGTCCATCCGAGGAAGACGGCGAGACCTGCCCCCGGGGACAGCGTGGAGGAATCGTGGGTCAGGGCGAACATCGACTCGCCCGCGTTGCTCGGCATGTAGGGGCTGATGTTGCTCTCCCAGGAGCTGGGCAGCAGCGAGGTCAGCCCGGGTGCCAGGATGAGCACGCCGACGAGCACCGAGATGGCGCCCGCCACCGACCGCAGCAACGCACCCAGTCCCACACTGATCACCCCGATCAGGCCGAGGTAGAGCCCCGCTCCCAGCAGGCTCCTGGCGACGCCCGCGTCCGAGAGGCTCTGGGCCGCCGAGGTGCCGGAGACCATCTGGTTGCCGATCAGGAAGGTCGCGAACGCGCCGACTGTGCCGACCAGCGCCGCCACCAGCCCGTACAGCCCCGCTTTGGACCACAGCACCGGCAGCCGGCGCGGCACCGCGGCAAGCGTTGAGCGGATCATTCCGGTCGAGTACTCCCCCGCCATCACCAGCACGCCGAGGACACCGAGCGCCAGCTGTGCGAAGGACACACCGAACAGGGACAGGTCCACGGCCTTGGAGCCGTCGAAGTCCCCGTCCAGATTGCCTGCGCCGAACTGCCAGGAAGTGATCAGGCCGAACACCAGCAGGAACAGCAGGCCGAGGGCCAGCGTGATCCACGTCGAGCGGAGCGACCACAGTTTGGCCCACTCCGAGCGCAGGACGCGCCATCCGCTCACCCTGTAGTCGGGGCGAGACGGAGCGGTCGGCTCCTGCCGGGATTCCGCGATCGTGGTGAGGGTGCTCATGCCGCGCTCCCGAGGGTGTCGATGCCGGTGGCGCCGTGGTACTCCACCGCGTCCCTGGTCAGGTCCATGAACGCCTCTTCCAACGACACCGTCCGCTGGGTCAGTTCGAACAACGGGATCCCGTGGTCAGCGGCCTTCAGCCCGATCTCGCGTGCGGTGATCCCGGTGACATGCAGTTCCTCCGAGCCGACCTGGCCGGTGATGTCGATGCCCGGTCCCGCAAGGACGTCCCGCAGCCGCGTCGGATCCTGGGTCGCCACCTTCACCGTGTCGCCGCCCGCCTCGCGGACCAGATCCGCCACGGTGGTGTCGGCCAGCAGCCGCCCTCGACCGACGATGATCAGATGGTCCGCCACCAGCGCCATCTCACTCATCAGATGCGAGGAGATGAACACCGTCCGGCCCTCGGCCGCGAGCGAGGTCAGCAGGTTGCGGATCCACAGCACGCCCTCCGGGTCGAGGCCGTTGACCGGCTCGTCCAGCATCACCGTCTGCGGATCGGCGAGCAGCGCCGCCGCGATGCCCAGCCGCTGCCCCATGCCGAGGGAGAAGGCCCCGGCCCGCTTCTTGGCCACACTGCCGAGGCCCGCGAGGTCGATGACCTCCTCGACGCGGCTGCGGGGGACGCCGTGCGTCAGGGCGAGTGCGTTGAGGTGGTTGAAGGCCGAGCGGCCCGGGTGGATCGACTTCGCCTCCAGCAGAGCGCCGACCTCCTGGAGCGGAGCCCGGTGGCGGGCGTAGCGGCGGCCGTTGACGGTCACGGAGCCGTTCGTCGGGGCGTCCAGTCCGACGATCATGCGCATCGTGGTGGACTTCCCCGCGCCGTTGGGTCCCAGGAAGCCGGTCACGGTGCCCGGCTTCACGGTGAAGTCCAGCCCGTCCACCGCGGTCTTCTCCCCGTACCTCTTGGTCAGTAGCTGTGCCTCGATCATCAGCGCGTGCCTTCCCTCGGCCTCGGACACCCGTCGGGTGCCTCACCGGCAACGTTAGGAAGGGAGAAGCCCGGATCCGGTCGCACCGAGGGCTGAACTGCGGTGCGGACGTCGTACCGCGGTACGAGGCACGCATCCGACTTCAGGCGGCTCGATCAGTCCTGCGCCCATGATCCTCAACGGGCGGCACAGCGACGCGGCCGTCCGACCCTGCCCGTTCCAGTGAGGGGCCCATGGACCGGTCAGATCTTCCAGGAGCGCAGCTGGTCGGCGACCTCGGGAACGCGCAGGCGGGTGTCGCGGATCTTGCGAACGAGATCGGACAGGGCGCCGTACGGCGGGTCGATGCCCTCGCCGGACTGGCTCATGTACTGGGCGGTGACGAACGCGGCGAACAGGCCGTTGCGGTACGGGAGGGGCTCCAGGCGGACGATGGTGTGCATGAGCGCCGCGGCACGCCATGCGACATCGGGGTCGGCGGCGTGAAGGGTGGGCAGCTTGGTCTTGTGCCGGGCGACCGCGGCGACCAGGGCGGAATAGTCCGCGACGGACATGTCCTCGCCGGTGCCGAGGGCGGCCTCCTGGACGTCGAGGAGCCAGGAGACGTCGATGTGCAGGTGCATCAGGCGGCCGCGGCTCCACCCGGACGTTCGGCAGGGGGCACTTCGTCGGGGAAGGCGTCGTCGAACTCCGCGCGCAGCCGGTCGGCCCACTGGCTCGCACCCGCGATGAACTCCTTGCGCTGCATCTCTCGGACGCCGAGATCATGCAGGTACTGCTTGAGGCTCTTGCCCTCGGCGGCCGCGGCCGCGCGCACGCCTTCGAGCTCCTCGTCGGTGAACGACACGTTCAGGGATGGCATGCGCTCGATGGTACCTAGTAGGTGCCTGCCGTGCGAGGGGTTCTCCGCCCAGGCTCAGCGACGCCCGGCTCCGCGCCGGTGCCCTACGACCGGAGACCTGTCCGAGCACCACCGAGGTGAAATCACGCACGCGGTCCTGCCGCTCCACCGGCGGTCGCTAGTGTCGACCTATGTCGAGTCCTGGAGACGTGCCGCCGGAGATCCTGAACCGGCTGCGGCCGATCTGCCGGCAGCTGCCCGAGTCTTACGAGGAACCAGCCTGGATCGGTGTGCGCTGGCGGATCCGCACGCGGACCTTTGCCCACGTCTACGCGCCGGACGTGGAGCGCTTCCCGGTCTACGCCCCGTATGCGACGGCGGATCAGGAACTCGTCGTGATGAGCTTTCGGGTACCCGTCGACGACCTGCTCGGCCTGACCTCCGCCGGATTCCCGTTCCTGCGAGCCGGTTGGGGGCACAACGTTGTCGCCGCCGTGCTCGGTGACCACACCGACTGGACCGAGATCAGCGAACTGATCACCGACAGCTACCGCGAGATGGCTCCGAAGTTCCTCGCCGCCCAGGTCTCCCTCCCGCCGACGGTCGGCTGACCGACGACAGGCCCGCGTTGCGCCGGGTACGGTGCCGGCGTCGCACCGTCAGTCCGCCGGCGAGACGGTGTACGCAACGGCCGTGCAGCCGGCCCCAGGCAACCCTAATCATGTTGACCGCGCCCGGCGGGCAGTGCTGGAGTCGGCACGTGGACAGCATCCCCGCCAACCGGCGGTTCTGGAACCGGATCAGCAGCGCCTACCAGCACGAGCACGACCCGCACATCGGCGCCGCACCCCGGCTGTGGGGCATGTACTCCATCCCCGACGCGCACCTGCGCGCTCTCGGCGACGTCACCGGCAAGCGCGTCCTCGAACTCGGCTGCGGCGCCGGGCAGTGGTCCAGGGCGCTCGCCGCCGAGGGGGCCGCCGTGGTCGGGGTCGATCTGTCCGAAGCCCAACTCGCCGCGGCGGCCCGCGCGATGGGAGCATCCCGCTACCCGCTGGTGCAAGGCGCCGCCGAACACCTCCCCTTCGCCGCCGACAGCTTCGACCTGGTGTTCTGCGATTTCGGCGGGCTCAGCTGGGCACCCCCGCAGCTGGCCGTTCCACAGGCCGCCCGCGTCCTGCGCCGAGGCGGGCGCCTGGTCTTCAACGTCGCCAGCCCGTGGTTCGAAGCCTGCTACGACGAAGCCGCCGGCCGCGTGACCACGACCTTGCAGCAGGACTACTTCGGGCTCGACACCATCGCCGAAGACGACGGCGCGACCAGCTATCAGCTCACCTACGGCGACTGGGTAAGGGTCCTGCGCGGCGCGGGTCTCGTCATCGACGACCTCATCGAGCCGCGGCCCGAACCCGCAACACCCAACGGCTACAACGAAACCGACCCACCCGACTGGGCACACCGCTGGCCGGCGGAACTGCTCTGGGTCACCCACAAACCGTAGCTTCCGCCTCCGATCCACGTCACCGTTCCCACCGCTCCAGGGCGCGGGCGAGCTGTCGGCGGGAAGTCACGTCCAGCTTCCGGAACACTTTCCGCAGGTGGTAGTCGACGGTGTTGGCACTGATGAACAGCTGGGCGGCGATCTCGGCGTTGGTCGCACCGTCTGCGGCGAGCCGGGCGATCGTCAGTTCCTGGGGGGTCAGTGGGCTCTTGGCCCCGGCTCGTGCCGGACCGGCGTGTTCGCCGGTGGCGGCCAGTTCCTGGGCGGCGCGTGCCGCAAAGGCCGCGGCCCGCATCTCACGGAACATGGTCAGGGCGCTCCGCAGCTGCTCGCGAGCGTCCTTGCGGCGCTTTCGGCGGCGCAGCCACTCGCCGTAGAGCAGGTGCGCGACGGCGAGGTCGGAATCGGTGTCCGCACCGGACAGCAGCTCGATCGCCCGGCGGTACAGTGCCTCGGCGCCGTCTGCCGGAGCGAGCAGGGCCTGGGAGCGTGCCAGCACACCCAGTGCCCAAGGAGTGCCGGCGGCCGTCGCGCGGCGGGCGAGCGTACGCAGGGTCGCGGTGGCCAGTACGCGGTCGCCGCCGCGGACGCCCACCTCGATCAAGGACGGCAGGAGGCGGGAGTGCAGCCCCAGCGCATCGTGCCGGATCAGCTCGTGCGCGACGGGCTGGGCCCTGGCGTAGTCGCCGTTGCCGAGCGCCAGAACCACCTCGCCGCTCTGCGCGAGGGACTCCATCGCGCCGTTGCCGAGCGCGCACGCCGTCTTCAGCGACTGGCGAAGCCTGTCGCCTGGTTCGTCTCCGTCCGCGTGCCAGGCGAGCAGCTCGGGGTTCTGGCAGATCTCCCATTGCGCGGCGCTGAGACCCATCGCCGTACGGATCTGCTGGTTCTCGGCCACCAGGCTGTCCGCTGTGGCGAGGTGGCCGAGCGTGGTCTCGGCCATGGCGGCGCAGAAGAGGATGGTGTTGAGGTGCCACAGGGCTCCGCTGCGGCGGGCGACGGCGGCGGCGCGCCGGAGCAGACGGCTGCGGGCCCGGTGGTCCCACACGAGGGTGGAGTACCAGACTCCGAGCTGGTAGCCGCGCAGGACCACGTCGTCAGGGGTGTCCGGCGCGAGCAGTGCGTCGAGTGCCTTGCGCAGTTGAGGAACAGCCTGTTCGTAGCCGCCGGAGGCGAGGACGGCGAATCCGCGCAGGAGATGGTCCAGTGGTGTCGACGGGCCGGGGGCCGGAGACCGGGTCAGTATCGCGTTCGCGATCTGGGCCGCCGTCGCCGCCGGAGCCCGGTGCCGCGCGGTCAGTGTCCACTGCGCCGCTCGCAGCAGTGCCTCGCGGGTCAGCTCCGGGTCCTGTGCCCCGATGGCCGACGAGGCGGCCAGGCACAGGGCCGCTGCCCTGGCGTGAGAACGGGGCTCACCCAGGCTGTTGAGGACACCGGCGCGCACCAGCAGGGCGCGGCCGGTGGCCACACCGTCCAGCAAGGCGGTGTCCACGGCGTCCAGCAGCGCCTTCGTCTGCAGCGGCGCGCCGGCGGTGAAGGCCGCCTCCGCCGCCGCGAGCAGCCGTCCGGCGCGTACCCCGTCGTCGGGCGTCAGCTCGGCCGCCCGGGTCAGGAAGGTGGCCCGGGCCGCGTGGCCGCCGCGCGCACCCGCCCGGTCGGCCGCCTGTTCCACCTGGTCGGCGACGGCGGCATCGGGGCCGGGTGCGGCCGCGGCGCGATGCCAGGCGCGCCGGTCGCTGTCGGCCGGGTGATCGGTCACCTCGGCGAGGGCGCGGTGCACACGTCGTCGCGCGACGCTGGTGGCGCCCGCGTACACCGCGGAGCGCACCAGTGGGTGCCGGAACTCGGCACGGGCACGGACCACCACCAGCCGCGCCGCCTCGGCCGGTCCTGACGCGTCGAGGCCGATCCCGAGACGCTCGGCCGCCGCCACGATGTAGCCCAGAGCGCCGGCCGGTTCGGCCGCCGCGAGCAGCAGCCAGGTGTGCGTGGGCGCGGGAAGTCCGCGTACCTGGTGGAGATAGTGCTCCTCCAGGCGGCTGCCGACGGGGAGGGGCTCGGGCAGCGCGAGCGCACCGGAGAGCTGCCACGCGGACAGTTCCCGCCCGAGGTCGGTCAGCGCCAGCGGGTTGCCGCCGGTCGCGGCCACGATCCGCAGCCCGACCCTCGTGTCCAGTGGCCCGACGGCCACCGAGCGCAGCAGCTCCAGCGCGTGCGGCTCTGTCAGGCCGGCGACCTCGGTGACCGGCAGGCCCGCCGGAGCGTCGAACCCCGTGCGCAGGGCGAGGACGAGACCGATGCTCTCGGCGTGCACCCGGCGGCCGACGAAGGCCAGCACGTCGAGGGAATCCCTGTCCAGCCACTGCAGGTCGTCGACGCACGCCAGCAAGGGGCGTTGCTTTGCGGCCTCTGCCAGCACGGTGAGGACCGCGAGCCCCACGAGAAACCGGTCCGCGGGCGGACCGTCGGCCAGCCCGCAGGCCACCCGCAGCGCCTGATGCTGGGCCGGGGGCAGGACGCCGGGTTCTTTGAGGTCGTCGAGGAAGGGCACGAGCAACCGCTGCAGCGCGGCGAACGCGAAACCGGCCTCCGCCTCCACGCCCGCCACCCGCAGCACCCGCAGATCGGCGGCCTCGCCGGCCGCGTGGTCGAGCAGTGCGGTCTTGCCGATACCGGCGTCGCCCCTGAAGAGCACGACACCACTCAGCCCCCGGCGCAGATCGGCCAGAAGGCGATCGAGTTGTCCGTGCTCTCGGGATCGGCCTTTCGGACGCATTCGGAACACCCCCCGCCGTGCAACGGGCACGCAAGGGCCGCGTCAACGGACCTTCGCCCTTGCCATGACCAGCCGTTATGCAGCGATTTGTGCAAGGGAGCATGGCATGGGCGGACACCGCCGCCTTTGCTGTGCGTGCCAAAGTCCGAACCCTGTGTGCCACGGCTGTCCAAGGCGTCTTCGCACGACGGACCGAGCCCCGCGCCGACGCGGCCGAACCGCATGACCGCTACACACACCTTTGTCATGAATATCTGCGGCCACGGACACTGCCCATCGGGGAAGCAACGGCGACGAGCCGCTGCCGCAGACGAGGAGGCGCTGTGCTGGTGCTCGACACGAACGACCTTCCCGCCGCCGACCGGCTCGAGGCACTGCACGCGGTGGTCGCCCAGGAAGGAGGCATCTCCTCGGCCGAGGAACACGAACCTGCAGCCGACATGTGGAAGCGGCTCGAAGTCTGGCACTTCGGGCCCGTCACCCTGTTCGACACGCGTGGCACGGGCGTGCGCTTCGTGCGTTCGTTCCGCAAGGCGCGTCGGGAACTGCTGGACAACGTTTCGGTCATGGCGCAGGCCGAAGGGTTCGGCACGGCCGCCTTCGGCTGCGACGGATACCAGCGGCAGCTGGGAGCGGACGGTATCGGGCTGACGCCGCACATGGTCGCGTCGCACGAGTACGGATGGGCGGGGGCCGGCAGCTCGCTGGCGTTCAGCGTCGACATCGCCCATCTCGCCCTACCGGTCGACACGGTGCGCGCGGCGGTCCCACTGCTGCAGCACAGTCCCGTCGAATCCTTGTTGCTGCAGCACATCCGCGGACTGCGGCTGCAAGCGGACCGGCTCAGCACCGGACCCGAGGCCGAAGCACTTGCCGCCGCCACCGTACAACTCACCCGCGCCCTGATCGTCTCGGTCGCCGGCAACGACACCACGCGACGGGCAGTGGCCCATGAAACGCTTCTCACCCGAGTCCTGGCCTACCTTCACGCCCACCTGACCGAACCGGAGCTCACACCGCAACGGGTCGCCCGGGCACACGGCATCTCCGTGCGAACCCTGTACCGGCTGTGCGAGGAGAACGGGCTCAGCCTCGAACAGTGGATCATCCGCCACCGTCTGGAAGGTGCCCGCGACGACCTGGCCGCCACCGATCAGGACCACCGGACCAACGAATCCATCGCCCGCTCCTGGGGCTTCGGCAATCCCGCGCACTTCTCCCGCCGCTTCCAGCAGACCTACGGCACCACCCCCACCCGGTGGCGGAGACACTCGCGCGATGATCCAGCCCTCTCCCGCGAGGCCGAGTAGTGATCAGCCCTGAGCGCCGCAAGGCGGTTGTCCCGACTCGGTGTCCGCCACTCAGTCCAGGCTGAGCAAGGCCTCGGCGGAGAACGGGCGCAGTTCGCCCTGACGGCCGTCGCGGATCTTGGCCACCCATTCCGGGTCCGAGAGCAGCAGGCGCCCGAGGGCCACGAGATCGAACTCGTCCCGCTCCATGCACTCCACCAAGCGGTCCAGAGAACCGTTCGCCGCGCCCTTGCCCTCGATGAGCGCGCTCAGGAACTCGCTGTCGTCGAGCCCGACCGAGCCGACGGCGACCGTCGGGAGGCCGGTCAGCTTCTTCACCCAGCCCGCCAGTGAAAGGTCCGAGCCCGGGAACTCCGGCAGCCAGAAGCGCCTGGTCGAGCAGTCGATGACGTCGACGCCCGCCGCGATCAGCGGGCCCAGCATCAGTTCCAGCTCGTCGGGGGTGGCCGCCAGCCGGGCGCCGAAGTCACCGACGGTCCACTGGGAGATCCGCAGGAAGATGGGGAAGTCGTAGCCGACCGCGGCCCGGCACGCCGCCACCAGCTCGGCCGGGAAGCGGGTGCGGCCGCCGAGGTCACCGCCGTATCCGTCGGTGCGTGTGTTGGTCTCGGGGCGGAGGAACTGGTCGATCAGGTAGCCGTGTCCGCCGTGCAGCTCGAGACCGTCGAAGCCCAGGCGCTTGGCGTCCGCGGCGGCCCGGGCGAACGAGTCGACCACCTCGGCGATGTCGGACTCGGAGAGCGTGGCGGGCCCGGCGGCGGGCACCTGCGGGTCGGGCACGGCGTCGCCCTTGCGTTCCAGGCCGGCGTGCCACAACTGCGGGATCACGCGACCGCCTTCGGCGTGGACCGCCTCCACGACCCGGGCCCAGCCCGCGAGGGCGTCCTCGCCGTGAAAGCGCGGCACGGTGGTGGCGGGGGCCGCCGCGGGGTGGCCTACGACGGTGCCCTCGGTGACGATGAGGCCGACGCCGCCCCGGGCCCGTCGCGCGTAGTACTCGGCGACCTCGGGGCCGGGAACGCCGTTCGGCGAGAAATTCCGCGTCATCGGTGCCATGAGGACGCGGTTGGGCAGATGCAGCCCGCCGACTGTGAAGGGGCGGAACAGGGGGGCCACGTCGGGGACGGAGCCGGGCGTGAAAGTGGTCGTTCGGGGGGCCGGGACGGGGGTGGCGGGCATGGAGGGCTCCCTCGGGTGCGGAGGTCATCAGAAGTCAAGGGGCGGGGCTGCGTGGCCTGGAGCGCACGATCAATGAGCCGGGGTCCGGAGCCACACGGTCGGGCCGCTCCCCCGGCGGGCTCTCAGGCGGAGTGGCGCTCGGCGGCCTGCGCGGTCCGCCGGTAGGCGTCGGCGATGTCCCGGCGGGCCAGTTCCACCGCGTGTTCCAGGCTCATGCGCGCGGGCAGGCCGAAGATGTCCACGATGGTGGCCAGGCGGTGTTCAAGGCTGCCGCCGACGACGTGGTACGGAATGCGCAGCTCATCGAGTGTGCCGCGCAGCAACTCGTCGGACATGCCCCTAAAACGCTCGGAGACCGGGCGGTGCCCGTCGGCGACCAGGTCGAACTCCACGGGCAGATGGATGAAGACGTCGTAGGCGCGGCGCGCGTGATCCTTCAGTACCGCTCCCATGGCGTCGATCACCTCCTCGTAGAAGTCCGGCGCCGACCCGCCGGCCTCGTAGCCGTCGGTGGGATGGATACCGGCTCGCACGCGCACCTTGCCGTACACCCACTCGTGCAGGGAGGAGCCGTCGGAGACGAAGCCGTCGGGCAGGTGTGACTCGTGCACAGCCCGCTCGGTGAACCGGTGGACGCCCAGCTGGATCAGTTCGGCGGCCGTGCACTCCTCCAGGCGTTTGCCCGGCAGGACGTCGGCCAGGATCTCGCGCATGGTCCGGGCATGGGTGCGCGGTACTCCCGTGAGGTGGGCGAGGGCGATGGTCGTCGTGGTCTTGCCCGTGCTGTACGTACCGGAGATGGCCAGGCGCCGCATGGACGTGCGGTTCCGTTCCGCGCGCGCGGGCGTGGGGACTGTGGTCGTCATCGCGGTCCTTGGTCGGGTAGTCGGTGTGCCACGGAGAACCCTCCGGTGATGCCGTGGAAGGCGTAGCCGAAATCGCAGACCCGCCAGGTGTCGTCGGCGATGATCAGCAGGCGGCTGTCCTCGATGCGCACATGCGCGGAGAACGGGTGCTCCAGCGTCCTCAGCGGCATACGGGTGGACAGGGCCGCCTTGCGCAGCCAGAGCGTGTCGCTGTCACCGCGGTCGATGCCGTCGATTTCGTACAGCAGGACCTGGGCGAGCTGGCCCGTCACGGTGATCGCGTCGATCATGGAGGCGCTGGGCAGATAGGCGGACTCCAGTCCGGTGGGCCGCAGGTGGCTCTCGCCGGGCGCGGGCGTGATGTGGACGGTGGCGTCCACGCGTCCGGCGTCCCGGTCGACGATGAGGTGGGTGACCTGCTGGTCGCGGTGGCGGAAGAGGTCGGCGAAGTACCGCCGGTGCGGCTCGCCCAGAACGTCCTCGGCGCTTCGGTGACGGGCTCCGGCACGGCCGGGCCGGTATCCGCCCGCCGCCTCGTGCTGGATGTCGCACCGGACCTCCATCGAGCCGATGCGGGTGTGCAGGGAGGAGGCCAGCAGGCCGTCGGCGACGTGCGTCGACTCGGCGGGGCGGACGACGCCGTGCACCGGGATGTGGTCGAGGTCCTCCTGTGGATGGACGCCGGCCCGCAGGTGCACCGCGCGCAGCCACATGCGTGAGCGGGCACCTGCGTCGAGGCCGTAGGCCTGGCCCAGCAGGATCTCGGCGAGCTGCGCGACCAGGGCCAGACTGTCGATGCTGCTGAGGTGAGGGACGAGTTGACCGGTGCCCTTCGCGGACCAGTGGGCGGGGTACGTCACGGACGCGCGGGCGGTCGCCTCGGTGGAGTCGGGCCGGCGGGAGACCTGGATGGCCTCCAGCCGGTGCCGCACGCGGCGGAAGCCGGCACCGAAATAGCGGTCCTCGCCGGGCCCGAGGCAGTCGTCGATGGTGGCGACGATCCGCCGGGTTCCGGCCGGAGCCGTCACGGGCAGCTCGTGGCGTCGCCACGGGCGGGCGGGCGGTTCGCCCAGGGAGCGGCCATCATCCGGTGGAACATCTCGTGCGAGGCGAGCAGGAGCGCAGGCGGAAGCAGGGCTGCCGTGCGATCGGGGTCTGCGGGCGGGGACAGCGGGGCGAAGTACGGATCGGGGTGTGGGGCGGCGGTGTGCATGACGGGCCTCCTGTCAGGTCCGTGGTCGGGGTCACAGGCCGAGCAGGTCGTCGACGTGCCGGTCCCGGGACAGCACGGCGCGGGCGATGCCGGCGTGGTCCGGCTGGTCCGGGGCGTCCAGCTGTGCCCACAGGTCACGCAGCCGGGACCGGGCGGCCGTGCAGTGGACGTCGGTGAGCCGCTGGTGGCCGTCCTGTTCGGCCGTGGCGAGGACGGCCGCGGCGCCCAGCAGTTCGCGGGCGATACGGCCGAGCAGCAGCAGCGGGTACTGCCCGGAGCGTCGCTGCCGCTCCCCCGCCGGGCGGGCGGCGACGTCATGGCAGACGGCGGCGAAGCGGGCCAGGTCCTCGTGCAGGTCGTACAGATGACGGGCGTTGCGCGGGAAGAAGTTCTCGGTGGCCGGGAGGGCGCCGGGCAGGCCGTTGTCCAGGAGGCCGGTCGGCGCGGTGTCCGCGCAGTGCGTGAGGAGGGCCTGGGCCGCCTGGACGTCGATCAGGTCGTCCACGCCGCCGGCGGTGCGCAGCATCCTGATGTCCCGGTAGGCCCGCTCCAGCGGTACGGACGGTGCCCCGCGGCGGCGTTTGGAGCGGTCGGTCTCCAGCCCTTCGGCGCCCAGGAGGGAGACCGTACGGTCCACGACCCTGGTGGCCGCCTCGGTGCAGAAGTTGCGGGCGATCATGCGCTCGAACCAGCGGTCGCCGGGGGCCGGGCCGCCGAGGCTCCAGCGCACCACGGCGTCCATGGCGCGTACGTCCGCCGCGTTGGCGGCGAGGGTGCGCTGGATGAGGTCGTACTCCCCCAGCCCGATGCCGTCGATGCGTCGGCGGGCGGTGAACTCCCTTGACCAGCGCAGGCAGTTGCGGGCGAGGGCGAGGGCCGGGGCCGCCTGGATGAGCATCCGCGCGGTCAGGAAGGCCGAGGTCCGTTCCGGGGTGCGGCGGGGGTCGCCCTGGGCGGACGTGACCACGTGGTCCCTGGGGACCGTCACCCCGTTCAGGCGCAGCCAGCCGTTGGGCAGACCCCGTACGCCCAGGTACTCCAGGCCGGCTCGCACCTCGAAGCCGGGGCTGCGGGTGTCCACGACGGCGAGACCGACGCGGGGGCCGTCCTCGTCGCGGACGGTCACGGTGACGCCCAGGAGGTCGGCGACGGGTCCGTTGCTGATGAACAGCTTGTCGCCGGTGAGGACGTACGCCGAGCCGTCGGGAGTCGGGACAGCCTTCGTCCGCGGCCACTGGTTGCCCTGTCCGGCGGGCTCGGCGTCGGCGAAGCCGGAGATCATGCCCTCGCGGCTGCGGCGCCGGATCAGGTCGCGCAGTGAGCCGTGCGGCAGCGTCGGCAGCAGCGAGGTGGCGACCCCGATGCCGTTGTGGACGGCGAGCATGAAGCCGATCGCCACGGAGCGGGAGGCCACCGCCTCCACGGTCCGGAACAGCGCGTACGGCGTCAGTCCGAGCCCGCCGAGGTCCTCGCCCGTCGCGAGCCGGAAGGCGCCGAGGTCGCGCAGCCGCGCGATCACGAACGGCGGGATCTCTCCCTCCCGGTCGATGGCGTCGGGGTCGACCTCGGTGTCGAGGAAGGCCAGGAGCCGCGCCACCTCGGCCGGTTGCTCGACGCGCTCGGGCGCCAACGCGTCACGCCAGGTGTCCCAGGACGGGGCGCCGCCGGTCAGGGCGGTCAGGAAGGCCGCCGCGGGCTGCGTCGCGACCTGCTTCGTGGGCTGCGTCAAGGGCTGCGTCGTGGGGCGCTGCGCGAAGACTTGGACGGTCATCTCATGCCTCCCGGACCTGGCTCGCCGCGGCTTGGTCGGCGGAGCGGACGGTGTCGAGGAGCCGGTGCAGGCGCAGGCCGGTCTCGAAGTCGGGCACGGTGCGCGAGCCGCTGCGGATGTCGCGGGACAGCGCGGCGTAGAGCTCCGCCACATTGCGCACGGCGGTGTCGGGCACGTCCACGGCGGTCCGGCAGTCCGGCGGCACCGCCACCTCCCGGCGGCCGCCGGTGGCGGCGCTCTTGTCCTCGTACAGGCGGATGTCGCTGATCTGGATGCCGTGTCCCGCGGCGGGCCCTTCGGAGACGAGGGTCAGGGTGCCGCGGGTGCCGGAGAACTCCAGGCGGGTGCGGGCGTGTCCGGCCTTGCCGTCGTGGAGATGGACCGACACGGGGATACCGGTGACCAGGAAGGCGCCGATGACGATGTGGTCGGCGCTGGTGACGCCGACGCTCTCCGCGGTGTCGGAGACGGTCAGCCGGGGCTGCTGGACGGAGAGGGACGCCGCGAGCCTGCCGACGGATCCGCACAGGAACTCCAGCAGGTCCAGGGTGTGCCCGCCGGCGACCTCCAGGGTTCCGGCGCCGTTGCGCCGGTCCAGGGTGTAGACGGCGTCGGAGGTGATGGTGCCGCCGGCTCCCTTGGCGCGGGTGGCGAAGACGTTGACCGCCGTGACCCGGCCGATGGCGCCGGAGGTGAGCAGCCGGCGGGCGTGGCGGGCGGCGGGCGCGTGCCGTGCCTGGAGGCCGACGGCCGCGTGGACACCTGCCTGCCGGGCGGCCTCGGCCATCACCTCGGCTTCCTTGGTGGTGCGGCCGAGCGGCCATTCGCAGTAGACGTGCTTGCCGGCCTCCAGGGCGGGCAGCACCAGGTCGGCGTGGTCCGGTGTCTTCACGGCGACGACCACCAGGTCCACCTCGGGATGGCCGCTGAGCCGGGCCGGGTCGGTGAAGGCATGGGCGGCGCCGTAGTGTTCGGCGGCGCGGCGGGCGCTGCCGGCGCGGGTCGTTGCGACCGCCGTCACCTTGTACTCCGGCAGGGCTGTGAGGGCCGGCAGGTGGGCCGTCTTGGCCCAGCCCCGTTCGGTACCGGCGCCGATGACACCTACACGAATCGGTTCGGTCATGGTTCTTCCTCGTCTGGGGAGGGACGGGGGGCGGGTGCGGGTGCGGGTGCGGGGCGCACCGGGGCGGAGCCGTCGACGGGGGAACTGACCGGTTCCGCCCCGGTGCCGTGCGGGGTGGGATCAGGAGGACAGTGCGGCCAGTTCCTCGCCGAGGATGCGGACCGCGGTCGTGATCTGCTCCTCGGTGTGCTCGGAGGTGATGAAGAACCGCAGCCGGGCGAGGCGTTCCTCGACCGCCGGGTGCAGGATCGGGTTGGCGCTGACGCCGCGGGCGTAGAGGCGGTCGGCGAGGAGCAGTGCCTTCGCGGAGTCGCCGGTGATGGCGGGCACGACCGGGGTGCCCTCGCTGGTGCCCACGTCGACGCCGGCCTCGGCCGCGAGCCGCAGGAACAGGGCCGCGTTGTCGTGCAGCCGGGTGACGCGCTCGGGTTCCTCGCGGATCAGCCGGAGGGCGGTGAGAGCGGCGGCTGCGGACGCCGGCGGCAGTCCCGCGCTGAACACGAAGCCCGGCAGGGTGTACCGGAAGTGCTCGATGAGCTCGTGCCGGCCGGCCACGTAACCTCCGCAGCTGGCGAGGGACTTGGACAGGGTGCCCATCCACACGTCCACGTCGTCGGGGTTGACGCCGGAGAACTGGGCCATGCCGCCGCCGGTCTTGCCCATCACACCGATGCTGTGGGCCTCGTCCACCATGAGCAGGGCGTCGTGCCGCTGCTTGACGGCGATGAGCGCGGGCAGGTCCGCGGTGTCGCCGTCCATGCTGTACACGCCCTCCACCACGATCAGCACCCTGCGGTAGCCGTCGCGCACATGGCTGAGGATGCGGTCGAGGGCCACCAGGTCGTTGTGCGGGAAGGGCTGGCGGGCGGCGCCGGACTGACGGCACCCCTGGATGATGCTGTCGTGCGCGAGGGCGTCGTGCAGGATCAGGTCCTCGGGGCCCATCAGGTGCCCGATGACGGTGACGTTGGTGGCGTGCCCGCTGACCAGGCTCACGGCGTCCTCGGCGCCGACGAGGTCGGCGAGGCCCCGGTCGAGTTCCACGTGCAGCGGACGGTTGCCGGACAGGATGCGGGCGGCGGACACCGAGGAGCCGTAGCGCTCGACGGCTTCCTGGACGGCCGCGGCGACCGCCGGGTGTCCGGACAGCCCGAGGTAGTTGTAGCTGGAGAAGGAGATCAGCTCGCGGTCGGCCACCCGGGTGGTGTCGCGGATGGTGCCCTCGTGCGGCAGGAAGTAGGGGTTGACGACGCCGGAGGACTCGATGCTCCGCTTGCGCTCCAGCGAGGCCAGGACCTCGGGGAACACCCGGACGTCGGCGGCTGCACGGCGGTCCTGGGTGCTGCGGGGCTGTTCGGCGGGTACCGGAGCGACGGCGGTGGGCGCCGGCGCCGGTTCCGCGACCGGCGGCGGTGCGGTGGGGTGCGCCGCCGCTGCTGGGCCGAGGCGGTCCCCGAGGGTGGTGATGAGGTCGCCGATCGTGGCGATGCGCATCATCTCGGCGGCCTTCATCTCCAGCTGCGGCCACCTGCCGCGCAGCCGGGCGGCCAGCTCGACCAGCATGATCGAGTCGAATCCGAGGTCGGTGGCGAAGACGTGCTCGGGCTGCAGGAAGTCCTCGGGGTAGGCGCTGACCTTGGATATACCGGCGTACACGGCCGCCCGCACCTCTTCGGTCCCGACACCCGCCGGTGATACGGCCGGTGCGAGGGCGGGGGCCTGCGCCACGTGTCCCGCACGGGCGGCTTCGGGCAGCTGCTCCTGCCGCGGCTCCTGGACGGAGCCGGTGATCGTCGGGACGGCTGCGTACGGCAGGGGCTTGCCGGCCGGGTCGAAGGACTGCAGCAGGGACACCTGGGCGTGCAGGAACTCGATGAGACCGCTCATCCTCGGCTCTCCGATCGGGGTGGTGGCGTGGGGGGAGGGAATGACCGTGCGCAGGCTCGGCTCGGGGGCGCGGGCCACGGACGGTTCGGGTGCGGCCGTCGCGGCCGGGCTGGAGATCACCGTGCGGTGCTGGGAGCGGCCGGTGCCGGTACGGACGGTGTACACCGCCGTGTGCAGCGGCGACGGCGGCAGGGACAGCAGCCGGCCCGCGTCGGCGGGGAACAGCGCGGCCGGGTTCAGCGGCGCCCCGGCCACGGCCAGCCGGCCGAGCGCGGTGAGGAAGGCGCGGCCGTCGTCGGACCGGTTCGTCGTCAGGGGTACGAGTTCCAGGTCCGCTCCCGCGACGCTGCGCCGGGCCATGCGCAGGAGGGTGTCGCCGCCGTAGATCTGTACGAGGAAGCGGGTGCCGGTCGCGGCGAGCGACTGCACCGCGTCGGTGAACCGTACGGGGGCGGTGTTGTGACGGGCCCACAGGTCCTTGATGTCCTGGGGTTCCCGGCATTCCCGACCGCTGACGCCGGAGATGAAGGTGCATGCGGGCTCGGTCAGCGGCAGGCCCGCGATCGTCTCCGCCATCACCTCGTCGGCGGCCGCGACCAGGGGTGAGTGGAAGGCGTGCGACACCCGCAGCCGGACGGCGGCCACCCCCTGCGCGGCGCAGTGGGTGCGGAGTGCCTCCACGTTCTCGATGCCGCCGCTGAAGACGAGTTGGCCCTCGTGGTTGTAGCAGGCGGGCCAGACACCTTCGACGGCCAGGGCGAGGCGTTCGGCCTCGGCGGCGGGGGCCTGGACCGCGAGCATGGCGCCGGTGCCGGACGGTACGGCGGCGGCCAGCGCCGCACCCCTGCGCGTCATGAACCTGACAGCATCGGATGCGGTGAACGCCCCGGCCGCGACCGCGGCGGGGAACTCGCCGACGCTGTGGCCGACCGCGACATCGGGGCGGATGCCGCAGGCGGCGAGCAGTTCGACGGTGGTGGCACCCGTGACGCCCAGGCCGGGCTGGCACATGTCGGTCACCATCAGGGCCGCCTGCGCGTCGCTGTCGTCGGCGTCGTGCGCCTCCCACAGCAGTCCGGGCAGCGTGCCGGGCACCGTGTCGGACTCCTCAGCGGTCACAGCGGCCAGCTCGGCCGCGCGGTGGGCGGACGAGGGGAACCGCCGGACCAGGTCCGCCAGCATGCCGGGCCGCTGCGAGCCCTGCCCGGGGAAGGCGAAGGCGATCCGGCGCTCATGCTCCGGCAACGGCTTCGCCGCCGCGTGGATGCCGGGGGCCAGTTCCCCGACGGCGCCGTCCGCCAGTCGCTGTGCGGCGAGCTGGAGCCGGTCGAGGAGTTCCTCCCGGGTGGCGGCGGCGAACGCGAGGCGGGCGGTGAGCAGATCGCGCAGGGCCAGGGTGTGGGCCACCTCGGCGGGCGTGGCGTCCGGGTCCGCTGCGACCGATGCGCGGATGTCCTGCGCGTGCCGGGCCAGATCCGCCACGGATCCCGCGGACAGCAGGAACAGCCAGGGCTCGTCGGGGAGTTGACCGTCGGCCGGATCCGGCTCGGCAGCCGGAGCGCCTTCCAGGACCGCGTGCACGTTGGTGCCGCCGAAACCGAAGGAGCTGACGCCCGCCCGACGCACGCCCTCGTGCGGCCACTGCTGCGCGGCAGTGGTCACGCGCAGCCCCGCGACCTCCAGGTCCAGGGCACCGTTGACCTGCATCTCCGCGGGCTGCGGCGGTACGACACCGTGGTGCACAGCGAGCGCGGCCTTCACCAGCCCTGCCGCCCCGGCCGCGGACAGGGTGTGCCCGATCAGCGCCTTGGAGGAGGAGACATAGCACGGTTGGGTCGAGCCGGACTCCGAGCGCAGCAGCCCGATGGCCTCGATCTCGGTCCGGTCGCCGACCGGCGTGCCCGTGCCGTGGGCCTCCAGCAGGTCGATCTGCCCGGGGTCGATCCCGGCGTCACGGTAGGCGGCGCGCAGCGCGGCGAGCTGGCCCTGCGCCTGCGGTGTCATCGGGCCGCCGCCCCGGCCGTCGTTGGCGGAGCCGACCCCGCTGACCACGGCGTAGATGCGGTCCCCGGCCGCGACGGCGTCCTCCACCGGACGCAGCACCAGGATGGCGCCCCCCTCGCCGAGCACGAATCCGTCGGCGCGCTCGTCGAACGGTCGGCACACCCCGTGCCGGGACAGTGCGCCGGACCGGGCGAAGCCGACCAGGGCCGTCGGGGACAGGCCGATGTACACGCCTCCCACGAGGGCGATGGAACAGGCGCCCGAGCGCAGGCTGCGCACCGCCGCGTCCAGGGCCACGAGCGCCGAGGAGCAGGCCGCGTCCAGCGAGATGGAGGGACCGCCGAGGTCGAGGACCTCGCTGACGGTACAGGGAACCATGTTCGCCAGAGCCCCGGGGATGGTGAAGGAGTTCATGGGCATCAGCGACGAGTCGGTCGCCTCGTGCAGCCGGTCCAGCAACTCCGGGTCGCTCTGCCCGTCATGGAAGGATCCGTCCGCCAGCAGGTTCGCGGTGATGCGGGAGACGCTGATGTCCCGGTGATCGAGCGAGGTCACCCCGGCGAAGACGCCGGTGCGGGACCGGTCGAAGCCGGTGCGCTCCCAGCCGGCGTCCTGGAGCGCCTCGCGCGCCAGGTCCACGAACAGCTTGGCCTGCGGGTCCATCGTGCGGGCCCGGCGTGGCGGGATCCCATAGTGGGCGGGGGCGAAGCGATCGACCTCGGGCAGGAACGCTACCTGGTCGGTGTAGACGCCGTGCGGCTCCCTGAAATCGCCCGGCCGATAGTAGGCGGAATGGTCCCAGCGACTCGCGGGGACCGCCGAGAACTGCGACTCGGCATTTACCAGCATTCTCCAGAACTCGCCGATATCGGCGGCCCCGGGAAATCGGCACGACATGCCGACGATAGCCATATCAGCCACGAACGCTACCTCGATCCGACATCGATTGCGAAAATGGCTCGACGCCAGGAGATGAAGGCGGCGGTAAAAGTATGTGTGTCCGCCACTGACGTCGACAACGGAGAGCTTGACCGCGACTGCGGAGCGTACGCAAGCGACCTTCTCAACCAGTGGAAGAAAACCTGTGAACGGCTTGTGGAGAGCATGACGAAACCTGGAGATTCGATTGACCTGACGCTTTCCGGTCAGTGAGAATGCAGGTTTTGAAGAGACGAACAGAACGCGAAATCGCCCCTTCATGCCGCCGCCCGGTCCCCTCGCGAGGACACGCGAGCGAACCGGGCGCGCGAACAAGCGTCGCCGACCGGGCGGCCGTCTGCGTCAGGCCTGTGCGCTGCTCCCCGCGGGACGCAGGCCCACCTGCTGGGCGAGGGCGACGACCGCCTTCCCGAAGAGGGTGTCGCGGTCGTCGATGACCCCGTTGAACTGCCCGAAGACCTCGAAGCTGATCAGACCGAAGAGCTGCGCCCAGGCGGCGGCCAGGCGGGGCGCGACCGACCCCGGGAGGGTGCGGTCGGGCTGCTCCATCAGCAGGCGGATCTCCTCGGCGACGACCGAGTCACAGTCCGCCGCTGCGAGGTCCGACTCGGCGAGGGCGCCGGCATCATGGGCCGTCTCCGCCACCGCGAGCAGGACCAGCGCGACCCGGGACGCCGGGACCACGGTGTCCTGCGGGGCGGCGTAGCCGGGCACGGGTGAACCGTAGATCAGCGCGTACTCGTGCGGATGCTCGAGCGCCCAGGCGCGCACGGCACGGCAGACATCCCTCCAGGCCTGCAGCGGGTCGGCGTTGCCCGCGGCGGCGAAGGCGCCCTCGGCGGCCTGCCCGAGGGCGTCGTAGGCATCGACGATGAGCGCCGTGAGCAGGTCGTCCCGGCTGGGGAAGTAGCGATAAAGCGCCGACGAGACCATGCCCAGTTCGCGGGCCACGGCGCGCAGCGACAGGCGCGCCGCACCCTCGGCGGCGAGCTGCCTGCGGGCCTCGCCTTTGATCGCGGCGGCGACCTCGGCGCGGACTCTCTCCTTGGCTCCTTGGATGACATCCATGACGACAGTCTGCCACTGCCGAGAGCACTGTCCAAGTATCAGAGCACTGCTCTCCAGTTGAGAGCAGTGCTCTTGCGCTGAAGCGGTGCTCGCTGTAAAACTACATCCGGCAAGAGCACCGCTCTCAAACCAGAGCACGTGTCACGTTTGTGTTTGCCCAGGTCAGCGGCTGCACTGTCCCGCCCCGCACCACCGCTCTCCCCGTTCCACCCATCCAGCCCCGGCCGACCGCTGGCAGGCCCGTGGGCACAGCTGAAGAAAGGACCTCAGCGTGATGGTCACTTCGGTGCCGTCCGGGAGCGACCGAAAGAAACGTCGCGGCCCCTGGTTCACCCTTCTCGCCGGACTCCTCCTCCTACTGGTCGCCGGCGCCGCGACCTCCGGGGTGCTGGACCGTCTCAAGTCGGGCGGGTTCGACGACCCCGCCTCCGACTCCGTGGCCGCCGCCGAGGCGCTGGAACGCTCGTTCCCCGGCAGCCAGCCCAACCTCGTCATCCTGGTGAAGGACGCCAAGGGCGGACCCGGCAGCGCCGCGGCCCGCACCGAGGCCGAAACCATCGACAAAACGGTCTCCGGCACCGCCGGCACCAGGGTCGTCGCCTCCTACTTCGACAGCGGCGACAAGAGCCTGCGCTCCGGGAACGCGGCTTTGATCCTCGTCCGGGTCGACGGCGACGAGAACGAGAGCATGCGAACCGCCGACACGCTGCACGAGAAGCTGTCGGACCCGGACGGTGCCGTCTCGGTCTCCTTCGGCGGCATCACCGCCATCAACAACGACATGAACAAGCAGGTCGAGAAGGACATCATCGCGGCGGAAAGCATCGCCATCCCGATCACCCTGCTGCTGCTCGTGATCGTCTTCCGCGGTCTGATCGCCGCCCTGCTGCCGATGCTCCTGGCCGTCCTCACCATCGTCGGAGCGCTCGCGGCCGTCAACGTCGCCGCGCAGTTCACCGACGTGTCCGTGTTCGCCGTCAACCTGATCACCGCGCTGGGACTGGGTCTCTCCGTCGACTACAGCCTGCTGATCGTCACGCGCTACCGGGAGGAACGCGAGGCCGGCCGCGACAACGCCGACGCCCTGCGCGTCACCCGCGCGACCGCCGGGCGCACCGTGGCCGTCAGTGGTGCCGTGGTCGGTGCCGCCCTCGCTACGCTCCTGGTCTTCGACCAGTACTTCCTGCGCTCCTTCGCGCTGGCGGGCATCGCCGTGGTGCTGTGGGCCGTCCTCGGCTCGCTGTACCTGCTGCCGGCGTCCCTGGTCGTGCTCGGCGACCGGATCGACGCCCTCGGCCGCCGCCGGCGCACTCGGCGTGCCCCGGCCGCCGAGACCTTCTGGGGCCGGATGGCCGGCCTCGCTTTCCGGCGCCCCGCCCTGCTCGCCACCCCCGTGATCGCCCTGCTGCTGTTCATGGCGGTGCCCTTCGCCGGCGCCCAGTTCGGTGTACCGGACGAGCGGGTGCTGCCCACGGACACCGAGAGCCGCATGGTGACGGAGGCCGTGCGCGACGACTTCGGCGTCGGCGACGACCGCGCGCTGAACGTGGTCTCCGAGCAGTGGAAGGGGACCGACGCCGATCTCGCACGCTACTCCGCGGACCTCTCCGAGACCGACGCGGTCACCAGGGTCGTCAGCGCCGCCGGGGTGTTCCGCGACGGCTCCCGTCTGACCCCGCTGGACCCGCGCACGGCCGCTGCCTTCCGGGACGGTGACGCGGTCCGCCTCCAGGTGCAGACGGACGTGGTCCCGTACTCCGACCAGGGCGGTGACCTGGCCCGCGCCGTCCGTGCGGTCGATCCGCCCGCCGGCAGCGAGGTCCTGGTCGGCGGTCAGGCGGCCCAGCTGGTCGACATCACCCACTCCATCGCCGGCAAGCTGCCCCTGGCCATGGTCCTGATCAGCGTCCTGAGCCTGCTGTTCCTGTTCCTGCTGACGGGCAGTGTGCTGATGCCCCTCAAGGCGCTGCTGTTCAACGGCCTGAGCCTCGTCGGCATCCTCGGCGTCGCGGTCTGGGTCTTCGTCGACGGCCACCTCTCCGGCCTGCTCGGCTTCACCCCGTCGCCGCTCGCCGTGTCGATGCCGGTCCTGGTGTTCTGCATCGCTTTCGGCCTGTCCATGGACTACGAGGTCTTCCTCGTCGCCCGCATCAAGGAACGCTACGACCGCACCGGCCAGCTGGAGAGTTCCGTACGGGAGGGACTCGGCGCCAGCGGCCCCGTCATCACCGCCGCCGCAGCCATCCTCGCGGTGTCCTTCTTCGCCATGCTCACCTCGGGCGTCTCCCTGATCAAGATGTACGGCATGGCCACCGGCCTCGCCATCGTGCTCGACGCGGTCCTGGTGCGAGGGGTGCTGGTGCCGGCCTTCATGCGGGCCGTCGGCCCCTACAACTGGTGGGCCCCGGCCCCTCTCAAGGCACTCCACCGCCGGTTCGGCATCAAGGAATCCGCCGAGGTGGAGCCCGCACCGGCAGCGCCCCAGCACCTCACTTCCGCCACCGAGCCCCAGACGACGGGATCACGGCCGTGACCGAGACCGAGAGCACCCCCACCTACCCCCTCGACCGCCTGCGCAGAGTCGCCGAGACGGCGGCCCGGGCGGCCAACGCCCACAACACCCAGCCCTGGGACCTGCGTTTCCGCCCCGATCATGTCGAGCTGGGCTGGCGCACCGAGTACGCGCTGGGCCCCAGCGACCCCTCGCACCGCGACCTCAGGCTGTCGCTGGGCACCTACCTCGAGACCCTGCTGATCAGCGCCGCCGAGGCCGGGATGGCTATGCGCTTCGAGCCCGACTACGACGCCGCCGCCGCTCGCGTGGGGCGGATCGTGCCCGGCGGATGGCCGGAACAGAACTCCCGGTCGGTGGCCGACATCGAGGCCCGACGCGTGTGGCGAGGCGCCTGGACCTCGCAACAGGTGCCCCAGGCGGTGGTCGACCGCTGCCTCAAGACCGCCGAGGAAGCCGGATTCCGGGTGGCCGTCGTCCCCACGGACGCCGCCCGGCCGCTCCTGATCCGCGCCTACCACTGGTTCTTCGGCCACGCCGGGATCGCCCGGGAGCTGCTGGCCTGGGCCAGGCTCTCCCCCCGCCACCCCGACTACCGGCAAGACGGACTCAACGACGTGATGCTGGTCCTGAACAAGGCCGAGGCCGCCGCCATGCGGACGTTCTTCGCCCCCGCGGTGTACCGGGCGCTGCGGCCGCTGGGGCTGGTCCGGCTGCTGACCACCCTGTCCTCCAGCGCCACCAGCGGTGACGGCATCGTCATGGTTGTCCTCGGCCGGGGCAACGACCCGGCCGGCGAGGTCGAGGCCGGCCGGCTGGTGACACGGCTGTGGCTGGACCTGTTCCACGACGGGATCTACGTCCATCCGCAGAGCCACGTCATCGACTGCCCCGACACGGTCGGCGAACTGACCCGCCTGTGCGGAGCCGAAGGCAAAGAGCGGCCCCTGGTCTTCTTCCGGGTCGGCTATCCCACCGTCGATCCCGCGGCACGGCCCCGCCACCCGCGCCGCGCGCAGCCGGCGGCGACATCCTCCTGAATTCCTCCCGTCCGCCCGGCACCGCGCCGGGCGGACCGAATGTGAAATTCCCGGTGACGCCGATCAGTTAATTCGGCAGCACAGAAACCCATGGGAGATCCCCGACCGCAATACCGCACCGCCTGAACGACAAGCACCGTTTCGCGAACAGAAAGGGGATCCTGTCGAATGTCCACGTCGCACACCCCGGCGGACCGTTCCGTCGTCGAACGTACTCTGGGCGTCCTGGGCGCCTTCGACACCGCTCATGTGAGTCTGACGGTGAGCCAGATCAGCAAGCGGTCACGATTACCGGTGGCCACGACCTACCGCATCGTCTCGAAACTCGTTTCCTGGGGGGCGCTGGAACGCGCGGAGGACAACAAATACACGATCGGCCTTCGTCTGTGGGAGGTCGCCCTCCTGGCTCCCCGGCACGGCGATCTCCGCGCAGCGGCCGTCCCCGCCATGTTCCAACTGCGCTCCATGACCCACTGCGCCGTCCTGCTCTCCGCACGGGACGGCACCGAGGGAATCTGCCTGGAAAGCGTCTCGGGCACCGCCCGGCCCCTGCACCGCTCGTGGTCCCGAGGACACCGCTTCCCCCTCCACGCCACGGCCTGCGGCAGGGTCCTGCTCGCCGCCGCCGACACCACCGTCCACGAGGAGCTCTACCGCGGCGACCTGCGGACGTACACGAAGCGCACCGTCCACACCCCCACCGTCCTGCGTGACCTCGTCGAACACACCCGGCGGCAGGGATACGCCGTGTCCGACGGCGAGTTGCTGGACGGCGTGGTGGAGATCGCCGCGCCGATCCACGACGGCGACGGAGCCGTCCTGGGCGCAATCGGCCTGATCACCGTCGGTACGGCGACCGCCCGTGTCCCGGACGCCGTCGGTCCCCTGCTGGCGGCCGCCCGGCGAATCTCCCGGTCCCTCGCCGACCGCCGGACACCGCGTGGCGGCGCGGTGCCGCCCCCACGCAGGGCGAGCTCCCGCGCTCAACGACCCCAGGGCGCCTGCGCATAGAACCCGGCAGCCGGCATCGCCGGACGCCCGCGAAGGCGACCTCCGTCATCCCACGCACGCCCCTTGCCCCTCCCCCGGACACCGGCTTGCCGACAGCAACGCCGTCACGCGCACGAGGAGACGCACATGAACGCCGTACAGGAAGAAGTCCGCAGCGGTCTGGCCGACATCGTCAACGAGATCACCGGGGTCCCGCACGAGGAGGTGCTCCCCCACAAGTACTTCGCCGACGACCTCGACGTCGACTCCCTGTCCATGGTCGAGGTCGTGGTCGCGGCGGAGGAGCGGTTCGGGGTGACCATCCCGGACGAGGCGGCCGGCCGTCTGAAGACCGTGAGCGACGCCATCGACTACATCCTCGCCCACCACTGACGACTTGGGAGTCATCCTCATGCAACCGACTGATCGCAAGGTGGTCGTGACCGGCGTCGGAGCGACCACACCGCTGGGCGGTGACAGCGCCACCACATGGCACGGACTCACGGCGGGCCGCTCCGCCGTGCGGCTGCTGACGCACGCCTGGGCCGCCGACACCCCCGTGAAGATAGGCGCGGAGATAGCGGTGGAACCCTCCGAGTGCCTCTCCAGAACCGAGGCCCGCAAGCTCGACCGCTCCGCCCAGTTCGCGCTGATCGCGGCACGCGAGGCGTGGGCCGACGCCGGCTTCACCGCACCGGCGGGTGTCGACACCTCCGTCAACCCGGACCGGCTCGGCGTGGTCGTCGCCTCCGCCATCGGCGGCGTGACCTCCCTGCTCCAGCAGTACGACATCCTCCGGGACCAGGGATTCCGCAAGGTGTCTCCCCACACCATCCCGATGATGCTGCCGAACACACAGGGCGCCAACGTCGGACTGGCCCTCAACGCCCGGGCCGGAGTGCACTCGCCCGTCAGCGCCTGCGCCTCGGGCGCCGAGTCGGTCGGATACGCCATCGACATGATCCGCGCCGGCCGGGCCGACATCGTCGTGGCCGGCGGCACGGAGGCGGCGATCCATCCCCTGAACATGGCCGGCTTCGGCAACATGATGGCCATGTCCAAGCGCAACGACGATCCGGCCGCCGCCTCACGGCCGTACGACTCGGCCCGCGACGGCTTCGTCATCGGCGAGGGTGCCGGTGTGGTCGTCCTGGAGTCGGCGGAGCATGCCAGACGGCGCGGCGCGCGCGTCTACGCCGAGGCCGTCGGCCAGGGACTCTCCGCCGACAGCCACCACATCACCCAGCCCGAACCGACGGGCCGGGGCATCGCCGCCGCGCTCACCGCGCTGCTGGACTCCAGCGACCTCACCGCGGCCGAGGTCGTGCACGTCAACGCACACGCGACGTCGACACCCCGGGGCGATGTGGCCGAGGTGAAGGCCCTGCGCAAGGTCCTCGGCGACGCCATGGACCACGTGGCGGTGTCGGCCACGAAGTCCATGACCGGGCATCTCCTCGGCGGAGCCGGCGGTGTCGAGACCGTGGCGACGGTCCTGGCCCTGCATCACCGGCTCGCCCCGCCGACCATCAACCTCGACGACCTCGACCCGGAGGTCGAGGCCGACATCGTGCGCGACGAACCACGGGCGCTGCCCGACGGGCCGATCGCCGCCCTCAACAATTCGTTCGGCTTCGGTGGTCACAACGTGGTGCTCGCCTTCCGCACGGTGTGATCCGCGGAAGCCGCCTGACCGGTCTGCTGTCGGGAGTGGCCGCCCGACGCACTCGAACGCCAGTGTCTCCAGAAGACTGAACTAGATCAACTACCCTTCCGGAGAGTGGAAAGCCGATCGCAATTGACTCTCGGTACAACTCTCTTCGAATTGGTTACCGCCCGGTTTAGAACTGGGCGGTAACACCACCTCAGGGCCATCGGTGACGTTTGCCGGTGGCCCAATCAGCGTGCCGCTGCTCCGCCGAAAAGCCCCCGGCGTCATATTCACCCGACGGATGAAGAACTTGGTGAAGTTCGTAACCTCGGTGAACCCCAGCTGACGGGCCACGGCTCCGATGGGCAGACGCGTATGCATCAGCAGGCGACGCGCTTCGAGTGCCACCCGGGCATCGATGATGTTCTTGGCGGTGGTGCCGGCGACCGCCCGGCACGCACGGGACAGGGCGCGGGTCGTGCAATTCAGCGCGGCGGCATAGTCCTCCACCTGGCGCGAGACGCGGTAGGAGCGCTCCAGCTCCTTCCGGAACCGCACGAACAGCTCCCCCCAGACGTTGTCGCCAACAGGGACGAGCGGGGTTCCGTGCTCACGGTTCGACCTGCAAATCTGATCGATACTCAACAGTAAGACCGCCAGCAGGTGTTTGAGGACGTCCTCACCCCACCCCCGTTCGGGCCGCCGGAATTCCTCTCGCAGGAGGGACAGGATCCGTCCGAGGTCGGCCAGTTCACTCTCGCCCAGCCGCCAGTGCGAGGGCCGCAGCACATCGTCGAGCATCCCGAAGCGCGCACTCATGCGCGGGGGAAACGCCTCGGTGAACATGATGAGCTCGCCCGCCAGATCATGCTGCGGCGCGGCTTGGACCACCTGGTTCGGCCGGATCCACAGCAGGCTTCCCGGACGGCACTCGAAGCGCGTGGAGTCGAGCGAGAAAGTACCGGTCCCCTGGGTGACCAGCAGGAGCTGATGGAATTCCAACCGGTGCGGGGAGGCGAGGAACTCCCGGGGAACCGAGCTCAGCAGTTCCTGGAAAGAGGTCACCGTGATACCGGATCCCGGTCGGCACACCGGGGCGTAGGGCACAACAGGGATCGGCAAGGAGTCGAAATCGACCATAGGACTTCCGGAATCAACCTTTCTCGCATCTCTTGAAGGTTTAATCATAGAGGTGGCCGCCCGTCGCCAGATCCCATCTGGCGTTCGCACGAGTCGAGTTCACTCGCCTTGTGCGCACACGAAAGGAACAAGACGGGATGACCATGCCTCATTCCGGCACGCCGGAGCGTTCGGTCGTCGACCGCGCTTTGAGCGTTCTGGGAGCGTTCGACCGACAGAACCGCACTCTGACTTTGAGTGACATCAGTCGGCGGTCGGGCCTCCCACTCGCCACAGCACATCGCATCGTGAACAAGCTGCACAGCTGGGGAGCGCTGGACAGAAACGGGGACGGCAGCTACAGCATCGGCTTAAGACTCTGGGAGACGGGAACGCTGGCACCCCGTTGCTCACCGCTCGCCGAGGCGGCGCAGCCGTACCTGATGGAACTTCACACGCGCACATCGGCCGGGGCGTACCTCATGATCCGCGACCGTGTCGAAGGGGTCTGTCTCTCGTTCGTGGTCAACGGCAGCGACACCCTGATGAGTTGGATCGAGTCCGGGGACCGCATGCCCCTGCACGCCTGCGCCGCGGGACTGGTGCTGCTCGCCCATGCCGAGGAATCCGTCCAGAACGAGGTCTGCGCCGGGCCGCTGCGCGCGTACACGTCGGCGACCCTGAACCAGGGCGCCGCCCTGCGGCAGACCCTCGCAAAGGTCAGACGCGAGGGCTACGCGGTGGCCCAGCGCACGCTGCAACCGGACATCAGCAGCGTCGCGTTCCCCGTGCGCTCCGCCGACGGGGCCGTGCTGGCAGCGGTGGCTGTGGTGGCCCCGGCGGCCACGTTCCACCTGGCGAAGCTGCTCCCCCCGGTGTCCGCCACGGCCGACGCCGTGTCCCAGCACCTGCGTTCCACTGAATGACGGACGAGAGCACATGTGGACGCTGTCCCGACTCCGGGGCGGCAGGTACCCGGTCGGTCGCCCGCGCCCCGAGGCATGGCGCAGGTGCCGGAAGAACCGGAGCATGAGGTTCCAGACTCTCCACCCGGCGCCGCAGTTCGTGTGCGCCGGGGACGACCGGCGCGGCCCTGCCGGTGCGTCCTCTGCGACAGCGATACGACGTCCGCCTCGCGACCGGCCCCACCTGGGCCAGGCAGACGCGGACGTACGGGAGTAGGGGGACGCAGAGTCCTCCATGCGCTCGCTGCCGCATCAGCCAGGGGAACAGCCATGACTGAAGGGAGCGCGCAGGCGCGGGAACACGCGCACACGAGGCTGGAAGCAGGGTCGCCACTGGATCCACCTCATCGTGGGCAGCGCCGGCATGGTGATCATGACATTGGCGATGACCACGACATCGTCCGGTCCGGTGCTCGCGCTCGACCACGGTCACGGCCCCGCCATGGCCGCAATGCCCGGGATAGCCGGGATGGCCGGGATGGACAACGCGAACGGCATGACCGGCATGGGCGCCCACACGGCCGCCGTCGACAGCGAGGCGGCGTCGTCCTCGCTGTGACGCTTCGTGATCGCCACGCTCGCCGTCTATTTCCCGCTGTCGATCGCCGCGTCGGTGAGAGCACGCGTCCGCAGCACCGACCGAAACGGTCGGAACGGTCTCGCCGGCGGCCGCGAAGGCCGGCGGCGCGGCTGGGGCCGTTGGCTGCTCACGATGCCGCACACGATCGTCGTGTTCCTGACGTCATTGAGCCTCGCCGTCTGGGACAGGGCCCGTGCGCCGAAGAAAGATCACCGCGCCAGCCGACGGCGCAGGACCGGAGCCACCGCGGAGCCGCTCTCGCGGCTCACCACGGGATGGGCGGGACCATGTCCGCGATGCTGCTCATGATGGCGGTCCAGCCCTACCGGTCGTTCCGCTGCCTTCAGCGGGCCGAAGCTCCAGACGGCAAGGGGCAACGACGTCAGGAACCCTACGGACGCGGTTTGGCCTTCGTGGCGTGGCGGGCGACTTCCTTGCGGCTGTTCTTCTTCGCTCCGGTACCGAAGGCGGTGTCGTCCATGCCGGCGCTGGTGTGGAAGTCGCTGTCGGTGGCTCCGGGCATGAGGGTGGTGACGGTGACGCCGTGTTCCTTGAGTTCTTCGCGCAGACCGAGCGCGAACATCCGGGTGAAGGCGCGGGAGGGGCCGTACACCGTCTCGTAGGGGGTGGGCAGGGTCGCGGACAGCGACGAGGTGATGAGGATCTTGCCCGTGTGGTGGGTGGCCATCTGGCGGGCGGCGTACGTGGCGAGGTGGACGACGGAGGTGACGTTCAGGGAGACCAGGGAGAGTTCGTCGTCCAGATCGGTGTCGAGGAAGGCACCGCCGATGCTGCGTCCGGCGTTGAGCGCTGCGGCCGCCAAGGGCAGTCCTGTGCTCACGGGATGTGGAGCACCAGGGTGGTCCGGCCCGTGCGGGGTGCCACTGCCCACCGACAGCGTTCTGTCGGTGGGCAGTTCGCGATCCGTCGCGTCCCGGGTGTCGCGGCGCGCTCGGCGCCGGAGGCCGACAGGTCAACGTGCCGGCCCTGCTTCACTTCTCCGGCGGCGCCGCCGTGCGCGATCCCGGTCTGCGCCAGCGGAGGGCCACCATCACCGTCTCCGATCCGATCCTTGAGCCGAGAGCGACCGGATCGCGACACCCGCCTACGGCACGTACCACGCCGCCTCCGTCCCTGACGGCGATCAGCAGGACCGCAGGGGCGGCTTCCCCCTCCAAGTCCCGGATTTCCGGCGAGTCCCGGCTTTCCGGCCGCGGTCACCTCAAGGGACGACGTCCCGGGGGTCTCGTCGAGACCCCCGGAAGTGCCGGCGCTTCTTGGGAGTGTGCTCAGGGTGCGTCGATGAGGTTCCGGCCCGCGGTGGGTACAAGGGCGGTGACGCCGTTTGCGTAGGCGGACTCGACGCGGGACCGTTCGGCCGCGTCGGGTACGGCGTTGGTGCAGGCCGTGCCGGCGCTCGATCCCGACATCAGCTGTGAGCAGGGGCCGGGTTTGGTGTCCGGCAGGCCGAGGCTGTGGCCCAGCTCGTGGGCGGCGATCCGGGTCTTGTCGTACCCCTGGCTCACGGCCTGGCTGCCGAGCTCGACGCGGACCTGCCGGCCGGGACGAACGGGGCCGAGGGTGGCCTGCGGCCAGCCCGTGGTGGCGACGATCACGATTTCGGCACTGGTGCCGGGTGCCGCTTCGACCAGTCTGACGTTGCTCACGTTCGCGTTCCACGAGGCGACTCCGGCCGCGATCGCGGTCTCCCAGCCTCCGGCGCGACTGTCGTCGTAGCGCAGGGTCACCGCCGCCTGGGCGGTGGGCGGTTCACTCGCGGCGGTGGCAGTCGCGGGGGCGGCAGTCGCGGCGCTCGCCATGGCGAGAACGAGCGCCGCGGCCGAGGTGCCTGACTTGAACCATGTGCCGAGGGGCATCGCTGCTCCTTCATCCGTGGGGGGATTCCGGCCCCGGCGGGGCCGGGTACGCGAAGGAGCGGCACAGGCAGTCCGTTCCGGCCGGACACACCGTCGACCGCCCCTCCGAAGCCTTGCGATGGTATGCCCCCGAAGACCTTTAGGTCATGTACCTGCCATGCCGTTCTCCGTCATAAACCGGCTTCGGTAAGGAAGTTGGACGGCACAGGCACCTTTCCGCCCGCCGCCGCCTTGCCGCGAACCGGCATGCAGCGCTGGGCGCGTCCAGCATCCCCGAGACGGGCGGGATGACGGCGAAGAACAGGACGTCCAGCGGGATGGGCGCCGTGCGTTCGGCGGTGACGAGGCGTTCGATGCCGGGCACCATGCGCTGGAGGGTCGGCGCGATGTCCTGCCACGTCCCCCACGCTCCCGATCCGGCGGACCGGAACGTCCGCGATCATGGCCGCCCTGCGCTCCTCGTCCAGCTTGCCCTGCGTGATGTCGGTGTCGATCAGGCCAGGCGCCACGGAGTTCACGGTCACACCGGAAGGACCCAGTTCGCGGGCGAGGGAGCGGGCGAAGCCGAAGAGCGCCGCCTTGGCCGTCGGTGCGGGGTCGTGGGTGCGGATCCGGCCCCTGGTGCAGGCGGCGGATTTGCGCGATCGCATACTGGGCGGCAGCCGTGCACCCGTGATCCACTCCCCTCCCCCGGACGGACGAGAGGCATGCCTCGATGACCACGCTCCTCCACAACGACGCCTTCGCCGAACTCCTCCTGTCCAGTCACCGACGTTTGACCGGCACCCCTTTGTGGCCCTTGGAGCCCGGCGGTGACACGGCCCGCCGGCTCTACGAGGACGCTCCCTTCGGACTGCTCGCGCACGGCACCGGCGCAGACCCGGTCTTCATCTATGCGAACAGAACCGCCCAACAGTGCTTCGAATACTCCTGGTCGGAGTTCATGGGGCTCCCGTCCCGACTGTCCGCGGCGGCGGACGGACAGAACGACCGGGAGGAGTTCGTGCGATCGGTGACGGAACACGGCTACGCGTCCGGATACCGAGGTCTCAGGATCGCCAAGTCCGGCCGACGCTTCTGGATCGAGGACGTCACCATGTGGAATCTGGTGGACGCCGACGGCACCCACCACGGTCAGGCCGCCGTGTTCCGTTCGTGGACGGACGAAGCACAGGGACGGACAGGCGGCTGACCCTGGCCGTTCCCCGTCCTGGCGGCGCGTGCTCCCGTGACCGACGACCGCATCGCGCAGCAGGCCCGGGATTCCGTCACGAAGATCGTCGCGTAGGCGACGCGATTCCGCCGGCACCGGGGGGACGCGGCTCTTTCATCGTCGCCCGGATGATGCCCACTGTGCGTACCAGATGCGGCTCGGCGCGATCGGCTCGGTGGGCGACGGCCAGCTCCACCCGTGCGCCGGCCCCGGCCAGTGGAAGGTAGGCCACACCGTCGAGCGCCAGCGCGGTGACCGGCTCCGGTACGACGGCGACTCCGAGGCCGCCCGCCACGAGCGTGATGAGGGTCGAGGTCTCGCCGACCTCGTGGCGGATGCGCGGCTCGATGCCGGCGTCGCGCAGCAGGCCCAGCACCACGTCGTACATCACCGACCGGCGGTCGGCGGAGTGCACGATCAGGTCGGCACCGGCGAGGTCTGTGACCCGCAGCCGTTTCCGGCGGGCGAGCGGATGGTCGACCGGCACGGCGACGACGAGACGGTCACGGCGCAGGGTGTGCACGGTGAGGGAGAGGTCGGCCGCGGGCGGGCGCAGCAGCGCGACGTCGATCGCGCCGGTGCGCAGCGCCTCGACCTGGTCGGGTGCGAGCATCTCGCCGCGGAAGGAGAAGTCGACACCCGGGAGTTCCTCCGTGAGCCGGCGCGAGAGCGCGGGCAGAAGGCTGTAGGTCACCGAGCCGACACACCCGATCACGAGGTGGCCCACCGAGCCGGCCGCCACGAGCCGTGCGTGGTGGGCGGCTTCGTCGACCTCGGCGAGGATCGCGCGCGCCCGCTCCAGGTAGGCCCGGCCGGCCTCGGTCAGATCCACGCGCCGGGTGGTGCGGTGCAGCAGCTCGACGCCGAGTTCCGTCTCCAGCTGACGGATCTGCTGGGACAGCGGTGGCTGCGCCATGTGCAGCCGTTCGGCGGCGCGGCCGAAGTGACGCTCCTCGGCCACCGCCACGAAGTACCGCAGGTGCCGCAGATCCATATCCTGCCCATATCAATCAGCCGCCATATACGTACTTCAGAATATCGCGGCCAGGAATTAGCGTCATTGCCATGAGCGCTTTCCTCTATGCCGCGACCCGGACACCGTTCGGCCGCTTCAACGGCGCGCTGGCCGGCGTCCGCCCCGACGACCTCGCCGCCGCCGCGATCACATCCACGCTCGCGACGGTGCCGGGCCTCGACCCCACCGCCATCGACGACGTGGTGTGGGGCAACGCCAACGGCGCCGGGGAGGAGAACCGCAACGTCGGCCGCATGGCGGCGCTGCTCGCCGGCCTCCCGGTGAGCGTGCCCGGCACCACGGTGAACCGCCTGTGCGGCTCCAGCCTCGACGCGGCGATGACGGCCAGCCGGACCATCGAGTCCGGCGACGCGGAAGTGGTGCTGACCGGTGGCGTGGAGTCGATGACACGGGCACCGTGGGTGCTGCCCAAGCCCGCGAAGCCGTTCCCCGCCGGTGACGTCACCGCGGTCTCCACCACCCTGGGCTGGCGGCTGGTCAACCCGCGGATGCCGAAGGAGTGGACGGTCAGCCTCGGCGAGGCCAACGAGCAGCTCCAGGAGCGCTTCGGCATCTCCCGCGAGCGGCAGGACGAGTTCGCCGCCCGCTCCCACCAACTCGCCCACGCCGCCTGGGAGTCGGGCTTCTACGACGACCTGGTGGCGCCGGTCGACGGCGTCGAGCTGACCCGCGACGAAGGCATCAGGCCTACATCCACGCCGGAGGTGCTGGCCAGGCTCAAGCCGGTCTTCCGCACCCCGGAGCAGGGCGGCACCATCACCGCGGGCAACGCCAGCCCGCTCAACGACGGTGCCTCAGCGGTGCTGTTGGGCAGCGAGAAGGCGGCGGCCACGATCGGGGCCGACCCGATCGCCCGTATCGCCGGTCGCGGCGTGAAGGCACTTGAGCCGCAGGCCTTCGGCTACGCCCCCGTGGAGGCGGCGAACCGGGCGCTGGCACGGGCCGGGATCGGCTGGGACCAGGTGGGCGCGGTCGAGCTCAACGAGGCCTTCGCCGTGCAGTCGCTGGCCTGCGTCGACGCGTGGAAGATCGACCCCGCCCTCGTCAACCAGAAGGGCGGTGCCATCGCGATCGGCCACCCGCTCGGCGCCTCGGGCGGACGCATCCTCGCCACGCTGGCCAAGGTGCTGCGCGAGACGGGGCAGCGCTACGGCGTCGCCGCGATCTGCATCGGCGTCGGCCAGGGCCTGGCCGTCGTACTGGAGAACTGCGACACCACGGAGGCCACCCGATGAGCCGGGCGGAGATCGTCGAGAGCGCCGATGCCGCGGTCGCCGGGATCGAGGACGGCTCCACCGTCCTGGTCGGCGGGTTCGGCCTGGCCGGAATGCCGTTCGACCTGATCGACGCGCTCATCCGGCAAGGCGCCAAGGACCTCACCATCGTGTCCAACAACGCCGGCAACGGCGACGTCGGCCTGGCCGCACTGCTCGCCGCCGACCGGGTGCGCAAGGTGCTGTGTTCCTTTCCGCGCCAGGCCGACTCCTGGGTCTTCGACGACCTCTACCGCGCAGGCAAGATCGAGCTGGAGGTCGTACCCCAAGGCAACCTCGCCGAGCGGATGCGCGCCGCGGGGGCCGGCATCGGCGCCTTCTACTGCCCGACGGCGGTCGGCACCCCGCTGGCCGAGGGCAAGGAGGTCCGTGAGATCGACGGCCGCACCTACCTGCTGGAATACCCGATCAAGGGCGACTACGCGCTGATCGGCGCCCATGTCGCGGACACGCTGGGCAACCTCGTCTACCGCAAGACCGCCCGTAACTTCGGCCCCGTCATGGCCACGGCCGCGACGACGACCATCGTCCAGGTCGAGCAGGTCGTCGACGCCGGCAAGCTCGACCCCGAGGCCGTCGTCACCCCGTCCATCTACGTCGACCGGATCGTTCAGGTGACGGCCCGTCACTACACCGTGCAGGGGGCACGATGACCACGACCTCAACCGCCCAGGTGGCCGCCGACCACCGGCTCTCCATGGACGAACTCGCCGCCGTCATCGCCCGTGACATCCCGGCCGGCTCCTTCGTCAACCTCGGCATCGGGCAGCCCACCAAGATCGCCGACCATCTGCCCGCCGACTCCGGAGTGGTGCTGCACACCGAGAACGGCATGCTCAACATGGGCCCGAAGGCGGAGGCCGACGCGATCGACCCCGACCTGACCAATGCCGGCAAGGTCCCGGTGACCGAGCTGCCGGGGGCGGCGTACTTCCACCACGCCGACTCCTTCGCCATGATGCGCGGCGGCCACCTCGACGTCTGCGTCCTCGGCGCCTACCAGGTCGCCTTCGACGGCGACCTCGCCAACTGGACCACCGGCAGACCCGACGACATCCCCGCCGTCGGCGGCGCCATGGACCTCGCCATCGGCGCCAAGGACGTCTACGTGATGATGACCCTCTTCACCCGCTCCGGCGAACCCAAGCTCGTACCGCGCTGCACCTACCCGCTCACCGGCGTCGGCTGCGTCAGCCGCGTCTACACCGACCACGGTGTCTTCGACGTCGGCCCGGAGGGCGTCCGGATCCGGGAAACGTACGGCATCGGCGCCGACGAACTCGCCGGGCGCCTCGGCATCACACCGGTCCCCGTCAAGGAGCAGGCGTGAGCAGGTTCCGGATCCGCCGCACCGCAACGTCATAGTTGCCCAACTGTCCGTTGGAGTCGTTGGCCAGTACGGCTGGTGCGGCCGGCCGGGGCGCCGTCGTCACGACGGCGCCCCGGCGCAGACCTGCGCTGTACTCCCGGGGGGAAAGGAGTGTTCCCGAGGGCGCAGAGAGGCTCACGTCAGGCCGTCATGGCTGCCCTTCCGTGTGCCGCAGGGCTCATCAGGTGCGGGTCCAGCGCTGGTTGCTGCTGTTCGAGCAGGTGTAGAGCTGGATCAGGGTGCCGTTGGCGGTACCGGCCCCCGCGGCGTCGAGGCAC
>NZ_JAQMWP010000032.1 GCF_030403745.1 Streptomyces sp. S.PB5
GGCGGGCAGATTCTTCGCCTCCTTCGTCATCGACACCGACCCCGCCGCCGACCAGGCACGCATGCCCGAAACCGACCGCACCATCGGCATCGACCTCGGCCTCACGCACTTCATCGTCCTCTCGGACGGCACGAAGATCGACTCCCCGCGCTTCCTGCGGCGGGCGGAGAAGAAGCTGAAGAAGGCCCACAAGGATCTGTCCCGCAAGCAGAAGGGGTCCAAGAACCGGGCCAAGGCCCGCCTGAAGGTCGCCCGCGCCCACGCCAAGGTCGCTGACGCGCGCCATGAGTTCCACCACCAGCTCTCCACGGAACTGATCTGCGAGAACCAAGCAATCGCCGTGGAGGACCTGTCGGTGAAAGGACTCGCGCGCACCAGGCTGGCCAAGTCCGTGCACGACGCCGGATGGGCATCGTTCATCAGCATGCTGGAGTACAAGGCGCAACGGTACGGCCGCACCCTGGTCACCATCGGCCGCTTCACACCGACCTCCCAGACCTGCTCCACCTGCGGCGCCGTGGACGGCCCCAAACCCCTGAACGTCCGGGCATGGACCTGTGCCGCCTGCGGCACCGTCCACGACCGGGACACCAACGCCGCACTCAACGTCAAAACGGCCGCCGGACTGGCGGTGTCAGCCTGCGGAGCGCCGGTAAGACCAGGAGCAATCCCGGCACAGCGCGAAGAAACAGGAAGCCACGGATTCCCGACCGGAAACCGTGCCGCCTAGCGGCACGGCAACCGGTAGAGAAGGCCAGAATCCTCGTCCTTCAGGACGAGGAGCATGTCAATTCTTCACGTCGCCGGTGAAGATCGACGTCTCCGACTCGTAGTCGGGCGCCACCTCGACCTGGAGGAACGTCTCACCCTTGGGGAGTTCGCAGCCCCACGCCACCGAGAGGGACCGGCCGGCGAGGACGCTGGTGTCGGGCAGGCCGTCGAGTCCGTCGTCGTAGATGGCCTCGCCTTCCTTGCCCTCGTCGCCGTAGGCGCAGTTGACGGTCATCTGGCCGGCGTCGAACTTCTTGCCGGAGTTGTTGACGATCTTGATCGTGAACTTGGCGTACGGGGTGTTCTCGGGGGACGCGTAGTCGCTGGAGACCGCGCGGGAGAACTTGGCGAGGCTGATCTCGATGTCGTTGTCGTAGACGATCGTGTCGTCGAACGTGTAGGAGTCGTCGCCGGAATCCTCGGCGGGCTCCTCGGTGGCTTCGTCGGACGCGGTGTCCGAGACCGTGTCACCGGTCTCGGCCGGCACCGTCTCGGTGACGGTCACGGTCGGCGCGGCCTCGGCCTTGTCGTCGCCGCCGAGACCGGCGGTGACGACGGCGCCGAGGACGGCACCGACCACCGCCGCGCCCGCGGCGATGAGGATCGCGTTGATCTTCTTCTGCTGCGGCTGCGGCGGTTGCGGCGGCAGATAGCCGGGCGTCGGCGGCGGCGTGTACTCCGGCATGGGCGGCGGAGTGGTGTGGTGGCTCATGGTCCCCCCAGGGATGGTGCTGTTGCGTTTTCAATCATCACCTGTGGGACGCCTGTTGTGGAGGTGTCGTAATGAAAACGTGCTGATGGAGCGGCTATTCCGTGCGCAGGGCCGTCGCGGTACGGGCCTTGGCCGCCCAGCCCGCCGGGAGCAGCGCGCCGAGCAGTGCGATGGCGAGGCCGCCCAGTCCGAGCAGGATCAGCTCCGTGGGCGCGTACACGTCGAGCACGGACCGTGGCAGTCCGGTACCCACGGTCTCCGCTATCTTCGGCAGCACATAGCCGTGCAGCGCGTATCCGGCGGGTACACCGGCGAGGCCGCCGAGCACGCCGATCCCGGCCACCGAGGCGAGCACGAGGCTGACGGCCTGCCGGGGTGTCATACCGAGCGCCTTGCAGACGCCGAGGTCGTGGACGCGTTCCCGGGTGTCGAGGACCACGGAGTTGAGGACGCCGAGCCCGGCCACGGAGACGAGCATGAGGGTGAGGAGTGCGGCCATCGCGTTGAGGACGATGAGGAGGTTGTCCTGTCCGGAGGGGGCGTTGGCGAAGGCGTCGCCGCCGAGGGGCCGCACGGCCGCGGCGAGTGTCTCGGCGTACGCGGCCGGGGTGACCCCGTCCTTCACGTCGACCCGGAACATGGTGGGCTGCACGGCCGGGAAGTCGGCCATGTCCGCGTGGATCTCCAGGACGTCGTCGGAGGTGTCGAAGGCCTCTCCGACGATCTTCAGCGTGGCCGACTCCTTGCCCGCGGTCACACGTACGGTGTCGCCGATCCCGGTGCCGGTGGTGTCGAGGAACTGGGTGGACACCACGACCTGGCCCGGTCCGGTGACCCAGTGGCCGTCGATCATCGCGTAGCTGCCGGAGCGCGAGTCGCCGTCGTAGAGGGTGACCCGGACGGTGCCGGACACCCCGGGCACGGTGGCGTCCTCCTGGGCCACGCCGTAGTACGCGGCGGTGCCCTCCTGCGCCTTGACGGCGGCGCGTATCTGCGCCGGGTCGGCCGGCGCGGGGGCGGGGTTGTTCTCGGCGGGGACGCGTTCGCCGCGGCCGACGGTGGGGCCGCCGGCGAAGACGCTGACGTCGTTGCGGCTCTCGGGGTCCCCGGCCTCCGACACTTTGTTCAGGGAGGACGTCAGTCCCAGCGCGAACGTCGCCGCGACCGTGCCGAAGGCCACGGCGAGGAGCATCGCGAGAGTGCGGACGGGGTGGGCGAAGGGGCTCGCCAGTCCGTAGGTCACCGCGCGCGGCAGCGGCAGCCGGCCCGCCGCCCGGTGCGCCCACTGACCGCGTCCGGTGCGGGGTGCGCGGCCGACGGCGATGGCCTCGACGGTCCGCAGCCGCCCGGCCCGCAGCGCGGGGACGAGGGCCGCGATCCCCACGACGAGCAGGGCGCCGCCCGCCACCAGGACGTCCACCCACCACGCGACCGTCAGCGAGACGGTGCCGTAGACGGTCTCGGTGTCCTCCAGGAGCGGCAGGGCCATCAGGTTGCCCAGGACGACACCGAGGGCGATACCGGCGCCGGCCGGGACGAGGGCCTGGGCGACGTAGGCGCGGACGACTTCGGAGGGGGTGAAGCCGAGGGCCTTCAGGATGCCGATCCTGCGCAGACCGGTCCCGACAGCACCGCTGATGACACTGCCGACGATGATCACCGACATGACGATGCCGAGCACACCGAAGGCGATCAGGAACGGGATCGTCGGGGCCGCACTCTGGTCGGCGGCGCGCTTGGTGTCCAGGTAGGACTCGGAGGCGAGGAGCGCACCGGCCGGGACGGCGTCCGTGAGCTTCTTGCGGGCCGCGGCGATCTCGCCCTTGCTGCCGGCCGAGTCGAAGCGGTACAGCATCTGACGTGTGAGCGGGCTTTCCGGCCCGGCAAGTGACGTCACCTGGGCGGGAGTTGCCCATGCCTGTGCCGTCCGGCCGACGGACAGGGCGAAGCCGACGACGGTGAGCGTGGGGCTGTTGTCGGCGTCCGAGGCCCTGAGGGTGGAGCCCAGGGCGAGGGCGGGGCCCTGGAAGGACTCCGCGAGCACGATCTCGCCGGTTCGCGTCGGCCACCGGCCCGACTTGAGTTCCAGCCGGTCCACGTCGGTGGCCGGGTCGGACCGGCCGACGAGGGTCATCGACGGCAGGTGCCGCCCCTGGTCGTCCACCGCGTTGACGGTGGTGGACGGGTAGGGCCCCGCGGTCCCGGTGACGCCGTCGAGGCGGCCGGTGGCCTCCAGCTGGGCCGTGCTCACCTTGGCGGGGTCGTAGTCCACGGTGAGATGGGCCCCGTTCTGCCGGGCGAAGGCGCGGTCGAAGGGGGCGCTGGTGGCGACCATCAGGGATCCCGCGACCACCGCCGAGGCCACGGCCATCATCGTGGCCAGTGCGATCACGACCGTCTGGACACGGCGTCGGCCGACCCCCGAGCGTACGACCCGGGTGAGGGCGCTCATCGCACGGCCTCCGTCCGGGTGTCGAGGGCGAGGTGGCCGTCGACCAGGTGGATCGTGCGGCTCGCGCAGGCCTCGGCGAGGGCCAGGTCGTGGGTGACGAGGACGATGGTCTGTCCGCCGCGGTGCAGATCGACGAGGAGCTGGCGGACGTCCTGGCCCGAGGCGCTGTCGAGGGCGCCGGTCGGTTCGTCGGCGAGGAGCAGGGCGGGCCGGTTGACCAACGCCCGTGCCACGGCGACCCGTTGGCGTTCGCCTCCGGAGAGCCGGCCGGGGTAGGCGCGGGCGTGCTTCTGGATGCCGAGCACCTCCATCAGCTCCCCGGCGCGGGCGGCCGCCTTGCGTCGGGCGGTGCCGGTGAGCTGGGCGGGGAGCTGGATGTTGTCGGCGACAGTGAGGTCGTCGAGGAGGTTGAAGAACTGGAAGACCATGCCGATCTGTTCGCGGCGGAAGCGGGCCAGGGCGTGCTCGCTGAGCTGGTCGATGCGGCGGCCCGCGACGGTGACGGTCCCGGTGGTGGGCTTGTCGAGGCCCGCGACGAGGTTCAGCAGGGTGGACTTGCCGCTGCCGGAGGGGCCGGTGACGGCGAGGGCCTCCCCGGGGGCGACGCCGAGGTCGATCGGACCGAGCGCGGGGGCGCCGGAACTGTCGTAACGCTTGGCCACGCCCGCCAGTTCGATCAGATGGGTCATGGGAGTCCGTCCTCGCGGTCTGAGTGGTGGTGAGGGCTTCTGGCTCAGCGAAGGTAGGGGCGTGGCCCGGTGCCCCGCGTCGGCCGGGGCACCGACTTCCGGCCCTCCGCCCGAAGGACCCGGGCACGGGTCATCCCTGCGAAGTACGCCTGGAGGACAGGTCGTCGACCGCGCAGAGGGACGCGGGTTCAGCGGGGGCGACCCCACAATGTGCCGATGGAGACCGTGAACCGTTGGCTGCGTCAGGTGTGCGCGGCGGTGCGGCCGGAGCCGAGGCGTGCCCCGCTGTCGCGGCGGGCGGTCGGTGTCGATGTCGTCCTGGCGGTGCTGCTGACCGTGGTCGCGCTGGTCGTGGCGGCGCGCTATCCGGGCGACGGTCCGGCCAGCTTCGGGAAGTCGGAGTTCAGTGCGCCGGACGTGCCCAGGCCTCCCGTGCCGCCGGGACCACGGTTCGTCCCGGAGGAGCCGTCCTCCCCGCCCTGGCCGCTGATCGTGCTGTCGGCGCTGCCGCTGGCCGTCCGGCGCAGGTATCCGCTCGCCGCGTTCGCGGTGCTGATGACCGCGGTGCTGGGCATCGGCGACGACGCCTCCTGGATCAATGTGCTGACCTGTGTCATCGCCGCGTACAGCGCCGTCATGCACAGCCGGCACCGGACGGTGGCGACGGCCGCGATGGTCTTCGCTGCGGTGCTGGCCGGCTTCGCGTTCCGGGAGACCGAGCCCATCCTGCCGGGCTGGTCGAGCCCCGCGGTGGTGCTGCTGATCGCGGGGGTGGTGGCCGGTCTCGTCCGGTACTGGCGGCGGCGTCTGTCGGCCGACCGCGAGCGGCTCGCGCAGCTGGAACGGGACCAGGAGGAGGCGACGCGCCGGGCCGTGGAGGAGGAACGGGCGCGCATCGCGGCCGAGTTGCACGATGTGGTGACCCACAATGTGAGCGTGATGGTCATCCAGGCGGGCGCGGCGCGCAAGGTGATGGACGTGGCGCCGGAGCGGTCGAAGGCGGCGCTGCTGGCGGTCGAGGCGGGCGGCCGGGCCGCGATGGCCGAACTCCGCCATGTGATGGGCCTGTTGGCGGCCCCCGACCTGGACCAGCCCGACGCCCTGGAGCCCCAGCCCGGCCTGGCCCGGCTGGACGCGCTGATCGTTCGGGTACGCGCCGCCGGAACCCCGGTGGGCGTCGCGGTGTCCCTCCCGCCGGACCCGTTGCCGCCCGGCATCGACCTGACGGCGTACCGCGTCGTGCAGGAGGCGCTGACCAACACGATCAAGCACGCACCGGGCGCCGAGGCCTCGGTCACGATCGGCTATGCCGAGGAGGTCCTGCAGATCGAGATCACCGACACCGGAGCGGTCCGGGACGCTGCGCCGGCGGAGGGCAACGGCCGCGGGCTGATCGGACTGCGCGAGCGACTCGCGGTGTACGGCGGTGAGTTGACGGCCGGGCCGACCCTGGCGGGCGGCTATCGCGTCAAGGCTCTCCTCCCCTGGCGGTCGGCATGAACGGGCCGAAGCTGCGTGCCGTCATCGCCGACGACCAGGCTCTCGTGCGGACCGGCTTCGGGATGATCCTCGCCGCGGACGGCATCGAGGTGACGGCCGAGGCCGCCGACGGGGCGGAGGCCGTCGCCGCGGTCCGGGACACCCGCCCCGACGTGGTCCTCATGGACATCCGGATGCCGGGGATGGACGGCATCGAGGCCACCCGCCGCATCCTGACCGACGAGCGCGCGGACGGCACCCGGGTCATCATCCTCACCACCTACGACCTCGACCACTACGTGTACGCCGCGCTCACCGCCGGTGCCAGCGGCTTCCTGCTCAAGGACGTCACACCGGAACATCTGGTGGCCGCCGTACGCCTGGTGCAGTCCGGCGACGCCCTGCTCGCCCCCGCGATCACCCGCCGTCTGATCGAGCGCTTCGCCCATCGCGAGGAGGCCCGCCCGGCACCCGGCCCGCACCGCGACCTGTCCGGCCTGACACCGCGCGAGCTGGAGGTGCTGCGCCTGCTGGCGACGGGACTGAGCAACGCCGAGCTCGCCGACCGGCTCTTCCTCAGCCAGACCACGGTCAAGACCCACATCGGCCGCATCCTGTCCAAGCTGGACCTGCGGGACCGGGTCCAGGCGGTCGTCCTCGCCTACGAGACGGGGCTGATCACTCCCGGCGGAGCCGACTGAGGAACCGGCCGGCCGAAAACCCGGAGGTCATTCCCGGGGCCGCCGGTTACCGTTGAGCCATGAAGGTCATGGAGCACACCCACACCGCAGCCGCGCGAGCGACCAGCTCCCCGGCTGCCCACGCCTGACCTCACCTCTCCCCCGGCGGCCGGAAACGGACCGCCGGTGCAGCGCGCGCCACCCCTCTGGATTCCGGCGGTTCTTTCCGGTCCCACGACCCGAAGGAACACCGCCATGAACACCGACCGCACCCTGCGCACCTTCACGGACTTCTACGTCGAGCGCGGCCACCATCTGATCACCGGCAGCACCCTGCTCCCACCCTCCTCGGACCCGGTGCTGTTCACCACGTCCGGCATGCACCCCCTCACCCCGTACCTGGAAGGCCGCCCGCATCCGCACGGCCGCCGACTGGTCGACGTACAGCGCTGTCTGCGCACCACCGATCTCGACGAGATCGGGGACCGGACGCATCTCACGGTCTTCGAGATGCTCGGTTCGTGGTCGCTGGGCGACTACGACCACTCGCAGAGCCTGCGCTGGGGGTACGAGCTCCTGCGCGACGGATTCGGCATCCCTGACGGGGAGTTGTACGTCACGGTCTTCGGCGGCGACGAACAGCTCGGCCCCGACACCGAATCCCTGTCCACCTGGCGCGAGTTGGGCATCCCCGTGGAGGAGACCCGCGAGGACAACTGGTGGTCCAACGGCCCCACCGGACCGTGCGGTCCCGACTCGGAGATCTTCGTCTGGACCGGCGACACCCCGCCGGAGGGCACCCCCACGAGTGACCCGCGCTGGGTCGAGGTCTGGAACCACGTCGACATGCGCTACCGACGCCATGACGACGGCCGCCTCGAACCCCTCTCACAGCGCAACATCGACACGGGCATGGGCCTGGAACGCCTGCTGACCGTCCTGCAGGGCCGCGATTCGGTCTACGACACCGACCTGTTCGAACCCTGGATGCGCCTGCTCCCGCCCCTGTGGGACCTCGACGAGCCGTCACTGCGGCTGGTCTGCGACCACCTGCGCTCCGGGATCGTCGTCATCGGCGACGGCGTACGGCCGTCCAACACCGGGCGCGGCTACGTCCTGCGCCGCATCGTCCGCCGCCTCCTGACCACCCTGTGGCGGCACGACCCCACCCGCACCCTCGGCGACCTGCCGCCGGAGCTGATCGAGCACACGGTGGACCACTTCCGGCTGCCCGGCGGAACCGGCCCGGTCCTCGATGTGCTCCTCGACGAGGAGCGCCGCTTCGGCGAACTCCTCGTCCGGGGCCGCCGCATCCTCTCCGGCCCGCGGTACCAGGGGCAGTTGAGCGAGCAGGACTACCACTACCTGCACGACACCCACGGCCTGCCCCGTGAGCTGGTGGTGAGCCTGCACGAGGTGAGCTGACCCCAGGTCAGATGTCGCGCTGCTCCAGGGGTTTGGTGGCCGGCCCCTGCACGACGTTCCCGTCCGGGTCGAAGCGGGAGCCGTGGCAGGGGCACTCCCAGGTGCGTTCGGCCGCGTTGAAGGCGACGAGACAGCCGAGGTGGGTGCAGCGCGCGGACACCGCGTGGAGCTGCCCGTCCTCGTCGCGGTGGACGGCGCGGCGATGACCGCCGGTCCCGATCACCGCGCCCTCCCCGGGTGCGATCTCCTCGACCGTAAGACCCGGGGTGCGGGGCATCCGGTCACCGACGAAGTGCCGGGCGACCTGCGCCTGGTGCTTGAGGAACGCCGGCGCCTCGCGCACGGCCGGGCCGATACGGCGGGGGTCGTACAGGTCGGCCCAGGGCAGCTTGTGGCCGGCGATCAGCTCCGCGAGGAGCCGGCCCGCCATGATGCCGCCGCTCATTCCCCAGCCGCCGAAGCCGGTGGCGACGTAGGTGTGCCGGCTGCCCGCGTGGAACGGGCCGACGAGCGGCACGCCGTCGGTGGAGTCGTTGTCCTGGGTGGCCCAGCGGTGAGTGAAGTCGAGCTCGCCGAAGTGCCCGGTCGCCCAGGCGGCGAGCCGGTCGAAGCGTTCCCGCACATCGGCGGTGCCCGGTGTGAAGTGCTCCCCGGTGACGATCAGCAGCCGCCTGCCGTCCTGGTACGGGGCGGTGCGCACGGAGCGGGTGCCCTCCTCGGGCGTGATGTACATGCCGTGCGGATCGCGGTCGGCCGGGATCGGCGCGGCCACGACGAGCTCGCGGCGCGGGGAGAGCCGGGTGAAGAGCAGCGCACGGTCGAAGATCGGGTAGTGGGTGGCGACGACGACGTCCGTGGCCGTGACCGTGGAGCCGTTCTCCGTGGTCAGGCGGCAGGGTTCGCCCTCCTTGAGGCCGACGACCCGGGTGCCCTCGTGGATGCGTCCGCCGTGCCGCAGCAGGTCCTCGGCGAGGGCGAGAAGGTATTTGCGCGGGTGGAACTGGGCCTGCTCGGTCACCCGTACCGCGCCCGCGACGGGGAACGGCAGGCCGGTCCCGGTCACGTACTCGGCGGGCAGCCCGGCCTCACGGGCGGCGTCCGCCTCCGCCTTCAGCTCCTCGACGTCCGAGCCGTCCTGGGCGTAGGTGAAGGCGGCCGTCTCCTCCCAGTCGCAGTCGATGCCGAGCTCGTCCGCGAGGGCGGCGGCCTGGCGGATGGCCTCGCTCTGGGAGCGCGCGTAGAGGTGGGCGGCCTCGGCGCCGCGGGTACGGTTCAGCCGCGCGTACACGAGGGTGTGGAGCGCGCTGAGCTTGGCGGTGGTGTGGCCGGTCACCCCGGCGGCGATCCGCCCCGCCTCCAGGAGCGCCACACTGCGGCCGGCGCGGGCCAGCTCCCACGCCGTGCTGAGCCCCGCGATGCCCGCGCCGACGACGGCGACGTCGACCGTGCGGTCACCCGTCAGGTGCGGGTGGGGCTCGGCCGGGGGTGCCGTCTCGATCCAGTAGGACTTCGGAACGTCTTCGTATGTGCTCACCGGGACCGAGTCCCCCTTGCGCGCAGGACGACGCATACGGCGTTATCCGCCTCGGGTGCGGGGCACTCGGGTGCCGCGGCGGTGCCCGTTCCGGAACCGCCTGGACCGGCCGGAGGTGGAGAAGATGGGGCATGGTGGAAACGTCATCGACGAGCTGGTGACCGATCACCGCGAGGTCGAGGAGCTCTTCGGCAAGATCGAGGGCCTGCCCTCCGGTGACAAGGACCGCAAGGTGTACGCCGACCAGGTCACGATGGAGCTGGTGCGGCACTCGGTGGCCGAGGAGGCCTATCTCTACCCGGCCGTACGGGAGCATCTGGCGAACGGGAACACCGTCGCCGACCGGGAGATCGAGGACCACTCCAAGGCCGAGCAGCTGATGAAGGACCTGGAGTCCTGTGAGCCGGGGGACGCGGAGTTCGACCGGATCGCCGGTGAGCTGATGGCTGAGGTCCGCTCCCACATCGCCGACGAGGAACAGAACCTGTTCCCGCAGCTGCGTGCGGTCTGCCCGCCGGAGACGCTGAACGAGCTGGGCGAGAAGGTCCGCATGGCGAAGAAGGTGGCGCCCACGCGTCCGCACCCCTCGACCCCGTCCACGCCGCCCGCGAACAAGCTGCTGGCGCCGGGCGTCGGCATGGTCGACCGGCTGCGGGACGCGCTGACGGGCCGCGGCAAGAAGGACTGACGGTCACCGCACTCAGGCGACGAGCGTCTGTCCCGGCTTGAGCAGATCCAGCAGCCGGGCGTGATGCAGTTCCGCCACGGGCGCGACCAGGTCGGGATGGCGCAGGAGAGGCGCCGCCCGCCGGTCGTGCTCGTCCGGTGCGACCAGTCGCCGGAACTCCGCCGGCACCCCGGCGAGATGGTCGCTCTCGCCGACGGCCGCGACGGCGAGCCGGGCCAGTTCCGGGACGGTGAGCAGGGACACGGCCCAGCTGGCGACGACCTCGTCGACCCAGGTGCGCCAGGCGCCGTCGTCCCCGTTCGCGCTCCCTTCCCCGCCCCCGTCGACGCCGGTGATCCAGTCGAGCCGCGCCGAGCCGCCGGGCCCCGCCATCTCGACGAGGCCGGCGTCCATCGCCGTCGGGTAGCGCAGCCATGCCGCGACCGTGACCGCCTGCCGCGCCTGCACCTCGCACAAGGCTGCCGCGAGGGCTCCGCCGGACGCGGGATAGGCGCAGGTCAGCCACTGGGTGGTGGCCGCGATGACCGGGGAGAGAGCTGCTAGCACTGCCGAACCGTCCGGATTGCCGTGTCAGGGGGATGCGGAAACGGTAGCCCACATGAAGGTCAGCGCTGCTCCTGGAGGCGGGCGAAGAGCGGCTTCGCCTCCGGGAGCGTGCCGCCGACGGAGGTCACCTGACCGGAGATCCGTGCGGCCGCCCCGGGGACGAAGGGCCGCAGTTCCTCCCCGAGGACCCGGCACGCCGTGACCAGCGCGGCGAGGACCGCGTCGAGGCGTTCGGCCGCGCCGGCGTTGCCCTGGCGCTGCGCCCTGGCCAGTTCCCAGGGGCGGGTCGCGTCGATGCAGCGGTTGGCCTCCTCCACGATCTCCCAGGCCGCGTCGACGGCCCGGCGGAAGTCGTACGAGGCCAGCGCGGCATCGATCCGTCCGGGTGCGTCGCGGCACACGTCGAGCAGCGTCGCCACGGCGAACCGGTCCGCGCCGAGACCGGGGACCGTGCCGCCGCGGTAGCGGTGGACCATCGTGACGATCCGGTGGACCAGGTTCCCCAGTCCGCCCGCGAAGTCCGCGTCGGCGCGGGCGATCAGCCGCTCGACGGTGAAGTCGGCGTCCCCGACCCGCGGTACGTCCCGCAGCAGCCACCAGCGGACCGCGTCCGTGCCGTGGGCGGCGGCCAGCGCCACCGGGTCCACGGCCGTCCCGTTCCCGGACTTGCTGATCTTGCGGCCGCCGACGGTCAGATAGTCGTGGACGAGGATGTCGGTGGGCAGCGGCAGTCCCGCCGACAGCAGCATGGCCGGCCAGTACACCGCGTGGAACCGCACCACTCCCTTGCCCACCAGGTGGGTACGACGGCCCCTGGCCGCCCACCATCGTCCGTACGCCGGATCGTCGCTGCCGTAGCCGAGGCTGGTGATGTAGTTGCCGAGGGCGTCCCACCACACGTAGACGACCTGGTCGGGGTCGTCGGGCACCGGGATGCCCCAGCCGCGGGCGCGGGTGTGGGAGCGGGAGACGGAGAAGTCGTGCAGTCCGCCGGCGATGAGGGAGAGGACCTCGTTGCGGCGAGCGGCTGGTTCGATGCGCAGGGTGCCGTCGGAGATCAGCTCGTGGAGGCGGTCGGTGTAGCGGGACAGCCGGAAGAACCAGTTCTCCTCCGCGACGAGCCGGGGCTCGGTGCCGTGCTCGGCGCAGCGGCCGTCGACCAGCTCCTCCGGGGTGTAGAACTGCTCGCAGCCGACGCAGTACAGGCCTTCGTACTCCTTGCGGTAGAGGTCGCCCGCCGCCGCGCAGCGACGCCACAGCCGCTCCACACCGGCGCGGTGCCGTGGGTCACTGCTGGTGCGGATGAAGTCGTCCAGGGACAGGGCGAGCGGTTCGCGCAGCGCCGCGAACGCGTCGGCGTTGCGGTCGACGAATTCCCGCACGTCGACGCCCGCGGCGTCGGCGGCCAGCACGTTCTTCAGGGAGTTGTCGTCCGTGCCGCTCAGCAGACGTACGTCATGGCCGCGTCGGCGATGGTGCCGGGCCAGGGTGTCCGCCTGCACCAGCTCCAGGGCGAAGCCCAGATGCGGGCGGGCGTTGACGTACGGAATGGTCGTGGTGATGTAGTGGCGTGGTGTCGTCATGGGTCCTCCTGCCGGTGAGGGGACCTGCTCCGCTCCACGCGTCGAGGCCCCTTCCCGGGGCCTCGGTATCGGTGCGCGTCCGCGCTCAGCAGCCCCTGTGCGGGGGCATCATCCGGTGCTGAGTCGAAGGCGTGATCATGTGGACGAGGGTAGCGCCGGACTGCGGCGGCGGGCACCTCATTTGTTCGGGACGTGCTTCGCCGACGCGCGCGGCGGCGCCCCGGCCTATGCCTCGACCGGTGCGTAGAAGTGCGCGCGGACCCGGTGCAGCCATGCCTCCACCGGCGCCTCGTCCGGGCGGTCGGGCAGTACCGTGCGGGTCTCGTCGAACGCCTTCTCGTAGTACGCGAGCAACGGGCGCGCCACGGAGGCGTCGGCGGCGACGCGCTCACCGAACTCCCGGTATTCCTGCGGGTTCTCGACGCGGAGCGTGAGTCGGCCGGTGGTGTACAGCTCCAGCCCCTGGTGGCACAGCCGCTTGAGATGGCGGGCGTGCTTCGCGGTGCGTCTGTGGGTGTCGCCGGCGGTGTGGTCGCGGTTCTCCAGGCGGCGGAACTGCTGTGTGGCATAGCCGAGATAGGCGTCCCGGACCCGCTTGGCGCTCAGGAACGACGTACGCACGCCGATGAGTTCGTCGCCGAGCGGGGTGCGCACCTCGTACAACTCGTCCGGGAGCCAGGCGAGTTCCATGGCGGTCGGGTTGCAGCTCAGGGCGAGGCGGCACCACTTGGCGGCCTCGTGCAGGGTGCTGTCCGGGTGGGTGGTGACGTGGGACTCCTTCGGGCCGTGCAGGCCGTGCAGGGCCTCGGTGGGAGCGGCGAACATGCCGAGACGGTCCACGTCCGAGCCCGCGTGGGCGAGGCCGTAGGCGGTGGAGCCGACGATGCCGGACAGCAGTACGTTGGCGACGGTCACGGTCGGCCACCTTTCCTGTCGGGCTCCGTGCCGCTTCATTGTGCTGACCTGCGGGGATGAGGTCACGCGGTTTTCTGCGCGGCCGCCTCTGGCCGGGAGGCGGCGAAGGGGCCTCCCGTGCACGGTCTGTCGGTGCCCTCGGCTAATCTGTGCCGCCGGAACCGAGGGGAGACACGAGAGTGCTGGTCAGGGCGGGGAATGCGGGGCGTCGGATGGCTTGTGCGGCCATGCTGGCGGGGGTTTTGGCGGGCTGCTCCGAGTCGACGGAGAAGGGGGACGCCACGTCGGCCTCGAAAGCGTCCTCGAAGGCGTCCGCGAGCGCGTCGGCGGCGGGCGGCGTCGAGAGCGGTGGCTCCGTCGGGGCGGCCGGGTCCGCGTGCGAGCTGCCCGTCGGCTTCGACATCGCCGAGAAGTGGAAGGCGGAGGCCGTCGACAACGCTCCCTCCGGCACCGGGCAGGCGGAGGACGAGCTCGCCGACCTGGTCCTCACCCAGGGACCGGTCAGCCTCGTGTGCGAGATCGACGCCAAGCCGGCGGGCAACATCGGCTTCCTCCGGGCCTGGACCGGCAAGCCCGGCGGCGCCGACGCCCGCACCGTGTTGGAGGAGTACGTCGCGGACGAGCCCGGCGCGAAGGTGAGCAAGGAGCGGTTCAGCACGTTCAAGGCGGGAGACCTCGCGGGCGTGGAGGTGAAGTACCTCACCACCGTCGAGTTCCTGGACGAGACGAAGGAGAACAGCGCACTCGCGGTCGTCACCCCCGACGGTCCGGTCGTCCTGCACCTCGGCGGATTGGACTCCGACGAGCATCAGGGGATGCTCCCGGCGTTCGAGCTCGCGAAGAAGACGCTGCACACGGTCTGAGCAAGCGAAAAAAGGGACAAGGTGCAACCTTTTATTCAAGGCGGTTGTCTCACCAGATAACAGGCACATGAACATCCTGGGGGACGTCATGCGACGAAGCAGAACGACATGGGCCACCGTCGCTCTCATGGGTGCGACGCTCGGCGTGGCCGCCGTACCCGCGCAGGCGAGCACCACCTGCCCCACCGGCTGGGGCAGCCTCGCCAAGAGCCGTGCCGTCGGCACGGCGGACCCGGTGACCGACGTCAGGACCGGCCGGCACACCTGCTACGACCGGCTGGTCGTGGACGTCCCGGGCGCCGGCAAGGACAGCCTCGGCTACTACGTCCACTACGTCGACCGGCTCCACCAGGACGGCTCGGGCCGGCTCATACCGGTCGCCGGCGGTGCCGTCCTGGAGGTGCGGGTGGCGGCACCCGCCTACGACCCCGAGACCGGCGCCCCCACCTATCCCGCCCGGTCGGGCCGCCCCCTGCCCGGCGTCGACCTCGACGGATACCGCACCTTCCGGGACGCCCGGTTCGCCGGCAGCTTCGAAGGAGACACCCAGCTCGGTCTCGGCGTACGCGCCCGGCTGCCGTTCCGGGTCCTGCGGGTGGACGGCCGGGTCGTGGTGGACGTGGCCCACTCATGGACCGCCAAGCCCTGACGTCACACGCGGCAGGCCGACGGGTCGACCCGGCCATGAGGGTTCACTCGTCGGCCTCACGCCGCAGGAACCAGAGGATCGCGGCGACGGCCACCAGCCACAGGGCCGTCACCGCGACCGGACCGCCGATCAGTTCGCCGTAGTGGTAGGCCGGGATCGCGAAGACCATGGCCGACCAGGCCGCCAGGAACCACAGCGAGAACGAGCCCGGCAACTCCCCTCGCGCCCGGCGCACGACAGCGATCCCGGCGGCAACTCCGTAGAGCCCCGCGGCGAGTTCGGCGAGTCCGGTCGCCGTGGAGAACCCGGCTTCCGCCGTGCCCTCGACCACGGCCGCCAGCTCCAAGGCGCCCACCAGCACCACGAACGCGCCCAGCAGCACGGCCCCCGTCCCGTAGACCCGTCGCCACAGGGCGCGGCGACGCCGCCGGATCTCCTGGTACGTCAGTCCCTCGTTCCGGCGCCGCTCGGCAGCCCGTCGGGACCTGCGCGCTGCCTGCAGCCGGGCCCTCCTCGTACGGATCGCACGCCGTCGGCGCCGCTCGGCCGTGTCTCCCCGAAGCATCGGCACAGTCCCCCCGTCGTCCCCATAGGCAGAGACCCCGGGCCGTGCCGTGATTCAGGCCGGGACGGTCACGAAACCCTCCACCGCCCTGGTCAGTTCCTCCGGTTTCTCGACGGGGAGTTCGTGGCCCGCGTCGATGACCCGGACCATGGCGTCCGGATAGGCCTTCGCCATGCGCAGCATCTGCTTCAGCGGGAGCTGGATGTCGTGGTAGCCGTGCACCATCAGCGTGGGCACCTGGATCTCACCGACCCGGTCCAGGACGTCGAAGGCGCGCATGGCCCCGTACAGGGTCATGACGACCTCGCGCGGGGTGTCCGCCGAGGATCTGACGTAGGCGCGGATCTCCTCGCGCGGGTGGCCGGGGGCGAAGGCGCGCTGGATGTTGGCGGCGACGAAGACCTTGAACGGGGCGAGCGTGGAGGCCGCCATCAGCAGGCCCCGCCCCCGGCTGTAGGTCATGCGGCCGATCGAGTTCACCAGCACCATGCGTGCGACGCGGTCGGGGTGGGCCAGGGCGATGGTCTGCGCGATCATCCCGCCCATGGAGTGTCCGACGAGCACGCAGCGCTCGATCTCCAGATGGTCGAGGAGGGCGAGGACGTCCTCCGCCAGTTCCGCGATCGTCCCGACCCCGGCCCCGGTGCTGTCGCCGTGTCCGCGCAGATCGAGGCGGACGACCCGGCGCTTCTTTGCGAAGTGCTCGACCTGGTGGTCCCAGCGGTGCCGGTTCGCCGTCCAGCCGTGGACGAACACCAGGGGCACGCTCGCGCTGTCGCGGGGGCCCTCGTCGTCGTACGTCAGCACTGCGCCGTCGACTTCGAGCTGCGGCATGACGGCCTCCTGGGGCACGATCCGGTTACTGGCCGGTAGGGTAGCCGCCGAACCACGCCCGGGCCAGAGCCGGCAGGGTCCCTTCGGCAGGACCCTCCAGCTCCCGCAGATACCAGGCCAGATTGCTGTAGACGTGCAGCAGGGTGTAGGCGAGCGCCTGGGACGGATCGACGCGGTGTCCGTACGCCGTCGTCAGCCGGTCGAGCAGATGCGGGTCGCCCCGCGTGACGAACAGCCCTACGCCCACGAAGTCATAGGCCGCGTCCCCGATCATGGCGGGCTCGAAGTCGAAGAGGCCGGTCAGACGCCAGCCGTCGGGGTCGACCAGGAAGTGCTGCCGCATGACCTCGGTGTGCAGGAGTGAGCGGCGTGGGGCGCGCGGCAGGGGGACCGAGGCCAGGAAGTCCGGGATCTGTTCCAGCCAGGAGTCCGCGAGTCCGTGACGGTGTTGCCGCGCCACGGCGTTCTCGCACTGCCGGTCGAGGAAGGCACCCCAGTCGCCCGGGCCGAGGACGTCCTCCAGGGGTGCGGGGTCGAGCGAGTGGAGGACGGCGAGGGCCTCGCCGATCTCGGTGACGATCCGTTCCCGGTCGGGCCGCGGGATGCGGTCCCAGACGTGGGCGAGGTTCTCCCCGGGCAGCCGGGACATCAGGACGTACCGCCAGCCGTTCTCGTACGGCCCGAAGCCGTCCACGCGGGGTGTCGGTACCGGGAGCAGTCCGTGCAGGTGGGTCAGGACCCGGCCTTCGGTGACGCCGTCCTGGGCGGCGGAGGTCGGGAAGAGCTTGAGGACCTGGCCGTCGCCGACCGCGTAGACGGGCTGCGAGCCGTCGGGGAAGCGGGTCAGGGGTGCGCCGGCGAGTCCGAGGCGTGCGCAGAGGTCCTCCGCGCCTGCCCGCATCAGCTTCTCGTCCTCGACGACCGTGTTCCACTCTTCGTCGGTCTCCACCACGGGCAGCATGATCGCGACCGTAGGCCGACAAGCGGCGGCCGGGCAACCGGTTTTGGAGATGCGTGGTGCCCGGCCGGACACCCCCGGCCGGGCACCCGCACGAACCTGCGGTCAGCCGCCGCTCAGCCGCGCGCGCAGCAGTTCCTTGCCGAGTTCGGCGCCCTTGCGGCTGTCCGCCTGCGCCTTGCGGAACAGGTCTGCGACCTGGGTGTCCTTGCTCCGCTCGGCGTCCTGGATGTACGTGTCCAGGCGCAGCGCGTTGTTCAGGCACGCCTCCACGTACCAGATGAGGTTGTAGTCCTTGTCCGGCGTACCGGTCACGCCGCCGGTCTCCGTACTGCTGGTCATGCGGGCCTCCTCCAGCGGTTGTCGTTCCGGGGCCGCCCGAGTACCCGTCCTGCGCAGGTCAATCAGCCGACGTCCCACAGGAAGCGGTGCGTGTGGATGCCGAAGTACGGGAACGACCGGACCTCGCTCACCCCCTCGACGTTGCGTACGACGTCGTTGACGAAGTCGAGCAGGTCGCGCGGGCCGGGGGCGACCACCTCGACGAACAGGTCGAAGCCGCCGGAGGTGAGCACCGAGTAGACGACCTCGTCGCGCCGGGCGAGTTCGTCGGCGACGGCGCGCGGGTCGCCGTCCACGCCGATGCCGAGCAGGGCCATCGCCTGGCCGCCCATGGCCATCGGATCGGTGACGCCGACGACCTGGACCGCCTTGGAGTCCAGGAGGCGTTGCAGGCGCTGGCGGGCGGCCGACGCCGACAGTCCGACCTTGGGGCCGAGGTCGGCGTAGGCGATCCGGCCGTCGGTCTGGAGCTCGCGCAGGATGGCCCGGTCGATCTCGTCCACGTGGTTCCTTTCGAGGGCTCTCATCCGGCCAGTTCGGCCAGGGCGGCGGCGAAGAGCCCGGTGTGGGTGTCCACGTCCGCCTCGGTGGTGTCCGGGCACATCAGCGCCATGTTGTGGAAGGGGGTCAGCAGGATGCCCCGGTTGGCGAGGTAGATGTGCAGGAAGTCCTCCAGCTCGGCGTCGCCCGCGGCTTCGGACGCGGTGCCGGTGCGGGGTGCCGGGGAGGCGAAGCGGTACTCGGTGCGGGCGCCGAGCCTGCTCACCGACCAGGGCAGGGCATGGGCGTCGATGCCGGCCTGCACCCCGGCCTCGAACCGCTCCGCCAGCTTCGCCATCCGGCCGAACGCCTCGTCGGTCAGGACGTGTTCGAGCGTGGCGCGCATCGCCGCGACCGAGAGCGCGTTGCCGGCGAGAGTGCCGCCGACGCCGCCCATGTCGACGAGGTCGAGGTCGTCGCGGCCGAGCAGCCGGTCCGCGAGTTCGGCGGACAGTCCGTACGCCCCGGCCGGGATGCCGCCGCCGATCGCCTTGCCGACGGTCAGCAGGTCGGGCTCCAGATCCCAGGCCGCTGTGCAGCCGCCGGGGCCCGCGGAGAGGGTGTGCGTCTCGTCGTTGATGAGCAAGGTGCCGTACTGCCGGGTCAGCGCTCGCACGCCGGCCAGATATCCGGGCTCGGGCAGCACGATGCCGATGTTGGTGAGCGCGGGTTCCATGAGGACGGCGGCGACATCGCCGTGGGCCAGTTCGCGCTCCAGCTGCTGAAGGTCGTTGAACTCGGCGACCCGGCTGGTGAGGGTGACATCGCAGGGGGCGCCCACGTTGCCGGGGCGGGCGACGCCGTGCCCGTCCGGTCCGACGACGATGAGGGACTCGTCGACACTGCCGTGGTAGCTGTAGCTGTTCACCAGGATCTTCGGGCGGCCGGTGACGGCACGGGCGAGCCGGATCGCCCAGCGGTTGGCGTCGGTCGCCGTCAGCGAGAAGCTCCAGCGGGCGAGCCCGAAGCGGCGGGTGAGCTCCGCGCCGACCCACTCCGCGTCCTCGGTCGGCAGCATCGCCGTGGCCCCGCCCTGCTCGGCGAACCGGCGCTGGACCGCTTCGGCGACCGGTGCGGGAGAGTGTCCGGCCATCGCGCCGGTGTCGCCGAGGCAGAAGTCGATGTACTCGTGCCCGTCGATGTCGGTGACCCGGGCGCCGCGGGCCGTGTCGAGGTAGCGGGGGAAGGGCCCGGCCGTCTTGTTCATCCAGGTCATCGGCACCCGCCCGAAGAGGTGTCCGGCACGCGCGTAGGCCTCCTTCGAACGCGGGCAGCGCCGCTCGGCCTCGGCCCTCTCGTGGGTCAGGAGGTGTTGCAGTCGGGTGCGGTCCATGAGTTCTCCGAGCGGGTGAGCGACTGGAAGCGCGGCCACTTCACTCTAAGGCGATGGATTCGAGCGTCAAGACGATGGAATCAATCGTCCACCTGAGTCGGTGGGGACACGCGTCCCGGAGGGAACTTTCGATCAACCGTGCGGGGCGGGGCGATGACGGTGTGTACTGTCCTGCGAGCGCCTCGCGACTCGGCCTCGGACTCCCCCCTGCCCATTTCCCCTGACCACTCCCCCTACCGACTCCCCTGGACACCGATTCGATGATCGAATTACCGGACCTTGCCGCCGGCGGTCTCGCCGTCGGCACACTGTCCGCGCTCGCCCTCGGCGGCGGCCTGCTGCGGGCCCGGCGCCAACTGAGCAGGCAGCGCACGGAGACGGAGGAACTCCGCTCCCGACTCGACGGCCTGTTACCGGCGTTGACGGCGGAGGTCGAGCACCTGACGACCCAGCGCGTGCCCGGCGTGGCACGGCAACTGGCTCATCCGCACGTGACGGTGCCGGGTCCGCTGCAGACACTGCCCGCCGGCACCCCGTTGGGCATCGCCCTCGAAGGCGTACTGCTGGGACTGCGCACCGAACTCGCCGCACAGCGCACCCGCATCGACGCGGCCGCGCAGGCCGGTATGCGGGGTGCCACCCGGGACATCCAGGCGGCGCTCTACCGGCTGCAGGACGCCCTGCGTCAGCTGCAACAACGGTACGACGAGCCCGAGTTGGCGCAGATCCTCTTCCAACTCGACCACGAGAACGAGCAGTCGCTGCGCCGGGCACAGGTCGCCGCCGTGGTGTGCGGCGCCTGGGTGGGGCTCGCCCGGCAGGAATCGCATCTGGTGGAGGCGGTGACGGGCGGCCAGTCGCGGCTCGCGGGCTATCACCGGGTGCGGGTCCACAACCATCTGGAGCCCGGCACCGCCCTCGTCTCGCACGCCGTCGAGCCGGTCGCCATCATCGTCGCCGAACTCCTCGACAACGCCCTGCGCCACTCCGCGCCCGACACCGATGTCGTGGTCAACCTGGAACACGTCCACCACGGTGTCTGCGTCACCGTCGACGACGCGGGCGTGGGCATGACGCAGGACGAACGGGCCCGCGCCCAGCACACGGTGGCCGGCACCGAGCCGATCCTGCTCACCGACCTCGGCGACCCGCCGCGGATGGGCCTCGCCGCGATCGGCCGGCTGACCCGGCAGTTCGACCTGAGCGTGGACCTCTCCTCGCCGTCCCCGTACGGCGGTGTCCGGGCCGTGCTCAGGGTCGAGAGCCGGCTGCTCAGCCGTATCGACACCGCCGAGCGGCCACCCGCGGTCAGCGCTCCCCGCTCGACACGCGAGGTCCCGGCGGAGGCATCCCACGGATACGGCCCCGCGGACGACGACCCGACCGCCACCGGGCACCACGACGAACTGCCGCGCCGCCGGCGCCGTACGCGGGTCACCGCGCCGCGGACGCCCGCGGCCGAGGTCCCGGCGCGCCGGCCGGAGGATGCCGCCGCCGCGCTCGGCGCGCTGCAGTCCGGCACCGCCAAGGCCCGGGCGGACGGGGCAGCGATCGACATGGCAGCGAACGAGACCGACCACGAAGGAGGAGCGGCGCGATGACCAGCCGCGAGGCAGGCGACACGGCGTGGGTGCTGGCACCGATCCTCGAGGTGCCACAGGTCGTGGCAGCCGTCCTGCTCACCCGGGACGGTCTGGTGACGGGGTACACCGACGCCCTGTCACAGCCCTCGGCCGAACGGGTGGCCGCGATCACCAGCACGGTGCAGGGCGCGTGCCGTACCGCCGCGGCCGCGTTCGCGGACCGGGAGCGGGCCGAGATCCGGCAGGTCGTCATCGAGTCGGACCACGGCTACGTCCTCATCGTGCCCACGGACCACGGCACTTGTGTGGCCGCCTACGGTACCGGTGAGGTGCGGCTGGACCTGCTCGCGCACCGCGTCCACTCGCAGGTGGCGCGGCTCGGCGAGAAGGCGATGTCGGCCGCGCCCCGAGGGAGCGACGACGGCGCTCCGGCATGACCGGGCGTCCCCTGGTCCCGGCGTATCTGTCGACCGGCGGCACCGCCCGCTCCAGCCGCCCGCACCTGGAGCGGCTGTCCGTCCTCACCCGCGGCGCACGAGCGGCGCCCGCCGGTCTCCCGGCCGCCGAACTCGCCCTGCTGGAAGCCCTCGACGACGGTTCGCTGACGGTGGTGGAGGCCGCGGCCCTGCTGCGGCTGCCGGTCTCCGCCGTCCGTGTCCTGGCCGGTGCCCTGCTGGACCGGGGGCTGCTGGCCGCCCGCGCCCCGGTCCCGCCCGCCGAACGGTTCGACCCCGACCTGCTGAAGAGAGTGGCCGATGGCCTCCGCGCCCTCAAGCACGACTAGCCGCGCGCCCGGCACGACCGGCCGCGTCCATCTGCCCGACTCCGCCCGCGACCTGGTGAAGATCCTGGTCGCGGGCCCCTTCGGGGTCGGCAAGACCACCCTGATCGACTCGGTGTCCGAGATCGTGCCGCTGCACACCGAGGAACGGCTCACCGAGGCCTCCGCGCAGGTGGACGATCTGGAGGGAGTGCGCGACAAGTCGACGACCACCGTCGCCATCGACTTCGGGCGGATCAGCCTGCCGGACGGAATCGTGCTGTACCTCTTCGGCACCCCGGGACAGGAACGCTTCCGGTCCCTGTGGGACGACATCGCCTACGGGGCCCTCGGCGCCCTCGTCCTGGTCGACTCCCGTCGGATCGACGCGTCGTTCGACGTGCTCGGCCTGGTGGAGGAGAGCGGACTGCCGTACACGGTCGCGTTCAACGCCTTCCCGGACGCGCCGGACCATCACACCGAGGAGCAGCTGCGCGCCGCGCTCGACCTGGAGCCGGACACGCCGCTGGTCACGTGCGACGCGCGGGACGCGAACTCCTCGATCGACGCGCTGCTCACGCTCGTCGAACACCTCATCGACCGCCACCCCTCGGAGAGCCGGTGACCACCCATCCCCCCGCCCAGGAGACCTTCTCCCGTTCCGCGCCGGTGCGGCTGTGGGAGGACGGCTTCGCACAGGACCCCTACCGCTACTACGCGGCCCTGCGCGACCAAGGCCCGGTCGGCTGGGCCGAGTTGGCGCCGGGGGTGCCCGCCTACGTCGTCACGGACCGGCGGGCCGCCCTCGAACTGCTGCAGGACACGGAGACGTTCTCGCACGACCCGCGGCCCTGGGAGACGACGGTCGCCGCCGACTCGCCCGTGCTCGGCATGATGCGCTGGCGGCCCAACTCGCTGTTCGCGGACGGCGCCGCCCATGTCCGCTACCGCACCTCGCTGATCGAGACCTTCGACCTGATCGAGCCGCACGATCTGCGGGCGCGGGTGCACCGCGCGGTGCATGTGCTGGTGAGCCGGTTCGGGCCGAAGGGCGAGGCCGATCTGGTGGGCGAGTTCGCCCGGCCGCTGATGGCGCTGGTGTTCAACAGCCTCTTCGGGCTGCCGGACAACCAGAGCGAGCGGCTCGAACGGGCGCTCGGCAAGATGATGGAGGGCGGCGACCAAGCGGCGGCGGGCGAGGCGGAGTTCGGCGGCTACGTCCTGGAGCTGATCGCCGCCAAGGCGCAGCGGCGGGGCGACGACCTGCCGAGCCGGCTCCTGGACCACCCGGCGGGGCTGACGTCCCAGGAGGTCGCCTGGCAGGTGTTCCTCACCCTCGGGGCGGGGCACGAGCCGACGGCCAATCTGGTGTCGAACGCGCTGTCCCGCATCCTCGGCAATCCCCTCTACTACTCCACACTCACCAGCGGCGCCCGCCCGGTGATGGACGCCGTGGTCGAAGTGCTGCGCCACGAGACCCCGTTGGCGAACTACGGCATCCATTACGCACGCGAGTCCGTGACCTTCCACGGCGCGTGGATCAGGGCGGCGGTGCCGGTGGTGGTCTCCTACGGGGCGCTCGCGCACTTCGCCGAGCAGCAGGCCGTCAGCGGGCGCCATCCCAAGGACGCCTCGCATCTGTCCTGGTCGGCGGGCCCGCACGCCTGCCCCGTCAAGCAACACACGCTGCTCATCGCCACCGAGGCCGTCGAACGGCTCACCCAGTGGCTGCCCGACCTCGATCCCGTCCTGCCGCGCGAGCGACTGAGCTGGCGGCCCGGCCCGTTCCACCGCTCGTTGACGGCGCTGCCCGTCCGGTTCAGCCCCCGCTCCCCCGACCAGCCTGGAGATCCGTCGTGACCGTCACCGACCGCATCGTCCTCGACCCGTTCGGCGCGGACATCGCCGCCGAGAGCGCCCGGCTGCGCGCCCTCGGCCCGATCGTGCCCGTGGAACTGCCCGGCGGCATCCCGGCCTGGGCGCCCACGGGCTACGACACCCTGAAGGAACTCATCCTCGACCCGCAGGTCAGCAAGGACCCCCGGCTGCACTGGCGGCTCTGGCCCGAGCTCGGCGAACACCCCTCGTGGGGCTGGGTCCTGGGCTGGATCGGCGTGGTCAACATGCTCTCCACGTACGGCGCCGACCACACCCGCCTGCGCAGACTGGTGGCCCCGAGCTTCACCCACCGGCGCACCGAGGCGATGCGCACACGGGTGGAGGCAATCACCGCGCAGCTCCTCGACGCGGTCGCCGCCGACGACGCCGAGGTGGTCGACCTCAGGGCCGCCCTCGCCCATCCCCTGCCGATGCGGATCATCTGCGAACTCTTCGGTGTCCCGGACGAGTTGGTGGACGACACCGCGCGGCTCATCGCGGCCATCATGGACACCTCCGACCCCTCTGCGGAGCACGCGGCGTCCGTGCAGCGGCAGATCGGCACGGTACTGCCCGCGCTGATCGCCCACCGCAGCGAGCAGCCCGGCGACGATCTGACGACCGAGCTGATCCGGGTACGGGACGAGGACGGGGACCGGCTCAGCGACGAGGAGCTGCTGTACACGCTGCTGCTGGTCATCGGGGCGGGGTTCGAGACCACGGTCAACCTCATAGGCAACGCGGTCGTCGCCCTGCTGCGGCATCCGGAGCAGCTGGCGGCGGTGCGCTCGGGGGAGATCGGCTGGGACGCCGTCGTCGACGAGACGCTGCGCTGTCATCCGTCCATCGCCCAGCTGCCGTTGCGGTTCGCGGTCAGTGACCTCACGGTCGGCGAGGTCACGGTTCCGGCCGGGGACGCGATCATCACGACGTACGCGGCCGCCGGGCTCGATCCCGCGCACTACGGGCCGGACGCGGATGTCTTCGACGCCGGGCGCGGGGCGGACGACCATCTGGCGTTCGGGATCGGTGTGCACCGGTGCATCGGGGCCCCGCTCGCCCGGGTGGAGGCGCTGACGGCGCTGCCCGCGCTCTTCGACCGCTTCCCCGAGCTGTCCTTGGCGGTCGGGGAGGAGGAGTTGCGGCAGGTGCCGTCGTTCATCGCGTTCGGCTGGCAGGAGGTGCCGGTGCGGCTGCGGGGCTGACCATGCGAACAGGGGCGCGACCGGTCCCCCGTTCCGGTCGTGCCCCTGCGACGCGTCGAACTTACGTGAACGAAACACCGGTTGTGAACCGTGTTCATGCCCGGTGCGCGGCCCGGAGGACTCACCTGTGCACAGGTGAGTCCGAATGGCGTGCTTTCTACGCGGTGAGGCGGGGCAATTCCAGCTCTCCCGTCGCCAAATGGGCCAGGACGACCTCGTACAGGTCGCTGCCCGTGGCCAGAAGTTGGCGTTCCAGGACGGGTTCCGCGCTGCGCACATGGTCGCGCACGGTCTGCGCGTGGACGCCGAGGACCTGCGCGGCCCGTTCCGAGTTCCCGCCGACGGCGATCCAGGTGCGCAGGGTGCGGCGCAGATCTCGTGTGTCCGTGTCGAGGCGCCCGAGGACGTCCTGGGCCCAGATGCGCAGCGCGGGCCCCGAGAGCAGTTCCCACAGCGCCACGGGCGGAGCCTGCGGTACGGCGGGGCCTTGTCCCATGCCGACCTGGGCGTTGAGTGCCAGGTGGACCAGGGCGCGGACGGTGAGGTCGGAGAAGTCCGTGCCCAGCAGTCCCTCCACGCGTTCCATGCGGGCGCGGACGGTGTTGCGGCTGACACCGAGGACCTTGGCCGCGCTGACGGCGGTGAACTCCAGGCCCAGGCGGGTGGTGGCGAGGAGTTCGGCGTGGGTGTGGTGGGCCAGGGTGTCGAGGGGGCGCAGCAGCCGGTTCGTCCAGCCGTGCAGGAGGGTGGGGTCCAGCAGCCGTTCGGGGTGGGTGCGTTCGGCGTAGACGGCCGCGTTGTCCGGCCGGAAGCGCGCCACCGCGAGGGCGCTGACGGCCTGTCCGTACGCCGTGGCCGTCCGGGCAAGGCTCTGCCGGGCGCTGCCGCCTATGCAGGTGCCGGGGCGGTCTTCGATGAACGACCGCAGCTCCCGGGCGGCCGACTCGTCGGGGGCCACGACGATCACGTGCCGGTCCATGGCCGGACAGCGCACGACGAGGGCCTGTTCGTCGGTCGCCGCCAGGCACTCCTCGGCCAGCCGGTCGCGCTCCTCGACGCTGCCCTCGACGACGTAGACACAGGCCGAGTCGGTGTCGAGCAGGCCGGGCCACAGGCCGGCGGCGACCCGGCGTGCCGAGACGATGTCCTCCACCATGAGCAGCTGCAGGATCGCCAGCCGCAGATCGGCCGTCGCCCGGGCGAGACGGCGTCCCGCGGCGGTCGTCTCGTGGGCTCTGAGCAGGAGTTCGACGACCTGCGCGGTGTGCGTCACCATGTCGGCGGCCCGTCGGTCGAACGGCGTGTCCCGGCACACCGCCAGTACGCCGGCCGCCGCCGAGTGCGGCTGCGCCACCCGGACGAGGCGCTGGTGGCGGCCCTCGCCCTCCCAGGCGGCGGAGGCGATCCGGCCGCTGACGAGGTCGGCGACGAGGTGCTCGTCGACCGGGATGCGGGTTCCGGCGAGGAGGGTGCCGCTGTCGTCCTGGAGCGCGGCCGTCCCGTCCACGCCGTCCGCGAGCCAGGCGACGATCCGGCGGACGTCCCGCCCGGTGGGCCGCAGATGGTCGAGGAGTTCCGCCGCCCACAACGCGTCGGCGCCCGTCGTCCGGCCGTCTTCTCTCCCCGTCACTCGGCCCTTCTCCCCTTCTCCTCGTACGTCGTGTCGACCTCGGCACAGTGGTCCCGGGACGTTACCTCACCCGTGGCCGAGGGTCTTCCCGCACCTGAGAGGCGTACGGCCGCGGCCTGCGTTGCCGTCGCCCCGGAACGGCATAAGCTCGGCGGATGGCGAAGTACTTCGACGTGCACCCCGACAACCCCCAGCTGCGCACCATCTCCCAGGTCGCCGACAGCGTCCGGGACGGGGCGCTCATCGCGTATCCGACGGACTCCTGCTACGCCCTCGGCTGCCGGCTGGGCAGCCGTGACGGCATCGACCGGATCCGGTCGATCCGCCGCCTGGACGACCGGCACCACTTCACCCTCGTCTGCCAGGACTTCGCGCAGCTCGGCCAGTTCGTCCGGGTCGACAACGACGTGTTCCGCGCGATCAAGGCATCGACGCCGGGCAGTTACACCTTCATCCTCCCCGCGACGCGGGAGGTGCCGCGGATGCTGCAGCACCCCAAGAAGAAGACGGTGGGCGTGCGCATCCCCGACCATGTCGTCACGCACGCGCTGCTCACCGAGCTCGGCGAGCCGCTGCTGTCCAGCACGCTCCTCCTGCCCGACGAGGACGAGCCGATGACCCAGGGCTGGGAGATCAAGGACCGTCTCGACCATGTGCTGGACGCGGTGGTCGACTCCGGCGAGTGCGGCACCGAGCCGACGACGGTCATCGACTTCTCGAACGGCGAGGCGGAGATCATCCGGCACGGAGCGGGTGACACGAGCCGGTTCGAATAGGGCCCGAGGGGGTGTCGCGGCCCGGTTGGATGGTACGTGAAACGATATTCGCGGCCCCCGACTCCCCGGGCCGGCGAACTGCTCGCCGTCACTTGCGCAGAGAGGCACGCCCCATGACCTCCGTACAGGGAACAGCCGTGGACATCCCCACCGAGGACGGTGTCGCCGACGCCTACCTCGCCCACCCCGCCGACGGCCTTCCCCGCCCGGGAGTCCTGCTCTACCAGGACGCCTTCGGCCTGCGTCCTCATCTGAGGTCGATGGCCGACCGGCTCGCCGAGGCCGGTCACACGGTCCTGGTGCCCAACGTGTTCTACCGGCACGGACGCACACCGGTCTTCGACCTGCCCGAGTTCATCGACACCGACTCCCGGCCGGACCTGTGGGACCGGATCGTTCCGGTCATGCAGTCGCTGACCCCCCAGCTCGCGATGCGCGACGCGGGCGCCTACCTGGGGTGGCTGGCCGAGAGCCCGCTCGTCGCCGACGGTCCGGTGGCGCTGACCGGCTACTGCATGGGCGCCCGGCTCTCCCTGCTCACGGCCGGCACCTACCCGGACCGGGTCGCGGCCGCGGCCGGTTTCCACGGCGGGCGCCTGGCGACCGACACCCCGGACAGCCCGCACCTGGTGGCCGAACACATCACCGCCGAGCTGTACTTCGGCCATGCCGACGAGGATCCCTCCCTGCCGCCCGAGCAGATCCGGCTGCTGGAGGACACCCTCACCAAGGCGGGCGTACGGCATCGCTGCGAGGTCTACCCGGGCGCACACCACGGCTTCACCCAGGCCGACACCGCCGCGTACCACGCCGAGGGGGACGAGCGGCACTGGGCGGCGCTGCTCGACCTGTTGAAGCGCACCTTCTGAAGGCGGGGCCGGCGCCCTCGGGTGCCGGCCCGCAACGCTGCTGACCGACACACGAGTTCCGTCCATCTCATTGACATGGCCGCGTCGCGGCGCAACTCTGAGAGCGCTCTCAAATCAGGTACGGACCAACCCCTCCCCCGATCCCCCCACACGGAGGTGGAGAGTGCTCGGACGACTCAGGCACCGACTTCTCGCCACGGCAGCGGCGGCCGCCCTGCTCGGCGGCCTGCTCACCCTCGGCACCTCGCAGCCCGCGAGCGGCGCGGTGCCCGCCACGATCCCCCTGAAGCTGACCAACAACTCCGGCCGCGGTGACGCGGTGTACGTATACAACCTCGGCACCGACCTCGCGACGGGCCGGCAGGGCTGGGCCGACGCGAACGGCACCTTCCACGCGTGGCCCGCGGGCGGCAACCCGCCCACACCCGCCCCGGACGCCTCCATCGCGGGCCCGGCCACCGGCCGGTCGGCCACGATCCGGATCCCCAAGTTCTCGGGCCGCATCTACTTCTCCTACGGCCAGAAGCTCGACTTCCGGCTCACCACCGGTGGCCTGGTGCAGCCGGCCGTGCAGAATCCGAGCGACCCGAACCGGAACATCCTCTTCAACTGGTCCGAGTACACGCTCAACGACTCGGGCCTGTGGCTCAACAGCACCCAGGTCGACATGTTCTCCGCCCCCTACGCGGTGGGCGTCCAGCGCTCCGACGGCAGCACGGTCAGCACGGGCCACCTCAAGTCCGGCGGCTACAACGCCGTCCTGGGCGCGCTGCGCGGCCAGTCGGGCGGCTGGGCGGGACTGATCCAGACCCGCCCGGACGGCACCGCGCTGCGGGCGCTCTCCCCCGCCTACGGCCTGGAGACCGGGGCGCTGCCCGCCTCGGTCCTGGACGACTACATCAACCGGGTCTGGCAGAAGTACGCGACGTCGACCCTCACCGTGACCCCGTTCGCCGACCAGCCGAACACCAAGTACTACGGCCGGGTCTCCGGCGGGGTCATGAACTTCACCAACACCTCCGGCGCCGTCGTCACCTCCTTCCAGAAGCCGGACGCGAGCAGTGTGTTCGGCTGCCACAGGCTCCTCGACGCCCCCAACGACGCGGTGCGCGGCCCGATCTCCCGCACCCTGTGCGCGGGCTTCAACCGCTCCACGCTCCTGACCAACCCCAACCAGCCGGACACCTCGGCGGCCGCCTTCTACCAGGACGCGGTGACGAACCACTACGCCCGGGTCATCCACTCCCAGATGGCCGACGGCAAGGCGTACGCGTTCGCCTTCGACGACGTGGGCAACCACGAGTCCCTGGTGCACGACGGGAATCCGCAACAGGCGTATCTGACGCTGGACCCCTTCAGCTGACGCACCCTTCAATACACCCCTCGGGCACGCCCTTTGCCGAGATGATCACCGCGTCTAGGGTTCGGCACATGAACCCGCAGACGTACCTCTCCGAAATGTTCTCCCTGGACGGCCGGGTCGCCCTGGTGACCGGCGGCAGTTCCGGCATCGGCCGGGCGATCGCCGGGGCGCTCGCCCGGGCCGGGGCGAGTGTCGTGGTCGCGGCCCGCAAGGAGGCCGAACTGGCCGCCACCGTCGACGAGTTGACGGCGGAGGGCGGCCGGGCGGCCTGGGTGAGCGGTGATCTGAGCACCCGTGAGGGGGTGCGTACGGCGGCGGAGGCGGCGGTCGCGGTGTTCGGCGAGCCCGACATCCTCGTCAACAGCGCCGGCATCAATCTGCGGCCCCCGCTGGGCGAACTGGGCGAGGACGTCTGGGACACCACGATGGCGGTGAACCTTGAGGCGCCGTTCCTGCTGGGCCAGCGGTTCGGCCCCGGCATGGCAGGGCGCGGCTTCGGGCGGATCATCCACATCACCTCCCAGCAGGCGCACCGCGCCTTCGTGCAGAGCGGCGCCTACGGGGTGTCCAAGGGCGCCCTGGAGTCCCTGGCCCGTTCACAGGCCGAGGCCTGGTCGTCGTACGGCGTCACCTGCAACACGCTCGTGCCGGGCTTCGTGATGACGCCGCTCAACGAACGGCTGGCCTCCGACCCGGAGAAGGTGGCGGCGCTGGCCGCACGGACGATGGTCGGGCGCAACGGTCTGGCGGAGGACTTCGCGGGTGCGGCGGTGTTCCTGGCGAGCGGCGCCTCCGCTTACATCACAGGGCAGGCGCTCTTCGTGGACGGCGGGCTGTCGGTCCACTGAGCCGCGCTCACGGGCCCGGGACGCCGAAGGGGGCCGCGTAACGGACGGTGCCGCCCGGCAGGGGGTGTGCGGGGTCCAGGGCGAGGGCCATCATGGCGTCGTCCGGGACGTCGAGGGTGATGCGGATGCCGTGCGCCGAGGCCCTGCCGAAGCCGAAGCGCGGGTAGTACGACGGGTGCCCGAGGACGGTGACGAAGCGCTCTCCCTTGTCCTCGGCGGCCCGGAGCGCGGCCCGGACGGCCGCCGAACCGGCGCCGGTGTTCTGATGGTCGGGCAGTACGGCGACGGGGCCCAGGCACAGGGCCGGGGTGTCGTCGATGTGGCAGCGGGTCAGCAGTGCGTGGCCGACGACCTTGCCGTCCGCGTCGGTGACGACGAGGGACAGGCCGTCGATCCAGGCCGGGTCGGTACGGAGGGCCTCGACGAGGTCGGCTTCCAGCGGGGTGTCGAAGGCCGCCAGGTCGATCGCGCGGACGGCGGCGGTGTCGGCGCCGGTCTCGACGCGGGTGTTCCAGTCGGTGGGCAAGCTGATGCTCCTGGCGGTGTGGGGGGCGGGTCGGGCCGTCGCCCGGAAGGTGACGGGGGCCGGGGGCCGTCCCGGCGGTCAAGAACCCGAGCGGAACCGGTCACGCCCTGAAGGGGGGCGGGGCTGTACATATCAGCGGCTCCGCTGCGGTACGCGACCAGCCACGACGGCGCCGCAGCCGACCGACAACCCCTCCCTGCACCTCCAGCGGAGCGCTCAGCTCCGGCGGCTCAGTCTCGCCGCCAGATGGTGCTGCAACGGTTGGCCGACGGCCGCGAGGTCGTGGACGAAGGTGAGCGTGTCGCTGCCGGCCAGGGTGTAGCGGCGGCGGGTGGCGGTGACCTCCTTGGCGGTAGGGGTGAGTGCCACGTCATGCGTGGACAGGTCGACCACGCCGTCCGCCGCCTGCCCGACCGCGATCTCCGCGATCCCGGTCGGCTGGGTGATCAGCGCCTCGACCCGCCCGTCCGGCTGCAACCGCCACCAGCCGCTCTCCCGCGCGGCCGGCCGCAGGGGTGCCCCTTCTGCGTCGAGCAGCCAGGCCCGGGCCTCGTAGTGGAGGAAGGGCCGCCCGTCGTGGCTGAACGTGACCTGCTGCGCGTAGGTGAAGCCCTCGGCGAGCGTCGGGTACTCGCCCTCCCCCCGCCCGTGCCATGTGCCGAGGAACCCGAGCACGGGCGCGAGCAGCGCGTGCGGTGCGGGCTTGTCGTCGGGGCTGTGGCCGTCGGGGTAGGGGAATTCCATGCGCGCTCCTCGGGTCGTACCGGTGCCGCACGAGAGCCTAGGCGCCCGCCGCCCGACAGCTCGTCCCCACGCGCCGAAAACCGGCTGAGCGGCCCCCGTCCCGTGCCCGACTCCGGACCATTCGACCCGGGAGGCGGTGCGACATGGCGGAGCCCGTGATGTACGTCGAGATGATCTGCGACGAGCAACCGTACGACACCGTGCTCACCGCGGTGGGCGAGATGGTCGCGGCCGGTGCGGTGGCGTCGGTGCGGTCCCGGCAGTGGAGGGGCGTTGCCTCCTAGGACATCGGTGTCACTCGCGTTGTTCATGGCTGGATCTCGACGTTCCGTGACCAAAGTGAACCGTTGGTGGTTCAGATTTCATCTGTTACTGCCGGTAGATGCTTGCTTTACCCGGTCCTTACCCCGTAGACCTTCCTCCATCAGCAGCCGTGACTCTGGGGGGAGTTGGCTTTTATGGAAGGCACGGTTGACGGGTTCCGCTACGGCGCGGTGACGCCGGTGGCCGCCTATCTCATGGCATGCCTGGGAGGTGCGCTGGGACTGCGCTGCATTGTCCGGTCCCTGCTCAACGACCAGTCGTGGAAGCCCGGTTGGCTGGCGCTGGGCGCCGCGTCGATCGGCTCCGGCATCTGGACGATGCACTTCATCGCGATGATCGGCTTCCAGGTGGAGGAGACGCGGATCCGCTACGACGCGTCGCTCACCGTCCTCAGTCTCGCCGTGGCGATCGCCGTGGTCGGCATCGGTGTGTTCATCGTGGGCTACCGCGGCGCCGGTACCGGCAATCTGGCCCTGGCGGGCACCGTCACAGGGCTCGGCGTCGCCGCCATGCACTACCTCGGCATGTACGCGATGCGCCTCAACGGCGAGATCAACTATGACGCGTTGACCGTCACCCTGTCGATCGTGATCGCGGTCGTCGCCGCCTCCGCGGCCCTGTGGGCGGCCGTCACCATCCGGGGTTTCCTGGCGAGCCTCGGGGCGAGCCTCGTCATGGGTGTGGCCGTGTCCGGCATGCACTACACGGCGATGGCGGCCGTCAGCGTCCATGTGCACGGCACATCCGGCAGCTCCTGGGCCGGCGACTCGCCGTCCTCGCTGCTTCTGCCGATGCTCCTCGGACCGATCATCTTCCTCGTACTGGCCGGTGTGGTCGTGATGTTCGACCCGCTGCTGGTCCTCGGCGACGGCGACTGGAACCGCGGCACCGCGCACCGGCGTTCGGCCGCGGCCCGCGTCGAGGAGCCGCCCGCCCCGCGGCACAGCTCGGTCTTCGACACCCCGCCGGCCCCCGTGCGGGCCCGCCAGCACCCGTACGAGGCGTCGCAGCGCACCGGGGAGTGGTAAGTCGACAGCGGTCAAGTCTCGTGGCGTTGAGGGGCGGCGGGGCACGACCGGTACTCCCCCCGCTCGGCCGTCCCCAGATCGTTGTTACGGTGCACCGGTGTCTGACTCTTCACGCGATACCGCCGAAGGCGCCGGCTGGGGCACCGCAGAACGCGGCGATTACGAACGGCTGATGCCGCCCAAGGTCGAGAAGCTCTCGTGGCTCGACCCGAGGACCCTGTGGGCCGCCCGTAACGGCGTGCTGGCCTCCTGGTTCGGGGACCCGACGGGCCGGACCCGCGGCCGCTGGGTGGCACAGCGGGCGGCGGGCGGCGCACCCGCCGACAAGGTGATCCGGCGGGACGACCCGGACCGGTTCTCCTTCCTGGTGATCGGTGACACCGGCGAGGGCGACGCGTCTCAGTACTCCGTCGTGCCGGGGTTTCTGAAGGTCGGTAAGGACACCAGTTTCGCGGTCCTCGCCAGTGACGTGATCTACCCGGTCGGCAGCGCGGACGACTACGGCACGAAGTTCTTCCGCCCGTACCAGGACTACCCGGCGCCCATCTACGCGATACCGGGCAACCACGACTGGTACGAGGACCTGGGCGCCTTCATGCGCGTCTTCTGCGACGACGCCCCGCCGCTCACCCCCGAGCCCGCGCCCCGCCCGCTCAGCCCGGCATGGCTGCGCTCCCTGCTCTGGCACCGCCCGAGGCCCGACGACGGCCAACACCTCGACGCGGCACGGCGGTTGAGACAGGACCCTGCCCAACAGGGCGTCCAGCCGGGTCCGTACTGGGCGATCGACGCCGGACCGGTGCGGATCATCGGCATCGACACCGGGCTGCTGGGCACCGTCGACGCCGAACAGGGCGCCTGGCTGCGCGAGGTGTCACAGGGGCCGCGCCCGAAGATCCTCGTCACCGGCTCGCCCCTCTACGTGGACGCGAAGTACGAGCCGTGCGCGATCGAAGGCGGCGGCACCGTCGACGACATCGTCCGCGACCCGGCGCATCACTACGTGGCCGCGATAGGCGGCGACATCCACAACTACCAGCGCTATCCGGTCGACGTGGACGGCCGCACCATCCAGTACGTCGTCGCGGGAGGCGGCGGAGCCTTCATGCACGCCACCCACACCATCCCGCACGTCTCCGTCGCGAACGTCACCGAGCGGGACTTCCGCTGCTATCCGCTGCGCGGCGACTCCCTCGCCTTCTACAGCAAGCTCTACGGGCGCCGGCTGCGCCTGCGCCGCTTCTTCACCCTCACCGAGGCCGAGGCGGCAGCCGTGATCGCCGAACGTCTGGGAATGCCCCTCACCCGCACTCCGGGCGAGCCCGCGCGCATCACGTTCCGCACCCGCATCGTCGCCAGTCTGCTGGGCGCCGGGACCCGGACCACCAAGTTCCGCCTCCCGGTCCGCAAGATCTACACCCAGCTGTTCTCCCCGAGCTCGGCGACCCACAGCCCGCCGTTCTTCAAGAGCTTCCTGCGTCTGGACGTCAGCCCGGAGTCGATCCGGCTGCGCTGCCACGCCGCCACCGGCAATCGCGCACAGGAGCTGGACCCGCCGGTCGAGGACGAGGTCGTCATTCCGCTGACCTGATCCTGACCAGGGTGGGGGAACACTTCTCGCGCCGTCCCGGTTGGCACGGCTGTACTACTTGATAGATCAAGCAAGCCTGGAGGAGCCCATGCCGCCCACCCCACGCCCCCTGCGCAAGCTGGGCTTCCTGACCATCGGCCTCTTCGACGAGTCCGACCCGGGCCGCGGTCACGAGTCCACGCTGGAGATCATCGAGCTGGGCGAGCGGCTCGGCTTCGACAGCGCCTGGCTGCGCCACCGCCATCTGCAGTACGGCATCTCCTCCCCGGTGGCGATCATGGCGGCGGCCTCCCAGCGCACGAGCCGCATCGAGCTCGGCACCGCGGTCATCCCGCTCGGCTGGGAGAACCCGCTGCGGCTCGCGGAGGACCTGGCGACGGTCGATCTGCTGTCCGGCGGGCGCATCAACCCGGGCGTGAGCGTGGGCCCGCCCATGCACTACGACCAGGTCAAGGAGGCGCTGTACCCGGACACCGCCGACGTCGAGGACTTCTCGTACGAGCGGGTGCGGCGCCTGCTGGACTTCGTGCGCGGCAAGCCGGCCACCGACTTCAGCGGGGTGGAGGGCTTCGAGGTCTTCTCGGATCGGGTGCAACCGCACTCCCCCGGTCTGGGCCGCCGCCTGTGGTACGGCGGCGGCAGCCTGAGCTCGGCGCGCTGGGCGGGCGAGCACGGCATGAACTTCCTGACCAGCAGCGTCGTCAAGGCCGAGAACCCGGGCGAGACCACGGACTTCGCGGAGATCCAGCTGTCCCACATCCGCGCCTTCCGCGCCGCCCACCCCGACGGCGAGGCCGCCCGCGTCTCCCAGGGGCTCGTCGTCATCCCCACCGACTCGGCCACGCCGGCACAGCGCGCGAAGTACGAGGAGTACGCCGCGAAGCGCACCCCCCGTACCACGTCACCGCAGGGCCCCGCCCGTCTGCTGTTCGCGCCGGACATCGTCGGCACCTCGGCGGAGATCGCCGAACGGCTCCACGCACACGCGGCGTTCCGTGAGATCGACGAGGTCGCGTTCGCACTGCCGTTCACCTTCGAGCACGAGGACTACGTCCAGATCCTCACCGACATGGCGACCGAGCTGGGCCCGGCCCTGGGCCGGCGGCCGTCCGCCTGAACGAGGAGCACCGGCCCCGACGCCCCCTGCCGCGGGCCCGCTGAGCGGCAGGCCCGCCGGCTCAAGATGTCGATGTGAGTTCCGCGGGGATCTTGTCAGGTGCGGGCGTGTCCTTCTGGAGGCTGCTCCCCTCGACATCGAGATCGGGCAGCAGCCGGTCCAGCCAGCCCGGGAGCCACCAAGCCCGTCGTCCGGCCAGGGCCAGAACAGCGGGGACCAGGGTCAGGCGTACGGCGAAGGCATCGATCGCCACGCCGACGGCCAGAGCGAAGGCGATGGGCTTGATCAAGGCGTCGTCCAGGGGGAAGAAGCCCGCGAAGACAGTGATCATGATCAGCGCGGCAGCGGTGACGACGCGGAAACTGTGCTGGGCGCCATCGACGATCGACTGCCGGGCCCGGCCCGAGTGGGTCCATTCCTCTCGTATCCCGGAGACGAGGAACACCTCGTAGTCCATGGCGAGTCCGAAGAGGACGCCGATGAGGATGATCGGCAGGAAGCTGACGACCGGACCGGTGTGCGGAACGCCGAGGACATCCGCGAGCCAGCCCCACTGGAAGAGAGCGACGACCAGGCCGAGTGAGGCGCCCACGGAGAGCAGGAATCCGGCCGCGGCCTTGAGCGGGACGACGAGCGAACGGAACACCGTCATCAGCAGGATCAGGCTGAGTCCGACGACGATGGCGACGAACGGGAGCAGGGAGTCTCCCAGCCGCGTGGAGACGTCGATGTTGACGGCGGTGGTGCCGGTGACGGCGACAGCGGCGCCGGTGGCGGTGCGCAGGTCGGATGCGCTGTCGCGGATGTCCCGGACGAGTTGGTCGGTGCGCACACTGTCGGGACCGGTCTCGGGGATGACGGTGATGACGGTCTGGCCGGGGTCGTGGGTGGGCTGGGGCGGGAGTACCGCCTTGACGCCCCTGAAGTCGCCCAGCCGCTGGGCGACTTGAGCGGCCGCCTGGTCGCTGTTGCCGTCGTGGGTCCGGGTCAGGATGAGAAGCGGGCCGTTGAAGCCGGGGCCGAACTTGTCGCTGACGGTGTCGTACGCCGCCCGTTGGGTCGAACCCTTCGCGGCCGAGCTGTTGTCGGGCAGGGCCAGCCGCAGGTCGGCGGCGGGCAGGGCGAGGGCGAGGAGGACACCCGCGGTGCCGAGGACCGCGAGCAGGGGCCTGGCGACGACACCCTTGACCCAGCGGGCGCCGAGTGACGGCTTGCCGACGGTCTCCTCGGCGTCGGTGGCACGGAGTGCGGCGCCGCTGCCGGCCTTGGGGGCGAGCTTCGCTCCGGCGAAACCGGCGAGTGCGGGCAGCAGGGTGATCGAGGCGAGGACCGCTACGAGGACGGCTCCGGCGGCGCCCAAGCCCATCGTGGTCAGAAAGGGGATGCCTATGACGCTCAACGCGGCAAGGGCGATGATCACGGTGCCGCCGGCGAAGACGACCGCGCTGCCCGCGGTGCCGTTGGCGAGAGCTATGGACTCCTGGGGACCGGTGCCACGAGCGAGTTGCTGGCGGTGGCGGGAGACGATGAACAGGGCGTAGTCGATGCCGACGGCCAGCCCCAGCATCAGCGCGAGGGTGACGGCCGTCGAGGAGATGCCGGCCACAGGCGTCAGAGCCAGCAGGCCGGTGAGTCCGACCGCGACCCCTGCCAGGGCGGGCAGCAGCGCCATGCCGGCGGCGAGCAGGGAGCCGAAGGTGAGCACGAGGACGAGGACGGCGACGATCACGCCGATGACCTCCGAGGCGCCTACGTGCACACCCTTGCTGCTGAACACCGAGCCGCCCACCGACGCCGTGAGTCCTTGGCGTTCGGCGGTCTTCGCCACGTCCTGGAGAGCGTTGACGGAGGCGCTGCTCACCTCGGCGTTCTGCACGGAGTACTGCACCTGAACGATGGCCGTGGTCCGATCCGCCGAGACGGCCCCGGAGGTCAGCGGATCCACCACCGCGCTGACCTGTGGTGCCCTGTCCGCGGCGGCCACGGCCTGAGCGATCGCCGTGGTGTAGGGCGGCTCGGAGACGTGGTGCCCCTCGGGGGATGTGAGAACGATCTGGGCGTTCGCGCCGGACGCCTGCGGCAGGGTCGAGCGCAGGGTGTCCAGCGCTCGCTGCGACTCGGTGCCGGGTACGGAGAAGCGGTCGTCGAGCTTGCCGCCGAAGAGGCCGACGCAGGTGATGAGCGCGGCGAGGACGGCGAGCCAGACGCCGAGGACCAGCTTTCGGTGCTGGTAGGCGCGGTGGCCCAGACGGTGGAGCAGGACGGCCATGACGGGCTCCTGAGCGTGAAGGGAAACAGGGGCGGGAGGAGGGCGACCTCCGCTTGAGCGCCAGACTTTATCAAGTGCTCAAGTCAATCGACTAGGTCTGCCGGGTGACATGAATCACCCACCCCTGCAATCCACTTGAACAGCAGCGACATACGCATTCACCCAACTGAATAACTCGACCTTGTCACTCGACAATGTCGTGTGTATGGTCATGGTCGCACCGACTCCCCCCGCCTGGACATCACCGAGGAGTGACCATGAACGACCACTGGAACCACAGGACCGACGTCGTCGTGATCGGCGCAGGTCTCGCCGGCCTGAGCGCGGCGCGGGACCTCGTGGCGGCCGGCAAGTCGGTCGCCGTACTGGAGGCACGCGACCGGGTGGGCGGGCGTCTGCTCAACCACCACCTGGGCGACGGTCAGATCACAGAGATCGGCGGCCAGTTCGTGGGCCCCACCCAGGACCGCATCCTGGCGTTGGCCAAGGACGTCGGCGTCGACACCTACCAGGCCGAGGTCCCGGGCGAGAACGTCTATGTGCACGACGGCCGGGCCAAGCGCTTCTCCGGGCACACTCCCCCGGACCTGCTCGCCCTTCCCGACATGGGTCTCGCGCTGGCCCGCATCGGCAAGGAGGCCGCCAGGATCGACCCGGCGGCGCCCTGGAAGGCGCCGAAGGCGCTGGAACTCGACGGCATGACGTACGAGACGTGGCTGCGCAAGGCCGAGATCACCGGCGGCGCCGTCGACCTGGTCAACATCTTCCTCAACTCCGCCTACGGCGGCGAGGCACGTGACGCGTCCGCGCTGTTCAGCCTCTGGTACGTGGCCACGTTCGGCGACGAGACGCACCCGGGCACCATGGAACGAGGCACGGGGACCGCCGGAGGCGCCCAGGACAGCCGGTTCGTCGGTGGTTCACAGCTTGTCGCCCAGCGGCTGGCGGTCGAACTCGACGGACGGGTCCATCTGTCGGCGCCGGTGCGGCGCGTCACCCAGGACTCCACCGGCGTCACCGTCATCTCGGACGCGGGTGTGTGGCACGCCGAGCAGGTGATCGTCGCCATACCGCCGCTGCTGGCCTCACGGATCGTGTGGGATCCGCTGCTGCCGCCGCAGCAGGACCAGCTGTTCCAGCGGCTTCCGTTCGGCACTCTCATGAAGTGTGTGGCCGTCTACGACAGGCCGTTCTGGCGGGAGGAGGGCCTCTCGGGCATGGGCCTGCTGCGAGGCGGCTCGCCGCTCCGCGAGATGTTCGACAACACCCCGCCGGACGGCGGACCGGGCGTCCTCATGGGCTTCCTCGGCGGCAAGGAATGGCGCAAGTGGGCACACCGGCCGGCCGGTGAACGCCGCGGTGCCGTGCTGCGCTCCTTCGCCCAGGTCGTCGGGGAGCGCGCCTTCGAGACGGTCGACTACGTCGAGCAGGACTGGACGGCCGAGCAGTGGACCCAGGGCGGCCCCACCTCGGTCGCCGCTCCCGGCGTGCTCACCTCCTACGGCGAGTGGATGGGCCGCGCCTTCGGCCGGGTCCACTGGGCGGGCGCCGAGTTCTCCCCGTACTGGAACGGCTTCATGGACGGCGCGGTCCGCTCCGGCCAGGACGCCGCCGCCGAACTGCTGGGACAGAACTGACCAACCACCAACCACCAACCACCGACCGCGAGGACTTCTGCCATGAACACGTACACCGTCACCGAAACAGCCGTCATCGACGCCCCCGTGGAACGGGTCTGGGAGGTCATCTCCCGCACCGACCGCTACGCGGAGTGGGTCGCCGGAGCGATCGAGGTCACCGACCACCACGGCGTGGCCGCCCTCGGCAAGACCTACGCCGAACGCAACCGCACCGTCGGGCCACTGCGCACCAACTCGGTGTGGACGGTCAAGGAGATCGACCCGCTCAGGCGCCGCGTCGACACCGGCACCGGTTTCGCCCCCTTGCAGGACGTGACCAGCATCTTCGAACTCCGTCCGATACCCGGACCGGACGGCGGCCCCGGGGCGACGGAGATGATCTACCAGGTGGAGTACGCCATCGGGCTCGGTCCGATCGGGACACTCATCAACGGCTTCCAGGAGCCCGGCATGCGGGCAGGGATGCGGACGTCCATGGCCAATCTCGACCGGCTGATCCGCTCCGAGGACTCGTCGCTCGCCCGGTGAGGTGAGTTCTGCACTGGTCTGCGGCGGTCCCCTTCGGACCGCCGTCGGCCAGTCCGCATCCCCGGACCGACCTTGTCGACCGACCCGTTCGAAAGACTCAGTCGAATAGAATGTCCTCATGGCTCACGTGACCGCGGCGGAACGCCGCCCCCAGTTGATCAAAGCAGCGATCGATCTCATGACCCGGGAGGGCGTCGCCGCCGGCAGCACCCGGGCCATCGCCGCCGAGCTGGGTGTCGCCCAGGCGACCGTGCACTACACCTTCGGCACGAAGGAAGAGCTGTACCGGGCCGTCATGGAACAGCTCACCGAGGACCTGGTCTCCCAGGTCGAGCGGGCCGCACCCGCGCAGGGGAACTTCGAGGAGTCCGTCTCCACACTCGTCGAAGCACTCTGGCGGACCGTACTGGAGCAGCCGGAGTCCTATCAGCTGCTGACCGAGCTGACCCTGTTCGCTCTGCGCACCCCGCACCTCAACGATGCCCTGGACAACCACTTGGGCGGCATCTCAGCCGTGACCTCCAAGCTCATCGAGCAAGCCGCCGACCGCACCGGTCACCGTCTGCGCCAACCCACCGGGATCACCGCGCGGTTCTTCCTCGCCGCCTTCGACGGTATGAGCATGCAGCACCTGTCGATGCCCGACGACGCGGCCGAACGGGCCTGCCTCAAGGCGCTCGTGTCAGCTGTGGTGGCCATGGCCTGACACCCGTGCAGACCGGACGGCACACCTCGCCGTAGACCGGCGGGGAGTTCTTCACCAGCGCCCCGCCTCGGTGCCCACGATCGGCTCCGACGGCTTGCCGTTCACGCCCACCGGGACGTCTCCGGTGAGCATCACCCGGTGCATGGTCCGGGGGAAACCGAGGTGGGCGTTGTCGCTGGGCGCCAGATGGATGGTGGCCCGGTTGTCCCAGAAGGCCACGCTGCCCGGCTCCCAGCGGAAGCGGACCGTGTACTCGGGGCGGACCGCCTGCTCCAGGAGCATGTCCAGGACGGCCGTGCTCTCGGCGCGGGAGAGGTCGGCGATCTGCTCGACGTAGTAGCCGTTGACGTAGAGGATCCGCTCCCCCGTCTCCGGGTGGACCCGCACCAGCGGGTGCAGCGAGGCGACCTGGTGGTCCAGCAGATGGCGGACGTACGCGTCGTCGCCGGGCCGGGACCGGTAGCCGACGCCGAGCCGGTGCTCGACGCGCAGCCCGTCCACGAACTCCCGTACCGGGGCGGAGAGTCCGGCGTAGGCGGCGGCCAGGTTGGACCAGGTGGTGTCGCCGCCGTAGGGCGGTACGGTCTCGGCGCGCAGGATGGTCGCGGCCGGCGGGTCGATCCGGGCGCCGTGGTCGCAGTGCCAGCCGCGCAGCAGGGTGTGGCGGCGGCTCTGGAGCCACTCCTCGTGCTCCATGCCGAACTTCCCGCCCAGCTCCAGCCGGTCGGCGGTCGTCTCGACCTCGGGGTGGTCCGGCGGTGAGGCGCCGCCCCGCTTGCGCAGCACCACCGGCTCGCCGAACCGGCGGGCGAAGGCCACGTGTCCGGTGTGGTCCAGCCGTTGGTCCCGGAAGAACACCACCTTCCAGCGCAGTACGGCGGCCCGGATCGCGGCGACCACGGCGTCGTCGAGTTCCTCGGCCAGGTCGACGCCCGTGATCTCCGCCCCGATGTGCCCGGCGGCCGGTTTCACCTCGATCCCCGGGAAGTGCTGCGCCTGCGTCATGCCCGTGTTCGTCGTCATCCGTGCTCCGTTGGTCGTCCGCGGCTGCTGAATGAAGATCGTGTCAGCGATCACGGCTGCCGGCGACAGGGCCTCGACAGGACCGCCGCCACCAGCTCTTCCACGGAGCGACCGCTCGTGTCGATGCGGCACAGGCCGTGCGCGTCGACGGACTCCACCATCAGCTGCTGGAAACGCAGGCTGCGGGCGAGGAACTTGTCCACGAGGTCCCTCCGCTCCTCGCCCCGCGCGGACCGCCGTACGCGCGCGCTCAGCACCGCGTCGTCCGCCGTGAACCAGACCGAGTTCGTGTGCGGCACGGTCAGCCCGGCGACCCGGCCGGGCCACAGGGCGGAGCCCTCCAGCACCAGACCCGGCCCTTCGCCCCTCACCTGCTCGGCGATCAGCTCCTCGATGCGCGGCCACAGGCGGTCGTAGTGGTCACGGACCGATCGGATCAGCTCGTCGACGGCGAGCGTCCCGTAGTGCTCGGCGACATGCGGCGGCACCTCGCGCTCCGGTGTCCGCCAGGGCCGGCCGGGGTGCCGGGCCAGCAGGTCTGTCGGGCGGTACGCGAAGCCCAGCCGGGCCGCGATCGCCTTGGCCACCGTGGACTTGCCGGTGTGGGAGGTTCCGCCGATCAGTACTGCGCGCATGTCATCGATCATGCACACCCTTGGGTGCGGTACGGCGGTGAACGGGACCGCCGGGCGCGTACCACCCGGCCTTCTTGCGCACCGCCGGGGAGGGGTCCTCGTCGCGCGCGTGGACCAACGCGCCCACGGCGTCCGCGTCCTGGTGCACCCACAGCCCGAGCAGCTCCGCCGCCCCCATGCGGACTCGCGGGTCCTCGTCCTCGTGGAGCAGGCGGACCGCACGCGGCAGCAGCCGTCCGCGGTCGGGACGGCAGCTGTCCGCGTCCGGCTTGCAGCGCAGGCAGGACAGGGCGTGCAGGGCGGCCACGCGCACCCTGGCGTCGGGGTCGTCGAGCCGTGCGGCCAGCTCGTCCGAGGCCTCCGGCACCAGGAGTTCGTCCAGCAGCAGGCAGCACTGCTCGCGCACGCGCGGGTCGGTGTGGACCAGCCCCCGCCTGATGGCCGGGAGGGCCGCCGGGCCCCGCCGCAGCAGCGCGCGGAAGGCGTCCGGGCGGCGCGGCTCGCTGCCCAGCGCGTCGACGAGAACGCTGTCTTCGACGGTCACAGGCCGAGTGTGCGCGTCCGAGCGCGGCGGCCCAACTCCTTTTCCCCGACGGCCGGGTTGAACGCCTCACACGGTGAACTCCCGTATCACCACGTCCCGGAAGACCGCCGTTCCGTCGATGGTGAAGAGCGCGATCCCGGTGTCGATCAGATACGGGAAGACCTCCGACGAGTGCACGTACCGGCCGTCGTCCACGAACATCTCGACGGAGGTGCGGTCGACCAGGATCCGCAGTTTCACGGTGCGGGCGGCCGGGTCGAAGGGGCTGTGGCTCTCCTGCCAGCGGCCGGAGGCGTCGGGGTTGACGGTGGTGCGGCGGTTGAGGAAGGCGTAGTCGCCGTAGATTCCGGCGTCGATGTGGCGGCCCGCGTCGGGCGAGCGGCGCACCTGCAGGCCCGCGCCCTTGAGCTGGTCCCAGGTGATCTCACAGGTGAGCTCGTATGCCGTGCCCTTGTAGTCCAGGACGCGGGTGCCGCTCACCTCCAGGTCGCCGAGGTTCACCGTCCGCGAGACGTAGGAGTCCAGCGCGGGGACCGGACGCGAGGCGAGATAGTGACCGCCGGAGGGCGCGCGTTTCAGGGTGATCTCGCGGACGATCGAGTCGGTGCCGTTGAAGCCGTCGGTGTCGATCGTGGGCGTGGTGTTCGCGTAGTCCCAGTTGTTGAGCCAACCGATCGCGTACCGGGCGCCCTCGTCGCGCGTGCCGTCGGCGGCCCGCTTCTCGAAGGTGACGGCGCCGTACCAGTCCCAGCCGTGGTCGAGCCACTGCGGGGCGCTCGCGTCGGCCGTGAAGGTCGTACCGTCGAAGGAGCCGGTCCAGTAGGCGTAGGTGTTGGGCAGCCCGGCCCCCTTGGCGTTGGCGCTCACCCCCAGCACCCACTTCGCCGTACCGTCGTCCGCGGTGATGCGGAACAGGTCGGGGCACTCCAGGACGCCGATGCCGTCCTTGATGAATCCGCCGACGTAGGTCCAGGACTTCAGGTTCGTCGAGTGGTAGAAGCCGACCTTGTTGTTCTCGGCCAGGGCCATCACCCACCGGCCGCGTTCCTCGTCGCGGATCACCTTCGGGTCGCGGAAGTCGCGCACGCCGGGGTTGGGCAGGACCGGGGCGGTGCCGTACGGGCTGAAGGTGCGTCCGCCGTCGGTGGACCGGTACAGGAACTGCTCCTGACGGTCGGTGCCGCCGCCGGGGGACATCGTGACCAGGACGATCACCGCGCCGGGGCCGAAGCCCGCGGTGTTGCCGGTGTCGACGACGGCCGAGCCCGACCAGACGTCGCCGTTGACGGTGGTGTCCTTGGGCACCGCGATCCCCCGGTCGGTGAAGGAGACCAGGTCCCGGCTGGTGGCCAGCCGCCAGGCGGTCCCCGCCTCGGTGCCACCGGTGAGGTAGTCCGGGTTGTAGAGGTAGTAGTAGTGGTACTCGCCGTCGATCCACACCGGTCGCTGCGGATCGTTCTTCCACTGGTCGGGGACCGTGAAGTGGTAGGCGGCACGGTAACTCGCGCACGCGGCGGCCGGCTTGGGTTTCGCCGCGGCCGGTCCCGCGGTGACCGCCGGCAGCAGCACGCCCGCCGCGCCGGCCGTCGACCCCGCGAACAGCGCTCTCCTGGACAACCCACGCATCACACATGTTCCTCTCGTCAAAGACGTCTCGGACGCCGGAAAGGGCGGCTCATGGGTCCAGGACTCTGGGACCTAACTCGTTAAAGGTCAAGGGGTGCACGACCCTTGACAGCACCGTGCGCCGCTTCCCATCATCTGGGTCGTCAACCCTGAACTAACACGAGTTAGGCCCGTTGATGACCGACTCGCACCTCACCCGCCGCACACTGCTGCGGTACGGCGCCTATGGCGCGGGCGCCGCGGCGCTCGCCGGCACCGCCGCCAGCTGGGACCGGCTCACCGGAGCCGACATCCCCGGCCGCGACGACGGCTCGCTCGTCGTCGCCACCCTCGGTCCCGCCTACGGACCCGAGGCCGTCCGCACCCTCACCGAGGGCTTCAAACAGCTCCACCCCGACATCAAGCTCCGCATCAACGCCGTGCAGGCCGTCGACTGGTCGGACTTCTTCGCGAAGATCCTCACCCAGATCGCGGCGGGCACGGCCCCCGATCTCGTGTACGTCGCCACCGAGGGCGTCCAGTTGTTCGCGCAGCGCCTCGGAGTCCCGCTGGACGACTGGGTCAAGCGGGACGCCGAGGAGCTGCGGGAGTACTTCGCCGACGTCCACCCCTCGCTGGTGGAGTCGATGATGTACGAGGGGAGCCTCTACCAGCTGCCGGTCGAGTTCAACGCGGCCGACATGTACCTCAACAACCAGGTCCTGCAGCGCGCCGGCGCGGACTTCCCCGCCGCCGACTGGACCCGCGACGACTTCACCACGCTGCTGCGGGACATGAAGAAGTCCAGCGGTTCGCAGTTCACGCCGTACTTCTGGACCAACCGGCTGTGGGGCGGTGTGGTGCCGTGGCTGTTCGCCAACGGGACCAATCTGCTCGCGGAGTCCAAGGCGCCCGGCGGGGCGTGGCTGTGGGACTCCTTCTACCCGGCCGCCGACCGGCAGGGCCGCGGGGGCGGGTTCCGGTGGACGACCCCGCAGGCCACCGATGAGCGGGTGGAGGAGGCCTACGACTATCTCGCCTCCCTCATCCAGGAGGACCTGTGCACCCGCCCCGAGGGCGGCAACGGCCAGAACCTGATCGGTGTGTTCTCCACCGGCCGGGTCGGCGTCACGCCCGCGGGCGGCTTCTGGGCGGGCGGACTGCACCTGGCCGGCATGGAGGCCGACAGCTTCGACGTGCAGTACTTCCCGCGCTGGCGCACCCAGCGCATGCAGTTCGGCGCCGCCGGCTACGCGCTGCTGCGCACCTCCAAGCGGCAGGACGAGGCCTGGGAGTTCATCAAGTACGCCGCCCGCCGGGACACCCTGATGCGGCTGTTCCAGACCAACCAGACCACCCCGGCCCGCCGTTCGATGCTGACCGCCGACCGCTACCGGGAGATCGGCCCGAAGCACTGGCAGGTCTTCTACGACACCCTCGACAAGTTCCCCGACACCGGCCCCATCCCCGCCCCGCCGCAGGTGGCCGAGGTCGAACAGGTGCTGCTCAAGCACACCGGCACCGCGCTGGCCTCCCGGCGGTCGGTGGCCCCCGCGCTGCGGCGGATGCAGGGCGATCTGGAGAAGGCCATGGAGCGTGACGTATGACGAGCACTCAGACAGCCACACCGGTACGGACGTTCACACCACCACCGGCCCCCGCGCGCCGGTCGGCCCGCGACCGGGGCACCCGGCTCCTCGCCACGCTCTTCCTGGCGCCCACCGTCGTCGGCATCGTCGTCTTCACGGTCGTGCCGATCGTCGGCTCGGTGGTGCTGAGCCTCTTCCACTGGAACGTGATCGACGACCCGAGCTTCGCCGGGAGCGCCAACTACCGCGAGGTGTTCGGGGATTCGACCGTGCTGGTCTCCTTCCGCAACACGCTCGTGTTCATGGTGCTCGCGGTGGCGCTGCAACTGCTGATCGCGCTGGTGCTGGCGCTCGCGGTCAACGGCCGGATGCCCATGTGGCTGCGGTCGGTGTTCCGTTCGGCCTTCTTCCCGCTGGTGCTGTCCGCCGCGTCGATCTCGGTGGTGATGAAGTACCTGTTCAACCAGGACTTCGGGGTCGTCAACTGGCTCCTCGGCACGGTCGGGATCGCGCCGGTGCCCTGGCTGACGTCGGAGAACGCGGCGATGGCGACGGTCGTCCTGGTCTATGTGTGGCAGCAGTTCGGGTTCTCGTTCCTGCTCTTCGTGGGCGGCCTGAACAACATCCCCAAAGAGATCCACGAGGCCTCCTCCCTGGACGGCGCGACCGGACTGCGCAAACACCTGAGCATCACCCTGCCGCTGCTCTCCCCCACCCTGCTGGTCGCGTCGGTGGTCGGGATCATCAACGCGCTCCAGGTCTTCGAGCAGCCGTACGTCCTCACCAACGGCGGGCCCGGTGACTCGACCCGGACCGTGGTGATGGTGATCTACGAGAGCGCGTTCGAACAGCTCCGCTTCGGTGAGGCATCGGCGGTGGGTGTGCTGCTGTTCGTGCTGATCATGGCGGTCACCGCCCTCCAGTTCCGGCTCAGCCGGCGTTTCGTCCACTACCAGTGAGCCGGGTGAGTCCTCCATGAGCCAAGCGACTTCGACCGTGAGCCGAGCGCGCCACCAGCTCGCGCCGTGGGCGCGGATCGCCGCACTGGCGGTGTGCGCCCTGCTGACCCTGGGGCCGGTCATCTGGACCGTCTCCACCTCGTTGCGCACCCCGGCGGAATCCTTCGATCTGCCACCGAAGATCATTCCGACGAGTCCGACCGTGGAGTCGTACCGCGGGGTCTTCGACCAGATCGACGTGTGGCTGCTCGCGCTGAACTCCACCCTGGTGACCGCCCTGATCGCGGTCGGCCAGATGATCACCGCGGGCCTCGCCGGTTACGCCTTCGCCCGCCTCGAATTCCGGTTCAAGAAGCCGCTGTTCGGGCTGGTCCTGGCGACGATGATGGTGCCGTTGCAGGTGACCATCGTGCCGGTGTTCCTGGTGCTGAAGTCGATGGGGCTGACCGACACGCTCCTCGGCCTGATCATCCCGGCCTTCCCGACCGCCTTCGGCACCTTCCTGATGCGCCAGTACTTCCTGGGCATGCCGAAGGATCTCGGTGAGGCTGCGATGCTCGACGGCTGCGGGCCCTGGCGGATCTTCCGGTCCGTGTACGCGCCGCTGGCCGCGCCGGGCCTGGCGATCGTCGGTGTGCTGGCCTTCAACTACCACTGGAACGAGTTCTTCCGCCCACTGATCCTGGAGACCTCGGGCCAGAACTACACCCTCCCCCTCGGCCTGGTCTCCCTCCAGGGCAACCTCGGCACCGGCTCGATCTCGGTCGTGCTCGCCGGTGTCGTGCTCTCCATGCTCCCCGCCGTCGCCGTGTTCCTCGTCGGCCAGCGCCCTCTTCGTGAGGGCATCACCTCCGCAGGAGTCAACCGTTGAGCACCGCCCCCTCCGGCCATCCCGCCGCCCCCCGGTTCCGGGTCCGTCCGCCCGCGAACTGGATCAACGACCCGAACGGGCCGTTCCGTTGGCGGAACCGCTACCACCTGTTCTTCCAGCACAACCCGGATGCCCCGGTCCACGCGAACGTCCACTGGGGCCATGTCTCCAGCCCCGACCTCGCGCACTGGGAGCACCATCCGATCGCCCTCACCCCGACCCCGGGCGGCCCGGACGAGTCCGGCTGCTGGTCGGGGTGCGTGGTCGACGACGGGGGCGTGCCGACCGCCGTCTACACCGGCGTCGACCGCCATCACACCGGGCTCGGCTCGATCTGCCTGGCGCGGGCCCTGGTCCCGGACGACGAGACGCTCACCGACTGGAAACCGCTGCCCACGCCCGTGGTGGCCGGCCCGCCCGCCGGTCTGGACGTGGTGATGTTCCGCGACCCGTTCGTCTTCCGCAGCGAGGGCCGACGCCTGGCCCTGGTGGGCGCGGGGCACGCCGACGGCACGCCGTCGGTGCTGCTGTACGACTGCGACGACCTCACCGACTGGCGGTTCGCCGGAGTGCTGCTCGACGGCAACGACCCGGTCGCGGCCGACGCGTTCGGGGACAAGGCCGTCGGCTGGGAGTGCCCTCAGCTGTACTCGACGGCGAGCGGGGAGTGGGTGCTCGTGGTCTCGCTGTGGGACGGGGACCCGTGCGCCACCGGATATCTGACGGGCCGTCTCCAGCCCGACGACGAGGGGGGATTGCGCTTCGAGGCGCGCACCGGCGGACTCCTCGACCACGGACGCGACTTCTACGCTCCGGCCGTGCTCCAGGAGCCGGACCGGGTGTTGCTGTGGGGCTGGTCCTGGGAGGCCCGCGAGCAGAGTGAGGCCGATCGCGCCGGGTGGGCCGGGGTGCTCAGCGCGCCGAGGGTCGTCGGCGTCCATCCGGACGGAGCCCTGAGCGTCGTACCGGCTCCGGAGCTCGAACTGCTGCGGGCGGCCGAGCCGTTCGGCACGGCGCCGGGGCGTGCCACGCCGCTGCCGGAGGCGTACGACCTGACCGTGACCGTGTCGACGCGGACCACGGTGAGTCTGCTGCGGTCGGCGTCAGGTGCGGAGCTGACGGTGCTGCTCGACCCGGACGGGGGCACCGTGACGCTGGACCGCTCGGACTGGCCGCGGGCCCGGCCGGACGGGCCGGCGCCGATCGTGGTGCGGGCGCCCGCCGAAAAGGTGCGGATTCTCGTCGACGGGTCGCTGTTCGAGCTGTTCGTCGGTGACCGGGCCTCGGTCACCGAGCGGGTCTACCGCCGGCCGGACGATGTGGCCGAGCTGGTCGTCACCGGTTCCGGGGCCGGGGTCACCGGCTGGGAGCTGGTCCCACCGACGCCCGACTGATCACCGGGCAGGCGAGGCGTCGTACCGTCGCGGGCGGTGTCCTGCCGGTGTCGATGGAGTCGAGGAGGAGCCGTGCGGCGGCCTCGCCCATCGCCCGGTGGGGCAGCGCGACGGTGGTGAGGGCCGGGGTGAGGTGGGCGGCCATGTGTTCCTGGTCGTCGTAGCCGACCACCGACAACTGCTCCGGGACGGCGATGCCGAGGCGGGTCGCGGCGTGCAGGACGCCTGCCGCGACCCGGTCGTTGTAGCAGAAGACTCCCGTGGGCCGCTGATCCGGGGAGGCGCCTTCGAGGATCCGCAGCGCGCCTTCGTATCCGCCCGAGATCTCGCCGCCCGTGCGCAGCACATGGTCCTTCGGGACGGTGATCCCCTCGGCGCGCAGCGCGTCCCGGAAGCCGCGCAGCCGCTCGGCGGAGGCGATGTCGTCCTGCCCGCCGATCATCGCGACGCGGCGGTGCCCCTCGTCCAGCAGCAGCCGGGCCGCCGTACGGCCGCCCGCGCGCTCGGCGGGGATGACGGCGGGCAGCGAGTCGTCCTCGGGCACGCAGTTGGCGAGGACGGAGTGGGTGCGGTGCAGCCCCTCGGGGACGCGGACCCGGCGCAGGGACATGGCCGCGTAGATGATGCCGTCCACCCGCCGGTCCAGGAGCTCGGCGACGGCCGCGTCCTCCTTGGCCAGGTCGCCTCCGGAGTCGATGGTCAGGACGAGGTGCTCGCTGTCCCAGGCGGTCTCCATCGCCCCGCGCAGCAGCCGGCCGGCGAAGGGCGAGGAGGCGATCTCGTCGGTGACCAGGCCGATCACGGCCGTACGGCGGCGGCGCAGCCCGCGGGCCACGGGGTCGGGGCGGTAGCCGAGGCGGGCGGCGGCCTGGCGGATGCGTTCCTGGGTGGCGGGCGAGAGGTTGCCCTCGGCGCGGCCGTTGAACACGAAGGAGACCGCGGTGTGCGAGACACCCGCGAGCCGGGCGACGTCCTTCGACGTGGGACGCGTGCCCTTGCCCTGCTTCTCCTCGGTGCCGCCCATGCCGCCCGCCGCCCTCATCCCCCAGCCGTCCGGTTGATCACGGCTCACCCTATCCGCGAGGCTGGGGGCACGACACAGCCGAGGGAAGGTCCGACGGTGATCAGCATCCCCGCACACACGCTCAACGACGGTACGAGGTTCCCGGCCATCGGCCTGGGCACCTGGCCCATGGACGACGCGGAGGCCGAGCGCGCGGTGGCCGAGGCCCTGCGTCTGGGGTACCGCCTGGTCGACTCGGCCACGAACTACGGCAACGAGGCCGGCGTCGGCCTCGGCGTCACCCGCAGCGGCGTCCCCCGCGAGGACGTCGTGGTGACCACCAAGCTCCCGGGCCGGCACCACGGCTACGAGGAGACCCTCGCCTCGTTCGAGGAGTCCCGGCGGCGGCTCGGTCTGGAGTACGTGGACCTCTATCTCATCCACTGGCCGCTGCCCCGCGTCGACAAGTACGTCGACTCCTGGCGGGCCATGATCAAGCTGCGCGAGGACGGTCTCGTGCGGTCGATCGGCGTCTCCAACTTCACGGCGGAGCACATCGAACGGCTGGAGAAGGAGACCGGCGTCCTGCCCGCCGTCAACCAGGTCGAGCTGCACCCCTTCTTCCCTCAGGAGGAACTGCGCGCCTTCCACGCCGCCAAGGGCGTCCTCACCGAGAGCTGGAGCCCCCTGGCCCCCGGCTCCGGGCTGTCGGACGACCCGGTGGTCGCCGGCATCGCCGAGGCGCACGGGGTGACGCCCGGCCAGGTGGTGCTGCGCTGGCACACCCAGCTCGGCGCGGTGCCGATCCCCAAGTCGGCGGATCCGGAGCGGCAGCGCGCGAACCTGGACGTCTTCGGCTTCGAGCTGGACCCGGCCCAGCTGGCGGCGGTCTCCGACCGGGCCCATGGGCGCAGGGGCGGGGATCCGGAGGTGCACGAGGAGTTCTGAGCGGCGTGGAGTCCTGAGGGGCAGGTCGTTCCTGAAGGGCAGGTCGTTCCTGAAGGGCAGGTCGGGATAACCGGAATCCGGCCCGAACTGCCCTTCTCTGCCTCTATGTTCGCTGCGGGAACATCATCGATCTTCCGCTCCAGCGTCAGGAGGCCCCGTATGCGCACCTCGCTCCGCGTCGGCATATCCGGGGTGGTGGCCGCGGCCACCACCCTCACCTGCACCACCGTCGCCCAGGCGACACCGCCGGGCCCGGGTGTGACCGCCAAGCTGATCAGCCAGGTCACCATCGGGGACACCGACTACACCCTCAGAGAGGTCACCGTTCCGCCCGGCGAGGCCACCGGCTGGCACTACCACGACGGCGTCGTGTACGGGTATGTGAAGCAGGGCACGCTGACGCACTATCACTCCGACTGCGCCGTGGACGGGATCTATACGAAGGGCAAGGTCGTACGGGAGCCGGGCGGGCCCAGCGATGTGCACCTCGGCCGGAACCTGGGTGACACGCCGCTGGTGCTGGAGGTGCTGTACGTGCTGCCGCACGGCTCGCCGTTCTCCGAGGACGTGCCGAACCCGGGCTGCCCCTTCCAGTAACCGTCGTCTTCGCGTGCTCAGTCGTCTTCGCGTGCTCACTGCGGGGGCAGCGGCTGTTCGGCCCAGATCGTCTTGCCGGAGCCGGTCTGTCTGCTGCCCCAGCGCTGGGTGAGCTGGGCGACCAGCAGCAGACCGCGCCCGCCCTCGTCGTAGGCGTGGGCGCGGCGCAGGTGCGGTGAGGTCGAACTGCCGTCGGAGACCTCGCAGATGAGGGTGCGGTCGCGGATCAGTCGGAGCTGGATGGGCGGGGCGCCGTAGCGGATCGCGTTGGTGACCAGTTCGCTGACGACGAGTTCGGTGACGAAGGCGGCCTCCTCCAGGCCCCATGCGGTGAGTTGCATGGTGGCGGCCTGCCGGGCGTCGGCCACCCGGGCGGGGTCGGGGGTGATGTCCCAGGTGGCGACCTGGTCCGTGCCCAGCGCCCGGGTGCGGGCGAGCAGGAGGGCCACGTCGTCGCCGGGCTCCTCGGGGAGCACGGCCTTCAGGACGGTGTCGCACAGGGCGTCGAGACTGCCGGCGGGTGCGGTGAGGGCGCGGCAGAGTTCGTCGGTGGCGTGGTCGATGTCGCGGTCGCGGTCCTCGATCAGGCCGTCGGTGTAGAGCGCGACGACGGCGCCTTCGGGCAGCTCGACCTCGGTGGCCTCGAAGGGCAGCCCGCCGACGCCGAGCGGGGGTCCCGCGGTCACGGGGACGAGTTCCGCGGTGCCGTCGGGCAGGACCAGGGCGGGCGGCGGATGCCCGGCGGCGGCCAGGGACAGACGGCGCGAGACGGGGTCGTAGACGGCATAGAGGCAGGTCGCGCCGAGTTCGGCGACGTCGTCGTCGCCGTCGTGGGCCGCGAGGTGGGTGACCAGGTCGTCGAGGTGGGTGAGGAGTTCGTCGGGCGGCAGGTCCACGTCGGCGAGGGTGCGGACGGCCGTGCACAGTCGGCCCATGGTCGCCGAGGAGGTGATGCCGTGCCCGACGACGTCGCCGACGACGAGGGCGACCCGGCTGCCGGAGAGCGGGATGACGTCGAACCAGTCGCCGCCGATGCCGGCGAGGGAACCGCAGGGCAGATAGCGGTGGGCGACCTCGACGGCGGCCTGTCCGGGCAGTCCCTTCGGCAGCAGGCTGTGCTGGAGGGCCAGCGCGGTCGTGCGCTCGCGGGCGAAGCGGCGGGAGTTGTCGATGCAGACGGCGGCACGGCTGGCCAGTTCCTCGGCGAGCGCGGCGTCGTCGGGGACGTAGGGGTCGGCGGCCGCGATGCGGACGGTGACGGCGACGCCCAGGGTGATCCCGCGGGCCTTGAGCGGCACGGCCAGCATCGAGTGGGTGCCCTCACGGTAGGGACGTCCCGCGGGGGCTCGGGCGTTGCGCTCGCGGACCCAGCGGTCGAAGGACGGCTCGCCGGCCATGCCGAGCACGGCACGGCCCTCGCGCAGGGCCCGGGCGGGCGGGGAGTACGGCGGGTAGACGTCCAGCGCGCCGAGACGGACGGCCGCCTCGGGGGTGCCCTCGTGGGCGGAGCCGTGGGCGACGCGGCGCAGGACCACGTCCTGGGGCATCGCGCTGGGCGGTTCGTCCGGGCCGAGGACCCATTCGAGGAGGTCGACGCTGACGAAGTCGGCGAACCGCGGGACCACGAGCGAGACCAGTTCCTCGGCGGTGCGGACCACGTCGAGGGTGGTGCCGATGGCGTCCGCGGCCTCGTTGAGCAGCGCCAGGCGCCGGCGGGCCCAGTGCTGCTCGGTGCTGTCGAAGGCGGCCAGGGCGACGCCGACCACCTCGTCGAGGGCGTTGCGCACCGGCCACATCTCGATGTTCCAGGCGTGGTGGCGGTTGCCGGACGGGGCGCGTGTGTAGCTCTCGTAGTGGACGGGCTCGCCGGTCTCGGCGACCTCCCGCACATGCCGGTGGAAGCCCCGGTTGTAGTCGGCGTCCTCCAGGGTCTCCGGGAGGGACCGGCCGAGCAGTGCCTCCTCCGGCATCCCCATCACCTGGCAGGCGGCGTCGTTGAGCCGCAGACAGCGCTGCTGCGGGTCGAAGACCGACATCGACAGGGAGGCCTGCTGGAAGGCCTGCCCGGCGAGGGTCGGCTCCGCCCCGCCGGGCTGCTCGGTGGTGATCACGAAGCCGCCGGGCGATCCGTCCGGGCCCAGCACCTCGCACGCCCGCAGCGGGAGGGCGACACGGGTGCCGTCCCGGTGCCGTACGACGACCGTGCCGGCCCGGGCCGCCATGGCGTCGGGCGACGGGTCCTCGGCGAGCAGTGCGCGCACGGGAAGTCCCACGGCCTCCTCGGCCGGGTATCCGGTCAGTCGCCGGGCACCGTCGCTCCACCCCGTCACCATGCCGAGGGCGTCGACGACCGCCGCGGCGGAGGCGTGCTCCATATCGTCCAGGATGGTCCCTTTGCCGCACCGCAACAACCTCGGTACGGCTACCAGGACTCGTACGTCACTTGCGGTGGGCGCGCAGGGCGTCCAGGGCCCGGTCGGCGTGGGTGTTCATGCGCAGTTCGCTGCGCACGACCTCCAGGACGGTGCGGTCCTCGGCGATGACGAAGGTGACCCGCTTGGTCGGCGCCATCGAGAACCCGCGCTTGACACCGAACCGCTCCCGGATCGTCCCGTCCGCGTCGGACAGCAGCGGCATCCCGAGCGCGTGCTTGCCGGAGAACTCCTGCTGGCGCTCCACGGTGTCGCCGCTGACACCGACGGGGCGCGCGCCGACAGCGGCGAACTCGGCGGCGAGGTCGCGGAAGTGACAGGCCTCGGCGGTGCAGCCGGCGGTCAGTGCGGCGGGGTAGAAGAACAGGACGATCGGTCCGTCCGCGAGCAGCGAGGTCAGGCTGCGGGGCGTCCCGGTCTCGTCGGGCAGCTCGAAGTCCTCGATCCGGTCCCCGGCCTCTATCCGTGCGCTCATGCCTGGCCCTCCGTGTTCCGTGCGATGTTGCGGGCCCACAGGACGAGGGGCACCTGAAGCGGCAGCCGGGCGATCGCGGCGGCCTTCTGCGGGGTGGGGCGGTGACGCCAGTCGACGGCCATCTTCACGTTCGCCGGGAACACCCCGACGAAGAAGGCGGCGGAGGCCAGCGCCGCGGCCTTCCGTGTACGGGGCGCCACGAGACCTGCGGCCAGCGCGAACTCGGCGACGCCGCTCGCATAGGTCCAGGTCCTGGGCGATCCCGGCAGGAACTTCGGGATGGTCGCGTCGAACGAGCGTGGCGCGGTGAAGTGGGTGACCCCCACGCCGGCCAGCAGACCGGCCAGCAGCAGGGGTGAGCGTTGGGACCGGGGCACGGATCCTCCTATGGGGGGCTTGCCGCGCGATATTACTGGACGGTACAAGCAGGTCGTACGGCGGCCTGTCCGCCTGCTGCGAAAGGCGGTTGTGGGCTTTGGGCGTGCGGCCGGACGAACGCCGGAAGACCTCGATGCCGATCGCTCTGCCCCTGGTGGGGCGGCTGCTGCTGTGCGGGGTGCGCGAGCTGGACGCGGACGGTCGGGCGGTGGGCGCCGGTTCCGTCTCGTCGTCGACGGCGTAGGAGAGGAAGTCGTCGACCATGCGGTGGAAGAGGGTGGCGAGCCGGCCCAGCTCCTCCGGCGACCACTCGGCCAGGGCGAGCCGCATGCCCCGCGCGCCGGTGTCCCGGCCCCGGTCGACGGCCTGCCGGCCGGCTTCGGTGGGATCGATGCGCTGGGCGCGGCGGTCCTCGGGGTCCGCGCGGGTGACGTATCCCGTCTTCTGCGGCTGCTGCACCGTGCGGGGCATGTGCGAGGCCTCCACGCCGAGCCGGTTGGCCAGCTCCCCCGGGCGCAGCGGCTCGGCGTCGGCGACCTGCCGCAGCAGCGCCACGGCGGCGCGGTCCAGTGGCACTCCGGCCAGGGCCATCAGCCGCTCGTGCTGCCGGGCACGGGTGCCCAGGCAGGTGATGCGGGTCAGCGCTCGCGTGCGTGTGCGCGGAGTACCGCCGCTTCAGACTGTCACCTCCACGGCCTCGGCCCAGCTCGCTCCCGTGGCGATGGCCTGGCGCCACCGCCGGATCGCCTTCGGCGGCACACCGACCGCCAGCGCCCCGCTGACCCGCTGCCCGGTCCGGTAGGCCACGACGAACCGCCGCTCGGCCAAGTCGCCCTCCACCACGGCGACTTCGTCGTGACCGCGCAGGAACCCGTACGCCTGGATCTTCATGTCGTACTGGTCCGACCAGAAGTACGGCACCGGCGAGAACGGCTTGCGCGCCTGAGGGCTCAGCAGATTACGGGCGGCGGCCATGCCCTGCTCGGCGGCGTTGGTGCGGTGCTCGATACGCATCGACGTCCCGAACAGCGGGTTGTACCAGCGGGCCACGTCTCCCGCCGCGTACACGTTCCGCGCGGCCTCGCAGTACTCGTCGCACACCACACCGTCGCCCACGGCGAGACCGCTGCCGTCGAGCCACTCGGTGTTCGGCAGGGACCCGATGGCCACCAACACCTCGTCCGCCTCGACGAGTTCACCGTCCGCGAGCCGCACCCCGCCCTCCGTCACCTCGGTCACGGAGACCCCGCAGCGCAGATTCACCCCCCGGTCGAGATGCGCCTGCGACAGCATCTGCCCGACCTCCGTGCCGACGGCGTGGGCCAGCGGCACCGCGGCAGGCTCCAGGACGGTCACGTCGGCACCAAGCCGCCAGGCCACCGCGGCGGCCTCCGCCCCGAGGAACCCGGCACCCACGACGACCAGCCGCCGCCCCGGCCCGAGCCGGTCGCGCAGGGTCAGGGCGTCGTCCAGGGTGCGCAGCACATGCGCACCCCCGCCGGGCAGCCGGCGCGGCCGGACGCCGGTGGCGATGACCAGCCCGTCGTACGGCACCGCCGAGCCGTCCGCCAACCGCACGGCGCTCTCGGCGAGGTCGAGGCCGGTCGCGGCCACCCCGAAGCGCAGGTCGAGACCGAGGGCGGCCAGGTCCTCGGGGGTGCGCAGATCGAGGCGCTCGGGCTGCCACTCGCCGGACAGCACCTGCTTGGACAGCGGCGGGCGGTCGTACGGGGCGAGCGGCTCGTCGCCCACGAGGGTGAGCGTGCCGTCGTACCCCTCGCGGCGGAGCGTCTCGACCGCCGCGAGTCCGGCGGCCGACGCCCCGACGACGACGATCCGCCTCACTGCTCGACCAGCCGGATGGCGGCGGCCGGGCAGACCGCGACGGCTTCCTTGACGTCGTCGAGGAGTTCGTCGCCGATCTCCTGCTCCAGGAGGACCGCGACGCCGTCGTCGTCCTGGTCGAAGACGTCCATCGCGGCGAGTACGCACTGGCCGGAGGCGACACACTTGTCCGCTTCCAGTTCCACCTTCATGGCAATCCCCTTCTTCGCAGGCTTCACGCAGCGCGCACGCCGGCTTCAGTGTCGGAAGGCGCTTGTAGAGGGTGCCGTAGACGACCTGGAGTTCCATTCGAGCCGGCGTCCGGCCCAGGCACTGGTGGATGCCGAAACCGAAGGCGACATGGCGGCGAGCGTGCTTCCCGGAGCCACGTGCGAGCGCCGGCCTCTCACCGGTCACGTGCGGGGTCGGCCTCTCCCCGGGTCACCGGGGCCAGCCAGATGCCGACGACCGCGTCGGCGATCCCGGTGGCGTAGTCGTGCCAACTGGTGCGCGGGGTGGGCCTGTTCTCCGCGAGGGCGCGCTCCCGTTCGGCGGGCAGGTGGATGAGCAGATGGCGGGCCATGTCGCCGCGTTCGGCGCGGACCTCGGGGGGCAGCTCGGGCAGGCACCGGTGCAGTCCGTCGACGATCCGCCGCAGGGACGGGGAGGCGAGGGACTCCTCCAGCATGATCTGGTGGAGGACCGGGTCGGTCATCACCTGCGCGCAGAACCGCGCGAACCAGGTGGGGCCCTCCAGGGCCGCCAGGTGCTCCGGGACCGGGCGGACCAGACAGTCCACCCAGTCCCGCAGATCCGCGGAGTCGCCGAGCTGCGCCAGCATGCGCGCGCGGATCTCCTCGATCCGTTCGGCGTGCTTGCGGGCGATGGCGCGCACCAGGTCGGCCTTGGTGCCGAAGTGGTAGCCGACGGCCGCGTTGTTGCCCTGTCCGGCGGCCTCGCTGACCTGACGGTTGGAGACGGAGTTGACCCCGCGCTCGGCGAACAGCCGCTCGGCCGCGGTCAGGATCAGCTCCCGGGTCGCGCTGACCTGCTCCGCCCGTACCGCCCTGCCTACCGCCATCTTCACCGTCGCACCGGGACTTCCCTCAGCCCTCCGACGGCCAGTCCCTCGAACCGTCGCAGGTCCTCCGCCGCTACGGCGGGTTCCAAGGACGGAAGCCTACGCAACAGCACGTCGAGGACGGTTCGCAGCTCGACGCGGGCCGGCGCCTGTCCCCGACAGGAGTACGGGCCGACACCGAAGGCGAGATGGGTGTGCGGCTCGTGCGGGCCCCCGAAGGTCTCCGTGCGGGTTCAACTCCCGGCGAGCGTGTCCAGCCACTGCCCGAGCAGGCCGGACTCGGCCGCGGTGAACGCCTTCGGCGGTTCGGCGCGCAGACGGGCCGCGAGTGTGGCGGCCGCGACGGGGACGCCGTCCTGCGCCGGGGGGCCCGCGGGGCGGGTCAGGGAGCCGATCACCGCGTCGCGCAGCCGGGCCGAGAAGGCCGGGTCCGGGTACTGCTCCGCCCTGGTGAGCATCGACAGGGCCGCACCGACATTGGCGGACATGATCATCTGCGTGGCGAGGGCGGGCGGGACGGTGAGCCGGCCGGCCGCCGCGCAGCGTTCGAGGATCGCGTGCAGCAGGTCATGGGCCTCGCGCGCCGCGGCGGGCGGGACCGTCAGCTCGGGCGAGTACATCAGGCGGTAGTGGTTGGGGTGCTCCAGCGCGAAGCGCATGTGGTTGTCCCAGCCGCTCTTCAGATCCGCGACGGGATCCTCGCCGGGCCGGGCCGCCCGCTTGGAGGCGAGGTAGCGCTCGAAACCCCGGTCGACCACGGCGGCCAGCAGTCCGGCCTTGTCGCCGAAGAGCCGGTAGAGCATCGGCGCGCCCACGCCCGCCGCCTCGCACACCGCGCGCGTCGAGACATCGGCGGCAGGCGCCTCGGCCAGCAGCTTCGCGGCGACTTCCAGGATCTTTTCCCTCGCGTCCATGACTGCACGGTACGACATTCGTAGCGCTGATACGAGCCGGGCATACCAACGCTACGACACTGTGTTATCGTCGTTACGCGATGAACGTAGCGTCGCTAGTCGAAGGAGCGGACATGAGCACACAGCAGCGCGTCGCGATCGTCACCGGCGGATCGCGCGGCATCGGACGCCAGGTCGCCGAACAGCTGGCCGCCGACGGCTTCGCCGTCGTCGTCGGCTACGCGGGGAACAAGGACGCCGCCGAGGAGGTCGTGCGCGGCATCGAGGCGGGCGGCGGTTCCGCCACCGCCGTACGCGCGGACGTCGGCGACGAGGCCGAGGTGGCCGCCCTGTTCGACCTGGCGGAGACTACGTACGGCGGAGTGGACGCCGTGGTGCACGCGGCGGGGCGGATGCTGCTCTCGCCGGTCGCGGAGCTCGATCTGGACGAGCTGGACGCCCTCTGCCGCACCAACATCCGCGGGACCTTCGTCGTCGACCAGCAGGCCGCGCGCCGGCTCCGTCCGGGCGGGGCGCTGGTGAACTTCTCCAGCTCGGTCGTCGGGCTCGCGTTCCCGACGTACGGCGCGTACGCCGCGAGCAAGGGGGCGGTCGAGGCCATGACGCTGATCCTCGCCCGCGAGCTGCGCGGCCGTGACGTGACGGTCAACGTGGTCGCGCCCGGCCCGACCGCCACCGATCTCTTCCTCGACGGCAAGGACGAGGAGACCATCGCCCGGCTGGCCGCACAGCCGCCGCTGGAGCGACTGGGGACGCCGCGGGACATCGCGTCGGTGGTGTCCTTCCTGGTCGGTCCCGGCGGGCGCTGGGTCAACGGACAGGTGCTGCGGGCCAACGGCGGGATCGTCTGAGACGGCCGCCTCCCGACGCCGGGACATCACCACCCTCCGAAGCCCGAGGGCAGCGCCGATCAGGCGAAACCCGCGGCACGTGCGCGTGCCGACGCGGGGCTCCGTCGACAACTCACCCGTGAGCCTCCCCCTGATCCCGCCCATGCTCGCCACCTCCGGCACCCTGCCGCCCGTCGCGCAGGACACGCACTGGGCGTACGAGACCAAGCAGGACGGCCAGCGTGCCGTGGTCTACCTGCCCGGCGACGGGAGCGTGACGCTGCGCGCCCGGTCCGGGGAGGACATCACGGCCGCCTATCCCGAGCTTCGGGCGCTGGGAAGCGCGCTCGGCACCCTGCCGGCCGTACTGGACGGCGAGATCCTGGCCCTCGACGAACAGGGCCGGGCCGACTTCCAGTTGCTGCAGGCCCGCATGGGCCTGGCCCACGCACCGGGCAAGGCCTCCCGCATGGCCGCCGAAGTCCCCGTCCATCTGGTGCTGTTCGACGTGATGCACCTGGCCGACCGGCCGCTGACCGCTCTCCCCTACGTCCGACGGCGCGGACAGCTGGAGGAACTGGGCCTCGACGGCCCGTACTGGTCGACCCCGGGCGCCGTCGTCGGCCACGGCCGCGAGGCCCTCCAGGCCACCCGCGACCACGGCCTGGAGGGCCTGGTCTGCAAGCGGCTCGACTCGGTGTACGAGCCCGGGGTCCGCTCCCGCGCCTGGATCAAGATCCGGAACATGCACAGCGAGGACGTCGTCATCGGCGGCTGGCTGCCCGGCAAAGGGCGGCTGACGGGGCTGCCGGGCTCGGTGCTGGTCGGCCAGCGCACCGCCGGACGCCTGCGGTACGTCGGCAACGTGGGCACGGGCTGGAGCGAGGCCGAACGGACCGGGCTCGCGGCGCTGTTGAGGACCGCGGCGACCCCCGTGTGCCCCTTCGACCCCGTGCCGCCGGTGCCGGGCGCGCGCTGGGTGCTCCCCCGGCTGGTCGGCGAGGTCCGCTACAGCACCCGCACCAGGGCGGGGTTGCTGCGTCAGCCGTCCTGGCTGCGGCTGCGCGCGGACCTCGCGCCGGAGGAGTCGGCGGCCGACCTTCCGGACGAAACGGCCTGAACCGGCCACCGAAGTCCGGCACCCCGAACAAGATCCAGCTGTTCGGACGGTTGTTACCAGAGAGTCGCTTACCCACTCTTGGCGCGGACATGAAAAGTGGGGAAGCTGAACTCCCCATTCCCCCACAGCCGTTGGGCTGCGCCCGCACCAAGAGGAGGACGCAGTGTCGTCACTCTCGTCCAGGAAGCACCGCGCGAGATGGTTCACCGGTCTGGCCGGCGCCGCCGCCCTGGTCGTCGCCTTCCCCAGCACCGCCCTGGCAGCTCCCCCCACCGCCCTGCCGACCAACGCCGAGTCGGCCGAGTACACCTACCAGCCGGCCTGGGACTACGACACCGACGGCTGCTACCCGACGCCCGCGATCGGCCCCGACGGCACCGTCAACGGCGGTCTGAAGCCCACGGGTTCGCTCAGCGGAGAGTGCCACGACCTCTCGGACCTGAACAACACCAACTCCTACTCGCGCTACAAGTGCAACAACGGCTGGTGCGCCTACATGTACGGCCTGTACTTCGAGAAGGACCAGGCCCTCGCGGGCAGCAGCATCGGCGGGCACCGGCACGACTGGGAGCACGTCGTGATCTGGGTGCAGAACGGCACGGTTCAGTACGTCTCGACGTCCGCCCACGGCGACTACGCGACGACCGCGGCCTCCGGGGTCCGCTTCGACGGCACCCACGCGAAGATCGTCTACCACAAGGACGGCATCAGCACGCACGCCTTCCGGCTGGCCGGCTCGGGTGACGAGCCGCCGGAGAACGCCAAGGGCACCTGGCAGTACCCGCCGCTGGTCGGCTGGAACGGCTACCCGTCAGGCATCCGCGACAAGCTGGTGGCGTACGACTTCGGCAGCGCCAACTTCGCCCTGAAGGACGGGAGCTTCAACTCCAACCTGTCGTCGGCCAAGCCGTCGGGGATCTCCTTCGACCCCAACGCCTGATCCGCCCACGCATCGGGCGCGGGACCTAGGACCCGTGCACCGTCCGGCCTCCGCCCCGCGCCCGATCCCCGCACCCCCGTCCGCCGCATACCGTCCGGGTCATGGACCTCAGCGACACGAGCGGCCAGCTCGAAGAAGCCCTGGAACGCCTTCACGCGTCCGGCCCGGAACGGGGCGGCTGGCTGTCCAACCACGCCCCCATGGTCGTCGAGGCGCTCGCCGCGCACGGACAGTCGGGCGCCGTCCACCGCTGGGTGGACCTCTACCAGGACAAGCTGGAGGACTTCCCCGACCGCGTGGCCCCCGTGACGGACGCCGACTGGGCCGAGGCACTGGGCGATCCGCGCCGCATCGCGGACTGGACCGACTACTTCTCCCGCACCCTCGCCGACCACCCGTGGCGCGGCGTCCTCGCCGAATGGTGGCCGCGGCTGCTGCCCGGCCTGTACGGCGGCGCCACCCACACGGTCATCCGGGTCGGCCACGCCGTACGCGCCCTCGAAGCCGGCGAGAACGCACCCCGGATCACCGAACTCGCCCACGCGCTGGGCTACTGGGCCGCCCGGCACCAGCCGGTCAGGGGCATCACCACGCTGCCGGGTGCGCCGACCGCAGGGGCGGCCCTGGACGCCGTACCCGCGATCGAGCCCGGGCACATGGGATTCCGGGACCGTCTGACCGCCGTACGCCGGCTACCCGTGTGGGCGGACGACGTGACCGATCCCGACACGGCCCGCGCGCGCCTCACCGAGCTCGTCCACGCTTCCACCCACCGCTATGCCACCCACGGCCACGGCGAGCCGACCATGCTCGTGCACGCGGCCACGGCCCCCAACGCCGTGCTGCGCACCCTGGATTCACTGCCCCGCGAGCTGTGGGCACCGAGCCTGCACGCGGCGTGGACGGCATCTGCGGCGGTCACCGCGATGTACGCGCCGCAGGCACCGGTCACCTACACGCCCCCCGGGCGCCTCACCGCCGAGGAGATCCTGGAGCGCGCCCTCGCCCACGGCGACGAGCACGTCATCAAGCTCACCGACACCGCCCTCGACGTCGGCGACGACCTGGCGCTCGCGGCGGCACTGCGCTCGGTCGAGATGAGCGAGCCGCCGGCCTGGTAATTCCGTGGATCACCTCGCGAAGCCGTCGCTAGGGTGCGCGCATGGACGAAGAGGCGGCCTGGGTCGACGCCCGCACGCTGTTCCAGGCGTTGCGCGACCACGAGGGTGCGGACGTGTACGCCGCCGTGGTGCAGCCCTGGCTCGCACGGGCTCAGTCCGCCTATCGCGAGGAGCTGAGCCGGGGCGTCGAGCTGCTCGCGGCGACGGCGGTCGACGGACCGGACGAACGGTGCGGCGATCTGCTGTGGGAGCTGTACGCGCTGAGCCGGGTCAGCGATGTCCTGCTGACCGGCTTCCAGCCGCCCGGTGAGGACGTCGGCGTCTGGCCCGCGGTGTCGAGGGCCGAGTACCTCCGGCTCTTCACCGGCCTGGGCCTGACGCCGTTCGAGGAGGTGGGGGTCTTCGATCCGTTCCTGCACGAGATCGTGGAGGTCGAGCAGACCGAGGACCCGGACGAGCCCGTGCGCATCACCGAGGTCGTCTGGCCCGGACTGTGGTTCGGGTCACTGCTGTTCGGCCGGGCCGGGGTGCGGGTGCGGGCGGGTGCCCGGCACGCCGAGCGGGGTGTGGCCGACCGCTCCCCGCTGTACTGGACCTATCTGCGGCGGCACCGCCCGACCGTGGACCTGTCCCAGGGCTGGGGGCACAACTCCCAGTGGCGCACGGACTTCCGGGTGGACCTGCGGACCGCGGCCGGGGACGAGGTCAACGCCTGCGGGCGGGAGTCCATCGACGCGGAGGACTGGCAGGCTCCCGCGCTGTCCCCGGGCGAGCGGCGTGAACTCCTGCGCCACCGCTGCCTGGTGCGCACTCCGGCCGACGCGTCCGCCCTCACCGGGAGCGCGGAGTTCTTTCCCTTCGACTGGCATGGGTGAGGAGCCTCGCCGGAAGAGCGGTACTGGACGAGCGCACGACCGCGAGGGTCTATCGTGTCCCGCATGTCCGTGCCCGAACTGATCCGTATCGTCTCCCGCGACTCGCCCATGGCGCTCGCCCAAGTGGAGCGCGTCCGCGCCGAGTTGGCCGTACTGCACCCCGGTGTGCGCACCGAGGTCGTCCCCGTGAAGACGACCGGCGACAAGTGGATGGGCGACCTGTCGAAGGTCGAGGGCAAGGGCGCGTTCACCAAGGAGGTCGACGCCGCGCTGCTGGCCGGTGAGGCCGATCTCGCGGTGCACTGCGTCAAGGACATCCCGGCCGACCGGCCGCTCCCGGCGGGGACGACGTTCGCCGCGTTCCTGAAGCGCGACGACATCCGCGACGCCCTGATCCACCCGGACGGGCTCACCCTGGACCAGCTCCCGGCCGGCACCCGGATCGGCACCTCCTCGGTGCGCCGGGTCGCCCAACTGGCCGCCTCCCACCCGGAGCTGGAGTGCGTGCCGTTCCGCGGCAACGCCAACCGGCGCCTGGCGAAGCTGGCGGCCGGGGAGGCGGACGCGCTGCTGCTCGCGGTGTCGGGGCTCGAGCGCATCGGGCGCGAGGACGTGATCAGCGAGGTGCTCTCACCCGAGGTGATGATGCCGCCGATCGGTGCGGGCATCCTCGCCCTGCAGTGCCGGGAGGGCGACACCGAGCTGATCGACTCGGTCAGCGGGCTCGGCGACCCCGACACCCACCGGGAGGCCACGGCGGAACGGATGTTCCTGCACGTCCTCCAGGGGCACTGCAACAGCCCGATCGCCGGGTACGCGCGCGTGGACCACGGGGGCGAGCTCTCCCTGCGGGCCTGTGTGTTCACCCCGGACGGCAAGACCCGGCTCAACGCCCACGAGTGGGCGGGCCGCCTCGACCCGGCGACGCTCGGCACGTCGGTGGCGGTGGCGCTGCTGCGTCAGGGTGCCCGCGAGATCATCGACGGCATCCCGCACTGACCTCCGGGGCCGCCGCTCAGGCGGTGCCCTCTTCGGCCTGGTCCCGCAGGAAGTTGCTGACCTGGTGGGCCAGGCCGTCCCGGCTGCAGGCCGTCTGCACGGCGCCGTCCTGCAGTCCGATTCCGCCGGCCCACATCCGGCGGTCGGCCCAGTCGTCGTCGACCCGCAGCTGGATCTGCACGTCGACCAGGCCCAGGGACGCCTCGGGTCCCGCCGCGTAGACCACGGCCGTGGCCCGGCGCAGCGGGTAGACGTCGAAGCCCTCGATGAACTGCGAGTTGCGCCAGTCGATGAACGCGCTCTCGCCGTCGGTGCCGATCCGGACGTCGATCTGACCGTCCTCGAGGTGGATCGTGGGGTGCTGGCGGCCGCGGTTCTCGACGGTCACACGGACGCTGAAGTAGGTGAGCCCCTCGGCGGCGTCGTCCCGGCCGCGTGGCGGCTCGGAGGCTTCGAGGCGGTGAACGCGCACCCGCAGACCGGCATGCTCGTCGTACTCCTGCCAGTCCCCGACCACGTTCGGCTCGTACACGATCCACCTCTTGTCCCTCAGAGAGCTGCTTCCTATCTGTGTGCTCAGTGCACTGTCAAATGAGCAGAATGCGCTGTGGCCAGCGGATTCACCCCCTTTGATCAGCGATCAAGCCGTGCGCAGGAAGAACTCGCCGACGGGGCGTCACAGCACCTGCGGCGGGCGTGCCGCACATCACGTCACGGCACAAGATCAGCGGGCGGCGGAACGTCGGACGAATATGACAGACAAAACATACGAACGGTTTCAAACCGCTCTCACCGGGCATTCGCATGTCAGTGCTTCGGACAGGAGGCACGTCCGTGGGAACCGTCCCCGGTGTTCTCCGTCAGCTCCGAGCGCGCGTCTCCCATGGTGTCTGTCCATCCAGCACCTGCTGAGGGAGGTGCGCGCGATGCGTGTCACCACCAGAACGAAGCCGCATCCGCATGACGACGCCCCTGACACGGCCGCGTCCTTCGTGCGGCTCGCCGCACTGCCCGAAGGCGCGGAGCGCACGACGCTGCGCAACGAGCTCATCGAGGCCTGGCTGCCGATGGCGGAGCGGATCGCGGTGCGGTTCAAGGGGCGGGGCGAGTCCCTGGAGGATCTGTACCAGGTGGCGGCCCTGGGCCTGGTGAAGGCCGTGGACCACTACGACGCCGAGCGCGGCCACGTCTTCGAGGCGTACGCCGTACCGACGATCACCGGGGAGATCAAGCGGCACTTCCGTGACCACATGTGGACGCTGCACGTCCCGCGCCGGGTCCAGGACCTGCGCAACCGGGTACGGCAGGCACTGCGGGAGCTGGCCCAGACGACGCCGGGGCGGGCTCCGACCGTCGCCGAGATCGCCGCGTACACCCAGCTCACCGAGGACGAGGTGCGCAGCGGCATGGAGGCGCTGGAGTGCTTCTCCGCGCTGTCGCTGGAGGCGGAGATGCCGGGCACCGACGGCTACGCCCTGGGCGACGCGCTCGGCGGCCCCGACCCGCACTACGACGTCGTCGTGGACCGGGTGGCCGTGGGCCCCTGTCTGCGCGCGCTGCCCGAGCGTGAGCAGACGATCCTGTATCTGCGGTTCTTCCGGGGCATGACGCAAAGCGGGATCGCCGAGCAGCTCGGGATCTCGCAGATGCATGTATCGCGCCTGCTCAGCAGCTGCTTCGCGCAGATCCGCCAGGAGCTGGCCGAGGCCGGCTGAGCCCGGCGCTCACTCCTGCGGCGCCTCGGGGATCTGTGCCGGGCCGTGGCGGTCGAGGGCGGCCTCCAGCTCGACCCGGACATCGGAGGGCAGCTCCCCGTTCCGCCCCCAGATCAGGATCAGTTCCGCGACATTGCGCAGCTTGATGTTCGTGTGCTGGGAGACCTCCTTCAGCACCGCCCACCCCTGGTCCGGCGTGACCCGTCCCAGCGCGACCATCATCCCGATGGCCTGGTCCACGACGGCGTGCGAGACGACGGCCTCCTTCAGCTGCTCCACCTCTTCCTGCAGCTCGAAGATGCGGCCGGTCTCGTCGGACGGGTCGTTCGGTGCCGGGGTCACACATCCATCCTGCTCACTCGACCGGCCCAGCGCCAACCGGCCTGCGCCACTCGTTTCGGGGCCGGGACCGGGGTACTCGACAGGCGCCCGGAGCGGTTTCGGTCGGACACTGGAAGAGACCGGTGGCTGCATTCCGGCGAGACCCAGGACGCGACTGCCATGAATCACGACACGAGACTCCCCGGCGGCACCACGGACGTCGTCTCCACACACTCCGTGTTCGGCGCACCCTGCTGGGTGAGCCTGACCAGCCGTGACCAGGAGACCGCCGAGGAGTTCTACACCGCCGTGCTCGGCTGGGAGTGGCGGCCGGCCAAGCTCGGCGACCGCTTCCGGGTGGCGGTGGTGGACGAGACACCGGTGGCGGGGATCGCCGTGGTCGCCTCGATGTGGCGGATGGCGGTGGCCTGGACGCCGTACTTCGCGGTGCCGAGCGCGGACGAGGCCGTGGCGCGGGCCCAGGAGCGGGGCGGCACGGCCGCCGTCGGACCGCTCTCCTTCCCGCCCGGGCGGGCCGCGCTGCTGGCCGACCGGGACGGGGCGACCTTCGGGATCTGGGAGGGCGAGCTCGTCGCCAACTGGGAGAGCTGGCGCCGCGCGGCCCCGGCCTTCATCAGACTGCACACCCGGGACGCCTTCGACGCGGCCATCTTCTACGGCGAGATCCTCGACTGGGCCTCGGACCGGCCGGGCTGCTGCGAGGTCCGCTACGAGGGCGGCGAGGTCGTGCTGCGCAGCCAGGGCGACATCGTGGCCCGCATCGACTCGGGGGCGCTGGAGGCGGCGCCCGACCCGGCCATCCGGCCGCACTGGCAGGTCCACTTCGCCGTCTCGGACGTCGGCGCCTGCGCCCGGGCCGCGGAGGAGCACGGCGGCAGCGTCCTGTCCAAGGCCGGCGACGAGGCGGTGCTGCGCGATCCCGACGGCGCGCAGTTCACGGTGACGGCACGCCGGGTGCGCTGAGTCAGCCCCTCGGGGGCCGCTCGGTCGCCGGGGGCCGCGACAGCAGCACCAGGCTGCGTGCCTCGACCGGCATCTCCGTACCCGCCTTGTGCTCCGTCTCGTCGGCACCCTGCGGTGCGGCGGTGTCGATCAGCGTCGTCCAGCGCTCGCCGTACGCCGCGTCCGGCAGCCGGAAGTCCACCGGTTCCCAGTAGCCGTTCAGCAGGAGCAGGAAGGAGTCGTCGAGCACCGGACCGCCGCACGCGTCGGGTTCGGCGATGGCGTCTCCGTTGAGGAAGGCGGCGACGGAGTGCGCGTCGGAGCGCAGCCAGTCGGCGTCGGTCATCTCGCGGGCGTCCGGAGCGAACCAGACCAGGTCGGGCAGCGGCTGTCCCGCGTACGTCACGGTCTCGCCGCGGAAGAAGCGGCGCCGGCGCAGTACGGGGTGGGCGGCGCGGAGTGCGACGACGTACCGCGTGAAGTCGGTGAGGGCGCGCTGTTCCCCGGTCAACCGCCAGTCGATCCAGGAGACTTCGTTGTCCTGGCAGTAGGCGTTGTTGTTGCCGCGCTGGGTGCGGCCGAGCTCGTCGCCGTGGCAGAGCATCGGGATGCCCTGCGAGAGGAGCAGCGTGGCCAGGAAGTTGCGCTGCTGGCGGGCCCGGAGTTCGAGGACGGCCGCGTCCTGGGTCTCCCCCTCCACTCCGCAGTTCCAGGACCGGTTGACGCTCTCGCCGTCCCGGTTGCCCTCGCCGTTGGCCTCGTTGTGCTTGTCGTTGTACGAGACGAGGTCACGCAGGGTGAAACCGTCGTGCGCGGTCACGAAGTTGACGCTCGCGCGCGGGCGGCGCCGGCTGTGCTGGTACAGGTCGGAGGAGCCCGTCAGCCGGGAGGCGAAGTCGCCGAGGGTGTGCTCGCCGCCGCGCCAGAAGTCGCGGACGGTGTCGCGGTACTTGCCGTTCCACTCCGACCACAGCGGCGGGAAGTTGCCCACCTGATAGCCGCCCTCGCCGACGTCCCACGGCTCGGCGATCAGCTTGACGCGGCTGATCACCGGGTCCTGCTGGATCAGGTCGAAGAACGCCGACAGCCGGTCCACCTCGTGGAACTGCCGGGCCAGCGTGGCCGCGAGGTCGAAGCGGAAGCCGTCGACATGCATCTCGGTGACCCAGTAGCGCAGCGAGTCCATGATCAGCTGGAGCACGTACGGGTGCCGCATCAGCAGGCTGTTCCCGGTGCCGGTGGTGTCGTAGTAGTGCCCCCAGTCGCCGTCCACCAGACGGTAGTACGAGGCGTTGTCGATGCCGCGGAAGGAGAGCGTGGGCCCCTGCTCGTTGCCCTCGGCGGTGTGGTTGTAGACGACGTCCAGGATCACTTCGAGGCCGGCCGCGTGCAGCGCCTTCACCATCGCCTTGAACTCGTTGACCTGCTGACCGCGGGTGCTGTGCGCGGCGTAGGCGTTGTGCGGCGCGAAGAAGCCGATCGTGTTGTAGCCCCAGTAGTTGGACAGGCCGCGGCCCTGCAGCACGCCGTCCTGCACGTACTGGTGCACCGGCATCAGCTCCACCGCGGTCACGCCCAGGGACGTCAGGTGCTCGACGACCGCGGGGTGGGCCAGTCCGGCGTAGGTGCCGCGGAGTTCGGCGGGGACGTCGGGGTGAGTGCGGGTCAGGCCGCGCACATGGGCCTCGTAGATGACGGTCTCGGCGTACGGCCGCCGGGGCGGACGGTCCTCGCCCCAGTCGAAGTACGGGTCGGTGACCACACCCAGCATGGTGTGCCCGGCGCTGTCGGCGGCCGGGTCGTAGAGCGCCGGGTGGTCGTCCACCTGGCCGTCCACCGCCATGGCGTACGGGTCGAGAAGCAGCTTCGCCGGGTTGCAGCGGTGGCCCAGCTCCGGATGCCAGGGGCCGTGCACCCGGTAGCCGTAGCGCTGCCCCGGTCCGATCCCCGGGAGGTAGCAGTGCCAGACGAAGCCGTCGACCTCGGCCAGCGGAACGCTGTGATGGCTGCCGTCGTCCTCGACCAGAACCAGCTCGGCGCACTCGGCGACCTCGCTGAACAGCGCGAAGTTGGTGCCCTGACCGTCGAAGGCGGCGCCCAACGGGTAGGGGTGCCCGCTCCACACGGGCACCCCTGCCTTGCGTCGGCGGCTCGCGGTCACCGGGCGTCCTCCAGGACGCCGTCCGCGAACGGCTCCTCGCGGGGCACCTGGAGCACCTCGCGCAGACTCGGAGCCGGGGCCGTCGGGACGAGCGGAACGCGTTCGCCGGCCCGGGCACGCCGCGAGAACCAGATGACCTTGCTGCCGGTGCCGGTGGCGCAGCAGCCCCAGCCGTCGCTCATCGCGGCGATGTGTGCCAGACAGCCGCGCAGGTCCTGGTCCGGGCGCAGATCGCGGTCGTTGTCCCCGACCGCCGTGATGAGGTGTTGGCCGTTCCACCACATCTCGACCGAGGTGGACTTGTCCGTCGCGTGCTCGTCGATGGCCTTCAGCAGCATCTCGGCACCGCGGCAGACGGGCTCGACCAGGTTCTCGAGGTCCCAGTACCGGAGATGAGCGGCCAGGATGCGCTCGACCTGGCCGACCCGTTCCGGGGTGACTTCCACATCGAGGTGGTAGTAGCGGGGCACTGCGGTCTTCATCGTCGTTGGCTCCTCACCGGCGAAGCTCCCGCTCCTCCTCGTCCCGGTGGGACGAGCCCCGAACGCGCAGCGTGAGCAGTGATCGCTCCTGAGTCACCTCAAGAGTGGGAGCGCTACGCCATTCGTGCAACACGAGCGACCACCGAGGTGGTTGAAGATCCAACAAGACGCTGGGTCGTCACACGTGCACCATGAGTGAAACTCTCCATGGAAGGTGAACCGCGCCATGCTGCTACCGGCCAAGGCCGAAGTCGCCCGGCAACTGCGGCGGTACCGGACCTGGGAACGCGTGATGCTCGCGGCCCCCGCCGACCGCGAGGCCCGGGCCACCTTCGAGGACGCGGGCTACACCCTCTGTGTGCTCATGGGGAAGCGCTGTGCCCGCGAGGCCGCGGACTGCGCCGAGCGCTATCTGCACACCAGTCTCGGCACCTACCTCCGTGAGCAGGACGACCGGCTCCGCACGACGGCCGAGGCCAGACGGGGTCCGCCGGTGACGCTGGTGCGCGCCCCCGCCGGGAGGTAGTCCTTCCGGCCCAGCTTGGATCCCCCGCCGGGCCACGGGCCCGGCCTCGAGCACGGCGGAGGTGAGACCCATGAGTGCGAGCGACACCATCGGCCGTATCCCGGTCCGGGACGTCCGTCCGGCCGTGGACTGCGGCAGGCTCCCGGCCAAGGCGGTCACGGGAGAGACCTTCCAGATCTCGGCCACCGTGTTCCGTGAGGGCCATGACGCGGTCGCCGCCAACGTCGTACTCACGGATCCCGGGGGCCGCGCGGGCCCCTGGACCCCGATGCGCGAACTCGCCCCGGGCACCGACCGCTGGGGCGCCGACGTCACTCCGGACGCCGAGGGCCGCTGGAGCTACCGGGTCGAGGGCTGGGCCGACCCGATCTCGACCTGGCGCCACCACGCCCGCATCAAGATCCCGGCCGGCATCGACGTCGGGCTGGTGCTGGAAGAGGGTGCCGATCTCTACTTCCGGGCGGCGAGCGGGGTGCCGGAGGACGCGGGGCGCGGTCTGGTGCTGACCGCCGCGGAGGCACTGCGCGACGACTCACGGCCCGTTTCGGCGCGGCTGGCGGGGGCGTTGACGCCGGAAGTGGACGGGGTGCTGGCCCGGTATCCGTTGCGGGAGCTGGTGACCGTGTCCGAGGAGCTGCCGCTGCTGGTGGAGCGGGAGCGGGCGCTGTACGGGTCCTGGTACGAGTTCTTCCCGCGCTCCGAGGGCACGCCCGAGCAGCCGCAC
>NZ_JAQMWP010000033.1 GCF_030403745.1 Streptomyces sp. S.PB5
ATCGCGGAGACCCGGCGTCTGGAGCAGGTCAACGACTCCTTCGACGAGGTCCTCGGCGGCCGGGCCGAAGCCCGGCTCGTCTTCGAGTTCTGAACGTCGTGCCGGTCAGGCCTTCTTGACCACGCTGGACTTGAGCTGCATGGCGCCGAACCCGTCGACCTTGCAGTCGATGTCGTGGCCGTCGACACCGTCCACGAGCCGGATGCCCCGCACCTTGGTGCCGGCCTTGATCCCGGTCGGGCTGCCTTTGACCTTCAGGGTCTTGACCACCGTGACGGTGTCGCCGTCGGAGAGGACGTTTCCGACGGCGTCCCTGATCACCTTCTGCGCTGCGGGGCCTTCGGGCGCGAGGGTGGCGGGGGACCACTCATGCCCGCACTCCGGGCAGACCAGGAGCGCGCCCATCTCGTAGGTGTAGGCGCTGGAACAGGTGGGGCACGGCGGCAGGATCTCGGTCACGGGGCGAGTGTAAGCAGTGGGATGCCGAGTTGCGTAATTTCGCAAATGGTCAGGTGCTGTGCCGGCTGTGCTCGCGGGTAGCCGCGGGCGCAGCCTTTCGCGTCTGCCCCCCCGGGGCGGGGCGGCCATCGAGGCTGAACCGTCGGGCCTGTCGCAGCAGCCGACGGTCCTGTGTCGCTCGGGGATCGTGACGGTGACGCGGGCGAGGGCGACGGTGGTCCACGAACTGGCCGGCGGGGCCACTGCCGACCTGGTGAAGGCGGCGCGCCGGATCCTGACGGAGCCGCCGGCCGGTCTGACCGCCGCCGTCCCTCGCTTCTGTGGCGCGGTCGGCTGGGCGCCGGCTCGCGGCACCGGCCCGGAGCCTCGAGCTCGCCGCGATCCCCGCCGACGGGCCCCTCGTACCGGAGTCCCTGGAAGGGCGGCACGAGGGGCGGACCACCGGCCGGCCTGCGGGAGACACACAGGGCGCGTGACCCGATGACTCTCGTTACCCGTGCGGTTTCTGCCCGGCCGCTGTCGCAGGCGAGGATGGGCGGCATGGTGTTGACGAGTGGGTGGATGCGACGGGGCGAGGCTCGGCGGACGGGGCTGCGCCGGTGTGCGGGGTCGGGGGTGGCACGGTGAGTATGCCGCTGTACCAGCTGAAGGCCGAGTTCTTCAAAACCCTCGGTCATCCCGCGCGTATCCGGGTGTTGGAGCTGTTGAGCGAGCGTGAGCATGCGGTCGCGGAGATGCTGCCCGAGGTGGGTATCGAAGCCGCGCACCTGTCCCAGCAGCTGGCCGTGCTGCGACGCGCGAACCTGGTCGTGACCCGCAAGGAGGGCTCGAACGTGTACTACTCGCTGACCAGCCCGCATGTGGCCGAGCTGTTGCGGGTGGCCCGCACGATCCTGTCCGGAGTCCTGGCCGGACAGGCCGAACTCCTCGCCGGCCTCCAGGCCGCGCAGAGGGAGGGGGACCGGCCCTCGTAGGTCCGCCGGGCGCCTCACCTGCGCGGGACGACGGTCGGCAGACCGGCGTGCCGCCCCTGTGCACCGCTCAGTGCGGCTTCGCCACGGGCACGGGACCGAGCGCCGCCCGCCTCACGCCCGTACCGGTGTAGACGAGGGCGGCGGTCGCCACCGCGGCGAGCAGCAGCAGGCCCACCGCGTAGGAGCCGTACGTGCCGTAGAGCGAGCCCATCACCAGGGGCGGTACGAAGCCGCCCAGTCCGCCCGCGGCGCCGACGACACCCGTGACCGAGCCGGTGCGCTCCGGCGGCGCCAACAGCGCCACGAAGGCGAACGTCGCCCCGCTCGCCGCGCCGAGTGCCGCAGCCATGCCCAGGAACGCGAGCGTGCCCAGCGGCGCGAGAGACGGGGTGGCGGACTGCACCAGGGCGCCCGAGGCAACCGCGGCCAGCGCCCCGGACAGCACCCGCACCGGTCCGACCCGGTCCGACAACCAGCCGCCGACGGGCCGCATCGCCACCGCGAGAAGGACGAACCCCGCCATGCGGTTCGCCGCGTCGGCCTGGGTGAGGCCGTATCCGGTCTTGAGGTAGGTGGGGAGGTAGACCGAGAAGGCGACATAGCCGCCGAAGGCGACCGCGTACAGGGCGGAGGCCTGCCAGGTGATGCCCAGCCGCAAGGTCTGGGCCAGACGTCGCGCCAGCGGCTCCGTGGGGGCCGCGCGTCCAGGGGCGTCCCGCAGCAAGGCCGCCGCCACCAGGGCGTAGACGATCAGGACTCCGGCCGTGACCAGGAACGGGTTGGCGGTGCCGTACGCGTCCACCAGCTTCACCGTGGTCAGCGCGCTGATCGCCGTACCGCCCATGCCCATGCCGAAGACTCCGATGGCCAGCCCGCGCCGCTCGGGCGGGAACCAGGCACTGACGAACGGCACCCCCACGGCGAACGCGGTCCCACCGACCCCGAGGAAGAACCCGCCCACCAGCAGCGCCGGCAGCGAGTCGTGTCCGGCGAGGCCGAGGTAGAGCACGGGGATGACGGTAGCGGCCGTCACCAGCGGGAACATCACACGCCCGCCGTACCGGTCGGTGAGTGCCCCGACCGGGATCCGGCCCAGCGACCCGACCACGACCGGCACGGCCACCAGCAGCGACTGCTGGAACGACGACAGCTCCAGGGTGTCCTTGAAGCGCGGGCCGAGAGGGCTGAGCAGCGCCCACGCCCAGAAGTTGAGGGCGAACCCAAGGGTGGCGAGGACCAGCATCAGCAAGGCGCGCGCCGGCACCTGGGGACTCGGGGGAGTGCTCGGAGGGCTCGACGGCTGCAGCATCACAAGGCCCCTTCCATGGGCGTTCGCGGCCGGTTGTGCGATCAGACTCGTCGCTCACGGCGCATCCGGGACGGGGCCGAAGGGCCTCGCCGAGCCTGCGAGGGGCGGCCGCGCTCCGGGGCCGGACGGGGTGGGACCAGGGCCGTTCGGCCCAAGGAGGCTCGGTGCACAGCCGCTTAGCGTTCTCGCCCATGGGGAACGACAACAACGCGAGTCCGGCGCACGGGACCTGGCCGCTCGCCGCCCGCCGGCTGCTGACCCGCCGTGAGGTGTCGGCCGACGGACGCGCCGTCTTCGGTGTCGACGACGGCAAGTGGGAGGGCTTCTACCGGGACCGGTGGGCGCACGACAAGGTGGTGCGCTCCACGCACGGGGTGAACTGCACCGGTTCCTGCTCGTGGATGGTGTACGTCAAGGACGGCATCATCACCTGGGAGCACCAGGCCACCGACTACCCGTCGATCGGGGCGGACTGCCCCGAGTACGAGCCGCGCGGCTGTCCGCGCGGGGCGTCGTTCTCCTGGTACACCTACTCGCCCAGTCGAGTGCGCTACCCGTATGTGCGTGGCGCGCTGCTGAAGCTGTGGCGCGAGGCGCGCAAGCGGCTCGGTGACCCGGTGGCGGCCTGGGCGGAGATCACCTCCGATCCGGCGAAGGCCCGCGCGTACAAGCGGGCGCGTGGCAAGGGCGGCCTGGTGCGCGCCGACTGGGACGAGGTGGCCGAGTTGGTCGCCGCCGCTCAGGTGCACACCGTCAAGGAGTACGGTCCCGACCGCGTCGCGGGCTTCTCGCCGATCCCGGCGATGTCGATGGCGTCCTTCGCGGCCGGCGCGCGGTTCCACTCCCTCATCGGCGGCACGCTGCTGTCGTTCTACGACTGGTACGCGGACCTGCCGATCGCCTCACCGCAGGTCTTCGGCGACCAGACCGACGTCCCCGAGGCGGCGGACTGGTGGAACGCGGGATACCTGATCATGTGGGGCTCCAACATCCCCGTCACCCGCACCCCGGACGCGCACTTCCTGACCGAGACCCGCTACAACGGCACCAAGGTCGTCGCCGTCAGCCCCGACTACGCGGACAACGTCAAGCACGCCGACGAATGGCTCGCCCCGCACCCCGGCACGGACGGGGCGCTGGCGATGGCCATGGGGCACGTGATCCTGCGTGAGTTCCTCGTCGACCGTGAGGTGCCGTACTTCCAGGACTACCTGCGGAAGTTCACCGACGCGCCGTTCCTGGTGACGCTGCGCGAGCACGACCACGGTCTTGTCCCGGACGGGTTCCTCACCGCGGCCGACCTCGGCCGTGACGAGGAGAACGCCGAGTTCAAGACCGTTCTCCTGGACCGGGCCACCGGCGATCCGGTGGTCCCCGGCGGCTCGCTCGGCTTCCGGTGGGGGGAAGCCGGGCGAGGCCGTTGGAATCTCGATCTGGGCGACGTCGTCCCTGAGCTGAGCCTCATCGACCGCGCCGAGGACTCCGTCGAGATCGCTCTGCCCCGCTTCGACGAGGGCGGCACGGAGGGCGGTTCGGTCATGGTGCGCGGGGTGCCCGCGCGCCGGATCGGTGGACGGCTCGTCACCACGGTGTTCGATCTGATGCTGGCGCAGTACGGGGTGCGGCGCCCCGGTCTGCCGGGCAACTGGCCGGCGTCGTACGAGGACGCGTCGCAGCCGTACACGCCGGCCTGGCAGGAGACCGTCACCTCGGTGCCGGCGGAGCAGGCGGCCCGGATCGCCCGGGAGTTCGCCCGCAACGCGGAACGCACCAACGGCCGGTCCATGATCGCGCTCGGTGCCGGCACCAACCACTGGTTCCACTCCGACACCATCTACCGCGCCTTCCTGGCGCTGGTGACGATGACCGGCTGCCAGGGCGTCAACGGGGGCGGTTGGGCGCACTATGTGGGCCAGGAGAAGATCCGCCCGATCACCGGGCTGCAGCATCTCGCGTTCGCCTTCGACTGGCAGCGGCCCACCCGGCACATGGCGGGCACCTCGTACTGGTACCTCAACACCGACCAGTGGCGCTACGAGGCCTTCGGGCCGGACGAGTTGGCGTCACCGCTGGGACAGGGCCGGTTCGCGGGACGGTCCACCGCCGACTGTCTGGCACAGGCGGTCCGCCTCGGCTGGACGCCCGGGCATCCCGGCTTCAACCGCAACCCGCTCGACCTGACGGACGAGGCGGCCGCCGCGGGCAAGCCGGTGGCCCAGCACATCGTGGACGAACTCAAGGCACGACGGCTGAAGTTCGCCGCCGAGGACCCCGACGACCCGGCCAACTTCCCGCGGGTGCTGACGGTATGGCGGGCCAACCTGCTCGGGTCCTCCGGCAAGGGCAACGAGTACTTCCTGCGCCACCTGCTGGGCACGGACGGGGCGGTCCGCTCCGAACAGACCCCGCCCGAGGGACGGCCGAAGGACGTGGTGTGGCGGGAGGAGGCCCCCGAGGGCAAGCTCGACCTGCTCGTCACGATGGACTTCCGGATGACCTCCACCGGCCTGCTCGCCGACGTGGTCCTGCCGGCCGCGACCTGGTACGAGAAGGACGACCTGTCCAGCACGGACATGCACCCCTTCGTGCACGCCTTCACCCCGGCCATCGCCCCGCCCTGGCAGGCCCGCACCGACTACGACACCTTCCTCGCCATCGCCGACCGGTTCAGCGAGCTCGCCGCCGACCACCTCGGCACCCGCACCGACGTCCTGGCCGTGCCCCTGCTGCACGACACCCCCGACGAACTCGCCCAGCCCGGCGGAGTGGTGCGGGACTGGAGGACGGGGGAGTGCGAGCCGGTGCCCGGGCGGACCATGCCGAAGCTGGTCGTCATCGAACGGGACTACCCGGCCGTGGCGCAGAAGATCCGCGCGGTCGGTCCGCTCCTCGACACCCTCGGCACCACCACCAAGGGCGTCACCGTCCACCCGGACCGCGAGATCGACGAACTGCGCCGACGCAACGGCACCGTACGCGACGGCATCGCCGCCGGCCGCCCCTCGCTGGCCACCGCCACCGACATGTGCGAGGCGATCCTCGCCCTGTCCGGCACCACCAACGGACGTCTGGCCACCGAGGGGTTCCGGGAGCTGGAGCGGCGGACCGGCAGCGAGGGACTCGTCGAACTCGCCGCCGAACGCGCGGCGGAGCGGATCACCTTCGCCGACACCCGCACCCAGCCGCGCGCCGTGCTGACCTCGTACGAGTGGTCGGGCAGCGAGACCGGCGGCCGTCGCTACGCGCCGTTCGTCATCAACACCGAGCACAAGAAGCCCTGGCACACCCTCACCGGCCGCCAGCACTTCTTCGTCCAGCACGACTGGATCGCCGAACTCGGCGAGCAACTGCCCGTCTACCGGCCCCCGTTGAACACCCGGCGTCACTACGGTGACGAGCAGCTGCACGACGAGGGCCGGGCCGAGGTCACCGTGCGCTATCTGACTCCGCACTCCAAGTGGTCCATCCACTCCGAGTACCAGGACAACGCCCACATGCTCGCCCTGTCCCGCGGCGGCCCGGTGATCTGGATGTCCACCGCCGACGCCGAGAGGATCGGCGTGAAGGACAACGAGTGGATCGAGGCGTACAACCGCAACGGCATCGTCGCCGCCCGGGCCGTGGTCACCCACCGCATGCCCGAGGGGACGGTGTACATGTACCACGCCAAGGACCGCACGGTGAACGTCCCGAAGACCGAGGTCGGCGGCCGTCGCGGCGGCATCCACAACTCCCTGACGCGGCTCCTGGTCAAACCCACCCATCTCGCGGGCGGCTACGCGCAGTTCACGTACGCCTTCAACTACTACGGGCCGACCGGCAACCAGCGCGACGAGGTCACCGTGATCCGCCGCCGCAGCCAGGAGGTCGAGTACTGACATGCGAGTGATGGCTCAGATCGCCATGGTGATGAACCTCGACAAGTGCATCGGCTGCCACACCTGCTCCGTCACCTGCAAGCAGACGTGGACCAACCGCACCGGAGTCGAGTACGCCTGGTTCAACAACGTCGAGACCAAGCCCGGCGTCGGCTACCCGCGCCGCTACGAGGACCAGGAACAGTGGAAGGGCGGCTGGATGCTCGACAAGCGCGGCCGGCTGGTGCTGCGCTCCGGCGGCCGGGTCAAACGGCTGCTGTCGCTGTTCTCCAACCCCGACCTGCCCTCCATCGAGGACTACTACGAGCCGGTGACGTACGACTACGACACGCTCGTCAGCGCCCCCGCCGGGCAGGACATCCCCGTCGCCCGCCCCCGCTCGGTCCTGACCGGCCGGCCCACTGCCGTCACCTGGGGCGCCAACTGGGAGGACGGCCTCGGCGGCGCCCCCGAACACGCCGCCGGCGACCCCAACTTGAGCGGGGAATGGGCGCAGAAAGTGAAGTTCGAGTTCGAGCAGACCTTCCTCTTCCATCTGCCGCGGCTGTGCGAGCACTGCCTCAACCCGGCCTGCGTCGCCGCCTGTCCGTCCGGCGCGCTGTACAAACGGGTCGAGGACGGCATCGTCCTCGTCGACCAGGACCGCTGCCGGGGCTGGCGGATGTGCGTGACGGCGTGCCCGTACAAGAAGGTGTACGTCAACCACGCCACCGGCAAGGCGGAGAAGTGCACGTTCTGCTTCCCCCGCATCGAGGCGGGGCAGCCCACGATCTGCTCCGAGACCTGTGTCGGACGGCTGCGCTACCTCGGCCTGCTGCTGTACGACGCCGACCGCGTCGGCGAGGCCGCGGCCACCCCGGACGAGCAGGACCTCCTGGACGCCCAGCGCGGCGTGTTCCTGGACCCGCGCGATCCCGAAGTGCTCGACGCGGCAAGGAAGTCGGGGATCCCGCAGGACTGGCTGGATGCGGCCCGTCGCTCCCCGGTGTACGACCTGGTCGGCCGCTACAAGGTGGCGCTGCCGCTGCACCCGGAGTACCGCACCCTGCCCATGGTCTGGTACGTGCCCCCGCTCTCACCCGTCCTGGACGCCGTCGACACGGCCGGCGGGAACCAGGACGACCCCGATCATGTGTTCGCCGCCGTCACCCGCCTGCGGATCCCGCTGGACTACCTGGCCGAACTGTTCACCGCGGGGGACACGGACGTGGTGGCGGGCGTGCTGATGAAGCTCACCGCACTGCGCTCGTACATGCGCGGGCGCAGCCTCGGTGAGACCGGTGACGAGGCCGTGCTCGCCGCCGTGGGCCTGACCTCGCGCGAGGCGGAGGACCTGCACCGGCTGCTGGCCGTCGCCAAGTACCAGGACCGGTACGTCGTCCCCGCCGCGCACAAGGAGGACGCGGCCGCGCTCAGTGCCGTGGAGGACCGCTGCCCGGTCGGGACCACCGGCCCCGCCGAACCCCGCCGGGTCATGCTCGGCATCCCCACCCTGCGCCGTACGTCCACGGGAGACCGCCCATGAGCCCGCTGCCCGGCACCGTCCCGGCGATCGTCCGCACCCGCATCCGCGCGGCCGCGGCCCGCCGGCGCCCGTCCACGACGCCCGAGGAAGCCGAGCGCCGGGCCCTGCTGCTGCGGCTGCTGTCCCTGCTGCTGCAGTACCCGGACGCGGAACTGACCGACAGCCGACCGCAGTTGGCGGCCGCCGTGGACGTCCTCCCGCCGTCGCCGGCCGCCGCCGAACTGACCGCGTTCATCGACTGGTTCACCGCCCGGGAACCCCAGGCGCTGGAACGGCACTACGTCGAGATGTTCGACCTGCGCCGCAAGAGCAGCCTCTACCTCACCTACTACCTGCACGGCGACACCCGCCGCCGGGGTATGGCCCTCCTCGCGCTCGCCCAGCGCTACCGGGCCGCCGGCTGGGACACCGACGGCGGTGAACTGCCCGACCACCTCCCGGTCGTCCTGGAGTTCGCCGCCCTCGCCGGGCCGGGCCGGGGCGAGGCACCGCTGCGACAGCACCGGCGGGGCCTGGAACTCATCCACCGGGCCCTCACCGACGCCGACTCGCCCTACCGACACGTCCTCGCCGCGCTGCTCACGCTGCTGCCGCCGCCCACCGGGGCCGACCTGCGGGCCGTGGCCGAACTGGCCGCGCAGGGGCCGCCCACCGAGGACGTCGGCCTCGACCCCTACGGCGCGGGGGAGTTCGCGCCGCCGGACGCCTTCGTTCCGCCCGAGCCGGCCCCGCCCACCGTGATGCCGCCCCTGTCGACCCCGGAAGGTCTGCGATGAGCGCCGTCGAACTGGCTCTCTGGGTCGCCCTGCCGTACGTCTGCCTCGCCGTGTTCGCCGTGGGGCACGTCTGGCGCTATCGCCAGGACCAGTTCGGCTGGACCTCGCACACCAGCCAGCTCCTGGAACACCGCCGGCTGCGGTGGGGCAGCCCGCTGTTCCACGCAGGCGCGTTCATGGTGATCGCCGGACACGTGGTGGGCCTGGCCGTCCCGGCGTCCTGGACCGAGGCCGTGGGCATCAGTGAGCACGCCTACCACACGACGGCCGTCTGGGCGGGCTCGGTGGCCGGCGTCGCCATGGCGGCCGGGCTGGGCATGCTGTGCGCCCGACGGCTGCTGACCCGTCGGATCCGGCTGGGCACCGACCGCAGCGACAAACTCCTGTTCCCCCTGCTGTCCGCCACCGTCGTCCTGGGCATCGCCGCCACCGCCGCCCACAACGTCTTCGGCGCGGGGTACGACTACCGCTCCACCGTCTCCGTGTGGTTCCGCGGCCTGCTCACGCTCCAGCCGCAGCCGGAGGCGATCGCCGACGCCCCGCTGCTGTTCCAGCTGCACGCCCTGACGGCCTGTCTCCTCTTCGCCGCCTGGCCGTTCACCCGGCTCGTCCATGTGTGGAGCGCACCGGTGGGATACCTCGCCCGCCCGTACCTCGTCTACCGCCGCCGGGGGAGCCGGATCACAGTTTGAGCGTGAACCAGGTCGTCTTGCCGTCGTCGGTCGGGCGCACACCCCAGCTGTCGGCCAGCGCGCGGACGAGCAGCAGGCCCCGGCCGGACTCCTCGTCCTCGGCCGCGAGGCGGGGTTCGGGAAGGTGCGGGCTGCGGTCGGTGACCTCCACGGTCAGGTCGGTGGCACTGCACCGCAGATGCACGGTGACCGGGCCCTCGGCGTGCTGGACGGCATTGGTCAGGGTCTCCGACAGCAGCAGCAGAGCCTCGTCGGCGGGCGCGGTGCAGTCCCAGTCGATGAGCGCCTTGTGGAGGAAGGCGCGCCCCTCGGGCACGGAGGACGGCACGGCGGGCAGGTCGGCGGCCACGGTCGCGAGGGGAGCCGCCGGGAGCTGGGCGAGGAGCAGGGTGACGTCGTCGTCGTGGCTCTCGGCATCCGGCAGCATGCCGGCCAGTACGTGCTCGGCGGCCGCCTCCAGACTGGGGCTGTCCGTGAAGAACCTGTCGAGCACGGCGGTCAGTTCACCCACCCGCTCCTCGATGTCGCTGCCCGGCGTCTCGATCAGACCGTCGGTGTACAGGACGAGCGTGGCGCCGGGAGGGAGCTCGGTGCTGGACTGCTCGTGCAGGATGCCGCCCACACCCAGCGGTGCGTTCACGGGGGCGGGCAGTCTGTGCATGCCCTCACCGGGAGTGGCGACGAGGACCGGCAGATGCCCCGCGGAGCAGACGGTGACGGTACCGGTGTCCGGGGCGATGACCAGATAGCAGCAGGTGACGAGCTGGTCGGGCACGTCCAGATCCGTGACGCAGGTGTCGAGGGCCTGCATCAGCTGGCGGGGCTGCATACCGGTCTTGGCCAGGGCGTGCGCGGCCGAACGCAACTGGCCCATGACGGCGGCGGCGTCCAGACCCCGGCCCATGACATCACCGATCAGCACACCGACCCGGCCGGCGCCCAGCGGAATGAGGTCGAACCAGTCGCCGCCCACACCGGCGCCCTGGGTGGCGGGCCGGTAGCGGCTGGCGGTGGTGAGCCCGGGGACGGGAGGCGGGGTGCCCATGAGGGAGCGCTGCAGTGTCAGGGCGACGTGGCGCTGCTGCTCGTAGAGCCTCTTGAGCTCCGCCTCCGCGCGCTTGCGGTCGCTGATGTCCCGGACGATGGCGCACGCGCCCACGACGGTGCCGTCGGTGCCCCGGGTGGGCCACAGGGTGACGTCGACGTCGAGCATCTGGCCCGCCTTGGTCAGGCGCAGCGTCTCGAAGTGCTCGACCTTCTCTCCGTCGCGCAGCCGCTCGAGCAGCGCGTCGATCTCCCCACGCCGTTCCGGCGGGGCGAGGTACGACATGTGCCGGCCGATGATCTCGTCCGCCGTGTAGCCGTACAGCGACTGTGCGGCCGCGTTCCAGTAGGTCACATACCCGTCGAGGGTCTTGGCGAGGATCGCGTCCTGGGAGGACTCCACCAGGGCCGCGAGTTCGTTGATGCGGGCCTCGGCGGCCTTGCGGTCGCTGACGTCGCGTACCGCGGCGGACACCAGCAGGCCGTCCGAGGTCTCCATGGGGCTGAGGCTGATCTCCACGGGGAACTCGGTGCCGTCCTTGCGCAGCCCGTGCAGTTCCAGCCCCGCTCCCATCGGCCGCACCTGACGGTTGGCGGCGTAACCGCTGCGGTGCTCGGTGTGGTGGCCGCGGAACCGGTGCGGGATCAGCACCTCCACGGGGCGGCCGAGCAGTTCCCTGCGCGGATAGCCGAAGAGGGCCTCGGTCTGGGCGTTGACGAGCTTGATGGTTCCGGTGTCGTCGACGATGACCATGGCGTCCGGTGCCGCCTCCAGCAGCCCCCGGAACCGCTCCTCGGCGGCCCCCGGCCCGCCCCGGCGCGTTTCCGCACCGCACGTGCAGGGCTCCGGACCCAGCGACGGCACCGACTGCATCGGCTGCGGCGCTGTGAAATCGCGCATGAGCACCTCCTGCTGGACCGGTCACGGCGACACAGGCCATCCCAACGCACCCGAACCGGCCGTGTTTGCATATGTCGCTAACTGGTCGTGCAGTGCCCGAACCTGTCGGTCACCGATGTCCGGCCCGACCGGAACCCCGGTGAGGGCCGGTCGGCCCATGTCCCGGAGCGGTCATCGGCCGACGCTGAAGGTGTCGGGGTTCCGGGCCGAGGGAGGACGCCATGCACGACACCGCGCACCTCGTGAGCGATGTGATGACCCGTACCGTCGTCGCCCTCGGCCGCGGGACGACGTACAAGGACATCGTCAGGGCGATGCACCGGTGGAAGGTCAGCGCCCTGCCGGTCCTGGAGAGCGGCGACCGCGTCGTCGGGGTCGTCTCCGAGGCCGATCTGCTGGCCAAGGAGGAGTACGGCATCACGGACGTGGCCGGTCCCGCCAAGGCCGGCGCGGTGACCGCCGAGCAACTGATGACGGCGCCCGCGATCACCGTCCCCGAGCACGCCTCGATCCGGCAGGCGGCGCGGATCATGGCGCTGCATCAGGTCAAGCGGCTGCCCGTGGTCGACGACCGCGGTGCGCTCAAGGGCATCGTCAGCCGGTCCGACCTGCTCAGGGTCTTCCTGCGGGTCGACGAGGACATCGCCGAGGAGGTCCGCCGCGAGGTCGTCGACGTGCTGTTCCCCGCACCCGCCGAACCGGTCCGGGTGGAGGTGCGCGACGGAGTCGTGCAGCTCACCGGGCGGATCAGGGACACCACGCTCGTGCCCGTCACCGCCCGGCTGGTGCGTGCCGTCGAAGGCGTCGTGGACGTGCGGTGCCTGCTGGCGGGTCCGCCACGCCGCCCCGACCTGGATCCGGACCTGCCGGACGCGGAGAGGGGAAGGGCCCTACCCGCTTCTCGCGGATCCTGATCGCGCGGTGCACGGCTGCCGGCCGCTTCTCCGCGTCCTTCCGGGACCCTTCCCGACACCTCCAGCACAGCACGGCGACAGCCGGTCCACCAGGGCCGAACGGCCCCCGTCCGGATGAGGAGCGAACGGTCATGACCGTCAACGAAACGCAACGCGCACCGTCCCGGCCCGCGCTGCTCACCTTCCTCGGCGGAGTGGGCACGGTCACCGGCAGCAAGTTCCTGGTCGAGAGCGACCACGCCCGTGTGCTCGTCGACTGCGGGCTCTTCCAGGGCCTGGCCGACCTGCGCCGGCGCAACTGGCGCAAACTGCCCTGCGACGGAGGTGACATCGAGGCGGTCGTGGTCACCCACGCCCACCTGGACCACTGCGGCTATCTGCCCCGGCTGGTGCGGCACGGCTTCCGGGGGCGCATCGTGACCACCGAGTTCAGCGCCCGGCTCATGGAGATCGTGCTCAGGGACAGCGCCAAACTGCAGATGGAGGCCGCCCGTCACGCCAACGCGCACGGCTGGTCCAAACACCACCCCGCCCAGCCCCTCTACGACGACTCGGACGTCGACCGCACCCTCAAACTCCTCGACCCCGTACCGACCGGCGCGACGGCCGACATCGCCACCGGAACCACCGTCACGCTGCACTCCGCGGGGCACATCCTCGGCTCGGCCTGGGCCCGGCTCACCCTGGAGGACGGCCACACCCTCGCCGTCAGCGGCGACCTCGGCCGCCCCGGCCACCCCCTGCTGCGTCCGCCGGAGCCGTTCTCCGGGGCGGACGTGCTGCTGATGGAGTCGACCTACGGCAACCGGCGCCACGAGGAGGACGCGGGACGCGCCCACTTCGCGAGCGTGCTGACCCGCACCCTGGCCCGCGGCGGCACCGTCGTCATCCCCGCGTTCGCCCTCGACCGTACCGAGGTCGTCCTGCACGAACTGGCCGAGCTGCGCCGCACGGGACGCCTCCCGGCGGGGGTTCCGGTGTACGTCGACAGCCCGATGGCGCTGGCCGCCCTCGACGTGTACCGGGACGCCGTCCTGACCCGGGCACCCGAACTGCGCGACGAGGTCACGGCAGCCGGCACCGCGGCGCTGAGCCCCGAGCCGTTCCTCGCGGCCCGCTCCGTCCAGGAGTCCATCGACATCGGCGAGGCCGGCGGACCGGCCGTCATCGTCTCGGCGTCCGGCATGGCCACCGGCGGCCGCGTCCTGCACCATCTGCGGCGCCTGCTGCCCGACCCGCGCAACGCCGTGGTCGTGGTGGGCTTCGCGGCCCAGGGCACCCGGGCCCGCGACCTCGTCGACGGTGCCCGGGCGCTGAAGATGTTCGGCGAGTACGTCCCGGTGCGCGCCCAGGTGGCCGACGTACCGCACTTCTCCGCCCACGCGGACGCCGGACAGATCATCGACTGGCTGCGCGGCGCAGCGCCCCCGCACCTGACGTACCTGGTGCACGGCGAACCCGACGCCGCCGCCGCGCTGCGCGACCGCATCGACCACTCCCTGGGCTGGACCGCGATCGTCCCGCGCTCCGGGGAGCATGTCCTGGTGCGCTGACCGGGTCCCGCGCAAGGGCCGTATGCGGCCCCTGTCCGGGCCGGTCGGCTCATGCGCCGCCCCCTGCACCGGAGTTGACTGGTCGTGAGGGGAAATACCCCGGCCCGAAGGGGGCGAGGACAGTGGGCACGAGCCTGACACCGGAGTTCTGGGAGCGATTCACGATCCTGCTCGTCGTGGCCGTGGCGGTGACCGTCGTCCTCACCGCGGCGCTCGACGCGCTCGCCGAACGGCTGCCGCACCACCCTGGTCCCGGCCGCCGGCCGCGGACCGGTGGACGTCCGTCGACAGCCGAGGGCCGGGTGTCCCGCACCAGGGCCGAACCGCCCCTGCTGCTGCACGGCCCGGACGTGCGACGGTGACCTGAGCCCCCTGCCGTGCGCGGCGCGGCAACCCGACGGAAGGCGGTGGGGACGATGGAACTGCCCCTGGTCGTGGGCGTCGACGGATCGGAGCCGAGCCTCGTGGCGGTCGACTGGGCGGTGGACGAGGCCGCCCGGCGCGGCCTGCCGCTGCGGCTGGTCTTCGCCACCCTGTGGGAACGGTACGAGGGCCCCGCGCTGCCGGGCGTCCTGGAGCGCCCCTCCGGGCGGGTGCTCGCGGAGAACATCCTCGGAGCCGCGGTGGAACGCGCCCGGCGCCGCAACCCGGAGGTGAAGGCGTCCGGTGAGGCGGTGGGCGAGGAAGCGGTGGAGGCGCTGCTGGGCGAGGGCCGCAACGCCTCGGCGCTGGTGACCGGATCCCGGGGCCGCGGCGAGGTGGCCGGTCTGCTGCTCGGCTCGGTGAGCCTGGCCGTGGCGGCCCGGGCGCACTGTCCGGTGATCGTGGTCCGGGGGGACAAGGCCGGCCTTGCCGGCTCGCACGAACGGATCGTGCTGGGCGCGGGCGACCACGCCGCCGGCGGCGAGGCGATGCGGTTCGCCTTCCGTGCGGCCGAGGACCGCGGGTGCGCCCTGGACGTCGTACGCACCTGGCGCTGCCCGGCACACGAGAGCGCCGATCATCCCCTGCTCGCGGGAGACCCGGCGCATCAGCACGAGGCGGAGGCGTCCGCCGCGCTGGACGCCCTGCTCGGCGACGCTGTGGACCAGCACCCGGACGTCCGGGTCCACCGTGTCACGGCCGAAGGACCGGCCCGCAAGGTGCTCCTGAAGCGCTCCGCCGCGGCCGACCTCGTGATCATCGGAGCCCGACGCCGGCACGGCCACTACGGACTCCAACTGGGGCCCGTGGGACACACCTTGCTGCATCACGCGCAGTGCCCGGTGGCGGTCGTCCCCGAACGAGGCTGACGAGCGCCGGTGAGTCCGGCGAGGCGCTTCGCCGGGCCCATCGGCGGCCCCAGGAGGACCTGAGGGCCCTCCTGCCCCGGGCGTCCGGAGACGAGAGTGGGAGCACTTCACCAAGGAGGCCCCCCATGTCCCGTCCCGTCACCGTCGGTCTCGACGGTTCGCCCGAGAGCATCGCCGCCGCACACTGGGCCGCCCGGGAGGCGTCGCTGCTGGCGGCTCCGCTGCATCTGGTGCACGCCGGGGACCAACCCCCGCACGCCTATGTGCCGTTCGCCGGGGAGGCCGTGCCGCCGCCCGGCGCGGACCGGTCCGCCCATCTGCTGCGCGAAGTGGAGACCGCCCTCGGCCGGGACCACCCCCGGCTGCGCATCACCTCGCAACGGCTCGCCGGACGGCCCGCCACGGCGCTGGTCGCGGCCGCCCGGGAGTCGGAGCTGCTGGTGCTCGGCTCGCGCGGGCTGGGCCGCGCCGCCGGATACCTGCTCGGCTCCGTGGCCTCCGCGGTGGTGGCGCGCACCCCCCGCCCGGTGGTCCTCGTCCGCGCCGGAACCGAAACCGCCGACGGCCACCGGCCCGACAGTCCCGGCACCCCCTTCGGAGCCGCGGCCCTCAGGGACGTCGTCCTCGGCCTCGAACTGCACGACCTGCCCGCCCACACCCTGCTGGCGTTCGCCTTCGAGGCCGCCGCACGCCACTCGGTCCCCCTGCGGGTGGTGCACGGCTGGAAGCCCGAGCCGCGTGCCGGGGCCGGCGGCGAACCGGAGGTGCGGACCGAGGAGACGGTGGCCGCGATGCTGCGCCCGTGGCGGGACAAGTTCCCCGGCGTCGAAGTGACGGACGAAGCGGCGATCGGCTCGGCGGGCGCACACCTGGTGGACTCCTCCCGCGACGCCTCACTGGTCGTCGTCGGCCGCAGGAACCGGCCGGGCCCGCTCGGACCCCACATCGGCCCCGTGACACAGCAGGTGCTCCAGGGTTCCGAAGCACCGGTGGTGGTCGTGCCCCTCTCCTGAGGCCGGGTCGCCGTCGCCAGGCCACCGTGCGGGTCTCCTGCCGCACACGGTGCAACCTTCTCCGCATGACCGGTACCGTGGCACTGGGTGTGACGGTACGGCGGGTACGGGTCTGGTGGACCTGGAGGAAGACGGTGGCAAGCTCGCAGGAGTCCCACGGGACCCGGGTGCAGTTGCCGCAGCTGCGGCTCGACGAGCTGCTGGCGGAGCTGCAGGCCCGTCTGGACGCGGCGCGCGGCACCCGCGACCGGGTGCACAGCCTCCTGGAAGCGGTGCTCTCGGTAGGCCGGGAGCTGGATCTGGAACAGGCGCTGCGCAGCATCGTGGAGGCGGCCGCCGCTCTCGTCGACGCCGAGTACGCCGCCTTGGGCGTCATCGGACCCGACGGCAGGCGGCTGTCGGAGTTCCTCACCGTCGGCATCAGCGAGGAGCAGATCGCGCGGATCGGCCACTATCCCGAGGGCCACGGCATCCTGGGCGAGCTGATCCGCCGCCCCGAACCGCTGCGGCTGAGGAAGATCTCCCAGCACTCCGCCTCGTACGGCTTCCCGGCCCACCACCCGCCGATGCACACCTTCCTCGGTGTCCCCATCCGGGTGCGCGACCAGGTCTTCGGGAATCTGTACCTCACCGAGAAACGCGGGGGGCTCCAGTTCGACGAGGAGGACGAGGCGGTCCTGTCGACGCTGGCCGTGGCGGCCGGCGTCGCGATCGACAACGCGCGCCTGTACGAGGAGTCCCGGCTGCGGGAACGCTGGTTGCAGGCGAACGCGGAGATCACCCACCGCCTGATGTCCGGCAGCGGTCAGCCCGACGTGCTCCGGCTGATCGCGGACCGGGCCGCGGAGATCACCGGCGCGGTCCTGGCCATGGTGGCGCTGCCGATGGAGGACACCGACTCGCTGACCGTGGAACTCGCCGTGGGTCCGGACGCGGAGGCGTACCAGGGCCTGGTCCTGCCGGTGACCGGCAGTCTGGTCGGCGAGGCGTTCTCCTCCGCCTCACCGGTCACCAGCCTGGACGCCTCCCACGACGAACGGGTCGCGGCGAGCCCCCGGCGACCGGCGGGTCTGGGGGCCGCGGTCGCCGTCCCGATCGGGACGGGGGAAGGTATCCGCGGCGTCGTCCTGTTGGTGCGCCGGGAGGGCTCCACCGTCTTCTCGGACAAGGACATCGCACCTCTGCGGGGCTTTGCGGCCCAGGCCGCGGTCGCGATGGAACTCGCCGAGCGCCGTCTGGACGCCGAGCAGATCGCCATGCTTCAGGACCGCGACCGGATCGCCCGGGACCTGCATGATCTGGCCATCCAGAGGCTGTTCGCCACCGGCATGACATTGCAGAGCGTGGGCCGTCTGATCGAGCATCGAGAGGCGGCCGAGCGCGTGGTGCGGGCGGTGGACGACCTGGACGAGACGATCAAGATCATCAGGTCGACCATCTTCGGCCTGCGCTCACGTGAGGACGGGCGCGGCTCCGGGCTGCGGTCCCGCGTCGTGCGGGTGGCAGGCGAGTCGGCCCCGGTGCTGGGCTTCGCCCCCAGCGTCCGGATGGAGGGCCTGGTCGACACCGACGTCCCGCGGGAGATCGCCGACGACGTGGTGGCCGTCCTGTCCGAGGCACTGTCCAACGTCGCTCGGCACGCCCGGGCCACCCGTGCCGACGTCGCGCTGGAGGCCGACGGTCGCGAGGTCCGGCTGACCGTGTCCGACGACGGCGTCGGCATCACGTCCGACGGGCGCCGCAGCGGTCTGCTGAACATGGCAGAACGGGCCGAAGAGCTGGGCGGGGCAGTGGAGGTGACGTCGCCTCCCGGTGGCGGTACCACGCTGGCGTGGCGGGTGCCGACGGGGGAACGGTGAGAGCGCGCCTGGGCTGACGCTCGTACTTTCGCTTTCCGTCGCCGCGCGCGAGGCGAGGAGCAGTTCGTCGCCGTTGCGCAGCCGGAGATCCGGTACCTGGGCGTTGCCTGGCGGGGCTGTGCGCTGATCGAAGGGGGACTCCCGCCCCGCGCGGCCGCCGCCTTCTCGGCGGCCGCGTCCAGACCGGTGGTGTCGCCGCGCATCCGCCGGCCCTCCGTCCCGGATGCGGTGACCTCGGCCCGTACACGGCTCAGTAGGGCATCGGGCGTCCCGACGGAGTCCGCAGGTCGGGAGGCGCGGGCCGGCGGGAGTCCTGGGGACGCCTGGGCATCTGGATCCTCTTCATGATCACCACACCTCCTGGGCCTCCGGGCCGCGCTTTCCGCGAGCCGCGGGGCGCTGTGTGCACAACAGCCTCGTCCGTCCGTCCACGCCCTGCCATGGGGCGACCGGCTCTGACGGCAGGGCCTGATCGGCCCTCCCGCAGGGCGCGCCGTGCCCTGCGGACCCGGGCCATCCGCCGTGGCCCCGGGAACGCCGCGGATCCGCCCGGCCCGGTCCGGGGGCCGTTCGGCCCAGCGCCCCCATCCCCCATCACGGCCTGGGCGCATGGTCGAGACAGACAACGCAGGGCAGGAGCCGCCATGCCCCGGGAGACGATCCACAAGGACGCCCCACCGGTCCCGCCCGACTTGGACGACTACGCCAAGGCCTGCGAGGAGTTCTCCTGGTCCGGCGCGCGCACCAGGCTCCACGGTCTGCCCGGCGGCCGGGGGCTGAACATCGCCCATGAGCCCGTCGACCGGCACGCGGCATCCGACCACGGCTCGGCGGTCGCCCTGCGTTGCGTGGGCCGCGACGACCGGGTGACCACCGTGACGTACGCCGAACTGGCCCACTCCACAGCCCGGTTCGCGAACGTGCTGCGCACGCTCGGCATCGGCCGGGGCGACCGGGTCGTGACCCTGGGTCACGGACGGTCGGGACGGGTTCCCGGAGCTGGGGGCATCACCGAGATCGTTCCGGACGCCGACTTCACCCGGGTCCGGCCCGACGACAAGTTCCGCGACATGCTGGAACTTCCTCGTGGCACGGACCGGGTGACGGCCACGGTCACCGCTCGGCGGGGCCCGTCAACTGGACGATGTCGTCCGAAGCTACGTCGTGGAGCCGGATGGCGAGGTCCTCCAACGCGCGGCTGGCGGCGAGTTCGTCGCCGATCTCCGGGACGGAGCGGTCGATCGGGTTGCGGCGGGCCAGGCCCCGGCCGGTGACCGTCGACGTCTCCCGGGTGGTCAGGACGGCACGCGCGCGGGTGTCGTCACCTTCCTCGGTGATGTAGATCTGTACGGTCCACTGCTTGGCTTCCATCGTGATCACTCCCGGACGGAGGGTACGAGGGCTGTTCGTCCGCACTCCTCAGCCTGCGCCTGAGCCGGTGCACGGCCGGCATCGATCCCGACCGTTCGTCCTCGGCGTCCTCGACGAGCCCGCGGCGCAGACTTCCGGCCCCGTCGTGGGCGCGCCCGGGCACGCTGCTGTCGCCGGCATGCTGCCCGGTGGCGCGCCTCGCCGTCTCATCCGTGACCGGCTGGGGAGGGCCCGTGGGGGTTTTCGGTCCCGTGCTCGATGTGGCGGACATGCGCGTCGGGGCCGGGGAACACGAGGGTGACACCGTCCGTGTCCGACCAGCGCACGTCGTAGGGCGGCGTTCCGTCTTCGTGGTGCAGTCCGACGATCTCGCCGTCGCGCCTGGTGGTGCCGGTGGTCGGGCTTTCCACGATGAGCCGGTCGCCTAGTCGAGCTCGCATGATCGTCACTCTCCCTTCCGAGGAGTGCTGCTGCACCCAGCGTGACACGCGCGGTCTGAAGCGGCGCAGGTTCGAGCAGCCCCGGCACGGGGGCCGAACAGCCCGGTTCTCCGGGCCCAGTGGCCCCGAACAGGTCCGGACGGCTCACCCGTGGGCGACCGGCTCCTGACACGCTGGACATGTGACCGCCATCGGATGTCCCCGGTGGCCAGGCCGCCATGAGCCACCGGACGGCCGCGGACCCGATGCGGCAGGGGAAGCGCGACGTGCACTGCTCCGACTGCGCGACGGAGAGCACGGTGACGCCCGCGGTCGCGGTGTGCGACCGCTGCGGGTGCGGGGTGTGCGGGCGGCACGCCCACGTCCTGGGACGTCCGGTCGACGGACCGGTCGGTGCGGGGTGCCCCGAGTGCAGGCTCACGCAGCGTGTGACGTGCGGGGTGTGCCATGCGGCGGAGGCGTTCGAGCATGTGCGGTGCGCCGGCTGAGGGGCAGAGGCGCCCGTCCGCTGCGGTGCCGGGCACGCGCGGTGCGTTCGTGTGGTCCGCGTCGTCCGCCTCGTCCGCCTCGTCCGCGTCGTCGTGCGGAGGAGGGCCCTCTGGCCTGGCATCCGGGCCGTCCGGCCTCCGGGCGCGGCACGGGACGAGCACGAGGATGGGCTTGGGACCACGTCCTGCTGTTCACCGAGGCGGCGGGGTGCCCACGGCGGCGATTCCCTGTGCGGACGCCGTGGTGGAACCCTGCCGGGGAGGTCGCGACGGAGTCGGTGCCGTCGCGGCCGAGGCCGAGCCGTGAGCGGGAGCACAGTCGGCCGGGTGTCCGTGTGATCCGAGACTCGCACGGACACTTCCCGCTCCGTCGAGTACGCAGGACACGCGTCACCATGGCCGTGGTCTTCGGCGGCCGCCGCCGCATCGCCGGTGCCGACGGCGGCCGCCTGCGCGACGAGCCGCGGCTCCCCTCCGCCGGCCCTCGCGCGGGTCGTCCCCGGGCCGGGGTGTGCGGGAGAGCACCCCATTCAGTGTGCCGCGGGGACGAAGGCGTCCGGACGGCCGGAGCGGGGCGTGGACCCTGCGGTTGCGGCCGTCCGTTCTTCAGTAATTCTCTTGCCGAACCCGCGAACCGGCATGGGCCATCGGTCCTCGACCGGTGGCCCCATGGACCCGGACGCCCGGCACCGCCGAGCGGGACAGGACGTCGTCGACGGCCCGCCTGGGCGTGGCACGGGCCCCGCCGCCTGCGTGCCCCAGCCGGAGGATCACCTGCGGCCAGCCTGCGGTGACGGTGCTCCGGCGGACCTCCTGCCGCAGTTCGGGCAGTTCGAGGGGCTGGGTGTGGAAGGCCACGCGGACCCGGTGGGCGGCGGCGTACAGCAGGACGAACTGGAGACCCTGCCCGGCCCGCAGCCAGTCGGCGGGCCGGTCGTGACAGGTGTCCAACAGCGTGACCAGTCCCAGGGTCGGGCGTACGCAGCGGGCCGGGATCCCGTCGGCGTAGCCCATACGTGCGTGGCCCGCGTAGTCGCGTCCGGCGAAAGCCGTGGTGTCGGGGATACGCGGGTAGGCGTGGCCCGGGATGCCGTCGAACCGGCCGCTGCGGCTCGGCGGCGTCCAGTTCGCGAGCTCCGAGGAGAAGGCAGGGTGAGCGCGCCGGGCGGTCTCCGCCGCGCGGATGAGCACCGAGAGCTCCCGCAGGGTCCTGGAGTCGCTCACCGTGTGCAGCTCGGCGCCCTCTTGCGGGGCCAGGTGGCGCAGTTCGCGGACGAAGCCCAGCGAGAGCGGGTCCGGCTGGAACGGGCCGCGGTGGGTGTGCCGGTGCGCGCGGCAGGCGAAGAGGCTCTCCTCGGCGGCGCTGGGCGGGACGTAGGGCCCCCAGCGGACGGTTGCCAGATGCCAGGGGCGGGCGGCGTCGGGGAAGACCTGTACCCGGGGCAGGAAGCCCAGGTGCCGCACCGCCAGACGCAGGTTGAACAGGGCGGCGCCGCAGCTGATGACCATCTCGCGGCCGTCCGGATCCGCGACGGCGAGGCGCCGTGCCGGATCGGCGTGCAACTGCAGCTCGTCGCCGCTGCCGACGAAACGCCAGGGCTGGGTGTTGTAGGGGGAGGGAGCGGTGATGGCCGCGCGGACGAGGTAGCGGACCGCGTGATCGGCGGACACAGGGAAGGGAGACATGGCCGGCACCCCCGCTTCTGTTCTCGAGCCGTCTTCGTCTCTTCATGAGAGAACGTCATGAGGCGTCGGCGGTAGGGCCGTTGGGGACAGCCCCGCAGGGCGAAAGGCGGATGTCGATCTCGGGCGGTGTGCGCAGCGAGTTGTGGATCGTGCAGTGCGAGGCGACGGCGAGCAGCGCGGCATGGCGCTGTGCGGACAGCGCGGGCGGCGGGATGATCACCAGGCGTACGGTGGCCACCCGGGCGGGGCGTTCCGAGGCCATGGTGAACTCCGTACGGACCCGCAGGCCACGGCGCGGCAGTCCGTGGCGGCGGAGATGGCGGCCCGCGTAGAAGGCGACGCAGGTGGCCAGCGAGGCGGCGAACAACTCGACCGGCGTCGGCGCGGTGTCCGTCCCGCCCGCGTCCAGGGGCTGGTCGACCAGGATCCGGTGTCCCCTGATGTCCACCTCGTACGCGTCACCGTTGATGTGGGCGACGTCCAACCGGTGCGGTTCGGGCTCCGTCGGCCTTCCCGCAGTGACCGTCTGTGCCGTTGTATCCGTCATGGCCGGCTCCCTCCGAGACCTGCTGCTCTCTCCAGTGGAGCGCGGGCGGCGCGGCGGATGAAGGGCCCACGGGGCCGTGCGCAGGTCCGAACGGCCTCCGTTCGGACCATGGCAGACGGGTCGGGCGTATACCCCTATGGGTAACTCGTGCCGGCACCGCCACGATCGAGACGGTATCGATCACCGTCTCCGCGGGGTGCCTGGAAGGGATCCACTCGGCCCTGCGGCCACGCTCGCGCCGGTCAACTGCTCCCGCTCGCCGTCGGGTGGGGTCCGCGATCGCGTGAACACCACCCCGGCACGCGCCGGGCCCGGTGCCGGCCACGGCCCCGTCGGCCCCGGCGCGCGGGCGGACCGCCGGTGGCCCGAGCCAGCAGCGCGATCACCTCCGCGTCGGCGACCTGCGCGAAGTCGTCGTACCAGGAGCCGACCGAACCGAGCCGGTGCACGGGCTGCGGACAGACCACCTGATCGGCCACCGCGCGGAGACGATCGATGGTCTGCGTCGGCCCGACCGGGACGGCGAGGACGATCCTGGCCGCCCCCAGCCCGCGCACCACCCGGCACGCGGCCTCGGCGGTGGCACCGGTCGCGAGCCCGTCGTCCACGACCACCACCGTGCGTCCGACGACCGGCAGTCGATCACGGCCCTGGCGGTAGCGGCGTACGCGCCGGTCCAGCTCGGCCCGTTCGTTCTCCACCACGCGCTCTCGGCGGTCAGGGTCCAGCGGAAGCTCCTCGAGCACGGCGTCGTTGAGGACGAGCATGCCGTTCTCGCCCACCGCACCGAAGGCAAGCTCCGGCTGCCAGGGCACCCCGAGCTTGCGCACCACCAGCACGTCCAGGGGCACGCCGAGCGCGACGGCGACCTCGTGGGCCACGGGCACCCCGCCCCGCGGCAGTCCCAGCACCACCACGTCCTGGCCGCGCAGCTGCTCCAGGCTCCGGGCGAGCCGGCGCCCCGCCTCCGGACGGTCCGTGTAGCGCATCGGGCACCGCCTCAGCCGTCGGCCAGCCGCAGGACGATCTCGTCGGTCCAGGCGTCGATGGCCGCCCAGTCGCGGTGGTCGCCGGACCGGCCGCCCATCAGACGGAACAACAGGCGTCCGGCGAAGGGCAGGTGGGCAGGGGCCACGACGCCGGAGAACAAGCGGTGATCGCGGTAGGACAGGGTGCCGGGCAGGCTCCTGACGATCACCGGGATCTCCTTGGCCCCGAGACGTTTCCACGGCCCGCGCAGCGCGCCGGGCATTCCGACGCTGAAGATCCACACCGGGCGGTCGCCCAGCACGTCGGGGTTGTCGCGGAGGAAGGCCTTCGCCGGCTCGAGCCAGGTCTGCTCGTGCACGGCACTGCCGAGGACGAACGCCCGGTACGCGTCCGCGTCGTCCACGGTCTCCACCGCCCGTGCCTCGGCCTTGAGGCCCGCTTCGTTCAGCCGGGCCGCCATGTGCACGGCGATCTCGCGGGTGGAGCCGTGCGCGCTCGCGTATCCGACCAGGATGTCCATGACGTCACCTCGCTGTTCCTCGGTCGCACCCGGTCTATGCGGCACCACTGCCGACGCGCTCGTGCGCGGCGACGGCCCGGAGCGGCGGCGCGGACCGTCCGGCGGCGGGCACGGTCACCACGGGAACCGTCGCGTGCCGCAGGCACTCGCGGCCCACCGTGCCGATGGCGGGCGCCTCCCACTGCCCGTGGGCCTTGCGCCCCAGAGCGAGCAGCAGCGCGTCACGGGCGTGCCGCAGGAGTACTCCGGCGGGCGGGCCCTCCGCCACCACGGCACGCACGGCGGAGCCGCTGCGCGCCCCGAAGGCCTTCCGGACCGTGGCGGCCAGGAGTTCGGCGGCCTGCTCGCGCTGCTCCTCGGCGGTCGGCCGGCCGACCGCCGGCGCGTAGGGCGCGAACCGGGCCGCGGCCGGTTCCCAGGCGTGTACGGCGACGACCTGCGCCTCCAGGGCGCGTGCCTGCCGCTCCGCCCAGCGCAGCGCGGCCAGGGACGCCTCGGATCCGTCGACACCCACCACGATGGTGTCGTCGGCGTGTTGGGTCATGGCTGCCTCCCCGCAGGACTGCTTGTGCTTTCCACGGTGGCCCGCACCGCCAGGACGGGGCGTGGGCCGAGAGGCACCGACAACGTGCCGAACGGCCCTTTCGGGCCTGGTGGATTCCGCTGCCCTGCCGCGCCCCGTCAAGGGCACGGGGCTGATGCCGGCACAGCGTCACCGTTCTTTGGGCGGGCGCTCAGCCCACGTCCCGCCGGCGGAAAGCCGCCACGCCGGTCGCCGTGAGGGCTGCCGCGATCGCGAGGATCAGGACCGGTGCCGCGGCGGACGCTTCGGTGGCGGGCAGGTGCGGGATGTGCTCGAACGGGGAGACGTCCCTGGCCCAGCCCGGCAGATCGAGGGCCTGACCGAGCAGGCCGATGACGAAGCAGGCGCTGAGCGCGGCCCAGGCGGCGGCCGTGCCGTGCGGGACGATTCCGAACAGCGCGATCGCGATGCCCGCGAGCAGCCAGAGCGCCGGTGCGTAGAGGAGGGCGGCGCCGATCAGGCGGGGCACCTGGCCCGGGTCGCCGCTGGCGAGACCGTACGCCAGGCCCGTACCGAGCCCGGCGGCGGCGAGCACGACGAGGCTGCCGGCCAGTGCGACCGTGAGATGACCGGCCACCCAACGGTTGCGGGAGACGGGGGTGGCGAGCACCGGTTCGGCGCGCAGCCCGCTCTCCTCGGCGCGCAGCCGCAGGACGGACTGCACGGTGTACCCGGCGCCGAGCAGGGCCACGACGAGCAGCGACTGGGACAGGTAGGAGTCGGTCAGGCCGGCTCCGCCGTATCCGGTGAGCAGCTCCTCCATGGCCTCGTTGTCGGCGACGAAGTCCTCGACGTCCTCGGCGACCCAGCCGTAGGCGAGGCCCGTCAGGAACACACCGCAGGTCCAGCCGATCAGGCTGCCGCGTTGCAGGCGCAGGGCCAGCCCCAGCGGCCGCCCGAGCCCCCGTGCGGCCCGCGGCGGACCCGGCCGGGGCGGCACGAGGCCGGCACCGAGGTCCCGCCGGTCGGACAGCGCGTGGGCCACGACGACGCAGCCGACGGCGAACAGGGCCGGGACGATCAGGGGCCACCAGCGCTCACCGGCGAAGGGCCGGGTCTTCTGGACCCAGCCGATGGGGGAGAGCCACGAGACCGTGCCGTCCCCGATGTCCCCGACGGCCCGCAGCACGAACGCCACGCCCAGCAGGGCACCCGTGCTGCCGTGCACGACCCGGGTGTTCTCCGAGATCTGGGCCGCGACGAGGGTGAGGCCGGCGAAGACGAGTCCGAGCGCGAAGAAGCAGACGCCGAGGACGAGCGACCCGGTGACGGGTAGGTCCATGCCGATGAGGCCGAGCGCCACCAGGGTCCCGACGGCCGCGTTCATGCCGGTCACGACCAGCAGGGTGGCGCCGGCGTTCGCGTGCCCGCCGACCGGGAGGGAACCGATGAGCTCGGCGCGGCCCGCCTCCTCCTCGGCGCGGGTCTGACGTCCGGTCATGAACGTGCTCATCAGGGCCACCAGGACCAGGCCGAAGGTGCCCACCTGGAAGGCGACCTCGCCGCCCAGGGTGTCGAGCCCCTGGGCGGGGCCGTTGAACGCGATGGCCGCGGCGTTGTCCTCACTCGCCTCGGCCGCCACGTCGAGGTCGTGCTGCGTGGGGTAGAGCCCCTTGACGCTGGCCGCCGTGAGCAGCACCAGCAGTGGAACGGCGAGGGTCCAGATCAGGATGCGGACGCGTTCGCGGCGCAGGATCAGCCGGGAGAGGACGGCGGTTCCGGTCTGTCCGGACGACACGGTCATCGCCGGTCCCCGTCCTCGGAGCCGCTCGTCTCGTCGCCGTAGTGGCGCAGGAACAGCTCCTCCAGCGTGGGCGGTTGACTGGTGAGGGTGCGGATGCCGAAGCCGCTGAGATGGCGTACGGCCTCGTCGAGCCGGTCGGTGTCCACGTCGAAGCGGACCCGGTGGTCCTCGGCGCGCGGGTCGTGCACGCCGGGCAGGGCGCCGAGACCGGTAGGGGTCCGCACCGTCACGACGTCGATCGACGTGCGGGTCAGGTGCCGCAGCTCGGCCAGTGTGCCGCTCTCCACGGTGCGGCCGGCCCGGATGATGCTCACCCGGTCGCACAGGGCCTCCACCTCGGCCAGGATGTGGCTGGACAGCAGCACCGTGCGGCCCTCGGCCGTCATCTCGCGGATGCACTCCTGGAAGACGCTCTCCATCAGCGGGTCCAGGCCCGAGGTCGGCTCGTCCAGGAGCAGCAGCTCGGCGCGGGACGCCAAGGCGGCCACCAGGCCCACCTTCTGCCGGTTGCCCTTGGAGTAGGTGCGCGCCTTCTTCGTCGGATCCAGCTCGAACCGCTCCAGCAGCGTGTCGCGCCGAGTGGGATCGAGGTCGCCGCGCAACCGCCCGAAGACGTCGATGATCTCGCCGCCCGTCAGCTTCGGCCACAGGCTCACGTCGCCCGGCACGTACGCCAGCCGCCGGTGCAGCCGGACCGCGTCGTGCCACGGGTCGCCGCCCAGCAGCCGCACCTCGCCCGCGTCGGCCCGCAGAAGGCCGAGCAGGACCCGGATGGTGGTCGTCTTGCCCGCGCCGTTCGGCCCGAGGAAGCCGTGCACCTCCCCGGTGGCCACGGTCAGGTCGAGCCCCTCCAGCGCACGGGTCGGCCCGAACGTCTTGACCAGGCCCGACACGGAGACGGCCGCGGTGCCGTCACGGTCGGGCGTCGAGTGGCCTTGTGCGGCAGAGACGGCGGACATGAATGCCTCCCGGGCCGGTTCTCCTTACGTCTTCGTCCTCTCCTGTGACGCTCGCGCACCAAGGCGCGTGCCCGGCAGGGGCCGAAGGTCCCGGGCGCCCGTACGGTCGGGCCCGTGCCCGGCGGAAGCTCCGGCCGTCAGGGCGCTTCCACCTGCTTGGGCAGCCGGCGCGCCGGGGTGAGCGCCAGGCGCATGACCCGGTGTCCGACGTCGGCGGTCGGGCCGAACATCAGCGGGCAGCCGCCTTCGATGACGGTGATCCCGTGCTCGCGGCCGTACGCCGCGGCCTTCTCGCAGACGCTGCCGTCGCCGTACAGACGGTGCATCCACACGTGCCGGATGCCGAGGGCGGCGCACTCGCGCACGGTGTCCTCGGCGGCCTCCGGGCGGGTGCCGATCACCACGGCCTCGACCCCGCCGGGAATCGACTTCAGGTCCGGGTGGCAGCGGTCGCCCTCGGCCTCCGCGGCGTTGGGGTTGACGGCGAACACCTCGTAGCCGCGGTCCCGGAGCCGCCGGTAGACCGCGTTGGCGGCGTGCGTCTGGGGCGCGCGGGACACTCCGGTCACCGCGATGCGCCTCTTGGCCAGGAACTCGGCCGCGGCCTGCTTGATCGTGATCACGGTTGCCTCCCCACGGGAAAGAGTTCTCCACCGTTCCCGAGCCAACTCCCCGCGCCCGTCCGCTGCCAGGGGCCGAAGGACCCTCCCGGGTACGGGCGGGCCCCTTGCTGCCGCCGGGCTCGGTGCCGACCTGATGGGCCGTTCGCCGGCGGGGCCGTTCGGCCCTGCCGACGGGGCCGTTCGGTCCCTGCTCCGGCGTCGCCCGTGGTGTGAGGGTGTCAGGCGAACCCGCGTGACCGGCGGCGACGAGGTTCCTCTTGGGGGAGGGCCCAGTCGCCGCATTCTCTGCCTCGGACCGTTCAGGGGGACGGTCCGGTGCGGCGGACGGGTCGTGCGGGCGGCGTCGGCGTGGGGGCCGGCGCGGGCCGCCACGGCGGCTCCTCGGGAAAGGAGGGCGGGCCGGGTCGTCCCGCCCCCGGTGCCGGGCCCGCGTGAGGCCGACGGGCGGCGACACGATCGTCGCAGGTGATCCGCCGTGCGGCCCGCGTGCCCGGCACTTCGCCCCCTCGCCCCGCAGCACCGCCGCTCCAACCGCACCGAGACCCTGGCTCGGGACCGTCGCTCCGGCCGCGGCCCGGGGAACCGCGTCTCGGCCGCCTGCCGCACGGCGCCCTCCGCCCCGACGGCAGGGCGGTACCGGGCGACCTGCGGCGTACCACCGTTCGGGCGCCGGCGATATCGGCGCGCAGCGACCGGCTCGCGTACCGACGGAGCGACACCGGCCGGCCTCCGGCCGTGTGGGCGATCTCCTGAGACCTGGGTGCTTCCCCTGCGCCGCGATGCGCGGCGGTCCGGCACCCCTGCCGCCGACCGACACGTCGACGTCGGTCACTCGCTCGACGGAAGCCGCGGGCAGGCCTCGGCGACCAGCCGGATGCCGGTGATCAGGTCGGGGCGGATCCGGACGACATGGTCCATCTCCTGGTCCGACCACGGATGCAGCGTCTCCTGATAGCGCGTCACCTGCTCGGAATCAGTGACGAGATGGCAGTAGCCGATGACGACCACGCTCCAGCCCAGGCGGGTCGCGGGGTCGATGTCATCGGCCTCGTAGGCGACCACGACGCCGTCGCCGGCGTCCTGTCGCGCGTGCGAGACCAGTGCGGCACCGTCGTGGGTGCGGATGATGATGTCGCCGCCGTCCAGGAGGTGGTTGACGGGGCGTACGGCGGGCAGCGCCTTGCGCGAGAACACGACGCGGCCCAGCGGGACACTGCCGAGCAGCCGCAGGGCTTCGGCGGGATCCAGCGCCACGGTGCGGCGCGGTCCGCCTCGACCTGACTGGTCAGTCATCTACCGGGGGCCTTTCGCGCACGGCGGTGCCTGTCCGCCGCACGGGGCCAGGGGCCGGGGCCGCTCGCAGGTCTGACGCCCCCCATCAAAGACGTGCCGGACGTGTCGCACCAGGGCTGTTCGGCCCTACTTCCCACCGGAGTCTCACCGAGGGCACGCCTCACCGGCCGGCCCCACCCGGATGCCGTCGCGGTGCGGGCGGCACATGGGTGAAGACGTCCTGTCCGACGGCCGTCGCCTCCCAGACCTCGGCCGTGGTGGCCGACGCGGTCAGCAGCCAGGTGGCACGGATCCGCTCCGGGCCGGTGTCCCCGTTCTGGTACTGGCCGTTCCAACTGGTCACCGACCCCGCATCGGAACGGGCGTTGCGCCATGCCACCGTCCACCCGAGGGGCGTCCCGTGGTCGGGGTGTGCTGCCGTGTCGTAACGTCCGACCAGCGGGTACGGACCCGTCGCGTGGCCCTGGGCCGAGATGTAGGTGCCCTTGATGCCACCGGTGGGGTCGGCCGTGATCCGCATGTGCGAGCCGTTCTCGCTGTACCAGTCTCCGTCGAGGCTCATGACGCCCTCCCGTCTTCGGCGGTTGATCCGCCCGGCTACGCGTACAGATGGATGTCGGATCGCCGCAGCACGTCCATGAACGTCAGATACTCGGCGATCACGATGTCGTCGTGGAGCAGGTCCTCCTTGCCCACTCCGAAATGCCGCATCGACGGGCCGCACGCGTACAGCCGGGCACCGCGCCGACGCAGCTCGGCGATCTTCTCCTGGGGCGGGACGTGCCCGGCCCTGGCCAGGCCGCGTCGCGCGAAGGGGGAGAAGGGCCGGCGCGGGCCGTGGAGCCGCGGCCGGAAGCGCCGGGTCAGGGCCCGGACGGCCGGCCCCTGGAAGTACAGCGACACCTGGGCTCCCTCCAGGGCGGCGGCGAGGGCGAACGCCAGCGGCGAGAGCAGCTCCTCCAGGCCGTCGTGGGATACGACGAGGGCGAGGCCGGAACCGGCAGGGGGTGTTCCGTGCCGCCTGAGCCGGTAGCGGACGGCGCCCTCGGTGCAGGTGGAGGAGAGGATCTCGGTGCCGTTCGAGCGGCACCACACGCGCAGGTCGTGGTCGATGAACTCGGCGTCGTCCGTGAACAGTTCGAGGACATCGCCGTCGGCCATGTGGTCCAGGACGTCCGCGGCACGACCCGCGACGTAGGTGGTGATGGTCTTGCCCCTCAGATCCAGGATCTCGGACATCGGGCACCTCCACGGATCGGTGAGGACTCCGCTCCTGCCTGACTGCGGCGTCGGCTTCGCCCCCGGGACCGCTACGGCCGGTCCTCCGGTGCGTCGCTCGGTTCCGTGCCGCCCATGTCGAGGCGGAACGGAGGGTAGGTGTCGGTCATGAGGGCGGCGTAGGCCGCGACCCGGAGCACCCACCGGTTGAGGCCGAGGATCAGGTCGAACAGGCTCTTGGGGTACTTCTCGGTGAAGGCCAGGATCACGGCGGCGATCAGAGCCAGGACGGCGACGAGTCCGCCGTCCCACCAGCCGAGGTGCCAGCCGCCGAGGAAGAAGCCGACGACGATGTAGTGCGGGATGGCCAGCAGCCACCACTTCACCAGTACCAGGCCCCGGGAGAGATGTTCGGGGTAGGCGATGTCCAGCCGGGCCGGATAGTCGGGCTCCGCGCCCAGGCTGAACGGCGGATAGCGGTCGGTGCCCAGCGCGCCGTACGAGTAGTAGGCGACCCGCCAGCTCCAGCGCAGCACACCCAGGTTGAAATCGAACAGGGCGCGGGGATAGCGCTCGGTGAAAAGGATCGCGAAGAACGCGATCACACTCACCACGATGAAGGCGGTCCAGAGGAAGAACAGCACCACGTAGTGCGGGATCACCAGGATCCACTTCACCAGCCACAGCCACCGCGACAGCGGCGCGTCCAGCACCGCGTTGACCCGGACCGGACGGTCCGGCAGGCCCGCCAGGGTCGTCATGGCGATCAACTCCTTCGGGGCGGAAGGCTCCCCGCGGGACAGGACGCCGCACGCGGGGGCATGACCCGTGACCAGCCTGACGGCCGGCCCGCGGCCGGCACGAGGGCCGACCGGGGCCGCATCACCGGCCAACGGTCCCCGAGCGGTGAGCCCTTCAGGGTCGCTCCGCCGGCGCCGCGTCCCGCAGATCGGTGCCCGACAGCCCCGGTACCGCGTCCTCGGGCCCGGCCCCCGGCGGCTGCGCCGACGCGTCGAGGGGATCCGTGGTGTCGGGCAGCCTCAGCCCTGTCACGGCAGAGAAGCAGTGCACGGCGTCCGCGCGGACCCCGACGCGCAGCCGGGCCCCCTTGCCGTGTTCGGGTCGGCCGGGAAGGCGGACCACCACCGGAACGCGCTCCCGGCCCAGGTCCGCGGTCGCGTGGAGATAGGCGACGGAGCCCGTGTCCTCGACCGCGTCGACCACGAGGTCCAGGCCGGGGCCGTCCAGGTGCTCGGGCGAGAGGAGTTCGAACTGTTCGGGCCGCACGCCGAGCGTGACCTCCGTGGCGCCCTCGGTGCCGGCGGCCAGCAGCGTGTCACGGGGCAGCGGAACGGTCAGCGCGCCGAGCCGGACCCCGCCGTCGTCGAGCGGCAGCCGCAACAGGTTCATCGCCGGCGAGCCGATGAAGCCGGCGACGAAGGTGTTGGCCGGGTGCGCGAACACCTCCTTCGGCGTGCCCACCTGTTGCAGCAGGCCGTCCTTCATGACGGCCAGCCGGTCGCCCATCGTCATGGCCTCGACCTGGTCGTGGGTGACGTAGACGGTGGTGGTGCCGAGGCGGCGCTGGAGCACGGCGATCTGGGTGCGGGTCTGGACGCGCAGCTTGGCGTCCAGGTTGGACAGCGGCTCGTCCATGAGGAAAACCTGCGGCTCGCGCACGATCGCCCGTCCCATCGCGACGCGTTGGCGCTGACCGCCGGAGAGGGACTTGGGCTTGCGGTCCAGGTAGTCCGCGAGGTCGAGGACGGTCGCGGCCTCCTGGACCCGCTCCCGCACCTGATGCTTGGGCATACGCGCGATCTTCAGGGCGAAGCCCATGTTCGCGGCCGTCGTCATGTGCGGATAGAGCGCGTAGTTCTGGAACACCATCGCGATGTCCCGGTCCTTGGGCGGCAGATGGGTGACATCCCGGTCGCCGATGTGGACGCTCCCGGAGTCGACCTCCTCGAGCCCGGCGAGCATGCGCAGGCTGGTCGACTTGCCGCAGCCGGAGGGCCCCACCAGCACCATGAACTCGCCGTCCGCGATCTGCAGATCGAGGTCGCACACGGCCGGGTGTTCCATACCCGGGAAGCACCGGGTGGCCTTGTCGAAACTGACGGACGCCATGATGTTCCCCTCCCTGACACGTTTCCCGCCCCCAGGCTGGAACCGTCGGCCACTCCCGCGGCAGGGCCCGGAAGGCCTGCCCCGCATGCCGGTCGGCCCCTGGGCGCCGCTGTCCTCCCTCGCGAGGCTGGATGCAGCGGGGAAGGGGGCATGCTGCGGCATCGAGCGAGGCTTCCCGGACCCAGGGCCCCCGAACACCGGCACGCTGCGGCCGGTTTGGGCCGGTGCCGCGCATCCGGCGGCACAGGAGGACGGTTCGGATTCCGTCTCCGTCGACTCCACCGACGCCGGGCCCGCCGCGGGCGCGCTGCGCGGCGGGTACACCGCGGTGCTCGCGCCGAGGCGGGCGGCTGGTTCGCCCTGACCCACCGCATCGAAGGCAGGTCGGAGGACCGGGCGGCCGAACGCCCGGTCCGGCTGTGGCCGCGACCGGTTCGCCGGCGGACCTGCCCTCCGCTTCCGGACAGGTCCCCGCTGCTCCACCGGCGCAGGTCAGTCGGGTGCGTCCAGGCACTGCTCTGCCAGCTCCAGCATCCGCTGCTCCTTGGCCCGCAGGCGGCGGCCCTCCGCGTGCCAGCGGTGCCGTGCCCGCGGCCTGCGGCGCGGCGGCTCGCGGTCCTGCCAGTCCCGCAGGGCGATGAGGGTGCAGGTGTCCTCGACCACCAGCACCATCACCGTGGGCAGCCGGAGTGCGGCCTCCACACCCACCGTGCGCCGCGCACACGGCAGATGCAGGACCGTGGAGGGACGCCTGGAGGACCGACGTGAGGGAACCGTGCTCATCGTGACCATCTCCGAAGTGCTCCCGGGCCCCGCGGCCTCACGGCAGGGCATGAGGCCAGCGTGCACGCCGGAGCCCGGCGCGGACATGGGCCGACCGGACCTCCGTACGGCCGACAGGGCCCGGGCCGGGTCCGACCGGTCAGTCGGCGGACCGGATGCCGGAGATGAGCAGGGTCGCCAGGTCGGACTGGATCATCAGACGCGTGCGGTGGGTCCGGTCGGCCGAGTCCTGCCAGGTGAGCGTGGCACGGGTCCAGCAGTGGCCCATGCCGCTGTCGTTGTGGACGACCTTCCAGGCGACGGGTACGCCCTTGGCGCGCAGGACGCCGTCCCTGTGGTGCTCGGCCTCCCAGCGGGCCAGGTCCTGGCGCAGCCCGGCGGTGAGGTAGTGGGTGCGCAGGGCGTCCGCGAGCCGGCTGCGGCCGCAGTCGTACAGCACGTCGATGCAGGCGCCGTAGAAGTCGGCGACCCGGTCGACGGCGGACGTCGGACGGCCGGCGCGGCCGGGTGCCGTGGGCGCGGTCGCCGTGGACACCGCGTCCGCCCGGACGGCGGCTGTGGTCGTCGCCGGCACCGCTCCGAGCGCCACCAGCGCGCCGCCCGGCGCGATACGGCGAAGTGTGCGTGACGTTGCCATGGCGGCACTCCTGTCATGCCGTCCGCTCAGTCGTGCGGGACGACCGCGACGGGGCACGGCACATGGTGCAGGACCCCGTGGGCGACGGGGCCGAGCTTCCAGGCCAGAGGAGAGGGGTGGTGCCGACGGCCCACGACGGTGAGGCGGCTGTGGGCGGAGGCGGCCAGCAGCACGTGTGCGGCAGGCCCCATGGCGACGTGGGCCACGACGGGGACGTCGGGGAACTTCTCCCGCCACGGCGCCAGCGCGGCGGCGAGCCGCGCACGCTCGTCCGTCTCGTATCCGCCGTCGGCCTCGTCGCCGAACCGCGGATGCGTCAGCAGGGACGACAGCGGCAGGGCACGTACGGCCCGGATGCGGGACCCGTGGGCGTGCGCGGTGGTGAAGGCGAACTCCAGCAGTCGGTCGGTGGCCGCTCCCGCCTCCCGGACACCCACCACGACCTCGTCCCGGTCGGCCGCCGCGGGGTGCTCCGAGCCGGCCTCGACAGCCGGGTCGCCCGCCCGGACCGTGACGGCGGGACACCGTGCGAGGCCCAGGACGTGCAGGCTGATCGAACCCAGCAGGAAGCTCGCGACCGTGCCGTGGCCGCGCGAGCCCAGCACCAGCAGCTCCGCACCCGCGCCGAGTTCCAGCAGTGCCTCGGCGGCGGGGGCCGAGACCAGTTCCGTGGCCACGCTCAGCTCGCCGTGGCGGTGCAGCAACTCGGCCTCGGCCCGCTGCAGCACGCTTCCGCCGTACCGCTGCTTGCTCAACGCCTCCTGCGCGACGGGCACGTCCAGCGGCTGGGACGTCCAGGAGTGGAGCAGCAGCAGGGGCAGCCGCCGCCGCACCGCCTCCTGGGCCCCCCACCACGCGGCCGTCATGCTCGCCGGTGAGCCGTCGATTCCGACGACGACAGGTCCGGTCATGGCACACCTCCCGTTCCGGCACGGGGCCCGGCCCCGTGCCGCGCACAGCGAACCCCACCTTCAGGGTCCCCGCGGCACAGGCCCCGGGGGAGGGCCGGACGGTGTGCCCTTGAGGTCCGGACGGCCCAGTGCGGGCCTGGGTGCCCTCGCCGGAGGCTGGACACGTGGAGGCGCGGCGGGGCCCGTCGGCCGGTGACGGCGGACGGGCCGGTCCCGCGGTGCCCGCTGTCGTCCCGTCCTCGCGGACGGGGCCGCCCGGAGAGGGGAGAGGACCATGACCGGTCCGGTCGTCGTGGGAGTGGACGGATCGCCGTCGAGCCTGGCCGCCGTGGAGATCGCGGCCCGGGAGGCCGCCCGGCGTGGTGTGGGACTGAGGCTGGCGCACGCCTTCGGCCCGCGGCCAGGGCAGGTGGCGCCGGGGGTACCGCCCTGGGATCCCGACGGCGGCGACCAGCGCGATCTCGTCAACGGGGCCCTCAGCGACGCCGAATGGCGGGCCCGCCGGGTCGCCCCGCGGCTGGAGATCACCCGTGACGTGCTCGTCGGTGCCCCTTCGAGGGTCCTGGAGCTCGAGGTGGGCTCCGCGTCCCTCGCCGTGCTGGGCAGTCACCCCCGTAGTGGGCTGCGCGGTCTGCTGCACGGGTCCGTCGCCGGGTCGCTGAGCGCCCAGGGCGGCTGTCCCGTGCTCGTGGTGTGCGGCAGGCCGGCCCGGAGCGGCTCGGTCGTGCTGGCCGACGACGCCTCCCCGGCGTTCCGGGAAGCGGCCGAGTTCGCCTTCGCCGAGGCCTCCGAACGCGGCACGGACCTGGTGGTCCTCAACACGCGCGGCACCCGCACCGCCCGGGCGCTGTCCGCCCTGCGCGAGAAGTACCCGGACGTCGTCGTGCACACCCGCCGGACACACCGCCGGGTCGGCCGCGGTCTCGCCGAGGCGAGCGTCGGAGCGCAGCTCGTCGTGGTCGGCGTACGACGGCGCGGGCACGGCGCGCGCGTGCGGCCGCGCTCGGCAGGCCGGACGGCACTGCGCTACGCGCACTGCCCCGTCGCCGTGGTGCCCGGAGGGAAGGCATGACCATGGACGGACCGACGACGGCCGCGACTGCGCCGCCGCCCCGCCCCGCCGGGGACCCCGAGACGGACGCGTACCGGCTCACCGCCGCGCAGGTGGCGGCCGGCCTGGGCGTGGACCCGGCGACCGGCCTGAGTGAACGTGCGGCGGCGGAACGCGCCGCGGTCCACGGCCCCAACCGACTGGCCGAGCCGGCCCGGCGGCCGGAGTGGCTGAAGTTCCTCGACCAGTTCCGGAACTGGCTCATCGGCATCCTGCTGATCGCGGCCGTCGTCGCCGGAGCCATCGGCGACATCAAGGACGCCGTGGTCATCACCGTCGTCCTGCAGATCAACGCCGTGCTCGGCTATCTCCAGGAGCGACGGGCCGAACGCAGCCTGGAGGCGCTGCGCCGGATGCTGGTGCCGACCACCCGGGTCCGCCGCGACGGCGAGGAACGGGTGGTCGAGGCCCACACCCTGGTCCCCGGGGACGTGGTCCTGCTGGAGGCGGGCGACCGGGTGCCCGCCGACGGACGGCTCGTCGTCGCGGAGTCGGTGGAGGTCGCCGAGGCGGCCCTGACCGGCGAGTCCCAGCCTGTCGCCAAGACCACCGAGGCCCCGGACGGCACTGCCCCTCTGCCGCTCGCCGAGCGCACCGGCATGCTGTTCATGAACACGGCCGTGACCCGGGGCCGCGCCGAGATCGTCGTCACGGCCACCGGCATGCGCACCGAACTGGGCGCGATCGCCGAGGAACTGCGTACCGGGACCGAGCCGCCCAGTCCGCTCCAGGTGCAGCTGGACAGCCTCGGCCGGCGGCTCGCCCTGCTGAGCGGTGTCGCGGTCGCCGCCTACGCGCTCGTCGCGCTCGTCCGCGGCGAAGGCCTGACGGACCTCGCCCTGCGGGCCGTGGCGCTCGCCGTCGCGGCGATCCCCGAAGGGCTGCCCGCCGTCCTGGCCCTGACCCTCGCGCTCGGTGTGTACCGCATGGCCCGCCGCGGGGCCATCGTCAAGCGCCTGGCCTCCGTGGAGTCCCTCGGCTCGGCGACCGTCGTGTGCAGCGACAAGACCGGCACCCTGACCCTCAACGAGATGACCGTACGGGCCCTGTGGACCGGCGGACGGCTCCACGACGTCACGGGCGAGGGCTACGGAACCCAGGGCACCGTGTCCGGTGCCGAAGGGCGCTCCGGTCAACTCCTCGACGCGGTACTGCCGTTCGCCGCCTGCAACGACGCGCACCTCACCGGCGACGGCTTCGTCGGCGACCCGACGGAGGCCGCGCTGGTGGTGCTCGCCGCGAAGGTCGGCATCGACGCCGACCTGCTGCGCAGCGAGACACCCCGGACGGCCGAGGTGCCCTTCGATGCCGCAGCCAAGTACATGGCCACCTTCCACGCCGAGCCCGACGGCGGCACCCGGGTCCACGTCAAGGGCGCGGTGGACGTGCTCCTGGACCTGTGCACCGAGGTCACGGCCGAGGACGGTGTGCGCGCCCTCGACGACCGGCGCCGGGCCGAGATCCTCGACATCACCTCGCGCCTGGGCAGCTCGGGACTGCGGGTCCTGGGCGCGGCCACCGCACGGCTGGACGGCCCGCCCGACCCGGCCGCGCTGCCCGGACTGACCCTGGTGTCCGTCGCCGGGATCGCCGACCCGCCCCGCCCGCAGGCCCGCGACGCGATGGCGCTGTGCCGCTCCGCCGGGGTCGCCGTCAAGATGATCACCGGCGACCACGCCGCCACCGCGGCGGCCATCGCCCGCGAACTGGACATCGACGGCGAGGTGGTGACCGGCGCCGAACTGGACCGCATGACGGAGGACGAACTCTCCGCCCGCATCGACGGCATCGGAGTGTTCGCCCGGGTCGCCCCGGAGCACAAGGTCGTCATCGTGCGGGCGCTGTCCGGCCGGGGCCACATCGTCGCCATGACCGGTGACGGCGTCAACGACGCGCCGGCACTGCGGGCCGCACACATCGGGGTGGCGATGGGCCGCACGGGGACGGATGTCGCCAAGGAAGCCGCCGACATGGTGCTCACCGACGACGACTTCTCCACCATCGTGCGGGCGGTGCGCGAGGGCCGGGCCATCTACGACAACATCGTCAAGTTCGTCCGCTTCCAGCTGGCCACCAACATCGGCGCCATCCTCACCCTGCTGGGCGCCTCCCTGGCCGGTCTGCCCGCCCCGCTGACGGCGGCCCAGCTCCTGTGGATCAACATCATCATGGACGGCCCGCCCGCCATGGCCCTGGCCGTCGACCCCGCCCGCGACGACGTGATGCGCCATCCGCCGCGCGACCCGGGCGAACGCATCCTGGACACCCGCCGCCTGCTGGCCATCGGCCGGGCCGGCGCGGTCATGGCCCTGGGCACGCTGACGGTGCTGGCCCTGGCCCGGGATCGGGTGGGCACGGACACCGCGCTGACCATGGCGTTCACCACGTTCGTCCTGTTCCAGCTGTTCAACTCGCTCAACGCCCGTGCGGACGACGGCCCGCTGCTGGGCCGCCACCAGCTCCGCAACCGGACGCTGTGGCTGTGCCTGGCGGCCGTCCTCGCGGTGCAGGCCCTGGCCGTGCACCTGCCGTGGGCGCGCACCGTCTTCGGGACGCAGCCCCTGGACGCCGTCCAGTGGGCGCTGTGCCTGGGGACGGCATCCACGGTGCTGCTGGTCGAACTGGTGGCGCGTGCAGTGCGGCGGCACACGACCCGGAGCCGCCGGTGACCTGCGGTCCTGCGGCCTGCGTGGTGCCTCACCGCACGGGACGGCCCTCGGCCACGGGCTGCTGGAGATGCGTGGCGAGCACCGCGGCCTGTACCCGGCGCTGTACGCCGAGCTTGGCCAGCAGCCGCGAGATGTGGTTCTTGACGGTCTTCTCCGACAGATACAGCCGGCCGCCGATCTCGCGGTTGGTCAGGCCGTCGCCGACCAGCGCGAGGATCTCCCGCTCCCGCGGGGACAGGTTCGCCGGCTCGGGCGGGACCTGGGCGGGCTGAGCGGGCTCGGCGCGCAGGGAGTGCATCAGCCGGGCCGTGGCGGCCGGGTCGAGCAGGGACTTTCCGGAGGCGACCGTGCGGACCGCCGAGACCAGGTCGGATCCCCTGATCTGCTTGAGCACATAGCCCGAGGCCCCGGCCATGATGGCGTCCAGCAGCGCGTCCTCGTCGTCGAACGAGGTCAGCATCAGCACGGCGAGTCCCGGCATCCGGCTGCGCAGTTCGCGGCAGACGGTGATGCCGTCGCCGTCCGGCAGCCGAACGTCCAGGACGGCCACGTGCGGGCGCACCGTCGGTGCCCGCAGGAGCGCGTGCTCGGCGTTCTCGGCGTCGCCCACCACGCTGATGTCCGCCTCGGCGTCCAGCAGGTCGGCCACCCCGCGGCGTACGACCTCGTGGTCGTCGAGCAGGAAGACGCGGATCGGATCCTGCGCCGTGAATGCGGGTTCCTCGGTCATCTCGACCCCTCGATCCCCGGTCGGTGGCGGACTGCGGGCCGCCCCTGACGCCGATCGTCACGCGCCCGGGCCGGACGCACCAGGGCCGGCCGGCCCCACCTGATCCACCGGGACCGCCGTGCCGACCCCGTTCTCATTGTGCCTCGCCGCTTCTCGACGGTGGGGCCCGAGACAGTGCCGGCGCCGGACGGGAACGTAGGGCTGCCCCTGGTGCCGCCGGTGGTCCCGGCCATCGTCGTCCTGGTCCTTCCGCCCTGCGGCCGGGCCGTGACCGGCGCCGCCCCGGCAAGGGCTGATGGCGGGACCCGAGGTCCGAAGGGCCGGGGCGTGGGCGATCCCCGGCGCGGTGTGCGCGCCGGGGTTCTTCGTGCCGCCGGCCGGTGTCAGCGGTTCACGGTCAGCGGCACGGTGTCGACGGTCACGGGCCGGCCGTCCTCGGGCGAGATGAAGTACGCCGTGAGGAGGCCCGCCCCGCCACGGGCGGCCTTGTAGGGGAAGGTCACGTCGAAGGTGCCGCGTGTGCCGGTGCCGGACGTCGCCCTCACCTGGACGTCCGCGGCGGTGCGTCCGGTGACGTCGGTGACCTTCAGACGGAACTCGGCCTCGAAGGTGTCGGCGCTGCCCCACACCCGCAGCGGGGTGCGGACGGTGTCCCCGGTCATCGGGGACTCGACCAGGACGGCGGGGGAGAGATCCTCGAAGTCCGCCCGGCCGACGGGAGCGTTCAGCACGACGCCTTCTCCGCCGAAGTGCTTCACCGGCTCGCCCTCGATCTCGAAGGCGACCTTGTCCACCGTCGGGAAGCGGGTCACGGTGAACACGACCTGGGCCAGCCGTGCCCGCATCGACAGACTGCCGCCCCCGTCGTCGTAGCGGCCGGACAGGTCGACGGTGGCCACACGGTCCCGGATCACGACGGAGCGCAGCTCGGTGCCGGCCGGGACGGCCGTGGTGCGGGCGTGGCGGCTTTCGGCGCGGCTGGGACCGGCCAGCAGGGCGCGCACCGCCGCGGTCGCGGTCGCGGGCGCCGTGACCGTGCGAGGGGCGGCAGAGATCTTCTCGCCGTGCAGGAAGTACACGGCCGTACGGACTTTCGGCGCCGCCGAGCCGTCGGAGCCGCCGGTCGGGGCAGGCGGTGCGGTCGTCGCCGGGGGCGTGGACGCGGGCGGCGCGGGAGTGCCCGAAGTGCCGCCCGACGTGGCTGAGTCGCGCGGCGGGGACGAGGGTTGCGTCGTGCCGTCCGAGGCTCCCGGCCCGGTGCCGCACGCGGCGATCGCGAGCAGCGGGAGCGCCAGCGCAGTGGTGAGCACGGCGGGGTGAGGTCGGCGGGCGGGCGGTGTTTCGCTGGACATGGCTACCTCCTCCGGCACTTCCAGCGAACCGCTCCTCGCAGCCGTCCTGCAGTGTCTGGACGGCTCCGGACCGTGGGCCGAACGGCCGTTCCGTCAAGGGCCGTTCGGACGCCGGGTGACCGGGGCCTCGGGCGGGCCCGGCTCATGATCGCCGGCTCCGATGTCCTGGGTGGCGTGGGCCGACCGGCCCTGTGGGGGCGGGCCGTTGAGGGACCGTCGCGGTGCCGTGTCCGGTCCTGTCGGCTCATGCCTGGCGTCTTGGCGCGGGGTTGGATGGAAGGGAGGGGGAGGATTCAGGTCTGAGGAGAGTGAGGACCGTGGTCACGCGTCCGGCACGGGAGCTCTGGGAGCGGTTCGCGGCGCTGCTGGTGGCGGCGATGGGCGTGGCGTTCGCCCGTTCGGCCGTCCGGGACGTCCTGGAGCTGCGAGCGGCGCGCCGGTGTGTCCGAAGGCCCGCGGCGCAGATGCCGTCCGTGCCACCGGCCGGTCCTTCGCCCTCGGACCTGCCCGCGCGGCGTCCGTCCAGGCCCGCCGGGACGGCGGCCGCCTGACCGCGGAGGCGGAACCGCGTTCGCGGGCGCGACGGACGCGGGTTGCGGTCGCTGTGTCAACTCCTTGGCCACGCATGGCACTTCCGCCCATCGAACGGTCCACTCGTGCCGTTGTTCGGTCGTCAGAGGTCAGTCCCAAAGACTCTCTCCTGAGCCGCCGGAGGCGTGCGTAGGGTCCGGGCACCGAGACGGGCCGGCAGCACCGGCCCGCAACAACGGCACGCAAAGGGAGGCGCTGTGGCGAATGTGGAAGTGTCGCTGAAGGAGATGATGGCCGGAGTCGAGGGGGCGATGGGGGCCGCCGTCGTCGACTACACCAGCGGAATGGCGCTGGGCACGCTCGGCGGCAACAAGGACCTGGACCTGACCGTCGCCGCGGCCGGCAACACCGATGTCATCCGGGCCAAGGTGCGCACCATGGAGCAACTCGGCCTCAAGGGCCGGATCGAGGACATCCTGATCACGCTGGACAAGCAGTACCACCTGATCCGCCTGGTCACCGGCCGTACCGGCAACGGACTGTTCCTCTACCTCGTCCTGGACAAAGCCCGCTCGAACCTGGCCATGGCCCGTCACCAGCTCAAGCGCGTCGAGGAGGCGATCGAGATCTAGCCCGGGCGGGATCCGCGGAGCCACGCACGCCCATGATGTGAAGACTTCTTCAAGTCACCACATCAGCATGGTTCCAATGTGCGGTCGCGGCGGGGCCGCGGCGTGAAGGATCGGCATCCGAGGGCGGCCGCTGTGGTGCGGCGGCCTCCCCGGACGCCGCCGCACCACAGCGGCCGCATTCCCACCCACCCGACCAGGAGCGAGCAGACATGCAGGCCCCCCTCTACCAGGTCAAGGCGGAGTTCTTCCGCATGCTCGGACACCCTGTGCGCATCCGGGTGCTGGAACTCCTCCAGCACGGTCCGGTGTCCGTACGGGACCTGCTGGCCGACATCGAGATCGAGCCGTCGAACCTGTCGCAACAGCTGGCCGTGCTGCGGCGCTCCGGCATCGTCGTCTCCATGAGGGAGGGCTCCACCGTCCGCTACGCGCTCGCCGGGGGCGATGTCGCCGAACTCCTGCGCGCCGCCCGCCGCATCCTCACCGAACTCCTCACCGGCCAGAACGAACTCCTCGCCGAACTCCAGCAGGCCGACGCACCTCCCCAGCCCCTGCACACCAACACGTGAGGGGACATGACCCACACGGCCTTGAGCATCGGCCCGCGCTGCGGATCTCAGGTCCGGTGGCGGTGATCTTCGCGGGGAGTGTCACCGATGTAGTGCCGTTCCTCGATGACCGTCCCCCGTTCACCGGGGCGCTGGACCATGCCGGTCGTGGACATGAACGCGATGAGACCGATCACGCCGGCGACCATGAGCACGAAGCCGACGACCAACGAGCTGTAACCGAACACCATGCACGCACCCACCACGACCGCGCCGATGAGTATGAGCGGAACCATGACCGACCTCCCCCGAAAGCTGCCTGCCACGCCGGAGCCGCCAGTCGCCGTGGCCCGGCCGGACACAGGGTGCCGAGTGGCCGGATGAGATGAGCACCGTCCGCTGCGGGCCCCGGTTCAAGCGTCCGTCGCCGCGGCCGTGCGGCCCAGGGGCCGAACGGGCCCGGACGGGGGACCAACCGTCTCTGCACTCGGAGGGGCGGTGATGAGACCGTGGAGAGGGAGCCCCCGTGCCGTACAGCCGTGCGGTCCGACGAAAGGCGGTGGGGACGATGGAGCTGCCCCTGGTCGTGGGTGTCGACGGATCCGACGAGAGCCTCGTGGCCGTCGACTGGGCGGCGGACGAAGCGGCCCGCCGCGGACTGCCCCTGCGGCTCGTGCACGCATCGCTGTGGGAGCGCTACGAGGGAGCCGTGCCGCCCGAGGACGGCGACCCGCCGTACGAACAGGTCAGGGCCGAGAACCTCCTCGACATCGCGGCAGCACGTGCCCGGCGGCGCGCACCCGACCTCAAGGTCGCCACGGAGGTCGCTGCCGAGGAGGCGGTCGACGCACTGCTGCACGAGGGGCACCATGCCTTCTCCCTGGTGACCGGAGCGCGGGACCGTGGAGGACTGACCGAACTGCTGCTCGGCTCGGTCTCGCCGGCCGTGGCCGGACGGGCGCGCTGCCCCGTGATCGTGGTCCGGGGTGACACCACGGGCGACCACGGGCGGATTCTGTTGGGCGTGGGGGAGTCCGCGCGCGGTGGCGAGGCGGTGCGGTTCGCGTTCCAGGAGGCCGAGACCCGCGGGTGCATGCTGGACGCCGTACGTGCCTGGCGCCGCTCCGCCCGTGAGCCGATGCAGCATCCCCTCCTCGCCGGGAACCCGGCGCATCAGCACGAGCGCCAGGCGTCGGAGCAGCTGGACAGCGCGCTGTACGAGGCGGCCGCGGACCATCCCGCGGTCCGGGTGCGCCGCACCACCGCCGAAGGCCCCGCACCCAAGGTGCTGCTCGCCAGGTCGGGCGGCGCCGACCTGCTGGTCGTCGGAGCCCGGCGCCGCCACGGTCACCACGGCTTCCAGCTCGGCCGCGTGGCCCACACGCTGCTGCATCACGCGGACTGCCCCGTCGCCGTCGTCCCCGAAGAGGTGTGACCCATGCGCCGGCCCCCCGCCCCCGAGACACCCCGCCCGCCGCTCGCGGCGATCCTGCGGGACGTGCGTGCCGTCGTGTTCGACACCGACGGAGTGATCACCGACTCGGCACAGGTGCACGCCGCCGCGTGGAAGACGGCGTTCGACGCTCACCTGCGCATCCACCCGCCCGCGGACCCGGAGATGCGCCGCCCGTTCGACGTACGGGACGACTATCTGCGCCACGTGGACGGCAGGTCCCGCCTCGACGGCGCCGCCGCCTTCCTCACCGCACGCGGCCTCGATCCCTCGCCCGGTACGGTGCGCGCCGTCGCCGAGGAGAAGGAGCGCCTGTTCACCGAGCGGCTGCGCAAGCACGGCGTCGACGCGTACCCGGGCACGGTGCGGCTGGTGCTGGCCCTGCGCCGCGCGGGCGTGCCCTGCGCGGCGGCCTCCGCCTCCCGGCACGCCGGTGAATTGCTGAGTCTGGCCGGGGTACTCAACCTCTTCGACCTCCTCGTCGACGGCGGCGAGGCGGCGCGCCTCGGCCTCGCGGGCAAGCCGGAGCCCGACCTGTTCCTGGAGGCGGTCCGGCGGCTCCATGTCCCCGCCCGCCGGGCCGCCGTCGCCGAGGACGCGCTCGCGGGCGTCGAGGCCGGCCGCCGCGGCGGGTTCGGCCTGGTGATCGGGGTGGACCGGGCCGCGGGTGACGACACCGCGGAACGGCTGCTACGGCACGGCGCCGACATCGTCGTACGCGATCTCGGGGAACTGGTCGCGGGAGGAGAGGCGAAGTGACCGGATGGACCTGGGAGTACGAGGGCTACGTGCCCGCCGACGAACGGCTGCGGGAGTCGCTGTGCACCCTGGGCAACGGGTGCTTCGCCACGCGAGGGGCGCTGCCGGAGTGCGGCGCCGACGAAGTGCACTACCCCGGTACCTATGTAGCGGGCTGCTACAACCGGCTCACCTCCGAGGTGGCCGGACGGCAGGTCGAGAACGAGGACATGGTCAACGTTCCCGACTGGTTGCCCCTGCGTTTCCGGCGGCCCGGCGGGCCATGGCTCACCCCCGACACCGCGACCGTCCTGGACCACCGGCAGACGCTGCATCTGTCCGCGGGGATGCTGGAGCGCCGCACCCGCTACGACCTCGGTGAGGGACGCGCACTGACCGTGCGTCAGCAGCGGCTCGTGCACCTGGCCGATCCTCATCTGGCGGCCCTGCGCACCGAGTTCACCGCTGAGGGGTTCTCCGGGCCGCTGGAGGTCGAGGCGGCCCTCGACGGCGGCGTCACCAACTCCGGCGTCGCACGCTACCGGGACCTGGACGGCCGGCACCTGACCCATGTGCACACCGGCACCGCCGCCCCGGACACGGTGTGGCTGCGCTGCCGCACCCGCACCTCGGACATCCGCATCGGCATGGCGGCCCGGCTCACCGCCGACGCGCCGCTCACCGTGCGGCACGAACTCCCGCGCGCCGTCCAGCAGATGACCCTCGACCTGATGCCGGGCAGCACTTCCACCGTCGACAAGACCGTCGCCCTGCACACCTCCCGCGACCCGGCGATCAGCGACCCGCTGAACGCCGCCGTCGACCGGGTCGGCCGGGCCCCCGGCTTCGACGAACTGCTGGAGACCCACCTCACCGCCTGGGACCAGCTCTGGCGCCGGGCCGACCTCGACGTCCCCGGGGAGGCTGGCCGCATCCTGCGCCTGCACCTCTTCCACGTCCTGCAGACCCTCTCCCCGCACACCGCCGACCTCGACGTCGGCGTACCCGCCCGGGGACTGCACGGCGAGGCCTACCGCGGCCATGTCTTCTGGGACGAACTGTTCGTCCTGCCCTATCTGAACCTGCACTTCCCCGAGGTCTCCCGCGCCCTGCTCCGCTACCGCCACCGGCGCCTGGAGCAGGCCTGCACCGCAGCCCGGTCGGCCGGCCGCCGGGGTGCCATGTACCCCTGGCAGAGCGGCAGCGACGGCCGAGAGGAAACCCAGCAGCTCCATCTCAACCCGCGCTCGGGACGCTGGCTGCCCGACCACTCCCACCTGCAGCACCACGTCGGCTCGGCGATCGCCTACAACGTGTGGCAGTACTGCGAGGCCAGCGGGGACACGGAGTTCCTGCACACCAAGGGCGCCGAGATGCTCCTGCAGATCGCCCGCTTCTGGGCGGACTCGGCCGTCTACGACGAGACTCTGGGCCGGCACCGCATCAGGGGCGTGGTCGGCCCCGACGAGTACCACGAGGCCTACCCCGACGCGAAGGAGCCGGGCCTCGACGACAACGCCTACACCAATGTGACGGCCGCCTGGGTGCTCGCCCGCACCCTGGAGCTGCTGCGCTCCCTGCCGGAGCCGCGCCACCGCGAACTCGTCGAGCGCACCGGGCTGGACGGCGGCGAGCTCGAACTGTGGGAGGACGTCTCCCGCACCCTCCACATTCCGTTCCACACCGACGTCATCAGCCAGTTCGACGGCTACGGCGAGCTCGCCGAGCTCGACTGGGCGGGCTACCGCGCCCGGTACGGCGACATCCGGCGCCTGGACCGGATCCTGGAGGCGGAGGGCGACAGCGTCAACCGCTACCAGGCGTCCAAGCAGGCCGATGTCCTGATGCTCGGCTATCTGTTCTCACCCGCCGAACTCCGGTCGCTGTTCCGCCGGTTGGGGTACCGCCTCGACGAGGACACCTGGCGGCGCACCGTCGACCACTATCTGCACCGCACCAGCCACGGCTCCACCCTCAGTGGCCTCGTCCACGGCTGGGTGCTGGCCCGGGCCCGGCGGGCGGAGGCTTGGAAGTTCTGCCAGGAGGCCCTGCGAGGGGACATCGCCGACATCCAGGGCGGCACCACCGGCGAGGGCATCCACCTCGGCGCGATGGCCGGCACCCTCGATCTCGTGCAGCGCGGACTGACCGGACTGGAGACCCGGGGCGGCGCCCTCCGGCTCGACCCGGTGCCGCTGCCGGAGCTCTCCTCGTACGGCTTCGCCCTGCGCTACCAGGGGCACTGGGGGGTACGGCTGCGCCTGGAGTACGAGCGGCTGGAGATCGCCGTACCGGTCTCGGACGCCTCGCCGATCGACCTGCGGCTGCCCGACCGGACGGTGAGCCTGCCGCCGGGGGAGACGGTGCGGCTGCTGCTCCCGGACTGACCGGCGAACCGGGGCCGAACGGACCCTGTCGGGGACCCGACGGCCCCTTCTCGCCGGCCGTGCACGGGGATGAGGCTGATGCTGAGAAAGCCCCGAAGGCGGCTCTCGGCGCGAAGGAGCCTGCGATGTACTGGAACGATCACGACATGAACGGCTGGGACTGGTTCGCGATGTCGATCGGCACGGTCCTGCTCTGGGCGCTGCTGATCACCGTCGCCGTGCTTCTCTTCCGCACCTTCAACCGCACGCCAGAGCCCCCGCACCGGGAGACCCCGCACCGCGAGTCCCCCGAGCGGCTGCTCGCCGAACGTTTCGCCCGCGGGGAGATCGACGAGGAGGAGTACCGGCGCCGGCTGGCTGTGCTGCGCGCGGACGGCATCGGGCTCATCGAACACTGACCGCGATGCTCGGGTGCTCGGGTGCTCCGGTGGGCGTGCGTCGCCGAGCGGGGGACGTGCCCGCGCCTGCGAACGGCACGGACACACGGTCGACGACCCACGCACGACCGCGGCCCGGCGAGGGCCGTCCCCCTGGCGCGGACGCCGTTCCGGTGGGGACGGGGGAGCCCCTCACGGTGCCGATACCGACGTCCGCGCCTGATCCAAGGATCGCTCCGTGGCAGAGGGGACGAGAGAGACGACCGGCCCTGTTCGGGGGACGGTGAGGGTCTTGCGGAACGGTTGTCGGCTGTGGGCGAGGAGGACACGATGAGCGCACGACGGCTCGACGAGAACACGGTGACGAAGCTGGTCGCCGAGGCCGTGGCGGCTCCTTCGATGCACAACGCACAGCCCTGGCGTTTCCGCTTCGACATCGGCGAGGGTCTGCTGCGGATGTACGCCGATCTGACGCGAGCCATGCCCAGGTCCGACCCCGGCAACCGCGCGCTGCACCTGGGCTGCGGGGCGGCGCTCTTCAACCTCCGCGTGGCCGCTGCCCACGCCGGCCTCGTCCCGGAGATCCGACTGCTGCCGGAGCCGCAGGACCCGCTCCTCCTGGCCGCCGTTCACCTGGACAGCCCCACCGCACGCTCCCCGCAGCACGAGCAGGACGACCTGGAGCGGCTGCACCCGGCGATCCGTGACCGGCACACCAGCCGCCACCCCTTCGCGGACAAGGACATCCCCGAGGACGTCCGGGTCGCCCTGCGGGACGCGGCGTCACAGGAGGGCGCCGCGCTGCACTTCCCGGGCCCCTGGCACATCGAGACGCTCCTCGAACTGGTCCAGGACGCGGAGGACCGCGACGCCCTCGACCCCGTCGCCCGCGAGGACCTGGATCGCTGGACCCGCCTCGGACCGGAGGCCGACATCGCCGTGGACGGTGTTCCCGAGTACGCCTTCGGGCCGCGCCGACGCGACGGCAAGGCTCCGGTACGAGACTTCGCCGGCCGGCGACCGGTGGCAGACCGGGGCACCACCGCCTTCGAGCACACCCCGCAGCTGGCCGTGCTGAGCACCCCCGGCGACGGGCCGGCTGACTGGCTGCGCGCCGGGCAGGCGCTGGAACACGTGCTTCTGGAAGCCACCCTGGCGGACCTGGCCACCTCCCTGACCTCCCACGCACTGGAGGAGCCCGATCTGCGCACGCTGACCCGTGACCCGGTGTCGGGAACGGGCCATGTGCAGATGGTGCTGCGCCTGGGATACGGGCCGAGGGGTCCGGCCACGCCCCGCCGCCCGGTGGCGGACGTGCTCGACTTCGTGCGCCCCGGTGCCGGCTGAGTTCTGGCCGGTGTGGTGATCCCGGCCGGTCCGGTCATCCGTGTCGTCTCGTGCTCGGCCTGTGCTCGCCCTCGGCGAGGGCGCGCATCCGCTTCCGGTAGGTGACCGCGTCGATCCGTCCGCGCAACCGCTGCCTCACCAGCCGGCGCTCGGCGTCCTCGAGCACGGCGCCATGCCGCCGGCGTCGGGGCCGCAGCGCGTGACGGCTCCCCGTCGACGTCGGCAGACGGGCCGTGTCGTACAAGGCTCCGGCCAGGATGAGCAGGAGAAGCACGAGTGCTACGGCAACCATGACGACGGCTCCCATGAACGAGGTTCCGTCACCGGCGGTGCATGGTCTCCAGCGCTGCCGCCAGGACGTGCGGATCGTGGTGGCCCTTGTGGACGGGCGGCGGCTGCTTGTCGAGGCCGAGGAGCCCGGCCACTGCGGTCCAGGCGGTGCGTACGGAGTACTCGACGGTGAAGACGACGTCGTCGGGCACCTCCGCGAACTGGCCGATGAAGGCGAGGTTGACCGACCCCTCGGGCACGACCCTGGGCCGGTCATGGCGGCGGCGGGCGAGGAACTGGCTGGTGATGTAGGGCATCACACAGGGCACGACGGTGGAGGTCGCGAGGACACGGGCCGCCGTCGGCTCGTCGAAGCGCAGATGGTGCAGGACCTCTTCGAGGATCTCCCGGCCGGAGCACATGGTCATCGGCTTGGGCGTGTGGTTGCCCGCGCGGCCGGGGAACAGCCCGTAGCCCCACCAGACCGAGACCCCTTCGGGCTGGTCGCGGAAGACGGGCTGGCGCGGGGCGACGAGGGTGAGCAGCCAGTTGGACCCGGTGAAGGTCATCAGCCCGCCCCGGCCGGTCTCCCGGCCGCTGAACTTCTCCAGCGCGTCCAGGAAGACCGGGTCCTCGGCGGTGACCGTGAACGACTCCCAGCGCGACTCCTTGACGTGCTTGTCGAAGACGGACGGGTCGCCGAAGTTCTCGCGGCCCCGGGCCAGCCGGTGCCACAGCAGCCAGGCGTCCGAACGCTGCGGCGCGGGCGGCGGCGCGGCGGTGTGCGAGCCGAGGCTGGAGGCGTCGGTCATGGAGCCGTTGGTGACCAGGACCAGGTCCGCCGGGGTGACCGTGATCTTCTCCTCGCGTCCGCCTCGGATCAGATGAAGGGACTGCACCGTGCCGCTGCGCACTCCCGGCGCGAACCCCAGGTCGGTGACATGACAGCCGGTGTGGACGGTGACACCGCGCTCCCGCAGCCAGGCCGTCAGCGGCCGCACGATCGAGTCGTACTGGTTGTAGCGGGTCCGGTGGACGCCCGACATGTCGGCGAACCCGGGCAAGAGGTGCAGGAAACGCCTCAGGTAGCGCCGGAACTCGATGGCGCTGTGCCAGGGCTGGAAGGCGAACGTGGTGCACCACAAGAACCAGAAGTTCGTGGTGAAGAAGTGCTCGCCGAAGCAGTCCGTGATCCGCTTGCCGTCCAGGTTCCCCTCCGGGGTCGCCAGGCAGCGCACCAGCTCCAGCCGGTCGCGCTCGGAGAACCCCATCGAGCGGGTGTCGACGATCTTCCCGTCGCCGTCGACCAGCCGGGCGACGTCGTCCCAGGCGAACTCCTCCTGCCCGGCCAGGATCTCCTGGGTCACGGTCACCGAAGGGTCGTCCAGGGTGGGAATCCCGGACAACAGGTCGTACGTGCAGCGGAACTCGGCCTCGAACATCCGCATGCCGCGCATGCTGTAGCCGGCCTCCGCCGAACCGTCCGCGTCCAGGCTGCCTCCGATGGTCCGCTGCTCCTCGAAGAGGTGGATGTCCGCTCCGTCGAAGCCGCCGTCGCGGATCAGGAACGCGGCCGCGGCGAGCGCCGCGATCCCGCTGCCCACCAGGTACGCCTGTGCCATCACACAACTCCTTGTTCTCGCCCGTCGACCGGGAACCACATGAACCACGGTTCCTGGTCAGGCCGGTGCGGTCAGTGGGCCATTGGTCACCCGCCAGGTCCGGACGGCCCGGTGGAGCCGTCGCCGAGTGTCACCCGGCCGGCCTGCCACCACGCCACGGCGGGGCGACCGACCGGTGGCCGTCGTCCCAGGCGTGGGCGGCCTTGTCGGTCTGCCGACGGATCCGGTCCTGGAGCCGGTCGACGAGCTCCGGGCCCGTGGCCCCCTCGGCGAGGGCCACGACCTGCTGACGGCCCATCCGCAGCTCGGCCGTGGCCGACCAGGCGATTCCGGCGTGGTGGGCGTCGGCCCGCACGATGCGCACTTCGCCGGTGACCGTCGGCAGCCCCGGCCGGCCGACGACGGCGTCGATCTTCGTACGTGCGTAGGCAAGGGTGTCCTCGTCCACGGTTCCCTCGCTGCGCAGGCGGACCGTGGGGGGCTGCTGTGTCCGGTCACTGGTCATACGGATCGCTCCTCAGGAGAGAACGCCGAAGCGGCGCGGTCGGGGAAGGAAGCCGCATCACGGGGTGCGGCGGTCTTCTGTGTACCAGGGGACGCCCCGACTTTCGGCGCTGTGCCGCCGCATGGGACGAAGAGGGGACCAACGGCCCTGCGGATACGGGCACATGGGCCCAACGGCCATGCCGGCGACAGGGCCCGACGGCCGCCGGGCCCCTCGGACCTCGTGGGGGACCTGTGGCCGCTCACGGGGTCCGTTCCGACGCGCAAGGATCGTTGACGGATCAGCCGTTCCCCGCGATCGCGGGGAGCACCGCGATGTCCGGCACCCGGGTCAGCGGCGTGCAGCCCCCGGGGACGCGGTCGGGTCCTCGGCGGCGAGAGGGATGCACCAGCACAGACGGGTGCCGCCTTCGCGACCGCCGGTCAGTTCGAGTGTGCCGCCGAGCTTCTCCGCACGGCGGCGCAGGTTGGTCAGGCCGCTGCTGCGCGTGACGGACGGGTCGACGCCGCAGCCGTCGTCGACGACCTCCAGGAGCAGTTCGTCGCCGGCGCGGACGGCGACGCGGACGGTGGAGGCGCGGGCGTGCCGCGCGACGTTGGACAGGGCTTCGCGCAGCGCGGCGAGCAGGTGGGCGGCCGTCTCGTCGGGCAGGGCCGCGTCGACAGGGCCGTGGAACTCGACCGCGGGAGCGAAACCGAGCCGGTCCTGTGCGGCGGTGGTCTCGTCGAGCACCTGGGCGCGCAGGCTGGCCGCCCTCTGGGCCGGCTGGTTGAGGTTGAAGATGGTGCCGCGCAACTCCCGGATGGTGGCGTCCAGTTCATCGATGACCGTGTGGATGCGGGAGGGGGTGTCGGGGCGGGTGAGGCGGGCGGTGATGCTCTGCAGGGCGAGGCCCGCGCCGAAGACCCGCTGGATGACCATGTCGTGCAGGTCCCGGGCGATGCGCTCGCGCTCGGCCATCACCTCACGGTCGGCGCGGGCGGCGACCAACTCGGCCTGTGCCGCGAGCTGGTGGGTGATGTCCCGGGCGACGGTGGCGAAGCCGATGAGCGTGCCCTCAGGGTCGCGCATCGGCGAGACCGTGACGGCGACATCGACTTCGCTGCCGTCGGCACGGCGCCAGCGGCTCTGGTAGGAGTCGGCATGCCCATGGGCCCGGATCTGCTCCGCGACCGTCCGGAAGACGTCGAAGGCGGCCTCGGGCATGAGCAGGCCGATGCCCTGGTCGAGCACATGCTCCTGGTGATGGCCGAACAGCCGCTGTGCGCCCGGGTTCCAGGTCTGGACGGCGAGGGCCGGGCTCACCGAGATCATGGCGTCGTCGGACGAGGCCACGATGGCCGCGAGCCGGGCTTCGGCGCGCCGGGCCGTCTCCAGCTCGGTGTGCAGGGCGATCAGACCGCGGTTGGTGTCGTCCAGCTCCTGGCTCAGCTCGTCCACCAGCCGTGCGCGGCGCTCGAGTTCGGCCTGCTGCTCGGTCGGGCCGGCCGTGCCTTCGGTGGTGCGGGGACTGTCCACGTCCTCCATGCCCGGCTGCCCTTCGCCCGATGACGGGAACCGGCTCATCATGCCATCCCGCGGCCGTCACGGACCACGAGGACCGTGGCGTCGTCGGTGGACCGCCCGTACTCGCGCTGCAGTACGGCGGCGATGACGGCCGGATGCCGTTCCAACAGGCGCGGAAACCCCTCCAGTTGCCATCCGGAGCGGATTCCGTCGGAGACCAGCACGAGCGTGGCTCCCGGCCCCCACGGGCAGTGCTGCAGGCGGACGGTGGGCAGGGGGAGCTGGGTGCCCAGGGTGCCGGGGCGGTCCAGCAGATGCGTGGAGCGGCCGCCGGTGAAGACCCGACCGGTGATGTTGCCCACCGCCGCATGGACGAGTTCGCCGCGGTCGGGGTCGATCAGACAGGCGCCCAGGACACCGCCGCGCGTGCCACGCATGGCCTCGTGGGCGTGCCGGACGAGCAGACCGAGGTCGGTGACGGGAACCTGCCGCCGGAAAGCGGTGATCGCGGCCCGGGCCGCCGCGGCGGCGCCCGGGCCGTGACCGAGGCCGTCGACGACCAGGGCGGCCGCCCGCCGGTCCGGCATGACGGCCCAGGAGTCACCGGATTCGCCCTCCCCGCCGAAGGGCACGTTGACGGCGCCGTAGTGCCAGCCCCCCGGCGGGGACGGCGCGACGGGGCCCAGTGAGGCGTAGACGACCGTGCCCTCCAGCGTCGAGTACCAGTCGAACTCCGCGGCGTGCCGGCGCACGACGTTCAGTCCCGCGCTCAGGCCGCTTCCGCGATACGGGGACGGAGCGATGGGGCTGGGCGGGGCGAGAGCCGCGGCGGTCATCCCCGGGCCCCGGTCGACGGAGATCAGCTCGATGCCCTCGCCGGTCCTGCGGGCCAGGACGTAGCCGCCGGGCTCGGCGTGCCGCAGCAGATTCGTGCCCAGTTCGGTGGCGACCAGCTCGGCCACTCCCGCGCGCAGCGCGTGCTGCCCGGCGGCCATCCTCGCCACCGCCCGGCGCAGGGCACCGACGTCCTCCTCGGCGGCGATCACATGGCGGCGGTGCTCGCTCCCGCCCGGTGCGATCTCCATGTCACCGCTGCCATTTCACGATCACCACGGTCGTGCCCGACCCGGCGGCGGAGGTGAGCGTGAGATCGTCCACCAGCCTTCGGGCCCCCGGCAGGCCCAGCCCCATGCTGCCGCGGGTGCTGAAGCCGTCCGTCATGGCCGCGTCGATGTCGTCGATGCCCGGGCCGTCGTCGGCGAACGTGGCCCGTACTCCTCGGCGCCCGTCCTTGTAGACCCGTTCGATGCTGATCCGGCCGCGGCCGTCGGTGGCGTAGTTGAGGATGTTGCGGGCCAGCTCACTGCCGGCCGTGATCAGCTTGGTCGCGTCCACCAGATTGAGTCCCACGGCCTCGGCCTGCGCGCGCAGCACCTTGCGTACCCGGATGAGGTCGGACTCGTGGACGATGTCGAAGACGTCCGGGTCCCGGTCCGTCGCGGCATCGGCGGTCACCGTGGGTCCGCACCGGCGTCGTGGCGCCGCAGCCGCTGCAGCAGCGCCAGCCCCTGCTCGGCGTTGAGCGCGGTGTCGAGATGGCCCATGGGAACGCCGAGTTCGACCAGGGTGATCGCCACTGCCGGCTGGATGCCCACGATCGCGGCCTGCGCCCCCAGCAGCCGGACCATCGCCACGATCCGGGCCAGCACCCGGGCGATGAAGGAGTCGACCACGCTCAACCGGCTGACGTCGATGAGCATGCCCGAGGCGCCCGAGCGTGCGATCTCCCGGGTGAGCTGTTCCTCGATCTGGATCACCGTGGTGTCGTCGAGGTCGCCCTGCAGCGCCACCAGCAGCGTGTCGCCGATCCGCATGACCGGAACCACGTCGTCACTCACCGCGTCCTCCGGCGGACAGCGCGCGGGTCGCCGAGGCCGCGGTCCCGGCCCGTTCGGCCAGGACCGCGAGCGCCAACTGCAGTGCGTCCTGGAGGGTGTTGCGGGAGCGCAGGCGTCCCATGTCGATGCCCAGATGCACCATGGACTGGGCGGTCTCCGGCCGCACCCCGCTCATGATGCTCACCGTGCCCATCAGCGCCGCCGCCTGCACCGTCTTGAGCAGATGCTGGGCGACCTGGGTGTCGATGGTGGGCACCCCGCTGATGTCCAGGATCGCCACCTCCGCCTGGGTCTGCGCGATCTTCTCCAGCAGGCCCTCGGTCAGCCGGGTCGCCCGCAGTGTGTCCAGCGTGCCGATGATCGGCAGGGCCAGCACCTTGTCCCACACCTGGATCACCGGCGTGGACAGTTCCAGGATCTCGTCCCGCTGCCGCTGCAGCCGCTGTTCGGTCTCCCGGCGTTCGGTGACGTCCCGGATCGCCGCCGCGACCAGGGTGCCCTCGGAGGTGTCCAGCGGGCTCAGACTGATCTCGATCGGGAACTCCGTGCCGTTCCGGCGCATCCCGGACAGCTGCAGCCCCACCCCCATGGGCCGCAGACGGGGATCGGCGAGGAACCCGTTGCGGTGCCCGATGTGCCGGTCGCGGAACCGAGGCGGCACCAGCACCTCGATCTCCCGGCCCACCAGATCCGCGCGCTCGAAGCCGAACAGCGTCTCCGTCTGCCGGTTGACCAGCACGATCCGCCCGTCGGAGCCCACGATCACCATGGCGTCGGGGGCCGACTCCAGCAGACCGTGGAACAGTGACTCGGCGCGCGCGCTCTCCGTCGCGTCCTTGAGGACCTCCACGAAGCCGGTCACCGTACCGTCCTCGCCGTGCACCGGTGTCAGGACGGTGTGCGCCAGGAAGCGTTCGCCTCCCTTGCGGACCCGCCAGCCCTGGAACTCCCGTCGGCCGTCGCGGCGGACCGCGTCCAGTTCCTGTTCCACCAGGCCCGCCTCGCGGTCCTCCGCGGTGCGCAGCAACGCCAGGGGCTGCCCCTCGACCTCGCTCACGGTGTAGCCCGTCATCTCCCGGGCGCTGCGGCTCCAGCGGACCACTTCCCCGCCCGGACCCAGCTTGACGACGGCATGGTCGGTGATCGCGTCCAGCATCTCCTCGACGTCACGCACGTTCCTGTGCTGATCCCGGCCGTCCTGCGGTGGCATCGTCATGCCCGACCCCGCCCCTCACCTCGTCGATCCCCAAGCCGGGCACGCTCGTTGGTGCTGCCCCCAGATCCCGGCGCGGGTGATGCTACCTGCCTCGCGCGCGGTTCACTCGGGCGGTCATGACCACGGAACCCGGGACATCCCGGTCGCTCAGTAGACGGAGGCCGGCCAGGTGGAGGACACGGCGACGATCACGCTGACGTCGAGCAGCACACCGATGCCGAGCCACGGGTCGAACCAGAGGGCCTTGAGGACGAGTCCGCTGGCGGCCGCGACGAGCGCCGCCGTGGGCCACCAGGGACTTCCCGCGAACACCCCGGCGCCGGCGACGGCGTAGACGACGGCCGTGTACCAGGCGAGCGCCAGCGCCCACGCCCTGGCGGGTGCGGCGGGGACATGGGCGGCCGTCAGGGCCCAGGAGTGTCCGGGATCGAAGGGGGACGGCTTGTCGGGCTGTTGCGGCGCCGTCCAGACGCCGGGGTGCAGCAGCCCGTGCAGGATGAGGAACACCCCCACAAGAAGGGCGGTCATGGAAGGCCTCCGGTGCTGGGGTTCGGTGACGTCCTTGTCGGGTCGGAAGGGCGGGCGGGTGATGTCCGGCCGGGCCGGCGGCCGCGCCGGGCCGTGCCCATCACCAGGGTGGCTCCCCGGCCGGCCCCATGAGGAGGGCCGACCGGGGGCCAGGCGCAGGCCGACGGGCCCGGGGCTGTGGGTCAGACCCCGGTCGGGCCGTAGTACGCCGCTCGCATCAGTTCCTGCATGTCGTCGAGCATCGGCATGCGCGGGTTGGCGGGTGCGCACTGGTCCTCGTAGGCGTTGAGCGCCTGCTGGGGCAGGGCCTGGAGGAAGGCGTGCTCGTCGACGTCGAGCGCCTGGAACGAGGGCTCGATGCCCACCGCGTCGCGCAGCCGCTCCACGGCACGGGCCAGCGACTCCACTCCCTCGGCGGGGTGGGCGGCGGGCAGACCGAGCGTGCGGGCGATGTCCTGGAAGCGCTCGGGAGCCCGGTAGGTCTCGTACTTGGGCCAGCCCGTCAGCTTGGTCGGGACGGTGCCGTTGTAGCGGATGACGTGCGGCAGCAGCACCGCGTTGGTGCGGCCGTGCGCGATGCGGAAGGTGGCGCCGAGGGTGTGCGACATGGCGTGGACGATGCCGAGGAAGGCGTTGCCGAAGGCCATGCCGGCGATGGTGCCCGCGTTGTGCATCCTCTCCCGGGCGTCCGGCCTGCGGTCCCGGTCGTTCACCGCCGCCTCGATGTTCTCGAAGATGAGCCTGATCGCGTGCAGCGCCAGGCCGTCGGTGAAGTCGTTGGCGTACACGGAGACATACGCCTCGATGGCGTGGGTGAGCGCGTCGAAGCCGCTGTCCGCGGCCAGCGCTGGCGGCAGCTCGGTGGTGAGCAGCGGGTCGACGATGGCCACGCTGGGGGTCAGGGCGTAGTCGGCCAGGGGGTACTTCTTGCCCGTCGCCGGGTCGGAGATGACGGCGAACGGGGTCACCTCGGCGCCGGTGCCGGAGGTGGTGGGCACGCACACCAGACGGGCCCGCGCACCCGGCACCGGGAAGCGGAAGGCACGCTTGCGGATGTCGGAGAACTTCTGCCGCATGTCGGCGAAGTCCATCTCCCGGCCGGCGGCCTGCTGTTCGTACAGCAGCCACATCACCTTCGCCGCGTCCCTCGGCGAGCCGCCGCCGAGGGCGATGATCGTGTCCGGGCGGAAGTCCCGCATGAGACGGGCGCCGCGCTGCACGGAGGCGATGCTCGGCTCGGGCTCGACGTTGTCGATGACCTGGACGGTGACCGGCTCGGGGCGCCGCTGCAGGACGCGGCCCACCCGGTCGACGAAGCCGAGCCGGGTCATGGTGGCGTCGGTGACGATCGTGACGCGGTGGACGTCCGGCATCGACGACAGATAGCGGATGGCCTGCGGCTCGAAGTAGATCTTCGGCGGGACCTTGAACCACTGCAGGTTGTTGTGGCGGGTCCCGACCCGCTTGACGTTCAGCAGCTGGGCGGCGGAGACGTTGTTGGACACCGACGTGCTGCCCCAGGAGCCGCAGCCCAGCGTCAGCGACGGCAGCAGGCCGTTGTAGATCCCGCCGATGGCGCCTTGCGAGGACGGGGCGTTGACGATGATGCGTACCGTCTTCATCCGCCGGCCGTACGCCTCGGCCAGTGCGGGGTCCTCGGTGTGGATGACGGCGCTGTGCCCCTGGCCGTGGAAGGCGACCATGTCGGCGGCGAGGTCGAAGCCCTGCTGGGTGGAGCCGGCGCGCAGGACGGCCAGCACCGGGCAGAGCTTCTCACGGGTCAACGGCTCGTCCGGGCCCACCCGTTCGGTCTCGACCAGGATGAGCGAGGTGTCGGCGGGTACGGAGAATCCGGCCTGCCCGGCGATCCAGGCGGCGCTCTGCCCGACGGCCGCCGAGTTGACCTTGGGTTCGCATCCCGCGCCCGCCGCGCCGACGGGGAACAGGAAGGATTCCAGCTTCGCCTTCTCCTCGGCGGTCGCCAAGTGCGCGTGCAGCGTACGGAATTCGGCGAGCGCGGCGTCGTAGATCTCGTCGTCCAGGATGACGGCCTGCTCGGAGGCGCAGATCATCCCGTTGTCGAACGACTTGGACAGCACCAGGTCGTTGACGGCCCGGCGCAGCTTGGCGCTCGTGTGGACGTACGCGGGGACGTTGCCGGCGCCGACCCCGAGGGCGGGCTTGCCCGCCGAGTAGGCGGCCTTGACCATGGCGTTGCCCCCGGTGGCGAGGATCAGCGAGACGCCCGGGTGGCGCATGAGAGCGCCGGTGGCCTCGACCGAGGGGTCCTCGATCCACTGGATGCAGTGCTCCGGGGCGCCGGCGGCGACGGCCGCGTCCCGTACGATCCGGGCCGCCCGGGCGCTGCAGTGCTGGGCCGACGGGTGGAAGGCGAACACGACCGGGTTGCGGGTCTTCAGCGCCATCAGCGCCTTGAAGACCGTCGTGGAGGTCGGGTTGGTGACCGGCGTGACGGCGCACACCACACCCACCGGCTCCGCGATCTCGACCATGTCCTCGATGTCGTCGCGGGCGATGACCCCGACGGTCTTCATACGGCCCATGCTGTGCGTGACGTGCTCGCACGCGAACATGTTCTTGGCCGCCTTGTCCTCGAAGACCCCGCGGCCGGTCTCCTCGACCGCGAGGCGGGCCAGGGTGGTGTGCTGGTCCAGCGCCGCGACCGAGGCCTTCTTCACGATGTGGTCGACCTGTTCCTGATCCAGGGCCTCGTAGTCGGCGAGGGCCTTCAGCCCGTGCGTGACCAGGCGGTCCACGGCGATGGCGATGTCCGACGGCGCCTCGGCGGCGGGGGCGGCGGTCGCGGTGTGGTCGTCGTGGCGGGTCATATGGGTGTGCCTCCGTGATCGACAGAGCATCCGTACGGCCGGCGGCCCGTAGGGGAGCGGCGCCGTGAGGGTCCGGCGCCGCTCCACCGGCAGCGTCTCTCCGCCGCCACCGCGGCTCCCAGGTCCTCGTGGGCCCCACCAGGCGTCTGATCGACCCCCTGCAGCCGGGCCGACCGGCCCTCACGGCGGCCACGACCTGCCGCTCCGCACAAGGTCAGGAGAGCGCCGGCCGGTCGGGGAGAGGCTGCTCGGACAGCCCGCCGTCGTCGAGGCGGAACGTCAGGTCGTTCACGACGCCGACCACGCCGTCCACCCGCCAGGCCAGCCGGACGGCGCGGGGAATGTCGCTGCGCCGCTCCACCTGCCCCGTCAGCCTGACCAGGCCGTCCCGGACGGAGACGGCGACCGGGTGGGGCGCCGGGCCCATGGCCGGTGCCAGGACGCCGTCGGCCACGTCCCGGCGGATCTCCTCGTCCGTCCGCAGGAAGACCTGCAGCAGGTCCCGCCGGGTGGCGATGCCGATCAGCCGGTCCTCCTCGTCCACCACGGGAAGCCGGCCGATGCGATGACGTGCCATGACCCGCGCGGCGTCCGGGACGCGCTGTTCGGGGTGCACCGTGATGGCGGGGGACGACATCAGCTCTCCGGCGGTCGTGGCACCGGCCGCCGCGGTCGTGCGGCGGGCGGAGCGGCGCAGCACGGATCCCCGCAGTCTCCTTGCCCGCCCGCCGGCGTGGTGGGCCGCCTGGTGGCGTACGAGATCGGTCCCGGAGATCACGCCGAGCACCTTGTCGTCGTGGTCCACGACGGGCAGCCCGCTGACATGGTGCCGGTCCAGCAGCCGGGCCACGTCCTTGAACGAGGTCTCCGGACGCGCCTGGACGACCTCGCGGGTCATCACCTCGCCTACGGTGCGGGTCATCGCGCCGACTCCCTTCCGTCCTTACCGTCCTCACCGTCCGCGAGGAGCGCCACGGATGCTGCCGTGCCGGATCACCCGCCGACGTGAGGTCCTGTGGGGCGCGGCGTCCGAGAGGTCATCGGGGGCCGGAACGCGCGGGCTGCGTCTGCCATGCGGCCGCTTCGTCCCTTCGGACCGTCCCGGGTCCGGCCCCAGATACCCCTTCAACGTCCCGCACGACAAGCCGCCGGAGCAGGGGCCGAGGGTCCCGGATCCCGGGGACCGAAGCCCCGGCGCGGCTCGCCCTGGTCATGCGGCGCGGCGACGCCACCGTGACCGGCGAGGCCGCCGACGCCCGCCGGTGTCGCCCGTCCGCTCGACGGCCGAGGCCACGGGCCGAACGACTCGGAGGGGCCGTACGGCCGGGAGGTACGGCCGGACGGCCCCTCCCTGTGCCCACGGCGTGCGGCGAAGCTGGAGGAGCGGGGCCTTGGGGAGGAGAAGGTCACGAAGATCCGGCGTCCGTTTGCCCGGCGCACTCCCAGGGCCCGGCCCCGATCCCCGCGACGGGGCCCGAGCGGCCCTGCCGCGGGGGCCGTTCGGCCTCTGCTCCGTGTCCTGAGACGCGGGCGAGGTTGAGGTGACCCGACCGGGAGGCAGGCACAGGGGAGGTCCCATGGACGCGTCCGGCGTGGCGCGCGGCGCGCACGAGCGGTTCGTGACGTCGTCCCGCGTGGCCCCTGGGGTGCGGGATCTGGTGGCCGACTCGTGGCGGCGCAGTGCCACGTCCGGTGTCTTCGCCGACGGCAGTCGCCCACCGCCCCTGAGCAGGGGGCGCGCAGAGCTGGCGGAGTACCGGCGCGCCCATCCGCTGGCCTCGGTGCTGCCCCTGTTCCGGGAACTGCTGGGGAGCGGCGCGGCCGACGACGGGCACGTCTTCGCGGTCGGCGACGCCGACGGCACCCTGCTGTGGGTCGAGGGCGACCCGGCGGCCCTGGGACGGGCCGAGCGGATGCATTTCGTCGAGGGCGCCGTGTGGTCGGAGGCGCAGGCCGGGACGAACGCCCCGGGCACCGCGCTGCAACTGGCGCACGCCGTCCAGATCGTGACCGGTGAGCACTACAGCTCCAGCGTGCACGCCTGGTCGTGCGCGGCGGCCCCGGTCCGGGACCCCGGCACCGGGCGGGTCATCGGCGTCGTCGACCTCTCCGGCGGAGCCACCATCGCCACCCCGCCGGCCCTGGCCGCGGTACGGGCGGCCGCGCTCGCCGCGGAGGCGGAGCTCGCCCGCGCGCTGCCCGCGCCGACCGCCCTGACCGGGCCCGACGGGCGCCCCCTCGACCTGCCACAGGCCTGCGCCGTACGGCTGTCCGCGCTGGCCCGTGACGGCGCCGTGCTGGAGTTCGGCGGTCAGGCGCACCGGCTCAGCCCACGGCACAGCGAGATCGTGGTCGCGCTCGCCCTGGAGAACCGTGGCGTGCACGGTGACCGTCTCGCCGTGGACCTGTCGGAGCGGGAGATACCCGCCTCCACACTGCGCGCCGAGATGACCCGGCTGCGCGCCGTGCTCGGCCCCGCCCTGCTCGGCTCACGGCCGTACGCGCTGCTGCGCCCCGTGCGCACGGACTTCGGCGAGGTGGCCGCCTTGCTCGCCGCAGGGCGGGTGGCCGAGGCGCTGGCCCGTTACCCGGGCCCGCTGCTGCCGCGCTCCGAGGCGCCGGTCGTCGTGGAGCAACGGCGTTCCCTGGAACAGCAGTTGCGTGGCGCCGTCCTCGGTGTCGGCGACATCCGGATGCTCCGCGGCTGGGTGGAGACGGCCTGGGGAGCCGACGACCCCGGCGCGTGGCTGGCGCTCGCCCACCGGCTGCCGGGCGGCTCGGCGCAGCGCGCGGCAGCGGCGGCCCGGGCCCGGGCACTGGACCCCGCTCTGGCCCTGCCGCCACAGGTCGGACGGCATGCAGCGGTATTGCAGCGGGCCCGCTCCTAGCGTGCCGGGCATCACCCGATCGTTGTGAAGGGAGAGGGGACGATCATGAAGTACGAGCCTCCGGGCCGCCTGGGCAGCCCCGTGGACGTCGCTCCCCGGTACGAGAACTTCATCGGCGGGAAGTGGCAGGCGCCCACCACGGGCCAGTACTCGGTCAACCTGTGCCCGGCCACCGCCAAGCCCATCTGCGAGGTCCCCAAGTCCGGTGCCGAGGACATCGAACTCGCCCTGGACGCCGCGCACGCCGCCAAGGACAGGTGGGGCGAGGCGGCCACGGCCGAACGGGCCGCGGTGCTGAACAAGGTCGCCGACGCCATCGACGCCCACCGAGAGGAACTCGCCGTCGCCGAGAGCTGGGAGAACGGCAAGCCGGTCCGCGAGACCCTGGCCGCCGACATCCCCCTCGCCGCCGACCACTTCCGCTACTTCGCGGCCGCGATCCGTGCCGAGGAGAGCTCGATCACCGAGATCGACAAGGAGACCATCGCCTACCACTTCCACGAGCCGCTGGGTGTGGTCGGACAGATCATCCCGTTCAACTTCCCGCTGCTGATGGCCGCGTGGAAGCTCGCGCCCGCGCTCGCCGCAGGCAACGCCACGGTCATCAAGCCGGCCTCCCCGACCCCGTGGTCGATCCTGAAGCTGATGGAGGTCATCGGCGACCACGTCCCGGCAGGCGTCCTCAACGTCGTCAACGGGCCCGGCGCCGAGATCGGCAAGGCGCTCGCCACCAACAAGCGCATCGCCAAGGTCGCCTTCACCGGCGAGACCACCACCGGCCGGCTGATCATGCAGTACGCGTCCCAGAACATCATCCCGGTCACCCTGGAGCTGGGCGGCAAGTCGCCGAACATCTTCTTCAACGACGTGGCCGCCGAGGACGACGACTTCCTCAACAAGGCCGTCGAAGGTCTGGTGCTCTACGCGTTCAACAAGGGCGAGGTCTGCACCTGCCCGTCCCGCGCGCTCATCCAGGAGGACATCTACGAGGAGTTCATGGGTCGTTGCCTGGAGCGGATCCGGGCCATCAGGCAGGGCGACCCCCTCGACACCGCGACCATGGTCGGCCCCCAGGTCTCCCGGCAGCAGGTCGAGAAGATCGCGTCGTACGTCGACATCGGACTCAAGGAAGGCGCCGAGCTGCTCGCCGGCGGGCACCGTCCCACGATCGAGGGGGAGTTCGCGGACGGCTACTTCTACGAGCCGACCGTCCTGAAGGGCCACAACAAGATGCGGGTCTTCCAGGAGGAGATCTTCGGCCCCGTCCTCGCCGTCACCACCTTCAAGGACGAGGCCGAGGCACTGGAGATCGCCAACGACACGCTGTACGGCCTGGGCGCCGGCGTGTGGAGCCGCGACACCAACCGCACCTTCCGGATGGGCCGCGCCATCAAGGCCGGCCGCGTCTGGACCAACTGCTACCACCAGTACCCCGCGGGTGCCGCGTTCGGTGGCTACAAGGTCTCCGGCATCGGCCGCGAGACGCACAAGATGATGCTCGAGCACTACAGCCAGACCAAGAACCTTCTGGTCAGCTACGGCACCAAGCCGCTCGGGCTGTTCTAGCGGAGCTTGTTCCAAGGAGAGCAGAGACATGCCCGCGGAGACCGAGAACGGCAACGCCGGGCGCGTCACCGCAACCGAGGCGGCGCACAGGGCGATAGCGGCCCTGCGCGCCGCGCACGGCGGCCCGGTGATGTTCGTCCAGTCCGGCGGCTGCTGTGACGGCAGCGACCCGATGTGCTTCCCCGGCGGCGAATTCGCGCTGGGCGAGGGCGACATGCTGCTCGGCGTCCTGGACGGCTGCACCTTCCACATCGACGCCGATCTCTACGAGGCGCTCGGCCGCCCCCGCCTCGTCCTGGACGTCGCACCGGGCACACCGGGCGGTTTCTCCCTCGCAGCCGCGGAAGGGCTGCATTTCGTCACCCGGGCCAGGCAGGCCCGGCACAAGGCCAGTTGAGGAGCAGAACATGAAGGCAGCAGTGGTGACCGACTTCGGTAAGCCTCTGGAGATCCAGGAGCTGGCCGTGCCGGAGCCGGGTGCGGGGCAGGTGTTGGTGCGGATGGAGGCGTCGGGTCTGTGTCACACGGACATTCATGCCGCGCATGGTGACTGGCCGGTCAAGCCGCGGCCGCCGTTCGTTCCCGGGCATGAGGGCATCGGCCCGGTCACGGCGGTCGGCGCGGGCGTGGCGGCGGAGCTGGTCGGTAGGCGGGTGGCGATTCCGTGGCTGGGTTCGTCCTGCGGTACCTGCCGCTACTGCGTGTCGGGTTGGGAGACGTTGTGTGAGAGTCAGGTCAACTCCGGCTATTCGGTGGATGGTTGTTACGCGGAGTACGCGGTGGCGGATGCGGGTGCGGTGGTCGAGGTGCCCGAGGGCGTGTCCTCGCTGGACGCGGCGCCTTTGACGTGTGCGGGGGTGACGACGTACAAGGCGATCAAGGTCGCTGGGGTGGTGCCGTCGGAGCGGGTGGCGGTGTTCGGG
>NZ_JAQMWP010000034.1 GCF_030403745.1 Streptomyces sp. S.PB5
ACGAACCCGCCCTGCCCACCGAACTCACCGCATAGCCTCAAAACCGAGATCACCGAGTGGCCGTCAATACACCACTTCGGCGGACGTGACCATCTGCAATGGTGTTCGTCCTCGTCCAATTCGCGCGGCATGCTGATCCGACGTGCGGGGCTCGATGCGCGGGCCTGGCAACCGGGGCGGGGGGATCGCGTTGATCGTCTGGGTGAATGGTGCGTTCGGCAGCGGGAAGAGCACGCTGGTGGACGAGCTGCGTCCGCGATGGCCCGAGGCCCTGATCTATGACCCCGAGATGGTCGGCTATGTGCTGCGGGAGATCGTGGAGGTACCGACCGGCGACTTCCAGGACCTTCGACTGTGGCGGCGGCAGGTCGCCGACCTGGCGGTGGGGTTGGTTGAGGAGTACCGACGTCCGGTTCTGGTCCCCATGACCTTGGTCAACCCAGGCTATGTCGGTGAGATCTTCGGCGCGTTGACGGATGCGGGCATCGACGTCCACCACTTCTTCCTCAAGGTCTCCCGAGAGGTTCTGGAGCGGAGGATCGACGGTCGGAGCTTCACCCCGGACAACCCTGAGCAGGACGAGAAGGTTCGGCGCTGGTGCAAGGACAAGATCGCGCCGTGCGTGGCCGCTGCCGACACCCTGCCCGGCGACACCGTGTTTCTGGACGGCGAGCTGACCCCGCAGGAGTTGGCCGACCTGGTGCTGGCCCGTGTCGGCGCGGCTGCGAGCCGGTAGGGCTGGATCGTGGGTGAACTTGTTGAGCGCGTTGACGCGCGTGACGAGGTTCTGGCTGTTGTGGAGAGGGGCGAGGCGATCCGTCGTCGGTGGCTGCACCGAATATCGACGATCGTGTGCCGCAACAGTGCGGGACGGTTCCTTGTTCACCGCCGTCCAGACGATGTCGCGCTTTTTCCGGGGCAGATCAACTGGATGCTCGGAGGCGCGGTGGACGTGGCCGAGTCGTATGAGGATGCTGCTGCGCGGGAGTTGGTGGAAGAGCTGGGTGTTCATGCCCGTCCTCGTTTCCTGTTCAAGTTCTTGTGTGAGGGCGTGATCAGCCCGTATTGGCTTGGTCTGCATGAGGTCGTCGTCACGGAGCCGATCCAGCCCGACCCTTCGGAGGTCGCCTGGCATGACTGGCTGACTGAGTCCGAACTGGCCGACCTGGTCCGGCATCGGGAGTTCGTTCCTGATGCTCGCGAGGCGTTCGACCGATATCGCGCTCTGCCCGTGCGGCAGGGAGAGGCGTGAGCTGCGGTGCACGTTGCTGGAGTTCGTGCTCCGCGGCTCGGCGTCCCGCGGCGGTGAGCGTGTAGTAGGTGCGGCGTCGTCCCGCGCCGCGTCCTGGAGTTGCGCGGCTGAGCCAGCTGGCGTCGTCTTCGGGCCTGCTGGCGAGCCAGCCGGCCTGTTGGAGTTGGCGGAGTCGGTCCGAGATGCTGCCTTGGTTGAGACCGGTCCTTGCGCTGACCTGGGATCCGAAGAATTCGGTGGGTGCGTGGTCGACGAGATCCCGCAGGAGTGTGAGCGTTTCGGCTCGGATCCGGATGCGTGGGACCGGGATGTTGTCGTAGGGCCGGAGAGGGCTGGGTGGCCGACGGGTGCGGAGGCTCTCCAACGCCCGGGCGAGCGTGCCTTCGTCGGGCATGGCGAAGAACTGGTCGCTGGTGAGGGCGGTGCGCATGAGTTTGTGGACCCGTTCGCGCGCGAGGTCACGCAGCAGCACTTGGCCGCGTGCGCTGGGGCGTTGGGGCTTGTTGAAGGCGGATCGGTGGAAGAGGTCGGTGTCGAGGTCGCGTTCGAGTCGCTGGAACTGGGTCACGAGGGCGCTGCGTTCGGCCTCGAGGTAGCTCGCCGCCGTTTCCAGAGACGGAAAGGCCATCGCGATGTGGAAGCGGTGCAGTCGGTGCCAGCCGTGCAGTGTGCCTACGACCGCTCGGCGGATGTCGTGGGGCAGGGCGGTGTCGAGCGGATCCAGCATCACGGTGCGGCTGTGAACGCCCTGCGGACGCAGGGGGACGTCGAGTTGTCGGAGCCGGCGGCGAATCGTCTCGTCCTCGACGCCGACCTCCCGGGCGATGCCGCCGGTTGAGCGTTTGCGGGTGAGGTATTGCTCGCGCAGCCAGTTCTCGTCGATGAGGGTCGGGCGGCGGGTCCGGTAGATGGTGATGCCGTGAGCCTGCACGTGTTCGACCACGGCATAACGGGGGAAGCCGGTCGCGCGGGCGATCTGCGTGAGGGGTTTACCGCCTTCGGTGTATTCGCGGTGCAGGAAGTCGCTGGTGAAGATCCGGCGGGCTCGTTCGCGCAGGCGCCAGGCGGCCAGCGGTGAGGCTTTGCCTGTCCAAAACCTGCGGTTCGGTCGCGACGTGTTCCAGGGCGAATCGGATGTGGGCGAGGGTGGTGTTCAGTTCTCGGGCGGCGTCGCCGGGGGCTCGCTGCTCGGCGATGACGATGCGGCGGCGACCCAGCGGAATCACACTGAAGCCGTCCGTGCGCTCATTGCGCACCGTCACCTGCAGCCCGTCGAGCTCCATGACCTCGCCGACGTCGCCTCCGAAGAACAGACGGCCTCCCGGCATGACCGGCACTGCCTGCCCGCTCACGCCGCCGCCCGAATGGCGGTCGTCCCGGCCAGCGGCTGGCGCAGGTCCGCCGTGAGACCACCGCACCACACCAGGTGCAGGACGGCGGGCCGGATCACCTCGCCCGGACAGCGGCTCGCCAAGGCCGCCTCGACACCGCCGATCGTCGACTGACGACCGGCCGCTTCCAGCACCTCGGCCAACACCTCTTCTCCAGCAGCAGACGGCGCCGGTAGCCGTCCAGGAACCTCACGTTCTCCACAACCACCGGTTCGGCCCCCGACCAGGTCTCATAGGCCCAGTCGCGGTCCGAACACAGACGGCGTGTCCAGTCGAACTGAGCGATCACCTTGGGGTCCTTCATGCGTGAGGGGGCTTTGACGTCCACGACGGTCGCCAGACCAGCGGTGTGGACCAGGAACAGGTCAGGAACGTGGCGGCGGATGCGGTCCCCGTCCCGTCCGACCGGCTGGAATGGCTGAGCCGCGATGCGCACGACGCTCCGGTCGAAGTCCGCGAGCAGAATCCGGGCCAGCTCCAGGCGGCTCTCGCAGGCCACCAGCCGTCCCGCCGTCGACGCGTGGTACCAGCCCGAATAGTGCTTCCGGCCGCGGTACCAGCGGAACTCGCGCACCGGCAGCCCATCCGCCACCTCGTCCACCAGTAACTGGTCCCAGCCGAAAGAGCGCCGACCGACACATTGACGACAGATCACTTGGACGCCGTCATCTCTTTTCGGAACCTACACCGGCGCCGAGGCCGGTGCTCAAGGTCTGCTGGCGGCGAAGAACGGCATGGAATCCAGCGGGACGATCTCGATGTTCTTGCCGGTGCGCGGCGCGTGGATGGCCTTGCCGTTGCCGACGTACATGCCGTTGTGCTGGCTGTCGTTGTACCAGTAGATGATGTCGCCCGGCTGCAGATCGGACTTGGCCACCTTGCGTCCGGCGTCGTACATCTGCTGGACGGTGCGCGGCAGCGAGACCCCCGCCGCGCGCCAGGAGGCGCCCACCAGGCCCGAGCAGTCGTAGGAGTCGGGTCCGGTGGAGCCCCATTCATAGGGCTTGCCGAGTTGGGCGTACGCGAAGTCGAGGGCGGTCTTGGCGCGGCCGCTGGCCGGCCCGTCGTACGTCGCCGCGGAGTCGCTGGCGCCCGCGGAGGCGTCGTCGCGCTCCTGGGCGGCCTCCATCTTGGCGCGCTGGGCGGCGGTCAGGCTGTTGAGGAGCTTGCGGGCCTCGGCGAGCTTGGCCTGGACCTCGTCCTTCTTCTCCTTGGCCTTCGCCCGGGTTTCCGCAAGGGACTCCAACTGCTGGGTGGCGTCGGCGCGTTCCTGTGCGATCTCCCGCTGCTTGTTCTCCAGTGCCCGCAATGCGGCCGCCTGCCGGTCGCTGGTACGGCCGATGACCTCGGCCTTCTCCAGATAGTCGTCCGGATCGCTGGAGAGGAACAACTGCACGCTCGGATCGACGGCACCGGTGCGGTACTGCTCCGCCGCCAACGGGCCCGTCTTCTCGCGCAGTTCGTTGATCTCCTGCTGCTTGCGGGCCAGCCGGTCCTGGGCGGCGTCGACCTCGCGCTGCAGTTCCTGCTGCTTCTCGCGGATGCCGTTGTACTCCTCGGTGGGTGCCTCGGCCTCCTCGTAGAGCTGCTCCACCTGCTTGCGAACCTCGTCCACCGTGCGCTCGGGCGCCGCCTGGCTCTGCGTCGGCAGGAGGCTCACCGTGCCGGCCGCCATCCCGAGGGTGACTATCCGGGTACGGCTGGGCGGCTTCGGCCTACGGTGCTTCGCCATCCTGGGCTGACTCCTTAGCGCGTCTGTGTACCGAGCGACGGCCTGGGGCCGTCGGACCGGCGCCACGGCGTCGGCCGGTCAAGCGCGTTAGAACTTAGTAGCTTCGTAGTAAGTATCGCAAGCCAGTCCGAGTGACACGAGCCTCGCCCGGCAGGGTCAGCCGAGGCCGGGCGGACAGGCCACCAGCAGCGGCAGCAGCGGAACCGTGACGGTCACGGCGGCGACGGAACCCCACAGGACGGGATGCGGAGCCTTCCGCGGACCGAGGACTCGTTTCAGACGGATCAGGGCATTCGGGCCGCCGACCGCCAGCGCCCCCTTCGGAGTGCGGGCCGCGGCCATCTCGTACATCGCGGTGGCCAGCACCTCGTCGGAGTGGCTGCGCAGCGCGCGGTCGTCCGCGATCATCTCCAGCAGCAGCGCCGTCTGTTCCCGGGCGTGACGGGTCAGCGGAACCCACCGGAAGACCGAGTGGAAGGCCTCCGCGGCGGCCAGAACCAGATGATGGCGGCCCGCGATATGGGCCTGCTCGTGTTCCACCACGGCGGCGAGTTGCTCGGGCGTCAGCCGGCGCACGGCCGCGTCGCTGACGACGATCCGAGGATGACGGCCGGGCAGACAGTAGGCGGCGGGGACGCCGTACGGCAGGACCGTGGCCCGCAGCCGGGCCGAGCGGTGGCCCACCAGGTCGACGGCTTCCCGGTGTTGGCTGCGCGCCCGGCGGGCTCGTAGGACGTGGAAGGCGAAGCTCGCGACCAGGGCGGTCCCGATGACGGCCGGAACGCCGACGGCCAGCCGGTCCGCGGTGTCGGGGTCGGGCCGGCCCGCGCCCACGTCGAGTCCGCAGGTGTGCAGGAGGCCCACCAGGCCGGCGTGCAGATGTTCGGCGGGCATGGCCAGGCTGTACGCGGTGAGAGCGGCCGCGATCGAGAACGAGACCGCCAGGGCGTGCCACACCGCCGCGGCCAGGGCCGGGGCCCGGTGCGGCCAGGCGGCGCGCAGGAGCAGTTGCGGGGCGGCGAAGCCCACGGCTGCCGTGTAACCGGCCAGGGCGGGCGCCGCGTTCACGACTCCGCCTTGGCCTGCCGGCTCGCGTTGCGCAGGGCCTTGCGGAGAGCGCCGAGTTCGTCCTCGGACATGTTCTCCACGAAGTGGACCAGTGCGGCCGGGCGGTCCTTGCTCTCTCCCAGGCCGTCCTCCATGAGCGCGGCGGCGTACGCCTCACGGCTGCGGACCGGTGAGTAGAGCCAGGCCCGGCCCTGCTTGCCCCGTAGCAGCCAGCCCTTGCCGTACAGGATGTTCGTGACGGTCATCACCGTGGTGTACGCGATCGGGCGGGTCTTGTTGATGTCATCGACTATCTCGCGCACCGTCGCGGGACGGTTCCACGTCCAGAAACGGTCCATGATCTCTGCCTCGAGATCCCCCAGCCGTCGCATGCCCCTGACTCCCTTTCGCCACCGAATACGCAAAGCCATAGTAGTCGCCTGTCCTGCGGGGTTCCCGGGGCGAAGGCCGGAGCCGCCGAGCTGCCAGGTCTGATCGGTGTGCACGGCCTGGGGCCGATACCGGGCATGTGGGATCACGGCGAAGGCAGCTGTACGGGCCACACGGACCATGCGGATCTGGAGCGGCCCGCGCGCCGCCGCATGCCCGTCCGGTGCGGGGTCGTGCCTGCGCACGTTCTTCAACGGCCGGTGCGGCCGCGCGCATCACGTCCGCCTGCGGAGGCGGGCACGACATGTCCTCGACGGGGTCCGACGCCGGTTCCAGCCCTGCCGTGAGGCCGGCGGACGACGTGATCGCGGCTCGGACGGCCGAGAACGAGCAGATGAACCAGATGCCCGGCAAGAGCTGAGACCAAGAGCTGACGCGACGACAGAACCTGGCCACGGGCCGTCTCACCGGCATGGCCACCCTCGACGAGCTGCCCGGCCGCCCGCTGATCCCCGATCGGTCCGCGGGCCCGGCGTCCCATCACTTCGCAGCGGTCCGACACGCACGTCCACGCGTAGCCGGCCGCCTTGTTTCCCCGGGCCGGTGTCGGACGGGGCGCGCAAGCCGGGTCGTCCGCAGCCGCGAGGAGGGCGGTGGTTGTGTCACCCGTGCGGGACGAGGAGCACCGGGCAGGTCGCCTGATGCACGGCGGCACGGGCGACGGCGCCGAGACGAGGTCCGGTCGTGGCCTGGACACGGTGGCCGAGTACGGCAAGGGCGGCATGGTGCGTGGCGGCCGTGACGGCGTCGGCGGGGATGTCCTCCAGGCAGACCTCTTCCACTCGTACGTCCGGGTACTTCTGTCGCCAGGGCAGCAGGGCTTCGGTGAGCCGCTGCTCGGCGTGACGGGCGTGGGGTGAGCGGCCGCAGGGCCACGGCGTGATGGGGCGGGGGCGCACGGGGCCGGTGGACATCCAGGCGAACAGGGCGCGCAACGGCACCTCACGCATCGCGGCCTCCTCGAAGGCGACGGCGATGACGTCATCCCAAACGGTCCGGACGTCGAGCGCGAGCAGCACCGGTCCGGACGGCGGATCCGCCGGGTGGGGCACGGCGCGGACGAGGGCGAGGGGGAAGCCTGCCTGTGCGGCGGTGTCCGCCCCGGTGGAGCCGAGTTGGCGGGGGGACGTGGCGTCCAGGCCGCAGGCGCCGAGGACCAGCAGGTCCGCGGCGAGCCCGGCGGTGAGAAGTGCCTCTCGGTTCGGCAGACCCAGCAGCCGGGCGTGGATGTCGAGGCACGGGTGACGGCCGCGCAGCCGGTCCCGGGCCAGGTCCAGCGAGCGGACCGCCCAATGGCGGTGCACGATCGCGTCCGGAGGTTCGGGGGCGTGGCCGTCCGGCGGAGGCCAGGCGGCGATCAGATGGAGGGAAGTGTCGCGAAGTTCGGCTTCTCGGGCGGCCCAGGCGGCGGCGGCGAGACTGGCGGCGCTGCCGTCGATGCCGACGGTGACAGGGCGGGGCATGATCACGCACCTCCGAGGGGACCGGGCAGACGAAGTCCCCGGCAGGAGCCGGGCGAGGCTGTGGGGTCTTCCATCCTGATGTGGGAGAGCGGTGGGAAGGGAGTACTGCTCGGCTCCCACCGTCGGGCCGACCGGCCCCTTGGCAGCCCGGGACCGGCTGGAACGGTGCGATTGCCCGGACGAAAGGCGCTGTAGCGGCCCCTGACCTGAAGTGAACGGTCGGGGGAGCGGCGAAGGAGCGGGGGCCCGCATTCCGGAGTCGGCAGAGTGCCCGGGCACCCTGAGCGCCTCTCCGGTACGGCGGTGGAGGACGGGGTCCGTGGCCCGGCGGCCGCGGGAAGTTCTGCCTGAGCCTCATCCCGCGGACGGGTTCGGCGAGCTCGTGCTGTTGGCCGGTGGGGTGAGGACGACCTGCGGGCGGCCCGGGGCCGGGGGCGGCGGGGTCAGGTTCCGTGCCGGGAGACCGGGTGGGGCGGTCTCCCGGAGGGCGGCCTGGTCGAAGTCGACCCGGCCGGTCTTCTCCAGCTGCGTGATGTGGTCCATGACGGTGTCGTTGGCCTGGTCGGCCAGGGTGCGGATCAGCGAGTTCTTCGTGGTGGTACGGATGTTCGCGATGGTGGAGAGGAGCCGGCCGTTCGTCGCGTGCAGGATGGTGGCCATGTCCGTGTCGAACCGCTTGCCGCTGTCCGCGTTCAACTGGGCCATGAAGCCCTGCTGTTGGGGCGAGGGCTGGTCGGGCAGCGTGATGGCCAGCCGGACGGCGGCTGCGCGGCAGGCGGCGTCCAGCGATGCATGCCCGTCGAGCAGATGCTCCCCGGCGGTCTTGACGGCCTTGGTGGTGCCCTTCTGCAACGCCATCTGAGCGACGGGGTACTCCCACAGCCCGGACGCACGTACCTGGACGACGAAGTCCCGGTCGGCTTCCGTCAACGGTCCGGTCGCCGGGCGGGCGATGATCCGGTCGGGCGAGGTGTTGACCTTCTGGACCCCGAGCATGGCGGGGTAGAGGAGGGAGCCGAGGGTGAGGGCGATCCCACCGCCGACGAAGAGAGCTCCCGCCGCTTTCCGTGAAACGAGCACTGTGTCTCCTGCTCCGGTCTACGGGATCCCGCGCGCACAGGAGTACGGATGGGAGACCCTGCGGAATCTCTCGTACTCGCAAAGGGTCCGCAAAATCGAACAGTGCGCGAGCGTCCCGCGGAAGGCGAATTGCCCACTCCGGCGTGGCACTCGCCGGGACACCTCACGTCGAAGACTCCTCGAACGTCAGGTCCACACAGCCCAGGCCGACTCCACGCCGTGGTGCGATGTGAAGCGTGGATCGCCTGCGACGCGGCGGCGGATCTCGGCGGGAGCGCCGATGAGATGGAAGCGCACGTCGTGGTCGAGCGCGAACAGCCCGCGAAGGGTGTCGTCCGAAAGCTCGTCCTTGTAACGGAGTTCCGTCAGATCGAGGAAGAACTCGGTTCGCTGACCGTCGTCGCAGGCGCGCAGCTCTTGCCGAAGGCGGGGCTCGGTGGCCAGGCCGAGCGTTCCGCCGACCGCGATCCACACCCGTCCCGGAGCCTCGGCGAGCACGCGTGTCCGTACGATCATGATCTCCATCAGGTCCCCCGAGCCAGGAACGTGCCGCCTCCCGGCTCCAGCCTCCCCCCGGAGCACGCACGAGTAACGCCTCCGTGCTGTGGCACGCATGACGGAGAGGTTCGGGGACCGTCAGGACTCGATGTCGAAGACGTTCCGGCAGGGAGCACCACGCTGCCGAGGTGGCGGTCGCAGTCGGACGGCATGACCGGCACCGGCTCCACCAGGCCGCCCTGAACGTCCCGGCCTAGGCTTGGACACCGGCTGTGGAATCCGAAGGCGATGTCTGCGACGGCGCCCGGGTGGCCGGACCCGCCGAGGACTGCCTGCCGGGCCGGATGACAGGGCTGCGGCTGATCGTGCCCATGGAACAGCCGCGCCCCGGCGCCCGATTGCGCTTTACGGGCGCCGATGGCATCGGGCTGACCTCCTTCGCCACCGAGACCGCAGGCGAGGCGATCGCCGCCATCGAGCTTCGCCCCCGCCGGTGAACCCGGGTCGAGGACCGCATCGGCGCCGTCCGCGGCGTCGGCCGTTCTCCGCCGCCGCCCAGCTCGTCACCGCCGGCCCGCTGCCGCTGGCTCCGCCTCGCCGGGCAAGGCCCTGGATCGACGTGATGGAGCGCATCGACGTCGACGCCCTGCCGTTTCTGGCGCCGGCGCCGTGCGCGGCGGTCGCACGGGTGCTGCGCTTCGTGGTCGGTACCCACTTCGCCGCTCGTGCGGTCCCTTCCATGTTCGGTTCCGGTTCGCCGGGCTCCCGGAACACGGCTCGGTGACCCGCGGGACAGGTGGCCGATGTCACCGGCCCTGACTGCCGTCCGGAAGGTGGGCGGGGATCGGGCGGGGGCGTCAGCAGTGCGGGCTGTGGCACGTGAGCTGCGCATTCCTGACTGCGTTCGGGCCGTACCCGGCACGCTCGAGGTTTGGAGTACGACAAGTTTCCGTCGCCGGCCGCGGGCCGACTGCGGCACGGACGCGCGGAGCGGGAGCTCCGCGAGCCCCGCAGTCTGAGCCCCCGGCCTTCCCGGTCCGGACCCTGCGAGGACGTAGACTCGACAGCCGATATCGGTTTCGTCACTGCCGGGGGACGGCGGTCCGGAGGTGGGTGGAGTGCGGGAGTTCCAGCGCGGTGCGGTGCGGCTGCACATCCTGCACCACGCGGCCGAGGGGGAGATCCACGGGGCGTGGATGACGGAGGAACTGGCCCACCACGGCTACGCCATCAGCCCCGGGACCCTGTATCCGACGCTGCACCGGCTGGAGGCCGACGGTCTGCTGGTGTCCGAACAGCGCATCGTCGACGGCCGCACCCGGCGCGTCTACACGGCCACGGAGTCGGGGAGGCGGGCACTGGCCGAGGACCGGAAGGCGCTGGCCGAGCTGGCCCGCGAGATCCTCGGCAACGACGCCCTGTAGCGCACTGCCCAGGAGGGCACGACGCGCAGCCTTGCGTCAGCGGCCGGTCCCGCCGGTCGGTGTGCGCGTCGCCTCCTGGGTGCCCGAGCAGATCGGCGGTGAGACGTTCGCCGCGGGCCCGGATGCCGTCCCGGATGGCACGGACCCCCTCCAGGTCCTGACCCTTGGCATCCTGGACAGGCCAGTCCTCGTGCCCCCTGCCCGGGCAGGGTGACGCGGGCGTCGGCTCCGCTGGTGGTGACCACCAGGTCGCTGGTCTGCACCGTCTGGTCGGTGAAGCTGCTGCGGGGTGCAGTCGGCCAGGTCGATGCCGAACTTTGCCATCGCCTGTACCGCCAGCGGGTTCACCCGCTGGCCCGGCTCGGGGCCCGCCGACTGCACATGGACCCGGTCGCCGGCCAGGTCCCGCAGGAAGGCGGCGGCGATCTGCGAGCGGCCGGCGTTGTGCGCGCACACCGACAGCACGGTGGGCCGTGACTCCGGCTCGGACATGGTTCTTCCTGTTTCTCGGCTGCCTCAGCACGCGGGCGGCGCGATGCGCTGATGCCCGGGACGCTGCCCCGTCAGCCGGGCGCCACTTCCGAGAGCAGCAGCCGGACGCGGGTCTCGATCGCGTCGCGGATGGGGCGCACGGCCTCGACGCCCTGTCCGGCCGGGTCGTCGAGCTTCCAGTCGAGGTACCGCTTGCCGGGGAAGACGGGGCAGGTGTCACCGCACCCCATGGTGATGACCACGTCGGATGCCTGAACGGCCGTCACTGTGAGGATCTTCGGTGTCTGGGCGGAGATGTCGATGCCGACCTCGCGCATCGCTTCGACGACGGCCGGGTTGACGGTGTCCGCGGGAGCGGAGCCGGCGGAGCGGACGTCGACGCGGTCGCCCGCGAGGTGGGTGAGGAAGGCGGCGGCCATCTGGGACCGGCCGGCGTTGTGGACGCAGACGAACAGCACCGATGGACGTGGCGTGGCGGAGGAGCTCATGAACAGGGGCTTTCTCGGGAGGGCGGAGCGGTCAGGAGAGGGCGGGTTCCGTCTCGCCGTGCGGATCGACGACCTCACCGGGGACGGCGTCGATGCGGCCGTAGAGCACGGCGACGGCTCCCAGCCCGAGCACGGCTCCGAACAATTGGGCCGCGATGAACGGGGCGACGGAGGCGGGGGCGATGCCGGCGAAGGTGTCGGTGAACGCCCTGCCGATGGTCACCGCCGGGTTCGCAAAGGAGGTGGAGGAGGTGAACCAGTACGCGGCCCCGATGTAGGAGGCCACCGCGGCCGGGGCGAGCGCCGCCCGGCCGATCCGGCTCAGGCCGAAGATCAGCAGGATCAGACCGGCCGTCGCGACGACCTCGCCCAGCAGCAGGTGACCGGCCGACCGGTCGTGCACGGAGAACTTCACCAGCGGCTTGGCGAACATGGCGTCGGCAAGGACCGCGCCGCCGATCGCGCCCATGATCTGCGCGGGCACGTACGCGGCGACGTCCCGCCGGCTGAGACCGTCCGTGGTGCGGCGACTGGTGAACCAGGCGGCGAGGGTGACGGCCGGGTTGAAGTGCGCGCCGGAGACCGGCCCGAGCAGCAGGATGAGCGCGCCCAGGCCGAAGACGGTGGCGAGGGAGTTGGCGAGCAGTTGCAGGCCGACGTCGCGGGACAGCTCGCCGGCCTGGATGCCGGAGCCGACCACCACCGCCACCAGCAGGCCGGTGCCGATCGCCTCGGCGGCGACCCGGCGGCCGAGCGGCGCGTTCACGCGCCGACTCCGGCAGGCTGCGTGGTGGTGAGGAACGCGGCGAGCTGGTCCAGGACACCAGGCAGCACCCAGTAGTAGACCCAGGTCCCGCGGCGCTCGCAGTCGATGAGGCCGGCCTGGCGCAAGAGCTTGAGGTGGTGGGAGATCGTCGGCTGGGACAGGTCGAAGGCCGGGGTCAGCTCGCACACGCAGACCTCCCCGCCCTGTCCGCGCGAGGCGATCATCGACATCAGGCGCAGCCGGACCGGGTCGCCCAGGGCCTTGAAGACCTTCGCCAGCTCGGCGGCCTGGTTCTCGTCCAGCGGCGCGGCGGACAGGCCCGGGCAGCAGGCGGCGTCCTGGCCCAGCACCTGAAGCACTTGTTTCGACATGCCTCTATGTTGACGTTTTTCGATTCAAGGCGCAAGCTTGTATCAATGAACGTCAATACAGGCCGCTCCGGCCACGTGCCGTGGGCCAGTCACCTGGGAGTCAGTCATGAGCGAGCAGTCCACCGACCTGCGCGAGACCGTCCGCCGGCGGTACGCGGCGGCGGCCGTGAAGGTCACCGAGGGCGGTAGCACCTGTTGCGGGCCGCAGCCGGTCGAGGACGACGAGAACTTCGGTTCCACCCTGTACGCCGCCGACGAGCGCGAAGCCCTGCCGGCTGAGGCCGTCGCCGCCTCCCTCGGCTGCGGCAACCCCACCGCCGTGGCCGAACTCCGAGAAGGCGAGCGTGTCCTGGACCTCGGCTCCGGCGGCGGCATCGACGTCCTGCTCTCGGCCCGCCGCGTCGGCCCGACGGGCAAGGCGTACGGCCTGGACATGACCGAGGAGATGCTGGCCCTGGCCCTCGCCAACGCGGCACAGGCCGGCGCGACGAACGTCGAGTTCCTCAAGGGCACGATCGAGGCGATCCCGCTGCCTGCGAACACCATCGACGTGGTGATCTCCAACTGTGTGATCAACCTGTCCATCGACAAGCCCGCGGTCTTCGCCGAGACCTTCCGCGTGCTCAAGCCCGGCGGCCGGATCGGTGTTTCCGACGTCGTCGCCGACGACGTCCTCACCGTCGAACAGAGGGCCGAGCGTGGCGACTACGTCGGCTGCATCGCGGGCGCACTGTCCTTCGCCGAATACCGCGAGGGTCTGGAGGCGGCCGGGTTCACGGACATCGAGATCACCCCGACCCACCCGGTGGCCGACGGCATGCACTCCGCTGTCGTCCGCGCCGCCAAGCCCGCCATCGCCACGCCTGCTGTTCCCGTACGTCAGCAGCACCGGCGCTGAGCTGCACCGAGTTGTCGAATCCCGCCTCGCGCCACGCTGCTTGCCCCCGGGAGGACCGTCCGTCCAGGCCCTGCGGAAGGCGCCCCAGGAAGTCCTGGACGGCCCGGCCGGAAAGGTCCTCACCGAGGGGTGGTTCGAGGTCGGCGCCGTAGGCACGGACCAGCGGCAGCGAGCCGTCGGCGAGCACGTGCTCGATCCCGATCCGCGGCCCCGCCGAATTCACACGGCTGTACCCCGGCGACGCCCTGGTCGTCCCACTCGCCTCACCCGCGAATACGGCATCCCCGCCGTGCTCGGCACCCATCACACCACCACCCTGCACGACGGGCCTCGCGTCACCGTCGACGGCGCCACCGGCGACGTCACCTTCCACGCCCGGGCGACGCCACGTCGTGAGCGGAAGCACGGCCTGGTGCGTGCGACGTCATGCGGGACTCTTCAGGCCAGAACATGGGCTGTTCGGCCCCTGTCCCGCGCCGACGCCGGTCCCTACCTTTTCGGCCAGTCGGACACACAGGAGACCCACAGGGAGGTGGGCGATGAGCTTCACGAACCGCGAGGTGTGGGGGCTGATCCACGGCATGGTTCTGGGGGCGGTGTTCCTGCTGGCGTTCGCGGGCGGGCTGGCCGACCTCTACGGGCTGCGGACGGCGCTGGTCACCGGCACCGGCGTCGTCGAGCGGATGCGGCGGCTGAAGATCGGTGCGACGGCGATGGCGGTGGCTGCCTGGGGGACAGTGATCACCGGCACCTGGGTCGTCTACCCGTGGTACCGGGACAAGGGGGCGGACAGCGCGAAGTCGCAGCTGCTGGCCGATCCGGACACCGCCGACTGGCACGAGTTCGGCATGGAGTGGAAGGAGCACATCGCCTGGATCAGCCCGATCCTGGCCACCGTGGTCGCCTTCATCGTCCTGTACTACGGCAACACCCTCATCCGTCACGAGCGGGTACGGCGCACCACCCTGTTGCTGTTCGTGCTCGCCTTCGCCTTCGCCGCGATCGCCGGGGCGTTCGGCGCCTTCATCACCAAGGTCGCACCGGTCGAGTAGGCCGGAGAGGGAGTGAGCGACATGACCCAGCACGAGGAACGCGCGCCGCACGTCCAGGAGCGGACCGGCCCGGGCCTCCCGGGCGAGAGCACCGCGGTGGACGGAGACCGGCCGGAAGGCGCGATCTCGGCCGCGATCATCGCCGCCGGCGCGGGTGCGGCGGCTCTGGGGCTGTTCACGACGTTGGCGGAGGGCAGCAAGGGCGTGGCGGACTGGCTGCAGTGGAGCGACCGCGTCGGCCCGCTGTCGGGCAAGACCGTCATGGCGGTGGTCGTCTGGCTGGTGTCCTGGGCGGTGCTGCACCTCGCCCTCAGGAACAAGGAACGCGAGACCGGCCGTGCTCTGACGGTGGCGCTGGTGCTGCTCGGGCTCGGAGTCCTGGGTACCTTCCCGACGTTCTTCCAGCTCTTCGCCCCCGAGTAGCCGGTTGGGCCGATCCGGGCTCCGGGGAGGTGGCATCGGCCCGCAGGACGGCTGGCGGGGCGTCAGTTCCTCGTCCCGGACGGCCCGGTGGCCGGGTCGAGAGCCGGTGGCGGGCCTCGCTGTTCGAGCGCGGAACTGGTGACGGGCTCACAGACACTTACGGTGGAGGCGGCCGCGTGCGCAGTGTCCCGGCTCCACCCGCTCGCCGCCATGGAGGCCAGCTGCTGTGCCCCCTCACCGACGGGCGCCGGGACATGATCGAGCTGCTGACCCGGCTGCTGCCCCCGAACGGCGGGGACCACGACGTACGGCTGGGCCTCCCGGTCCCGGCGTAGATCCCGGAGCGGTCGGAAGCGACCCAGGACTCCTTGGACTCCTTGCTCGTCCGAGCCCTGGACGCTCGGCGGCCTGCACCGTGACCGTGTCCCTGTCCCGCGCCGCCCCGAATCGGCGGCCGTGGGTCAGGGCGTCGTGTCCGCGGGACGGGGCAGCGTCAGCAGCCGGTGGTCGGGGGTGAAGAGGCGGCGCACCAGACCGAGGGCCACCACGACGGTGGTGGTGGCGACCGAGGCCAGGACGAGGAACATCACCACGGCCTGCACGAGCACCGCCTGCACCGGGTCCACTCCGGCCAGGATCAGGCCGGTCATCGCGCCGGGCAGGAACACCAGGCCGGTGGCCTTGGTCGTCTCGATCTGCGGCAGCAGCGCCGAGCGCAGCGCCGCCCGCACGTAGCCGGCGGCCGCCTGCCGGGAGGGCTGGCCGAGGGCCAGGCGGGCCTCGACCTCGTCACGCTTGTCGCGCAGCTCCTCCACCAGGCGGCGCGCGGCGAGCACCGTGGCGGTCATGGAGTTGCCGACCATCATCCCGGCGACCGGCACCAGCGTGCGCCCCTGAAGCGGCAGGACACCCAGCCCGAACACGACGCCCAGGGTGATCGCCGCGGCGACACCGAACGCGGCGATCACCAGCAGCGCGATGCGCGGTACCTCGGGCGCGCGTCTACGGGCGACGTCACCGGCGTAGGCGACCATGGCGACCACCCACAGCACGGACCACCACAACGACCGGCCGGGCTCGACCAGCAGCGCCAACGCCCCGCCCACCAGGAGCAGTTGGACCAGGGCGCGGGCCGCCGCCCACACGATCTGCCGCTCCAGGCCCAGCCGCCGCCACAGCGACACCGCCGCCGCCACGCCCACCAGGGCCAAGGAGACGGCCAGCCCGGCGATGTTCACCATGTCCTTCATCCGGTCATCTCCTCGGGCTGCGACGGGCGCGTGATGGGCTGGAGGCCCGCGCAGCGGCCGCGGTCGATGCGCAGCACCCGGTCCGCGACGCGTTCCACCTGTGCCATGTCGTGGCTGACCCACAGCACCGCCACCCCGTCGGCGGCGAGCCGGCGCACGGCGTCTTCGAGCACGCGCGCCGCGTCGGTGTCCAGCGCGGAGGTGGGCTCGTCCAGCAGCAGCACCTCCGGGCGGGTGATGAGGGTGCGGGCCACGCACACCCGCTGCGCCTCGCCTCCGGACAGGCCGGTGGCATCCCGGTTCAGCCACGAGCCGTCCAGCGCGACCCGGCGCAGTGCCTCGTCCATCCGTCCCGGACCGGCGTCGGGGGCGGCGGTGCGCAGGTTGTCCGCGACGGTGCCGGGGAAGGGGGTGGGCTTCTGGAAGACCATGCCCACTCGTCGGCGCAGCCGCAGCGGATCCAGTCCGGCCACATCGTGACCGTCAAGGAGCACCCGGCCTGATGCCGGAACCTCCAGTCGGTTGCACAGCCGCAGCAGCGTGGACTTGCCCGACCCGGAAGGCCCGGACACGGCGGTCACGCCCCGCCCGGGCACGGTGGCCGAGAAGTGATCCAGTGCCCGGACACCGCCGCGTTCCACCACCACCTGGTCGAATGCGAAACCGCCGCCGTCCGAGTTCACGACGCCTCCCCAGCACGGTGACCCCACGAAACCATCATATCGCCCATCGATATCGTAGTTCGATATCAATGCATCCGATCGGTTCAGGACCGTGGCCCGAGCGACGAGTCAGCCCACGGGCCAGCCCACCAGTCCGGCCACCACACCCAGTACCCCCGCGCCGACCAGGGCGCTGACCACACCCCTGCGCGCGGCCAGCAGCCACAGCGCCGCCAGGCCCAGCACCGCGTACTGCCACCCGTGCTGCAGGGCCAGCGCCAGCGGAAGCGCCGAGCCGGCGATCGCGCCGATGACCGCGGGCCCGGCACCGCCGAAGAACGCCTGCACGCGCGGGTCTGACCGCAGCCGGTCGAAGCGCGGCGCTCCGGCGATGACCATCGCGAACGACGGGGCGAAGGCGGCGAACGCGGCCAGCAGGCCGCCGCCGATCCCGGCCGCCGCGTAGCCGACGACGGCGACCGTCTGCACCACCGGCCCGGGCGTGATCTGCCCCAGCGCGACGGCGTTGAGGAACTGCCCGTCACTCATCCAGTGGTAGTGGTCGACCGCGTCGGCCTGCATCAGCGGAATGATCACGAAGCCGCCGCCGTACGACAGCGCCCCCACCTTGAACGCGACCCAGGCCAGCGCGCCCAGGCCACCTGCCGCCGGCGCGGCCACAGCCAGCGGCACCGGCCATGCGGAGGCCCGCCGCTCGTGTGTCCCGCCGGGCCCCGCCTTGACGGCCACCTCCACCAGACCGGCGGCGACGAGCACGAGCACCAGCCACGGCCCGGTCAGGACGGCGGCAGCGGCGCCCGCCAGCGCGTAGCCGATCCACCGTGCCCGCGCCGCCCGCCGCTGCCCGCCCCGCTTCCAGCTCGCCGGCACCAGTCCGACCGCGGCCTGCACCGCCACCGCGGCCACCGCCGCTCCGGCGCCGGCCGCGGCACCGCGCACCCACAGCGGCGGATCACCGGCCAGGAACAGCGCCGCCAGCGCCAGGATCAGCACCAGACCCGGCACGATGAAACACACCCCGCCGACCACCGCGCCGAGCCGGCCGCGCAGCCGCCACGCGGTGAAGATCGCCAGCTGGGTGGAGGCCGGCCCCGGCAGCAGATTGCAGGCGGCGATCCCGTGCTCGAACTCGGTCTCCGAGATCCATCCCCGCCGCGTCACGCACAGCTGCCGCAGCAACGCGATATGCGTGGGCGGCCCGCCGAAGCCGATACAGCCGATCCGGCCCCACTCCCGGGCGATCGTCGCCAGCCCCACCCGCGGCGGCGCCGCCCCTCGTGCGTCGTCCACCGCGTCGGCTTGTGCCTCGTCCGCCATCTGCCCGCTCCTGCCCGCCCCCGCCGTCTTGAATTACGGTCATCGATATCGGCACACGATAGATGACCGCTGTCATCGCGCGGGACGCCGCGTCAGCAGTGACAGGAGCACAGCGGTCCCTTCGGCGGTCGGCAGCAGAGGCAGACGTGTGGCGCGGGACCGATGCACAGGCTCAGGAGATTCCGGACGGGGCGTACGTGGTCAGCGCCGTGCTGCGCCATCACGGCCGGCGGGTCCGCAGCGCCGCCGACGGCGTCGAGACCATGGCCCACGCCGAACGGTTCCGGCCGGACGCGGTGGTCATGGACCTGCTGCTGCCCGACAGCGACGGGCTGGAGGTGGCAAGCCGGATCCGCGCCCCGCTGCCCGGGTGTGCGTGCTGTTCCTGACGGCCTGCGACGCCGTGGACGCGGGGGCACATGCCGGGCGCCGTCGGCATGGTCCAGCCGGAATCCGTATCGGCCGCCACGCCGGAGCGATCTTCCTCTTCGAGGGCCTCCTGAAGTTCCAGCGGACGATCTCGAAGGCCCTGCCCCTCCTGTCCGTCGGCAGGCTGTTCGGGCCGCGCCAGGGGCCGATCGGTACCTGGCAGCCTCCGGCCCACCGGAGTCGAGTGGAATCGAGGAGATGTGAAAGCAGCCGGGAGGATGCCATGAACTGGCCGACCGCCGTCGTCATCGTTGCCGCCCTGTTCGCGCTGGCCGCGATCGTCAGTGCCTTCGCCGCACGGCCGAAGAAGTAGGGGGCAGCGAAGAAGCAGTGAGCAGCAGGGAGCAGGGAACCGGGGCCGTCGATACGGACTCCGGCCGGGGCCGGGGCCGGGGCCGGGTCCGGAAGGCGGGGCGAATCGCCGACACCAGCCGGGCCCTGTCCCGGCTCACCACGGCAACCCGGCCCCGCACCTGCCCCCTCCGCGGAACGCCGCCCCCGGCTCCGGATCACGGGCGCGGGAAGCGGGCGCGCACGGCGTCGATGCAGGTGTCCCGGGACGTGGGGCCGCCGAACCGAAGGCGGTCGTAGGCCGTGAACGCCGGTTCCAGGGTGTCGAGTTCGTCGACCAGAGCGTGCAGCCGCTCGGACCACCGCACCGAACCGGCGTCCGGCTCGTTCACTGCGGCGTCGATCGCGGTCGTCAGGTGATCCTTGCGCTGAATGGTGGCCGGGGTCACCGAGTGCAGACACACGTACTGTCCGCTGAGATACGCGTTCCACTCCGCCTTCCCGGTGATCGGGTCGGCCCAGTGAGCGGTGAACCACGCTTCGAGCAGGTCTGTGCCGCCGGCCTCGTCGGCGAGAACGCACAGGTCGGCCGGTACCATCTCGGCGCCGTCGGAGCGCAGGTATCCCGGAAGCGGCAGACGCTGCCCCAGCATCAGCCGGCGGACCGCATCGGCTTCACGGCCGAGCCCTGCGCACAGTTCTTCCAGGACAACGAACTGCGCGCTGACATACGCGTCATCCGCATCGGTCATCGGATGGTCGCCGTTGACCTCCAGGAACCGTTCGACGAGTTGCTGCTTCAGGTCCGTCTTCGGCACAGGGGCCCCAAGCATGTTCAGTGCGGGCATCTCCCGCACAGGACTTCGCACGCTACAAGCCGGAAGGTTCGGCACTCACCGAACCATCGATTGCCCAGCTCCTCGAACGCTATGGCGCCACCGCCGAACTCCGTTGGTACGGGCCCAGGTTCAGTCCTCGCCGACGACCGCCAGATCGTCCCCCAGTGCCACGGCGATCCGCGCCGCCCGCGCGTGATCGTCCAGGCGACGGGTCAGATACGCGCAGGCGTGCCCGTGCCGCAGCGACCACCACGCGGCGGAGCCCCCGATGCCGCCCTTCGCGATCTTCCCCTTGTCCCGGATGAGGCCGAGGGTCCAGGTGATGCGGGTGCCGAAGACATCGTCGTGGCCGGTGACCTGGGCGGCGAGGAGTTCCGAGTGCAGCTGCGGCCCCAGGAGTTGACGCACCGGCCCGGTCTCGTCGGTGAGGCGGGAGAAGAAGGCCGCCGTGGACGTGGCCGTCGTCTGCAGATTGACCGCCCCGAACACCGACTGCCGCCAGTCGCGGGCGTTGGTCCGCTCCGTGTCCAGCGCACCGTCGGGGATCCGCAACCAGGGCGCGGCGGGCAGCTGTTCGGGCCAGTCGGGGTGCGCGTACTCGAGGTCGGCGACCCGGTCCAGCGCGTCGTCCGGTACGCCGAACCAGGCGTCGAGTCCCAGTGCGGGCCGTACGACGTCGTTGAACATCGAGCCCAGGGTCGTCCCCGCGGCGGCGCGCAGGACGCCGTCGACGAGATGGCCGTAGGTCAGCGCGTGCTCGCCGAGCGAGGTGCCGGGGACGTACTCCGGCGCCGCCCGCGCCAGGCTGTCGCGTAACCCGGCGTCGTCCAGCAGGTCGAGCTCCGCGGCCTCGGCGGGGAAGCGGGGCTGGCCGGCTCGATGGGTGAGGATCTGGCGGAGGGTGGTCGATTCCTTGCCGTTGTCTCCGTACGCCTTCCAGTGGTTGGCGACCGGCTCGTCGAGCGTCACCGCTCCCTCCCGTACCGCCACCAGGGCTGCGAGGGTCACGAAGGTCTTCGACAGGGAGTACGGCATGACCAGTGTGTCCTCGCGCCACGGCCGGGTTCGGCCGGCATCGGCCCAGCCGGCGCTCAGCCGTACGACCTCCCGCCCGTCCCGCCAGACCGACAGCCCGGCCCCGGTCTCCGCTCCCTCGTCGGCGAGTTGCTGGAAGACCTGCCGCACCTCGTCGTACCCGTCTTCCGTGAAGCCGTCGACGGTCGCAGGGTTCTCGGACATGTCGTTCACCCTCCTTGCCTCGCGCGGAAGTTCCTGTGGACGTCACTTCGATGAAAATACCCCCGGAGGGTATACGGGGCAATAGTGGATCCGGCCTCGGGGCGCCCCTCAGCAGTCCTTCCTGCGGCCCTTCACGGCCCACGCGCGCGCCCTCAGCGTGATCGCCCCGTCCGTCCCGCCCGGCACCCGCTCGCGCAGCGCCTGCCGCAGCCGCTCCCGGGTGGCCGGCGGGAGCGCGGCCAGGTAACCGGGGGCGGGGCCCTGGCCGGACAGGAACGGGTCCCACAGGTCGTCGAAGCGGGGGAAACGGGTCGTGATCCCGAGCGGTGCGACCGTCACCCCGGTCAGCCCGGCCTCGCTCCACAGCCGGCGCAGGGCGGACTTCTCGCAGACCGGGAAGCGGCGGCCCTCGTCGTGGGCGGCGGCCGACGGATCGACCGCCGTCGCGGCGTCCCAGAAGCGGCGCAGGAACTCCATGCCCTCGGCGTAGTCCCACACATAGGCAGCGACCAGGCCGCCGGGCCGCACCACGCGCACCGCCTCGGTGAGCGCGGCACCGGGCGCGGGAAGGAAGTTGAGGACCAGTCCGCTGACGGCCACGTCGAAGCAGGCGTCCCGCACCGGCAGGGCCTGTGCGTCCGCCATGGCGAAGCGCGCCGGATCAGGAGTCGAGGCCCGGGCCGTCGTCACGAACCCCGCGGACCCGTCGAGCCCGAGCAGCGTCCGGGGGCGGCAGCGGACGGCCGCCGTGGAGGCCAGCGCGCCCGAGCCGCATCCGATGTCCAGCCACCGTGCGCCGGGCGGCCAGGAGAGCCACCGCAGAAACTCGTCGGCCACGAGCCGGCTCCATCGGCCCATGTACCGCTCGTACGCGTCCCCGGCGGCCCATACGTCGAAGCCTCGTTCGGTCACCCCTCCACCTTGCACCGGTCTCACCGGCGATCGCAGGCGGTGTGCTCCGGCGCCGGAGGTACGAGGGCTCGCGGACCGGAGTCCTTGCGCGGGTGTGCGGGCCTGCCGAGCACGACGCCGGCCAGGACGAGCGCCAGCCCGCACAGCTGCCGCCCCGTCAGCACCTCGCCGGCGACCACCGTGCCGAGCAGCACCCCGGTCACGGGGTTGAGCAGCCCGATGAGCCCCACCGTGCCCGCCGGCAGATGCCGCAGCCCGGCGAACCAGGCGACGAAGGCCACCGCGGTGGCGACCAGCGAGACATAGCCGAACGCGAGCAGCGCCGATGCGGACAGCGCGGGCGGCGGACCCTCCGCCACCGCGGCGGCCGGGACCAGGAACAGGGCTCCCGCCGTGAGCTGCCAGGCGGTCGAGGCGAGCACGTCCGTATGGGCACCCCACCGCTTGGTGAGGATGTGCCCGAAGGACGACACCAGCATGGCTCCGGCCGAGGCGAGGATCCCCGGGACGCTCACCCCGTCCGCCCCCGTCAGCAGCATCAGACAGACCCCGCCGAGACCGACCGCGGCGCCCGCGAGGTGCGCGCCGGAGGGGCGCTCGGCCACCAGGGACCAGGCGATGAGCATCATCGTCAGCGGGGACACCGCCATGACGCTCGAGGCGACGCTCGTCGGGAGCAGCTGGGAAGCGGCGTAGACGAGCACGAAGAACACGCTCACATTGAGCAGTCCCAGCACCGCGGACCGCCACCACCACGCGCCGCGCGGCAGGCGGCGGCAGAGCAGCAGCAGGACCAGCCCGGCCGGGAGCGCCCGCAGGGCCGCCCCGTACAGCGGACTGTCCGCGGGCAAGTACTCGTGGGTGACGAAGTAGTTCGTGCCCCAGGCCACCGGCGCGACCGCGGTCAGGGCCACCCATCCACGATTAGCTTCCATGGAAGCCAATATAACTTCCAGGGAAGGTATTGTGGCCCCATGGAAGAACTGGACCGTGTGGCCCGCATCCAGGCCGACTGGCGCCGCGAACGGCCGGACCTCGATGTGAGCCCGCAAGGAGTGATCGGCCGCCTGCACCGTCTGGCCGACCGGCTCACCGAGGAGCTGTGCCTCGTCTACGGCCGCTACGGGCTGGGCGAGGGGGAGTTCGACGTCCTGTGCGCACTGCGCCGCGCCGGTGAGCCGTACGAACGGGCCCCCGGGGAGCTCGCCGCCCACACCATGGTCACCACCGGCGCGATGACGAAGCGCATCGACCGCCTGGAGCGGGCCGGACTCGTCACCCGGCGACGGTCCGCCGACGACCAGCGGGGCCGCATCGTCGCCCTCACCCGCCCCGGGTACGACCTGATCGACCGGGCGTTCACCGAGCACATCAGCAACGAACACCGACTTCTCGACCTGCTGGAACCCGCGGAGGCCGAGGCCCTCGAAACACTCCTGACCACCTGGCTCGCCCGGATGGAGTCCCCCGGACCGCACACGGGCGCATGACCGGCCGAATACCTCCTGGTGAGGAAGCCCCTCAGAGGGTGACGACCAGCTTCCCCCGCGGATGCCCCTTCTCCAGATGGCGTACGGCGGCGGGGGCCTCGGCCAGTGGGTAGGTGCGGTCGACGACCGGGACGATCGCGCCTGTCTCCGCGAGCTCCTTGAGCCTGAGGAGATCTTGCTGACGGACGGCCGCGAACAGCGGGCGGAAGCGCTGCCCCACGAAGGCGGAGAGCACCAGCCCGCGGACCCAGCGGTCCAGACCGCCGAGCACGGGACCCGCGTCCTCGCCGCCGACGAAGACGACGGTGCCGCGCGGGGCGAGGACGCGGCGTAGCCGGGACAGCGAGCGGTTGCCGGCGGCGTCGAGGATGAAGTCGTAGCGGACGCCGCGGGCGGTGACGTCCTCGTGGGTGTAGTCGATGACGTCCACGGCACCGAGCGAGCGGACCAGTTCCTCGGCCGTGGGGCCGCAGACGGCGGTGACCTGCGCGCCGTAATGCGTGGCCAGCTGGACGGCGTACGATCCCACCCCGCCCGACGCCCCGATGACCAGTACCTGCTGGCCGGCCTGCGGGCGTGCCACGTCGAGGGCCTGGAGGGCGGTGATGCCGGAGACGGGCAGGGCCGCGGCCTGTTCGAAGGAGAGGGCGGCAGGCTTGGCGGCCAGTTGTACGGCCTTGCCGCACGCGTACTCGGCGAAGGAGCCGTCGCACTGGCCGAAGACCTCGTCGCCCGGCTTGAAATCCGTCACCTCGGCCCCGACCGCCTCGACCCGCCCGGCGGCGTCCCAGCCGCGCACCGTGTGGGCGGGGCGTCGGAGCCCGAGCTGCGGGCTGAGCCGTGCGATGTAGGGGCGTCCCGTCATCAGGTGCCAGACGCTCGGGTCGACGCCGGCTGCCCGCACCTCGACGAGGACTTCGTCGGGCCGGGGGGCGGGACGGTCGATGTCCCGCAGGTGCAGTGTGTCGGTGGAGCCGTAGGCGTTCTGGACGATGGCCTTCATCGCTCTCCTTGAACTGGGCCTGACCTGTGCCTTGACCTTGCCCGTGAGCTTGACCTCGGCCGCCGGCGTGCCGGGGCTCCCTCGGATCGTCGCCGGGAACGGTGCCGTCGGCCAGTGCCGTGGGGAGGACTCGGTCAGGTGTCGTAGGAGGGGACGGACGCGATGCGCAGGATTCCCGCCCGGGCCGTCCAGCTGGTCGGGCCGTGGCCGGCGGTGGGGCGCGTCAGGAACTGCTGACGAAGGCCCCGCATCCGGGACTGTCGTGGGTGCGGGGCCCATTTCCGGACGGGCGTTGCCCGGTTACCGCTGGGCGCCGCCGCGGCGGCGTACCACGAACGCGACGGCCGCGAGCACGACGAGGACGGCCGCGGCGATGCCGAGCCACGCTCCCGTGGACAGGCCGCTGTCCGTGTCCTCGTCGGTGTCGGCCGCCTGCGGAGTGGGGGAGACGCTCGTCTCCTCGCCGGTGGGAGTGGCGCTCGCGACGGGGTCGGTCGAGGCGCTGGGAACGGGGCTCACCGACGCGGCGCCCTCGGCCGCCGCCTTGAGCTTGAGGACCGGGGCCTCGTTGCCGTGGCCGTGCCCGTGGCCGTCGTCGGAGTCGCCCAGTTCGATCCAGCGGTCGACCTTGCCGTCGCTGTAGGTCTGGAGCGTCTTGAACGCCAGCTCCTTCGCGTCGGGAAGCTGACGGATCACGACCGAGTGCTCGGCGTCGCCGCCGACCTTCACAGCCGGGCCCTTGACGGTGTAGCCGTCGTCGGTGGTGCTGAACTTCCAGCCCTCGGGGCCCTCGCCGTACGTCACGTCGGACGGGCTGATGCCTTGGGGCAGCACGATCCGGAGCTGGGTGATGCCGGCGGTCGCGGACTCCGACTCGGCGGTGAAGGTGAGTTCGACGTTCTGGGCGAGGGCCCGGGCGTTGCCGGACTCGACCTCCACGTGGGCGGCGGCCGGAACGGCGGTCAGCACAACGGCGGTTGCCGCGGCCGCGGCGGCGAGCGTGAGGCGGCGGATGGTGCGGGACATGGGTGTCTCCAGGCAGGGGGGTCTACCGGGGCGGCCGTGACGGCCTTCCCCGCGAGGTCAGATGACGAGAGCCGACCCGGCCGCGGGAGGCCCGCGCCGCACCACCGCGTGAGCGAGCAGCGGTCCTGCGGCCGTCGCCCGCCTGCTCTCCACGTGTACGGGAGCCGGCTCCCCGGGGCGTACGACGGCCCGGGGCGGTGTGCACAGGGTCCGCGCGGCGGCGACATGGGCCCGCACCGCGTCGAGCACCGAGGCCAGGCCCCGGGCGAGCGTCCAGCAGGCCCGGTCCGCGCGGTGCAGCAGTACGGCGACCAGGGCGGCGGCCAGTGCATGGACCGTCGCCATGACCGCGGAGTCGTACGAGTCCATGGGGGAGCCATGGGCATGCAGGCCATGTCGATGGGCGGAGGGCCGCGGGTGCGCGGTGACCGTCAGCCACACATGCAGCCCCGACTGGCCCACGACACTGCAGGCGACGACCGTACCGACGTGCCGGGGACGGCGGACCCCGACCAGCCCCAGACCGAAGAGCCCGGCGGCCACGGCCGCACCCTGCGCCCACGGGACGGCTCCCTCGGCGACCAGGTGATGGGCGCTCACCCCCAGCACCGTGCCGACGACGGCGAACACCGCGGCCCGCAGAACGGGCAGAGGCGCTGGACGGTGCGCGGCGGGACGGTGCATGACCCGATCATCTTGGGCCATGGGCGGCATGACGCGCAGCCCGCCCCGGACAAAGAGACGAACGCATCGCCGATTTCGCTACAAGTTCCGAAATTATTCAGGGCCTGCCTCGCCACGTGGCCGAAACACGCCGTTCGTAGCGTCGCTCTCAACGGCACGGACCCCATCCACCCCACGGGGACCCCTCGCGCCGAATTGGCTACTTCCCCCGAAAAACCCACCGCTGTCCGCAGCGTGCCCCGCGCTGCCCCGAGACAGGAGCCCACTGTGCCCCACCTCTCCCGACGCGGCGCCTTGCGGCTGACCGCGGGTATGGCTCTCGGCTGCGTCCTCCCGCTCGCGGGCTGCGGGCGCGATGAAGACGGCCCGGCGGCCGGCGGCACCGACCGCGTCGACGACACCCCGGCCAAGGGCACCGTCAGCGTATGGGCGGCGCAGGGCGACGCCGATGTGCTCGACAAGGTCATCAAGGGGTTCAAGGCCGACAACCCCGATCTCGTCGTGAAGACCACGCTGATCCCGAACGGCGAGTACTACACGAAGCTCCAGTCGGCGATCGCGGCCGGCAAGGGACCCGACATGGCCCAGTTCTTCCCGGAGTCCCAGGCACAGTTCGTCGACCCGTCGATCCTCAGAGCCGTGCCGGACGGAGTCGTCGACCCGGACGGCTTCTTCACGAGCCTGTGGCAGGCCGGGGTGGCGAAGGACGTGGCCTACACGGTGCCCTGGTACGCGTACACGTACGCGCTCGTCTACCGCTCCGACCTGGCCAGAAAGGCGGGGGCCGAAGCGCCGGGGACCTGGGACGCCATGGTGCCCTTCCTCAAGGCGCTCCAGGGAGCGGGCGCACGGCACGGGCTCGGCGCCGACATCGGCTGGGACATCTTCAACGGCCAGGACGTCGCGATGTACGCCTGGCAGGCCGGCGGCTCGCTCCTCTCCGCCGACGGCAAGTGGACCCTCGACACCCCCGCGATGGCCGACGCGCTGACATACAACGCGTCCTTCTTCACCGCGAAGACCGCCGACACCAGCACCCCCACCTTCCTCGACGCACAGCCCTACTTCGTCTCCGGAAAGACCGGCGCCATGATCACCGGCCCGTGGGTCGTCGGCCAGCTCGACGCCGCCGCGAAGAAGGACGGCTGGACGGCGTCCCACGTCGCCACCGCACCCCTCCCGGCCGGGTCCGCGGGCAGCGTCTCCTTCTCGGCCGGCGGCAGCTGGGGCGTACTGGCCGACAGCGGCAACCCGGACGCGGCCTGGAAGCTCATCAGGCACCTCGCCGAGCCGAGCACCCAGGTCGCCCAGTACAAGGCGTACGGCTCCCTGCCCGCCGTCATCTCCGCCTGGGACGACCCGGCCATCGCCGGCCAGCCCCTCCTGGACGCCTTCTTCACCCAGCTGAAGAACACCCGGGCCTTCCCGCAGGTGAGCACCTGGCAGCAGGTCGCGACCCGGATCGGCAAGGAGACGGAGGCGGTCGCCAAGGGCAGGACGAGTGCCGCGAAGGCCGCCGCCGACATCCAGGCGTACGCCGAGAGCGTCGGCACCGGGGCGGAGTGAGCCACCGATGACGACCACTCTCGTACGGGAGGCCCCGGCGGTTCCCCGGGGCGCCCCGGCCACTTCGCGCAAGGCGCGCCGCGGCCGTCGTACGGCCGTCGCGTGGGTGTTCCTCGCCCCGTTCGCCGTCGTGTTCCTGCTCTACACGGCGATCCCCGCGGTCGCCGCGTTCGGCTTCGGCCTCACCGATCTGCGCGGGTCGGATCTGCGGCACCCGTTCGCGGTGAACTTCACGGGCCTGGAGAACTACGTCCGGCTGTTCCAGGACGAGACCTTCCTGCGGGACCTCGGCAACACCGCCCTCTTCGTGGCCGCCGGAGTCCCGCTGACCATGGGCATCGGCCTCGCCCTGGCACTCGCGCTGAACTCCGGCGTCCGGCGGCTGCGCGGTGTGCTGCGCTCGGTGTTCTTCGCGCCGGTGGTGACCAACGTCGTCGCGGTCGCCCTGATCTGGCAGTACGCCTTCAACGCGGACGGCACGGTCAACAAGGTGCTCGGCGCCCTCGGCTTCGCCGGACCGAACTGGCTGGACGACCCGAACCTCGCCATGCCCGTGGTGATCCTGCTCGGCGTCTGGCGCAACTTCGGTACCGCGATGGTGCTGTTCCTCGCCGGACTGCAGGCCGTACCGCAGGACGTGTACGAGGCCGCCGCGCTCGACGGGGCCGGACGCTGGCGTCAACTGCGCCACATCACCCTGCCGTTGCTGCTGCCCACCACCCTGATGGTGTCGGTGCTGCTGAGCGTTTTCTACCTGCAGGTCTTCGACGAGCCCTATCTGCTCACGGGCGGCGGTCCGCTGGGCTCCACGGAGTCCGTGGCGCTGTACACCTACCGCCAGTTCGGGGCGGGGGAGCTGGGCATGTCGTCGGCCGCGTCCTTCGTCATGCTCGTGCTCGTCGCCGTGGTGAGCGCCGTCCAGTTCCGGATGCTGAGGTCCCGCACATGACCGCCCCGCGCCGCCCCCTCCTCTACGGGGCCCTGATCCTCTGCGCCCTGCTCACGATGCTGCCCTTCATATGGGTGGTCAGCGGCTCGCTGCGCAGCCTCGACGAGATCCGCGCCGACCCCGGCGCCTGGCTCCCGCACGACCTGACCTTCGAGAACTTCACCCGGCTGTTCGCCACCGAGGGCTTCGGCCGGTTCCTGACCAACAGCATCGTGGTCGCCGCCGTCGTGGTGCTGGGCAACATCGTGGCGGCGTCGGCAGCGGGCTACGCGCTCGCCAAGCTCGACTTCGCGGGCAGACGGCTCGCGTTCGGCGCGGTGATGGCGGCGCTGATGGTGCCGCTGACGGCGCTGTTCGTGCCGCAGCTAGTGATCACCGTCGACATGGGCCTCGCCGACACCCTCACCGGGATCGCCCTGCCCAGCGCGGCGCTGCCGCTGTCGGTGTTCATCATGCGGCAGTACGCGCTGTCGATCCCCGACGAACTGCTGGAGGCCGCCCGGATCGACGGCGCGGGGGAGTTCCGCATCTTCTTCCGGATCTTCCTCCCGCTGGCCGGCCCCGCCGTCGCCACGATCACGATCATGTCGTTCCTCTCGTCCTGGAACAACTTCATCTGGCCGCTGATCGTCGCCCAGAGCATGGACACCTACACCCTGCCGGTGGGCCTCGCCGCGACCAGCCAGGCGGCCTCGCACGTCACCGACTACGGCCTGATGCTCGCCGGGGCGATCGTGGTGATGCTGCCGGTGCTGGTCCTCTTCCTGTTCCTGCAGCGCCACTTCGTGCGGGGCATCGCCGGAACGGGAATGCGGTGAGAGCCATGGCCCCCGCGCAGACGCCGCTGTCGGGCATGAACCAGAGCGCCGTCCGACGGGTCAACACCTCCGTCATCCTGCGTGCGTTGGCGGTGTCGGCCGACCCGATGAAACTGAGCGCCCTCGCCGAACGGACCGGCCTGTCCCGCCGCACGATCGAGATCGTCCTGGACGCCCTCGTCGAGGCGGGCTGGGTGACCGAACTCGACCGCGTACCGACCAACGGCTGCGCCGGACGCCCCGCCCGCCGCTACCAACTGCGCGCCGAGCACGCCCTGTTGGCCGCCGTGCGCCTCACCACCGTCGACGCCTCCGCGGTCGTCGCCGATGTACGCGGCCACATCCTGGGCCGCGCCGACCGCCCCCTGCGCGCCTACCAGGACCCGCAGACCACCCTCGACGACGCGGCGGCACTCGTCCTGGAGGCCCTCGCCGACGCCGGCGGATCCCCCGAGCGGCTGCGCGCCGGGGTGCTCGCGGGCGGCGGCGCCATCGATGACGAAGGCGTCGTACGGCGCCTGGTGCACACCACCCGCTGGGAAGGCGTCCACCTGCCCGAGGAACTCACCCGCCGCATCCCGATGCCCTGGTTCGCCGACAACGACACCAACCTCGGTGCCCTCGCGGAGCGTTGGCGCGGGGTGGCGGGCGACCACGACAACGTCGTATGGGCGATGCTCGGCAATCGCACCGGCCTCGGCATCCTTATACGAGGAGCGGTGCACCGCGGTCTCGACGGCGCCGCCGGTGAGATCGTCGAAGCGGTGTCGATGCCGGCCGGCTCGGTCGAGCACCGTCCCGTCGCCTGGCTCACCTCACCAAAACCCGCCCAACGCCGGGTCGCACTCGCCCGCTTCGAGGCGGCCCGGGCCGGTGACACCACCGCGCTCGCCGAGGTCGACGAGTTCGTGGAGAACATCGCCTCGATCCTCACCACCCTCTCCTGGACGGTCGCACCCTCGCTCATCGTGCTCGGCGGCGGTCTGGAGGACGCGGCGGACGTCCTGCTGCCCCGGGTGCGCGAGGCGCTGCGCACCGCCCGCACCCCCGCCGTCGAACTCCGTGCCACCGGCCTCGGCCGCGACGCCCCGCTCGTCGGCGCGGTGAAACTCGCCCTCGACCGCATGGACACCGAACTCTTCGGCCCCCTCGCCCCCGCCCCCCACGGAGTCTGACTGTGCCCCACACCCCCCGCACCGATGTCCTGATCGTGGGCAGCGGCATCATGGGATCAGCCATGGCACGACTGCTCCGCGACGCCGACCCCGCCCTGGACATCACCATGGTCGACGGTGGCAGCCCGATCGGCGCCACCCCCGGACTGCATCTGCACGACCTCGACGACCCCGCCCTGTGGGCGCGGTACAACGAACAGGTCGCCACCGGCATCCAGGGCATGTACACCGGCGCCGAGGTGGTCCGCGAGGTCCCCGGCCGCCTCACCGACCTGCCGCCGGGCATGTTCCACGCCCTCGCCTTCGGCCAGGACGCCGAGGCCATGCCGCAGGCGGCGCTCGCCTGGAACACCGGGGGCATGGGCGTCCACTGGACCGCCGCGACCCCCTGGCCCGCCGGCGACGAGGTCTTCGACTTCGGCGATCCGGCGGGCTGGGCGGCGGACCTCGACACCGCGCGCGGACTGCTCGCCGTCACGCCGTCACCGATCGGCCCGACCGGGACCGGCCGACTCGTGCTCGACGTCCTGTCCGGCCGCTACGGCGCGGCCGGACCGTACGACCGACGGCCGCAGCCGATGCCCATGGCCGTGACGGCCACACCGTCGGGCCCCATGCCCCGCACCGGCCCGGCCACGATCTTCCCGGCCCTCGCCACGGGTACCGACCCCGCCTTCACTCTCCGCACCGGCACCCTCGCGACCTCTCTCGTCGTCACGGGCGACCGCGTCACGGGCGTACGCCTGCGTCGCGTCGCCGACGGCGCACAGTCCGAACTGCGCGCGGACACCGTGGTGGTGTGCGCCGACGCCCTGCGTACACCGCAGCTGCTGTACGCCTCGGGCATCCGGCCCCCGGCCCTGGGCCGCCACCTCAACGAACACGCCTTCGTCACCGCCCGGGTCCTCCTCGACCTCGACCGCTTCGGCCTCGACGTCGACGACCTGCCGCGCAGCCGCCCCGGAGAGTTCTGCACGGACTCCCTGTGGCTGCCGCACAACGGAGAGGCCCAGCCCTTCCACGGGCAGATCATGAACCGCACGTACGTGGACGAGCGCGACCGTCCCCTCGCCCACTCGGTGGGCCTGTCGCTGTACGTCCCCGTCGAGTCCCGCCCGGAGAACCGGCTCGTGTTCTCGCCGACCGGCACCGACCTCGCCGGAATGCCCCGCATCGGCATCGAGTTCGGCTACAGCCCCGCGGACCGTGAGCTGATCGGGCGGGCGCTCGACGAGGTGCGGTCCCTGGCCGAGGAGTTCGGCCCCTTCGACCCCGCGACCGAACGGGCCCTGCTGCCGCCCGGCTCGTCCCTGCACCTGACCGGCACGGTCCGCGCCGGGACGGCCGACGACGACACGAGCGTGTGCGACCCGGACGGCAGGGTGTGGGGCTTCGACAACCTCTACCTTGCAGGTAACGGGGTGATCCCCACCCCGATGGCGGCGAACGTCACCCTCACCGGCCTGGTGACCGCCGTACGTGCCGCCCGTGCCGTCGCCGCACGGCAACTCGCCGCCCGCTGAAGAGGACTGGAGCAACAGTGATCGACATCGCGAGGGAATACCGCGTGGCACTGCCGGCGTGGATCGACGACGCACTGTCGGACGTCCCCGCCGTCGTCCCCGACCGCAAGGACCGGATGCGTCTCGTGCACCGCCTCGCCGACCGTAACTGGCGTGAGGGCAATGGCGGTCCGTTCGCGGCCCTCGTCGCCGAGCAGGACAGCGGCCGGATCGTCTCGGTCGGCGTGAACGTGGTCCTCGCCTCCGGAGTCTCCAGCGCCCACGCCGAGGTCGTCGCCCTCGGGCTCGCCCAGACCGCCACGGGCGGCTGGGACCTGGGCGGGGACGGCACGCCGGCGCACGAACTGGTCGTCAACTGGCGCCCCTGCATCCAGTGTTACGGCGCCACGATGTGGTCCGGGGTGCGTTCTCTGGCCGTGGCCGGCGCGGGGCCCGAACTGGAGGAGATCACCACGTTCGACGAGGGACCGCTGGGTGCGGACTGGGCCGAGCAGTTCGAGGCGCGCGGCATCGAGGTCGTACAGGACGTGCTTCGGGACGAGGCGCTGGAGGTGTTCCGCAGCTACCGGGCGGCCGTCGACGCCGGTGATGTCGTCGTCTACAACGCCCGCGGCGGTGGCGAATGACAGCGCCCCGTTTCGCGACGGACGTCATCACCTTCTACCACCCGCAGTTCTGGGGCCTGAGCTCCGCGCAGGCGGTGCGCGACTGGGCCTCGGTGCAGCCGCGCCGCTTCTGGGAGCGGCTGACGGACGCTCTCGCCGAGACCGAGATCACCGGTGTCGAGCTGACCTTCGCACCCGGCGACATCGACTCGGCCCTGCGCGCGTACGGCGGCGCGACAGCGTTCCGCGAAGCCCTGGCCGCCCGTGGCGTGTCCGTGGTGAGCGCCTTCATAGCCGACAGCGACGCCCCGGACTGGCGGGCCGGCGACAACCTGCCCGCGATCGTCGCCGACGCCGAACGACGCGCGGCGGTGCTGGCGGAGCTGGGTGCGGAGCTGCTGGTGACGGGCCTGCCGATGCGGACCACGTACGGCACCCGCCCGCCGTTCTTCGTGGACGCCGCCTACATGACCCGCATGGCCGACATCGCGCACACGGTGGGCGAGGCCGTGGCACGGCACGGAGTGCGGCTCGCCTTCCACACGGAGTCCAACAGCACCCTGTGGTACGAGCGGGACATCGACCTGTTCATGGCCCTCACCGACCCGCACTACGTCTGGCTGTGCCCCGACTCCTGCCACATCACGCTCGGTGGCGGCGACCCGGTGGCCGTCGCCCGCCGTCATGCCCCGCGGATCGCGCTGGCCCACTGGAAGGACGCGGTGCGACCGATCGACGTCCACCTGACCGTCGACGACACCGTGTACGCCCAGCAGCAGCCGTACATGACCGAGCTGGGCCAGGGCATCGTGGACTGGCCGGCCTGGGCGTCGGCGATGTCGCGCACCCCGGGCGCCGCGACGGTGCTCATCGAGCTGGACGAGGCCGCGGACCCGGTGGCCGCGCTACGAGCGGGAACGGCCGTCGCCAAGGCCGCCCTCGCCCTGAACGCCACCGAACGGCTCTCCTCGTGACCCCGAACCGCTGATCTCCGCGCACGAGCCCGTCGAACACGGGGTCGCCGACGGTCGACTCACCGTCGGCGACCCCGTGTCCGGTCAGACGAGGCGGTGGACGCCCTGGGTGGTCAGCTCGTACCGGGCGCCGACGACCGCGACCTCACCGGCGGCCACCTTCGCGGCGATGTCGGGCTCGGCGGCGATGCGGGCGCGGATCGCACGGACGTTGGCGTCGATGGTCGCGTCGACGCGGGCGTCGCCCTCCTTGGTGCGGTCGATGTTCGGCCGTATCTGGTCGGCCAGGTACTGGATGTGCGCGGGGAGCCGGGCCCCGGAGATGTCGGCCTCGACGGCCGCCTTCACGGCGCCGCAGGACTGGTGGCCGAGCACCAGCACCAGCGGTATGCCGAGTTCGAGCACGCCGTACGCGACGCTGCCCAGCACCGCCTCGTCCAGCACCTCGCCGCCGCTGCGCACGGTCATCAGGTCGCCGAGGCCCTGGTCGAAGACGAGCTCCGGCGGGACGCGGGAGTCGATGCAGCCGAGAACGAGGGCGAAGGGGTGCTGACCCGTCGTCAGGGCCTGCCGGGTGGCGGATGTCTCGTCCGGGTGCTGCTCCCGGAAGGTACGCCAGCGCAGATTGCCCGCCGCCAGTTCGCGCAGTGCCGCTCCGGGGGTGCTGGGCCGGGGGCGCGTGGCGGTGGGGGTCGCGGAGGCGGGGGACGAGCCGAGGGTGAGACCGGCACCGAGGGCTGCGGCGCCGGTCAGTCCGGCGCGCAGCAGTGCGCGGCGCCCGGCTCTGTTGGGGGTGTCTTGAGAGTTCACGGAGACGAACGTATGACCGGGCCTGCCGTGGATGTCTCACCTTGCCGAACCATGGCGAAGCGAAAGGAAAGCGTGACGCGATCTTGGACGACTCTTGGTCTGTTCCGGTGCCTCTCTTGGCTCGGCGGCCTCCGGGCCCGCCTCGCTGTGCACTGCATTTCGGACAACCTGACGGCGGAGCAGGTTCAGACCTATTTCAGGGAACGCCCTTTTCGCAGGCTGTTCGGGGGCCGTCACGGAGGCCGGAGTGCGCGAATGAGTCAGGACGAGAATCCGCCGTGTTCGGCCTGTTGATAGTTCAACGTACGCGCTGCGAGAATCCCCCTCCCCAACCCCGCTCGCGGAATTCGAACCGGGCGAATTCCTGATTCACAAACCCCCCATGAAATCCGCACAGAGCGTTGCTCTGGCATGCCTCCGCGCAACGCAGCGAAGAAGGTGCATTGTGTCACGGCACTCCATGCCGTTCGGCGCGCCGCCGCCGCACTCCGAAACCCCCCACGTATCCCCGCAGCGGCCATCGGTGGCGCATGATCCCGCATATCGGACACTCCGTCGGACCCACCGGAAATTCGGAGTGAAGGCGACGGCCGTGGCCGTCGGCGGATTCCTTTTGTATGTCCTGCTGTCGAGTTTCGCGCCTGCACTGATGAACCGTTCGCTGAGCGGACATCTCACCGTCGGACTGGCCCTGGGGCTCGGGCAGTTCGTCGTGATGGGCATCATCGTCCGGCGCTGTCTCCTGCACCATCGCAACCACGTCACGCCGGTGGTCCGCGGCCTGCGCGGCCTCGCCCGCCAGCAGGAGAGTGCGGCCAGGGTCCGGCCGACCGGCGATCCCCGTGCGCAGGGGCAGCGGCCATGGTGACGACCGGCGCCGCGGTCGCCGACCGCTTCAGCCTGCAACTGACGCTCGTGCTCTTTCTGTCCGTGGTCGTGGTCACCCTTTTCACCGCGCTGCTGACCGCACCGCAGGGCGACGAGATCAGCGAGTTCTACCTCGGCAACCGTCTGATGTCCCCGCTGCGCAACGGGCTGGCGATGTGCGGGGACTATCTCTCGGCCGCGACCCTGCTCGGCAGCACCGGTCTGGTCGCCCTGAACGGATACGACGGGCTGCTGTACCTCGGCGGCACCGCGGTCGCCTGGGTGATGGTGCTGCTGATCATCGCCGAACCCCTGCGCAACGCGGGCAGGTTCACCCTGGGTGACACCCTGGCGTACCGGCTGCCGCGCACACAGCGGCCGGTACGGCTCGCCCTGGCCGTCTGTACGGTGGTCATCGCCACCCTCTACCTGGTCGCCCAACTCGTCGGCAGCGTCGCCCTGCTGACCCAGTTCACCGGCGAGCCCAGTGCCACCACCCGCACCCTGTGCGTGGTCGTCATCGGCACCGTCGTGATCGTGTACGCCGCCATCGGCGGCATGCCGGGCGCCACCTTCATCCAGGTCGTCAAGGCCGTGATGCTGATCTCCGGCGTCACCGTGACCGCCGTGATGGTGCTGCACCGCTTCGACTGGAACATCGACGCCCTGCTCGCCGCGGCCGCCGACAACAGCGGCCAGGGGCAGCGCTTCCTCGAACCCGGGCTGCGCTACGGCGCCAGCACCACCAGCAAACTGGACTTCCTCAGCCTGCAGTTGGCCATCGTGCTGGGGCTCGCCGCACTCCCGCACGTGATGATGCGGCTGCTCGCACCCAAGCAGGTCGACGTGCTGCGCTCCTCGGTGGTGTGGGCGATGGGCCTGGTCAGCCTCGTCTGTCTGGCCGCCGGCATCCTCGGCCTGGGCGCCACCGCCATCGTGGGCCGAGACACCATCGCACAGACCGACCGCAAGGGCGACGCCGCCGTCCTGCTGCTCGCCCAGAACCTCGGCGGCGGCCTGCTGACCGCCCTGCTGTCCTGTCTGGCCTTCGTCACCCTCCTCGCCGTGGCGGCGGGACTCACCCTGGCCGCCGCCTCCTCCCTCGCCCATGACCTCTACGGCGAGGTCATCCGCAAGGGCAGGGCGAAGGAGACGGAAGAGCTGACCGTGGCCCGGCTCTCGGCGGCCGTCATCGGGGTCCTCGGCATGCTGCTCGCCCTCGTCTCCTGGGGTGCGAACACCGCCACCCTGGCGTTCCTCGCCTTCGCGATCGCCGCGTCCGCGCTGCTGCCGACGCTCGTCTACACCCTGTTCTGGCGGCGCTTCACCGCGCAGGGCGCCCTTCTCAGCCTCTGCGGCGGCCTGCTGACTTCCGTGCTTCTCGTCGTCTTCTCGCCCGTGGTGTCCTCCACTTCCTCCTCGCTCTACCCGGACGCCGACTTCGCCCTGTTTCCTCTCCAAAACCCCGGCATCGTCTCCATTCCGGCCGGATTCCTCCTGGGTTGGCTGGGCTCGGTGCTGAGCAGGCCCGAAGCACCGGAAACCTACGAGGACTTCGAGGTCCGCACGCTCATCGGAGCAGACCAGGGAACCGGGTGAACGGATGGCGGAATTGTGGAGAGTTCGTTCACCGTCGAGGAGGGCTTGCGGCCGCAACTCCCTTGCAGTAATTAGGTGAATCATGAAATTGTTCAGCCGTGACACATCGTTCCGCCGCTCGGAGCGGACCGTCACGCCCCAGCCCTCCACGATGTCACCGGCGGCCGGCACCGGGTTCCTTCCGGACCCCGCGCTGGCGCCCCTGACGGGCGAATGGGTCATCGACCCCGCCCACAGCAGGATCGGTTTTTCGGTACGGCACGCCATGGTGACCACGGTCCGTGGAGCGTTCACGGAGTACCAGAGCCGCCTCTACTTCGACGGCCGCGACCCCTCCCGCTCGCAGGCGGAGATCGTGCTGTCGACCGCGAGCGTCGACACCGGCGTGGAACAGCGCGACGCCCATCTGCTGGGCCGCGACTTCCTGGACGCCGCGAACCATCCGCGGATGCGCTTCACCAGTACCGCCGTGGAGATGGTTGGCAACGATGTCTACCGCATGACCGGCGACCTCACCATCAAGACCACGACCCGCCCCGTGGTCCTGGAGCTGACCTACATCGGCCATGTCACCGACCCCTTCGGCTACCAGCGGGCCGGCTTCGACGGCACCACCACGATCAACCGCACCGAATGGGGCCTGAACTACAACTCCCGACTGGCCGAGGGCGGAGCCATGGTGAGCGAGAAGGTGCGCCTCCAGTTCGACATCGCCGCGATCCGGACGGCTCCTATGGGCTGACACGCGCCGCGGCCCCCGGCGGGCGCACACTGGAGGTGTGCTGTCGGTGCTCGCTAGGGGGTGTGGCCGATGGCGGCGTCACAGTGTCCGAAGGTGCGCCTGTGGCGGTGGCGGCGCAACCCGCTCCGGCGGCCCGGCGACCTCGCCGAGGCCTGGGTCCTGCTCACCGCGTGGCTGCTCGCCCTGGTCGGCGGGCTGATCGCGGGTGTCGTGACGGCCCGGGCGATCGAGGAGCTGGCCGACCGGCAGCGGGCGGAGGTGCGCGAGGTGTCCGCGGTGCTCGTCGAGGACGCGGAGAACCGCGGGCCCGCGCGGGTGGCGCCCGATCACCGGGTGTGGGTCACCGTGCGCTGGACCGTGCCGGGAGGTCCGGCGCACGAGGACCAGGCCCGGGTGCCCTACGGGACCCGGGCCGGCAGCACGGTCCCGCTGTGGACGGACGGCGCCGGCCGGATCACGTCCGAGCCCCTCTCGCCGGCCGAGAGCCGCCTGCACGGCCTCGCGGGCGGTGCGCTGGCGGCCTCTGGCCTGGGCGCGACGGTGCTGGGCGCCGCATGGGTCCTGCGCCTGCGGATGGAACAGCGGCGACTCGCACAGTGGGACGAGGAGTGGGAGCGGATCGACACCCGACGGGGCGGCAAGACCGGCTGAGCCTCCTTCGGGGCAGCACCCGGGGGAGGGCCACCGGCCTGGCTCAGGACGTGGCGTCGGCCAGCCAGAGATCGGGGCCGAACACCTCGTACCGGATCTGCCGGGCCGGGACCCCGGCGCTCAGCAGCCGGCCGCGGACGTGGCGCATGAAGGGCAGCGGGCCGCAGAGGAACACCGTTGCGCCGTCGGGGAGTTCGATGCCGTCGAGGTCCATCAGGCCTTCGCGTGCGGCGGTTTCCTCAGGGCCCGGCCGTTCGTACCAGAACACGGCCCGCGCGTGGGGAAGCCGGGCGACGAGCTGCTCGGTCTCGCCGCGCAGGGCGTGGTCGGCGGGGGAGCGGTCCGCGTGCAGGACCAGTACGGGGCGGGGCGAGCCGACGGCCGCCAGGTGGGCCAGGATGCCTGCCATGGGGGTGCAGCCGATTCCCGCCGAGACCAGTACCAGGGGAGTGCGTGCGTCGGCCGGGTCGTCGAGGACGACGTCGCCGAACGGCGCGGACAGGGAGAGTTCGTCGCCCACCTGAACCTTGTCGTGCAGGAGGCCGGAGACCTCGCCGTCAGGCGTGCCGGTGACGCGTTTGACGGTGATGCGGCGCAGTCCGGCGTCCGGGGCCGAGGACAGGGTGTACTGGCGCAACTGACGTACCCCGTCGGGCATTTCGACGCGCACGCTGACGTACTGACCCGCCCGTGCGCGCGGCGCCGGTGCTCCATCGGCCGGGCGCAGCAGGAACGACACCACGTCCGGCGTCTCGGTACGGCGCTCCACGACCGTCCACTGCCGCCACGCCTGGCCGGGCCGCACCCCCGCCTCCTGGTAGAGCCGGGCCTCCTGGGCGATGAGCGCGCCCGCCATCAGCCAGTACACCTCGTCCCAGGCGGCCGCCACCTCGGGGGTGACGGCGTCGCCGAGGACCTCGGCTATCGCCCCGAACAGGTACTTGTGCACGATCGTGTACTGGTCGTCGGTGACCCCGACGGCGGTGTGCTTGTGCGCTATGCGGCTCAGCAACGCGTCGGGCCGGGTGTCCGGGTGTTCCAGCAGGGCGGTGGCGAAGGCGGCGATGGAAGCGGCCAGCGCCCGGCGCTGGGTGCCGTCGGCCTGGTTGCCGCGGTTGAACATGCCGTCGAGCAGCTCCGGCCGGTCGCGGAACATCGCGCCGTAGAAGCGGGTCGTGATCTCGTCCAGTGCTCCGGCCACGGCGGGCAGGGTGGCGCGGACCACGGCGGCGGACTCTGCGGACAGCATGAAGCCTCCCGGGCAAGGGGTGGGGTGGGAAAGGGCCGCGTCGTCCGGGCGGCCGACTTTCTGTGTACCAGCCATCGGCCCGGATGCGGTCCGCGAGCGGCGGCGCCGGACGCATCAGGGACCAATGGCCCACCGGTCGGGGCCCATGGTCCCCATGGGTCCCGACCGGAAGTGGGCCGGCCGGCACCGCGACGGTCTCCACTCGTCCCTCGACGCCGACGGGGCGCACCGGGCGAGGCGGCCCGGCCGACCGGCGGGCGCCGTGCGGCGCTTCAGTCCGCGGCGCGTGCCCGGCCCAGTTCCCGCCCGGTGACCAGCTCGGGCTCGATGCGCACGAGGACCGCGTCGTGCAGGGGCAGCCAGGAACGCGGGCCGGTCCGCGCGAGCGCTTCGTGCGCGGAGGGATCGGTCACCACGGTGGCGCGGCCGGTGACGACCACGCTCCAGCCGGACCGCGCGGCGGCGTCGAACTCGTCCGCCTCGAAAGCGACCACCACCCCGTCGACGGCGTGCACCAGGTCCGAGCCGGACGAGGTGCGCAGCAGCACGGAGAAGTCCGTACCCAGACAGAAGTTGACCGGGAGTATCGCGGGCAGCGCCTTGGAGGTGTACACGACCCGACCGACCGGCACCTTGGCCAGAAGCCGCAGGCACTCCTGCCGGTCGAGGGCGCGAAAGCCGTCGTTGTGGACCATCGGCCCATGGTCCACCCGGCCGCCGGGGCATCGTTAGGGCCGGTCGGCCCTTGTGTGCCGGGCCCGTGGGGTCACCGCGTCCGGTGGCCCCACTGCGGACCGACCAGATCCCACTCCCGGCCCCACTGCGCGATGCGCCGCCGCTCCAGCCGCCACCGGGCGAGGCCGCCGGCGCCGAACGCCAGCCCCGACGCGGCGAGGGCGGCGGCCGTGCCCAGGAGGCCGGCCTCGACGGCCGCCTCGGTCGGGCTGGGCGGAGCGGTGACCAGGTCGCCCCACGGGTCCGTCCACAGCGTGACGCGGGAACCGGCCTTCTTCCCGGACTCCACCAGGGCCTTGCCGGTGTGGGAGGAGCCGTCACCGGCGATCCAGCGGACCTTCGCCATCGACCGGTAGGCGTTCGCCGCGGCCTGTGGGGTGTCCATGAGGAGGACGGCACGCACGGGTTCCCGCTCGGCGCGCTGCCGGTCGAAGACATCACCCGCCGCACGGGCCGTCACCACGCCCGCGAACGTGCCGCCGACCGCGATGAGCACCCAGACGGCCAGCACGACCCATGCCTCCAGTACGTCGTCGCGCCGACGCAGCGGGTTGCTCCGCCACCGCCACAGTGTCTTCTTCGTACGCCTGCCGCCAGACATCGTCGTGCACCTCCTCGTCGTCACTGGCAGCAAGGTGACAGCCGGGGACCCGGCGTGGCATGGGCCGAACAGAGCACTCGGCAGGGCCGACCGGGACCGACTCCGGGGCGCCGAGGGGCCGTTCAGCCCCGTGACCTCAAGGGCCCCCGGGCACGGACCCCGGCCGCGGCCGCCGCGCCCCGTCGGCCGTCACGGTGCCCTGCCGGCTCCCGACCCGGGACCAACGGCCCCTCACCGCGTCCGGGCCCCGCTCCCATGCTCGTAGGACATCGGTACCCGTCCCACAACCGGACAGAAGGAGGACACCATGCGAACGGCACCTCTCGACGCCTCGACCCTGGAGTCCTGCATCTCGGCTGCCGTGGCCGCGCCCTCGTTCTTCAACACCCAGCCGTGGCGCTATCGCCTCGACCCCGGGGCGGGCGTATTCGAGGTGCGCGCCGCTCCGGAACGGAGCCTGCGGCACGCGGACCCCGTGGCCCGGGCCCTGCACCTGTCGGTGGGCGCGTCCGTGTTCAACCTCCGGGTCGCCGTGGCCCACTTCGGCTGGTCACCCGTCGTACGGCTGCTGCCGCGGCCCGAGGACTCGGCCCTGCTGGCGACGCTCAGGCTCACGGAGTCCCAGAGCCGGCACACCACGCCGCACCGCACCGATCTCTATCCCGCCATCTGGCGCCGGCACAGCAGCAGATTCCCTTTCTCCGCGCGGCCGCTGCCGCAGAACGCCCGGGTCGAGATCGCCGAGGCCGCCCACACGGAGGGAGCCTCACTCACCTTTCCCGCGCCGGAGGAGACCACCCGGCTGCTGCGCGTGACCGCGGAGGCGGAGCAGCGCAACCGCCTCGACGCCGACCGCGGCCAGGAAAGCCGCCGCTGGGTGCACAAGGACCCCGACGACCGGGCCGACCTCGGACTCCCGCAGACGGTACTCGGCCCCCAGGACGCGCGCGAACACCTCCCGATGCGCGACTTCACCGCGCAACGTCATACCGAGCAGCTGTCCGCCCAGGACTTCGAGTCCGGCCCGGTCATCGCCCTGCTGACGACGCGGCACGACCGCCGCACCGACTGGCTGCGCGCCGGACAGGCGCTCGAACACGTGCTGCTGGTGGCCACGGCCCACGGGCTGCGCACCTCCTTGCTGCACCAGCCGATGGAATGGCCCGACCTGCGGCGTGAGCTGAGCCCCGACCCCGAGCACACCGGACACGCTCAGATACTCGTCCGTCTCGGCTACGGCCCGGAGGGTCCCGCGACCCCGCGGCGCGCCCCGGCGGCGGTGCTCGACAGGGAGCCGCCGAGGCGGTGAGGCGTCGGGCTCGCGCGCCTCAGGCGACCGCGGTGACCGCCGGGTCCCCGTCGGAGCCCGCCGACAGGGCCGCGGGCAGATCGGGATGGACCTCGAAGACACCGGACAGGAGCGCGTATCGCAGGATGCGCCGGAAGGCCGCGCTGTCGGAGACCAGTCGCAGCCGGCCCCGCCGGGCCAGGACCCGATTGCGCGCCCGGCACAGCAGACCCAGCCCGCTGCAGTCGATGAAGGACACGCCCCGCAGGTCCAGCACCAGGTCGGGGGACGGGCCGGCGGTGAGCGCGTCCAGGCGGGCCGAGAGCCTCAGCGCCGCCACGACATCGAGTTCACCGCGCAGTTCGGCCACGGTCGCGCTGCCGACGACGACTTCCGTGGGGCAGGGCGCGGGCCTTGTGCGGTGTGTGGACATGGGTAAGAGGAAACCGGCGGGCACGGGCGGTGCAGAAGGGCCGTTCGGGCCCGTTCGCGCGGAACCGAACGGCCTTGTCCGGCGGGGTTCGGGGGCCCGGCTGAGGTGCGGCCGGGGCACGCGGCTCCGCTCCGCCGCGGCGGTGAGGCCGGCCTGTGTCCGGGCGTAAGACTTCCGTCATCTTTCATGGGCCCTGTACGAGCCGTCCTTTTCGTTGAATGGGAGGTGACGGGAAGTTCCTGGAAGGCAGGGCGGTAATGGGGCGGACGCAGAAGACGTTGCGTGGGCGGCTGTTCATCGGCGGGCTGGTGGCGGCCATCGCTGTGGTGGGGTTCGGGCTGTACTGGTTCCAGCCGTGGAAGCTGTGGCAGGACAAGACGGTGGACGAGGCACTGCCCGGTGTCGTGGCCGGCTCGGTACCTCCCGCAGCCGCACCCTCCGCCACCGGCTCGGCGGCCACCGACTCCGCGGCCGCCGGGCCCCGGACGCTGGCGAGCGGCGAACTGCTCAGCCACGAGCACGCCACCTCGGGCACGGTGAAGCTGGTGCGGCTCGCCGACGGCGCCCACGTCGTGCGGATCGAGGACCTCGACACGAGCAACGGCCCGGACCTGCGGGTGTGGTTGACCGACGCGCCGGTGAAGGAGGGGCGGGACGGCTGGCGGGTCTTCGACGACGGGAAGTACGTCAGTCTCGGCAAGCTCAAGGGCAACAAGGGCAGTCAGAACTACACGGTGCCCGAAGACGTGGACCTCTCCCGCTACACGAGCGTCAGCATCTGGTGCGACCGCTTCGACGTCTCCTTCGGCGCGGCCGAACTGGCCCGCGCCTGAAGGAGATCCACGGTCACCTGAGTCTGGAGCGGCGGGGTCAGGGCCTGCGCTCGTCGCCCTCGGCGGGGACGGGACGGCTCGGTCCGAAGGCGGGCGCCGAGACCGCCAGCGTGGCTGACCGCACGTGACGGCGGACATGGTGGACCGGTCCCAGGCCGTCGAGGGCCTGCGTCAGCTGCCGGCGGATTCGTTCGTCGGCGGAGGCGTCCACCACGGCGATGGTGGCGGCGTCGGTGTCCCGGGGGTGCAGGCGACCGAGTGTCGGGACGTCGCGGACACGGATGTCCGTCCGCGTCGCGTGGAGGAGCGCCGCTCTGACCAGTGGGCCGTCTCCCTGGCCGGCGACGAGGAGGATGTCGGACTGGGCCAGCACCGAGCCGACCGCGGTGTGCAGGTCGTCCATCGTGTAGCACCACTCGCGGGGATGCTGGCCCTTCAGGCGCGGAAAACGTCGGCGCAGCACGTTCAGGATCCGGGTCGCCTCGGTCACGGCGGTACCGGGGGCGACGACGAACGCCAGCCGGTCGGGGTCGGTGACCGTGAGGGCCTCGGCCTGCTGCGGTGTCGCGATCCGGCGCACCTGGGCGTGGAGTGTGCGAAGGGGAGCGCCCGGCCCCGTTCCGGAGCCGGGGGAGTCCGGCGTGTCCACGACGATCACCTCGTCGCCCCGGTCCATGAAGCGGCGTAAGGAGCGCCCGGCGCTCTCCTCGGATCCGCAGGCGGAGATGCTGGGGCATCCGCAGGCCCGCCAGGCGCCCCGGAAGCGGCCGGACTGCTGCCTCGGCACCGGGGTGCCGGGTGCCTGTGCGGTGTCCGGATGGCTCTCCGGCTGCTCAGGCCTCTCGTGGAGCACGTACAGCGCCCGGCGGGTGCGCAGCACGGCGGACCAGGACGCGATCTGTTCGCGGGCGAAGGCGGCGGTGGCGGTGTCCGAGTCGTCGACCGCGATGGCCAGCCCGCGGTGGCCGCCGTCCGTGTGCTCGTAGGAGACCGCGAAGACGGTCGTCGGGGCCGGGCCGTCGGATTCCAGGACCAGGTGGGGCAGGGACCGGGCGTGGGCCTCGTGCCCGGCCTGGTGGGCGTGCGCGGTCAGCAGATGATGAGCGGGACAGCCGATCGGACCTCGTAGCGGGTGTGTCCAGGAGGTGGCCACCACGAGGGTTCCCGGTGCGGGGGGAGGGGTGGTGGAGTGGAGGACTTCGGAGAGCACGCTTCGGTTCATCGTTCCTGATATGGCTGGTCGCGACGGGTGACAGGTCCATCCAAGGCGGCTCGGCCCGCTCGCTGCTGCCCGCGTTCCGGAACACCACCCCAATGGATCAGTGGTTCCCGCCGCGGTTCTTCCGCATCTCCCGCACACGCTCCAGCAGCAGGGCCGCGGCCTGGTTGGCGCCGTGCGGACGGACTCGGGCGGTCAGGACACGGAGCCGGTCGTCGGCACGTGCACTCGAGATACGCGGGTGGACGTCGAGGAAGGCGTGCCAGGTGTGGCATGCCCGGTCGAGGTGACCGATCGTCAACTGGGTCTCCGCGAGTTCGGCGAGGGAGATGGCGTGCGACCGCCGCTCCTCGGCGGGACGGTGGCGCAGCGAGCGGCCGAGTGCTTCCGCGGCGTCCTGGTGCCGGCCCTGGGCGCCGGCGACGGCCGCGTGCTGGAGGGCGAGGGAGCCCGGGTGGAAGGAACCGACCGGCGAGGTCCCGTTCGAGGAGGCTTCCAGGCATCGCTCCGCCAGGATGAGATGGCGGGTGTGGCCGCGGTGCATCGAGGCCGCTCCGGTCACCGCCAACTGGCCGAGGAGAAAAGCCTGTTGGTGAGGGGGAGTGTGCCGGATCCCGACGTGCACGGCCTGTTCGGCGAGGCGGTGGGCGTCCGTGTGGTGCCGGAGCGCGTGGGCCTGGACGCTCAGGCCGCGAAGGGCGAGGGCATAGCCCACGCGGTCTCCCGCCTCTCGGGCGAGTGCGGCACTGGTGAGATAGAAGTGCTGGGCCTCGGCCTGCCGGTTGGTGTCGAAGTGGGCGAACGCGTACAGGTAGGTGAGGCGGGCGGCGACGGTGAACAACTCCCGCCGCACAGCGGGCCTCACGTCCGCCTTGAGCCAGGGCAGCAGCGAGGTCGCCAGATACTGCCGCAGCGGGCGCCGTATCGCCCCGGCGCCGAGAATGGCGTCCCCGCGGGCGAGTACGGCGAGCAGTTCGCGCGCCGCGTCGACGTGGGCCATGCCGATGGCCGAACGGCCGGTGCCGGAGCGGGGAAGGGAATGCCGGCGGGCGGCCGGCGGCCAGTGCGGCACCACCAGGGCGCCCAGCGAGTAGGCGCCCAGCAATGCCGCCGTCCGGCGGTCGCTGAGACTCAGCAGATGATCGAGGTGGGCCACTCCGCTCCCTGGGACGGGTGAGGCGTCCTGCGGAACGCCCGGATTCTCCTCGTGTGCGGTCAGTCCAGTGTCCTGCGGCTCGAGACGTCTGCCCAGATGCCGGGAGAGGGCTTCGGCGACGAGGGAGGGTACGGGCTGCCGTGGCCGGCTGCCCGCCAGCCAGTGGGCCACCGACGTGCGGTCGTAGTGCAGGACGTCGCCCCGCTCGGCGCCGAGCGCGTTGACCTCCCGTGCCAGCCGGGCGCCGCTCCATCCCGCCTGGTCCAGGAGCCTTCGCAGGTCCTGGTTGGGTGTACGGGCAGATCGCACGGTCGTCGCTCCGCCTCTCGTGACGGCCGGTGACGCGGACGTTCAACGTCCGCGCAGGTTCAACGCTCTGTGCCGCCCCCGCAGGTGAGAAAGCCCTTGCGCGCGAGGCAAGCTCAGCTTGAGGCACGTCCAGGGCGGTGTGCAGGGCGCACCATGAGCGCCCCGCGTGACCGCCGCGGATGTGCGCGCCCTTTTCGTGCATCGACGTACGCCGGAGCGAGGGATGGAGATGACCACGAGCGCGTCGCGGATTCCTGACCGTCCGTCCGGCCGGTGGAGAACGGTGCATCTGTTTCCGGGGCAGGGCGACTTCTCCGTCAGTGCCCTGGTGGGTGCGGTCCGTGCCGAAGCGGCGCTGCGCATGGCCGCCGAGCAGGTTTTCGAGGTGGTCGACGAGGTGGCGGGGGAGCGCGGACTTCCCCTGCTGGGGCCCTGGTTGCTGGGGTCGGCGCCGCCCACCGCGAGGGAACTGGCCGACGCGGCCGTCGGCACGGCGCAACTCGCCCTGTTCGGCGCCTCCATGACCGTCCATCAGGCGCTGCGCCGGACGCACGGGACGCCGTCGGCCGCTGTCGGGGTGAGTTTCGGGGAGATCGCCGCGCTCACCGCCGCAGGCCTCCTCACCCTGGCCGACGGCGCTCGCGTCGCGCACGACCTCGCCCGCGTCCTGGCCTCCTGTCCCGGGGGCCTGACCCTCCTGGGCTGCCCGGAGAAGTGCGTACAGGACCTGATCGGCCGCGCGGGCGCGGAGTCCGTGGTGGTGGCCGTGGTCAACGACGACGACTCCGCAGTGATCGCCGGGCCCACGACCGGGCTCGCCCGCGTCGAGAAGGAGGCGGCACAGGCGGACGTGACCGCCGTGCGCCTCCGCCTTCCGTTCACCTCGCACCACCCCGCGCTCCAAGCCCAGTCGGAGATGTTCGAAGCAGCGTTACGGGCCTATGACCTGGGCGAGGGGCGCTTTCCCGTGTACTCGGCCGTGGCCGGCCGTGCCTACGCCGCCGACGACGACCTGCCCCGGCTGGTGGCCGACTGCCTGGTCCGGCCCGCGCGAGTGCCCGCCGTGCTGCGGCAGGCGGCCCTGCACTCACCGGACGTCGTCTTCGAGGCCGGCACCGGCAGCGCCCTTGCCTCCAGCGCCCGCCGGGTTCTGGCCGGGCACCCCGCGCTCGTACGTGCCCCACTCGCCGACCCCGTCTCTCCTTCCGACCGATGACCCTTCCCGCCCCCGGAGCCTGCTGATGCCCTCCACGCCCCAGCCCGCGGCCGCCCACGAAGCCTTACGGCGGCTTGTCGACGGGCCCTGTGATCCCTCCTACCTCTCCGCCCTCCACAAGGCACTGGCCGCCGACCCCGGTACGGACGGTGACCGCGGCGCGCGGCTGCTGCGCCGGCTACGGACGCTCGGGGAGGAACTGCCGCCCGCCCGCCGCCTCTTCGACGACCCCGCGCGGCTGGCCGCCCTGCACGGCTGGACGGTGGTGGCGGATCCCGCCCTGTGCCTGACGGCACTGGTCCACTACCTGCTCTGCCTCGGTTCCATGTCCCAGCTCTCCGATGATCCCGCTGCCTTGGAGACGCGGATGGCGGCGCTGGAATCCGGCCGCGCCAAGGGCGTCTACCTGATCACCGAGGTGGGGCAGGCGAACAGCCACCTGGCCACGGCCACCCGCGCCGAATTCGACGCGGAGCGCGGCGACTTCGTCCTGCGCACACCCGACCCCGGTGCCGCCAAGTTCTGCAGTGCCGGATCACGGTCCGTCCCGCAGACGGGTGTCGTGCTCGCCCGGCTGTTCGTCTCAGGAGCCGACCGGGGCGTGTTCGCGTTCGTGGCCGACATCACCGACGAGCACGGGCTGCTGCCGGGCGTCGAGATGTCCTCGGGGCTCGACATGGGCGCCCTGCCCCTGGACTACGTGCACATCCGCTTCCGCGACGTCCGCCTGCCCTTCGCGCACTGGCTCAGCGACGGCGCCCGAATCGGCGGCGACGGCACCTTCCGCGATCCGGCCGCGTCTCCCGGCCTGCGGCTGCAGCGCACCCTGCGGGTGGGCCAGGGACTGTGGGCGACGATGCCGTCGGTCGCGGCGGCGACCTGCCGCCAGTCCGCCGTCCAGGCCCTCAACCACGCACGGCAGCGCCGCACGCAGGGCGGCCTCGCCCCCGGCGCGCCGCTGCTCGGTTACCGCAGCCAGCAGCGCGCCCTGCTGGGGGCCCTCGCCGACGGCTTCGCCCTGACCTGCGCCGCCCGCCGGGCGACCGCCCTGTGGGCCGAATCCCTCGCGGCCCCTGGCGCCCAGGAGGCCGGAGCCGACCTCGGGTTCACACCGTGGGTCGCCGTCAGCGCACCCCTGGCCGCCTACAAGGCCCTCGCCGTGCGGACGGCGGCACGGGTCGCCGCCGAATGCCAGCGACGCTGTGGCTTCTCCGGCCACCTGGCCGTCAACGGCCTGGCCGGGCACCACGGCTTCCACCACGCCTTCGACACCGCCGGCGGGGACAGCCAGCTCATCCTCTACGACGTCGGCCGTACCCTCGTGGACCGGCATGTCCCGGCCCCGGCACCCGACGTACCCGACGGTCTGACCCCCCTCTCACCGCTGTGGTGGCCCGCGCTCGCCCGGCGCCATGAGCACCTCCTCGCCGAGCACCTGCGGGACCGGCTCGACCTGCGCGCCGAGGAGACCAGCGACCCCCTCGACCTGTGGAACCCCCTCCTGGAGGACGCCGGCCTGCTCGGTGAGCTGCACGCGGCCCGGCTCATGGCCGACGACGTGGCACACACCCTCGCGCACACGCCGGTGCCCGAACTCTCCCCCCTCGCCGCCCTGCACGGCGTCACCACCGCCCGCCGCTGGTCCGGTTCCCTCCTCGCCCGCGGCACGCTGCGGCCCGGGGACATCGACGCCCTCGCGACCGCCGCCGACCGGCTGTGTGATGAGCTCCTGCCCCAACTCCCGCTGCTCACCGATGCGTTCGCCTTCCCCGACGACATCGTCAGCGCCCCGCTCGCGGCCGCCGACCACAACGCGGCGATGGAGGCCGCGCTGACGTGGACGACGGGAGGGGCGGCATGACGGGGGCCGCCGACCGCCGTCGTGTCGGTGTCCTCGGCATGGGCACGTTTCTGCCGCCCCGGGTGCGCACCAACGCCGAAGTGGCCCGCGACGCCGGAATCACCGCCGAGTGGATCAGCCTGCGCACCGGTGTGCGGGAACGCCATGTCGCCGCTCCCGACGAGGCCGCCTCCGACCTGGCCGCGCATGCCGTGCGCGCCGCGGCCGACGCCGCGGGGATCGGCGTACGGGATCTCGGTCTGCTCGTCTGCGCGACCTCCACGCCCGACGAGCTGGGCCCGTCGACCGCCTGCCGGATCCAGGCCGCGCTGGGCGCCTCCCGGGCGGTCGCTCTGGACGTCGGTGCCGCCTGTTCCGGATGGCTGTTCGCCGCGAAGGTGGCGCACGACTGGCTCCTCGCCTCCCCGGAGATCCGGTACGCGGCGGTCGTCGGCGTCGAGGTGTACTCGAAGTTCCTCGACCCCGCCGACCGGGGCACCGCCGTGCTGTTCGCCGACGGAGCCGCCGCCTCCGTCCTCGCCCCGGTGGCCCACCCGCAGGGGTTCGCGCACCTCGCCCTCGGCTCCGACGGCACCCTGGCCGACCGTGTGCTCATCCCGGCGGGCGGCAGCCGGCTGCCCGCCGCCGAGGCCACCGTGGCGCGTGGCGAGCACCGCATCCGTATGGACGGCCGCACCATCAGCCGCTTCGTCACCGAGGTCTTCCCACGCCTGATCACCGGCACCCTCGACCGGGCCGGCCTGCGCATCGAGGACATCGACCGCGTCGTCGCCCACCAGCCCAACCCGGTACTGCTGCGCCGTATCGGAGCCGAACTGGGCATCCCCGCCGACCGGTTGGTCGTCGTCGGCGACGAGGTGGGCAACATCGGCGCCGCCAGCACGCCGTACGCCCTCGCCGCCGCCGCACCCGGACTGCGGGCCGGCGACCGGGTGCTGCTCGCCGTGTTCGGCGCCGGCATGACCTGGGGCAGCGGGCTGCTCACCTGGAGCGGGGCGCCCGCGCGCACCGCGGCTTCCCCGTCCTGCCCGCCACTCGAAGCACCCATGACAGAAGGAGCCCCGCGATGAACGCCGTTGACCTCTTCCGCCTGGACGGCGCCCGCGCCCTGGTGACCGGTGCCTCCCGGGGCATCGGCAAGGCCGTCGCCCTGGCCCTGGCCGACGCCGGCTGCGACCTGGCGCTCACGGCCCGCACCCTGCCCGCCCTCGAGGACACCGCGCGGTCGGTCCAGGACCGCGGCCGCAAGACCGCGGTCCTGGACGGAGACCTGGCCGAAGCGGGCGTCGCCGCCGACCTCGTCGACCGGGCCGCCGCCGCACTGGGCGGCCTCGACGTGGTCGTCCACAACGCCGGCACGCTCCCCACCACGGAGGACGGCGCCCCGCTTCTTGCGCCCCTGCAACACGCCAGGCAGCAGGACTGGGACGCCGTGGTCGCGGTCAACCTCAATGCCACGGCGGCCCTGTGCCGCGCCGCCCATCCCCACCTCGCCGCCTCCGGGCGGGCCAGTCTCGTGGTGATGTCGTCCGTCGCCGGAATCGCCGGCACCCCGATGATGGAGGCGTACGCCGCCACCAAGGCCGCGCAGCTCTCCCTGACCCGCTCGCTCGCCGTCGGATGGGCCCGCCAGGGCATCCGCGTCAACGCCCTGTGCCCCGGCTGGACCCGCACCGACATGACCGCGTTCGCCGCCGACACCGGGCCCGTGTCGGAGTGGCTCACCAGCCATGTCCCGATGGGGCGTTGGGCCACCGCCGACGAGGTGGTCGGCGCCGCCCTGTTCCTCGCCTCCCCGGCCTCGTCGTTCGTGACCGGGCACGCCCTGGTCGTCGACGGCGGCCTTGCGGTACCGGACGGGGGACTGGCGGGATACCCGAAGCCGGCCTCGCCGTTCCTCGCCGCGTGAGGGTCCGCCCATGATGTCTTCAGCCGAGAACCATGCCTCACGCTCCGGCGACCGCACCGCGGTCATCACGGGGATCGGGGCCTGTCTGCCGGAACACGTCGTCGACAACGACGCCGTGATCGCGCGCGGCGCGCTGCGCACCGACGACACCTGGATCCGCACCCGGACCGGCATCGCGCGCCGCCGCCACGCCGCGGCAGGCACGAGCACGGGCGACCTCGCCGTGGGCGCCGGCCGCGCAGCCCTCGCGTCCGCCGCGGGCCACCGCCCCGACATGCTGGTGCTGGCCACGACCACCCCCGACCACCCCTGTCCCGCGACCGCCCCGGCCGTCGCCCACCGGCTGGGGCTGGGCACGATCCCCGCGTTCGACCTCGCCGCGGTCTGCTCGGGATTCCTGTACGCCCTCGCCACCGCGACCGCGCTGGTCCGTGCCGGCACCTGCTCGACTCCGCTGGTGATCGGGGCCGACACGTTCACGACGATCGTCGACCCCCGGGACCGGGAGACCGCCCCGATCTTCGGCGACGGCGCCGCGGCGGTCCTGCTCGGCCCCGGACACCCCGATGCCCCGGGAGCGGTCATCGCCACCGACCTCGGAGCCGACGGCAGCGGCAGTGACCTGATCACCGTGCCCGGCGGCGGATCCCGCCACCCCCGCAGGCCGCCGCCCCAGGGGGAGCCGGACCCGTACTGCTTCCGCATGCAGGGGCGTACGGTCTACGCGCACGCCGTGCGCCGGATGACCGAGTCCTCCCGTCGCGTCCTCGGCCAGGCCGGCTGGCACCCCGGCACGCTCGGGGCCTTCATCGGCCACCAGGCCAACCAGCGCATCCTAGACGCCGTCGCCGAACGCCTCGGCATCGCGCCGGACCGCCGTTTCGGCACCATCCACGACACCGGCAACACCGCCGCCGCGTCCATCCCCCTGGTCATGGCCGACCCCGCGGTGCACGCCGCCGTCGAGCCCGGCGAACGGACCCTGCTCACCGCCTTCGGCGGCGGCCTCACCTGGGCCTCCGTCGCCCTCAACTGGCCTGACACAGCGCCCGGATCGCAGCCCCCGAGCCGGCCCGACAGCGCGTCCGCGCGGGCCGCCGACCTCTCAAGGAGCCCCTCATGGATCACGACCACTCCGGCATCCGCACCCGCCTCGTGACCATCCTCGGCGACAAGTTCGAAGTCCCCGCCGACCGGATCACCGAGGACGCCACGCTCCAGGAACTGGAGCTGGACTCCCTGGCCGTGGTGGAGCTCTACGTCACCCTGCAGGAGGAATGGCAGATCCCCCTCGACGACTCCACGGCCTCCGACGAGCTCACGGTCGGCGACGTGACCCGCGCGGTGGCCGAGCTCCTCGGGGAGTCCGACCGCGGAGCGGTGTGATGCGCGGCGAGGAACCCGCCGTCACCGGGATCGGCCTGGTCACCCCCGGCGGCATCGGCACGGAGGCGACCTGGGAGACGGTGTGTGCCGGACGGCCGACGGCGCGCACCGACCCCGCCCTGCACGGCCTCCCCGTGAACATGTCCTGCCGCGTACCACCGCTCGACGAACGGCCGGGCAGAGTCTGGCGCCACGACCGGGCCACCCGGATCCTGCTGCTCGCGGCCGAGGAGGCCCTCGCCTCGGCGGGGCTGGCCGAGCGGGACTGGGACCCCGCCCGGGTCGCCGTGGTCGTCGGAACCGCAGCGGGCGGCATCGGCACCCTGGAGACCCAGCACCACAAGCTGCTCACCGCCGGACACACCACCGTGTCCCCCATGACCCTGCCCGCCTTCCTGCCGAACATGGCCGCAGGCCACCTCGCCCTCGCACTCGGCACCACCGGCCCCTCCCTGCAGACCTCCACGGCCTGCGCCTCCGGGGCGACAGCCCTCATCACCGCCTGCCTGCTCCTGCGCACGGGGGCCTGCGACATCGCCGTCGCAGGCGGCACCGACGCGATGGTCACCCCGCTGTGCGCCGCCGCCTTCGCCAAGATCGGGGCGCTCTCCCGCCGCCGGCACGAACCCGACCGCGCCTCACGGCCCTTCGACAAGGAACGCGACGGATTCGTCCTCGGCGAGGGCAGCGCCCTGCTGGTCCTCGAACGCCGCAGCCACGCCGAGGCCCGGGGCGTCAGACCCCTCGCCCTCCTGGCCGGCCACGGCAGCACCAGCGACGCCCACCACCCGACCGCACCGCACCCCGGGGGAGCCGGTCTGCGAGCGGCGATCGCGGCGGCTCTCACCGACGCCGGAGCCGGGCCCGGCGACGTCGACCACATCAACGCCCACGGCACGAGCACCCCGCTCAACGACAAGGCGGAAGCGGCCGTCGTCCGCGACCTGTTCGCGGCCCGGCACCCACCGGTCACCTCGGCCAAAGGTGCCCTCGGGCACACCATGGGAGCCGCAGGGGCCATCGAGGCCGCCCTCACCGTCCTGACCATCGCCCGCGGCACGATCCCCCCGACCGCCAACTTCGAATCCCCCGACGACACGACCGCCGGCATCGACGTCGTCACCGGCACCGGCCGCACCCAGCACCCACGACTGGCCCTCAGCCACTCCCTCGGCTTCGGAGGACACAACACCGTGCTCGCCTTCGCATCCGCCTGAGCCCGACGTCCAGGGCCGCTTTCCGGCCCGGAGGGACCCATGGCCCCTCTCCCGGGGCGCCCGCCCCGCCGAGCATGGGACGCAGACCACCGCACCCGGTGAAGGACGGTCCCATGTACGCCAACGACGGTTTCCGCGAACTCGACCGTACCGAGTGCCTGCACCTGCTGGCCGGGCCGCCGGTCGGCCGGATCGTCCACACGCACAAGGCCCTGCCCGCCGTCCTGCCGGTCAATTTCGGCCTCGACGGCGGCGCCGTCGTGCTGCGGACGGCGGCGGCCTCCGAGCTGGTCCGCGCGATCGACGGCGTGGTCGTCGCCTTCGAGGCGGACGAGGTCGACGCCGTCGCCCGGTCCGGCTGGAGCGTGGTCGTCACCGGCCGGGCGGCCGTGGTGACCGATCCGGCCGAGCACGCACGGCTGTGCCGGGTGGGACCGCGCTCCTGGGCGCCCTCACCCATGGAGGTCTTCGTGCGCATCGAGCCGGAACTGGTCACCGGACGCCAACTCGTCGGCGGACGCACGCGCTACGGCGTGGACTTCCCCGCGTGAGCGACGCACCGGCACGGCACATCGGCATCACCCGGGAACATCGGAAAGGAACAGTGTCATGACTACCCAGCCCGTGGTCGTCGGAGTGGACGGCTCACTGATCGCCGTACGCGCGCTGGACCGGGCCGCTCAGGAGGCCGTGGCCCGCGGCGTCGGACTGCGCATCGTCCACGCCGTGTCCGACCGGGACACCGCCGGACCGGTTCTGGCCTCGGCCGTCGAACGCGTCCGTGCCCACCACCCCGGGCTGCCGGTCGTGACCGCGGCCTCCGAGGCCGGCACGGTGCGGACCCTGGTGCAGGAGAGCGAGGGCGCGGCACTGACCGTGGTCGGCAACCGGGGCCTCGGCGGGTTCGCCGGGCTCCTCGTGGGCTCGGTCGGTCTGCGCCTTGCGGCACACACCCGCAGCCCGCTTCTCGTGGTCCGCGGCGACCACCCGTGCGACGGCGACCGGGACGTGCTGCTGGGCCTGGCGGGCGACGCCGACGCGGACGCCGCGGCCTACGCCTTCCAGGAGGCCGAGCGGCGCGGCGCCCGGCTGCGTGTCCTGCACTCCTGGGTGCACCGGCACGTCGTACCCGAACTGCCCTCCATGGTGCCCGCGACCAGCCCCGGCCAGCGCGAACTGGCCCGGACCGACGCGGCCGAGGAAGCCGTACCGCGGTTCAGCATGGCCGCGCTGCACGATCGCCACCCCGCGGTCGCGGTCGAGGCCCGCACGGTCCGCACCAGCCCCGCGCACGCACTGCTGGAAGCCACGCGTGAGGCCGGTCTCGCCGTCGTCGGCGTGCACCACCACACCGGCCGGATGCGGCCGCGCCTGGGCCCGGTCGCCCACACGCTGCTGCACCGCTCGCACTGCCCCGTGGTGTTCGTGCCCAGCGGCTGAGCGGTCCCGAGGGCCCCTGGGGATGGCCCGGTCGGCCCTGTCGGGTACCCGGCGGGCGAGAGCAGGGTGGAAGGCGCATACCGGCACGTGCGACTTCGACCCCGCAGCCCGCCCACCCTGGAAGGGACCCGACATGTCCGTCGACACACCGCAGGCGTCCACCGCCTCGCTCACCGACGAGGAACTCAAGGCCCTGGACGCCCACTGGCGTGCCGCGAACTACCTGGCGGTCGGCCAGATCTACCTGATGGCGAACCCGCTGCTGACCGAGCCGCTGCGCGCCGAGCACGTCAAGCCGCGGCTGCTGGGTCACTGGGGCACGTCCCCCGGCCTGAACCTGGTGCACACCCACCTCAACCGCGTCGTCAAGGCCCGCGGCCAGGACGCCCTGTGCATCTGGGGGCCCGGCCACGGCGGCCCCGCCGTCCTCGCCAACGCCTGGCTGGAGGGCAGCTACAGCGAGACCTACCCGGACGTCCCGCGGGACGCCGCGGGCATGGCCCGCCTGTTCAAGCAGTTCTCGTTCCCCGGCGGTGTCCCGAGCCATGTCGCCCCCGAGACCCCGGGCTCCATCCACGAGGGCGGCGAGCTGGGCTATTCGCTGTCCCACGCCTACGGCGCCGCCCTCGACAACCCCGACCTGCTCGTCGCCTGCGTCATCGGCGACGGGGAGGCCGAGACCGGTCCGCTGGCCGCGTCCTGGCACTCCGACAAGTTCCTCGACCCGGTCCACGACGGCGCGGTCCTGCCGATCCTCCACCTCAACGGCTACAAGATCGCCAACCCGACGGTGCTGGCCCGCCTCCCCGAGTCCGAACTCGACGCACTGCTGCGGGGATACGGACACAGCCCGATCCACGTCACCGGCGACGACCCCATGACCGTGCACCGGGCCATGGCCGCAGCCATGGACGACGCCCTGGAACGGATCGCCGCCATCCAGAGCTCGGCCCGTGAGGGCGGCGTCAGCGAACGCCCGCACTGGCCCGTGATCGTCCTGCGCACCCCGAAGGGCTGGACCGGACCGGCCGAGGTCGACGGCCTGCCCGTGGAAGGCACCTGGCGCTCCCACCAGGTGCCGCTGGCGTCCGTCCGCGACAACCCCGAGCATCTGCGGCAGCTGGAGCAGTGGCTGCGCTCGTACCGCCCGGAGGAACTCTTCGACGAGCACGGCCGGCCCCGCGAGCAGGTCCTGGCCTGCGTCCCCGAAGGCCCCCGGCGCCTGGGCGCCACCCCGCACGCCAACGGCGGGCTGCTGCTGCGCGAGCTGCCCCTGCCGCCGCTGGAGCGCTACGCCGTGCCCGTGGACAAGCCCGGCGCCACCCTGCACGAACCCACCCGGGTCCTCGGCGACCTGCTCGAACACGTCATGCGGGAGACCCGGCAGCGGCGCGACTTCCGCATCGTGGGCCCCGACGAGACCGCCTCCAACCGGCTCCAGGCCGTCTTCGACGCCAGCGGCAAGGCCTGGCAGGCCCAGACCCTCCCGGTCGACGAACACCTCGAACGGCACGGCCGGGTCATGGAGATCCTCTCCGAACACACCTGCCAGGGCTGGCTGGAGGGCTACCTCCTGACCGGCCGGCACGGACTGTTCTCCTGCTACGAGGCCTTCGTCCACATCGTCGACTCGATGGTCAACCAGCACATCAAATGGCTCCGCGTCACCCGCCGGCTGCCGTGGCGCGCCCCCATCGCCTCGCTCAACTACCTGCTGACCTCCCATGTCTGGCGCCAGGACCACAACGGCTTCTCCCACCAGGACCCCGGCTTCGTCGACCACATCCTCAACAAGAGCCCCGAGGCGGTACGGGTCTACTTCCCGCCGGACGCCAACACCCTGCTGTCGGTCGCGGACCACGCGCTGCGCAGCCGCGACTACGTCAACGTGATCGTCGCCGGCAAACAGCCCTGCTACGACTGGCTGTCCATGGAACAGGCGAAGGTGCACTGCGCCCGCGGTGCCGGCATCTGGGACTGGGCGGGCACCGAGGACGGCACCCGGGAGCCCGACGTGGTGCTCGCCTGCGCGGGCGACGTCCCCACCCAGGAGACCCTGGCCGCCGCCAAGTTGCTCCGCCGCCACCTGCCCCAGCTCGCGGTCCGCGTCGTCAACGTGGTCGACATCGCCCGGCTCATGCCGAGCGACGAACACCCGCACGGAATGAGCGACTTCGAGTACGACGGCCTCTTCACCGCCGACAAGCCGGTGATCTTCGCCTACCACGGCTACCCCTGGCTCATCCACCGCCTCGCCTACCGCCGCACCGGCCACCCGCAGCTGCATGTGCGCGGCTACAAGGAGATCGGCACCACGACCACCCCCTTCGACATGGTGGTCAGCAACGACCTCGACCGGTACCGCCTCGTCATGGACGTCATCGACCGCGTCCCCGGCCTCGCGGTGCGCGCCGCGGCCGTACGGCAGGAGATGGAGGACGCCCGGCTGCGCCACCACGCCTGGATCCGCGAGCACGGCACCGACCTGCCCGAGATCGCCGACTGGTCCTGGGACGGCTGAACGGGCCGTCGAGCAGGGCCGTCCGGCCCCACGGCAGGGGGCTCGCAGCCCCTGCGAACCGGAGCGCGGAAGCGGGACATTGATGACGCGACGAAGACATCAAGACACCGCGTTGATCCTCTGGAAGGGATGAGCACCATGGCTGTGCAGGACAACCCGCACCGGCACCTGGGATTCCACCTCCCGTCCCGGCGCAGGACCGGGACGGCCGCGGCGACGGCGGACACCACGACCGCCGCGACGACCGCGACCCGCGCATACGTGTTCGCCGGACTGCGACTGCTGACCGGGTTCGTCTTCCTGTGGGCGTTCCTGGACAAGACCTTCGGGTTCGGTTACGCCACCCCCTCCGGCAAGGGCTGGATCGACGGCGGCTCGCCGACCAAGGGCTTCCTCAGCTCAGTCGCGGCCGGCCCGATGGAGTCGACGTTCCACGACTGGGCCGGGGACACCTGGGCGAACTGGCTGTTCATGCTCGGCCTGCTCGGCGTCGGCGTGGCGCTGACCCTGGGCATCGGGCTGCGACTGGCCGCCGTGGCCGGCACGGCCATGATGGCGCTGATGTGGATCGCGGAGTGGCCGCCCGCCAAGCACCTGTCCGACGGGTCGCTGAGCATGTCGACCAACCCGTTCGCCGAGTACCACGTCGTCTACGCCGTCGTCCTGATCGCCCTCGCGGTCGCGGGCGCCGGTGCCACCTGGGGCCTGGGGAAGGCCTGGGCCCGTCTGCCCTTCGTCAGCCGTAACCGCTGGCTGATCTGACGGGCACGCTCCGGAGCGGGGCACCGCCGCGGTGACGCGGCGGTGCCCCGTTTCCGCGTGTCCATGAACGACAGGGCCGAACGGCCCTGGCCGTTGGTCCCGGAGAGGAGGAGGATCGGAGCCGGGAGCCGATCCGCCGGTGGGCGGAGCTCGGCGGACGACACGAGGAGCTTGTGATGCCAGACACCGGGCAACCCGGTCCCGACAGCCCGATCCGGGTCTTCCTGCTGGACGACCACGAGGTCGTACGGCGCGGGGTCCACGATCTGCTGAACGACGAGCCGGACATCACGGTGGTCGGCGAGGCCGGCACGGTGGAGCAGGCCCTGGTGCGCGTTCCCGCGCTCCGCCCGCAGGTAGCCGTCCTGGACGTCCGCCTCCCGGACGGAGACGGCGTGACCGTGTGCCGTGAGCTGCGCTCGCGGATGCCGGAGCTGGCCTGTCTGATGCTGACCTCGTTCGACGACGAGGAGGCCCTGCTGGACTCGATCATGGCGGGGGCCGCCGGATACGTCCTGAAGCAGATCCGGGGGTCGGACCTGGTGGCGGCCGTCCGCACGGTCGCCGCGGGCCAGTCGCTGCTCGACCCGAGCGCCACCACCCGGCTGATGGCGCGGCTGCGCCAGGACCAGCAGCAGGAGGAGGAGCCGGACGCGCTGCCGGGCCTGACCGACCGCGAGCGGGAGATCCTGGCCCTGATCGGCGAAGGGCTCACCAACCGCCAGATCGGCCAGCGGCTCTTCCTCGCGGAGAAGACGGTGAAGAACCACATCTCCCGCCTCCTGGCCAAGCTGGGAGTGGAGCGCCGTATCCAGGCCGCCGTCATCGCCACCCAGGCCCAGGACAGGCTCCGCCAGGAAAGCAGCTGAGCCCGCCGACAAGACTCGCCGAGGGGGCCGAACGTCCCTGGACCGGCCCCCGTGCGACCCAAGCCCGATCGTGTGCCCGGCCAGCAGGCTGGAGGCGAACACAGACGCGAAGCGATCGGGAGGGCGACGGACATGAGTGTGCGCGTGGGCATCAACGGTTTCGGCCGTATCGGGCGGAACTACCTGCGGCTGGTGCTGGAGCGGGCGGAGACCTCCGCCGGGACCCCGGTCGAGGTGGTGGCGGTCAACGACATCACCTCGCCGGCGGCGCTGGCGCATCTGCTGACCTATGACTCGACGTACGGCCGCCTGGGCCGCACCGTCGAGCACGACGAGAACTCCCTCACGGTGGACGGGCACCGCATCGCCGTGACCGCCGAACGCGACCCGGCCGCGCTGGCCTGGGGCGACCTCGGCGTGGACGTCGTGATCGAGTCGACCGGCCGCTTCCGCACCCGCGAGCAGGCCGGGGCGCACCTGAAGGCGGGGGCCCGCAAGGTCCTGCTCTCGGTGCCGGGCAAGGACGTCGACGCCACGGTCGTGATGGGCGTCAACGAGAGCGCGTACGACCCGGAGAACCACCACGTGGTCTCCAACGCCTCCTGCACCACCAACTGCGTGGCCCCCATGGTCAAGGTCCTCGACGAGCACTTCGGCATCGTCAAGGGGCTCATGACCACCATCCACGGCTACACCAACGACCAGGTCGTCCTGGACGGCCCGCACAAGGACCTGCGCCGGGGCCGCAGCGCCGCCGTGAACATCATTCCCACGTCCACGGGGGCCGCCCGTGCCGTCGGGCTGGTGCTTCCGGAACTGGCCGGGACCCTGGACGGGATCGCCGTACGTGTCCCCGTCGAGGACGGCTCGCTGACCGATCTCGCCGTGGTGCTCGACCGGGCGGTGACCGTGGAGGAGATCAACGCGGCGTTCCGGGAGGCCGCGGACGGACCGCTCAAGGGCGTGCTGCGGGTGTCGGACGCCCCGATCGTCTCCCGCGACGTGGTCGGCGACCCGGCCTCCTGCGTGCTGGACGCCCCTCTGACGCAGGCCCACGGCGAACTGGTCAAGATCTTCGGCTGGTACGACAACGAGTGGGGCTACACCAACCGGCTGCTCGACCTCACCGAGTACGTCGCCGCCCGCCTGCCCAAGAACTGACGGAGGGTGAAGAACATGAAGGCAGCAGTGGTGACCGACTTCGGTAAGCCTCTGGAGATCCGGGAGCTGGCCGTGCCGGAGCCGGGTGCGGGGCAGGTGTTGGTGCGGATGGAGGCGTCGGGTCTGTGTCACACGGACATTCATGCTGCGCATGGTGACTGGCCGGTCAAGCCGCGGCCGCCGTTCGTTCCCGGGCATGAGGGCATCGGCCCGGTCACGGCGGTCGGCGCGGGCGTGGCG
>NZ_JAQMWP010000035.1 GCF_030403745.1 Streptomyces sp. S.PB5
TCAGCCAGCCGAGCGCCTTCCGCCCCGTCGGCCCAACGCGTCAGCTCCGCGAACTCCTCAGCAGACAACACGACTTCAACAGCACGAGGCCCCGGCGACATAAGAACACCCTAGCCACTTACGTCCCAGATTTCTGGCGCATCGAACTAGCTGATCTTCGAGGTGTCGAAGCCCGAAGGAGATCAGCACGATGACCGCACCCGACAGTCTGCCCCTGCCCGCCCTCGCTGAGGACAACCTCGCCGCGGCGAGTCCCGATCTGCGCGCGATGGTCAAGACATTCGCCGACGCGCTCATGTCCGCGGAGGCCGACGCTCTCTGTAATGCCACATACGGGCAGGTCAGCGACGAGAGAGTCAATCACCGCAACGGATATCGCCCGCGCGAATGGGACCCGCGGGCCGGCACCGTCGAACTGGCCATCCCGAAGCTCAGGTCCGGGAGTTACTTCCCGCACTGGCTGCTGGGACGACGTCGGCAGGCCGAGCAGGCCATGGTCAAGCACGTGGACGAATAGGTCGCCGCCTTCCGCAACCGTCCCTTGGACGCCAGCCCTTACACATTCGTGTGGGTGGACGCGCTGACCCAGAAGGTCCGCGAGGGCGGTCGCATCATCAACGTCCACGCGCTCATCGCGGTGGGCGTCAACGCGGACGGACACCGCGAGATCCTCAGTCTGGACGTGGCCACCGCCGAGGGAACGGCGCCGACTGGCTGGCCTTCCTGCGCTCACTGATCGCCCGCGGCCTGTCCGGGGTCCAACTGGTCATCCCCGACGCACACCGGTCTGGTCAACGCGATCGGCGCCACCCTGCCCGGCGCGAGCTGGCAGCGATACCGAACTCACTACGCCCGCGCGCTGCTGAGCCAGGTGCCCAAGTCGGCCCAGCCCTGGGTGGCCACCTCGCTGCGGACCATCTTCGAACAACCCGACACCGACGCCGTCCAGGCCCAGATGCGGCACGTCCTGGACGCCCTGGAGGCCAAGTTCCCCAAAGAAGCCGCCCACTTGGGTGCCGCCCAGGGCGACGTGCCGGCGTTCACCGCGTTTCCCCGGGAGATCTGGCGGCAGATCTGGTCGAACAATCCGCAGGAGCGGCTGAACAACGAGATCACCGAGTGGCCGTCAATACACCACTCCAGCCGACGTGACCAGCTTCACCCTGGCTGCAATCCCCTGCCCACTGCAACGAGCAGCCGTCCTGTTCAGGAGATCGCAAAGGCAACCGAGACGGTCCAGCGGAGGTCGGCCCACGCGACCAGCGCACGGAACCCGGCTCCCAGACACCGTCGATAGCCCCTGGGGCCCCTTCAACAGCATGACCGCTGGCCGGTGTGGCAGCCCTGTGCGAGTCCCTGCGACCGCAGGCTCACGGCAAGGCGGAGGCGATCTCCTCGAAATGATCTGCAGCTGCAGCGATCGACTCATTGTTCACGTGATCGACCACGCGCCTGCGGGCGCTCATCAGCAACGACGGGTAAGCGGACTCGAGGCGCTGCAGACCCTCGTCCGTCAAGATCGCCACACTGCACCGGGCGTCACGACTGTGCTGTTGCTTCACCACCCACCCCCTGGCCTGCAGGGCACTCACGACGCGCGAGATACGGCTGAGGGAAAGTGCGGTCGCGACTGCGAGATCAGTCATGCGCAGATTGCCGTGTTCGGCTTCGGAAAGGTGCATCAGTACCGAGTACTCGGACAGCGTCAGCCCGGTGGCTGCCAGCAAGTCATCGTCCAGCATCTTGGGAAGAGCCACCATGGCGCGCATCAAGGCCCGCCACAGACGTTCCTCGTCGGACGACAGAGGCATTGTTGTCACTTGGTAGCCACCTCTCCACCCCGAGCTCTGGTGTGAGTTATGCGGTTGCGGCGCGGCCGGCCTTGAGGGTGCGGGCGACGTCGGCGATGCGGCGCCCCTGCAAGGCGCCGGAGGCGCGGGCGGTGCTGTCGACGGGTATCTCTCCCTGGGCGCCGGTGACGTGGGAGGTGCCGTCGGCGAACTTGACCGGGTCGGTGAAGCCCGGGGGCACGACGAAGCCGCCGAAGTAGTAGGTGGAGTTGCACAGGGCGAGCAGGGTGGACTCCTGGCCGCCGTGCAGCTGGGAGGCCAAGGTTGCGACCGGGATGTGCGCGGTGGCCGCCGTGTGATCGGCCCACGGCTGGACATTCGCGATCACTTCCTTCGGCGCCAACTCGTCGACACGCAGCAGCCGCACCTCCGCACCCGCCTCCGAAGCACCGGTGCCGATCGTCTCCGCCAGCTGATGCACCGTACCGGTCGACGAGTAGTAGACAACAGCAACATTCGGCTTGAGAGCCTCGGACATGAGCTCGTCCATTTCATCAGGAGAGCGCCTCGGTGGCTGTCTCTCGCAAGTAACTCTTGGGTGATGTGCGAGGAGAGGGGGCGCCCGCATACACGGGAAGAGCCCCGCTGAGATATCCGCACTACATAGCCTGCGTGTGTGAGCATACGCTAGATATTGCTTGCGCGCGCAATCTAATGTCCCCGGGCGAAACGGCCCCACGACGGGCGTCGAGCCGCTCCGTAAGCAGCGGGAAGAGGGAAGAACCGGCCAGCAATACCACAGCTCCCGAGTGCTTGCTGCCGGACGCTGATCAGGTCGCCGCTCGTTCCGGATGAGGTTGGACGCCACCGGCGGCAAGTCGCATCAGGGGCGTGTCGAAGTCGACATCGGACGCCGTCTGTTCCGCGCGAGTCGAGTTACCACCGAAGCGGTGCTGATATCCCGTCCATGCTCGGTCGGCGATGGTGGTGCCCACGCCGGCCGTCATGAGCACCGCGAGTTCGGTCGCCGCACGACCGGTGCGCTCACCGAGCTCCGAGGCTCCCCAGTCCTCCGGTGCTGCGAACACCGAGGTCGGGACCGCGAGCGCGCGCATGAACGCCAGCATGGGGCGCAACTGACCGTCGATGACCAGCGCGTGACGAGCACTGCCGGCCGTCGCGGCGAGCACGATGGGTTTGGCCACGATGAGATCATTGTCGAGAATGTCGAAGAACGATTTGAACAGTCCGCTCAGACCAGCGGTGTAGACCGGCGACACAGCGATCACACCGTCCGCTGCGGCCAGTTGCCGGATGGCGGCCTTGAGCGGTTCGTCGTGGAAGCCGGAGACGATGGCCTGCGCGATGTTCGTCGCGATCGGGGCGAGCTCGATGATGTGAATCGTGGTCGCCCGGCCCTGCTGACGAAGCAGATCCACGGTCCTCTGCGCGATGCGGTCGGCTAGGAGCCGCGAGGACGAGGGAGCGCCCGTCCCTCCGCTGACGACGACCAGGGAGAGCGGCTCGGCGGCCGGCTCCCCGGCACTGTTCCGGTCGGGAGACGTGGGATCAGTCATGCCTCAGCCAATCGTGGGGTAGTGGGGGGTGAGGGCGGGATCGCTGTCCTCGTACGGCGAGGTTCCCGTGACGTTGTCGCCGCGGTTGGGATTCGGCCGAGGCTGGCGAGGAGTGGCGTCGCCGTACTTGGCCTTGACCAGGCTCGCGTGCGTAGGCGTGTCGGGAGCGCCGGGCGTGCGGACCGATGCCATCTCCTTGCGGAGGACGGGCACGACCTCGGTGCCCAGAAGCTCGACCTGCTCCAGCGCTGCCTCCACCGGCAGACCCAGAAGATCGATGTTGTACAGCTGGCGCTGATAGTCGCCGTAGCGCTGCCGGAAGTCCATGGTCTTGTCGATGACCAGTTGAGGACTGCCCACCGAGAGCGGAGTGCTCGTCATGTAGTCGTCCAGAGAGTTCCCCCTGAACAGGGGAAAGGACTCGAAGTAGGGGCGGAACCGCTTGATCGCATCCTGGGAGTTCTTGGCGATGAAGGCGTGGCCGCCCAGTCCGACAATGGCCTGCTCGCGGGTCCCGTGGCCGTAGTGGGCAAAGCGGTCACGGTAGAAGTTGATGAGCTGGTCGAAGTGTCCATACGGGGCCAGCACGTTGTTGGCGAAGAACCCGTTGCCGTAGTAGGCGGCCTGTTCCGCGATCTCGGGGGTGCGGATGGAACCGTGCCAGACGAAGGGGGGCACGTCGTCCAGCGGCCGGGGCGTGGAAGTGAACCCCTGCAGTGCGGTTCGGAACTGCCCCTCCCAATCCACTACGTCTTCCCGCCACAGTCGGTGCAGCAGGTTGTAGTTCTCCAGAGCGAGGTGCAGCCCCTTGCGGATGTCGTGGCCGAACCACGGGTAGACCTGAACGGTGTTGCCGCGGCCGACCATCAGGTCGACACGGCCCTTGGCCAGGTGCTGCAGCATCGCGTATTCCTCGGCGATCCGCACCGGGTCGTTGGTCGTGATCAGCGTGACGGAGGTACTGAGCGTGATGCGCTCGGTGCGCGCCGCTATGTGCCCGAGCAGTGTGGGCGGCGAAGACGAGAAGAAGGGAGGGTTGTGGTGCTCGCCGATGGCGAAGACATCCAGCCCAACCTGGTCCGCGCGCTCGGCGACGCGCACCATCGCATCGATGCGCTCGGCCTCACTGGGCGTGTAACCCGTAACAGGGTCACGAGTGACGTCACTGACAGAAAATATTCCGAATTCCATGGTTTGCACCTTTCTGCGGCCAGGTGCCGCACAGTGACTGCTGCACCTGACAGATGCCGGCAGGGCCGGGTCGGCACTGAACGGCGGACCGGACCCTGATGTGCGGGCCCGCGCGTCGCATGCTCCCCTGCATCGCGAGTCGAAGGTGAGCGTGCGCAAGCAAACATAACAGAAAGATGCTTGCGTACGCATCATTTTACTTGTGGTCTTAGAGGCAATGCCGTTGTTTTAGTCTGCGGCGTACGCTGCTGCGTAGTGCTTGCCGGGGGTGGTGCGGGTGTCTGCGGATGTCGGTGAGTTATCGGGGTTGGGGCTGCTGACCTGGGTGTATCAGCCTGGGCTGGTGGATCGTGTGGTGGCCGCGTGCGGTCGTGGCGAGCAGCGCAGACGTCTGCTGCCGGCCCGGCTGGTGGTGTATTTCGTGCTCGCTCTCGCCCTGTTCTCGCCGGCTCCGTATCTGGAGGTGATGCGGCATCTGGTCGAAGGCCTGCGGAGCCAGGGGCTGCTGGGCGAGTGGCGCATCCCGGCGAAGTCGTCGCTGTTTCGGGCTCGTCAGCGGCTGGGATCGGAGCCGTTGCGGGTGTTGTTCGCCGCGACCACGGAGCCGATGGGCACCGAGGCCACCCCGGGGTGCTTCTGGCGGGGGCTGCGGCTGCTGGCGGTGGACGGCACGTGCTGGGACGTGGCCGACAGCGCGGCGAATGAGGCCGCGTTCGGCCGTCCCGGAAACGGCCGCGGCCCCGACAAGTCCTCCTTTCCCCAGGTGCGGATGGCCTGTCTGATCGAGGTGGGCACCCATCTCGTGCTGGATGCGGAGGTGGCCGGCTGCCGCACCGGCGAAGTGACCCTGGTGGGCCGCCTGCCCCGCTCCTGCGGACCCGGCGAGCTGGTCCTGGCCGACCGGGAGTTCCTCGGCGTGCCGTTGTGGCGGGCCTTCACCGGCAGTGGTGCCGATCTGTTGTGGCGGGTGCCCGCTAACCGGGTCCTGCCCGTGGAGCGGATGCTGCGGGACGGATCCTGGCTCTCGCGCATCCACGCCACCAGCGACCCCGCGCACCGTGATCCGGTCCGGGTGCGGGTGCTGGCCTACCAGCTGCACGGCACCGGCCGCGAAGGCGAGGACTACCGGCTGGTGACCAGCCTGCTCGATGCCCGCCGCTATCCCGCCCGCCAGCTGGCCGCGCTCTACCAGGAGCGCTGGGAGGCGGAGGCGGTCTTCGCCGAGCTCAAGACCCATCAACGCGGCGCCCGCGTCGTGCTCACCAGCAAGACGTCCGACGGCGTCCTGCAACAGATCTGGGCCCACCTGCTGGTCCACCACGCCCTGCGCGAGCTGATGGTCAGAACCGCGGCCACCCGGGGCCTGGACCCGGACCGGGTCTCCTTCACCGAAACCCTGCGCTCCGCCCGGCGCAGCGTGACCCTCACGCCGGGCAGCTTTTCCCCCTGAGCTGCTGGTCAGAGCCCTTGTCCTGCTCCAGCACGACCTGCTCGAACGCCTCCTGCCACACAGACGCCTGCGCAGTCAGCCCCGCGTCGTCAAACGCAAGATGTCCAACTACCTGCTCAAACGGGCCGGACACCACACCTGGCCCCAACCCACCCACACCGGCGCCCGGGCAGTCCGCATCCAACGACCCCAACCCTCAACCACGTAAAGCAACGGCATTGGTCTTAGAGGGCGTTAATCTAGCCGAGTTGCCGCTTATGCCCTAGTAAGTACCCCGCCAGGTTGGTGTGGTCTCGTCCGATATGCGCTTGGCGAGGTTGTCGATCGATGCAATGTGGATCATGGCTTCGGAGCTGGCGGTGAGGGTCTCGTAGTCGCGGGCGAGCCGACGGTGCATCATGATCCACCCGATACTCCGCTCCACCACCCAGCGCCTTTTCACGACGTGAAATCCGCGAACTCCGGGGTTCCTGTTGACGACTTCGACGTCGATTCCGAGCTTCGCTCCGTGCTCGACAACGGCGTTCTTGAATCCGGTGTCGACCCAGCTCTTGGAGATGGTCGGATACGTTTCCTTCGCCTGGTCGAGGAGGCGTATTCCCAGGGCGTTCTCGTGGAGGCCGGCGGCGGTGACGGTCACGGCGAGGATGAGGCCGAGCGTGTCGGTCAGGATGCCGCGCTTGCGGCCTACGATCTTCTTGGCGGCATCGGTTCCCTGGCTGGTCACGGGCACGTTGGTGGAGGTCTTCACGCTCTGGGTGTCGATGACGGAGGCGGTGGGTTCGGGCTTGCGCCCCTCCTTCGCGCGGGCCAATCCCGTGAGGTCGTAGTTGAGTTGACTGAAGATTCCCTCGTCGCGCCAGGCCGCGTAGTAGAAGTAGACGGTGCCGTGGCCCGGGAAGTCGTGCGGCAGGTATTTCCAGGGGGTTCCGGTGCGGTTCAGGTAGAGAATCGCGTCGAACACGTCACGGAGTTCGACTTTGGGTGGCTGGCCGGTGGGCCTGCGGTCGAGCCGGGCATTCCGCCAGGCCGTCAACGTCGGCTCGATCAGGGCCCATCGGGCGTCGGACAGGTCGCTGGGGTACGGCTTCCGCTGGCTCACGCGGTAGCGTGATCATGGATCACAGCGGAAGTCGCTGTTCCGCCGCCCTTCAGGCGTTTCCGTGATCTTTTCGAACCAGACGAACTTCAGGGCGCAACCTCGGATGAGACGGACAGTCGAGTGCGCAGCTCCTGGAGGCTCGATAGCCACCCATCCACTCATACGCCTCAAAATGTGACACGGATGAAAGCCTCTTACCGGTCCTGACCTGCATAAACGCCCTCTGAGACTACGAACACCTACCTCAACGGCACGGGAGCCCTGTGTGTTGCGGCCCGGCCCTCTGCCCGTCACCCGATCGATGACCCGTCTCAAAGAACTCAGTGACAGAGACGGCTCCCGAACCTGATGGCGAACGACGGTGTGGTCGTCCACGGATCTCGAAGCCGTCGCCATGGCGATCAACAACCGGCCCCGCAAGATCCTCGGTTGGCGGACGCCGGCCGAGGACTTCGAAGAGCAGCTACGCTCGCTGCAACAACCCGGTGTGCAACGACCAATTGAACTCGCCGAGTACGGCCCCCGCAGTTCCGGCGGGCCTGCCGCCGGCTGGGCGTCTTCCCGTCCATGGGCCGGGTCAGATCGTGCTGCTGACTGTGCCGTTAGCGAGCCGTTCAGCAGCGTCTTCAAGGTCGAACACGTCCACCGGCACGCCTTCGCCACCCGCGCCGAGGCCCGGATCAGGATCGCCACCTGGATCACCGACTTCTACAACGCGAGGCGGCTACACAGCGTGCGCGGCTTCAAGAGCCCGATCGTCTACGAACACGATCACCGAGCCAGCCTCATCGAAGAGCTGGCTGCATGGGAAGGTCTCCACGTTCGGATCGAACGGGATTGACACATTCGAATAGGGGACTAATCGAGCTGGGTGGCGATGACCTCGAGTTGACTGGCCAAGCGGGACAGCGACCTCTTGTCGAGGTGCTTGATGACGCGGTTGCGCGCGCTCGCCAGGTTGGTCGGATAGGCCGACTCGAGCCGGCCCAGTCCCTCGGTCGTCAAAGTCGCCACACTGCCCCGCGCGTCGAACGCGTCACGTCGCTTCTCGACCCAGCCGCGCGTCTGCATGGCATTGACCACTCGCGAGATCCGACTGACGGACAGTGCCGTCGCCTCAGCCAACTCTGTCATGCGCATCTCGCGCTCGGCGGCCTCGGAGAGGTGCATAAGAACCTGGTATTCGGACATCGTCAGCCCAGTTGACTTCAGGAGGTCATCGTCCAGGGCCTTGGGCAAGGCCACCATCACTCGCATAAGGGCACGCCAAAGGCGTTCCTCTGCTGGGCTCAAGGGAACATCAGGCGTCACCGGAGCAGACTACCTTGCTGCTGGGTGTGCCCACGGGCTTGAAGTGGATCACAATCGGCCGCCAGACACATCGGATGACGTCATTTCGTGTGTGCTTCATGACTTGAGGCTTGCCGGGAATCAAAACGCTGAGTTGATCTTGGGGTTGCCCGAGTCGAGGAATCTGGTCGTCCAGGGTGCACAACCGGGCTGTCGAGGCGGGGATGTGGACACCTTGCGCGTCGAGGAGTGGACGACGTCTCTGACGGCACGGCTGATGGTCATGGCGGTGGTGCTGAAGAGTCGCCCGAGGAGCTCCTGGAGAGAGTGCTTTCGCAGGTAGAGAATGGTGACCAGGATCTGCTCGGCGGGCGTGAGGCTGGGTTTGCGGCCTGTGCCCGGGGCGACGCGGCGTGCTCCGCCGCGGGTTGCGCGGAGGGCTTGCTCGCGGGACTCTTCCAGCCTCCGGATCAAGATATTGGTCAGGCCTCGGGGCTGGCTTGGCCGTGGCGGACGAGGGAGTCGGCGAGGCGGGCCAGACCGACGTCGATGTCCTCGTCGCGGCGTTCGATCAGGCCGTCGGTGTAGAGGACCAGGGTGGCGCCCTTGGCGAAGGCCGTACTGGACTCCGGCCGGGGAACATGTTCAGGGCGCGCACCAAGCGGCGGATCGGTCGCCTGGTCGAGGAAGGTCACCGTGCCGTCGGGGTGGAGCAGCACTGGTGGTGGGTGGCCCGCGCTGCTGTACGTGACGGTGTGGCTGTCCCGGTCGATGTAGGTCTTCACCACTGTGGTCGACTCCGCACCGGCGACCGGGCGTACAGTCCAAGGGCGTACAGTGCCCGGGCCGGACCGTCGGCGACACGGGCGGCCGCGCTCAGCGCGCTGCGCAGCTGGCCCATGACACCGGCCGCTTCCAGGCCGTGGCCAACGGCGTCGCCGACAGCGACCGCGATGCGGTCGCCGGGCAGGTCGACCAGGTCGTACCAGTCGCCACAGACGTTCAGGGTGCCGACGGCGGCCGGTAGCGGACGGCTGCGCTGTGGTGCTCGACCGGCGTCGGGGCAGGCAGCATCGCTGCCTGCAGGGCCAGGGCGACCTCGCGTTCGCGCGCATGGGCCCCACGCAGGCGTTCGTTGACCTCCTGCAATTCACTTCCAGCAGGCAAAGGGCCGTCGGCCGCCGGTGTGGCCGCCGGTCGAGGGGGAGCCGCGTCCGATGATGCACTTTGACTTCCAGGTAGGCGATCTGGACTCGGCGGTCGCCGAGGCCGTCGCCCTGGCGCCACGGTGGCGGAGTTCCAGCCGCAGGAGAACGTCCGGGTGCTCTTCGACCCGGCCGGCCATCCCTTCTGCCTGTACTTCGACGAGAGACGACCGGCTGGGGCAGCCCCGGATGAGAGCCGGGAGAGGGCACACCACGAGTGTCTGACCCGCCCTCACGCCACGAGGTCCACAACTCTTGGCAATTGCTCGTCCTGGCTCGGCTGGCGCTGGTGTCTGTACGCCGGCATCCCCCTGGCGGTACTGCAGCGCACGCTGCGGCTGCCGCACAGTCGACGCGAGGTCAAGGTCGACTGGGGGCCCGCGCCTCCTTCATCACCGCCGCCGTGTCGCTGCTGATGATCTTGGTGACATTCGCCGGCGATACGTACGACTGGCTGTCTGTGCCATGGCAGGTCGAGTTCGACGGCGAGGTCGCGGGCGAGATCGAGGTCGAGGTCTCGAGCGAGATCGACGGCGAGGTCGAGGGCACGGTCGGAGACGTCGTACGCGGCAGTGGCGTCCAGAAGCTCTGCGACTCTCAGAAGGTCTGCACGGCGCCGGAGCCGATCCTGGGCAGACACGGACTGCCAACGGGCCGTCACTTCAGCCGGACTCAGGCGGTCCTGGACCGGACCGGTCCGAGGTGCCTCACAAGGGTGGGCAGGCCGGAAGCCGGGCGGCCGGGCGAGAACACGGTCAGGCGACCCCCGAAGGCGTCAAGCAGGCTCCTCACGACAACCCCTGTACAGGGTCAGCCCGCATGGGCCCCTCTCCTGTCCGCCAGGGTCCAGTGCCGCCCAGTGGCAGATCCGCAGCCCCTTGGCGACTTCGCCGTACGAGACGACTGCCCGGCCTCGCCAGGGGCCTGAGTGAACAGGTGGTCGATATGCGTCCGCCACGAGGAGCCGGCCCAGGCACAGCCGGATGCAGCCGGATGCAGGCGATGAACGCCCACAGGACGAGCAGCCAGTTCGCCGCATTCCGCAGGCCCCGCCTCCCCCTCAGCCCTTGACGGATCCCTGCAGCAACGCGGCGATGAACTGCCGCTGGAAGATGAGGAAGACCACGAGTGTCGGGGTGAGAATGAGCAGTGAACCGGCGCACAGCAGGACCAGGTCCGTGCCCCACTGGCCCTGGAACGCCCCGAGCGCTCCGGCCATGGTCCGCTCGGAAGGGTCGTCGACCAGCACGATGGACAGCAGGAACTGGTTCCAGGTCCACAGGAACAACAGGATCGTCAGGGACGAGATGGCCGGCCGTGCCAGCGGGATGTGGACGCGCCAGAACAGCTGCCAGGTCGACGCGCCGTCGACCCGTGCCGCCTCCGACAGTTCCTGAGGCACGTTGAGGAAGTGGGCGCGCATCCAGTAGACCGCGAACGGCATGTAGAGGCCGATCAGCGGAAGGATGATGGCCCATCGGGTGTTGAGCAGACCAAGGTCCTTGATCTGGTAGTAGATCGGGGTGATGACCGCCTCGAACGGCATGGTCAGCCCCAGCAGCAGCACCGCGAGCGCGATGCCACCGCCGCGCACCCTGAGATGCCCGAGGCCGAAGCCCGCCATGGTCGCGATGACCACGGCCGCCGGTACCACGCCCAGCACGATCAGCAGACTGGACTTCAACAGGGCGCCCATGTTGGCCACGTCGAACGCGTCGACGAAGTTCCCCCAGTGCGGGTGTGCGGGCCATTCGAGGCCGGAGGGCACCGTCCCGCGGGGCTGCAGGGCGGCGGAGAGCATGCTCACGAACGGCAGGAGGGTGACGATCATGAGCAGGACGAGGAAGACCCTGCCGGTGATCACCTCGCGTCGGCTGATGTTCATTCACTTGCCCTCTCGGGACAGCCGCTGAATGGGCAGCACACAGACCAGGACGAGAACCATGAGGACCACGGCGAGCGCCGAGGCGAGCCCGACCTGGCGCTGGGAGAAGGCCAGCCGGTAGATCTCCAGTCCCGGCACGGTGGTGGCGGTTCCGGGGCCACCGCTGGTCGAGATGTAGACGATGTCGAAGCTCGCCAGTGCGGCGATGACGGTGACGGTGAGGCAGATACCGATCTCCCGGCGCAGGCTGGGCAGGGTGACCGCGAAGAACTCGCGTACCGAGCCCGCTCCGTCGATCCGCGCGGCCTCGTACAGGGTCGGGTCGATCTTGCTCATTCCGGTCACCAGCAGGATGGTGCACAGGCCCAGCAGCACCCATGCCCCGATCACACCGACCGCGGGCAGCGCCGTGTCGAACTCGCCCAGCCAGGCACGGGAGTAGCGGTCGAGGCCGACGGCGTTCAGGACCTGGTTGACCATGCCCGTCGTGCTGAGGACCCAGCTCCACGCGATACCCGCGGCCACGAGCGGGATGACCTGGGGAAGGAAGAGAACCGTACGGGCCACGGTGCCGAGCGGCCCTCTGGTGACCCGGTGGATGAGGCTTGCCACGATCAGACCGAGTACGACGGGGACGAAGCTGAAGAAGATGATCAGGATGAAGGCGTGGAGGATGATCTCGAGGAGGTCGGGATCGGTGAGTACGGTGCGGTAGTTGTCGAGCCCGGCCCACTGCGAGGGGCCGATGCCGTCCCAGTGGTAGAAGGAATACTGAAACGTCGTCAGCAGGGGCTTTAGAACGAAGAACCCGTACACGGCCAGCGCCGGCAGGACGAAGAGCCAGCCGCTCCAGCGGGCCCGGTGTGCTCCCCGCAGAGCGCGGGGAGCACGGCTTGTCGAGGAGTGCGGCGCTGCTGCGGCACGCCGGGACACAGACTTCACCGTTCGTCCGCGCCTCACCCCCTCGGCGGCCTGGGTCATCGGGTCTCTCCTTCGTGGATACCCCCGGCTTCAGCCGGGGGAGGAAGCGAAGTTCCTGCGGAGCAGGGCAGGGAGAGCCGGTTGGCCGCCAGGGCGCACCGGCGTTGGCCGACAGCCGGCCAACACCCTTGGTTCACACGGAATTTGATAGCGTGTGAGGTATGGCGCGGCAGGTCAAGCGGGCGTTCAAGTACCGCTTTTACCCCACCCACGAGCAGGCGGCGGAGCTGTCGCGCACGTTCGGCTGCGTCCGCCTGGTGTACAACAAGGCGCTGGAGGAGCGCACCCGGGCCTGGTACGGCGAGCAGCGCCGCATCTCCTACGTGCAGGCCTCGGCCGCGCTGACGCAGTGGAAGAAGACCGAGGAGCTGGCCTTCCTGGCGGAGGTGTCCTCCGTTCCGCTGCAGCAGGCGCTGCGGCATCTGCAGACGGCGTTCGGGAACTTCTTCGCCAAGCGGGCGCAGTACCCGCGCTACAAGTCGCGGAAGAAGTCCCGGGCGTCGGCCGAGTACACCCGCAGCGCCTTCACCTGGCGCGAGGGGAACCTGACTTTGGCGAAGATGACGCAGCCCGTAGACATCCGCTGGTCGCGGCCGCTGCCTGAGGGCGCGGTACCGACCACGGTGACCGTGTCCCGGGATGCGGCGGGCCGCTGGTTCGTGTCCCTGCTGTGCGAGGACACCATCACGCCCGCTCCCGCCACCACGAACGCGGTCGGCCTGGATGCCGGGATCACCTCCCTGGTGACCCTGTCCACCGGGGAGAAGATCACCAACCCGCGACACGAGCGCCGCGACCGGGCCCGTCTCGCCAAGGCGCAACGGGAGCTGTCCCGCAAGACGAAGGGCTCCGCCAACCGGGAGAAAGCCCGACGCAGGGCGGCCAAGGTCCATGCGCGGATCGCCGATAGGCGCCGGGACTTCCTGCACAAGCTGTCGACTCGACTCGTCCGCGAGAACCAAACGGTCGTGATCGAGGACCTCACCGTCCGCAACCTGCTGAAGAACGGGCACCTGGCGCGCGCCCTCTCGGATGCGGCCTGGACGCAGCTGCGCATGATGCTGGAGTACAAGTGTGCCTGGTATGGGCGCGAACTCGTCGTGATCGACCGCTTCTTCCCCAGCTCGAAGCTGTGCGGAAACTGCGGCACGGTCGCGGCGCAGCTGCCGTTGCATGTCCGTACATGGACGTGCGAGCACTGCGGTGTGGTGCATGACCGCGACCTGAACGCGGCACGCAATATCCTGGCCGCCGGGCTGGCGGCCTCTGCCTGTGGAGACGGTGTAAGACCTCAACGGGAGTCCTCCCGGACGGGGCGGTCGTCGGTGAAGCAGGAACCCCAGCGGGCGACCGCTGGAATCCCCCGCCTTTAGGCGGGGGAGGAACGTCAACGTGACAGCTCCTTCTCGTACTCCTTCTGTACGGCCTTGACGTATCCCTCGGGGGTCTGCTGGCCGACTATCAGCTTCTGGAGTTCGGGAGTGATGGCCGAGGCAAAGATCGAACCGGTGGCGTTGGCGGTGAAGTCCACGGCTCCGTTCTCGTCGGCCAGTTGCTGCGAGGCTTTGAGAGTCGAGGCGAGGACCGAGTCCTCCTTGGCCTGCGGCACGGGCAGGTCCGCCGGACCGCCGGGGTTCGAGCCGCCCACGTCGACGAGGATCTTGCGGGCCTTGTCGTTGGTGTGAAGCCAGTTGAGGAAGTAGGCCGCCACGTCCGGGTGTTCGGCCCGCGCGCCGATACCGAAGGTGTTCGGGGAGGACATGGCCACATGGCGGCCGGCGGCGGTTTCGGCGGGGAAGAGGAAGAAGCCCACGTTGCCGGGCATCTTCGTGTCAAGGTTGGCCGACTCCCAGTCGCCGTTGAACATGAACAGGCCCTGCCCCTTGGCAAAGTCACCCACCATGTTCGTGTAGTCCAGGGCGTTCGCGTCCTTGGTGAAGTAGCCGGCCTTCGCCCACTTCTCGATGGACTGCGCGGCCTTCAGCGACGCCGGCGCGTCGAAGGTGGCGCCCGGCTTCTGGAAGATCCAGTCGTTGACCTGCGCCGGATCGGTGAACTGGTTCTGCAGTGCCTGGTAGGGGAAGTTGATGCCGGCCGTGTTCTTGTTGAACTGCACGATCGGCTGGACGCCGTCCTTGCTGGCCTTGGCCAGCAGACTCTCGAACTCGGCGACCGTAGTGGGCGGCTGGGTCATGCCGACCTTCTTGGCCAGGTCCTTGTTGTAGAAGACGCCCGTGACGCTGTAGCCGAGGCCCAGGCCGTACAGCGGACCCGAGCCTCGCTGCCCGTCCTTGTTCACGCGCAGCTGCGCGAGTTGGGACGCCGGGAACTTGTCCCAGCCGTAGGCCTTGAAGTACGGATCCAGGTTCTTCAGCAGGTTGTCCTTGACCAGATCGACCATCGTGGGCAGGCGGATGATGTCCGGAGCGTTGTCCCCGGCCAGCACCCGCGGCGCGTTCTCGACCAGTACGGTGAACTGGTCCTCGCGAACCTTGAACGTCACGTTCGGATGCTGACGGGTGAACTCGTCCGCCAGCGCCTTGGCCAGGGGGAACCCGGTCTCGGCGTACATGTTGAGCGTGACCTTCTCCGTGCCCAGCGAGGTGCTCACCGGACCGCCGCCGGCCGGAGCCCGCTCCCCCGACCCCGGTGCGCTGCACGCCGCGCCCACCAGGGCCAGCGGGACCACTGCGGCCGTTGTCACCGATGCTCGCCACAGGCGTCGGCGAGTGCGCGAAGATGTGCGCCCGGCCATACCTTCGTACATAGAGCACTCCTTGCGTGTGTCAGGGGCGGCGGATCGCCGTGGCCGTTCGGCCTGCCTGCGGTCCGCGGTACAGGTCGCGGGACGACGTCTTCACCGTCTGCGCGGCGCCCGTGGGGAGGCTGTCGGCAAGTCGGATTCGAGGATCGTCCCGACGCCGCATCCCGGCGACCTGTCGCCGGGAGCGACGCAGAGACGGTGTATTGCCAAGCTGCATAATGCAAGTGCTAAATAGATTTAGCAGGGAGCATGCGCCCTGTCCCGGGCCCTGTCAAGCATCGTGAAGTAACACCGGAGCAACGCGGGGTTCACGGTCGGACACACCCCACGCGGGCGGTCCGGCGTGTCGACGACCACGAGGAGCGTCCACGATGAGCCGCCGGCGCGTCACCATGGCCGATGTCGCCCGCAGGGCGGGAGTGTCCCCGACCACGGCGTCGTTCGTACTGGCGGACCGCAGGGACATGCGGATCTCCGGCGAGGCCGAGGAACGTGTCCGTCGCGCCGCGCAGGAACTGGGCTACCGCCCGAACCTGACGGCCCGTGGCCTGCGTACCTCCGTGACCAGGACCGTCGCCATGATCTCGGACACCATTGCGACGACCCAGTTCGCGGGTGAGGTGATCCACGGCGCCCTCGACGCCGCCGGGGCTCGCGACCACGTTCTGTTCATCGCGGAGACCAAGGGCGATCCGGACGTGGAGGCCCAGCTCGTGGAAGGCATGCTCGACCGCCAGGTCGACGGCTTCATCTACGCCGCGATGTCGACCAGGGAGGTCCGGCTGCCGGCGGCGCTGCAGGACACCCGCGTGGTGATGCTCAACTGCTGGGCGCAAGGCACCCGGGCGTCGTCCGTGCTGCCGGACGAGGTCAACGCGGGCCGCGACGCGGCCAGCGTCGTACTGGCCGCCGGGCACCGGCAGGGTGTTCACGTGATCGGCGGTCGCCACATCACACCCGCGACCCCCGAGGGGGTCTGGGCGGGACAGGAGCGGATGCGCGGCATCGAGGAGGCCATGGCGCAGGCGGGTACCCGCCTCGACGGGGTCGCGGAGTGCGACTGGCAGCCCGCGGACGGCCATCGTGAGGTCCTGCGCCTCCTCGATGCGGGAACCCGGCCGCACGCTCTGATCTGTCTCAACGACCGTGTCTCCATGGGCGCTTACCAGGCGCTTCAGCAAGCGGGCCTGAACGTGCCGGACGACGTGTGCGTGGTGTCGTTCGACGACTCCGATCTGGCGGCCTGGCTGCGTCCCTCCCTCACCAGCATCGCCTTGCCGCACTACGACCTGGGACGTACGGCAGTGGAGGTACTGCTCGACGGCGGGATCGCGCCCCGCGTCCACCGGATTCCGATGCCGGTGACGCTCCGTTCCTCACACAGGACGACGTCCGGCTCACCTCGCCCGACCGTGACCCCCACGACCACACGCCAAGGACCGGGCGAAGGCCCGCCGTGAACCGGACACGGTCTCGGCAGGACAGCCCTGACGCACGACGACGATCCGGGCAACGGCCCGCAGTCAGACGGTGTGGCGAGGTCCGGCCGGCGGGACTGCCGGACACATGGGCACGAGAGCGACGGCTCGGATGCGCGAAGATGTGTCCCGACACGGAGGAGGGGCGTATGGCCCGGGGCAGAGTGACACTGGCTGACGTGGCTCGCCATGCAGGTCTGTCGGTCACCGCGGCGTCGTTGGTGCTCAACAAGCGGCCGGGGGTCCGGATCTCGGAGGAAGCCCGGCAACGCGTGTTCGCCGCCGCCGAGGAACTGGGGTACCGGCCCAACGTCGCCGCCCGCAGTCTGCGCACGAGAAAGACGGCCACGATCGCCTTCGTCTCGGACGTGGTCGCCACCACCCGCTTCGCCGGCGACATGATCCGCGGCGCCCTGGACGCCGCGCGCGAGCGGGAGCACGTCCTGCTCATCGCCGAGACACAGGGCGACCCCGAAGTGGAGAGGCAGGCCATCGAGGCCATGCTGGACCGCCAGATCGACGGGTTCGTCTACGCATGCATGTACAGCCGACGTGTCACGCTCCCCCAGGCGATGTCGGCCCGGCCCACGGTCTTGCTCAATGCCGACGGCGACGATTCCGTTCCCTGCGTCCTGCCCGACGACGAGAGTGCCGCGTACCAGGTGGCGACCGCGTTGCTCGAGCGCGGCCATCGCCGCATCGCCGTGATCGGCAGGACGGCGGAGATCGAGCGCAATCCGCGCAGGTCGCTCGCCGCGGGCGCGCGGCTCAGTGGCATCCGGCGGGCGCTGGCCGCATACGGGGCCCGCCTCTCCCCCGGCGGGCAGAGCGACGGCTGGGAGCCGTCGGACGGCTACGAAGCGACCCGTACGCTACTGGCTCGGCGCACCCTGCCACAGGCCGTCATCTGCATGAACGACCGGCTCGCCCTCGGCGCCTACCAGGCCTTCGCCGAGGCAGGGCTGACGGTGCCCGACGACATCTCCGTGGTCTCCTTCGACGACGACGCCATCGCGGGCTGGCTGCGCCCGGGCCTGACCACGGCAGCCCTGCCGCACGAGCAGATGGGCAGGCTCGCCGTGGAACTCCTGCTCGACTGGGACCTCAAGCCCGGGAAGAGATGGGTCCCCATGCCGCTGCATGAGCGGGCGTCTGTCGCGGCTCCCCGGCAGGACTGACCTCCTGCGCTCAGTGGCCGTAGGCTTCCAGGGATTTGATAAATCGATTTATCTGATAGCTTGCGACCACTGTGGACGAAGGAGCGTGATCGATGCTGAGCTTGCCGGACCACTGGGTGTGGGACAGCTGGTACGTCACCGACGACGATGGACGCCATCACGTGTTCTTCCTTCGGGCCTCGCGCGCGCTCCACGATCCCGAGCGCCGCCACCATCGCGCGTCGATAGGCCACGCAGTCTCCGACGACCTGCACAGCTGGCGACTCGCCGCCGATGCGCTGGTCGCGGCGGACGAGCCGGCCTGGGACGATCTGGCCACCTGGACGGGATCCGTCGTCCGCGCGCCCGACGGACGGTGGTTCATGTTCTACACGGGCGTGAGCCGGACGGACGGTGGACGGGTCCAGCGCATCGGCCTGGCCGTTTCGCAAGACCTGCACACCTGGCACCGGTACGGCGGCAAGCCCCTCGTGGAGGCCGACCGCACCTGGTACGAGCGCCTCGATCCGTCCGGCCCGGCCGAGGGCGACTGGCCCGAGGAAGCATGGCGCGACCCCTGGGTGTTCCCCGACCCCGCAGGGGACGGCTGGCACATGCTCATCACCGCCCGCGCCGGCGGCGGCACCGTGGGCGGACGGGGAGTGATCGGGCACGCCCGCTCCGACGACCTGATGTCCTGGGAGGTCCGGCCTCCGCTCACCGAACCGGCGGGCTTCGGCCACTTGGAGGTGCCGCAGGTGGCGGTCGTCGACGGCCGCCCGCTCCTGTTGTTCTGCACCAACGCGGTCGAGCGTCCGGACGCTACCGCCAACGACCGGATCTGGACCGTTTCCGGCACCTCCGTCACCGGCCCTTGGGACATCTCCGCGGCCCGCCCCGTCCCCTGCCCGCACGTATACGCACCGCGCCTCGTCCAGGACGTCTCCGGCGCCTGGCAGCTCATCGGCTTCGCCGACGAACGCGACGGGACCTTCGCCGGTGAACTCATCGACCCCATACCCGTCCGCCACTCCGCGGCCCGTGGCCTTTACCCCGTCCTCAGCGGAATGGGCACTTCGGCAACAGTTGCAGAGTGACCCGGTACGGCCCGTCAGGTTCCATCGGCGGACTCGCAGGAGGCGTCGTGGTCTGAGCCGACCCCGCGTAGCCGGAACTCGCAGTTGGCGAGGTCGTAGACCGTCTTGACGATGCTGAAGGCCACATCGTGGACGAAAATGTGGGGCGCAAGGGGGGGTAGGGCCCAGGGGTCGGGGCGTTCCGGGCGAGGGAGAAGGAGTGGGCGAGCCTCCGGTGTCGCCGCTGGAGGCGCTGGTCGACGTCGCCCCGCCGGAGCTGATGTTTCCCGGCCCGCACGCGTTCCACCCGCCACTGCACTGGCTACCGAGGGAGAGGAGAACTTCACCTAGAGGCGCTGCGCGATCGCCATCACCCCGAACACTGGAGGTGCGCCGCTCTCAGTGACGGCATGGGCGGGACTCAGTCCTACCCGCGGGCCGAGTGGGGCAGGACGAGCGCGTCGTAGGTTCGGTACCGGTCTGCTTGCAGACTTCCGCTCGCATTCATCACTTCAGCTTCTGAATCCGACAATTGATAGTTGTTGGACTTCTAGATCACTGATTCCTACAGTGAACGCGCGGCGTCGACCAGCGCCTGCTGACGAAGGAAAACACATGCGAGAACGCACCATCGGCGGTCATGCCGTCTCGGCGATCGGCCTTGGCGGCATGCCCCTTTCGATCGAGGGCCGCCCCGACGAGGCCCGCTCCATCGCCACCGTCCACGCCGCGCTCGACGCGGGTGTCACCCTCATCGACACGGCCGACGCCTACCACCGCGACGCCGGCGAGGTCGGCCACAACGAGGAGCTCATCGCCCGGGCGCTGCGTTCGTACGGCTCGGGTGCCGACGGCGTGCTCGTCGCGACCAAGGGCGGTCATCTCCGCCCCGGCGACGGGACGTGGACGCGCAACGGCGACCCCGAGTACCTCAAGCGCGCGGCCAAGGAGTCCGCACGTCGCCTCGGAGTGGACGCGATCGGCCTGTACCAGTTCCACCGCCCCGACCCGGCCGTGCCGTACGCCGAGTCGGTGGGTGCCCTGCGTGATCTCCTCGACGAGGGCGTGATCCGCATGGCCGGCATCTCCAACGCCGACATCGCGCAGATCGACCAGGCCCGCGAAGTACTCGGCGGTCGGCTCGTCTCGGTGCAGAACCAGTTCTCGCCCGCATTCCGCTCCAGCCTGGGCGAGCTGGAGCACTGCGCGCGGCTCGGCATCGCGTTCCTGCCCTGGAGCCCTCTCGGCGGCATCGCCAACGCCAAGAACCTGGCCGCGGGCCACAGCGTGTTCCAGGAGGTCGCGGACGAGGTGGGTGCCAGCGTGCACCAGGTCACGCTCGCGTGGGAACTCGCCCTCGCGCCCGTCGTCCTCCCGATCCCCGGCGCCTCCCGCCCCGAGACCATCCGCGACTCCGCGGGTGGCGCCGACCTGGTGCTCACGGCCGACCAGGTCGCCCGTCTGTCCGCCTGATCCGACCCGGAGGAAACAAGTGAAGACCTTCACCCTGCCCGGCACCGACATGGTGGTGCCGAACATCGTCCTCGGACTCATGCGGATCCAGGACAAGAGCGACGACGAGGTGCGCACGCTCGTGAGCACCGCCCGCGACTGCGGCATCACCTTTCTCGACCACGCCGACGTCTACGGGTCGAGCCTGCATGGCTGCGAGCGGCGTTTCGCCGAGGCGCTGAAGCTGACCTCGTCCGAGCGCGAGCAGTTCCTCATCCAGTCGAAGGCGGGCATCGTCACGGACGGGCCGTACTTCGACTTCTCGTACGAGCACATCGTCGAGTCGGTGAACGGGTCGCTCGCGGCGCTGGGCACGGATTACCTCGACATCCTTCTGCTGCACCGACCCGACGCGCTGGTGGAACCGGAAGAAGTCGCCCGCGCGTTCGATGAGCTGTCGGCGGCCGGCAAGGTGCGCGCGTTCGGCGTGTCCAACCAGACCCCGCGCCAGCTCGACCTGCTGCGCCGGTACGTCACCCAGCCGATCGTCGCGAACCAGCTGCAGCTGTCGATCACGCACGCGCCGATGATCGCGCAGGGCGTCGCGGCCAACATGCAGGGGCTGGACCAGTCGGTCGTGCGGGACGACGGGATCGTCGACTACTGCCGTCTGCACGACATCACGATCCAGGCCTGGTCGCCCTTCCAGGCAGGGTTCTTCGACGGTCCCTTCCTCGGTTCGGACCGCTATCCCGAGCTGAACGCCGTGGTCGACCGCCTGGCGGACAAGTACGGCGTCCCGGCCGAAGCGATCGCTGTCGCGTGGATCACCCGCCATCCCGCGCAGATGCAGGTCGTGCTCGGCACCACGACACCCGAGCGCGTGGCCGCCGCGGCACAGGGCTCGGATCTGCCGCTCACCCGCGCCGAGTGGTACGACCTCTTCCGCGCCGCCGGTTACACCGTGCCGTAAGGCCCGTTCGGGCTCGGGCGTGCTCGGCCGTGCTCGCTCGTGCTGAAGCGTCAGGGGGTGGAGGGGAGGGCTCCGGGGTCCAGGGCCGTCCCCTCCTCAGGTGGCGTGTGGTGCCGAGGCGGGTTCCTCCCCGGGTGCGGGCCGCCAGGTGCGGGAGGGCACGACGAGTGGGCCGCCGGTGACCGGGTCGGGGACGACGACCGCCGGCAGGCCGAAGACCTCCTCGACCAGTTCCGCGGTGACCACCTCGTCCGGCGGGCCCTGGGCTACGAGCCGGCCGTCCTTCATGGCGACGAGGTGATCGGCGTAGCGGGCGGCCTGGTTGAGGTCGTGCAGGACGGCGACGACCGTCCGGCCGCGATCGTGGTTCAGATGCCGGACCAGGTCCAGTACTTCCACCTGGTGGGCGATGTCCAGGTATGTCGTCGGCTCGTCGAGCAGGAGCAGGTCCGTGTCCTGGGCAAGGGCCATGGCGATCCACACCCGCTGCCGCTGACCGCCGGACAGTTCGTCCACCGGACGGTCGGCGAGATCGGCGGTGTCGGTGCGCTCCAGGGCCTCGGTGACGGCTTTCTCGTCCGCCTGCGACCACTGCTGCCACCACTTCTGGTGCGGCTGGCGTCCGCGCGCGACGAGGTCCGCGACCGTGATGGCGTCAGGTGCGGTCGGTGTCTGCGGCAGGACGCCCAGGGTCCGCGCGATCTGACGGCTGGGCAGGCCCGCGATGTCGGCGCCGTCCAGGAGTACGGCGCCCCCGCGCGGCCTGAGCAGCCGGCCCAGTGCGCGCAGCACGGTCGACTTGCCGCAGGCGTTCGGGCCGACGACGACCGTGACCTTGCCGTCGGGTATCGCCAGGTCGAGGCCCTCGACGACCGTGCGGGCCTCGTACGCCAAGGTCAGCTCGTGCGCCACGAGACGGCTGGCCGGGTTGGGGCTCATGACGCATTACCTCCGGAGCGGCTGCGGTTGCGGGCGATCAGCCACATCAGGTACGGGGCGCCCACCGCGGCGGTGAGGACGCCGACGGGCAGTTCCACGGGGGAGAACAGACGGCGGGCCAGCAGGTCGGCGGCAACGACGACCAGCGCGCCGGTCAACGCCGAGGACACCAGCGGGATCTGGGCCGTGCGGGTCAGCCGCCGGGCGATCTGCGGGGCGAGCAGCGCGACGAAGTCGACCGGGCCGACCGCGCCGGTGGCCACCGATGTCAGGGCGACCGCGAGCAGCGTCAGGCCGAGCCGGACGCGGTCGAGTCGGACCCCGAGCGCGGTCGCGGTGTCGTCGTCGAGGTTCGCCGCGCGCTGCGCCCGGGCCGCCCACAGCGTGGCGGGGACGGCTACGACCATCAGCAGCGCCAGGGGGCGTGCCTCCTCGTAGCCACGGCCGTCGAGGGAGCCGGTGAGCCAGATCTTGGCCTGCTGGGCGGTCAGATAGTCGCCCTTGGTGAGCAGGAGCTGGGTCAGGGAGCCGAGGGCGACGGAGATGCCGATGCCGACCAGGACGAAGCGTCCGGCGTGCAGTCCGCGCCGCCAGGCGAGGGCATACACCAGCGCGGCCGCGGCGAGGCCGCCGGCGATGGACACGTAGGGCAGCACGTCGTAGGCGAGGGCGGTGAAACCCATGGCGGCGACCGTGGCCGCGCCCGCACCGTGGGTGATGCCGATGACGTCGGGGCTGGCCAGCGGGTTGCGGGCCACGGTCTGCACCAGTGCGCCCGCCACCCCGAACGCGGCGCCGGCCAGCAGGCCGACCACCAGCCGGGGCAGTCGCAAGGTGCCCACCACCAGTTCGTCCGGGCTGGGCCGGCCGAGGACCACCCGCACGACCTGCGCGGGCGGCACGAACGACTCGCCCACACACAGGTACGCCACCACCGTGCAGGCCAGCAGCACGGTGAGCAGCGCCGCTACGACGGTGGCCCGCCGGTGCACGAGGAAGCTGGCGCGCCCCAGGCGCAGGACGCCGTGCCCGGCCGGGCGGCGGCCTGGTCGCGTAACGGGCGAAGTGGTGGCGCTCATGCGGCCACCACCGTCCGCCGGCGCACCAGGGTGATCAGGAACGGCACGCCGATCAGGGCGGTCATGACGGCCACCGGCACCTCCGAGGGCGGGAAGAGGACACGGCCGAGGACGTCGGAGCCGAGGATCATCACCGGTCCGAGCAGCGCCGCCAGCGGCAGCACCCAGCGGTGCGCGGTGCCCACCAGCGCACGGGCGATGTGCGGAACGGCGAGACCGGTGAACGCGATCGGTCCGGCCGCGGCCACCGCGGCGCCCGTCAGCACGGTCGCGGCGAGTGCGCCGAGCAGCCGCAGCGCGCCGACTTTGTAGCCGAGGGCGCGGGCCGTGTCGTCGCCGAGTGCCAGCGCGTCCAGGCCCCGCGCCACGACGGCGACCAGGACCAGGCCGGTCAGGACGAACGGCCAGATCTGGCCGATGACTTCGCTGCCGCGTCCGCTGATCGAACCGACCTGCCAGAACCGGAACTCGTCCAGCATGCGGGCGTCGACGGCGGAGATGCCGGACACGAGGGAGGCGAGGAACGCGTTCATCGCGGCGCCCGCGAGGGCGAGTTTGACCGGCGAGGCCCCGCCCCGCCCGGCGCTGGCGACCGCGTAGGCCGCCAGCGCGGCCAGTGCCGCGCCGGTGAACGCGAACCACACGTATCCGGTCAGGGTGTGCACCCCGAGGAACGCGATGGCGCACACCACCCCCACCGAGGCGCCCTGGCTGACGCCGAGGATGCCGGGTTCGGCGATGGGGTTGCGGGTGATGCCCTGCATCACCGTCCCGGCGACGGCGAGTGCGACGCCCGCGAGCACGCCGATGACGGTGCGCGGGACGCGCAGTGCCCGTACCGCCTGGGCGTCGTTGCTGGTGCCGCCGTGCAGCAGGGCCTGGATGACCTCGGCGGGGGCGATCTGGCGGCTGCCCACGGCGAGGCTCAGCAGCACCGCGATGAGGAGCATCGCGGCACCGGCCAGCAGCCAGCCGACCCGGCGACGGGTGGGTGACGACATGCGTCCTGTTGACTCTCTCGTGCCGGGCCGTCAGGCCTGGAGGTATTCCTGCAGGTCGCTGAGGACCGAGTCGGCCGCGGTAACGCCGAGACCCAGGTACCAGGTCTCGTCCGGCACGTCACGGGCGTGGCCGTCCTTGACCGCCTTCAGGTTCTTCCACAGCGGGTTGCCCTGGGCCTTGGACTTGTCGGTGGCCTTGGGGTCGCCGTAGACACCGGTGAAGATCCAGTCGGCGTCGGCCTGGTCGATGTTCTCGGCGCTGATCTCGGCGGCCAGGTCCTCGATGTCCTGGTTCTTCGGGCGCGGGATGCCGACGTCCTTGAGGATCGTGCCGATGAACGAGTCGTTGCCGTACAGGCGGATGACCCCGTCGGGCATGTAGCGGACCATCGAGACGGTCGGCTTGTCGGCGCCGAGCTTCGCGCCGAGTTCCTTCGCCCGCTTCTCGTACGCGGCGAGCTTGGCCTTGGCCTCGGCGGTCTTGTCCAACGCGGCGGCGTTGAGCAGGTAGTTCTGCTTCCAGGTGAAGCCGGGGCGGATCGAGAACACGGTCGGGGCGATCTTCGACAGCTCGTCGTACTGGGCGGCGGCGCGCAGCTGGCTGCCCAGGATCAGGTCGGGCTTGAGGCCCGCGATCGCTTCCAGGTTGAGGCTGTTGATGGTGCCGACACTCTTCGGCGAACCCGCGTCCTTCTTCAGGTACGACGGCAGCTCGGGTGAGCCCTCGGTGGTGGCCAGGCCGACCGGCTTGATGCCGAGGGAGACGACGTTGTCGAGCTCGCCGACGTCCAGGACGACGACCCGCTTGGGCTGAGTCTTGATCACGGTCTCGCCCATGGCCTGCCGGATGGTCCGCGGCCACTGTCCCGGCTTGGCGTCGGTGCCGAGCGCGGCGGTCTTCTGGGCGGCGTCGGCGAAGTCCTTGCCGCCCTTCGCGACCGACTTGGAGTCCTTCTGGACGGAGCTGCTGGTGCCCTTGCCCTCCGTGGCGGAGTCGCTGCCGCACGCCGCGAGGGAGAGAGCGGCGACGACGACGAGAGCGACGGCGGCAGGGCCGCGGCGCCGAAGTGACATGGAACAGCTCCTTGCTGTGATCAAGATAGTTAGGCGAGGCTCACCTTATGCGATACGTGTGTGGGGCAGACAGGTGGGCCTGCCCCTTCGCGGGGTAGGAGCCCATCGCGCGCCACAGGGCGAGCCAACTCGGTTCCGCCGTCGACAAGTTCGTACTCGCGGGTGTGATCGAGCGGGAGGGTGGCGGTGGCCGAGACGAAGGCGCCGGCGGGAGAAGGCCGGGATCGGGAACCCGTCTCAGCCGGCTTCGGCGGTGAGTCGTCGCTCGGTGACGGCGAGCTGGTCGGCTGCCGGTTCGGGGAGCACGCCGGGCCACGCACCGGCCCGGGCCCAGTCCCGTGCAGCCGTGACCTTCCACCCCGGTCAGGACACACGTAGGGGCCGAGAGTCCAGTCACCGCCCCAGGGTCGTTCCTGATCCCCCGTCGGGCGACTGTCCGGCAGGCGGCTGCGTGGGTTGCCTCCACGCCGTCCCGCGGGCGGCACCGAATATCGGCCGCATGTTCCTGAACCACCACAAACACGCGACTGATGTCCATCTGGCACACCCTGAATGGCAACCCGCGCTCCGACGGGCAGGTGTGCGGTGGTCCTCTGCGTCGATGCCATCGATGCGCACAGCATCAAGGACCACCAATGACACTTCAGCCGAAGAGAACAGCCGCGGCGCGCCGCAGCGGTCGCGGCCGCCGTCGCACTGGCCCTGGTCGGCTTCATGGCGGGGGCGCAGAAGCCGCGTACGGCTCCAACGAGACGACCGCCGACGACGCCCGCAGCCACCCCACGGCCGACGACTGGCTCCAGGACACCCCGGAGAACTGGTCCCTGGTCGTGGACCGCACCCGCACTCCGGCCGAGGCCGTCACCCGCGGTCTGACGCACGACAGCGAGCCGTACCCGTCCAGCCACGCTTTCAGCGTGCGGTCCGTGATGGTCAGCCCGGCGGCGCGTGCGGCGACGCGGGCGTGGTCGGTGCGGGTGAGAGAGTGCAGGCGGGCCAGCAGCCCTCGCCGGGCGGTGACGGGCATAGCGATGTAGCCGACGAGCACGTCGAGCTGACGGGCCACGGCCTCGTGGCCCCTGATCCCGCACGCCCCGAATCTACCGAACTCACCGTTCCTCTCCGGGACCCTCGACTCCTCTCGCTCCGGGAGCTGGCTGCACACGCTTGCCCCCGTCGAACCCGAGGTCATGTCACGGGAGTTCCGCGAACGGATTTCCCGGTGCTGCGGCCTGCAGCGGCTGGCGACGCTCCTGTACCTGTGAGTAGGTGTTCTTGAAGGTCGGCTGACGACTGAGGGTCCGCAAAAAGCATTCAGGCTTGAGTAGTAGCTCGCGTAGGGTTCCCCAGTTGCCGAGCTGAAAGGGTGGATGGTGGCCGTGACGCCTCGGGCAGTGACGCGAGACCAGTTGGCGGGGGCGGCCCGGGCCGCAGTGGGTGGCGGTCGGACGCTGGAGGCCGTCGAGCGACTCACCGGCGGCACGACGAAGGGCGTGTACCGCCTCACGATGAACGACGCCACGACGGCGGTCGCCTACCTGTGGAAGAAGTCGGAGAACTACTGGCCAGCGACTGAGGGCGACGGCGACCTCACCGACCCGTTCGCGCCCGGTGTCGGACTTGACCTGTTCGAAGCCAGCCACGCGCGCCTGGCCTCGCTCGGCTTGCGGGTTCCCGAGGTCTACTTGGTCGACCGGGACCGCACTCACTACCTGGCCGACCTGGCGATCGTGGAGGACTTCCCCGGCGAGGACCTGATGGACCTGTTCAACCGCGACCCGCGCGCCGCAGAGCCGACCATGGCCCGCCTTGCCGACGCCCTGGCTGTGATGCGATGCCATCGAGCGCCGTCGTTCGGAAAGGTGGCCCAGATCGACAAGGGGGGAACGTCCAGGGCGGCATCGTGTGAGGTGGCAGCGCTGGAGTTCGCGCTGCGCTGCCTCGCCGAGGCGGCCTCCCGTGACCGGAGGATCTCGGACGCTCGCGGCAGGCTGGAGGAGCGGCTGCGTGAACTCGCCGCGGCGGTGCGACCGCGTGCCGAGTACTCGGTCGTCCATGGCGAGCTGGGGTTGGATCACGTGCTGGTGGACCGGGACGGTAACCCCGTCGTGATCGACTTCGAGGAGCTGCTGTACTTCGACGTCGAGTGGGAGCACGTGTTCCTGCGGCTCCGCCACTCCGAGGACCAATACCGTCGGTTGGCGGTGGAGGACCTCGACGAGGACCGACTCGCCCTCTACAGGCTCACCCAGCACCTGTCCCTGACGGCGGGGCCACTCCGGTTGCTCGACGGAGACTTCCCCGACCGGGCGTTCATGCAGGGAATTGCCGAGCACCACCTGAACCAGGCACTGACGCTGGTCTGAGGGTGTTGGTCACCAGGAGGACACCCGTGTTTTTCTCCCGGTCGGTACGGGGGCTTTTGCGGGTGGGACGCCGGGTCATGGTGGTGGTCTCAGGCCCAGTCCTCGAGGTCGCCGGCCTAACCGCGGTCGGCCCAGACCTGCGCGGTCTGCGGCTGAGTGAGGCGCAGGCCGCCAGAACACGTCCCGGGCGGCATCACGACCTGCAGACCGTCAGCGCATGGACCTGAGCCGCCACCGAGCCTGCTGGACAGGCCCGTACCCGCGGCGACCGCCTCGCGCACCGCGGTCGTCATCACGAACTCGCAGTCCGCCGGCGCCAGAGCCGCGACCGCGTCCAGAACAGGCACGGACTTCGACGGCTCCCTCAGACCACCGAACAGCATGTCGTGCTCCAGCACCTGCCAGGCCAGCAGATGCTCCACCTGCACGCCGGCCAGCCCCTCTCAGCATGCCTCTGCCCGGGCCCGGTCCTGATCGAGGTAGGCCCACGTCAGATCCGTAGCCCGCCACATCCCCTCCACCAAAGCCGCCTGCTCCCCTGCCGCCCCCATCGCTGCCATGCAGCCCCTTGTAGCTGGGTGCGGCCGGGGGCGCTTAGCGTGATCCCGACGATCAGCAGCTGGCGCGGGGAGGTCTGGCCATGGGGTGGACACGGAAGGCGACCGAGGTGGTGCACCGGGGCCCCTTCATCGTGCTGAACCGCGACGCGGTGATCCGACCGGATGGCAGCAGCGGCACGTACGAGCACATCACGGTCGACAACGCGGTGCGCATCGTCGCTCTCGACGGCCACGGCGAGGTCGCCCTGGTCGAGGACGGCTTCTACCTCCAGCGGCGACGTGTCCTTCACCTTCCGGGAGGCGGCAGCGGCGGCCAGGAGCCGCAGGAGGCGGCGCTGCGGGAACTGGAGGAGGAGACGGGGCTCGTGGCAGGCAGGGCACGACCGCTCGGTGTGATCGATCCGCTGCCCGCCGTGACGGCTGCGACGACTCACCGCTCGCTACCGATCTGCGGCCCGGCACGATTCACCGCGATGACACAGAGATCGGCATGACGGTGCACTGGTGGAAGCTGAGCGCGGCCGTGGACGCTGTTCGTGCCGGTCGCATCACCGAGGCCGGCAGCGTCGCCGGACTGCTCCTGGCGGCCAACGTGTGCGAGTAGGTGAGGCGCCGGAGGGCGACGAGTGGCCCGTAGCCGTCAGTCGTGGCGTGCGAGCTTGACCGAGGAGATGAGCAGGATCACGGCCAGCACGGGGATGAGCACCATGTCCGAGAACACTCCGGCCAACAGCCCGCCCAGCACCGCGCCGCCGACCGAACCCGCGGCCATGACCAGGGTGAAGCGGAGGTTGGCGCCCAGGACCGCGAAGCTGCCGTCACGGCTGTAGCGGGCAAAGGCGACCAGCATGGTGGGCAGCGACACCAGCAGGGACAGGCTCCCGGCCGTCTTGATGTCCACCGGGAACAGCAGCATGATCGTCGGGATCAGCAGCTCGCCCCCGGCGACGCCCATGATCGTCGCGACCACCCCGATGCCGAACCCGGCCACCGCCCCACTGGGCACCTGCGCCCACAGCGGCAGCGACAGCGTCCCCACGGTGGTGACGTGGGTGACCATCAGGGCCGCGGCCATGAGGACCATGAGCGCGGCCAGCACCTTTGGGAGGGTGGAGCTGCGCATCCGCACGGCCCACGTCGCACCGGCCCAGGCGCCGATCAGGCTCCCCGCCAGCAGGTTGACCGTGATCGTCCAGTGCGCGGCCGGCGCAGAGACGGGGACCACTGCCGGACGCGCGGGCAGCGAGAAGAGCACCACGACCAGGCTCATCGCCTTGTTCAGGATGGCCGCGGAGAGTGCGGCGAACCCGAACAGGCCGATCATCCCGCCCAGGACACCGATGGCCGCTCCCGCACCGAACACCGAGGCATCGAGTGCGTGGAGCGTGCGGGAACGATGTTCTGGTCGGTAGCCATGCCGGGCATCCTCCCCGGCGGCCGGGCGGGTCCGCCATGGCATCGGCTCCCCTTCGGGAAAGGCACCGGCACGTGCCCCGCCTCGCCGTGCAGACGGCCGGCGCAGCGGGCCGTGTTCTCACCTTCAGCGGCATGGCCCGTCAGCTGCACTATGGAACCGGAAGCCTGCCGCTTCCTCTTGCAGGTCGACACCGCCCTCTCCCCTCATCCCCTCAGCTTGACTCTGAAGCCGTGCCGGAACCGGTGATACGTGACGCTGCGTGACGGCGCCGATAGTACCGGGCCGCCGCCAGCCGCCTACGGCGTGTTCTGGACGCCATCCTCTACGTGAACCGGACCGGGATCCCCTGGCGTCACCTCCTGCTCGACCACCCGCGCAACGGCTGCCGACGTGTAGGTTATAGGTCGACCACTAACGTAGGAGTGAAGATGACAGTCAAGGAAGACGTCGCCGCCCGCCGCGCCGCTGCCCAGCACGCCCTGGCCGAGCACCTGCGCCTTACCGCCGCGGGCCGCGTCGACGAATGGGTGGAGCTGTTCGCCCCGGACGCAGTGCTCGAGTTCCCGTACGCGCCGGCCGGCGTGCCCCAGCGGGTGACGGGGCGCGACGCACTGGTCGCGCACATGAGCAACTTCCCCCAGACCTTCGACGTGGAGTTCGTCGACCTGGTCTTCCACGACACGGTCGATCCGAGTCTGGTGATCGCCGAGTTCCGCTCGAAGGGAACGGCGCTGCCGACCGGCAAGCCGTACGAGCAGACCTGCATCTCCGTCGTGCGCACCGATGACGACGGGCGCATCACCCACTACCTGGACTACTGGAACCCGCTGGTGGCGATCGAGGCACTCACCCCCGACGACGTGCCGTCCGACTCCGACCTCAGCGTGACGTTTGGGCGCTGAGGGCACCCGTGTTTGACTGAGACCCATGCCTGCCGCCGGTACCAGCACGAAGAGCGACGAACGACGCCGGGCCATCATGGCCGCCGCGGTCGACTGCTTCGCGCAAAAGGGTTTCTACGGTACGACGACGCACGAGATCGCAGCGTGGGTCGGAGTCTCTCAGCCGTATCTCTACCGCCTGTACCCGAACAAGGAAGCGTTGTTCGCGGCGGCGGTCGACCACGTGTCCGTCGTCATGACGGACACGCTGGTCGCGCACTCGCCGGCGCCAGGTGGGGCCGATCTGGCGCCCGAGGCGGCGTTGGATGCCGCACGCGGCGCCTACGGCGCGCTCGTCGCGGACCGCAACATCCTGCGTTTCCTCATGCACGCGAACTGTGCCGTCGGCGAGCCGCTGGTGGCACAGGCCGTGCGCCGGTGTTACGCCAAGCAGGTCGACACCGTCCGGCAGCTGCTGGGCGACGACGACGCCGTGCGGCACTGGTTCGGCGCCGGCATGCTCGACAACGTGGTCGCCGTGCTGGGCCTGGCCGACATCGATGAACCGTGGGCACACGTCCTCACCACCCGATGACCCGCCACCGGCAGTTCGGCGACCACGGCCCCGAGCCTTCCTCATAGGCCAGCTCGGCCAGTCGGCTCAGAACGCGCTCGGCGCCCAGGAGTCCTCTCGCTCCGCCTGGACCCCCTACAGCCGCCTGGCCAACTCTGCAGCGAGCCCACCCAGTTCACTCCCGCGAGCCGTGATCTGCTCCAGCTCCCCCATCCCCACCCCGCTCCCCCGCTCTCCCGCTCTCCCGCAGCAGGCCCGGTCTTTGCCCCTGCGGGAGTCGAGTTCGAGCTGGCAGGAGAAGTCGTACTCGTCGAGCGTCTTGTGGCGCGGCACTCTTGCACAGCCGCAGGCCAGAGCGGCAACGGCGGTCGTCACGGAGAGCCAGTTCCTCGGACAGGACCAGGTCGAGGAACTGGTCTCCGCCAGGTGGGGCAGGCCGTGCTTGCCCGCCGTGGTGCGTATGCGGTTGCCGGTCAGCTCGCTCAAGAGGACTCCATTCTTGGCGAGTTGGCAGTGAAAGACCCGGTCCCGTCAGCTCGTCATAGACCGACAAGGGACGGCGCCCGACCTCGATCCGGGCGACTGCGCTACGGTTCAACAGGCCGTGCAGCGGACCGACTTGGCCACCGCCGATGGGCTGAGGACGTAGCGGCTGGGTCACGTCGCCGGTCGTCGCGCGACGGCTCTTGCCGGCCAGCAGACGACGCAGCCTGCGAGGGTGGGCTCACGAAACCAAATGGTTCGAGGATCAACCGGTTGATTCGTAGCCTGGTCTCCGTGATCACCCTTGAGCTTTCTGACGGAGCGGGACGACGTGTTGTCCTGCACGAGGTGAACGACGAGAACTGGCGTGCTGTCGCGGATATCGCTCCGCTGGACGACCAGCGCCGATACGTGCCCGCGCTGGCGGCCCGCTACCTGCTTCTGTCCTTGCGGGAAGGCATCTGGCACTCGATGGCGATCTGCGCCGATGACACGGTGGTCGGTCACATCATGTGGGGTCGTGACGAAGACGGCTCATACTGGCTCGGGGGCATGATGATCGACGGCACCGAGCAGGGCAAGGGGGTCGGACGGGCGGCGGTGCGAACCCTCATGGAGTGGCTTGCGCAACGTGAGAGCTGCCGGGAGCTTCGCCTGTCGTATCACCCCGACAACGCCGTGGCCGCACGGCTGTATGCCTCCCTGGGCTTTCAGCCAACAGCAGTCTCTTCCGGTGACGAGGTCGTTGCCAGTCTGTCTGTCCTTGACGGCCATCCCAAAGCCCTGGACTGCCCGTCGTTCTGACGAGAGAGAATGATGTCGGTCTGGGTCAGTTCGTGGACGAGTCCTGGGCTTGGGCGGCGTGGGTACTGGCGAGCCTGTAGGACTCCGTGCCGGTTTCGATGATGTCCCCGCCGAAGGTGAGGGACGGGTGTCCCGCCGAGTGGTGCAGCCATCCGAACGGCTCTGGTCCGGATGGTCTGCGCGCCAATAAGAGGTCGTGCGGCCGGCGGCTGCATGGTGGGCGGCCGGCAGATGGGCGGCGAGGGGATCGCCCACGCCGGCGGCGAACCGCCTCCAGTACAGGGCGCTTTCACGCCGGTCCAGGGTGTAGAGCAGGCAGGCGAAGGTGCGGGCGCCGGTCTGGTCGCAGCCGGCGGCGAACGCCGTGAGGGAGTCGATGTCGTTGGATCGCAGGACCGTCTCGCACAGGCGCCGCACGTGGTCCATGTCGCCGATGACGCGTGACCACAGCGTCGGGGCACCGCAGGCCCGCTGGGGCTGAGGAGCTACCGACTCTCCGTGTGGTTATCCTCCACGAGATGCCCCTTCACCAGTACACCTACTTTGTGTTGTTCAGCCCACACACCTCGGCAGAGGAGATGACCTCGCAACTCGGCATCACTCCTGACGAGGTGTCCGTTCGGGGCAGCCGATTCACCGAGCCGAGGCCGATTCCGGTCAGCCACCGCTGGAAGATCGTCTGCCGGGAGCCAGGTCTACGCGTCGACCAGCAGATCACGAGCATTCTCAACAGGCTCCAGCCCCACACAGACCGCATCGCAGACCTCGCCCTGCATCTGGCCATCAACGGGGGCGGAGCAGTGCTTCAAGTCGTGCGCTACTTCAACAACACCGACCCGGGCAAGCCGAACGCCGCGGATGCCCCCAACACCTTCGGCTGGCATCTGGACCGCAACGTCCTGGACTTCCTCATCGCCACCGGAGCCGAACTCGACGTCGACGAGTACGACATGACCGGAGACGACGAGGACACCGCATAAGCACATGGCCCCCGTATCAAAGGGTCGTTGAGCAGTACGTGACCACGCTCGCGCTCTCCACCGCCGTAATGCAGGACGCGCGGCCGAGCTCCTTGCCTCGTACGAGATCGGGCAGTGGGTGCCGGAGCACGACGTACGGGAGCTCGCCGAAGGCCTCGCGATGGGCCAGTGAACAGAATCGTGCAGCGCCCTACGCGGCGGCAGGACCCGCTCAATCAGGTCTGATGTCATCGCCTTCGAGGGATGTTCGGCACGGCAGGCAGTTCCACTGACACCGCCGTGCAGTCAGGGCGCCGGCCTCGGAGTGTCAACGCTCTCCGGAGTCCTGAGCAGCACACACGGCAGCACCCCGGACGAGGAAGCAGTCCGGGACGCAGCGCATCAGGACGAGATCAGATTCGCCAGGAGCGGATGCGATCGGCTGCGCCGTACCCGTCGGCGCGGCCGGCGTCGATGTCCCGGGCAAGGGGGCGCTGACTCCTCCGGGCTCAGAGTCAGGCTCTGAGCTTGTGTTCTAGCCTTCGGCCTCGAACGGGCCCCGTACGCGCCCACGCTGGGCGTTCCGCCGGACAGGCCGACGACTCTCGCGTGATCATGCGTTCCGCCACGGAACCACGCTCACACGAAGGCCGCAGAGGTGAAGTCGGCTGCACTCCTATGCCCGGCGGGACGCGTTTGACAGCGCATCACCCTTCCGGAACGACTTCTGCTCGTTCCTGAGCCAGGAGGATCGCGGTCACGCTACCGGCCTCGGTGATGCGACCGGACCGTACGGCGTCCACGGCGTCAGCCAGAGGGATCCACGCCACCGTCATCCCGATCTCGGTGTCGTCTCGGTGCAGCTGCCCAGGGTGCAGGTCCGTGGCGAGGAAGAGGTGCGTCCGGGCGCTCGTCGTGGCCGGCAGAGGATCGATCACGCCCAGCGGGTGCAGGGCGCCGGCGAGGACGCCGGTCTCCTCCTCCAGCTCCCGCCGGGCCGCCTGCGGCGGCTCCTGGCCTGCGCTGCCGCCTCCCGGCAGATGCTGGACCCTGCGGCGCTGAAGGTAGAAGTCGTCCTCGACGATCGCGACCCGCCCGTGATCGTCGAGCGCGACCACGCGGACCGTGTCGTCCACGCTGATGTGCTCGTAAATGCCGGTGCCGACTCCATCCGGCTTGACCACCGTGTCGCGGTGGAGCGTCAAGAACGGGCCCTCATGGACCACCTCGCTCGAAAGCTGCACCCACTCGGCCATGCCTGCTCCCCCTTCGTGGCTCCGGCCCAAGTGGACCCGACACCGGACGCTACCTGGCCTCCTGGATTCAGGCGCAGGCGGGACACCGGGGAAGACGGCGTCCAGGGGATCACCCCAGTGCGTCGAGAGCGTCGAGGATGTCGGCCGGTTCGGCGCGGGTGGTGTAGTCGGTGTCGGCAAAGGCCCAGCGGATCACGCCGTCGCGGTCGATGACGTAGGTGGCGGGCAGCGGGAGGGTGCGCGGATGGCCGTGGTTGACGCGCTGGAGGTCGAAGCCGAGTTTGTCGTAGACGGCGGCGAGGTCGTCAGGGAGGTCGAAGGCGAGGCCGTACTGCTTGGCGGTGTCGGAGCCGATGTCGCTGAGGACGTCGAAGGTGAGGGCGTGCTTCTCGGTCAGAGTGAGGGACTCGTCGGGGATCTGCGGCGAGACGGCCACCAGGCGGGCGCCGCGGGTGGTGATGGCCTCGTGGTGCTGCTGGAGGGAGCGCAGGGCGATGTTGCAGTACGGGCACCAGGCGCCGCGGTAGAAGGTCAGGACGACCGGGCCTTGGACGAGCAGGTCGTCCAGGGTCAGGGTCTGTCCGGTCGCGGAGGGGAGGCTGAAGCGCGGGGCCGGCGTACCGACGGTCAGGGCGCGGTCGGCCTGGCCCGAGTCGGCGAGTTCCCGGCTTGCCCGCTGCATGATCTCCCGGATCTCTGCGGGGATCTGCTGCTGACGGGCTTCGTAGAAGGTGCGCAGTTCCGCGTTCAGGGTGGGCATGGCGCTGGTTCCTCCTGGCTGACGGCTGGAGCGGGCCAATCTTGAAATGACCGTTCCAAGATAAGGGCATGCGCGGCCGCGCGCCAGCCGCACGGAGATGTCAATCGGTCACAGGCTGGTGGACGGGTGGTGGCCGGCCAGGGCAAGAGCGCGGACGAAGGCGGCGAAGTGGACCACGCGGCGGGCGAGGAAGCGACAGAAGCGGGGGGTCTGCGACCCGTACGCGGCCCCCCAGAGGGCTGGTATGTGATTCATGAGGGCATGGTCCCGCCACGCGGCACCCCTCGGGTGGATCGTGGACGAAGCTGGACGCCTTCGCACAGGTGGGCGGCCTGCCCCGCTCTGCACCCGCCAGCACCTTCGCGGCGGGGTGAACGCGGAGTATCTTGGAATCCTTATTTCAAGATGACGGAGTGACATGCCGGATATCAAGCACTTCGATCCGGACGCCACCCTGGAGACCGTGGTGCGACTGTTCTGGCGGCAGGGCGTGGCCTCGACCGGGATCCAGGACGTGGTGACCGCGACCGGGCTCAACCGTTCCAGCCTGTACGCCACGTTCGGCGGCAAGCAGGAGCTCTACCTCGCCGCGTTGCGCCGCTACCTGGAGCGGCGGTCCCAGCCGATGTTTCGGCGCCTGGCGGAGGACGAGCGGGGTCTTCCGGCCGTCTCCGAGTTCTTCGGCGACCTGATCGAGGCCCGCTGCTCGGGCGATTACGCCCGCTGGGGCTGCATGGTCTCCAATGCGCACGCCGGTGCCGAGAACAGTGAACCCGAGGTACGCGCGGTCCTGGATCAGCACCACCAGGAGTTGCGGGACGCGTTGTACGCGGCGCTCGTCAGCGCCGAGCGCCAGGGGCAGCTCGCCCCCGGCGCCGATCCCGGTGCTTCCGCCGATCTGCTGGCGCTGCTCGCCTACGGCGTCAACCTGCGCTCGCGTGCTGGTGCCGACGCCGCGACGCTGACCACCACGGTGACCGCCGCCCTGGACGCGATCGCCGACCGGGCGGCGGCGTAGCCGTGCGTGGATCCGCCTCTCAACTGGGGTTGGGGGCAGGCGAAGTGCCTGGACGAAGGGCGGGAGCCGCTTTCGCTTGCGTTTGTGCCGCATCCGCCGTGCAGCCCCTGGGGGACGTGACGTCGATGCCCTCGGGGGCCTTCGCGGCCTTCAGGACGAAGGTCAGGACGACCGTGACCACCACGTTGAGCACGAACGCCGTGAGGCCGATGTAGCCGATCTCGCCGATGCCCGGGATCTCCTTCGACGAACCGCCGAAGTGCTTCTGGGTCGGGGAGGCGACGCCGTACGCGGCGACCGTGCCGTAGATCATGCCGACCGCCCAGCCGGCGAGCAGGGCCCAGCGGTGGAACCAGCGGGTGAACAGGCCGCCGACCAGGGCCGGGAAGGTCTGCAGGATCCAGATGCCACCCAGCAGCTGGAAGTTGATGGCGACCGTCTTGTCCATCGTCAGGACGAAGACCAGCGCGCCGACCTTCACCAGCAGCGAGACCAGCTTGGAGACCTTGGTCTCCTGCTCCGGCGTGGCGTCCGGCTTGATGAAGTCCTTGTAGATGTTGCGGGTGAACAGGTTCGCCGCCGCGATGGACATGATGGCCGCCGGGACCAGTGCGCCCATGCCGATCGCCGCGAAGGCCACGCCCGCGAACCAGGCCGGGAACATGTTCTCGAACAGCTGCGGGATCGCCAACTGGCCGTTGGAACGTCGCCGTGATCGAATGCGGGTACATGAACATGGCCATGGCCGAGCCCAACGCCAGCGTGGCGTACGTCCATTGGCCCTCCGCAGCCGGGAGCAATCCGCCCGCACCCGTCGTGGCGTACTTCCTGTCCGCCGCGGCGAAGATCACATCGAACCCGCCCACCTTGCTCGGGATGAAGACGATCACAACGACGATGACGACGTAGATCAACGCGTCCTTGACAAAGTCGATCATGGCGGGGGCGCGCAGACCCGACGAGTAGGTGTACGCCGCCCGCAAGAGGAGCAGCCAGTGCGCCTCGGAGGTGAAGCCGAGCAGCGACTGGGCGAGCGCGACACACACGAGCTCGGAGTCGGTCAATACCGGGGGCCTGCCCAGCCGTCGTGGTCCCGCCGGCTCGTCGTCGATCTTCACATACATGTGGTCAGAGGGGTCTCGCTGTCGTTCGTCATGCAACGATCAACGAGACCCTTTTCCTTTGCGCTCGCAGGACTTCGGACCTATCCGTCCAGCCCTACCAACTGGGGTGGGAGGGGCCGTTCAGCATTCGTGACGGCGCGGGAGCGGCCCCCCGCTCACCACCGGTGGGTGAACTCCTGGCGGTCGGCGAAGTTCTCGTAGCCTGCCCGTTCAAAAGCCATCCTCATGGCGGTGTTGGCCGCGTCGCAGTCGCCGCGGATCTCCTCGGCGCCCGCTTCGACCAGCAGCCGCGTGCCGCGGGCCACCACCGCGGTCGCGTAGCCGTTACCGCGGCAGGCCGGAGACACAGCCACCAGGCCGATCACCGCGGTCGAGGCGTTTCGGGCGGGGAGGCTGAGGGCAGCCGGCGTGCCGTCCGGAGCGTAGCCGAGTTCCCACCACGAGGGCTCGTACGAGAACTCCTCCATGTCCGCGATGAGGCTCTCCGCCGCACGCCGGGCGCCGTGCTGGGCGACTCTGGCGGCGAGTTGGGCGTCGGCGCTGGTCGGCAGCGCCTCGGCGAGCAGAGAGATGAACGGCTCACGTCCCAGACTGGGCAGGGAACGCCAGGTCAATCGGTCATCATGCGAAGTGAGTTCCGCCCCGGAGCGGCGGCGGAAGCGGCGACCGTCACGGGCCTGCTCGAAGCCCACCAGACGGAGAAGCTCGGCGCGCCGTTCCGGCTCCGCCTGGAACTGCGGCGGCTGCGTCGGCGAGTCGATGACGTGCTCCAGCTCCGTGGCGCCGAGCGAGCCGGCCAGGGCGACGGCCTCGGCCAGCAGTGCCCGGCCGGTGGCCAGGCCCGGCTCGTCCCACGGTGTCTCAAGGAGCACCAGGGCCATCGGGATGTCGTTCCCGGGGAGGGTCCACAGCGCGGTGGCCGCGGTGAGCCGACCGGTCTCGTCCTCCGCGACCAGGCACCACTCCGGCCGCGTGCACTTCTTGGCCAGGAGGTCGGTGAGGTAGGCGGCCGTCCCGGCGTTGCGCTCGGGCTGGTCGGCGTGCTGGACGAGGGCAGGCAGTTCGTCGGGGCGCGCTATACGTACAGGCATGTACTGGGATCGTCCTGTCTCTCGATGATGTAGCTGGACTTTGCATGAAACCGCCACCCAGTAGCACCGGCAGGCATGGCTGTTCCCGCCCTTGTCAGAGCGGCCATCAGACCCGGGCTCACGGGACTGGATACTGTCGGCCTCCTGCGGCAGCGGTGGATCTACAACCGATCAGCGGTGGCCGTGGCCTGGCACAGGGCGGTGCGGCGCAGGCATCTCATTCCACCGGGTAGCGCACCACCAGCACCCCCTCCACATCCCTCCCCACCGCCTCGTACAGATGCGGTACATCCGCCGCCCACCGGGCGTGGCCGCCCGGGCCAACCTCGAGCGGGGCGGAGGCGGGACCAACCCGGGCCGTACCGCTGAAGACCAGCAAGTGCTCCTCCGTGCCCGGCACATGAGCGGCCGAGCGCTGCACCGCGCCGCTCTGAATGCGGATGCGATACACCTCCGACACCGCAGCCGCGTCCTGCACGCGGTCCGTCAGCACCGCGTGCACCGCCGCGCCCTGCACCGGGGCGGGGCCGACGACCGTGCTCAGCGGCGCCTGAAGGGCCGTGGTCAGCGCGTACAGCGTTTCCAGGGTCGGATTGCGTCGGCCCGTCTCCAGTTCCGAGAGCGTGCCCTTGCCGACGCCGGAGCGGCGGGCCAGTTCCGACAGCGACAGGCCGCCGTCCTGGCGCAGACGGCGCAGACGCTCGCCCACCTCCTGGGCCAGTTCCATAGCTTTCCGCCCCTGCTCGCCGGTGATGCGGTGCCCGTGACGCGACCAGCGTTCCACAAACAGAACGTTCTGTAAACGGAACGATCGTGGTAGCCGCTCACGCGTACTGTCGCCGAGGCCAAGGCCGAGCCAAGGCCCAGAAGGAGGTCCAGAGCACACTGCAGCCGGCCCTGGTCGAGGTAGCGGACCGGTATGTGAGCGCTGCCGGTGTAGCCCAACTCCCGGATCTCCTGGAGGAGGTGGCTGACCGGGATGGCCGGTCCCTGGGCATGGCGCCCACGCAGGTGGTCACGGCAGGGGTCGACGAGGGTGGGCCGGTAGCCGGGGCGATGCGGCAGCGGGCTGCGCGAGAGCGGGTAGGGTTCCAGGCCGCCGAGATGCTCGCGGACGGCATTGCTGCGCCGCGGGTGGCGAGGCTGTTGCGGGTCTCGCGGAAGTCCGCCTACCCCTGGCATCTGGACATGCCGGAGCCAAACACTCACGGAACACGGAAGGGTTCGCGTAGTCCCTGACGGACGAGGCCATCGAGCAGATCCGTGAGCTGATCCGCACCGGTGCGGTTTCCCCGGGCTTGAAGCTGCCGTCGTAACCAGAGCTGGCGGCCCAGCTGGGCCTGTCCCGCAATCTGGCCCGGCAGTGAAGGCCCTGGCCGCCCCGCGGGTCCTGGAGGTCCGGCGGGGCGACGGCACCTACGTGACCAGCCTGAGCCGAGCCTGCTCCTCCAGGGCCTCGGCGGAGCCATGGACTGCTGCAGGGCGGCTCGGCCGCCCTGCAGGACCTCATGGAGGTACCACGCCATCTCGAACCGGTCGCCACACTGGCCGCCACCCGCATCTATCTCCGAGGAGCAGTTGACCGAGGTGAAACAACACCTGGACGCCATGGGCGCAGCCCGCGACGGCGTCGAGCAGCTCAACGCCCATGACGCGGCCTTCCACCGTGCCGTCATCTCAGCCACGGGCAACGACACACTGCGCACCCGCATCCGGCGCGGCCTCGCCGCACATGAGGCGAGCTTCACGGCCCTGTCCACCCGCGACGCCGCCCTCAGCCAGGCCACCGCACTGCTACATGAGCAACGCCGAACCGTGGCTGCGCCGGCACCTGCGGTCCACCGGGTCACCCCTCGGCCGCGCCGCGCGGCCGAGGCGCTCAACGAGGCCCGGCGGACCATGCTCTCGGTGGACTTCACCCGCTCACACAAGTCGTCCGATGGACGGCGCACAACCGACCGCACGGGTGACCAACCACGTTTCTCCGGTCTCCGCCATGGTCGGGAACACATGGGTGGACCCCCTGTCCGGCGAACGGGTCCTTCCCTCCGAACACAGCGACAACTACCTGCGGCCGCTGCCCGATGAGAGAGTGAACGTGTCCACGTCGAACAGCGCTCCCCCACCGCCGGTGAACCGGAGGAACAGCGGACCCGACGCCGAGCCGGTGAGAGTCGTGGTGACGGTGGTGAAGGTCTCCCAGCCGCCGGTCACCGGCACCGTCACGGTACCGAGCAGGGCGCCGGTGGCCGAGCCCGAGCGGACCTCGATCGTGCCGCCCGCGCCCGCCGAGGACACCTTCGCCGTGAACGTCCTGGCGCCCGCGGTGGAAACGGACGCGTAGCCCGCCCAGTCACCGTTCTCGATGTAGCCCAGCGTCCGTCCCCCGCTCGCCGGGGCATGCGCGGCGACCTGCACGCCGGAGCCGGAGGTGTACGCCTCGGCCTCGACCTGGCCGGTACCCGCCGGAGCCGAGCAGTCGGCTGCCACCTGTCCGGCCGCGTAGCGCACTCCGCCGAGCAGCAGGGAGCGGAAGGCCGGGTCGGCGTAGGAGGCGATGGTGTGGCCGAGCCCGGTGTAGAAGGAGCGGCCCTGCCCCTGGCGGTGGCACCAGGTGATGGGGTGGTCGGCGCCCATCGAGCCGCCGCTGTAGGTGCTTTCGTCCAGGGTCTGCAGGACGTGCACGCCGGTGCGGGGATTGGTGCGGTAGTTGTACCACTCGTCGGTGCGGGTCCAGGTCGCGCCGAGGTGGGAGGTGGCCGGGTGGGTGCGGTCCTCGGTGCGGATCGTGGCCTGCTGGATCGCGGGATGGCTCTGGAACCACGCGCCGACCAACTGCCCGTAGTACGGCCAGTCGTACTCGGTGTCGGCGGCCGCGTGCACGCCCAGATAGCCGCCCCCGGAGTCGACATAAGTTTGCAGGGCGGTCTGCTGGGCGGCGTTGAGGACGTCGCCCGTGGTGTTGAGGAACACCACGGCCTCGTAGCCGCCGAGGTTCGTCGTGGTGAAGGCGCCGGGGTCCTCGGTGGCGGTGACGGAGAAGTCGTTCTGTGCGCCGAGGGTGCGCAGGGCGTCGATGCCGGCCGGGATCGCGTCGTGCCGGAACCCGGCCGTCCTGGAGAACACGAGGACCTCGAAGGAGGCCGCGTGTGCGGTCTGCACCGGGACCACGAGGGCTCCCAGTACGGCCAGGGCCAGGGCCGTCGCGCCGCGGCGCAGCCGCCGCGTCAGGGTGGTCATGGTCATCACTCCTTCCGTGTCGAGGAGGCGAGCGTGAACGTGTCGACGTCGAAGAGGCTGCCGGTTCCTCCGGTGAAGGTGAGGAAGAGGGGGCCCGTTCCGGCGCCGTTGAGCGTGGTGGTGACGGTGGTGAAGGTGTCCCAGCCGCCGGTCACCGGCACCGTCACCGAGCCGAGCAGCGGTCCGGTCTGCGAGCCGGAGCGGAACTGGAGGGTGCCGCCGGCACCGGCGGAGGAGACCCTGACGGAGACGGAGGTCGCGCCCGCCGTGGAGACGGAGGCGTAGCCCGCCCAGTCGCCGTTGTCGATGTAGCCCAGTGTCAGTCCGCCGCTCGCGGAACCGTGTGCGGCGGACTGGACGCCCGAGGCGGAGCTGTACGACTCCGCCTCCCACGGTGTGGTCGTGGTGGAGCCGGAGCCGAGGGTGAAGGCGTCGACGTCGAAGAGGTTGCCCTGCCCGGTCGGGCCGCGGAACACCAGGAACAGCTCGGTGGTCCCGGCGGGCGCGCCGGAGAGGTTGGCGGTGACGTCGGTGAAGGTGTCCCAGCCGCCGGTGACCGGCACCGTGGCGGTGCCGAGCAGGGTGCCGGTGGAGGACCCGGCGCGGACCTGGAGGGTGCCGCCCGCGCCGCCGGAGGCCACCCGGGCGGTCAACTTCGTGGCGCCCGCGAGGACGTACGGCTTGAACGAGATCCAGTCGCCGTCGTCGGTGAAGCCGACCGTCCTGCCGCCCTCGGCGGTGGCGTGGTTCGCGATCTCGATGCCGGACTGGGCGCCGAAGTGCTCACCCTGCCGGTGGCGGGGTTGCAGGGTGCGCACCGAGTGCGTGGTCAGGCCGCCCGCGTCGGTGTACTCGGCGTCGAGGACCCCGTAGAGGTTGGCGGCGCTGTCGTGTTCCCCGTCGGCGGGCACGGTCAGGTTGCCCTGGCAGCCGCTGGTGGAGGTGATGGCGTGGGTGTGGCTGTCATGGCCGAGGAGATAGGTGACCTTGACCTTGGAGCAGTCGACGGTGCCGTCCTCGGGATCGCTGACCTGCACCCGGAAGGGCACGGTGTCGCCGAAGGCGAACGGCTGGCCGTCCGGGGGCTGTTGCAGGGTCACCGTCGGCGCCGTGTTGCCCGCGGTGACCACCAGGCTCGCGGTGCCGGTCAGGCCCTGCGGGTCGCGGACCGTGAGGGTGGGCCGGTAGGTTCCGGCGGTGGTGTACGTGTGGCTGGGGTCGGCCTGGGTCGACGTGGTGCCGTCGCCGAAGTTCCAGGAGTAGGTCAGCGCTCCGCCCTCGGGGTCGGAGCTGCCCTGCGCGGAGAACCGCACGGTGAGCGGCAGGGCTCCGGAGGTGCGGTCGGCGGACGCCCGGGCCACCGGGTTGCGGTTGCTGCCCGCGATGTACTCGATGCGGTACAGGGCCTGGTTGTTGCTGCCGGATCCGTAGTCCAGGACGTACAGCGCGCCGTCCGGGCCGAAGTCGGTGTCCATGACCTGGGTGCCGCTCCAGGGGACGTTCTCGATCGTGCCGTAGGTGCCGTCGTTCTTCACCTCGACGGCCTTGATCCACCGGCGCCCGTACTCGGCGGCGAAGAACCGGCCGTCGAGGGACTGCGGGAACTTCACCGTGGACGTCGAGCCGGCGTCGTACCGGTAGACCTCGCCACCCATCGGCGACTCGGATCCGCCGCCGAACTCGGGCGGTGAGCCGTCCAGGCCGTACTTGATCCAACTCGGCTTCGCGGGCGGCAGCTTGGCCTGGCCGGTGTTGCGGAAGGAGTTGTTGGCCGGGCCGCCCGAGCAGTCGTACTTCGCTGCGGAGGGGCCGCTGGGGAAGGTGTACTCGTTGTACGTCTCACTCGTGGTGTTGGTGCCGGTGCAGTACGGCCAGCCGTAGTTGCCGGGCGCTGTGATCCGGTCGAACTCCACCTGCCCGCCCGGTCCGCGGTTCGGGTCGGTGGCACCGGCGTCGGGGCCGTAGTCGCCGAGGTAGATCGTGCCGGTGGGGCGGTCCACGGACATCCGGAACGGGTTGCGGAAGCCCATCGCGTAGATCTCGGGACGGGTGCCCGCGGTGCCCGGCGCGAAGAGGTTGCCCGCGGGGACGGTGTAGCCGCCGGCGGCGGTCGGTTTGATCCGCAAGACCTTGCCACGCAGGTCGTTGGTGTTGCCGGCGCTGCGCTGGGCGTCGAACTGCGGGTTGCGGTTGGTGCGTTCGTCGAGCGGTGCGTACCCGGAGGAGTCGAACGGGTTGGTGTCGTCGCCAGTGGTCAGATACAGGTTCCCGGCCGCGTCGAAGTCCATGTCACCGCCGACATGGCAGCACTGGCCGCGGTCGTTGGGCACTTCCAGGACGACCTTCTCGCTGGCAGGGTCCAGGGTGCCGTCGGCACGCAGCGTGAACCGGGACAGGTTGAGGTGTCCCTTCCAGCGCTCGAAGTCGGCGGCACTACCGGTGACGGGCGCGTCTCCGGCCGGGGTGGTCAGCTTCGGGGAGTAGTAGAGGTAGACGTACCGGTTGACGGTGAAGGAGGGGTCGACTGCGATGCCCTGCAGGCCCTCCTCGTCGTGGGTGTAGACGTCGAGCTTGCCGACCTGCTTGGTGTTGCCCGCGGCGTCGGTGAGGCGGATCGTGCCGTCGCGGGCGGTGTGCAGGGCCGACCGGTCGGGCAGGACGGCCAGGGACATCGGTTCGCCCAGCTCTGCCGCGCCGAGGGCGAGTTGGACCTGTTGGTAGTCGCCGGGCGGGAGGTCCGCCGGGGCGGCGGAGGCCGGACCGGCCGTGGGGCCCGCCGTGACGGCGGCGGCCAGGAGAAGCGCCAGCGCGGTGATCGTTCTCAGCCCCGCGTGAGGGCGTCGAAACATGGGGGTGTCCTTCCTGACGATGCGGGTGTCAGGCAAGGCGCGCGCCGGCCGCGCTTGCTGGGGTGTGTCTGTACGGGGCACGGCGAAGAAACCGCCGGACTCCGGACCATTCGATGCGCTGTGCGGATAAATTACGCCTTGAACTAAGGGAGTTGCAGGCTTCCGCAGATCTCTTGCATGCTGCGCGGCACTGCCACATTTGTCAAGAGCCTGTCAAAATCGTCGGCATCGCCCACGCTGATCAGACGGGCCCGTCAAGTCGGGGTCAACTCTTCGCCGGGTCTGCCCACTTGATGAACTTCGCCGAGGCGGGCAATACACGAAGGGCGAGCGACCGCGACGAGCGTCTGCGGCCCCGGAGAAGCGAGCTGACCGGTGCGGGCCGCCCACTGAGGCGGCATCCGCTCACAGGCAGTAGCGCTCGGCTTTCCGGATCGGGGCAGGAGGAACCACCCGCTGTAACAACTCCCACAACTCATCCGGCACCAGACGCTCGACGATCCCTGCCACGACCGCCGATACCGAACTCGGGCACACACGCGGTACGCCCACAGCCGACCGCCCCGATAGGGCATAGCCGCAAGCACTCGGTTGCGTTTCTGCGTCGCACGATGTCCTCAGGCGACGCGGGACGAGGAGGGCAGTCGTTTCCCCGGCCCGTGTAGACGGCGCCGCATCTGGTGCAGCGGGCGGAGGCGGGGGTGTGGGCAGGGACAGGCACGACCGGGTGCCTCGTGCCATCGATCGGAGCATCGAGGCGAGCGGTCGGATGAACTTCACGTCGATCTGCACGCGTGGCCGGGCAGTTGCTTCTCGTACCGCTTCCATCTGTGATCTTCCGACGACCTGGACGCGGCCTCGGCCCGATAGCGGTGGTACCAGGAGTAATACGCCTGCCGGCTGATGCCGAAGTACCGGCAACTCATGGCGACGTTGCCGGTGACCTCTTCGGGGAGCATCCACATCTCCGCCGCTCCAGACGTCCTACTACTGACGTCTGACACCCAGCTCACCCGCATCGTCGGCGAAGTCGCGGAGCCCGGTGCCGCATCCAGGAACAGCAGCTGATCGAGGCCGGACGTGCCAGGAATCGCCTGTCAGACTCCCTCGGCCTTACGCAGCGCTTGCCACGTCTGCGGTCCGACGATACCGTCCGCGCCCAGTCCCGTCCGATTCTGGAGGGTGAGGACGGCCCCGTGGGTGAGGGGGCCGAAGTCGCCGTCGACTTCGCCGACTTCGGTGATGCCGTGCACATACCTCAGCAGGCACTGCAGTTCTCGGACCTGGCTGCCGCCGTCGCCCCGCTTGACGGTGAAGTTCCAGGTGCCGCTCCAGCCCGCTGTGTAGCCGCGGCCGTGGGCGTCGTCCTCGTACACGGCGGGCTTCTCACAGGTGGGGGGTGCCGCGGACGCCGGGGCCGAGTCGCGCAGGGTGTACGTCACTGTCGCCGCCGTACCCAGTGCGAGGACCGCCACCGCCGAGACCAGGACCGGCCGCACCCACCGTCGGGGCCGCAGTCTCGGCAGCCGGGCCGAGCGTGCGGCACCTGCCGCCTGTTCCGCCTGGCGGAGCAGGGCTTCGGCCCCGATGCGTTCGGCGTGGGTGCGGGCCAGACAGTCTGTGATGATCTGACGCCAGGTGGCGGGGAGTTCGGGGGACAGACGGAGCTCCTCGGTGCCTCGTGCGTAGCGTGTGGCCGCGTCGCAGCGGGCCTGTGTGGTGGCTCCGGGCAGCGGGAAGGTGCCGGTCAGAACGACGTGGGCGAGGACGCCGAAGGCCCAGATATCGGCGGAGGGCCTGATCCGGGTGCCCCGCTCGTCGATCTCCGGCCAGAGCAGTTCCGGCGGCGTGTAGTCGGGAGTGGAGAAGGCGGGAGCGTAGGCGTGGGTGCCCTCCAGTTCGGCGGCCATGTTGAAGTCGGCGAGCCGTACCGAACCGTCCTCCAGCAGCAGCACGTTGGCGGGTTTGAGGTCCCCGTGCACCCAGCCCGCGTGGTGCAGTTGATGCAGGCCCTCGCAGATCTGGGCGAGCAGGGCGGGGCCCGCCTCCAGCCCCGGATCACGAGCCAGTACGGCGTCCAGGGAGCCCTCGGCCCGCTCCAGTACGAGGACCGTGGCGCCGTCGAGGTCCGGGTGGCCGGGGTCGTCGATCGTCACGGTGTCGTACATCCGGATCAGCCGGGGTGTGCGCAGCCGGCCGAGTAGCTCCACTTCCCGCGCGGCCAGTTCCCGCAGATGATGCAGTTGGCGTGGGGTGCGGGTGCCGGTGGGCAGGAACTTCAGGGCCACCTGGCGGGGCAGGCCGGGCTCGTCATCGCCGACGCGCCTGCCGACGTAGACCGTGGCGAACGCACCGGACGCCAGCGGCTCGCGAACCTCCCAGGCGCCGACTCGATAGCCCTGCGGGACAGAAACGGCGTACGACTGCTGCCTGGTCATCGGACCACCTCGCTCGCGGCCGGGGTGAGGACGGCCAGGTCGTCCTCGCGGACCAGGTCGAAGCGGAGAGCGAGCGAGACAAGCAACTCCTTCTTGCCGTTGACGCGGTGGCCCGGCTCTGCTGTGTCCGGGCCCGGCCTCAGCCGCAGTTTGACGCTGAGGTAGTCGATGTTCCAGTACACGGCCGAGCGGCTGACCGTCGGCCACACCGGGCGCAGCCGCTCAGTCAGGTCCTCGACCGCCGGCAGCGGCGCATGCGGTTCGCCGCGCAGGCGTGGCTCGCACAGGGCGGTCAGGACCGCGAAGTACCGCTTGGTGCGGTCGAGGGTGAACGCGGGTGTGGTCAGGTCTCCGGCAAGGGTGTGGCGGGCGATGCTGGCGAAGGTGTGGCGCGGCGCCCACACGTCGAAGGTGAGCAGGTCGCCCGCGGCGGGCAGGACCACGCGCGCGAACTCGAACGGCACGGGCGCCTCCATGCGGCCCGGTGCGACCTTGATGTGTTCGCCCGCGCCCTCCGGGTTCTCCACCACGTAGGTCTGGTCCTCGCTGTGATTGCTCAGCAGCCAGAAGTTCCGGTGCGCCGTGATCTCGCCGGCGACCCGGGGCACACCTTCGTGAGCGATCGTCAGGCCGTCGTCCGCCGCGGCTCTGCCGAACGCGAGCCGCTCACCGTCCGCGATCTTGAGCTGCCCGAGGTGTCCGCCCGTGCTTTCGTGCGGCGGTGGTACCACGATGACGCTGTACACGGAGTTGTCCCCCTTCTCCGACGCCATGGGGGCGTACCCCCAGTTCGACGAAAGGCAGGGTAAGGGATGCCTTATCAGCCGAGCGAAGCATTGCCCGCGTCTCGGAGAGTCGGTGAAGGTCGCCGGCGAATGTGCTGCTCTCGGCGGCGAGTCCGCTCCCGGCATCTCTCCTGGAGCGTTCCGGGCAGAGCGCAGGGTGACGGGCAGATTGCGATCTACGAGGGGTCGGAGGAGGCAAGCTGGTGCATCAGTTCCTCGTCGTGGCCCGAAGCTGGAGTGGCTGCTGCTGTCTCCTGAAGAACGGGCGGGGTTGGAGCGGTGGACGCGTCGGGCGACATCGGCCCAGGCCCTGGCTCTGCGGGCGCGGATCGTGCCGGCCTGTGCGGGGCCGGAAGTACCGCCGATCGTCGCGGTCGCCCGGGAACTGCGGGTGACAGCGGACACCGTCCGCAAGTGGCGGCGGCGCTTCCTCGCCGAGCGGCTGGACGGGCCGGCCGACGAGCCGAGGCCGGGCCGGCCGCCCACCATCAGTGTCGATCAGGTGGAGGCAGTGGTGGTCAACACGCTGGAACAGCTGCCGAAGAACGCCACCCACTGGTCCCGGAAATCGATGGCCGAGCACAGTGGTCTGTCGAAGTCGACCGTCGGCCGGATCTGGCGGCAGTTCCAGCTCAAGCCGCATCTGGCCGACACCTTCAAGCTGTCGACGGACCCGTTGTTCGTGGGACAGGTCTACGACGTCGTCGGCCTTTACTTCAACCCGCCCGAGGGGGCGGTGGTGCTGTCGGTGGACGAGAAGTCGCAGATCCAGGCCCTGGACCGGTCCCAGCCGGTGCTGCCGATAATGCCGGGCATGCCCGAGCGGCGCACCCACGACTATGTCCGCAACGGCCTGACCACCTTGTTCGCCGCCTTCGACGTCGCCACGGGTGAGGTCATCGCCCTGCACCGCCGGCACCGGGCCGCGGAGTTCAAGAAGTTCCTGATCCGGATCGACAACACGGTGCCCGCGCACCTGCAGATCCACCTGATCGTGGACGACTACGGCACCCGCAAGACTCCCGCGATCAAGGCCTGGCTGGCCGAACACCCCAGGTTCGAGCTGCACTTCACCCCGACCGGCTCCTCCTGGATCGACCAGGTCGAGCGGTGGTTCGGCTACCTCGCCCACCAGATGATCCGCCGCGGCGCACACAAGACGATCCAGGCCCTGGAAGCCGACATCCGCGCCTGGGCCAAAGACTGGAACGAAGACCCAAGCCGTTCATCTGGACCAAGACAGCCGAAGAAATCCTCGACTGCCTCGCCCGTCTCTGCCGACGGAACTCTGGCGCAGGACACTAGTTCAGAGAAGTCACCAGACCGAACGAGATGGCACCTGACCAGATGGTTCGGGGCATGGCTGACCTCCGCAACAGCCCCGAGCACCAGCAGGTGTCGGTTCTCGGATCTCGTGGCCGATTCTCAAAAGCCGTTGCGACTCGGTGGCCACGGTCGAGACTGCACAGGTCAGAGAAACTGTGTCCTGTCGCATTGGGGCCGTCGGATTCCTACTCGGTCTCGTTCGTGCCGGGAGATTCTCATTGCGGCGCGCTCTGAGCGTCGGTGTTTGCTCCGTTTGCGGGGTTTGATTTCCCTCCGGTGGTCTCGTTCTCACCGCACCGGTCACGGTCGTTTTCTGCATGCGCGAGTCGGGTCTGGTTCACAGCAGTGAGTCGATCCACTCCTGGAGGCGGCGCACGTGGTCGGCGAGGAGGGACGGGTCGCGCAAGGCGTGTGCCAGGAGCGCGCCGCCCTGCACGCCGGCGAGGAGTGTGACCGCACACTCGCGCGGGTCGGCGGCGTTCAACTGGCGGAACTGGGCTTCCGCCCAGTCGAGGATGAGACCCATCAGCTGCGCGGCCTCGCGGTCGAGACCGTCGTCCCGGCGGCCGAGCTCCTCGCTGAGGGTGCCCAGTGGACAGCCGTAGCGGGCGACGAGATCGCGCATCTCGACCCACCGGCCCGCGAGTTCCTTGAGGCGGACGCTGGGGTCGGCATGCGCGTCGAACGAGTGGAGCATGGCCCGGACTTCACCGATCCGCGCCTCGACGACCGCTCTGAGCAGGTCGTCCTTGGTCTTGAAGTAGTAGTACACGTTGCCCGGCGGGACATGCGCCGTCTCGGCGACCTGCGCGAGCGTGACACCCAGGACGCCCTGGCGGTGTACGAGATCGCCGGCGCCGGCGACGAGGCGCTCCCGTTTGCCGCGGTCCCGTTTGGCTGAGTCAGTCATCTCACTCAGAGGATAGCGGGGCCGGGGCCCCTGCTGCTAGCGTCGAGTTAGTCAGTCAACTCACTAACAGGACGCCACTTACCGACACATCACTCGTGCGGATCCCCCGGAGGTCCCCCGCCATGGCGCCGACTGCTTCCGAACCGTCTCCCTCCCAGCCGTCCTTCCTCGCCACCCGCCGCGGTACCTTCACGCTGCTGCTCCTGTGCGCGGTCCAGTTCCTGGACATCGTCGACTCCTCGATCATGAACGTCGCGCTGCCCTCCATCCGGCGCGACCTCGGCTTCTCGCAGCAGAACCTGCAGTGGGTGATCAGCGGTTACCTCCTCACCTTCGGCGGTTTACTGCTCCTCGGCGGCCGCGCGGCCGACCTGCTCGGGCGTCGCCGCATGCTCGTCGCCGGTACATCCCTGTTCGCCGTGTGCTCGCTCCTCGGCGGGCTGGCCCCCGACAGCGGCACGCTGATCGGGGCCCGGATCGTCCAGGGCATCGGCGCGGCGATGATGGCCCCCGCCGGGCTGTCGATCCTCACCACCACCTTCACCGAGAGCCGCGAGAGGGCCAAGGCACTCGGTGTGTGGGGAGCGGTCAGCGGACTCGCCGCCGCCACCGGTGTCTTCCTGGGCGGCGTGCTCTCGGAAGGGCCCGGCTGGCGCTGGGTGCTCTTCGTGAACATCCCCGTGTGCGCGTACGTGCTGGTCGCGGCCTTCCGCCTCATACCGGGCGAGCAGCGGCGCGCCCGCCCGGCCACGTTCGACCTGCCCGGCGCGATCCTCGTCACCGCTGGCATGCTGCTGCTCGTCTACGCGCTCGTACGGGCGCCCGAAGTCGGCTGGGACAACGCCCACACCGTCGGTGAACTCGCCACCGCCGGCATCCTCCTCGCCGTCTTCGCCCTCAACGAACGACGCACCCGCGCCCCCCTTTTCCCCGTCTCCATCCTCCGCATCAAGGGCCTGGCCGCCGCCGACGCCACCCAGCTGATCGCGTTCGCCGGGTTCATCTCACTGTTCTTCTTCCTCACCCTGTACATGCAGAACGTGCTCGGCTATTCACCGGTCCAGGCCGGCTCCGCCTACCTTCCCGTCACGGTCGGCATCGGCATCGCGGCGGGAGTTTCCGCCCAGTTCATCCCACGGATCGGCACCCGGCCCGTCATCGTCGTCGGCGCGCTCGTGGCGGCCGGTGGCATGTATTACCTCTCGCGCGTCCCCGTCGACGGCTCCTACCTCGCCGATCTGCTGCCCGGCCTCGCGATCATGTCGTTCGGACTGGGCGCAATCTTCACCACCGTCACCGCCGCCGCCAACGCGGGAGTGCCCGCGGACAAAGCCGGACTCGCCGCCGGCCTGCTCAATACGTCGCTGCAGATCGGCTCCGCGCTGGGGCTGGCCGTCTTCTCCGCCATCGCCACCGCGCGCACCGACGACCTGCTTGCCGCGCACACCGCCCCCGCGGACGCGCTCACCTCGGGATTCCAACGAGCGATCCTCGCCACGAGCCTCGCCCTGCTCTTCGCCTCCCTGATCGCCCTGGGCGCCACCAACACCCGCAGCCAGGAACTCCCCACCGCTTCCCGGCCCGTTCCTGCCACGACCTCTCGCCACACCCCCGCGACGACCGACACCGCACCGGAATCCGCCGAGTAGGTCCCGTCCGGACGAACACCATCGAGCCGCGCTGCGTTGACCCGGGCGGCCAGGGCGCCAGCGGCGCGGCGGGCCCGCTCGTACGGGGTCGCGGACCGCTTGCGGGTGAGCGGGCGCAGCACGGCCTGGTCCTCGGTGTCGCGCGGGTACAGGGCGCGCAGGTTCGGTGTAGGCGCGCAGGCCGTCGCGGACGGCATCGGCATCCCATCGGGCGTAGCGCAGCAGGCGCTGCAGCGGCCCGGGGCGGGTGTGTCCGACCTGTTCGGCCGGCTGCCAGCAGCTCTTCCGCTCAACACGGGACAGCAGCCCGAGCAGGTAGGCGCGGGCCGTGGCCGGGGCCCAACTCGTCCGAACCGGCCCGCGGTCCGGTCCATGACCTGGTCGAACAGCCCTCGCCAGTGGGCGGGGTCCATGCCACGGCTGGCGGCCGCCGCGCAGTCTACGACAGCCCACACAACCTTCGATGATCACGCGGTGGTCGCTTGTTCCGCAGGCGGCTTCGACACGAGGCAGCGCGAAGCTGATCCGGGATTTCTAGGTCAGGACCAGCCAGCGACGGCCGTCGATCAGTTCTCGGGCTGCGTCGAGGTGGCCGGCGTGGCACGCAGTTTCGGCGATGACATGCAGCAGGACGTCGCGCAGGGTATGCAGGTGCGGTTCACCGAACAGGTCGCGAGGCCACCAGGCCAATGCGGCGTCGGCAGCGGTGGCGGTGATGACGGCATCTGCGAGTTTCGTCTCCTGCCGGTATCGGTCGAGCACGTCGATGGCCGGCACTTCCGGGGCCACCTTCCACGCTTCGTCGCCGCTCGTCAGGCCGCGGATGACCTCCTCGTCCCCGGCGACGACCGCGCCGAACCAGAACCGCTCCACATCCAGCGCGAGGTGCTGGACCAGCCCCAAAAAGTGCCATCCGGAAGGCAGCACGGACCGCCGCAGATCCTTCGCGTCGAGCCCGTCGAGGATGCCGAGGACGTGACGCCGCTGTCCGTCCAGGACCCGAAGGAGCGCCCTGATCTCACTACTCGGAGCTGTTTCGCTCAAATCTTCGGTCATGGTCGCCCATGATCCCCGAATCTTTGTGGCCGCACGGGGAGTTACCCGATATACGCAGCCGGCTGAAGGCCGTGGAACCGTGAAAGGGCAGCCACTGGAATCACCTTCCGCTTCAGGGCCTCGTCAGCGAGGCGACTTGCCGCTGCCTCCGACAGCAGATCACGACGTCGCACTGGAGCACTGAGAGTTCGTCCTCTCCGCGCCCGTCCGCGAAGAACGCTGTGCTGAGCTCCTGGCCTTGGCCGCAGATCAGCCTCCCCTACCTGCACGGCCCCGACCTGGAGCACTGCCCCCTGCCGGACGGCCATGCCCGCATCCTCTGGGCCCTGCCGGTCACCGCAGCCGAGATGGCATACGGTCGCGAGCACGACCTCGAAGCCCTTGAACAGCTCTTCGACGAGCACGCGATCGTCCCGACCGATCCACGGCGGCCACCCGTCGCCTGAACCTCGCGGGCACAGTCCGGGCACAAGCGGCAGCCGGGGATCCCTCCAGCGCCGTCAAAACTCGTCGACGCGTTGAGGCTCAGTGATCACCGATTGCTGCCCAAAGTCATCGGCAAACACTGTCCGACCTCATGAACGAAGCGAAAAGCCCCCAGCCGGGTACGCGCCCGACACCTTCGGATGCGTGCGGGCGCACAGCAGCGTCTGCTTCACCGGCGCCCTGACGGGCGGCTGGTCCATCCCCGACTTCAGCCCATTCATGATCCCCACCGGAGTGCGGCCGACCAGCTACGCGGGCGAGGCCGCCGACCTGCCGCCCCAGGCGTTCCAGCAACCGGCGCTCGACAGTCTTGGCCTCATGACTTCCGCGTCCCTGGACACGCCGACCAACCACCGTCTGGGCTCCGGCCGACCGTTTTCACATCGACGCGGGCCATGTGTACCGGACGGCAAGAGGTGATCTCCCACGGATCCCCGTTCGTCTCGCCGCTGGGATCGATGAACCGGCACCGCTCTGGGTTCCTGGGCGAGCAGGTTCCGCGACACGGCGCGGCGCCTCAGTGAGATCCCACGATTGGCCCATGTCGCCGCGCAGGCACGGGAGATGCCCATCTGTGCCGCCACGTGGGCGATCAGGTGGTGCTGGCAACGCTGTACCAGTCGCAGCCGTCCCTCAGGGGACGGCGGAGGGTTGCGGTGAGGCGCAGGCGCTGCTAGCGCCATGGGTCGAGGGCGTGCTTGCCGATGGTCTGGCCGGCTTCGAGTTGCTGCAGTATTGCCGGTCCCTCGGCCAGGGCATGGACGTGGGGGGTGCCGGGTGCGTATACGCCGCGCGCGATGAGCGCCTCGATCTCGACGAGCAACGACTGGTAGATGGACGGGGCCGCGACCGCCAGCGCACCGATGTGCAGGCCCTTGACCTGGACCTGGTGGGTGAAGACCAGGTCGTGTGTGGTCAGGGTGGCGTCGCCGGAAGCGGCACCGAACACGACGATGCGTCCGGTGAAGGGTCTGGTGACCGACAGACTGGCCTCGAATGTGGCCTCTCCCACCGATTCGAGGACCAGGTCGACGCCGCCGGTCAGGCGGGTGATCTCCTGCGCCAGATGGGGGTGCCGGCTGTCCAGAACCTCGTCGGCACCGAGTGCCTTGACAGTGTTGCGCTTCGAGGGTGACGCCGTGGCGATCACGCGTGCGCCGTAGTGGCGGGCGAGGCGCACGGCGGCCTGTCCCACCCCGCCGGCCGCGGCATGAACGAGCACCACCTCCCGCGGTTTGATCTCGCCCAGCGGCTTCAGCGCGGCAAGGGCGGTGGCCCAGTTCAGCACCAGCCCGAGAGCTTCGGCGTCGCTCCAGCCGGACGGCGCCGGAAGGACACCCGCGGCCGGCATCGTCATGTACTGCGCGAACGCGCCCGGGCCCACTCCGACGACATGGATGCCAAGCTGAAGCGGACTTTCGACGTCCGGGCCGATACCCACGATCTCGCCAGCGGCTTCGAAGCCCGCCACGTAGGGGGCCTGCGGGCCTCCGCCGTAGGTTCCATGGGTCTGCATGACGTCAGCGAAGTTGACCCCGGCGGCGCCCACGCGGATGAGGTACTCGCCGGGCCCCGGGGTCGGGCGGCGATGATCGGTCGTCAGGGTCAGGTCCTTGGGCCCCCGACGGGACTGCTGGACCAGTGCTCGTACCGTCTGCTCAGCGGCGTTCTGCCGCTCGTCGGTCTCCATGCACCGAACCTAGGAATCTGACACTTACGTCAAGGTCAAGTGGCGGTCAGAGATCGGTACGGCGGGCCTGACGAAGGTAGGCGTCGAGTGCCGCCTGCTGATCGCTGAGAACGGCGATGCGAGCAGCAAGCCGATCGCGGTAGTTCTGTACCTCGTGCAGGAACTCCGCGCACACCGCATCGCTGCCGGCATCGGATCCGTCAGTGAGCCAGGGCAGAAGTTCCCTGATCAGCCGCACGGGCAGCCCGGATTCCAGCAGCGAGCGGATGATGAGCACCCGGTCGATCGTGGACTGGCAGTAGTCGCGGAACCCGTTGCTGAAGCGACCGGGGACGATCAAGCCCTCGTCCTCGTAGTGACGCAACGATCTGGCACTCACACCGCTGGCTCTGGACGCTTCGCTGATCTTCATACCTGAAGGCAACGCCCAGGAGCGCTGCGCTCTTCCAGCACTCGCTACGACGAAGCGACAAGCCGCTGCGGCGTCAACAACCCCCACCTCTTCATGCTGCCGCTGCGCCAGCCGACAGCGAGCAGCTCCCCGTCGGCGGAAAGGCGAGCGTTCCCGGTCTCGTCGCGGCCCGTGGCGGGCTGGCTGATCCGTTGGCCGGTCCGGGGTCCCAGACGGTGACGGTGCCGGTGAAGCAGGCCCCGCCGCCGACCCGGGCTGCGAATGCCGGCCGCCGAGAAGAAGTGCGGGCTGGTACCGGATCCGCTCACGAGACCGCCGCCGCTCGGCACTCACCCCGCCACCCTGCGCGTACCGCATACCACCGGCCTACCGCAGGGATCAGCCGACCGTCCGAGTAGATCCGAGTAGATCCGAGTAGATCCGAGTAGATCAGTAATCCAGGCCCAGTGACCTGACCAAGTCGAGCATTTCGGCGCGATGCAAGGCGGCCGGGTTGCCCGCGACAGGGTGGATGTGGCCGTCGATCTCCAGGGCCACCAGGCCATGCATCCGGCCCCAGACCCGCAGCGCGAGCGCCGCCGCGGCGGGCGGCACGTCCGGGAGGTCGTCCTGGATCTTCGCGACGTAATCCGGGTGAAGGTCGGACCAGGAGGTGTCCTCGGGCTGGTGGTGCCGGGCGTGGGGCCATGCGGCGGCCACCAGGCGGGTGAGCTCACGGCACACGCGACGTGCCGTCTGGTCCACCGGCCCGTCCTCAGGGGGCTGGTAGCCGGGGATGGGGTGGCCGTAGAAGAGCCGGAAGCTCTCCGGGTGAGCCAGCGCCCATTCCCTCAGGGCCTGGCCCCATGCCAGGAGCCTGCCGCCGGGGTCGGTGTCGGGCACGGCGTTGCTGGCAGTTTCCACCGCCTCCGCGAGCGATGTGGCGATTCCGCTGATCAGTGCCGTGATCAGGTCGTCTCGGGTCGGGAAGTAGCTGTAGATAGCGCGAGCGGTCATCCCCATCTCACGGGCGATGCCACGCAGTGAGATCGCTCCGGGCCCTCCTGCCGCCATCTGCCGCAGTGCGATGGCCTTGATCTCCCGGGTCGTCTCGATCCGCAGCCGCTCCCTGCGGCTCATCACGCCCGGGACGTTTTCGCCCTCGTCGATGCTCACCTTGAAAGGTTACAGGGGTGCGATAGTCTCCGCCGTGACATTAGTACACGCCGTGTCCAAAGGGACGGGGAATCTCATGCCCGCTTACGTCATCGTCAACGCCGATGTGCTCGACGAGGAGGCCGGCTTGGCCTACGCACCCGTGGCCCAGCGGTCCATCCTCAGCCACGGCGGCCATTACCTGGTCGCGGGACCCACGCCCACGCCAGTCGAAGGCACCTGGGACTCCGCCCGGTTCGTGGTCATCGAGTTTCCCGACATGGACCGGATCCGGGAGTGGTACGACTCCCCCGAGTACCGGCGGGCCCGGGAGATACGCGGGGACAAGGTCCGGGTGGGCATGCTGTTCGTCGATGGCGCACCGCCTGAGGGCTTCTCCCTCCCGGCCTAGTGCGTTGGCCGCGAACGTCGGCCGAGTGGGGACGTGTTGATCTCGGCTGTCGGCCGGATGCTGGTCTTGGCTGCCTGTTCGGGGAGGAGGCCAGCGAGGGCGAAGCCGGTACGCGGGCCGTCAGCCGGCGGACGAGGAGGGACGCGCTCTGCTGCGGATCGTTGATGAGGCTCACTCAAACCGGCCGCCCCTTGCTCGGGGATAACCCCACACCTGCTCGGCGGATCTCCCCACCCAGGCGGCACCTGACCTGGGATCGGACGTCACAAGGGAGGGGCCGTCCGGTAGTCGGCCAGGGGCGGGTCGGGCAGCCCAGGATGAGCGGAGCCTGGTCATGGTACTAGTGGGCTCGCGTATTCAACTGTCGTCGGTTCCCGAGGAACCCAGCCCGATGGTGGCCGGCTGTGATGGTCAGCGGCGTACAACTCCTGGACTCGTTCATCGCCTTCATCGACTACGACCAGGGACCTTTCGAGTCCATCTGCACAGCGACGTCCGGCACGCACGCCCGCGGGTTGCCGCAAAGCCCGGTCAACCGGCTTGGTTTGCGGCCGGATCGTGGTTGCCGACCAGATCACTCCCTTATGGGCAGGCACTCGGCGAGCAGGTCGACGACGTCCCGCCAAGCTCGCTGCGCGTGCTGCGGGTGAAAACCGACCCCAGGAAGCACGATGTGGTCGACCGGTGGGTGATGGAAGGCGTGCAAGGCGCCGCCGTACACCACAAGACGCCAGTCGACGCCCGCAGCCTGCATCTCGGCGGTGAAGGCGTCCCGTTGCACGGGCGGCATGATCGGGTCTTCCGACCCGACCCCGGCCCACACCGGGCAGTGAATGCGCGCCGTCTCGCCTGGTCGGCCCTTGGTCAGTCCGTTGACTGTCGCGATCGCGCGCAGGTCGACACCGTCGCGCCCGAGTTCCAGGGCGATGGCGCCCCCGGTGCCGTAGCCGACGGCGGCGATCCGGTCCGGGTCGGTCCGCGGCTCGGCGCGGAGCACGTCGAGCGCCGCGTGGCCGATGCCTCGCATCCGGTCGGGGTCAGCGAGCAGCGGCATGCAACGGGCCAACATCTCTTCAGGGTCGCCCAAATAGCGCCCGCCGTGGAGGTCGAACGCCAGGGCCACGTATCCCAGCTCGGCCAGCACATCGGCCCGGCGGCGCTCGACGTCGCTGAGCCCCACCCCCTCGGGTCCGACGAGGACCGCGGGCCGGCGGTCGACCCCGGCCGGGAGCGCGAGGTGCCCGATCATCGTCAGGCCATCGGCCGCGTATTCGATCGTGCGCGTGGTAACCGTCGTCATGAGCTTGGACTGTAATGATCGGCGAGCCCGGTCGGGCCGGTGTTCTGCCACTGGCAGAAGGCAGTTCTCTGGCGTGATTCGCACCTGCTGCCACACGCAGGGCCAGGGCACACGTGCCCGGCCCGCAGCGCGCGGGACCGTTCTTCCTCCCATCGTCGCGGCTCACGGGCAAAGGGCCGCAGCAGCTGCTGGGGACTGGACGCGGAGGTGTGTGGAGCGTGTCCGTCATGACGTGCTCCCTTCCAGAAGGCCGTTCCCGGTCAGGGCAGAGGCGCAGGCGGAGCAGCAACCGTCGCCGCCGGGGTGCGCGCGCTGGGGAGTAGGACCTGGGCAGGTGCGGCACAGCGGCCAGCCCAGGCAGGCTGGGCGGATGTCCTCGCCGGGGCGGTGGCGGGCCGTCCGCAGCCCGAGCACCCGACGAGCGCCCGGTAGGCCAGCGCCTCGTCGACGGTGCGGTCAGCTGACGACGCCATGGAGGGCTGCGTCGTCCACGAGGCCTCGCCGGGATCGACATCGTCCGCGTCGGCCACGGAAGGCGGGTAAAGCTGAGCGGAGCGCAGGCGGGCGGCGACGGTAGCGTCGACCGAGGTGCGGATCTGGCTCGGCAGCGGGCGGCTGGAGATGACGTGGCGCAGCTGTTCGGCACTCCAGCCGGCGCCGAGCATCGCGGTTGTGACCCGGCCCTGGTCGTGCAGGGCCTTTTCCTGCAGCAGCAGTTCGGGGTGGGCCGAGCCGATCGACAGCAGCAGCCGGGTACCGGGAGCGAGATCTTGCGGCGCCGGTGTGCCCGTCCCCTCCGGCGCTGCAGCCCCCGGTCCGTGCGTGCGCTCGCCGCAGGCGCACGGAGGGACGGGGTTGGTGTTCTGCTTGTTGGTCTTCTTAAGGATGGTGTTCTTTGTGGGGCGGGCAGCCAACGTAGGGTTATCCAGTCCTGGATTTCCCGACTCTGGTCGTGACGTGGGGTCTTGCAGGGCGGGCAGGTCGGTGATGACGTACGTGGCCAACCCGAGAGTGCCATCCGGGTTACGGGCGCGCTCCCTCTGCAGGAAACCGCGGCGCTCGAGCTCTGCCAGCCCGGTCGTCACCGCATCCACGCCCTCCCGGCCACGGCGGGCCAGGTCCGCAACCGTCATTCGCCAGCCCTCGCGATGCGTGCGGTTCAGCCCGAACAGCCCTTTCGCCTTGAAGGACATGCGCTCATCTCGGAACAGGCCGTTGACGATCTGGGTGAACTGGTCCCCGGCCATCACGCCGCGGCGGATCCCCATGCCGTAATAGCCCCGACCGTCGGTCGAAGCCGTCGGCGCGTGGAGCGCTGTGCCGGCGTCCGCCATGAGGGCGTCAACGAAGGCGGGGCGGTCGGTGATCGAATAGAGGATCTCGCCGAGCGTGCCGTCCGCCCGCCTGAGGCGTTCACGGATGAGGGGCCTCGCGTTTTCCGGACAGGCATCTGACTGCCTATTTCACGCAGCGATTCGCAACTTCTCGTACTCGGCGTGAACTTCGCGTGGAGGTCGGTAACCCACCGCCGAGTGAAGGCGTTTGCGATTGTACCAGAAATCGATGTAGCGAGTGATGTCTTGTCGCGCCGCCTCTCTGGTCAGGTAAGTCACCCTGGATGCACGCTCATTCTTCAGGGCGCCGAAAAATGATTCGGCCATCGCATTGTCGAAACAGATTCCGGTCCGGCCGGCGGATCTTCGGAGCCCGACCC
>NZ_JAQMWP010000036.1 GCF_030403745.1 Streptomyces sp. S.PB5
TCGCGGAACTCCGCGTTGTAGATGCGTTTCCTGGATCCCACGACCCTCAACTATCCCTCCGGTCACGGTCTCCACGCTACGAGGGGAGGCTCACAGTGACCAGTGACCCAAGGCGTGGTCCCCGCACCCCTTCCGGAAGCCGGACAACGGCGTGGTGCTCCCACAACCCGGTGATGGTTCCCTGCGGGAACTGGGGCAGGTAGCCGTGGCCCGTCACCCAAGGCGACCGGTCGGAGCCGAGGACCTTGCTACCGACATCGAGCACAAAGCGGTCAGTGGCGGGAACGCTGATCACCGTCGCCGCGGCAACCAGCGCCAGATCCTCCACACCGCATGTGCCGATAGCCAGCTGGGTGGCGTCATTGAAGACGTAGACACCGGGCCGCAACTCGTTCACCTCCCCCGGCTGCCACCGCCCCACCGTAGGGGTCGACCCGCCACTGATCACACGGACGTCGATCCCAAGGTCCCGCAGCGCCTGTGCGGCCTCGCTCAGTGTGCGCTCCTCGTCCCGTGCGGCACGCTCGCGCGCCTGCACGTCGTGCCCGTAGCCGTGTCCCGGGAACGTGAACACCCCGGCAACATCGAGACCCGCGTCTGCGGCAGCCTTCCCGACCTCACCAGCAGCGTGAGGCTGCACTCCCGTGCGATGGCTCCCGCTGTCGACCTCGATGAGCACCTCGACCGGCCGGGCGCTGCCCCGCACGGCCTTGCCCAGTCGCTGCGCGCCTTCGACCGATTCGACGCCGACTCTCAGGGCGACGTCGTCGGCCAACCTGCGCAGCCGCTGCGTCTTGTCGGCATCGAGCCACACGGGGTAAGCGATGAACAGGTCATCCACGCCGACCCGGGCGAATGCCTCGGCCTCGCTGATCGTGGCCACCGACAGCCCGCGAGCGCCGGATCGAAGCTGACGGTCGGCGATCTGCGCGCACTTGTGGCTCTTGGCGTGCGGGCGCAGAGCGAACCCTTGAGACCGCGAAGCATCAGCCATCCGTGAGATGTTTCTGTCCAGAACGTCCGGATCGACCACGAGCGCCGGCGTAGCCAGCCCATCGGGCAGCGGTAGCGCCATCTCTTGCCTCCCATCACGGAACACGTCCAGATGATCATGGCAGGTCGGCGGACCAGGCCCACAGGGCCATCACCTCAGGCCGTATGTACCAATCGGGACGAACTAAGGACTGTCCGGGTCGATGCGGACAAGACCCGGGCCGGCGTCGACGAACGAGTCCTCGAAGTGCACGTCGTGCCGGTCGGTGCATCGAAGCGCGGCATGCACCTCGGCACCGCATCCCTTGTGGCGTACGACGACCGGGGGCCCCTGCTCGTCGGTGGCCCAGGTGTCGCCCCACTGCCGTAGTGCCACGAGCACGGGCAGGAAGTCCCGGCCCTTCTCGGTCAATTGGTAGGCGTGCCGGGTCCGTTGGCCGGGCTCCTGATAGGGGACGCGCTCCAGAAGTCCGGCGGCGGTCAGTTCCTTCAGGCGTGCCGCTGCAGCGGGTTCGCCGATACCGACCCGCTTCGCGAAGTCGTCGAACCGGCGGGTGCCGAAGAACGCCTCGCGCATGATCAGCAGCGCCGCCCTGGTGCCGACGATCTCCAGGGTCCGGGCGATGGAGCAGTTGGCCATGGACCAGGCGTCCCGTTCCGACGACAGATCGCTCATCGCTCTTCCTCTCTCCTGGCTGGCTTGCTTCAGCAGTAGCCAGGCTATACCGTCGAAGCTGACTTCACTAAATGCAAGTCAGCCTTGGTCTGTGGACCCCGAGGGAGAAGTCATGGACATCAGCACAGCAACCGCCCTGGTCACCGGCGCCAACCGTGGGCTCGGCAGGGCACTCGCCCAGGAACTGGCCGCTCGAGGCGCCACCGTGTATGCGGCGGCCCGCCGACCCGAGCAGATCGATCTGCCCGGAGTGAAGGCGATCCAGCTGGACGTCACCGATCCGGCGTCGGTCGCCGCGGCCGCCGAGGCGGCCCCTGACGTCACCGTGCTGATCAACAACGCGGGCAGCTCCACCGGGGCCGATCCGCTGTCCGGCAACTGGGACGCGCTCCACCTGGAGTTGGACACCCACTACCTGGGCACCCTGCGCGTGATCCGGGCCTTCACCCCGGTGATCGAGGCCCGGGGCGGAGGGGCGATCCTGAACATCCTGTCGGTGTTGTCGTGGGTCGGCGTCCCGGCCGTCGGCGCCTATTCCGCCGCCAAGTCCGCGGCATGGAGCATGACCAACACCGTGCGTCAGCAGCTCGCGCCCAGCGGCATCACCGTGTCCGGACTGCACGTCGGCCTCATGGACACCGACATGGCCCGCCACCTCACCGAACCGAAGACCGACCCGGCGGACGTCGCCCGTGCCGCCGCGGACGGCATCGCCGCCGGTGCACCCGAGATCGTCGTCGACGACTTCAGCCGCCAGGTCCTGGCGAACCTCTCCGGCGGCGTCGCCGCCCTCTACCCACAGCTCGGCTGAGCCGACTCCCTCCGCAGTCGCCGCCCAGCGCGCAGGCCGGTCGAAGCGCCCTGGCGAGCCGACCGGCGATCGGCAGACCTCCCGGCTGACTGCCAAGCAATCACTGACAAGAGGTAACTATCGTGTCTGAAAAAAGTGCACTCGCATACGAGGTCTTCATCGCCGACCCCATCCCGCAGAACGTTGCCGAACGCGTACCCAACGGCGACCGGCGCATGTTCTCGCCTCTGTCCGTCACGCTTGTCCACGGGGACCGTGACGCCGTGCTGGTCGACCCGCCTCTGACCATCAGTCAGGCTGAAGCAGTGGGGGAGTGGATCGAAGCCAGCGGCAAGAATCTGACCCATATCTTCATCACTCATGGCCACGGGGACCACTGGTTCACCGCTGACCTGCTCGCCCGGCAGTTTGGCGCTCAGGTCGTCGCGTCGGCGGGCACCATCAAGCAGATGCATATCAATGTGGCGATCCGTGAACGCTTCTGGGACGCCCTCTTCCCCGGCCAGATCCCGGACGCCCCCGTAACGGCCGTCACTGTGCCCAAGAACCGGTTCACGCTCGAAGGACACGAACTGGTGATCGTCGAGGCCGGTCACAGCGACACCGACGACACCAGCGTCCTGCATGTCCCTGCCCTCGAGCTGGTGGTCGCCGGCGACGTGATCTACAACGGCGTGCACCAGTTCCTGCGCGAAGCCGCGAACGGGGGCCTGGAGGCATGGCGTCAGGCCATCGACACCGTCGAAGCCCTCCACCCCCGCTGGATCGTCACCGGCCACAAGAACAAGGAGCTCGACGACGACGCCACTCGCGCCATTGCCGAGACCAGGCAGTACCTCGACACCGTGGACGAGCTGCTCCCCAAGCACGACGATGCCCTCGGCTTCTTCGAAGCCATGGTGGACCGGTTTCCCGAGCGTCTGAACCCCGGTGCTCTGTGGGGCGGAGCGGTCGCCCTCTACCCCGGGCCTGTCAAATGAGCGTGTGACCAGGGTGGTTGGGGCAGTGCTCCACTGAGACTTCCTCACTCCCGCTGGCCAGAAGTAGTCCTTGGGGCCGGGGTGGCGGTGCTTCAGGAGCCGGTTTGGACGCAATGCAGTGACTCTCTTGGTGATGTTGGTGAGTTGCTGGCGGCTGTCTGTGCGCGGTGCTTGGCCGGGAGTGTGCGGGGCGGCCTCGTCGGTGGAGGTGGTCGCGGTGTCGCTGCCGCCGGAGAGCCACCAGCGAACCCCGGCACGGACAGTGCGAACGGCGCGGGCAGCGTGTCCGATGGGCACCCCGGCCATGCTCATCAGGGACCGGCCGGATGTCCTGTTCCAGGACGAGGAGTTCGCCGGCGTATATCCGGACGACGGCAGGCCGGGATTGTCGCCGGGGCAGCTCGCGCTGGTGTCGGTGCTGCAGTTCGCGGAAAACCTGTCCGACCGGGCGGCGGCGGACGCGGTCCGCACCCGGATCGACGAGAAGTACGCCATTGGGCTGGAGCTGGAGGATCCGGAGTTCGATCACTCGGTCCTGTGCGAGATCAGGGCCACGCGGGCCGAGCAGGATGGCGCCGCCGACCGGCTGCTGCAGGTGATGCTGGACCGGCTGAGGGAGGCAGGCCTGCTCAAGGCCGGGGGCGGCAGCGCACCGACGCGTGTCCTGGACGGAGCTGAGGATCAAGGCCCACACCTATCTGTAGACCCGGTTCGCCGAGGCAGACTGCCGATCCTGCCCCGACCGCACCCGGTGCACATCCTCTGCGGCCCGGCCCCGCTCAGCGGCCGTGCTGCCCCGGCCGCTGCATGAGATCCAGACGCGAAACCGACTCGATCAGCAGACTGAGCAGTGGCAGCACCGCTACGCGATCCGCGCCGGCATCGAGGCCACCTTCTCGCAGAACGTCCGGGCCCACGGGCTGCGACGTTCCCGCTACCGCGGCCTGGCCCGCACCCACGTCCAGCATGCCCTCACCGCGATGGCCTGCAACGTCGCCCGCATCGCCGACTGGATCGATGCCGCACCCAGAACACGACGCCGGGCCAGGCACTTCCGCACTCTGTGCTCAGCCACCGCATGACCTGCCCAACATCACCAGCAGAGTCACGGCGTTGCCTCCACTCCCGCATCGACGTACGAGCCCCGCAGCCGTCGGCCGGCCTCGATGCGGTCGCCGTCGCACCGGGTCAGGAGCGTGATCTCGGCGCAAGGGGACTCGGGCGGCGGTAACCCCGCGCCGGGCGTGCCGTTCGGCACGGGGTTACCGCGTGCCCGTGTGTCATTCGGCTCTGATGTTGTCCACGTACACGATGCCCTTGGTCGCCGCGCCGCTCCCATGGACGAGGTACAGGTTGAACGCCGTCACCTCGGCGAGGTGAGCCGCGTCGAGCACGGCTCCGGCGTGTGCGGTGTCCCAGGGAGCGGGCGCGAACTCGCTGAAGGGCGCCCTGACTTCCTGCCCGCTCGTGTCGGACAGCGGAACCTGGTACCAGAAATCGACTCCGCCGGCGACGATCTGGAGCGCCCCGCCGTTTGCGGAACCGTCGCCCCGCAGCCACAGCGCAAGGGATGTGAAGGCGGACCAGTCCGCGTCGACCGGCTTGCCCGTGCCGGTGTACTCGGCGCCGGTGAAGTCGTACGCGTAGGCCAGTCCGTAGGTGCCCGAGGACTTGTGGTCGGCCGACAGGGTGAGGGTGTGGGAGTTGACGTGGGTGTACGCCTCGTTCAGGGCGACATCGTCTCCGGCGTATCCCTCGAAGTCGTCGACCCAGCCGGCAGGCAGCGGTTGGGCCTCGGTGAGGAGGACCACGGCCGAGTCGGTGAGCGTCTTGCCATCCACCCGCGCGCTCACGGTGAGGGTCACCGAGCGGTTGTTCCGCGTGGCCGGGTCGATCGACCAGTCGCCCGAGTAGAAGCCGTCGCCGTCGAGGCGCAGTGGTCTGGCGCGTCCGCCGTTCACGCGGTAGGTGACCCGGCTCGCCCTCGCGGGCGTGATACGCACCCGGACGGTGGTCTTGGAGGCCGTTACGCGCTGTCGGTCCGTAGGGGTCACAAGGTGCAGGAACGGGGCGTTCCTGACAGCGGTGGTGCGAGCGGAGTACACCCCCCGGAGATCAGCGGCGAACAGGGTGTAGGGGTCCTGGTGGTAGGCGACGAAGTCCGGCAGCAGGACGTGGCCCGGGTACGGGACATAAGCACGCTTGGTGCCTCCGAAGTTGGCCCAGGTGAGCATGTACGTCACCTGACGGGCCAGCGGGTCCGCCTGGACGGCCTGCGACAGCTGGGTGAACCACTGCGGGTTGCGGACCTCGGTGCCGCCCTCCCCGAACTCGGTGAAGGCCGGTGCCTTGCCTCGCTCGTTCGCCAGCCGGACCACCATCGCCAGATCCTTCACCACACCGTCCAGCCAGGGAGTCGGTCCGGCGTTCTCGTCGTAGGAGTCGTAGCCGAGGATGTCGACGAAGCGGTCGCCGGGGTAGGTCTTCAGGTAGCCGGTCGGGTCGCCTCCGAAGCTCGAGTTGGGCGAGTAGGCGTAGAGCAGGTTGTGGACGCCTCTGGTGTCGCGCAGGTACTCGACGGTGTAGCGGAACAGCTCGATGAACTCGGCCGAGGTGGTGTGGCCGGCGCCCCACCAGAACCAGGCTCCGTTGTTCTCGTGGAAGGGGCGGAAGACGACCGGGATCGCGGTGCCGTCCGGCCGCCGTGCGCCCTTGACCGCTTTCGCGATGCGATCGAGGAAGGCGTTGAAGTCCGCGTGTTTCGCGCCTCCGGGAAGGATCTGGCTGACCACTCGGCCCGTTGTGTCGTAGAAGTTCTTGCCGGTGACGAAGTTCGGCAGGTGAGCGCTGAGGGTGTTGATCCCGCCGCGTGCGTCTCCCTGCCGGATGCACCGGCTGAGCGCGGCGATGTTCTCGGCTTCGGTGCCGTCCTCGACGCCGGGGCGTTCGTCGCCGTCGAGGACGAGGGTGTCCCAGCCGAAGACCGCGGGGTAGTCACCCACCGCCGCCCTGGTGTCGGACGCCTTGCCGTCGGGGGCGGTGAAGGTGAAGCCATAGGTGAGGTCGTGCTGGTGACCGAACAGGATGCCTTTGCCCTGCTGCCGCTTCAGGTACGCGAACAGCGCGCGGGTGGCGGGGGTCGCCTTGTCGTCGACGATCCGGACCGGCGTCGGCGCGCCGGCGAGCGCGGTGGGGGAGGTCGCCGCGGCGGCCACCGATGACCGGGCGCCGGACGCCGCGGCGACCGTGGCGCCGAGGAGGATGAACGTGCGACGGTTCAGTGGAGAGCTGGGCATGTATGTCTCCGTTTGATGCGGCGATCTCTCGCCAAGGGGAGGTTGCCTCTGGGGGCGCCGGGGTGCACGGCCCCGAGGGGTGTCGCGGGCCGCCCGCGTCGGCGGCGCCAGGCGCGTCGTGCGGGTACGGCGGCTGGTCGCCGTAGCCGTAGTCGTATGGCGGGCCGGGGCGCTCAGGTAGCTGTGGACAGGCGGGTGCTCGGCCTGGTCAGTCGGCCGTCGAACAGTCCTCGCACTCCGGGGCCGAGCGGTCTTCCGCTCGCAGGTCTGCGACCCCGAGCTGTGAAACCGGCCCGGATCGCTCAGTGGCGCCTCGCGCGGACCCGTTGCAGTGCAGCGCTGGAGGAACAGGAGGACGACGAGCGTGGCCACGATGCGAGGAGTGCACCGGCCGTGATGTCGTTCCCGTGGGCGCCGAAGGGGATGAGAACTCGGAAAGGGTCGCCGGGGCCCCGGCGATCGGGTCGCCGTGAGGACCGGCCACGGCTCTGCCCGAGATTGCGGTCGGTCGTGACTTCCCCGGTAGGAGTGCGTACTTCACAGCGTGGCCGACCTTGAGCAGGAACGTGGAGCCGTCCCTGGACTTCTTGACCATCTCGATCTCGGTGGGCTGAAGGTCACTTGTGGGGGTCCTTCCCGTGACGCGGTCGGCTGCAGGTAGAGGGGGTCCTGGTCAGGGACATCCGCAACGCACGACACACGTGTGCTTCAAGTGGCGCTATTCGACTAGAGGTTGAGCAAAAAAGAAAGAGTCTGGCTTGTCTTGGCCAAGTCGCCTCATGCGGCGAGTCATTGACGATCGACCTCCAGGTTCACTGCCGTCCATTCGCCGGGAAGGAGACAAGGGTGGTGTTCTGTCCGCGGAGGCTGGCGACAGCGATCGCTGACGTGTGCTCTTGACCGGCCGCTGAAGTGAAGGACGCCCACCGGGCGCCGGCCTTCACCCCGCACGGCCTGGTCCTCGACGGAAGCGGGCCTGCTGGGAGGCCCGCGCAGCCGAACTCCGCGTCGCCCCGGTCGTGTTGGGCCAGGTCGCAGAGGATGAGGTGCCGCCCTTGGCGGCGGCCGCAGCTGCTTCCGCATCACCGACCCGGGCAGCACAGACCCCGACGAGTTCCACGCCCGGATCGCCCGCCGTGTCCAGGCCCGAGGACTGGCTTGCCTCGCCACCGTCGCCGTGCACGAGCGCACCGTGTTGCGCGCCTGCCTGCGCAACTACCGCACCAGCACGGACGACCTCGACCTGCTCATCAGCGAAGCCCTCCAGACCGCCGACGCCGACGAGCCGGTGGGGGTGGGTTCGTAGGTGGGAGCGGGCAACGTGTGTCGATGGTTTTGGGCGACACTGAGCAATCAAACGGTTCGGAAATGTCGATGGGAACCGACAACACTGGAGGGATCCGAGCCGCTCTCAGGTGACCTGACAGCGATGCATGGAGCCCGGTTCCGGATCACCGGGCAGCCCATGTTGTCGCAGGCTGGCCGTATCTGATCGGTGATGGGCCGTCATGCGAGCGCTCTCCAGCACAATGAGCGCGTGACGAAGCCTGAGGAAGTCGGATCATCGTCCGTCGGCACGGGACTTGTTGTCGGCATGCTGATCGGCGTCGCCATCGGGTTGGCGCTCGGGGTGTCCGTCTTCGACAACATAGCGATCGGCCTGGCGCTAGGAAGCGGTGCAGGCGGAGTCCTCGGCATCACTCTCATGACGGCTCAACGCTCACGGCGCCAGTCCCCATAAGCTCTGCGCGAGATGGCTGGCGCACCTTTGACGGCCCCGTGGACGGTCAATGGCTGGCTGGGCCGTGTCCGGCGGGTCATGTGGCCGTGATGGCACCCTGTCAGTTTTTGCGGGCCGGCCTGCGCCCGGTTGTGAGGCGTTTCCCCTCGGGCCTGGGCAGGACCGCCAGTGCCGTGTCTGCGATGTTCCGCAGTGTCTCCGGATCCAGGCCGGCCTTGCCTACCGCCTCGATACCGCGGACCACTGTCAGCAGCAGTGCCGCCAACCGCTCCGGATCCGCGGCGCTGTCGATGTCGCCGTGGCGCTGCGCTGCGCAGATTTCCGTCCGTAGCAGGGTCAGCAGTGCGGTCATGGTCTCGGCCGACCGCCCGGCGACCGTCGGATCGCGATGGGCGAGTTCCGCCGCGCCCTTGGCCAACAGGCACCCGCGGCGTTCGGTGTCGGAGGCGGTGTTCTCCGCCATCAGGCGCACGTATCCCGACAGCCGGGCCAAGGCTTCTGCGTCCGGGCCGTCTGCGAGCCGCCCTTCGGCCACCTCGACGACCGCGGTGCACCAGTCGCCGAACACACGGTGGAACAGCTTGGCCTTGTCGCCGAACGCGCCGTACAGGCTGCCCTTGCCCAGGCCGGTCGCCTGGGCGATGTCGTCCATCCGGGTCCCTGCATAGCCGGTCGCCCAGAACTGTTCCCGGGCCCGCTCCAGGACTTGGCGTTCGTCGAATGCGCGTGGTCTCGGCATGGTCTCAGCGTATCCATTCTTGACTCGATCGTCCATTACTGCCTACGTTATGGACGATCCATTCCATAACTGAGGGGTTCGACATGTCAGGCGTACTGCAGGAGAAGGTGGCCGTGATCACCGGAGGGACCAGCGGGATCGGGCTGGCCATCGCCCACCGCTTCGTCCGGGAGGGCGCACGGGTCTTCGTGACCGGCCGGGACGTCGACCGCCTCGAAGCGGCAGTCAAGGAGATAGGTCCCGCGGCCACCGGCGTACGATCCGACGTCTCGGTCCTGGCCGACCTGGACGCGCTCTACGCGCGAGTCCGCGAGGAGGCCGGACGCATCGACGTGCTGGTGGCCAATGCGGGAATCGTCGCGGACGCCGCGCTCGGCGCCCACACCGAGGCGAACGTCGACCTGACCCTCGCCGTCAACGTCAAGGGCACGTTGTTCACCGTCCAGAAGGCGCTTCCGCTCCTGGCGGAGAACGCCTCCATCCTGGTCATCGGATCGAGCAACAGCGTGCGCCCCAATGAACAACTCGAGGTCTACAGTGCCTCGAAGGCGGCGGTGAGCAACCTCGTGCACAACTGGGCCCGGCAGTCGCGGGAGCGCCGATTCCGGGTCAACGTACTCAGCCCGGGGCCCACACGGACCCCTGGCCTGCTGGGCGCCGCGGGGCCGGACGTCGACCAGTTCGCCGAGGCCGTCGTGCCCCTGGGGCGGCTGGCCGACGCCGAGGAAATCGCCGACGCCGCCCTCTACCTGGCCTCGGACGCCTCGTCGTTCGTCACCGGCGCCGAACTCTTCGCCGACGGTGGCTACACCCGGGCCTGAACGACGGCCGGTGGTGCGCATCCGCTTCCCTGGAAGCGATGGGGCGCGCACTCTCGGCCGGGTGTTGAGGAGAGTGGCCGGCGCGCGGGCATCGTGAGGGAACTGCAAGACGGGGAGAGGGTGCTACTAGGTTTCTCCGGTGAGTTGCGACCGGAGCCAAAGTCCGATCGAGGCAACGGTGACAGTGCCGTAGAAGGCGTAGGCGCGTGTGTCGAACCTCGTCGCCGCGGCCCGGAAGCTTTTGAAGGCATTGGCCGTCAGCTCCACCTCGTTCCTGCGCCTGTAGACCGTCCTGCCGAAGCCGGCGGGCCGACCGCCCCTGCTGCCTTTGTGCTGTCGGTTGGCCCGCTGGTTCTTCGGTGCGGAGATCATGTGCTCGAACTGGCGCCAGGGCTTTGGTGATTTCCGGGCCCGAGCTGAGGGTCATGACTGTTGCTTTCTCAAGTCGGGGATGTCAGGCGGTGGGCGGGACGACGATGGCCTTGCCGGGCGCTGTGCCTGCGGCGGCGCGGGCGTGCAGGGCCGGCAGTTCGGCCAGCGGCACCCGCTCGGCGACGGCGATGTACAGTTCCCCGCGGTCGACCAGCGCCACCAGCTGTGCCAGTTGGTCGGCGTCGCTGCGCACGAACAGGTCGATGCCGCGTACGCCGCGCTCCTCGTCGCTGGGGGCGGGCATCCACACCGTCGTGTTCACCAGCACTCCACCGGAACGGATCAGGCCGGGGAGCGCGGCCAGTTGTGCCGGGTCGATCGGCGCGAGGTTGAGTACGACGTCGACCGGCTCGGTCACCGCTTCGGTCACCTCCGTGGCGGTGTGGTCGATGACCTCGTCGGCACCCGCCGTCCTGACCTGCTCGCTGCTGCGCGGGCTGGCCGTGGCGATCACGTAGGCGCCGGCGTTCTTGGCCAGTTGCACGGCATGGCCGCCGACCGCGCCGCCCGCGCCGTTGATCAGCACCCGTTGTCCGGCGGTCAGCTTGGCGTGGTCGAACAGCGCCTGGTACGCGGTCAGTCCCACCACCGGCAGTGCGGCGGCGTCGGCCAGCGGGACGCTCTTGGGTGCCGGGGCGAGGATCTCGGCCGGGGCGAGGACGTACTGCGCGGCGGCGCCGGACTTGTCCATCGGCAGGAAGCCGACGACCTGGTCACCGGCCGCGAGGCCGTTCACGCCCTCGCCCAGTGCATCGACGGTGCCGGCGACGTCTATACCGGGGGTGTGCGGCAGCTCCACCGGGAAGGGGCCGCGCATGAAGCCGCCGCGGATGTTGCCGTCGACGGAGTTGAACGTTGTCGCGGCGACGCGGATGCGGACTTGACCGGCCCCGGGGGCGGGAAGATCCACGTCCTCGTAGTTCAGGACGTCGGGGTCGCCGTACTCGTGGAAACGCACTGCCTTCATTTCGGTTCTCACCTTCACTGCGATCCAATGTACTTCGAATTCGAAGCACTGATGCGACACTACATCTGCTTCGAATTCGAAGCAAGTGTCGTTGGTCACTGCCGGTGCGAGCGCATCGCCGCGGCGAGTTCGGCGCCGGCGAGGTCGATGCGGGCGTGCAGCCGCCCTGCGTCGCTTTGGGCCGTGGGTTGCGAGTCGGCGGGGTCGGCGACGACGACCGTGGGCATGGGGTCGGCGTGCACGTCGGTCCGGCGCCTGTGTATGACGTGCGCGAGATCGGCCGCCAGCCGGTGCAGCTCCACCGCCTCCACCTCGGCGCGCGCACCACCGGCCGCGAGCGACCGGCACACAGCCTCCGCGGCCCGGTCGGCGAGCCGGCGAGCCGGACGCGGATGGCCGATGCCGGCACTCACGACGGCTGGCGACACCGGACTCCACACGGCGGTGCTCATCCCGGCATCGCGTGCACGGCTTCCTCCCTGCAGCCGGGCCGTGGTGCCGTCACCGGGGACGACCAAACGCGATGGCGCCGGACGGTTCCGCGGCTTCGGCGAGCAGCTGCGCGGAGTTCTCGAAACCCTCCGGGCGCGGCTGACGAAGGTCACGGCCCGCGTGGCGGAACGTCGTCTCCAGCCTCCCGGGGGGTCGAGATGAGCAGCAGATCCGCCTTGTCGGAGGTGATGCGGTAACCGTGCGGGGTGTGCCGGGGCAGAAAGACGATGCCGCCCTCCTGCAACTCGTGCTCCTCCTCGTCGGTCCACACCAGCGCCGAACCGGACTGGAGCAGGAGTACCTCGTCCTCGTTGTTGTGCACGTGGAACGGCGGCGCCTCGCCCTTGCTGATGTCGAAGCGGCCGACAGCCAGCTGCCCGCCGGTCGCCTCGGCGTCGAGCAGGACGCTGATGACACTCCCGCCGATCCACTCGACCCGCTGCTGGTCCTCACGTTGTGCGAGACAGGGGATGCTCGCGGCCGATCCTCGGGGTCCGTGGGCGGCGGCGTCGTCCTCCTGCCCGCAACCCTGCGTCGCCGAACTGCCCGGCCTCCATGTTCTGCGGTGTTCAGTCGGGCCCAATGCAGCCCATAGCGTGGGCTCTTGAGGTCACGGCATCGGGTCCGAGAGGCTCGCCCCCGCCCGGTCCATCCGCCTGGACGGCACCGCTGCCCGCAGAGAGTGCCGTGCCGGCTCCGCCTGTGGCGGCTGGGGGGACGACCAGCCACACTCTTCGAATTCGAAGCAGTACACTCCGGTCATGCCTGATGCACCGCCATCCCTCGACCCCGTACAGCTCGGCGCCTACTTCGATCTCATCGAGGTGACCAGCCTGCTCCGGCATGCAGTCGAGCAGCAGCTGCGCGAGACCGGTGATCTCAGCTATGTGCAGTTCCAGCTGCTGGCCCGCCTCGGAGACTCACCAACCGGCAGCCACCGCATGACCGACCTGGCCGACGGCGTCGTCTACAGCCGCAGCGGTCTGACCTACCAGGTGGATCTGCTCGAAAAGCGGGGCCTGGTCGTGCGCGCTCCCTCGCCCGACGACGAGCGGAGCATCACCGTCACCATCACCGACGCCGGACGTGAGCTGCTGGCCAAGGTGCTGCCGGGGCACGTCGAGGTGGTCAGCGGCCTGCTGTTCGAGCCGCTCTCCCGCGACAACGTCAAGGCCCTCGCCGCCCTGCTGGCGCCGGTACGCGACCACATGCGCTCGACGCCACCCCGCTCGGCCGCGTCCCGCCGCCGCAAAGGCGGAGCATAGGGACCCAACAGGCGTCGGAGCCCCGCAGACTCCTGCGGAACAGGACGCGGCGAGATGCCGGGCCGGCCGCGGCAGTCGCCGGTGAACCGGCACGCGACAGATGCAGACCGAGTCAGACCGAGGCGTCAGCCCGGACGGCGGGCGAATCGCGCCGGTGTCGCCTGGTAGTGCTTCTTGAAGGCACGGATGAAGCGGCTTTTGTCGGTGAGGTGCCAGCGCGCGGTGGCCTGACCAGACGCTGAGCGGTGAGCGAGGTGCGCTCAGCGTCGCGGCCGCTTCTTCCAGGCGTCGGCGGCGGATGTAGGCGCTGAACGACTCGTCCCGACTCGCGAACGCCCGCTGCAGGGTGCGGACCGAGACGTGCAGGTCCGCGACGACCGCGGCCGGCGACAGGCCGGCGTCGGTGAGGCGGGCATCGGCCAGATCCTTGGCCGCCCGGGCCGGCGCCGGCGTGAAGGACGTCCCTGGAGGATGTGCCACCTCCTGCTCCTACGCTTCGAGAGCGGCGCCTCCGCGTGGACGGCTGAGCAAAGGGCGTGCGCAGACACTGTCTTGGCGTTGGCCGAGCGTCAGCAGGATCGGGAGGAGGCGGCCTTTGCCGTCGCAGGCGAGATGGATCTTGGTGGTCCGTCCGCCTCGTGATCGGCCGAGGGCGTGACCCTCCGGTTCGTCCCGCCACCGGCTCCCACTGGGGTCGCCGACCGGCGACGGGCGCCGCCCCGCCGTGCTCGTGGCCGATCTCTTGGAACCTAGAGGAGTTCCAGAGGGGGCGGAGCAGCAGCCGACTCGGCTCCGTGCTGCCGGATGCGCTCGTCAGCCAGCTGTCAGAGCCGCCAGAGCGCGGTCCATCGCGGCGTTGAACTCCTCAGGTGTCAGCGGCAGGCGGGCCTTGATGTCCTGACTCCACTGGTCGGCGAGGACTTCGGCGGAACCGGCCTCGACACCGTCGAGGGCGGCGTCGGCCAGGTCGGACGGAGCGAGCTTGTCCACGGGCCAGCCCGCCGACATGTCGGTGTCGGCCAGGCCGAGATGTACTGCTGTGACGAGCGTGCCCTGCTCGGCGAGCTCCAGGCGGACGCCGTTGGTCATGGCCCAGGCGGCGGCCTTGGACAGGTGGTAGGCGTTGGCGCCCTTGACGCCGAACCACGACATGGCGGAAAGGACGTTGACGATCGCGCCCCCGCCGTTCCTGGCGAGTGCCGGCGCGAACTCCCGGATCATTCCCAGGTGGCCGAACATATTGGTCTCCAGCTCGTGCCGCACTGCGTCGAGCGAACCGGTCACCAGGTCTGTCCCCGTACTGATCCCGGCATTGTTGATGAGCAGCGAGACGTCCGGGGCGGCCTGGGCGGCGGCCCGCACCGATGCGGGATCGGCGATGTCGAGAGGCAGCACCTCGACCCCGGGCAGGTCTATGGTCTCGGGTCGGCGGGCCGTCGCGTAGACCTTGTGGGCGCCCCGTTCGAGCAGGCGCTGGGCGAAGGCGCGGCCCAGGCCGCGGTTGGCTCCCGTGACAAGGGCGACGGAGTTGTTGATATCCATGGCCGGTACGCTAAAACCTGACGCTAACGTCAGAGGCAAGTGCTGATCGTCGGAGCCAGGTGAGAGGAGTCACCATGTCCGTCACGGAGGACGCGACCGAGCGGTTGATCCGCATCGGCGAGGTGGCTCGGGGGGCCGGCGTGTCGGTGCGCGCCGTGCGCTACTACGAGCAGCAGGGACTGCTCACCCCGGAGCGCAGCCCGTCCGGCCAGCGCCTGTACCGCCAGGACGCCATCGCCCGGGTCCGCTTCTTCCAGCAGATGTACGCCGCCGGCCTGACCAGCCGAAGGATCACCGAACTGCTTCCGTGCTGGGACGCGGGTCACACCGACGCCGATCAACGAGTCATGCTGCGTGTGGAGCGCGAGCGCATCCAGGCCAAGATCGACGAACTGCAGGCCGCCCGGGACCGCCTTGACCAAGTCATCGCGATCACGGAAACGCACCCGTAGGCGCGTTCGGTCTGACCTCTTACCAGCGGTCCGACCTCGCTGTCCCGGCCGGCGCGACGAGGAGTAGTGGAGGGGCAGTCACCGCCGGGTGGGTTCGGCCGGCCGGGGGGGCGGGCGACGGCGTGCGGTTCACTGAGCCTCTTCGAGCGGGTCCCTGATCAGGTGACAGGCCGCGAAGCGCAACGAGGGAGGCCCCGAGCTGTTGAACGAGATGTCCGACGAGTACCCGGAAATCTTCCATAACCGACAGCGCAGGCACTCCGCGCTGGGCATGCTCAGCCCGGTGGAGTACGAACTCCGCACCCCCATCCGTAGCGTGAAACCAAGCAACTCGACTCCACCCAACTCGGGGCAGTCCGGAGCCTCCACCGATCCCGGAGCGCTTCATTCGGGACTGGGCCGAGGCCCATGGACACCAGGCTCTGGCAGCGCCGCAGATCGATGCTGATGAGCAAGTGGCGGCGACGCTCACGGCGTTGGCTGTGAGGGTCACCGGGGCGACCGGCTTTTGTCGGGGTTCTGGAGGCAACTCCATGGTGATGATTACCTTCGGGCGGGTCGCCTTGGCCATGGCAGACGGCAGCGCGTCCACGTTCAACATCAATATCAACTAGCGGACAGGCGCTGCCGCGTTGAAAGCCTCGCTGTCCTCACGTCCGGAAGGGCAACAGCTTTCTTGTCGAGGTCGAAGCCCTCGTACTTCGCATGGTGGTGATCCATCGTGCCGATGCAGGAGCGGGAGACCCCGCCCCTGCGTCGCAGCCGGTCAGCCGGGGAGGTGGGTCAGAGATCGTCCGGCGGGAGCAGGAGCTGGCCCTGCTGAGAGAGTCTTCGCCATTGGCTCGGGGTGGTGCCGTAGGTCTGGCGGAAGCGGCGGGAGAAGAAGGCGGGGTTGGTGAAGCCCCAGCTGCGGGCGATGGTGTCGATGGTGCGGTGGGAGTGTCTGGGGGCTGCGAGGTCGGCACGGGCGCCCTCGAGCCGGTGGCGGATGATCCACTTTTCGAGACTGACTCCGCCGTCGTCGCACAACCGGTACAGCGTCCGAACGGAGGTGTTGTGCGCCCAGGCGATCCGCTGAGGGGTGAGGTCCGGTTCCCTGAGGTGGGTGCGGGTGTAGGCAAGGACACGGGTGAGGAGGGTTTCCCTTGCGACGGCTCGGCGGGTGGGGTCGTCGCCGGCGACGGACACCACCCAGGCTCGGACGAGTTCCATGGTGGCGGAGGCGAGGGCGTCGGCTTCGGGGCCCATGGTGATCTGGTCGGCGATGCGGTGCATGCCGAGAACGTGGTTGATCAGGAGCCGTCCGATGGGGCTGTGCTCGAGCGTCGGGATGGATGCGCGGATCGTCTCTTCGGGCAGGCTGAGGCGTTCGGTGTCGAACATCAGGGCCAGGGTGCTTCCCAGGCCGGACCACCAGTACTCGTATCCGTCCGGCATATGGTGCAAGGTCGCGCTGTTCGGGCCGATGCGCTGGCGATGGTCGGCCCAGGCGAAACCGCCGACTCCCTGGCGGTGAATATTGATCGCGACGGTATCCATCACATCGCGCCGCGCCTGCCGGAGTGAGCGCGTGATGCGCATCCCTGTGCCCTGGGTGTGGAAGAGCGTGAGCGGGCCGAGGTGCCAGAGTTCGAGTCGTTTCCAGGTCGTGGCCTCGGGCTGCTCCTCCTGGACGGAGGAGACGCCGCCTTCGCCGGCGGCCACCGCCTCGAAGGTCGCGATCCGGTCACCGACTCGAAGATCGTTTGTGTCGAGGACGAGCACGGCGCCTCCCGTTCCGGGCGGCGTCAGGCCGCCGCCTAGGGTGCGAGTGTCCGCCGTGCGGAGCTTTCCGGGCAAAGATGCATGTACAGCACACAGGCATGTGCACATGTCCATGTCTGCGACCCCGCACCGCCATTCCCGTCCACCACGAAGGCTGGCGCCACTTCCACGAGGGCCGCGACGCCATCGAGCACGAACTCGCCCACGCACCCGCCCACATCCGCAACCGCTTCCGCCGGCTGCCCACCGGAACCGCCACGGATGTCAGCACCTGGCCCGAGGCGTGCCACACCTCCCGCACCACCCTCACCCACAGGTCTGCCCCTCACCCAGGGCCACGCCCATGCGGCCTTCTGAAGCCCATGCAGCCCAGGCCCTGCGCGCCGACCGATGGGCCGCTGGTGCCGAGGGGGGGTGGCCGGGAGGGTGAGGGCAGACAGGGGAGAGGCTCTCCTTGCCGTGGTGGGTGGCCGGGAGAGCACGGATGTCAGGCGTGGCGGGGGATGGTGATGTCGATGATCTCCTGCACGCGGGCGGTGAGATCCTCGCGATTGCACTGGACCCAGGAGATGTGCTGACTGCCGAAGAACGCGGCGACGATGACCCGCGCCATGGCGGCGATGTCGGTGGTGGGCCGCAGTGCGCCTTCTTCCTGTGCCTGTGTCAGCAGTTCGGTGATGAGCTGGGTGAACCCGCTGAACGGCGTCGGCAGGTCGGCGTCGACCAGGTTCCGTTCGATCTGCAGCCGGGCGCCGGCCTGCATGACCGGGTTGTCGCGCAGGGCGACCGCGGTCCGCAGAAGGAGCTCGGCGACCGCGTCGAGCGGCGGGAGCTGCCTGTCCGTCACCGATTCGGCGATGGCGGGCAGCTGTGTGTAGAACTCCTCGGTGACCGCGACGGCCACCGCCTCCTTGTTGGTGAAGTGGAAGTAGACGGCTCCCTTGGTCATCTCGGCGAGGTCGGCGATGTCCTGGAGCGTGACGGCGGGGAACCCTTTGGCGGCGAACGCAGTGGCGGCGGCGTTGAGAAGCAGCCTCCGGGTGCGACCGGCCCGTTCCTGCTTGAGCTCCCGCGGGGCGGACTTGGCCACGGTGGGTGTCCGGAGATGCTTGCTCATGATCCCTCTTCCGTACGCTTCTGCGGTGCCCGGTGCGCATGCCACGCACGAGATGGGTCGCTTGCTAGATACCTCTGCGAAGGTATATTTTCACATCGCATCGCCACGGTATTCCCGAACCCCACGAGGGAGAGACCATGGGCCAGTTCCCAGGTGAAACGGGCACCGCAGAAGTGAATGCCTCTCTGAAGTTTCTTCAACCGGTCTCCCGGCAACTGGTCCACCGGGCCGCCGTCGCGGAGGTCTTCATCACGGACGCCCTGCAGGTGGGCCGGGACAGGTTCCTCGTGGGAGCCCAGTGGCCCCGAGACCACGCGCTTTACTATCCCGACGCCCAGGGCGTGAGCGACCCGCTGCTGCTGACCGAGACGGTACGTCAGGCCCTGGTCTACCTGGCGCACGAGTACTGCGGCATCCCGCTGGGGCACCGCTTCGTCGGCAGCGACACCCACTTCGACATCACGGACCATGCGGCCCTTGTGGTCGGCGACACCCCGTTGCACGTCACTTTGGACGTCCAGTGGTCGTGGCTGGCGAACAGGCCGCCCCGGCGCTTCGGCATGCGGGTGGACGCGGTGGTGTCCGTGGCCGGGCGCGAGTGTGCCCGGGCCGGACTGAGCGTCTGCGCCGTCGACGAGGAGCTGTACCGGCGGCTGCGCTGGCGGGGAAAGCAGGGGCAGGGCCATGACGGGACCGACCGGGCCGGGCACTGCGCCGCAACTCGCCTGCCGGCGGCCGACGTCGGGCGCCTGCGGGCCAAGGACAGCGTGCTGGGCCGCACGGAGGCGGGGGAGTGGCAGTTGCTGGTCGATCTCCATCACGCCGTGCTCTTCGACCACCCCGGAGACCACATACCGCTGATGGTCACCCTGGAAGGCGCCCGCCAGCTGGGCCACCGCCTGCTCCACCGCCGCTCGGACGCATCCGCGCAAGCGGTTCTGCGCGCCGTCCAGGTCGACTGCCCCGCCTTCGCCAACCTCGACGAACCGGTGCGGCTGTGTGCCGAGTTGCAGCCGTCGGCGGCTGCGCCGGACGGCAAGCGGCTGCGCATTGCGGCCGTGCAGCGGGAGGAGGCCGTCGCCACGGTCACCATGGAGTGGCTGCCCCGGGCCCTGCTCGCCGCGCCTGACAAGGTCACCTTCTGCTCCGACACGGTCGGCTCCGGCGCGGCGGTATAGCGGGCGGCGCAGGTCGGCGGGCCGTCCTCGCCGGCTGCCGCGGACTGCGCTGCATGAGACAACCGACGGCTCACCGCCCCCTGTGAGGTGCGCGGACTGCGCCGGCCGGCGGACGTCCGAGCGCGCAGCGGCACCGGCCATGGAGTTCTGCACGGCGGCGAGGGCCGTCCGGACCCGGACGCGTGCGGAAGCGCAGGTGCGCCGGGAGCGCTGCCTCTCGCACGGCATCTGCACCTCCAAGTAAGAAACCGTTGAGAAAGTATTTTTCCATATCGATGCCCGGCTCGACAAGGAGCTGAATGATGCTCGATCATGCTGAGCCGCGGGAAAGGCCGCGATCAGGCCTTTCCCGTCCGCAGCGAACGGGCGGCGCACTCGCCGAGGACGCCGTCCTGCGTGCCGCCCGTGCGGCAGGAGATGCCGCACGGGCGGCGGACCGGGACCGGCGGCTGGCGCCCGGGGTCGTGACCGCGCTGAAAGAGGCGGGCTTCGCACGCTACTTCGTGCCCCGTCGATGGGGCGGCCGGGAGGGTGGCTTCGCCGACCTGATCACCGCCACGGCGCTGATCGCCGGACACTGCCCCTCGGCGGCCTGGTGCGGCATGCTCTGGGCCGCGCATGGGCGCTACGCCGCCAGGCTGCCCGAAGAAGGACAGCGGGAGCTGTGGGCGAAGGGCCCCGACACGCTGATCGTCGCGGCCCTGGCCCCGCCCGCCGGAGCGGCCCGCCCGGTACCGGGCGGCTGGCTGCTGGAGGGCCGGTGGGACTGTGTCAGCGGCGTGGACCACTCCCACTGGGTGCTGCTCGCGGCGCCCGTCGTCGACGCCCCGGTCGCAGCCGGTGCCGCCCCCGCGGCTCCGGCGCGGGCCGCGGCACGGGTCCTGGTGGTGCCGCGTTCCGAGGTGAGCGTGCACGACACCTGGCGCAGCACCGGATTACGCGGCACCGGCAGCAACTCCGTCGAGGTGCACGGGGTGTTCGTCCCCGACCGGCGCGCCTGCCTGCTGGGCCACATGCTCGCCACCGTGGCCGAGCCCGGCGCCACACCGGCACGCCAGGCGTCCGCGCAGCTGGCCGGCGGCCCGATGTTCTGCGCGCCGGCGCTCGGCGCGGCCCGGCTGGCTCTGCGGTCCTGGACGCGCTGGGCGGTGACTTCGGCCGCCGGGCGCCCGGCGGCCCTGGGCGAGCCGGCCGTCCAGCGGGTGCTGGCACGCTCGGCCGCCGAGATCGACGCCGTGGCGCTGCTGCTGGACCGGGCCGCAGCCGGCGCCGACGCCGAGCCCACCGCGGCGCGTGTCGAGGCGGCCAACCGGCGCGACGCCGCGGTGGCGGCCGAGCTGCTGGTGGAGGCCGTCGAGCGGCTGTTCAGGACGGGCGGGCTCCATGCCCGGGACGACACCAGCGAGGTCCAGCGGGCCTGGCGGGACACGCACACGGTGGCGGCGCACGGCGCCCTGCGCCTGGACGTCGCGGCCGGCGCGTACGCCGACTGGGCCGAGGGCGAGTGGTCGGCGTCGGCGCTGTGGGAAGCGCGGTGAGCCGGCCTGCCCGCTTGGTCTTCAGTGACGTCGACGAGACCCTCATTGCGGTGAAGTCCCTGTTCGACTTCCTCGCGTACTACTTCTGTGCCACCCGCGGAACGCCGGGAGCCCGCCACGCGGCCGGCGTCCGCCGGGAGCTGTCCCGCCGCACGTCCGCCGGCGCTCCCCGGGAGGCCATGAACCGCCTGTACTACCGCGCCTGGGCGGGTGAGCCCGCCGCCCGGGTCGAGGAGCTGGCCCGGGTCTGGTACGCCGAGCGGTCGGCGGCTGCCGGCTTCTACCTGGCCTCCACGCGCCAGGCGCTGGAGGTGCACCGTGAGGCGGGGGACATGGTGATCCTGGTGTCCGGATCGTTCCCCGCGGTCCTGGCGCCCATTGCCGCGGAGGTGGGCGCGGCGTGCCTGCTGTGCTCGGTCCCCGAGGCCCGAGCCGGCGTGCTGACCGGCCGCCTCGTGGGCGAGCCCTGTATCGGGGAGGCGAAGCGCACGGCGATCCGCGCCATGCTGCGAAGCCGCCCGGCCGTGGACCCGGCGCACTGCTACGCCTACGGGGACCACGTCTCGGACCTGCCGATGCTGGCGGAGGTGGGCAACCCGGTCATCGTCGGCGGATCGGTGCAACTGCGGGCGCGGCTGCCGTGGGCGCGGGTGCTGCACCCGCAGACCGCGAGCGAGGTCCCCGCCCTGCTGCGCCCGCGAGAGCGGCGCCGGGAGGAGACCCCGAGGGCCGGTGTCTGAGAACGGCACCCTCCTCCTTGCCGGCGACGGCGCACGCGAGCAGCGTCGTGCCGGTGGCGGGGTGGCCGTGGAGCAGCGCGCCCCGGGGGGATCTCAGCGCCGGCCGAGCTGAAACCTCGCCGGCGTCTGCAGCCCCCCTTTTTTTTGGTGGCTGTACGGCCGAGCGCGCCCCCGGTACGCGCCCTGTCTCGGGCGCGGCGGGGGGAGGGTCGGGGCGCGCTCGGGTGAGGAGGCGGGCGCACTCGGAGGTGGGTGCACTTCACCTTCGGGTACGGCCCTGTGGCGCCGGCCGGTCCGGCGCCGGTGCGGACACGGTCGCCCACAGCTCGTCGAACCGCCGTGCCGCGTCGGCGTCGTCGTCGGGCACGGGATGGGGGATCCCGAAGAAGGCTGACATCAGCAAGCGGGCCACGGCCTGCGGGGGCAGTTGGCCCGAGCCCCCGCCGTCGGCCTGCGTCTGTGCGACGGCACGGGCCAGGGGCAGGCAGATCCGTTCCACCAACCCGTGTTCGTTGTGGTCCAGACAGGGGACCTCCACGGCGAGCCGCAACGCGGAGCGGGCCCGCGCGTCCTGGCGCAGGTGCCGGGTGAGGTCGAGGACCGTCTCGCGCAGTGCGTCGACCGCCGCCGGTCCCGGCCGGTCGGCCCGCGCCGCCCGCAGGCTCAGCTCGGCTCCGGCCTCTTCGACCAGCGCCGCCGCCAGCTTCTCCTTGGAGGAGAAGTGACCGTACAGCGCGCCCTTGGTCATGCCGGTGCGCTTGACCACATCGAGCAGCGTCGTGCCCATGTAGCCGTGCGCGGCGAACTGCTCGGCCGCCGCGTCGAGCACCTGCTGCCGTGTGCGGACTGCACGCTTTTGAACCATGCCGAGCCTCCACCCGAATAAAAACCTTTAGAAAGGTATGTTATGTGGTGCCGTACCGCCGACCGCATTGACATGACCTTATCCAGGTGGCGCCGGAGCGCGGCGATATCCCGCCACCGCCGCGTTCCGCCCGCCGGCCACCGCGGACCGGGGGCGGATGCGGCGTTGCGGCGGCCTCGTCCCTTCGCGGGCGGGGAGCGCGCTCCGGCCGGGCCAGGCGCCGCATTCCTGCCGGGCCCGCGCGCCGCGCCGACTCCCGGGGGCCGGCGTGCCGGCTCCCGGGAGCCCGTCGTCGCTGCGAGAGGCGCCGCACCGTCGCCTCCCGCAGCGGGGCTGGTTCTACGAGATCAGGCCCAGGTGCCGCAGGTCCGCGATGTACTTCTCGATCAGCGGCCGGGACAGGTGCGGGATGTCCCGCTCGGCGCCGATGCCGGCGGCGCGCACCGCCGCACGGAACCGCTCGGCGGGCAGTGCCGATGTCGTGCGCGGGGGCAGCGGCTCCCGCCAGGCGGCCATCAGCGGCAGCAGGGAGTACGGGCGCTGCACCTGCGGCAGGCTCTGCAGCGCGGCCTCGAACTGCGTGCGCCACTGCGGGTGGCCGCCGACCCGGCGGACGGTGACTCCGCTGTCGAGGAGCCAGTCGACCACGGTGTCCAGTGAGACTCCGTCGTTGTGCGGGTTGACCACATGGAACGTCCGGAATTCGGCGTTCCGGTAGCCCAGGGCGGCCACGGCGGCGGCGACGAAGTCCCCCGGCAGGCCGTCGTAGTGGGCCCGCGGCCGTCGGCCGTCCCGGGCGCCGTCATAGAACGACTCGGGTGCGATCCCGGTGGCGATCAGGCTCAGCAGCAGGCGGGTGAAGGTGTCGGGCACGTTGAGCTGCCCGGTGTAGCGGGCGTGCGCCAGGATCATGCCGCAGCGGAACACGGTCACCGGCAGCCCGCACAGGTCGTGGGCCTCGCGCAGCAGCACCTCGCCTGCCCACTTGCTGGTGGCGTAGCCGCCCGCCTGCCGGTCGTCGACCGCGCGCTCGGGGTCGGCGGCCCTGATGTCGCTGTCCTCGGCCACGGTGGTGGTGCCGTGTGCGGCCAGGGCCACGGTGGACACGTACACGACCGGCTTCAGCCGGGTGGTCAGGGCGGCGCGGACGACCTCGGCGGTGCCGGCCACATTGGGTTCGAACAGCTCCCGGTAGGGCAGCACGTGGTTGACCAGCGCCGCCGGGTGCACGATGAGGTCGACGGTGGCGGTCAGCTGCTGCCAGTCCCGCTCGCCCAGGCCCAGGCGGGGCGCGCCGATGTCGCCGGCCAGTACGCGCAGCGCCCCGCCGGCCGTCAGGTCGGCGAAGCGGCTCTTGAGCGCGGTGTCCCCGCTGTCCAGGGCCTGCTCCAGGCGCTGGAGGGCGGCGCTGTCGTCGGTGGCGCGCACCAGGCAGACCAGCGTGCCGCCCACGGGGGCCAGGCGTTCGAGCCACTCCAGGCACAGCAGCCGGCCGAGGTAGCCGTTGGCCCCGGTGAGCAGCACCGTGCGCGGCTCGCCGGCCGGCCGGGGCAGTGCTGTGGCGGCGGCGAGGGTCCCGGCGTCGATGAACTTGTCCAAAGTGAGGTCCCCGGCCCGTACCGAGGCGGCGTCCTCGCCGTGGACGGCGGCGAAGGTGGCCCGCTGCGCTGCGGCGGGGCCGCGCAGCCGCTCCACGTGGGCGGCGATCTCGCCCAGGGTGTTGGCCGGTCCCAGGACCGTGCCGACCGAGACCTCGACGCCGAAGACCTCCCGCAGCAGGTTCGCGAACGACAGTGCCGACAGCGAGTCGCCTCCCAGGTCGGTGAAGCGCTGCTGCGGGTCCGGCTCGGCGTCGAGTCCGGGCAGCAGGGCCTGCGCGGCGCGGGCGAGCGTCTCGGCCACCGGGCGGTCGTGGTCCTGCCACACCGCGCGCAGTTCCGCGGCCTGACTGGCGGCGAGTTCGGCGTAGCGCTGTTCCAGTCGTGCGCCGTAGCGCTCCTTCAGCCGTGGGCGCAGCTGCTTGGTGGAGTCGGTCAGCAGGCCGTTGTCCTGGCTGAAGGGCACGGTCTCGACGATCAGGTCGCGCGGGATCTCGTACGGCGCCAGGCGGGCCTGTGCGGCGACGCTGTGCAGCGACCGGCTGAGCGCCGCTTTCAGCGCCGTCTCGTCGCGGGCCTGCGCGATCGCCTCGGGGGTGGGCACCACCACGGCGAGCAGGTAGGCGCGCGCGCTGTTGCCGTAGACGAAGACCTGCCGCACCAGGGGGCTGGCGACCAGGGCCGCCTCCACCCTGGACAGCGCGACGAACTCGCCCTGGGAGAGCTTGAGTACGTTCTTGCGCCGGTCGACGTAGAAGAGTTCGCCGGGCGCGGTCTCGGCCATGATGTCGCCGGTGCGGTAGTAGCCGTCCTGGTCGAAGACCTCGGCGGTGTCCTCGGGACGCCGGTAGTAGCCGGGGGTGATCAGGGAGGTCTTCACCAGCAGTTCGCCGCGCGGATGGGGCAAGTCGGCGGTGGAGTAGCCCAGTTCGGGAACGTCCACGAGCTTGTAGTCGAGCACCGGGGGGCTCTGCACGCGGTTGCCCAGCATGACCAGGCCGGTCTCGGTGGTGCCGTAGCTGTTCACCAGCGGGACGTCGAGGGCGTCGCGGAGGAAGGCGGCCAGCTCCGGGGCGAGCGGTGCGGACCCGCAAGGGGCGTGGATGACGCGCCCGCCCAGCACGTGGTCGCGCAGGTGCGCGATCACCTCGGCACGGTCGTTCTCGTCCGGCTCGCCGTGTGCCGCGCGCTGGTTGAGCTGGGCGTGGTAGCTCTCGAAGAGCAGCTCGCACACCCGCGGCACCATGGCGATCTCGGTCGGCCGGATCAGTGCCAGATCCTCCAGGAGGGTGGACAGGTCGCTGTGGGCCACGAAGTGCGCGGTGCCGCCGGTGGCCAGCGTCTTGATCACCATCCTCCTGGCGACCAGGTGGCTCTGCGGCAGGAAGTTGGCGGTGATCAGCGGGTACTGGTGGTCGGGTCCCGCGGGCGGACGCCACATGAGGGACACCGTCGACTCCGGGAACATCACGCCCTTGGGCGTGCCGGTGCTGCCCGAGGTGTAGATGAGGGCCGACAGCGCGCCGTCCGCGCTGTGGTCCGGCGGCAGTTCGGGCAGCGGCGGCAGCGAGCCGGCGCGGCCGACCACGTCCGCGAGCAGCTCCAGCGACTTCGGGGCATCCGCCGCGGCCAGCAGCCGTTCGGCGTCGGTCAGCGCCTGCCGGTGCTCGGCGAGCTCGGGGTGGTGGTCGAAGACGAGGATGCGGCGGACGCTGCTCTGCCCGGCCAGCGCTTCCAGCACGGTCGCCAGCCGGTCGGTGCTGGTGGCGAAGACCCGTGGGGCGGCTTCTGTCACCAGGTGGCGGATGTGGTCGACCGAGGCGTTGGTGTGCAGGGGCACGGCGATGGCCCCGAGCTGGCCGCACGCCAGGTCGACGGTGGTGTAGTCGGTGCCGGCGAAGCCCAGGATCGCGACGAAGTCGCCCTCGCGCAGCGGATGGTGCGGGTGGTGGTACCAGTCGGCGGCGAGGCCGCTCAGCCGTGACCACAGCTCGCCGTAGGAGACGGTGTCGAACCGGGGCAGCAGCCGTGCGGTGACGCGGCCGTCCACGGTGACGTACTGCCGGGCACGCTCGCCGAGGGCGGGCCGGTCGGCGTACGCCACGAGGGTGCGCCGGACGATCTCGGACAGGCGCGGCGCGCGTCCGGACCGCTCCTCGAAGACGCCGGCCACCGGCATGCTGTCGGCCAGTTCCGGCTCGGCCCGGAACAATTCGGCAATGCGCTCTTTCCGGGTTTTTTCTGCGGAAGCGTGCACGGTGGTGCCTGGTGAGTCATTACCCATGACCACGCCTTTCGGTGACCGCGAATTCTTTCCGGCACATGAGTCTGGCTGAAAGCCGAAGAGGACCACCACGGGCCGGGCCGGCGCAGGGGAGCAGAGGGCTCCGGTGGCCAAGGCGCGGTCAGCTTAGCGCGCGTAGAGAAATGGAGGCCAGGCTGTCGCAGGGCGATAGGGGAGGTGTGGAGAATTGCGTCGCCGACGGCTGTTCGGAATTGCTCTCGTACGGGCGGGCAGGGCGACTGCCGGGAAAATTCTCGCGCACCGGGTCCGGAGGTGGTGCGCTCGCGTCACCGTCCCGGACACGGACGGGGTGCGTGCCCTCGCCCGCCCCCGCCAGGCCGCGCCGTCCCCGCCCGCCGGTGCGGCCCCCGTTGCCGGGCGGTGTGCAACCGGGGATTTCCCCGGTTGCACACCGCCCAGGGGAGGTGCCGCCGACCGCTATAAAAGATACCTTGGCGAAGGTATTCTTGTGGTGGGTCCGTCGGAGTGCGCACAGACTCTGCGGCCCCTGACCGGCAGCGGCAGGTGTGGCTGAGGAGTGTGGTCGAACGTGGCAGAAAGCGAAGCAGTGCTCCAGCGACGGGACGCGCGCACCCACCCCCCGGACCGCGGGGACGCGGAGGCGGACCCCGCAGGACGGGACGCCGGCACGGAGACGGACTGGATACCGATCGCGGACCTCGACCTGTCTCACTCGCCGCGCTCCGCGGGGGAGAACGGCGAGCACGTACGGGTCCTGGCGGAATCGCAGGCCGATCTTCCGCCCATCGTCGTGCAGCGCGGCACCAACCGGGTCGTCGACGGCGTGCACCGGGTCCGCGCGGCCCGGTTACGAGGGCAGGAGGCCATCCGGGCGCGCTGGTTCGACGGCGACGACGCGAGCGCCTTCGTTCTGGCGGTCCGGCTGAACGTACGGCACGGGCTGCCGCTGTCGCTGGCCGACAGGAAGGCGGCGGGCAGGCGCATCCTGTACGAGCAGGAAGGCTGGTCCAACCGCGCCATCGCGTCGGCCGTCGGGCTCTCGCCCAAGACGATCGCCGCCCTGCGTGAGGCGACCGGGCGGCCCGGCGGGCAGACCAGGCTCGGCAGGGACGGCCGCGTGCGGCCGGTCAGCACCGCCGCCGGGCGGGAGCGCGCCAAGGAGATGCTCCTGAGGGACCCCTCCTCCTCCCTGCGGGCGGTGAGCGCGGTGGCCGGCGTGTCCCCGGGCACCGTCCGTGACGTGCGCGACCAGCTGAAGCGGGAGACCAGGGCCGTCATCCCCGCACAGCGCCGCCTGCCGCCCGCGCGCCAGGTCAAGGCCGGCCCCGCCCGGCCCGCGTCCTCGGGGCAGGGCAAGCTCGACCGGTCCACCGCGCTGCTGCGCTCCCTGCGCACCGACCCCTCCCTGCGCTTCAACCAGTCCGGCCGCCTGCTGCTGAGCATCCTCGCGGTGGCCGCCATGGGTCCGCAGGCGCAGGAGGGGCTCGTCCTGGACCTGCCCGACCACTGTCTGGACTTCGTCGCCGAACTCGCGCAGGCGAGCGTGCAGGCGTGGCAGGACCTTGCCGCCCGCGTGTCGCAGCGCCGGGCACAGCCGCCGGAGCAGAAGTAGCCCGCGGCAAACGCCGAAAAGCGAGAAAAGTGCGGGGCTTGACGGGCCGGATAATTCCTTGGTTTGGTCGTTTCGGCAACACCGAAAACACCGCAGAGAAACTTCCGAAGAAAGCGCACCGAATGCGCGCCGGACAACTGATCTGGTCATCTGGGTTTGGGACAGGGTGTTGATAAAATGACCGATGCATACGCCTGGAGCGGTAAGGATCGCCGGGCTCAGCGAATTATCCACTCGGCTTCGGGGACGACGTTTCTGGTTCCGCTCGATCACTCGCTGGCTGACGGTCCGGTGGCTTCCGCTGCCGGATTCGCGACACTCGTCGAGGAAATGGCCGCCAACGAGGTGGACGGGATCATCGTCCACAAGGGGCGCGTGAGGTTCCTGCCGGCCGACGCGCTCGGCCGCATGGCACTGATCGTCCACCTCAACGGCAGCACCCAGCACGCCCCCGACAAGGACGCCAAGATCCTGGTGGGCGCCGTGGAAGAGGCCGTCGCCCTGGGCGCCGACGGCGTCAGCGTGCACATCAACCTCGGGTCGGACACCGAGGCCGCCCAGCTCACCGACCTCGGCGCGGTCGCCGGCCAGTGCGCACGCTACGGCCTGCCACTGCTGGCGATGGTCTATCCGCGGGGCCCCCGCATCACCGACCCCAGGGACCCGGTCCTGCTGGCCCATGCCGCGAACGTCGCCGCCGACCTCGGCGCCGACATCGTCAAGCTGCCCTACACCGGCTCGCCCCTGACGATGCGCGAGGTCGTCGAGGCCAGCCCGATCCCGGTCGTCACCGCCGGCGGCGGCGTCCTGAAGGACACCGGGCAGTTCCTCGACCTCATCGACAGCACGATGCAGTCCGGCGTGCTCGGCGTCGCCGTCGGACGCAACGTCTTCCAGGCACCCGACCCGGGCGGACTGGCCCGCTCGGTGGCCCGCCGGGTCCACGCCGGGCCCCGCTCGCTGGAGGACCTGGCCGTCCTTGGCCAGGAACTGTCCGAGGCGACCGTCTGACACACCCCCACCCGGCCGTCCTCACCGAGCCGGTCACCCCCACCTCCAGCTCCACCTCCGGACATCGTGACGACCCGTCACCGACAGCCAGGCGCGACCACGACAGCAAGCCACCCACAACCAAAGGTGCGAACATGAAATCCGCTTGGATCGACCTCCGTGGCACCGCTTCCGAACTCGCCACCGCCATCGTCGAGGAAAGCACCCACATCGGCGTCGAGACCGTGGTGCTGGACGACCCCGAACTGGCCGGCAAGGTCCCGCCGAACGTGCAGAAGGCCGCCGTCGTCACCGGTGAGACACCCACCACCCTCATCGACCAGCTCGTCGACGCAGTCGACCTCCTCATCGCCGACCACAGCATCGCCGAGAAGTTCCAGGGCCTGCGTCCCGGCCTGCGCTCCGGCGTCCTGGTCAAGGTGCTGGACGAGCAGAGCCTCGACCTCGCCTGCCGGATCGCCAACGAGGCCGAGCTGACCCTCGTGGAGTTCCGCCAGGACCCCAGCAAAATCCCGCTGGAGATCCTGCTGGCGGCGGCCGACAAGGCCAAGGGCTCCATCGTCACCGTCGTCGAGGACGTCGAGGACGCGGCCACCACCCTCGGCGTGCTGGAGCGCGGCTCGGACGCGGTGCTGCTGGCCCCCAAGCGGGTCGGCGACGCCACCGAGCTGATGCAGGTCACCCGCGGCGAGGCCGCCTCCCTGGAGATGGAGGAACTGGAGATCGTCCAGCTCACCCATCTCGGCCTGGGCGACCGGGTCTGCGTCGACACCTGCTCCCACCTGCGGCCCAACGAGGGCATCCTGGTCGGCTCGTACTCCACCGGCCTGGTCCTGGTCAGCAGCGAGACCCACCCGCTGCCGTACATGCCCACCCGCCCGTTCCGGGTGAACGCCGCCGCCCTGTCCTCCTACACCCTCACCCCCGGCAACCGCACCCAGTACCTGTCCGAACTGCACTGCGGCTCGGAGATCCTGGCCGTCAGCACCGACGGCAGCGTGCGCACCGTGGTCGTGGGCCGGATCAAGATGGAGTCCCGCCCCATGCTGCGGATCGAGGCCCGTACCCGCAGCGGCCAGCTCGTGGACATGGTCGGCCAGGACGACTGGCACGTGCGGGCGCTCGGCCCCGGCGGCAGCGTGCACAACTTCACCGAGCTGCGGCCCGGCGACGTCATCCTCGGTCACACCATGACCGACCAGCGCCACGTCGGCTACGCGATCCGGGAGTTCCTGCACGAGCAGTGACAAGCCTCCACGGTCCACGGATTTGAAGGAAGAGAGTGCGTGAGATGGCGCTCATAGTGCAGAAATACGGCGGAACGTCGGTCGCCACACCTGAAAAGGTCATCGAAGCTGCACGGCAGATCCGGGCGGCGCGCGAGGACGGCAACCAGGTCGTCGTGGTCGTGTCCGCCATGGGCGGGGCCACCGACGAACTGCTGCGCCTGGCATCGGCCGTGACCGCCCGGCCCGACGCACGCGAACTCGACGCCCTGCTGTGCACGGGCGAAGCCGCGTCCGCCGGACTGCTCTCGCTGGCGCTGGGCCACCAGGGTGTCGCCAGCCGCTCGTTCAGCGGTCCCGAGGCGGGCATCCGCACCGACCACCGCCACGGCCGGGCCACGATCGTGGAGGTGGACCCGCGTCGGCTGCGCGAGGAACTCGCCTGCGGAGCCGTCCCCGTCGTCGCGGGATTCCAGGGCGAGTCGATCGCCACCGGGGCCCGCACCACCCTGGGCCGCGGCGGCTCCGACACCACCGGTGTCGCCCTGGCCGCCGCGCTCGGCGCGGACCACTGCGAGATCGTCACCGACGTCGCCGGCGTCTACACGGCCGACCCCCGCACGGTCGCCGGCGCCCGCCGCCACACCTCCCTGCTGTACGAGGAGATGGCCGAACTGGCCGTCAGCGGCGCCAAGGTGCTCGCCTCCGACTCGGTCGACTACGCGCGCACCCACGGCGTCGATCTGAAGGTGCGCTCCAACAGCGCCGCGATCGGCCCGCAGACCTGGGTGGGCGACGGCCGGCGCGCCGCCGGGGCGGCGTCGGGGGAGTTCTGGACGCCCGCGGGCCGCGTGCGCGCTATCGCCGGGGTCGCCGGGCGCTCCGGCCTGGTGCGCTGCGTGCTGCGGCGGATCACCTCCGACCACGTCCTGCGCCTGCTCGGCGAACTCGTCGAGCGCGAGACCGAGGTCGAACTGCGCCGCTACGGCAACCTCGGCACCGAGGACGCCGGCGACATCGCGCTCACCCTGCCCGAGGACAGCGTGGAGGAGATGCGGGACCTGCTCGCCGACACCGACCGCGGCATCCGCCTGGACGAGGCGCACTGGACGTCGAACCTGGCCCGGCTCTCCGTCGTCGGCCTGGGCATCGGCCGCCGGCCGTACGCACCGCTGCGGCTGCTGGAAGCCCTGCGCTCGGTCGGCGCCGCACGCACCGACCTGCACGTCACCTCCAACCGGCTCAGCGTGCTGACCGGCCGCAGCGACCTGGCCGCGGCCACCCAGACCGTCCACGACACCTTCCTGTCCGAGCCGGTGACGCCCCTGGTCCACCCGGCGGACACCGGCCACGCCCGCGCCGCCTGGCCGCTGGCCGCCGGGCCGGGACAGCACGACGTGGCGATGCCCGCCCTGGCCGCCGCCGAGTGACCCCGGCCTCACACCACGAGGGAGAACACCGATGTCCCACATCCCACGCGACCTCGGGCGGCCGGGCGGCCCGGGGTGCCCGGCCGGGGCCGGAGGGCCTTCGATGACCGCCACACCGGCCTTCGACCCCACCTGCGACGAGCAACTGGCCGACCCCTACCCCGTCTACGCACAGATGCGCGCCCAGTGCCCGGTGTTCCACGATGCGGGCCGGGACCTCTGGATTCTCACCCGCCACGAGGACGTGACGCGCGTCGTCCACGACCCCGAGACCTTCTCCTCCGCGAGCGCGGTGCGCATCACCGCGGGACCCGAGTCCGACGAGGTCAAACAGGTCCTGGCCGAAGGCTGGGCGCTGACGCCGAACCTGACCGAGAGCGACGGCGAGGAGCACACCCGGCTGCGCGTTGCCGTCAACCGCGTCTTCACCCCGCGGCGCGTGGCAGCGCTGGAGCCCTTCGTCCGCGACACCGCCGAGAAGCTGATCGACCGGTTCGCCGCGGACGGCCGGGCCGACATCATCGAGGGCTACGCCTGGCCCCTGCCCCTGATCGTCATGGCACGGATCCTGGGCATGCCGCCCGAGGACGTGCCGCTGCTGCGGCAGTGGAGCTCCCACTGGCTGAAGCTGTCCGTGGGCACCGGCGAGCCGGCCCAACGCGCCGCATGGGCCCGTGACGTCGTCGCCATGCAGCACTACGTGATGGGCCTGCTGGACGACACCGGCCGGGCCGGCGAGGACTCCCTGGTCGCCTCGCTGGCGCAGTACGGCGCCGAGCACGGGCTCGACGACGTGGAACTGATGCGCATCGTGATGAACCTGATCATCGCCGGGCACGTCACGGTCACCCGCGCCATCGGCAACGGTCTGGTCACCTTGCTGGAACACCCCGACCAGCTCGCCGCCCTGCGCGCGGGCGAGGCGTCCGCCGAGGCGATGACCGAGGAGATCCTGCGCTTCGAGTCCCCGGTGCAGGGCCTGTTCCGTACCGTGACCCGTGAGACGGAACTCGGCGGCAGGCGCCTCGTGCCGGGTGACCGCGTGATGGTCCACTGGGGCTCCGCCAACCGGGACGGCTGCGTCTTCGACAACCCCGACGCCTTCGCCCTCACCGACCGCCCCCGCCGGCACCAGATGGCCTTCGGCCGCGGCGTCCACGCCTGCCTCGGCGCCTCCCTGGCACGTCTGCAACTGCGCGTCGCCATCCCGCTGCTCTTCGACCGCCTGCCCGGGCTGCGCCTGGGCCCCGCCGGCTCCCGCACCCGCGAACGCCTCGTCATCGCCCGCGGATTCGAGGAACTGCACCTGCACTGGAACCTCCCGCCCCGACGGGAGGCCGCATCATGACCGCACCAGCCCCCGGCCCGCGCCGTCTGGCCGGCCGGCCCCGGACCGAGTAGGCGGCCGCCATGACCTACGACGTCATCGTGATCGGCGGCGGATCCGCCGGCTGCGTCCTGGCCAACCGGCTCAGCGCCGACCCGCGGCGCTCGGTCCTCCTGCTGGAGGCGGGCCCCGACTTCGCCACCACCGACGACACACCGTCGGACATCAAGGACGCCACCTACGCCCCCTACACCTACGACTGGGGCTACCGCTCCGTCCCGGACGCCTTCGGCAACCAGGTGCCCGTGCCGCGGGGCCGCGTCATCGGCGGCAGCTCGGCCGTCAACGTCTGCGTCGCCATGCGGGCCCGGCCCGCCGACCACGACGCGTGGGCCGCCGCGGCCGGCGACGCCTGGGGCTACGAGCGGATGCTCCCCCTGTACCGGCGGATGGAGCACTACCCCTACGGCGAGGAGAAGTACCACGGCCTGGGCGGGCCCTACCGCATGACGCTGCCCGCCCCCGAGGACCTGGGCGAGCACGCCGTCGCCGCCGAGCAGGCCGGCCTGCGTCTGGGGCATGCGCAGGTCGCCGACTTCAACGCGCCCGGGGTGCCGGGATTCGCCCGCACCCCGCTCAGCGCGGCCGACGGCATACGGCTGAGCACCGCCATCGGCTACCTCAACCCCGTGCGCGAGCGGCCCAACCTCCAGGTGCGCGGCGACACGCTCGTCGACCGCGTGCTGCTCCGCGGCGCCCGGGCCCGGGGCGTCCGGCTGGCCACCGGGGAGGAGATCCCCGCCCGGCACGTCGTGCTCGCGGCCGGCGCCTACAACTCGCCCGCCATCGCCCTGCGTTCGGGCATCGGCGACCGCGGCGAGCTGACCGCGCTCGGCATCGACGTGGTGGCCGACCTGCCCGGGGTGGGACGCAACCTCACCGAGCACCCCGCCTACTGGAACGTCCACGCGGCCAAGCCGCCCCGGGCCGACGCCCGCTCGGTGTTCGGCAGCGTCCTGAGCGTCGCCACCGGTCCGGGCGAGCCCGACTTCGACGTCCAGATCCTGCCCTCCGCCGCGGTACCGGCCGGCAGTCTGCCCGAACAGTTCGTGCCGTGGGCGGAAAACCACCCCACCGGCTGGGACATGGTCTTCTTCGTCTCCTGCGTCCAGCCCCGCTCCCGCGGCAGCGTACGGCTGGCCTCGCGCGACCCCGGGGAGGCGCCGACGATCGACCTCGGCCTGTACACCACCGCCGCCGACGCCGAACGGGTCGCCGACGGGGTCCGTCTGGCCCGCCGCCTGGCCCGCACCCGCCCGCTGGCCGACCTGCTGGCCGACGAGCGGATACCGGGTGCGGACATCAGCGACCGGGAACTGGCCGCCGCCGTGCGCCGCGCCCCGGCCCACTACAACCACGCCAGCGCCACGATGCGCATGGGCCGCCCCGACGACCCGGGCGCCGTGGTCGACGCCGACGGCGCCGTACGCGGCGTCGAGGGCCTGAGCGTCGCGGACGCCTCGGTGTTCCCCGCCATGCCCCGTGTCGCCACGAACGTCCCCGCCGTCGTGGTCGCCGAGCGGATCGCCACGGTGTTGTGCGAACGACTCGCCCCGCACACCTGATCCCCACCATCAGACCGAGCCGGCGACGTCCGGCGCCCTGCCAGGAGGAACCCCGTGTCCACGACCGTCGAAGCCGTACAAGTCCTGCGCACCCGCTGGTCGTCCCAGAACGAGGCCGACCGCTTCACCGTGGACGACCCGGCCACCGGCCGGCCCCTGACAGTTGTCCAGGGGGCCGACGCCGACCGGGTGGACCAGGCGGTCAGGACCGCCCACGAAGCCCATTACGCGTGGAAGGCCCGCACCCCGCGCGAGCGAGGCCGCTGGCTGTACAAGGTCGCCCAGGTCATCCGCGAGCACGCCGACGAGATCGCGGCCCTGGAGTCCAGCGACAACGGCAAGCCGTTCACCCAGGCACGCCAGTTCGACCTGGAGGGCGCGGTCACCATCTTCGAGATGTTCGCCGGTCTGTGCGAGGCGATGCCCGGCCAGGTCCGCGACGCGGGCAGCATGCTCGACGTCACGGTGCGCGAGCCGTTCGGCGTGGTGGGCGCGATCGTGCCGTTCAACTGGCCCCCGCTGCACACCGCCGGCAAGCTCGCACCCGCCCTGGCCGCCGGCAACGCCGTGGTCATGAAGCCGCCGGAGCAGGCGCCCCTGTCGGTGCTGCGCATCGCCGAACTGGTGCAGTCGGTGCTGCCGGACGACGTTGTGCACATCGTGCCCGGCGGCGGAGAGGTCGGCGCCCACCTGGCCGGCCACCACCTGGTCGGCAAGATCTCCTTCACCGGCGCGCCCACCACGGGCCGGGCCGTGATCAAGACGGCCGCCGACAACCTGACGCCGACGCTGCTGGAGCTCGGCGGCAAGAACGCCCTGGTGATCTTCGACGACGCGGATGTGGACTCGGCACTGCGCTGGGCCGTCGAGGGCGGCTACTTCAACCAGGGCGAGGCCTGCACCGCATCCTCCCGCGTCCTGGTCCACGCCGACCTGCACGACGAGGTGGCACGCCGTCTCGCCTCCGCCGTCGGCCGACTGAAGGTCGGCGCCGGTTCCGACGCCGCCACCCACGTCGGCCCGCTGGTCAGCCCCGCACAGCGGCAGCGGGTGCTGGACTACCTCGACATCGGTGTCCGTGAGGGCGCGACCGTCGCCGCGCAGGCACCCCTGCCCACCGACCCAGAACTGGCCGACGGCTACTACGTGGCGCCGACCCTGTTCACCGGCGTCACCCCCGACATGCGCATCGCACAGGAGGAGATCTTCGGGCCCGTCGTGTGCCTGATCCCCTTCCACGACGAGGCCGAGGCCGTCCGCATCGCCAACGGCACCGAGTTCGGTCTGGTCGCCGGCGTGTTCACCCGGGACTCCGAGCGCGCCCTGCGGGTCAGCCGCGAACTGAAGGCCGGCATTGTGTTCGTCAACCACTACAACCGCGCCTTCACCGGCACCCCGTTCGGTGGCGTCGGCGCCAGCGGATACGGCCGTGAACACGCCCTGGAGACCCTGCAGGAGTACAGCTTCAGCCGCAGCCTGCGCCTGCCCTCCGGCCGCGAGGAGATCCCCCGCTGGGCCCCCTCCCTCGACGTCGTCGACGAAGCCTGACCATCAACCGGACATCGGCAAGGTGGTTGCCTCATGAAGACGACGATGCGTGCGGCGGTCTGCGTGCGGGCGGGCGGTCCGGAGGTCCTGCAGATCCGCGACCTGCCCGTCCCGCAGGTCCGCGAGGGCTGGAGCCTGGTACGCGTGGAGGGTGCGGGCCTGAACCGCTCCGAACTGAGGACCCGTCAGGGACATTCCCCCGACGTCTCCTTCCCGCGCGTGCTCGGCATCGAGTGCGTGGGCACCGTGGCCGACTCCACCGACCCTGGGCTGCCGGCGGGGACGACGGTGGCCGCGGTCATGGGGGAGATGGGCCGCCGGTTCGACGGCGGCTACGCGCAGTACGCGCTGCTGCCCGACGCCCTGCTGATGCCGGTGACCACCACCCTGCCGTGGGAGGTCCTGGCCGCACTGCCCGAGACCTACCTGACCGCGCACGGCGCCCTGGACACCCTGGGCGTCCTGTCCGGCGGGGGACGGCTGCTGATCCGCGGCGGCACCTCCTCGGTGGGGCTGGCCGCGCTGCAGATCGCCGCCGCCCACGGCATCGAGACCGCGGCGACCACCCGCACCGAAGGCAAGGCCGACGCACTGAAAGCGGCCGGCGCCGACCACGTCCTGCTCGACGACGGCCGGCCGCCGGCCGACGCCGTGCACGCGCTGTGGCCCGACGGACCGGACCACGTCCTGGACCTGGTGGGCACCCGCACGGTGCCGGACTCGCTGCGGCTGGTGCGCCGCGGCGGGACGGTGTGCGTGGCGGGTTCGCTCAGCGGCTGGCTGATCCCCGACTTCGAACCGATCGCCATGATCCCCACCGGGACCCGCCTCACCGCCTTCCACAGCGACACCCTCAAGGGCGCCGGCGGCCAGGGCCTGCTGCAGCGGATCGTGGACGCCGTCCAGGCCGGCCTCTACCGCCCTCGCCTCGATGCCGTCTTCGCCCTGGACGACATCGTGGCGGCCCACCGCCGCATGGAGGCCGACCAGGCCACCGGCAAGACGGTCGTACTGCCCTGGGCCGACGCCACCGGCGGGGACGCCGGCCCATGACGCACCACCGCGCGAGCAGACACCACACCCCAAGCGGACCAGGAGCGCAGCCATGATGACCGAGTTCGTCGAGACCGCCGTTGTCGGAGGGGGCCAGCAAGGCTGCTCGGTCGCGGGCTGCCTTGCCCGCCTCGGCTACCGTGCGGCGGTCTTCGAGCGGGGAGAGATCGGCCAGGCCTGGGCGAAGGAGCGCTGGGAGAGCCTGCGCGTCAACACGCCCAACCGGACCGTCACCTTCCCCGGCATGCCCTACGACGGCGACGACCCCGAGGGCTACATGCCCGCCCGCGAGGTCGCCGCACGGCTGCGGCGCTACGTGGCCCAGGCGGGCATCGACGTGCGCGAGCACACCTCCGTGCGGTCTGTCGAATCGCCCCTCGACACGCCCGCCCACCCCGACGCACGCTTCCTCCTCCACCTGGAAAACGGCCGAACCGTCGAGGCCCGCAACGTCGTCGCCGCCCTCGGCGGCTACTGCGCGCCGCGCCTGCCCGAACTGACCGCCCGGATCGACCCGTCGATCACTCAGCTGCACACCCGCTACTACCGCACCCCCCAGTCGCTGCCGCCCGGCGCGGTCCTCGTCGTCGGCTCGGGCAACAGCGGCCAGCAGATCGCCGAGGACCTCAGCGACGCCGACCGGCAGGTGTACCTGGCGGTCGGCCGCCACAAGACCTCGCCGCGCCGCTACCGGGGCGCCCAGGTCCTGGACTGGCTGCAACTGCTGCCGCTGGAAGGCAACTTGGAGTCCGCCTCCGGCGGGCGCGGCAACTCGCCGGTCCTGCCCGGCGTGTCGGTACTCACCGGCAAGGCCGGCGGCCGCGACCTCAACCTCGGGGTGCTGGCCCGCAAGGGCGTCACCCTCGTCGGCACCGTCCGCGGCGCGCAGGGCGACGTCCTGCACCTGCAGGACAACGTCCGCGCCATCGCGCGGGCCGCGGCCCGCGCCGAGTCCGAGCTCCTCGCGGCCATCGACACCGCGATAGCGCGGCACGGCCTGGTCGTGCCCGACCGCACCCCCGTAGCCCCCTTCGACGACTCGCTGTTCACGGACCACGGGGACAGGCTGGACCTGACCGCCCACAACATCACGTCGATCGTCTGGGCCACGGGATTCGTGCCCGACTACCGCATCCTGCCGCCCGCAGCCCTGGACGACACCGGCATGCCGGTGCACCGCGCGGGGGCGGGCACCCTGCCGGGGCTGTACTACGCGGGCCTGCCCGAGGGCGGTTCGGTGATGCCGCTGCTCATCGCCTCCACCCGGATCCAGGCGGAGCGGGTCGCGCACGGCATCCACCTCGACAACACACTGCGCCACCGCTCGCCGGCGGCGCTCGGCCCGCTCTGGGCCTGAAGCGGAGCCGCCCTCGGCGCCCGGCGGGAAGTCCCGCCGGGCGCCGCCGTGTTGCGCCGGCACTGGAACGGCCCTTTCGGGCTGCTGCGGCGGCGTGTCGGGGGCGTCCCGGCCGTGCTACGCCACTGCGGTGACGGCGTGTCGCCTCTGATCCGGCCGTGCCGCGCCGCCGTGTGCCGCGCCGCCTCGTCGTCGCCGGTGTGCAGTGCACGGTCGCGACGGGCCCGGCTTCACGGCCCCCGGCGGCCGTACCGGCAGGGACCGGCGAACGGGGCCGGCCGGGACGTGCTCCCGGCCGGCGCCGTGGGGGAGCGGCCCTGGCATCGGGCGGACGAGGCCGCGGACACACCCCGGCGCCGCCCCGGGGTTCCCGGCAGGCGGCGCCGGCGGCGTGGGCAGGTCAGGCAGGTCGCGGGACGACGTCCAGGCGCTGGGGCCCGTTGATGATGAAGGACTCCACGCGCGGGGGCTGCTGGCCGGGGTGTGCCAGGGCGAGCTCGGGCAGCCGGCCGAAGAGCGTGCTCAGGGCGACGTCCGCCTCGAGGCGGGCGAGGTGCGCGCCGAGGCAGAAGTGGGGCCCGTGGCCGAACGCGAGGTGTTCCTTGCCGGCCCGTGTGGGGTCGAAGCGTTCGGGGCACTGCGGGTGCAGTTGCGGGTCGCGTCCGGCGGCCGCGAAGGCGACGGTGATCGCATCACCCTTGCGGATGACGACGCCTTCGCCCAGGTCGATGTCCTCCAGGGCGCAGCGCATCGGTATGTGCATGATCGGGCCCTCGATGCGCAGCGTCTCCTCGATGACGTCCTTCCAGCCGATGGTCCCCTCGTGAATCAGGGTGAGGGTCTCGGGGTGGCCGAGCACGGCGTGGACGGCACTGGTGATGAGGTTGACGGTGGTCTCGTAACCGGCGCCGATCATGAGGAACAGCGTGCCGAGGAGCACGTCCTCCGACAGCGGCTCCTGGCCGTCATCGGCAGGCAGCAGCAGGTCGCTGGTCAGGTCGGCGGCCGGGTGCCGGCGCTTGTGGCGCAGCAGTTCGCCGAGCCGCTCGTACAGGGTGTCGTTGGCGGCCTGTGCCTCCTTCGGGCCGAGGGAGGAGTTCAGTACCGCGTCGATCCCGGTGCCGATCTTGGTGCGCAGGTGGCCGGGGACGCCGAACAGGTCGCAGATGACGGTGATGGTCAGGGGCAGCGCGAGGGCCTGGCGGATGTCGGCGACGGACCCGGGGGGCAGTGCGGCCAGGGCGTCGATCAGCCGGTCGGCGGTGGCCTGGACCTGCGGGCGCATGCGTTCGACCTGCCGTGGCGAGAACGTGGGGGCGACTCGGCGCCGGGAGGTGCGGTGCTGCTCGCCGTAGAAGTTGAAGAAGCTCTGCTGCAGGGCGAGGGCGGCCAGCGGCCAGCCGTCGGGCATGTGGGCGAGGTCGGGCCAGTGCTGTCGTATGTCGCGCGAGATACGTGGGTCGTTGGTGAGCGACTGGATGACGCTGTGCCGGGTGACCGCCCAGGCGCGGACGGGTCCCGGAAGCTCCACCAGCACGGCGGGTGCCTCGCGCAGCGAGGTGGCTTCCGCGTGCATCGCCCGGCCGGTGGGGTCGAGGACGGGGCAGCGCGTGACGGACGGGGCTGTCATGGAGGACTTCCTGACTTCGGATCGGACGGGGAGGGTTGCGCCGGCTTCCGCTCAGCCGGCGGCGGTGGCGACGTCGGCGGGCGCGGCCACCGGCCGTGCGGCAGTGGCGGGTTGGGCGGGTGAGCCGGCGGTGCGCTCGCGCAGGAACAGCGACGCGGCCAGGCCGATGACGCCGGTCGCGGCCATGTACAGGGCGATCGGTGTCCAGCTGTGATAGGTGCCGAGCAGGGAGGTGGCGATGAGAGGGCTGACGGCGCCGCCGAGCAGACCGCCCACGTTGTAGCTGATGGACATCCCGGAGTAGCGCAGCGCCGTGGGGAACAGTTGCGGGTAGAAGGCGCCCTGCACGCCGTAGTTCGCGGCGAACCCGGCGAACAGGACCAGGAAGCCGAGCGCCATCAGTGGCAGGGACCTGGTCTGCAGCAGCGGGAACCAGGCGAAGGGAGCCACCGTCATGACGGCGATGCCGCCGACGAAGACCGCTTTGCGGCCGCGGTGGTCCCCGAGCCGGCCGAAGAACGGCATGGCGACGATCAGGAAGATGCACGATCCGGCGAGCAGGGTCAGCATCTGCGCGCGGCTCACGTGGATGCTCGCGGCGTATTTGAGCGAGAACACCGACCCGAGGTAGAAGACCAGGAACATCGGAAGCGCCGACAGCGACGCGCACAGGGTGAGCAGACCGTGCCGTCCCACGATCTCCAGCGCCGGTACGGTCCTCACGGCGCCTTCGGACTTGACCTGCTCGAACTCGGGGGTCTCCGTCAGCCGCAGCCGCACGCGCAGCGCGAAGGCCACGAGTACCGCGCTGAACAGGAACGGCAGCCGCCATCCCCACGAGAGCACCTGACGGTCCGGCAGCAGGGTGACCAGCAGCAGGACGCCGTTGGCCAGCAGCAGCCCCCAGGCGTTGCCGGTGCCGACGATGGCCGTGAGCAGGCCCCGCTTGCCGGGCCGGGCGTTCTCCAGCGCCATCAGGAAGCCGCCGCTGGACTCCCCGCCGAGTGAGCATCCCTGGACGAACCGCAGGACGGTCAGCAGGATCGGGGCGGCGACTCCGATCGTGCGGTAGGTGGGCAGCAGGCCGATCAGGACCGTCGCGCCGCCCATCACGGTGAGCGTGGTGACCAGCGTCGTCCTGCGGCCCAGCCGGTCCCCGAGGTGTCCGAAGACGACAGCGCCGAGCGGCCTGCCCACGAACGCGACCGCGAACGTCGACAGCGACAGCAGGGTTGCGGTGGCGGGGGCGAAGGAGGGGAAGAACAGGGTGCCGAAGTACAGGGACGAGAAGGAGCCGTAGATGAGGAACTCGTAGAACTCGATGCTGTTGCCGATGAGGCTGCTCAGTACGGTCTGGGCGCGCTGCCTGTCGTGGGCGGGGCCGGGTGTCATGGGGTCTCCGAGGCTCAGGGGGCGAGGATGCCGGTGAGGTGGTGCGGCCCGAGGGGGGCGGGTGGCGCCGATGGCATGGCGCGGCCCGCTCACCGGTCGGATGAAGGGCGCCTGTGGTACGGCGCGGACACCGCCCCCGGCAGCCGCACCGGGGGAGCGGGGCGCTAGCCGGGGAAGTCCTCCTCCCACCACTCCTGCGGTGAGCGCGTGCGCCGCTGCTCCTCGCGCCGGCGCAGCTCGGCCCGCTGGGTCTTGCCGGAGATGGTCTTGGGCAGCTCGGCGAACTCGATCCGCCGTATCCGCTTGTAGGGGGCGAGGTGCTCGCGGGCGTGCGCCAGGATCTGCTGCGCGGTCTGCGCCTCCGGCTTGTAGTCGGCGGCCAGGGCGATGTATGCCTTGGGCACGGCCAGGCGCAGCGGCTCGGGTGAGGGCACCACCGCGGCGTCGGCGACGGCCGCGTGCCGCAGCAGCACGCTCTCCAGTTCGAAGGGGGAGATGCGGTAGTCGGACGCCTTGAAGACGTCGTCGCCGCGTCCCAGGTAGCGGAAGAGGCCACCGGCGTCGCGGGTGGCGAAGTCGCCGGTGTGGTAGAGGCCGCCGTGCAGGGCGCGCGCGGTCGCCTCGGGATCGCCGAGGTAGCCGCTCATCAGACCCAGGGGCCGGCCGGCCAGCGGCAGACAGATCTCGCCTTCTGCCGCCCCCTCCAGGAGGGGGGTCTCGGTCCGCGCGTCCAGCAGGGCCACGTCGTAGCCCGGCAACGCCCAGCCCAGCGCGCCCTCCACGGCCGGCATCCCCGGCGGGGTGCCGATCTGGGCGGTCGTCTCGGTCTGCCCGTAGCCGTCCCGTACCGTGACGCCCCAGGCGTCGCGGATGCGGTGCACGACCTCCGCGTTGAGCGGTTCCCCGGCGGCCACCGCCTCGCGCAGCCGGATCGGCCACCGGTTCAGGTCCTCCTGGATGAGGCTGCGCCACACGGTGGGCGGCGCGCAGAAGGAGGTGGCCGCGTAGCGCGACATCATGTGCAGCAGCGGACGGGCCGCGAACCGGGGCTGGTTGACGGCCAGGACCGAAGCCTGCGCGTTCCAGGGCGCGAACAGACAGCTCCAGGCGTGTTTGGCCCACCCGGGCGAGGAGATGTTCAGGTGCACGTCACCGGGGCGCAGACCGAGCCAGTACATGGTCGACAGGTGACCGACCGGATAGCTCAGCCCGGTGTGCCCGACCATCTTGGGACGGGCCGTGGTGCCGGAGGTGAAGTAGACGAGCGACGGGTCCTCGGGCCGGGTCCGTACCGCCTCCCGCAGCGGTGCGGCGGTGTAGGCCTGCTGGTAGTCCTGCCAGCCCGCCACCCGGTCCCCGACGGCGACGCGTGTCCAACTGCCGTGCAGCGCCTCGAGCCTGGGGGTGAGGTCGGCCTGGGCGATGACGTGGCGCACCGCGCCGCGTTCCAGCCGTTCGGCCAGGTCCTCGGGGGTGAGCTGGACGGCCGCGGGGATGACCGCGGCGCCCAGCCGGAACGCGGCCAGCACGCACTCCCACAGCTCCACCCGGTTACCGAGCATGAGCAGGATGCGCTCCCCGCGCCGCACGCCGATCGAGTGCAGCCATCCGGCCACGCGCCGGGAGCGTTCGGCCAGTTCGGAAAAGCTCAGCGCGGTGTCGGCGAGGACCGCGCCCTGCCGGTCGAGGTCGACCACGCGCAGCGCGGTGGCGTCGTTGCCGTCGGCGATGACGTCGAACCAGTCCGCGACCCAGCTGAACGTCTCGCCGAGTACGGGCCGGGGGAAGGCGCGGGCGCGCGGCAGGTCCCCGTAGGAGGACAGCAGGTGGTCGCGGGCGCGCCGGAACCCTTCGGTCGCTTCACGCATGACGGCTACCTCCCGTCGAAGGCGGCGCGGCCTGGCCCCTCGGCGGCAAAGGTCCGCATGCCGGTCAGCCGGTCCTCGGTGGCGAACAGGGCGGCGAACACCGACCGTTCGATGGCCAGACCGCAGGCCAGGTCGGTCGCAAGCCCCTGGTCCACGGCCGTCTTGGCGGCGTGCAGGGCCAACGCGGGGCCCTTGGCGAAGCGCCGCGCCCAGCGCAGTGCGCCGGGCAGCACCTGGTCGGTCGGCACGACCTGGTCCACCAGGCCCAGCTGCAGGGCCTCGTCCGCACCCACCTGGCGGCCGGTGAAGATGAGCTCCTTGGCCTTGGCCGGGCCGATCAGCCGCGGCAGCCGCTGGGTGCCGCCGGCTCCGGGGATGACGCCGAGCAGGACCTCGGGCAGCCCCAGGCGTGCCTCGGTGCCGCAGATGCGGGCGTCCGCGGTCAGCGCCAGCTCGCAACCGCCGCCGAGGGCGGGCCCGTTGATCGCGGCCACCACCGGTTTGGGGATGGCGGCCACCGCGTCGAAGGCGCCTTGGAGGAGGGGCGCGTGCCCCACCATCTCGGCGTGCGTCATCGCGGCCATCTCCTTGATGTCACCGCCGGCCGAGAAGGCCGTGGGCCCGCCGTACAGGACCACCGCGCGGATCCGCTCGTCGCCGGCGGCCTGCTCGGCCGCGGCGCGCAGCGCCGACTGAGCGGCACGGTCGAGCACGTTCAGCGGCGGCCGGTCCAGGCGCAGGATGCCCACCGCTCCGTCGAGGTCCAGCCAGGCGGAGAGGCGTTCCACCGTGGGGGTGCTGGTCATGACCACAGCAGGCCTCCGTTGACTTCGAGGACGTGGCCGTTGACGTAGCTGGATTCGGGACCGGCCAGGAAGACGGCCGCGTCGGCGGCCTCGTCGGCGCCGCCGGGCCGGCCGAGCGAAAGCCGGGTCTTGTAGCGCGCCCAGATCTTGTCGTTCTCGGTGAGCTGCTGGCCCATGCCTTCGTCGAGGATGCCGGGGGCCAGGGAGTTGACCAGGATGCCGCGGGGGCCGAGTTCGATGGCGCTGACGCGGGTGAACATCTCCACCGCGGCCTTGGTGGCGCAGTATCCGGCCGCGCCGACGGCGACCCGGGTGGCCATGCTGGAGGAGACGTTGACGATCCGGGGGGCCTGGCTGCGTTCCAGGTAGGGGATCGCCGCCTGGGTGCACAGGAACACCCCGGTCAGGTTGGTGGCCACCATGTCCTGCCAGTCGGTGACCGGCAGCCGCTCCACTCGCCCGTCCCGGCTCACCCCGGCGTTGGCGACCAGGATGTCCACGCCGCCGAAGCGGTCGGCGGTCTCGGCCATCAGCGCGGCGACCGAGTCGGGGCTGGTGACGTCGACCGGGACGTAGGCGCCGCGGCCGGGGGAGAGGTCCAGGACCTCCTTGATGTCGTAGGGGTTGCGTGCGGCGCACACCACCTGCGCGCCCTCGAGTAGATAGCGTTCGGCGATCGCGCGGCCCAGTCCCCGGGAGCCCCCGGTGATCACGGCCGTCTTTCCGGCGAGCCTCATCATGATCCTCCTTGCCTGGCGTCGGGGACCGGGAGCACGGCGCAGCAGCCGGCCGTACCGATCACATCGAAGGGCGATCCGCAGCCGCGGCAGTCGTAGGGCACCTTGCAGACCGCGCCGCCGAAGCGGCCTGCGCGGACGACGTCCTCGCCGGCGCAGTAGGGGCAGCGGGGCGTGCTGCCCGCCACGTGGTAGCCGGCGCTGCGCAGGGCGTCGTGCCCGGCGGCGGTCACCGCGTCGGGCTGCCATGTGCCGCGCTCCCACACGATCTCGACTGTGTGCCCGGGTGCGGCCTCGGTGAGGGCGGTGCGCACCCGCCGGGCGATCTCGCCGCGGGCGGGGCAGCTGAGCCGGGTGGGCGCGAGGTGGACCACGATCCGGCCGTCGGTGCGGGAGAGCGAGCGCACCACTCCGAGGTCGCCCAGGGTGACGTCGATCTCGGGGTCGAGCACCTCGGCGACGACGCCGGTGAGCGGGTCGGGGGCCGGGGTGGTCGTGGGGGCGTTCACAGGAACACCTCCGGGGCGTAGTGCTCGCGCACGAGGCGGCCGCGTCGGAGGCAGTCGGCCAGGACGCTGCCGCCTCTGCCGGCGGCCCGTGGCACCGGCTGGTGCGGCAGGCGGGAGCCGGGGACGCCGCTGTCGCCGATGCGCGCGGCCAGCCGCGCGTGCAGCGTCTGCGTCAGGGGGTTGTGCGGGTCGGCGCCGAACAGGTCGCCGGCGCAGTGCGTCACGTCGGCGTAGGCCTGGGTGAACTCCTGGTCCGTCTCCGGCCAGGCGGCCAGCGCCCGTGCCCAGCGCCGCCAGTGCTCCAGGTGGACCAGCTGTTCGTCGCGGATGGCGGCGAACGCGGGCTCCCCGGCGGCGCGTTCCTCGGCGAGCACGCTGACGGCCGCGGCGAGCACCAGCCCGCCCGCCACGGTGGACGGCCAGTCGGTGAGCAGCCCGATGACACGGGAGACCCGCCACTGCTCCTGCGGCCGCTCGAAGAGGTGGGCGTCGGCGGCACGGGCGTCGAATCCGTGCAGCGTCAGGATCGTCTCGGCGTGCGCCAGTGCCTCCTGGCCGATCGAGCCGACCGCCAGCGACTCCTCCAGGTCGATGTAGTCGACGATGCGCTCGCCCAGCCGGTTGCCCAGCACGAACAGGTCCTCGGCGAGCGCCGGCCACAGCCGGCTCGGGTCGGGGCCGGCGGCCCCGCGCGGATCGCCGGATTCGGCGGACGCGGGCTGCGGCGGGGCGGCGGTGTCCGGGGCGGTGGCACGGTCGCGGCGGCGGGTGGTGGGGAATCCGGGCTGGCGGTGCGGCATCCGGGTCTTGGCCGCGAGCAGGCCGCGGTCGTCGGCGCTGGAGACGATCAGGTCGGTGCGCCGTACCACCCAGAGCCGGAAGAGGTCGTCGCGGCGCCCGTAGGTCTCCTTGGCCAGGTGCCAGGCGGCGTCCCGGCGCGGCGCCAGCAGGGAGCCGACGTGGTTCAGCGGCGAGCCGCTGCCGGTCTGCGCGAACACCTCGTAGACATCGGTGTCGGTGGGAACGTGTGGCATCACGCCACCCCCCGCAGGGCGTGCCGGTAGCGCGCGTTGCGGTCCAGGGCGGTTCGCACCCATTCCAGCCGGCGCTGCGAGGCGGGGCCGCCGCCCGCGATGACCTTCTTCACCTCGGCCCAGTCGGGCATCGCGAACTCCCACTCTCCCGAGGGCAGTTGGCGGGCCAGCGCGGGATCCACGTGCACGCCGAGCTTCTCGAACACCGGGATGATCTTGCTGAGCCAGGCCTGGCGCAGCTCGTCGTTGCCGTCGGGCTTCAGGCCGATCTGGTGCATGCGGTTGGCGTGCAGGGTGTCGGTGTCCGGCGGGCCGAGGTAGGCCAGCACCCGCGGCAGCCACGTCTCGAAGCCCTCCTGCACGCGGCGGCGCTGGTCGGCGTCTCCGTGCGTGAGCACCTCGTGGGTCAGGTCCAGGGCGTGCTGGTAGTGGAAGGACTCCTCGCGCTCGATCTTGCGCAGCGCACGGCCGTAGGGCAGGTAGACGCCCTTCATCAGCGACCGGAACTGGAAGATCGCCGCCGAGTTCATCAGCAGCAGCCCGGGGCCGAACTCCTCCCAGGACGCGAAGGAGTAGTGGAAGATGTTGTGCACCTTCGAGCGGCCCTCCAGGTAGTCCACCAGGATCCGCTCGCGGGGCATGCCCAGGTCCTCGGCGACCCGCGCGGCCACGTGCCCGTGGCCGACCTCGTCCTGGACCTTGGCCATCAGCATCTGGCGCCGGGTGCAGCTGGGCGCGCGGTCCAGCCACTCGGCGAACGGCAGCACGCCCACCAGCTCGTTGAGCGCCTGGACGGTGGCGAACCGCCGGGCGCCTTCGCGCACTTCGTCGGGCATCGGGTCCCACAGTTCGTAGCAGCGCAGTCCCGCCGCTGTCGCAGTCGGCATGTCTGGTTCCTTTCGCAGCGCTTGTATGGTCGGCAGCGGTGTTCGCCGGGGGAGGGCTCAGTGCCAGCGGACGACCACGGCCCCCGCGGTCATGCCGCCGCCCACTCCGGCCAGCACCAGGTGTTCGCCCCGGCGGAAGGGCCGCCGCTCGTTCTCCGCGCACAGGGTGAGGGGGATGGAGGCGGTGGCGGTGTTGCCGAACTGCGGTGCGGTCAGCGGCACCCGCTCCGGATCGACGCCCAGTTCGCGCGTACAGGCCTCGACCAGGCGGGTGTTGGCCTGGTGCAGGATGAAGCGGTTCACGTCCTCCAGCCGCACCCCGGCCGAGTCCAGCGCCTCGCCGATGACCTTGGGCAGCACACCGAGCGCGTATTCGCGCACTTCGCGGCCCCGCATGCGGAACAGGTGCTCGCCGGCCTCTAGGCTGCGGGCGTCCAACGGCGTACGGGTGCCGCCGGCGGGCACCTCGACCAGCTCGCGGTGCTCGCCGTGGGCGACCAGCCGCCAGCCCAGCACCCCGTACCCGTCGGGTACCGGACCGAGCAGTACTGCGCCGGCCCCGTCGCCGAAGAGGCTGACGGTGCGCCGGTCGGTGCGGTTCATCAGCGAGGAGTACATGTCGGCGCCGACCACCAGGGCGTGGTCGCCGCCCTGGCCGGCCAGCCGTGCCGACAGCATCGAGTCGGCGACCGCCAGCGCGTACAGGAAGCCCGAACACACCGCGTTGACGTCGAACGCCGGGACCTCGGACAGGCTGAGCTTGTTCTGCAGGATGGCCCCCGTGGAGGGCTGCGGCTGGTCCGGGGTGGAGGTGGCCACGACCATCACACCCAGCCGGGCCGCCGCCTCCGGCACCGCCCGAAGCGCCTCGCGCGCGGCGTGCAGCGCCAGGTCGGAGGTGGCGGTGCCGGGCTCGCGGTAGCGGCGCTCCAGAATGCCGGTCCGCTCGACGATCCAGCTCTCTTCCGCGCCCGTCCACTGGGCGACCTGCGCGTTGTCGATGACCCGCAGCGGCACGTGGCCGCCCAGGCCGAGGAGTCCGTGGCCCATCACACGCCCTTCGCCGAGGCCCGGTCCTGCGACGGGCCGCCGGGTACCTGCACGACGGCGCAGGCCCAGGTCCAGGCCGCCCCGCCGCTGATCACCAGCGCGACATCGCCCGGCTCCAGCGGCACTCGGTCGCGCAGGTCGACGAGGTTGGCGAAGAAGTCGCCGCATCCGAGGTGGCCGGTGGCTGAGCCGAACCGCAGGGCCTCGGCCTTGAGCAGCTCGTCGAGCACGGGGCCGTAGATGGAGTCCAGCAGGCTCGCCCCGAGCCGGGGCAGCGCGATGTACTTGATCCTCGGGTCGTCGGGCTCCAGCCCCGCGTCGTGCAGGCTGTCGGTGATCACCTTGCGGATGTTGCGGCCGGCTGTGGTCTCGAACTTCTCCTTGCCGTACGCCGCCATGTAGGACTTCTTCGGAGTGCGCAGGTCGATGAAGCCGTCGTGCCACATGGGAGCCGGGCTGAAGTCGTTGCCGTGCCGCATCATCAGCTCGAACTGGGCGTCGGTCGCGGTGGCCAGGGACAGCAGGGCGTAGTCGTCCGGTTCCGCGTCGCCCCGGTGCACCAGGGCCGCGGTGCCCGCGTCGCCGAAGCCGAGGCCGTAGTCGGAGGTCCAGCGGTCCATGCCGGGAGGACAGAACCGGTCGCCCGTCGTGACGAGCACGGCACCCAGTCCCGGGTCCGCGTCCAGGTGCATCCCGGCCAGCTGCAGGGCCAGCGAGCCGGCGTTGCAGCCCTGTTGGACGCCGTAGGGCGTGGCGGTGCCGGCGCCGACCGCGTGGGCCACGTAGTGCGGCGGCGACCACATGTCATGGCCCTGGTGGTAGATCCAGGTGTGCAGGACCAGACCGACGGCGGACGGGCTCCAGCCCGCCCTGCCCAGTGCGGCGCGGCCGGCCTCCGCTGCCATCTCGGGAGCGGACAGGGCGGCCGAGAACGGCAGGTGGCCGACGCCGAGCCGCTGTGCGTCCGAGGCGGTCAGCTTCCCGGCCGCCACGGCGTCCTCGACGTTCTCGCGGTCCGGTGGGAACCACGAGGTCACGGTCTTGATCCGCAGATCGTCTCCGAATTTCATGCAGGCTCCTTCGAAAGCTCGGGATCCGTGTCGTGTGCGGGTCGCCGGCCGACGAGCGGGGCCGGGTGAGCGCTGGGCGGTTCGTCCGGCCAGGGAAGAGGGGAACGCCGTTGTGAGGGCGCAGTGCGATACGCGGGCCCTCGACCGCGGGGGTCATCGCGCACCGGGCTGCCAGTGGCTTCCGGCTCACAATCGCATACCTTCGCAGAGGTATGTAACTGTGACGGGGCCTGGCATCCGCGAGCGGGCGCCGCACCGCACCGGACCCGCGGGCGCCACCCGCGGTGCCTGCACCGTTGCGCACCGCCGGTGCCGCGCGAAGGTGCCTGCCCGTGTGCAAGTGGGGACCCTCCCCACTTGCACACGGGCAGGCGTTTCGGCCCCTCGCGGCCCGCTCCGCGGCAGGGGTGGCCGTCCTCAACTGTGCGATCGCGAGGTGAAGTTGCCTGATCCCGGCCCCCGCCTCAGATTTACATACCTTCACGAAGGGATTATTCTCGGCTGCAGAACCTCCCTCGGTCGGCCCACGCCCCGCTCACCCCGAAGGAAAAGGAAGAAGCCACCCCATGGCCACCACAGACTCCCGATCGCCACGGTGGGCCGGGTACACCCTCGCCCTGCTGGCGTTCACCCAGTTCATCGTCACCATCGACTACAACATCGTCTACGTGGCACTGCCGGACATCGGCAGCCAGCTCGGCTTCTCCGCGCAGTCGCTGCAGTGGGTCGTCAGCGCCTACGCGGTCGCACTCGGCGGACTGCTGCTCTTCGGCGGCCGCGCGGCCGACCGGATCGGCCCGCGCCGCATGCTGGTGACCGGACTCGTCATCTACGCGCTGTCCTCACTCACCGGCGGCCTCGCACAGAACGCCGGCCTCCTGGTGGCCGCCCGCGCGCTCCAGGGTGTGGGCGGTGCGCTGCTGACACCGGCGACGCTGATGCTCGTCTTCACCACGTTCGCCCCCGGCCCGGAGCGCAACCGGGCCACATCCGTGTGGGGCGCCGTCGGCAGCGCGGGCCTGGCGGCGGGCTCACTGTTCGGCGGAGTGCTGACCAGTGCCTTCGGCTGGAGCTGGGTCTTCTTCGTCAACGTCCCCCTCGCGCTGATCGCGGCGTTCGCCGCCACCCGCGTCCTGCCGCCCGACCGCCCCTTCGGCACCGGCCGCAGCTTCGACGCCGTCGGCGCCGCGGTCGCCACCGTCGGCTCGACGCTGCTGGTGTTCGGCCTGGTCAGCGGCCCGGACAAGGGCTGGGGCTCGCTGCAGGGCCTCGGCGCCCTGACGACCGGCGCCCTGCTGCTGGCCGTCTTCGTCCTGATCGAGAAGCGCTCCGCCGATCCCCTGGTCCCCCTGAAGCTGTTCCGCCTGCGCGGCCTGAACATCCCCATGCTGGCGCTGATCGTCTTCCAGGCGTCCCTGGGCGGCACCTACTACCTGCTCACCACCTACCTGCAGTCCGTGCTGAACTACAGCCCCTTCGCCGCCGGCATCGCCTTCCTGCCGCCGACCGTGATCTGCATGGCGGTCGCGATGAAGCTCAACGCCCGGGTCCTCGGCCTGCTGGGAGTGCGCACCACGCTCTTCCTCGGCACCACCGCCACCGCCGTCGGACTGGCCGCCGTCATCGCCGGCATGTCCACCCACGGCTCCTACTGGGCCCTGGTGCCGGGCATCGCCATCTGGGGCGCCGGCGGCGGCTTCGCCTTCCCCACGCTCTTCGTCGCCGTGGCCTCCTCCGGAGCCGAACCCGCCCAGCAGGGCGTCGCCTCGGCGCTCGCCTCCACCTGCCGCCAGATCGGCGGCGCCCTCGGCCTCGCCGCCCTGGTCGCCGTCGCCAACGCCCACGCCGGCCACAACCCCGACCCGCACGCGCTGGTCGGCGGCCTGCGCATGGCAGGGTGGGTCGCCGCCGTCGGCACCCTCGCCGGCGCCGTCATCGGCCTCGGCCTCAAGAAGCAGCCCCGCCCCACCCCCGCACCCGCCACCACCCCCACAACGGCCCCTGAGGTCACCGACGCCGCCACACAGGCGGGCTGACGCCGCCCCACCCCCGGCCGGCGGCGACCCGGGCGCCCGCACCCCCCGATGCGGGCGCCCGGCACCGGACCGCCACAGCGAGCACACGACACGCACCACCGGTGGCACCGACGGCGCCTGTGCACGCCTCAACCGCCAGACGCACTACCGCCGGCCCCGCACCCCGGCCACGCTGATCCGGGCGGAGAACCTGTGCGCGGGCGACCGGACAGGCGGCGCACAACGGCGCCCCGGACACAGCCACACCTGCACGGCGGGCAGAGCAGCCGCCGCACGCCTCCGGCCACGGCACCGCGACAGCAACCGACGGGCGAGACGTCGACTGCGACCGCTCAACCGTCCCCGCCGAACCCGCGGCACGCCCCACCCTCCTGACCGGGCCGACGACCGCGTACGACGGCCTCCGGCACCGCGATCCGCGAGACCCAGGACGACAGGAGCTTTCCGATGCTTGTCCAGACCGGCCCGTCCACCGAGGCCGAGGCACCGCCCGCGAAAGAGGTCTGCCGACTGGAGCGGGTGGTCATCCGGTTCGCGGGCGACTCCGGCGACGGCATGCAACTGACGGGCGACCGCTTCACGTCACAGACCGCCTCCTTCGGCAACGATCTGTCCACGCTGCCGAACTTCCCCGCGGAGATCCGGGCGCCCGCAGGAACCCTGCCGGGCGTCTCATCGTTCCAACTGCACTTCGCCGATCACGACATCCTCACCCCCGGCGACGCACCGGACGTCCTGGTCGCCATGAACCCGGCCGCCTTGAAGGCGAACATCGCCGACCTGCCGCGCGGCGCCGAACTCATCGTCAACACCGACGCGTTCACCGAGCGCGCACTGGCCAGGGCCGGCTACCCGGCCAACCCGCTCGAGGACGGCTCCCTCGACGGCTACAACATCCACGCGGTAGCGCTGGGAACCCTGACGGTGGAGGCACTGAAGGCCCACGGACTGTCCCGCAAGGACGCCGACCGCTCGAAAAACATGTTCGCGCTGGGCCTGCTGTCGTGGATGTACCACCGGCCAACCGAAGGCACGGAAGCCTTCCTGCGGCGCAAGTTCGCCAAGAAACCGGCCATCGCCGAAGCCAACATCGCCGCCTTCCGGGCCGGCTGGAACTTCGGCGAGACGACCGAGGACTTCGCGGTCTCCTACCAGGTCACTCCGGCCACGAAGGCCTTCGCACCGGGTACCTACCGCTCCCTCTCCGGCAACCTGGCCCTCGCCTACGGCCTGATCGCCGCCTCCCACCAGGCGGACCTGCCGCTGTTCCTGGGCTCGTACCCGATCACGCCGGCCTCGGACATCCTGCACGAGCTGAGCCGGCACAAGAACTTCGGTGTGCGCACCTTCCAGGCCGAGGACGAGATCGCCGGCATCGGCGCGGCGCTGGGCGCGGCCTTCGGCGGCTCACTGGGCGTGACGACGACCTCGGGCCCCGGCATCGCACTGAAGTCGGAGACCATCGGCCTGGCAGTCTCCCTGGAACTGCCCCTGCTGATCATCGACATCCAGCGGGGCGGCCCGTCGACGGGTCTGCCGACCAAGACCGAGCAGGCGGACCTGCTGCAGGCGATGTACGGCCGCAACGGCGAGGCTCCGGTCCCGGTCGTCGCCCCCTGCACACCGGCGGACTGCTTCGCCACAGCACTGGAGGCAGCCCGGATCGCACTGACCTACCGCACCCCCGTCCTGCTGCTGTCGGACGGCTACCTGGCCAACGGCTCCGAACCCTGGTGCATCCCGGAAACCGGCGAACTCCCCGATCTGCACGTCCAGTTCGCTTCCCAGCCGAACCACACCCTGGAGGACGGCTCCGAGGTCTTCTGGCCGTACAAGCGGGATCCGCAGACTCTTGCCCGTCCGTGGGCGGTCCCGGGCACGCCGGGTCTGGAGCACCGCATCGGCGGCATCGAGAAGCAGGACGGCACGGGCAACATCTCCTACGACCCGGCCAACCACGACCTCATGGTCCGCACCCGCCAGGCGAAGATCGACGGCATCGCCGTACCGGACGTCGAAGTGGACGACCCGCACGGGGCCCGCACTCTGGCGCTGGGCTGGGGATCGACCTACGGACCCATCACCGCAGCCGTCCGCCGACTTCGCACGGCCGGCCAACCCATCGCCCAGGCACACCTCCGCCACCTCAACCCCTTCCCGCGCAACCTCGGCGAGCTCCTGTCCCGCTACGACCGCGTCGTCGTCCCCGAAATGAACCTCGGACAGCTGACCACGTTGATCCGCGCGCGATACCTGGTCGACGCCCGCTCCCACACCCAGGTCAACGGCATGCCGTTCAGGACGGAACAGCTCGCCGACGTACTGGAGGAAGTCATCCATGCCGACTGAACTCAAGCTCACCGTCCGCGACTTCAAGTCGGATCAGGAGGTGCGCTGGTGCCCGGGGTGCGGTGACTACGCGATCCTGGCGGCGGTGCAGGGCTTCATGCCCGAACTGGGC
>NZ_JAQMWP010000037.1 GCF_030403745.1 Streptomyces sp. S.PB5
CCGGTGGCCGTTCAACTATGCGGGCACCATCCCGATGCCGGAGCAAACCCCCGGATCAGGTCGAACCCGTACACCACTTCCCTGGACGCAACCTCTTGCGCATGCGGGGTATAGCCGCTCGTGCCCGGTGCGGTTTTGCCACCTACTTCGTGGCAGAACGCGGCCTTGACCACTGGATCACCGAGTACTGGGACACCGCCCTGGCGCGGTGGGTGCGTATCGACTCCGAGATCCTGGGCACAGGCCACGTCGACCGCCCAGAGGACCTTGCTCCCGGCGAGTTTGTGACCGGGGGCGAGGCATGGGTCCAGTACCGCAGCGGCTTGATCGACCCGGACGTGTTCGGGGTAACCGGCACCGGTCACGCCTGGGGACGGGCCGAGATCAGCGGCAATGCCGTCCGGGACCCCGCCGTGCTGTGCAAGCTGGGGACGCTGCCCTGGGACGGAGGGGGCCGCATGACCGCAGCGTACGAAGACAAGACCGGACCCGGGTACGACCGGCTCATCGACACGGTTGCCGCTGTCTGTGCCAGAGACGACCCGCTGTCCTTGACGCGCCTGTTCGCGTACGAGGACCTGGCAGTTCCTCAGCGCATCGTCGGGTAGAACGGGCAAGGGATCGGCCATGACCGAGCATCGTGACAGTCCCTGGCCCCGTTCAGGTGGAGGCGGTCTGTGCAGCTGTAGCCCGGGACGGGGCGAGGCGGTAGGAGCCCGTGGTCGCCGAGGGCGTAGCCCTGGTGTGTCCGTGGGGCCGCGCTATGCGCACTCGCGTGGTCCTTGGCGGATTCAAGCGTCCTGCCAGTAGGTGAAGCCCAGCGACGTCAGTCCTTCGGACCGGCAGAGGCGATCCGAAGCTCCTCCGACTTCGGTTTGGAGGAGTTGATACGCGGCTCCGTTGCGCTGTCCCCAGTGCATCGCCGCCCGCCACAGCAGGCGTCCCAAGCCCTGACCGCGGTACTCCTGGAGGACTCCGAAGTATTGCGGCATCAGTTGCGGGGTGCCGATTGCGTCGGGCCGGATCTCCATCGGGCCGATGGCGCCGACCACCCTGCCGTCCTGGGCGGCGGTCAGGACGGGGCCGACCTTCGCTGCCTTCATCTGTCCGTAGAGGAAGGCGAAGCCGTCCGCGGCCATCTCCTCGGCGAAGCCGGCGAAGGTGTCTCGCACGCCCGCCGGCCAGTCGTCGAATGGGCCGACGGGGCCGACCGGGGCCGGGCGGACCGCCGCCTTGAAGTCCTGGAGCTGGACGCGGGTCCCGCGGCCGTCCGGGGACTCGGGGCCGAGGAAGCGCACCACCCGTGCCCTCCCGGCGCCGTACTCGGCGGTCAGTTTCTGAGCCAGCTCGGTGGCCGCGAACATGCTGTCGGGCTCGATGCCGTAGAGGTGGACCTTGACCATTCCGGCGCCCCGCCGGGACATCGTGGGGATCAGGGTCTCACCGGGCCGGTGCGCGATGTTCTCGGCGAGAACGGTCTCGTCCTTGCGGTCGGACCAGCGGATGTCCTTGTCGTAGCGCAGGAACCACCGGTCGGTGGAGGCCGCGATCAAGGTGTCTGTGAACAGGTCTTCGGTGAGGACGGACGGGTGCACCGGTCCGATCGTCGGCACGTAGGGCGCCGACACCACGGGACGCAGCCAGTCCCAGCGGAAACGCATGTGCTTAAGGTACTCGTCTCGTGTTCAGGGCTCAGGCCCGGCGCAGGATGCGCCAGGACCTGAGCGAGCGTGACCGGGTAGGTCAGTTCGGGTTGTCGTCTCCGGCCGCGCAGGAGCAGGCGCTGCCCTCCATCACGGTGTCCGCGTCGGGCTCGATGACGAGCGCCTCGGTGGCGACGAGAGTGGAAGGGAGAGCCGGGCGGACGGCCGGCGGGCGGCGGGTCTGGATCTCGACGGGAACGAGACTCATGCGTGCACCATCTCCTCGGTGTCTCCGTGCTGGCAGTAGGTGTGCAGTGGTGCCTCCGCCTCCTGGTAGACCTTGGCGAGCGGTCGGCACACCCGGCAGGAACCGGAGAGCGAACAACCCGAGCAGCCACCGGTGCGAAGCATCAGACGATCGGAGATCGCTCCGAGTCGACGCAGACCGTCGATGCCCTCGGCCATGAGGTCGATCTGGTCATCTCGGCCGATCTTGCAGATCGAGACCTTGCCGTGCGGGTCGGCGTGGAAGAAGGTCACGCCGGCGTTGCAGCCCTGGAAGACAGGGCGCGTGCGCAGGTGCTCCGTTGACTGGACGAGCAGGGGCTCGCCCGTGCCGGAGAAGGTCGGCTGCATGTTGGTGTACACGTGGTGGTCCAGGCCCCAGCCCTTGACCACGGCCACCATGGCGTCGACCTCGTGGGCGTTGTCCTCCGTGACGACGACGGACACCCGTAGCGGCAGGCCGGCATTGCGGGCAGCGGCCATGCCCTTCTGGAAGTTCTTCCAGGCGCCCTTGCGCTGGGTGAGTTCGTCGAAAGACTCTTCGGAGGCGCCGTACATGCTGACGACGACGCGGTACGGCGGGAGATCGCAGAACAGGCGCAGCAGGCCGGGTTTCCACAGGCGCGAGGCGTTGGTGGAGACCGTGAGCATCATGCCCTGGCGGTACGCGTACCGGTAGGTGCCCGCGAAGTCGGGGTCGACCGTGGGTGCGCCGCCCGTGATCTGGAGCCAGAGGACGCCGGAGTCGCGGAAGATGTCGATCAGTTTGACTTTCTCCTCCCAGCTCAGGCCAGACAGGGAACGTTCGCCGAGGTAGCAGTGCTTGCAGCCGAAGTTGCAGTAGAGGTTGATCTCCCAGCTCGCCCGGGCGAAGGCGAGTTCGGTCGGCTCGCGCACCAGGAGCGCTGCCCCGACGGTCTGGTCGGCCAGGTCGAGACTCCAGGCTTCGGCCGCGGCGGTAGCCAGCCAGTCGGGTACGCGGTCGTCGGCCCGGGCCCGCTGCCGTACCTCCTCGTAGTGTTCGGTTGGCAAGCGCACGCAGGCGGCGCTCCCAGGTCGGACGGCCAGGTGGCCATCCAGGAACGGGCTGACGATCAGCTGGTGCATCCTGTGCCTCTTTTCCCGGGTTGGGCCCCGTCTCCGCTGAGACCTGTCCTTCTGAGGTGGGGGAAACCTCCTGTTCGAGCAGCGGGGACGGGGGATGGGGCCTGCTCAGGGCGTGCCGTCTTTCTATGCGACGTGGGCGGGCGGGCTGGGCAGCGAAGTTTCAGTGGGCCAGTGGGCAGAGGGAGGAGGTCCGGTGGGCGAGGGGGTGCTCTGACGGCGGACGGCCTGTTCGCTCATCGTTCAGTGGAGCTGTTCGAGCCGGAACACACGGCGTCGGCGGGCGAGGAGCGGGAAGGTCGCGCCGGTCACCGTGATGTCGCCGGTCTCCGCGACGGGGACGCCGGTCTGCTCGCATCGGAAGCAGCTGCCGTCGCGCCAGTCGAAGCGGCTTGTTCCTCCGGCCTCAGCCCCACAGGTCCTCCTTCGTCCGTTGGTGAGCCGGGGGCCGGTCGTCGATGAGGGGGAGGCAGGTGGCAGGGCGGGCGTGCCACACGAAGGAAAATGGTTCTGCCACGAGGGGCAACGTGAAGTCGGAGCCCTGCTCTAGGGCTGTGACGGCGTCGTGCCAGCCCTGGTAGGACCGGTCGACGAGAGGGTCCACGGAGTCCGGCGCGACGGCCGAGGCGATGATGCGGATCTGAACGCGTGCCCAGCGGATGGCTGATGCGGCGGTCGGACATCGGGCGGAGCTGATTTGCCGTCCGTCCATGTGGCGCCAATCGCACCAGAATCCCGGCGTCAGGATGCTCTCGGCGTGTGTCAGCGCGGACGAACGGTGGAGCAGCATGGGGTGATCAGGGCGCATGGTGACTCGGCTCGGTGTAGATCCACAGCAGGCGCCGGGCCAGGTTGGCCACGTCACGCATGGAGAAAAAGGCGTTGAAGGCCGCGGTCTGCTTTGTGGGGCGGTTCGTTTTGTCCAGCAGTCGGTAGGCCTGTGTGAACAGGTCTTTGACGGCGGGGTCTTCGTCGGCGCCGAGCTCCTTGCCCAGCAGCAGATGCAGCTGGGCGACAATGGCCGTCGTCCTGGTGTCGATCTCCTCGCGGGTCGACGTGCCCAGCTCCATCCTGAGGGCGGCGTCGGTGCCGTCCGCGATCGACTCCACGTCGATGGGCGGGCTGTCGACGGCTGGAGCGTCGGGCTTGTCGGTCACGGTGGCCACCACGCATCTCCCCTCGGTACGGCCGGGTGCGGCTTCCTCGGTTGCTCCGGTTCGCCCACGACCGTAGGACGGCCGCCTTCCAACCCCCAAGAAGATTGCGCGAGTTTGCAGCAAGTCGATTGACGGCCTCGAACAGGCCCTCCACCATCGTCATGTCGCGCAAACAAGCGCAAGACAGCAGACAGGAGAGCGCCATGAAGCTACGGTTCCTTGGCAAGAACTCCACCGTGGGCGACTGCCCGACCCTGTACGCCACGGACCGGGACACCTACCTCGTCCAGGGCTGGAGGATCTTCGCGAACGACCTGCTGATGCACCTCGACATTCCCGAGGGGCAGACGGCAGTGGAAGTACCGACGGAGCTGTTCGAGTCCCTGAAGGAGGACGGGCTGGCGGCCGGCGAGTTCAGGCGCATCGAGGACCCGATCATGATCCTGGCGCCTGGCGGCACGTACGTCGTTCAGGGCCCGGAGGTGACCGATCCCGAGGCCCTGTCCCAGATGGAGATTGCGGACTACGAGACCGTGGTCGAGGTCCCCAGGGCCTCGGTCACCGCCCTACTGGAGGAACCGCGTGGAGTTGATCTCCAGCGCCCAGCGCAACCGGCTCTTTGAGACCTTCACGGCAGACGCTTTCCATCTGGAACTGAGGGACGACTACTCCGTCCCCGACGAGGACGGCCCGTACGAGAGCTGGCGGCGCGGAGAGCCGGTCGACTACGCGTACATGGAGCCGTGGACGCAGCTGATCAAGCGCGTCACCGCAGAGGGCAGAACCGTCCGGCGGGTTCGCGTCGTCACCGAGCCGCACTCGCCCTACATCCAATGGGAGTACGCCGCCACAGCGCGCAACGAGGAGGCCGGCGAACAGATCCGGTGGGTGCCGCGCCACCTGCTTCCCGGCAAGTTGGTCTTTCCCGTGGGGGGTAACGACTGGTGGCTGTTGGACGACCGGCTCCTGGCCGTCGGGCACTTTGACGGCGATGGCCGCGTTCTTGGCTCCGAGCTGGTGGAGATGCCCGACGTGGTCGCCGAGTGCGTCCGTGTCCGGGACCTCCTGTGGGACCTGGCGATCCCGCACCGCGAGTACAAGCCCTGACCCATCCGTGAGTAACCAGGCACAAGAGACGCGTGAGGCGCTGGGCGGCCGGCTGCGCGGTTTCCGGAAAGACGCCGGATTCACCAGCGGCCGGGCCCTGGCGCGCACCCTGGGCTGGCAGGAGTCGAAGGTCTCCCGTCTTGAGCACGGGAAACAGAACGCGAGCGAGCAGGACATCCGGGCCTGGTGCACGGCGACCCGGCAAGAGCAGCACATCGACGACCTGATCGCCACCGTGCGGCATATCGACGAGCTGTGGCTCGAGTGGCGTCGGCAGGTTCAGACGGGCGCCGAGACGCGCCAGAAGAAGTCCCTTCCCGTCTATGCCAGGACCAAGGTCTTCAGGATCTGGCATCCCAACATGGTCTGGGGGACCTTCCAGACGGCGGAGTATGCGGCCGAGATCTTCCAACAGGCCGTCCGCTTCCTGGAGTTCCCCAACGACACAGAAGCCGCCGTCGGCAAACGACTCGAACGGCAGCGGTACCTCTACGAAGGCAACCGGATCTACAACGTGCTCCTCGGCGAGCAGGCCCTGTACTCCAACGTCGGCGGGTCGGAGGTGATGAAGGCCCAACTCGACCGCCTGCTCGCCCTGATGGGCCTGCCTCGGGTGAGCCTGGGCATCGTCCCGAGGGCAGCCGCCACGGAGATCTGGCTCGGCCACGGGTTCTCGATGTTCGACGACAGGCTCGTCCTCGTGGAGACCTACTCGGCGGAGTTCTCCGTCACCCAGCCGCGAGAGATCGACCTGTATGCCAAGGCGTTTGCTCTTTTGAAGCAGTCCGCCGTCTATGGCACCGCCGTCCGAGACGTCATCCTCACTGCAGCCCAACACTTCGACCAGATGCCGAGCGATTAGGAGAACGCCATGCAGACCGTGACCTCCAACTGGCGGACCAGCTCTTATACCGGGACGGAGAACTGCGTCGAAGTGGCCGACAACGAACCGAACCAGGTGATGGTGAGGGACACGAAGGCGCGCAGCCGCGGAATCGTGACCTTCCGGACGGCCGCCTGGGCGGCATTCGTGGAGCTGGCCAAGAAGGCATAGCGAGAGTTGCCGTCAGACTGCCGGTGTGGGGAGACGGACGATGCGCTCCGGTTTGCGTTGAGCGGCGAGCAGAGCGGGGCTTCACGCTGAGCCGCTGGCGTCCGGCCGGTGGTCAGGCCCGTTGCCGCCCTCGACTCAGTCGAGGGCGACGTCGACACCTGGCTCGTGCCGATCTCCAAGTCGGCATGGTGGAGGATCTCGGCGATCTCGTTCCCCTGAGTGCCCGGACGGACCTCGGTACGCCGGTTCAAGTGCAGTTCGTCCCTATGCGCGGCCAGGCAGTGGAATAGGTCCTTCCGGAAGCGTGACGCTTGCGCGAACGCATCTCCGGGATCGGCGTCAGGCAGCAGACTCACTCTCATGGCCTTCGTCTTGATCGGTGCACCTTGGTCGGAGCACATGATCAACCGGTTCGGTGAGTACTTCACGTACGAGTTCGGTATCCAGTCCGAGGTGTACGGTCCGAAACTCGACGTCGACTTCCTCCCGCCGCGCGAGCAGGGTCTGACCGCCGCCGGCCTCGGCCGGGCCGCCTGACACGGGCCGGCTGGTGACCTTCGTTCAGCGGCTCGGTTAGGGGTATCTGCGGTCGCCTGCGATCATCTCCGCGAGCACCAGCTTGCGGGGGATGTCATCCCCGTCGGGGGGCTGTCCGTACCGCCCGTAGGTCAGGTGCCGGGCGAGGGCGTCGAGGAGGTCTTCGGGTGCGCGCGGATCCGACCGCCCCGATTCCGTCGCGTCGGCCAGAAGGTCCGCCGGTGGGTGCGTGAGCAGGTACCGCGGCGGCCGGTCGCCCTGCTTGTGTTGTTGTGATGGGTGGGTGTGACACGGATCGCGGTCGTGGTCGTTGGAGGCTCGGGGCGGTCCTTCTCTCGGTCTCGCTGTGGTGGGTGCGTGGTATTCAGGCCGTTGGTGATGGCGTGTGCCCTGTGCGGGCAGTGATGTTGCTGTCGTTGCTGTCGTTGCTGTCGTTGCTGTCGCTGTCGTCGTGGCTGTGGGTGTATGACGCGTCTGGCCTGGCTGTGTTCTGTAACGGGTGCACGGGTTGACCCAGGTTGTGCTCCCGCCGCTCGCTTGCCGCCCATGCCGTCTCGTCCGGCGCCCGCTTCTCGTGGGCTGATTGGCACGTCATTCCGGCGGCCCTGCTGGCTTGTTCCCAGTTCGCGCCGCATTTGCGGTTGGTGATTACGGCAACTACTCATACCTGGGGTCGTTGATCAGTCGGTGTTATGCGGGGTGTGTGGGTTCCGGTCCTGTCGGGGTTGTGGTGAGTGTCCACGATGCCAGGATGTTGAGTGCTTGAGCGGATGTGGAGTGGGGTTCGGCGGTGTAGAGGAACAGTGTGATGTCGCTGTCGGGGAATGAGAGTGTTTCGTATTCGACGGTGAGTTCGCCGACCAGGGGGTGCCGCAGTCGTTTGGAGCCGTGGGTGCGCTGGTGGACGCGGTGCTGTTGCCACCAGCGGTCGAAGTCTTCGCTGCGTTGCCTCAGCTCGGTGACGAGCGCTTCGGTGGCCTGCCGGTCCGCTTCGCGCACCGCGTCGAGTCGTAGGTTTTCTACCGCGGCGCGTGCCTGCACGTCCCAGTCGATGAACAGGGTGCGTGCGTGCTGGTCGAGGAAGAGCCAGCGGGTGTAGTTGCGTTTTGTGGCGGGCATGGCCTCGAAGTCCGCGAACAGTGCTCTGGCCATGCGGTTCGCGCCCAGGACGACGGAGCGGCGGCCGAGGACGAGGGCGGGGACGGCCGGGTCCAGGGAGTTGAGCAGCTGGTGGAGGCCGGGGCGCAGGCGCTGAACGCTGGGGGTGCGCGGTACCGGACGGGCGGTGGTGCTGCCGATGAGGTCTTTGAGGTGGGTGAGGCTTGCCTCGTCGAGCCCCAGGGCATGCCCGATGGCCGCGACCACGGCCGGAGAGGGGTTGATGGGGCGGCCTTGTTCGAGACGGGCGTAGTAGTCGGTGGAGACGCCCGCCAGGCGGGCGACTTCCTCGCGTCGCAGTCCGGGTACGCGCCGCACGCGCCCGTCCGGTGGCAGTCCCGCCCGCTCGGGGTCGCACTGCGCGCGGGAGCGTTTGAGGAAGTCCGCGAGTTCGCGGTTGACAGAGGCCATGAGAGCAGTCTGTTCCATGGACGGCGAGCGTGGCCTCCTCAAAGGGGGGTCTGTCAGTCCTAGGCAGCCGCGGCCTAGGGCGTGCAGGGCTCGTGATGGCCCGGAAGAGCGCGCTTGGGCGGCCGACGATGGAGTCAGCGCCGGAACAGCAGCACCCTCCGGCTCCCCATCACGGCACCTAGGAAAGAGGATCACCCATGTCTGGCACCACCACTGCCTCCACCTGGCTCGTCACCGGCGCCTCCCGCGGTATGGGGCTGGAGTTGGTGCGGCAGCTGCTCGCCCGGGGCGACAATGTGGCCGCCACCACCCGGTCCGTCGAGCGTCTGACGGCGGCGCTCGGCGGATCGGCCGACACCGGCCGGCTCCTCGCGCTGAGCGTGGACCTGACGGACCAGGCGCAGGTCGAAAGCGCCGTGCAGCAGACCGCCGAGCGCTTCGGCCGCCTGGACGTCGTCGTCAACAACGCGGGGTACGGCTACCTCGCGGCGGTCGAGGAGACCAGCGCCCAGGACGTGCGGGACATGCTCGACGTGCAGATCGCCGGGGTGTGGCATGTGCTGCGCGCGGCGCTGCCGGTGATGCGGGAGCAGCGCGCGGGCCGCATCATCAATGTCTCCTCGGTCCTGGGTCTGACCGCGGTGCCCGGCTGGGCCCTGTACTGCGCGGGCAAGTTCGCGCTCGAGGGGTTGAGCGAGGCGCTGGCCGCCGAGGTCGCGGACTTCGGTATCAAGGTCACTGTCGTGGAGCCCGGCTACTTCCGTACCTCCTTCCTCACCCCGGACTCCCTGGCCCTGCCGGCCGAGACCTGCGAGCACTATCCGGCGGTACGGGCCATGGTCGAGGACCACATCAAGCTCCAGGGGCACCAGCTCGGGGACCCCGTCAAGGCGGCCGCCGCCATCATCGAGGGCGCCGGCCGCGACGACGGCCCCCTGCGCCAGCTGCTGGGCTCCGACGCCCACGCCTACGCCAGCGCCAAGGTCGACGCCCTGCGCGCCGACCTCGACGCCAACGCGGTGTCCGCCCACGCCACGGACTTCCCCCAGGCCTGAGCCGCCTTTCCGGCGCCGCCATCACGGCCCTGTGCCGGGCCTGCACCCGAAGCACCGAAACCCGAAGAATCCCGAAGCACCGGATCCCGAAGCACCGGATCCTGAAGCACCGAAGTACCGAAGCACCGAAACCCGAAGCACCGAAACCCGAAGAGTCCTGAAGAGAAAGCGATTCCTGTGATGGGCCGTATCCTGATTGTCATGTCCGCCGCCGGTGTCTGGGAGCGGGCCGACGGCTCGCTGTATCCGACGGGTTACTGGGCCGAGGAGGTCGCTGCTCCGCACGAGAAGTTCGTGCAGGCCGGGCACACTGTGGACTTCGCTTCCCCGGGTGGGGTCCTGCAGCCGTTGGACCTGCACAGCGCGGATCCTGCCATTGCCGGGGAGGAGTGCGCCCGCTACGTGGCGCATGCCCGGCAGGCGCTCAGTGATTTCGGCCCGCTGCTGAAGCTGGAGGACGTCGATGCCGCGGCATATGACGCGATCGTTCTTCCCGGTGGCCACGGCCCGGTCGTGGATCTTTACAAGGATGCCGGCCTGGGGCGCGTCCTGGTCTCCGCCGACGACCAGAACAAGATCATCGGGGCGGTCTGCCACGGCCCCGCCGCCCTGCTCAGCGCGGTCGGTCCCGACGGGCAGTGGGTTTTTGAGGGGCGTCGTATCGCCGCCTTCACCACCGAGGAGGAGGAGTTGTTCGGCACCGCTGACAATGCGCCCTGGCTGCAGGCCGACCGGCTCGCGCAGGCGGGTGCCCGCCTTGAGAAGGGCGCACCGTACCAGCCGTTCGTGCTCGAGGACGGCAACCTGGTGACCGGCCAGAACCCGGCTTCCAGTGGCCCTCTGGCCGACGCCGTCAACAGGCGGCTGGCCGGGCGGGCATGACCACCGCCGGCAGGGGCAGACGCCGGCCGCACGCCGCCGCCTGCCCCCTGCGTCGGGCGACCGAGATCTGCGCCGGACGGCTTCCCTTTGCCGGCGCCCTGCCGGACCCCTGGAGATCCATGTGCTTTGCGCCCACCGCAACCGGGCTGGCAGGCAGGTTCCCGCCGAAGCCGTTGCGGCCCCGCCTTGAGAAGGGCGCACCGTACCAGCCGTTCGTGCTCGAGGACGGCAACCTGGTGACCGGCCAGAACCCGGCTTCCAGCGGCCCTCTGGCCGACGCCGTCAACAGGCGGCTGGCCGGGCGGGCATGACCACCGCCGGCAGAGGCAGACGCCGGCCGCACGCCGCCGCCCCCCTGCGTCAGGTGACCGAGACCTGCGCCGGACGACTCCGCTCGCCGACGCCCTACCGGACCCATGGAGACCGATGTGCTTTCCACTCACCGCAACCGGGCTGGCAGGCAGGTTCCCGCCGAAGCCGTTGCGGCCCCACCCGCCGCTGCGCCCCGCTGGATGTGGCTGGCCATCCTGCCGATCTTGTCGCTGTTTGTCCTGTCCAACGCCGCCACCCCGCTGTACACGATCTGGCAACAGCGCATCGGCTTCTCCGACACCACGCTCACGTGGATCTTCGTGGTCTACATCGCGGGGCTGCTGACCTCGCTGCTCGTCAGCGGCCCTGCCTCGGACAGGGTGGGGCGCAAGCCCGTGCTCCTGCCCGCTCTCGCGCTGTCCTTCGTGAGCTGTCTGCTGTTCATGACGGCCGGCAGTGTTGCCGCTCTTGTTGCCGCGCGGCTGCTGACCGGTCTCAGCGGCGGAGCCGTCGTCTCCTGCGGCATCGCCGCCGTGATCGATCTCTCCGGGGGCCGCCGCGCCCAGGCGGCCCGCCTCGCCTCCAGCGCCATCGTGCTGGGTTCCGGGCTCGGCCCCCTGCTGGCGGGAGCCGTCATCGGCGTCTTTGCGGAGCCCGTGCGCCCCGTCTTCCTCCTCGTCCTTGTCCTGCTGGCCGCATCCGTGCTGGTCGCCGTCAGGATGCCGTTGCCCGCCCGCCCCCGCCGCAAGGGGCGCTTCATCCAGATGCCCGCGGTGCCACGGCCGCAGCTGACACACCTTGTTCTGGGCGTCGCCGTCTACGCCCCCGGGCTGATCGGCGGGTCCTTCTTCCTGGCACTGGGCCCCTCCTTGCTGCACAGTGCGCAACCGCACGCCGGAGCCCTGGCCACCGGATCGCTGGTCTTCCTCGCCTTCGCGGCGGCCACCACCATCCAGTTCACGGCCCGCCGTCTGCCGGTGAGGGACATGCTGCCCGCCAGCGCCGGCGCCACGTTCGCCGGCATGGCCTGCCTCCTCGTGGCGGCCGCCACGCACCAGGTGGCCGCGCTCTGCACCGCCGCGGTCCTGGTCGGTGTGGGACAGGGCGCGGGACAGCTTGGCGCCTTCACCCTGCTCAACACCTCGGTGCCGCGCGAGCGTCTCGCCGCCGCGAACGCATGCCTGAGCATCAGCGTCTACCTTCCCGCCGCCGCCTTCACTCTTGCCGCCGGCCGGGCGAGCGACTGGTTCGGCATCGGCATCGGCACGCAGTTGCTGGCGGCCGTCGTGATGCTGATCGCCACCGTCGTCGGCGTCATGCTCGTCCTCTGGAGGGACCGGGTGCCTGCGGCAGACCGAAAATGAACTCAGCTCGACTCCGTCGGGAATCTGGGGTGCCGTCAACGAATGGCCAACCAACCGACACGTGGCTGAGCGTGACCTTGTGGGTGTCGCCATGTCCGGCAGGCTCCGGGGCGGTGTTTCATGAAGGGTCACTCCTGGGCGGGGTCCTTGGCCTGGTTCTCGGCGCGCCACTGCGTCAGGCGGCGGGTGCAGGACGCGCTGTCGGCGGGGCACTCGTCCGCGGTGTCGGGGCAGGGGTGGCGCTACGTCGATCAGTTCGTCGTCCGGGGCGTACCGGCGTGCCGGCCATCCTTGGCTGTTGCGGGCGGTGCCGTGGTTCTCCGGCGGGTGATCGGCGGAGCGCCGTCGTCGATGTGGATCTTCCAGCCGTCGGCCAGCGGGACGAGGACGACGGTGCGGCCGGTGGCCAGGGCGGTCACCAGCGGCCCCGCCGAGGCGAGTTGAGGTGGCCCTGGTTTGTGGGTAATCGGTGAAATCCGCCCTTCCGGCGCGGCGTGGTCATCGCAACAACCCCGAGGGTCAGGTGCTGCAACCACCTCTGGAACCCAAGTCGCCCCGGGGGGAGCCCAAAAGCGCCGCCCTAGCCACTCGCGGCACGTCGAACGGCACGAGTTCAGCCTGCCCCCGCGCGATCACCTGCTGGACACGTCCCGTCACGAGATCGCATTCGTCCACCACGGGCGTGACCTTCGGGTCGTTCTTCACCCGGTCGAACAACCGGGTCCCCGGGCCTGTCAGCGCGCAGAAGGCGCCGTCCTCCCACAAGAACCAGACCGGGCGCACGGTGGGCCCGCTCGTGGCAAGACGAGCGGTGAGCGGCTGCTGCAGGAACGTGTCCACATCGAAGCTGTGAGACGTCACCTCGCCAATCTTGTGGTGCCACACGCCTGTTGCCTACCGACTTCCGACCTGGGAGCACGGCAGCACGACAGGCACGTCACCCGGCCTGACGTCCCGCAGAGGCGGGGAATCGCGTGACGTTAGCCCTGGGGAAAATCGCGGCAGGGGGCGTGACATGTTCGTCAGGGGGTGTTGCGGGTGCGGAAGGTGCTGGGGCTGATGCCGCGGTGGCGTTTGAAGGCGGCGCTGAAGCCGAAGGCGTCGGCGTAGCCGACGTGCTTGGCGATCTGGGCGAGGGAGGCGTGGGTGTCGGACAGGAGTGTCTCGGCTTCGTCCATGCGGCATTGGGTGAGGTAGGCCAGTGGCGGGCGGCCCATCACCTTGGTGAAGTGTTTGGCGAACAGGGCTCGGGAGACGCCGGCTTCGGCGGCGAGTGCCTCTACGGTCCATTTTCTGGCGGGCCGGGCGTGGAAGGCTTTGAGAGCGGGGGCAAGGACCGGGTCGGCCTGGCTGCGATACCAGTGGGGGGCTTTGGGGCCTGCCTGGTCGAACCAGGTACGCAGTGTGCACACCAGGGCCCAGTCCAGCAGCCGGTCCATCAGGGCCTGGGAGCCGGCCGAGCGCAGGGCGGCGTCGGCGGCAGCCGTCTCCAGCCAGGCGCAGACCTCTGTGTCCTCGTTGATCACGAGTACCGGGGGCAGCGCGCGGAGCAGCCGTTCATGGCGATGGCCCACGGCGCGGTAGGCGCCCACGATCAGTGCGGTTGCTCCGTCCGGTTCGGTGCCCCAGCGGATGCCGCCGAGGTCGTGGGCGGTGTGTTCGGCATCCGCTGCGAAGCACGCGATGTCGTATGCGGCGTGCGGGCGGTCGAGGGTGGCCGGCTGGTCCACGAGGTGGAACGGGCCGGGGCCGCGCACGACGGCCGTGTCGCCGACGCCGACCGCTCGTTCGCCTCCGTCGGGCAGCAGCAGAACGCCGCCGCCCCGCAGCACGCTGACCATCGTGAGCGGGGCGCCGTCGACGAAGCGGATGCTCCAGGGCGCTTCCAGTACCGCGTGGCAGACGACCGAGCCCTCGGCCCGGATGCCACCCAGCAGCGCACTCAAAGGATCCACACAGGCCATCGTAGACGAACTCCTATGCAGCAGAGCGTTTCCCCTATGGATCGTCTAACAGATCACGGGTGTACTGGACGGGCCGAACACACCGAAACCCGTCAGGAGAAGCCGTGCCGCACCGCAGCAGCACTGCCAGGACCGCACTCGTCGTCCTCGCACACCACCGGGCCGATTCCCTCACCGCGTCCACCGCCCGCCGTACCGCCGCGCACCTCGAGACCGCCGGATACCGCGTCGACCTGCTCGACCTGCACGCCGAAGGGTTCGACCCGCGGATGAACGCGGCGGACCAGCCGGACTGGGGCAACCGGGACAAGCGCTACTCCAACGAAGCCCAGGCCCATATGCAGCGCGTGCTCGACGCCGACGTCGTCGTCGCCGTGTTCCCCGTGTACTGGCAGAGCGTGCCCGCCCTCCTCAAGGGCTGGATCGACCGCGTGTGGAACTACGGATTCGCCTACGGCCGCAGCAAGCCCCGCCTGGCGGGCAAGCGCATGCTGTGGCTGGGCCTGGCCGGCGCCACCTCCCACGACCCCGTCACCGAGGGAATGCACGCCGTGCTGGAGACCAACCTGAGCGAGGGCATCGCCTATTACTGCGGCTTCTCCCACTCCCGCGTCGCCCTGCTCCCCGACGCCGAGGAACGCCCGCAGCGCATCGATGCCGAGGGCAATCTGCTGGTCGGCGACGCGGTTGCGGGAGCCGAACGCGAGGCGCAGTATGCCGAGTTCGACCGCCGCACGCGCAAGGCCGTGGAAGGCTTCCTGGCCGCGGAACCGGCGGCGGCCTGAGGACGGACACAGCCTCCCGCCCTGCCACGTGCTGCTCCGGCCCGCATAACGCAGCGGCGATGCGGGTTGTCGCGGACGTCGCCGTAGTGGGACTGGCGCCTGCCGTCGGCGCCGAGGCCAAGGCCAAGGTCGGGGTCGGGTGTCGGGGCCGGTGTCGGTCGGGTGTCGGGGCCAAGGTCGGTGTCGGGTGTCGCTGCGGCGGGTGCACGATCGCCCGGCCGCGCAGGGCGCGCGTGCGGGCGGGTTGAGTGACAGGGGGCCCTGCCGGGGCTGAAGTCCCCATCCACAGTTGAGTATGCGTACTCACGGCCGGACGGCCCCGCGCGGTGATCCTTGATGCAGCGGCGCGGCCAAAGGGCGCCGCTGGAGCTGACTCGATCACGGGGGAGAACTGACATGTCTGGACGCATCATCGTGGGCTCGGCCGCCGCACTCGTCGTCGTGGGCGGTGTGGGAGCGTTCGCGCTGGCCCATGCCGGGCAGCAGCCGCCCGTGGTGGAGCACAGCACCGCCCGTTACACGGCCCCGGCCGACGACCGCGCGGGCTCCTTCACCTTCACCGCCGACGTCACGGCGGACTCCGGCGTGAAGAGCCTGAAGGTACTGGCCTGGCCGGCTGACGGCCCGTTCGCGAAGACGGGGCTGAGCGAGAAGGAGCTGGCCGCCGTGGAGCCGGCCACGTGCACGCCCGCCGGCGGCGACACCGCCCGCTGCACCTATCAGGTCACGGTGAGCGCTGCCGAGGCCGCCGAGGCCGCCACCGGCCGCTGGTATGTCGCCACCCTCGCCACGGCGGACAACGGCGACACCGCCTTCGCCGACCAGAGCGCCACCTTCACCGTCGGCTGAGCTTGTTCCTGCCGAGAGCGGCCAGGTGCGCCGGTGGCCGTGGGCGGCGACGAAGGCGAGGTCCTCGGCGCTGGACCAAGAACCGCCATCCCGCACCCCGGACAAGCGGGCCGCCGACACCTCCCGACACCGCGGCCCTCGGCATCCCCTGCGACGTACGGCATGGGCATCTGGACCGCGACGCTGCCCTGCCCGAACTACTCGGCCCGGGCCGCCCGCCCTGCGTATCAGCAGAGCCTGGACCCGGTTGCGGGGGAGGGGGCCTGATCGGATCATGGCGCACCGTCAGGAGGACGGTCTGGCCGGGCGCCTCGGCCTGAACGGACCGACGGCCGCGGAGGTGTGCCTGGGCTGGAGCGATCGAGAGGGCCAGGGCGCCGGCCGTGGCGGTGCGCGCAGGACCCCCTTCGAAGACCACAAGCGGGTTGTGGTCTTCGTGGCGGAGGCCGGGTGGAGCACCCGTACCCGAATACGGGGCATGGGCCCCCAGAGCCGGTGATGACCGCACCCTCGATGGTCAAAAGAAGCGGAGCCGGTCCCGGTGTACACCGGGACCGGCTCCGCCTATCGAGCGCCGGGCAGGCCTTGCACCTGCATCTCCCCGCAGGAAGCGGGACGTCTTGCCTTGGACCACCAACGCGCAGCCGGCTGCCTCGAGTTCGGGCGACCAGCTCAAGATCAAGTGTAGCGGATCGGAGGGCCTGCGAGGCACGGACCGTGAGCGGCTGGATGGGGGGCGGCGAGCGGCGGGCCCTTGGGGGAGTCGGCCGGTGGTCATGAAGGAGCCGGCGGCGGATCCCCAGGACGGGCAGGGTCATGAAGGGGGGGAGAAGCCTTCTCGGAAGGGATACCTGAGGGACGCGAAGACGGGTCACCTGATCGAGCCGGCTGCCGAACGGGTTTGTGCCGGTGGGCTGCGGCTGAGGGGGAGGGCGGGCTGCTGGTCGGAGCTGACACGGTCGTGATGGCTGCGACAACGAGCGCCACAGCGACGCTGGGCTGAGCACCGAGTGCCGCCTTCGGGTTGCGTGCACGGCTGCCCGCCGCGCGCGGTAAGGGGCCCCGTTGGCGTGTTCGAACTGCGCCGTGGCCATGGTCAGGACTTCGCGCCGACGTCAAAAGGGCCTGCGTGCTGGGTAGGGGCGGCCCCACCGCCGCGCCTTGTGCGGTGGTGTTCACGGTGGTGTTCACGGGGTGGGGGGGTTCTTGCGGGCGGGCGCGGTAAGGGGCGAGGGCTGCGTGCCTCGCCACCGCCGGGCTGATCGAGAGGGAGGCACTGGCGCAGGCAGAGCAGGGCCCGGCACTGAACGGCAAGGCCCCACAGGTCACCTTGGAGATCGACCCCGGCGTCCAGCAGCTCCTCGGTCTGGGCCACGACGTGCTCGGCCGTACGCCTCCATTCGCCCCGGAGCCGGGGCACGCCGGCGGCGACGTCGGGGAGAAGCAGGTGCACATGTCCGAGCAGTCGCTCGCCCAGCAGCTCGACGACGGTGCCTGTCCCCAGGACCAGGCCGTACGTCTCCCGGATCACGTCAGCATCGACGGCCTCCAAGAGGACGTCCCCGTCCCGCTGCAGGATTTGGCGGACGGGCAGGACACCGCCGTTGCGCTGCTCGCTGCCATCGCCACAGAGCCTCCCTGCTCAGTTGTCGCGTCACAGCCCGGGCAAGCAGCAGTGTGACGCCGGGTGCCCGGGACCGGGGATATGGCTGGCGCAGGGCAGGTGACCTTCGGGGAGTGTCTAGAGTCAGTCTCTGACCGGCCCAGATCACCGCGTGCAGGAGGTGCCTCGTGGTTCCGACGGCGAAGGTCTTCTTCGAGGAGGTCCGAACGGCCTGTGCCCCCGCGGTGGCCGGCCTGGGACTCACCGGTCCCGACGAGAGCGATGAGATCATGCCGTGCTCCGACTACAAGGGCGCTGTTGTCGAATACCGACTCCGTCTCAACGAATCGGAGGGCACGGTGGGATGCAGTGCTATGACCGAGACGGACACCATCATGCTGACACTGGACATTGAGCCGCTGGCCATGGCGGTCGGAGTCGTGGAGAAGCGCGGCGGTGTCTCCTACAGTGCCCGCAACCTGAGGCAGCTGAGGAAGTCTCTCCAGGGTCTGGTCGACTATGTCCAGCGTGTGCACCCGTTCTTCACCGACGCTGCCACTGCCCAGAACGTGATGCGGCAGGCCGGTGCCCGCGAGTGGCGAAAAGGCGGCGCGTCGTGACGGTGCACGGTCGCGGAGATCCGTACCGACTGCCCGGCTGAGTGGGCCGCGATGAAGGGGCTCGCAGCCGGACAGGGGGTCAGAACCTGTCTTTGTGTCGAGTGCCTGGCCGGCCTTTCAGCCGGATCCGAGGGGGCTCTTGCGTCATCTTCGCCAGAACAGGTGGTGCGTCACGCCGCTCGGGCTGGGCACGGTCTCCAGGTGGAACCGGTCGAGCAGCTCGTCGGGGGATTCCCACAGTCGTAGTCCCGACCCGAGCTTTACCGGAGAGACCGCCACATGCAGGGTGTCGACGAGGCCGGCGTCGAGGAACTGCCGGATGGTGGTGACTCCGCCGCCGAGTCGGACGTCCTTGCCCTGTGCCGCTTCCCGCGCCTGTTCGAGGACCGTGGCCGGGGCGCCGTCGACGAAGTGGAATGTGGTGTCGGAGAGCGTGAACGACGGACGCGTGTGGTGGGTCATGACGAACACCGGGGTGCGGAAGGGGGGCTGTTGCCCCCACCAGCCGCGCCATTCGTGGTCCTGCCAGGGCCCGCGTTGGGGCCCGAACTTGTTGCGGCCCATGATCTCGGCGCCGATGTTGCGTGCGAAGTCTCGCGTGAAGTAGTCGTCGAGGCCCCGACTCCCGCCGGGATCCGTGCGCATGGGCCAGCTCGCCGTGGCTCCGGCCCAGGAGAACAGCCTCTCGGGATGGTCGTGGCCGAACGGTCTGTCGAGACTCTGGTGCTCGCCGGCACCGATTCCGTCACTCGAGACGTTGAAGTTCATGACTCTCAGCAGTTGATCCACGTGTTTCCTCGTCAGGTCCTGTCGGGTCATTGTGTGGCGGGGCGCCGCACATCATGACGTCGAATCGGACGCGGCCAGATCGACAGCGGCCCGCAGCTTTTTTCCGAGGGGGCGTCAGGAAGCGGCCTCGCTGACCGTGTGGCCGTTGCGCACGTGGACGGCTGGGCGGTTCAACGATGGGGTCTCAGCCCGCTTTGCAGGTCGCCGGCCGCGGCGTTGATGGGGATCCGCGTATTCGGTTCTGGCTGCGGTTGTGTGAGGCGTTGAGGCTTGGGTGCTGGTGTGCGTACTTCGGAGGGGCGCTGGGGTGTTCGGTGTCGGTGCAGGTGTGTGGTGAGCGGGTCAGGATCCGGCGTCGTATCGGGCGCGTGCTGTCTGTATCTCGGTCTCGTGGGCGACTGCCCATTGGCCGAGCGTGATCAGCAGTTCTCGCAGCGAACGGCCGAGGTCGGTCAGGGCGTACTCGGCCCGCACCGGTGTGCCGGGATGGAGGGCTCGGCTGATGAGTCCGTCGCGTTCCAGCGATCGCAGCGTGCGTACCAGCATGCGGCGGCTGATGCCCTGGACCGACCGGTCGAGCTCGTTGAACCCATGACTGCGCTGCGCCAGAAGCGACAGCAGCAGCGGGCTCCATTTGTCGCCGACACGGCGTAGCAGCGCCGTTGCCGGACACCGCTCGTGGTCGTCGGCGGTGACCGGGACCGTGATGCCGACGACGGGTTCGGGTGCCGAGGTTTCAGGCAGGGGTGACATCAATGTGCCTTCTTACGAGACGACGCGCGCTCACCGATCATCAGATTAGACACCCGGCAAAGGAGCTTGTAGTGATCGCAGTGACGGGAGCCTCGGGAAACCTGGGCAGTTTGACTGTCCGGCATCTCATCCAGCGTACCGACGCCGCCCGCGTCCTGGCGTTGTCCCGCACCCCGCACAGGAGTGCCGGCTTGGGCGTCAAGACCTGCCACGGCGACTTCGACGAACCGGACACGCTGGTACGGGCTCTCGACGGCGTGGAACGGCTGCTGATCATCAGCATCGGCACCGACGACCGGCTGCCCAGGCACGCCCGGGCGATCGACGCCGCCGTGAAGGCGGGTGTAGGCCACATCGTCTTCACCTCCATCACCCGCGCCGGCGACCCAGGACACCCCAATCCCCTCGTCCCCGACTACGGGGCCACGGAACGGATGCTGGCGGACTCCGGGCTGCCCTTTACGGTCCTGCGCTTCAACGTCTGGGTCGAGATGCTGACCCTGATCGGCGTGGCCCCCCGGGCCGTAGCCACCGGAGTCCTTCCCAGCAACAGTCGTCACGGGCGCATCGGCCACCTCACCCGTGACGACAGCGCCGCCGTGGCCGCCGCCGTCCTGGCCGAGGGAGGCAGCCAGGGCGAGATCCTGGAGGTCACCGGGCCCGAGGCGGTGACCGACACAGACATCGCTGCTGCGCTGACCGAGGCCACCGGCCACCGCGTGCGGTGCGAGGAGGTGTCCGACGCCGAACACCCCCAGCGGCTCGTCGATCAGGGAATCCCCGAGCACTTCGCTCACGGCTGGAGCACCGCCGGCATCGCCAAACGCAATGGCTGGTACGACATCACCACCCACACCGTCCCACGACTCACCGGCGAGCCCGCCACACCGCTCACCGACTACTTCGCAGCGCACCGCACCGATTTGGTCGACTGACCCTGGCACCGCGGAGGCGCCCGCCCCGCTACGTGGATCTCCTCACTGATCTGGGGATCCACGGAACTGCGGACAGAGCCAATTTCAAAGAGCCCTATCAGCGAGCGCGGCGCGGGCGGCGGGTTCGGGCAGGGGGGAGCCGGGCATGGGCGAGCCCCCGTGGCGAAGCGGCGGCCCGGCGGGCCGGGGCCGTTTCGGGGTGGCGAGGGGGATCGGAAGCAGCCGGTGGCTGCGCTGGGGTGACGCGGTGTCAGGGGTGGGGCGCCCGCGGGCTCAAGCCCGAGCATCGCATCGACTCCACGCCCTCTTCGACCTGGTCAAGCTCTCCTTCGGCGTGGTCGCCGGGACCGGCGCCCTGGTCGCGCTGGTCGTCGCCTACCGGCGCCAGCGGGTCGACGAGGACGGTGCGCTGCGGGAGGCTACTCGCCTGCGAGCAGGTGCTGGCCGACAGCGAGCGCGTCTTGGGCGTCGACCATCCCGACGCGGTCACCGTCCGCGGCAACCTCGCCGTCTCCTACCGGCAGGCCGGCGCGCGGATGAAGCCACCAGCTGACGCAGTCCGCAACTGCAGGCAGGTTGCGCTCACGCTGCGGAGGGACCGACAGGTAGCGGGCGACGTCCTGGAGCACGTCACGATCGACTTGAGACAAGGGTTGAACCCATTCACGTGATCCGCGGACAGCTGTACCTCAATGAGCTACTTCTGCTGTCGCTCGCCAAGGCGAGCGGTGCCCAGCCCGAGGAAGTCCGGGAGTGGGCAGGGGAGTGGCTGCGCAGCAACTCGCCGAAGCTTCCCGAGTAGAGGGTCTAGACGACTGCTCGATGTCATCTTTTCTGGCTGTGTGCGCTCATGTACGTGTTCGGGGCTCGTAGTGTGACGCCCCGCCGAACCGAACGGGCCGTGTTCGGCTCGCGCCATGCGGGAGCATGTGCGCCATGAACCTCGCCTCGACCCTCGCGTTGACCGCCGTCACCGCCGTGGTGGCCGCCACCGCGACCGGCTTGGTGGTCACTCCCCGGCTGGATGCCCGGAAGAAGCGGATCGGTGAGGCCCACACCGCCCGCGACACCTTCGGAACCCACCTCATCACGGTCCTGGCGACCTGCACTCTCCTGGAACAGACCCCACTCGACGTCCCGGACTGGACGCCCGTACTCCGGGACCGGATGAAGGGCGAGCGGGAACGGTGGCTGCAGCAGCTCGACGACGCCACACGCTGGATGGTCGACAACGTCGCCGTGTATGCCGGCAGCTGGCCCCTGCAGCGCCACAAAGACTTCGCCGTCTCCTACGCGGCCAGTGCCCGGGGCGTGGTCCTGTCGGAGCGGGACGAGGCCACCAAACGGGAGCTGCTGCTCGCGCTGACCACCCCGGTACAGCGCCAGTTCTTCGGCTTCTGGTGGACCCGGGCCCGCCACTTCGCGGCCGATCAACAGGCGTTCAGCGCGACGCTTGCCCGCCTCAACTCCGAACAGCCGCCCACGCCGTAATCCGTCCCTGCCCGGCCACGCCGTCGAGCCCGCACTTGACGGTCGACCGGTCGGTAGCGGGTTCCGTCGGGTTGAGTAGCGGTGACCAGCACTAGGGCCACGGTCTCAAGCACGGGCCTGCGGAACTTCACCGAGAGACCTGCAGCTCTGCCCACACGCATTTGCCCCACGGGTTGTGACCGGCGCCCACGAAGTCGTAGCCCCAGCGGTCGGCCAGGGCCTCGATGAGCACAAGCCCCCGACCATGCTCGTCACCCGGATCAGGATTCTGCAGCTGAGGAAGCCTGTGGGGCGTCGTGTCCACCACAGCCACTCGCACCCAATCGTCCGCCGGACGGTTCACCGTCATGCGGACGATGGAGCCGTGCGCGTGCCGGACGGCATTCGTGACGAGTTCGGACATGAGCAGCACGGCCGTATCCGTCTGGCTGTCCAGCTCCCACGCACTCAGTGCGGCCCGCACCAGCTCCCGACCTTCCGCAGCGGTCGCGGATGCCCGCCTCCCGGTACGCGTGTAGCCCGGATACCCGTTGCGCCGCACAGGCGCAGGCGTTCCCGTCATGCCGTTTCCCTGCAGCCCCTGCCACCGCCGGACCGTTCGAGAGGGGCGAGACGCTGACGCACGCACAACAGGGCCCGGCACTGGACAGCGAGCCCCCAGAGGTCGCCGTGGAGATCGACTCCGGCGTCCAGCATCTCCTGAGTCTGGGCAACGACGTGTTCGGCGGCATGCTGCCACTCACCCCGCATTCGGGGCATGCCGTCGACGACGTCGAAAAGGAGGAGATGGACGTGCCCGAGCAGCCGCTCCCCAAGCAGTTCGACGCCACCACCCGTTCCCAAGACGACGCTATACGTCTCACGGATCACGTCAGCATCGACGGGGTCCGAAGGCGTACAGGACGTTGCGGTTCTGCTGCTCGTCGCAATCGCCACAGCGCCTCCCTGCTCAGTCGTCACGTCACAGCCCAGGCAAGCAGCAGTGCGACGGCGAGTGCGACGCCATCGCGATGCAAGTGCGATGCAAGTCCGGCCCGGCAGGGTGAACTGCGGCCGAGTAAGGGCACGACACCGGTGGGAGCGGTACCGTCACCGCACCTGCTAGTGGACGCCGCCCGGAGCCGCCATGGCCGATCGCCGAAAGACCGCCAACACGGCGCTGCGCCAGGTGCGCGAGCGTCAGTTCCAGATGTCCCGTCACGAGTTCGCCAAGCGCATCGTCACCACCGGCGAGGAGATGGGCGAGAGTGTCGGCTGCACCGCACGCCTGGTCGCCGCGTGGGAGGACGGGGACGTCGAGTGCCCCCGCGGCGTGTACCGCCGCATCCTGACCAGGATGACCGGGCGGACCATGGAACAGCTCGGCTTCCGGCCCCTCACCCCTAGCGCGAGCGCGCTACCGGCCCTCGCGCCGAACGCGCCGAACGCGCCGAACGGCGAGAACAAGAGTGCCGTCCCGGACCGCCGGGCCTTCCTCGCCGACACCGCCGGCGCTGCCGTGGCCCTGCTCCCCGTCCTCACCGCCACAGGAGAGCGGCCCCCGGGGCGCATCGGCATGCGCAACGTGCATGCCGTCCACCAGGCCGTCAGCGCCCTCTACGCGCACGATCACGACCACGGGTCCGCCACCCTGCGCCAGCAGGCGTCCGAGGCTCTGCACACCGCCTACGGCTGGCTCCAGGACGGGCAGCTCGCCGACCGGACCGAGCGGCACTTGCGCTCCGCGACCGGCCACTTGAGCATCCGCCGGATGGCTCTCCTATGACTGCGGCCGCACCGGCGACGCCCGCAGCCTGTACAACGAGGCCCTGGCCGCCGCGCGGATCGCCGAGGACCGCGGGCTCGAAGCGCACGCTTTCGGGTGTCTGGCGCTCCTGGCCAAGGCGTCCGGACGGCCGCGCGAGGCGATCGCCGCCGCCCAGGGTGCCCAGAGCGCCGTACGCACCTACGGTTCACCGCGCCTGCTGGCCCTGATGGCGATGCGCGAGGCCGGAGGATGGGCGCTGATGGGCGACGCCGGCGCCACCGACCAGGCTGTCGTGCGCGCCCACCACCTCTACGCCGAGGGTCCCGCCGAGGCCGACCCTGACTGGCTGGAGTTCTTCACCCCCGCCGAGCTGGCCGGCCTGGAATCCCTTGCCCGTGCCGACCTCGCCCAGCACGACCGAGCTGCCGCCGGCGCCGAACAGGCCGTGCTCCTGCACGGCGAGAACTTCGCCCGCAACCGCGCTCTTTACCAGGCCGACGTCGCCATCCAACATTCGGTCAGGGACCGTCCGGAGCCCGAGGCAGCAGCCGAGGCCGCCGCCCGCGTCCTCGCCTACCTCCCTACCGTGCGCAGCGACCGCCTGCTGCAGCAGCTGCAGAACGTCGAGAGCGCACTTCAGCGGCATTCGCGGGTTCCCGCGGTCGCCGACTGGCTGGAGGAGTACCGCACCATGACCGGCGTTCGCTGAGGAGGAGACGGTGACGACCCCGAGCACCCGCACCGACGTGGTGATCCGCACCTACGGCCCCGGCGAGGTCGAGCCGCTGATCGACGTCCTCGCCGACATCTGGGCCGACGCCCACCCCGAACTCGTTGACAACCCCGGAGCCGAAGCCCTCGGCCTGTCCGTCCCCGCCCTGCGCCGGCAGATCACCGGCCACCTCAAGCACAACGGCTTCACCCTGGTCCTCGCCTACGCCGGCGGAACCCCCGTCGGCTTCGGCTACGGCTTCCCCTGCTCCGCCGACTACTGGTTCGGCCCCGACCTGATCGACCAGGTCCCCGAAGCCGCCCGGACCGAGCGCCTCATGGGACTGTGCGAGCTGGCCGTCCGCCCGCCCTGGCAGTCCCAGGGCATCGGCCGCCGCCTGCACCACCACCTGCTCCAGTCCGTCGCCCCGAAATGGGTCTCCCTGCTCGCGCTCCCCTCGAACCAGCGCGGTCAGGATCTCTACTCCCGACTCGGTTACGCATATGCGGGTGCCTACCGGAACACCGCCGATGGGCCCGAGTTCGACTTGCTGCTCCTGCACGTGGACACCGAGGCCACCGCCTGATCTCCCCGAGCCGCTCCGAGGAAGGCCGTCTGAACGAACCTCGGCGCCGGGCCGAGCGGCGTGGCCTGCGGTGCATTGGCTGGCGTTTTGCCCGTCCGGGTCGGGCCCTGGGGGCGGCAGGTGCGCGACCGTCCGGCCGTCGGCGTCCAGGGAGCTGTGTACCACGTGGTGCGGGGAAATCTCCTGGGCCCGCGTCTGCAGCACACGAACTCGCTCGACGTGGTCGCTGATCCCGCAGGCCGGCACATCGCGCTCGGCATGCGCCTCGGCGACGCGCTCCAGGCTGTAGTCGGCGGACTCTTGCAGCGCGTAGCGCACCAGATCTTGATAGCCGTCGAACGCTGCGGCCATACGGCGTGATCGTCTCATCCTCACCACGGACTGTTGCTCACCGCCCCGACGCGCCTCCTGTTCCAGCTGGGCCCGACGCCGGTCCCGGCGGAGTCGTCCGCGGGCGGCGTGAGGGGCTCCGCCCGCGCCCTCACGTCCTGCCCCCTCTCTTTTCTCGTGCGCGTGCGTGGGAGTGGCCGACTGGGAAGAGTGGCAGGTTCGTGGGCGGGGCAGGATGGCCGGGTGCGGGCCTCCCGCGGGGCATGGCCGCTGTCGGAGGGGGATGCGGTGCGCGTTGATGTGTACATCGACGAGGAGCGCTCGGAGAGTGAACTGCGTTCGCTGCAGGGCTGGTTGGGGCAGGAGCCAGCGGTGCGCAGGGCCGTTGCGCTCACGCTGCGGGAGAAGTCGGCCAAGCCCGGCTCGATGGGCGGCGTGTTCGATGTCCTGCAGCTGGTGACCGGTAACGGCTGGAGTGCTGCTTCGTTCGTGCTCTCGGTGGCCGCGTGGCGGCAGACCAGGCCGCGTGCCCCGCAGGTCACGATCCGGCGCGGCAATATCGAGATCAGTATCAGCAATGGGACGGAGAGCGAACTGCGCCGTGTCCTTGCGGTGTTGGAGAGCATGGGCAGCGAGGGGGAGCCGGGCGGCTCGGATGCCGGGCAGGGGCCGTGAGAGCACTACCTGACCCGGCCGCATCGCGGGCCGTCCTGGTCGGGGTCAGCCGCTACACGGTGCTGGAGCCGTTGCCGGCCGTGGCAAACAACCTGCCCGCCCTCGCCCGAGCGCTGACCGGCCCCACGTCGTGGCATCTGCCGTCCGGGCACTGCACCGTAGTCGCCGAGCCGGACACGGCTCGCGACATGCTGGATCCGGTCAAGGAGGCCGCCGAGGCCACGAGCGACACGCTGCTGGTGTACTTCGCGGGGCACGGCCTCCTCGACGGCCGCGGTGAGCTCTTCTTCGGCCTGCCCCGCTCTGTCCAGGGCCGCAGCTACACCGGCGTCACCTACCAGGCGCTGCGCGAGATCATCACGGACTGCGCGGCCCGGCGCTTCGTCATCATCCTCGACTGCTGCATGAGCGGGCGGGCGCTGGGGCTGATGGGCGGTGAGGACCTGCTGGCCGACCAGGCGGAGATCGACGGCAGCTACCTGCTGGCCGCCGCCCCCGAGAACGGACGGGCCCTCGCCCCGCCGGGGGAGACCCACACCGCTTTCACCGGTGAACTGCTCGACGTCCTGCAGCACGGTATCCCCGACGGTCCGCGCGAGCTGGACCTGAACGCCGTCTACCAGCGCCTTCGCGGCGAACTTGCCGCGAAGGGACGGCCCGCTCCGCAAAAACGCGACCGCAACACCGCCGGACGGCTCGTTCTGGCCTACAACCAGGCCTACCGCCCAGCATCCGCCCCCGCACGCGCAGCCGCGGACGAGAGCGCCTGGCCCAACCCGGACGACTGCCACACTCCGCTCGCCTTCCTTGAGGCACTCGCGGAGACGAGGGCGCTCACCGGCCTGACCATTCCGGCCCTCGCCCAGCGAGCCGACCCGCCGCTGGCACCAGCCACGGTCACCCGGCTCCTCAACACAACCACGCTGCCAGCGACCTGGAAGACGACCGGCCGCTACCTCGCCGCCTGCGGACTCACCTCCGACCAGATCGGCGTATGGCAGGCAGCCTGGCAACGCCTGCGCACCCAGGAACAGGAACCGGCACGGCCCCAACCGCCCGTGCCGGCACCAGCGCGCTCCTGGTGGGACCGTCTGGCAGGACGCCAGGACCGCCGGCCGCGGCACCGCGGGACGTGAAGCGCCAAGGCATCCCGCCCCGGTGCGGGGCAGGATGCCATAGGGGTCAGCGTCCGGAGGGCGCCGAGACCGACGACGGCTCGGGCGCTGGCGTGTCGTTGCCGGAGTCGGGGGAGAAGAGCCCCATCCAGGCCCCCACGACCAGCAGTCCCACGACCACGACTCCCGTTCCGGACTTCTTCGCCCGCGTGCTCTTGCCTTCCGACCGGTTCACCCAGTGACCCGCCCGGTAGTACTGGCCAGAACGACCCGCCACGCAACACCCCCGAGGTCCATTCTCAGCGGCAGCCTGCCCACCGCAGTCACAGAGTGTGGCAGCGACCGACCAGTTGGGGTACAGGATGAACCTAATTTGGCTGATACAAGACGTGACACAAAGTGACTCTATGGATACGAGTTCGGCGCACACGGGCCGGCAGGGCACGGTGAGGCCGGTGGGACGTCACGCGGTACCCCCCAAGGGCACGGTCGGCTCGATCCTCGGGACCGGTCGCCACGGGCCAGGCCAGCTCCGAAGGCCGGCTGACGGGGAAGTTCAGTCGGTGCTCCGCGCGGCAGCGATGAAGCGGGACATCGTGGCCTTCAGAGCGTCGTCGGGACCCGGCCCCGCAGCCCCGGTGACGGCTGTCGTCGCAAAATTTGTGGCGGCCAGGTGGTAGTTGACCTCGAAGGGGTCGACTGTCGTGCTGGGGCGCAGCTGGTACGCGGTGTGGCGGGAGTCGCGGTACTTGCCGATGGTCAGGGCGATGACCTGTTCCGCTTTGACGCTGGTCAGGAGGGTGCGGGCCCATCCGATGGACTTGCCTTCGGTGGTGAAGTCGTCGAAGACGATCACGGTCTTGCCTTTGAGTTTGCCTTGTACCCGGGGTTGATACGGACGGTGCGGTACCCGCCTGCCCGGCGCCGCGCATCCCGGTCACAGCAGCAGTCGGCCCCGACCACAGCCCCGACGACGAAGGCCCGACCACGGTCACGAAGCGACAACACCTCTGTGGACCAGGCCCACATCCCCGCCGACAACCCGTCCGACACCTATCTGCACCCTCTGCCGCGCCTGTCCGCGAACCCGCAGGTCACCACGCTGGTCCGGCTGGTGGTCGGCAGGCCGACATCCCCTCTACGCCCCCGATTCCACGCCCCACAACAGGAAGAACAGAGAAGTGGGTGAGTGGGACAACCCGGGCAGCGGGCGAGGGGGCCGGGCGCCGCTGTGCTGCTTGCGCGCGACGGCGAGGCCGCGCGCCGCCGGGCGGACAAGCCGCCCGGCCGGGGTCGAGGGGCACGAGACCCAAGCCGATCAATTCCTGTGACACCTGGGGGTAAATCCGGCAGGATCGGACGGCATGGTCGCACTTCGCTCGCGTCGGCTCGAAGGCATCTTCGGAGCCCGGCTGGACGCCGTTTCGCATGCTCAGGTCATCACGCTCGTCACGAACGCCGTGACCGAATCCCACGACCTGGACTTCAAGGCGGAGCTCTACGGCCGCTCTGACAAGTCCAAGCGGGACCTCGCGGGTGATGTTGCGGCACTGGCGAACACAAGCGGCGGGGTCCTGGTCCTCGGGATCGCGGAAGACAACCAGGCGCGGGCCACCGCAGCTTCCGAGGTGGCACTGGACAATGCTGAACAGGATCGGATCCGGCAGATCGTCTCAGAGCTGGCCCACCCGACTCCGGGCATCGACGTGATCCCGGTGGAGAACCCGCAGCGGCCCGGACACGGGTTCCTCCTCATCGCCGTGCCCCGCAGCCCCATGGCTCCGCACGCCGTCAAGGTCGACAAGGGCCTCCGCTACCCCCGCCGGTATGGCACCACAACCACGTACCTGTCGGAGCCACAGGTGGCAGCGGCGTACCGGGAGCGCTTCGCCGGCTTCCAGGACCGGTTCGAGGACCTAGCGAAGCTGGAAAGCCAGTTGATTGATCGACTGGACGTGTCCGACCAGACCTTCGTAGCGGTCACGCTCGTGCCCGACCTGGCCGGCGACTTCATCCTCAACAAGAAGACCCTCATGGAGTTCGAGCAGGAAGTCCGTGACAAGGACCCCCACGCGATCCAGCGAGGCGTCGTCTTCGGGAGCACATCGGTCGGCAGCCGCTGCCTCATCGCCCACGGCAGCTCCAACGCGGCCGCGGCCACCTATCTTGCGTGCGAACTGCATCAGAGCGGCGCTGGCGGCTTTGCCACGTTCATCGACCATCGCCGTCTAGAGCGGATGGGCGACCCGAGCGCGCTGATCAGTCGCATCGGCGATGAGGACCTGGCCGTCGGCGTCTTGTCTGGCTTGCGCTTCCTAGCCCGTCATGCCCGTGACCGCGCGGCGTCTGGTGGCAACGCGGCGGTTCGCGCGACCCTGTGGCCCGTCACCGAAGAGACTGCGGCAATCCTCGTGCAAAACCGTGCCCACGGAGGCTCGCTGGGCCATCAGATCGTCAAGCCGCCCGTCGCCACGGGTGCGTTCGACCTCGACGACCTCGCTGAGGATGGGGCTCCTCTCGTGGCCGCCACCGCCGACCTCACCACGGGGCTGATCCAGCACTTCGGGTATCCCGAAACCCTGCAGATGACTTCCGACGGCACCATCCGTATCCGCTACTGGGAGCAGGGCTACGGTCAGCGTGTGCGGCAGTGGGCAGAGGCCTGCAATGTACAGACCACTCAAGAAACCGTGGGCTGAGAACGGGAACAGAGGACCCCGGGCATCGAACAGCCCCAGTTTTTACGGTGGCCTGCGACCCGTCCGGATCGGTGAGCTGGACGGCAGCCTTATAGGCGGCGTTGTGCCGTCACCGACCGGCGTGTGCCCCGCTGGTGGCCCCGGCTCGGGCTGACATCCCCGTTGCGGCTGTTCTGCCCATGTCCCTTGGCTGGGGTGAAGGAGGAAGGGACGGGCGGGATGCCTGCGGTACGTCTACGGTGAGCTCGGGCCCAAGCAGCAGGTTCTGTACACCACCCACTCTCAGCACATGATCGACCCCACGCGATACGAGACCATGCGCGCCATCCACGACCAGGCGACCCGCACAGACCCGAGCCTGGGCGTGGTCATCACCTCGGTCAGCCTGTCGGCCGATCCCAAGACGATCCTGCCGGTGGAAGCGGCGCTCGGATACTCCGTGGCGCAGCACCTGTTCCTTGGTGCCGGCCCCCTCCTGGCCGTGGAAGGCAGCAGCGACTTCGTCTTCCTCATGCGCATGTCCGACTACCTGATCAGCCAGGACCGCACCGGCCTCGACCCCCGGCTGGCCATCATTCCGGTCGGCGGCATCGGCAACATGCCGGCCTTCATCGCCGTCATGGGACGCCGACTGTCCGTCCGCGCGCTCATCGACGGAGCCGAGACCACCAAGGTGACCGCCAAGGTTCTCAGCGCTGCCGAGGCGGCCGAAGTCGACCCGGCCCACATCACAGTCATCGGCCAGCTCGACGGGCTCCCGGACACGGCCGACATCGAGGACCTGTTCTCCACCAAGGACTACCTCTGGCTCTACAACAGGGCGACCGAGGTGACCATCAAGCAGGAAGACCTGATCACCCCCGACACACCCCCCCCGATCCTCAAGCGCATCGGGATCGCCCGGGAGCGTCAACACAAGCCCCGGGATTTCGACCACGTCGGACCCGCACACCGACTCACCCAGGACAAGGACGCTTTCTTCGCACAGGTCGACGACGACACCCTTGACCGCTTCGAGACGGTCTTTAAGCAGCTCGCGGCCTGAACTGCAGACAGACACGAGACCCCGGGCCTCTGCGGCCCGGGGTCTCTCTGTGCTCTGGAATGCCCGGCCGGTTCAACGACCCGTCGGCGGGAGCATCACGCCCACTCCACCCCCAGCTCCCGCCGCGCGGCCAGCTGGTCCTGGGCGAGCTTGTCGCGCCTGGACTTGGTGTTCGAGACCCACACGCCCAGCTTCCAGCCACCGGGCTGGCTCTGTTCGCGAGAACGGGCAGCGGATGTACACCGGTTTGGGAGGCAGCCGCCACCCGAGAGGGAATCGAAATGTTTACGGGTTTCGACAGCAGCACTGGCACGGAGAGGTTGCTGCTGGGTGTGATGGCCGGCACGGTACTGCGGACTCACCGCCCATCCTGCGCGTCCGGCGTCACCGCGGACGTACGCGCCCACGACCGTCCGGATAAACGGATGGTCGGGGGCGAGCGTGACACGGCAGGATGCTCCGCATGACCTTGCCCACCCCCGAGCTGCACACCGCCCGCCTGCGACTGCGGCCGTTCACCGACGCCGACGCGGCGTCGCTGTACGCGCTGCACAGCAGCGCCCACGTGCTGCGCTACTGGGACTCCCCGCCGTGGACCGAACCGGCCCGAGCCCAGCGCTTCATAGCGACCTGCCGGACGATTGAGGAGGAAGGCACGGGAGCGCGGGTGGCCGTCGACCGCGTCTCCGACGGCGCGTTTATCGGCTGGTGCGGCCTGACCAGCTGGAACCCGGACTTCCGCAGCGCGTCCCTGGGCTACGTCTTCGACGGCGCCGCGTGGGGCCACGGCTACGCCACGGAGACCGCGCACGCCGTCCTGCGGTGGGCGTTCGACACCCTGGACCTGAACCGCGTCCAGGCCGAGACCGACACCCGCAACGTGGCGTCCGCCCGGGTCCTGGAGAAGCTCGGCTTCGTCCGCGAAGGCACCCTCCGCGAGGACTGCGTCGTCAACGGCGACGTCTCCGACTCCTGGGTCTTCGGCCTCCTCCGCCGCGAGTGGCACCCGACGGCCACGCCGACGGCGAGCTCGACGTCTTCGTCAGCGTGCCCCCGCGACGGTCAATCGGCCAGCCAGATCTTGGTGACAGCCCGCGTGCCGATGTGACAACTAACGTGCTTCGGCACATCAGCAAGCTCGGCTCCGCACACTGACCCACCCCATCACCACCGCATGCCGAGGGCGTCGAGGTCGGCGGGCCGTTTGCGCGGGTGTGGTGGTGTCTTTCCCGGGTATGTTCGCGCGTGGATGCGTGGCCGGTGTGGTTATAGGTCGGTCCATGGGCGGGGTTGGCCTCCGGTCAGCGGCATCCATACCGGCCTGGACGGGCCGTGTTCTTCGATGTCTTCGAGGATGGCGGCGCCCAGGGGTACCTCGCGGGCGAGGGTGGCGGCGAGGGGGTGCTGAGCGGCCATCGCCTGCAGATCGCTGATGCGGGCTTGGAGTCTGGGGCGTGATGCGCCGGTGAGGACGAACAGCACGCGGGGGAAAAGCGGATACCGGCGCAGCCATGCCGGGCCGGTGGGGGCCGGTCTGCGGCGGCCGGCGGGTTGGGCTTCGTAGTGGAAGAGCCGGGCGTACTCGATCAGTTTCACGGCCAGGCGCTCGCTGCTCATCGTGCTGCGGTCGACTTCTATGAACGCGCGCAGTTTGCGGCGGTGTGCGCCGTCGATGTGGGTGTAATGCATGACGGCATCGGCGACGAGCCGCTCGCCTTCGCCGATGGCGTGGGCCATTTCGGGGGTCCAGTCGAAGGGGCCGTGTTCGTGTCCGTGGCGGCGGGCGTCTGCTGCGAAGGCCAGGTGGGTGTGTACGACGGTGAGGGTGTGGGGGGTTTTCAGCGAGGCTGCGGTCGTGGAGGTGATGGGGTAGGGCGGTCGCCCTCGCAGGACAGGGAGATCGCGGGTCAGGCGTGCGCCTTCGGGGGTGAGGTACCAGGCGTGTGTACGCGATCGGTCGGGGTCCGGCAACGGGGTGAGGTCGACAAGGCTCGTGGTGCGCAGCTTGTTCAGTACCCGGGAGATGAGTTGGCGGGTTCCGTCCGGGCGCAGCATCTGGCGCAGCTGGCCAGTCGTGGCCATGCGGTGCAGGGCGAGCGCGGTCAGGACCTGCAGGCGCAGCGGTTCAGAAGGGCTGGGGGCCGGCTCGGCGGCCGGAACACCTGAAGGGGGACGGGGCATGCAGGTCAGGCAACCCGCACCCTGCGGCCCGGCCCCCGACCATGCCGCCCCGACCAAGGTCACGGTCCGGGAACGTTCTCGTGGTCGGGGCCGTGGTCGGGGCGGCCGGAAGGCGGGCGATGGCCGGTCCGCAGCGGCGTGCGCTGCTGCGGGGCGTGGTGGCGAACCATGCCGTGCCGACCATCGTGCGACCCCCGGCCTGCAAGGGACCAACGCCCCATACCGGGGGGCGCGTTCAGGCTGGTGGGCGGAAGTCCGCTCATCTTCGGGTGCGGCCAGGGGGCTTTCGCTGCGTGGCCTGTTCGAGGATGCGCCGGCGTGTCCACCGCCGGCGCCCGTTTTGGCGGCCGGCGTTCTCGGCGATGCCGTCCGTGGTCTGCAGCAGGGGGAGGTTGCCCTGGGACAGGCTGCTGGAGAAGGAGCCGACGCTCTTGTATCCCAGCAAGGCAGCTGCCTCGCTTGCTCCCAGGAGTTCGTCGGGGTCGCCGTCGACGGGAACGTCGGGCAGGGGCGGGGCTGCTTTGTCTCCTGCTCGCCGTCCGCGGCCGGGCCGGGTTTCCAGCCAGTTGAGCAGGGTCTGCACGCGCCATTGCTGCCGGCGGTAGGGGCTCTCGGGCGTGCCCATCTCTTCTACGGCGTCCGGTTCGGGGAAGTAGCCGGGGTGGTCGCGCAGGAAAGTGGTGACCTGGTTGGGGTTCTTGTAGCCGAGGAACCTTGAGGCGTCGGCCGCGTTCAGCAGTTCCTGCGGGTCACGGGCGGGCGGCTTGTACCCGCGCAGCCGTACCGGCGTGCGGTGGGCGAACCATTGCGTGACCTCGGTGTGGTCCCACAGGCGGGCGCGACCGCGCATGCCGACGGGTTCGGGGAAGGTCGTGCCGGCCGAGTTTTTTGCGCGTTCGGTGTACAGGCCGGTGACCCGGGCGGATGTCAGGCCCTGTTCGGCCGCGATCTCGACGGCGTCGGCCAGGCGAGGCTCACGGCGCGAGGTCATGGCGGAACCGTCCGTCCTGTCGGCGGTGAGCCGGCCGGCCCGGCTCGCAAAACAAATAATGGCAGGAGTTTCGGTTGGGGGTCCAGCCCGGGGCCCGAGGCTTTGAGGGGTGGCTGCTTCCGGCTGCGGCCTACTCCTCGGGGATCAGGCAGATTCCCCGGCGTGCGGCGTCTTCGGCCATCTCGGTGTAGGCCATGGCGGCCGGCGTCATCTCCCACTCGGCCACGGCCAGGAGCAGGATCATCTCGTCGCGGTCCTGGGAAGCATCGCAGGGCATGCCGGCGGCGTCCGCGGCGAGCATCAGCTCTGAGGTGGGCAGCGGGCCGAGGCGGGCTGCCGCCTTCTGGTGCAGATCCTCAAGGCCCTGCTGGTAGAGCTCGTTCGCCTCGCGCAGGAGCAGGACGAGGTCCTCGCCGTGGCGGGCCGGTGCTGCTGCGGCGAGGTCGAGGAGGCGCTGTGTGGTGGTCGTCATCATCAGAAGTATCTTCGAAGCGCCGGTGTGGTGGTCAGGGGCAGCCGTCGCGTCCGGTGGCGCTGTGCAGGAGTTCGCCGGGCCGGTGCGGGCCTTGGAGTCCCGGGCGGGCGGCTTGCGCAAGGCGGCGTGGGTCGCGTTCTATCCGCTCGAAGTCCGCGTTCTCCTCCGCCTCGATGCCGGTCCGGGGCGTCGCGGCGGCGGGACGGTTCGATGAGCTCGGCCATGGTGGTGTTCGGGTTGAACGGCATTTGGCGGACGCGTTCGACCAGCGCACACAGCTCGACGCCGTCCGCGGGCGGCACCCGGCGGTCAGCAGCAGATCGCGGTGGTTCGCCAGCGTGCGCGACGCCCACTGCCCTACGTGTTGCCGTCAGGTACGCCCCCTGCAGCCTTAGGGAAACAGCGCTGTCGGCGTACTGGTCGCAAGCTCAATCCGCTTTAGGACGTGCGACAGGTGCGCTGGCCCGCGTCCGCTGACATCTCGAGCTGGCACTGCCCTCGGTGCCGGCTCGACCTGTTTCCCGGACGCGTCCCTGGCCCCACCTGCATCCTCGGACCGTTTGGTACGCCTGGGATCGCTCAGACGGCGCCCTTGCGCGGCTGAACTTGGGTACGGCAAATGTGATATTCGGCAGGCGAACACCCGGGGCGGGCGGTTTGGTCTCCCGAGGTCGCGCACCGTATAGCTCGTTGCAATCAAGCCGTCGCCGAACGTCCTGTCGCCCTGTTCGGGCTGGGCGTTTCCCGAGGGGAGGGTGGCCTTCCCGTGGCCGCCGAGGGGCGGGGTGTAGGTGGTCACCATGTGGCAGAAGCGATCACGAACGGTCATGTCGAGGTGGTGGTCTACTCCTTTTGTCTGCCCATGAGTTGACGGAGTGTGATGATGTGCCGGCTTGGGATGGCTACTCTGTGTTGGCGGTTGGCCGAAGGTACATGAGTGCTACGGCCGCCTCTTCGTGTGATGCGCCAAGGCGCCTGTGAGTCAAGGATCCACAGTGGGATACGAGATCGACTTTCTCCCGGTGGGGGAGGAGTCCAAGGGCGGCGACGCCATCGCAATCCGTTTCGGGAACCTCCGGGGAGTGCGCGCAGAGCAGACCGTCATGGTCATCGACGGCGGGTACACCGACTGCGGTGACGCCCTGGTCGAGCACATCAAGAAGTACTACGCCACCGACCGCATCGACATCGTGGTGTCCACGCACACCGACCAGGACCATATCTGTGGCCTGAAGACAGTGCTGGAGACCATGCACGTCAGCCAGCTCCTCATGCATCTTCCCTGGGAGCACTCGGCGGAGATGGAGCGCGCCCGCACTTCTGAGTCCTGGCGCGAGAAGCTGAACGATCCAGCGCGCCGGATGCTCGAGGCGGCGATGGAGCTGGAGGCCATAGCCCGCGAGCGTGGAGTCGGGGTCGTCGAGCCGTTTGCCGGCGTCGGCTCCAAGGACGGCATCTTCAGCGTGCTCGGCCCCTCCGAGACATACTACGAACAGCTCCTGACCGAACTCGTCGCACAGACCGCCAAATCCGTCGCCCAGCTCGCCTACGAGTCCGCCATGCGCAAGCTGCTGGAGGCGGGGAAGAAGCTGGTCCCGGAGACGTGGCTACACGAGACACTGCGCGACGACGGCACGACCACCCCCACCAACAACGCTAGCGTGGTCTCCCTACTCGAAGCCGACGGCAGGAAGATGCTGTTGACCGGCGACGCCGGGATCCCCGCACTCACTCGCGTACTCGACGGCCTTGAGGAGAACGGGTTCAGCCCCGGTGACCTCCCCTTCGTGCAGGTGCCGCACCACGGCAGCCGCAACAACGTCGGTCCGACGATGCTCGACCGGCTGCTGGGCCCGCCGGCTGAAGACATCAGGCGTGGGATCGCGTGCGTCTCGGCGCCGAAGAAGAACCCCGACAACCGCCACCCCGCGAAGAAGGTGACCAACGCCTTCCTACGGCGCGGCTACCCGGTCTACGCGACCCAGAGTGCATCGCTCCAGTACAGCCACGACGCCCCGGCCCGCTCCGGCAACCGTCCCGCGCAGTCCCTCCCCTTCCATCCCGTGGTGGAAGACGACGGAGGCGCGTGAGCATGCTCTTCCTCGATGACTACGAGCGCCGCGCCCGACTGGTGCCCGGCCTGCTCGCGATCCTGCCCCTCATCGTCCTGTTCGCCGTGCTGGGACTGCGTCAGATACCCGCGGTTTCCTATGTGATTGGAACACTCGCTCTCGCGGGTGTGGGTCCGGTACTGATCGCTGGCGTGGTGCGCAACTTCGGCAGGTCGGTCGAACAGCGGCTGTGGAACAGCTGGGGCGGTCCGCCGACGACCGTGTGGCTGAGACTCGATGCGCCCAGCGACGACGAAGCCCAACGGCAGCTATGGCGCAGAGCAGTTGCAGCCGTATCCGGGGTCTCTCTGCCCTCCTTGCGTGCCGAGCGACGGGACAAGGTCAAGGCCGACAGTACGATCAAGCTGGCCGTCAAGCGTGTACGCGACAAAACGCGAGACAAGGAGAAGTTCGCTCTCCTGTTCAACGAGAATCGCAACTACGGCTACGAACGAAACATTTACGGACTGCGCTGGGCGGCTCGCAGCATCAGCCTGCTGTCCGCGCTCGTTCTGACGAGCTACATGGCGTGGCTCGCGCCGGTGATAGACCGGCCGCAGACCTCGGCAGGAAACCTCTTCGGCCTGGCAGCATGCCTGTTCTCCCTGGCCGGCTGGTTCCTCCTGCCGTCCGCGAAGCGGGTACAGGACGCCGCCAACCGGTATGCCCATGAACTCCTCCACGCCGCCGTGACGTTGCAGGACGAGTCCCAGGCTCCCGACCCCACCAACGCGACGCCGTGACGGCGCAAGAGAAAGGGAATATTTCCATGGAACGTGTAGCGGTCCGCTCGTCCAACGTCCGATCGGTCGGATACTCGGGCGGAATCCTGGAGGTTGAATTCCACAGCGGTGGCGTGTACCAGTACCACGGTGTTCCTGAGCATGTGTATGCCGGGCTTGTCGCGGCCCACAGCAAAGGAACCTATCTTGACCGCATGGTGAAGGGCGTTTACGGCTACAGCCGAGTGGGCTAGTACTCCGGCAGCGTTTCGCTCTCTGACCAGGTCAGAGAGCGAAACGCTGCCGGAGTACTACTAGGACCAGTTGGAGGCGGGCTGCTGCTCCCACCACTGGGGTGGGCTGCCTGGTTGCCCGGGAGCGGGGGAGGTGGTTGTGGGCGGGGGTGCGGCGATGGGGCTGGGCAGGCTGGTTTCGGTGTAGGTGATGCGCTTGTGCAGGCTGATGCCGAGGTCGTCGACGCTGAGGTGGATGGAGTTATTTTTGATCTTGGTGATGCGTCCCTTGGTCAGGATGCTGGTCCCGTCGGTCAGGGATTCGGCGGCGTTGGTGGCCAGGTCCCGCCAGGTGGTGCAGATGTAGCCGATCGGCTCCAGGTCGCGCCACCGATTCGCGGCTGTGTCCCACTGGGTGGGGGTCTCGGTGAGGCGGAACCGGCAGACGGCGATGCCGTCCTGGGTGAAGCGGACTTCCACGTCACCGGTGACGGTGCCGGACACGTGCGTGACGGACGGGGGCACAGGAACACCTCCGACTATGAGTAATGGTGTATGTGGGGGTTGGTCGACCCTTTGTCGGCGTCTCCCGCCCGGTAGTCCGGGGCGGTGGGGGAGGTGCTGGATGACGGATGTCCACCCGGTCGCCTACGACGGGGGCAGCGGTGGGGTGGTGTTGTCGAACACGGTGGTGTCCTCGATCTCCATCTGCACGGGGACGGTGCCGTCGGCCCGGAGCAGCTGCTCGTCGGTGGTGTCCAGATGGACGGAGATGCGTACGGCCTGGCGGTCGGCGTCGAGGTGGGCGAAGACGAGGATGCCTGCGAGCTCGATGCAGGGCAGGCCTTCGTCGTCGGGGTTCTCCTGCGGGTGGAAGAGCGCCGAGCTGTTGGCCTGTGCGCAGGCCTGGGTGTCGGAGAGGCTGAGGGTGAACGGCCTGTGCACGTGACGGGAGATGGCGGCCGGGTGCAGCGTGTAGCGCTCGGTGCCGCGGCTCTTGTCCGGGCCGTAGTAGAGGTCCACGACTGCCTGGTCGTCGGCCGGAGGCCGGAGCGGGAAGCCCTCGGTGCCCGCCACGTCGTCCCAGGAGCGGCGTACCTGCCGCGCGAGCGCGGTGAGGGCGGAGGCCTCGTCGGACCAGAGGGTCACGGCATCGGTGCACAGGCCCCACTGACGCAGTACCCACGCCCGCCCCGCCGGCTGCGGGGTGAGGTCTTCGAGGACGGCGAAGGTAAAGCGGCTCAGCCACCGTTGGACGATGCCGGCGGTGTCCGCGCCCGGCCATTCGCCGGTGCGTTCCTGCAGGCCGTCCATCAGGTCGGCCAGGTCGAGGATGGCCGCGCCTGCGGGCGTGGACGGGTCCGGTTTGATCGGCATAGCGTTTGCCTTCCGTGGGCTTCGGGGTGGTCAGGGCCCGCACGTCAGGGCGTTGAAGAGGACCATCAGGTGTTGCTGGTCGGGGGTGAGCGCCGCAGTGCGCAGCACGCGTCTGCGCAGGACGGGCACGTCGAGACTGATGCCGGAGGGCACATCGGGCCGCTCGGGCGCGAAGACGAGGTGGTGGTTGCGCGTGTGGATCATCCAGGCCTCGTACCGGTCGGCGAGGCTGCCGCTGCGGGCGGTGTGAGACTCGTCCGTGGTGCGGGGTGGACACGCGCAGGCCGGATCGGCGCAGGGCCGTCCGGCGGGGTGGCTAGCCAGGACCGGGCTGCGGCGGTAGTGCGTGGCGGTGCCGTTCAGCATCGGGCAGTGTGCGGCCGTGTACGGCAGGCACTCGGGGTGCAGCGCCGGTTCCGGGGAGGAGCCCTTGAGGACGTCGGCCGGGCGCACCAAGCAGGAAGCACCGTTCGTCCAGCGGCTGTGCGTAGATCTGGCACAGGCGCCTGAGGAAGGCGGCGTGGGCCTTGTCGGCGTCGAGGACGCCGAAGGCGGCGTGGCCGTCGTGGATCAGGGTCACGTACGGCACCCCCAGTCCGCCCGCCAGCGGGCGGTGGGCGCAGCGTTGGGGTATCGCGTGCATGGGTGTTCCTTCGGATCGTGGTGGGGCGCGCGGCAGGGGGTCGGGCTTACGGGCGTCACCTGCTGGCCGGTGGGGGGGGCGGTTCTGCGGGGCCGCCGGCCGGGAGCGCTTCGTGGTGGTGGCGGCAGCTGAGTTTCGTGGAGCTTGTCCAAGGGCTGGCGTCCCTCGTGCTCGGCGGCGGCGTTCCGGACGGGCCGCTGCGGCTGGGGGCTGCGTCGGGGCAGGGCGGAACTCCCAGCTGCGCAAGGGGCCGGGGGCGGCGGTGAAGTCCGCCCGGGGGCCGGTCAGCTCTGGGGCGGCGTGTAGGAGAAGAAGACGTAGTGGCCCAGCGCGCGCAGCATGCTGACGGTGTGGTCCACGGCTGCGGGGTCGAATTCGGCCGACCGGGTGTACGCCTCGATCTCGCCGTTCCAGGCGAACCCCCGGGCGGTGAGGGACTGTTCGGTGACGGGTGTGCGGTCCTCGGGGGACTGCGGGGCGGCAACGAGTCCGTGAGCGGGGTCAGGTACGACGAGGAACACCGGGCTCCTTCCGGGCGGCCCACGGCTGGCGCGGAGGGCTGTCAGCGGGTGACGGTGACGGTGCGGTCGGCGTCCAGGACCCCGAGGGCGGCGCGGATCGACGCGCGGGTCTCCGGGCTCGGGACGGAGGAGGGGAAGCCCAGGGCGAGCACCGCCTCGTCCAGGCCGATGTCCGACATCGGCAGCGTGTGTCCGGCGCGATAGAGGGCGACCGCGGTGGCGGTGGCGACACGTGTGCGGTTGTAGGCGATGGCCTCACCGGCCGTGGCGTCGGTGCCGAGCGCGTCGCGCGCGGTGGGCGGAAGTGCCGCGATCCCGGCGCTGAACCGGTGGGCGGGAACACGGATGCGTGCCGGTCGCAGGGCGCGGCGCAGCGTTCGGAGCATGGCGACTCCCGGGGCTGGAGGGGGAAAGGGGGGCGTCGCCCTCACCTTGGGTGGGACGCGAGCGGCGGCACCCCTGCGTCAACGGAGGGCGTGCACGGCATCGCTCAGTGGCGGTGCCCCGGCGGCGGGCAGTTGGGGCCGAGGTCGGGCGGTACGCAGTAGTCGACGCTCGACTCCGGGGGGATGGGGTCGCCTGAGTCGATGTCGGTGCAGCAGGCGTCGAAGACCTCTCCCGCGGTGAGGGGATCCAGGTCACCTGCTCGCAGCCGCCAGCCGTACACGCGGTCCGCGGCGCCTCGAGTGCTGGCCCGCATGGCGAGTCTGCCGGGCAGCGCCGCCAGGCCGAGGGCGAGGACCGCGGTGAACTCCAGGGCCTCGGCGTCGTCGAGCCGGGCGGTGCCGTCGGCGTCCGTGTCCGCGTGCAGGACGGCAACCAGCGTTTCCGGCGATGCCGAGACGCTGCACGTCAGGTGCTGGCGGCCCGGTCGGGCGGTGTCGAGGATGCGGGCGAGGAGGTCCCGTGCGCGCGCGAAGGCCTCCTGGCCGATGTCCTTCCCGCAGGTGGTGCAAGTGCCGAGGCGGGCCAGGGACATGGAGGCGTACTCCCAGGTGGCCTGGCGGAAAGCCTTCTTGATCAGGGTCGGGAGAAGATCGGCCAGGGGCTCCCCGTTGTACGGGACGGTCGGACCCGTGACCGCGAGCTCGCCGGTGAAGCGGGCGCGGCTGGACGGCCGGTCGGGGTCGAGGCCGCTGTCCGCGCAGAAGTCGGCGTACTCCTCGGGGTCGAACAGGGCGAGCACGGTGTGAGCGCCCTGCGAAGCGCGGACCCGGAGAAGGTCTTCCACTCCTGAGAGATAGGCCGGGAAGTCGGCGAAGACGAAGGAGCGGTAGTGCCGCATGGCGCGGAAGTCGTGATCATCGGTGAGCAGGCCGATGGCGCCCGCGACTTCGCGGCGAAGGGCGCGGCGCGTGGTGCGGCGGTCGGTGCGGGCCGCGTCTGCCGTGCTGCGGCGGGCGGCGTGGGACTCGTCCCGGCTGTGCTCGGAGGGTTGAGGTGTGAGGGTCACGTGCACTCCTTTGTCGTGGACGGGTTGACGGGAACCTCCCTGACACGGGGCGGCCGTCAGGAGAAGGGCAGGCAGCCGCCGACTGGCGGGCTGGGGTGGACCCCATCCCTTTCATTCAATAATAGTGTTGTTTGGGTGAGTGGAAACCCACCCTTGACCTGCTGGTTCGCTGACGGGATCGCCGGGATGACGGCTCGTCCAGAGGGGCGGTGGGCTCCAGCGCAATCCGCCGGTGGCGGGCGAGGCGCCTGAGGGCACGGCTTTTCGAAAACGGCGGCCGTTCGGCTCGTCGTCCAGGGTGGTGGCGGCGGCCCCTTGTCGACGTCCTCTCCGGCGCCGGGGGCGCGCAACAGGTCGGCCGGCGCGTCGACTTCGGCGCACCACGGGCTGACGGCGACATCGGACGCGAGGGCGATGGTGCACCATGCGTCGGCGAACGCGCGGGCGACGTCGGCCGGGATCGCGCCGGTGCCGGCCGTCGTCGGGCTCCAGCGGGGACGGGTGGGCGGTCGGGCCCGGTGGCGGGCGTGCTGGTGGTACTGCGTGCCCGCCGCCTGGGGCGGGTTTGGCGTAGCGCTGGTGGGACTCGAACCCACGACCTCAGGACTTATAAGATCCGCGCTCTTCCGGCTGAGCTACAGCACTTCGGTATTCGGCTGCGGGGGTGGCGCCCCTCGTCATGGCCGGGCGGCGAGCGGCTCTGGGCGCAGAGCGGGGAAGGGGAGCCGCTCGATGAGTAATAATAGTGTCTCTTGTGAGGGAGGGAACCTCCCTCCCCGAGGGCGGGGAACAATGCGGTGAGCGCGTGCAGGGCGCGGCCCATGGCGGACGTCGTGGGGGCGTCGGGCCGTGGAAGCTGCGGCTCAGGCATGCGGGTTCTCCAAGTCGGAGTCGGGGAGCTGCAGGAGAACGGGGGCGGGGTAGACCTCGCGCTCTACGGCCGTGACGTCGGGGCACGGAATGACAGCGGCCTGGACGTCGTCCGTGTCCATGGGGTGCAGCCACCCGTCACGCACGACCCAGCCGCACGCGCGGGGATTGGGATCGGCGGCCGTGGTGGCGATCAGGACGGCGCTGCGCATCGTGCTGGCCTCCAGCGCGAACACCAGCAGCATGCGGAAGGCGCAGAACTCTTCTTCGTCCAGGACGGCCAGGCGTAGCGGTTCCATGCCGATAGAGAGATCGGTTCGGCCCGTGACGAACGCGTTGTCGGTCCGCTCGGCAACGAGGGTCAGCGTGTGCTCACCGTCTCCGAGTACCTGGAACACGGCGGAAAGGGCGCTCAGGGTGCGGCTCATGGCGGCCGCTATGGCGTCGTCTCCGGGGTAGATGAGCTCCGGGCGTACTGGCATGAGGACTCCTTGCGGGGCGGGGCGGTGGGCGACGGAGGCCGGCCGCACTGCGCCCCTGGATATAACGGGTGTTCATGGCGCGCGGGCGGCTCCGCCGACGCGTCGCGCTGCCGCTACGCGGCAGGGGCCGGGCGGGCGCACTCCGCGCTCCCTGCGGGACTGAGCCGCACGCTCCGCGCTCTCGGGCTGGTCGGGCCCGTGCGGGCCGGGCTGGGGGAGTTGCCCGGCCCGCACGGGGGTCTGTCAGCCGTGCGCGGCGGCGGCCGTGAGGGCGGGAACCGCGAGGGCTTCCAGGACGGCGGCCTGGTCGGCGTCGGCGAGGGTCTGAGCTGTCGACGTGACGGCCTGCATCACACCCCCGGCGGTCATCTGACCGCCCCGGACGAAGTGGGCAAGGATGCGGTCCTTCGTCTCGTTGCCGATGCTGAGCGCCTTGGTGACGTGCTCGATCGTCTTCGTCGGTTCCTCAAGCGTCTTCCCGGCGGCAGCCTCCATCTCGTACACCTTGGCCTCGACGTACTCCCGTGACAGGAAGGTGCGCACGGCGTCCGTGGTCTTGGAGGTGATCAGCTCCAGCGTCTTGCGCTGGGTCTGGCCGGACCAGTTCACAACGCCCTCGTCCTGCTTGCCTCCGAGGTGCACGGCGCGCATGACGTCCTTGGCCATGGTCATCCCGTTGCGGCAGACCTGAATGACCGCGCGCGGGGTGATGGTGTACGCCCCGGCCCCGACTTCGCTGTTGGTGATGACAAACCCTGCCGAGACCATCGGGAGTTCGTCACCGCTGCGTCCGTCGAACGGGGAGCGATAGCCGCGCAACAGGCTACGCGCCTGGACCGCGACCGCTTCGGACTCGACACGCACGTACATGCGGCGGTCGGTGAGGTCGCACCCCGTGATCCGGGTGGGGTGGCCGGACTGCTGCACCCCGTCCAGAGCGGCGAGCAGCATGTCAAGGTTGTCCATCAGCTTGTAGCTGTCGGACAGCAGCGCGCGGGCCACGCCCTCGCCGGGCATGCCGGGGCCGCTGCCGCCCCGGAACGCGCGGAGCATGAAACGGCGCTCCGGACCCTCACGGAGCCACGCGTTGACGTTCTCGTCCAGCAGCGGGACGTTCTCCGTGCGCATCCGACGCAGGTAGGCCAGCGGGATGCGGAGCTTGTCAGAGATTCCCTCATCGGCAACGGCGGTGGGCCGGTAGACGCCGTCAACGGCCGTCACGCCGCGCGCGCTGAGCTGCGCCTCGACGCCTTCGACGTGCACGTTTCCCTCGCGCATCCGCAGTGCGGACGCGGGGGCGATGACGTCCAGCTTCTGACGCTCTCCGTCCTCCAGGATGCTGACCAGGTCGGACAGGTCGGCGTTACGGGCGCCGGTGGGAGCGAGGTTCGTAGCGCGCTCGGCGAACTGCTGAGTCATGCGGTGTTCCCCTTCGCTGTTGGTCTGAGCGGGTCGGGGGGCGGAGCCACCACCCCCCGAACAACTACAATAATAGTGTGTTTTAGGAGTCGGTGAACCCACCCCTGACCAGCACACTCAGCCCAGCGCGCGGAACTCCGGCAATGGCGTCAGGCTCCGCCGCCGAACGTTCGTGACCACTGACACCGACGTGAACCCGCGCACTTCGCACAGGTCATAGCGCAACTCCGGCGCGCTGCCCAGCGGAAGGGCATGAGCGTGAATCGCCCCGACCCAATAACGGCCGTGACGTTGTGTCACACTGCCGTGGTACTCGACCTTCTGCCACACCACCGGACCAGAACCCTGCGGGTCCAGACTCCGAGCCGCCCCCTGCGCCGACAGCAGCTGCACAAACGCACGCGCCACCGTTCCACGATCCACAGGGACACCAGTGACAGCCGAACCCGTATGCCCCGTACGCAGCCCCAGGGCCCAACCCAACTCGAAGAGCGGCTGGACCATGTCCAACAGCTCGCGCGGAACCCGTAACGCCTCCGGATCACTCTGACTGCGCGCCAATTCCCACAGCGCGTAACGTGCTTGATCCCGCTCCGCACCCGTGAGCGGCGCGGTTTCCTCGACCGACTCTGCACCCCGCGTGCCCTCCATGGGTCCGCCTCTCCACTGGGAAATTCCGGATCGAAGGAGCGCCCCATAACAGGGGGCGCCCCGGGCGGGCTACTTGAGGAATCCACGCGACTGGAGGAACTGAGCCGTAATGTGCGCAATTCCCTTCGGCTTGTAGATCTGCGGAAAGCGCCGCATTTCTACCTCGGTACGCCCGTTCTCGTCCGGCTCCGGCAGTTCATGCACGAGCCGGTAGGGGCGGTCACCAGTAGGAATTTCCAGTACCACCGGGCCAACCTTGGTGTCGAACCGAATGCCGGTGTAGTTCGCGTCGGAGTTGTGCACGATGTTCGCTCCCACTCGCTGAACAAGCAGCGGAAGGAAGTTAGCGACCGTGCGCGCCTGAATTGCAAGACCGGTCATGGGGGCGTCCTTACCGCCGCGCACTCGGCTGACGATCCCACCAGAGATCTTGATCTCCACGTCTTCCCCTTCGTTGGCTTTCTGCGGCCCCCGGGGTGACCTCCCCAGGACTTTAAATAATAGTGTGTCTGTTGTTCGGATGGAACCCCCGTTGCACTGGAAGTTGCGCCATGGCGTTGCGGTAGGGGTTGCGCTGGACGTTGCACGACCCAAAAGCCGGCCTCTACAACACCCCAGGTCAACCCACCAACCAAGCGTGGTACGCCCGCTGACATCCCCTCTGCTGCCGCTGCTCCCTGCCCTGAGAGAAGAGGAGGGGGCGGGTGGGCGTGGTCGGAGCGGCGGCCTCGGGGATCGGTGCGGCCTGGGGTCCTGCTGCGCGTCGGCGGAGCCGCCGCGCCGGGCCGGTACGGCGGCCCGGGGTGTGCTGGCGGAGCATTCGGCAGACTCTAGCCAAAGGTTGCCGGGAGACCCTACGGGGAGGTTATCGCCGAAGCGTAATTTAATCGGGAAGGAGAATAATTGACAGAGGGTCATTTCCTGCATTCGGACCGGGAATTGGGATTTTTCGATTCAGGGATTCACATATCCCGAATCTCTTGGTTTCCGTAAGGGAACTGACGGGCTTTCAGCCGAGGGAGCAGCCCCCTGCAGGTGCGTTTTCAGAAATTCGCGGAGCGAATTTCTTGGCCGGATTGCGGAGCAATCCGGCTATCGTCACGGAGTGACGATCCATCAACTCCCTTGCAAAGCAAGGGAGTTGGCCCGCCGCGTAGCGGCGGCGCGTCGTGTCTGCGGAGCAGACCGCGCGC
>NZ_JAQMWP010000038.1 GCF_030403745.1 Streptomyces sp. S.PB5
GGTGGCCGTTCAACTATGCGGGCACCATCCCGATGCCGGAGCAAACCCCCGGATCAGGTCGAACCCGTACACCACTTCCCTGGACGCAACCGCCCTCTATAAGGGTCGGTCTTGGCCCGCCTTGGAGTCACGCCCTGCCCTTGAGGACTGCGCGCCCCGGCTGCGGGCGGCCGGGCGCCGGCCGCCCGCAGCCGAATCAGGCGGCTACTGCTGCCAGGGGCCGAAACCCCAACTGGCCAGTCCGGTCACGATAGATACACCCGTCGCAACCAGCGGCGAGACGTACACCGAGAGCAGCGTGCGTCCGCCGAGTTCGACGTGCAGGCCGTGGCCGAACTGGATCTGCAGCCCGCGGCGCGGGACCGGCGCCGCGGGCTCCCGGGCCGCTTCCGCGCCCCGGTCGGCGGGGGTGGGGCCGATGGAGGGTGACTGGCCACCGTCGCGTGTGCCATGGTTGGAGCTCATGTCTGTTCCCTTCGCTGGGTGTAGCCGCCGCTTCGCTGGCCTAGGAACCTGAAGACGGCGGCGTGACGCAGGTCTCCCCGGGGGCGAGGAGACACAAAAGGGCCCCACCGTGCACGGCACGGTGGGGCCCACTTTGATGTCGGAGACGCTACCGAACGTAAGCCGGGCAGGACAAGCCGATCATGCAGAACTGTGGATCTACGGCCGCCCTGCTTCAAGGTTCTGTCGGATTATCAGGTCCTGCAGATCGCAATGCGACAGGAAGCGATCAAGGCCCCCCACCCGTACGCGTCCTCGGCGGCCTCCGCTACGAGCAGCGTGCCTTGGCACAGAGCTGCGTGCTTCGCAGCGAGATCCATACGTCCTCCCCGGCTCAGCGTCATCGCCCCGCGATCAGTTTGGCAGGGCGTCGCGGGCGATCACCTAGGCTCGATGGTGGGCGTGGGGCTGGAGACCCGTGTCCTCTGCCGCCTCCCGCATACCGGCCTCGCTCGCGGAGCTCGCCGTTCCGGTCGACGAACTGGCCCCGTATCACCGCAATCCGCGCGCTGGTGATCTCGACTCCATCGCCGAATCCCTGGCCGTCAATGGCCAGTACCGGCCGATCGTCGTCAACCGCGGAACCCAGACAGGGCGCCCCAACGAGATCCTCGCTGGCAACCACACCTTCAAGGCAGCCAAGCAGCTCGGCTGGGACACCATCGCCGTGACCTGGCTCGACGTAGACGACGACGCCGCAGCGAAGATTGTCATCGTCGACAACCGCACCAGCGATCTCGCCGGGTACGACACGGTGCTCCTCGCGGACATCCTCACCGATCTCCCCGACCTCCAGGGCACCGGCTACGACCAAGAGCAGCTCGACCAACTCCTGGACGAGACCGCACTCCCGGCCCCCATCGAGCTCCCGACCGATGGGGCAGACACCGGGACCGCGGCGACGGTGGACTACCTGCAGTGGGGGTACATGCAGTGGTCATCGACCCGTGTACGGATCACGCAGGCCGAAGTCGAGTTGCTCGACGCGCTGTACAAGCAGTTCGTCGGCGACCACGACTCCGACCTCGGGTTCGGCTGGCACGTCCTCAACGAGGAGCACCGTGCCGAAGAGGGAGCGGTCGCATGAACCCGCTCGACGTTCGCTTCGACCCCGCCTACCCGCTGTCCAAGCTGCGGCCCGCGGACTACAACCCGCGCCGCCTGTCCGAGGAGTCGTTCGTCCGGCTGCAGGGCTCGCTACGCCGCCACGGCGTGGTGAAGCCCGTGATCCTGAATGCCGACGGGACGCTGGTCGCGGGCCACCAGAGGACCAAGGGCTTGAAGGCGATCGGCGAGACGACGACGCCGGCGATGATCTTGCCGCAGAAAGTGCGACTGCAGGACGAGATCAAGTTCAACCTCCTGCACAACCGGGTCGAGACCGAGTCGTCCGTCGTGTACGCGGAGCCGGGGCCGATCGGCCAGTGGTGCTGGATTCCGTGGCAGACCATCGAAGTTGAGGAGTCGAAGAACCTACCCTTCCAGCAGGCGATCGGGTTCATGACCGCCGCCCACGGGCCGTGGGGGTCGGTGGTCATCGACGACCAGGGCCGCATCGTGCTGAACGCCGAGTACGCGGCCGTCGCCAAGGCCCAACGCTTCGACATCCTCGCTTGGACCTGCGCCTCCTTCGATGCTGGCCAGCTCGTTGAGGACCTCACCGGCGAGTACGGCGTCTACGACTGGACCGGCCTCGAAGAGCAGGCACCGGTGTGGAACCAGCACATCGTGCAGCCCAACCGGCTGCGAGAGCACTCCTCGAAGGCCAAGGCGGACAAGGTCCGCTACAAGTCCGAAGTGTGGGAGCGCCTTGTCCTGCCGTGGCTGACCACCTCCCATCGGGTGGTGGACTTCGGCGCCGGGCACGGAGACTACGCCCGGCACCTCCGCGGCAAGGGCTACAAGATCCACGACTACGAGCCCTATCGCACCTTGAGGGGCAAGTACGCCGTCGACATCCGCACGATCGTCGGCCAGATCCGCACGATCGAACGCGAGTTGAGGCAGAACGGCCTCTACGAGGTGGTGGTCCTCGACTCGGTCATCAACGCCACCACATCCCTCGACTACCAGCACTGGGTGCTCACCACCGTCAACGCGCTCTGCGCAGCGGACGGGCAAGTCTGCATCGGCACACGCAACTTGGAGCGGGAGCTGGCGTACGAGAACTCCGAGCACTCCATCAGCCGTGACTCCACCCGCCTGTCCTTCCTCGACAGCGAGAACGTCGACATGCGGTTTGTGCGCGGCAAATGGCAGCGGATCCGCTACCACACGCCCGAGTCCCTCCTCGGTCTGCTGTCTCGCTACTTCGAGGACGTACAGATCAGCGACACCACCAGGGCCACCGTCAAGGCCGTCTGCAAGCGCCCCCGAGTCCTACCGATCGAGGAATACCGTCAGGCATTCTCGGAGGAATTCAATATGCCCTACCCTAACGAATTCCGACACAACAAGCACGGCGGAATTCTGGACATTTTGATAGAATTGATCGAGGATAGGAATTCCAAGTTGGAGGGGTAGAGGAAATGCATTTGAAGGCGGACTCAGAAAGAGTCCGCATAGATATCGAAGCCAGGGCCAGCTACCGCATCATGTGGCTGGCGGGCATCCGTGAACTCGACCTGACACAGCACTGTCTGAAGACGTTCGGGGAATCTGACCGACCACACATCAACACCCATCAACGCCGGCAGACACTTCACCTACCTGCGGCAAACCCGCCAGTCGCCTGGTACCTGTGTGCGCTACCGATCCCCTGGGACTGGTCCCGCAACGCGCACTTGGCGTTCGAGCATACGCCCGGCGAGACCTGGGAGGGCAACGCCCTCGTTCCTGGCCTCGGAGTTCGACTGGCCAACGCTCGCCCCATCCTCGGTTGGGGCGAGCACTCTGTTCCCCTCGACGCAGACAAGAGGAACTCCCGGCTGTACCGGACCTGCAGGAACTGGCAGTTCGCCTGGTGGCTGCGCCTCAACCGCGACGTACCAGACGCGCCACCGCTGCCCGGAGGTGATGCAGACGAGAACGGCCCGGAGCAACTGACGTTCGCCTGACCGTCCGCACGGTGGACCCGATGGCCAGCCCTCGTGGACCGCCTACCGAGTCCACCGTGCGGTTCTCCGTCTCCGGCAGGGCCAGTGGAGGCAGGGCCTGCGGTCTGTGAAGGATGCGGGGTGCTCCGGGACCCTCGCATATCCCTGACCTGCCAATGTCACCGGGCCTTGGTGAAGGAGGCCCAGCGCCGGTCGGGGAGGTTATCGCCGAGATCCTCGAGGGCGATCCGGACAGCCAGCGTTCCGTGAGGGCGAGGTCTTCCGCTGTCCGGATATGGACTGTGGGTGCGAGCTGACCGTGACGAATGCGGCTCCGCCGACGTGTACGGTGCAGCAAAGCCCGACGTCCTGCTGCGGCAAGACCATGGTCAAGCAGACCGAGTAGGTGTCCGGCAGGGGCAGCGGGCCACTACGATTCTAGGCAGCCCGCCCCGGTGGCCTCCCCCGTACCACCGGGGCGTGGTTCGCCCTGAACCATGCTGTGCCGTGGTCAGGAGCGCCTGTCGCGCCGTGGGGGTTATCCGGCTTCGTCGCGCAGGCGGGTCGGGTCCAGGACGGTGATGCGGCCCCGGGCCAGGCGGAGCAGGCCGCGGTCGGCGCGGGGTAGGGGGCCGCGACATCCGCTGAGTAGGGCGCGGCCAAGATGGAGCCATGTCTGATGCGTGGATCACTGCAGCCTTTGGCGTGTTCGGCACTCTGGCAGGAGGAGGGCTCACCGGCTTCGTCGGCGCCCGCCAAGCCAGGCGTCAACAGGAGGTCCACGAGCGAACGCAGGTCCGGGCCTTGGGAGCCGAGCATCACCGGTGGAGGCTGGAGCGTCGACGGGACGCCTACGTGGCCTATCTCGTCGCGGCCAACGAAGCTCGTCGTACGTTCGTCAGCCTGCGGGGTGCACTGCTGGTCGAGCCATATGAGGAAGCCTCCGTTCGGGCTGCGGTGGAGGCGTTCCCGCAGGCCGTCCAGGGGATACGGCCCGTCGGCATGATCGTCGCTCTGGAAGGGCCAGCCAGCGTGGCCGACGCTGCGAGAGACTTCACACGGATCTTCGTACAGCTGTGGGAGTACGTGCAACCGTCCTTGATCAATGCCGGCGCCGCAGCTCGCCAGGACTTCTTGCAGAGGGCTGGCGAGGCCCTCACTGAACTGACTGAAGCCGAAAGGAAGTTCATCGCCGCAGCACAGCCCGTCCTGGAAAACGGAGGGGCAGGAGCGATGCCGGACACCTCAGCACCCTCTGTGACAGCGTAGGGCGAAGCTCGACCTCGCCTCGCGACGCTTCCGGCGGGAGTGGCTTCTCCGCCACCCCCGCCGCACCGCCCCTGTACAGCCGGTAAGTTGGCCCCTCACGTCGTCATCGTGTTGGTGCTGAGGATCGGGGAGCCATGCTGCCGGAGATCGACGTGAAGCAGCATGAATGGCGGATCGCAGACCGGGAGTACGCCCGGCAGGAGGAACGTCGGGGCCGCCGGTTCGCGTTCACGCACCTTGACCCAGCCCGCACCGCCTTGGCGGTGATCGACATGGTGCCTTCTTCGTCTCGCAGAACCCGTACTGCCGAGGCATCGTGCCGAACATCAGCCGTCTCGCGGACAGCCTTCGAGCAGCGGGCGGCACGGTCGCCTGGGTCCTGCCGGCGGTGGGTGAGCGTACGGCGGTGGGCGACGAGTTCTTCGGCCCGGAGATCGCCGAACTCTTCCGCACCTCTGGTGGCACCGGGCCTCTGGCTGACCGTCTCTGGCAAGACTTCCTGGTCCACCGCGACGACTTGTTGGTGGAGAAGTCCGCGCCCAGCGCGTTCTTCCCCGGCCGCTGCCGCCTTCCTGAGCTGTTGGAGCAGCGCGACGTGGAAACGGTCCTGATCACAGGCACTGTCACCAACGTGTGCTGCGAGTCGTCGGCCCGTGATGCCAGCACCCTCGGCTTTCGGGTCATCATGGTGGCCGACGCGAACGCGGCAGGTCGCGATCAGGATCACAACGCCACGCTGCACACCGTCTACAGAACGTTCGGCGACGTGCGTCCCACCCTGGATGTGCTCGACTTGATCAAGGGGTGAGAGCCCCTGGAAGGTCTGCTGTCGTCCACCGCTGGGGCGGCGTGCGACTGGGAAGTGCCCTTTGGAGCGCCACCGCCGCTCGTGTCGCTGCGGGTGTCCCTGTGTCCCGGATCGTGATTTTGTGAACGCGCAGGTCACCACGGTTCGCGGCTGAGTCAGGGATCATGGACTATAGGCGCGGGGCCCAGGGAGTTGTGTCATGGGCCGCCCCAACCGCGCCACCCGGGCTGCCATCACCCAGCGCCGCGCTGACGCGATCGACCTCAAGCTCGCCGGCGTCGACTGGCTGACCATCGGCCGCAAACTGGCCGCCGACCCGGCCATCAACTCTGACGGTGTCGCATACCCGCAGGGCTACGGCATCGACAAGTACAAACGCGGGCTGGAACCTCCCACCGACAAACGGCTGATCGAGCTCGCCTGCAAGGACGTCTCCAAGGCCCTCGTCGAGCGCACCACCGCCTTGGACACCAACGCCGATGAGCTGCGGCAGCTCATGGTGGAGCGACTCGAGCGACTCTTCTTCGGCGTCTACCGCGCCGCGATCCGTAACGGCGACTACCAGGCCGTTGACCGGGCGGTACGGATCATCGAGCGCAGCAGCCGCCTCCTCGGCCTGGACCGACCTGCCCGCACCGAACTGTCCGGCCCGGACGGCAGCGCGGTCCAGGTGGAGACGGCAGGCCTGGACGAACTGGAACGGCTGATCACCCTTGCCGGGGGCGATTCGGGCAAGGATGGCAAGGGCTGACGAGGCCGCGGTCCTCCAGCTCTACCGGTCGCTTCCCGCGCCGCGACGCCGTGAGATTGCCGCAGCCTCAACCCCTGAACTGCGTGGCCGGCTTGTGCGGATCGAGCGCGAACTGGCGATGGACCGTTCGCCGGGTGCGATGGCCTCGGTGCTCACCGACGGCCGGGAGATGCAGGCCCCCCACCTGGGGCTGATCGACGCTGCCTTTGAGCAGGTCGCGGCTGGGAAGCCGACTCGGCTGCTGCTGACCATGCCACCCCGGCACGGCAAGAGCCGCAGGGCCGCGAGATGGGCACCGCTCTGGTATCTGCGGCGGCGCCCGGAGCACCGGGTGATGATCGCCTCCTACTCCTCCGACCTCGCAGACGATCACGGTCGGTGGATCAGGGACGCGATCCTCACGTACGGTCCGCAGCTCGGCGTCAGCCTGCGCCCCGGCTCCAGCGCGGCGAATCGTTTCGACCTGGCCGGCACCGAGGGCGGCGCGGTCATGGCCGGTGTCGGCGGCGGGCTCACAGGCAAGGGTGCCCACCTGGCCGTGGTGGACGACCCGATCAAGGACGCTCAGGAGGCGTCCTCGCCCACGATGCGCAAGCGCCTGTGGGAGTGGTGGCAGGCCGTCCTCCTGACCCGCATCGAGCCGGGCGGCTCGGTGATCCTGATTCAAACGCGCTGGGACGAAGATGACCTCGCCGGCCGTGTCCTGGCAGATGAGGGCGACCGGTGGACGGTCATTGACCTCCCAGCTCTCGCTCTGTCCGAGGACGACGCGCTCAACCGTGCGATCGGTGCACCTCTGTGGCCTGAGCGGTATGACACCGAAGCACTCACCGAGATCCGCCGCTCGGTCGGCGAGCGGGTGTGGTGGTCGCTGTACATGCAGCAGCCGCGACCGCAGGACGGCGGGGTGTGGCAGTGGCCCTGGATAACCAACAACCGCGTCAGTGCCGCACAGTTCCGCGGCATCGACCTCACTCGGATCGTCGTCGCCGTGGACCCTGCCGGTGGCGAGTCCGCCGTCGGTGACGAGACCGGCATCGTCGCTGCCGCCCGTGACCGTGACGGGCACTTGTACGTCCTCGACGACCGCTCTGGCAACCGGGGCGCCGACGCGTGGGGCCGCGAGACCTGCCTCCTCGCCGTCGAACTCCGTGCTGACGCCATCGTCATCGAGTCCAACTACGGCGGGGACATGAGCCGCCAGATCCTCAACCAGGCCTGGGAGGAACTCGAGCGTGAACAGCGCACCGAGAACATGCTCATGCCCGCCGTCCTGTCCGTCACGGCCAAGCACGGCAAGCGTCTGCGGGCTGAGCCGATCGCTCAACTCTACGAGCAGGGCCGTGTTCACCATGTCGGCGAGTGGCCGAAGCTGGAACAGCAGATGGTGACCTGGGTTGCTGGTATGGACAGCCCTGACCGGATGGACGCGGCCGTGCATGCGTTGACGCAGCTCGCAGACCCGGCCGAGAGCGCGGTGATGACCTCGGCCTACCAGGACGGTCGTCTGTCCGGACGGCGCTGAGCAGTAACGTGTGGCGTCACCTTGTTCGTCATGCGCATGGGGACTGTGGTGCAATTCCACCTTCCTCATGGGCGCCACGGTGCTGGCGCCGCAATCCGTGTGCCCGTCCAGTGACCCGCTTTCGGACCGGGCGTCGATCTTGGCGGCGTTCGCTCACCTACCCTGAAGGTGGCGCGGGGCCGACGTTACGGACCTGTCCTGTGGGCCTGCGCAGCTTCCTCACCGACGCCTGGTCGTGGCTGAACTACAAGCCCGTCATGGCCGGCACGCACGATGGGCGCCCTCACCGCGCCCTCGCCCCTGAGCTGGGGGCCAGTTGGCTCCCGGATGACGCGGTACGTCGCCTGGCCGCGTACAAGCTCCTGGCGGCTTACGACTCGAATCAGGCCGGTGAACTCGCCGCCCTGGCCGGGAACGAATCAGCGGCCGAGCGCCGCGAGTTCGGGGAGCCCTCGGCCTTCGTCGACACCGCGCTGGCTCACATGCTCGGCAAGAATCAGCAGATCATTGTGCCTGGCGCTGAGCATGCCAGCGATGACGATCCTGCACCTGAAGCAATCGCGGCGGCGGAAGTGCAGCAGCGTCTACGCGACTGGGCGGAAGCGGAGTTGCTTCCCTTGCGGATGCAGGCCGCGGAGCGCAAGGCGGTGCTGCTTGGCGACGGTATCTACCTACTGGCGTGGGATCCCTCGAAGAATCGGGTGCGCCTGAAGACGTACGATCCCGGCTTCTACTTTCCTGTCCTTGAGGACGACGCTGACCCCGGCGATTTCCCGACCAGAGTGCACCTGGCCTGGGAGACCCCCGAGGACCCGAAGCGAGGCGTCAAGGCAAAGCTGCGCAGGATCACCTATGAGTTGGGGCCGATCATCTCGCCCACTCGCAGCGTCACCGCTCCGGGCGGATGGGATGGGCGGGAGCCTGACGAAGACGGCGCGGAAGATCTCCTGCCCGGCCGCGGCAACATGTCTCTGCTGGAGACTGGCGTGATCGAGCGGATCTATCCATGGGCGCCGGACAGACCATCTGCCGTCACCTGCTACCTGACGGATGCCGAGTGGCTGCTGGAGGATCTGCGACACGGACAGTCCCTGGATGACCTGCCACTGGACAGGGCCACGTTCCGTACACGCGCCGACGGAGCGACCCTGCACAAGCTGGACCTGCAGATCGACTTCCTGCCGATCGTCCACATCAGCAACAGCGTCGCCGACGGTGAGCACTTCGGTCAGTCCTCACTGGCCAAGGTCATGCAGGTCCTGGACGAGCTCGCAGAGACAGACACAGACTCCGCGAAGGCCTCCGCGACAACCGGGGCACCAATCATCGGTCTGGCCGGCGCTCGGGCGGAAGTCGATCGCGTCACTGGACGGCCGAGGCCTCTGGCCGTTCAGCCCGGCACCGTGTTCCAGCTCAGCGATGGGGGCCGGATGGATGTGCTGGACACGTCGGGGCAACTCGCTGAGCTTCGGGCCCGAACTGAGGAAGTTCGGGACCGGGCAGCGGTCAACGCCCGTCTTCCCGCAGTGAGCCTGGGCACCGTGGATCCGTCCGATGTTCCGAGCGGCTATGCCCTGCAACTCTCCTTGGGGCCTTTGGACTCACTCGTCGACTCGATGCGGCTGGCGCGTGCCCACAAGTACGTGCTGCTCCTCAAGCTCGTCCAACGGCTCCATCAAGCTGGGCAGGCTGAGGGATGGCCGGTGGGCGAGACCCTGGCCGCGCAACTGGTCTTCGGCCCGCATACCCCGACCGACAGGACGGGGATCCTGGACGAGGTCGTCAAGGGTGTGACGGCCAACGTGCTCTCGCTGGAGACCGGGGTCCGGATGCTTCAGGACGCCGGATATCCGATCGAGGACGCGCGTGAAGAGGTTCGTCGTATCCAGGATCGCGCGGCACCCCGCGAGGTCCAGACCCACGCTGTGGTGCCGAACTCGCACGCCACGCACCCCATGCGTGAGGCGACACCCTAGGAGGCGCGGCTGGCTCAAGAACACGGGTGGGTTAGCCGAGGAGTTGAGCGGTCAAGGCGGGAGCATGGCCGCCGACGATCACCACAGTGATGCAGGCTTACCCGAGGGCACTGCGCTGGAAGAGTGCGGCTGAGCCCGGAAGCTGCTGCGTACCGTGATCGCCGCTCACAGCACTTGATAGACACGGAGAGTGGGAGCCCGGCTGGCGACCAGTTGCGAACCGACCGTCGCCTGCTGCTGGCCAAGCGACACAGCCTCAATTACGAGGTCGGGAGCGGGTGCGCCAGATCCTCATCGAGTTCCCCTCTACGTTGGCGGCCCTGCACGCAAAGGGCCGACGAGCACGCCTGAGAATCGATGTACCCGGACAAGCGCAGGACGACCTGCTCACGGAAGCCAACTGGCCGACGCCCGGGGCCTTCCCGCACAGCGTTCAGTCCGGGCTTCCGATGCACGAGACGGACGTGGCGGTGTCAGCGTTGCCCTGAGAGGGTGTAGTGCTTCGCCGTCTTCACCGACTGGATCTCCAGGGTGAAGTCCTTGCCGGTGGGGCTGTCGATGTAGGTCTCCTGCTCGGCATCGGACTGGTCGGGCTCGGAGTTGACGTCCGGGTCCCGCTTCGTCTGCGTGATCTCGTACTGGGCCGGGGCCTTGCTATTCGGCTGTACTCCGGTGATGGTCACGGATGCGGAGTGCGGTTTCACGTCCTTGCCGCCGCGCATCACCTTGAACGTGATCGTGTAGTCCTTGGCGTCGTCGGAGTCGTTGTACGCCGTCACTGAGACATGGGGCGTGTAGGTGCGGTCACCGAAATTCGGGATGTTCGACGATGCTTTGTCGACTGCTCGGTAGGCGATGTCGATGCGGCCGCCGTCGACGGGGACCGTCGTCTGCTCGGCGTAGGTGAGAGAGCGGTCCCAGGTGCTGGTGGAGTGGTTCTGGGACACCATCCACCAGCCACCCGAGGCCAGTGCGGCGGCGCACACCGCGCCGACGCTGACGATCAGCTTCTTGTTCTGCAGATTACCCACGGTTCCCCCATGATCCTTTGATCAAAGGGTAACGAACCGCCCAGAGTTGTCGATCTTGCAGCCCTATGCGCGAGGCAGGGGTTCTGCGGCGGCGAGCTTGCGGCGGCGCAGGAAGGCGAGGACCGCGACGGCCCCGAGCGTCATCCACGCCTTTCCGAGGATCTGGCCTGGCAGGTAGTCGAAGGAGCCGAAGGCCATCCTGAGGAAGATCAGGCTGTCGGCGATCAGGCCTACCGCGTTCGAGGCGAGCATGGCGACAAGGAGCCCTCGTGTGCGGAGCGGCTCGTAAACGGCGAAGTCCATCAGTTCGGCGACGGCGAACGCAGCGGCCGACGCGAAGGCCAGGGCCGGGTCGGCGAGGAAGTAGGAGACGACGGTGCCGACGGCGATCGCGGCGAGGATTGCCTTGCGGCCCGCGGCCTCACGGGCGAGGTCGCGGAGCACGAGGGCCAGGCCGACCATGTAGACGCCTGCTGGCGCGTCATAGCCGAAGCCGACGGGCAGGGCCCCGATGTGCGTGACGGCCAGGTTGGCAGCCGGGATGGTGGCGATGTAGGCGACGAGCGTGGCTATACCGGTTGGAGCGGGGACCTTCACGATCTTCTTTCTGTCTTGGTGTGGCAGGAACTCGCCGGCCTGCGTTGAGCGGAACGAAGGCGGGAGGCGCCCAGACAGTACAACTCACGCCACTGACACTTGCCGGGATAACTGACAAACCGCAGGTCAGCGCCTCTCCGGATTCGGCTCGGGCTGGGCCAGACGGCCGGGATCGTCTAGATCGAGACCTTGTGGGAGCGGTCAGCGGACTCGTCGGCCTCGGCGCGAGGGCCGGGTTCAGCCAAGAACATGGAGGGTTTCAGCCATCATCGTGTGCAGTCCCGGTTTCCTCACACCTTCCACCTGCCTGTTTGAGTGAGCTTGCACGGTTATGCCATATATCAACTGGCCGACTAGCGCAGTGCCTCACAGCATTTTCGAATGCTTATGCGAATCCAGGTCTGCCATCTTTGACGTTGTTGTCAGTGCCTCCGTTTAGGCTCATGAGCACTGTCATACGAGCAGGTGGGGGCGACCAGAAGATGTCTTCGGGCTTCGCAGTCGGACACCTCGTCGAGTTCCAGGGGGCCCCTGGAATCGGACGAGTCGGCGCGATCACCGACGGCTCGCTGCGCGTGGACTTCTTCGAGTCCACGGCCGAGCCCAAGATCGAATCCCAGACCGTCCCCGCTGCCGCATGTGCGCGAGTGCGGTTGAAACCTCAAACACGCGTGTTTCGCCACAACCCCAGCACCGACGAGTGGATGCCCGGTCGCGTCCTGGACGCGACTTCTGAGGGCTACTTCGTCCGGTTCCCTAACGCCGGCTACGACATGCCGGTCCGAGAATCCGAACTCCGTGTGCGCTGGAACAAGCCCGTACGTGACCCTCTTGAGGTTCTCGTGTCCGGCGGCAACGAATCCGGGCACCTCTACAACGCGCGCATTCCGATGCTGCACAACCTGGTCGCTCAACGCGCAGCGAGCGCGAGCACACCGGCCCTCCTGGCCGCTGCCGCCGAAATCTACCCACATCAGGTCCGCGCCGCGCTGACCGTGCTCTCGGACCCCGTCCAGCGGTACCTACTCGCTGATGAAGTCGGGCTCGGCAAGACCATCGAGGCTGCATACGTGGCCCTGCAGACCCTGATCGACAATCCGCAGGCACGTGTGACGTTCCTCGTTCCCGAGTCTCTGCACCGGCAGTGGGAAGCCGAACTGCGCACGAAATTCTTTACCGATGACTTCCCGAGTCGCGTAAAGGTCATCACCCACGACTCTCCCGAGGTGTGGGAGCAGCACCTGGGACGTGATCTCCTTGTGGTCGACGAAGCCCACCAGTTGGTCCAAGACCGTGATGACACTGACCCCACCTACTGCGCACTGCGCGATCTCGCGCACTCTGCGTCGAAGCTCTTGCTCCTGTCCGCGACGCCGGTCACCTCCCGTCACACCACACATCTGGGGCTCCTGCATCTACTCGATCCCGACGTATACAAGTGGAGCGAGCGGGAAGCGTTCGAGCAGCGGTACAACGACCGGGCTGAGTTGGCCAACCACGTCCTCGGCTTGAACGCAGACTTCTATCCGCTGCTGCCGTCCACGATCGGCATCATCGAGACGCTGTTGCCCCCAGAAGACGCCCGCTTCAAGCAGTTGGCGGACCAAGTGCGCGCCCTCTTCGGCGAGGAGGAGAACCTCCTCGACGAGTCGGAGGCGGGGTTGCGGGATCTCACAGCGCGCGTCGCTACTCTTCGGGCACACATTAGCGAGACGTACCGACTGCACCGGCGCGTGATCAGGAACCGCCGGTTGAAAGTACGCCACCAAGACGAGAACTCAGCGGCCGTCCCCTACGAGGTGCGCGGTCGCGCGGAGCCGACAAAACTGACGGCCAAGTCCCACTCCCCGGCCGCGGACAGCCTCTTGGAATGGCAGACCCGACTGTGGGGACATCTCCTTGATGAAGAGCTTGAGGGCAAACGCGCCGACTACGCCCTGGCCCTGGCCGTGCTCGCGTCCCGTCTGGGTGGCCCGTCCGCCGACCATCTCGACGCCCTTCGCTGGCGGGTCCGCGGTGACGAAGCCGCCGCTCAGCGTGCCGGCCTGAGTGCCCGCGAGCGGGACCACCTCTCTAACGTGCCAGTGGCACCCCACGAAGCAGAGAATCTGGACAGCCTCGAATCAGAGATCACAGAAGAGGCCCACGCGTCTGAAGTCGACGACCTCATCAACGATCTCCTCCCTGCCCTGCGCAAGGGAGGACACATCATCGTCTTCTGCGGACCAGGCTCACTCGCTTCGACGCTCACCGCGCGTCTGCGCGCACGGTTCAACAAGGTCGGCTTCTTTGAGCACACCCGCAGCGCGGGCCCTGACGCATCAGAGTCGGCCACTACTGCATGGCGGCAAGCCAGCGAGAAGGCTGCCGTTCTCATTGCGGATGACTCTGCCGAGGACGGGCTGAACCTCCAGACCGCCCAGACGGTAATCCATGTGCGGTTGCCGTGGTCGCCCAACCAACTCGAGCAGCGTCTCGGCCGCACCGACCGCTACGTCGAGTCCCACCGGCAGCGCCAGGCACCACTCCAGTTCGTGCTCACGGATGCTGAAGCGCACACCGAAGCGTGGCTGTCGCTGCTCACCGATGGATACCGCATCTTCGGCGACTCGGTGTCCACACTCCAGGACGCCATCGCGGAAGGTCTCCCTGACGTCTGGGCAGAGGCACTCGAGCACGGGCCAGAAGGCCTGCCCGGCTATTCCGAGACTGTGCAGGAGACGCTCGCCAAGGCCCTCCACGAGATCAACACCATGGACACCCTTGAGGCGATCTTCAGCACGTCCCCTCACGACATCGACTTCGCCGAGCGGCTGGCAACGTTCGAAGCTGGCTGGGACGCCACCCGCAAAGCCATGCTGGGATACACCGGCGAAGACAGTTCTGACGGAATCAAACTTCGCCACACCACCCGTAAGATCAAGGACTGCATGTGCGAGGTCTTCGACCTCAAATCGCGCACCCTCATCTCCCCGCACCTCTACGACCGACGGAACCTCACCGAGGACGCGGCCAAGGGCACGTTCAGTAGGTCCGAGGCGCTCAAAGCCCCCGGAACACGCCTGTTCCGTATCGGGAGTCCGCTCGTCGACATGCTCGCCAACGTTGTGTGGTGCGACGACCGCGGCCAGGCCACGGCCTTCTGGCGTGCAGACCCCAGCCACCGGGGCGAGCCGGAGCCCCACTTCGGCTTCGACTTCCTCGTCGAAGCCGACATCTCCTCGGCACTCGAACTGGCACTGCCCCTCGTGCGGAGGCCCCGCGACGCTGAAGCAGCATTGCGGCGCCAAGCTGAACAGCTCCTCCCGCCCTTCACGCTGAAGGTGTGGGTGCCGGCAGGAGCAGCCGAGGCCCTGACCGACAAGAACACCCAGAAATGGCTGGATGCTCCTTACAGGACCACCGACCACAACTACAACTCTGGCAACATCCACGAGTTGCTGGACCTGTTCGACGGCCAGCCCGGGTACGAAGCCTCCGCACGTGCCGCTGAGAAGGTCGCCCGAGCCGAACTCAGGCGAGTGACCAACTTGGCCGAACGGTCCGACCTGGCCCAGCAACAGGGGCAGGAGCGCCTCGCCGTCGCGAAAGCGCAGGCGGAAGCCCGACAAGCAGCTGGCCGCCTCCTGGGAGGCGAAGAGAGCTACCTGCTTGATGTCGCCATCACCGATGCCCTCGTGCAGGCACTGAGCGAACCGACGGTTCGGCTCGTGTCCGCAACCTGCTTGGTGAAGACGGGGCTCAGGAGGGTCCGTCGTGGCAACTGACAACTGGACCGGCGCCAAGACGCTCTTCGACCACCTGTCCAAGCACCGAGACCTCCAGCAACTCCCCGAACTCACTGAAGCAAAGGGGACGTTGCGCAGGCTCCGCGATGCTCTGGCCAATACGGCCAGCGGGTGGAGGGACATTGCCTCGCTGACTCGACAGATCCTGCTCGAAGCTCAAGCACGTGAGAACACAACTGGATTCACGATCCCGCTACTTCCGCGGCTGCCTAGTCGCGAGCAGTGGGAAGAAATGCGCTGCCAAACCGCAATTCGCGATCGTGGCGCCAACCTGTGGGTGACCGCGCTGCCGTGGCACCCACCCGTGCCAGATGACGTCTCCCGCCAGGCGGCTCAAGAGGATCTTCGCCAGATCCATCTCGGCGAGGACTCACCGCACCGTCGCAAGCTGGAGTCGTATCCGGCTGACCCGTTCTTCACGACCACCCTCGGTGACGATCACAATCACTATGTGTCGAGCGGCCAGCGGCAGGCAGCCAGAGCCATCGCGCTTGCCGAACCGGGGAGCACCACGATCATCTGTCTCCCCACGGGACACGGAAAGACCGCCGTTGCGATGGCTCCCGTGCTCCTGGCGAGCATGAGCAGCGGCGTATCGGTCGTTGTGGTACCTACGAGTGTTCTCGCAGCAGACCTGGAACGGCGCGCCTTCAAGATCCTTGAACGGTACGGCCATCACAGCCCCACGCGCCGGTACGCCTACACCAGCGGGCTGTCAGACGAAGACCGGCAACAGATGCGGGACGACATCGCGGCCGGCCGTCAGCGGCTGGTATTCACATCGCCTGAGGCTCTAGTGAAAAGCTTGAAGCAGCCTTTGGAGGACGCGGCTGAGGCCGGCTTGCTCAACTACTTCGTGATCGACGAGGCACACCTGGTCGAGCAGTGGGGCAACAGCTTCCGCACTGCGTTCCAGACGATGTCGAGCTACCGCCGTATTTGGCTCAGCAAGGCCCCAGAGGGTCGGCAACCAGTGACTGTTGCGATGAGCGCGACACTCACTGGACAACAAGTCGAGACGCTCGACGCACTGTTCGCTTCGCCGCAACAGGCGAGGATCGTCTGGGCATCCCAACTCCGTCACGAGCCGAGCTACTACATCGACAGCTTCCGGAACGAGACCGACCGTGAGGCCGCCGTCCTCAATGCCGTCTCGTACTTGCCGAAACCGATGATTCTCTACACCACCAAGGTCGTAGATGCGCAGGAGTGGGCGAGTCGGCTACGCGACCACGGTCTTCGACGCGTAGCTAGCGTTACTGGTGACTCCACCGACCCAGAACGTCGGGACGCATTGGAAGGATGGACCGGTAGGACCGCTGAAAGCGAGGTGGAGTCACGGTACGACGTCGTGGTGGGCACCTCTGCCTTCGGCCTGGGCGTGGATCTCGAAGACGTCAAGACGATTGTCCACGCCTGCCTGCCGGAAACCGTGGACCGCTACTACCAAGAGATCGGCCGATCTGGGCGTGACGGAAGCCCATCCATCGCGTACCTGGCCACCACACGCCATGACGAAACCATCGCCAACAAGATGAGCGACGAGGTGGTCATCGGTGCCCTGCGCGCGTGGCAGCGGTGGGAAGCAATGTTCCACAGCCGGACTCCTGTCCAGGACCGTCACCGAGTGAGTTTGGATTCCTACCCCCCTGACATGAACGAGGGCTTTCAACGGAACCGGCAGTGGAACATTCGGATCCTGAACCTCATGATGCGATCGGGAATCGTGGCAGTCCATCCACCGCAAGCGCCCGAAAGGGCTGAGGGGGAGTCAGACGTCTTTTGGAAGGCACGACTAGACCAGTTCTATACCACGGCTGATGGCTACGCAGACGTGGAGCTCCTCGACTCCGACGCTAGGAACCCTGAGAAGTTTCATGACCGCTTCGAAGGCGAGCGGCAAAAACTGCTGCATAGTCGAGCTTCCGCACTCCGTGAACTGAAAGCCACTCTGCGGGGTGATCAGTGCATCGGCGACGTACTGGGCGCGTACTACCGCATCCCGCACGGCGCCGGCTATCGCCGCACCGGGATCACCTGCCGTGGCTGCCCTCACTGCAGGGGCACGGCCACGCTGCTTCCTGCGGGCTTCTACCGACTTGCCGGAGAACCGAACCCCCTACTCCCTAGGCCCGAGGACCACGGGCATCTGCCCTTGACGCCGTACTTCGGGGACCATCAATGCCTGAGCCTGTGGTGGGAAGACACCGACGACCATGCCTTGGCGGCACGGCTCGTGGAGAGCCTTGTCCGCCGCAGGATTTGCGTGGTCGGAGGGCCGGGCCTGGACAGTCGTCTCAGGAGTCAGCTACAAGCGACGGCACGCACCCGCACCGTGATCATTGATGATGACGGCGTTCTCCTGTCGGACTGGGCTGGCCCTGTTATCTGGATGGCGGACCCGAACGCAGCCCCTCCAGGGCCTCAGATCGCTCGACGCTTCACCTGGGATGCACCGACCTACCTGATCCACCCCCGGGCCATGCTTCACCCAGACCGCCGAGGTACACCTCTCGTCGATGTCCACCCGGCGAACTTGTCGATCCGCCGGGCATTGGAGGAACTCTGATGACTCTCCTGAACGTAGACGCAGCCATTCCCTCCCAGACCTGGGCTGTGGTACGCCTCCTCGCCTACTTGGGGAAGAGCATCGCCTTGGACGAAGCACGGGCTCTGGTCAGTCCCTCCTCATTGCGTACAGAGGACACAACGACCAAGCCCCCCTTCGACTGCGCTATCAGTTCCCTCCAGACCCTGGGTTTGGTTCACGTCGATGACGAGCGACAGGAACTCTCGCTAGCCGGGCCGGCTAAGGCTCTCCCCAACAGCGACGATCTAGAGACGTACACCCGCATACTGCGTCGCGCAGTCCTTGAGACGGACTACAACAAAGACCTGGGCACTAACAACGACGCGACAGGCCCCCGAGACCTCACTCGCGCGCTCGCTTGGTTCCTCATGCACGACCCGATGGAGCAACCAATCGACAGCGTCGCCGCAGAGAAACTTCTGGACTACAAGGACAGCAAGGACCGTAAGGCGCTGAGGCCCGAAGTGCTTCCTATCTTCGCTAACCCCACCCGTTGGCTTCGCTTCGGCTACTGGGCGCCCGCTCTCGGCCTCGCCGCAGCCCCTGTCATCCGCACTGAAGGCCGTGGCCCACTAGTTCCGGACTGCACCTTGGCCGTCAAACAGACAATGCTTGAGTTGTGGCAGCCAGCCCAACGCATCAAATCCCTTGAGGCACTACAGGTTCTGCGAGAGCACCTACCGGTGCTGCCTGGCGGCGCACACTCGCTCGCAGTGGGGATCCCGAGCCCGGGCGACGGTGTGGCTGGCGCCGCCCTCTCTTTTGCTCTCCTGCGTGGCCACGACGAAAAGTGGCTTCGCCTGGAGCACGACGACGATGCTCGGAAGATTCTGCTCCTGAACGATCCTGAAAGGCCCGCCAGCCCACGCCCTGTTAGCGACATCACGATCCTGGAGCCCACCGATGGCTGACTTCCGCAGGATGCTCTGCTGGGAACCAGCAGTGGCAGCCTCCACGATCAACACTGAGGCGGTCAGCCCCTCGCGTGCGGTCTTTTTGGCCACTCATGCGCCATTGCGTATCAAGCGCGCGCGGATCATGGACGGGAGAGAACTCGTCATCGGAGGCGACCCGATCGGTGAGCGGGCGGTCCTCGAAGACTTCCTGGCTCTCCGGGCGGACAGCGGGACGTTGCTCATGCCTGTCGTGGGTGAGTCCGGCTCAGGTAAGTCGCATCTTGTCCGATGGGTCCGCGAGCAACTTGCTGACGTAGAGGGATCGGACAAGAGGGAGGTCATCTACCTCGAGAAGTCCAAGACCAGCCTCAAGGCTGTCGTCAGCACACTCATCGCGCAGGTGCAGAGCAAGGAACTGGCCCAACTCAAAGAGGACATCGACAGGTTCACTGAGGACATCGACGAGGAGTCCCTAGCACGGCGCATCCTCAATGAACTGAGCGAGGCACTCGAGGCCACGTCCCCGAGTTCAGAGTCACTCCCTCTGGCTCGAATGCTTGTTGGCCCCGGCAAACTGGCCGCGGTACTCCTCGACCCCCATGTTCGTGCGGAGCTGCTCGCCCCTGGAAAATTTGTCCCCGAACTGGCCCATCAACTGATTCACAATCGCCGGGACGGCCAGGCAGACCGCCCTGAAGGCTTCAGCGTCAGCGACCTTCCCCTCGACATTCGAGACATCCAATCCGCGTCAGGAATGGCGCAGAGGCTGCTCGGTACGATCAGTACACGCGGTGATCTTCAGGGCATCGCGGTAGACCTACTCAATAGGCACCTCGAAGCTGCCATCAAGAGCGCCGCCAACCTCGGGGCAGGTCGGCTACTCGATGCGATGAAGCAAGTACGCGAGGAGTATCACCGGCAGGGCAAAGAGATCGTCCTACTCATCGAGGACTTCGCCCTCATCCAAGGTGTCCAGCGAGACCTCCTAGATGCCGTGGTAGAAGCAGCAAACCGTGAGGGCGAGACGACTCTCGCCCCCATCCGCACGCTCATGGCCGTGACGACGGGCTATTTCCAATCATTGGAAGAGACAGTCCTAACCCGCATCCAGGCCGCCACGGGCTACGTCTACCACCTGGATGTTCCTTTCAGCCCGGAGGAGACAGGACGTACAGAGATTGCCTCGTTCGTCGGCCGGTACCTGAATGCTGCACGTTCGGGCCGCGACGAACTCGAGCGCGCACGCGACGAGGTTCCCAATAAGTGCGCGGCCTGTCCGCTACGAACGGAGTGTCACGCGGCTTTCGGAGCAACAGCAGACGGCTACGGTTTGTACCCGTTCAACGAGTCGTCTCTCGTAAGAGCCGTCCACTCAACGGCAGACCAGACCAAGCCTTGGTCCTTCAACCCCCGTGCCGTGCTGGGAAGCGTCGTACGACCGGTCTTGGTTGAACACGCCACCGCCATGCGGCAAGGCGAATTCCCCGACCCCATGTTCCGGCAACGGTTTCGGCCAACCAAACTCGACAGGCCTGTCAGCCGTGACGTACTCGGCTTCGTAGCAGCGAATGATCACGACCCCGCCTCTGCGGAGCGACGCAACCTGGTGCTCGAGTTTTGGGGAGACGCCCCCGAGCATGCCAACAGCCTCCACCCCACCATCTTGGAGGCTTTCTCCCTAGAGCCGCTAGGCAACGAAGGAGGGCAAAGTCGTTCACCTGCATCTGTGGCGGTGCCAGGGCAGTCCAATCCCGGAGGGGCGAAGTCCGAGGCAGGAGCCAGCGGCAAACACAGCGAGTTCCCCAGAGAACTTCAGCGCATGCTGGAGACCGTGGACGAATGGCTCACGCGCGAAGGCGGCCTAGATACCGCCACCGCGACACGGATCCGAGGCATCGTCTCCACCGCAGTCGTCCAGCGGTACCAATGGAACTCACCTCTGATGCGGGCGGTGGGGAGTACCGAACTCCGAAAGGCTGCCTGGCCAAGCAAGGCGACCGTCGTGTCCATCGAGGGTGCGAAGGAGAACTTGGTCGGCGTCGAGAATGCCCCCATCACCTTCTCTCGCCGTCCGAAGGACAGTTGGTTCTTCGACAGCCTGCTGAAAGCTGATCGGGATCTTCCAGCGCGAGCCGAAGACATCCGACGCCTGGCGTTCTTGGCCGAAGAGCACGGCCGAGACCTCACTGCACGGCTGCAGCAGCACATGGAGGTCACTGATGATCACCTCGTCGCGGGGTTCCGTGCATCGTTGATCGGAGCGGCACTCGCCGGCCGGGCATGGCCCGGAATGCCTACCTCGCAGCTTGTCGCTGCGGCGCTTGATGATGGGCAGGAGTGGCGTCGCGAGGACAGTGGAACCCGCTCCGAGAAGTGGATGGATTTGCTCCGAGCGCACCTCAGAGCGCGTCCCGATCTTGTGAAGCAGCTCCGTCACGCCGTCGGAATCGCCCAGGGCATGGGTGCGGTGAACATGATTGATGCCGCACGCGTTCTTCCTCTACTCGACAAGGCTGCGTCATCGTGGAACTGGGATGCCGAGACACTGGAAATCCCTAAATGGGTGAAGCCATCCATCACTGGGTTCGCGTCGTGGACAACCACCCTCGAGGACCAGCTCAGCCGCCACGAAGAACTACTCAACTCGATTCGAAGCTGTCAACCTCGGGGCACCACTGGCGTCCAGGCCATGGCAGCTATCCGTGACGCTCTCGGAGCCGCGCGAGAAGTGGGACTGCCACTGACGGCCGTGCAAACGCGTCAGTTCGATGCCCTACTTCAAGGTGCCCAAAACGCAGATTGGAAGACCATCTCTGCGCTCGAAGATGACCTGGCCAAGGCCAGCGACGCCAGCCGTGATGCCTCAGATCGTCACGACGCCCAACTGGTTGCCGCTATCAAGGACCGCGGCGATTCGCTCAAGCTGATTCAACAACTACTCATTGTCAGTAACGACTGGCTAGACGCTGCTCTTGCCAGTGCCGAGTCACGGTCTAGTGGCTCCGCAGGAGACAGTGCCGCGGAAGACGTGGGGCAAATCTGTGTGGAGTGGCAGGCGCTCACCGCTGTCCCGTCCGCCGAAGACGACGGGGAGGACTGGTGACCAACTTGTCTGTGTACGAGAAGGCCGTACAGCTGCAGAACCGGGCCCGCCAGATTGCTGCAGGTGCCGTCGGGGAGAAAGAGGCCGCTCGAGTTCTGAGCCGCTCGAAGGAACTCCGCGCGGCTCTGGCCGAACTCAGAACCCAAGTTGAGCTGAGCCATACGCTTGCGACCTTGGGGGCGGCACACAAGCCCGACCTATCCGGCATCGACACGGCGCGTACAGCCTTCGAGCGGAAGGCTCTCAATGGGCTGCCCAGTGATGCGGTCTTCAACACGGCCAGGAAGAAGGTTCAAGACCTCGCGGGAAAGCTTAGGGGTGAGAGCAACACGGCATGGGTCACCTGGGCAACGGCACAGATCGCCGTCCTTCCCTTGGCCCGGATCCCCATGCTCGCGCGTGACGAACGTGAGGCTGCACGCAACCGGGAGAGGGAGCTTCGGCAGGCGGTGGCGCCCAAGAGCCTGTCCAAGACAGATGTCACCCTCTTCACCGGCACGTATGCCCTCCTCGCCGAATCCCTGCATGACCAGAGTGATCCCCCCAGCGAGCTATTGGATCTCCTGGAGCGGCTTGAGAAGCGCCCCAGCCCCACCCTCCGCGACATCACAGATGGCGACATTGCGCTGCTGCGCCAGTTCGAGATGGACATCCACATCACCCTGCAGAGGACCGGAGCGTGACAGAGCAACTCGACGTTCGCTTTGCGAACGAACTCCTGAATCACCTGGAAAACCGCGAACTGCCGCTGCTGTCCTGGGGCGTCACGGAGACTGCGCTCTCCCAAGCCGAGGTGATAGAGACCATCGACAGTCTCTTGCACAGTCACGAGGATGCCCCTGCCGGCATGTCCGCTGATTCTGTGCTGGAGGAGTTCCTGCTCCGTGCCTTGCTGTTCGAGGTGCCGGTGCCTGTGACGTCGCCGCCGCGGTATCGCACCCGGCTGGCGGAGTCACTCAGGCTCACGACTGGTCTTCGGCAGCTCTTTGCCCGAGGTGGGTGGGCGCAGGAGGAGCGTCCTGGTTGGTGGCAGCATCAGCGGCGCCTCGTCGCTGACTATCGGCTGCACGTCGCGCCGCGACGCTACCCGCGCCGAAACATCCCGGCATCCGAAGCACTCCGCGTCCTCGCACAGCTTCCGCGTTGGGGTGAGGTACAAGAGTACGTAGCGGCAGCCCAATTGAAGGGTCGCGAACTGGCACGCTTCCAGTTGGATGCCACCCGTTCCGTATTTGCCTCGCTCAGCTCTGAGCGGTCCAAGGGGATCATCGTCGGAGCTGGTACGGGTAGCGGTAAGACGCTCGCGTTCTACCTGCCGGCCTTCGCAGCGATAGCGGAACACGCGCGCCCTGGGGTGGCAAAGCGCGTTCACACACTGGCGCTCTATCCGCGCAAGGAGCTCCTGCGCGACCAACTACGAGAGTCAATCCGGTCTGTTGACGACATCGAGCAGGCGTTGCACGAGAGCAGGCGACGTCCTATCCGAGTCGGTGCGCTCTACGGTGATACCCCGTGGAATGCTCAGGATCAGAGGCTGGAACCGAACTCACGTCACGCCACTGCCTGGAAGCGCACTCCCCGGGGCGTCGTGTGCCCGTTTCTGCCATGCCCCACCCCTGACTGCGGCACTGGGGAACTCCAGTGGACAGACGAGGACCGCCAGCGTGGCCGTGAGCAACTGAACTGCACTAAGTGCGGCTACGTCCTGAAGGACGGGCGTCTCGCTCTCACCCGGGAATCCCTCAAGAAGAACCCTCCCGATTTGCTGTTCACCACGACGGAGATGCTGAACCTCTGTAGCGGGGACAGCTATCTGGAGTGGTTGCTCGGCTGGCGCGGCAGCGACTCTGCTCCCTCCCTCGTGCTCCTCGATGAGGTCCACACCTACAGCGGGCTTCACGGCGCGCAGGTAGCACTGCTGTTGCGCCGCTGGCGTGAGGCAGCCCGCCGTCCCATGACGTTCGTCGGTCTCTCCGCGACTCTTCGTGACGCGGACAAGTTCTTCGCTCAACTCGTCGGTCTTCGTCCGGTCGATGTCGACCCGATTGAACCGGCCGACCAGGACATGACGTTCGAGGGCCGTGAGTACGCCGTGGCACTCCGCGGCGACCCCGTGTCGGGAACAAGCTTGCTGTCTACGTCGATCCAAACGGCCATGCTCCATGGCCGCTTGCTCGACCTGGACAAGAGGCAATATCTGTACGGCTCTACGGGCTTCCTGTTCACGGACGATCTGGACGTCACCAACCGCTTCTACAACGATCTTCGCGATGCGGAAGGCGGGCAGAACCGCGCCGGCCGCCGTAACGGCCGCAGGCCCGTGCTTGCGGGCCTGCGTTCCTCTGAACGTGACGAGCATGCTGCGCGCTACCTGGACGGTCAGTCGTGGGACATTGCCGAGAAGATCGGGCATGACCTAGACCCCACCCTGCAACTGCACCACCTGCATGTTGGCCGTACGTCCTCTCAGGACGTCGGGGTCGACCATGACGCGAACCTGACCGTAGCGACGGCCTCCCTAGAAGTCGGCTTCAACGACCCACGAGTGGGCCTGGTGCTCCAGCACAAAGCGCCCCGTGATGCAGCAGCGTTCATCCAGCGCCGAGGGCGCGCTGGCCGAGAGCGCGGCACAAGGCCAATGACCGTGGTTACCCTCTCGGACTACGGACGGGACCGACTCGCATACCAGGCGTACGAGACCCTGTTCGCGCCTCAGGTGCCTGCACGAAGCCTGCCGATCGGCAACCGCTTCGTACTCAAGATCCAAGCCACCCAGGCCCTGTTGGACTGGGCAAGCCGGAAGCTCCGTTCCAAGAAACTGTGGGCCAACCCCCGAAAGATCCTCAAGGCCCCTCCGGGCCACGTCGTGCGCAACGAGGACCGGCCGGGCCACGACATGCTGGCATCCCTGCTGCAGGCGATCCTCGACAAACCTGATCTCCAGGACGAGCTTGCCCAGCACCTGGGGAGAGCTCTGCAGGTCAGCGCAGACGAGGTACAGGCGCTGCTGTGGGAGCAGCCCCGATCACTCCTGCTGTCTGTCGTTCCCACGGCGCTGCGACGCCTTCGCAGCGACTGGTCATTCCAGCGCATCGATCCGGGCGCAAAGGAAGGTACTCTGCTCCCCGAGTTCATCACGCGCTCACTCTTCGATCCGCTGAATCTGCCGGAAGTCGAACTGCTCCTGCCGTTCAATACGAACGACACGTTGGAGCAACTGCCGATCGCCAGGGCGCTACGCGAGGCCGTACCAGGGCGCGTCAGCCGACGATTCGGGCACCGCCGTGATGAACACCGCACATGGCTCCCAGTTCCACCCGCCGGCAGCAGCACTCTGCCACTCCCCCAAATCGTGCAGCACGCTGATCCCGAGGGAACCTGGCATCCCGATGGGCATGGACCGGAGGGACTTCAGGTCTTCCGGCCCACACAGTTGAAACTGGAGCAGCCAGGCCAGGAAATCTCCGACCGATCGCAGGGCCTCCCCATTTGGGGTACTCAAATCGTTGTGTCCGAGGAGGCGCCTCCGGCCCCGGCAGACATTCCTAACCCGTCTCTCTGGTACGAGCGCGTGCAGGCCGTCCGCTTCGCCACACACGCTGCCGGCAATCCCATCGAGATGCGGCGCATGACCATCGGCGCCGATTGTCAGGTGGCGCTCGAACGCGGAGAAGTCGAGACACGCAAGGTCTACTACGAACTACACGGCAAGCCGGCTGCGCTCGGCTTCCGGCTGGGTGTCGACGCTGCACAGATCCTGCTCAGGCCCCTGAACACCTCGGAAGCTGCGGTCAGGGAGTACCTGTCGTCTCCGCAGTGGCGGTCACTCGCGTTCTCGTACACCTTCGCCGAGGATCCTGCTCTCGAGGATGTCGCGAACAAGTTCCAGCGTGCGTGGCTCAGCCAGGTCTATCTCACCGCCTTCGCGCTCGAAGGCCTCAAGGGGTCTCGTACTCCTGGGGAGATCCGAGCAGCACTCGCTAACGGAGCGTGGACTGGGGAGCTGCCTCGCATCCTGAGCGTCCTCTACCGCGACAACAGCGACCCCGACCACGCTGTCGAGAATGCGCGACTGGTTCAAGGGCTCACGGACTTGCTGCGCGACGCACGGGTTCTCGCCGCCGTCGACCGTGCGGCCGAACACCTCGTCGACCCGGATATTGCTGCCCGGACTGAGGACCTGGCTCAGCGCGCCTATCGCGACACGGTGGCCGCGGCGATCCTCGCTGCCGCGCAGCGAGCCTGCCCCGACTCACAGGACGGGGACTTGATCGTCGACGTGGCGCCTGGTGCCACCAGCAGCGACCCTTCTGTCGTTTGGCTCAGTGAAACCTCTGTAGGGGGACTGGGTGTTGTAGAAAGCCTGGTGCGCTTCTACGGGGAAGACCCTCGCCGCTTCTGGGCGCTTGTCACCAGTGCGTTGGCCCCAAGCGACTACGAGTATGTAGACGCCACGCTCACCCAGTTGCTCCGTCACCTGTCCGACGAGCCGGGGGGAGGTGCCGCAGAAGCCATGCGCGCACTGCGAGGAGCCGAGGATGCCGAAGCGGCCCAGGAGGCCCTGAACACTCTCCTATCCGCGTGGGAACAGTTGGACGGCCGTCCGCGTGTCACTGCGGTCTCAGCGTTGTCGACCCGCCTTCTTCGGCCAGGGTCCGGACCCGACACTGACGCGCAGGCTCTCACCATGGTGGACGCGTGGGCGGAACTGGAGCAGAGGCTCGGTGTTGAGGTCGACGCGAACGTCATTGCCTTCGCGGTCGGCGACAAACAACTGAACGTCGGCGGGACCAAGCAGCTGACAGCCGACCAAGCCTTCAGCATGCTTTGGCCTCGCGGACGACAGGCTCGTACGCAGGACCTCCAGCACTACCAGCCCTATGCCGACACCCCAGTGCTGGATCGCCTCCTCGTGCGCGAGGCTCACAACGACCGTCTGCCCGAGGTGGACGTCACGGCGAGCGACTGGGTCTTTGCCTATCAGAAGGCCATGACCGACAACGGTGCCGCAGAGCTCGTCTGTCCAGCAGGCGAGTCGCAGGCCCTGGCGGAAGCCCTGGTCCGCGTGCCGGCGCTGCCGGTGGACCGGGATGTCCTGCGCGTCCACGGGGAGGTCCGTGGCTACACCAGGCATCGAGATGAGCTCCGTGTACGGGTGGAGTTGCGGGAGGCAACCCAGTGAAGGATCTGACCAGAACCGTGCGCACAGGTGCACGTACAGGGCTGCGCATCGACTCGATGCTGTCCGCGGCGCTGATGGCAGAGATGCTCAGCCCGAGCCACGACTTGTGGTTGGTCTCGCCGTGGATCACGGATGTGCAGGTCATCGACAACAGCCACGGCACCTACGACGCCTTCTTTGGCGACATCCCGCCGAGCAGTTGGCGGCTTTCAGACGCCCTTCTACGCATCGCTGGAGCCGGGGCCCACATCCATGTGGTCACGCGCCCGGACCCTCACAACGATGCGTTCCTGCGTCGGATCGAGGCCCCAGAACTGGACCGAGTGCATGTCCAGCGCGACCCCGACGTCCACGAGAAGACCCTGTGCGGGCAGGAATGGATTCTCACCGGGTCGATGAACTACACGGTGCGCGGTATGGCGAAGAACGATGAGTTGGTCACCTACAAGGTGGGCGGGCCAGATGCCGGTCAGGCGCGGCTGGACCTGGCTCAGCGGTGGAGGAGTGGCTCGTGACCCAGACCCAGAATCAGCAGCGAGAGGCCCTCGAAGGGTTCTTGCACCGATTCTTCGGCCCAGGAAACGGCGTCTGGCCGAACCTCGATGCGGACTACCGCCACAAGGACCGCACGCTGCCGTTCGTCGAAGCCATTCGACGCGGCGACGACGCGCCCGTAGTCCTTCCGCGCGTCTATACGGACCGCGATCGTTTCGTCGTGTACGTCATTGCCCGCGAACCTGGCGAGCGTGCCAAAACAGCCGAGTTGATCCGCGCCTTCGCTGGCCCGACGTACATCGCCTATGACGAGCAGGTTGGCATCCAGCCCGCCTGGCTGGACCCTGATGATCCCATCGAGCAGGCCATCCGCGAATTCGCTGGTGAGCGGACTACTTTCCGTCTGGAGACGGGGCGCACGCTTGAGCACCGCCGGAACCTGGCCGGGGCCCTGGAGTTGATGCAGAGGACCGAGGCTCGACGTCCTCCCAGGATGTGGCGGGTGGCCAAACCGATCGGCCGACTCCTCGCCGAGTTCGACGCGTCGCTCTCCGCGGGCGCTGAGGCCGCCTCGAACGTGGTCCTTGAGCATCTAGCGGCTGCTGGTGGTGTCACCGCAGCCAACCTCACCAACCTGAGGATCAAGCGGCTTGACCGGCTCGGCCGCAGTGAGGAGATTCTCCAACTCCCTGAGCTGCCTGACGCCATCCGGCAGGACCCTCCCCTCCCGGTCAAGGAAGCAATCTTGACCGCCGTGTACGCGGCGCTGGAGGAACCTCTCACAGAGGGCGACCTCTCATCGGCACGGGCGAAGCTCCAAGAACGAGGCCGCTTCGTCCCTGCCCTGCTGGATACGGATGCTGGCAAGCTCGGCGCACAGGCCGTCGCTGTACTTCTGATGGCGGCCACCATCCTTGAGGACCTGCCTGCTCTGCGTCGTCTCGTGAAAGCCGTTCGGAACGCAGATCGCATCGGCGAACTGCCCCCGCTGGTCTGGGAGGACGCTCAACGCGTTCTTGCTGAAGGCGTTGGCGAGGCAGTGCCTCCCGTCGTGGCAGAGCCCGTGCCACAAGTTCCTGAAGACGATGTGTCGAAAACGATTCCGCCGATCGACTCCTGGCCGGCCTTCCTCGCTGCCGTAGCCGCGGGCAGCTGTGCAGGCAAGTCAGCAGTTGAACAGCGCAGTTGGACTGCGTGGGCTCCACCCGCAGTCCATGATGCGTCCCTCGCCGGATTCCTGGACGGGCTAGAGAATCAAGCTGCCGAGGAGGCTTGGCGGGCTGTTGGAGCGTTCATTGACGCCGACGGATATGTTGCTCCGGCTGGTCTCACCGCCCATGCATTCATTCGGAACGCGGTCGCCTTCGACCGGTTCGGCCCCGGCGACCTCGCCGCGCTCCAGGCCCTCACAGAGATCGCACTCCGAAGTGGCCCTTCGGCGCACACCTACGCCGAACTTCTCGACGAGATCGGCGCCTACAGCAGTCGATGGGTCTCACCTGAACGGGCATCAATTGCGCTGGACTTCGTCGACCGGCTGTTCTTGGTCGCCTGCCCAGACGTGGACGCTCGCAGCAAGCTCGCATACAACCTGCTGGAGCCGCTCTGGCGGCACCAAGGGCGCCTCAACGAAGCTGATTTGGCGTTCGCCAAGCGTCTCTCAAGGGAGCTTGGTGTCGATTTCTCTTGGCAGGACCGGGTCGGCTCCGACGACGATGAGCGTGAGCTGTCGCTCTCAGACCTTCCGCCCATGAAAGTGCTGCTGTACTCCCTGGACGACGCTGTGCTCTCGCGCTGCGCCGAGGAGATCAAGCAGCTTGCCCCCGCAGTGGACGCCGCAAAGGCTAGCGATCACGTCGGCAGTGCTCAGCTTCGACAGAAGGCACGCTCCGCTGACTTGGTCGTTATCGCGACGCGCTGCGCGAAGCACGCGGCGACGGGCTTCATTACGCAGCACGCCCGTACCGAGCACATCCACTACGCGGACGGCAGCGGATCGGCGTCCATGCTGCGAGCAGCAGTGGCCGGTCTCCGAGCAGCCGCAGTAGACCACTAACGCACTGGTGGTCTCCCTGATCTTTCCGGGGAGACCACCAAGGGCAAGGCTTCGGCTACTTGCTGACCAGGGTCTGCAGGTGAGTGCTGAGCAGCCGTACGTCTTTGGCCGTGTTCTGGAGGCCGTTCCAGTTGCGTTCCTCGCCATTCGAGAACTTCCACGTGCCGCCGGGAGTCCAGGCGACGTGCTTCTCGAGTCGGCGCAGGCTGATGCGAATCTTGTCCCAGTTGACCTTGTCGTAGTGGACGCCTGTGGTGAGCTGATCCATTACATAGCCCATGGCCTGGATGCCCACGCCATGAGTCAGCCTGGAATCCTTGGGAGGCTTGTTCCACGCACCCTCGAAGACGTTCTCGACTGCTGTCCAGAAGCCAAGAAGGTGCGCCAGCATCGCCTCCTCGTCCGCGGAGCCGTCCTCGGCATTCCGGTACTGGAAGAGTGCGCCCTCGTAGATGCTGTGCTCCAGCATGCTCAGAATGCTGTTGTCCTTGATATTGCCGGTAGGCGACGTGGGGCTGCTGATCCTTCCGCAGAAGGGGCCGTCTCCCATGTTCAACATGACCATGATCTTCGCGGCGAGCTGGCGGCGCGCGTACGAGCGCGGCAACTTGGCGGTGGTCTCTGGCAGGAGTTCGTACACGAGCCCCTTGGGCAGTGGCTTGGTCGAGTTGACCAAGATGAACTGCGACCGCTGCTCTTCCTGAGACGCAATGAAGCCCACAGCCGCGACGGGGAACTCTGCCAGGTCGGCGTCCCTGATCGCTGCGCTGCGCTGTTGACCGTCCACGAGCCAGGCCGGCTTCTCGTCGTCAGCCAGTGACTCGTCGACCGGGATGATCAACTCGCCGGGGATTGAGTAGCTCACGCTGCCGCCGCGAACCGCGGGTTCGAACGTGACGCGATCATCGAAGCCGAGAACCAAGGCGTTGGGGAGCATCGCGCCCTCGGACTCAAGGTAGCGGCGGATCGAGCGGATGTGGCTCAGGACCTCAGGCCGCTGGTACCCCTGCAGCTTCCTCTGGCTGTCGCGGCGGATGCGCGAGACGGCTGCAAAGTCTTCCAACTTCTTGCCATCGACAGCGAAGCAGTAGATCTCCTTGTCGCCTTGGAGCACCTTGAGGGCGGGAACCTTCAGAACGTAGCGGTCGGCCACATCATCTCCTGTTTGAGTTACTTTGAGTGCTGTGCGCGGTCTGGGCGATTATGTGAGCGGCAGCTTGCGCATCTTAGCTTCGAGCACAGTCATGTTATGGAACCCGCGACGTTTGTTTCTCTCTGTTCCGCGGAAGATGACCATGTCGATCTTGTGCTTCTTGCAAAGGTCACACCGGCAGCGATCCCAAGGGCGGTCGACAAGAGTTTCCCTGTAGTCGTCGACCTTCTTTAGTTTCTTGGGGTCACCGATGAGGGCGTGATAGGCGCGCAAAGCATCGATGACCTCCTGCACGTCGAAATCCTCATCGTCTCTATATTGGCGCAGCAGTTTGAGGCATTCACGTTCAGCTTTGATTGCCGCCGACTGCGAAACCACACCCGCCAAGATCAGCCGCTTTAGAGTAGGGTTTCCATCAACTTGGGGAACCCTAATCGCAACGTACGAACCATCGGCGGTGTGATAGTTGTTCTTCTCATCCATGAAGGCTTGCCGGAATGCCGATGTGCTATCGAAGCTAGTGACGTAATAATCGGCGAAGCGTTCCATGCTGTCGATGCGGGTAATTCCGAGAAGATGGAACCCGACATCATGCTTGCGAATCTTGGAAATTTCCTTAAGGCAAGCAATGATTTCCGGCGTCTTCAGCGGAACCATGCCCCCCAAGGCGATGCGCTTGTAGCCCATTTTCTGGAGTTGCACGACACTATCCGCGTAGCTGGCCGGGCTCCAGCCCTGCGCTGCGCCGACTGGCTCCAGATGCAGTTTCCCGTCAGCGATCAGTCTATTGTGACTTTTAGTGGCTTTGAAGAACTTCTGCGCATAATCGAGTGACATGTCGCGACGCGTTACCCATGCCTCATCGACCTCCTCGTCGGGAGCGTCGGGCCGGTACCCGAAGATCACGTGGTCGATACTGATTCCCGCATTGAATCGACACTCAGTGTAGTAGTGGAGAACTTCAGGAGTCTCGTAAGGTGGGCGCTCTTCATTGATGTAATTGAAGGATCCGCAGTCGCCTAGGCTCTCCATCGGTTCAGGCAGCCCGAAAAAGGTTCTCACACCGTCGCGATAAAGCCGTGCCCTCTGAGGAGCACTGTACTTCCCCGCTCCCTTAATCGACCCATCTACGATGGCCTTGCTGACCAGTATCCCGTCGTAGGGGGCCGGCTTCACCGCCTGATGGGCATACAAGTCGTCCCGCTGACGATGGCGCTCATCGGGGTACTCATCGTGGATAAAGTCATACCTGGGATAAATCTGGTCTTGACTATCAGGGAAGTAGAACTTCACGACGCGCTCGTCCTTGACTGGAGGTAGATGCGAATCAAAAGGTTCGATAGATTGCTGATATGGCGCGGCAAGTTCTGGAGTTCATTCCACGGGGTGTTGAGTTCCGGCCAGCGCCCCTTGGTCCATCGGCAGTGTGGCGCGATGAACGCCAGCTCGGCCTTAGCCCTCTCATAGGCTTCCGGCGAACCTGGTTCTGCGTCGGCTAGCACGCGGTCCATAACTCGGTCCATCAGTCGCCCCATCGAGCGGATGCCGACACCGCCCATGAGGCGGCTCTTGGTAGGAGACACGCCCCAGGCGTCAGGGAAGGTGTCTCGCACAGCACTCCAGTATGTGACAAGAATGTTGCGCATTGCGTCAGTGTCGACCGTATTGTTCGAGAGATTCTTGTACGGGAACAATGCGCCCGATGGTTTTAGGGACTCCTCAATAGCCGAGATCAGGCTATTGTCCTTCACCACAGCGTTGGACCGTTTATCTGTGATGGTTGACGCCTGCTTGATCAGTCCCTTGAAGGGGGAATCGTCGTCCTGATTCAGAGCACTCACCAAGACGGAAGGCAGCTTCTTCGCGGACAGCTTCGTCGGGAGTTTGGTATGCACCTCGGGGAGGAGTTCCGTCACCAGGCTGCCGGGCAGGGGTGACACGGTGTTGACGCGAAGGAACTGATCACGCTGCACCTGAATGTCCTCAGCCACGAAGCCAGCCACCGTGACAGGCAGCTTGGCCCGCCGAGTACGTGCGAGGGCAAGGCTTCGCTGCTGACCGTCCACAATGAAGGCAGGCCTGGGCGCGGTTGACGACTCCGGCAAAGGAATCTCCAACGTCCCGATCGTGGACAGGCCGTCTGTACTGTTCGGCCCGCGGCTCCCCCGGAACCGTACCGAGGTGGGCAGAGCAAGGATGAGGCCGTTAGGGAACAGCACGTTCTCGCTGTCAAGGTATTCCAGGATCTGCTGCACATGCTGCTTCTTTTCCGCCCTCTGGTACCCGAACAGTCTGCCTGCCTCGTCCCGAGAGATCCGGGCCACGTCGGCTACGCGGTCAATCTCTCCCGCTTCGAGCGCAAAAACATACAGCGGGATGCCCGGATTTTGCTCGATCCGAAGTGCCCTGCGGCGGATGACGTTATCTGTCACCGTTCCCCCATAGTCCTCTTGTATAGATTCGCAAATCTGCTTTGCTCGCAGGCTTTGCCGTCATCGCGCAAGGCTCGCAATAGCCGTGTGCGGGAAACGCCTGGCAGCTTCGCTGTCTCCCGCTTGATGAAGACGATCACGTCTTCATCCGACATGGGCTGTCGGTTGTACTGCTCTGGCTTCCTGGTGGCTGCCGCCCACTCGTTCCACGCCTTCTGCGTGGCCGGCGAGATGAGAGTGCCGTCCTTGGAGTGCTGGAGCCACGACTCGGCCATGCGCACATTCAGGCTCGTCAACGTGCCCCCCAGCGCATGGCGCAGCCCAGCGTCGGAACGAACTCGATGGATTCCAGGGATCTCGCGCAAGCCACCAATGAGAAGCGCCTCACCCTCGAGGGCTCCAAGAGCTAGGAGTTCCTCCTCCATCGCGCTTGCATAGACTTCGGAGAGCGCCATGAGCACCGGCCCCCGCTGGCCGAGTTCCTGGAGTTTGGCTTGGCCGGATCCCGCTTGAAGGTGGCCCCACCACTGGGCGTTCTCCGCTGCAGATGTGGCTACGGAGTCTGCGTGCCGCGTGCTGAACGTCGCCGCGTAAGCAGGCGCAGTCTGCGTCTTCGGCTCCACCGGCTGCAGGCCCAGTCCGGCCGATGCCACCCACAGTTGCGTCTCGAAACCTGCAGCCGAGGCAGCCACCGTCAGTCGGCGAGATCGGGTCCAGTGATCACCGCGGTAGAGGTCCGTGAGCGAGGGCAGGGAGGCTCCGCCGCGTGCGGTCGCTGTCTGGATGCGCTTCTGCCAGTTACTGGAGCGTTCCTTCACGCTGCCCTTCGGCAGGTTCCTGGCGTACAGAGCTGCGTCCGGCGTATCGACCTTGCGGTCGGTACACGTAACCACCAGCGATAGTTGCCTCACGCAGCTCGACTCCTGACAGCCATAACTAGTACCTGATGGCGGTTACTCTACCTGCCAGTTATCACGCTAGGCTGCACGCGTACACGACGGTCTAACTAGGGAGTAAGGCATGGGACGTCCTGCGATCGTTTTGCTGAGCGGCGGTCTGGACTCGACCACGGTTCTGGCCATCGCGAAGGACCAGGGCTACACGCCGTATGCCCTCAGCTTCCGGTACGGCCAGCGCCACAGCGTGGAGCTTGAGGCTGCGAAGCGCGTGGTCGCGGCCCAGGGTGTGGCCCGGCACGTCATTGCTGACATTGACCTGCGCGTTTTCGGTGGGTCCGCACTGACCTCCGACATTGACGTGCCCAAGCACGACTCCCTGGACCACACTGAGGGAGGCGGCGTGCCGATCACCTACGTGCCTGCACGCAACACGATCTTCCTCTCGTTCGCTCTGGCGTTCGCCGAAACCGTCAACGCCAGTGACATCTTCACCGGTGTAACTGCGGTCGACTACAGCGGTTACCCGGACTGCCGCCCCGAGTACATGGACGCGTACACCAAGATGGCCAACCTGGCGACCCGCGCCGGCGTCGAAGGCACGCAGAAGCTCACCATCCACTCGCCGCTCATGGAGATGTCGAAGGCGGACATCGTGCGCGAGGGCCTGCGTCTGGGCGTGGATTACTCCATCACCTCTAGCTGCTACGACCCCGACGAGCAGGGGCGTGCTTGCGGTCACTGCGAGACTTGCCTGCTGCGCCTGAAGGGCTTCGCCGAGGCTGGTACCACCGACCCCGTGCAGTACCAGGACTCCTGAGAATGGCCTATCTGGTCAAGGAGATCTTCTACACCCTCCAAGGCGAGGGCAGCCACGCGGGCCGCCCAGCGGTCTTCTGCCGCTTCTCACGGTGCAACCTGTGGACGGGACTGGAGAAGGACCGCCACCGCGCCATCTGCCAGTTCTGCGACACCGACTTCGTGGGCACCGACGGCGTAGGCGGCGGCAGGTTCGCCACGCCCGAGGACCTCGCTGACGCCGTTGAGAAAGCCTGGCCTTCGGAGTCCGCCAAGTATCGCTTCGTCGTGTGCACGGGAGGCGAGCCGCTCCTTCAACTCGATGAAGCAGCCATCGAAGCCCTACATGCCAGGGGCTTTGAGGTTGCTGTCGAGACGAACGGCACGCGCGTGCCGCCAAAGGGCATCGACTGGCTGTGCGTAAGCCCCAAGATCGGCTCCGAACTCGTAGTCACCAAGGGCGACGAGCTGAAGCTCGTCTACCCCCAACTGGGCGGAGACCCAGCCCAGTTTGAGGAACTGGACTTCAGGTTCTTCCGCCTTCAAGCAATGGACGGCCCCCACCTGGAGGCCAACACCCGTGCAGTGGTCGACTACTGCATGAAGAACCCGCGCTGGATCCTCTCTCTCCAGACGCACAAGTATCTGGGAATTCAGTAAATGGAAATCTTTCGCGAGTTCAAGTTCGAAGCGGCACACCGTCTGCCGAACGTCCCGGAGGGCCACAAGTGCTCCCGGCTGCACGGCCACTCCTACAAGGTGATCGTGCACGTCGAGGCGCCCGTTGACCCCGAGGCTGGCTGGGTCATGGACTTCGGCGACCTCAAGCGGACGTTCAAGCCGATCGAGGCACAGCTTGACCACTACTACCTCAACGACATCGAGGGCCTGGAGAACCCGACCAGCGAGGTCCTGGCCCGCTGGATCTGGGAGCGCCTCCAGCCCAATCTGCCGGGCCTCTCGGCTCTGACGGTCCGGGAAACGTGCACGTCGGGCTGCACGTACCGGGGCGAGTGAGCATGCACGACATCCAGAACGAGACCGACGCTCGGGGTATCGAACTCGACAAGGTCGGTATCGACGGTGTCCGTTACCCCGTGAGCTTCGAGGACGGCTACCTCCGTCAGGAGGGCATCGCCGACTTCGAAGTGACGGTGAGGCTCCAGCACGATCGGCGTGGCACGCACATGAGCCGCATGGTTGCTCTCGTGCACGAGCACCTGCAGCGGTTCGATCCTCGCAAGTTGCCGACTGTCCTCAAAACCGGTGCGGATCTCCTGGATGCGCCCGCCATCACAGTGGCGATGGCGATGCCCATCAGCACGACCGTGGTCGCCCCGGCGAGTGGCCGTGAATCGAAGCAGGTTCACGACATCCGCATCGAAGGGCATTGGGACAACGGCGATGTGACGGTGAAGACGGCCGTCACCACGGAGGTGACCAGCCTCTGCCCGTGCTCGAAGGCCATCTCCGACTATGGCGCGCACAATCAGCGCAGCCAGGTCACGCTCACCGTGACCGGCCAGGGCGACACCCCGTACCCTCTACCGGTTCAGAGCGCCGTGCGGTTGCTTTCGTACTGCGCTTCGGCTCCGGTGGTGCCGTTGGTGAAGCGCACCGATGAGCGCGTCCTGACCATGCAGGCGTACGACAATCCGGTGTTCGTCGAGGACATGGCCCGCACGGTCAGCGCCTCCTGCCGGGATCGGGGCCTTCGACACGCGGTGAGCATCCGCAACCTGGAGAGCATCCACAGCCACGACGCCATCGCCTTCATCGCTGGCTAGCCACCAAGCCCACGGCATCTAGCGCGCTGGCTCCCTCTGGCCCGGCCCCCGTGCACCGCACGAGGGCCGGGCCAGTTTTCGTGCGCCCTGCGGTCCTGAACGCCCGTGCTGGGGAGTATCGGCTTGCGTTCCGTAGACTCGATCTTGGCGCGGGGCCGTCTGGGGAGCAGCACTCTTGATGACCCGTAGCCTGCCCGCACCGTCAACTGTGCTCGGCTACCGCCGAGATGGCCGCCCGATTTATCCCGTGCTCGGTGCTTCCGCCGATGACTCTTCGAACGATGAGACCGCTGTCAGCCTCAGCCAGAAGCACCTGAGCACACTGATGGCCCGGGAGAAGGACCAGGGTGGGCGGGCTGCTGTCCGTGCTCTGGTCGACAAGCTGGGCTTCTCGAGTTCATCGGCGCTGGAAGAGTTCATCATTGGCGCCCGCGAGTCGGAGCAGGAGCGACTCACTGAGGCACAGCGGCGTGAGCAGTTGCTCGTGGAGCGCGAAGAAGCTGCAGCCGCTCGGGAGGCCGCGGCGCTGGCACGGGAGCAGGAAGCAACTCGTCGGACAGTTCTGGCCAGCGCCGGTGTCGCCGGGCATGACCTCGATGACGCTGTGGCTCTGCTGCGCGTACCAGAGGGCGCCGATGATGCTGTCCTCAACGATGCGGTCCAGGCACTGCAGGACCGCCGGCCCGAACTGTTCGCCCGCCCGACGCCCCACACGAGGCCCGGAACAGCTGCGGCCGCACCTGGTGGTGCCCCTGCATCAGTCCCTCCTGCCCGTCCCGGAACCGTGGAACGCAAGGCAGGCGCGGCGGGTCTGGAGATGGCCCGCCGGCGTGGACTGCTCTCGGCAGCCGAATGATCCAGTTGGCCTGACAAGCCGCGCTCTTGGGGACCACGCCCCATCTCCTCGTGGACGGCTCCACCATCCGGTGAGTGCGCGACCGCACCGCATCACCAGGAGGACGGCTTGAGTATCCAGCCGTACACCACCTCCGTGACCGTCACCGCCAATCGGGACTGGCTTGCGTCCCGGCACGGCACCGACTCCACGGAAACCATCACCCTCGATCTGACGAAGCTCACCAAGAACACCCACTACGTCGAGCCGACCGCCACCCAGCCGCACGGCTACATCCGCTCAGGTGTCCCCGTCGGCCGCATCGCGGCCTCCGGGCTCTTCGGCACTTACGATCCCGCGGCGAAGGACGGCCGCGAGGTGTTCGCCGGCCTCGTGTACGCCGAGGCGCCGTTCACTCCCGGCGTCACCAAGGTCCCGGCCGCACTGTTCTGGCACGGCACCGTGAACACAGCGAAGATCCCGGGCGGTATTGACCCGGCCAAGATCGCTCCGAGCCCGGCCGGGGCCCAGATCCGCTTCCTCGGGGCGGTGAGCGTGTGAGTGTCGCCGACCTTCTGAAGAACGTGTCCGTCGCCGACCTCACGGTCTACGCACGCACCATCCCGAATCCGAGCGACTTCCTGCTCACCCAGACGGTGTTCGCCGAGACCAAGGTGCAGGACGTGAAGTGGCGCATCCGGCAGAGCAAGCGTCGCGTGAACGCCGCCTCGTACCGGGCGTACGACACGAGCGTGCCGTTCGCGAAGCGGCAGGCCGAGTCCACGCAGACCGAAGGCACCCTGCCGGCGCTCGGTCAGAAGCTCCTCGTCGGCGAGATGGAGCAGCTCCTCCTCGATGCCTCCCGCGGCGCTGACGAGGACCGTCTGGTGGAGCTGCTGTACGACGACGTGGAGCGACACGTCGAAGCAATCCGCTCCCGTCTCGAACTCGCCGCCGGCGATGTCCTTCTTGACGGCAAGTTCACCCTCACCGGGGAGAACGGCCTCACGGTCGAGGCCGACTACGGCGTACCGCAGGCCAACATGCCGACGGCGCCGAAGCCGTGGTCTGACCCTGCGGCGGACCCGATCGCGGATGAGCTGCGGTGGATCGACTATCTCGACTCCATCGGCGCACCGGCCCCGGAGATGGTGCTCACGTCCCGAAAGGCGTGGTCGCACCTGGCGTCGAACGGCGCGTACAGGGCGGCCTACTACGGCACCCCGGCAGGCGGGCAGACGCCGACTGCGACGCTGAACCCGCAGCAGATCAACTCGGTGCGCGGCAACTACGGTCTGCCGCCGGTCACGTTCTACAAGGCGCAGGTATGGCAGGACGACGTGTCCAAGCGGGTGCTGCCGGAGGACCGGTGGATCATGCTTCCGCCGGACCGTGCGAAGTGGGGCCAGACCCAGTACGGCACCACCACCGAGTCCCTGGCCCTGTCCCGCGGGACGAACCCGCAGATCGAGCGGGAGGACGCCCCGGGCATCGTCATCACCCGTGATGTCGAGGATGATCCGGTGCAGATTTGGACCAAGGGTGCCGCCGCGGCGATGCCGGTCCTGTACTCGCCTGACTGCCACATCACCGCCACCGTCCTGTGAGCGCCGCCGTGAAGTCGCTCGGCGTGCTCGCCGCGAGCGTCCATGTTCTCGACCCGGCCGATCGCATCCCGGTGGTGCTGCTCACAGGCGAGCCTGTGACGGACCCGGCGGTGGCCGAGCAGATCACCAACCCGCGCTGCTGGGAGGGCGGACAGCCGCCCTCGCGTGACGCCGCACCCGATAAGCCGTCTGCCCGGAAGGCGAAGCCCGCCTAGGGCCGTCCCGCGCGGCGGGGAGGAACAGATGCCGTGTCTCCTCCCCGCCGCCTCTTCGAGGAACTGTGTGAACAGCGATGTACTGCGCTGGCTCCAAGCCCAGCTCGGGCCCGACACCGATGCCCGCGACCTCACTAGCCGATACGAGCGGCTGAACTCCGCCAAGGCTGTCGCCCTGGAGGTGCTCCACGAACGCCTGGCCGCACTCGTCGCCGAGCCGCTCAAGGTCACCGTCAACGGCGTCGCCACCATCGACAACTCCGCCAACGTTTCTGCTCTGGAACGCCGCGCTGCGCAGATGCTCGACGAGACAGCCCCTGACGAGGCACCCGTCGCACGGCATGGCCTTCTGACGACTGTGCAGTTGAGTGCCCGGCCCAGGCGGTGAAGACTCCGTCTCGCAGCACCGTCGGCCGCGCTCCTACCAGCCAACTTCCTTACGTACGCGGGGTGTCGGCCTACAGCCATCCGGAGCGGATACGCCCTATGGTGTGTGCTTTATGAGGCATGCACCGCGTGGTGCGTCGGGGAGGCGGTCGTGTCCGAGACGAACGAGACGCTGCACGACCGGTTCATCGAATTGGCGGATCTCCCCGCGGAGGGCTCCGTCGTAGACCTTGGCTGCGGTGCCGGCCCTGCTCTGGCCGCCTTCGCGCAGCGGCATCCCAAAGCACGGGTCATCGGCTTCGACCGGCAAGCCGAGTCACTGGCAAAGGCTCGGGAGCGGCTTCGCAACCACAGCGGATCCGTTCAGTTGGCGTCCGCTGACCTGCGCGAGAAGCTGCCGCTTGATGACGCGAGTGTGGATGCGGTCATTTCCTCGAACCTCCTGGAGTGCCTACCCGACCCTGATGCGCTGCTGCGCGAGGTGTGGCGAGTGTTGCGGCCCGGTGGCCGTGCCGTGCTGTCCCACTCAGACTTCGACGCGCTGGTGATCTCGGGTGCCCCCATCACCCTGGACAGGAAGATCGTCCACGCATTCGCGGATGATGCACCACCGTGGATGGACAGCTCGGACGGCCGGATAGGCCGAAAGCTACCTGGGCTTGTGCAGACTTCTCCACTGGAGCGGACGCATGTGGAGACGCTGGTAACGCAGTCGACAGAGCTCGCTGGCCACGCGGCCCGTCGGGTGGGCGACATTCGGGGAGCTTTGCGGGCCACCGCCAGGAGGGGCCTCGGGCGGGTGGACACCGTGGAGGTCGAGGAGTGGTTCTCCGCGATTCAACAGGCAGCAATTGAGGGACGATTCTTCTTCGCGGAGACAGCGGTGGTCGTTGCCGCTCACCGTGTCTGATGAGTTGTGGGCTGTGTGTCCACAGCGTCTAGGAGTGCGTCGGTGGCTAAATTCCATGGACGGCCACGGTTCAGGCCCAATAGCTTCTCCGGATGGCGAATCTGGAAGAGTTGCTGCATCAAAGGCTGGCTCCGGCGTTCGAATCGGTGGCGGGTATCCCCGTCGATCCGGCCATCCGCCGATCCCCACGAGCACACTTCCAGTCAGACGCGGTTCTCGCTCTCGTCGGCAAGTTCGGTGGCAACCCCCAAGACATCGCCGCCCAGGTGGTGAAGGCTGCTCAACTCGATGACCTCTGCTCGGCGGTGGAGGTCTCCGGCCCCGGCTTCATCAACCTGACGATCGCGGACACAGCCCTGGGCCGGCTGCTGGCCGTGAGCTGTAGCGACGAGCGGATCGGGGTTCCTCAGACCGGAGTGCCGGAGAGGATCACGGTCGACTACTCCGCGCCGAATGCCGCTAAGGAGATGCACGTCGGGCACCTTCGGTCGACGATCATCGGTGATGCGGCGGTGCGTCTGCTGGAGTGGCTGGGGCACACCGTCATTCGGCAGAACCACATCGGCGAGTGGGGCACGCCCTTCGGCATGCTCGTCGAGCACCTTCTGGACGTCGGCGAGTCCGAGGCTGCCCACGAACTGTCCGTCGGTGACTTGAACGGCTTCTACCAGGCGGCCCGGCGCAAGTTCGATGCCGACGAGCAGTTCAAGGATCGCGCTCGTAGGCGGGTGGTGTTACTCCAGAGCGGCGACGAGACAACGCTGCGTCTCTGGCACACGCTGGTCGATGAGTCGAAGAAGTACTTCATGATCGTCTACGGCATGCTTGGCGTGCGGCTCACCGAGGACGACTTCTTCGGCGAGAGCTACTACAACGATCACCTTCAGTCGGTCGTGGACGAGCTCGATGGGCTCGGACTGTTGCGGGAGAGCAATGGCGCTCAATGTGTGTTCCCCGAGGGCTATACGAACCGCAACGGTGACCCGCTGCCGATCATCGTGAAGAAGAGCGACGGCGGATTTGGGTACGGCGCGACGGATCTCGCTACGATCTGTCACCGCCTGCGGAACCTGAAGGCGATCCGACTGCTGTACGTCGTCGGCCTGCCGCAGAGCCAGCACCTCGAAATGATCCACGCCGTGGCCCGGGATGCTGGATGGCTCGGCTTCCCGGCGCGGGCTGAGCATGTGGGCCACGGATCGATCCTCGGCGATGACGGCAAGATGCTGCGCACCCGCGCCGGCGCCTCGGTGAAGCTGGTCGATCTGCTCGAGGAAGCGGTCAGCAGGGCGGCCGCGGTCATCGCCGTGAAAAACCCGCGGCTCGATGAGGAGACGCGTGCCGCTGTCGCGAGGGCCGTGGGCATCGGGGCGGTCAAGTATGCGGACCTGTCGACCGACCGGCTCAAGGACTACGTCTTCGACTACGACCGGATGCTGGCGTTCGAGGGCAACACCGCCCCCTACCTGCAGTACGCGCGGGCCCGTATCTGCTCCATCTTCCGGCGCTCTGGGGCTGAGCCGCCGCAGGACATCGCGGAGTTGGTCATCACCGAGCCCGCGGAGCGGGCACTGGCACTGGAGTTGCTTGCCTTCGGCAGCGTGGTCACCGCGGTCGCCGAGACGCTTGAGTTCCACAAACTCGCCACGTATCTGTACTCCCTGGCCAGCGCGTTCACCACCTTCTACGAGAAGTGCCCAGTACTTCGCTCGGAGGGCGAGACCCAGCAGTGCCGCCTGGTCCTGTGTGATCTGACGGCACGGACTCTCGAGCTCGGGCTGGGGCTGCTCGGCATCGAGTCTCCCGACCAGATGTAGTCGGAAGCCGAACGAGCAATGCCGGCACAGCTACGCATGTGCGCTGGCAGGATCGTCCACCATGCCGACGCATCCGCTGCTGGACGTTGATTTCGTCGAACTGCTGGAGCCGTACCTGGAAGACGTGGGCCACGTCTTCCAGGTATTCCGGGAGCAGGATTCGGGCTGCGTGTCGTACGGCGTCGCGCTCGGGAGCGAGCAGTGGTTCGTGAAGAGTGCGGCCACTTCGGCCGGAGTAGTTTCACTGCGTCGCGCTCTGGATGTGCACGGCGCCGTACGGCATCCGGCGATCGTGCCTCTGCGCCACCACTTTCCGATCAAGGACGGCTTGGCGCTGATCTATCCGTGGGTTGAGGGCAAGCTCCTGTACCACCCCACGGTCGCCCACCACGGCGGTCGCTCTGCTCCGGAGAGTCCGATGGCTCGGTTCCGCAGTCTGCCTGTCGCCGAGATTCTGCAATCCCTGAACGCGATCCTCGACGCGCACCTGGCCGTGGAGAAGGCCGGGTTCGTCGCGGTCGACCTGTACGACGGCTGCCTCCTCTACGACTTTGAGGCGCAGCGCATGGCCTTGTGCGATTTGGATGAGTACAGGCCGGGGCCGTTCATCCTGGAGGCCGATCGGCTGCCGGGCTCACGACGTTTCATGGCTCCGGAGGAGTTCTCAAAAGGCTCGGCCATCGATATCCGCACGACGGTGTTCGTACTCGGCAGGGTCCTGCGCCTGCTGCTGGATGCAGGAGATGACGAGCGGAAGTGGCGCGGTTCGCCGTCTCAGCTGAAGGTCATCGAGCGTGCCACTGCGAGCAATCCTGCTGACCGGTTCGCGTCGATTGCGGCTCTCGTTCGGGCCTGGCGTGGCGCATGCAGTGGGCGCTGTTGATCTCTCTACTGTCGTGGTGAGACGGAACAGCGCCTTGTCTGCCGTGCCTGCGCGAGAGAGCTTGACCGCGATCAACGGTCACAGGAGGCAATGGACAACAGCGCGCCCGCACAGGGTGCAGTCGAATGCGAGGGTGGGCCAGCAGCCATCCACACCCTGTGGAAAAACTTCGGCGACCAACCCCTGCGCACATCGGACATGGCGCACGACTGTCACACGAGCGATGGAACAAACCACATGCGTGAGACGTCCCGGATACGGATAGTGGCTGCATGGATCCGATTGTCGTTGCCCGCGCCGTTGTAGAGGAACGTCATCCTGCCGCTCGTGCGGCGTTTCTGGGCGGCAGCGTGCTGACGGCGCACCGCACGGCCTTGTCCGACTTGGACATCGTGGTGCTGTTGCATGGTCCGCCGGCTCCGTACAGAGAGAGCCTTCAGTACGGCGACTGGCCCGTGGAGCTCTTCGTGCACACCGAAGAGTCCTGGCACGAATTCGTGGACCGGGAAATCCGCAAGCGCCGGTCCCCGCTGCTGTGGATGTGCGCGGACGGCGAGTTGCTCTTCGACGTGGATGGGCTCGGCGCGAGTGTGGCTGCCGAGGCCAGGAAGCTGGCCCTCGCGGGTCCGCCTGCGGCGACAGCGGAGGAGATCGAGGACTTCCGCTATGGGATCACGGATCTCCTGGACGATCTCGCTGGGTGTACCGATCAGGGTGAGCGGCTGTTTATCGCCTCAGAGCTGGCGAGACGGACAGGCGAACTGGCGCTGGCGCTTGGCGGGTCATGGGGTGGTGGCGGGAAGTGGCTGGCACGTCGCCTCGATGACACGGCACCTGGCCTCAATGCGCGCCTGCACCACGCTGTCCGTGAGGCGTTGAACGGGCAGACCGAAGCCCTTGCTGGCGTCGTTGAAGACGTCCTGGCCCCTGCTGGCGGGCGACTGTGGATCGGGTATCGGCGCAGTGGAACTGGGTGACTGGCGGGGACGGGCTGCGGTGACCCCGATCGACGCCATAGGCGGCTCGTCGGCTCTACCGTGGAGCGATGGCTGAAGCTGTTGTGCAGGGTCGCGCTGCGTTCCAGGTGTTGGTGTTGCCGTACCGGCAGACTGAGGGAGGGCTGCTCTACGCCTTGTTCCGTCGCCTGGACGGCGCCTACTGGCAGGGCGTGGCTGGTGGTGGTGAAGCGGGAGAAGCACCATTGCAGGCTGCCAGGCGAGAGTTGTCCGAGGAGACAGGCCTGGCCGGCGCCCGAGAGTTCATCTCGCTTGACTCGCGGGCGACAGTCCCGGTGCTGCACGTCACGGGTGGGTTCACATGGGGGCCTGACGTCCTGGTGATTCCCGAGTACGCGTTCGGTGTCCGAGCCGACTCGATGGAGTTGGTGTTGTCCAGCGAGCACACCGAGTACGGCTGGTTCTCCGTCGACTCGGCCATGTCGGCGGTGCGTTGGGATTCCAACCGGACAGCGTTGTGGGAACTTGACCACCGTCTCCGCCACGGCGGGGTGTCCCGAGAGTCTTGAGGGCCATGGGGACGGCGGAGCCGCTCCGCCGTCCCCATGGCCCTGGCGGATGTGGTTCCACCGCCCCGATGGCCGAAACCGTGATCTTCAGGCGGGCGAGCGGTCCGTGATCTTCCCGATCGCGGTGTCGATGCGGGCCATGCGTATGTTCGGCAATCTTCCTTTCCAGAGCTCTTGCTCGCCGGTGGGCGTGAAGCCGTAGCGTTCGTAGAAGCGGATGGCCCGCTCGTTGTAGGCCGTCACCCACAGGCGTATGGGTGCGTCCCCTGCCCAGTCGAGAAACTCGCTCATCAGCTGGCTACCGGTGCCGTGGCCTTGCGCTTCGTTCAGGAGGTACATGGGTCCGAGAGTGACCCACTCGTCTCTGCGGCCGCACATGAGCCCGACGATCTCTACCGTGGAGCGAACGGTACGGCATGTCAATCCCCTCGCAGCGTGGAGACGATCTATGCGGCCAGTCCCTCGGTGAGGGTGGCTCGGTAGTCACGTTCGTAGTCGATCGGGCTCTTG
>NZ_JAQMWP010000039.1 GCF_030403745.1 Streptomyces sp. S.PB5
TCGGTTTCGGGCATGCGTGCCTGGTCGGCGGCGGGGTCGGTGTCGATGACGAAGGAGGCGAAGAATCTGCCCGCCGCGTCCTTGATAACGGTGACCGAGGACGGCGTGGCGGGCAGGGTCCGAGACCACTTCACCTTCACCGCGCCGATCTTCGGCAGGTTCAGACGGCCGGCGTCCGTGAGGCTCCAGCGGGCGTTGGCCGTGAACCGGATCGACTGCCGCGCGTCCTTACGGGACTTGAACCGGGGACCTCCCACCTTCGGGCCCTTGCGCGTGCCTTTGAGAGAGGCGAAGAAGTTGCGGTAGGCGGTCTCGGCGTCCCGCAGAGACTGCTGGAGGACGACGGCGGAGACCTCACCCAGCCAGGCCCGTTCCGCAGTTCGTTTCGCTTGGGTGATCAGGCGGGTGGACAGTTGCCCGGCCGTCGGGAACGGCTCCCCGGCCTTGCGGGCGTCCTCGCGGGCCCGCACGGCGTCGTTGAACACGACGCGTGCGCACCCGAACGCCCTGGCCAGCGAGGCCTGCTGAGCGGCGTCGGGGTACAACCTGAAGGCGTACCGGAGCTGCATGACGATCACACTAGGCAAGTCGAACCCACGTCGTCACCGGGAACATGTGGACGATCCGTCACCATCACGAAGCAGGGTCCGGCTCGGCCGGAACGAGACCGCGACGCTCCGCGTCGCAGCCGCAAGATTCACTTCACCCCGGCCTGAAGGCCGGAGCACTGTGAATGACCTCCGGTAGTGGTTCGCGTTTGCGCGGGAGGCACGGCCGACGGCAGGGTTCGGGGGTGCCCACCTTGCTGATCGTGCATCACACGCCCTCACCCAACTGCCAGACGATGCTGGAAGCCGTCGTCTCCGGAGCTACGGCACCGGAGATCGAGGGCGTCCAAGTCGTCCGGCGCGCCGCACTGGCGGCCACCGCGTCCGACGTGCTGGCCGCCGACGGCTACCTGCTCGGCACACCGGCCAACCTGGGCTACATGTCCGGGGCTCTGAAGCACTTCTTCGACCAGGTCTACTACCCCTGCCTGGACGACACGAGGGGCCGCCCCTTCGGCTACTACGTACACGGCGGCAACGACGTCACCGGAGCGGTACGCGGCATCGAGTCCATCACCACGGGCCTCGGCTGGCGGCGCGCGACGAACGCCGTGACGGTCACCGGAGAACCGGGCAAGTCAGATGTCGAGGCCTGCTGGGAGCTGGGTGCGACGGTCGCCGCCGGGCTGATGGACTGACGGCGGCTGCCTGTGGCAATGGGCCGACAGTGGCGGCGGGGCGGTTCCGGTCGGCGATTCATGTGACGCTCTGGAGTCAGAGGCCCAGGGCGTCGGCGAAGGAGGAGAAGGCAGGGGCCACGACTCGCCAGGCGCACTCCCGAGAGCTCGTCCAGCAGTCGCTGCCCACGACACGCGGATCGACGGCGCCGGCGCGGTAGTCGAGCGCCAGGGCCACGTCATCACCGGCTCTGCGATTGACGGCGATGAGGATCGCCTGCTCGGTGTCCAGCCAGGGCAGGTCGACGGCGGCCGGGCAGCTGCTGCCGCGGACCGTGCGGAAGAGTTCGCGGAGCCGTGGGTCGTCCGCGAGCCTGTCCAGCGACCGGGACTCGCGCCTCATCTGCTCCGCGCTCGTCAGGAAGTCGAGCGGATCCTCGAACCACGGGATGAGCTTCGTCAGTTCCGCGTCGCCGGGATGGCGCCACCGGCCCTCCCGCATCAGCGCGCTCAGCCGTGCGGGCAGGACGAGTCCACGGACCCCGGAGTGTTCCATGACGGGCAGAATGTCATGGGCACCGGAACCTTCGCCGGCCGGACCTTCGCCGTGCGATCTCGCCCGGTACGCGCAACAGGTCACCGAAGGCCCCGGCCGGCAACAGCAGGTCCGCATAGGGCAGCGCCGCCGCCACCACCGTCGTCGTACGAGGAGCGAATCCAGCTACCCCGCCCGCGGGTTGAGCCAGACCGCCGTGTGCGCCCGGCGGGGCCCCTGAACTCCCGGAGGCCTCGACGCCGCCCGTGGCATGCTTGCCGCATGGGTGATCACGCGCAGCACGACTCCGTGCGCCGCAGCTACGACACCGTGGCCGAGGAGTACGCGACCCGCCTGCACACCGAGTTGGACGCCAAGCCGCTCGACAAGGCCTTGCTCGCGGTTCTGTTGGAGCAGACGGAACCGGGGACCACGATCGGCGACCTGGGCTGCGGGCCCGGACACGTGGCGGCCTGGCTCGCGGAGAAGGGGGCGCGTACGGTCGGGATCGACCTGTCGCCGGGCATGGTCGCGGCGGGCAGGCGGCGCTTCCCCGACGTGGAGTTCCGTGCGGGTGACCTGCTGGAACTACCCGCTGAGGACGCCGAGTTCGGGTCGGTCGCGGCCTTCTACACGATCCTGCACCTCGACCCCGACGAACTGCACCGTGCTTTCAAGGAGATCGAACGCGTCCTGCGCCCCTCGGGCCTGGCCCTCTTCTCCTTCCACATCGGCGAGGAGATCCGGCACGTGGACGAGTGGTGGGGACACAAGGTGGACGTCGACTTCCGCTTCCTCGACCCGACCCACATCGCCGAGCTGCTCGAAACGGCCGGCTTCACGGTGGAGATGCGTATGGAACGCACCCACTACCCCCATGAGGTGGAGACCCGCCGTGCCTACCTGCTGGCCCGCCGCGCGGTGAGCACGGGCTGATAGAAGCCCGTGGACTCCGGTGCGTGCCAGCCGACATCGGTGAAGCCGGCATCCGTCACGAGGCGCGTGAGCTCCCCGCGCGTGAGCGCCCAGGACACGGTCCGGCGGGTGCGGACCGTCCAGGTGCCGCCCGTGGGGAGGAGCTGGATGTGCTCCAGGTCGTAGCGTTCGCCGTCTTCGTGCCAGTGCCACAACTGGAGGCTGATGAAACGGCCTTCGGGAGTCTCGGAGACCTGGGGCGGCTGCGCGCCGGGTCTGGTCGCGAGGATCTCGTCGTAGTCCCGGAGGGTGAGCAGCAGCAGCCCGCCGGTGCGCAGCACCCGCCGCATCTCCCGCAGCGCCGCCGTGACGTCCTCAGCGGTGAGCAGGTGCGCAAGCGAGTTGTCGGCGCAGAGCACGACATCGAACACGGAGCCGGCGAAGGGCAGTCGGCGCATGTCGGCGACCGTCACCGGGAGCCCGACGGCCCGTGCGGCCGCCTCCCGGGAGGCGCGCGCGACGGCGACGGGGCTGAGGTCCGCGCCGACGACCTGGTGCCCCGTCCGGGCCAGCCCGATGGCCTGGGTGCCGATGCCGCAGGAGCAGTCCAGCACCCGCCGCACGCCCGCCCCCAGGCCGTGCTGGATCAGCCCGTCCAGTACCGCCGCCTGGTGCGCCATGCTCGCGTCCCAGTCGGGGAAGATCCGGTGGTAGTCGGGGGCCAGATCGTCGTAGAAGTCCCGCGGCGAGGACCCGTCCTCGTTCAGCTCAGTACCCCTTCCCAGGTGTCGACGGCGTAGTGCAGTGTCATGCCGTTGCGTCCGTACAGCTCGGGAGCCCCGGTGGGATTGGCCGTGTCGACGCCGAGCCCCACCGTGTCGCGCCCGCGCGCTGCGAACGCGGCGAAGGCATGCCGCAGCAGAAACCCGCCCAGGCCCCGGCCACGGCCTTCCCGAAGGACCCCGACACTCCGGATCCACCCCATGGCCTCACGGTCGTCGCGCGCGATCAGGAACCCGGTGTCCCCCGACTCCTCGGTGCTGACGATCCACACCAGCGACCAGTCGAGGGTCTCGGTGTCGACATCGTGCGACCACTGTTCGTAGGTGCGGGGTTGGAAGTCGAAGTGCTCGGCGAAGGCGGCTTGGTAGAGCAGATGGACGCGCCGGTGGTCGGCCTCCGTCGTGCACGGACGGATTCGTGTCCCGGCGGGCGGCACGGGGGCCAGGTCGCCGGCCGGGTCCAGCGGACGCTGCAGCACCTGGTACCGCCGTACGACACGCCACCCCCGAGCCTCGATCAACGACGTGTCGAGCGTGGGCTCGGCATTGAGATGCAGATGCACCACCGCCCTCGCCGCCCCATTGCCCCGGGCCTTGTCGACGGCCCTGACCTGCATCGCGTCGAGGATGCGGGCACCGGCCGGCTGATGGTCGGGAAGGACGTAGTGGTCGATGTCGATGCGCTCGGCGCCGGAGTCGTCCCACAGCACCCCGTAGGCAACCAGCAGGTCCCCGTCGAAGGCCAGCCAGGAGTCCAGCGCGAGGTCGACGTCCGGCCGCTTCAGATCGGCCTCGACCGTCGACAGGTCCGTCTCGCGCCGTCCGATCTCCAACTCGTCGACGGTGTTGAGGAGTTCGGTGATCGCGGGACCGTCGCTGAAGAGGGCCGGGCGCAGGAAGTACGGCATGGAGGCCAGGGTCCTTGGGCATCGAGGGCGGCGGCAACGGATTTTCGGCGGCCCGCGCCTCGGTGGACAGGCCTGCTCGTGGCCGTCGGTCCGCCGGTCCGCCGTGCGGACGATGCGATGTCAGTGGCGTCTGCGAGGGTGTGCATACGAGTGGGAGCGGAGGGGGCATCGTGACAGGCCGGGATGAGGGCTGGGCAGGTATCGCCTGGCGGGACCGGGAGGACTACGACGTGGTACGGCGACGCCTGGACCAGGGCGCCGATCCGGACGGCTGGGGCAGCACCCGCCCCCTCCACGCGGCCGCGGCGGAGGGCTCACCGGAGGTCGTGGCGGAACTGGCCCGGCGCGTCACGGACGTCGACGCGCCGGGCCATGGGACGACCGCGCTGTGGGAGGCCGTCCTCGCCGACCGGCCCGACAACGCTCGCGCTCTCGTGGATGCCGGCGCCGATCCCTGGCGGCCGTCGATCGGCGGCTGGTCACCGGGGCGGCTCGCTCTGGCCGGGCCGGTACCGGACCTGTTCGCGGTGCCCGAGGGGGAAGCCGGACTGAGCGAGGCCGAACAGGTTGCGGTGCGGGAGGGCCGACGGCTCGTGGAGGTGCTGGGGCGGATCGACCAGGACGGCTTCAGCCTGGCGTGCGTCGCCGGAATCGACGCCGAGGAGGCGATGCGCCGGCTGGGGGCGGGGCCTGCGAACGGCGAGGATGTGGACGAGGTGCTGGAGGCCCCGTACGACTTCGAGGTGGACGAGATCCTGCACATCGTCGGTGTGACGACCGTGCCGGGCGGCTGTGTGATCTCCCAGCCGTGGGGGTACGGCCCGCAGATGCCGGGTGTGATGACCCGCCTCTCCACCGGGACCGTCTGTTATGGCCTCTACGCCAACCCCAAGAGCGGCAACCAGGGCAGCATCGCCCGCGACGGGGTCCTGGAAGCGTGGGACCTCCACCCGGGCGGCGCCCCGGGTCCGGACGCGACCTCGGAGGAGGTCCTGGTCGCCTACCTCTTCCGGTACCGCGCGGCGGCCTACGCCTGCGCCTGGGCGGGCCTGCGCCTGCCCGACGCCCGCGCGGTCCTCGGGCCCCCGGATGTCTGGGCCGAACTGCCGCGGCCCGGCTACTGGCACGACTGATGCCGGCCGGCCTCGTGGTGCCGGGAGATGACGCGGCACCTGAGCGCACTCACGGAGTCCTTCGAGCAGACACACGGCTTTCCGCCGGGGGAGAACACCGTGCTGCCGGCGGACCGGGGCACACGCGCCGCGACGACCGAGCTGATGGAACAGCGCCCTGAATCCTTGCCGTTGGGGCTGTCGGCGACGGCGGCACCGCCGCGAGGCGCAGGCCTCGTCGGATCGCGTCACCTCGTGACTTTTCGGTGTGTCGGGCGCAAACCAGCCTGTAACGTCGCCGTTCTGAGCTCGCAGTCAGGGGAATGGCATGGAGTACTACGACCTCGGCACCCACACCCGCGCCGTCACGACGACGTCCCCCGAGGCCCAGTTGTGGTTCGATCGCGGGCTGGTGTGGACGTACGCGTTTCACCATGAGGAGGCCGTGGCGTGCTTCGAGGCGGCGGTCGCGGCCGACCCGGAGTGTGCGATGGCGTACTGGGGGATCGCGTACGCACTCGGGCCCAATTACAACAAGCCGTGGGAGTTCTTCGACGGAGAGGATCTCGTGCGGACCGTCGAGCGCACCCATGCCGCGGTCGAGTCGGCGCACGAGAAGGCCGCGGCCGGGGCCACTCCCGTCGAGCGGGCGCTGATCGGGGCGTTGCGGGCTCGGTACCCGCAGGCGGAGGCCGTCGAGGACTGCTCGGTGTGGAACGCGCCGTATGCGAAGAGCATGCGGGCGGTCCATGAACTCGCCCCGGAGGACCTCGACGTCGCCACGCTGTACGCCGACGCCCTGATGAATCTGACCCCCTGGCAGCTGTGGGACCTGAGGACCGGAGAGCCCGGGAAGGGGGCCCGCACACTGGAGGCCAAAGCCGTGCTCGACCGGGCCCTGGCCATGGATGCCGGGCTGCGGCATCCGGGCGTCCTGCACATGTACATCCATCTGATGGAGATGTCACCGGCACCCGAGGCCGCCCTGCCCGTCGCCGACCGACTGCGCGGACTCGTGCCCGACGCCGGACATCTGCAGCACATGCCCACCCATCTGGACGTGCTGTGCGGTGACTACCGCCGCGTCGTGTCGGACAACGCCGCGGCCATCGTCGCCGACGAGAAGTTCCATGCGCGGTCCGGCGCGATGAACTTCTACACGCTCTACCGGTCCCACAACTTCCACTTCAAGATCTACGGCGCGATGTTCCTCGGCCGGTCCCGGATCGCCCTGGAGACCGCCGCCCAACTGGAGGCGTCCATCCCGGAGGACCTGCTGCGGGTGCAGAGCCCGCCCATGGCGGACTGGCTGGAGGGATTCCTCGCCATGCGGGTCCATGTGCTGATCCGCTTCGGCCGGTGGGCCGACATTCTGCGGCTGCCGCTGCCCGCCGATCCCGAGCTGTACAGCGTCACCACCGCCATGCTGCACTACGCGCGCGGTGTCGCCCTGTCGGCCACCGGAAGGGTGGAGGAGGCCGCGGCCGAGCGACGGCTGTTCCAGGAGGCCGTCGGCCGCGTACCGGAGACCCGGATGCTGTTCAACAACACCTGCGCCGACATCCTCGCCATCGCCTCGGAGATGCTCGACGGCGAACTCGAGTACCGCAAGGGCGACTTCGACGCCGCCTTCGCCGCGCTGGAGCGGTCGATCGACCTCGACGACAACCTGCCCTACGACGAGCCGTGGGGCTGGATGCAGCCCACTCGCCATGCCTACGGCGCCCTGCTCCTGGAGCAGGGGCGGGTCGAGGAGGCGGAGGCGGTCTACCGCGCCGACCTGGGACTCGACGACACACTCCCGCGTGCGCTCCAGCATCCCGGGAACGTGTGGGCGCTGCACGGGTTCCACGAGTGTCTGGTCCGGCTCGGCAAGGCGGGCGAGGCGCAGATCGTGGCCCAGCAGCTGAAGATCGCCGTGGCGCTGGCGGACGTACCGATCGAGGCGTCGTGCTTCTGCCGGCTTGGGGCCGTGTCCGCTGACGACTGTTGTGGGCACTCCTGAGCTTCTTGGCCCCGTGGGTGAGGCTCGCTTCGCAGCCCGACCCCGGGGAGCCTTTCACCCGGTGACAACGGGCTGACCGTGAACGTCCGGACCCCGGACGCGGACCCGGCGGTACACCGTCCGGACCGACGGTCGCGGCCTACCCCGAGAAGGCCTCACGGCATCTGTGGGAACGGCACATTTTCACCGCTGCCCCTGCTGTCGGCCTAGCAGGTCAGGGATGCTCCCGTCCCGCTCTTTGCCGGGGACCGATACCGTGGCACTCAGAGGCAACGGCCGGGCGTCGGTACGGCGAGCGGGATCTGGAGGATGACCGGTGGGAAGCCCCGAGGAGCGGCGGCAGGCCAGGGTGCGACTGCCGCAGCTGCGGCTGGACGAGCTGCTGGAGGAACTGCAGGCCCGGCTGGACGCGGCCCGCGGTACGCGCGACCGGGTGCACAGCCTCCTGGAGGCGGTGCTCTCCGTCGGCCGTGAGCTCGATCTGGAGCAGGCCCTGCACAGCATCGTGCAGGCGGCGGCCGTACTCGTGGACGCCGAGTACGCGGCACTCGGTGTGATCGGTCCGGACGGCACCCGGCTCTCCGCCTTCCTCACCGTCGGTGTCGCCGACGAGCAGATCGCCGCCATCGGGCACTTCCCGGAGGGCCACGGAATCCTGGGCGAGCTGATCCGCCGCCCCGAGCCCCTGCGGCTGGCGAAGATCTCCGAGCACTCCGCCTCCTACGGCTTCCCGGCCCACCACCCGCCGATGAACACCTTCCTCGGCGTCCCGATCCGGGTGCGCGACCAGGTCTTCGGCAACCTCTATCTGACCGAGAAGCGGGGCGGGGCGCAGTTCGACGAGGAGGACGAGTCGGTCCTCGCCACCCTGGCCGTCGCGGCCGGCGTGGCCATCGACAACGCCCGGCTCTACGAGGAGTCCCGGCTGCGTGAGCGGTGGCTGCGGGCGAGCGCCGAGATCACCCACAGCCTGATGTCCGGCAGTACCCGGGGTGAGGTCCTCGGGCTCATCGCCGAGCGGGCCAGGGAGATCACCGGGGCGGCACTCGCCGTCGTCGCGGTGCCGATGCCGGACACCGACTCGCTCACCGTGGAACTGGCCATCGGTGAGGGCGCCGAGGCCCACCGTGGTCTGGTGCTGCCCCGGGACGACAGTCTGATGGGCCGGGCCTTCACCGGCGCCGCCCCCGTCACCAGCGACGATGTCGCGCGGGACGAGCGGGTGGCGTCCGGCCCGCCCCGCTTCGCCGGACTCGGCCCGGCGGTGGCCGTACCGATCGGTACCGGCGACAGTGTGCGGGGCGTCGCCCTGCTGGTCCGGGCCGCCGGTCGGACGGCGTTCGCCGAGAAGGAGACCGAGCCGCTTCAGGCGTTCGCCGCGCAGGCCTCGGTGGCGATGGAGCTCGCGGACCGCCGCAGGGACGCCGAGCAGATCGCCGTACTGCAGGACCGTGACCGGATCGCCCGTGATCTGCACGACCTGGCGATCCAGCGGCTCTTCGCCACCGGCATGACACTGCAGAGCGCCGGCCGCTTCATCGAGCACCCTGAGGCCTCGGAGCGGGTGCTGCGGGCGGTGGACGACCTCGACGAGACCATCAAGATCATCAGGTCGACGATCTTCGGTCTGCGTTCGCACACGGACGCGGCGGGGCCGAGCCTGCGCTCCCGTGCCGTCCGCGCAGTCGGCGAGGCGGCGCCGGTCCTCGGGTTCGCGCCGAGCGTGCGGATGGAGGGCCTGCTCGACACCCATGTGCCGAAGGCCGTCGCCGACCACGTCATGGCCGTCCTCTCTGAGGCGCTGACCAACATCGCCCGGCACGCCCACGCGGGCCGCGCCGACGTGGTGCTGGAGACCGACGGGCACGAGGTGCGGCTGACGGTGGCCGACGACGGCGTGGGTGTTCCGGCGGAGGGCCGCCGCAGCGGGCTGCGCAACATGGCGGAACGGGCGGAACAGCTCGGCGGGGCCATGGAGTTGACCGGCCCGCCCGGGGGCGGGACGAGTCTGGTGTGGCGGGCTCCGGTGGCGGACGGCGCCTGAGCCGACCGGGCCACCGGGGTGCGTGCGCCGTGCTTCACAGGCCTGCCGCGTGGTCCGGGACATAGGTCTGCAGGTCACGCGGGGTGCGCTGGTAGCCGGTCGACTCCGGTCGCTCCGGCAGCTCCAGCACGGGGGGCGGCACGTCGTGGTACGGCACCGAATCGAGCAGATCGGCGATCATGTTCAGCCGGGCCCGGCGTTTGTCGTCGCTCTCCACGATGTGCCAGGGTGCCTCGGCGACATCGGTGTGCACCATCATCTCGTCCTTGGCGCGGGAGTACGCCTCCCAGCGGGTGATGGACTCCAGGTCCATCGGGGACAGCTTCCAGCGCCGCAGCGGATCCTCCAGACGGCGCCGGAAACGGTCCTGCTGCTCGGTGTCGCTCACCGAGAACCAGTACTTGCGCAGCAGGATGCCGTCCTCCACCAGCATCCGCTCGAAGATCGGGCACTGGCGCAGGAAGAGCTGGTACTCCTCCTTGGTGCAGAAGCCCATCACATGCTCGACCCCGGCCCGGTTGTACCAGGACCGGTCGAACAGCACGATCTCCCCGGCGGCCGGCAGGTGTTCGACGTACCGCTGGAAGTACCACTGGGTGCGCTGGCGCTCGGTCGGCTTGGGCAGGGCCGCGATCCGGGCGACGCGTGGATTGAGGTGTTCGGCGACCCGTTTGATGGTGCCGCCCTTGCCTGCCGCGTCCCGCCCCTCGAAGACGACGACCAGCCGGGCGCCTTCGGCCCGTACCCACTCCTGGAGCTTCACCAACTCCGTCTGGAGTCGCAGCAGTTCCGTCTCGTACGCCTTGCGCGGCAGCCTGGCCGCCTTCTTGCCCGCCATGCCAGCACGGTACTGGGGCGCCGGTGTCCGCGCATCGTGGACGGACCCTTGCGCGGAGTACTGACAGCGTGAAATGCGGCGTGTAGATTGCGGCCGTCGCGAAAATGCACAAAATCAGTCGGGCTGTCGAGCCGCACCAGGACAGCCGTGGTCTCTTCCCCACCCCTTCCCTCAGGAGAGCCCATGCAAAGGCGCATTCTCGGGCTTGGCGCAGCGTTGATCATCGTCGTCGGTGTGGCCGGATGCGGATCGGGGGACTCGGGAACGGGTGGTTCGTCGGCGTCGGGCGGAAGCGGGACCACGAAGGTCAAGGTCGGCATCATCCCCATCGTGGACGTGGCCCCGCTCTACCTGGGGCAGGAGGAGGGGTTCTTCAGCAGTCGAGGCATCACTTTGGAGATGGTCGCCGCCCAGGGCGGTGCCGCGATCATCCCCGGGGTGGCGAGCGGCCAGTTCGAGTTCGGGTTCAGCAACACGACGTCGCTGATGGTCGCCCAGGTCAAGGGAGTTCCGGTCAAGTCCGTGGCCAACGGCGCGGCCTCCAACGGCAAGGTGGGCGGCGACGTCACCGCCGTGATGGTGAAGAAGGACAGCCCCGTCAAGTCGGCCAAGGACCTCGCCGGGCGCACGGTCGCGGTGAACACCTTGCAGAACATCGGCTCCACCACCGTGAACGAGTCGGTCCGCAAGGACGGCGGCGATCCGTCGAAGGTCAAGTTCGTCGAGATCCCCTTCGATCAGATGCCGGCCGCCGTCGACGACGGCCGGGTGGACGCCGCCTGGATGGGCGAGCCCGCGCAGACGATCGCCAAGGCACAGGGTGCCCGCGTCATCGCCTCGCCGTTCGCCGAGACGGATCCCGAGCTCACCGTGGCCACCTATTTCACTTCGACGAAGACCGCCGAGCAGGACCCCGACCTGGTCAAGCGGTTCACCGAAGCGATGACCGAGTCCCTGGAGTACGCCTCCGCCCACCCGGACGAGGCACGCCGGACCCTCACCACCTACACCAAGATCAGCGGTGACGTCCTGAAGAACCTCATCCTGCCCAGCTGGCCGGCCGAGGTCGACATGGCCTCGCTGGAGAAGCTGGCCTCGCTCAGCGAGGAGGACGGCCTGTTCGGCGACAAGAAGCCCGACCTGGCCGCCCTGTTCTCCTGAGCCGGTCGCGTCCGCCCCGCGTGCGGCCTGGTCGTGGCCACGGGCCTGTGGCCGTCGCTCAGGCCGCGGAGCCGGGGATCGGGAACAGCATGCAGCTGCTGGTGGCGTGGGCGAGCAGGCGGTCCTTGTCGTCGACGAGCCTGGCCTCGGCGAGCGCGGTCTGCCGCCCTCGGCTGACGATCGTGCCGATGGCCCGGACCCGGCCCGTCTCCACGGTCATCCGCTTCAGGAACTTCACGTTCAGGTCGAGCGAGGTGTAGCCCATGCCGGGCGGGAGCGTGGACTGCACGGCACAGCCCGCCGCCGAGTCGAGCAGGGTGGCGTAGACGCCGCCGTGCACGCTGCCGATCGGGTTGTAGTGCTCCTCGCCCGGGGTGATCGAGAAGACGGCCCTGCCCTCGTCCACCTCGTCGAGGGTGAAGTCGAGGGTCGCCCCGATGGGCGGCGCGGGGAGGAGCCCCTTCTGTACCTGGCGCAGCAACTCCAGGCCCGAAGCGCGCCCGACGGCTGCGGCGGTGATCGAAGGGTCGTCCCACTCGTAGGTGCGTGACCGTCCCATGACTTGGCATCCTCTCGGCTGACTTCGTTGATTGAAGCTAGCTGGGTGTCCACCTGGCTGTCAAAGGTGAAGCCAGCCTTTAGTATGGGGGAATGGAGTGGCTTGAGGTCAGCACGGAGAACTGCCCCGTCCAGCGCACGCTCGATCTGGTCGGGGAGAAGTGGACCCTGCTGATCGTGCGGGACGTCGCCTGCGGTGTGCGCCGCTTCGACGACTTCCGCCGGCACATCGGACTGTCGGAGGCGATCCTGAGCGACCGGCTGCGGAAACTGACCGCGGCCGGCATCCTGACGACCGTCGCCTACCAGGAGCCCGGCAGCCGGTCCCGCAAGGAGTACCGGCTGACCCGCAAGGGGTGGGACCTGTGGCCCGTGCTCGTCGCACTGCGGCAGTGGGGCGACACCTACGCGGCGGATCCCGAAGGCCCGGTCATGGACCAGCGGCACGCCGGATGCGGGGCCCCGGTCCGGGCCGTCGTCACATGCACCGAGGAGCACGTGTCCCTGGCCCCCAGGGAGGTCACGGCCAGGCCGGGCCCGGGCGCACGACGACGGAGCTGAGCAGATACCCGGCACGCCGGGGCCCCAGAGACTCACCCCCCGGTGACCATCGCCGGCGTGAGCTCGGGCGCCCTGTCCGCCCAGGCCAAGGAGGCGCCCGGGCGCGGTGCCGGCGAGGTCGGGACCTCGACGACCACCAGGACGGCGGCCGTGACCGGGCCGAGTACCGTGACCCGGGTCGAGGAACTGTCCGCGCGCCTGGACCTCGTCGGCGCCGGCTGTCGGCCGGCCGACTGTGCTGCGGGTGATGACCAGGCAGGGACGGACCCGCGTCTGCGTGTGCGTCCGCGCCTGCGGCAAGGCCCACCTCCTGCGTCTGGAGCCCGAGGACCTGGTCGCCCTTACGATCGAGTCCGCCGCCACGGCCCGAGCGCCGCTCGCGGGTACGAACTGAATCTCCGGGGAGGGACTGTGATCGCCGTCGTAGGTGCCGGTCTGATGGGAGCGGCCACCGCCTGGCAACTCGCCCGCCGCGGCCACGAGGTCACGCTGATCGAGGCGTACGACATCGGCCACAAGCGGGGGAGCTCGCACGGCAGTTCACGGATTTTCCGGCGGGCCTACGCCGAGAAGCTCTACGTGGAGCTGACCGGGCAGGCCTACGAGGAATGGCGCGAGTTGGAGCACGACAGCTCGACTCCCTTGCTGCGCACGACCGGTGGTGTCGACTTCGGGGCGGGGCGTGACCCGGAAGGGCTGGCGCGTGTGCTGGGCGGGGCCCGGGTGCCGCACGAAGTCCTGTCCGCCCAGGAGGCGTCGGAGCGCTGGCCGTACATCCGCTTCGACGGGCCCGTCCTGTACCACCCCGGCGCCGGAGTGATCGATGCCGACCAGACCGTCGCGGCCTGTGTGCGCAGGGCCGTCGAGCACGGGGCGGACGCGTGGATCGGCGTACGGGTCACCGGGTTCGAGCTGGGGGAGAAGGCACTCCTGCGTACCGACGACGGCCGTGAACTGACCGCCGACACGGTCGTGATCGCCGCCGGAGCGTGGCTGCCCGAGCTCGGACTGCCGCTTTTGCTGCAGCAGTTGAAGGTGACCCAGCAGCAGGTCTTCCACTTCCGTCAGCGGGACCCGTCGGTGGTGTGGCCGACGGTGGTCTTCCAGGACCAGACGATGCAGACGTACGGGCTGCCGTCCGGGAGTGACGGCGGACCGCTGCCCGCGGTCAAGGTCGCCGAGCACGACCGCGGCACCCCTACCAAGGCCAGCACCCGGACCGGCGTCGTCGACCCCTCGTCGCGCACCCGTGTCGGCGACTTCGTCCGGGACCGGCTCCCGGGCCTCGATCCGGCCCCGGTCGCGGAGGCGACCTGTCTGTACACCACCGCCCCGAACGACGACTTCGTCCTCGACCGGATCGGTCCCCTCGTCGTCGTGTCCGCCTGCTCGGGCCAGGGCGCCAAGTTCACCCCGCTCATCGGCGCGATGGCCGCCGACCTCGCCACGGGCCGCGCCGAGCCCTGCCGCCGTTTCCAGCTGAAAGGCCCTGCGTAGGAAGCGCCGGTGACCGAGAGCCCCGAACCCGCGCGGCCTCGACGTCCCCATGGCGGACCGGTTCAGCGGGCGGGCCGTGTCGACGCGGCGGCTGGCCGGGGCGGTCACCGAAGTCGCCCTGGACGGTGGCTCGGTGGTGGTCAAGGACACCGGATGCGCGGCGGAGGTAGGTGGCGAGACGGCCGGGCTGCGGTGACCGGCACCGGTTTCGTGTCCGAGGGGCGGCCGAGTGCGGGGGCCGCGGGACACCTGCCGGCTCCCGGGTGGGCCGGCACCCCGACCATGCCGAACGGTCCGCGTACTTCGACACGTTGACCGAGTTCACCGGCCTGTGCACGCTCGACGAGGACGCGTCCGGCTTCACCGGCGTAGGGTCGGGGCCGGTGAACTTCAGGCCCCGACGCCGTCCCGCCACACCCCGTTGATCGACGTGGTGCGCGAGTTCGCGATCGCTGCCGAGAAACGGCAGGGCTGCCCCTACGGCATCGACGAACACGTTGAGATGCCCGCCGTGCGGGACCTGCGCGCCGTGGTCCGCCGTACCGACGCCCTGGCCCTCGCGCAAGGTTCGCCCTGCGCGGTCGAGGTGGAGTTCACGGATGACGAAGATCTCGTGGCCTTGGTGGAAGCCGTAGGGGTGGCGCATCCGGGACCGGGGATCGTCGTCACCCGGAAGTCCTACCCGTGGGCGACTCCGCCCTCGCGGGTTCCGACTCGCAGGAACGTGCGGGCGCCGCGGAGCCGAGTGGTGATGAGTGCTTGGGACGTGGTGCTGTCCAGGCGGACGTCCAGTGCCCCGGGGATGCCGGTGTCGGCCCGGCGGCCGGAGGGCAGGCGGGTGGGGTCCAGACCGTCGCGACGGGCGATGAGGACACCGAGTTCGTGGCGGCTGAGGGCGTCCGGGCCGGCCAGGTGGAAGACGCCGGAGTGGTCGCAGGCGGCGAGTTCCAGGAGGGCCGAGGCGAGATCCTCCACGTGGACCGGGCAGCGGACGGTGTCGGTGAACAGGACCCCGCCGTGCCTGCCTTCCGCCAGGGAACGGACCATCCGCTCGTGCACGGAACCGCCGGACCCGATGATCAACGAGGTGCGCGCGACCACGGCAGCTGGGGCCAGGAGCCGTACCGCGCTCTCGGCGGCGGCCTTGGCGGCGCCGTACGGAGTGACCGGATCGGGCAGGCAGCGCTCGTCGTAGTGGACCCGGGAGCCGGAGAACACCGCGTCGCTCGACACGTGCACCAGACGGCGGCCGAGCCGGGCCGATGCCATCGCCACGTGGATCGAACCGTCCGCCGTCACCTCCCAGTCGCTCCCTCCGCTCGTCACGTCGATGACGGCCTGAGGGGCGATCGACGCCAGAGCCGCCTCGACCTCCGCACCCTTGCGGACGTCGAGCCGGTGCCATGTGGCACCGGAGCCGTCGCCGGGCCGGGAATGGTAGGTCGCGGCCGTCTCCCAGCCCGCTGCCGTGGACCGACGCACGAGCTCCGTTCCCAGAAACCCGCTGCCACCGATGATCAGCACCTTCATGGTGCTCTACCGTAGGCCGGTGGTCAGTGGGCGGCCAGGAGCCGCCGTGCGGTGACCAGGGCCTGATCGGCGTAGCCGCGCCCGAAGAGCACCGTGTGGACCAGGAGCGGGAAGAGCTGGTGCAGGCCGACGCGCTGCTGCCGGCCCGGGGCGAGGGGTGCGGCGTCCTGATATCCCGCCAGCACCTCCGCGAGGAACGGACAACCGAACAGCTGGAGCATGGCGAGGTCGGTCTCGCGATGCCCGCCGTGCGCCGCGGGATCGATCAGCCACACCTGCCCGTCGGCACCCCACAGCACGTTGCCGTTCCACAGATCCCCGTGCAGTCGCGCGGGCTCCTCGGCAGGACCGGCCAGTTCGTCCATTCGCTCGCAGACCTGCTCGAACACGGCAGCCTCGGCGGCCCGTACGACACCTCCGTCGACCGCCTGGCGCACATACGGCAGAACCCGGTGAGTGCCGTACCAGTCGGCCCAGTTGCTCCCCTGCGCGTTGCGCATCGGCGCCCGTCCGATGAACGCCTGCGCGCAGCCGCCGGGCGGTGGTGCCCCGAACGCGGCCGCACCCGCCGCGTGCATCCCGGCCAGCTCCCGCCCGAACCGCACCGCGGCCTCTGCGCTCGGCCGCCCCTCGGGCACGAACCCGGTGACCAGCCACCGTCCCTCACGACCGTGGACAGGCGGCACCCGCACCGACCCGGCATCGCCCAGCCACCGCATCCCGGCCGCCTCGGCACGTGCCTCCGCCGCGCCGCCGGCGTCCTTGACCACCACCGAGCCACCGTCCAGGGCGACTTCGGTGACCGCCCCGGTCAGCCGCCGCCGCGTCACCACCGCCCGCCCGGTGAGCCGGGCCGCCACAGCCCCCGGCCCGTCACCCTCCTCGGGCACGGACGCACTCATCCGACGGTCCCCGTCACGCCCAGATGCACGATCGTCTCCGTTCCGTCGTCCCACCGCCACGGCACATGACGACCCTGCACGTGGACACCGCCGATCCGGTGGTCGACCCCGTTGAGCGCCCGCCGCTCGGTCATCCTGCCTCCCGCAGCTCGCCCGACGCCCGGCAGCCTACGGACGAACGCCGTCCGGCGCCGCACCCGCGCGCGGGCCGCCCGCCGGCTCGCGCACCATCCACACGTCCACCGTGTCCTCCGACTCGACGGTGAACCCGTGCCGCTCGTACAGCCGCCGGGCCGGGCTGCCCTGGAGCACGTTCAACCGGACGGGCCGGCCCTCGCGGTCGCATCGCTCCAGCAGCTCCCGCAGCACACCCGAACCGATACCGCTGCCCTGGAGGTGCGGGGCCAGGAAGAAGTGTTCCAGCCAGTGGGCGTCCTCGGCCGGCCGCAGCGCCACGCACCCGGCGAACTCACCGCCCACCTCGATGATCCAGGCGTGCTCGGGTACGAAGCTGTCCCGCAGCCGCTGCCGGACCCGGTGCTCGTCGTACCGCCCGAGCCGCTCCAGGTCCGGCCGCATCACCACGGCACGCAGTTCCGCCACCGGTTCGAGGTCGGCCCCCGACGCCGGCCGCAGTTCCCAGTCCGCCATGATCGTCAGATTACCGGGCGTAGCGGGACCCGCCGTGGCAGGGTGGCGTCATGACTGTCGAGGTGCGCCCGGCTTCGGTCTTCGAGGACGTACGTGCGGTGGTGGGCCCGAAGTCGCCCACGTCCACTGTCTGCTGGTGCCTCAGCTACCGGATCCCGTCCAAGCTCAGCAACGAACTGCGCGGCCAGGCCCGCGCCGACTATGTCGCCGAGCTGTGCAGCCGGCAGCCCCCTCCCGGGGTGATCGCGTACGACGGTGACGAGCCGGTCGGCTGGGCAGCCGTGGCGCCCCGCTCGGACACGTCCTTCGCCCGCAGCCGCAAGATCCCGCGTGTGGACGACCTGCCGGTGTGGTCCCTGTGGTGCATCCGCGTCCGCGCGGGCCACCGCAAGCAGGGCATCTCGCACCCCCTCATCGCCGGCGCCGTCGACTTCGCCCGCGCCCAGGGCGCCCCGGCGATCGAGGCGTACCCGCTCGACAACGGCGACGCCCGTGTCGACCTGACCATGGCGTACGCCGGTCTGCGGAAGAACTTCGAGCGCGCCGGGTTCGTGCATGCCGCCGACACCACCTCGGTGCTGGCCGGACATCCCCGGATTCTGATGCGACTCGATCTGCGGTGACAGCGCACTGATTTCCGGGATCCGCGGAACTTTCTCTCGATCCGCGGCAACCTTTTCGGATCCGGTGGCCACTGATGGGTCGGACGCCTCCTTCCCGGGGGCGGCCCGGCATCAAGCGTGCCGTTCCGAACCGTGCACTCCGAACCGAGTAAGGACCTCATCCGTGGCGTCCCCTTCACACCGCCGTCGTCGCCCCCGCCGGCAGGCCACCTGGGTGGTCTCCGCGATAGCCGTGGCGGCCGTCGCCCTCGTCGCTTCCCTGATCGTGGCCTTCGCCCCCGACCGCGATGCCGACGACAGGCCCGAGGCGGCCGCATCGGTCGCCGGCGCCGAGCTGAGCGCGGCGCCCACGACGTCCGCACCGACGACGCAGTCGCCGTCTCCCTCTCCGTCGCCGACGGCCGCGTCGAGCACGCCGTCGGCCACCCCGTCGGCCAGGAAGAGCACCCCGGCCACGCGGCCGACGACCACGAGCCCCCGGCGCACCTCGGCCGGCACGGCAGTATCGGCGGGACGGATCCGGCCCGGTACCACCTACCAGGGCGTCGCCACCTTCTACGACGCCGGCAACGGCGACGGCGCCTGCTCGTTCGGCCCGACCGACGACGTCATGACGGCCGCGATGAACCACACCGACTACGAGACGTCCAAGGTGTGCGGCGCGTACGTCCGGGTCCGGGCGTCGAGCGGCGCCACCGTCACCGTACGCATCACCAACGAATGCCCCCTGCCCTGCGCCCCCGGCCAACTCGACCTCAGCGCCCAGGCCTTCGCCAAGCTGGCGGCGCCCTCGAAGGGGCAGATCCCGGTCACCTGGAGCCTGCTCAGCCCCGGCACCTCGGAGAAGATCTCGATCCGCTACAAGACCGGCTCCAGCCGCTACTGGTGCGGCATCCAGGCGATCGGCCACCGCAATCCGCTGGCGCGCCTGGAGGTCCGCACCGGCGGCGGGTGGACCAGCCTGCCCCGCACCGACTACAACTACTTCCTCTCCGAGAAGGGCAGCGGCTGCGGGAGTGCGATCAGGATCACCGACATCTACGGTGAGCGGCTGACGGTCGAGGGCATCGCGGTGCGTCCGGGGGCCGTGCAGCAGACCGGGGTCCAGTTCTCCGCCCACTGAGGAAGCGGCCGAAGGGCGTCAGCGCGTCGGCCAGACGGCTCCGAGAACCGTCCTCACCTGCTCCATGAGGTGGGCGGGGTCGAACCTGCCCGGCTCGCTGAGCGCGACGCGGCCGAAGTGTTCCGCGCAGGCGACGAGGGCGTGGGCGAGGATCTGCGGGTCGAGGGACGGACCGGTGCGGTCGGCCTGGACGTGGCGGATCCAGGCCTCGACCCGCAGCCGGAACCGTTCCCGGTCCGCTTCGACGCGGTCGCGTACGACGGCGGGCATGTTCCCGGGAGGCAGCAGGATGAGGCGCCAGGTGTCTGGGTCCGCACGGAGCATCGCGCCCATCCGAGGCACCGCCTCGGCGGCGAACGCGGCGGGATCGCGCAGCTGCCGCACGTCGGGGACGCTCTCCAGCAACCGCGTGAAGGCGCGGGCCTGTTGCCGGTCGAGGAGGGCGGTCAGCAGGGCGTCGAGGTTCTCGAACGCGCCGTAGACCACCGACCGGGCGACATCGGCCCGCTTGGCGATGGCGTCGATGGAGACCCGGTCGTAGCCGTCGTCGACGATCACGGCCAGTGCCGCGTCGAGGAGCTGCTCGCGGCGCTCCGCCATCGGGACGCGCGGCGCGTAGGGGCGCCGCCTGCGCGGCCCCTGTTGCGAAGACGTGGACGCTGACACCTTGGCAGCTTACGACACGCGTGTCTTAATTTACGACAGCACTGTCGTAATCGAGGGGCGGCACAGGCCGCGCAGGCACAGGGAGCGGCTCCATGGCGAGGCTCAGGCGCAGCGAGGTCCCACCGCACGAGGACTACGGCTTCTTCGGGCCCGGCTCGGTGGTGTGGAAGGTCTGGGGCTATCCGACCGCGCCGACCGTGGGCTTCCAGCGGGCCGTGGTGGTCGAGGAACTCGACCCGCCGCTGGTGGCCGCCGTCGACGCCACCCAGGGCATCTACCAGCGCTCCCGCACCCGCTACGACCGCACCTTGCGCTACTTCGCGATGGTCGCCTTCGCCGGCTCGCGGGAGGTGTCCAAGGCCGCGGACATCCTGGTCAAGGTCCACTCCAAGGCGATCGGCCACCTCCCCTACGGCGGCGGCACGTACGACGCCAACGACCCCGCCTCGCAGCTGTGGATCCAGCTCACCGGCTGGCACTCCATCCTCTACGCGTACGAGAAGTACGGCCCCGGCAAGCTCACCGCCGAGGAGGAGAAGGAGTACTGGGAGGCCTGCGCGCTCGCCGCGGAACTGCAGACCTGCTCGCCCGACGACGTCCCCCGCAGCCGTGAGGGAGTCCGGGAGTACTTCGCCCGGATGCGCCCGCACCTCTCCGCCAGCCCGATCGCCCGGGAGGCCATGAACCACCTCCTCAAGAGCGAACTCGTCTTTCCGCCCCACCCGCGCTGGGCGAAGCCGATCGCCCTGGTCGTGGCGAGGACGCAGCGGGCCGCGACGCTGGCCACGATGCCGCGCTGGATGCGTGAGATGGCCGGCATACGCCAGTCCCGCCTCCTCGACACCCTCATCGTGCCGGTCATGAAGGTGGCCTTCGCTCTCGCCCACCTCAACCCCAGGGTCGAACTGCACCTGCTGGGACGGCTGTCGCCCTCGACGGTCGCGGTGGTCGCACCGGTCAAGCTCGGCATCCCGCCCCGCAACGCGGAGGTCCTGACCCCCGCGGAGGCCCGCGCCCGTTACGGCTACGCCGAACCCGCCGAGGCCCACCTGGAGTTCCGGGCCCGGCAGGCCACCCGTGTCTTCGGCGACGGGAAGGCCCCCAGCGACCAGGGGCTCATCGAGTCCCAGGAGGTCCTGGGCCCGCTCTCCTGATCTGCGGAAATGAGTGCTGACACCGATGGCCCCGGACATGGGGGCCGTGTGAGCGTGGGGATGACGCAGACCGCAACGGCACGCAGCAAGGAGAACCTGTATCCATCCCCGCCAAGTCAAGCACCAGCAGCATCCCCGGCCTTCCTCGCGGCGGAAGGCGGTGACCCATGGGACACGCTGACACCCTCCTGGCCATGGGCGGCGCCTTCCTCGCGGCCGCGTTCCTCGCCCGCCTCGGCGGCAGGATCGGACTTCCGACCATCCCCCTGTTCATGCTGGCCGGCATCCTGCTCGGCCCCCACACACCGGGCATCGTCCTGGTCCGGGACGCGCACGACTTCGAGATGCTCTCCGCGCTCGGACTGGTGCTGCTGCTGTTCTGTCTGGGCCTGGAGTTCCACCTCGACGACCTCCGGCGCGGCGGCGGGCGGCTCCTCGCCGCAGGCGGCATCTATCTGGTGCTCAACGTCGGCGCCGGCCTGGGATTCGGCTTCGCCCTGGGATGGGGCGCCCGGGAGGCGCTGGTGCTCGCCGGGGTGCTGGGCATCTCCTCGTCCGCGATCGTCACCAAGATCCTGATCGACCTCGGCCGGATCGGCCGCCCCGAGACCCGGCTGATCCTGGGCGTCATCGTGGTGGAGGACATCTTCCTCGCCCTGTATCTCGCGGCACTCCAACCGGTCGTCGGCGGAGCCCGGGGCGTCGCCGACGTGGCGCTGGAGGCGGGCAAGGCCTTCGCGTTCCTGCTCGCACTGGCCGCCGCGGCCCGCTACGGCACCCGGCTGGTCGGCCGCCTGATCGCCGTACGCGACAACGAACTGCTCGTGATCAGCTTCCTCGGCGCGGCCGTACTGGTCGCCGGGGTCTCCGAACTCCTCGGTGTCGCCGACGCGATCGGGGCCTTCATGGTCGGACTGATCCTCGCCGGCACCCCGTCCGCCGCCCGGATCCGCCGACTCGTCCATCCCCTGCGCGATGCCTTCGCCGCCATCTTCTTCTTCGCCTTCGGACTCGCCATCGACCCCGCCGTCGTCGCCGCCGTCGCCGGGCCGGTCGCCGCGGCGGCGGCCCTGACCGTGGTCATGAACGTGATCGCGGGAGTCCTCGTCGCCCGCCTCCACCGTCACGGCCCCGAGCACGCCGCGGACATCGCCACCACCCTCGTCGCCCGCGGGGAGTTCGCCCTCATCCTCGCCGCGATGGCGACCAGCGCCGGACTCGACGCCCGGCTCGCCCCGTTCATCGCCGGATACGTTCTAGTCCTGGCGGTCCTCGGACCCGTACTGGCCGGACGTGCCCATCTGTTGGCGCGCGCTCTGCAGTCCATGGGCTCGCTGGTCCCGCAGCGCGCGTCCGTCCCGGGCTGATGCGGCCGGCGGTGTTTGTAGGCGCCAACCACCAGGGAGAATAAGGCGAGACGACTCCGCGAGGGGGAGAAGTCATGCCCCGATCCGACGATGAGCGTCTGATGACGCTCGAAGCCCGGTTCGCCTGGTGGGTGCTGGCGATCGCCACGGCCGTACTGGTGGGGGGTGTGGTCATGGCCAGCGGACTGCTGATCGCCACCGGTCTGGTACTGGCAGGCATCGCAGCCCAGTTGCTCGATCAGCAGCGCTGACCGGGCACTTCACGAAGACATCCGCGGTGCGCGGCATTCGCGGTCCGAGAACCGGGACTCGACGCGCGGCGGCGGCCCCGCTGCTGTCGTGAGACGAGAACCGTACGGACGGGAGCGGGCGTTGGCGGACGGAAGCCGCAGTGGCGGGGTGCCTGTAGGTCTGTTCGTCGGACTGTGCACCCTCGATGTCGTCCAGCTCGTCGACCACGCCCCCGCCCCCGACGAGAAACTCACGGCCCGTGAACAGCTCGTCGTCGCCGGCGGGCCCGCGGCGAACGCGGCCGCGACCTTCCGTCACCTGGGCGGCAGGGCCCGGCTGCTCACCGCGATCGGCTCCCATCCGCTGGGCCTCGCGGCCGCCGCCGACCTGCACCGACTGGGCGTGAGGGTGTCGGACCTGGCGGCCGAGTCGACCGAACCTCCTGCCGTCTCCTCGATCCTGGTCACCGCGTCCACCGGAGAACGTGCCGTCGCGTCGACGAACGCCACGGCCCACCGGCTCGACCCTCCCGGCGATCTGGCCACCGTCGTGGCGGCCTGCGACATCGTCGAAGTCGACGGTCACCACCGGGAGCTGGCGCTCGCCGCCGCCCGGACGGCGCGTGCCCTCGACCGTCCGACCGTCCTCGACGCGGGCAGCTGGAAGGACGGCACCGAGGACCTGCTGCCGTCGATCGACGTGGCCGTCTGCTCGGCCGACTTCCACCCGCCCGGCGTGAACACACCGACGGCCACCCTGCGGTTCCTGCGGGAGCACGGGGTGGCCTGGGCCGCCGTCAGCCGGGGCGGCGGGCCCATCGTGTGGGCGGGCCCCGACGGCGGCGGCACGGTGGACGTGCCGCAGGTCGAGGTGAGGGACACGCTCGGCGCCGGAGACGTCCTGCACGGGGCCCTCACCCACCGCCTCGCGCTGCACGGCACCCTGACATCGGAGGGTTTCGCCGAGGCGCTGCGCGCCGCAGCCGAGGTGGCCTCGCGCGCGTGCACCTCGTTCGGCACCCGGGCGTGGATGCAGGGCGGGTGATGAGCCCGCGGCCCGTGGTCAGGCCGCGGCTTCCGCGTGCCTCCGGCCTCCGCGAGGTGACCTGGCGCGGCGGGCCAGGTCCGCGGCGGCCCCGTCCCACGTCGGATACGCGAAGTCGAACCCGGCCTCCAGCAGCCTTCCCGGCACCACCCGCCGGCTCTTGAACAGCAACTCCGTGTCCGAGCGCAGCGCGAAGGCACCCACCTCCGCCATCCACCGCGTGGCGGGCAGCCCGACCGGTACGCCCCGCGCCGCGCGCAGCGTCCGCATGAACTGCCGGTGGGGGAGGGGACCGGGGGAGGCGAGATTCACCGGCCCGTCCAGATCCTCCCGGGCGATCAGGAACTCCACCGCCCGCACGAAGTCCTCGTCATGGATCCAGGAGACGTACTGCGCGCCCCCGGCCACCGGCCCGCCCAGTCCCAGCCGGGCCAGCCGTGTCAGCACCTCGAAGACCCCGCCACGGTCGGGGCTCATGACCATCGCCGAGCGCAGCGCGACCTTCCGGGTCCAAGGAGTGGGCGCCTCGGCCTGCGCCCGCTCCCAGTTCTCGGCGATCTCGACGCTGTACGCCCAGTGGTCCGGCACGCCGCTCTCCCGGCCGCCGATCACTCCCGTCGCCTCGTCGTGCGCCGCGTCGAAGCGGTGGGCGTAGATCGTCGCCGTACTCATCTGCAGCCAGGTGCGAGGCGGCCGCGCGGCCCGGGCGATCGCCTCGCCGACCACTCGGGCGGAGTCCACCCGAGAGTCCATCATGGCCCGCAGATTCTCCGCCGTGTAACGGCAGGAGACGCTGCGGCCGGCCAGGTTGATCACGACATCGCTGCCGTCGATCGCCTCGGCCCAGCGGCCGAGCGTCTTCCCGTCCCACCCGATCTCGCGCTCGTGCCCGGGCCGCCGCGTCAGCACCACGACCTCGTGGCCGGCCGCGGTGAGCGCACGGTTCAGGACGGTCCCCACCTGTCCGGTACCCCCGGGCAGCACTACCTTCATCGGTCCCCCTCAACTGTGGTGGCAGAAGCGTAGCCGCCATATTTGAACATGTTCAAATCGCTGAGGGGTGAGACGGCGCGGACGGTGTCGATGGCTAGTGCCAGTCGCTGATCCGGACGTCGTCGGGCGCCGGCCTGCCGCGTCCGCTCTCCACGTACTCCTTGAGGCTCATCAGGAAGACGGCCCACTTGGTGCTGCAGTGGTGCATGAACTCCACCGGCTCCCGCCAGCCTTCGTGCTTGAAGAGGACGATCGTGTAGTCGTCGCGCCGGCTGAGACTGAAGTCGATCTCGGTCCCGATCCACTCCGCGGGGCCGTCCGTGACCCGCCAGCGCACCCGGCCGACGGGGTCGAGCTCCAGGATCTCCATGTCGAAGCCTCCGACGTCGCCGAAGCGGAACGCCAGCTGACCGCCCACCTCGCTCTTGCCGGAGGTGTCGGTGGTCCACCAGCCGGAGATGCCCTCCGGTGTCGCAAGCGCGCGGTAGACGTCGTCCAGCGGTGCGACGGCACCGATCCGATGCAGGATGTCGACCATTCTCATGCTCCTTAGCCAGTCGCGCGGCGGCGCTCGATCGCCTCCGCGATGTGCTTGATACGACGCAGTCGGGCGTCCCAGGCCGTGCCGACCGAGGCCAGTTGCGCGGCCGCGCGGGCGAGTTGCGCCTCGTCGACCCGGTAGTGCCGCTCACGGCCCGCCGGCTCGGCGTGGACCAGGCCGACCCGGTCGAGGACGGCCAGATGTTTCGACACGGCCTGCCGGGTGAGGGGGAGGTCCGCACTGAGCGAGGTGGCGGTGCCCGGTCCGGAGGTGAGGAGCAGGTCGATCAGGGTGCGCCGGGTCGGGTCGCCGATGGCCGACCACAGGTCGTCGTCGATCGGCGTGCTCATGGTGTCGATCCCAGCCGTGCCACGTACGCGCCGAGCCGCGGGATGTAGAGGTCCCAGCCCCTGACGTGATCGCGGTACTGCTCCTCGAGCACGGCGATCTCCCAGCCCATCTCGCGGAACCCCGTCTCGGTCATCCGCACCAGCGTTCCGTCGGGTGTCGGCTTCAGGTCGAAGGTGACCAGCAGGGAGTCCCCTGCTCGTCCGGCGTCCGTGTAGCACCAGCGGAACGAGAACCGTGACGGCGGGGCGACCTCCAGGACGGTGAACTCGACGGTCATGGTCTCGCCGGTCGCCTCGTCACGCCAGAACAGCTCGCCCGGTGTGCCCTCCACGGGCTTGAACCGGGCGTCGTCGGGCCACCACTCCCGCATGTGCTCCGGCCGGCTGATGACCTCGAAGACCACCTCGGGTGATGCCTCGACATGGATGTCGCGCTCGATGCTGCCGTACTCCATCCCCGACTCCCTTTCGCAACCTTTGGTTGCGTATCAGGTTACGACGGCGGGCCGCTATTCGCAACCATTAGTTGCGCGACTGCCTCACTGAGGGGTGTCGGGCCCCGTGGTCTGATGCTCGCCCCGCGTCGTCTGCCTGCGCCGCTCCTCACGGTGGAGGAAGCGGCTCATCGCGTCGTTCCCCGGGTCCTCCCAGGTCTCATGGATGCCGCGGCCGCGGCGGGCGACGCTGTCCGCGATGACCGCGGCGACGGCCGCGAGGTCCGGCGCCTCCTGCGGCGCATGCGGAAGCGCGACGGGCCCCTCGGCCGGTACGGCCTCCACCGCCGTGTAGGTGATGGTGTCGGGCAGCATGACCAGCGACGTCGTGCCCGTCTGCGCACGCGAGGGGCGCAGCTGGACCCGGATGCCGTGCCGGTCGGCGAGCCGGCCCACCACGAACAGGCCCATCTGCCGGGAGATGTTGGCGTCGACGGTCGGTGGATGCGCGAGCTTGTGGTTGATGGCGGCGAAGTCGTCGGCCGTCAGACCGATACCGCTGTCGTGGATCTCCACCATGATCCGGCCGTCGGGCAGTCGCCCCGCGGTGACCCGGACCATCGTCTGCGGCGAGGAGAACGCGGTGGCGTTCTCCAGGAGCTCGGCGAACAGGTGCACGAGGTCGCTCACGGCACGGCCGTGGATCTCGGCCTCCGGCACCCCCGAGAGCTCGATGCGCTCGTACTGCTCCACCTCGGAGGCGGCGGCCCGCAGCACGTCGATCAGGGCGAGCGGTCCCATGCCGTGCTGGTTGGACTCCTCGCCCGCGAGGACGAGGAGGTTCTCGCCGTTGCGGCGCATACGGGTCGCGAGGTGGTCCAGGCGGAAGAGGTTCTCCAGCTGGTCCGGATCGGCCTCGTTGTTCTCCAGGTCGGTGATCAGGCTCAGCTGGCCCTCGATCAGCGACTGGCTGCGGCGCGACAGGTTGGTGAAGATCGCGTTGATGTTGCCCCGCAGCAGGGCCTGTTCGGAGGCCAGCCGGACCGCCTCCTGATGGACCTGGTCGAAGGCGCGGGCGACCTCGCCGATCTCGTCGGTCGAGGTGATGGGGATCGGGGCGACCCGGGAGTCGACGCGTCCGGGAGTGGAGCGGGACAGCTGGGCGAGCAGGGCCGGCAGCCGCTGGTCGGCGATCTGGAACGCCGAGGCGCGCAGCAGACTCATCCGCGTGCTCATCGAACGGGCCACCCCCGCCGCGATCAGGAACGCGGCGAGCACGGCGGCGAGGGCGACCGAGGAGTTGACGATGGCGTCACGGCGGGCGCTGTCGGCGATGTCCTCGGCGTTGGAGAGCGCGGTGTCGGTCAGATAGACCTCGACCTGCCGGTACGCGTCGAAGGAGAGGGTGGAGGCGGCGAAGAACGACTCGGTGGTGATGCCCTGCTTCGCCAGTTCCGTGGCCGGCTTCCCCGATGCGATCTCGCTGATCATCTTCGTCATGGCCGGCGGAGCGACATACTCCTCCCCGGCCTCGTCCGCACGCTGCGCCGCCTCGACGGCCTGCTGCTCGCCCTTGGCCCTCGCGGTGTCCAGCGCCTTCTGCAGCCGCGCCGTGTCCTGGCTCGTCGCGGCCCCGTCGAACTCCACCAGCGCGACCTGCTGGAGATAGGCGTACGACCGGAACGAGGCCAGCTGGGACTCGAGTTCACCGTCCTGGAGGGCGCTGCGGTCCTCCACCAGGATGTGGGTGCCGATGGCCCGGGTGAGGGACTCGGCGGCCTGGGTGAGGGAGATGGCGTACAGGGCCCGGCCGAAACTGGCCTGGTTGCTGCTGCCGAAGCCGAGTTCGTTGGCCAGCTCCATCAAGGGGTGCTGGATGAGGTGGTACTTCTCCTCGGTCTGCACGCCCGGCAGCTTCGACGTGAATGCCGCGGCCCGGATGTCGTCCAGCTGCTCGCTGCCCTGCTGGACGACCTCGACCCTCCTGAGCAGCCGCGCCGTCTTGGGCATCCGTTCGACCGCCGCCTCGAACGCGGCCCGGTCCTGATCGGTGACCTTGCGCGCCTTGGCTACCACCTCGGAGCCGGTGTCGCCCTGGAGCAACGGGACCACGGACAGATCGCGTTCGTTGATCGCGTCGCTGGCGTACTTGTTCGCCGCCTGGACCAGTTCGGCGACCCGCACCGCGTCGTCGGCGCTCTGCCAGGTGTCGATGGCGCGGTTCACCCGGAGCCCGCCGAACACGAGTGTCACGAGCACCGGGATGAGCAGGATGGCGCGCAGCCGCCGGGCCACCCGCCAGTTGCGGGTGGAGAACTTCCCCGGTGCGCGTTTCGTGGACGGGGGCGGCTCGGAGGGCGGAGGCTGCGCCCGGTCCAGCGCAGCTTTCGCGCGGGCTGCCGGAGTCCTCTTGCCGGGCTTCGCTCGCCTTGCTTTCCCCACTCGACTACCGACCTCTCCACGGCGGCACCGTTGTCCGAGTTCTCGGACCCCATGCTCGCGAAGCCGACCACGGCTCCTACGAAACGTACGGAAATGAACGGCCTTGCGTTCAGTGCATGACAAGCGCTTGCTGGAGGAGGCGCCAGCGATCAGAACGGCCACCGGCCGGACGGCCCGTGTCGGGGTGCCTTTGCGATCCGGTCATACGTTTACTGTCGACCACATGACCGACGACTCCCTGCGCTCCGTCACCGTCGAGCGAACCAGCACCGGCCACTTCACCGCGACGAACTCCCGTGGCGGCACGATCAGTTTCGGCACCGGCTCCGATGCCGCCGGGGACACCGAGTTCACCCCGGTCGAGCTGCTGCTCGCCGCGCTCGGCGGCTGCACGGCGGTGGACGTCGACATCGCGACCAGCCGCCACGCGGAACCGGACGGGTTCTCCGTCACCGTGACCGGCAACAAGGTCGCCGACGAACTCGGCAACCGGCTGACAGACCTGGCGGTCACGTTCTCCGTCACCTTCCCCGACGGCGAAGGCGCGGACCGGGCGCGGGCGATCCTTCCGCGAGCGGTCAAGACCTCCCACGACCGACTCTGCACGGTCAGCCGCACGGTCGAGATCGGTACGCCGGTCACCGCGACGGTGGAGGACGTCTGACGGCGGGGCGTACTGGGACGTACGGGGGGGAGGACTCAGGTCGCCGTCCGGCCGGCCTGCCGACGCACCATCTCCTCGATCCAGACGGGTGCGAAGGGAGATGTGCAGCCCGGGGGAGTGGGGTAGTCCTTGAGCACCTGCAAGCGCTCACCCATCTCGACGGCACGCGTGCGGTGCTCGGCGTGTGTGATCCCGATCTGGGCGAGGCAGTGGTTCATCGCCCACTGCAGCCGATCCGGGGCGTCCTTCATCTCCGCCTCGATGACGTCGAGGAGCCCCGAGAGGTCGAGCCCCTCGGGCTTCTTCGCCACCCGTTCGGTGGTCAGTGCCCACCCGGCACTCGCCACCACGGGATCCGGATCGGCGCACCAGGCCAGGCGCAGCTCTTCGGCGTGCGGGCTCTTCTTCACGACGTAATTGACGAGCCAGTCGTGCACCTTGGGCGTCCGAGCCGCACGCAGCATGACATCCAGCTCGTCCCGCCCGAACGCCTTCGGGCGGCAGATCAACAGCGCCAGCAGCCTCGCCGAGGAGTCGCCGGTCTCCCAGAGCCGGCAGGCGAGGTCCTGCTGCGTCTTCAGCCGTTTGGCGAGCGCCCGCAGCTTCCCCAGGTTCACCCCGTGATCGTCCCCGTGCCTCTCGTTCACGGCCCGGACCTTCGGATCCTCGAGCCCGGCCAGCTCGGCCATCACCTCGGCCAACCCGGTCCCACTGGGCGTCGCTTCGGCCACCTCGGCCTCCTGTCCGTCATGCGCGGGAATCAGCCTACGAGGAACGCCGGCCCACTGCAGTACCCGACCGGTGCCCCACGGTCAGAGCGCCGCCGCCCACGGGTCGGCCCGCCACCCGGCCACCTCCCTGTCGAGCCAGGCCTCGACGGTCAGCCGCCACGGATCGTCGACCTCACTCCCGGCCACATCGGCCCACACGTCCTCGGCCGCCTCCCGGGTGACGAACAGATCGTCGAGATAGGAATCGAAGTCGTCGGAGACCTCGGTGAGGACTCCTTGCCGGAGCCGGCCGGGCCAGGCGATGCCGTGCACGAACGCATGAAGCCGGCCACAGGCCGCCGGATCGAGGTCCAGGAACAAGGTGTCGCCGCCACCGTTGCGGGCGATGGGCAACAGACCTGAGGGGCGGACATCGTCCCCGAGCCGCCACTCCTTGCACCGGCGGTACTCGCCGAGCAGAGTGCCGTGGCCGTACTCGCCGGAGCCGTCCCTGCCGAGCCGGTGGAGCTCGTCGAAGCTCTGCAGCGGTTCCGCCTCGCAGGCCGGCAGGCGGACCGTGTACGAGAGGCTCGCTCCGCCCGCCGCCTCCAGGAAGGACCGGTACGACGCCGGCAGGGGTGCCCCGGTCTCCTGTTCGAGAACTGCGAGCTCACCCGGCTCGAAAGGGGTGAACGGGCCGACGACCAACCGGCCCCGGTACCAGCGTGACCATTCCTCGGACATGATCGGATTCTCGCACCGGGTCCCGCACCCGCCCCAGGTCGGCCCGTCCCTCCCTACCCGACCCGATCGGGCACAGGATGTCGGGTCCCGGTGGGTGCCCGCTGCCTAGCGTGGTGATCGTAAACAGGAAGGGGACCGGGCGTGCTGGAACGACTCAATCAGGTCATGGAGCACATCGAGGGGCACCTCGACGGCGAGATCGACGTGGCGGGGCTGGCGCGTACCGCGGCGACCTCGGAGTACCACCTGCGGCGGATGTTCTCCGCGCTCGCGGGGATGCCGTTGTCGGAGTACATCCGGCGCAGGCGGCTGACCGTCGCGGGTGCCGAGGTGCTCGCGGGCCGTGAGTCGCTGCTGGAGATCGCGGTGCGGTTCGGCTACGGCTCGGGCGAGGCGTTCGCGCGGGCGTTCCGGGCCGTGCACGGCGTCGGGCCGGGGGAGGCCCGGCGCACGGGTGCCGCGCTCGTCTCCCAGCCCCGGTTGACCTTCCGTCTCACCATCGAAGGGAGCAGCAGCATGCGCTATCGCGTAGTGGACCGGCCGGAGTTCACCGTCGTGGGCCCCAAGGCCCGGGTGCCCTTGATCCACTCGGGTCCGAACCAGGCCATCATCGACTTCGTCCGCGGGATCGGCCGGGGCACCGTGGAGCAACTGGAGAAGCTGTCGGACCAGGAGCCCCACGGCATCGTCGCGGTCTGCGACGATCTGGACCCCAGCCGCGCCGAGGGCACCGAACTCGACTACTACCACGCGGTGATCACCTCCGCGCCGGCCCCCGAGGGCACGACCGCCCTGGCCGTCCCGGCCGGCACCTGGGCGGTCTTCACCGCCTCGGGCCCGGCTCCGCAGGCCATCCAGGAACTGTGGCGTGACGTGTTCACCGAGTGGTTCCCGGCCAACCCGTACCGCAGCCGACCCGGCCCGGAGATCCTGCGCACCCGGCTCTCGCCGGACGGGACCGAGGCCGACGCCGAGTTGTGGCTTCCGGTGGAGCGGGAGCAGCGGTGAGCACACGCGGCCACCGCGGCGGCAACGATTGCCGGGCAGGGCTGAGCTGAGCTGAGCCGTCTACGGTGGGCGCATGACGAGTCTGAAGCACCCACAGCTCTCCGGACTGGGGCGCAACCCGGCGGCTTCTGACGACATCCTGGTCCGGCTGGCCGTCCACGGGGCCGGCCGGCACGGGATGGCCCAGCGCCGTGAGCGGTTGGCGGACACCGTGGCCGAGGCGGTGCTGCGGCACGGCGGCGGCGACATCGTGGTGGCCCTGCGCCGGGACCGGGTCTCCCCTGCGATGCGCCGCCGGATCGCCGGGCATCCGGATCCGGCGATCCGCGAAGGGTTCGCAGACTTCGTCCGGACAACCGTCGACTTGGAAGTGCAGCTCCCCATCGACGACCTGGAAGAGGTCTACGGCCGCCCCCGTGCCGCACTGGCAGAGTCCTCGGACCCGAAGCTGCGCGCCGCGGTCGCCCAGTCGTGGCACGAACGGCCGGAGCCGGTGCAGACGGCGCTGCTCACCGACCCGGACCCGACCGTGCGGACAGCGGCCGCCCTGTACAAACAGCCCGGCGTTCCAGCTGAGTTGAGGGACCGCTGTCTCGCCGACCCAGCCGTGCGGACCCACGTCGCGCGTCACGTCCCGCTCACGTCGGCCCAGTTCGCCGAGCTGATGCGGGTGAAGGACGTGAAGCTCCACCGGGCCGTCGCCGCCAACCCGCATCTCTCCGCCGACATGGTCAACCGGCTCCTGCAGATCGCCGACCTGGACGTGCGGATCGCGTTGGCGATCAGCCGCCACCTCGACACCCCGACCCGCGACCGGCTGTTCGCGCTGGTGGAAGCCGAACGTGCCGAGGGAAGCGACGACGCCCGGATCGCGCTGACCTGGCGGCCGGGGGAACCGACCTGGTTGTGCGAACTCCCCCTCGGCGAGCGGCTGACCTGTCTGGACTCCCCGCACGCGGTGTTCCGGCGTGCCCTCGCCCGCTGCCCCGACCTTCCCGAGGAGGCATGGCGCCGCCTGGACGACGACCCGGATCTGTCGGTCCGGCGTATCGCCGCCCGCAGACCCGACGCACCATCAGAAGTCCTGGAAAAGCTGGTACGCGCCCACGGAGACGTCTTCCATCTCAAGCCACTGCACGTCGACCACCCCAACTTCCCCCGCCACGCCCTGCGCACCTTCGTCGACGAACCGGACCCGGACGTCCGCTACGTCGCCCTCCAGGACCCCCGGCTCCCGGTGCCGGCGCTGCACCGACTGGCCGGCGCCCCGGAGCCCTTCCTGCGCCGCGGGGTCGCCCGCCACCCCAACATCACGGACGCCCTGCTGGAGCGACTGCTCGTGGACCCGGACCCCAAGGTCGCCGACGCCGCCGCGGCCAACCCCGTGCTCGGCCCCGCCCGGATGGACCGCATCCTCACCGACGCCGGCCTGTGAGAGGGCGACCGAGCGGAGGACAGGCCTCGTCAGACGCTGCTGAGGAGATCGTCGAGCGGCGCGGGTACACGGTCCGGTTCGAGGGCCTCGACCAGGACACGGCCGTACTGGATCTTGCGCCCCTTCTTCGTGCCGAGGAAGCGCCGGAGCTGCTGCTGGGCGGTGCGGCCCTGCTGCGCGGGCTGGCGGAGGAAGGTCTGCAAGGGGCGCAGGTCGCCTTCCTCCCGGACGAGTTCCGCCACCCGGGCCACGCCCAGTGCGCGGATCAGCTCGTCCTCCAGGTCCGCCGCGCAGACGAAGAACCCCTCCTGCGGTGCACCGGCCCGCTCCAGGCCGCGGGTGTAGTAGGGGTGTTCCGCCTCGTCGCACAGTCCGGTCAGGCGAAGGCCGAGACCGGGTGGGCCGAGGAGCTGGGTGAAACGCCCGACGCTCATCGCGCCGCCCATCGGCATCACACAGACGCCCTCGGCCGCCAGATCACGGCTGCGGCTCGCGGCCAGCGCGTCGACCGCCGCGGCATCGCTCAGCCCTTCGAGCAGGACGGCCGTCCGTACGGAGAGCCGCTCGGCCAGCTCGCGTGCGGGGTCGCCGGGACCACCCGCCGCCCACTCGGTGACCGCCTGCCGGAACGCCCCCATGTCAGTCATGGGACGAGTCTCCGTCGTGCCAGGCCGTCACGGTAGCGAATTTCGACCATGGCGCCGTGGGGCCGCGGGGTCCTCGGCGAGCCGGATCTCCTGGGCGAGTCTCGCGACCCTCGCTCGCTTCGTGGTGATGGCCCGCGTCAACAGGCGCAGGTGGGTGGAGGATTCGGGGACGGTGGCCTCCAGCTCCTCCAACCGGCGCCGCTCGACGGCGAGTTGCACCCTCAGACGGGAGGCGGGATCGGGCGGCGGGGACGGGGCCGGGCCGTTGAAGACGACGTTGTGCCTGGGGCGTTCGGTGTGGACCGCGCGACGCTCGGCCGCCTCCGCGTCACCGGGGTACTCGATCCGGATGGCGATGACCTCCGACCCCCAGGGCTGGTCTCGCAAGTGGGTGCGAATACGGGTGAGGGGGCAGATCGTGATGCCCACGTAGAGCAGGCCCTCGGGTCCGTACAGGCGGTACAGGGCGGTGCGGCCCGCGGTGTGCAGGCCGCCCTCCTCGTCGAACAGGCTGCGCAGGAACTGTGTGTCGATGTCGGTCATGACGCGGCCCCCTTGTCACGGCGAGATCGACGCGAGCGGCGACGCAGGCTCGCCGCACGCCGCTCGTGCCGTCTCCACGGTGCCACGGGGGACTGACAGTGCGGCCGGGCCGCCGTCCGTCAGCGGCAGCCGGCGTCGTCACCGGGGTGTCAGTACGGTGAACTCGTTGCCGTCGGGATCGAGCATCAGTACCTGACCGGCGTCGCCCTGCCCGGCGTGTGTCGCCCCGAGGGAGAGCAGACGGTCGATCTCCGCCCGCAGGTCGGCGCCGGGGGGTGGAGTGAGGTCGAACTGCTGCCGGTTCCTGCCCTTCTTCGGCGCCACCGGCGGTCCGCCCCATGTGATCTTCGTGCCTCCGTGCGGCGACTGGATGGCGGTCTCCTCGTCCTGGTCCCAGACCAGTGGCCACTCCAGCGCCCGGCTCCAGAAGTAGCCGACCTCCTGTGAACCGTCGCAGGCCAGTGCTCCGAGGAATCCACAGTCGGCGAGGAACTTGTTGCCCGGCTCGATGACACAGAACTCGTTGCCGTCGGGGTCGGCGAGCACCACGTGATCGACCTCGCCCTGGCCGATGTCGAGGTGCCGGCCGCCGAGCGCCAACGCCCGCTCCACCGTCCGCTGCTGCTCCTCGAGCGTGGCGCTCGTCAGATCGAAGTGCATGCGGTTCGGGCCGGACTTGGGGTCCTCGGTCGGAACGAAACGGAGCCGGAACCCGGCGTCGTCACCGGGCACGAGCTGGACGCCGTCCCGGGGATCGTCCACCAATTCCCAGCCCAGGACCCCGGACCAGAACCGCGCGAGGCGCAGCGGCTCGCTCGCGCCGAAGCAGATTGCGAACAGTCGAGAAGTCATGGCCCCGTACATCTCCGATCAGCTGACCGCCTGCTGCCGACAGGGCGCCGTGCGGGCCCTCGCGGAAGCCTAGGCGGGCGCCGGCCGGGCCCGCATCCGAGTATTCGGGCCCGGGGGCGGCGTCCACCCCCTCGGCGTCGGCGGGGCCGTGTCCGGATTCCGGCTCCGTGGAGTGTGGGCCGGTGGTCGGATGACCGGTCGCGTCGCAGACCGCCACCGCCTGGCATTCCTACCCTCAACGCTGCCGTCACCCCACATGTATGACCGCGTAGGCGTAGGTTTCGCCCGGGCCCGGAGGCCGGCGCCAGGGCCTGGTGCGGCAGCTGTGCAGACGTCCCTCCTTGAGGGCGAACCGCGGCGGCCGTATCTGAATGCGCTCGCACCTCGACTGGCTGCTTGCCCAGTCCGACCGGGTCCTCGGCCGCTTCTCCACCGCCATCGCCCGCGTCCGCGACACCCCCTGGATACGGCACGCCTTCCACGACGTGATCGGCATGGCCGTCACCTTCGAGGTCCTCGCCGGACTGCGCACCTCGCGCCTCCGAGCCGAACGCGCCGCCCAACTGCCCGGCGGGGCCCGCACGGTGCGTCAGACCTACGCCGTCGTGGTCACCGGAGGCAGCCTTCGCCAAGGGTGCCCGGATGAACAGCGGGGAGCCCGTGGTCTACGCACTGGACGCACCGTTCACGCCCCCACCGCCGACCCCGATGGCCCAGCCGCCCGCTCAGCAGCACCGGGACGGACCTCGCCCGGTCGTCACCGAGGGCCTGGACGGCCAGGCAATCGCCGAACAGCTGCACATCGACCCCGGATCCGTCACAGAACGCATCGAGGACGTTCTCACCACCCTCGGACTCGCCGACCGTGCCGGGTTGTCCTCCTGGACCGACCGATACCGGTCCCCCGGCACCGGCCAGCCCGTCGCGCCCCGGCCGAACTGAAGCGGCCGCGAGATACCGAACTCTCGCAGCGTCCCATCGCGCAGGTCAGCGGCCGCCGCCTCCGGGCGGTGGCCGAGAGGCTCTCTTCCCGACCGGCGCGGACATCTTCTACGCTTCGGGCAGCGAGCGGAAGCTGCGCCACCGGCCGGTCCGCGCCCCGTACCCGCCCCCAGTCCCCGGGCCTGAAGAGTCAACCGAGCCCGCAGGGAAACCGGAGCCCGCATCCCGCGAACGGTCCGCGGCCCCGGTCCCTCGTCCTCACAGCCCATGGGCGAACTCCCGCACGCCCAACAGGTCGTGAGGACGATCCCGCGCGAGGTCTCGCGCCAAGGGAAGACGCGAGCACTCGCGCAGGCGGCCGCCGCCGTCGCCGACGACAGGGCGGCGGCCGCCACATTCCATGGTTCCCGGGCGCCCGCGTCAACCACCCGCCTCCGCAACCGATGCACGGCACATCCGGACGGTGCCCGCACCTCCTTCACATTTCGGGCACGGCCCCGAGCAGCCGATGGCCTCCCGCAAACGACCAGTGGGGCCGTGCGGAGTGCCTGCGGTGACAGGCGCGCGGTCCTCGGGCAGTGAAGCCGCACCACGCCGTTCTCTGGACCGTTTCGCGACCGGGGGGAGATCAGGATGAGCATCTCGACGCACGCGGCCGGGGTGAAGAAGAACGCGCGGAAGGTCGGCCGGTGAGCAGGGCGGCGGGCCGGTCGGCGGCCGGTTCGCGGTAACAGGACACGGCGCGGATGAGCAGGAAGACCGGTGTACATGGCCAGGAGCAAGGACAGGGGCGGCCGGGCCCATCACCTCGGCCCGGGTTCCACCGTGGCGAACCTGTTCTCCACCCACCCCGCCCTGGAGCGCCGTCTCGATCAACTGGGGAAGAGCTCCACCGAGCCGGGCCGCCCGGCCCCATGACCCCGGAGCGCACGTCACCGACGTGGTTGCAACGGCAGTACGAGGGTGAAACTCGCGCCCCGCCCTCGCCCCGGCGAGGACGCCGTGACGCCCCCGTCGTGCCCGGCGCTCGTACGAAGCCTCCGCGAAGGCGGGCCGGAACCTCATACGGCCGTGGTGCGCACGGCGTGGCGGAACAGCAGCGCGGCCGCGATCGTGAGGCCCGCGAGCCAGGCGAGGGCGATGAGCAGCGGGCCGGTCTCGTCGAAGGACCCGGTGAGCGCGGCGTCGTACAGGACCCGGGAGGCGCCGTAGCCGGGCAGGGTCCGTCCCACGCCGGACACCTCGGAGTTGAGCATGGGGCTCTGCTCGATGCCGATGTCGAGGAACGGCACCAGGAAGGCGACGAACACCCCGCCGACCCGCCCGACGAACGAGCCGATCAGCACGCCGATCAGACCGTAGGTGAGGCCCATCAAGAGGTTGGCGAGGAGGTAGAGGCCCCACTGGCGGGGGTCGAACAGGGCCGCCGTGACGGCGAGGGAAGCCGCGGTCGCGACCAGTGCACCCAGGGCGACGACGGACAGCCGAGCCGTGAGCAGGCTGCGGACGCGCAGGCCGGCCAGGAAGAGCCGCTGGTCGCCGGAGCGCGCCTGAAGGGCGGTGAACAGCCCTACGAGCGCGGCCAGCGTGGCGATGGAGACCGGGGCCATGAAGCCGGGATGGGCGTCGGGGAACCAGAACCGCACCACGGCCCGGCGGCCGTTCTCGGTGAGCACCATGGACTGGTACTCGTCCGGGGTGCTGACCGCGGCGAGCAGGATGAAGGCGGTCGGTACGGCGATCAGCAGCGCCCACAGCACGCGGTTGCGACCTGCCTCGCGCAGCCCCATCCGCAGGGCGGTGGCGAGTTGGCCCGCCGGGCGGCGCGGTCGTGCGGCGCGGCTGGTGGCCGCGACGACCGCCCAGCTGACGGCGAGCGCGGCGACGGTCCACACGAGCGCCCAGCCGAGGTCACCGATACGGCCACCGTGGCGGGACGGCAGATCCATCATCCACAGCGCCGCGAAGTGCGTCGGCAGGGGACGCGTCACCACCCGGTCCGCGGCGCCGAACGCCGGACCGAAGAAGACGTCCAGGATCCATACGAAGAAGACGAGGACGGTGCCGTTGACCGGCTCCGGCACGAGGGCGCCGATCAACGCCCCGATGCCCAGGTAGATCACCGCGAACATCAGGGTCCCCGCGATGGTCCGCCCCGGCACGCTGATACCGGTGCGGGCCGCCAGGGTCACCAGGGCCGCAGCGGTCGCGGTGACGGCGAGCGCGAGCCCGGTGGCGAGCCGGGCGGCGACCAGCCGTACGGAAGCCAGTCCCGCCAGCACCAGGCGGCGGTCGGTGGCGCGGGCGGAGCGTACCTGGAAGTACATGGCGATGGCCGAGACGAAGGCCGCGGCCCACCCGGCGGTGGCCGTCTCCACAGCCACCCCGCCCTGTCCGCCGAGCAGTTCGGCGGCGTCCGCGATCTTCTGCGCGGCGACGGCCACGAACACGACCGGCACGACGACCAGCATCGACACGGTGACCCGATTGCGCGCCGTCTCACTGACATAGCGGCGTACGAGCAGCCCGGTGGTGGTCATGACGCCACGGCCTTCTCGTCGCGTGGCCGCGCCTTGCCGTCCCGCAGTTGCACGATGCGGTCGAAACGCTCCTCGTCGGTGACGAAGTGACTGATGATCAGCACCGACCGGCCGGCCTGCCTCCGCTGCCCGACGAGGTCCCAGAACTTCAGGTAGGTGTCGAAGTCGAAGCCCGCGTACGGCTCGTCCAGCAGCAGTACGTCGGGATCGGCCAGGAGCGCGAGGCCGAGGTTGAGCTTGGACAGGGTGCCGCCGGACAGCTGGTCGGTGCGGGTGGCGGCGTACCGCTCGAAACCGAGCGACTCGTAGATCGCCCGGCGGGCGTGCCGCTCGGCCTCGGGGGTCATCCCGTAGGCGCGGCCGAACAGTTCGAAGTGTTCGTCGCAGGTGAGGCGTTCGTAGACGACGGGCTCCTGGGGGCAGTAGCCGAGCCGGCCGTCGTACGACACGGTGCCGGCGTCCGGCCGCAGCGCCCCCACGAGGATCTTCATCAGGGTGCTCTTGCCGGAGCCGTTCTCTCCGACCAGACCCACGACCTCACCGGGGGCCAGCGACAGATCCGCGCCCTGCAGCACGTGAAGGCTGTGCCGGGTGGGCCAGACGCCGCGTCGGTAGGCCTTCTCGATGCCGGTGGCGGTCAGGACGTGCCGTGGGTGCCGTGTCGGCGGTGCGTGGGTGATGGACGCGGATGCGGTGGAGCTCATGACTCCCTCCTCGGATTCCCGGACGTGCCTCTCTGACAGTGGCCGACGACGTGCGGGACGGGAGGTCGCGCAGCGTGTCGGCGGCAGCGTGTACCAGCGCCGCGGCGGTGTGGCCGACGCCCGACAGACCTCTGGCAACGGCAGGGGAGGCGGTAGTCGCACAGCCCGACGACAGGTGGCTGCGGACCGATCAGGGACCGGACGAGGGCGATCACGTCCCTCACCCCCGTGCGGTGGTGCGGCGCTGGTGCCGTGCCGGCGGGCCACCGTGCGGCGCGGGCGGACGGGTGTGCCACCTGGGCCAGAACCTGGGGGTGCGGGCGGCGTACGCGTCCCAGCCGGTGCCGAACTTCTTCGCGACCTCGCGCTCCTCGCTGCGGGCCAGCCGTGCGTAGACGTACACCAGGACCGGGAACATGATCAGGGTGGGGATGGTCGGCCACTGCAGCAGGAACCCGATCATGATGAGCAGGAAGCCGTCGTACTGCGGGTGGCGCACATATGCGTACGGGCCCGTGGTCGCCAGGCGGTCGTGCTGGGCGGCGTCGTGCAGCACCCGCCATGCGACGGCGATCAGCCAGAAGCCGACGCCGATGCCGACATAGCTGGCCAGGTGGAAGGGGCTCAGATGCGGGTCGCCCTGCCAGTTGGTCAGGTCGTTCCACAGGTGGCCGCCGGCGTGGGTGTCCTCCAGCAGCGGGAACCGGGAGCCGAGCCAGCTGCCCAGCAGGTAGACGGTCAGCGGGGTGCCGTACATCTCGGTGAACAGCGCCACCATGAACGCGCTGTAGGCGCCCATCGCCCGCCAGTCCCGCTTGCTCCTGGGGTGGAAGAAGCTCGCGGCGAAGACGATGAACAGCAGGGTGTTGAGCACCACCAGCGGCCACAGGCCGTATGCGGCGTCAGCCATCACGTCCTCCTCGGGGTGCGCTCGCCGAGGGCGAGGCCGTGCATCCTCGTGCGGTAGGCGGCCGCGTCGATCCGGCCGTGGAGCCGCAGCCCGACGAGCCATATCTCGGCAGTCTCCAAGGCGGCCCGACGGCCCCTGAGCCGGGCGAGCGGCGGAAGGCGGCTCTCGCCCGGCGTCACCAGCCGGGCGATGTCATAGACCAGGGCGGCCAGGATCAGCGAGCCGATCAGTGCCGCCACCACGGCGGTCATGGCGCTTCCCGCACCGCTGCCGCCGCATGGTGGCAGGACCCGCGGAGGCCCGGTCCCGCGCTATGACCGGCCATGGCCGTAGGGGTGCCGGTGATCGTGCTTGTGCAGCCGATCGCGGTCCCGGTCGGTGGATTCGTCCGTGCGGTCGTGCCCACCGTGCATGCCCCCGCCGTGCATGCCGCGCATCATGAACATCATCATCAGCGGGCAGGCGGCCAGGGCGGCCAGCAGGACGAGGGTCCCGATGGGCACCCCAAGGGCCACGAGCCCGACGATCCCGATCGCCGCGGCGAGTGCGTAGAGCGGACGTTTGCCGTCGTTGGTCATGACGAGGCCTCCTCGGCTGCGTCACCCATACCTCCACCCGGTATGGGTGGTCTTTTTCCAGGCTGAACTTGTCGTGCATCGTCCGGCAGGGGCTGAGCGTGCCGAGGGCAGGGCCGCAGGTCCTTTGCCGGCAGGGCCGGACGGCCCCGCGCGCCTCACCGCCTCTGTCGCCCGGTCGATGCGGGCTTCTTCACCGTGACCCCGGCGCCCCGCGAGTCCTATGGAACTAAGGTCCTTAGTGGAGGGTCGAACGGCCCTGTGCGACGGCGGAGGCCAGGTACGGCAGGCCCCTACGTGGTGGGGGTATCCGCAGCCAGGATGGAAACCGCGCCTCGTACCTGCGGGACCCGGGATGACAGCAGTTCACCGTCCGCGGCGGGAGCGGCCTCGGGCTCGCTCGCCTCAGCCGTGGCGACCACGGGCGGCGGCTCCTCGGCGGTGTAGCCGGCCCTCTCCACGGTGGCGATGAGGTCGGCGACCGCGATTCTGCCCGGTACGACACCTTCACCTTCTCGGTGGCGTAGTGGGGCGGTGGCGCGGTGGCGTCGTCCGTGCGGTTGAGCTTCTTCTCGATGCGGGCCGCGCACGAGGCGCAGGTCATGCCGCCGACGGAGAGCTCGACCGCAAAGGAGGGCGCGGGTGCTGCGCCGGGGACTGCCGCCTCGAGGGCCGTGCTGGTCATGTACGTGTTTCCAGGGGCAGGCCGGGACGCACGGCGTCCGTGTCGGCGGAGCGGTACGTCCCGGCGCCGGAGGAATGCGCGAACGCGCGTGTCCGGGACTGCGGGCCCGGACCGAGCCGTCAGACGCGGCCGACGAGCTCGTAACCCGCCTCGTCGACGGCGGCGCGGACGGCCTCCACGTCGAGCGGGGCGGCGGAGGTGACGGTCACCTCTCCGGTTTTGGCGACGGCGGTGACCGCGGTGACGCCGTCCAGCGCGGAGATCTCCTGAGAGACCGCGCCCTCGCAGTGGCCGCAGGTCATGCCGGACACCTTGTAGACGGTGATGGTGGCGCCGGTGCCCTGGATCTGGACGTCGGACGTGGTGCCCGAGCCGCAGGAGCCGCCGGAGCCGCAGCAGGAGCCCGTGCTGGTGTTCGTCTCGGTGGTCATGGCTTCCTCCTCAGGTCTGGGTGCGTGGGGTCGCTGCGCCGGGAGGGGCATGGCTGCCTTGTCCACCCGGCCGGTGATGACGCTATACCCCCTAGGGGTATCCTGTCACCTGTGGTGCTGCCCACACGATCCGCTTGAAGTGGACCTTGCTCGCCGGCTTGCGCCATTCACATCGCGACCTGCGGCGACGGATTCGGCGGTCCCGAGACGCGACCGGCCGCGGGGTGCGGTCGCAGGGCACAGTCAGAGGGCCGATCGTGACCTCGCTTCCCTGCTCGGGCACGGAGAGCGGGGGCCCGCGTCGGCTCGGCCGGCGATCAGAGTGCCGGTCATGTCCGGGTGGAAGGTGCAGACGACCTCGTACTCGCCCGGCTCGGTCGGGGCGGTGAACATCCCGGACTTTCCGCCCGAGATGCTGCCGGTGCCGGACCACGGTGCCCTTCCCGCCCGGCCCCGCCTCCGGATTCGCCGGGCTGGGGGAGTGCGAGGCGGAATCGTCCTCCCCGCCGGAACGGGCGGTCGCCAACAGCGGAACCACGGCTGCTCCGAGCGCCGACAAAACGGCACGCCTGCGGGTGTGCGAAGGCGACATGGGACTGGACCCGCCGGACCGGAGCCTCTTGCGGAGGCATTGACATCAGCGGCTGCCGCCGCGGGCCCCCGGAGCCCCAGCAGAAAGCAGGTCCGCCGGGGTCCCGGCGCGGATATCGCGTGGCAAACCTGAGTAAAGCCCGGCGCCGCTCACGCGACCATCATCAGCAGCATCGCCGACATGGTCCCGCCCATTCCGACGTGGGCCGCCAGCGCCGCGTCGGGCGCGGCCCCGAGTTTGCGGCGCCGGCCGTGACCCGACCGCTGGGCCGTCCTGGTCCTGTCCCACACCGAGAGCGTCAGTGACGCGAGGAAGACGACCACCGTGTCGGGCATGGCGAGCAGCCAGCGGCCCGCACCCCGTGAGCCGCTCCGCCGGCCGCGCGGGCCGGTGCCGCGGACCCTCGCCCACATGGAGGCGCCGATCGAGAGCAGGAAGTACACGGCGAGTATCGCGATCACCCACCGCCACAAGGCACCGGATCCCCCTGAGGACCCCGCGTCGGCCGCGGCGTTCGCCATACCCGGCATGTCCATCCCGCCGTGCGCGGAGCCCATGCCGTCCATGGACTCCATCCCCGCCATGGAGTCCATTCCGGCCATCTGATGTGTCCCCGTCGTGCTCGCCGCGCTCTCCATGCCAGGCATACCCGCCATTGAGTGCCCACCGCCGAGGGCGAGCACCGGTCCGGACGATGTGCTCGTCATGGCGAGCGTCATGACCACCATGCCGAGGCTGCCGACGATGAGGTGCACCCAGTGACGGCCGTGCTTCCACCCGCACGCGCGCGTGTGCTTGACGGCCATCGCCACCGCTCCGAGCCCGAGAAGGCTGAACGCCACCGACCACCACATGCCGTAGCCCGCGTACCAGCCGACCGTCGCCGGGAGTGCCATGGCGGCCATGCACAGGCCCATCAGCAGGTCGCCGACCGCCGCGAACCGGGTCTCACCGCCAGTGGTCGCCACCCGGACCGCGCTGACGGCGGCCACCAGGGCAGCGACCAGTGCGATGGCCCAACTGACCGTCAGAGTTCCCATGTCACCTTCCACATCGTCAGGGCACAGCGGGTTCGCACAGCCGGCGCCGCCGTGTCGTACGAGCGCCACGGAACAGCCGCGCGGTCTTTGACTGCTAGTGCCCTTAGTACGTTGCTGGGGTGGAGGGTGTTCAAGCGACCGGCGGGGGAGTGGCTCCGTGGTCTTCCTGGCGGGGCGTGGGAACGCCCGTTCCCTCCGGCGACCGGCTCATCCCCTGGGGCAGGGGTGCGCGGTGCCCGGAGCGGGTGACGGCGAGCAGGACCGGCGCCGAGCCCGTACAGCGCGACGGTGACGGCCGTCCGGCCCGAGCCTTCCCTCTGTGGGTCGGAGGCACGTGGAGCCGCCGGGCCTCGACCGGAGTCCGACTCCCTGCGCTCGGGAACCGCGGCGACGCCGATCCGCGAGTCCCGGGCTGCAGTCGTCGGTGCTGATGACGACGCCCTCCGCCTCGTGGTCAGGAACGTGTCCCCGGCGGGGTCCACCGCGAGGTCGAGGACCGCCGGCGCCGCCCGGCCCTCCCAGGTCTTCAGGTCGGTGCCGACCTGGAGCCAGCCGCCTTCGTAGCCGTGGACCGTGCCCTTGGCCGAGTCGAAGGGATGGAAGCCGGCCTGTCCCGACAGCGACCGGGACGTCCAGGTGCGGCCCGCGTCCGAGGTCTCGATCAGGCCGACATCGCCAGGGGACCGCTGCCCGGGGCCCGTGCCCACTGGCGGCGAAGGTGTCCCCGTCGGTCACGGTGAAGCCCATGAAGTCGTTCCGGCGGTCGCCGACGAGGCCGACGCGGCGGGCGCCCGGCCGTGTCCGGTGCCCCGCCCCCGCAGGCGGCGAGGGCCAGGGCGGCGATCGAGGCGCCCGCGACGGCGAGCGGGGTACGGCGGGCGGGACGTCGGGTCGTTGGAGTTCCTGAAGTTCCAAGAGTGGTGCCGGCTGTGGGTTCCGATCTGGTTTGTCGACTGGCGCCGCGATGACCTGCGGTCTTGCGTGATTGTCTTGACGATCTGTCGGTGCGTTTGTCCAGCCGGGCTGTCGGTTTCTTCGGGCTGGATGCGGGCTCGGGCGGATCTGCCCGAGCCCGCAGGGCTCGTGGAGTGGCTTCGACAACGTGAGGTGACCCAGTTCGGCAGCGGGTTCCGGTCCCACTTGGCGATCTTTCGGGCATGATCTGCAAGGTTGCGTCCAGGGAAGTGGTGTACGGGTTCGACCTGATCCGGGGGTTTGCTCCGGCATCGGGATGGTGCCCGCATAGTTGAACGGCCACCG
>NZ_JAQMWP010000004.1 GCF_030403745.1 Streptomyces sp. S.PB5
ACACGGCCGGGTCGGTTCGGAGGTGTTGGCTCCGTGCCGAGCTCGGTGAATCGACCGTAGGGCGGCGGGCGGGAGGGGCTCAAGGGAATCGCGGGGGCTGCAATGGGACTGCCATACGCCGTTCATGAATTGTCGCGTCCGCCTCCGGTCCTACGACCAAGGTCCTGGCCTCGGACCGTCTCCCGACAGGGGTCAAGGTGCTGTACGGCCCTTACTCTGGCGACCATGACAGCCCTCGAACCGCGTGATGCCGATGTTGCCGACACCGTCTCCGACCTGGTCCCCGTCGGTGAGGAGGGGGTGCTGAGCCGGTCCTATCGGGCGCTCAGTGTGGGGATCGTGTCGGTCGTGCTGTTGATCGCCTTCGAGGCGACTGCGGTGGGGACGGCGATGCCGGTGGCGGCGCGGGAGCTGGAGGGGGTGTCGCTGTATGCGTTCGCGTTCTCCGGGTACTTCACGACGTCGTTGTTCGGGATGGTGCTGGCCGGGCAGTGGGCCGATCGGCGGGGGCCGCTCGGGGCGTTGAGTGCCGGGATCGGGTTCTTCGGCGCCGGGCTGATGCTGTCCGGGACCGCAGGGGTCATGTGGGTGTTCATCCTCGGGCGGGCCGTGCAGGGGCTGGGGGGCGGGCTGGTCATCGTCGCGTTGTACGTCGTGGTCGGGCGGGCCTATCCCGAGCGGTTGCGGCCCGCGATCATGGCGGCCTTCGCGGCGGGGTGGGTCGTGCCGTCGATCGTGGGGCCGTTGGCGGCGGGGTCGGTGACCGAGCAGCTCGGCTGGCGGTGGGTGTTCGTCGGGATCCCGGTGCTGGTGGTCTTCCCGCTGGCGCTCGCGCTGCCGCAGATACGACGGCTGGCCTCCGGGCCGGTCGACGGCGGAGACGAGGGGAATTCCTCCTTCGACCGGCGGCGTATCCGGCTCGCCCTCGGGATCTCGCTCGGTGCCGGCTTGCTGCAGTACGCCGCCCAGGACCTGCGCTGGTTCTCGCTGGTCCCCGGTGTCGCGGGTGTCGCACTGCTCGTGCCGGCCGTTCTCGGGCTGCTGCCGCGCGGGACGTACCGGGCGGTGCGCGGGCTGCCGTCCGTCGTGCTGCTGCGCGGGGTTGCCGCCGGGTCCTTCATCGCGGCCGAGTCGTTCGTGCCGCTGATGCTGGTCACCCAGCGGGGGTTGTCGCCGACGCTCGCCGGGTTCTCGCTCGCGGCGGGCGGGCTGACATGGGCGCTGGGGTCGTGGGTGCAGTCGCGGCCGCGGGTGGGGCCGTACCGGGAGCGGCTGATGACGTTCGGGATGGTGCTGGTGGCGGCTTCCATCGCCGCCGCGCCGAGCGTGCTCATCGACTCCGTGCCGGCCTGGACCGTCGCCGTCGTCTGGGCGTTCGGGTGCTTCGGGATGGGCCTGGTGATCGCTTCCACCAGCGTGCTTCTGCTGCAGCTCTCCGCGCCCGAGGAGGCCGGTTCCAACTCCGCCGCCCTCCAGATCTCCGACGCCCTCGCCAACGTCGTCCTGCTGGCCGCCGGGGGTGCCGCCTTCGCGGCGCTGGGCGGTGGGGCGGTGAGCCATGCGGCGACGGAGGCGTCCGGCGGCGGGTCGCATCCGGCGGCCTTCGCGGCGGTGTTCCTGCCGATGGCGGGGGTGGCGTTGGTGGGGGCTTGGGTGACGACGCGGCTGCGGGCCGATCGACAATGACACCGAGTGGTACCACGTAGTACCGTCAAGGTATGGCTGGACTGAACCTGCGTTTCTCGGAAGAAGAGCTCGACGCCCTGCGTGAGCGTGCGGCGGCGGAAGGGCGCAGCATGCAGGCCTTCGCCCACGACGCGGTGATCGCGGCCATAAACGAACACTCACGGCTGTTCAACGAGGCCGCCGATCATGTGCTGAAGGCCAGCGCCGAGCTGAACCGGAGGCTCGCCTGATGCACTACCTCACGTTGCCCGAGCTGCTGAACCTGGCGAAGCGGCTCGGGGCGGATGAGGTGCGTGACTACGGGCTGCTGGACTCGGCCCTGGCGCGTCCGCAGTCCAGTGTGTTCGGGCAGGACGCCTATCCGGACGTATGGCAGAAGGCTGCCGCACTGATGGAGTCGCTGGCCCGGAACCGTGCGCTCGTCGACGGGAACAAGCGCATCGCCTGGTACGCGACCTGGGTTTTCCTGCACATGAACGGACACCCTCTCGACCCGGACTTCGATGTGGACGATGCCGAGCGGTTCGTCCTGGACGTCTGTCAGGGCGCCTTGGACGTGCCCAAGATCGCGGCCCATCTGCCGCGCTTCGCTCGCTGACTGTGACCTCGGTCCCACCCACGGGCGACCCGGCCCCGTCCGCACGTTGACGTCCCCGGGCCGCCGGTAGGGTGGCCCGGTTGTCATACGTAGCCCGACTTCCCGGACTATCAGCCGAGCCGCCCGACCCCCAACGGAGACCGTGACTACCACCGCCGCCTCCACCACCTCCCACCACCTCTCTCCGGCCTTCCCCGGCCGTGCCCCCTGGGGTACCGCCAGCAAGCTGCGTGCCTGGCAGCAGGGGGCGATGGAGAAGTACGTCCAGGAGCAGCCACGCGACTTCCTCGCGGTCGCGACCCCCGGCGCAGGCAAGACGACCTTCGCCCTCACCCTCGCGTCCTGGCTGCTGCACCACCATGTCGTGCAGCAGGTGACCGTGGTCGCGCCGACCGAGCATCTGAAGAAGCAGTGGGCGGAAGCGGCCGCGCGGATAGGGATCAAGCTGGACCCCGAGTACAGCGCGGGGCCGCTCGGGAAGGACTATCACGGGGTCGCCGTGACGTATGCGGGTGTGGGCGTGCGGCCCATGCTGCACCGCAACCGTGTCGAGCAGCGCAAGACCCTCGTCATCCTCGACGAGATCCACCACGCCGGTGACTCCAAGTCGTGGGGCGAGGCCTGCCTCGAAGCCTTCGAGCCCGCCACCCGCCGGCTCGCGCTCACCGGTACGCCGTTCCGGTCCGACACCAACCCCATCCCCTTCGTGACCTACGAGGAGGACAACGCGGGAATCCGGAGGTCGGCCGCCGATTACACCTACGGGTACGGCAACGCGCTCGCCGACCATGTTGTGCGGCCCGTCATCTTCCTCTCCTACAGCGGCAACATGCGCTGGCGGACCAAGGCGGGGGACGAGATCGCCGCGCGGCTCGGTGAGCCCATGACCAAGGACGCCATCTCGCAGGCCTGGCGTACGGCGCTCGATCCGCGCGGTGAGTGGATGCCGAGCGTGCTGCGGGCCGCCGATCAGCGGCTCACCGAGGTACGGAAGGCCATCCCGGATGCCGGTGCCCTCGTCATCGCCTCCGACCAGGACTCCGCGCGCGCCTACGCCAAGCTGATCCGGGAGATCACCGGGACCAAGGCGACCCTCGTGCTCTCCGACGACGCGGGCGCGTCCAAGCGGATCGACGAGTTCAGCGAGAGCAACGACCGGTGGATGGTCGCGGTGCGGATGGTGTCGGAGGGCGTCGACGTGCCGCGGCTGGCGGTGGGGGTGTACGCCACGACGATCTCCACGCCGCTCTTCTTCGCCCAGGCCGTCGGGCGTTTCGTACGGTCCCGGCGGCGCGGCGAGACCGCGTCCGTGTTCCTGCCGACCGTCCCCGACCTCCTCACCTTCGCCAACGAGATGGAGGTGGAACGGGACCACGCCCTCGACAAGCCGAAGAAGGAGGGCGAGGAGGACCCGTACGCCGAGTCCGAGAAGGAGATGGAGGAGGCGAACAAGGAGCAGGACGAGGACACCGGCGAGCAGGAGGAGTTCTCCTTCGAGGCGCTGGAGTCCGACGCCGTCTTCGACCGGGTGCTCTACGACGGCGCCGAGTTCGGGATGCAGGCCCACCCGGGGAGCGAGGAGGAGCAGGACTACCTCGGCATTCCGGGGCTCCTCGAACCCGATCAGGTACAGCTTCTCCTCCAGAAGCGCCAGGCCCGGCAGATCGCGCACAGCCGTAAGAAGCCGGACTCCGAGGCGGACCTCCTTGAGCTGCCCGCCGAGCGGCGGCCCGTCGTCTCGCACAAGGAGATGATGGAGCTGCGGAAGCAGCTGAACACCATGGTCAGCGCGTACGTCCATCAGAGCGGCAAGCCGCACGGTGTCATCCACACCGAGCTGCGGCGGGTGTGCGGGGGGCCGCCGAGCGCGGAGGCGACGGCGGGGCAGCTGCGGCAGCGGATCGCCAAGGTGCAGGAGTGGGCCACCCGGATGAAGTGACTCCGGTGAGTGACTCCGGGCGCCGGGGGGCGTGCGGTGCACGCCGAGCGCCGTATATATCAGGACAAATCGGAGTGGTCCGTACCGGCCACTGACCGGATTCTGGACGGAGCCTTCCGCTCAGCGAACCGGCATCGCTACAGTCCCGCTACGCATACGCCCCGTGGCAGCGCCGCCGCGGAGCGCAGCCGTGAAGCGACGCGGTCCGGACTGCCCCGGGCCGCCGGCCGATCGGCGGCCTCTGAAGCGCGTCGCCGACGGGACTCGATGACGCAACCCCGCGACAGGGCCGCCGAACTCACCACTTGGAGGAGTGGGCGTCGTGACCGCGGAGACCTCTCAGACGCTCGACCGAGGACTGCGTGTCCTCAAGCTCCTGGCCGATACGGACCATGGGCTGACCGTCACCGAGCTATCCAACAAACTGGGTGTGAACCGGACCGTCGTGTACCGGTTGCTTGCCACGCTGGAACAACACGCACTCGTACGGCGTGATCTGGGCGGACGTGCTCGGGTCGGGCTGGGTGTGCTGCGGCTCGGCCGCCAGGTGCATCCGCTGGTTCGTGAGGCCGCGTTGCCCGCGCTGCGTTCGCTGGCCGAGGACATAGGGGCCACGGCTCATCTCACGCTGGTCGACGGGGCGGAGGCGCTGGCCGTCGCCGTGGTCGAGCCGTCGTGGACGGACTATCACGTGGCCTATCGGGCCGGGTTCCGGCATCCGCTGGATCGGGGGGCCGCGGGGAGGGCGATTCTGTCCGCTCGTACTCAGCCGCTTCGGGAACCCGGGTACACCCTGACGCAGGGGGAGCTGGAGGCGGGGGCCAGCGGGGCCGCCGCGCCGCTGCTCGGGGTCACGGGGGTGGAGGGCAGCGTCGGTGTGGTGATGCTGGCCGATGCGGTGCCGGAGCGGGTGGGGCCGCGGGTCGTGGACGCGGCTCGGGAGGTTGCCGAAGCGCTGCGGTGAGTTGTGGGCCGGGGGCGGGGCTGAGGTCGGGTGGGTGTCCCTCGCCCGCGCTGGCGGGGTGCCTCCCCCAGAGGGGGACCCCCAGTGCCCACCCGTGCCGCCCCAGGCGGCACGCATGCCCGCAGGTTAGGCAGACTTTGGAGGCTCGGCAGGCTTGGGAGCGCCGCCTGCCGGGTGGGTGCCGCCTCGATGGCCCGCCTTCCTGGCCGGAGTTGCTCGCGCGCCGACCGGGCCCTGGCCGGAAGTGGTCGTCGCGTTAGATTGATCCCGTGCTCTCTCGCCTCACGCGCCCCCAGGCCGTCGCCGTCTGCGCTCTGCCCGTCGTGGCCCTGCTCGCCACGGCGGCGTTCGCGCCGCTGCCGTTCTCGCTGACGCAGCCGGGGATGACGGCGGACGTCCTGGGCAAGAACCAGGGTGCCCAGGTGATCACGATCACGGGCGCCCCGACCCGGCCCACGACCGGCCAGCTCCGTATGACGACCATCGAGGCGACCAATCCCGACACCCGTGTCTTCCTCGGTGACGTGATCGACGCGTGGTTCGACACGGACCGGGCGGTCATGCCGAAGGACTCCGTCTACCCCAGCGGACAGTCCACCAAGGAGATCGAGCAGCACAACACCGAGCAGATGAAGGAGTCCCAGGACGCGGCGACCGAGGCCGCCCTGAACTACCTCGACCTCAGCCCCTCCAAGGTCAAGGTCTCCCTGAAGCTGTCCGACGTCGGCGGCCCCAGCGCCGGTCTCCTCTTCACCCTCGGCATCATCGACAAGCTGAACGGCGACGGCGTTGGCGGCGACCTCACGGGCGGGCGGGTCATCGCCGGTACCGGGACGATCGACGCGGACGGTGCGGTGGGTGCGGTGGGCGGCGTGTCGTTGAAGACGCAGGCCGCCAAGCGGGACGGGGCCACGGTCTTTCTGGTGCCCGAGGACGAGTGCGGCGACGCCCAGGCGGAGTTGCCGAAGGGGTTGCGGCTGATTCCGGTGACCACGCTCAAGGGGGCGGTGGACTCGCTGGTGGCGCTGGAGAGCGGGAAGGGGACGGTCCCTAGCTGCTAGCTGCTAGCTGCTAGGGGACAAGGTCATCGGCCTTGGGGTGGCCAGGCGCAGGCCGAGTTCTACGAGGGTCCAGCCGAGGCGGGTGCGGAGAGCGCGGGCGGGCCTGGCTTGAGCGGTGCGGGCTTCGGTCTGCAGTTCGGCGGCGCGTATGTGGTGCAGGGTGAGATGGATCTCGGGGTGCATCGGGGCGGAGCCTCTCAGTCGGAGGTGATGGGGAAGACGTGCGTGTGGAGGCGTACCTGTTCGGCGCCCGGGGTGCCTTCCGGGGCCTCGTGGGCGCAATAGCTGTTGATGAGCTCATGGATCTTCCCGTTGAGCTCGCTTGCGCGGTCGGGCGTGAGATGAAGCGTGAAGTCACTCACGTCCGAGGCGCTGACCCAGTCGTCGGACCACTCGTGCCGGGTGCCGATGTACGTCGAGAGCTCCTGGGCGTGAGAGGTCGCGACCTCGTGCATGAATACCGATGCCGCGCCCCGTACTGCCGGATCCGCGTCCCGGAGCAGCGACTCGTCGAACCGCACCCCCTGGTGCGCCGCCCGCCACCATCGCTCCCGTCCCTTGCCGTGCTCCGGCGCGTCCTCGACGAAGCCGTACGCGGCGAGTTGGCGCAGGTGGTAGCTGGTGGCGCCGCTCGACTCGCCCAGCTTTTCGGCGAGTTGGGAGGCGGTGGCGGGCCCGCCGCGGCGCAGGGCGGACAGGAGCTGCATCCGCAGGGGGTGAGCGAGTCCGCGGAGTGTGCGGGCGTCGAGCTCATGGAGCTTCGGTTCCTCGACCATGCATGCAAAGGTACCTTTGCAAGAATCTCTTTGCAACGGATTCTTTGGAAGTCCCCGCCCCCTACCCCTCTTTCACGAACCCCTCCTCCTTCATCCACTCCAACGCCACCTGGTGCGGATCCTCCCCCTCCACATCCACCTTCGCGTTCAACTCCTGCGCCACCGCGTTGTTCAGCCGCCGAGTGATCGGGTCGAGGACCTCCTCGATCGCCGGCCACTCCTTCAGGGTCCTGGAGTTGATCTCGGGGGCCGCGTTGTAGTTGGGGAAGAATTTCCGGTCGTCCCGCATCACCGCGAGGTTCATGGACTTGATGCGGCCGTCGGTGGTGAAGACCTCGCCGTAGGTGCAACTGCCCTTCGCGGCCTGGGTGTAGATGATCCCGGTGTCCATCTGGGTGATGTTCCCGGCCGGGACGCTCATGCCGTACGCCTTCTCCATGCCCGGCAGCCCGTCCGCGCGGTTGGCGAACTCGCTCTCCACGCACAGGGTCACCGCGCCGGGGTCCGACGCGGACAGCGCCGCCACGTCCGACAGGGTCTTCGTGCCGTACTTCTTGTGGTTGGACCGGTTCATCGCGAGCGCGTAGGTGTTGTTCAGGGCCGCCGGGGCCAGCCACGTCAGCCCGTTCCTCAGGTCCGCCTTCCGGACCGCCGCCCACTGGGCCCGCGGATCGGCGATCGGTTCGCTGTTGCCCTGGTAGGTGATCCAGGCGGTGCCCGTGTACTCGTACATCCCGTCCGCGTCACCGGACTTGACCGCCTCCCGCGCCCCGACCGAGCCCTGGATCCCGGTGCGGTCGAGCACGTCCGCGCCCGCCGCCTCGAACGCGATCCCCATCATCGCGCCGAGGATCAGCTGCTCGGTGAACTCCTTCGACGTCACCGTCAGACTCGCGCCCTTCAACGGCTCGCCCCGCCCGATCGACCCCGGCTCCACGTCGTCGACCATCGGGGAACCGCTCGTCAGGCCACAGGCCGAGGCCAGGACCAGCACCCCCACCACAACGCCGACGCGTCTCACGCGCCCGCCTGCGATCCCCGCGGCCGCAACGCCGACGCCCCTCACGACCCCGCCTCCAACCCCCGCGGCCGCAACAGCAGTTCCGCCAGCGACGCCAGCCAGTCCACCAGCAGCGCCAGCACCACCGTGAGGATCGAACCCAGCATCAGCACCGGCATGCGCTGGTTGGTGATGCCGGTCGTGATCAGGACGCCCAGACCTCCGCCGCCCCCGAAGGTCGCCAGGGTCGCCGTGCCGACGTTCAGGACCAGTGCCGTCCGCACACCCGCCAGGATCAGCGGGACCGCCAGCGGGAGTTCGACGCGCGACAGGACGCCCAGCGGGGACATGCCGATGCCGCGAGCCGCCTCGAGGAGTGTCGGGTCGTTCGCCCTCAGGCCCGCGATCGTGTTCGACAGCACGGGCAGCACGGCGTAGATGATGATGCCGATCAGCGCCGCCTTCATGCCCGTGCCCAGCCAGATCACCAGCAGGGCCAGCAGGCCGATCGCCGGGGTCGCCTGGCCCATGTTGGCGACCGCCATCGCCACCGGGGCCGCCGGGCGGAACATCCGCCGGGTCAGCAGGATCCCCAGCGGGATCGCGATGATCAGCACGAAGAAGGTCGAGATCACCGTCAGCTTCACATGCTGCCAAAGCGCCTTCGGCACCTGCCCGTTGGACAGCGCGTTCTCGGAGATCGAGTCCAGGTCCGCCTGCTGGAACCACAGCCAGGTCGCCAGCACCACCGCCACCAGCACGGCCGGCAGAAGAGTCAGCTTCTGCCAGGTGATCCGCCGCTTCATCGAGACCTGCGGGGCCGGCGGCTCCCGCTCCTCCAGCCCGTCCAGTTCGAACAGGCCTTCCCTCTCCTCCACCTCGGGGGCGCTCACGCCTTCTTCCCCCCTCCGTCGCCCTCCTGCTCGGCGTGCGTCTGGGCGGCCCGCGCCTCCTCCAGGTCGTGCTGGTGCTCCATCGCGTCCAGCCGGTCGGCCTCCAGCAGCTCGTGCACGGAGTTCATGAGCGTCTCCATGTCGACGACCCCGTCGTACTCCCCGCGCCGCCCGGTGACCGCGACCCGCCCCGCGTTGTCCGTCAGCACCGCTTCCAGCGCGTCCCGCAGGGTCGCGTCCCGTGTCACCGTGTCGCTGACCAGCGTGCCCGCCCGCGCCAGTGAGCCCTTGGCCCGCATCAGGTCGCCCCGCCGCAGCCACTTGTAGGGGCGTCGCCGCTTGTCGAGGAGCAGGATCTCGTTCGTGCCGCTGTCCCGGAGCTTGTTGAAGATCTCCTGGAGCGGGTCGTCGACGGTCACCACCGGGTAGTCGGTGATCTCCACATCCCGTACGCGGGTGAGGTTCAGCCGCTTCAGCGCCGCCCCCGCGCCCACGAACCCCGACACGAAGTCGTCCGCCGGGTTGGTGAGGATCGCCTCCGGGGTGTCGAACTGCGCGATGTGCGAGCGTTCGCGCAGTACGGCGATACGGTCACCGAGCTTGATCGCCTCGTCGAAGTCGTGCGTGACGAAGACGATCGTCTTGTGCAGCTCGTGCTGGAGCCTGATCAGCTCCTCCTGGAGATGGTCACGGGTGATCGGGTCGACCGCCCCGAACGGCTCGTCCATCAGCAGCACCGGCGGGTCCGCCGCCAACGCCCTCGCCACGCCCACCCGTTGCTGCTGGCCGCCCGACAGCTGGCGCGGATAGCGGCCGTGGAACTCGCCGGGGTCCAGGCCCACCAGGTCAAGGAGCTCCTCGACCCGGGACTTGATCCGTGCCTTCCCCCAGCCGACCATCCTCGGCACGAGTGCGATGTTCTGCGCGACCGTCATGTGCGGGAACAGACCGGCCGACTGGATCGCGTAGCCCACCTTGCGGCGCAGCTTGACCGGGTCGATGTCCGTCACGTCCTCGCCGCCGATGCGGATCCGGCCGCCGGTCGGTTCGATCAGCCTGTTGATCATCTTGAGCGTCGTCGACTTACCGCATCCGGACGGGCCGACGAAGATGACGATCTCGCCCGCCTTGATCTCCATGTTGACGTTGTCGACGGACGGCTGCGGATTGCCGGGATACCTCTTGGTCAGGTTCTCCAGCTCGATGGACGCGCCGGAGGCGGCGGTGGACGTCTCAGACACGGATCCCCCTCGGAATCGTCAGCCGCCCGATCAGGACGTACGCGGCGTCGAACAGCAGGGCCAGCACGATGATCCCGAGCGTCCCCGAGAGCACCTGGTTCAGCGCGTTCTTGCTGCCCAGCGAGGCGATCCCGCGGAAGATCTCATTGCCGAGGCCGGGCCCGGAGGCGTAGGCGGCGATGGCCGCGATGCCCATCAGCATCTGCGTGGAGACCCGGATACCGGTCAGGATCGGCGGCCAGGCCAGCGGCAGCTCGACCCGTACGAGCCGCATCAGCCGGGACATCCCGATCCCGCGGGCCGCGTCCACCAGTGACGGGTCGACCCCGCGCAGGCCCACGATCGCGTTCCGCACGATCGGCAGCAGGCCGTACAGGGTCAGCGCGATCACCGTGGGCGGTACGCCGAGCCCCACGATCGGGATGAGCAGACCGATCATGGCGAGCGACGGAATGGTCAGAACGGTCGAGGTGGCCGTCGTGGCGAGGCTGCCCGCCCAGTCGCTGCGGTAGGTGATCACACCGATCAGGACCCCGATCACCGTCGCCACGGCCATGCACTGGAAGACGGCGCTCGCGTGTTGGTAGGCATCCGAGAGCAGCTGCTGATGGCGGTTGCCCAGGTACTCCCAGAACGTCACGCGAAGGTCACCTCACGGCAGCTGAGTCCAGCCAGGTCCAGCTGGGTCCATACAGGTCAAGCCGAGTCCGGCTAGTCCCTCTCCTGGTCCTCGGCCGCCTGCTCCACCAGCGGGATGATCCGCAGCGGAACCGGGTTCTCCATCACGATCGCCGTGGCGGCCCGGACAATGCCATCAAAACCGACAACCAGGTCGATCACCCGCTGGAGATCCGCGTTCGACCGCGCCACCAGCCGGCACAGCATGTCCCCGCTGCCGGTGGTCGTGTGCAGCTCCAGCACCTCCGGCACGGTCGCCAAGTGCGCCCGTACGTCCGCCCCTTGCCCCTGCCGGATCTGCAGCGTCGCGAAGGCCGTCACCGGATAGCCGAGCGCCGCCGGGTCCACCTGAGGTCCGAATCCCCGGATGACGCCATTCGACTGAAGCCGGTCGAGCCGCGCCTGCACGGTCCCGCGTGCCACCCCCAGTCGCCGGGACATCTCCAGCACCCCGATCCGAGGTTCCCGCGCCAGCAGCACGATGATCCGTCCGTCCAGTCCGTCGATCCCCATGAGAGCCGCCCTTCCCCGTGGTCATCCTGTACAGAGGGCCCGTGAAAACGAGCCGTGCACTGGTCATATTGCACACCTGGAGCGCGAACTATTGCGCACCTTGTGCCCGCGGAGAAGGCTGCTGCTGTGACGCAGACCACACACCACGCTCCCGACACCGCCCGGCGGGCCGACCCCTTCCCGGTCAAGGGAATGGACGCGGTCGTCTTCGCCGTGGGCAACGCCAAGCAGGCGGCGCACTACTACTCCACCGCCTTCGGCATGCGGCTCGTGGCCTACTCCGGACCGGAGAACGGCAGCCGCGAGACCGCGTCGTACGTCCTCGAGAACGGCTCCGCCCGCTTCGTCCTCACCTCGGTCATCAAGCCCGCCACCACCTGGGGCCACTTCCTCGCCCGGCATGTGGCCGAGCACGGCGACGGCGTGATCGACCTCGCCATCGAGGTCCCGGACGCCCGCCGCGCCTACGCCTACGCCCTGGAGCACGGCGCCCGCTCGGTCGCCGAGCCCTGCGAGCTGAAGGACGAGCACGGCACCGTCGTACTCGCCGCGATCGCCACCTACGGCGAGACCCGCCACACCCTCGTCGACCGCAGCGGCTACGAAGGCCCCTACCTCCCGGGCTTCACGGCGGCATCCCCGCTCGTCGAGCCGCCCGCCCACCGCACCTTCCAGGCCATCGACCACTGCGTCGGCAACGTCGAGCTCGGCCGGATGAACGAGTGGGTCGGCTTCTACAACAAGGTCATGGGCTTCACGAACATGAAGGAGTTCGTGGGCGACGACATCGCCACCGAGTACAGCGCGCTGATGTCGAAGGTCGTCGCGGACGGCACGCTCAAGGTCAAGTTCCCGATCAACGAGCCCGCCATCGCCAAGAAGAAGTCCCAGATCGACGAGTACCTGGAGTTCTACGGCGGCGCAGGCGTCCAGCACATCGCGCTGAACACGGGCGACATCGTCGAGACCGTGAGGACCATGCGCGCGGCCGGAGTCCAGTTCCTCGACACCCCCGACTCCTACTACGACACCCTCGGCGAATGGGTCGGCGACACCCGCGTCCCCGTCGACACCCTGCGCGAGCTGAAGATCCTCGCCGACCGCGACGAGGACGGCTACCTCCTGCAGATCTTCACCAAGCCGGTCCAGGACAAGCCGACCGTGTTCTTCGAACTCATCGAGCGACACGGCTCGATGGGCTTCGGCAAGGGCAACTTCAAGGCCCTCTTCGAGGCGATCGAGCGCGAGCAGGCCCGACGCGGCAACCTGTGAACGCCATCTGTGAATGTCACGTGAATCCACAAGCGCTTTCGCCGAACCTTGAAACCGGTGAACGTGAGTTGACACTCTCTGGTCCCGTGGGCGTCACCCGGACGTCCACAGGAACCAGGGGACAGCGAACGTGACCGACCGCATCGCCCTCGACGTATCCGCCAAGCGCTGGCTGAAGGAGAAGGCTCTCGCCGAGGGCACGGTCCTGCAGTCCTTCGCCTTCGACGAGGTGCACAAGCACCTGTACGTCCTCCAGGTCCGGCCCGGCGGCGGCGAGTCGGGCCATCTGCGCCTCAACAAGCTCGACTACGAGGGCGAGTTGCTCGGCAGCATGAAGCTCCAGGGATTCGGGCACGGCGTCAGCATGGGCGTGCAGAACGCCGCCGACGGCAAGGTCTGGATCTGGACCGAGGCCGACGCCAAGGGCGGCTACGGCCAGGGCGTCACCCGCTTCCGGTTCGCCGACGGGGCCACCCGCACCGGCGCGGACGTCAACATCCGCAAGCCCATACCGGCGTCCATCAACAACCAGCCCTCGGTCTGCATGGCCTCGAAGCGCATCGCCGTCCGCTACCGCGTCAAGGGCAAGCCCCGGTACCGCGTCTGGGACCTGGACGCCTTCGTCGCCCGCGACTACGCCGACCCGGTCGCCGACATCGCCCAGCCCGAGGCCCACCCCGACCAGAGGATCCCCTTCCAGGGGTACGCCCTCTACGGCGACCACATCTACCAGCTCGCCGGAACGGCCTACGACGCCGAGGCCAACCCGCCCGCCAGGTTCGGCAACGCCTACGTCTCCAGCATCGACATCACCACCGGCGAGCTGGTCCAGCGGCTGCGCACCGAGGCCGGCCGCTCCCTGGTCTTCCGCGAACCGGAGGGCGTCGCCGTCCGCGCCAAGGGCGAGGCGGGGCTGTTCCTGGGCTTCGCGTCCGGGGCCGCGGGGGAGCGCAGGTTCTCCCTCTACCGCAAGCCGCTCGCCTGAGCGGACCGACGTAGTCTGGCCGCATGGCCAGGATCAACGACGTCGGCGGCACCGTCGGGTTCGGCGCGATCGACACCACCGACGACACCGAGCCCTTCCACGCGGACTGGGAGGCCCGGGTCGTCGGCCTCTTCAACACCCTGCGCGGACAAGGGGTGTTCAACACCAACGAGTTCCGGGACGCCATCGAGTCGATGCCGCCGGCGGACTATCTGGCGGCGTCGTACTACGAGCGCTGGTTCACCGCGATCTGCGCCCTGCTGGAGCGCAAGGGCGTGATCGAGCCGGGTGAGCTGGATGACTGACGACCGCTCCACCCCGGGCACGGGCGGCTCCACCCCGGGCACGTACCCCTCCACCCCGGGCACGGACCGCTTCCCGCCCGGCACCCGCGTGCGCACCTTCCTCCACGACCCGCCGCACCACACCCGGCTGCCCCGGTACGCGCGCGGCAAGCGGGGCGTGATCGTGGAGCCCGAGGGCCCGGACGAACTCCCCGACATCAGCGCACAGGGCCGCGGCGACGCCCCCGTCGAGCAGATCTACGCGGTCCGCTTCGAGGCCCGTGACCTGTGGGGCGAGGGCGACCATCACGTCGTACTGGACCTGTGGGAAAGCTATCTGGAAGCGGACGACGACAACGAGGAGCCGGCCGATGAGCGGTGACCACCACACCGATGCCGTGATCGCCCGCCGGGTGCGCCGGCTCGAGACCCTGCTGGAGGAGCGGGGCCTGATCACCGGCGAGAAGGTGGACGAGGCGATCGACGCGTTCCTCGCCTCCTCGTCCCCGGCGAACGGGGCGAAGGTCGTCGCCCGCGCCTGGACCGACGAGGCGTACAAGGAGCGGCTGCTGACCGACGGGACCGCCGCGGTGCAGGAGCTGGGCTACATGGACGGCTCGTACCAACGCCTGCGCGTCGTCGAGAACACCGCCTCCACCCACAACGTCATCGTCTGCACCCTCTGCTCCTGCTACCCGCTCCGCCTGCTCGGCCCGTCCCCGAGCTGGTACAAGTCGGAGGCGTACCGCTCGCGGGTGGTCCGTGAACCCCGGGCCGTACTGCGGGAGTTCGGCCTCGAACTGCCCGACGCCGTCGGCATCACCGTATGGGACTCCAGCGCCGAGTCCCGCTACATGGTGCTGCCCCGCCGCCCCGAGGGGACCGAGGCGCTGGGAGAGGACGAACTGGCGGCCCTGGTCACCCGTAACGCCCTGATCGGCACCGCGGCCGTCTGAAGCACCCCCCGGGGCCCCCGGGCTCACCGCCCGCTCACCCCCGCGTCGGCTTGGCGTCCATCACCGGTACGTCGTCGGCGGACGGCTCGCCCAGGGCCGTCAACGCCCGCTGGGCCGACGGCACATGCAGCCGCGAGAAGTACGGGTTGATCCGCAGCGCCTCCTGAAGGTGCCTGCGGGCCGGCCCGTTCAGCCCCAACTCCCGCTCGATCATGCCCCGGTGATAGGCGTACAGCGCACTGCGCACCCCACCCCCGTGCACCTTGTCCGTCGCCCGCACCGCGAACCGCAGGGCCTCCTCGTCCTCCCCGGCCCGGTGCAGCGCCCAGCCCAGCGCATCGGCCACCGCGATCCCCGGCTGCCGCCGCCACTCCTCCCGCAACAGCCGTACGGCCGTCTCCGGCGACCCGTGGTCCGCCTCCAGCTGCCCGAGCACCAACCGCCCGTCCACCCCGCCCGACTCGGCGTGCCGCACCCGCGCCCGCACCAGCTCGTACTGCACCCCGGCCGTCTGCCGCAGCCCCAGCGACTCGTACAACTCCCCGAGTTCCAGGGCGTACTGCGGGTCCGGCTGATTGGTGAGCGCCACCCGGTACGCGCTCAGCGCCTGCGAGGTCCGCCCCAGTGCCGCCAGCGCCCGCCCCTGCCCGGCCTGCGCGGCCCGCTGGTCGGGGTCGATCCGCACCGCCTCCCGGAAGTGCCGCAGCGCCACCTCGCGCTCCCCGCGCTCCCACGCCAGCTGCCCCACCCGCTCCAGATACGCCGCCCGCTCGGCCGGCGCCCGGGCCCCCGCCGCCGCGTCGGACAGCTGCGCCATCGCGTCCTCGCGCCAGCCCCGGTCCCGGTACACGCCCCCGGCCCGCGCCAGCACGGCCGGCCCGCCGTGCAGCTCCTGCAGCCTCTCCAGGGTCCGCCCGGTCGCCTTCCAGTCGCCGAGCCCGGTATAGGCGTCGATCAGCAGCGGATACGTCGTCCAGCGCTTCGGTTCCAGCTTCAGCGCGGCCTCGCCGTACCGCTTCGCCGTCCGGAAGTCCCGCCGCGCGTTCGCCAGCGCGGCCAGCCCGCCGAGCGCCGCCACGCTCACGGGCTCCCCCTTCGCCCGCACCTTCAACGACGTACGCAACGCATCGCCGGCCTTCGGGTAGTACGCCGACTCCGCCGTCCGCCGCCCCTGCTCCACATACGCCGCCCCGAGCACCGCCCACGACTCGGCGTCCCGCGGATGCCTGCGCAGATGCGTCTCCCGCTCGCTGATCAGCACCGCCAGATCGGGCAGCGCGGCCGGCGCCCCCACGGTGAGAGCCGCCTGCGCCTGTGCCCCGGGGGCCGGCGGCGCGGGCGCCCGGGGGGCGGGCGGCCGCCACGGCAGCACCATCAGCGTGCCGCCGAGCACCAGACACCCGGTGACGGCGGCGGCCAGCAGCCGCTGCCCGGTGCGCGAACGCCGGGGGGCCGCCTCCTCGAAGTTCTCCGTGGCGCTCTGGTCCTCCACGACGGGCTCCGTGGCGCTCTGGTTCTCCATGGCGCTCACCATGCGTCAATACGACGACCACACCCCGGCATCCGACGGTCGGCGCAGACGGGGTTCACACCGATGGCCCCGGGTGCGACGCTGTGATCATGAGCCGTATCGAAGCGCCTCGCGACGAAGCGACCGGCAACCTGGTCGACCGCCTGCTCGTCGGCCTCCCCGCCGAGGCCGTCCTGACCGACCCGGACGTCACGGCCTCCTACGCCAACGACATGGCCAGCTTCTGCCCGGCCGGCGCCCCCGCGGTCGTCGTCCTGCCGCGCACCGTCGAGCAGGTCCAGCACGTCATGCGCACCGCCACCGAACTCCGCGTCCCCGTCGTCCCGCAGGGCGCCCGCACGGGCCTGTCCGGCGGCGCCAACGCCACCGACGGCTGCATCGTGCTGTCCCTGACGAAGATGGACCGCATCCTGGAGATCAACCCCGTCGACCGGATCGCGGTGGTCGAGCCCGGCGTCATCAACGCCACCCTCTCCCGCGCGGTGGGCGAACACGGCCTCTACTATCCGCCGGACCCTTCCAGCTGGGAGATGTGCACCATCGGCGGCAACATCGGCACGGCCTCCGGCGGCCTGTGCTGTGTGAAGTACGGGGTGACGGCCGAGTACGTCCTCGGCCTGGAGGTCGTCCTGGCGGACGGCCGTCTGATGTCCACCGGGCGGCGCACCGCCAAGGGCGTCGCCGGGTACGACCTGACCCGTCTGTTCGTCGGCTCGGAAGGCTCCCTCGGTATCGTCGTCCAGGCGGTCCTCGCCCTGCGCCCGCAGCCGCCCGAGCAGCTGGTGCTGGCCGCCGAGTTCGCCTCCGGCGCCGCCGCCTGCGACGCGGTGTGCCGGATCATGGAAGGCGGACACGTCCCGTCCCTCCTCGAACTGATGGACCGTACGACGGTGAAGGCCGTCAACGACCTCGCCCACATGGGCCTCCCGGAGTCCACCGAGGCCCTGCTGCTCGCCGCGTTCGACACCACCGACCCGGCCGCCGACCTCGCGGCCCTCGGCGCGCTGTGCGAGGCGGCGGGCGCCACACAGGTCGTACCGGCCGACGACGTGGCCGAGTCCGAACTGCTCCTCCAGGCACGCCGGCTGTCGCTCACCGCCCTGGAAGCGGTCAAGGGCACGACGATGATCGACGACGTGTGCGTGCCCCGCTCCCGCCTCGCCGAACTGCTCGAGGGCACCGAGCGGATCGCCGAGAAGCACCAGCTCACCATCGGCGTCGTCGCCCACGCCGGGGACGGCAACACCCACCCCACCGTCTGCTTCGACGCCGCCGACCCCGAGGAGTCCCGGCGCGCCCGCGAGTCCTTCGACGAGATCATGGCCCTCGGCCTGGAACTCGGCGGCACGATCACCGGCGAGCACGGGGTGGGCGTACTGAAGAAGGAGTGGCTGGCGCGCGAGATCGGCCCGGTGGGGGTGGAGATGCAGCGGCAGATCAAGCAGGTCTTCGACCCGCTGGGGCTCCTGAACCCGGGCAAGCTGTTCTGAACCCCGCCGTCCGAGGGCGCCCGTCGGCTCAGTCCCGTCCGTCGGTTCACTCCCGTCCGTCGGCTCACTCCCCGTCCTTCGACTCGTCGCTCGGCCACGGGTCGCGCAGCCACAGGTCGTCGGCGGGCGTCGGGGCGAGCAGCTCCGCCAGGGCGTCGTCGATCCCGAGCTGCCCGCCCTCAGACCCCGGGGGCACCACCCGCAGCGTCCGCTCCAGCCAGGCGGACACCTGGGCGGCGGGCGCCTCCAGGAGGGCGTCCCCGTCCGGCGAACTCAGCGCCATCAGGACGACGCTGCGGCCGTCGACCTTCGTCGGCCACACCCGTACGTCCCCGTGACCGCACGGCCGGAACACCCCCTCCACCAGCAGCTCGCGGGCGAACGTCCAGTTCACGGGGTGGTCGGAGCTGATGTGGAAGGCGATGTGGACGGCGTAGGGGTCGTCGGTGCGGTAGCTGAGCCGGGCCGGGACCGGGATGCTGCGCTCGGGCGACAGGATGAGTTTGAGCTCCAGCTCACGCTCTACCACGGTGTGCATGTCGGGCGTTCCTCTCTCACGTGCTGTCTCGTACGAGTGGAGAGAGGCGGTGGCGGCGGAAGCATTACGCGGGTTCGGAGAACTTTTTTTCCAGGGGGTTCACGACGTCGGTCGGACGTTGCCCAAAAGGAGTGGGTCCCGTGGGACTGGCGGTGGGGGTTGCGCCGGTCTGATAGATGTGGAGCCCCCCATATTGACCCCCGAGCAGATACGGGACGACGGACATGAGCGCCCCAACCCCGGCCCCCGGCGACGACAGGCCCCGCGAAGGGTTTTACCCGGACCCGTCCATTCCTGGATATGTCCGGTACTGGAACGGTGCCGCCTGGGTACCGGGTACGAGCCGCCCGGCCCCGTCGGACGGTGAACCGCTCACACCCCCACCGGGCTCGGGACCGGCCCCCTCCCCGGTGGAGGAGACGGGCCCGCACTTCTTCGACGAGGACCCGCAGCCGCCCTCCGTGGACTCCCAGCACGGCAACCGTCCGGAACCCGCCTCCGCCTGGGCCGCCGACCGCTCCCGTCAGTCCGGCTTCGGCGGCGACCAGGACCGCCGGGTCTCCTGGGGCGCGGCGGCCGGCACCGACCCCCGTATCCCGTCCGACACGACGACCGGCGACGGCACGGCGACGATCCCGCCCGCGGACTCCGGCGGCGCGGCCTCCGGCAACACCTTCGTCTTCCGCAGGCCGACGGCCGGGGGAGGGGCGGCGGGTACGGCGGCTCCGGGCACGGCGGGCGCGGGCGGCGCGGGCGCTTCCGGCGGCCCGGCGTTCAACGGCCCCGGAGCTTCCGGGGCTTCCGGCGCTGCGGGGCCCGGCGGCAACTCCGCTTCCGGCCCCGGCGGTTCCGGCGGCCCGGCGTCCGGCGGCTCGCCCTCCGGCGCCCCCGGCTCAGGCACTCCAGGGGCCCCCGGCTCAGGCACGCATGGCGCCCCCGGCTCAGGCGCCCCCGGCGGCCCGGCCTTCGGTGCCGCCGCCTCCGCCGCCGGGCGGCCCGCGGGCGGCGCAACTCCTGGCGTCCCCGCCCCCGGTGGCCCCGTCTCCGACGAGGGCACCATGACCTTCCGGGCGGTCTCCCAGCGCACGCCACAGCAGGGTGGGGCGCAGGGCGGGGGCACGGGTGGCGCACGGTCCGACAGGGCGGCGGGGCCGGGCTTCGGCCCCCAGGCGGCGCCCGGCGCGGGCAGCGTCACCGGCGGTCCGGCGGGCCCGCAGCCGGCGCCCGGAGCTCCCGGCGCCCCCGGCTTCGGCGCGGGCATGGCCGCCGCCGAGCGTGCCGCCGCCGCGCAGGCCCAGGCGCCCGCCCCCTCCGTTCCCGCCCAGCCCACCCCCATGAGCAGCGGCGCCGGCGGCGGTCAGCCCTCCTGGGCCCAGCAGGTGCACCGGCTGGCCGGAGCCCCGGGTGAGGACCAGCCCGTCGCCCCCTGGAAGCCCCCGGTCGACGACATCTTCCAGGCCGCCGCCCGCCGCCAGGCCGCCGCACGTCCGGCAGGGCTCGGCAAGCGGCTCACCGCCCGGCTCCTCGACACGCTCGTCCTCGTCGGTGTCACCGCGGCCGCCGCCGTCCCCCTCGGCACCAAGGCGCTCGACCACGTCAACGAGAAGATCGACGCGGCCAAGCTCTCCGGCGAGACCGTCACCGTCTGGCTCCTCGACGGCACCACGTCGGCCTACCTCGGCATCGTCCTCGCCGTGCTCCTCCTCTTCGGCGTTCTCTACGAGGCGCTGCCCACCGCCAAGTGGGGCCGCACCCTCGGCAAGAAGCTGCTGGGCCTTGAGGTGCGGGACATCGAGGGCGGCGAACCCCCGTCCTTCGGCGCGGCCCTGCGCCGCTGGCTCGTCTACAGCGTCCCCGGACTCCTCGCGGTCGGTGTCGTGGGCGTCGTATGGGGCCTGTTCGACAAGCCGTGGCGCCAGTGCTGGCACGACAAGGCCGCACATACGTTCGTCGCGGGATAGCCGGATACGGCGAAGAGGCCACAGGATTCCGTACCCCGGACGGCCGCTCGCCGGATGCGGAGCCGGGGGGTTCGCGGTCGACTCGGGCCATGAGCAGTGAACCGCCCCCCGGCGCCGGCGGGCAGCCGCCGGAAGACGACCCGTTCAGGAAGCAGCCCCCGCCCCCGGGCGACGAGGGTTCCCCGTACGGCAGTCAGCCGCCGCCGTACGGAGGCAGTCCCTACGGCGGCGGAGGTCCCTACGGCGGCGGGGATCCGTACGGCGGCGGCTCGTACCCCAATGACCCGCTCGCCGGCATGCCCCCGCTCGCCGACAGCGGCAAGCGCACACTCGCCCGGATCATCGACCTGCTGCTCGTGCTCATCGTCGTCGCGCTGCTCACCTGGGCCTTCGGCGTCAACGAGTACGACATGGACCCGGACAAGGTCGAGTACGGCAAGTCCCTCACGCAGTCGCTCATCACGGCCGTGCTCTACATGGCCTACGACACCGTCATGATCAGCCGCTCCGGGCAGACGCTCGGCAAGAAGTGGCTCGGTATGCGGGTGGCGAACCTGGAGAACGGCGCCACGCCCTCCGTGCAGACCGCGCTGACGCGTTCGGCGGTGCTGTGGATCCCGTTCGCCTTCTGCTGCGCCTGCATCTGGACCGCGATCTCGGGCGGCTGGAGCTACTTCGACAAGCCCTACAAGCAGGGCCTGCACGACAAGGCGGCGAAGACGGTGGTGGTCAGCACCCGCTGAGCACCACCGTCGTAGGCGACCGTCAGGCGGCGGTCTTGGAGCCCGTGGCCACGGCCGGCACGGGCTCCTCGGTCGTCTCGGCCGTCTCGTCGGCGGGCTTGCGTACCGCGACCACACGGGACTTGGGCAGGGGCACTGTCATGGCGACGAGGAGCCCGAGGGCGAGGGCGCAGACGGCGATGACCGCGATCCCCAGACCCGAACTCGTCTGTGACAGCAGCAGCATGGCGAGCGTCGAGAAGATCACGGTGAACGAACCGTAGGCGAGCTGTGCGGCAGTCGGACGAGGCATGGCAATCGTGTCCTCGGAAGTGGGGGTCCACGGGGGTGTCGGCCTGGCTTTCCGCCGGATTTCGGGCGTTCCGCCGAACGACTCTAATCGCGTGCATGCCCGAGCGGAACGAACGGTAAGCGTGACCTAACGAACAGTACCGGTGCATGGGGGGCGCACGGAGTCATACCGTCCACCAAGTGGACAGGTCCGAGCGCCGGTCGAGGGTTGCTCAAGACCCGCCCGAGACACCACCCAGGACGCTACTCAAGGACTTCACGAGATGTTCGTAAAGCGGATTCCGCTTCCGCATAGTGCACTTGTCACGTCCAAGTCAAGATCTGTCTTTTCTTCTGAACCTCTAGTCAAATGACGTCACTTGACTACACGCGTTGATCACGCGCGCGCGGCCCCCTCCATGAGCAGGACCCCTCCTGCCCCCCGCGCGTCCGAACGCGGGGGAGGACCTCAAGTGACCAGTAGGACCTGGACGTTCAGAGCGGCGGCGACCACCGTCGCGCTGGCCGCCGCGACCGCGACGTTCTCCACGTTCGCCGTCGCCGAGGCCGGCACCGCCGCACCTCAGCCGGCCGCCTCGAACCGGACCGATCCGCAGCCGGCGAAGACGGAGCGGCAGCACGACTTCGACGGCCCGCTCTCCAAGACCCAGGAGGCGCAGCGCGAAGAGGCGCTGAAGCAGGTCATATCCGGCGACGCCAAGGTGACGGAGCGGAACGGCTCGCAGGTCGTCGCGCTCAAGAGCCGCAAGGGCGACAGCAAGTACGTCGAACTGGGCCGCGAGCGCACCGACAAGATCTTCACGATCCTCGTCGAGTTCGGCGACCAGATCGACAGCCGCTACGGCGGCACCCCGGGCCCCGCCCACAACGAGATAGCCCAGCCGGACCGCGCCCAGGACAACTCCACGGCGTGGCAGGCGGACTACAACAAGGCCCACTTCGAGGACCTCTACTTCGGCGACGGCACCGCGTCGATGAAGACCTACTACGAGAAGCAGTCCTCGGGCCGCTACTCGGTCGAGGGCGAGGTCACCGACTGGGTCAAGGTCCCCTACAACGAGGCCCGTTACGGCTCGAACTCCTGTGGCACCTGCGCCTGGAACGCGGTCCAGGACGGCGTCGCGGCCTGGGTCGCCCAGCAGCAGGCAGCGGGGCGCACCGACGCGGAGATCAAGGCGGACATCGCCGAGTTCGACCAGTGGGACCGCTACGACTTCGACGGCGACGGCGACTTCAACGAGTCCGACGGCTACATCGACCACTTCCAGATCGTGCACGCCGGTGAGGACGAGTCCGCGGGCGGCGGCGCCCAGGGCGAGGACGCCATCTGGGCGCACCGCTGGTACGCGTTCGGCACCGACGCCGGCTCCACCGGCCCGTCCGGCAACCTGCTCGGCGGCACCCAGATCGGCGACACCGGCATCTGGGTCGGCGACTACACCATCCAGCCGGAGAACGGCGGACTCGGCGTCTTCGCCCACGAGTACGGCCACGACCTCGGTCTGCCGGACCACTACGACACCTCCGGCGGCGGTGACAACTCCACCGGCTTCTGGACCCTGATGTCCTCCGGTTCCTGGCTCGGCACGGGCAAGGACGCCATCGGTGACCTGCCCGGCGACATGACCGCCTGGGACAAGCTCCAGCTGGGCTGGCTCGACTACGACGTGGCGAAGGCCGCGACCAAGTCCGCGCACAAGCTGGGGCTGGCGGAGTACAACACCAAGAACAAGCAGGCGCTGGTCGTCGAACTGCCCGAGAAGGAGGTCACGACCGAGATCGTGCCCCCCGCGCAGGGCGCCACCCAGTGGTGGAGCGGCAGCGGCGACGGCCTGAAGAACACGCTGACCCGGTCCGTCGACCTGACCGGCAAGTCCGCGGCCACGCTGACGCTCGACGGCTGGTGGGCCATCGAGGCCGACTACGACTACCTGTACACCGAGGTCTCCACCGACGGCGGCGCGACCTGGAAGGCGGTCGACGGCACCGCCGACGGCGCGGCCATCACCCGTGACGCCAGCGGCCAGCCCGCCCTCACCGGCTTCTCGGACGCCAACAAGAAGCTGTCGTTCCCGCTGGACGCCTACGCCGGCCAGAAGATCGACCTGCGCTTCCGCTACTCCACCGACGGCGGTGTGGCCGAGAAGGGCTTCACGGCCGACCAGATCTCCGTGACGGCCGACGGCGCCGCCCTGTTCGCCGACGACGCCGAGACCGCGGACGCGGCCTGGACCGCGAGCGGCTTCTCCCGGGTCGGCGCGACCATCACGGACGACTACGCGCAGTACTACATCGCCGAGAACCGCCAGTACGTGTCGTACGACAAGACGTTGAAGGTCGGCCCGTACAACTTCGGCTTCTCGACGACCCGTCCGAGCTGGGTCGAGCACTACGCCTACCAGAACGGCCTGTTGATCTGGAAGTGGGACACCTCCCAGGCGGACAACAACACCAGCGCCCACCCGGGCACCGGTCTCGTCCTGCCGATCGACTCCCACCCGACGGCCCTGAAGTGGTCCGACGGCACACCGATGTCCAGCCGCCTCCAGTCCTACGACTCGCCGTTCAGCCTGTACCGCACGGACGGCATGACGCTGCACAAGGCGGACGTGGAGATCAAGATCCCGTCGTCGCGGGGTGTCCCGGTCTTCAACGACCACACCAGCACCTACTACGACGAGACGACCCCCTTCGCGGGCGTCCGGGTCACTGACACCAACACCAAGATCAAGATCGTCAAGGAGGCCCTCGACGGCTCCACGATCACGCTCGTGGTGGGCCCCGCGGTGAAGTAGTTCACGTTTGTGCAGGTCAGAAGGTAATCGGCGGCGACCCCCTGGCGGGTCGCCGCCGATCGTGTTTAGGTGCGTGCTGATGACTTTCTTATTGACACCGAGGCACACGGGGGTGTGACCGCATGGCCGCAGGAGGTTTCTGCAAGCTGCCGACAGGCAGCGTGGTGGTGGCGCTGAACCTGCCCAGACCCACCGCCGACGGCACGGGCTGCGTCCGTGTCCTCGTCCACGCCCAGAACCGCGCCCGAGCCCTGACCAGGCTCCGCAATCTGGGCCTGCGAGCGGTCTACCTCCGCGGCAACGGCTCCCCGCCGACCCCGGACGAGATCACCGCGGTGCTCCACCACCCGGACGGCCTCATATGGCGTACGGCCCCTGACAACGCTGTCGTGGACAACGCTGTCGTGGTGCCGGGCGCGGAACTCGCCCAGGAGCTGTGGCACCCGATCAGGGCGTTGATGCGCAGACCGGCGGCACCGGCGTAGGGAGCCCCGCAGGGCCCCCGTGGAGCGTCCTCCGGCTCAGGCCACGACCGGCTTCCCGGAGAGCTCCACACCGGCCTGCCGCAGCTCCTCCAGCGCCCGCTCGGTGGTCTCCTCGGCCACGCCCGCGGTCAGGTCGAGCAGCACCTGCGTACGGAACCCCTCGCGCACGGCGTCCAGCGCGGTGGCCCGTACGCAGTGGTCGGTGGCGATGCCCACCACGTCCACCTCGACGACCTCCCGGGACCGCAGCCAGTCGGCCAGTGCGACGCCGTTCTCGTCGGTGCCCTCGAAGCCGCTGTAGGCCGCCGAGTACGCGCCCTTGTCGAAGACGGCGTCGATCGCGCCGGAGGCGACCGCGGGGGCGAAGTTCGGGTGGAAGCCGACGCCCTCGGTCCCGGCGACGCAGTGCGCGGGCCAGGAGTGGGCGAAGTCGGGGTTGTCGGCGAAGTGGCCGCCGGGCGCGATGTGGTGGTCGCGGGTGGCCACCACGTGCTGGTACCCGGAACCGGCCGCCTGCCCGATCAGCTCGGTGACGGCGGCGGCCACATCGGCACCCCCGGCCACCGCGAGAGAGCCCCCTTCGCAGAAGTCGTTCTGTACGTCGACGACGATCAAGGCGCGGCGCATGGTGGGTGTCCTTCGACTAAGTGTGAAATTACGAGCCTAGAGACTTCGGCGGCACTGCGGGAGGGCGCACCGCTTTTAGCTACCCGAGCGCCCCTGGACGTACTCCGTCGGAATGACGGGTTCCCCGCGCGACAGCTGCGTGGCGGACAGCGGCAGCCCGTCCCGCGCGGCCGTGTGCCGGTCCCGTACGACGTCCAGGGGCTCGCGCGCCACGACGTCCCCGCTCTTCACGAGCTCGACGAGCAGCTGGTGGTCGGCGAGCTCGGCCGGGACCGCCCCGGTGCCCACGACCTCGGCCTCCGCGATCCCGTCCGCGTCCGGCCTGCGGGCCGCCCACTTGCGGCCGCCGATGGAGGTCTTGCCGCCGGAGGACTTCTTCGCGACCGGCACGAGCGGGGCCTTCGGATCGGCCGACTCGGCGCGGGCGACGAGCTTGTAGACCATCGAGCAGGTCGGGTGCCCCGAGCCGGTCACCAGCTGCGTACCGACGCCGTAGGCGTCCACGGGTGCCGCCGCGAGCGAGGCGATGGCGTACTCGTCGAGGTCCGAGGTCACGATGATCTTCGTGTCCCGGGCGCCCAGCTCGTCCAGCTGCTGCCGCACCCGGTGCGCGACGAGCAGCAGGTCGCCGGAGTCGATACGGACCGCGCCCAGTTCGGGCCCGGCGACCTCCACCGCCGTACGGACGGCCTCCGCCACGTCGTAGGTGTCGACGAGCAGCGTGGTGTTCCGGCCGAGGGAGTTCACCTGGGCCTGGAAGGCGTCCCGCTCCCGGTCGTGGAGCAGGGTGAAGGCGTGAGCGGAGGTGCCGACGGTCGGGATGTTGTAGCGGAAACCGGCGGCGAGGTCGGAGGTGGAGGCGAAGCCGCCGAGGTAGGCGGCGCGGGAGGCGGCGACGGCCGCGAGCTCGTGGGTGCGGCGGGCGCCCATCTCGATCAGCGGGCGGCCGCCGGCGGCCGAGGCCATCCGGGAGGCGGCCGCGGCGATCGCGGAGTCGTGGTTGAGGATCGAGAGGATCACGGTCTCCAGGAGCACGCACTCGGCGAAGCTGCCCTCGACCCGCATGATCGGCGAGCCCGGGAAGTAGACCTCGCCCTCCGGATAGCCCCAGATGTCACCGGAGAACCGGTAGGAGGCGAGCCAGTCCAGGGTCTCCGCGTCGACGATGTCCCGTTCGCCCAGGAAGCGGAGCACGTCCGCGTCGAAGCGGAAGTTCTCGACGGCGTCCAGGACCCGCCCGGTGCCCGCGACGACGCCGTAGCGGCGCCCGTGGGGAAGCCGCCGGGTGAAGACCTCGAAGACGCTGTGCCGCTCCGCGGTACCGGCCTTCAGCGCGGCCTGCAGCATCGTGAGCTCGTACTGGTCAGTGAAGAGCGCCGTCGAGGGAACATCCACCGGCAGCCCAAGGTCCGCTGTGTTCATGGGACGGGATGGTACTCCCTTTTCGTCGGTGTGACGATTTCTGCCGGGCGTGGCAGCATGGGCCATGTGACGTCACCCGCTCCCGTAGAGATCGAACGAACCGAGTCGGCGGAAGAGGTCTTCGCCGTCCCCGAGCCGGACGTCCCCTGGGTCACCATCGTTCACAACGACCCGGTCAACCTCATGAGCTACGTGACCTATGTCTTCCAGACGTACTTCGGGTACTCGAAGGACAAGGCCACCAAACTCATGCTCGACGTTCACCACAAGGGCCGGGCGGTCGTCTCCAGCGGAACCCGCGAGGAGATGGAGCGCGACGTGCAGGCCATGCACGGCTACGGTCTGTGGGCCACCCTCCAGCAGGACCGGAAGTAGCTGAACTCACCTTCATGCCTGGACACTTCGAACCGATCCCCGGCGGCGGCGCGGCCGTCGCCCTCGACGACGTCGAGATCTCCATCATCCGGTCGCTGGCCGTCCAGCTCCTGGAACTCATCGGCCCGGGCCCCGCCGAGGACGCCTCCGACGACCCGCTCGCCGAACTCTTCGCCGAGGGCCCGAGCGAGCCGCCCGCCGACCCGGTGCTGAGGCGCCTCTTCCCGGATGCGTACAGCGACCCCGAGGGCACTCCGGAGGCGAAGGAGGCCGAGGAGCAGCGGGCATACTCCTCGGAGTTCCGCCGCTACACCGAGAACGACCTGAGGGCCGGCAAGCGCGACAGCGCCCTCGCGGTGATCCGCTCCCTGGATGCGCTGAGCCCGGTGGACGACGGCGGGGCGGTCCTGAAGCTGTCCGTCGAGGAGTCGAGACAGTGGCTCGGCGCCCTCAACGACCTGCGCCTCGCGATCGGCTCCCGGCTCGACATCGCCGACGAGGACGACACGGACCTGCTCTACCGGCTCCCCGACGAGGATCCGCGCAAGCCCATGGTGATGGCGTATCTGTGGCTGGGCGGGCTTCAGGAGACGCTCGTGACGACCCTGATGCCGTAGTTGCTGTGGTGGTTTGTGGCGGTCTGTGACGATTTTGTGTTCGCTCAGCGGACGCTCAAATCCGGATAACGATCGTGTCACCCTGGCGGCCGTGTATGGCCGCCAGGGTGTTTTTTGTCCGCTTCTCCCTGTGTTGTGCATCACTTATCGCTCAGGCGATCACGGTTTCCGCCGTGATAAATCTTCACGACCGCCCGACGAACACCACCCGTATGTTCGCTCGGGTGCGCCACCGAGCCGGTAACCGCCGGCCAGGCAGAAAGCTCCATCAATCCGGGGGGATCGAGAACCGATCCGAGGCCGACGAGAGGCCCGGTTCGGTATGGAGAAAGGCGCACCACACATATGACCTCCGCTCAGGTCGACACCTCCGAAGAGGGTTACGAGCGTGGCCTCGGCAGTCGCCAGGTCCAGATGATCGCCATCGGCGGCGCCATCGGCGTCGGCCTCTTCCTGGGAGCCGGGGCGAACATAGCCAAGGCCGGACCCAGCCTGATCTTCATGTACGCCCTCGCGGGCGTGATCATCTTCTTCATCATGCGGGCGCTCGGAGAGCTGCTGCTCTACCGCCCGGTCTCGGGCTCCTTCGCGGAGTACTCCCGCGAGTTCCTCGGCCCGTTCTTCGGCTACTTCACCGGCTGGACGTACTGGCTGATGTGGGTGGTCACCGGCATGGCCGAGCTCACGGCCGCCGCGATCTACGTCAACTACTGGTTCCCCGACGTCCCGCAGTGGGTCACGGCCCTGGTCTTCCTGGTGATCCTCTTCGGGGTCAACCTGATCTCCGTGAAGGTCTTCGGCGAGCTCGAGTTCTGGTTCTCGATGGTCAAGGTCACCGCCCTCATCGGCATGATCGTGATCGGCCTCGGCGTCCTGACCTTCGGCTTCAGCTCCGCCGGCGACACCGCCGCGGTCTCCAACCTGTGGGCCTTCGACGGCTTCTTCCCCAAGGGCATCGGCTCGTCCCTGATGACCCTGCAGGGCGTCATGTTCGCCTACCTCGCGGTCGAGCTGGTCGGCGTCACGGCCGGTGAGTCGGAGAACCCGGAGAAGACCCTCCCCAAGGCGATCAACACCCTCCCGTGGCGTATCGCGCTGTTCTACGTCGGCGCGCTCACCGTCATCCTGTGCGTGGTGAAGTGGACCGAGTTCGGCGAGGGCGTCAGCCCCTTCGTCGCGGCCTTCGCCAAGATCGGCATCCCGGCCGGCGCGGGCATCGTGAACTTCGTGGTCCTCACCGCCGCGCTGTCCTCCTGCAACTCCGGTATGTACTCCACGGGCCGCATGCTGCGGAACCTGGCGGAGAGCGGCGAGGCTCCGGCCGTCTTCAAGAAGCTGTCCTCCACCAGGACGCCGGCCTTCGGCATCGCGGTCTCGGTCGCCTTCATGGGCATCGGCGTGATCCTCAACTACATCGTCCCGGAGAAGGCCTTCGGCTACGTCGTCTCCATCGCGACCGCGGCCGGCATCTGGACCTGGCTGATGATCCTGATCAGCCATGTGCTGTACCGCCGCGCGGTGGACGCGGGGCGCCTGCCCGCCTCGTCCTTCCCGGCGCCGGGCGGCGCGAAGTGCTCGTACGTGGCGATCGCGTTCCTGCTCTTCGTCACGGGCCTCATCGCGTACGACGCCGACTCCCGGGTCTGCCTGTATGTGATGGCGGGCTGGGCGTGCGCGCTCGGTATCGGCTGGGTCGTGCTGAAGAGCCGTAATCCGGGGATCGCCGAGCGGCGCGAGGCGGAGTTCGAGAAGGCGGGTTAGGTCGTCCTTCGACTGCGGGTTCGCTGTGGCTTGTCGCGCAGTTCCCCGCGCCCCTTAAGGACGTCCAGTGCAGGGAGTTCTCGTGGTGTCCCCTGTCATTGTCGCTCAGGTGTCCGGCATGTGGGCCGTTCCGTACCAACCTTCGGTACGGAACGGCCTTCTGCTTATCCTGGCCGCATGCTGACCATCACCCAGGCCCTCGTCGACCAGATCGTCGCGCACGCGCGCAAGGACCACCCCGACGAGGCGTGCGGCGTTGTAGCCGGCCCGGCGGGCTCGGACCGGCCCGAGCGGTTCATCCCGATGCTGAACGCGGCCATGTCGCCCACGTTCTACGAGTTCGACTCCGGCGACCTGCTCAAGCTCTACCGCGAGATGGACGACCGCGACGAGGAGCCGGTGGTCATCTACCACTCCCACACCGCCACCGAGGCCTACCCCTCCCGCACCGACGTCTCGTACGCCAACGAGCCCGGCGCCCACTACGTCCTCGTCTCCACCGCCGACACCGACGGCCTCGGCGACTTCCAGTTCCGCTCGTTCCGCATCGTGGACGGCGAGATCACGGAGGAAGAGGTCACGATCGTGGCGGCGTACTGAGCGCAGTGGCGGCCGGGCGGCATACTGATCGCGTACGCCCGACCAACTCGCCCCATCGGAGACGGTGTTGACGCGACGACCGCACGGACAGCGCCCCACGATCGAGGACGTCGCACGTCGGTCGGGGGTGTCGAGATCCACGGTCTCGCGGGTCATCAACGGCGAGCCGAAGGTGCGGGCCGAGGTCGTCGAGCAGGTCCGGCAGGTCATCGCCGAGCTGGGATACGTCCCCAATCAGGCCGCCCGCCAGCTCGTCACCCACCGCACGAACGCCGTCGCCGTCGTCGCGGACCAGCCCGACAACCGGCTCTTCCTCGACCCCTACTTCGACTGCCTCCTGCGCGGAATCCGCCGGGAGCTCGCATGCCACGGCGCCCAGGCCGTCCTGCTGTTCATCGACGAGCCGGACGACCACGCGCGCGTGGCCGACTACCTCGGCGGCGGCCATGTCGACGGCGCGATCCTCTTCTCCCTGCACCCCGGCGGCCGCCTCCACGACATGATCGCCCGGCTCGGTCTGCCCGCCGTCTTCGGCGGCCGCCCCCTCCTGCGCGACGGCGACACCGTGCGCGGCCACGCCTACGTCGACGGCGACAACCGGGGCGGCGCCCGGCAGGCCGTCCACCACCTCGTCTCGCTGGGCCGCGAGCACATCGCGACGATCACCGGCCCGTACGACCAGGAACAGTCCGCCGCCGAACGGCTGGCCGGATACCGGGACGTCCTCCCGGACGCCCCGCCCGCCCTCGTCGAACGCGCCGACTACACCCGGCAGGGCGCCGTCGCCGCCATGACCGCGCTGCTCGACCGGCGCCCCGGCCTGGACGCGGTGTTCGCCGCCTCGGACCTGATGGCGTCCGGTGCCCTGGAGGTCCTGCACGCACGCGGCCGCCGGGTCCCCGAGGACGTGGCCGTCGTGGGCTTCGACGACCTCGCGGAGATCGCCGAGGCGACCGACCCGCCGCTGACCACCGTCCACCAGGACGTGGGGGAGATGGGCCGGCTGATGGCCCGGCTGCTGTTCGAGGGCCCCGCGGAGCCGAGCTCGGTGGTCGTGCCGACCCGGTTGGTGCTGCGCGACTCCGCCTGAGCGGTACGGCCTGAACTGTACGGTCTCACCCCTCGGCCGGAATCCGTCCACCATGTGGGATCACATTCCGGGACCCGGGACGGGAATCGATACGATGAGCCCATGGTTTTTGACGACGTGAGCGAGAAGACGCCGGGCATGCTGCTCGTGGCGCGGCTGCACGTCGACCTGTGCAGGCTCGCCAGCGCCATCTGTTGACGCTGCCCCTGCCGCCGTACGGCCGTGAGCCGCGGCGCTCTCACCCGCACCACCCGCATGCCGGCGCTGCCGCGCGCCCACCGACCAGACACTTCCGACAGGAGCCCTGAGCCATGGCCATCGAGGTCCGCATCCCCACCATCCTCCGCACCTACACCGACGGTCAGAAGGCTGTGGAGGGCAACGGGGACACCCTCGCCGAGCTCTTCACCGACCTCGAGACCCGGCACGCGGGCATCCAGGCCCGCATCGTGGACGGCGGCGAGCTGCGCCGCTTCGTCAACGTCTACCTGAACGACGAGGACGTCCGCTTCCTGGAGGGCATCAACACCAAGCTCGCCGACGGCGACAACGTCACGATCCTGCCGGCCGTCGCCGGCGGCATGGCCTGATCCCCATGCGCTACGACTCCCCGCTGGCCGCGGTGGGCAACACCCCTCTGGTGCGCCTGCCGCGGCTGTCGCCGTCCGACGACGTGCGCATCTGGGCCAAGCTGGAGGACCGCAACCCCACCGGCTCGGTCAAGGACCGCCCGGCCCTGCACATGATCGAGCAGGCGGAGAAGGACGGCCGCCTGACCCCCGGCTGCACGATCCTGGAGCCGACCAGCGGCAACACCGGCATCTCCCTGGCCATGGCGGCCAAGCTCAAGGGCTACCGCATGGTCTGCGTGATGCCCGAGAACACCTCCCAGGAACGCCGGGACCTCCTCGGCATGTGGGGCGCCGAGATCATCTCCTCCCCGGCCGCGGGCGGCTCCAACACCGCCGTACGCGTCGCCAAGGAGCTCTCCGCCGAGCACCCCGACTGGGTGATGCTCTACCAGTACGGCAACCCGGACAACGCGGGCGCCCACTACGCCACCACCGGCCCGGAGATCCTCACCGACCTCCCCTCCATCACCCACTTCGTGGCGGGCCTGGGCACGACGGGCACGCTGATGGGCGTCGGCCGCTATCTGCGCGAGCACAAGCCGGACGTCAGGATCGTCGCCGCGGAACCGCGCTACGACGACCTGGTCTACGGGCTCCGCAACCTCGACGAGGGCTTCGTACCCGAGCTCTACGACGCCTCGGTCCTCACCACCCGCTTCTCCGTCGGCTCGGCGGACGCGGTCACCCGCACCCGCGAACTCCTCCAGCAGGAGGGCATCTTCGCGGGCGTCTCCACGGGCGCGGCGCTGCACGCGGCGATCGGCGTCGGCAACAAGGCGCTGAAGGCGGGGGAGAGCGCCGACATCGTGTTCGTGGTGGCCGACGGCGGCTGGAAGTACCTGTCGACGGGCGTCTACACGGCGGCCACGACCGAGGAAGCGATCGAGACGCTGCAGGGCCAGCTCTGGGCGTGAGGCGCTAGGACGTCAGGTGCCGGACCTGGTCCCAGAGGACCGGGTCCACCACCCCGACCTTCCTGCGGAAGTCCCACACCGGCACCTCACGCAGCTCGTCGGTCTCCAGATAACTCGCCCGGCCCTGCGCATCGCCGACGGAACCCGGCGGCAACGGGATCACTCCGGACCGCTCGTCGTGATAGCGGCTCGTGATCTTCGCGACGCGCACCCTCTTTCCGTGCACGGCCAGCACGAGACACGGCCGGTCCTTCGCGCCGGGCCCGTCCTCGAAGGGCACGCTCGCCCACCAGATCTCCGTCGGCCGCGGCCGTACCGCCACCCGCGCCCGGCTCCACCGCCCGGAGGACCCCCGCCCCCAGCCGTCCACGAGCGTGGCGACCAGTGCGAGCAGTACCACCGCCGCGAGCGCCAGCCACCAGGACGTGTCCATAGGGACGACGTTACCGGCGCGCGATGCCCAGCGCGCGCCTTCTCTCGCGCCTCACGCGCCCCTGGTCCAGCCGAACCGGTGACACCACAGGTGAGTTCGCCCACAACAGCCCTTGGCGGAGGAGCGACGAGGGGTTTTGCGCCTTACGCTCAACGGACCGCACGACCCCCGAGTCCCATTCCCGATCTTGCTGGATTCTCTGGATTTCCCGCCAGCGGAGGTTTCTGCTTTATGAAGCTCACCGTCGTCGGCTGCTCGGGGTCGTTCCCGTCCGCGGAATCGGCCTGCTCGAGCTACCTCGTAGAGGCCGACGGCTTCCGGCTGCTTCTCGACATGGGCAACGGTGCCCTGGGCGAGCTGCAGCGCCACTGCGGTCTCTACGACCTCGACGCGATCTTCCTCAGCCATCTGCACGCCGACCACTGCATCGACATGTGCGCGTACTTCGTCGCGCGCTACTACCGCCATGACGGCGGCCGCTGCGACCCGATCCCGGTCTACGGCCCCGAAGGCACCGAACACCGTCTCACCACCGCTTACGCGGACACCCCCACCGCCTCCTCCATGAGCGAGGTCTTCGACTTCCACACGGTCAAGCCGTCCACCTTCGAGATCGGCCCGTTCACCGTCCACACCGAGCGCGTGGCGCACCCGGTCGAGGCGTACGGCATCCGCATCGAACACGGCGGCAAGTCGCTCACCTACTCCGGCGACACCGGCATCACCCCGGCCCTGGACGAACTCGCCCGGGACACCGACCTGTTCCTGTGCGAGGCCGCCTTCACGCACGGCAAGGAAGACATCCCCGACCTGCACCTCAACGGCCGCGAGGCGGGCGAGACGGCGACCCGGGCGGGCGCCCGCCGCCTGGTCCTCACCCACATCCCCCCGTGGACCGACCCGCAGGTCAACCTCACCGACGCGCGTGCGGTGTACGACGGCCCGGTGGAGCTGGCGGCGCCGAGGGTGTCGTACGAGATCTGAGTCCCACGACATGACCGAGGCCCCCGGAGCCGTACAGCTCCGGGGGCCTCGGTCATGTCCAGGACGGTTCGCTCACGCCTTCGTGAGGTCCTCGATCTCCTCCTCGGGCTCGCGGCCCGGGGTGGGGAGGTTGAACTTGGTGATGGCGAAGCGGAAGACGACGTAGTAGATCGCGGCGAAGACCAGGCCGATCGGGATGATCAGCCAGGGCTTGGTGGCCAGGTTCCAGTTCAGGGCGTAATCGATGAAGCCTGCGGAGAAGTTGAAGCCGGCGTGGACGCCCAGGCCCCAGGTGACAGCCATGGATATGGCGGTGAGCACCGCGTGGATGACGTAGAGGATCGGGGCGATGAACATGAACGAGAACTCGATCGGCTCGGTCACACCGGTCACGAACGACGTCAGCGCGAGCGAGATCATCATGCCCGTCACGGCCTTGCGGCGCTCAGGACGAGCGGTGTGCGCGATGGCGAGCGCGGCGGCGGGCAGGCCGAACATCATGATCGGGAAGAAGCCGGACATGAACATTCCGGCGCTCGGGTCACCGGCCAGGAAGCGGCTGTAGTCGCCGTGCACGACCTCGCCGGCGGCGTTCGTGAAGTCGCCGAGCTGGAACCACGCCACCGTGTTCACGAACTGGTGCATGCCGATCGGGATGAGCGCGCGGTTGATGGCGCCGAAGAGCGCGGAACCGAACGAACCCAGACCGGTCATCCACTCGCCGAAGCTTCCGATGCCCTCGCCGATCGGCTCCCAGATCAGCCCGAAGAAGACACCGACGAAGACGCCGACGAAGGCCATGATGATCGGGACGAGGCGGCGGCCGTTGAAGAAGCCGAGCCAGTCCACGAGCTTCTTGCGGTGGTATCGCTGCCACAGGACGGCGGAGAGCAGACCCATGATGATGCCGCCGAGTACACCCGGGTTGTTGTAGGTCGCGGCTATGTCCGCGCCCGCCTGGATCTTGGCCTCGGTGACCGGGAAGGCTTCCAGGACCTTGCTGTAGACCAGGAAGCCCACCAGAGCGGCGAGGGCGGTCGAGCCGTCGGACTTCTTGGCGAAGCCGATGGCGACGCCGATGCAGAACAGCAGGGGGAGGCTGCCGGTGATGGCACCGCCTGCCTTGTCGAAGACCAGGGCGACCTTGTCCCAGCCGAGGCCGTCGGCCCCGAACACGTCGGGCTGGCCGAGCCTCACCATCAGGCCCGCCGCCGGCAACACGGCGATGGGCAGCTGCAGGCTGCGGCCGACCTTCTGCAGGCCCTGGAACAGACCGGATCCCCGCCTCTTCGCGGGGGCCGCCGTATCGGTGGCGGTGCTCATACGTCCTCCATCGGGTGGTGGTCTACACCACTCAGTGGTGTAGACCTGTTCTACACGATGGAGGCCGATATAAGGAACCCGTCAATTCCGCAACCGGAGGGCTACGTACCGTCAGACCTTCGTGACGTCCTCGACCTCTTCCTCCGGCTCCCTGCCCGGGGTCTTCAGATCGAACCTCGTGATCGCGAAACGGAAGATCGCGTAATAGACGACCGCGAAGCACAGGCCGATCGGAATGATCGCCCAGGGTTTCGTCGCGAGATTCCAGTTGATGATGTAGTCGATCAGTCCGGCCGAGAAGCTGAACCCGTCATGGACCCCCAGCCCCCATGTCACCGCCATCGACACACCCGTCAGCAGCGCGTGGACCGCGTACAGCAGCGGCGCGATGAACAGGAACGAGTACTCGATCGGCTCGGTGATACCCGTGACGAACGACGTCAGCGCGACCGAGAGCATCAGACCGCCGACTTCCTTGCGGCGGTTCGGCTTGGCGCAGTGCGTGATCGCCAGGGCCGCCGCGGGCAGCGCGAACATCATGATCGGGAAGAACCCGGACGTGAACTGACCCGCATCCGGGTCGCCCGCCAGGAACATGCTGATGTCGCCGTGCACTTCCGTGCCGTCCGGCTTGGTGTACGTGCCGAACTGGAACCAGATGGGCACGTTCAGGAACTGGTGCAGCCCGATCACCAGCAACGCCCGGTTCGCGACACCGAAGATGCCCGCGCCCCACGCGCCCGCGTCGCTCAGCCAGTCGCTGAAGTTCTCCAGACCGTCGCCGATCGGCGGCCAGATCCACAGACACAGCGCCGCGAACGCGATCGCCACGAACGCCATGATGATCGGCACCAGGCGGCGGCCGTTGAAGAAGCCGAGCCAGTCCACCAGCTTCGTACGGTGATAGCGCGCCCAGAAGAAGGCCGCCAGCAGCCCCATCACGATGCCGCCGAACACCCCCGGGTTCTGGTAGCTGAAGGCGCTGACCGTCCCGTCCGCCGCCTGGCAGCCGGCCGCCACCACCTTCGCCCCCGCCGCGCAGTCCTCCGGGAACTGCCGCAGCACGTTGTAGTAGACGAGGAACCCGGCGACCGCCGCCAGCGCCGTCGAACCGTCCGCCTTCTTCGCCATGCCGATGGCGACACCCACACAGAACAGCAGCGGCAGCCCGAGCGAACTGTCCAGCAGCGCGCCGCCCGCCCCCGCCATCACCTTGGCGACATTCGTCCAGCCCAGCCCGTCGTCCCCGAACACATCCGGCTGCCCCAGCCGGTTCAGGATCCCCGCGGCGGGCAGCACGGCGATGGGAAGCTGCAGGCTGCGGCCCATCTTCTGCAGACCCTGGAACGTCGACTGCCACCGCCGGCGTGCGGAAGAGATCTCGGTGTCGGAACTCATGAGTTGGCGACCGCCTGTCAGGTGGTGTAGACCAGTTACGGACGATTGGGTTGCTGTGACGTCATCTTTCGGTACGTACGGCGCAATCGCTCGCGAAGTTGGGCCAACTGTGCGTGAGGAGACCGACATGGCCACCAAGGCAGAGAAGATCGTCGCCGGGCTCGGCGGCATCGAGAACATCGAAGAGGTCGAGGGCTGCATCACCCGCCTGCGCACCGAGGTCATCGACCCCAGCAAGGTCGACGACGCCGCCCTCAAGGCCGCCGGCGCCCACGGCGTCGTCAAGATGGGCACCGCCATCCAGGTCGTCATCGGCACCGACGCCGACCCGATCGCCGCGGACATCGAAGACATGATGTGAGCCCCGCGCTCATTCCTGGAACGGGCTCTTCCCACCGCGGGAGGAGCCCCTTCCGCATGTACGGCTAGGCTCAACGCCATGTCTCGAATCGACGGCCGCACCCCCGAACAACTCCGCCCGATCACCATCGAACGCGGCTGGAGCAAGCACGCCGAGGGCTCCGTCCTCGTCTCCTTCGGCGACACCAAGGTCTTCTGCACCGCCTCCGTCACCGAAGGCGTCCCCCGCTGGCGCAAGGGCAGCGGCGAGGGCTGGGTCACCGCCGAGTACTCCATGCTGCCCCGCGCCACCAACACCCGCGGCGACCGCGAATCCGTACGCGGCAAGATCGGCGGCCGCACCCACGAGATCAGCCGCCTTATCGGCCGCTCCCTGCGCGCGGTCATCGACTACAAGGCCCTCGGCGAGAACACCATCGTGCTCGACTGCGACGTCCTCCAGGCCGACGGCGGCACCCGCACCGCGGCGATCACCGGCGCCTACGTGGCCCTCGCGGACGCGGTCTCCTGGGCCCAGGGCAAGAAGCTGATCAAGGCCGGCCGCCAGCCCCTCACGGGCACCGTCGCGGCCGTCTCGGTGGGCATCGTCGGCGGCGTCCCGCTCCTGGACCTCTGCTACGAGGAGGACGTCCGCGCCGAGACCGACATGAACGTGGTCTGCACCGGCGACGGCCGCTTCGTCGAGGTCCAGGGCACCGCCGAGGCCGAGCCCTTCGCCCGCGACGAGCTCAACTCCCTTCTGGACCTGGCGGTTCTGGGCTGCGACGAACTCGCTGTCCACCAGCGCAAGGCCCTTGATACCGTCCTCGAAAAGTAAAAGACGGACCAAGGAAAGCGGCTGGAGCGGGCAACCCGGCCGCCCTCCCTCGCGTCACCATGGATACGGGCGTACGGCACACCGCTGTGCGCCCGGCCACTGCACGGGGGCCCTTGGGGCTGAACAAGGGAGGGACCATCACCATGGCCGAGAGCCGACGCCGTCGAGGTACCGCCATCGCCGCAGTCGTGGCGGCCGTCGGACTGACGGTGGGACTCACGACCGGCTGCGACGCGGTCAACAAGGCCCTGGACTGCGTCCAGACCGCCGAGGCCGTCGCCGACAGCGTGACCGATCTCCAGCAGGCCGTCGAGAACGCCGCCAACGATCCGACGCAGATCGACGAGTCCCTCGACTCCATCGACAAGAACCTCGACGAGATCGGCGACAAGACCGACAACACCGACGTCAACCAGGCCGTCGACGACCTCCAGCAGGCCGTCAGGAACGTCCGCACGGCCGTCGAGAACGGCGACGAGACACCCGACCTCAGCCCGATCACGGACGCGGCGGGCGAGTTGACGAAGGTCTGCACGTCGTAACAGTCGGTGGGACGGCCCGGGGATCCCCAGGATCCCCGGGATGCATGCCCGGGATACTGAGGGGCATGACCCGCCTCATCCTCGCCACCCGCAACGCCGGCAAAGTCACCGAACTCCACGCGATCCTCGCCGACGCAGGCCTCGACCACGACCTCGTCGGCGCGGACGCGTACCCGGACATCCCCGACGTCAAAGAAACGGGCGTCACCTTCGCCGAGAACGCCCTCCTGAAGGCCCACGCCCTGGCCCAGGCGACCGGCCTCCCGGCGGTGGCCGACGACTCGGGCCTGTGCGTGGACGTCCTGAACGGCGCCCCGGGCATCTTCTCGGCCCGCTGGGCAGGCAAGCACGGCGACGACAAGGCCAACCTCGAGCTGCTCCTGGCCCAGCTCTCGGACATCGCCGACGAACACCGGGGCGCCCACTTCGCCTGCGCGGCGGCGCTTGCCCTTCCGGACGGCACGGAACGGGTCGTCGAGGGCCGCCTGAGGGGCGTACTGCGCCACGCTCCCGTGGGCACGAACGGCTTCGGCTACGACCCCATCCTCCAACCGGACGGCGACACCCGGACGTGCGCCGAACTGACGGCCGAGGAGAAGAACGCGATCAGCCACCGCGGGCAGGCGTTCCGGGGGTTGGTGCCGGTGGTGCGGGAGCTGTTGGGCTGACGACGGCGAAGGGCGCGGCCCCGTGGGGAGCCGCGCCCTGAACGTGGGGCCGACGAGACTCGAACTCGCACTGTCCACTACCTAAAAGTGGTGCCTCCTGCCAAATTGGGCTACGGCCCCACGTACAGCTTACTGGTACTCGGTCGCGGCCTGCTGCCTCCCCTGCACCAGGTGCTCGTGATCGCATGGCAGTTGGGGCAGAGCAACCGCAGGTTCTGCCGCCGGTCGTCGCTCCAGTCCCCGTTGATGTGATCGACCTCCAGCGTCATGGGCTTGCCGAGCCACTCGGGGCCGACCCCGCACCCAGCGCACTCCTCGGGTACGCCGACTTCGCGGAGCGCCCGCCGGAGCTGCAAGGTCTTCGTCCGGTGTCTGCCGTCATGCCGGATCAGTACGTCCTCAGGGCGTTTGGCATTGGTGCCGCGCTTACCACGCTGATTTGCCGACCGTCACGCGCTGCCCGCTGTTGCTTGGCCGACCCAGGCGGCGCAGTACCTCTGCGAGGGAAGCTGACTCGGCGACTGCGGTTCGCAACTCGTCGCTTGTGGGCCGGGCTCGCCTACCGCAAGGCCGAAAGTGCGAGATGTCGATGCCGAAGTGGTCGAATCGCTTCGTTAGGTACCCGCGAAGACAGCCGTATGGTTGGGTGCCGAAGAACGCGATGACCTCGTCGATGTCGGCGCACCGCGCGGCGGCCTTGGCCAGTCGTTCCCGGGTGTATTGCACGCTGCTGTTCATGACTCCCTGCCTTTGCCGCGACCGCGGTAACTGTCCGTCGTCGAGTGGCAGTTGGGGCACAGAAACCGCAGGTTCTCGACCTGGTTGTTCCGCCAGTCGCCGTCGATGTGGTCGATCTCCAGAGGGAGCGGCTCCCCGAGCCATACACCTTCGATCCCGCACATGGCGCAGCACTCCGCCACGCCCATCTCAGTCATCGCCCGCCTGAGGCGATCGCTCTGGATGCGCCGGGCGCCGCCTGCGGGCTGCTCGACGAGCAGTTCGGCTGGCGTTCGGCGACGCAACGACTCGCCCCGTTGCGTCGGCACCCGGAAGTGCGAGACGTCGATGCCGTACGCCTTGATCCGGCGGCTGATGTGCGTGTGGTGGCCGCCGACCACCTCAAGCCCGAGACGCCGAAGTACCTCGCACATGTTCGTCGACGCCGAGACCGCCTCCTGCAGCAGCTCCCGCGTCCATTTCACCCCCTCCCGCTCGAAGTGCGAGACCTCCACCCCGAGCCTCTTCATCCGCTCGAAGACGTACCGCCGCGTCGAACTCTTCGGATCCACCCCCAACCTCCGACACGCCTCCGACAACGTCCGAGCCCCCCGAGCCGCCTCTTCAAGCCGCTCCCTCGGATACGCGCTGGCCCCCATGCAGTTCCCCTCCGATCACGGCCACACGTTCGTGGCCCGTACGGAGTAACGAACCGCTTATCGGACAGTCCCGCCCGAAAAGTGAAGCGGCCCGCACCAGGTGATCCCGGTGTGGGCCGCTCAGACCGCTGAAGTGGAGGGGAAGGACCGCTCAGATGCCCAGGTCCTTGATGATCTTCGCCACGTGGCCCGTCGCACGCACGTTGTACAGCGCCCGCTCCACCTTGCCCTCCTCGTCCACGACGATCGTGGAGCGGATGACGCCCATGTAGGTCTTGCCGTAGTTCTTCTTCTCGCCGAAGGCGGCGTAGGCGTCGAGGACCTGCTTGTCCTCGTCGGCGAGCAGGGTGATCCGCAGGGATTCCTTGTCGCGGAACTTCGCCAGCTTCTCCGGCTTGTCCGGGGAGATGCCGATGACGTCGTAACCGGCGCCGGCCAGGAGTTCCAGGTTGTCCGTGAAGTCGCACGCCTGCTTCGTGCAGCCGGGGGTGAGGGCCGCGGGGTAGAAGTAGACGATGACCTTGCGGCCCTTGTGGTCCGAGAGGGACACCTCGTTGCCGTCGGCGTCGGGGAGGGTGAAGGCGGGGGCTACGTCCCCGGGCTGGAGTCGCTCGCTCATCGGGCCAGCCTAACCGGGGGTGCTGACAGTGCAGCCGCCCGGCGAACTGACAGACTGTCCAGAACAGCATCAGCAGACACCTCGGAGGCCGTACGGTGGCGGACACGTCGGACACCAGAACCCCGGCGCAGATCGAGGCGGACATCAAGCGCCGCCGCGAAGTGCTGGCCGAGACTCTCGACGAGATCGGGGTACGGGTTCACCCCAGGACCATCGTCGGTGACGCCAAGGCCAAGGTCGTGTCGAACATCGATCACACGCTCGGACGAGCCTACGTCGGTGTCAACCGGGCCGTGAGCAACACCAGGGCCCAGTTCGTCGACGACGAAGGCGCCCCGCGTCTGGAGCGCATCGTTCCCGTCGCGCTCGTCGCCGTCGGGCTCGTGGGGCTCCTCGCCCTGGGGTCCCGGCGTCGCAAGGGCTGACCCGGGCGCGTACGCACCCCCTTCAGGCAGGTAGGTTCTCAGCCGTGAGCGCCAACAGAAACGAGCACAGCGACCAGCACGACAAGCTGCCCATCCGGATGCTGCACGACCGAGTACTCGTGCGGCAGGACGTCGGTGAGGGCGAGCGGCGTTCCGGGGGCGGCATCCTCATCCCCGCCACCGCGGCCGTCGGGCGACGGCTGGCCTGGGCCGATGTCGTCGCGGTCGGACAGAACGTACGGACCGTCGAACCGGGGGACCGGGTTCTGTACGACCCCGAGGACCGTGCCGAGGTCGAGGTGCGGGGCGTCGCCTACGTGCTCATGCGGGAGCGCGACCTGCACGCCGTGGCCGCGGACCGGTTCGAGGGGTCCGAGGACTCGACCGGGTTGTACCTCTGATTCAACGGTGGGGAGAGGGCTGGTGGCCGGTGTCACCAGCCCTCTTCCTGTTTCTTTGCTAGTTTTGAAGGTGCCAGCCCGACGAGACGCGCCGTACCGGGACGCCTGACAAGACGACGCACCCCGTTCAGGAAAGTCTCTCGGAGGTGCCTGTCATGGCCTGGGTTCTGCTCGTCGTCGCCGGTCTGCTCGAAGTCGGCTGGTCGATCGGGATGCGATACACCGACGGTTTCACCCGGCCCCTTCCCAGCCTGCTCACCGGGGCCGGGATCGTCGCCAGCATGCTGTTGCTGTCGCACGCCGCCCGCACCCTTCCCATCGGTACCGCCTACGGCGTATGGGTCGGCATCGGCGCGGCCGGGGCGGCGGTGCTCGGCATGGTGGTGCTGGGGGAGCCGGCCACCGCCGCCCGGATCTTCTTCGTGTGCCTGCTGCTGGTCGCCGTGGTGGGGCTGAAGGCGACCAGCGGTCATTAGCTCATCAGCAGGCGCTATCCCGTCGTCGGCGGGCCGCCGCCCGCCGTCGTACCGCCCGTCGGACCCGTCGTCGTGCCACCGGTGGTCGTGTCGCCGGTCGTACCGCCGGTGGTCGTGTCCCCCGTGGTGCCGCCCGTCGTGGTCGGGTCGCCGGTCGTGCCGCCCGTCGTGGTGGTGTCGCCGCCGGTGGTGCCGCCGGTCGTGGTGTCACCCGTGGTCCCGCCGGTCGTCGGGTCGCCGGTCGTCCCGCCGTCGGTCTGGCCGGCCGTGTCCTGGCCGCCGTCCGTCGTGCCGCCGCTGTCCTGCCCCGCCGTGTCCTGCGGGGGCTCGGTGGAGGGCTCGACGGGCGGGGTGTAGACCTGGTCCGCGCCCTCCTGGAGCTCCAGGTCGAACTCGGCGGCGGGCTTGCCCTTCAGGGCGGCCTTGGTGAACTGGGCCCAGATCTCGGTGGGCGCCCCGCCGCCGTTGATGCGCTGCAGGCCCATGACGCCGTACAGGGACTTGTGTGCGGCGGTCGTCGGGTCCTGGCCCATCACCGAGACGACCGTGGCGAGGTCGGGGGTGTAGCCCGCGAACCAGGCGGCCTGGTCCTCCTCTGCGGTGCCGGTCTTGCCGGCGGCCGGGCGGCCCGCGGCCTGGGCGGCGGTGGCGGTGCCGTTCTCCACGACGCTCTGCAGGATCGAGGTCGTGGTGTCGGCGGCCTCGCGGGTCACGGCCTGGGAGGTCGTGCGCTTCGGCAGGTCGATGACGTCCTTGCCGTCCTTGGTGATGCTCTTGACGATCGTGTACGTGCCGTGCTTGCCGTGGTTGGCGAGCGTGGCGTACGCCTCCGCCATGTCGAGCACGCTGGCGGTGTTCACACCGAGCGCGATGGAGGGCGAGGCGGTCAGGTCGGGGGTGTCGCCGGGGATGCCGAGGGCGATCGCGGTGTCCCTGACCTTGTCGGAGCCCACGTCCACGGCCATCTGCGCGTACACCGAGTTCACCGACTTGTCGGTGGCGGTGCGCACGGTGATGTTCCCGTAGTTCACGTCGTCCTCGTTGGCCGGGTCGTAGCTGCCGCCGGTCCAGCCCTGCACGGGGCGCTTGTTGGTGCCGTCGTAGACCGTGTTCGGGGTGATGGGGCGGCCGTCCTGGGTGACGGACTCGTTCTGGACGGCCGAGGTGAACACGAACGGCTTGAAGGTGGAGCCGACCTGGAAGTCCCGGCGGGTGGCGTTGTTCGTGTACTGCTTGACGTAGTCGATGCCGCCGTACATCGCCACGACCTGCCCGGTCTTCGGGTCGACGGCGGCGCCGCCCGCGCGGACGTAGGTGTCGACCTTGCGGGCCTTCTTGTCGAGCTTGTCCATCAGCTGGTCGTTGACGGCGTCGACGAAGTCGTCCTGCCTCTTCTTCTGGATGGTGGTGATGATGCGGTAGCCGCCGGCGTCGAGCTCGTCGGCGCTGAGGATCTTGTTCTCGGCCAGGTAGTCGTTGACCGCGTTGACGAGATAGCCGCGCTGCCCGGACATCCCGGTGGAGACGGTGGCCTCCTTCGGCATCGGGAACTTCAGGCCGGCCCGCTCGGACTGCTTCAGCCAGCCCTCCTTGACCATGCCGTCCAGGACGTAGTTCCAGCGGGCCACGGCGGCCGGCTTGTTCTGCGGGTGGGCGACGACGTCGTACTCGCTCGGCGCGTTGAGCAGTGCGGCGAGATAGGCGCCCTCGCCCGCCGTGAGCTTGGTGGCGTCCTTGCCGTAGTAGGCCTGGGCGGCGGCCTGGATGCCGTAGGAATTGCGGCCGAAGTAGCTGGTGTTGAGGTAGCCCTCCAGGATCTCGTCCTTGGACTTCTCCCGGTCCAGCTTGATGGAGATGAAGAACTCCTTCACCTTGCGGGTGACGGTCTGCTCCTGCGCCAGGTAGTAGTTCTTCACGTACTGCTGGGTGATCGTGGAGCCGGACTGGGTGCCCTTGCCGGTGGCGGTGTTCCAGGCGGCGCGCACCATCGCCTTGGGGTCGATCGCCGACTCGGAGTAGAAGTCCCGGTCCTCGGCGGCCAGTACGGCGTGCTGGGCGTTGATCGAGATCTGGGAGAGGGTGACGTTCTCGCGGTTGACCTCGCCGTCGCGGGCGAGCTGGCTGCCGTCCGCGTACAGATAGACGTTGGACTGCTTGGTGGCGAGCGCGTTGGCCGGCGGGATCTTCACCAGCGAGTAGCCGAGGAAGAACAGGCCGATCACCAGCAGTATCCCGAGGACGAAGGTGCCGAGCACCATGCGCCAGGTGGGGATGATCCGCCGCCACCCGGTCCGCTTCGGCTTCTTGCCGCCCTGACCGCTCTGACCGCCGGGCTCCGCGGCCGCCAAGGGTTCTCTGGGCGCCCAGCCCTGGTTCGGCTGCTGCGGCTGCGGCTCGTCACTCATGTCGTGCACGGACTCCTGTTTCACGCTTTTACGTCGTACAACGCCGTACGTCCTCGTACGTGTTCTGCGTCCCCGGATGAAGACTGTCGCACCATGCGTTCCGTTCCCGGCGACCGGCGCGCGTCTGCCCCGAAAATGGGTGGCGTGCGTCACCACCGGGGGCTAGGCTCTCGCGCTTTGGTGCCAGGGCGGACCGAGGAGGGCTGTGGCGTGGGTTCGGGGCGGTTGTACGTGGCCGTCGCGGCGGGCGGGTTCAGACGGTACGCGACCTACCGGGCCGCCACCGCCGCCGGGGTGTTCACCAACACCGTTTTCGGCCTGATCCTCGTCTACACCTACACCGCGCTGTGGGACGAGCGGCCGCATCTGGGCGGCTACGACCTGGCGCAGGCCGTCACCTATGTGTGGATCGGCCAGTCGCTGTTCAAGACGGTCGCCACCGGCGGCGGAGGTGTCGAGACCGAGCTGATGGAACGCATCCGCACGGGTGACATCGCGGTCGACCTGTACCGCCCGGCCGACCTCCAACTGTGGTGGCTCGCCGCCGACTTGGGCCGGGCGGGCTTCGAACTGCTCGGCCGCGGGGTGGTCCCCTTCGTCTTCGGCGCACTGGTCTTCGACCTGGCCCTGCCGACGGAGGTGTCGACGTGGGCCGCCTTCCTGGTCGCGGTCCTCCTCGCGATGCTGGTCAGCTTCGCGATCCGGTATCTCGTGGCGCTGAGCGCGTTCTGGCTCCTCGACGGCTCCGGGGTGGCGCAGATGGTGATGTTCGTCGGCTGGTTCTGCTCGGGCATGATCCTGCCGCTGAACGTCTTCCCGGGCGCGCTCGGCGAGGTCGTACGGGTCCTGCCGTGGTCCTCGCTGCTCCAGGCGCCCGCGGATGTGCTGATGGGACACGCCGATCCGCTCGGCACGTACGCCTTCCAGGCGATGTGGGCGGTGCTGCTGCTGGCGGCGGGGCGGGCGGTGCAGGGGGCGGCTACGCGGCGGGTGGTGGTGCAGGGTGGCTGAGTCGATCGAGGCGATCGAGGCGAGCAAGGTGGCCGAGGAGGTGGGGCGCGGGGCGGGGATCGGCAGGGTTGTCGAGGGGTTCCGTGCCTACCGCATGATCTCCGCGATGTGGATCCGCTCCACGATGACGTACCGCTTCTCCTTCTTCATGACCACGCTCGGAAACTTCACGGCGACCTCGCTGGACTTCGTCGCGATCATGCTGATGTTCTCGCGCGTCGACGGGCTCGGCGGCTACGGCCTGCCCCAAGTCGCCTTCCTGTACGGCCTGTCCAGCGTCGCGTTCGGTCTCGCCGATCTCACGCTGGGCTCGATGGAGAAGCTCGGACGCCGGGTGCGCGACGGCACGCTCGACACGCTGCTGGTGCGGCCCGCGCCGGTGCTGGCGCAGATGGCGGCGGACCAGTTCGGGCTGCGCCGTCTCGGCCGGATCACCCAGGGCGTGCTGGTGCTGGGGTACGCGCTGGCCACCGTCGACATCGACTGGACCCCGGCGAAGCTGCTGCTGATGCCGGTGATGATCGTCAGCGGCGCCGGGATCTTCGGCGCGGTGTTCATCGCGGGCGCGGCCTTCCAGTTCGTGGCGAAGGATGCCTCCGAGGTGCAGAACGCGTTCACCTACGGCGGTACGACGATGCTGCAGTACCCGCCGACGGTGTTCGCGACGGAGATGGTGCGCGGGGTGACGTTCGTCCTGCCGCTGGCCTTCGTCAACTGGCTGCCCGCGACCTATGTGCTGGGACTGCCGATCCCGCTCGGGCTGCCGCAGTGGGTGGCGTTCCTGCCGCCGCTGGTGGCCGCGGGGTGCTGTGCGGCGGCGGGGGCGGCCTGGCGGGCGGGGCTTCGCTCGTATCAGAGCACGGGGAGCTGAGGGGCATGGTGGCTGAGGGACACGGCAGGGGTCTGGGAGCTGAGGGGCACGGTAGGGGTCATGGCTGACGGATTCATCGAGCTCGACCGCGTCGAGAAGGTCTTCGACGTGCGCAAGAAGACCGGATTCATGAAGCGGGAGCGGCGGCAGGTGCGGGCCGTCGACTCGATCTCCTTCAGCGTGGCCCGCGGCGAGATGGTCGGCTACATCGGGCCCAACGGCGCCGGCAAGTCCACCACGATCAAGATGCTCACCGGCATCCTCACCCCGAGCGGCGGCCGGCTGCGGGTGGCGGGCATCGACCCGTCCCGCGAACGCGGCCGGCTCGCGCACCGGATCGGGGTGGTGTTTGGGCAGCGGACCACGCTGTGGTGGGACTTGCCGCTCATCGACTCGTACCGGCTGATGCACCGCATGTACCGCATCCCCGACGCCCGTTACCGCGAGAACCTCGACCGCTGCGTCGAACTCCTGGAACTCTCCGACCTGTTGGACGTCCCGGTCCGTCAACTCTCCCTCGGGCAGCGGATGCGGGGCGACATCGCGGCGGCCCTGCTGCACGACCCCGAGGTGCTGTACCTCGACGAGCCGACGATCGGGCTCGACGTCATCTCCAAGGCCAAGGTGCGGGGATTCCTGCGGGAGTTGAACGCCGAGAGCGGTACGACGGTGCTGCTGACCACCCATGACCTCCAGGACATCGAGCAGCTCTGCTCCCGGGTGATGGTCATCGACCACGGGCGTCTGATGTACGACGGTCCGCTCGCCGGGCTCCACGAGGCGGGGGAGAGCGAGCGGACGCTGGTGGTCGACCTGGAGCGGGAGCTCCCGCCGATCGAGGTGGGCCCTGCGGCACGGGTGGTGAAGGTGGAAGGGCCGCGGCAGTGGCTGGCGTTCCCTGCGGGGGAGTCCGCGGCGCCGTTGGTGGCGCGGATCGCGGCGGAGTATCCGTTGGTGGATCTGTCGGTGCGGGAGCCGGATATCGAGATGGTGATCGCCAAGATGTATGCAGACAGAGCGACTGCATAGTGCGGATGGGTGGGAACTCGTAGGCTTCTGTGTATGACCGACGAACTCCCTGAACTTCGTGCCTCAGATGCCGATCGTGAGCGAGTCGCCGAGATCCTGCGGGACGCCCTCGCGGAGGGCCGTCTCGACATGGAGGAGTTCGAGGAACGGCTGGACGCGACGTACAAGGCGCGGACGTACGGGGAACTGACGCCGATCACCCGCGACCTGCCGACGGCGCCGGGCGCCGGGCCTGCCGTCAACCTCGTCAAGGAGCCGGTGGCCGACGGGAGTTGGGCCTCCCGGATCACCGGTGGCGAGGGGTCGTCGACCTGGGCCGTCGCCGTGATGTCGGGGTTTCAGCGCAAGGGGCGCTGGACCGTGCCGAAGCGGTTCAACTGCTTTGCGTTCTGGGGCGGCGGGGAGATCGATCTGCGCGAGGCGAACTTCGCGGACCGTGAGGTCGAGATCAACTGCGTCGCGATCATGGGCGGGGTGAATGTGATCGTGCCGCCGGGGGTCGAGGTCGTGGTGCGCGGGATCGGGATCATGGGCGGGTTCGACCAGCGCGAGGACGGGGTGCTGGGGGATCCGGGGGCGCCGCGGGTGGTCGTCACCGGGTTCGCCTTCTGGGGCGGGGTCGGGATCGAGCGGAAGCTGACGAAGGCGGAGCGGCAGCGGCTTCGGGCGGAGCGCAGGCAGGAGAAGCTGGACCGTAAGTCGTCCATGCGGGAGTTGCACGAGTCGTTCCGTGAGGACGTGCAGGATGCGCATCGGCGGCTGCTGGAGGGGCATCGGGATCTGATGCGGGACCGGCATGACGGGCGGGATCGTCGGGATCGGCACGACGAGTACTGAGGCGGGGCGGCGTGGGGGGCTGGGGCCGGGTGGGTCGCGCGGCCCGGCGCCGGCGGGGTGCCTCCCCCAGAGGGGGGACCCCCAGCGCCCACCCGTGCCGCCCCTAGCGGCACGCCTGTCCGCAGACTGCTCGGCTGAGGCCGATCACAGCTCCGCCGGGGCCGAGCCCTTCAAGTCCTCCAGGTTCAGCGCTTCCCCCATCTGTGCGTACCCCTTGTCGCTCGGGTGCAGATGGTCGCCCGAGTCGTAGTCCGACCGCAGCCTTCTCGGGTTGTACGGGTCTCTGATCGCCTTGTCGAAGTCGGCGACCGCGTCGTACACGTGCCCGTCGCGGATCGTCGCGTTGATCTGCTGGCGGACGTCCTCGCGGGCGTCGGTGTAGCCCCGGTGGCCCTGGAAGGGCATCAGGGTGGCGCCGATGACCTTGATGCCGCGGGCGTGGGCCTGGCGGACCATGGTGCGCAGGCCGTCGAGGATCTGGTCGGGGTCGGCGAGGGCGGGGTTGCGGAGGATGTCGTTGACGCCGAGGTCGATGACGACGACCTTGACGTTGGGGCGGCCGAGCACGTCCCGTGCGAAGCGGTCGAGGCCGCTCGGGTTCTCGGCGGGGCGCCCGAGGCCGCTGGTGAGGACGCGGTTGCCGCTGATGCCCTGGTTGACGACGCTGTAGCGGGGCAGGTCGGCGCCGGACTCGATCGCGCTGCGCAGCCGGTCCGAAAGGACGTCGGTCCAGCGGCGGTTGGCGCCCTCGGTGGAGGTGATGCCGTCGGTGAGCGAGTCGCCGAGGACGACGACCGTGCCGTCGGCCTCGTTGCTCAGCACGTCCAGGGCGGTGAGGTAGCGCCAGGAGGGGGTTTCCTCCGTGTACGCCGTCCCCGTCACGTCCTCGGTGAGGTCCCCGTCGGCGAGGTACGAGACCTGGCGGGCGTGCCGGTGGTAGGTGACCGGCCCCGACCGGGTGGGGGAGTAGGTGGTGACGAGGACGTCACTGCCGTACGCGATCGTGACGCGTACCGCGTCGCTCGTCACCTGGCCGCCCGCGGGGATCACGACTGTCGTGTTGCCGCCGAAGGTGAGGCGCCGCATGGTGTCGGCGGCCGCCGCGGCCGTGTCCTTCGCCGCGGCGAGGGCGATCGACGCATGGGTGACGGTCAGCGGCGACTGGCCGTAGAGGTTGGACAGCGTGACGCGGGCACTCGTACCTCCGGCGGAGGCGTGCACGATGTTGCGCACGGAGCGGCCCGCCATGCCCTCGGTCTCCGTCCTGGGCTCGGCGGCCGCAGGGGAGGTGGACCAGGCGCCGACCCAGGTGCCGGTGGAGGCGGGGGCGGCGGAGTTGTGCGGGGCGGGCCCCTGGACGACGGTGTTCCGCCGGCCGCTGCCGTCGTCGGCGGCGACACCGACGTACAGGGCGGCGGAGAGCGCCACGATCAGGGCGACGATCCCCGAAAGCAGGGCACAACCACGCTGCCTGGTCATGCGGTGCGGTTCTCCTCGGGCGGACGGGAGCCCGGGGCTCCGATGTGATCATCTCATGATGCGTCATGAGATGAGGGGGAGTTGACCGGCCCCCCTGCCGTCGAGCACGTCGAACACGTCGATCACGGCGATCACGTCGAACATGTCGATCACGTCGACCTGACAGACGCCGGGAACTCCTGTTCCGTTCCGGGAGTCGGTCAGGAAGGGACAATGTGTGTAAGGGATCACGAACGGGTGGAGTGGATGGAACACACGAAACCAGGCGAATCGGATACCACTGACGTGGAGCAGCATGCCCGCCCGGCCGCCAGGGTTAACCGTGCGATGACCGCGTTCAGCGCAGCGGACGAGGAGAAGCAGCGCGGCGTACGCCGGATGAAGCTCACGGCGGCCGGGCTGCTGCTGTTCGTGGCGGTGGTGTACGTCCTCGCCAAGTGGGCCTCGCACGAGGGCGCGGGCGCGTGGACGGGCTATGTCGCCGCGGCCGCGGAGGCCGGCATGGTCGGCGCGCTGGCCGACTGGTTCGCGGTGACGGCCCTGTTCCGGCGGCCGCTCGGCCTGCCCATCCCGCACACGGCGATCATCCCGACCAAGAAGGACCAGTTGGGCGTCTCGCTGGGCGAGTTCGTCGGGGAGAACTTCCTCTCCGAGGACGTCGTACGGCAGCGGCTGCGGGCGGTCGGCATCGGCAGCCGGCTGGGTGCGTGGCTGGCGGAACCCGAGCACGCCGACCGGGTGACGGCCGAGCTGTCGGCCGCCCTGCGCGGCGCGCTGACCGTGCTGCGTGACTCCGATGTGCAGGCGGTGGTCGGGGAGGCGATCACCCGTCGGGCCGACGCGCAGGAGATCGCGCCGGGCATCGGGAAGATGCTGGAGAAGGTCGTCGCGGACGGCGGACACAAGCGGGTCGTGGACCTGGTCGTGACGCGGGCGCACGACTGGCTGGTCCTGCACGACGAGCAGGTCATGGGCGCAGTCCAGGGCGGTGCACCCGGATGGACCCCGCGGTTCGTGGACAAGCGGGTCGGCGAGCGCGTCTACAAGGAGCTGCTGCGGTTCGTGACGGAGATGCGGGACATGCCCTCGCACCCGGCCCGAGGCGCGCTCGACCGCTTCCTGACCGACTTCGCCTCCGACCTCCAGTCCGACACCGACACACGCGCGCGGGTCGAGCGGCTCAAGGGCGAGGTGCTCGGGCGCGGCGAGGTCCAGGACCTGATCGCGTCCGCCTGGACCGCCGTACGGTCGATGATCGTGGCCGCGGCCGAGGACGAGCGCAGTGAGCTGCGGCTGCGGGTGCGGGCGTCGCTGCTGTCGCTGGGGGCGCGGATGGCGGTCGAGCCCCGGCTGCAGGCCAAGGTGGACGGCTGGGTCGAGGGCGCGGCGGTGTACGTGGTGACGACGTACCGCCGCGAGGTCACCTCGCTGATCACGGACACGGTGGCGAGCTGGGACGCCGAGCACACCACGAAGAAGATCGAGGCGAACATCGGGCGGGACCTGCAGTTCATCCGGATCAACGGCACGGTGGTGGGCTCGCTCGCGGGGCTGCTGATCTACACGCTGTCGCGGGCGCTGGGGGCGTAGGCCCCGCCCCTCCTGGGCACCCGGCACGAGTTCTCACGCGTTTTCTCACGCGTTTTCTCACTCGTTCCGGAGTTCCGCTCGATGAGGAGGGAGCCCATGACCACCGCCGAGGCCGAGACCGGCCGGACCGTGACATCGAACATCCCCGCGCGACTCGACCGTCTCCCATGGTCGCGCTGGCACTGGTCCATCGTCGTCGGACTGGGCACCGTGTGGATCCTCGACGGCCTGGAGGTGACGGTCGTCGGCAACATCGCGGGGAGGTTGTCGGAGCCGGGCAGCGGACTGCCGATCACCTCCGGCGAGGTGACCGGCCTCGCGGCGGCGCTGTATGTGGCGGGGGCGTGCGCGGGGGCACTCTTCTGGGGCCGGCTGACGGACAAATGGGGCCGCAAGAAGCTGTTCATGATCACGCTGGCCGTGTATCTCGCGGCGACGGCACTCACCGCCGTCTCCTTCTCCACCTGGTGGTTCTTCGCCTTCCGGTTCCTGACCGGGTTCGGGATCGGCGGCGAGTACGCGGCGATCAACTCGGCCATCGACGAGCTGATCCCGGCGCAGTACCGGGGCCGGGTCGACCTGATGATCAACGGCAGCTTCTGGCTGGGCGCGGTGGGCGGCTCGCTGCTGTCGATCGTCGCACTGGACACGTCCGTACTGGCCAAGGACGTGGGCTGGCGCCTGACGTTCGCACTGGGCGCGGTGCTGGCACTGGTGATACTCCTCGTACGACGTCATGTACCGGAGAGCCCGAGGTGGCTGCTGATCCACGGCCGCGAGGAGGAGGCGGAACGGATCGTCTCCGGCATCGAACGGCAGGTCGAGGCGGAGCGGGGGGAGCGGCTGCCGGAGCCGTCGCCGGACGCCGAGCTCACGATCCACCAGCGGCGGAGCGTGACGTTCCTGGAGATCGCCCGGACCGTGTTCTCGAAGTACCGGCGGCGGGCGGTGCTGGGGTTCGCGCTCTTCATCGGGCAGGCGTTCCTGTACAACGCCATCACCTTCGGCTTCGGCGCGATCCTGACGAAGTTCTACGACGTCCCCACGGGCAGTACGGGTTACTACTTCGCGGTGATCGCCATCGGCAACTTCATGGGCCCGCTGCTGCTGGGGAAGCTGTTCGACACGGTCGGGCGGCGGGTGATGATCTCGTCGACCTATCTGCTGTCCGGGCTGCTGCTCTTCGGCACGGCCTGGCTGTTCGACCGGGGGGCCCTGGACGCGGGGACGCTGACGGCCTGTTGGTGCGCGGTGCTGTTCTTCGCCTCGGCGGGGGCGTCGAGCGCGTATCTGACGGTGTCGGAGATCTTCCCGATGGAGACCCGGGCCATGTCCATCGCCTTCTTCTACGCACTGGGCACCGCGGCGGGCGGCATCAGCGGACCGATGCTCTTCGCGGACCTGACCGGGACGGGCCGCGTCGGCGACACCGTGCTCGCCTTCCAGGTCGGCGCCGCGCTGATGTGCGCGGCGGGACTGGTGGCCGCGGCACTGGCGGTACGGGCGGAACGCCGGTCGCTGGAGGACATCGCCCGGCCGCTGACTGCGGCGGCTTCGGCGGTGGTGAAGACGGGCGCGGGGACGGGGACGGGGGCGGGTGCGGGGGCGCGTAAGGGGAAGGGGGACGGGTCCGCCGGGGCTCGGGCGGCTACGGCTTGAGATGGCTTGAGATGGCTTGGGGGCGGTGAGTCGGGCGGGGCGGTGAGGTCGGGCGGGGAGCGGGGAGGCGGCCGTGGGGTGACCGTCTCCGGCCCCGACCCCGTATCGACTCCGACTCCGTACCGACTCCGCCCCCGTACCGACTAGAACCAGTGCAGGCAGTGCGGGGGCCGTTCCGCGCGGAACAGGGCGTCGGCGACGGTCGCCGCCTCCGGGTGGTGGGCCCGGATGTGGCCGGCGCGTACGAGGGTGCTCGGGGTGGTGCCGCCGAGGTAGATCGAGCCCAGGTCGGACACGTCCAGGGAGAGGTCGGGATCGCGGTCCGTCGGGACGCAGTCGGCCTTGCCGTTCGCGACGGTGAGCAGCCAGCGGCCGTGCTCGCCGAGGAACGGGTCGTCGACGTCGAGGACGAGCTCGCCGTCCGTGACCCAGCCGCGTGCGGTCAGTGCCCGTGGGATGTCGAGGAGCCGTACCCAGAGCCAGTCCGTGTGGCCGCTCACCTCCCCGCCACGGAAGTCTTCCAACTGCCAGGGCAGCGGATGCCCGGGCGGGAGGTGCTTGAACACGATCTGCTTGACCAGGTCGTGCCGGAGCAGATACCCGGCCAGGGCCGTGAAGACGGCGTCGTCGGCGGCGATCGTCTCGTCGACCGTCAGGGTTCGGTCGGGGTCGCCGACCGTATAGCTGGCGTACCCGTCCGGAACACCATCGGCATCCCGGTGCACGGCGATGTACCGCTGCGCCGGAGCGATCGGCGGCTGCCCCGCGCGCCTCTCCCACCAGCGATGCGGCCGGGACAGCGCGCCGGGCTGGGCGCGGCGGTACCGGTCGTAGACCTCCTCCAGGACCTGCCCGCAGTCGGCCCGTCGCACCACCTCGATCGTGCCGTCGTCCGCGGGGGCTTCTTCCTCCCCGCCCGCCCGGGGAAGGGCGAGGGCGCCCCGATGCCGCGGCACGGTCAGCTTCTGGGTGTAGGTCGCCGGCCCGTAGCCGAACCTGCGGTAGATCAGCGCCTCGGAGGCCAGCAGCACGGAGAGACACTCACCGCGGTCCCGCAGCTCGCCGAGCTGACGCCGCATCATCGCGCCGAGAACCCCCTGCCGCCGGTGCGAGGGCAGCACGCCGACCGCGGTCACCCCGCCGACCGGGACGACGACCTCACCGGGCAGCGTGAGCTCGAAGGAGTACGCCGCCGCGGTACCCACGGGCCGCCCGTCCTCCGCCGTCGCGAGCAGCCCGCGGTCCACCTCGAACGCCGCCCACCAGACCCCGCCGCCGTCCTCGGCCGGAGTCTCCGGGAACATCCCGAACGCGGCATGCATCGTGTCGATGAAGACGTCGAGGTCCTGGTCGGTCGTGGGACGGATCTCCATCGCTGCCGCTGCCTTCCCCTGTTGCCGGCACCCCGGCATCCGTACGGGCACCATGGCCCGGCGGCGCCCCGCCACAGTGCAACGTCAACCCGGGCCAGGGTCAAGCGGATTACGGCGGGGCCCACCCGCCCGGCCGGTCAGGCGGTGACCGGTCAGACCGTGGCCAGTCAGGCAGTGGCTGGTCCGGCGGTGGCTGGTCCGGCGGTGGCCGGTACGGGCTCCCAGTCCGGGCAGTACTCGACATGCATCGCGGGCATCGAGCGGTCCAACAGCCCCGACGACGGCCGGAGTTCGACGCACGCGTGCCCGCCGTTCCCCTGCCGTCGGCGGTGTTCGGCGGGACCGGTGTCGGCCAGGTCGAGGAAGTCCGCGGCGACGTCCGCGAAGGCGAGTGCGCTCCCGGTCAGCACCAGCGTCCCGGCGGCGATGGTCAGCCGCAGCCGGTCATGGAACCCGGCGTGCAGGCTCTCGGGCCCGGCCCGGTCCGCCCCTGAGGGGAAATCGGCCGCCCGGAACTCGACGGTGCGCGGACTCCCGTGCCCGAGCCGCCCCCGCACCTCCTTCCACCGGGACGTCGGAAACTGCCGTGAGTGATGCACGAGCAGCAGGTCACGGGCCTGATGCGGCTCAGGAAGCGGCCGCCCGATCCGCGGCCGCTCACCGCGCCCGCGCAAGGGGAGATGCACCAGCGAACGCGGCGACCGCGCGGCCAGCAGCCAGGCCGCCGCCAGTTCGGCCGCGGCGGCCCGGTCCACCCACACCTCCACCCAACGCCCGGCGTCGTAGCAGCGGGCCCGGCGCAGCCCGGCGGTGCGCAGCACCCGGTACTCCTCCGCACCGAGCCGCACCCGGTGCTCGGTGATGCCGAGCCTCAAGCCCGCCCCCGCGTGTCCCCCACCGCCCGTCCCTCAGCCCTGCCGATCTGCCACCGCCCACGAAGCCAGGGCCACCGCCCCGGCCACCCCGAACACGGCCGGCCAGGCGCCCACCTTCTTCGCCAGCGGATGCGACCCCGCGAACGCCGCGACATACGCCGCCGTCAACGCCCCCGCCGCCTTCCCGCCCGCCTGCCGCCGCCACTGCTGCGCCGCCGCGGCCCCGGCGGCGGCGAGCACGACCCCGCCCAACTGCCGCTTCCTGGTCCACCGGGCCACGCCGTACCCCCCGACGAGCCCACCCGCCGCGACCACCGCGCTGGGAACCTTCGCCATGTCTCCTCCGCCCATTCCGAGCTGCCTGTCCCGAGCTGCTGTCCCGAGTTGCTGTCCCGTGCTGCCCATGCCCGTTCGATATGTCCCGAGGCTAACCTTCCCGGCGTGATCTCCTGAACCGGGGATACGTTCGACCAACGGGGGACACCTTGCGTCACATCGCCACGCCCGACGGCACCCGTCTCGCCTACCGCGACCACCCCCGCCCCCACTCCAACCCCGCCTCCCGCACCGCCGTCCTCCTCCACGGCCTCGCCGGACACATGGGCGAGTGGGACGCCCTCACCCCGCACCTCCTCGCATCCGGTTTCCGCGTCGTGACCTACGACGCCCGCGCCCACGGCGCCAGCACCCGCCGCCCGCCGACGGTGACCAGAGCGGCGTACGTCGATGACGCGGCGGCCCTGATCGAGGGGCTGGGGCTGGGTGCCGTGACGCTGGTCGGGCAGTCCCTGGGCGGGCATACGGCGATGCTGCTGGCGTCGCGACGGCCGGAGCTGGTGGCCGGGCTGGTCCTCGTGGAGGCGGGGCCGGCCGGGCCCAGTCCGGAGGTGCCGGGGCAGATCGCGGGATGGCTGGAGAGCTGGCCGACACCGTTCGGGTCGGTGGCGGAGGCCGAGAGGTTTCTGGGGCACGAGGCGTGGGCGCGAGGGCTGGAGCAGCGGGCGGACGGCTGGTATCCGCGCTTCGACCCGGACCGGATGGTGGAGTCGCTGGCCGAACTGGCCGAGAACGCCTATTGGCAGGAGTGGTCCCGGATCACCTGCCCGACACTCGTGGTGCAGGGCGGGAACGGCACCATGCGTCCGACGGAGGCGGCGGACATGCGGGCGCTGCGCCCGGACGTGCGGGTGACCGTCGTACCGGGAGCCGGACATGACGTACACCTGGAGCAGCCGGAACAACTGGCGGTCGCGATGGACGAGTTCGTGCGGCTCCTGGATCGGGAGTGTGAGACAAATGGCCGCTGACGCATCCGCCGGACGATGACGAGGAGCGCGCCATGCATGTCTTCCTGACCACCGATCGGCTGCGGCTGCGCGCCTTCACCGAGGCAGACTCCGATTCCGCCGCCCTGTTCGCGCTGGACAACGACGCCGACGTCATGCGCTACCTCAACGGCGGCAAGCCGACCTCCCTCGACGCCATCCGCACCCGTACCCTCCCGCACTTCCTCCACGACTACCCGTGCCTCGGCACCCGTGGCTTCTGGGCGGCGGAGGAGAAGGACACGGGGGTCTTCCTGGGCTGGTTCGAGTTCCGGCCGCTGGAGGAGCACAGCACCGAGACCGTGGAGCTGGGGTACCGGCTCAACAAGGCCGCCTGGGGCCGGGGTTACGCCACCGAGGCCTGCCGGGCGCTGATCGACAAGGGGTTCGCGGAACTGGGCGTCGAGCGGGTCACCGCGAACACGATGTCCGTGAACCTCCGGTCCCGGCGCGTGATGGAGAAGGCGGGACTGACCTTCGTACGGAACTTCCACGGCGACTGGCCGGAGATGATCGAGGGATCGGAGGCGGGAGAGGTGGAGTATCAACTCACCCGCGCCGACTGGGAAGTTCAGGGGAGCTGAGCTCTTCCGCCGCTCGCGCCGGTCAGCTCGTGCGTCGTACGTCCGCGCACTCGACCTCCGGGGAGCCGCCGTACGCCTCGATCGTCGTCCTGGTGCCGGTGGTGCTGCCTGACAGGCATAGCCCGCTGTCGAACATGCGCAGGTCGAGGATGAACTCGACGGCGCCGGCGCCGGTGTCGGTGTCGGCGTCGTCGGCGCGTTGGGGTCCGTGGACGGCGTCGTCGATGTAACCGAGGCCGCGCAGGGTCTCGGCGACCTGTGCCGGGGTCGGGTCGGGGGTCTTCTCGAGGGCGGCAGTGACGCGCTCGGCGTGGAGAGGGGCCTCGCACTTCTCCACGGAACTCAGTTCCGTCTCCTGCGCGGCCTTCTCGGGGTCGCGGGGCTCACTGCTCGGCACCGGTTCGTCCGGCAGGGGCACCGGAGCGGGCTCCTCGGGCGGGACCGTGCCGCCGAGTTCCCTCTCCTCCACCTTCTCCAGTTCCGCCAACTCCTCCGACGGCAACGAGGTGGGCAGGTCCGAGGGCAGACAGGGCTCGGCGATGTCGAGGAGGAGTTCCATGTAGGCGAGGGGCGCGAGGCCTTCGGTTTCCTCGGAGGCGGAGGCGGAGGCGGAGTCGGGGGCGGGGTTGGAGTCGGAGGCGAGGTTGGAGTCGGGCGCTGTGGCGGGGGGTGAGGTCGCGACCCGGCTGTGGGCTTGGGCGGCCGCCGCCCTGTCTCCCGCTGCCCTGTCGCCCGCCTGCTCGCTCCCACAGGCGGCAAGTCCCAGCACACACAGCGCCGCCAACGTCGTACGACCGAAAACGCTGTGCTTCCCGGCGGATCTGGTAAGTCGTCGTCTCATGCCTGAAGCATCGGCGTGATCAAAGGGCCGAGCATGAGTACTGCTACTCAAAGCGAGCCGGGTTAAAAGGAGTTCCCGCCTCCGACGACGAGCTGCGAGATGCGCGCGCGGAATACGCGACGGCCGGGGCGATCGACACCGCACCGGCCGTTCACAGGGATCGCAGAGGTCAGAGCTGACCGGACTCGGCGATGGTGATCTTCGCCGAGGTCGCACCGCTGCGCGAGCCGAGCGACTCGATCTTCTTCACGACCGCCATGCTGGCCTCGTCGGCGACCTCGCCGAACACGACGTGCTTGCCGTCCAGCCAGTCCGTCACGATCGTGGTGACGAAGAACTGCGAGCCGTTGGTGTTCGGGCCGGCGTTGGCCATGGACAGCAGGCCCGGACGGTCGTGCTTGAGCTTGAAGTTCTCGTCGGCGAACTTCTCGCCGTAGATGCTCTTGCCGCCCGTACCGTTGCCGGCGGTGAAGTCGCCGCCCTGAAGCATGAAGTCCGGGATGACCCGGTGGAACGAGGACCCGGCGAAACCGAAGCCCTTCTCGCCGGTGGCCAGCGCGCGGAAGTTCTCCGCCGTCTTCGGGACGACGTCGTCGAAGAGGTTGAAGTTGATACGGCCCGCGGGCTCGCCGTTGATCGTGATGTCGAAGTAGACCTTGGTTGTCATGAGTCTATCCTGCACTGTCCGGCTCGGGGTGCCGGACAGGTGGTGGGTGTGAGTGGGGTGACCTGCGGTGATGCCTGCCGGGAGGTGTCGTGCCGACGCCGGAAACGGTCCCGCGTGGCATGGGCCACGGTGGATCGTGGCGTGGGTTGTCGCGGGGCGTGGCGTGGGCTGTTGCGGGGCGTGGCATCGGTCACCGGGGCCCCTGACGGGCGGCGAGCCGGGCAGACCACTCGCGTTCCGCGATGCCGAGCCCGCGCTCCGGCGTCTCGACGAGCCGTAGAACCACCGGCCCGGACCCCAGGCGGCCTCCGCCCCGAACGACCCTGGTGATGAGTTGTCGCGCCCGTTCCCGTCATACCTACGACAGCCCTCCGACGGGACATGACGAGGCGGAAGGACGACGACGTGATGAGTACGGACATGAGCCGGGGGGAGCCGGGCGGAAGCGGCTTGGACGGCGGCGGTGTGGAGAGCGGCGGCGGCCTGGACGGAGTCCGTTTGGAGGGAAGCAGCCTGGACGGAAGCCGTCTGCAGAGCGGCGGCCTGGAGGGAAGCGGCCTGGAGGGAAGCGGCCTGGCCGAGGTCGACGAGCCGACGTTCTCGGGCCTGGCGGAGCGGCACCGGCGGGAGCTGCACGTGCACTGCTACCGGATGCTCGGGTCGTTCGAGGACGCCGAGGACACCGTGCAGGAGACGTTCCTACGGGCCTGGCGGCGGCGGGAGACCTTCGGGGGACGGTCGACGTTCCGGGCCTGGCTGTACCGCATCGCCACCAACGCCTGCCTGGACCTGCTCGCCAAACGCCGCCCGGAACCCGCGACAGGCGGCGAGGTGCCGTGGCTCCAGCCCTACCCGGACCGCCTGCTCGACGAACTGCCCGCGGGCGAGACGGACGAGCCCGAGACCCTCGCTGTCGCCCGGGAGACGATCGAACTGGCGTACCTGGTCGCCGTCCAGCACCTCGCGCCGCGCCCCCGGGCCGTACTGATCCTGCGGGACGTCCTCGGCTGGCCGGCGAAGGAGGTCGCACAGCTCCTCGGAGACTCCGTCAACTCCGTGAACAGCGCCCTGCAACGCGCCCGCGCCGGCCTGCGGGAACGCCTGCCCGCCGAGCGCCAGGACTGGACCGGCGGCGAGGAAGACGCCGGCACACGCGAACTGGTGCGCCGCTACACCGACGCCAGCGTCGCCACGGACATCCCGGCCCTGACCGCGATGCTCCGCGACGACGTCCGCACGTCGATGCCGCCCACCCCGGGCCTCTACGTCGGCCGCGACACGGTCGTCGACTACTGGACCGAGAGCGGCTTCGAGGACATGAAGGGCCTGCGCCCCGTCCTCACCTCCGCCAACCGCCAGCCCGCCGTCGCCTTCTACCTCTGGCAGCCGCAGGAGAACGCCTACCTGCCCCTGACCATCGACGTCCTGCGCATCACCGACGGCGCGATCACCGAGATCACCACCTTCCACGACGACCAGTTCCCACGCCTGGACCTGCCGGAACGCCTCCCGGCGGACAGCACGGAGTAGTCGGGGTGCGGACGCTTGTGCTGCGCGGCGGCTCGCGTCTCACGGTGATCCCGGCGGACTGGCACGACGCGTACGGCATCGTCACCCGCGGGCGCGTCCAGCTGGAGCTGCGCGACGGCGAGCCCGGGCCGGTTCTGGGGCGCGGCGCGGGGTTCTGGCTGCGGGGGACCGGGGTGCGGGCGCTGCGGAATCCCGGGCGTTGGACGGCGAGGGTGCGGGTGGTGACCCCGGGCCAGGAACATCGCGTGCCTGTCGATACACAGCCGTAAGTCAGACGTCGAATGACGTCGAATGGGGAAGGAATGGCATGACCGGCATGAAGGACAGCGGGGTCGTCGCAGATCCGGCATCGGCCCGCCGCAGCCGCCCTCACCGATTCCGCATGCTCGCAGTCACCGGCTTCCTCGCCACCCTCGCGGCCACATCGGCCACCACTCTTGCCGCCGCGCTCGCCCAGGCCGTCGGCATCGACTTCGAGGTCCCGGAGGGCGGCGAGACGATCCCGTTGGCCGGGTTCGCGGTGGTGAGCGGCTCCTTCTCGGTGGTGGGCGTCGTCATCGCCGTAGCCCTGCTCCGGTGGAGCACTCGGCCCGCGGAACGGTTCGTGTGGACGACGGTGTCGCTGACGGCGGTGTCGTTGGTCCCGCCTGTGCTGTCGGGGGGAGACGGTGCGACGGTGGGGGCTTTGATCGGGCTGCATCTTGTTGCTGCGGGGGTGATGATTCCTGGGGTGGGGTGGAGTCTGCGCAAGCGGACGGGTTGGTAGCCGGGTTACGGGGCGATGGGCGGTCCAGGCGGGCGTGAGCGCGCTGACGTGCCCACCGGGTTCTGCGCCTCCATCAGAGCCGGGTGCCTGAAGATCTGACTCGGAAGACATATACGGCGGCTGTAGCGGCGCGCCGCGGCTGACGCCGATGCCGTGGAACCTGAAGCACAGTGGCTGGATACGTATCAGCCTTCCCGTCGCTCTGTATGGCGCTGATCGAGCCAGCGACGGCTGATGTCGGTCCAGACTTCTTGTGCTCGGTGGAAGAAGGGATCGACATCCTCAACTCGTATGAGGTCAGGAGCTGTTCGGGCGAGAAAGTAGTCGAGCTCGTCCCTGATGCGGCGGAGTCTGACCTCCGACTCTTCCATGAGTAACCATCGAGCTCTCCAGTTGAAGAACGGTTCGACCGCGCTTACAGCGACTCCAACGGCCCCTAGGGAGAACGCCAGACCGGCCCAGAAATTGAGATCTTGTAGACCCAAGATCACTGTTGAGGCGATCGACAAGGCCAGGCCAAGCACCTTGACCACCGAGGCGGACCGACGGAAGCGGGCCCTGCGGATCTCTGACCACTCCATCCCGGCTGTGAGCTGACCTTGAACCCAGCGGGCCAGCTCGGCTGGCGGTAGGCCGGCCGGAGGTTGTGGGTTCTCTGCCATCTCGCCACCCCCGTGTCGAATAATCCCGCGTACGCCCTCGCCAGAACGAACCCCCTGGCCGAGCCGTCAGCGCGCTCTCAAGTACCTGCCCCTCAGCAGACGCGGCGTTCCTGGGCCACGAAGCCGGCCCACGCCTCCGCGGATATCGCGAGATGTCCGCGTGGGGGGCACTTCGAGTCCCGGACGAGAACCCCGCTCGGAGTGAAAGCCGCCTCGACGCATTCGGTCGTGTTGCCGCCGCTGTACGACGACTTGAACCAGGCGGGTTCGGGGACGGGCTGAGCAGCCGTAGGCATTCAGAGCTCCTTGCGGGCGCGTTGGATCATGACGGAGGACGCCTCCATGTCCAACGCTTGTGCCCGGAGGTACTCGAACGCAAGTCTGTATCGGTCCAGCTCTTCGTCCTTCTCCAGGAAGAGGGAGCCGGTGTGGAAGTCGACGTAGACCACGTCGAGCGTCGGCTCAGCTCCGCCGATGATGACGAAGCTTCCAAGCGCCGCAGCGTGAGCCCCTTTCGAGAAGGGCAGAACCTGCAGCGTTATGTGAGGGGACTCGTTGGCCTCAAGGAGGCGGCCGAGCTGCTCCTTCGTGGTCTGGGGCGATCCGACGACACGACGGATCACGGACTCGTCAAGGATCGCCCATAGGTGCAGTGGCTTTGGGCGGGCGAGGATCTCCTGACGCTTCATGCGGATGTCGACCAGACGCTCGATCTCCGCTGGTTCCAGGGGGACTTCGTTCGCCTTCTGCAGCGCGGTGCTGTAGGCGCGCGTTTGCAGCAGGCCAGGCACGTAGACGCAGGAGAAGTGGCTCTCCCGTACGGCCTCGTCCTCGAGTGTCAGCAGCAGGTTCATGCTCTCGGGGATGGAGTCGGCGAAGGAACTCCACCAGCCTTGCTGCTTGGCGTCTTTGGCGAGTCCGACAACGGCCTTGCGTTCGGTGTCAGTCGCGCCGTACTCACGGCAGAGCGCATCGACGATGACCCACTTGACTGGCCCGGCTTGCGTTTCGTACCGGCTGACCGTCGCCTTGGAAACGCCGACGAGCTGCCCGGCCTCCTCAAGGGTCATTCCCCTGCGGGCGCGCAACTTGCGCATCATCGCGCCGAGTTGACGGCGGCGGGTTGTGGTCCGTTCCGACATGCGTCTCCTTCGAGCGGGCCGGGCTGCCGGCCCCAGATCCTCCTCAGGCTAGGCAGCTGAGAGGCGGAGCCACCATCAGATTCACCCGATGGATTTTTATGAGAAGTTACATAGTGAGACTTCTCTGTGCCATGCTCGCTCGCAGACCGCTACGCAGTGTTGCCGTTCGGACACGGCAGGCGCAGCACTTGTGTGGCTTGGGAGGGAGGACTGGCCATGCCTGGCTACGAGGACGCCGAACCCCGACTCCGCTGTGTGTTGCCCTTCGAGGCAGCGCCGGCTGAAGTGCGCCTGCTCCGGAGAGCGGCCGCAAAGCAACTCGGCCGGTGGGGTGTGACTGCTGCCGCTGACGAAACAGAGCTGCTCGTCACCGAGCTGGCGACGAACGTCGTCAAGCACGTGGGTGAGGGCACCTCAGCGACTCTGATTCTTGAGCGGACGGGGGAGCGGCTCCGGCTTGAAGTCCATGACAAGAGCCGGGAGATGCCGTCGCTCAAGACTGCGGGCTGCGATGAGGAGTGCGGTCGGGGACTCCACTTGCTCTCCACGCTGGCGGTGGACTGGGGCACGGTCATGACGGCAGCGGGAAAGGCGGTCTGGTGCGAGATCCCGGTCGTCCCTGGCCAGGCTTGCCGACGCATTGAGCGTGCTGCTGAGGCGCTTGAGGCCTATCGGGGGCCTAGCTGTAGCGCTGGGCTTCTGGGGATTTCGCGAAGTATTGGGATCGAGGAGTCGGCGGTTGAACTGATCGCGGACCTGCTGCACTGGACTGCTGCCCGTGGCCTTGATCCCGACGACATCCTCGACCGGGCTCAACGACGTTTCGACGCCCAGACGGAGACGTGAGACCGGCAGGCAGCCTCAGCTGCCGTACCAATCCCCGTCACCGTGCCCGTCCGCCTCGGCGCCCTGCCGCCGTTCAGGCCTCAGTGGTTCAGCGTTCCCGCGAAGAAACCCAGGTCAGGGTCGTCCGGGGTGCCGACGAGCAGCGCACGGTCCAACAGGATGTTGTTGTGCTCACAGCTCGTCTCCGGGAGCATCACGCAGGCGTGGCAGGCGGCCAGGTTCGTTCCGCCGGTGCCGGACGCCTCGGACTCGACACAGAGTGGGTCGGAGGAGCACCACTCGGCACGCCTGACGGCCGAGCGGATCGTCCGGTCGAGAAGCTCCGGTTCGCCCTGGGCGACGAGCCCGCCGAGGCTGCCCGCCGAGTCGCTCGTCGCGGTGTAGACGAGCACGCCCGCCATGTCGTCGGCCGCGTACAGGCGCTCGCGCAGGGCGGCGGCGGGGTAGCCGGCCTCCAGGCTCCACTCGTTGATGAGGACATGTGCCAGCGTGTGCAGGAGCACCATGCGAGGCGTTGCCGGGGACGGCGGGACGCGACTTGGATCCCCGGCACGCTGTTCCATCACCCGCTGGTGAGCCGTGCGCATCCGCTCGACCCGAGCGGCGACGGCGACGGCCTTCTCCCAGGAACCGAGCCGTTCCTCGTCCAGGCGGAGGAAGACCCCCTCGCCACGCACCTCCATCGCGGGGAGCCACTGCAGAGGGGAGTCGGAGAGTGGGACCTCGTGGGGTTCGGTCGTCGCGTCGGGGTCTGCGAGCCGGGTGAACGCTTTGAGAGCGCGCACCTCGCGGAGCTTCTTCACCAGCATCGGGCCCGACACGCCGAGAGGACGGAGCACGCTCGTGTCGCCCAGCGGGGTCTCGCAGATGAACTGCTCGTCCCGCGACCGCTCGCGCTCGTCGTTGCCCGCGCAGAGCCGGTCGTACTCCTTGTTGCGCAGCGCTCGGTATCGGTGGTCGAAGGTGGGACCGTCCTCGCTGCTCGGGTCCTCTTCTCGTTCCGCGTCCAGGAGCGCCATCACCTCGTCGATCGGGACCGGACTCTCGCCCTTGAAGGCGAACTTCAGGCACATCTCGACCTCCGCTCGGGAGTTGAGCTTGCGCAGCTCCTCCCAGTGCTCGGCGAGCGGATCGGCGCGCCCGTCGCTCCACGGCGGGATGGAGAGCGCCGACTTCAACACCGGCTGCCACACGGCCGAGGAACCGCGCTGGAGCGTCCGCGGCGTCATGCCGCAGACCTGGGCGGGAGCGGAGGTACCGAGCCACGGGCGAGTGCCACGGCAACGCAGGCCCAGATCCTTGAGCGCGCTCTTGCGGAACGAGCCCTCCATGGAGACCTCTGGCACCCCGCAAGTACAGGACACGAGGATCGAGCGGAGTGAGGAACTATGGCCGGAGGTACGCATCTTGAGCGTTCCTCCGCACTGCCCGGCGGTAGTGGCACCACCTCCGGAAGCGCGATGGACCCAGTGCCAGTACGGGAAGTCGTCGAGGTGCCCGGCCTCGCAGGCGATCACGAAACGGGAGGGTACGAGGTCGACCTCGCAGGTGCCGCAGACGCTCCGGCCGGCAGGCGGATTGAAGTCGCGGTGTCGGCGCAGGTCGCCGCACGCGGGGCAGGAGTGCATGAGAGGGAAACGACGCACTCGGATGCCGTCCCTGCTGGTGTCCTCGGACGCGGGAGGCAGCCGGAAGTGCTGGACACCGAGAAGACGGGCGAGGCGCCGTTCATGGATCAGGGGGGACTCGTCGCTGCTCCAGTGCGCGTCTGCGCCGTCCAGGCCGGAGACGATGAAGGACTCCTGGTCCACGGCGACGAGCGAGCCGACGCCGTACGTGGTGATCGCCTGAGCCCGACGAACCGTGCCGCGCCGCGGCAGGTTGCGGGCGGGCGCGGCGCCGTCAGCGCCGGTCCGGCGGCGACGCGCGGGGGGCGGGGTCATCGGGTTGCCTCCATGAACAGAGCGGACTCGGCGTCGACATCACGCAGGCTCCATAGGGTGCGCCAGGCGTCGGCGTCCTCGGACTCGTCGTCGTACGACTTCAGGAGCGAGGGGGTGCGACTGCCCCTGACAGGTTCGAAGAGGAGGCCGCCGTGCGTGTCGGCCTCGTCGCGCCACCACTCGACGAATTCGTCGAAGGCGCGGCCCACCGCGTCGACTTCCTCAGGAGTGACGTCCTGGACCCGGTTCAGCAGGATGGGCCTGACTTCTTCGCGGAGGAGGTGCTCGTAGGACTCGACCCGACCCGCGGAGTCGTTGGCGCGAGCGGCCGGGACGAGGATGCGGGCAAGGGCGACGATCACCGCGTGGAGCCCACGCTCGCGGGCGCGGGCGGAGAAGGGGGTGACGGACGTGGACTCGACCTCGCGGTAGAGCGCGGAATGGAAGTGCAGGAAGTTCTCGTAGTGGGACCGGTCGCGGGATCGGGTCGCGTTGAGCATGACGGCGACCAGTCCGGGGTGGGCGCGACCGACGCGGCTGGTGGCCTGGATGTACTCGGCCGTGGTCTGCGGTTGACCCATGACGGCCATCAGTCCGAGCCGGTCCACGTCCACCCCGACCGCGATCATGTTGGTGGCGAGGAGGACGTCCACGGCGTCCTCGTCGGGCCGCTTCTTCTCGATGCGCTTGAGGCGGGTGGGAATCTCGCTGGCGTCGACCCGGCTCGTCAGCTCCGAGTAGTTGGCCACATCGCGGGCTGTCACGCCCTCGCGTTGTGCGAGCACCGCCAGATACGCCACCACGTCGTCGTGGACCTGGAGTTCGGCCGCCGACAGCAGCCGGAGGCTGTTGAAATAGCCGACGAGGCTCCAGTACGCATCGCGCACCTCCTCCTCGGTCCGAGCCTGTTTGGCTCGGTGCAGCAGGGTGGCGTACGTACGGATCAAGAGGGTGGACTGACTGGTGCCGGGCGCCAGCAGCCCGACGTAGCGGCGGCTCGCCTTCTCCTCACGCGGGGTCTCCACGGCGAACCAGGAGTCTCGGGAGTCCAGGCCCGCGGGCGGGAACTGGCGGACGTCTCGGGCGAAGAGGTGGCGGCCCTGGTCGGCGGCGCGGCGGATGGTCGCCGTGGACGCGATCACCTTGGGGCGGTCGGCGAGCGCGTCCACCGCGGTCTCGTAGAGGCCGGTGAGCGTGCCCAAGGGACCGGAGATCAGGTGGAGTTCGTCCTGGACGATCAGCTCCGGGGGCGGGGTGCGGTCGCTCGGGTCGTCGCGGTTGAAGAGCGCCGCGGTCGCGGGCCGCCAGGGCATCGAGGCGAACTTGTCGACGGTGGCGATCACCAACGTGGGGCGGGCGTCGTACACGGCCTCGTCGATCAGGTGGATCGGCAGGCCGTCGACGAAGGCGCAGTCGCCACCGGGGCAGCGGACGTGCATGCGCTTGGCGTCCTCGTCGACCTCGTAGGCGCGGGCGTCGAGGCGAGTGCCGCACCAGGGGCAGGCATGCAGTTGGACGGGGTTCTCGGTGGCGAGGCGCTTGTCGAGGTCGCCACGGAGTTCGGCGAGCCTCCTCTCGGCCTCCGCCAGGGTGTTGGGGGTCGCCGAGCGGCCCACCCACATGCCGATGGAGAACTCCTCGTGGCCCAGCTCGGGCCTGGCACGCCGCATGTGCTCCATGGCGCAGATCAGGATCGCGGCCCGCTCGAACTGCTGGAGAGTGAGCAGCCGGAGCGTGTAGCGCATGAGCACGGTGACGCCGCCACCGCTCTCCTTCTTGCGGATGCGGCGAAGGAACGAGGTCAGGGCGATCAGACCGAGGTACGCCTCCGTCTTGCCGCCACCGGTGGGAAACCAGAGCAGGTCGGAGATGCCCCGGTCCTCGTGCTCGGGGTCGTCGATCCCGGCCAGGCAGAGGAGCAGGAACGCGATCTGGAAGGGGCGCCAGCGACCGGCGGTCGGGTCGGGGGAGCCGATCCGACCCTTCTTGACCCACGCGCTGCGCGCGCGCTGGTCGGCCATCGCGTGGTTGGCGAGCCGGAACGCCCGCATCAAGTCGGGCTTGGACTCGAGGAGTTCGATGCCTGTACGGATGCGCCCGAGTGCCTCGCGACAGGCTTCCACCTGGTCCCGGGCGGGCTTCTCGTGCATCTCGCCGGCCAGGGCGTCCGCTTCGGTCTCCTTGCGGTCGATCCAGCGCTCGTAGCCGTCGGCGAGTGTTCGTAGGGCGGCCAGGATCTCGGCGTCGGAGCCGTCGGCGAGGCCGAGCATGGACAGGGTGGAGTCGTCGATCTCCGGGTTGGAGTCGGTGAGCAGTACTTCGACGGTCGGCACGAACTCGCTCCGCACCTCGGTGACAGCGGCCACGACGGTGTCGGTCACGCCGACCGGCGGCGGCGTCCAGTCCCACTCGGCGGCGCAGCCGTGACCGACAGCGAAGGTCGGGGCGTGGCGGTGCAGCAGCCGGCTGGTGGCGACCTCGGGGTCATGAGCCGCGGCCGGGGCCGGACGCTCGACGAAGGCGCTCGAACCGTCGGCGGCGCGGATCGTGAGACCGCACTGGAACAGGGAGAACGCGTCCTGAAGCTCCCGCTCGCCGACACGGTGGGTGTTGACCAGGGTGACCGTGATCGTGACCGTGCCGGTGGACGGGTCGGGGCGGCGGACGTTGGCGCGCAGCGCGACTCCCGGGGCGAGATCCTCCTGCCACTTGGGATCGGGCGTGTTCACGTCGATCCGCTGCTCCGGCAGCGCGAGTTCCTTGCGGCGCCACTGCTCCCGCTGGTCGGAAGTGGTGCGGGCCTCGGCCCGGCGAGCGGAGATCGGCCGGCCGTCCGCGTCGGTGGGCTCGTAGACGGCGGCGCGCGCCGAGACGACGATCGCCTCGGTGTCGGGAGCGACCGCGAAGGTGAGCCCCATGGACGAGGGGCGGCGGGATCCGGCGGCACCCACCTCCTGGGCCGTGCCGGACTCCTCGATGTTGTCACCGGTGCGCTGCGGGGCGATGTCCAGGCCGTCCTGCTCCTCTTCGTCCGCCCGCAGCTGCGCCGCCGCCGCGGTACTCGCCGCACGCGGGTAGAGGACACCGGTGAGGTAGCGGTCGATCGGTGCCTCCTGGGTCAGTACCTCGTCCCGGTCCTTCGGCTCGGCCTCGGGCGCCGGGCCGAAGAGCTCGCGGCGGAGCCCCACCAGGAGCTCCTCGTCCCGGACCCGATAGTGCTCGGAATGCTGACCTGCTTCCTGCGTCATGCGCCCTGCTCCTCGTCGTTCTCGGCCCTTCGATACCTTCCGATGCCGGTGATCCGGGGGACGATCCACACACCCCGGTCGCCCAGACCGGCGTTGACGCCGGCGGCGGTACTGCCCGACACCGTCTCCAGGACGTCGACACGCAGACCGTGGATCTCGTCGGGCCACCACGGATCCCACGTCCGGTTCACCTTCTGCACCTGGAACAGCCCCTCGCGGAACCGCTCCGAGGCCTCACCGATCTCCCGTCCGTCGTGCGTCAGGGCGTACGGCGGGCTCTGGAACTCACCCATCGGCAGGTCGTGGCGCCTTCGCAGCACGGCTTCCGCACCGGTACGGACCTGTTCCAGGAGATACGTCTGTGTCGCCGCCGCGTCGCTCTCGTGGCCGGGTGGGTTGTCCCGACAGATGTCGCCCGCCTCGGCGACGATCCCAAAACGGTCGTACGGCCGCCAACCACCCACGTACCGACGGCCGTTCCTTCTGCCGCCGGCTTTCTTGACGATCGGCAGCTCGGGGGGGCTCGCGTGATAGAGATCCTGGCGGACGCGTGTCATCGCCACGTACAGGGCGCGGACCTCTGCGGGCAGGTCCACCTCCTCCTTGTACTGCTTGTGCAGTTCGGCGACGGTCGGCGGGGTCAGCACGATCACACGGTCGAACTCAAGGCCTTTGGCCCGGTGCACGGTGGAGACGACGATCCGCGCGGTCTCGGGATCGGCCGCCTCGTCGGGGAACCTGCCGTCGGCGACCAGACGCCGCAGCCGCTCCAGATCGAGCACGGTGCGCCCGGTCGAGCGAGTCGCCCGCCGCAGCACCGTCCACAAGGTGCTCGCGTCCGGCTCGTACGGCAGCGGGATCTCCGCGAGCAGAGAGCGGAACCGGTCCGCGGTGAGGCCGGTCGCCTCCGTGCGGCGCAACAACTCGGCCACCCAGTACGGCACCGGCCGCTCTTCGAGGGGGCGCCGCAGCCGATGCTCGACGCCGTGCTCGTGGAGCAGGCCGGAGACCACCAGCGCCTGGCGGTTGTCGCGGGTGAGGATCGCGCAGGTGTCGGTGAGATTCCGCAAACCGTCCAGCGTGAACGGGTCGGTGAGGTCGCCGGTTCCGTTCGCCGGATCCACGAGGAGGTCGCGAAGCTCCGTGTAGAGGGCCGCCGCCTCGTCCGCGTCGCTGACCCGCTGGAGCCGCGGACCGCGGGTCAGGGCGATCCGGGCCTCCGCGGTGGTGGCACGGAAGTTCCGAGTGAGACTCAGTTCCACCAGGTCGTCCGGGTACGAGCAGCGCAGCCAGTCGAAGAACCGACCGGTCTCGTCGGCACGCTCCGCCGGGTCGGCGATCTGGAAGCCGTAGACGGACTGGGCAGCATCGCCGACGACGGTGAAGCCGCAACTGTCCTGGTACCGATCGAGCAGGGTCTCCACCAGCTCCCGGCGCCCGCCCAGCAGATCCTGCACCTCGTCGATCACGACATGAGCGGGCGGGACGGCGTCGCCGGCCTCCAGCGCCCCCTTCTCGACCGCCTGGGCCGCGGCGGTGATCCGCTCGTCGAAGCCGACCGTGCCCCACTCGCCGTCCGGGTATGCCTGGACCAGCACCCCGTACGCCCAGGCGTCGAACGTCTGGGCACGCACTCGACGCGCCCGCTCCCCGTGCCGCGCGATCCGCTCACGCAGCTCGCGGGCCGCCGCCCTGGAGAAGGTGAGCACCAGGATCTCGGCGGCCTCCAGTGCCTCGTCGGGGTCCTCGTGACCGCACAGCGCGTCGAGCCTGCGCACCAACGTGTGCGTCTTCCCCGCCCCCGCGCCCGCGGTGACCAGGACACGCGCGTCCCAGGGCTGCTCGACCACGGCCCGCTGCTCGTCGGTGAGCGGGGGACTGTCGAGGTAGACGTCGGTCACGGACGGCTCCAGAGGTGCTCGAACTGGGTGAAGGCGAGCTGGGTGTCGAAGTTCTCGATGTTGTCGCTGACGTTGAGGATCAGGCAGCTGTCCTTGCCGCCGTTCCGTGGTCCGCGCAGTCCCCGACCGATCATCTGCTGGTACACGTTGGTGCTGTAGACCGGCCGGGCCACGACCACGGCACGAGTGGCCGGCGCGTCGAATCCCTGGGTGAGCACACCGTAGTTGGTGAGCACACGAATGCGTCCGTTTCGGAACTTCTCGATGCGAGTACGGCGATCCTGCGCACTGGTCGTCGAGTCCACCGCGGCCGACGGGACCCCTCGGTCGTTGAGCATGGCTGCCAGGTACTTGGCGTGGTCGACGGAGGTGGCGAACAGCAACGTCGGCCAGTCGTCCGGCAGCTCGGCCACCGAGTCCACGATCCGTCGGCTGCGCGCGTGGTCGTCGGCGAGTCGCTGCTCAGCGGCGCGGGAGAGCATCGCCATGCGGTCGGCGTGTGTCTTCTCGTCCCGGGTCAGTTCGATCCGTCCCCCTTCCAGGGTGCGGTGCTCGACCTGGGCGAGCATGCCCCAGTCCTGGAGGTCGCGGTACGGATCGCCGGACGGGAAGACCCCCTGGTCGAGCCGCCGGTTGCCGAAGCGATTGACCAGACGGCGGGTCTCGTCCTCGTTGGTGTTGCGGAACGGGGTGGCGGTCAGCCCGAGCAGGTGACGGCCGGTCTCGTACTGGGTGAGCCCCAACCGGCCCAGGATCTCGGTGTACCGCTTGGAGATCGCCGTGTGCGCCTCGTCCACGATCACCAGAGCCGACTGCCGTAGCCACGCGTACTGCTCGATGCCCAGGCAGCGCTCCAGCTTGGCGTCGGTGGCGACCACGAGGTGGGGATGGTCGACGACGTCACCGACCTCGTTGCTGCTCCAGAGCCTGCTGATGGCCAGGGGGCGCTCCGCACCGACCTTGCTCCAGACGAACTTCCAGCTCTGCACGGCCTGTTCGCACAGCTCCTCGGTCTGCGCGATCCACAGCACCGGACCCTTGAGATCGCCGACCCGCTTGACCCAGCGGATCACGGCCTCGGCGGTGACCCGGGTCTTGCCGGCGCCGGTGGGCAGGGACAGCATGCCGCGCTGAGGGGCCAGCCGGTCGAGCATGGTGGAGATGTTCCGGACCAGGTCCTCCTGGTAGTCGTGGAGGCTCGGGAAGTCCCGAGGCCCCTCGACGGTCTCGAAGGGAGGTGGGGACGGAGTCCTCGAACCGGCGAACGCGACGGGCAGCCTCAGGTCCGACACGAAGGCGATGGCGGCCGACGAACCCCCGTACGCCACAGGCGCGTTGGGGAAGCGGGCCTGGATGTCCCGGGCGTGCTGCTGAAGCACACCGTCGCCGTGCGCGTTGAACGCCATCTGGGCGATCCGACGACCGGACGGCTCCACACCGTCGGTCGCCTGCAGCTCGGCCTCCATCAGCCCCTCCGGGAGCCCGGCCCGGAGAGCGTCCGCCCCGATCAGCAGCTCGACCTTGGCCACCACGTCGTCCGCCTTGCGTACCGCCGCCTGTGCCGCCTTGAGCTCGCTGTCGCGGGCCATGCGATCCTGGTGCTCCAGCACCGCGCGGCAGCCGGCCGCGCCCAGGCCGAGGCCGAGCTCACGGTCGATCAGCCGCAGCATCGGCTCCGCCTCCAGAGGCACACGGACCTTGACCGTGCTGTCCTGTCGCACGGCGTCCAGGGGAGAGGCGTGCGTGCCGTTGGGCGTACGGGTGACCTCCTCCAGCTCGGTGCACCGCTGCACCGTGCTGTTCCGGTTGCCGCTGTTGAGGCGCTGCCGCAGAGCGGGGAACAGCTCGACCAGCGGTACGGGGTCGCCTTCCGGGACCTCGCGGGTCTCCTTGCTGATCACGTCGGAGTAGCGGAGCATCCCCCACTTCTCGACCATCAGCTCGGCGTCCTCGACGGTCGGCACGAGCAGCGCCGGGAGGTGCTCGGCTCGGAGCGCCCGATACTCGGCGGCGCCGACGGCGAGGGTGATCTCGTCGTCGGGACGGGTGCCCCACGTGTCGCCGATCCGGCAGCGTGTGAGCGAGTCCTCGGGGAAGTCCGCGCCGAAGCGCGTCAGCATCACATAGGTGGCGCCGACGAAGGAGTCGTCCTCGCTGTGGGACACCTCGTCGAGGAGGGCGTCCCAGCGGTCTGCGGGAACCTCGTCGACGGTGGTCGGGAGCCGTAGCTTGCGGGCCTTCTCGGGTGAGATGTCGGCGACGGGCAACACATCGCGGTAGGCGGTGAGTTGGGGGCCAACGGCTTCCTTGAGCGGCTTGATCCCCTGGGAGGTGGAGACCGTGCCGTGCTTCTTGAGCATCCAGCGGATCGGTGAGATCACCGCCTGCCGGGTGCTCGTCTGCGCGCCGACCTGGAGCGTCCAGTTGTCCACCACGGCGTCGTCGGGCAGCGCCTGCAGGAAGGCCGCACGGGACTTCTCGGACAGCGAGCGGAAGATGTGGAGGGGACCGCCGATCGCAGCGCCCTCGAACTTCGTCCGATTCAACGAGGGACGCGGTGTGTCGGCGGCCAGACTGCGCAGGTAGGCGGCGTGAACCGCTTCGCGGTACTCCTCGAACCACTCCTCGTCCGCCTCGGGCCGCACGCCGCTGACCGGTCGTTCCCGTAGACCGACCTGGGCGAAGAAGGACACGTCGTCCGAGTGGAACCCCATGTCGACGGCGACGCTCGGGTCCCGCTCGGCGTTCACCACAGGGCCCGGCAGCATACAGTCCTCGATCGGCCGGAACCGTCCACCGGCCGTGCGGACACGGAGCGTCGAGCGAGGGGTGGGGACCCGGTCCAGCACCCGCTGGGCAAGGCGACGGACACCCGCCTGGCGGAACAACTCCCAGAACCGCTCCCAGTCCGACGGGGCGTAGTGGTCGAACCCCTGGTCGAGCACACTGACGAACCGACCCTCGGCGTGGGCCTCCTGGATGCCGAGGAGGTTGAGTGCGTGGGCCACCGAGGGGTCCTCGGCGAGTTCGTCGACCACATACACGGTGGACTCGCGCAGGCCGCCCTGTTCGACGCGGCGGAACACCTTGCCGGGCACCGGGGGGACGAGTCCGTGTTCCTCGGTGAGCACAATGTGGGCCTTGCGGGCCTGCTCGGCGAGGGGGGAACCGACATCGATCATGTCCGCCAGGATGCGGACGGCCGCTTTCGACGCCTCGACGGTGCCGCTCTCGACCAGGGCCTCCAGCCACTCGCGGACATCGGCTCGCTCGTGCCCGGCCGCTTCCAGGACGTGGACGACCTTTCCGGAGCGCAGCGTGTCGACCTCGACGCTCGGGTGCAACCAGTTCGAGGGACGGCCAGGGCACTCGTGCCACATCCGCAGCCAACGGAGCAGACTCTTCAGGTCTTTGTCAGGGCGCGGGTGGACCCGCAGCTCGGTCGGGGCGCGCAGGACACCGTCCTGGTCGGGCAGCGACGGCCCGGTTGCGGCGCGGCTCCAGATCTCCCGGGTCAGGAAGTCGTCGGCCCAGCTGATGGACTCCTTCGCACGGCCAGGCAGCAGCGGGAGGTAGGCGCCGGGATCCTCGGCGGGGGCCAGGGCGGGCAACGAGTCGACCACCAGCTGCGCCGCCACCCGGATCATCTCCTGGTTGAACGGAGAGGAGTCGAGGAGGTTCTGGCGGTCCTCGTTCGTCTTCCACGCGCCGTTGAGGACGCCACTCAGGGACATCTCGTACTTGGTGGGGAAGAAGGACCAGAACTTGCCGCGTCCACGCGCTCGCGAGCTTGAGCTGACGTACAGACCGCTGTCGGGATCCTTCTCCAAGGTAGGGACAGCCCAGGCGAGATCGAGCGAAAGCCGGTCGTGCAGTTCGCCGGCGTCCGCGCGGGCCGCCGGGCCGGGCTCGTGGGTGGTGGTGAACACGCGCCACCGATCGGTCGCGGTGGCCTTGCCGGTTCGCTCCTCGACCACGGTGTGCAGGTCGCCGCTCCGCTGGGCGGTGAGCACCCGGCGGGCCAGGGGACGGGGCCGGCGATCCTCCAGCACGACCTTCGCGACGTGCGGCGAGAAGAGCTGGAAGCCGACCGGGAACTCCTCACGGGGCTCGCCGTGGTCCTTGCCGCGGCCGCCGTGCATGTCCTTGCCCAGCCGGATGTCGGCCTTCGGCAGCAGGGGGAGGCGGACGACCGTCGTCGCCCAAGTCAGCAGTTCGTTCAGGACGGGGTCGGCCGCGCGCTCCGTCGCCTCGTCCAGGGGGCGGGCCATGCGCAGGACGGGTGCGTCGAACGCGGGCCCGTACCGCTCCGTGACACCGGGGACGGCACTGATCTGCGCGTACGACCAGGCGCGGTCGAATCCGAAGCTTCCGGTGCGGCTGAAGAATTCCGGTGCGTCGGTCACCACGAGAACAGATTTCACGCCGACACCGAATCGACCGATCTGACCTCCGCGCTTCTTCGACATGCTCATCCGAAGGATGGTCTCGGCGCCCCCCGGCGTGACCGGAGTTCCTTCGTTCGCGCAGTAGAGATGCGACTCCGTGAGGACCACGTGAACTCGACCGCCTGGCTCATCAGCGATTTCGTCCGCTGCGTTCTGGACGAGTTCGAAAAGCTGCCGATCGCCATATCCGCCCTGCGTGATACGTCGCTCGCCATTGGCGTGTTCGGCCACGAGTCCAGGGTCAACGGCGTAGGTCTGCAGGACGCGGGAGGATTGTTCGAGAACAGTTTGGATCACCGGAGAGGACGAAGACGACACTGCTTCTGCGCTCCTGGGTTGTCGAGGTTCGACGAAATCGTGAGTGGCGGGCCGGCCGCCGGCTTCGTACAACCGGCCCGCACTTGTGAGACCTGGATCCGTGGCGTGACTTGGCTGGTCAGGTCGTGGTGGAGGCGTCGTCCGGCAGATCCTGGACAACCTTGGCCAAGTCAGGGAACCCCTCCGTGAAGGCCTCTTCTGACAGGTTGTATCCGTAGAGAATCTTCACGATCTCGACCTTGCTCTTGGCCGTGTGAATTTCCAGGTAGAACGAACTCAAGTCCCGAGACGAGTGCAGGAGATCGCTGTGACAGTTCTCGTCCATGAAGTGGTCCACCCCTGTTCGATATGCCCTGATCGCACAGGGGTTTCAGGTGCACGTGCCCCCGTGAAAAATTAGAAGTAATTGTTCGTGGCTGAGCTGATTTTTCCGGAAATCACGCTACCGGGTGACTCTGTTCGAGTGTCAATGATTTTTGGGGAATTGTTTCTGCGCAGGGTCCGGGGCTGAATTTGGACGCACTTCACCCTCGGCCGCCCGCCTTCCCCGATTTCGAGGTCGCGAGCGAGATGAGACACGCCATCGTCACCGAAGTTAGCGGTAGTCACTCTGACGCGCAAGTCGAACTCCCGTCCCTATTAAGGGAGTTGGCCGTTCCGCTTGTCGAGACTCGTCGGGGGCGAGGTGTAGTGGTGCGAGATGGGTGATTTAGGGCAAGTCGGGCAAGAGTTCAAGGCGTTCGAGTCCGTCCAGCCCGATCAACTTTTGGTTGACGCGCCAGAGTCTGTCAAATTAGCCTCATGGTGTGCGGCACAAGCTCCGCATGTGACTCCAAGGGAAGAACGGGTGGCGCGTGGAGACAGGCGAGGAGTTCGGGCCCTGGCTGTCCCGGCAGCTCAAGCTGGCGGGGAAGACACAGGCTGAACTTGCCGAGGAGCTCGGTCTGACGCGGGCGGCCGTCTCCGCGTGGATCACCGGAAGGTCGACGCCTCGCCCGACCGTCATGGTCGATATCGCCAAGGCTCTCGGCACGGACCTCGGCACGGTGCACACCCGCACCACCGACACCCAGGCCGGCCTCCCGCTCTTCTGGCACCACCGACGTGGCTACCCCGACGGCGGTCGCGACCTGGGTAATGCCGCCGCCTTCGCCTTCGACGCCGACGTACAGGTGCTCGCCCGCGAGACCTGCCAGAACAGCCTCGACGAGCGGCTGGACAACGGCCGCCCGGTCCGGGTCTGCTACACCCTGCACGAGCTGACCGGCGATGCCCTGAAGGATTTCCGCAAGGCGATCCTCTGGGAGGATCTTCTCCCGCACTACTCCGCTGTCTCAGAGACGGCGGGCAACCAGAAGGTCGGGCGAGTCGTGGACGCCGGGGTGCGTGACATGCTTGCAAGGGACCGTCTGGTTCTTCTGCGGGTCGACGACTACAACGCTTCGGGACTCACCGGCGACGACTATGCGGACGGCAAGTTCGCCGCCGTGGTCAGGCGGCAACTGGAAAGCCTCAAGTCGGGTCACAGCGCGGGTGGTTCGTACGGCCTGGGCAAGGCGACCCTGTGGGCCACCAGCGCCCTCGGGCTCGTGCTGATCAACTCCACCCTGTCCGAGCCGCATGAGGGGCGACAAGAGCGTCGACTCATCGGCCGTCTGGAGCTCCCGTGGCGGGAGATCGACGGCCAGGCCTTCGCGGGCCCCGCTTGGTTCGGTCGCCCCGATCCCGACTCACCGGGCGCTGAAGTCGCCCGCTCCTGGTGGGCGGACGAGGAGACGGTGGCCCGTCTGCGCTTGACACGGGAGAAGGACGAACCCGGTACCTCGTTCCTCATCGTCGGCGCGCACGACGTGGCCAGCCTCGACGAGAAGGCATCCGATGCGGATGACGAACCCATGGACTCCGAAGAAGAAGGTGACGAGGACACCCGGGACATCCGCAGGATGCACCGGCGTCTGGTCGAGGCTCTGGGGCGTGACTTCTGGGCTGCGATGACAGGGGGAGGCGGAAGGCCGCCTCGCCTGGAGATCTATGTCCGTGCCATGCGCAACGACGACGAAGTGGTCGTGCCGGAAGTGCGGGTGGACCCATCGGTTGAGCAGCCCTCCCGGACTCGCGCCCTGCGGGCGTACTACGACGGCGCCACGGTGGAGCGGCTCACCGAGGCCGGGCAGGTGGCGGCGCGAAGCGTGCCGTTGAAGGTGCCTCTGCTCGGAGGTGCCCGAGGGAATCTCGGGACGCATGAAGCGGTCCTGTTGGTCACCGAGGCTCTCACCGATGCCGATCAGAAGAAGGACGGCCCGAGGAACCGGGTGCACTCGCTGCGAGGCAACCGCATGACCGTCAAGAGAGCCGGAGTCCCCAACCTGCCGCTCGGTACCAACCCGTTTCAGGCTGTTCTCCTGGTGGGGGAGGCTGTAGGGGAGTCGGCCCCCTTCGCGCAGGAAGCCGAGGAGTTCCTGCGCGCCGCGGAACCGCCCGAGCACGACCGTTGGGGACAGACGGAGGAGCTGACCCTGCGTTGGTCGCCGTCCGCGTATCGGCGGATCAGCGCCCTCACCTATGAGGTGAACAAGGCGGTCAGGGATCTTGTCGCGCGGCAGCCGAAACGTGGCGGCCGAGAAGGCGGTGAAGCCCTGCGCAAGGCGTTGACAGTGAAGAAGAAGCCCAGAGCCAAGGTGCCCACCGGGCCGGTCGTTCCGGAGCTGACCGACCTCCACGCGACGATCGGAGACGACGGGGAGTGGCGGATCGACACCGAGGTGAGCATTCCGCGCGGCGGCGACGAGATCGTTCCGATGGTGCCGGTCGCGGAGGTGGACGTGCGGTCCGGAGGCCGGCCGCGGCTGAAGTGGGCGGAGCTCGTGGCGATCGAGGGGTGCGAGGTGGACGGAACGGTCCTGCGCTTCACCCCCGGTGCCCGACGGGCGAAGTTCCGAGGGGCCACCGACGTCACCAGCCATCCGGTCAGAACCATGTTCACGCGCCTCGTCGTCGAGCTCCGCGCCGGCAAGGGGGAGTGACACGTGAGGAAGTTCTATCCGTACAAGAGGCTCAGCCGACCGATCACGCTCAGGGTGGCCTTGGTCGCCCTCAACCTTCCCGACGGCACCCGTGATTCGCTGGAGACCAGCGCCTACTCGACCCAGCAGCAGGCGGTCGCATTGGGCATCGCGGGCCACACCGACTGGGTGAGCGCCACCATCGGCCTCTCGGCGACACTCCCGCCCGGGGCCAACGCACCGGACGTTGCCTGGTCCGACCTACGCGTCCTCGCCGTGCTCACGGACGGCGAGACCAACGTGCGTACGTCGGTGGACCTTGCGCGTGATACGGAGGACGGCCTTGACTGGTCCGGCTCCCTCAAGGTGCTTCGTGACGATCACGCAGGTAGGGCTTCCCTCACTGTCCAGGCCGTGGGGACGGTGGAAGGCGTACCAGGACGGTCGATCGCCGAGACTGACCGGAGCTGGACCGTCGACACGGTTTCGGACGAACCGGTCGACGGACTCCGACTGGACGTCCAGAGGGCCTCGTTCACGAAGAGTGCTCGACAGATGTTGCGGGCCTGCTCCGACGTCCCTTGGGTCGTGGACGTCTCGGCCAGGGTCCCCACCGTCTTCGTGAACACCGACGTCGAGGGAGTCATGGGGCTGCTGGACAGCAACGGCTCGGGTGTCGACAGCAAGGTGCGCGATCTGCTCGTCACTCAGATGGCCACCGATGTCTGGACCGCGGTGTTCCATGGTGCCATCGGTGATCTGGAGGTGGAGCCCGGCGGCGGCCCGATCTTCCCGACCGACTGGCAGGGAGAGGTGCTGCGGGAGATGCTCCCGGACGTTATCCCCGGAGTACATGTCGAGGAAGCCTTGCGACAGGTGCATCGTCGCCGCACCGGCGAGTCGGGCTGGGCGGAGCTTCAGACTCGTATCCACTACGCGGCGGCCCGCCGTGCCGATGCCAGCAGGGCACTCGCCTACGCCATTCGCAGTCTCGAACAGATGAACCGAGAGAGTGAGACGTGATCTCCGCACCGAACCACGTACCGGGACGGCTGGCGCTGCTCGCCACCTCGGATGCCGACACGTTCCTCACGGAGGAGCTGCTCAGAGCGGAAGAGGTGCACGAGGGGATCGACCTCGCCAAGGTCGTCGAGCCGCTTCCCGAGGAGGACGCCAGGTGGTTGGTCGAACCGGTCCGGAGCCTGGTGGAAGACGCCATGTTCGAGTTCCGGGAGGACCGCACCCGAGCCGACGCGTGGCTTGCGCCGCGGCTCCATGCCACGTTGCGCCTGACGCGGCGAGAGGCGGCAGACAAGCGTCTGTGGAACCACATCGCCTTGGCGGTGGCTCCCGACTATGTCGCTTGGCGTCATCCACCGAAGCCGCCGAAAACGGGCGGACCGGCGCGCATCGCTGCGGAGCGCTTCCGAGGTCCCGCGGACAGGCAGTGCTTTTCCCGTCTGTGGTGGGCGGCCGAGCTCTTCCGTAACGGACCGGACTACGGACCGGTCGAGGTTGCCTGCGGGAACCAGGAGCTCATCCACACCATTCTGCGGATGGACCTGATCGACCACCGCCCCACCGCTCAGGCAATGGTCCAACTCGTTAAGCGCGGACTGATCTCCACAACACGTGAGGCTGTCGGCCTCAGCATCGCGATCAACGCGGCTGGAGCGACTCTGATCTACGACGTCCTCGCCCAGGACGAGCCCAGGGATCCTTCTCGTCTGCGGGACTGGATCGCGATCGCCGAGCAGGGATCGGCGCCGCCCGTTGGACGCCACGGACTTCCCGAGGGCCCCGACGAGGATCCCGTCCCGGAAGATTCCGTAACCGCGATCACTGACTACTTCGCCGAGCTGTTCGAGACTGCGCCAGTCAGGGGCAAGAAGGCTGCGGACTGACCTGGCGCCGTGCTCGCGGAACTACTTCGCCTGTGCCTTCTTGCCCTTACGAGGGCGCTCGGAAGAAGGAGGCGGCACCTGGTCCTCGGAACGAGGGCATTGGGCGGTGCAGTCGTCGGGGGCCCCGCAGCCGTGGCTTCTCAGCTTGGCCCGTTTCTCCTCCGTGGCCGGCTGCCACGGCTCCCGCAGGACCTTCAGGTCCGGCGCGGGGAGTCCGAGCGCGGCGCTCAGCAGGTGCGCGCCGAACAGGGGCGGCACGGCGTTGCCCACCTGCTGAGCCTGCGCCTTGCCGGACCAGGGATAATCCGGCGGGAAGCTCTGCAGCATGCCCGCCTCGTTCATGCTGAACCGCGGGCCCTCGTAGACGACGTTCTCGTTGAGGTGCTGGAAGACCACGAAGCGGGAGATGCGACCTGTGACGGTGAACGCGGGCTGCCGGTCGCTACGGACCCCGCGCCTGCCCGGGACTCCGGAGCTGCCGTAGTTCGACCGGACCAGGAACGGCGTGGCCCGGCCCGGGTGCATGCCCACCGGGTCGGCGAGCACGTCACCCATCGACCTCCAGGGCTGCAGATCCTCGTCCACGGTCTCCCGTCGCTCCGCTGCCAACCCCTCGTCGAGAGTCGGCTGCCGGGCCTGGTCCGAAGGTTCGCCGTCGTCGACCTGCCGGTTCCATCCCTTCGCGTCGTAGGCACGGTGGGTAGGCGCGGGGAGTGAAGGCGCGTCGAGGCCTTCACGCCGGGCGATCAGTACGGCGCGGGACCGCTTCTGGGGCACCCCGTAGGTCTCGGTGTTGAGGACGCCCACAACGACCTTGTACTTCGTGCCGTCGGGGAGCCCTGTCTCGTGCAGCACCTTGGCGTAGTGGTGCCAGAGCTCCTCGACCGCGGGGACCTGTTCCAGGACGATGACGTCGTAGGGCCGGTTCTCCCGGTTCGGGCTCCTGGTTGCCTGGATGGCGTACCGGAGCGGTTCGAGGACCAGTGCGGTGCGCGGGTCGCTGAGGGTCTTCAGATCCTCGTCGATCGCCTCGTCGGACTCGCCCGCGGTCAGCCTCTCGATGTACCCCTTGACCTTTTCCAGGTTCTTGCGCCCGGCGCCGTGCCCCGCCACCGAGTACGTCTGGCAAGGAGGCCCACCGGCGAGCACGTTGATCTCCGGCGGCAGTGACTCGAAGGAATCCCTGCGCACGGCACTCACGTCGGCGTGCAGGGTGTCCAGCCCGGCCGCGTAGCGTGTGAGGCAGGCGCTCTTGTCCCACTCGATGCCGAGGCTCGGGATGTCGAGCGCGTGTCCGGCGACGTCCAGGCCCCCAGGTCCCGCGAAGAGATCCAGGACAAAGGGCTTGTCGAGGATGGACTGATGGGGCGCCGTGCTGGTCATGAGGTGGAAGTCTAGCCGGCCGCGAAGATCGCCGGATCCGGATTCCGATCGAGCGCCTCGGCGATGGCCAGACCCAGCGCCTCTCCGACCGGCGGAGGGGACGCATGACCGATCTGTCGGTAACGAGGTGTCTTTCGGCCCGTGACCGTCCAGTAGTCCGGGAACCCCTGGAGGACGGCGGCCTGGTCCACGGTCACCTGCACCATGCCGTCCCTGCCCAGTTCCGGGTGCCACCGGAATTCCGGCCCCGGAAGCTCGTTCCCGAGGGAGTGCGCGTTGACGCCCATCGTCTCCCACTTCCGCTTCGTCCCCCTTGGGCCGAGGTCGGCTCCTCCGCGGTTCTTCGAACCGCCGACCAGCGTCGGCGCGACCGAGGTCGCCTGAGCTGCCCACCGGTCGGCGTCCGGCCAGCCGAGGGATCGCATCGAAGGGCCCAGAGCCTCGCCGACGGACACATGCTCGGTCACAGTCGGCACGGGCGGGTGGAAGCCGGCGAACCACTGGCGTTGGATGGCGACCAGAACGCCCTGCTTGCGGTCCTGCGGTACGCCGAAGTCCGCGGCGTTGAGGACGAACCAGCTGAACTCGTAGCCGAGGTGCTCCAGTTCGGCGCGGGCGAAGTCACGAAAATCCTGGAACTTGTCCGAATCGGCCAGGCCGGGCACGTTCTCCAGAAGCAGGGCTCGGGGACGGACCGCATGCACGAGATAGACCGCGGCTCTCAGCAGCTGCTCCTCCCGGCCGGTCTCGGTCCGGGTGATCGTGGCGTTGGATTTCACTCGTGGCAGCCCGGCCGAGAGCAGGTCGACGTCCTGACTCTCGGGATGCTCGCTCGGGTCGAAGTCGACAAGGTCGGCCTGTAACACGTTCCAATCCGGTCGGTTGGTCGAGAGGGTGCGGCAGGCGTCCTCGTCCTCGTCCAGTAGCAGGGTCGGGGTGAACCCCGCCCGTTCCAGACCGATGGCCAGCCCACCCGCTCCAGCGCATACGTCGACGAATGTCAGATCACCCATTGCCCACCCCGTTCTTCCGTTGTGTCACGACTCTGCGCACCTCGTCGGCCACGTCCTGCGGTGCTTCGTGCTCCCAGAACCGCAAGACCTCCCACCCCTCGGCTCGAAGATGCTCGGTGGTCTCGATGTCCCGGGCCATGTTGCGCTCCAGCTTCTGACGCCACCACTCCGCGTTGGCCCTTGGATGAGTCGCGTGCACGGGGCAGCCGTGCCAGAAGCACCCGTCGATCAGGACCGCCACCTTCACCCCGGGGAACGCCACGTCGATCCGGCGCCGCGCCATGCCCGGCACCCGGTACTCCACGCGGTAGCGGAGGCCGGCCGCGTGCAGCAGGCGGCGTACGGCCAGCTCCGCCGCGGTGTCCTTGCTGACCTGCCGGGACATGCGTGCGGAGACGCCGGGCGAAGAAGGTCTCAGGTCGTTCAATGCTGTCGCGCCTCAGGGACGTGCGTCGTCTAGATCGATGACGATTGCATCCTGCCGGCCCGAGTCGATCGCGCGGAACCGGACCAGCGGGCTGGCCGGCCCGACCGACGACTTCGGCGCGACGAAGGAGAAGGCCATGATCAGGTCGCGCGGATCCACCGCCCCGTCCGCGGTGAGCCGGAGCTCGGACTCCACCACCGGGTAGAGCATCAGAGCGCCCCGGCGGGGACGGACGTTCTCCTCGACCGCCGCGGTCCCCGTCGTCGTGACGGCTCCCGCGATCCGCAGTGCGGCGGCGCGATGCTTCGGCTCGCTGATCGCGCCGAACAGCGGACCACGACGACGCGTTCGTCGGGCCGGGGTGAACAGGCCCTGCCCCAGGATGCCCGCCTCGCGGCGACCGGCGGCGGACTGCAGAGGCGTGATCACGAACCAGTCGTCGATCGTCGCCGGCTGCTGCCCCGCTCGCAACAGGAACTCAAGGTGCGGCGAGAACTGACTCGGGACGGACCACCGCAGGTCACACAGCACCTGCATCAGCGTCTCGTGGGAGACGGCCCCCACCCGCGCCTCGTACCCCGCCTCGTTCCCGACCGCCAGTCGAACCGGGGTGTCTCCCAGGGCAGCCAGCACCGGCTCCCATGCCTCCGTGTTGTGGGCCAGTTCCGCGGGGAGCTCAGGGTAGGCCGTGGGCTCCACCCAAGTTCCGGGCGACCGAACCTCCACCAGCTCCGCGTTGAACATCTTGTTCCGGGCCGACGGCTTCACCCACGACAGATGCTGCGCCACCAGCGGCGGGATCTGCGCGGGCGTCACTTGAGGCCGGCCGTCCACCAGTGGCGCGTACCGTGCCAGCTCCTCGCGGAAGAGCTCCTCGTCACGGCAGATGGCCTCGAAGGCCTCGTACAGGTCGACGGTCTTGGCGTTGCGACTGCGGCCGAGCGTTTCTTCGCGTCCGATGTACAGCCGTACGAGATCCCGGTACCCGGGCCGGAAGCCGAACCAGCGGCCCATCTGCATCAGGGTGTCCGCCTGCTGGGTCGTGCGGCGGTAGTACGAGATCGTCAGGCCCTCGACGGTGAAGCCGCGGGAGAGCTTGGTGCCGCCGACGAGGATCTTCCAGACGTGCGGGGTGCGGTCGAAGTCGAGGTCGGGCTGGTCGTAGTCGCGTTCACTGTCGCCGTTGACGACGATGACCGGCGTGCCGCCCTTGGAGATGAGCTGGTGGGCGCGGGAGACGTACGGCTTGAGGTCCGCGTACGTCTCCGGAGTGGGCACGGTGTCGTCCGCGTAGGTGCGGAAGTCCTTCTCGAGAAGGGCGGCGAGGCGGGTGTGGCCTTCCGTCCCCTTGTATCCAGCGCTGTGCCACATCGTGCTGATGCGCAGGGCGAGCGCAGCTTGCTCGGCCATCCTGACCGATTCGTGCACGAGCATCGTGTGGTGACGGAACGGCCCTTCGGGAACACCGCGGTCGGCTCGGTAGAGCTTGAGGGCTCCGGTGAGCACGAAGGCGTCCAGGGCCTCCTGGAGTCGGTCGCCGGTGGAGTCGTAGATGCCGCGGACGTGGGTCGCCTCGGCCTGTCCCTGCCCGTCGTCGTCCAGGTCGTGAAAGTCCTGGACGCCCATGTAGCCGCTCGGGCGGGGAAGGGAGATGAGGAAGTCGCGGGGGAAGATGTCCTCTTCGTCGCCGGGATCGACGAAGACATTGGCAAACGGAGTTGCCGTATAGCCCACGTACTGCGCCCGCGGCAGCAGCCGTAGCAGCTGGGAGATCAGCCCGTTGATCGCGGTGCGGTCGGTTTTGCCCGCCTCCCACTTCTTCGGGTCCCGCGTGTTCACGGAAGCCTGGTCGGACTCGTCGTCGATGATCAGGGCCGGGAGTTCGCCGAGCAGGCCGTGGATCTGCTTGAGGTCCTTGACGAGCTTGGTGAGGACGGACTTGTTCTTCTTCACCACCAGGACGCGCGCCGCGGTGTGGTGGAGGTTGGCCGGATCGTGCAACGGGCGGGTGTGTTCGCGCTTCTCGAACTCCAGCGCTCGGATGCCCTGGGCCAGGCTCTTGTAGTCGTTGTCCCGGGTCGTCAGGCGCTCGATGTCGAAGGAGCCCAGGGCGGAGGGGCGCCCGCCGTGTCGGACGAAGTCGGGCCAGTCGGCGTCGTCGTCTCTGACGTAGTCGATGCCGACGAGGGAGTCCAGGTCGGTGATGTCGGCGCCGCGCAGGATGTTCTCCTGGCCGATCAGTTCCATGTCGAGGCGGCGCTGGGTCTGTGCGCGAAGGAGGTTCAGGGTTCCGCCGAGGACGATGACCAGGCGGTAGCCGGCGTCGATCGCCTTGGCGGTGACTCCGGTGAAGTTCGCTGTCTTGCCCGACTGGACGTAGCCCACGACCAGGCCCTTCGCCTGTCGGGCGGCGGGCTGTTCGGGGTCGGAGAGACGTTCGACGACGGCTCGGCTTGCCTCGTCCAGGCTGGCTATCGCTGCCTCGGGCCAGCCTTTGGCGCGCAGCTTCCCCTCGTACGACTTCCAGTAGAAGGAGCGGGCAGCCGTGCGCTCCGGCGTGTACCAGGGGGTGAACTCGCGGGTGATCACGGTGGGGCCGGGGAGCTTTGCCACGGGGACCGCGTTGTCCAGAGCCTTCCGCAGGTCGCTGCCGAAGCGCAGACGGTCGTACACGACCGCCCGTCGTTCGTCGGTGCGGGTGGGGGTGCCGAGTGCCCACTGAGGGTCTTCCGCGAAGTCCCATGCGGTGAGATGACGGCTCCAGAGGGTGATGAGAGCCTCGTCCACGCTCACCAGACCCTCGTGAAAGCGTTCTTCGCTGAGATCGGCGTCCGGGTAGTCCTCGTCGGCGGCCAGTGCGGCCCAGCGTTCGAAATGCTTCGGGCTGCTGGCCATGCCCGCGAGGGCGGAGGCATGAATGTCCAAGAGAACGTCGGCCGGGGTGTAGCTCATCGGTGGGCCTCAATCAGCGGTCTGCGGGGAGGGGAGTCGGGGAGGGTGCCGTGCGGCGGTCAGCAGAACGTCTGCTTGCGCCGTAGGCGATGTGCCTCCGCGGCAGCCACAAGGATGGTGTTCCAGTAGTCCACGCGGTCCTGGCGGCTCCGCTCCCAGCGTCCGAGTCCGAAACAGTCCTCAAGAAGCAGGTACAGCAGGGTTTTCGAGACCGGAGCGTCGTTCGCGCCGCCGCGTCTGCCGTCGTTGAAGTCCTCGCGGTAGTCCTTGTTGAGGATGACGGTGTTGTTCTCGCGGTCGAGGTCGAAGAAGCGATCGCGGGGAAGCGCTGCCCAGGTGAACGTGATCGGTTCCTCGCCTCCCTTCTCCGGCAGTTCCTCCTTGATCACCCGCTTGACCTTCGGATCGATTCCCTTGCCGGGAGGCGTGACCGGCTTGCGGACGATCTCGGTGCGCCTTGAACCGTCCCGGTAGGCGGCCTCGGCGTCACCGAGGAACTGATGGAAGGTGTTGCCCTCGGAGTCCACCGCCTTGTCCACGCCGAGCGTGAAAGCCGGGGTGACCGTGACCCGTTCCTTCTTCACGTCGAGGCTCAGGACGCTGTTCTCGTGTGCGGGGAGATCCACAGCGACCCGGGCCAGTGCGAGGTGCCCTTCGGGGTTGCGCAGGCCGTTCCAGCCGCCTGCCTGGACCAGGCGGTCGTTCCGGTAGAAGTAGAAACCCTGGCGTTCCGCGAGCGCGCCGATCTGCCGGAAGCCCGCCTGCTTCGACTTGGCCGGCCAGATGTGGGCGGTCAGACGCGTGTCCCCGATGCCCTCCACGGGCGCCGTGAACTGTCGCGGATATCCCTTCCTTCCGGGCACCTTGTACCCGAAGGGATCCAGTGCTTCCACGGCGATGTGGTCCACTTCTTCGCCGAGCTCGTCCGCGCTGCTGCTCACGTCCCACACCGCGATGTCCAGTTGGAGACCGCGCTGCAGGAAGCGGTGGAGGTAGAGGCCGAGGTGGGTTTCCAGGCGGGCGATCGCCTGGGACAGGAACTGGTCGCTCTGGCCCGGCGCCACGGTCTCGAAGGCGCGTACCTGGTCCCACCGTACGACCGTGCCGTGCCACTCGATGATGCCGTCGTACCGGTCGACGAGATCCTGGGCGTAGCGGGGATCGACCGTGTCACAGCGGAAGCTGTCCTCGATCCCCTTCGCGGTCAGGCGGCGGCCCGCGGCGCGGCTGCGCTTCGTGCGGCTGACCACGGTGAGGGAGGAAGCGTTGGAGAGGGACGCGGCCTTCAGGCCGGTGCCGTACATGCCGAGGGCGTGGTCGCCGTAGGCGCGGCGTCTTCCGACCGTCATCGCGTCGTCCAGGCCGGCCTCGTCCATGCCTTTGCCGTTATCGATGATCAGCAGGGTGAGGATCCGCTCGGCGTCACGCAGGAAGTGCACGACGACCTTGTCCGCACCCGCGTCGATCGAGTTGTCGATCAGGTCCGCTACGGCGACTTCGAAGCCGTAACCCTGGTTGGTCAGTGCTCTGCCGTAGCCGGCGTCCGGAGGCAGATGCGTGCTGCCCGTGGTGGGGACGTCGTACTGCCAGACGGTGCCGGGCTCGTAAGGCATTGGTTCCTCGAAATGCACAGGTCAGGGCCGTTCCGAAGACGTCAGCCCCTTGATAAGGACGGTGGATGTGACCGTACTGCAAAGGTGGGACATAGGAGGAGGTAGAACGTTGAAGTGGGTCGATAAATCCCTTATCTGGCTTGCGCATTGTGGTGCGTGGGGTGCGCCGCGTGAGTTGCGGAGCGGTCGGGCGGCGATGCCCAGGTCTGGATGGTGTGGAGCGCTGGGGGTGGTAGTAGGCGCGGATGCCTCTGTCCTTGTTGTGGTTGCCGTTGGGTCGCCCGCTTCCTTGCCAGTGTCGTGATTCCGCGGCCCGCATCAAGGGCGCTCCCTGCGGTCGCGTCGCCTTCGGCGATGGTCCTGCGGACCACCCTTGACCCGGGCCGTGGAATCACGGGGTAGAAGCGAGCGGGCGGCCTGGGGGGATGGGTGGCCCCCAGGTGGGTTGGGGGTGGGGTTGGTTGGGGTGTGGTCCGGGGTTGGGTGGGCGCGGTCTCGTCTCGCCTGCACGCCGGGTTGGTTTAGCGGCTTGCGGGTTGGGGGTGGGGGCGCGCCGGGTGTGTTCGGCGGGTGGCGGTTGGTGGTGGGGCTGCGGGTCGGGGTGGGCGGGCGGGTGGTTGTTCGGGGGTGATTCACTCGTTCGTGTGTGGGATTGACCTGGGATTATCACTCTGAGTGAGCGATAATGGGTGTGTTGATCTGGTTGGGGGGTGAGTGGTGTGTCTGTGGTTGGGGTGAGCAACCTTGAGGGTGTGGGGGGCTTCGGTGGTCCTTCGGATGAGTGGGTTGCTTCGTTGCAGGAGCGGTCGCCAAGTGCTCTGACTGCGGCTGAGCTTGATGGGCTTGATCCGGGACGGATGAGTGCGCGGGGGCGTATTGATGCGCTCGTCGTGATCGAGCAGCACCTTGCCTGGTTGCAGGCCAAGCAAGTTGAGGTGCTGGCTGCTGTCGCTGCCTCCACCGAGACTCCCGAGGCTGTGGTCCTTGATGCGGGTGGGACTCTCAGTGATGTCTTCTCGGCCTCCTGGGATGGGGCCGTTGAAGAGGTTGCCTGTGCGTTGAGGCTGGCCAATCAGACCGCTGCGCAGCGGCTGAATACCGCGACGTCGCTCGTGGGGCGGCATGAGGCGACGACGCGGTTGTTGGGGGAGGGGCGGATTTCCTATCTGCAGGCCATGGTTGTGGCCGAGCAGCTGGACGTGGTGGACGACGATGTGGCTGGGCAGGTTGAGGCCGTTCTTGTAGAGAAGATGCCTTCGTTGGCGGTCGGGCAGACTCGGGCTGCGTTGCGTCGGGCGATTCATCGTGCCGATCCGCAGGGGGCTGAAGCGCGGCATCAAGTGAGGGTGCGGGAGCGGAGGGTCACGCATCGACCGGACGAAGACGGCATGGCGTTGTTCGGTGCGGTGTTGCCCGCTCAGCAGGCCGCGCTCATGGAGCAGGCCGTGGATGCGCGTGCGCTGGGGTACGAGCGGGACGGTCGGACTCTGGAGCAGAAGCGGGCCGATGCCCTGTTCGACCTGGTCGTCAATCAGCCTGGGGCTTCGGTTGCCGGGGAGGCTCGGGGTGGGCGTTCCTCGGTGGTGGTGCAGGTGACCGTTCCCTTCGACATCTTGTCGGGGGCGGAGGACGGGCCTGCTGAGCTCAAGGGGTACGGGCCCATCGCCGCTGGACAGGCACGGGAGTTGGCCTTCGCGCCGGGGAGTGTGTGGCGGCGGTTGTTGACCCAGCCTGAGACCGGGTTGCTGGTGAAGACCGATCCGACCAGCTATCGGCCCACCGCTGAGACGGAGCGGCATGTTCTTTCCCGGGATCAGTACTGCGCCTTCCCCAGCTGTCGGATGCCCGCCCATCGGTGCGATCTGGATCATGTGCAGCCGTTTGATCATCGGCATCCGGAGCGTGGTGGACAGACCACCCCGGAGAATCTGCAGCCGTTGTGTCGTAGGCATCATCGGCTCAAGACTCATCATCCGGGGTGGCGAGTCACCCGGGATCCCCATAGTGGGATTGCGAGTTGGACCTCCCCGACCGGGCACACATACGCGAACACCCCGCCCGTTTATCGGGAGTGAGCCCGGAAGGGCCTTCGCGTCACACAAACGCCCATATCGCCAGGACGACGCCGAAGAGGCACAGGCCCACCCCGCTCCACAGGCTGGAGACCGGGCCGGCTGTTTTGTGTGTGCCCGTCACCACCATGCGGCGGGGGTCCTCCGGGTCGTAGCGGACCGTGACCTGGAGGCCGACCTCCAGGTCGAGTACGTACTCCGCGTTGAGTGGAGCCCGGCGGTAGGTCTGGGCCCTCGGGCCTGCCTGGTAGCGGACCTGGGCGGGGTGGAGCGTGGGGCCCTCGCGGCGGGGGCCCCGGACTACCTCGCCCTTGGCGCGGGTGCCCGGGACGCCCAGGAGGCGAAGGCCCCGGTGGTTGTGGAGGGCCACGTGGATGATCTTCAGGCCGGTGCCCAGCCAGAGGGCGGCGAACAGTAACGCGACTGTCAGACCCGGCTGGGACATGTGCGGTCCCCTCCCCCCGCTGGCCACCGATCTCAGCGGCCAGCCCCACCATCCGGTTTCACCGACCGGCCGGTCTCAGCGTCCAACCCCACCGACCGGTCTCCCCGACCGACCCCACCGACCGACCTCAGCCACCGCCCCCTGTCGAGCCCGCCGCTACACCCCCACCCCATGGCACTCCCCATAAACCCGCCCCGACCCGCACCAGCACACCGCCCCCCGCTGCGGCGGCCACGCCACCGCCCGGCCTCGGGCCGCCAGCGTCGTCGCGTACTGCGGGAGCAGTGCCCCGTCCGCCGGGGAGGCGCCCTCTGAGGCGGCGAAGGCCTCGTAGGAGGGGACCGTGCCTGTGACGATGCCCAGGTTGGGGGTGCCGGAGGCGGCGAGTTCCCGTAGGGAGGCCTCTATCGTCGTGAGGTGCTGGTCGTGGGAGGGGTACTCCTCGGACAGGGACGGGTAGGCCGTGACCAGTTCTGTCAGTTCTTCTGCGGGCCAGTGGAGGACCGCCACCGGGAAGGGGCGGGACAGGGCCTCGCGGTAGGTGCCCAGTTCCGCGCGGATGCGGGAGATCTCCGCCGCCAGTTCCGCCGGGTTGTCGGAGCCCAGGGACCAGACTCGCTTGGGGTCGTGGAGTTCGTCCAGGGGGACGGGGGAGGTGTGGAGGGTGTCCGCCAGCATGTCCCACTCGTCGTGGCCGACGCCGAGCATGCGGCGGACGCGGTGGCGGCCGAAGAGGAGGGGGTGGGTGGAGTACGGGGCTTCAGTGCCCTCCGTCAGGAGTGCTCGGGCGCCCTCCGTGAAGGTCTCCTGGGCCGCTTCCAGCTCGTCGTGCGCCTCCAGGGCCTCGGCGACGATCACCCAGGGTGCCGGGTCCTGGGGGGATGCCGCCCGGACGCCGTCGATGATGGCGCGGGCCTCCGCCTCGTGGCCGTACTCCCAGAGGTTGGAGGCCTTGAGGGCCCGTACCAGATAGGGGTTCTCCAGGCCGGTCTGCGTTGCCAGGAGGCGGTCGTAGAGGGCGGTTGCCGCGGGGCGGTCGCCGGAGAGTTCCAGGTGGGCCGCGGCCTGCAGGAGCAGGGCTTCGGCGTCCTCGGGATACAGGCCGGCGGTTCGCTCCAGGCGTGCCGCTTCGGCGGTGTGGTCGACGTTCTCGGCAGGCGTGTCGGGGCGCATGGGGGACACCGTACTGCCGTTGGCTGACAGAGGAGAGATATACGCAGGCCAGGACGTTCGGGGAGGGGGAGTCCGGTCCGGTCTCGTGCTCGGTCGGGGCCGAGCCGGTCTCTGTAGGGTGCAGGCATTGGGCGCGGGCATGACACGGGGGGGTACGACGATGACGTACGGGCTCGGGGGTGCGGCGTGGCAGTGACGGGAGTTTCAGGCACGGAGCCGCGGTCTGCGGCGCGGGTGCGGGGTGCCGGGTTGCTGCTCGTCCTGTTGTCGCTGGTGCCGGCTCTCGGCGGGTATCTCGTGCTCTCCGTCTGGGTGCCCTCCGACATGGAGCGGCGTCAGGACTATCTGGCCGCCGAGCCGTGCCTCGGTCCGGCGGAGACGGAGACGGAGACGGAGGCGGGAGCGAGGGCGGAGGCAGCGGAGGACTGTGTGCTCACCGTTGCCTTTGTCGTCGAGCGGACGAAGAACGACAAGCGGGGGAAGGGTTCCAGCTATACGGCGACCCTGAGCTCTTCCGTCTGGAACGGGACCGTGTCCTTCGGTGACCCGGACCCGGTGCTCGAGCGGCTCGTGCCGGGGGACCGGGTGACCGGCACCGTCTGGCGGGGGCAGGTCATGACGGTCGGCAAGGGGGAGTTGCGGCAGAACACCTCCGACGCGCCTCGTGACGAGCCGCAGTTCGGGGTCGGCGTCGGCACGTTCCTGGAACTGGTCGCCGCTCTGGGGCTCTGGTTCGGTGCGGTGCGGATCGTCCGGCCTCGCGATGTCGCGCCCCTCACCTGGCGGCCGCTGGGCAGGACGCTGCTGATCGTCACGGGGATCGCCGGTCTCGTCGTGGCGCTGGTGTCCGTGTGGATCGGTGTTCCGTACTGGGTCGTGCCCGGTGTTCTCGTGGCGATCGTGGGGGTCACGGCCTGGCAGTTGTACAAGCACCACCGGCAGGAGGGTGCGGTGCCCGGGGCCGATGGGTGAGCGGACCTTCGTGGTGCCGGTCGGAGCGGCCGGGGGTCAGGTCCCCGAGCGCTCCGACCGGAGACGAGGCTGACCGGGCTAGATCGTCACCCCGTCGATCTGGATCGTCTGCACCGCCTTCGCCGCGAACGGCACCGCCACCGACTTCCCGCTCAGATACGTGTCCGAGTACGACCGGTACGCGTCCCCGCCCGTCGTCACCGTGTTCCAGCGGGGGACCAGGCCGCCCGTCCCGCCGGTCACCGTGGTGAAGTTGGAGAGGTTGAAGGTCAGGGTCTGGGCCGAGGTCGAGGTGTTGAGGGCCACGATGACCAGGCGCTTCGCCGTCGCGTCGTATGCCGCCGTCGCATAGCTGACGCCGGTGTCCAGGATGCGCATGCCGGGGCGGATGTGGCGGCTGAACTGGGCCAGCACGTAGTACTTCCGCTCGATCGCGCCTGCCTGCAGGGTGCTCGCGTCGTACTTGATCACGCCCCAGCCCGCGGTCGGGTCCATGACCTGCCAGTAGACCCAGGCCGTCGGGTGCAGCCAGCGGAAGTCGTAGAGGAGGTTGAAGGCCATGGTGTAGCCGGTGCCGTCGCTGTCGCCGGTCTCGGAGTTCCACAGCTTCTTGCCGGAAGTGGTGACGACGTCCGTGTAGAGCAGGTCGCGGCGGCCGCCCGAGCCCTGGTAGCCGTGGACGTTGACCTGGTTGACGTACCCCTTGGTCGTGGCGCTGAAGGAGTTCCAGGTGGTGCGGGCGAGGTCGTAACTCGTCTCGTCCGAGGCCGAGATCCGGACGCCCGACAGGCCGCGGTTGTTCAACTCGCTGCGCAGGTAGGGCAGTACGGCCGCCTGGACCGTCGCGTCCATGTGGCAGCCCTCCTGGGTGCCGGTGGCGGTCCACCAGGACGACGAGGGCTCGTTGAAGGGGTCGACGGTCGCGAAGTTCACGCCCCAGTTGTTCCTGGCGTACAGGGCGACGGCGGCGAGGTGGGAGGCGTGCTGGCGGTAGTTCCAGGACTGGAGGTTGTTGCCGCCGTCGGAGGCGCCGGAGGGGTTGTGGTTCAGGCACATCCACCACATCGGCGAGTTGGCGAACAGCTCGGTCGTCGCTCCGCGCGCCACCGCCTTGGTCAGCATCGCGCGCTGGGTGGCGTCCGCGGTCCAGTCCCAGGCGGAGGAGGCGGGGTCCTCGTTGTTCCAGTCCTGCCAGTAGCCCTCGATCTGCTTGAAGGCGGGGATGTTGGCGGAGGTCACCATCGACTCGCCGCTCACCGTGTTCCAGCTGCACGCGCCCAGGTTGTAGCGGGCGATGTTCATGCCGAGGCCGGGGAGCGAAGTGCCGTTGTACGTCGTCGACCTGGTGGTGAAGAACAGGTCGGCGAAGTCGTCCCGGGCACCGAAGACGTTGGCCCACCAGGCGAGGGAGGTGCCCCAGCCCTCCCAAGTGCCGTATGACGTGCCGGGGTTGACGGCGATCGTGGCGTCCGCGCGTGCGGTGCCCGTCGCCAGCGCGCTGCCGAGGAGGGTGCCTCCTGCGGCTGTCAGCAGCGTTCTGCGTCGGATCATGGCTGTCCTTCTCCGCCTCTCCGTGGGGCCCGACTCCCTGTCCCTGAACAGGGAGTCGAGCTGAAGTCGAGCTGAAGACGTAGTGGCTCGCCCTCGCCTCCCCCGCGTGCCATCACGAAGCATCGGGTGTGGTGCGTGGGGTTGTCGAGAGGTGTGACAGCGCTTTCTTTCTATCCGGATTTCTATTTCTCCAACGGTTATGAGAAGGGGTGGTGGTTGGTGACGGCCGGCCGGCCGGCCAACCGACCGGCCGGGGCGGGCCGGGGTTGCGGGTCGCGGGCCGCGGGTCTTTCATCCGGTGCACGGATCTGACGCATTTCTCCGGCAGCGAGGGCATCGCCACCGCCGCCGCCCGGCAGCGTCGCGGCGATCCCGGCGCCCGGGAGGCCGATCATCGAGACCGAGGCCGCCAGGAAGCATCCAGGCCCGCGGTGTCAGTACGGCACGGTTGCCACGAGGGGCGCCACCACTGCCTTCGCATCCGCGACCGTCCTGAGGGTCCCGACGGCGTCCCGTCGCAGCTCTGGTGACTTGAGGGGGCAGCGCTTATGGTGCGGCCCGGTGAGGTTCGGCGTGCACGGGCGGAGGGCGGTGTACGGCCATGAGGGTCCCCGTCGTGCAGCACAGCACCCGGCGCCGGAACGCCCGTCGGCGGCGCGTGCTGTGGACCGGGGGCGAACTCCTCGTCACCGCAGGGGTGTTGCTGCTGCTCCTCGTCGTGCACCAGCTGTGGTGGACCAATCAGGAGGCGAGGCGGGGCGCCGAGCGCCAGGTGGAGGCGCTAGAGCGGGAGTGGGGGAGCGGGGCGGGCGGCTCACATGCCGTCTCCGGGCCCGAGGGCTCCGATCCTGAAGCCGTTGATCCCGAAGCCCTCGATCCCGAAGCTCCCGATCCCGGGGCCGCGTCCGAGGAGACCTCCCGCACGGGCACCTCACCGGACGGCCGGTCGGCCACCACCCGCCGGACGCAGCCCAGTTGGTCCCGGGCCTACGCCATCCTCACCATCCCCCGTCTCGGCCTCCGTGTCCCCGTGGCCGAGGGCATCGGGAAAAGGGACGTCCTCAACAAGGGATACGTCGGCCACTACCCCGGCACCCAACAGCCGGGCCAGGCAGGCAACTTCGCGCTCGCCGGGCATCGCAACACCCACGGCGAGCCCTTCCGGTACCTCAACCGGCTCGCGCCCCGGGACACCATCGAGGTCGAGACCAGGGACGCCGTCTACACGTACGCCGTGGACAAGACCCTCGCCCAGACCTCGGCCCGCGACTCGGGAGTGCTGAGCGAGATCCCCCGCTCGACGGTCCACCCCTCCCGCGGGTACGGCCAGCCCGGCTACTACCTCACGCTCACCACCTGCACACCGGAGTACACGTCCCGGTACCGGCTGGTGGTCTGGGGCAAGCTCACGTCGATGCGGCCCCGCTAGACACACATGCGCCCGCCGGGAACGGCCGGCAGCGGTCGCCGACGGCTGGTCGGCCCCCGCGCGGTGTCGCTAACGTGGCCGCATGCCGGACGACCTGCCCCATCTGCGGGCCTCGCACGAGGACCGGGACCGTGTCGTGGAGGTGCTGCGGGTCGCCGCCGGGGACGGCCGTCTCGACGCCGAGGAACTCGACAGCCGGCTGGAGAGCGCGCTGTCGGCCCGGACGCTCGGCGAGCTGGCGGAGCTCACCGCCGATCTGCCGGTCCCGCCCGCGGTCCGGGGCAAGGACGTGCTCGTGGTCGAGCAGCACGGCGGCAAGTTCGTACGGCGGGGGGTCTGGTCGGTGCCCGCACGCATCGAGCTGCGCACGCAACTGTGCCGCGTCACCCTCGACTTCACCCACGCGGCGATCACCTCGGACGTCCTGCGCATCCAGACGGACATGGTGCACGGCAAGCTGGTCATCGTCGGCGCGCGGGACATCGTGATCGACACGGACGGGCTCAACCTCACCTACGCCGAGGTCAGGATCCGCCCCAGGAACACCGCGGCCGAGTCGCGTCCGCGCATCGAACTCGCCGGCACGCTCCTGCACGCGAAGATCGTCGAACGGCGCTGGTGACTGACGTGAGCCGGCGACTCCGGGCGGCCATCGCCGGGTTGAGCTCCCTGCCGTAGGACCGCCTTGGGTCGCCGCCCGTGACTGGCGTGGGCCGCCGACATCCGGAACGAGCCGTCGAGGGCCGCTCCTCAGGATTGCCCTGGGACCGCCCGTGACTGCCGTGGGCTGCCAGGAGGAGAAGGGGACCGCAGAGGGCCGTGCTCCGAGGTCGGCCTGGAAGACCACGCACGACTCCCGACCGCTCCCGAACCCCAGAGGGACCCACCTCGACCCGCCTCCGGATCTTCCCCCGGATCTTCCCCGGCCCCTCTAGGCCACCTTCTCCCGCAGCACCCCCACCAACACCCCCGCCACCACCGCGAGCCCCGCCGAAACCCCCATCGCCACATCCGCACCCCGCGCCAGCCCCGCCCCCGACGACGTGGCGACGGCGATGGTCAGGGCCACCCCCGCGCACGATCCGATGTACCGGAAGGTCTGCTGTGCGCCCGACCCCATGGCCGCCCGTTGAGCCGGTACCGACTCGACGGCGAGCAGGGGCAGCGCGGCGTTCAGCAGGCCGCTGCCCACGCCCGCGACCACGAGGCCCGGCAGCAGTCGTGTCCAGGAGCCCGCGTCGAGCGCGCCCAGCATGGCGAGGACTCCGGCCGCGTGCAGCAGGAAACCGAGGGCGAGTTGGTGCCGCGGGGCCACCCGTCCCGACAGTCGGCGTGCCTGCAGCGCCACCGCGAAGGACAGCCCGGACCACAGCAGGAACAGCCAGGCCGTGTCCATCGCGGACATGCCCAGGGTGTTCTGGAGCAGGGCGGGCAGGAAGCTGAACAGGCCGATCACCGCGAGGCCCGTGAACAGTCCGCCGGAGGAGGAGGCGAGGAAACCGGGACGGCGCAGCAGCCCGAGGTCGATCATCGGCGTCGCGGTACGCCGTTCGACGGCGACGAAGAGGGCCAGCAGGGCGACGGTGGCCAGCAGCAACAGCCCCACGGGCGCCCGCAGCCAGCCGTCCCGGCCCAGGGTCAGCGCGGCGACCAGGGAGACCAGGGCCAGCCCGAACGTGACGGCGCCCGCGAGGTCGGGGCGGCCGTCGCGCGGGGCGCGGGACTCGGACAGGGCCCGCACCGACAGGGCGCCGACGACGAGAGCGGCGGCGCCGAGAACGACGTATGCCACCCGCCAGTCCGGTATCGCGCCGACGACGAGCGGCCCCACCGCGATACCGCCGCTGACGAACGCGCCCCACACGCCGGTCGCCCGCAGCCGTCCGGCCGGGGTCGGGAAAGCGTGGACGAGGAGGCCGAGGCTGCTGGCGAGGAGGGCCGCGCTGGCGGCGCCCTGGGTGATGCGAGCCAGGGTGAACAGCCAGGTCGTGGAGGTGAAGGCGCCGAGGATCGTGGTGAGGCCGAGGGCGAGGGTGCCGGCGACGAAGATCCGGCGGCGGCCGTAGTCGTCGGCGAGGCTGCCGGCCACCAGCAGGAGGGCGGCGAGGCCGAGCGGGGTGCCGTTGAGGAGCCAGGCCTGCGCGGAGAGCGGGGTGTGCAGGGCGGCGGCGATGTCGGGGAGCGTGACCATCGGCGCGGTGTACGTCATGAGGGCCACGGCGGTGGCGGCGCTGGTCAGGGCGAGGGTCGCGGTTGCCCGTACCGGCTTCTGCCCGGGTGGCGTACTACGCACCTCGGGGAGGGTTCGTTCATTGAACCTAGTCATGTGGAGTACCGTAGCAGGTCGGTTCGGTCATTGAACTAACCTGTCGCAAGCTGGCTGAGGTGGAGGACATGGCACTGGGCAAGGACTACGCGACACAGGAGTGCTCGATCGCCCGCGCGCTGGAGATCGTCGGCGAGCGCTGGACGCTCCTCGTCGTCCGCGACGCGCTCTACGGCGTACGGCGCTACAACGACTTCCTCACCCACCTCGGCATCCCCCGGGCCGTCCTCGCCGCCCGCCTCCAGATGCTCACCGAGGAGGGCATCCTCGAAAAGCGCCGCTACCAGGAGTCCCCGCCCCGCGACGAGTACGTCATCACCGAACGCGGCACCGAGCTGTGGCCCGTCCTCCGCTCGCTCGGCCGCTGGGGCCGCGTGCACTACGACAGGGCGGTGGTGCGTGTCTTCCGGCACGCGGAGTGCGGCACCGAACTCGGCCCGTACGGCGAATGCCCCGCCTGCGCCACCTTCGTACCCCCCGCCGACGTCCTCATGGAACCCGGCCCCGGACTCGATCCGGACCCGGCGGATCCGGTCGGCCGGGCGCTGCTGAAGCCCAAGCGGCTGCTGGAGCCGGTCATGACGGATCAGGTATAACCGACAGCAGTACGAATCACACGAATCACGGATGCCGTCCTCACAGATGCCGTCCGGTGAGCGAGGGGAGGGGTGGCCGATGATCCGCGGCCCGCGCACCGTCGTGCCCCTCCTCCTGCTGTTCCTCCAGATCGCCGTCCTCGACACCGGCAGCCTCTCCGCCGCCGTCGCCCTCGCGGCGACCGCCGCGGCCGGCTCCGCCTTCGCCGCCTGCTCGCTCCTCGTCGCGCGCTGCGCCCCCGCCGTACCGCCCACCCGGGTCCGTACGGCCATCCGCGACCGCGCCCGCCGTACGGCCTTCCTGCCGCAGCGCGATCCCGACGCCAGGGGCCGCACCAGGCCCCGCGCCCCCGGACACGCCCTCTTGACGGCCACCGCGTAGGGCATCCGGCTCACTCACCCTGCCCCCGCGCGGGTCGTCATGCCGCCACACCCGTCCCGGATCGACGTGGATCGACGTATCCGGACTCCCGGCACCCCGGCACCGACGAGACCCCCGGAGGGCTCACCCATGTCCGTTTTCGCCAACCTGGTCGAGCAGCTCGCCGACCTCCTCCACCCGCTGCTCGGCGCTTCCGCCGCGGCCGGCGCGATCGTCCTGTTCACCGCGTTCGTACGACTCCTCGTGCACCCCCTGTCCCGGGCGGCGGCGCGCGGCCAGAAGGCCCGCACGGCACTCCAGCCGAAGATCGCCGAACTGCGGAAGAAGCACGCGAAGAACCCCGAGAAGCTGCAGAAGGCCGTACTGGAACTGCATGCCGAGGAGAAGGTGTCACCGCTGTCCGGCTGCCTGCCCAGCCTGTTCCAGCTGCCCGCCTTCTTCCTCCTCTACCACCTGTTCTCCAACACCACGATCGGCGGCCGCGCGAACGAACTGCTGACCCACGAGCTCTTCGCCGCCCCCCTCGGCGACCACTGGGCGGACGCGCTCGCCCACGGCGGCCTCCTCGGCGGCGCGGGACTGGTCTACGTCGCCCTGTTCGCGCTCGTCGCGACGGTCGCCGCCTTCAACTTCCGCCGTACGAAGCGGATGATGGCCGCGAACCCGGCGGTACCCGTGGCCGACGGGCAGCCCGTGCCCGGGATGGGGGCGATGACCAAGGCCATGCCGTTCATGTCCTTCTTCACCCTCTTCACCGTGGCGGTGGTACCGCTGGCGGCCGCGCTGTACGTCGTGACCAGTACGACGTGGAGCGCGGTGGAGCGGGCGGTCCTGTACCGCTGAGCCGTCGCCGTCTCCCGGAGGGCACCGGTCCAGTCCGTGAACCGGGTATTGCGGACTGGACGCCGAGCTTGGACGATCGACCAGTCATCCGATGGCTGCACCCATGGGATGGCGCCGCGCGATCGAGGGAGATTGTGATCATGAAGCTGTTGCGAGTCGGTACGGCGGGAGCGGAGACGCCCGCACTGCTCGACGCCGAAGGGACGCTGCGGGACCTGAGCGGTCTCGTCCCGGACATCGACGGAGCGCTGCTCGCCGACGACTTTGCGCTCGGGCGGATCCGCACGGCCGCGGAGAGCGGCGAACTGCCCGCGCTGGACGCCACCGGCCTGCGTGTCGGACCGCCGCTCGCCCGCATCGGCAAGATCGTGTGCATCGGCCTGAACTACCACGACCACGCCCGCGAGACCGGCGCCGAGCCGCCCGCCGAGCCCGTCGTCTTCTTCAAGGCCGCGGACACGGTCGTGGGCCCGGACGACACCGTGCTCGTCCCGCGCAGGTCGGTGAAGACCGACTGGGAGGTCGAGCTGGCGGTCGTCATCGGACGTACGGCCCGCTACCTGGAGTCCCACGAGGAGGCGCTCGCGCATGTCGCCGGGTACGCGGTGGCGCACGACGTGTCCGAGCGGGAGTTCCAGATCGAGCGGGGCGGGACCTGGGACAAGGGCAAGAACTGCGAGACGTTCAACCCGCTGGGGCCCTGGCTCGTCACGGCGGACGAGGTGCCGGATCCCCAGAACCTGTCCCTCAGGCTCTGGGTCAACGGCGAGCTGAAGCAGGACGGGACCACGGCCGAGCAGATCTTCCCGGTGGCGGAAGTGGTGCGGTACGTCAGCCAGTTCATGACCCTCTACCCCGGTGACGTGATCAACACGGGGACACCGGCGGGGGTGGCCATGGGGCGGCCCGAGCCGAAGCCGTACCTGCGGGCGGGGGATGTGGTGGAGCTGGAGATCGAGGGACTCGGCCGTCAGCGGCAGGAGTTCAAGGACGCGTAGCCGCTCCGCTGGGAGAGCCGGGGAACTGCGGCTTGTGCGTGAGCGCGACCGGCCGCGGGCCGTGCGTGGCTGGTCGCGCTCACGCGGTGGTAGCCGCACATCGATACAGCCCCGCGCCCCTAGGTAGGTGCAGTGCTACCTGGTCTGCTTGGTCAGGAACTCTTCCAGCGCCTCCACCACGAACTTGTGGTCCTGCAGCTGCGGCAGCCCGCTCACCGTCACCGAGCCCACCACCCCCACGCCCTCCACCGTGATCGGGAAGGAGCCGCCGTGGGCCGCGTACTCGTCGGGGTCGAGGCGGGAGGACTCCTCGAAGGTCGTGCCCTTGGCGCGGAAACGGGCGCCGACCAGATACGAGGCGGAGCCGTAGCGCTCGACGACCCGGCGCTTGCGGTTGATCCAGGCGTCGTTGTCCGGGGCGGAGCCCGGCAGGGCCGCATGGAAGAGCTGCTGGCCGGAGCGGTGGATGTCGATGGCGACGGGCGCCTGGCGCTCACGGGCCATGTCCACCAGCAGGGACCCCAGGTTCCACGCGTCCTCGTGCGTGAACTGGCGGAAGACCAGGCGGCGTTCCTGAGCCTCCAACTCCTCGATCGGCGGGGTCAGTTCCGGGTGGAACTTCGGAGTCAACTCACCACTGTGCGTCACAGCGTCACCACCACACGTTCTCTCGGGGCCAGATGATGATCCGGAACTGGGGATTGCCGGGCGTCCGGCGCCACAGCTTCACGGGCGTCCGGCGTCACAGCGTCACCACCACTCCCTCGCGGGCCGAACGGCGGGCCGCCTCCAGTACGTCGAGGGCGGCGGCCGCCTCCAGTGCGGTCACCGGGTTGGGACCGCCGTCGAGCAGGGCTTTCGCCACGGCCGCATAGTAAGCGGGGTAGTCGCCCGGAAGGGTCGGAACGGGCCGCCCGCCACCCGTGAGCGGCGACTCACCGGCCCCGATCCGACCCCACATGGACTCGGGCTCAAGCCCCCACTCCTTGCCGGCGGCCGGCCGCTCACCGTCCTTCAGTGCCGGCTCCTGCGGGTCGAGCCCGTACTTCACATAGCCGGCCTGCGAGCCCAGCACCCGGAAACGGGGCCCGAGTTGGGCGGTGGTGGCGGTGGCGTACAGCTGGGTCCGCACCCCGCTCGCATGCGTGAGCGCGATGAACGTGTCGTCGTCGACGGAAGCCCCCGGCCGCCGGATGTCCGACTCGGCGTAGACAGCCGTCACGGGTCCGAAGAGGACGAGCGCCTGATCCACGAGATGGCTCCCGAGGTCGTACAGCAGACCTCCGATCTCTGCCGGATCCCCGGACTCCCGCCATCCGCCCTTGGGCTGCGGCCGCCACCGCTCGAAACGCGACTCGAAGCGCCATACGTCGCCCAGCTCGCCCTCGGCGAGAAGCTTCCGCAGCGTCAGGAAGTCGCTGTCCCAGCGCCGGTTCTGGAAGACGGAGAGGAGCAGCCCCCGCTCCTCGGCGAGCGCGGCCAGCTCCCGGGCCTCGGCGGCGGTACCGGCGACGGGCTTGTCGACCACAACGGCCAGGCCGGCCTTCAGAGCCGCGGTCGCGAGCGCGACATGCGTCTTGTTGGGCGAGGCGATGACGACGAGGTCCAGCTCACCGGCCCGCTGCTCGAACAGTTCCTCGGGCGTGGCGGCGACGCGCACGTCCGGGAACTCGGCGCGGGCCTGCTCCTGGCGCTCGGGGTTCGAGGTGACCACCGTGTCGAGGACGAGGCCCTCGGTGGCGGCGATCAGCGGGGCGTGGAAGACGGAGCCCGCGAGGCCGTAGCCGATGAGGCCCACGCGGAGAGGGGTAACAGCCGTACCAGTCATGCCCTCCACTTTCGCAACGCTGTTGCCAAAGTGCAAGCGCGGGCGACAATGGACCACGTGAACAGGACGAACGGCGAGACGGGCACAGGGATGACGAGCGCCCTGCGGAGCGCCCCCGGCGGCGCCAACCTGCTGGCCCTGCGCAGCCACAACACCGCCCTGGTGCTGGACCTGCTGCGCACCGCGGGCCCGGAGGGCATCAGCCGCCTCGAACTCGCCGACCGCACCGGCCTCACCCCCCAGGCCGTCAGCAAGATCACCGCCCGTCTCCGGGAGGAGGGCCTGGCGGCGGAGGCGGGCCGCCGGGCATCGACGGGCGGCAAGCCGCGCACGGTACTGCGCCTGGTGCCGGAGGCGGGGCACGCACTGGGAGTGCATCTGGACCGGGACGAGCTGCGGGCGGTCCTGGTGGACCTGGACGGGACGGTGGTGGGGGAGCGCCGCGTCCCGATGGACCTCGGCTCGGGCGCGCAGGCCGTGGTGAAGGGGGTGGCCGTACTCGCCGGGACGCTGCTCGCGGAGCTGCGGCCACGCTCCGTCCTGGGCCTGGGAATCGCGCTGCCCGGCCCCCTCGACCACCACCGCGGCGTACTGCACCGCGTCACCGGCTTCCCGGAGTGGGACGGCTTCCCCCTCCGGGACGCCCTGGCCCGACGACTGGCCGTACCGGTCGTGGTGGACAAGGACACCAACGCGGCGGCCCTGCGCCTGGCCGTGGGCGACGAGGGCGGCTCCTTCGCGTATCTGCACCTCGGTACGGGCCTCGGCGCCGGTCTGGTCATCGGTGGAACCGTCCACCGGGGCGCCCGCACCGGAGCGGGCGAGTTCGGGCATCAGGTGATCCAGCTGGACGGGCCGCTGTGCGGTTGCGGGAACCGGGGCTGCATCGAGGCGCTGTGTCTCGCGGCCGTGGCGCGCGGAGACGTGACGGAGGCGGCCCGGGTCCTGGGCGCCGGGGCCGCCAATCTCGTAGGGCTGCTCGACATCGACGTCGTGCTGCTGGGCGGCCGTACGGTCGCCGCGATGCCGGAGATCTTCGTGCGCGGGGTCCGGGCGGTGCTGGACGAACGGGCGCGGGGCGAGGGTGCCGTGCCCGTGCGGGTCGCTCCCGGCGGGGCCCGGGGGGTTGCGGAGGGCGCCGCCCAGCTGCTGCTCGCGCCGCTGTTCGGGCGGAGCGACGGCTGATCGGCGGCTGACCGGCGGCGGATCGGCGGCTGACCGAGGCCTGACCGGCGAGTGCTCCGATCGGGGCCAGGTGGGGGTACGCCCGGAATGGCGCCGCCGATATCGCGCCCCGACCCGCCATGGTCATGTGTTCATGCGACTGTTCACGCCCGCTCCTGTCACCCTCGCCGCGGCAGCCGCCCTCCTCCTCCCCCCGGCGCCGGCCCACGCGGCCCCCGCTCCCACCCATGCCTGTGCCGGCCCCGACGCCCGCTCCTTCCCCCTCACCACCCGCATCCACGGCGGCCCCGACACCTACGAAGCCGGCGGCGGATACGGCACCTGGTATCTCGACCTGACCAACACCACGGACCGGACCTGCGAGGACATCCACCCGGTCGTCGTGCTCGTCGACCGCGAGCGAGCCCTCGAACCGGGCCAGCCCCAGCTCGAGTTCTACGACGGCCCGCGCGCCCGCCCCGTCCGCTTCGAGGTCACCGACGAGGACGAGCTCGTCGGCGCGTTTCCGAGCGGCCTGACCGTCGGCCCCCGCCAGACCCGCACCGTGCGGATCCGCCTCGCCCTCACCTCGGACACCGTCGCGAACGAGGTCACCGCCAACGCCGCCGTCGTACAGCGTCATGACGACGACGGGGACTGGGTGGGCCAGTCCAACGACTACCGGTTCGCGGTCGACGCCGGTCCCAAGGCGCCGGGTGTCGCCGAGGACGGACTCCGGTACGCCGACGGAGCCGGGGAACTCGCCCGCACCGGCCTCACCGCACCCGTCGGCACGCTGGCCGCCGCGGCAGCCGCGCTCCTGCTCACGGGAGCGTCCGCTCTGTGCAGGTCCGCTGCGACGGGCCGGGTCAGACGAGGTCGACGAGGTCCGCGATCGAGTTGACCACCTTGGTCGGGCGGAACGGGAACCGGTCCATGTCCGCCTCGGTCGTGAGCCCCGTCAGCACGAGGAAGGTGGTCATCCCCGCTTCCAGGCCGGCCAGTACGTCGGTGTCCATACGGTCGCCGATCATGGCGCTGGACTCGGAGTGCGCACCGATGGCATTGAGTCCGGTGCGCATCATCAGCGGGTTCGGCTTTCCGACGAAGTACGGTTCCTTGCCGGTGGCCTTGGTGATCAGCGCCGCCACCGAGCCGGTCGCGGGCAGGACGCCTTCGTGCGAGGGGCCGGTGTTGTCCGGGTTGGTGGCGATGAAACGCGCACCGCTGTTGATGAGCCGGATCGCCTTGGTGAGGGCCTCGAAGGAATAAGTGCGCGTTTCGCCCAAAATCACGAAATCAGGGTCGGAGTCGGTGAGGATGTAGCCCGCTTCGTGCAGGGCGGTCGTGAGACCGGCCTCGCCGATCACATAGGCCGTTCCGTTCGGCCGCTGGCTGTCGACGAACTTCGCGGTGGCCAGAGCCGAGGTCCAGATGTTCTCGACCGGGACCTCGAGGCCTATGCGGTTCAGGCGCGCATGCAGATCACGAGCCGTGTAGATCGAGTTGTTCGTGAGGACGAGGAAGGGCTTGCCGGAGTCGCGCAGCTTCTTGATGAAGGCATCCGCGCCGGGGATCGGAACGCCCTCGTGCATGAGGACACCGTCCATGTCGGTCAGCCACGACTCGATGGGCTTGTGCTCTGTCATGGGTGCGGACTCCTACACGATCGATCTGCCGGACGGCCATGGTATGCGGCGGGTTGCTCCGATCGCTTCCACGCGATCTCGATGAGACCGGGGCGCAACCCGCCCCTCCGAGCACCCGCCGGCGACCACGGTCCCGACCCGTACGGAGCAGCGTCGGCCCCCAGAAGATGCGGGGCCGCCGCCCCCGGGAGACCCTCCACATATCTGGAGGTTCACGATGGGTTCACTACGCCTCACGCTCTGCACAGGACTGCTCGCCGTCACCGCCTGCCTCGCCCCGGCGGCACACGCGGCCGACAGCGGCGGCGTGGCGGTCACCCCGTCGTCCCCCGCCCCGGGCACCGACATCGCCCTGAGGGTGAGCGGCTGCGCGACCAGAACCGCCACCGCGGTCTCCGCCGCGTTCGTCGCCGACGCACGCCTCACCGGCGCCGAGGACACCCTCGTCGGCGAGACCCGGGTCCGCACCGAGCTCAGGGCGGGCTCCTACGACGTCCAGATCACCTGCGGCGACACCTCCCGCAAGGCCGCCCTCACCGTCGTGGGCGGGGACGCAGGCTCAGCCACGAACCCGTCCCCGCACACCTCCCCCGTCGCACCCGTCCACGCGGGCGGCGGAGGTACGGCACCGCATCTCGCCGCCGTGGACGCCCGCGCCGCCGGCCCCGGCACGGGTCAGGCGGTGACCGGCCTGGTGCTGGCGGGGGTGGCGGCCGCCGCCGTCCTGTTCCGCAGGGCACGCAGGAACCGCGGGACCGGGACCGGGACCGGCTGACGTGCGCACACCGGGCAGAGGCCGGCTCCTCACCGGGGTGGCCTGGGTGGTACTGCTGCTGGGCCTGTGGCTCTGGGGCCGGGAAGTGACGGACGTACGCCACGGGATATCCGCACCGACCACCGGCGACGTGGCGGCGGTGGGCCGCCCGCCCGAGGTCGAACTCCCGCCCGCCACCAAGCCGTTGACCCCCGCCCTGCCCCAGCGCATCGACATCCCCGGACTCGGCGTGCAGGCCCCCGTGGTGGCCCGCGGCCTGGACCGGGAAGGGGCCGTCGATGCGCCGCCGTACGACCAGGCGGGCGTCGTCGGCTGGTACGCCGCCGGGGTGCGCCCCGGGGCCGCCGGGACGGCGCTGATGGTGGGCCATGTCGACACCGAGACCCGCCCCGCGGTGTTCTACAAGCTCAGCATGGTGAAACCGGGCGAGACGGTCAGGGTGATCCGTGACGACGGCAGGGTCGCGGAGTTCACCGTCGACGACGTCGAGGTCGTCACCCGGGAGCACTTCGACGCCCGGCAGGCGTACGGGCCTCGTGAGCGCGGACGGGCCGAGCTGCGGCTCATCACGTGCGGCGGGACCTTTGACCGGGCCAGCCGCAGCTACACCGCGAATGTGATCGTGTCCGCGTATCTCACCGGCACCGGCCTCTAGGGGCGGTCGCCCACCTGGCCCGGTCGACGGCCCGCTCCCCCCGAAGCCGTCGACCGGGCTGGTCCTCAACCGCGCGCGCACGGGCTGCGGGAGTAACCCGGCGTCCTGCGCGGGAGGTTTGGGCAGCCCTGGTAGAACCTGACAGGCCGGGGGCTGGGGCCTTCTGAGGAAGACTGTAGAACGGATGCGCTCCTGGGCCTAGAGGCTGTTTGACGCCAAGTCGAAAGCTGGTGGCTCTGTGTCATCCACCCAGGTGGTGCCCTGTTCCACGAAGGTCCACCGGCCGTTCAGTCGCCTTCCGGCCGCAGCCGCGCGTCGTCCAGCACGCGTTCGATGACCGCGCGCGCCACCCGGTCCAGCGGCAGCTGATGCCGTCGCGCGAACTGCCGCAGGGCGACGAACGCCTGGTCGGCGGTGGTGTCCCAGCGCTCGGCGAGCATGCCCTTGGCCTGTTCGATGCGGACCCGGCTGGACAGCGCTTCCTGCAACTGCGCGGAGAGTGTGCGGTATTGGGCGTAGGCGCGGTGGTTCTGCAGACCGACGGCGGCCGCGTCGGCGAGAGCCTGGGCGAGCAGCAGCTCGGACTCGTTGAGGGGCGGCAGGGTGGGGACGAACACGTTGAGCGCGCCCAGCAGCGTCTCGCGGCGGCGCAGCGGGACCGCGAACGTCGAGACGATGTCATGGCGCAGGGCCCGTTCGGTGAAGTCGGGCCAGCGGGAGTCCGCGTGGGCGACCCGGATCGAGACGGGCGGCACGGGCCTGCCGGTGCCGTAGCTGTCCAGACAGGGCCCGCCGCCGGTCTGGGCCTCCAGCAGGTCGAGGGCCACGTCCGCCCCGAGGCTGCTCGCGGTGAGCGAGACCGCCCGGCCGCCGTCGATCAGCATGATCCCGGCGGCCCGTGCGCCCAGCAGGGCCACGCAGTTGTCGGAGACCCGGCGTAAGTACCCGGCGGTGTCGAACCCGTCGGTCAGGGTGTCCGCCGCCTCAACGAGCGCCGCCGCCAGCCGCACCTCCCGGGTGGTGTGGTCCATGACCGCGCACTTCCTTCCCCCTCCGCCCGCCCCGTCCAGACGCGCGCCTACCCAGACCGTGAGGGCTGTAACAGCTCTCCGACAAGGCCCGGGCGATCTCGTGTGCCCCACGACACGTATGTCAGGATTGAGACTTGGATCGCTGCACCCGAGGGGGAGTGGGATGTACGGCACGAGGGGGGCCGGGATGAGGACGTCCGCGATGGTGCTGGGGGCGGCACTGCTGATCGCGGGATGCTCTTCCTCCGGGGACAAGGACGAGCCGGAGGATTCGGCCGGCGCCAGGATCTCTCAACAGCCCAAGGAGACCGACCCGTTCTGGGTCAATCCGGACGGGACCGCGGCCCAGCAGGTCGCGGAGTACGAGAAGGCCGGCAAGGACGCGGACGCCGAACAGATCCGCAAGATCGCCGAGCAGCCCACCGGGCAGTGGATCGGCACCGAGAACCCGGAGGCGGAGGCGCGCGGCTTCACCGAGGCCGCCGACAAGGCGGGCCGTACGGCCCTGCTGGTCCTCTACAACATCCCGCACCGCGACTGCGGGCAGTACTCCCAGGGCGGCGCTGCCGACGGCAACGCCTACCGGAGCTGGATCGACGGGGTGGCCGCGGGCATCGGGGACCGCCCGGCGACGGTCATCCTGGAGCCGGACGCCGTACTGCACCTGGTCGACGGCTGCACCCAGGGCGAGTTCCACGAGGAGCGCTACGACCTGCTCACCGGGGCCGTCGAGAAGCTCAAGTCCCTGAAGAACACCAAGGTCTACCTGGACGCGGGCAACGCCGGCTGGGGCCATCCGGACCAGATCTTCGAACCGCTGCAGTGGGCGGGCATCGACAAGGCCGACGGCTTCTCGGTCAATGTCTCCAACTTCTACTCCACGCCGGACTCCATCGCCTACGGCAAGCAGCTCTCGGCGAAGGTCGGCAACAAGCCCTTCGTGATCGACACCAGCCGCAACGGCAACGGCCCCTACACCGCCGGCAAGGCCGACGAACGCTGGTGCAACCCGCCGGGCCGCGCGCTGGGGGAGACCCCGACGACGAAGACGGCCGACCCGCTGGTCGACGCGTATGTGTGGGTCAAGCGCCCGGGGGAGTCGGACGGCGAGTGCAAGGGCGGGCCGAAGGCGGGCGAATGGTGGGCGGAGTACGCGCTCAACCTCGCCAAGGCCAGTAAATGACCTGAGGGCGTCCTCCGTGACGGAGGACGCCCTCAATCGTGCACTACCGGCCGCCTAGGGAACCCTGACCCACTGCGCCTCGCTCGGCGTCCCCTGGTCGTCGCCCACGAACAGCATGTACCACCCGGACTGCACCAGGTTCCTGTTCTTCGGCACCGTCACCGTGATCTTGTCCCCGGACACCTTGTAGTCCAGCTCGATCGACCGCTGGTCCACGTCCGTGACATGCGTCGCCGCGCTCGGCCGGATCAGCCGGACCTTCTTGACCGTCGAGGCGTGCTGCGAGGTGAACGTCCCGGACTCGCCGCGCTCGATGGTCTGCGGACCGCCGGACAGCGACGGCCGGGAGTCCCGGTAGAGATACGGCGGGGTGTAGATCTCGATGCGCTGCTCGAACTTGCCCGGCTTGGTGTTGGCCTTGTCGCTGTAGAGCGAGTCGGAGCCGAAGAACATCACCCGGCCGTCGGGCAGCAGGATGGACCCGGAGTGGTAGTTGCGGCCCACCAGCGGATCCGCCACCTGCTCGAAGGTGTTGGTCTCCGGGTGGTAGAGCCGCGCCTGGAGGATGTTGGAGTCGCTGCGCCCGCGGTAGTCCTCCGAACCGCCCGACACCAGGACGGAGTCGTCGGGCAGGATCGAGATGTTCGGGTACCGGGTGCCCTTCTCCAGCGTCGGCCCGTCGGCGAACGACGGCTCGTCCGCCTTCAGATCGATGATCCGGGTCTTGTTGCTGGAGTTCTTGGACTCGCCGACCCCGCCGCCGCCGACCACCATGTACTTCTCGTCCTGCGCCGGCGGGAGCAGCACCGTGCCGGAGGTCTCCAGCAGCTTCGGATCGCTCATGCCGGGCAGCTTGCTGAACTTGTTGGTGTCGACGTCCCAGACACCGGGGTCACGGCCGACGTTGTCCGGCCCGTAGCCCGCGTTGGACCCCGAGTAGAAGATCTTGCCGTTCTGCATCAGGAACAGCGCGGGGTAGGTCGGGAACTGGCGGATCTTCTCGGTGTACGTCCAGGTCTTGGTCTTCGGGTCGAAGATCTCGTTCTTGCCCGGCACCAGCTGGCCGATGTCGTCGAGCCCGGAGACGCTGAGGATCTTTCCGTCGCTCAGGGTGGTGAGCGTCGGGTACCAGCGGGCCTCGTTCATCGGGTCGACCTTGATGTACTTCTCGGCGACCGGGTCGAACTCGTAGGCGTCCCTGATGCCTTGGAAGTCCTTCTTGTCGAGGGCGAGCTTCTGCGCGATGCCGTACGTGTTGCGCGCGTCGGCGCCGGACAGTCCCTGGATGCGGTAGTTGTCCTGGGTGCCGGTCTCGTACTTGTCGCCGGACTTCTGCGCCTCGACGTAGATACGGCCGAGCCCCGGGTCGTTGCCCAGGAACTTGCCGGTCTTCTTGTCGAACTTCTTGGTGGCCCGCTCCACGACGACCGGGTCCTTCGACACGAAGGTCTGGCCGTTCTCCTTGCCGGTGAACTTGGTGCCCGCCGGCAGGGTGATCGGCTTGTCCGGGTTCTCGTTGTGGACGATCATCAGGCCGCCGGCCTTGGTGACATCGCCCTTGAGCTTCTCGTACCGCTTGGTGCCGCCCGCGATCAGCAGATTGCCGTTGGCCAGCTGGGTGTGGCCCGTGCAGAACAGGTCGCTGGGCGTGGGCACCTTCTTGATGGTGCCCTTGACCGGGTCCCAGATACGGGTGTCGAACTTCTTCGCGTCGAAGTTGTCCTGGTTGTTGCCCGACCCCGCGACGAGCAGCACCTTGCCGGTGCGCAGCAGCGCCGCGTGGATCGTGTTCTGTCTGAACTCCTCGGGGAAATCGACGACTTCCCACTTGCCGTTCTCGGCTTTGTACTCCGGCTTGTTGATCTGGTACTGGTGGTATTTCTCGGTGCCGAAGCGGTAGAGCCACGGACCGTTCATCCCGGCCAGCGCGAGTACCACCACCGTGCCTATCGCGAGCCGACGGGCACGGCGGCGTCCAGCCTGGTCGTTCATTCCTTACGTCCCCCAAGTCCACCCAGGGCGATTTGCATGGTCTGGTCGGTGCCCCCGCCGCTGGTCTGAGAGGCCGCCCAACTCGGTTTCTGGGCAGGGCTGTGCGGCGCGGCCGGCTGCGGCTGGTACGGCGTCTGGGCCGGGACCACCGGGTCCTGCTGCTGCGCCTCACCCGCGGGCTTCTTCTTCTCCTGGCGCAGCATGTGCCGCCAGACGAAGATCGGCAGTGCGGTGATCAGCATGGCGAAGGTCGCCCAGATGATCATCGCAGGGTGCGAGTGGCCGTAGACGAAGCCGGCGGCGATCGAGGCGCCGAAGATCGTGATGAAGTACCAGTGGTAGCGGAAGGTGCCGAACCAGCGGTCGGGGCTGGCCGAGTCGCCCTTGGGGGTGACCACGAACTTGCTCTTGCGGCGCAGGGCGGAGTCGATCAGCGCCTTGGCGTAGAGCGGCGCGGAGAGCGCGGACATCACCATGCCGGCGACGCCGCCGGAGCCCTCCGGCTCGTGCGGGGAGACGTTGTGCCGGCGGTTCCAGACGTAGAGGCCGATCTGGAGGGCGGAGGCGTTGCCGTAGAGCATCAGCCACACGGTCGGGTCGATGTTCACACCCGAGGCGCCCAGGCCCAGGAACAGCGCGCAACTCAGCGCCGCGAGGATCCAGTTGAGGGCGGACATCGGGTAGAAGATGATCATCATCGTGTAGTTGAAGAGCTTGCCCGGAGGCAGCGAGTACCAGCCCTTCCAGTACTGCTTGAGGATCGTCTCGTACGTCCCTCGCGACCAGCGCATCTGCTGGGTGAAGAAGTCGGTCCAGGCGCTGGGCCCTTCACCGACCGCGAGCACGTCCGGGGTGTACACCGAGCGCCACTTCTTGCCGGTCGCCGGGTTCTTGTGGCGGTGGATCTCGAAGCCGGTGGCCATGTCCTCGGTGATCGAGTCGTACAGGCCGCCGATCTGCTTGAGCGCCTTGATCCGTACGGCGTTCGACGTACCCACGAACATCGGGGCGCCGTAGTAGTTGCCCGCGCGCTGGATGAGCGCGTGGAAGAGGAACTGCTGGGACTCGGCGGCCTTGGTGACGAAGTTGTCGTAGTTGCCGTAGACCTGCGGGCCGATGACGAAGCCGACGTTCGGGTCGCGGAAGAAACCGAGCATCCGCTCCAGGTAGTTGGGCAGCGGCACATGGTCGGTGTCGACGGAGGCGAAGTAGTCGTAGTCGTCGCCGTGCGCGTCGAGCCAGGCGTTGTAGTTGCCGTGCTTGGTCTTGGCGCGGTGCGGGCCCTTGGCCTGGTTCCACTTCGCGATGCCCTTGCGGGAGAAGTGGTGCACGCCGAGCCGGGCGCAGACCTCCTTGACCTCGGGGTCGTCGCCCTCGTCGAGCAGCCATACATGCAGAAGGCCCCGGTGGCGCAGCTTGACCGCCGCCTCCAGGGTCTTCGTGACCATCTCCAACGGCTCCTTCCCGGGCACGAAGGAGGTCAGGAAGGCCACTCTCGTGCCGGTCTCGGGCACCACCGGGACGGGGTCGCGGGCGACCAGGGTGGCGTGCGCGTTGGACAGCACGTTCATGCAGCGGAAGAACTCGATCAGGCCGATCGAGACGAGCATCACGATGTCGAGCGCGGGCAGCCAGTCGAAGGCCGGGTAGTCGCGCTCGGTCCAGTGCTCGGGCTGCAGCAGCCAGAACAGCAGGACCAGGGAGAGCACCGGCGCGGCGGCCAGCATCAGGGCGACCCTTATGCGGTGCGTCTCCTGCGAGATCAACGAGCGGTACTGCACCTTGTACGGCTTCGTCGGATCGGGCTGGGTGAGGGGGCCGGCCAGCCGGCTGTAGTGCTCGTAGTCGTACTTCGGCAGCGTCTTCTTGATCCGGCGGAAAGTGCCCGTCCGAGTCTGTGACGGCACCCTGAGCTGGGTGGTCTGAGACGGGTCGAAATTCTGCCGGGCGCCCGTCGGCGTCGACGTCATGAGTCATCCCCCCACACGCGAGCCATCGCGTGCTTTGTCGGTTCCTTACGTCTGCTCTGGTCCCCCTCGACCTTCACAGACGTATCAGTGGTGGGCCGCAGTCACCACATCCTCCACGTCATAGACATGGAACTGCGACCTTCCGGTTGCATGATGCCCCCCTCGGCATCGCCCTATGAACGGGGCCCCTCTCCCCGTCCGCACCGGCAACCGGCTCCGTGCCCCCCAACTGCCGCGTATCCGCAGCATCTTGAAAACCAGGTTTCTACGGTGTCCAGCATGATCGCAAGATGCGAAACGCGGTGTTTACCGGTCATACGCGTTCATTGTGGCCCCTGTGGGGGCCTTGTGGGGAGGCTGTGGACAATCGGGCACGGATGTTGCCGAAGTGCTCCCTTATAGCCCCCTCTGCCCGTATCGCATCCCCGGACCTTACCGTGTCCAAGATCTCCCGGTGCTGCCTACAGGTGATGCGCGGATCCTGCGGCACGCCCCCGAGATCGGTGCGAACCCGATGGAAGGCGTCCCAGAACGCCTCCAGCACCTCGCTCAGCAACACGTTGTCCAGCCCCCGGTACAGGGTGGCGTGAAACGCTCGGTCGGTGTCGGCCAGACCGTCGCCTCCGTGCGCGGCCTGCTGTTCCATACGGGCCACGAGCCCGTCCAGTTCAACGAGATCGGCCTCGGGCGGCCGCCCCGCGAGCCGCGACACGAGCCCCGTCTCGACGGCCTCCCTCAGCTCCAGCAGCTGGAGCAGCGAGTCCTCGCCCCGGAAGTGCCCGGCGACGATACGGAAAGCGAGCCCTTCGACCATCGGCGCCATCGACATCGGCCCGACATACGTCCCGAACCCGTGCCGGATCTCCACGATCCCCATCGCCTGAAGCGCCTTCAACGCCTCCCGCACCGAGTTCCGGCTCGCCCCCAGATACTCCATCGGCTCGGGCTCGGTCGGCAGCGGCGCCCCGGACGCCGGCCGCTGGTCGAGGATGAGCCTCTTGATCCGCTCCTGGAGGTCACGCGCCGCCATGGCGAGAGGGTATCCGGCCAAACAACGAGGAAGCCCCCCGTTTGCACGAGGTGCATGACACGACGAAGGCCCCCCGTTCTCGCGGAGGGCCTTCGTTGTCTGTGCGCCGCCAGGGACTCGAACCCCGGACCCGCTGATGCTGCATCTCCCGGGGGCAACCCCCGGACCCCCGGCCGCCTCTGTCGTGCCGGGGAACACCCCGAGCCGCCGAAGCCCGCTCGTTCGAAAAGCGAAGGCCCCCCGCTTCCACGGAGGGCCATCGTTGTCTGTGCGCCGCCAGGGACTCGAACCCCGGACCCGCTGATTAAGAGTCAGCTGCTCTAACCAACTGAGCTAGCGGCGCCTGCTGACCTGGAGAACTCTACCCGACCTCCAGGGGTGCTCCGGACCACCTCACCAGGGGCGGAAGGGGGTGTCGTACATCATTCGGACCGTCAACATGCGCGTCCGGAAGACAGTTGAGAAACTGGCGAATGTGTACAGTCGCGGACATTTCAAGCTGGAGTGTGAGGGGAATCGCATGGAGGCTCCAGGATTCAACGCCTCGGGATCCAATGCCTCGGGATTCAAGGAACCGGTATTCGAGGAAATCGATCCCGCGAGCGACTGCGACTGCCCCGGATGTGTCCACTGGCGGGGCGTCCTGCCGCACTCCCGTACCGGCCGGCACCCGGCGGCGCACCGGGCGGTCGTTCTCGCCGCAGCCGCCTCCACCGCCCTCGTCGGCCACACCGCCCCCGCCTTCGCCGCCCCCCACGCCCCCGACCACCACGCCGGCGTTCCCGCAGGTGACGAGCCCGACACCCCCCAGGGCGGCAAGGTCCCGCTGCACGGCCCCGGCGGCGAGTCGGCGACGGTCAAGACGCCGGCCACCACCCGGGCCGAGATCATCAAGCGGGCCAAGAAATGGGTCGCCGCGCAGGTGCCGTACAGCATGACGGAGTACTGGTCCGACGGTTACCGTCAGGACTGCTCGGGCTTCGTCTCGATGGCCTGGAACCTGCCCGGGAACGAATGGACGGGCAGCCTCGACCAGTACGGCGTGAAGATTCCCAAGGACGATCTCCGGCCCGGCGACATTCTGCTGTTCCACAACCCGGCCGACCCCCAGCAGGGCTCGCACGTCGTCATCTTCGGCGGCTGGACGGACTACACGCACACCTACTACATCGCCTACGAGGAGGCCCGCCCGGGCGCCCGCAAGCAGGCCACCCCGTACGCGTACTGGAGCAACTCGGCCCGCTACACCGCCTACCGCTACAAGGGGCTGATGGCGGGCACGGCGGGCGCGGGCGGCGACAAGCCGGCCGAGCCGCTCGCCATCCCGTATCCCGGCGCCGCCTACTTCGGTCCCGGCGCCAACAACAAGTACGTCACCCAGCTGGGCCGCATGCTCATCGAGCGCGGCGCCGGACGCCTCTACACCTCCGGCCCCGGACCGCGCTGGACGGACACCGACCGCCGGGCCACCCGGGCCTTCCAGCAGGCGCAGGGCTGGCGGGGCCGGGACGCGGACGGGCTGCCGGGGCGGCAGACCTGGGTGCTGCTGGTGACGGGCGAGGGCAAGGACATCCGGACCCGTGCGGCCGGACCCCCGGCGCCCTCGGAGTCGTCCTCCCGCGGGGTTCCCGGCTACCCGGGGCGGGCGATGTTCCGCCCGGGGGCGACCAACACCTACGTCACCCTGCTCGGAAAGCAGCTGGTGAAGAAGGGGTTCGGCAAGTACTACGAGACCGGCCCCGGTCCCCGCTGGGGCGCGGCGGACCGGCGTGCCGTCGAGGCCTTCCAGCGCTCCCAGGGCTGGCGGGGCGGCGCGGCGGACGGTTATCCGGGGCCGGAGACCTGGCGGCGCCTGTTCACGTAACCGCGAGCCCGGCTCACAGGACCTGCTCGCTCACGACCCACTCACTGTCATGAAGTTTCTGGCGCGGAGGCTGGAGGCACGCATGAGCACGACCACACCGTCCACGGAAGAGCCCGAGGGGCCGACCGAGACCACGGCGGCGCCGACCCGGCCCGCCCGGCTGATCCAGAACGAGGCGACCACCGAGATCCCCGTCCATCTGCTCTTCCGCGACGACCCCGAGACGGGCGCCGTGCCGCTGAGCCCCGCCGTCGTCGGCCGCCGCCAGGGCACCGGCGAGCAGCCCCGCTTCCGCCGCCCGGTCCCGGCCGGCCCGCGGCCCGCGCCGCAGGTCGATCCGGCGCTGGTGGAGCGGCCCGCGCGGGTGCTGCCCGGTTCGGCGGGGGTGCTGGCCGGTGCCTGCGGGATGGCCGGCTGCGTGGCGACCTCGTGGTGGGCGGGCGTGTTGTCGCCGCTCGCGGTGGAGGCGCTGCGGCTGCCGGAGTACGCGGGTGCCGGGCTCGGTCCCGTGCAGTGGGCGGCGTACGCCGGGGCCGGGGCGCTGAGCCTGTTCGGCTTCGGCGGGCTGGCGCGCGGGCGGACCGGCAGGGCCTGGGTGCTGGGCCTCTTCGGACGCTACCGGGGCACGGTCCGGCGTACCGGCCTGATGTGGGTCAACCCGCTGCTGCTGCGCCGCCGGGTCGATGTCCGGCTGCGGCACTGGCGCAGCGAGCCGATGCCGGCCGCCGACGCAGGCGGGGTCGCGCTGCGGGTCGTCGTACTCGTGGTGTGGCGGGTGCGGGACACCGCGCGGGCCACGCTGGGGGTGGAGGACCACGAGACGTATCTGCGCGAGTGCGTGGAGGCGGCGCTGGTGCGGGTGCCGGTGGAGCTGCCGGGGTCGGCGAGGGCGTCGGTGGACTCGGCGGCTGAAGCGCTGACCCGGCTGGTCGCGGCGGACGCGGGGCCGGTCGGTCTTGAGGTGTTCTCCGTGCAGCCGGTCCGGGTGGAGTACGCCCCCGAGGTCGCCGCCGCGATGCACCGCCGGCGGATCGCCGCGCTGGACGCCCAGCACCGGGCGAGCGTGCTGACGTCGGTCGTGGACTCGGTGGAGGACACGGTGACCCGGCTGACCATGCGGGGGCTGGTGGAGCTGGACGACTACGAACGCAAGGCGCTGGTGAAGGACTTGACGGTGGCGTTCTGCGCGGGGCGCGGGGAGACGGGTCAGTGACGGACCGGTGATGGGACCAGTGACGGGACCGGTGACCGGACCAGTGATTGGTCTGGACATGCTCAAGTAACGGCAATAATCTGGGACTTGGTCTAGACCTGCACGCCTCACTGAACTTCCCCCACGTTCTCCAGGGAGCGGCAGCATGCGCAAAAAGACCAAGTGGTACGCCGCCGTGCTGGGCCTCAGCACGGCCGGAGCCCTCGTGCTCTCCTCCGGCGGCGCCAGCGGCCACGGCTACACCGACCTGCCCATCAGCCGGCAGAAGCTCTGTCAGAACGGCACCGTGACGGGCTGCGGCGACATCCAGTGGGAGCCGCAGAGCGTCGAGGGACCGAAGGGCTTCCCGGGCTCCGGTCCGGCCGACGGCACGATATGCAGCGGCGGCCTGAGCAGGTTCAGCCAGCTCAGCTCGCCGCGGACCCCCTCGGGCGGCACCTGGCCCGCCACCAGGGTGACCGGCGGGCAGAGCTACACCTTCCGCTGGCAGTTCACCGCCCGCCACGCCACCACCGACTTCAAGTACTACGTCACGAAGCCGGGGTGGAACCAGAACCACAACCTCGCCCGCTCCGACCTCAACCTGACCCCGTTCCTGACGGTCCCCTACAACAACGCCCAGCCCCCGGCCACCCTCTCCCACAGCGGCACCCTGCCGTCGGGGCTGAGCGGCCGGCACGTGATCCTCGCGGTGTGGACGATCGCGGACACGGGCAACGCGTTCTACGCCTGCTCGGACGTGACCTTCTGACCCACCCGCGGATCTCTGAGCGTTACTTGAGACAGGCGCGCTTCCCCCGGGGGTAGGTTCCCCCCACAGCAGTACTGACCGGTACCTGACCAGTACCTGACCTCGGGGGAAGCGCCATGGACCTGATCTTCTACGCCGCACCCAGCCTCATCCTGGTGGTGGTCGCCTTCATCGGCTACCGCGTGGTGCACCGCTCGCTGCAGCTGCGCACCGCCTGGAACAGCGGGCTGACGGCGGAGGGGCGCTGTCTGCGGGTGTTCACGACCACGCACGGCGGCGGCCACGACACCTCGGTGCGGACCACGCTGCACCACGTCTACGAGTTCACCGCCCGCGACGGCCGCACGGTCCGCTTCGAGGAGGAAGACGGCCCGAGGACGGTCGTCGAGGGCGACTTCGTCACCATCCACTACGCCGAGGGCGCCAGTGTCGTCGCGACGGCCAAGTCGCCGAGCCACGGCAAGCTGGCGGCGTCCACCGTCTTCGTCCTGGCGTTCCTCGGGGTGGCCGTGGTGTTCTGCATCGGCTTCATGGTCACGTACAGCCAGATGTCCGACGAGTTCGGCTTCGGCGACGACTCCGGTAACACCGGCGAAGTGGTCGTCGTCGACGGAGAGACCCTCATGCCGTGACGTTCCCGACCGCTTGAGAATCCGTGAGACTCCCTGAGAGTCCCTGAGGGTCCCTGGGGCTCCACATCTGACGCTCCACCAACTACCGTGCGCCGCCATGGAGTCCAAAGGGCGCACGGTCGCGGAGCTCGTCGCCTCCCGGTGGGGCGACCACCGGCCGGGGCTGTGGTTCGAGGAGCAGGTGCTCACCCACCACCAGGTCGCGGCGGCCGCCGCGACCCGGGCGGCCCTGCTGACCGATGTGCTTCCGCCGGGCGCGCACATCGGCGTCCTCCTCGACAACACCCCTGAGTACCCCCTGTGGTTGAGCGCCGCCGCTCTCGCCCGCAAGGCCGTCGCCGGCATCAACCCCACCCGCCGCGGCCCTGAACTGGCCCGCGACATCCTGCACACCGAATGCCGGATCCTGATCACCGAGCCGGCCCATCTCGGCCTCCTGCGAGATCTCGAACTCCCCGGTATCCGGCTGCTGGTGACCGGCACCGAGGAGTACGACGCCCTGCTGGCGCCCTATGTGCAGGCGCGGCCGGACCCCGCCGGGGCCACCCCGCGCGACCGTCTCCTCCTCTACTTCACCTCGGGCTCGACCGGCGCCCCCAAGGCCGCGATCTGCACGCAGGGCCGGCTGGCCGCCGCCGGACGTTCGCTGGCCGGCCAGTTCGGCGTCCGCCCCGACGACGTCCACTACATCTGCATGCCGATGTTCCACGGCAACGCGGTGATCGCCGACTGGGCGCCCGCGCTGGTGGCCGGGGCGGGGGTGGCGCTGCGGCGGCGGTTCTCGGCGTCGGGGTTCCTGGGGGACGTGCGGCGGTACGGGGCGACGTACTTCACGTATGTGGGGCGCGCCGTGCAGTACCTGCTCGCCACGGAGCCGCGGCCCGACGACCGGGACAACCCGCTGCGCACGGGCTTCGGCACGGAGGCCGGTGCGGTGGACGCGGCCGCCTTCGAGCGGCGGTTCGGGGTACGGCTGGTGGAGGGGTACGGGTCCTCCGAGGGCGGGGCGGCCGTGCAGTGGTCGCCGGGGACTCCGGCCGGGGCGGTGGGGCGGGCGGGGCCGGGGCTTGCCGTGGTGGACCAGGAGACGCGTGAGGAGTGTCCGCCGGCCGTCTTCGACCCGGCCGGACGGCTGCTGAACGGGGACGCGGCGATCGGGGAGCTGGTGAACAAGGCGCCGAACCCGTTCGAGGGGTACTGGCGCAATCCGGCGGCGGAGGCCGAGCGGCGGCGGGACGGCTGGTACTGGACCGGGGACCTCTTCTACCGGGACCGGGACGGCTACCTCTACTTCGCCGGTCGCACCGACGACCGGATCCGGGTCGACAGCGAGAACCTGGCCGCGGCGATGATCGAGAACATCCTCGCGCGCTACGAGGGGGCCGAGGCCGTCGCCGTGTACGCGGTCCCCGACCCCGTGACCGGGGACCAGGTGATGGCCACGATCGCGGGCCGATTCGACCCGGCGGAGTTCGATGACTTCCTGGCCGCACAGCCCGACCTCGGGACCAAGATGGCACCCCGGTTCGTACGGGTCGTGAAGCACATGCCGGTCACGGCAACCAACAAGATCAACCGGGCACTGCTGAGGAAACAGGGCCTGGAGTGCGACGATCCGGTGTGGGTGCGGGGCGATACGCGGGCGTCGGGCGCCCAGCCGGTCCGCGTGGCGCCGACAACGCCGAAGGGCCCCTCGCTCCCACGAGAGGCCCTTCCGGAGTGCGCCGCCAGGGACTCGAACCCCGGACCCGCTGATTAAGAGTCAGCTGCTCTAACCAACTGAGCTAGCGGCGCATAACCCTCGCCAGCTGCGCTTTCCTGCTTCGCGGCTGGCGACGAAGAAAATACTACCTGGTCTCCAGGGGTGCTTTTGACCACCGATGGGTGGCCCTCGGGCGACGGGGCGGCGGGCTAGATCGCGAGGCTCAGCAGTACCGGTGCCGCGTTCCGGTTCAGGGCGTCCGCGGCCTGGCGGAGGCGGTGGGCGTGTTCGACCGGGAGGGAGAGGGCGAGGCAGCCCACGGAGGACCCGGCCGTGACCGGGACCGCCGCGCAGACCGTGCCCACCGCGTACTCCTGGAGGTCGAGGTGGGGAACCGTCGGCGGCTGGGACTCCAGACGGGAGAGCAGGAGCTTGTCGTTGGTGATGGTCCGGGAGGTGAGGCGGGCCATCTTGTGCCGGGAGAGATGGTCGCGCCGGCCGTTGTGGTCGAGCTGACCCAGCAGGCTCTTGCCGATCGCGGTGGCGTGGGCGGAGTAGCGGAAATCGACCCACTCGTTGACCACCGGCATGGTCGGGCCGTCGGCGTACTGGGCGATCTTGATCTCTCCGTCGACGTACCGGCTGAGATACACCGCCGCGCCGACCGAGTCGCGCAGCCGGTCGAGGGTGCGCTGGAGTGTCTCGCGCAGTGCCTGCTCACGGTCATGGGCGGAGCCGAGTCGGGACAGCGCGTCGCCGGTGACGTACGCGCCGTCGGTGACCTGCTCGACGTATCCCTCGCGGCGCAGCATCCTCAGGAGCGTGGTCAGTCGCTCCGGTTCGATGCCGGTCTGCTTGGCGAGGGTCGCGTCGGTGACTCCGGTGGTGTGCCGTGCCACGGTCTCCAGGACGCGCAGGGCGTCCTGGGCCGAGTGGTACGGCGCGGTCGGCTCGTGCTTCAGCGCCACGGTGTTCCCCCTGCGCTCGCTTAAGTCGCTCTACAACTGGGCCGTAATCCGGACAGCGAATCCTCTCCACGATAACGGGCAAGAGGCGTGAAGTGAGGGCCTGTTGACGAGATTCCATACCTCTCAGCTGGGGTGCTGACCTGCTGGCATATGCCAGAGTCAGGACCCGGTCACCAGACCTCGTACATCGGCGGATTCACTTCTTGTAGGCGACCCCGCCGTCACAGCACCGCGCTGAGAAATTCCCGCGTCCGGTCTTTCTCCGGCTCACTGAAGATCTTCTCCGGCGGCCCGGCCTCGATGATCCGGCCGGAGTCGAACATCAGGACCTGGTCCGAGATGTCCCGGGCGAAATTCATCTCGTGGGTCACACAGAGCATCGTGATGTCGGTGGTGCGGGCGATGTCCCGCAGCACGTCGAGGACGCCCGCGACCAGCTCGGGGTCGAGCGCGGAGGTCACCTCGTCCAGCAGCAGGACCTTCGGGCGCATCGCCAGCGCCCGTGCGATCGCCACCCGCTGCTGCTGGCCGCCGGAGAGCTGCGAGGGCCGGGCGTCGCACTTGTCGGCGAGGCCCACGAGGTCGAGGAGCTCACGGGCGCGGGCCTCCGCCTCGTCCTTGGACAGGCCGAGCACGGTGACCGGGGCCTCGGTGATGTTCCTGAGGGCCGACATGTTCGGGAACAGGTTGAACTGCTGGAACACCATCCCGATCTGCTTGCGGACCTCGCGGACCTGCTTCTCCGGCGCCGGGAACAGCCGCTGCCCGTCGACGGTGATGATCCCCTCGTCGGGCTTGGTCAGCGTCATCAGCAGCCGCAGGATCGTGGTCTTGCCCGACCCGGACGGCCCGATGAGGGTGACGTGCTTGCCGGCCGACACGGAGAAGTCGAGGTGGTCGAGGACGGTGTTGTCCCCGAACCGCTTGGTGACCTGCTCCAGACGGATCAGCTCGCCGTTGCCCCGCTTGTCGGCGGGGTTCATGTCAGGGGTCTGCTGGATGTCAGTGGACAAGACGTCGCTCCAGGGCTCGCATGAGGAGGGAGGCCAGATAGGAGATGAGGATGAAGGCCACGCCGATCACGGTCAGGGGCTCGGTGAACTGGAAGTGCTCCTGGGAGAAGAGCCGCGCCTGGCCGAGCATGTCGAGGACGGTGATCGCCATCAGCAGCGGCGTGTCCTTGAGCATGGCGATGACGTAGTTGCCGAGCGCGGGCACGACCCGTCGGATCGCCTGCGGCAGGATCACCACCCGCCACGTCCGCGCCACCGGCAGGTTCAGCGCCGTCGCGGCCTCCCACTGGCCGACCGGCACCGCCTCGATACCGGCCCGGTAGACCTGCATCGTGTACGTCGAGTAGTGCAGGCCGATCGCGAAGACACCGGTGGTCAGCGCGGAGAAGGTCAGACCCCACTCGGGCAGCACGTAGAAGAGGAAGAACAGCTGCACCAGCAGCGGGGTGTTCCGTACGAACTCGGTGACCGCGCCCACCGGCCAGGTCACCCTCCCCCAGGCTCGGCTTCGCTCGCCCGGGGGGACCCCCATGGTCGGCGCCCGCATCAGCAGCGCCCACACCAGGCCGAGCGCGAACGAGATCACCGAGCCCAGCGCCAGCGCCTGCAGGGTGACGAGCAGCCCGTCCCAGAACTGCGGCATGAAGTCGCCGACCGCGCCCCAGTCCCACTTCATCCGAGACCACCACCCGAGGAGGAGGCGCCGACACCGGTCGTCTCGGCGCGCTTGAGTTCATGTGCGGAGACCGTGCTCGCCGGGGCCTTCCCGACCCCCGCCTTCAGCTTCTTCTCCAGGCCGCGCATCACGCGGGTGAGGGCGAAGGCGATCACGAAGTAGATGACCAGCAGATACGTGTAGATCTCCTGGCTCTCCTGCAGGGCGAGCCGCACCAGGTTCCCGCTGAACGCCAGGTCGCCCATGCCGATGATCGACACCAGCGCGGTGCCCTTCAGCAGTTCGATGAGCAGGTTGGAGAACGACGGGATCATCTCCGGCACCGCCTGCGGCAGCAGGATCAGCCTCAGCCGCTGCCAGGGCGTGAAGCTGAGCGCGATCCCGCCCTCCTGCTGCGCCGGGTCGACCGAGTTCAGCGCCCCGCGCACGATCTCCGAGCCGTACGCGCCGTACGTCAGCCCCAGCGCCAGCGTGCCCGCCCACAGCGGCACCAGCTGCCAGCCGAAGGAGAGCGGCAGCACGAAGTACACCCAGAAGATCATGATGAGCGCCGAGGTCCCGCGGAACACCTCGGTGTAGAAGCCGGCGAGGAACCGGACGATCCACAGCCGGTGGGTGCGCGCGACACCGACGACGAACGACACGGCGGCCGCCAGCAGCGCACTGCACACCAGCAGCTGGACGGTGACCCAGACGCCCTTGAGTACGAGTTCCCACAGTCCGCCGGTCATCCGCCCGCCCCTTCGCCGCAGAGGTCCTTCGCGGTGAGGTCGGTCATCTCCGCCTCCGTGAACCCGAAGGGCCTCAGGATCCGGAACAGCTCCCCGCTCTTCTTCAGCTTCCGCAGCTCCACGTTGAAGGCGTCCCGCAGCCCGGTCTCGGTCGGCCGGAACGCGAACGCGCCGCCGTCGACATGCGGCTTGCCGTCCACCAGGGGCGCGAAGGCCTTGGTGGCCTCGGCCTTGGCTGACTTCTTGACGACTTCGCGGGTGGTGAGCGCCGTACCGGCGAACACGTCGGCCCGCCCCGCCTCCACGGCGTTCAGCCCCGCGACCTGGTCCGGCACGATCAGGATGTCGCTCTCCGCGTACCCCGCGTCCACGGCGTACTGGATCTCCGCGTACCCGGTCCCGGTCGCGAACTTGGCCTTCTTCTCGACGACGTCCTTGTAGTCGTGCAGCCCCTTGGGATTGCCCTTCCGCACGATGAACGAATCGAGCATCTGGTAGTCGGGGTCGGCGAAGATGACCTGCTCACAGCGCTCGGGGTTGACATACATCCCGGCGGCGACGACATCGAACTGCTGCGAGTTCAGCCCCGGTATGAGGGACCCGAACTCGGTCGGCACGGGCTGTACCCGGTCGACCCCGAGCCGCTTGAAGATCGCCTTGGCCAGCTCCGGAGCCTCACCGGTCAGCTCGCCGTCCTTGTCGATGTACCCGAAGGGGATCTCGCCGGCGATTCCCAGCCGTACGACACCCGCCGCCCTGAGGCGTTCGAGCAGATCACCGCCGTCCTCGGTCGAAGCCGTGGCCACCCGCGAGCAGCCGGCGGCCCCCAGCGCACCGAGCGCCGCCACCCCCGCGAGCAGCGATCGGCGTGTGGTTCCGGATGTGTGTTCGCCATGTTCCCTTGGTGGAGCCATGGCGGCGCGGCTACCCGAAGGCATGCGATGTATGCGCCCTGGTTCGCGGGACTGGATGTATGCACCCTGGTTTGCATGACTGATCGGTTCATCGAGGTCTCGCTCCTGAAGCGGGACATCCACTGCACGGCGAAACTCCTGGACGACCGCGCACCGGTCACCTGCGCGGCGGTCTGGGACGCCCTCCCCCTCAGCGGGGACGTCTACCACGCCAAATACGCCCGCAACGAGATCTACGCCCTCTTCCCGCCCTTCGCCGAAACCGAGCCGCCCCTGGAGAATCCGACCGTCACCCCGATCCCCGGCGACCTTTGCTACTTCGCCTTCGCGGGCGCGGAACTGGGCACCAAGGCCTACGGCTACGACCGCGAGGTCCGCCCCGGCACCACCCTGGTCGACCTCGCGCTGTTCTACGAGCGCAACAACCTGCTTCTCAACGGTGATGTGGGCTGGGTCCCCGGCACCGTCTGGGGGCAGGTGACGGACGGCCTGGAGCGGATGGCGCAGGCCTGCAACGACCTGTGGCGCTCCGGAGCGGCGGGGGAGACGCTCAGTTTCCGCCGGGCCTGAAGGACGGCAGCCGGTTCGGACCCATGAGCCGGTACCCCTTGCCGCCGTCGTCGAGGACGCTCTCCCGCGCCTCGCCCTGCGTCACCCACGACACCCGCAGCCGGAAGCGCACCTCCCGGGGCAGTTCGGTGCGCACCTGGAACTCCAGGTACTCCGGGTCGGCCCCGGCCACCTTGAACGGGAAGTCGGCGCTGCCCTCGGCGGCCCGCACCGTGCTGCCCCGCCCGTCGAGCCGCACGTCGAACGCGCGCTGGGCCATCGCCGCACCGCATCCGAAGGGTTCCCGCAAGGTTCCGCTCGTCGGCAGGGGCCGGCTCGACATGAGCTCCGCCGTCACCCCGGTCACCACGATCGCGGTGGCGGAGGGCGCCTGGAGGGTGACCCCGAGCACGGGATCCTCCTGGATCGTGTCCCCGGCCCTGCGCACCACGGCGACCCCGGGCGGAAGCGGCTCGGCACCGCTGAGCGAGCGCCGGTCGGCACGGCGGAGCACCTCCCGGGACATCGGGTAGTACGTGTTGGAGCAGCCTCCTAACTCGCCCACCGCGGTGACGGCGAGCCCGGGCGGCTCGGGGGCCGGTGCGGGGGCGGGCGCGGAGACCGGCGTGGCGAACAGCCCCTTCACGGCGTCCCGCAGATCCTCGACGGCCATCGTCGCCACCGCCAGCGTCAACGGCAGCACCACGACGACCGACCACTGCCCCCGGTCTCTCAACATCCGCCATTTCGACGGCCTTTCGGGCGCCGGAGTCTCCGCGCTCGCGCGCACCTCGGTCATCTCGCTCACGGTGACCGATCCTTGGGGCGCGGGGCACTCCTGCGCGGGACTTCGGCGCGGATACACCCTCTTGGGTGAGACCGGATGGGAGCCGGGTGGGTCAGCTCACGCCGTACAGCGCATGCGCCGCCCGCAACACCAGATCGTCCCGATGCCGGGCCGCCACGATCTGCAACCCCACCGGCAGCCCGTCCCCGTCGACCCCGACCGGGACGGAAGCCGCGGGCTGCTGCGTCAGGTTGAAGGGATACGTGAAGGGCGTCCACCCCGTCCACCGCCGATGCCCCGACCCCTTCGGCACCTCCGCGCCCGCCTCGAACGCGGTGACGGGGAGGGTCGGGGTGACCAGGAGGTCGTAGGACTCGTGGAAGCGGCCCATACGGCGGCCGAGGTCCATGCGGACGTCCACGGCGGCGAGATAGTCCAGCGCGGAGTACCGCGCGCCCAGGCCGCAGATCTCCCGCAGCCCGGGGTCGAGCAACTCCCGCTGATGCGGCCCGAATTGCTGGGTCACCCGGGCCGCCCCGCTGAACCACAGGGTGTGGAAGGCGTCCACCGGATCGGTGAAGTCGGGGTCGGTCTCCTCGACGTACGCACCGAGCCGCGCCAGCCGCTCGACCCCCCGCCGCACCGCCGCCGCGACGCCGGGCTGCACCCGTACCTGTCCGCCGAGGGTGGGGGAGTAGGCGACCCGCAAGCCTCGTACGCCTTCCCGGAGAACGTCCGTGTAGGACAAGTCACTTGGACCCAGCCCCGACCAGTCCCGGGCGTCCGGCGCCCCGATGACGTCCAGCATCAGGGCCGCGTCCGCCGCGTCCCGGGTCATCGGGCCGACATGGGCCAGCGTGCCGAACGCGCTGGCCGGGTACAGCGGCACCCGGCCGTACGTCGGCTTCAGGGCGAAGATCCCGCAGAAGGCCGCCGGGATGCGGACGCTGCCGCCCCCGTCCGTGCCCAGCGCCAGCGGACCCGCGCCGAGCGCCACGGCCGCCGCCGCGCCACCGCTCGAACCGCCCGCCGTCCGGGAAGGGTCGTGCGGATTGCGGGTGACGCCGGACAGGGGGGAGTCGGTGACGCCCTTCCAGCCGAACTCCGGGGTCGTCGTCTTGCCCAGGAACACCGCGCCGTGCTCGCGCAGGCGGGCGACGGAGGGGGCGTCCTCGTCCCAAGGGCCCTTCTCCGACAGGGCTTTGGAGCCCTTCAGGGTGGGCGCCCCGCGCATCAGCAGGATGTCCTTCACCGTGACCGGGACACCGTCGACGAGACCGGCCGGTTCGCCGCGCCGCCAGCGGTCGGTGGCGGCCCGCGCCTGTTCCAGCGCGGCCTCCGCCGTCAGCCGTACGAAGGCGTTGACCTCCGGCTGGATCCGCTCGGCCCGTTCCAGGGCCGCCCGGGTGGCCTCCACAGGGCTGAACTCGCCCTTGCGGTAGCCGTCGACGAGTTGTACCGCGGTCAGTTCGGTGAGATCCGCCATCCGCCGCTGCCCTCCCTGCGCAGAACGTTCAGTGCCCCGGTACGTACCCACGCTTCTTGTCGACCACGTTCAGCAGCGGCTTCCCCGCAGCCCAGCGGTCGTACAACTCCAGGAACTGCGAGCCGAGTTCGTCCCGCCAGCCGACCGTGTCGCCGCTCATGTGCGGGGACACGATCAGATCGGGCACCTGCCACAACGGGCTGTCGGGGCCGAGGGGTTCGTGCTCGAAGACATCCAGGGCCGCCCCCGCGATCCACCGCTTGCGCAGCGCGTCCGCCAGCGCGTCCTCGACCACGAGCTGCCCCCGGCCGACGTTCACGAACCGGGCCGACGGCTGCATCACCCCGAAACGCCGGGCGTCGAACATGCCGTACGTCTGCTCGGTGAGCGGTGCCGCCGCGATGATCCAGTCGGCGCGGGCGATGAGGCGGTCGAGGTCGCCTGGGCCGTGGATGCCGGTGCGGGGGGTGCGGCCGACGATCGCCGGGGTGATCTCAAGTGCCTTGAGGGTGCGGGCGATGGTCCGTCCGATGGGCCCCGACCCGACGATCACGGCCCGCGTCCCGGACACCCGCCGCGACTCCCGGTGCCGCCACACGCCCTCCCGCTGCAGGTCGAGGGTGCGGGGCAGATCCTTCGCCATCGCGAGGACCAGGGCGGCGACGTACTCCGCGATGGGCTGGTCGAAGATGCCGCGCGCGTTGGTCACCACCGTGTCGGACGTGGCGAGTTCGGGGCACATCAGATGGTCCACGCCCGCGCTCGCGGTGTGCACCCAGCGCGGCCGCGGGCCCTCGCCGGGCCAGGCGGCGCGGACCGCGCGGGAGGTGAAGTCCCAGACGAGCAGGACATCGGCGTACGGCAGCCGCTCGGCCAGCGTCGACGCGTCCGCGTGCTCGACACGGGCGCGTCCGGTGAGACTGCCGAGGCGGGGGAGGGGGTCGGCGTCCAGGACGAGCAGGGTGGGGGAGGTCATCCGAGGCCGTACCTCCACAGGCGTCTGACATGCGCGGATTGACCACGCTCGCACCCGAACCTACCTTCGTCAACACGGGCGTGCGTACGGTCCGTCGTCCCCCTGTCTCTCACCGTGAGGCGGTGCCGGCCATGGACGTCTCCTTTCTGGGCGGACCACGCCCGCAGCGCGGCATCGGTGTCGTCGCCCCCTTCGACTTCGCCCTGGACCGTGAGCTGTGGCGCTGGGTACCCGACGACATCTCGCTGCACCTCACCAGGACGCCCTACGTCCCCGTGGAGGTCAGCCTCGATCTCGCCCGTCTCGTCAGCGAGCACGAGACCCTGCACGACGCGGTCCGCACCCTGCACGCCATCGCCCCCGAGGTCGTCGCCTACGCCTGCACCTCCGGCAGCTTCGTCGGCGGGATCGTCGGGGAGCGGGCGATGTGCGAGGCGATGACGAGGGCGGGCGCGGTCCCGTCCGTGACGACCTCCGGCGCCCTCCTGGAGGCGCTGACCGACCTCGGCGTACGCCGGGTGGCCCTGGTGACGCCGTACACGGTCTCGGTGACCCGGTCCCTGGAGGAGTACGTGGCGGAGGCGGGCGTCACGGTCAGCGGCTGCGCCTTCATGGGACTGACCAGGCACATCTGGAAGGTGCCGTACCGCGAGGTCGTCGCCATGGCCCACCAGGCGGTCCGCGGCCACGCCGACGCGCTGTTCATCAGCTGCACCAACCTCCCGACGTACGACGTCATCCCCCAACTGGAAGCGGAACTGCGCATACCGGTGCTCTCGGCCAACCAGGTGACGATGTGGGCGGCGCTGCGCCGGCTGGGTACCCGGGCGGTGGGGCCGTACCAGGCGCTGATCGATCCGGCGGCGAGGATCGGCCCCGTGCGACCCGTACTGCCCGACGAAGAGCAGCAGCAGGAAGGCTGGACATGACCGCACTGGGATTTCTCTACCCGGGCCACTCCGCAGAGGACGACTATCCGCGCATCGAGCAGCTTCTGGGCAGCGACATCCGGCTGGACCTGGTGCACACCGACATCGGCACGGACGCGCACCGCGTGGACGCCCTCCTGGAGATGGGCTCCGCCGAACGCCTCGCCGCCGGCGTCGAGCGGCTGCGCATGGCGGGCGCCGAGTCCGTGGTGTGGGCCTGCACCAGCGGCAGTTTCGTGTACGGCTGGGAGGGCGCCCACGACCAGGTCCGCGCCCTCGCCCGGGCGGCGGGCATGCCGGCCTCCTCGACGTCCTTCGCCTTCGTGCACGCGGCGCGCGAGCTCGGGCTGCGGCGGGTCGCGGTCGGGGCGACGTACCCGGACGACGTGGCGGGCCTGTTCGCGGAGTTCCTGCGGGCGGGCGGCCTGGAGGTCACGGGCGTGAAGGACGCCGGTGTCGTCACGGCCGCCGAGGTCGGCGCCTGGGGCGAGGCGGAGGTCTTCGCGCTGGCCCGGGACGCGGACACGGCGGACGCGGACGCGGTCCTCCTCCCGGACACGGCCCTGCACACCGCGGCCCACCTCCCGGCCCTGGAGAAGGACCTGGGCAAGCCGGTCCTCACGGCGAACCAGGTCACGGTGTGGGAGGGCCTGCGGCTGGCGGACCGCAGGGTGAACGCACCGAGCCTGGGGGCGCTGTTCACGAAGGAGCCGATCGTGCAGGTGTAGGGGGCCTGCGCTCCACGAACGCCGGACGGGCTGACCAACCAGCCCGTCTGGGGGCGGCAGCCCCCAGGTACGGGACGGGAAGGGGCGGCGGGGGCGAAGGAATAACCGGAGCCCCCCTCCTGTTAACGCCCACCAGACACCACAGGGCGACACCGCAGGAGGAACACGTGCCGGCAGAAGAGATCCGAGGCACCGCACAGGGCACCGCCCCAGCCACCCTCTCGGTACTGGACCTGGTCACCGTCGGCGCCGGCCGCACCGCCACCGACGCCCTGCGCACCAGCGTCGAGCTCGCCAAGCTGACGGAGTCCCGCGGCTTCCACCGCTACTGGGTCGCCGAGCACCACTCCATGCCGGGCGTCGCCTCCTCGTCCCCCGCCGTGATCCTCGCCCACCTCGCCGCCCACACCGACCGCATCCGCCTCGGCTCCGGCGGCGTCATGCTGCCCAACCACGCCCCGCTGGTGATCGCGGAACAGTTCGGCACGCTGGAGGCGATGGCACCGGGCCGCATCGACCTGGGACTCGGCCGCGCCCCCGGCACCGACGGTGCCACGGCGGCCGCCCTCCGCCGCACCCAGACGCTCCACGAGGGCGCCGACGACTTCCCGGAACAGCTGGTCGAGCTGACCCGCTTCCTGGACGACGACTTCCCCGACGGCCACCCCTACCGCCGTATCCACGCGGTCCCCGGCCCCATTCAGTCGACGTCCCCCGGCGGGGTCCAGTCCCCGCACCGGCCCCCGATCTGGCTCCTCGGCTCCTCCGGCTTCAGTGCCCGCCTGGCCGCCACCCTCGGCCTGCCCTTCGCCTTCGCCCACCACTTCTCGGCGCAGTACACCGTCCCGGCCCTCGACCTCTACCGCGAGCAGTTCCGCCCCAGCGAGGTCCTGCAGGAGCCCTACGCCCTGATCGGCGTCTCCGCCCTCGCCACGGACGACGAGAACGAGGCCCGCCGCCAGGTCCTCGCCGCCAGCCTCAACATGGTCCGGCTGCGCACCGGCCGCCCCGGTCTCGTCCCCACCCCCGAGGAGGCCGAGGCCTACGAATTCAGCCCCATGGAACGCGACTTCATCACGTCCTGGAACGCCAACGTCATCCACGGCACCGCCGACGAGGTCCGCTCCGGCCTCGACGACCTCCAGAAGCGCACCGGCGCCGACGAGTTGATGATCACGTCCCACGCCCACAGCGGAGAGCTGCGGCTGCGCTCGTACGAACTCATCGCGGACGCCTACGGGTTGCCGACGAGCTGAGAGACCGACGGGTCAGGAGTTGTTGCGGACGACCGCCGGATTCCCCGGCGTCCGCAGTAGCTCGGAGATACGATCCGGCGCCACCGGCCGCGAGTACAGCCACCCCTGGCCGGTGTCGCAGCCGATCCGCCGCAGCCGGGACGCCTGGGCCGACGTCTCCACGCACTCCGCCGTGACCGTCAGCCCCAGCCGATGGGCCAGCTGGATCATCGCCTCGACCACGACCTCGTCCGCGGGGTTGGGGGAGGCGCCCGTCCCCTCGTACTGGAAGCCTCGTACGAACGAGCCGTCCAGCTTGAGGACCGCGACGGGCAGGCGGCTGAGGTAGGCGAGGTTGGAGTAGCCGGTGCCGAAGTCGTCGATGGCGATGTGGACGCCCATGTCGCTGAGGGCCTGCAACGCCTGGAGGGGGCGGCCGGCCGAGCCCATGACCGCCGACTCCGTCAGCTCCAGTTGCAGCAGTCCCGGGGCCAGGCCCGTCTCCGCGAGGATGTCCGCCACGTCCTCGACCAGGTCGGAGTCCCACACCTGGCGGACGGCGACGTTGACGCTGACGAAGATCGGCGGTTCGTCGGGGTGGTCCAGCTGCCACCGGCGGGCCTGGCGGCAGGCGGTGGCGAGGACCCAGCGGCCGAGCTGGACGATCGAGCCGTCCTCCTCGGCCAGTCCGATGAACCGATTCGGCGTCAGCATGCCGAACTGGGGATGGTTCCAGCGGACCAGCGCCTCGACGCCGCGCAGCCGGCCGTCCTCCATGCCGACCAGCGGCTGGTACTCCAGGGTGAACTCGCCCCGCTCGATGGCCGGCCGGAGCGTGGAGGCGAGGGCCTGACGGGTCATGCGGTGGGCGTTGCGCTCGGGGTCGAAGAGGGTCCAGCGGGCCTTTCCGTCGGCCTTCGCCCAGTACAGGGTCGTATCGGCCGCCTGGACGAGCGCGGTGGGGGTGGTGCCCGCGGCGTGGCGTTCCACGACCCCGATCGACGCCGAGACCGACAGACGGCGGCCGGAGATGTCGAAGGGCGCCTGGACCGCCTTCAGTACGGCCTCGGCGAGGTCCGCCAGCTGGTCGGTGCCGGTCGAGTCCTCGACGAGCAGGGCGAATTCGTCGCCGCCGAGTCTGGCCACCAGCGGAGCGCTGCCCCGGGTGAGGCCCGCCTCGTCCGCGCAGCGCGTCAGGCGCTCGGCCACGGCGGCGAGCAGCCGGTCGCCGACGCGGTGGCCGAGGGTGTCGTTGATGGCCTTGAAGCCGTCGAGGTCGAGATAGCAGAGCCCGATCCGCCCGGTGCCGCCCTGCGCGTACGACTCCACCTCCAGCGCGGCCGAGAGGCGTTCGAAGAAGAGTGTGCGGTTGGGCAGCCGGGTCACCGGGTCGTGCATCTGCAAGTGCCGCAGCCGGGCCTGGAGTTCACGCTGGGAACTGATGTCGGCGATGGACAGCAGGACACCGGGCTCGTCCTTGCCGAGCGGCGTGACCGTGATCTGCACCCACAGGGACTGGCCGTCGGGGTGCTTCAGGCGGCGCGTGCAGCGCAGTCTGGCCTGCCGGCCGCGCAGCACTTCCTGGTACGCGTGCCAGGTCCGCGCGTCCGAGGCCAGATCCACCAGGTCGGAGGCGACCTGCCCGGCCAGCGACGCGGGCTCGGCGCCCAGGAGTTCGCCGAGCACACCGTTGGCGCCGACGACCACGCCCTCGCGGTCCACGACCGCCATGGCCAGCGGCGCAGCCGCGAACGCCGACCGGTACGTCGGGGACGCCGAGGACGTCAGCGACGTCGGGGATTCCGCACGAGGAGACGTGCTGAAGTCACTCTCTGTGACGGCCGCCCGGTCGAGATCTGCCGCGGGCGTCGGCCCTTCGGAGGTTCCGCTCACCGTTCGCTCCCGCAGTGCACTCGATCTCTGTCGTGCAGGAAAGTGTGCCGATCATAGAGGCTGGCCCCCACCCCTTCCAGCCACCATCCAGTGTCCCGGAACAACCAGCCCTTCTGGCAGATCGTTTCTGCCCGCACCTGGACGGCTTGTCCGCGCTCCCGACCAGGTGTGACGTTCCGTGAGCGATTCGGGGTGTCGCTTCTGACGCTTCTTCTGCGTACTCACTCATCTGGTGCAGACAAACAGGGCGTAGTACGACAATTTCCCACAGGCTGGGTGCGGTGTCCCGCGAACCGCACCCGGAGGTCCCTGTGCCGCGCCCTTTCCCGCGCCCCAAACTGCGCAGCACCGCGGCCGTGTTCACCACCTTGTCGGCACTGGCCGCCACCTCCCTCATCTCCGGTCCGTCGGTCGCCGAACCCTTCTCGGCCGAACCCTGTGCCCTGACCCGCACTCAGGCGCACCACTCCGAGGGCCTGGACACCTGGAACGCCGCCTATCCGCGCCCGACCCGCACCCTGGACGCGGTGATGGTGTTCCTGTCCTTCCCGGACGCGACCCCGCGCACCACCCCGGACGAACTCGCCGCCGACCACTTCCCGGCCACCAGCCGCTTCTTCGAGCGGGCCTCCTACGGCAGGTTCGCCCTGCGCCCGCATCCGCTCCGGAACTGGATCCGGATGCCGCAGCCCTCCACGGCGTACGCCATACAGCGGGACTGGAGCGCCGCCCACCGCGCCGCGTATCTGCGTGACGCGCTCTCGGTGGCGGACGGGCGGGTGGACTTCTCGCAGTACGACATCGTCTACCTCGTCGCCGACCCGGACGCGCCCGGCGTGGACTCGGACGCGACCAAGGTCGTCAACCTGGACGTTCCGCTGCGGGCCGACGGGACGGACATCCGGCGGGTCGTCACGGTCTTCGAGCAGCACCCGCCGGACCGCCTGGTCCTCGCCCACGAGACCGGCCACGTCTTCGACCTCCCCGACCTCTATCACCGGCCGGTGGACGGCAAGGGCGACTGGGACACCTATGTCGGGGACTGGGACCTGATGGGCAGCCAGTTCGGGCTCGCGCCGGACCTGTTCGCCTGGCACAAGTGGAAGCTGGGCTGGCTGGAGCCGCGGCAGGTGGCGTGCGTCCAGGGCTCGGCGCGGCTGACGCTGGAGCCGCTGGGTGCGGGAGGCCCGGCGCGGGGAGGGGCCGGCTTCGGCATGGGCCGGGGCACCAAGCTCGCGGTCGTCCGGACCGGGGCCGACACCGCGCTCGCCTTCGAGGCCCGCGGCCCCGTCGGCAACGACACCGCCACCTGCCGCGAAGGCATCCTCGTCTACCGCGTCCACGCCGGCTCCCCCTCCGGCGGCGGCCCGATCCAGGTCATCGACGCCCACCCCCACACCGACGCCTGCTGGCAGGCCTCGGTCTACCCACCCCTGGCGGACGCCCCCGTGGACCTGGGCGAGAGCTTCACGGTGCCGGGGGAGGGCGTACGGGTGGAGGTGGAGGGACGGACGGCTTCCGGGCAGTGGACGGTACGGATCGCGGCGGCCGGATAACAGACACACGAAAGGCCCCCCGCTCGCGCGGAGGGCCTTCGTTGTCGGTGCGCCGCCAGGGACTCGAACCCCGGACCCGCTGATTAAGAGTCAGCTGCTCTAACCAACTGAGCTAGCGGCGCCTGCTGACGTCGTAGACCTTAGCATCCTGATCCGCTGGGGGAAAAATCGATATCCGCACCGCCGTGCGCGCCGCCCGTACGGCCGCCCAGACGAGGGTCTCGGCGCCCGGCAACCAGGGGTGACGGGTGTCGGGGGCCACCAGCCAGCGGCTGTCGAAGGGGGTCGGGGCGGTGGTCGTGGGCCGGGGTGCGGGGACGGTCACCGCGTCGCCGTTGCCGTGGCACAGCAGCGGCGGAACCGCTCCCGTCCGGCCGAACTCCTCCCACCGCAGCAGCGAGGGCAGCCGGTACGCCGTCCCCGGCGCCGCGAACAGCAGCATCCGGCCCCGGAAGGCGGCGACCGGCCCGGAGCCCGGGCCCTCGTCCCACAGCCGGTCCAGCATCCGGCGCCCGAAGATCGCGGGCGCGCTGACGACGTCGAAGGCGGTACCGCAGGGCAGCACGACCGGGGCGTCGGGCCGGTCCTCCCAGAGGGCCAGCGTGCTCCGCGGATACGTTCCTGCCGAGGCGAGCCACGCCGCTCCGTCCGCGGTGACCCCGCTGACGTCGGAGCGGTCGGAGAAGAACTCCTTGGATGTGTTGCTCATGCATCCAGATGTACCGGCTGTGAGCGTTCCGTTCCCGAGGGTTGCCGGAAACCGGGACACGGCAGGCCAGCAGGGAGTATCTTGCCCACCTGGCATATGCCAAAGCTTTACGCGGGGTCGACGGTGCCCTTGCCCTCGGCGCCCCGCATCAGGTCCCGGCCGAACTCGACCATCTTCTTCGCGTAGTCCTCGGTCCACTCGGCCCGCTCCCCGATGTCCGCCGGCGTCAGCCGGTCGAACCGCCGCGGATCCGCCAGCTGGGCCGCCGCCATCGCCTGGAACTCCACCGCACGGTCCGCCGCGGCCCGGAAGGCGTGCGCCAGCTCCGTCGCCCGGGCCAGCAGGGCCCTGGGATCGTCTATGGACTCCAGGTCGAAGAAGTGCTCCGGATCTGCGGCCGCCTCCGCGGGCTCGAAAAGCAGGGGCGCGGGGCGTAGCCGCGGTTCGTTCCGACGCGGCGTGGGCTCCGCCATGTCTTCTCCTCCTCGTACGTCGCCGAAGACCCGCCTGTCGGGAAGTGGGCCGTCGTCCATTGTCTCGCGGCCGCGCAAGGACGCGGTGAAGGGCACCTCACGGGCTCCAGACGACTTTGTGTTCGGCGAGACGCGCAAGCACCGCGTGATTCGCCTCCCACCCATCGGGAAACTTCACCAGCGTCCCCAGCTGCACCGGCTCCGTCGACGGATAGTCGTCCAGCAGCTCGCTCACCCCCGCCCGGCACACCACGATGCACGCGTGCCGGTGGCGGGAGGCGAGGACGCAGAGGCGGCCGGTCTCCAGGTGGAAGGCGGTGGCGTCGGGGCGGCCGGAGAGGGGGTGCAGGACGACCGTGACGTCGTACTCGCGGCCCTGGAGACGGTTCGCCGTGTCCACGGTCACCTCCGGCACGCCCATCTCGGCCAGCGCCGCTCGGACCGCCGCCGCCTGGTCGCGGTGGGCCGTGCCGACGGCGATGCGGTCGGCGGTGAGGGGGGACGGGTCGGGGGAGCGCTCCGAGGTCGCCGCGCCGCCGCGGTCCAGCAGGCGCCGTACGACCGTGGCCACCGCCCGTACCGCCTCCGGGTCCGTGCGCGGGGTGTGCCGGGCGGGCAGCTCCAGCAGACCCCAGCCCGACTCCGCCGCCTCGTCGATGACCCGGTCGGGACCCGAACCGTCCGACGGGACGGCGAAGGCGAGGCTGCGGTCGCCGTGGTCCGTGCCGCTGCGGAACGGCGTGAACGGGTAGAACGCGTCCGACACCAGCTGCGCCGCCGACGCCGGGAGCCGCCAGGACACGGGCAGACGGTGCTGCGGGAGCTCGGGGTTGTGCGCCAGCAGCGTCGTCACCGCCGAGGCCGACGGGTCGTACGACAGCCCCGCCCACTGCTCGCTGCCCACGATCGCGAACGGGTCCAGCTGCCCGGGGTCGCCCACGAACAGCGCCCGCTCGAAGAGGCCGGCCACGGCGAGGAGCGAGTCCGAGCGCATCTGGTACGCCTCGTCGACGATGGCGTGCTGCCACGGCTCGTCGACCTTGACGTGCGCCCACTTCGCGGCCGTGGACAGGGTGATCGGCAGTCCGGTCAGTTCCGCCGGTTTCGCCGACTTCCGTACGTTCGGCAGGTCGTCCAGCGCTTTGTCGTACGCGTCGGCGTCACTGCTGTGCAGGCGCCCCACCGGCAGGTCCGGGTTCTTCTCGGCGAGCCTCAGGACCAGGTCGTCGACCTGGGCGTTCGTCTGCGCCACGACCATCAGCGGGCGCCCGGCGTCGGCGAGTTCGAGGGCCGCGCGGACGACCAGCGTGGACTTGCCCGCGCCCGGCGGGGAGTCGACCACGACACCGCGCCGGTCGCTGTGCAGGGTGTTGTGGAGGATCTCCTCCGTCGCTTGGGCGGCGGCCGCGCCGGGGTCGAAGACCGTGGTCACAGGACGTCCTCCTCGGTCGTGGGATCGGCGGCCTCCTGGACGGCCTCGCCGGGCGGGCCGCCATGCGTCCAGGGCGTGTTCTCCGGGTCGGGGAGCTTCGCGCCGCCGCGCTGCTCGTGCTCGAAGAGCGTGAAGCAGAGCCGGTCGCCCTTCTCCGGCACGGAACCGGCCTCGGGCTCCTTGCCGCGGCCCATCTTGTCGAGGATGCGCAGGACGACCGAGGAACCCTCGTCCTCGTATCCGACGAACTCGGCCGACTGCGGTTTGCCGCTCAGGGAGCGGTAGACCTTGGCGCGCTCGCCGAGGTGCGGGCGGTCGTCCGTGCGGAGGGTGAGGAGGGGGCGGGGGCTCGGACGCTTGCCCTCGCTGTGGGTCATCACGACGTCCGTGACCTCGCCCACGAAGGCTTCTCCGGACAGCCGCCGCCCGGCCATCACCAGCGGATCGTCCAGGGCCTCCTGGGCCTCCAGACGGGCCTGTTCGCGCTCGCGCGTGGCGAGCTTGTTCGCGGCGGTCACCGCGTCGTCGCGGCGCGGCTGCGGGGGCTCGCCGGCCAGGATGCGGTCGCGGTGGCTGGTGAAGGACCAGCGGTCACGCGTCCAGCGCTCCTCCACGCGCGCGCCCTCGGGCAGTTCACGCAGCAGGTCCAGGCCGCGCCACACCGCGTCCCAGGTGGGGCGGGTCCGGCTCTCGACCAGGTCCCTGATCGCCTGCTCGGCCGCGGTGAGTTCACCGAGCCGGTCGTCCGCCTCCAGGCCGTCCTCGGCGGCGGCGAGGGCGGTACGCGCGCGGTTGTAGCGCTCGATGGCGGGGGCGAGCAGCTTGTTGTCGAACGCCGGGTCGGTCGCCGGGCCGGCCGGTGGGTGCAGCAACTGGCCCTTGGCGTCCCGGCCGAGCTCGGCCTCCAGGGCGGCCTCGGCACCGGTCGCCCCCTTCGGGGGGTCGATCCAGGCGAGCAGCGCGCCCAGGTGCTGGTCCTCCAGGGTGGACTGGCCGGTCGCCCAGTGCCGGGCGAGCACGTCCGTCATGGCGAGCAGGAGCGAGGAGCCCGGGACGCGGGTCCGCTCCCCGAAGTGGGTCAGCCAACGCCCCAGCAACGGCACGCGCGGCGGCGCCGGATGCGGGGCCTCCGGGTCCTGTTCGGCCGTACGCCGGAAACGCATCGAGCGCCCCAGCAGCCGTACGAACTCGATGCCCGCGCGGCTCGGCACGATCAGCTGCGCGGCGTCCGCGCACAGCTCGACCTCGACCTTGACCCGCTTGCCGGTCTCCGGGTCGGTCTCATTGCGCTCGGCGGCCTCCACCGCCTCCGCGTACGCGTCGACATACGGCAGCACGACATCCGCCAGCTCGGCCAGGAACGCGAACCTGAGATCACGGTCGCGCGGCTGCGCTACGACGAGCAGGCGCGGCGCGTCCCGGTCGGTGCCGACGAGCGCGCCGAGCGGGGCCCCGGCCTCACCGGCGGTGGTGAGCGGCACGAGGACGAGGGGGTGCTCGGAGAGGTGCCGGTGCCGGACGGTGGCGGAGGGCTGGGCCCGGCCGGTGGTGACGGCTTCGAGGCGGGCGAGGGTGGCGATCAGGGACATGCGGTCGCCTTCGGGTGGGGGGTGAGCGGGGCGGTGGCCTCGGGCCGGGCGGCGTGCGGGGCGTACGGGGCATACGGGGCGTCCGGGGCGTTCCTCTCCGGGCGGGCGGTGATGGTCCGCGTGGCCCTCGCCTTCGCCGGGCGGCCGGTGTGCCTCGTCGGGCGGGGGGTGCCTGGGGCGGGCCTCTTGGCGCGGGCGGCGCTCACCGGACCGCACCTCCCGCGGCCGCGGCCTCCGATACCGCCGCCGTCGCTTCCGGTGGCGCCGTCGCGGCCCGCGGCATCGCCGCCAGTGCCTCCGCCCGCAGTTCCGCCGCTCTGCGCAGGGCCGCCACCGTCGGGTCCTGCGGGTCCCCGGCCTCTCCGCGGGCCGCCGCGAGGACGTCCGCCACCGTGGTCAGGCCGCCGAGCTCGGCGCGGACCGAACGGCCCAGGGTCGTCACCGCGCCCGACTCGCGGGAGCGGCTGCGGCAGTGGAAGGCCAGTTCGCAGGCGGCCAGGCACTCGGGGGCGTAGGTCGCCGGGACCGATTCGACGGCGGCCGTCAGTTCGGCGGCGGGGCGGGACGGGTCGAAGCAGATGCCCTCGGGGAGGGTGTCGGCGATGTCCTGGATACGGGTGAGGCGGGCCAGCTGGCGGTCGGTGACCGCGCGCTGCTTGCGGATGTCCACGGCGGAGGCGGTGGGCAGGTTGGAGAAGTCCTTGGGGCAGACCAGGAGGACCCGGTCGCGGACCTTCGGGGCGGGGGCGCTCTCCTGGGTGAGGCGGGCCGCGACCTGCTCCAGCGCCAGTACGTACACCGCCGCCTGGCGCGCGGCCGCGCCCACCTTCGAGGGGTCCGCCGAGCCGTCCAGCATCGGGAAGGACTTGATCTCGACGACCGTCCAGCTGCCGTCGGGGTGCACGACCACCGCGTCCGGCTCCAGGAACGCGGGGGAGCCCGCCACGTCGAGGGCGAGCATGGGGTGGTCGAGCAGGGTCCACTCACCGCGCGCCGCACAGGCCTCGCGCAACGCCAGCGCGGTACGGGCCGTGCGCCCCTCGGGGCCGATCGCGGTCAGCTCCGCCACGCGCGCGTGGGCGGGGGGCTCGGCGGAGCGGTCCAGCTTCTCGTGGACCAGCCGCAGCAGCTCCGCACCGCCGTCCGCCTTGACCTTCGCCTCGAAGGCGTTGCCCCGGGTGAGCGCGAACTGCGACTGGCCGAAGGCGGAGGGCGAGCCCAGCGCACTGGCCAGCGCCGTCTTGTTCACCCCGGCGCCATCGAGGATGGCGCGCCGTCTGCAGCCCGGGTTCGCGGCGAGGGCGGCCAAGGCGCGGGCATCCAGCGCCTTGGCCGGTACGTCGGGACCGCGCAGCTCAGCGAGCTGTTGCCGGAGCGCTGTCCCCCGCGTCCGTGGGAGAGGCACTCGGCTCGGCTCCGGCTCCGAGCCGCGACTCGCGCTGCCGTGGAATTCGCTCACCCGCGGAAGTCTGGCATCCGCCACTGACAATTGAGGTCGGAGTGCCCGGAGTGCCCGCCGTGGCAGGCGCGAGGACCACCGCCGCGCGCGCCTTGAACCGGTCCGCGCCGCGCATCACCAGCGGGGCCAGCAGCAGGCCGGCGCCCATCACGGCGGCGCCCGCGACGGCGTCGAGGAAGTAGTGGTTGGCGGTGCCCATGACCACGATCGTGGTGATCAGCGGATAGGCGATCGCGGCCGCCTTCGTCGTACGCGTCCTGCCGTACTTCCACAGCATGACCCCGCACCACAGCGCCCAGCCCACATGCAGGCTCGGCATGGCCGCGTACTGGTTCGTCATTCCGCCCATGCCCCGAGGCGCGCTCGCCTCACCGCCCCACCAGCCGTACGAGCTGTACTGGGCCATCGTGTCGACGAAGCCGTGGCTCGCCGAGAGGAGCCGGGGCGGGCAGGTGGGCAGCAGGGTGAAGCCGATCAGGCCGAGGAACGTGGACGTCATCAGCCAGGTGCGGGCCGCGCGGTAGTGCACGGTGCGTGATCTGAAGAGCCAGACCAGGATCACCGGGGTGACCAGGTAGTGCAGCGACGCGTACCAGAAGTCGGCCGGTACGCCGATCCAGGCCTCACGGGTGAACAGACGGTTGAGCGGGTGCTCGGCGTTGATGTGGAGGAACTTCTCCACCTTCAGGATCGCCAGGCCGTGGTCGACGGCGGTCGTGACGTCGCCCCGCGCGAGGAGCCGGCCCGCCGAGTAGCAGGCGTACACCAGGAGGATCAGCGGCAGCTCGGTCCACCAGCGCAGCCGGGTCCGTGGGGCCGCCTCGATGCTGCCCGGTGTCTCGGCGTGCGGCATCCGATCGCCTCCCCCTTCTCGTTGCGGCGTCCGGTTGCCCGGTCTTACCACTTTACGGTGTATGTGTTCGCCCCTGCTCGGGGCCCCCGGCCCTCTAGGACGCATAGATCGCCCGACGGGTTGCCCCCGCACAGGGTGCGGGATGATGGATGTGGTTCGCTCAGTTTTTCCCCCGAAAGGTTTCACGGCTCATGGCACCGCGCATCCTGCTGGCCCGGCACGGACAGACCGAATGGTCGCTGGCCGGGAAACACACCGGCAGGACCGATGTGCCCCTCCTGGAGGAGGGCCGGCGCGGCGCCAAGCTGCTCGGCGAGCGGCTGCACCGGGCGCCGCTCGACGGCCTCCCCGGTGTCGAGGTGCGGACCAGTCCGCTGGCACGCGCGCGTGAGACGTGCGAACTCGCCGGCTTCAAGGAGCGCGCGAGCGAATGGGACGCGCTTCTCGAGTGGGACTACGGGGCGTACGAGGGGATGACCCCGGCGGAGATCCAGGCGATCCGGCCCGGGTGGCTCATCTGGCGCGACGGGGTTCCCGAGGGGGAGAGCCTCGCCGAGGTGACGGCTCGGGCGGACGAGGTGGTCGCCTGGGCCCGCGCGGAGGACCGGGACGTGCTGGTCTTCGCGCACGGGCACATCCTGCGGTCCATAGGCGCACGCTGGCTGGGGCTGCCGCTGGACTTCGCGGCGCGGATCCGGCTGAACCCGACTTCGCTGTCGGTGCTGGGGTGGGCGTACGGGGAACCGGCTGTCGAGAGCTGGAACGATCTGGGGCACCTGGCCGGCTAGCGAGGTTGGGATGCGCGCCCGGGGGTGGGTCGCGCGGCCCGGCGCTGGCGGGGTGCCTCCCCCAGAGGGGGGCCCAGCGCCCACCCGTGCCGCCCCAAGCGGCACGACTGCCCGCAGGCTGGGCGGCGGCAGGACTGCCTACGGGCTGGGCAGTGGCACGGCTGCCCGCGGGCTGGGCGGATCTCGGCAGGACGCCCGCCGACTAGGCCGATCTCGGTAGGCCCGCGTGGCGTTCCAGGAACGTCGATACGCCCGACGCCCGGCGATGCGGCAGCAGCACCCTTGCCGTCCCCGCCAGCATCGACTGCACCCGTGACGACTGGACCTGGCCGAGCAGGTCCAGTACCCGCATGCCCGCCGATGCCGCCTCGTCGGGGCGCCCGCCGCGCGCCAGGTCGTCCGCCAGTTCCGCCGTGTAGAGGGCGATGTTGCGGGTGAAGTGCGGATCCTGGAGCTGCGCCGCCCGCAACGCGTGCCGTGCGGCTCGCGGCCAGTCGCCCAGGGTGGACCAGCACTGCGCCTCCAGGCCCTCCAGCTCGGCCTCGCCGTAGAAGCTCATCCACTCGGGGTCGGCGTCCGAGGGGCCTCGCTCGTAGAGGGCCTGGGCGCGGGCGAGCGCCTGTTCGCAGCCGGTGCGGTCGGCGAGCCCCGCCCAGCCGCCCGCCTCGCGCAGGGCGAGCAGCGACATGAGGCGGGCGGAGCCGAGGGACCGTCCGACGCGCTGGGCGGCCTGCGCGGCGCGCAACGCCTCCCGGGGGCGGCCCGCGTCGCGCGCGAGGAACGCCGTGTTGCAGAAGGCGTGCGACTCCAGGGCGGAGTCGCCGGTCATGCGCGCGGCCGCGAGCGCCTCGGCGTAGTGCGAGCGGGCGTCGTCGAACCGGCCCGAGTCGTGCGCCAGCCAGCCCACCGAGATGGCGAGTTCGCCCGCGCCCGAGTGCAGCCGGTCGGCGGTCGTCTGCCGGGTCGCGCCGGCGTCGAGCAGCGCGTACGCGGCGCGCAGCGGGGCCGCCGCGCGCCGGTACAGTCCGTCCGCGCCGTGCCGGTCGTCCAGCAGCCGGATCCTGCGGACCGCTTCTTCCAGCGCGTCCGCATCGCCCGCCCCGACCCGGCGGACGGGGCGTCCCGCCGCCGCGGCGTCGAAGGCGAGCCCGATGGGGCCCAGTGAGGCGGCGGCCACCGTGGCGCCCCCGCCGGTCATGAATGCGCGACGTAGCACGTCGCTCTCCTCGTGGTCGTACGTCTCGTAGGGGTCCTGCGTGTCATACGGCTCGTACGCCCCCCACGTCTCAACTGCGGCATATGCCGGGCTCGTGATGCGTGCGGGGGGCGTGACCTCGGTGGCGCGCGCCCCGCGTCCGCGTACCGACGAGCGGGGTGCGAACCCCAGGTCGGTGAGCGTGCGGCCGGGGAACATGTGCAGGAACACCCGCTCGTACGCGTAGTTGGGGCAGCGGATCTCGCCCGCCTCGACCCGGCCCACATAGCGCGCGTCACAGCTGACCCGCTCGCCGATCTCGCGGGCGGCCCGCCGTACCGCCGCGGCGAACTCGGCCGGGGAGCGCTGCCCGCGCAACTCCCGGAACGCGAGATTCGGCCGCGGTGGCCTGTGGTGCTGAGCCGGCTGAGAAGGTGTCACCTTTGACGACGCCATGGCCGGGTCCTCTCGTGCGAACCGTCGAACCATGCCGGATTCATGGTGAGTTGTACGTGTGGCACCCTGTTTCCGGCGGGCAAGAACGTACCTGCTGTGCCGGACCCGCCACGCAGGGTTTGGCTACAAACCGGATATCTCATCCAGGATCTGCCATGAACTGCCATCCTTTGCGGCTGACTTGTGCCGTAGCCGTTGACGCCGCCGCGCGTTGAACCCCACAGGACCGGGAGCCGCCCGACTCCCGACCCGCTCGTCCGAGGATCCGAGGAGGGGTTCCGTGGTGGAGGCCGGGATGGAGACCAGCCGGAGCATCGAAGCGTGTATGCCGCTGACGGAGTGCAGCGAGCCGCCGGCCACGGAGGCCGGGTGTGATCTCGTCACGGTGCCGACCCGGCAGGGGCTGGAGGCGGTCGACATCCTGCGGCGGGGTGCGGCGGGGGACGGAGTGGGGCCCGTACTGCACGACGACGGCGGGGACACCCTGGGGTTCCTGGTGCCGCCGGGGACGGCTGCCGGGTGGGACGTGCCGGGGAGCACGTGCACGGGGACCAATGGGCGGGGGCTGCGGCTGAACCCCGAGCCGCCGGTGGAAGGGTCGGACTGGCTGGTGCCACCGGGCGACGGGGATCTGGCGACCGATCCGGCGGTGCTGCGGGCGGCCCTGGGCGAGGCGGCGCGGTTGATCGAGGCGGCGGACAACTGCCGGTGAGACCGGACGCGCCCGACTCCCCTCCGCTTGCGACAATGTCTCCATGGCACGGTCCAAGAACTCCCGGCGCTCCGCCGCCACCGTCGAAGCCGTCGTGGAGGCCGTCGACGGTGGGCTCGCCGAACTCATGCCCGACCGGGAACGCGCGCGTGCCTGGACGTTGCTGATCGACGGGGCGCCGCAGTCGCATGTGGACCTGGACGATCCGGCGTATCTGTCGTTCGAGTACCAGCGGCGGCTCGGACATGTCATCGACCTCGTCGCCCCGGCCGGGAAACCCGTGCACGCCGTGCATCTGGGGGGAGGGGCGTTCACGCTCGCGCGATACGCCGCCGCCACCCGGCCCCGCTCCACCCAGCAGGTCGTCGAGCGGGACGCCGCCCTTGTCCAACTGGTCCGGCGGGAGCTGCCGTTGGACCCGAACGCCCGGATCAGGGTGCGTGCGACGGACGCGCGCGAAGGGCTCGCCAAGATCGCCGACGGCTGGGCAGATCTCGTCATCGCCGATGTGTTCAGCGGGGCGCGGACGCCGGCCCATCTGACGTCCGTCGAATTCCTCGACGAGGTCCGGCGGGCGCTGAAGCCCGGTGCCGTGTACGCCGCCAACCTCGCCGACGGCCCGCCCCTCGCCCACCTCCGCGGTCAGATCGCGACGGCCGCCGCCCGCTTCGAGCACCTCGCCCTCATCGCCGACCCGACGGTCCTGCGCGGCAAACGCTTCGGCAACGCGGTGCTGGTCGCCTCCGACGCCCCGCTCCCGATCGCTGAACTGACCCGCCGAGCCGCCTCCGACCCCCACCCGGGCCGCCTCGAACACGGCAAGCCCCTCACCGACTTCACGGGAGGGGCCGTACCGGTGACGGACGCGGCGGCGGTGGCATCACCGGCGCCCCCGCCCTCGGTGTTCCGCTAGCAAGGGCCTCCAGCAGGGCCCTCCAGCAGCTCCTGCCAGTAGCTCCTGCTAGTAGTTACCGATCTCCACCCGTGGCGCGCTGTCGTGCCATGTGCAGAACACCGACACCCGGTCCGCCCCCGAGGCGAACTCCACCCGGATCCACGTCTCCGTCTTCCACACCTGCATCGACCAGCCCGCGGCCGGCGTCGCCGACACCAGCGTCGCGGACGTCTTGCCGAGGTCGAAGACGACTCGGCCGCCGTCGGTGTCGTAGCTCTTGACCTGGCCGGATGTGGTGGGGGAGGGGGTGGGGGTCCGCGTCGGGGTCTTCGAGGGAGCCGGTGTGCGTGTGGGGGACGGCTTGCTCGACGGAGTCCGCGACGGAGTCGCCCTCGCCGTCGAGGACGCGAGGGGTTTCGACTCCTGCGTGGTCGCGTCGGCCGCCGTGATGGGGAGGGCGCGCGGAGGGTCGTAGGCCGTGCCGGCCATCACCGTGTGGACGCCCCACCACGACAGCGTGACCGCCGCGCCCGTGGCGAGCGACCAAGCCAGTACGTGTACGAGTCCTCTGCGCATCGCGGGCCATACTGCCTCACCGGTCCCAGGAGTTGTCCACAAGGGCAGAGTTGTCCACAGGCCCCGGACCGGGTCCTCCGCATGGCGTACGGTGCGGCGCATGGCAAGTGTGCTCGTGGTCGAGGACGACCAGTTCGTACGCTCGGCGCTCATCCGGCATCTCACCGACGCCGCGCACACGGTGCGCAGTGTGGGGACGGCACTGGAGGCGCTGCGCGAGGTCGCCCATTTCCGTTTCGACGTGGTCATCCTGGATCTCGGTCTGCCCGATCTCGACGGGTCCGAGGCGCTGAAGATGCTGCGCGGGATCACCGACGTCCCTGTGATCATCGCCACGGCCAGGGACGACGAGACGGAGATCGTCCGGCTGCTGAACGCGGGCGCGGACGACTACCTGACCAAGCCGTTCTCCGTCGAGCACCTGTCCGCGCGGATGGCCGCCGTCCTGCGACGGTCCAGAGCCGTCGTCGGCGAGGCGCCCCCCGAGTCCGTGATCCGCGTCGGCGGCCTCACCGTCGATCCCCTGCGCCGCCAGGCCGAACTGGACGGTGTGCGCCTGGACCTCACCCGCCGCGAGTTCGACCTGCTCGCCTTCCTCGCCGGCCGGCCCGGTGTCGTCGTAGCCCGCAAGGAGCTGCTCGCCGAGGTGTGGCAGCAGTCCTACGGCGACGACCAGACCATCGACGTCCATCTGTCCTGGCTGCGCCGCAAGCTCGGTGAGACCGCCGCGCGGCCGCGGTATCTGCACACCCTGCGGGGCGTCGGCGTGAAGCTGGAGCCGCCCGGTGGGGAGCCGCTGCGATGAGATGGGCACTCGTCAAGGTCTGCCTCGCGGTCACCGCCATGGTCGTGATCGCCTTCGCCATCCCGCTCGGGCTCGTCATCAAGGAGATGGCCCGCGACCGCGCCTTCTCCAACGCCGAGCGGGAGGCCGCGGCCGTCGCCCCCGCCCTGTCCATCACCACCGACCGGGACCAGCTGGAGCGGGTCGTCGCCTCCGCCAGCTCGGAGGGGGAGATGGCCGTGCACATCCCGTCGGGCGACACCGGCGCGGCGCTCGACATCGGGCGGCAGCGGGCCGCCGACAAGGACATCGCGACCGTACGGAAACTGGGCCGGGCCTCCACCACCGAGGTGGCCGGCGGGTCCACGCTGCTCCAGCCCGTCGCGCTGAGCTCCGGCGAGATCGCGGTGGTCGAGGTGTACGTCCCGGAGTCCGAGGTCAGCAACGGGGTAGCGACCGCCTGGGCGGTGCTCGCCGGGGTCGGCGTCGCCCTGATCGTGGGGTCCGTCGCGGTCGCCGACCGGCTGGGCGTACGGATGGTGCAGCCCGCCCAGCGCCTTGTCGAGAGCGCGCATGAGCTGGGGGAGGGGAAGCTGGGGGCGCGGGTGCCGGAGGAGGGACCGACCGAACTGCGGCTCGCGGCGGTCGCGTTCAACTCCATGGCCGACCAGGTCGTCCAACTGCTCGCGAACGAGCGGGAGCTGGCGGCCGACCTCTCCCACCGGCTGCGTACCCCGCTGACCGTGCTGCGGCTCAACGCGGCCTCGCTCGGTGACGGGCCCGCCGCCGAGCAGACCCGGGCCGCGGTCGCCCAGTTGGAGCGCGAGGTCGACACCATCATCCGGACCGCGCGGGAGGCCAAGCCGCAGACCGCGGCCGCCGGGCCCGGCGCCGGATGCGATGCCGCCGAGGTGGTCCGGGAGCGGATGGCGTTCTGGTCGGCGCTCGCCGAGGACGAGGGCCGCAAGGTACGGGTGGCCGGCGTGGACCGACCGGTGCGGATACCCGTGGCCCGCGCGGATCTCGCGGCGGCCCTGGACGCCCTGCTCGGGAACGTCTTCCGGCACACCGCAGAGGGCACCGCCTTCGCGGTCGACGTGCACAACGGCGAGGACGCGGTGATCGTGCTGGTCTCCGACGCGGGGCCCGGCATACCCGACCCCGAGGCGGCGATGGCCCGCGGGCGCGGGTCCGGCAGCGCCGGGTCGACCGGGCTCGGCCTCGACATCGTGCGCCGGCTCGCGGAGGAGACCGGCGGGGACGTACGGATCGGCTCGTCGGTGCTGGGCGGCACCGAGGTGCGGATCTGGATCCAGCTGGACGGGCGGGAGCCGGTGCGCCGGGGGCACCGGGTGCGCAGGCGCCGTACCGGCCGATTGGTCTCTACCTTTAACCGGCCCCGATCCCTTCCTTAAGCGCACCCTAAGATCACCAACCGCCGTCCGGATCAGGCACTTTGCCCGATTCCGCGTCGCTAGCGTGCTGCCGCACCCCACCTCCGGACTGTGAAGGCAGGCACGTCATGAGCACGCATCGGCGCAAGGTGAGCGGCAGGAACAAGGTGATCGCCGGGGCCGTCGCCGCGGCCGTGATCGGGGGCGGCGCGGTGCTGCTCGGCGGGACCGCGCAGGCGGCCGGGGTCGGCGCCGCGTACACGAGGACCAGCGACTGGTCGACCGGATACACCGCCCAGTACGTCGTCACCAACAACAGCGGCGCGGCCAAGACCGGCTGGAAGCTGGAGTTCGACCTGCCGTCGGGCGCGAAACTGAGCTCGCTGTGGAACGCCGAGTCGAGCGTCAGCGGCTCGCACGTGACCGTGACCTCCGCCAAGTGGGACACCGACGGCCTCGCGGCCGGCGAGTCCGTCACCGTCGGCTTCGTCGTCAACGGCACCGGCGATCCGGCCGGCTGTCTCATCGACGGCGCCGCCTGCGCGGACGGGACCGCCACACCGGAGCCCAGCGGACGCCCGACCGAGACGGCTACCGCGGCACCGACCGCCACCGCGACCCCCACTCCGACCCCCACGGGGCCGGCGACCAGCACTCCCACCGCCACCCCGACCGCGACCAGCAGCACCGGCACCGGCACCACCACCGGCGCCGGCTTCGCCCCCTACGTCGACACCTCCCTCTACCCCGCCTTCGACCTGGTCGCCAGTGCCGCGGCCACCGGCGTCAAGGACTACAACCTCGCCTTCGTCACGGACGGCGGCGGCTGCACCCCGAAGTGGGGCGGGGTGACCGACCTCGGGAGCGACGCGGTGGCCGCACAGATCGGCGCCCTGCGGGCCAAGGGCGGTGACGTCCGGGTGTCGTTCGGCGGCGCGGCGGGCTCCGAGCTCGCGACCACCTGCTCCTCCGCGGACGCGCTGGCGGCGGCGTACGAGAAGGTCGTGGCCGCCTACGACCTCACCAAGGTCGACTTCGACGTCGAGGGCGGCGCGCTGCCCAACGCCTCGGCGAACACCATCCGCGCCAAGGCCATAGCCGAGCTCCAGCGCAACCACCCGGACCTGGACGTCTCCTTCACCCTCCCGGTGATGCCCGAGGGCCTGACCCAGGACGGTGTGAACCTCCTGTCGAACGCCAAGGCCAACGGCGTCGCGATCGACACCGTCAACATCATGGCGATGGACTACGGCCCGGCGTACAGCGGCGACATGGGCACCTACGCCGAGCAGGCCGCCACCGCCACCCAGGCCCAGATCAAGAGCGTCCTCGGGCTCTCCGACACCGCCGCCTGGAAGGCCGTCGCCGTGACGCCCATGATCGGCGTCAACGACGTCACCACCGAGATCTTCAAGGTCGACGACGCCACCCAGCTGGTGAACTTCGCCAGGTCCAAGGGCCTCGGCTGGCTGTCCATGTGGTCCGCCACCCGCGACAAGCAGTGCTCCGGCGGGGCGAAGAACTACGCCGACGCCACCTGCAGCTCGATCCTCCAGAGCGAGTTCGCCTTCTCGAAGGCCTTCGGGGCCTACAACTGACCGGCCTGCAACTGACGCCCCCCACGGGCCGGGGCGGGGCATCCCCCTCGGATGCCCCGCCCCTCCCCCGACCCCCGTGCTGCGGTGGTCCAGTCCTTCCCGTTACACCTCCGGCACCGGAGGCAGCGTCCCCGTCCGTGCCGCCTGCGCGTACCACAGGGCGCTCGACTTCGGCGTACGGGCGAGGGTCGTGTAGTCGACGTAGACCGCGCCGAAGCGCTTCTCGTAGCCGTACGCCCACTCGAAGTTGTCCAGCAGGGACCACAGGTAGTAGCCGCGGACGTCCGCGCCGTCGGTGACCGCGCGGCGCACGGCGGCGAGGTGGCCGTGGAGGTAGGAGATGCGCTCCGGGTCGTGGACGCGGCCGTCGGGGTCGGGCTTGTCGTCATAGGCGGCGCCGTTCTCGGTGATGTAGAGCGGCAGGCCCGGGGCCTCGCGGGTGTAGCGCATGATCAGCTCGTGCAGTCCGCTCGGGTCGATGGACCAGCCCATCTCCGTGCGCTCGCCCGGGGTCTGGTGGAACTCCACGTCGTCGGCGCCCGGCCAGGGCGAGTGCTCGCTCGCCCCGTGGCCGTCCGCGCGCGGACCGCTCAGCTCGGTGTCGGCGGCCGAGACCAGCGTGGGCGTGTAGTAGTTGAGGCCCAGCGCGTCCAGCGGCTGGTTGATCGCGGCGAGGTCGCCGTCCTGGACGTACGCCCAGTCGGTGATCAACTCCGTCGCCGAGAACAGCGACTCCGGGTACGCCCCGTGCAGGATCGGGCCGTGGAAGACCCCGTTGGCCAGGTCGTCGATCTTCCTGGCCGCCGCCAGGTCCGCCGGGTCCTGCGAAACGGGGCGCACCACCGAGGAGTTGAGGCTCAGTGCCACCGAGTTGCGGGCCGGCATCACCGAGCGCAGCGCCGAAGTGCCGAGCCCGTGCGCGAGGTTGAGGTGGTGCGCGGCCTTCAGCGAGGCCAGCGGGTCCGTGCGGCCGGGGGCGTGCACACCGGAGCCGTAGCCCAGGAACGCGCTGCACCACGGCTCGTTGAGCGTGATCCACTGCTCCACCCGGTCGCCGAGCGCCTCGCCGACGATCTGCGCGTACTCCGCGAACCGGTACGCCGTGTCGCGCTCCGGCCAGCCGCCCGCGTCCTCCAGCTCCTGCGGCAGATCCCAGTGGTAGAGCGTGACGGCGGGCTTGATGCCGTGCGAGAGCAGCTCGTCCACGAGATTGCGGTAGAAGTCCAGACCGCGCTGGACCGCGGGGCCCCGGCCGGTGGGCTGGACCCGGGACCAGGAGATCGAGAAGCGGTACGCGCTGAGGCCCAGCTCGGCCATCAGCGCCACGTCGTCCCGGAACCGGTGGTAGTGGTCGACAGCGATGTCACCGGTCTCACCACCGGCCGTCTTGCCCGGCGTATGGCTGAAGGTGTCCCAGATCGAGGGGGTGCGGCCGTCCTCCCGCACCGCCCCCTCGATCTGGTACGCGGAGGTGGCGGCGCCCCAGAGGAAGGCGGGAGGAAAGGTCACCGGGGTCGCCGGCGTTGCGGGTTCAGGCATGGAAGCGCTCCCATTGGAGGTCGTGGAGACCGACGTAGAGATGGGGGAAGGAAAGGGGCCGAGGCGGCGGTGACCCGGCCCCTGGGAAAGCACGGGTTCAGCCCTTGACGGCGCCCTGCATGATGCCGCCGACGATCTGCTTGCCGAAGATCGCGAAGACCACCAGCAGCGGCAGCGTGCCGAGCAGCGCGCCCGCCATGATGAGGGACTGGTCCGGGGTGTAGCCGCGGCCCAGACCCGCGACCGCGACCTGCACGGTCGGATTGCCGTTCTGGGTCAGGACCAGGAACGGCCACAGGAAGTCGTTCCATGTCTGCACGAACATCAGCATGCCGAGGACGGCCATCGCGGGGCGGGCCGCCGGGAACACGATGTGCCAGATCACCCGCCAGCTGCTCGCGCCGTCGACCCGGGCCGCCTCGATGAGTTCGTCCGGCAGCGCCTGCAGCAGGTACTGCCGCATGAAGAACACCCCGAACGCGCTGACCAGCGAGGGCAGGATCACCGCCTGCAGCTGGTCGGACCAGTCGAGCTTGGCGACCATCATGTACAGCGGGATCACACTCAGCTGTGGCGGCACCATCATCGTGCCGATGACGATCAGCATCAGGGCGTTGCGGCCCTTGAACCGCAGCTTGGCGAAGGCGAACCCGGCGATCGTCGACAGCACGACGATCGTCAGCGCAGAAACACCCGCGACGATCGTGGTGTTGAGGAACGCCTCGCCCAGGTTGGCGTCGTTCCAGGCGATCTCCAGCTTGTCGAACAGGCCCGAGCCGAACCAGAACGGCGGCGGGGTCTGGGCGAGCCGCTGGTTGTCGCGCGAGGCGGCGATCGCCGTCCACACCAGCGGGAACAGCGAGCCGATGGTGAACAGCGCGAGGATGAGATACGCGATCGGACCGGCGTGCAGGGTGCCACCGGCGCGGGCGGCCTTGGGGCGTCGTACGCGCGGCGTCTTCTTCGTGCTCTTCTCGTCGTCCGGCGGGGTCAGTGTCGTCGTCACGGCCGGTTCTCCTAACTACTGGCGCGCAGCCGGCGCGAGATGACGTAGTTGACGATCCCGATGACGATGAGGATCAGGAACATCGTCCAGGCGATCGCGGAGGCACGGCCCAGGTGCTGGTTGACCCAGCCCTGCTCGTACAGATACAGGCCGAGCGTCTGGAACTGGTGCTGGGATCCGCCGGAGGCCCCCTTGTTCGCGTCGAACAGCAGTGGTTCGCCGAAGAGCTGGGAGGCGCCGATGGTCGAGACGACCACCGTGAACAGGATCGTCGGCCGCAGCGACGGCAGGGTCACATGGAAGAACTGCTGCCAGCGGTTGGCCCCGTCCAGGGCCGCGGACTCGTACAGATCCTGCGGGATCGCCTGCATCGCCGCCAGATAGATCAGCGCGTTGTAGCCGGTCCAGCGCCAGATGACGATCGAGGAGATCGCGATCTGCGAGGCCCACTTGTCGTTCTGCCAGTCGATGTTGTCGATGCCGACCTGGTTCAACGCCCAGTTGATCATGCCGTAGTCACGGCCGAAGAGCAGGACGAAGACGAGCGAGGCGGCGGCGATCGACGTCGCGTACGGGGCGAGCATCGCGACCCGGTAGAAGGTCGAGGCGCGCAGCTTGTAGTTGAGGATGTGCGCGAGGCCCATCGCCATCAGCAGCTGCGGGACCGTCGAGATGATCCCGATGGTCAGCGTGTTCCTCGCCGCGTTCCAGAAGAAGTCGTCGTCGAAGATCCGGGTGTAGTTCCGGAAGCCCACCCAGCTCATGTCGGTGGGCGCGGTCAGCTCCACCTGATGCAGCGAGGCCCAGCCGGTGTAGATCAGCGGAAACAGGCCGAACGCCAGGAACAGCAGGAAGAACGGCGAGACGAAGGCGTACGGGCTCCAGCGCACGTCCCGCTGCCAGCGGCGGGACAGCCGCGCGCGGCGGCGCTCGTCGTCCGGGGGCGCCGCGGACGGGCGGGCCGGGGCCGCGCCCCCCTTGGCGGGGGACGCGGCGGCGGTGTCGTGCCCAGTGGTCATACGGGTCACTGGTCCAGGTTGTTGTCGATGGTCTTGACGGCGTTGTCCCAGGCGTCCTTGGCGGACTTGCCCTGGGTCACCAGGACCACGCCGTTGTCGGTCAGACCCTGCTGGATGATCTGGTCCTTCGGGCCGATCGTCTGGACCGGGATGTTCTTGGCGGCCTCGGCGAAGATCGTGCCGATCGGCGCGTCACCGGTCATGTCGTTCTTGGCGTTCTTCACCGCGGTCGAGTCGTACGCGGCCGGGGTGCTCGGGAAGCTGCCCTGCACGGCGAAGAGCTTGGCCTGCTGCTCGGGAGCGGTCAACCAGGCGGCCAGCTTGGCGGCTTCCTCGGTGTTCTTGCCGGACTTGGGCACGGTCAGGAAGGAGCCGCCCCAGTTGCCGGACTTCGGCGCCTGGGCGACGTCCCACTTGCCGGCCGCGTCGGGCTTCGACTTGCCCTTGATGTAGCCGAGCATCCACGGCGGGCAGGACATCGCGGCGAACTTGCTGTTGGCGATGGTGGTGTCCCAGGCGGGCTGGAACTGCGTCTGGTTGCCGACCAGTCCGGCCTCGGCGGCGTCGGCGGTGAGGTTGAAGGCGGACTTCACGGCCGGGTTCGTCTTGTAGATGACCTTGCCGGAGGAGTCGTAGAACCGCTCGGTCTCACTGCTGAGGATCGCCTGCAGCAGACCGCCGGGGGAGTCCAGGAACGTCGTGCCCTTGGCCTTCTTCTGGTACGTCTTGCCGACGTCGACGAACTTGTCCCAGCTGCCGGCCCACAGCTTGGCGACTTCCTCGCGGTCGGTGGGCAGACCGGCCGCCTTGAACAGATCGGTGCGGTAGCAGATGGCCATCGGGCCGACGTCGGTGCCGACGCCGACGGTCTGGCCGTCGGAGGTGGTGGCCTGCTTCCACTTCCAGTCCAGGTAGTCGCTCTCCTTGCCGTACTTCGACAGGTCGAGCAGCTTGTCGGACTGGGTCTGGACGATCTCGGCGATGTTGCCGACCTCGACCATCTGGATGTCCTGGAGGCCGCTGTTGGTGGTCAGGTGGTTCAGCAGCGCCGGGTAGTAGTTCTCGTTGCGCTCGACGACGGTCTGCTGGATGTCGATGTCCGGGTTGAGCTTCTCGTACTCCTTGTACAGCCCGGACTCCTCGAAGCCGGCGGTGCCGAAGAGCCCGAGGGTGATCTTGGTCTTGCCGCCGCCCCCCTCCGACGACGAGTTGTCCTTGTCCTTGCCGTCGTCGGCACAGCCGGCCAGCAGCCCGGTGCCCAGCGACGCCACGGCCGCCAGGACCACCACCCTGCGACGGGCGGTTCGGGTACGTGCTCGCATTGCGTCCTCCTGTTGCCCTGACGTGCCGACCCCCCGGCCAACTGCATTGTTGGGCCCGTTAGTTCTCGCGGCGGCTCGGGCGGGGAACGTGCGGGATGTGTATGTGTCAGGTACTGTGGGAGCGCTCCCACCAGTGATGAGTTGAAGACTCGCGGGTCCGGGCGGGGGTGTCAAGGGAGTCGGCAAGGAGATATGTCTTCGGTTATCGGCCTGTTAACAAACTCGGGGGTCGAAGACCGGCCGATGCGTTTCAGCCCGTCTGAGGGTCCCCCCTCGCGCGAGCGAAGTCGAGCGTGGGGGAGTTCGAGGGCAGGCCCCTCGGGCCGAAGCGGGGGTCTGGGGGCGGCAGCCCCCGGAGGCGTTCACGTGCCCTACGGGACTGTTAGATTCCAGGCCAGCGTGAACATACGGCGGGAAGGCGGAGCCCATGGCAAGCCACGGAGCGCGGGGCCGGAGCGGTGGCCGGCCGACCCTCGAAGAGGTGGCCGCGCGTGCCGGAGTCGGCCGCGGCACGGTCTCCCGGGTGATCAACGGCTCGCCCCGGGTCAGTGACGCGACCCGCGCGGCGGTGGAGGCGGCGGTCGCGGAGCTCGGCTACGTCCCGAACACGGCGGCGCGGGCGCTGGCCGCGAACCGTACGGACGCGATCGCGCTGGTGGTCCCCGAGCCGGAGACCCGCTTCTTCGCGGAGCCGTACTTCTCGGACATGCTCAAGGGTGTCGCGGCCGAGCTCTCCGACACGGAGATGCAGCTGCTGCTGATTTTCGCGGGCAGCGACCGGGAGAGGCAGCGACTGGCCCAGTATCTGGCGGCGCACCGCGTGGACGGCGTCCTGCTGGTCTCGGTCCACGCCGACGACCCGCTGCCGGATCTGCTGGCCCAGCTGGAGATACCGGCCGTGATCAGCGGCCCGCGCTCGGCCGCGGAAACGCTCCCCTCGGTCGACTCCGACAACTACGGCGGCGCCCGCCAGGCCGTGGAGCACCTGCTCTCCCGCGGTCGCACCCGCATAGCGCACATCACCGGACGCCTCGACGTGTACGGTGCCCAGCGCCGTATCGACGGCTACCGGGCGGCGTTGCGCGACGCGGGCGTCGGTGTGGACGAGGCGCTGATCGAGCCCGGTGACTTCACGGAGGAGGGCGGCACCCGGGCCATGGCGAAGCTGCTCGCCCGGGCCCCCGACCTGGACGCCGTCTTCGCCGCCTCCGACGTCACCGCGGCCGGCGCCCGCCAGGCGCTCCGCGAGGCGGGCCGCCGTATCCCCGACGACGTCGCCCTCGTCGGCTACGACGACTCCGCCATCGCCCGCCACATGGAGCCGCCCCTCACCAGCGTCCGCCAGCCCATCGCGGAGATGGGCCGCCACATGATCGACCTCCTGCTCACGGAGATCGCGGACCGGCGCCCGGCGGCGTCCCGGGGCCTGGAACCACGACAGGTGGTACTGGCCACGGAGCTGGTGGGACGGGCTTCGTCGTAGGCGGGGGTCACCAGTTGATCCCCGGAGTTGGCGGCCGGCCTCACGCGCTCAGTGAGAGCCTCCATACCGTCTCCCCGTCGTGCTCCTCCTCTGTCCGGGTCAGGCCCGCTGCTGTGGCGACCGCGGCGGATGCCGTGTGGGACGGGTGGATGTGGGCGGTGATGGTGCGGACGTAGTGGCGGACCAGCCAGGTCACCAGGCCGCGGGCCGCTTCCGAGGCGAGGCCCTGGCCCTGCCAGGGGGTGCCTACGATCCAGGCGATCTCGGCCTCGTGCTTGCCGGTGATCGTGGCCTGGACGGTACCGATGAGGGTGGCGTCGGTGTGGAGGGCGAGGACCCAGTTGAGCCAGGTGGTGGTGGGGTCGGGGGAGCCGGCCACCAGGCGTTCGTAGCGGGTGTGGAGCTGCGCGGGCGTCAGAGGGGTTCCGCCGATGAACGTGTGCAGGGCGGGGTCGGAGAGGACGGCCGCCATCTCCTCGGCGTGGTCCACGCGCAGGGGGACCAGGTCGAGACGGGCCGTGCGGATGGGGTCGGCGTGCACGCGGGCTCCCGGGAAGGCAAATGAATCAGCCGGTGACCTCTGAACCGAGGCCACCGGCTGATTACTCAGGGTGAGTGACGGGACTCGAACCCGCGACATCCTGGACCACAACCAGGTGCTCTACCAGCTGAGCTACACCCACCATGACCGGGAACTTGCTTCGTGGTTTCCCCCGGCCGAGAAAAAGTGTACAGGGTCCGAAGGGGTGCTCGCGCACGGCTTTTGCGGTGCCGGGTGCAGCCCCTTCGAACGGACCCTGAAACACCTACTGAGCAGGCAGGACGTGCTTCGCGGCGATTGTCCTCGCGGTGTCCGAGTCGGGGCCGGGCTGGGGGACGAAGATGGCCTCGCGGTAGTAGCGCAGCTCCGCGATGGACTCGCGGATGTCGGCGAGGGCGCGGTGGTTGCCGTTCTTCTCGGGGCTGTTGAAGTACGCCCGCGGGTACCAGCGGCGGGCCAGTTCCTTCACCGAGGAGACGTCGACGATGCGGTAGTGGAGGTAGTCCTCCAGCGTCGGCATGTCGCGGAGGAGGAAGCCGCGGTCCGTGCCGACGGAGTTGCCGCACAGGGGGGCCTTGCCGGGCTCCTTGACGTGCTCGCGGATGTAGGAGAGGACCTGCTCCTCGGCGTCGACCAGGGTGGTGCCGGTGGCGAGTTCGTCGAGCAGGCCGGATGCGGTGTGCATCTGACGCACCACCTCCGGCATCGTCTCCAGCGCCCGGTCCGGCGGGCGGATGACGATGTCCACTCCTTCGCCGAGTACGTTCAGCTCGGAGTCGGTGACGAGGGCGGCAACCTCGATGAGCGCGTCGTCGGACAGCGAGAGGCCGGTCATCTCGCAGTCGATCCACACCATGCGATCGTTCATGCGACCACCCTAAAGCTGGCGTCGCCTTTTGGGAGGCCCGGTGTCGGTGCGGGCCGGGCTCTTCATCGCCCCCGCCGCCCCTTCCCGTCCCTTCCCTGGGTGCTGCCGCCCCCCAGACCCCCGCTGTCGGCCCTGAACGGGCCTCGTCCTCAAACTCCCCCAGAGGGGGCACTCCCAGACGGGCTGGGTGATGCGGCCCGGCGTGGAGAGGCTCGGCTTGCCCTGTGGCTCAGTCGATCCCGTGGGTTGGCCGATCCCGTAGGTCAGCCCACCCCGTGGCTCAGCCGCCCCTGCTCAGCCGATCCCGCCACCCAGCCCCCACCGCTTCGGCGGACGCCGGGCGGGTCGAGTCGGTCAACCCGCCCGGCGTCCCAGGTGCTGTTACGAACCGCTTCGCTGGCCCGGCAGGCTTGCCGACAGCTGGGGGCCCGGGCCTACCGCGCTTGCCGCTGCCGTGCGGCGGGTCTGGAACGGGACCGGGCCGCCTTCCGGGAGGAGCGGGGATGGGCCGACCGGGCCCGCACCGTCGCTGTCGGACGGCTTGTCGCCCTGGGGGCGGCGGGCGCGGTAGGCCGCGCGGTACGCCGCGGGGGACGAGCCGAGCTGGCGGCGGAAGTGGCCGCGCAGCGCCACCGGTGAGCGGAAGCCGCAGCGGCCCGCGACCTCGTCCACCGAGTAGTCCGATGTCTCCAGCAGGCGCTGGGCCTGCAGCACGCGCTGCGTGATCAGCCACTGGAGCGGGGCCGAACCCGTCAGCGAGCGGAAGCGGCGGTCGAAGGTGCGGCGTGACATGTACGCCCTCGCCGCCAGCGTCTCCACGTCGAACTGCTCGTGGAGGTGCTCCAGCGCCCAGGCGACGACCTCGGCGAGCGGGTCGGCGCCGATCTCCTCCGGTAAAGATCGATCGAGGTAGCGCTCCTGGCCGCCCGATCGGCGCGGGGGGACCACCAGGCGGCGGGCCAGCGCGCCGGCCGCCTCGTTGCCGTGGTCCGTCCGCACGATGTGCAGGCACAGGTCGATTCCGGCCGCCGTGCCTGCGGAGGTGAGGACGTCTCCGTCGTCCACGAAGAGTTCTCTCGGATCCACGTGCACCGACGGGTAGCGCTTGGCCAGCGTCGGTGCGTACATCCAGTGTGTCGTCGCGGGACGGCCGTCCAGCAGGCCCGCCGCGGCCAGGACGAAGGCGCCTGTGCACAGCCCGACGATGCGGGCGCCCTCCTCGTGCGCCCGGCGCAGTGCGTCGAGCGCGTCCTCCGGCGGCGGTGAGGTGATCGAACGCCAGGCCGGCACGACGACCGTGCCCGCCCGTGAGATCGCCTCCAGGCCATGTGGCGCGGTGAGTTCCAGGCCCCCTGTGGTCCGCAGTGGGCCTTCCTCGCCGCCGCACACCAGCAGTCGGTAGCGCGGTACGCCGGCGTCCTGGCGGTCGATCCCGAACACCGACAGCGGTATGGAACTCTCGAAGATGGGGCCGCCGCTGAACAGCAGCACCGCGACGATCTCCTTGCGGCGTCGCCCGGAAAGCTTCCGGGCCGCGGCTTCCGGCGCGGCAGTGGAGTCGTGGCTCATACTGCTAAGCCCCCCTCGGTGGTCGCGGCTCCTCGGTTGTGTCGCTCCTGCACGTTTCCCCTCGGTCCTGCACGAGTCCCCCGCCGTAAGACGTCAAGATCGAATCTACTGTGTCCCGTGGTGCCGGGGTGACCAGTTCGGCAACCGGCACATTGTCGACATGGCAACTTGGCGTGAAGCATTCGATCACGAAGCGTTGCACTCGCGGGCCGTGCAGGGAAGTGCGCCTCGTCGCAGTGGCCAATCCACGTAGGGTGCGCAGGGTCTTTGGGACCCTTTCCGTGCAGGTCGAACGGGGGGTGGGGGGTGGTCCGGGCAAGTGATGCGCAGGGGCGAGAAGTTGGCTGAAAAGATACGGGTCCGTGCGCGGAAACCGGTCAAGCGACCGGTGAGTTTCCACCAGTGTGACGACCGCCTCGGTGTGCCCCGGTCCCGGTCCTGTGATGACGGCCACGATGCGGGGAGTGTTCCTCGGCGGGCAGACGGGCCGCACCGCGCTCGGACCGGCGCAGCAGGATCCAGCAGACGGCCGTGACGGCCGCGAGGCCGAGGGCCGTGCCCGCGGCGCCGGCGAGCGAGGTGCCGTACCAGACAAGGACCACGGGGACGAGAACGCAACTGAACGCCGCCCAGCGGACCACGTCCGTGGCGGATTCCTCGGAGGGCGGGCGGTGTCCGGACATGCGGTGCTCCCTGGGAGGTGACTGTCCAGGTTCAACGCGTGTTCGAGCGGTCGGTCACTGCGCGGGCGGCCAGGCGGGGCGTACGGGCGCGTGAATCATGTGCAAACCGCCTGTACAGCGCAGCAACCATTGCGTTACGGGCGTGCACTCGTGCATGCTCCCTGGAATCCCTGCCGACCGTGCTGCGGGATCTGGGCTAAGGAGGCGTGCCGCCGTACCCTTGGGGGTATGGGGTTGGGAAGATGATTCCCGGACACAGCTCCGCCGCACACTGTCGTCCCTCCCACACAAGGATCACAACGCCGAGACAGCCATGGCCGGTCACGAATTCTTCGAACCCGCGGACCGCAAGCGGCCCGTCGCCGACCCCACGGCGGCCGAGCCCCTCGCGGCGGAAGAGCCACGCCATTCCTGCGACCCCGCCTTCAAGCACGGCGTCGTGGTCGGCTTCGACGGCTCCACGTCCAGCGAGCGTGCCCTCGCGTACTCCATCGGCATGGCCCACCGCTCCGGCTCGGGCCTGATCATCGTCCATGTCGCCAACCGGCTGCCCACCACGGTGTGGGCCGGCTGTGAGCCGCCGGTCTTCGTGGATGTGCCGGATCATCGCACCGAGGTGCTCGGACTCGAGCTCGCCTGCGCGGACTATCTCGCGGAGGTGCCCTGGATCCTCGTCGAGCGCGGCGGTGACATCTGCCATGAACTCGAAGAGGTCGGGCGCGAGTACGAGGCGGACGCGATCGTCGTCGGCTCGACGCACGGGATCGTGGGGCGGATCTTCGGGTCCGTCGCGGGGCGGCTCGCGAAGCGGGCGAAGCGGCCTGTCGTTGTGATTCCGTGACTCGGCGTTGTCCCTGGTGAGATGCGCCGGGGGAACGGCCCGGCCCCCTTTCGAACTCCCTTGTGCCGCGCATAAATCTACTCGCGCGTAGAGGTGTTTGTGCCTTTGTGAAGGGCATATATCGCTCACCGCGCAACTGCACAGCATGAAGGGAGCCCGCCGTGGACAACGACGTCTCTGCGGGAGCAACCACCACGATCGTCGGCCGACTCGCTCTCGGGATCACCCTCCTGGCATTCGGACTCGGCCACACCGATGTGATCGACGGTGTGACAGCCGCTGACGCCGTATCAATCGCCCAGTACGTGGGCGGAATTGCCCTCTTCGTCGCGGGGCTCATGGCCTTCCGCGACCGTGACACCGCAGGTGGTACGGCCTTCGCGGCGCTGGGTGCGCTGTGGTTCACCTGGGCCGTCTCCGACGCCGGATCCGCCAACGCGGCCGGGCTGTTCCTGCTGTTGTTCGCCCTCGTGGCGCTGTCCCTGACCCTCGCGGGAGGGGACCAGCTCGGGCAGGCGACCTACGGGTTGTTCTTCGTGGCGCTGGTGCTGATGGCCATCGCCCAGTTCGCCGACAACGACGGACTCGCCAAGGTGGGCGGCTGGTTCGCCGTCGCCTCCGGTGCGGTGGCCTGGTACGCGGCGACCGCGGCCCTGGCGCACTGGCCCACGGTGCTTCCCCGACGTGCTGCCGGCCGGGGGGTGACGGCCACCGGCTAACTGGCAGCCGCCGCCGGGGTATTGGGCGGCCCCGGCGATGAAAACGGACCCCTGCGTGCGGGTGGCACACGCAGGGGTCCGTTCATGCCGTGATGACTACTCGACCGTCACCGACTTCGCGAGGTTCCGCGGCTTGTCGATGTCCCGGCCCAGGGCCAAAGCCGTGTGGTACGCCAGGAGTTGGAGCGGGATGCCCATCAGGATCGGGTCCAGCTCGTCCTCGTTCTTCGGGACGACGATCGTGTGGTCGGCCTTCTCCTGGTTCTGGTGGGCCACCGCGAGGATCTTGCCGCTGCGGGCCTTGATCTCCTCCATGGCGGCGCGGTTCTTCTCCAGGAGGTCGTCGTCGGGGACGATCGCGACCGTGGGGAGCGCGGGCTCGATCAGGGCCAGCGGGCCGTGCTTGAGCTCCGAGGCCGGGTAGGCCTCCGCGTGGATGTAGGAGACCTCCTTCAGCTTCAGGGAGGCCTCGCGGGCCACCGGGTAGCCGCGGACACGGCCGATGAAGAGCATCGAGCGGGCGTCGGCGTACTGCTCGGCCAGCTTCTTGATCTCGGCCTCGTTGTCGAGGATCTCGGTGATCTGCTGGGGGAGCCTGCGCAGGCCCTCGATGATGCGCTTGCCGTCGCGGACCGAGAGGTCGCGGGTGCGGCCGAGGTGGAGGGCGAGGAGGGCGAAGGCGACCGTGGTGTTGGTGAAGCACTTCGTGGAGACCACGCAGACCTCGGGGCCCGCGTGCACGTAGATGCCGGCGTCCGCCTCGCGGGCGATCGCCGAGCCGACGACGTTCACGACGCCGAAGACCCGGGCGCCCTTGCGCTTGAGCTCCTGGACGGCGGCGAGGACGTCGTAGGTCTCACCGGACTGGGAGACCGCCACGTACAGGGTGTCGGGGTCGACGACCGCGTTGCGGTAGCGGAACTCCGAGGCCGGCTCGGCGTCCGCGGGGATGCGGGCGAGCTCCTCGATCATCTGGGCGCCGATCATGCCGGCGTGGTACGAGGTGCCGCAGCCGAGGATCTTCACCCGGCGGATCTGGCGGGCCTCGCGGGCGTCCAGGTTGAGGCCGCCGAGGTGGACGGTGGAGAAGCGGTCGTCGATGCGGCCGCGCAGGACGCGGTCCACGGCGTCGGCCTGCTCGTGGATCTCCTTGTGCATGTACGTGTCGTGGCCGCCCATGTCGTAGGAGGCGGCCTCCCACTCGACGGTGGTGGGCTCCGACGTCGTACGGGTGCCCTCCGTCGTGTACGTGCGGAAGTCGTCGGCCTTGAGGGTGGCCATCTCGCCGTCGTCGAGAGTGACTATCTGCCGCGTGTGGGCGACCAGCGCGGCGATGTCCGAGGCGACGAACATCTCCTTCTCGCCGATGCCGAGGACGACCGGGGAGCCGTTGCGGGCGACGACGATGCGGTCGTTGAAGTCGGCGTGCATCACGGCGATGCCGTAGGTGCCCTCGATGACCCGCAGGGTGTCGCGGACCTTCTCCTCCAGGGTGGTGGCCTGGGAGCGGGCGATGAGGTGGACGAGGACCTCGGTGTCGGTCTCGGAGAGGAACTCGACGCCGTCCGCCTCCAGCTTGCGGCGCAGGTCGGAGGCGTTGTCGATGATGCCGTTGTGGACGACGGCGACCTTGAGGTCGGCCGACATGTGCGGGTGGGCGTTGACGTCGGAGGGGGCGCCGTGGGTGGCCCAGCGGGTGTGGGCGATGCCGGTGGTGCCCTTGAAGCGCGCCGGGACCTTGGCCTCCAGGTCACGGACCCGGCCCTTGGCCTTGACCATCTTCAGGCCGGCCGTCTTCGGGGAGGTGACGACGATGCCCGCCGAGTCGTAGCCGCGGTACTCCAGGCGCTGCAGGCCCTCCAGGAGGAGGGGGGCCACGTCACGCTTGCCGATGTATCCGACGATTCCGCACATATATATGTATTCCGTTCCCCGGCCTCGACGGTCAGCCGTCTCAGCCGTAGACGATGCGGCGCAGCTGCCTGAGCGTAAGCTCCGGCGGCGCGACCGCCCGGTATTTCAGGTCCGCCTCGATCCGTTCGAAGATCTGTGCGTTGACCAGGCCCTGGGCCTGGAGTTCGCGGTGGCGGCGACGGACGTAGTCCTCGGTCGTCTCGTCGAAGTAGGCGAGCACGTCCTGGATGACCCGCAGCGCCTCGCCCCGTCCCAGGGGCGTGGACCGCATCAGATGATCAACAAGGTCGTCGTGCACTCGGTAGATCCTGAGGTATGAGGTCGGCTTTCGCAAGAATCCTGCCCGATATCGGGCAAGGGCCGGTGGAGGCTCTTGGAACGCCTCTCTTAGAACACTTATGGGACGGCCATGGGAGTCCGTTGGGCGGCCGTTCCCCGGGGCGATGTGTCCGGCGAGCAGCTTGTGGACCATGGACATTCCTCGTATGGGCGTACCCGAGCAGCTCGCCGAGCGCATGAGCATGGCCGAGCAGCACGAGTACCTGCGCGCCAGATTCTCCCGGCGCACGATGATCAGAGGCGGTGCCGTGACCCTCGGCGCCGTCGCCGGCGGCGTCTTCGTGCCCGGCGGCACCGCTCAGGCGGCCACGCCGGCCCAGGCCCCCGCAAGCACCCGGACCTACCCGAGCGCCGAGACGGTGGACGGCTCGCTCGTCGCCCCCTTCGGCCGCCACCTCGCCTTCGGCGCCGACCCGCGTACGGAGATCAGCGTCTCCTGGCAGGTCCCGGTCGCCGTCAAGAAGCCCTTCATCCGGGTCGGCGCCCACCCCTGGGACCTCTCCCGGAAGATCGAGGCCGAGGTGCGCACCCTGTACACCCCGGCCGGTGTCGGGGCCGGCGCCGATCACACGCAGTACTACGTCCACGCCGAGCTGACCCACTTGAAGCCCGGCCGCACGTACTACTACGGCGTCGGCCACCAGGGCTTCGACCCCGCCGCACCGCATCTGCTGGGCACCCTCGGCACCTTCACCACCGCCCCCGCGACCGCAAAGCCCTTCACCTTCACGGCCTTCGGTGACGAGGGCGTCGGCTACCACGGCCTCGCCAACGACAGCCTGGTCCTCGGCCAGAACCCGGCCTTCCATCTGCACGCCGGCGACATCGCGTACGCCGACCCCGCAGGGCAGGGCAAGAGCGGCGACACCGGGTTCGACTCACGGATCTGGGACCAGTTCCTCGCCCAGACCGAGTCGGTCGCCAAGTCCGTGCCGTGGATGGTCTCGTACGGCAACCACGACATGGAGGCCTGGTACTCGCCGGGCGGCTACGGAGGCGAGGAGGCCCGCTGGAACCTCCCCGCCAACGGCCCCGACGCCAAGAACCTCCCGGGCGTCTACACCTTCGTCTACGGCAACACAGCGGTCATCTCGCTCGACGCCAACGACATCTCGTACGAGATCCCCGCCAACCTCGGGATCTCCGGCGGCACCCAGACCAAGTGGCTGGAAGCCCAGCTGAAGAAGTACCGGGCGGCGAAGCACGTCGACTTCATCGTGGTCTTCTTCCACCACTGCGCGTACTGCACCTCCACCGCGCACGCCTCGGAGGGAGGTGTGCGCCAGGAGTGGGTGCCGCTGTTCGAGAAGTACACGGTGGACCTGGTCATCAACGGCCACAACCACCAGTACGAGCGCACCGACGTCATCAAGGGCGGCGAGGTCACCAGGAAGCTGCCCATCGGCGGCACGGCCCATCCCGAGACCGACGGAGTCGTGTACGTGACGGCGGGGGCGGCGGGGCGCAGCCTGTACGCGTTCAGCGCGCCGCAGACGTACGAGGGGCACGAGAACGACGTCGAGTCGGTGGACTCCTTCATCAACACCAAGGACGGCAAGGTCGACGAGACGGTCGCCTGGTCCCGGGTGCGCTACCTCGACTACTCCTTCCTGCGTGTGGACGTCCACCCCGCGCCTGGGGGCCGCACGGCCACGCTGACCGTGCGGGGCATCGCCGAGACCGGGGCCGAGATCGACCGCTTCACCGTGGCCCGCAAGGTCCGGTAGAGCGCACCGGGCGGGTCACTGCATCCGCTTGAGGACCGCCTGTTTGGCCAGGGTGAACTCCTCGTCCGTCAGCACACCCGTGCGGCGCAGCTCACCGAGCTCGCGCAGACGGCGCAGGAGCGCGTCGTGGTCGTCCTCGGCGGGGGCGACCGGGGGAGAGGGCACTTCCGGTCGGGCGTCGCGTACGCCGTGCGGTTCTCTTACGTCCGAGGTGGCCGTCCTGGCCGGGTGCGGAAGCCTGGCCTGGACGGCCGCCGCTATCAGGGCCATCAACGGGTCCTTCTTGAAGCCCCACAGCTCGACCGAGTTGGGGTCGTACTTCGGCGGGGCCTTGGTGGGCGCGTGCTTCACCGTGAAGCGGAGATGGCCGTTGTCCAGGCCCACCGCCGGGTGCCACTCCACGGCGGAGAGATCGGTGAGGGCGAGGGTGCGGATACCGGCGGCCGCCTTGGCGTCCTCCGTCTTCCAGTTCCACTCCAGCCGGATGTGCTCGCCGTCGAAGCTCGCGGTGCCGTCCCCGGCGGAGACCGACAGCGGGACGGCCGGGCCCGGCAGCAGATACTCGGCGACCGGCGCGGACGGCACCTCGTCCAGCAGGAGCGCGTTGCGGACCTCGTCCACGAAGTACTCGGCGACGCCGTAGCGGTCGGACTCCACGATCAGCTGATAGGGGTCGTTGGGTTCGGTCAGCCGGCCGCCGGTGGCGTGCAGCAGCGGGTCGGCGCCGTCGCGCAGCCGCAGTCTGAGCCGGCCCGCCTTGCGGCCCTGCTCGATCGAGATGCCCGCCAACGCGCCCAGGGGGACGACGAGTTCACCCAGTGTCTTGCGGAGCAGGCTGACGTTCTTGTCGCGTCCGGGGGTCAGTCGCAGGGCGTCGCCGTCGAAGGCCCATGTGCCGTCCTTCTGGATGATTTCCGCCATGGGCAAAGTCTGTCATTCCAGGCCCAGTTGCTCACCGGCCCCGGACCCAGCCGAACAGCGTCTTCGCCGGTCCGTCGTCGCGGGACCATGGCAGAGTGGTCTCTACCAATCCAGGGTGAAGGGAGCCAGATGTGAGACCGCACCACAGACCAACTCCCCGTGTGACCCGACTGCTCGGCTCGTTGCTGCTCGTCGCGGCCGCGGGCACCTTCGTCGCGGGAGCGGCGCCCACGCCGGAGGTCGCGGCGGAGGAGGCGGCGCGGAAGGCCCGGCCGCTCGGCGAGGTCGTCCCCGCGCCCGCCTCGGTCGCGCCCGGCGGATCGCCGTACCGCATCACCCGTGACACCCGCATCCGTGTCGGCGCCTCCCAGGAGGTCCGCCGTATCGGCGAGTACGCCGCGAAGGTGCTGCGGCCCTCGACCGGCTACCCGCTGCCGGTCACCGCCTCCGGCGGCCAGGACGGCATCCGACTGCGGCTGGCGAAGGGCGCGTTCGGTGCCGAGGGGTACCGGCTCGACAGCGGAGCCAAGGGGGTCACCATCACCGCCGCCAAGCCGGCCGGGCTCTTCCACGGTGTCCAGACCCTGCGCCAACTCCTCCCCGCCGCCGTCGAGAAGGACTCGGTGCAGCCCGGCCCCTGGCTGATCGCCGGCGGCACCGTCAAGGACTCCCCGCGCTACGGCTGGCGCGGCGCGATGCTCGACGTCTCGCGGCACTTCTTCACCGTCGACCAGGTCAAGCGGTACGTCGACCAACTCGCCCTGTACAAGGTCAACAAGCTGCATCTGCACCTCAGCGACGACCAGGGCTGGCGGATCGCCGTCGACTCGTGGCCGCGGCTCGCCACCCACGGCGGCTCCACACAGGTCGGCGGCGGGCCCGGTGGCTTCTACACCAAGGCCGACTACAAGGAGATCGTGCGGTACGCGGCCTCGCGCTATCTGGAGGTCGTGCCCGAGATCGACATGCCGGGACACACCAACGCGGCCCTCGCCTCGTACGCCGAGCTCAACTGCGACGGCGTGGCACCGCCGTTGTACACGGGCACCGACGTCGGGTTCAGCTCGCTGTGCGTGTCCAAGGACGTCACGTACGACTTCGTCGACGACGTGATCCGGGAACTGGCCGCGCTCACACCGGGCAGGTACCTCCACATCGGCGGGGACGAGGCACACTCCACGAGTCACGAGGACTATGTGACGTTCATGGCACGGGTGCAGCCGGTCGTCGCCAAGTACGGCAAGACCGTGGTCGGCTGGCATCAGCTGACCGGGGCGACCCCGGCGAAGGGGGCCGTCGCCCAGTACTGGGGGCTCGACGGCACGAGCGCCGAGGAGAAGGAGCGGGTCGCTGCCGCCGCCCGGAACGGGACGGGGATCGTTCTCTCGCCCGCCGACCGGATCTACCTCGACATGAAGTACACGGCGGACACTCCGCTGGGGCTGGACTGGGCGGGCCTGGTCGAGGTCGAGCGGTCCTACGACTGGGATCCCGGCAACTACCTGCCGGGCGTACCCGCTTCGGCGGTCCGGGGTGTCGAGGCGCCGCTGTGGACCGAGACGATCACCAAGTCGGACGACATCGAGTACATGGCCTTCCCGAGGCTGGCGGGGGCGGCCGAGCTGGGGTGGTCGCCGGCCGCCACGCACGACTGGGACACCTACAAGGTGCGGCTCGCGGCGCAGGGGCCGCGGTGGGAGGCGCTGGGGATCGACTACTACCGGTCGCCTCAAGTGCCCTGGCCCGCACGGTAGACGCGGATGCGGACGGGCGCCCCGGGGGACCGTACCCCGGGGCGCCCGTCTGTCTGTGGGGCCGTGTACCACCGCCCTGCGATGTACTACAGCCCTGCGATGGGGTTCTTCAGGTTGCCGACGAGCTGCAGCGCGCCCGCCGGGTCCGACAGGTCCACCATCTGCTTGTTGTTGCGCAGCTGGAGGCGGTTGAGGCAGGACAGCGCGAACTCCGGGGCGAACATGTCGTACTGCCGGAACTTGTCCGCGAGTTCGGGCATCGAAGCCTGGTACTCGCGGGTGATGTCCGCGACCGTGCCCCAGAAGTCGTCCTCCGTGAGGATGCCCTCGTCGGCGAGGTTCGCGGCGAGGAAGCGGAAGAAGCAGTCGAAGACGTCCGTGAAAATGGACAGGAGCTTCTTGTCCTCCGGGACGTCCACGCGGAGCCGTTCGACCGCCGGCGGCAGTACCGCGTCGACGTCCATGACCGCGATCTCCTCGGCGATGTCCTTGTAGACCGCGCGCTCGACGGCGCCGTCCTTCAGGACGAGGATCACGTTCTCGCCGTGCGGCATGTAGACGAGGTCGTAGGCGTAGAAGCTGTGCAGCAGCGGGGTGAAGTACGCCGTCAGATAGCGGCGCAGCCACTCCTTCGGGGCCAGGCCCGACTGCTCGATCAGGGCGCCCGCGAAGGACCTGCCCTCGTGGTCGACGTGGACCAGGGAGGCCATCGTCGCCAACGACTCGCCGTCCTGGAGGGAGTTCACCGGACTCTCGCGCCACAGGGCCGCCAGCATCTTGCGGTACGGCGAGTAGCGGTCGGTCGCGGCCTCGTACTCCAGGTGGCGGTAGCCGACGGCGGCACGCTCGCGGATGATCGACAGGCCCGTCGACTTCAACACCGGGTCGTTGTCGATGAGTTGGGCGAGCCAGTCGTTGATGGCCGGGGTCGCCTCCATGTACGCCGCCGAAAGGCCGCGCATGAAGCCCATGTTGATGACGGACAGGGCCGTCTTCACGTAGTGCTTCTCGGGGTTGGACTTGTTGAAGAAGGTCCGGATGGACTGCTGGGCCAGGTACTCGTCCTCGCCCTCACCGAGGCAGACGAGGTGCCGGCGGGCGACCTCGGCGGCGAAGGTGACGGAGAGCTTGTTCCACCACTGCCAGGGGTGGACCGGGATGAGGAGGTAGTCGGCGGGGTCGAGGCCCTGGGCGGTGAGCGTGGCGTGGAAGCGCTCGACGGTCTCCGCGCCCAACTCCTCGCGTACGAAGGTCTCGTACTCGATGCCGACCCCGGCCGTGAAGGCGGCGCGCGAGCGGTGCGCGGCCAGCCAGACCAGGCGGACCGGGCTCGCCGTCTCCGGGGCGTACGACAGATACTCGTGGATGCCGAAGCCGAGCCGCCCGTTGTTGGCGACGAAGCAGGGGTGGCCCTCGGTCATGCCGGTCTCGATGGCCTGGAAGCCGCTCTTCGCGAGCTCGGCGACCGGGATCTGGGGCTTGGTGAGCTTGTAGCAGGTGCCGGAGAGGGTGGAGGAGATCTCCTCCAGGTAGACCGGCAGGATCTCGTCGCTCAGGCCCAGCGCCGTCTTCAGCTCGATGAAGAAGTCCAGGGCGGCGAGGGGGAGGTCGACGCCGTCCCGTTGACGGGAGATCGAGCCGGCGTCGACCTGCCAGTGGTCGAGGGCGCGGCGGGTGGCGGTGAACCCGTAGCGGGTCAGACCGTCGTCGCTGCGGACCTCGAAGCGGCCGTCGGCGGTGGCCTCCGGCGTGATGAGCCGCTCGTGCGCGAACTCGGCGAGCGACTTGCGGATGAGGAGCCGGTTGGCCTGCTCCCAGCGCTCGGGGGAGAGGTGGGCGACGGAGTCGGCGAGGCTCATGCGGGCACCTCCGTCGTCTTCGCGGCGGCCAGGAACTGCTCCCGGGTGCAGAAGCTCAGCAGCGCCTTCTTCTCCGGCTTCTGGATCTCCCGTTCGGGCACGAACCCGACGGCCTCGTTCAGGGCGTGGACGGCCTTGTTGGAGACGTCCGGCTCGACGACGACCCGCTGGACGGCCGGGTCCTCGAAGAGGTGGGCCATCACGGCGGTGATGACGGACCGGGTGAAGCCGTGCACCGGCCTGTCGGTCGCCGGGGTGAGGAAGTGCATGCCGACATCGCCCGGCTGCGGCTCGTACAGGCCGACCAGCTCACGGTGGGCGGGGTCGTACTTCTCCATCAGGAACACGGGGACGCCGTACTCGTCGAGGCCGAGCAGCGCATGGTGGTGCTCGTCGGCGGCTATCTCCATGTACGCGCGCTCGACGTCCTCCAGTTTCGCGTCCTGCATCATCCAGAACGCGGCCTTGGGGTGCGTGACCCAGCCGTGCAGCAGCTCGGCGTCCTTGAGCGGGTCGAGCGGGCGGAAGGTGAAGGGGGCCACCTGTGGGGCGGTGGTGCTCATACGGAGAACTCCTGGAACGCGATCGTCTTCTCGACCGGGTAGTACTCGGTGCCGAGCAGCTCACGGATGATGTAGCTGTTGCGGTACGCACCCATGCCCAGGTCGGGCGAGGTGATGCTGTGGGTGTGCACGCCGGCGTTCTGGAGGAAGACGCCGCGGCCGGTGGTGTCGATCGAGTAGTTGCGGGCGACGTCGAAGTTGCCCTGGGTGTCGTACCGGAGCCGGTCCTTGACGGGGGTCAGGAACTCCGGCTCGGCGTACTTGTAACCGGTGGCGAGGACCAGGCCCTGCGTCTGGAGGTCGTAGTCCTTCTCCTGCTCCTCCTGGCGGAAGGAGAGGGTGTACGTGCCGTTCTCGTAAGTCGCGCCGTTCAGCGCGGAGTTGGTGAGCAGCCGGGTGGGGACCGGTCCGCCGAGGTTCTTCTGGTAGAGCAGGTCGAAGATCTCGTTGATGAGATCGCCGTCGATGCCCTTGAACAGGCCCTTCTGCTGGGCGGTGAGCCGGTAGCGGGTGGCCTCGGGCAGCTCGCGGTAGTAGTCGATGTACTCCGGGGAGGTCATCTCCAGCGTGAGCTTGGTGTATTCGAGGGGGAAGAAGCGCGGGGAGCGCGTCACCCAGTTGAGCCGGTAGCCGTGGACGTCGATCTCGGCGAGGAGGTCGTAGTAGATCTCGGCGGCGGACTGTCCGGAGCCGACGATGGTGATCGACTCCTTCTTCTGCAGCTCCGCCTTGTTCTGCATGTACTGCGAGTTGTGGAAGAAGTCGCCGCCGAGACCGCGCACGGCGTCCGGGTAGTGCGGGGAGGTGCCGGTGCCGAGGACGAGGTGGCGGGCGCGGAAGACGTCACCCGTGGTCGTCGTGACGACGTACACGCCGTCCTCGTACGTCACTTCGGCGACCGTCGTGCTGAAGCGGACGCTGCTCAGCTTGTTCGCGGCCCAGCGGCAGTAGTCGTCGTACTCCACCCGCAAGGGGTAGAAGTTCTCGCGGATGTAGAACGAGTACAGCCGGCCCTTCTCCTTCAGGTAGTTGAGGAAGGAGTACGGCGAGGTCGGGTCCGCGAGCGTCACCAGGTCCGACATGAACGGCGTCTGGAGGTGGGCGCCTTCGAGGAACATGCCGGCGTGCCACTCGAAGTCGGGCTTCGACTCCAGGAAGACGCCGTCGAGTTCGTCGATGGGCTCGGTCAGACAGGCGAGGCCGAGGTTGAACGGGCCGAGCCCGATGCCTACGAAGTCGTATACGTCGGCGGGGGCCGTGGTCGGGTGTTCAGGACGCGCGGTCAAGGGACTCTCCCAGGTACTGCTCGGCGTGGCCGGCTATCAGGTCGAGGACGGCCGAGATGTCCTCGGTCGTGGTCTCGGGGTTGAGCAGGGTGAACTTCAGGTAGTGGCGGCCGTTGACCTTGGTGCCCGCGACCACCGCGTCGCCGGAGGCGAACAGGGCCTTGCGGGCGTAGAGGTTGGCGCGGTCGATCTCGGCCGGGTCGGTCACGGCGGCGGGGATGTAGCGGAAGACGAGGGTCGAGAGGGTGGGCTCGACCACGACGTCGTAACGCGGGTCGGCGGCGATGACCTTCCAGCCGTCCGCGGCCAGGTCGCAGACCTCGTCGAAGAGCTCGCCGATGCCGTCGGCGCCCATCACGCGCAGGGTCATCCACAGCTTGAGGGCGTCGAAGCGGCGGGTGGTCTGCAGGGACTTGTCGACCTGGTTGGGGATGCGCTCGGTGACCATCCGGCGGGGGTTGAGGTACTCCGCGTGGTAGGTCGCGTGCCGCAGGGTGGCCGCGTCGCGGACCAGCACGGCGGAGGAACTCACCGGCTGGAAGAAGGACTTGTGGTAGTCGACGGTGACCGAGTCGGCGCGCTCGATGCCGTCGATGCGGTCGCGGTACTTCACCGACGCGAGCAGACCGCAGCCGTAGGCGGCGTCGACGTGCATCCAGGTGCCGTACTGCTCGCAGAGCTCGGCGATCTCCGGGAGCGGGTCGATCGAGCCGAAGTCGGTGGTGCCGGCGGTGGCGACGACGGCCATGGGGACGAGGCCGGCGGCCTTGCAGCGCTCCAGCTCGTGGGCGAGCGCGACGGTCTGCATCCGCTTGTTGTGGTCGACGGGGATGGTGACCACGGAGTCGGGGGAGAGGCCAAGGAGTTTGGCGGACTTCTTGACGCTGAAGTGGCTGACCTCGGAGGCGAAGATACGCAGTTTGGCTGCGCTGTCCGTCTTGGCTTCTTCCCGGGCGAGGAGGAGGGCCTGGAGGTTGGACTGGCTGCCGCCGGAGGTGAAGACGCCGTCCGCGTTGGGGCCGAGCCCGGCGCGCGCGGTCGTCCAGTCGATCAGTTTGCGCTCGATGAGGGTGCCGCCGGCCGACTGGTCCCAGGTGTCCAGGGAGGAGTTGACCGCGGAGAGGATCGCCTCGCCGAGCACGGCCGGGATGACGACCGGGCAGTTGAGGTGGGCGAGGTAGCGCGGGTGGTGGAAGTAGATCGCGTCGCGGAGGTAGACGTCCTCCAGCTCGTCGAGGGCCGCGGCGGTGTCCAGCAGCGGCTTGTCGAGGTCGATCGCGTCGATCGTCGGGGCGAGGGCGTCGACGGTGACACCCGTGAACGGACGGTCGGTGGCGGCGAGTTTGGCTGCCACCCGCTCTACTCCTTCGGTCACGGAGCGGCGGTACTGCTCCGCGGTCGTGTCATTGAGCAGGTGCGAGCGCATGGTGGGGGTCCTCCGGGGGGAGCAGTCCGTGCGGGTCGGACGGGGTGGGGACGCGTGGGGACGCGATCTTCGCTTCGCGTTCGCGTTGTTCTCGCTTACTTAGGTTAGCCTAACCTAAGTAACTTGGATCAAGCGCGGCATCGGCCGTGACTACGGTCACTTCAGCCGCAGTCGGCACTCCCCGCACAGCAGTCACCGCCGCACACCGGGGAGTTGGGCGTGCGGCGGCTCGGGATCGTTCTTGACGGCTACTCGGCGGCGCGGAGCTGTTCCTCGGTCATCCCCTGGCGCCAGTACCCGACGAAGGTGACGCTCCGGCGGTCGATGCGACGCTCGCCGACGAAGTGCCGGCGCAGCTGCTTCACACAGCTCGACTCGCCCGCGATCCAGACGCACGGGCGTTCGGCGGGCGGGAGTTGGGCGTCACGGATGGCACCGAGGGCCATGGGGGAGCCCTCGGTTCCGTCACCGGCCTGCTGGTCCCGCACGAACCAGGTGACCTCGGCGTCGGCCTCGGTCGCCAGGTCCTGGATGTCCTCCGCGTGCTGCACCTCCAGCCACACCTTGGCCCGGGTGCCCGCCGGCAGCGACTCGACGATCGCGGACACGGCCGGCACGGCGGTCTCGTCGCCCCAGACGAGAACGAGATCGGTGTCGTCGGCCGGCCGGAACCGGATCGCCCGGTTGTCGGCGACGGCGGGGCCGAGGAGGAGGACGCGGTCCCCGGCGGTGGCCTGCGCGGCCCAGCGGGAGGCGGGTCCGGCGGGGGTGGCGGCGTCGGGCTCGACTCCGTGCAGGACGAAGTCGATGTCGATCTCGTCGGGGCCCCGGCGCAGGGCGCGGAGCGTGTACGACCGCATGACCGCCCGTACGTCGTCCGGGAGTTCACGCCAGGCCTGCCACCAGCCGTCGCCGAGCTCGATGGGGACATGGGGCTCGGTCTGTCCCTCGGCGGGGATGAAGAGGGACAGCGACTGGTCGCAGCCGTTGGAGTGGAAGTGCTGGAGGTCGTCGCCTGCGAAGGACACTCGGACCAGGGACGGGCCGAGCGGCCGTGTCCGTACGACTTGGAGACTGAAGAAGCGGAACGGGGCGGCGACGGCGGTGGTCATCGGGATGCTCCTGAGCCTTGAATCAGGGGGCGAGGTGACGTACCTAGGGGCGCGGGGAACTGCGCGACCAGCCACGACGGGCCCGCAGTTCACCCACCACATCAAGCCCCGTTTTTCAGCTGACCTTCTTCGCGTTCTCGAGCGCCTCGGCGAGCGTCTCCAGAAGCGGCGTGCACTTGTCGTACGACAGGATCGGCTCGGGCGACCGTGCGATGACCTGGCCCGCCTTCACGGCCGGCAGCTTCTTCCAGGTGGCCTCGGTGATGTCGGCCGGCTGGATCGTCGCAGAGCGGTCGTCCATCATGATGATGTCGGCCTTGTACTTGTCGACGTTCTCCCAGCTCAGCGACTCGAACCAGCCGCCGCCCTCCTTCTTGGCGCTCTCCGGCGGCTCGACGAAGTTCACGCCGAGGGCCTTGAAGTACTCCAGGTCGATGGAGAGGTTGGTGCCGGAGACGTAGAAGATGTCCTGGCTGGCGGAACCGGCCATCACCTTGATGTCGGGCTTCGCCTTGGCGGCGGCGCGCAGCCGGGTCGCGGCGGCCTCGAACTTCTTCTTCGCGTCGACGACCGAGGCGGCCGTCATGTCGGCGCCCAGCGACTCGGCGAGCTCCCACATGCGCTGCAGCGGCTCGGTGAGCTGGCGGTCGTAGACGGAGATCGCGACGCTCGGGGCGAGCTTGGCGATCTTCTCGGCGGAGGCCGCGGGGACGTACCAGAGGGTGCCGGCGGCGTCGAACGTCGTGGAGATGAGGACGTCCGGGGCGAGGGCGGCGTACTTCTCGACGTTGAACTGGTCCCACACGTTGCCGAGGATCTCGACCTTGGAGATGTCCATGTCGCCGGCCTGGACGTCGGCCTTGCCGTCGCTGGTCTTGGTGGGGCCGAAGACGCCCTTGACCTGGACGCCGTAGTCGTGGAGGGCGGCGCCGACACCGGTGAACGCGACGATGTTCGCGGGGATCTTGTCGAGCTTCACCTCGGTGCCGCGGTCGTCCTTGAAGGTCCAGGGACCGGACTTCTTCGCGGAGGTCGTCTCCTTGCCGGAGCCACCGCTTTTCGCGTCGTCGTCACCGCAGGCCGCGAGCACGGCCCCGAGGCCGAGGGCGCCGCCCGCGGCGAGGAGGCCGCGGCGGGTGAGGTGGGTGGCTCTGGCGTTGGACATGAGTGTGGCTGCTTTCGAACGGGGCGAAGCGCCCGCCGGACAAGTTCGAAGGTAGGTTAGCCTAACCTCATTGCTTGTCCAGGGGGTGGGGGCCTTGGATCGAAAGCTGTGCGGGGGCTGTGTCAGGGTCTGTGAAGGCGCAGTAGCGGCAACTCCCTTGAAAACAGCGCCCGTTGCTCGCGGCCTGTCCGGCACGGGGTCACGCCGTCTTTACAGATGTGACCGCCCGGTAAAGTCCGTGATATGCCGAGAATCAAGGTCAGCGTGATCGTCCCCGTCTACAACACGGGCAAGTACGTCGACGAGTGCGCGCCGTCGCTGCTGGGGCAGAGCCTGTCTGCCGACGAGTACGAAGTCATCTACGTCGACGACGGCTCGACGGACGACACGCCGGCCCGGCTGGAGAAGATCGCCACCGCACATCCGAACGTCCAGCTGCACACCCGGCCGAACTCGGGCTGGCCGGGGGCACCGCGCAATCATGGCATGCGGCACGCCAAGGGTGAGTACATCCAGTTCGTCGACCACGACGACACGCTCGGCCCCGAGGCCCTGGAGCGGCTGTACGAGCACGCCAAGCGGAACGACGCCGATGTGGTGATCGGCAAGATGTCCAGCACGATGGTGCGGCCCCGGCGGCTGTTCCGGCACACCGTGGACGCCTGCACGATCGAGAACGACGAGCTCATGCAGAGCATGTCGCCGCACAAGATGTTCCGGCGGGGCTTCGTCGAGGAGCACGGGCTGCAGTTCCCGGAGGGGCCCTGGATCCTGGAGGACCTGCTCTTCGTCAGCGCCGCCTACCTCAAGGCGGAGCGCATCTCGATCCTCGCCGACTACCCCTGCTACTACTGGATGAAGCGGGACGACGGCGGCAACAACACCCAGCACCGCTTCAACCCGCGGCACGGCTTCTGGGCCAACGCCCGCACCATCGTGCGCCAGATCAAGGACGGGACGACCCCCTCCGACGACATCGACGCCCTGCAGAACCGGCTGCTGCACCGCCTCTACCACGTGGAGGTCCTCTCCCGGACCCGGGAGCCCGAGATCCTGCGCGAGGACCCCGCCGAGCAGCGGCAGCGGTTCGAGGCGGCCCGGGAACTGGCGGTCGAGGAGTTCCCGGCGGCCGTACGGGACGGGCTGCCCGCGGTGTCCCGGCTGCGCGCCGAGTTCCTCGAACGCGGCGACTTCGACGGGGCCTTCGCTCTCGCCGAGCGTGTCCGGGCGGTCAAGGCCCGCAGCCAGGTCGGCGGAGCGCGCTGGGAGGACGGCAGCCTCGTCGCCGACGTCACACTGGATCTCTTGCGCGGCGATGGCGAACCTCTGGTCGTCGTCGAGCGGGACGGGAAGTGGTGGCTGGACCCGGAGCTGCTGGACGGTGTCCCCGGCACCGAGGACGGCTGGGAGGTCACCGACCCGTTCCGGATGGCGTACGGCGAGTTGGTGGTCAAGGACCGGGACCGGGAGGACTGGTGGTACCCGGAGGGCGACCTCCAGGTGCGGCTGAAGTCCCTCGGGGAGGGGCGCTCGCAGGTCGTCGCCTCAGGGCAGCTGCGTCTCGACCCGGAGCGGCTGGCCGGTGGGCGTCCGCTGGAACGCGGCGTGCACGACGTGTGGGCGTACGTCCAACTCCTGGGCGTGGAGCGGATGCTCCGGGTGAGCGGGGACGGCGAGCCCGGCGCCCCCGCCGCGGGCCCGGCGCTGAGCGGCGGGCGGCTCGCGCTGCCGTACTGGACGGTCAAGGGCCAGCTCGCACTGGACATGGGCGAGCGCCAGCGCCGGCTCGGACCCGACACGGACGTGCTGGTCGCCGCGAACCCCGAGCGCGCCCGACGCTCACTCGGCCTCCCCTACCTGGCCGCTACGGACGGCCCGCCATTCCCCGTCGAGGTCACCGTGGCCACCGCCAAGGTGGAGGCCAAGCTGCTCCCCGGCCCCGACGGCACGGCCCGCCTGCGCCTGCCCGCAAGCCTCAGGAAACTCCCGGACGGACGCCACCCGGTCACCCTCCCGAAGGCGGAGAATCCGGTGGCGTACGCCGTCGTCCGCGACGGCGCCCTGCTGCGACTGGAGGGCCCGGCGTACGAGGCCGGCGCCGGTCGGCGATTCCTCGACGTGGTCGGCGACAACCGTCAGGTGCGGCGGGCGCGGGGGCGCATGGGCAAGTAGGGCCGAGGGGGCATTGTCCGCGGGCGGGCTGCTTGCAGCCTTGAAGTGTGGGGAGGAACAGGTGGCAGTCACAGACCGCATCGCTGCCGTGATCGAGAACCAGTACGGAAACGAGGCGAGTTCGGTCGTCTCGCTGTTGGAAGACGCCGAGCTGAGGACATTCCACGAGAGTGCCCACGAAAGGATCACGGCTGCCGTAGTCATTCTCGCCAACGGGAGCCTCGACGGTCTCGTCCGGGCGATCGACCTGATGGAGACGGACTGGCGGGACCTGCTTGTCAGCGCCGAACTCGATCACTCCGATTGGCCGTCGAGCGTGGAGGAGATTTTCGGTTCAGGTTGATGGGTCGCTCGGATCCAGCCTTGATGCCGGCCCGCTCCTGATGGATGCGGGCCGGCGTCCGGCGGTCAGCCCACCAACCCCAACTCCCGAGCGATCAGCATCCGCTGCACCTCACTCGTCCCCTCCCCGATCTCCAGGATCTTGGAGTCCCGCCACATACGGGCGACCGGGTACTCGTTCATGAAGCCGTAGCCGCCGTGGACCTGCGTCGCGTCCCGCGCGTTGTCCACCGCGATCGTCGACGAGTACAGCTTCGCCAGCGCCGCCTCCTTCTTGAAGGGCTCGCCCGCCACCAGCCGCGAAGCCGCATCCCGCCACGCCAGCCGTGCCGTGTGCGCCTTCATCTCCATGTCGGCGATCTTGAACTGGATGGCCTGGTTCGCGCCGATCGGTTTGCCGAAGGCGTGCCGTTCCTTCGCGTACTTCACCGACTCGTCCACGCAGCCCTGCGCCAGGCCCGTCGCCAGGGCGGCGATGGCGATGCGGCCCTCGTCCAAAATCCGCAAGAACTGGGCGTAGCCCCTGCCCTCCTCGCCCAGGAGGTTGGCCGCGGGGACTCGGACGTCCTGGAAGGACAGTTCCCTGGTGTCCGACGCGTTCCAGCCCACCTTCGAGTACGGCGCCGCCACCGTGAAGCCCGGTGTGCCCGACGGGACGATGATCGAGGAGATCAGCGGCTTGCCGTCGGGCTTGCGGCCCGTCACCGCCGTCACCGTCACCAGGCCCGTGATGTCCGTGCCCGAGTTGGTGATGAAGCACTTGGTGCCGTTGATCACCCACTCGTTCGTCGACTCGTCCAGGCGAGCCGTCGTCCGCGTCGCGCCCGCGTCGCTGCCGCCGTCCGGCTCGGTCAGGCCGAACGCGCCCAGGATCTCGCCCGAACACAGGCGGGGGAGCCACTCCCGTTTCTGGGCCTCCGTGCCGTAGAGGTGCAGCGGCATCGCGCCCAGCGACACCCCGGCCTCCAGAGTGATCGCCACCGAGGAGTCGACGCGCGCCAGCTCCTCCAGGGCCACGCCCAGCGCCATGTAGTCGCCGCCCATGCCGCCGTACTCCTCCGGGAAGGGCAGGCCGAACAGGCCCATGCGGCCCATCTCGCGGACGATCTCGTAGGGGAACTCGTGGTGTTCGTAGTAGTCGGCGATCTTGGGGGCTACTACCTCGTGTGCGAACTCCTCCACCGTGCGGCGGAGTTCTTCGAGTTCGGGGGAGAGTCGGTGGTCCATGGCGGGTCACTGCTCCTTGTGGGACAGGGCTCGGACGGTGCGGGACGGGCTGGGTCGGCCCAGTTGGTCGGCCATCCAGACGCTTGTGGCGACGAGACGGTCGAGGTCGACTCCGGTGTCGATGCCGAGGCCCTGCAGCATCCACACGAGGTCTTCGGTGGCGAGGTTGCCGGTGGCGGACCTGGCGAACGGGCAGCCGCCGAGGCCGCCCGCGGAGGCGTCGACGGTGGTCACCCCGTGCTGCAACGCCGCGTAGGTGTTCGCGAGCGCCTGGCCGTAGGTGTCGTGGAAGTGGACGCCCAGCTTCTCCACCGGCGTGCCCTGTTCGGTGAGTTCGGTGAGCAGCGCCCGTACATGGCCCGGCGTCGCCACCCCGATCGTGTCTCCCAGGCTCAGCTCGTCGCAGCCCATGTCCAGCAGCGCCTTGCAGACCTTCACCACCTGCGGGACCGGGACCGCGCCCTCCCACGGGTCGCCGAAGCACATCGACAGATAGCCCCGCACGTGCACATCCGCAGCCTTCGCGCGTCCGACCACCGGCTCGAACATCGCCAGCGCCTCGTCCACCGTCCGGTTGAGGTTGGCCTTGGCGAAGGACTCCGTCGCGCTGGCGAAGACGGCCACCCGCCCAGCCCCGAGGGTCAGCGCGCGATCCAGGCCGCGTTCGTTCGGGACCAGCACCGGCAGGTCCACCGGGAGGTCCGTCAGCTGGGGGAACAGGTCTTCCGCGTCGGCCAGTTGAGGCACCCACTTCGGGTGCACGAAGCTCGTGGCCTCGATCGTCGTCAGGCCCGCGTCGGCCAGGCGGCGGACGAACTCCGCCTTGATCTCCGTCGGGACCGTCGACTTCTCGTTCTGGAGGCCGTCACGGGCGCCGACCTCATGGATGCGGACACGGGCGGGAAGGCCCGCGGACGGTACGACCATGGGGAGTGTCACTGGTCCTCCTCCGCCGGGGTGATGACTGCCAGGACCTGGTCCATCGCGACCGTCGAACCGGGGGTGACGTCCAGTTCGGCGACCGTCCCGGCGTGCGGGGCGGAGATGACATGCTCCATCTTCATCGCCTCCACGACCAACAGGCTCTGGCCCGCGGCCACTTCGTCGCCGACCGCCACCTTCACCACCGTCACCGTCCCCGGCATCGGCGCGGTGAGCGAGTCGGCGCCCGCGTGCGCGGCCCCGGTGAGCGAGGCGGCCACCGGGTCGTGGTCGCGCACGTGCCAGGCGTCGCCGTCGCGGCCCAGCCAGTCGGCGGCGCGGTGGAAGGTGTGGCGTACGCCGTCGAGGGTCACGGACACCTGGTCGGCGGTGACGGTGGCGGTACCGAGCGGGGCGTGCTCCACGGGGTCCTGGACGCGGAGGTGGAAGGCGACGGGCTTCGGGGTCCCGCCCAGCCGCCAGCCGCTCGGCTCCGAGAACGGGTCCGTCCAGCCGGCCGTCCGCCCGTCCGCCTGAGGCCGCAGCGCCTCCAGCCGTACGGCCGCAGCCGCCTCGTACACCTCCTCCGGTACGCCGACGGGGATCAGCCCGTCGACCTCCCGCTCCACCAGACCCGTGTCCAACTCGCCCGCCACCACCGCCGGATGGGCCAGCAGCCGCCGCAGGAACCCGGCGTTCGTCTGCACGCCCAGCGTGACCGTGTCCGCGAGGGCCGCCCGGAGCTTGCGGATGGCCGTCGCGCGGTCCGGCCCGTACGCGATGACCTTGCTCAGCATCGGGTCGTACAGGCTGCCGACCTCGGTGCCCTCGCTGAGCCCGGAGTCCGTGCGGATGCCGTCTCCCTGGGGCTCGGACAGGCGCAGCACCCTGCCGCCGGACGGGAGGAAGCCGCGGGAGGGGTCTTCCGCGCAGATGCGGGCCTCGACGGCGTGCCCGGTCAGCCGTACGTCCTCCTGGCCGAAGGCCAGCTTCTCGCCCGCCGCGACCCGCAGCTGCCACTCGACCAGGTCGAGGCCGGTGACGAGCTCCGTCACCGGGTGTTCCACCTGGAGGCGGGTGTTCATCTCCATGAAGTAGTACGAGGACGGGTCGCCGCCGGGGACGATGAACTCCACCGTGCCCGCGCCCCGGTAGCCGCAGGAGCGGGCCGCCTGGACCGCCGCCTCGCCCATCGACGCGCGGGTCTGCTCGTCGAGCAGGACGCTCGGCGCCTCCTCGATGATCTTCTGGTGGCGGCGCTGGAGGGAGCATTCGCGTTCGCCGAGGTGGACGACGTTGCCGTGGCCGTCGGCCAGGATCTGGATCTCGATGTGGCGGGGGCGGTCGATCCAGCGTTCGACCAGGAGGGTGTCGTCGCCGAAGGAGGCGCGGGCCTCGCGGCGGGCGGCGGCGATCTCGTCGTCCAGCACCGTCAGATCCCGCACCAGACGCATGCCCTTGCCGCCGCCGCCGGCGGAGGGCTTGAGCAGGACGGGAGCGCCCAATTCCAAAGCAGCGGATGCCAGTTCCGGATCGCGCCCGCCCGGCACCACCGGCACCCCGGCCGCGTCCACCGTCTCCTTCGCGCGGATCTTGTCGCCCATCAGCGCGATCGCGTCCGCCGGCGGGCCGATGAAGACCAGCCCGGCGTCGGCGCACGCGCGCGCGAAGGCCGCGTTCTCCGCGAGGAAGCCGTAGCCGGGGTGGACGGCCTGGGCGCCCGTCGACGAGGCGGCCTCCAGCAGCCGCTCCACGGACAGATAGCTCTCGGCGGCGGGCGCCGGGCCCAGGCGTACGGCCGTGTCCGCCTCGCGGACGTGCCGGGCGTCGGCGTCGGCGTCGGAGAAGACGGCCACCGAGCGCACGCCCAGGGAGCGGAGGGTGCGGATCACGCGGACCGCGATCTCGCCCCGGTTCGCCACAAGAACGGTGTCAAACATGGGTCCTCACATCCGGAAGACGCCGAACTGGGGGTCGCCCAGTGGCGCGTTGGCGCAGGCGGTCAGGGCCAGCCCCAGTACCTGACGGGTCTCCAGGGGGTCGATGACCCCGTCGTCCCACAGGCGGGCCGTCGCGTAGTAGGCATTCCCCTGGCGGTCGTACTGCGCGCGGATCGGGTCCTTGAAGGCCTCCTCGTCCGCTGCCGGCCAGTCCTCGCCGCGCGCCTCCAACTGGTCCCGCTTGACGGTCGCGAGGACGGAGGCGGCCTGTTCGCCGCCCATGACGGAGATCTTGGCGTTGGGCCACATCCACAGGAAGCGCGGGGAGTAGGCCCGGCCGCACATCGAGTAGTTGCCGGCGCCGTACGAACCGCCGACGACGACCGTCAGCTTCGGCACGCGCGTGCAGGCGACCGCCGTGACCATCTTCGCGCCGTGCTTGGCGATGCCGCCGGCCTCGTACGAACGGCCCACCATGAAGCCGGAGATGTTCTGCAGGAAGACGAGCGGGATGCCGCGCTGGTCGCACAGCTCGATGAAGTGGGCGCCCTTCTGGGCGGATTCGGAGAAGAGGATGCCGTTGTTGGCGACGATGCCGACCGGGTGGCCGTGGATCCGGGCGAAACCGGTGATCAGGGTCTGGCCGAACTCGGCCTTGAACTCCGCGAAACGGGACCCGTCGACCACGCGCGCGATGATCTCGCGTACGTCGTAAGGGGTGCGCGAGTCGACCGGGACGGCGCCGTACAGGCCGTACGGGTCGACCTTGGGCTCCTCCGCCGCTTCCACCGACCAGGGCAGCGGGCCGCGCGCGGGGAGCGTCGCGGCGATGTTCCGCACGATGCGCAGGGCGTGGGCGTCGTCCTCGGCGAGGTGGTCGGTGACGCCGGAGATCCGGGAGTGGACCTCGCCGCCGCCCAGCTCCTCGGCGGTGACGACCTCGCCGGTGGCGGCCTTCACCAGGGGCGGGCCGCCGAGGAAGATCGTGCCCTGGTTGCGGACGATGACGGCCTCGTCGCTCATCGCCGGGACATACGCGCCGCCGGCCGTGCAGGAGCCGAGGACCGCGGCGATCTGCGGGATGCCCGCGCCGGACATCCGGGCCTGGTTGTAGAAGATTCGCCCGAAGTGCTCACGGTCGGGGAAGACCTCGTCCTGCATGGGCAGGAAGGCGCCGCCGGAGTCCACGAGGTAGATGCAGGGCAGGCGGTTCTCCAGCGCCACTTCCTGGGCGCGGAGGTGCTTCTTCACCGTCATCGGGTAGTACGTGCCGCCCTTGACGGTCGCGTCGTTGGCGACGATCACGCACTCACGCCCGCTGACCCGCCCGATCCCGGCGATGACACCGGCGGCCGGCGCCTGCCCCTCGTACATCCCGTCGGCGGCGAGCGGGGCGAGCTCCAGGAAGGGCGAGCCGGGGTCGAGGAGGGTGTCGACCCGGTCCCGGGGCAGCAGCTTGCCGCGCGCGGTGTGCCGGGCGCGCGCCTTCTCGCCGCCGCCGAGCCTGGCTGCCGCGAGCTTGTCGTGCAGCTCCTCGACGAGCCGGCGGTGGCCCTGCTCATTGGCCCGCCAGGCCTCCGACGCGGGGTCTGCCGCGCTGGAAAGCTCCGGTGCCTGATGCATCCTTGCGATCCCCTCACCTTGTTAATGAGCGTTAACGCATTTCCTTCAGGTTAACGACCGCTAACCTCCCTGTCTAGAATTGCCTCCATGGCCACCAGAACCGACGCCCCCACCCGGCGCGAACAGATCCTCAAGGAGGCCGCGCGGCTCTTCGCCGAGCGCGGCTTCCACGGTGTCGGCGTCGACGAGATAGGGGCCGCCGTCGGCATCAGCGGTCCCGGCCTGTACCGGCACTTCGCGGGCAAGGACGCGATGCTGGCCGAGCTGCTGGTGGGGATCAGCGGTCAGCTGCTGACGGGTGCGAAGCGGCGGGCCGCCGAGGCGGACGGGGGCTCGGCGGAGGCCCTCCTCGACTCCCTGATCGAGGGCCACATCGACTTCGCGCTCGACGACCGCCCGCTCATCACCCTGCACGACCGCGAGCTGGACCGCCTGCGCGACAGCGACCGCAAGCTCGTACGGCAGCTCCAGCGGCAGTACGTAGAGCTGTGGGTGGAGGTCGTGCGGGAGGTCTATCCGGGGCTGACGGAGCCCACCGCCCGCTCGGCGGTGCACTCGGTCTTCGGCCTGCTGAACTCCACCCCGCACCTCGGCCGCCCGGGCTCCCTGCCGGGCCGCGGCGCCACGGCCGAACTGCTGCACCGGATGGCCCGGGGGGCGTTCGCGGCGGCGGGGGAGTGACGAGCGTTACGGACGGGTTCCCCTGGACGGTCCTCCCTACCGGCCGGTACCTTTAGAGTCTGAGCAAGCGCTTAGACAAGCGATCCTGAGCCAGGTGGAGGTGGCGCGGTGCGCCGTACGGTGTTCAACGAGGACCACGAGGCGTTCCGGGAGACCCTCCGGGCGTTCATCGAGGCCGAGGTCGTGCCCGTCTACGACGAGTGGTTCGCCGCCGGCCAGGCGCCGCGCGAGTTCTACTACAAGCTCGCCGAGCTGGGCCTCTTCGGCATCAACGTGGACGAGGAGTACGGCGGCGCCGGCATCGACTCGTACAAGTTCGAGGCCGTGATGTACGAGGAGACGGCCCGCGCGGGCGTCCACTTCGGCGGCTCCGGCGTGCACGTGCTGCTCGGCCTGCCGTACATCAAGATGCTCGCCACCGACGAGCAGAAGAAGCGGTTCCTGCCGAAGTTCGTCTCCGCCGAGGAGATGTGGGCCCTTGCGATGACCGAGCCGGGCACCGGCTCCGACCTCGCCGGCATGAAGACCACCGCCAAGCTCTCCGAGGACGGCACGCACTACGTCCTCAACGGCTCCAAGACCTTCATCACCGGCGGTGTCCACGCCGACCGGGTGATCGTCTGCGCCCGCACCGCCGCGCCCACCGCCGAGGACCGCCGCCACGGCATCTCCCTGTTCGCGGTGGACACCAAGTCCGAGGGCTACTCCATCGGCCGCAAGCTCGACAAGCTCGGCCTGCGCACCTCCGACACCGCCGAGCTGGCGTTCGTCGACGTCAAGGTGCCCGTCGAGGACCTCCTCGGCGAGGAGAACAAGGGCTTCTACTACCTCGGCCACAACCTCGCCTCCGAGCGCTGGGGCATCGCCTTCGGCGCCTACGCGCAGGCCAAGGCGGCCGTCCGGTTCGCCCAGCAGTACGTCCAGGAGCGCACCGTCTTCGGCAAGCCGGTCGCGTCCTTCCAGAACACCAAGTTCGAGCTGGCCGCCTGCAAGGCCGAGGTCGACGCGGCCGAGGCCGTCGTGGACCGCGCCCTGGAGGCCCTGGACGCGGGCGAGCTGACCCCCGCCGAGGCCGCCAGCGCCAAGCTGTTCGCCACCGAGGTCGCGCACCGCGTGATCGACCGCTGCCTCCAGCTGCACGGCGGCTACGGCTTCATGAACGAGTACCCGATCGCCCGCCTGTACGCGGACAACCGTGTGAACCGCATCTACGGCGGCACCAGCGAGATCATGAAGTCGATCATCGCGAAGGACATGGGTCTGTAAGGACATGGGTCTGTAAGATCCCCGCAATTACTGACCAGTAGAAATGACTGCATGAGTCAGGCACTACAGGGTCTCCTCGATCTGCTCGACCTGGAGCAGATCGAGGAGAACATCTTCCGCGGCCGGTCCCGGCCCGCCATCGTCCCGCGCGTCTTCGGCGGTCAGGTCGCGGCCCAGGCACTCGTCGCCGCCGGGCGGACGGTCCCCGAGGACCGCCTCGCCCACTCTCTCCACGCGTACTTCCTGCGCACCGGCGACCCGGGCGCGCCGATCGTCTACACGGTCGACCGCATGAACGACGGCCGCTCCTTCACCGCCCGCAGGGTCGTCGCCGTCCAGCACGGCCAGCCGATCTTCGCCCTGTCGGCCTCCTTCCAGAAGTACGAGGAAGGCTTCGACCACCAGGCCCCCATGCCGGTCTCCCCGGACCCGGCCACGCTCCCCACCTCCGAGGAGCGGATCCGCGGCTACGACCACATCGCCCCGGACGTCAGGGAGAAGTTCCTGGAGGCCCGCGAGGCGATCGACCTCCGCTACGTCGACGAGCCGCCGTACGGCAAGTTCGGCGAGCCCCGCGAACCGCGCTCCCAGGTCTGGTTCCGCACCAACGGCAAGCTGGGCGGTGCTGCTGACGAACCCCTCCTGCACGTCGTCCTCGCCACCTACGTCTCCGACATGACCCTCCTCGACTCGATCCTCCTCGCGCACGGACGCGGCGGCTGGGCGGTCAACGACGTCGTCGGAGCCTCCCTCGACCACGCCATGTGGTTCCACCGGCCCTTCCGCGCCGACGAATGGCTCCTGTACGACCAGGAGTCGCCGTCCGCGTACGGCGGCCGCGGCCTCGGTCAGGCGCGCATCTACACCCAGGACGGACGGCTCGCGGTCTCGGTCGTCCAGGAAGGCGTGGTCCGCGCACCTCGCCCACACTGAGGGGCATGGGACGAGAGGAGAACGGCGGCGGCGAGTCGGCCTTCACGGTCGCCGTGGCCGCCGTCGCCACTTCGTCGGCGGCGCGGTCTTCTCGCTCTACGACGGTGTCCACACCCTCGTCGCGGGCGATCCGGGGGCTCGCCCGCGACGAACGAGCCCCGGGTTCGATCGCCGGGATCTGAGCCGCCGAGAACTGAGCCGCCGAGATCTGAGCCGCCGGGATCTGAGCCGCCGGGATCTGAGCCGTCGGTCGTCCGACCGGCTAGAGGAGGCCGGCCTCGTTGAGGAGATACGCCGTCATCGGGTCGTAGTGGCGAGGGCTCAGGACGTGGTCGTCGAGGGGGACCGTCACCTGCACGGTCCCCTCCGCCTCGGCGAGGAAGAGCGCCGGGTCGTTGCAGTCGGCGTACCCGACGGAGTCGACGCCGTGCTGACCGGCGTACCCCGCCCAGCCGTGGTCCGCGACGACCAGATCGGGCAGCGGACGCCCCTCGCGCTCCAGGGCGGTGAGGATGGCCTTCATCGGCTCGCCGGAGTGGGTGTGCCACAGGGTCGCCCCGTGCTCCAGGACCGCCACGTCCGCGAACTGCATGACGTACCCCTCGTCCGTCTGCAGCCCCTCCGGGATGACCACGATCTCGCAGCCGGCCGCGCGCAGCGCGACGGCGGTGGAGTGGTGCACCTCCAGGAGGCCGCCGGGGTGGCCGGTGGCGAAGAGGACCCGCTGCTGTCCGTCGGCGGCCTTCCGCAGCCGCGCCGCCATCCGGTCGAGGCCGTCGACCGTCAGCTCGGGGTCGATGGTGTCCTGGCCGTACCGGTACTCCGGGTCGTCGTTCACGCCCACCCGCTCCGCCATCACCGCGAGCACGTCCTGCTCGTCGGTCCAGCGGTCGCCGAGCTCCAGGCCGAGCCAGAAGTTGCGGACGCCGTTGGCCAGCTGGCGGTAGTGGGAGAGGTTGTTCTCGCGGGGCGTCGCGACAGCGCCCGCGATGCGGGTCCGTACGAGGTGGTCGACGAGCTCGGCGCGGCTGGGAGTCCCGGTTATCGGCATGCTACCCATTGTGAGGCAGCCGGCCGTGGGCGTGCCGGATGTACCGGCCGCTGGGACGTGGGTCACTGTCGCGCGTCGTGCCCCAGCGCGAACCACAACTCCATGCGTACGTCGGGGTCGTCCAGGTCGGTGGCCAGCAGCGACGCGCAACGGGCGATCCGCTGGCGCACGGTGTTGCGGTGCACGGCCAGCGCGACCGCGGTCCGGTCCCAACTGCCGTGCAATGACAGCCAGGTGCGCAGGGTGTCGACGAGGGCGGGGTTGCCTTTGAGGGGCGTGAGGAGGGTGCGCGCGTGTGCCTGCGCCGCGTCGGGCGGGACGAGCGCGGCGAGACCGGGACGGGCCGTGTGCCGCACGAGCGCCGTGCGGGTCGCCCGCGCGCGGGCGAGGGCCCGGGCGGCCTGGAGGTCGGCGGCGGGCCACTCCCGCGGACCCGCGGGGGCACTCACCCCGAGGGTCCAGCCGGGCTGCGGGGCGGGCTCCCGGCCGGCCGGCACCAGGACCCGTACGGCGTCCTGGCCGAGGTCGACGAGCGGCGACCCGAGCCCGGCGCCCAGCGCGGACGCGGCCACGGCGTCGGGCGGGTGCGTGTCGGGCCGGGCATGGACGACGAGCCATTGTTCGGCGCCCAGCAGTACGGTCACGTCCTCGGGCGGGGCGCCGAGCAGCAGCCGTACCAGCGCGGACGAGCGGGCCGCACCCGAGCCGCTCTGGTGCTCGCCGGTGAGGAGGGAGAGCAGGACGGCGGCGACCGAGGCGATGGTGTGGTCGCCGGGGTCCCGGTGCGGGGAGGCGACACCGAGGACGAAGCCCTGCCCGGCGCCGAGGGCGTAGGCGGCGAGGTGGGTGCCGGCGACCGTGTCGGTGGCGGAGGTGGGGGCGGGGCGGGTGGTGGGGGCGGATGAGGTGCCGGTGGCCGGTGAGGTGGGGTGGTCGGTGCGGCGGGCGGGGTCGGCGGGTGAGGTGGAGCCGGTCCGGTCGGGGCCGTCGGCGGACCCGTCGGCCGGCCGGGGGCCCGGCGCGTCGCCGGATTCGCCCAGCCGTGCCGCGTCCGTGCTGGGCACCGGCGTCGCCGAGCCGCGCCGGCCGATGCCGCGGGCCGTTCCGGGCGTGGGCCGGATGCCTGTCCCGCTGGTCGTGCCGGTTCCGCCAGATACCCCGGCCCCGCCGGGCCGGTTCGCCCCGGTCGCCCGCTCTGCTGCCGAGCCCGGCTGTCGTGGCGAGCTGTCGAGCCGGGCCACCCCGCCCCCCGGCCGTACGACCTCCGCCAGCTCCGCCAGTGCCCCCGTCACCTCACCCCCCGGCTCCCGCCCCGCCACCGCCAGCTCGGTGCCCTCCGGTCCATAAAGAACCGCCCGCCCGCCGACCCGCTGGGCCAGCTGACGCAGCACCGAGGGCACCGGGTCCGGGCGGGAGGCCGCCGCCGCCAGGCGCTGCTGGGCCTCTGTCACACGGCGGAGCTCGGCGAGGCGGGCCTGGGCCATCAGCTGCCAGACCGCGCGGGCCACGCCCGAGAAGGTGGTCCGGGGCGGGACCTCGATCAGCGGGAGTTCATAGGCGTCGCAGGCCTCGACCAGGGCTCGCGGGACCGTGTCGTGGACCGGGGCCAGACCGAAGCCCAGGGCCGCGCCGCCCGCCGCCACGATCCGGGAGACGTAGTCCTCGAAGTAGGCGCCCGAGCCCGCCGCCTCCGGGACATGGACGCCCGCCGTCAGCAGCAGCTCGCCGCCGAGCAGATACGGGTAGGGGTCCGCCATCTCCGAGGTGTGCGCCCAGTGGATGACGATGCCGGGGTCGGCGGGGCCGGCGATCTGCCGCAGGGCCAGGTCCTCGCGGGCCAGGAGGGACGCGAGGGGCACGGGGGGAGTGGGTGGAACCGACGGGTCCGGCATGGTGTGCGTTTCCTTCAGTCCGGACGGTCCTGATGTGTGAAACGTACACTTCGCAGCCCTCTGGCGGCCACCTAGTGTCGGTGCTCGTCACCCGCCGGCGACATCGACCGTAAGGAGGCCAGCATGGCCGTCGACTACACCGTCATCGTCGTCTATCTGCTCGGCATGCTGGCCATGGGCTGGTGGGGCATGAGGCGCGCCAGGTCCAAGAGCGAGTTCCTCGTGGCCGGGCGGCGGCTCGGGCCCGCCATGTACTCCGGGACCATGGCCGCGATCGTCCTCGGCGGCGCCTCCACCATCGGCGGTGTGGGGCTCGGCTACCAGTACGGGCTCTCCGGCGCCTGGATGGTGTTCACCATCGGCCTCGGCCTGCTGGCCCTGTCCGTCTTCTTCTCCGCCCGCATCGCCCGCCTCAAGGTCTACACCGTCTCCGAGATGCTCGACCTGCGCTACGGCGGCGGTCGCGCGGGCGTCATCTCCGGCGTGGTCATGTGGGCGTACACCCTCATGCTCGCGGTGACGTCCACCATCGCCTACGCCACGATCTTCGACGTCCTGTTCGACATGAACCGGACCGTCGCGATCGTCCTCGGCGGCTCGATCGTGGTCGCCTACTCCACGCTCGGCGGCATGTGGTCGATCACCCTCACCGACATGGTGCAGTTCGTGGTGAAGACCGTCGGCGTACTGCTGCTCCTCCTGCCCATCGCCGTCGTCAAGGCGGGCGGCTTCAGCGAGATGAAGGCGAAGCTGCCCACCGAGTACTTCGACCCGCTGGGCATCGGCGGCGAGACGATCTTCACCTATGTGCTGATCTACACGTTCGGCATGCTCATCGGCCAGGACATCTGGCAGCGCGTGTTCACCGCGCGCAGTGACCGGACGGCCAAGTGGGGCGGCACGGTCGCGGGCACCTACTGTCTCGCGTACGCCCTCGCCGGCGCCGTCATCGGCACGGCGGCGAAGGTGCTCTACCCGAACCTCGCAAGCGCCGACGACGCCTTCGCGACCATCGTGAAGGACGAACTGCCCATGGGCGTACGGGGTCTGGTGCTGGCCGCCGCGCTCGCGGCCGTGATGTCGACGTCCTCCGGCGCGCTGATCGCCTGCGCGACCGTCGCCAACAACGACATCTGGTCGCGGCTGAGAGGAGCCGTGCGGGCGGACGGGGACGGCGAGCACGACGAGGTCAGGGGCAACCGGGTCTTCATCCTCGTCATGGGCCTCGCGGTCATCGCTACGGCCATCGCCCTCAACAACGTCGTAGAGGCGCTGACCGTGGCGTACAACCTGCTCGTCGGCGGACTCCTCGTCCCGATCCTCGGCGGACTGCTGTGGAAGCGCGGCACGGTGTACGGGGCTCTCGCCTCCGTGGTCGTCGGCGGCCTCGCGGTCATCGGCCTGATGGCGAGCCACGGCATCCTCGCCAACGAGCCCGTCTACTACGGCCTGCTCTCGTCCCTCGCCGCGTACGTGGCCGTCTCCCTTGCGACCCCGGCCACCGACCCGGCCGTACTGGCCGTCTGGCGCGAGCGGCTCGCGGGACGGGCACCCGAACTCGCGTCCGAGCCGGTGGCGGCACACCGGTAAAGTCGTACCAGAAGAAGTACATACGCGACGAAGCGTAGGAAAGAAGGCATTACCCCATGAGCAGCAACGAGACGCCCCGCGGCCCCGTCGACTCCTCCCGCATCCCGCGGTACGCCGGACCCGCGACCTTCGCCCGGCTGCCCCGGCTCGACGAGGTCGGCCGCGCCGATGTCGCCGTGGTCGGGGTGCCGTTCGACTCGGGAGTCTCGTACCGGCCGGGCGCCCGCTTCGGCGGCAACGCGATCCGCGAGGCGTCCCGGCTGCTGCGCCCCTACAACCCGGCGCAGGACGCCTCCCCGTTCGCGCTCGCGCAGGTCGCGGACGGCGGGGACATCGCGGTGAACCCGTTCAACATCAACGAGGCCGTGGAGACGATCGAGGCCGCGGCCGACGATCTGCTCGGCACCGGCGCCCGGTTGATGACCCTGGGCGGCGACCACACCATCGCGCTGCCGCTGCTCAGGTCCGTCGCCAAGAAGCACGGGCCCGTCGCGCTGCTCCACTTCGACGCCCATCTCGACACCTGGGACACCTACTTCGGCGCCGAGTACACGCACGGCACGCCGTTCCGGCGGGCGGTGGAGGAGGGCATCCTCGACACCGAGGCGCTCTCGCACGTCGGCACGCGCGGCCCCCTGTACGGCAAGCAGGACCTCACCGACGACGAGAAGCTCGGCTTCGGCATCGTGACGTCGGCGGACGTCTACCGGCGCGGCGCCGACGAGATCGCCGACCAGCTGCGGCAGCGCATCGGCGACCGCCCGCTCTACATCTCCATCGACATCGACTGCCTGGACCCGGCCCACGCGCCCGGCACGGGCACGCCCGAGGCCGGCGGCATGACCTCCCGGGAACTCCTGGAGATCCTGCGCGGTCTCGCCTCCTGCAACCTCGTCTCGGCCGACGTCGTCGAGGTGGCCCCCGCGTACGATCACGCGGAGATCACGTCGGTGGCCGCGTCCCACACGGCGTACGAACTGACCACGATCATGTCCCGCCAGATTGCAGAGGCCCGAGCGAAGTGACCCACGACCACGACCTGGTGCTCCGTCCGACCGAGGCACAGATCGCGGCGGCTCTGAACCCGCCTTCCGGCCGCAACGGCGGAGACCTGGTCGTGGAGACGCTGGCCGCGCTCGGCACGACCACCGTGTTCGGACTGCCCGGCCAGCACGCGCTGGGCATGTTCGACGCACTGCGCCGGTCCGACCTGCGGTACATCGGTCTGCGGGTGGAGAACAACGCCGGGTTCGCGGCGGACGCGTACGGCCGGATCACGGGCGAGGCGGCCCCGCTGCTGCTGTCGACGGGCCCGGGCGCGCTGACGTCCTTGGCCGCCCTGCAGGAGGCGGCGGCGGCTTCGGCCCCCGTCCTGGCGATCAGCAGCCAGATCCCGTCCGCCGGGCTGGGCGGCGGCCGGCACGGCTACCTCCACGAACTCCCGGACCAGGCGGCCTCGTTCCGGGGCGTGGTGAAGTCCGTCCACACCGTCCGCACCCAGTCCCAGATCCCCTCCGCGATCGAGGCGGCCTGGAAGTCGGCGCTGACGGCCCCGCACGGGCCGGTGTGGGTGGAGATCCCGCAGGACGTCCTGCTGGCCGAGACGCAGATCCCCGTGGTGACGGGCGGCGACGCGTTCCCGGAGGAACTGCCGCCGCGTGTCGAACTGACGGCGGTGGCGGCGGACTTGCTGTCCAAGGCCGCCCGCCCGGCGATCATCGCGGGCGGCGGAGTCGTACGGGCGGACGCGTCCGGCAAGTTGAAGCGGCTGGCGGAGGTGTTGCGGGCGCCGGTGGTGTGCACGCCGGGCGGCAAGGGGGCGTTTCCCTGGAAGCACCCGCTGTCGCTCCAGTCCTGGATCGAGGACCGGTACGTCACGGACTTCCTGGAGGACGCCGACGTACTCCTGGTGGTGGGCTCGGGGTTGGGGGAGTTGTCGTCCAACTACCACACGTTCAAGCCGCGCGGCCGGGTCATCCAGATCGAGGCGGACCTCGGCAAGCTGGAGTCCAACCATCCGGCGCTGGGCATCCACGCGGATGCGCGGCTGGCGTTGCAGGCGCTCCTTGAGACGGTGACGGAGCGGGCAGACGAGACGGCCCCGGAGCGGGTGCGTGAGGTGCTCGCGAAGGTCGCCGAGCGGATCGCCGCCCAGGAACTCACCCTGGAACAGGACGTGTTGGCGTCCGTGCGGAGGGCGCTTCCCGCCGGCTCCCCGTCCTTCTGGGATATGACGATCCTCGCCTACTGGGCCTGGTCGGCCTTCGACGCCAAGGGCCCGAACCACATGCACTCGGCGCAGGGGGCGGGCGGGCTGGGCTACGGCTTCCCCGCGGCACTCGGCGCGGCGGCGGCGGATCCGACCCGTCCGGTGCTGGCCGTGTCGGGGGACGGCGGGGCGCTGTACTCGATCGCGGAGCTGGCGACGGCACGGCAGTACGACCTGAACGTCACCTGGCTCATCGTCGACGACGGGGGCTACGGCATCCTGCGCGAGTACATGACGGACGCCTTCGGCGAGGCGACGGCGACCGAGCTGACCCGTCCCGACTATGTGGCGCTGGCGGAGTCGTTCGGGGTGCCGGGGGTGCTTACGACGGTGGAGACGCTGGAGGCGGACCTGGCGAAGGCGCTGGCAGCGCCGGGGCCGTCGGTGGTGGTACTCCCGGCTGTGCTGCGGATGTTCGCGCCTACGCACTTGGAGTAACTTCGAAAGGTCGGCCAGAACCGGTAGAGGGGGACTACCCAGATGGCAGAGGACCCTGACGGCGACCCTGCGGCGCCGCCGCAGCCCACTCTTCTCCAGCAGGGGAAGAAGTACTTCGCGATCGTGGCCGCGGCCGCCGCTTTCATCGCCACCGTGCTGTCGATCCTCGGAGCCTTCGGCCTCCTGCCGACCCAGACGTCGGACGGGGCGACGTCACCGGCGTCCGACGCTCCGGATGCCGGGCAGGTCACGGCGGTTCGCGTGGACGAGGAGGATCCCGGGATCGGACGTGGGCGCGGTTTCGTCACGCCCAAGGGTTTCGTCATCAGCTACAACATGGCCTTCCTGAGCGGTCGGCCCACCGCCGTGTGGAACGCGGGTGACGACACCGCCCACACGGAGCTCCAACTCGTGCGCAGAGGCGGCCGGGAGAGCCAGGCGGCACTGCTCAGGGTGCTCGGTGAGGCCCCGGCGTCCGGGGGCGTGCGTACGCGGGATGCCGCGGATGTGCAGACCGGAGAAACCGTGTCGTTGCTCGTGGAGTCTGACCGGCGGCTGCCCGGAGAGGCGCTGCGGATGGAGACGGTCCACGGTGTCCCGGCGGTCGAGGGCGGCACGGTGACACTGCGGCTGCTCGCGTTCACGAGCGACTCCCGGCCGGGCGATGCCGGGGCCCCTGTCGTGGACTCCTCAGGGCGGCTGGTCGGAATGCTCGTGGCGGAGGGACGGGCGGGTTCGTACGCCATCCCCGTCGCCGCGCTGATCAGGGAGTTCCCGGAGGCCTTCTGAGGGACGGGGGTTAGGGTCGGGGCGGAACTGTCGCCAGTCGGGAGGGGGCTGCGGGGTTGAGCGGGACAGTGACGGCCGTCAGCAGCAACGCGGAGTACTCGTTCACCAAGCCCAACCGCGAGAGCATCACGCTGCTCGCCGGGCTCGGGGTGGAGGGGGACGTGCATGCCGGGGTGACGGTCAAGCACCGGTCGCGGGTCGCGCAGGATCCGACTCAGCCGAATCTGCGGCAGGTGCACCTCATCCACGAGGAACTCTTCGCCGAGCTCGGGGCGGAGGGGTTCGAGGTGGTGGCCGGGGATCTCGGAGAGAACATCACCACCCGGGGGATCGATCTGCTCGGGCTGCCGACCGGCACGCTGCTGCGGATCGGGGACGCGGTGCTGGAGGTGACCGGGCTGCGCAACCCCTGTCTGCAGATCGACCACTTCCAGGACGGGCTGCTGAAGCGGGTCGTCGGTCGGGACGAGGCCGGGAACGTCGTGCGCAGGGCCGGGATCATGAGCGTCGTGAGGGCGGGCGGCGCGGTGCGGCCGGGGGACGCGATCGCGGTGGAGCTGCCGAGCGGGCCGCATCGGCCGCTGGAGCGGGTCTGACGGCCGTACCCGAGCAGGAGCCGGACCACACCGAAACTCCCCATGTGAGGTGACGGCACCGAACTCCCCATGTGAGGTGGGGAGTTCGGTGTCGTCTGCGGTTGCCGGCTACCAGATCGCCTCCACCCACTCCGGGTGGTCGATGAACGGGTTGCGGTTGCCCTGGTAGTTGGAGTAGATGAGGTCGTTGCGGCGCTCCTCGAAGGCGCTCGGCGGGTCCTCGTCGTTCCAGGCCTTCAGTACGGCCAGCTTGCCCATGTACGGGTTGCTGCCGTTGTTGACCAGCTCGTTGGGCTCCAGGTCGGCGAAGCCGTCGTCGCCCTCGTAGCGGACCGCCATGTAGAGGATCATGCGGGCCACGTCGCCCTTGTCCGCGTCGCGCGGCTCGAAGGAGTTGGAGTCGACGAGGCTGCCGCCGCCGCCCGAGACGCTGCTGCCGCCGTTGTCGAAGTCCAGGTTGCCGCGGGTGCTGTTGACCTGGACGTCACAGGCGCGCAGGTGGTGCAGGTCGGTACCGGGACCGGTGACCTCGCCGAAGTCGCCGTGGGACTTGGCCCAGGTGTGCTCGCGGTTCCAGTCGCCGACGTCACCGCCGTTGAGGGACTTGCTGCGTGAGACACCGCTGTACAGCAGCAGCACGTTGCTGCTGTTGTTCGGGTCCTGGTCGGTGACCTTGAGGGCGTTCCAGACGGCGGAGTACGAGATCTTCGTCTGGCTGCTGATGATCGTGTGCAGCGAGGACTTCAGGCTCGTACCGGTCTTGCCGACCGCGTTCTTGTAGTACGTCGAGTCGTACGCCGTGGTGGTGGCCGCCGCCGGGGTCGCGGTCAGCGTGGGCGCGGTGAGGGCGACGAGTACGGCCGAGACGGCGAGCGCCAGGGACTTGGCGCGCCGCGTGCGTATGGGTCTCACGGGCATCGGGGGCTGTCCGTTCTACGCGGGTTGAATGGAGCGGGCAAACGGGAGCGTGACATGCACATGAGACCCTGTAAATGGCTTGTACATGTCGATCAGGTGACCGGTTCCGGCATATCGCCCCTCAACTACGCGAGTTGACATACCAAAACGCCCCCCCGACCGTGTGCTCGCACAACCATTCGTCGATCCGTACAACCTTTCCCGTGACCATGTGCGTCAACAGGGCATGACTCAGGGGATATCCAGACGCGCGAAGTGGGTGGCGGCCGGCGCGCTCGTAGCCTGTGTGGCCGCCGCCACACCCGCCGCCGCGGCCACCACGCCGAGCGTCAGCTGTACGTCGGCCAAGGCCGGCCTCGCCGGCAAGCTGAAGAAGGACATCACTTCGGCCATCGCGAACCGCAAGGGCACCATCGCCGTCGGCCTCTACGACCGCACCACCAAGACCACCTGCACGCTCCGCGCCTCGACGGCCTACGACTCCGCGAGCGTCGTCAAGGTCACCGTCCTCGCCACGCTCCTGTGGGACGCGCAGAAGCACGACCGGGCGCTCACCAGCCGTGAGAAGACCCTCGCCAAGGCCATGATCACCAAGTCGGACAACGCCTCCACCTCGACCCTGTGGAAGCAGCTCGGGGTGACCAAGGTGAAGGGCTTCCTCACCGCGGCCGGCATGACCCGGACCAAGCCCGGCGCCGACGGCTACTGGGGCCTGACCCAGATCACCGTGACCGACGAGCAGAAGCTGATGAAGCTGCTCACGGCGAAGAACACGGTCCTCACCGACGACTCGCGCTGGTACATCCGCAAGCTGATGGGCGAGGTCATCTCCTCCCAGCGCTGGGGCACCCCGTACGGCGCCCCCTCCGACGTCCTCGTGCACGTCAAGAACGGCTGGCTGCAGCGCTCCACGCACGGCTGGCGGGTGCACAGCGTCGGCACCTTCAAGGGCGGCGGCCACGACTACATGATCACGGTGCTCACCCACGGCAACAGCACCATGAACTACGGCATCACCACCATCCAGGGCGTCGCCAAGGTCATCCACCGGGACCTCGCCGCATCCTGACGCCTGCCGGACTCCCGCCCTTCACCGGCCCGCCCTACGGTGACGCCCATGCGTATGAGAACCGCACTCGCGACCGTCACCGCCGGACTGGCGGCGGCCACCTGCCTGGCCGCCGCCGGTCCCGCCGAAGCCGACGCCGATGCCGACATCCGGGCGGGCTATGCCCTGTCGGCCAACACCCTGTCCGGCAACGCCTGTTCACCGTCCGTCTCCATCGAGCGCTTCTCCGACGCGCTCGACAAGACGACGTACGACGGCACCTTCGTCGGCAACTTCTCCGCGCTCGCGGTGGACCGGGACGGCTCGCTCGCCGCGCTGTCCGACCGGTCCGCGCTGTTCGGCCTGGACGCGCGGACCCTCGCGCCGACGTCGGTCGTCCCGCTCGCCGACGAGAACGGCGCGGCGCTGGACTCCGAGGGCCTGGTGATCGACGGCGACGGCACCCGCCTGATCACCTCGGAGACCGAGCCGTCCATACGCCGGTACAGCCGCGACGGAAAGATCCTGGACCGCCTGCCCGTACCCGACGCGCTGCGGGTGGCACCGGCAGGGCGGGCCGTCACCAACGGCACGTTCGAGGGGCTCACCCTGCTGCCGGGCGGCCGCAGGCTGCTGGCGTCGATGGAGTACGCGCTCTCCGGCGACACCTCGAAGGCGGTCCGCTTCCAGACGTGGCAGCGGCACGCGAAGAGCTGGCGGCTCGCTGAGCAGTACGCCTACCAGCCCGACACCGGCCTCGGCGTCCCCGAGGTCCAGTCCCTGCCCGACGGGCGGCTCCTCGTCCTGGAACGCGGCTTCACCTCCGGCGTCGGCAACACGGTCCGGCTGTACCTGGCCGACCCGCGCGGCGCCACGGACACGAGCGCCGTCGAGAACCTGACGGGGCAGGACGGCGTACGCCTGATCAAGAAGATCCTGCTCGCCGACCTCGTGAACTGCCCGTCCCTGGGCGCCACGGCCAAGCAGCCCCAGCCCAACCCGCTCCTCGACAACATCGAGGGCATGGCGGTGACGGGCCGGAGCAAGGGCGCGTGGAAGGTGCTGCTGGTCAGCGACGACAACCAGAACGCGGTCCAGACGACCCGTTTCTACTACCTGCGGGTGCGGACGCACTGAGCGACTGACGGGGTCCGGTTTGTTGCGGAGGGATGAAATCCGCTTCCTCCCGCGTTGGTGCCTTCCGGAAGATCAGGTCTGCTGACGGAGGGCACCGGCGTGAAACCGGAACGGGGATGGGCACGACGACTGGCCGGATACGCCTGGCGGTATCCGAAGGACGTCGTCCTGGCCCTCGGCTCCTCGCTCGCCGGCATGGCCGTCATGGCGCTGGTCCCGTTGATCACCAAGGTGATCATCGACGATGTGATCGGCGACCACAGCCGGGACATGGCCCCCTGGGCGGGCCTCCTGATCGGCTCCGCCGTCCTCGTCTACGTCCTCACCTACATCCGCCGCTACTACGGCGGCCGGCTCGCCCTCGACGTCCAGCACGACCTGCGGACGGAGATGTTCGGGACGATCACCCGGCTCGACGGCCGGCGTCAGGACGAGCTGTCGACCGGGCAGGTGGTCGGCCGGGCCACCAGCGACCTCCAGCTGATCCAGGGCCTGCTCTTCATGCTCCCGATGACGATCGGCAACTTCGCCCTCTTCGCGGTCTCCCTGGTCGTCATGGCCTGGCTCTCCTGGCCGCTCACCCTGGTCGCCCTCGCCGTCGCCCCCGCGATCGCCTGGATCGCCCGGCGCTCCCGCAGCAAGCTGCACCCCGCCACCTGGTACGCCCAGGCCCAGGCCGCCGCCGTCGCGGGCGTCGTCGACGGGGCCGTGGGCGGCGTACGCGTGGTGAAGGGGTTCGGGCAGGAGGAGCAGGAGACCGGGAAGCTCAGGGAGGTCAGCCGGCGGCTCTTCGCGGGCCGTCTGCGCACCATCCGCTTCAACTCCAGGTACACCCCCGCCCTCCAGGCCGTCCCCGCCCTCGGCCAGGTCGCGATGCTCGCCCTCGGCGGCTGGCTCGCCGTCCGTGGGCACATCACCCTCGGCACCTTCGTCGCCTTCTCCACCTACCTCGCCCAGCTCGTCGGCCCGGTCCGGATGCTCGCCATGGTCCTCACGGTCGCCCAGCAGGCCCGCGCGGGCACCGAACGCGTCCTGGAGCTCATCGACACCGAGCCGTCGATGAAGGACGGCGGCAAGGAACTGCCCGCCGACGCCCCCGCGACCGTCGAGTTCGACGACGTCTCCTTCGGCTACGAGGACGGCCGCAAGGTCCTCGACGGCCTCAGCTTCGAGATCCGGCCCGGCGAGACCCTCGCCGTCGTCGGCTCCTCCGGCTCCGGCAAGTCCACCGTCTCCCTCCTCCTGCCGCGCTTCTACGACGTCACCCACGGCGCCGTCCTCGTCGGCGGCCACGACGTCCGCGAGCTGACGCAGGACTCCCTGCGGGCCGCGATCGGCCTGGTCCCCGAGGACTCCTTCCTCTTCTCGGACACGGTCCGCAACAACATCGCGTACGGCCGTCCCGACGCCACCGACGAACAGATCGAGCAGGCCGCGCACGCCGCCCAGGCGGACCGTTTCATCGCCGAGCTGCCCGAGGGATACGACACCAAGGTCGGCGAGCACGGCCTCACCCTCTCCGGCGGCCAGCGGCAGCGCGTCGCGCTCGCGCGGGCGATCCTCACCGACCCGAGGCTCCTCGTCCTGGACGACGCGACCTCCGCGGTGGACGCCCGGGTCGAGCACGAGATCCACGAGGCGCTGGGGCAGGTCATGGAGGGCCGCACGACCCTCCTCATCGCGCACCGCCGCTCCACCCTGAACCTCGCCGACCGCATCGCCGTCCTCCAGGACGGCCGTCTCGCGGACATCGGCACCCACGACGAGCTGCAGAAACGCTCCGCCCTGTACCGGCGCCTGCTCACCGACCCCGACGAGCTCGGCGGCGTCTCGCCGGGCCACGCCCAGCCCGTCGTACCGGCCGAGGACACCTCCGTACGGGAGGAGCTGGACGCCGAGTTCGACGCGGAGCGCGGGATCACGCCGAGGCTGTGGGCGGGGGAGCGCGGCCCGCGCGACGCGGCGCTGGACGGCATGCCTGCCACCGCCGAGCTCCTCGCCCAGGTCGACGCGCTGCCCCCGGCGCTCGACACCCCCGACATCGACGAGGCCCGCGCGGTCACCCCGGAGGAGTCCTACGGCCTGCGCAGACTGCTGCGGGGCTTCGGCTACGCCCTGCTGATCAGCCTCGGGCTTGTCGCCGTGGACGCCGGCATGGGGCTGCTCCTGCCCGTCCTGATCCGGCACGGCATCGACTCCGGCGTCTCCGAGCTCGCCCTCGGCGCGGTCTGGGCGGCCTCGCTGCTCGGTCTCTTCACGGTCGCCGTGCAGTGGGCGGCGCAGGTCGGTGAGACACGGATGACGGGACGGACCGGTGAGCGGGTCCTGTACGCGCTGCGCCTGAAGATCTTCGCCCAGCTCCAGCGGCTCGGACTCGACTACTACGAGCGGGAGCTGACCGGCCGGATCATGACGCGCATGACCACCGACGTCGATGCGCTCTCGACCTTCCTGCAGACCGGGCTGGTCACCGCGTTCGTCTCGGTCGTCACCTTCTTCGGGATCATGGTCGCCCTGCTGGTGCTCGACGTGGAGCTGGCGCTGGTGGTGTTCGCGACGCTGCCGCCGCTGATCGTCGCCACGTACTACTTCCGCCGGGCGAGCGTGAAGGCGTACGAGCTGGCCCGGGAGCGAGTGTCGGTGGTCAACGCCGATCTCCAGGAGTCGGTGTCGGGGCTGCGGATCGTGCAGGCCTTCCGGCGGGAGCGGGACGGCGGGGCGCGGTTCACGGAGCGCAGCGACAGCTACCGGCAGGCGCGTATCCGGGGGCAGTGGCTGATCTCCGTCTACTTCCCCTTCGTGCAGCTGCTGTCCTCGGTGGCCGCGGCGGCCGTGCTGATCGCGGGCGCCGGGCGGATCGACGACGCGACGCTGACGACGGGTGCGCTGGTGGCGTATCTGCTGTACATCGACCTGTTCTTCGCGCCGGTGCAGCAGCTGTCGCAGGTCTTCGACGGGTACCAGCAGGCGACCGTCTCGCTCGGCCGTATCCAGGAGCTGCTCCAGGAGCCGACGTCGACGAAGGCGGCGGACGAGCCCCTCGAAGTGCTGTCCCTGCGCGGCGAGATCGCCTTCGAGGACGTGCGGTTCGCGTACGGGGCCTCCGACGAACCCGAAGAGGCGCTCGGCGGCATCGACCTGCGGATCCCCGCCGGGCAGACGGTCGCGTTCGTCGGTGAGACGGGTGCGGGCAAGTCGACCCTGGTCAAGCTGGTGGCGCGGTTCTACGACCCGACCGGCGGCCGGGTCACGGTCGACGGCACGGACCTGCGGGCGCTGGACCTCACCTCGTACCGGCACCGGCTCGGGGTCGTCCCGCAGGAGGCGTACCTCTTCCAGGGCACCGTCCGGGACGCCATCGCCTACGGCCGCCCGGACGCCACCGACGCCGAGGTCGAGGCGGCGGCCCGGGCGGTCGGCGCCCACGAGATGATCGCCACCCTCGACGGCGGCTACCTCCACGAGGTCGCCGAGCGCGGCCGCAACCTCTCGGCCGGCCAGCGCCAGCTCATCGCGCTGGCCCGCGCCGAACTGGTCGACCCCGACATCCTCCTCCTCGACGAGGCCACGGCGGCCCTGGATCTGGCCACCGAGGCCCAGGTCAACCAGGCCACCGACCGCATCGCGGGCCGCCGTACCACCCTCGTGGTGGCCCACCGTCTGACCACGGCGGCCCGCGCGGACCGGGTCGTCGTCATGGATCACGGGCGGGTCGCGGAGGACGGCACGCACGAGGAGCTGCTGGCGCGGGGCGGGCGGTACGCCGAGTTGTGGCGGACGTTCGTCGGCGAGGACACCCCCGCCGTGGCCTGATCTCGTGACACCTGCGCAACCATCCGACATACGTCATGCGTCCGTACATCAGTACGCTCATCGCCGGTGTACGGGAGGGACGACAGTGGGCAGAGGTGCGATACGGCGGCGGCTTCCGGCCGGGGCGGCCGTGCTGGTCGCTTCCGTGCTGTTGGCGATCGCCGGGCCGGGACAGGCGCAGGCCGCCGGGCAGACCTCGTGCGACGGGCGGAAGATCCGGACGTTCTCCTTCTCCACCGGCTCGGTGAAGCTGTACAAGAACGGCGCCTACCTCTGCGCCATGACCTTCCCGAAGCGGACCGGGGGGCCGCAATGGATGATGGTCAGCCTCAAGGTGCGGGGCTTCGACGAAGTCGTGGACGAGGGGCTGTACCGCAGGCACGCCGGGCCGGTGCGTTCGTACGTCGCAGGCCGCAAGGTGTGGATCAAGGGGCGGGTGGGCGACGGGTCGTACGACTCGGGTGGCTGGAAGCGGTACTGAGACCGCGGACACATTCACCCGCAAATCCCCCGACAAACCCGCCAATTACCGAGGGGTTTCCCTATCTCCCCTGGTGCGTACCGGAGTTGCTCCGATAGCTTCCGGCTCGCACGTCTGTCTCACAGGGGAGGGTGCATGCGCAAGGCGCTCAGATGGCTGCTGGCGCTCACGGTGCTCATAGGCACGTTGAGCACGGCAGGGGCGGCCACCGCCGCCGAGCCGGAGGCCACCGGCACCACCGGCACCACCGACATCAAGGATCAGCTGCTCTCCATACCGGGTGTGAGCCTGATCGAGGAGAAGCCGTACACCGGGTACCGCTACTTCGTCCTCAACTTCACCCAGCCGGTGGACCACCGGCATCCGTCCAAGGGCACGTTCCAGCAGCGCATCACCGTGCTGCACAAGGACGTCTCCCGCCCGACGGTCTTCTTCACCAGCGGCTACAACGTCTCCACGACACCCCGCCGCAGCGAGCCGACCCAGATCGTGGACGGCAACCAGGTCTCCCTGGAATACCGCTTCTTCACCCCGTCCCGGCCCGACCCGGCCGACTGGACCAAGCTGGACATCTGGCAGGCCGCCAGCGACCAGCACCGGGTCTTCAAGGCGCTGAAGAAGATCTACACCAAGAACTGGATCAGCACCGGCGGCTCCAAGGGCGGCATGACCGCCACCTACTACGAGCGCTTCTACCCGAAGGACATGGACGGCGTCGTCGCCTATGTCGCCCCCAACGACGTGGTGAACAAGGAGGACTCGGCCTACGACCGCTTCTTCGCGACCGTCGGCACCAAGGAGTGCCGCGACCGGCTGGGCGCCGTGCAGCGCGAGGCGCTGGTACGCCGGGAGGCCCTGGAGAAGAAGTACGCGGCGCTCGCCGAGGCCGAGGGCTTCACCTTCAACACCGTCGGCAGCCTCGACAAGGCGTACGAGGCCGTCGTACTCGACTACGTGTGGGGCTTTTGGCAGTACAACCTGCTGGAGAACTGCGGCGACGACGAGCTGATCCCGCCGAACGCGGCCACCGCGACCGACGACCAGATCTGGAACTCGATCGACACGATCTCCGGGTTCTCCTTCTACACCGACCAGGGCCTGTCGCCGTACACGCCGTACTACTACCAGGCGGCGACCCAGCTCGGCGCTCCGACGATCAAGTTCCCGCACATCGAGAAGAAGTACATCCGCTACGGCTACCAGCCGCCGCGGAACTTCGTGCCGCGGGAGATCCCGACCAGGTTCCAGCCGTACGCGATGCGTGACGTGGACAACTGGGTGAAGCACAACGCCCGTCACATGCTCTATGTCTACGGCCAGAACGATCCCTGGGGCGCCGAGCCGTTCCACCTCGGCAAGGGTGCGAAGGACAGCTATGTCCTCACCGCCCCCGGCATGAACCACGGCGCGAACGTGGCCGGTCTGGTCGCCGACCAGAAGGCCTTCGCCACCGCTCGCATCCTCGACTGGGCGGGCGTCTCGGCCACCGCGGTCGAGGCGGCCAAGCCGCTGGCGAAGTTCGACAAGAAGCTGGACGTCCGGGACGTGGAGCGCGAGCCCACGCTCCGGCCGTAAGCAGTCCGGCCGTAAGCAGTCCGGTCGCTGCGCCCGGCTCCCGTCACACGGGCCGGGCGCAGCCCACCGGTTCCTCCCCGCCGAGTTGGACGTACAGGGCCGTGGAGATCGGGCACTGACTCCGCTTCGCGACCGCCTTCGCCACCTTGAACTCCGGCTTCTTCTCGCCCTTGCCGTCACATGCCGTCTCGCGGACCTGGCCGTCGCCGGAGTTGTAGACACAGTCGCCGACGATGGTGCGCGGGCCGCCTCCGCCGCCCGGGTCACCGGGGTGCGGCGGGGTGAGGTTGCGCATACAGGCGTAGCCCTGCGGGACCGCCCCGTCGCCGTCCTCGTCGGAGGACGGGCTCTGTTCGCTGATGTGCAGCACGAAGTCGGTGGTCCCCGGGCACAGCGGCCCGTCGTTCACCTTGCCGTCGAAGCGCGCCACGACCCGTGCCGCCGCCCGCTCGCTGCCGCAGCTGACCTCGGTGAAGCTGGTCTTCCCGAACGAGCTGCACTCGTCGACCGCCAGGAACACCGACCCGAACCCCGAGGCCCTGGTCGGTGTCACCACCTCGCTGAGCCGGCCGTCACCCTCCGCGGCGTCCGACGAGCCCTGGCACCCCGTCAGCAGGGCGACGAGCAGTACCGCCAGTGCGCACACCACCCCCGCGGAACATCTCTCACGCATCGCATCCCCCCGGACACCCCCGTCCAGCGTGACCCGCCGTTGCGGGCACACGCCAGACGTGCGGGGTGCTTTGCGCCCTTTGGCGGGCGCCCGCCGGGTGCGCGGCGTACGGCGCGCTACGCCCGATACGGCAGCGCGTGCGCGTGACGTGCGCGTACTACGCCGGGTACGACAGCCCGTACCCGATCGGGTACAGCACCTCGGCCGGCTCGTCCGCCCGCTGCACCGGCACCGGCAGTCTCCCGCGCGGCGCCGCCCGCCCCGCGATCACCCGGGCGGCCGCCCGCAGTTCGACGTCGGTCCACGAGTAGGACGCCAAGTACGCCGGCACACCGGGCAGCTGGGCCACGTCGTAGGGATTGCGGACCGCGATCGCGACCACCGGCTTCCCGGTGGCGAGCAGCTGTTCGACGAGCTTCTTCTGGGTGCTGGTCGCCGAGACGTTGTACGTCCCGACGACCACCGCGTCCACGTCCCGCGCCGCCGCGACCGCCTTGGCGATGGTGGCGTCGGAGGGGGCCGTGCCGGTCGACAGGGCCGTCGCGGCGAACCCGAGCTCGCCGAGCGCGGCCGCGAGCACCCCGGTCGGCGGTCCCGTCGTACCGGACGGGGAGGCCGGATCGGCACCGGTGACGAGCAGCCTGCGCGGCGACAGGGGAAGCAGCTCGCCCTTGTTGACCAGCAGGGTCGTGGTCCGCTCGGCGATCCGATCGGCCTTCGTGAGATGCGAGGGGATGCCGACGGTCCGGGTCACCCCCTCCTGACTGACGTACGGCGCCTCGAACAGCCCGAGCCTCGCCTTCAGCCGCAGCACCCGCAGGATCGACTCGTCGAGCCGCGTCTCGGTCAGCTCGCCGTCCTGCACGGCCTTCAGCACGGCGTTCCATGCGACGTCCAGGTGCGGCGGGTTGAGGAGCTGATCGACGCCCGCCTTCAGCGCGAGCACGGGCACGCGGTCGTCGCCGTACTTCGTGCGTACGCCCTCCATGCCGAGCGAGTCGGTCACGACGACCCCGTCGTAGCCGAGCTCGCCGCGCAGTATGCCGTCCAGGATGGGCCGGGAGAGCGTGGCCGGGTCGCCGGAGTCGTCGAGGGCCGGGACCATGATGTGCGCGGTCATGATCGAGTCGATGCCGGAGGCGATCGCGGCACGGAACGGCGGGGCGTCGAGCTGCTCCCACTGGGCGCGGGTGTGGGTGATGACCGGGAAGCCGTAGTGGCTGTCGACGGCGGTGTCGCCGTGCCCGGGGAAGTGCTTGGCGGTGGCGGCGACCTGCCGCCCGCGCTGGTACCCGGCGACCTCGGCGGCGACGAGCCCGGCCACCGCGTCCGGGTCGGCGCCGAAGGAGCGGACGCCGATGACCGGGTTGGCCGGGTTGACGTTGACGTCGGCGACGGGGGAGTAGTTCTGCCGGATGCCGAGGGCGCGCAGCTCCCGCCCGGCGATGCTGCCGAGGGTGAAGGCGTCCTTGTGCGACCGCCCGGCGCCGATCGCCATCGCCCCCGGGAAGAGGGTGGCGGGCTCGCCGACCCGGCAGACGATGCCGTGCTCCTGGTCGGTGGAGATGAGGACGGGCAGACCGCGCTCGCGGGACAGGGACGCCTTCTGGATCCCGTTCGACAGGTCGGCGATCTGGTGCGGATCGCGGGTGTTGTGCGCCCAGCTGAAGTAGATGATGCCGCCGACGTGGTAGCGGGCGATCAGCTCGGCGGCCGTACGGACGCCGATCTCCTTGAGGTTGGCATCGATGTCGGCCTGGTCGGGGTCGGTGGCGGAGTGGCCGTAGACCCGCATCACGAAGAGTTGGCCGACCTTCTCTTCCAGCGTCATACGGGAGATCAGGGAACGGAGCTTGCGGTCGTCGTGCTTCGTTTCGCCGGCCTGGGCGGTGCCGCTCGCGGTGAAGGCGGCGGCGACGCCTGCGCCGGCGGCGAGGACGGTACGTCTGGAGGGCAACGTGCGCTCCTTCCGGAGGTGATCCGCTGAAGGAAACTTCCGAGGAGTCACCAATATCCGGGAAGTTTCTGCCAGTCAAGGGAGCGAACAGTAACCCGGAGGCGGGCCCGGGCCCGGGAAATGAAGAGGGAAGAAGAGGAAAAAGGAGGGGCCGCCATCGGCGCTGTTGGAGGGGGGCGCGCCGATGGCGGCGTGCTGTCGGCCGCAGTGCGGCGGAGAGGGTAAGTCAGCGTTCGCAGCCAGCAGCGAGGCCGACACCGCACCGCGGTGACTCTCCGACAGCTTGCGCATTGGACGAGCGGGGGCCGGGCCGGGTTCCCGGGTTGGCCCCGAATCCCGGAAGTTGGTGAAGCGGGGATCAACGGGACGGGTGAGCCGCCACCTTGGGCCAGTGCTGTTGCAGAGTGCGCACGGTCTCCGTGATCGACGGACGTCCCGTGGCGCCCGTGCGCCACAGCGCGTACAGCCGTCGTACGGGCGTCGGGTCGAGCTCGACCTCGACGACCCCGGCGGGCAGCGGGCCGCGGCCGAGACGGGGGATGAGGCAGATGCCGAGTCCGGCGGCGACGAGGGCGACCAGGGTCGGGTTCTCGTCGGCCTGGTGGATGATGTCCGGCTCGTGGCCGGCGGCCCGCAGGGTGCGTACCAGCCAGTCGTGGCAGACCCGGCCGGGCGGCTGGCACACCCAGCGCTCCCCGCCGAGGTCCTCGCGCCGGACCCGCTCCCGGGCGCCGAAGGGATGCCCCTCGGGGACCAGCAGCGTGCACCGGTCCTCGCCGAGCGCGGCCTGCTCCACCCCGGGCGGCACCGGCAGCGGTGAGATGTCCCAGTCGTGCACGACGGCCAGGTCCAGCGCGCCCCGCGCCACCAGCCCGACCGACAGATGCGGGTCGATCTCACAGAGCCGTACGTCGAGGGCGGGGTGCCGGTGGGCGAGATCGGCCAGCACGCCCGGCAGCAGCCCGCGCGCCGCCGACGCGAACGCCGCCACCGTCAGCCGTCCCGCCGGGGTGTGCCGCCGCTGCTCGATGCCGGTCTCGGCGCGCTCCACGATCGCGAGCAACTGCTCGGCGGTGTCGACGAGTTGCAGCGCCTCCGCGGTCAGCCGCACACCCCGCCCCGCCCGCTCCAGGAGCACGGTCCCGGTCTCCCGCTCCAGCTTGGCGATCTGCTGGGACACGGCGGAGGGTGTGTAGCCGAGGGCGACGGCGGCGGCGCCGACGGTGCCGTGCACGGAGACGGCGTGCAGGGCGCGGAGGCGTTGCAGATCGAGCATGCCCGGACTCCTCATGGCGAGCGGCGTATTGGCCAGGCGTATTGGCCAGGCGTATCGGCCAGGTGTATTGGCCAAGCGTGTTGACCAGTGGGGCGCTGGACGCATTGATAAGCGCTGCTTAATCCCACCATGCAGCAATCATCGCTGGTGCTACATGGTCGAGGCGGGTGATCCTCGACGCATGCGCCCCGCACACATCGCCCTGGCCGTCCTCGTCACCGCCGTATGGGGCGTCAACTTCACCGTCATCGAGATCGGCCTCGACCACTTCCCGCCCCTGCTCTTCTCCGCCCTGCGCTTCCTCGCGGCGGCCCTGCCCGCGGTGTTCTTCGTGGGGCGGCCCAAGGTGGCGTGGAAGTGGATCGTGGCGGTGGGCCTGGTGCTGGGGGTCGCCAAGTTCGGTCTGCTGTTCATCGCGATGGACGCGGGGATGCCGGCCGGTCTGTCCTCGCTGGTGCTCCAGATCCAGGCGGTGTTCACGGCCGTGATCGCCTTCGCGGTCCTGGGGGAACGGCCCTCCGGCATCCGGGCGCTGGGCATGCTGGTGGCGCTGGCCGGGATCGGGGTCGCCGCCGTCGACGAGGGCACCTCGGGCCCCCTCGGCGCCTTCGCCCTGTGTGTCGCGGCGGCGGCCTGCTGGGGCGCCTCGAACGTCCTGACCCGCAAGGCGGCACCTCCGGACGCCCTCAATTTCATGGTCTGGGTCAGCACGGTCCCGGTCCTCCCCCTCCTCGCCCTGTCCCTCCTGACGGAGGGCCCGACCCGGGACTACGACGCCCTGCGCGCCCTCGACTGGCAGGGCGCCGGCACGGTCGTCTACGTCGCCTGGATCACGACCGTCTTCGGCTTCGGGGCATGGGGCTGGCTGCTCCGCCGCCACCCGGCGTCGACGGTGGCCCCCTTCTCCCTCCTCGTCCCGGTCTTCGGGATGTCGTCGGCGGCCCTGTTCCTCGGCGAGGGCGTGAGCGGGCTGCGCTGGTGCGCGGCGGCACTGCTGGTGGCCGGGGTGGCACTGGCGTCGGTGACGCCTCGGCGAACGGGGCGGGTCGATCCCGTGGGCGCGGTGACGGGGGAGCCGGTGCTGGACCGGGCGTGAGGGGATGGCTGTGGTCGGCGTTTCTGGTTCCCGGTCTGGTCACTGGCTGTGCCGTGTTTCCGGTGCGGGGGTGCGGGATGGGCGGCCGCGATCCGGTGCAGGGCCGCGACTCCCCGGGCTGCGACTCCCCGGGCGGTGGCCCCGGCCGGGTCCTCGGCGCCGGGGAACGGGTGGGCCACCGGGTCCGCGCGCAACGCCACCGCCGCCTCGGGGTCCTCCTTCGCGAACTCCGCGAGGGTACGGCCCTCCACCACACCGAAGTCGCATTCGCGCAGATCGGGGGCGCGGTGCGGGCTGTGGTGCCGGCGTCGGTGACGCGTCGGCGAACGGGGCGGGTCGATCCCGTGGGCGCGGTGGCGGGGGGCCGGTGCTGGACCGGGCGTGAGGGGTTGGCTGTGGTCGGCGTTTCTGGTTCCCGGTCTGTCACTGGCTGTGCCGTGTTTCCGGTGCGGGGGTGCGGGGTGTGGTGACGCCTCGGCGAACGGGGCGGGTCCATCCCGTGGACGTGGCGGCGGGCGAGCCGGTGCTCGGCCGATCATGAGGGCATGCCCACGGTCGACATCCCCGGTTCCAAGTCCATCACCGCCCGCGCCCTGTTCCTGGCGGCGGCCGCCGACGGCGTCACCACGCTGGTGCGGCCCTTGCGCTCGGACGACACGGAGGGCTTCGCCGAGGGGCTGACCCGGCTCGGCTACCGCGTCGGCCGCACCCCGGACACCTGGCAGGTCGACGGCCGCCCCGAGGGCCCCGCCGTGCCGGAGGCCGACGTGTACTGCCGGGACGGCGCGACGACCGCCCGCTTCCTGCCGACGCTGGCCGCGGCCGGCCACGGCACCTACCGCTTCGACGCCTCGCCGCAGATGCGCCGCCGGCCGCTGCTGCCGCTCTCGCGCGCCCTGCGCGACCTGGGCGTGGACCTGCGGCACGAGGAGGCGGAGGGCCACCACCCGCTGACGGTACGGGCGGCCGGCGTCGAGGGCGGGGACGTGGTGCTGGACGCGGGCCAGTCGTCCCAGTACCTCACCGCGCTGCTGCTGCTCGGCCCGCTGACCCGAAAGGGGCTGCGGATCAAGGTCACGGACCTGGTCTCGGTGCCGTACGTGGAGATCACCATCGCGATGATGCGGGCGTTCGGGGTGGAGGTGGGCCGGGAGGGGAACACCTTCGTGGTCCCGCCGGGCGGCTACCGCGCGACGATGTACGCCATCGAACCCGACGCCTCCACGGCCGGCTACTTCTTCGCCGCCGCGGCGGTCACCCCGGGCGCCGAGGTGACGGTCCCGGGCCTCGGGACGGGCGCGCTCCAGGGCGACCTGGGCTTCGTGGACGTACTGCGGCGGATGGGCGCGGACGTGTCGGTGACGGCGAAGGGCACGACCGTCCGGGGCACCGGCCGGCTCGACGGCCTGACCGTCAACATGCGGGACATCTCGGACACGATGCCGACACTGGCGGCGATCGCGCCCTTCGCCACGGGCCCGGTACGGATCGAGGACGTGGCGAACACCCGGGTCAAGGAGTGCGACCGGCTGGAGGCCGGTGCGGAGAACCTGCGGCGGCTCGGGGCACAGGTGGCGGTGGGCCCGGACTGGATCGAGATCCAGCCGGGGTTCGGCGGCCGTACGACGGGCGTGGAGATCACCTCGTACGGTGACCACCGCATGGTGATGTCCTTCGCGGTCACCGGGCTGCGGGTGCCCGGTATTTCGTTCGACGACCCCGGCTGTGTCCGGAAGACTTTCCCCGGTTTCCACGAGGCGTTCGCGGCACTGCGAAAGGACATCGGGCAGTGAGCTTCAAGCTGGAAGGGCCGCTTCTGGAGGGTGAGTTGGTGCGCCTGGAGCCACTGGAGCACCGGCACGCGGCCGGACTCGCGGCGGCGGCCGAGGAGAACCGGGACACCTACGGTTTCACCTGGGTGCCGCGGGCCGACGAGGTCCCCGGGTACATCGACGCACAGCTCGGCCGGGCGGCGGACGGCAAGCTCGCACCGTACACGCAGATCCATACGGCCACCGGGCGCGTGGTCGGCACCACCTCCTTCTGGGAGCCGCGCAGTTGGCTGTCGGAGGACCGGCTCGACGCCATCGAGATCGGCTTCACCTGGCTGGCCCGGTCCGCGCAGGGCACGGGCGTGAACGCCGAGTCCAAGCTGCTGCTGCTCCGGCACGCCTTCGAGCGGTGGGCCGTGTCCCGCGTGGACCTGAAGACCGACGCCCGCAACGCCCGTTCCCGCGCGGCGATCGAGAGCCTCGGGGCGCGGTTCGAGGGCGTGCTGCGCAACTGGTCGCGGTCCTGGGCGCCGGGCGAGGACGGCCGGCTGCGTGACACGGCGATCTTCTCGATCACGGCGGCGGAGTGGCCGCAGGCCCGGACCCGGCTGGAGCAGCGGATGGCGAGGTTCGCGGCCCGGGACCGGCCGGTGGCGTGTCCGGAGCACGGGCTCGGACACGCCACCGGGTCCTTGGGCTAGCGGACCGTGAGGTAGGCCCGTTCGATGGTCTGGACGGCCGTGTTGCCGGCGCGGTCGGTCAGTTCGGCCCGCAGGGAGACGGTGCCGGGGGCGGACGGGTGGTGGAGGGACAGGCGCTTGCCGGCCACGGCCCCGACCGGCGTCCAGGTCCGGCCCTCGTCGTACGACACCTTGAACCTCAGCTTTTTGACGCCTGCCCCGGCGGCCGCGCCCTCGACGGTGAACGGCACGTCGAACCGGGCGCCCGCCTTGGCGGTGCTGGCCGGGGAGAGGTCGGGGGAGAAGCGGACGACGGACAGCGGCAGCCGGGTCCAGGTGCCGGCGGCGGTCTGCGCCGAGCGGAACGTCCAGCGGGTCCGGACCCGGGTGCTGACCGGGTACATCGCGGGGTCCCGGGTGGCGTCGAGGCTCAGTTCGTAGCGGCGGGCCTCGGCGGGAACGGCGTACGTCGCCCGGTAGAGCGGGTCGCCGTCGGTGGGGATCTCCTCGCCGTCGGCGCGCAGCGCGGCCTTCAGCTCGTAGGCGCTGGTGCCGAGGTCGCCCTCGCCGTCGCCGAACAGGGGGAGGACCGCCTTGATCGTGTTGCCGTGCCGCGCGAGGCCGGGGCGCAGGTCCACCGGTTCGCCCTCGACCGGGGGCAGGGACGGACCGAAGACACCGACGTTGATCTTCTTGGTGTAGCTCCGGCCGGCCTCGTACGTGCGGAACTGTCCGAGCAGCGAGGACAGCGACGTCCACTGTTCCGCGGAGTAGCCCCACTTCACGCCGTTGCCGAGGACGTACTCGGTGGTCCGCAGCGGCAGTTCACGCCAGACGGGGGTGCTGAAGTCGGCGCCGACCCGGTCGTCGGGGGAGAGGGGCATCGCGTAGAGCAGGCCGGTGTCCGGGGTGGTGGGTGTGCCGAAGGTGAGGTCGACCTTGGCGAGGTCCTCGCGCCGGACGTCGGCGGTGAAGGCGCCGAGCGCGCCCGTACGGTTCCACGCCAAGCGGTAGTTGACGGCGCGTCCGTCGGCCTCCGCGCTCCTCCAGAAGCCGCTGTACTGGGCGTACGCCGCGTCCTTCGGCGCCTCGGGGCCGACGTGCGCGACCTTGAAGCTCTGGAAGTCGGGGAAGTTGTAGACCGCCCAGGCGTCGAGGGCCCTGCCGTCGCTGCGGGTGTAGCCGGGGACGAGCTGGGCGTGGTCGTTGCGCGCCGCGGCGTCGGGCACGGTGACCTTCACCGACTCGGCCTCGCGGGCGTCCATCACGATGGTGGTGTCCTTGTCCAGCTCCACGGAGGGAGCGAGGAAGTACGATCCGCCGGCCGGCTCGCCGTCGCCGCCGAGGATGCCGGTGAGCGCGTAACTGCCCTTGGGCAGCCGGACGGTGAGCTCGCCGTCGTCGCCGGCGAGGTCCGCGGAGTAGTCGCGGTCGCGGCCGTCGATCCTCGTCCAGCCGTTGACGGACGGCTTGCCCTCGTCGTCGAGCTGCTTGATGGTCAGGTCGTACGACTCGGCCTCGCGCTCCACACCGAACGCGGTACGCACCGACACCTTGCCGTCGGCCGAGGCCGCGGTCACCGAACCGCCCCAGGAGCCGACGGCCTCCCCGCCGACGCGGGTGTCGGCGGTCACCGTGACGCTCGCCGTACCGCCTGCGGGCACCGTCACCTGCCGCGCCGAGATGTCGAACATGCCCTCGGGAGCGGGCTTGCCGTCCACCCCGAGCGCCTCGACGGACAGGTCCAGGACGGCCTGTTCGGTGCCGAGGTTGCGGTACGTGATCTCCTTGGCGACCGGCTGGTCGTCGCCGTGCGGCCAGGCGGGGCGGCCGAAGCTGACCGGGCCGTTCTCGGCCACGACGGTCTGCGTGATCGCCCGGGCCACATCGGTACGACCGGTGCCCTGCTGGTAGGCGCTGTACGGGCCGGGCTTCGCGGAGCCGGTCAGCGCCGCCTTGATCCGCTCACCGCTCCAGTCCGGGTGCTGCTGCGCCAACAGGGCGGCGGCGCCCGCGACATGCGGGGTGGCCATCGAGGTACCGCTGAGTTCCGCGTAACCGGCCGTCCCCGCCGGGAACCACTCCTCCATGTTGCTCGCGGTGGAGGCGGCGGCCACGATGTCGACGCCCGGCGCGGTCAGGTCCGGCTTGAGGCCGCCGTCGCCGACGCGCGGGCCGCGGCTGGAGAAGTCGGCGAGCTTGTCGTCCTTGTCCACCGCCCCGACCGTCAGCGCGGCGTCGGCGCTGCCCGGCGAGCCGACGGTGCTCTCGCCGGCCCCGCCCTCGTTGCCCGCGGCGATGACGAACAGGGTGTCCGAGGTGGCGGAGAGCCGGTTGACCGTCTCCTCCAGCGGGTCGACGCCCATGGTGTCGGTGCCGCCCATGCTCATGTTGACGACATCGGCGCCCTCGGCGACCGCCCACTCCATGCCCGCGATGATGTCGGAGTCCCAGCCCCCGCCACCGTCGTCCAGCACCTTGCCGGCCAGAATGCGTGCCCCCGGCGCGGCGCCCTTGTACTTCCCGCCCGACTTGGCGCCCGTACCGGCGATGGTGGCCGCCACATGGGTGCCGTGGCCGTTGCGGTCCACACTGTCCGCCGCGTCGGAGAAGTTCCGCTCGGCGATCTCCTGGCCCGCGAGGTCGGGGTGGGTCTGGTCGACACCGGTGTCCAGCACGGCGACCTTGACGCCCGTGCCGTCGAACCCGGCCTCCCATGCCGCCGGTGCGCCGATCTGCGGCACGCTCCTGTCCAGGTCGGCCTTGCGCTTGCCGTCCAGCCAGACCTTCTCGATCTTCTTCGCCGCCGGGGACCCGGCCAGCCGGGCGGTGCCCTCGCCGCCGTCGGCACCGTCGGTGAAGGTGTCCCAGAACGCGGTACCCCCGCGCTTGTCGGCCCGCAGCGCCACGCCGTTGACCGTGTCCAGCGTCTGGCTCACCCGGGCCCGCGCGGCACGGAACGCACTGGCCGCGGGTGTCCCGTCGCCGCCGTAGGTGACGATGAGCGGCAGGTCGGACCGGCGCGCGTCGTCGTAGCCGTACGCGAGCAGCTCGGTGATGTCGAACAGCCGCCGGTCGAGCTTGCCCTGGATCACGGGCAGCGCCGCGTCGCCCGGGGTGACGTAGGTGTGCCCGTCGACCTTCCGGACCGAGAACGAGGCGCCCTCACGTCCCTCGGCCCGCTCGATCCCGGTGACCGAACCGTCCTTCGCGACCGACACCTTGTCCCCGGTGATCAGCGTCACCGTCCGGGTGATGCGGGCGTCCTTCGCGTCCGCCGAAGCGCCGGGAGTGCCGGGAGTGCCGGGAGTGCCGGGAGTGCCGGGAGCGGCGAGGGCCGGCCCCGCGCCGGGGGCCGCCGTCGCGGCCAGTACGACGGCCAGGGCGATCAGTAGATGTCTTGTGGGGGGTGTGGGTATACCCATTGCCTGTCTCTCGTCTAGGCGTCACGGAATGATCACGCCCGACGAGGCTGCAACCGGCTTGTGACCGAGCATGGACCGGAAGATAACGGAACGGCAACGGCGGGTGGGGGCATGGTGGGCGGGGCCCGCCCGCTCAGCCGCGAGGGCTCTGGTGACCGGCCCGATTCAGAGGGGCGGGGCGGGCCTCACCGCGCTCCGCGCCGTCTCCCGCAGCTGGTCCCGGACGGCGGCCAGCACCGGATCCCGCTCCGCCCCCGTCCGTACCGCCGCGAAGACGTTCCGTGCCGGCGCTTCCCCCGCCGTCGCCAGCACCGCCAGCCGCCGATGCTCGTACAACGGCCGGACCAGGCGCGGGATCAACGCCACCCCCGCCCCCGCCTCGACCAGCGCCGCCAGCGCACCCCAGTCGTTCACCGCGTGCCGGATGTCCGGGGTGAAACCGGCCGTCGCGCACACCGCGCGGGCGATCGCACCCACGCAGCTGCGGGCGTCCCCGGCGATCCATGCCTCGGTGGCCAACTCCCGCAGCGGGACCGGTGCAGCGCGCCCGGCCAGCCGGTGATCCGCCGGGACCACGAGATCCATCGCGTCCCGCAGCAGATCGACCCGGCTGTACCGACGGTCCGTGTGCGGCGGGGTGGCCGCGAAATCCACCGCCACCGCCACGTCCACCTGACCGGCGTCCAGGGCCGTGAACAGATCCGGCGGCTCCGCCTCCACCACGTCCACCCGCACATCCGGCAGCCGCTCGCGCAACCCCCGCAGCACGCCCGGCAGCAGCCCCAGGATCCCGCTGGAGAAGCAGCCGATGGTCACCGAGCCGCGCCCGCCCCCGTCGTACGCCGCCAAGTCGGCGCGGGCCCGCTCCAGTTGGGCGGCGATCGCATCGGCGTGGGTCAGCAGGACCCGGGCCTGGCCGGTGAGCCGTACGCCCCGGCCGTCCCGTTCGGTGAGGGGCGTCCCGAGCTCGCGGGACAGTGCCGCGATCTGCTGCGAGACCGCCGAGGGGGTCAGATGAAGGGCCTCCGCCGTGCGCGCGAGGCTGCCGCGGCGCTGGAGTTCACGCAGGACGGTCAGGCGGCGCAGATCGACTGTGAAGGTCTCGCTTACCTGTTCCATCGAGAAAGGTTAACTGGACCTGCCCGGCCGGCATCGGAAACCATCGCACCCATGACCGCCTACCTCATCCTCCACGGCTGGCAGAACCACCGTCCCGAAAACCACTGGCAGCACTGGCTCGCCGACCGGCTCACCGAGCTCGGGCACGAGGTCACGTACCCCCAGCTGCCCGACCCGGACGACCCCGGGCTGGAGGTGTGGCTCGGCGAACTCGCCCGCCACCTCGCCGCGGGCCCGGACGTCGTCCTCGCCCACAGTCTCTCCGCCGTCCTGTGGCTGCACGCAGTCTCGCGCGGGATCGTCGAGGAGGGTGACGTGGACCGCGTACTGCTCGTCAGCCCGCCCTCCCCGTCCGTCCTCGCCCGCTACCCCGAGGTCGCCGAATTCGCCCCGCCCGCACCGGAGTTCACCTTTCCCGGCCCGACCCGCCTCATCGCCGGCGACGACGACCCGTACAGCCCGGAGGGCGCCCGCGCCGTGTACGGCGACCCCCTCGCCCTCCCCACCACCCTCCTCCCCGGCGCCGCCCACCTCGACCTGGACGCGGGTTACGGCTCCTGGCCTTCGGTGCTGGAGTGGTGCCTGGACCCGGAGACAGAGCTCAGGGTCCGGCCGGGGCGGTAGCCGTCCGAACTCGGGGGTCGACCGGAGCGGTGGCCGCGCGCGAGGTCAGGAGTCCGGTCGGAGCGGCGGCCGCGCCCGAGCTCAGAGGGCGACCGGAGCGGTAGCCACGCGCCCGCGCCGCCGGCCGCCGCCGCACCGGCCGCCACCGGCCTTCTCCCGCGCCCGGAGAGTCGCCCCCCGTGCAGTCGCGCCCGAGCAGCAGTGCTCAGGCACTCTCGTTGAGCAGCCGCCCCAGATGCTCGCGCCCCGCGCCCAGCAGTTCGGGAAGCGGCGCGGCCCCCTCGTACCACCGCTTCTCGTACTCCCAGCAGAGCCAGCCGTCCCAGCCGTGCCGGGAGAGCACCTCGACGCACTCGGAGAGGGGCAGCACGCCCGCGCCGAGCGGGAGCGGGGTGGTGTCGTCGGGGGAGGAGATGTCCTTGACCTGGACGTATCCGAGATACGGGGACAGTGCCGCGTAGGTCTCCAAGGGCTGCTCGCCCCCGAGCCAGGTGTGCATGACGTCCCAGAGGGAACCGACATGGCGGTGGCCGACCAGGCCCAGCACACGGATCGCGTCGGCTCCGGTGCGGTGCGAGTCGTGGGTCTCCAGGAGGATGCGTACGCCGATGTCGGCCGCGTCCTCCGCCGCCGTACCGAGCCTGCGCGCAGCCGTCGCGTCCGCCTCGGCCGGGGTCTGTTCGGGGCTCGCGCCGGGGAAGACGCGGATGTAGGGGGCGCCCAGGTCGTGGGCGAGGTCGAGGAGGGCGCGGATCTCCGCCAGTACCGGCTCGTCGTCGCCCGGCGCGGCCACGCGCGCGTACCCGGCGAGGCCCAGGATCTCCACTCCGGCCGCCTTGAACTCGGCGACCACGCCGGCCCGCCGGGCGGCGTCGATGCCCGGATGCACCGGCTCCTCCGGGTGGGCGCGCAGCTCTACGCCGTGATAGCCGTGCGTGGTCGCGAGGCCGAGCACCTCGGGGAGGGGGAGACCGGGGACGCCGAGAGTGGAGAACGCCAGCTTCATGCTCCGGACTCTACGCGGCACAGGACCGCACGCGTCACTCCTCAGCCGCGTGCAGATCCAGGCGCCAGTCCTGGCCGACCAGGTCCTTGCCGAAGGAGCGGTGCGGCTTCTCGGCGAGGAGGACGAAACCGTGGCGCTGGTAGATGTGCCGGGCGGAGCTGAGGATGTCGTTGGTCCACAGGACCAGCTCGCGGTAGCCGACGCCGCGCGCGAAGTCGATGACGGCCGTGACGAGCCGGTCGCCGATGCCGAGCCCGCGGGCCTGTGGTTCCACCAGGAGCAGCCGCAGGCGGGCGGCGCCCGGGGCCTCGTCCCGTACGCACATCACGCACCCCACCGCCCGGCCGTCGAGCTCCGCGATCCACACCCGCTCCAGATGCGGGTCGTGGTCCTCCGCGAAGTCGGCGACGATCCGGGCGACCAGCCCCTCGTAGTCCGCGTTCCAGCCGTACTCGGCGGTGTAGAGCGCGGCGTTGCGCTGCACGATCCAGCCCAGGTCACCGGGGCCGGGCTCGCGCAGCAGGACGTCCTCGCGGCGTGGGGGGCGGCCGTCGGACAGCAGCTCGCGGACGGTGCGCATCGCCTCGGCGAGACGGGGCCGGTCGGCCGACGGGACGGTCGCCAGCAGCGCCCCGACCGATTCGTCCGCGCGCTCGGCGAGCAGCGCCGCGGTCTCCCGCCCCCGCGCGGTGAGCGTGACCCGCCGCCGGCGCGGGTCACTGCGGGACGGGGTGCGCTCGATCAGCCCGTCCTGCTCGAACTTGTTGAGGATCCGGCTCAAGTAGCCCGCGTCCAGCGAGAGTTCGGTGCGCAGATCCGCCGCGTCGGTACGCGGGGAGTGCGCGAGCTCGTACAGGACGCGGGACTCGGTGAGGGTGTACGGGGCGTACAGCTGGCGGCTGTAGTCGAGGGCGCCGATGACGTTCGTGTAGAAGCGGTTGAAGGCGCGGATGTCCTGGACGGTCATGGTCGTCGCCCCCCGGTGGTTGACGCAGAATTCCTGACTCAGTCAGAGATACCGTGGGATCGAGCGTAGGACGTCCGCGCCTTCGCGGCTACCCCTCGGCGGCTGCGCCGGCCGCGGCCCCGCGTGGTCAGGCCTCGGCCGCCGGCCGGTAGACGCAGAGCTGTACGCCTGTCTTGCCGGTGACCGAGGACACCAGCTCGAAGGGCCGCTTCCCGCCGTCCGACGGGAAGACCGACTTGCCGCCGCCGAGGAGCACGGGCATCACGGCGAGCTGGAGCTCGTCGACCAGGCCCTCGGCGAGGAGGGTGCGGACGAGGGTGGGGCTGCCCATCATCGCGAGGTCGCCGCCCTCGGCCGCACGCAGTTCGCGGATGCGGGCGACGGCCTCGCCGCCCGGGATGCGGGTGGTGTTGTTCCAGGTCAGCTCGGAGTCGCCGAGGGTGTCGGTCACGACGTACTTCTTCAGGGAGTTCAGCCGGTCGGCGAAGGGGTCACCGGCCCGCTCCGGCCATGCGCCCGCCATCGTGAGATACGTCCGCCGCCCGTACAGCAGTGCTTCGGCCCGCTCCAGCCCCTCGGTGAACGCGGGGCCGAGCACCTCCTCGTCGAAGTACGGGTGCGACCAGCCGCCGTGGGCGAACCCGCCGTCGGTGTCCTCGTCGGGACCTCCGGGCGCCTGGACGATGCCGTCGAGGCTGATGAACTCGGTGACGACGATACGCATGGGAATCAACTCCGGTTGGTCGATCGGGTGATGACGGCAATGAGACCGGTGGCTGCCGTGGAAATCATCGATGTGGCTCCGGAGTCGTTCAAGATCTTCTCCGCCCTGCGGGGTCCGCCCGCAGCGGAACATGCGGAGAGGAAGACTCCGGACACTCGAAGAAACGCTTGCGTCGCAACGCCGGTCCGGGTCCTTCAGCCCCAGTCCGGCCTTCGAGGGCGAGGCCCGTTCGGGGCCGCGGCGGGGGTCCGGGGGCGGCGGCTCCCGGGGACGGCCACCCGGCCACCGGGTACGTCAACCCCGCGGCGCCCCGGGGTCCCGCGGCCCCCCGGTAGACCCCCGCACCATCAACTCCCCCCGGATGACAGCGATCCCCCCAGGCGGCTCCTCCTCCCGCCCCATGGCGATCCGCCCCGCCCGAGCCCCTGCCTCCGCCAACGGCAACCGCACAGTCGTCAACGCCGGCACCGCATCGATGCTGAACGGCAGATCATCGAACCCGGCGACGGACACGTCATCCGGAATCCGCAGCCCCGAGTCCCGCAGCGCGGCGCACGCCCCCAGCGCCACGGAGTCGTTCGCCGCCACCACCGCCGTGAGGGACGGATCCCGCCGCAGCAGCTCCAGCGTCGCCTCGTACCCGGACCGCCGGTCATACCGCCCGTGCACGGTCCACCGGGGATCCTCGGCGATCCCCGCATCCGCGAGCGCGGCGCGATGCCCCTCCAGCCGATGCCGGGTGGTCGTCCGCTCCTCGGGCCCCGCGATGTACCCGAGCCGCCGGTGCCCGAGCCCGATCAGATGCTCGGTCAGCTCCCGCCCGCCCCCGCGGTTGTCGAAGGTCAGCGCGATCGCGGAGGTGTCCGGCGCAGGCGGCCGCCCGCACAGCACCACCCGGGTCCCGGCGTCCCCCAGCTTCCGCAGCTTCGCCGCGACCGCCGCCGCGTGCGGCGCATCCTCGACCGCACCGCCCGTCAGCACGACAGCGGCCGCCCGCTGTCTCTGCAGCAGCGTGAGATATGTCAGCTCCCGCTCCGGCGAACCCCCGGTGTTGCAGGTCACCGCCAGCCGCTCACCCCCCGCGCGCCCGCCGGGCCCGCCGATCTCCGACTGGATCGCGCTCGCCATGATCCCGAAGAAGGGGTCCGCGATGTCGTTGACGAGGATCCCGACCAGGTCGGACGTCGCCGCGGCCAGCGCGCTCGCCGGCCCGTTCAGTACGTAGTCCAGCTCGTCCACGGCTCGCAGCACCCGCTCACGGGTGGATGCGGCCACGGGATAGTTCCCGTTCAGCACGCGCGACACCGTCGCGGGCGAGACCTGCGCGCGGGCCGCCACGTCCGCCAGGGTCACCGTCATCTCGTCGTCCTCCGGTCGCGCATCTCAGTCGTACCTCGTTGTACTCGCACTCGTGCATCGCACGCGCACACGCAGCGAGCCGCAGCCGCGCTCACACACCGCACGCGCAGCCGGCCGCAGCCGCGCACGCACCGCGCGCAGCCACAGCCGCACACGCACACCGCACACGCACGCCCCACGCCCACACCACGCCCACACGCCGCAACGCGCAGCCGCACGCGCACGCGCATGCCGCACGCGGTTCGGCGCATCCGCACATCGCGCCAACACACCGCCCGCGCAGCCCGCCCGCACACCGCACCCGCACCTTGTACACGCACACCCGCACAGGAATGGTTTCGACCAGACCTTAAGGCCCCAGCCCCCCGTTGTTCGCCCCCTCGAACAACTCGACCCCGTCACGGTCTTGTCCGGACCACTGCTCAGAGGCTAGCTTCTTCCTAGATAGAAAGCGCTTGCTGTAACGCTCACCAGTCGAGGCGTACGCGGCGCGCACAACCGCGTACGGAATGCGCAGGCAATGCTGCGTACGACGCCTACGAAGGGATCGACGTGACACGCAAGACGGTGCGTATCGCCATGAACGGCGTGACCGGGCGCATGGGCTACCGCCAGCATCTGGTCCGCTCCATCCTGGCGCTCCGCGAGCAGGGCGGCCTCGACCTCGGCGACGGCACCGTGCTGTGGCCGGAGCCGATCCTGGTCGGCCGCCGCGAGCACGCGCTCAAGGCGCTCGCCGAGAAGCACGGTCTGGAGCACTGGGCGACGGACGTGGACGCGGTCCTCGCCGACGAGACCGTCGACATCTTCTTCGACGCCGCGATGACCTCGGGCCGCGAGGAGATCCTCAAGAAGGCCATCGCCGCGGGCAAGCACGTCTACACCGAGAAGCCGACCGCGACCGGCCTCGAAGGTGCCATCGAGCTGGCCCGTCTGGCACGTGAGGCGGGCGTCAAGTCCGGTGTCGTGCAGGACAAGCTGTTCCTGCCCGGCCTGCTCAAGCTCAAGCGGCTCATCGACGGCGGCTTCTTCGGACGGATCCTGTCCGTGCGCGGCGAGTTCGGCTACTGGGTCTTCGAGGGCGACTGGCAGGAGGCCCAGCGCCCGTCGTGGAACTACCGCGCGGAGGACGGCGGCGGCATCGTCGTCGACATGTTCCCGCACTGGGAGTACGTCCTGCACGAGCTGTTCGGCCGCGTGACCTCGGTGAACGCGCTGGCCACGACGCACGTCCCGACCCGCTGGGACGAGAACGGCAAGCCCTACTCCGCCACCGCCGACGACTCCGCGTACGGCATCTTCGAGATCGAGGGTGGTGTCGTCGCCCAGATCAACTCCAGCTGGGACGTACGCGTCAACCGCGACGAGCTGGTCGAGTTCCAGGTGGACGGCACGGAGGGGTCGGCGGTCGCCGGTCTGCGCAACTGCCGTGTCCAGCACCGCAGTGCGACGCCGAAGCCGGTCTGGAACCCGGACCTGCCCGCCACCTACTCCTTCCGCGACCAGTGGCAGGAGGTCCCGGACAACACGGAGTTCGACAACGGCTTCAAGGTCCAGTGGGAGCTCTTCCTCAAGCACGTGTACGCCGGTGCCGACTACCGCTGGGACCTGCTCGCCGGTGCGCGCGGCGTGCAGATGGCCGAGCTGGGCCTGAAGTCCTCGGCCGAGGGCCGCCGTCTCGACGTGCCGGAGATCTCGCTGTGACGATCCGACTTCCCGACTTCAAGGGCGGCTTGAGGGCGTACGAACCCCGCACCGAGCCGCTGGCGGTGAAGACCGGCACCCCCTTCACCTCCCGTACGGTCTTCTCGGCGGCCCACGTCGTCGCGGACCCGTTCGCCGACACGACCCCCGACTCGCCCGCCGCCGTCGACTGGGACGCCACCCTCGCCTTCCGCCGCCACCTGTGGTCCCACGGGCTCGGTGTCGCCGAGGCGATGGACACCGCCCAGCGCGGGATGGGCCTGGACTGGGCGGGCGCCGCGGAGCTGATCCGCCGGTCCGCCGCCGAGGCCAAGTCCGTCGGCGGACTCGTCGCCTGCGGTGTCGGCACCGACCAGCTCACCGGCCCGGCGACCCTGGCCGAGGTCCGCGCGGCCTACGAGGAGCAGCTCGCCCTCGTCGAGGAGTCCGGCGCCCAGGCCATCCTGATGGCCTCCCGCGCCCTCGCGGCGGCCGCCGAGGGCCCCGAGGACTACCTGGAGGTCTACGGCCACCTGCTCCGCCAGGCGTCCGAGCCGGTGATCCTGCACTGGCTCGGCCCGATGTTCGACCCGGCCCTTGAGGGCTACTGGGGCTCGTCCGACCTGGACGCGGCGACCGACACCTTCCTGGAGGTCATCGCGGCCCACCCGGACAAGGTCGACGGCATCAAGGTGTCGTTGCTGGAGGCCCAGCGCGAGATCGACATCCGCCGCCGTCTCCCGCAGGGCGTCCGCTGCTACACCGGCGACGACTTCAACTATCCCGAGCTGATCGCGGGCGACGAGAAGGGCTTCAGCCACGCCCTCCTCGGCATCTTCGACCCGCTGGGCCCGCTCGCGGCCGAGGCGGTCCGCGTCCTGGACACCGGCGACACGGCGGGCTTCCGTGAACTCCTCGACCCCACCGTCGAGTTGTCCCGCCACCTCTTCCAGGCCCCCACCCGCTTCTACAAGACCGGCGTGGTGTTCCTGGCCTGGCTCGCGGGCCACCAGAGCCACTTCACGATGGTCGGCGGCCTCCAGTCGGCCCGCTCCCTCCCGCACTTCGCGCGCGCCTACGAACTCGCCGACGGCCTGGGCCTGTTCCCGGACCCGAAGCTGGCGGAGGAGCGCATGAAGACCCTGCTGAGCCTGTACGGAGTGAACCAGTGACCGCGACCGGCGACCTCTCCCGCTTCTCCATCAACCAGATGACGGTCAAGCAGCTGTCGATGCCGCAACTGGTCGACGCCTGCGGCCAGCTGGGCATCGTCAACGTCGGCCTGTGGCGCGAGCCCGTCCAGACGTACGGCCTGGAGGCGACCGCCAAGCTGGTCCGCGACGCGGGCCTGACGGTCACGACCCTGTGCCGCGGCGGCTTCTTCACGGCGATCGAACCGGAGGAGCGGGCGGCGGCCCTGGCCGACAACCGCCGCGCGATCGACGAGGCGGCGACGCTGGGCACGGACACCCTGGTCCTGGTCTCCGGCGGTCTGCCGGCCGGCTCGAAGGACCTGCACGGCGCCCGGGAGCGGATCGCCGACGCACTCGCCGAACTCGGCCCGTACGCGGAACAGCACGGCGTACGGCTGGCCATCGAGCCGCTCCACCCGATGTACGCCTCCGACCGCTGTGTGGTCTCCACCCTCAAGCAGGCCCTGGACCTCGCGGAACGCTTCCCCGCCCACCAGGTCGGCGTCACGGTCGACACGTACCACATCTGGTGGGACGACGACGCCCCCGCCCAGATCGCCCGAGCGGGCGCGTCCGACCGCATCCACACCTTCCAACTCGCCGACTGGACCACCCCGTTGCCCGAAGGCGTCCTCAACGGGCGGGGGCAGATCGGGGACGGGTCGATCGACATGCGGGAGTGGAAGCGGTACGTCGAGGACGCCGGGTACACCGGGGCCATCGAGGTCGAGCTGTTCAACGACCGGCTCTGGGAGCGGGACGGGCGGGAGCTTCTCGCGGAGACCGCGGCGCGGTTCGTGGAGCACGCGGGCTGATCTGCTCTTGACGGCCGCCCGGGACAGGGGAGTTCCGGGCGGCCGTTTCTCAGTCGTGGTTGGCGTTCCAGGCGTCCGCGATGGTCCAGGCGGCCAGGATCAGGGCCAGGGTCGCTCGGACGCCGCCGACTTTCGCGCGGGGGCTGTAGAGGGGGTACCCCACGGCGAACATCGTGATCACGATCAGCCAAGGGGCCACCTCACCCCTGCCGAGCTGGCCCAGTCGGCCGACCGCGCAGAAGGTGATGAAGAGGGCCGCGGCGGGGTTCAGCCACCGTCTCAGTCTGCGCGGCCGGCCAGGGCCGTACTTCGTCGGTTTCACGATCTGGAACAGGGCGACCAGGAGGATGGTCAGGAAAAGGGTGACCACGGACCACTTGATCGCGCCCGGGAACCAGATGGCGAGGAGCATGGTGAAGAAAATGAAAGCGCTGCCGCTGGCCAGCAGGATGACCGGGACGTCCCAGCCGGGTTTCTCCGGGGAGATCTCGGGAGACGGCGGGGAGAGGCGAGGGAGCGGGCGGTCGAGATCGACGCGTTCCCAGCGGAGCCGGTCACGCAGTACCCGGACATAGGCCGCCTGATAGGTCGCCGCCGAGAACAGATAGGACACTTCGGCGGGGTTCGAGAGGCGTGCCACGGCGTTGGCCGCCGCAGCTCCCCACATATGCCGGGGGAGGGCCGCTGACTGCTCCGCGAAAAGCAGTGCGTGGGAGGCCTTGGGGGAGATATGGGTTTCTTCCAGGATGCGCAGTAGGCCCGCGAAGGTCGGGGCGACGGTGCGGCCGTTTCCTTCCCGTGCGCGGTATGCGTTGTACACGTCGATCACGGCACGGAGCTTCGCCGGGTGTGCTTCCGCCTGCCACTTCTCCGCGAGGCCGAGCCATTCCGTCCGGGGAATCGGTCGGGTCGTCCCGTCGAGCGGCGGTGTGAAGTGATCGTGGTATTCCCTTGCGTGTTTCCGCTGCCGATGCAGGATCAAGGCCGATATCAGGGCGAGGATTCCCGCGCAGTACAGGACCGGCCTGGCCACCGCCTCGCCGAGGAGGGCCCAGACCGGCCAGATGAAGAACGCGAACCCGCTGATGGAGAGCATCACCTCGACCGCTCGGGAACCCGCGCGGTACGGCGCGTACGAGGTGGGCGGCAAGGTCGCCTGCCGGAGATGCGCGTACGCCGCCGAATCCGTCACCGCCAGGTCTGTCACGGCCGCGGGCCCGGTGACGGAATGTGTCACCCCAGCCGGGTTCAGCGCGGCCAACCGCTTCTCCAACGGCGGATGCGAATCCCGCCGAGGGCTGCGGCTCGGTGGCACGACCTGGGGAAGACGTCCGGAGTCCTGCAACAGGGCGCCGAATGTTTCGTACGGATCATCGGGAGTCCGGCCGTACGCGTGCAGAGGGTCCAGTATTCCCGTCCGGTACGCCTTCCAGGAGACGGCGACCGTGTGCGAGGAGAGAAGCGACCTCGCCATGACGTCATTTCCGACGATCTCGGCGGCTGCGCGGTCCGCCTCGTACTCCTGGCGTCGCCGGATCGCCAGGGTCACCAGGTCGTAGAAGGAGCGGTAGAGCGAGATGACCCGGCGCTGTACGGACGCGAGAGAACGGATCGAGGTGTCGACCGGGGAGACGTCGCTCACCGGAAGGACTGCGTGGTCGAGTTCCGTCAGCAATTCGCCCAGAAGTGCCGAACCCCGGTAGATCGTATTGCTGAACGGTGCGTGGCGGCGCGCGTAATGGCCCAGTTCGTGGCAGAGCACCGCCCGTAACTGATCGGTCGGCAGTCCCACGAGCAGGGGGACCCCGATGCACATGTGCCGAACACGCCTCGGGCGCCGGAAGAGGCGGTGGACCTCGTGCACGGACGCGTTGGCGTGCGGAGTGAGCCACAGGTGCGTCGGCGCCGACGTCCCCATCGAGCGCGCGACGTCCGCCACCAGATCCCTCAACTGCGGTGCGTCGGCGGGGGAGATGAGTTCCGCCGACTCCGGCAGGCCGCCCGTACGGCGGACTCCGCGCACGGCACGGGCATCTGCCGCGAGGAGCGGGAAGACCACCACTCCCAGGAAGATGAACGCGGGTGGCGCCCAGAAGAACACCACGACGGTGAAGCCGCCGATGAAGAACAGCCAGTAGCCGATCAGCAGGGCCAGCAGCAGCGAGCCCACCACCAACAGCCCGATGACCACAAGCACGAGAGCCTCGCGCAGCAGATGTCTCACCGGGCGCCCTCGCCCGAACCGCAGGCGGCCGTCAGCCAGTTCTCCGCCTGCCGCAGCAGACTGCTCAACGGGTCACGGGACAGTGCCGTGCTCTCCACCCGCACATCACCGGTCGAGGACATCAACGCATCGCCACCACCGGGAAGTTCACCCACCGGCAGCCCCAACTCCCGCCCCAGCCGCCCGCGTGCCTTACGCAGACTCCCCGCGACACTGCTGCGTTTGATGTCCAGCAACTCCGCGATCTCCTGCTGTGGCATCCCCTGGAGGCAGTGCAGCACCAGGACTTGGCGCTGCCGGTCCGGCAACCCCTTGAGGGCGGCCAGCACTTGGCGGGCCTCGGAGGTCTCCTCCACACTCGCCGTCGGCGCCGGTTCGATCTCCAGCGTGTGCTGGCGGAACCACGTCCGGCGGGCCCGGTTGAGCCGCTGGGTCATGACCTTGTACGCCCACGCCTCGGGTGCCTCGTAGTGCGACACCCGGTCCCAGTAGCGGAACAGCTCGGCGTACGCCTCCTGCACCGCGTCCTCCGCCTCCTCGCGGTGGCGCCACAGCAGCAGCGCCCGCGCCCGCATCCGTGGATACGTTCGCTGGAAGAACACGTCGAAGTCCTCGCGCGCCCCGGAGATCTCGCTGCCCCCCTCGACGGTGTGCGTCACCGCTCGTCCTCCCACACGTCCTCGCGCGCGGCCCGGTACCGGTACTCGACGACGGTGCCCGCGCGGTGGAAGCGAAATGTGCGCGCCACGATACGGCGGCGGGTTCGGCGACCGGACCCCGATCGCACAATCCGCACGACCGCCTCCCAGCTCGCCCCCACAGCCGCGATCACGGCCGGGTCGAGCACCCAGTGCTCCACGCTGCTCACCTCTCCCGGTGGTTGTTCTGACACCGGGTAACAGCACGTGGCGGCCGAGATGTTTACCGAGGGGCGCGAGTGAGTCGTGTGCGCCGTACCGACACCGAAAAAATCTTCGCGAACCCGTGCAACCCTTCCTCCACCTCGCGGGTCGTACTTGGCATCAGGACTTCTGGGGAGGGGATCTGGGGGGATCGCGGGGGTTCTGATACGGAGGGGAAACCCGAGGGGGCCTGGTCGACGGACCAGGCCCCCTCGAAGCATTCCGGATCATTCCCGGGTCAGAAGAACACCCCGCACCTCAGCAGCACATTCGCGTACGGACGTGCTTCACCCGTCCTCACGACCAGCCGGGCGCCCGCCGACAGCTCCTTGAGCCGCTCGTGCGACACGAACTCCAGGTCGCCCTCGCCGAAGTGACCGTCCAGCAGCTCCGCCGCCCCCGGATTCGCGTCCCGCACCTCCGCCGCGGCCGTCGCCCCCTCGACCACCAGCTCGGCCAGCAGCCCCTCCACCACCTCGGCGAAGGACGGCACCCCCGCCCGGAAGGCGAGGTCGACGACCCGAGGGCCCACGGGTATCGGCATACCGGCGTCGCACACCAGCACCCCGTCCCCGTGCCCCAACTCCGCGAGCGCGCCCGACAGATGACGGTTGAGGATTCCCGCCTTCTTCACAGCGCGTCGACCTCCGCCGCCGTCGGGAACGACACCTGCGCGCCCTCCTTCGTCACCGCGGCCGCCCCGACCCGCGCCGCGTACGCCGCCGCGTCGGCCAGGGACGCCCCGGCACCGAGCCGGTACGCCAGCGCCGCCGTGAAGGCATCGCCCGCGCCGGTCGTGTCCACGGCGTCCACCTTCACGGACGGGACGCGCGCGACCCCCGCGGAAGAGGCCACCAGCGCACCCTCCGACCCGAGCGTCACGACCACCGAGCGCGGTCCCTTCGCGAGCAGGATCCGCGCCCAGTCCTCGGGCGAGTCACCCACCGCCGCGTCACCGAGGATCACCTTCGCCTCGTGCTCGTTGACGATCAGCGGATCGCACGCGGCCAGCACCTCGGTCGGCAGCGGCCGCGGCGGCGACGGGTTCAGTACGAAACGGCTGTCGGGGGCGAGACTCCGTACGACCTCCAGGACCGTCTCCAGCGGGATCTCCAGCTGGACGGAGACGACGTGGGAGGCGTGGAACAGGCTGCCCGCGGCACGGACGTCCTCCGGCGTCAGCCGGCCGTTCGCACCCGGCGACACCACGATGCTGTTGTCGCCGGACGGGTCCACGGTGATCAGCGCGACCCCCGTCGGCGCCCCGCCCACCAGCACGCCCACCGTGTCGACCCCGGCCGAGCGCTGCGAGTCCAGCAGCAGCCGGCCGTACGCGTCGTCGCCGACGCGGGCCAGCAGGGCCGTACGGGCGCCGAGGCGGGCGGCCGCGACGGCCTGGTTGGCGCCCTTGCCGCCCGGGTGGACGGCGAGGTCGGTGCCGAGCACGGTCTCCCCGGCGCCCGGCCGGCGCTCGACGCCGATCACCAGGTCGGCGTTGGCGGATCCCACGACCAGCAGGTCGTAGTCGTACATGAAAATGCTCCCCTGTGAAGTGACTTGAGGCGGGCGGGTCCCCGTGAGGAGGACCCGCCCGCCTTGCGGTCTCGGCCCGCCGGCCTCAGCCCGTGAACCCGGCCACGTTCTGCGCCGTGACCACCTTCACCGGCACCATGACCGACTTCGCGACCTTCTCGCCCTTCGCGGCCTTCACCGCGTTCTGCACGGCGATCCTGCCGAGTTCGGACGGCTGCTGCGCCACGGACGCGTACAGCGTGCCTGCCTTGACGGCCTTCAGACCGTCATCGGTTCCGTCGAAACCGATGACCTGGACCGACTTCCCGGCCTTGGAACCCAGCGCCTTGATCGCGCCGAGCGCCATCTCGTCGTTCTCCGCGAAGACACCGGAGATGCCGGGGTTGGCCTGGAGCAGGTTGGTCATGACGTCCAGGCCCTTGGTGCGGTCCCAGTCGGCGGGCTGCTTGGCGACGACCTCGATGCCCGGGTAGGCCTTGAGCCCCTCGGCGAAACCGGCGCCGCGCTCCCGGCTGGCGGAGGTGCCGGCCATGCCCTGGAGGATCACGATCCGGCCCTTGCCGCCCAGCTTCTCGGCGAGCGCCTTGGCGGCGAGCTTGCCGCCGGTGGTGTTGTCGGAGGCGACCAGGGCGGCGGTGGAGGCGTTGTTGACCGCGCGGTCGACGGCCACCAGCGGGATGTCCGCCTTGTTGACGGCCTTCGCCGCCGGGGTCACCGCGTCGGAGTCCACCGGGTTGACGATGATCGTGCCGAGCCCCGAACTGGTGAAGTTCTCCAGCTGGTTGGCCTGCTGCGAGGCGTCGTTCTGCGCGTCGGTGACCGTCAGGTCCACGCCCAGCTTCTTCGCCTCGGCCTGCGCGCCGGAACGGATCGACACGAAGAACGGGTTGTTGAGGGTCGACAGCGACAGACCGATCCGCTGCGACTTCCCCGCGTCCGAGGAACCGCTGTGCAGCAGAGACGTGGCGCCGACGATCGCCGCCGCGACCACGGCCGCCAGCACGTAGGTCGCCGCCTGCTTGCCCTTGTTGCCGCCCGTACCGGCCGCGACCGGGGTCGCCCCCGCCTTGCGGCGGACCGTGTCGAGCAGCACCGCCAGCGCGATGACGACACCGATGACGACCTGCTGCCAGAACGCGGACACGGACAGGAGGTTGAGGCCGTTCCGCAGCACCGCGAGGATCAGCGCGCCGATGAGCGTGCCCGACGCCTTGCCCGTGCCGCCCGCCAGCGACGCGCCGCCGATGACGACGGCCGCGATCGCGTCCAGCTCGTAACCCTGCGCGGCCTGCGGCTGCGCGGAGGAGAGACGGGCGGCGAGCACGATGCCCGCGGCGGCCGCGAACAGGCCCGAGAAGGCGTAGATCGCGAGCTTCTGCTTCTTCACCCGCAGACCGGAGAGGCGGGCCGCCTCCTCGTTGCCGCCGATCGCGTACATCGAACGCCCGATGTACGTCCGCCCCAGCACGAACGCCGTGATGAGCCCCATGCCGACCATCACCAGCACGGGCACCGGCAGCCAGCCGCCGAGCGTGTCACCGAGGTGCGAGACCGAGGACGGGAAGGCGATCGGGGAGCCCTGCGAGATCACCAGCGACAGACCGCGCGCCACCGACAGCATGGCGAGCGTCGCGATGAACGGCGGCAGTTTGCCGTACGAGATCAGGAAGCCGTTGACCAGACCGCACGCTATGCCGGTCGCGATCGCGAGCAGTACGGCCAGGAAGACCGGCACGCCCTCCGAAGTTGCGCTCCAGGCGAGGACGGTGGCCGACAGGGCGGCGACCGAGCCGACCGACAGGTCGATGCCCGCCGAGACGATCACGAAGGTCACACCGAAGGCGAGGATGGCCGTCACGGCCGCCTGGACGCCGACGTTGAGGAGGTTGTCCGTCGTCAGGAAGTCGCCGGACAGCGCCGACATCGCGATGACGAGGACGATCAGCGCGGTCAGCGCGCCGTTGTCGAGGAGCAGTCTGCGAAGCCCCGAGGCGCCACTCGCGCCCGGCGTGCTCTTGAGCGTGTCAGTGGCCACGGGGGGCCTCCTTCTTGCTGGTGGGGGTGGAGACGGCGAGCGCCATGACGGCGTCCTGGGTGGCCTCGTCGGCGGGGAGTTCGCCCGCGATCCGGCCCTGGGCCATGACCAGGACCCGGTCGCTCATGCCGAGGACCTCGGGCAGATCGCTGGAGATCATGAGCACGGCCGCGCCCTGCGCGGTGAGTTCGTTGATCAGCTGGTAGATCTCGACCTTCGCGCCGACGTCGATGCCGCGCGTCGGCTCGTCGAGGATCAGCACCCTGGTGTCGGCCAGCAGCCACTTGCCGATGACGACCTTCTGCTGGTTGCCGCCGGACAACGTCCTCACGTGCTGGCCGAGTCCCGCCATCCGCACGCCCAGCTGCCCGGCGATCCGGGCGGCGGCCTCCCGCTGCCCCTTGAGGTCGACGAGCCCCGCGCGCGTGGCCGAACGCAGCGTCACCAGACCGAGGTTCTCCTCGACGGACGCGTCCAGCACGAGCCCCTGGCCCTTGCGGTCCTCGGGGACGAGCCCGATCCCGGCGGTCATGGCCGCGTTGACGTCGTGCTTGCCGACGGGCGAGCCGGCGACCTTCACGGTCCCCTTGTCGTAGGGGTCGGCCCCGAAGACCGCCCGTACGACCTCGGTACGGCCCGCCCCGACCAGACCGGCGATCCCGACGACCTCACCGGCGTGCACCTCGAAGGTCACGTCGTGGAAGACACCGTCCCGGGTGAGCCCCTCGACCGACAGCAACGCGGCGCCCTTCTCGGGCACTTCACGCGGGTACTGCTGCTCGATCGACCGTCCCACCATGAGCCGTACGAGCTCGTCCTCGGGCGTGGAAGCGGGCACCTGCCCGACGGACCTGCCGTCGCGGATGACCGTGACCCGGTCGCCGAGGGCGGCGATCTCCTCCAGGTGATGGGTGATGAAGACGATCCCGACGCCGTCCTCGCGCAGCTTCCGCACGATGGCGAAGAGCTTCTCGACCTCCTCCGAGGTGAGCACGGCGGTCGGCTCGTCCATGATCAGGACGCGTGCGTTCAGGCTCAGCGCCTTGGCGATCTCGACCATCTGGAGGCGGGCGATACCGAGTTCACGGACCCGCGTGCGGGGCGAGACGTCGACGCCCACGCGCGCGAGGAGCACCTCGGCGTCGGCCTCCATCCGCTTGCGGTCGATCATGCCGAGGCGGCGCGGCTGGCGGCCCAGGAAGATGTTCTCGGCGACCGTGAGATCGGGGACGAGGTTGAACTCCTGGTAGATGGTGGCGATCCCGAGGCGCTCGGAGTCCTGCGCACCATGGATGCGCACCTCCTCGCCGGCGGCCAGGATGCGGCCCTCGTCGGGCGTGTAGGCGCCGGAGAGCATCTTGATGAGGGTGCTCTTGCCCGCGCCGTTCTCACCGAGGAGCACATGCACCTCGCCGCGGCGCAGATCGAAGTCGACGCCGTCGAGCGCGACCACGCCGGGGAAGGCCTTCCTCATGCCCTCGATGCGCAGCAACTCGTCCTGGTTGCTCACGACTGGCTCCTGTTCTGTGCGGGTGCCGACTCGGGGGAAGCCGGCTGCTCGCCGCACGAGCGGCGTACGACGAGACGGGCGGGAAGAGTGACGGACTGCGGGGGCCGTCCCTCGATGCGGTCGACCAGGGCCCTCACTGCGGCCCGGCCCAGCTCGCCCGTCGGCTGGGCGACCGCGGTGATCGGCGGATCGGTGTGCACGAACCACGGGATGTCGTCGAACGCGGCGAGCCCGATGTCCTCCGGGACCCGCAGCCCACGCGCGCGTACGGCGTCCAGGGCGCCGAGCGCCATCAGGTTGTCGGCCGCGAAGACGACCTCGGGCGGCTCGGGCAGATCGAGGAAGCCCTCGGTGACCCGGCGCCCGCTCTCGGCCTGGAAGTCGCCCTGCCCCGTGTAGGCGTCGGGGAGTTCGAGACCGAACGCGTGCAGGGCCTCCCTGAAGGCCTCCACACGCTCACGGCCCGTCGTGGTCGCCGCCGGTCCCGCGATGATGGCGAGCCGCCGGTGCCCGAGCGCGTGCAGATGCGCGACGAGGTCACGCACGGCGTCCCGCCCGTCGGACCGGACGACCGGCACGTCCACGCCCGGGATCCACCGGTCGACGAAGACCATCGGCGTCCCCGCGCGCGCGGCGTCCAGCATCAGCGGGGAGCCGCCGTCGGTGGGGGAGACGAGGAGGCCGTCGATACGGCGGTCGAGGAGGGTCCGTACGTGGTGGTCCTGGAGGTCCGGCCGCTCGTCGGCGTTGCCGATGATGACGCTGTACCCCAGCGCGCGGGCCTCCTCCTCGACGGAGCGGGCCAGCTCGGTGAAGTACGGGTTCATGACGTCGCTGATGACCAGGCCGAGGGTGCGGGTCTGGTCGGTGCGCAGCGAACGGGCGACGGCGTTCGGGCGGTAGCCCAGCGCCTCGACAGCGGCCAGCACGCGCGTGCGTGCGTCCTCGCTGACCGACGGATGGTCGTTCAGGACGCGTGACACCGTGGCGACGGAGACCCCCGCCTCGGCAGCGACGTCCTTGATGCTCGCCATCGCCGCTCCACCTCCTCGTGGAATCGATTACACGACTTCGTGTACCGAGGATTGGAATCGATTACACGGCGGTTGACAAGACCCCGAGACCGGATCGTGATGTCGCGCTCCGCGGCGGCTCGGATCAGGCTGGAAGGAGCACAGCGTGTCGCGTCCAGGCCCCGGCGGGCCGGAGACGGAGGAGTCATGACGTCGGCGACTCGAAGCGACGTCCCCGTCGCGATGGAAGGCGACGGGGTCGAACTGCGCATGGCGCCCATCGGCGGCGGTATGTCGGTCGGTTACATCCACCTGCCCCAGGGCGCCGATCTGGGCCCGGCCCTCAAGGGCATGCCCGACGACGCCTGCCAGTGCCCGCACTGGGGCTATCTGCTCAAGGGCAAGGTGCGGATGCGCACGGCCTCGGGCTCGGAGATCTACGAGGCCGGCCAGGCCTACTACTGGGGCCCCGGCCATGTCCCGGAGGCACTGGAGGACAGCGATTTCGTGGAGTTCTCCCCGACGGAGGAGTTCGAGACGGTGATCAACTACGTGAAGGCGCAGACGGGTTGAGCGGCAGGCCGGCCGCCCGGCGCGCGGCCGCCGCATGGTGGGGCGCACCCCAGGCGCGGGCGACGCGCTCGGCCGGGGCCTACACCTCCACCGCGCGCCGCTCCTCGCCGAGGAACCGGTACAGATCCCCGAGGGCCTGGGCGAGCGGACGCCTGGCACAGGCCCCGCCGGCCGTCCCCGCGAACTGCTCCCGCGGCGGCAGCAGGTGTCCGACCAGCAGGCGTGCGGTGCTCCGGCCGTCGAGCAGGACGGAGAGTCCGGCGCGGTGGTCGAGCTCCATGCCGTAGAGGTGGTCGGCCACCGGCCGCGTGGGGAAGCCCATGGCCCGCATCTCCTCCACCCGCCCCAACCGGGCCAGGACGAGCGCCGGCGCCACCGTCACCGGGGCCCCGACGGCCCGGTGCACCGCGCGGACGTCGGCCTCGATCTCCGCCTCCCGGCCCTGGGTGAGCCGGATCGTCCACAGGCCGAGCGTGCGCGGGGCGGTGGCATGGTGCGCCCCGACCCGCTGGAACGGCCCGTCCGCCTCGGCACACCGGGCCTCCGCCTCCTCGAACCGCCCGGCGACCGTGGTCGGCATGGCGTATCTGCAACGCCGAGGTCTGCCACGCCCGAAGGCGGAGTGGGACCGGTTCCGCGAGCTCGCGCGGTCCGCCCGACGGCACGGTCCGCCCGACGGCACGGTCCGGCCTGATCCATGGCGAGCCTGGCACTGGCGGCGAGTCTCCTGACCGCCGCGATCGTGACGGCGATCCGGCTCGCCCGTCGGCCCCCGTGCACCCCGCCCGACGGGGACCGCATACGGAACGTGATCCGCTCCCCGCACCACTGCCCCCGTATCCGCTGAGCCGCACCACTGCCCCCGTATCCGTCGGCCCCGCCTGTGGATACCCCCGCCCGTTGTCACACCCCGCCGGTACCGTCGGATCATGGCTCAACAGGCGGGGAACTCCACGGGCGAACGACGACTCGCCGTCCTCGAAGGCGTCCTGGAACGGATCACGTACGCCAACGAGGACAACGGCTACACCGTCGCCCGCGTCGACACCGGCAGAGGCGGCGGTGACCTCCTCACGGTCGTCGGTGCGCTGCTCGGCGCCCAGGTGGGGGAGTCCCTCCGGATGGAAGGCCGTTGGGGCTCCCACCCCCAGTACGGCAAGCAGTTCACCGTGGAGAACTACACGACGGTCCTGCCGGCCACCGTCCAGGGCATCCGCCGCTATCTGGGCTCCGGGCTGGTCAAGGGCATCGGCCCGGTCTTCGCCGACCGCATCACCCAGCACTTCGGCCTGGACACCCTGCAGATCATCGAGGAGGAGCCGAAGCGGCTCATCGAGGTCCCCGGGCTCGGCCCGAAGCGGACGAAGAAGATCGCCGACGCCTGGGAGGAGCAGAAGGCGATCAAGGAGGTCATGCTCTTCCTCCAGACCGTCGAGGTGTCGACGTCCATCGCGGTCCGGATCTACAAGAAGTACGGCGACGCCTCGATCTCCGTCGTCAAGAACCAGCCCTACCGCCTCGCCTCTGACGTCTGGGGCATCGGCTTCCTCACCGCCGACAAGATCGCCCAGTCCGTCGGCATCCCGCACGACAGCCCGGAGCGGGTCAAGGCCGGTCTCCAGTACGCCCTTTCGCAGTCCACCGACCAGGGCCACTGCTATCTCCCCGAGGAGCGGCTGATCGCCGACGCGGTCAAGCTCCTCCAGGTCGACACCGGCCTGGTCATCGAGTGCCTCGCCGAACTCGCCGAGCCCGACGAGGACACCGGCGAATCCGGTGTCGTACGGGAAAAAGTGCCCGGGGAGCACGGCGAACCCGTCACCGCCATCTACCTCGTCCCCTTCCACCGCGCCGAACTCTCCCTCTCCGCCCAGCTGTTGCGCCTCCTGCGCACCGAAGAGGACCGCATGCCCGGCTTCCACGACGTGGCTTGGGACAAGGCGCTCGGCTGGCTCAAGGGCCGTACCGGCGCCGATCTCGCCCCCGAGCAGGAGGCCGCGGTCCGGCTCGCGCTCACCGAGAAGGTCGCGGTCCTCACCGGAGGCCCGGGCTGCGGCAAGTCCTTCACGGTCCGCTCGATCGTGGAGCTGGCCCGCGCGAAGAAGGCCAGGGTCGTGCTCGCCGCCCCCACGGGGCGTGCCGCCAAGCGGCTCGCCGAGCTCACCGGCGCCGAGGCGTCCACCGTCCACCGCCTGCTGGAGCTGAAGCCCGGCGGCGACGCGGCGTACGACAAGGACCGTCCGCTGGAGGCCGACCTGGTGGTGGTCGACGAGGCGTCGATGCTGGACCTGCTGCTCGCCAACAAGCTGGTGAAGGCCGTACCGCCGGGCGCGCATCTGCTCTTCGTGGGAGACGTCGACCAGCTCCCCAGTGTCGGAGCGGGGGAGGTCCTGCGGGATCTGCTCGCCGAGGGCAGCCCCATCCCCGCCGTCCGCCTCACACGCGTGTTCCGGCAGGCCCAGCAGTCCGGTGTCGTCACCAACGCGCACCGGATCAACTCCGGGCAGCACCCCGTCACCGACGGCATGAAGGACTTCTTCCTCTTCGTCGAGGACGACACCGAGGAGGCGGGGCGGCTCACGGTCGATGTCGCGGCCCGTCGAATTCCGGCCAAATTCGGGCTCGACCCCCGCCGGGACGTCCAGGTGCTCGCCCCCATGCACCGAGGTCCCGCCGGTGCCGGCAACCTCAACGGCCTGTTGCAGCAGGCCATCACGCCGGGCCGCCCCGATCTGGCGGAGAAGCGGTTCGGCGGCCGGGTCTTCCGCGTCGGCGACAAGGTCACCCAGATTCGCAACAATTACGAGAAAGGGAAGAACGGTGTCTTCAACGGCACCGTGGGCGTCGTCACCTCACTCGACCCGGTCGACCAGCGACTCACGGTGCTGACGGACGAGGACGAGGAGGTTCCGTACGAATTCGACGAACTGGACGAACTGGCCCATGCGTACGCGGTGACCATCCACCGCTCGCAGGGCAGTGAATATCCCGCCGTCGTGATCCCCGTCACCACCGGAGCATGGATGATGCTCCAGCGGAACCTGCTGTACACGGCGGTGACCCGGGCCAAGAAGCTGGTCGTCCTCGTCGGTTCACGCAAGGCGATCGGTCAGGCGGTACGCACGGTGTCGGCGGGGCGGCGGTGCACGGCCCTCGATTTCAGGCTCAGTGGACTCGGGCTCAGTGGATTCGGACTCAGTGGAAAAAATGATCGATCAAATGAGTCATGAAGGTCACAGAACCCTTCCGGAACCGGGCGAGGAGGGGCAGGATGGGCAAGCTGGCGGCACTGAGTGCCGCCAATCAGCCCAATGCTCGACCCCGAGTGCACTCACCTGCGCCAAATGGGGGATGGTAGAGACAGTCAGGGCAACCTCGAAGATGAGGCACAACGTCGGTGAGGGAAGACGTGAGCGACAACTCAGTAGTACTGCGGTACGGCGACGGCGAGTACACCTACCCGGTGATCGACAGCACCGTCGGCGACAAGGGCTTCGACATCGGCAAGCTCCGCGCCCAGACCGGTCTGGTGACGCTGGACAGCGGCTACGGCAACACCGCGGCCTATAAATCCGCCATCACCTACCTCGACGGTGAGGCGGGCATCCTCCGCTACCGCGGCTACCCGATCGAGCAGCTGGCCGAGCGCGCCACTTTCCTGGAGGTCGCCTACCTGCTGATCAACGGTGAGCTGCCGACCGTCGACGAGCTCACCTCGTTCAAGAACGAGATCACGCAGCACACCCTGCTGCACGAGGACGTCAAGAACTTCTACCGTGGCTTCCCGCGCGACGCCCACCCGATGGCGATGCTGTCGTCGGTCGTCTCCGCGCTCTCCAGCTTCTACCAGGACAGCCACAACCCGTTCGACGAGAACCAGCGCAACCTCTCGACGATCCGCCTGCTCGCCAAGCTTCCGACGATCGCGGCGTACGCGTACAAGAAGTCGATCGGCCACCCGTTCGTCTACCCGCGCAACGACCTCGGTTACGTCGAGAACTTCCTCCGGATGACCTTCTCGGTCCCGGCGCAGGAGTACGAGCTCGACCCGGTCGTCGTCTCCGCGCTCGACAAGCTGCTGATCCTGCACGCGGACCACGAGCAGAACTGTTCGACGTCGACGGTCCGCCTCGTGGGCTCGTCCCAGGCGAACATGTTCGCCTCGATCTCCGCTGGCATCTCCGCCCTGTGGGGCCCGCTGCACGGCGGCGCCAACCAGTCCGTCCTGGAGATGCTCGAGGGCATCCAGGCCAACGGCGGCGATGTCGACTCCTTCATCCGCAAGGTGAAGAACAAGGAGGACGGCGTCCGCCTGATGGGCTTCGGCCACCGGGTGTACAAGTCCTTCGACCCGCGCGCGAAGATCATCAAGGCCGCCGCGCACGACGTCCTCTCGGCCCTCGGCAAGTCCGACGAGCTGCTGGACATCGCCCTGAAGCTGGAGGAGCACGCGCTCTCGGACGACTACTTCGTCTCGCGCAACCTCTACCCCAACGTCGACTTCTACACCGGCCTGATCTACCGGGCCATGGGCTTCCCGACCGAGATGTTCACGGTCCTGTTCGCCCTCGGCCGCCTTCCGGGCTGGATCGCCCAGTGGCACGAGATGATCAAGGAGCCGGGCTCCCGCATCGGCCGCCCGCGCCAGATCTACACCGGCGTCGTCGAGCGCGACTTCGTCCCGGTCGAAGAGCGCTGAGCCGAACCGCAGAACTCCGAGCCGCAGAGCGCTGATTCGCTCCCGGAACGACAAGGCCCCGTACACGGTGAACGTGTACGGGGCCTTCGTACGTACTCAAGGGTGGGCGCAGGGCATGACAGGACAGCAGAAGGCGCCCCGGCGTCAGTCCCCCCACGGGCCGACGACCAGGGCGCCTTCCCATGTCCCGGTGCGGATTCCCCCCACGGGATCCGGCCGGGCGTTTGAGAGACCAGCGCCTGAATTCGCTGTCTTTCGGTACTGCAGTTGTTCGGTACTGCGTTTTTCGGTACTGCCAGGTGGTGCTCTGGTGTGCGATCTGCCGGGACAGCGCACGGTCGGGAGGGCCGCTCAAAGCTTCCCGAAGTACGTGCCCCGGCAACGCATCTCTGAGGAAGTCCCCCAAGACATCCTCAGACGCCAGGATGCGCCCCCCAAGACGCGGCCTGACATCGCCAACTTAGACCTTCGAACCCCTTCGATGGTTACGTTCGCATCACTGTGATCTGCGTCTCTTGCATTTGTCCGTTTGATGCGCAAGGGGCCCGAAACGTCGATCGGAGCCCAAGCGTAAGGATGATGCGCGAGCCTTGTGAAGAGCTTATGTGAGTGGCGCGCCGGACTCCAGAGGGGCTTCTCAACGGAATGCGCGCAGCCGCAGGCTGTTCGTCACGACGAACACGGAGGAGAACGCCATGGCGGCGCCCGCGATCATCGGGTTCAGCAGCCCCGCGGCGGCCAGTGGCAGCGCGGCCACGTTGTAGCCGAAGGCCCACACCAGGTTCCCCTTGATCGTGGCCAGGGTCCGCCGTGACAGCCGGATGGCGTCCGCGGCCACCCGCAGATCCCCGCGCACCAGCGTCAGATCGCCCGCCTCGATCGCCGCGTCGGTCCCGGTCCCCATGGCGAGCCCCAGATCGGCGGTGGCCAGCGCGGCGGCGTCGTTGACCCCGTCCCCGACCATCGCCACGACCCGCCCCTCGCCCTGCAGCCGCCGTACGACGTCGACCTTCTCCTCGGGCAGCACCTCGGCGACCACCCGCTCGATCCCGACCCGCTCGGCCACCGCCTCGGCGACGGTCCGGTTGTCCCCGGTCAGCAGCACCGGCGTCAGTCCGAGCGCCCGCAGCTCCCGCACCGCCTCGGCACTGGTCTCCTTCACCGCGTCGGCGACGGTCACGACACCCCGTGCCACCCCGTCCCAGGCGACCACGACGGCCGTACGCCCGCCCCTCTCGGCCGCTTCCTTGGCGCGGGCCAGATCGGGCGGCAGTTCGGCTGCGTTCTCGGAGAGTCGCCCCACGGCCACGTCATGGCCCTCCACGCGCCCGCGCACGCCCCGCCCGGGCACGTTCTCGAACCCCTCGACCTCCGGCAGCGCCCCGAACTGCTCCTCCGCACCGGAGGCGACCGCCCGGGCGACGGGATGCTCGGAGGCGTGCTCCAGGGCGCCCGCGAGCCGCAGCACCTGCTTCTCGTCGGTGCCCTCGACGGCGTACACCTCATGAAGGGTCATACGGCCGGTGGTGACGGTTCCGGTCTTGTCGAGTACGACGGTGTCGACCCGTCGCGTGGACTCCAGCACCTCGGGCCCCTTGATGAGGATGCCGAGCTGCGCCCCGCGCCCCGTGCCGACCATCAGCGCGGTCGGCGTGGCCAGCCCCAGCGCGCACGGGCAGGCGATGATCAGCACGGCGACGGCCGCGGTGAACGCGGCGACCGTGTCCCCGGTGACGCCCAGCCAGGCCCCGAAGGTGGCGACGGCGACGAGGATGACCGCCGGCACGAACACGGCCGAGATCCGGTCGGCGAGCCGCTGCACCTCGGCCTTGCCGTTCTGCGCCTCCTCGACCAGCCGCGCCATCCGCGCGAGCTGTGTGTCGGCGCCCACGCGCGTGGCCTGTACGACGAGCCGCCCGCCGGCGTTGACCGTGGCCCCGGCGACCTGGTCGCCCACGCCCACGTCCACCGGCACCGACTCCCCGGTCAGCATGGCGGCGTCCACGGCGGAGGCCCCTTCGACGACGGTGCCGTCGGTGGCGATCTTCTCCCCGGGCCGTACGACGAACCGGTCCCCGACGGCCAGCCGGCCCACCGGGATCCGCACCTCGCGCCCGCCCGCCCGTCTCCCGCCACCACCCTCGACCGAGAGCGCTCCGGGCTCGCCCTCCTCGTATCGCAGCACGGCCACGTCCTTGGCGCCCAGCTCCATCAGCGCCCGGAGCGCGGCTCCCGCGCGACGCTTGGAACGGGCCTCCAGATAGCGGCCGAGCAGGATGAAGACGGTGACCCCGGCGGCGACTTCGAGGTAGATGGTCGAAGCGCCGTCCGCGCGCGAGACGGTGAACCTGAACTCGTCCTTCATGCCCGCCATGCCGGCGTCACCGAAGAACAGCGCCCACAGGGACCAGCCGAACGCGGCCAGCGTGCCCACCGAGACCAGCGTGTCCATGGTGGCCGCGGCATGCCGGGCGTTGGTCCAGGCGGCCTTGTGGAAGGGCAGCCCGCCCCAGACGACGACGGGGGAGGCGAGGGTGAGGGCCAGCCACTGCCAGTTGTCGAACTGCAGGGCCGGGACCATCGAGAGCAGGACGACAGGGACGGCGAGGAGGGCGGCCACGACGAGACGCTGCCGCAGCGACGTCAGCTCGGGGTCCGGGTCCTCGGTTTTCCCGTCCGGACCCTCGGTCTCCTCCCGGGGCGGCGCCGGCTCCTCCGCCGTGTACCCGGTCCTCACCACCGTCGCGATCAGATCGGCGACCCCGACACCCTCGCCGTAGGTGACCTTCGCCTTCTCGGTGGCGTAGTTCACCGTGGCGCTGACCCCGTCCATCCGGTTGAGCTTCTTCTCGACGCGGGCCGCGCAGGAGGCGCAGGTCATCCCGCCGATGAGGAGCTCGACCTCGGAGGCGGCCGGCGTTATCGGGGTGTCGGTGGTGGTCATGGTCCGTACTCCGAGGTCCGTACTCCGGGAAGGGCTGTGGCTCAGGCCTGGCCGGCGAGCTCGAACCCGGCCTCGTCCACGGCCGCGCGCACGGCCTCCTCGTCCAGGGGCGCCTCGGACACGACCGTGACCTCACCGGTGGAGGCGACGGCCTTCACCGAGGTGACCCCGGGGATCTCGGAGATCTCGCCGGACACGGAGCCCTCGCAGTGCCCGCAGCTCATGCCGGTCACCTTGTAGACGGTGGTGACGGAGCCCTGGGTGTCGGTCTGGGTGCTCATGTCGTTCTCCTCATCGAGGTGTGTGACGTTCGTATCCGACACCCTATACCCCTAGGGGGTATTTCTCCAAGAGGGGTCCCGCCGCGCCAGCGACCGCACCCACCCGACACCGAACAACGACACGAGCACCATGAGTCCGACCGAGAACACGGTGAAGAGGTGTTGCTGCTGGTCGGTGGGGTGCGGCATGTACCCCTGCGCGAACAGCTCCTTGTCGAGACCGGTGCTCGCCAGGTGCGCCACCAGCCACAGCGCGATCCCGTGCGTCGAGTCCCACAGGGCGTGCAGCAGCGCGACCCCGGCATACGTCCCGATCACGGGCCCGGCGAAGCGGAAGTGCCCGCTCGGCCGGCGGTACGACAGCAGCACACCACCCACGATCGCCGTCCACAGCCCGTGCCCGAAGGGGGCCAGCACCCCGCGCAGGATCTCGGTCTGCAGCAGGGCCCGCAGATCGATGCCCTCGGTCGAGACGGCGGCGTTGAAGGCGTACCCCGCGCTCTCCAGGGCCGCGAAACCGAAGCCGACGGTCGCACCGAGCACCAGCCCGGCCCGCATGCCGCGCAGCCGCGGCTGCTTGCGCAGCACGAACATCAGCGCGCCCAGCTTCACCGCCTCCTCGATGAGCCCGACGCCGACGAACATCCACAGGGAGGGGTGCAGCAGGTAGTACTCCATCACCGAGGCGCCGAGCACCCCCAGCGTCCCGCCGGTCAGGAAGCAGCCGAGGATCACACCGACCCCGAGATCCCGCCCGTGCTGCTCGTACGCCCACAGTACGAAGGTCACCGGCACCAGAAAGCTGCCGAGCAGGATCAGCGTCGGCAACAGAGTGGTGTTCTTCGTGGCGTACGTGACGAGCGCGGTCAGCACCCACAGCGCGAGCCCGCCCCACAAACAGCGTTTCCACAGTCCGGGCCGGATCCGGGGGTACGTCGGGGGCGGCTGCTGCGGACCGGGGATGTGGGCCTGCGGGGCGCCGGGCGGCGGGGAGTAGGTCACGGCAAATCCCTCTAGTTATAACTAGTTGGACGGATTTGTCCGAACCTTATGGTAAGTACGCCCTATGTCGCAGGCCGGGACGCTCGTACTGATCATGTCCATCGCGGTGCTGGCGCCGCTGCTCGCGTACGGGGTCAGCCGGTGGCTGCCCGTGCCGCTCGTCATCTTCGAGATCGTGCTGGGCATCGTGGTCGGCCCCGACGCACTGGGCTGGGCGGGCGACGGACAGGTCATCGACACCCTGTCCGACCTCGGCCTGACGATGCTGATCTTCCTCGCCGGCTACGAGATCGAGTTCGACAAGGTCCGCGGCGACACCCTCAAGCGCTCGCTGTGGGCATGGGGGATCTCGCTCGCGGCGGGACTCGCGATCGCCTCGGCGCTGTCCGGCTGGTCCAGGGGCGTCTACATCGGCACGGCCCTCACCAGCACCGCCCTCGGCACGGTCCTGCCGGTGCTGCGGGACGCGGGGGATCTGCACTCCCGCTTCGGCTCGGTGATGCTGGCGGTCGGCGCGGTGGGGGAGTTCGGGCCGGTCATCGCCATGGCGCTGCTGCTGAGCGGTCGTTCGCCGGGGCAGTCGACGGCGGTCCTCGCGGTGTTCGCGCTGCTGACGGCCGGCGCGGTGTGGTGGGCGACGCGGCCCCGCCCGCCGTGGTTCTCCCGGGTGGTGGCGAAGACCCTGCACAGCAGCGGCCAGTTCGCCGTACGCCTGGTCGTGCTGCTGCTGATGGTGATGCTCGGCGTCTCCCAGGCCCTCGGCCTCGACACCCTCCTCGGCGCCTTCGCCGCCGGGGTGATCACCCGCCTGGTGCTGCACGGGGCGGCACCGGAGAGCGCCGGGCCGGTCCTTGAGAAGGTCGAGGCGATGGGCTTCGGCTTCCTGGTGCCGGTGTTCTTCGTGGTCACCGGCATCGAGTTCGACCTGCACGCCCTGCTGTCCGGCGGCCGCGCCCTGCTGCTCCTGCCGGTCTTCCTGCTGCTGTTCCTCGCCGTACGCGGTCTCCCGGTGTACGTCCTGGCCCCGCGCGACCTCCTGCGACGCGACCGGCGCGCCCTCACCCTCTTCGCCTCCACCGCGCTGCCGTTGGTCGTGGCCATCACGACGATCGGAGTGGAGGACAAGGTCCTGAAGACGGATGAGGCGGCGGCACTGGTGGGCGCCGGGATGCTGTCGGTGCTGCTGTTCCCGCTGGCGGCGCTGCGGTTGCGGGGAGAGCGCGCGGGAGCGGAGGGGGCGGTCAGGGGTTCGGAGTCGTGGTGACGCCGGCGGTGATGAGCCCGACGGCGAGAGCGATCCGGAACACCCGGTAGGGGCGCCGCGGGGCGCGACCGGCCACCATGGTCCCGCACACGAGAGCGACGAGGGGACGGCAGATGCGAGCGGTGGTATTCGAGCGGTACGGCGAACCGGCCGAGGTGCGTGAGGTCCCCGACCCGGCGCCTTCCGCGCACGGCGTCGTCGTACGGGTGGAGGCCACCGGCCTGTGCAGAAGCGACTGGCACGGCTGGCAGGGCCACGACCCCGACATCACCCTCCCGCACGTCCCCGGCCATGAACTCGCCGGCGTGATCGAGGCGGTCGGCGCCCAGGTGACCCGCTGGCGCCCCGGCGCCCGCGTCACCGTCCCCTTCGTCTGCGCCTGCGGCACCTGCCCCACCTGCGCGGCCGGCGACCACCAGATCTGCCCGCACCAGACCCAGCCCGGGTTCACCCACTGGGGTTCCTTCGCCGAGTACGTGGCCCTGGAGCACGCCGACGTGAACCTCGTGGCGATCCCGGACGACCTCTCCCACGCCACCGCCGCGGCGCTCGGCTGCCGCTTCGCCACGGCGTTCCGCGCGGTCGTGCAGCAGGGAAGGCTCGCCGCGGGGGAGTGGGTCGCCGTGCACGGCTGCGGCGGAGTGGGCCTGTCCGCGGTGATGATCGCGGCGGCGTCCGGCGCGAGGGTGGTGGCGGTGGACGTGTCCCCGCGGGCACTGGACCTGGCGAGGAAGTTCGGCGCGGCGGAGTGCGTGAACGCGTCCGAGACCGGGGACACGGCGGAAGCGGTCCGTGAACTGACGGGCGGCGGCGCCCACTTGTCCCTCGACGCCCTCGGCTCCCCCGTCACCTGCGCCGCCTCGGTCGGCTCCCTGCGCCGCCGCGGCCGTCACCTCCAGGTCGGCCTGCTGCCCTCGGCGGACGGCACGACGCCCGTCCCGATGGCCCGCGCGATCGCCCTGGAACTCGAACTCCTCGGCAGCCACGGCATGGCGGCGCACACCTACCCGCCGATGCTGGAGCTGGTCAGGGCGGGCGTACTCCGCCCCGACCTGCTGGTCACCTCCTCGATCGACCTGGCCGCGACACCTGCGGCGCTGGCCGCGACGGGGACGGCGCCGGGGGCGGGGGTGACGGTCATCGAACCGTGGCGGTGAGGCGCTCCGGGGGAGGGGCACCGCGGATCACCGGCACCACATTGCCCGTGAGGCACCACACTGCCCGTGAGGCACCACACTGCCCGTGAAAACCTCACAGGCACCCTTTCCATGCCCCGGTCGGCCACGACGGCGCCGCAGCCGGCCGACAGCCCCTCGCCACCCCTCGCCGTACGTCCGGCGGAGCGCTCAGTCCTCTCTCCGCCCCCGGTTGCCCGGCCGCGAGGCGACCCACTTCCGCACGGTGTCCGCGTACCAGAACGGCTTGCCGCCCTCCACATGGTCCGGCGGCGGCAGCAGCCCGTGCTTGCGGTACGACCGCACGGTGTCCGGCTGCACCCGGATGTGTGCGGCGATCTCCTTGTACGACCAGAGCCTTCGGTCGGTCATGAGTTGCACCTCCCTGCGCGCACCACGGCGGCGACCGGGAACGGCCGTCGGGGGTACCGGGCGCTGCGCTGGCGATCACAAAGCCTGTGCCCGGTGAACGACGCTGAGTGACCGCGGGTCAGGCCCTGTGCACCGTGTGTGACGCAAGACCCGCGTACACGCGACATGTGTGACACGGAGGGGGCGTTTGTGACGCGAGTGCAGCAAAGGCGTACGCGGGCCTACGGGCGAGGCGCGTTGACACCGGGGCCGACGAGGGCCTCCAACTCCCGCGCGGACTCGGAAGCCGAGCGGTGTACCGGGTGGCCCGACGAGCACCTCGCTGACACAGCCGGCCGGTCACCCGGCGCAGAGGTCGTTGGTCCACAGGGTGGTGTACGTGTCGGGCATGGCCGCACGCTATCCACCGTCACTGACAACGAGACCCAGGGCCTCCACCCGTACCCACAGGGCGGCCGTACCCACAGGGCGGGCCGGACCCGCTGCGCCGGGCCCGGCCCGCCGGCTCCCCCGCCCCCCGTGGGCCGGAGCGGCTCAACACCGGAGGTCACAGACTGCATTCAGCCAACACGGCCGGTCTTGGAAAAATCCGCACCGCCACCGGACGCGAGCACCAGACTCGTCGCCTCGCCCGACATCCGGTCACCCCCGGGCACCCCACCGGGCCCCCGCCGCGCCAGCGTGAACTCCCGCGGCGTACACCCCGTCATCGCCTTGAACTCGCCGCTGAGATGGGCCTGGTCGTAATACCCGCACACCGCGGCCGTCTCCGCCTGTCCGTGTCCCGCGGCCAGCAACCGCCGAGCCCGCTGCAACCGCAGCACCCGCCCGGCCGCCTTCGGCCCCAGCCCGATCTGTTCCCGGAACCGGCTCTCCAGCTGCCGCACACTCCATCCGACCTGGTCGGCGAGTACCGGCACCGGCACGGCCCCACCCGTCCGCACCAGCTCCGCCCAGGCCCGCACGACCCGAGCCGAACACGGCGTACCGGCATCCGCCCACCGCGCGAACACATCGTCCAGCAGCCCGAACCGCGCCTCCCACGACGGCAACGAGGCCAACGCGGCGGCGAGTTCACAGACCCGGCCCGGCAGCGCGTGCGGCAATTCGTCCGGATCGACGGTCCGATTGGCGAGCTCGTGCTGCGGAGTACCGAAGAGCGTGAAGGCGGCCCAGGGCGCCAGCAGCACCTCGATCCCCGAGAGCCGCCCACCGTGCTCACCGACGGCGGGGGTGGTCGTGGGCCCGCAGTACACGGAGACGAGGGTGTCAGGTTCCAGGCCGCCACGGGTGATCCGTACGGGCTCCTCGAACCCCAACAGCAAAGTAGCGGCCCCGATGGGCGCCTCCAGCCGCCGCCGGGGCCTGTCAATGGCGATCCGAACCCCGCGGTAGCTCATCACACCGGGCCGAACCCGAGGATGAGGCACACCAACGGCGACCTCCCAGAACCCAGAGGGTCCATGTCCGTTCAGAACACGTACGGCACGAGTCATCCGGCCATGCTGCAACACCCCTAGGGGCGCGGGACAGTGTCAATTTGCGGCTCCGCCGCGTGGGCGCGAACAACCCCCACGCACCCGCAGTCAACAAACCACCTACGCCCCGCAGGACCTCAAAAACGCCCGAGTCCGCTGAGCAATGGGCAACGGCTTATCCGGCGGACACGGATACATGTCCTGCTCGACAATCGCGAACAGATCGACATCCAAAGCCTGCGCAGCCTCCAGCACAGGCCCGAGAGCCGGCACACCCGAAGGCGGCTCACACATCACACCCTGAGCCACAGCGGGCCCGAACGGCGTCCCCTTGGCCCGCACGTCCGCGAGGATCTCCGGGTCCACCTGCTTGAGGTGCAGATACCCGATCCGCGACCCGTACGTCTCGATCAGCTTGACGCTGTCCCCGCCGCAGTACGCGTAGTGCCCGGTGTCGAGGCACAGCGACACGAGCGAGGAGTCGGTCCCGTCCAGGAACCGCACCACGTTCTCCTCGGAGTCGATGTGCGTGTCGGCGTGCGGATGCACGACGATCTGCAGCCCGTACTCCTCCCGCACCCGCTCCCCGAGCCGCTCGGTCAGCGAGGTGAGATTCCGCCACTGTTCCGGCGTCAGCGTGTCCGGCTCCAGCACCTCACCGGTCTTGTCGTCCCGCCAGAAGGACGGGATGACCACGAGGTGCTTCGCCCCCATCGCCTGCGCCAGCACCGCGTTGTCGGCGACATGGGCCCAGGTCTTCTCCCAGACCCCCTCGCCGTGGTGCAGCCCGGTGAAGACGGTCCCGGCGGACACCTTGAGCCCCCGCCGCGCGACCTCCTCGGTCAGTACGGCGGGATCCGTCGGCAGATACCCGTAAGGGCCAAGCTCGATCCACTCGTACCCGGAGTCGGCGACCTCGTCGAGGAAGCGCTGCCAGGGGACCTGCTGGGGATCGTCGGGGAACCACACACCCCAGGAGTCGGGAGCCGAGCCGATCCGGATGCGGGACAGTGAGGAAGAGGGTGACAACGACGTCATGCCGGTCAGCTTCCGCGCGAGCGGTAAGCGCTGTCAAGGTCTCGTCCGAATGTCTGGACAAAACATTGACAGGGCTCCTTGTCGGGGACTACAAAACCGGGGGAGAGCCGATACGAAGGGAACTCGATGGCGTACGACCTGATCACCATGGGGCGGATCGGAGTGGATCTCTATCCGCTGCAGACGGGCGTCCCGCTGCCGCAGGTGGAGACCTTCGGCAAGTTCCTCGGCGGCTCGGCCACGAACGTCGCGGTCGCCGCGGCCAGACTGGGACGCCAGACCGCGGTGATCACCCGCACCGGCGACGACCCGTTCGGCACGTACCTCCACGAGGAGCTCAAGGGCTTCGGCGTCGACGACCGCTGGGTCACCCCGGTCCCCGGCCTGCCCACCCCGGTCGTCTTCTGCGAGATCTTCCCGCCGGACGACTTCCCGCTGTACTTCTACCGCGAGCCCAAGGCCCCGGACCTGCAGATCGACGCCCACGAGCTCGACCTCGACGCCATCCGCGAGGCCCGCATCTTCTGGGTCACCGGCACCGGCCTGAGCGAGGAGCCCAGCCGTACGGCGACCCTGGCGGCCCTCGCCCACCGGGCCAAGGCCGGTACGACGGTCTTCGACCTCGACTGGCGACCCATGTTTTGGAATGACACAGCCTGGAAGGACCCGGCGGCCAAGGCCCGCCCCTTCTACGAGGAAGCCCTCCGCCACACCACCGTCGCCGTCGGAAACCTGGACGAGGTCGAGGTCGCCACCGGAGTGCGCGAGCCGCGGGCCGCCGCCCAGGCCCTCCTCGACGCCGGTGTCGAGATCGCCGTCGTCAAGCAGGGCCCCAAGGGGGTCCTGGCCGTCGGCCGCGACGGACAGACCGCCGAGGTCCCGCCCCTCCCCGTGACCGTCCTCAACGGCCTCGGTGCCGGTGACGCCTTCGGCGGCTCCCTCTGCCACGGCCTCCTCGAAGGCTGGGACCTGGAGAAGATCATGCGCCACGCCAACGCGGCGGGTGCCATCGTCGCCTCCCGTCTGGAGTGCAGCTCGGCCATGCCCACGCCCGACGAGATCGAGTCCGCCCTCGCCGCTGGAGCCGTCAAGTGACCGTCGACGTCTCCGAGATCGTCCGCCTGCGCACCCGTCACCCCGAGGCCGTCGCGGAGGCCGCCGCCCGCCGCCGGCGCAGGCCGCTGCTCAACGAGGCCGGCCGGCTGATGATCGTCGCCGCCGACCACCCGGCCCGCGGCGCCCTCGGCGTCGGCGACCGCAAGTTGGCCATGGCCAACCGCGCCGACCTGCTGGAACGCCTGGTCCTCGCCCTGTCGCGCCCCGGCGTGGACGGCGTCCTCGCGACCGCCGACATCCTCGACGACCTGCTCCTGCTCGGCGCCCTCGACGGCAAGGTCGTCATGGGCTCGATGAACCGCGGCGGCCTCCAGGGCGCCAGCTTCGAGCTCGACGACCGCTTCACCGGCCACCGCGCCGAGGACATCCAGCGGCTCGGCTTCGACGCCGGCAAGCTGCTCCTGCGGATCGACTACGACGACCCGGGCTCGCTGACCACCATGGAGTCCACGGCCCGCGCGATCGACGACATGGCGGCCCGCCGACTCCCGGTCTTCGTCGAGCCGTTCATCAGCGGCCGCAACGCGGAGGGCAAGGTCAAGAACGACCTCTCGGCCGAGGCCGTCACCAAGTCCATCGCCATCGCCTCGGGCCTGGGCGGCAGTTCGGCCTACACCTGGCTGAAGGTCCCCGTCACCGAGAACCCCGACGACATGGCCGAGGTCATGGCCACCTCCACGCTCCCCGCGGTCCTGCTGGGCGGCGAGGTCGGGGGGTCCATGGAAGAACAAGCCGGGGCGTACGAGAAGTGGCGCGGCGCGCTGCAACTCCCCACCGTCCGGGGCCTGGTGGTCGGCCGTTCGCTGCTCTACCCGGCGGACGGGGACGTGACCGCCGCCGTGGACACCGCCGTAGGACTGCTGTGAGGGCCGCCGCATGACGAACGACAACGCTCTGTACGTGCCCAAGGGCGCCTCCAGCAACGCCCAGTACACCGTGGACATCGACCCCAAGAGGGCCGGCTGGACGTACTGCAGTCTGCGCGTCGTCACGCTGGAAGCGGGTGGCACGCACACCTTCACCACCGGTGACAGCGAGTGGATCGTGCTTCCGCTGGAAGGCGGATGTACCGTACAAACAGAAGAAAACGAGTTCCAACTCCTGGGCAGGGAAAGCGTGTTCGCGTCGGTCTCCGACTTCGCGTACGTGCCCCGTGACGCCCGGGCAACGATCGCCTCCGGCGCGGGAGGCCGCTTCGCCCTGGCAGGAGCGAAGTGCGAGCGACGACTCCCCGCCCGCTACGGCCCCGCGCCGGAGGTCCCCACCGAGGAACGCGGCAGCGGCAACCGGCTGCGCCACGTCCGCAACTTCGCCTCCGCCGACGCCTTCGACTGCGACAAGCTGATCGCCGTCGAGGTCGTCACCCCCGGCGGCAACTGGTCCTCGTACCCGCCCCACAAGCACGACGAGAACCGGCCGGGCGAGGAAGCGGAGCTGGAGGAGATCTACTACTTCGAGATCGACGGCCCGAACGGTTTCGGCTATCAGCGCGTATCTCCCTCCCGTGAGGGCGGATCGGACGTCCTCACGGAGGTCCGCTCCGGCGACGCCGTCCTCGTCCCCGACGGATGGCACGGCCCGTCGATCGCCCAGCCCGACCACGACATGTACTACCTGAACGTCATGGCGGGCCCCGGCGGGACACGGGAGTGGCGGATCTGCTTCCACCCGGACCACACGGAGGGTTACCGATGACGGTGCAGACCTCAACGACGAGGCTCACGGTTGCCCAGGCACTCGTCCGCTTCCTCGCCGCCCAGTACACGGAACGCGACGGCGTACGGCAGCGGCTGATCGGCGCCACCTGGGGCATCTTCGGCCACGGCAACGTGGCCGGCCTCGGGCAGGCACTCGTCGAGTACGGCGAGGACATGCCGTACCACCAGGGCCGCAACGAGCAGTCGATGGTCCACGCGGCCATCGGCTACGCCCGTCAGTCGAACCGCCTGGCCACACACGCCGTGACGACGTCGATCGGCCCGGGCGCCACCAACCTGGTCACCGGCGCCGCCCTCGCCACCATCAACCACCTCCCGGTCCTGCTCCTCCCCGGCGACATCTTCGCCACCCGCGTCGCCGACCCGGTCCTCCAGCAGCTCGAAGTCCCCTACGCGGGCGACATCAGCGTCAACGACAGCCTGCGCCCGGTGTCGAGGTACTTCGACCGGATCACCCGCCCCGAGGCCCTGATCCCGGCGGCCCTCCAGGCGATGCGCGTGCTGACGGACCCGGTGGAGACCGGCGCCGTGACCCTCGCCCTCCCGCAGGACGTCCAGGCCGAGGCCTACGACTGGCCCGAGGAGTTCTTCGCCGAGCGCACCTGGGTCGTACGGCGTCCGGGCGCCGATCCCACCGAACTCGCCGAAGCCATCAGGGTGATCAGGTCCGCACGCCGGCCGCTGGTCGTCGCGGGCGGCGGTGTCCACCACAGCCGCGCGGAGGAGGCGCTCGCCGAGTTCGCGGAGACGACGGGGATCCCCGTCGCCTCGACCCAGGCCGGCAAGGGCTCGCTGCGCTGGGACCACCCCCAGGACGTCGGCGGCGTCGGCCACACCGGCACCGCCACCGCCAACGAACTCGCCCGCCAGGCAGACCTGGTGATCGGCGTCGGCACCCGCTACACCGACTTCACCACCGCCTCCCACACCCTGTTCGCAGGCGACGGCGTCCGCTTCCTCAACCTCAACATCGCGCCCTTCGACGGCCACAAGCTCGCCGGCACTCCGCTCATCGCGGACGCGAGCAGCGGTCTGGCCGAACTGACCGCGGCCCTGCGGATGCACGAGCACCGGGTCGAGGAGGCGTACATCGCCGAGTACACCCTCGACAAGGACCGCTGGGAACACCGCGTCGACGCCTGCTACGAGGCCGACGAACCCGACGTACGCCCGACGCAGCCGCAGGTCCTCGGCGCCCTGGACGCGATCGTCGACGAGTCGGACGTCGTCATCAACGCGGCCGGCTCCCTCCCCGGCGACCTGCACAAACTGTGGCGGGCCCGCTCCCGGGACCAGTACCACCTGGAGTACGGCTACTCCTGCATGGGCTACGAGATCCCGGCCGCGATCGGCGTGAAGATGGCCGCCCCCGAGCGGAACGTCTGGGCGCTGGTCGGCGACGGCACCTACCTGATGATGCCGACCGAGATCGTGACCGCCGTCCAGGAGGGCGTCGCGATCAAGATGCTGCTCATCCAGAACCACGGGTACGCGTCGATCGGCGGACTGTCCGAGTCGGTGGGCGGCGAGCGGTTCGGTACCGCGTACCGCTACCAGTCGGACGACGGCACCTACACCGGGGCCCCGCTCCCGGTGGACCTGGCCGCCAACGCGGCCAGTCTGGGGATGCGCGTTCTGCGCGCGAAGACCGTCAGTGACCTGCGCGAGGCCCTCGCCCAGGCACGCGCGGCGGACACTCCCACATGTGTCTACGTCGAGACCGAAACGGCAGACACAGTGTCGGGCGCGCCTCCGGCGCAAGCCTGGTGGGATGTACCTGTGGCCGAGACCGCGACCCGACCGTCGGCGGTGAAGGCCCGCGAGGAGTACGACCGGCACGTCTCTACCCGACGCCGCCATCTGTGAAGGAGCAACTGGGCATGACGAAGATCGTCAACCACTGGATCGGCGGCAAGACCGTCGAAGGCGCGTCGGGCAACTACGGGCCGGTCACCGACCCGGCGACCGGCGCGGTCACCACGAAGGTCGCGTTCGCGTCCGTCGACGAGGTCGACCAGGCGGTGCAGGCGGCCAAGGACGCGTTCGTGTCCTGGGGCCAGTCCTCGCTGGCCAAGCGCACGGAGATCCTCTTCAAGTTCCGCGCGCTGCTGGACGCCAACCGCGACGCGATCGCCGAGCTGATCACCGCCGAGCACGGCAAGGTGCACTCCGACGCCCTCGGTGAGGTGGCCCGCGGGCTGGAGATCGTGGACCTCGCCTGCGGTATCAACGTGCAGCTGAAGGGCGAGCTGTCGACGCAGGTCGCCAGCCGTGTCGACGTGGCGTCCATCCGCCAGCCGCTCGGTGTCGTCGCCGGCATCACGCCGTTCAACTTCCCGGCGATGGTCCCGATGTGGATGTTCCCGATCGCCATCGCGACCGGCAACACCTTCGTCCTGAAGCCGTCGGAGAAGGACCCGTCGGCGTCGCTCAAGCTCGCCGAGCTGCTGGCGGAAGCCGGTCTCCCGGACGGCGTCTTCAACGTCGTCCACGGCGACAAGGTGGCGGTGGACCGCCTCCTGGAGCACCCCGACGTCAAGGCGGTGTCGTTCGTCGGCTCGACCCCGATCGCCCGCTACATCCACACCACCGCCTCGGCGAACGGCAAGCGGGTCCAGGCGCTCGGCGGCGCCAAGAACCACATGCTGGTCCTGCCGGACGCCGACCTCGACGCGGCGGCGGACGCGGCCGTCTCGGCGGCCTACGGCTCCGCGGGCGAGCGCTGCATGGCCATCTCGGCCGTCGTGGCGGTGGGTTCGATCGGCGACGAGCTGGTGGACAAGATCCGCGAGCGCGCCGAGAAGATCAAGATCGGCCCCGGCAACGACCCGACCTCCGAGATGGGCCCGCTCATCACCAAGGTCCACCGCGACAAGGTGGCGTCCTACGTCGAGGGCGCGGCGGCAGAAGGCGCCGAGGTCGTCCTGGACGGCACCGGCTACACGGTCGAGGGTTTCGAGGACGGCCACTGGATCGGCATCTCGCTCCTTGACAAGGTCCCGACCTCCGCCAAGGCCTACCAGGACGAGATCTTCGGCCCGGTGCTGTGCGTGCTGCGCGTGGACACGTACGAGGAGGGCGTGGCCCTCATCAACAGCTCGCCCTTCGGCAACGGCACCGCGATCTTCACCCGCGACGGCGGCGCCGCCCGCCGCTTCCAGCTGGAGATCGAGGCCGGCATGGTCGGCGTGAACGTCCCGATCCCGGTCCCCGTCGGCTACCACAGCTTCGGCGGCTGGAAGGACTCGCTCTTCGGCGACCACCACATCTACGGCAACGACGGCACCCACTTCTACACCCGCGGCAAGGTCGTCACGACCCGCTGGCCGGACCCGTCCGAGGCCCCGGCGGGCGTCGACCTGGGCTTCCCGCGCAACCACTGACCGACCGGCACTGACCGACCGGGCCCGGGCACCTCGTACAGGTGCCCGGGCCCCGTCATGCCTACTGGCCCTGGGATTCCTTGATCGCCTCGGTCATGTCGGCGGTCTCCGAAGCCGGGGGAGCCTTGACCACGGCCGTCTTGCCGAACTTCTCGAAGTCCATGGTGACCTTCATGGCGCCGATCTCCTGCGTCAGCCGGACCGGCAGGTCCTTGGCGCCGACCCAGACGTCCATGGAGATCGAGGTCGCACCGCCGGTGACGTCGCCCATGAGGCTGTTCTCGTCGCCGTAGGCCTCCGCGAACTTGCCCAGCTGCTTCTGGTCGAGCACGGCCCGGTAGTGGGTGGTGCTCTGCCCGTTGACGGTCTCCTTGCCGAGGTCCTCGACGTCCTTGGCGTACTTGAGGCCCTTCATGGACGCCGACGGGCTGCCGTTGCTGCCGCTGAGGGCCTCGGCGCCGGACTCGCCGAAGACGGCCGAGCCGTCGATCTTCATCCACTCCTTGCCCGCCAGCGGGCCGGAGGGCTGCGGGTCGACGTCGTAGTAGTAGGCGCCGTCCACGAACAGCACACGGATCGACGGGTCGTCCGTCAGCGTGTCCATCTGCGCGGCCTTGGTGTCCATCTCGACGTCGTAGGCGTATCCGTCACCCCACGAGTACGTGCCGTCCATGGCGATCGGGGTGCCGGTGCCTATGTCGGTCGACATCTTCACCTCGGCCGACCCGAGCTGCTCGGTCCGGTCGGTGGCCCGCGTGAGCGCCGCCATGATCGCGTCGGTCTTGTCGACCGCCTCGGCCGCCTGCTTCACGGAGTCCGCCCCGCACGCGGACGTCGCCATCAGCGCCGCCGCCGTGAACCCCACCCAGGCAGCGGTGTGCTTGTGCTGCATGTTCCCCACCCATTGCTGTGATTCGTATGAGAATTCTGTGAGAAGTGACTGTAGCCGCCACCACCGACACCCCCGCGACCGGATTTCCCCGCCGTCCGGCAGCCCCGCAAGCTCAGCCGCGCGATCCGTCTGACGGCGGTCCGGCCGCCCCCGCGCGATGCAGGGGCAACGGCGGCCCGCAGGCAGAACAGCCGGGCCGTCACCCCGCCCACCCGCCCGGCCGGGACCGACACCCGGTACTCGGCCAGGGGACCGGCGGCGGCGAAGGAGGTCTGCGGATGCGCGCCGCGCAGGGCGCCGGGCTGGACGCGCACCCGCTCGGCCGGCCACCCCGTCGACCGGGCCGGGGCCCGGGCGGATCGAACGGCGGCATCCACCGGCGTACCTCCCCCCACCTGCGCGGACGTCAGCCCTTCGACGCGCCGCCGGTACAGCGGGAGAGGGTGCCGTCGCGGCCGAGTGCGGCTCTCAGCGCCCGGACCACGGCCCCCGCTGCCGCCGCCCCGCACCGGCCCCGGGCCGCGCAGGCAGGCGTGCGCCAGAAGCACTCCGCCAGCGCGCACACCGAGCGCGCGGAACTCCTCGGCCGGCCGTTCCCCGCCGACGGCGGAGCGGTGGCCGCGGGAATCGAGTCCGTCGGGGTGGGGACGGCACAGGCCCGCGTACCGCGCCTGGTGTACGAGGGGAGGGCCGTGTACGCCCGCGGGAGGGCGCCGAGTTCGGTCTCCGGTCGATAAGTTGCCGACAGGTTGAGCCCGTACCGTTGAACCATGGATCTTCGACCCCCCGGACTGCGAGGACGCCTCCGGAGGCCGCGACGGTGGATCGCCGCCGCGGCCTCCGTCGTAGTGCTCGCCGGTGCCGGTACATGGACGGCCGTCGCGGACGACGACGCGCCACCGGTGCACCGAGCGGACCGGGTCATGTCGCTCGACGGCGTACGGGTGGACACCTCGTACTTCACCCCCGACACCCCCGGCAGACACCCCGCGGTCCTGCTGGGCCACGGCTTCGGCGGCAGCAAGGACGACGTGCGCGACCAGGCGGAGTCCCTCGCCCGGGACGGCTACGCGGTCCTCACCTGGTCCGCCCGGGGCTTCGGCAGATCGACGGGCAAGGTGGGCCTCAACGATCCGGACGCCGAAGTGGCCGACGTCCGGAAGCTGATCGACTGGCTGGCGACCCAGCCCACGGTCCAGCTCGACAAGCCCGGCGACCCCCGCGTGGGCATGGCGGGTGCCTCCTACGGCGGCGCGATCGCCCTCCTCACCGCCGGACACGACAGCCGCGTCGACGCCATCGCGCCCGCGATCACCTACTGGAACCTCTCGGACGCCCTCTTCCCGAACGGCGTCTTCAAGAAGCTGTGGGCCGGCATCTTCGTCAACACCGCGGGCGGCTGCGACAAGTTCGAACCGGCGATCTGCGCGATGTACGAGCGCGTCGCCGAGTCCGGCATCCCGGACGCCGCGGCCGAGAAGATGCTCGAGGAGCGCTCGCCCGCCGCGGTGGGCGACCGGATCAAGGTCCCCACCCTCCTGTTCCAGGGCCAGACCGACTCCCTCTTCACCCTCGACCAGTCCGACGCCGCCGCGAAGGCGATCAAGGCCAACGGCGCCCCCGTGGACGTCGACTGGATCGCGGGCGGCCACGACGGCGGCAACCTGGAGACCGACCGCGTCCAGTCCCGCGTCACCTCCTGGTTCGACCGCTACCTCAAGGACGACAAGAGCGCCGACACCGGCTCCGCCTTCCGCGTCACCCGCACCCTCGGCGCCACCACCTCCAGCTCCGGCGAGACCGAGCAGCGGACCAGGGGCGTGACCGAGGACACCTACCCCGGCCTGGAGAGCGAGCAGCGCACCGTCGCCCTCACCGGCCGCCGCGAACAGAGCTTCGCCAACCCGGCCGGCGCCAACCCGCCCGCCGTATCGGCCCTCCCCGGCCTCGGCAGCGCCGCCGGCGGCCTCGCCCAGCTCTCCTCGCTCGGCGTCTCGGTCTCCCTGGACTTCCCCGGCCAGTACGCCTCCTTCGAGTCGGCGCCCGTCGAGGACGACCTCCAGATCACCGGTTCGTCCACGGTCACCGTCCACGTGAAGTCGACCACCGACGACGCCGTCCTCTTCGCCAAGCTGTACGACGTCGGCCCCGACGGCCGCCAGCAGACCCTGCCCTCCCAGCTGGTCGCCCCCATCCGCGTCGAGGGCGCCAAGGCGGGCAAGGACGTCGACATCACCCTGCCCGCGATCTACCACGAGATCGACGACGACCACCGCCTGCGCCTGGTCCTCGCCTCCACCGACCTCGGCTACGCCTCCCCGGCGACCCCGGCGACGTACACCGTCTCCCTCAAGGGCGACGGCCTGAAGGTGCCCACCGCGCTCAGCGAGGACCGGGCCCAGACGCCGCTGCCCTCCTGGGTGTGGTGGCTGCCGCTGACCGGCGCGCTGATCGCCCTGCTCCTGATCCTCACCGGCCGCCGCCGTACGGCCGCGCCCGCCGCCCCCGAGCCCGCGCTGGCCGAAGTCCCGCTCCAGATCACCGACTTGAGCAAGCGCTACGCCAAGTCGACGGACCGGTACGCGGTCAAGGACCTCTCCTTCCGCGTCGAGAAGGGCCAGGTCCTCGGACTCCTCGGCCCGAACGGCGCGGGCAAGACCACGACCCTGCGCATGCTGATGGGCCTGATCAAGCCGGACGGCGGCGAGATCCGCGTCTTCGGCCATGCCATCGCGCCCGGCGCCCCGGTCCTGTCCCGGGTCGGCGCCTTCGTCGAGGGCGCGGGCTTCCTCCCGCACCTGTCGGGGCGCGAGAACCTGGAGCTGTACTGGCAGGCCACCGGCCGCCCGCCCGAGGACGCCCACCTGGAGGAGGCCCTGGAGATCGCGGGCCTCGGCGACGCGCTCGCCCGCGCGGTCCGCACCTACTCCCAGGGCATGCGCCAGCGCCTCGCCATCGCCCAGGCCATGCTCGGCCTGCCGGACCTGCTGATCCTCGACGAACCGACCAACGGCCTCGACCCGCCGCAGATCCGCGAGATGCGCGAGGTGATGATCCGCTACGCGGCGGCCGGCCGTACCGTCATCGTCTCCAGCCATCTCCTGTCGGAGGTCGAGCAGACCTGCACCCACCTCGTGGTGATGGACCACGGGCAGCTCGTGCAGGCGGGCCCGGTCGGCGAGATCGTCGGCTCCGGCGACACCCTCCTGGTCGGCACCGCCGAACCCGTGACGGAACCGGTCGCCGAGAAGGTCGCCGCCCTCCCGGGCATCGCCTCGGCCGCCGTCACCGACGACGGGCTGCTGGTCCGGCTCGACGCCGACGGCAGCGCCGCCCGCCTGGTCGCCGAACTCGTCCGGCTGGAAGTCCCCGTGACCTCGGTGGGCCCCCACCGCCGCCTGGAGGACGCCTTCCTCACCCTGATCGGAGACCACGCATGAGCTCGGCAGAAGGAGCAGGCGTGAGCAGCACGCTGACCGCCGCCCGCGCGGAGGTCGCCGACGGCTACCGCGCCGGCCGCACGCTGCCCTTCCGGGTCGAACTGGTCCGGCAGCTGAAGCGCCGCCGCACCCTGGTGATGGGCGGGATCCTGTTCGCCCTGCCCTTCATCCTGCTGATCGCCTTCCAGGTGGGCGGCGAACCCGGCTCGGGCAACGACCGGGTCAACCTGATGGACACCGCCACCCTGTCCGGGGCCAACTTCGCCGCGGTGAACCTCTTCGCCTCGGCGGGCTTCCTCCTGGTCATCCCGGTGGCGCTGTTCTTCGGGGACACCGTCGCCTCGGAGGCCGGCTGGTCGTCCCTGCGCTATCTGCTGGCCGCGCCCGTGCCCCGGGCCCGGCTGCTGTGGTCCAAGCTGGTCGTCGCGCTGACCCTGAGCTTCGCCGCGATGGTGCTGCTCCCGGTCGTCGCCCTCGCCGTCGGCACGGCCGCCTACGGCTGGGGCCCGCTGGAGCTGCCCACCGGCGGCTCGATGCCGGCCGGCACCGCCGCCCAGCGCCTGCTGATCACGGTGGCGTACATCTTCGTGTCCCAACTCGTCACCGCCGCCCTGGCGTTCTGGCTCTCCACCCGCACCGACGCCCCCCTGGGCGCGGTCGGCGGCGCGGTCGGCCTGACCATCATCGGCAGCGTCCTGGACGAGGTGACGGCCCTCGGCGACTGGCGCGACTTCCTGCCCGCACACTGGCAGTACGCCTGGCTCGACGCCGTACGGCCCAGCCTGGAGTGGTCCGACATGATCCAGGGCGCCTCCCTGTCGGTAACGTACGCCCTCGTCCTGTTCGCGCTGGCCTTCCGCGGTTTCGCCCGCAAGGACGTGGTCTCCTAGGTCAACGGAAGATCACCCACCGGTCTCGACACCCGCCCTCCGTGCCCTCTTCGAGACCCTTCCGCAACGCTTCGTAGCGCACGTTCCGGCCCCCTGGCCCGTCACAGTCACAGAAGTCGACGTCAACGGACCAAGGGGGCACGGAAGATGGAGCAGTACCGAATACGACGCGTGCGCGCGGCCCTGCTCGCACTCACCGCGGCGGGCGGCCTGCTGCTGACGGGCTGCAGCGGGACCGACGACGGCAGCAGCCTGAGCGACTCCTCCGCCGACGGCAGCAAGGCGGGCGGCGGCTACGCACCCGCCCCCGACGGCGAACAGCAGACCGGCCCGGACGGCGCGGACAGCTCCGACAGCTCCGACGGCGACTCCCGCGAGGTCGCCCCCGACCCCGACTACCTCTCCACCTTCGCCCTCGACGTCGACACCGCCTCCTACGGCTACGCCCGCCGCACCCTCGCCGAGGGCCGGCTCCCGGACCCCTCGACGGTCCGCCCCGAGGAGTTCGTCAACAGCTTCCGCCAGGACTACGACCGCCCCGACGGCAACGGCTTCTCGGTCACCGTCGACGGCGCCCGCACCGACGAGGACGACTGGTCCCTGGTCCGCGTGGGCCTCGCCACCCGCGCCGCCGAGGACTCCGACGACCGCCCGCCGGCCGCGCTGACCTTCGTCATCGACATCTCCGGCTCCATGGCCGAGCCCGGCCGCCTGGACCTCGCCAAGGACTCCCTCGGCACGATGACGGACCAGCTGCGCGACGACGACTCGGTCGCGATCGTCACCTTCAGCGACGAGGCCGAGCGGGTCCTGCCGATGACCCGCCTCGACGGCAACCGCGACGAGATCCACGACGCCATCGACAGCCTGGAGCCCGCCGACTCCACCAACCTCGGCGCGGGCGTCGAGACCGGCTACGAGACCGCCGAGGACGGCCTGCGCGAGGGCGCCACCAACCGCGTCGTCCTCATCTCCGACGCCCTCGCCAACACCGGCGACACCGACTCCGAGACCATCCTCGAAAGCATCGCGAGCGAACGCCGCGAACACGGCATCACCCTCTTCGGCGTGGGCGTCGGCAGCGACTACGGCGACGAACTCATGGAGGAACTCGCCGACAAGGGCGACGGCCACACCGCCTACGTCTCCGACGAGGAGGGCGCCCGCAAGGTCTTCGTCGAACAGCTCCCGCAGAACATCGACCTCACCGCCCGCGACGCCAAGGCCCAGGTCGCCTTCGACCCCGAGACGGTCAAGGAGTTCCGTCTGATCGGCTACGACAACCGCCGCGTCGACGACGAGGACTTCCGCGACGACAGCGTCGACGGCGGCGAGATCGGCCCCGGCCACACCGTCACCGCCCTCTACGCCGTCCGCCACAGGCCCGGCGCCGACGGCCACTTGGCCACCGCGAGCGTCCGCTGGCTCGACCCCGCCTCCCGCACCCCGCACGAGGAGTCCGGCCGGCTGGAGTCCGAGGACCTCGACAGCGACCTCTGGGACGCGAAGCCCCGCCTCCAGGTCGCCGCCGTGGCCGCCTACTTCGCCGACCACCTCCGCTCCCGCCACGACAGCACCGGTACCCTCCCGGGCAACCCGGGCCTCGACGAACTCGGCGCACGCGCTCAGCGGCTGGCAGACAGGACCGAGGACAGGGCCGTGGACCAGCTCGCGGACATGATCGGCGAGGCGAGGTCCATGGCCTGAGCGGAACCCACCGGCATCCGGCGGGCGGTCAGCCCCGAGCGACCGACACGATCAGGTCCCGCAGCCACTCGGAGTACAGTCGCATGTTCTTGTACGCGATGTCCGTCTCCGGATACCGGCTCGCGAACCACAGGCCCTCGTGAAGCCGGTTGACCCACACGCACACCTGGTCGCCGTAGGAGACCCGGATCAGTCCGTAGGCGTTCAGTTCGGCCCAGCGCTCGGATCCGGGCAGGCCCCGGGTGTCGACGTACGAGACGATCGAGTACAGGTCGGGGGAGGTCGGCCGGAAGTCCGAACCGAGCAGACCCAGGACTCGGGCGAGGGGGATGCGTGCCAGCGACCTGTTGGCGTGCAGTTCGGCGCGTACGGTCTTCAGGGCGCTGTCGAAATCGGGCGCCTTCGCCGCGGGCACCTCGATCGGGGCGCCCCCGACGTACCAGCCCACGGAGTCCGACCATTGGGACTTCACCCGAGTGTGGAACGGCGCGACTGTGCGGTACACGGACTGTCCGCCGATCTCCCGGACGATGAGGCTCGTGGCGGCCAGAATGCCCACCAGTGTGCCGCCGTAAGGCCGGCAGTACGCTTCGAAGGCCGCGGCGTCGTCAGCGCCGACCAGCATCCCCTGCATGAGTTTCTGGGTGGGGAGCCCGGCACCGGGTGCCACGCCGAGATCGACCGGGAAACTCGGCAGCCTGCCGTCACAGCGGCGGATGAACTCCCGCCAGCGGGCGACGACTTCGTGGTCTGCGTCGATCTGGTCGGCGTTGGTCCGCTCGATCTCGCAGAAGTCGACATAACTGCTGGCCTCGGACCGCACCACGGCACCGCCCTCGACGCCCGCCGTGTACAGCTCGTGGATCTCGGCGGGGATGCGCTGGAGGGAGTAGGCGTCGACGTTGCTGTGGTCGAAGGCCATGTACACACTGGTGCAGTCGTCCCGGACGACCGCCGTGTACAGGAAGTTCGGCCAGCGGAGCGCGTCGGCGGTGGAGTCGAAACGATCCTGGAGGTACTGGGTCAGCTCCGTGGCGTCGGAGAAGTCACCGATCGCCTCTCGGCGCAGGGACACGTCCTCGGGCAGGAGCGTGAATCTGCGGATCTCGTCGCCGACGAGGCGGAATCCGCTGCGCAGCGTTTCGTGCCGGAGCATCCAGTCGCGCAGCGCGCTCTCCAGTACGTCGAGGTCGACGCTGCCCGGGATGTCGAACGCCGCGGCCAGCCAGGTGGGCACGGACAACCCGTCCGCACGCAGGGAGCGAGCCGTCCTGATGTGAGATTCCTGGATGTACGCTGCCGGTCGGGAATCCTCCTCCAAGCCCTCCGCCACCGCGAGGGCCGCGGGACTCAGCGACCACTCGAAGAGCCGCCCAGGCTTGATCTCGCAGCGCTGGATGTCAGTGATTCGCATGGGGCTCTCCATTCACGGACGGGGCAGATCCGATCAGGGGAATGCCTCTGCTGCCACGGATGTGCAGCGACACGTGCGAGGTCCCGCGTTTTTCAATGCATCGAGTGATGGTTCGAACAAAAACGCCCAGACCGTGGCCGGTCTCGATGCTATGGGGCATACCAGGTCGAAGGCGGTTCGTTCGAAGGCGTCCGCGCGTGAGTGGGCGGGGGAAAGGCGCCGTCGAGCTCTTTCAGCGTTGCCGTCTTCGTGGCATGGTCACCCACGGCCCCGCGCCGGTGCGGGCGTAGTCGGCCAGGACCGGGACTCCCTGGCGTTCACAGATCCGATGATCTGTGGGTGCGGGCGGCCGTCAGGTCGTGGGTGTCGAGCAGGACGTACTGCGGGCCGCTCGCACGCAGGACCTTCAGCAATCCCGCAGCGCGCTCGGCGAACGCCCATGAGGAGTGGGTGCTGAAGGTGCGGCGCACACAACACCGACCGCCTGCGCGGACGCGGACCGCGCACGGGGCAGACGGCTGATCGAGGCGAGGGCGGTGAACCGGCGTCACGTTCGGCGTTTCCCGGCAGTCACCGACACCGGTGAGCACGGCATCCACGGCCTGCTCGTGGTCACGTCCCAGGACGTAGGGCGACGACTGCACATCACTCGGTGACCGGCCACGGACTTCCCGGCCGGTCACCGGCGTCGGACAGAGCCACTCATCAGTGGTGATCACCCAGTCGTGCACCCACTGCGCGCTCCGCGGGCGGGGAACTCACGCCCTTGCCCGTCAGGAGGAGGAGTTCCCGCCGAGGAGGCCGCCGAGAAGATCGTTGACCAGCTTCAGGAGGCCGCCGAGGAGGCCGCCGCCGGAGCTGTCGTCGGTGCCGTCATCGGCGAGGACGACTGAGGCCGTGCTCTGATGGACGGCGCCGGTCTGGGCCTGCGCCTGGGCCGGGGCGGCCAGCGCGACCGCGCCTACGGTGAGGATGGCACTTGCCGCGGTGCACGCTATATAGCGGCGGATACTGCGCATGATCGGCTCCTGACTGATGTCGAGGGTATTCGGAGTCGCGCGACGCATCGCACACGAAAGACGCTATGAGCCCCGATGGAGCCATGCCCTCCGGAACTACTCCAATCGGATGAAAATGCCCGAGGCGGGGAATGCATCGACGGATGCGGACGGCGTACCTGCATGTGTCGGCCGTTCCGTCGGACGAGGTGCCCTTTCCCGCTCCGGAGCGCGTCAGTGCGCGCTTCCTGACGGGCGGTCGGTTAGCGTGCCGTCGCAGTTCCGTACGCGGGGCGGGCGAGCCGCCTCGCCGGTCCGAGGGAGCCCCGTGCCGCTGCGCAGAATCATCGTGTCCGTGACCACCGCGGTCGGCCTGGCCCTGGCCGGTGCTCCGCCGGCCGGCGCCGTCGTCGGGGGCCGTGACGCCGGCCCGGACACCGCGCCCTTCCAGGTGGCCCTCATCGAGCGGGGCCAGTTCGTCTGCGGAGGTTTTCTGCGGGACGCCACCACGGTCGTCACCGCCGCCCACTGCGTCGAGGCCACCCCGGCCGACGCTCTCACCGTGCGGCTCGACGGTGTGGACCGCACCCGCCTGGCCCAGTCGCGCGATGTCGCGGCCGTCGTGCAGCACCCCGGCTTCGAGTGGAAGACCGGTGCCGATGACGCGGCGCTCCTCGAACTCGCAGCCCCGGTCGCCGAGAGCGACACGGTCAAGTACGCCCGGCTGGCCACCGCCGACCCTGCCCCGGGCGCCGAGCTGACCGTGACGGGCTGGGGAGTCACCCAGGCGGGTGCGAGGACCCCGGCGACCATGCTCCAGGCGGCGCGGGAACGGGTCATCTCGCCGGGTGCCTGCCGGGCGGCGGCCGGCGGGACGGGCCTCGGCTCCCTCATGGGCCGTGGCGCCGACGGTGCGCTGTGTGCGGGCTCCGTCACCGCCGGCACGGGCTTCTGCAGCGGGGACAGCGGCGGGCCCGCGGTGGTCGACGGCGTCGTGGTCGGGATCGTCTCCCGGAACGTCGACTGCGGACGCGGCTACGACATTTACACCAGTGTCGCCCGGTTCAACGGCTGGCTCACCCAGCAGCTCTGAAGGTCCGGCTCCGGGTGACACCACGAGGAGCCGCCCCCTCTTGACGTCTCCTCACTTCCGGATAGGTTTGCCTCCCGGTCAGAGCCGACGGGAGCCGTCATGGGCGTACGCAAGGATCTGAAACGGGCCCGGCGGCACGCCGATCTGATGGCCCGAACCCGGGTCGAGATCGTCAGGGACGAGGGCGGTGCGGTCCGAGAGGCCCGCACCGCGCCGATGACCGCGATCCCCACCACCGGCACCACCGCCGACCTCCCCTTCATCAACGCGGCCGAGGCCCCCGATGCCGTGATCCTGCGCCGCGCACAGCACCACACCTGGCAGCCCGTCACCGCGGCGGCCTTCGCCCGAGAGGTCACCGTCGTGGCCAAGGGACTGATCGCGGCCGGCCTGGAAACGGGCGACCGGGTCGCCGTGATGTCGCGCACCCGCTATGAGTGGACGGTCCTGGACTTCGCGATCTGGGCGGCCGGCGGCCAGACCGTCCCCGTCTACGCCACCGCCTCCGCCGAGCAGGTGGAGTGGATCGTCCAGGACTCCGGCACCCGTTTCGTCATCACCGAGACGGCAGACCATACGGAGACGGTACGGACGGGCACGGCACGCTTCCAACATGCGCCCCGCATATGGGAGTTGGACACAGGCGCCCTTGACGAGCTCAGCACTCTCGGGCACGGCGTCCCCGACGAGGAGGTCACCAAGCGCCGCACCGACCTGACCCCCGACACGATCGCGACCATCTGCTACACCTCCGGTACCACCGGCAGACCGAAGGGCTGCGTCCTCACCCACGCCAACCTGCACGCCGAGGCCGCGGCCACGGTCGAGCTGCTGCACCCCGTCTTCAAGGAGGTCACCCGCCAGGTCGCCTCCACCCTCCTTTTCCTCCCGCTCGCCCACATCCTCGGCCGCACCCTCCAGATCGCCTGCCTGATGGCCCGGATCGAGATCGGCCACTGCCCGAGCATCAAGCCCGACGAACTCCGCCCCGCCCTCAAGGAGTTCCGCCCGACCTTCCTGGTCGGCGTGCCGTACCTCTTCGAGAAGATCCACGACACGGGCCGGGCGACCGCCGAGAAGATCGGCCGCGGGGCGTCCTTCGACCGCGCGGACCGCATCGGGGTGCGCTTCGGCCGGGCGTACCTGAACAGGTTCCTCGGCACCGGGAAGGGCCCTGGCCCCGCCCTCTACGCCGCCTGGGCCCTGTACGACCTGCTGGTCTACCGCCGTATCCGCAAGGAGCTCGGCGGTCGGATGCGTTACGCCATCAGCGGCGGCTCTCCACTCGACCGCGACCTCAACCTGTTCTTCTACGCAGCCGGAATCATCGTCTACGAGGGCTACGGCCTGACCGAGACGTCCGCAGCCGCCACCATCGTCCCGCCTCTCAAGCCTCGTCCCGGCACCGTGGGCCTCCCCGTCCCCGGCACCGCGGTCCGCATCGCCGACGACGGGGAGGTGTTCGTCAAGGGTGGGATCGTCTTCGCGTCGTACTGGAACAACCCGGGCGCCACCGACGCCGTGCTTCAGGACGGCTGGTTCGCCACCGGTGACCTCGGCTTTCTCGACGAGGACGGCTATCTCACCATCACCGGCCGCAAGAAGGACATCCTCGTCACCTCCGGCGGCAAGAACGTCGCCCCGGCCGTTCTGGAGGACCGTGTGCGCAGTCGCCCGCCGGTCGGCCAGTGCGTCGTCATCGGCGACAACCGTCCCTTTGTCGCCGCCCTGATCACCCTCGATCCCGAGGCGGTCGCCCACTGGCTGTCGGTTCGCGGGCTGCCGGCCGACACCCCGATGTCCGAGGTCGTACGAGACCCACGGATGCGCGCCGACGTCCAAAGGGCCGTGGACCACGCCAACAAGGCGGTCTCGCGTGCCGAGTCGATCCGTGGGTTCACCTTGGTCGAGGGCGATTTCACCGAGGACAACGGACTGTTGACCCCATCCCTGAAGGTCAAGAGGCACGCGGTGCTGGCCGCGTACGCGGAGGAGATCGAGACGCTGTACCGAAGGTGACACACAGGTCGGGCTGAACGGTTTCTGCGCTCCGGCCCATGCCCGTGATGTCCGGGCAGCGATCGAGTGAATCTTACGAGGGACCGGACGACCGGGGTTTCTTCGGTCGTCCATCTGTCGTTGACAGCCTGCAGGTCGTCACGGGTCATGGCGTACGGCGTTCACCGCGGCCGGCCCACCGGGACCGGGTCCGTGATCCCGGACGGCGTCTGCACGGGCGACTGATGTCGCCGCGCATCGGCCGCACGGCACCGCGCCCGCCCGGGCTGTTCTTTCGCGGTCCTCGGCCGGTGCCCGCTTCTTCGAACAGGAAGGCAACGAGAGTGCGACAAACCCTGAGTAGGGGATTGGTCGTGGCGGCTGCCGCGACCGGCGTACTGTCCATGTACAGCGTCCCCGTGTCGGCCCATTCCGCTGCGCAGGCGGACGGGGAAGGCCCGTCCGGGGGGTTGTTGTCGGGCAACCTGGTGCAGGTTCCGGTGAATGTTCCGGTGAATCTGTGCGGCAACAACATCACCGTCATCGGCAGCGGCAACGTGTCGAGCGGCAACACCTGCGTGAACACCTCTGGCGCGTCGGCAGTTTCGGGGCCCGCGACCGGAGCGGATTCCGGCGGTTCCGACCAGGGCGGAGCGTCTGCGCAGGCGGAGGCGCCGGGTTCGTCCGGGGGGTTGTTGTCGGGCAATGTGGTGCAGGTTCCGGTGAATGTTCCGGTGAATCTGTGCGGCAACAACATCACCGTCATCGGCAGCGGGAACGCTGCGTCCGACAATTTCTGCGTCAACGAAACGGGCACTCCTGGCACCGGCCTGCCCCCGGCCGGGCCGGGCGACACGCCAGGGGACGCTCCGGGCGCCGGATCCGGCAACCATGTCGACGTACCCGTGGGGGTCCCCGTCAACGGGTGCGGTCTCACCGTCGGTGTGGTCACGTCGGACAGCCCGGCGTCGGGAGAGTGCATCAACGAACAGACTCCGCCGGTTGTGGAGCCGCCGGTTGTGGAGCCTCCGGTAGTGGTTCCGCCGGTCGTGGAGCCGCCCGTCGTGGAGCCTCCGGTCGTGGAGCCGCCCGTTGTGGAGCCTCCGGTTGTGGAGCCGCCCGTTGTGGTTCCGCCGGTTGTGGAGCCGCCTGTTGTGGTTCCGCCGGTCGTGGAGCCTCCGGTGTCCCAGCCCCCTGTGGACAACCCTTGCCCCGGCGACGGCACGCCGACGACCCCCGGGATCCCTTCCACCACGCCCGAGCCAGGATCCGGAGAGCAGCCTCCCGTGCCCAGCTGTCCGACCACCGAACCGCCGGTGACCACTCCGCCCGCCACGCCGTCGGAGCCGACGACGCCGAGGCACGAGCCGCCCGCGTCTCCGTCGGTGCCTGCAGACAGTCTCCCCCCGGTCCCGGCGGGTGAGCTGCCCCACACCGGCAGTGGCCAGATCCTTGCGGCCTCGGCCGCCAGTGCCGGCTTCCTGCTCGGTGGCGCCATCCTGTACCGCCGCGGCCGCCGGGCCGCTGCCGTCCGCTAGCACCGGTTCCCTCCGCGCGTCGCGTCCCGGGAGAGAAGTGCTGCTGGTTTAGTGGGACCACCGTGCGCAACGGTGATCGCGCCTGAGACGTTTCCTGGGCGTCCGCGGGCGCCGCACGCGGACGGACCCGTGCCGTGCGTGTGTACGGGGTGTCCGTCCTCTGACGGGCGGACACCCCCATGTCGTACGGTGCCCCTCCGCCGATGGAGCCGCGCGGGTGTACGTCGCCCCCGTTCGGACGCCCGGGTGCGTGTCGGCGCCGTCCACTCTGGGGCGCGCTGATAGCCGTAGCCCATGCAGCCTCCCATTCCTCGATCTCGCGCCCGCCGCGCGCGTACCGCCGTGCTGGCGGCCGCCGCGTGCCTCGCCCTCACCGGGGCCGCTTCGCCCCCCGAGCCGCTCGGCATCGGTGACCCGCTCTTCCCGTACCTGGGGAACCCGGGATACGACGTGTCGTCATACACCGTCGGATTCACGTACACCGGCAACAACACCAAGCCGATGGAGGCTGTCACCGCGATCGACGCGGTGGCCACCGGCGCACTCGACCGGTTCAATCTCGATTTCGCCAACGGGACCGTCCGCAGTGTGGTGGTGGACGGCGCGGACGCCGAGTTCGCCGTCGCCGGTGAGGACGTGGTGGTCACACCTCGGCAGGCTGTCCCGCTGGGGCGGCCGTTCCACGTCGTCGTACGGCACACCAGTGATCCGAGCGGTCCCCAGGTCGGCGGCTGGGTGCGTACCAGGGACGGTCTGGTGATGGCCAATCAGGCCGACGCCGCTCACCGGGTGTTCCCGTGCAACGACCATCCGGCCGACAAGGCGAACTTCACCTTCCAGGTGGTCGCGCCGCAGGAACTGACCGTCGTGGCCAACGGGCTGGGCGGCGTGCGCGAACGGCGCGGCGGCCAGGCGCTGTCCGTCTTCTCCACCAGCCATCCGATGGCTCCTGAACTGGCGCAGGTGTCGATCGGCCGTTCCGCTGTGCTGCGCCGGGAGGGGCCGGGCGGCCTGCCCGTGCGCGATGTGGTCCCGACGCGGGACGCGCGCGGTCTGGAACGTCTGCTGAGCAGGACGCCTGGGCACATCGCCTGGATGGAGAAGCAGGTCGGTTCGTATCCGTTCGAAGCGTACGGCGTGCTGGTCGCGGATGCGGAGACGGGCTTCGAGCTGGAGACCCAGACCCTGTCCCTCTTCGAGCGCTCCCTGTTCGCACGGCGGGACCAGCCGGACTGGTACGTCGAGTCGATCATGGTGCACGAGCTGGCGCACCAGTGGTTCGGCAACAGCGTCTCTCCGCACCGGTGGGCCGATCTGTGGCTCAACGAGGGGCATGCCACCTGGTACGAGTCGCTGTTCGCCCAGGAGTTCGGCGGCCAGCCCCTGGAACAGCGGATGCGGGCGGCGTACGCCGACTCCGACCGGTGGCGCGTCCAGGGCGGCCCGCCTGCCGCACCCCAGTCCGCAACGGGCCAGATCGGCATCTTCCGGCCGGTGGTCTACGACGGCAGCGCCCTGGTCCTCTACGCGCTGCGGCAGGAGGTCGGCGAGGAGGCCTTCGCGCAGGTGGAGCGGCGCTGGGTGAGTGAGCATCGCGACGGTGTCGCCACCACCACCGACTTCACCCGGCTGGCGTCCGAGGTGGCCGGGCGGGATCTGACGGACTTCTTCGAAGGCTGGCTGTACGGTGCGAAGACCCCGCCGATGCCGGGTCACCCGGACTGGCGGTCCGAGCCGGTCGACTGACCCGGCCGGCGGATGCAGGGAGGGCCCGTCCCGTGGGGGACGGGCCCTCCCTGCAACGGGGAACGACAGGCCGGGCCTCAGCCGCAGATGACGTACACCGTCACCGGCGTGCTGGGGTCGGAGCCCACGGCGGTACCGATCCAGCCGTTTCCGTCGGCGTCGGGGTAAGAGTCGACGACGTTGGCCTTGCCGTTGGTCTGGACGCCGCCCCCGGTGGCCATCTTGCCGGCTGGACAACAGGCCACCGTCGGCTGGCCGTTGGCGGTACCGCTCTCCGTCGCGGTCACCAGACCCGATAGATCCCGGACCGCTGCCGCGGCTTTGCCGGACGGGACCGGGCCGGTGGAGGCCTGGGCCGCCCCGCCGATCGTGGCCGCCAGGGCCAGCCCGAGCATGGCCGCGCTGACAGCTCGCTTGCCTCGCATGCATGTCTCCTTCTAGTCGAACCGACCTCTTCGGTTGTGAGGCTCGGCTGTCACCATGCATTGCGAACACGGCCGCGCTTTATGTGGAGACCGCGTCAGATAAGCCCCAAAGAGCGAATTTCATTCTTTCCGGTTTCCCTACCCGGAGGCTGCCACGGCGAATGCCGCGAAAATCGTCACGCAGGCCAGAACCATCATCGTGGTGCGCAGTCGGGTGTCGGCTCCTGGGGTGCGGCTTTTCTTCGCGGGGCACATGCCGTGCTCGGAGTGCAGATAGGGAGAGTTCTGCCAATAGGCGTCGAGCAATTGGGCGTATGGTCCGGATGGCGGGTCGTCACTCATGAAATCCTCAACGATGCGCAAAGGAAAGCGGTGTCGCGTCCGTCCGGGGCGTTGACTGAAAGGTGATCGGAATGGCAGATCCATGAACCGGCACCCTGGCTTCAGGTGCACGCATGGTGCCCCCGTGTCACAGAGAGGTGCGCGCCGGTCATGCGGAAGTCTCCGGCGCTGATCGCCCGGGCGCTCGTCCGCAGGCCCCGCACCCGCAGCTCCCCGGCTGTCGGCAGGGAGCCGGTGTCGGTCAACTCCAGCACTGTGTCCCGACCTTCGAGGGTTACCACCACGGAGGAGGCATCCACCGGCCTGTGGGCCGTCAGCCGAATGGTCAGAGCTCCCGCAGGTGTCGACACGAGCAGGGACTGGCACAGGCCGGACAGTGTGCCCTCGCGTGCCACCGCCACCGTCCGCCAGCCGCCGGTGGAGCCGTTTTCGACCGGAAGCAGGGTGACATCCCGCAGCCGCATCTCGTCCGCCGTCATACGGAACGCGGGCCCGGTCATCGCGACGGACATCGGCAGCAGCCCGGTGGCAACGGCCGACAGCAGCCCCGCAGAGGCGGATGCCGCGGCGCACGCCGCCAGGGCGAGCCGGCGCTTCGCCGGGCGACGGATCGCGGTTGTGTGGGATCCCGCGCTTTCAGGGGGCCCCGCATCCCTGCCTTGTCCCCGCTCGTGACGCACACGATGTGAACGGGCCGGCGGGTCGCGCCGTAACGGTTCCTCACTCTGTCGGCCGGGCAGTAAGACCTCTGGATCGATGAGTGGTCGCACAGAGTTGCCATTCGTTGACGCTCCGCTGTCGAGCTGTCAGGGTGAACGACGGCTCGGTCCGAGAAGATCGGTGTCGGGGGACGGAGGAGTGCCTGTGAACAAGCAGTGTCGGACGGTCCGATGAGCGGCGCGCGGCGGACGGACGGGCGGATCGGCTTCGCGCGACCGGGATGGTTCTGGACCGGCACGGCGCTGTGCGTCGCGGGGGTCGTGGCCCATCTGCCGATGTACCGGACGCTCACAGAACCGACGGGCCACCACGCCGCCATGGGCGGCATGGCAGGCATGAAGGCCACGGGCTGGGACCCGTTCATGACGGTCGGTATGGCACTGATCCTCGCAGGGCTGGCAGCCTGCGTCCGCGGTCTCGTGAGCCCGCACCGCCCCTCCGGATCGGGCGGGACGCCTCAGGTCGCCTTCGCCGAGGACGCGCCGCTCAAACCCGCGCACTGGGCGCTGACCCTGGTGATGACCCTCGCCGTGGCGATCGACATGATGAAGCCCCTGACGCTGAGCTTCGTCGCCCCCGGAGTCGCCGAGGAGTACGGGCTCAGGTCGCCGGCCCATCCGCAGGGCGCCGTGCCCGTCGCACTGCTGCCCTTGTTCGGGCTGGGCGGCACCGTAGTGGGTTCCTTCCTGTGGGGCCGTTTCGGCGACCGCCTGGGGCGTCGGCCCGCCATCCTGCTGGCCGGAGTGGTCTTCGTCGCCACCTCCGTCTGCGGGGCCATGCCGCAGTTCTCCCTCAACTTGGTCATGTGCTTCGTGATGGGACTGAGCGCCGGCGGCATGCTGCCGCTCACTTTCACCCTCCTGACGGAGACCGTGCCGGCCCGTCACCGGGGCACGCTCGTGGTGCTCATCGGCACGGGAATCGCCCTCGGGTACGTCCTCACCAGTTGGGCGGCCTCACTGCTGGTGCCGGAGTACGGCTGGCGGGTGCTGTGGCTGCTCGGGCTTCCCACGGGCATCGTCCTGCTGCTGCTCAACCGCTGGGTGCCCGAGTCCCCGCGCTTCCTCGCCGCCCAGGGGCGCGAGACCGAGGCCGAGGCGGTCCTGACCCGCTACGGCGCCCGGCTGATCCCGGACCCCAGGCGTCCTGGTGCCTCGTCCGGGGGGCCGGCTCCGTCGGGCGGTGGTCTGAGCCTGCTGCGCGCCCCGTACGCCTGGACCGGACTGCCCCTGGTGGTGTTCGCCCTCGGGATCGGTCTCGTGACATACGGCTTCCAGCTGTGGATCCCCTCCGACCTGCGGCGCCTCGGCTTCACCGACGTGAGCGCCGACACCATCCTGCGGGACTCCTCGCTGCTCGGACTGCCGTTCAACCTCGCGATCGCCTGGCTCTACGGCCGCTGGAGCAGCAAGGGCACCCTCGTCGGCCTGGGCACCTGCACGGCCTGTGCGATGGCGGCGCTGTCCGTGGTGGGTGAGCGGGTCGTGGACCACCCCGGCCTGCTGCGGGTGCTGCTTGCCGTACCCATCTGCGCCGCCAGTTCGGCCGTCGCCGTGCTAAGTGCCTACACCGCCGAGGTGTATCCGACCGCGGTGCGGTCGCGAGCCTCTGGGCTCACCGCCGGGGTCACCAAGGCCGGTGGGTTGCTCATGACCGCGGCGATCGCGGCCGCGGTGACCGTGCCCTCGCTGCGCACCACGGCACTGCTCGGTGCCGTGCCGCTCGCCGTCGCCACGGCCGTGATCGTTCTGGCGGGGGTGGAGACCCGCGCACGGGCACTGGAGGAGATCACGGCCGAGACGGCGCGGCAGGACGAACCGGCCTCCGCCTGACCGAAACAGAGAGAAGCAGGAAGAACAAGCCGATGGCTCACCCCCGCACCACCTCCGCCTCCCCCAGGTGGGTTCACCCTGCGCCCGGCACCCTCGCCATGGGCGTGGAGGAGGAACTGCTCCTGGTCGACCCCGCGACTCTGGAGGCCGCACCCGGCGCCCCGGCCGTACTGGAGCACTGCGCCGCCGAGGCCCCGGGCCAGGTATCGGCCGAGATCACCACCCTCCAGGTGGAGGTCAAGAGCGTCCCGCACACGGCGGCGGAGGACCTGCGGGCGGAACTGCTGTCCCTGCGCCGTCTGGCCGCCCGCGGCGCCGAGCGCGAGAGCATGGGGGTGGTGGCGTCGGGCCTGCCCGTCCTCGGCGCGGTGGTGCCCCCGCCCATCACGCCGGGCGACCGTTACGCCCAGGGGGTGGACACGTATCGGGCCCTGCACGACGAGCAGTCCATGTGCGCCTGCCAGGTGCACGTCGACGTTCCGGACCTGGCCACCGCGCTCAAGGTGTGCAATCGCCTGCGCCCCTGGCTGCCGGTACTGCTGGCGATGACGGTGAACTCGCCGTTCTTCGCCGGCCGGGACACCGGGTATGCCGGCTGGCGCACGCTCGCCTGGGGCCGCTGGCCGGTGGCCGGGCCGCCTCCGTTCTTCCACTCCGTGACGCACTACGAGGATGTGCTCGGCACGCTGACCGAGTCGGGGGCGCTGGTGGACCCGGCCACCGCCTTCTGGGACGTACGCCCGGCTCCGCGGCTGCCCACGCTGGAAGTGCGGGTGGCCGACATGACAAGCACGGCCGCTGAGTCCGCGGTCCTCGCCGCGCTCGTCCGGGCCCTTGTCGCCGTGTCCCTGCGCGAGGAGGAACGCGGCGAACCCGTGCCCGTCCCGTCCGCCGAGATCCTGCGGGCAGCCCATTGGCGCGCCGCCCGCGACGGGCTCGAAGGCAGCGGGCTCGATGTCGTCTCCGGACAGCTGCTTCCGGCGGCGGACCTGGTCGAGCGCATGACGGCCCACGCGCTGCCCGCCCTGGAGCAGTACGGAGACAGCGCTCTGGTCCTGTCCGGGGTGCGGCAACTCGTGCGGGAGGGGAGTGGGGCGGCGCGTCAGCGGGAGGCGGCCGCCGGTCCCGGCGGACTCGCCGCGGTGGTGCGGCGGCAACTGACGGAGACGGTGCTCGGACGGACCGCGCCGCTGCTGCCCTCCCCACGTCGTTGAACGGCGTGGATGCCCGGTGTCAGATCCGTGTCAGATCCGTACGAGGACGGCGTCGAGCGGTTTGCGCACGATGTCCGGGACCTGGGCGTCCGGAGCGGGATGCCCGACCGGGATCACCAGGAACGGGCGTTCGTGGGCGGGCCGTTCGCACACGGTGTTCAGGAAACGCATCGGGCTCGGTGTGTGGGTCAGCGTGGCCAGGCCCGCCTGGTGCAGGCAGGCGAGCAGCAGCCCGACCGCGATGCCGACCGATTCCTTCACGTAATAGGGACGGGGGGTGTCCGGGCCGCGGTGGACCTCAAAGACGACGATGACCGCCGGGGCCTTCTCCAGGAAGGGTTTGCGCCAGTCGGTGCCGAGAGGGGACAAGGCGTCCAGCCACTCCTGGGGGGCGCGTTGTTCGTAGAACTCCCGCTCGGCCGCCTCGGCCTGTTCACGCAGGGCCCGCTTGCGCGCGGGGTCCGTGAGGACGACGAATCGCCACGGCTGAAGGTTGGCGCCGCTCGGCGCGCTCGACGCGGCCCGGATCGCGGAGTCGATCACCTCGCCGGGGATCGGTTCGTCGCTGAAGTCCCGGATGGACCGGCGTCGTGTGATCGACGCGGCGAACTCATGGGCGCGCAGGATCGATTCCTCCGTGGTGGGGTGACGTGGAGGCGTAGCTCCCGTTCCTGATTCTTCGTGGGTGAATGGGGCGTATCGGGCGCTCATGTGTTCAGCAAAGCACTGCCGCAGCACACCGCGACCGCGGCACGCCGTCGGCTGCCGCGGCCGCCTCCTGACCCCGGTGAAGCGGACGGGGTCAGTTCGTGGGGGGGGGCGTCAGCCCTCGGTGCGCTGCCCCGGCACGCTGTCCTGGTACCCATTGGTGAGGATGCGGTCGGCCATGGCCGTGTACGCGTCGGGGCTGTCGGGCAGGACGGTGGCCAGGCCGTCGACGTAGCGGTTGTACATGCAGAAGGCCGCAGCGATCAGTACGCAGTCGTGGATCTCGGCGTCGGTGGCCCCGGCGGCGCGCGCCATGTCGACATGCTTGTCCTGAACCTCCTTCCCGCCGATCTGGACAGCGTCGGCGATCGCCAGCAGTGCTTTGAGCTTCTCCGGGACGGGGGAGGTGGTGGGGTCCTCCCGGACCTGGTCCACCAGGGCCGCGCCCTCGGGCAGCTGGGCGGCGGCGAACGCCGCGTGGGAGTCGGTGCAGTAACGGCAGCCGTTGAGGTGGGAGACGCGGGTGGCGATCAGCTCACGCTCGCCCCGGCTCAGCGTGCTGGGCCCGCGCAGCAGGATCTCGGCCAGCTCGGTCAGCGGCCCGGCCGTCTCGGGACGGTAGTCCAGCAGTGACCGGATACCGGCGCGGCCTTCAGGCAGACGGATGTGGGGCATTGGGAATCCTTTCCGGAACTCTCAGAAGCCGAGGGCCCGGGCGGCCAGCTCGGTTCCCCGGACCCGGGCCTCGATCTTGGCGAACGCGAGGTCGCGGGAGGTGGAGGTGTCGTCGGCGAACGGCGAGAAGCCGCAGTCGTCGCAGGTGCCCAGCTGGTCGACCGGGATGTGCCGGGCCGCCAGCAGCACCCGGTCGCGTACCTCCTCGGGAGTCTCGGCGGTGGTGCTGATCGGATCGGTCACGCCGACGAACACCCGCACCTGCGGGCGCAGGTGCTCGGCGATGATGCGCAGGACGCGCTCGGGGTCGGGCTCGCTGGCCAGCTGGATGTAGAAGGAGCCGACCTTCAGCCGGAAGAGTCGGGGCAGCAACTCGGCGTAGTCGACGTCCAGGCTGTGGGTGGAGTCGTGGTCCCCGCCGGGACAGGTGTGCACCCCCAGACGGTTCCGCTCGTCCTCCCCGAACCTGCCGAGCACCTCGTTGTTCAGGGCGACGAAGTCGTCGAGCAGCGTCCCGGACGGATCCAGCTTGAGGGACAGCCGACCTTCGGTGAAGTCGAGTTGAACACTGTGCGCGCCGGCCTGCAGGCAGCCGCGGATGTCGGCCTCGGCCTCGTCGGCGAGGTCGCGCAGAAACACATCGCGGGGATAGCCGTCGATGGGCTCGGCCGGGTAGAGCAGGCTGAGCGCCGAGGGTGCGATGACCGCCTGCTTCACCGGACGGTCGGTGTGGCGCCGAGCCTCGCGCACATACGTTTCGGCATGGACCTGATAGCGGAAGGGGCCAGCGGTCAGCCGGGGCAGCTGCCGGGTGTGGCCGTCCGCGAAGGGGATGACGGCGCCGTCCGGGGCCAGGGTGGCGAGGCCCGCCAGCGGATACGTGGCGAAGCTGGGCTTGGACTGCTCTCCGTCGACCAGGACGGGACAGCCCAGCTCTTCGAGCCTGGCCAGGGTGTCCGCCGTGGCCTGCTCCTGAAGCTTCGTCAGTTCTGCTTCCGCCAGCCGTCCTTCGGCATGCTCGGTCAGCGCCGCCCGGAGGGCGCGGGGGCGCGGGATGCTGCCGATCGACTCGGTAGGAATACTCATGAACCGGACGATAGGGGGTGGCATGTGGTGCGACAAGAAGACCAAGAAGACGTGGAAGACGCCGGACGCCGCCGCCCGGGCGCCAGGACGGCGCGCGGTGATCCGGATCGCCGCAGGTCGAGGGTGGGCGCCGGCGTGCGCTACGGCGCACCTTCCAGGAGCCGTCGGTCCGGAGCGGAACACCGGACGGTTCACCGGTTCGGTACCGGAGCGGGCGGCGGGTTGACGCACCGGGGAGTGGTGTGTCGTACGACCGCAAGCGTCTGCCCGGCACGCTCTGTCACTCGTCCGGCCGGGTGGTAAAGACTTCCGCGGCCGTCACGTCGGCCGAGGAACCGTCGTAGCCTCGCCTACGTTCGGCCGTATGACCGCAAGTGATCACCCGAGTGTGGACCGCCGTGGCTTCCTGACCGCGGCCGCAGGAGCAGCCGTCATGATCGGCAGCTGGTGGATGGAGCCGGGCACGGCGCATGCGGACGCGCTTCCGCTGCCGGGACCCGGCGAGGAGATCCGGTGTGTGAGCAAGGCCAGGAGCGTGGTGTTCAGGAGTCTCCTCTGGACCGGGGAGGCCGATGTCACCTGTGACATCCGTCTGAAGGTCGAGGCCGACCCGGACGATGCGAGGGCACGGCGATTGCGGGTGCTGAAGCACCAGATGAGGGGCCGGAGCCCCGAGTTCGGTGAGATCAGCCTCACCCAGGCCGCGGAGTTGTCCGGCGCGGTGGCCGTGCCACCCAGTGTCATCCGCCTGTCCGACGTGTCACCGGCACGCTACGACCTGCGTCTGGAGTGCCACGGCCTGGAGGTGACCGTGCAGCGGCTGCCCTTGGACCTTCGCCGGGCTGGGGTTCCGGTGGACATCGGGCGGGCGCTCTCCTCAGGGGAACCGCTCCGCTTCGTGGCGACCGAACCGCTGGTTCTGGAGGGCCGGAATCTGGACGACTGGCGGTTGCACCACCACAGGCTGGCGACACGCGGTGTGCCGCTGGCCCTCGCGGGGGTTCCCGGAGTACCGGTGGCCTTCGTCGAGCCCTTCGAGGTGGACGCGGAACACGTACGGTCCTGAGACCAAGGCGCCGCCGGGAAGGCGGCGGTCTTCGGAGGCGAGTGCGAAACGCCCGGCCAGATCGGATGGCCGGGCGTTTCGCATGGCCGGCTGTCCGAACTCAGGCCTGCTCTCGCGGATCGGGTACACGGGGGAGGGCGGGCTGGATCCACGAGCGCAGCAGGGCGGAGGTCGTCCGCAGGGTGAGCGAGCCCGTGCGCAGGCCGTCGACGAGACGTGCCATGCCGCCTGGCGGAGGTTTGGCCGGCTGACCGCACTCGTGCAGATAGCGCAGGGCGAGGGCGGCGCCGACCAGGCCGTTGTAGTCACGCAGGGGGCGGATGGCGACGAACATCTGGAGCAGGACCGCGGCGCGCACGGGCGCTTCGACGTAGTACGGACGGCCGTTGGCCAGTTGGTAGGAGTGGCGGCTGACTGCCGCGGCGAGGGCACCCCAGTCGTCGATGCCGATCTCCCGGCCGGTGTCCCGCTCGAACCGCTGAAGGGAGTCCTCGATCCAGTGGGCGTCGATCTGCCGGAGCATCAGCGACGGCCCGTCTCGAAGGTCTCCTCGAACTCCTTCAGGAGTGTGTTCATGTCGTCGACCAAACGGGAGACGAACGCGTCGTGGGTCGGGCTCGCCGCACGGAGCTGCGGGCGGCAACCATGCTGTGCGAGGAGGTCGAGGGGCCGCGAACCGATCTGGGTGGTCGGGCGCTGACGGTGTTCAGTTGCCATGGGCAGAGCCAATCGAACGAGGACCGGGACGTGCGCAAACGCCGTCGGGGGCGGCCCGTCCGGATGTCACACCGGAGCGTGCCGCCCCCGAAAGCTCAGGGACCGGAAGGGACCGGAACGGTCACTGGGGGGCCGCACCGCCCGGGGCGTAGTTCGGGTCGGCCGGCTTGTCCTGGTCCACCATGCAGATGATGAAGTCGTTCGTCTGCTTGTTCAGGCACGTCAGGCCGACGGCGACGTCGAGGGCGGGCTTGGCGACGGGGGAGATGTCGAAGATCGTGCAGTAGAAGCCCCCGTCGTAGGGGTCGGTGTGGCAACCGTTGTTGCCGAAGGGGCCGGCCGCCCGCGGGTCGTCAGCCATGGTGGCTGCGGAAGCCGACGAAGCCGTCAGTCCCATGACCCCCAAGGAGAGCACCGAAGCGGCGAGCGCCGCCGCCACCCGTGCCCGGGCCGGCTTGCGTGTACGTTGCGACATTTTTGTCCTTTCGGCAGGTTCGCGCTGACCGCGACGAGATCACGCTCCCCGACGAAATGGAGGGGCGCAACATTGACATCGCCGTGGGTAATCCGGATGGCGGAGTTTTCCTGCCCCTCTTGGAGTAAGAGAGGTGGGATTACCGAGGTCGACTGGAATACGGTGCCCGTTTTCCGGACCGGGTGAAGCGGAAAGGTCCCGCAAAAAAAGAGGGCCGTGCGGCTCCAGCGCCGCACGGCCCCGGCCCGCCGGATCAGTCGCGCGCCGTGGCGTGCTCGCGCTCGGGGGCTCCCGCGTTGCCGGTGTGCGTGCCATATGTGGGGACGGTCGTGCCCTTGATGAGGACCGGCGGCTGATCCGTCTCTCCGTCCTGCGCCTTCTGGGCCGCCTCTTCTCGGCCGGCGCGCGACTCCGCCTTCAGGATGCGCAGGGATTTCCCGAGCGAACGCGCGGTGTCCGGGAGCCGCTTCGCCCCGAACAGAACCAAGACGACGAGGGCGATGATGATGATCTCAAGCAGTCGGTTTTCCAGCATGACGACCTTCTTCGGCTGGTACGGAGGAGTGTTTCCCGGTGCGGCGGACACGCGCGCCGCCGCCATCGTCACCTTTCTCGCAGATGTTTGCCGTTAATCGGCGTGCAGGGAGCGGGGATTCACTCGGTAGAAGTAAACCTGGTCGATGCACTCTTTTGGCGGATCAAGGATTCCCCGGATTGCCCCGAGAGTACTAGTCGCAACGGATGAAATAACAGGAGGGGAGGCGACAGTGCCGTTCCACGTTCCGGGCGAGGATGTGCGGGGCGCGGCCCGTAGCGGGAGGGGAATCCATCCGCCACGGCTGCTGATGCAGGACATGGGTCTGGCCGACTTCGGAGTGCGCCGGTTCCGGCTCCGATCCGGGCCCGCACGGGAGCAGTTGGAAACATCTGCTCGGTCCTTTCTGGAAGGTTTCAACCGCGCCGTGAGCGTGCGGGGGCCAGAAGCCCTGGGGACCGCGCTCGATGAGATTCCCGAGGATTTCCGTGGGTTCGCCTATGAGGGAGCGGGCATGGGCTGCGCTCTGCTCGACTTGCTCACTTTCTCTCGCGGGCGCAGACTGCGCGCTCTCCTCGACGGGCCCGGCGTCGACTATCCGCATCTGATCCATGTGGGGGCCGGCTGGGGCTCCGCGAAACTGCGGATGCGGCCTTGGCGCGGGCTGCGTGGCGCGGACCCGATGCTGCGCTGGCTCGCCTGGGACGGATTCGGTTTCTATCAAGGCTTCTTCCACTCGGACCGGGTCGTTGCCGGGCGGCGACTGGAGAGCGGTCTCGGACCGCACCAGCGCGCGTTCCGCGACCAGGGGCTCGGCCGCTGTCTGTGGTTCCACGAGTGCGCCGACCCCGAGGCACTGGGCCTGCGGGTCGCGGAGTTCCCGGAGTGGCGGCGGGCGGATCTGTGGAGCGGGGTCGGCCTCGCGGCCGTCTACGCGGGCGGCGCGACCCTGGACGAACTGCACACGCTGGCTCGGGAGGCGGACGGCTACCGGGACCATCTCGCCCAGGGAGCCGCGTTCGCCTGCGCCGCCCGGCTGAGGGCCCGTACGCCCGTTCCCGCACACAGCCGCGACGCGGCCGCAGTGCTGACCGGTGCGACCGTCGAGACCGCGGCGGCCTGGACCGACACCTCGATGGCGGACCTCGGTGCGCCCGCGGGCACGGAGCGGGAGTACATGGCCTGGCGGGCCGGAATCCGACGGCTCTGGGCGGCGTACAACGAGACCGATCCGCCCAGCCTTCCCACCCAGCCGCTGCAGAAGAACCCCGGAGACGGCACCGCCGCTCCCCGCACCCGGAGCCGCCGATGACCTCGCTCAGCCGCCGACTGCGTGACCACGCCGCCAAGTTCGTGGCGCTGGGCTGCTGTGTCACGGCCTTCGCCTTCGCCCTGCCGGAGCATGTCTCCGCCGCCGACCGCGACGAAGCGGCCGCGCCCTTCCGGTTCACTGCACAGGCACTGAACGCGGCCGACCGCCCGGAGGACCGGTCGGTGCGCTCGGTGGCCCCGGCGTTCCGCCCCATCCGGTCGTGGATCTCCTCGGTCGGCGCGGGTGCCGGCCTCTTCGCGGTGGACGGAGGGACCGTCTCCCACGATGTGTGTCTGGTCGACACCCGCACGGACACCGTCACTGTCCGTCCGGCGCCCGGTACCGGCGACCGCTACCGGTCGTTCACCCTGGAGGCGGCCGAGCTGCCGATGCCGTCCTACTCGGCCCCGATGGGCTGTCTGCCGGCCGACCTCAACGAGGACGGCTGGCAGGACGTGACGGTCTACTACTGGGGCCGCTCGCCCGTGACGTTCATGCGGATCCCCGGTGCCGTCCCGTCCCGTGCGGCCTTCGTGGCACGCGAGCTGGTGCCCGGCCACCCCGTGTGGAGCACCAACGCGATGACCGTGGGCGACTACGACGGAGACGGCCACACCGACCTGGTGGTGGGCAACTACTTCCTCGACGGGGCCCGCGTGCTCGACCCCACCGCGCGCCAGCGCGAGCTGCAGATGCCGTCGTCGATGTCCAGCGCGCACAACGGCGGCACGCTGCGGCTGTTCCGCTTCACCGGCGGTCGCTCGGGTGCGGCGCCCGAGGCCCGCTTCACCGAGGTCCCGGACGCCTTCGGAGAGAAGCGGCCGCTGGGCTGGACCCTCGCCCTCGCCTCCCAGGACCTGGACGGCGACGGACTGCCGGAGGTGTACGAGGCCAACGACTTCGCCCCCGACCGGCTGCTGGTCAACGAGTCGAAGCCGGGCGCCCCGAAGTTCCGCCTCGCCACCGGCAGCCGCCACTTCACCACCCCGAAGTCCAAGGTCGTCGGCAAGGACTCCTTCAAGGGCATGGGCGTCACCTTCGCCGACCTCGACCGCAGCGGGAACCCCTCGATCGTGGTGGGCAACATCACCGAGGACTACGCGCTGCACGAGAGCAACTTCGTCTTCCGGCCCACCGTCGACCGCAAGCGCCTGGGCCCGCTGCTGCACCGCGGTGAGGCGCCCTACGACGACCACAGCGAGAGCATGGGCCTGTCCCGCTCCGGCTGGACCTGGGACGTGGCCGCCGCGGACTTCGACAACTCGGGCTACCCGCAGGTCATGCACGCGACCGGCTTCGTCAAAGGTGAGACCGACCGCTGGGCCCAGCTCCAGGAAGCGGCGATGGGCAACGACCTGATCCTGCGCCACCCCGAACTGTGGCCCCACGTCGAGCCGGGCGACGACCTGTCCGGCCACGACACCAACACCTTCTTCGTCCGTACGCCGCAGGGCCGCTACGTCGATGTCGCCGAGGACGCCGGAGTCGGCTCCGCAGCGGTCACCCGCGGATTCGCGATCGGCGACGTCGACACCGACGGACGGCTCGACTTCGTCGCCGCCAACCAGTGGGGACAGTCGGTGCTGTACCGGAACCACTCCGAGGCCGCGCCCTTCCTGGGGCTGCGCCTGCGCCGTCCCGCGGGCGTCTCCGGCGCGAACACGCCGGCCACCGGCGCCGTCGCCCGGCTGCGGTGGTCCGACGGACGCGTGACCGAGCAGCAGCTCTACCCCGCCAACGGCCACGGCGGTGTCGCCGCACCCGACCTGCTGTTCGGTCTCGGCGACCAGCGCGCCGACCGCCCGGTGAAGGTCGACCTCAGCTGGCGCGGTACCGACGGGCGTACGCACCGGAGCACCACCACTCTGCGGCCGGGCTGGCACGAACTGCTGCTTACCGACGACGGAAACCTGGCGGAGGTCCCCGCATGACAACCGATCACACCTGCTCGGCGGGCGACGGCAAGCCCTGCGGCGCCTGCCGCCGCAGCAAGGCCCTGCGCCGCTTCGCGATGTCCATCACCGCGGCGACGGTGCTCGGCCACACCGTCCTCGGCTTCGAACAGGCCTATGCCACCCCGCTGTTCTCCGTCCTGGCCGCGCTGCTGACCGAGTCGCTGCTGGAGACCATCGAGGCGTGGAGCCAGCGCCGGGCGCCGCGTTACATGCGGCCCGTCGGGCAGACGGTCGACTTCCTGCTGCCGGCGTACATCGGCGGTCTGGCCTGCGCGATGCTGTTGTACGCGAACAGCAACCTCTGGCCGACTGTGCTGGCCGCCGTGGTCGGAGTCTCCAGCAAGTACCTGTTCCGGGTGAAGGTCAAAGGGGTCGCACGGCATGTGCTCAACCCCAGCAACTTCGGCATCGTTGTCGTCCTGCTGCTGTTCCCCTGGGTCGGCATCGCGCCGCCGTACCAGTTCAGTGAGTGGCTCGTCGGCTGGGCCGACGTGCTTCCGCCACTGGTCGTCCTGGTCCTCGGCACCCTGCTCAACGGCAAGCTGACCGGCAAGCTGCCGCTCATTCTCGGCTGGGTGGGCGGCTTCGCGGTGCAGGCCCTGGTGCGCGGCTTCCTCACCGGAACCGCCATCCCCAGCGCCCTGCTGGTGATGACCGGACCCGCCTTCATTCTGTTCACCAACTACATGATCACCGATCCGGGTACGTCGCCCTGGCGCAAGCGCAACCAGGTCGTCTTCGGCGCGACCGTCGCTGCGCTGTACGGGGTGCTCGTACAACTGCACGTCGTCTTTGGCCTGTTCTTCGCCCTGGTCCTGGCCTGTGTGCTGCGGGCGGCGCTGCTGGCCGTGCTGGCCCGGCGGGACGCGGGCAGTGTCCCGGCCCCCCGGCAGGAGACCTCGCGGGCCGAGGTCCTGCCGCCGCTGGCCACGGCCGGTTCCGGCGCCACGCGCGAAGTGTCGTAGAGGAGACTGTCGTTGTCCGTGTACGAGACGGACGGCCCGGCCCCCCACGACGGCATCGCCGTCGTGGGGCTCGCCTGCCGTTACCCCGATGCAGACGATCCCGCCCAGCTGTGGGACCTGGTCCTGCGCCAGCGTCGAGCGTTCCGGCGGCTGCCCGCGGAACGCCTCATCGTGGAGGACTACCTCGACCCGACCCGCCGCAACCCCGACGGCCTCTACGGTACCCGGGCCGCTCTGCTGGAGGGCTGGCACTTCGACCGGGGGGCCTTCCGGGTGCCCGGCCCGGTGCACCGGGCCACAGACCCGGCGCACTGGCTCGCCCTGGAGACGGCGGCCCGCGCGCTCGAGGACGCCGGTGTCCCCGGCGGCAGAGGCCTGGACCGGGACAGAGTCGCCGTCGTCATCGGCAACACGCTCACCGGTGAGGTCACTCGCGCCCGCAGCATGCGGCTGCGCTGGCCGTACGTGCGCGCCGTGATGGAGGCCGCACTCGTCGAGGAAGGGCTCGCCGAGGAACAGCGCGAGCAGGTGCTGGCCCGCACCGCGCGGCGCTATCTGGAGCCCTTCCCCGAGCCCGACGACGACTTCCTGGCCGGCGGCCTCGCCAACACCATCGCGGGCCGGATCTGCAACCAGTTCGACTTTCACGGCGGCGGGTTCATCGTCGACGGCGCCTGCTCGTCCTCGCTGCTCGCCGTGATCAACGCCTGCGGGCTGCTCACGGACGGCAGCGCCGACCTGGTGCTCGCCGGAGGCGTGGACATCAGCCTCGACCCGTTCGAACTCGTGGGCTTCGCCCGGCTGGGCGCACTCGCCGAGGACCGCATGCGGATCTACGACAAGGACGCGACCGGTTTCCTGCCCGGCGAGGGATGCGGAGTCGTGGCCCTGATGCGCGCCCGTGATGCGGCGGCCGCGGGGATGCCCGTCTACGCCGAACTCCGTGGCTGGGGCATGTCCTCGGACGGAGCGGGAGGCATCACCCGCCCCGAGTACGCGGGTCAGCTGCTCGCCCTGCGCAGGGCGTACCAGCACGCGGCCATCGACCCGCACGACCTCGGCCTGCTGGAAGGCCACGGCACCGGCACCGCGGTCGGCGACGCGGTCGAGCTGAGCGCGCTCGGCGCCCTCCGCGCGGGCGCGCCACGGGCGGCGGTGCTCGGCTCGATCAAGGCCAACATCGGACACACCAAGGCCGCGGCCGGAGTCGCCGGGCTGATCAAGGCATGCCTGAGCGTGCACAGCGGCGTCCTGCCGCCGACCACCGGATGCGAACAGCCACAGGACGCCCTCGACGGCCCGGACGCGGTGCTGCGGGTCCTCGACGAGCCGCAGCAGTGGCCCGAGGGGCCGCGCGTTGCCGGAGTCAGCGCCTTCGGCTTCGGCGGCATCAACACCCATCTGGTGCTGACCTCCCCCCGGCCCACCGCGGCGCGCCCGCCGGTTTCCGGCGTCGTCCTGCCGCGCAGCCGCCGCGCCGAGCCGGCCGAGGAACTGCTCCTGCTCAGCGCCGACACCCCCGCCGCACTGGCGGAGCACCTCCAGCGGCTCGCCCGACAGGCACCCCGCCTGTCCGAGGCCGAACTGCACGATCTGGCCTGTGCCTGGGGTCGCGAACCACATCTCGGCCCGGTCCGCGCGGCTCTCGTCGCCGACTCGCCCGAGCAGCTCGCCGAGCGAGCCACGACCGCGGCCACCCTTCTCGCCGACGCCGCCCCCGGCACGCTGACCGGACGCCCCGGCGTCTGGGTCGGGCACACCTCGGCCGGCCGTGTCACCCTGCTGTTCCCGGGCCAGGGGGCGCCGCTGCCCGCCGGCCTCGGCACGGTGGGTGCCGACCTGGGCGACCTGGGCGACGACGATGCGGGCCCGACTCCGGACCGCCACGCCGCCGACACCGCCACCGCCCAGACGGTCATCCACCGGGCCTCGCTCACCGGGCTGCGCTGGCTGGAGAAGCTCGGTGTGCGCGCCGAAGCGGCGCTGGGGCACAGCCTGGGCGAGTACGCCGCACTGGTGTGGGCCGGATGCCTGGACGCGGCGGCCAGCGCCGAACTGGTCGCCCGGCGCGGCCGTGTCATGGCCGACCACTGTGCTCCCGGGACGGGCATGCTCGTGGTGGCCGCCGGCCTGCACACCGCCCGCGACCTGTGCGCGGGCACCGGCGCGGTGGTCGCCGCCCACAATGGGCCGCAGACTCAGGTGGCCGCCGGGCCGCGCGCCGCCCTGGACGAGCTGGCCCGCCGGGCCGCCGAGCGCGGTATCGACACGCTGCCGCTGCCCGTGGCGCACGCCTTCCACTCGCCCGCCGTCGCCGCCGCCGCCGCCCTGTTCGCCCCGCTGGTCGGTGCCACCGACTTCGCCGCACCGCGTGGCACGCTGCTGTCCAGCGTGAGCGGCGGCGTCTGCAGTTCCGGCGGTGCGCACCTGCGGGACCTGCTGTGCCTGCAGATGACCGAACCCGTGCGGTTCTGGGACGCGGTGTGCGAGGCCGCGCCCCGCACCGACCTGTTCTGTGAGATCGGCCCCGGCCGCGGCCTGGCCCCGCTGGCCGCCCACAGCGGGGTGGCCGCCGTATCCCTGGACGTGGGGGCGCCCGGCCCCCGGGCCCGTGCGCACACGGCCGGCGCGCTCTTCGCCTGCGGGGCGCTGGCCGACCCGGGTGCCCTCTTTGAGGGCCGGGAGTCCCGGCCCGTCGACCCGTGGCGGGAGCGGGTGTTCATCCCCAACCCCTGTGCCCGTCCCGACCTCAGCCCCGGCAGAGCCCCCGTTTCCCAGCCCGCCTTCCAGCCGGCCGCCCCGCCCGCCGAGCCGGCCGACGCCGGGCAGCCCGTGGAGGACCTCGCCGACCTCGTCGTACGGCTGGTCGCTCGCGCCACGGAACTGGACCCGGCGGCGCTCACCACGGACCAGCGGCTCCTGAGCGACCTCCACCTGTCGTCACTGAAGGTGACCCAGCTGGTCGCCGAGGCGGCCGTCCTCGCCGGCCGGGAACCTCCCGCCGCCCCGCTGACCATGGCCGATGCTTCCCTCGCCGAGGTCACCGAGGTGCTGCGCGGGCTGCCGGAGGCCGGCGGTGACGCCATGGCGAGTGCCGCCGTGCCGGGAGTCGCGCCCTGGGTGCGTTGCTTCGCGGAGGAGCTGCGGCCCACCGCGGCACCCGTGCCCGAGCCCGTGGACCGCCCCGGCCGGGTCGTCGTCGCCACCGCGGACACCGACCCGCTCGGTGCCGCGGCCCGGGAGTTGCTGTCCGGCGAGCCGGGCGGCACGGCGCAACTGCTGTACGTCCCTGACGCGGGCGCTCCCGGCGCGCTCGCCGGGATGGTCGACACCGTCCGCGCGGCGCTGGCGGACGGGCATCGGCTCGTCCTGCTCACACACGGCTCGGGCCTGTCCGGATTCGCGGGCAGTCTGCACCAGGAGCATCCGGAGCTGGGCATCACCCTGCTGCGGGCGCCGACGAGCGAGGCGGGCCTGAAGGCCGCCGCAGACGTCGCCGGGGCCATGCCCGGTGTGCTGCGGGAACTGGTCGTGGGCGAGGACGGCGCCTGCGCCGAGCCCGTCGCCGTACCTCTTCCCGAGCTCCGGGCCGAGGACCCCGTGCTCGGGGAGGGCGACGTCCTTCTGGTCAGCGGCGGCGGCAAGGGGCTCGGCTTCGAGGCGGCCCTGGCCTTCGCCCGCGCTACGGGAGCGGCCCTCGCCCTGCTCGGCCGCAGCGACCCCGAGCGCGACGAGACACTGCGGCACAACCTGCGGCGACTCGCCGACCTCGGTGTCAGCACCGCCTACCGGCAGGCCGACATCACCGATCCGGCGGCCGTCACGGACGCGGTCACCGCTCTGGAGAGCAGCCTGGGACCCATCACCGCGCTGCTGCACGCCTCCGGGATCAACGAGCCCCGACGCTTCACAGACCTCACGGAGGCCGACCTCCGATCTCATCTGGCACCGAAGACCCTGGGGCTCGGCAACCTGCTCGCCGCCGTGGACCGCGGCCGACTGCGCCTGCTGATCGGCTTCGGCTCGGTGATCGGCCGCTACGGCCTGGCCGGCGAGGCCCACTACGGGCTCGCCAACGGCCAGTTGCGTCAGCTGCTGGAGGACGAGGCGCGGACCCTGCCCGCGTGCCGCACCCTGGTGCTCGACTGGTCGGTGTGGACCGGTGTGGGCATGGGCGAACGGCTCGGCGTCGTGGATCAGCTGACCCGCATGGACGTCACCCCCATCCCCGCGGACGAGGGCCTCGCGCTGCTGCTCCGTCTCGCCGGCTCCCCCGGACTGCCCACGGCGGTGACTGTGCACGGCCGCATGGGGCTGCCGCCGCGGCCGCTCCCGACCGATGCGCACGGACACGCGAACCGTTTCCTGGGACACCTTCGCGTCCACTATCCCGGAGTGGAGCTGGTGGTGGACACGGTGGTGTCGGAGGGCACCGATCCGTACCTGGACGACCACCGTATCGACGGGCTGCCGGTGCTGCCCGCGGTCGTCGGCCTGGAGGCGATGGCCCAGGTCGCCTCGGCCCTGACGGGCAGGGAGCTGCGCCGCGCCCACGACGTCACGTTCGACCAGCCGGTGACCCTCCCCGCCGGAGCGGCCCGTACCCTGCGGCTCGCCGCGCTCGCCGAGCAGGACGGTGTCACCGTCGTCCTGCGCAGTGACGAGACGGCGTTCCGTGCGGACCACTTCCGGGCGCGCTTCGCGCCGGCCGCCGCGGACACGGAGCCGGGGACGGACGGCGAGGGGCCGGTGCTGCCCAGAGTGACCGACGACGTCCCCGTCGTCCCCGCCGAGGACCTCTACGGCCCGCTCTACTTCCACACCGGCCGTTTCCGCCGAGTGGGTGAGCTGCGCGGGCTGCAGGCCCGGCAGGTCCAGGCCGAGCTGCCGCACGCCGTCGAGACGGGCTGGTTCGGCGTCGGACTGCCCCAGGGACTGCTGCTGGGCAGCCCAGGACGCAACGACGCGACCATCCACGCCCTCCAGGCATGCGTGCCGCACCGGAGGCTGCTGCCGGTCGGCTGCGAGGAGTTCCGGTCCCACGGACCGGAGACCGGCGGCACCGTGACCGTCCATGCACGCGAACGCTGGGCCGAGGGCGGTACGTATGTATGGGACGTCGAGGCCCTGGACGGCGAGGGCCACTCCGTGGCCCGCTGGCGCGGACTGCGGCTGAAGGATGTGGGACCGCTGCCGCGCCGGGAGCGGTGGAGCGGGCCCCTGCTTGCGGTGCACCTGGAGCGGGGCGCGCTCGCGCTGGGCCTGGACCCCGCCCTCGGCCTCGCCGTTGAGCCGGGCGGGGAGCGGGCGCGCACGGTGCCCCCGGTGCGGCCGCCGCACGGCACGTCGCGCAGCCACTGCGGGCGGCTGACCCTGACCGCCTCGGCCCCGGGCGGCACTGCCGTCGACTGGCAGGAGGCCGCCCCCGGAGACGAGGACACCGTGCGCAGGGCGCTCGGCGCGGCCTACGAAGGCCTGTGGACGCAGCTGCGTCCGGCGCTGGAGGAGCCGGAGCACGCCCTCGCAGCCCGCCTCTGGACCGTCGCCGAGTGCCTGGGCAAGGCCGGACGGGCACCGACCGCGCCTGTCGTCCTGGACGGCGTCTTCGACGACGGCTGGGTTCGCTTCCGCAGCGGACGGTCGCTGCTCGCGACCACGGTGATCCCCGCACGCCTGGCGCCCGACGGCGCACCGCGAACCGGCACGGGGACGAGGGACGACTCGGGCGCGGTGATCGCCGTGGCCGTGATGGCAGGAGCGGGAGAGACACATGTGGCAGCGCAAGCCGACGTACGTGTACCGGCATCTGGTGACGCTGGAGGAGACCAACCTCGTCGGCAACGTGTACTTCAGTAACTACTTCCTGTGGCAGGGCCACTGCCGGGAGCGGTTCCTCATGGAACGGGCGCCGGGGGTGATGAGAGCTCTGCGGGAGGACTTCGCGATGGTGACGGTCTCCAGCCGGTGTGACTTCCTCTCCGAGCTGTACGCCACCGACGAGGTCGAGGTGCGCATGGCACTCGGCGGGCGGGACGCGAACCGGGTCATCATGCTCTTCGACTACTACCGCCTCCAGGGCACGACGGCCCAGCTCGTCGCCAAGGGCGAGCAGACCATCGCCTGCATGCGCCGGACCGCCGACGGCGTCGTACCGCTCGAGGTGCCTGAGGAACTCGCCACGGCATTGCGTCCTTATGAGCGAGAACCCCTCCCGGTGGTGGCCGGGCGTGACTGAACTCGAGCACCGGCCCAGGACCGCTCCGGCCGCGGCGCCGCTTCCCGCCCGCACCGCCGTGGTCGGGTGCGGGCGGATGGGATCCGCTCTCGTCCAGGCCGCGCTGAGCCAGGGCCTTGAGGTCGTGGCCGGGGTGCGCGGGCACCAGGTGCGGCGCCCCGGTGTGCCGCCGGGAGTGGCGCAGATGGAGCCGCGGGAGGCCGTGGCGGAAGCCGAACTGGTGGTGCTCGCGGTGCCGCCGGGACTGCCGCTGCGGGAGGCCGCGGAAGACCTGAGACCGGCCCTCGCGGGCAAGGTCGTGGTGGAACTGTCCAACCCGCTGATGCGGTGGCGGGGCATGCCCGCGCCGCGCGGGCCCTTCGGCCCGAGCGAGGCCGAGCGGCTGGCGCAGCGCCTGCCGCGGGCCCGGATCGCGAAGGCACTGAACACTGTCTCCGCGAAGGCCCTCCGCCGTATCGGCACCGTCGGTCCGTCCGCCGACGATCACCGGGTGAGCGTCCCCGTCGCGGCCGACGATCCCGAGGCCAGGCGCACGGTCTGCGCCTGGGTGGAGGCGCTCGGTTTCGACTCCGTGCCCGCCGGGCCGCTCACCCAGGCCCGCTCGCTGGAGCACCTGGCGCAGCTGCTGTGCCACATCGACATGGAGGCGGGACGTACCGGCCTGGTGGGTTGCCGGATCGTCCGCCCGTAACAGCCGTCCGGCGGCCGACCCGTGTGCCGGCCGCCGGACGCACCGAGAACACGCACGGGAAACCCACGATCCGGCCGGAACGGAGAAACACATGCCCGCTCACGTCGCCCACGACGACGAAACGCTGGAGGAAGTGCGGACCATCCCCATGTGGATGCCCGCTCCGAACGGACCCCTCGTCGGGGTGCAACTGCGCCGGCGCGGCCTGTACGGCCCGCACTGGGAGGGGATCCGAGCGGCGTTCGTGCCCGGTGCCTGCGGCGCCAAGGAGGACTTTCTGCCGCTGATGCGGCGGCTGGTGGAGGCGGACCACCGGCTCTTCGCGGTGGACCAGTGCGGCCAGCACGAGACGCCGGGAGTCGACGACCCCGCCGCGTACACGCTGCGCTCCCTGGCCGAGGACCTGGCCGTCGCGATCACGGCGTCCTGCGCCCGCAAGCCGGTGCACCTCGTCGGCCACGGCGCCGGAGCGCTGGTGGCGGCCACTGCCGTGGCGGAGGTCGTCGGCCGGACGGTGGCCTCGCCGTCGAAATATCCCACGCTCACGCTCGTCTCCCCCTGCTGGGAGGGCATGGCAGCGGTGGACGGCGTGGGGTCCGAGGACTGGGAGCGGTGTGCGGCCGCCCAGCACCGCGGCGGGGAGGTGAGCCCGGAGCGCGGCGAGGAGATCCGGCAGCGGCTGGCACGCAGCCACCCGCAGAGCCTGCGGGGCCTGACGTCGGCGGCCGCGCCGCAGGACCTGGTGGCCCGGCTGAGGGCTGCCGGCCTGCCGATGCTGGTGGTGCAGGGGGCCGAGGACACGGTGGTGTCCCGCGCTCTCACCGAGGACGTCGCCCGGCAGCTCGGGGCCCGGCACCGGGTTGTCGAGGACGCCGGACATCTGCCGCACCAGGACAACCCCGGTGCCCTGGCGGAGATCCTGCTCGGTTTCTGGGAGGAGTGCGACGAACGGGTGCCGCGAGCGCGCTGGGAGGCGGTCTGACGCTCCGCCCGGTCAGGGGGGCCGGGGCAATGTCGCACAGGTGTCCGCCCGCTGTCGCGTCCGAGCCGCCCAATGGGTGAATCACCCGGCCGAGAGGCCCGTGACGGCCGGACGTCGGGCGGATTGCCGCAATGATGAAATTTCGCCGGAATCCGGCGGTTCCGCTGTCTCCTTTGGAGTGATGGTGTTCAATCTGAGCCCGTTCACCCTGGTCGCTCTCCTCATGATCGCGCTCTTCCTCTACGGGCCCGACAAGCTGCCCAAGGCGGTCGGCGACGCGGCCCGCGGACTGCGCAGACTGCGCACGACGCTGCGCGGCGCGACGGAGGGAGTCCGCAAGGAACTGGGCCCCGATTACCAGGACCTGCACTTGAGCGATCTCAATCCACGTGCGTTCATCCGCAAGCACCTGCTGGAGGAGGAACGCACGTGGGAGCGTCCGGAGCCGGTCTACCCCCCGGGCCCGCGGCGTGAGGGCTGGCCGTCCAACGTGCCGTATCCGTCGGCCGTCGAGATGGGCATGCCGGAGGAGGCGGACCCCATCACCACGCCCATCCCGTTGTTGGACAAGCCGCCGGCGCCGCCGGCGCCCGGCACCTCGGCGGACCCGTCCGCCCCCGTCTCCGACGAACGGACGCCCCACGTCGGCCGGGGTACGCCCGCGGACCGGGGCGGACAGACCTCCCCGGAGCAGCGGGAGGAGAGCGGCGAGCCGCGTGAGACGGCCCGCTCGCAGGCCTGACCCGGTGCTCCGGGCCCCCAGGGCCGGCGACCCCGCCGCCCTCGTCGTTCGCGCTTCAGGAGTTCCCCACCCGTGGACACCCAACTGAAAGAACCCCCGGTCCGGACACCGCCGGCAGGCGGCCGGACAACGCCCTCCCCGAAGGGCCGGATGCCTTTCCGCGAGCACCTGCGGGAGTTGCGCAGCCGTCTGGCGAAGGCGATGCTCGGCGCGTTCCTGGGCACGATCGTCGGCTGGGTCCTGCATCCCTGGCTGATCGAGCGGCTGACCGGGCCCAGCTGCCGTATCTCCGGGATCACGGCGGTCGCGCAGGCCACCGCGGAGTGCCCGAACGGGCTGATGGTGATGCAGGGGGTGATGACCCCGCTCATCTTCACCTTCAAGGTGGCCTTCGCCGCCGGGCTGGTGCTGTCCAGCCCGGTGTGGTCGTACCAGCTGTGGGCCTTCGCCGCACCGGGCCTGCACCGCAGCGAGAAGCGGTACGCGATCGGTTTCGTGGTCGCGTCCGTCCCGCTGTTCCTGACCGGGGCCGGACTGGCCTACTGGGTGTTTCCCCAGGCCCTGGAGATCCTGCTCGGCTTCACTCCGGACTCCTTCAGCAGCTCCATCCAGGGCGACCAGTTCCTCGACTTCCTGATCCGGATGATCCTGGTGTTCGGGGTGTCGTTCGTCGTGCCGGTCTTCCTGGTGCTGCTCAACTTCACGGGGGTGCTCGCCGCGGAGACGCTGACGAAGCGCTGGCGGACCATCATCATGGTGATCTTCGTCTTCTCCGCCTTGGCCACTCCGACCGGTGATCCGCTCACCATGGTGATCCTGGCATTCCCGTTGAGCCTGCTGTTCGGGCTCGCGCTGGGCGTGATCACGTGGCGCGAGCGGCTGCTGGCGCGGCGGCGCCGTGCCGAGGAGCCCTCGCCCGACGAGGCCGTGTCCCTGGATCTGACACCGTCGCAGATCGACGTGCCCCAGCCTGTGAAGGAGTGACCATGCAGGTCGACGTACCCCGGCAGCCGTCGGGCGAGGGCGACCCGTCGGCCGTCGGCGTCGCCCGGCCGTGCCCGGACCGGGCGGACTTCCCGGCCCGGGTGCTGCTGGCACGCGCCGCGACTCTCCTGCTGCTGTTCACCGGCGGGCTGTTCTCCCTCGCCGGCCGGCTGCTCGTGGGCCTACTCCGTCGTGACGCGCGCGAGCGTGCCGTGGACCGGCTCGCGGACCTCGTGACCCGGCTGGGCCCCGCCTTCGTCAAGGCCGCCCAGCTCCTGGCCACGCGCGTGGACGTACTGCCGCCGCGAGTGTGCGCCGCGCTCGGCCGCCTCCACGACGCGGTACGCCCCGTGCCGCTGGCGGCGACGGACGAGCCGACGGCCACCGGCCTCATCCTGGACCGGGGACCGGACGGCGTGGCCCGGCCGGTAGCGGCCGGCAGCATCGCCTGCGTGCACCGCGCGATGGCCCCCGACGGCCGCCGGGTCGCTGTGAAGGTCCTGCGCCCCGGTGTCGTACGACAGTTGGAGGTCGACCTGGAGCTCATGCGCAGGGCGACCCGGCTGGCCGCCCGGCTGCCCGTGCTGCGCGACCTTCCGGCCGTCGCCGTCGTCGACCAGCTGACGTGGGCGATCCACAGTCAGCTCGACCTCGCCCGGGAGGCCGGCCATCTTCAGGAGATCCGGGACAACCTGACCGGCGAGACGGGCCTGCGTGTCCCGGCCGTCCACCCCGAACTCGGCGGCGACGGCGTCCTGGTGATGGAGTTCATGGAGGGCCTGCGGCGCGGCACGGCCGCGGAACTGCCCGCCGACGTACGGGAGCGGGCGGTGCGCTCGACTCTGCGGGCGATCTACCGGATGCTCTTCGTCGACGGTCTGGTCCACTGCGATCTGCACCCCGGCAACCTCTACTTCCTGCCCTCCGGGGAGGTGGTGCTGGTCGACGTCGGCTTCACCGTGCGCCTGGACCAGGACACCCGGTGGAAGTTCGCCACCTTCTTCCTGCACATGACGCGGGGCAACGGCACGGCGTGCGCCCGTACCGTGCTCTCGACGGCGACGCCCGGCCCGCGCACCGACGCGGACGGGTTCGTCCGTGAACTCTCCGAGCTGGTGCAGGCGAACACGGGGGCCGCCGCGGCCGACTTCGACCTGGTGTCCTTCGCCGCGTCGCTGTTCGCCATCCAGCGCCGTCACGGCCTGTACGCGGCCCCCGAGTTCATCTTCCCGCTGCTGTCCCTGCTGGTGCTGGAGGGCACCGTGCGCGCTTACGCCCCGCAGGTGGACTTTCAGAAGGAGGCCGGGCCCTATCTGATGAAGGGCCTGTTCGGCGACGCGTTCACCCCGCTGCCCGAGGAGGAGCGGACCCCGTAGCGGCGTCGGCGTCGTGCTGCTCGCGCAGGAACACCCGCAGCGGCTCCACATGCCGGTCGGGCCGTCGCCACTGCGCGAGCAGATCCTCCAACAGGTGCCGCTCCGCTACGAGTTCGCCGGCGCGGTAGCGGCGGATCACCGGATGCAGGAAGGCCGACTCGTGGGCCCGCTCGGGTACCGGGTGGCGCCGGATGGCGAACACGTCCCGGTACTCCTCGCGGCCCCAGCGCAGACCGAGGGTGTACACCTGCTCCCGGTCGCCGAACCGCTCGACGGCGTAGTCCTCGGGCATGTCCTCGTAATGCCGCACCACCCCGTCCGCGGGGTCCACCACGAACACGTCGACCAGGTACTCGAACTGACTCCACAGTGCCGACGACCAGTTGACGCGCTCCAGCATCACCTCGGCCAGCGCGTCCGGCCCCGCGTCCACCGTGCGGTGCTCCAGCGGTTTGCCGTCGTAGCGCTCGGCCAGCAGCCGGGCCAGGGTCCGCAGGTTGTAGCGGAATCCGTCGATGAACGGTGACGAGGCGTGCTTGCTGTCCCGGGCCTGGGCCAGCGTCCCGGCGAAGTACAGTCCGTCGACGTCCACCGACTGCCAGTCGGGTCCGCTCGCGGGGAAGCGCCCGTGCGGTGCCATCCGGGGACGGCACTCCTCGGCGAACACCGAGTCGTCCATACGGAATCCGGTGCACCGGATGACGGTGTCGTACTCCAGTTCCTCGCGTTCGCCCTCCGCCAGCGTGTAGGTGATCGACACCCGGTAGGCGTCGCCCGCCCGTTCGATCCCGTCGATGGTGCACTCCAGCACCCCGTGCAGGGTCTTGAACCAGTAGCCGTCCAACAGCGCGCCGTACTGCCCCCGTACATCCCCGGGATGCTTGCTGTGCCAGGCCAGCCGGACAGGATGCGGTGAGGCGAGATGCACCAGGGCGGCCTGGTCGAGCAGGGGAGTCGCCGTCTCGAAGGCGGAGTTGCCCTTGCCGATCACCAGCACCCGCCGGCCGCGGTAGGCCTCGGGATCCACCGGGGCGGTCTCATAGCCGAGGGCGTGCTCGATCCCCGGGATCGGCGGGATGTACGGTCCGCTCCAACCGGTCGCCATCACCAGGCAGTCACAGGTGAACACGCGCCCGTCGGCGGCGCGCAGCCGGAAGCCGGCACCGTCGCGGTCGATCCGCCGGATGTCCGTGCCGAACCGCACGGCGGGCACATGGGCCCGCTGGTAGTCGCTCAGATACGCGACCATCGCGTCGGCGTGCGGGAACCAGTCCGTGCTGTAGTCGGCGAACAGCGGCTGCCCGGTGGGCGACAGCAGGGAATTCCAGTCCCAGCGCAGCCGGATCTCCGGATCCTCCTCGACGGTGTGCACCTTGTTGAGGGAGATCAGACGCCGGTGCCGGGGATAACGCCGGAAGAATCCACCGGGTGCGGAATCCCTTTCCAGTACGAGGTGGTCGGCGCCCGCCGCCTGGAGGAAGCAGCCCAGTTGGAGTCCCGCCGGGCCAGCCCCCAGCACCAGATGACGATGGTGCTCCTCTTCCCCGTCCGTCCCGTTCCGTGCTGCCATCGACGGCCCCTCCTCGGATGTCCGGCATGCCGGAGAAGTTCTGCCCATCCGCTTTGCGGGTCACTCCCGCCCCGCACACGGCGGCGCGCCCGCCACCGGGGAGGTGGCGGGCGCGCCGCACTGGTGTTGCCGTGTGACCGTCAGGCAGCGGCCGGCACCGAGCTGTGGTTGACCAGGACGTCGAAGCCCTGGAGCTCGCCCTGCAGCACGCCGTCCTTGTCGAAGAGCTGCATCGGCTCCTGCAGCGTGTACTTCTGGTTGACCGGCGGGAACGACTTGACGTCGGTCGCCTTGAGGGTGGCGTACTTCGTCGGGTCGGTCGAGAGGATCAGGATGCTCTCGCCCGTGGCCTTGTCGATCACCTCGATGGTGAGGGACAGGTAGACCAGCATCTCCAGACCGCCACTGCCCGCCGCGGCCTGCAGCACGCTGAGGGGCGTGATGGTGGCGTTGGACATGGTGATGGCGATGAGCGTGCCCGAGTTGGGGGTGCTCGGGCTGGTGTCCGCCTCCACGCGGTGGCCCTGGATCTCCAGGACCAGGCCGTCGGCCTTGCTCGTGCGGACGCAGACGTTGATGCCGCCCTTGAAGTCCAGCGTGAGCGCGCCCAGGATGTTCAGCTTCAGCGGCACGTTGGCGCCGTAGCAGCTGCACGGGATGTCCACACCGATCGGCGGCAGCAGCGCGCCGCCGGCGAGGACGTCACCGAGCAGCGTGCCCAGGTCCAGGGGACCGTCGGCCGCCTGCGCCGGGCTCGCTGCCAGGGCGCCGGCACCAACAGCGGCGGCGGTGGCGGCCGCCCCCTTCATGAATCCGCGGCGGTCGCTCCCGCTGCCGGTCATCTCAGACTCAGTCATGCGACTGTTCTTCCTTTCTCCACGGTGAGTTGGGCAGCACTCGCCCAGCGAAGCCGTTGCCCGGCTCGTTCACGCCCGACCGTTCGGCGGCGTCGGAAACACGTATACCGCAGTGAAAGGTGCGTTCCTTCACTTTTTCCCTTCAATCGACATTAGTCAGACCCATTTGTTCTAATGCCGCCCCTGGCGGAATGCCGGATGGCCGGGAATCACGGATGTGCCGTTCGTGTGACGGGTGCCGTCGGAACTCCCTTGTGCCGTACGACTTTTTCCCGGGGTGGGCGTGGGATGACTCATGCCGAAATAGGGCGGTATACGGTGAGCGCTGCCGGTGGGTCGCCGGGCGTGCCGGTCGCGACGAAACGGACAGGAAGGAGCCGCGGATCATGACCGATGTGCGGGTGGCTGTGGGGACTTCGGTAGCGGATGCGCAGCGGGCGAGGCGGGTACGGCGAGCCGGAAGACGGTGTGCGGCGGTCCTGCTGGCCTGCTCGGCGGTGGTGTTGGGCGCGGGCCCGGCGCCGGCCGCGGGGCCGTCGATTCCGATGCTGACCGCTCCCAGTGAGACCGAGCAGTCGATTCCCGTCATGGCGCCGGGAACTTCGGGCCCGGTGACGGTGGCCTTCAAGAACCCCAGCCTGGTGAACGCCGTGAACGACGGACGCCTGTACATGGAGCTGTGGGCGCCGTGGGCGACGCGGTTCACCGACGTCTCCCTCACACCGGTCGACGGGGCACTGGGCGGGTGGACCTGCAGCGGTGACGGCGTCGTCGAAGGCCGCCCGTACGAGAGCACCATCCTGCGCTGCCTGTCGTCCGAGAAGGGCGTGGTCGCCCCCGCGGGAGGGATCGCACGGTGGCGGGTGAACATGAAGGTGTACGGCGACGCGCCGGCCGACAGGGTGCTGCCCAACGCCGGTGAGGGCGGCTACGGGGCCGTCCTCATCTACACCCGCAACGAGCGGTCCGGCTGGGGGATCACCGATCTGAAGATCAGTTCGTCCCGGTCCTCCTGAGTCAGGCGGGCGGCTCGGCCCCGACCATGCCGTGCGGTCACGGAAGCACCGCGGACGGGGGAAGCGTGAACAAGGGAAGTCCAGTGTCGGCAACTCGTGTTGTGCGGACCGTCATGCGTCCGCTGTCCCTCGTGCAGATCAGGCATGTCTCGCCGGTCGCCTACCGGACGGCTCCGCCCGCGGTGTCCCGCGTCTACCGGGCACTGGAGAGCGAGTTCGGCCTCCTCGCACCGCCCATCGCGCTGCATGCGCCGAGCCCGGACGTCCTTGCGGCGAGCTGGGTCATGCTGCGCGAGGCGATGATCGCGCCGGGGTCGGTGGGTCTGGCGGCCAAAGAGGCCGTGGCGGTGGCGGTGTCCGAGCACAACTCCTGTCCGTTCTGTATCACTGTGCACTCGGCGATGCTCAACTCGCTGACGGTTCACGGTGCTTCGGATCCTGCCCCGGCGATTGCCGACCACCAGGCGGCCCGTGACTGGGCGCGGGCCAACACGGCGCGCCCTGGCGTGTCCGGGCGCACGGACGGCCCTGGCCCGGACCACCGTCCGGAGCTGGTCGCAGTGGCCGTCCTGCTCCACTACCTCAACCGCATGGCCCAGATCTTCCTCGGTCCGGTCCCGCTGCCGAGAGGTATCCCGCACCAGAGCCTGCGGGTGGTGATGCCGGTGCTGTCCTGGCTCCGCCGTTCGGCAGGCCCCGCGGCCTCGCCGCCGGGTCGGTCGGTCGGGCTCCTTCCGGCGGCCCGGGTCCCCTCGGACCTGGCCTGGACGGCAGGCGGTCCGAGCCATCTGGCCGAGGCGTTCGGGCGGGCGGCGGCGGTGATCGACACCGCGGGGGAGCGTTCCGTGCCGGCCCCGGTGCGAGCGCTCGTCCGCGCCACGCTGCGTGAGTGGGACGGCAGACCTCCCGGGATCAGCCGGGCCTGGGTCGAGCCGCTCCTGCGCGAGGTCCCTTCGGAGTGCCGGGCACACACCCGGCTGGCCCTGCTGGTGGCCCTGGCTCCCTACCAGGTGGACGGGCAGATGGTCGCGGATGTCCGTGCGGCCGATGCGGCCGACTCCCGTCTGATCGACCTGGTGGCCTGGGCGAGTATGGCGGCGGCGCGGGAGGCGGGGGCCTGGATGGCGGCCGAGTAGAGAGCGGCGGTCAGTCTGTCCGCGGCGTCGTGTGCGGGTGCGGTCGATCGCCGTGAGTTGGTGGGGAAATCCGACGCGCTGTGCAAAGTCCGGACTGGTCTCGCCGTGGCCCGGTCGCCGTCTGGCCGGGCGAAACCGAGCTGCGTTCCGTTCGGTCGGGGGAACGGAACGAGCCGGAGCGGGGCGGTCCTCCAGCACACGGCTCAAGGTGGCTTTCACGCTTGTTCCCCTCGGGCGCTCGTAACAGCCGCTTCGGCGCGGGCCGCCTTGCTGGGACGCGCCGACCTTCAGGGGGCCGACCGCTGAGGCCTCGTCCAGGAGGCGACGGGGGCGTCGCCCGACACACACGGGAGCCCGGAAGCGGTGGACCGCCCCTGGCGCTCTGAGGTTGTCGTCGGCCCGCTCGTCCGCTCGTGCCGTGAAGTTCGTGCCATCTCTGCTGCGCGGCCCGGACTCACCGAATGCAGTAGCTCCGCATGACGTGTCTGCCGTGGCGGGTGAGACTGCGTTTCTGGGCAGCCGCCTGGAAAACGCCGTGCCGTCTCCGTGCGGAGACAGGGAGCCTGCGCATGAGTGTCAGAAGTTGTATCGCCACGCTGGGTGTGGCCGGACTGGTGCTGTTGGCCTGCCCGGCCCGTGCCGCCGCGGCCGACGGAATCGTGCAGGACGAGTTGGTGCCGTCGGCCGCGCAGCCCGGCGCTCCGGTGACCGCCACACTGAAGGTGCACGCGTCCGCGTGCACGACCGTGCAGCGGCTGGGCGTGGCTGTACGGGACGTGCTCGGCAACAACCTGGACTTTCCCGGCTCGGTCACGAACGCGCAGATCTGCCCCGAGGGCTTCACCTTCGTCACCGAGCCCGTCGCCTTCCCGGCCGGCACCTACACCGCGTTCGGTTACTACGACGACGAGTCCGGCTCCCATGCCCTACGGCGGACCACGTTCACGGTCACCTCCGAGGGCACGTTCACGGATCCGTCCCTCGGGAGGTCGCTCGGCTGGGCGGAGGAGTTCGATGCCCCGATCCGGTGGGGAGCCCGCTGGACCAACACGGGCAGTACGGCCTTCGAGTACGGTACGCACAACCCCAAGGGCGGAAAGCTTGACTGGGTCGACCCCAACAACGTCAGCGTGGCAGACGGGGCCGTGACCTTCACTGCCCGCCCCAGTGAGCACGTTCTGGAGAACGGCCTCAGGGCCTGGGACACCGGGCTGATCACTACAGAGGGATCCCAGCAGGGGTTCCAGGTCCGTACCGGGGACTACGTCGAGACCCTCATGGCGCTGCCCACCTCCCCGGGGGCCTGGCCGTCGATGTGGACGTGGCGGGACGGCGACAACGAGATCGACAAGTTCGAGTACCACCCGGAGACGCCGGACCTGCTGGAAATGGTCAACCACGTCCGGTACTCGGCGAACTACCACGTGCTCGACCCGCCGTACACAGACGACTGGACCCGCATCGGAGTGGTCCTCGGGACCGACTCGGTCGACTGGTACGTCGACGGTGTCCTCGCCTATCAGGACAGGCGCGGAGTGGGCCAGAACTGGTCCGCCTATCTGCTCCTGAGCCTGTCGATCTCCTCGGGCGCCTACCACCCCGCCCCGCAATCTGCGGACCCGATCACCTTCACAGCCGACTATGTCCGCGTCTACCGGTGAGAGCGAACCGGTCCAGAAACCAACCATGTCAGGCAACCAAAGAAGGTGACGTCATGCCCCTGTACCCACGCCGTTCCCGCCGCCGGTGCGCGTTCACGGTACTTCTGACCGCAGTCGCGCTGGCCGCCGTACCGGCCACGGCCCACGCCCGGGAGGGCCGGATGGCCGATGCCAGCCCGACTGTGGTGGGCGTGTCGACCCTGCCGGATCCGGTGCCCGCGGGCAGCACCACGCAGTTGCGTGTCCAGATCGTCAACACGGGCCCTGACACCACCGCCGAGCCGTTCCGGATCGACGTCCATCTGCCGGACAGCTCGGTCTTCGTGCCCGGGAACGCGGACAGTACGACACGGCTGGTCTTTCCGCCGAACTGCACCGCGGGCGAGACCGCCCAGGATGTCGCCTGCTCGTTCCCCGCGGGACTGCCCTCGCTGGACAGCGCGATCGTGCTGCTTCCCGTACAGGTGTCGGAGGCGGCCCCGCCCGGAGTGGTGCTCGCCGGAGGCCGGGTGACCGTGGACTGCGCGGGGCCGGGTTACCCCTTCGAGATCGCGGTCGACTGCTGACCGAGGGGCACGATACGCGCGGCGGCGTTGGCCGAATGCCCCGGATCAGCGAGTGACACCTGTGCCGGGCACGACGAAGGGGAGCACCGGGCGCAATCGGTGCTCCCCCTCCACTTGTGTGTGCCGGTCTCGTCAAGGGGCCTGGGGCGACGGCGGATTCGCGAGACGGTGTGGGTGTGAGATCACAGCGGCAGTGACAGACCTCCCAGCAGGCCGCCGCCGAGCAGGCCGCCGATGCCGCCGAGACCCACAGGCCCGCGGGGTCCCTCGGGGGCGGCCGGAACCGGCGCGGGGATGACGGGTTCCGCGGACTCGGAGAGCGCGCACGGTGCGGCGGGGAAGGGGTTGTCACGGGTGGGGACCACCCCTGCCTGGACAGGGCGGGCGCTGGTGCGGAGCCCGAAGGTCCCGGACTTCGACCATGCCGCCCCCGAGCCGTCGGCGGCATGGGCCCGTACGGCGAACCAGCCGTTGGTGCTCTTGGCCCACTCGCAGAGGAACTCCTTGGGCACCGTGACCGTCGTGTCCCACTGCCAGGTCTGCCCGGAGGCGGGCAGTGCCCCCTGGTACTCGGTGGCACACACCATGCGGTCGCCGCCGGTCTCCATCGGGGTCTCTCCGAGCGCCATCTTGCACTGCCATCCGCCCGGCGTGCCTGCCACGGGGTTCAGCGTCGCGGTCACGAACCGGGTGTGCTCCGGTGCGAAGACCGCCATTTCCAGCCTGTTGACCTGAGTGGGGGAGTCCTGGGTGCCCGCGAGCCCGAATCTCACCGCGCCCGACGACTCCCGCTCGATGTAGGGCATCTGCTCCTCGCTCACGGCGACGGGCTGACCCCAGTACGCCGGCGGCGCGCCCGTTTCCGTCGGGGCCGAGGCCAGGGCGGGGGCGGCACTCAAGGCCAGCGCGGTTCCCGCTGCCACGGCCGCAGCGCTCCACATACCGGTCCGCCGGAGCCTGGTCACTTCCGTCATCATCGAGGCCCTTCCCTCTTCCTGTGGCTCTTCGTGGTGGCTCTGATGACCGCTTCCGTTCACGGCACCTGTGTGCAGCCCGCCGCCGTGGAGACACCGGGCGGCGGGCGCGGGCATCTGCCTCGCACGCATGCTCCTCCCCGTGCGGCCGCGATTCGCTCCTCCGGGGGGTGACATGCCGAAACCTCACCTGTTCGTTGCATCCGGGTGGTGGGCCGGGCGATCAGCGGTAGACGCGGATGTAGTCGGCATCGAAGCTGACCGGGCCCGGGCCGGAGGGCGCCGGATGATACGTGCCGGAGCTCACCGACAGGTTCAGGATCAGATACGCCGACCAGTCGTCTCCGACGCCCTTGCCGTCGGAGAACACCTCCCCGCCGTTCACGTACCACTTGACCGTGTAGGCCTGGTACCAGGTGCCGATGGTCACCCATCGGCCCGTGCCGATCGCGTCGTCGCTGTAGTACGAGCAGACATGGTGGAGATGATTGGACAGCTCCAGCACGTCTGCGTTGTCGGGGTGGTACTCGAACGAGTCGATCTCGTTGCCGCCGTCCTTCCAGGTCCACAGGGCCGGCCATGCGCCTTCGGCCGCGGGCATCCTGACCCGGACCTCGACGAAGTCGCCCGTCTGCACCTGGAATCCCTCGCTGGAGTACTCGGTGGTGAGCAGCCCGGTGTCCCAGGCCCGTTCGCCGTTCTCCAGGATGTGCTCGGACGGTGTGGCGGTGAACGTGACGACCCCGTCGTGGATGCTCACCGCGTCGGTGGTGAGCCGATCGAGCTTGCTGTCGTCCGGGTTGTGATCGGCGTAGCGGTAGGCACTGGACCTGTCGCCGGTCCATCTGGTGCCCCAGGAGATCGGCGCGTCGAACTCGTCCGACCAGACCAGCGTCCGGTCCGAGGCGGCGCCGGTGGTCGTGGTGGTGTCGGTGGTCATGACGGACATGGTGGTCGTGCCGTCGGCCGTGTCCGTGGAATCGCCCGCGTTCCGGGTGTTGCCGGACTGTTGGCCGGAGCTTTTGCGGCCGTGAGCGGTGGGACGGCGCCTCCGACTGCGTGAGGCGGTCCTGTCTGCGGCCCGCGATGCACGGGAACGGGATGCGCGGGACCGGTCGCAGTGGTGGTCGTGTGCGCTACGGCCGGCGCGGTTGTCCCATGGGCCGGCTCTCCGATTCGGGAGACTGCGCCGCCGCGAGAAGTGACCCGCCTTCACCGGTATCTCGGCGAGGTCGCGGGTGACAGCCATGCGGGTGAACAGAGCATGCCCAACTGCTCACATTCAAGGTAATAGGCATATATATGATGATGTATTAGATGTTGAGCAGGGAACGAGGAGTGGAGCATGGTGCTGAAGTACTCCCGGCCCGCCAGGCGGAGGCTCGCTGTCGTCACTGCCGGAGTCCTGGCTCTGGGTGCCGTGATGTCGGGTCCGGGTGCCGCGAGCGATGCCGTACGGCTGCCTCCTCCGCCCCGTCCCCTGGCCGCGGCGGAGGCGGCACCGGAGCCCTCGGCCTCCGCCCCCGGCGGCGTCGCCGGACCCCCATCCCGGTCGGGATCGGCGTCCACGGCGTTCGGTGCGTACCTCAACTACGGGGCGGACGGCGTGGCCCGGATGAAGGATCTGAGCAGCTGGCTGGGAGGAGCTGAACTGCGCGTCGGGCACACCTATCTGCCGGGAGACCTGTGGAGCAACATCGAGGGTCCGCCAGGCTTTCTCGACACCTGGGCCAAGTGGCGCCGTGACAAGAAGGACCGGCTTTTCGTACTCAACGTGCCGATGATGGACCAGTACAACGCGCGTCTGTCCAACGCCATGGTCCGCCGGCTGATGGCGCGCGCCGCATCCGGTGAGTTCGACCGCCACTTCCACACCCTGGCCAAGCGGCTGGTCGACCTCGGAGTACCGGACACGATCATCGTGCTCGGCTGGGAGATGAACGGCATCACCTACACCCACCGCTGCAACGCGGACCCGGAACGGTGGAAGGTGTACTGGCGACGGATCGTCACAGCCATGCGCTCGGTGCCCGGCCAGCAGTTCAAGTTCGACTTCGCGCCCAGCCGCGGCATGGACGCCATCCCGTGGCCGGAGTGCTATCCCGGTGACGATGTCGTGGACATCATCGGCATGGATTCCTACGACAATCCGCAGGGACAGTCCTTCGACGAGGAGGTGTCCGAGCCCTACGGTCTGCGGCACCAGGTGGACTTCGCGGCCCGGCACGGCAAGGAGATCTCGTATCCCGAGTGGGGGCTGTTCCGCAACGGCGACAACGTCAAGTACATGCTGCGCATGCTCGCGTGGATCGACGAGCACAAGCCTCTCTACCAGACGATCACGGATTACTGCCCGCACGGCGTATGGGCGTGCTCGGCCAATCCCAGAGCGGCAGCGCTGTACCGACTGGTGATGGCCGATCAGCAGGGTGCCTCTACAGACCGGTCACCGACTCCGGCACCCTCGCCCGCCGCAGGGCCCGTGGGTCCGTCACCCACCCCGGCCCGGCGCCGCGGGCGGCGAGGGGCCTGTCCGCATCGCCCGTGAGCCGCTGACGGCGGTGAGCACTCACCGGTCACATTGCGTCTGCGCGGCGGTTGTCCTCCGTGCCGTCCGTGTCGCGGGAGGCTGCTCGGGTGTCGCGGAACTCGCGCGCCCGGCGGCGGGCGGCGGCCTCGCCCGCCGCCGCCGCCAGCAGCGGCGCGGTGCGGCGGCGGGCCAGCAGAAAGCGCTGGTTCACGACTGTCTCGGGCCGCCAACGGTACTTGTAGGGCTCGGTGCCGCGCAGCAGGCTCAGCACCTGGTGCCGACCGGGCGCGAGGTCCTCGGCGGACGCCTGCAGCACCATCGTCGCCACGTCGGCCCGGTGCTTACGCAGCGTCGGATGGACGCCATACAGATAGACGCCGGCGAGCTGCCGGGACAGCAGCGTCAGATCGGCCGCCACCACCTCGCCGTCCAGCCGGTACTCCCGCACCAGAGCCTGGCCGGAGCGGGCCATCGGGACCGCCGAGCGCACGAGGTGGTCGAGGAACCGCGGCCGCAGATGCTCCGGGGAGACCTTTCGGTCCTCCCACTGCAGGCGGTGCAGTTCGATCAGACGGTGCAGTGAGGCCTCTGTCTTGTCGTGCTCCACGACGCGCGACTCGACGCCGAGTCGGGCGAGCTTGTTGAGCTTGTTGCGGACCCGCTGGGCGCGGGTCGACGGCAGTCGCCGCACGAGATCGCTCATGGGAGCGGCGGGCAGCTCCAGACACGCGGAGTCCGGCATCCGCAGCCGCGGGCCGCGCCAGCAGCGGAACACGCGTTCCATCGCGCCGCCCGGGCGGACCTCACGGAAGTCGAGCAGCGCGGTGCGGGCCAGGCCGGCCAGTGTGTCGGCGAGCGCCAGGGTGCTCTGAGCGGCCGACTCCGCGTCCATCAGTACATCGCAGAAGTCGGAGATGGCACCGCCGACCGGCACCAGGGCCGGCAGCGGGCCGTGCACCCGCATCAGTGGTGCCACAGCCACCAGTTCACCGCGTCGCCGTACCAGGACCAGCCGCAGTCTGCCCGGCACGCCGTACGACAGCCACCACGAGTGCAGCCAGGCATGGCTCTGGAACGGGGTCACCGACGGACAGGCCCGGTACAGGCGCCCCCAGTCCTCGGCCAGCTCCGCGAAACCCTGCTCGTCGGAGCACACCTCGACCGACAGGGCCGGGCCGCCAGTGCCCATCAGCGCTGCCCTTCGGTGGCCAGCGCCGGAGCGGGCACCGGTGCCCGCCTCGTCTCGTCGTACTCCGGTTCCCGGCGAGGCCGGGCCAGCAGGGCGAGCCCGGCCAGCAGGCCGCCCGCGCTCGCGCCGACCAACAGGGTCAGTGACGGGGACGCCGACGACGGCTCACCGGGTTTCGTCGCACGCGACAGGCGCACCAGCCGCACATGGGTGTCGTCCTGGGAATGGCGGGCCTGGGCCACCAGGGCCTGGGACACGGCGTTGGACATGTCCCGCGCCTGCTTGGGGCTCGTGGCGGTCGCCGAGATCGCGACCATCGGTGCGTCGGGCGAGGCCTCGGCGCGCACGCTCTGGCGCAGGGTGTCGAGCGAGACGTCGGACCAGATCTGCGCGTCACCGAGCACTGCCAACTGCGTGGCCACCCGGCCGTAGGCCTGTGCGTAGCCGAGCGCGGCGGAGGGATCGGACTTCTGGGTGGGGACGGCGACGACATAGCTGGTGGCGGTGTACTCGGGTGCCTTCAGCAGACCGTAGGCACCGCCGGTCACGGCGCCGACCACGGCGCCGGCCGGCAGCAGCCACCAGGCGGGCAGCCGGCGGACACGGTGGAGGGTCGCGCGGACTGGGCGCGCGGACTGGGCGGGAGTGTCGGTCATCGAGAACTCACTTCCAAGGTCGAGCCGGACAGAGCGGCCAGGTACACATCCATCAACTGACGGGCGCCATGCCGGATGCTGTAGTGCCGCGCGGCGTCCGGGACGGTTCGCTCCTGAGGCCCCGTCGCGTACAGCCGCAGCAGTTGACGGGAGTACGCCTCAGCGTCCCCCACGACCTGCTGGGCGGCGGGCGCCGCCTCCGGCGGCAGGTCCTGCACCGCCGGGCAGGTCGTGTACAGCGCGGGCAGGCCGGCCGCGAGCGCCTCCAGCACGGCCAGCCCGAAGGTCTCCTCCGGGGACGGAGAGGCGAGCACGTCCATCGCGGACAGCAGGTCGGGCAGTCCCGGCGCCTTGTCGCCCGGCTTCGGCAGCGTGGGCCGTTCACCGGTCAGCACCACCCGGTCGGCCACCCCCAGCCGCGCCGCGAGGCGGCGTAGCGGTTCCTTCTCCGGCCCACCGCCGACCAGCAGCAGCCGTACCGAGGTCGGCATCCGTTCCAGGGCGTGCACGAGGACGTCGAAGCGCTTGGCAGGCACGAGCCGGCCGACGCCCCCGACGACGTAGGCGTCCTCCGGCAGCCCGTAGTGCATCCGGGCCTCCTTGCGGCGCACCTCGTCGTAGCGGTACAGCTCCGCGTCGATGCCGTTGGGGATGACGCGCATGCGGGATGCCGGCACCCCCCACTGGCGCAGCCGCTCGGCGGCCGTCGCGGAGACGGCGACCGTGGCCCGGCCCAGGCGCTCACCGGCCAGGTACAGCGCCCGCACGCCCGCGGTGAGCGGCCGGCCCTCCAGCTGGGTCTCGCCCAGCGAGTGCTCGGTGGCCACCACCGCTCGCACCCCCGCGAGCCGCGCCGCGAGCCGGCCGTACAGGCATGCTCGGTACAAGTGGGTGTGCACGACGTCGTAATCACCGGCGCGGATCAGCCGGGTGAGTCGGGGCAGGGCGCCCAGATCGCGGTTGCCGCGCATGCCGAGGTGGGTGACGCGGATGCCGTCCGCGACCAACCCTTCGGCGACCGAGCCCGGATTGGTCAGGGTCACCACGTCGCAGCGGGCGGGTAGATGACGCAGCAGCAGGCGCAGCTGCTGCTCGGCTCCGCCCATACCGAGGCCGGTGATCACATGCAGGACTCTCATGCCGCCTCCACGGTCCGGCCGTAGACGCGGGCCATGCGCCTCTTCAGCTCCAGGCGCGCCGAGGTGTCGGCCTGGCCGACATGGACACGCGGCAGGGCCAGGTCCCCGGCGAAGTCGGGGCCGGGGGCGATGGCGCAGGCGTAGCGGTAACCGGCCTGGCGCACCGCTGCCTGGACGCGCGCGTCGACCATGCCGTAGGGGTAGCAGAAGCCGTCGATCTCGGCGCCGGTGATGCCGGCCAGCAGCGAGCGGCTCTGGGCCGCCTCGGCTCGCAGCACGGGGTCCGGGACGCCGGTGAGGTCGATGTGGGTGAGCCCGTGGGAGGCGATCTCGACACCGGCGGCCGCGACGCGACGGATCTCGTCGGCGTTCAGCAGCCGTTTGCGGGGCCCGAGCGGCTCCCACACGTTCTCGCCGCCCAGCCGTCCCGGCAACAGGAACACCGTGGCCCCGCAGCCCCAGCGGTGCAGCACGGGCAGCGCGGCCGTGACGAAGTCGGCGTATCCGTCGTCGAAGGTGAGCCCGACCAGGCCGCGCTCCTCTCTTCGGGCACGGGCTGCCAGCAGCTCCCGCATGCTCACGCCGCGGAGACCGCGGCTGTGCAGCCAGGCGAGCTGGCGGTCGAGGCGGGCGGGGGACACGGTCACGTTGTACGGGTCGTCCGGGCAATCCGAGACGGAGTGGTACATGGCGACCCAGGCCGCGGGGCCACGATGCGGACGTGCTCGCACAACCGGCCCGCGATCCGGTCTGGTCGTACGAGGGGTGGCAGATGCGTCAACGACCATGGCGGAGCTTTCGTGTGGCGGGACGGCGGACGAGGTGCACGGCGGAGCGCAGGAGGGACCGGGAGCCCGCCGCATCGAGAAGCCAGGCCAGGAACAGGAACACGCCGGTCACGGTGGCGGAGCCGGCCAGAAGGGCGGCCATGGGCGAGGCGAACGGCCTGGTGGCGGCGAACCCCGCCGCTGTGGCGCACAGCGCGGCGGCCACGGGCCTGACGAGGTGCAGGGCGATCCGGCGGACTCGCACCGGCACGCTGTGCGGGCCCAGTCCGCGCAACAGCAGCAGCGCCGTCAGAGTGATGCCGACCGCATTGGCGGCGGCGATACCGCGCGCGCCCCAGAAGCCCACAGCCGGTGCACCGAGGCCGACGGTGGTGGCCAGACCGGCGGCCATGGCGCCCAGCGGGTACCAGGTCGCGCGCCCCGGCGAGAAGTACGACCGCACCAGCGCGCCGACCAGCGTGTGCCCGAGCAGGCCCACCGCGTAGACCCGCATGACGGCGGAGGTCGCGGCTGTGTCTCCGGCTGTGAACGCACCTCGCTGAAAGAGCAGTTGAACGATCTGAGGTGCCGCGGCCACGACCACGGAGGCGCCCAGCAGGACGACGCAGGCCATGAGTACGAGGTCCCGCTCGACGCGGTTCCGGGCTTGCCGCATGTCGCCTTCGGCGAGTGCCCGCGCCACCACCGGGAAGGTCACGATGGACAGCATCAGCGCCATCATCATCGGCAGCTGCGCCACCTTCTGGGCGTAGTTCAGGTGCGAGATGGCCCCGGCGGGCAGCCCGGAGGCGAGGTATCGCTCGACGAGGACCTGGGCCTGGCGGCACAGGGCGAACAGCAGCACCGTGCCGACCAGCGCCGGCGCGAGCGGCAGCCCGCCGTCCTTGCCGTCCGGCACGGGCGTCCGCGCCTCGGACTGGCGCGGCATTGCGTCATACCCCGCCTCCTCTGTGCGGGGATGGCGGGTGATCCTGCGCCACAGGACGGGTGCCTGTACGGCGATCATGAGCACCCCGCCCAGCGCGACGCCCAGGGCGGCCGAGCGGACCCCCCAGCGGCCGCCGAAGGTGAACATGGCGGTGATGATCGCGGTGTTGTAGGCGATATAGATCGCCCCGGGCGCGAAGAAGGCCCGGTGCGCCCGCAGCGCCGCGCTGCAGTAACCGGCCAGGCCGAAGCTCAGAGCACAGGTTGCGGTCAGGCGGGTGCAGTCCACGGCGAGGGAAGGGTCGGGCAGACCGGGGGCCAGGACGCGCACCAACAGAGGCGCCCCCGCGACCAGAACGACAGCCGTGGCCGCCATGGCCAGGCACAGCCGGGGCAGTGAGGCCGCGACCAACGCACGTACAGGATCGGGGGAGTTGGTGCCACGGGCCCGCCGGGCCAGCGCCGCGCTGAACGCGGGTACGAGTACGAACGCCATCCCGTCCTCGATCAGCAGGGTCGCTGCCATCTCGGGCAGCGTCCAGGCGATCAGGAAGGCGTCCGTCTCCGCGCCCGCCCCGAAGAAGTGGGCGAGTGTCTGGTCCCGGGCGAGACCCAGCACCGATCCGGCGACGGACAGCGCCGCTGACAACAGGGTGGCCCTCGCGAGGAAGCGGCCCGAGGGGAAGTCGGTACCGGGCGGCGGAGTGGACTCCGCTTCGGGTGGCGGTGCGACGGCGGTGTCGCCCACGTCGCCCGGTACATGGCGGGTGACCGATGCGGGCCTCATCGCACGGCCTCACGCGTGGCGGGGACCGACGTCGCGCCGCGCGCCAGGGCCCACCAGGCGGCCACGCCGAGGCCCACGGGGATGAGGGCGGTCGACGGGCCGCCGATGTCGGCGTACCCGAAGTCCACGAGTTGCCACAACAGCAGGCCGCACACCGCGAGCGCGCAGTCCCGCGTCCGTCCGGCGCGCCGTAGTCGGCGCAGCCCCAGGACCAGTAGGGCGAGCCAGCTGCCCGCCAGGCCGATCAGGCCGATCAGGCCCTGCTCGCTCAGGATGAGCAGGTACATGTTGTGCGGGGAGAGCAGTGCCTGCCTCTTGAAGCTGTGTCCTGCGTCCATCGTGTCGCTGGCCGACGACAGCGCGACCGAGGCGTGGCTGTCCCGGTACGCGGGAAAGGCCTTCAGTCCGACGCCCGTCACCGGATGCTCGCGCCACATGTCCACCGCCGCCGCCCACAGTGTGTAGCGGTCGACCACCGACTGGTCCGGCGTGTCCGTGACCCGTGTGATGCTGTCCAGTCGCTCCTGGACCACCGCCGCACCCACACCGAACCCGCCGACCAGTACCACGCCGGTGGCGACGACCGTCGCCACCACCTTCAGACCCCGTCGCCCCCCGGCGAGCGCCATCTGTGCTCCGCAGGCCACGGCCGTGGCGATCCACGCGCCGCGGCTGAACGACACCGCGAGCGGTGCCAGCAGGGCCAGCGCGCACAGCGCGGCCGCAGTCCGCTGCGCCGACGCGCCCGCGCCGAGCGCGAGTCCCACCGCGCACACCACTCCGTAGGAGACGACCGTGGCCATCCCCATCACGTCGGAGGCGCCGAACGTCCCCACCGCCCGGATGGTGGCGCCCTGGTACGACGCGCCCGTAGCGGTGACGAACTGGTGCATTCCGACGGCCCCCTGATACAGCGCCAGGCCCACCACGGACCACAGCACCAGCCGGGCGTCGCGCCGGTCGCGCAGCAGCAGCACCACCGCGACCGGGACGAGCACGAACACCTGGAGATAGCGGACCAGCCCCATGACTGCGTCGCCGGGCGTGGCCGCCCCCGCGGCGGCAACCGCGATGCCCAGTACGGGCAGGGCGAGCACCGCCACCGCGGTCCGTGTCAGTGGACGCCGCAGGCGGCGCACGGTCTGGACGGCGGCGCAGACGACCACCAGCCCGCAGGCCGCGTCGGCGAGGGTCATGCCGCCCGCGGAGGGGGTCGGCACGGCCAGCAGGGCGACCACCGCGACGATGGGCAGCACGGGTACCGCCCATTGCGGACCGGGCAGCCGAGAGACTGCCGAAGCGGCGACCGCCGAAGGGATGCTCACGGGTGCTCAGCTCCCCGTCGGCCGGATGAGCAGCATGGCTGTGCGCAGCAGGATGCACATGTCCTGCCACAACGACCAGCTGTCGATGTAGGTGTTGTCGTAACGCGCCCGGTCCTCGATCGATGTGTCGCCGCGCAGCCCGTTGACCTGGGCGAGGCCGGTGATGCCTCCACGCATTCGGTGCCGCTCTGCGTAGCCGGGGTACTCCTTCGAGAACTGGGCGACGAAGAAGGGGCGTTCGGGACGCGGGCCGACGAGGCTCATGTCGCCACGGAAGACGTTCCACAGCTGCAGCAGCTCGTCCAGCGAGGTCCGCCGCAAGAACTGGCAGAAGGGGCTCATGCCTCGTGCGTCGGCCACGCTCCAGCGGGTGGCGGCTTCGTTCGCGGTGCTCGGCCGGTAGGTGCGGAACTTCATCATGGTGAACGGCCGCCCGTCCTTGCCGACTCGCTCCTGCCGGAAAACCACCCCCGGCCCCTCGGTCAGCCGCAGCACGATCGCGCAGCACGCCAGCACAGGGCTGGTCAGGAGCAGCAGAACTCCCGACACGACGACGTCCAGCAGGCGTTTGGCGACACCGGCGGGCAGAGAAGGCCGAGCGGACCCGGCCAGCGGTCGGCAGGCGAAACCCGCCAGGTACGGCGTCCCGGGCCTGCCCAGAGCGTACGAGGGCGAGCCGGGGTCGAGTTCGCTCACCGCACAGCCGTACCGGCCGAGCTTGCGCAGCAGCAAGCCGTGGCTCGCGCGGGCGGCGGGGCCCACGGCGAGTACCACCTCCACGCCGTTCTGGATGACGGCCCGCTGTACTTCCTCACCGGTCGTCAACACCGGGAGAGCGGGACCGTCGCCCAGACCGGGGAGCACCTCCGGAGTGTCGGCGACGATACCGACCGGTCGCAGGCCGCAGCCCGGATCGCGCAGCAACGCGGCGCACACGCGCCGCGTCGGCCGGCCCGATCCGATCACCAGAGTCGGCCGGGGCCGACTCCGCAGGGCGCTGCGCCGGAGCCCGCGCACCGTAGTCAGGGCCAGGACGGCCATCGCGCAGTGGATCGTGGCCGAGAGGACGAGGACAGGTGGAGCGAGCCGTTCCAGCGGTGCGATGGCCGCGTAGACCGCCCAGCCGACAGCGATCCGCCCGCACAGTGCGGGCAGGTCGTCGAGCACGCCAGGTTCGGCGACAGCGTGGCTCTGGGTGCCGTACCGGTGGGGCCACAGTGCGAACGACAGCAGCACCAGGGCCAGCAGCGGATGCCGTTGGTCTGCGGGCACGAGGGACATGGCACACAAGGCGGCCGTGACGTCCGCCACCAGCAGGGGCGTTCGGGAGGCGTGCCGAAGCCGGTGCCCCCGCCCGGTGGGCAACAGCAGACCGTTGACCGAGGTGTGCGGTGGGAGCACGGAGACACCGTGCTCGGCCATCCGGGGTCTGCCGGCCGGGGAGGGAAAGGTGCTGTCCGTAGTCATGTGGCGGTGGACTCCCTGTGCTTCGTGGGTACGACGCGTGGCTCGGCGTCGGCGCCGAGCAGCTCGCGATACACGCAGGCCACCGCCTCAGCGGCGTGCCGCACGTCATGTGCCGCGAGGACATGGGCGCGCCCCGTGGCGCCGAGCGACTGGCGCAGCGAAGGGGCACGCAGCAGCGTGGTCAGGGCCCGGGCCAGGGCCTGAGGGCTCTCCGGGGGCACCAGACAGTGCGGCGCGCAGCCCGGTGGCAGGCTCTCGCGTGCCCCGTCCACATCGGTGACGACGACCGCACGGCCGCACGCCATTGCCTCCAGCGGGGCGAGAGCCATGCCCTCCCAGCGGGACGGCAGGACGACGACGTCGGCGGCCCGGTACCAGGGGGCGGCGTCGGCAGTCGCTCCGGCGAATTCGACACAGGAGGGGGCGCGTTCCCGCAGCGCCTCGGCGTCCGGCCCGTCACCGACCAGGACAAGACGGGCCCCGGGCACCTGCTCCACGACCGCGGGCCAGGCGTCCAGCAGGACGTCCTGGCCCTTCTGCCGGCACAACCGCCCCACGCACACCACGAGCGTGTCGGTCTCGGACCGGGCGCGGCCGTGCTGCGGCCGATAGTGATGTGTGTCGACCCCATTGGGGGTCACGCGCCAGGCGGCGGTGATCCCGGACAGTTCCCCGGTGCGCCGCTCCGCCTCACTGACACAGAGCACGCGTTGTGCCCACCGCGCCCCGAACCGCTCCCAGTGCAGCGCGACACGGGCCATGGCACCGTCCACGGCCTCGAACGACCAGGCATGCGGCTGAAAGACGGTTGGGATCCGGCCACGCACCGCGAGCCGGGCCGCGAGACCGGCCTTGGCGCTGTGCGCGTGCACCAGATCGGGCCGTACGTCGGCGATGAGCCCCGCCAGTCGGCGTGTCTCCCCGAGAAGTCGGTGGTCCGGCGATCGGGAGGCTTGCCAGGCGGACACGGGGCAGCCCAGGGCGCGCAGCGCGTCCGCGAGCATGCCCCCCTCGGGGCAGGCCACGGTGACCCGCCATCCCGCCTCGAGCTGGGCCGTCGCAAGGTCGATCACGACGCGACTCACGCCTCCCTCCACGGGCTGGGAGACGTGGAGGACGTGATGTGGGTCCGCTGAGGACGGCACTGTCATCACGCGCCTCCGACGGGGAGGAGGGCCGAGAGGCCCGGAGCGTGAACCGCTGAATGGGGGAGGTCGTTGCTCGCTTTCGGGGTCGCGAGGCGCGGAACGGTGGTCAGGGAATTGCACATGACCGGCGTTGCCCTTCCGGGGAGAAGAATCTGAACCAGCGGCACGTCGTGGGGGTTTCTTCTTCGATATGGAGTCTCCGCGCCTGTTGGGTCGAGAGCCGCGACCCGACCGGTCTTTGCTGGATTCAGGAGGTGAGCAACTCTAGTCGCGTATCCGTATTTATCAGCGAACCCGTCAACTGTGTCGGACCTGTGGAGTCACCCGTCGTAGTCCGAATGGGCGGCGCTGGTGTTCAGCTGTTATGCGGGCCAGTCGAACGGGGGATTGCGCGATGAGCGCGATCTTTTCGTATGAGTTCCGAGAACTTTTCGGCTCAGGAGTTTCCAGCGTTTCCGGCCGTCGTTACGCATGCCGAAGTCAGGTACCGGGCTCATGTCGTCCGGACCGTGAATCTCTCAGGTGACTGCTGACCGCGTGTTACCGAGGAAAGGAACTCTTATGAAGCGTCTGAAGGTTGTGGGCGTCCTCGCCGGTGCCCTTGTCGTTGCCGGCGCCGCGCCGTCCGCGCAGGCGGCGCCCGCGGACGGAGTGGGGGGCCTGAGCGCCCTGGGCAACGTGGGGGACACGCTCTCCGTGCTGTCGCTGGCGAGTGGCGGCGGCCTGACCGGTAAGTCCGGCCTGTCGGACCTGGGAAGCGTCGCCGGTGTCGCGGGTGGCGGCGGTCTGGGCAACGCCACCGGGATCCTCAGCGGCATCGGGGGCGGTCTGGCGGGCTGACCCCGTTCGCCACCGTCACGCGTCGTCGTAGTGCAGTCCTGACGATCCATCCCTCGCGCCGGGCCCGGCTTGGGCGTCGGTCAACTCACCCTCCGCCCTGGCCGTCGCGCGCGCCGGGGCCGGTTCCTCGCTCTGTGGGAAACCGGCCCCGGCGCTGTGCTGTCACGCATCTGGCCCACTCGAATAACCGCATTACCTGTAACCGCATTACCTGCGAATTGCTGTCATCGGGCGAAAGTGGCCGCAACCCTGCACTGTTCGGCCGTGTGGGCTCGTTAGTCAGAGTGCGGCCGAAGCCGCACATCATGAAAGGGATCGTAACTGAGATGAAGTCGACCACCAGGGGAACCCTCTCCGCCGTCGTGACCGTCGTGGCCGCCGCAGGTGCCATGGCTGCGACGCCTGCTGTTGCAGCCGACCACGACGCGAAGGTGGGCGTTCCGCTGCACCAGGGTGGGCATGCGGTGCTTCTGGACACGAAGGAGGTCACCGCTGTCGTTCCTGTCCACGGCAACTCCCTGCCGGAGACTCGCAGCGTGCTCGGCTCGATGACGCCGGCCGGAGTGGACGGAGCCGTCCAGAAGATTGCCGGCAAGGCCCAGATTCCGGTTCCGAAGACCGATGGGGCCATGGTCGGGTCGGATGTGGCGAGTGTGGAACGGGACACGGCCACGGTCGACCTGCCGGGCGGCGGAGTGCCGAAGCTGCCCCTGAAGTGACCTCGCGCTGCCGGACCGCCGGGGACCGCCCGTCGGCCGGCCGCCGAGTCGAGTGAGGTGCACCGGGGTCCGGGCGGCACCACCGCCCGGACCCACGCAGCCCGGCCTCCTCTGGTGAGAACACCACGGACAAGGACGTACGCATGACGAAGACGATGAAGCAGCGCGCTGTCAGGGCATTCGGTGTCGCCACCTTTGGCGCTTTCCTCGTCGTGACGGGCTCCGGCGCGGCTGCGGCGGACGCGGAGCTGCAAGACCGCGCTGCCGTGCCGGTCGACGGAGGACTGCTCGAGGATGTGCCGCTGGTCCCCGAAGTGACGAAGTCCCTTGAGGGACTTCCGGGAACCGGACTGCCGTCGGCGGGCATCGTGCCCAAGCTGGACCAGGTGAACATGGGAGTTCCGCCCGAGGTGGCCTGGCTGGCCTCCACGCTGGGCATCAAGGGCATCAACCCCCTCGACAACCCCTGACACGGAGGCGGACGACAGCGCACCGCCTCCTGCAGTGCGCGCGGGAGGCGGTGCGCTGTCGCTGTGAACCGGTCAGTTGTTCTCGCAGGTGTTGTTCTCGGCGGTGTTGAGAGCGCCGATCACGGTGACGGTGTTGCCGCAGACATTGACCGGGATGTGCACCGGGACCTGGACCAGGTTGCCCGAGGCGACACCGGGTGAGTTGGAGGCCTCGCCGTTGGCGCAGGCGTCCGCCGCGGCCAGGCCGGCTCCGCCGAGCATCATGGTGCCGATACCGACTCCGACACCCATGACCTTTGCAATGCGGGACATCACTTACTCCTTTTGTACGGTCGGCGTTGGGGCTCGCGTGGCCGCCTGGGGGCGACCCTGCGTTCCGTTCAACGCCGCAGCTGGTGAGGGGTTACGACCTCGTACGAGATCACCCCGGACGTGGCACGACGGATTGCGTCGCTCTGCCGGCGCCGTCGGGCGCGTCGTGTGTTGCAAGCCGGAAGGCGCCGCTAACGTGACGGGCGGCCCGTCCGGAATATGACTGCCGTGTTCTTGAAACCTGCGTCGAGGACACGGCCGGGGCTCCCCCTGGCCGATTGTGGGGAGCCCCATCCAAGCTGTGGGTGTCAGGGCGTCACGGTCAGGTAGGTCAGGCCCGCGTCGCCGACGGTGTTCTCGCGGTACTCCACGATCCCGAAGTGGCGTCGATGGACGTCGAGTGGTGAAGCTCCCACAGCGGCTGTCGGGGTTTACCAGCCAGGTTCTGAGAACGAACGACAGCGGTGTCTGGGGCAGGGTGTCGCCGTCCTTGCAGACATACAGATCGAGATCCCGCCGTGTGCCGGTGTCGTCGGCCAGGGCGGCCACCCTGGCGAGTTCGGCGCCGTCGGGCACAGGGACGCGCATTCTGGCCGTCGCCCGGCTCTCGGCCGGACGGTCCGGGTCGAAGCGCGGTGCGGTTCCGGTGAGCGTTCCGGAGCGGGGGGTGTCGGAGTACAGGCCGCGCAGTCGGGTGTGCAGCTCACCCCGCCGGCCCACCCGGGTGTCCGTGTCACCGAGCCGGCGGTGCCCTAGCCCGCTGCGGTGCCGGGGGCGTCGAGTCGGTGTGCCAGGAGCGCGACCGGGCTGCGCACTTGGTGCTGTCGGTGCTCGTCGGTCCAGGTCAGGGTGCCGAAGGCCCACCGGCCGTAGACAGCGTCGCGCCGGGTGAGGCGGACGGTGAACCGGGCCGAGGCGCGCGGTGCCAGGTCCAGCACTTCGGGCGTGACGCGGGCCTCGAAACCGGCGGGCGGTTTCACCGTCGCCCGGTAGACGGCTCGGACGGAGCCCACGTTGGTGACCGTGCGGGTCACCGTCCGCCGCCCGGTCAGGTGTCCGACGGCGATCGACGGGCCGTTGAGATCGACGGCGTCGATGCGCCGCGCCGCGCCGCACCGGGGGTTGTTCCCAGGGACGTCCGGCCGGCTTACCGCGCACAGGAAGTCGGTCCAGTCGGCGAAGGCCGAGTCGTAGACCAGGCCGGGGTCCGCCGCGGCGGCCGGGGTGACATGACCGGAGCCGAGGTCGAACGGGGTGGCCTTCGCTCCGGAGCGGCGAACCGGCCGGCCCGTGCCGTCGGTGGTGGACGCGGTGGTCATCAGGGCCGACTTGACTGCCATGGGGGACCAGCCGGGGTGCAGGCCCTTCAGGAGCAGGGCCAGTCCCGCCACGTGGGGGGCAGCCATCGACGTGCCGGACAGCACGCCGAAGCGGGGGGTCGTGCCGACCGGCGCCACCCCCGCCGCGATGTCCACGCCTGGTGCGGCCAGGTCCGGCTTGAGTACGTCGCCGTGCGCGAGGGTGTCCGGGCCGCCGGACGAGAATCCCGCGATGCCGGGGGTCGGCCGGGGTACGCTCCGGGACGTGCCGAGCCGCACGGCGGCGTCCGAGGTGGCGGCGTACGCCCGGACTGCGGCGCCGTCCACCGCGCTCAGGTGCACGGTCGGCACGGAGACCACCTCTGTGAGGAGGTCCTGGTCGTCGTCGGTGTTGACCAGCACCATGCCGATACCACCGGCCCGCCGGACCTCGTCGCTCTTCGCGGCGCGGTCGATCCATCCCCGTTCGCAGATCACGACCGCACCCCGTGCCTTTGCCGCGTCGAGCGTGCCCGGAGAACACCGGGAGAGCCGCGCCGGGTCGGTGTCCGGTGCCCCCGCCCGGGCGGCGTCGACCAGCGGGGCCGACGCGACGGCCCGATCGGCGCCCGCCCCGGTGAAGACGGTTCCGTCGCCGAGTGCCAGGGCCGTGCGGTAGCCGGTGTCACCGTGGGCGGCGGCCACTGTGGTGACCCACGGGGCGGTGTTCGCCACGGTGCCCGGCCCGTTGTTCCCGGCCGCGGTGGCGACGAACACACCGGCCGCGGCGGCGTTGAGCTGCGCGGCGTACAGGGGGTTGTCCATGCTGGGCAGAGCGCCGCCGACCGACAGGTTGATCACGTCGACGCCGTCGGCCACAGCCCTGTCCATGGCGGCGACGACATCGGCCAGGGGACATCCCGCCGCGCCCCAGCACGCCTTGTAGGCGGCCACCCGAGCGGCCGGCGCGACACCCGACAGCTCGCCCTCCAGGACGGACGGGGGCAGGGACACGGCGACCCTGTGGTTGCCGGCGGCGATGGTGGCGGTGTGAGTGCCGTGTCCTTCCGTGTCCAGAGGTGAGGCCGGTGTTGCTCCCGGAACACTCTTGCCGAAGTAGGCGGCGCCGATCACCTTGCCCGTGCAGGTGAACCGTTGCCCGGGGCCGGTGCCGGCGTCGCAGCCGCCTCGCCACTTGCGGGCGATGGCCTCGGCGTCCGGGCGGGGTGCCGGTGACGGCCTCAGCATCGGGTTGGCCGGGTCGATCCCGGTGTCGACGACGCCGATGATCATGCCCTCGCCGGCGCGCCCGGGCCCGCCATCGAACCGGGACCACAGTCCCTGCCGGCTGGACAGTCCGAGGAAGCGGGCGGTGTCGGCGAGGGGGAGTGCGGAGGCGGCCGCCTCCGTCCTGGACCCCGTGAGGTACAGGGTCTCGTTGCGGGTGACCGAGCGGACGCCCGGTGCGGCGGTGAGCCGTGCGGCCTGGCCGGAGGTGAGCCGTGCGGCAAACCCGCTGAGCGCATGGTCGTAGGTGTGCAGCACCTCGGGTCGTGGTGCCACGGCCCGCCCCCGCCCGGACACGGCTGCCAGCAGGGCGTCCCGCCGCAGGTCCAGCCGCGCCACGTAAGCACGTACGGCATCGGAGTCCGGGTCCGGCCGTCGGCCGGCGGTGCGCCGGAGGTCCCGGTGCGTGACGACCGGTTCGTCCGCCAACTGGACCACGTAGACCCCGCTCAGCCCGTCCGGTCCGACGCCGGCGGCCGGTGCCGGCATGGCGGCGGGGCCCAGGACGAGGTATCCGGCGAGTGCACCGGAGAGGGCCAAGGCCAGGGCTCTGCACCTGTTCTGACGGCTTCTCGGGTACATCGGTGCTCCCTGACGGTCGTTCATCACCCTTTCGTCAGATCGTCAGGGACGCGGCGGCCGGTCGCGCGAGGGAGCGTGCGGCCGGGTGACCGAGCCCCATCTGGGCCAACGAGCACGATATTTGAGTTCCCGTTATTCCTACTAATGGGTCGATTGGGTGGATCTCCGGTGTGTCGATACATGCCATCGAAGGGGGGCTCTCGAGGGAGACGAGGACAAGTGCTCAACAGAGGAGAAGCGAACATGAGCGTTACACATCGGCATGCCCCGCCGGGCCCGCCGCGGCGCACGCGGATGCCGGTATGGCTCGGTGGGCTGAGCCTCGCGCTGGCAGCGACGGGATCGCTCGCCGGCACGGCGGCGGCGCTGCCGGGAGACCACGGCCCCAACCACTCCACGGCGTCGGACACACGGGCGGCGGAGGTCGCCAACAAGCTGGGCGACTACGTCTGGTACGACGAGAACGGCAACGGCGTGCAGGACGCGGACGAAAAGCCCGCGCCCGGCGTCCAGGCCAAGCTCGTCGACATGAACGGTGGAATCGTCCAGACCACGACCACCGACGCGGCCGGCAAGTACTCCTTCGAGAACTTCGCCAACGGCTGGTACAAGGTCTGCTTCACCAAGCCGAGCGGCTACAAGTGGACGAAGCACAACGCCAGCGGCTCGGACAACGACTCGGCCGTGTTCCCGGACACCGGGTGCAGCTACCCGGTGCAGGTGGAGAACTGCGACGACCTGACGATCGACGCCGGGCTGGTACCGCTCAACCGGCTGGGCGACCGCGTGTGGTTCGACACCAACGGCAACGGTATCCAGGACCCGGACGAGCGTGCGTCCCGCGCGAAGGCCCCGGGCGAGCCCGGTGCGCCCGCCATCAAGGTCCTGCTGAAGGACCCGGAGACCGGCGAGGTCCTGCGCACCACGTATACCGACGCCAACGGCAACTACCTGTTCCCGGACCTGGAGGACGGCAAGTACCGGGTCTGCTTCATCGCCCCCAAGGGCTATCTGTGGACCAAGCAGAACGCGGGCGGAGTCGGCGATGACTCGGTCGTCGATGTGAACACCGGCTGCACCCCGGTCGTCACGCTCGGCCCCGGCAACCGTGAGGACCTGACCCTCGACGCGGGTCTCGTCAAGGCGCTGCGGCTGACCCTCGTCAAGACTGAGAGCAAGCATCACAAGCCGTTGCGTGGCGCGGTGTTCCAGCTCTGGCAGAACACCAATGGTGTGCCCGGTCTGCAGCGGACCGGTGCGAACAAGGACACCTTGGTCGGGGACTGCGTGACCACGAAGAAGGGCCGCTGCTCCTTCGGCAGCCTGCGGGTCGGCACGTACTACCTGGTCGAGAAGGACGTGCCCGAGGGCTACGTCCTGCCGAAGAACCCGGTCACCGGGCCGTACAAGCTCACCTTCGCGAACGGCAGCAAGGGTGACGGCCTGGTCGTGAAGATCAGCAACAAGCGCGGTGAACCGTGCAAGGGCGGCAAGTGCTGATCGGGCCGGTCGGAGTGGCCTGAGATGCGTACGGCCCGCACATCCTGTCGGGGGTGTGCGGGCCGCGCACTTGTGCCCGTCGGTTCATGTGCCCGGCGCGCGTCCCCACACATACACCTGGTCGCCCTTGCGCAGGGTGTCCCACAGTCGCCGTGCGTCGGCGGACCGAAGGTTCACGCATCCGTGCGAGCCGCCCCGGAAGATGTCGCCGGAGTAGCCGTGGAAGGCCTGTCCCCGGCTGAAGAACTGGGCGTGCGGCATCGGTGCGTTGCCGTACAGGGTCGAGCGGTGGTCGATGCTGCGCCGGTAGACCCGGTGCCACCCGGTCCGGGTCTCTGAGCCGTCACGGCCCGTGCGCACCGGAACCGCCGGATAGACGACGCGCAGCCCTTCTCGCACCCACATCAGCCGACGGTCGAGGTCCACGCATGCGATCCGTGTCGAGTGGGCCGGGCACTTCCGACCGGGGTCGGGGTTGGCCCGTGCTTCCACGACCAGCACGGCGTGGTGGGTGATCGGTCCGGCGTAGCCCGCGGCCGGGCGGACACCGTTGCGCTGCTGGAAGGCGCGGATCGCCGCACAGTCGGAGGGGGACTGGCGTCCGTCGGCCCGCAGGCCGAGGTGTTGCTCCAGCCGCCGCTGGTAGGGGCCGGTGCCTGCGGTGCACGGCGGCGCGGACGACGCGGCGAACGCCGCGGGCGCGCAGGCGCCTGACACCAGCGTCATGACCAGGGCGGGAACGATGATGACCGCCGCGCGGATCGGACGGGCCTTCCGCGTTCTCGTTCTCAACGTCGCTCGTCTCCCCGTCTTCCTCGCGTCCGAAGCCCGGCACCGGACGTTCTCTGTCGTGTGTCCGTATTCGGATCAGGTGTTCGTACCGAGTTGTACCGGGCGGGTGCGGGGCGGTCACACGATCGGCGGCCGGTTGGGTCGGGTGGGTGAGCGTCAACCCCCGTTCGGCGGAACACGCGTGAGCGGCCGCCCCTGGCCGGGGCGGCCGCTCATGTTCTGCCGGTCCGCGTCAGCGGTCTGGGTTACCCGACAGGTAGCGGGATCCCGCCGGTGGTGTCGGTCAGGCCGCCGGTCAGGCCACCGGTCAGGCCGTCGGTCAGGCCGCCACCACTGGTGCCGCTCATCTTGTTGGAGCCGAGAAGGCCCGTCAGGAGGTCGCAGACGGTGTCGGCGATGCCGCCCAGGCCGAGGCCGGCGAGAAGGCCGCCCCCGGCGCCCCCGGTAAGGCCTCCGGTGAGGTCGCCGCGCTGCACGGACGTGCTCTGGGAGACCCGGTTGCGCTCCGGGTTCGAGATCGCGTTGGCGGCCTGTGCCGGAGCGGCCGCGGTGATGGCGCCGATGGTGAGAAGGGCGCCCGCGACGGTGCCGGCTATGGCGCGACGGATGCTGTTCATGTGTGACTCCTGTGACTGGGTGATGGAGCGGCCATCGCGGGTTGCGGTCAACCGCGCACGATGCGTAATCAGCCGCCTGCGGTCGACGTTATGTGAAGATCCGACGGGCTGCCCGCCCAGGTTGCGCCACCCGTGTCCCCGAAAAGCGCGCGGTTCGCATTCCCGCAGATCGGAGCGGGGTGATGGTCTTTCCTGACGGGCCCACAATTAGGCCGGACGCGTCATGTGCAGTGACGGCAGGCACCTTTCTCCAGTTGCTTCGACTGGAACGGGACCTACTCCCCATGGGCGGACGGTCGTGGACGAGAGGGCTGCTCTCCTCCTTGTCGGCTTTTCTTTCCGCGTGGCTGGCGTGCTTTTTACCGGCCTTCGCCGAATTCCCATCCGAAGAAGTCATGCCGGTGTCCTGCCCCGGCGCGGGCATGACTCGGTTCGGCGGTGGAGTCTCCTTTTCCAGCGGCCTCGGCGATGTTTTGGGACGGCAACCCGGAACACGCCAGCGCCGTGCCCCGCACGGGGGGTGTACGGCCGAGCAGCGGCGGCGGATCGGCTGCGGCAGGGGTGGAGCCCGCTGGGACGAGCGGGCGGTCCTGCCGCAGCCGGGAGAACAGCCGCCGCTCGGCCGCCGTGTCCCAGCGCAGTGTCGATCCGACACCCGGCAGGATCGGATGGAAGCCGCCGACCGGCACGGTCGTGAACTCGGTCGCCGACAGGGGGATCCGGCTCAGCACGGCGGCCAGGTCCAGCAGGCGGCCGACGCTCATACCCTGGTCGACCCGGACGGAGCCACGCAGCGTACGGGCCAGACGCACCATCGTTACCGGGTCGGCCAGCACGCCCTGCGTGGACAGTCGGCGCAGCGTCGCGACCAGGAACCGCTGCTGGCGCTGCACTCGCCCGATGTCGGCGCTGGCGTCCAGGTGCCGGGAACGGACGTACTGGAGAGCCTGGCCGCCCCCGAGCCGGTGGGTGCCCGGGGTGAGGTCGAGTCGGGTGGCGAAGTCCTGAAGAGGCCGGGCGGTGCAGACGTCGACGCCGCCGATCTCGTCGACGGCGTCCATGAAGCGCCGGAAGTCCACCTGGAGGTAGTGCTTGATGTCCACGCCGGTCATGTTCTCGACCGTGCGGACGGCGAGCGCGGGGCCGCCTTCGGCGTAGGCATGGTTGAGCTTGGCCGAATGCGCGGGGCGCAGGGCGCCAGTGACGTCGTCGCGGTGGGCGGGGACGAGGGCGTAGGAGTCGCGCGGCAGGCTGACGACACTCACCCGGTCGCGGGCGGCGGAGACATGGACGAGCATCATGACGTCCGTGCAGTGGCAGGCGGTGCCGCCCGCGTGAAACTGCTGCTTCTCCTGCTGAGTGATGGTGTCACGGTCGTCGATGCCCATCAGCAGGATGTTCGTGCCGGTGTCCTGACCGGGCGGGGTGGTGACCGTGGTGCCGCTGAGCGTGGCCGTTGCGGCGAGCATCAGGGCTGCCTGCACTGCCAGGCGGTGCAGGCGTCGCCGGGGAAGATGAGGGGCGGGGGGCTTCTTCGGGCGCGTCACGGTGTGAACATATGTTTTTCCGCCGTGGGCGTGCGGCGGCTCGCCAGTGGAGTGCCCCGAGTGGCCTCATGGGTTGTGGACGCCGGAGGGCACGCCGCTGTCGCTGTCGGCGGTGGGGGAGGGAACGGCGACGGGGGCTGCAGCGCGTCGTAACGCTCGCAGCGCCACCTGTGTCTCGTACAGATGGCGGACCTTGATCCGCAGCACCCACGGGTCGACGGGCATGAGGACCAGATCGGCGACGGCCAGTCGGTAGCCGAGGGCCGACAGGTCGCGCTCGCTTCCGGTGCTGGACAGCAGTACGACGGGGACGTCCCGGACCGGATCGAGACGTCTCATGCGGTGGACGAGGTCGAGCTCACCGGTGCTGTCCGTGCCTACGTTCAGCAGGATGACCGCGGGGTGGGCGTGCAGCAGCACCTTCAGGGCCTCGGAGGTGCCGCAGGCGCGGAGCAGAGGGTAGCGGAGCTGTTCGAGCGTGCTTTCCAGAGCGAACAGGGTGTCGTTGTGGCCGTCGACCACCAGGACCGGCGAGGGCTCGTGCACGGGGCTCTCCTCTCGATCCGGAAAGGTTATGTCCCGTTATTCGGGCCTGTCCTAGAAAGTGATTGATCGTGGGCGAGTACCCACGTGTGGGGGAACCTGGGACTGGGACGCGTGATCGACACGATCGGCTCAGCAGAACCTCTCCGTCAGGACTCCGGTGCCGTACTGCTGGAGGCAAGCGTGGGATGCGAGACGGTTACGGGAGGCCGACTGTGGTGAGGGACGCGGCAGCGAGGCTGGGGCGGACGCAGGTGAGGCGCTGGGCCGTGGTGGGCGCGGTGGCGCTGACGGCGGTGGTGTGGCCCGGCTCTGCCGGGGCCGGGGCGGTGCCCGGATGCGCCGCGGGTACGGGGCCGTATCAGCGGGAGATGGAGAAGTATGTGGAGCAACCGGTCGACGGGCGCCAGTCGGTCGCCGATTGCGTAGCGATCCTTGCCTTTCAGCGGAGCGCCGGGGTGCGCCCGGCCGACGGGTATGCGGGTCTGGCCACGTACCGGATGATGCTGGTCGCCCAGGCCCGTAAGAACCCCAACGCGGCGAAGAAGTGCCCGGTGCGCTCGTACAAGGTCGCCTGCGTGGACCTGTCCCGGCAGTTGGTGTGGGTGCAGCAGGGAAGCAAGGTGCTCTACGAGCCGGTGCCCGTACGCAGTGGCCGGGACGGCTACGAGACCCGGACCGGGTGGTTCCGGGTGTACTGGCGCTCCATCGACCACCATTCGACGCTCTACGACAACGCGCCCATGCCGTATTCCCAGTTCTTCAGCGGGGGACAGGCCTTCCACGGGGTGTACGGCGACCTGTTCAAGGGGGGTTCGCACGGCTGTGTGAACCTGCGGTACGACGACGCCAAGCGGCTGTGGAAGGCGCTGCGGCTGGACGACGCGGTGTACGTGTGGGGCGTGAAGCCCGGTACCTGGCGTACCGCGGATCCCCGTCCGGTCGCCGAGGTTCCCGACGAGTCCCTCGCCGGCGACCCGCCCCCGCCCCCGGCCGTGCACACTCCGCCACCCGTCGACGGTTCGTGAGCCGGAGTGAGTCCGGCTCCGGTATCGCGCTCGATATCTGAACTTCGGGCCGACACCACGTGCATGTCGGGAATGATGATGATTCGTCATATCTCATGCTCTACTGACCTCTGATCGCCGGTCATGACGTGACAGGCCCGCTGTCGGCGGATCGGCCGCGCAGCGAGGAGGTCGGGCGCATGAAGCGCAGGGTGCGCATCGTCGTGCTGGCCCTTTCCGGGCTGATGGCCCTGGCCGGCCCGGCCGTGGCCGGCGTGGAGGGGGGCGATCCGGTGCTGGAGGCCGGAGGTTCGGAGAGCGCCGGGATCGTCCAGGTCGCTCTCTCGCCCTCCGGGGCACGGCCCGGGGAGCCGGTGACCGTCCGGCTCACTGTGCGGGCGCCGCAGTGCACCGCCGTGCGGCGGGTCGGGGTGATGGTGCGGGACGGACTGGGACGACGGCTGGAACTTCCCGGTGGAGTCATCGAGGAAGCGCGGGTCTGCCCCGAAGGGCTCACCCTGACCGCCGAGCCGCACGCCTTTCGCGCCGGCACCTACACCCTGTCCGGGTACCACGAGGACGCGGCCGGCGAGCACGAGCTCGGCAGGGCGAGACTCACCGTTGTCTCAGGAGATCGATCCAACCGGCAGGCGACCGGGAGGAAACGTGTCTGGGCGGAGGAGTTCGACAAGGCACCCGCCTGGGGCAAACGCTGGATCAACACCGGCACTTCCGCGTACCGCTACGGCACGCACTCCCCGGACGACGACAAGCTGGACTGGGTGGACCGCCGGGCCGTGAAGGTGACCGACGGCCGTGCCGTCTTCACCGCCCGGCCCTCGAAGCACACCTTGGAGAACGGCCGACGCGCCTGGGACACGGGGCTGATCACGACCGAGGGCTCCCGTGAGCGCTTCCGGCTCAGGACCGGGGACTATGTCGAGACGCGCGTTCAGCTCCCCACCGCCCCCGGTGCGTGGGCGGCCATGTGGACGTGGACGGACGGCGGGGGTGAGGTCGACGTGTTCGAGTACCACCCGGACACCCCGGAGCTGCTCGAGATGGTCAACCACACCCGGTACGCGGCGAACTATCACCCGATCGTCGTTCCGAAGACGGTCCCCGGGAAGAAGGGGGCCGAGTCGGGGAAGGCCGCGCGCGGTGGTGGCGTGTGGCTGCGTATCGGGGTGGCCATGGGGGCCTCCTCCGTCGACTGGTATGTCGACGACGTTCTCGTGTACCAGGACGGTCGCGGTGTGGGACGGGGCTGGTCCGCCTGCCTGACGCTGAGTCTGTCCGTCTCGTCGGGCGTCTACCACCCGCCCCCGCCCACCGAGCATCCGTTCAGCTTTGCCGTGGACTACGTGCACGTCTACCGGGCGCAGCGATAGCGGTTGCTGACCGTCAGACAGAGCCACATCCTTCACGCATGATCAGAAAACGCATCATCATGGGAGTCGCCCCGGCGCTGCTTCTGGCGTTGCTGCCGCAGAACGGCAGGGCACAGGCCGCGACGGTCGACTCCTGCGTCCCGCCCGTGTGGACGGGGAACGGACAGACGGTCGCCGTGTCGCTGGACTGGCCGGACGAAACGATCACTCCGGGCACTCGGCGGCTTCTGGGCGTGCGCGTGACCAACACCGGGGACCGGCCGACGGAAGAGGCGGTACGGGTGGTGGTGCACACCGCGGGGCCCAACCGCATCGAGGGCGGCGAGCTGCCGGGATTCCAGTACTTCGGTACCGGGGCGTCCTACGAGGTGCCGGCTGGGCTCGATCCTGGTGCGAGTGACAGTCGCCAGGTGCCGATCATGTTGCTTGCGCACATCGCCCCGAACACCGTCTCGCACTGCGATGTCAGCGCCTTTCGTGGCGGGGACCGGGCCACGGCGGCGTACGACGTGGTCACCGGAGACCCGGAGGTCGATCTGAGTGCCGAGGTGCCGGACGTCTCGGCACGGCCGGGGGAGACGGTCGAGGTGCCGGTGACAGTGCGCAACGCGGGGCCGTCCAACGAGTACACGGGGCCTACGGCGTTCACCCTGACAGCTCCCGCGCACACGACCTGGGCCGAGCCCTACCCTCACTACGGACGTCCGTGTACGGCCGATGCCGAGCGCACCGTGCTGACGTGCGGTGGCGAGGGTGTCGGCGCCCCGCTGGTCTGGCGCCCGGCCTTCCTGTACCCGAAGCTGGCGGTCGCCGCGGACGCGAAGCCCGGCACCACCCTGGACTGTGGCCTCGTCGCCGTCACCAACCGTTACGACCCTGTCCCGTTCTCCGGCACGCACTTCTCCGTCGGTGTTGTCTGAACCGGTGGCGGGAGGCTGTTCGACGGCGCCGGCATGCGGAGAGGAAACGGTGCTCCGGCTTGTGAGCCGGGCCGGAAGATCACCTCGCCGAGGCGAGTTCCGATCTGCTGCGCTGTCCGGCGTCCAACCGGTAGTCCCCGGCGTGAATATGGGCCGGATCAGCACGGTTGGCGACTTCCCCGTTGCCTGCTCCGCCTTTGCCGGCCGGGGCCGTGCGGGCAGCGCAAGGTTCATGACTGCACATGGGCAAGGAAGTCCTGAGACCTCATCTGGCAGAGGGCGAGTCCACGGATCAGTGAAGGGGGCAGTGGCCGACGTTCGCGTTCTTCGCAGCGGGCAGGACAGGGAGCAGCAACGGGTGCAGGCGTCCTGCGGCGCCGTTACGTTGTCCCTGAGGGTGTTGATTTACCACATACACATCCGCCCCGAAAGCTTGAGGAAGAGGAAATCAATGCATCTGAAGGAACACTTTCTCCAAGTTGTCCGGACAGGAGAGGCGTGCGGCGGAACTCTGCTGTACGAGGTCTTCGATGCACTGGAGCCGGTCGAGCGCGGATTCCTCACGGGAACGTGGCGGGGTGGGGTATTCGACACCGCCTGCGAATCCACGATGAAGCTGGTTTCCATGAGCTGGTACGGCAAGCGGTTCGACGACACCGAGGACGCCGAGCCGCTGTTGTGTCAGCGCTCTGACGGCTCTATCGCTCCGAACTGGGAACTCGGACAGGCGCGACTGCGGGAAGTGGCTTTCCGCGGTAAGACATCGGTGGCGATGGTCTACGACTCGGTCCCGATCATCGATCACTTCCGAAAAGCGGACGAGGGCACCGTACTCGGACTGATGGATTGCAAGGGTCGCCCGGCCGACTTTTTCTTCCATCTCACGCGTGTGCACCGGACGGAATCCCGGTCGTGACCGTCACAGCTGCAGCGCGCTCGGTGGCACCGGTAGTTCATTGAATCCGGCGGTGGAGACCGGGGCTTGTCCGGTGCTGACCGAGCCAGGAACGCAGATGGCCGGCCGGTCCGGAGTCGTCGACCGCGATGAGGCGCTGCACCACAGGCATCCTCTCCCGCGCCGCGGGCGGCGCGGTCAGGTAATCGCGGAACCCCTCCATAATCGCCATACTCATGATGAATATGATTGCCGGACAGGATAAAGGCCTCTGTACACCATCGAGTGAAACATAACTTGGTTGCCGTTTCCGGCACTTGCTCCCGTACGTTGCCGCCACTGTGGTCCCTCCCCAGGGGTCGGGACTGCTAAGTATCCCGGCTAAGGAGCAACCAGTGAGTACGTTGAACGGGGAGCACGGTTCTTCCGCCGATCACGGAAGCGATCGGCGCGATTTCCTCAAGTCCGCCGGATATGCCGCTGTGGCAACAGGAGTTATGGCGGTCAGCGGCGGGCTCGGGCTCGGGCTCGATGCGGAGGCAGCGGCCGCTTCCCGCCGTATGCCAACGGGAAGGGGTGGGGCGAGGATTTCCCTGCCGACCGAGCCCATCGGCAGCATTCCGCGTCCGGCGTACCTGATTCAGGCGAACCGGGACTTCGCCGCGGGCCGGATCGGTCAGCGGGAACTCGACGAGTACCGTGAGCGCGCACTGCGCGACACGATTGAGAAGTTCATCGCGACCGGCTCTGAGGTCATCACTGACGGCGAGCAGAGCAAGCCGAGTTTCGCCACCTATCCGGTCGCGGGCCTGAAGCTGAATCCGGGCGGACAGGTCGTGCCGTTCGCCGACGGCCACATCCGCCAGCTGCCGCTGCTGACGGAGGGGAACTTCCGGTACCAGGCGCACGGCGGCGACTACCTCAGGAAGACCCGCGAGATGGTGCGGACGACCCGGTCGGTGACCGACCTCCCGGTGAAGGTGAAGCAGGCGGTGATCGCACCGTCCATGCTGAGCATGTTCTACCCCCCTCTGGGCATCAGCGGCTACTCCAGGGAGCAGTTCCACGACGACCTCGTCAACGAGGCGGAGGCCGAGCTGCGCGGCTGCCTCGAAGGCGGCGCCCACAAGGTCCAGATGGACTTCACCGAGGGCCGGGTCTCCTACAAGCTCGACCCGGACGGGGGGATGCTGCGGCGGTTCGTCGCCCTGAACAACGAGGTGCTGGACCGTTTCTCCCCCGAAGAGCGTCAGCGCATCGGCGTTCATACCTGCCCCGGCGGCGACCAGGACTCCACCCACAGCGCGGACATCGACTACGCGAAGTTCCTGCCGCGGTTCTTCGACCTGCACGCGGGCAACTTCTACCTCCAGATGGCCAGCGAGCCCGACCGGCGCCGCATGCTGGCCCTGGTGCGGGAGCACATCAAGCCCGACCAGCGGGTCTTCATCGGGGTGACCGACCCCATCAACCCCCGGGTCGAGACGCCGCAAGAGGTGTGCGAACGGGTGCTGGAGGCCGCGGAGTTCATCCCGCTGAGCCAGCTCGGCACCGGCGACGACTGCGGCTTCGCCCCCTTCGCCGACGACACGTCGACGCCGCGGGAGACCGCGTTCGCCAAGATCCGGGCGCGCGTCGAGGGAACCCGCCTGGCCGAGGAACGCCTCAGCGCGTAGCCGCCCGGCGACCCCGGGCGACCGGGAATCCACAGAGACCGAGAACCGGAAAGAGAACTGGTAGTTCTGATGAGCATGCTGCACAAGATCGTCACCACCGGCGTGATCGTGGCCGGGCTGACTCTCGCCGTCGTTCCGACCGCGTCGGCCGACAACGGTTCGTTCCTCACCGGCACCGCTGACTCCAAGACGCCCCTGGCGAGCCCGCTCGGCGCCGTCGCGCTAGGCGGCGGCCTGGCCGGCGGCATCGTCGACATGCAGGGCGAGACGGCCGGCGCCGCGATCAAGCAGACCGCCGCCGGAGTCCCCGCCGTACTCCCCCTCCTGGCCAGCGCGATCCCCACCGACTAGAGCCTTCGCCCTCCTTTCACCGACGGCCCGTCAAGTCGGTGACCCTGTTGGCGAAGTCTTCTGCGCGTGATTATGTCGGCCCCCGAGTCTGGTTCTCGGGGGCCGACGTCGTGGCGGAGGGAGGTCAGCGATGTCGTTTCGGTCAGCGAGTACGGGTGACGTGCCGGCAGAGACGGCACGAGTGGCGAGGGCCTCGTTCCCCAAGGGCAGGCTGGCGATCCGGATCCGGGACCAGTTGGGCGTGCTGTTCACCGATGAAGAGTTCGCGGACCTCCTGTTTCCCGCGCGGGGCCGGCCTGCCTGGTCTCCGGGAGGACTCGCGCTGGTGTCGGTGCCCCAGTTCGCCGCGGACCTGCCGGCGCTGTCCCGGGCCCGGGCAGCCGTCGAGCGTGCCCCAGCCCGGCTCAAGAGATGACGGATCTTCCGCAAGGCGCGGTGCAGCCCGAATCGAAAGACGCCAGACGCGGCGGCCGTCCTCACCCTGGAACGGCAACGCGGCGGCCGTCCTCACCCTGGAACGGCAACGCTGAAAGAGCTCACTCTCCTCGGGACTGTCGGCCGCCGGATCCTGACCGGCCTGCTTCCGCCCCGACGGCAGCGGGTCAGCACCCGCAAGGTCAAGTCACCGATGTCCCGCTACAGCGAGCGCCACCCCGACGGCCGGCCCGGCACCAGCCGCACCGTAACCGGCCTCGGCGTCACCGTCCTCGAACCCGTGGATCAACCCGCGCCGCCCCGGCCTCCCGGGACGACCGGCACACCGCCCCCGCCGCCCGGTGCCGACACCGCATCCTGGCACTCCGCCAGGAAGACCCCACGCGCCTCCGGCAACCCCGTGAAATCGCCGGCCGCTTCGGCGACGTCACCCTGGAAACCATGTACAGACAACTGAATCGGTGGGCGGGCCGCCAGCGGCCTCATCCACAAGCTCGGGCCCCGGCCTCTATGCCGCAACACCCTGGTCCCCAGCCCCACTTGCGTAACCTGAGACAACGCCAACTACCCGGCCTTGGGGGAGGCCCCGACCGCGTCCGCGACGTCTTCCGCGCCGAGTGGGCCCATCAGCCGCCGCTGGTCGAAGAGGCACTGGGCAAGCAGATGCTCGCCCTCCTCATCCAGCCGGAAGCCGCCTGCACCGCCGCCGACCAGCTGGCGAAGGCGGTGGAAGAGGCGTTCCCTCAGCACCCGGACGCCAAGATCCTGCTGAACTTACCCGGGCTCGGCATCCAGCTCGCCGCCCGGATCCTCGCTGAGATCGGGGACGACCCCACCCGCTTCGGCGACGCCCGCGGCCTCAAGACATACGCCGGCTCCTCGCCCATCACCAGGGCCTCCGGCAGGAAGTCGGCGGTCACCCCAAGGTGGGTGAAGAACGACCGGCTCAATCACGCCGGCTACCTCGGGGCCTTCGCCTCACTCCGACCAAGATCACTCGCCCAGGCGCCCTGTTCGACCAGAACCGGCCCTCATGATCGACAGGAATACGGCTTCTCGCACACACGTCGTCCGCCGGGGCGACTGCGGCCTCCGCTGAGGGCCCTGCAGGCAGATCGAGGGGACAGCGCCTTCACAGTGACCAGTGCTTGGCATACGCGATGGCCGACACGGGTGGGTCCTGCTCTTTGGCGGCGCTGTCCCTCTGCAGGCGGATCCGGTCATCCGTCGTCGCGGATCAGATCCGCACCGGTCGATGACCGGCCGGCTCAGACTACGTTGATCTTGAAGTTCTGCGTGTTGTTCGTGGGGTTGTTGTCGGCCGCGTACACCACCGCCACCTGCCCCTCGACCGTGACGCCGGGCAGCGCGTCGGAGGAGACCTCCACCGGGACGAAAATGGAGCCCGCGCCCTCGCCCAGCCGCGAGAATCCCGCGTAGTAGCAGGTCACCTGGCGACCGCCGGGTGCGACGTTGCACTGCTGCGCCGGGTTGGAGAAGGTGGGCTGCTTCAGCGTGAAGCCCCACGGCACGGCGATCGTCACGCTGAACGGCCCCGTCTGCGACCAGCGGCCGTTGGCGTAGTAGCCCACGGCCATGGTGAACTCCTCGAGCGGCTTCCCGGACAGCGTCCCGGTCACCACCTTGCCGTCGACCACCTTGCCGTTCACGTTCGCCGTGAAGTCGGCGGTCGGCTCCGCAGCCGCGCCCGACGGCGCCGCCGCGCCGACCGTGGCGCACACGGCCGCCGCAGCGGCGGTCAGGACCTGCAACTTCATCCTGAGGGACATGACGATCTCCCGGTCTCGGTTACTGATTGCTTACTCTCAGTAGCACGCCGAGGAGGGTGAACCCGCCAGCCGAGCACGGCAAACGGGTGGCTGTCGTCCGGACCGGAGCCGAATGGCCGCACCCCGGCCCTCCGTCGGGCCCGGAGATAGCGATATCGATGGATGCCCCAAAAGATGCATATGGGCTAATTGAGCAAGATATCCGCAAATTTTGGGCAATGTGAATGCAGCATTTCATCTGCTGCGAGCGTGTCCGCCCGCGCGGGCGGACACGCGGGCGGGGCCTCACAGCCCCTTCACCGGTCGTCTCCCCTCCCGTGGCGGAGTCGGCGCGGAACTCGCGGCCGACCGCTCACCTGCAGGTCACAGAGAGAGGAATCGTCATGCCCTCATCCCTCGCAACCCGTCTCCGCGTGCTCGCCGGCTCCGCCGTCCTGCTCAGCCTTCCGCTGGCCGGTGGCGCCGAGGCCGCCGACGCCTCCGAGAGCGTTCACAAGAGCAGACACGCGGCCGCGGGCCGTCTCGCCCCTCCGGTCGAGGGCAAGACGCTCGTCTTCGGAGAGGAGTTCGACGGCCCGATCGAGTGGGGCACCAAGTGGACCGGCGACAGGACCAGCGCCTTCTCGCACGTGGACCACGACCCGGAGTTCTACAACCTCGACTGGCTCACCAAGGACGCGGTGACCGTCCACGGCGGTCTGGCCAGGTTCACCGCCACCCCGTCCGCCCACACGCTGGAGAACGGCAAGCAGGCCTGGGACACCGGCCTGATCACCACCGAGTACACCGACCGGGGCTTCCAGGTGCGGGCCGGTGACTACATCGAGACGCGCGTCCAGCTGCCCGACGGGGTCGGCGCGTGGCCGTCCCTGTGGACGTGGTCGGTCGACCACCCCGAGGACGCCGGCAACGACGAGATCGACACCTTCGAGTACCACCCGGACGGCCCCTACAACCTGGAGCTGACCAACCACGTCAAGCCCGACGTGGACAACTACACCAACTCCGACGTGGTCAAGCCCTGCGAGTGGATCACCATCGGCACCTACTACGGTGTGGACTCGGTCGACTGGTACGTCAACGGGGAGAAGGTCTTCTCCGACGGCCTGGGTGTCACGGGACCCGAATGGGAGTCGCACGTGGTGATGAACATGTCCGTGAGCGACGGCACGTACCACCCGGCTCCCACCGAGCCGATCGACTTCTGGGCCGACTACATCCGCGTCTACCGCTAGGTCCGCACCCGCACGCCAGGGATGAGCCCGCGACCCGCTCAAGGGTCGCGGGCTCGCCGGTGCTCCGGGCCCGCGGCACGGTTCTGTCCGGCGCGCTCCACTCCCGCCCCGGACCGCCTGTGCTGTCGGTGCACCGCCCGGCGCCGGCCGACGGCCCCGACAATCCGCCGCTCGTACCCGGCGTGCACCCGCTGGGGGCGACTGAGCCGTCCGGATCGGCCAACTCGTCCGCAGGGCAGTGGACTTCGGTCGTCATCGGTCCAGACGTGGTGGCGGACCGGTCGAGCACCAGCCCGGCCGCGGTGCTCGGAGCTGCGGCGCGTTCGCGTCGAACGCCGACTGGTCCTCGAGGTGCCGGAAGTTCCGAAGCCAGTCAGTGCGATGAGGACACCCGACGATTCCGCCGCTGTGACTTCGCAGTCACGGCCGGGACAGCCGCACCCGACGCACGGGTCGCCGACGTGCGTCGCACAGCTTTGGCGGATCAGCCACGATCCTGCACTGAGCGCCGGACGGAACCGGTCTGCCGGCGGTGCGCTGCGGGCCAGGCCTCAGACAGAGCTCAGACAGGCCTCAGTCAGGCCTCAGGGGAGACGGCGTACGGGTGAACCCGCCAGGTACGCCTGGATGTTCTCGACCGCCTGGCCGTAGTACGTCGAGTAGTTCGCCCGCGAGACATAGCCGAGGTGCGGGGTGGCGAGCAGGCGGGGGGCCGTGCGCGCCGGGTGGCCGGCTGGGAGGGGCTCGGTGTCGAAGACATCGAGACCCGCGCCCGCGATACGGCCTTCGTGGAGGGCGGCGAGGAGCGCGTCCTGGTCGACGATCGCCGCGCGTGAGGTGTTGATCAGGTAGGCGGTCGGCTTGAGGAGGGCGAGTTCGGCCGGGCCGAGCAGGCCTCGGGTGCGGTCGCTCAGGGCGAGGTGGACGGAGAGGTAGTCGCTGCCGGCGAGGAGCTCCTCCTTGGTCGCCGCGAGCTCGGCGCCTACCTCGTCCGCGCGTTCCTTGGTGAGGTTCTGGCTCCAGGCGGTGACCTCCATGCCGAAGGCCAACCCGATCCGCGCCACCCGGCTGCCGATCTTGCCGAGCCCGAGGAGCCCGAGCCGGCGGCCGTGCAGATCGGCGCCGACGGTGGACTGCCAGGGGCCGTTCGCGCGCAGGGCGTTGCTCTCCTCGACGACCCCGCGGGCGAGGCCGAGCAGCAGCGCCCAGGTGAGCTCGACGGGCGGCGTGGAGGAGCTGGCCGTACCGCACACGGTGACGCCCTGCGCCTCGGCGGCGGCGTAGTCGATGACGCTGTTGCGCATCCCGGAGGCGATGAGCAGCCTCAGCCGCGGCAGCTGGGAGATGAGGGACGCGGGGAAAGCCACGCGCTCCCGCAGGGTGACCACGATGTCGAACCCGGCCAGTGCCTCGGCGAGTGCGTTCTCGTCGTCGAAGTGTGTGTCGAAGGAGACGACTTCGACCTCGTCCGCGATCGGTGACCAGTCGGCGAGCTCGGTCGCCACCCGCTGGAAGTCGTCGAGCACAGCACAGCGCAGTCGCACGTCGGTTCCTCTCCGTGTGCCTGATGTCCAACTGTCCCTGATGTCCGGGAAGATCGACTGTACGCCGAGTGCGGCGGCGGGATTCGGTCAGATTTCTGACGGACGGGCGAACGGGCGGGTGGGCGGACCGGTAGGGGAGGGCGACCTTCGGAGACGGTTCGTGGTCCGCGGATGTCGAGAACGTGCGGTCGGCTCCGTCCCAGGGGTGTCGGCGGCCGGCACCGGCCGCACGAGGAAGTGCGCAGGGAAGCGTACGAGCGCACAAGGACGAGGGAGAAGACATCATGGCGATTCAGCGGATGGACAACGTCGGCATCGTCGTCGAGGACCTGGACGCGGCCATCGCCTTCTTCGCGGAGCTCGGTATGGAGCTGGAGGGCAGGACGGAGGTCGAGGGCCTCTTCGCCGACCAGTGCACCGGCCTCGACGGCGTCCGCTGCGCCATCGCGATGCTCCGGACCCCGGACGGGCACGGCCGGCTGGAGCTGGCGAAGTACCGCAGCCCCGCTGCCACCGGCGTCGGACCGCGCAACCCGCCCCACAACATCCTGGGCACCCACCGCGTCATGTTCGCCGTCGACGACATCGAGGACACCGTCGCCCGTCTGCGCCCGCACGGATCCGAACTCCTCGGCGAGATCGCCCGCTTCGAGGACAGCTATCTGCTCTGCTACGTCCGCGGGCCGGAGGGCATCATCGTGGGGCTGGCGGAGGAGCTGCGCCGGTAAGGCTCCGGCCAGCAAAAAAGCCCTCCCGGAGGAGAGCTGGGAAAGAGGCGCCCCCGGCAGGACTCGAACCTGCGGCCAAGCGCTTAGAAGGCGCCTGCTCTATCCACTGAGCTACGGGGGCCGGTGTGGTGGCCTCGTGTCTGGTGCCCGGGTGTGGGCTGATCCGTGACGTTGCCGGGGACAAGGATAGGGCTCCCGGATCCTTGTCCCTGTTGCTTCGCCTCCGTGGCTCAATGTGGAGGTTCGGTGAAGCGGTCCTGATAATCGCAGGCAGGTACGAATCGTGCATCGCTTTTGGCGTCTCGCGCCCCGGGTGTTGTGCACTCGTTATGCCTGGACTATGCCGTTGTCCCAGTCATCCCTTCCATCCCTTGTGTTCCGTCGGCGCGCAGACGTGCTCATATGCTTCAGAATTCCCCTAAAATTGGGCATTCTTCACATGTGGTGACCTTGGACGTACGGCCTCAGCTGCTCGACGCACTCTCCGCCCTGCGCGACCGTGTCGCCGCCGCACGCTTCCCGCTGCCCCTTGCGGGTGCTCCACGCGCGCGTGCCAACCGCGACGAACTGCTCGCCCAGCTCGACGACTACTTGGTGCCCCGGTTGAGGGAACCCGAAGCGCCCCTGCTGGCCGTTGTGGGCGGTTCCACCGGCGCCGGGAAGTCGACCCTCGTCAACTCCCTTGTGGGACGGCGGGTCAGCGAGGCCGGTGTGCTGCGGCCGACCACGCGGACCCCCGTTCTGGTGTGCCATCCGGAGGACCATCACTGGTTCAGCGGGATGCGCGTACTGCCCGACCTCACGCGTGTGTGGGTACCCCAGCAGGAGGGCGACGACCTTCTGCTGCCCGGCGAGGATCCCGGGCGTGTGCTGCGCGTCGAGACCGCGGACACCCTCCCGCGCGGGCTCGCCCTCCTCGACGCCCCCGACGTCGACTCCCTCGTCGCCGACAACCGCACGCTGGCCGCCGAACTCATCTGCGCGGCCGACATCTGGGTCATGGTCACCACGGCCGCACGGTACGCCGACGCCGTGCCGTGGCATCTCCTGCGCACCGCCAAGGAGTACGACGTCACTTTGGTGACCGTCCTCGACCGGGTGCCGCACCAGGTGGTCTCCGAGGTCTCCCGGCAGTACGGGGCGCTGCTCACCAAGGCCGGGCTCGGCGACGTACCGCGGTTCACCGTGCCCGAACTGCCCGAGTCGGCGTGGGGCGGCGGACTGCTGCCCGCCACCGCCGTGGCGCCGCTCAGGACGTGGCTCGTGCACCAGACCCAGGACCCGGGCGCCAGGCAGCACGCCGTGGGCCGTACCGCGCACGGCGTCCTGGACTCGCTCAAGTCCCGGATGCCCGAGCTGGCCAGCGCCGCCGCCGCCCAGTACGCGGCCGCGCTCCGGCTCACCGCCGCGGTCGACGGGGCGTACGACAGCGAGCACGCGCGCGTGCGGGGACGGTTGCAGGCCGGTGCCGTGCTCGCCGGGGACGCGCTCAAGCGGTGGCGGGCCTTCCCGCTCGACTGCACCGCCGGGGAACTGCTCGACGCGCTCGTGGAGAGCCTCGCCGCACTCCTGCTGTGCGCCGTCAGCGCCGCCGACGAGCGCGTCGACGAGGCCTGGCGGCGCGAACCGGCTGCGGGCGCCCCCCAACTGGCCGGCCCCGACCCGACGCTGGAGAGCGCGGAGCACCGGATCGGGATGGCCGTACGGCGGTGGCGGCGCGAGCTGGAGGAGTTCGCCGAGGAGGAGGTGCGCGACCTCGACCGCAGCGTCGCGCCCGACCCCGAGGTGATCGCCGCGCTCGTCGCCACCGCGCTCCTCGGCGGCCGCCGGGCGCGGTCCGCCGGCGAGGGGCTCGCCGAGCGGCTCGGGGCGCACGGGGCGCTGCGGCTGCGCGACCGGGGCGGACGGCTGCTCACCGAGCACCTGGACCGGGTCGTGCACGGCGAGCGCGAGCGCCGGCTCGCCCCGCTCGACGCCCTCGACGTGCACCCGGAGCCCCAGGCCGAACTCATCGCCGCGCTGTCCGTACTGCAGAAGGAGAGGTGACCGGTGACCGCCGTCACTGACCAGGACCACACGGATCACACGGATAACACCCAGGACAACGCCCCGGAGGACGCGGACGGTACGCCGGTGGAAGACGAGGGCGAAGGCGAGCGTGAGGGCGTGGAAGCCTTGGACGCCATGGGCGCGGTGGATTCCGCGGATCCCCCGGAGGACGGGAGCGAGGAGCCGGATGGCGGGCACGCGCGCGTGGAGGGCCGCGACGTCCCGGAGCGCTCGGAGAGGCGCACGGAGGGTCGTACGGACTCCTCGGAGTCCTGGGACGACGGGCTGATCGCGCGAAGGGCCAACGAGACCGCCGCGGCGGAGCCCGTCGCCGTCGTGGAGACGCGGGGCGCCGGGGCACAGATCGCGGCTCCCCTGGCGTACGACGGGCCGCTGCGGTCGCGGCTGGACGCGCTGCGTGAGCTCGTGGGGCTGTCCCGGACCCGGCTCGACAGCCGGACCCTCGCCGAGGCTGGGCGGGTCCTCGACGAGGCCGCCGCGCGGCGCAGGCTGTCGGGGCAGCACACCGTCGTCGCCATCGCGGGGGCGACCGGCAGTGGGAAGTCGCAGCTGTTCAACGCACTGGCCGGGGTGCCCATCTCGGAGACGGGCGTACGGCGCCCCACCACCGCCGCGCCCATCGCGTGCAGTTGGAGCGACGGGGCGGCCAGTCTCATCGAGCGGCTCGGGATCCCGCCCCGGCTGCGGCGGCGGCCCCTGCAGAGCGCCGAGTCGGAGGCGTTGCTGCGCGGGCTCGTGCTGGTGGATCTGCCGGACCACGACTCGGCGGCCGTGCAGCACCGGGAGCAGGTGGATCGTGTTCTGGGTCTCGTGGACGCGGTGATCTGGGTGGTCGACCCGGAGAAGTACGCCGACGCCGTGCTGCACGAGCGGTATCTGCGGCCCATGGCGGGACACGCGGAGGTCATGTTCGTCGTCCTCAACCAGGTAGACCGGCTGCCCGGCGAGGCCACCGAGCAGGTTCTCGACGATCTGCGGCGGCTGCTCGACGAGGACGGGATCGCGCTCGGCGAGTACGGCGAACCGGGCGCGACCGTGCTCGCGCTGTCCGCGCTCACCGGCGACGGGGTCGGTGAACTGCGGGAGGCGCTCGGGCAGTTCGTGGGCGAACGCGGGGCGCCCGCGCGGCGGATCTCGGCCGACGTGGACGCCGCCGCGTGGCGGCTGCGGCCGGTGTACGCCACCGGGCGGCGCACCGGGCTGAGCGAGGAGGCGCGGGACGAGTTCGCCGTACGGCTCGCCGACGCGGTCGGGGCGACGGCGGCGGGCGAGGCGGCTGAGCGGGCGTGGCTGCGCAACGCCAACCGCGCGTGCGGGACGCCGTGGCTGCGGCTGTGGCGGTGGTACCAGGACCGGCTCGAACCGCCCACCGGGCGGCTGCCGTTGCGGTCGCAGGCCGACGAGGAGGCCACGGCACGGCAGCGCGTCGAGCAGGCGGTGCGGACGGTCGCGGAACGGGCCTCCGCGGGGCTTCCGGCGCCCTGGGCGCTGGCGGTGCGGGAGGCGGCCGTACGGGGCTCCCAGGGGCTGCCCGAGGCGCTGGACGACCTCGCCGCGCGCGCGGGACTGCCGCCCGGGCGGCCGCCGCGGCCGGGGTGGTGGCCGGCGGCCGTGTTCGCGCAGGCGTCCATGACGCTGCTCCAAGTCGTGGGCGGGCTCTGGCTGGTGGGGCAGATCGTCGGGTTCATGGCGCCGAATCTCGGGGTGCCGGTGCTGCTGATGGTGGCCGGGATCATCGGAGGGCCGCTCGTGGAGTGGAGCTGCCGGATCGCGGCGCGGGGGCCTGCGCGGCGGTACGGCATGGAGGCGGAACGGCGGCTGCGGGAGGCGGCGGCCGGGTGCGGGCGGGCCCGGGTACTGGATCCGGTGGCGGCGGAGCTGCTCAGGTACCGGGAGGTCCGGGAGCAGTACGGGAGGGTGCTGGGGGTGGAGGCCGGGGTGCGCTGAACTGGCCTTTTGGTGAGTTGCCGGGGCTTCTCGTAGGTGGGCGTCGCTCGTTCGGGTGGCGGAGTTATCCACAAGCGGACCGGTGGTCCACAGCGCTCGGCGGGCTCGGGCCGGCGGAGGCAGTCTGGCTTCACGGCGATCGCGCAGGACGCGGTCGGCGAAGCAGACGCAGCCGTACGGGACGGGCCCGTCGGCGTATGCGGGAGGGGTTCGAGATGAACGAGACGATCATCGGCGTGGTGGGGAACGTGGCGACGACGCCGGTGTACCGCGAGACACAGAACGGGGCGTCGGCGCGGTTCCGGCTGGCGGCGACCCAGCGTTACTGGGACCGGGAGAAGGGGGAGTGGACGGACGGGCACACGAACTTCTTCACCGTGTGGGCGAACCGGCAGCTCGCCACCAATGTGGGGGCTTCGCTGTCGGTGGGTGAACCCGTCATCGTCCAGGGGCGGTTGAAGGTCCGCACCGAGGTGCGCGACGGGCAGAGCTGGACCTCGGCGGACATCGACGCGGTGGCCATCGGGCACGACATGTCGCGGGGTGCGTCGTTCTTCCGGCGCGTGCAGAAACCGGAGCCCGTCGGCGCCCCCTCGCAGCCCGAGCCGAGCTGGGAGACGCCCGTCGGGGAGGCGGCCGACCAACAGGAGCGGGAGCCAGTCGCGGTGACGTGACGTCAGCCGGCCGAGCTGCCGAGCTGCCGAGCTGCCGAACTGTAGAGCTGCCGAAGTACCGAAGTGCCGAACTGTGGCTTATCGGCGAGTGCGCACCGAACGACCCCGGTGGATTTGTCGATAAGCCCTGCTCGCAGGTGATCTTGGCGATAACGATTCCGAGTCGGATCGGTCGCCCGACCGCATCACCGGGAATCGCGGTGCGGGCGCATACCTAGGATGCCGGGCATAGCTCTCGGGGCTGCTGATTCTGCTGGTGGGACCGTTCCCCCCACATCAACGGGTCCTGCTCGAAGGGGAATTCTGTGTTTTCTGCGTTGTTGTCCGCGTGCAGGCGAGGAGCGGTCCGCGGTGCCGCCGCGACACTGGCGTCCGGGCTCGTCGCGGCCGGCGCGCTGATGGCCGGCGGCGGTGTGTCCGTCGCCGCGAACGGGGCGGCGGCGCAGAGCCAGGGCGGGGCTACGGCCACCATAGGCGGCCTGAAGACGTACGGCGCCGCCGTCATACACGACGACTCCGGGGACCTGCAGGTGTCGGCGGGACTGTTCGAGATGTCCGTCGACGGAGGCGGCACGCTTCAGACGTACTGCGTGGACCTCCACAACCCCACACAGCGGGACGCCAAGTACCACGAGACGCCCTGGAGCGGCACCTCGCTGGGCGCCAACAAGGACGCCGGCAAGATCCGCTGGATCCTGCAGAACTCCTATCCGCAGGTGAACGACCTCGCTGCGCTCGCCGCCAAGGCGGGCGTCCAGGGCGGCCTCACCGAGCAGGACGCGGCGGCGGGCACCCAGGTGGCCATCTGGCGCTACTCCGACGATGCGAACGTCGACGCCGTCGACCCGCAGGCCGAGAGGCTCGCCGACTATCTCCACAAGAGCGCGCGTGACCTGGCGGAGCCCAAGGCGTCGCTGACCCTCGACTCCGCCGCGGTCTCCGGCCGTCCCGGTGGTCTGCTCGGCCCGGTGACCGTGCGCACCAACGCGGACACCGTGACGGTGACACCGCCGACGGATGCGGCCACCAGCGGGGTGCGGATCGTCGGCAAGGACGGCAAGCCCCTCACCTCCGCGCGCGACGGCGGCGAGCTGTTCTTCGACGTCCCCGAGGACGCGGCGGCCGGCTCCGCCGAGCTGACCGTGCAGGCCTCCACCACCGTGCCGGTCGGCCGTGCCTTCTCCTCCGAGAGCCGCAGCCAGACCCAGATCCTCGCCGGCTCCAGCGAGTCGACGGTCTCGGCGACCGCGAGCGCGACCTGGGCCGACCGGGGCGCGATACCCGCACTGTCCGCGGCGAAGAACTGCGCCAAGGGCGGCGTGGACATCACCGCGGCCAACGAGGGCGACGCGGTCTTCGCCTTCGAGCTGCTCGGCATCGGCTACAGCATTCCGGCGGGCGAGGCGCGGACGGTGACGATCCCGCTCCGGGAGGACCAGGCGTACGACTTCACGATCACCGGTCCGGGGGGCCTGCAGAAGCGCTTCACGGGTGTCCTCGACTGCCAGACCCAGGGCGCGGAGACGGGCGACGTCGTCCAGACCCTGAGCGAGCCCAGCCCGGCGACGGTCGGGGGCGTCTCGGACGGCACGAACCTCGCCGAGACGGGCGCGTCCAGTGCGACTCCGATGATCGCCGGGGTGGCGATCGGGTTCGTGGTGATCGGCGGCGCGGCGCTGGTGTTCGTGCGCGAGAGGAAGGCGCCGACGCGGGGGTGAGGGACGCCACCGGGCGACGTTCCGTGACGGGGCGGTCACCGGGTGGGGTGGCCGGGCGGGGGCCTGACGTACGGGTTTCCGTCCGGGGATGGACGTACGGCAAGATGGGGTGTATCTGCCCACTGCCAGATTTCAAGCTGCCGGACGGTTTCTCTTGGCTGAGTTCATTTACACCATGCGCAAGGCGCGCAAAGCGCACGGCGACAAGGTGATCCTCGACGACGTCACCCTGAACTTCCTCCCCGGAGCGAAGATCGGCGTCGTCGGCCCGAACGGTGCCGGTAAGTCGACCGTTCTGAAGATCATGGCGGGGCTGGAGCAGCCGTCGAACGGTGACGCGTTCCTGTCGCCCGGCTACAGCGTGGGCATCCTGATGCAGGAGCCCAAGCTCAACGACGACAAGACCGTCCTGGAGAACGTCCAGGAGGGTGTCGCCGAGGTCAAGGGCAAGCTCGACCGGTTCAACGAGATCGCCGAGCTCATGGCGACCGACTACTCCGACGCGCTGCTCGACGAGATGGGCAAGCTCCAGGAGGAGCTCGACCACTCCAATGCCTGGGACCTCGACGCCCAGCTGGAGCAGGCGATGGACGCGCTCGGGTGCCCGCCCGGGGACTGGCCGGTCGTCAACCTCTCCGGTGGTGAGAAGCGCCGTGTCGCGCTCTGCAAGCTGCTGCTGGAAGCCCCTGACCTGCTGCTTCTCGACGAGCCCACCAACCACCTCGACGCCGAGTCGGTGAACTGGCTGGAGCAGCACCTGGCCAAGTACGCGGGGACCGTGGTCGCGATCACCCACGACCGGTACTTCCTCGACAACGTCGCCGAGTGGATCCTCGAGCTCGACCGCGGGCGCGCCTACCCGTACGAGGGCAACTACTCCACGTACCTGGAGACCAAGCAGACCCGTCTCAAGGTCGAGGGGCAGAAGGACGCCAAGCGGGCCAAGCGTCTGAAGGAAGAGCTCGAGTGGGTGCGGTCCAACGCCAAGGGGCGTCAGGCCAAGTCCAAGGCCCGTCTCGCCCGGTACGAGGAGATGGCCGCCGAGGCCGACAAGATGCGGAAGCTGGACTTCGAGGAGATCCAGATCCCGCCGGGCCCGCGGCTCGGCAGCATCGTCGTCGAGGTCAACAACCTCAACAAGGCCTTCGGTGAGAAGGTCCTCATCGACGATCTCTCCTTCACGCTGCCGCGCAACGGGATCGTCGGGGTCATCGGCCCCAACGGCGCCGGCAAGACCACGCTCTTCAAGATGATCCAGGGGCTGGAGACGCCCGACTCCGGGTCCATCAAGGTCGGCGAGACCGTCAAGATCTCGTACGTCGACCAGAGCCGCGAGAACATCGACCCGAAGAAGACCCTCTGGGCCGTCGTGAGCGACGAGCTGGACTACATCAACGTGGGCCAGGTCGAGATGCCGAGCCGGGCGTATGTGTCCGCCTTCGGCTTCAAGGGCCCCGACCAGCAGAAGCCGGCCGGTGTGCTCTCCGGCGGTGAGCGCAACCGGCTCAACCTCGCGCTCACCCTCAAGCAGGGCGGCAACCTGCTGCTCCTCGACGAGCCGACCAACGACCTCGACGTCGAGACGCTCTCCTCGCTGGAGAACGCGCTGCTGGAGTTCCCCGGCTGTGCCGTGGTCGTCTCCCACGACCGCTGGTTCCTGGACCGGGTCGCGACCCACATCCTCGCCTACGAGGGCGAGTCCAAGTGGTTCTGGTTCGAGGGCAACTTCGAGTCGTACGAGAAGAACAAGATCGAGCGGCTCGGTGCCGACGCCGCGCGCCCGCACCGCGCCACCTACAAGAAGCTGACCCGGGGCTGATCGATCTTGCGGCATATCTACCACTGCCCGCTGCGCTGGGCGGACATGGACGCATACGGCCACGTCAACAACGTGGTGTTCCTCCGCTATCTGGAGGAAGCCCGTATCGACTTCCTGTTCCGCCCGGAGAAGGACTTCAAGCAGGGGTCCGTGGTGGCGCGCCATGAGATCGACTACAAGCGGCAGCTCGTGCACCGGCACACTCCGGTGGACATCGAGCTGTGGGTCACCGAGATAAGGGCGGCGTCCTTCACCATCTCCTACGAGGTGAAGGACGACGACCTGGTGTATGTGCGCGCCTCGACCGTCATAGTGCCGTTCGACTTCGAGGCGCAGCGGCCGCGGCGGATCACCTCCGAGGAGCGGGAGTTCCTGGAGGGATACCGGGATGACGACGAGGAGGAGGCCGTCGCCGCATGACGGTCCTCCACCTCGCCGACGAGGGGGAGGCGGCGGACCTCGCGGCCTTCCTCTCCCGGTTGCTCCACTACGACCGTGGGGCCGCGGTGCGTCTTCAGGCGGCCGGTACCGCGCTCGCCGTCTTCGGGCGGCCGCCGTCCTTCGAGGTGCTGGCGATCCGCGCGGCGCGGCTGGCGAAGCCGTATGAGAACGGGCTGGACGCCAGCCTCGATGTGACCGTGTCCGCGGGGGAGTTGCTCGAGTCCGTCGACGAGGTGGCGGCGACGGCCGTGGTGCCGGGGGCCGTCACGGGGCCGCCCTGGGCGGGGGTGCTTCCGCCGCGGGGCGGGTGGCAGCCGGTGCCGGGGCTGCCCGCGGCGGACGCGTTGCGGGCGATGGTCGGTTCCGGGGTCGCCGAATTCCGGGCCCGTACCGGGGAGTTGGCGCCTGAGCTGCGTACCCGTGCCGAACTCGACCGGATCGGGCGGGAGATCTGGTCCCGGAGCGTCGGGGACACCCGGCTGCCCGTGCGAGCGGTGCATGCCGCGCAGTCGCTCGGGTTCCTGCGGGCCGGGGGCGGCGGGGAGCTGGCGTTGCTGGCCTCCGGGGCGTGGCTGCGGCTGCGTACGCCCTTCGGGTCGATCGCCGTGCGGCGGGCGGGACTCGGGGCGCTGGATGTCAGCGTGCGCTGAGTCGTCCGGGCTCCTTCAGGTCTCTAGGCGCGGCCGTTGTTGCGGTCGCGGTCGCTGTCGTCCGGCCATACGCCGATGTGGTCCGGTTCCAGTTCCAGGGCCACTCGGTCGCGCATGCCGAGGGCTGCCGTGTACTCGGCGGGGAGCTGGAGGCGGCTGGCCCGGTCGAGCATGGCGTATTCGCGGGCCACGACGGTCTCGTGGCCCGTCGTCTCGTCCACCTCGCTGCGGCGCAGTACCTCCGTGGAGGTGCGGCCGTCCCGGATGGCCACCGTGCGGCGGACCTCGCCGGCCACGGCCTGGTCGTGGGTGACGATGACGATCGTCGTGCCCAGGTGCTCGTTGGCCGTGCGGAACGCCGCGAAGATCTGTTCCGCGGTGTGGGAGTCGAGTTCGCCGGTGGGTTCGTCGGCGAGGAGGACCGCGGGGGAGTTGGCGAGGGCCACCGCTATCGCCACGCGTTGCTGCTGGCCGCCGGACATCTGCTGGGGGTGGCGGTCCCGGCAGTCGGCCACGCCCAGGAGGTCCAGGAGTTCCAGGGCGCGTTCCGTCTGTGCCTTGCGGGTCTTGCGGGTCGCCTTCGTGGCCAGCTGCATCGGGAGCGTGATGTTCTGGGCGGCCGTCAGGTAGGGGAGCAGGTTGCGGGCCGTCTGCTGCCAGACGAAGCCGACGGTCTTGCGGCGGTAGGCCAGGCGGTCCTTCGGGGTCATGGTGAGGAGGTCGTGGTCGGCGACCCGGGCCGCGCCGGCGGTGGGGGTGTCCAGGCCGGCGAGGATGTTCATGAGGGTGGACTTGCCGCTGCCGGATGCGCCCACCAGGGCCATCAGTTCGCCCTCCCGGACGAGGAGGTCGAGGCCCTGGAGGGCTTGGACCTCTATGCCGTCCGTGGTGAAGATGCGGACGAGTCGGTCGCAGGTGATCAGGGCGTCGTGGCCGTAGGTGGGGGTGTTGCGGGCGGTCGCCGCGCGGGTGGTCAGGTCGGCGAGGGTGGGGTTCGTGGTCACTTGGGGCTCCTCGGGGCGCTGGCCGGGGCGGGGGGTGCGGCGCGGGTGAGTGCGGCGGGGGCGGGTGCGGCAGGGGTGAGGGTTGCTGCCGGGGTGGAGGCACTCGCCCGCGCCGGCGGGGTGCCGCTCTCTTCGGGGCGGGAGCGGCCCCAGCGGCACGACTGCCCGCAGCTACGGTGGAGACCGAGTACGGCTTGCCGGGGGCTCATCTCGTGTCCCCCGCCCGTAGCTCCCTCACCGAGCCCCGTCTGCCCGACCACCAGGCCTGGACGCCGGCCACACCCACCGTCATCAGGACCACCGCCGTTGCCGGGATCGCCAAGGACAGGGGGGACGTGCTCAGTTCGGCTCGGCCTGAGGGGGCGGCCGGGGCGGAGGAGGCCAGGGCGATGGTGGTCAGGTCGATGCCGGGGGAGAGCAGGATCACGGTCGCCCAGCCGGTCAGCGCGCCGCCCACCGCCGCCAGTACCGCCTGCGGGAGGGACTCCAGGATCAGCAGACGGCGGCCCTGGGAGCGGGTGAGGCCCATGGTGCGGAGGCGGGCCAGGAGGGCGGTGCGTTCGGGCGCCGCGCGCAGGAGGGACAGCAGCAGGGCCAGCACCGCGTAGCCCGCGCCCGCCGCCACCGCCGCCGTGTAGATGTGCTCGGCGCCGGACTGCAGCGGGGAGTTGACGTACGCGGACCTCTCCTCCGCGCGCAGCTGCACATGGGCCGTATCGGGCGCGGCCTTGCGCAGGGCGGTGGCGTCCACCCCGGAACCCGTCAGCAGCAGCGTCGTCGGGCGTGCCGCCGCCTTCGGCAGGCTCGCCCGGTTCACCAGCAGGAACTCCGTGCCCGCCACCGCAGGGGTGCGGTCGCGGATCTCGGTGATGCGGACGGTGATCTTGCCGCCGCCGTCCGGGAGGTTCACGGGGAAGGGCCGGGTGCCGTACGTCGCGGCGACCGTCGGGGAGGCCACCGCCGGCACGACCTCCCCGGTGCCGACCGTCAGATCGGACTCGGCGAAGGGGCCGAGGCCCGTCCGTGCCGCCAACTCCGTGTAGGCCGCCGGGTCCACGCCCACCACCGGTGCCGACTGGCGGCCGTTGTCGAGCTGGGCCAGGTACGCGATGCTCACCGGCGTCACGGCCGTCACGCCCGGCACCTGTCGGACCCGGTCGGGCAGGGCGGACGGCAGGGGCTCGTCCGCGTCCACCCGGGCGTCCGCGCCCACCGTCACGAGGGCCGCGTGGTCGCGGGCCTCGCTCACACCCGTCAGGACCGAGCCGCCGAAGGCCGCTGTCGTGAGGGCGGTGAGGAGGGCCAGGAGCGGCAGGACCGCCGAGGCGGAGGTGCGGCCCGCGCGGGCGAGGGAGAGATGAGCGACCACGCCCCGCAGGCGGCCGGCCGGGCGGGAGAGGCGGCGCAGGGGGAGCGGGTAGACGCGGACCAGGACCAGAGCCGCGATCACCCCCGTCAACACCGGTGCCACGGCGGAGAGTTCGTCGCCCTGCGAGCCTCTCCGGCGCAGGGTCTCCACCGCCGCGAGGGCCAGCACGAGGAGGGTCAGTTCGGCGACCGTGCGGCGGCGGGAAGGCCGTACCGTCGCCACGTCCTCGCGGCCGGTGTGGATCCGTACGACCCGGTGCGCGACCACCGCGCGGAGGGGGAGGGCGGCGCAGGCCGCGGCCGTGACCGCGGCGGCCGCCGCGATCGCGTACGTCGTCCTGCCCTCCGGGACCAGCAGCAGGGCCGCCGTCAGGCCCAGCGCGCCGGCCGGGACGGCCGTCGTCGCCGTCTCGGCGAACAGGCGGGCCGCGAGGCCCCGCAGGGAGGCGCCGCGGGCGCGCAGGAGGGCGAGTTCGCTGCGACGGCGCTCGGCGGCCAGGCCGCCCGCCATCAGCAGGACCACCGCGGCCACCGTGCCGGCGCCGAAGGCGGCCACCGCGACGAGCGGGGAGACGCCGTCGCGCAGGCGGTCGTAGGCGGTCAGGATGTCGTCGAGGTCGGTGTCCGCGTCGGTCATGGGGCCGGTCGACTCGCGGATCTCGCGGAGGACCGGGCCGGACTCCAGGGAGGCGACCGCGGCCTTCAGCTCGGCGGCGTCGTAGGCGTGCAGGGCGTCCGTCACCGGGGCCAACTGCCAGTAGGGCAGCGGGATTCCGGGGGTGCCCAGCAGCGCGGGGGCCGCCTCGGGGGCGAGCAGAAGGGCGCCGAGCCAGTACTTCTCCGACGGCAGACCGGGGATGGGGACCTGGGCGGGCCGGTGCAGGACCGGATGGGTCGACCAGTAGGCGCCGGACGGGTCGCGCGGGGTGACGATGCCGGTGATGCGGACGGTCAGCGGGTCGCGGCCCTCGCCGGGTACGTGGATGCGTGAACCGACCTTGATGTGCAGGCTCTTGGCGGTCGCCGCGCTGACCGCGGCCTCCACCTCGGGCGTCCGCGCGCTCACCGCGTCCTGCACGATCGGCAGCCGGCCCTCGACCTTGCGGACATGGTCGGCGAGGCCGTGCTGGGCGACCAGGGTGACCTGGGCGGGCGCGCCGGAGGGCCGCGGGAGCCAGGGGTCCGGCACCTCCATGCTGGAGGTGGTTTGCGCGCCGTACGTCGACTGGGTGCGGTCGATGACGAGGGGACGCTCGATCACGGCGAGGATCTTCGCGTACTGGGCGGCCAGGTCCGAGGGGTCGAGATCGTCCTCCGAGAGGAAGCCGTACTCGGGCTGCGCGAACAACTCCACGGTCGTCCGGCCGGGGCCGGCCTGCTCGACGGCGTGGTGCAGGCCCTCGTCCTCGTAGCGGTCGACCGTGCGCGGGAAGGCCGCGGCGAGACAGGCGGTGAGCGCCACCATCAGGGCGAGGGCGAGCGCCGCACCGGGCGCGGCGCGCAGCCGGGTGCGGATCCAGGGGGCACGCACACGAGGGGCGCGGACCCCGGGCGTGCCGGACTGCTTGGTACGGCTCCGGGGGATACGGCTCCGGGGCGTGCGGACGGACTTCATCTCACTCACTGCCCTGCTCCCTCAGTGCCACCACCGGATTCGCCCGCCGCAACGCCAGCACCCCCGTCACCACCAACGGCGTCACCGCCACCGCCACCAGCAGTACGACGACCCGCGGCACCGGAAGCTCGACCAGCACCCCGGGCACCGGCCGGGTCGCCTCCGTGGTCAGGACGACCAGCGGGATCACCGCCCGTGCCAGCACGGTGCCGAGGGCCGTGCCCACCAGCAGGGCCAGCGTCACCAGCACGCCCTGCTCGACCGCGATCGTGCGGGCCAGCCTGCGCCGCGGGGCGCCCAGGGCCCGCAGGACCGCGAACTCCGAGTCCCGCTCCCGCAGCGACCCCGCCGCGCTCACCGCGAACCCGAGCGCCGCCAGCGCCGCCGCGACCCCGGCCGCCGCGGTGAACGCCGCCTCGGGGCCCGCCCCGAACGCGTCGTCGCGCAACTCCGCGGCGATCTCGTCGCGTACGACGACCTGCGTGGGGTCCATGTCCGGGCGGTCCCGCAACTCGGCCGCGACCGCGGCGGCCTTGCCCCGGTCCGTCTCCAGCCACCACTCCGTCGGCGTCACGCTCTCCCCGTACCGCGCCTCCAACACCCGGTTCACGGACCGCAGATCGACCAGCAGGGCCCCGCCGTCCGCCCCCGTCGTCGGCAGCGCCGACACGGCCGCCACGATCCGTACCGGCAGCGTCCGGCCGCCGAACGCCACATCCACGCGCTGCCCGGTGCGGGCGCCCACGGAGGCGAGGTAGCGGTCGGTCGCCACGGCCGTGAGCTGCGGCGGGGCGGGCTGGGCGACCTGCATGCGGACGGTCAACGAGGCGATGACATAAGGGTTGTCGGCCGGGAGGTACCCGGTGCCGAACTCGACCCCCGGCGCCCCCGCCCCGCGCACCCGGGGCTTGCTCGGGAGGTTGACGCCGTCCAGCTCCTCGACGATCCCGTCGGCGAGTGAGCGGACCGTCCAGTCGGCGGGCAACGGCACCTGCCGCACGGACCGGTCGGGTCGTACGGCCGTCAACCCGCCGAGCGTCAGGCGCTGTTGCTGCGCCTCGCCGACCGGGACGGGCTGGACCAGCTGTACGTCCGTCAGCGTCAACGGGCCGGAGGGGACGGCGAGTTCGAGGGCGTGCGGGCGGCCGTCGCCGACGAGGGTGCCCGCCGGGACCCGGTAGGGGGTGCCGTAGCGGTCCTCCAGGGTCACCGTCACATCGGTCACGGTGTCCGCCGAGGCGCTGTCCAGCGTGGCCGTCAGACGCAGCCGGGACGTGCCCGCGGGAATCTTCGCGCCCGCCGTCGTGCCTTTCGGGCCGAGGCGGGCGAGCAGCGGGCGCACCGGCTCGGAGGCGAGGTCGGAGCGCATCAGCACGGTGTCCGCCGAGTGCGCGGTGTCCAGAGCGAGGACCGTCGCCGTGCGGTTGCCGGACAGGGGCAGCTCGGAGCGTACGGCGGGAGCGGCCCGTCGTACGCCGTCCAGGGCCGCGTACTCGTCGGTGCGGCCCAGGTCGTCCTGGCCGTTGGCCGTGACGCGCACCGGCACTCCGGCGCGGAAGTCGGCCTGGTCGTCCTGCGAGCGGTTCCAGGAGGCGCCCTGGGCGATCGCCAGCATGCCGAGGGCGACGGCGAGGACCAGCAGCAGCACCGGGCCCGCGCCGCGTCCGGGGCGGCGGCCGATCTGCCAGCCCGCGAGGGCCGCGGCCAGCCCCCGCCCCGCGGCCGCCCGGCGTTCGGCGAGGCGGGCCAGCGGGGGCAGCAGGCGCAGGGTGAGGACCGTACCGGCGAGGAGGGCGAGGGCGGGGGCGGCGACCAACAGCGGGTCGACGCCGAGGGCGCCGATGGGGGTCCCCCCGCTCGAACGAAGTTGAGAGTGGGGGATGTCGCCGGTCACCGCGCCGGTGGTCTGGCTGCTGAGCTGCCAGTACGCGACCCCGGCGATCACCAGCAGTCCGATGTCGGCGCCCGAGCGGACCGCACCGGGCAGCGCGCGGGCCCGGCCGCCCCGCTCGAAGGAGGCCGTCAGCGCGGGCAGCGTCACCGCGAGGGCGCAGCCCAGCGCGACCCCCGCCGCCACCAGCCAGACGCCGAGGCGTCCGCCCGCCGGTACGTCGATGCGGAGGCCGATCCGGGCCAACGCGCCCTGTCCGGCGAGCAGTCGGGTCAGCGGTCCCGCCAGCAGCGGCGCCAGCGTCACCGCGGGGACGGCGAGCAGCAGCGCCTCCAGGGCGGCCAGGCCCGCGACCCGGGGCCGGGAGGCGCCGCGGGCCAGCAACAGCCGGGTCTCGCCGGTGCGTTGGGAGCTCAGCAGCCGGGCCACCAGGAGCAGCGCCCAGCCCGCGAGCAGCGCGAGCTGCAGCGCGACGATCAGCAGGGTCGAGCGGGAGACCAGCAGCGAGCGGTCGATCCCGTCGAGGACGGCGGGCAGTTGGGTGGTCACGGCCGTCGTGCCGCTCAGCGCGGGCTCGCCGCGCAGCGCCGCGGTCCCGCCGCGGGCCGCCTCGCGCAGGGCGTCGATCCGGGCGGTCGTCATCGACGAGAAGTCGGCCGTCGCCAGCCAGCCCGACGGGCCGGTGGTCACCCGGCCGCCGGTCAGGGTCTCCGGAGCAGTGAGCAGGGGGCCGTACGTCGTGAAGTCGACCTTGTTGACGCCGCGGCCGCGCAGGTCGTCGAGGAGCTGCCAGTACGAGTCGTCCGCGTGGACGGGCCGGTACAGGCCGACGATCTCGGCGGTCACCTTCGGGCCGCCGAGCCGGTCGACGAGGGTGAGTTCGGCGCCGGGCCGCAGCTTCAGGAGCCGGGCGGCGGACTGGGGGAGCGCGACCTCGACCGTGGAGGAGGCCGACGAGGGGGGCGTCGAGGAGTTCGCCGAGGGGGGCGCCGAGGGCGTGCGGCCCTCGGTGATCCGCACCTGCGTGGTGTCCAGCGCCGCGAAGTGCGTCAGATCCGGGTCCCCGGAACGCTCGGCGGCGGGCTGGAGCGAGCGGGGCAGCGCGTACGGACCCGACCGCGTCAGCTTGCGCACGGTCACCGGCAGACCGTCGAAGGTCTTCCGGGCCCCTTCGCGTACGGCGGTGTCGGCGGCCGCGCCACCGTCGGCCGCCACGTCGGCCTCGACGACCAGAGCGGTGTCGGCGGCGTTGCGGGAGTCGTTCAGCGAGTGGCGCAGGGCGGCGTCGCCGATCGCGCCCGAATAGGCGGTGAGGGTGGCCAGGACCGCGGTGGTCAGCAGGACCGCCAGCAGGGCGGCGGCGAGCAGTGGGCGGTGTGCCCGCGCCCGCAGGAGGACGAACCTCGTGAATCCCCCGAACGCCCCGAACCCCGTCACTCCGACCCGGCCCCCCGCCGTGTTGTCCAGACCTCCCGGTGATGTTGTCAGAGGGAGGCGGCGAGGGGTAAGCGTTTGTGGGGCGGGCTTGACCGGATCGTGATCGGAATTCGGCGTCGAATGACCGGAATCCGGGACTCAGGGGGGTGGGCGGGGCTCGGTGGGGCCGTCAGGGGTACGGGTCGGTGGGAGGGGAAGTGGTCAGCGGGGTGGTCAGCCGGCCGTGTTCACCATCGAGGCCGCCGCGTACGTCAGGTAGTTCCACAGCGTGTGCTCGTGCTCCTCGGACAGGCCGAGCTCCTCCACGGCGACCCGCATGTGCTTCAGCCACGCGTCGTGCGCCGCCCGGTCCACCTGGAACGGGGCGTGCCGCATCCGCAGCCGCGGGTGACCGCGGTTCTCGCTGTACGTCGTCGGACCGCCCCAGTACTGCATGAGGAACAGCGCGAGGCGCTCCTCGGCGGGGCCCAGGTCCTCCTCGGGGTACATGGGCTTCAGGAGCGGGTCCTCGGCCACACCCTCGTAGAAACGTCGGACGAGGCGGCGGAAGGTCTCCTCCCCACCGACCTGCTCGTAGAAGGTCTCCGTCTGAAGCGTGCCGCGCCGAATCTCTTTCACCCGTCCATCGTCTCAGACGCGGTGGACGAGGACTTGGGGCTTAGGACCTTCCCCAGGGCGCTTGCTCAGGAAGCGGGAATTCCGGATCGGTCGGCTGCGGTGCTCGCTTCGGGGGCGGTCGCGCAGGACAGTGGAGACATGGGTGCGCACGCTCTCCACGACGGCAAGGGCGACAAGGACGGCAGGGACGGCAAGGGCGACAAGGGCGACAAGGACCTGGACGTCCTCGCCGCCGAGGCGCGGGCCGCGCTCGTGCACCAGATCGAGGTGAGCGGGGCCTGGGCGGACGACCCGGTGTGGCGGGAGGCGTTCGAGGCGGTGCCACGGCATCTGTTCGTGCCGTACTACTACGTCGGCGTCATGGGCGGGTACGAGCGGCGGTGGGGGGAGAGTCCCGATCCGCAGGCCCGGGAACGGTGGGTTCGGGGCGCGTACGCGGACGCTCCGCTGGCGACCCGGTTGCGGGACGGGGAGCTCGTCTCCTCCAGCAGTCAGCCCTCGCTGATGGCGATGATGCTGGCCGCGCTGGAGGTCGGCGACGGGGACCGGGTGCTGGAGATCGGTGCCGGTACGGGGTACAACGCGGCGTTGCTGGCGCACCGGCTGGGGGACGACGATCTCGTCACGACGATCGACCTGGAGCCCGAGATCACCGAGGCGGCCCGGCAGCATCTGGCCGCCGCCGGGTACCGGCCGGTCGTCGTCACGGGGGACGGGGCGCGGGGAGTGCCCGAGCGGGCCCCCTTCGACCGGATCATCGCCACCTGCACCCTGACGTCGATTCCGCAGGCGTGGCTGGCCCAGTGCAATCCGGGCGCCCGGATCCTCACGCCGCTCGCCACCGGGTTGATCGCGCTGACTGTGCGGGACCGGGGGTATGCGGAGGGGCGGTTTCTGCATACGCCCGCGTACTTCGTGCGGTTGCGGGGGGAGGGGCGGCGGGAGGAGTCGGAGCCTGCGCGGTTGGGTGGGGTGCCGCAGCGGGCTCGGGAGCATGAGCTGTTCCGGTTCCTGCTGGTGCTGAGCAGGGGGAGTCTTGATCCGCAGGAGGCCTATCAGCTGTGGGAGCGGGAGGGGTGGCCGTTGCGGGAGCGGTATGGGGTCACGGTCAGTGGGGGGTGTGAGTGGGCCTGGCTGGATGATCCGGCGGGGCCTTATGTGTGGCCGCTTGGGGGGTGAGCGGGGGGTGGGGGTGTGTGGGGTGGGGGGTGAGGTCGGGGGTGGGGCTGAGGTCCGGGGATGGGCTGAGGTCGGGGTGGGGGCGCTTGCCCGCGCTGGCGGGGTGCCTCCCCCAGAGGGGGGACCCCCAGCGCCCACCCGTGCCGCCCCAGGCGGCACGCATGCCCGCAGGCTCGGTGGGGTGGGTGCCTGTTGGTCAGGCGGAGGTGCGCAGGTTGGGCGGGGTGGGTGCCTGTTGGTGAGGCGGAGGTGCGCAAGCCGAGTGGGTGCTCACCGGGCAGGCGGGGACGTGGAAGGGGCCGGACGGTGTGCGTCCGGCCCCTTCTTTCTGCTGCTGGTCCGGTCTAAGCGGATCCACTGAAGTCGACTGCGGTCCGGCCACGCCCTGAACGGGCGCTGGGGCTGTATACGTCAGCAGCTCCGCTGCGGTGCGCGACCAGCCACGACGGCGCCGCAGCGGACGTACTTCCAGCGGAGCGCTCAGCCCCGGCGGACCGTGATCGTCGTCCACGCACCCACGTGTACGCGGTCGCCGTCCTGGAGGGGGACCGGGACGAAGGGCTGGATCGGGTCCTCCGCGCCGTTGACCGTCGTGCCGTTGGTCGAGTTCTGGTCGACGACCGCCCACGTGCCGTCGGGCTGCTGGACCAGTACCGCGTGCTGGTGCGAGACGCCCGGGTCCTCCGGCGGGACCGACAGGTCGATGTCGGGGGTGTCGCCGGTGGAGTGCCGGCGGCGGCCGATGGTGACCTGGTTGCCGGTGAGCGTGCGCTGCTGCTCCGGGGAGTACGCGGGGAGGTTGAGCCCCGCGGCCTCCGGGCCGGAGCGCTGCATCATCGCCATGAAGTACTCACGGTCGGGACCGATGGTCGCCGTCCAGGTCGCGGGCCGCTGCGGGTAGCCGGGGCCGCCGGGTCCGGGCGGGGCCTGGGTGGAGCCGGGCTGCGGGTAGCCGTAGCCACCGCCGGGTCCGGCACCGGGGCCACCGGGTGCGGTGGAGGACGGCGGGGAGATCACCCAGTCGTCGTCACCGCCGCCGAAGCCGCCGGGAGCGCCGGGGCCGGCGGGCGGGGTCGGGCCGGGAGGCGGGGGTACCGGGCGCGAGGGGTCGCCGCCGAAGGCGGAGGGGGCGCCGGGGGCACCGGGACCACCCGGACGGCCGGGGCCGCCGGGTCCGTCGAAGCCACCGGGGGCACCCGGACCGCCGGGGGCGTTCGTGCCGCCGGGGCCGCCCGGGCCGTCGAAACCGCCCGGACGTCCGGGGCCGCCAGGTCCACCGAAGGCGCCGGGGCCGCCGGGTGCGCCAGTGCTACCGGAGCCGTCGAAACCGCCAGGTCCACCAGGTCCACCGGGGCCGCCCGGTCCTCCAGGGCCGTCGAAGCCGCCGGGGCGACCGGGACCGCCAGGACCGCCGAACCCACCAGGCCCGCCGGGAGAGTTGGGGCCGCCCTGTCCGCCGGGGCCGTCGAAACCGCCGGGGCGACCTGGGCCACCAGGCCCACCGGGGGCATTGGTGCTGCCAGGTCCGCCCGGACCGTCGAAACCACCAGGTCCACCGGGTCCACCGGGCCCGCCGAAGCCACCGGGACCGCCGGGACCACCCGGACCGCCGAAGGCGCCGGGGCCGCTGGGTGCGCCAGGTCCGCCGGGACCGTCGAAACCGCCAGGCCCGCCGGGGCCGCCCGGACCGTCGAAACCACCGGGGGCACCCGGACCGCCAGGTGCACCAGGTCCGCCGGGACCACCAGGGCCGCCGAAGCCGCCAGGGCCGCCCGGGCCGGGCGGAGGCGGTGGGCCGGACGGGTCGTTGCCGAAGGGCGGGATCGGTTCCGCGGGGCGGTTCATCTGGGACGGGCGGGAGCCCTGGTACTCGTACGAGTCGCCGGCGCCGTAGGACGCGCCGGGCGGCGGGCCCTGGAAGCGGACGCCCGGGCCGGGGGCCGGCGGGCGGGGGGCGGCGGGGGTGTACGACGTGGCCGTGTTGGTGAGGAAGTTCCAGCGGCACTCCTCGCAGAAGGGCGCACCGCCCTCGCGGGGCGTGCGGCACTGCGGGCAGAGTTCCGGCTCGGGGTCCGGGACCGCGGAGAGGTGCGAGCGGCCGCCGGGCTGGCCCGCGCCCGGAGGGGGCGGCGGGAAGCCGTAGCCGCCGCCGGGGGGCGGTGGGGGCGGGGGCGGAGGTACGGCACCAGCCATGCGGTGACCGCAGACCTCGCACCAGTCGTCGGAACCCGACTGGTGTCCGTTCGGGCAGGTCGGCATGTCGGCGCGTCCCCCTCTCCTTCTCTGTCCTACCAGGGTCCTGTGAGGGGCCCGCTAGGTCACTTTCCGGTCACTTCTTTACACGAACAGTCTTTGTGGACCGCGTCTCGAGAGTCATCTCGTCCGCTTCCGCGACCTTCGCCTTCAACCGCACAGTACCTGTCGCGGCATCGACCACGTCCACCACCTTCGCAAGCAGTTTCGCAGTATCGGCGTTGCCGGAGGCGCTCGCGAGCTGAACGGCCCGGCCCAGTTTGGCCGTTGCTCCATCCATATCGCCCGCTTTGCGGAGGTCCAGACCCTGTTGGATGGCTTGTGCCAGTTCTGCCTGGCCGGTGTAGTGGGCGACCTGGGGGTTGATGGAGGTCGAGGCGACCATGTCGTCGGTCCAGACGGCCCGTACGAGACCCTGTGCGCCCAGGTTCTGCGCGCTGCCGTCGGGTTGCGGGACGACCAGGGAGACCCGGGCGGCCAGCATCTCGCGGCCCAGTTCGGCGGAGGGGACCTCGACGCAGACGTGGTAGTCACGGGACTCGTCTCCCCAGGAGCCGGTGGGGTAGTCCCCGGCCCGCGGGCCCGCCTCGGTCCGGCGGTCGGTCAACTCCTCGACCGTCGGCGCGACTTGCTTGACGAACTTGATGGCCGTGTCGACCGGGGTCCACACCCGCAGGGCGACGTCCGCGACCTCCTTGCCCATGGCCGCCTCCATCATCTGTGTGAAGTCGGCGGCGAGCCCGGACGGGTCGGCAACGATGTCCGCCGTGCCGAGCAGCGCGGAGGCGATCCCTGTGACTTCACTCACTTCCCAGTCGGTGCCCACGCCCCGGGCGTCACAGGTGAAGCGTCCGGCGCAGGAGTCGAGGGCGGCCTTGAGGTCCTGGGGCGACTCGTGCTCGTTGCGGCCGTCGGTGAGCAGGATGCCGTGCCGGATGGTGACGTCCGCCGAGGACAGCAGCCGGTCGGCCAGTCGCAGCCAGGTGCCGATCGCCGTCCCGCCGCCCGCGCCCAGCTTGCGCAGCGCCTGCTTGGCCTGGTCGCGGGTGGTGGCGTCGGCCACGGCGAGGCGCCCGCCGCCCGGGTAGACCTCCTTGGCCACGTGCGTGCCGCCGATCACCGCGAAGTGCACCCCGTCGCGCAGGGTGTCGATGGCGGCGGCGGTGGCGTCGCGGGCGTTGCGCATCTTGGTCGGCGGGTAGTCCATCGAGCCCGAGCAGTCGACCATGATCGCCACGGCCGCGTCCGGGCCCTGCCCCGCGGTGTAGAGATGGGGTGCCCCGACCGCGCTGCCGATCGTGCCGCCGCCGGTCGCGGTGACCGTGACGATGGCGTTGACCTCGCGGCCGCCCTCCGGCAGGTACTCGTTCTGATAGACGTCCACTGAGAACTGCGGCACGTTCGACTTCGAGAAATTGGCCATGCCTGATCGATTCCCCCTTGAAACCCCACGGTTGCGGGGCAACGACTGTGAGCGGACCGGTCCCCTCCGGTCCGTTGAGGCGTCCCCGTAATCGGCCTCAGGCCGATCCTGCCCCCTGCGGCGGGGTGGGGAACGGCACGACGGCCACTGTTACGTTGTCGTGGCCCCCGCCGTCCAGGGCATGCCCGACGAGCACCTGCGCGCTGTGCAGGGGACGCACCGCGGCGTCGAGCGGTACGGCCTCGGCCATCTCCTCGGCCGCCTCGGCGTAGTTCCACAGTCCGTCGGTGCACACCACCACTACACCCGCACGGTCCGGCTTGAAGGAAGCGGTGTGCGGCTCCAGTTCGTAGGCGTCCGCGCCGAGCCAGCCGGTGATCGCGTGGGCGCGCTCGTCGGCGTACGCCTCCGCCTCGTTCATCAGTCCCGCGGCGACCATCTGCGCGGCCCACGAGTCGTCCTCGGTGAGCCGGGCCGGGGGTGAACTGCGGTCGACCGGGACCCAGTAGGCGCGGCTGTCGCCGACCCAGCCGACGACCAGCAGTCCGGCGGCCACCACGGTGCCGACGATCGTGCAGGCCGGGGCGTTCTGGTGCGGGGCGTGCTCGCGGGCCGTGGCGGGTTCGGCGGCCAGGGAGTTGACCGCGCGGGAGGCGGCGACGATCGCGTCGTGCATCGCCTGCTGCGGGTGGGTGCCGAGCGGCAGGGCGGCGAGGATCGACTCGCTCGCCGCACGGGAGGCGGCCAGCGAGGCGTCGTCGGGGCGGGTCGCGGAGGAGACGCCGTCGCAGACGATCGCCACGGCGGCGGGGGAACCGTCGGGCAGGGCGGCGTTGCCGATGGCGAACGCGTCCTCGTTGCGATGGTGGCGCAGACCCCGGTCGCTGACGGCGGCGATGGGGCCGGCCTCCAGCTCCATGTGGTCGCGTTCACGTGGCTGGGCGTGCCCGCAGTTCTCGCAGTAGCCGTCGTGGTCGACCCGGCCCGCACGGCAGGCCACGCACACCTTCACGCCCTCCGCCGGGGTCGGCGTCTCGGGCGCGACCCGTGGGTCGGGCGCCTGCAGCGGGTACTCGTCGGGCTCCGGCGGACGGTCGAAGCGCACGCCGGTGACCGGGGAGACCGGGGAGCCGCTGGGCGGGAGCTCATGGGCGGCGGCCGACAGGTCGTGGCCGCCGGAGTCGGTGCCCGCCAGATCCGTCGGCAGATGGGTGCCCGGCGGGGTGTCGGAGCCGGCCGGCTCGGAGGCGAGCGGCCAGGCGACACCCTCGGCCGGGCCCGAGCCGTTGGCGTTGACGCCCACGGCGATCGTCGGGTCGTCGTCCGGCAGCGCGGGGACGGCGGACAAGTCGTATCCGCACGCTCCACAGAAACGGTCACCCGACTCGAGGGGTTCCTCGCAGATCGGGCACCTCGAAAGGGCGATCGGCTGGGGCATCTGCGACATCAACTACACCCACGTCCGGGGGCGGTAACGGTTGGCACGTTCCACCAGGTCGATCCTCTCCTCGCCGCCGCGGGCCAGCCGGGCCAGCGTGCGGTACGAGCGCTCCAGGCCGAAGCGGAGTCCCCGCTCGTCCAGTTCGCTGCCGAGCAGCACCCGGCGGGCGGCCGGGGCGGCGCCTTGGCCACCGGAGAGTACCCAGTCGAGCGCACAGCCGAGGACTTCCGTGGACAACTGCTCGCGGCGCGCCGGATCCAGCCCGTACGCGTCCAGCGCCTCGACCTGTCCCGCGGCCGCGGTCAGGTCGTCAAGGAACGGTACGTCGCCGGCGGCCGCCGTGCGCCCGCGCAGCCGCGCCCGTACGGCGGCCACGCGCGCCGCCGTGTAGTGGATGGACGACTCCGGCACCGACTCCAGCGTCCCTACGGCGCCGCGGCGGTCCCCGCTCGCGAGCTGCACGCGGGCGAGCCCGAACGCCGCGCTGACATAGCTCGGGTCGGTCGACCACACGAGGCGGTAGTACTCGGCGGCGTTGTCGAGCTGCCCGAGCACCTCCGCGCACAGGCCCAGCGCCAGCTTCGGCGCGGGCTCGCCCGGGAAGGCGTCGTAGATGGCGTCGAAGGCGAGCGCGGCGGCCTCGTGGTCGGCGGTCACCAGCGCGGCGACGCCCTGGTACCACACCACCCGCCAGTCGTCCGGCCGCTCCTCCTCCAGCCGCCGCAACGCCTCCAGGGCGGTGAACGAGTCGCCGTTCTCCAGCCACGCCCGGATCTGCCTGAGCCGTGTCTCCACGGACTGCGCGGGCGCCGCGGCGAGGGCGCCGAGCAGCTCGGCGGCCGCGGTGGCCATGAGCCCGGCCAGGAACCCGGCGTTGGGATCGGAGGGGTCGACGCGGGGCACGGGAAGGGCCAGTGCCGCAGCCGGTGTCCCCACGGTTCTGACGAGCGACTCGGCGCTGCCGGGGGCCGGGACGGCTCCGCCGCCGGGAGGGGCGGCCGCGCCGTTGCCGTTGCCGGCGGACAGCCTCGGGAGCGGGACGGAGGCGGGGGAGCGGCGGCGCGTGGCGCCCACCCGGGCCCCCAGCCGGGAGACCTCCCCGTCCATCTTCGGGAACAACTCCGAGTCCGTCACCCGCAGTTCGGGCCCGAACAGCGTCGACAGCGACGGCCGGGCACGTCCCGTCTGGAGGGACACGACCTCCCGCAGCACGCCCGTCAGCTGCTCGGCCATCTCCTGCGCGGAGGCGAACCGCCGGGCCGGGTCCGGGTCCGTCGCGCGGACCAGCAGCCGGTAGAAGGACTCGTACTGGCGGAAGACCTCGATGTGGTCGGGGTCGGGGAGGGAGTCCACGAAGACGTTCGTGTAGCCCTGGAAGTCGAAGCTCAGGACGGCGAGCGTGCGGGCCACGGTGTAGAGGTCGGACGCCACCGAGGGGCCCACCTCCGCGACCTCGGGGGCCTGGTAGCCGACCGTGCCGTAGATGGCCGACTCGTCGTCGTCCATCCTGCGGACCGCGCCCATGTCGATGAGCTTGAGCTGGTCCTCGGTCTGGATGGCGTTGTCGACCTTGAAGTCGCAGTAGAGGAGATTGCGGCTGTGCAGGTGGCCGAGGGCCTCCAAGGCCTCGATGCCGTACGCGCAGGCCTGTTCCACCGGCAGCGGGTCGCGCTTGCCGTCCGGGGTGCGGCGGCCGTTGGCGATCTCCTTCAGCGACTTGCCGCCGACGTACTCCATGACGATGTAGCCGTCGAGGGAGCCGGTGCGCTGGTCGAGGTGCTCGACGAAGTTGTAGATCCGCACGATGTTGGCGTGCTCGATCTCGGCGAGGAAGCGCCGCTCGGAGATGGCGGCCGCCATCGCGTCCTGGTCGCCGGTGTCCAGCAGGCCCTTGAGGACCACCCAGCGGTCGGAGACCGCGCGGTCCACCGCGAGGTAGACCCAGCCGAGGCCGCCGTGCGCGAGACAGCCCACGACCTCGTACTGGCCGTGCACGATGTCACCGGAGCCCAGCTTCGGGATGAACGAGTAGGGGTTCCCGCACTTCGTGCAGAAGCCCTCCGTGCGGCCCGGGCGGTCACCGCGGGCGCGGCCCACCGGCGCCCCGCAGTCCGAGCGGGAGCAGAACCGCTTGCGCTCGGGGACCTCGGGGTTCTCCAGGACCATCTCGCGCGGATCGGGCCGCGGTACGTCCGGGACCTGGACCAGGCCCACGCCGAGCCGGCCGCGGGCGCTGGTGTTGGTGCTGGAGCCCGAGCTGCGCACCGACACCGAGCGGCTGGTCGAACGGCCCGACAGGGAGCGCGAGAGACGTCCCGACACCGAACGCCGGGACTTCGACGACTGCGACGACGTACGGGAGCTGCTGCGGCCGCTGCGGCTGCTGGAGCGGGAACTGCCGCTGCCGGAGCCCTTGTTGCTGCCGGTGATGCCGGTAGGCGGGGAACCCACCATGCCTCCCCCAGAGGGGGTACCCCCAGCCGACACCACCGGTGCGAGCCCGCAGGTGTCGCAGTACAGCTCGCCGCCGCCCACGTCCTCGTACGTACCGCCGCAGCCGGGCCGCTGGCAGGTCTGCTGTGCCTCACTCATGACTGGGCCTCCCCCCTACGGTCTTCGGGCCCGCTCTGTTCCGGCACGCGCGGGGTGCCGAGCAGGTCGGCGGCCGCCCGCTGGTAGCGCAGGACGGCCTCTGAGGCGACGCGCAGATCGCAGGGCGCGCTCCACAGCATGCGGCGCGCCGCGTCGTACCGCTCGATCAGGAACGGGTCCTCGGCGAGGCCGTGCCGGGCGACCTTCGCCTTGTACGCGTCCAGGCGGCCGCGCAGCTCCGCGCGGACCGCCAGTGGCTGGGTGACCGCGGTCAACGACTCGCGGGCGCGCAGCAGTTCGTCCTCCGCCTTCTGCTCCAGGGACTCCAGGAGCGGCGAGAGGCGGTGCCACTGGGCATGTCTGCGGTACTCGGCGGCCGTCGCCAGCTGCTCCTGCAGCACGGTCGGCGGGCCGCTGACCACCGGCACCTCCGTGGCGGCGATCTTCGCCAGCACCTCGCCGCGCGCGGTGCGGGCCTCGGCGAGCGTACGGTCCGCGCGGGAGAGCACGTCACGGAGTCTGATCAGGCGCTGCTCGGCGTCCTGACGGACCGTCAGTACGGCGTCGATCTCCCGGCGCACGTCCTCCAGGGCGCGCGCCTCACGGTCGTACACCGTGGTGTCCGGGCGGCCGCCGCCGGGGGCCGAACTGCCCTGTGCGGGCAGCCAGTACGCCAGGGGGTCCGAGATGACCCGTTCGCGCAGCTGCGTCAGGGTGCGGGTGATGCGTTCCAGGTCGTCGCCGGCCGGGTGCTCGCCCGGGCGGACGCCCACCGAGTGGGCGAGCTTGCGGGTGCGCTGGAGCTCGGCGGCCAGTAAATCGATCCTCGCGGGCAGGGCCGACCAGACCGCGTCCGCGGCCACGACCATGTCGAGACTCGTCGCGTACAGCTCGTTCATGCGGTCCACGAGGGTGGAGAGGCTGAACTGCTCGCTGAGCTTGCCCGAATTGCCGTGCAGGGTCGGGGCGTTGGCCGTCGCCGTGGTGCTGCCGGCCACCGTGACCGACTCGCCGCGCAGCAGCTCCGTCAGCTCCGCGAGGTCGCCCTGGCTGGACCAGCGGCGGCGGGACCTGATCTCGCGGGCGGTGCGCAACGCGTCCGTGTACGCGTCGAAGTACGCCCACAGCAGCGTGATCGACGCCTCCGTGGTCGTCCAGCGCTCCTTGGTGACGCCCGTGAGCGCGGCGCCCTCGAGCAGTCTGCGGCCCGAGTGGTCCTGCAGGGCGAGGAGCGAGGTCTCGATCGCCTCGTACTCCGCGCCGAGCCGCGCCAGCGCACGGTCCACCTCGTCCCGGTCCATCACCGGCCCGGGGGGTCCCGTGACGCCCATCGATCACCTCTCGCTGCTGGGTTGTCGGGGTTGGGGTTGGGGGTTGTGGGTTGTGGGTTCGCTTCGGGTCGCGTGGTGCGTCAGCTCTTGCGCAAGTACTCCGGGGCCGACGGTTCCGACTTCGCCGAGTCCGGTCCCAGTGTCGCCGAAAGCCACTTGTCGTACGACGCCTGCCAGCCGTTCGCGGTGTCCTTGCGGTAGTCCGCCAGGATCTGATTGACCCGGCGTACCAGATCGTCCGCCTCCAGGTTCATCGCCACGCCGTAGTACTCGGTGGTGAACGGCTCGCCCTTGAGCTCGACCGTCGGGTCCTGTGCGGCCTGGCTCGCGGCGAGGGCGCCGTCGGTGACCACGGCGTCCGCCTCGCCGAGCTGGAGCCTCACCAGGCAGTCGAGTTGGTTGGGGACGGTGCGGGAGATGTCGGTGGTGGCCGGGAGCGCCTTGCTCTCCTTGTCCTCCTCCAGCTTGCTGAACGCCGTCGAGCCCTCCGCCGTGCAGATCCTCTTCCCGGCGAGCTCGGGCCTGTCCTTCGTCGCGTACCCCGCGATCGCCGAGGAGACCGGGGCGAGGAGCTGCTGGCCGGTCTTGAAGTACGGGGCGGAGAAGGCCACGTCCGGCAGACGGGAGCAGTTGATGGTCATCGTGCGCACCACCATGTCCACCCGGCCCTCCTGGATCGCCGGGATGCGCTGGTTGGTGGGGATCGCCTTGTACTGGACCGCTTCCGGGTCACCGAGGATCTCCTGGGCGATCCGGCGCACCAAGTCGATGTCGAAGCCTTCGAGTTGGCCCTTGCGCTCGGCGTTGGGGTTGCGGTAGCCCCAGCGGTAGCTGTTCTGGTCGATGCCGACGACCAGCTTGCGCTTGTCCTTCGGGCGGGCCTTGATCGCCGCGATCGTCGCTCCGTCCGCGGGGGACGGCGACAGCGTGTACTTCTCCGGGGCCTTGCCGATCTGCGGGTCCCGCTTGCAGGGGTCGTCCTCGGCGCGGGCCTGGCTGCCGTGGGCCACGCCCTGGCCGCCGGTGGCCGTGCCGCCGTCGGACGACTGGGTCAGCGGCAGCAGCAGCGCGAACGCCAGTGCCAGGGCGCAGACGACCGCCATCGCGGCCACCCCGCCCCAGCCCTTCAGACCGGCTCGCAGCACCCGCACACGTCGTGCGTTCATCGTCATGCCCCCTCTCACCTGTACTCCGACAGCCTGCGGCCGATGCCGAGGACCGCGCCCGCCGCGCCCAGGACGGCGAGCACCGCGGCGCCCACCGACAGACCCGTCATCGCGCCCAGTCCGTCACCCGCGGCCCGCTTGAACTCGGCCTCCTCGTGCGTGAGCGCCCTGGCGAGGTTGGCGTCGACGCTGTCGAAGCACTCGCCGGTGGCGCCCTCGGGGCCGATGACCTTGTCCAGCGCCTGCTCGTAGTCGCCGTTCTCGTCCTGGGCGCGGGCGTCCAGGTGGCGCTTCTGCCACTCCGTCATGTTGCCCTCGGCCGCGGTGACCGGCTTCTTGCCGGAGGTGTCGTCGGCGAGCTTCGCGGCTTCGGCCAGGCCCTTGCCGAGGGTCTTCATGTCGGTCTGGAAGCTGTTGTCGTACTTGTCCTTGCTCTCCTCCTCGCCCTTGGCGTTCTTCACCGTCACGGTCTCGGCGCCGCGGGCGACCAGGGTGAGGTTCTCGTTGCCCCGGGCCTTGAGGGAGGCGATGCGGGCGTCGTGCAGGACGTTCAGGGAGCGGACTCCGTGGTCGTAGGAGTCGTTCAGGCCCGCTCGGGCGACGCTGTGGCCGACGACGAGCCAGAGGAGGACGACGGTGGTGGTGGCCGTCGCCGCCACCAGGCCGTGGTTCAGGACCCGGTTCGTACGCCGGTAGTTGCGGTGCTGGGCCCAGGCGAGGCCGGCCAGGGCGACCACGCCCAGGCCTATCGCCGCCCAGGGGTAGGGCGTCGCGTCGTCGTAGTCGGCGCGCAGCCGCTGGTTCTCCTTCTTGTACAGGTCCTCCGCCGCGGGGAGCATGTCCTGCTGCATCTTCTCGTTCGCGTAGCGCAGGTAGGCGCCGCCGACGGGGAAGCCCTGGCGGTTGTACGTGCGGGCGCGCTCGATCAGGCCCTTGTACTCGGGCAGCAGGCGGTTGAGCTTGGTGACCGTGGCCGCCGCCGGGGAGTCGGGGTCCGAGTTCGCCGCGGCCTTGACCAGGCCCGCGGCCGCCTTGTCGATGTCCTCCTCGTAGCGCCTGCGGGAGTCCGCCGTCTCCTGGCCGCCCGCCAGGAAGCCGCTGGAGGCGGCGGTGTTGGCGTCGGCGAGGCTGCGGTAGATGTCGGCGGCGGCGCTGCTGAGGGGCTGGCTCTTGTGCAGGACGTCGTCGGCGGCGGCCTCGCGGTCCGCCATCTGCCAGGCGGTCACCGCGCCGAACGCGACGACCAGGGCGGCGAGCAGGGCGCCGATGATGCGCAGGCGGCCGGGTTCCGTGGTGGCCGCGGTGCGGAGGCGGTCGACGCCCTCGGCGAAGGCCGTGCGGCGGGGCTCCTCCGGTGGCGCTGTGGGGGTGGCGGAGCCGGTGGACACAGGTGTGTCGGGGTGTGCCTGCGGTGGTATCGCGGGCATGGTGGGCATGCCCGGTACCGGTGGTGGTGCCGCGCTGCTTTTCGGCGGGTGTGTCACTGTTGACCTCCCCCATGGTCATCCGTCGCCGCAAGTATCGCCGCCGGGACTGACATCCGCACCGGCCTTCACTGGATCTTGATCGGATTGCAGCGCGGTGCGCGGTTTTCCGGCACGGCTCGGCGCCCCGCACCACCCCCTGCCCATTCACACGCGGGAGGAATCTGTTCGGTTCCAGGTTCGGGTTTCGGGGATGAGGGATGACGGATGAGGGACGGGGGATGCCCTCGGCCGATGCCCTCTGTCGATGTCCTCGGTCGATGTCCTCGGTCGTCTCAGGGTTCGTAGTGCGCCCGCGCCGTCGCCTGTGCCTCCGCCGTGGCGCCCAGGTGGTCCAGGCCGAGCAGCGCCGCCCCCAGGACCGGGCTCGCCGTGACCACCTGTGGTACGGCCTTGGGGGCGCGGGCCGCCAGCAGGCCCCGTATGCCGTCGTCCAGTTGGGGGTGGCGGGCGGCTAGGACACCTCCGCCCAGGAGGACCGGCGTCTCCTCCGCCAGCAGGTCCAGCCGTGTCAGCGCCACCGCGGCCATGGTCACCACCTCGTCCGCCAGCCGGTCCACCAGGGAACGGGCCACGAGGTCGCCGTCCGCCGACGTGGCGAAGAGGACCGGCGTCAGTTCGTGGCGGCGGACGGGAGGTATGCGGTTCAGATGGAGGGCCTCTATGAGGGCGAGCATGGTGGCGTGGCCGAAGTGGGCCGGGAGGGTCCGGGCGAGGGCCGTCGGCTCTCCTCGGCCGTCCTCCGCCCGCGCCGCGTGCCACAGAGCCTCCTCGGCCAGGCCCCAGCCCCCTCCCCAGTCGCCGGAGATACGGCCCAGCGCCGGGAAGCGGGCGGTGCGGCCGTCGGGACGCATGCCCACGCAGTTGATGCCGGCGCCGCAGACCACGGCCACGCCCCGGGGTTCGGTGACGCCGGCGCGGAGGATGGCGAAGGTGTCGTTGCGGACCTCGACCGTCGCGCCCCACCCGCGTGCGTGCAGCGCCGCCGCCAACTGCTCCTCCTCGACGGGGAAGTCGGCGTTGGCCAGGCATGCCGACACATGCTCCACCGAGGTCGCCCCGGCCGCCGCGAAGGCCTCGGCCACCGCCTCGGCGAGCGCGTCCACCGCTGCCTCCACGCCCACCGCGGGCGGTCTGAAGCCGCCGCCGCGGGCGGTGGAGAGAACGGTTCCGTCGGCCGCCACGACCGCCACGTCGGTCTTGCTGTTGCCCGCGTCCACGGCCAGGACACCTGCGGTCATGCCCACGCGAGATGCTCCCGGTTGTGTGCGATCAGTCGGTCGGTGAGGGCGTCGGCGTACTCGTACTGGCCGATCAGGGGGTGGGAGAGGAGCGCGCGGAACACCCGGTCCCGGCCGCCCCGCAGGGCCGCCTCCAGAGCCAGGTCCTCGTACGTCGTCACGGCCGCCGTCAGCCCCGCGTACAGCGGATCGACCGGCGCCACCGGCAACGGCGTCGGCCCGCTGTGCCCCACCGCCGCCTGCACCTCGATCACGGCGTCGTCGGGGAGGAAGGGCAGCGTGCCGTGGTTGTACGTGTTCACCACCTGGTACGGGCTGCCCGTACCGGTCAGGAGCGCCGCGGCCAGGTCCACCGCCGCCTCCGAGTAGTAGGCACCGCCCCGCTTCGCGAGCAGCTCCGGCTTCTCGTCCAGCTCGGGGTCGCCGTACATCTTCAGCAACTCCCGTTCCATCTCCGCCACTTCGGCGGCCCGGGAGGGCTTGGTCGCCAGTTCTCGTACGACCTCGTCGTGCGCGTAGAAGTACCGCAGGTAGTACGACGGGACCACGCCGAGCCGGTCGAGGAGGGCGGGCGGGAGACGGAGATCCGCCGCGATCGCCTCGCCGTGGTGCGCCAGCAGCTCGGGCAGGACGTCCTTGCCCTCGGGGCCGCCCAGGCGGACGCCCGTCTCCCAGGTGAGGTGGTTGAGGCCGACGTGGTCGAGGTGGATGTCGGTGGCGGGGACGTCGAGCAGGGCCGCGAACTTCCGCTGGAAGCCGATCGCCACATTGCACAGGCCGACCGCTTTGTGGCCGGCCTGGAGGAGGGCGCGGGTGACGATGCCGACGGGGTTGGTGAAGTCGATGATCCACGCGTTCGGGTTCGTACGGCGGACCCGTTCCGCGATGTCCAGGACCACCGGGACCGTCCGCAGCGCCTTGGCGAGCCCGCCCGCACCGGTCGTCTCCTGGCCCACGCAGCCGCACTCGAGCGGCCACGTCTCGTCCTGCTCGCGCGCCGCCTGTCCGCCCACGCGGAGTTGCAGCAGCACGGCGTCGGCGTCGGCCACGCCCGCGTCGAGGTCGTCGGTGACGGTGATCCGGCCCGGGTGCCCCTGCCTGGCGAAGATCCGGCGGGCCAACCCGCCCACCAGGTCGAGGCGTTCGAGCGCAGGGTCCACCAGCACGAGTTCCTCTATGGGGAGGGTGTCCCGCAACCGCGCGAAGCCGTCGATGAGTTCGGGGGTGTAGGTCGAACCTCCGCCGACCACGGTGAGTTTCACAAGCGTTCAGCCCTTTACTCCGGTGAGCGTGACACCCTCGACGAACGCCTTCTGCGCGAAGAAGAACACGAGGATCACGGGGGCCATGACCAGTACGGTCGCGGCCATGGTCAGGTTCCAGTCGGTGTGGTGGGCGCCCTTGAAGGACTCCAGGCCGTAACTCAGCGTCCAGGCGCCCGGGTTCTCCGAGGCGTAGATCTGCGGGCCGAAGTAGTCGTTCCAGGCGTTGAAGAACTGGAAGAGGGCCACCGCGGCGATGCCGGGCTTCGCCATCGGGAGGACGACCTTCAGCAGGGTGCGCAGTTCGCCGCAGCCGTCCACCTTCGCCGCGTCCAGGTACTCGTTCGGGATCGTCATCAGGAACTGGCGGAGGAGGAAGATCGAGAACGCGTCCCCGAAGGCGAGGGGGATGATCATCGGCCACAGGGTGCCCGAGAGGTCCAGTTGCTTCGCCCAGAACAGATACATCGGGATGACCACGACCTGGGGCGGCAGCATCATCATCGAGATCACCAGCATCAGGGAGAGATTGCGGCCCCTGAAGCGGAACTTGGCGAGCGCGTAGGCCACCGGGACCGAGGAGACCACCACGAGGACGGTGCCCAGTCCGGCGTAGATCAGGGTGTTCTTCCACCAGGTCAGAAAGCCCGGGGTGTCGAAGACCTTCTGGTAGTTGGCCCATTCCCAGGTGTTCGGGATCAGGTCGCGGCTCAGGGCCTGGTCGTCGCTCATGAGCGAGGTCAGGAAGACGAAGACGAAGGGGAGGGTGAAGAAGAGGGCCGCCGCCACCCCCAGGGAGTGGACCGCGATCCATTCCAGGAACGCCTTGCGGCGGGCGGTGCGTTCGGCCGGGGAGGTCGGTGTCGTCAACTGCGTCGGCCTGTCCAGTACTTGGGTCATCGGTCAGTCACCTGCCTGGATCAGGCCGCCTCGGCGCCGCATCAGGAGCGCGGTGAAGGCCATGGAGAGGGCGAAGAGGACGAGGGCCACCACACAGGCCGAGCCGTAGTCGAAGCGCTGGAAGCCCAGGTTGTAGACGAGCTGGGGGAGGGTGAGCGTCGACTTCTCCGGGTAGCCGGGCTCGAACAGGGTGCCCGCGCCCTGGATCACGCCCGAGGCGACCTTTCCGGCGACCAGGGGCTGTGTGTAGTACTGCATCGTCTGGATCACCCCGGTCACGACCGCGAACATGATGATCGGGGAGATGTTCGGGAGCGTGACATAGCGGAAGCGCTGCCACGCGGAGGCGCCGTCCAGCTCGGCCGCCTCGTACTGCTCCTTCGGTACGTCGAGCAGGGACGCCATGAAGATGACCATGAGGTCGCCGATGCCCCAGAGGGCGAGCAGGGTGAGGGCGGGCTTGGACCAGGTGGGGTCGTTGAACCAGCCGGGGGCCGGGATGCCGACCTTTTCGAGGATCGAGTTGACCGGGCCCGTGCCGGGGTTGAGGAGGAAGGCGAAGGCCATGGTGGCCGCCACCGGCGGGGCCAGGTAGGGGAGGTAGAAGAGGGTGCGGAAGACCCCGGCGCCGGTCCTGATCCGGGTGATGAGCAGGCCGATGCCGAGTCCGAAGAGGACGCGCAGGGTCACCATCACCAGGACCAGCCACAGGGTGTTGCGCAGGGCGGGCCAGAAGTAGGGGTAGTGCTCGAAGACGTAGGTCCAGTTCTTCGTGCCGCTCCACGTCGGCGGTTTGAAGCCGTCGTAGTGCATGAAGGAGAAGTAGAGCGTCGAGACCATCGGGTACGCGAAGAAGACCGCGAAGCCGATCAGCCAGGGCGACATGAAGGCCAGGGTGCGGAGCGCCGACCTCCGGCGCTTCGACCTCAACGTGACGGTGCTCATCGCTACTTCGCCTGCGCGATGTCCGTGTCGATCTGCGCGGCCGTCTTCTTCAGGCCCGCCGTCAGGTCGGTGGCCTTGCCGCTCTCGTACTCGTAGCCGAAGTTCTGGATCGTCGTGAGGTACACGCCGCCGTTGAGGGAAGCGGGAGACGTGGTCGAGTTCGGGTCGGCGGCGATGTCCAGGAACGTCTTGAAGCGCGGGTCGTACTTCAGCTTCGGGGACTTCAGGGCCTGAAGCGTCGAGGGCACGTTGTGGATGGCGTTGGAGAAGCCCACCACCGCGTCGGTGTCCGTGGTGATGTACTTGACCAGCTCCCAGGCCGCGTTCTGCTTCTTGCTGGTGGCGGCGATACCGGTGATCGTGCCGGTGATGTAGCCCTTGCCGTACTGGTCGGCCTGGTCGTCGGGGACGGGCAGCGGGGCCACCCCGATCTCGAAGTCGGGCTTGGCGTCGAGGGCCATGCCGAGCCGCCACTCACCGTCGAGCTGCATGGCCACCTGGCCGGTGTGGAAGGGGTGCTTGGGACCCCACTCGTCGCCGAGCTTGGCGCGGTACTTCTCCAGCTTGGCGTAGCCGCCGAGTTCGTCGACCAGCTTCTTCTGTGTGGTGAAGGCGGCGGCGACCGCCGGGTCCGTCGCGACCGTCGACTTGCCGCTCTTGTCGAAGTACGTGGGGGAGAACTGGCCCATGTAGTGCTCGGTCGTGGTCTCCCAGCCGTGGTAGTTCGGCATGAAGCCGAGCTGCTTGTAGCTGTCGCCCTGAGTGATCGTCAACTTCTTGGCGTCGGCCTCGAATTCGGACCAGGTCCTGGGCGGGCTGCTGATGCCTGCCTTCTCGAAGGCCGTCTTGTTGTAGTAGAGGCCGTACGCGTCACCGAGCAGCGGGGCCGTGCAGCGGTTCCCCTCGAACTGCGTGTACTCACTCATCGCGGTCGGGAAGGTCTTGTCCGGGTCGATGTCCGACTTCTCGAAGAAGGGGTTGAGGTCGACCAGGGCGCCGGAGGAGCAGAACTTGCCGACGGCGTTGGTGGTGAAGGACGAGATCACGTCGGGAGCCTTCGAACCGCCGGCGCGCAGCGCCTGGTTGATCTTGTCGTCCGTCATGTTGCCGACGACGTTGACGTGGATGTTGGGGTGCGCCTTCTCGAACCCGGCGATCAGGGACTTGACCGCCTTCACCTCGCTCGGCGCGCTCCAGGCGTGCCAGAAGTTGAGGGTGGTCTCGGCGGACGCGTCGTCGTTCGCGCCGGACTCCGACTGGCCGGTACAGGCGGCGGTGGTGAGGAGGGTCGCGGAGGCGATCAGGGCAAAGGCCGTTATTCGGGCGCGCTTGGGCATGGCGAGGTCTCCCTGGGGCGAGGGTGGAGGGCTTGCGGTGAGGGTGAGGGTGAGGGCGAAGGGGGTCGCGGAGAAGCGGGATCAGCGCGAGGTGTCGAAGACCTCGTCACGGGTGGCCGCCAGCGCGCTCTCCAACGCGCCGCGCAGCACGGGGTGTTCGGGTACCGCCCCGACGACGAGCTTGGGCCTGGCCGCGGCCAGTTCCTCCAGCTCGGACTGGACGAGGGCGCGCAGGACCTCACCGCCGGAGGTGAGCGAGGCGCCGCTCAGGACGACGAGTTCGGGGTCGAGGACGGAGACGAGGGAGGCGAGACCGGTGGCGAGGCGGGTCGCGTAGGTCTCCAACAGGCGCTGGTGCGGGCCCTCCTGGGACTGCGCGGCCTGTCCGACGAGGGCTGCCGCCACCTCGGCGTACGGGCCCTCGGGGATGTCCTCGATGCCGAGTTCGCGGGCGAGTTCCGGGATGGCCTGGGAGCCGGCGAGTTCCTGGTAGCCGCCGCTGTTGGCCTTGGTGACCTGCCGGACCAGAGGGGTGCCGGGTACGGGCAGGAAGCCGACCTCGCCGGCGCCGCCGGTCCAGCCGCGGTGCAGCCGGCCGCCGAGGACCAGGGCCGCGCCGAGGCCGCCCTCGTTCCACAGCAGCACGAAGTCCTCGTGCCCACGGGCCGCGCCGAGCCGCTGTTCGGCGACCGCGACGAGGTTGACGTCGTTCTCGTACTCCACCGGCATCGGCAGCGCGGCGGCGAGTTCGTCGAGGAGGGTCGGGGTGTGCCAGCCGGGGAGATGGGAGGCGTAGCGGAGGCGGCCGGTGCCCGGGTCGAAGGCGCCCGGGGTGCCGATGACGAGGCGGTGGAGGTCGGCGCGGGCGAGGCCGGCCGCCTTCACGGCGCCGTCGAGGGCGTCGGTGACCTGTTGGACGACGGGGGTGGCGGTTCTTCTGCCGGGGGTGGGCAGTTCGTACGAACCCACCGTGCGGCCGGTGATGTCGGCGACGGCGGCGAGGATGCGTTCGGGGGTGACGTCGAGGCCGGCCGCGTGTCCGGCGGCCGGATTGACCTCGTACAGCTGGGCGTTGGGGCCGGGGCGGCCCTCGGTGGTGCCGGTGGCGAGGACCAGTCCCGCGGCTTCCAGTCGGGCCAGGAGCTGGGAGGCGGTCGGCTTGGAGAGGCCGGTGAGCTTGCCGATCCGGGTGCGGGAGAGCGGGCCGTGCTCCAGCAGGAGGTCCAGGGCGGCGCGGTCGTTCATGGCGCGCAGCGTGCTCGGCGTGCCGGCCATGTGTACCCCTCTCCCGGGACGGTTCCGCAGCAGCTCTGCAGATTCTGCAGACTCTACGGACAGTGACTGTTAGGAAGGTTTCCTATCGGATGCAGGGAACATAGGTCTGCACCGTGGGGGAGTCAAGGGGGGAACGGCGAACCGCCCCGGCAGGAAACGGAGTCGTTACCTGCCGGGGCGGCTCAGGGGTGTTGCGGTGCGGCTACTGCACGTCGATGTAGTCGCCGCCGGCCTTCGCGGCGGCGGTCGTGGTGGTGCCCGCGAAGACGTAGCGGTAGTAACCGTCCTTCGACGCCGTCACCGTCGTCTTGAGGGCGCCTCCCGTCGAGGAGGTCACCGTCTTGACGGTGGTGTAGCTGTCCGAGCCCTTGGCGCGGAACTGCAGGGTGGCCTTCTGCGAGACATAGCCGGTGTAGTTGCCGGTCTCCCAGTTGGCGCGGGTCAGCTTGCCGCTGACCGTGATGGTCCTGCCCTTCTTCACCGGCTCCGGGGAGGCGTTGACGGTGAGCTTGGCGGCTCGCTGGATCTTGGCGGCGCCCTTGTTGCCCCAGGCCGCCATGCCGTGCTCGAAGCTGACCTCGTCGTCCGAGTCGTCCATGTCGGCCGCGGTGTGACCGTAGAAGCCGCCCACCTTCCAGGTGGTGGCGTCCGCGGCCTCGAACAGGTCGTTCCCCGGCTCGAGGGTGAGGGTGTCGGAGCAGGACTCCGTGATCGTGGTGTCCGTCGTCGCCGTCGTGGTGCAGGCCGGTGTGGCGTCGCTCTCGATCTCGTTGTCGAAGTTCGCGAGCGGGCCGCGGTAGAGCAGGATGCCCGCCGCGTTGTTCTTGTAGTCGATCGTCAGGTCGGACGGGCGGGTCAGGGTGTACGTCACCGGGACCGTCACCTTGCTGGTGGTACCGGCGACGATCGTCTTGCCGTTGTTCACGGTCACATCGGCGAAGACGAGGTCCGGCGTGGCGGCCTGGGCGGCGGGCACGGCCAGCGCGGACATTGCCAGGGCACCGGCCATCGCGGCGCCAATGGCGATCTTTCTCATGTGTTTCCCCACTTCATGGCGGGCCCTGGGCGTTGCGCTCCAGAACAAGGACCCGCTGATGGCTTGAAACCTACGTGGGGAAGGAGTGTGTTGGGAATGCGAAGAAGCTGTGAGCAAGATTATTTTGCGTCACTTGGGAGCGCCGGGCGGAGTGAGCGGTGTGGCCGCCTCCGCCCGCGGAGAGGACGTGTTGGAGTACACCGACGGGGCCGCCACGGCCTCCGTGGGGTCGGCGTTCGGGGTGGGGTCGGCGGCGGTGGCCGGGCCGCCGACGATCGGGATCTCGGCGGCGTCGAAGGCTCGCTTGATGCGCCAGCGCAGCTCGCGCTCCACCGTCAGGGCCTTGCCCGGCATCGTCTTCGCCGAGACACGGACGACCATGGACTCCAGCAGGACATTGTCCAGGCCCAGGACCTCGATCGGGCCCCAGAGGAGTTCGTTCCAGGGCTCTTCCTTGCTCATCCGCTCGGCGACCTGGTCGAGGGTCTCCTTCACCTTGTCCAGGTCCTCGTCCGCGCGGACCGTGACGTCGACGCCGGCCGTCGCCCAGCCCTGGGAGAGGTTGCCGATGCGCTTGACCTCGCCGTTGCGGACGTACCAGATCTCGCCGTTGTCGCCGCGGAGCTTGGTGACCCGCAGGCCCACCTCGATGACCTCGCCCGAGGCGACGCCCGCGTCGACGGTGTCGCCGACGCCGTACTGGTCCTCGAGGATCATGAAGACTCCGGAGAGGAAGTCGGTGACGAGGTTGCGGGCGCCGAAGCCGATCGCGACGCCCGCCACACCCGCGGAGGCGAGGAGCGGGGCGAGGTTGATCTCGAAGGTGGCGAGGATCATCAGGGCGGCCGTGCCCATGATCAGGAAGCTCGCGACCGAGCGCAGGACCGAGCCGATCGCCTGGGAGCGCTGGCGGCGGCGCTCCACGTTCACCAGAAGGCCGCCCAGAGCCGTGCCGTCGACCGCCTGGACCGTGCGGTTCATGCGGTCTATCAGCTTGGTGATCGCCCGCCGGACCGCCACTCTCAGCACCGCCGCGATCACCAGGATCAGCAGCACACGCAGACCGATCGCCAGCCAGGTCGACCAGTTCTGCTCGACCCAGCTGGCGGCGTTGGTCGCGCTCTCCTGGGCGTCCTGGAGCGAGGGCACGGTGGGCGTCTGCGACTCCGAGGGGGTCGGCGACGGCGACGCCGAGGCGGCGAGCAGGACAGCGGGCAAGGACACGGCGGGAACCTCCAGGTGCAGCGTCCGCGGCCCGGCGGATGGTCAAGGTCACGGAAAGGTCACCGGGCGGCAGACCCACCACACTATCGGTGCATCGTGTGGGGATCGTTGCAATGTTCGAGGGAGAGACCGTGCTCACCTGGGGATGAAGAAAGGTGTGGTCGAAAACACTCTCAGCCCGTTACCGGGAGATGGTGGCGTTTCCACCAGGCATGAGGGGAGACTGACTACAGATCGTCCCGGCGCGAGCCACGCGCCGCCGACGCCCAAGGAGGCATCCGTGCCGCATGTCCTGGTACTCAACGCGTCGTACGAGCCACTGGGCGTCGTACCGCTCCGCCGCGCGCTCGTCCTCGTCCTGGAGAACAAGGCCGTCTCCCTCGAGGAATCCGGCGCCTTCATGCACAGCGCAACCGTCACAGTCCCCGCACCAAGCGTGGTCCGGCTCAAGCGATTCGTCCGGGTTCCCTATCGGGGGCCCGTTCCTCTTACCCGCCGCGCGCTCTTCGCCCGCGACGGGGGCCGGTGCATGTACTGCGGTGGCGTCGCAACCAGCGTCGACCACGTCATCCCGCGCAGCCGCGGGGGCAAGCACGTCTGGGACAACGTGGTGGCCTCGTGCCGCCGCTGCAACCACGTGAAGGCCGACCGACACCTGTTCGAAATCGGCTGGCGGCTGCGCCACAAACCCGCACCACCCACCGGTCTGGCCTGGCGCATCATCGGGACCGGACACAGGGACCCGCGCTGGCTGCCGTACCTGCAGCCGTACGGCGCGGAGGACGCGATGGCCCGGATCGACGGCATCTCTGCCTGACGACGATCCGGGCCTTTGTGCATCCGTGCACGTTCGCGCACCGGCCCCGGGGCACCCCCGTGTCTCCGGGGCCGGTGCGCTGTGCGCTCACGCGTAGCGCAGCTCCGCCGGGTTCAGCGTGCGGCGCAGCAGCGGGAGCGAGGTGGCGGCGGCCAGCAGACAGGCCGCGTGGACGACGAGCGGCACCAGCAGCGCGGCGTACGGTGTGACGGCAGGGCCGTCGCCGAGGATCCGGGCGTAGGCGACGCCGATCGCCATGCCCCCGGTGCCGCCCAGCAGCAGCGCGGGCGCGAGGGGGAGCGCGGTCTCCAGGAGCAGCGCCCGGCCGAGTACCTGGTGCGGCACCCCGGCGGCCGTCTGCGCGGCCAGGCCCCGGCGGCGAGTGGCGAGCGACTCCGCGGTGCCGACGGCGAGACCGGCCAGGGTGAGCAGGAGCGCGATGACGAGCGCGACGGCGGTGAGGTTCAGACCGGCGGTGTAGAAGCCCATGTCGTAGCCGCCGCTGCGCTCGTTGCGCCAGGTCAGCTCGGTGAGCATGACCTGGCGGATGCCCAGGTAGCCGGTCCCGGCGACCGTGATGAGGAGCACCGCGGCGTGGGTGCGGGCCGCGGCCCAGGGGTCGTCGTCGAGCCGTTCCGCCGCGATCAGGGTCGCCGCCGTCCGCGCCTTGCGGGCGAGCAGCCGCCCGGTCAGCCGGGCCGTCACCCCGACCAGGCCGACCGCGCCGACCCCGACCAGGAGCAGCAGACCGGCCACCGTCAGCGGGCCCTCCGCGTACCGCAGACCGCCGCCGTCCGGCACCCCGGTGGAGGTGCTGGCCACCGCGGCCAGCGCCACCAGTGCCACCAGCAGCACCCCGCCGGCGAGCAGCAGCCAGTAGCCCGGGCCCGACCGCGGCCGCACCCGGCGTACCCAGCCCAGCGGCGAGGCCACCACCCGGCGCAGCGCCAGCGCGCCCGCGGCCGCGCCGAGCACCGGCACACCGAGGCCGACCAGGGCCGTCCCCGTCCAGGCGAGCGCGGTCGGCTCCCGCCACAGGCTCAGCAGGACCACGACCGAGACGGCGGTGGCGAGCAGCGAGCCGAGCAGACAGGCCAGCCCGGTCTCCAGGGCGGCGATCCGCCGCACCTGCCGGGCCGAGGCGCCGGCCAGCCGCAGCCCGGCGAGGCGCCGGTCGCGGTGCACCGCGCCGATACGGGCGCACTGGCCGAGGAAGCCGAACACGGCGATCAGCAGGAGCAGCAGGGTGACGATCACCCCGGAGCGCTCGCCGGGCTCGTTGAGCAGACCGGCGCCCACCGACACCTGGTACCGGCCCTGGAGGGCGGCGAGGCTCACGGCGGTCAGCGCGAACCCGGTCGCCAGCGCCGCGCCCGCCGCGGTCAGCCCGACCCGCCACCACTCCCGGCGGTCGGAACCGCGGGTGAGGAGCCAGGCGAGACGGAGATCGGCGCGGACGGTGCCTTTGGTGCGGGTGCGGGTGCGGGTGCGGGTGCGGGTGCCGGGGGCGACGGCCGGGTCGGCGTCCGGCCCGGCGGGCCGGGGGCTCGTGCCGTGCTGCCCGGCGACGGGGTCGTCGTGCGGGGTGCTGCGGAGGCCCGCGCTGCCGGGCGCGGCGTCCGGGCCGGTGTCCTCGGAGTCCGGGACGGGGTGCGGGACAGCGGGGTCGGTGGGGCCGGTGGAGTGGGGGGCGTCGTCGGCGGCAGAGTTGCCGTGGCGGCGGATGTCCGGGGCGGTGCCGTTCCGGTGGGTCGTGTCGTCGCGCCCGGTCGTCGTGTCCTCGTGGCCCGGGTCGTGTTCCGTGCTCATGCCGCCACCCCCGTCTGTGCCACGAGGCCGTCGGTGAGGCGGACCTCGCGGTCCGCGTAGGCCGCCACCTGGGCGTCGTGGGTGATCAGCAGGACCGCCGTGCCCTGGTCGCGGGCCGTGTGGATCAGGGCTGTCATGACCTGTTCGCCGGCCAGGGAGTCCAGGGCGCCCGTCGGTTCGTCGGCGAAGACGACCTTCGGGTCGGTCACCAGGGCGCGGGCCAGGGAGGTGCGCTGGGCCTGGCCGCCGCTCATCTCGCCGGGGCGGAGGTCCTCCTGGCCGCGCACGCCGAAGCGCTCCAGCCACTCACCGGCCCGGACATGGGCGTCCTTGCGGGTGGCGCCGGACAGCATCAGCGGGAGGGCGACGTTGTCGAGGGCGGTCAGCTCGGGGATGAGCTGGCCGAACTGGAAGACCACGCCGAACTCGGTGCGGCGCAGTTCGCTCAGCCGCCGCTCGGGGAGACTGTCGAGACGTTCCCCGGCATAGCTCACCGAGCCCGCGTCCGGGCGGACGATGCCCGCCAGGCAGTGCAGCAGGGTCGACTTCCCGCTGCCGCTCGCGCCGGTCACGGCGAGGATCTCGCCGGCGTCGAGCTCGACCGAGGCGCCGCGCAGGGCCTCGGTCCTGCCGTGCCTCTTGACGAGGTCGCGGGCCGCCAGGAGCGGCACTGGGTTGCTCATGCTGTGTCGACCTCCGCGGTCAGTGTGGTCAGCCGGCCCGCCGTGGTGGTCATCCAGCGGAGGTCGGCGTCGAGGTGGTTGAGGGCGTAGTCCGCCGAGAGCACGGTCGCGAGGTCCGCGTCCTTGGCCGTCTTCACCTGCGTGAGCTCCCGCATCCGGGCCATGTGGGCGGTGCGCTGGGCGCTCAGATAGGCCGCCGGGTCGCCGCCGGAGAGGATCGCGACGACGACCTTGGCGAAGATCTCGTTGGTCACGAAGGGCGCGGGCGGGGTGATCTCCCCGGCCCACACGGCCAGTTCGCGCGCGCCGTCGGCGGTCGAGCGGTACATGGTCCGCTCCGGGCCGCCGTCCGAGTCGGTGCCCTCGACCTCGGCGAGGCCGTCGCGGACCAGACGTTGCAGGGTCGTGTAGACCTGCCCGTACGCCAGTGGACGGGCCTGCGGGAAGCGTTCGTCGTGGCGTCGCTTCAGGTCGTAGCCATGGCTCGGCCCCGAGGCGAGCAGCCCCAGCAGGATGTGGCGGGTGCTCATGACGATCATTATGTACTCGCTACATGTACTGAGTGAATAGTGATCAGCGAGGAAATTCTGCGGCCGCACCGAGCGCAGGGGCGCATCTGCCGGGACAGAATGTGACGAGAGCCGCGTTATTCCTTCCGGGGCGTCTGCCGCGGCGCCCGCTGGGTAGGGCTGCGGTATCCGCACGTCGTATCCGACAAGGAGGCCCCCGTGGCCGCATCGGCACCGCTTCTGCTCCCCGCCCCCTCCAAACCCGCCGACGCACATCTGTGCGTCTTCAGCGCGGAGGGCGTCTGCGCCGAGACCCCGCTCACCAGCGAACCGCCCCTGCCCGACGCCGAGCCCCTCACCAGCGAGCCGCCGCTCGCCGACGCCGCCCACCTGACCAGCGAGTCGGATGCCGGTGCGGAGCTGTAGATGACCGAGCCGTCCGAGGACCTCGCCCGCCTCGCCGAGCTCCACGGCGTCGCCCCTTCGTACCAGCCGTCCCCGGACCGTACGGTCTCGGCCTCCGCCACCGCCCTCACCCTCGCCCTGTCCGCCCTCGGCGTCGACGCGAGCCGCCCCGCCGCCGCGCTGGCCGCCCGTGAACGCGAGCTGCGTGCACGGCTGTTGCCGCCGACCGTGGTGTGCTGGAGCGGTGCGCCCATCCCGTCGGCGCTGTCCTCGCTGCCCGACGGCACCCGGCTGCGGATCGCGACCGAGCAAGGGGAGACACGGTCATCGGTCGATCAACTCCCGGCCGGTGTGCACACGTTGACCGCCGTGGCGCCCGACGGCCGTACCGCCGAGGCCCACTTGGTCGTCGCCCCCGCCCGGCTCCCCGCCCCCACCGGACGCTCGTACGGGTTCCTCGTCCAGCTCTACTCCCTTCTCTCCCACCGCTCCTGGGGCATGGGCGACCTCGGCGACCTCGGTGAACTGACCGCGTGGGCCGGACGGGCGCTGGGCGCCGGATTCGTCCAGGTCAATCCGCTGCACGCGGCGGTGCCGGGCGCGCCCACCGACCCGTCCCCGTACCGGCCCTCCTCGCGCCGCTTCCCCGACCCCGTGCATCTGCGGGTCGAGGACGTGCCCGAGTACGCGTACGTCACCGACCGCGAGTCGGTCAGGTCGCTGGCGGAACGGGCCGGGCGACTGCGCGAATCGGTGCTGGAGAAGGGCGCGTTGATCGACCGGGACGCCGTGTGGGAGCTCAAGCGGGAGGCGCTGGAGCTGGTGCGCGAGGTGCCGCTCGGGCCCGGACGGCAGGCGGCGTACGCCGACTTCCTCGCCGAGGAGGGACAGGCGCTGGAGGACCACGCGACGTGGAGTGCGCTCGCGGAGGTGCACGGGTCCGAGTGGAGCGCGTGGCCGGAGGGGCTGAGGGATCCGCGGTCGGCCGAAACGGCGCGTGCGCGGGCCGAGTTGATGGACCGGGTCGACTTCCACTGCCGTCTCGCCTGGCTCACCGACGCCCAGCTCACCGCGACGCAGCGGGCGGCCCGGGAGGCCGGGATGCCGGTGGGGGTGGTGCACGACCTGGCGGTCGGGGTGCATCCAGGGGGCGCCGACGCCTGGGCCCAGCAGGAGTACTTCGCGGCGGGGATGTCGGTGGGCGCGCCGCCGGACGCCTTCAATGCGCGCGGGCAGGACTGGGGGCTGCCGCCCTGGCGCCCCGACCGGCTCGCGGAGTCGGGGTACGCGCCGTACCGGCGGCTGCTGAAGGCGCTGTTCCGGTACGCCGGTGCGCTGCGGATCGACCATGTCATGGGGTTGTTCCGGCTGTGGTGGGTGCCGGAGGGACATCCGCCGACGGAGGGGGCGTACGTCCGTTACGACGCCGAGGCCATGCTCGCGATCCTGGTGCTGGAGGCCTCGCGGGCCGGGGCCGTGGTGATCGGCGAGGATCTGGGGACGGTGGAGCCCGGGGTGCGGGAGACGCTGCGCTCGCGGGGGGTGCTGGGGACGTCGGTGCTGTGGTTCGAACGGGACTGGGAGGGGGACGGGCGGCCGTTGGCCCCTGAGCGGTGGCGGTCGGACTGTCTGGCCACCGCCACGACCCACGATCTCCCGTCGACCGCGGCTCGGTTGAGCGGCGACCACGTCGAACTCCGGTACCGGCTGGGGTTGTTGACCCGGGAACTGGAGGAGGAACGGGCGGAGGCCGCGGCGGACACCGGGGAGTGGCTGGAGGTGCTGGCGCGGCTCGGGCTGCTGCACGGTACGGGAGGTGGGCACGGGGCGTCCGCGGAGGAGGCCGAGGTGCAGGCCGTGCATCGGTTCCTGTTGCGGACGCCGGCCCGGTTGGTGGGGGTGTGGCTGCCGGACGCGGTGGGGGACCGGCGGCCGCAGAATCTGCCGGGGACGTGGGATCAGTATCCGAACTGGCGGTTGCCGATCGCTGACGCGGAGGGGCGGGCGGTGGCGTTGGAGGAGCTGGTGGGGGCGGGGCGGTTGCATGCGTTGGTGGAGGTGCTGCGGGGAGGGCGGTCGGGTGGGGGTGGGGGGTAGGGGGCTAAGGGTTGGCGTTGGGGTTGGCCTTCGGGTCATGCCGCTGTCGCGGGGCCTGCTACGCCGAACTGCGGCGTTGCCGTCGGTTGCCGACGTTCGGCGCCGCCGCCCGGGTCATGTCCGGCTCACGCCATCATCCAGAGCCTGAAGCTCTTCCCCGGTGGGTCGAACACGGTGCCCTCCGAGGCGGCGTAGATCTCCGTGCCTGTGCAGTTCTCGCCCGTGTAGACGGACATCCAGCCATAACCGCTGCGCGCCGAGCCGATGGCGGCGAGTCCGAGTTCCGACGCGTTGTGGCACCCGAGCTGCGCTACTCCCATGCGCCCGGTGAAGTCCTGGTTCTCCCACACGCAGAACCCGGGGAACGGCGAGCAGTCCTGGTAGGCCGCCTCGGCCGACGTCGACGTGTTCGTCACGAACAGTGCTGCCAGAGCTGCTGCGAACAGGATGCTGAGCGATCGGCGTCTCATACGAGTCCCTTCAGGTAGGTACAGGCCGGTCCCCGCAGGTGGAAGCCGGTACACCGCCGAGTGTGGTGAGAACTGGTCGTGTCCTGCTCAAGGCCGGAGCGGCTGCCGCTGGGTCCTGTCCGGCGGATCACGGCGGAGCCGGAGGTCGATCGCGGCTGCCGTAACGGTGCCGGCTGGAGCGCAGGGGCTCGGCATGGTGGCGCCCTGCGCGGTGCGCCTCGTATGGCACCCCGGGCGCGCGGGGCCCGGGGGCGTTCGATACTTTTGGGATCGTGGACAAGAAGAACGCCCTGCGCGCCGGTGCTCTGGCTGCCGGTACGACGCTGATGATGCTGCTCATGACGTCTCCCGCGCTCGCGCTCACCCGCGACGACGGCGATGACCCCGGCACGGGCCTGAGTGTCATGGAGACGCTGGGGCTGTTCGTCGTGGCCCCGGCCGTGCTCTTCGCGGTCATCGCCGGGCTGGTGATGGTCCTGGACCGTTCCACGGACCGTGAGCCGAAGGCCAAGACCAAGGTCAAGGGCAAGACCAAGGGCGAGGCTCCGGCCAAGGCCGGCGTCTGACCGAGTCGCGGACCCGCGTCATGGCCTGACGGCATACGTTTTCCCAGGGCGCCGACCCCACCGCACGGGTGAGGTCGGCGCCCTCGGCGTGTTTCCGGGCGCCGGCGTTCAGGGGTTCGGCGCGGTCAGGTACCGCTGCACGGTCGGCGCCAGCCACGCCACGATCTCCTCGCGGGGCAGCGCCACCACCGGCGGGATCCGCAGCACATAGCGTGTGAGCGCCAGCCCGAGCAGCTGGGACGAGGCGAGTGCGGCCCGGGCCGGGACCTGCTCGGGGTCCGGACACACCTGGCGGGCGATCGGCAGCAGCTGCTCCCGGAAGATGCCCTGCATCCGCTCGGCCCCGCCCTGGTTGGTCGCGCCGACCCGCAGCAGCGCGGTGAGGACCTCGTTGTCCTCCCAGGTGTCGAGGAAGTGGGTGACCAGGGTCCGCCCGACGTCCTGCCGCCGGGACGGAGCGCTCACGTCCGGCAGCCGCAGATCGATGGCGACGGCGGCCGCGAACAGGCCCTCTTTGTTGCCGTAGTAGCGCATCACCATCGAGGGGTCGATCTTCGCGTCCCTGGCGATCGCGCGGATGGTGGCCCGCTCGTAGCCGTCGGCCGCGAAGCGTTCGCGCGCCGCGGAGAGGATGGCGTCCCGGGTGGCGTCGGAGCGCCGCCGCACGCCGCCGCCGGATTCCGCGCTGCTGCTGTTGCTTCTGCCGCTGCTGCCGTTCATGCCCACGAGCGTAGGCCAACCGCTGTTTGCCAACAAGTGTTGACTCCCGTCCGACGGCCCCGCTAACCTCATCAACGAGCGTTGGCAAACAATCGTTGGCAAACAGCTGTTGGCAACAGGAGGCCACCATGAACGGCACCGGTACCACCACCAACCGCACCGTGATCGTCGTCGGGTCCGGCCCCACCGGCCTCCTCCTCGCCGGAGACCTGGCCATTGCCGGCATCCCCGTCACCCTCGTCGAGAAGCGCCCCCACGAGATCAGCAACCTCTCCCGCGCCTTCGGGGTGCACGCCCGCACCCTGGAGCAGCTCGACGCCCGCGGTCTCGCCGACGAACTGCTCGCCACCGGCGACACCATCACCGGCCTGCGTCTCTTCCGCCGGCTCTCGCTCGATCTGGGCACCCTGCAGTCCCGTTTCCCGTTCCTGCTCATCACCCCGCAGTACGAGGTCGAGCGGCTGCTGGAGCGGCGGGCCCGGGAGGCCGGGGTCGAGTTCGCCCATGAGAGCGAGGTCGTGGGGCTGCGGCAGGACGAGGACGGCGTGGATCTCGACGTGCGCGGTGCGGACGGCGTGGTCGTCACCCGCCGGGCCGCCTATGTCGTGGGCGCCGACGGCCACCGCAGCGCCGTACGCCGGGCGATCGGCGTGGACTTCCCGGGCGTCGCGGTCATCAAGTCGCTGTTCCTGGCGGACGTCCGGCTCGCCGAGCCGCCCGAGGGTGTGCTCACCGTCGACGGCTCGGGCGACTCCTTCGCGATGATCGCCTCCTTCGGTGACGGCTGGTACCGGGTCATGGGCTGGAACCGCCGCCACGAGGTCCCCGACAGCGCCCCGATCGACCTCGACGAGATCAAGGAGGTCACCCGCCGGGCCCTGGGCACCGACTACGGCATGCACGACGCCCGCTGGCTCTCCCGCTTCCACAGCGACGAACGCCAGGCCCCGCGGTACCGGGTCGGCCGTGTCTTCCTCGCCGGCGACGCCGCCCACGTCCACTCCCCGGCCGGCGGCCAGGGCATGAACACCGGCCTGCAGGACGCGGCCAACCTGAGCTGGAAGCTCGTCGCGGCCGTCGAGGGCCGCGCTGCCGAGGGTCTCCTCGACAGCTACCAGGCCGAGCGCCACCCGGTCGGCAAGGCGGTGCTCCGCAGCAGCGGCGGCCTGGTCCGGCTGGCCCGGGCCCAGAGCCCGGCACTGCGCGCCGTCCGCGGCCTCCTGACCGCCTTCGTCAACCTGGCCAGGCCCGCCCAGCGCAAGGCCCTGGGCCAGATCTCCGGCATCGGCTACAGGTACCCCGCCCCCCGAGGCACCCACCGCCTCACCGGCACGCGCGTCCCCGACGCCGCCCTGGAGAGCGGCCGGCTGTACGAGGCCCTGCGCGGCGGCCGGTTCGTCCTGATCACCCCCGAGGCGTACGAGGGGCAGGGCGCCCGCAAGGACCGCCTGACGGTGGAGCGTTGGGCGAGCGATCGCCGTACGACGGTGCTGGTGCGCCCTGACGGGTACGTGGCGTGGGCGGCGGACGGCACGGACACGAAGGGGATCGAGGAGGCGGTGGCCCGGTACGTGGGTTAGTGCCCCGAGCCCTGTGCTCCCGCCAGCAACTCCCGCAGCAGGTCGGCCAGTTGGCCGGCCTGTTCGTCGTCCATCGCGGCCAGCGCCTCCGTCTGGACGGCCAGCCCCGCGCCGACCGCCCGGTCGATGACCTCCAGCCCCTTCTCCGTCAGGGTGACCTGGAGGCCGCGCCGGTCGTGCGGATCAGGGGACCGGCGCAGCAGGCCCGCGCGTTCGAGTTTGTCCAGGCGGCCGGTCATGCCGCCGGTGGTGAGCATGAGGGTGGCCGACAGCTGCCGCGGAGAGAGGGTGTACGGCTCGCCCGCCCGGCGCAGGGTGGCGAGGACGTCGAACTCGCCCCGTGAGATGCCGTGCGGCGCGTACGCCTTCTCCATGCGGTCGCCCATCGTGCGCGAGAGGCGGTAGATCCGCCCGAAGACCTCCATCGCCCGGGTGTCGAGGTCCGGCCGTACGGCCGCCCACTGCTCGATGATCGCGTCGACGGCGTCCTTGCGCTGTGCACTCATGTCCCGAGTATCCGCAGTCGGAGGGTCACCCGCAAGAAAGTAGCTTGACTGAAAGTTGCTTAGCGCTAAGCTAATTAACGACAAGCTACTTGGAGGGGTCGTGGAGAAGCAGGAAGAGGGCCGCACACCCGGCCGGTGGGCCCTGCCCGTCGCCGCCGCCGTCAACGGGATCGGCACCGGCATGTACGTCCCGTTCACGCTGGTGTTCTTCCACCATGTGACCGGGCTGGCCTTCACCGTCGTGGGCGCCGTCCTCACCGCCACCGGCCTGGCCGGCATGGCCGCGCTGCCGCTCGCCGGGACGGCCGTCGACCGGTACGGGGCGCGGCGGGTGCAGTACGTGCTGTACGGCGTCCGGGTCGTCGGCTTCCTGCTCTACCCCTTCGCCCAGTCCCTCGCCGCCTTCGCGGCCGTCGCCCTGATCACCTCGGCCGCCGACCGGGCCTTCCCCGCCGTGCAGCAGTCGCTGATCGGTGAGGTGGCGCGCGGGGCGGACCGGGACCGGCTGCAGGCGGCGACCCGGGCGCTGCAGAACGGCGGCAACGGGGCGGGTGCGCTGCTCGCCTCGCTGGTCATCGCGTTCGCGGGCAGCACCGGATACACGTACACGGCCTGGGGGAACGCCCTCTCCTTCGCGCTCGCCGGACTGCTGCTGCGGCCCCTGAGGCCGATGCGTGACAGCGGGGTGCGGGTGCCGAAGGCCGGGGCCGGGTACCGGCTCGTCCTCGCCGACCGGCCCTTCCTGGTCGTCACCGGCGCCAACTTCCTGAACGCGCTGAGCTATTCGGCGCTGTCCGTGCTGTTCCCGCTGTTCATCGTGGAGTGGCTGCACGGGCCCGCGGCGATCACCGGGATCGCGTTCACGGTCAACACCGTGCTGTGCGCGGCGGCGGGGATGTTCGTCGGTGCGCGGGTGCGGGGGGCCGGTGCCCGGCGGACCCGGGCCGCGGCGCTCGGCGGGGCGCTGTTCGCGGGGGCGTTCCTCGCCAACATCGTGCTCGGCACCGTGCGGCCGTCCTCCGGGCCGGTGCTGGGCGCGGCCCTGGTCGCCGTGGTCGTCGTCTACACGCTGGGCGAGCTGATCCACAGCCCCGCCGCCGAGGTGCTCGCGGTGCCGGCGGCTCCGGAGGCGGTGCGCGGGCGGTACATGGCGTCGTACCAGTTCTCCTGGTCGCTGGCGAAGGCCCTGGCGCCCTCGCTGTTCACGCTTCTCGTCGCGGCCGACGGCCGGCTGCCGTGGGCCGTCCTGATCCTCACCTCGGCCCTCGCCGCCGCCCTGCTGATCCGGGTGGAGCGACGCCTGCCTCAGGAGGCGGTACGGCCCCGGCCGGTCACCGTCGCCCGCGGCACCACCCTGACGAACTCACTCCAAGGAAGCCGGTCATGAACAGGTCCGCGACCATCCTCCTCACCGCCCTCGCGCCCGTCTCCTGGGGCACGACCTACGCCGTCACCACCGAGTTCCTCCCCGCCGACCGGCCCCTGTTCACCGGCCTGACGCGGGCCCTGCCCGCCGGGCTGCTGCTGCTCGCGCTGGCCCGGGTGCTGCCGAAGGGGGCCTGGTGGTGGAAGGCGGGGGTGCTCGGGGCGCTGAACATCGGGGCGTTCTTCCCGCTGCTGTTCCTGTCGGCGTACCGGCTGCCGGGCGGGCTCGCCGCGGTCGTCGGGTCGGTGGGGCCGCTGGTCGTCGTGGCCCTCTCGGCGGGCCTGCTGGGGCAGCGGCCGACCGCGCGGAGCGTGGTCACGGGGGTCGTGGCGGCGTTCGGGGTCAGTCTCGTCGTACTGAAGGCGGCCGGGGCGATCGACGGCGTCGGGGTCCTGGCGGGGCTCGCCGCGACCGTGTCGATGGCCACCGGGACCGTGCTGACCAAGCGGTGGGGGCGGCCCGAGGGGGTGGGGCCGCTGGCGCTCACCGGATGGCAGCTGACCGCGGGCGGGCTGCTGATCGCGCCGCTGGCGCTGCTGGTCGAGGGGGCCCCGCCCGCGCTCGACGGACGGGCGGTCGGGGGCTATCTGTATCTGGCGCTGGCCAACACGGCGGTCTCGTACTGGCTGTGGTTCCGCGGCATCGGGCGGCTCACCGCCACACAGGTCACCTTCCTCGGGCCGCTGTCGCCGTTGACCGCGGCCGTCGTCGGGTGGGTGGCGCTCGGGCAGGCGCTCACGGCGGTTCAACTCGCGGGGATGGGGCTGGCGTTCGCCGCGACGGTGGCCGGACAGCTGAGCCGGCCGCAGACGCCGACCACCGGGCGGACCTTCCGCCTCCCCGACGGGAGCGGTCGGCGGGAATCGGCGGACGTGACCGCCGCGGCGCCGCGGCGGTAGCCGCGCCGAGTGCGCCGGCCGGGGGCGGAGCCCGCGCCCGCCCGGTACCGGGCACAGCCGAGGGGCGCCCGGTGTCGCACCGGGCGCCCCTCGGCCTCGTATCGGCTATTCGGCTGTTCGGCTGTTCGGCTACTCCGCCGCCGCGTCCGCGGCCTGGGCCTTCAGTGCGCGTTCCACGCCCGCGCGGGACTCCGAGACCAGGCGGCGCAGGGCCGCGTTGGGCTCGGCCGTGGCCAGCCAGGTGTCCGTCCTGTCCAGGGTCTCCCGGGAGACCTGGATCGTCGGGTACAGGCCGACCGCGATCTGCTGGGCGATCTCGTGGGAGCGGGCGTCCCAGATGCCCTTGACCACGTCGAAGTACTTCTCCGTGTAGGGCGCCAGCAGCTCGCGCTGGTCGGTCTGGACGAAGCCGCCGATCACCGCCTCCTGGAGGGCGTTCGGGAGCTTGTCGGAGTCGATGACCTGGGACCATGCTTCCGACTTCGCCTCCGGCGTCGGGCGGGCCGCCCTCGCCGTCGCCGCGTGGCGTTCGCCCGCCGCCGTCTTGTCGCGCTCGTACTCGCCCGCGATCTCCGCCTCGTCGAAACGGCCGACCGCGGCGAGGCGCTCCACGAGCGCCCAGCGCAGCTCGGTGTCGACGGCCAGCCCCTCGATCGTCTGGGAGCCGTCCAGCAGGGCCTCCAGGAGGTCCAGCTGCTCCGGCGTACGGGCCGTCGCCGCGAACGCGCGGGCCCAGGCCAGCTGGTGGTCGCTGCCGGCGGCGGCCGCGCGCAGGTGCGCCAGCGTCGCGTCCGTCCAGCGGGTCAGCAGCGTCTCGCGGGCCGCCGGGTCGGCGTACAGCTCGATCGCCAGCTTCACCTGGCGGTGCAGGGACTGCACGACACCGATGTCGGACTCCTTGCCGATGCCCGACAGGACGAGGGAGAGGTAGTCCCGCGTCGCCAGCTCCGCGTCCCGCGTCATGTCCCACGCCGACGCCCAGCACAGGGCGCGGGGGAGGGACGACTCGAAGTCGCCGAGGTGCTCCGTCACGAAGGACAGGCTCTGCTCGTCGAGGCGGACCTTCGCGTACGACAGGTCGTCGTCGTTCAGCAGCACGACCGCCGGGCGGCGCTTGCCCACCAGCTGCGGCACGGCGGTCAGTTCGCCGTCCACGTCCAGTTCGATCCGCTCGTCGCGGACCAGCTTGCCGCTGGCGGCCTCTGAACTGTCCAGTTCGTACAGGCCGACCGCGATGCGGTGCGGGCGCAGCGTCGGCTCGCCCTTCGCGCCCGCGGGGAGCGCCGGGGCCTCCTGGCGGATCGCGAAGGAAGTGATGACGCCGTGCTCGTCCGTCTCGATCTCGGGACGCAGGATGTTGATGCCGGCCGTCTGGAGCCACTTCTGCGACCAGGTGCCCAGGTCGCGGCCGGAGGTCTCCTCCAGCGCGCCCAGCAGGTCCGACAGGCGCGTGTTGCCGAACGCGTGGCGCTTGAAGTACGCCTGCACGCCCGCGAAGAACTCGTCCATGCCGACGTAGGCGACGAGCTGCTTCAGCACGCTCGCGCCCTTGGCGTACGTGATGCCGTCGAAGTTGACCAGGACGTCGTCCAGGTCACGGATCTCCGCCATGATCGGGTGCGTCGACGGGAGCTGGTCCTGGCGGTACGCCCACGTCTTCATCGAGTTGGCGAACGTCGTCCACGAGTGCGGCCAGCGGCTCTCCGGCGCGTACGCCTGACACGCGATCGAGGTGTACGTGGCGAACGACTCGTTCAGCCACAGGTCGTTCCACCACTCCATGGTGACCAGGTCGCCGAACCACATGTGGGCCAGCTCGTGGAGGATCGTCTCCGCGCGGACCTCGTACGCGGCGTCCGTGACCTTCGAGCGGAACACGTACTGGTCGCGGATGGTCACCGCGCCCGCGTTCTCCATCGCGCCCGCGTTGAACTCCGGCACGAACAGCTGGTCGTACTTCTTGAACGGATACGCGTAGTCGAACTTCTCCTGGAACCACTCGAAGCCCTGCCGCGTGACCTCGAAGATCGCGTCCGAGTCGAGGAACTCGGCCAGCGAGGGACGGCAGTAGATGCCGAGCGGGACGGACTGGCCGTCCTTCTCGTACACGCTGTGGACCGAGTGGTACGGGCCGACGATCAGCGCCGTGATGTACGTCGAGATCCGCGGGGTCGGCTCGAAGACCCAGACGTCGTCCTTGGGCTCCGGCGTCGGGGAGTTGGAGATGACGGTCCAGCCGGTCGGGGCCTTGACCGTGAACTGGAAGGTCGCCTTCAGGTCCGGCTGCTCGAAGGACGCGAAGACCCGGCGGGCGTCCGGCACCTCGAACTGGGTGTACAGGTAGGCCTGCTGGTCGACCGGGTCGACGAACCGGTGCAGACCCTCGCCGGTGTTGGTGTACGCGGCGTCGGCGACCACGCGGAGCACATTGCGGCCCTCCAGCAGGCCGGGCAGCGCGATGCGGGAGTCCGCGAAGACCTCCGCCGGGTCGAGCGCGTCTCCGTTGAGCGTCACCTCGTGGACCGTCGGGGCCACGAGATCGATGAAGGACTCGGCCCCGTTCTCGGCGACGTCGAAGCGCACCGTGGTCACGGACCGGTAGGTACCGCCCTCTTGCGCGCCGGAGAGGTCGAGATCGATCTCGTACGAGTCGACGCTGAGCAGCTTTGCCCGCGCTTGCGCCTCTTCGCGAGTCAGGTTTGTGCCAGGCACGCGGTCATCTCCTCGTTATGGGTAGGTTCGGCGGTTCCGCCATCCTTCCATGGGACCTGCACGGAAGGCGATGTCCGGAACCCGCCGGTGACCGGGGAGGACACCCGGGAGTGTGGAGCACATGACCACCTACACCGCACGCTCCATCACCCCCGAGGTCCTGAAAGAGCTCCGCTCCACCGACGACTCGGGGCGGGAGATGGTTCCCCTGACCGACGACGAGGGCGGGGCGCCCCTCAGGTGCTGCCTGCGCCGCAGCACGCCGGGCGAGAGGATCGCCCTGGTCTCCTACGCGCCGCTGCGCCGCTGGGCCGCCGCGACGGGCGTCGACCCCGGGGCTTACGACGAGCAGGGGCCCGTCTTCATCCATGCCGAGGAGTGTGCGGGGCCCGACCCCGACGGCCACCCCTTCGCGGGCGCGCACCGGACTGTCCGCCGGTACTCCGCCGACGGGCGCATCCTCGGCGGCGAGCTCGTGGACACGCTGGACGACAGGGCCTTCCGAAACGCGTTCGACGACCCGTCCGTGGTGCTCGTCCACGTCCGGGCCGTCGAGTACGGCTGTTTCCTCTATGAGGTCACAAGGGGCTAGCCCTTGAGCTCGGCCGCCACCAGCTCCGCGATCTGGACCGCGTTCAGGGCCGCGCCCTTGCGGAGGTTGTCGCCGGAGACGAAGAGGGCGAGGCCGTTGTCGACGGTCTCGTCGCGGCGGATGCGGCCCACGTACGAGACGTCCTTGCCGGCCGCCTGCAGCGGGGTGGGGATCTCGGAGAGCTCGACGCCGGGGGCGGTCGACAGGAGCTCCGTCGCGCGCTCCGGGGAGATGGGGCGCTCGAAGCGGGCGTTGATCTGGAGGGAGTGGCCGGAGAAGACCGGGACCCGGACACAGGTGCCGGAGACCTTGAGGTCGGGGAGCTCCAGGATCTTGCGGGACTCGTTGCGGAGCTTCTGCTCCTCGTCGGTCTCGTTCAGGCCGTCCTCGACCAGGTTGCCGGCGAACGGCAGCACGTTGAAGGCGATGGGGCGCTTGTAGACCTGCGGCTCGGGGAAGTCGATCGCCGCGCCGTCGTGGGTCAGCTTGTCGGCGTCGGCGACGACCTTCTGGACCTGGCCGTGCAGCTCCGCGACGCCCGCGAGGCCGGAGCCGGAGACCGCCTGGTAGGTGGTGGCGACCAGGGCCCGCAGACCCGCCTCGGCGTCCAGGACCTTCAGGACCGGCATCGCGGCCATCGTGGTGCAGTTCGGGTTGGCGATGATGCCCTTGGGGCGGTTCGCGATCGCGTGCGGGTTGACCTCGGAGACCACCAGGGGGACCTCGGGGTCCTTGCGCCAGGCGGAGGAGTTGTCGATCACCACGGCGCCCTGCGAGGCGACCTTCTCGGCCAGCGCCTTCGACGTGGCGCCGCCCGCCGAGAACAGCACGATGTCCAGGCCCGTGTAGTCCGCCGTCGCCGCGTCCTCCACCGTCACGCCGTCCAGGACCGAGCCCGCCGAACGGGCCGAGGCGAACAGGCGCAGCTCGGTGACCGGGAAGGCGCGCTCCGTGAGGATCCTGCGCATGACCGTGCCGACCTGACCGGTGGCTCCGACGATTCCGACCCTCACGGTGACTCCCTCTACGTGGCTGATGACGTGGCTGCTGTGTGTCTGCTGCATGGCCGAGGCGTTTCCATCATGCGGTCAGCCCCGGTCCACCTGTCCAATTCTTTGTGCCCGGCGCCCGAGGAATGGGACGGTGCGGTCCCACCGACGGTTGCGGTCCTCCGGCGGCACCCAGGCTGAGCTGCAGGAATTCATCCGTTGGAGGCCCGGCGCCGCAAGCTCGCCTGCCCCTGGGCCCGTGCCGCACGCCAGGATGTGACGTACGCCTCTGCCGGATTCCCGGAAAACGGCACCGGATTCCGGAAACGGCACCGAACGTTCTGGGCGTCCTCGGCGTCATAGGGGAAACGCGGCGAGGGGAGGGGTGGCTGTGCTGCGCAGAAAGGCCCGCCGTGGCCAGGGGGAGAGCGTCCATGACGGGCCCGACGACCCGCTCGACGCGGCCCAGGAACGCCGGGTGCGAGCGGTGCTCGCGCTCGGGGGCGTACCGCAGTCGGACCTGCTGGACGGGGTGCAGCAGGTCCGACTGCGGTTGCTGGAGCGGGCGGCGAAGGGGTACGAGGCGCCGCGCGACGTCTCCGCGTGGGCGGCCGTCGTCGCCTCCAACCTCGCCATGGACTGGCACCGGGCCAAGCGCAGGCAGGAGCGGATCGGCGAACGGCTCGCCTCCCTGCGTCAGCTGGAGCATCCCTCGGGCGAGGACACCAGCGTGCTCTCCCTCGCCGTCGCCCAGGGGCTCGACGAGCTGCCCGACGCCCAGCGTCAGGTCCTCGTCCTGCGTTTCTTCGCCGATCTTCCGGTGCGCGACATCGCCCATGAGCTCGGCGTCCCGGAGGGCACTGTCAAGAGCAGGCTCCACACGGCGGTCCGCTCGCTGCGCGACCGTCTGCACGAGGACGAGGTGGTGTGAGATGACCGCCGAAGACCGGGGCATCGACGCGCTGATGGCCGCGATCACCGACGAACCCGTGCCCGACGACAAGCGCGCGGACGCCACGTTCATGACCGAGCACCGCAAGGCCACCGCCGATGTGGCGCTGCTGCGCGAGCAGCTGGGGATCATCGGCGACGCCCTCGCCGAACCGCCCGCGCAGCCGTCCCCGGCCGCGAGGTCCGCCCCTCCGCGCCCCGTCCCGAACCCTCGCCGGGCCGTCAGGTTCGCCTTCCGGGGCCTCGCCGTGGCCGCGGCGGCCTCCGTGGTCGCGGGGCTCGGCTGGCTGGTGGCGACGGGCGCGGGCGGAGCGATGACCTCCTCGGACGACGCCGACGGCGGATCCATCGCCAAGGACTCCACGGCCGCGGAGTCCGGCACCCGCTTCGGCAGCCCGCACTACCTCGCCTGCACACAGCTGGTCGTCGAGGCGAAGATCGCCTCGGTCGAACGCCTGGAGGACGGGGTGCAGTTGCGGATCACCGTGGACGTGGTCCGCTACTACAAGCAGGACGGGCAGCGCCCGGAGCGGCTCACCTACGTCGTCGACGACACGTTCACCCGTGGCCTGGTCCGGGGCGACCAGGTGCTGTTCGGGGTGCCGAAGGGCGACGCGGTGCCCGACCACTGGGTGGTCGGCGAGGCGGAGGTGGCCCGGGAACGGGCCTGGATCCAGGCCTCGTTGCCGGAGTCGCGCAAGCTCACCTGCGAGTGACCGAACGATCTGTGCCGCTCCCACGTCTCAGGAGAAACGCGTTCAGGGGAAACGCGATCCGGACAGACGGGGCTGAGGGGGAGCACGGGTGCCGATCAGGAGACCGCGGGACGCGCAGGCGGCGTCGGACCCGCTGAGCGCGGCGCAGGCCGACCGGGTCCGTGCCGTCCTGGCCCTCGGCGGGGTCCCGCAGGACGATCTGCAGGACGGGCTCCAGCAGGTGCGGCTGCGGCTCCTCGAACGCCGGGCGCGGGGCGAGGAGCCGCCGCGGGACGTGGGCGCCTGGGCCGCGGTGGTGGCCTCCAACCTGGCCGTCGACTGGCACCGCACCCGGCACCGCCAGGAACGGGTCAGGGAGCGGCTGGCCCTGCTCGACCCGCCGGAGAGCCGGGTGGAGGACGCCACGGACGCCGGCGTGCGGGCCCTCGCCGTCGCCGAGACCCTCGACGTGCTGCCCGACGCCCAGCGCCAGGTGCTGGTCCTGCGCTACTACGCGGACCTCTCGGTCCCGCAGATCGCGGAGCAGCTGGACATCCCCCTGGGGACGGTCAAGAGCAGGCTGTACGCGGCGGCGAGGCTTCTGCGTGAGCGGCTGAACGTGGAAGAGACGGTGTGACGGTGGAGCGCGACGACGAGCTGATGGCGGTTCTCCTGGGCGAGCCCCCGGACACCCGGGACGGCGCCTCGGCGGCCCGGCACGCGGCCGCGGAACGGGACATGGACGCCGTACGGGAGCAGCTGCGGTGGATCGGGGACGGGCTGGCCCGGGAGGCGGCCGGACGGGAGGCGGCGGGGCCTGCCGGGCCTGTGCGTCGGCGGCGGGTGCGGGGGTGGGGGCTGTTCGCGCTCGCGGCGTCGGTGGTTCTCGCGCTGCTGGGCACGGGGACGATGTACGTGGTGGCCCACGGGGGTGTCGGGGAGGGCGGCGCCGATGCCCTGCTCACCGAGGAGGGGCTCGTCGCCTGTGCGCGGGCGGTCGTCGAGGGCACGGTGGAGCGGGTCGAGTCGGCCGGCGGCGACCGGTACCGGATCGTGCTGGAGGTGGAGCGCTACTACAAGCCGTCGAGCGGGGACCGGCGGCTGTCCTTCAGCGACCAGGGGGAGTACGTCCCCGCGTACTACCGGACCGGTGCGCGCATGCTCGTCCTGGTCTCCAGTCTGTCCGGAGAGGGGCCGGTCACCTATCGCGCGGGCGACGAGCCTTACGCCGAGGGCGGGAAAGGGGCCGCCGGGGACGACCTGGAGGCCGGGCGGCTGATGGTCGAGGAGGCGTTGCCGGGAGCGCGGGACGTGGATTGCTCGGCCGGTTGAGCCGGGCACACGGCGAGGGGCGGGCGCCCGTACGGACGCCCGCCCCTGTTGCCGAACTACCTGCCGGTTACGGCGTGACCTTCTCGATCTTCACGCTGCCGAGGCCCGCGACCGTGCCGCGCGCGTTCACCAGCTGGACCTGACCGAAGAACTCACGGCCCTCCGGAGCGGCCGCCAGGGCGGTGACGTTCGCGGAGACGTCCGCGGTGCCACCGGTGCCCAGCTTCACCGGGGTGGAGTCGACGCTGACGCTGCCCAGGGCGGGGGAGAAGAAGACGTCCTGGTAGTCGTACTCGGTCGAGCCGGCCGGGATCGAGTAGCCGATGACCTGGACGGTGTACGTGCCGGCGGCCGGGTCGGCCACGGAGACGGACTCCTCCGAGTCACCGTCGGCCGAGGAGCCGGCCTCGCTGCCGTCGGGGGCGAGGACGACCAGGTCGAGGTCGGCGGCCGCGTCGGAGACGTTGCCGATGGTCACGTCGAGCGACTTGGCGCCCTCGGGCACGTCGACCGTGGTGGTCGTGGTGGCGCCGTCGGCGATGGCCGGACGGGCCGACTTGGCCGAGCCGAGCGGGCCGCCGACGAGCTTGCCGTCGATCGCGGCGAAGTTGTTCGTCACCTTCCAGGAGGCGGCGGCCGGGGTGCCGACCTTGGCCTCGGGCACGGTCACGACCTCCGGGGCGAAGGCGGCGCCGAGGACGGTGACGTCCAGCTTGTACGGGTTGTCGAGCAGCGGCGACGTACGGCGCGACTCGACCTCGATCTCCCAGACGCCGGGGACCGGGTCCGCGTACGAACGCACGTCGGGCCGGCAGCCGTTGCCGTCGAGGTAGTTGTTGTAGCAGTTCGGCGTGCTGGTCGAGTCGGCCGGAACGCCGTACGGGTGGATCGCGATGAACCGGGTCTGGCTCTTGCCCTTCAGCCCGCCGATCGCGACCTCGAGGGACTTGGCGCCCTCGGGGACGGTCACGAAGTAGTGCTGCGAGCTGTTGCGCTGCACGGTGTTGGACGCGGACGTCGTGTACTTCAGCGGCGTCGAGACCACGACCGTGTTGAGGATCTGCTTGTCGATGCCCTCGGTGCGCGGGTCGTCGACCTCCAGGATCGCGCTCTTGAGACCGGCGGTCGGCGCCTTCGCGGCGATCTTGACGGTGACCGGCTTGTTGAGCTCCAGCTTCACCTCGTCGGAGCCGACGATCCAGAACGTGCCGGAGGCGTTGTTCTCCAGGTGCAGCTCATGGCGGATCGGCTTGTCGGCGCCGGACGTACGGGTGATGGTGACCTCGTACGACTTCTTCACGCCGGCCTTCAGGCCGCCCTCACGGTCGTAGATGCCGGTGCCGAAGCCCGGCGTCTTCAGGAACTGGTCGATCGCGGTGTCGACCGGCGCCTTCACCGTGTAGTCGTGGGCGGTCGCGCCGTCCTTGATGGAGTCCCAGGCGTCCTCGATGTTGATGAGGCCCGCGCCCTCCTCGTACGCCTGCACACCCTTGATGTGGTCGGCGGTCGAGGTCAGCGCGGTGCGCAGGGTCTTCGGGGTGAGCTCGATGCCCTTCGCCTTGGCGGCGGACAGCAGCAGCGCCGAGGCGCCGGCGGCCTGCGGGGAGGCCATCGAGGTGCCCTGGAGCATGGCGTAGCCGGCCGGCAGCGAGTAGCCCGCCTCGGCGACCGGGGCGCCCGGCAGCCAGGTCTGGATCGTGTTGATCGAGGCACCCGGGGCGACCAGGGTCGGGGTGAAGCCGCCGTCCTCACGCGGGCCGCGCGAGGAGAACGGGATCAGCGCGTACGGCTTCGACACTGCGGAGCCGTAGTTGGAGGCCCACGTCGCCTTGGAGATCGAGGCACCGACGGAGATCACCTTGTCGGCCAGACCGGGGTCGCCGATGGTGTTGGCACCCGGGCCGGAGTTGCCGGCCGAGATGACCAGCTGGACGCCGTAGGTGTCGATGAGGCGCGTGTAGAGCTCGGCGCGCGCGTTGTTGCCGTCGTTCAGCGCGGGCAGACCGCCGATGGACATGTTGACGATGTCGACACCGCGCTTGGTGACGAGGTCGATCATGCCCTCGGTGAGCGCGATGTTGGTGCAGCCGCCGGTCCAGGTGCAGGCGCGCGAGGAGACGACCTTCGCGCCCGGGGCCGCGCCGTTCATCTTGCCGCCGAACAGGCTGTTGGCGGCGGTGATGCCGGCGACGTGGGTGCCGTGCTCGGACTCGATGACGCCGATGTTGACGTAGTCGGACTTGTCACCGGCCGCGTTGAAGACGACGTCCTTGCGGATCTCGACGACGAACGGCTGGCGCTCGACGACCTCGGTCGACGGGTTGTCGGTACCGAAGTAACCGATCTGGAAGCCGTCCTTGTACGGCTTCATGGCCGCGTCGTCGGTGAAGTCGTTGTTGTTGTTCAGGTCGACCCGGACGGTGCCGGCGGCCGCGTCGTAGAGCACGCCCCAGACGTCGGTGGTGTCGCCGTCGCGGTTGGAGTCGCCCTTGGCGTCACCGCCGGCCGTGGCCGACTCGCGGAACAGGTTGAACTGGTAGGCGCCCGCGGGGGCCTTCCAGGTGGCGCCCGCGATGGTGAAGCTCGGGCCGCTGACGGGGTTGTTCATCCGCCGCCAGGTGCCGTCCTGGTCGCTCACCGGGTCGGTGGCCGTGACCCAGTCGACGATCTTGCGTTCGCCGGTGGTGGTCTTCTGCAGCGCCGGGTGGCCGAGGTCGACACCCGAGTCGATGACACCGATGGTGATGCCGCGGCCGTCCGCCTTCGGGTGGTCCTTCACGAAGTCGACGGCGCCCGTCTCGAAGGACGGGTTGTACGGGTTCTCGGCGGGGGTCTTCTTGCCGGGCGCGGGGTAGGCGGCGGCCGTCGCGGCGGCGGAGGCACCCTTGGCGGTGTCCGCGCTCGGCGTCGGGTCGTCCAGCGGGATCTCCTGGCGCAGGTCGATGCCGTGCACGGAGGAGAGCTTCACGGCGGCCGCGATGGCCGCGTCCGCCTTGGCGGTGGGGACGGTGGCGCGGACGTAACCGACCTTGTCGAAGGTGCGGCCCACGAGGCCGCCGTCCACGGCGTCCAGCTGCTTGGCGACCTGCTCGGTCTGTCCCGGAGCGGTCGCGATCATCATCGAGATGCTCTTGTCGCCGTCGGCCTTCGCCTCGGCGAGCAGGTCCGCGTCGTCCGAACCGAGCTTGTCGTGCGCGGACTTGACGACCGGGTCGGCCGCGGGGGGCGCGTCGGCCGCGGCGACGGCCATGGGTATCGGTCCGGCCGCGGAGAGCGCGGCCACGACACCGGCTGCGACGGCTATGCGCACCACGCGTCTCGCGCCGCCCGATATCGGATCGCGCTGGGGGGTGAGGGTCATCGGCATCCCTTGTAGGTAAAGGAACGTGCGGTGGCGGCCGGGACTGATCGGTCCTGACCGCGAGAGTCCGGAAATGCGAGCCCGGACGATCGCACAGCTTTACGCATGGGAAGGATGTTTAGGGAGAGTTGACCGAATCGATATGGGCGTGTGGGGAAAACCCGCGATCCCTTTTAGGGAGTTGAGCGACAAAAGGGATGGATCGGCCAAGGGCTCTCAGGCTTCTCTGGTGCGCGCATAGTGCCGCGACGCCTTGGCCCGGTTCCCGCACGCCGCCATCGAGCACCAGCGCCGGGTGCCGTTGCGTGAGGTGTCGAAGAAGTGCAGGACGCACGCCTCGTGGGCGCAGCCGCGGATCCGGTCGGGCGCGGTGGTGAGCAGCTCCAGGTAGTTGCGGGCGGCGAGCCAGGCGGGTCCCCACGCGGGATCCTCGAACTCCGGCACCTCGCCGGGGCCTTCGGGGGTGAGGGTGGCCCGGATGCGGCCGTGGCCGAGCACCGCGTCGACCCCTTCGGTGATCTTCTCGTCGACGGCCCTGCGCAGGGCGTCCCGGGCGTGCAGCACATGTCGCAGGGTGGGTTCGTCGGCGTCGAACCGCCCGTCGAGCGCGTTGGCCCGCAGCCACACGGCGAGCCCGTCGGTGCCGGTGAGCAGGTCCTGGGCGACCCCGTCCTGCATCCATCGCGTGTTGAGCAGGTCGAGCGCGAGGGGCTCGCCGATGAGCGGGCGGGGATCGGCGGACATGTGGGGCTCCCTTCCGTGCTAACCGGTCAAGGGTACGTGAGGGGTTGCACCGACCGCTTCTAACCCTTAACTTTGCTCACACAGGTTAGAACAGTGTGCTGCACAGCCGAAGGGGACAGTCATGACCTTGCGCACCGGCCACATCGGCCTGAACGTCACCGACCTCGACCGCTCGCTCGCCTTCTACCGCGAGATCCTGGGCTTCGCCCTGATCGGCGAGGGCAAGGAGGAAGGGCGGCGGTACGCGTTCCTGGGGGACGGGGAGAAGCTCGTCCTCACCCTGTGGCAGCAGGCCGAAGGGGCGTACGCACCGGACCGCGCCGGCCTGCACCACCTCGCCTTCGAGGCGGACTCGGTGGAACGGGTCGAGGAGTACGAGCGGGCGCTGCGCTCGTACGGCGCGGACTTCGCCTACGAGGGAGTCGTCGCCCACAGCGAGGGCGCGGCGTCGGGCGGCATCTTCTTCCACGACCCGGACGGCACCCGCCTGGAGATCTCGGTGCCGAGCGGCGCCGAGGGCGCCCCGGCCCCCGTCGAGTCGGCGCCGACCTGCGGGTTCTTCTAGTCATGGGCGTCTATCACGCGGGCTCGCGAGAGGTGCAGGACCGGGTCGGGGTGCGCGAGTCGGCGGACCATGTGGGCCGGTCGGTCGGCGAGGGCATCAAGCCGGTCGCCGCGGCCTTCCTCGGACTCCAGCCGCTGCTGGTGGTGGGCGCCGCGGACCCGTCGACGGGCCGGGTCTGGGCGTCGCCGCTGTCCGGGGCCCCGGGCTTCGTCCGGGCAACGGGCCCACGCCGGATCACCGTGACGGGCGGGGTGCTCCCGACCGACCCGCTCGCCCCCGCCCTCGCGACGGCCGGTGTGTCCGTCGGCACGATCGCCCTCGACCCGCGCACCCGCCGCCGTATGCGCCTGAACGGCCGGCTCCGGCCGTCCGCGGGAGGATTCTCCGTCGACGCGGAGCAGGTGTTCGCCAACTGCCCGAAATACCTCCAGCGCAGGGAGTCCTACGAGACGGTCGCGGGCCGAAGGAGCGGGACACCGGTGCGGGGTGCCGAACTGACCGGCGGACAGGCCGAGTTCGTCTCCCGGGCCGACACCTTCTTCGTGGCGACCGTGCACCCGGGCGGGGCCGACGCCAGCCATCGCGGCGGCAACCCCGGTTTCGTGCACGTCGATTCGCCGCGCGAGCTGAGCTGGCGGGACTACCCCGGCAACGCCATGTTCCTCACCCTGGGCAACCTCGCGGCGGACCCCAGGGCCGGACTGCTGTTCCTGGACTGGACGACCGGGACGGCACTGCAGCTGACGGGCGAGGCGCGCACGGAGTTCGGCGCGGAACGCAGGGTGCGGTTCACCGTGACGGAGGCCGTCGAGACGCCGGCGGCGCTGCCGCTGCGCTGGTCGGCGCCCGAATACTCACCGGCGAATCCCGACCCGGCGGGCTAACTTCCCTGTATGCGCCAGAAGTTGAGGGTGGCGGCCTACGCCATATGCGTCCGTGACGACCAGGTCCTCCTCGCCCGGTGGATCGACGGCGCCGGAAATCCGGAGTGGACCCTGCCGGGCGGCGGCATGGAGCACGGGGAGGACCCCTACGACACCGTCCTGCGGGAGGTGGAGGAGGAGACCGGCTACGACATCGAGGTCACCGGCCTGCTGGGCGTGGACTCCCGCCGCCACACCTACGCCCGGCGCTTCGGCCGCAGGGTCGACCACCACGGCGTACGGCTCGTCTACGAGGGCCGGGTCACCGGCGGTGAGCTGCGCCACGAGATCGGCGGCTCCACCGACATGGCCGCCTGGCACGACCTGGACGCCGTGTCCGCTCTGCACCGGGTCTCGCTGGTCGACATCGGGCTCCGGCTGTGGCGCGAGCGGCCCGCGGCGGGGCGGGCGGTGTAGGGGGCGTCGGCCCCGGCGGCTCCTCGGGCCCCGGTTGCTCCCCGGGCCCCGGCGGTACCGCCGTCTTACCCAGGAAAATGAACACGGAGTGACCGCCTCCGGGCCGTTCGAGGAGCGGCCGTGGACGCGGAAGGTGGACAGAGATCCACGTACGGTGATCGGCGTTGCACGTTGCCGTCTCGTTCACGTGCAGGTCATCCCCGGTGCCAACGATCCAGAGCGAGCGGGTTGTTCGCAACCGCGAGCACCCGCGACCACTGCCGACGCGTTCGCACTCGGGGAGACCGCGCCATGTCGCGCATACGCTCTGCCACCTCCGCACTGGAGGTCAACCGCCGTACCGTCCTCGCCGCCACCGCGGCGGTGTCCCTCTCCGCGGGTGTCGGCTACGCCCTGCGGCCCACCGACAGCCAGGCCGCCACCAACGCCGCCGACACCGCGGCCGCCGAGGCGCCCGTCGCCCGGTCCCGGCAGGCCCCGGCCGCCCCCCTCGCCCCGTACACCCGGGGCACCACCGTCGCCTCGGTCGCCGCCGCCCGCACCGCCACCGGATTCCGCCGCCTCGGCGGCGGACCCGGCTGGCGGCGCGTCGTCCGCGCCGACCTGGCCACGCCGAAGACGGGGCGCGCGGGCCGTCGTACCGCGCTCGCCGCGTTCGTCCAGCTCACCGATCTCCATCTGATCGACACCCAGCACCCGCTGCGGCTCGAATACCTGCGCTCGACCGATGTGCACGCCTGGCGGCCGCAGGAGGCGCTGACCGTGCACGGGGCGATCGCGCTCGTGGAGCGGATCAACGCGCTGCGCGGCGGCCCGGTGACCGGAGCGCCGCTGCACTTCGCCATGACCACCGGCGACAACACGGACAACAACTCGAAAACCGAGCTGGAGTGGTTCCTGAAGGTCATGAGCGGCGGGCGGATCAGCCCCAACAGCGGTGACCCGCGGCACTACGAGGGCGTCCAGAACAGTGGCATCAAGCAGTACTGGCAGCCCGACGCGAGTGTCCGGGACGCCGACAAGCAGCGCGGCTTCCCGCACCTCGACGGCTTCCTCGCCGCCGCCGTCCGCGAGGTCAACAGCCCAGGACTGAACCTGCCCTGGTACTCCACGGTCGGCAACCACGACTCGCTGCCGCTCGGCACCTACGCCTCGCACGCCGACTCCTACCTCACCGAGCTGGCCGTCGGCGGCAGGAAGCTGATGACCCTGTCCGCGGCCGAGGCGAAGAAGCTCCAGGACTCCCTCAAGAAGGACAAGGACCCCACCGGGTCCGGCGTCTACCGCGAGCTGCTCAAGGCGCACGCCCGTGACATGCGCTCGGTCACCCCGGACGAGAAGCGGGCGCCGTTCACGCCGCGGGAGTATCTCCAGGCCCACCTGGACCCGGCCCACCGCGGGGTAGGTCCCGTCGGCCACGGCTACTCCACCGCCAACATCGACGCGAACACCCAGTACTACTCCTTCCGCATCGCCGACGACGTCATCGGCATCAGCCTCGACACCACCGACGCCGGCGGCCACTACGAGGGGTCCGTCGGGACGGCCCAGCTGAAGTGGCTGGACAGGACGCTCAAGGACAACAAGGACTCGTACGCGATCGTCTTCAGCCACCACACCAGCAAGTCCATGGACAACTCCCGCCCCGACCCGGCCCGCCCCGGTGAGCGCCGGCACAGCGGTGCCGAGGTCGTCGCCCTGCTGGGCAGCCACCGCAACGTCCTGGCCTGGGTGAACGGGCACATCCACCGCAACGCGATCACCCCGCACGCCTCGGCCGGCGGCCGCTCCTTCTGGGAGATCTCCACCGCCTCGCACGTCGACTACCCCCAGCTCGCCCGCGTGGTCGAGCTGGTGGACAACAAGGACGGCACCATCTCCCTCTTCACCACCTGCATCGAGTCCTCCGCCCCGCACCGCACGGACTTCACCGACCTCTCCCAGACCGGCCTGTCGGCGCTCTACCGCGAGCTGTCCTTCAACGCCCCCGGCGGCAGCACGAAGCTGGCGGGCGAGGCACGGGACCGGAACACGGAACTGGTGCTGCGCAAGGGCTGAGCCCCGAAGGGCCGAAACCCGCTCAACCGGCGTACCCGGCTCAACCCCGCTGATACCGGCCGTGTCTCACCCCGCGACCGAGCTCGACGACGAGCACAAGGACGAGCACAACGGGGAGAGACATGACCGTACGGACAACTCTCGTGGCGGCGACCGCCGTCGCGCTGTCGGTGGCCCTGGCGGGACCCGCGTTCGCCGCGGCACCCGCCAGAGGCGGCCACGACGCGACCCGGAAGGCGATCGAGGCCGCCGTGAAGGACGGCGTGCCCGGGGTGACGGCGGAGGCGAGGACCGGGCACCGCGTCTGGTCCGCCACCGCCGGGGTGGGCAACCTGGGAACGGGCAAGCCGCGTTCGGCCCACGACCGCTACCGGGTCGGCAGCATCACCAAGACCTTCGTGTCGACGGTGGTGCTCCAACTGGAGGCGGAGGGGCGGCTGTCGCTGGACGACACGGTGGAGAAATGGCTGCCCGGCGTCGTCCGCGGCAACGGCCACGACGGCGGCGCGATCACCCTGCGCGCGCTCCTCAACCACACCAGCGGAATCTTCAATTACACGGCCGACGCGGAGTTCCGCAGGACGTACTTCGAGAAGGACGGCTTCTTCGAGCACCGTTACGACACGAAGTCGGCGCAGGACCTGGTGGACATCGCGATGTCCCACAAACCGGACTTCGCGCCGGGCACCTCCTGGAAATACTCCAATACCAATTACGTCCTTGCCGGAATGGTGATCGAGAAGGCCACGGGCAGGCCGTACGGCGACGAGATCCGCGAGCGGGTCATCCGGCCCCTGCACCTCGACGCCACCTCGGTCCCCGGCACCCGGGCCACCGTCCCGCGGCCCAGCAGCCGCGCCTACTCCAAGCTCGCGGAGACGATCACGGGACCGACGTACGACGTCACGGAGATGAACCCCTCGGCGGCCTCGTCGGCGGGCGGGATGATCTCCGACAACGCCGATCTGAACCGCTTCTACTCGGCGCTGCTGAAGGGCAGGCTGCTGCCGCCGGAGCAGCTCGCGGAGATGCGGACCACGGTGACGGACGCGGCCCATCCGAACGCCGGCTACGGCCTCGGCCTCATGGAGCTCAAGCTGTCGTGCGGGGTCGGCGTCTGGGGTCACGACGGCGGGATCCACGGCTCGTCCTCGGTGGCGGTGACGACCGCGGACGGCCGCCATTCCCTCTCCTTCAACTTCAACGGCGACTGGTCGGGGGATGCCCTCGCGGTGGTCGAAGCGGAATTCTGCGGCAAAAAATAGCTCCGCGTTTCGTTTAATTGCGCCGACCCAGACACGAAGCACTCAGTTCATGCGTACGTAATGTCCGTACCGCCTCATATCGGCTAACCCGCGCTTCACGGGGGATGGCTGGAACTGAGTGCAAGGCGGGTGGTCGTGTGCGTACGGGACACGGGCTGCGGGTGCTGTCGGTCTACGAGGGCTTTTTCTCCGGTGGTGCACGGATCGTGCACACCGATGTGGTGCTGGGTCTGGTCGAAGGCGGTCAACGGCACGGGGCGCTGAGCCTCCACGCGGAGGTGCACCGGGAGGCCACCCGCCAGCGCATGGAGGACGACGCGTGCCATCGCGCGCTCACCTCGGCGGGCGTGGTGGTCTCCGCCCTCGACCGGGTCCACGGCACCGGCCACGGCATTTCGGCCGACTTCACCGGGCCGGAGCTGGCCGAAACGGCTCGGGCGATGGCGGCGGCGGATGTCATCCTGTCGCTCAAGGAACAGCCGCTCGCCCTGCTGAACCAGGCGGGCCTGCCGCGCCGCCCGGTCGTGGTCTGCCTGCACCGCTCCGACCCCGAGAACCAGGGCCGCGCCCTCGACGACCTCAAGGCCGCCATCGCCGACGGCACGGTCGCGGCCTGCGTCTGCTGCGCGGAGTCGACACGGGCCGCGTACGAGGCGGCGGGCATCCCGTCCGAGCTCCTCCACGTCATCCCGAACGGGGTGGACCTGTTCCGCTTCCGCCCGGACGCGGCCCGCCGGCTCGGGTTCCGTACGGAGCTGGGCATCTCCGCCGCCTCCCCGGTGGTCGTCTTCGCCGCCCGCTACGACGGCATGAAGAACGTGCCGCTGTTCCTGGCCTCGGCGCGGGAGTGGCTGCGGGACGAGCCGGCGGGGCAGGTGCTGATGTGCGGGGCGGGCATGACACCGGCCAACCCCGCCCTGGAGGCGGACATCGTCGCCGCCGGCCTGGGGCCGTTCCGTGACCGCCTCCGGCTGCTGGGCGTACGGCGGGACATGGAGACGGTGTACGCCGGCGCCGACGTCGTCGCCCTCACCTCCTCCTGGGGCGAGGCGGCCCCCCTCTGTCTGATCGAGGGCATGATGTGCGGCGCGGTGCCCGTCTCCACGGACGTCGGCGACAGCGCGGCGATCGTCACGGGCCACGGCATCCTGACGGCCCCGGACCCGGTGGGGATCGCGGCCGCGTGGTCGGAGGCGGCGGCCCGGCGCGGGGCGTTGGCGCCGGTCCTGGCAGCGAGCCGCGAACGCTTCAGCCGTACGCGGATGGTGGCGTCGTACGCGGCGCTCATCGAGGGCGTCGTCACCGGCGTCGGCCTGGACGAGGGGCACGTCCGTTCCTGAAGTGCCGACCGGGCGGTTCCCGGTGCGCGCACCGGCTACGGTGGCTCCGCATGACCACCACCGAGATCGAGATCACCGCAGAGCTGGTGCGGGAACTGCTGCGGGAGCAGCACCCCGACCTCGCCGATCGTCCCGTGGAGTTCGGTGCGCGTGGGTGGGACAACCAGCTGTGGCGGGTCGGGGACGACCTCGCGGTGCGGTTGCCGTGGGTGACGGAGTCCGCCGATGAGCTGGTGCGCCGGGAGTACACCTGGCTGCCCGGCCTTGCGGCGGGGCTGCCGTTGCCGGTTCCGGTGCCGCAGCGGCTCGGGGAGCCGTCCGAGCGGTTTCCGCGGCCGTGGATCGTCACCACGTGGGTGCCGGGGGAGCCTGCCGACCGGGCTCCCGTCACGCGCGGGGCGGAGGCGGCTGATGCCCTCGCCGGGTTCCTGACGGCTCTGCACAGGCCCGCTCCCGCCGGGGCGCCCGTCGGGCGGGGGCGGGGCGGGCCCCTGGCCGATCAGGCCGAAGGGGTCGCCGAGGGGATCGCCTCCGCCGCCGAGCAGGGGCTGATCCCTGATCCGGACGCCGTCCTCGAGGTCTGGGAGGACGCCGTCGCCGCGGCCCCGTGGGAGGGGCCGGCGATGTGGCTGCACGGCGATCTGCACCCGGCCAACGTCCTCACCGCGGACGGCACCCTCTGCGGTGTCATCGACTTCGGTGACCTCTGCGCGGGCGATCCGGCCTGGGATCTCGCCGCCGCCTGGATTCTGCTGCCCGACGGGGCCGTCGACCGGTTCCATCAGGCCTGTCGGCCGGCTCCGGACGCAGCGACCGTGCGGCGCGCCCGCGGCTGCGCGGTGTGGCGTGCCCTCGGCTGCATCTTCATCGGGGACGCGGGTGTCCACGGCCGTCCCGGCGGCAAGCCCACCTGGGGACCGCCCGGCCATGCCGCGCTGCGCCGGCTCCTCGCGACCCGCGCCTGAGCATGCACGCGAGGAGGGGCCGCCGATCCCCCTCCGATCGGCGGCCCCTCCTCTCCCCCCTGATCCCGCCCCGGTCCGTCACTACCGGGGCAGCACCACCACATACGCGGCCGGATCGCGGTCGCCGGACGCCATGAGCGCCGTACGGACCACCGCCGCCTGCTGTTCCGTCGACTCACGGAGCTTCTTCGGGGTGATGTGGACGACCGTGATGCCGAGACGCTCCAGGTGCTCGCGCTTACGGGCGTACTCCGACCACAGCGCGTCCTCGTCCTGGCGCGGGGCGCGGGTGTCCAGCTCGACGGCGACCGCCTGCTCCGGCCAGTACGCGTCCAGGCCGCCGAGGTGGGGGCCGCCGGGCAGGCGCAGGTCGACGTTCCACACCGGGTCCGGCAGACCGTGCTCGCGGACCATGCGGTACAGACGGTCCTCCGCGATCGCCCGGCCCTCCGCCAGCAGGGAGTCCACCGCGTCCACCACGTGCGGTCGGCTCAGCAGCTTGGCGTTGTTCAACTCGCGTACCACCGACGCCGGTTCGGTGTGCCCGCCACGGACCGCCTCCGTCAGCAGACGGCGCACCACCCCCGCGTCCGACAGCTCCGCCACCGCGTCCGCCAGCGCCCGCGGCACCGGCGCCACCGGCAGCCCCGTCACCTGCTCCGCCGCCGGCATGGACGTCGTACGGACGACGCGGGCGCAGCCCGCCGAGCGCAGCCGGCGCAGACGCGGGACCAGGACGTCCAGCTTGTTCTGGGACATCAGGGGCGGGGCCGAGGTGAAGCCGTGCAGGGTCAGGGCGGCCAGGCCCGTGATCATCGCCTCCGCGTACACCGGGGCGTGCGGCTGCTCGGCTCCGGGCTGGGCCGGGACCCTGACGGTGCGCTCCTTCGCCGCGTACATCAGGACCGCGTGCAGCCGCTCCTCGCTGGTCGGCGGGCCCGGGTGGAGCAGGATCACGCCCGGGAGGAGCTGCTGCCAGGGGCCGCCGGAGCGGCACTGCTCGTTGGTCTCGGCCGAGGAGACACCGTGCGACCTCAACTGCGCGGCCGTCATCACTCGGCGGTGCACCTCGGAGAGGTGGCGGACCGGGCGGGGGGAGAGCGGGGGGACCGGGGTGTTGTGGTTCATGCAGCGGGGATTCCCGCCGTTGATCTGATTCCTAACCGCTGTTACACGCCTGTCGACGAATGCGGACAAGGTGGTACTAAAGGACGGATGTTCGGATGCCGAGTAGGCAGCGAAAACCCCTGGTCCGAACGGGTCGGACCAGGGGTTACGGCCCTGATTGCCTGAACTTCGTAACGGCTACCAAGAGCCCAAGCTCTGGGCAGAGATCAAGGGTTCAGGAGATCAAGGGTTCAGTCCGGTCTCAGCCCGCCTTCGCGTCGCACGCCTGGCCCCGCAGCGCCCTCGCCAGATCGTCCCGCGCCTCAAGGACCAGCCGGCGCAGCGCCGGTGCCGCGTCCTCGTGCGCCGCCAGCCACGCGTCCGCCGCCGCCACCGTGGCCTCCGACTGCTGCAGCGACGGGAACAGCCCGCCGACCACGTCCATGCCGATCTGGATCGAACGGCCCGTCCACACCCGCTCGATCGCCGCGAAGTACTTCTCCGCGTACGGCGCCAGCAACTCCCGCTGCGAGGACTGGCTCCAGCCCGAGATCGTCGCCCCCACGAGGGCGTTCGACAGCGCGTCGGACTCCACGACCTGCGCCCACGCCTGCGCCTTCACCGCCTCCGACGGGCGGGCCGCGAGGCAGCGGACCTGGTGGCGCTTGCCGGACGCCGTGTCGTCACGGGCCAGTTCGGCGGCCAGGGCACCCTCGTCCGCGACGCCGTGCGCGGCCAGCGGCTCCAGGAACGCCCAGCGCAGCTCCTGGTCCACCTCCAGACCGTCGATCTTCGCGGTGCCCTCCAGCAGGCCCTGGAGCAGCTGGAGATCGGCCTCGTCCGACGCCACCGTCGCGAAGAACCGCGCCCACGCCAGCTGGTGCTCACTGCCCGGCGCCGCCTGCCGCAGCTCCTTCAGCGCACCCTCGGTCAGCAGCCGCCCGCCCGTCGCACGCCAGGCGGGGGCCACGTAGTGGACCAGCGAGGAGTTGGCCCACGCGTGCAGCATCTGCAGCACACCGATGTCCGACTCCCGGCCCGCGAACCGCAGCACGAGGCCGACGAAGTCCCGGGCGGGCAGCAGCGCGTCCCGCGTCATGTTCCACAGCGCCGACCAGCACAGGGCACGGGCGAGGGGGTCGGTGATGTCCCCGAGATGCCCCTTGAGGGTCTCCAGGGACCCCGTGTCGAACCGCGTCTTGCAGTACGTCAGGTCGTCGTCGTTGACCAGCACCAGCTCCGGCGCCTCGGCGCCCACCGGCTCCGCCACGACCGTCCGCGGACCGTCGACGTCCACCTCCACGCGCGCGTACCGCTCGACCGCACCGTCGGCGCCCTTCCGGTACAGGCCCACCGCCACCCGGTGCGGGCGCAGTTCCGGATGGGACTCCACCGCCTCCTGCAGTACGGCGAGCTCGGCGATCCGGCCCTCGGAGCTCAGCAGCACCTGCGGGGTGAGGGAGTTGACGCCCGCCGTCTGCAGCCACGAGCGCGACCACGCCGCCATGTCCCGGCCGCTGGTCTCCTCAAGGACCGACAGCAGGTCGCCGAGGCGCGTGTTGCCGTACGCGTGCCGCTTGAAGTAGCGCCGCGCGCCCTCCAGGAACGCGTCCTGACCGGCGTACGCCACCAGCTGCTTCAGCACGGAGGCGCCCTTGGCGTAGGTGATGCCGTCGAAGTTGAGCTTGGCGTCCTGCAGGTCGCGGATGTCGGCGGTGATCGGGTGCGTGGAGGGCAGCTGGTCGGCGCGGTACGCCCAGGCCTTGCGGCGGTTGGCGAAGGTGATCCAGGCGTCCTCGAAGCGGGTCGCGCCGACGCCTGCGAAGGTGCCCATGAAGTCGGCGAAGGACTCCTTCAGCCACAGGTCGTCCCACCACACCATGGTGACGAGGTCGCCGAACCACATGTGGGCCATCTCGTGCAGGATGACGTTGGCCCGCGCCTCGTAGGACGCCTGGGTCACCTTGCCGCGGAAGATGTACTCCTCGCGGAAGGTGACGAGCCCCGGGTTCTCCATCGCGCCGAGGTTGTACTCGGGCACGAACGCCTGGTCGTACTTCCCGAAGGGGTACGGGTAGTCGAAGTGCTCGTGGAAGAAGTCCAGGCCCTGCTTGGTGACGAGGAAGACGTCGTCGGAGTCGAAGTGCGGGGCGAGACCCTTGCGGCACATCGCACCGAGGGGGATCTCCAGCGTCGTGCCGTCGGCGAGGGTGCGGGAGTAGGAGTCGGTCACGTAGTGGTACGGGCCCGCGACCACGCAGGTGATGTACGTCGAGATCGGCTTCGTCTCCGCGAAGCGCCAGACGCCGTCCGCGCGCTCACCGACGCCGTTGCTCCAGACCGTCCACTCCTGCGGGGCGCGGACCTCGAAGCGGAACGGGGCCTTGAGGTCCGGCTGCTCGAAGCCCGCGAACACACGGCGGGAGTCGGCCGGCTCGTACTGCGTGTAGAGGTAGACCTCGCCGTCCTCGGGGTCGACGAAGCGGTGCAGGCCCTCGCCGGTGCGGGAGTAGGCGCACTGGGCGTCGACGATCAGCTCGTTCTCGGCGGCCAGGTCCTCCAGGGCGATCCGGGAGCCGTCGAAGACCTCGCTGGGGTCGAGGTCGCGGCCGTTGAGGGAGACGGAGGTCACACTCGGCGCGATGAGGTCGGCGAAGCTGGTGGCGCCGGGCTCGTTGCAACGGAAACGGATCGTGGTGACCGACCGGAAGGTCCGGGGATCCTCCGCGGTGTCCCCGACGGCGGACCGTACGTCGAGGGACACGTCGTACCCGTCGACGGACAGCAGAGCGGCCCGCTCCCGGGCCTCGTCGCGGGACAGATTCTCACCGGGCACGGGCGGTACTCCCTCGGGCGGTGTTCGGTATGTGGACAGCACCGATCCTGCCATGGGGGCCTGACGGGCGGGACCAGGCAACGGGACCGGGGGACGGGGACGACGGGACAGGGGCAACGGGCAATGAGGCGGGGCAACGGGGAATGGGGCGGGGCGGGGAAAGTGTTCTCTCTTTCAATCGAACACTTTCCTTAGGAGACGCATGTCCGAGACCAGCTCCGCGAAGACGCCCGTCGACTTCTGGTTCGACCCGCTGTGCCCCTGGGCCTGGATGACCTCCCGCTGGGTCCTCGAGGTGGAGAAGGTCCGGAACATCGAGGTGCACTGGCACATCATGAGCCTGGCCGTATTGAACGAGCCGAAGGTCGACGAGCTGCCCGAGGAGTACCGCGAGCTGCTGGCGACCAAGGCCTGGCAGCCGGTCCGGGTGGTCACCGCGGCCTGGCAGAAGCACGGCTCCGACATCCTCGGCCCGCTGTACACCGCGCTCGGCACCCGTATCCACAACGAGGGCCAGGGTCCGACCCGCGAGGCCGTCGAGGGCGCCCTGGCGGACGTCGGCCTGCCCGCCGACCTGATCGAGTACTTCGACCAGAAGGACTTCGAGTTCGACGCCGAGCTGCGCGCCTCCCACAAGGAGGGCATCGACAAGGTCGGCCAGGACGTCGGCACCCCGGTCATCGCGGTCCCCGGCGCCGACGGCGAGCAGCTCGCCTTCTTCGGCCCGGTCGTCACCCCGGCCCCCAAGGGCGAGGAGGCGGCCCGCCTCTGGGACGGCACCCTCGCGGTCGCCTCCGTGCCGGGCTTCTACGAGATCAAGCGCACGCGTACGAAGGGTCCGGACTTCAGCAACCTCTGACCGAGCCGGTCAACTGAAGGACGGCGGGAGATCGAAGCCGTCAGCCTGGTTGTAGTAGGGCTGGACCCACAGGCACTGCCCCGACCCGGTCCGGCCCTCACACCGCCAGAAACCGTGAGCCCCCTTCTTCGGGTACACCGACGCGATGTGCTTCTCCTCCTTGGCGTTGACCCTGCGGAACGAGTGCAGCTTCCCCCTGGGACATCGCGGGCAGTGAATCGTGTCGGACATACGGACCTCCCCCTCGCCTCGGCGAGGGGAGCGTAGGCGTGCCGCCTTGCAGGGCGTGAGCCCGGAATCCGTCCCGCCGGGGCGGTAATCGCGTCACTTCTCGGCGGTCTTCTCCTCGCGGAACCTCTCGGGGAGGCGGCCGCCGTCGTGCTTGTTGAGGTGGCGGTAGTACGACAGGCAGCCCTCGGCGGTGCAGCGCCACAGGTTGTCCACCTGGTGGCGCGCGCCCTTGTCCTCGCGAACCGCCGCCTTCTCCGCGTCGTCGAGAATCCGGAAGTCCTCCATGGACCCACAGGTCGGGCAGGCCAGCTTGCGCGTTCCCATCAACCCCTCCTCGCGATCACCGTCAGGTCCGGACAGTCCGTGACCACAGCGTCGACTCCCAGCCCGTAGTACAGCGCGTATTCGGCGAACGGGTCACCGAAATCGTTCGCTCCGCTGCCGCGCCGGAACTCCGCGGTCAGGACCCGGCGCTCCGCGCGGAAGGTGTACGGTCCCATCTTCAGCCCCACCACGTGCGCGCCCGCCAGCAGCGACGAGCCGGCGACCGAGACCTTGTCCGGCCCGATCCGCCCGGCGGCCCCACGGCGACGGACGACCAACGGCCGCCCCCCCACGCCGGACTCCGGGAACCCGCAGCACGCGCGGACACGGCCGAGACCACCGGCGTGGCGGCGGCGCGGTGGCACGATATGCGGCGCACCGGGACCGCCGCCGACCGGTGATTGGGCGCGTGGGGTGCGGGCGTCGTGGTGCCGTGCGGTGAAGGGTGGGTGTGTGCGCGGGGCCGTCGGCCGGTGAATGGGCGTGGGGCATGGGCGTCGTGGTGCCGTGTCGTGAGGGGCGGGCCCGGGCACCGCGGCGGCGTGCGGGTGAAGGGGCCCGGGGGCCGCCGTGAGTCGTGGGTCAGCAGCGGGCCCGTTCCCGGGCCTGGGAGAGTCGGTCCACGTGCTCCTCGTAGCCCTTGGTGTAGTACGCCGCCCGCTCCCCGTCCGGTTCGACGATCGCCGTCGGCCGGGTCCACGCCTCCGTGTCCAGCGCCACCCCGAACCGCTCGGCCGCCGCGAGGACCGCGCCCCGTGCGCCCACCTCGCCCTCGACGACCCTGAGCGGGCGGCCGAGGACGTCGGCGAGCAGCCGCATCCAGGCGGGGCTGCGGGTGCCGCCGCCGCAGACGGCCAGGGTTCCGGTCAGGCCCGCCGCCTGGAGACAGTGCCGGGCCGCGTAGCCGATGCCCTCGCAGGTGGCGCGGACGAGGTCGGCGGGCGTCGACTCCAGGGAGACGCCGGTCAGTTCGGCGCGCAGCCTGGGCTCGACGAAGGGGGCCCGCTCGCCCGAGGGCGCGAAGTACGGCAGGACCCGGACGCCGTTCGCGCCCGGCGGGGTGTCGGCGAGGAGGGCGTCCACCTCGTCATGGCGTACGCCGGTCGTCGACAGCACCCAGTCCAGGGCCGCCGTGCCGACCATCGCCGGCATCGCCCGCAGCCAGTGCCCCGGGCGGTCGGTGGAGATGTACAGGCCGGCCGGTTCGCCCGTCAGGTCCACGTCCGTGGTCGCGACGAGGCTCGCGAGACACGTCCCCACGATCAGCAGCCCGTCGCCGGGCACGGTGACCCCCGCGCCGAGTGCGCAGGCGGGGAGGTCGTACGGGCCGCCGGCGATCCGCGTACCGGCCGGCAGCCCCTCACCGCGTGCCTCGCCCGTCGCGACCGGGTCGCTGACCGGGGCCAGCAGTCCGCGCCGGTGCGTGAGGCCGAGCAGCTCCACTACCCGGTTGTCGTACGTCCGGGTCCGCGGGTCCAGGAACGGCATCGACGCGTCCGACACGTCCGTCGTCGCCCGTGCCGCGCCCGTCAGCCGCTGGAACACCATGTCCTTGCAGTAGACGGCCGCCGACGCCGCGTCCAGGGACTTCGGGTCGTGACTGTCCAGCCAGGCGAGCAGCGGCCCCGGACACCCGGGGAACATCGCGCTGCCCGTCCGCCGGAACACCGTCTCGAACGTGCCGTCCGCCAGCCACCGGTCGACCAGCTCGTGCGCCCGCCCGTCCATCCAGGACGCCGCCGGCCGCACCGGCCGCCCCTCCGCGTCGACCAGCCACACCCCGTCCCCCTGCCCGGTGAGCCCGGCCAGCTCGACGGGCCCGGTCAGGCCCGAGGTGACCTCGTCGAGGACGGCGACGACCGCCCCGTACACCTCGTCCATGTCCTGCTCGACGAACCCGCCGTGCAGCGCCAGGCCCACCGGACGGGCGGCGACGGCCAGTTGACGTCCCGTGCCGTCGAAGGCGGCGGCCTTCACGGTGGACGTGCCCACATCGATCCCGACGTACATGACGCGCCTCCTCGTGCCTCAGATCGGAATGGCTCAGGTCGGAGTGGCTCAGGTCAGAGAGCGGCTCAGGTCAGACAGTGCGCCAGGGCTTCCCCGCGCACCCAGCGGCCCACTTCCTCCGCCGCGATCCGCGCCGCCTTCTCCGCGACCGCGCGTGAGGCCCCGCCCAGATGCGGGGTCAGCACCACCCGGTCCGCCATCCCGAGGAGGCGGGAGCCCGCCGGTACCGGCTCCGTGGCGTAGGTGTCCAGCGCCGCCGCCGACAGCCGCCCCGTCTCCAGGGCATCGCACAGGGCCTCCTCGTCCAGCAGGGGACCGCGGGCCGCGTTGACGACGACCGCGCCGGGCGGCAGCAGGGCCAGTTCCCGGGCGCCGATCAGACCGCGGGTCTCGGGCGTGAGGCGGGCGTGCAGAGTGATCACGTCGGACCTGCGCAGGAGTTCGTCCAGGGACGACACCCGCAGCCCGTGGATCTCGCCGCGGACGTAGGGGTCGTACACCATGACCTGCGCTCCGAAGGCGCACAGCACACGGGCGACCCGGCTGCCGACCGCGCCGTAGCCGACCAGCCCGACGGGGAGGTCCTCCAGTTCCAGGCCGCTGTTCTCGTAGGTGTAGTACGCCGATCCCGCCCAACTCCCTTGCCCGGCGAGGAGGTCATGGGACTGGGGGATGCGGCGCAGGGCCGCCAGCATCAGTCCGACGGTGAACTCGGCGGTGGCGGCGGCGTTGCGGCCGGGGGTGAAACAGACCCGGACGTCATGGGACTTGGCGGCATCGAGGTTGACGTTCACCGGGCCGCCCCGGCAGACGACGACCAGGCGCAGGTCCGAAGCGGCGTCCAGGACTCGTTCGGTGACCGGGCCCATCTGGGTGACCAGCACCTCCGCACCGGACAGCGCCTCGATCAGCGCTTCCTCGGCATCGCTCGCCTCCGTCACCTCCGCCACCGGGCCGAACGGCTCCAGCGGCCAGCCGAGCGTCAACTCGTTCACTTCCAGGGGCTGTTCGCCGACCTCGGCGGCCACCGCCCGGGTGATCAGGTCCGGCAGGACGAAGTGGTCGCCCGCCGCCGTGATCCGCAGGATCTCGCTCATCGCAGGGTGTCTTCCTCTCCCGTCTCGGCGTGGCTGCGCCTGAGTTCACGCGGGCCCGCAGATCACGTGGTTCCGGCCGGTTCCTCGCCGCCCCTCGTGGTGCAGACCTCGTAACGGACCTTGTGCTCGTCCAGGTCCCGCAGCGCGTCCGCACCTGCCCCGTCGTCGACCAGGACCAGGTCGAAGCGGGAGAGCGGGACGACCCGGTGCAGGGCGGTCCGGGCGAGCTTGGTGTGGTCGATCAGCAGCACGTTGCGGGCGGCCGCGTCGAGCATCGCCCGCTTCACGGACACGATGTGCTGCTCCTGGTGGTACGCGTAACCCCCGTGCACGGCCGACGTGGACGCGAAGCAGACGTCCACCCGCAGGGACTGGACCGCCTCGACGCAGGAGACGCCGAGGAAGGAGGAGTGCAGGGGGTCGTAGTCGCCGCCCAGGGCCATCAGATGGATGCCGCGCTGGTCGGAGAGGAGGTTGATCGCCTCCAGGAAGTTGGTGACGACCGTGAGCGGGGTGATCTCGCCGAGGCGGAGTTTGCGGGCCATCTCCAGGGTGGAGGTGGAGTCGTCCAGCATGATGGCCATGCCGGGCTCGATCATCCGGAGCGCGCGCTCGGCGACGGCCGCCTTCTGAGCCCGCATGGTCTTCAGCCGGTACTGCACATTCGACTCGAAGACCCCGGACGGCTGGGCGGTCACCCCGCCCCTGAACTTGCGGACGACTCCCTGCCGCTCCAGCTCGTCCAGGTCCCGGTGGATCGTCATCAGGCTCACCCCGAACCGCTCGGCGAGCTCCGCCGCGGTCGCCGAGCCGTCGGCCAGGACCCGCTCGGCCATGGCGGCCTGGCGGGCTGCGGGGCCCTGCTGTGCGTGGGGACCCTGCCGTGTGCTGCTGCTGGCGCTCATCGTCCCCCGATCCGCCGTGTCGGCGTCGAAGAGCACCCCCGGGTGGGGCTGGGTCCGGTGGTGCAGGGGGTGCTGCGCGTCGGCGATGCGCGGGACACCCGGTTGACGCGTCGCGTCGGCCCGATAACCGAGGGTGTAACGGCGGAAGATGGTCGTCAATCCCTCGCACACGGGTAAATCTCAGTGCAGAGTGAGAAGTTCACGGTTCTTGATGTGCGGGAGGCCGGGATGGCGCAGGAGGCGTGGCTCGGGATCGACCTCGGTACACAGAGCGTCCGGGCGCTGGTGGTCTCCGCTGACGGCCGCGTCCTGGGCAGCGGTACGGCCCCACTGTCCGGGCGCCGCGAGGGACCACGGCACGAACAGGACCCCGGGCAGTGGTGGACGGCGGTGTGCACGGCCTCCAGGGCGGCCGTCGGTGACGGGTCCCCGCACATCGGCGGCCTCGCGGTGTGCGGCACCTCCGGCACCGTACTGCTGACGGACCCCGACGGCCGGCCCGTGAGCCCCGCCCTGATGTACGACGACGGACGGGCCTGGGCCGAGGCGGAGCGCCTGCGGGCGGCGGGACTCGCGGTGCAGAACACCTGGGGGCTGCCGAAGGCGGCGTGGCTGCTGCGGGAGCACGGCGGGGGGCGGGACACCAAGCGCCGCCGGAGCGCGGCGGATGCCGACCGGGCGCCCGGCGACGAAGAGGCGGCGTCGGCAGGGCGTACACCAGGAAGGCCTTCGGCCGCGTCCGACGGCGGCTCGCCCGGGCCTGCGGAACCGCCACGTGCCCCGGACGCCGGTGGCCGTTCCCCCGGCCGCGACCTCCGCCTCGCTCACCAGCCCGACGTCATCACCGCCCGGCTCGTCGGCCACCCCGTCCCCACCGACTCCAGTCACGCCCTCAAGACGGCGTACGACGCGGAGGCTGAGGCATGGCCGGACGGTCCCGGTGTCCCTCCGGCGGTGCTGCCCGATGTCGTACGCCCCGGCACCCGCCTCGGTGAGGTCTGTGCGGCCGCCGCCGAGGCCACCGGTGTCCCCGCCGGCACCCCCGTGATCGCCGGGATGACCGACGGCTGCGCGGCCCAGATCGCGTCCGGCGCCCTGCGCGCGGGCTCCTGGAACTCGGTGCTCGGCACCACGCTCGTCCTCAAGGGCGCGTCCCCCGTCCCGGTGCACGACCCCACGGGAGTGGTCTACAACCACCGGGCGCCGGACGGGAGCTGGCTGCCCGGCGGCGCCTCCAGCGTGGGCGCGGGGGTGCTCACGGCGGCCTTCGCGGGAGCCGATCCGGCGGCGATGGACGAACGGGCGGCGGCGCACGAACCGTCCGGCGCGATCGCGTACCCCCTCGTCTCGCCCGGCGAACGGTTCCCGTTCCTCGCTCCCGGCGCCACCGCCCTGCTCCTCGGCGAACCCGAGGGCGAGGCCGACCTCTGGGCCGCGCTCCTCCAGGGCGTCGCCTTCGCCGAACGCCTCTGCCTGGACTACCTCCACCACCTCGGCGCCCCCCTCGACGGCCCCCTCACCTTCACCGGCGGCGGCGCGCGCAGCCCGTACTGGAACCAGCTCCGCGCCGACGTCCTCGGCCGCCCGGCCCGGGTGCCGGAACAGACCGAACCGGCCCTCGGAATGGCCGCGTTGGCCGCCCATGGGGTGACCGGCGAGGCGCTGCCGGACATCGCCGGGCGCATGGTCCGGGTCCGTACCGTCGTCGAACCCCGCCCCGGCCGCACGCGGGCGTTCGCCGAGCCGTACGCCCGCCTGGTGGACGAGCTCACGACCCGCGGCTGGCTGCCGCCGCCCGTCGCGGCGCACGCACACAGCCGTCTGACCTTGGACACTGCCGACTCATGACCACGACCCTCCTGCTCGCCCGCCACGGCCAGACCGTCTGGCACGCCGAGAACCGTTACGCCGGTGTCAGCGATGTCGCCCTCACCGACACCGGCCGCGCCCAGGCGCGGGCGCTGGGCCGCTGGGCGGCCGCCCACCCCGTCGACGCGATCTGGACGTCCCCGGTCTCCCGTGCCGTCCTCACGGCCCAGCCCGCCTGCGAGGCCCTCGGCCTCACCCCGTACCGCGAACCCGACCTGCGTGAATGCGACTTCGGTGTGGTGGAGGGCCGTACCCTCGCGGAGTTCGCGAAGGAGGACCCCGAGGCGGCGGAGGCGTTCCGCGCGGACCCGGTGGCCTGCCCCTTCCCCGGCGCCGAGGACCCGGCCGAGGCCGCCGCCCGGGGAGCCGCGGCCCTGCACCGGATCGCGGCCGCCCACCCCGGCCGGCGCGTCCTGGTCGTGGCCCACAACACCCTGTTCCGGCTGGTGCTGTGCAGACTGCTGCACATCCCGCTGCGGGACTACCGCCGCACCTTCCCGCGGCTACGCAACGCGGCAGTCACCGAACTCCGTGTGACCAGCGACGATTCCGCCGCACTTCTCTCCCTCAATGTGCCCTGCGAACCGGACGAGTCGTAGCACCATGGGCCCATGACGGAGATCGACACCTCGGTACCCCACTCGGCCCGCATCTGGAACTACTGGCTGGGCGGCAAGGACAACTACCCGGTGGACGAGGCGGCCGGTGATGCCTACACCGCCGTCTTCCCCGGCATCGTGACCATCGCCCGCAGCAGCCGGGCCTTCCTCGGGCGTACCATCCGGTACCTGGTGGAGGATGCGGGTCTGCGCCAGTTCCTGGACGTCGGCACCGGCCTGCCCACCGTCGACAACACCCACGAGGTCGCCCAGCGCAGCGCCCCCGAGGCGAAGATCGTCTACGTCGACAACGACCCGCTCGTCCTCGCCCACGCCCGCGCCCTGCTCACCTCGACACCGGAGGGCGCGACGGCGTACGAGGACCTGAACCTCTACGACCCCGATCGCATCCTGGAGGCGGCGGGCAAGACCCTCGACCTCACGCGGCCCACCGGTCTGATCCTCAGCGGCATCCTCGGCCACGTCGCCGACTACGACCAGGCCCGCGACCTGGTGACCCGTCTCCTCGCCGGGCTCCCCTCCGGCAGCTATCTCTCCCTCAACGAAGGGTCCCGGGGCACCGATCCGGACTACGAGCAGGCCCAGGACGCCTACAACGAGACCGGCGCCGTCCCGTACTTCCTGCGCCCGGTCGACCAGATCGAGGCGTACTTCGAGGGGCTGGAGCTGGTGGAGCCCGGGGTCGTCTCCGTCCCCCTGTGGCGCCCGGACGCCGCCGGATCCCAGCCGGAGCCGATCGGCCAGCACGGCGGTGTGGGGCGCAAGCCCTGACGTGCCGTGCCTTGCCGTGCTGTGCCGTGCACCAGGAAGCCCCCGCGAGTCACGTCCTCGCGGGGGCTTCCGTTCTTCCGCCTGCCCGCGTGAAGGGTGAGAAGACGATCACGAGGCAGGACGACTCACCCGCGCCTCACGGCGCCAGCAGCAGCACGTCCGCCCGGGACTTGGCGGCCTCGTAACGCCGGGCCACGTCCTGCCAGTTGACGACGGCCCACATCGCCTCGATGAAGTCGACCTTCTGGTTCCTGTACTGCAGATAGAAGGCGTGCTCCCAGGCGTCGAAGACGAGGATCGGCGTGGACCCCTGCCCCACGTTCCCCTGGTGGTCGTAGACCTGCTCGACGATCAGCAGCCCACTGAGCGGCTCGTACGCGAGCACCCCCCACCCCGAGCCCTGTGTCGTGGCCGCCGCCTTGGTCAGCTGGGCCTTGAAGCCGGCGAAGGACCCGAAGGACTCGGTGATGGCGTCCGCGAGCTCACCGACACCGTCGACGCCCAGCGGCTCACCACCCCCGTCACCGGTCATGTTGTGCCAGTAGATGGAGTGCAGGATGTGCCCGGACAGATGGAACGCCAGGTTCTTCTCCAGCCCGTTGACCGCCCCCCACGTCTCCTTGTCCCGAGCCTCCGCCAACTGCTCCAGCGCGTCGTTCGCACCCTTCACATAGGCCGCGTGGTGCTTGTCGTGGTGCAGCTCGATGATCTCGGGGCTGATCACGGGGGCGAGTGCGGAGTAGTCGTAGGGCAGTTCAGGAAGCGTGTACACGGGCATGGCGGGGTCCCCTCCGAACCTTATTGCAACTTACTTGCAACTACACGCTAGCAGCAAGAGAGGTGGAGGGGATGCGCGGGCGCGCGGAACGGCCATGCGCGGCGCCCGGAAGGCGATCTACTATCGGTTGCCGTAGCAAGGGGGGTGGATGGCCATGGGGCCCGAGATCGCCGAACTCGCCAGAACGGCCGGTACGACGATGGTGACGCTGATGGCCGGCCAGGCCTGGGAGTCGGCCCGGGAGGGCCTGGTCTCCCTCTGGCAGCGCTTCCAGCCCGAACGCGCGGAAGCCGTCGGCGGCGAACTGGAGGCCGCCCGCGAGGACCTACTGCTCGCCCAGCGGTCGGGCGACACCGACACCGAGGCCGAACTGACCGCGGAGTGGCAGGCGAGGGTGCGGCGGCTGCTGGTCGCGCGTCCCGAGGTCGCCGACGAACTGCGGCGCATCCTGGCCGAGTTGGAGCCACGGCTCCCGGAGGAGCGCCCTTCGGCGGAGGTCCGGCTGCGCGCCGAGGTCTCCGGGAGCGGCCGGGTCTACCAGGCCGGCCGCGATCAGCACATCACCGAGCGATGAACGAACTCGGGGCCCGGGCGTCGGGGCAGGGGCGGATCTTCCAGACGTCCGGTGATCAGTACATCCAGGAACACCATCACCATTACGACGCGGGCGCGGCCCCGCTCTTCGAGACCGGCCCGGAAGTGCGGCCGGCGGCCCCGACCGGCCCGGACACCGTACGCGTACCGCTGGTCGGCCGCCCGCCGGGCATCCTGCGCAACCGCGAGCAACTGCGCGGGGTGCTGAGCGCGGTCCTGGCCGGGCCCGGCGGTACGGCCCATGTCGTGCACGGGATGGGCGGCTGCGGCAAGACCGCGCTGGCGCACTGGCTGTTCACCGAGGCGGTACGGGCACACGGGCGGGTCGGCTTCTGGGTGAACGCGTCCGAGCGGATGTCGTTGCGGGCGGGGATGCTGGCGGTGGCAGGGGACCGTGGCGCGGAACCCGGAGAGCTGGCCGCCGCGGCGGCGGGCCGGCGCGCCGCCGCCGACCTGGTCTGGCACCACCTCGACCACTCCGCCGAGCCCTGGCTTCTGGTGCTCGACAACGCCGACGACCCCTCGGTCCTGGCGGACGGCGCCTGGTTGCGCACCAGCCCGCGGGGCACGGTCCTGGTCACCACGCGGCACGCCACGTCCCCGCTGTGGCAGACGCCGGGAGTGGCGCGGCACGCGCTCGGCGTGCTGCCGCTGGAGGAGGCCGCCCAGGTCTTGTGCGACCTGGCGCCGGACGCCGGGGACCTGGACTCGGCGCGCAAGGTGGCCGCCCGCCTCGGCAGACTGCCACTCGCACTCACCCTCGCGGGATCTCACCTCGCCCACCAGCTCCTGGAGTCGTGGACGATGGACGAATACGACCGCAAGCTCGGCGAGGAGTCGACGGCGATCGTCGACCGGGGCGCCAGTGGCTACGGGGGCAGCCAGTCGCGTCATCTCGTGAGCCGGACCTGGCAGTTGTCGCTGGACGCGCTGGCCGGACAGGGACTGCCGGAGGCGACGACACTGCTGCGCCTGCTGTCGCTGCTGGCGGCGGACCCGGTGCCGCTCGCTGTTCTGGCCCCGCTGGCTCGCGGCGAGGTCACGGTCGACGGACTCCAACCTCCGCTGGCGGCAGGGAAGTTGGAGCCCGCCCTGCGGGGCCTGCTCGATCACTCGCTGGCCGAGCTGGTCGAGACGGACGGGACGCGGTGCGTACGGGCCCACGGCGTGCTGCTGGACAGTGTGGCGGCCGGGGTGCCCGCCGGACAGCGACCGGTGCTCACGGAGGCCGCGGCCCATCTGCTGGCCGCCGCACTGCCGGAGCGGGGCGCCGAGTCGCCCGAGGCGCGCGGCCGCCTCGCACTTCTGGCACCTCACGCTTCGGCGCTGCTCCTGGCAGCCCCCGGTGAACAGGCGGCACGGCTCGCGACGCGCGTCGCCCAGCAGGTGTTCGAGTCAGGTGACTACTCGGGCGCCATGGAACTCGCACCGGCGGTCGCCGGCCGGGTCGAAGCACTCCTGGGCGTGCGGCACCCGGTGGCTCTGGAGGCACGGGACATCGAGGCCGGGGCACTGTTCCGGATGGGGCGTTACGCGGAGTCCGAGGCACTGCACCGGCGTGTCCTGGGCCGCCGCGAACTCATCCTGGGGCCCGATCACCCGGACACGCTGCGCAGTTGTGTCGGGCTGCACCAGCCGCTCGATCTGCTCGACCGGGACGAGGAGGCCGAACGCCTGCTCCGCCGGGCTCTTGAAGGGCAGCGCCGGGTGCTGGGGGCGGAGTCTCACGAAACCCTGCTCACCGGGGCCTGTCTGATCGAGGTGCTGTGCCAGCTGGGCGATGAGCGGGAGTTCGACGCCGAGAGCCGAGCGATCATCGCGGCGTGCGAGGGCGCGCTGCCGTCGGACCATCTCACGGCCTTGGCGGCGTTTCACGCCTATGCCATGGGCCTGCACCACCTGGGCCGGCACGAGGAAGCGGAGCCCGTGGCCCGGCAGGTGCTGGCCGACCGGACCCGTCTCCAAGGCCGCGACCACCCCCTCACGTTGACGGCCCTCTATCTCACCGCCGACATCGTCCACGACCTGGGAAGGGGTGACGAAGCCCTGCCCCTGCTCGAGGAAGTCGTCGAACGCCGCGAACGGGTGCTCGGCACCGAGCACCCGTTCACCGTGGAAGTACGTGAACTGCTTGCCGTCTGGCAGGCCGAAGCCTGATCAGCCCCTGGCCGCCCGCGCTCGCTGCCACGCGTACCCCACGCCCGCCAGCACCACCGTCATCCCGCCCGTGAAGTACAGCTGCACCCGGGTGTCAGGCTCCCAGGCCATCAGCCCGAAGATCCCCACCATCCCCGCGATCGCCACCCACGTCAGCACCGGGAACGCCCACATCCGCACGGCCGGCTTCTCCGGCGCCTCGCGCTCCAGCCGCCCCCGCAGCCGCAGCTGCGAGACGGCGATGAAGCCCCAGACCACCAGGATCACCCCGCCGATCATGTTGAGCAGCCACGAGAAGACGTCGTCCGGGCGCCAGTAGCTCAGCACCACGCACACGAACCCGAAGACCGACGAGGCCAGGACGGCGATCCGCGGCACCCCGCCCGACACACGGCCCAGCGCCTTGGGGCCCTGGCCCCGGGCGACGAGGGAGTAGGCGATGCGCGAGGAGCCGTAGATGTTGGCGTTCATCGCGCTCAGCAGCGCCACCAGCACGACCACGTTCATCAGCTGACCCGCGCCGGGGATGCCGAGGGAGTCCAGGGCGGCGACGTACGGGCCCTTCTCCATGACCGCCGCCGAGTCCCACGGGACCAGGGTCACGATGACCGCCATCGAGCCGATGTAGAAGAGCGCGATGCGCCACATCGCGGTACGGACCGCGACCGCGACCCCCTTCACCGGGTTCTCCGACTCCGCCGCCGCGATGGTGACCGTCTCCAGACCGCCGTACGCGAAGACGGAGGCGAGGACGCCGATGACGAGCCCCTCGCTGCCGTTGGGGAGGAAGTCGGTGAGGTGCGACGTGCCGGGGGACTCCGTACCCGGCAGGACCCCGGCGATCGCCAGCACGCCCAGCACCAGGAACAGGCCGATCGCACCCACCTTCAGCGCCGCGAACCAGAACTCGAACTCGCCGAAGTTCTTCACCGCGGCCAGGTTCGTCGCGCAGAAGACGACCATGAAGAGGGCGACCCACGCCCACTCCGGCGTCCCCGGCAGCCAGCCCGTCACGATCTTCGCCGCGCCGATGCCCTCCAGGCCCACGGCCGTGCAGAGCAGGATCCAGAAGGACCACCCGGCGGTGAAGCCCGCCCAGGGGCCGATGGCCCGCTCCGCGTGCGCGGAGAACGAACCCGACGACGGATACGCCGCCGACATCTCACCCAGCATCCGCATCACCAGCATCACAAGGAGACCGGAGAGGGCGTACGCGACGACGATGGACGGACCGGCGGCGGCGATGCCCGCGCCGGATCCGACGAACAGACCCGCGCCGATGACACCGCCCAGGGCGATCATCGACAGGTGGCGCTGCTTGAGACCGTGGGACAGGGTCCCGGAGGCGTCCGACGTTTGTGGGGGTGTGACGGTGGTGCTGGGCATGGGCGCGGCTCGTCCAATGCGTGAGATGGGCAAAAACGCCCACAGTCTGGGCAGCCTCTCCGCTCACAGGGAGAGACTGCCCACTATCCGGACACGTCCGGCACGGACGGTGACCGGACCACCACGCCCGTGAACTACGTGGCCACGCTCGTGTACTACTCGGCCACGCTCGTGTAGTGCGAGGCGTCGCCCTCCACCGACCAGCTCTGCTTGCCCTCGACGCCGACCGGGACGTCACCGGCGACGGTCACCCGGTGCAGCCGGCGCGGCTGACGGTCGTAGTTGTCGACGGCGTAGTGCTGGGTGATGCGGTTGTCGAAGAGCACGAGCTGATTCTCGGACCAGCGGTGGCGCAGGATGTGCTCGGGCCTGACCACGTACGACTGGAGCAGGTCGAGCAGGGTGCGGGACTCGGCGACCGACAGCCCCACGATCCGCTGCGCGAACCCGCCGATGAACAGCCCGCGTTCGCCGGTCAGCGGGTGGACGCGGACGACGGGGTGCGCGGTCCGGTACTTGATCGAGGTGAACTGGGCGCGCTGGGCGGCCCGTTCCTCGTCGATGTCCTCCGCCGGGACCGCGTAGTCGTAGTCGTTGGTGTGCTCGGCCCACAGCGTGTCGGCCAGCTGCCGCAGCGGATCCGGCAGACTCCGGTACGCGGCCGCCGAGTTGGCGATCAGGGTCTCGCCGCCGTACGACGGGATGGTGATGCTGCGCAGGGTGCTGGCCTGCGGCGGGTTGAGGACGAAGGTGACGTCCGTGTGCCAGTGGCTGGCGCTGCCCTGCTCGCTGTCGACGGGCAGCACATTCGCGGCGCCCTCGACGGCGGGCACGGTCGGATGGGCGGTGGTGAGCTCGCCGAAGTGGCGGGCGAAGGCCTGCTGGCCCTCGTCGTCCACGTGCACGTCGTCGAAGACGAGCGCCTTGTGGACGTTGAGCGCCTCGCGGACGGCGGCGACCGTCTCCTCGTCGAGGGGCTTGGAGATGTCGACACCGGAGACGCGGGCGCCGATGTGGGCGGTGACCTTGGTGATCTCGATGCTCATGGGATGTCCTCTCAGACAGGTCAGGCAGGTCAGACGAGTTGGTCGACGGCGGCTGTGTACTGGTTGGCGGGGCGGGGGAGGCCGTAGCGCTCCCGCAGGGTGGTCCGGCGCGGGCCGTACTCCTCGCGGAGCAGTCCGCGGGCGCGGAGCAGCGGAACGACGTGGTCGACGAAGAGTTCGAGGCCGGACGGCAGCACGGCCGGCATGATGTTGAACCCGTCGGCGGCACCGAGCGTGAACCACCGCTCGATCTCGTCGGCGACCTGCTCGGGCGTCCCCGCGAACGTGAGGTGCCCGCGCCCGCCGCCGAGCCGCCCGATGAGCTGCCGTACGGTGAGCCGTTCGCGGCGGGCGAGTTCGACGACGAGGGTGTAGCGGCTCTTCGCGCCCTCGATGGCGTCCTCGGAGGGCAGATCGGCGGGCAACTCGGCATCCAACTCAAGGCTGCCTGAGGGCAGTTGGAGGAGCCGCTCCAGATTGGCCACCCCGTGCGTGTGCACGATGTGATCCTCCAGAAGCTGTTCCGCCGCCCGCGCCTCCGCCTCCGTCGACCCGATCACGGGCACGATCCCGGGCAGCACCTTGATGTGCTCGGGATCCCGGCCGGCGTGCCGCGCACGGGCCTTGAGGTCGGAGTAGAACTCCTGGGCGTCCTTGAGAGTCTGCTGCGCGGTGAACACGGCCTCCGCGTACCGCGCCGCGAACCGCTTGCCGTCCTCACTCGACCCGGCCTGCACGAGCAGGGGATAACCCTGGGGAGAGCGGGGCACGTTGAGGGCGCCCTCGACACTGAAGTACGTCCCTTGATGCCGGGGCGGATGAATCTTGGCGTCATCCCCCCAGACACCGGCGTCCTTGTCCCCGACGATCGCGTCGTCCTCCCAGCTGTCCCAGAGCTTGAGAGCGACGTCCACGAACTCGGCGGCACGGGCGTACCGCTCGGCATGCGCGGGTTCGGCATCGAGCCCGAAGTTCCGCGCCGCCTCCGCCCCGGCGGTGGTGACGATGTTCCAGCCGGCCCGGCCCCGGCTGATGATGTCGAGGGAGGCGAACTTCCGGGCCAGGTTGTAGGGCGAGTTGTACGACGTCGACGCGGTGGCGATGAGCCCGATGTGCTCGGTCGCCGTGGCCAGTGCGGTGAGAAGAGTGAGCGGTTCCAGCGCCCCTGCGGGCCGTTGAGCGACGTTGCCCCACAGCTGGGGCCCGTCGGCGAGAAACAGCGAGTCGAAGGTGCCGCGCTCGGCGGTTCTGGCGAGCCGCACGTAGTGCCCGAGCTCGACATGAGCATGGGGGTCACTCTCGGGCAGCCGCCAGGAGGCTTCGTGGTGCCCGGTGTTCATGAGGAAGGCGTTGAGGTGGAGTTGGCGGGGCATGCGGGGTTCCTTTGTGTGGGTCTTTGCTTTTCAGCCCGTCTGGGGGCGGCAGCCCCCAGGGACGGGACGGGACGGGACGGGTAGGGGCGGCGGGGGCGAGGCAACCTCACGGTCACCCCCCCGTCCCCGGTCACCCCCCGTCCCCGATCACCCCCCGTCCCCGGTCACCCCCAACGCCCCCAGCAACCGCTCCCGGTACTCCCCGAGCAACGGATCCCGATACGACCGCGGATGATCCCGCTCGATCGCCAGATCGAGCCCGACCCGCCCGTCCTCCAGCACCAGCACCCGGTCCGCCAGCACGATCGCCTCGTCCACGTCATGCGTGACCAGCAGCACCGACGGCCGATGCCGCTCCCACAACTCCCGCAGCAGCGCATGCATCCTGATCCGGGTCAGCGCATCCAGCGCCCCGAACGGCTCATCGGCCAGCAGCAACTCCGGCTCCCGCACCAGCGACCGGGCCAGCGCAGCCCGCTGCGCCTCACCCCCGGACAGCTCGTTCGGCCAGGCCCGCTCCCGCCCCTTGAGCCCCACCTCCTCCAGAGCGGCCCGCCCCGCAGCCACCCCGTCGGTCCCCAGCAGTACGTTGTCCAGCACCCGCCGCCACGGCAGCAGCCGGGAGTCCTGGAACACCACCGACACCCGCTCAGGAGCGCTGAGCTGCCCGCTCCCGGCCACCTCGTGATCCAGCCCCGCGATGGCCCGCAGCAACGTGCTCTTCCCGGACCCGCTGTGCCCGAGCAGCGCCACGAACTGCCCGGCGGGAATGTCCAGATCGACCCCGTCGAGGACGACCCGCCCGTCGAACGACCGGGTGAGCCCCCGCAGTTGTACGGCCGGCCGGGTCAGCTGCTCAGTGTGCGGCGCCATGACAGCACCCTCCGTTCGATGAGACGGACCGTGCTGTCGGAAGCGAGGCCGAACACCCCGTACACGACGAGCCCGACGAGAATGACGTCGGACTGGCCGTAGTTCTGGGCCTGGAACATCATGTAGCCGAGCCCGCTGGTGGCATTGATCTGTTCGAGCACGACCAGCCCGAGCCAGGAGCCGGTGACACCGAGCCGGAGTCCCACGAAGAATCCGGGCAACGCACCGGGGATCACGATCTGCCGGATGAACTGGAACCGGTTCAGCCCCTGCACCTCGGCGAGTTCGACGAACCGGCTGTCGATCCCGGACAGCGCGGCATGGGTGTTGAGGTAGATCGGGATGTAGACGACGATCGCGATGATGGCGACCTTGAACGTCTCCCCGATCCCCAGCCAGAGAATGAACAACGGGATCAGACCCAGCGTCGGAATCGCCCGGTTGAGATTCACCGACCCGTCGATGAGCGCCTCCCCGACCCGGCTGAGCCCGGCCGCCAGCGCCAGCGCGACCCCGGCGACGAGCCCGATCGCGAACCCGGAGGCGGCCCGTTGCAGCGAGGTCAGGATGTCCCCGACGAGCGTCCCGTCCGTCCACAGATGCGCACCGGTCTCCACGACCGTCCAGGGCGCCGGGATCGCCGCCGGGTCCAGCCGCCCCGTGGCGGAGGCGGCCGCCCACAGGGCGAGGAGCAGCAGGGGCCCGATGAGCCGGGTGGCGGGGAGCCGACGGCCGGGGGAGAGACCCCGCCGCCTGCGCCGTACAGCCCGCGAGGTCTCCGAGACGGCCGGTGCCGTCGCCGCTGTGGTCGTCGTCGCCGCGCTCACTTCCGGTACTCCTCTGCTACGGACTTCGCGGCGATGGACTCGAAGCGGTGGTCGAAGAGCGAGGACACGTCGAACTTCTTCACGAACCCGCCCTCCGCGAGCAGATCCGCGGTCTCCTGCTCCCACTGGACCGCCTCGCCCCAACTCGGCGGGAACAGCGGCTTGTTGGCGAGCCTCGTGATCCCCTGCGCCTGCGCGAGGGTCAGGTTCTGCGTCTTGACGTAGAACTCCTCGTTCCAGACATCGGGGTTCTCGTACGTCCACACCTGGCCCTTGGCCCAGAAGGGGATGTACGCGGCGACCGCGGCCGCCTTCGCCTCGTCGCCCAGCACGCTGACCGGCGCCCACAGCAGATTGAGCAGGTCGACGACGTCCGTGGTGATGACCCGGGCGCCCTTGGCCTCGTACTGCGAGAGATAGGCGGGCGACTGGGTGTTGCCGAGCGGGGCGATGTCCACCTGGCCCGACTGGAGGGCGGTGAGGAACTGGTTGCTGGTCAGCGGGACCAGCTTCACCTCGTCGTACGCGAGGCCCGCCTTCTTCAACGCCCGCAGCAGCACGACCCCTTGGGCCTGGCCCTGCGAGAACGCCAGCTTCCTGCCCCGGAAGTCCTCGACCGTGCGGATGTCGCTGCCGGGCTTGGTGGCGAAGACGTAGTTGGGCTTGCGGGTGATGTTGATCGCGACGATCTTCGCGTCGAATCCCTGGTAGTGCGCCTGGATCGGCGGAATACCCGCGTTGTTGGCGAGGTCGAGGGACTTGGCGCGGAAGGCGTTGATGACATCGGGCCCGGCGCCGATGTTCACCCAGCTGGAGACCTCGAACGGCAGCCTGCCCAACTTCGCGAGCTTGAACTGGAGTTGCTGGGTGCCGGAGAAGGAGGCGACCTTCAGACTCGTACCGGCCGGGACCTTGTCGGCGAGCGGGGCGGTCGAGGCGCCCTTGCCGCCGGTGGCGGCGCTGGACTCGGCGCAGCCGCTGAGACCGGCGACGCCGGCCGCGGCGCCCACGAGAGAGGTCAGGAAAAGACGCCGGTCTATGCCGGACGTACGCGAAAAGGGCATGGGAGGACTCCAACTGAATTGGTGCATGAGAAGACGTGGAGAAGTAATTTCACGCGGCAGAAATGAGCAGGTCACACGGGGCGACGTGTCAGCAACAGAAGGCGCGACAGTGCAGGTGAGGGCTCATGAAAACGATGCTCCCGGTGGGGTGGAACCCCTGTCAACATTCGGAGTTTCTGAATTAAGTCCGCTCAGGTGACACGGTCAGCGGATCCCGGTAAAGCACGTCCAGCGCCACCGCACCGCCCGCCACCGCGAGCACGGAATCCGGGAAACTCGTCGGGATCACGGAGTCCGCCCGCCCGGCGCCGACCTCCTCCCGCAGCGCGGAGAGGCAGTCCTCCCGGTGCAGGGCGCCGACCTCGGTGACGACGACGACCTCCGGGTTGAGGATGTCGAGCAGCAGCCCGGCCGCCCGCCCGGTCATCCGCGACCGCTCCACCAGCAGCCGCACGGCCTCCGGATCACCGTCGGCCGCCGTCCGCACGAGATGCATCGGGTTGACGCCCGCGATGACCCCGGCCGCCCGCGCCCGCCGGCACAGCGTGCGCTCGCTCAACTCGGCCTGGAGGCAGCCCACTCGCCCGCACCCGCAGCTCTCCGTGCCGCCCCCGAGCGGCAGATGCGCGATCGCCCCGGCCTGCGAACGCGGCCCGTGATGCACCTCGTCGTTGGTGGCGAACGCCGCGTCGACCACGTTCCCCACGAACAGATGCAGCACGCTCCGACTCCCCCGCGCCCCCCCAAACAACCGCTCCGCGTTGACCAACGCCCGCGCATGCCCATCCACATAAACCGGCAGCCCGCCGCACGTCCCAGCGCTGATTGGCAGATCTGTTCCGCCCTTGGTCCGCAAAAGCCCAGGTCGCCGGGGGCGGGTCTGGAACAGATCTGCCAATCTCTCCCTGATCAATTCCCGCACCGGGACGTTTTGCCAGCCCAGGAGTGGGTGTTCGACGACTGTGCCGGCCTTCTGGTCCACCCAGCCTCCGGCCGCGAAGCCGACGCCGAGCGGTCGGCACTCCGGCGTCGCGTCGAGCAGCGCGCCCAGCCCTTCGGCGGCCCGCGCCAGCACCCGGCCCGGATCGACGGCCCCTTCGTGCTTGAGCTCCCGCGAGGCCACCACCCGCCCCCGCAGATCGAGCAGCGCGACCGTGGTGTGGGGCACCGCCACGTGGACGCCGCCCACGACGAAACGCGAGGAATCCAGGTCGACCGGCAAGTGTGGCCGGCCCACACCGTTGGACCGCCGCGGCACGGCGGCCTCCCGGATCAGCCCCAGCCGTGCGAACCGGGCGCAGTAGTCGGTCACCGAGGCGGGGGAGAGCCCGGTCAGCCGGGCGATCGTGGAACGCGCCACAGGGCCGTGCTCCAGCACGGACCGCAGCACGACACTGGCGCTCGTCCGCCGCCGGTCGGCAACGGAGGCACGGGTGATGGGGGAGGCAAGGGCGGTGGGTATGGCGGTGGGCAAGGCGGTGGGTATGGCTGTGGGCATGGCGATCATCCTCGGGAGCGGTCCGACACTGCGCCGTCTCGGAAGGGAGAGGCACGCCGGAGCAGGCCTCACCCGGGACGGCGACAGGCGGCCGCGCCCACGCGTCGCAGGTCGACATGGCGACGCGACGTGAGATCCAGGGCCTGGGCAACCATGGCTCGAAGGGTAGGGGCAGCGAACGAATCCGGCCAGAGTGCATCGCCCCATTTGGTGGGACCCTACAGACGCCGTTCACACTCGACACGTGAGTGAAACGTCCCGGCCTCAGTGACCGGTCTCACCCCGTACCGGGTGTAACCCACACCCTTTGTATGGAGACCACCAAGCCGCAGCTCCAGCCTTTGTGGACCGCTGACGGTGATCGGCGCGCGGCGCCCGGGATAGCGTCGCGATGTCCTTCCCCGCCCTCACCCCCGCGGAGTCCCCATGAGCACCGCCGTCGCCCCCGTAACCCGCCCCGGCCAGGTCCTCGCCGACCTGCTCCCGGCCTCCCGCGTCCGGGACGCCGCGCTCGTGCTCGGCGGTGCCGCGCTCACCGGCCTCGCCGCCCAGATCGCGGTGCCCGTGCCGGGCTCCCCGGTGCCGGTGACCGGCCAGACCTTCGCGGCGCTGCTCGTCGGCACGACCCTGGGCGCAGGCCGCGGCTTCGCCTCCCTCGCCGTGTACGCGCTCGCCGGACTCGCCGGTGTCCCGTGGTTCGCGCAGGGCGCCTCCGGTGTCTCCGTCTCCTTCGGCTACATCCTCGGCATGATGCTTGCCACCCTCGCCGTGGGCGCCCTGGCCCGCCGCGGCGCCGACCGCTCGATGCCGCGCATGGCGGGCACGATGCTCCTCGGCGAGGCGATCATCTACGCCGTCGGCGTCCCGTACCTCGCCTTCGCCGCCGACATGTCCGCCTCCGCCGCCATCGCGGCCGGCCTCACCCCGTTCCTGATCGGCGACGCCCTCAAGGCGGCCCTGGCGATGGGCCTGCTGCCCACCACCTGGAAGCTCGTCAACCGCTGAACCCGCCGCTGAACCCGCTGACGTGGTCGGGGAAGAGGCTCGCCGGGGCGTACACCGACTTCAACCCGGCGAGCCTCCTGCGCGTCTCGTCGTCGTACAGCCCCGCGCTCCGATCCCCGGCCCCGAAAGCGAAGTTGACCGCCCGTCCCAGCGTGACGGGCGCGAGCACCGCGAAGGCCGGATCAAGGACCCCCCGCGCCTTCTCCCGTTCCCCCGTGGCCAACAGCCGCACCAGGAAACGCCCTTCACGCCATGGCACGGAGTTCACGGCGGCCACGGCGAGCGCCCCACCGAGATGATTGACCTGTACGACGACCATGGTGCCGGTGCCGGTGCCGGTGCCGGTGCCGGTGCCGATGCCCGGTCCGCCGCAGGACCTCGGTGCCCATGTCCGCATCGAGGTCGCTCAGCACCGCACTGTCCCCGTGGTAGGCGTGCGGAGAGGCCGGGTCGCTGTGAATGGCGTGGCTCTCGGTGTACGGCATCTCCCGCAGCGAGTCGGCCAGCACCGGCCCGATCTCCCGCAGCGGGCCGACGAGTCGCTCCCCGCCCTCGCCCGCGGGCGACGCGTACGGAGATGACGTACCGCCCTCGTAGCTGCGGCGGCAGAGCCGGCAGGCCCGGATACGGTACGGCGGCGAAGGACGAGGTCAGTCCGTCCGGTACGGTCCGCGTCCACGCCTCGTACGCCCGCAGTACCGCCGCCGGATCGACCTGACGCCCGTCGAAGGCGAGCGGGCCGTCGTACAGCGTCCGCACCGGTACGAGGCCGATCTCCAACTCGGTGACGATGCCGAGACCGTGTCCGCCGCCGAGGGGACCCCGGTACAGGCCGGGTTCGGACTCCCGCGTCACTTGGCGGCGCCGACGGTCACCCGGTCCATGCCCTTGGCCGAGACGAGTACGCCGCCGTCGACGGGCCCAGGCCGGCCATGACCGGTGGCCTGGACGGCGACCGGCAGCCGCTCGGCCGCAGCATGCCGTACGGCGGCGACGGTGTCGTCGGCGGGACGGGCGACGACGAGGTGGGCGGGATGCACGGCGAACCCGGTCTGGAACCCGACGAGTTCCTCGGCGGGAAGGCTGCCGGTGGGGTGGCCCGTGTGCCTGTCGGTGGGGTGGCCCGTGTGGCTGTTCATGCACGGCATGCTGGAGGCATAACCTGACAGCTTCCGTCAGGTTATGCCTCCGTGGTGTCACCGCGCGTATGTCACTGCGCGTATGTCACCGCGCGTCGTGTGTCAGCGCACGTTGCATGTCACTGCGTGCGGACCTCCTGCCGCGGTCGCCGGGCGGACCACCACAGCCCCGCCGCACCGGCCGCCAGCAGTGCCGCGCCCGCCGCTCCCGCCGGGAGCAGGTCACGGACGGGACCGGTCTTGGGCAGCTCGTCGCCGCCCGGTGCCACCGGCTGGTTGTCGGTGCCGAGGAGCAGCGGGGTGGCCGGGGCGTTCGGCGACGGGTTCGTCGTACCGAACGGAACCGGGCCCTGTTGCCAGAACGTCTTCTTTCCGTCGCCGGTCTGCACCGGCAGACAGATCTTTCCGGTCTTTCCGAGATCGAATGACGCGTCCACGGCGTACGACTTCGACTTACCGGCCGCAAGATTGTCGATCGGGCAGGAGAAGCCGCTGTTCGATCCCTCCGGCAGATCACTTTCGGCAATCGAGGAGCAGCCTTGAACGTTGTTGACCGTGAGGCCGTCGAAGCCGACGACCAAAAGCCTGATCTCTCCGCTGTCCTTGGTCCCCTCGTTCTTCACCGTGGCGGTGAGGTCGGTCTTTTCGGAACTGTTGTCGACCGAGATCTGTTCGGGCAGCAGCGTGGTCAGCTTCACTCCCGCCGGCGCCTCGTCAACGGCCTTTCCCCCCTTGCTGCTTCCGGGTCCCTCTTCCGCGCTCGCGGTTGCGGAAAGGATCATCACGGCCGAAAAAGAAGCCGTGACCAGCGATCCAGCGATGGTCGTCATACGACGAGAACTCATGTTCGTCCCCCTTGGCTGCGCCTGAATTCGCAGTACTTGAAGAGCTACCACAAGATTTCTCCGCACTATGCTGGTACGGCGCGAAGTGTGACCATTGTGTTGAAGTAGGCGTTGACCGGTGCGTGGTTGAGGGGGTGCAACGGATTGCCGGGGAACATGGGAAACGCGGGAAACACGAGGAGTGGCGGGGCTCCCGGGATATTGGTGACGGGACGTTATCGCCTGGTCGAAAGCATTGGCCAGGGCGGAATGGGCCGGGTGTGGCGGGCGGCCGACGAGATGCTCGATCGCGAGGTCGCCGTCAAGGAGATGCGCATCGACGGTCTCGACGCGGAGGACGCGCGCACCCGCCGGGAACGCACGCTGCGCGAGGCCCGGGCGACGGCCAGGATCGACCACCCCAATGTCGTACGGATCTACGACGTCGTCGACGAGGGCGAACGCCTGTGGATCGTCATGGAGTTGGTCGCCGGCCGCTCCCTGGAACGCATGATGGTCGAGGACGGCCCGCTCGGTCCCGTCGCGACGGCCCGTATCGGCATCGGACTGGTCACGGCACTGCGGCAGGTGCACGCACGCGGCGTCCTGCACCGCGACATCAAACCGGGCAACGTCCTGGTCGAGCGCAACGGCCACCGCGTGGTCCTGACGGACTTCGGCATCGCTGCGATCCAGGACGCGAAGGCGCTCACCATGGTCGGCATGCTGGTCGGGTCCCCCGACTACATGGCCCCGGAGCGGATCTCCGGCCGCCCGCAAGGCCCCCCGTCCGACATCTGGTCCCTCGGCGCGACGCTCTGCGCGGCCCTGGGCGGCCGCTCCCCGTTCTCCCGCGACACCACGCTGGCCACCCTCCACGCCGTTCTGTACGAGGAGCCCGAACTCCCATCCACAGCAGGCCCCCTGACCGACATCCTGGCAGCCCTCCTGGAGAAGAACCCGGACGTCCGCCCACACCTCGACGACCTGGAAACCGCCCTTCACCCGCTGGCCTTCCCCACGCCCACACCGACGGTGTCGGTAAGTGGGGGAGAACACCGGGAGCCGCCGGGGGCGGGGGGAGACCGTCGAGAGCCGGGAGAGGCGGAAGAACGCCGGGAGCCGGGAGAGGCGGGAGAGCGCCGGGCGCCGGGAGAGGGAGGAGAGCACCCGAACCCGGGTTCGACGCCGGGGCCGCGGGAAGGACGCCGTGACCTCGAACGGACGCCGGGGGCGGGGGAATCGACGCCGGGCGCCGGGGGAGCGGGGCAGGGGCCCGAGGGAGCGGCGGCCCCGCCGGGGTTTGGGGCGGTGGTGGCCCCGAGGCCTGACGGGGTGGTAGCTCCGAGGCCCGGGGGAGCGGTGGCTCCCAGGCCTGCGGCAGAGGTGGCTCCCAGGCCTGCGGCAGAGGTGGCTCCGAGGCCCGAGGAAGCGGTAGCTCCCATGCCTGGAGCAGAAGTGGCTCCGAGGTCTGAGGCGGCGGTAGCCGGCGCCGACCCGTCGGCGTGGGCGGCGGACCTAAGCCGAGAGCGGGCGGCGGAGCCGGAGACCCGCCCGGATCCCGACGCACCGGAGTACTTGGCCGAGGCCGGGCCGGAAGGCGGAGCCGGGCCGGGGCACGGGTCGGTACCTGGGCTTGACCGCGAGGATCAGGTTGGAGCGGGGCCTGGGCACGTGGCCGGTGCTGGACCGGAGTACTCGGCCGGGGTCGCATCAGAGCATGGGCCCGAGCCGGGGCAGCCGGAGGGTGGGGCCGGGTCTGAGATGGGCCGCGTGGCCTATGCCCAACCTCGGCAACCGGCTGGAGCCGGGCCGGAGCATGGAGCGGGGCCTGGGTACGTGGCCGGTGCCGGAGCGGAGTACGCGGCCGGGGCCGGACCAGAACATGGGTCCGGGCCGGGGCAGCCGGCGCATGGGCCCGAGTCCGAGCCGGGGCACATGGCCGGACCCGGGCCGGAACCCGTGGGTCTTCATTACGCGCCGGAGTCGACAGGCGGGCCTGGTCCGACGGAATCGACGCATGGGGCCGATCCGGCGGATTCGGCCCGCGGGTCTGCCGGACCGGAGTCGGCGGGACGGATTGCCGTGCCGGAGCCCGAACCGGCGCAAGGGCTCGCGACCGGGAGTGAAGCGGCCGCTGGCACCACGGCCGAGGCAGGAACCGAAACCGACCCCGAGCCCCCGACGCCCTCCGTGTCCAGCTCGCGGCCTTCGACGCCCTCCGCGTCCGACAGGCATCCCGCGGCGCCTTCCGCGTCCGGCCCGCAGCCTCCGACGCCCTCCACGCCTGACCCGCGGCCCGCGACGCCCTCCACGCCCGCCCCACAGCCCCCGGTGCCCGACCGCGCGACCCCCCAACTCCCTTGGTCCCCCCGGGAATCACCCACCCCCGCCTACCTGGACGCCTCCCAGGTCCCCACCACCCGTGACCCCAGGCGGTCGGAACCGTACTCCCCACCGGACCCCGAAGCCGTACAGGACGCGATCCCGCAACAGCGCACGGAACCCGCGGAGACGCAACGTCCCGCAACCGGCGCGGACTTCCCCGCCTCGGTTTCCTTCCGTACGCCCCCGCCCGGCGGCCCCGTCAACCTCGACCGCCCCACACCCGCACCCACCCCCACCCATACGCCGGCACCACCCCCTACCCCCACTTCCACACCCACCCTCAGCCCCTCCAACGCCTCCACCGAAGCGGCCTCCTCCACCAGTTCAGAGGTCCGTTCCGAAACTCCCGTCGGCAGCCCCGTGGGAGCCGGACCCCGGCCGGGCGGCGTATCGCTGGTCCGGTCCGAGGCGCCGACCCAGCGGCGGCCCATGCCGGAGTCGCACTCCGGGACGCCGCCCGGCGAGTTCCCGGGCCCCGCCCGGCCAGGCGACCCGCGGCGCCGCCGTCGCCGTACCGGACTGATCGCCGCCGCGGCCACGGTCGCCGCCGGGGCGATCGTTGCGGTCGTGCTGCTGGTGAACTCCGGTTCGCCCGGAGGGAAGGAGGCGGGAGGCTCGTCCTCCCCGTCGGTCAAGATCTCCCAGGTCCCGCTGCCCACCGTCGAGGGCACGGCCCGCCCGCAGACCCTGCCGCCGGGCGCGCACCGGGAGGCGGGCGGGTTCGCATGGGCGACGCCGAAGGACTGGCGCAGGGACGTGAAGACGGGCGCGGAGGTCCACTACACGTCCCCCGACGGCAAACAGGAACTCGTGGCGAAGTCCTCCCTGGCCCGCGGCGACCTCATGCAGACCTGGCAGACCTCGGAGCAGAACGCCCACCAGGGCCAGGACTACGTGAAGATCCGCCTGGAGGAGACGAAGTTCCGCGACTATCCCGCGGTCGTCTGGGAGTACACGTTCACCATGAAGGGCACCAAGTGGCACGCCCGTCTGCTGGGCTTCAACGCGGACGGCAAGTCGTACCAGATCAACACCTGGTACCAGCCGGACATCGAGAAGCAGGCGGTGAAGACGTACGAGAAGGTGACGGACAGCTTCACGATCCTGTGAGGTCAGAGGTCAGAGGGCATGAGAAAGGGGCCCTGGGAAAGCGAAGCGAATTCCCAGGGCCCCTCTGATCTGCGGACTCGGCGTTCCGCGACTCTCAGCCGACCTTGATGTTCTCGTCGCGGACCTCGACGGAGACGGCGGCCCGTCCGCGACCGTACTTCTCCTTCAGGAAGGCGATCGCGAGCACGACCGCCGCGACGAGAACCGACAACAGCACGGTCGTACGACCACTGCTCGCACCCTTGGTGTCGGTCAGCATGTAGACCAGCACGAACACGATCAGCGCGGCCGTGGCCCAGGTGAGGTACGGGTACAGCCACATCCTCACGACCAGCTTCTCCGGCGACTCGGCCTGGATGATCTTCCGCATCCGCAGCTGCGAGAAGCAGATCACCAGCCAGACGAACAGGGCGACCGCACCGGAGGAGTTGACGAGGAAGAGGAAGATCGTGTCGGGGGAGAGGTAGTTGAAGAAGACCGCCACGAACCCGAAGACGACCGAGGCGAGGATCGCGGTCATCGGCACACCACGGCTGTTGGTCTTCGCGAACGCCTTCGGCGCGTCACCCCGCTCCCCGAGCGAGAACGCCATCCGGGAGGCGGTGTAGAGCCCGGAGTTGAGGCAGGACAGCACCGAGGTCAGCACGATGAAGTTCATGATCTGACCGGCGTGCGCGATGCCGAGGGAGTCGAGCGCGGCGACGTAGGAGCCGTCCTTCTTGATGGACGGGTCGTTCCACGGCAGCAGCGCGACCACGACGAAGATCGAGCCGAGGTAGAAGACGCCGACGCGCCAGATGATGCTGTTGGTCGCCTTGGTGACGGCCCGCTGCGGGTCCTCGGACTCACCGGCGGCCAGGGTGGCGATCTCGCTGCCCATGAAGGAGAAGACGACGAGCAGGACGCCGGTGAGGATCGCGCCGGGGCCGTTGGGCAGGAAGCCGCCGTGGTCGGTGAGGTTGCCGAGTCCGGCCTTCTCGGAGTCGACGCCGGGCAGGACGCCGAAGACGGCGAGCCCGCCGATGACGATGAACGCGGCGATCGCGACGACCTTGATACCGGCGAACCAGAACTCGAACTCCCCGTACGACCCGACGGAGACGAGGTTGGTGGCGGTCAGCACGACCATCACGATGAGCGCCCAGGCCCATTGCGGCACGGCCGGCACCCAGCCCTCCAGGATCACCGCCCCGGCGGTCGCCTCGACTGCCAGCACGACGACCCAGAAGAACCAGTAGAGCCAGCCGATGGAGAACCCGGCCCAGCGGCCGAGCGCCCGGTCGGCGTGCGCGGAGAACGAACCGGAGGTGGGGTTGGCCGCGGACATCTCACCGAGCATCCGCATGACGAGCACCACGAGCGTGCCGACGAGCGCGTACGACAGGAGGATGCCGGGTCCTGCGGTGGCGATACCCGAGCTGGAGCCGACGAACAGTCCGGCGCCGATGACACCGCCGATGGCGATCATGGAGAGGTGGCGGTTCTTGAGTCCGGCCTGGAGACCAGTCATACGGGGAGTTCCTTTGTGCCGGGTGTGGGGGACCGACTCAATGAATCAGAGGCAAATAAAGAATTGAACCTTCGAATCCAGATTGTTACTTGAGGTTTTCTTGAGCTTGCATGGTCGGTCCGACATTTTTCCTGGTCGACACCCGAGGCTGCTGCCCCGAAACAGTCATGTCACACTCATCCCATGCGCGTGTATCTCGGCTCCGACCATGCGGGCTTCGAACTCAAGAACCACCTCGTCGACTGGCTGAAGGCGGCCGGCCACGACCCGGTCGACTGCGGTCCCCACATCTACGACGCCCAGGACGACTACCCGCCGTTCTGCCTCCGCGCCGCGGAGCGGACGGCTGCGGACCCCGACGCCCTCGGCATCGTCATCGGCGGCTCCGGCAACGGCGAGCAGATCGCCGCGAACAAGGTCAAGGGCGTCCGCGCGGCGCTGGCCTGGAGCGAGGAGACGGCGTCGCTGGGTCGCCAGCACAACAACGCGAACGTCGTCGCGGTCGGCGCCCGCATGCACACGCAGGACGAGGCCACGAAGTTCGTGGAGACCTTCCTCTCCACCCCGTTCTCCGGCGACGACCGCCACATCCGCCGCATCGACATGCTGGCGGACTACGAGACCACGGGCGACCTGCCCCCGATCCCGGCCCATCACCCGCAGCAGTAGGCGGCGGAGGACGGGGGCGCGGCTCCGGGCTGAACTCCTGAACGCCGGTCCAGGTATCTCAGCCTGTCTCGGGGTGCCCCCTCTGGGGGAGTTTGAGGACGAGGCCCTTCGGGCCGATCGGGGTCTGGGGCGGAGTCCCAGCGGGGTCCAGGGGCAGAGCCCCTGGGCGGGGTCGAAGGGGCGGCAGCCCCTGGGGACGGGACGGGTAGGGGCGGCGGGGGCGAGGAAATCCGCGCCGCACGCCACGGGCAAACCCGCACGGACGAACCCGCACGCCACAGACAAAAGAGGAGCCACCGTGCCTGAGGGGCACACGATCCACCGCCTGGCCAAGGACTACGCCGCAGCCTTCCTCGGCACAAAACCCCACCTCACCAGCCCCCAGGGCAAGTTCACCGACGCCACGGACCTTCTCACCGGCGCGGAACTCACCCACACCGAGGCCCACGGCAAACACCTCTTCCTCGGCTTCCGCGACACCGACTGGATCCACATCCACCTCGGCCTCTTCGGCAAGGTCGACTTCGGCCCCGCCCCCGCACCCCCGCCCACCGACACGGTCCGCCTCCGCCTGGCGAACCCCACCGCGTACGTGGACCTCCGCGGCCCCACGACCTGCGCCCTGATCACCCCCGCCGAGAAGCAGGCGATACACGACCGCCTCGGCCCCGACCCCCTCCGCGAGGACGCCACCCCGGAGACCGCGTACAAGAGGATCTCCCGCAGCCGTACGACGATCGCCGCGCTGCTCATGGACCAGAAGGTCATCGCGGGAGTGGGCAACGTCTACCGGGCAGAAGTCCTCTTCCGCCACCAGATCGACCCGTACCGCACGGGAAACACGATCACGCCCGCCGAATGGGCCGCGATCTGGCAGGACCTCGTCGACCTCATGCACGAGGGCGTGAAGAACAACCGCATCGACACCGTCCGCCCCGAGCACACCCCGGAGGCGATGGGCCGCCCGCCCCGCGTCGACGACCACGGCGGCGAGGTGTACGTCTACCGCAGGGCCAACCTCCCCTGCCACATCTGTGGCGGCGAGATCCGCACCGCCGACCTCGCCGCCCGCAACCTCTTCTGGTGCCCGACCTGTCAGAAATCCTGAGGACGAACCAGCGGAACCGGAACCGGAAGCATGGGAACCGGAACCACGGGAACGGGAACCGCGGGAACCGACCCCGTCAGAACCCGTGCGGCAACCACGGCGCGACAGTCGACGAGAACCCCAACGCCGCCTCCGCCAACGCCCCCCGCCGAACCTCCCGCACCCGCCCGGCCGCCCCCAGCGCGGCAAGGCTCACCCCACCGAGATAGGCGGCCCCCAACTCCCGTACGGACAGGGCGAGATCCGCCGCATCGTTGGTCCGCTCGCAGGACGCCCCCTTCGCATCCCCCGTGAGCCGCCACCGCCCGGCGTTCCACGGACAGAACTCGTCCGTCACCTCCAGCACCACATCCACCGGCGCCTGATAGGTCCGCGCCTCCAGCGCGGCCCCCACATCCACCAGCCGAACATGCAACGAGTCCCGCACCCGCAGCGAACACCGCCGGATGTCGGACACGAGGTGCTGGATCGCGTCGTCCACCGGCCGCATCCGCGTCACCAGCGTCGACGTCAGATCGATGTCGAACAGGAACCGCCAGAGCGCCGCGTACGCCGCCGGATCGAGCGCCTCCAGGTCGCGCAGCAGCACCTTGCCCTGCGCCCCGGTGTGCTCCCAGTGCGGCTTCACGGCGAACCGCGTGTACCCCACGATCTCCCCGTCCCGCTCGGCGACGACGCACTGCAGCGCCGACGCCCCGTCGCGCTCGCCCTCCGGATCGAGCAGCATCAGCCGCTCCCAGCCGGGCGTCCGCGCCAGCATCCCCGGCCGCGACGGCACCAACCGCGCGTACACGTCCTCACACGCGCCCAGCACCTCGGCGGGCTTGGCGTACCGCAGCCGGACGTCATCCGTCCCCGGCGGCACGGACAGCCGCGTCTGCTGCGTATCGATCTCGCCGGTCACATGGTACGTACCTATGCCGTACCCGAACCGTCCGTAGATGACCGGTTCGGAGGCGGTGAGGACGGCCAGCGGCCACCCCCACTCCCGTACGTCGTCCAACTGCCGCCGCATCATCGCCGTGAGGACACCGCGGCGACGGTGAGTGGCGGCCACACTGACCATCGTCACGCCGGCGGCCCGTACCGAGGCGCCGCCGGGTACGGTCAGCCGGAAGCTGAAGGCCCCCGCACTGCCGACGCACACATCCCCGTCCCACGCGCCGATCGCACGGTCGGTCTCGGTGAGCGAGTCCCACAGCTCCCGCTCCTCCGAGGACTCCGCGACCCCGCCGAAGGCTCGGATCAGATTGTCGTACCACTCGTCCCAGTCGTCCTGCCGCAGCACCCGCAGGTCGGTCGCCCACTCAGAAGCCATGGACCATGCCTACCAGGGCATTGCGGGACGAGCCAGGGAATTTCTCCTTGGCGGCGGCACGGCGGCTTCTTGTGAAGTTCACTGTGAAGTTGAACCTCGGACGGGGGACAAGTGGGACCTCCCGTGCCAAGCAGCTGGTCCGATGGATAGGGTCCCGAACTAATGGCAGCAGGACGAGAGCGGCGCGCGGAAGCCGAGACGTTCACGGCCCGGTTGAAGATGCAGTGGCACCGGGCCCGCACAGGGCTGCGCAGAAGCGCCGTGGACTACTTCCGCGGGGACGGCTCGGACTGGGTCGCACTGGCCGGTCTGCTCCTCACCGTGCCGGTGATCGCCGCGACCACCCTCGCCAACTCCGTCTGGTGCTCCCCGGCCGCGCTGGTCCTCCCGATCGTCGCGGGCGGCCTGCTGCTCCGCCCGGCGAGCCTGCTGGGCCTGTACGCGGCGGCGGCGACGGCACTGATCGTGGAGTCGGTGCAGCTGGGCCCGTACACGGAGGGCCCGTCCCGAGTGACCCCGGGCATCGTGCTGGTCGTGGCGGCCTGCGGCTTCTTCGGCCTGCTCATCGCCCAGTTCCGCAGCCGGGTCGGCGTACCGTGGCGGCGCGGCGGCACCATGCTCTTCGACCTGCGCGAACGCATCCGGGTCCAGAGCAAGCTCCCCAAACTCCCCCCGTCCTGGCACCGCGAGATGGCCCTGCGCCCCGCGGGCGGCCAGTCCTTCTCCGGCGACTTCGTGGTGGCGGCCCGCACCAACGGCGGCCGCACGCTGGAGGTGGTCCTGACGGACGTCTCGGGCAAGGGCATGGACGCGGGCAGCAGGGCCCTCCTCCTCTCGGGAGCCTTCGGCGGCCTCCTGGGCAGCCTCCCCCCGCACGCCTTCCTCCCCGCGGCGAACGGCTACCTGCTTCGCCAGGACTGGGACGAGGGTTTCGCCACATCGATCCACCTCGTCCTGGACCTGGACTCGGGCGACTACGAGCTCTACTCCGCCGGCCACCCCCCGGGCCTGCAGCTCAGCGCGGGCAGCGGCCGCTGGGAGGAGAAGGCCGCCGAGGGCCCCCTCCTGGGCGTGTACGACGGCGCCCAGTTCGACCCGGTCAAGGGCTCCCTCCGCCCGGGCGACGTCCTGATGCTCTTCACGGACGGCCTGGTGGAAACCTCGGACCGGGACATCGTCGAGGGCATCGACCGCCTCACCGGCGAAGCCGACCGCTACGTGGCCGGCGGCTTCCACGGCGCGGCCTGGCACCTGATCGAGGCAGTGGCCAAGGACGTCAACGACGACAGAGCCCTCCTCCTGATCTGCCGAGAGGGCCCCACAGCCCAGGCAGCGAACCTCTGACGCCTTCAGCCCGTCTGGGGGTGCCCCCTCTGGGGGAGTTTGAGGACGAGGCCCTTTAAAGGGGCGGCGGGGGCGAAGCTGCATCCATTAGCGGCTCCGCCGCGGACCCTGCACACCCACCCCACGGTGGGGTTTACCCCCGCCCCCACCCGCCAGCCCCCCACATGGCCCCCGCACCCCCCGAATCCGTACGTTCGAGACACACCCCACGAACGAACGGAAGGACACCCCATGCCAGCCGACCGGGCCGTAGAACTGCACGGAGTGCACCGGCGCTACGGCCGAGGCCGCACCGCCGTCCACGCCCTCCGCGGCATCGACCTCACCCTCCCCCCGCGCACCTTCACCGCGGTGATGGGCCCGTCCGGCTCCGGCAAATCCACGTTCCTCCAGTGCGCGGCCGGCCTCGACCGCCCCACCTCCGGCACCGTCCGCCTGGCCGGTACGGAGATCACCGGCATGAAGGAGAACAAGCTCACCGCACTCCGCCGCACCCGCCTCGGCTTCGTCTTCCAGGCCTTCAACCTCCTCCCGTCCCTCACGGTCGAGCAGAACGTCTCCCTCCCGACCCGCCTCGCCGGCCACCGCCCCGACCGCCGCCGCACGACGGAGGTACTCGCCCAGGTGGGCCTGACCGACAAGGCCCGCCGCCGCCCGGCCCAGCTCTCCGGCGGCCAGCAGCAACGCGTGGCGATCGCGCGGGCCCTCGTCACCCGCCCCGACGTGGTCTTCGCGGACGAACCGACGGGCGCCCTGGACACGACCACGGCAGCCGAGATCCTCGCGCTCCTCCGCCGAGCGGTGGACGACCACGGCGCGACGGTCGTCATGGTCACCCACGACCCCACGGCAGCCGCCTGGGCCGACCGGGTCCTGTTCCTGGCGGACGGCGAACTGGTGGACCACCTGGACGGAGCCTCCGCCGACCGGATCGCGGCCCGCATGACAGCCCTGGCCACCCCCACGCCCTACACGGCAGCGGCAACGGAAGCAGCAGTCTGATGCTCACCCCCAACGGCCTCGCCCGCGCAGCGGTCCGCTTCCGCCCCTCCGCGTTCGCCGGCACCTTCGTGGCCCTCGCCATGGCCGCGATGATCGTGGCGGCCTGCGGCATCCTGCTGGAGACCGGTCTGCGCGCGAAGGTCCCGCCCGGCCGCTACACGAACGCCCCCGTCGTGGCCGCGGCCGACCAGAAGGCCCACTACGGCAAGGGCGACAGCGCGGACAGCGAACCGGTCCCGGACCGTGCCCGCCTCGACGCGGCGCTGGTGTCGAAGGCGGCCCAGGCCCCAGGCGCCCGCACCGCAGTGGCGGACGTCACATTCCAGGTGACCGCAGCGACCACGAACAGCACCGCCACCGGAACCGGCACCACAGCCTCCACCACCCCCACCCCCCTCACCGCTCACAACTGGTCCTCCACCACCTTCACCGGCGAACACCTCACCACAGGCACCGCCCCGGCCCCCGGCGAAGTCGTCCTCGACCACCAGGCCCAGGTGGCCGGCAAACAGGCCCGCGCGGGCGACCGCATCACCCTCACCACCCCCACCGGCACCCACACCTACCGCGTCTCCGGCACCACCGACTCCCCCCGGCCCACCCCTCGCCCCACCGCCTGGTTCGCCGACGGGGAAGCCGTAGAACTCTCAGGCCACCCGGGCCGCGTGGACGCCATAGCCGTACTCCCGAAGCCCGGCGTCACCACCAAAACCCTCGCCGCCGAAGTGACCAAGGCCCTGGGCGGCAAGGCCAGGATCCACACAGGCGCCGACCGCGGCACCGTGGCGGACCCCGCCCTCGACGAGGCCAAGGAGATCCTCGTCGCCCTCGGCGCCTCCTTCGGCGGTACCGCCACGATGGTCGCCGTCTTCACCGCGGCCGGCACCGTCGCCCTGGCGGTCGGCCAACGCGCCCGGGAATTCGCCCTGTTGCGCGCGATCGGCACCAGCCCCCGCCAGATCCGCCGCACGATAGCCACGGAGGCCCTCCTGGTGGCCCCCGTGGCCGGCGCGGCCGGCTGTCTCCCCGGAGTCGCCCTGGCGGCCTGGTGGTTCGGGCAGTTGCAGGACCGGGGCGCCATCCCGGAAGCCGTGGACCTGGCCGTCTCCTGGATCCCCCTCGTCACCGCGGCCGGCGCCGTGCTCCTCACCGCCCTGCTGGCCGGCTACATGGCCGCCCACCGCAGCTCCCGCATCAAGCCGGGCCAGGCCCTGACCGAGGCCTCCGTGGAACGCCTCCGCATCGGCTGGATCCGCACCCCCCTCGGCCTCGCCGCGGCGGCGGGCGGCATCGTCTGCGCGGGCCTGGCCGCCTCGACGACCGGCGAGGACGCGGCCAACGCCGCCCTCGGCATCGTCATGCTGTTCATGCTCGCCGTGGCCCTGCTCGGCCCGTACATCGCCCGCGCCTGCGCCGCCCTGTTCGGCCTCCCGCTGCGCGGCGCGAGCGCCTCCGCCGTGCTGGCCGCCGCCAACTCCCGTACGAACGCCCGCCGTCTGGCCTCCGCGATCACCCCGATCGTGCTCGCGATGGCGTTCTCCTCGGTCCTGCTCTTCCTGCGCACCAGCGAGGACCACGTCACCGCACAACAGCAGCGCGACGGCATCACCGCCGACCACATCGTCACCGCCGACACCCCGGGCCTCGCCCCCGACGCCGTACGACGGGCCGAACGCGCCCCCGAAGTCACCGCGGCCGTCGGTCTGTTGAAGACCGCCGTGCTGGTCCCGGCCTCCGGCGGCACCCTGCAGGCGGCCACCGCGCAGGGCGTCACGGGCACCGCACGCGACCTGGCAGCCGTACAGGACCTCAAGCTCAAGGACGGCCGGCTCTCCCTGGAACCCGGCGAGACGGCCGTGGACGCATCCCTCGCCCGCAACGCGGACCGCACCGTCGGCGACCGCCTCCCCATCCGCCTCCCCGACGGCACGAGGGCCGAACCGCGGATCGTGGCGACGTACGAGCGCGGTATGGGCCTGTCCCAAGTCACCCTGAGCCGTGCCGCGTTGGCCGGCCACGTCACCAACGCCTACGACACCGAGCTGTGGACCAAGGGCGGCACGGCCGCAGGTCTGAAGGGTCTCGGCACGGTCCTGGCCCGCGACGACTACACCACCGCCCAGTCCGTGGACCGCGAGCTCAACGCCTGGGCGAACAACGTCATGGCGGCCGTCCTCGGCGGCTTCGCGGCCGTCGCCGCCGTCAACACCCTCGTGATGACGGTCCTCGACCGCCGCCGCGAACTCGGCACCCTCCGCCTCATCGGCTCCACCCGCCGCCAGGTGCTGCGCATGATCCGCTGGGAGGCCCTGCTGGTCGCCTGCGCGGGCATCGCCCTCGGCACGGCGATCGCGGTCGCCACGCTCGTCCCGATGATGAACGGCCTGACGGGACAGGGCCCTTACATCCCCCCGCTGGTGTACGGCGCGCTCGCCGGGACCGTCGTGGCCCTCGGTCTCACCGCGGCCGGTCTTCCGGCCCGTGCGGCGCTGCGCGGGGGGACACTGGAGGAGTGACCGATGCACCCAGACACCTGACCCTGACCGAGGTCGAGGCCACCGCGCGCGCCGCGCACGAGGGGCAGACCGACAAGGCCGGCCGGCCCTACGCCGAGCACCTCCAGGCCGTCGCGGAGGGCGTACGCGCGCGTGGCGGCGACGCCGAGCAGATCGCGGCCGCCTGGCTGCACGACTCCGTCGAGGACGACGCCCTCTCCGCCCGCTGGCTGGAGGAGGCCGCGCTGAGCCGTCGTACGAAGGACATCGTGCTCGCGGTCACCAAGCGGGTGGGGGAGCCGCCCGAGGGGTACGCCGGGCGGATCCTCGCCACCCCCGGCGCGCTGCTGGTGAAGGAGGCGGACCTGGCGCACAACGCGGACCCGGTGCGCCTCGCGGCCCTGGACGAGGAGACCCGGAAACGACTGACCGAGAAGTACGCGGGGATGCGCGCACTTCTCGGTCTGAGGTGAGTGAGGGTTCTTACGCCAGGACCTTCTCGCGCTGCCCGGGGCGCTCCGGCTGCTGCTGCCGCTCCCGCGCCAGCTCGGCCGCGTCCTGCTTGAACGCCCACTCCATCCTCGGTTCCATGGCGAACCGGAAGACCCGCTGCACGGGCTTGGTGCACAGCAGCGTGACGACGACGGCCGCGACGGCGGTGACGAGGATCTCGCCGAGGGGGCGGTGCAGCCAGGCGGCGTCCAGCCAGCCCTCGTGGGCGGCGGCCTTCACCAGGAAGCCGTGCAGCAGATAGCCGTACAGCGTGCCCGCGCCGAGTGCCGTGAACCACATCGTGCGACGCGGCGTCCAGGCGAAGAAGCAGGCGGTCAGCAGCAGCGAGCAGCCGAACATCGCGAGCACCATGACCGGACCGGCCCACCAGGGCGCGCCCAGCTGCTGCGCGGCGTCCCGGTGGTAGAACCACGCGGTGTTCATGCGCGGCACGGCCCACCAGCCGACGGCCAGCGCGGCCGCGAACAGCGGCACCGCCAGGATCCGCACCGTGCGGGTGCGCACCATGTGGAAGTGCTCGGCCTTCATGCACAGCCCGAGGACGAAGTACGGCAGGAACTGCAGCACCCGCTGGAGGTCCAGGTCGTCACCGATCGACGGGGTGACGGACGCCAGCATCGCGAGGCCCAGCGCGAAGGGGAGCGGCCACCGGATGAGCTTCAGGACGGGGGTGGCCATCCGCCAGACGAACAGCGCGCACAGGAACCAGGTGAGGTACCAGGGGTCGAGCAGGCTGATCGGGTGCCCGGGGTCGTTCTCGAAGTACTTGTGGTAGAGCGAGTAGGCGGTCTCGAAGACGACGTACGGCACCACGACACCGGTGACGAGCCGCCTGAGCCGGTCGGGGCGCATGTCGAAACTGCGGGAGAAGTAGCCGGAGATGATGATGAACGCCGGCATGTGGAACGAGTACACGACCGTGTACGCGGCTTCCAGGATCCGGCTGTCGCCCTTGAGCGGCTCCCAGGCGTGGCCCATGGCCACGAGCACGATCGCCAGGTACTTGGCGTTGTCGAAGAACGCGTCACGCTGCTTGGGCACACCGGGGGCGGAGGGGGACGAGGCGGTGCGGAACATCTGAGGCACCCTAGCGTTGCCTGTGGGCTCTCGTAAAACTCACCACGTCATTCCTGGCTATTGGCTCGGAGAGCCCCGGAAAATAGACGAGTTGCCACGTTATCGAGGTCACAGCAAGCGCCAACTTGGTGTGATTCATCCCGACTAAATAGGTCATAAGGTCCGAGGATGGAGACTGTTGGAATTATTGGAATTACCCGCGAACGGGATGTGTGGAGACGGAAACGATCTCGTCGAATTACCTGTGTGGGTGCCCTCTCGAATTGCTGTGCGGAACAAGGGGTGTTGGTGACGGGGCGGACGGCCGCCGCACAGATTCGGCACAGGTGTGGTCAACGATGCATCACCTGCCGCATACAGCGGCTTGGTTGGTGGCACGATGGTTCTGGCGGGGGTGCGCGGGGCTGGCACCCCCGGGCCGGGAGAGCGGACCGACCGTAGGGTGTGATCAGTTGTGGCCATTTCGCTGTCAGTGGTGCTGCTGTTGGCGATCATCTTGGTGGTGTTGATCCGTGGCGGATCACTCAAGGCCGGACCCGCCGTCGTCGCCGTGCTGTTCGGCTTCTTCCTCGCCTCGACCGGTATGGCCGACGACATCCAGCGCTTCCTCGACTCGATAGCGGAGACCATCAACTCGATCCAGTTCTGACCCTGTTGACCCCGCGGGCTAGGCTGACCAGCCCGGTCACGGGGGCCGGTGACGGACAACAGGGGGACGTACGGGGATGGCGCTGCGCGACTCGGACCCGGCGGAGGTGGGCGGTTACCGCATCGAGGACCGCCTGGGCAGCGGCGGAATGGGCGTGGTCTACCTCGCCCGCTCCGACTCCGGACGCCGTCTCGCCGTCAAGGTGGTGCACGGCCAGTACGCGGACGACGACGAGTTCCGCGCCCGCTTCCGCCGTGAGGTGGCCGCCGCCCGCCAGGTCAGCGGCGCCTTCACGGCCCCCGTCGTGGACGCGGACGCCGACGCGTCGCGCCCCTGGATGGCCACGCTCTACATACCGGGCGCCAACCTCGGCACGCACGTCCACGAGAACGGCCCGCTCCCCTTGCCCCGCCTGCGCGACCTCGCCGCCGGCCTGGCCGAGGCCATCCGCGACATCCACCGCGCGGGAGTCGTCCACCGCGATCTGAAACCGGCCAACGTCATGCTCGCCGACGACGGCCCCCGCGTCATCGACTTCGGCATCTCCCGCGCCACCGAGTTCGCCGCTTCCGACGTCCTGACCCAGACCGGCCGCGTGATGGGCACCCCGCCCTTCATGTCCCCGGAACAGTTCTCCTCCCCCCAGGACGTGGGCCCGGCGGCGGACATCTTCTCCCTGGGCGCGGTGGTGGCGTACGCCGCCTCGGGCCGGGGCCCCTTCGACAGCCCGAGCCCGTACGAGACGGCGATCCGGGTGGTCGAGGGCACCCCCGAACTCGACGACGTCCCGGCCGAGTTGCTCCCCTTCATCCGCCTCTGCCTGGAGAAGGAGCCCAAGTCCCGCCCCACGGCGGACGAGTTGCTGCGCCTGCTGCGGGACGGCGACTGGCCCGACCCGCGCCCCGCGGACGGGCAGCCGACCCTCGTCGACACGGGCCGGCCCCGCCGCCGCAGGCGCCTGTGGCCGGCCGCCGCGGCGGGCATCCTGGCCCTCACGGCGGCCGCCGTCACCACGACGGTCGCCCTGACCGGGGACGACGACCCGGCCCCGGGCAACCTGCCGGCCGGCTGGAAGGCATGGCACAAGCAGGCCAAGGACCCGAGCGTCGAGAAGGACCCGATAGGCCCCTCCACCGTCTTCAACCGCTGCACCGCCTCCGGCACCTCCCTGGTCTGCGCGGGCGACGAGATCATGGCGACCCGCTTCGCCCTGGCCGACGGGGCGAACACCTGGGGCCTGCCCATCGACCCGACCGCCGAGGGCGAGGAGTTCGGCAGCAGCAGCAGTTCCGGCGGCGGCACGATCATCGGCGCCCGCAAGGGCCGCGTGTACGTCTACGGCGCCGACGACCGGCCCGAGGCCGACCAGGCATCGACCCCGACCCGCTACACGGTCCAGGCCGTGGACGCCGAGACCGGCAAGGTGATCTGGAGGACGGTCACCGCGGACGGCCCGGAGGCCACGGAGCCGAGCAGCGACCAGGGCGCCTCCGCGGCCGTTCCCGAGGGCGTCGTGTCCGTGTACGGCAGGACGGGCAGCCAGCTCGCCCTCCTCGACGCCGACGACGGCGAGGTCCGCTGGAAGCGTCCCCTGCCGAACCCGAACCAGTACTTCACGCTCCTGCGCAGCGTCGGCGGAAAGGCGTACCTGCTCACCGGGAAGTACACCACCGGCGAGATCCAGAGCACGACCGTCGCCCAGCTCGACCCGGCCACCGGCAAGCCCCGCTGGAGTGTGACCGTCAAGGGCGACATGAACATCGCCGGCGGGCACGACGGCCGCCTGGTGCTGATGAACACGACCGGCGTCCACCGCGCACTGACTCTGATCAACACCTCCACGCACGTCGTGACGACCGTGAAGCTCTCCACGCCCCAGCCCGAGACGGCGACCCCCACCCTCGCGGGCGGCACCCTCTACTTCACCCTCAGCAACGGCATCATCCGCGCGGTCGACCCGGCCACCGGCCGCCAGGCCTGGCAGGGAGACTCCGGCATCGAACAGTCGGGCCCCCCGACCGTCTCCAGGACCCACCTGTACGTCGCGTCCCCCAGCGGCCGTCTCGCCGCCCTGAACCGCAGCACCGGCAAGGTCGACGGCACCCTCGCGGGCCCCGACGACGGCGCCGTGGAAGGCCCCCCGACGGGCGCCCCCCTCACCCTCGTGGGCGACGCCCTCTACGTCCCGTACGGCCTGCGCTCCGTCTACACGGTGGACGTACGGACCCTCTGACCCGCCAAGACGAGACGGGACCGGACGAAACGACGAAACGGCGAAACGAAAGGGCCCGGTTCCGAGGAACCGGGCCCTTTGCCGTACAGAGCGGGCGACGGGAATCGAACCCGCGTAGCTAGTTTGGAAGACTAGGGCTCTACCATTGAGCTACGCCCGCGCAGGACGCGCCGCAGGTCAGGTGACCGCGGCACAGAGAGCATCGTAGCGGGTCCGCACCCCTTGCCGCACACCCCGTAAATGCGGCGGTCCCGCGGCCTGCGGGCATGTACCCTACGTGTCGCACCAGACGGGGTGTGGCGCAGCTTGGTAGCGCGTCCGCTTTGGGAGCGGAAGGCCGTGGGTTCAAATCCCGCCACCCCGACCATGAGCAGTGATCTCTATGCCTTGATCGCCTTTTGGGGCGTGTAGCCGCTGCGGTTACTATGCAAGCTGCGCGCCCGTGTGTCTCTCGTCTGATGCAGTCCTCAGGGCGGCCAATCCGCCGGAGCCGTTCTGGCGCCGGCAGAATCCAAGAAGTCAGCCACAAGGAGACCGAACCGTGAAGAGCGCCGTGGAGACCCTGAACCCGACCCGGGTTCGGCTCACTGTCGAGGTGCCCTTCGAGGAGCTCAAGGACAGCCTCGACGCGGCGTACAAGAAGATCAACCAGCAGGTCACGGTGAAGGGCTTCCGCAAGGGCAAGATCCCGGCCCGCGTCATCGACCAGCGGTTCGGCCGTGGCGCCGTGCTGGAGGAGGCCGTCAACGACGCGCTTCCGAAGTTCTACACCGAGGCCGTCACCGAGGCCGAGCTCGACGTCCTGGGCCAGCCCGAGGTCGACATCACCGAGCTGAAGGACGGCGACACGCTGAACTTCACCGCCGAGGTCGACATCCGCCCGGCCCTGGAGCTCCCCGAGGACTTCTCCTCCATCGAGGTCGAGGTCGACGCCGTCGAGGTCACCGACGAGGACGTCGAGAAGTCCGTCGAGCAGCTCCGTGAGCGCTTCGCCTCGACCTCCCCGGTCGAGCGCGCCGCCGAGGACGGCGACGTCGTCACGATCGACCTGGAGGCCAAGGTCGACGGAGAGGTGCTCGAGGACGGCATCGCCAGCGGTGTCTCGTACACCATCGGCTCCGGCGAGCTCCTCGACGGCATCGACGACGCCGTGAAGGGCCTGGAGGCCGGTGGCGAGGCCACCTTCACCTCCGAGCTCAAGGGCGGCTCCGCGGCCGGCAAGGAGTCCGAGGTCACCGTCAAGGTCACCCAGGTCGCCGCCCGCGAACTGCCCGAGCTGGACGACGAGTTCGCGCAGCTCGCCTCCGAGTTCGACACCCTGGAGGAGCTGAAGGCCGACAGCCGCAAGCGCCTCGAGAACATGAAGCAGTACGACCAGGCCACGCAGGCCCAGGAGCGCGTCCTGGAGAAGCTGCTCGAGCTCGTCGAGGTGCCCGTCCCCGAGAAGCTGCTCGCGGACGAGATCAACACCCGCAAGCACAACCTGGAGCACCACCAGCTCGGCCAGATGGGCCTCGACCTCGCGAAGTACCTGGAGATCCAGGGCAAGACCGAGGAAGAGTTCGACGCCGAGACCGAGGAAGCCGCGGTCAAGGGCATCAAGACCCAGTTCGTCCTCGACGAGCTGGTCAAGCGCGAGAAGCTGAACGTCAACCAGGAGGAGCTCACCGAGCACCTCATGCGCCGCGCCGCTTCCTCCGGCATGTCCCCCGACCAGTTCGCCCAGGCGGTCGTCGAGGGCGGCCAGGTTCCGCTCCTGGTCGGCGAGGTCGCCCGCGGCAAGGCCCTGGCCGTCGTGGTCGAGGCCGCCACGGTGAAGGACACCAACGGCGAGGTCATCGACCTGGACGACGAGGACGAGGTCGAGACGGCCGCCGAGGTCGCCGCGGAGGCCACCGAGGCCGACGCCACCGACGCCGAGGCGGAGAAGACCGAGGGCTGAGCCCACGGCGCCGAGCAGGTCCTAGGACGGGCCCTGGGTCACTCATGACCCAGGGCCCGTTCGCCTACCCGGTGGCCCTCCCGCCGGAGGTGCCCGGCGCTACGCCCCCGGCGAACAGCCCTGTATCCGGGATTCCCCGAAGGGACCAGCGCGTTAGGGTCCATGAATACGAGGGCAGTGGAGTCCCCGAACAGCTCCAGCCCCGCAGGGATACGCAGGGAAACGTGAGACGGCCGGACGCCGTCGTAAGACGAGCAGGTGGATACGTGACGAATCTGATGCCCTCCGCCGCCGGCGAGCCTTCCATCGGTGGTGGCCTCGGCGACCAGGTCTACAACCGGCTGCTCAACGAGCGGATCATCTTCCTCGGCCAGCCGGTCGACGACGACATCGCGAACAAGATCACCGCACAGCTGCTGCTCCTTGCCGCGGACCCGGACAAGGACATCTACCTCTACATCAACAGCCCCGGCGGCTCGATCACGGCCGGCATGGCGATCTACGACACCATGCAGTACATCAAGAACGACGTGGTGACGATCGCCATGGGCCTCGCCGCCTCCATGGGCCAGTTCCTGCTCAGCGCCGGCACCCCCGGCAAGCGCTTCGCGCTGCCGAACGCCGAGATCCTGATCCACCAGCCGTCCGCCGGCCTCGCCGGCTCGGCCTCGGACATCAAGATCCACGCCGAGCGGCTGCTGCACACCAAGAAGCGCATGGCGGAACTGACCTCCCAGCACACCGGTCAGTCGTTCGAGCAGATCACTCGCGACTCCGACCGCGACCGCTGGTTCGACGCCGACGAGGCCAAGGAGTACGGCCTCATCGACGACGTCATCACCACGGCCGCCAACATGCCGGGCGGCGGCGGCACCGGGGCCTGAGAACCCCTCGCAGGGGCCCCGAAGACCCCCGCGCAAGCCCCCAGCCGACCGCCTCAGCCCCTAGGAGAGAGACAGTGAACGACTTCCCCGGCAGCGGCCTGTACGACCGCACGCGCGCCGAGTACACGGGCCCCTCGGCGGAGTCCCGTTACGTCATCCCGCGCTTCGTCGAGCGCACCTCGCAGGGCATCCGCGAGTACGACCCGTACGCGAAGCTCTTCGAAGAGCGTGTGATCTTCCTCGGCGTGCAGATCGACGACGCCTCCGCCAACGACGTCATGGCGCAGCTGCTGTGCCTGGAGTCGATGGACCCCGACCGGGACATCTCGGTCTACATCAACAGCCCCGGTGGCTCCTTCACCGCGCTGACGGCCATCTACGACACGATGCAGTTCGTGAAGCCGGACATCCAGACGGTCTGCATGGGCCAGGCGGCCTCCGCCGCCGCGATCCTGCTGGCCGCCGGTACGCCCGGCAAGCGCATGGCGCTGCCGAACGCGCGTGTGCTGATCCACCAGCCCTACAGCGAGACGGGCCGCGGTCAGGTCTCCGACCTGGAGATCGCCGCCAACGAGATCCTGCGGATGCGCGCGCAGCTGGAGGAGATGCTGGCCAAGCACTCCACCACGCCGATCGAGAAGATCCGCGAGGACATCGAGCGCGACAAGATCCTCACGGCCGAGGAGGCGCTCTCGTACGGTCTGATCGACCAGATCATCTCCACCCGGAAGATGAACAACGCGGCCGTCCGCTAGTCGGAGGCTGTATTGTCTGCCGCCCCTTGGCCCGGTAAGTGTGCTTTGACACGCTGCACGTCAAAGTGAACCGCGCCAAGGGGGGCCCGAACGGGGGGCCCGGCAAGGTACCGTCGGATTAAGGCAGCACCAGGAGCCGCTGGACCTAGGCGTCTCCCAGGCGAAGGGGAAGCACACCGTGGCACGCATCGGTGACGGCGGCGATCTGCTCAAGTGCTCGTTCTGCGGCAAGAGCCAGAAGCAGGTCAAGAAGCTCATCGCAGGGCCTGGTGTGTACATCTGCGACGAGTGCATCGATCTCTGCAACGAGATCATCGAGGAGGAGCTCGCCGAGACGAGCGAGGTGCGCTGGGAGGAACTCCCCAAACCCCGCGAGATCTACGAGTTCCTCGAGGGCTACGTGGTCGGCCAGGAGGCCGCCAAGAAGGCCCTCTCGGTCGCGGTCTACAACCACTACAAGCGCGTCCAGGCCGGCGAGAACGGCGGCGCCAACGGCCGTGACGACGCGATCGAGTTGGCGAAGTCCAACATCCTGCTGCTCGGCCCCACGGGTTCTGGCAAGACCCTCCTCGCCCAGACCCTGGCCCGCATGCTGAACGTGCCGTTCGCGATCGCCGACGCGACCGCGCTCACGGAGGCGGGGTACGTGGGCGAGGACGTAGAGAACATCCTGCTCAAGCTCATCCAGGCGGCGGACTACGACGTCAAGAAGGCCGAGACGGGCATCATCTACATCGATGAGATCGACAAGGTCGCGAGGAAGAGTGAAAACCCCTCCATCACCCGCGACGTGTCCGGCGAGGGCGTCCAGCAGGCCCTGCTGAAGATCCTGGAGGGCACGACGGCCTCCGTGCCCCCGCAGGGCGGCCGCAAGCACCCTCACCAGGAGTTCATCCAGATCGACACGACGAACGTGCTGTTCATCGTGGGCGGTGCCTTCGCGGGCCTGGAGAAGCTCATCGAGTCCCGCGCGGGTGCGAAGGGCATCGGCTTCGGCGCGACGATCCGCTCCAAGCGCGAGCTGGAGGCCAAGGACCAGTTCGAGGACGTCATGCCCGAGGACCTGGTGAAGTTCGGCATGATCCCGGAGTTCATCGGCCGTCTCCCGGTCATCACCTCGGTCCACAACCTCGACCGCGAGGCCCTCCTCCAGATCCTGATCGAGCCCCGCAACGCGCTGGTCAAGCAGTACCAGCGCCTCTTCGAACTCGACGGCGTGGAGCTGGACTTCGAGCGCGAGGCCCTCGAAGCCATCGCCGACCAGGCCATCCTCCGCCAGACCGGCGCCCGCGGTCTGCGCGCCATCATGGAGGAAGTCCTCCAGGGCGTCATGTACGAGATCCCGTCCCGCAAGGACGTGGCGCGCGTCGTCATCACGGCGGACGTCGTCCACTCCAACGTCAACCCGACGCTGATCCCGCGGGATGCGCGGGGTGGCCGCGGCCCGGGCGAGCAGAAGACGGCGTAACTCCCGCCGCGCACCAGCCAGACGAAGGGGCCCCGGTCAACCGACCGGGGCCCCTTCGGTGTTGAAGACCGACTGTGGCGTCAGGCCTTCACGCGAACGTCGTTGCGGAGCTTGGCGGCCAGCTCGGCGGCCTCGCCCATCGTGGCGCTCTTGCCGGCGACCAGGGCGGCCATGTCGTACGACACCACGTAGGCGAGCGTGCTGTGGTCACCCCAGACGCAGACCGGCATGGTGATCTTCTGGCCGGACTCGCTGGACTCCATCTCCTGGCACTTCATGATGCCGTTCTCGAAGCCGGCGGGCTTCTGCTCGGTGGGGGAGCCCACGAGGGTGACGCCGGAGTCCTTGTCCTTCTTGGACTCAGTCTTCAGCTGGGCGAACATCGCGTCGACGACCTTCTCCGGGTCCTCGATGCTGCCGTAGACGCCCGCGAAACCCAGCTCCTTCGCGGTCATGCCCGTCCCCGCGGTGTAGGACGCGCTGACGTCCTTGGCGTCCTTGACGCCCCACGACTCCGCGTCCTTGACGTCGCTCTCGGTCAGCGTGTCCGCCTCGGAGTCGTCGCCCTTCTTGTACTCGCTGCCGAGCACCGCCGCCGGGGTCGTCAGCTTGTACGTCCCGTCGTCCGCGATGTCCGACCCGCCACCGCTGCTGCCGCCGAGCAGGAGCGCGGCGCCCACGGCGAGGGCGGCCACGACGGCCACGGCGCCGATGATGATGGCGGTCTTCTTCTTGCCGCCACCGCCGGGCACGGGCGGCATCGGGGTGGTGTACGGCTGCTGGCCGTAGGGCTGCTGCCCGTACGGCGGGGTCTGCGGCGGCACGCCCTGCGGGGCCTGCTGCGGGTAGCCGTACCCCGGCTGGGGCTGGGCCGGCTGCTGGGGGTAGCCGTAGCCGGGCTGGGGGGCCTGCGGCGGCTGCTGGCCGTACGGGCCCGGCTGACCGTACGGACCGGGCTGCTGGGGCTGCCCGCCGTACGGGCCCGGCTGGTTGTAGCTCATTACTGGGTTCCCCTCCAGATGCTTATGTGTTCCAGACATCCTGGCCCAGACTTGGCGCGGGCATTGCATCGGGGGGTCCCACCGTTACAGAACAAAGCCGTTTCGGGACACGCCCGCGACACCCCTAAACTGACCCCGTGACCGAGAACGCTCAGCAGCAGCCACCAGCGCCCGACACCGAACTGCCGACCCAGTACGCGCCGGCCGATGTAGAGGGGCCGCTGTACGAGCGCTGGGTGGAGCGTGGTTACTTCGAGGCGGACGAGAAGAGCGACAAGCCGCCGTACACCATCGTCATCCCGCCGCCGAACGTCACGGGCAGCCTGCACCTCGGGCACGCCTTCGAGCACACCCTCATCGACGCGCTGACCCGTCGTAAGCGCATGCAGGGCTTCGAGACGCTCTGGCAGCCGGGCATGGACCACGCCGGCATCGCCACCCAGAACGTCGTCGAGCGCGAGCTCGGCAAGGAGGGCAAGTCCCGGCACGACCTCGGCCGTGAGGCCTTCGTCGAGCGGGTCTGGCAGTGGAAGGGCGAGTCCGGCGGGCAGATCTCCGGGCAGATGCGTCGCCTCGGCGACGGCGTCGCATGGTCGCGCGAGCGCTTCACCATGGACGAGGGCCTGTCGCAGGCCGTCCAGACCATCTTCAAGCGGCTCTACGACGACGAGCTGATCTACCGCGCCGAGCGCATCATCAACTGGTGCCCGCGCTGTCTGACGGCGATCTCGGACATCGAGGTCGAGTACCAGGACGACGACGGCGAGCTCGTCTCCATGAAGTACGGGGAGGGGGACGACACCATCGTCGTCGCCACCACCCGTGCCGAGACCATGCTCGGTGACACCGCCGTCGCCGTTCACCCCGACGATGAGCGGTACAAGCACCTCGTCGGCAAGCTCATCAAGCTGCCGCTGACCGAGCGTTCCATCCCGGTCGTCGCCGACACCCACGTCGACCCGGAGTTCGGCACCGGCGCCGTCAAGGTCACCCCGGCCCACGACCCGAACGACTTCGAGATCGGCCAGCGCCACGACCTGCCGGCCATCACGATCATGGACGAGCACGCCGTGATCACGGCCCACGGTCCCTTCCAGGGCCTGGACCGTCTGGAGGCCCGCTCCGCCATCGTCGCCGCGCTGCGCGCCGAGGGCCGGATCGTCGCCGAGAAGCGCCCGTACGTCCACTCCGTGGGCCACTGCTCGCGCTGCAAGACCACCATCGAGCCGCGCCTGTCGATGCAGTGGTGGGTCAAGGTCGGCCCGCTCGCGAAGGCCGCCGGTGACGCGGTCCGCGACGGCCGCGTCAAGATCCACCCGCAGGAGATGGAGAAGCGGTACTTCGACTGGGTCGACAACCTCCACGACTGGTGCATCTCGCGGCAGTTGTGGTGGGGTCACCGCATTCCCGTCTGGTACGGCCCGGAGGGCGAAGTCGTCTGCGTCGGCCCGGACGACGAGCCCCCGACCGGCGAGGGCTGGCGTCAGGACACCGACGTCCTCGACACCTGGTTCTCCTCGGGCCTGTGGCCCTTCTCGACCCTCGGCTGGCCCGAACAGACCGAGTCGCTCACGAAGTTCTATCCGAACTCCGTCCTGGTCACCGGCTACGACATCCTCTTCTTCTGGGTCGCCCGGATGATGATGTTCGGCCTGTACGCGATGGACGGCACCCCGCCGTTCCACACCATCGCCCTGCACGGCATGGTCCGCGACCAGTTCGGCAAGAAGATGTCGAAGTCCTTCGGCAACGCGGTCAACCCGCTGGACTGGATGGACAAGTACGGCTCCGACGCGCTCCGCTTCACCCTCGCGCGCGGCGCCAACCCCGGCGTCGACGTCCCGATCGGCGAGGACTGGGTCCAGGGCTCCCGCAACTTCGCCAACAAGATCTGGAACGCCACCCGCTTCGCGCTGATGAACGGCGCGACGGTGGAGGGTCCCCTTCCGGACGCCTCCAGGATGTCGGCGACGGACCGCTGGATCCTCTCCCGCCTCAACTCGGTCGTCGCCGAAGTCGATGCGCTGTACGAGGACTTCCAGTTCGCGAAGCTCTCCGACGCCCTCTTCCACTTCGCGTGGGACGAGGTCTTCGACTGGTACGTCGAGCTGTCCAAGACGACGTTCCAGGCGGGCGGCGAACCGGCCGAGGTCAGCAAGCGGGTCCTCGGCGAGGTCCTCGACGTCACGCTGAAGCTGCTGCACCCGGTGGTCCCGTTCGTCACGGAGACCCTCTGGACCACGCTGACGGGCGGCGAGTCGATCGTCATCGCGGACTGGCCGAAGGACAGTGGCTTCCGTGACGACGCGGCGGAGGGGGAGATCGAGACCCTCCAGTCCGTCATCACCGAGGTCCGCCGCTTCCGCGCCGACCAGGGCCTCCAGCCCGGCCAGCGCGTCCCGGCCCGCCTCACGCTCGACGGCACGGCCCTGGCCCCGCACGAGGCCGCCATCCGCCAGCTCCTGCGCCTCCAGCCGGAGGGCGAGAGCTTCTCCGCGACGGCAACTCTCCCGGTCGCGGGTGCCACGGTCGCCCTCGACCTCTCCGGCACCATCGACGTCGCGGCGGAGCGCAAGCGCCTCGCGAAGGACCTGGCCGCCGCCGAGAAGGAGAAGGCCCAGGCCACGGCCAAGCTCGGCAACGAGGCGTTCCTGGCGAAGGCCCCGGACAACGTGGTGGACAAGATCCGCGGCCGCCTGGCCAAGGCGGACGAGGACATCGCCCGCATCCAGTCCCAGCTGGACAGGCTGCCTCAGCAGTAGGCGCCCTGAAGGGGCGGGGCCGCATTGAATTTGCGGCCCCGCCGCGTGGGCGCGACCAGCCACAACGTTCCCCGCGCCCGCCGACCGGCACCAGCCGCCCCACTCCGTAGGCACCCTGTCAGTCCCCCTCCGTAGACTGACCCCGTGAGTGAGAGCGACGACCCCTTCGACGAGATCATCGCGGCCGAGACCGACCGGGACCCGGACCTCGCGGTCATCGAGGCCGGCAGCCGTACCCTGCGCACCCAAGGCACCCCGCCGGAGGCGCACGTGCCGACGCGCCCCGAGGACCCCGAGGTCGACAAGGCACTGCGCGAGGTCGAGACGGAGCTCGCCACTCGCTGGGGCGAGACCAAGCTGGAGCCGTCGGTCACCAGGATCGCCGCCCTGATGGACGTCCTGGGCGAGCCGCAGCGGTCGTACCCCTCGATCCACATCACGGGGACCAACGGCAAGACCTCCACCGCCCGCATGATCGAGGCCCTCCTCGGCGCCTTCGAACTGCGCACCGGCAGATACACCAGCCCCCACGTGCAGTCGGTCACCGAGCGCATCAGCCTGGACGGCGCGCCGATCTCCGCCGAGCGCTTCATCGAGACGTACACCGACATCAAGCCCTACGTCGAGATGGTCGACGGCTCGCAGGAGTACCGCCTGTCCTTCTTCGAGGTGCTGACCGGCATGGCGTACGCGGCGTTCGCGGACGCGCCCGTCGACGTGGCCGTCGTCGAGGTCGGGATGGGCGGCACCTGGGACGCCACCAACGTCATCGACGGTGACGTGGCCGTCGTCACACCCATCGACCTGGACCACACCGACCGGCTCGGCGGGACGCCCGCCGAGATCGCCGTGGAGAAGTCCGGCATCATCAAGCAGGACGCGACCGTCATCCTGGCGCAGCAGCCGGTCGACGCAGCGCAGGTGCTGCTGAAGAAGGCCGTAGAGGTCGACGCGACCGTGGCCCGGGAGGGCCTGGAGTTCGGGGTCGTCGCCCGTCAGGTCGCCGTCGGCGGACAGCTGCTCACCCTGCGCGGACTCGGCGGGGAGTACGAGGAGGTCTACCTTCCCCTGCACGGCGCCTACCAGGCGCACAACGCCGCCGTCGCCCTCGCCGCCGTCGAGGCATTCTTCGGCGTCGGCTCGCAGCGGCCGGAGCGGCTCGACATCGACACCGTCCGCAAGGCCTTCGCGGCCGTCTCGTCGCCGGGGCGGCTCGAGGTCGTACGGCGGTCTCCCACCGTCGTGCTGGACGCCGCGCACAACCCGGCCGGCGCCCGTGCCACCGCCGAGGCGGTCGGCGAGGCCTTCGAGTTCAGCCGGCTCATCGGGGTCGTGGGCGCGAGCGGCGACAAGAACGTACGGGGGCTGCTGGAAGCCTTCGAGCCGATCTTCGCCGAGGTCGTGATCACACAGAACTCCAGCCACCGGGCGATGGACGCAGACGAGCTGGCCGCGATCGCCGTCGAGGTGTTCGGCGAGGAGCGGGTGCAGGTCGAGCCGCGGCTGCCGGACGCCATCGAGGCCGCGATCACGCTGGCCGAGGAGGAGGGCGAGTTCGCCGGCGGCGGAGTGCTCGTGACCGGCTCCGTCATCACCGTCGGCGAGGCCCGACTGCTCCTGAGGAGGGGCTGACCTGTGCGTACGCTCTGTGCTTCGACCCTGATCGGCGAGTTCTTCATCATCGGCTTCGCCGGGCTGGTCGCCATGAAGGACTCCGATCTGTCCATGTCGGCGGTGTGGACGGTCAGCGGGATCGCCATGTTCCTGTGCGTGGTGCTGTGCGGCCTGGTCACCCGGCCCGGCGGCATCGCGATGGGCTGGGCCCTGCAGATCCTGCTCATCGCGTCCGGGTTCGTCGTACCGACGATGTTCTTCCTGGGGGCGGTCTTCGCGGCGCTGTGGTGGGCCTCGGTGCACTACGGGCGGAAGATCGACGAGGCGAAGGCGAGATTCGCGGCGCAGGCGGCTTCCCCGTCGGGTTCCACCACACCTGACGCTGTGTGACCAACGCGCGGACACGCCCTGTAACCTCGGTCTACCCGCACCATGCTTGACACGCTTGCCTAAGGAGCCTCCTCGTGACCCAGCGCACCCTCGTCCTCCTCAAGCCCGACGCCGTCCGTCGCGGCCTGACCGGCGAGATCATCAGCCGTATCGAGCGCAAGGCCGGCTGGCAGATCACCGCGCTGGAGCTGCGCACGCTCGACCAGGACACGCTGGAGCAGCACTACGGCGAGCACAAGGGCAAGCCCTTCTACGAGCCGCTGGTGGAGTTCATGGCCTCCGGCCCGGTCGTCGCGCTGATCGTCGAGGGCGAGCGGGTCATCGAGGGCCTGCGCGCGCTGGCCGGCCCGACCGACCCGATCGCCGCCGCGCCCGGCTCCATCCGCGGTGACTACGGCGTGATCGTCCGCGAGAACCTGATCCACGCCTCCGACTCCGAGGAGTCCGCCGAGCGCGAGGTGAAGATCTTCTTCCCGGGGCGCGCGTAACTCGTGTGCCGGTGGTGAAAGTCCGGGGCCCCGGTCCCGGACTTTCTTGGCATATGCGTGGCGATCGAGGGAACCAGCACCCCCGAACGCCCCTCTCCAGGAGCGAACGCAGTCAGCATCTGCTGACAATGGCGGAGACCCTTACGCAGTGTCCGTGCGGGCGCCACTACGATGGAACCCTTCACGTCACCGCACCCACTTCGCCGACCTGAAAAGCCCTCAGAAGCTCCCAGGGAAGGCCAGACGAATCCTGATGGGGAACTCAATGTCGTTCATCGGCCGTGACATGGCTGTCGACCTCGGGACCGCCAACACGCTGGTGTACGTCAGGGGTCGCGGGATCGTACTCAACGAGCCGTCCGTCGTCGCGATCAACACCAACACCGGTGGCATTCTCGCGGTCGGCGCCGAAGCGAAGAAGATGATCGGGCGGACCCCCGGCAACATCGTTGCCGTACGGCCGCTGAAGGACGGCGTGATCGCCGACTTCGAGATCACCGAGCGGATGCTCCGCTACTTCATCCTGAAGATCCACAAGCGGCGGTATCTGGCTCGTCCGCGCGTCGTCGTCTGTGTGCCCTCGGGCATCACCGGCGTCGAGCGCCGCGCCGTCATCGAGGCGTCGTCCCAGGCCGGCGCCCGCCAGGTGCACATCATCGAGGAGCCCATGGCCGCGGCCATCGGCTCCGGCCTGCCGGTCCACGAGGCCACGGGCAACATGGTGGTGGACATCGGCGGCGGCACGACGGAGGTCGCGGTCATCTCGCTCGGCGGCATCGTCACCGCCCAGTCCATCCGCGTCGCTGGCGACGAGCTGGACAACGCGATCATCCAGCACATCAAGAAGGAGTACTCCCTCCTCCTCGGTGAGCGGACGGCCGAGCAGATCAAGATCACGATCGGTTCGGCGTACGACCTCGACGCTGACGAGCACACCGAAATCCGCGGCCGGGACCTCGTCTCCGGACTGCCCAAGACCGTCGTCATCTCGGCCGCCGAAGTCCGCAAGGCGATCGAGGAACCCGTCAACGCGATCGTCGACGCGGTCAAGACGACCCTCGACAAGTGCCCGCCCGAGCTGTCCGGCGACATCATGGACCGCGGAATCGTTCTGACCGGCGGCGGCGCCCTGCTGCGCGGCCTCGACGAGCGGCTGCGCCGGGAGACCGGCATGCCGATCCACATCGCCGAGGACCCCCTCGACAGTGTGGCGCTCGGCTCCGGCAAGTGCGTGGAGGAGTTCGAGGCGCTCCAGCAGGTGCTGGACGCCCAGCCGCGCAGATGACGTAACTCTTCGATTCCGCCGTACGAGATGATCTCCTCTCGTGCGGCGGATCGTTGATATAGAGGCATAAGCTCGCCCAAGAGTCTTCGGGCATTCGCAGTCACGTACACCTGAACACCTGCACATTCCTATGAGGAAGGCACGGCCGCCGCACGTGAGGGACACACGAGAGAGCCGGCTGCTCCTGGTGCTGCTGATCGCCATCGCGTTCGCACTGATCACGGTGGACATCCGCGGCGGGGAGGACTCACCGGTCGACGGTGCCCGCCAGGCCGCGGCCACGGTCTTCGGCCCCATCGAGGACGGCGTCTCCGCCGCGGTGAACCCGGTCGGCAACGCGGTCTCCGCGATCCGCGACTCAGGTGAGCGGCACGACCGGCTCGCCGCCCTGGAGAAGGAGAACGCGGCCCTCAAGGCGAAACTCGGCAGCGACGACCGCAACTCCAGCCGCCTCAAGCAGCTGAACTCCATGCTGAAGGTGGCGGGCGAGGGCCAGTACGGCATCAAGGGCGCCGAGGTCATCGCCATAGGAGCGGCCCAGGGCTTCTCCTGGACCATCACCATCGACGTGGGCTCCAACGACGGCATCAAGCGCGACATGACCGTCCTCAACGGCGACGGACTGGTCGGCCGTGTCACGACCGTCGGGCCGAACACCGCGACCGTCCTCCTCGCCAACGACCCCGACTTCACCGTCGGCACCCGCATGGAGGCCAGCGACGAACTCGGCTTCGCCTCCGGACAGGGCGACCGCCCCCTGCGCGTCGAACTCCTCAACGGCAAGGCCGAGGTGAAGAAGGGCGACCGTCTCGTCACCTTCGGCTCCCAGGCCGACAAGCCCTTCGTGCCCGGCGTCCCGGTCGGCGTGGTCTCCAGGGTCGACCCCTCAGGCGGCGACCTCACCCGCACCCTCTACGTCACGCCCTACGTCAGCTTCACCAAGCTCGACATCGTCGGCGTCGTCGTCGAGGCCCCCAAGAAGGACCCGCGCGACACGGTGCTGCCCGACAAGCCGAAACCGACCCCCAGGCCGACGGTCACCGTCACGGTGACCCCGTCCGCGAACGCCCCCGTCGACGGCCAGTTCGAGCAAGAGCAGTAGGAGCTGATTCCCCTTGCGTGTCAACCGGATCCTGCTCTCCACCTCCCTCGTCGTCGTCGCCCTGGTCCTCCAGGTCAGCGTCCTGTCCCGGCTCCACCTGCCGGGCGCCGTCCCCGACATCCTGCTGCTGACCGTCCTGGGCCTCGCCATGGTGTACGGCCATGTCGGCGGCGCCCTCGTCGGCTTCGGCGCCGGACTGCTGGCCGACCTCGCCCCGCCCGCCGACCACGCGGCCGGCCGCTATGCCCTCGTCCTGTGCGTCATCGGCTACCTCGCCGGACTCGCCAAGCCCGAGAACGGCAGACTCAAATCCGCCACCGGCCCGATGCTCGTCGTGGTCGCCGCGGCCGTCGGCACGACCCTGCTCTACGCCGGTGTCGGCGCCCTCGTCGGCGACACCGCGGCCCGTCATGTCGGCCTCGGCAGCCTGCTGTTCACCGCCGCGCTGTACGACCTGCTGCTCGCCCCCTTCGTCGTCCCCGGGATCATGGCGCTCGCCCGCCGCGCCGAGAACGACCCCCTCGCCGACACCAACACCTCCGCCAAGAAGGCCACCGACATCTCCTCCGGGTGGCTGTCCTCCGGGACCGGCCTGAAGATCGGCGGCCAGCGGGGCGGACTCGGCGCGCTGAAGACCAAGGCACGGACCCGGACCGCGCGCGTCGGTCGCATCAAGGGGGTCAAGCGGCTGTGAGGGCGGGGCAAGTGGCTGTCGGGGCTGTCGGGGCTGCTGAGTTCACTCGAACGTGTCTGCGGGGGCGGAACGCCGTCTCACAGGTCAGCCGTTCATCATTCGTACGCGCACACAACTCGGCGCACTGAGAGGGGGCGGCAGCCGCAGTGACCAACATCCCCGAGACCGGTCGGACCCCACGGGTCCAGATCAGGCTCATCGTCATCCAGGTACTCGTCCTGTCCCTCCTCGGCACCCTCGGCGGGCGCCTGTGGTACCTCCAGATCCGCGAGGGCGACGAGTACGCCAAGGAGGCGTCGGGCAACCACGTCCAGCAGGTCGTGGAGCCCGCGGTGCGCGGCTCGATCCTGGACGCGCGCGGAGTGCCGATCGCGGACAACGAGACCCGCCTCGTGGTCTCCGCCTCCCGCACCGACCTGCTGAAGATGAAGGACGACGGCAAGGCCGTCCTGACCAAGCTGGCCAAGGTCCTCGGCATGAAGCCCGAGGAGGTCATGCAGAAGGTCCGCCTCTGCGACGCCGAGACCCCCCAGCCCTGCTGGAACGGCTCGCCGTACCAGCCGATCCCCATCACCGACGAGGCCACCGCCAAGCAGGCCCTGCAGATCCGCGAGCGCGCCGAGGACTTCCCCGGCATCACCGCCGAGCCCGAGGCCGTCCGCCGCTACCCGGGCCCCGGCAAGGCCAACACCGCCCAGGTCCTCGGCTACCTCTCCCCGGTCACCGACGAGGAGATCACCAAGGCCCAGGACACCGACTCGCCCTACCTCCGCTCCGACCAGGTCGGCCGCTCCGGCCTGGAGCGCGAGTACGACAAGGAGCTGCGCGGCAAGGCCGGCGTCACCCGCTACGAGGTCGACAACCTCGGCCGGGTCATCGGCCAGGCCGAGGCCGACGAGGCCCAGCCCGGCTCCAACCTCGTCACCAGCATCGACGCCCGCGTCCAGCGGGTCGCCGAGTACGAGCTGAACGACGCGATGAAGGAAGCCCGCAAGCAGTTCGACGACAATACCGGTGAGAACTACAAGGCGGACTCCGGTGCCGTCATCGTCATGGAGGCCAAGACCGGCCGCATCGTCGCCATGGCGTCCAACCCGACCTACGACCCCAACACCTGGGTCGGCGGGATCTCCGCCAAGGACTACAAGAAGCTGACGGGCAAGGACTCCAACTACCCGCTGCTCAACCGCGCCATCCAGGGCCAGTCGGCACCCGGCTCCATCTTCAAGGTGGTCCCGACCGCCGCCGCGGTGAACGCCGGCTACTCCTTCAACGGCCCGTACGAATGCTCCAGTTCGTACTCGATCGGCGGCCAGGTCTTCAAGAACTTCGAGTCCAAGGGATACGGCCCGATCAGCCTCGGCCGCGCCCTGGAGGTCTCCTGCGACACCGTCTTCTACCGCCTCTCTCACGAGGAGTGGAAGAAGGACGGCGGCACCAAGCCGAAGAAGAACGCGAACAACTGGTTCTACAAGACCGCCCACCAGTTCGGCCTCGGCGCCGAGACCGGCATCGACCTGCCCAACGAGGTCACCGGCCGCATCCCCGACCGCCAGTGGAAGCTCGACTACTGGAAGGCCAACAAGGACGCCTGGTGCAAGACCGGCAAGAAGGGCGGCACCTACGCCGAGCAGATCGCCTACGAGAACTGCCTCGAAGGCAACCTGATGCGCGCCGGTGACTCCGTCAACTACTCCATCGGACAGGGCGACACCCTCGTCACCCCGATCCAGATGGCCACCATCTACGCGGCGATCTCCAACGGCGGCACCCTCTACACCCCGTCCGTCGGCAAGGCGATCGTCAGCGCCGACGGCAGGACCGTCGAGGAGATCAAGCCCGAGGCGCACGGCAAGCTGCCCATAAGCAAGAAGACGCTGGCCGAGATGGACGAGGCCCTCGCGGGAGTCGCCACCCGCGGCACCGCCGCCTGGCGGTTCGCCGACGTCGGCTGGCCGCAGGACAAGATCCCGATGCACGCCAAGACCGGTACCGCGGAGGTCTACGGAAAGCAGACGACCTCCTGGTTCGCCACGTACACCAAGGACTACTCGATCGTCATGACGATCTCCCAGGGTGGTACGGGCTCCGGCGCCTCGGGCCCGGCCGTGCGCAACATCTACGACGCGCTGTACGGCGTCTCCGACGACGGCACGATCAACGAGAAGAACGCCTTGCTGCCCACCCCGCAGAAGAGCCTGCCGAAGGTCCAGACGGACGGCACCATCAAGTCGCCGAAGGTCTCCAAGGACCCGGCCAAGGAGCAGCGGGTCAGCCAGGAGGGCGCTCCCGAGCCGGACGAGACCCAGCTGGCGGCGACCGTCGAGAAGCCGGCGGCAGGCAACCGCGACACCCGCAGGCGGCGCCGGAAGCGCGGAAGCCGGAGGATGTGCACATGACCGGCAACAGCTTCTCCGTCTCCGGCTACGGGCCCGAACGGGCCGGCTGGACGCGGCTGTTCGCCCGCGACTCGCTGGCCCGCCGGCTGGACTGGCCGATACTGTTCGCGGCCCTCGCCCTGTCGATGATCGGCTCCCTGCTGGTCTTCTCGGCCACCCGCAACCGCACCGAGATCAACCAGGGCGACCAGTACTACTTCCTGCTCCGGCACCTCATGAACACCGGCATCGGCTTCGCCCTGATGATCGGCACCGTCTGGATCGGCCACCGCGCACTGCGCACCGCCGTGCCGATCCTCTACGGCGCCTCGGTGTTCCTGATCCTGATGGTGCTCACCCCGCTCGGCTCCACCGTCAACGGGGCGCACTCCTGGATCGTGCTCGGCGGCGGCTTCTCACTGCAGCCCTCGGAGTTCGTGAAGATCACGATCATCCTGGGCATGGCGATGCTGCTGGCGGCGCGCGTGGACGCGGGCGACAAGCCGTACCCGGACCACCGGACCGTGCTGCAGGCGCTGGGCCTGGCCGCCGTACCGATGCTGATCGTCATGCTGATGCCCGACCTCGGGTCGGTCATGGTCATGGTCATCATCGTGCTGGGTGTGCTGCTCGCCTCCGGTGCCTCCAACCGCTGGGTGTTCGGACTGCTCGGCGCGGGTGCGACAGGCGCGATCGCGGTCTGGCAGCTCGGCGTCCTGGACGACTACCAGATCGCCCGCTTCGCCGCCTTCGCCAACCCCAGCCTCGACCCGGCCGGCGTCGGCTACAACACCAACCAGGCGCGGATCGCGATCGGTTCCGGCGGGCTGACGGGCGCGGGCCTGTTCCAGGGGTCGCAGACCACCGGTCAGTTCGTGCCGGAGCAGCAGACCGACTTCGTCTTCACGGTGGCGGGGGAGGAACTGGGCTTCGTCGGTGCGGGCCTGATCATCGTGCTGCTCGGGGTCGTCCTGTGGCGGGCCTGCCGGATCGCCCGGGAGACGACCGAGCTGTACGGCACGATCGTGGCCGCCGGGATCGTGGCCTGGTTCGCCTTCCAGTCCTTCGAGAACATCGGGATGACCCTGGGGATCATGCCGGTCACCGGTCTGCCGCTGCCGTTCGTGTCGTACGGCGGATCGTCGATGTTCGCGGTGTGGGTGGCGGTCGGGTTGTTGCAGTCGATCAGAGTCCAGCGGCCGATGTCGGCGTAGCGCCGCGGCGGAAGCTTTTCACACGGGAGCCTTTCACGCGGGAGCCTTTCGCACGGGTGCCTTTTACGGGGGAGCGGGATGTCGGACGAGTACGTGGCCGTGTGCCCGGTCGGCGAGGAGCTGGTGAGCCGGATTCTCGCCCTGGCCGAGCTGGACCTGACCGACGGCGAGACCGTCGAGGCGCGGCTGCGCGAGACCGGCTGGCCCGACTGGGCGGAGACGGTGCAGGGGCCGGCGTACGAGGAGACGCCCGATGTCCCCGAGGCCACGCATGTCACACCGCAGGGCCATTTCGTCACGGCCGACGGCGACGGCACGCTGTATCTGCCCTTCGCCTACCTCTACTCGGTCGACGGCGGCCTCCTCGACGAGGACATCTGGGGCGCGATACCCGGCTGGACCAGCCAGGAAGGCGCCTGGCGGCCGGAGTTCGACGCGCACCACGCCGGCGTCGTCCAGCGCTTCACCGACCGGCTGGGCCTGCCGGACCACGACATCCGGCAGCCCAAGTACGACACCCGGTACGTGAGCTGGCGCCTTGAGCACAACGTGGTGATCGTCGGACAGGGGCCCGAGCCGATGTCGTACCACCAGTTCGAGGACGCCCACATCCACCTCGTCTCCCGGACGGCGAAGGACACGCCGTTCCCGGACGGTCAGGAGCTGCGGGCGCTGCTCACCTCCTGACCACCGGCGGTTTCCCCGGGATTCACCGTCGGCGCCCTCTGCCGTCCCGCCCCGACTGCGTCTAGATTCAGTTCATGGCGGACACAAAGCGCGAGATCGAGCGGAAGTACAGGTCCGACGAGAGCGGACTGCCCGACCTCACCGGCGTCGCCGGGGTCGCGGCTGTCATCGACAAGGGTGTCGCACACCTGGACGCCACCTACTACGACACCCCTGACGAGCGCCTGGCCACGGCTTTCATCACCCTGCGCCGCCGCACCGGCGGCTCCGACGCGGGCTGGCATCTGAAGTTCCCCGTCTCGCCCGGCGTACGGGACGAGATCCAGGCGCCCCTGTCCGACACCGTCCCGCGCGTCCTGGCCGGACTCGTCCGCTCACACGTCCGTGACGCCGAGCTGGTTCCCGTGGTCCGGCTGCGCTCCGACCGGGACGTACGCCACCTCGTCGACGCCGAGGGCGCGCTGCTCGCCGAGGCCAGCGTCGACGCCGTGGAGGCCGAACGGCTCGCCGGGGGCACCACCGGCGCCATCGTCCAGTGGACCGAGATCGAGGTCGAACTCGCCGACGGCGGCGACCCCGTCTTCCTGGACAAGGTGGAGAAACGGTTGCGCAAGGCGGGCGTACGGCCGGCCCTCGCGGCGTCGAAACTGGAGTGGGCGCTGGCGGAGACGGGCGGACTGAAAGACCGGCGGAAGCCGCGCGCGAGGGCGCCGGAGACCGCCGGGGAACACGTCCTCGCCTATCTCCGCGCCCAGCGGGACGCGATCGTCGAACTCGACCCGGCCGTCCGGCGGGACCTGTACGACTCCGTGCACCGTATGCGGGTCGCCACCCGGCGGATGCGCAGCGCCTTCAAGTCGTACGGAACGGTCCTCGACCGGGCCGTCACCGACCCGATCGGCGAGGAGCTGAAGTGGCTCGCCGGCGAGCTGGGCGTGGACCGGGACCAGGAGGTCCTGACGGAACGCCTGACCGCCGCCCTCGACGAACTGCCGCGCGCCTTGCTGGCGGGCCCGGTCCGCACCCGGCTGCGTACCTGGGCGCACGCCCGGAGCGGCGGATCGCGCCGCCGCCTGATCGCCGTACTCGACGGAAAGCGGTACCTGGCGCTGCTGGCCGCTCTGGACGCCCTGGTGGACAGCCCGCCGTTGCTGAAGGCGGCCCGCGGGAGGCCGTCGAAGGTGATCCCCAAGGCCGTACGGAAGGACTTCGGGAAGCTGACGGAGCTGGTCGAGCAGGCGGTGGAGCTGTCGCCGGGGACCGAGCGGGACCTCGCGATCCACGAGGCGCGCAAGAAGTGCAAGCGGACGCGGTACTCGGCGGAGGCGGCATCCAAGGCGCTGGGGGAGCCCGCGATCGATCTCGTCCGGTCCATGAAGGCCCTGCAAGGTCTGCTCGGTGATCACCAGGACAGCGTGATGACCCGCGAGGCGCTGCGGGAACTCGCAGGTCAGGCGCATGCTGCGGGGGAGAGCTCGTTCACGTACGGGGTGCTGTACGGGCGGGAGGAGCGGCGGGCCGAGCTGGTGGAGCTGGACCTGCCGGTGACCTGGCCGTCGATCAAGAGGTCGATGGAGGTGTGATCGGCGGGACAGGGGTGGTCCGCGATCGCGTTACGCTAGATGGTCACCCCTGTCTGTCCAGCCCACCCGAAGGTTCGCGAGATGCCTGCCGAAGTCGCTGCGGCCGCCGAGTCCGTGTTCCCGCAGCTCGAAGCTCTGCTCCCGCATGTGCAGAAGCCGATCCAGTACGTCGGCGGAGAGCTCAACTCCACGGTCAAGCCGTGGGAGTCCTCTGACGTCCGCTGGGCGCTGATGTACCCCGATGCCTACGAGGTCGGGCTGCCCAACCAGGGCGTCATGATCCTCTACGAGGTCCTCAACGAGCAGGAGGGCGTCCTCGCCGAGCGCACGTACAGCGTGTGGCCGGACCTGGAGGCGCTGATGCGGGAGCACGGCGTCCCGCAGTTCACGGTGGACAGCCACCGCCCGGTGAAGGCCTTCGACGTGTTCGGTCTGTCCTTCTCCACGGAGCTGGGCTACACGAACATGCTCACCGCCCTGGACCTGGCGGGCATCCCGCTGGAGTCGCGCGAGCGCACGATCGACGACCCGATCGTCCTGGCCGGCGGCCACGCGGCCTTCAACCCCGAGCCGATCGCGGACTTCATCGACGCGGCGATCATCGGCGACGGCGAGCAGGCCGTGCTCGACATGACGAAGATCATCCGTGACTGGAAGGCGGAGGGCCGGCCGGGCGGCCGCGAGGAGGTCCTCTTCCGGCTCGCGAAGACGGGCTCGGTGTACATCCCGGCCTTCTACGACGTGGAGTACCTGCCGGACGGCCGTATCGCCCGTGTCGTCCCCAACAAGTCGGGCGTCCCGTGGCGTGTGTCCAAGCACACGGTCATGGACCTGGACGAGTGGCCCTACCCCAAGCAGCCCCTGGTTCCGCTCGCCGAGACGGTCCACGAGCGCATGTCCGTGGAGATCTTCCGCGGCTGCACGCGCGGCTGCCGCTTCTGCCAGGCCGGCATGATCACCCGCCCGGTGCGCGAGCGCTCGATCACGGGCATCGGCGAGATGGTGGAGAAGGGCCTGAAGGCGACCGGCTTCGAGGAGGTGGGCCTGCTCTCCCTGTCCTCGGCGGACCACTCGGAGATCGGCGACATCGCCAAGGGCCTGGCGGACCGGTACGAGGAGGACAAGATCGGTCTGTCCCTCCCCTCCACCCGCGTGGACGCCTTCAACGTCGACCTCGCGAACGAGCTCACGCGCAACGGCCGCCGCTCGGGTCTGACCTTCGCCCCCGAGGGCGGCTCGGAGCGCATGCGCAAGGTCATCAACAAGATGGTGTCGGAGGAGGACCTCATCCGCACCGTCTCGACGGCCTACGGCAACGGCTGGCGCCAGGTGAAGCTCTACTTCATGTGCGGCCTGCCCACCGAGACCGACGAGGACGTCCTCCAGATCGCCGACATGGCGATGAACGTCATCGCCGAGGGCCGCAAGGTCTCCGGCCAGAACGACATCCGCTGCACCGTCTCCATCGGCGGCTTCGTCCCCAAGCCCCACACGCCGTTCCAGTGGGCGCCGCAGCTCTCCGCGGAGGAGACCGACGCCCGCCTGGAGAAGCTCCGCGACAAGATCCGCGGCGACAAGAAGTACGGCCGCTCCATCGGCTTCCGCTACCACGACGGCAAGCCGGGCATCGTCGAGGGCCTGCTCTCCCGCGGCGACCGTCGCGTCGGCGCGGTCATCCGCGCGGTCTACGAGGACGGCGGCCGCTTCGACGGCTGGCGCGAGCACTTCTCCTACGACCGCTGGATGAGCTGCGCCGACAAGGCCCTCGCCGACTTCGGCATCGACGTCGACTGGTACACCACGCGCGAGCGCTCCTACGAGGAGGTCCTCCCCTGGGACCACCTCGACTCCGGCCTCGACAAGGACTGGCTCTGGGAGGACTGGCAGGACGCCCTCGACGAGACGGAGGTCGAGGACTGCCGGTGGACGCCTTGTTTTGATTGTGGGGTTTGTCCTCAGATGGACACCCACATCCAGATCGGCCCGACCGGCAAGAAGCTGCTGCCCCTGACGGTCAAGAACGGTGGGGCGATGCCGGCCGGGAGTGGGCACTCGCGCTGAGGTCTGACGGTGTGTGATCGCGCGGGAGGTACTGAGAACGCCTCCCGCGCTTTTGGTGATCTCTCCGTGAGAGCCTTCGGTTCATGGGGGATGTGTCGGCTGGACAGGACGGCCGGAAGTTTTTGGCGGCGATCTGTGTCGGTGATGTCTGCCACGGGACGGTCGTCGCGGTTTCCCGGTCCGAGATGTCGGTGACGCTGGACGGCTTCCCGGCTCACCCGCTCGGGTCGGTGGGGACGTTGGACTGCTCCTGGCGGAGGCGCTTCGACGACGTTGCCGTGGTGGGGCGGAGGATCGCCGGTGAGGTGCTCGCGGTGGATCTGGATGCGGGCCGGGTGCGGTTGTCGATGGCGGCCACTGAGAACCCGGAACTCTGGGGATTCCTCAAGCGACTTGGGCCCGGTGAGCTTCTGACCGGCACAGTGGTGGCGATCGAGCCGTTCGGGGTGTTCGTGGCGCTCGATGACGGGCCCGATCATCCGGTCCATCCCGGCGTCGGCTTCATCACGTACCCCGAGTTGTCGTGGACCCGTATCGAGGCGGCGTCCGACGTCGTCGGGATCGGGCAGCGGGTGTCGTGCGAGTTCTTGCAGTTCGACACCTGGAACGGGGAAGCCCGGCTGTCCCTGCGCGCCACCCGGGCGGACCCCTTCCTGGAGTTCGCCGACGGTCTCGCGGTGGGCGACAGGCTGAGTGGGCGGGTGACCAGGCTGGTCCCGTTCGGGGCCTTCGTGCGGGTTGCCGACGGTGTTGAGGGTTTGGTGCAGCTGTCCGAGCTGGGTCCGGCGCCCGTGGCGGCGCCGGAGGATGTCGTACAGGTCGGTGACCAGTTGACGGTCGTCGTCCTGGACGTCGACCGGGAGCGGCGCCGGATATCCCTTTCTCGGCAAGTCCTGCGGCAAGCCTGAGCCGGCGCTTTCGTCGGTGACGTCGTCGGAGTCCTTGTCGTGCGGTGATTCACCTGAGCGGCCCGCGACTTCGGAACGTTCGCAGGGTGGTGGGCGTCTACGTCGGTATGGACCTGGAGAAGCCGTCACCTGCGGCGTCGCGGCCGCAGCAGCCCGACGGGTGTCTCGCCGTCGCGATTCGGGTGCCGTTGCGGATCGTCGTGCTCGTGCTGGTGGTGCCGGTGCGGGTGGTGTGGGATGCGCTCGTCGTGGGTGGGCGGCTGCTGAACGATGTTGTGTTGCGGCCGGTCGGGCGGGCGTTGCTGTGGGTCGGGCGGGCCGTGTTCGTATGGCCGTTGGTGGGGTTGTGGCGGTATGCCGTCGTGCCGCTCGGCAAGGTGCTGGGGTGGCTCGGGAAGTACCTCGTCGTCGTGCCGGTGGTGTGGCTGTACCGGTATGTGCTCACCCCCGTCGGGCACGGCTTCGGGTGGCTGTACGCGCGTGTGCTGACGCCCGTCGGGCACGGGGTCATGTGGGTGCTGCGCGGGATCGGAGGCGGGCTCGCCGCGATCGGGGCCGGGGTGTACGCCGCGATGGCCTGGCTGGTGCGGTATCTCGTGGTCGTACCTGCCGGGTGGGTGTACGAGTGGATCCTCACGCCCGTCGGGCATGGGCTGCTCTGGGTTCTCCGGGGGATCGGGCTCGCGCTGTACTGGGTCGCGCGTGTGCTCCTGGTGCTGCCCCTGCTCGCGCTGTGGCGGTGGGTGCTGGTGCCCGTGGGGCGGTTCCTCGCGGTCGTGGGGCGGGAGGTGGGGGACGCGCTCGGGCATGCCTGGCGGATCGCCGGGTACATCTCGCTGGCGGTGGGGCGGTTCCTCGGGACGCTCTTCCGGTGGGTCTTCGTGGAGCCGGTGCGATGGGTGTACCGGACGCTGCTGACACCCGTCGGGCACCTCGTACGGGATCTCGTGCTGCGGCCCGTCGCCGAGGCCGCGCGCGGTGTGGGGCGGGCCTCCCGGCAGGCGCTCGCCTCGGCACGGGAGTCCGTGCGGCAGGCGCGGGCCGACTTCCGGCGGATGCTCCTCGGGGAGCCGCGGGAGGCGGTCGCCGTGGACCGGCGGGAACCGTCGGGCCGTAAGACACGTACTCTTGGTAGCAGTACGACCGCACTCACGAAGGACTGAACGACACTGGGCAAGCGACAGCCCGAAGGCCCGCCGCCCGCACCCGCGGTGCAGCGCATCCGACTGCGTTACACCAAGCGCGGCCGCCTCCGGTTCACCAGCCACCGTGACTTCCAGCGCGCCTTCGAGCGTGCGCTGCGCCGTGCCGAGGTGCCGATGGCGTACTCGGCGGGGTTCACGCCGCATCCGAAGGTGTCGTACGCCAATGCCGCACCCACCGGCACGGGCAGTGAGGCGGAGTATCTGGAGATCGCCCTCACCCAGGCGCGGGACCCCGAGAAGCTCAGGGTTCTGCTCGACGAGTCGATGCCTGCCGGCCTCGACATCGTCGACGCGGTCGAGGCCCGGACGTCCGGGCTCGCCGACCGGCTCACGGCCTCGGTGTGGGAGCTGCGGCTCGACGGACTGGAGCCGGCGGAGGCCGAGAAGGCCGTTGTCGCCTTCAACGCCGCCGACGCCGTCGAGGTCCAGCGCAAGACCAAGAACGGCATCCGTTCCTTTGACGCCCGCTCCGCAGTCGTACAACTTGAGACGCACAGTCCACAGGCTGATAGGCCGACCGACCAGCCCTGTGCGATACTGCGGCTGGTTGTTCGGCACGTGACGCCTGCCGTACGACCCGACGACGTCCTGTCCGGTCTCCGCGCCGTGGCCGACCTGGCGCCGCCGGTCCCCGCAGCGGTGACCAGGCTGGCGCAGGGGCTGCTCGATGAAGAGACCGGCACGGTGACCGACCCGCTCGCGCCCGACCGCGAGGCAGCTGAGGCCCCCACGGCCGCTGCCGCCGCGAAGGCGCCGGCGTAGGGAAGGTCCCGCGAAAGGACGGACGTCGTAGCGCCGCCCTCGTACTCGGGAGCCACCTGGGTCGGGCAGCGCACCGACCAGAAGACTTTCGCCAGGCCGTACCCAACAGGGCGTACGGAACCGGCGAGACAGGACACAGAGAGCTCCCGTGCGGCGCCCGCGCCCCGGACGGCGGCACCGCGCATCGCGCGAGCCGCGGACGTCACCGGCATCGCCGGACCAGGCGCGGCGCCCGGGAGCCTGACGGGAGAAACGCCCGCATGCTCGAGCCGACCGAACCCACCGAGGGTTCCGAACTCAACACCCCGAGCGACACCCTGCCGCCGCGTCGTCGGCGCCGTGCCGCATCCCGACCGGCGGGTTCGCCGGTCACCGGCGCAGCCGGGACACCGGACGAGGTGACGCCGGCCATACCGGCCGCCGGATCCGAGGAAATCGAAGAGACCGAAAAGACCGAAGAGCCGACGGTTGCCACGGCTGCCGAGGTCCCTGAGGCTGCGCCCGCTGGTCGTACGCGTCGTCGTGCGACGCGTCGGGCGTCTGCGCCTGCTGGGGCTCCGGTTGCCGCTGAGGTTGCCGAGACCGTCGTAGCGGCTGCCGAGGAGAAGGCCGAGGAGGCCGTCGCCGAGGTGGTCGCCGATGAGGCTGTCGAGGCTCCTGAGGCTGCGCCCGCTGGTCGTACGCGTCGTCGTGCCACGCGTCGGGCGTCTGCGCCTGCTGGGGCTCCGGTTGCCGCTGAGGTTGCCGAGACCGTCGTACCCGCTGCCGAGGAGAAGGCCGAGGAGGCCGTCGCCGAGGCGCCTGCCGAGGCCGCGCCTGCCGGGCGTACGCGTCGTCGTGCCACGCGGCGGGCCTCCGCGCCCGCCGGTGCGCCGCAGGGCGCCGAGGCCGTCCAGGACACCGAGACCGCCGAGGACACCGCTGCTCCGGCGCAGGCCGAGCCGGAGTCGACCGTCGCCGCTGAGGCTGCTGCCGAAGAAGAGGCCCCCCGCCGGGCCCGCCGGCGTGCCACGCGTCGGGTGTCCGCGCCCGCCGGGGCGCCCGAGAGCGTGGAGGCGCCGGTGAGCGCTGCCGAGAAGAACGAACCCGTCGAGCCCGTCGAGACCGTCGTGGAGCCGGAGGCCGCCGAGGCTGCCGAAACGGTCGCCGCGAGCGAGGCCCCCGCCGACGACGCCTCCCCGCGTCGTGCGCGGCGGCGTTCCGTGCGTCGGGCCGCCACCGGGTTCTCCGCGCCCGCCGCGCAGCCCGCTGCCGTGGAGGCCGACGAGGACGGCGAGGACGAGGGGGCGCGCCGACCCGCGCGGCCCGCCGTGGCCGTCTTCCAGGCGCCCGTGTTCACCGAGCCGCAGTTCCAGACGCCGCAGCGGGCCGCCGCCGAGGCCGCTGCCGCAGAGGCGGAGGCCGAGGAGCCCGAGGCGGAGTTCCAGGAGGAGGAGCCCGCGCCGCGCCGCCGTCGCCGCCGCCGTGGTGAGGAGGCCGCCGAGGCCCAGGTCGTCGAGGCCGCCGCCGAGGAGGAGACCGAGGACGCCGAGGAGAGCGCCGAGGACGTCGTCGAGGCGGAGGACGCCGAGGAGACCGGTTCGCGTCGGCGCCGTCGTCGCGGTGGCCGTCGCCGTCGTCGCGGTGAGTCCGCCGAGGCGGAGGGCGAGGAGAGCGACGAGTTCGCCGCCGAGCAGGACGAGCGGGCCGATCAGGACGCCGCGGACACCGCCGAGCAGGGTGAGGAGGATGCCGAGGAGGACTCCGACGAGGGTGGTTCCTCGTCCTCCAGCAGCCGTCGCCGCCGGCGCCGTCGTCGTCGTGCCGGTGACTCCTCCGTGGACACCGAGCCCGGTGACGGCGACCCGGAGCGCACGGTCGTCAAGGTCCGTGAGCCCCGCCCGAAGGCCGAGCCCTCCGACGAGGTGCAGTCCATCAAGGGCTCCACGCGTCTCGAAGCCAAGAAGCAGCGTCGGCGCGAAGGCCGTGAGCAGGGCCGCCGTCGCGTTCCGATCATCACCGAGGCCGAGTTCCTGGCCCGCCGTGAGGCCGTCGAGCGTGTGATGGTCGTCCGGCAGAGCGGTGAGCGCACCCAGATCGGCGTTCTTGAGGACAACGTGCTCGTCGAGCACTACGTCAACAAGGAGCAGTCGACCTCGTACGTCGGGAACGTGTATCTGGGCAAGGTCCAGAACGTCCTTCCCTCGATGGAGGCCGCCTTCATCGACATCGGCAAGGGGCGCAACGCCGTCCTGTACGCCGGTGAGGTCAACTTCGAGGCGCTGGGCATGGCCAACGGGCCGCGGCGCATCGAGTCCGCCCTCAAGTCCGGGCAGTCCGTGCTCGTCCAGGTGACGAAGGACCCGATCGGGCACAAGGGCGCGCGGCTCACCAGCCAGGTCTCCCTTCCCGGCCGTTACCTCGTGTACGTGCCCGAGGGCTCGATGACCGGCATCAGCCGCAAGCTGCCCGACACCGAGCGGGCGCGGCTGAAGACCATCCTCAAGAAGATCGTCCCCGAGGACGCGGGCGTCATCGTCCGCACCGCCGCGGAGGGCGCCTCCGAGGACGAGCTGCGCCGTGATGTCGAGCGACTGCAGGCGCAGTGGGAGGACATCCAGAAGAAGGCCAAGAACGGCAACGCCCCGACGCTGCTGTACGGCGAGCCGGACATGACCGTCCGGGTCGTCCGGGACATCTTCAACGAGGACTTCACCAAGGTCGTCGTCAGCGGTGACGAGGCGTGGGAGACCATCCACGGATACGTCTCGCACGTCGCGCCCGACCTGGCCGACCGGCTGTCGAAGTGGACCTCCGAGGTCGACGTCTTCGCCACGTACCGGATCGACGAGCAGCTCGCCAAGGCCCTGGACCGCAAGGTCTGGCTGCCGAGCGGCGGTTCGCTGGTGATCGACCGGACCGAGGCGATGGTCGTCGTCGACGTCAACACCGGCAAGTTCACCGGCCAGGGCGGCAACCTGGAGGAGACGGTCACCAGGAACAACCTGGAGGCGGCCGAGGAGATCGTGCGTCAGCTGCGGCTGCGCGACCTCGGCGGCATCATCGTGATCGACTTCATCGACATGGTCCTGGAGTCCAACCGGGACCTGGTGCTGCGGCGCCTCCTGGAGTGCCTGGGCCGGGACCGGACCAAGCACCAGGTCGCCGAGGTGACCTCGCTGGGGCTCGTGCAGATGACCCGTAAGCGGGTCGGACAGGGCCTCCTCGAGTCCTTCTCCGAGACCTGCGTCCACTGCAACGGGCGTGGCGTCATCGTGCACATGGAGCAGCCGACCTCCGCCGGTGGCGGCGGCAAGCGCAAGAAGCGCGGGCGTGGTGGCATCGAGCATGTGCACGAGGCCGCTGTGGCCGCGGAGACGGCGGAGGCCGAGAGCGCCGAGGTCGTCGACTCCGTCGAGGAGGAGACCGAGGCCGAGGTCGTCGCCGAGGTCGCCGAGCCGGTCGCGCTGCCCGCGCCCGCCTTCGAGCCGGACGAGGAGCTGTACAGCAGCGTCGCCGAGGCGGAGGCCGCGGTCGGCCGTGGCCGTTCCCGGCGCCGGGCGAGCCGTCGGGCCTCGGCTCCGGCCGGTGCGCCCAGGCGTGAGCGGGCTGAACGTGGCGAGCGCGGCGATCGTGGCGAGAAGGCCGAGCGCGCGGAGAAGGCCGAGGTCCCGACCGCGCAGGACGTGACCGCCGAGGAGGAGGCCGAGCGTCCGGTGCAGGTCGAGCCCGCCGTGCAGGCGCAGGCCGAGCCGGTCGCCGTCGAGGACCCGGTCGTCGAGGACGCCGCGCCCAAGGGACGTACGCGTCGTCGTGCGACCCGGAAGGTGTCCGCGCCGGCGGGTTCGCCCGCGGGTGCCGAAGCGGCCGTCGTGACGGTCGCCGAGTCCGCGCCGGCCGCCGAGGAGGCACCCGCCTCCGCCCCCGCCCCCGCGGAGGCCCCGGCCGAGCAGCCCGAGGCGTCCGCCGAGAGCGCCGCCCCGGCCCGTCCGCGGCGCCGTGCCGTGCGCAAGGCCACCGCGCCGACCGCGCCGGAGGAGACGGCCGTCGTGGTCGTCCCGGCCACGGAGTCGGCGGCGGACACCGCCGCGCAGGCCCCGGCGCCTGCCGAGGAGTCCGCCGACGAGGCCGCCCCGGCCAAGAAGACGGCCCGCAAGACGGCCAAGAAGGCGACGGCGAAGAAGGCCGCCACCAAGAAGACGGCGGCCAAGAAGACGGCCGCCAAGAAGGTCACGGCGAAGAAGGCCACGACCAAGAAGGCGGCGGCGAAGAAGACCGCGGCGGCGGAGCAGACGCTGTCCTCGGTCTCGGCCACCGCCGACGAGAGCTGAGGCCGTCGAGCTGAGGCCGACGAGACCGAGGTCTCTCTGTAGGAAGTAAGTGATCCGTCCCCGGTTTTGACCAGGGGCGGATCATTTTTTTGCTTTGCTTGCACAACCCCTTGCGGTTTCGGGTCGTCATACAGGTGTCGAATGTGCGAACGACCCGTGAATCGCCCCCGCCGGGGGTCGGTTACGATGTGAGCTGAGAATTACGACAAATAGGCACAGTTGGGGTCCCGTCCCCATCTCGCACCGTCATTGGGGCTCATTACGTGAAGGCACTCGTGCTCTCCGGGGGAGCGGGCACTCGCCTCCGCCCGATCACCCACACCTCCGCCAAGCAGCTGGTTCCGGTCGCCAACAAGCCCGTGCTCTTCTACGGGTTGGAGGCGATCGCCGAGGCCGGGATCACCGAGGTCGGCATCGTCGTCGGCGACACCGCGGAGGAGATCCGTGAGGCGGTGGGCGACGGCTCGCAGTTCGGGATCGAGGTCACCTACATCCCGCAGGAAGCGCCGCTCGGGCTCGCCCACGCCGTGCTGATCGCCCGGGACTTCCTCGGTGACGACGACTTCGTCATGTACCTCGGCGACAACTTCATCGTCGGCGGCATCACCGGTCTGGTGGACGAGTTCAGGGCCGAGCGGCCCGAGGCGCAGATCCTGCTGACCCAGGTCCCCAACCCCACCTCCTTCGGTGTCGCCGAACTCGACGCCGGCGGCCGGGTGGTGGGCCTGGAGGAGAAGCCGAAGGAGCCCAAGAGCGACCTCGCGCTCGTCGGCGTCTACCTGTTCACCCCGGCCATACACGAGGCGGTCCGCTCCATCGAGCCGTCCTGGCGCGGGGAGCTGGAGATCACGCACGCCATCCAGTGGCTGATCGACGAGAAGCGCGACGTCCGCTCCACCACCATCTCCGGCTACTGGAAGGACACCGGCAACGTCGTCGACATGCTGGAGGTCAACCGGTCCGTCCTGGAGAGCCTGGAGCCGCACACCGCCGGCACGGTCGACGAGGCCAGCGAGATCATCGGCCGCGTCCGCATCGAGGCGGGCGCACAGGTCAGCGGCAGCCGGATCGTCGGCCCCGCGATCATCGGCGCCGGTACCGTGGTGAACGACGCCTACATCGGTCCCTTCACCTCCGTCTCGGAGGACTGCCGGATCGAGGACAGCGAAATCGAGTACTCCATCGTGCTGCGCGGGTCCTCCGTGACCGGTGTGCGCCGCGTGGAGTCCTCGCTCATCGGCCGTGACGTCGAGGTCACGCCCGCTCCCCGTAACCCCAAGGCCCACCGGCTCGTGCTCGGTGATCACAGCAAGGTGCAGATCTCCTCATGACCACCCGGATTCTGGTGACCGGCGGTGCCGGCTTCATCGGCTCGCACTACGTCCGTACCGTGCTCGGCCCCGAGGGCCCCGGTGACGTCGAGATCACCGTCCTCGACAAGCTGACGTACGCGGGCAACCCGGCCAACCTCGACGAGGTGCGCGAGCACCCCGGGTTCGCCTTCGTGCAGGGCGACATCTGCGACCCCGAGCTGGTCGGCAAGCTGATGGCCGAGCACGACCAGGTGGTGCACTTCGCCGCCGAGTCGCACGTGGACCGCTCCATCGACGGCGGCGCCGAGTTCGTCCGTACGAACGTCGTGGGCACTCACACCCTCATCGACGCCGCCCACCGCGCGGGCATCAAGACCTTCGTGCACATCTCCACCGACGAGGTCTACGGCTCGATCGACGAGGGCTCCTGGCCCGAGACCCACCCGCTGCAGCCGAACTCGCCGTATTCCTCGGCGAAGGCCTCCAGCGACCTGATCGCGCTGTCGTACCACCGCACTCACGGCCTCGACGTGCGCGTGACCCGCTGTTCCAACAACTACGGGCACCACCACTTCCCCGAGAAGGTCATCCCGCTCTTCGTGACCAACCTCCTCGACGGCAAGAAGGTCCCGCTGTACGGCGACGGCGGCAACGTCCGGGACTGGCTGCACATCGACGACCACGTCCAGGGCATCGAGCTGGTGCGCACCAAGGGCCGGGCGGGCGAGGTCTACAACATCGGCGGCGGCACCGAGCTCTCCAACAAGGAGCTCACCGGGCTGCTGCTCGCGGCCTGCGGCGCCGACTGGGAGACCAGCGTCGAGTACGTCGAGGACCGCAAGGGCCACGACCGCCGTTACTCCGTGGACTGCACGAAGATTCGCGAGGAACTCGGGTACGAGCCCCGCAAGAGCTTCGAGCAGGGCCTCGCGGAGACGGTCCAGTGGTACCGCGACAACCGTGCCTGGTGGGAGCCGCTGAAGGAGCGCGCGGCGCTCTGACGCGCCGGCCCTTCGAACGGGCCCGGGGGCGCCCCGGGCCCGTTCAGGCGTTCCCAGCCGCCCCCGACCCAGAAGAAGAGACATGAATCCGACACAGGAACAGGCAAGCGTCCCCTCCGGCTGGCTGGTCACCGGGGCCGGCGGCATGCTCGGCCAGGACGTCCAGGCGCGCCTTGCCGCCGCGGGTGAGAAGTTCACCGCGCTGGACCGCACAGCTCTGGACCTCACCGACGCCGACGCCGTACAGCGGGCGCTGGAGCTGCACCGGCCCGCCGTGGTCGTCAACTGCGCTGCCTGGACCGCCGTGGACGACGCCGAGACCCGCGAGGCCGAGGCGCTCGCGATCAACGGCGACGCACCGGCCCACCTCGCCGCCGCCTGCGCCCGCACCGGCGCCGTCCTGCTCCACGTCTCCACCGACTACGTCTTCGCGGGCGACGCCACCACCCCGTACGCCGAGGACGCCTCCACCGCCCCGCGCAGCGCCTACGGCCGCACCAAGCTGGCCGGCGAACAGGCCGTGCTCGGCATCGAGCGCGGTTACGTCGTGCGGACCGCCTGGCTGTACGGCACCGGCGGCCCCAACTTCGTCCGTACGATGATCAAGCTCGCGGGCATCAAGGACACCCTGGACGTCGTCGACGACCAGCGCGGCCAGCCCACCTGGAGCGCCGACCTGGCCGGGCTGCTGGTCGAGCTGGGCCGCGGCGCCCTCGTCGGCACCGCCCCCGCCGGGATCTACCACGGCACCAGCTCCGGCGAGACCACCTGGTACGGCTTCACCCGGGAGATCTTCCGGCTGCTGGGCACCGACCCGGACCGGGTCCGCCCCACCACCAGCGAGGCGTTCGTACGCCCCGCGCCCCGCCCGGCGTACAGCGTGCTCGGTCACGAGCGCTTCGCCGCGGCCGGTATCGAGCCGCTGCGCGACTGGCGCGTGGCGCTCACCGAGGCGTTCCCGGAGATCCTCCGGGTCCACGAGAAGGAGAACTCGGCGTGACAGTCAAGGTCAGCGTCGTCATCGCGGTCTACAACCCGGGCAAGTACGTCGAGGACTGCATCCAGGGTCTGCTCCGCCAGAGCCTGACGCCCGACGAGTTCGAGGTCTTCTTCGTCAACGACGGCTCCACCGACGAGACCCCGGCCCGTCTGGACCGGCTCGCGGCCGAGCACCCGCACATCCACGTCATCCACCAGGACGCCTCCGGCTGGTCGGGCCGCCCCCGCAACACCGGCATCGACGCCGCGCGGGGCGAGTACGTCATGTTCGCCGACCACGACGACTGGCTGGGCGACGAGGCCCTTGAGCGGATGTACGAGTACGGCAAGGCCAACGAGGCCGACGTCGTCATCGGCAAGATGGCCGGCATCGGCCGCCCCGTGCCTCAGGAGCTGTTCCGGGTCAACCGGCCGCGCGTCTCGGTGGCGAACGCCCCGCTGATGGACAGCCTCACCCCGCACAAGATGTTCCGCCGGGAGTTCCTCGCCGAGCACAACATGCGCTTCAAGGAGGGCCGGCGCCGCCTCGAGGACCATGTCTTCGTCGTCGAGGCCTACCTGCGCGCGAAGAGCGTCGCCGTCCTCAGCGACTACCTGTGCTACTACCACATCACCCGCGACGACGGCTCCAACGCGGGCTTCCAGCGCTTCGACCCGGTCGGCTACTTCAACAACCTCCGCGAGGCCCTCGACATCGTCGAGGAGCTCACCGAGCCCGGCCCGCTGCGCGACAGGATCTTCAGCCGCTGGCTGCGCAACGAGATGGTCGAGCGGCTGCGCGGCAAGCGCCTGCTCAAGCTCCCCGAGGACTACGCCGAGGAGCTCTACCGCGAGATCCGCGGTGTCGTCACCGAGCGCTTCGGCCCCGGTGTCACCGCCAACATCGCCCCCGTCCAGCAGGTGGTGGCGGGCCTGATCCACGCCGACCTCTACGAGGACATCCGGGCCCTCGCCGAGTGGGAGGCCGCGATCAAGCCGACCGGCACGCTGGACTCCCTGACCTGGGAGAACGGCCACCTGAACATCGGCTTCACCTCCGAGTACCAGGTCGACGACGCCCCGATGACCTTCCGGAAGGACGGCGAGCGCGACCTGCTCGGGCTGCCGCTCTCCGACAAGGCGCTCCTGGCGCTGACCGAGCAGGACATCGCCCTGGACGCCCCGGTCGGCGCCAGTGACGTGGACCTGGTCGTCCGGCACCGCGAGGACGCCCGGCAGTACTACCTGCCCGTCACCTCCGAACTGCACCGCGTGGACGCCGGCGACGGCTCCTTCCGGCTGCGGATCACCGCGGACTCCGTGCTCGACCCGGAGACCGCGGCCGGCGGCGAGCCCCTGACCCGCGGCCTGTGGGATCTGCACCTGCGGATCAAGTCCTGCGGCTGGAGCAAGGAGACCCGGCTCGGCGCGGTGCGCGGCGAGGACGTGGAGGCCGGGCGCCTGGCCGCGCTCACCGGCGAGCCGCGGCGCATGGTCCTGCCGTACTTCACGGACGGCCCCGGCAATCTCTCCCTCGACGTCGACCAGCACACCAACAAGCTGGAGCGCGAGGCCGTGACGCTGATGGACCCGGCGGCCGCCGTGGTCGAGGGCTCTGCCGTCCGGCTCCCGCTGGCCCTCGCGGTGGAGCAGGCGGGTGCGGGGGAGCCCGTCCAGCTGCGCTTCGAGCGCAAGAACGTCGGCAAGTTCCCCGCCGACGCCGTCGCGGACGGCTCCACGGTGACCGCCGAGCTGCCGCTGGAGAAGCTCACCGGGATGCGCTGGGCGGTGCGGATCGGTGTGCCGTCGGCCGACCGGGGCGAGGCAAAATGGACCCGGCTCCCCGTCGACGTGGTGGTGGACGCCGAGGGCCGGGCCAAGGTCATCGACCGGCACACCCCGCCGGCCAAGCCCGCGCCGAAGCCGAAGTCCGCTCCGAAGAAGAAGCAGGCGCCGCGTCCGCTGTGGCGCCGGGCGGCCGGGCGGCTCAAGCGCGCCCTGACGAACCAGCAGAAGAACAGCTGAGGACCTTGTGATGCGACCTCTTTCCCTCGACGGCGCCTGGGTGCACGAGCCGAAGGTCTTCCCCGACGGCCGGGGCAGCTTCCACGAGTGGTTCAAGGCCCCCCTCTTCACCGAGGCGGTCGGCCACCCGCTGAACCTCGCCCAGGCCAACATGTCGGTCTCCAGCCGGGGCACCCTGCGCGGCATCCACTTCGCGGACGTGCCGCCCAGCCAGGCCAAGTACGTCAAGTGCGTGCGCGGCGCGGTCCTCGACGTGATCGTGGACATCCGGGTGGGCTCGCCGACCTTCGGCCAGTGGGAGATCGTCCGCCTCGACGACCAGGACCACCACGCCGTCTACCTCTCCGAGGGCCTCGGCCACGGCTTCATGGCGCTCACCGACGACGCGACCGTGGTCTACCTGTGCTCCGAGGGGTACGCCCCCGAGCGCGAGCACGGCATCCACCCGCTGGACCCGGAGCTCGGCATCGAGTGGCCCGCCGACCTCACCCCGCTGCTCTCCGCCAAGGACGAGCAGGCCCCGAGCCTGGCCGAGGCCCGGGAGCAGGGCCTGCTGCCCTCGTACGAGGAGGCCGTGGCGTACCGGGCGAGCCTGGGGCGCTGAGCCCAGTTTGACCGGGCCTGAGGAGGCCCGTAACCTTGACCGTCGGCGTGTCGACTGGCATGCCACATCCCCGTAAACCCTTTTCCTCCGGAGCACCGGGTGTTCCGGAGAGGCTGTTCGCGTGCCGGGCGGCTGGACTGCGGGGGTGCCGTTCCCCGAGCGAGAGAGTGAGATCCGCGTGTACGCCATCGTGCGCAGCGGTGGTCGCCAGCACAAGGTTGCTGTCGGCGACATCGTTGAGGTTGACAAGATTTCCACTGCCAAGGTTGGCGACACGGTCGAGCTCTCGACCCTGCTCGTTGTCGACGGCGAGTCCGTGACCAGCGACCCGTGGGTGCTGGCCGGCATCAAGGTCCAGGCCGAGGTCGTGGACCACCACAAGGGCCAGAAGATCGACATTCTGCGCTACAAGAACAAGACCGGCTACCGCCGTCGTCAGGGCCACCGCCAGCAGTACACGGCGATCAAGGTCACTGAGATCCCCGCGGCTGCGAAGTAAGGGACTGAGGAGAGATGGCACACAAGAAGGGCGCATCGTCCACCCGTAACGGTCGTGACTCCAACGCTCAGCGCCTCGGCGTGAAGCGCTTCGGCGGTCAGGTCGTGAACGCGGGCGAGATCCTGGTCCGTCAGCGCGGCACCCACTTCCACCCCGGCGCGGGCGTCGGCCGTGGCGGCGACGACACGCTGTTCGCGCTGAACGCCGGTGCGGTGCAGTTCGGCACCCACCGTGGCCGTAAGGTCGTGAACATCGTTCCGGTCGCCTGAGCTCAGGCTTAGGGCTTCAGACCGAACGTTTCGCGAGGCGGACCTCACTTCCCCTGTGGGAAGGCGGGTCCGCCTTTCGCGTGTTACAGCAGTAGAGAACCGTACGAACATTTCAAGTGCTGGAGGCACCTCACCATGACCACCTTCGTGGACCGCGTCGAACTGCATGTCGCCGCGGGTAACGGAGGTCACGGCTGTGCCTCCGTCCACCGGGAGAAGTTCAAGCCGCTCGGCGGCCCCGACGGCGGCAACGGCGGGCGGGGCGGCGATGTCATCCTGACCGTCGACCAGTCGGTGACCACGCTCCTGGAGTACCACCACTCCCCGCACCGCAAGGCCACCAACGGCAAGCCCGGCGAGGGCGGCAACCGGTCCGGCAAGGACGGCCAGGACCTGGTCCTGCCCGTGCCGGACGGCACCGTCGTCCTCGACAAGGCGGGCAACGTCCTCGCCGACCTGGTCGGCCACGGCACCTCCTACGTCGCCGCCCAGGGCGGCCGCGGCGGCCTCGGCAACGCGGCGCTGGCGTCCGCGCGGCGCAAGGCGCCCGGCTTCGCGCTGCTCGGGGTGCCCGGGGACATGCAGGACATCGTCCTGGAGCTGAAGACCGTCGCCGATGTGGCGCTGGTCGGCTACCCGAGCGCGGGCAAGTCCTCGCTGATCTCGGTGCTGAGCGCGGCCAAGCCGAAGATCGCCGACTACCCCTTCACGACGCTCGTGCCGAACCTCGGCGTGGTGACCGCGGGCTCGACCGTCTACACCATCGCCGACGTGCCGGGTCTGATCCCGGGCGCCAGCCAGGGCAAGGGACTGGGTCTGGAGTTCCTGCGGCACGTGGAGCGGTGCAGCGTACTGGTGCATGTGCTCGACACGGCGACGCTGGAGTCCGAGCGCGACCCGATCTCCGACCTCGACATCATCGAGGAGGAGCTGCGGCAGTACAAGACGTCCCTGGCGGACCGGCCCCGGGTCGTCGTCCTCAACAAGATCGACGTCCCCGACGGCAAGGACCTCGCCGAGATGGTCCGCCCGGACCTGGAGGAGCGCGGCTACCGCGTCTTCGAGGTGTCCGCGGTGGCGCACACCGGGCTGAAGGAACTGTCGTTCGCGCTGGCCGAGCTGGTCGCGAAGTCGCGGGCCGCGAAGCCGAAGGAGGAGGCGACGCGGATCGTCATCCGGCCCAAGGCCGTGGACGACGCGGGCTTCACCGTGGTGCGCGAGGAGGACGGGCTGTTCCGGGTGCGCGGCGAGAAGCCGGAGCGCTGGGTGCGGCAGACCGACTTCAACAACGACGAGGCCGTCGGCTATCTCGCCGACCGCCTCAACCGCCTCGGTGTCGAGGAGCAGTTGATGAAGGCGGGCGCCCGCGCGGGCGACGGCGTCGCGATCGGCCCCGAGGACAACGCGGTCGTCTTCGACTGGGAGCCGACCGTCATGGCCGGCGCCGAGATGCTCGGCCGCCGCGGTGAGGACCACCGCTTCGAGGCACCGCGTCCGGCGGCGCAGCGGCGCCGGGACCGGCAGGCCGAACGGGACGAGGCTGCGCAGGAGTTCGACGACTTCGAGCCGTTCGAGGGCTGAGCGGTTGGTTGATCCGGCCGTTGGTTAACCCAGAGCGAACCTCTGGCGTACGACAGGGCAACCAACCGTCCTCCAGGCGAGTCGTACAGGGCAGAGCGGATGAGGATCTTGGCTCACTCCGCGGTCAACTGCCCTTAAGACAGCCGGAGTTCACATGTCGTTGCCCGCTGCCTCGCGCAGAACCCGGCGCGCCGTCGTGGTCGCGATCGCCCTGATCGCCGCCACGTGCGGCGCGCTTCCCGTTGCGCAGGCGCAGCCGACGGCAGCGGCACCGGCATCGGCATCGGCCGGCGCACCGCAGGACTTCAACGGCGACGGGTACGGGGACCTCGCCGTCGCCGCACCCCACGCCACGGTGGGCGGCAAGGCCGAGGCCGGCTATGTGGCGGTGCTGTACGGGTCCGCGAGCGGGCTCAGGACCACCGCGAAGAAGGTCTACACCCAGGCCTCCGCCGAAATCCCCGGCACCCCCGAGACCGGCGACCGCTTCGGCTCGCTCCTCCTCGCCGCCGACCTGGACGGGGACGGGTACACCGACCTCTCGGTCCAGGCCGAGGGCGAGCAGTGGACGCAGGGCGGCATCGCCCGCAAGGGCAACAGGACCATCCTGTGGGGCGGTTCCGGAGGACTCACCTCGGGCAAGGTCATCCCCGCCCGGGACAGCGGCACCTACCAGAGCGGCGGCGACTCCGTCACCGGTGACTTCAACGGCGACGGGCACCAGGACCTGCTCCACGTCGGGAACGTGTACCTCGGGCCGTTCGGGCGGGACGGCGTCCCCGCCTCCGTGCGGAGCAACCCCGAGATCGTCGACGGCGACCTCGACCTGCTCGGCCTGGTCGCCGGTGACATCGACGGCGACGGCGTCACCGACCTCGTCACCATGGCCCGGTCCTACGACGGGGACGACGAGGGCGACCACGGCGAGCATCTGAACTACCTGCGCGGCGGCCGCGACGGCCTCCAGCCGCTCGTCGTCCTCAAGGACGCACAGGGCGAGCCGCTCCGGCCCGGCCACGACGTGGCGCTCGGCGACGTCAACGGCGACCACCGCGCGGACATCGTCACCGCCCGCGGCTCGCTCCGGTTCGTCCCCGGCACCGCGAACGGCCCGGCCACGTCCTTCGCGCCCCAGTCCATCGACCAGGACACCCCCGGTGTGCCCGGCGCCGAGGAGCCCGAGGACTGGTTCGGCTACGACCTCTCCGTCGCCGACGTCAACGGCGACGGGTACGGCGACGTCCTCGCCGGCAACCCCTACGAGGACCTCGGCACCGTGCAGCGGGCCGGCGCCTTCACCGTCGTACCCGGCGGGAAGAACGGGCCCACCGGCGCCGGGAGCACTCTCTTCAGCCAGAACAGTGCGAACGTGCCCGGCGCCGCCGAGAAGGACGACCGATTCGGCGAGAACACCGCCTTCGTCGACGGCAACGGCGACGGGAAGGCAGAGCCGGTCGTCGCGGCGATCGCCGAGGACTCCTCGGCGGGGGCCGTCTGGGTGTTCCGCGGCGCGGCCACGGCCACCGGCTCCTTCTCCTTCGGGGCCGGCACTCTCGGCACGACCGCGAGCAGGGCCTGGCTGGGTGCGGAGTTCCCGCGCTGACCGGCACGGAACGCCGGGCAGCGCACGCAAACCGCTGACCACCGCACGCACAGTGCGCACCCCCCCACACGCAACCCCCCACAGGCACCTCCCACGACAGGAGCACCATGAGCAAGCGCATGATCGGTACCGGGCTCGCGGCCGCCATCGCCGTGACGGCAGCCGTCGTCGCCCCCGTGACCGCGCAGGCCGCCGCGCCGCAGTCCGCCGCCGGCCGCATCCACGCCGACTTCGACGGCGACGGCTACCAGGACGTGGCCTTCGCCGCCGCCTCCGCCACGGTCGGCGGCAAGGCCCGCGCCGGGTACGTGGCCGTCGTGTACGGCTCCGCCAAGGGGCTGAACCTCTCGCACCGGCAGGTCATCAGCCAGAACACCGCGGGCATCCCCGGTGTCGCCGAGGCCGACGACCGCTTCGGCTCCGGGCTCTCCGCCGCCGATCTGGACGGCGACGGCTACGCGGACCTCGTCGTGGGCGCCTCCGGCGAGGAGGCCGGTGGCAAGAGGGGCACCCTGGCCGTCGTATGGGGCGGGAAGCAGGGGCTGTCGGGCGCCACCGCGCTCGCCTCCGGCACCCGGACCGACACCGCCGTCGGTGACTTCGACGGGGACGGCGACCCCGACGTCGCCACGCCCGGCTCCCTGTTGACCGGCCCCTTCAGCCGTACGACGGGCGCGGCCGCCGTCAGTGCACTGAGCCTCGACCCCGTCGACTACCGGACCAACGCGCTCGCCGCGGGCGACATCGACCACGACGGCATCGCCGACCTGGTGGCGCTGAACGTCGACAACACCTCGGACGACCACAGCAACGCGGACAGCTACCACCGCCGGGTCGTCTACCTCCGCGGTACGGCCCAGGGGCTGAGCGCCCCCGTCACCCTGAAGAACGAGGACGGCTCGCTGTTCCGCGGCGGCGAGCGGCTCGGCATCGGCGACGTGAACCGGGACGGCTACGGCGATCTCGTCATCGGCCGCTCCTTCACCCACGACATCGTCGACGACGACCTGCTGATCGGCGGTCAGATCGGGGTGGTGTACGGCGGCGCGGGCGGCCCCGACCCGGCCGGCGAGACCGTCGTCACCCAGAACACCCCCGGCGTTCCGGGTGCGACCGAGCCCGGCGACTCCTTCGGCGGGGGCATCTCCGTCGGGGACGTCGACGGCGACGGCTACGCGGACGTGGCCACCGGCGCCTTCACCGAGGACCTCGGAGACATCGACGACGCGGGGCAGGTGACGGTCCTGCGGGGCGGCCGGGGCGGTCTCACGGGCACCGGTTCCGTGGCCTTCACCCAGAACACGGCCCGGGTGCCCGGCACCGCCGAGCGGCTCGACTTCTTCGGGGTCACCACCTCGCTGACCGACGTCAACCGGGACGGCAGGGCCGAGCTGTTCGCCGGCGCTACCGGCGAGAACGGCTTCGCAGGCGGCGTCTGGGCCTTCCGCAACCCCGGCACGGGCCCTGTCGCCACCGGCTCGACCGCCATCGGCGCGGGCACCCTCGGCACGACCGCGAACAGCGCCAACCTGGGCAGCCACTTCGCCCGCTGAGCCCGCGACGTGGAAGTCGCACCAGAAGAAGCAGACAGGGGAGGGTGAAATGAGCGGTGGACACAGAGCGACCTGGGGGGTCGCGATCGCCGTCGTGCTGGCCGTCACCGGGGTGGTCCCGGCGGCAGCGGCGGACGGACGGGCGGCCGTGGGGGAGTCGCGGGAGGACTTCAACGGGGACGGGTACGCCGATCTCGCGGTCGCCGCACCTTCGGCGAGCGTGGGCGGCAGGACGCAGGCCGGGTACGTCGCCGTGCTGTACGGCACGGCCGACGGGCTGAGCACCACCGGCCGGAAGGTGTTCACGCAGAACAGCGCGGGCGTGCCGGGCAGCGCCGAGAAAGGCGACCGCTTCGGCAGCGCGCTCACCACGGCCGACCTCGACCGGGACGGGTACGCCGACCTCGTCGTGGGCGTGGGCGGCGAGGACACTGCCTCGGGAGGCACCGACTCCGGTTACGTACAGGTCCTCTGGGGCGGTGCCAAGGGGCTGTCCGGCGCCTCCTCCCTGAGCACCGGCAAGAGCGCGAACGACCGGCTCGGCGACCAGGGGCGGCTCACGGCCGCCGATGTCGACGGCGACGGGGCGGCCGATGTCGTGACCGTCCGGAACCAGAAGAACCTGCACGTCCTCAACGGGCCCTTCGGGAGGAACGGTTCGCATGCGGCCGAGCAGCTGGTGACGGACCGCTACAACAGCCGGATCCTCGACCTGGCGGCCGGGGACGTCAACGGCGACGGCATCACGGACGTCGTCGCCGCAGCGAACGACCAGCAGGAGTGGGACTCGCGCCGGATCGCGTACTGGTACGGCACGCGGGACGGTGTCTCGCCGTACTTCACCCTCGTCTACGACATCGACGGCGCCGGCCTCCAGGGCGGCGAGAACCTCGACGTCGGGGATGTGAACCGGGACGGCTACGACGACATCGTCGTGGGCCGTGCCGTCGACGGGTACGACAGCGACCACGACGCCTACCTCGCCAAGGGCGGCCGGGTCGGCTGGATCCCGGGCACGGCGAACGGGCCGGACGGGGTCGCGGCGGTCTTCCTCAACCAGGACAGCCCGGGTGTGCCGGGCACCGCGGAGAAGGGCGACGGCTTCGGGACCGACGTACAGATCGGTGACGTCGACGGCGACGGCTGGCCGGACGTGGCGACCGGTCTGCCGGGCGAGGACCTGGGGAGCGTGAGCGGCGCGGGTTCCGTGGCCGTCCTGCGCGGCGGCTCCGCGGGGCTGACCGGGGCGGGCGCCCGGGTCGTCACCCAGGACACCGGCAATGTGCCCGGTTCGGCCGAGGCCGGGGACGCGTTCGGCAGGGCCGTCCACCTCGGTGACGCCGACGGCGACGGGCGGGCCGACCTGGCCGTCGGCGCGCCGGGGGAGAACGCGAACTCCGGGTTCGTGTGGGCCTTCCGGACCCTGCCGCCGCTCGGTACGACCGCCTTCGGCAACACGTTGCTCGGCACGTACGCGAAGAACGCGAAACTCGGCTCCGGATTCGCCTACTGATCATTCGCCTACTGATCATCCGTCAGACCCGTTGCGGTGCCGGCAGGCGCCTGTGCCGCAGCGGGTCTCCTGTTGTCTCCCCAGCTGTCATGTACGCGAATTGCTCTGTTCAACAGGCGGTCTGCCCGGAAGCGTGAGCTTCAACGTGTCCAAGTGTCCAGTGAGGCAGGGGAGTCCACTGATGGCCGGAGCAGCATCGCCCGATCGCCGCCGTTTTCTGACGACCAGCGCAGCGGTACTGTCAGCTGTGGCCTCCACCCAGCTGTGGCTTCCCGCCACCGCGCGAGCGGCCGAACCCCCGCTGCCCGACGGGGTGTTCAGCCTGGGTGTCGCCTCCGGTGACCCCCTCCCCGACGGCATCGTGCTGTGGACCAGACTCGCCCCCGACCCGCTCAACGGCGGGGGTATGCCCGACAGCGCGGTGTCGGTGGAGTGGGAGATCGCGGAGGACGACCGGTTCGGAAAGCACGTACGGCGGGGCGTCGCGCAGGCGCTGCCCGAGTACGGGCACAGCGTTCATGTGGATGTACGGCATCTGCGCCCGGGCCGGGAGTACTGGTACCGCTTCCGCGTCGGCGGGCAGATCTCGCCGACCGGCCGCACCCGCACCGCACCCCACCGCCACAGCAGCAACGGCAACCTGCGCTTCGCCCTGGCGTCCTGCCAGAACTGGCAGCACGGCTATTTCACGCCATACGCCGACATGCTCGCGCAGGACCCCGATTTCGTGCTCTTCGTCGGCGACTACATCTACGAGTCCTCGCCCTCGGCGACGGCGCTGCGCCGGCACGAGGGCACGGGAGAGCCGTACACCCTGGTGCAGTACCGCAACCGGTACGCGCAGTACCGCACCGACCCGGACCTCGCGGCGATGCACGCGGCGGCGCCCTTCGTCGTCACCTTCGACGACCACGAGGTCGACAACGACTGGGCCGGCGAGATCCCCCAGGACCCCGACAAGCAGCCGCACGATGCCTTCGTGGCCCGGCTCACCGCGGCCTACCAGGCGTTCTACGAGCACATGCCGGTCCGCGCGAGCTCGATCCCGAACGGCCCGCACATCCAGATGTACCGCCGCTTCGAGTTCGGCCGGCTGGCCCGGCTGAACGTCCTGGACACCCGGCAGTACCGCAGCGACCAGGTCACCAGCCAGGAGGCCGCGCAGAACCCGGCGCTCACCATGCTCGGCGCCGAGCAGAAGCAGTGGCTCCTCGACGGGCTGCACGACTCGCCGGCCCGCTGGAACCTGATCGGCTCGCAGATCATGATGGCGGAGACCGACATCCTGCTCGGCGCGGGCAAGCAGTGGTTCTACGACGCCTGGGACGGCTACCAGGTCGAGCGCAACCAGTTCCTCGCCGAGTTCGAGAGCGTTCGCAACCCGGTGGTGCTCAGCGGCGACCGCCATCTGACGATGATCAGCGACCTCAGGAAGGACTTCGCCGACCCGGCCTCCGACGTCGTCGGCGCCGAGTTCGTCGGCACGTCCATCTCCAGCAACGGCGACCAGGACCAGGCCGCCTTCCACGCCCAGTGGGACCCGCTGATGGCGGACAACCCGCACTGGAAGTTCATCGACGCCCACCGTGGCTACCACCTCTTCGACGTCGACCGGCGCGGCATCGACGCGCAGGTCAGGGTGGTGGACACGGTCCGGCAGCCCACGGCGACGGCGAGCACGCTGGCCGCGCTGCGGGTGGAGGCGGGCCGGCCGGGGGTCGAGCTCGCGTAAGCACCCAGCCTCGTAAGCCTCGTATGAAAGTCTGAGTGGCGGGAGCCTGGGACTCATCCGAGTCCCAGGCTCCTCTCGCTCTCACCGAGACCGAAATGCTGCGGAATCTTAATTCGGCGCCGCTGAGCGGTACCGTCGTCACAGACAGCAATACGCAACTCCTGTGGAGTTACTCACAGCAATTCCAGGGTGCTCACCACAACGGTCTCCTCAATCACCAGGAGTACAAGGTGAATGACAGGTAGCGCGCACATATGCGGCGGGCGGCGCTCACCTTGCACTGCGGTAACCCCAAGTGGGACCATTTCGGAGTTCCCTGTCGCCCCGAGGTAGGTCATCTGTGTCCCAGCACATCGCCAAGCCCCGTACCACCGCAGTGATCCTGGCCGGCGGTACCGGTCAGCGCGTGGGTCTCTCGATCCCCAAGCAGCTGCTGAAGATCGCCGGCAAGGCAGTCATCGAGCACACCCTGACCACCTTCGAGAACGCCGACTCGATCGACGACATCATCGTCCTGATGGCGCCGGGCTATGTGCCGGACATAGAGAAGATCGTGGCCAAGGCCGGGTTCACGAAGGTCAAGAAGATCATCGAGGGCGGCTCCACGCGGAACGAGACCACCGAGCGCGCCATCACCGCGCTCGGCGAGGGCCTGGCCGAGGGCGAGGACCTCAACGTCCTGTTCCACGACGCCGTTCGCCCGCTGCTGTCGCGGCGCGTCATCGACGACTGCGTGGTCGCGCTGGAGCGTTACCAGGCCGTCGACGTCGCCATCCCGTCCGCGGACACCATCATCGTGACCCGCACCCACGGCGAGGACGGCGAGTTCATCACCGAGATCCCGGACCGCTCCCGGCTGCGCCGCGGCCAGACCCCGCAGGCCTTCAAGCTGTCCACCATCAAGCGGGCCTACGAGGTCGCCGCCGGTGACCCCAACTTCCAGGCCACGGACGACTGCTCGGTCGTGCTCAAGTACCTGCCGGACGTGCCGATCCACGTCGTCGCGGGCGACGAGTACAACATGAAGGTCACCCAGCCCGTCGACGTCTTCATCGCCGACAAGCTCTTCCAGCTGGCCTCCACCGCCGCCCCCGAGCAGGTCTCCGAGGACGCCTACCGCGCACTGCTGACCGGCAAGACCGTGGTGGTCTTCGGCGGTTCGTACGGCATCGGCAAGGACATCGCCGAACTCGCCGAGTCCTACGGCGCGAAGGTGTACGCGCTCGGCCGCTCCACCACCGGCACGCACGTCGAGAACCCCGAGGAGGTCGACGACGCGCTGTCCAAGGCGTACGCCGAGACCGGGCGCATCGACTACGTCGTCAACACCGCCGGTGTGCTGCGCATCGGCAAGCTCGCCGAGACCGACAACGCGACCATCGAGGAAGCGCTCAAGGTCAACTACCTGGCCCCGGTGCAGATCGCACGTTCCAGCTACAAGTACCTGGCGGAGAGCAAGGGCCAGCTGCTGCTCTACACCTCCAGCAGCTACACCCGCGGCCGCGCCGAGTACAGCCTCTACTCCTCCACCAAGGCCGCCATGGTGAACCTCACCCAGGCCCTGTCCGACGAGTGGGCCGGTGACGGTGTCCGCGTCAACTGCATCAACCCGGAGCGCACGGCGACGCCGATGCGCACCAAGGCCTTCGGCCAGGAGCCCTCGGGCACCCTGCTCTCCTCGGAGGCAGTCGCCCGCACCTCGCTCGACGTGCTGCTCTCCGAGCTCACCGGACATGTGATCGACGTCCGCCAGCAGGACCCGACGGCCGCCGCGGGCCAGGCCTCCGGGTTCGAGCAGGCACTTGCCAGTGTCCTGGACCGTCAGGACGGCGTGGCATAATCAGCGGTAATTAGACATCTGCTATTCAGGCCTCTGTGTTCGCCCGTTATCGGAGCATTCGCAGGGGCCTGAATCAGTACCCCACGCGAATTCCTCACATTTTCGCTGCATATAAGAACCAGACCGGCACTCCCCCTCCAAGAGCAGGTTCCTCTGTGATAACCAGAGCCATTCGCGTCGCCCGGGTGGGCAGCGCGGCCGAGCTGGCCGCCGCGGTCCTCATGATCCTGGGCTTCCCGGCGCTCATGCTGACCGCGCTGATCCCGAGCGTCCCGGCCTTCGCGATCGCCGCCGCGGTGACGTATCTCGCGGACCACTATCTGCACCGCAAGGGCAGCTATCTGATCAACCGCCTGAGCAAGGTGCGCGCGGGTCTGTCGATCCGCTTCCTGATCAGGCAGCTGCTGCTGCTCCTGCTGCTGGCCCGCCTGGACCTGTCGGAAGGTCTGATCTTCTACGGCGCGATCGCCTGCTTCATCACGTTCTACGGCCTCCAGGCCCCGCACGGCGCGCTGGTCACCCTGATCCGCAACCGCCGCCGGATGCCGGTCGCCACCCGCAACGTCGACCTGAAGTCCCGCATCCGCATCCCGGACGCCCCGCCGCAGGGTCTGCTCAACCGGTCGGCCGAGAAGATACTGCACCTGGACCTGTTCGCCGTCGTCGGTGTGCTGGTCGCCGCGTGGATGGACGACTATCTGACGGCCGTCATCGGTATCGGGGTGACGATAGCGCTGGGCACCCTGTACGTCCTGGTGCTCATGCCGTACGTGCACGGCGCGAAGATCCCGCCGAACGACGAGAAGGTCCTGGCCGCCGTAGACGACTGGCTGGCCGCCTACCGGCCGGAGACGGTGCTGTACTTCTCCGGCTCCAAGGACTCGGCGTACCAGGTCAACATGTGGCTGGAGACCATGGAGCAGCTGGACTCCAAGCCGCTGATCATCCTGCGCGAGCGCGTCATCCTGCAGAACCTTGCGCCCACCACGGTCCCCGTCATCTGCGTGCCCGGAGGGGTGCACCTGATGAACATGGACCTGTCGACCGTGCGCGTCGCGCTGTACGCGGCGAACGTCGGCAAGAACATCCACCTGCTGCGCGTCCCGACCATGAAGCACGTCTTCATCGGCCACGGCGACAGCGACAAGCTCGCCAGCGTCAACCCGTTCAGCAAGGTGTACGACGAGGTGTGGACCGCCGGGCGCGCGGGCCGCGACCGTTACGCCATCGCCGACGTCGGTGTCCGCGACGACGACATCGTGGAGGTCGGCCGCCCGCAGCTGGCGCCGATCCAGACCCGGCAGGCGGTGCCCGACGGACCCCGCGGCGGAGCCGCTGATGAGCGCTGCCCCACGGTGCTGTACGCGCCCACCTGGGAGGGCTGGGACGGCGACCCGGGCAACACCTCGATCGTGCTGGCCGGCGAGAACATCGTGAAGAAGCTCGTGAAGGCCGACCCGCCGGTCCGTGTCCTGTACAAGCCGCACCCCTTCACCGGCACCGTCAGCCCGCAGGCCGGCGCCGCGCACCGGCGGATCGTGGCCCTGGTCGAGAAGGCCGCCGCCGAGCGCGCCGCCGACGCCCGGTTCACGGTCGACGCCGTCGCCCAGCGCAAGGCCAAGGACGACCTCGTCCGCATCGAGGCCCGGATCGCCGAACTGTCCGGCACCGGCGGTGAGAAGGGCGACGAGGCCGTGGCCACCCGCGACGGCGTGGTCGACGTGGCCAAGCACGAGGAGATCGCCCGGCTGCGCGCAGAGTGGAACGACGCCTACTGGGCCTCCTTCGGCAGCCATGAGCACCGTGTCATCACGGGCGCCGAACCGCGCCTTTACGACTGCTTCAACGTCTCCGACGCGATGGTCTCCGACATCTCCTCCGTGGTCTCCGACTTCATCGCGAGCGGCAAGCCGTACGCGGTGACGGACTCCGCGGGGCTGGGCGTGGAGGAGTTCAAGCGGCAGAACACCGCGGTGCGCGCGGCGACGATCCTGTCCAACAAGGCGGCCGAGCTCGGCGGCCTGCTGGACGCGGTCCGCGACCCGGCGGGCGACCCGCTCGCCGAGGACCGCAAGGAGCTCAAGCAGTATCTGCTCGGCCCGGACGAGCCCACGTCCATCGCGCAGTTCAACACCGCGGTCGCGAACCTCTCCCTCAAGGCGGAGGCGCGCAACGTCGGCCAGGAGTCACGGGCGGCGGCGGGAGCCGCGGAGGCGACGACCAAGGCGTGACCGGACTGACCGGCTGATTCGTTCGGCTGATCCGTTCGGCTGATCCGTTCGGCCCAAGGGCCCGGTTTCCGAGGAGTGATCCTCGAAAACCGGGCCCTTCGTACGTATCTCCCGGTACGGGACGCAACCTAATGTCCCGGTCGACCGTCTATCAGGCTGCCCGTGGAGAGATTCCGGGGAAACGTGGTGTGACTAGGGGGAGAAGTGACCGTTGCGCAACCTGACGTGACCATCGTCATCGGTGCGTACGAAGCCATGCCGTATCTGGTCGACTGTCTGGCGTCCGTCGAGGCCCAGACGCTCGACCACGCGCGCATCGAGGTCATCGCGGTCGACGACGGCTCGGCGGACGGCACGGGGGAGTGCCTGGAGGAGTTCGCGGCCCGCGTGGACATCCCGGTCACCGTGATCCGCCAGGACAACTCCGGCGGGCCCAGCGGCCCGCGCAACGTCGGCCTGGGCAAGGCCTCCGGACGGTATGTCTTCTTCCTCGACGCCGACGACCGGCTCGGCCCCGAGGCCCTGGAGCGGATGGTCGCGATGGCCGACCGCAACGGCACGGACGTCGTGCTCGGCCGGGTCGAGGGCGTCAACCGCAAGCCGCCCGGGTCGATGTGGGGCAGGACGCTGGAGCGCACCGACGTCTGGTCGTCCAACATCAAGTTCACGCTGAGCGCGCAGAAGCTGTTCCGGCGCGCGCTGCTGGAACGTCACGGCATGCGCTTCGACGAGTCGCTGTGGACCGGTGAGGACGCGCTGTTCACCATGGAGGCCTATCTGCGGGCCGACGGTGTCTCCCTCCTCGACGACTACGTCTGCTACTACCTGGTGGGCCGTGAGGACGGCAAGCACGTGACGAGGAGCGGGAGCTACACCCTGCGCTTCGACTCCGCGCGCGCCCTGATGAACCTGATCGCGGAGCTGGTCCCGGCGGGCCCGCGGCGCGACATGCTCATGGTCCGGCCCTTCCTGGTCACCCTCCTCCCGCAGTTCGGCCCGAAGTACCTGAAGGACAGCGAGGAGATCCGCCGGCACAAGTTCGAACTGGCGAAGCCGCTGATGGACGCGTACTGGACGGACGAGGTCGCCCACCGTCTCCGTGTCCACGAGCGTCTGCGCCTCCACCTGGTGGCCGAGCAGCGCCCCGAACTCCTCGCGGAGGTCGTGGAGTTCGTGCGGGCCAAGAAGCAGGCGGCCCCGCTCCTGGAGAAGCGCGGCCGCCGCGTCTACCTCGCCTACCCCTACTTCCGGGACCCCACGACCGGCCTCCCCGACCGCCTCTACCTCGCCGAGCCCCGCGAGGCCCGCCGGGTTCCGGGGTACCGCGAGGGCGGCCTCGACTCCTTCATGCGCCGGGCGGCACGCAGGGCCCGGCGCGCCCTCCCGGCCCGAGACGTGAGATCGGCCGCGGCGGTGTGACACCCGGGGCGCCGGACCGGCCTCGCCCCGGTCCCCGCCGCCTCCCCGCCGCCTCCTCGGGGCCTGCGCGAGCCCGCCTCCCCGGGGTCAGGGCGCGCTGGTCTCGCGCTCCTCCGTCTCCCTGTCCTCGGCCTCCCTGTCCTCCGCGTCCGCGTCCCCGTCTCCGTCCTCGGTCCGGCGCTGACCCGGGATCTCCGCGGCCAGCCGTTCCTCCATCCGTACCCGGTGCTCCCGTGCCTCCGCGCACAGCGCCTGTACGGCCAGTTCGAAGCGGACCTGCGAGGGGGGTTCCGCCGGGCCCAGCAGATGGCGCTTCAACTCGGCCCGGGCCTCGGCAAGTTCGTCCTTCTCGGGGTTGCGCACCGTCTCCAGCAGCCGCGGGATCCCGACCGCGTCCGGCGTCAGTACGGTCGCGGCCCGAGCCGTCGGGAAGGCCTCCCGGAACGCCTCCTCGGACAGCCCGCTGGTGTTGGCCACCGCGTACGGCTTGCCGCTCGCCAGGAAGTCGCTGACCACGCTCGACACATCGCTGATGAGCAGATCGGCCCGGTTGAAGCAGGCGTACAGCGCGGGCCGGGCGTCCGTGACGATCTGGTGCTCCCACTCCGGCAGCGAGGCCCAGTACGCCGCCTCCCAGGCCGCCGTGGCCCGCTCCACCGCCCGCGCCCGCCCCTTCGGCGGCACCGACTGCAGCAGCATCCGCTCCACCTGATCCGCACCGCTGCGGAAGTCGGCCGTGGTCAGCCGGTCCAACTCCGCCGTCCGCCGGGCGAGTTCGCCGTCCCCGGCCGGCCGCACCCCGGTCCGCCGCCGGTTCGCGGCCCGCACCAGCTGCCGGATCCGCTGATCGGCCGCCCCGGCCCGCGGATCGACCGAACCGGTCAGCGGATGCGGCTTGTAGAGCAGCCGCACACCGTCGTCCTCAAGCAGCGCCCGTACGAGGTTCTCACCGGCCTCGATCACCGACGTGTTCCCGGGGTTGCCGTCCCAGCCCTCCCAGGTGGGCGCGTACAGAACGGTCGTGTACGTCCCCGTCGGCGGCCCCGCGTACAGCCGTACGGCGTCCAGCTGCGGACGTCCGGTCTCCACGACGTCCCGGTCGTCCACGCCGACCTCGGCCATGGCGTACCGCTCGCGCGCCGCGGGGCCGGCCACCCACACCTCGTCGTACGCCTTCGCGTACGGGTTGCACGAGGAGAGCTTGTCGCTCTCGCCGTGGTTGACGAAGGTGTGCTTGAGGGTGGGGATGCGCAGGACCTGGGAGGTCTTGCCGGAGTTGGAGGGGTGGATCAGGACCTGCAGGGTGGAGTGCTCCAGGCGCATGAGGGTGGTGACCTTGGGCAGGCAGATCACGGGGAGGTCGGTCGCCGCGATCTTCTGCACCATGAAGCGCTCGCGCAGGATCACGACCGGCCGCGCGTCGAGCTTCGCGAGCGGCTCCAGCCACATGTTCGCCTGGTACGCCGAGGACGCGCCGCCGGAGAAGTACAGGCCGACCGTGGGCCGGTAGTCGGCCAGCCAGGCGTCGAACCAGTCGAGCACCTTCTGCTCGCCCGCCGGACGACGGCTCGGCAGCAGCCGTAGCCCCAGCTCGCCGAGGCCGAGGAGCGCGAGGAGCAGGGACAGCGCGATCCCCGCCGCCGCGGCCGCGGGCACGTCGATCGCGGCCGTGGCGCCCAGACCGGCGGTGGCCGGCAGCCCGAACAGCAGCAGCCGGTGACCCGGGCGGCGCAGCAGCAGCGCGGGCGGGGCCGTCGACAGCCGCAGCGCGGAGGCGTCGATGTTCCGGGTGACCACCGGCAGGGTGCGGGTGCGGCGGACCAGGACGGAGACCGCCTGGATCGCGAAGTGCAGTCCGTAGAAGATCAGCAGGCCCGCCACGAGAGGGGCGTACACCCACTCCCGCTGCTGCTCGCCCAGCCGCAGCAGCCCCACCACCAGCAGCAGGTCCCGCATGATGTGCCGCACGGTGATGTCCGCGTGGGACTTGGCGAACACCGACACCATGCCCCGCTGCCACCGGTACAGCACCCCCTCCCCGGCCACCGAGGCGGCGGTCGCGGCGAGCAGCAGCGGGATGTCGGGCAGCAGCGCGGCGACGGCCTGGGCGCAGAAGGCGGCGGCGAGCAGGGCCGTGACGAGCACCTGGACGGCCCTGCGGCGCAGGGAGAGTACGGTGGGGTGTCTTCTGCGCGGACGGTTTCTGCGGGGGCGGCGGGTGAAGAGACGTTTCAGGAGGCGTCCGGAACGGGTTCTGCCGGGCCGCTGTCTGCTCGGCCTCTTCACGAAGCGCCGGCGGGGGAGGGTAGAGGGCACTGCGTCACTCCAAGGTCGTCGCAGGACGTGCGCCCGGGTTAACGCGCGCCGACCACTTGACGACACGCGGGTGTCCGGGCGCCTTCCGGCGACCGTGGAGTGATAGTGGCGCCGGGCCGGTCTAACGGCCCGACTGCAGAGCCCGGCGGATCGGGCCTCCCACGACCCGGCGGGCGCGGCGGTAGACCGAGGGCGCCGGAACGCCCGCGGCCTTGGAACCGGACTTCGCCCGGTCCAGATCCCGCTTCAACCGTTCGTTGTCCAGGGTCAGCTGGGTGATGTGGCGCTGCATGAACGCCATCCGCGTGGCGAGCGAGCCGAGGTCGGCCTCCAGCCAGGGACGGACGCCCGCCGGGAAGGGCAGCTTGCGCAGCCGCTCCTCGAAGGCGGCGCCGCCGTCGCCGTGTGTGAAGGTGTTCTGCAGGCCGTTGCGGTCGAGGAACCCCATGAACCGCTCGTAGCGCTCATGGTGACCGCTCATCAGCTTGCCGAAGTCCGCGTCCTCGTACAGCCGCGCCGGGTCCAGGTCCGCGGGCAGCTTGTCGATGCGCACGTGCGGGATGTCGAAGTAGCGGCACAGCTCCAGCGTCCGGGAGTCGCCCGAGAGCACGGTCGCGGGCGTCCCGGCGAGCAGCGCGGCGATGTTGCCGTGGATGCGGGAGCCGAACGAGAAGTCGAAGTCGCGCAGGTCGTCGATCCAGGTGACCGGGTCGATGTAGACGCGGACCTTGTCCTCGCCGTACATCGGGTGGTCGGGGTGCGTCGGTATCGCCTTGACCTTGGCGTTCGGGTCCGACAGGTCCCGCCAGTGCAACTGTCGGGCGTCGGACAGGTTCTGGCCGATGAAACGCAGATGCGGGTAGCGGGCGTGGGTGCGCTCGATGACCTTGGCCAGGCCCTGCTTCTGCACGGCACTGTGCGAGCCGTTGATCGCGATCCGGGACTCGGCGGTCAGCTCCGGCGTCCGCTTGTGCACGGCGAGCTCCTTGCCGTACATGAACAGCGAGGGGCAGCCGATGACCTCGACGTCCTTGAAGCCCATGTCCCTGAGGTACTGCTCGGTGAACTCGCCGCGCACCCCGATCGAGGCGCTGCGGTCCAGCACCGCCGAGACGAAGTCGCGCACCGCGGGCTCGATGGGCTTGAGCCGCTTCGGGTCGTAGTTCAGCCCGGTCTGCGCGCCGACGCCGGTCACCACGACCGGGATCTTCAGCCGTCTGATGAGCCGCGTCAGGCGCTTGAGCCCGCCCTCGAACGAGGGACGGAAGGCGTTGGCCAGCGGTACGACGAAGGCGTCGTACTCCGCGTTGATCAGGTCCGCCGACGCCACGTCCGTCCTCATGCCGTTCGACACCACCTCGGTGCCGGGCGTCTCCAGGATCTTGTGGGTGGCATCGCTGAAGATGAGATTGCCGGAGTTGGTGGCGATGACGTCGCGCTGGAGGGCTTCCTCGACAGGGACGACGTCGAAGGGGCTCTTACCGGACCTGAGGAGAACGCGCTTCACGGCGTTCAACTTAAGTTGACGTGTTCTTTGATTTCTATACGGAACGCCTACAACCTTTTTGCCGTATGCGACGCGTGAGCAAACGGTTACGTCCTGGTGTGTCCGGGGGCTGAAACGCCGGGGCGGGCGAGGGGGCGCTTCGCGTAGATTGCTGCCACGCGCAAGGAAGTGGGGACAGTGCAGGTGGCAAGCGCCAGAGAGGCCGTGAGCGAGGCCCGCAGGATCGTCGTCAAGGTGGGTTCCTCGTCGCTGACCACCGCGTCGGGCGGCCTGGACGCCGACCGGGTCGACGCGCTCGTCGACGTCCTAGCCAAGAGCCGCAGCGGCGGGGAGAAGGAGATCGTCCTCGTCTCCTCCGGCGCCATCGCGGCCGGCCTCGCCCCGCTGGGCCTGCGCCGCCGCCCCAAGGACCTCGCCCGCCAGCAGGCCGCCGCCAGCGTCGGCCAGGGCCTGCTCGTGGCCCGCTACACCGCCTCCTTCGCCCGCTACGGCGTCCGCGTCGGCCAGGTCCTGCTCACCAGCGACGACATGAGCCGCCGCGCCCACCACCGCAACGCCTCCACCACCCTCGACAAGCTCCTCGCGATGGGCGCGTTCCCGATCGTCAACGAGAACGACACCGTCGCCACGGACGAGATCCGCTTCGGCGACAACGACCGCCTCGCCGCGCTCGTCGCCCACCTGGTCCGCGCCGACCTGCTGGTGCTGCTGTCCGACGTCGACGGCGTGTACGACGGCGACCCCAGCAAGCCCGGCACCTCGCGGATAGCGGAGGTGCGGGGGCCCGCGGACCTGGCCGGCGTCGAGATCGGCAGCACCGGCAAGGCCGGCGTCGGCACCGGTGGCATGGTCACCAAGGTCGAGGCCGCCCGGATCGCCGCCGCGGCCGGTATCCCCGTGGTCCTGACCAGCGCGATCCACGCCGCCGACGCGCTCTTCGGCGGCGACACCGGCACCCTCTTCCACCCCACCGGCAAACGCTCCGCCGACCGCCTGCTCTGGCTCCAGCACGCCTCCACCCCCCAGGGCTCGCTCACCCTGGACGACGGCGCCGTCCGCGCGGTCGTCCAGCGCCGCAAGTCCCTGCTCCCGGCCGGGATCGCCGCCGTCGAGGGCGAGTTCAACGCCGGCGACCCCGTCGAGCTGCGGGACACCGAGGGGCGCGCGGTGGCCCGCGGGCTCGTCAACTTCGACGCCAAGGAGATTCCCCAGCTGATCGGGCGTTCGACCCGGGAGCTGGCACGGGAGCTGGGGGCGGCGTACGAGCGGGAGGTCGTGCACCGGGACGACCTGGTGGTCCTGCAGCCCTGAGGACCGGCTCCGGGCACCCGAAAACGGGGTGAACGCCCCGGCAGGACCATCGCCCGCAGGTGGACGTTCCGCAAAAGTGCCACGCGAACCCTTGCGGCCTGCTCAACTTTGTCTCAGGGACACATTCCGCACGACCACCGGGTCGGTCACTGGTAAAGGAGGCCGTCGTGAGACGAGTGCGCCCTGGGGCACAGTCCCGCAGCGGTGCCGCCGAGGTCTCGTCCCGAGCGGCCGGTGAGGAGCGCGCCTTGACGAGCGTCGCGGCCGGCGACCGGTACGAGGAGCCGCAGGACCTGCCCCGTCTGTGGCATGTCACCCTCAGCCTCTCCGGGAAGGAGGCCCCGCTGAAGGAGGTGCGGCGCGGCCTCGAACAGCTCGCCCACGACCATCCCTTTCTGCTGACCAGCCGCTACGCGAACGACCACGCGGAGATCCGCTACTGGGAGGAGGCCCGCGACCTCCACGACGCGGCCGCCGTCGCCCTGCGCCTGTGGGGCGAGCACCGCCAGAGCGCCCAGCTGCCGCCCTGGGAGATCGTCGGCCTGGAGGTCATCGACCGCGAGACCTACCACCAGCGCATCGCCGAGGGCTACGGCCCGCCGCCGGCGAGCCCCGTGGGAGTGCACCCGTTTTGATACGACCACGGGCCGCGACCATCAATTGAGGAACCCCCGCGGCGAGCAACCACGTCCGCGAGAGCGGCGCCGGATTAGGCGCAAAGGGGTGTCTCGCGGTTCGGAACAAGCGGTGGACGCTCCCGCCCGGCGCACTACCCTTCCCGTATGACCTCGCTCTCGCCGTACGACAACCTGTCCCCGGTCACCCAGGCCGCGTACCGCGCCAAGGCGGCCGCCGCCGACCTCGCGCCGCTGCCGAGGGCCGCCAAGGACGACGCGCTGCTCGCCATCGCGGACGCACTGGAGGTCCGTACGAGCGAGATCGTCGAGGCCAACGCCAAGGACATCGCCAAGGCCCGGGAGGCCGGGACCAGCGAGTCGGTCATCGACCGGCTGACGCTGACCCCGGAGCGGGTGCGCGCCATCGCCTCCGACGTCCGGGACGTCGTCGCGCTGCCCGACCCGGTCGGCGAGGTCGTCCGCGGCTCGACCCTGCCCAACGGCATCGACCTGCGCCAGGTCCGCGTGCCGCTCGGCGTCGTCGGCATCATCTACGAGGCCCGGCCGAACGTGACCGTGGACGCCGCCGCCCTGTGCCTGAAGTCCGGCAACGCGGTGCTGCTGCGCGGCTCGGCCTCCGCGTACGAGTCCAACACCGCCCTGGTGCGGGTCCTGCGCGACGCCGTGGGCGGGGCCGGGCTGCCCGCCGACGCCATCCAGCTGGTGCCCGGCGAGAGCCGCGAGAGCGTGCGCGAGCTGATGCGGGCCCGCGGTCTGGTCGACGTGCTCATCCCGCGCGGCGGCGCCTCGCTGATCCAGACCGTGGTCAGCGAGTCGATCGTCCCCGTCATCGAGACCGGCACCGGCAACTGCCACGTCTACGTCGACGCGCAGGCCGACCTCGACATGGCGATCGACATCCTGATCAACTCCAAGGCGCAGCGCGTCAGCGTCTGCAACGCCGCCGAGACCCTCCTCGTCCACCAGGACATCGCCCCTGAGTTCCTGCCACGGGCCCTGGACGCCCTCGCCGAGGCCGGCGTCACGGTCCACGCCGACGAGCGGGTGCTGGCGTACGCCAAGGACTCCAAGGCGACCCTCGTCGAGGCCACGCCGGAGGACTGGGAGACCGAGTACCTCTCCTACGACATCGCCGCGGCCGTCGTGGACTCCCTCGACAAGGCCGTCGAGCACATCCGGCTGTGGACCTCCGGCCACACCGAGGCGATCGTCACGACCTCGCAGCAGGCGGCCCGCCGCTTCACCCAGCTGGTCGACTCCACCACCGTCGCCGTGAACGCCTCCACCCGCTTCACCGACGGCGGCCAGTTCGGCTTCGGCGCCGAGATCGGCATCTCCACGCAGAAGCTGCACGCGCGGGGTCCGATGGGACTGCCGGAGCTGACGAGCACGAAGTACATCGTCACCGGCGACGGACACGTACGGCGCTGAGGCGCGCGACCGCGTGCGGGGCGGGGCATATGCGTGGGGCACGCGCTCCCGCTGCGCGCCCGTGCCGCACGAGAGGTGTCTCACCCAGCGGATGAATTTCCATACCGTCTGCCCAAAATGACCCCCCAGGTCTACTCTGGATCCGTGCCGGAGGACGTGGGGGGCACGCCGTTCCCTGACGGCTGGGAGCCCGACGACGACCACGACCGCGGGGTGTCGGACGAAGAGTTCGCCTCCGTGGTCTTCGACGAGGCCTTCGTACGGGCGGCCGTGGTGCACGAGCCGACCGCCGTCGAACGCCTCCTTGCCGCCGCCCAGGCGAGAGCGGAGGCCTCCGAGGCCGAGGCCCGCCGGGCCCATGGCCGCGGCGAGCGCTACGAGGAGGGGTACGGCCCCGACGGCCGTGCCGGTTTCGGCCATGATCCCGAGCTCGACGACCTCGACGACACCGACATCCTCGAAAGCCGCTACGGCGCCCCCGGGACCTACGGCAAACAGGTCCGCTGGCACCGTCCCGTCGCCTGGATGCTCGCCCTCGTGATGGGCATCGGCATGGTCGCGCTGGCCTTCACCGCGGTCTACCGGGGCGCCTCCTCGAACAGCCGCGAGCAGGGTCCCTCCGCCCCCGCCTCGACCGGCCTGGAGCAAGGCACCGGAGCGACCCCCTCGGCCTCCGCCGACCACTCCCAGCCGGCCATCTCGGCATTCCCGCGCACACCCTGAACGGTTCTGGCCACCGGCTGACGAACCTGGTGAGAACCTGTCAGAAGTTGTCGCGCAGCAGGGCGTTTACCTGAGCTCCCGGAGACCTACTCTGAAGGTATGGGAGGGCCTGGAGACCCATCTGAGGGGGCACCCGAGGGCGGCCCCGGAGGTGGCGAGGACGAGTACCGATCCGTCGTCTTCGACGAGTCGTTCGTCCGTGCTGCCCGGCTCCAGGAGTTCTCCGCGCAGGAACGCATCGCCGACCACGCCCCCGCCGTCCGGCGCCGCCCGCCGATGCGCCGGGGACTCTCCCGCCAGGCCCTCGTCCTGGTCCTGCTGATCGCGCTGGCCTTCGGCACGGCGATCTACATGGGTGTGCGGCACCCCTACCAGAGCCCCGCCCAGATCAGGGACTCGGCCGACCCGATGCGCATGACCGTGGTCCCGCTCGCCCCGCAGGGCAAGGTGCCGGGCGCGGCCGACCCGGAGTACCTCTACGAGCACAGCCCCGCCGCCGACTTCCGCGTCGGCGCCGCGGGGATCACGCTGCCCGCCGCCCGGGACACCTCGCACTTCTCCGAGACACAGGTGCTCAGCGCCCTCGACACCGTCAAGGAGTACCTCGTCCGCTCCTCGCTCCACCCGGAGGTGCTCACCGGTGGGCAGACCCGTCCCGTGCGGGTACTGCTGCCGGCCGATCAGTACCTCCAGTTCGACGAGAGCCTGAAGCATCCGGCGGCGGACGGCATGCACGCGGTCACCGGATGGATGGTCCGCTTCGACCCCAAGGCCGTGGAGCTGGCCGACCCGAGGATCCGGGTCCAGGGGACGCTGCGGGCCAGCGAGGCCGAGTCGACGATTCTCGAGGTCACCGCCGAGCACACGTTCGTGTACGCGCTGCGGCCGGCGGGGGCCGGCTCCAAGGCGGAGGCCTCGCTGTTCACCGTCCGGCGCGAGCTGCGGTTCCAGTTCGACCATGACGATGTGCGGCTGCACCAGGCCGAGTTGTCCGTGGCCTACGTCCAGGCCGGGCCCTTGTCCTGCGGGGGCGACTCGGCCAGCGCGTTCACCCCGGTGCTGGCCGGCCGGACCGCCGAGGCGGGCGGTCCGGCCGGTACGGACCCCTTCGGGGAGGACCGGGTCACGGCGGTTTGCGGGACCTTGGCGACGGGGGCGCAGCCGAGGGTGTGAGGGGCGGTCCGCCTCATCGCCGTAGGGGTTTGCTTGTATGGCGGGTGCGGGTTGTTCGTGGCTGGTCGCGCAGTTCCCCGCGCCCCTGGGTGGGTCTCCAGCCCCCGGCAGTCCAGTAAGAACCCCGCGTCAGTCCTCGTCTCGCTGGCGCGTGTCCGAGTCCCTCGGGGGCTCGTCGTCCCTCGGTGCCGAGCTGCTGAAGCCGCCGAAGCCCCGGCGGACCCGGCCGCCCAGGTCGCCCGCTCCGCCGGCGATGTCCGAGACCAGCTTCATCAGCGGGTCCTTGGAGCCCTTGACGTTGGTGGCGTAGCTCGCCGCCGACTCGCGGAAGGAGTCGGTGACCGAGGTGTCCTTGTCCTCGGAGCGGCGCGGGTAGTGGCCGTCCATGATCCGCTGGAAGTCGCGGGACTCGGACCACTTCTTCAGCTCGGCCGCCCGGATCGTGGTGAAGGGGTGGGTGCGGGGCAGGATGTTGAGGATCTTCAGCACGGAGTCGCGCAGGTCACCGCCGGCCTCGTACTCCTCGGCCTGCTTCAGGAAGGCGTCCACGTTCATCTCGTGCAGGTGGTGGCCGCCGGCGAGCTTCATCAGGCCGCGCATCGAGGCCCGCAGGTCCTGGCCGACCAGGAGACCCGCGCGGTCGGCGGAGAGCTCGGACTTGCGGAACCACTCGCGCAGCGCGGTCACGATCGCCATGATCGCGAGGTTGCCCAGCGGGATCCACGCCACCCGGATGGCGAGGTTGGTCAGGAACAGCAGGATCGTCCGGTAGACGGCGTGGCCCGAGAGGGCGTGTCCCACCTCGTGGCCGACGACCGCCCGCATCTCCTCCTCGTCGAGCAGGTCGACCAGGCCGGTGGTGACGACGATGATCGGCTCGTCCAGGCCGATGCACATCGCGTTCGGCTTCGGGTCCTGGCTGACGTACATCGGCGGGACCTTCTCCAGGTCCAGGATGTAACAGGCGTCCCGCAGCATGTCGTTGAGGTATGCGAACTGCTGGTCCGACACCCGGACCGAGTCGGACAGGAACATCAGCCTGAGGCTCCGCTCGGGCAGCAGCCCGCTGAGCGCCTTGAAGACCGTGTCGAACCCGCTGAGCTTGCGCAGCGCCACCAGGGCGGAGCGGTCGGCGGGGTGTTCGTAGGCGCGCGAGGAGATTCCGGGGAAGCGCCTGCGCTGCCTGCTCGGAACGTTCTCGTGCCCGTTCTGCTCGTGGCCGTCGTCGGACATGTCTTCCCCCATGTGCGTGAGAGTGGCCCTTTGCGGACCCTTGTGCGGTCCTTTGCGCCCCCGAAGCAGAGCCCAGCCTAGGCGGAGATACCGTGGACGGGCAGTACAGCGAACGGAGTCCCGCCATGGAGCACAACCCCGCGTCCGCCTGGCTCACCGAAGCCGCGAGCGCAGCCGAACGACAAGGTGCCGGGAACCTGCTCCGGGTGGTGCTGATCGTGATGGTGCTGGGCTGTGTGCTGACCGCGTGGTTCCTGCTGCGTGGCTACAAGCAGAAGGACGACTGAGACCACTCCCGAGTTCCCTCTTGGCGGAGTCGGCGTGATCGCCGCCGAGCCGCCCGCTTACCATGGGCCGACATCTTTATCCCGCCCACCGGATAGGTCTCGCCGAAGATGAGCTTCCACAGCGCCGCTGCCCAGTTGGTCACCCTTGCCGCCGAGGGCGAGGAACACGGTGGCAACCACGAGAGCCTCAACCCCCTTGTCACCGGTGGTGGCGCCTTCCTCGCCCTGATGCTGCTGCTGTGGATCACCACCCGCTTCAACCGCGACCGCTGAGGCACCCGGTGCCCATAACAGGGCACTCCGGGCCTCCTCCGGCCGACGCCCTCAGGACGGGCCGGTAGGGTCTGCACGCATGGGAGAGCAGGACATGCCTACCGGCCCGGGCAACAGCCCGTCGAACCCCGGCAAGCGCCGCCTCGGCGTCATGGGCGGAACGTTCGACCCGATCCACCACGGGCACCTCGTGGCGGCCAGTGAGGTCGCCGCGCAGTTCCACCTGGACGAGGTCGTCTTCGTGCCGACCGGGCAGCCGTGGCAGAAGACCCACCGCAAGGTCTCGCCGGCCGAGGACCGCTATCTGATGACGGTCATCGCGACCGCCGAGAACCCCCAGTTCTCGGTGAGCCGCATCGACATCGACCGCGGCGGCCCCACCTACACCGTGGACACCCTGCGCGACCTGCGCGCGCTCAACCCGGACACGGACCTGTTCTTCATCACCGGTGCGGACGCCCTCGCCCAGCTCCTCACCTGGCGCGACACCGCAGAGCTGTTCTCCCTCGCGCACTTCATCGGGGTCACCCGCCCCGGCCACCACCTCACGGACGCCGGACTCCCCGAAGGCGGTGTCTCTCTCGTGGAGGTTCCCGCGCTGGCCATCTCCTCGACGGACTGCCGTGGCAGAGTCGCCAAGGGAGACCCCATCTGGTACATGGTGCCGGACGGAGTCGTGCGCTACATCGACAAGCGCGAGCTGTACCGCGGCGAGTGAGCCGAGAGGGGCACCGGTGAACGACCGATACGACGCGGGCTACGGCGGCGACCAAGACGACCGTTACGAGCTCGTCGGCTACGACGAGTACGGCCGGCCCGTCTACCGGCAGGTCGCCCAGCAGCCGCCCCAGCAGCAGTCGTACGACCCGTACGCACAGCAGCAGGGCTACGGCTACGACCCCTACGCGGCGGACGGCCGGCAGCCGGGCCAGTACCCCGGGCAGCAGTACGACACCGGCAACCAGCACCCCGTACCGCCGTCCTACGACCCCTACGACACCGGCCGGCAGGCGCCGGTGCCCCCCTACGACCCGTACGGGCAGGGAGGGGCCCCCGGGAACCCCGGGGCGCCCGGGACGTCGTACGACCCCTACGGGCGTGCCGCCGCGAGCGGACAGCAGCCGCGGGTCGCCGAGCAGACCGCCTACATCCCGCAGCAGGCCAGGCCCGCCGAGGAGCCGGACGGGGCCGCCGGCGGCGGCCGCTCCGAACGGGACTACGAGACCGGGCAGTTCGCCTTCGTCGAGGAGCCCGACGGTGACTCCGAGGACGTCATCGACTGGCTGAACTTCACCGAGAACCGCACCGAGCGCCGCGAGGAGGCCAAGCGGCGGGCCCGCAGCCGGCTCATCGCCCTGGTCGTGGTCCTCGCGCTGACCGTGGTCGGCGGCGTCGGCTGGCTCTGGTACGCCGGGAAGCTGCCCGGACTGTCCTCGTCCGACGACAAGACCGGCACGGGCACCTCCGTGGCTGCCCAGAACCGCGACGTGATCGTCGTCCATCTGCACAACACCAAGAAGGGCGGCACCTCCACGGCGCTGCTCGTCGACAACACCACCACCAAGCAGGGCACCACCGTCCTGCTGCCCAACTCCCTCGCCCTGACCGACGACGACGGCTCCACGACCACGCTCGCAAAGTCGGTCGAGGACGACGGCTCCTCCGGCACCCGCGACGCGATCGACACGGTCCTCGGCACCCAGATCCAGGGCACCTGGCGCCTGGACACCCCCTATCTGCAGAACCTCGTCGACATCATCGGCAACATCGAGGTCGACACCGACGCCGACGTGCCCGACCCGGACGCCAAGAAGAAGGGCACCGCGCCCCTCGTCAACAAGGGCGAGGCCCAGACCCTCAGCGGCAAGATGGCCGTTGCCTACGCCACCTACCGCGCCTCCGGCGAGGCCCAGAACGCCCAGCTGGAGCGGTTCGGACAGGTCATGCAGGGCGTGCTGCGCAAGATGTCCTCCGACGCGGACGGCGCCACGGTCACCGTCCAGACGCTGGCGCAGATCCTCGACCCCTCGCTCACCGACAAGGACCTCGGCACCTTCCTCGCCAAGCTCGCCGACCTCGCCAAGGGCGGCGACTACAAGACCGCCCTGCTGCCCGTGCAGACCGACGGCACCCTGAGCGCGCAGGCCAGCGGCAGCGTCGTCAAGGACGTCCTCGGCGGCACCGCGAAGAGCCCCGACAAGGACGCCGCGGTCCGTGTCTCGGTCCAGAACGCCAGCGGCGTCAAGGGCAACGCCGAGGACGCGCGCGTGGTGCTCCTCAACGGCGGCTTCACCTTCCTGGAGGGCGGCACCGCGGCCACCACCCAGGCCGCCTCCAAGGTCCTCTACGCGGACGCCGCCGACAAGGACGACGCCACCGAGGTCGCCAAGACCCTGGGCCTGCCCACCGGCGCCGTCACCAAGGGCAAGACGTCCTCGAACGCGAACGTCTCGGTGGTCCTCGGCCAGAACTACGAGCCCTCGACGCCGTAGCGCCCCGCGCGGCGGGATCAGCCGGGCCGTGGGGCCGGGCCGCGGGTGTCCGCGGCCCGGCCCCACGGCGTGATCCGTTTAACGAATGGGGTGCGCCCGGCGGTCCGTGAGACCCTTGATGTCAAGTGACCGCCGACCGAAAGCCGTGTAGTGACCGCCACTGACCGCTCCATCGAGCTCATCCACACCGCCGCACAGGCGGCCGCCGACAAGCTCGCGCACGACATCATCGCCTACGACGTCAGCGACGTACTGTCGATCACGGACGCCTTCCTGCTGGCCTCCGCGCCCAACGACCGCCAGGTCAAGTCGATCGTCGACGAGATCGAGGAGCGCCTGCAGAAGGAACTCGGCGCCAAGCCGGTGCGCCGCGAGGGCGACCGCGAGGCCCGCTGGGTCCTGCTCGACTACGTCGACATCGTCGTCCACGTCCAGCACAGCGAGGAGCGCGTCTTCTACGCCCTGGAGCGGCTGTGGAAGGACTGCCCCGAGCTCGACCTCCCCGAGGACGCCAAGGCCACCCGCGGCAAGGGCGAGGAGCACGCCAAGCTGCAGGCCGCCGAGGACGCCGCGGACCTCGGCGGTGACTGGCGATGAGCGCCACCGGTGAGGTCTCGGCCGGCAAGCCCGGCCGGGGCCGCCGCGTCATCCTGTGGCGGCACGGCCAGACCTCCTGGAACGTGGAGCGCCGCTTCCAGGGCACCACGGACGTCGAGCTCACCGAGGTCGGCGTCGCCCAGGCCCGCCGCGCCGCCCGGCTGCTCGCCTCTCTCAAGCCCGCCGCGATCGTCGCCTCGGACCTGAAGCGGGCCGCGAACACCGCCGCCGAGCTCGCCGTCCTCACCGGCCTCGACGTCGTCCACGACGAGGGCCTGCGGGAGACCTACGCGGGCGTCTGGCAGGGGCTGACGCACGAGGAGATCATCGCCGCGCACGGCGAGGAGTACGCGGCGTGGAAGCGCGGCGAGCCGGTCCGCCGCGGCGGCGGCGAACTGGAGACCGAGGTCGCCGAGCGAGCCGCCCCCGTGGTGCTCCGGCACGCCGACAAGCTGCCCGACGAGGGCACGCTCGTCGTCGTCAGCCACGGCGGCACGATCCGCACCACCATCGGCCGTCTCCTCGGCCTGGAGGCCCAGCACTGGGAGAGCCTCGGCGGCCTCTCCAACTGCTGCTGGTCCGTCCTCGGCGAGGGCGCCCGCGGCTGGCGTCTCCTGGAGCACAACGCCGGCACGCTGCCGGAACCGGTGCTCGGGGACGACGACTGAGCGGATTTCACTTTCTGGCAGGTCGCAGGCTAAAGTTCTTCTTGTTCGCCCCGCCGAGCGGGGCGAAACATCATGCGGCTCCGCCGCGTGGCAAAGCTTGGGGCTATAGCTCAGTTGGTAGAGCGCCTGCATGGCATGCAGGAGGTCAGGAGTTCAATTCTCCTTAGCTCCACAGATCGACACTCTTGAGTTGTCAAAGATCGGTTGATGAAGATCCCGTCCCTAGAGGGCGGGATTTTTCATTTCCATCAGGCGGGCCGTGCGCCGCGCCGTCTCCTCGTCGTCCGGTGTGTAGACGACGATCCGGCACTCCGGCATCCCGTGGATCGACAGCGACACCGACGTCATCCGCAGCTCACCCACCGCCGCATGCCTGAAACCCTTCACTCGCCGTCCGGGCTCCGCCACGTCGCCGGTCTCCCACAGCCGGGCGAACAGCTGACTCGCCGCGGACAGCTTGCGTATGAAGCCCTCCCAGGCGGGCTCACCGGCATGCAGACCGTAGGCCGCGCGCAGGGTCGCGACCATCACCGGCAGCTCCGTCTCCCGGAACATCAGCGGGCAGTCGTCATCCTCCGCGGTGAACAGCCCCCACAGGGCGTTGGGAAGGCGACCGGAGCGCTGCATCAGCGGCACGTCGAACAGGGTGCGGTAGACGTCGTTGGCGGCCAGGATGTCGAACCGCGAGTTGTAGACCACCGCCGGGCGCGGTTCGAGGGCGTCGATGATGCCCTGGATCTCCGGACCCACGGTCTGCGCGGCGGCCTCCGGGACGGCGGCATGCGGCACGTCCGCCAGGTGGTACAGATGCTCCCGCTCCGGCGGATCGAGACGCAGGGTGCGGGCCACGGCGTCCAGGACCTGCGCGGAGGCGTTGATCGGGCGGCCCTGCTCCAGCCACGTGTACCAGGTCACGCCCACCCCCGAGAGCTGGGCGACCTCCTCACGCCGCAACCCCGGCGTACGGCGCCGTAAGCCCGGCGGCATCCCCACGTCCGCCGGTGTCACCCGCGCCCGCCTGCTGCGCAGGAAGGCGGCCAGCTCAGGTCGGCGGCGCTGTGTCGTCCCCATCGTCACATCCCCCATCGTCGACGCCCGGCCCGTGCGCTGCCAGGTGCTGTCAGTACCAGCATCGGCGGGCTCTCGGCACCCGTACCGGAGCGGCGGCACGCTCGACGGCATGACGACAACACCCCGTTCCGGACCGGGTACAGCGCCCGTTCCCAGCACTGCGATCAGTGAAGCACCCGGCACTGACAACGGACCCCGGCTGCTGCTCGCCGTCGTGCTCGCCGCTCTGTTCATGGCGCTGCTCGACGTCTTCATCGTGAACGTCGCGGCCCCCACCATCGGTACCGAACTCCACGCCTCCGGCGCCGAGTTGCAGCTGGTGGTCGCGGGCTACACCATCACGTACTCCGTGCTGCTGATCACCGGGGCCCGGCTCGGCGACCGGTTCGGGCACGGCCGGGTCCACCTCGCCGGGATGGCGCTGTTCACCGCCGCCTCGCTCGCCTGCGGTCTCGCGCAGGGCGCCACGGAACTCATCGTCTTCCGGCTGATCCAGGGCGCCGGCTCGGCGGTGATGATCCCGCAGGTGCTCAGCCTCATCCAGCGGAACTTCGTCGGCGAGGCGAGGGTGAAGGCGCTCGGCGCGTACTCGGCGGTCCTCGCCGTCGGCGCCGCCGCCGGGCAGATACTCGGCGGGGTCCTGGTCAGCGCCGATCTGCTGGGCACGGGCTGGCGGCCGGTGTTCCTGGTGAACGTGCCCGTCGGTGCCGCCCTCCTGGTCATCGGCCGACGCGTCCTGCCGCGGGAGCGCGGGGGCGAGCGGGAGCGCGGGCGCGGCATGGATCTGCCGGGACTGGTTCTGCTCGGCGCGGCCGTATCGCTGTTCACCGTGCCGCTGGTGCTCGGGCAGGAGGAGGACTGGCCGCTGTGGTCGTGGCTGTCCCTGGGCGCGGCCGCCGTGCTGTTCGCGGTGTTCTGGCGGTACGAGTCCGGGCTCGCCCGGCGCGGCGGTGACCCGCTGATCGCGCCCCGGGTGCTGCGCCACCCCGGCATGGGGCTCGCCGTGCTGCGGATCCTGGCCGTCATGGCCGTCAACGGGGGCTTCCTGTTCGTGCTCACGCTGCACGTCCAGGGCGGCCTCGGCTACAGCGCCCTGCGTGCCGGACTCACCTTCGCGCCGACCGCGGTCGTCTTCGGCGTGGTCGGGCTGACCTGGCGGCGCTGGCCCGCCGCATGGCAGCGCGCCCTGGAACCGACCGGGTTCCTGCTCACCGCCGTGGCCGTGGCCGGGGTCGGCCTGGCGCTCGACGGCGGCGGCGACGGCGGGGGGTGGGTGTACGTGGCGTACGCCGGGGTCGGCGTCGGGCTCGCGCTCGCCTTCAGCCCCACCCTGACCCGGGCACTGGCCACGGTGCGGCCCGAGGACGCGGCGGACGCCAGCGGGCTGCTCGCCACGGTCACCCAGCTCGGCCAGCTGACCGGTGTCGCCGCGTTCGGCACACTGTTCTTGAACCGGCTTGAGTCACTCGGGGCCCTGGAGGCGTATACCTCTGCGGAGGCGCTGTCGGCGTGCATGTTCGCGCTGGCCGGGACGGCTGCCCTGGGGGCCGTGTCCGGACTGGTACTGAGGCGTCGCTGACCGTATTGGTCCGGCCGTGGCAGAATCAAACGGCCGGAAGGGGGCGCGGCCCGACGGGAGGGAGCAGTGATGCCTGCGAGCATCCTCAAGGAGGTCGGCCACCTCCTTGAAGCAGCGTCGACACGGGACACGGTCACCCGGCTCACCTGCCCTTCCTGCGGTTCCCTCCGCGTCGCCCAGGTTCTCGGCGACAACGGCGGGATTTCCTACGTGTGCACGGCCTGCGGCCACAGCTGGAGCTGATCGATGGGTGCACACAGGCGTAAGTGTGATTGGTGCGGCAGCGGGACGCCGATCGTGCGGGACATGGAGCCGGTCAATCCCGACTACCAGTACTGGTGCGAGGAATGCGCGCGGGCGCTGATCATAAAAGGCGACCCGATCGAGACATACCGCGAACTCGAGGGCGAGCCGATCTACGGCCGGCTCCTGGAGGAACACTGCACGCTCAAGCGGTTCTACTCGTTCGTCACTGCGTGAGGCCCGCCGGGGAGCGGGCCGCAGGGAAACGATTTGGTGTTCCACCCGGGTGACCGTGTAATGTTGGCGTCGCCGCCGGGGAAACCCGGAGGACACCGAACACGGGGCTATAGCTCAGTTGGTAGAGCGCCTGCATGGCATGCAGGAGGTCAGGAGTTCAATTCTCCTTAGCTCCACAGAAAGATCCCGCCGGGTCGTCAAGATCCGGCGGGATTCTTGCTTTTCCAGGGGCAGTTGGCCCGCATGGTCCGCGTACGACGAGGGGGCCGCCCGGATCGGGCGGCCCCCTCGTCGTAGTGTCCGCTCAGCGGCCCAGGGCGCGGCGGCCGCGGCCCTGGGAGAGCACCGGCAGGTTGCGGGACGGGCCGTTGTCGCGCGGCGCCGACTCCTCGATGCGCAGGGCGAGGGCGGGGCAGCGGCGGACCGCGCGGAGGGCCTTCGCCTCGGCGTAACGCGGCACCTGGGCCTGGGCGACGGTCGGGAAGCCGTCGGCGCCGAGTTCGAAGACCTCCGGGAGGATGTCGGCGCACAGGCCGTGGCCCCGGCAGAGCGTCCAGTCGACGTAGATCTTCTGGCGGCTGGGGCCGTTCTCCTCGGACTCGGCGCCGCTCGGGAGGCCCGCGGGGGTGATGCCGCCCTCGAAGAGCGGCAGAACGCCCTGTACCGGCCGTCCGCAGCCGTTGCCGAGGACGTGCGCGGCGAGGTCGTCGGTGAACGCCTTGATGGTCGACTCCAGGAACATCGCGGAGCCGTCGGGGTGCGAGCACGCGCCGCGCCGCTTCACGTTCTTGGCGACCTGCTTGAGGGCCTCCAGGGCGGCGGGGCCGCCGCCGTTGATGATGTCCTCCATGCCGCGCGCGGCGGCCGGCAGACCCAGGTAGCAAGGGCCGCACTGCCCCGCGCTCTCCTCGGCCAGCCACTTCGCCACCATCAGCGACTCGCCCAGCGGGCAGGTCTCCTGACTGATCGGCAGGATGGCGCCCGCGCCGAGCGCGCCGCCGACCGCGTCCAGCGAGTTGCGGGAGACGACCGCCTCGTTGACCGTCGCGGCGTCGATCCACTTGCCGTGGTAGCCGCCGGTCAGCACCCCCTGGGGGACCGGCGGGGCGCCGGCGAGCTGCAGGATGTAGCGCAGCGGCACGCCCGTGGGGGCCTCGATCACCATGGGGCGGGCGACCGCGCCGGAGACCGTGAGCATGACGGTGCCCGGCTCGTCGTACAGGCCGGTGTTGCCGTAGCGCTCGGGGCCGATGCGGGCGGCGATGGCCAGTTGGGCGAAGGTCTCGGCGTTCGACAGGAGGGTCGGGGCGCCGCCGACGCCGTTCTGGGAGGCGCTGACCTTGCGGCCGGGCGGGATGGCCGGGCCGCCGTCGATGGAGCGGATCAGCGATGCTGCGGCTCCCGTGACCATACGGACGGGATTGCGCTGCACGCGCGCGCGTAGAGCCGAGCGGCGGCCGTTGCTGAGGCCGCGTTCGGCGAGGGCGGCCTCCATGGACCGCTGGGTGGACTCCCGGGTGACCCCCACCACGAGGGTGCGGGCGCCCAGGGCTTCGGCGACCAGCAGGGCGCCGTCCAGGATGAGGTGCGGGGCACGGTTGATGAGCACCGTGTCCTTGCGGCAGGCCGGTTCGTCCTCGCTTCCGTTGACGACGACGACCGGTCGCACACCGCGCTTGATGGCCGCCTCCGCGACCGAGCGCAGCTTCTTGTGGAAGGGGAAGCCCGCGCCGCCGCGGCCCTTCAGGTTGATGTTCTCGGCGAGCTTCGCGAGTTGCTCGCCGCCCAGGGGTTCGAGCGGCCCGTGCACTTTCAGGTGCATGGGCAGATCGAGTCTCTCGACAAGGTCGAAGCCCGACGTGAGCTGAGGAAGACCGACCACGCGGACTTCGGGGACGTCGGGCAGGGCCTCGTTCACCTATAGCCTCCGGAAGGCATGTTCCAAGGTTCGCCCGATCCCGGTGTGTCGAAGTCGTACGAGTCACCGGGCGATGGATCAGTGGCGGGACCGCTGTTGTACGTGTCGTTCGGGTAGTACGCGCCGGACACGGTGTTCGACTCACCGGTGTCGCGCACATCACCCTGGAGGTAGCCGGCCGTGCCCGAACTGCCATAGGTCGGGATGTTGTATCCCGTGTCCTGGAGCGGGTCGTAGGCCGACGGTGGCGCCTCGCCGACCGGCGGCGGTGACGGGATCGGCCAGCTGCCCGAGGTGCTGCCTCCGCCGTCGTAGCGCGGGACGGCCTGGGTGGGCTGCATGTCCGCCGACAGGTCCATCGGCAGGTCCATGCGGGCGGTCTGGTCGGCGCCGTACGTCGGCTGGGACGGGATGCGCGGGGCGTTCGGGGTGACGGCGCGGTAGGCGGCTGCGAAGCCGTTCGCGGGTTCCGGGGCGGGCGGTGCGGGGGCCTCGAAGGAGGTGGGGGCCGTACGGGGCGGCTGCATCGCGCGCGTGTTCTCGTAGCCCGGCAGCGAGGACGGGGCGGACGTCGCCTCCGCGTTCCTGGCGCGGCTGGCGTCCAGCTCCTCGCGGCCGGTCCACTCCTCGGCGCCCAGGAGCGCCTGGACACGGTCGGCGACCTTGCGCTTGAAGGGGCGCGGCGAGGCGCGCAGGGCGAGGGCGGCTATGACGCCGAGCAGGCACAGTTCGTACATGTAGGTGAAGATCGGGCTCTTCACCTCGCGTCCCGCGTACAGGCCGTGGACGAGCGCGAAGCACCAGGCCGGGTAGGCCATCATGTGCATCTTCCGCCAGCGGGCCGCGACCGGTGCGGGGGACGCGAACTGGTTGCGCAGCGCGCCGGTGATGCCGACGAAGATCATGAGCTGGCCGGCCAGGGTGCCGAGGCCGATGAGCCCGCCGCTGCCGGTGATGCCGAGCCCGAAGGGGATGAACGCGGCGATCCATGTCGTGTGGTCGAGCGTCAGCTTGATCCCGATGTGCAGCAGGAGGAAGGCGATCGAGCCCACTGCGGTGATCCGGTGGACGCCCTGAGCGATGATCCGCTGGCGGGTGTTGAGGATCATCCGGTCCTGAGCGACGAGTCCCCAGATGACCGAGCAGGTGAGGAGGACGAGCGCCACCACGCCCGCCCCGAAGTTGAGGAAGTCCTGCAGCCAGAGGCCGCCGTACACCACGACAAGGGGGATGGTCAGCAGAAAGACGGCCGAGGCCACCCCATAGGCCGACCGGCCGGGCTTGGGGAGCGTGCTGTTGCTACTACGAGGGTTCATGGGGGCAACTCCGAGCAGTTCGGGAAGGCGGTCCCGCTGCCGCACTCTAAGTGGAGCCATACCGATCAGTACGAGGTTTGAGTTATTGCGTTGTTATCAAAGGACTATGCGGTTGTTGTGATGTCCTTTAGCGGTCGTTACGCGAAGTAACTTTTGACTCTTGTTCAGTCCGGTGCCTGGTGTGCGGGGCCATAGGAGGCATACGTAAGCGCGTCGCAGCTTGCTCAACGGCTGCGGTACTCTGACGCCATGCGTGCCGTACGCCTTCTGCTTAGCGGGCCGCGCTGATCAGTCCCGACCACCGGGCGGACCGGGTGGGTCGGAATCGGCGCGGCGTCCCCTCCTGTGCGAGGGGATTTTTCGTTTCTTGAAACGACACCGCTGCTGGCAGAGACGATCGATGGAGCTTAAGGATCATGAGCGAGACGAACCCCGCTGCCGCCACTGGTGCGCCGGTGGATGCCGCGCCGAACCGCTACACGGCCGCCGTCGCGGCCGAGATCGAGGCACGCTGGCAGGACTTCTGGGACGCCGAGGGCACCTACGCCGCGCCGAACCCCAAGGGTGACCTGGCGGGCGACCCGGCGCTGGTCGCCAAGCCCAAGAAGTTCATCATGGACATGTTCCCGTACCCCTCCGGTGCGGGCCTGCACGTCGGCCACCCCCTGGGATACATCGCCACCGACGTCTTCGCGCGCTTCCAGCGCATGAACGGCCACAACGTCCTGCACACCCTGGGCTTCGACGCCTTCGGCCTGCCCGCCGAGCAGTACGCCGTGCAGACCGGCACGCACCCGCGGGTCTCCACCGAGGCCAACATCGAGAACATGAAGGTCCAGCTGCGCCGGCTGGGCCTGGGCCACGACAAGCGCCGGTCGTTCGCCACGATCGACCCCGAGTACTACAAGTGGACCCAGTGGATCTTCCTGCAGATCTTCGACTCCTGGTACGACGACGAGGCGAAGAAGGCCCGCCCGATCGCCGAGCTGGTCGCCCAGTTCGAGAGCGGTGAGCGCGCGGTCCCCGGCGGCCGTTCCTGGGACGCGCTGAACGCCGCCGAGCGCGCCGACGTCCTGGGCGAGTACCGCCTGGCCTACGCCTCCGACGCGCCCGTCAACTGGTGTCCCGGCCTGGGCACCGTGCTGGCCAACGAGGAGGTCACCGCCGACGGCCGCTCCGAGCGCGGCAACTTCCCCGTCTTCAAGGCCAAGCTGCGCCAGTGGAACATGCGCATCACCGCCTACGCCGACCGGCTGCTGGACGACCTGGACGCGCTGGACTGGCCCGAGGCCATCAAGCTGCAGCAGCGCAACTGGATCGGCCGCTCCGAGGGCGCCCGCGTCGACTTCCCGATCGACGGCGAGAACATCACGGTCTTCACCACCCGCCCCGACACCCTGTTCGGCGCGACCTACATGGTGCTGGCCCCCGAGCACCCGCTGGTCGAGAAGTTCACCCTGGCCGCCTGGCCCGAGGGCACCCACGACGTGTGGACCGGCGGTCACGCCACCCCGGCCGAGGCCGTCGCCGCCTACCGCGCGCAGGCCGCCTCCAAGTCCGACGTGGAGCGGCAGGCCGAGGCCAAGGACAAGACCGGCGTCTTCATCGGCTCGTACGCCACCAACCCGGTCAACGGCGAGCAGATCCCCGTCTTCATCGCCGACTACGTGCTGATGGGCTACGGTACCGGCGCGATCATGGCCGTCCCCGCGGGCGACCAGCGCGACTTCGAGTTCGCGCGCGCCTTCGAGCTGCCGATCGTCTGCATCGTCGAGCCGACCGACGGCCGCGGCACGGACACCTCCACATGGGAGGACGCCTTCGCCTCGTACGACGCGAAGATCATCAACTCCACCGGTGAGGGCGTCTCCCTGGACGGCCTGGGCGTCGTCGAGGCCAAGGCGCGCATCACCGAGTGGCTGGAGCAGCGGGGCATCGGCGAGGGCACCGTCAACTTCCGGCTGCGCGACTGGCTGTTCAGCCGCCAGCGCTACTGGGGCGAGCCCTTCCCGATCGTCTACGACGAGGACGGCGTCGCCCACTCGCTGCCCGAGTCGATGCTGCCGCTGGAGCTGCCCGAGGTCGAGGATTACTCGCCCCGCACCTTCGACCCGGACGACGCGGACACCTCCCCGGAGACCCCGCTGTCCCGGAACGAGGAGTGGGTCAACGTCACCCTGGACCTGGGCGACGGACGCGGTCCGCGCAAGTACCGGCGCGAGACCAACACCATGCCCAACTGGGCCGGTTCCTGCTGGTACGAGCTGCGCTACCTGGACCCGCACAACAGCGAGGCCCTGGTCGACCCCGAGATCGAGCAGTACTGGATGGGCCCGCGCGAGGGTCAGCCGCACGGCGGTGTCGACCTGTACGTCGGCGGCGCCGAGCACGCCGTGCTGCACCTGCTGTACGCGCGCTTCTGGTCCAAGGTGCTGTTCGACCTGGGGCACGTCTCCTCCGCGGAGCCGTTCCACAAGCTGTTCAACCAAGGCATGATCCAGGCCTTCGTCTACCGCGACAGCCGTGGCTTCCCGGTGCCGGCCGAAGAGGTGGAGGAGCGCGACGGCGCCTTCTGTTTCCAGGGCGAGAAGGTCACCAAGCTGCTGGGCAAGATGGGCAAGTCCCTGAAGAACGCGGTCACTCCGGAGTCCATCTGCGAGGAGTACGGCGCCGACACCCTGCGCCTGTACGAGATGGCGATGGGCCCGCTGGACGTCTCCCGGCCGTGGGACACGCGCGCGGTGGTCGGCCAGTTCCGGCTGCTGCAGCGGCTGTGGCGCAACGTCGTCGACGAGGCTACCGGCGAGGTGACGGTGGTCGACACCGAGGCCGACGAGGACACCCTGCGCGCCCTGCACAAGGCCATCGACGGCGTACGGCAGGACCTGGACGGCATGCGGTTCAACACCGCCATCGCCAAGGTCACCGAGCTGAACAACCACCTGACCAAGGCGGGCGGCGCGGTACCGCGCTCGGTCGCCGAGTCGCTGGTGTTGCTGGTCGCGCCGCTGGCCCCGCATATCGCCGAGGAGCTGTGGCGCAAGCTGGGGCACACCGACTCGGTCGTCCACCAGGACTTCCCGGTCGCCGACCCGGCCTACGTCGTGGACGAGACCGTGACCTGCGTCGTGCAGATCAAGGGCAAGGTCAAGGCCCGCCTGGAGGTCTCGCCGGCCATCTCCGACGAGGAACTGGAGAAGGTCGCGCTGGCCGACGACAAGGTCGTGGCGGCGCTGGACGGGGCGGGGATCCGGAAGGTGATCGTGCGGGCGCCGAAGCTGGTGAACATCGTTCCGGCGTAACGGTCCCCTAAGGGTTGGCTACGGGCAGGTTCGGGGTTCTTCTGGAACTCCGGGCCTGCCTGCCGCGTTTACCGTGGAAGAGCGGCGCGGAACATCGCGCCCGGCCGGAGGAGGAGCATCGTGGAGGCACTGTTGGCGATCGTCGCTCTGCTTTTCGTGCTCTTCCTGGCGCTCGGCGCCTACGCCACGGTGAAGGTGGTCGGCGCCGCCAAGCGAGGCGTGGACCGCACCCTCACCCAGGCCCGCCGCACGGTCGAGGACCACACCCTGCGGGCCAAGTCCTTCGCCCAGCCCGGCGCGGCCGGCGAACTGGCCCAGCTCCGGCTGAAGCTGCGCACCTCCATGCGCGCCACCCAGGACGCGCTGCACGCGGGCGTGGCCGAGGACGAGTCCCTCAAGGAGTCCCTCGCCCTCTTCCGCCGGCTCAGCGCGCACGGACACGAACTGGACGGCGAGCTGCGGCGTCTGGAGTCCGAGCCGGACCGGGCGACACTCGCCGAGCGGCTGCCCGCGCTGCGCGAGCGCACCGAGCAGATCACCCACTCCGCGGACTCCCTGCGCTGGGCGGCCCGCGACCGCGCCCGCCGTTTCGCGGACGACGACCTGGACTCGCTGAGCACCCAGATCGACATGGAGGCGGGCGCGCTGCGGCACTGGACCACGCCGGAGCAGTCCGACCCGTCGGAGCCCGCGCAGGCTCCGCCCCCGTGGCCCGAGGCGCCGGTCGCCGACGGTACGACGGCCCAGCAGACCTGGCCGGAGACACCGCGGTCGCGCACCGCCGAGGAGCCGACGCGGCCCGCCATCACCCCGCCGGGACAGCGCCCCGCCTACCCGTGGCAGAAGAAGCCCCGCCCCGAGAGCACGACTTGATCCGGTCAAGGCTCTCCCAGGTGAGAGGGGTCGGGCTGCCGCCCGGGCGCTACGCCAGGTAACCTCCAGCTCATGTCCCGCCATGTCGCGATCGTCACCGATTCAACGGCCTACCTGCCGCCGCGGACGATGGAGCGCCACGGCATCACCGCGGTGCCCCTGACCGTGGTTCTCGGCGACCAGGCGCTCGAAGAGGGCACCGAGATCTCGACCCGGTCACTGGCCCAGGCACTGCAGAAGCGGCGCTCCGTCACCACCTCGCGGCCCAGCCCCCAGCTCTTCGCGGAGACCTACCGCAGGGTCGCCGAGTCCGGCGCGACCGGCATCGTCTCCCTGCATCTGTCCGCCGAGCTCTCCGGCACCTACGACGCGGCGGTGCTCGCGGCGCGCGAGGCGCCGGTGCCGGTGCGGGTCGTGGACACCGGGATGATCGCGATGGCCCTCGGCTTCTGCGCACTCGCGGCGGCGGAGGCCGCGGAGGCGGGCGGCACGGTGGACGAGGCGGTCACGGCCGCGGAGAAGCGGGCCGCGGGCACCTCCGCCTACTTCTACGTCGACACCCTCGACTATCTCCGCCGGGGCGGACGTATCGGGGCCGCGCAGGCGCTCCTCGGGTCCGCGCTCGCGGTCAAGCCGCTGCTGCAGCTGGAGGGCGGCCGGATCGAGCCGCTGGAGAAGGTGCGCACGGCGTCGAAGGCGATCGCCCGGCTGGAGGAGATCGTGGCCGACCGGGCGGGCAGTGCGCAGGTCGACATCGCCGTTCACCATCTCGCCGCCTCCGACCGGGCGTCGGCGTTGGCGGACCGGTTGCGGGCTCGGGTGCCGGGGCTGGCGGATCTCCATGTGAGCGAGGTCGGGGCGGTCATCGGGGCGCATACGGGGCCGGGGTTGTTGGGAGCTGTGGTTTCGCCGCGGTGATGTGTGAGGCGGGGAGCGTGGGTGGTGGGGCGGCGGGACGCGGGGTCCTGGATGCGGGTTCCGTGATGTGGGGTACGGGGTTCTGGCTGCCGGCGGGACGAGGGTGCCCGGCGCGGGTGAGTGGCTGACTGTCACTCGTGTGGGTGGCGGAGTTATCCACAACCGGGATGTCGTCCCCGGGAATTGAGCAAGATCATCGCGAAAGCGCGGAGTGCCCGATCCTCGTCGCATGGCACTTCGATCACGTTCACGCACAGCGACTCCGACCAGCGGGCCGGGCCGTGGGCCCGCCTCCGACACCCGCACCCGCCATCGCCGGCAGACACCCGCCCGGGGACGGGCCCGGGCCCGGCAGCGGTACGCGTCGGCCGAGGAGCTCCGGCGGCGCGCGGAGGTCATCTTCGCCGAACGCGCCGGGGAGCGGCGGGAGTCGGGGACGGGGCCGCCGGATGGGGAGCGGTGGAGCGGGCCGGACGAGGGCGCGGACGAAGCCGGGTGGGGCGGGTACGCGCATGAGGTCGGTGCGCGGGCCGTCGGAGCCGGGAGTGCCGACGGGGGGCGTGGGGCTGCTGCCGGGCTGAGTACGGATGGCGGCGAGGCCGATGTACCGGCTGGGGCTGTCGTCGGGGCGGGCGGCGCGAGCGCGGGCGGGAACGGGAGCGCGGGCGGGACGGCCGACCGCAGGCATGCGCAGGTCGACTGGGCTGATGTCGCTTCGGCGCCGGGGGACTGGCGGGGGCGGGCCGGGCTTGCCCTGCGGGAGCGGATGCCGGTGTGGCTGCAGGCCAGGTGCGGGGTGGAGCGGCGGAGTGTGGTCGCGCTCGCCGTGCTGCTTGTCGTTGCCGCCGGGTTCGCCGTGCAGCACTTCTGGGCCGGGCGGACACAGGACGTACGGGCGCCGGAGGTTGTGGCGGCTCCCTATGGAGGGGAGCGAGCGGAGGCCGAGGCCGGCGGTTCTGCCTCCGCCTCGGCGGGGGCGCCCAACGCGGCGGGTACGGCGGGTACTGCGGGTACGTCGGTGGCGGAGATCGTCGTGGACGTCAGCGGCAAGGTGCGGGAACCCGGGATCCACCGCCTCCCCGCCGGGGCGCGTGTCGCCGACGCGCTGCGTGCGGCCGGTGGCGTGCGGCCCGGGACGGACACCGTGGGTCTCAACCGGGCCCGGTTCCTTGTGGACGGGGAGCAGGTCGTCGTCGGGGGACCTGCCGTGCCGGGGGCCGGGGCGGCAGGGACTGCGGCGGGTGGCGCGGCCGGTGGCGTGGTCGGTGCGGCGGGTGGCCTGTCCGGTGCGGGCGGTTCGGTGCCGGGCGCGGGGTCCGGGGCGCCGGTCTCCCTCAACACCGCCACCGTGGAACAACTGGACACCCTGCCGGGCGTCGGTCCGGTCCTGGCTCAGCACATCCTCGACTACCGCACACAGCACGGTGGTTTCCGCTCGGTGGACGAGCTGCGGGAGGTCAATGGCATCGGCGCACGCCGGTTTGCCGATCTGCGGAATCTCGTACGGCCATGAGGGGCGTCCCCGAGATGCCGGTCCCCTCGCCGCCCGGGTCCCGCCGTGCCGTGCACGCCGTCTCCGGCAAACGGCTCGGGGCGGCCCATCCCCGGCAGGAAGGACCGACCGACCTACGGCTCGTGCCGCCCGCGCTGGCCGCCTGGGCGACGGCGGCGCTGCTGCTGGGCGCCGCGCCGGAGTGGAGCATCGGGGTCGCCGCCGTGTGCCTGGTCGCAGGGGGCGTGCTTCTGCTGATGCGGCGCCGTGCGGGGGTGCGGGTCGCGGTCGCCGCGGTGCTGTTGTGCGTCGCCTCGGCGGCGGCCTCGGCCGGGCTGCACGGAGCCGACCTGCGCCGTGGGCCGGTTCCGGGGTTGGCGCGGGAGTACGCGACCGTGACCGCGGAGGTCGAGATCACCTCCGACCCGCGGCTCACCCGGCCGCGGGTGAAGGGGGACCACGTGGCGCCGACCTCCGTGCTGATCAACGGTGAGGTGCGGCGGGTGGCGAGGGCCGACGGGACGGCGGTGGCGACGCGGGCGCCGGTGCTGGTGATGGTCGATGTGGGGAGCGGAAGGGCCGGGACGACCGGGGCTGGGACGGCCGGGAGGGCTGGGGGCGGGAGTACCGGGGCGCCGAGGGCGGGCTCGGGGGGTGAGGGGACTCCGGGAGATGCCGCCTCCCCGAGCGGGGCGATCGGCGAGGGTTCCTCCGGCGACGGATCGGCAGCCGGTGGCCCTCGGGTCGACGGGGCCGAGGCCTCTCCCTGGCTCGGGTTGCTGCCTTCCACACGGGTTCGGGTGACCGCGCGGCTGGCGCCGCCCCTGGCCGGGGGTGATCGGATCGCGGCCGTGGCGCGGGTGCGGGGGCAGGGGGTGCCGGAGGTCGTGGCCGGGGCCTCGGGGGCGCAGCGGTTGGCGGGGCGGTTGCGGGGCGGGTTGCGGGAGGCCACCGAGCACTTGGAGGAGGATGCGCGGGCGCTGTTGCCGGGGCTGGTCGTGGGGGACACCTCGCGGATCACTCCGGAGTTGGACGAGGCGTTCAAGGAGACCGACCTCGCGCATACGCTCGCCGTCTCCGGGAGCAACCTCACGATCATCCTCGCCCTGCTCATCGGACCGCCCGGCCTGGCCCAGCGGGCCGAGCGGAAGGGGCTCGCGCCCCGGCTAGGCATTCCGCTGCGGACGACCGCGCTGCTCGGCGGGGCGCTCACGCTCGCCTTCGTCGTCGTGTGCAGACCCGACCCCAGTGTGCTGCGGGCCGCGGCGTGCGGAACCGTCGTGCTGGTCGCCCTGGCGACCGGACGCCGGAGATCGCTGATCCCGGCGCTGGCGACGGCCGTGCTGCTGCTGGTGCTGTACGACCCGTGGCTGGCCCGGAGCTATGGATTCCTGCTGTCCGTACTGGCCACCGGGGCCCTGCTCACGCTCGCGCCCCGCTGGAGTGCGGCCCTGCGACGGCATCGGGTGCCACCGCGACTGGCCGAGGCACTGGCCGCCGCGGGGGCCGCACAGGCCCTGTGCGCGCCGGTCGTGGCGGTGCTGTCGGCGCGGGTGAGTCTGGTGGCGGTGCCGTGCAATCTGCTCGTGGAGTTCGCGGTGGCGCCGGCCACGGTGCTGGGCTTTGCCGCACTCGCGATCGCGCCCGTGGCGATGCCGGCCGCCAAGGCGGTTGCCTGGTGCGCGAGTTGGCCCGCGGGGTGGATCGCGGACGTCGCCCGGACCGGGGCGGCGCTGCCCGGTGCCGGGGTGGACTGGCCCGGCAGCTGGACCGGGGCGGCGCTGCTCGGCCTGGCCACGGTGGCCGTGGTGACGGTAGGGCGGCGACTGCTGCGGCACCCCTGGTGGTGCGCCGTGTGCGGAATGCTGCTCGTGCTGGCGGTGGTGCAGCCGCCGCCGCTGACCCGGGTGGTCACGGGGTGGCCGCCGCCGGGCTGGCGCTTCGTGATGTGCGACGTCGGGCAGGGCGATGCGACGGTACTCGCGGCGGGCGACGGCACCGGGGTGGTCGTGGACGCGGGACCCGATCCCACGCTCGTCGACCGGTGCCTGCGCACCCTGGGCATCACTCGTGTCCCACTGGTCGTGCTCACCCACTTCCACGCCGATCATGTGGCGGGCCTGCCCGGTGTGCTGCGTGGCCGGTCCGTGGGGGCGATCGAGACGACCGGGTTCGAAGAGCCCGTGGACCAGGTGGAGTTCGTACGGAGACAGGCGGCGCGGTGGAACGTGCCGCTCACCCGGGCCGCGGCCGGGGAGCGGCGCCGGACCGGGGAGCTGTCCTGGGAGGTCGTGTGGCCGCCGCCGAGCGGTCCGGGTGCCGGGGATCCTTCGCCGGGAGCGCCGTTGCCCACCGTGCCTCCGGCGCCGGAACCGGAAGGGCCGAACGATGCCAGTGTCGCCCTGCTCGTGCGGTCGGGCGGGCTGCGGTTCCTGTTGCTCGGGGACCTCGAACCCCCGGGCCAGCAAGCGCTGTTGAGGTCACCGGCGGGGGCGGCGCTAGGTGGGGTGGATGTGCTCAAGGTCGCCCATCATGGCTCGGCCTATCAGGATCCGGAACTCATACGCCGGGTGGCACCGAGGGTGGCGCTCATCTCGGTGGGACGGGACAACTCGTACGGGCATCCGGCGCCCGGTACGGTCGCGGCGCTGCGGGCGTCGGGCGCGGTGGTGCTGCGGACGGACGAGGACGGCGCGCTGGCGGTCGCGGGGACGGGCGAGGCGCTGCGGGTGGCGGGAGACTGAGGGCATGAATCCCGCAGAGACCGACGCCTATCTCCGACGCCTGGGGGTCGAACACCCGGCGTGGCCCACCGTGGACGTCCTGCGCGAGCTGCAGCTGCGCCATCTGCAGACCGTGCCCTTCGAGAACCTGTCGATCCACCTCGGAGAGGAGATCGTGCTGGAGGAGAAACGGCTGCTGGACAAGGTGGTGGGGGCGCGGCGGGGCGGGTTCTGCTACGAACTCAACGGCGTCTTCGGGGCGTTGCTCACCGCGCTGGGCTTCGACGTGACCTTGCTCGCGGCGCGGGTGTACGGGGAGGAGGGGCGGCTCGGTATCCCGTTCGACCATCTCGCGCTGCGGGTGCGGACGGTGGACGGGGGCGAGTGGCTGGTCGACGTCGGCTTCGGGGCGCACAGCCATCATCCGCTGGCGGCCGGGGCGCGGGGTGAGCAGGTGGATCCCGGGGGGACGTTCCGGGTGGTCGAGGCGGGGCCGGACGCGGCCGGGGTGCGGGGCGCGCTGGACGGGGCCGGAGGTACGGGGGCTGGTGGTGCGCGGACCGGGCGTACGGGAGCCGGGGGTGAGGGGGCCGGGCGCACGAGGGTCGGGGGTGAGGATCTAAATCTCGGGGATCTGAATTTCGGGGACCTGGATGTCGCGGACCTGGATGTCCTCATGGACGGCAAGCCGCAGTATCGGCTGGAGGCACGGCCCCGGGCGCTCGGTGACTTCGTGGCGGGCGCGTGGTGGCACAGCACCTCACCGGCCTCGCACTTCACGCGGTCGTTGGTGTGTTCGCGGGTCACCGAGGAGGGCGGACGGATCACTCTGGCCGGCCGGAGTCTCACGGTGACGGCTGCGGACGGGACGCGTGCGGTGCGGGAGCTGGCGACGGACGAGGAGGTGCTGGGGGTGTATCGGGAGCGGTTCGGGATCGTGCTGGAGCGGGTGCCGGCGGTGCGCAGTGCCGGGCAGCTCGACGGGCGGCAGCTGTCCGGGGGATGAGCCGGCGTTCGCCGTCGGCGGGGTGGCCGACAATGGCTTCGTGAGTGATGTGAGACATGTGCTGGTGCTGCCCGACCGGGATGCCGCGGAGGAGGTGGCGGAGGCGCTCGGGGAGCGGTTCGGGGTGTCCGAGGAGCCGCAGCTGGTGCGGGACGCGCTGGCCGGGGAGGACGACGCGGAGGACGCGCAGTGGCTGGTGGTGCTGCGGGACGAGGCCGGGCGGCTGGATCCTGCGGAGCTGGATGAGTTCGTGGGGGAGTGGGACGGGTGGCGGGAGGAGCCGTAGCCGGTGGCGGGCGTGGGTCCGGGCATGGGTGTCGGTTTCGGCGTCGGCATGGGCCCGGGCATGGGCGCAGGAGCGCGAGCGGGTCGTGGACCAGGGGATGTCACATTCCGGTGCTCTGTCGCGTCTAGTTGGTGCAGCCGACCGCTACACCGAGGAGCCGAGGCCATGAACACGGTCGTGTGGACCGCGCAGTTCCTGCTTGCGACGGTGCTGATCCTTGTCCAGGCCGCGAGCCGTCTGCGGCCGTCGGACCGGACGGGTGCCATGGCGGTCAATATGATGCTGATCGCTCTGTGCACGCTTGTCACCGCGGTGCAGGGGTGAGCTCGCCGCGGGCGTGCGTGCCTGGCGGGCGGTCTGTCCTTGGTGTCAGTGGCGCGTGCCATGCTTTGTGTGATGGCCAAGAAGAGTGCGAATGACGACCCCCTTGCCCCGGTGACGCTTGCCGTGGGGCAGGAGGACCTCCTGCTCGACCGTGCGGTGCAGGAGGTGGTGGCGGCTGCCCGGGCGGCCGATGCCGACACCGATGTACGGGATCTGACCCCGGAGCAGTTGCAGCCCGGGACGCTTGCCGAGCTGACCAGTCCGTCGCTCTTCGCGGAGCGCAAGGTCGTGGTCGTGCGGAACGCGCAGGATCTGTCGGCCGACACGGTCAAGGACGTGAAGGCCTATCTCGGGGCGCCGGCCGAGGAGATCACCCTTGTGCTGCTGCACGCCGGTGGGGCCAAGGGCAAGGGGCTGCTCGATGCCGCGCGCAAGGTGGGGGCGCGGGAGGTGGCCTGTCCGAAGATGACCAAGCCCGCGGATCGGCTGGGCTTTGTCCGGGGGGAGTTCCGGGCGGCGGGGCGGTCGGCCACGCCCGAGGCGTGTCAGGCGTTGGTCGACGCGATCGGGAGTGATCTGCGGGAGCTCGCGTCGGCCGTGTCGCAGCTGGTCGCGGACATCGAGGGGACGATCGACGAGGCCGTCGTCGGGCGCTATTACACCGGGCGGGCCGAGGCGTCGAGCTTCACCGTCGCGGATCGGGCGGTCGAGGGGCGGGCCGCGGAGGCGTTGGAGGCGTTGCGGTGGTCGTTGGCCACCGGGGTGGCTCCGGTGATGATCACCAGTGCGCTGGCCCAGGGGGTGCGGGCGATCGGGAAGCTGTCGTCGGCTCGGGGTGGACGGCCGGCGGATCTTGCGCGGGAGCTGGGGATGCCGCCGTGGAAGATCGACCGGGTGCGGCAGCAGATGCGGGGGTGGACTCCGGATGGGGTTGCCGTCGCTTTGCGGGCGGTGGCTGAGGCGGATGCGGGGGTGAAGGGCGGGGGGGACGATCCCGAGTATGCGCTGGAGAAGGCGGTTGTCGTGATTGCTCGGGCTGCGCGGTCGCGGGGGCGGGGGTGAGGGTGCGGTTCGGGGGCGGCCGGGGTTTGTGGTGAGTGTTCGGTGCGGTGTGGTCGGCCTCGGGTTTTCTTCGCCCCCGCCGCCCCTACCCGTTCCCGTCCTCCAGGGGCGCTGCCCCTTCGACCCCGGGTCCCTGGGGGCTGCCGCCCCCCAGACCCCCGCTTCGGCCCTGAACGGGCTTCGTCCTCAAACTCCCCCAGAGAGGGCACCCCCCAGAGGGGCTTAGATTGCCGGCAACGCGGTGACACCCCCTTCCCCCGGCACCTCCCCACAACGCGTGACGCCCCCTCAAGGAGGACAATCGGCCCATCAGCCGTACATCGCCGAAGCATCGGAAAGGTGGCGGTAACCATGGCTGAACACCCGCACGCCGCGCTCGTCCGCAGGGGATACGAGGCGTTCTCGCAGGGGGACATGGAGACCCTGCGCACGCTCATCGCCGGGGATGCCACACATCATGTGCCCGGTACGCACCCGCTCTCCGGTGACTACAAGGGGCTGGACTCGATCATCGAGCTGTATCGGCGGCTCGGTGAGGAGACCGGTGGGACCCTGCAGGTCCAGTTGCGGTATCTGCTCGTCGATGGGCGAGGGCATGTCATGACCCTGCACCGGTTCACCGCCGAGCGGCAGGGGAGGCGTATGGACGAGACGGGAGGGATCGTCTTCCGGATCGTCGGTGAGAAGGTCACCGATCTCGACGAGTGTGTCGAGAACATCGACGCGAGTGATGAGTTCTGGGCGTAGCCCGCCTCGTCCCGCCTCATCCCGCCTGGCCTCGTGACTCCCGTGACACCCCCCTCCTCGCACGCCGAAGGCCCCGGCTCCCGCCCTGGGGAAGGGCAGGCTCCGGGGCCTTCGGGTCACGCTGTTCACGCTTGTCGAGCTCGTACCCGCGTGGCGAACGCAGGCCGCGTACGAGCTCTGGGTGCCGGACGGGAGCGGATGAGAGAGGGCCCGCTCTGGGTCCTTCCGGCGGTCAGATCAAAAGAAGGTGTCAGCCCTTGAGGGACGCGACCTTCGAAGCAAGCGCCGACTTCTTGTTGGCGGCCTGGTTCTTGTGGATGACGCCCTTCGAGACGGCCTTGTCGAGCTGACGCGCGGCAGCGCGCTGGTACTCGGTGGCCTTCTCGATGTCACCCGCGGCAGCAGCCTCACGGGCCTTGCGGACCGCGGTCTTCAGGGAGGACTTGACGGCCTTGTTGCGCAGCCGAGCCTTCTCGTTGGTCTTGATCCGCTTGATCTGGGACTTGATGTTCGCCACTGATTGAGCCTTTTCAGGTTCAGGCACGGGACCGCAAGGGACCCGGGCCAGGTGATTTCTTGGGGTGTGCCTCGTGCTGAGAGGGCATGAGACACAGCCACCCAGGCTACCAGGGGCCCAGCTGATGGCCCAAAACGGTCTCCGGTCGCCCGCCGTGGGACCATGGAGCCTACGTATCGATCCGACCCGAGCCGCTGCTGACCCTGCGGATACCTCAAGAATCAGGACCCTGCGTGCCCGCGACCCCTAACAATGTGCCCGAGCCGAGCCGTACCGACCCGGCTCTGATCCGCAATTTCTGCATCATCGCGCACATCGACCACGGCAAGTCCACCCTCGCCGACCGGATGCTCCAGCTGACCGGTGTGGTCGAGCAGCGGCAGATGCGTGCTCAGTACCTCGACCGTATGGACATCGAGCGCGAGCGTGGCATCACGATCAAGTCCCAGGCCGTGCGTCTGCCGTGGGCCCCCACCACGGACCCCGGCAACACGCACATCCTCAACATGATCGACACCCCCGGGCACGTCGACTTCACCTACGAGGTCTCGCGGTCGCTGGCCGCCTGCGAGGGCACCGTCCTCCTCGTCGACGCCGCCCAGGGCATCGAGGCCCAGACCCTCGCCAACCTCTACCTGGCGATGGAGAACGACCTCACGATCATCCCCGTACTCAACAAGATCGACCTGCCGGCCGCTCAGCCCGAGAAGTTCGCCGAGGAGCTGGCCAATCTCGTCGGGTGCGACCCGGATGACGTGCTGCGCGTCTCCGCCAAGACCGGGCTCGGTGTCGACGCGCTGCTCGACAAGGTCGTCAAGGAGGTCCCGGCGCCGGTCGGCGTCGCGGACGCCCCCGCCCGCGCGATGATCTTCGACTCCGTCTACGACTCCTACCGGGGTGTCGTGACATACGTCCGTGTCATCGACGGGCAGCTCAACAAGCGCGAGCGGATCCGGATGATGTCCACCGGGGCCACGCACGAGCTTCTTGAGATCGGGACGAACTCGCCCGAGATGCTCGGCGCCGACGGGCTCGGGGTCGGTGAGGTGGGTTACCTCATCACCGGTGTGAAGGACGTCCGGCAGTCCAAGGTCGGTGACACCGTCACCAGCCAGGCCAAGGGCGCGACCGAGGCGCTCGGCGGGTACAAGGACCCCAAGCCCATGGTCTTCTCCGGGCTCTATCCGCTGGACGGCTCCGACTACCCCGAGCTGCGCGAGGCCCTCGACAAGCTCCAGCTCAACGACGCCGCGCTCGTCTACGAGCCGGAGACCTCCGCGGCTCTCGGCTTCGGATTCCGAGTCGGCTTCCTCGGGCTGCTGCACCTCGACGTGATCCGTGAGCGGCTCGAGCGCGAGTTCGGGCTCGACCTCATCGCCACCGCGCCCAACGTGGTCTACCGGGTGGTCATGGAGGACGGCACCGAGCACGTCGTCACCAACCCGAGCGAGTTCCCCGAGGGCAAGATCAACGAGGTGTACGAGCCCGTCGTGCGCGCCACGATCCTCGCGCCCTCCGAGTTCATCGGCGCGATCATGGAGCTGTGCCAGACCCGGCGCGGCACCCTGCTCGGCATGGACTACCTCTCCGAGGACCGCGTCGAGATCCGGTACACGCTCCCCCTCGCGGAGATCGTCTTCGACTTCTTCGACCAGCTGAAGTCCAAGACCCGCGGCTACGCCTCCCTCGACTACGAGCCCACCGGCGAGCAGACCTCCAGCCTCGTCAAGGTCGACATCCTGCTGCACGGCGACAAGGTCGACGCCTTCTCGGCGATCACGCACAAGGACGCGGCGTACGCGTACGGTGTGCGGCTCGTCGCCAAGCTGCGCGAGCTCATCCCGCGGCAGGCCTTCGAGGTGCCCATCCAGGCGGCCATCGGCTCCCGGGTCATCGCCCGCGAGACCATCCGCGCCATCCGCAAGGACGTCCTCGCCAAGTGCTACGGCGGTGACATCTCCCGTAAGCGGAAGCTCCTGGAGAAGCAGAAGGAGGGCAAGAAGCGGATGAAGATGGTGGGCTCTGTGGAGGTTCCGCAGGAGGCCTTCATCGCCGTACTGAGCAGCGACGACAGCGCGGGTTCCGGCAAGGGCAAGAAGTAACGGCCGTTTTCCCGTGAAAATAGGGGCTCGACGCGTATGAGCGCGACGGGCCCCTACGCATGCGTAACGTCGCTGTCTGTACGAAGTAACAGGCCGCCGCCCCTTACATAGGGACCGGTCGCGCTCTAGTCTGATCTCCACTCGATGGTTACTCGTGAGTTAAACAACACTCGAGAGCACACCAGCCGCACTGAGCAGCCGCCGCACTGTCGCGGGCCCCGGAGGATGTCGTGAGCGACACACAGACCCTGATCGAGAACCGTCCGCCCAGCGTGGCGACCCTCTTCCTGGAGCGCGTCTCGGCCACGCCGGACGCCGAGGCATATCGCTACCCCGTGCCTGCAGCCTCCGGCGAGGGGCCCGACGAGTGGAAGTCGCTGAGCTGGGGGCAGACCGCCGAGCGGGTCTACGCCATCGCCGCCGGTCTGATCGAGCTCGGGGTGGAGCCCGAGCAGCGGGTCGCGCTGTCCTCCTCGACCCGGATCGAGTGGATCCTCGCGGACCTCGGCATCCTGTGCGCCGGTGCCGCCACGACCACGGTGTATCCGCAGACCAACGCCGACGAGTCCGCGTTCATCGTCTCCGACTCCGACAGCCGGGTCCTCTTCGCGGAGAACGCCGAGCAGCTCGCCAAGGCGCAGGAGAAGCGCGCCGAGCTGCCCGACCTCCACCACGTCGTGGTCTTCGACGCCGAGGGCGTGGAGACCGGCGACTGGGTGCTGACCCTCGCCGAGCTGGAGGCCCGGGGCGCGGCCCGGCTGGAGAAGGACCCCGACCTGATCAAGGAGAAGGTCGGCGCGCTCACCAAGGACCAGCTGGCCACGCTGATCTACACCTCCGGCACCACCGGCCGCCCCAAGGGTGTGCGCCTGCCGCACGACAACTGGGCCTACATGGCCAAGGCCATCGCCGCAACCGGGCTGATCAGCTCCGAGGACGTGCAGTACCTGTGGCTGCCGCTCGCGCACGTCTTCGGCAAGGTGCTCACCTCCGGGCAGATCGAGGTCGGCCACGTCACCGCCGTCGACGGCCGCGTCGACAAGATCATCGAGAATCTGCCGGTCGTGCAGCCGACGTACATGGCGGCCGTCCCGCGTATCTTCGAGAAGGTCTACAACGGCATCGCCAACAAGGCCCGTGCGGGCGGCGGCGCCAAGTACAAGATCTTCCAGTGGGCGGCCGGGGTCGCCCGCGAGTACGCCAAGGTCACCCAGGACAACTTCCGCCGCACCGGCACCGCGAGCGCCCCGTTCGCCCTGGAGGCCAAGCACAAGGTCGCCGACGCGCTGGTGTACGCCAAGATCCGCGAGGCGTTCGGCGGCAAGCTGCGCGCCTGTGTCTCCGGCTCCGTGGCCCTCGCCCCGGAGATCGGGTTCTTCTTCGCCGGCGCCGGCATCCACATCCTCGAGGGCTACGGCCTCACGGAGTCCTCCGCCGCGTCCTTCGTGAACCCGGGCGAGGCCTACCGCACCGGTACGGTCGGCAAGCCGCTGCCCGGCACGGAGGTGCGGATCGCCGAGGACGGCGAGATCCTGCTGCGCGGGCCCGGCATCATGGAGGGCTACCACGGGCTGCCCGAGAAGACCGCCGAGGTCCTGGAGGCCGACGGCTGGTTCCACACCGGGGACATCGGTGAGCTCTCGCCCGACGGGTACCTGCGGATCACCGACCGCAAGAAGGACCTCTTCAAGACCTCCGGCGGCAAGTACATCGCGCCGACCGAGGTGGAGGGTCAGTTCAAGTCGGTCTGCCCGTACGTCTCCAACATCCTCGTGCACGGCGCCGACCGGAACTTCTGCACCGCGCTCATCGCGCTCGACGAGGTGTCGATCCTCGGCTGGGCGAAGGAGAACGGGCTGGACGGGAAGTCGTACGCGGAGGTCGTGGCCGCGCCGGTGACGGTCGAGATGATCGACGGGTACGTCAAGCAGCTCAACGAGGGTCTCCAGCGCTGGCAGACCATCAAGAAGTTCCGGCTGCTGCCTCGGGATCTCGACGTCGAGCACGGTGAGATCACGCCCAGCCTGAAGCTGAAGCGGCCCGTTGTGGAGCGGGAGTACAAGCACCTCATCGAGGAGATGTACGCCGGGACTCGCGAGAAGTAAGGGGTGGCGGGGGACTGCTCGGCGGCTGCGGGTGCTTCGTGGCTTGTCGCGCAGTTCCCCGCGCCCCTTCAGGTCAGTTGATGCGCCGCCTGCTCAGAAGGTGCCGCAGTTCTACTACTCGGGTGCGCTGCGGCTCGGCCAGATCGTTCTCCAGCTCCGCCAATTGTCGGCCCACCTCCTCGTAGTCCGCCTGCTGTTGCGCCAGGAAGCGCTCCAACTGCTGGTTCTTTCGGTGCAGGTCCAGGAACACCGTCACCTTCGCCCGTAGCACCCACGGGTCGAAGGGCTTCGTCAGATAGTCCGCTGCCCCCGTCGCGTAGCCGCGGAAGGCGTAGCCGGAGTCGTCCTCCGCGCCGGTCAGGAAGATGATCGGGACGTCCTTGGTCTGGTCGAGCCGTTTGATGTTCGCGGCGGTCTCGAAGCCGTCCATGCCCGGCATGCGGACGTCGAGCAGGACGAGGGCGAACTGCTGGCGCAGCAGTGCCTTCATCGCCTCCTCGCCCGAACGTGCGCGTACCAGTGGCTCGTTGAGGGACCCCAGGACGGCCTCCAGGGCTACCAGGTTGTCCTCCATGTCGTCGACGAGGAGGATGCTGGCGCGCTCTTCGGTCGTTGCCTCAGCGCTCATGGTGACTGTGCCTCATTCAGTCGTGGGCGGGACCGGCACTTCTCCTGTCGTGTCCGGTTCCGCTACGGCGGTTTCCGCTTCGGTCTCCGGTTCGTCCGCGCCCTCGGGGTCGAGAAGCGCGCACACGACGGTCAGCAGCTGGTCGACGTCGACCGGTTTGGGTACGTAGTCGTTGGCGCCCCGTGCGATGGACTTCTCCCGGTCTCCCGGCATCGCCTTCGCGGTCAGCGCGACGATGGGCAGTCCGCTCCAGCGCGGGGTGCGGCGGATGGCGGCGATCGTCTCGTAGCCGTCCATCTCCGGCATCATGATGTCCATCAGGACGAGTTCCACGTCCGGGTTGCGCTCCAGCGTCTCGATGCCCTCGCGGCCGTTCTCGGCGTAGAGGACGGGCATGCCGACCCGGCCGAGGACATGGGTCAGCGCGAAGACGTTGCGGATGTCGTCGTCGACGATCAGCACCCGCCGCCCCGGCAGCACCTGGCCCGCGCGGCCCGTCTTCCACGCCTCCAGCTTGGTGGGCGTGGGCCAGGAGTCGTCCACGTCGGCGGAGGTGAAGGACTCGGTCGACAGCTGTTCCGGCGCGGGCAGGGTACGTTCCTCGGGGGCCGGGCCGGTCGCCGTGTGGCCGGGGCTGACGACGGGGACGTACAGGGTGAAGGTGGAGCCCTTGCCGGGTTCGCTCTGGGCGACGATCCGGCCGCCGAGCAGGCCGGCGATCTCCCGGCTGATCGACAGGCCGAGGCCGGTGCCGCCGTACTTGCGGTTGGTGGTGCCGTCGGCCTGCTGGAACGCCTCGAAGATCACCGGGAGTTTCTCGGCGGCGATGCCGATACCGGTGTCGGAGACGGAGAACGCGATCACCTGGCCGCTGTCGCGGACGTATTCGTGCTCGGCGTCCGTGACCCGGTTGACGCGCAGTTCGACCCGGCCGGTGGCGGTGAACTTGATGGCGTTGGAGAGCAGGTTGCGCAGGATCTGCTGGAGCCGCTGCTCGTCCGAGTACATCTCCCGCGGTACGTCCTCGCCGACCGTCACCTCGAAGGCGAGCCCCCGGTCCAGGGTGAGCGGCCGGAAGGTGGCGTGGACGTAGTCGAGCAGCTTGATCAGCGGCAGCTTCTTCGGGCGTACGTCCATCCGGCCCGCCTCGATCTTCGACAGGTCGAGGATGTCGTTGATCAGTTGCAGGAGGTCGGAGCCCGAGCGGTGGATCGTGGTCGCGAACTGGACCTCCTGGTCGGAGAGATGGCCGTCCGGGTTGTCGGAGAGGAGCCTCGCCAGGATCAGCAGGGAGTTCAACGGTGTCCGCAGTTCGTGGGACATGTTCGCCAGGAACTCCGACTTGTACTGGGAGCTGGTCGCAAGCAGGGCGGCCTTCTCCTCCAGTTCGGCGTTCGAGCGCTGCAACTCGGCCTGCTGCTTCTGGAGTTCGTCCGAGCGTTCCTGGAGCTGGCGGGCCAGCCGCTGGGACTCGCCGAGCAGGGACTCCGTACGGGAGTTGGCGATGATCGTGTTGATCGCGACGGCGATGGTGTTCACGAACTGGTCGAAGAAGGCGAGGTGGACGTCGGAGAAGCGGGAGAAGGACGCCAGCTCGATCACCCCGAGGAGCTTGTCCTCGAAGAGGATCGGGATGATGACCACGCTCGTGGGCGCCGCCTCGCCGAGTCCGCTGTTGATCTTGATGTAGTCCGGCGGGGCCTCCTCGACGAGGATCCGCTTCTTCTCCCGGGCCGCCTGCCGGACCAGGCCGTGGACGGGAAGGCCCCCGGTCTCGACGGTCGCGCCCTGTGCGGAGCCGTAGCCGGCGATGAACGCCAGTCCCTTCGTGGGAACGGTTGTGCGGAGAGCGGCACCGTCCTCGTCGGGGTCGGCCAGGAAGAACGCGCCGTACTGGGCGTTCACCAGCGGGGTCAGTTCGCGCAGCAGCAGGTCGGCGACCTCCATCAGGTCGCGGTGGCCCTGCATCAGGGCGGCGAGGCGTGCCAGGTTGGACTCCAGCCAGTCCTTCGCGCGGGTCGTCTCGCGGAGGTTGGCCACCATCAGGTTGATGTTGTCCTTCAGCTCGGCGACCTCGCCCTGGGTCTCCACCGTGATCGAGCGGGACATGTCGCCCTGCGCCACCGCGGAGGCGACCTCGGCGATCGCGCGGACCTGGGTGGTCAGGTTCGACGCGAGTTCGTTCACGTTCGTCGTCAGGCGCTTCCAGGTGCCGTACACGCCCTCCACCCGTGCCTGGCCGCCGAGCTGGCCCTCGGAGCCGACCTCGCGGGCCACGCGGGTGACCTCGGAGGAGAAGGAGGAGAGCGTGTCGACCATCGTGTTGATGGCGGTCTTCAGCTCCAGGATCTCGCCGCGGGCGTCCACGTCGATCTTCTTGGAGAGGTCGCCGTTGGCGACGGCGGTGGTGACCTGGGCGATGTTCCGCACCTGTGAAGTCAGGTTGTCGGCCATGTAGTTGACGTTGTCGGTCAGGTCACGCCACACACCGGACACACCCAGCACCTGGGCCCGTCCGCCCAGCCGGCCGTCGGTGCCGACCTCGCGGGCCACCCGGGTGACCTCGTCGGCGAAGGCGCGCAGCTGCTCCACCATCGTGTTGACGGTGTCCTTCAGCTCCAGGATCTCGCCGCGGGCGTCGACGGTGATCTTCTTGGAGAGGTCGCCGTTGGCGACGGCGGTGGTGACCTGGGCGATGTTCCGCACCTGTGAAGTCAGGTTCAGGGCCATGAAGTTGACGTTGTCGGTGAGGTCCTTCCAGACTCCGCTGACGCCGCGTACCTGGGCCTGGCCGCCGAGGTTGCCCTCGGTGCCGACCTCGCGGGCGACCCTGGTCACTTCGTCGGCGAAGGCGGAGAGCTGGTCCACCATCGTGTTGATCGTGGACTTCAGCTCCAGGATCTCGCCCTTCGCCTCGACCGTGATCTTCTTGCCGAGGTCGCCCTGGGCCACGGCCGTCGACACCAGGGCGATGTTGCGGACCTGCGACGTCAGGTTGTCCGCCATGAAGTTGACGTTGTCGGTGAGGTCCTTCCAGACTCCGCTCACGCCGCGCACCTGAGCGCGCCCGCCGAGGTTGCCCTCGGTGCCGACCTCGCGGGCCACGCGGGTGACCTCGTCGGCGAAGGCGGACAGCTGGTCGACCATGGTGTTGATGGTCGACTTCAGCTCCAGGATCTCGCCCTGGGCGTCGACGGTGATCTTCTGGCTCAGGTCGCCGTTGGCCACGGCCGTCGTCACCTGGGCGATGTTGCGGACCTGCGACGTCAGGTTCGACGCCATGAAGTTGACGTTGTCGGTGAGGTCCTTCCAGACCCCGCTCACGCCGCGCACCTGGGCCCGCCCGCCCAGCTGGCCCTCGGTGCCGACCTCGCGGGCCACGCGGGTGACCTCGTCGGCGAAGGCGGACAGCTGGTCGACCATCGTGTTCACGGTCAGCTTCAGTTCGAGCAGCTCACCGGTGGCCTCGACGGTCACCGTGCGGGTCAGGTCGCCACGCGCCACCGAGGTCGTCACCAGGGCGATGTCACGGACCTGGGCGGTCAGCCGGGAGGCCATGGTGTTGACCGCCTCGGTCACATCCCGCCAGCTTCCGGACAGCCCCTGCACCTTGGCCCGGCCGCCCAGCCGCCCCTCGGTGCCGACCTCGCGCGCGACCCGTGTCACCTCGCCGGTGAACAACGACAGCTGGTCGACCATCTTGTTCACGGCCCGGCCGAGCCGCCGCAGATCACCCCGCAGCTGACGGTTTCCGTCGTGCAGATCGACCCGCTGGGTCAGATCACCGCCGGCCACCGCGTCCAGGACCCGGGTGGCATTGGCCGCCGGGGCCACCAGGGCGTCCAGCAGCTGGTTCACATCGCTGACCCGGGACGCCCAGGCGCCCGCGCCGGGGCTCGGCGAGAGCCGCTCGTCCAGCCGGCCGTGCCGCACCAACTCCCGCTTCACACGCTGGACTTCGGTGGTGAAATGGGTGTTGCGGTCGACGAGCTGATTGAATATCGCGGTCAGTTCGGCCGTGATCCCCTGCTGTCCCGCCTCCGGCACCTTCGCGAAGTGTCCGTCCCGAGCGGCCGTCATCGCGGCGAGCAGCGGACGCAGATCCGATGCTCGAATCTGACCCTCTTTCTGTCCGTCTTCGAGCACACGCGTAGCACTGTTCTCACTCATGGCGGCCCACTTCAGTAACTCGGCGCTTATGGGCGCAGTCAGTCTGTCACTCTGTCCGCATCGCCTGAGGCGTATTCGTCCGAACTGCTCGGGGAGCTGGACATGGGGGCCATTCCGGCGCAACGGGAGAGCGATCCCGGTGCTTCTGATGCGCCTGTGCACGACGGTGTGCTCCCGTGCGCCCGGGCGCACGCGACCCTTTCCGGAAGCTCGCTCGCGCCGGGCGCCGCCCGCACGCTGCTGCGCGCCGCGTTCGCCGAATGGTCCGAACTGGGCCTGCCCGGCGCGGAACTGCTCACCGACCGGCTGGCCGACGACATCCTCGTGGTCGTCAGCGAACTGGTCACCAACGCGGTCGTCCACGCCGGCACCGACGTCGAGCTGGACTGCACGCTGGAGGAGACGGGCGCCGTCCTCGTCGAGGTCTGCGACCGCCACCCCTCGCGCGCCCCGCGCGGCAGCGAGCCCGAACCGTCGTACAGCACACCGGAGTACGGCCGCGGACTGCGCCTGGTCGCCACGCTCTCCGAGTGCTGGGGCATCACCTACCGCAGAGGCGCCAAGACGGTGTGGGCGCGGCTGTCCGACGAGGCCGGCGCGGCCGTCGGGGAGATCGAGGCACACGCCGGGGAGCGCGCGTCCGAGCGCGGTCTGAAGGTGGCCGAGGTGCTCGCGCCCGACGCTCCCGCCGCCCTCCGGGCGCACACGAGCCGCGGAGACCCCCGGCGGGCCGAGCGCGACCGCGAGTGGCTCAACCGCGGCGCCCTGTCCTTCCTGGCCGAGGCCTCGGACCTGCTCGCCGGGCAGCTCGACGAGGACCATGTCGCCGCGCTCACCGGACAGCTGGTCGTGCCGCGACTGGCCGACTGGTGCGCGGTGTGGCTGGAGGACGAGCACATGGGGCGCGGGGGCTGGGGCGCCGACGGGCTCGGCGCGGCGGGACCCCGGCTCGCCCGCGTCTGGCACGGACACGAGAACCGCATCGAGGAACTGCGCCGGGCCCTGGAGAAGGACCCGCCGCGGTTGGCGGACCCGCCGAGTTCCGGGCCCGTGCCGTTCCCCTGGCCCGCCGACGCGCTGGGCACGCACGGGGTGCACGGCACGGCACTGGCGTACCGCCTGATCGCGGGCGGCCGTCCGCTCGGCACGCTCGTCATCGGGCGGTCCGGGCTGCTCCGCTTCCCCGACGAGGTCACCGGGCTCGTCGAGGACCTCGGCCGCCGGGTCGCGCTCGCCATCGGCGCGGCCCGCCAGTACGCCCGCCAGGCCACCATCAGTGCCGTCCTGCAGCGCGGCCTGCTGCCCGGCGCGGTCGCGGAGATCCCCGGGATGCGCAGCGCGCTGGTCTACGAGCCGTGCGACAAGGGCGGACCGAGCGGCGACTTCTACGACCTCTTCCCGGCCGGCGACGGCCGCTGGTGCTTCGCCGTCGGCGATGTGCAGGGCAAGGGCCCCGAGGCGGCGGTCGTGATCGGCCTGGCCCGCCCGTGGCTGCGCCTGCTGGCCCGCGAGGGCTACCGCGTCTCCGACGTCCTCGACCGCCTCAACCAGCTGCTCCTCGACGATGCCACCGAGGCCGCCGACGCCGCCGCCCGCGCCCTGATCGCCGCGGGCGGCCAGTCCCTGGCCGGCGACGGCCCCCAGACCCGCTTCCTCTCCCTCCTCTACGGCGAACTGGTCCCCTTCGACGGCGGTGTCCGCTGCACCCTCGCCTCGGCCGGCCACCCGCTGCCCTTACTCCTCGGCGCGGGCGGCGAGGTCCGTACCGCCGCCCGTCCGCAGACCCTGCTCGGGGTCATCGAGGACGAGACGTACACCAGCGAGAGCTTCGAACTGCGCCCCGGCGACACCTTGCTCGCCGTCACGGACGGGGTGACCGAGCGCCGCTGCGGCTCCCGTCAGTTCGACGACGCCGACGGCCTCGCGGCGGCGCTGGCCGGCTGCTCGGGGCTGACCGCGCCGCTGATCGCGGAGCGGATCAGACGGCTGGTGCACGAGTTCGGGGGGCGGCCGCCGGAGGACGATCTGGCGCTGCTGGTCCTCCAGGCGGAGTAATCCCTACCCGCCGTCACGCAGAGTCGATTCGCCCGAATAGGTCGATTGGCGGATATTCACACTTTCCATACATGAATCTGTGGGGGACGTTTCCACGAAACGAGGAAAGCGTGTTGCACAGAAACTGGAAAGCGACCGGACTGGGTGGGATCAGTCTGGCGCTGCTGGCGGCGGGAACGCTTGCCGGCTCGACCGGAGCCTCGGTGGCATTCGCCGCCGGTGACGGTGACGGCACAGTCACCGTCAGGGTGGTCACCGAGGTCGATGCCGACGGCGCCTACGACAGCGTTCTGGAGCCCGGCCTGTCCGGAGTGAAGGTCACCCTGACCGACGACGCCGGCACGGTACTGACCGCGACGACCGGTTCCGACGGCACCGCCGTCTTCACCCCGGCGTCCTCCACCCTCACCGGAGGCAAGTACCGCATCCAGGTCGCCAACCCCGACCCGGACAACCTGTCCGAAGCGGTCTCGGGTCTCGGCACCGGCCCCGACGTCATGCGCTCCTCCGTCGGCTTCGTCGACGTCAGCGGCGGCACCGACGTCACGTACACGACCGGCTTCTGGGAGCCGGACCTGTACTGCCAGGAGAATCCGAACCTGGTCACCTGCGGCCTCGCCAAGGGCGACGCGACCGGACAGCAGGGTCTGCTCTCCTTCCCTTCGAACTTCGTCAGCTACCAGGACGGCTCGGTCAGCCAGCTGACCGACAACACCCAGCAGCAGGCGGTCTTCGGCATCGGCACCGACCGCACGGGCAACATCTACGCGGGCACGTCGGTCAAGCGGCACACGGAGTACGGCCCGGCGGGCGCGGTCAACGCGATCTACCGGTACAACTCCACCAGCCAGGCGCTGACGACCTTCGTCACCCTGCCCGGCACGCTGACCGCCCACGACAGCTCCACGAACTACCTCCACGACGACGTCATCTACGACAAGGTCGGCCGTGAAGGACTCGGTGACGTCGACGTCTCCGGCGACGGCAAGACCCTCTACGCCGTCAACCTCAACGACTCGAAGCTGTACACCGTGCCCATCCAGGGCACCGGCGACGCGGTCACCGCGGGCACACCGACGGGGTACGACATCCCCAAGCCGTCGTCCTGTGTCGGCGAATGGCACCCGTACGGCATCGGCGTGCGCGGCAGCCGCGTCCTGGTCGGCGGTGTGTGCGGTGCCGAGTCGACCGTGACCGACACCGTGGCCTGGGGCGACCCGTCCCAGCTGAGCGCCCACGTCCAGGAGTTCAGCGGCGGCGCGTTCAGCGAGATCTTCACCCACGCGCTGGACTACCCGCGCGGCTGCGCCTACCGCTTCACCGGCACCCCGGACACGTTCTACCGCTGCGACGACACCACCACCGTCGGCCAGCGGATGAGCGCCGCCTGGGAGGCCTGGAACGAGCGCGTGCCCGAGCCTGAGGAGCACACGTTCGTCGCCGCGCCGCAGCCGATGCTCTCCAACATCGAGATCGCGGACAACGGCGACCTGATCCTCGGCTACCGCGACCGCTTCGCCGACATGCAGGGCACCGCCACCTACCTCTACGGCTCCACGACCACCCAGGCCGGAGCCGTCGCCGCGGGTGACGTGCTGCGGGCCTGCGTGGCCGGTGGGACGTACACGCTGGAGAACAACGGTGGCTGCGGTTCGCTGACCGGTGCGCTGCCGGGCAACAAGCTCGGCCCGGGTGACGGTGAGTTCTACGACGACCTCACCGTCCTGTCCGACGCCCAGCACGACCAGATCACCGAGGGCGGCCTGGTCCTCCAGCCGTACCGGAACAAGCTGTGGAGCACCGCCTTCGACCCGTACACCAACCAGGCGTACGAGCAGGGTGTCCGCCGCTGGACCGCCGACTCCGGGGCCATCGAGGCCAACCTGACGCTGAAGTCCACCTTCAGCGAGGGCTCGAACCTCTTCGGCAAGGGCAACGGCCTCGCGGACCTGGAGATGATCTGCGACCAGGCTCCCGTCCAGATCGGCAACCGGGTCTGGTACGACACCGACGGCGACGGCATTCAGGACCCGTCCGAGCCGCCGATCGCCGGAGTCGTCGTCACGCTGAAGGACAAGGACGGCAACACCCTCACCGCCACGACCGACGCCAACGGCGAGTACTACATCGGCACGGCGGAAGGGCTGAAGCCCGACACCGAGTACGAGGTCACCTTCGACTACAGCGGTATCGACACGTCCACGCTGCCCGGCTCCCCGCCGCTCGACACGCTCAAGTGGACGGCGCAGGAGGCCGGTTCGGACCGGCAGATCGACTCCGACGTCGACTCCACCGGCAAGACCACCGTCACGGTCGGACCGGCGGGCTACGTCAACCACGACATCGACGCGGGCCTGTTCGCGCCGATGAACAAGCTGGGTGACTTCGTCTGGTACGACACCAATGGCAATGGCATCCAGGATGCGGACGAGAAGCCGGCTCCCGGTGTCAAGGTCGATCTGGTCGACCCGGCCACGGGTGATGTCATCAAGTCGACGACGACGGATGACCAGGGTAAGTACCTGTTCGATCAGCTGCCTGATGGTTCGTACAAGGTCTGTTTCGTGAAGCCTGAGGGCTATGACTGGACGAAGCAGAACGCTGGTGCC
>NZ_JAQMWP010000040.1 GCF_030403745.1 Streptomyces sp. S.PB5
GCCGAAGCGCTCCAGGAGTTCCGTTGCCACCCGGCGCCCCTCGTGCTTGGGCAGGTGGTGCAGGTCGGCCATCAGGAGCATGTTCTCCTCGCCGGTGATCAGACCGTCGACCGCGGAGAACTGGCCGGTGACCCCGATCGCCGCCCGCACCCCGTCCGGCGCCGCGGCGATGTCATGGCCCGCGACCTGGGCCTGGCCGCCGTCGGCCGAGATGAGGGTGGAGAGGATCTGGACGGTGGTGGTCTTGCCCGCACCGTTCGGACCGAGCAGGGCGAAGACCGAACCGGCCGGGATGTGCAGATCGATGCCGTCGAGGACGGTCTTGTCGCCGTACGACTTGTGCAGGCCGAGGGCGGATACGGCGGCCGGGGACGGCCGGCCGTCCCGCCGGTTGGATGTGGGCATGACAGATGAAGGCATGAGTCCTCCTGTATAGGGCTGGAGTGGGGGTGAGGCTGCGTGCGCGCGTACGGGGGGGGCGGGGAGGAGGGGATTGAGGCTGAGGGCGGGTGTTGCAGGCCGAGGGGGCGAGACCGGGCGAGATGGGGGAGGCGGAGCCTGGCGAGACGGGGACGCCGATCAGGCTTGGCGCGCGGTCGGTGGCCAGGGAAGTGCCAGTCCGGCCCTTGCCCGGCCGACCGCCAGCCCCTGACGCCCCCGCTCTGCCCGCCGACTCACCGCTGCCTGCTCCCCGCTACCTGCTCGCGGCTCCCCGCTGCCTGCTCCCCGCTACCTGCTCGCGGCTCCCCGCTGCCTGCTCCCCGCTACCTGCTCGCGGCTCCCGGCTCCCGGCTCCCGGCTCCCCCAAAGCAACCTCAGGCCTTGGCCCGCCGAATGTCGATGTTCCCGTACCGCGTACGGGCGAGGATCTTGACGGTCCCGTCCGTCTCCCCCGGAGTGTCCGACACGGTCAGCGTGTTGCGTACCTGCCCCGACCCCGAGTTGACGTCGAGCCACGCGGCCGTGCCCTCGCGGACGCCGATCTCGATCGCTCCGTAGCTGGTCTCCAACTGGGCGGTGCCGCGGGCCACTTCGCCCACCCGGAGGGCACCGTTCGCGGTGGTGGCGGTGACCGAGTCGCCGGCGCGGCGGATCTCGATGTCACCGTTGGCGCCGTTCACCCGCAGCTCGCCGGTCGCGGCGTCGACGGTGGTGGAGCCGTGGGAGTTCTTCAGGACGCCGGTGCCGTCGATGACACCGACACGCAGGCTGCCGGAGCTGGTGGTGATCTCGGCGTTGCCCTCGACCCGGTCCACCGTGATCGTGCCGTGCGACGCGGTCAGCCGCAGCGGCCCGGTCGTGTCGAAGCGGACGTCACCGGACGAGGTCTTCACCCGCACCTCGCCGAGCCGGCCCTCGCCGAGCACCTGGGTCCAGGCACCGGTCGCGTCGATGCGCGAGCCCGTGGGCAGTTCGACCGTCACATCGACGACGCCGGTCCGGCCGAGACCGAACAGATTCGGCTTGGGCGTCCTGACGTTCAGCACACCACCGGCGTACCCGACCTCGGTCTGCTCCGCCGCCCGCACGTCCAGGTCCTTCTTCGGATCGCGGGGCCGCACCTCGACGACCGTGTCGGCACGGTCCCCCGCGGTGAACTGGAGGGAACCGGCGTCCACATGCGCGGTCACGGAGATCGCTTCGGGAGTGTCGAAAGAAGGCATGGCTGTCCCGTCCTCTTGAGTCATTGGGGCGTCCCCGCTGGTGGGACGTGGTGTGGATGCTGGTGCTGATTCCGGCGCTGTGCTTGATTCCTTGTGCGGTACGGGCGGAGGCGCTGCTAGCGCACCCAGCCCGTGAAGCTCTGTCCGACGGCGCGGGACCTCTCCGTCGGCTGCGGCCGCGTACCGCCGTCGACCGCCGCCGACACGGCACGCGTCAGCCACGCGTTGACCGACAGCCCCTCACGGCTCGCGGCCTCCTCGGCACGGGCCTTGAGATGGGCCGGCAGTCGCAGATTGACCCGCGCGGTGCCCCCCTCGTCGCCGTCGACCGGGGCCGCCGGCGTCCGGAACGGCTCGACGGGCGCGTCCGGCTCCACGGGAGCGTCGCTGTAACTGGGCGGCAGCGTCACCACGAAGTCGGGGTCGAGCCCGCGCAGCCGCACATCGACCGAGCCGGGGGCGAGTTCACGGGTGATCTCGTCCATCGCGGCGGAGAGCACGTTGAGCATGGCCAGCCGGGTCGCCGACTCCAGAGGAGCGGTCAGCCGCTCGGCCAGCTCGCGGGCTTCGTCGCCACCGGCTTCGGCAGCCACCGCGAGTTCGCGGCGGAGGGTGTCGACATACGGGGTGAGGTCCATGACGTCATGATGGCACCACTATGGCGCCATACGCAAGCCCGAATGACACCTACCGACGAGCGACAGAAGCCAAAGTGGCCTTGAGCTGCAAATATACGGCGAGGAAGACCTGGCACATCATGGCGCCACGGGACTTCACCCACCCCCCCGGAGCCACCCCCTGGCACCCACTGGCACCACATGGCGCCACATGGCGCCACAGTGCGCCACGCGACACCATCCGGCGCCACCAGCTACCACCAGGCGTCGCCACGCCCCCTCACAGCCCCGGACACCCTTCATCGGTCCCCGCCACCGGCCGCCCCCCGGCCGCCGACACGGTCACCGCCGCCGAGTCGAGGTCGGGGCGGGTGAACAGGTACGCCCGGGCAGCGGTGCAGATCAGCTGGCTCTCGGCAATGGGCGTCAAGTCGGCCGCGTAGAAGGGCAGTTCAAGATGCACCGCGTCCTGCTGCGTCGTCACCCGCACAGTCTCCGTCGAGTCCTCCGGTATGGCCTCCGGAGTGGCCTCCAGCAGCGTGTCGGACGAGGTCGCAGTGGGCACGGGGGTCGGCCGAACCGCCTGCCGCGGCAGGTCGGCCAGCCGCGTACTGAACCCCTTGGCCCGCTCCTGCGCGGTCGGCCCCTGGAGCAGCGCCTCGACGGCCGTCGCCACATCACCGGCCACGGAGACCCTGCGGGCCGACGCGACCAGGGCACCGTCCTTGACCAGATAGACCGCGACGGTCGCGGGGACACCGCTCGCGGGCGCGCCCGCCTCCACCACACCGGTCGCCGGAATGTCGCAGGAGGTGAGCGCGAGCACCGCCACGCCGGTCAGCGGCACGGCACGACGCACGGCCCTCGCGAACCGTACGGACCGCATGAACCGTACAGACCTCATGACGCCACCCCCGACACAGAACCGTCCTTCGTCTCCGCCCCCGACTCACCCCGCCGCAACGGAAGTTCCACGGTGAAGACGGCACCCCCCTCAGGACGGTTCGCCGCACGGACCGTACCGCCGTGCACCCGTACGTTCTCCTCGGTGATCGCCAGACCCAGCCCACTCCCCTCGGTCCGGGTCCGCGCACTGTCGGACTTGTAGAAGCGCTCGAAGACGTACGGCAGGACGTCCTCCGCGATACCGGGCCCACTGTCCGCCACCTCGATGACCACCGAGCCGACCGACCCCGCCGAGCCCCCAGAGCCCTCCGAGCCCGCAGAGCCCCCAGCGCTTCCAGAACCCACAGAACCCACAGAACTCACAGAACCACCCAGCCCCCCGGACAACGTCACCCGCACCGGCCGCCCCCCGTGCCGCAGCGCGTTGCCCACCAGATTCGCCACCACCACATCCAGCCGCCGCGGATCCACCCGCCCCCGCAGCTCGTCCACCCCCGGCAGCACCGCCTCGACCTCCTCCGTCCACCCCCGCGAGGCGAGCGTGCGCCGGATCGACTCGGCGAGGTCGATCTCATCCAGGTGCAGTTCCGCCGCGCCCGCGTCGAAGCGGGAGATCTCCATCAAGTCCTCGACGAGACGGGCCAGTTTCACGGTCTCCTCGCTGATCAGCCGTACCGCCGTGGCCGTGTCCGGGTCGAGGCTGGCGGCCTCTTCGTCGAGGACGTCGGTGACCGCCGACATCGCGGCGAGCGGGGTGCGCAGTTCATGGGACACGTCCGCCACGAAGCGCCGGGCCCGGGCCTCCATGACGCGCAGTTCGGCGACGGAGTGCTCCAGGGCCGCGGCGGTCTCGTTGAACGTGTGGGACAGATCGGCGAGTTCGTCGGAGCCGTTGACATCGAGCCGGGTGTCGAGGCGTCCCTCGGCGATGCTGCGGGTGGCGCGACGGAGCGCACGGACCGGCCGCAGCACTCCGCGCGCGGCGAGCAGCGCGAGCAGCACGGCGACACCGAGCGCCGGTACGGTCGCCCGCTCGACGGCGGTGACCAGCGCGTCGACCGCCGCCTGCTCCCCGGTCTGGGGCACGGTGAGGAAGACCCGGACCCCGGTCAGCACCTCGGCCCGTCCGGCGGAACCGGCGAAGACGACCGACATACCGACGACCAGCGAGGTACGTCCCTCACTGCGCACCCGCTGGAACACGGTGGCCCTGCTGGAGGCGACGGCCTCGCGCACGGCGGGCGTCAACTCGCCGAAGGAGTCGCCCGGGAGTGACGTCTGCCCCGGGATCGAGGCCCCGTCGAGCCCGTCGTACGTGACCATGACCCGCCAGGACCCGGCGGCGTCGGCCCGTGCCACGTCCACCGCGAACTGCCGCAGCGCGGGCCGGCTCGGGGGATAGGCCAGCGTGGGCGCCAACCGGCTGACCTGGGCGCGCAGTTGGGCGATCACGGTGTCCTGGCTCTGCTTGAGCACACCGTTGCGGGCCTCCCGGAAGGTCAGCGCGCCGGTCGTCGTGGTGGCCAGGACGGCGACCAGCCCGAAGGCCACGACGAGCCGCATCCGCAGCCCGCGCAGCGGTATCCGCACCGGAAACCTCACCAGCGCCCCCACCCTCGCAGAACTCCCCGGTCGCTCCCCGTACGACTTCCCGAACGGCTCTCCGTACGACCCTCCGTACGGCTCTCCGAGCGACTCCCCCTACGCCTTCTCACCGCGCCGAGAACCGATACCCGAAGCCACGGACCGTCTGGATATAGCGAGGTTCCCGAGGCGGCTCGCCCATCTTCGCCCGCAGGCGCTTCACACAGGCGTCCACCAGACGGGCGTCGCCGTGATAGCTGTGCTCCCAGACCGCCTCGAGGAGTTGCTGCCGACTGAACACCTGCCCGGGCGAGGCGGAGAGCGTGAGCAGGAGGCGCAGTTCGGAGGGGGCGAGGCCGACCGGGCTGCCCGCGACGGTGACGGTCAGTCCGGCGCGGTCGATGGTCAGATCGCCGTAGGTGTCGATCCTCGGCAGCCCGGCGTCGCCCGCGGCCCCGCCCGTGCCGCCGGACGCCGCCGCCCCGCCCGCCCGGCGCAGCACCGCGCGGATCCGGGCGTTGAGCACGCTCGCCTGCACCGGCTTGACGACGTAGTCGTCGGCGCCCGCCTCCAGGCCGACAACGATGTCCACGTCATCTCCCCGCGCGGTCGCCATGATGATCGGCAGGGTCTGGTCGACGGACCGGATGCCACGGCACACGTCGAGGCCTGTCATGCCGGGCAGCATCAGATCGAGGACGACGACATCGGGGCGGAAGGACGTCAGATGCGTCATGCCGTCCTCGCCGGTCGGGGCGGCGGCGACATCATGCCCCTGACGGCGCAGCGCGAGGGCGACGCCCTCCCGGACGGCGCGGTCGTCTTCGATCAGCAGAACTCGTGGCATGGGGTCAGTATCCGGATCCCTCACCCCACCCCAGGGGTCTGTTACGGGATGATCACACATCATCTGACAGACTTGCGCCCTGCGGACCGTTATCTTTTCGTTACCTTCCGGGCCAGATTCGATCACATTGCGGTCACAACCTGGCCCACCATGACCGTGCAACAGACGACACCTTCCCGCACCAGCCACCGCCGTCGAGGCCGGCGCCGGCTCAAGCTCGCGCACACCCCTCGGCGGCGGCGTGGGACAGGACGCCTGTGGGCCGGTCTGGCGGCGCTGACCGTCCTCGGTGCCGCCGGGTTCGCGGCCGTCGGCTGGTCGCAGCAGGGCGGGAAGACGTCACCGCCCGAGGCGAGTTCGACCCAGCGGGCCAAGCCCGCCCCGGCGCCTTCCAGGACCACGCAGCGCCCCGAACCCAGCACGAGCACGTCCCCCGGCCCGACCCGGACCACCTCCACCCCGACCATCCCCGCGACCGGCCCGGGCACCTTCACCACCGCATCCGGCGGAACCGGCAAGGTGGGCAAGGGAAACACGCTCCGCTACCGCGTCGAGGTCGAGACGGGCCTCGACCTGTCCACCGCGGACGTGGCCGCACAGGTGGACGCGGTCCTGGCCGACCCCCGGGGCTGGACGGCGGACGGGACATCCGCCTTCCAGCGGGTCTCCTCCGGCACCGCCGACTTCGTCGTCAAGGTCGCCACTCCCGGCACCGTCGACAAGATCTGCGCGACACAAGGCCTGGACACCGGCGGCGAGTACAACTGCAGTGTGGGCCGGAACGTCATGGTCAACCTCAAGCGCTGGGAGCTGGCCACCCAGTACTACGCCGACGACGTCCGCGGCTACCGCGCCCTGATCGTCAACCACGAGGTGGGGCACTTCCTCCACCACGGCCATGTCACCTGCCCGGGCCCCGGCAAGCCCGCGCCGGCGATGATGCAGCAGATCAAGGGCCTGAAGGGCTGCGCCCCCAACGTCTGGCCCTACGACGCCCAGGGCCGCCTGATCACCGGCCCGGCCGTGCCGTGAACCGTCAGCCAAGCTTCTCCAGCTGTGCCTCGACGATCTCCTCCGGTACGACGGCGGGGGTCGAATCCCCGTCCGGGCCAGGCCTGTTGAACTCATAGAACGTGGCGACGGTCGCCCCCTGCCGGACGGCCACCACCGCGAAGGGCACCCGGATCTCGTCCCCGGCATCAGCCACGACCTGAGTGAGCCGCAGGGACACGGACTCGTCGCCGTATCCGGGGTCGTCCCGCAACTCGACGTCCTCGTAGGGGAATCCGGCCATGACGTCGTCGAAGGACTCGCACTCCTCGACGGCGCCGCGAAGCTCCGCGATCACCTTCGCGGCGTCCTGACCGCGGTGCGAGGACAGGATGACGGTCGCCCCGGACGCGCTGTCCTCCTTCGACACCACCATCCGCCCGACCCGCGCGACGGCTTCGAAGCCACTGCTTCCCCCCAACGCCCGGGCGACGGGGTCGCATTCGGCGGGATCGGCCGTCCGCCGCGACGCCTCCGTGGCGGTCACCACTTTGTTGATCTCATAGCCGCCGAGGTCCGCCGTGGTGACCACCGACTGCTCAAGTTCCGTCGCACTCAAGGGTTTCGCCTGTACGACGGCCACGTCCGCCGAGGATTCCTCCGCACCGGACTCGCACCCGGCGAGCGCCACGAACACCGTCGCCACCGCAAGAGTTACGCCCACCCGAGACTGCCGAACCATCGTCGCCCCCACCTGTTCCAGCCCCTGTACCGGGTAGCAGCGTAGATCGCCGACCCCGCTACGGAACCGCTGTCGCCGGATTACCGGGCCTTTGACAAAGGCGCCGGCACTGCGGAGGCTCCCGCCATGACCACCGACAGCGGCAGTTCGAGGACGAGTACGAGACCGCACTGCACCGGTACAACACGGCCCTGGACGAACTGTTCGCGGGCGAGGACGTGTTCGTGGTGACCTCGGACTGGTGGGCCGAGTCGACGCAGGACGACCTGGACCCCGGACTCCACACCCCCGCGGAACGCGACCGCCTGCGCGCCCGGCACGCCGACTGGCTCTCCGAGCACCCCGGCGGGTTCTGACACACGCGGTCGGCCGGCCCCCTCAACTCCCGCTGCCGTACGGCCTGGTCAGGATCTCCAGGTTGTGGCCGTCCGGGTCGTCGAAGTACGCTCCCCGGCCTCCGTCGTTGTGGTTGATCTCGCCCTCCTGGCGGTGCCAGGGGTCCGCCCAGTACGTCAGCCCCCGCTCCTGAACCCGGGCGAAGATCGTGTCGAAGTCGGCCTCCGACACCAGAAACGCGTAGTGCTGCGGCGTGATGGCCCCGGCGGTGTCCATGAAGTCCAGGGTCACGCCGTTGGGAATCTCCACCGGGATGAACGGGCCGTACGGGGGGCTCACCTCCAGCCCCAGGATGTCGGCGAGGAACTGCGCCGACGCCTGTTTGTCGTGTGCGGAGACGATCGTGTGGTTCAGCTCGACGGTCATCGTGGGCCTCCTCACGATCCAAGCTACTCTGACACCGGGTTAAGGTAAGGCTTGCCTTAGCAAAGGCCTCCCCTGAGTACCCCCACTGAACACCCCCACCGGAGCAGTCATGCGCGCACTGAGAATGAAGGCCGCCTTGGCCACCGTCCTGGTCGGAGGGCTGCTGGTCGGCTGCTCCTCCACGGATTCCGGGAACGGCGGGAGCGGCGGAACCACCGGCGCCGAGAAGCAGCGCAGCAACGTCCTCGGCGGTGCCTCCGAGGGCCCCTCCGCCGCCCCCAGTGCCCTCGCCGACGGCATGGGTTCCGACCAGGACACCGACGGCGCCTTCCCCCGCACGGTCACCCACTTCGAGGGCGAGACCACCCTGACGACCGAGCCGAAGAAGATCGCCGTACTCAGCACCGGCCAGCTCGACGACCTCCTCACCCTCGGCGTCGTCCCCACCGCGACCACCCGCGCGGACAACGCCGGCCTCGTCCCCGACTACCTCGCCGACGCCTTCCCCGAGGACAAGGCGAAGCTCGCCGAGATGACCGACGCGGGCACCCGTCAGGCTCCCAACCTCGAGTCGCTCGCCGCCGCCGAACCGGACCTGATCCTCGCCAACGACTCCCTCGGCGACCTCTACCCCAAGCTCTCGAAGATCGCCCCCACCGTGATCACCGCGGGCAACGGCATCAACTGGAAGCGCGACCTCCTTCTCGTCGGCGACGCGGTCGGCAAGGGCCAGGCGGCCCGGTCTCTGCTGGATGACATCGTTGCCGACGCCCGCACGAAGGGCGCCGCCCTCGACGCGGACCCCACCGTCTCCATGGTCCGCTTCACCCCCGACCGCACCCGCATGTTCGGCGTCTCCTCCTTCACCGGCTCCATAGCCGTGGACATGGGCCTGTCCCGCCCGGAGTCCCAGCGGTTCAACGCCATTTCGGAGGACATCGGCCCGGAGAGCGTCGACACCGCCGACGGCGACTGGATCTTCTACTCCGTCCAGGGCGACGCGTCGAAGACGGACGCGGCGAGCGTCCTCGCCGGCCCCCTGTGGAAGTCCATGAAGGCCGTGAAGGCCGGTCACACGGTGAAGGTCGACGACGACCCCTGGTACCTCAACGCCGGTCCCACGGCCGCGCGTCTGGTCGTACGACAACTCGCCGAGCACATCGGCAAGTGACCACCCGAACCGCCCGACTCGCCTGGCCGGCGGCCGTCCTCGCGGTGGCCGCCGCGGCGCTCCTCAGCCTCGCCGTGGGCACCCGCGCGATACCGCCCTCCACCGTCCTCGACGCCCTCCTCCACGGCGGCGGCTCCCCGGACGCCCTGGTCGTACGCTCCCTGCGCCTCCCCCGCACCGAGATCGGTCTCACGGCGGGCGCGGCGCTGGGCCTCGCGGGCGCCACCCTCCAGGGCGTCACCCGCAACCCCCTCGCCGACCCCGGCATCCTCGGGCTCAGCCAGGGCGCGGCGGCCGGCGTGGTCCTGGCCATCACCCTCGGCCTCGCGAACGGCTTCACCGGCTACGTCCCGTACGCCTTCGCCGGCGCCGTCGCGGCCGCGTGCCTGGTGTACGCCATCGCCGCCCGCGGCCGAGGCGGCGCATCCCCGGTGAAGCTCGCCCTCGCGGGCACGGCGTTCTCGGCGATGACGGCGGGCGGCACGACCGTCGTCCTCACCTCCAGCTCGGCCACCCTCGACCAGTTCCGCTTCTGGCAGGTGGGCGCCCTCAGCGGCCGCGACGCCGACACGGTCGTCCGCATGCTGCCCTTCCTGTGCGCGGGCGCGGTGCTGGTCCTGGTCTGCGCCCGCGGCCTGGACGCCCTGGCCCTGGGCGACGAGACGGCCCGCGCCCTGGGACATCGGGTGCATCTCGTACGAGGTTCCGCGGCACTCGGCGCCACCCTGCTGACCGCCGCCGCGGTGGCCGCCGCCGGGCCCATCGCCTTCGTCGGACTCGCGGTCCCCCATCTGGCCCGGCGCCTGGTCCGCGGCGGACACCGGGCGGTACTGCCGCTCTCGGCACTCCTCGGAGCGGCGCTGCTGGTGGCCGCGGACGTGGCGGGCCGTGTGGTGCGCGCACCCGCGGAGGTACCGGCGGGCGTGATGACGGCGCTGGTCGGCGTGCCGGTGCTGGTCGTCCTCGTACGGCGGAGGGGCGCGGTCTCATGACAGGCACCGCGCGGATCGTCGTACGCCCCACCCCCGCCACCTCCGTCGTCCTGCACCGCCGTTCGCTCACCGTGGGGTTCGTCCTGCTCGCCCTCCTCCTCACGGTCATGCTCGTCTCCGCCTGCCTCGGCCAGACGTACGTCTCCCCCGCCGAGGTCTGGCACACCCTGCGCACCGGGACCGGCCCTCACGAGCTGGTCGTGGGGGAGCTGCGCGTCCCCCGGATCGTCCTCGGCGCGCTGGTCGGTGCCGCGCTGGGACTGTCCGGCGCCCTCGTGCAGACCGTCACCCGGAATCCGCTCGCCAGCCCGGATGTCATCGGCGTGGGCCACGGGGCCGCGGCGGCCACCGTGCTCGCGCTGGCCACCGGGGTGATCACCTCCCCCGGTTCGCTGCCTCTCGTCTCCGTCGCCGGGGGACTCGCGGCCGCCGCTCTCGTCTACGCACTCGCGTGGCGGCACGGCATGCAGCCCAGCCGTTTCGTCCTCACCGGTGTGGGCGTCGGGGTGGCCCTGTCCGCCGTCGTACAGCTGTATCTGACGGACAGCGAGCTGGAGGCGGCCGAGCAGATCAAGCTGTGGCTGACCGGGAGCCTGAACGGGCGCGGCTATGAGCAGGCAGGCCCCCTGGCCGTCGTACTGCTCCTCACCCTGCCCGCCCTCGGGTGGGCGAGCCGTGCGATGCGGCCGCTCGGGCTGGACCCGGACACCGCCGCCGCACTCGGCGTCCGCGTCGACCGTGTCCGGCTCGGGCTCACCGTGCTCGGCGTCGTGCTCGCCGCCACGGCGACCGGCGCCGCGGGCCCCATCGGCTTCGTCGCGCTCACCGCGCCCCAGCTGGCCCGCCGTCTCACCCGTACGCCCCAACTACCGCTGCTCAACGCCGCGTTGACGGGAGCGGTCGTCCTCGTCACCGCCGATCTCGCGGCCCGCACCCTCGTCCCCCCGCTGGAGATCCCCGTCGGCGCGCTCACCGCGCTGGTCGGTGGGCCGTATCTGCTGTGGCTGCTGGGCCGGCGTACCGGGGCGGCACGCTGAGGGCCCCGGAGCAGTGCGGCTCCGGGGCCCTCGGTCTCATGGCCTGTCCCACGGGGACGATGGCGTCAGATCGTCGCCGTGTCGATCACGAAGCGGTAGCGGACGTCGCTCGCCAGGACCCGCTCGTAGGCGTCGTTGATCTCGTCGGCGCGGATGAGCTCGATCTCGGCGCCGAAGCCGTGCTCGGCGCAGAAGTCCAGCATCTCCTGGGTCTCCCGTATGCCGCCGATGCCGGAGCCCGCGAGGGTCTTGCGGCCGCCCATGACGGAGAAGAGGCTCAGGGCGACCGGCTCCTCGGGGGCGCCGACGTTGACGAAGGCGCCGTCCGTCTTGAGCAGGGACAGGTAGGCGTCGAGGTTCAGCGGGGCGGAGACCGTCGAGAGGATCAGGTCGAAGGTGCCCGCGAGCTCCTTGAAGGTGACCTCGTCGCTGGTGGCGTAGTAGTGGTCGGCGCCCAGTTTCAGGCCGTCGTCCCTCTTGCGCAGCGACTGGGAAAGGACCGTGACCTCGGCGCCCAGCGCGTGTGCGATCTTGACGCCCATGTGGCCGAGGCCGCCCATGCCGAGGATGGCGACCTTCTTGCCGGGACCGGCGTTCCAGTGCTTGAGCGGGGAGTACGTGGTGATGCCCGCGCAGAGCAGCGGCGCGGCCTCGTCGAGCGGGAGGCCGTCGGGGATGCGGAGGACGTACTTCTCGTCCACGACGATCTTCTCGGAGTAGCCGCCGTAGGTCGGCTCGCCGTCCTTGCCGACGGCGTTGTACGTGCCGATCATGCCGCCGCCGGTGCAGTACTGCTCCAGGCCGGCCTTGCAGTTGTCGCACTCGCGGCAGGAGTCGACCATGCAGCCGACGCCCACGCGGTCGCCGACGGCGTACTTGGTGACGCCGGGGCCGACCTCGGAGACCACTCCGGCGATCTCATGGCCGGGGACCATCGGGAAGATGGCGGTGCCCCAGCCCTCGTTGGCCTGGTGGATGTCGGAGTGGCAGATGCCGGCGAACTTGATGTCGATCAGGACGTCGAACTCGCCGACCGGGCGACGCTCGATGGTGGTGCGCTCCAGCGGGGCCTTGGCGGCGGGGGCGGCGTACGCAGCAACGGTGGTCATTCCGGTGTTCTCCTAGCAGTGGTGTCGCACCCGGACGCCTTCTGACCGGGTACGACGTTCAGCTTGCTGGAGCGCGAGGTGTTCACCCAGGTCACGCTTTTGCGTACGTCCGGTGTTCCTACCACTGGCGGGGTCAGGATGTTGGTCGTACGACCGTGAATACTTGAGGCATGGACGAACGCCCCGAACCCTCCCCGGACGCCGCACAGGGATCCGCGCCCGGCGGCCCGCTGGACCGCCGGGCCGAGCTGAGCGAGTTCCTGCGCACCCGGCGGGCCCGGCTGAAGCCGGAGGACGTCGGCCTGCCGGACTTCGGGCGGCACCGCCGGGTGCCGGGGCTGCGGCGCGAGGAGCTGGCGCAGCTGGCGGGCGTCTCGGTGGCGTACTACACGCGTCTGGAGCAGGGCAACGGCCGCAACGTCTCGGCGGAGGTCCTGGACGCGATCGCCCGCGCGCTGCGCCTCTCGGACGCCGAGCACGCCCATCTCACCCACCTCGCGAAGCCGAAGCAGCACAAGAAGAAGCAGACGGGACGCACCCAGCAGGTCCGCGGCTCGCTGCTTCAGCTGCTCGACACGATGGACTCCTGCCCGGCGTACATCACGGGACGCCGCTCGGACATCCTCGCCTGGAACCGGATGGCCTCTGCGGTCTTCGGCGACTGGGCCGAACTGCCGCCGCAGGAGCGCAACTGGGCCCGCATGGTGTTCCTGCGCCCCGAGTCCCGGGAGCTGTTCGTGGACTGGGACCAGAAGGCGACGGACATGGTGAGCTTCCTCCGCATGGACGCCGGCTGCCACCCCGACGACCCGAAGCTGTCGGCGCTCGTGGGTGAACTCTCGGTCAAGAGCGAGGAGTTCAGGCGCCTGTGGGCCACCCATGACGTCAAGGAGAAGGGGTACGGCGTCAAGCGTCTCCACCACCCCCTGGTGGGCGACCTCACCCTGAGCTTCGAGTCCTTCCACCTCCCCGACGACGGCGAGCAGATGCTGATCGCCTACCACGCCGAACCGGGCTCCGCGTCGGCCGAGGCCCTGCGCCTCCTGGCGAGCTGGGGCACGGACGCGACGAAGGCGGGCAAGGCGCCGACGACCCCGCGGACCTGACCGTCACCCCTGGTACGGCGGCGCCGCCCCCCACCCCCACCTGGGCACCGGCTGTTCCGCGGGCGGCTTGGCGTCCGGGCCGGAGAAGTACACGGCGAGCCGCGTACCCCACTCCACGTACGCCAGGAACGCCGAGCGGAACTCGGCGTCGGTCGGCAGGCCCGCCTCGTCGGCGGCGTCCTGGATCAGATTCACCCACCGGCGGCGCTGCGGCTCGGTGATCCCCCGTCCCATGTGCTTGGCGACCATGTGACCGTGGCCGCCCTGGGTCTCGGAGTACGCCGCCGGCCCTCCGAAGACCTCGGCGAGCCAGAGGGCGACATGCGTGGCATGCTCCGGCGCCAGCCCCTCGAACACCGGGGCCAGCAGCTCGTCCCCGAGCACCTTCTCGTAGAAGACGGCCGTCAGCCGTGCGAAGGCCTCTGCCCCGCCCGCCCACGCGTACAGGGTGGGCACGGCCGCGCCCTCCCCCCGTACCGTCGTCGGCTTGTAGTGCCGCATCTCCTGGATGTCGGCGATGTACGGCCGGATCTCGGCGAGGAAGTCGGGAAACAGCTCCGACTTCCGGAAGCCCTCGACGTGATCCTCCGTCGAGGTCCAGATGATGCGGAGCACGAAGTGCTCGAAGTCCTCCTCGCAGCGCGCCAGTTCGTACTCCACGCACTGCGGCGCCGCCGCCAGTTGGACCGCGGCCCGGGTGTAGGCGGCCAGGAACTCCGCCGAACGGTCTGCAGGAATGTGGTACCGGACGTATTCCACCGTGTGAGCCGTCATGCGCCCCACCCAAACACGAAAGGCCCGCCGGAAGTAGTTCTTCCGGCGGGCCCCCGTTCAACGGGACTCGGCGAGCAGCAAGCTCACTTGCAGCAGGTCACTTGCCGTAGTACGCGTTGTAGATCGAGACCGTCGACTTGTTGCCCTTCTTGTCGGTGATCTTCGCGTGGAAGGAGATGGCCTTCCCCTTCTCCGGGTTCTTGACCGTGATCTTGCCGCCGGAGACCGTGACCTTCTTCCAGGTCTTGCCGTAGTCGTAGGACACGTACACCGACAGCGACTTCAGGTTGGAGCCCTTGGCCGCACCCTCGACGGTGACCGGGATCTTCACCGTCTCGCCCGCCTTGACGCGGCTGTCGAGGCCCGTCTTGGCGTTGAAGCGGACCGTGGAGGCCGGCAGCGTGACCGCGTCCTCGGTGGAGCCCTTCTTCGAGCGGAACGTGAAGCTCACATCGATCCGCGTCGAGGCCGCCGCCAGCTTGACGCTCCGCTTCACGGAGGACGTCAGCTTGTACTGGGCGTCACCGGCCGGAACCGTGAACGCCTCGCCGAAGAGCGGGTCCTGGTTGGAGCCGATCTTCGTGCCGTTGCGGTACAGCTCGGTCTTCACCGAGCTGAAGTCCGACGAGCCCGAGTGCTGCGCCCCGTCGGCGAACAGCGGCAGCGCCCCGTAGAGGTAGTTGCCCTCGCGGAAGAGGCCGTAGTTCTTGTTGATGTGCGGGCCGAAGACCGCGGTGTTGAAGGTCTTCTTGTACGTGGTGCCCGCCTTGAAGGCCTGCGGGTTACCCAGCGTGTAGCCGGCCTCCGGGATCGAGTTGCCCTGCTCGTCCTTGGCTCCCCCGTACTGCAGGAAGTCCACGCCCCACTTGACCTGGTCGCCCGTCGACAGATGCATGGTGCGGGTACCGGGCAGCTTCTGCTCGACGGGCATACCGAAGACACCGTCCTCGGGCAGCTCGCCCCACGGGCTGATCGCACCGGTCTTGTCGCTCGCCGGGGCCCCCATGTTGGCCTTGACCGTGGCGAACTCGCTCGCCTTGTAGTGCCGGACCTTGTCACCCACCAGGTGCTTGACCTTGGCCTGGGTCGCCACGTCGTACTCGGCGTTCGCGCCCTTGGCCCACTGCCCGTACCAGGTCTGGGTCAGGCCGCTGGAGACATCGGAACCGAGCGCCGCGATGCGGATGTTCTCGAAGGAGTCCAGGCCGACCGCGATGGGCAGCAGCGCGGGCTCATAGAAGTAGCTGATCATCGCGGACAGCGGCTTGGCCGAAGCGTCCGGCACCGTGATGTCGGCCGCCTTGGTCTTGCGGGCGTCGATCGTCACCGAGCGGTTCTTGGTCATGCTCAGCTTCGGCTGCATCACCCAGTCGAGGCCACCCTCGAAGGTGACCCAGTCCTTGGCGATCCAGGCGTCCAGGACGTAGGTGCCCTTGGGCAGCCGCATCTTGGTGGTGCCGGACTCGTCGATCGTCACCTGGTAGCCGCGGTCCTTGGCCAGGCCCGTGTAACCGAACGCCACGGTGTTGTAGTCGGCGGTCGGCTTGCCGTCCTTGTCGATGTGCTTGACGGTGAGGTCGTACGACTCGACCTCACGCTGCACCGCCGCGGCCGTACGCACCGTCTGGCCGCCGCCCGTCGCCGTCACGTACGCGGAGTACGCGCCGTCGACCGTGCCGCCCAGCTTGGTGTTGACGGTGAAGTCCACGGAGGCCGTGCCGCCCGCCGGGACCTTCACGGAGCCGGCGCCGAGCTTGAAGAAGCCCGCCGGAGCCGCCGCGCCCTTGGGGTTGGTGGCCGTCGAGGACAGCTTCAGCGTGACGTCCGCCGTACCGAGGTTGCGGTACGTCAGCTTCTTGGTGACCGGCTTGTCGTCGGTGTGCGGCCACTGCTGCGTGCCGAAGCTCACCGACACCGGGTCGGCGATCACGGTCTGCTTGATGGCCTTGTCGACCTGGATCCGGCCCGAACCCTGCTGGAACGGCGTGTACTTGCCGCCCTTGGTGGAACCGGTCAGGGCACCCTTGAGCTCGGTGTACGTCCACTCCGGGTGCTGCTGCTTCAGGATCGCCGCGGCGCCCGCGACATGCGGGGTCGCCATCGACGTACCGGAGATCGTCAGATAGCCGGCCGGCTTCTCACCGACCTCCTGCTCGATGATGCTGCCCTTGGCCGAGGCGGCCGTGATGTCCACGCCCGGCGCGGTCACGTCCGGCTTGATGGCACCGTCACCGGTGCGCGGACCGGTGGATGAGAAGAAGGCCAGCTCGTCCTTGTCGTCGACGGCGCCGACGGTGAGCGCGGCGTCCGCGCTGCCCGGCGAACCGACCGACTCCGGACCGGAGTTGCCCGCCGCGATCGCGAAGAGCGTGCCCTTCTCGGCGGAGAGCTTGTTGACCGCCGCTTCCAGCGGGTCGACCTCCGGGGTGTCCATGCCGCCGAGGCTGAGGTTGACGACGTCGGCGCCCTGCGCGACCGCCCACTCCATGCCGGCGAGGATGCCGGAGTCGTCACCGGAGCCGTTGTCGTCGAGGACCTTGCCGTTGAGGATCTTGGCGCCGGGCGCCACACCCTTGTACTTGCCGCCCGCCTTGGCGCCGGTGCCCGCCGCGATGGACGCGACGTGCGTGCCGTGGCCGAAGTGGTCGGTGGCGTCGGCGGCCGGGGTGAAGTTCTTGGCGTCGATCACCTGGTCCTTGAGGTCCGGGTGAGTGGCGTCGACACCGGTGTCCAGGACGGCGATCTTGACACCCTTGCCGTCGTAACCCGCGGCCCACGCCTTCGGAGCACCGATCTGCGGCACGGACTTGTCGAGGCTGGCCTTGCGGACACCGTCGAGCCAGACATGCGCGATGCCGGCGGCCGTCTTGTCACCGTTGGTCACCGCGTCCCACAACTCGGGAGCCTCCGCCGTCGGCGTCTGCACCGCGTCCGCGTTCAGCGTCTTCAGGCTCTGCCGCAGGGTGCCCGCGTCCCGGACGTCGTCCTTCGCCGCGCTCGCCGCGCCCCTGTAACCGACGATCACCTTCAGGCCCTTGGCCTGCGACCTGCGGGTCTCCGACTTGTTGAGCTCGGTGACGTCGAAGAGCCGCTGGTCCACCTTGCCGGAGGCGATCAGCCGGGCCGCGTCACCGGGTATGACGAGCGTGTGCCCGTCGACCTTGCGGACCTGGAAGGGTATGCGCTCGCGCCCCTCCGCCCGCTCGATACCGACGACGTTGCCCTTGCTGTCGACGGCGACCCGGTCACCCGTGATCAGGGTGATGCGGTGATGTGCCTTGAGCGAGGAGGCCGAAGACTTGGCCGCCTGCTGCTCCGGCTTCGCCGCCGCCGGGCTGGTCATGCCCGCCGCGAGGGCGACTGCTGCTCCCGTGGCCACGGTGGCAGCACAAACTCTTTTCACTTGTCTGCGCAAGTTTCCCCCTTGCTGAAGATCCGGGTGAATTTCCCCGTTCACCCGGCCGGGGGCGGTCCTGACGCCTACGCGTTCACCCCCCGGAATACGCAGTATGCCGGGGGGTGATCAGGCACCTCAATAGACAGGTGGCGCACAGGAAGGGACTGTTACGAGCTGGTCATATCTAGGAGGCCGCATTCTCCTTGACCGTGATCTTCCCCTTGCGGATGGTCGCGAGCCGTGGGGCCTTCTTCGCGATCGCCGAGTCGTGCGTGACCATGATGAAGGTGAGCCCGAGCTCCTTCCACATGCGTTCGAGTACGTCCATGATCTCGTCGCGCATCGACTCGTCGAGGTTGCCGGTGGGTTCGTCGGCGAGCAGCACCTTGGGGTTCTTGACGAGGGCACGGGCGATCGCGACGCGCTGCTGCTGTCCTCCGGACATCTCGGAGGGCAGGTGCCCGAGGCGCTCGCCGAGACCGACGGACCTCAGTGCCTCGGCCGCCCGTTCGCGGCGCTCCTTCACCTTGACGCCGAGGGGGACGAGGGCGGTCTCGACGTTCTCCTGTGCGGTGAGCGTCGGGATGAGGTTGAAGGACTGGAAGACGAAGCCGATGTTCTCGCTGCGGACCTTGGTGAGCTTGGCCTCGGACAGCTTCGCCAAGTCGGTCCCGTCCAGGACGACTTCGCCCGCCGTGGGCCGGTCCAGACCGCCGAGCATCTGAAGGAGGGTCGACTTGCCGCCGCCGGTGGGGCCCTGGATGACCAGACGGTCCCCGTCGGCGATGGTGAGGTCGACACCGGCGAGGGCGTCCACGGCTTCCTTGCCTCGGGTGTAGCGCTTGGTGACGCTTTTGAGTTCGTACATGAGGGTGACAACTCCTGGGAGAGGTAAGGGGGTTGGCGGAACCGATCGGCACAGCCTGCGGGCAGTCGTGCCGCTGGGGCGGCACGGGTGGGCGCTGGGGGTCCCCCTCTGGGGGAGGCACCCCGCTAGCGCGGCGAGCGAGACCCACCCCCGCCCGGCCCCGGCCGACGTCAGCTACTCGACGCGCCTCAGCGCATCCGCCGGACGCAGCCGCGACGCCCGCCAGCCTCCGAACGCCCCCGCGATCAGACCGCCGGCCACCGCCAGCGCCACCGCGATCGCCACCGTCGTCACGCTCACCGGGGCCGTCAGGGCGACGTCCAGCGTCCTGGCCGCCGTCTGCCGGCCGGAACCGCCGAAGGCGCCGCCACCGCCCGTACCACCGGCGCCCCCACCCGTACCGCCGCCCAACTGGGCTTCCAGCGTGGGGCTGATGGCCGTCACGACATACGCGCCCGCCAGACCCAGCGCGATCCCCAGCGCACCCCCGAGCAGCCCGTTGACCATCGCCTCGCCGACGACCTGCCGGGTCACCCGGCCCGACCGCCAGCCGAGCGCCTTCAGCGTGCCGAACTCCCGTACCCGGCGCGACACCGCCGAGGAGGTCAGCAGACCGGCGACGAGGAACGCGGCGACGAGCACCGCGATCGACAGCCACTTGCCGACATTGGCGGCGAGGGAGGAGGCGGTGGAGAGGGAACCGGAGACCGTGTCCGCGAGATCGGCGGAGGTCGTCACCGTCGTACCGGAGATGTTCTTCTGGATGGCCGACTTGACGGAGTCGATCTTCTGGGAGTCGGTCGCCTGGACGTAGATCGTGGTGACCTTGTTCTTCTGGTCGCTGATCGTCTGCGCCTGCTTGAGCGGGATGTACAGGTTGGCGGCCGCGTCACCGCTGTCCGCGGTCGCGATGCCGATCACCTTGAACTTGACCTTCTTGACGGTGACCGTGGAGCCGACCTTGAGCTCCTTCTCCTTGGCATACGCCGAGTCGACGACGACGACCTTGGCGTCGGTCTCCGTCGACTTGAACGTACGGCCGCTGGTGATCTTGGAGGAGGTCAGCGGACCGGCGGTCAACCGGGTGACATCGGTGCCGTAGACGGAGTAGTTGTTGACGTCGAAGTTCGCGCCACCACCTTGTACTTCACCCTGCGGCTGGCCGGTACCGCCCCCGCCGGGACCGCCCTGCCCGCCGCCCCCGTCGCCGTTCTGCTGGAACTGGCCGCGGGTGAACTGGCCGTTGACCTTGATGACCTGGAGGCTCAGACCTCCGACGGCGTCCGAGACCCCGTTCTGCTCGCCGACCTCGGTGACGGTGGAGGCGGCCAGCGTCTGGAAGCCCTGCGGCATCACGATGTCGCTGCTCTGTTCCGCGTCGGAGTCGCTGTCCTGCGCGTCGAAGTTGAAGCGCGGGCGCTGCTGCGCGTTGTCGCCCGACTGTGCGGGGGCGGCCTTGGTGACCGTCATGTCCGTGCCGAGACCGTAGAGGGACTCCAGAACCTTGTCCTGGGCCTTGCCCATACCGGACGACACGGAACTGACCACGATGACCAGCGCGATACCGAGCGCGAGCCCGGAGGCGACGACGAGGGCCGCCTTTCTGCGGCGGCGCAGTTCGCGCCTCAGGTAGGTGAAGAACATGGCGGCAAGCTAGGCAGGCCGGGTGATGACTCCATAAGCCCCCTATAAGAGCTGCATGAGAAGCCTCCGCGGGCCTGGGACGAGACAGGCCCGCCGGAAGCGGTGTGCTTCCGGCGGGCCCTGCGACTACCGCTGCCTACAGGTCACTTCCCGTAGTACGCGTTGTAGATCGAGATCGTCGACTTGTTGCCCTTCTTGTCGGTGATCTTCGCGTGGAAGGAGATGGCCTTCCCCTTCTCCGGGTTCTTGACCGTGATCTTGCCGCCGGAGACCGTGACCTTCTTCCAGGTCTTGCCGTAGTCGTAGGACACGTACACCGACAGCGACTTCAGGTTGGAGCCCTTGGCCGCACCCTCGACGGTGACCGGGATCTTCACCGTCTCGCCCGCCTTGACCCGGCTGTCCAGACCCGTCTTCGCGTTGAAGCGGACCGTGGAGGCCGGCAGCTTGGTGAGGTCGGCCGTCTTCTTGGACGCGAACGTCCAGCTGGCGTCGATCCGGGTGGAGGCCGCGGCGACCTTGACACTGCGCTTGACCGAGGTCGTCAGCTTGTAGTTGGCCTGGCCGGCCGGGACCTTGAAGGTCTTCTCACCGAACAGCGGGTCGTCGTTCGAGCCGACCTTGACGCCGTTCTTGTACAGCGTGGTGTTGACCGAGGTGAACACCGAGGAGCCGGCGTGGCCCTGGCCGTCCGCGAACAGCGGGAGGGAGCCGAAGATCTCGTTGCCGTCGCGGTACAGACCGAAGTCGGCGTTGAGACGCGGACCGAAGACCGCGGTGTTGAAGGTCTTCGCGTACGACTTGCCGCCCTGGAAGGACTGCGCGGCACCGAGCGTGTAGAACGCCTCGGAGAGCGGGAAGCCGTCCGGGTCGACTCCGCCGGCCTGCTGGAACTCCACATCCCACTTCACCCCGCTGAGGGTGGACAGGTGCAGGGTGCGGGTACCGGGCAGGGTCTGCTGCACGCCGATCGCGGAGCCGACGAAGGAGCCGGGGAGCCAGCCGGTGGCACTGACCGACCCCTTCTTGCCGCTCGCCGCCGCGCCCAGGCCGACCTTCACCTTGGCCAGCTCGCTCGCCTTGTAGTGCTTGGTGTAACCGGTGGGGAACTGCTTGACCTTGCCGCCGGCCACGGTGTCGTACTGCTCGGTGGTGCCCTTGGACCAGTGGCCGTCGAACTGCTGACTGAGCGAACCGTCGGTCACCTGCGGGCCGAGGTGCGCCGTACGGAAGCCCGCGTACGAGTCCAGGAACCAGCCGTAGAAGTAACCGCCGTCGGCCGTGTCGATCTGGAAGCCGGGCGAGGCGAACTGGGACTTGGCGGCCGGGTCAGGCACGGTGATGTCGACCGGCTTGGCCTTGCGGGCGTCCAGCGTGATCGTCGTGTTCCCGGTGACGTTCAGCTTCGGCTGGACCAGCCAGTCGGCACCCTTGGCGAAGTCCTCCGGGTCCACGTAGTACGCGGAGTTGAGGATGTAACCGCCCTTGGGCACCCGGACGGTGACCGAGCCGTCCTCCTCGTACGGGCTGTACCGTTCGCCGTTCGCGAGGCCGGAGATGCCGGTCAGGTCGGCGCTGTAGTTCTTGGTCGGCTTGCCGTCACGGTCGAGGACGTTCAGCGTGACGTCGTACGACTCGACCTCGCGCTGCACCGCTGCGGCCGTGCGCACCGTCTGGCCGCCGCCCGTCGCCGTCACGTACGCGGAGTACGCGCCGTCGACCGTGCCGCCCAGCTTGGTGTTGACGGTGAAGCCGACCGAGGCCTTGCCACCCGCCGGGACCGTCACCGAGGTGGCCGCCAGCTTGAAGAAGCCCGCCGGAGCCGCCGCGCCCTTGGGGTTGGTGGCCGTCGAGGACAGCTTCAGCGTGACGTCCGCCGTACCGAGGTTGCGGTACGTCAGCTCCTTGGTGACCGGCTTGTCATCGGTGTGCGGCCACTGCTGCACACCGAAACTCACCGACACCGGGTCCGCGATCACGGTCTGCTTGATGGCCTTGTCGACCTGGATCCGGCCCGAACCCTGCTGGAACGGCGTGTACTTGCCGCCCTTGGTGGAACCCGTCAGGGCACCCTTGAGCTCGGTGTACGTCCACTCCGGGTGCTGCTGCTTCAGGATCGCCGCGGCGCCCGCGACATGCGGAGTCGCCATCGACGTACCGGAGATCGTCAGATAGCCGGCCGGCTTCTCACCGACCTCCTGCTCGATGATGCTGCCCTTGGCCGAGGCGGCCGTGATGTCCACACCCGGCGCGGTCACATCCGGCTTGATCTGCCCGTCGAGGCCAGGGCCGGTGCTGGAGAAGGACGCCAGCTCGTCCTTGTCGTCGACCGCGCCGACGGTCAGGGCCGAAGCCGCGCTGCCCGGGGAGCCGATGGTCTGGTCGCCGAAGTCGCCCTCGTTGCCGGCGGCGATGGCGAACAGGATGCCCTTGGTCTCCGAGAGCTTGTTGACCTCGGCTTCCAGCGGGTCGATCTCCGGGGTGTCGCTGCCGCCCAGGCTGAGGTTGACGACGTCGGCACCCTGCTCGGCCGCCCACTCCATGCCCGCGAGGATCTGCGAGTCCTCGCCGTAGCCGTCGTCGCTGAGCACCTTGCCGTTGAGGAGCTTCGCGCCCGGCGCCGCACCCTTGTACTTGCCGCCCGACTTGGCGCCGGTGCCCGCCGCGATGGACGCGACGTGCGTGCCGTGGCCGTACTTGTCGGTGGCGTCGGGGGAGGTCGAGAAGTTCTTCGAGGCGATCACCTGGTCCTTGAGGTCCGGGTGAGTGGCGTCGACACCGGTGTCCAGGACGGCGATCTTGACGCCCTTGCCGTCGTAACCCGCGGCCCACGCCTTCGGAGCACCGATCTGCGGCACGGACTTGTCGAGGCTGGCCTTGCGGACACCGTCGAGCCAGACGTGCGCGATGCCGGCGGCCGTCTTGTCACCGTTGGTGACCGCGTCCCACAACTCGGGAGCCTCCGCCGTCGGCGTCTGCACCGCGTCCGCGTTCAGCGTCTTCAGGCTCTGCCGCAGGGTGCCCGCGTCCCGGACGTCGTCCTTCGCCGCGCTCGCCGCGCCCTTGTAACCGACGATCACCTTCAGTCCCTTGCTCTGGGACTTGCGGGTGGCGGACTTGTTGAGCTCGGTGATGTCGAACAGCCGCTCGTCGAGCTTGCCGCTCGACACCAGGCGAACGACGTCGGACGGCAGCACATAGGTGTGGCCGTCGGCCTTGCGGAGCTGCACCGGTATGTGCGCCCGGCCCTTCGCGGGCTCCAGGCCGACGACCCGGCCCTTGGCGTCCACGACGACGCGGTCACCGGTGATCAGGGTGATGCGGTGCTTGGGCGTGAGCTGCGCCTTGTTCGACTGCGAGACACTCGCGGTCTGCTGCGCGTCCGCCGACGCCGGGCTGGTCATGCCCGCCGCGAGCGCTACGGCCGCCGCTGTGGCGATCGTGGCCGCGCATGCCTTTTTCACTTGTCTGCGCAAGATTCCCCCTTGCAGAAGGACCGGGTGAATTCCCCGTTCACCCGGGCGGGGGGAGACTCGCACGCATATACGTGCACCCCCCGGTTCTCGCAGTATGCCGAGAGATGATCACGGCATTCAATGCACAACTCCCCGACAGCAACGTCTGTTACAAGACTGCCGGGTTCAGGGGGAGTTGCGGCTGCGCTCCACCCGGAACGCAGAAACGCGCTCGCCACCCGTACGGGCAGCGAGCGCGTTCCCCGGAATTCGGTGGAGCGCTCGGCGTCAGACCGCCGAACCCGCCTTCCAGTCCGCCCAGCTCAGGTTCCAGCCGTTCAGACCGTTGTCCGGAGCCACCGTCTTGTCGCCGGTGTTCTGGACGACCACGACGTCACCGATCATCGAGTTGTTGTAGAACCAGTAGCCCGCGGTGCCCTTGTCGTTGGCACCCTTGGTGTCGGACAGGCCCACGCAGCCGTGGCTGGTGTTCACGCTGCCGAAGATGGACTTGGCGCCCCAGTAGTTGCCGTGGACGAAGGTGCCGGAGTTCGTCAGCCGGATGGCGTGCGGGACGTCCTTGATGTCGTACTCGGCCTTGCCGTCGTCGTCGGTGAAGCCGACGGTCGTGCCGTTCATCCGCGTCTCTTTGAACATCTCGGACATCACCATGATGCCCTCGTACGTCTTGTTCTCCGGCGAGCCGGCCGAGATCGGGATGGTCTTGACGGTCTGGCCGTTGTGCGTGACCTTCATCGTCTTGGTCTTCGCGTCGACGATGGAGACCTGGTTGCGGCCGATCTTGAAGGTGACCGTCTTCTGCTGGACGCCGTAGACGCCCTCCGCGCCCTCGACGCCGTCGAGCGCGAGCTTCAGCGTGACGGTGGAGTTCTCGGTCCAGTAGTCCTCGGGGCGGAAGTCGAGGCGGTTGGCGTTGAACCAGTGCCCGACGACCTCCTGGCCGCTGGAGGAGGAGACGGTGATGCCCTTCTGGACGGCCGCCTTGTTGGTGATGGCCTTGTCGAAGTTGATCGACACCGGCATGCCCACGCCGACGGTCGAGCCGTCCTCCGGCGTGAAGTTGCCTATGAAGCTGTTGGTCGGCGAGACCGTGGTGAACGAGGCGTTCTCGACGGCGACGAGGCCCTTGGCGTCCTTGGCCTCGGCGTTGACCTTGTAGGTGGTCGAGCGCTCCAGCTGGGCGGTCGGCTTCCAGCTGGTCTTGTCGGCGGACAGCGCGCCGGCCACCTCGGTGCCGTCGGCGGTCGCCATCGTGACCTCCGTGAGCGTGCCCTTGCTCACGGTGACGGCCGCGGAGTTGTTGATGGAGGCGTTGTCCGAGCCGTCCTTGGGCGTGATCTTGATGTCGGCCTCGGACGTCTTCTTCGCGGCCGCCTCGTCGACCTTGGCCTGCGAGGTGTCGCTGTTGTCCCCGCCAGAGGCATCGTTGTCGCCGCTGGAACAGGCCGACAGCACCAGGACACCGCCGAGCAGTGCGGACGCGACCGTCAGGCCCCTGCGCCGCTTACTGACCGTCATCACACGCTTCTCCATCGTTGCCGATTTCCCCAGAACCCCGAGAGTCCCCGTCAATGAAACCTAAACGCTACGACCGGTTCGTCCCGTTCCACATTCTTCGAAGGTGTGGGGCACACCACGTCCGCCGTGGCGGGTGGTGCGATGCTCGGTCACTGCGCCCCCTGAGACGACGAAACCCCGGACGGCGGTTGCCGTCCGGGGTCACGAATTTCCCAAGACTGCTCAGCCGGCCGCGACTTCTTCCTCGTCCTCGACCACATCATCCTCGTCGAGATCCCACTCCGGCGAATCCGGGTCGTAGTCGATCCGCTCGCTGGACCAGGAGGCCTGCACGAGTTCGACCCCGGGCACCTCGCTGACCAGGTCGAACGGGTCGACGAGATACGCCAGGGCCTCCGCGGTGTCTTCCGTCACAGCGCTCTCGGCATGCGCCTGTTCCTCGGCCGGCATCTCGGGATCGTCCGCGATCCGCTCCAGCGCGGCGCTGGTCACGGCCCCCTCGTCGTCGATCTCGACGACCAATTCCACCCGAAGGCGAACAAAGCGTGATGTCTCTTCAGTGCTCATGCCCCGGAGAGTACGGCCCTTGGCCCCCGTGACTTTCCCGTGACCCGCGCCTTTCACTAACATCGCCCCACACGGCCAATTCGCCAGCGCCACAAGGGGATCGATATTCCGTGTCATCCGCTCGCCGTCCGTTGCTGACCGCCACCGCCGCGGGCACCCTCCTGGGCGCCCTGTGGTTCGTCCCGTCCGCCAACGCGACCCAGGACGAACCGGCGAGAACCGAGGTCACCCAGCAGGCCAGGGCAGCCACCACCGAGTCCTCGCAAGCCGCCGAGGGCACCCGGCTCGCCGACACCGGCAGCTTCGACACCACGCCGTACGTCGTCGGCGGCACCGCCTTCCTCGGGCTCGGCGCCGGCTTCGTGATCTATTCGGTTCGCCGGGAACGTCTCGATTTTTGAATCAACTTGACGGGCGTTTGACCAAAACCTCATAGTCCGCTCATGAAGAGATCATCGGGGGCCCGCATAGGCGCCACGCTTGCCGTGAGCGCCCTGTCGCTCGCCCTCATCACCGGCTGTTCCACCGAGGGTTCGGACGACGCCAAGGACACGAAGGAGTCCGCCGCCGAGTCGTCGGCCCCGGCGGCGAAGGCGCTGACCTCCGCCGAGCTGGAGAAGCTGCTGCTCGCCACCGGCGACATCAAGGGGTACAAGGTCGACTCGGGGGACGACACCCTTCCGAAGTCCAAGGACGAGGTGAAGACCGACAAGGCCGAGTGCGCACCGCTCGCCTGGTCCATGGCCGCTCTGGCGCCGGGTGAGACCGACGCGAGCGCCGGCAACACCGTGACCGCCGAGCCCGACGCCTCGGCCGCCTCCAAGGACCCCTCGGAGCTCAGCGAGTCCGACTTCGAGAACGCCTTCGACGTGAGCGTGACGTTCGTCGGCCTGTCCTCCTACGACGGCGACGGCGCCGAGAAGGCCCTCAAGGCCGTGTCCGACGGCCTCACCGCCTGCTCCGGCGGCTACGCCATGACCGGCGAGGACGAGACCACCAAGGTCACCAAGGTCACCAAGGAGACGGGCAACGGCGGCGGCGACGAGTCGGTGGCCTACGCCACCGACGTCGACATGAACGGCGAGGGCAAGGCGACCTTCCACACCGAGGTGGTGCGCAAGGGCAACTCCGTCGCCACCTTCTACACCCTCAACCTCGCCGCGCTGGGTACCGGCGGCAAGGCCGCCTCGATCCCCGCCGAGCTCGTCACGGCACAGGTCGGAAAGCTGAAGTAAGCGAAAAACTGAAGCAAGCGGCGGCCGGCAGGTCGCGGGCAGCACGGGAAGGGCCCCGGTCCAGCACGGACCGGGGCCCTTCCGCGCGGCGGGCCCGCTACTGCAGCGGCCCGGTGACGCTCTCCGCCGCCGCCACCAGCTGCCCACCGCGCACGAAGGCGTCCGCGGCCGCGAGATCCGGCGCCAGGAACCGGTCCGGCCCCGGCCCCCGCACCCCCGCCTTCCGTACGGCCTCGATGACCGCCCGCGAGGCCGGCGCCGGCGCCAGTCCCTCGCGCAGCTCGACGGCGCGTGTGGCGGCGTAGAGCTCGACGGCGATCACGCGCGTCAGGTTGTCGACGGCGGTCCGCAGCTTCCGCGCGGCCGACCACCCCATGGAGACGTGGTCCTCCTGCATGGCGGAGGAGGGAATGGAGTCGGCGGAGGCAGGCACCGCGAGCCGCTTCATCTCGCTCACCAGCGCGGCCTGCGTGTACTGGGCGATCATGAGCCCGGAGTCGACGCCGGCGTCATCGGCGAGGAAGGGCGGCAGCCCGTGCGACCGGTTCTTGTCGAGCAGCCGGTCGGTGCGCCGCTCCGCGATGGACGCGAGGTCGGCGGCGGCGATGGCGAGGAAGTCGAGGACGTACGCGACGGGCGCGCCGTGGAAGTTGCCGTTGGACTCGACGCGCCCGTCGGGCAGGACCACGGGGTTGTCGACGGCGGAGGCCAGCTCCCGCTCCGCGACCAGCCGCGCATGCGCCAGGGTGTCCCGCCCGGCACCGGCGACCTGCGGGGCGCAGCGCACCGAGTAGGCGTCCTGCACGCGCGGCGCGTCGTCCTGGTGGTGCCCGGTGAGCTGCGACCCCTGGAGCACGGCCAGCATGTTGGCGGCGCTGGCGCCCTGCCCCGGGTGCGGCCGGATGGCGTGCAGCTCGGGGGCGAGGACCTTGTCGGTGCCGAGAAGCCCTTCCAGGGACAGGGCGGCGGTGATGTCGGCCGACTTGTAGAGCAGGTCGAGGTCGGCGAGGGCCATGACCAGCATGCCGAGCATGCCGTCGGTGCCGTTGAGGAGGGCGAGCCCTTCCTTCTCGCGCAGTTCGACGGGCGTGATCCCGTGCTCGGCGAGCAGTTCGCCGGCGGGGCGTACGACCCCGTCGGGCCCCTCGGCGTCGCCCTCGCCCATGAGGGTCAGCGCGCAGTGCGACAGCGGCGCGAGGTCGCCGGAGCAGCCGAGGGAGCCGTACTCGTGCACGACCGGGGTGATACCGGCGTTGAGGACGTCGGCCATGGTCTGGGCGACCTCGGGCCGGACACCGGTGTGTCCCGAGCAGACGGTCTTCAACCGCAGGAACATCAGCGCCCGTACGACCTCCCGCTCCACGCGCGGCCCCATGCCGGCGGCGTGCGAGCGGACGATGTTGCGCTGCAGCTGGGCGCGGAGCTCCGGGCTGATGTGCCGGGTCGCCAGGGCACCGAAGCCGGTGCTCACGCCGTAGACGGGTTCGGGCTTCGCGGCCAGCGCGTCCACGATCTCGCGGGCGGCGGCCAGCGCGGCGACCGCCTCCGCGGAGAGCTCGATCCGGGCGCCGTCGCGCGCCACGGCGAGAACGTCGGACGCGGTCACCCCGGACGTCCCCACCACCACAGTGTGCATATCCATATTCAGGAGCGTACGCACTGAAGACGAGGATGTCACGAGTGGGGTAGGGGTTCGCCCCTTACCGGCGCGTACATCACAGACGGCGCCCACGGAACCGCCGCCGCTCCGCGTGCCCCTCCCGCGAGGGCGCGTCCGCGAGCTGCACGACGGGGTCGTCCGGGCCCTCCCGTCCGGCGACGACGGGTTTGTCAGCGCGCTCGGCCTTGGCGCGGTACTGGGCGGCGTCGGCGAGCCGGAAGAGCCGGCGGGCGGACCGTACGGGACCGATCGGGTCCTCGGTCGACGCCACCCCGCAGGCGACCCCGTCCCCGAGCTCCAGCTCGGCCGCCCTGCGGCAGAGTTCGTCGGCCGCCTTCACGACCTCGCCGGAGGACGGCCCGACGGCGAGCAGACAGAACTCGTCCCCGCCGAGCCGCGCGGCCAGCGCGCCCGGCAGCATGGCACCGCAGAGCGACAGAACGGACCCGAACCTCTCCAGCAGCCGGTCCCCGACGGCATGCCCCCGCGTGTCGTTGACCCTCTTGAGCCCATTGAGATCACAGACGACAAGGCTGACGACCACCCCTTCCCGCTTGTGCCGCTCCACGGCCTCGTCGAGGCGTACGTCGACGGCACGGCGGTTGGCGAGTCCGGTGAGGGCGTCCGTGAACGCCAGCCGCCTCGCCTCCTCCAGGCGCTCGGCCTGGGCGATCCCGGCGGCGACGACGGAGGCGAGGACGGTGGCGAAGTCGGCGTCGGCACGGTCGAAGACGGGGTCTCCGGCCGGGCGGGCGACATAGAGCTCACCCCAGGCACGCCCGTTGAGCACGATGGGGGCGACGACACAGCATCCCCGCCCTCGCCTGCGGAGGGCGGCGACACGCTGATGGACGTACCCGGGCCGGCGCCCGGCGGCCGGACCCTCCGCGGTCTCCACCCAGGCGTCGGGCTCGCCGCCCCCGGCCCAGCGCTCGTGCAGGAACTCGGTGATCTCGGGGAACTGATGGACGGGGTAGGCCTCGCCGTCGGGGAACTCCTCCTCGCCGGGGGCCCGCTCCCCCACATTGACGAGCACCCTCAGCCGCCCGAGCTCCCGCTCCCAGACGGACAGCGCGGCAAAACTCCCCCCGAGGGCACGGCAGGCCCCGCCCGCCGCCGCCCGCCACGCCTCACGCGACCCATGGGCCGCCGCCATGCCCTGAGCCAGCGCGACGACGGCCGCGAGCCGCTTCTCCTCACCCATTACCCCAGGCTAGGGAGGTTTCAGGAAAAAAGGGACACTGAACGGGTGCTAGGAGTGACACACCTAGGGTGGCTTGCATGACGCCGCGAGATGCCTCAGACGACAACCGTTGGTCGAACCTCGACCGTCCGCCGCTCAACGGCGCCGCGCTGCGCCGCGGGCTGGTGCGGGACGGCGGGCTGTGGTGCGACGTGGACGTGGTGCAGCGCACCGGCTCCACCAACCAGGACCTGGTGGATCTCGCCGTCAAGGGGGACGCCGAGGAGGGCGCGGTGATCGTCGCCGAGGAACAGACGGCCGGACGGGGCCGCCTCGACCGGCAGTGGACGGCACCCGCCCGCTCGGGCCTGTTCTTCTCCGTCCTGCTCAAGCCGGCCCAGGTCCCGGTGGCCCGCTGGGGCTGGCTGCCGCTGCTGACGGGGGTGGCCGTCGCGACCGGCCTGTCCCGGTCGGCCGGAATCGACACGGCACTCAAGTGGCCCAACGACCTCCTGGTCACCGTCGGCGGCGAGGAGCGCAAGGCCGGCGGGATCCTCGCGGAGCGGGCCGGCGCGGACGGGGTCGTGATCGGCGTCGGCATCAACGTCACCCTGCGCGAGGACGAGCTGCCGGTACCCCAGGCGGGTTCGCTGGCGCTGGCCGGTGCGGTGACGACGGACCGCGACCCCCTGCTGCGGGCGGTCCTGCGATCCCTGGAGGAGTGGTACGGCCGCTGGCGCGAGGCGGGCGGCGACCCGGCGGCGAGCGGCCTGCAGGAGACGTACGCGGCGGGCTGCGCGACGCTGGGAAGGACGGTGAGGGCCGAGCTACCGGGCGACCGCTCGATCACGGGCGAGGCGGTCGCGGTGGACGGTGACGGCCGCCTGGTGATCGCGACAGCGGAGGGCGTACAGGAGCCGGTGGGGGCGGGAGACATCGTCCACCTGCGCCCGGCGTGAGCTGCCCATACCTCAAGGGGCGCGGAGCTGTGACATCAGCGGCTCCGCCGCGGGGCGCGACAAGCCACGAAGCACCCGCAGCCGAGGACGATGATCAGGCACCCTTTCTCTCGGCTCCACGGAGTGAGCTACGGCACAGCTGCCGTAAAGTGAAGGCCGGTCGATACCTGACCGTGGCAGATCGGAAGGGCAGCAGGCGTGACCGTCGACGACACGGGTTCCGGCGAGGACTCGACCGCCGCCGACCCCGGAGGGGCCCCGCACCCGCTCGCCGTGCGTCTCGAAGCGCTGATTCTCGGTGCCGAGCGGCGCTACACCCCCTTCCAGGCGGCCCGTACCGCCGGTGTCTCGATGGAGCTGGCGACCCGTTTCTGGCGGGCGATGGGCTTCGCGGACGTCGGTCAGGCCAAGGCGTTCACGGAAGCGGACGTGCTCGCGCTGCGGCGGCTCGCCGGTCTCGTCGAGGCGGGGCTGCTGAGCGAGGCGATGGCCGTGCAGGTGGCGAGGTCCACCGGGCAGACCACCGCGCGGCTCGCGGAGTGGCAGATCGACTCCTTCCTGGAGGGGCTGACCGAGCCGCCCGAGCCGGGGATGACCCGTACCGAGGTGACGTACCCGATCATCGAGCTGCTCCTGCCCGAGCTGGAGGAGTTCCTCGTCTACGTCTGGCGCCGCCAGCTCGCCGCCTCCGCCGGGCGGGTCGTACAGGCCGCCGACGACGAGGAGATGGTCGACCGGCGGCTCGCCGTCGGCTTCGCCGACCTCGTCGGGTTCACGCGGCTGACCCGCCGTATGGAGGAGGAGGAGCTCGGCGAGCTCGTCGAGGCCTTCGAGACCACCGCCGCGGATCTCGTCGCCGCGCACGGCGGGCGGCTCATCAAGACCCTCGGCGACGAGGTGCTCTACGCCGCCGACGACGCGGGTGTCGCCGCCGAGATCGCGCTGCGGCTCATCGAGACCATGGCGAACGACGAGACCATGCCGGAGCTGCGCGTCGGCATCGCCTTCGGCACGGTGACCACTCGTATGGGCGATGTCTTCGGCACCACCGTGAACCTCGCCTCCCGGCTCACCTCGATAGCTCCCCGGGACGCCGTACTCGTCGACACCGCCTTCGCGGAGGAGCTGATCCGCACCGCGGAGGCGCCCGCATCCGAGGCGGAGGCGGCCGAGGCCGCGGCCACCGCGGAGAAGGAGGGCGAGGAGCCCCCGACGTACCGCTTCGCGCTGCAGCCGATGTGGCAGCGGCCGGTGCGTGGCCTCGGTGTCGTCGAGCCGTGGCTGCTGACCCGGCGGTCCGGCGGGACGACGACGCCGTGACGCCCTGAAGGACAGCCCCTCAAGCCCCTCGAGCCCCTCAGCCCCTCAAAACTCCTCGCCGCCACCGCCGACGGAGCACTCAGCGGCTCAGCGGATCCACGCACAGACCGATCACGGGCACGCACACACCACCGGGCTGGGCCGGTTCCGGGTCCGGGGCCGGGGCATTCGTGCTCTGACCCGGCGCCGGGGCCGGCTGCGGCGCGGCGGGGCTGCTCGTGGCCGGGGCCGGGGGTGTGGTCGCGGGGGCCGGGGTGTTCGGGGCGTCGGGGATCGTCGTGGCGAGGGCCGGCGGGGTCGCGTGGCCGGGTGGTACGACGGTCGTCGCGGACGGCAGCGGTACGACGGTGCCGCCCGCCGCCGGTGTCGCGCTCACCCCTCCCATCGCCGAGGTCGCCGAAGGGCTCGCCTTCGGCACCGAGCCGATCGTGGCGGCGGCGTTGGTCGCCCGGCCGGTGCCGTTGTCCGGGCCGTCGAGGCGGGGTTCGGCCTCCGTGGTGCCGGTGCCGAGACCGCCGCCGAGACCCGGCTCGGACGCCAGCCGTACGAGGCTCAGCGCCCCGGCGGCCAGGGCGAGGCCGCCGGCGGCGAGCAGGACCTTGCGGGGTCGGGGGCGACGGTGCCGGCCGCGGGGGGCGGAGAAGAGGCGGGGCGGGGGTGCGGTGTCGGGGGCCGCCTGTGCGTGGGGTGCCGCCGGCGCCTTGGGGGGCACCGGCGTCCGCGGTGTCCCGGAGACGTCGGCCGTGGTTGTGTCCGGCCTCGTCCCGGCGTCCGTCATCGTCGTCATCGCGATCCCCTCCCCATGCCTCGCGCCCCCGGTGCGCCATGGCGGAGCGCACGCTATGCGCTCCCCTGGGCGGTCGGGCATGAGTTGGGCGGGATGTCACTCGAACGGGGAGTCGGGCCAGGCTGCGGGAACCAGGGGTCCGGTCAGCCCTTTCACCTTTCGGGCGGGGCTGCGATGATCGGGACGGATGGTGTTAACCCGCGTTAACCGGAGGGTGTCATGAGCGAGGAACGGTACGGGGAGTTCGTGCTGGTACGGCGGCACGGGCATGTTGCGGAGCTCGCCCTCGACCGGCCGAAGGCCATGAACGCCGTGTCGACGGAGATGGCCAGGTCGCTGGGGGCGGCGTGCGCGGCGCTGGGGTCCGACAGCGGGGTACGGGTGGTCGTGTTGACGTCCACGCATGAGCGGGCGTTCTGCGTCGGGGCGGACCTGAAGGAGCGGAACTCCTTCAGTGACGCGGAGCTGGTGCGCCAGCGCCCGGTCGCGCGGGGCGCGTACACAGGGGTTCTGGAGCTGCCGGTGCCGACGATCGCCGCGGTGCACGGGTTCGCGCTGGGCGGCGGCTTCGAGCTGGCCCTGTCGTGTGACGTGATCGTGGCCGACCGTACGGCGGTGGTGGGGCTGCCGGAGGTTTCGGTCGGGGTGATTCCGGGGGGCGGCGGTACCCAGCTGCTGCCGCGGCGGGTGGGGGCGGCCCGGGCGGCGGAGCTGATCTTCACCGCACGGCGGGTGGAGGCGGCGGAGGCCCGGGAGCTGGGCCTGGTGGACGTACTGGTGGCGGAAGGACAGGACCGCGAGGAGGCACTCGGGCTGGCGGAGCGGATGGCCGCCAACTCGCCGGTGGGCCTGCGGGCCGCGAAGAAGGCGCTGCGCCTCGGGCACGGCCTGGATCTGCGGGCGGGGCTGGAAGTCGAGGACGCGGCCTGGCGGTCGGTGGCCTTCTCGGGGGACCGGGCCGAAGGGGTACGGGCGTTCAACGAGAAGCGGCAGCCGCAGTGGCCCGGAGAATGAGCAGGTCAGCACCGCCCGGCCGGCGTCAGGGTGGTCTTCATCTCAGACGTCCGGTGGCGTTGGTCTCAGAACACATCGCCCGGCCTGCTGTTTCGCAGGCGCAGCACTACTCTACGGATGAGTAACCGTCCCCCCTTTTGAGCAGGCAGGGAGCCGAATCCCGATGTCCGAGCCGGAAGAGATCGACATCCACACCACCGCGGGCAAGCTCGCGGATCTCCAGCGTCGTATCGACGAGGCGACGCACGCCGGCTCCGCTCGTGCCGTCGAGAAACAGCACGCGAAGGGCAAGCTGACGGCCCGTGAGCGCATTGAGCTGCTGCTCGACGAGGGTTCCTTCGTGGAGTTGGACGAGTTCGCGCGGCACCGCTCCACCAACTTCGGCCTGGAGAAGAACCGGCCGTACGGGGACGGGGTCGTCACCGGGTACGGGACGGTGGACGGGCGGCCCGTCGCCGTGTTCTCGCAGGACTTCACCGTCTTCGGCGGAGCGCTTGGCGAGGTCTACGGGCAGAAGATCGTCAAGGTGATGGACTTCGCGCTGAAGACCGGGTGCCCGGTCATCGGGATCAACGACTCCGGTGGGGCCCGGATCCAGGAAGGCGTCGCCTCCCTCGGCGCGTACGGCGAGATCTTCCGCCGCAACACCCACGCCTCCGGTGTCATCCCGCAGATCTCGCTGGTCGTGGGGCCGTGTGCCGGTGGTGCCGTGTACTCGCCCGCCATCACCGACTTCACCGTCATGGTCGACCAGACCTCGCACATGTTCATCACCGGTCCGGACGTCATCAAGACGGTCACCGGTGAGGACGTCGGCTTCGAGGAGCTGGGCGGCGCGCGGACCCACAACTCCACCTCCGGCGTGGCGCATCACATGGCCGGGGACGAGAAGGACGCGATCGAGTACGTCAAGCAGCTGCTGTCGTACCTGCCGTCCAACAACCTCTCCGAGGCGCCGGCGTTCCCGGAGGAGGCGGACCTCACCGTCACGGACGAGGACCGCGAGCTGGACACGATCGTGCCGGACAGCGCGAACCAGCCGTACGACATGCACACGGTGATCGAACACGTCCTGGACGACGCCGAGTTCTTCGAGACGCAGGCGCTGTTCGCGCCGAACATCCTCACCGGCTTCGGCCGGGTGGAGGGGGCGCCGGTCGGCATCGTCGCCAACCAGCCGATGCAGTTCGCCGGCTGCCTCGACATCACCGCGTCCGAGAAGGCGGCGCGGTTCGTGCGCACCTGCGACGCCTTCAACATCCCCGTCCTCACCTTCGTCGACGTCCCCGGCTTCCTGCCCGGCGTCGACCAGGAGCACGACGGCATCATCCGCCGCGGCGCCAAGCTGATCTACGCCTACGCCGAGGCCACGGTCCCGCTGATCACCGTCATCACCCGCAAGGCCTTCGGCGGCGCCTACGACGTCATGGGCTCCAAGCACCTCGGCGCGGACATCAACCTCGCCTGGCCGACCGCCCAGATCGCCGTCATGGGTGCCCAGGGCGCGGTGAACATCCTGCACCGCCGCACGCTCGCCGAGGCCGAGGCGAACGGCGAGGATCTGGAGGCGGTGCGCGCCCGGCTGATCCAGGAGTACGAGGACACCCTCCTCAACCCCTACATCGCGGCCGAGCGCGGCTACATCGACTCGGTGATCATGCCGTCGGACACCCGCCGCCACGTCGTCCGCGGTCTGCGCCAGCTGCGCACCAAGCGGGAGTCCCTGCCCCCGAAGAAGCACGGCAACATCCCCCTCTAAGGAGACGCTGTGAACATCAAGGTCGTCCGGGGCAACCCCACTCCCGAGGAGCTCGCCGCCGCCCTGGCAGTGGTCCGAGCCCGCGCCGCGGCGGCAGCGGCAACGCCGCCCGGCGCCCTCCGGCCGCGGGACGGGTGGTCGGACCCGTCCCGCATCGCGGTACGCCGGCTGCCCCAGCCGGGGCCTGCGACTTGGGCCCGCACCTACTGGCCGGGCTCCTAGAGGACCGTCGACACGGCTTCGGCCATCACCGCGTATCCGGCGTCGTTCGGATGCAGGTGATCGCCGAAGTCGTACGACGGATGCAGCCGGTCCGGGTCCTGCGGATCGGCCAGCACCCGGTTCAGGTCCACGACCGTGTCGTGCTCCCCGGAGCAGCGGATCCACTCGTTGAGCTCATGACTCACCTTGGCCGCGTGCTCGCCCCAGTGGTCGGAGCCCCCGAACGGCAGCAGCGTCGAGCCGATCACCCGCAACCCCGCCGCCCTTGACCTCCGTATCACCTCCCGGTGCCCGGCGATGAGTTCGGCCGTCTCCACCACGGGCGCCGGCTTGTACGTCGGCTGTTCGTCGGTCTCGCTGAACCCGATGTCGTTGAGCCCGAGCAGCACGACCAGCGTGTCCACGCCGGGCCGCTCCAGCACATCCCGCCGCAGCCGGTGGACGCCCTTCTCCCCGTACCACGCGGAGTCGTTGAGCAGCAGATTCCCGCCGATCCCGGCGTTCAGCACGGGCCGCCCGGTCAGCGCGGCCAGCGCGTCCGACCACCGCCGGTCCGCCCCGGCCGTGGAGCCGAACCCGTCGGTGATCGAGTCCCCGAAGAGCGCGATCCCGTCCGTGCGCCCGGCGTCCACCTCGACACCGGCCAGGAAGTACCAGGACTCGCTCACCGCGTCGAAGCCGTCCGTCGCCGCCAGCAGGTCCCCCTCGCCCCGCCAGCTGCTCGTGAAGGCCTGCGCGTGGAAGGTCGCGGGCCCGGTCGCCGCGTCGAAGTACAACGTGACCGTCAGCGAGTCGCCCGCGGTGACGGCGAGTCGAGCGGCATCGCTGACGATCTCCGACCGCGCGGGAATCGCGACGCCGGGCCCGCCGCCGAACGAGAGCCGCGCGAACGCCCCCGCACAGCTCACGCTCGCGCCGGCCACCCGGACCGCCGAGGTCCCGTACGCGTTGGAGAGCCGCACCCGGACCCGCTCCCCGCCTCCGCTCAGCCGGACCCGCTGCCGCAGCGACTGCCGCCAGAAGCCCTCCCGGGACCAGTTGGGGGTGAATCCCTCGCTCGGGAGCTGGGGCGAGGCGGTCCAGACCGTGGTGAACATGGCAGTGACACCCTTCCAAACGGGACCAGAGTTCCTTTAGCGAGAGCCAGACTAACGGAACCGCAGACCCTTTTGGTGAAGTTGAGTACGCATACTCAGGCGCCGCCCGAGACCGGCCCCGCACCCTGGACACATGCTGTGGTCCGACCCCGAGAACGAGCCCCCCGAGGAACTGCGCGACATGCAGGACATGCTGCGCAGACTGGGGCTCTTCCTGGCATTGGCCATGGTGCTCGCGATGATCGTGCTCGGCCTCGGATGACGGATCGGCGTCCACGGAGCCACGCCGATACCCTGACCGCATGACTGATCAGCCGCGCCGCCGTCTCGTGCTCGCCTCCCAGTCCCCCGCCCGCCTCAATCTGCTGCGGCAGGCCGGACTCGAACCCGAGGTGATCGTCAGCGGCGTCGACGAGGACGCCGTCACCGCCCCCTCCCCCGCCGACCTGGCGCTCGCGCTCGCCGAGGCGAAGGCCTCCGTGGTGTCGGCGAAGCCGGAGGTGAAGGGCGCGCTGGTGATCGGCTGCGACTCGGTGCTGGACATCGACGGCCAGGCGCTGGGCAAGCCCGCCGACCGGGAAGAGGCCACCGCCCGCTGGAAGTCCATGCGCGGCCGTGCGGGCACCCTGCAGACCGGGCACTGCGTCTACGACACCGTCAGCGGACGGTACGTCTCGGGCGTCGCCTCCACGGTCGTCCGCTTCGGTGAGCCGAGCGACGAGGAGATCGCCGCGTACGTCGCCTCCGGCGAACCCCTCTACGTCGCCGGGGCGTTCACGCTCGACGGCCGCTCGGCCCCGTTCATCGAGGGCATCGACGGCGACCACGGCAACGTGATCGGCATCAGCCTGCCCCTCGTTCGCAAACTGCTCGCCCAACTGGGCGTCGGCATCACAGAGTTGTGGGCGCCGGCGGAGACGTGACGGGGCTGCCGTCGCTCTCGGGATCCTTCGGCCCGTCCGACGGCACGGCGTCGGCGGGCTCCTGGGGACGGTCGTACGTCATGAGCAGCAGGATGATCAGCGCCAGCATGACGACCATGAACAGGAACTCGGTCCGGCCCAGCAGCCCCCAGGCGAGCGCGCCCAGCAGGCCGTGCACCACGGCCACACTGATCAGCAGGATGCGGCCGAGGCCGGCCGGGGGGCGGTCGCGCAGGGCCACGAGGAGTGCGACGAGGCCGCACAGGGCGAAGTAGAGGCCGAAGACCAGGCCGCCGACCTTCGTCGACACGGACATCACATCGGGGTCCAGGCCGGCCAGGGACATGTCCTGCCGGTCCACGACGACACCCATGAACCACTGCACCGCCGCGATGCCGAACGCCTCCACGAAGAGCACGACCGCCACGATCCAAGCCACCGGTCTGCGCACCACCGGCCCCCACCCACTTTCAAGCCGAGCCCTTGTTACCAGAAGTACGTTCGGTACAGCGCGAACGCTACTAACGGGTAAACCCCGGGACAAGGGTTCGACGAGAGGCAAAGAATCGTTGGGCCATTCGTAGGGACTCCACAAAGAATGGGAGTGGTCCGCAGCACGCTCTCACAGAGACCTTGGCCACAGCGGAGGGCTAGGGTTTCGGGGAGGAGTCCTGCGTACCGAGGTGCGACAAGGGATTTCGCGGATGTAGTGAGCTCCGCATCACGCTCCGTGTGGTGCAGCTCACGACACGGGACGGGTCGAAGTGCCGTGTCGGCAGTCCCTAAACTCGGCTTGTTTCAAGGAGGGAGCCTCAATCGTGCGCAAGGTGCTCATCGCCAACCGTGGCGAAATCGCTGTCCGCGTGGCCCGGGCCTGCCGGGATGCCGGCATCGCGAGCGTGGCCGTCTACGCCGACCCGGACCGGGACGCTCTGCATGTCCGCGCCGCGGATGAGGCGTTCGCGCTGGGTGGTGACACCCCGGCGACGAGCTACCTGGACATCGAGAAGGTCCTGAACGCGGCGCGCGAGTCGGGCGCTGACGCCATCCACCCCGGCTACGGCTTCCTGTCCGAGAACGCCGACTTCGCACAGGCGGTCCTGGACGCGGGCCTCATCTGGATCGGCCCGCCGCCGCAGGCCATCCGCGACCTCGGTGACAAGGTCGCCGCCCGGCACATCGCGCAGCGCGCGGGCGCCCCGCTGGTCGCCGGCACCCCGGACCCGGTGAGCGGTGCCGACGAGGTCGTCGCCTTCGCCGAGGAGCACGGTCTGCCGATCGCCATCAAGGCCGCCTTCGGTGGCGGCGGCCGCGGTCTGAAGGTCGCCCGCACCCTCGAAGAGGTCCCCGAGCTCTACGACTCGGCGGTCCGCGAGGCCGTCGCCGCCTTCGGCCGCGGCGAGTGCTTCGTCGAGCGCTACCTGGACAAGCCGCGCCACGTGGAGACCCAGTGCCTCGCCGACTCCCACGGCAACGTGGTCGTCGTCTCCACCCGTGACTGCTCCCTCCAGCGCCGCCACCAGAAGCTGGTCGAGGAGGCCCCCGCGCCGTTCCTCTCCGACGCCCAGATCGAGGAGCTGTACTCCTCCTCCAAGGCGATCCTGAAGGAGGCCGGCTACGTCGGCGCCGGCACCGTGGAGTTCCTCGTCGGCCTCGACGGCACGATCTCCTTCCTGGAGGTCAACACCCGCCTCCAGGTGGAGCACCCGGTCACCGAGGAGGTCGCCGGCATCGACCTCGTGCGCGAGATGTTCCGCATCGCCGACGGCGAGGAACTCGGCTACGGCGACCCCGAACTGCGCGGCCACTCCTTCGAGTTCCGCATCAACGGCGAGGACCCGGGCCGCAACTTCCTCCCCGCTCCCGGCACCGTGACGGCCTTCGCGCCCCCGTCGGGCCCTGGCGTCCGACTGGACGCGGGCGTCGAGTCCGGCTCGGTCATCGGCCCGGCCTGGGACTCCCTCCTCGCCAAGCTGATCGTCACCGGCGCCACCCGCGAGCAGGCCCTCCAGCGTGCCGCCCGCGCCCTGGAGGAGTTCCAGGTCGAGGGCATGGCGACGGCCATCCCGTTCCACCGCGCGGTGGTGAAGGACCCGGCGTTCGCCCCGGAGCTGACCGGCAGCCAGGCCCCCTTCACGGTCCACACCCGCTGGATCGAGACCGAGTTCGTCAACGAGATCAAGCCCTTCGCCGCCCCGGCCGACACCGAGACGGACGAGGACGACAAGGACCGCGAGACGATCGTCGTCGAGGTCGGCGGCAAGCGCCTCGAGGTCTCCCTGCCGTCCTCCCTCGGCATGTCCCTGGCCCGCACCGGCCTCGCGGCGGGCGCCAAGCCCAAGCGCCGCGCGGCCAAGAAGTCCGGCCCCGTCGCCTCCGGCGACACCCTCGCCTCCCCGATGCAGGGCACGATCGTCAAGATCGCCGTGGAGGAGGGCCAGGAGGTCAAGGAGGGCGACCTGGTCGTCGTCCTGGAGGCCATGAAGATGGAGCAGCCCCTCAACGCCCACAAGGCCGGCACGATCAAGGGCCTGGCGGCGGAGGTCGGCGCGTCCATCACCTCGGGTGCCGCGATCTGCGAGATCAAGGACTGACCCACCCACGGCGATCAGGCCGTACGACATCCCGGAGCGCCCGGCGGACTGGAGCAGTCAGTCCGCCGGGCGCTCCGGCCTTCCCCCGAGGTGGGTGGAACAGGACGTCCTGGTCCAGCCGATGCCGTGCCGGACGAGGGCGAGGGCGGCGCACCCGAAGGGCAAGGCGACCGTCACGAAGGGCACGGCACTGCCCCGTGCGGAGCGCCTTGTGCCAGTGAAGCGACGGGGCACGGCCGATGACCATCCGTCAATTGTGAGGGGTCGCGACATATCGCCGTATGTCGTGTCAGCCGTGTGCCGTGTCAGTCGCCGAGCAGCCCCAGATCCCGCCCCCTGCGCAGCAGCGCCGCGGTGTGGCCCGCCTCCAGCTTCCGGTGCAGGGAGGCGATGTACCCCCGCACGGTGGCCGGTGACAGCCCCATCCGCCGGGCCGCCTCGGTCGCCGTCCGCCCGCTGTCCAGGTGCCGCAGCGTCCGGTGCTCCTGCTCGGTCACCCCGAACAGCCGGGCGGCGGCGAGTCCTTGGGCGAGGTCGCGGAGCAGCAGGAGGACGGGCAGCCCCGGGGTGGCGGGCGCAATGTGCCGGACCTCGACGTCACGAGCGGTGAAGTCCCCTGTTCCCAGCCGCGGATCGTCCCGTACGCGTGCCAGGAGAGGGGTGGCGACGGCGTTGAGCGCCTCGGGCCGGCCGCTCTCCCCGATCGCCGCGACCCCGCGCCCCTGACCGCCGACCAGCTCCAGTGCGGCGGCACAGAGGGCGAGCAGCCGCTGCCGCTCCGTCACTCTCCGCTCCACGGCCGCCAGTTGGAGCTGGGCGAAGGCCAGCAGATCGCGGTCCTGCTCGCTGAAGTCGGCCCCGGCCCGCACCAGCGCGTACCCCTCGACCGCCCCCGACCCCGCGCCGGCCGACGCCACCAGGTGCCGCCGCAGCCCGAAGGGCCGGAAGTCCAGGTTGTAGCAGTGGGTACGCCGCCACTGACGGTCCCCGGCGACATCGCTGACCCGCCAGGCCGCGTTCGTCGCCGTCTCCAGCATGATCTCGGTGAGCGGGTGGTCCAGGGGATGGTCGTAGATCACCATCGGGTCCGCGTGGAAGGACTCCTCGGGCAGCGAGAGCGCGGACACCCCGCTCCCGTCGACGGAGAGCCGGTACGCCTGACCGGCGTCGGCCGGCACCAGCTCCATCAGCGCGGACAGCGCCCGCACCCGCAGTTCCTGCGCGGAGGCGGCCTCTTCGAGGTCACCGGCGAGCATCAGCACGCGCCGCGCATCACCAGCACTGATCTCCATGTGCACTCCCGGCGCTGCTCTCGCCTGAGGACCATGAGAAGTCATGAGATGTACGGGGAAAGCCCCGGAAAGGGCGCCCTGAGAAGAAGGTACGGCCTCCGGCCCTCGCGGGTAGCCCGGTCGCGCATCTTGCGATGGCATCCTTGGAGCACATCAGGGGCATGAGAGAGGGCAGGTGGGAGCGATGGGGAAGGGTGAGGCCACGGCGACACCCGCGCCGACCCGCACCATGCGCGCGGACGCCCGCCGCAACCACGAGCGCCTCCTCGCCGAGGCCCGCACCGCCTTCGCCGCCCACGGCGCCGAGGCGTCCCTGGAGGACGTGGCCCGCCGGGCAGGCGTAGGCATCGGCACCCTCTACCGCCACTTCCCCAACCGCAACGCCTTGCTGAGCGCGGTCTTCGAGGACGCGGTGAGCGAGCTCCTGGCCCGCTCCCGACAACTCCTGACGGACCCGAACCCGTGCGGGGCGCTGGTGACCTGGCTGCGCGAGATGATCACGCAGGCGAGTGAATACCGGGGCCTGGCCAAGGCGTTGATGTCCGTCTCCCGCGACGAGACCTCGGCTCTGGCCAGGTGCAGCGACCCCATCCGAGAAGCGGGCGGCGCCCTGCTGGCACGCGCTCAGGAAGCGGGCGCGGTGCGCGAGGACGTGGAGATCGGCGATCTACTACAACTGACACACGCCATCGCACTGGCGGCAGAGGAGACACCGACAGACCCGGACTTGGCGAACAGATTGCTACGACTAACGCTGCGCGGACTTACCTAAGGCCCGTCCCGCAATTGATGATCAGGCGCTAAGGGGGAGTCGGCCCGCTCGGAGCCAGGCCGAGGTTCATCTGCCGCCCGACTTGATC
>NZ_JAQMWP010000041.1 GCF_030403745.1 Streptomyces sp. S.PB5
CGCGAGCATGCCGAGGAACGATGCCCATCCGGCATCATGCACCGACTTGGCCACCCTGGTGCGCGCGAGTCCTTTCACCGCCAGGTCCTCCACGGCGATTGCTTGGTTCTCGCAGATCAGCTTCGTGGAGAGCTGGTGGGGAACTCACGGCGCGCGTCAGCGACCTGGGCGTGGGCGCGGGCGACCTTCAGGCGGGCCTTGGCCCGGTTCTTGGATCCCTTCTGCTTGCGGGACAGCTCCTGCTGGGGTCTTCTTCAGCTTCTTCTCCGCCCGCCGCAAAAAGCGCGGAGAGTCGATCTTCGTGCCGTCGGAGAGGACCGCGAAATGCGTAAGGCCGAGATCGATGCCGATGGTGCGGTCGGTTTCGGGCATGCGTGCCTGGTCGGCGGCGGGGTCGGTGTCGATGACGAAGGAGGCGAAGAATCTGCCCGCCGCGTCCTTGATGACGGTGACCGAGGACGGCGTGGTAGGCAGGGTGCGGGACCATTTCACCTTCACCACGCCGATCTTCGGCAGGTGTCGAACCCACATCGTCACCGGAAACATGTGAACGATCCGTCACCATCGCGAGCAGGGTCCGGCTCCGCCGGAACGAGACCGCGACGCAGCCACAAGATTCGCTTCACCCCCGGCCTGAAGGCCGAAGCACTGCGAATGATCTCCGGTAGCTGTCGGGAGTCTCGTCCTGTCGGGTGTCTCACCGTCCCAGTTACGGCCTCCTGGTACGTCACGCTCCGGGGCGGGCGAGGCACGTGGAGCCGACGTGAGCAGACCTATGCGCTGATGTCCGGGCGGGTACTCATGGGACATGGACGTGGCCCGGCGCCCGGCTCAGGTTCCGGGGAGGATGCGGCGCGTTTCGTAGGCCCACATCGCGATCTCGACCCGGTTGCGGGCGCCGAGTTTGGCCATCAGGCTGGCCAGATGCGTCTTCACCGTGCTGAGGCTGATGTGCAGTGCGTCGGCGATCTCGGTGTTGGTCAGCCCGCGGGCGACGGCGAGGAGCACCTGCTCCTCGCGGGCGGTGACGGGAGCGACCGGCTGGGCCACGGGCCGGCCGGCGGGCAGATCCGCGAATGCCTGGAGCAGACGGACAGTGACGCTGGGGGCGATGAGTGCCTCACCGTCGGACGCCGAGCGTACGGCCTGCGCCAGCAGGTCCGGTCCCGTGTCTTTGAGGAGGAATCCGCGGGCGCCGGCACGCAGTGAGCCGTAGACGTACTCGTCGAGGTCGAACGTGGTGATGACGACCACGGCCAGCGGGTCGGCGACGCCCGGGCCGGCGACCAGCCGGGTGGCCTCGAGCCCGTCGAGTACGGGCATGCGGATGTCGAACAGGCAGACGTCGGGGCGCAGTTCGCGGGCCAGACGTACCGCTTCGCGCCCGTCGGCGGCCTCGCCGACCACCTCGATGCCGGGCTGGGCGTTCAGCATGATCCGCAAGCCGGTGCGGACGATCGTCTGGTCGTCAGCGACGAGGACGCGAATGGGCACCGCTGTCGTTCCTCGCTCTCGGCAGTTCGGCTTCGACATGCCAGCCCCGGTCGGTACCGGGGCCGGCTCGTAGGGTGCCGCCGAGCAGGGTCGCGCGCTCGCGCAGTCCGGTAAGTCCGTATCCGTCGCGGCCCCGGCCGGTGCGCCGGCCGTTGTCGTGCACGCTCACCCGTACCGTGTGCCGTTCCGCGGCGACCCGGACGACAAGCTCGGTCGCGTCGACCGCATGGCGCAGCGCGTTGGTCACCGACTCCTGCACGATCCTGTAGACGGCCGCGTCCACGGCCGGGGGCAGCGCGTCCAGTTCGCCGTCGAGCCCAAGGTCGACCCTGAGGCGGCCACCCGGGGTGCGCACCAGGCGCTCCAGATCCGCGACTCCGGCGGGGGGCGCCAGCTCGGCGCCGATCCCGCGGTCGCGCAGCGCGGCGACCATGGCGCGCATCTCCTCCAGCGTGCGCGCCCCTTCCTCCTCGACCTCCTCCAGCGCCTTGACGGCGGCGGACGGGTCGACGCCCGCGAGCACCCCGCCCGCCTGGGCGATGATCACCATGGCCGACACGTGGTGGGCCACCGTGTCGTGCAGTTCCCGGGCGAGCTGCTCGCGCTCGCGGGAGCGCACCTGCTCCACCTGCCGCTCGCGAGCGGTCACCCAGAACCGCACGGCAGTCCCGACCACGCCGGGCAGCAGCAGGAAGACGATGCCCACGACGTTCTCGGCGACCGGCGTCTCGTCCGTGACGGAACACAGCGCGCCGGTCGTGAGGATCACCGCGCCGCCCAGCACGATCTCGCGTCCCGATCCCCACCGGGGCAGCGCGTACACCAGCACGAGCACGACCGTGCCGGTGTACAGGCCGACGGGCTCGCGCGCAGCGGCGACCAGCGAGGCCATCTGAAGGAGGATCACCGAGCCGAACGCCAGCGTCACCATCGCCAGCGGGCGGGTCCGGCGCCACAGGGGCAGCAGGCACAGCCATACGGCAAACACCACCGCCACCGGCCGCCACACGACGTTCTCGCGCAGGGTGGCCTCCAGCACCGCACCGGCAAGGCCCGCGGCAAGCAGCGCCCAGTCCCGCCACACCCGGGCGGGCGCGGCGGGCGGCCGGGGTTCGGTCCACAGGTTTTGCAGGTCGTCTCGCAGCACGGTTCTCAGCGTAGGGACCGCGGCGCGGTGCGCATCGGCCGAAAGGACGGTTCGTCAGTCCGCCCCGGGGCCGATGGATCCGTGGCCCGCGGGCCGATGCCGCGGAGCGCCGTGGCGACGAGCCTCGGCATCGGCGGCCGCACGAGGACGGCCGACGAGGTGGTTGGAGGACCCGATGCTCTCAAAAGCCCTGGTGCGCCTGGGCGCTGGCGCCGCCCGCCATCCCTGGCGGGTGATCGCGGCATGGCTGATCGCCGCCACGCTCGCCGTCCTTGCCGCTGTCACCATCGGCGGGCGGACCGCGGACTCGATCACCGCTCCGGGGCTGGACTCCCAACGGGCCGCGGAACTGATCGAGCGGGCCGGCACCGGCCAGGAAGGGATGACCGCCCAAGTGGTCGTCACCCCCCTCGACGGCGATGCGACGTTCTTCGACCACCCCGGCGCGCGCACCGCTCTCACGCGGCTGCAGGCCGAGGTGCAGAGGCTGCCGCACGTGCTCGGCACGAGTGACCCGGCGGGGGCTCTCGACGCACGCGGGGAGACCACCGTGCGCGGCGGCCTGGTCTCGGCCGACGGGCGGATCGCGGTCGTCCGGGTGCAGTACCCCGACCAGAGCCGGCTGTCGGCCAAGGACCTCGACGCCCTCGTCGATCTCGGCGACCGGCTGCGCACCGAACTCCCCCTGCGTATCGAAATGGGCGGGAACCTCTTCTACGCCTTCTCCGACCCCGGCGGCGGCGCGAGCGAGCTGATCGGCCTCCTCGCCGCGGCCGCGATCCTGTTCCTGGCGTTCGGTTCGCTCGTCGCCGCTGCGCTGCCGATCGGCATGGCGGTCTTCGGACTGACCATCGGGGTCGCCACGATGACGGTACTGGCGGGGGTCACGGACGTCCCCACCTTCGCACCGGTCCTGGGCAGCATGGTCGGGCTCGGAGTGGGCATCGACTACGCGCTGTTCGTGCTCGCCAGGCACCGGGAGTACCTCGCGCGCGGGCTCGATCCGCACGAGGCGGCCGGACGAGCGGTGGCCACAGCGGGGCGGCCGGTGGTCTTCGCCGGCGGAACCGTCGTCGTGTCGATCCTCGGCCTGGCGGTCGCGAACGTGCCGTTCATGACGGTGGGCGGGTTCGCCGTCTCGATCGTCGTCCTGATCATGGTGGTCGCGTCGGTGACGCTGCTGCCGGCCTTCCTCGGCGCGGCGGGCCCGCGCCTGGCCCGAGTCGGCCGGATCGGCCGGGCTCTGCAGACCAGGAAGCCGGGACGACTCGCACGGCGGCGCCACCCGGCGGCAGGCGCCGTCCACGCCGCCGGGTGGCGGCGCTGGATCGGGCACGTCAGCCGGCACCCGGTGCCGTACGCGGTCGGCGCGGCGGGGCTGCTGCTGACCGCGACGCTGCCCGTGCTCGGCCTGCGCGTCGGCCTGCCCGACGACGGCTCACTGCCCCACAGCCGTACCGAGCGCCGGGCCTACGACCTCGTCGCCGAGGGGTTCGGCCCGGGCATCAACGGTCCGCTCGTCATCGCCGCGGACCCCGCCGGTGATCCGGGGGCGCTGGACCGACTCGTCGGGGCGGTCGCGGCGGATCCGGGCATCGCATCCGTCGCGCCGACGCACATCGATCGGGCCACCGGCATCGCGACCCTCGTGGTGTTCCCGACCACCAGCCCGCAGGACAAGGCCACCGCCGACACCATCGCCCGGCTGCGCACCGACGTGCTGCCCACGGCGATCGGGCACGGCCCGGCCAGGGCCCACGTCGGCGGCGCCGCCGCGAGCCTGTCCGATGTGGGCCAACGCACCAGCGAGCGCCTGCCTGCGTTCGTCGCCGCCGTGCTGGCGATGTCGTTCCTGCTGCTGATGCTGGTCTTCCGCTCGGTACTCGTACCGCTCAAGGCGGTCCTGCTGAACCTGCTGAGCATCGGCGCGGCCTACGGAATCATGGTCGCGGTCTTCCAGTGGGGCTGGGCAGGCGCACTCATCGGGCTGGAAACGACGGTTCCGATCGTGTCGTTCATCCCGATGTTCCTCTTCGCCATCCTGTTCGGCCTGTCGATGGACTACGAGGTGTTCCTCCTCTCCCGCGTACGCGAGGAGTACCTGCGCACCGGCGACAACGGCACGGCGATCGTCGAGGGCGTCTCGGGCACCGCCCGGATCATCACCTCGGCCGCCCTCATCATGGTGGCGGTCTTCCTGTCCTTCGCCGTCGCCGAGGACCCCTCCACCAAGATGTTCGGGCTCGGCCTGGCCACCGCGATCTTCATCGACGCCACGGTCGTACGCATGGTGCTGGTACCGGCGACCATGACACTCCTCGGCCGGGCCAACTGGTGGCTGCCGAAGTGGCTGGACCGGATGCTTCCCCGCGGTCCGGTCGGCACCGACGACACCGACGCGCAAGCCACGGGTGAGGCCCCGCGTCCACGGCTGGTTGACCGTTGACTCAACTCCTGCCCCGCCCTGGGCGTCCGGCACCTCAGCGCGTCACCCAGGGGCATACCGAGTCGTGATCATCGGGCGGCCCTGGTGAGGCCCTTGATCCAATTGGCCTACGCAATCAGCACCTGCCCTGGCGCTTCTTCCAACTGCGCAACTGGGGCCGGGGCAACCGGGTCGGCTCTTGCGCAGCTGCCGGGCACGGTCGGCCGCTACTGCTCAGACTGCGCGTGGTGGTGAGTAAGAGCCTGCCAGCGCCGTTCGAAGTCGGCGACCTGGTCGGCGATGTAGGCGGTGGTGATGGGCTTGTTGTGCTGCGCAGTGATTCCCTGGGCTGCGCACTCCTGCGCAATGGCCTCAAGCGAGGGTGTCTCGCTGCGCACCCGCTGATCGGCCCACAGGTTGTAGATCCTGAACGGCAGGAGGTAGCGGCGCAGGTTACCGGCACTGACCGGCTTTCCGCCACGGCCGCGCAACCCCTTCACCTCAGCAAGGAAGGCGGAGAGTTCCTCGGCCTCCACCGTTGAGGACGGAGGCTGTATACGGCGCTGGGCCTGGTGCTCGGCCCACGCCAGGTAGTACCGGTCCACCGTGGTGAGCCCAACAGCTCCTTCGGTGGACGCACCCTCGGGCGGCGGGGCGTCGAGGGGGGGCGTTCACCCGAGGGCCTCGCTGGTCCTTGGCCGGCTGCGCCCCGGCGCCGACGGGCGCGGGCTCGGTGTCCTCTGCTTCGTCCGGCGGAAGGTCCTCACCTCGCTGCCCGCCGGGCCCGTCTGCCGGGTCTTCGGCGTGCGGGTCCTCTTCGGTGAACTCGGCCTGCTGGAAGTCCTCGACGAAGGCCTGCAGGTCCGCGGCCGCGTAGGGTCGGCCATCGGAGTCGGCGATCTGGTCCCGCTCGTACACGTACGCGGCCAGCGCGGCGGCATCGGGGTACGCCCCGTATTCCTGCGCGTACGCACGCCAGGAGTTGCGGAAGTAGTCGTACCAGGTCAGTTCGTCGTCCGCCTGCTGCTCGCCGACGGCGTGCTCGGGTGCCGGGCCGTAGCGCTGCTTGAGGACCTGGAGCAGGGGCTGCAGGTGTGCGTCGGTGAGCAGTCCGCCGTCGGCGGTGGTGATGCCGTGGTCCTGGATCCAGTACGCGAACTGGGAGGCGGTGGGCTCGGTCTGGAAGTTCGTGATCCAGGCCTGGTAGGCCGCGGCGAACCCCTCGGCCTCGTCCACCGGTTCCCTCTCGGGTGCCTGTTCCGCCGGTCCGGGTGGGGCTGGGACTGCCAGGTCTGTTGCCTCGCTGCTCGGCTCACCCGGGGCTTCCTCCGCGCTGCCTGCGAGCTCGAGCGCGAGATCCCGTGCGGGCGTGGGAGCGGGTGCCCGCTCGACGGTGAAGGTGAATTCGACCGGCGGCTCAGTGATGCCGGCGGCAGCGAGCCCGGCGGGGGCCGTCTCGGCGAGCGGGACGCCGTAGCGGGCCAGCCGCAGCGGCATCAGGGACTCCACGGGGGCTCTGCGCCGCCAGCCGCGGCCGAACCGTGATTGGAGGCTGGCCTGGTAGACCAGGCGCTCCTGTTCGAGCTTGATGACCTGCTCGTAGGAGCGCAGCTCCCACAGCTTCATGCGACGCCAGAGCAGGAATGTGGGCCACGGCGAGAGGACCCAGCGGGTGAGCCGGACTCCCTCCATGTGCTGGTCCGCGGTGATGTCGGCGATCCGGCCGATCGCGTGCCGGGCCGCTTCGACGGCAACGACGAAGAGCACCGGGATCACCGCGTGCATGCCGACCCCGAGCGGGTCCGGCCAGGCTGCCGCACCGTTGAAGGCGATCGTGGCCGCGGTGAGGATCCAGGCCGTCTGCCGCAGCAACGGGAACGGGATTCGAATCCACGTCAGCAACAGGTCCAGAGCCAGAAGGACACAGATGCCTGCGTCGATCCCGATCGGGAACACGTAGCTGAAGTCCCCGAAACCCTTCTGCAGGGCCAGTTCACGGACGGCCGCGTACGAGCCCGTGAAACCGATACCGGCGATGACCACGGCACCGAACACGACCACACCGATCAACACCCGCTGTGTTCGGGTCAGCTGCAGCGGCGCAGTCACCTGTACTCCCCCCACGAAACAGCAGACATCAGGTTTCACCCTGTCATGTCTGCGGCAGCCACGGCAGTCCCTCGCCACCGCCACTCCCCCAATGATTCGCATATTGCGATCGGGAACAGGCGATTTCCCTCAGTAAAGTGTCAGCCGCCAATCGGCCCGCTGCCGCCAACGGACGACGAATCCGGCCAGCGCAAGTCCGGCACCGGGGAAGGTCGCCGCAGCGGACACCAGCGAGAAGGATCATGCTCGTTGCGCGCCGCGATCCACGCTGCCGCTGAGGTGAGGTGCAACGCCACCGCGCTTCCTCCGAGGCCGGCCACGATCCGGCCTGCACCAACGGAGTTTCACAGTGACGAGCCCACCAAGGCACACAGCAAACGCCTACCAGCGGGCTCGCAGCAGCGCAAGGACGACGGCTGCGCACGCGCGGGCCCGGGCCGCGGACCGGCGGCAGCGGTCGACCCCCGAAGGGGGTGCCGTCGGGGACGTACCCCTCGTACAAGCTGTCACGCTTGCGGTAGCCCACTTCACTGGCCCGAAGCAGGCGGGCCTGCTTGGCAACTTCGTGTACCAGAGAGTCGTCCGGGCCTCCGAGCCGGAGTTCGGGCCCGGGCGACGGAATCGCACGCCAGATGGCGCATGTCGTGTTGATGCTGTTGATCCACCACTGGGGCGCGCAACCGCCGGGCACGGTGCACGGCTGCGGCAGACAAAGGGGCGGCGATTTGCCGTCCACCCACCACACGAGCAGCTCACCGGCCGCGCGCAATAGGGCAGCATCGCGCGTGCCTTGCTCAGAGCCCCAGCCACCCGCAGCCCGCGGTCCGACGCCTTGCACTCAGGGCTCTGCACGTTGATCAGAAACGCATTGGGTCATTCGTCGAGGAAGAGCTCTTCGATCCTCAGGTCGAAGAGCTTGGCAAGACGGAATGCGAGAGGAAGGCTTGGGTCGAACCTCCCTGTTTCGATGGCGTTGATCGTCTGCCTTGACACGCCGGCACGCTGAGCCAGGTCGGCCTGCGTCCAGCCCTGTTCAGCGCGAAGGTCCGTGATGCGGTTCTTCATCGGTACCGGATCTTGCCGACAACGAAGGCGACCACAAAGACGACTCCCATGAGCGCGGGGAGGACGGCGATATCGACGTCGCGGGCGACGAGGCTGGTGTCGTCCGTAACGACATAGGCGAATCCGAGAATCCACCCCACGCCGAGGGTGACCGCCAGCGCATCCTGCATGATCTTCCGTTGCAGCTCATCGAGCGCGCGGAGAAAGCGCGTGAAGGCGACGATCCAGCCGATGCCGGCGGCGAGATTGACGGCAACGGCGGCCCAGCCCGCCACCTGCTGTGGCGGATCCCATAGGAGTTGGGGGCCGAACTTGGCCAGGGCAAGGGTTGCCGCCCAGACGAACGTCCAGAGTACGAGCCGAGCGCTCGCCTTGAACTCGTTATGCGTTTGCACGGGTGCCACCCCCGGCGCGATGTCAAGGACACTTGACACGCTACGAGGCGCCGCGCCTTGATGTCAAGCGTGCTTGACATCAAGTGCCGTCTGGTCAGTCATACCGATCAGAAGCGCCTTGGACTCACTCGTCGAGGATGTAGCGGACGTGCGGGGCTTCGAAGTAGCCCGTGCCGACGTGCGGTTGTCGTTGTCGGCGATGGAAGAACGTTCGGATCTCGGCGGCGAGTTCGGACTGGTTCCTGGCCCGGTGGGTGTAGGGCAAGCTGCGTTTGAGGTCGGCGTTGACCAACTCGTCGGGGTTCAGCTCGGGTGAGCACCAGGGGCAGGAAGTGCAGCTCGATCTCGTCCTTGTGGTCGGCGAGCCAGGCTCGGACGGTCTTGGAGCGGTGGGCCGAGTGCCGGTCGACGAACAGGTGGACCTTCCGGTCGAAGTGCCCGACGAGCCGGGCAAGGAAGCGGCACATGACCTTCGCGTCGAACGACTCGGTGAAGACCATGAAGTGCATCCGGCCAAGGATGCTGAATGCGGACATCGCGTTCACGGAGAACCGGTTCCCGGTGCGACGGACGACCGGAGTCTTCCCCTGCTCGCCCCAGGTGCGGCCGGTGACCTGGCCCGAGCGGACGCCGACCTGGTCGGCGGAGATGACTTCACCGTTCTCCGCCTTTGCCTTGATCCGGATCGCTGGCCAGGTCTCCTCGCGCCAGAGGCGGACCGCCTCCGCATCCTGCTCGGCGGCCCGCTTGTCCCGACGCTGGAAGATCAGCCCGCAGCAGTTTGGCCGACTGCGACCAGCACCGGGCTCCATGCGAAGACCGCCACCAGCGCGATGACCGCCCACACCTGGCTTCCAAACATCAAAAAGCCCTCCCGTACAACTGTCCGGAACGGCTCCTCGGGGCGAAGTCCCCGATTCGGCTGCGCCCGGCCGTCGAGTACTCATCATGGGAAGGACGGTGCCTTCGGGTGTCGATGCCCTTCCCGTCCGGAAGGTGTGCCTCTCGTGCCGGTTCTCAAGAGGGGCGTGCCTCTCCCGTTCCGGCGCTTCGGCAGGCGGGAGCGGCCAGCGGCCTCGCCCGGCCTATCAGGCAACGAAGTACATTGCTCACCGCTTCGAAGTGGCCGCGGTGTGAGCCGAAGTCGACGGCCCGGTCGGACCAGCCGTCGTCCAGCTCGCGATCGTCACCGGCTGCTCATACGGTCCGTCGGCTATAGGTCGAGCACGGCGCGCAGCGCCTGGTCCACGCGGGCCATGGTCTCCGCGGGGACCGTGCCGCGGCGGGTGGCCCCGTCGAAGCGGGTACTGCGGAGCTGTTGGAGGTTGACGGCGACTGCGGTTGCCGGGACCGGATCGCCCACTACGACGGACATGGCAGTGTCGGGGTAGCGGCCGGAGGGGTGCAGGACGATGGCGAGCACCGCGCCATAGGCCTCCTCCAGGCCGGTCAGGGAAACGATCAGGACGTCGCGGTCGTCGGAGAGGGTCCAGATCTCGCCGCGTCTCACCGCAGGGTGTCGCCTTCGCCGGCCAGGTCGTCACCGAGGCCGAGCGCGGCCAGCTGGCGCGCGGCGTCGAGGGTGGCCTGACGGCGGGCGGCGCGGACCACGTAGGCGTTGAGACTCATCCCGGCCGCCTCGGCACCGGCCCGGATCGAGGGTGCGAGTTCGTCGGGGATGCGCAGAGTCATGTCTACGGTCATGACCTCACACTAGCTACCGAGCAGTGGTGGCGTAAAGCGGTGGCAAGGAGTGGTGCACGGGCGACGGAGCCGACGAGCCTGCGGGGATGGGGTCGTGTGGGCCCGCCGCCAGTGCGGTCCCGCATCCGGCACGGTACTGGCGGGCCTGCAAGCGGGAGCCGTGGAGCGGCGCCGCGCGCAGATGGTCTCGGGTTCGGTCAATTCGGCGGTACGACCGAGATGACCACGTTGCCGATCTTCTGCCCGGTCTCGACGTACCGGTAGGCGTCGACGATCTGCTCCAACGCATACTGCCGGTCGATGACCGGCCGGAACGCCCCTGACTCGATCAGGGTGCGGATGTAGCGCACCATCTCCGAGTCCTGCCGCGGAAAGGGGAACTTCACCTTCCGACCACGGAGCAACGGCGTGACAAGCGGCAGAAACAGGTTCTGCCAGCCAGGGCCCAGATCAGAGGAGAGGTACAGCCCGCCGGGTTTCAGTAGCCGCCGGCAGCAGCCGAAGGTGCTCTTGCCGACCGCGTCGAAGACCGCATCGTAGCGCTGAGTGTCCCTGGTGAAATCCTGGACCGTGTAGTCGACGACCCGATCCGCGCCCAGCGCCTTCACCAGGTCCACCTGCGCCGTGCCGCAGACCGCGGTCACGGTGGCTCCGTGATGCTTCAGCAGTTGCACCGCTGCCGAGCCGATGGCCCCGGTCGCCCCGTACACAAGAACGGCGTGCCCGGCCCGGACACCGGCCGTGGTGATGAACGACAGCGCATAGTGCGCACCCTCCGTACCGGGGGCGGCTTCCTCGAAGGTCACGTCTCTCGGCATGATCGTGATGACGCCGTCCTGCGGAACCGACAGGTACTCGGCATGAGTTCCAAAGGCGCCCTCGTTGTACCCGAACACCCGGTCGCCCACGTTGAAGGAGGTGACGTTGCTGCCGACCGCTTCCACGACTCCCGCATACTCGGTCCCGAGCACGGTATGCCGCGGCCGAGCAAGGCCGGTGAACGCGCGGACGAAGAAAGGCTTGGCCGCACGGTAGCCGCAGTCCGTCCGGTTGACCGTCGTCGCGTGCACCCTCACCAGAACGTCACGGTCCCCGATCGAAGGCCTGTCTACCTCGGCGATCCGGACCACGGACGGCGGCCCGTAACGGGTGTGCACCGCTGCCTTCATGGGCGAACCTTAGCGGGAGCGCCCCTTCAACCACACGCCCCAGCGCCCGAAGCGATCAACCTGTTCCGGCCGTCGGCCGCCAGTAGCTCTTGGTGGCCGAAACCACGGGAACGGGCGGGCCCGTCGCCGGCCGCTTCGGCTAGGGCCTGTCTGAAGTCGTGATCAAGGGATGACGTTCCTCTTACGACCGGTGTTTCGACCGGATGCTCGGGATTCCGTGAACCTTTCCGCCTGGAATGCCGACTGTCGGTGTGACGGACGGTGCGGAGCAGGGAGGTGTGGTGGGCGACGACGGGTTGCTGGTGGTGCGCTGTCAGCTTGGGGAGCGGGAGGCGTTCCGCGAGCTGGTGGCCGTGTGGCACCCTGCGCTGTGGCGTTATGTCCGGGGCATGGTCGGCTCTTCGCACCTCGCGGACGATCTTGTTCAGGAGGTGTGGGTCGCTGTGGTGCGTGGCCTGCCGCGGCTGCGGCAGCCGGAGCGGTTCGCCCCGTGGCTGTTCACCGTCGCCCGGCGCAGGGTCACTGACCATCTGCGGCAGACGTACAGGGCTCCGGAGACAGTCATGGAGGACGCGACGGCTGTCGTCGCCGACGACGAGCTCAGCGGCGTGCTCACCACGCTGCAGATCGAGGCAGGTCTTGCTGCTCTGCCGCCCCTGGAGCGCGAGGTGCTGATCCTCTTCCACCTTCAGGACCTGCCGCTGGCTTGCTGCGCGGAGGTGCTCGGCGTACCGGCCGGCACGGTCAAGAGCAGGCTGCACCGCGCCCGGCGCATGCTGCGCAACCACCTTGCCGAGAAGGGACACGAGGCATGAGCGAGCAGAACCGCGCAGGGCAGCGGGCGGTGCCCGAGCAGCTGGAGCGCGCGCTGGCCGCAGAGGTGTCGCTGCGGTCCCGGCTGCGCCACGTGGCAGTGGGCCTGGCCGGGGGATGCGGCGCGGCCGTGATCGCGGTGCTGTGGGCCACCGAGCCGCATGCGCTGCCGCCGCGTACCCAGGCCGTCTTTGCCGGGCTGATCGCCATCGGGCTGGCCTGGGCCGTCTTCGCCGGCTGGGTGCTGAGCAGGCGTCGGCCGCTGTTCGCCCGGGACCGGGTGCTGTCCGCCCGGATCGCACTGGCGGCGACCGTGGTGAGCGCCCTGGCCGGGGTGGCGCTGGCGGCAGTCCGTGGCAGTACCGCCGACCTGGTGGCCACCGCCGTGGGCGGGGTCGTCTGCACCGCCGCCGCGATGCTCACCCTGGTACGAGCGCGGCGCCGCCGCCGCGAACTGTTGCGGCTGCGGGAGGCCTTGCGACACGACGCCCCCTGAACAGCCGCATTCACCCAAACCAAGATCACCCAGATCATCAGGGAGACAGACATGGACAACAAGACTCCGATCGGCCCGCCGGCCCTCGCGCTCCGCTTCCGAGGTGCGAGCAAGCGCACCGTCTTGGTCGTCGCGGTCCTGGCCGGTGTCGCCCTGCTGATCGACGTCGGCCTGCTCCTGACCTGAGCTTGCGCCCCGGAGCCGAGGTGCCACCGCTGAGACCTCGGTGACACACGCCCAAGAATTCAGTGACACAGGACAAGCTGGCAGAGGTCGGGTATGGCGGGGATGGCACGCAGGGAACTCACAGACGATGAGTGGGAGTTGATCGAGCCGTTCCTGCCGACAGGCACGTGCGACCCGTATCCGGAGCATCTGCGGGAGCAGTTCGAGAGCGTGATCTGGATGTCCTGCTCGGGTGCCCAGTGGCGGGAGATGCCGACGGAGTTCGGGGTCTGCCTGCTCACCGACCAGCCGGCTTCAAAAGCCGGCCTGATCACCACCACTCGCGCCCACGCGAGCCAAGTCGGCATCGGGGTGGGGCCGCGTCCTCAGTGTTAAGCCGTGGCCCATGGCCTGCGTCACAACGCGCGTGAGGGCCCGGGCCGGCAACGCCGAAGGACGCAAGCCGTTCCGGGAGCGCGCGGCTGGTCATGCTCGGCGGCATTGGCGCGCAACAGCGTCATGGTGGGTCAGAATCCACGAACCGGCTCTCCGGGCCCTCCGAAGCCGTGCCGCTCCGCCAGCCTGATCGGCTGCAGCGTCCTGGGCTGTCCCGTTACTCCATGGCGCGGCCGATGAGTTTGCGGCTCCCGACCGGTCCATGCTTGTGACACCTAGGAAGGGACATCGCCATGTCGGAGCTTCTTGTCGACTTCATCACCTCCCTCGACGGCTACGCCTCGGGAGAGGGATGGCCCGGATTCTGGGGCCTTGAGGGCCCGGAGTACCTCGCCTGGCTCGGTGAGCAGCCGGAGGCCACCTATCTCATGGGAGCGAACACCTACCGCCTGATGTCGGGCTTCGCCGCAGGCGAGGTTCCAAGTGGGCAGGACGAGTTCAGGCCCGAGGAAGAGGCGTCCGTCGACGAGCTCACGCAAGCGTCCAAGGTGGTGTTCTCCTCCTCGCTCAAAGAGCCACTGACGTGGGCCAACTCCACGCTCGTCCGCGACGACGCCATCGAGGCGGTCCGCGCCATGAAATCGGATGGCTCGGGGCTCCTCAGCACGATCGGCAGCCTCAGCCTGTGCCGGTCCTTGCTACGAGCCGGCCTCGTCGACCGCTTCCGGGTCGTGATGTTCCCGGTGATCACCGGGGCCACAGGCGAAGAACGCATCTACGACGGCTATCCGGACGTTGCCCTCGAGATGATCGATCACCGCACCTTCGACGGCCGCATCCAGCTGGTCGAGTACAAGCCCCGCGTACTCGAGCACCCGCCGCTCGGTACCCCTGCATGACGTCGCCCCGTCCGCCGGTCTGGACGACCGCCAGGCCTGCGCCGACGGGCGCGGAGCGAGACTTAGCGGTCGTCCCGATAGGTGGGTGGCTCGTCGAAGCGCACCGCCGATTGGGTCGCACGGTGCTGATGCGACGATGCGGTCATGCGTGATTTGAGCCAGCTGATCGACGTCGAGGAACCGGCCTGGCCGGAACTCAGGGAGACACTCGAGAAAAGTCCGGTGGTCGTCGACCTGCTCCCGCCCGATGGCGATTTGGGTAGGGCTTCCATTCTTCAGCTGCAGGTCACGGCCGGGTCGTACCTGGGTGCAGTGGCACTGCAGTGCGGCGGTCTGCTGGTGGACGACGGTTGGGTGCGGGTCTTCGGCAGCCCCGTCGGTGGGGCTACGCACGGCCTGCCGGGCCTGGCTCGCGTGAATCAGTTCCCCGCCGCGTTCGATTCAGTGTGGCGACCGGAGACCGGTTTGGTGATTGCACACGACGTGCTGGGCGGCGTCTTCGCTCTCAACGGCGCCGCTCCTGGCAGCGCCGGCCGCCCCGGCGCCCCGGGCGAGGTCGTCTACTTCGCCCCGGATTCCCTTCGGTGGGAGGCCCTGGGTGTCGGTCACTCGACGTGGCTTGTCTGGCTGGTGTCTGGGGCACTCGATGAGTTCTACGCCGATCTGCGCTGGACCGGCTGGAAGGAGGAGGTCCGGGCACTGAACACCAATCAGGGTCTGTCGCTGTTCCCGCCGTTGTGGTCTGCCGAGGCGCGCCAGGACATCTCCGCAACCAGTCGTCGCGCTGTGCCCATGGACGAGCTGCTCGGCGTTGCCCGGGACTCATGCCGACAGTTCGATGGCGTTGATCCAGGTTTTCTCGGCACCGTGTGAATGGGCCGCCCCGTCCAGTCAGCGGGAGCAGATCAGAGTGGCGGCGATCCGGGCGAAGGCCAGAAAGTGTTCGGCCTGGCGCTCGTAGCGGCGGTTCAGGCGGCGACACCCGGCCAGCCGCGCCATCGCCCGCTGCACGGTTCAGCGGTGGCGACCCAGCCGCCGGGCCGGAAGGACTTGACGCACCGAAACCGTCCCGGCCTGGCGTTCTGACCAACTTGATCGCGCAGTCGGCAGTCCTCGTTTCGGGCAGGGCAGTGAGCGCAGCATCGGCGCCATGCGGCCCCACACGGCCACGTGATCGCCTGCTTAGTGCCCCGGGAGTGCCCGACAAGTCCGTCACGGGGCGCCGGATCGTCTAGTCCCTCCCCGCCCCCCGCCGGCACCCAGACCGGCGGCATCCGCCTCCCCAAGGAGGACGGCGCGGCGCTGTGGGCGCTCGGGGCGACGGCGACCAGAGTCAGGGTCGTCGAGTAGCTCCTGAGTCGTGCGGGCGATAGCCCGGACACCCTGACCGGCGTGTCCGGGCCGGTGTGACCTCAGCAGATGGTGACGGTGCTGAAGTCGTACGTCGCCTCGTTCGGGAACACCCAGATGGTGCTGGGGTGGGCAGGGGCGCGGTACGTGCCCACGTTGGGTCCCCAGAAACGGACTTCGGCTGCGCCCGTCTGGTTGTTGATCACAGTGAGCGCGTCGATGAAGTTCGAGAGCGACCGCGTACCGCACCTGTACAGGTGGAAGATGCTCTGTTTGCCGTCGCCCTGACCGACCGATATACAGGCGATTCCTGATGCCCTGGCGCAATCCTTGAGCGCCTTCTCAGCTGCTTCACCACCCTGTACATCCCGCTTCACCCACTCGCCGTCGTGCATGGGGGAGATCCCCGGCGTCCACGCGGTCGCGGCTGCCTGCGCCGGTGCCTGCGCAGCCAGCGGAAGAAGGAACGCGGCGATCAGCGTCACGACCGCCGCAGCCGCTCGTTTTCTCAGTCCCATGGGGTCTCCTCTGCAGTCGTAACCGACGACCCGAACCGTAGACCGCACCAGGGACGTCGTGACCCTGACAGCTATCAGGGTGGGGGCGCTCGGGGTACGTCCGAGACAGGGGCTGCGGAGCCCCCTTTTCGAGCTCCGGCGGCATGCTGGTGGGGGCGTACGACAGTGGAGTCGACCGACACCTGCCAGTCGATGTCGCCGGCCCCTGGCGCATCTGCTCGAACGTGCCGTCCAGGGCCCAACGGCGAAAGCGGGTGTGCAGCGTCTGCCACCGGCCGTACCGCTCGGACACATCGCGCCAGGCCCGTGCCCGTGCGGGACTTCCACACGATCCCGTTGAGCACCCTTCGGTCATCCAACCGCTTGCGGCCCCGCAATGATTCGGGCAGCAGCGGCCGGACGAATTCCCAATCTGCATCGGCCAGTTCATGGCGACGTATCACCAGACCGTGATCGACCATGCAAGACCAATTGAAGACACGACCTACGCCCGCCGGCGTCGCACTCGGTGCCCACGTCTTGGCAGGGCGGGAGAAGGCTATGCGTGCCCCCTACGTGCCCGATCGAGCAGCAACGAGCAGGGACCCACGGGGAACGTCGGCTAACGCCTCGGGAGCACCGAGGTCAGCGTCTCGCCAGCCAAGCGCCGATCCGCATACGCGATCTTCTGGTCTCGTTGAGCTTCCAGCGTTGTTCGCGGTGAACCGGGCCGCCTACCGTTCGTCGGAACGAAAATCGGCGCTAAGCCTCTGGCGGCCCTGGTGGACGGCTGACGGGGCGTCGGTCGTGAGACCGGGCTGAAGCCGTCCCGCGGCGGATGTGTTTCTCGACTCGCTTGGTAACCCGAGCACGGTCCGGAACTATGGGATCGGGTAGGTAAGACCGCCGAAGGGCTCGGCGAGGCCCGGCCACTGGCGCCGGTTGCGGGCGACGAGGTCGGCGAGGCTCTCGAACTGCTTTGGGGCACCGCGGCGGCCAACACCTGGAATTCCCGCCGGGCGGGGGTGCTGCCCTGGCTCGGTTGGTGCCGTGAGCGAGGCTACGAGGGACCGATGGTCCCGGCCTGGGCGAAGCGGCTGGCTGTGCCGGACTCCGAGACCCCGGCCCGCTCGAAGATGGCCATCGACCGGCTGATCGCGCGGCGTGAGGTGAACCTGCGGGAGAAGACGCTGTGGCGGATGCTCTACGAGACCGCCGGGCGGTCCGAGGAGATCCTGGGCGTCAGCATCGAGGACCTGAGGACCTGGACCTCGCCACGCGCCGCTGCCCGGTCAAGGCCAAGGGCGCCCGGGCCAAGGCCCGCCGCCGGGGCCAGGCACGCGAGGACTATGTGCTGGAGACCGTGTACGGGGACGCCGACACCGCCCGGCTGTTGCCCCGACGGCTCAAGGGCCGCACCCGCGGGCCGGTGTTCGTCACCGACCGCCGCCCGGGCCGGGGAAGGTCGTCAGTCCCCGCGACGTATGCCCGGACACCGGGCTGGCCGGGCTGTCGTACGGGCAGGCCCGCGCCCTCCTCGACGGGCACACCGCCCCGCGCGGGCCGGGTACGGGCTGGGACCTGCACGAGTACCGCCATTCCGCTCTCACCCACCTCGGCGAGCAGGGTGCCTCGCTGTTGATGCTGATGGCGAAGTCCCGGCACAAGAAGCCGGAGAACGTCCGCCGCTGCTTCAAGCCCTCCCCGAGGTGATCTCCGAGCTGATCAGTCTGCTCGCCCCCGGCGACGCCCGCCGTCGACCGCCCGCGCGGGCGGGTGCGTTCAGCGCGGAACCACCCTCAGCGCCCAATCACCCAGCCCGGTGCCCAGGTCCCGGCGGCGTCGTGGCCGGCCGTCGTGGCGGCGAGGTGGGTGCGGAGGGTGGCCAGCGCCGGGTGGGGGTTGTCGCGGTGCCAGAGGAGCGAGTGCGGGTAGACGGGCGTTGGGTCGGTCACCGGAATGCGGCGCAGGCCGTGGTCGGCGGGCCAGATGAGGCGGGTGTGCTCGCCCATGAAGGTGGCCAGGGCAGGGGTGTCGGCGATGGTGTCGAGGAGCGCGTCGGAGCCGAAGTTGGGGCCGGTCACCTCGATGGTGAGGCCGAACTCGGCGACGAGGTCGTCGTAGTAGGCGCCCCACTCGGTACCGGGGGCGATGCCGGGCATCCAGATCCGGTGTCCGGTGAGCTGGGCGACGGTCACCGATCGGGCGCCCGCCAGTGCGTGGGCGGGGCCGGTCAGGAGCTGGAGCGGCTCGTCAAGCACCCGGACGGAGGCGATGTCCTCGGGAAGAGGTCGGCCGGGCGCGGCGACGGCGCGGAAGGACGCGTCGATGGCACCGGAGCGAATCGCGGTGACGGCGGTCTCGATGTCGAACAGCATCATCACGTCGAGGTCGATCTCGGGGTGTGTGCGGTGGAAGCCGCGCATCAGGCTCGACTGCGCGCTGCGCGAGGCGATCACGTCGACGCGCAGCGGACGGCGGCCGGGGCGCACGGACGCGCCCGCACGCTCGGCGACGCGCAGCAGCTCGCCCGCGTGGGGCAGGAACGCCTGACCGTCGATAGTGAGCTCGGCGCCGCGTGGGGCGCGGGTGAACAACCGCACGCCGAGGGTGCGCTCCAGCGCGGCGATGCGCTTGGAGACGGCCTGCTGGGTGATCGACAGGTCGGCGGCGGCTTTCTGGAACTGGCCTGCTTCCGCGACGGCGACGAAGGTACGTACTGCTTCGAGATCCACGCCGCCCCACCTTAGTGAACAACTGGTGGTTGTCGATTGCTGGCAGGTCGGTTGTTTGACCTGCCGTTGTCCTGCCCGCTTATCTCTCATCGGTCAACGTCAGTTTGTGCGGGTGGAGTCATCAAGGGGAGTGCGCTGAGCATGGTGGGCAGGAGACGGTTGGGCCGGCAGTTCGGCTGGCTGTGGGCGTCATATGCGGTGAGCGCGTACGGGTCCGGACTGGGGTTCGGGGCGTTGCCGCTGATCGCCGTGTTGGTGCTGCATGCCGGACCCGCCGAGGTGTCCGCGCTGTCCGCGGTGGGGCCTGCGGTGGGTGCGCTGATCGCGGTGCCGCTCGCGCCGTGGGTGGAATTCCGGCGCAAGCGCCCGGTCATGATCATGATGGACCTGGCCCGGTTTGCAGCCATGGCGACGATCCCCGTCGCCTACGCCTTCGGGCGGCTCAGTTTCGTCCAACTGCTCGTGGTATCGGCCGTGGTCGCCGCAGCAAAGATCGCCTTCAACGCGGCCAGCGGCGCCTACCTCAAGGCCCTCGTGCGGCCGGATGACCTGCTCGTCGCCAACGCGCGGTTCGAGTCCACGAACTGGAGCTCCATCGCAGTGGGGCCACCGCTGAGCGGGGCGGCGATCGGTCTGTTCGGGCCGGTCACGACCGTGGTGGCCGACGCGCTCAGCTACCTGCTCTCCGCGCTGGGCATCACCGCGATCCGCGGCCAGGAAGAAGCGCCGCGAGCAACCGACAAAAGCCCTTTCCGGGCGGGCGCACTGCTCGACGGCTGGCGACACATCATGGGCCACCCCGGTCTGCGGCCGCTCTACCTCAACCAACTGCTCGTCGCCGGTCTGATCATGGCCACCGAGCCGCTGCTGGCCGTGCTGCTGCTACGCCAGCTCGGGTTCCCACCCTGGCAGTACGCCCTCGTCTTCGCCGCCCCCTGCCTCGGTGGACTCATCGGCTCCCGGCTGGCCCGCCGTGTCGTGGCCCGCTTCGGCCGGCACTGGGTCTTCCGGACCGTCGGCACCCTGCGCGCCATCTGGCTGATCGGCCTGGCCTTTGTCCGCCCCGGCGTCGTCGGCCTCGTCACCGTGATGGCCATCGAGCTGGCGATCATCGTCAACATGAGCCTGTACAGCCCAGTGCTCGCCACCTACCGGCTCGAACACACCCCCAAGCATCTCATCGCCCGCACCCTGTCAGCCTGGTCGATCGGCCAGCAGGCGTCCATCGCCCTTCTCACCGCACTCGCCGGGCTGCTCGCCGACGTCACCAGCCCACGCACCGCGCTCACGGTCGCAGGACTACTCATCCTGACCACCCCGCTCCTGCTTCCCCGACAGGACCAGACATCGCAGCACGAGCCGGAACTGCCCCGCAGCCACTCATGAGGCACCACAACTTGCCACTCGCAGGCCGCAGCCGGCCCGCCGGTGCGCGTCCGCGTCGACCTGGCACACCAACGGTCAAGGAGAACACTCGCGTGAGCACTGCCCCCGTGCTTAACCCCACCCGCACCGCGCTTCTCGTCATGGACTACCAGCCCGCGATCCTGGCCTTTGTGCCCGACGGCGAGGCCCGAAACGCCCTGCTCGGTCGTGTGGCGGGGGCCATCGCCGACGTTCGCGCAAACGGCGGCACCATCGCCTACGTACGCGTCGGCTTCACCGATGCCGACTGGGACGCGATCCCGGCTTCCAACAAGTCCTTCGCCCCGCTGGCCCAACACCGCGTCATGCACCACAAGGACCCTGCCGCCGCCATCCACGAGTGTCTGGCTCCCCAGGACGGCGACATCGTCGTGCGCAAGATCCGCTACGGCGGCATGTCCACCACCGACCTCGACCAGCAGCTACGCGAGCGCCGGATCACCACTCTGGTCATCGCCGGCCTCAGCACCAGCGGCGCCGTCCTGTCCACCGTCATCGACGCGGCCGACCGTGACTACCAGCTCTACGTCCTGTCCGACGGCGTGGCCGACCCGGACACCGAAGTCCACAACGTCCTGCTCCACCATGTCTTTCCCTCACGGGCCCACATCATCGACACCTCCGAGCTGCGCGCCCTGCTCCGGGCTGACTGACTCGAACCAGGAGCCGATCCCGCCCACGGCCGCCGCACCCACCCGGTGTCGGCGACCGCTCAGCCCTCTCAGTGCCGACCCAATAGCCGCGGAGCGTCGGTCTTCGTGCCGTCGGACAGGACAGCGATGGGGGCACCCCTCTGGAGGAGAGCCAGGCCCAGGTCGATGCCGACGGCACTATCGGGGCCGGCTCGCTGAAGCCGGCCCGGTCCTGATCGGGGTCGGTGTCGATGACGAAGGAGGCGAAGTACCGCCCGGCCGCGTCCTTGACGACGGTGACGGAGGTGGGGGCGGTGGGGAGCGTGCGCGACCAACGCACTTTCACCTCGCCGATCTTCGGCAGCACCAGCCTTCCGGTCTCGTTGATCTTCCAGCGTGCGTTCGCGGTGAACCAGACAGCCTGCCTTGCGTCCTTACGGGACTTGAAGCGCGGCGCCCCTGCCCGCGCTCCTTTCCGGGCTCCCCTCAGGGAGGCGAAGAAGTTTTGGTACGCGCACTCCGCATCCCGCAGCGACTGCTGCAGCGCCACCGCCGACACCTCGCCCAGCCAGTGCCGCTCACGCGTCCTCTTCGCCTCGGTGATCAGCGTCTTCGACAGCACCGCCGCCGTAAGGAACGCCTCCCCCGCCGCCCACGCCCGCGCCGCGATCGCGTCGTTGTACACCACCCGCGCGCACCCGAACGCCCTGGCCAGCGCGATGCGTTGACCAGGCGCAGGATCGAGAGGAAAGGCATACCGAAGCGGCACGACCCGGACGCCAACACCAGCCACTGACACCCCGGGACACAGCAGCCGCATCCAGCTCCGCCGACGTGATTCAGCGCCGCTTCACCATCGCCTGCACGACGGCCGACAGACCGAGCGTGGCGCTGACTGCTTCGGTCAGGCCGGCTTGGGGCGTTCGTCGGGCCGGGACTTCTTGATGACCCTCGGGGCGACGACCAGCACGGCATTGAGCCTGTTGTGACCGTTGTGGCTGCTCAGCTGAAGTCGGCTGCGTGGTCGGCGGCCCACTGGTCGAAAGTGCGCGCCGGATGGCCGGTCAGCTGTTCGACGACGTCATTGATGGCCGCCGGCTTGCCTACTGTCTGCGCCATCAGATCCAGCAGCGCGTTGATGAAATCACCGTCCATGAACTGGCTCAGCTGCTGCCGCACCGGCCCGTCCGGTACTTCTTCGAAGCTCAGCTCGCGGCCCAGCGCCCCACCCAGCACCGCCAGTTGCTCGCCCTGGGTCAGCGACTGCGGGCCTGTCAGCTCGTAGGCGCGGCCCGCGTGCCCGGACGTGCCGAGTACACCTGCCGCCGCCTCGGCCACGTCCTGCTCGTGCACCACCGAGGCCGATGCCCCGGCGTACGGGCCGCGCACCACATCGCCGCTCGTGAGCTGCATGGCCCACGACAGCGCGTTGATGGCCGGGAACATCAGGCGCAGGAACGTCCACTCCAGGCCCGAAGCCTTGATCTGCTCCTCGACGCGGGCGTGGTAGGCGGCGATCACGTCCGGTTGCGCGACAGCGCCTTCGACCACCGCTCCCGAGGACAGGAACACCACCTGCCGCACCCCGGCACGCTGCGCCTCGGTCAGCACGGGGCCCGCCTCCAGACCGTACGGCAGCACCAGCAGCAGCTCGCTGACGCCTTCCAGCGCGGGCGCGAGCGTGGCAGTGTCGGTGAGGTCACCCCGCACCACCTCCACACCCTCCGGCAGGCCGGCAGCCTGAGGATTCCGGGTCAGCGCGCGCACCGGCCGACCTGCCGCCGCCAGCGCCTCGACCGTCTGCCGCCCGAACTGCGCCGTCGCACCGATCACCAGAATCATGTCGAACCTCCACGTTGTTTCACGGCTGGTCTTGCTTTCCGGGAACCACGTTAGGAGTCATTGCGGACAACAACGGTCCGCAATGCGTCACCGCCTACTGCGGGATACACGCATCAGCTCCCCCTTGCGGCAAGCACGCAGGCCAGAGTCTTCGGCTGCGCCATGCACCACAGCCGCGCGGCCCACAGGCTGCCGCAGACGCGTACGCCGACTCCTGACGGCGTCTGCGGACGCGGGCTATTCATCGTGCTCGCGCTGGCCAAGCGCGAGCTACGACCTCATGGGCCCCACCACCCGCCCTGGGGGTTGAAGGCAGGGGCCGAACTACGGACGCCCCAGTGAGGGAACCTGTGCTGCTGGCATTCGTCGCCGTCGCCCTGGCCGCCACGCTGCTCCTCGCGGTCACGATCACATAGCCAGTCCCGGCGCCCGCCGACCGACACTGCATCGGCTTTCCCCGGGGCAGGGGCTCGGGACTTCTTGCGTCGTCCCATCGATGACCCAGGCGTTGGGGCGACCCTCGCCTTCGAGGCGAGGTGTCAGCTGTTGCTCCCCTCATGAACGCGCCACGAGCCGGTCGTGGACCGTTGTACCGGACAAGGGCGTTAGAGAAAGCGGCGGACGCGACGCTCTTGCGCCGCCCTCGGTATCCGCGAGCGGCGATCTCGTCCCGCAGCGTCTGCGCGCTGTTGTCACATCCCTCGGCCCACCGGCGGGAGAGATACGGCTTGTGCGGGGTCAACGCACTGGTGCGGCCGAGTCGTTCACGCATCAGCGACTCGGCGGTGACGGCCCTCGCATGGCGACGCACCGTCTTGCGGTCGAGCCCGGGACGGGCGCTGGACGCATCAATCGAGAGCCCTTGCTGGAACAGGACCCGAACCTCGGCCGGAACGGCAGCAGGCGTGGGGGCGAGCCGGGGTTCCTTGAGGCAGGAACGGTGTCGGGTGACGGTCTTCTCCAGCCCGGTGGAGGGGTTGTGGAGCAGATGCCGCCTGTCTGCGACCTGCGGGATTCCGGGCCGGCCGCGTTGGGCGCCCTCCACGAAGGCGCCTCCGCGGTCCCGCGCCAGTCTGGTGCCATCGCCAGCCGGTGACCGTGGTGACCGGCGTGATCGCGAACGTCACGGCGAGACTCGGCAACGCAGCGTTTTCGAGTATGCCGACGACGTTCTGCTTCAGCGTGGCCACGGCGCCGTCGTCGCCGGTGAGCGCAGCGGCCGACAGCCCGGTCACCAAGAGCACAGGGATCCATGGCAGCAGCCGCAGGATGACTGAGAGTTGGGCGCGGGAGCCACCTGGGGACGCCGAGCGCCCTTGACCGGCGCGGAGATCTACGTCTGGGTGCCGGGTGCGATGCCGGTCAACGGGTCCTCCCCTGCTCATGAGCCGGGTAGGTTCCATTTCTTACGTATCCGCAAGAGTGCGGTCCCGGTCGGTCCCCAGCGACGCTCTAAGCCTGGCCTCAGGTTGACCAGAGACAATGAGCGGCAAAAACATCGACTGGAAGGGGGCGGGCCGGCGTGCGGATCTTGATCGCGGATGACGAGGCGGCCATCCGGGATTCGCTGGAGCGGGTGCTCCAGGTCGAGGGTTACGACACCAGTACCGTCGCCAACGGTTTCGCCGTGCTCGACGGGGTCGGTGGGGCCAGTGGTGACACGCTGGATCTGCTGATCCTCGACGTGATGATGCCCCGCCTCGGCGGGTTGGAGACCTGCCGGCGGTTGCGGGCCGCGGGTCGGGATCTGCCGGTGCTGATGCTGACCGCCCGTGACCAGGTCTCCGACCGGGTCGCGGGGCTGGACGCGGGCGCCGACGACTACCTGCCCAAGCCGTTCGCCACCGAGGAGTTGCTGGCCCGGGTGCGGGCCCTGCTGCGCCGGCGCACGCCGACCGACGAGGAGTCGCAGATCCTGTCGTACGCCGACGTCCGGCTCGATCCCGACAGATTCGAGGCGTGGCGGGGCGAGCGGCCGCTGCACCTGACCCGGACCGAGTTCTCCCTCCTGCAGGTCCTCGTGAGCAACGCGACCCGGGTCTTGACCCGCGACGCGCTGTTCGAGGCGATCTGGGGCTTCGGCATGAGCTCCACCGCCAACAACCTCCAGGTATACGTGAGTTACCTGCGCCGCAAGCTGGAGGCCGAGGGTGAGCCGCGATTGATCTACACGTTGCGCGGCCTGGGATACACGTTGCGGGAGACTCCTCCGTGAGCAGGCCCGCCGGCCGGGAACCGCGCCGGCTGACCCGATGGTGGCGCCGGCGGTCCCTGCGGGCCAGGCTGACGGTGATCGCGGCGACGGCCATCGCGGTCAGCGTGTTCGTGGCCTTCCAGGTGGCCAGCGAGCTACTGGGCTGGGAGCTGCGGGACACCGTCGAGAATCAGCTGCGTGCCGACTCCCGCGTCCTGGCGACGGACGCGCAGCACGCCGGTCTGGCGCAGGTCCAGCTACCGCCGTATCCCGGATCCGGTCGGCTGGTGCGGGTCATCCTGCCCGACGGCTCGATCCGGACGCCGGCCGGCCAACCCGCGCTGCCCCCGGTCAGCGAGCACGCCGGGCGCGTGGCGCAGGGGGCGTCGGCCGACCTGATGGAGTCGAACGACAGCGACGAGGACGGCTACGTCATCTACACGCTGCGCGCGGGCGACGGCGCGGTCCAGGTGGCCCAAGTCGTCGACGACAGCCCGATCAACCAGTTCGGGTTCGGCATGCTGCTGATCGGGCTGCTCTGCGTGGTCGGCGGCGCCCTTGTCGGGCGGACCGTGGCACGGACCGGGCTGGCACCGATCGACCGGCTGACCGCCGCCGCAGTGCGTGTCGCGCACACCCGGGATCTCGACGCCGACATCCCGGATGAGGGCGGTGGGGAGATCCGGCGGCTGATCCAGTCGATCAACGACATGCTCGCCGCGCTCCGCGACTCCCGCCGGGCCCAGCGGCTGCTCGCCGAAGACGCCGCCCACGAGCTCAAGACCCCGCTCACCAGCCTGCGCCTCAACGCCGAGCTGCTGATCCGGCTCGATCAGCGCGGCACCCTGGACAGCGCACTGCCGGCGGAGAGCCGGACCCGGCTGCTCAACGATCTCGGCGCCCAGGTGGCCGAGTTGAGCACCCTCGTCGCCGAGCTGACCGACCTGGCGCGCGGTGACGTCAGCGACGAGAGCACCGAGGTGCTCGACCTCGCCGACGTGGTGGCGGCCGCCGCGACCCGGGCGCGTTCCCGCGTGCCCGACATCGAGGTCGCGCTCGACGTGACGTCTGTGTGGGTGAGCGGGCGTCCCGCTGCGCTCGAGCGGGCGGTGCTCAACCTCATCGACAACGCCGGCAAGTGGTCCCCCGTGGACCAGCCGATCCAGGTCCGGCTCCGTGCCGAGGGCGCGTCGGCGGTGCTCGAGGTCGACGACGCCGGGCCGGGCATCGACGCCGCCGACGTACCGCGGGTGTTCGACCGGTTCTACCGTGCCGACAGCGCCCGGGCGTTGCCGGGATCCGGTCTGGGGCTGTCGATCGTGCAGCGGGTCGTCGACGCCCACGGCGGCCGGGCCACCGTCGCCCGCTCCGCACGCGGTGGCGCGCTGCTTCGGGTCGACCTTCCGGCCGCCCCGATCGCGCGGCTCACCGCCGGGGAGGACACCTCAGTGCGCTGACCCGCCCCGGCGGCGCGGCGCAGGACAAGGCACGGGGCGGCCCTCGGGCATGGCCCTGCGCGGCTCATCGCCGGGGCAGGACACCGCGATGCGCCGACCCCAGCCCCGGCGCACGCCGCAGGACCAAAGGGCAGCAGCCATCGGGCAATGGCCCGCGCGGCCCACCACCGGGCAGGACACGGTCCGCCGGCCCCAGCCCCGGCCGCACGGCGCAGGACCAAAGAACGGCAGCCATCGGGCCCATGAAAAAACCGGGACGGGCCTGGGGCCCGTCCCGGATCTCGTGCGTGCCGCCGCGCTCAGCGTTGCAGCGCGGGCTCCTCGTCGTCGGCGAGCGGCTGTTGACCGTCCGGCAGCTGGGCCGCTGGACGGGACAGCCGGCTCGGCCACCACATCCGCCGGCCGATCAGCAAGGTGAGGGCGGGCACCAGGACCGACCGCACCAGCAGGGCGTCGAGCAGCACGCCGAAGGCGACCAGGAACCCGACCTCGATCAGCATCACCAGCGGAAGTGTGGCGAGGACCGCGAACGTGGCCGCCAGGACCAGGCCTGCCGAGGTGATGACGCCACCGGTGGCCGAGAGGGCTTTGAGCATGCCCTCCCGGGTGCCGAGACGCACGGTCTCCTCCCGGGCCCGGCTGGCCAGGAAGATGTTGTAGTCGACGCCGAGCGCCACCAGGAACAGGAATGCCAGCAGCGGCACCGAGTAGTCGACACCCTTGAACCCGAGGATCGTGTCGAAGACGAACACGCTGCCGCCGAAGGCCGCGGCGAACGAGACGATCACGGTGGCCATCAGGACCAGCGGGGCCAGGATCGCGCGCAGCAGCAGCCCGAGGACGATCAGGACGACGACGAGCACCAGCGGGATCACCAGCTTCTCGTCGCGGCTGGTGGTCACCTCGGTGTCGAGGTTCTCCGCACTCGGCCCGCCGACGATCGCCTCCGCCCCGCTCACCGCGTGCACGGCGGTGCGTACCCGCAGAATCGTGTCGTACTCGGCGGGGGTGTCCGGCGCGTCCTTCGGGAACACGGAGATGTTGGCCCAGCCACCGCTGGTCTCCTCCGGGACGGCCAGGGCCACACCGCGAGTGTCCTTGACGATGTCGAGCACCCGCTCCTGGTGCGCCGGCCGCGTGAAGATCGTCATCGGCTGGCCGCCGAGCTCCGGGAAGTGCTGGCGCAGAACGGTGAAGCCGGTGACCGACTCCGGCGCGGACAGGAACTGGTCCTGCTCCCGCAGGGCGCCGGTGTTTCCCGCCAGCCCGAGGGCGAGTACGCCGAGGACTCCGAGCGAGCCGAGCGTCGCCACCCACCGGCGGCGGCTGATGGCGGTGCCGAGCCGTCCCCACAGCCCAGGCTTCTCCTCCACGGCCGTGCTGAACCGCGGGACGGCCGGCCAGAAGATCCGCCTGCCGAGCACCACGAGCACCGCGGGGAACAGCGTCAGCATGGCCACCAGCGCACACAGGATGCCGGCCGCACCGATCGGGCCCAACCCGCTGGTGCTGTTCAGGTCCGCGACGAGCAGGCAGAGCAGGCCCGCGACCACGGTGGCCGCGGACGCAACGATGGCCGGCGCCGCACCGCGCAGCGCGTGGACCATCGCGACCCGGACGTTCTCATGGTGGTGCAGTGCCTCCCGGTATCGAGCGATGAGCAACAGCGCGTAGTCCGTGCCGACGCCGAACACCAGGATCGTCAGCAGCGCCGAGTTCTGGTCGTTGACCACGATGCCGAAGCCCTTGACGAGCAGGTAGACGGTCCCCATCGAGGTCAGTGCGGCCGCGCCGACGGCCACCAGCGGGATGATCCACAACACCGGGCTGCGGTAGGTGAGGATGAGCAGGAGCGTGACCACGGCGATGGTGGTGAGGAGGACCTGTACGTCGATGCCGTCGAAGACGGCGTCCATGTCGCCGTCGATCGCGCCCGGGCCGGTCACGTCGAGTTCCAGGCCGGAGGGGCGGTCCTTCGTGGCGTCACGCAACGGGCCGACGATGGTCTCCGGTTCGCCGTAGGCCGTGCTCACCTCGAGGGTGAACATCATCGCCTTGCGGTCGGTGGAGGGGCTCGTCGGTGAGTCCTCGTCGTCCTCGGCGGCGGCTGTCGCCTTCGGCGGGTACCGCTTGGCAAGGGTGTCGTAGTGGCGCTCGACCGTCGCTCGGTCGGCCTCGGTCAGGCCGCCGGCGCGGTGGTACACGAAGACGAACGTGTTGCTGTCACCGTCGGGGAGACTGTCTTCCAGCACCGCCACCTTGGTGGACTCGGCGCTGGCCGGCAGTGTGTCCACGGCGCTGTCGGTGGTGACCGAGCTCAACTTTCCGCTCAGCGGCACCATGCCCGCCGCCAGCACCAGCCACAAGCCGATCACCAACCAGGGCACCCACCGGCCGGCCAACCGACCGGCCGGCGCTTCCCCGGACGGCGCTGCGTTGACTGCCATCACTAGCCTCCTACATACGGATTGCATCGCTTGTCTGGACGCCGATTTCCTACCGAGCGAACCTGAGGCGACTGTTAATGTGCTGCTCAGGCCGGTTGGCCGCACCATGTGCCCAGCGCACGCACCAGCGTGGTGGCGTCGAGGTCCTGCCCGGTGGACAAGGCACGGGCGACCCAGCCGTCGGGCCGGATGAGCAACGCGTCGACGTCCACCCGGTCCGTGCGGGCGATGACGGTGTTGACCCGTCCCGTCCCGTCTACGCGGCTGCGGCGTCGCGGACCTCCGCGCGGTCGACGAGGTCGAGCAGGAGCCCACACCCCTTACGCAGCAGGTCTGCCGACCGGATCACCGCGGTGTGACGACGAAGCCCGGGCGGGCCAGCAGTGACTCGCCCGCCACCAGCGAGCCGTCGTCGTATCCCTTGATCAGCACCCTCGGATCCTGTCACCAGGCACTGACATGGTCCGACCCGGGATCGCTACGGGGCGCCGCCCTGTTACGGGACAAGTCTGAGGTGACGCCGGCCTGTGGGGCCCGACCCGCCGGCGGTGGCTGGCTGCCGCCGTCAGGGCTCGTGTCCCATACGCGATCTGGCAAGATCCGCTTGTGAGCCAATCCATCGTCACTTTGCGCAAGCTCGCGCTCAACGACTGGCAAACGGTGCACTCCTGGGCCAGCCTTGAGGAGGCTTGTCGCTACCAGCCCTGGGGGCCGAACACCGAGGACCAGACGCAAGCGTTCGTGCAAACCGCTGTCGCAGCCTGGTCGCACGCTCCTCAGCAGAGATTCGTCTACATCGCTCGCTTCGAGGACGAACTCGTCGGGATGGGTGAGCTGCACATTCGTAACCGTCGCCATCGGCAGGGCGAAATCGCCTACATCGTGCACCCGAGGGCCTGGGGGCGTGGCGTGGGCACGGCGATCGGACAAGAGCTTCTGTCGCGCGGGTTCGGGGAATTGGGGCTCCACCGGATCTATGCGACCTGCGACCCCCGCAATCTCGCGTCGTCTCGGTTGCTGGGCAGGCTCGGCATGACATACGAGGGGCGGCATCGGCACACCGCGTTGATCCGGGACGGCTGGCGGGACTCCGAGATGTTCAGCATCCTCGAAGCGGAATGGCGGCCGAGCCCTGGCGATTGATTGTGATCTTGCTGGTGGGGGGCATGCGGGCAAGTACGCGGCCACCGTTGGTCATCAGCGTGTGAAGACAAACGATCACGCGGTGGCCGAAGGTCACAACGTGGACCCTGCCCGTCGGCAGGAGGCATTCGAGGGCCTGATGGACCGGATATCCGGATCATCGGCATCTACACGTGGGCGTGGAAGGGTTGGTGACATCCCTGGGATCCGGACCCGAACACGGATCCCAGGGGCGTCCGCCTACACCGAGGCCGAGACGAACGGCGTGCCCCCGGGCGGCCCGGAGGATCTCCGGCCCGCCCGGGGGCACGCTCTCGTACTCCGAGTAGGCGGCACGGGCGAAGGGGTCCTTGGTCCGCTCGTGCTCGATGACCTTGACGGGCTTGAGTCTGCGGTCGCCCGCGATGCCCCGGATCACGTCGAGGACGTGCCGATGTCGACGCCGACGGGACAGCGCCAGCATTTCCCTGGCCTCGTCGTCCTGCATCCAGCCGACGACGACCTGCCCCGAGAAGCCGGGCGTCCCCTTGGACGTGTTCCACGAAAACGACGGCACGGCGGGCTCTGTTACGTAGTCAGCAGAGTACGGGAGCACCGGTCGGGAGAACTCCATGAGGACCTTGGAGACCGGGGTCGGCTTCACACTGCGACGCTCATGCCTCCCGCGTGGTCAGGTGGTCGCGAGAGGCGGTAGCGTCCCCGCCATGCTGGATGGCCTTGACGTCTCCGTGGTGCTGCGAGGCGGAGTGCGGACTCGCTCGCAAGCGTGGGACTTCGTGCGCTGGTACGCCGATGCATGGATGGGTTGTCCCCTGCGGTTGGAAGACGGGTGTGTCGAAGAGGAGTTGGCAGCTGCGGAGGCTGATCTGGGCTTCCACCTTCCGGCTGCCCTGCGCGAGGGTTTTGCGCTGTTCGGCCGGCGGGACGATCTGACCCGCCAGCAGGACTCTCTGGTCCGGCCGGCTGAGCTCTACGTCGATGACGCCTTGAACGGTGTTCTGATCTTCCGGCGCGAGAACCAGGACTGCGCGTACTGGGGGATTCCGCTGGATGAGATCGAGCAGGAGGATCCGCCGGTGGTGGTGGAATCATGCGAGGGCTGGATTCCCTTCCTCGATCGGATGTCCTTGGCCTGGGTGGAACTCGTGCTGAGTGAGTCGCTCTTGGGGGCGGACAGCCTCTACGACGCCTGCGAACTCCCGCATGTGCTGGTGCCGAGCCTCCACGCTCGCTATACGCGGGTGGACCTGCCTGACCACCCCATGTGGGCGAGCAAGGACGACTCGCCAATGCGCTGGTACGCGGCTCCGGGGCGGCTGATGCGCCGGGACGGCATCGAGGACCCGTCATGGATCCACGTGCGTGGACGCACGCCTGCCGATCTCGAAGCCATTCGTGCTGAGCTCCCTGCGCCGTGGGTCTGCTGACCGCGCGCACGTCAACGACGCGGGCCCGTGCGTCATACAGGTCGAACAGGCCGTTATGCAGCCGGCACGAGGGAACGTCCAAGAAGCCCCACATATAGCCGACGGCGGCCAGACGCCGGTTCTTGACGGTGCGGGCGACCACGACCTGGAGCACGCGTCACCGGTGCTGCGCCGGCGTAGGCCTGGAGGGCCTTGGCGTCGGTGATGCGTGTGCGGTCGTCGCCGGTCTCGGCCAGCGCCCGCGCACCCGACATGACCGACAGGTCGGGCAGGCTAGTGATGATCTGAGCGTCCGGGTGGGACAGGAAGGCTGCCTCCGTGGCGTAGACGAGGTTGTCGCTGCCCCTGCCTGCGTGGCATTGAGCTGCTGCAGGAGAGCCATGGACGCGGGCGTCGGCGGCGTCAGAGTCACTGCCCATCCAACCACGGGGGTGTCACAGCGCTCGGCTGCCCGGATCCGGCCGCACGGTCCAGGTGTCGGCACCGGTGAGGAGGGTCGTCAGGTCGCCTTTGCCCTGCAGTTCGACGGCGGTGTCGAGCTGCTCGGCCATCTGGGTGTCGTAGACCAGGCGCTCGACCGCGCGCAGGACGCCGATGGGGGTGTGGTGCAAGGTGGCAGGGTCGGCGAGGCGGGAGAGGGCGAAGGCCGTGGCCGGGGACGGTGCGTGGGCGTCGTGGGTCAGGATTTGCGCCTTGTTCTGTGGGGTGACGTCGACGATTTTCAGGTCGCCGGTGGCGGGGTCCCGGACGATGCCTTTGGCGCCTTTGCTGTCCGCGAGAGGTGTGCCGAAGCGGATCGGTTCGCCGTGTTCGAGGCGGATGACGGCCTGCTGGGCCTGTTCCTTGTCCTTGAGGACGTCGAAGGCGCCGTCGTTGAAGATGTTGCAGTTCTGGTAGATCTCCACCAGGGCGGTGCCGGGGTGGGCGGCGGCCTGGCGCAGGACCTCGGTCAGGTGCTTGCGGTCGGAGTCCACCGTGCGGGCCACGAAGGACGCCTCCGCG
>NZ_JAQMWP010000042.1 GCF_030403745.1 Streptomyces sp. S.PB5
CAGCGCACGGCGCTGGGTGGCATCCGGGTAGGCCCGATAGTTGTAGCGGAGCTGCACACTCAAGATCCTACTACGATTGGTCTCATGGATGGATCGAATGATTACAGGCGTGGAAGACACGTGGTTTCGGCGATGCATGTGCACTTGGTCTTTGTGACGAAGTATCGGCGTGGGGTGTTCACCGACGAGATGCTGACACGCTGCGAGGAGATCATGCGCAAGGTGTGCGAGGACTTCGAAGCGGAGCTGAAGGAGTTCAACGGCGAAGGCGATCATGTCCACCTACTGGTGCACTACCCGCCCAAGGTCGCCGTCTCGAAGCTGGTCAACAGCCTCAAGGGCGTCTCCGCCCGCCGGATACGGCAGGAGTTCACCGGCCGGATCAACCGCGCCATCATGCACGGGCATCTGTGGTCGCCCTCGTACTTCTCCGCGTCGTGCGGAGGAGCACCGTTGGCGATCGTCCGCCAGTACATCGAGCAGCAAAAACGTCCGCTCTAACGTGCACGTCAGAGCAGCCTTGAGATGCATTCATCCCCGGCGTGAACGCCGGGGCTTTCTGCAAGAAACCCGGTAAATTCCATCACCTGCAGGTCCGTCAACCGCGCAGCGAGACAGCCTTGCTGGGTCCCTGCCGCAGCCAGGTTGGAAAGGGCTCCCTGTAAGCCACACCCGGCCCTCCCGGGCCGCCTAACAACTTACGGAGTGGCTGTGGCCAGCATATTCGAGATACATCCTAGCCCGCTGCCTTCCGCATCCCAGTCAGAAAGCCCCTGATCGCGGCCAGTTCCCGCTCGTCGTGTTCCCGCAGCAGGTCCACCGCCCGATCGATGAGCGGTCCGAAGTGGGACCAGCCGAGGGCGACCGCCCGCTCGTCCACTTCGATGGTGACTTTGCGGCGGTCCCGCGCATCGCGCACCCGCCGCACATGCCCGGCCCGTTCCAGGCGGTCGACCAGTGCTGTGGTTCCTGCCGAGTTGAGCCCGAGAGCGGTGCCTAGGTGCCCTGCTGTGGTCTCCTCGCCGGCGCGGGCGGCGTCCATCAGGGCGATCAGCGCACGCACGTCGGTGGGGTGCATGCCGTTGCGCTGTGCGAACCGGGTGCTGTGCCTGCCCAGGTCGACGGCTACCGCGCGCAGCAGGTGGACGATCTCCATCTCGGGTCCCGGCTGGGCTCGTTCGACGAGTTCCTCACCCTCTTGATCGGGCACGGACCACCTCCACGTATCATCTCGCTCAACAAGTATCTTGCTGGGCGAGATAATAGAGGAGTCGCCGTTCATGAACGCTCGCGATACGTACGACGCCGACAACTTTCTTATGGCCTACGACAAGGTCATGACCAAGTGGCCTGCCGCTCGCGAGACGGCGACCGTGGCCACGCCCTTCGGCACGACACACGTCAACGTATGCGGCCCGGCCGACAGACCCTCGCTCGTCCTCCTGCCCGGCGGAGGGGGCGCAACCTCCGCGTCCTGGTACGCGCAGGCGGCCGAACTATCCCGCACCCACCGGGTGTTCGCCGTCGACTTGATCGGCGCCCCCGGACGCAGCACTCCCGACGGCGACCGCCGCCCCCGTACGGTCGCCGACCTGTCGGCCTGGCTGGACGCGCTCCTCGACGGCCTCGGAGTGGCCGAGACCGACCTGGGCGGACACTCGTACGGCGCCTGGATCGCGCTGCATCACGCCATGCGCGCGCCCGACCGGATACGCCGCCTGGCCCTTGTGGACCCGACCCAGTGCTTCGCCGCATTCAGCCCGGCCTACCTGCTGCACGCACTGCCCATGCTGCTGCGGAACACACCCCGCCGGGTCCGCGCCTTCCTGGAGTGGGAGACCAAAGGCTCCGCCCTCGATCCCGACTCGCTCGCCCTCCAAGAGGCGGCCGCCGGTTTCCCTTCTCTGCGACCCGTAACCGGGCCGCGCCCGGCACCGGAGGCCCTGCGCGGCCTGGACCTGCCGGTCTTGTTGCTCCTCGCCGGAAACAGCAGGACCCATGACCCCTCCAAGGTGGCCGCCCGCGCCGAGGCGCTGCTGCCACGCGTCGCAACGACCGTGCTGCCGGATGTGTCCCATCACGCGCTTCCGCACGCCATCCCGCCCGGGGCGAACCGTAGCCTCGCCGGCTTCCTGGAAGGGTCCGGTGACTGAGTCTCAGCCCGCCCCGGGCGCTTCCTTGTTGGTGTATCCCGCCTTCACGAGCCGGAAGTATTCCGCCCGCTCAGCATGGAGCTTCCTGGGCCCCTGCCCCGAGCGCACCTTGCGGACCTCGAAGTCCATCGCACCCCTTGAGCTGGGGTGTTGCGACGACCCCTAGAACCCAAGGACGCGTGGCCGGGGTCTTGGGGTGCACTTCGTTGGCCGGCCGGTTCAACGAGTGATGGGCGGCTGACGTCACGCTCTATGGCTGCTGACACGCACATGCGGTCCGGGCCGGCTGGCCAGCGGAGTGGGCCCGCGCCGACGGCGTGCGATGCGGCCCCCCGGACCCTACCGCGATCGGAGCGGCTGGCGTTCATCGAGACGGTCAACACGGGCGGGGGAGGGGGTAGTGGCCGCGGCGGTCCGGTCGCCGGCCGGCAGGGTGGGGTGCGGTGCGTGTGACGGTGCGGGACGGACTATCTGAGGGTCCGTCAACTTTCTTGCCGGGTAAGAGGAATGGTCTTTGCCGGATCATTGCCGCGTGATCACTCAAATGTTCATTGCCCGGTTGTGTGATCAGTGGCATGAACCTCGCCCATCCCCCGCGGGGCGCGCGGGCGGCCGTGGTCGCCGCCTGCGCCCTGCTCCTGGTGGCCGGCCGCGCCGACGCGGCGTCGCCGGCCAGGCCCCACGACCACCTCAGGCCCGGCCCGGTGAACCCTACGGTGAACACCGCGGTCCACTCCCTGGTCGCGAACGACGCCGGTGACGGCGGCGGCACCGACCGGGACGATCCCACCGCCGGATTCGCCCAGCAGAACCGCATGAAGGCCGCCCCCGGGATCACGGTCGGGCCGGGCGCGCTGGTCGACGCCCGCCGGCAGGCCGGGCGGCTGCCGGCCCTGCCGACGCGCTGGTCGGAGGTCACCAACGTGCCTCTGCAGCCGGAGGACACGCGGTACGCGGACCCGGTCGCCTCGAACTTCGGCGCCGGCTTCGGCCTGAACAGCGGCCGGGTCTCCTCGCTCGCCGTCGACGGGCACACGGTGTACGAGGGCGCCGCCGACGGCGGCCTGTGGCGCTCGGACGACGACGGCCGCCACTGGAAACCCCTGTCCGACCATCAGCAGACCCTCGCCATGGGCGCCCTGGCCGTGAACCCGGCCGACCACTCCCTGTGGATCGGCACCGGCGAGCCCAGCACCTCCGGCGACGCCTACTTGGGCCTCGGCATCTACCGCTCCACCGACCGGGGCCGCACCTGGAAACAGGTCGGCAGGCGCATGGACGGCAGTGTCGTCTCCCGGATCACCTTCGACGGCCAGGGACACCTCTACGCCGCCACCGACGAGGGCGTCCTGCGCCGTGACGCCGACGACATCACCTCCGACTGGACGGTCGCGCTCGCCCCCGGCGCCCCGGAGACGCGCATGTCCTCGGCGGCCACCGACGTCGCCGTACGCCCCGACACCGGCGGGCGGCAGGTGGTGGCCGTCATCGCGCGGATGTTCTACGCCAAGGGCGACGCGAACGGCGTCTACGAGTCCGACGCCTTCGGAAAGCCCGGCACCTGGCACAAGGTCACACCGGCCGGCGACCTGGCGGACGTCGTCCCCGGCCGCTCGTCCCTTTCCTACTCGGCCGACGGCCACGAACTGTTCGCCGTCGTCGGCGACGCCACCAACGGCAGCGACGACGGCGACGTCTTCCGCTCGGCCACCGGTGACGCGGCCGGTCCCTGGACGACGGTCGCGGACGAGGACGTCCTGAAGGCGGCGGGCGCGCAGAACAGCGAGCCGACCGGTGCCGCCTGGTACAACCAGTACGTCGCCGTGGACCCCGCCGACGCGGACCACGTCTACGCGGCGTTCTCCGAGGTCTTCGAGAGCTGGGACGCCGGAAAGACCTGGGCGACGATCGGCCCGTACTGGAACTTCGGCCTGCCGTGCTACACCCAGGGCCTGATCGCGGGCGGCTGCCCCATGACCACCCACTCCGACCAGCACGCCATCGCCTTCGGCCCGGACCACCGCGTCTACTTCGGCAACGACGGCGGTGTCTACGAGCGCTCCGCCACCCTGCACCCTGACCCTCTGCTGCCCTCCAAGGGCTGGACCAACCTCAACCAGGACCTGCGCACCCTGCAGTACTACGACGCCGCCTACGGCCGCGACCCGGCCACCGGCGCCCTGTCCACCTGGGGCGGCACCCAGGACAACGGCAGTGTCCTGGGCCTGCCGGGCGCGCGCGAGCTGTACCAGCCCTCGGGCGGCGACGGCGGCTACGTCCTCGTCGACCCGAAGAACGCCGACCGGGCCGTCAACGAGTACATCGACCTGGACATGCAGCTGACCACCAACGGCGGCCGCTCCGACGGCACGACGCCGTCCTACACGAACATCTCCCCGGCCTGCGCCTGGAACGCCAAGCTCGACGGCTGCGACCCGGGCCCCGAGTTCATCGCCCCCTACACCTCCGACGTCAGCGACCTCAACCACTGGGTCGCCGGCGGCCGGTACGTGTGGGACAACGGCGGCAAGGGCTGGGACACGCGGTGCACGGCGACCTCCTGCGACTGGCGCAGCGTCCACGACACCGGTGCGAAGCACTCCATCACGGCCCTCGCGGTGGACGGCTCCGTCACCTACGCGGGCTGGGAGGACTGGAGCGGCCCCCAGTACGCCAGCGGCATAGACACCAACGCGGGCGGCACCTGGCACCGGCTGACGGCACCGCTGCCCAACCGCTACGTCTCCTCGCTCACGGTCGACCCCCATGACGCCGACCACGTCTGGGCCACGTACGGCGGCTTCACCGAGTCGTACGTCTCCGGCGCGGGCGAGGGCCACGTCTTCGAGAGCACCGATGGCGGCACCACCTGGACCGACCGCACCGGCGACCTGCCGGACGCCCCGGTCGGGGCGCTCACCCTCTGGCACGGCCATGTCGTCGTCGGCACCGCCGTGGGCGTCTTCGCGGCCGTACCCGCCGGGCACGGCGGCCGCACCTGGTACCGCCTCGCCGGCGCCCTGCCCAACGCCGGGATCGTCTCCCTGGACGTCTCGGACGACGGCGGCCGGCTGCTGGTGGCGACGCACGGACGCGGTCTGTGGTCGACGGGCATCTGGTAGGGCTGCGGCCCCCGACGACCAGGGCCCCGCGCCGTCCAGGAGCGGGGCCCTGCGGGTGTGTGCCGGGCTCAGCCGCGCAGGACGCCGCCCTGCGTGTCGGCGGTCGTTGCCGGTGAGGAACAGGACGCCGTCGACCAGCACCCAGTTGCCGAGGCCACCGCAGGTGAACAACTGCGCCAGGCCCACGCCGACGGAGCCGGCATAGCAGCAGCCGACGCCGAGGCCGCCGAGGATGATCTGGAGGATGCCCGCGACGATCTTTGACGTGTCGGAGTACGGGCGGCCCTGTGGGTCCACGCCGAAGGGGGCCTCGGGAGAGGGGACGGTTATGTCAACCGCTCCTGGCTGGCGTGCTGGGTGCGTATCGACTCCGAGATCCTCGGCACAGGCCACGTCGACCGCCCAGAGGACCTTGCTCCCGGCGAGTTGGTGACCGGGGGCGAGGCATGGGTCCAGTACCGCAGCGGCTTGATCGACCCGGACATGTTCGGGGTAGCCGGCACCGATCACGCCTGGGGATGGGCCGAGATCAGCGGCAATGCCGTCCGAGACTTCGCCGCGCTGTCCAAGCTGGAGACGCTGCCCTGGGACGAATGGGGCCGTATGACCGCAGCGTACGAAGACAAGGCAGGAGCCGGGTACGACCGGCTCATCGACACGGTTGCCGCTGTCTGTGCCAAGGACGACCCGTTGTCCTTGACGCGCCTGTTCGCGTACGAGGACCTGGCCGTTCCGCAGCGCATCGTCGGGGAGAACGGGCAAGGCATCGGCCAGTCCCTGGCACCGTTCAGGTGGCAACGGTCTGTGTAGCTGTCGCCAGGACGGGCCGAGGCGGCAGGAGCCCGTGGTCGCCGAGGCGGTAGCCCCGGCCGCGGGAGCATTTCCTGCCGGCTGTGGTCCGGCGGAGGCCGTCGTCTGCTGTGGTCAGGTCCCGAGGTGGGCACTTCCCGGGCAGTTTTCCGGTCGCGGCTTTTTGAGAGGGTTCGAAGTGTTTGCCTGCTTGCAGTGGTGTGCGTGAGCATCGAGGTGCGGCAGCGGTCCTGGTCGTGGAGTGGGGGCACGATCCTGGCGTCGCCTGCTGCGGCGGCGGGTCGGGGGTGAGGGGTCTGCTGTCGGCTCGGCAGGTTCGGCGTGGCGTGAGGGAGGAGAGCGTGCGCAGGGCCCGTGTTGGCGTGTTGGCGGAGGTCGTTGCCGTGGTGGTGCTGGCCGGCGCCGGTCCGACCCGGAGCGTCGCCTGCTGCGGTGGCACGGGGAGCTTCTAGTGCAGGGGCATCCGCCGGCGCAGGTGCTGGTGCTGGTTCAGGTTCCCTCTTTCGGCAAGGAGATGCGAGGCGCAGTGCCGTTCTCGGTGTGTTCGTGGCCTTGGCGGTGGTGCTCGCGGGAGCATCCCGCGCCGGCCGCTGGCGCTGGCCGGACGGAGAGCGTCGCCTGCTGTGGTGGCGGGCCGGGCTTCTAGCTTGAGGAACTGCTGAAGAAGTAGCTCCCGGCAGCCTTGCGCTGGCGGCCGGGGACGGCTGGGGCTGGGCGCCAGCGCCCCGGATATTGAGTGATCAGCATACAAGTGACCAGTTGACCGGTGGTGTTCGGCCGTGCTCGAAGCGCCTGGTGCGGGTCGAGAAACGCCACTTGCCATGAGGGTGTCGCCGGAACAACGGTTTTGGCCCCACCTGTGGGCCCATCCAAGGGAGAGACATGAACTCGCTGAAGTCGTTGCGGATGCGCTGTGCCTCGCTGGCACTGGGGCTGGTGGCCGTGTCGGTGTTGACCACGGCGGTGGCTTCGCCGTCGGTCGCGGCGCCGGCGCCCACGGCCTCGTCGGTGCAGGCGGCGGATGTCAGGTTGGAGCGGCAGATTGCGGGTCTGCTGCGGCACAACGAGGGTGCTGAGCGGGTGGGGAAGGACCGGGTGCGCCTGGAGCCGGGCGTGGAGATGACCGTCCTGGCGTCGACCCGCGCGGCTGCCGGGATGAGTGACTGCCGGGAGGGTTATGCCTGTGTGTGGCAGCACGACCAGTACAACGGCTATCGCCTGGACTTCTACTACTACGGCACCTACGACCTGGGCGGCTACAAGATGCCGGACGGTACCGGCTGGCGGGACAACATCACTTCTTTCTTCAACAACCAGACCGGGGGTGCCTGGATGGTCGCCAAGGACTGGGTCGGCGGCGAACTGGTATGGATCTTCGGCGGGCCGGGTCGGTCCTCCCAGTCCAATGTGGGCGTGGACAACAATGACCGGGCCGATGTGATCGAGCTGTACGCGTAGCCCGGGCCCGCAACGCCCGAGAAGCCCGAAGGCGCCTGCGATCGCCGGCCGGCCGGCGATCGCACCACGGCCACGGGGCCCGGCTTGTCGGTCCCCGGGCCGGACAATCCCACCGCATCACCGGCCTGAACGACGCGGCGCCGCACCGGCACGACAGGGTGCGGCGCCGCGTTCGGCGTCACACCCCAGTGCTGGAAGGTGATCGGGCAGATGCCCCCGCAGCGGCACCTGGCCGCCCTGCTCCGCTGGAAGTGCGGACGCCAGAACCGAGGTCACTCGCGTGGATGATGCACGCCCGCCGCCACGCGAGGGACTACGAATGGCTCGTCCAGCACTCCCAGATGCTGATCAGCTGGGCCGCCATCATTCTGATGACCAGGCATTTCGCCGGGGAAGGCGCCACCCCCAGCTGGCTGAGGAAACCGGCCGCTGCCGACGGCTGACCGCCTCGGAGAGCGTGGCTCTCGGCCAGGAATCTCCGAAGTGACCGCGCAGCGGTTCACCGGTGTCGGCAGGAAGCCTGCTTGTTCAGCCAGTTCTGAGCCGCGTCCAGTACGGCGTCCTGATGGCGGGCCACCGGGCGGGGATCCTTGATGACTTCCTCGTCCGGTGGGATCGGCGCGTCGTAGGTGCGGCCCGTGCGATCCGCGTCCCTGACCTGCGTGATGAAGAGCGTGGCTCCGTCGGACAGGCGGTGGGAGGCGTTTCCTGTCGGGACGCCGGAGGTGGGCTCGCCGAAGGAGCGGGTGCCCGGGCGTCCGCGGAAGGCCACCGCGACCGCCTCGCCCGCGCTGGACGTCCGCCGGCCGGTCAGCACGGCGACCGGTGGCCCGCTGGTGGCGAGGCGCCGGCCGCCGGTGCTCCATCCCTGTGACTTGCCGTCCAGGTACGGAGTACCGTTCTTGATCGACCACACGGACTTCTTACCGTCCGCGTCGACGAAACTGCCCGCTGTGCCGTCGCCCAGGATGGGCCCGGCCACGGCGAGCACGGGCCACATGCCGCCGCCCGTCTCTGGTCTAAGGTCCACCACCCAGCCGCAGGCTCCCGTCCCGTCCGCCTTCGCCACGGCGGCCCGGCCCTGCCGTACGTAATGGTCGTACGTCTTCTGGGAACCGTCCACGCCGGGCAGTGCGACGTACCCGATGCCGTTCTTCAGGGAACGGGCCTGCGGCGGGTCGGAGGAAGCCGATCGCCCAGAGCCCCCAACGCCGACTCGATCGCCCCGTAGGTATCCGCGGGCTTCTGCGCCCCGCGAGCCTGCGAGAACGCCTTGCTTCGAAGGTTCTCCCAGTCGATCTGGTGACGGAGCAATGAGTGCTCTTCCATGATGCTCAGCGCCTTCGACAAGTACGTCCGCGCCGCGGGGGCCATGTCGTCACCAGCCGAATCCTGCGCACCGCTTGTGCATCCCGTCGCTGCGACGACCACTCCGGCCAGTGCCGCACATGCTGGCATGCGCAGCGGACGTCCCCGACCCATCCGTCCCCAGGTTCTCGTCACAGGACGTAACCCTAACGTTAACGATCATCCGCTGATGAGCTCAAAGATGAGAAACAAGCACTGAGCTTGCCGTTTAACCTCGGCGCTCGATGATGCGGGCGAGAGATTCTGTGGGCCAGCAGAGCCACTGCGTGAGTGGGTCGGTGACCACGAAGTAGTGGGCGCTGACCCAACCTCGCTTCTTGTCCATGAGCTGCGGGGCCTCATCACGGTAGACGTAGCGGAGATAGCGGCGGCGTATGGGTGCTCCTGCTATCAGCAGTACTGGTGAGGCGACAAGGATGGCCAGCGGGACCAGGGTTTTCACGGCCGTGAGCTTGGCTGTCTCCTCATAGCGCATGCGCTCAGTGTGCTGGTCCTCTGTGTCGCTCGTCAGCCTCTTCTGCGGGGTTTGGTGCCGTGACTCGGCGATCGAGGCACTCGACAAGATCGGCGGGCAGTCCACCCGCAAGGCGGAGCTTCTGCTGCTGGCCGCGCGTGCCGCCCTGTTGGCCGGTGATTCGCACACGGCGATCGCGCGCGCGGCGCTGGCGGTCCGGCTGTTCGCGGGGCAGCGTCGCACCTGGTGGGAGACGCACGCCCGGCTGGTGCTGCTGCAGTCGCGGGTGGCCGCCGGGCGTCGCTCGGGGCGCCTGGTCGCGGACGCGGCGGCGGTGGCCGAGCGGCTGGCGTCCTTCGGCGCTCCAGCCGCCCCGGAGGCCTGGCTGCTGGCGGGCCGGATCGCGCTCGGCCTGGGCTGGACGGCGGACGCGGAGCGGCATCTGGCCGTCGCCGCCCGCTCCCGGCACAGCGGACCGCCACTGGCCCGGATGACCGGATGGACCGCGCAGGCACTGCGTGCCCGTACGGCCGGCTCGGGGCGGGGCGTCCTGCAGGCGTGTCGGCGCGGCCTCGGTGTCCTCCACGACCATCAGATGACGCTAGGCGCCTCCGAACTGCGCTTCCGCGCCGCCGCACGAGGAGCCGAACTGGCCGAACTGGCCCAGCAGGCCAGCCTTGCCTCCGGTGGCCCGCGCCGGCTGCTCATCTGGAGCGAGCGCCGGCGGGCTGTCCTGACCGCGCTGCCGCCCCGGCCGCCTGCCGATCCCGTGTTGCAAAGCAGCCTGACCGCGTTCCGGGAGATCGCGGCACGCGCGGAGGAGGGTCGCAGAGAAGGCCGTCCGATCCCTGCCCTGGAGCGGGAGCAACGGCTCCTGGAACGGGACATCCGCTCCCGGACCCTGCACCTGCGCGGTGACACACCCGACGCCTTCGCCTGGTTTGATCCGGAGCGGCTGCTGCAACGGCTTGGTGACGACACACGTCTCCTGGAACTCACCGTCATCGACGGCCGGTTGCAGGTGCTGCTGTGCGGGCAGGGCCGGGTGCGGCGGTTCGAGGCGGGGCGGCTCACCGACGCCGAAGCGGAGGCCGAGCATGTGCAGGCCGGACTGCGGCGGCTCGTGCACCCGGGCGCACAGGCACGGCTACCTCTGGTCGAGGAGGCAGGCCAGTGCCTGGAAGAGCTGCTGCTCGGTCCGGCCGTCGCACACCTAGGCTCCGGACCGGTCGTGATCGTGCCCCCGAGTCGCCTGCACCGTGTGCCGTGGGCGCTGCTGCCCAGCCTGCGCGAACGCGTGCTGAGCGTGTCGCCGTCGGCGAGCAGCTGGCTGAGCGCCCGCGAGACCGAGCCGCCGCCCGGCGGCCGCCACGTCCTGGTCCGCGGACCGGGGCTGGCCAACGGCGGCGCGGAGATGCCCGAACTCGCCGACCGCTACGGCACATCGAAGCTGCTGAAAGACGGCGACGCACTCGTGCCACGCGTGCTGGAAGAGCTGGACGGTGCGGCGCTCGCCCACATCGCCGCGCACGGCACGTTCCGCGCCGACAGCCCGCTGTTCTCCTCGCTGCGGATGGCCGACGGCCCGCTGATCGTGCACGACTTCGAGCGCCTGGACCGCAGCCCGTACCGGATCATCCTGTCCAGCTGCGAGACCGCCCGGCTCACCTCGGTCGGCGCGGACGAACTCCTCGCCCTGGTCACCGCCCTGCTGCCGCTGGGCACGGCGGGCGTGGTGGCCAGCAGCGCACCCGTCAACGACGCCGCCGTGGTGCCGCTGATGCTCGCCCTGCACAAGGGACTGGCCGCCGGCCTTTCCCTGGCCGAAGCAGTGCGCGACGCGCGCGCCGCCCTCCCGGACGATGCCTTACACCGGGCCACGGGTTGGGCCTTCACGGCGTTCGGCGCGGCATGACCAGGAGGCGGTGAGGGGCTTTAGCAACGTACCGCCGAACCCATCAGGGGGTCCGTTACCGGTAGTTCGTTAAGTCCGGCGATGGTGTGGGTTGACGGCAGGTCAGGGTGGTCGTAGGCCGGTGGCAGGGGCCAACTGCCTTGTTGGGGGTGGAAGATGACTGCTCGCCGTCCGTGTCCGCCTGCGCCGGGGCCGTTGGAGGAGTATGCGGCCCGGTTCGACGACTTCTTCTTCAGCCTGGCCCAGCGGCGGGGGTTTCGTGAGTATCTGGTCGGGCTGCTGGCGCCGCGGGAGCGGAACAAGACGATCACCTGCCTGGCCGGGGCGGAGCCGGTGACGGGTGCGGGGATGCCGGGGGTGCGGTGGCTGCAGTTCTTCCTGTCCGAGTCGCCCTGGGAGGCCGAGGAGGTCAACGACCGGCGCCTTGAACTGCTGCGCGAGCAGTCGGCGACGGCCCCGCACGATGGCGGGGTCATCGTGATCGACGACTCCGGGGACCGCAAGGACGGCACGGCCGCCGCGCACGTGGGCCGGCAATGGCTGGGCCGGTACGGTAAGACCGACAACGGCATCGTCACGGTGACCACGGTGTGGACCGACGGCCGCGTGTACTACCCGCTGCACGCCCGGCCCTACACGCCCGCCCACCACTTCGCGCGCGGCCGGTCCGACCCGGCCTTCCGCACCAAACCGCAACTGTCCGCCGCCCTCGCGGTCCGCGGCAAGGAGGCGGACTTCGGCTGCCGGGCGGAGGTCGCCGACTGCGCCTATTCCGTGAGCGACGACTGGTACCTTGCACTGCGCGCGGCCGACCTGGCCTACGTCGTGGCGCTGAGGCCGCACCGCGGCACTTGGGCCCGGGCCGACCAGCCGCCCCCCCATCGATGCCGCCCGCGCCCTGGCCGGGACCGACCCGGAACATCCGGGTGACTGGATGCCGGTTGAGCGCCGCTTCCGCGACGGGCACAGCGAGACCTGGTGGGCCGCGGATGCCCGCCTGGGCGGCTACGGCCCTGACTCCCCGTGCCGCCTGGTGGTGGCTACCACCGACCTAGCCCGGCTGCCGGAGAAGGCCACCGGGTTCCTGGCCACCAACCTGCCCCACCCCGACGCGCCCCCCGCCGCCACCGGCCCGCATCCGCCGGCCGACCTCGCCGAGATCGTGCGGCTTTACGGGCTGCGGCCGTGGATCGAGCAGAGCTACAAGCAGATCAAGGATGAACTCGGCTGGGCCGACTTCCAGGTCCGCTCCGAGCGCGCAGTCCGCCGCCACCAGACCCTCGTCAACTGCGCCTTCTCCTTCTGCTGGGACCAGTGGTTCACCCCACCCGGACCACTGGACGCCACCGCGCCGGACCTGTGCCCTGATGACGGGCCAGAGAGGGGGCCCAGCCGCACCCCACCAGCACCAACTGCCCTGCTGGCCCTGGGCCTTACGGGCCGTCCGTTCCTGGCTCGCCCCCGCCGTCTCCCTGAACCGGTGGTGGCAAGCCTGGACGGACAAGGACCCACCCTCCGAGCTCCAGGCCCTGATCGACGCAGTCACCGCCGGCCACCGCCTTGACCTCTACCGCCGGATTTAACGAACTACCGGTAGGTATTCTGACGAAACGCCAGCCCATGGGTTGGCCCGCTCGACGCGCGCCGGACGTTCCCCCGACGCTCAGCCGGAGCCCAGCGCCCGCAGGACGAAGGGCAGCAGACGGTCGGCCCACGCCATGGCGGTCTCGGGTCCCACCTCGTCCGGGGCCTGCGAGGTGATCAGGAAGTGGCTCATCACCGGGCCGGCGACCAGGTCGCCGAGGATGCCGGTGTCGTCCACAGGTGGGATGTCCCCCCGGGCCACGGCCCGCGCCACCACCTCCTCCACGCGGCTGCGCACGGGGGCCAGGAACGTGGTCGCGAGGGCCTCGGCGAGGGCATCGTTGTGCGCGGCCTCACCGACGAGGGCGCGCATCAGCCGCCCGCTCTCCCCGGTCAGGCTCGCGGCTTTGTCCCTCAGCAGGGCCCGCAGATCCCCTTCGAGGGTGCCGGTGTCGGGCCGCTTCACGAGGTCCTCGGCATGCGCTGCGGCGGCCGCGATGACCAAGGCTTCCTTGGAGGACCAGCGGCGGTAGAGCGTGGCGGTGGAGACTCCGGCCCGGGCGGCCACGGCGGCGGTGGTCAGGCCGCCGTAGCCACTCTCGGCCAGGACTGCTAGGGCGGCCTCCAGCAGGGCCCGGTCCCGTGCTGCGTCACGGGGGCGGCCCCGGCGCGGCGCGGCCTCAGGCATCGGCCAGACCGGGGAGGTGCTCGGCGAGGTGCATGGCGTGCAGCCGCGCGAACTCGTCGTGGGTGCAGCGGCCGTAGGCCGGGTGAAGTGCGTGCGGACCGGTGTGGCCGCCGAAGAGGGCCACCGCGTCCGAGAGGTCCGCCGCGGCCTCGGCGGCCGGCAGGTGCGGGTCGAGGGCGGGGGCACCGTCGAGTTCCGCGTCCAGGGCGTGCTTCGTGGCGCCCCGGCTCAGGAACACGCGCTTGGCCAGGGCGCCCGCGGTGGCCCGGAACAGCGCGGGCTTCAGCCGCGGGTATCCGGTCACCGAGTAGCGGACGGTCTGGGCGCAGTGCTGGAGTGTCTGGGAGAGGTTCCAGGTGCTGTCCGGCGCGAGGAGGTCGGACTCGGGAACCGCGAGGCGCTCGGGCAGCCGCTCGGTGAGCTCGGCGAGGGGCGGGACGGGGATACGGGTGGTCATGCGGCGAGTGTACTCGATAACGAAACGAAAGGATTTCGTTTCGTATATGCTCCGTGGCATGCATCCTGACTCCCGCCTCCAGCCCGCCGTCGCCGCTGACGAGACCGTCTCCCGACTGCGCACGGTCTTCGCCACCGGGCTCACCCGCCCCGTCTCCTGGCGCCGGGCCCAACTGCACGCGCTGCGCGACATGCTGACGGAACACCAGGCCGAGTTCGCGGCCGCCCTGCACGCCGATCTCGGCAAGGGCGCCACCGAGGCCCGTCTCACCGAGATCGGCTTCGTCGTCAAGGAAATCGACCACACCCTGCGCCATCTCGCCCCTTGGCTGCGCCCGCGCAGGGTCTCCGTGCCCCTGACGCTCGCCCCGGCCCGGGCCCGGACGGTACGGGAGCCGCTGGGCACCGTGCTGGTCATCAGCCCGTGGAACTACCCCCTGCAGCTGGCGCTGGCGCCGCTCGTCGGTGCGCTGGCCGCGGGCAACTGCGTGGTGGTCAAGCCCAGCGAGCTCGCTCCCGCGACCTCGGCCGCGCTCGCCCACCGGCTGCCGCAGGCGCTCGACCCGAGCGCCGTGGCGGTCGTCGAGGGCGGTATACCGGAGACGACCGCCTTGCTGGAGCAGCCGTTCGACCACATCTTCTACACCGGCAACGGCACCGTCGGACGCGTCGTGATGGCCGCCGCGGCCCGCCGTCTCACGCCGGTCACGCTCGAGCTCGGCGGCAAGTCCCCCGCCGTCGTCGAACCGGGCGCGGACCTCCGGGCGGCCGCCCGCCGCATCGCCTGGGGCAAGTTCATGAACGCCGGGCAGACCTGTGTCGCCCCCGACTACGTGCTCGCGATCGGCGAGGCGGCCACCGGACTGGAGCCGCACCTCACCGCCGCGGTCCGTGAGATGTACGGCACCGAGCCGTTCGCCAGTGCCGACTACGGCCGCATCGTCAACGACCGTCACTTCGACCGGCTGGTCGGCCTGCTGGGCGGCGGTCGGCTGGTCACCGGCGGGGAGCGCGACCGCGCGACCCGCTACCTCGCCCCGACGGTCCTCGCCGACGTGGATCCGCAGGCGCCCGTCATGAGCGAGGAGATCTTCGGGCCGATCCTGCCGATCGTGCGCGTCCCCGACCTCGACGCGGCGATCGCGTTCGTCAACGCGCGGGACAAGCCCCTCGCCCTGTATGCGTTCACCGCCTCCCGCCACTCCAAGCGGCGGCTGACCGCGGAGACCTCCTCGGGCGCCTTGGCCTTCGGCATCCCGAACGCCCATCTCAGCGTGCCCGGCCTGCCGTTCGGCGGCGTCGGCGAGAGCGGAGTCGGCCGCTATCACGGGCCGCACTCCCTCGACACCTTCAGCCACACCAAGGCGGTACTGGACAAGCCGCTGCGACCGGACGTGCTGCGGCTCGTCTATCCGCCGTTCACCCGCCGGAAGGAGCGCCTGCTGCGCCGGTTCCTGTGACCGGGCCCGAGGACCGGCGGGTGTCCGGGAGAATTGCTGTTTTCGATCTTGCTGGTCTGGGCTGGCCCGGAACAGGTGCGGCCACCGGTGATCACCAGGGTGTGAAGACAGCAGGCCGCGTTTGAGGTCCTGATGGGTCGCATCGCGGGACGGTTCGGGCTCGGCGTCCAGTCAGCGAAGCCCAGCGGGCTTGGCCGACCAGGCTCTGCAGTCCCGCGAATCCCTCGGGGTCGCGCACGAGCAGGAAGCGCTCCTGCATGTGCCGCGCCCGCCGTGCCATCTGCCAGGACAAAGACGGTCGCAGCACGTCGGCGAGGACGGGGCCCACCAGCCCTGAGCCGACGATCGGCGCGGTCACTCCCGAGCTCGTTGTGGCGATCCACTCGGCCGCCATCCGGCTCCACTCCCGATGCCGCCGCGGGACTCGCGTTCCACCGCTGCTGCCAGGAGGCGCCGGGAAACTGCTGGAGCCAGCCGAGGATCTGCCGCGCGCCGGTGACCCGGCACCACTGGGTGTGCCGCACCGCCTCCCGCAGCGGCAAGGTCTCCAGACGGCTGACGATGTCGTCGATGCGCGTCTGTGTGCCCGGCCAGACCTCCGCCGCCGGCCGCGGCGGGAACCGCTCCGAGCGTCAGCTGCGCAGGGAGCGCCTGGACCAGTGGGTGGGGTATGGGTTCGGGCTGCTTGAGCACATGATCGTGGTCGGGTTCGGTGTGGGGGTGGACCCGGCCCCCGGCACCAGGACTTCGGCACCCGGCCGCGGCCGCACAGATGCCGGTCCAGGCCTGTACGGAGGTCGAGCGCCTCGTCGACGAGCACCGCGGCAGCCGCACATGAGCGCGCCCCCGAAGCCACCGCCGCGCAGTTGGCTCACCCACACCGCGATTCCCATGGCGCTGGTCGCCCTCGTCGGAGCCTTCGGCTTTGCCCTGCTGCAAGGCCTGCGAACCGGCTGACACCTCGCTGGCCCCGTACCACCGGCGCTGACTGGCTCGGCGCCGGGTCTCCAACTGCCCGTTCCGGCGGACGGGAAGCCGGCCCCAGCCAGCAGCACCGGCGAGGTCCGGGCACGACCACCGTACCCAAAGGGCGCGGTGCGACTACCGGCACCGGGCAACCGTCCGGGCCGCAGTACCGAGTAAAGAAGGGAGGGCCTGTCATGGCGCACCTGTCGAAGTCCGAGACCGCAGTCGCGGGCCAGCAGAGCCCGACCGTGCGTCTCGCCGACATCGCCGTGCCATCCGGCACTGTGCGGATCGAGGACGTCGAGGACGAGGGCCCCTGACCGGAACCCGTGGCACCAACGTGATCCGGTTCCTGATCCGGTGAGGTGACCGTCACCGGATCACGCTGCGTCCCTCCGGACGGCCACCGCTCCACGAGCGGTGCCCCTCAACGCCCGTGTGTTGAGAGGCACTTCCCCCTCCAACCTATTCGTCCTCAACCCTGGGCGACGGCTACGGCCTGGCTCCGCAGGAACGAGCCGGCCTCCCCGGCGTCATCGAACAGGCCACCGCATCCTGCCGGTCCTTCGTCGCCGACCGAGTGGCCGACGGCGACCCGGTCTTCGTCCAGGCGCTGTCCGAGCGTGGCGGTTGGCGGCGTTGGGACCGCATCCAGGCGTGGCTGGTCACGCAGCGCGGGGTGCTCACGGCCGCACTGTCGGACTGACAGGGGCGAGAAGCTCCTTGGACGGGCGGGAGGCGAGTCGCCTTCCGGCGACGTGGACGCGGGTAGGGCTGCGCCTGTCTCCTGGCATGCACTGGGCTCCGACCGGTTTGTCCGGTCGGAGCCCAGTGCACGGCGACGTCAGCCGGCGGGCCGGCGCACGGTCTGTTGTCCCCGGCCCCTTCCCGCTACGGCTACCGCAGCATGCGGCGCTCCGCCCGGCGCGCCGCGGCGCGGACGTTGTCGCGCATGCCGTTCGGGAGGTGCCGGAGGACCTCGCGGACGCCGTGGCGCAGTCGGTGGTCGGCGGCGGTGCGCAGCACGACACGGCGGGTGGTGCCGATCCGGCCGATGCCGCCGACGGTGAGCCGCAGCTGACCGCCGGGGCCCGCCCAGGTGGGGGAGACGAGCCGCGGTGGCGTGCCCACGGCGATGGCGCCCAGCGAGATGCGGGCGCGGCCCGGTGCCGTGGCCAGCCGCGGACGGCGACCGACACCCAGCAACTGACCGCTGGCCCAGAGCTGGTGGGCACCGCTCGCCAGTGGGTTGTTGCCGGCGAGGGTCAGCGGGTCGATGACCGTCTCACCGGCGACCACGACCCGGTGCCGGTCGCCGCCGAGGGACTCCAGGGTCGGCGTCAACTCCCCGTCGGGGTACCACCAGTGGTTGTCGGCGGTGTCGTGCACGATGAGCTCCCCGTACGCGTGCGAGAAGGGATCGCGGACCTCCCAGCCCTCAGCCCCCGGGATGCCGTCGAGGAGTTCGGGGTCGAGCAGCATCCGTCCGCCGCGCTCCACGACGGTCAGCGGCTCGCCGTCCGCCTTGACCATGCCGATCCGGGTCCGGATCACCAGCTTGCCGTTGCGCCAGCGCATGTCGTCCACCTCGACGTGCGCCTTGATCCGCTCGGTGCGCCGGGCGAGCTCGATCAGCGAGTCCAACCGGTCCTGGACGAGCAGCTCCGCACGCAACGCGCTGATCGCCGGGAGCCCCTCGCGCACCCCCGGTGGATAGCTGGTCATCGCCATCCTGCGGACGGTGGTGAAGTACTCCTCCAGATCCTTCCCGGTCCGCCGGAGCACCCGGGGTTCGCTTACCGGCCGGAGCAGCTCCACCCGGTACGAGCGGCGCAGCAGCCGGTTCTGGAGCTCGCCCGGCTCCGTCCCCTCCTTGATCGCCTCCACGACCTTGTCCAGGTGGCCGTAGTAGTCGTCGGCGGTGATCCGACGGCTGCTGTTGTTGCCGCCGTCCTCACGCCGGTTCCAGCGGTAGCAGGGGTAGTCGCCGAGTATCGACACTGTCTTTGCCCGCACATAGGTGCGCGCCATGAACAACTGGTCCTCCAGCCTGACCCGCCCCTCCGGGAAGCGGATCGCGTGCTCGCGCAGGAAGCCCCGGCGGAACATCTTGTGCGGAGTCAGGCTCTCGAAGAGCGGCGCGTCGGCGGCGGTGCACCGCTCGACCGTCCGCTTGAACACATTGCTGGGCCCCTGCATCGTGCCGTGGACCTTCCCGAGCACGATGTCCGAGCCATTGCGCTCCGCCAGGGCGTACATCCGCTCCAGCGCCTCGTACGACAACTCGTCGTCCTGGTCGACGAACTGGACGTACTTCCCCCTCGCCCGATCGACTCCGACGTTGCGTGGCTTGCCCGGCCAGCCGGAGTTCTCCTGCTCGTAGACCCGGACGTGAGGATGCGCGGCGGCCAGCCGTCGAAGGCGTTCGGCTGAGTCGTCCGTCGACCCGTCATCGACGTACACGACCTCGTAAGCATCCGCTCCGAGGCTCTGGTTGACGAGCGACGGCGCACAACGCTCAACGTACGGACCGGCGTTGTAGATCGGTACGACAACGCTTACCTTGATCAAGTTTTCCCCCAAAAAACACCTGCGGTCTTTGCGTCAGACATGTGTTGTTGGGAAGAAGTTGTGCGGTCTTTGATAGTTGACTTACGGAACGGATCGGTCCAATTGGAAACGGGTGGCTCTTGCTGGGTTACGTAACTCAAGATTCTCGGTGTGACAGACAAGGAAGCCACTGACGACGAGACGCCGGACGGCCTGCTGGGCTGGTGCCTGGTGGCCAGCGTGGCGCGCGAGACCCTGCACGGCGAGGGCCGCCTGGAACTCCAGCACGGCACAAAGCACTTCCGCGCAGGCGCCCTGCTGTGGCTGCCACCCGTCCGCTGGGATCCCGGCTGGGGTCGCTGGCCTGCGGTGAGCCGGGACCCGACCCGGGGGAGGCGCACCGAGGTGCGCCTGCGGTTCCACGTCACCGGCGCTGCCAGAGCCGCAGGGCGAGCGACAGCCCGGCCAGGTAGTCGAGTTTCCGACGTCCCGTCACGAGTTCGCTACGCGCATGGTCGCCACCGGTGAGGAGATGGGCGAGAGCATGCGGAGTAGGCCTGCGAATGGCCACGGGACCAGCTCCGCTTGGACGAACAACGCATCCCGACGTGTGCTCCTTGCCATGATTCGCGCCCGTGGCGGATCTTCCAGCGCAGTCCGCGACGGGGTCAGATCACTGGCCGCGGATGTGCCAGGTACGGGATGCCGGATGCCACACCAGGTGAACCTGTCCTTGGTCGGGCCTTCGGAGCGTCAGTTCGTTCATGTCCAGTGCCGACAGGGCTCGCAGCGCTTCGTCGGAGGCGTTCGACCAGAGGACGAGTGAAATGTTTGCATCCGGGTCCTGGACGATGGCAAGGCCCGCGTCGGCGTCGACGGCGGCCGGAGAAGATGGTGTGTCTTCGTCGTTGCTGTCGTTGCTGTCGTTGCTGTCGTTGCTGGTCGTGCGGTTTCGGCGCACCAGGCGCTGGATGAACTGCCGGGCGTGTCCGTAGGCGTCGTCGGCGGTCTTGGACACGAGCGCCTGGACGAACGGCACGAGGGCGGTGGTGACCACGGCCGTCACGATCACTTCGACCCAGCCCGGCCCGGCCGGCACACCTGATCCGTATCCCCGATGGGCCAAGGTCTCGGCTCGCGTGCGCCACTGGGCGGCCTCGTCGGCCCGGCCCAGCCGATCGAGGGCCTCGGCCAGTCGTCTGGCGGCTGCCCGGGAGCCTGCCTGTGCCTCTGCCTTTACATATTCCTCGGCTTCGGCCGGACGGTTCTGTGCGATCAGGAAGGAGGCAAGGTCATGGTGTGCGGAGGCAAGACCGTGGGTGATGGCTGCGTGATACCACTGCTCCGCTTGGGTTGCCTCTCCTTTCCCCGCCAGCATGTTGGCGAGGCGCAGCATCTCGTGCCGGGCCCCGCAGCCGACGGCCCGGCGGAGCCAGGATTCCTCCTCATCCGTGCCTGCAGTGATCGAAGCCATGGCGCGCATCGCGCCAACCCAGCCTGCCTCCGCAGCGCGTCGGCACCAGCTTGTCCAGGCGTCGTCATCGGCCCGTTCACGACAGACCCACGCCAGTTCGAACATCGCCTCCGGATCTCCGGCCTCGGCCGCGGCGAGCAGCCACCGTTCAGTCTCCACCCGGTCGGTGCACGGCTCGGGAGCGGTCTGCAGGTACTGGCCCAGCACCCTCATCGCTCCCGGGTCGCCCGCTGCGGCCGCCAACTCGATGTTCTGATCCGGCTTGCCGGGCCCCTTGAGTGCAGCCACTCGTTTCCTCCCTGTTCCAGCAGCACGGTCCCTGGACATGCTGCGCAAGACCCGCCCAGAAGCCGAGGCGTTCGCCCGTGAGCGCCCGGCCGAGGCGGCACCGACCGCAGACGACGGTCTTGTGGATGACACCATGGACCTCCTCGTCACCCGCCGTGCCCACGGTCATTCTCCACGCGTCGATACGCCACGGCGGCCCGTTCCTGGTCCTCGGGGACGGCCGACGAGTGTTGGCCGGCGAGGAGTTGGATGTCCTGGAGTGCGTCTGGGACGACTTCGACCGGTCCGGGGTGGCGCGCGGTTCCAGCTGGATATCCCGCGCCATCCGCGAACTGCTCACCGCCGAGCCCGAGCAGCTCGCCGTGTTCCTCCGCCGCCACCTTGCCGAGGAGCCCGGGGTCTCCCTCGGCGTGATCAACGGGCCCGCTGGGCCGCTCTACAAGGTCTCCTCGGGCGGCGCCCATCGCGCTCACCCTTTTCGTATCTTGGGCCTGCGCTGGATGGTCGCGAAGCTCTATGCCCGTATCCGGCCCCGCCGGTTCGAGGTCGCTTCCGTCATCGACACCGCCAAGGGCATGCCCGAAGTCCAGCGTGTCGGGCGAGGCTGGAACACCATGCTCGAGCGCGGACTCTTGCACGGCCGCATCCGCTACGAAGACGGCTTCGCCGACCTCGGCCTCGACCACGCTCCGGCGCCGTGGCTGCTCGGCGACCCTGTCTTCGCCAGCGCCTACAACACGGTTTACGAGCGCGTGTACCCCGGCGCGTTGACCGAGTGGGGCATCCCCGCCACCGCCTTGACCGGCCGCAAAGCCTGGGAGCAGTGGCTGTACGACTGACGATCACCAAGAGCGCGGCGCAGGTGTCTGTAGGCACTTCTTTGGGTTCCACTGCACGGTACTGAAGTGGCTGTAAGCGTAAGGAAGTTGATCTGGCTCCGCTCTGCGTTCTTGGTGCTGAATGGCTCTCGGGCGTCGGGATAGGGTCTGGTGGGGGGTGCGGGGGAATGAGTTTCCGGCTGGCGGCCTACGCCGTGTGCATCGAGGGCGGGCGGGTACTGCTCGCCCGTCACGTGCCGCCGAAGGGCGAGAGTACCTGGACCCTTCCGGGTGGCAGGGTCGAGCATGCGGAGGATCCGTTCGACGCGGTGATCCGGGAGGTCGCTGAGGAGACCGGCTGTGATGCGGTGGTCGAGCGCCTGTTGGGCGTGGACTCCCGGGTGATCCCGGCGGCCGAACGTGCCGTCCCCGGCGGACCGGAGCATCAGAATGTGGGCGTCTTTTACCAGGTTCGTATCACCGGCGGCCGGCTGCGTCCGGAGCCTAACGGTGAGATCGCCGAGTCGGTCTGGACTCTGGTTCCCGATGTCGCCCGTCTGCGCCGGTCATCGCTGGTCGACGTCGGCCTCGCCCCATGCGGGCGACCAGTCGGCGGCCAGCACCGGGCCGATCCCCGGGGTGTCCAGGCATGCTTCCTCGACTGCTCTCCGCATCTGCTCGGCGTTCGCAGCCAGTTGCGCGTCGAGCGCACTGGCTTTGTTCACGTTCAGACCTGCTGCTCGAACTGCAGGGCTTCATACACGCCCTCGGCGATGTCCTTACGGGTGCCGACGATCAGCGTCTGGGTGTAGACGTTGTAGTCGATCGACTGACCGTGTATCTGCGCCAGGAGCACGAGGTCCCCCTCGTCCGGTGCCGACTGCCACGGGCTGGAGAAACCGCCCAGTTGGACAGAGACTCCATGTGAGGCGCCGCCCGCTGCCGCGTCGCGCAGGGCGTCCTCAAAGTCGTCCAGGACGTCGTCCCGATCCGCGTCCCCGTCCAGGAACGCACTGGTCGCCTGGGCGTCACGCCAATCGGGCGCCACGGTCAGCCCCGGCACCGAATACAGAACATCCGGCTGGTAGACCCTGATCTGCCCCAGCTCCCCATCAAGCTCATATGTCGCCGCGCGTTCTGTGGTTCGCACGCCGGCAGGGACATGCAGCACCACCGAGGACTCCGGCTCGTACTCGATCTCGGTGAAGAACAACAGGCTGCCGTCGGACGGGAGCCGGATGTCCAGGACGTCACGAGGGATTGCGGCGCAGTCGACGGTCAGCGTCAGAGGCTCGCACCCATCGGGCCAGTTGACGCCCTCCGGCAGGCTGGGGACGCCTCCCGTGCGCGCAACAGGACGGGCCGCTTCCTGTTGGGCGAGCGTCAGGCTCTGGAAGGGAACCAAGTGCAGGCACGGCCGGGAGCTGACAAGCAGCTCCTGTGCCACGGCCGCGGGAACGCCATGCTTCTCGGCCGTCCGCAGAACGACCTCTTCCACGATCGAAGTAGTCATGACCTCGATCATGCCAGGACCCACTGACACCGACTGATCCTCAACTCACGTCCCTGAAAGCACAGTTACCTGCCTGCGGGCGTGAGTTCGGCCGAACGGCAGCCCGGTGGCACCAAACCGGTGCCGAAGGGCAGCGCGCCGGGGGAGAGGGCCCAAGGGCGTCAGCAGGGTCACCAGCGCATGCCGAGGGCGTCGAGATGGGCGCGGCGTTCTGGGCTGAGTTTGGTGGCGCGTCTACGGGGGTTGCCCATCCAGGTGGTGCGATGACCGCGCGGTCTTGGCTCCGATCATCTCCGTCGCCACCTGACACTGTACTTGGCGGCAGCTGCCGCCGGTACGCCCGGGTGACCACAGGCGCTGACCGGCCGGACCTTGATCCTGAGAGCAAAAGGAAGGTTCAATCGCCGGATGGCTGAGACTGACATTGACCTGGGAGTCGTGACGGCGCCGTCGGGAGTCCTCGTGTTGGGGATGGCATCGTGGATCGACTACTGGCCGCAGCTGGGCCAACCCCTGTCGGAGCGCGCAAGTGCCGCGGCATCGGTCGGCGGCGGACGCGTCCACGACTGGATGTGTGAGATGGCCGCAGTTCGCGCCGCCAGTGACAGGCCATTGACGGTGCGGGCCAGCACGGCGGCGTCGCCCTTCGACGGCGGACCAACCATCGCAGTCCTTGAGATCGATCTCGGTCTGCCATGGGCCGGCACCGCAGGGGACGAGCCGATCATCCTCGGCGACCTACCGGTCGACCGTTGCGGCATGGTGCTCGGTGACGCGCTTGCCCTGGACTCCTGGACCGGAGACGGCCATCCATCAACCGACGGTCTTGCCGATGTCGCCTACTGGGGAGGTTACGCGGAGGCCGCCAATCGTCAGTTCGGCGGTGAACTGATTCCGCGACACGGCGGTCAAGTGCGAGGGTGGCTCGACCTCCCGCTCGATGACGCCAAGAAGCTCGGCGACGCCCTCAACGACTGGGAAGGCGACGAACAGGGCCGGGGCGTCATGGTTGCAGTCGATGAGCATACCGACTTCCACCGCTTCAACCGCGCGAGTTGGACCCACCCGCTTCAGATCGGGGCCATCGAGGTCGCTGACTGCTCCGTTCTGGGGATCAACTGGGACAGCGGCGACCACTCGATGCGACATCGCGGCGAACGGCGCTTCGGACAGGTCTATCCCGTGACTCTTCAGCCTGGGCCCATGGGCCGGACAACGATGCGCTGGATGATCCCGCCCTACGAGCCCGGTCAGGACGGCTCAGAGTGATCAGTAGGAACCACCGACTAAGTCAGTTCCGCAGGTTCTTGATCATGACTGCGTAGACGGGGGAGTCGGCGAAGGGCTGTTGTTCACCGACTTTGGCGTACTCCCATGCTTCGTAGAGTTCCTGCACTTTAGGGTGGGTCACGTCGACGAGGAGTACGGCGAGGTCTTCGGTGCGCTCTTTCAGCAGTGCTTCGTGCAGGCGCTCGGAGATGCCCTTCTTGCGCCAGCCGGGGCGCACCATCACCTCGGACACGGCGTAGGTCGAGGTGTAACCGTTGTCCGGTTCGTAGTCGGTGGAGCGCCACCACTCGCGGCCGGGCGTGAGGGGGGCGCCGTAGGCGAAGCCGACCGGTTCGTTTTCGTCGTAGGTGACGACACAGGAGAAGCCCGCCATGCTGCTCCAGTGGTCAACGAACCAGGCGAAGCGCTGGTGGAATGGGTCGTCCATCTGGTCCGCGTAGGCGTCGGCGTGGATGTCGATGAGCATCTGTCGGAAGCCTTCGGGGAAGTCTCCGTGCTGGTAATGACGCAGGTCGGTCACGCTCGGCTCCATTCGGTCCGCATGCGGTCTGCCCAGGCTCGTGCGTAGGAGGCGGAGGGGGACAGTGCGAACAGGCCGCGGTGGAAGTCGCCGATGAGCGTGCGCATCCGGCCGGGCAGGGTGTCGGTGCCCATGATGGTGAAGACGTCGGATGCTGTCGCTGTGGCTTGTGCGGCGTCGCCTTGGTGTAGTTGTGCGAGGGCGAGCTGGGCCGTCGCGAGGGCCCTGTTGCGCCGGAAGGCTGTCGGGATCTTGGCCAGGGCGCGATGTGCCATGGCTTCGGCATGGGTGTGGTGCCCGGTGTGGTAGTGGACGATGGCGGCGAGGTGGTCGAGTTCGGCCCCGCCGTAGAAGGCCGTCCAGCGCGGACGTTCGTGTTCCGGTGTCTTGGCGAAGGCGTCCTGAGCCGATCCGAGGGTCCGTGCAGCGGTGCGGCCATCACCTAGTGCCGCGTAGGCGAGCGCGGCGCGGACGCGACCGAGCGAGTCGAAGAACGGGTCGCGTCGGGCGGCTGAAGTGGCTTGTGCCGCCTGGGCTGCCGCGAGCGCGTCCGGCCAGTTTTGCCGCTGGTAGGCAAGCATGGACAGGTTGACCCAGACCCGCATTTCGGTGGGGCCGTCCTGGGAGAGGCCGGCGTACGTTGCGGACTCGTTCAAGTGCCGTTGCGCATGGTCCAGGTTGCGGGCGTCGATGCAGGACCACGCGGCGATGGTGGAGTACTCGGCGGCCAGTGCATACAGGGCTCGGCGCACGGCCTCGCTGGCGTTGCGCTGCTGCAACTCCAGTACTCCGTTGCGGCCCTTCACGGCTGCCTTCTCCAAGGCTGCGTGACCGCCTTGGCGGTCGTCGGCTTCAACGAGCGCGTTCATCCCGGCGGCTGCGCGGGCTACGTCTGACATGCCGACTGCGCGGCGCTGGGCGGCCAGGGTCACCGCGGCGGCCGCGGTACCGGTGGCCGAGGCGATGAAGGTGCGACGCCGCACAGGGGCCTCCTGCGGGTAGTGCATGCTGCGTGGTGCGCTGAACCCTAAGTCCTCGATGGGGCAGTCGAACACCCGCTCCAGCGCCGCGCAGGTACGTCCGATGGGCCGGCGGGACGTTCCGTTGAGCAGGTTGCGGACCGTGCGGGCCGAGACTTCACCGGGGCGGCCGGTGATCTCTGCCAGCGCAGTGTTCATCCGGCCAGCCAATTCGTCCTGAGTGAGCCCGAGTTCCTCCATACGGCTCCTGAGGACGGCATTCGCTCCCATGCCCCCGACCGTAGACCGCTGGGCACCGACCGATCCAGAGCTCAGGTCACGGGAGCGTAAAGTCTTCCGGTCCGGGACGCGCTGTCAGAGCACGACGTTTCCTGTTCCTCACGGGTCACAGGTCGTTAACTCGGTATCAGCCCGTTGAGGTCCGCAATCTCCCCTTCCCTCGACGGCATGGAGGAGAGCCCGCCCCGGCGCAAACCCGTCGGGGTGGGCGTCCACCCCGAAGGGATGTTGTGACCATGACCGCCGCCCGACCTTCTGCGATCGACGCTCCCGGCTACACCGAGACGTTTGTGTGCGAGCCCGAATCCGCTCGCCGCGCCAGGCTGCTCGTTTCGGCCGCTCTGCACACCTGGGGGACAGGCGAGTTGACCGAAGCGGGAGTGCAGATCGTGGCTGAGCTCATCAACAACACCATCGAGCACACCCGGTGCCGCACTGTTCGCGTACTGGTCACGCGTCCGACGAAGAGGAGCGTACGTATCGGCGTTGTCGACACCTGTCGAGACGTACCCGAGGTGGACAGACCCGACCAGAACTCTGAAGGAGGGCGAGGCCTGTTGCTGGTTGATGCGCTGAGCAGCAGGTGGGGCTACGACCGCCACCGCTGGGGCAAGGTCGTCTGGGCTGAGCTGGAGGTGCCGGCCCCGCGGTGAGGTTCTGCCCGCCGACCTGCTTGCGCCGCAACACGTGTTCCGCAAGCCATCTGCAGCACGACTACCTTCCACGAGACGGGACGTTCATGTACGAGATCCGCCCGTACACCGAACACGACAGCTCAGCCGTCCGGGACCTGCACACGGTGCGTAAACGGTGGGCCAATCGGAGCGGTCTGTTACCCGCGGACCGCATCGCTGTCCGTCATCTGATGGGCAATCCCGGCGTGGACGTGGCATTGATGCTGCTCACGAAGGACAGTGCCGTCGTCGGCTGCGTTGTCCTGCACGCCACCCTCCCGTTCGGATGGACCGAGCGAGCGCGCCGAGCTGTCCCTGGCACTGTCCGCGCTGCACACCCATCCCGATCAGCAGGGCAAAGGTCTCACTCGCCTGATGACCCTGTGGGCGCTTGACTTTGCTGCCCGCCGCCCGGGCCCTCGCCTGCACTGAGTGCGCGCCACGGTGCCCGGTACCGCACTCGTCGCCTACTTCCGTAACCAGCTGGGCTGGGAGGAAGTCCGCGTCACGCACGATGGCGCTGCAGCCAGATGCAGCACGTCCCGCATCGCCAGCGAGGACGACCCGCCCTGATCGGGGGAGTGGCCCCGGCCCTCGACACCAGCACTTCGGCACCCGGCCGCGGCCGCGCAGATGCCGGTCCAGGCCTGTACGGAGGGCGAGCGCCTCGTCGACGAGCACCGCGGCAGCCGCACATGAGTGCGCCCCCGAAGCCATCGCCGCGCAGCCGGCTCACCCACACCGCGATTCCTATGGCGCTGGTCGCCCTCGTCGGAGCCTTCGGCTTTGCCCTGCTGCAAGGCCTGCGAATCGGCTGACACCTCGCTGGCCCCGTACCACCGGCGCTGACTGGCTCGGCGCCGGGTCTCCAACTGCCCGTTCCGGCGGACGGGAAGCCGGCCTCAACCAGCAGCACCGGCGAGGTCCGGGCACGACCACCGCACCCGCAGGGCGCGGTGCGACTACCGGCACCGGGCAACCGTCCGGGCCGCAGTACCGAGTAAAGAAGGGAGGGCCTGTCATGGAGCACCTGTCGAAGTCCGCGACCGCAGCCGCGGCCCACCGGACCCCGAGCGTGCGTCTCGGCGACATCGCCGTGCCATCCGGCACTGTGCGGATCGAGGACGTCGAGGACGAGGGCCCCTGACCGGAATCCGTGGCACCAACGTGATCCGGTACCTCACCCGGTGAAGTGACCGGCACCGGATCACGCTGCGTCCCTCCGGGACGGCCGCCACGCCACGAGCGGTGCCCCTCAACGCCCGTGCGTCGAGGGGCACTTCCCCCTCCAACCTATTCGTCCTCAACCCTGGGCACTTGAGAGCCAGGACCATTCACGTATTCGTCGGCCCCCCTTCCCCCGTACGAGGCGCTTCTCGCCCACCGGTCCGTGCGCCGCCGACCGCCCGTTCCACATGGCGACTTGTTCGATGCGGCGATCGCGGACACCGACACCGTCGTCCTCCTCGACGGCCTCTACCACCAGGTCCCCGCCCTGCGGCACAAGGAGATCCTTGCCCTCCTCGTCCGCGGGGTGCGCGTCATCGGAGCCGCCAGTCTCGGCGCGCCTTACGGGCTGCAATTTCAAGCCGGGAGTTAGCCACACTAGAGGTATTGCGATCGTGGAGAACGGAACGATCTACGCCGCGACGAGCGGGCAGAGGCTGATTGACAAGGAATTGATCAAGATAGTCAATGAGACCCTCAGGGAGGCTGGCGTCCCCCTAGGAAAGGGGGTGGCACATATGGCGGATCATGCCCAATCCAAGGTGGTCGCAATGATGATCCGCGACAATGTGGATGACGCAGCAAGGCACATAAATCACCCAGGGGGCATGCCCAGGGAAGATGGGGTGCCGATCATTACTGACCCCCATGCTGGGCAGTAAGACGCTTACTGTAGTATGGCCCAATGGAAAGGGTGGGTTTAATTCCCAAACATTCGGAGGGGTGCGTCCTAATGGCGGACAATTGCACCGAGGCGTTCTATCGCGACGAGCACGCGAAAGACCGGAAGATCCTCCGGACGGCGGATGATGTGGACAACATGATCGATGATCTGCTTTCGGGCCCGGAGTTCGAAAATACCGCTAAGCTGTGCAGCTTGGCGCGGCCAGAGCTGGCCGGATTCCCTGATCACGAGTTTACTGTCGGAATTAGCCGGAGTCGAAATCTCGGAATCGTAAGTATCAGGGATGAAAACGGCAATGCCGACTCGATCGGCGATTCGACACTTGAGGGCGAGGTCGCCTACTTCTTCGTCCAGCACAGGCGAGATTATCCTGCCTATGCTGAGGTGCCGATTTCTGTAGTGCGGCAGGCAGTTAAGGAGTTCGTGCTGTCCGGCGGTCAACGCCCGACGTGCGTTGAATGGCGCGAACCAGAGTTCTGAGACTAAATCCTTTCTGTTCTTCCTGTAGCTCGCAACATCTCGACATCGCCAGGTGGCCGCATCCCGAAAAGGTACGGCATCTGCGAATGTCAAGCCGCAGCGATCTCGGAATTGTACTGATCGCAACTGCGAGACGATGGTGGACGGGTGCGTGACCGGACGCAATGAGGTTGTTTTGGGCGGGCGATCTTGCGAGGTCGCCCGCCTGTCGACGATCAAGTTTTTCCCCAGGTTGGGCGGTTTGAGCGTCATGTAATTCCCCATCCCGAATTCTCCTAATTGGCCATGGGTAGCGCGGAGGTCGGGATCGAGGGACCTGGTCGTCGCGGAGCTGGTCAAGTTCCTCGTCCCGTGGTTCGGATGGCCGATGGGCAGCCCGGATGGCGAGGAGAACGTTCGTCGTGGTCGACATCACCGAGATCTACGTCCACTGGTACGCGGGCCGCTCGAAGAGTGAGCTGGCTGCGTCGCTCGGGGTGGACCGCAAGACGGTCAGGAAGTACCTGGCGCCGGCGGAAGCGTCCGGGATCAGCCCGGGCGGCCCGCCGATGAGCGAGTCCGACTGGTCGAAGCTGATCAAGGAGTGGTTCCCGGGGCTCATCGACAGAAGGCTGAGGCAGGTGACCTGGCCGGACATCGACCAGCACCGCGACTACATCAAGAGCCTGCTCGGGACGGTGACCGTCTCGACGATCCACCAGCGCCTGCGTGACGAACACAAACTGCAGGTGTCGATCTCCTCGTTCCGTCGATGGGTGCACGCGACGCTTCCGGACGAGGTGTCGAAGTCGCAGGTCACAGTGTTGCGCGACGACATCGAGCCCGGTTCGGAGGCCCAGATCGACTACGGCTTCCTGGGGCAGTGGATCAATCCGCGGACCGGGAAACGCCACCGGATCTGGGCATTCGTGATGGTGCTGCCGTGCTCGCGGCACATGTTTGTCCGGCCGGTGCTGCACCTGGACCAGCACGCGTGGACGGAAGCGCACGTCGCGGCCTTCCGCTACTTCGGCGGCGTCCCGCGCCGGCTCGTCCCGGACAACCTCAAAACCGGCGTCGACAAGCCCGACCTCTACGACCCGAAGATCAACAAGGCGTATGCCGAACTCGCAACGCGCTACGGAGCGTTGGTCGATCCGGCCCGGGCGGCGAAGCCGAAGGACAAGCCGCGGGTCGAGCGGCCGATGCCCTATGTCCGCGACTCGTTCTGGCGAGGCCGGGAGTTCACCTCGATCGAGCACATGCAGGCCGAGGCCGTGACCTGGAGCCAGCAGGTCGCCGGGCGGCGGAAGTGCCGGCCGCTGGGCGGGGCCGCCCCGATGACCGTGTTCGACGCGTTGGAGGCGGCCGAACTGCTGCCTCTGCCGCCGACTCCGTTCGTGCTGGCCCGCTGGTCGACGGCCACGGTCAGCCCGGACATCCACATCAAGGTCGGCCGCACCCTCTACTCGGTTCCGTGGAAGCTGATCGGCCGCCGCGTCGACGTCCACTCGACCGCCACGATGGTCCAGGTCTTCCACGACGGCCAGCTCGTCAAGACCCACGCAGCCCTTGACCAGGGCAAACGCACCGACAAGAGCGACTATCCGCCAGAGAAGATCGCCTTTCAGATGCGGACGCCGGTCTGGTGCCGCAGCCAGGCGTCCGAGGTCGGCGACGCCTGCCGCGAAGTCGTCGACCAGCTGCTGGAGGTCAACGTCCTCTATAGGCTCCGCGCTGCCCAGGGGGTCCTCGGGCTGCGGAAGAAGTACGGCGACACGCGTCTGGAGGCCGCCTGCGCGAGGGCCATCGCGGTTGGCGACCCGTCCTACCGCACCATCAAGGGCATCCTCATCGCTGGCACCGAAACCGACCCCGAGCCCGAGACCAGCGGTGATGCCGGGGCTGCGGCCTTCCTGCACGGCCCCGCCCGGCTCTTCGCCACCGTCGCGACCCCCGACGCGACGGATGACGACCACGACGACCAGGTGCACGACGAAGCCGAGGTGGAAGCCCGATGACCGTGATGGACGCCGCCCTGCGGGAGTCGCTCAAGGCCCTGCGGCTGTCAGGCATGCTGGAGACCCTCGACGCTCGCCTCGCCCAGGCCCACGGTGGCGAGCTCGGCCACCTTGACTTCCTCCAGGTCCTCTGTCAGGACGAGATCACCCGCCGGGAGACTGTCGCGTTCCAACGGCGCTTGCAGCGGGCTAAGTTCGAGCAGCAGGTCACCCTGGAGGAGTTCGACTTCACCGCCTCCTCGAAACTGCCCGCCGCCCAGATCCGCGACCTGGGAGCCCTGCGCTGGCTCCACGCCGGCGAATCGGTCATCCTCTTCGGCCTCGTCGGCGTCGGCAAGACGCACATCGCCCAGGCCCTCGGCCACCTCGCCGTCCGCCAGGGCGCCCACGTCCGCTTCGCCAAGACCAGCCGCATCCTCGCTGACCTCGCCGGCGGCCACGCGGACCGCACATGGGAGAAACGCGTCCGCGAACTCGTGCGCCCCGACGTCCTCATCCTCGACGACTTCGCCGTGCGCCAGCTGTCTGCGGCCCAGGCCGACGACCTCTACGAACTCGTCTCCGAGCGGCAGGGACGGTCTCTGATCATCACCAGCAACAGGGCGCCCAGCGACTGGTATCCCCTCTTCCCCAACCCTCTTCCCCAACCCCGTCGTCGCCGAGTCCCTCCTGGACCGGCTCATCAACACCAGCCATCAGGTGATCATGAACGGGCCCAGCTACCGCCCGAACAAGCGGCCTAAGGCCCGTCCCGCAATTGATGATCAGGCGCTAAGGGGGAGTCGGCCCGCTCGGAGCCAGGCCGAGGTTCATCTGCCGCCCGACTTGATC
>NZ_JAQMWP010000043.1 GCF_030403745.1 Streptomyces sp. S.PB5
GGGCGGCGCCGACGTAGGCGCCGATGGCTCCGGCGCCGAGGACTGCGACTTTCACTGTGTGGGTGCTCCGTCCGGTCGAGGGTGTACCGCGGAGAGGAATGCACTAAGTCGACTCCATATTGTCTACAGTATGGCCATCGAGTCGACAAGGGTTCAGGCGGCGCGGGAGGTGTCCGGCAAATCGACTACTGGCCGACCGTTCGGCGCGTTCTGCATACCGCTCACCGCATACGTTCGACGCGCCGCCTTCTCAACTCCCTTGGTTCTCCCTACCGTCCCTGATCATGAGTCCCCCTGTCGCACCGGCCGGCTGGAGTCGCTGGCTCGTTCCCCCAGCCGCCCTCTCGGTCCATCTCTCGATCGGTCAGGCGTACGCCTGGTCCGTGTTCAAACCGCCCCTGGAGTCCGCGCTGGGCCTCAGCGGTACGCAGAGCGCGCTGCCGTTCCAGCTCGGCATCGTCATGCTCGGTCTGTCGGCCGCCTTCGGCGGCACGCTCGTCGAGCGCAACGGTCCGCGCTGGGCGATGACCGTCGCCCTGATCTGCTTCTCGTCCGGATTCCTGCTCTCCGCGCTGGGCGCGTACACCGAGCAGTACTGGCTGATCGTCTTCGGCTACGGCTTCGTCGGCGGTATCGGTCTCGGCATCGGCTACATCTCCCCGGTGTCGACGCTGATCAAGTGGTTCCCGGACCGGCCCGGCATGGCCACCGGCATCGCCATCATGGGCTTCGGCGGCGGTGCGTTGATCGCCTCGCCGTGGTCGGCGCAGATGCTGGAGTCGTTCGGCTCCGACAGCTCCGGGATCGCGGCCGCCTTCCTGGTGCACGGGCTGTCGTACGCCGTCTTCATGACCCTCGGTGTGCTGCTGGTGCGCGTGCCGCGTACCGAGAAGCCCGCGGGGGAGAGCGGGCCAAGTGTTCTGGAAGGGCCGCAGGTCTCCGCCCGCAGCGCCGTGCGCACCCCGCAGTTCTGGTGCCTGTGGGTCGTGCTCTGCATGAACGTGACCGCGGGCATCGGCATCCTGGAGAAGGCCGCGCCGATGATCACGGACTTCTTCGCCAACACCTCGACAACGGTGTCAGCGTCCGCCGCGGCCGGCTTCGTCGCGCTGCTGTCGGCGGCCAACATGGCGGGCCGGATCGGCTGGTCGTCCACCTCGGACCTGATCGGCCGCAAGAACATCTACCGCCTCTACCTGGGCGCGGGCGCACTGATGTACCTGCTGATCGCGCTGGTCGGCGACTCGTCCAAGCCGGTGTTCATCCTCTGCGCGCTGGTGATCCTCTCCTTCTACGGCGGTGGCTTCGCCACGATCCCCGCCTATCTGAAGGACCTCTTCGGCACCTACCAGGTCGGCGCGATCCACGGCAGGCTGCTCACCGCCTGGTCCACGGCCGGTGTCCTCGGGCCGCTGATCGTGAACTGGATAGCCGACCGGCAGGAGGAGGCCGGCAAGGACGGCTCCTCCCTCTACACGCTGTCCCTCTTCATCATGATCGGGCTGCTCGCGATCGGCTTCGTCGCCAACGAGCTGGTCCGGCCCGTCCATGCCCGTCATCACATCCCCGCACCGAGGGAGGAAGCCGATGTCGCAGTCCGACAGCAGTCAGAGCCCGCCTGACCGGCGTCCGCTGATCGCCTTCGCCTGGCTGTGGGTGGGTGCACCTCTCACCTACGGCGTGTACGAACTCGTACAGAAGGCGACACAGCTGTTCACCAAGTGAGTGTTCGGGAAGTATTCGGGTGTCCGAGAGGCTGACAGAAGCCGACAACCCGGGCGCCCGTTTCCTGTCGCCTTACCTGACGTCGTACCCGCGAGTCACTGATCAGACTGGTGGATCCCGCTACCCAAGGCAACGAGGGGGACCACCCAATGAACGGCTCGCGCATCGCCGCCGTCGGCCACTACCAGCCCGCCAAGGTGCTCACCAACGAGGACCTGGCGGGCCTGGTCGACACCAGTGACGAGTGGATCAGAAGTCGGGTGGGCATCCGCACACGTCACATCGCGGGGCCGGACGAACCCGTCGACGACCTCGCCGCGCACGCCGCCGCCAAGGCGCTGGCGTCCGCGGGTCTCACCCCTGAGGACATCGACCTGGTCCTGGTCGCCACCTCGACCGCCGTGGACCGGTCCCCGAACATGGCCGCCCGGGTCGCCGCCCGCCTCGGCGTCCCCTCGCCGGCCGCGATGGACGTCAACGTGGTGTGCGCGGGCTTCACCCATGCGCTGGCCACCGCCGACCACACCATCCGTGCGGGCGCGGCGACCCGGGCGCTGGTCATCGGCGCCGACAAGATGACCGACGTGACCGACTGGACCGACCGGACGACCTGTGTGCTCGTCGGTGACGGGGCGGGCGCCGCGGTCGTGGAGGCCTGCGGTCCGGACGACGAGGCCGGGATCGGGCCGGTGCTGTGGGGTTCGGTGCCCGAGATGGGGCACGCGGTGCGCATCGAGGGGCAGCCCGCACGGTTCGCGCAGGAGGGGCAGAGCGTGTACCGCTGGGCCACCACCCAGCTGCCGCCCCTCGCCCGCAAGGCCTGCGAGCGGGCGGGGCTCGAACCCGGGGAACTCGCCGGGGTCGTCCTGCACCAGGCCAACCTGCGGATCATCGAGCCGCTCGCCGAGCGGATCGGCGCCGTCAACGCCGTGGTCGCCCGGGATGTCGCCGAATCGGGCAACACCTCCGCGGCCAGCATCCCGCTCGCCTTCTCCAAGCTCGTCGAGCAGGGCGCCCTCTCGGCCGGTGACCCGGTGCTGCTCTTCGGGTTCGGCGGCAATCTGTCGTACGCCGGTCAGGTCGTCCGCTGCCCGTGACCTCCCGGTGTGCCGGGGTGTGACGCGGTCGACTCCGTGACGGACTGGCTACGGTGCGCCGTAGGCTGTAGACGAAAGCCAATCCGTACCGACGGTCCGACTGTCCGACCGCAGTCGTCTCGCGCGCCCAGGAGGGGGATCCGACCGATGTTGTCGACGCCAGGACTGCCGCAGGGCGCCGTACCCAAGCTCGAACGTCCCGGGCCGCTGCGCGACCGTGTCTACGAGGCGCTGCTCGAACTCATCACCACCCGTGCCCTGCAGCCCGGCCAGCACCTCGTCGAGAGCGAGCTGGCCGGTCATCTCGGGGTGTCGCGGCAGCCGGTGCGGGAGGCGCTGCAGCGGCTGAACACGGAAGGGTGGGTCGATCTGCGGCCCGCGCAAGGGGCGTTCGTGCACGAGCCGACCGAGGAGGAGGCCGACCAACTCCTCACCGTGCGCACGCTGTTGGAGGCGGAGGCCGCGCGGCTCGCGGCGGCGGGCGCCTCCGAGGCCGGCATCGAGGCCCTGCGCGACATCCACGAGCAGGGGATGAAGGCCGTCGCCGCGGACGACGTGGAGAGGGCCGTCCTCCTCAACGCCCGGTTCCACGCGAAGATCATGGAACTGGCCGGCAACGCCGTCCTCGCGGAGCTGGCCGCGCAGGTCGACCGACGCGTCCGCTGGTACTACGCGCCGATCGCCCGGCAGCGCGGACAGCAGTCCTGGGTCGAGCACAAGGAACTCATCCTCGCGATCATGGACCGGGACGAGGTGCGTGCCACGCAGCTCATGCGCGAGCACACGGAGCACACCCGGCGCTCGTATCACGCACGCACCAAGCCCTGAGGCCCCCGGCCTCGATCGAACCGGCTCATCCGCACTCGACACTCTCCTTTGTCCTGCGAGTGGAGAAAGTCGCCACCAATTCGTGCACAGATTCTTCCCAGGCTCGGCAGCCGCTGCTACGTTCCCCTCGAAAGCACGACGGCAGGCGGCCGAGACAGGCGGGGAGGGGCTCGTGAGACGAATGACGGCACGACCCGCGAACGCGCACCAGGCCAGGCTGCTCAAACTGTTGCGTGACGGGGGTCCCAACTCCCGTGCGCAGCTGGGTGATCAGGTCGATCTGTCGCGGTCCAAGCTGGCCGTGGAGGTGGACCGGCTGCTGGAGACGGGCCTGGTAGTGGCCGACGGACTCGCCGCCTCGCGCGGTGGCCGCCGCTCCCACAACATCCGGCTCGCCCCCAAACTGCGTTTCCTCGGCGTCGACATCGGGGCCACCTCGATCGATGTCGCCGTCACCAACGCCGAGCTGGAGATCCTGGGACATCTCAACCAGCCGATGGACGTCCGTGAGGGTCCGGTCGCGGTCTTCGAGCAAGTCCTGGCGATGGCGGCGAAGTTGAAGGCGACGGGGCTGGCGGAGGGTTTCGACGGGGCCGGGATCGGTGTTCCGGGGCCGGTTCGTTTTCCCGAGGGGGTGCCGGTGGCGCCGCCGATCATGCCGGGCTGGGACGGTTTCCCGGTGCGGGAGGCGCTCAGTCAGGAGCTGGGCTGTCCGGTGATGGTCGACAACGATGTGAATCTGATGGCGATGGGGGAGCAGCACGCGGGCGTCGCGCGTTCCGTGGGTGATTTCCTGTGCGTCAAGATCGGTACCGGTATCGGTTGCGGGATCGTCGTGGGCGGTGAGGTCTATCGCGGTACGACGGGCAGTGCGGGCGACATCGGGCACATCCAGGCGGTGCCGGACGGCCGGCCGTGCGCGTGTGGCAACCGGGGCTGCCTGGAAGCCCACTTCAGCGGCGCCGCACTCGCCCAGGACGCCGTCGACGCCGCCCAGCAGGGACACTCCGCCGAACTCGCCTCCCGGCTGGAGACGAACGGCACCCTCACCGCCATCGACGTCGCCGCCGCGGCCGCCGCCGGTGACGCCACCGCCCTCGACCTGATCCGTGAGGGCGGCAACCGAACCGGCCAGGTCATCGCCGGCCTGGTCTCCTTCTTCAACCCCGGCCTGGTGGTGATCGGCGGCGGAGTGACCGGCCTCGGCCACACCCTGCTCGCCGCCATCCGCACCCAGGTCTACCGCCAGTCGCTGCCGCTGGCGACCGGCAACCTGCCCATCGTTCTCGGGGAGTTGGGCCCCACCGCCGGAGTCATCGGCGCGGCCCGGCTGATCAGCGACCACCTGTTCTCACCCGCGTAAGCACTCACTTCAGCACCTCACTTCGGCACCTCACATCAGTACGGCGCCCTACCCCGCCCTGCCCCGAAACGCCCCGCCCTGCCCTGAAACCGGCCCGCACGCCCGCCAAGGGGACCTCATGGCACCAGATTCAACGCTGCTCAGCATGTCCGGCATCACCAAGTCGTTCCCCGGAGTCCGGGCCCTCGACGGTGTCGACCTCGACGTCCAGGCCGGTGAAGTGCACTGTCTGCTCGGCCAGAACGGGGCCGGCAAGTCCACCCTCATCAAGGTCCTCGCGGGCGCCCATCAGCCCGACACCGGCACCATCCGCTGGCGGGGTGAGGAGGTCACGCTCCGCTCGCCGATCGCCGCCATGCGCCTCGGCATCGCCACCATCTACCAGGAACTCGACCTGGTGGAGCACCTGTCGGTCGCCGAGAACGTCCACCTGGGCCATGAACCCACGAGCGCCGGATTCGTCGTACGCCGCAAGGAGGCCCGCGCGGCAACGGCCGCACTGCTCAAGCGCCTTGGGCATCCGGAGATCGACCCGGCGCGCCTCGTCGGCGAGTTGTCGGCGGCCCAGCAGCAGATCGTCTCCATGGCGCGGGCCCTCTCCCACGACGTACGGCTGATCGTGATGGACGAGCCGTCCGCCGCCCTCGACCCGGACGAGGTCGACAACCTCTTCCGGATCGTCGGCGACCTCACCGCCGAAGGCGTCGCCGTCGTCTACATCTCCCACCGGCTGGAGGAGATCCGGCGTATCGGCGACCGGGTGACCGTCCTGAAGGACGGGCGGGCGGTCGCGGTCGGACTGCCCGCGAAGTCGACACCGACCCGCGAGGTCGTCGCGCTGATGACGGGCCGGAACGTCGAGTACGTCTTCCCGGAGCGGCCGGCCGCCGCGCCGGACGGCGACACCCCGGTGCTCCAGGTGCGCGGACTCGGGCGGCAGGGCGAGTTCGAGCCCCTGGACCTGGAAATCCACCCCGGGGAGATCGTCGGCCTCGCCGGGCTCGTCGGATCCGGGCGATCCGAAATACTGGAGACTGTATACGGTGCACGGAAGCCGACATCCGGCCAGGTGCTGGTCGACGGCCGACCGCTCAAGCCCGGCAGCGTCCGCGCCGCCGTCCGCGCCGGAATCGGCCTGGCCCCCGAGGAGCGCAAGGCCCAGGCCCTGCTGATGCTGGAGTCCGTCACCCGTAATGTCTCGGTCACCTCCATGTCCCGCTTCGCCCGCGGAGGCTGGATCGACCGCGGCGCCGAACTGGGAGCGGCCCGGGCCGCCACCCGCGAACTGTCACTGCGCCCCGACAACCCCTCCGTGCCGGTGCGCACCCTCTCCGGCGGCAACCAGCAGAAGGCCGTCCTGGCCCGCTGGCTGCTGCGCGGCTGCCGGGTGCTGCTGCTCGACGAACCGACCCGGGGAGTCGACGTCGGCGCCCGCGCCGAGCTGTACGCGGTCGTCCGCCGGCTGGCGAGCGAAGGGCTCGCCGTGCTGCTGGTCTCCAGCGAGGTCCCCGAGGTGCTCGGCCTCGCCGACCGCGTCCTGGTGCTCCGCGAGGGCCGTGTCGTCCACACGGCACCCGCTCATGAGCTCGACGAACACCGTGTACTCGACCTCGTCATGGAAGGAAGCCCGGCGTCATGACGCAGCCCGTCTCCCCACCTAGGGACAGCGCCGACAAGGTGCCGACGACGAGTGAACCATCCGTATGGCGCGGGGTGTTGGCCCGCGCCGACGTCCGCACCCTGTCCCTGCTCGGTGTCCTCGCCGCACTGACCCTGGTCGGCGGGATCACCAAGCCCGACGAGTTCCTCGACACCCGCAACCTCCAACTCGTCCTCACCCAGGCCTCTGTGATCGGCGTCGTCACCGTCGGCATGACCTTCGTGATCATGTCGGGCGGCATCGACCTCTCCGTCGGCGCGATCGTCGCCCTCGCCTCCGTCTGGGCGACCACGGTCGCCACCCAGGACTACGGCTTCGGCGGCATCCTCTTCACCGCGGTACTGGTCGGCGTGGGCTGCGGACTGGTCAACGGACTCCTCATCGCGTACGGCGGGATGGTCCCGTTCATCGCGACGCTCGCCATGCTCGCCTCGGCGCGCGGCCTCGCCCTGCAGATCACCGACGGCAAGACGCAGATCGTCACCGTGGACAGCGTCCTCGACCTCGGGCTGCGCGACGCGTACGTCCTCGGCATCCCGCCGCTCGTCATGGTGTTCGCCGTGGTCACGGTCATCGGCTGGCTGGTCCTCAACCGCACCACCTTCGGCCGCCGCACGGTCGCCGTCGGCGGCAACGCGGAGGCCGCCCGGCTCGCCGGTATCGACGTCCGCCGCCAACGCCTCTACCTGTACCTGCTGTCCGGGCTGTGCTGCGGCATCGCGGCCTTCCTGCTGATCATCCTGTCCGGCTCCGGCCAGAACACCAACGGCAACCTCTACGAACTCGACGCGATCGCCGCCGCGATCATCGGCGGCACGCTGCTCAGCGGCGGCCGCGGCACCATCACCGGCTCCGTCCTCGGGGTCCTGATCTTCACCACGATCACCAACATCTTCGCCCTGAACAACCTGCAGAGCGACGTCCAGCAGATCGCCAAGGGAGCGATCATCGTCGCCGCCGTGCTGGTCCAGCGCCGTACCGCAAGCACGACTTGAGGAAAGGGTTCACCGCCATGCAGCCACTTGACAGCCGATTCCCCACGCGTAGAGGACTGCTTTTCGGGGCCGCCGCCGTCTCCGCGGGTGCCGTCCTCGCAGGTTGCACGAGTAATGAGCCGGACGACGAACCGGCCGCGAACGACCAGCCGGCCGCCGACGACAAGCCCGGCAAGCAGGTCACCATCGGCTTCGCCGGACCGCAGGCCGACCACGGCTGGCTCAACGCCATCAACGACAACGCCAAGAACCGGGCGAAGAAGTACTCGGACGTGACCCTGGAGATCACCGAGGGCTCCAACGACACGGCCGCGCAGATCGGCCAGATCGAGACGCTGATCAACAAGAAGGTCGACGTGCTGGTGATCCTGCCGGCCGACGGCAAGGCCCTCACCCAGGTCGGCCTGAAGGCGATGCGCGCGGGAATCCCGGTCATCAACCTCGACCGCATCTTCAACTCCCCGCAGGCGTACCGCTGTTGGATCGGCGGCGACAACTACGGCATGGGTCTCAACGCCGGTCACTACATCGGCGAGAAGCTCAAGGGGAAGTCCGACGCCCGGGTCATCGAGCTCGCCGGACTCGACAACCTGGAACTCACCCAGCAGCGCACCCAGGGCTTCGACGACGCGCTGAAGAACTACCCCAACGTCAAGAAGGTGGCGCGGCAGGCCGCCGAGTTCACGGTGGAGTCCGGGCAGGCCAAGATGGCCCAACTCCTGCAGGCCCAGTCGAACTTCGACGCACTGTGGAACCACGACGACGACCAGGGCGTCGGCGCGCTGCGGGCCATCGAACAGGCCGGGCGGGACGACTTCCTGATGGTCGGCGGCGCGGGCGCGCTCTCCGCGTTCCAGGCCATCAAGAAGGACGACGGAGTCCTCAAGGCGACCGTCCTGTACCCGCCGACCATGGCCGCGTCCGCGATCGACCTCGCCCGCGCCCTCGGCCAGAGCAAGGGCGTCGGCGGACTCGCCGAGTTCGAGATCCCGGCCTCGATCACGCTCTACTCGGCCGTCGTCGACAAGGCCAACGTCGACCAGTACATGTCCACCGGCTTCAAGTGAGGCGTTCCGCCCGACGCGCCGGTCAGGCCCCGCGACGCCGGCATGATCCGCCGGACAGGGCCTAGGTCCGTCGGGCGGAAGGCACCCCCCACCGCGCCACGACGACGAGGAGGACATTCCGTATGGCACAGCCGCAGCAGTCAGAAGGTGCCGAGAAGCCGCCACTTCGGGTCGGCATGGTCGGTTACGCCTTCATGGGCGCCGCCCACTCCCAGGGCTGGCGCACCGTGGGACGCGTCTTCGATCTGCCCAGGCAGCCGGTCCTGTCCGTCATCTGCGGACGCGACCCGGACGCCGTGCGGGCGGCGGCCGACCGGCACGGCTGGGCGGCGGCCGAGACCGACTGGCGTGCGCTGATCGCCCGGGACGACGTCGACCTCGTCGACATCTGCACCCCCGGCGACAGCCACGCCGAGATCGCCCTCGCCGCGCTCGCCGCGGGCAAGCACGTGCTGTGCGAGAAGCCGCTCGCCAACACCGTCGAGGAGGCCTCGGCGATGACGGAGGCGGCCGAAGAGGCGTACGGGCGCGGGCAGTTGTCCATGGTCGGCTTCAACTACCGCCGGGTGCCCGCCGCCGCGCTCGCCCGCAGCATGGTCGCCGAGGGACGGCTCGGACTGCTGCGGCATGTGCGGGTGACGTACCTTCAGGACTGGCTGGTGGACCCGGAGTTCCCTCTCACCTGGCGGCTGCGCAAGGAGATCGCCGGTTCTGGCTCGCTCGGCGACCTCGGGGCGCACATCATCGACCTCGCCCAGTACCTGGCCGGGGAGCGGCTCGCCGGGGTGTCCGCCCTGCTGGAGACCTTCGTACGCGAACGACCCCTCCCCGTCGGAGCCACCAGCGGCCTGTCCGCAGGGGCGTCCGCCGGCACCGGCCAGGTCACCGTGGACGACGCCGCCCTGTTCACCGGCCGCTTCGCCTCCGGCGCCCTCGCCTCCTTCGAGGCGACCCGGTTCGCGACCGGCCGCAAGAACGCCCTGCGCATCGAACTCAACGGCGAGCGCGGCTCGTTGGCCTTCGACCTGGAGCGCCTCAACGAACTCGCCTACCACGACGGCACCGAGCCCGGCACCCACGCCGGCTTCCGGCGCATCCTCGTCACCGAACCCGACCACCCCTACCTGGACGCCTGGTGGCCGCCGGGCCACGGCCTCGGCTACGAGCACACCTTCGTCCACCAGGCCCGCGACCTCGTGCACGCCGTCGCCGAGGGCCGCCGCCCCGAGCCCTCCTTCGCCGACGGACTCCAGGTCCAACGCGTCCTCGCGGCCGTCGAGGAGAGCGCCCAGAAGAACGCCGTCTACACACCCATCGCCGTCTGAGGAGACAGAACCGACATGCCGCGCACGTTCACGCTCTTCACCGGCCAGTGGGCCGACCTCCCGCTCGAAGAGGTCTGCCGCCTGGCCCGCGACTTCGGCTACGACGGTCTCGAACTCGCCTGCTGGGGCGACCACTTCGAGGTCGACAAGGCCCTCGCCGACCCGTCGTACATCAAGTCCCGCCACCAACTCCTGGAGAAATACGGCCTCAAGTGCTGGGCCATCTCCAACCACCTGGTCGGCCAAGGAGTGTGCGACGCCATCATCGACGAACGCCACGAGGCGATCCTGCCGGCCGCGGTGTGGGGCGACGGAGACCCGGAAGGGGTACGGCAGCGGGCGGCGGAGCGGATGAAGGACACCGCGCGGGCCGCGGCCGCCTTCGGGGTCGACACGGTCATCGGCTTCACCGGCTCCTCGATCTGGCACCTGGTCGCCATGTTCCCGCCCGCACCCGAGGCGATGATCGAGCACGGCTACGAGGACTTCGCGACCCGCTGGAACCCGATCCTCGACGTCTTCGACGCGGAGGGCGTCCGGTTCGCGCACGAGGTCCACCCCAGCGAGATCGCCTACGACTACTGGACGACCGTACGCACATTGGATGCGGTCGACCGTCGACGGGCTTTCGGCCTCAATTTCGACCCCAGCCACTTCGTCTGGCAGGACCTGGACCCGGTCGGCTTCCTCTACGACTTCCGGGACCGCATCTACCACGTCGACTGCAAGGAAGCCCGCAAACGCCTCGACGGCCGCAACGGACGGCTCGGCTCCCACCTGCCCTGGGGCGACCCGCGGCGCGGCTGGGACTTCGTCTCCGCCGGACACGGCGACGTCCCCTGGGAGGACGTCTTCCGGATGCTGCGCTCCATCGACTACCAGGGTCCGATCTCGGTGGAGTGGGAGGACGCCGGCATGGACCGGCTCCAGGGCGCCCCCGAGGCCTTGAAGAGTCTGAAGGCGTACGACTTCGAGCCGCCGTCGGCCTCCTTCGACGCCGCCTTCGGTAACTGACGCTCCGTCAATGCATGCCAGGGTGGCCGACAGGAAGAGGTATGCGCGATGAGATCAACGGGCCGACTGACGACGGCAGTTGTGGGAGCCGCGGTGCTCCTGGGCTGTGTCTCCGGTCCCGCCGCCTCACACGGCGGCGACGACGAGAAGCGGGTGCTGGTCTTCTCCAAGACGGCCGGCTTCCGGCACGACTCCATCCCCGACGGCGTCGCCGCCCTCAAGCAGCTCGGCGGGACGAATGGCTTCACGGTCGACGCCACGGAAGACGCCGGCGCCTTCACCTCCGGCAACCTCCGGCGCTACGACGCGGTCGTCTTCCTCTCGACGACCGGCGACGTCCTGGACGCCGCCCAGCAGACCGCGTTCGAGGGTTACGTCCGCAAGGGCGGCGGCTATGTCGGCATCCACGCCGCCGCCGACACCGAGTACGACTGGGCGTTCTACGGCGGTCTCGCCGGCGCCTACTTCCAGTCGCACCCGGCGATCCAGCCCGCGACGGTCGTCGTCGAGGACCGCGCCCACCCGGCGACCGCGGCCCTCGGGCCGACCTGGAACCGGACCGACGAGTGGTACAACTACCGCTCCAACCCCCGGGCCCGGGCCCATGTCCTCGCCTCGCTCGACGAGTCGTCGTACACCGGCGGCACGATGAACGGCGACCATCCGATCGCCTGGTGCCAGAACTACCAGGGCGGGCGCGCCTTCTACACGGGCGGTGGGCACACCAAGGAGTCGTACGCGGATCCCGTGTTCCGTCAGCACCTGGTCGGCGGAATCCTGTATGCAGTCGGCGAGGTGCAGGCCGACTGCCGACCGGAGAACGGATACCGCCCGCTCTTCGACGGCACGCAGGACTCGCTGGACGGCTGGCGACAGGCCGGCCCGGGCTCCTTCACCCTGTCCGACGACGGCACGATCACGTCGACCGGCGGCATGGGCATGCTCTGGTACGCCGCGTCGGACTACGGCTCCTACTCGCTGAAGCTCGACTGGAAGCTGGCCGGCGACGACAACTCCGGTGTGTTCGTGGGCTTCCCGGCCTCGGACGACCCGTGGTCGGCCGTGAACAACGGCTATGAGATCCAGATCGACGCCACCGACGTACCCGAGAAGACGACCGGCTCCGTCTACGGCTTCCGCTCCGCCGACCTGAAGAAGCGCGACCGCGCGCTGAACCCGCCGGGGGAGTGGAACACGTACGAGATCCGCGTGGAGGGCGAACGGCTCCGTGTCTACCTCAACGGCGTGAAGATCAACGATTTCACCAACACGGATCCGGCCCGGAGCCTTAGTGACGGTCACATCGGCATCCAGAACCACGGAGCCGACGACCAGGTGTCCTTCCGGAACGTCCGGATCAAGGAACTGCCCGTCAAGGGCGGCTGAGCGGCGGCGGGCGGGGGACGCCGGACCCCCGCCCGCCGTCCCTTCTCCACACGCGTCCCCCTGAACGGGGTTCACGCATGCCGCGTTCGACCAGGAGGCTGCCCATGTCCGCGTCCGTCACCCCACCTCGCGTCGGCGTCTGGCTGATCGGGGCACGCGGCTCCGTCGCCACCACCGTCGTCGCCGGATGCGCCGCCGTCACCGCGGGCCTGCATCCGTCGACCGGACTGGTCACCGAGACACCGGCGTTCGCCGACAGCGGTCTGCCGCCCCTGTCGTCGCTCGTCTTCGGCGGCCACGACACGGTCGACTGCCCCCTGCCGAAACGCGCCGAAGCACTCGCAGCCGGCGGCGTACTGCCCCCGGGCCTCCCCGCGGCCGTCGCGGCCGAACTCGCCGCCGCCGACCGCGAGATCAGACCCGGCGGACCGGCACCCGGGGAGACACGGAGCGAGAACGAACTCATCGCCGCCTTCGCCGCGGACATGGAGGACTTCGTACGACGGTGCGGGCTGACCCGAGCCGTCGTGGTGAACGTGGCGTCCACCGAGCCGGCCCCCACCGGCGGGGCGCTCCCTCCGAGTTCGCTGTACGCGGCGGCCGCCCTGCGCGCGGGCTGCCCCTACGTCAACTTCACCCCGTCGACAGGCCTGCACCACCCTGCGCTGGCCGCACCGGCGGCGGCGAGCGGGCTGCCGTACGCGGGCCGCGACGGCAAGACCGGACAGACGCTGCTGCGGGCGGTCCTGGCGCCGATGTTCGTCCAGCGGGCCCTGACGGTGCGCGCCTGGTCGGGGAGCAACCTTCTCGGCGGCGGCGACGGGGCCGCCCTCGCCGACCCGGCCGCCGCGGCGGCCAAGAACGCGGGCAAGGAGCGCGTCCTCACCGACATCCTCGGCACGGCTCCCGAGGGCGAGGTCCACATCGACGACGTCCCCGCCCTCGGCGACTGGAAGACGGCCTGGGACCACATCGCCTTCGACGGCTTCCTCGGCACCCGCATGATCCTCCAGACCATCTGGCAGGGCTGCGACTCCGCCCTGGCGGCACCGCTGGTCCTCGACCTGGCCCGGCTCACCGCGCGGGCGCACGAGGTGGGGGTGGCCGGCCCACTCGCCGAACTGGGCTTCTATTTCAAGGATCCGGTGGGGGAAGGACCTGCGGCGCTGGGGGAGCAGTACGAGGCGCTCCTGGGGCTCGCGGGACGGTTGGGGAGAGGGTGGGGTCGTTGAGATCCTCGCTCCTTCCGCGCGCGGCGAGGGGGAGCGTCGCATGAGCAATGAGTCCGCCCGCCCGGACCGTTCGGCCGCCCGGCGTCGCTCCCACCCCGTCACCCCCCTCCGCTTCGGCTACGGAACCAACGGCCTCGCCGACCTCCGACTCGACGACGCCCTCGGGCTGCTCGCCGACCTCGGCTACGACGGTGTCGGCCTGACCCTCGACCACATGCACCTCGACCCGCTCGCCCCGGACCTCGCCACCCGCACCCACCGCGTGGCCCGCCGGCTGGACGCGCTCGGACTGGACGTCACCGTGGAGACGGGCGCCCGCTACGTCCTCGACCCGCGCCGCAAACACGGCCCCTCCCTCCTCGACGCCGACCCGGACGACCGGGCCCGCCGGGCCGACCTCCTGATCCGTGCCGTCGAGGTCGCCGCCGACCTCGGCGCGCACGCCGTGCACTGCTTCAGCGGTGTCACCCCGGCGGGCACCGACCCGGACACGGCATGGAAGCGCCTGGCCGAGGCGCTCGGCCCGGTCCTGGACGCCGCCGCCACCGCCGCTGTGCCGCTCGCCGTCGAACCGGAACCCGGCCATCTCCTCGCCACCCTCGCCGACTTCCACCGTCTGCGCCGGTCGCTCGGCGACCCGGAACCCCTCGGGCTGACCCTCGACCTCGGCCACTGCCAGTGCCTCGAACCCCTGCCGCCCGAGGACTGCGTACGCGCCGCCGCCCCCTGGCTGCGGCACGTCCAGATCGAGGACATGCGCCGCGGCGTCCACGAACACCTTCCGTTCGGCGACGGCGAGATCGACTTCCCGCCCGTCCTCGCCGCCCTGGCCGACACCGGCTACCAGGGCCTGACGGTCGTCGAACTGCCCCGCCACTCCCACGCGGGCCCCCACTACGCCGAACAGTCCCTCCCCTTCCTCCACCGAGCGGCGGCCCCCGCCACCCCACCACCTCCAGGCGATCCCTCCGCCACCCCAGAAGGGAGCACTCCATGACCCGCGCCCACCCCACTCCGGGCACCCCCACGACACACCCCACCCCGGGCACCCCGTCGCCGGCCGGCACGCCCCCCGGCACCCCGCCGGCCGGCCCCGCCAGGCCGGACACCCCCACGGCAGACACCGATCCCGTGACCGGCCCGGGTACCGCCGCGCCCTTCGAAGACACCGGCACCTCACCGACCGGCCCCACGACACGGGCCACCCCTGCGGCAGACCTGGCGGCCATGCCGGGCCGAGCCATCCACCCGGGCACCGCCGTACCGGACTCCGACAACCCCGGCACCCCGCAGGCCGACCCCGCCGCCCCAGGAACCCCCACCACCGACATCCCCGCCACCGGCACCCCCGCCGACACCAAGGCCCCCGCCCTCGCCCGCACGCCTCCCTCCGCCCTGCGCGGCCACCTCGACGCCCGCCTCACCGGTGCCGCCCGCGCCTGGCTCGGCCGGGCGCTCGACGAGGCCGCCGCCAGCCCCGGCACGCACGGACCGATCTCCGTGTGGGAGTTGCGCCTGGCCGAGGCGGGACGCCGCTGCGGGCCCGAGAACGCCGATGCCGCCCGGGTCCTCATCCTGCACGCGGCGCGCGCCGACACCGCCGCCCTGACCCGGGTCTACCAGCAGGGCACCGCCGCCGAACGCCGAGCCGTGCTGCACGTCCTGCCCCACCTCGTGCCGGGCCCGGCCGCGCTGCCGCTGGTCGAGGACGCCCTGCGCACCAACGACACCCGGATCCTCGCCGCCGCCGTCGGCCCCTACACGGCCCGCCACCTCGACCCCCACCAGTGGCGGCACGCCGTACTGAAGTGCCTCTTCACCGGCGTACCCGTCGACGCGGTGGCCGACCTGGGCGCCCGTGCCCACGCCGACGCCGAACTCGCCCGCATGCTCGGCGACTACGCCGCCGAACGCTCCGCCGCGGGCCGTCCCGTGCCCGAAGACCTGTACCGCGTGCTGGCCCTGACCGATCCCACAGCGGTGCCCGCCCGGCCCTCCGAGCCCGAGGAGCAGCCCTGATGCGCATCTTCGACCCCCACATCCACATGACCTCCCGGACCACCGACGACTACGAGGCCATGTACGCCGCCGGTGTCCGCGCCGTCGTCGAGCCCGCCTTCTGGCTCGGCCAGCCCCGCACCTCGTCCGCCTCCTTCCTCGACTACTTCGACTCCCTCCTCGGCTGGGAGCCCTTCCGCGCAGCCCAGTACGGCATCGCCCACCACTGCACGCTCGCCCTCAACCCGAAGGAGGCGAACGACCCGCGCTGTGTGCCCGTCCTCGACGAACTGCCCCGGTATCTCGTCAAGGACCAGGTCGTCGCCGTCGGCGAGATCGGCTACGACTCCATGACCCCCGCCGAGGACACCGCCCTCGCCACCCAGCTCCAGCTCGCCGCCGACCACGAACTCCCCGCGCTCGTGCACACCCCGCACCGCGACAAGCTGGCCGGTCTGCGCCGCACCCTCGACGTCGTCCGGGAGTCCGCACTGCCCCCGGACCACGTCCTCGTCGACCACCTCAACGAGACCACCGTCAAGGAGGCCAAGGACAGCGGCTGCTGGCTGGGCTTCTCCGTCTATCCCGACACCAAGATGGACGAGGAGCGGATGGTCGCGATCCTGAAGCAGTACGGCCCCGAGAACGTGCTCGTGAACTCCGCCGCGGACTGGGGGAGAAGCGACCCCCTCAAGACCCGCAGCGTCGCCGACACCATGCTGGCGAGCGGCTTCACCGAGGACGACGTCGACCGGGTGCTGTGGCGCAACCCCGTCGCCTTCTACGGGCTCAGCGGACGCCTCGACCTCGACGCGACGGCGACCGCGGCCACCCACGAGGGCAACTCCATCCTGCGCGGAGGCGAATAGGGCATGCGCTTCCGCCACCCCGACGGCTCCACCGTCCATCTCGCCTACTGCACCAACGTCCACCCCGCCGAAACCGTCGACGGCATCCTCGCCCAGCTCCGTGACCACTGCGAGCCCGTCCGCCGCCGCCTCGGCCGGGACCGCCTCGGCATCGGCCTGTGGCTGGCCGCGGACGCCGCCCGCACCCTCGACTCCGACCCGTCCGCCCTGCGCACCCTGCGCGCCGAGCTCGACCGGCGCGGCCTGGAGGTCGTCACCCTCAACGGCTTCCCCTACGAAGGGTTCGGCGCCGAGGAGGTCAAGTACCGCGTCTACAAACCGGACTGGGCCGATCCCGAGCGCCTGGAGCACACCACCGCCCTCGCCCGGGTCCTCGCCGGACTCCTCCCCGACGACGTCACCGAGGGCAGCATCTCCACCCTGCCGCTCGCCTGGCGCACCGCCTACGACCCCGGCCGCGCCGAGAAGGCCCTGCGCACGCTCGCCGAACGCCTCGACGCCCTGGAGGAGCTGACCGGCCGCTCCATCCGTGTCGGCCTCGAACCGGAACCCGGCTGTGCCGTCGAGACCACCCACGACGCCCTCGCCCCGCTCGCCGCGATCGCCCACGACCGCATCGGCATCTGCGTCGACACCTGCCACCTCGCCACCTCCTTCGAAGATCCGCACACCGCCGTCGACGCGCTCACCGCGGCCGGCGTCCCCGTCGTCAAGTCCCAGCTCTCGGCGGCCCTGCACGCCGAGCACCCCCACCTCCCCGAGGTCCGCACGGCCCTCGCCGCCTTCGACGAACCCCGTTTCCTGCACCAGACCCGCACCGCCACCGCCGCCGGCCTGCGCGGCACCGACGATCTCGGCGAGGCCCTGGGCGGCGACACACTGCCCGACGCGAGCCCCTGGCGCGCCCACTTCCACGTCCCCCTGCACGCTGCCCCCGCCGCACCCCTCACCTCCACGCTCCCCGTCCTCGAGGCCGTCCTCACCCGACTGATCGGCGGCCCGCACCCCCTCACCCGCCACCTGGAGGTCGAGACCTACACCTGGCAGGCCCTCCCACCCGAGCTGCGTCCCCGCGGCCGCATCCAGCTCGCCGACGGCATCGCCGCCGAACTCACCCTCGCCCGCGATCTGCTGACCGGCCTCGGCCTGAGGGAGCTCCCATGAGCACCGACCAAGCGGCGAGCGGCGCCGACCGAACCGACCAGGGCCCCACACCCCTCCTGGTCCTCGACGTCGTAGGCCTGACCCCCCGTCTCCTCGACCACATGCCCCACCTCAAGACCCTCGCCCGACGGGGCTCCCACGCCCCGCTCGGCACCGTCCTGCCCGCCGTGACCTGCGCCGCCCAGTCCACCTTCCTGACCGGCACCCACCCTGCGGAGCACGGGATCGTCGGCAACGGCTGGTACTTCCGCGAGCTCGGCGACGTACTGCTGTGGCGTCAGCACAACGGTCTGGTCGGCGGGGACAAGCTCTGGGACGCCGCCCGCCGCGCCCACCCCGGCTACACGGTCGCCAACATCTGCTGGTGGTACGCCATGGGCGCCGACACCGACTTCACCGTCACCCCCCGTCCGATCTACTACTCCGACGGCCGCAAGGAACCCGACTGCTACACCCGCCCCGCGGCCCTGCACGACGAACTCACCGACAGACTCGGCACCTTCCCCCTGTTCCACTTCTGGGGCCCCGGCGCCGATCTCGTCTCCAGCCGCTGGATCATCGACGCGACCCGCCACATCATGCGCACCCGGCACCCCGATCTGACGCTGTGCTACCTCCCCCACCTCGACTACGACCTGCAGCGCTTCGGCCCCGACGACCCGCGCTCCCTGAAGGCGGCCGCCGACCTGGACCGAGCCCTGGCCCCGCTCCTGGACGACGCTCGCGCGGAGGGCCGTACCGTCGTCGCGCTGTCCGAGTACGGCATCACCCGGGTCAGCCGCCCCGTCGACATCAACCGGGCCCTGCGCCGCGCCGGTCTCCTGGAGGTGCACACACAGGACGGCATGGAGTACCTGGACCCGATGGCCTCCCGTGCCTTCGCGGTCGCCGACCACCAGATCGCCCATGTGTACGTACGCCGCCCCGAGGACCTCGACACCACCCGGGATGCTCTCGCCGGACTGCCCGGCATCGAGCAACTCCTCGACGACGAGGGCAAGAAGGCCCACCACCTCGACCATCCGCGCGCCGGAGAACTCGTCGCCGTCGCGGAGCCGGACGCCTGGTTCACGTACTACTACTGGCTCGACGACGCCCGCGCGCCCGACTTCGCGCGGCTCGTGGAGATCCACCGCAAACCCGGTTACGACCCGGTCGAGTTGTTCATGGATCCGCAGGACCCCTACGTCAAGGTCAAGGCGGCGGCCGCGCTCGCCCGCAAGAAGCTGGGCCTGCGCTATCGCATGGCGGTCGTGCCCCTCGACCCGTCACCTGTTCGCGGCAGCCACGGCCGCCTTCCCGCGAGCGACGACGACGGACCGCTCTTCATCTGCTCCACCCCCCGTGCGCTCGGCGACCGCGTCGCGGCCACCGATGTGAAGTCACTGCTGCTCCGACTGGCCGGTCTCGCCTGACCTGAAACCAGTGAAGCACCCGCCACTGACAACGCCCTCCGACACCGAGGAGCCCCAGGCATGAGCCGCATCTCCCAGCCTGACCCCGAACTCACCCACCGCCTGAGCAGACGAGGCATGCTCGGCGTGGCCGCCGGCGCCACCGCCGCCGCGCTCGTCGGCGCCGCGGCCGACCCCGCCGGTGCCGCCCCCGCGACCGGCTCCGTCTCCGCCCCCGCGGGACGCGGCCGTCCCGTCCTGCCGCCCGGCCGGCTCGGCATCCAGCTGTACAGCCTGCGCGACAAGGTCTCCACGCTGGGCTTCGCGCCCGTCTTCGCCGAACTGGAGAAGTACGGCTACGACGAGGTCGAGTTCGCCGGGTACACCCAGGGCTCGGCGGGCCCGATCACCCTCGCCCAGCTCAAGCGGCTGGCCAGGAACCACGGCCTGAACCCGATCGGCAGCCACGTCGGCTACTACTCCGACGACCCGAACGCCTACACCTTCGCCCAGAACCTCACCAAGGTCCTCGACGACGCCCAGGCCCTCGGCCTCAAGCACATCGGCACCGCCTCGGGCCCGTTCCGCTACGGCTCCACCGTCGACGCCTGGAAACGGGCCGCGGAGGAGTTCAACACCTACGGCGCGGCGGCCAGGGCACGCGGCATGAAGTTCTACCAGCACAACCACTCCGAGGAGTTCTCCTTCGCCACCGACAACCCCAAGGTCCGGCTCTACGACGTCCTGCTCGCGGAGACCGACCCCGACCTGGTGTTCCTGGAGATGGACATCTTCTGGGCGTACTCGGGCCAGTTCCGCTTCTCCAAGCGGCCCGACGGCACGGCCGCGCCCTTCGAACCGCTCGACTACGTCCTCAAGCAGCCCCACCGCTACCCGCTCTTCCACGTCAAGGACGGCGTCAGCGACCCCGCGGACACCTACGGGTACCGCATGACCGACGTGGGGGACGGCGACATCGACTACCAGCGGTTCATCAGTGCCGTGACCCGGCTGCGCGGCGAGCGGTTCGCCCACCACTGGCAGGCCGAACACGACCAGCCCACCGAGTCGTTCACCTTCGCACGCCGCTCCAGCGCGTATCTGCACTCGCTGCGCGAGAAGTGCTGAACGGCGCCCCGCGCGCGTGAGGAGGCCCTCCCGGGATCCCGGGAGGGCCTCCTCACGCGCGCGTGCCGTCAGCCGGCGGGCTGGGACGCCACCGGCGTCCGTCCGGGCTGCCTGAGCAGCAGGGCGATCGCCGCCGCCACCATGGAGACGGCACCGGCCAGCGCGTACGCGCCGTCGTAGCCCCAGGCCGCGACCACCATCGAGCCGAGACCGCCGCCGAACAGACCGCTGATCAGCTTGCCGCTGTAGACCAGCCCGTAGTTGGAGGCGTTGTAGTTCTCCCCGAAGTAGTCGGGTGTGAGCGCCGCGAACAGCGGATAGAACGCGCCGCCGCCGAAGCCGGAGAGGAACGCGAAGACCAGGAACAGCGATTCGCTCCTGATGTCACCGGCCCAGATCACGCCGAACTGGGCGAGCCCCAGCACGACGATGACGAACACCAGGGTGGGCTTGCGCCCCCACTTGTCGGACAGCCAGCCCACGACGCCGCGTCCGATGCCGTTGATGACCGCCATGACGCCCATCGAGGAAGCTGCCACCAGGGGGCCGAAGCCGACCTCCTTGGCGAAGTCGACCTGGAAGGAGATTCCGAAGATCGACACTCCCGCGGTCATCACCAGGGCGACCCACATCAGGGGAAGCATGCCGGTCCTGATGGCTTCCTCGGGCGTGTACTGCTTCACGGCGGGAGGGTTCTTGGCGAGGGTGCCGGCCCCCTTCTCGGTGCCGCCGTAGGTCAGCGGATCGATGTCCGAGGGCCACCAGTTCTTCGGCGGGTCCTTGAAGAAGAACGCGCATCCCACGACCACGATCAGGATGTAGCAGCCGATCAGGTCCAGGACGCGGTGGTAGTTCGCGGTGTCGAAGCCGTAGTTGAAGATGAAGATGAACGGCAGTGATCCGTACGCGAAGCCTCCGTTGACGAACCCGGTCCTGGCGCCCCGGCGTTCGGGGAACCACTTGCCGACCATGTTGATGCAGGTCGCGTAGACCAGGCCGGCGCCGATACCCCCGACGACGCCGAAGCCGAGGATCGCCAGCAGGACATTGCTGAGGTGTGACAGGGCGAGGAACCCGACCAGACACATGCCCGAGCCCAGGTACATGGCGCTGCGGGCGGTCAGATGCCCCTTCTCCCGCAGCCAGCCCGCCGGGAAGGCGATACCGGCCTGGAAGAAGACCCAGACGCTGAGGATCCAGAAGGTGTTGCTCTGCGTCCAGCCATGGGCGTGGGACAGGGTGTCCTCCGCCGAGCCGTACGCGTATTCGAAGACGCTGATGGCCATCATGGTGATCCACGGCAGATACACCATGAGCTTGCGCGAGTGGCCGAGGATGTCCCGGTCACTCTCGCCGACGCGGTACACGCGGCCGCCTGCGTCGGTCACTTCTCGGTAGGGACGGTGTGCGGCTTCTGGGGTTGAGGCTTCGGGGTGTGCGGATGCTTCTGCCTTGCTGTTTGCTGCGTACGGATCTGCCGTCATCTCAGGCCATTTCCTCGCCGAGCGGTTGCGGGTTGGGTACGGTCTTGCGGCTGGTCTGCGGCCTGCCGGGCGCCTTCAGGAACATCGCCAGCACCGCGGAGCCCAGGCCGATGCAGCCGGCCAGGACGAACGCTCCCTCGTAGTCCCACACGCCGACCACGATCGAGCCGACTCCGGAGCCCACGAGGCCGGAGATGAGCTTGGAGCTGTAGACCATGCCGTAGTTGGAGGCGTTGTTGTTCTCACCGAAGTAGTCCGCGGTCATGGCGGCGAACAGGGGGAAGATCGCGCCGCCGCCGAAGCCGGAGACCATGGAGCAGAAGAGGAAGAACGGCATGCTGCCCATCTGGCCGGAGATCAGCACACCGAACTGGGCGGTGCCCAGCACCAGACAGACGATGATCAGTGTGTTGCGGCGGCCGAACTTGTCGGAGATCCAGCCGATGACGCCGCGTCCCGTGCCGTTGACGATCGCCTTCAGGGACATCGCCGTGGCCACGATCCCGCCCGCGAAGCCCATGTCCTTGCCGAACGGCACCTGGAAGGCGATGCCGAAGATGTTGATGCCGGCCGTGCAGAGCAGGCAGAACCACATCATCCACAGAACGGGCTGCCGGGCGGCCTCCCTCGGGGTGTACTGCTTGACCGCCGGCGGGTTCTTCTCCAGCGCCCGCCGGATCTTCGGGTCGTCGGTCATCTTGAGCGGGTCGACGTGCGGGGGCCACCAGTTCTTCGGCGGGTCCTTGAAGAACCATCCCGCGAACGCCACGACCGAGCAGCAGATCAGGCCGACCATCACCAGGACGCCCTTGTAGTTGCTCAGATCCATGTACGAGGTGAACAGGAACACGAAGGGCACCGAGCCATAGGCGAAACCGCCGTTGACCATGCCGGTCTTGCCGCCCTTGCGCTCCGGATACCACTTGCCGACCATGTTCACGCAGGTCGCGTAGACGAGACCGGCACCGATACCGCTGCACACACCGAAGCCCAGATACGCCACCAGCACGTTCGGCGCATAGGCGAGCGAGAGATAGCCCAGGACCGTGCCCAGCGCGCCGAGCATCATCGCGTACCGCGCGGGAAGCTTTCCGCTCTCGCGCAGCTGCCCGGCGGGGAAGGCCACGGCCGCCTGGAAGAACACCCAGACACCCATGAGCCAGAAGATGTGCCCGCTGCTCCACAGATGCGCCTCGTGCAGGGTGTCCTCGGCCGAGGTGAACGCGTACTCCGAGGAACTGATGCCCAGCATGCCCATCCAGGGGAAGAGCACCATGGTCCATCGCGGCCGCCCCATGATGTCCTTGTCGGTCTCGCCGACTCGGTACACGCGGCCGTTGCGGTCCGTCACCTCCCTGTAGGGGACGGACGTCGAGTAATCGATGGTTGTCATCTGGTCGAACACTCCTTGCGTCGAAAGATCTGGCCAGCGCCCCCTGTCCAAATGCCTTTCGTGCGCGCACGGATCCCGGAGCCGATCGACGCGCACCGTCGACCGCGCTCCGTGCTCGGTCACGTCATCCGATCACCCCGCTCGACCTGAGCAGGCGCAATTCCTCGTCCCCTAGCCCGAGTTCGCTGATGAGGATTTCTTCGGTGTGTTCGCCGAGGAGGGGTGAGGGGGTGATGTGGGTGGGGGAGTCGGAGAGTTTCAGGGGG
>NZ_JAQMWP010000044.1 GCF_030403745.1 Streptomyces sp. S.PB5
ATCTGGAAGACGGTCCTGCTCCACCAGTTCCACGACATCCTGCCCGGCTCGTCGATCGCCTGGGTGCACCGGGAAGCGCGCAGGACGTACGAGCGGATCGCCGGGGAGCTGACCGGCATCATCGAGGCGGCCCAACGGGCCCTCGCGGGCGACGGGGAGCGGATCCTGCTGTTCAACTCCGCGCCGCACTCCCGCGCCGGAGTCCCGGCCGGAGGCGCCGGAACCGCCTCACACGAAGGCCGGACGGCTCTCACCGAGCGCCCCGGCAGCGGTTTCGTTCTGGACAATGGCCTGCTGCGCGTCGAGATCGACGGACAGGGCCTGGTGGTCTCCGTGTACGACATCGAGGCCGACCGGGAGACCGTCGCGCCGGGCACGGCCGCGGGCCTCCTCCAACTCCACCCGGACTTCCCGAACATGTGGGACGCCTGGGACGTCGACGAGTTCTACCGCAACACCGTCACCGACCTCACGGCCGCCGACGAGGTCGTCCCCGAGGGCGGCACCGGCGTACGGATCGTCCGCACCTTCGGCGCCTCCCGCGTCACCCAACTGCTGTCCCTCGCACCCGGGGAGCGGAGGCTGCTGCTGGACACCGAGGTCGACTGGCACGAGACGGAAAAGTTCCTGAAGCTGGCGTTCCCGCTCGACGTACACGCCGAACGGTACGCGTCGGAGACCCAGTTCGGGCACTTCCACCGCCCCACCCACACCAACACCAGCTGGGAGGCGGCCAAGTTCGAGGCCTGCAACCACCGCTTCGTCCACCTGGAGGAACCGGGCTGGGGCGTCGCCGTCGTCAACGACTCGACGTACGGCCACGACGTGACCCGCACGGTCCGCACCGACGGCGACTGGGGCACGACGACCACGGTCCGCGTCTCCCTCCTGCGCGCCCCGCGCTTCCCGGACCCCGAGACCGACCAGGGCGTCCACCGCTTCCGGCACGCCCTGATCCCCGGCGCGGCCATCGGTGACGCGGTGCGTGAGGGGTGGCGGATCAATCTGCCGGAGCGGCGGGTGACCGGGACCGGTGAGGTCGCGCCGCTGGTGTCCGTCGACCGGGACGCGGTCGTGATCACGGCGGTGAAGCTGGCCGACGACGGCAGCGGTGACGTGGTGGTCCGGCTGCACGAGGCGCACGGCGGCCGGGCTCGCGCCACCTTGACCGCCGGCTTCCCGGTCGCCGCGGTCACCGTCACCGACCTGCTGGAACGCCGTCTGGAGGACGTCGTCGCGCCGACTGTGGACGGCGGCCGGATCGCCGTCCGTCTGCGTCCGTTCGAGTTGATGACGCTGCGACTGAAGCGGGCCGCAAACTGACACATGACTGTATCCCTGAGTGCATCATGACTCAGTACCTACACATGGCCTGAGGTGGTTAATGTCTTACCTATGAACACCGCAGACGAGTGCGAAGTCAGTGTCTTCGCGAAGGACTGTTCCTCCCGTCAAGTGCTTCTCGACATCACAGGTCGCTGGGGGATCCTCGTCCTGGCCGCGCTGCACCAACGGGAGTTCCGGTTCAACCTGCTGCGCCGCCGTATCGAGGGCATCAGCGAAAAGATGCTGTCGCACACGCTCCAGACGCTGCGGCGGGACGGGCTGGTAACCCGGCAGGTGGAGGACACTGTTCCGCCCCGGGTGATCTACGGCCTGTCCCCGCTGGGGCACACGGTCGCGGCCAAGGCCATGGAACTGGTCGCCCTCCTGGAGTGCCGTGTCGATCAGTTCGAACAGGCCTGGAACGCCTACGACGAGTGAGCAGCAGCCGCACCCATGTCACCGCGGACGGGGGCGCGCCCGTGAGTTCCGTACCCGCGGCGGTCCCCCGGCCGGGCCGCACGTCGGCGTTCCTGCGCGCCTGGTGATGATCGAGCACTCGGTCTTCGCGCTCCCGTTCGCCTACATCGCGGCGCTGACGGCGATGTGGGAGCAGGCGCGCGCCGTCGACTGGACGACACTGCTGCTGGTCACCGTCTGCATGGTGGGGCTGCGCACCTTCGCGATGGCGGCCAACCGGTCTTCGATCGGGAGATCGACGCCCGCAACCCGCGCACGGCCCACGGCAAGCTGGTCGCCGGAGCGATGTCCGTGCAGCACGCGTGGACGGGGGCTCTGATCGCCGTGGCCGTCTTCCTCGGCGCCGCCCTGCTCAATCCGCTGTGTCTAGTGCTGGCCCCCGTCGCCGTCGTGCCGATGGTGGTCTACCCCTACGCCAAGCGGTTCACGGACTTCCCCCAGGCGTTCCTCGGGCTGGCGCAGTCCATGGGGCCGGTCCGGGCCTGGCTGGCGGTCACCGGCGGCTGGTCCTGGAAGGCGATCGTCCTCGGCCTCGCGGTGGGCATCTGGATCGGCGGATTCGACCTCATCTACGCCTGACAGGACGTCGACACCGACCGCCGGACCGGCCTCCGGTCGGTCCCCGCGCGTTTCGGTGGTCCTGGCCTGGTCGTCATCCTGGTCGCCTTCGGCTACGAGCACACCATCGTCCGCCCGCACGACCTGTCCCGGCTGAACCGGGCCTTCTTCCAGGTCAACGGGTTCATCGGAATCGCGTTGTTCGGCTGCACCCTGCTGGATCCGCTCGTTCGGGGCCTGTCACTGAACTGAACCATACGCCCCTGACTCACTATGAACAGACACTTGGGCAAACATTGCATAGGGTGGACTGATTGGTCGTGACATCATGTTTCTGACATGACTCATAAGTGAGACACCACATTGAGGTCCGGCCGAGAACTCATACACGACAAAGGAGTGGTCATGGCCCGCGCACCTCGCCGATTCCCCCCGATCGCCCTCGGGGCCGGCACTCTGACGCTCGCCGCCCTGCTGACCGCCTGCGGCAGCGGCGGCGGGGACGCCGGCCCGTCGGCCGCGCCAACCACAGCGACGCCGACGGCCTCGGCCGGTACGAGCGGCACTTCCCCGCAGGCGCCGGCGCCGATGGCGTCCGCGGCGCCCGGTACGGCGGCCTCCTCCGCCCCGGCGGGAGAAGGCACGGCGGCGACCGGGCGGTGCCACACCTCGGAATTGAGCGCCTCGGTCGGCCGCAACGACCCCGGAGCCGGCCAGGAGAACTTCCCCGTGGTGCTGACCAACACCTCCAACCGCACCTGCACCCTGGCCGGATACCCGGGAGCGGCGTTCACCGACACCGCCGGCCGACAACTCGGGCCCGATCCGACCCGCGACGCTGGCACCGCCACGGTGGTCACGCTGGGCCCCGGGTACAGCGCGTGGTCGGCCCTGTCGTTCGCCAACCCCGGTGTCAGCGGCGCGACGACCGCGACGCCGGCCTACCTCCTGATCACCCCGCCCGACGAGCGCACCCCCCTGCGGGCCCCGTGGCGGGGCGGCGCCGTGCCGGTCTCCGGCACCGCGTCCACGGCCTCGCTGACCGTCCTGTCCCCGGGCAGCGGAACTTGACTGGCCAGCACCGGGCCACGGCCCCGGGAGCGAACCCGTCCGGCGCCGTGGCCCCCGGCACTCCCCCTGCCTGGCACCGCGGGCGGGCAGCACCGGCGACACCCGCGATGCCCGGCGTGGACACTCCGCCATCCGCCCACGCCCCGCTTCCCCTCTTCGGGCGTGACCGGGAACTGCGCGTCATCGACGGGTTCCTGGGGCGCGCGTGTCGTGAGGGGGCATCGCTGTTCCTGGCCGGGCAGCCGGGAGTGGGCAAAACACGTCTGCTGACCGCCGCGGCGGAGCGGGCCGCCGCGCTCGGCGGCCGGGTGTTGTGGGGCACGGGCGTGCAGTACCGGGCCGACGTCAGCTACGGAGCCCTGCGCACGATCCTGCTGCCGCTGGCGGCCGGATTCAACCGGCTCCCGGTGCACCAGCGCGAGGCGCTGATGTCGGCCCTCGGCCTGCGGACCGGCCCCGTGCCCGACCGGCTGGTCATCCTCAACGCCTGTCTGAACCTACTGCGGCAGGAGGCCGAGTCGCGTCCGCTGGTCCTCGTCGTGGACGACCTGCAGTGGATCGACCCGCCGAGCGCCACCGCGCTGGGCTTCGTCGCCCGCCGGCCGGCCGGCTCCCGGCTGGGCCTCATCGCCGCGTCGCGTCCTTGGGAGAACGACCCGTTCAAACGCGGCGGACTGGCCCGGCTGCAGGTCCGCCCGCTCGCGGACGAAGCCTCCGACGCCCTGGTCAGCACCGCTTTCCCGGCCATGGCCCCCCGCGTCCGCCACCGTGTGGTCGCCGAGTCCCGGGGAAACCCGCTGGCGCTGCTCGAACTGCCCGGCGTACTCAGCACCACGCAGATGTCGGCCATCGAAGCGCTGCCCGACGTCCTGCCGCTCACCGGCCACATCGAATCGGCCTTCGCCGCGCGTATCGCACGGTTGCCGGACGAGACGCGGCACACGCTGCTGGTGCTGGCGCAGGAGGGTACGGGGGACCTGCGGGTACTGCAGCAGGCGGTGCCCGGTGAGCCCGTGCTCGACCATCTCGCGGCCGCGGAGCGCTCCAAGCTGGTCACGGTCGACCTCGCCACCCGCCGGGTGGCATTCCAGCATCCCCTCGCACGCTCGGCCGTGGTCGATTCCTGCGCGGACGCCGACGTACGACAGGTCCACCACGTCCTGGCGCAGGTGTTCGCCTATGACCCGGACCGGTCCGCGTGGCATCTCGCGGAGGCTGCGGCCGGCGCCGACGACCGGGTGGCGGAGCTACTGGAGCAGGCCGCCCACCGCAGACTCCGCCGGGCGGACACCACCGGTGCCATGGAAGCTCTAACCAGGGCCGCGGAGCTCAGCGCCGATGACACCGAACGCAGCCGGCGCCTGGCAGAGACGGCCTATCTGGCGGCGTGCGTCACCGGTGAGCCGGAAAGCGCCGCCAGGCTGCTGGCCGAGTCGCGGCGCATCCGTGCCGACCACGGCGGCTCGCTGCACGCGGCGGCGACCGAAGCGTGTCTGCTGCTCGACGGCGACCAGGGTGACCTGGAAGCGGCCCACGCAGCGCTCGTGGCGGCCGTCGAGCGCGGGGACCACGGCTACCGGGCAGCACGCTCCGATCTCGTGGACGCGCTCGACATGCTGATGACGGTGTGCTGGGCCGCGGGCCGGGAGGACTTCTGGCCGCCGTTGCACGAGGCGGTCGCCCGGCTTTCTCCCACGCCGCCGGAAGTGCTGCTGCTGACGAGCGGAACCTGTCCGTCCCCCGCCGGCACCTCCCCGGACACCCGGCAGCGGTTCGCCCGGCTGATCGACCGTCAGGAAGGGGAGCGGGCGCCCCACCACCTGGTCCGGATCAACTCCTCGGCGATCTACCTCGATCTGTTCGACAGCTGCCGGTCCGCGGCCTGGCGCATCATCGAGGATGGACGGGCCGGCGGGGCGGTGGCCAGCGGGCTGTCCACCCTGGCCCACCTGTGCCTGGACGACTTCGGCACCGGCCGCTGGGAGGAGGCGGAGCAGCTCGCCGACGAGGGTCTGGCCTCGGCGCAGGCGCGCGGCTACGGCTTCGTGGGCGGGGCCTTCCCCCTGCTGAAGGCGCTGCTGGCCGCGGCGCGCGGGGAAGAGTCCGCCGATTGGTGGGCCGACGAAGTCACGCGCCTCGCTGAGGGGCGCAAGGCGTACGGCGTGGCCCGCACCGCCCACCATCCGCGGGCCCTCGCGGCCTTGGGCCGGGACGATCACGAGGCCGCGTACCGGCATGCCTGCGCGGTCAGCCCGGCGGGCACGCTGGAACCCGGTTCCCCGCACGCGCCCTGGGTGGCTCTGGACCTTGTCGAGGCGGCCGTGCGGACGGGCCGGACGGAGCAGGCCGCGGCGCACGTCCGGGCGATGCGGGAGGCCCTGCCTGAGCTGTCGCCCCGCCTGGCCATGCTGACGCTGGCCGCGCAGGCCCTCGTCGCCCCGGACCAGTCGGCAGCAGATCTCTTCGAGCGGGCGGTGTCCACGCCCGGCGCCCACCGCTGGCCCTTCGACCATGCGCGCGTGCAGCTGCTGTACGGCGAGTGGTTGCGCCGGGCACGGGCGCTCGGTGAGGCCCGCGCCCAGCTCACCACGGCACTCGGCGCCCTGCGCAGGCTGGGGGCCACCCCCTGGGCGAACCGGGCGGCGGGTGAACTGCGGGCCTCCGGCCGCTCCGGGTCCGCCGAGACGGGCGGCGGCATGGGGCTGGCCGCCCTCACGCCGCAGGAGCTGGAGATCGCCTCGCTCGCCGCGGAGGGTCTGACGAACAAGCAGATCGGCGCGAAGCTGTATCTGTCACCGCGCACGGTGGGCACCCACCTCTACCGCATCTTCCCCAAGCTCGGCATCACCTCGCGCGCGTCCCTGCGGGACGCGTTGTCGCGCTGAGGACGGTCAGCAGCCCGCTTCGGCGGGGTAGGCGCGCAGGAAGTGTGCCTCGGCGGTGGCGAGGCGTCGCAGTTCCTCCACCGACACGCTCTCGTCGACCGCATGGATGCGGGCCTCGGGCTCGTTCAGTCCGAGCAGGAGGATCTCCGCCCGGGGACAGAGCTCAGCCAGCGCACCGGCCAACGGGATGCCGCCGCCGAACCCGGCAACGTGCATGGTGCGTCCGGGGTAGGCCGTGCCCATCGCGGCGGCCATCGCCCGGTAGGCCGGGCCGAAGGGGTCGGCCCGGAAGGGTTCGGCCTGTCCAAGCGGCTCGACGGAGACTCTGGCGCCCCAGGGTGTGTGCTTCTCTATGTGCGCGATCATCAGCTCCGTCGCCGTCCAAGCGTCCTGTCCCGGCGGGATGCGCAGGCTGAGCGCGGCCCGCGCCCGGGCGTGGATCGTCGGGGTGGCCGCGCCGACGGCCGGGCAGTCGATGCCCATCACGCCAACCGACGGCCGGGCCCAGAGCCGGTCGCCGACCGTCCCGTCACCGGTCAGGCGCACCCCGTCGAGCAGGCCGGCGTCGGTGCGGAAGTCCCCCTCGGGATATTCCTGGCCCCACCAGCGGCCGTCCTCGGGGAGCCCGTCCACCCGGGCGGAGCCGTCCTCGTCGACCAGCGAGTTGATGATCTTCAGCAGGGCGGTGAGGGCGTCAGGGGCCACTCCCCCGAACTGCCCCGAGTGCAGATCCGCCCGCAGTGTCTCCACCTGGACCCGCACCATGGTGATACCGCGCAGTGCCGTGGTGACGGTCGGCACGCCGTGCCGGAGGTTGCCCGCGTCGCCGATCAGCACGGCGTCGGCAGCCAGCAGGCCGGGATCGTCCCGCGCGCAGCGCTCCAGGCCGCCGGTGCCCTGTTCCTCCGATCCGTCGACGATCATCTTGACGTTCACCGGGATGCCGCCGTGCGCCTTGAGCGCGCGCAGGGCGAGCAGGTGCATGAGGACGGCGCCCTTGCAGTCCGCGGCCCCCCGCCCGTACCAGCGGCCCCCGCGCTCGGCCAGGGTGAAGGGCGGGGTGGTCCACGCATGTTCGTCGAGCGGCGGCTGGACGTCGAAGTGGGCGTACAGCAGGACCGTGGGCGCGTCGGGCGGGCCGGGCAGGTGGCCGTAGACGGACTGCCATCCGTCCGGCATGTCGATGACCCTCACGTCCTGGAACTCCTCGGCGCTCAGCGCGCCGGCGATCCACTCGGCGGCCTGCTCCGACTCGCTGCGCGGGCTGACGTCCTCGTCGGCCACCGAACGGAAGGCGACCAACTCGGCGAGTTCTGTTCGGGCGCGAGGCAGCATCTTCGTGATCGAGGCGGCAAGGGGGTCCTGTGTCATGAAAGGCGCTCCTTGATGAGTCAATGACAAGACATCAGGTGACTGAAATCGAGTGGTTCCGAAAGCCGGGGGCAATTCCTGGCCCTTCGCGGACCGCCAGGAGTGTCGTGCCTATTGCCACTGCGTTCGGGAGACCGTCTGCGACCGGGTGGGCTGATCGGTGGAGCCCAGGCGAGTCGTATTAGCGATCACATTTACAGCGCATCAACGATAACACAGCGGCGATCACGGCCAAGCGTTATCATTGCTTCCATGGCGATGACCGAGACGACCCTGCAGCCCCGCGAGCGGATCCTGCGGGCAGCGGCGGACCTGCTGGCCGAGGGCGGGAGGGAGGCGGTCTCCACCCGCTCCGTCAGCGCGGCCGCAGGCGTACAGGCCCAGACCATCTACCGGCAGTTCGGTGACATGCAGGGGCTCCTCGACGAGGTCGCCCAGCGCGGTTTCGCCTCATACCTCTCCGACAAGCACGCCAACCTCTCTTCCGGCGACCCGGTCGAGCAGCTGCGCCGCGGCTGGGACCTGCACGTGTCATTCGGACTGGCCAACCCGGCACTGTACCGGCTCCTCTACACCGACCCCCGGCCGGGCGAAGGCGTCGCGGTGATGGGCGAGGCGTACGACATCCTCGTGCGGCTGGTCACCCGCGTCGCGGAAACGGGCCGGCTGCGCAAGGACATCCAGACAGCCGCCGCGATGGTCCACGCCGCCGGCATCGGCGTGACGGTCACCTTGATCGGCGCCGATGCGGCCGGACTCCTCGCCGCGCACGAAGGCCTCTCGGAGAACACCCGGGACGCCGTCCTGGCCGCCCTGATCACCAGTGACACCGATGACCAGGAAACCCCCGAGGCCCGGCCGCGTGCCGAACGCGGCGCCCGGCACGCGGTGGCGCTCAAGGCCCTGCTCGACGAGGACGGCGACGGAAAGGACGCCGGAGAGGACAAGGAACGGCTCTTCACTCCGGGCGAGCGCCTGCTGCTGGGCGAGTGGCTGACCCGGCTCACCGGCCGAGCAGGCCCCGGCGGCCTCTAGGACGCCTCGCGCCGTGCCGCACCGCCGGCGTCGCGTCAGTGGGTTCGGCAGAACAAGGCGTCCGGCGCTCACCGCGCAGTTCCGGCCGGTGCGGAGGCCACACCGGCGACCCGGTAGGCGTCCGCCTCCTCGAGCGTCTCGTGCTCCAGCAGCGCCTCGGCCAGGGCGTCGAGCCGGTCGCGGTGGTCGCGCAGTGTGCGACAGGCCTCCTCGTAGCACTCGTCGACGATCCGGCGCATCTCCTCGTCGATCGCGTCCAGCGTACGGGGGGCGGCCGGCAGCCCGTAGGCCTGCTGCCCGTCCTGGGGCAGCGCCGACAGCCGGCCTACCCTCTCGCTCATGCCCCAGCGTGCCACCATGCCGCGTGCCAGGCCGGTGACCTGCTCCAGGTCGTTCTCCGCGCCGGTCGTGATCATCCCGAAGACGACCTCCTCGGCCGCCATCCCGCCGAGCGCCCCGATGATCCGGCCACGCAAGTACTCCTCGGTGTAGGCGTACTTGTCCACGTCCGGGGTGGACAGAGTCACACCGAGAGCCCGGCCACGCGGCACGATGGTGATCTTGCGGACGGGGTCTGCGCCCGGCTGCAGCATGCCGAGCAGGGCATGACCGCTCTCGTGGTACGCGGTCCGGCGCCGTTCCTCCTCGGGCATCACCAGCGGCCGTTCGGCGCCGAGCTGCACCTTCTCCAGCGCCTGCGACAGGTCCTTCTGTTCGACCCGGTCGCGTCCGTGCCGGACGGCAAGCAACGCGGCCTCGTTGGCGAGGTTGGCCAGTTCGGCACCGGTCATGCCCGGCGTAGCACGGGCGAGCCGGGCGAGGTCGACGTCCGCGGCGAGCGGGATGGCGCGGGTGTGGATGCGCAGGATGGCCTCCCGGCCGCTCCGGTCCGGCGGGGCCACGCTCACCACCCGGTCGAACCGTCCTGGCCGGGTCAGGGCCGCGTCCAGGACGTCCACGCGGTTGGTCGCGGCGATGACGACGACCCCTTCGGCTCCCGAGAAGCCGTCCATCTCCGTGAGGATCTGATTGAGCGTCTGCTCGCGTTCGTCGTGCCCGCCCGCGCCCGCCCCACCGCGGGCCCGCCCGATGGTGTCGATCTCGTCGATGAAGACGATCGACGGCGCCACCTTGCGGGCTTCCGCAAACAGTTCCCGCACCCGCGAGGCACCGACACCCACGATCATCTCGATGAACTCCGACGCGGAGGCGGAGAAGAACGGCACCCCCGCCTCCCCCGCGACGGCGCGCGCGAGCAGCGTCTTGCCGGTGCCTGGAGGACCGGCAAGCAGGACGCCGCGCGGCATCTTCGCGCCCAAGCGCCGGTACGCGTCCGGGTGCTTGAGAAAGTCGACGACGTCGTTCAGCTCGCCCTCGACCTCGTCGATGCCGGCCACGTCGGCGAAGGTCGTCCGCTTGCGGCCCGGTTCCAGCTCCACCGGTTTGGGCGGCTTGCGGCCGAGGATGCCGCCCGCCCCGCCCAGTCCCCCGCCCATCCGCCGGGCTACGAACACCCACACGGCGATCAGCAGCACCGTCGGCAGCAAGGACACCAGAAGCGACTCTGCCAGTCCGGGCCCCTGCGCGACCGGCTCGGCGGTGACCGCGACCTTCTGCCTGACGATCTGTGCCCACAGCTGATCGGCGTCGGCGAATGCGGGCTTGTAAGTCGTGAACCGCGTGTACGTGTCGCCCTTGGCGCCGCCCGGCACCGGGTCGGCGTGCTTGAGTGTGCCCTGGATCTGCGACCCGCGCGAATAGACGCTCTTGACGTTCCCCGCGTCCAACTGCGCGGTGAAGACGGTGTAGTCGACCGAGGTCGTGCCGTCGCCGCGCACGTTGCTGTAAAGGAACCCGAACGCCAGGTACACCACGAGCAGGATCACGGCCTGGACGAGACAACCGCCCCTGCCGCGCCGTCTGTCGGGGGAGGGCGCCGGTCCGCCCTCGGTGCGCCAGGACTGGTGCGGGTCGTGGCGCGGCGGAACGGGATCAGTCATCGAGTCAGTCCTCTTCAGAGAATTCTGTTGGCGCGGCGCACCATGACGGTGCACACCAGTCCGAGCCCGAAAGCCAGCGCTCCGAGCACCACGCCGTCCACGGCGGCGCCGCGCTGCGGATGCGGGCCGGCCACCACCCACGGGGACACGGCCATCCAGACGCCCGTCAGCGTCAGCGCGCCGCTCATGCCGGTCATCCGCTCGGGAGCCACCGTGAAACCCAGTGACAGCAGGCAGATGGCACTTCCGATGATCAGGTCGTGCACCGCCAGGTCGCCGTGGTGCACGGCGAAGCGCACCACCCACGGGGAGACGGCGAAGAACAGACCGACGACGAACACCGGCCCGTTCACCAGCGCCACGTCGTGCGCGCTGAGGACCCGGGCGTAGCGCTTGCGCATCTCGAAGGCGTCCGGATGTCGTGCCATGTCGTCACTGCCATGGGGAGAGCCGGACATACGAGGACTCCTCACTGCTGCCCGTCGCGCGTACCGGTGTCGAGGTTCGGGCGGTACGTGGACTCATACTGCTGGGCGCTCGGAGGGCACGGCATCACACATGTACGCGATACAGAGAACGAACCTGAACCCACCTACTCATAAAGCGACCTTATGACGTGATACGAAGTCAGTGACTACTGAAGTCATATGGCGCCAGGGACGATAGGTGCATGACTACTTCTGTCACACCCTCCTCCCACGCACCCGGCCGATCCCGTGCGTCACGGGCCTTCCTGCGCGACCTGGACAGGCCCGCCGAGGTCTTCGGCAATCTGGGGCCGAACTGGTACGCGTCGATCATGGGCACCGGCATCGTCGCCAACGCCGCCGCCGTCGTTCCGCTCCACGTCACCGGCATGCGTGTGTTCGGCACGGTCGTCTGGGTGCTGGCGTCAGCCTTGCTCGTGGCGCTGACCGCGGCCTGGGCCGTGCACTGGTTCTGGCATCCGCAGGTCGCCCGCGGCCACGCGCACAACCCCGTCATGGGCCACTTCTGGGGCGCCCCCGCGATGGCCCTGATGACCGTGGGCGCCGGCACCCTCTCCCTCGGCAGGGACTGGATCGGGCTGACGGCGGCCGTACGCGTGGACGCCGTGCTGTGGACCGGGGGCACCCTGCTCGGCCTGGTCACCGCGGTGTGGATCCCGTTCCTGGCGATGACCGAGCACGAGGTCCGCGAGGACTCCGCGTTCGGCGGATGGCTGATGCCGGTCGTCCCGCCCATGGTCTCCGCCGCGACCGGTGCGGCCCTGGTCCCCCACGCGCCTGCGGGCCAGGAACGGCTGACCCTGCTGCTGGCCTGCTACGCCATGTTCGGCATCAGCCTGTTCACCAGCCTGGTCATCATCACCCAGGTGTGGAGCCGGCTGGTCCGTCACAAGCTCGGCCCCGCGGCGATGGTGCCGACGTTGTGGATCGTGCTCGGCCCGCTGGGGCAGTCGGTGACCGCCGCCAACGCCCTCGGTTCGGTGGCCCGGCTGGCCCTGCCCGAGCCGTACGCCCGGGGCGCCGAGGTCTTCGGTGTCGTCTACGGGGTGCCCACCTGGGGCTTCGCGATGATGTGGCTGCTCCTGGCCGCCTCGCTCACGCTGCGCACCGCCCGCCGGCACCTGCCGTTCACCCTGACCTGGTGGAGCTTCACCTTCCCCGTCGGCACCTGTGTCACCGGCACCTGCGCCTTGGCGCTACGGCTGGGCTCGGACGCTTTCGACGGAGCGTCCGCCGTCCTTTATGTCCTGCTGCTGACCGCCTGGGCCACCGTCGCCGTCCGCACCCTGCGCGGCAGCTTCCGCGGCACGCTGTTCCTGGCCCCGGCGCCCGCCGCCACGCGGTGACGCCACCGCACACGGGCGCCGTCCCCTCAGCCGGGACCGGCGCCCGCCTGCACCCCGTCCAGAAGGACGGCGAGGGCGCGAGCGCGCTCCGCCTCGCTCAGGAACGGGGATACCGCGACGGTCACCACGGTCCGCAGCAGTTGATCGGCATCCATCCCCTGGCGCGACGGCAGCCGCACCCCGGCGTCGGTCAGCAGCCGAGCGACGGTGTCCCCCAGCGCCGCACGGCACGGTTCCAGGGTGCACGGCCGATCGGTGAACGTCCCGCGCAGCGCCGCGTCCTCGGCGACCGCCCCGGCCAACTGTCCCAGCCAGCCGACCAGCGCCGCCCACGGCTGCGGGGCCCCGCCTGCCGCCGTCCGGACGGCAGGCCCGTCGCCGGCCGTCCGGCACAGCGCGTCGACCGTGTCGACGACGTCATCGGCATACACAGTCTCCAGCAGGGCGGCGCGCGAGGGGAAGTGGCGGTAGAGGGTGGCGATGCCAACTCCCGCGCGCCGCGCTATCGCCTTCAGCGACGCGTCGTCGCCGTGCTCGGCGAACTCCTCGCGGGCGGCGACGACGATCGCATCGTGGTTGCGGGCGGCGTCCTTTCGAGCAGGCCGCGTCGAGGCGCCCGGAAGGAGGTCCGCCCGCGCTCGGTCCTGAGCGGTCACAGTGCTCTCCTGTGTCTCCTGGCTCTCCTGCGCCGTCCTGCACGAGGTGGTACGAGGCGTGGCGCCCCGCCCCGCCGGTTCAGGCGGCCGAGCCGTACACCTTGCGGGCGTGCCGGGCATACGCCTTCGGCCCCAGCACGGGCATGATCAGCCGCGGCACCAGCGGCGCGCTCGACAGCATGAGCTTGACGACCTCGGGGTCGGCGAGCGAGGCGAGCATGCCGAAGACCACAGGCAGCCTGTTCTTGGGCAGCGCATTGATCGCGTGATCGCCGAGCTCGTGCCACTCCTTCTCCGTCACATGGTCGGGGACGAGCGGCAGGACGTCCTTCTCCTCGATGCCGAGGTGCTCCGTCAGCAGGCCGCCCAGCCGCTCCAGGGAATCGGCGAGCGGCTCCCCCGACTCCGCGGAAGGCTGTTCGCGCCAGATCGCCAGCCGCTGCGCCGACTCGGCGAGCAGGGCAGCGATCTCCTCGTGCTGGCTCTCCAGTAGGGCCACGGTGCCACCGAGCCGGTCCCCGGCCCGCTCCAGCAGCTTGGGCCACAGCAGCTCGTCCTCGCCCTTGTGGTGCAGGTGGAGGAACTCCTCGATGAGCTGGGCGTGGTCCGCGACCACTGCGGCCCGCTCGACATCGCCCGGGCTGACGCTCCTGATGAGTTCGGGAAGTCGGGAGTAGTTCTGCCGGAAGGCCTCGTGCACCACGAGCATGTCTCGGACGTCGGCGCGGTCGGTAGATGTGTGGGGCATGCCAGCACCTTCTCAAAAGAGGTCAAAGGGAGCGTCAGGTCAGAATGAATGGTCAACGCAACTACCTGACAGGGACATGAGTCTACTAGAAGTCACATGTCTCTCATCGGCGTCGGCTGAGCTCCATACAGATGTCAAGGAACATACACTGACTCCGGTAACGTTACCGACCCTCACTTACTTCATAAGGCGATAACCCATGGCAGAACGCACCCCTGAACAGCCCACCGCGGACATGGATCTCAGTGTCATGCCCGACGACGTCTGGGTACTGGACCAGGCACGTCTGGTCGGCACCGCTCTCGAGACAGGCACGACGGACTCCATCGCAGTGGAGTACGACGGCACGCACGCCCAGCTGGTCATCCTCACGACGACCGGGGCCAGGACCGGGCGGACCCGGCAGACGCCGGTGATCCGAGTGGAGCACGAGGGCCGATACGCGGCCGTCGCCTCCAAAGGCGGCGCCCCCACCCACCCCGCCTGGTACCACAACCTGGTCGCCAACCCGGAGGTACTGCTCTGGGACGGCGCGGAGACGAAGCCGTACCGGGCGCGAGAGGTCCACGGTGCCGTACGCCAAGAGTGGTGGGAGCGCGCGGTCCGGGCCTGGCCCTCCTATGAGGGATACCGCTCCAAGACCACGCGGACAATTCCGGTCCTGGTCTTGGAACCGGTGGACTGAACCCGGGCTCCGCCACCTCCTCACCACCGGTGCCGGCAAACGGCTGGGTGTACTTACCGCGTCCCTCCACAGGCCGGCCCACCGCACGTACGCTCAGCCACTGGTGGCGCACCCGGCATCCTTACCGCGGAGGCGACCACCAGTCCCACTTGGGTAGGCACTGCGTGTGGGGGCGTCTATGCACAGGCCAGAACGCTCAAGCGGTACCGGGACCGGCGGATGCGGACAGCGGTGCGGCTCTCCGTTCATCTCGTCCGCCGGTCCTTTCTGCGCCGCGGCGTCCCGAGGGCTCACCGTGAGGGCGTGAACGACCCATCGCGGGGATGCCATTGGCACGAACATGCGATGTGCGCCGCGACCAGGGCCCGGCATCCTCGCTGCATCCGTACTGTGTGGGGAGGCAAGTCGTGCCCGTGTCCATCGCTCCATCGTCCATCGCGGTCGACGAGAGCCGGCTGTCCCGTCTCGGCCGCCGCTGGAGCTGGGTGGCCGTCCTTGTAGTCGGCCTGCTGCTGTTCTGGCTCATCCGCTCCGCCCTCGTCTCCACCGAGAACCCCAACCTCATCCCGGCCCTGATCTTCTTCGGGGCGGCCCTGGTGCCGACGGCCTTCGTCGCCTTCGTGGCCGGGCGCCGGCTCGACTTCGGCGTCGGTACAGGTGTCGTGGCGATCACCGGTCTGGCGGGCGGCGCGATCGGGGTGACGACGGCCGGCTTCCTGGAGTACCGGACTCTGCTGCTGATGAAGTTCCTCCCGATGCTGGCCGTGGGCCTGATCGAGGAGGCGGCTAAGCTCATCGTCCCGGTCCTGCTGCTGCTGATCATCCGGGACCGGCATCCCGGTGACGGCCTGCTGATCGGGGTGGCCTCCGGAGCCGGGTTCGCCGTCTTCGAGACAATGGGCTACGCCTTCGTGGAGCTCATCCAATCCAACGGTGACCTGTCGGCCGTGGACGACCTGCTGGTGTGGCGTGGTCTGCTGAGCCCGGCCGCGCACATGGCGTGGACGGGGCTGACGGCCGCAGCACTGTGGTCGGCCGCGGCACACCGGCAGCGCGGCCGGTCAATCGCACTCTTCGTGCTGGTCTACGCGATCGCGGTCGCGCTGCACACCACCTGGGACAGCCTGAACAGCGACCTCTCCTACGGCGTGCTCGCCACGGTCAGCCTGCTTCTGCTGGTGTACACCACCCACCGGCTGGCCGCGCCGCGCCGCGTGCCCGGGGCCTTGATGGCGGGGTGACGTGGTCCGGCCCGTGCGGGGCACACGGGCCGGACCGGTCTCAGCGCGAGCCCGGCAGCATCCGCTGCAGCAGCTCGCGCGTGGCCGGCGTCCAGGGATCCGGGACGCCGGTCCGTGGATCGATCTTGACGATCACACGTCGGCCGTGGGCGTGCGTGACCTCTCCGGAGTGGATGCGGAAGGCGAACGAGGCGCTGGTGCGGCCGAGCGCGTCCAGCTCGAACGTGGCCTCCACCGGTCCGATCCCCTTGACCGGCCGCTCGAAGACGAGGTGCAGCTCCCGGACCACGACGTTGAGGTCCGGGTGCCCGAACGTGAGACCCTGCCGGGCGAAGCACAGAGTGATCGCCCGCTCCAGCAGCGCGGCGAACCGGCCGTGGTACAGCATGCCGAAGGCATCGAGGTCGTCGAAGAAGACCTCCACGGACGCCGTCTGCCCAGCGGCGGTGCCTTCTTGACGGTCCGTCATCTGGTCGGTCGTCGCCTCACTCATCGCGTTCTCCCTCTCATGCCCGTACGGGCGGTCGGCGAGCCCGGTCACACCTGGGCCGTCGCTTCGGTCCAGGCCCGGAAGACGGCGGCCTGGCCGTGCCGGGTACCGTCGGTGTCGATCAGGTCCCACATGGTCACGTGCTCGATCCAGAAGTGGCTGCCGTCCTTGCGCACCCGGCAGCCCCGGTAACCGTCCGCGAATCCCCGCAGGTTGACCGCTTCGACAAAGGCGTTACGGTCGGACTGGCCGTCGGGGGCGGCTGACAATCGGGACGGCAGGCCGATGAACTCCTCCCAGGTGTAGCCGAAGCAGTGCTGCGCGATGTGATTGGCGTAGGCGAACTCCGGGTCAGCGGACAGGTCGTGCGCGAGCAGCCCGAAGGGGGCCTTGTCCTGGAGCCATGCAGCGGCCTCCGCGTCGTCCGACCACTCCGGAGGACACAGTTCAGTGCCGACGACGCGCCGGTGGCTGTCAAGGAGCAGGGTGGCAAAGGCCGGGTCGTACGGAGACCGGTCAGACATCGGCGTCCTCCACCCAGCTCATCAGCTTGCGCAGCTGCTTGCCGGTGGTCTCAAGGAGGTGCTCGGAGTCCTGCTGCTTGTACTCGTTGTACTTCTTCAGACCGCCGTGGTACTCAGCCATCCACTCACGCGCGAAGGTGCCGTCCTGGATCTCGGCGAGGACCTTCTTCATCTCGGCCTTGGTGGCGTCCGTGATGATCCGCGGGCCGGTGACGTAGTCGCCCCACTCGGCGGTCTCGGAGACGGACCAGCGCATCTTCTCCAGGCCGCCCTCGTACATGAGGTCGACGATCAGCTTCAGCTCGTGCAGGCACTCGAAGTACGCGATCTCCGGCTGGTAGCCCGCCTCGGTCAGCGTCTCGAAACCGGCCTTGACCAGCGCGGCGGTGCCACCGCAGAGGACGGCCTGCTCACCGAAGAGGTCGGTCTCGGTCTCCTCGGTGAAGGTCGTCTTGATGACGCCCGCGCGGGTGCCGCCGATGCCCTTGGCGTACGACAGGGCCAGCGGGAAGGCGTTGCCCGTGGCGTCCTGCTCGACGGCCGCGATACAGGGAACGCCGCGGCCCTCCTCGTACTGACGGCGGACGAGGTGGCCCGGGCCCTTCGGGGCGACCATGCACACGTCGACGCCGACCGGGGGCTTGATGAAGTCGAAGCGGATGTTCAGGCCGTGGCCGAAGAACAGCGCGTCGCCGTCGTTGAGGTTGTCCTTGATGGCCTCCTCGTAGACCTGGGCCTGGATCGGGTCCGGCACCAGGATCATGATGACGTCGGCCTCGGCGGCGGCCTCGGCGGGCGTCACCACGCGCAGGCCCTGCTCCTCGGCCTTGGCCTTGGACTTCGAGCCCTCGTGCAGACCCACGCGGACGTCGACACCCGAGTCACGCAGCGACAGCGCGTGGGCGTGGCCCTGGCTGCCGTAACCGATGACCGCGACCTTGCGGCCCTGGATGATGGACAGGTCGGCGTCGGCGTCGTAGAACAGCTCGGCCACTTCGGTCCTTTCACGTCCTCGCCGGGCGAGGAGCTGATGTTGTTGACGGGGCGGGGCACGCCGGATGGCGCTGGTTCCCGTGCGGTGTGTCGGGAACGGTGGTCCGTCTACCGAGCCGGCCTGATGTTGTGGTTCACGTTGAACACGTTGGCCGGGTCGTAGACGCGTTTGAGGGCGGCGAGCCGGGCGTAGCGCTGCCCGCCGTAGAGGTCACGGACGGCGGCCTCGCTCAGTGCCTCGTCCGGTGACACGAAGTTGATCAGATTGTGCGGTGCGCTCCACGGCGCCAGCCCGCGGGTGTACGCGCGCAGGAAATCCTGCATGGCGCCGATCCGGGTGGGCGGGCCGCCGCCCACCGCGAACGTCATGAACGGCGTCCCGCGTGAGGGAACGGAGTTGGGCCGCGCCGGGTTCCGGTCCAGTGCTCCGCCGAGGGCGCGGACCTCCACGCTCTTCATCGAGCAGCCGGAGCCGGGGCCGGTGAGCTCCACGAACCGTTCCAGGGTGACGTCCGAAAATTCCCGCAGTCCGAAGCTCGTCTCCACGAACGGCATGGCGTGCACGGGGTCGAGGTGTATCTCGCCGATCTCCCGGAAGGGTCGTTCCGCCAGGGTGTCGTGGACCGGTGGGGCGACGGCGCGCAGCGGTTGCAGCAGCCGCGCTCCTTCCCGGGCGGGGCCGAGGTGACCGAGTCGTATGTGCACCACGAAGGCCCCGCGCACTGGCTCGGGCAGCGCCGCGACGTCCGGAAGGCGCTGGACGGAGAAGGAGGTGGTCGTCTCTTCGCCGAGGGCGGGGACCAACGCCCGCCAGGCCCGCAGCACCGGGTGGATGTGCTCCCCGCTGAACCACAGGCCTCCGCCGTAGAACCGGCGCACCGGGAAGACGTCGAACTCCATGCGGGTGACCACACCGAAGTTGCCCTTACCGCCCAGCAACGCCCAGTACAGGTCCGGATCGGAGTCGTGCGTGACGTGCCGTACGGTTCCGTCGGCGGTGACAACCTCCATCCGGCGGACGTGGTCGGCGGCGTAGCCGAGGCTGCGGCCGAGCAGCGGGCTGAGTCCGCCGCCAAGGGTGTAGCCGACGACGCTGACGTGCGGAGCCGAGCCCACGACGGGCGCGAGCCCGAATCGGTCGGTCTCGGCGAGTACTTCGCTCCAGGTGGTGCCGGCTCCCACCAGGACGGTACGCCGCCCGGCGTCGACGGTGACCTCGCGCAGCCGGCGCGTGCTGATCAGCAGGGTGCCGGTGTGCCGGGGAAGGACCACCTGGTGCCCCTGACCACGCACCGCGACCGCCATGCCGTGCCGGTTGGCGTAGCGCACGGCGGTGGCGACGTCGTCCGTGCTCGTGGCGCCGACAGCGACCGCAGGTGTCAGGGCACGCCGCAGGTTGAACAGGCGGCACTCCTCCTCGTACGCGAGGTCGCCGGGCTCCAGGACCGGCCCGTCGACGGCGGCGCACAGTTCGGTGTGGTCTGCCCGGGGCAGCACCACGTCCTCGTTGATCCGCACGTCAGCTGTCACGTTGTCGACCATCGCTTCACCAGAGTTCGCCGGACAGGGGAACGGAAGCCAGAGACGCGTTCGGCGTGGAGGACACCGGTTCGCAGGGGGCGTCGGCCGCCTGTGCCGACCCGGGACACCGCGGAGGACATCGATGTCCTCCAGGTCGGAGGCGGCGCGTGAACCTCGGCTTCGCGCGACCGTCGGTGAGGTGTTCCCGGGATGTGGAGACCTGACAGATCTGCTTCCGGGAACGACCTTAAGGGATCTCCGGACGGCCACAAGGCGATTCCGGGCGGGTGTACTCAGTGGGTACACCTTCACAGGGCTGAACGGCAAAGCATGTGCAAAGCAAGGGCCTTGAATGGGTAATTCGCCGATTCGCGGGTTCCGTGGGCTACAGAAGCAAAGTTTCCGTGCCGTCCGTGTCGAGGATGTCCCGGCGTTCTCCCGCGGACATGCCTCCCCACACCCCGTACCGCTCCTCGAAGTCCATCGCCATGGCGCGACACAGCTCGATCACCTCGCACCGGCCGCATATCCTGCGCGCGCGTTCCTCGCGCTGCCAGCGTTCTCGCCCCCGCTCCCCTGGAGGGGAGAAGAAGACAGCGCTGCTCATTCCGCGGCAGGCGGCGCGTTCCTGCCACTCCCAGTCGCTCAGCAGAGGCAGCAGTCGAGTTCGCATGGTCGTCTTCCTTCCTCTCTCCCGCCACCGAACTTCCTTGGAATCAGCGGGATTTCTCCCATTCATGGTCTTTTGAGGAGGAAGAGTGAGGCATCAGTCAGATGACTGACACATGAGTACGGGAAGCTGACATGCGCCGTGGATGGAGGAGTCGCATAAGTGCGCTGTCGACCGAACGACTGAGGGGGAACCGCGCCGGGATCCGGATGCGCTCAGGTGCCGACGGGCACGGTCCCCAATTACTCGACCAGGTACGGGAGTTCAGTCCTTGGAGCCGGAACGGCCAGCGGAGGAGGTCTCTTCCGAGTTCTCCACCGTGCCGCTCGGGCCCTCCTCGCCCTCAAGGCTGGTGTAGAACACGGAGTGGCCCTGCTTGAGGCGCTGCGCCGTGCTCCGTGCCACCAGCCCCTCCAGGGTGGTGCGCACGACCGTCGTCTTGATGATCCGGTCCGGATGGCCCTCACTCAGTGCCGAGGCGACCTCGGCTGCGGAGCACGGCTCCGACTGCTGGGCCAGGTAGGCACGGATCAACGACACCAAAGTCGGCTGGTTCTGGATCCTGCGCTGGACGCCGACGGCGCCGCCGAGCGGGCCGTAGCCGCTGTCGGCACCGCGGCCCCCGGGCGATCCGGCCGCATGCTGGGTCGGAATGCCGTTCTCCAACGCCTGCCGCATGCTCGCAAGCACCGCGTGATCATTCTGCAGGGCGAGCAGACGCCCTTGAAGCCCCTCGATCTCGCCCCGAATGGTGTCCTGTTCCTGCGCGTTCCGTTCGAGATCACTTGTCAACTGGGAGCTGTATTGCGTCACTACCTCGGTCGTACTCATCTTGGCGTCAGTCATGCCGCGGACCCTCCTTGGTTCGGCTCTGAGTGAAGGCTTATGCGTAGCGGTTACTGAGGGGCGTACTCAGGCGCTGCTTCTGATACTACGCCTTGACTCTCTGCCTGGCCGTTGCTTGGTGTCACTACCGATTAAGGAGAGTGCTGAATGCCGACACCTCAATCAGTCAGCTGCGTCAACTCCTCCCAATCCACGCCCTCCATCTCCTGCCCTCGGGGCACCAGGGCATAGGTGCTGGCCAGCCACTGGGCTACCGGCAAGGCCGGGATCTCGAAGAGTGCCTTATGACTGGCACTGCCGACCTCAACCCACACCATGTAGCCCTCTTCCGGACCATGCTCCGGCCAGACCGTGACATCTCCCTGACCCGCTTTTGCTGTCAGTCCCTCAGTCAGCAGCTCCCGGGCAAACACCCAGCGCACCGGCCATTCGCCTTCGGCGTCGAAGATCAGAGTGATGGCAAAGGGATCCCTGGGGTGGTACGAAAACTCACAGTTGATCGGAAGAGGCAGCCGCCTGGCAGCCCAGTGCGTGCCAGCAACGGGTCACGTCCGCCGAAGTGGTGTATTGACGGCCACTCGGTGATCTCGGTTTTGAGGCTATGCGGTGAGTTCGGTGGGCAGGGCGGGTTCGTC
>NZ_JAQMWP010000045.1 GCF_030403745.1 Streptomyces sp. S.PB5
AAAAACGTCCGCTCTAACGTGCACGTCAGAGCAGCCTTGAGATGCATTCATCCCCGGCGTGAACGCCGGGGCTTTCTGCAAGAAACCCGGTAAGGGCCGTGCGCTCCTGCTCGACCTCGTCGACCCCGCGGAGGTCCGCGACGCCGCAGCCGCGTAGACGGGTCGGGACGGGTCAACACCGTCACCGCCCGCACGGACCGGGTGGACGTCGACGCGTTGCTCATCCAGCCCGACGGCTGGCTCGCCCGGGCCTTGCCCACCGGGTAGGACCTCGAAGCCACCACGCTGGTGCGTGCGCTGGGCACATGCTTCACCTACTGAACTTGAACTCGTGATGCCGGTCGGCTCCTGGCGTCGTACAGATCGCAGACCGCTGGACGCTCGCCGTTCGGGATCAAGAGCGTGGCTCCAGCCAGTGACATGCTGAGGCCAGTGTCACCTCGATGTCGTCGCGCCATGAACAGACTTCCAGCCACGACAGGTAGCCGCCCTGCGCGAAGACCAGAGAGCACGCTGCTGCTGCGTGGCTGGTCGAAGTCGGTTTGCCCTCAGGGTGTTCGGCCGCAGCGCGCGACGAGCTGCCCCCATAGCCCGTACATAGGGAAAACCCTGGAAAGGCGGGCGTGCTCTTGTCGCTGCCGCCTTCAGAGCGCTTCACTGGCGCTGCTGCTCCCCCCACAGGAGAACACCCGTCCCGTCAGTAGAAGGGTTTCTCTTGACCGCCCTACGCACCTCCGCCGTCACCGCTGCGGCCTGTGCCGCCGTGCTCGCCACCGCGCTGCCGTCCTCGGCCATCAACTCGTACAACGCGACACCCGCACCCGAGCGCACCGAGGTCGGCACGCTCGTCGCGACCTGGGACAACGACGGCGACCCCGCGACACCCGACCGGGTCGACTGGGTCTGCTCCGGCACCATGATCGACGCGGACACGTTCCTGACCGCCGCGCACTGCACCACCGATTGGCCCGACAACGTGAAGTTCTACGTGTCCCTGGACCAGGACGTGCAGGCCGGCCTCGACGCCGCCGCGAAGAAGTACCCCGGCGATCCGGCCGCGCAGGCAGGTACCGTAGCCGTGCAGGGCACCGCGCACAGCCATCCCGACTACCCCGGGTCCGCGTCCGACACGCACGACATCTCGGTGATCGAGCTGCCCACGACCAAGGTCAAGGCCCGCTGGACCTTCACCCCGGCCATGCTGCCCACCGCCAACCAGCTCGGCGCGCTCGGCCCACAGTCGCTGAACTCCACCGACTGGTTCGTCGCCGGATACGGCACCCAGGAGGCCCAGCGCGGCCCCGGCGGCCAGACCCACCCCGGCGGCGGTATCCGGATGAAGGCGCCTGTCACCTTCAATGCCCTCAACGACGCGTGGGTCCGCCTGGCGATGACCGAACCCCAGGGCAACGGCGGCGCCTGCTACGGCGACTCCGGCGGCCCCAACTTCGCCGTGATCGGCGGCCGTAACGTACTCGCGGCCACCACGATCACCGGCGACGGCCCGTGCTACGCGACGAACGTGTCGTACCGCCTGGACACCCCGGGCGCCCGCGCCTTCCTGGCGCCGTTCGTCAAGCTGCCGTAGCCCCCTGCCGGGCAGAGCCCGCCACCTCCGCAGCGCCTTACCGCGCTGCCGGGCCCGCCGCCGACCACGGCTCGGACGAGACGTGGTCGACGGCGGGCTGATGTCGGGCGGTGACGGTGCAGTTCGGCGGGCTGGGCTGCGAGCGCTGTTTTGCTGCCTGCCGTGTCGAGTTGACTCAGCCGGCTGCGATGGAGCTGAGACAGACGGGCGGCCCCTTGACCAGGGCGCGAGGCGTGGGGCCGCCCATGCCCTGCCAGTCCTGTCACTACTGAGGTTGAACTCTTGACGCTCTCTCTCCTGAAGGAGGGAGATTCTTACGGCTCGCGTCGTGAGACTTCCTGCTTCGTCGCCGATTGCCCGCCCGGTGAACCGCCCCGGGTTCGGTAGAGATCTCAGGTTGTGGTTGTGACCTGGGGTTTCGTGAGTTCGGTGTAGTAGGTGGCTTCGTACTCGACTGGTGGGACGTGGCCTATCTCACCGTGGAGTCTGCGGTGGTTGTACCAGTCAACATATTCAGCGGTGGCGAGTTCGACCTCGGGCAGCGTCTTCCAGGGCCGCCGGGGTGTGATCAGCTCGGTCTTGAACAGACCGATCGTGCTCTCCATCAGGGCATTGTCGTAGGCGTCGCCGACTGATCCGAGCGAGGCGGCGATGCCGATAGCGTCCAGGTGCTCGGCGAGCCGGAAACTCGTGTATTGACTGGATCCAACCGGTCGTTGCAACACCAGTCTGTTGGAGCAACAGTAGCTGCTCGTTGAACGCTTCGGCCGGCGTCTTCCAGCCGAGCGTCTTGCGGGGTCTGCTGTTGAGAGTGTGGGCGACGGCCGCAATTTCCTCGGCGGACCATCGTGAGAGATCGGTGCCCTTCGGAAAGTACTGGCGAAGGAGCCCGTTGACGCTTCTATGTCAAGCGGCGAGCTGGTGTTGGGTGATGTGGTGCTGCCAGGTAGCTCGGTCTTGGGTCATGGCGCGGTGGATGACGTCGATCAGGTGACGTTTGAGGATGCGCCGGGCTCCGCCAGGTGACGTTTGAGGATGCGCCGGGCTCCGCGGGCTCCTTTGGTCGGCTCGTGGCGGGCCAGGAGTGCTCGTGCGCCCGGGTGGAATCGCTGCTGGACGATGGACGTCGTGTAGAGCACGCTGTTGAGCCGCCGGTTGCCGCCTCGGTGCAGCCGGTAGCGTTCCTTGTCGGAGGAGTAGACCGGGATCGGTGCGGTCCCGGTGTAGCGGGCGAGCTTCGCTGAGCTGGTGAAACGGGTGATGTCACCGATTTCGGCGAGGAGGACTGCTGCGGAGACGGGGCTGATCCCTGTGATCTCCAGGAGCGCGGGTGCCAGTGGGGTGACCAGTTCCCGGATCGTGGTTTGGAGTCCGCGGACACGTTTGTTCAGCCCGTCTATCTCCGTGATCATCTCGATCAGCACCCGGCGGACGTGATCGCTCATGTCCGCGGTGTCCACCGGCGCCGTCAGCGAGGTCATGCCGGGCCGGCGGGTGAGGTCGTCCGGAGTGTGGTCGAGCCAGAGGTGCGTGTATGTCTTGATCTGGTTGATCACCATGGTGCGGCGCCGGACGAGGTCGGCCCGTGAGTCGACCAGAACGCGCAGCTCGCGCACACGGTCATCGATGCGGTGACGGTCCAGTCCGGGGGTGGCGATCGCGGCGTGTGCGACCGCGGCCGCGTCGACGGGGTCAGACTTCGAACCGGTGGCGGCGTGCAGTTTGCGGTGAGCGGACATCAGCCGGGTGGGGACCCAGACCACCTCGTGGCCGGTCAGCAGCAGGCCGTCGGCCAGGCGGCGGGCGAAGCCGCGGCCGTCCTCGATGGCCCAGGTGACCGGGGTGCCGTCGGCGATCGTGCGGATCCACTTGAGCAGGACGCCGATCAAGTTCGCGTCGTTCTTGACGGCCAACGGCCTGGTCAGCCGCCTGCCGTCAGCATCGACGGCCACTGCGACGTGGACGTGCTTGTGCGGGTCGATCCCCACTGTCACCATCGAGTTGTCCTCTTGTCTGCTGTCACGGATGACGGGACAGACGCGAGGGCCCTGGTCAGGGGACAGACCTATTGCGAGTTGACGGCTCAGCAGGCTTCTATCAAGTCACTCCCGGGCCAGGGCCCTCGCCCTGTGGACCGCCGTGGACATCTCAACGGAAAGCCTTTCGGCACGTGTTCTCCGAGTCACCCGACGATCCCGCCGAACCTCTCCCGTCGAAGAAGTCCGGCCCGCCAAGGCTGCACCAATAGGTGTTCTCGTTCGTGCCACGCTGCCATGGACTGTGAGGATCGGCGAAGAATACGGGACTACCGGTCTCGACTTTGAATTGCGCGTGCGCCGACATCTCCTTGCCTCGATCCCATGTCAGCGACCGTGCCAGCTGCTCGGGCAGCGTCGACATCGTATTGGCGAGTGCGTTCTTCATCGTGATCGCCCCGTAACCAGCCAGTGCAGGACCGTTCTTGACCGTGTGTTTGTGCCGGTAGCCTTCCTCACGCGGCAGGTGAACCAGCATCGTGAATCGAGTTGACCGCTCGACGACCGTGCCGATCGCGGAACGCTCCAGCCCGATGATCAAGTCCCCTTCCCAGTGGCCGGGAACGGCACGGTCCTCGACCTCGGCGGACCGCTCGCTGAGCAACGCTTCGGGCGTCACGTGCGCCCAGGCCTTTCGACGCGAACGAGCACGCCAGGGGCGCGCAGCGCGCGGCCCGTGGAATGGGCGCGGCCGCGCACAGATGCGCGAAGGACGCCTCGGACCTCAGCCGCCCGGGGTTGTCACCAGCCGTGATCAGGAGCTGTCCGGCGGTTTCGGGACCGAAACCCGGCAAGGCGACCAACTGCGGTGCGGCCCTCATCACCAGGGGCTTCAGCTCAGCGTCCGCATCGGCGATCTCCTGGCTGAGCGCCCGGTGACGGCGGGCGAGACGCCGCAGAGCTGTCCTGACGGCGCAGGCCGGCTCCGCCAGATCGCCGGCGGGGCGGGAGCGGGCCAGGTGGTCGATCAGCTCCACCACGGGCAATCCCCGGAACTGCTCGCGGACTTCGGCAGGCGCGGTGACAACCAGGGTGCGGATCTGGTTGATGGTCTGGGTGCGGGCCTTGACGGCTGAGCTGCGGGCTACCCGCAGGGCGCGGATGGCCTCGGCGATGCCGTTGCGGGACTTCGGCGTCCCCTTTGCGCGGCCCGAGAGCACGGCCGTTGCTGCGGCGTAGGCGTCGACAGGGTCGGACTTGCCGTTGTCTCTACGAGCTTTGCGGTCCGGCCGGTCGACCTCCACGACGGTGATGCCGCTCGCTGACAGGAACCGGGCCAGCTCGGCTCCGTAGGCGCCGGTCCCCTCGACGCCGACGGTCAGGACCTCGCCGTGAGAGCGCAGCCAGTCCAATAGCTGCTGGTAGCCAGCAGGGCTGGTGGGGAACGGCTTCGTGGCCAGGTGACGGCCAACCGTGTCGTTGACCGCGGCCTGGTGGGTGTCGGTGTGGGTGTCGATCCCGCCGATGACGGCTATCTCATCTGCTGCCATGCTGCTGTCTGCTGTCCTTCCGTACGACACGTGAGAGGCGGCACGCGCGCCGGTCAGGCAGAGGGACAAGACAGTGATGGGACCTTTGGCCGGGCTCCTATGAAGCCACAGACGCTCGACCGGCCGCGCGCAGCAACACCACTTGGAAGATCGACAATTCCAAGCAAGGACAACCCAAGTGCCGGTCAGCTGCTGGGGCAGACCTCCAAGCGGTGCCGCGGGCTACATCATCACTGTCAGCTGCTGCAGCAGCCCACCCTGCCCGGTCAACTGCAAGCCCTCCGACCGGGCCCGTTCCACCAGCATCGCGACCAGTTGCTCATCCGACACGGGCGCAGGCTGCCCGGACGGGGCACTCTCCACAGGTTCCACGGTCTCCAACTCCACGGCGGTGTCAGTCACTTGACGTCTCTCCCATGATCGTCGGATCCGCCGTTAGATTTACACTCCCGTTCGACACTCGACCACAAATTGGTCGAGATCGACATGGTGGCTGTCCTGCGTCCATCGTGATCTCCTCAAGGCATCTTGCTGGGAGGCCTGACAGATCAGGAGTTCCCGAGCCGCACATCATCTGTAGGGCTACTGCGGCGGCCACTCGCGACATGTCAGGCGGGTGTGGATGCCGGACCATGTCTGGCCGCCGTTCGTGGCAGCTCCCGCCGCACCAGCCTACCCTGGTCGCCCTGGTGTACCTGCGCAAGCACGAGCCCCTGACGCAGATCGTCGCCGCCTTCGGGAACTCGGTCGGTACCGCACACTCCTCCACCACCGCAGTCGTCGGCCTGCTCACCGAGCGCGCTCCGGGATTGTCGAAGGTCCTGCGTGAGACCGACCCCGAGTACGTCCTGCTCGACGGAACCCTCGCGGAGTGCGACCGAGTCGGCGACAGCTGGGCCGACAGCTCCGCCAAGCACCGCTGGCACGGGCTGAACCTGCAACTGGTCACCGACCCTGCCGGCCAGCTGCTGTGGATCTCGCCCGCGCTGCCCGCACTCACCCACGACCTGACGGCTGCCTCCAGCCCAAAACCATCCGGATCTGTGAACGCCAGGGAATCCCGATCCTGGCCGACTGCGCCTACATCGGCGCGGGGCCGTGGGTGACCACGCCACGAAGGCGCCCGCCCAAAGGCGAGCTGCCCCCTGCGCAGCGGACCCTCAACCGGGCGATGTCCCGGGCCCGGGCAGCGGTCGAGCGTGCCCCAGCCCGGTTCAAGAGATGCCGGATCCTCCGCAAGGAACAGTGCAGTCCGAATCGAATGACTCAATCGCGACAGCCATCCTTACCCTGGAACAGCAACACGGAGAAGCTCAGTGCGTCCTAGCCGCGCTCGATATAACTCATCGTTTCCATGACCAGATCCAGCAAAGCATCCATATTCGGCAGGGACATGGACTCCACCATGAAATGCTCGATCCCGGTGCGCGCGGACAGAGATTTGATCGCGTCCACCATCTGCGGCACTGACGTCCCTTCGGCAATGTTGACGCGCATGATCGTGTCTATTTCGCTGGGATCGCGTCCGGCCTCAGTTGCGAAGTTGTCGATGACAGCACGCTGGGCCAGGACACCCTCAGCATCCACGAAGTAGGGCACGACGCAAGCGGGCATCCAACCGTCGGCGCGCTCTCCAACCCGCTTCAATGCGATCCGCGCGCCCGTTGGTGCACCAATATAGAAAGGCGGGCGAGGCTTTTGTACCGGCTTGAGGGGCGCGTACTGCAACGGTATCTCGATGTGGCTGCCGTGATACTCGACTGGATCGGTGGTCCACAGGAGTTCCATCGCGTCCAGCATCTCATTCATTCGAGCTCCACGCTTCGTGAACTCCACGTTCGCAGCTTCGAATTCCTCAGGCGCCCACCCGACACCGAAGCCGGGTATCAGACGCCCCTTGCTGATCAAGTCGATCGTCGTCAGGCTCCGGGCCAACTGCACAGGAGCATAGATCGGCCCGATCAGCACATGCGCGCCCAGGGTGACCCGCTCCGTCGCCGCAGCTGCGACGCCTAGCAGGACAAAGGGATCCGCAGCAGTCCGGTACTCGACCGGAACAGTGGTGTCCCCTGGTCCACCCACTCCGATCTTGGGATTGACCGCGACGAAATTTCGGTCTCCCACCCACAGACTGGCTGCTCCGGCCTTCTCCGCCTCGCGGGCGAACTCTGCTGTCCTGTCGACCTGGTGAGCTACATTATTCAGGTACGGAAGTGCAAATCCGATCTCCATGCGTTTTTCCTCCTCAAGGTCCGAGCGGTGTGCACGCAAACCCGCAGGACACGTTCGGGTCACCGCCTGACGGACACGATCCTTTTACTGATCAACCGCAATCGCACAACACTTACTCAGCAGCTCGATGCTTTTCAGGGTCATGCACCACGAATAGGTCAACAGCCCACTCGGGGTGGAGTCGGCGTCCCGTGGACTCGCTTTGCATGAGAGGCATAGAGTCGGGGGGCCAGCCGAGGCATGAGCAATCGTGCCGGAAGGGGAGCATGAACCAAGACCGCCTTCACAACCTCGGGATCGCCTTCATACATCACCATTCCGAAAGTGAGAGGCAGTGTCCTTTTGGGACTATTGGCCAGACCGTGCTGACCCATGCGGTCCCACTCCGCCGCGGTGACGTACTTGGCTGCAAGCGGGAGGATCTCCTTCTCCTCCGTCGCCATGTGTTCCAGGAGCACAGCGAGAAGTTGATCCAGCGCTTCTGCCAGTTCCTCTCCGCCAGTGGCCTCGGCACGCCATCCCGGAAGCAAGGCCATCGCGGCCGCGTGAGCCTGCTCGATGGCATGGTGCTGCTCCTCCATCGTCGGGACGATCACCGCTGCCTCCTCTCCCCCACGCTCGGCAAGCAGCGGCCACAGCACCAGGTCCTCACCCTCGTGATGCAGATGCAGAATTTGACACAGCAGTTCGGCATGACTGCCGACGAGCTCGGCTCGTTGTACAGAACCCTCAGGGACGTCCCGCACCAACTGTGGCAACAGTCGGAATTCTCTACGCATCATGGTATGAGCCATGTACATGTCACGCACATCAGCCATACGCTCACCGGTTGCTGGCATCACAGAACTTCCTGTCGGTTGAAATGTCGCGCCCGACCTGATGCGCAGGCCGTCTAGCGCCAGGTTGCACGGAGTCCACCCTCGGACCTGCCTGCTGGCGGCGGCGCCGACTCACTTATCAACGCCCGCCAGCGCGGAGAGGCTGGCCCGAACGAGGGGGGTCGGGCCGGGCCAGCCGTCCCCACCATCACACATATGTGCCCGAGCAAGCAACTTCCCAGATGGCGATACGGCTAGGTCACTTCTGATGGCTCTTCGTTGGGTGGATCTCGTGGTTGGCCGGGCAGCAGCCTTGCATGGTGCGGCGACACGAACTGACGGATGCGCAGTGGCAGAGGTGAGCTGCCTTCGAGTGGATCAGCAGGACTCCCTTGCCGCTGGGCGCCACCGCCCTCACGCTCGGCCACAACGGTCTGATCACGTGGATGGCCTCGACCTGGGACAGCGCCCTGTGGTCGGACGAGGCCATCGGCCAGACACAGGCGGCCACGATCCTCGGCTGATCAACCCCTCATCCGGCAGCCGCAGCCGGCCAGCGATGCCTGGGGTGAGCATCGGCTCGTCTTCGTCGACTGCCCCTGTTCACGTTCAGGCTACCGACCGCCTGGGCGTGATCGCGGGAAACCGAGGCCGTCGACGGCTGCGGGACCCGGGTTTGGTGATCCGCGCCGGACACAAGGGGCACTCGTGGCATGCTGACGCACACCACGAGTGAGCAGAACACCGTCAAGGGTGTGGTCCTCGCGAACATGGCCGTCGGGAGGCTGTTCTGCAGGTCACTGCTTGGCAGCGCGCGTGCTCGCCACGCGTGGTGCGCCCGTGGATCAACCCTCACGCACCTACCACGATCGCAGCTCCAGCAGCGGCGAAGGCGACACCGCCGCTGCCGACGCTGCAGAGGCCACAGCAGGCGCAACACCCCCTGCAGCGTCGATCGGTACACTGACGGGTCGACTCGCGAAGTCCCCTTCGACCTGCTGCACTTGAAGGACTTCGACGAGTCGGACCCGTGGCGCCGGGTCCGTTCGGTACACGGCATGGCGCACTACTCCCATGATCAAGCGACGCCGTCCGCAGCCGGGAGTGCTTCCTGGACCCGCGTACGAGACGCCGTCTTCCACCAGATCATCGAACGTGGCTGGCACAACGAGCGGCAGGCGTTCGTACAGCACTACGAGGCCGACGTCAGGGACTGCTGGTGGGTGACACCTGATCTGGCTCGCCGAGAGGCGGGCTGGGAGGATGTCGCAATGCCCAAGGAGAACGCAGAGTCGGGCCCGACCGCTGCCGCCGGTTCCGCCAGGAGCGAGTCAGTGGAGCTGGCCGAGGCCCGCAAGCCGATCCGGCTGCTGGAGCAGGAAAACGAGGTCCTGCGGCGCGCTGCCGCCTATTTGTCGCAGGCGAACCTGCTGGCAAAATGATGTACCCGCTCGTCCGCGAGCTGGCCGCCCCCGGTGCCCTTGTGGGGGGGGTGCCGGTGGCGGTGACGTGCCGGGTGCTCGGGCTGACCCGCCAGCCCTACTACCGGTGGCTGAAGTGTCCAGTCACCGACGCCGAGTTGGCGAGGCATATCGGGCCAATTCGTTGTTCGACGTGCACCGCGACGACCCTGAGTTCGGCCACCGCTTCCTCGTCGATGAGGCCCGCGCGGCCGGCGAGGCGATGGCCGAGCGGACCGCCTGGCGGATCTGCCGCGACAATGGCTGGTGGAGCACTTTCGGCAAGCGAAGAGGTCGCGGCAAGAGAGCGAAGACCGGTCCGCCGGTCCACGACGACAAGGTGCGCCGGAACGTCACCGCGGATGCCCCGAACCGGCTGTGGCTGACCGATATCACCGAGTACCCCACCGGCGAAGGGCAAGCTCTATCTCTGTGCCGTCAAGGACGTGTTTCTCGGGCCGGATCGTGGGCTACTCCATCGACTCCAGGATGAAGTCCCGCCAGGCGGTGGTAGCGCTGCAGTCCGCCGTCGCCCGCCGCGGCCAGGTGTACGGGTGCATCGTGCATTCGGATCGCGGATCGCGGATCGCAGTTTCGGTCCCGGAAATTCTTCTCGGCCCTGACCCGAGCCGGCCTGGTCGGCTCGATGGGCCGGGTCGGTGCGGCCGGTGACAACGCGGCCATCGAGAACTTCTTCGCGCTGCTGCAGAAGAACGTCCTCGACCGTCGGAGTTGGGCCACCCACCAGGAGTTGCGGATCGCGATCGTGCCCTGGATCGAACGCACCTACCACCGTCGGCGCAGGCAGAGACGTCTGGCCAGATTGACCCCCGTCGAGTACGAGACCATCATGACCCCACCCGCAGCACTCGCTGCATAAACCCCGCTGTCACCTGATCACGCAGCAGTCCCCCTGGGTGCCACAACCCTACGAATGGCTGGGACGACCCACGAAGGAACGTAGAGAACAACGAAGGGATCGCCCTCCCCCGCCTCTACCTCCCGAAGGCGAACACGTCTGCCAGTTGATCCCCAACACCACAGCAAGGGACACGAACCGAGTGCACCGCTGCACAACGGCTGGCCCACTGTCATCCAACTGCCCTCTTACACAACCGACTTGAACCCAGCGGAAGGCGTCTGCTCACTGTTACGGTCCATTCGCCAATGTGGCCTTCACCGACGACGACCACCTTGAACGCACTCTCCGCCGGGGCCTGCGCCACATTCAGCTTCGCCCTAATCTGATCGACGGCTTCCCTGCAGGCACAGGACTCCCCCACACCCACCAGCCGTCAACAACCCGAATAGATCAGTAAGCCCGAGGGAGCAAGCCGGTCGGTGATCGCGACACGACATCGACCGTCATCTCCACACCGCCGCCGTTGCCGTGGCTCACTCCGCGTGACCGGACAGGCTAAATTTCTGACTAATCTTGCCTGCACACGCACAAGATGTTTTTATTGCTTGCGCACGCAGCTACTGGAAGCCTTCGGGGCTCGGGCAAAGCTTGCCGAAACACGAGACGGGGATTTGCAGAAAGCAAGGAGTAGTAAACATGTCAGTTCCGCAGACGCACACCGGTCGGGTCGCCGTTGTCACCGGTGCCGGGCGTGGTATCGGCCAGGCCATCGCCGTGGAGCTCGCGGCGCGCGGTGCGACGGTCGTCGCCGTGGATCTCGCCGCACCCAACGAGACTGTCGCGATGATCGAGGAGAAGGGGCGGTCGGTTGTCGGTCTGACGGCTGACGTGTCGAGCCCGGAGCAGACTGCGGCCGTGGGCAAGGAGGTCGCCGAGCGGTTCGGGCGGGCGGACATCCTGGTCAACAACGCCGGCATCTTCCCGTTCCGTGACATCGAGGAGCTGGACTACAAGACCTGGCGGCGCGTCCTGGCCGTCAACCTGGACTCGCAGTTCCTCATGGTCAAGGCCGTCCTGCCGACCATGAAGCAGGGCGGCTGGGGTCGCATCGTCAACCTGACGTCCAACTCCATCGTCACCAACGCCCCCGGCCTGTCGCACTACATGGCGAGCAAGATGGGCAACATCGGCTTCAGTCGGGGCCTGGCCAACGACCTCGCCTCGTTCGGCATCACCGTCAACGCCGTCGGCCCCACGCTGACCATCACGCCCGGCGTCATCAACGGCCACCCGCAGGAAGCTCTGGTGGCGGCCGCGCAGGCCCAGGCCATCAAGCGCAACGGTCTACCCGAGGACCTGACCGGCACCATCGCCTTCCTCACCAGCGACGACGCCGCCTTCGTCACCGGCCAGACCATCATGGCCGATGGCGGATACGCCCGCTGAGCCTCACGGAGCATCGTCACGCCCGCCTGCGCCGCCCTCGTCAACCCGGGCAGCGCAGGCGGGCGTGCAGCACGAACGCGGGTGTCGTGGCCGGAAGGCCATGGCCGCAACCATGCCCCGGCCCCGCAGAGGATTCGGGCGGCTCGACCGAAGAGCGCTCCCGGCGATCGAACGGGCAGCCTCCTGCCGAGCTCGGTTCGGCCCAGGCGGGAGGCCGTGCCGTACTCGAGCAGATACGCCTTGAACGAGGCTTGGGCCGAGATCGGGCCGCTGTCTGATGGCGAGGTGGTAGTCGGCCCGAAAGGTGTAGGCCGGCCCCTCCGTTGAGGGAGGAAAGGTTCGTGCTGTCATCGTCGGGCACATCCCACACGGTGTTGACCAGATAGGTGAACTTCGAGTCCTTGTGCAGCGCTGTCGGATTCGCGTAAAGCCCCTGCACGCGGGTGCCGCCGACCGTGTTGTACATGACGGCGGTGACCAGTTGATCGCCCGGTCCAATCGTGCCGAACTCGGCATGCAGAATTCGAGCTGTGCGATCGGGCGGTGACAGCATCGCTATCTTTGCGTCGATCGTGACCTTCTGGGTGGCGCGTGCGTCGACCTTCGGGACACCGACCACGGTGCCCTCGGTCAAGTCGGCGGTGAAGAAGAATCCGCTCACCGAGTAGGTGTCGTTGGGCAACCGCAGCACGGCGCTGTCCTGGCCCTCAGCTGCCGCTCGTACCACTTGCCGTCGGCCGAACTGACCAGCAGACAGGCGTTGTACGGCGCTCCATCGGCTCGGCCCGGCAGAGTGAGCTGCAGTTCATGGGAAGGCTGCTCGACATCGGCGCCGAACGGGGCGCTCACTGACACGCTGTTGTCGTGGTGGCGCTGACGTCACCACTGAAGGGCTTGTGGACATCTGTCGCCTCGGGAGGGACGGTGAAGCTGACGGCAGCCATGCGGTGCGCGGGAACCGTGACAGAGTCGGCGCCGAGACGGAACAGACCCGGTGGCGCCGGGGAGTTGCCCGCCTGGTGGCTGGCGTTGTGCTTCAGGCGGAATGTGACCGACCCACTGCCTTTGTTGCCATGGGCGATGCTCCTGGTCACGGGCGGTCGCTCACCATCGGCCCAGCGGATCAGCCCGAAGTCGACATCGGTCGGTTCGGCGGTGGCCCGCTGGTCGACGGCCCGGGCGATGTCCACACGTCCGGTGCCCTGGCAGGAGGCACTGCGTTCGTAGCCCCCGGTCGTGGACTGCATCAGCCGCGCTTGACCATTCCCGGCGTCCGGTCGGGGTGCTGCTGGAACAGGATGGCTGCGGCTGCCGTCACGTGGGGTGCGGCCATCGACGTACGGCTCATCTCGATGTAGCCGTCCTTACCGGTGGTGCCGCCAGCTCATGCAGCGACGACCCCAACATCTGGATCCATCAGGTCGGGTTTGAGCCCGCCTTCGCCTGCACGTGGACCGATCGCAGTGAGTACGGCGAGCTCGTCGTCGACCTGAGTCGCGCCGACAGCCAGTGCCAGCTCGTCTCCCAGGCTGACATTGATCACCTTCGCGCCGTGCCGTGCGGCCCAGGCCAGCCTTCGACGACCGCTGAGTGCGCGCAGGCGTCGTCGGCCGAGCAGACTTTGCCCGAAGGAGTGCGTGCGCCCGGCGCGACACCCTTGTATGGATCGCCGGAAGCCGCGCCCGAACCCGCCACGGTCGAGGTCACATGGGTACCATGCCCCACCAAGTCGTCGGTGGTCGGCTCGCTGGTGAAGTTCGCGGAGGTGGCGACGAGACCGTCGAGGTCCGGGGTGGTGGGGATCCACTCCTGTGTCCAGCACCGCGACCTTGACGCCGCCACCCTTGAAGCCCTTCGCCTACGCCCGCCGGGCACCGATGAGCGGTACGGCGCAGGAACGGGCGCGGGCGCGCCGTCATCAGGTCGAGCGCAGGACGGCCACCATGTGGATCTCCACCAGTTTGCGATCCAGCGTCGGGCCGACGGTGGTCCGCGCCGGGTGCGGCTGCCTCAGGGTCTGCTCGTGGACTTCGTTGTATGCCTCGTGGTTGGCAGGTGCTGCGGAACCTGCACACACTGCTTGCCTCCCAGGGCCTCGACTTCTCCGACGTCATCAAGGTCACGGCGCACCTCGCGAACCTGTACCGCAATGCCGTACCCCGGCCGCTGCACCGGCAATACGGCACATGAGGAGGCCCAGTGAAGGGCGTCAGCGCGCCAGCACCTGACCCAGCACTCGCCGCAGTTCGTCAGCGGGGTCCTCGACGATAGCGGGCGCCCGCCTGGCGATGCAGCGGCCAGGTCGCACGAGGACGGCGCCGACGTCACGTCGCGTCGATCAATGAGCTTCAATCCTCCGTAGATCCCGCTGCAGCCCCAACCGCATGACGTCGACGCCAAAGCCGTCCTCACTCTGGAGCGGCAACGCTGAGGGGACGCCCTGGCGCTCGCAGATGCGGATGATCTGGTGGGTGCGAGCCGTGGTCAGGTTGTGAGCCCGGCCCGGCAACGCAGGTGACAGCCACAGCAGCCGGCCGTCCGGATCGGTCTCCTGCCGAGGCGTACGGCAGCCCCACCATCCATCTATTTGCTTGCGTAGGCACACATACTTGAGTTAGCCTCGACGCAGATGCCTGGAGATTTCGCCGCCGGATCGACCGACGTGAGAGCCCCGCAGTCGTTCAACGCGACGACGGCCACTCTTTCACCAGGACCGATGGGAGCGAACCCCTCCCGGCCCATCGGGGTGGGCTCAGCACTGAATCAACATCCGCTGTGCCAGCGCCTCAGCGAAGCAGGCAGCAGGCTCCCACCTGCTCGTAGCCCACGCGGCGCATGCTTCGAAACACCTGCACCACACGCCGATATCAGCAAGGAGCTAGGAAAATGACACGAGTCGCCATCGTCTACTACTCGGCCACCGGATCCGTACGAAGCCTCGCGCAGGCCATCGCCGAAGGCGCAGAGAAGGAGGGGGCCGAGGTCCGCTTGCGCCGCGTGGCAGAGCTGGCACCTGAAGCCGCTATCAACAGCAACCCCGTGTGGGCCGAGAATCACCGCTCCTCTCAGGACACCCCCGAGGCGTCCCTCGAGGACCTCGACTGGGCGGACGCCGCGCTGTTCGGCTCCCCCACGCGGTTCGGTCTGCCCGCCTCGCAGCTGAAGCAGTTCCTCGACCAGACCGGTGGCCTCTGGGCACAGGGCAAGCTCGCCAACAAGGTCTATGCCTCCTTCACGTCCGCGGCCAACGCCCACGGTGGTCAGGAGAGCACCATCCTCGCGATGAACAACACCTTCTACCACTGGGGCGGCCTGATCGCCTCCCCCGGCTACACCGACCCGCTGCTCTTCGCGGCCGGCGGCAATCCCTACGGCCCGTCGCACCCGTCCAACAACGGAGCCGACCTGCCCGACGCCAACCGCCTCGACGCAGCCCGCTACCTCGGCGGCCGGGTGGCCCGCATCGCTGCGGCGCTGAAGCCCGGTGGCTCTCTCTGACCAACAAGATCGTCCCAGGGCGGCCGCTGCCACAGCGGCCGCCTGACAACAAGCGAGGTTCCACGTGACACGGTCGAACGAGACCATGGCGGACGTTAGAGACATGTACATGGCGCACACGATGCTGCGCCGCGAATTTCGTCTGCTCCCCCAAGTGGTGCGGGAAGTGACACCAGGTGACGTGCAACGTGCCGAGGCAGTCGCCGCCCACACCGACCACCTCTGTTTCGTGCTGCACCTGCACCACGAAGGAGAGGACCTGCTGCTCTGGCCGCTTCTCCTCGACCGTGCGGGGACCGATGCCGCAGCGATCGTCCCGACGATGAAGGAGCAGCACAGCGCCATCGACCGGAGTTACCACGAGGTGACTGAACTCTTGCCGCTTTGGAGGAAGACGGCGCACGACGGTGAACAACTCGCCGTGGCCATCGAGCGACTGCTGCCCGCGCTGGTCGAACACCTGGCACTCGAGGAGCACATGATTCTGCCTCTCGCTCAGCGCCATGCCACCGCGGCCGAATGGAAGCAGCTCGGCGAACATGGGATGGCCCAGACTCCGCAGGACGTTCTGCCGCTTGCGCTGGGCATGGCGATGTACGAAGCCGACCCCGACGTGGTCGCCGCCTTGCTCGCCGACATTCCCGAACCTCATCGCGTCGCGCTGACCGAGGCCTCTGAGCATGCCTACGCCACCCACGCCGAGCGCATCCACGGCACCCGGACCCCTCCGCGTGTGGGGACCTGAGAGTCACCGAGTCACTCGGGGCGAGTCAGCGTCGCCTCGCCCCGAGTTCTGGACTCGGCAGTCGTCGGGCGGTCTCCTCGGCCTTCACATCGTCCGGGCGGGCAAGGGCAGGCCACAGGGGTCGCCCTCCGCTTCAGAGCACCGTTCCTTTGAAGGACAGCCGCGCGCGCATATCTCGACACCGGCCGTGTCGAGCTGGAGCTGTCGTCTGCCTCCTTCCCAAGCGTGAAGGGCCGGTCCGGGGCTCAAGCCTCACGGTTGCGTCCAGGGAAGCGGTGTATGGGTTCGACCTGATCCGGGGGCTTGCTCCGGCGTCGGGATGATGCCCGCATAGATGAACGGCCACTATTAGGGCTTGGTCATCTTCACTCGTGCATGCGTGTCTCATGCTGCGTGAGTGTCGTTGGAAATGGTGTGACACCTGAGGAGATGGCCTCG
>NZ_JAQMWP010000046.1 GCF_030403745.1 Streptomyces sp. S.PB5
AAAAACGTCCGCTCTAACGTGCACGTCAGAGCAGCCTTGAGATGCATTCATCCCCGGCGTGAACGCCGGGGCTTTCTGCAAGAAACCCGGTAACCCAGGCCCTCCCGGCGCGGCGGCGGTCGGGCGACCCTTCGTCAGCGGACAACGTCAGCTCGACGATGCCCTTGCCGACGTGATCGACGGCGTTCCGTACGACTTCGGTGATGATCCGCACGGCGGAGTTCCGGTTTCCGGACCAAGCCATCACGCCCAGCCGTGTACGGGCGTGCAGGCGAGCAAGTCGGGGGACGCAGGCCTCTATACGCCAGCTGCGCTGCCACGACTGCGGGCGTACCGGGGTCGGCTCCTGGCCGGCGTCAACCTCTCGATCCGTCTCCGACTCGGCAAGGAGGGTCGGTGCCTCAGCTGTGCGTGCGCCCGCCGGGGGAAAGGCGAGAGCGGCGGTCACCGTGTGCGTCACGCGCGAGCCCCGGCCGTGCAACATTGCGGCGCTGAAACGGGCGCCCTGACCTTGTCCTGTTGCCATTTGTGTCCCCGACGGTGGTGGTTGCGGTGTCCCTCTACCATTCCAATGGCGCGGCATCGGGCTCCAACAGGCGATGGGCCAGAGCGCGCATCGTCGCGGTGTCCAGCGGCGGCGCCTTGGCGTTCATTGCGCTGCTTCCAGTGCCTGTCGCAGCGCCGCTGCCGCTGTCAGTCCGTGCTGTCGAGGAATGAGCCAGTACGGGCCAGGCGGTGAGTCTCTGTTGCCCGGCGGCAGGACCACGTACGAGTTCGAACCGAGTGCGTCCGTCTCCGGAACGTCCCAGTGGGCGGCACTGCCCGCAGGGACGAGGAAGTACAGCACCGGTTCGGGGCGAGTCGGATCCACGACTACGGCGCCGGGCTCCTCAAGCAGTTCGATCGCGCGTACGCCCAGGTGCCGTTCCACCTTCACGGTGTCCCATTCGACACCGACGGATACGAGCCGTAGACCGGCCGCGGTCAACATGTCTTCTACTTCGTTGATCATCTGTTGCCTCGTCCTTCGCTGCGCTGTGCGGCGAAGGTACGACCAGACCAACAGCGGTACCCGAACTGAGAGTTCGGGGGAACCGCGAGTTCGTGGTCAGACGAGCTGGAGACGCTGAACGAGTTCGTCGACCTGGCGTCGGAAGGTGGGACGGACCCGTTTCTGGAGATCCAGGAGCATGTTGCATGCGAGAGGGCTGCGTGCCAGATCTTCGGGAGAGATGTCCTCCAGGTCCAGCAAGTGGACGAGGACGGCTGCGTCCTCCCGCCGCAGATCGTGGCACCTGGCGAGTTCCAGGCCGAAGGTGAATTGCCGCTCGCGGCTGGGCAGGCCGTGCGTATCGATCCGGTCGGCGACGCGCAGTCCCTCGGAGGCTTCGCCGGCGAGCATCTCGATGCTCATCGCGTGCATGGCGACATTGGTCGGTCCGAACACGGTCCACTGAACGTTGCCCTCACCGACCTGCTCGGCCAGCGGAGCAGCGCGCCGTTCGAGCCGGTCACGCGCCTCCCACCAGTGACGGCGGCGGGCATCGGAGACCACCGCGACCAGTTCGAGCACCCCTTCAACGGCCTTGGACTCAACTGTCACCGGGGCTTGTCGCAGCTGCTCGACGGCGCGGAGAGCAACCTCCTTGGCTTCCTCGACAGCGCCCGGCTCGCTGTGGGAGAGGAGAACATGGCCGAGGTTCCACTGGGCTGCGGCGATGCGCACCGGGTCGTCGGCGTCCTCCGCGGCTCGGATCGCCCGGTCGGCGACCATCAGGGACAGGTCGACGCGTCCGGCGCGACGGCAGTACGAGCGCAGCAGACATACAAATCGGCGGCCACGCGCAGGACTTCACGTCGTGCCTGGGTGTCGGTCCCGGTGCGGTGCACCCGCACGGCGTGCTCGACGTCGCCGATCAGGTCCGGAAGGACGAGGGCCGCCGCGGTGAACCGGTTCTTCGACGACTGCCAGGTCCGCCAGGCTTGCTCAACCCGTTCCCGTAACTCCGAAGGGCTCGCGGGAGCCGAGCTGTGTGGTCGGTCGTAGCCCATCAGCGCACGAGCAACCGCGGGGGCAGCCGTGAGCGGGACCGACGACTCCTCGATGCCGTATTCCGTGAGCAAGGCGGCCAGCGGTACGCCCAGTTCGGCGGCGAGGCGAGCGAGCACATCGGCGGAGGGTACCTTCTGCCCGGCCTCGATCTGCTGCAGGTAGCGTTCGGAGATGCCGCACAGCCCGGCGATGGCCGCCTGAGTTCGGTTGCCGTTCTTCCGCCGGTAGTACTTGACCCTCTCGCCCACGGGCAGTCTCGGTGAGATCACCGTTCCGCCCCCTTCCCCGCCTGTGTCTCGTACCGTCAGCGTAGAACGGAGTGCTCCGGCGTGTGCACGGTCCGCACACGTTCGCGTGACACGTAAGAGCCCTGTGATGGGTGAGCCGTTGGGGAGGCACGATGCCGCGACTGGTCCTGTGGGACATCGACCACACGCTGATCGACACGCGAGGCGTGGGCCGCGAGTTGTCGGCGGCCGCGTTCCTGCAGACCACCGGGCAGGTCATGCGTGCGCAGGCCAAAATCGACGGGATCACGGAGCCTGTGATCTTTCGGGAGACGGCGAAGTTGCACGGTCTGTCCACGACCCGAGCCGACTTCGAGCGCTTCGCTCGTGCCCTGACGGAGGAGCATCTGAAGCGAAGCGCCGAACTGCGAGAGCGCGGCCACGCTCTGCCCGGTGCGGCTGCCGCCCTGGACGCACTCGAGGACGCTGCCGGGATCCGGCAGACGGTGGTCTCTGGCAACATCCGCCCGGTCTCCGAGATCAAGCTTCAGGTGTTCGGGCTCGACCGGAACATCCTGTGGGAGCTCGGGGCATACGGCGAGGACAATGACGTTCGTGCCGAGCTCGTCAGGCTCTGCTTGCGCCGCGCGGACGCAGCAGTCGAGGAGGCGGTGTTGATCGGTGACACGCCGGCCGATGTGGAAGGGGCTCACGCCAACGGTGTGCGGGTGATCGCCGTTGCGTCAGGACGTAGCGACGAGGCCGCACTGCGGGACGCTGGCGCGGAGGTCGTGCTGTCCGACCTGCGGGACACAGAGGCGCTCGTAAAGCTCGTGCGCGGCGACGGCCAGTAGCTGCGGTGTGTCCGGGACTGGACGACCGGCTGTACGGGTGGTCGACGACTGTCAGCGCGCTCAGCCGTTGAAGTCGAGGCGATGCCAGCGAGGGATGGGCATGGCTTCCGGGCCGACGCCGGAACGTGAAGTGGACGCGCTGCGCACGGCGACCGAGAGACTCTGCTCCCGCAGCCGTCGGACACGCAGCGCAGGACGACGCCCCGGGCCGGACTTCACGGTGCGAGGGAAACAACCCCGCTGCGGTCTTCCTGCATCCGGGCCACCCGGACAGTAGAGCCGAAGGCGATGCCACGGAAGTACTCCGCCTTCACCTGCTCGACCGGAATGATGTCCTCCTCCGCCGCAGCGCTCAAGTGCGCCTTGACGTCACCCTGCCAATCGACGGCCGTCACGCAGGGACGGGAGATCTCGATCTGGGCATTGAGTTCACCGTGGGCCTGTGCGACCGGTATGAAGGACGTGGCCGTTGGCGTGGCCAGGATGGCGGATATCGGGGGCCGGTATGGCGGGCAGGCGCGGGAGTCGCCTGGGCGAAGTGATGGCGTGGGTGGTCGCGGTGGCCACCGTTGCTATTGCTTCGTCGATGGGTAGCGGATCGGTCAGAGCGACCGTCGTCGTCGGCGCCGGCGCGCTCGTCATGCTCGGTGGTTCTGTTCGGCAGAGCTTACGTCGGCGTAGCGATATCGAATTGCGATACCTGCTGCATATCAAGGAGTTGTGCTTTCCTTTTGGAACCGTTGGGGCGACGGGCTCGGAGACGCGAGGGTCCGAGCATCCGTCGTCGGACGAGCCCTTCGCAAGCATCGACGTCACCGAGGCCGGGCGGCAAGAGCGCCGGCCGATCACGTCCTACCTGGGGCGGCCTAAGCCTGTCGTCCTGACATTGCTCGGCGGTCCAGGGACCGGTAAGACGTCCCTGCTCAAGCAACTCGCCGCGCAGAGGGTGGGAGGCGAGCTGACGTCATCGAGAGACCAGCCGGTTTTGCTGCGTCTGCGGGATTGCGAACTCAGCATCGTCGCCGATCCCCAGACCACGCTCGTGGACGTCGTCCGTGCCTCCCTGGGCGACAGCGAGGGCAGGGCCTGGAGCCGATGGTTTGAGCGACGGCTCCGCAGAGGCCGATGCCTCGTGCTGCTGGACGCGCTGGACGATGTCGCCCCTATCCAGCAGCCCCGGGTCTCGGTCTGGCTCACGGAACAGGTGAAACGTTATCCGCGCAACGATTTCCTGGTCACCTCCCGGAATCTGACGACCCCTTGGCTGCCGACTCTCGACGGCTCGGTGCTGACCCTGCAGCCCTTCACAGACAAGCAGATCGCCGAGTACCTACTGCGCCGACTGCCCCATGCGGACCAGGTCGCACTGCGTGCACGACCGGACGTTCTGGATCTGGCGAGAACCCCCTTCCTGCTCGGCGCGCTGATGCGCGTCTACGGCATGACCCGCCAATTGCCCAGCAGCCCCGCCGTCTTGTACGGAGAGTTACTCAAGCATCTGCTGGAGATGGCCGGGCCGATCGAGGGGGACACCGCGGGACTGTCGTCCGCGGGAAAACTGCGGGTCGTTCGGGTGCTGGCTCTCTACATGACGGAACAGGGACGCGACCGGGCGCCCGAGGTCGAGTGCGCGCGGGCGATCCAGCCCGCCTTGCGCAGGTCCGGCTCCCTGCGCCCGGCGGAGTTCCTGCAGCGGATGGTCAACGACGGCGTTCTCGTCCAGCGGGAGAAAGATGAGTTCGCTTTCGCCTATCGCGCCTTCCAGGACTATCTAGCCGCCGAGCAGATCCGCGCCCAGGGATCCGTCCGGCTGCTCGTCGAGCACATGGCGGAGCCCCAGTGGCGCGACATCATCCTCACCTGGGCTGCCTCGGCAGACGCCAGCCCCTTCATCGAGGCATGCCTCAGGCGCGGCACTGACGACATGCTGCAACTGGCCCTGGACTGCGCGGAAGTCAGTCCGCAGATAGAGCCGGAGTTGCGCTCACAGCTGTCCCGGCGGCGTCCGCGGCGCGGTGCCGAGCTTTCGACGGACGCGCTGACCGCGTTCGTGGAGAAGAGTCACTCGGCGCCCGCGACGGCACTGCTACGGCGGGCTCGCCACGAAGACCGGCCGGTCAATCGGGACGACATCGACGGGCTGCTGGCGCGGACGCAGTCGCGCCCGGCTCATGAGTGGACCGAGGCGGACGCCTCGGCCCTCCTGTCGGCCGCCGTGCTCGCCACCGAACGCGCGGACCACAGTGAGGCGGGTGCTTACCGTTTCCAGGGGCTCATCGCCTTGGGGTACGCCATGCGAGGGCAGAGCCTCGCGTCCTCCCGGGACCTGGCCCTCGCCGCGCTGCGCCACCTCGACCCGGACGGGCTGCCTGTCACCGCTGTGCGGATGGTCTGCCTCGCGTATCTCGGGTCCGTTGCGGATCCCGGGGAACACGAATCGTTCGTGCGGGCGGTGCGTACCGCCTGCCGGGAGGCAGGGGCCAAGGCGTGCGCGCTGCTGGTCCCCTTGGTGGCCGCGCACCGCGAGTCCGCCCGGCTGGTCGTCGAGGCCGTGGGCGGAGACGCGGAATTGGCCCACCGGATGGCGGACGCTCTCGGCACCGATCCGGTCGGGGCGACGAACATCACGGGCTGGGATGCGGCGGTCGACAAGTGGCACCGCACGCGCCGGGAGCTGGTGCACCAGTTCTGCGACCTTGCTCATCTGGTCCTGGAGCCCAAACCGCTGCTGCATGCCCGGGAACTGGTGGCCGACCGGCTGAAGGAGCGGTTGCCAGTGATGCCCGAACTGGAGGTGCTCGCCCGAGCGCTCGATTATCTCGACGACTTCTTGCGGTACCCGGAGTTCGACAAACGGGACGCCGCGCTGCGGGCGGCGGCCCGGCAGGCGGGGTTTGTGCGCGCCGCCGTGCGCGCTGCCCCGACGGACCTGTCCGTCGAGCTGTCCGAGCCCGCTGCCGCGTGGATCGAGAAGCTTGTGGGCGACGAGCGAAGCCGACTGGCCCAGCGGTATCCGCCGCAGCCTCGGATCGGCGCGGCCCTGCCCGTCGCCCGGGTCGTGGGCCGAACCGTCACCGTGCCGGTCGAGGTGGCAAACGAGGACGAACGCAGCGCTCCCGTCGAGGGGGCGTCACTCACCGCCACTGGAGATCTGGCCCTCCTCGTCCCGGGGAACGAGTGGACGGCAGTGTCCGCACCGGTGCCCGGCGGGGCGGCGACCACCGTCCTGCTGCGGCTGGACCTCACCGAAGCGGCACAGGACGCCGCCGAGATCGAGGTGCAGGTGGCCCTACAACACCGGCTGCGCGACAGCGAGGAGCCCGGCGTCCGGCGGGCGTGTCTGACGTTCGCCGTGGACAGAACCCACATGGCCATAAACCCCAACCCTTACACGGCCGGCAACACCGGAATCCCGGTGAACGATCCCAACATGCTCTTCGGCCGGGACGAGCTGATCGACAAAGTCCGCACCACCCTGCGTGCCGCGTCCACACCCGGAGCAGGCATCGCGATCTTCGGTCAGAAGCGCACTGGCAAGTCCTCGATCGGCGTGGAGCTGATGCGACGGCTCACGGCGATCGACGGGCTACCGGTCGTGGACGTCGGGAACCTGGGCGGACTCACCCCGCAGCGGGAGTCCGGTACCGACCAGGCGACATTGCTGGGCACGCTGCTGTGGCGGATCATCGAGGGCGCCGACACGACCATCCAGGCTGGACCACGCTTGATTCCTGACGGCTTCGACCGCAAGGCGATGATCGAGAGCCCGGACCCGGTCGCGGACTGCACCCGATTGTTCAGGAACTATCGTTCCGCACGGCCCGACAGCCCACCCTGGGTGGTCTTCATCGACGAGTTCCAGTACATGGACCAGTGGATCCGTGAGAAGCGAGTGCCCCCGTCCTTCATGCAGACGTTCAAGGCCATCGTCGAACGTCGGCTGTTCCATTTGGTGCTGGTGGGGCAGGCGCATCTGGAACGTCTTATCGAGGAGGACCCGAACGCCTTCAGCGTCTTCGGCCTTGAACGGGTCACCTGCCTCGCCGAACCCGACGCCCGAGCACTCATCCAGCAGCCGGTCCTGCTTGACACTCCGCAGGGCCCGGTCAGCCGCCATCATGACCGGGCCGTCAGCGAGATTCTCCGGCTCACGGGCGGGAATCCCTACTACATCCAGAAGATCTGCTACGGGCTCGTCCAGCACATGAACAAGGAGCACGCCACCATGGCCACGGACGCCGACGTGCGCCAGGTGACGCGGCAACTGCTGGACACGCTGAAGCGAGGACAATTCGACGCCCTGGAGTCGCCCGACGCCGGCGACACGCGCTGGACCCAGGCCGAACTAAGTGCCGCAGTGATCGCCGTTGCCCGGGCCTGTCAAGACGGGCCCGCGTCACGTGAGAAGATCCGGCGCTGCCATGAGGGGGACCTCGCACCGCAGCTTCTGGAGCATCTGGTCTCCCGCGAGGTTGTCCGGCAGATCGGCGACCGGTACGAGTTCGTCGTAGGTTTGTTCGAGGAATGGCTGCGGCGGTACTTTGCAGCCCTGGAAGGACGCCCGTGAGCACTGCGAATCCATACAGCGGCGCGGGCTGCGCGCCGGCCGGCGACGGTTTCGTCGAGCGAACAGATCTGGTCGGGATGATCGACGCGGTGTGGCGGACTGGCGGTCGTCCGGGCAACCTCAGCGTCCTCGGCCAGCTCCGCTTCGGTAAGACCAGCCTGGTCGAGCAGGCACTGCGCCGGGTGGACCGAGTCGACCTGGCGGTCGTCCGGCTCTCCGTGGTCGAGCTGGACTCGGTCTTCGGACTGTTCCGCGCCCTCACGAGTGAGGTCACCGCGCAGTTCCCGGGCATTCCCGACCTGGACCGGCTGTACACCACCGTTCGGAACGCGCGCGGTTGGTACGACCTGGAGAACGCGGTCACCAGCTACTTCGCAGCGGCCCGGTCGCGGGGTATCCACGTCTTGGTGGTCCTGGACGAGTTCGACCGCGCGCCCTGGGTACTGGTCGACCTCTCCGGCTATCAACTCCTGCGTTCACTGATCAGCGAAGCCCGGTTCTCTGTGGGTCTGGTGACGGTCTCCCGCCGTTCGGTCTTCGAGATCGAGGAGGACGCGGCCGGGGGGTCACGGCTCGACGGCGTCATGTCCGCACAGTGTCACGTCGGTCTTCTGGAGACCGACGAAGTGTCAGCGCTGCTCGACCAGGCACGGACCGCGGGAATCAGCCTCCGCGAGGTCCGGCCTGAACTCCTCGCCCGGTCCGGGAGCCACCCCTACCTCCTGGGAATCCTGTGCAGACGCGTGGTGCACGAATACCTGGAGACGGGCGCAGTCGATGTACCCAAGGCCCACGACCTGGAAATGACGGCGTTCCAGGCGTACTTCGACCGGCTCATCGAGGAGATCGACCTCGATCTGTCCGGACGGGGTACGGAGCTGCTGCGCAGAGTCTCCACCGGCGGGGAGATTTCCGATCTCTCCGCCGAGGACGTGCAGGACCTCGTCAACAAGGGCGTATTCACGCGCGATGGCGACTCCGTCAGGTTGTTCTCCGACGAGTTCGCGTCCTATCTGCGTACGACGACCATCGCCACGCCGGTGCCACGGCCGCGACACCGGCCTGCCCGGCACCGGTGCACTGCCCTGGTCGTCGCCACCGAATGGGGATCCGCGCACGGCGGCCTGAGCACGTTCAACCGGGAGTTCTGCCTCGCCCTCGCCAGAGTGCAGGTACGAGTCCTGTGCCTTGTCGTGAAGGCCACCGACAGCGAGATCGAGGAGGCCAAGACCGATGGAGTGACGCTCTTGCGGTGTCGGCTCGTCGCGGGGGCGGACGAGATGGCCAGTATGATGCGCCCGCTGCAACTGCCCAAGGACATGGTCCCCGACCTGGTGATCGGACACGGCCGCATCACCGGGCCCGTCGCTCAGGTCCAGGCGGAGGTTTTCGAGCAGGCGAGGCCGAAGACGCTGCACTTCGTGCACATGGACCCCGACGAGACCGAGTGGCTCAAGCTCGACCGGCAGAACGACGCCATGGAGAGTGCCACCAGCCGGAAACGTATCGAGGTGAGCCTCGGCCGTGACGCGGATCGACTCGTTGCGGTCGGGCCCCGGCTGCATGGCCTCTTCGTCGGCTATTTCTCCCGGCACGAGGACACCGAACCGCTGCAGTTCGACCCCGGCTTCGACCTCACCACCCGCAAACGGCGCAAGGTACCGAACGGGACACCGCTCACCGTCCTGCTGATGGGCCGCACCGAGGACTGGAACATCAAGGGGCTGGACCTCGCCGCGGCGGCCTGCGGGCTGGTCGCGGGCTGGCGCCACGAGAAGAGGCAACGGGCGATCGAACTCGTGGTCCGCGGTGTGCCCGAGGAAGAAGCGGTCGCCCAGAAGAAGCAGTTGGACGAGTGGGCGGACAACGGGAGGCTGCGCATCGTGCTGCGGCCGTACACCACGGAGCCGGAGGAACTGGAGGACGACCTCATCCGGACGAGTCTCCTCATCATGCCGTCCCGGGCCGAGGGCTTCGGCCTCGTGGGGCAGGAGGCCATCAAGGCCGGCACCCCCGTGCTCGTGAGCGAGTCCAGTGGGCTCGGAACCCTGTTGAGAGAGGCGCTCGGCGAGGAGCGAGCCGCGTCGTGGGTGGTGCCGATGACGGGCGACACCGACACCGACGTCGAGACGTGGGCCAGGATGATCGACGGCATGCTGACGGACAGCCACGACAAGTTCGCGGCAGCCGAGGCGCTCCGTGTCGAGTTGGCCGAGAAGAGGCCGTGGTCGCGGTCGGTCGACAGCCTCCTCACCGACATGGGCTTCTGACACAGGGTTGCGAGATCACCGAATCTAGGGGGCAGCGATCTACTCGCTCGTAGTCAACGTGCTAGTCGGACTGGCGACCAGTGTCATCGGCGGCGCGTTCGTCTGGCTCTGGGAGCGAGGCAAGGAGGCCCGCGTACTGCGGCGCACGGCCGACTTCTTCGGCCTGGTGCCCGGCGAGACATGCCTGATCGTCATCGGCAACAAGTACAACGTGAAGAAGGCTGCCACCCACAACGAGATACGAGCCATCATCGAGGTAGCGACGCTGGCCAGTCAGGTCGGCTGCGATGTCGTTACGGAATCCAGCGACGACTTCCGGGGCAGCAACGACAACCGTACCGAGTACTGCATCGGCGGCCCACTGGGAGATGCCAACGTCCGTGCCGGTGGACACCTGGCGGCCCACCTGCCGGGCGTCGGCATCATCCCGTACGGGCCCGGACCCGACGCGGCGGCCATCGTCGTGGGCGAACACCGCTACCGGTTCGAGCACGACCATGTGGAACACACACTGGTCGCCAGGTTCACTCCGCCGGAGGCCACACGCCCCGTCGTGCTCATCTGCGGGCAGAGCTCCCTGGCGAACCAGGCCGCCGTGCACTACCTCAAGCGGAACTACCGGGAGGTCGCCAAGCGCCTAGCATCGCTGGACCGCTTCTGTGTCGTCATCAAGGTCACGGACATCAGCACATACGGGTTCCACCGGGCGACGTTCGAGCGTGATGTGACGCGAGAGGCCTTCGCGTCGCAGGCCGGTGGGCCGCAGGTATGACGCGTGCCGGCCCGTGCATGAGGCCGGTCCGAGAGGGCCTTCGTGCCCAGTGGCCGTCCTGCCACCCAGTCCAGATAGGCCCGGACACCGCCTCCGCCTATGGGGACAGGGAGCGCAGGGCGACCAGGGCGATGATCGCCACGTAGCACAGCTCCGATTGAGGATTGCCCGCACCGTACGTTCGTCGAGCAGGTCGAGGGCCTGACCTCGAAGTATGCCCGTGCCTGGTCTGGGTGAAGGTGTGGTGGCGGGCCGGCGCGCTCGCGGTGGGCGGCCGTCCGGGGGGCACGGCTGTACCGCGTCCTGGCGGCGCCAACCGGACGGGCCCGGCTGTTCGGGCAGCTGCACGCACCACCCGTTCCGTCCCGCAGTCCGCGGGTGCTTGGAGTCGACGACTTCGCGTTCCGCCGGTCCCGGACGTTCGGGACCATCATCTTGGACGTCGAGAAGTTCACGGTCATCGACGTGTTGCCGGACCGCACCAGCGAGACCCCGGCCGCCTGGCTGACCGCACACCCCGGGGGGCGTGTCCCGGGTCGTGGTGTTGGGAATCAACTGGCGGGCGTGTTCGGTGTGTTGGGTAGTGCGGGGGCGCTTTCGGGGAGTTCGCGGTAGATCTCGCTCATGCTGCCTTCGGGGAGGCAGCGGCGAGGGAAGGCGATCCATTCGTCGTGCATCTCGAAGAGCACGGCGGTGACCAGCCGGATGAGCGCTCCGTCGTTGGGGAAGACCTGGACGACATCGATCCTGCGCTTGATCTCCCGGTTCACCCGTTCCAGCGGTTCGTCGACTGGATCTTCCTCCAGTGTCGGGGCGGGAAGTCGGCGAACGCGGTCAGATCCTCCTTCGCCTCCAGCAACATGGCTTTGACCTTGGGGAACTGGGTGCCGAGCATGTCGGCGACGGTGTCCAGTTGTGAGCGTACGAGGCCGGCGGTGGGCTGGGTGAAGATGGTGCGGATCGTCGCGGCGACCATCTCGCCGGAGTCCCGGTCGATCACGCTGAAGGCGTTGCGCAGGAAATGAAGCTGTAAGGAAATGTCGGGACCGGGCCGGCGCCTACGCCGAGGCAGCCCGCGCTGGCGCTCCGGGAGCACTGCAGGTCGCCGACCGGTGGCATTTATGGGACAACCTGGCCACCGCCGTCGAACGCACCGTGATCACTCACCGACCCTGCCTGCAAGCCCCAGAGGTGAGCACCTCGTCGGCCCGGCGCTTGGACGCAACCCCGCCCTGACCCTGGACCGCCTGGACGACCTGGGTCCGCTGCCCGACACCATCACCGTGCACCTGTACGCCGGCTACGACTCGGACAAGACACGCGCCCTGCTCGACGAACGCGGCCTGCACGGGCGCATCGCACACAAGGGCGAGAAGGCGCCCATCCAGGCCAGTCAGCGTTGGCATGTGGAGCGCACCCACGCCTGGCAGAACGCCTTCCACCGCCTCGCCCGCTGCTACGAGCGGCGCACCACGGTCATCGACGCCTTCTTCGACCTCGCCGACACGATCATCACCGTGCGTAGCCTGATCCGCCGGGCATGGACGACTCACCGCTGGGACGAACGCCCGAACCGCCGACCATGACCGCACGCCATCCGCGCGGCCTCTTACTGGGTGGCCCCTCACTGCCTCGAACTGGGTCGCTCACCTGGGGTTCGCCGGATGTAGGGGGCGGCCTTCGTGCTGGCCAGGTGCCTCTTTGGCCGGAACGCAGGATCTCGCGTCCCCGGAACCCTCGTGCGAGCGGGCACGTTCGGGAAATCGTTCTATGCCCTACCGAAACGAACAAGGTCAGAGGTTGATCGACTCGGTGACCACCGCACACGGACTTGATCTCTGCAAGCAGATTGGACGATCTACCGATAGCCGTTCTGTTGGCCACTCCGTAGGTCGCTGACGGTTTCGCCGAACTCCCGTTTCAATGCCCTGCCGAGATGTTTGGTGTCGAGCACTCCCCACCGTGCCGCGATCGCGGCCGTGGAGCGGTCTGCGCAGGCGGGGTCAAGCAGGTCACGGCGGATCCGTAGCAGGCGTTCATGCCGGACCCAGGCGGCGAAGGTCAGGTCGTAGCCTTTGAACAGTGCATGCAGGTGGCGGACCGAGATGTGGTGCCGGCGAGCGATGAGTTCCGTACTGAGCAGCGGGTCGCCGAGATGGGCCAGCACGTAGACGCGGATCCGATCGACAAGAGGACTCGCGACGGAGGCCTGCTCGGGCGTGGTGTCGACGAACGCGGCGAGCATGAGCGTGGTGAGCGCGTCGGCCAGATAGGTGCGTGCTACGCCTTGACGGGGGAGGTCCTTCTCCATCCCGGACAGTGCGCAGCCGAGAAGCCTGCCGATACCGTCTTGCGTGGGTATGGGAAGTGCCGTACGCCGGCCCATGCAGTCCGCCTGCTTGCCCAGACTCGCGCGGGGAACACAGAGCACGGTCATATCGCTGGGCTCGGCACCGATGATGCGGTAGGGCCGCGTGTTGTCACAGGCGAACAGCTCACCCGGTTTCAGCGCGGTGGTCCGTTCGTCCTGGGCCACCGTGACCTGGCCGCGGCAATGCAGCGTGAGGTGCATCCATTCCACGTCGGTGGAGGTGATGCATCGGGTGTCCCGTGTCACCGTCGCGGCAGCGGCTTGGATGCGGGCCACCATCAGTGCCCCAATGGTTACGTGGTCGACCACGGCGTGGAACCCCGGAGGGCCAGGATCCGTCACCCGCAGCGAACCGAACAAGGACGAGACAGCCGCCTCGAACGGCTCCGTTCCACGTAATCGGAAACCCCTGCTGTCCATCACACCGGCGCACCCCCAACTGCCCCTGCTCGCAGGAACACTCTACTGCCGCTTTGTGCACGAACTGGGGAGCCGCAATGCGCGTAGTGGTGCCACACAGTCAGGGATCGCGCCTACGGTCAGTGCCCAGAGCAACCACGAATGAACGCCAGAGGGCTTCGACTATCCGAAGCCCTCTACCGCAGGGGAAGGCATGCGACTCTCGAGCCCGCCATGCCTGCTCTCGCGGTGCCGGCCGTCGGGCGCTCGCGCCTGGTACGCCAGGACCGTTCCTGCCCGCGGCCAGCCGATCCGTATGTGTGCGGCAACCCGCACCAGCACTCCAGGTGAGGAGTGAGAGGGGAAGAACCCTCTGCGGCTCTCCGAGCACGCCAGGCGACCCGAAGGTAACGACGATGAAACTGAGATCGTTTCTCGTCACCGGACCAGCGGCCGCCAGCTCCCCTGTCTCAATCCCGGGAAGGACACTATGAGGCCTCTGAGAAGTCTGACGGCGCTTGCCTTGGCGGTAGCCGCCGCGCTCCCCTTCACTGCAACTCCCGCATCCGCGGCCCCTCCGCCCTGGAGCTACATCCACAACTCGTCCTTCAGCAGCGTCGGTATCGGCGTGGTCTACGAAACGAGTGATGGTGGCGCCATCTACGACGCGATCCTGCCTGTAAACAGGCGAACGGACAGGCATCTTGGGTGGGCCCAAGCCGAGGGCTACTACATCGGTCCTGGGTACTGCGCCGACAGCTACTATCAGATAGGCGGTGTGGAGCACCGTTACGATGTTCGTGTGTGGGGTCAGCTTGAAACGCCTCGGATCGCGGCCACAACGGACACGGACGGCGTGGCGAGGTGGGTGGTCGTAGCCTACTCGTGCATTCGCTGAGCTGAGCTTGTTCTCTTTCCCTCCGGCCTCGAACGGAGTCGCTCACCTAGGAAATCGCCGGACATGAGGGCGGCCTTCGTCTGATCCTGTGCTCCGTCACGAGGAGAACTAGTCGAAGGCCGTTGTCATGGGTGTGGTGTGCCCGGATGTCCGGCAGGAAGCGTCACGCTTCCGAGCAGAGTTCTACGAGTGTCTGACCGCCCGGCGTGACGAAAGGTTCGAGCTGGCCGACGCGCTGTTGTGCGTCGACGGGCCGGTCACCTCGCCGGTGGATCTGACGATGGTGCCCGAGCACCGGCGTGGGCACGGCGCGTTGTACGGAGCTCTCAACCGGGGCCGGATCGACGTCGAGAAGCTGCGGACCTTGCTCGCCGGGCTGCCGTTGCCCCGGTTCGAGGGCGGGCGCATGGTGCTGGCGGTGGACGTGTCGCCGTGGCTGCGCGCGGACGCGCCGTGCTCAGAGGGCGTTAAGTCCGTTTCTCGTAGAGGCCCCGACCGGGCTGCGTGAGATGGCCTTGGCGCAGAAGACGGCCGAGGCGGGCGCGGGTGACGTTGACGGATGCCTCGTCGGTGGGGAGGTCGAGGTGTTCGTGCAGTTCTCGGGCCCGCGCGGCCTGTCCCGTGTGGTCATTGAAGAAGGTCAGGATGCGCTGATTGCTGTGGCCGACTCGGTGTCGACGTCCGTGTCCGTGTCGGCTGGGGTGATGCTCTCGATGACCTTCCGGGCGGTGGCCAGTTCCGTCACGCGGGCCTCGGCCTCGGCCAGTTCCCCGGTCAGGCGCGCTTGCTGCTCGCGCAGGTCGGTGACGGCCTGGACGGCCGCCTCATGCTGGGCCTGGAGGGCCGCCAGGAGCTCGGAGACGTTCACGCCATGACCTCGACGTTGTCTCGCCAGCGCGGCGATGGCACGGTGAGCCGGCGGACCATGATGGCGATGGAGGCCCAGAAGACATGGGAGGCGGAGTTGTCCAGGCGGTGCTCGTAGTTCCGCGCCAGGCGCCGGTGCAACAGCAGCGTGCCGTTCGCCTGCTCCACGATCCACCGCTTCGTCTGCGGCACGAACCCTTTCTGGTCCGGGTCGCGCTTGACCTGCTCGACGGTGATGCCGAGCGCGGCACCGTGGATGATCACCTCGTCCTTGAAGCCCTGGTCGACGAGCACCTTCTCCAGCCGGTTCCCGCACCGAGCGGCGATCTGGTCCAGCAGCTTGATGCCGGCGGCGTTGTCGGGTGCGGAAGCGGCCAGCACCACCACACTGATGATCAGCCCCAGAACGTCGACGGCGAGCCCGCGCTTGCGGCCCGGCGACTTCTTGCCGGCGTCCGGTCCTGTCGTGGTCGCGGGAATACCGGCCGCCGCCTTGATGGTCTGGGTGTCCATGGCCACCGGGGACGGGTCCTCTAATCGGCGGGCCTTCTCCCTCGCTTGGCAGCGCAGGAGTTCCTGGATCTGCTGGTCGATGCCGTCCTGGCGCCACAGCGTGAAGTAGTAGAACACCGCCGACCAGGCCGGGAGATCGTGCGGCAGGAACCGCCACTGACAGCCCGTCCGGTTCTGATAGAAGATCGCGTTCACGACCTCCCGGAGATCACAATCGCCCGGATCGCCGGTTGCCGACCGCGCCACCCGCGCCTGCTTCCAACCGGTGATCACCGGCTCGATCAGCTCCCACTGCTCGTCCGATAAGTCACTCGGATACGACGCACGCTCCATACGGACAGGACAGCACCGCCCGGACGGACCTGTAATCACACACGAGCGACATCAAACCCTAAGGCCCGTCCCGCAATTGATGATCAGGCGCTAAGGGGGAGTCGGCCCGCTCGGAGCCAGGCCGAGGTTCATCTGCCGCCCGACTTGATC
>NZ_JAQMWP010000047.1 GCF_030403745.1 Streptomyces sp. S.PB5
GTCGAACTCGCCGACATCACCCAAACCCACGTCCCCACCCTCCGCACCGTCCACGCCATCAGCGACCTCCTCGCCCACAGAACCGCCGCATGAACCCACAGGACCGCCGCATGAAAAGGAACGTGCACGCGGGACAGGACCGCATCGCCCTACGGGCCGCGGCCACCCAGGGCTGACCGGGTTCCCCGCTGCACGACGGCGGGGCCCTCAGCGGCGGGGAGCGCCCCCTGCGCCGCGGGGGTCCCGCCTCGGTCGTTCACGCACCACCGCAAGGACAGCGCACCATCCGACTCGGAGGAGACATGGCAGCTCTGAACCCCGAGGTCGTCCTGGGCATGGCCGCCCAGGCACCCGACGGCATCGTGATCATCGACGGCGAAGGACTCATCCGGTACTGGAACCAGGGCGCGGAGCGCATCTTCGGGTTCCCGGCGGCCGAGGTGGACGGTCGCAGTCTGGACGTCATCATCCCCGAGAAGCACCGCAAGCGGCACTGGGACGGCTTCCAGGAGGCCGTGGAACGGGGGACGAGCAGGTACGGGGAGGCGGATCTCCTCAACGTTCCCGCGCTGGCGGCGGACGGCCGCAGGCTGTCCATCGAGTTCAGCGTGGTGCTGCTGACGGGCCCCGACGGCAGTCCCTACTGCGGTGCCGTCATCCGGGACGTGACCGCACGCCGTGAGCGCGAGCGGGAACTGATGCGGCGGCGGGCCGAGGCGACGGTCTAGACACCGGGCCAAGACACGCGGAAGCGGCCGACACCTCGAAGGTGTCGGCCGCTTCCGCGTCGTGGGAGTCGGGTCAGACGATGACTCCGCTCTCCTTCAGCCGCCCGATCGTCTCCTCGTCGTAGCCGAGTTCGACCAGGACCTCGGAGCTGTGCTCGCCGAGCAGCGGGGCGCCGACGATGTCGGGCTTGAAGGAGGAGAACTTCACCGGGCTGCCGACCGTCAAGTACGTGCCGCGGCCCTTCTGTTCGACCTCGACGACCGTACCGCTCTTGCGGAGGTCCTCGTCGTAGGCGATCTCCTTCATGCTCATCACCGGGGCGCAGGGCACCTCCCACTCGCGCAGGATGTCGACCGCCTCGTACTTCGTCTTGTCCGCGAGCCACTTCTCGATCTCCTCGAAGATCTCGAAGATGTGCGACTGGCGGGCGCGCGCGGTGGCGTACGCCGGGTCATCGGCCCACTCGGGGTGGCCGATCGCCTCGGCGGTGCGCTTCCAGTTCTGCTCCTGGACGGTGAAGTAGATGTACGCGTTCGGGTCGGTCTCCCAGCCCTTGCACTTGAGGACCCAGCCGGGCTGGCCGCCGCCGCCCGCGTTGCCGCCGCGCGGTACGACGTCGGTGAACTCGCCGTCGGGGTACTGCGGGTACTCCTCCAGGTAGCCGACCCGCTCCAGGCGCTGCTGGTCGCGGAGCTTGACGCGGCAGAGGTTGAGGACGGCGTCCTGCATGGAGACGGAGACCTTCTGGCCCTTGCCGGTCTTGTTGCGGTCGATGATCGCCGTGAGGATGCCGATCGCCAGGTGCATACCGGTGTTGGTGTCGCCGAGGGCGGCGCCGGAGATGGTGGGCGGGCCGTCCCAGAAGCCGGTGGTGGAGGCGGCGCCGCCCGCGCACTGGGCGACGTTCTCGTAGACCTTGAGGTCGTTCCAGGACGACTGGTCGTTGAAGCCCTTGACCGAGCCGAAGATCAGGCGCGGGTTGAGCTCCTGGATGCGCTCCCAGGAGAAGCCCATACGGTCCATGGCGCCCGGCGCGAAGTTCTCGACGAGGACGTCGGCGTCGCGGATCAGCTTCTCCAGGACCTCCTTGCCCTCGGCGGTCTTGGTGTTGATGGCGAGGGAGCGCTTGTTGCTGTTGAGCATCGTGAAGTACAGCGCGTCGAGGTCCTCGATGTCCCGCAGCTGCTTGCGGGTGACGTCGCCGCCGCCCGGGCGCTCCACCTTCAGGACGTCGGCGCCGAACCAGGCGAGCATCTGTGTGCAGGCGGGACCGGCCTGGACCCCGGTGAAGTCGATCACCTTGATTCCGGCGAGCGGCTTTTCACTCATGTCTGCTTCCTTTTCGTGAACGTACGCGTACGGAGCGGGAGTTCGAGGAGTTCCGGGTGCGGGATGTGATCACTTCTTGGCCGGCGTGATGTTGCCGACCGTGATGCCCTTGGGGTTGAGGTGCGAGATGTGGCCGCTCTCGGTGCCGGCCGAGGGGTCGATCACACAGTCGATGAGCGCCGGGCCGCCGGAGGCGAGCGCCTCGGTGAGGGCGGCGGTGACCTCGGCGGGGGTGGTGGCGCGGTAGCCCTTGCCGCCGAACGCCTCGATGAGGAGGTCGTGGCGCGCCGCCGACATCAGGGTCGTGGGCGCGGGGGCGTCGTCGTACGGGTTGACGTCGTCGCCGCGGTAGACGCCGCCGTTGTTCATGATCACGGTGACGACGGGCAGGTTGTAGCGGCAGATGGTCTCGATCTCGATACCGCTGAACCCGAAGGCGCTGTCGCCCTCGACGGCCACGACCGGCTGTCCGCTCTCGACGGCGGCGGCGATGGCGTACCCCATGCCGATGCCCATGACGCCCCAGGTGCCGCTGTCGAGGCGGTGGCGGGGGACGTGCATGTCGATGACGTTGCGTGCGATGTCCAGGGCGTTGGCGCCCTCGTTGACGAGGTACGTCTCCGGGTGCTGGTGCACGACGTCGCGTACGGCCTTCAGGGCGCCCATGAACTGCATGGGGTGCGGGTCGGCCTCCAGGCGCTTGGCCATCTTGGCGACGTTCTGCGCCGAGCGCTCCCCGAGCTCGTCGCGCCAGGCCGAAGGGGCCTGGATCTGGCCGGGCTTGGTGCGTTCGGCGAGCACGTCGAGGACCGACTCGATGTCGCCGACGAGCGGTGCCGAGATGGGCTGGTTGCTGTCCATCTCCTTGGGGTCGATGTCGATCTGGATGAACCTGGCGTCGGGGTTCCAGCCCGTCTGGCCGTGCCCCAGCAGCCAGTTGAGGCGCGCGCCGATCAGCATCACGACGTCGGCCTTCTTCAGCGCCAGGGAACGGGCGGTGGCCGCGGACTGCGGGTGGTTGTCGGGGAGCAGGCCCTTGGCCATCGACATCGGTACGTACGGGATGCCCGTCGACTCGATGAACTCCCGTACCTTGTCGTCCGCTTGGGCGTACGCCGCGCCCTTGCCGAGCACGATCAGGGGGCGCTCGGCGGAGGCCAGCAGCTCGATCGCGCGGTCCACGGCCTCCGGGGCCGGGAGTTGGCGCGGGGCGGGGTCCACGAGGCGGCTCAGGGTGCGGTCGCCCTCGGCCTTGGGGATGATGCCGCCGAGCACCGCGGCGGGGATGTCGAGGTAGACCCCGCCGGGGCGCCCGGAGACCGCGGTGCGCAGGGCGCGGGCGATGCCACGGCCGATGTCCTCCACGCGGCTGACCCGGTAGGCGGCCTTCACGAAGGGCTGGGCGGCGGCGAGTTGGTCCATCTCCTCGTAGTCGCCCTGTTTGAGGTCGACGAGGTGGCGCTCGCTGGAGCCGGAGATCTGGACCATGGGGAAGCAGTTGGTGGTCGCGTTCGCCAGCGCGACCAGGCCGTTGAGGAAGCCGGGGGCCGACACCGTGAGGGCCACGCCGGGCTTCTTGTTGAGGTAGCCGGCGATGGCCGCCGCGTGTCCGGCGTTGCTCTCGTGACGGAAGCCGATGTAGCGGATGCCCTGGGCCTGGGCGAGCCGGGCCAGGTCGGTGATCGGGATGCCGACCACGCCGTAGATGGTGTCGACGTCGTTCATCCTGAGCGCGTCGACGACCAGGTGGTACCCGTCGGTGAGCTCGGTCGGAACGTCGGCTGTTGCCGCGGTCTCCAGTGGCGAGGGGGCGGTCATGGTCCGAGGTCCTCCTTGGGCAGGTCCTGCCGGAGCGGCTACTTCTCTCACCATCCGCAGCGTGTTCTGTCGCGTCCAAGACCCATCGGCGACCAGCCGATAAACAGCATCTATCGACCGCTGGCGGGGGCCTCGCCAACTGCCTTGATAGACGGCGGCTATGGGCCGTTCGGCAGTGCGTATTGGACGGGCGTCGCGGGCCGCCGCAGGCTCGCAGAGGACTGTTTCGTCGGACCTGGCACGAGGGGGTGGGGTCATGGCCGTTCCGGCCGCGGCATCGGTGCGCGACGCGGACGGGTACCGGCCTCCCACGGTCACGGGCCTCGCCGGTCTCCTGGACCGCCCGGTGCGTGAACTCCCGTACGCCCGGGCCCTGGTCGTCACCGGTGACCGGGTGCGGCTGTCGTACGGGGGCCTGCATGCCGCCGCGGACGTGGTGGCCGCACGGCTCCGGGACAGCAGCTTGCGGCGGGGTGACGCGGTCGGGCTGGTGGGTGCCAACACCGCGGAGTTCGTGGTGGCGTTGCTCGGTGCGGCGCGAGCCGGTCTGGTGGTGGCTCCGCTGGATCCCGCGCTGCCGGCGACCCAACTCGCCGCCCGGATAGAGGCTTTGGGCGCGCGGGCCGCCGTACTGGCATCGGCGACCGCGGTGGACCTTCCCGTGCCCGCCTGGCCGCTGCGGGTGTCCGTCACCCGGGCCGGCACGGCGTCCGTCGCGCTCGAATCCGGTGCTCCCGCTCCTCCCGAAGCGCGGGGGGCGGCGAGCGAGCTGACCGAGCAGGACGCTCTCGTGCTGTTCACGGCCGGGACCAGCGACCGGGCGAAGATGGTTCCGCTCACCCACGCCAATGTGGCCGCGTCCGTCCGAGCCGTCTGTGCCACCTATGAGTTGGGGCCGCAGGACGCGACGGTCGCGGTGATGCCGTTCTTCCACGGTCACGGGCTGATCGCGGCGCTGCTAGCGTCCCTGGCCAGTGGTGGCTGTGTGCTGCTGCCCGAGCGGGGACGGTTCTCGGCGGGTACGTTCTGGGACGACATGCGGGCCGCGGGAGCCACGTGGTTCACGGCGGCGCCCGCCATCCACGAGATCCTGCTGGACCGTTCGGAGCGGGAGTACCCGGGTCCGCAGGCGCCGCCCCTGAAGTTCGTGCGCAGCAGCAGCGCTCCCCTCAACACGGCCACCCAGCGGGCACTTGAGCGCACGTTCGGTGTGCCGCTGCTGTCGGCGTACGGGATGACCGAGTCCTCGCACCAGGCGACGAGTGAACCGCTGTCCGGGCGCGGGCTGTTGAAGCAGGGGTCGGTGGGGCGGCCGACCGGGGTCGAGGTGCGCGTTCTCGACCGGAGCGGACGCGCATGTGCGACGGGTGAAGAGGGCGAGGTGTGGGTGCACGGTCCCAGCGTCGCGCGCGGCTATCTCGGCGACCGGGCGGGGACGTCGTACACCTTTGTCGACGGGTGGCTGCGCACCGGTGACCTGGGGGTGCTGGACGAGGACGGGTATCTGTCGCTGACCGGGCGGATCAACAACATCATCAACCGCGGGGGCGAGAAGATCTCGCCCGAGCATGTCGAGGACATTCTCGCGGGCTGTCCGGGGGTGGCCGAGGCGGCGGTGTTCGCCGTGCCGGACGCGGTGTACGGGCAGCGGGTGGGGGCGGTCGTCGTGGTGCGCGCGGGTGAGAGTGTGCGGGCCGCGGAGATTCTGCGGTACTGCCGCGACCGGCTGGCCGGGTTCGAGGTGCCGGACCGGGTGGAGGTGGTCGCCTCGCTGCCGTACACGGCGAAGGGGGCGCTGGACCGGAAGGCGGTGCAGGCCCGCTACGCGCCCTGACGGCGGTGCCCTCGGAGCGGGGGCTCAGTGCACGCGGTGGTCGCTGGGCAGGGGGCGGGCGAAGAAGTCGTCCAGGGACAGGCCCGTCGCCGCGTTGACGAAGGCCCGGGCGGCGACCGAGCCGGGGGTGGCCGCGTGGATCGCCACCGAGACCTGGGCGCCGGCCTCCGGGTCGACGAGGGGCAGCGCTCTGGTACGGCCGACCACGGGCATCGCGCGCAGCCAGGTGTGCGGCACGATGCTGGCCCAACCGCCGCCGCCCACATGGGCGTAGAGGGAGGCGATGGAGTCCGTCTCCACCTGGGGGGTGACCACGAACCCCTTCTCCGCGAACACGGTGTCCACGATCTGCCGGATCCGCATGTCGGGGGTGAGCATGGCGAGCGGCAGCTGGGCCGCGTCCGCCCAGGTCACGGTCGCGGACTGGGTGACCGGCTGGTCGTCCGAGACCAGCAGCATGTAGCGCTCCTGGTAGAGGGGTACGACCTGCAGGCCCTCCTGGTCGCCCGGGTCGAAGTGGGCGATGGCGACGTCGAGTTCGTAGTCGCGCAGCTGGCGGTGGAGCTCTTTGGTCGACAGGCGGGAGCGCACCTGGACCTTGGCGAGCGGGTGGGCCGCGCAGAACGCGGCCACGGGCAGCGCCAGGGTCGTGGAGGCCGTGGGGTCCGTGCCGAGTCGCAGCGTGCCGGTGATGCCGGACTGCACGGCGGCCACCTCGGCCTTGAACGCGTCCTGTTCGGCGAGGATCCGCTTGGCCCATACGACGAGCCGCTCGCCCTCCGGGGTGAGGCCCTGGTAGTTGTGCCCGCGGTTGATGAGGGTGACGTTGAGCTCGCGCTCCAGTTTGGCTATCGCCGCCGAGAGCGCGGGCTGGGAGACGTAGCAGGATTCCGCCGCCCGGGCGAAGTGACGTTCCCTCGCCACCGCCACGAAGTATTCGAGCTGCCGGAACAGCATGAACGACTCCTCTCTGCCCGGGGCCGCCCGCATCCGCCGAGGCCGTCCCATATGGCTACACAGCCACATACTGTATGCAGTATTTGGGATATGTACAGGGGAGCCGGAGCGCCTGTGACCGCTGTACGTCCCTACAGCGGTCACAGGCGCGGCTGTTCAGCGCAGCAGCTTCACGGCGGCGACGACGAGCGGGTCCAGCCCCTCCGCTCCGGCGTCGACGAACTCGTACAGCCTGGTGCGCATGCGCGGGTCCCAGAACCTGCCGATGTGGCCGGCGATCTCCTCGGCCGCCCGCTCCCCCGGCAGATGACCGAGGTTGCGGGCGATGTCGTTCGCCATCCGGCGCTCGGACGGCACGGTGGCGGTCATCTCAGTCCACCACCGTCACGAGGTCGTTCCCGGTGACCTCGCGGTCGTCACGCCGGTCCGCCCGCGCGAGCCCGACCTGGACGGCGGTCACCTTGTACTCGGGGCAGTTGGTGGCCCAGTCGGAGTTCTCCGTGGTCACCACGTTGGCGCCAGTCACAGGGTGGTGGAAGGTGGTGTAGACGACCCCGGTCGGCATCCGGTCGGAGATCTCCGCGTGCAGGGTCGTCTCCCCGACCCGGCTGGTGAGGGTGACCAGGTCGCCGTCCTTGATGCCACGGACCTCCGCGTCGTGCGGGTGCAGTTCCAGGACGTCCTCCGGGTGCCAGGCCACATTGCCGGTTCGGCGGGTCTGCGCGCCGACGTTGTACTGGCTGAGGATCCGCCCGGTGGTGAGGACGAGCGGGAAGCGCCGGGTGCTGCGCTCGTTGGTCGGGACGTAGGAGGTGACCACGAACTTGCCCTTGCCGCGCACGAATTCGTCGATGTGCATGATAGGCGTGCCCTCCGGCGCCGCCTCGTTGCACGGCCACTGGACGCTGCCGAGCTTGTCGAGGAGGTCGAAGGAGACGCCGGTGAACGTCGGGGTGACCGAGGCGATCTCGTCCATGATCTGGCTCGGATGGTCGTACGCCATCGGGTAACCCATCGCGGTGGCGATCTCGCTGACGATCTGCCACTCGTGCTTGCCCGTCTTGGGCTTCATGACGGCGCGGACGCGGTTGATGCGGCGTTCGGCGTTGGTGAAGGTGCCGTCCTTCTCCAGGAAGGACGCCCCGGGCAGGAAGACGTGGGCGAACTTGGCGGTCTCGTTGAGGAACAGGTCCTGGACGACGACGAGTTCCATGGCCTCCAGCGCGGCGGTGACGTGCCGGAGGTTGGGGTCGGACTGGGCGATGTCCTCGCCGTGGACGAACAGTCCGCGGAAGGTGCCGTCGATGGCCGCGTCGAACATGTTGGGGATGCGAAGTCCCGGCTCGGCGAGGAGAGTTCCGCCCCAGAGGTTCTCGAAGACGGTCCGCACCGCGTCGTCCGAGACATGGCGGTAGCCGGGCAGCTCGTGCGGGAACGAGCCCATGTCGCAGGAACCCTGGACGTTGTTCTGGCCTCGGAGCGGGTTCACGCCGACGCCGTCGCGGCCGATGTTGCCGCACGCCATCGCCAGGTTGGCCATTCCCATGACCATGGTGGAGCCCTGGCTGTGCTCGGTGACACCGAGGCCGTAGTAGATGGCTCCGTTGGGCGCGGTCGCGTACAGCCGTGCCGCGGCGCGGAGTTCGGCGGCCGGTACGCCGGTGATCTCCTCGACCGCCTCCGGGCTGTTCTCCGGGCGGGCGATGAACTCCGCCCAGTCGTCGAAGCCTTCGCACCGGGCGTCCACGAAGGAGCGGTCGACCAGGCCCTCGGTGACGACCACGTGAGCCATGGCGTTGACCACGGCGACATTGGTGCTGGGCCGGAGCTGGAGGTGGTGCTCCGCCTCGATGTGCGGGGAGCGCACGAGGTCGATGCGGCGCGGGTCGACGACGATGAGCTTGGCGCCCTCGCGCAGCCGGCGCTTCATCCGGGAGGCGAACACGGGATGTCCGTCGGTGGGGTTGGCGCCGATGACCACGATGACGTCGGCCTCGGCGACCGAGCGGAAGTCCTGGGTGCCCGCGGACTCGCCGAAGGTCTGCTTGAGGCCGTATCCCGTCGGTGAGTGGCAGACACGGGCGCAGGTGTCGACGTTGTTGTTGCCGAAGGCGGCGCGCACCATCTTCTGTACGACGTACACCTCCTCGTTGGTGCAGCGCGAGGAGGTGATGGCGCCGACCGAGTTCTGCCCGTACCGGTCCTGGAGTTCGCGCATCCGCCGGGCGACGGTGCCGATCGCCTCGTCCCACTCGACCTCGCGCCAGGGGTCGGTGATCCGCTCGCGCACCATGGGCTTGAGGACGCGGTCGGGGTGGGTGGCGTAGCCGAAGGCGAAGCGGCCCTTCACACAGGAGTGGCCCTCGTTGGCGCCGCCGTCCTTGTGGGGCACCATGCGGACGAGTTCGTCGCCGCGCAGCTCGGCCTTGAAGGAGCAGCCGACACCGCAGTAGGCGCAGGTGGTCACAACCGACCTGGTGGGCATACCCAGTTCGACGACGGAGCGCTCCTGGAGCGTGGACGTCGGGCAGGCCTGGACGCAGGCGCCGCAGGAGACGCACTCGGAGTCCATGAAGGTCTCGCCGGCACCCGGCGACACCTTGGAGTCGAAGCCCCGGCCCTCGATGGTGAGCGCGAAGGTGCCCTGGATCTCGCCGCAGGCACGGACGCAGCGGGAGCAGGCGATGCACTTGGACGGGTCGAAGTCGAAGTAGGGGTTGGAGGTGTCCTTCTCGGCGTCGAGGTGGTTCTCGCCCTCGTAGCCGTAGCGGACCTGACGGAGGCCCACCACACCTGCCATGTCCTGGAGTTCGCAGTCGCCGTTGGCCGGGCAGGTGAGGCAGTCGAGGGGGTGGTCGGAGATGTAGAGCTCCATGACGCCCTGGCGAAGCTTGTCCACCTTCGGGGTCTGGGTGCTGACCTTCATCCCGTCGGAGCACGGGGTGGTGCAGGACGCCGGGGTGCCGCGCCGGCCGTCGATCTCCACCACGCACAGCCGGCAGGACCCGAACGCCTCCAGGCTGTCCGTGGCGCACAACTTGGGTATGTCGACGCCCGCCTGGGCCGCCGCGCGCATCACCGAGGTGCCCTCGGGGACGGTCACCGGCAGGCCGTCGATCTCCACCGACACCGTTGCCGGGCCGGGCCGTTGCGGGGTTCCGAAGTCGGGTTCCTTGAGCAGGCTCATGCCGAGCCCTCCGTCCTCACGCCATTGGCTTGTACGGGTCGGGTCGTCGGGACCGGCTGGATCGGCAGGAGCCGGCGGCCGCCGTGGAAGTCGTCGGGGAAGTGGGTGAGCGCGCTGCGCACGGGCATCGGGGTGAGTCCGCCCATCGCGCACAGCGAGCCGTCGGTCATCAGGTCGCAGAGGTCTTCGAGCAGGGCGAGGTTCTCCTCCGGGTGCGTACCGGCGACGATCTTGTCGATCACCTCGACGCCGCGGACCGAACCGACCCTGCACGGCGTGCACTTGCCGCAGGACTCCTCCGCGCAGAACTCCATCGCGAAGCGGGCCTGCGCAGCCATGTCGACGGTGTCGTCGAAGACCACCACCCCGCCGTGGCCGAGCATGGCCCCGGCCTCGGCGAACGCCTCGTAATCCATGGGCAGATCGAACTGCGCCTGGGGCAGATACGCCCCGAGCGGCCCGCCGACCTGGACCGTGCGCACCGGGCGCCCGGTGCGGGTCCCGCCGCCGTACTCCTCGATCAACTCCCGCAGGGTGATGCCGAACGCGGTCTCCACGATGCCGCCGCGGGCGATGTTGCCGCCGAGCTGGAAGACCTGGGTGCCTCGGGAGCGACCGACCCCCAAGTCCTGGTAGGTCTTGGCGCCTTGGGCGAGGACGACCGGGACGGTGGTGAGGGTGAGCACGTTGTTCACCACGGTCGGTCTGCCGAACAGGCCCTCGATCGCCGGGATCGGCGGCTTGGCGCGGACCATGCCGCGCTTGCCCTCCAGGCTCTCCAGCATCGAGGTCTCCTCGCCGCAGATGTACGCGCCCGCTCCGACCCGTACGTGCAGGTCGAAGTCGAGCGCGGAACCGAGGATGCCCTTCCCCAACCAACCTTGCTCACGGGCGAGTTCGATCGCCGCGCGCATCGTGGCGATGGCGTCCGGGTACTCGGAGCGGATGTAGAGGTAGCCCTCGCTCGCGCCGACCGCGTGGGCGGCGATGGTCATGCCCTCGATGAGCAGGAACGGGTCCCCCTCCATCACCATCCGGTCGGCGAAGGTCCCGCTGTCGCCCTCGTCGGCGTTGCAGCAGACGAACTTCAGCTCGTCCTCGCAGTCCAGCACCGTCTTCCACTTGATGCCGGCCGGGAACCCGGCGCCGCCACGGCCGCGCAGGCCTGACTCGGTGACCTCGGCGACGACGTCGGCGGGGGCGAGTTCGAGGGCGGCGCGCAGTCCGGCCAGGCCGCCGTGGGCGACGTAGTCCTCGGGCGAGAGGGGGTCGGTGACTCCGACTCTGGCGAAGGTGACGCGGTTCTGGCTCGCCAGCCAGGGCAGTTCGTCGACCGGGCCGAGCCGCAACGGGTGGTCCGCGCCGTCCAGCAGGCCGGCGGCCAGGAGTCCGTCCACGTCCTCGGGGGCCACCGGCCCGTAGCCGATGCGGCCCCGGGGCGTCACCACCTCGACCATCGGCTCCAGCCAGAGCATGCCGCGCGAGCCGTTGCGTACGACGTCGATGGCGAAGTCGCCGCGCAGGTCCGCGAGTTGCAGGGCGTCGGCGACCTCGTCCGCGCCGACGGACCGGGCCGCGGAGTCGCGGGGGACGTAGACGGTCGCCGTGGAGTGGGACGGGGCGTCGGCGGGGGTGCCCGTCGTGGCCTCGATCGTGGTCTCAGTGGGGGTGTCGGTCGTGGTCTCGGTGGAGGTGTCGGCCGTGGACTCGGTGGGGGTGTCGCCCGGGGAAGAGTTGTTCATGATCAGACCGTCCCGTCGAGGATCGCGCCCAGTCGGGCCGGGCCCACACGTCCGTACAACCGTCCGTTCGCCTCCACCGACGGCCCCAGTGCGCAGTTGCCGAGGCAGAAGACCTGCTCGACGGTCACGGAGCCGTCGGGGGTCGTCTCGCCCAGGGTCAGTCCGGCCTCGCGCGTGTAGCTCACCAGGCGGTCGGCGCCCAGGGCCTGGCAGGCTTCGGCTCGGCAGATGCGGACGGTGGTGCGGCCCGCGGGCTCGCGGCGGAAGTCGTGGTAGAAGGTCACCACTCCGTGGACGTCCGCCCGGGAGAGGTTGAGCTCGTCGGCGAGCACCGGTACCGCCTCCTGCGGCACATGGCCCAACTCGGCCTGGACGGCGTGCAGTACGGGAAGCAGTGCGCCGCGCTGACCCCGGTGCTCGGCCACCACCCTCCGGACCACGCTCTCGACCGTCACTTCGCTCCCGCTGGTCGTCATGATCGCTCCGCCTTCCGAAACGCGGGTCCCCGGCGAGGGTTGCAGGAGACTGAGACAATACCCCATACAGGCTTCTGTATACAGACGACAGTCGTAAAGAGCCCGTGCATCGTCCACGCCATGTTGCATACCAAAACCTGTATGCTGAAGCCGCCGTCGGCAACCCTCTCGACGGCTTCCCCTTGGCAGAGCCGTCGGCCCGGCGGCAGAACGGGACAACCATGCGCGAGGCACTCACGGCCGCAGCGTCCCGGCGCGTCGCCCGCCCGGCACCACTGCGCCAGGCCGTGTACGACGCCCTGACGGAACTCATCGTCAACGGCTCCCTCAAGCCCGGCCAGCACCTGGTCGAGGCCGAACTCGCCGAGCACCTCGGGGTCAGCCGCCAGCCGGTCCGTGAGGCCCTCCAGCGACTGCAGACGGCCGGCTGGGTCGATCTGCGGCCCGCGCAGGGCGCGTTCGTCCACTCCCCCACCGAGGAGGAGGCCGCCCAGCTCCTCGGTGTCCGCTCGGTACTGGAGACCTACTCCGCCCAGCTCGCCGCCCGGAACGCCGGGCCCGAGGACGTCGAGCGCCTCTGGGAGCTCCAGCAGGAGGGCGTCGACGCGCTCGCCGAGGGCGACGTCGATCGGCTCGTCGCCGCCAACACCGCCCTGCATGCCTTCATCACCTCCGTGGCCGCCAACGACGTACTGACCGAAATGCTCGCCCAGGTGGGCCAGAAGGTCCGCTGGTACTACACCCCCATCGCCAAGCCCCGCGGCAAGGAGGCCTGGAACGAGCACGCCCAGCTCATCAAGGCCATCGCCAAGGGCGACGCCGAGCGCGCGGGCGAGGTCATGCGCAAGCACACCGAGCGCACGACCGGCTTCTACGGCAAGCAGATCGCCGCCGCGGACAAGGCCTGAGCGGACAGAAGGACCGGCCGAACAGAAGCACCGCCCGAACTGAAGCACCGGCCGAACAGGAGGGCCGACCGAACAGGCCGCCCCCGGGCGGCGGTTCAGGACGGCGTGAGGGAGCCGGCCGTCGGGCGGACTCCCTCGGGAGTGAGGGAACCGACAGGGCTGCGGGCCGTGTCCGTCGTGCGGCGAAACCCCTCCGCGCCCGCGGCGGCCCGCAGTTCACACAGCCACGGCAGCACTGTGCGCCGCACGATGTCGTACCCGTCTCCGTCCGCGCCGAGCATCGCGTCGGCGGGAACCAGCACCGGGTCGGCGAGCACCGTGGACGTCGCGCTGCCGGACGGGCCCGAGACGTCGGGCCGGGCCGGGACGTCGGGCCGGGCCGGGACGAACAGGTCCGGGGCGTGCGCCGGGACCATCCAGAGGCTCAGCCCGTCGGGCACACCCAGCGGCCGCGAGGACCAGACATAGCTGTCGGCCTCCCCCGCCGCGACCACCCGGCGCTTACGCGCCCGCAGCGCGACCACACCGCCGGAGCGGACGGCGGCGCAACTCGGTGCGAGGAGCTCCTGGTCGCCGGTGCCGTCCTCCACGAGAGCGAGGCTGCTCAGGTGCCGCCCGGCGGCGATCTCACCGCGGACCCACGAACTGCCGTACGGCTCGATGACGGCGACCGCCGCGTAATGCGCCTGGAGCACGGCGGCGGTGGCCGGGCAGACACGTGCCGTCCGCGCCACCACCTCCGCGGCTTCCGGCAGCCCGAGTCCGGCGCCGCCGAACTCGGCGGAGACGGTCAGCCCCAGCAGCCCGGAGGCCCCCAGAGCCGTCACGGCACCACGGGGGAACCTCCCCTCCGCGCCGGTCAGTTCGGCGCGGGGCGCTACGACACGGGTCAGGACTTCTGCGAGAGCGGTGCGGTACGACACGGAGGGACCCCCTCGGGAGCGGTTTCCGGTCCGCGGTCAGCGGCGCGATAATTGCATACAGTATGTTGCATCCTCGCTCCGCCGCACCAGAGGCCGAGCGAGGGGAATTTCCGTCACTCCGCTACGCAGGCCACGCGCGAATGGCTATTGCATACTAAACTCAGTATCCCGAAGGCGATGTTCAGGCCAGTCGACGCCCACCGCAGTCGAAGTCCGCAGTCGAACGAGGGAGAGGGTCCATGCCCGACACACCCACCGTGGCAGCCCGCGGCCCGATCGCCCGGCCCGCCCCACTGCGCCAGGCCGTCTACGACGCCCTGACCGAACTGATCATCAACGGCTCGCTCAAGCCCGGTCAGCACCTCGTCGAGGCCGACCTCGCCGAGCATCTGGGCGTCAGCCGCCAGCCCATACGCGAGGCCCTGCAACGGCTGCACACCGCCGGCTGGGTGGACCTGCGCCCCTCCCAAGGGGCCTTCGTGCACTCCCCCACCGCCGAGGAATGCTCCCAACTCCTCAGCGTCCGAGCTGTGTTGGAGACCCACTCCGCACGCGGCGCGGCCCAGCACGCCACCCCCGCCGACGTGGCCCGACTCTGGGAGCTGCAGCAGACCGGCCTCACCGCCCTCGCGGCGGGAGACGCCCGGCGCATCGTGGAGGCCAACGCCGCCCTCCACACCCACATCACCCATCTCTCCCGCAACGCGGTCCTGGCCGAGCTCATCCCCCAGGTCGACCGACGGGTGCGCTGGTACTACATGCCCATCGCCAAGCCCCGCGGCAAGGACGCCTGGAGCGAGCACGCGCGGATCATCGAGGCCATCGCCGAAGGCGACCCCGAGCGCGCCGAGGAACTCATGCGCCGGCACACCGCGAACACCACCGACTTCTACTGCAAGCAGATCGCGGCGCTGGCCGGCCACGGCGTGTGAGCCACGGCCGGCCTGCGCCCGGCATCGAGGAGGCGGGAGGATCAGTGCCGCGCGTCGATCTCCCGCAGCAGCCCCGTGGTGACGTCGAAGACGAAACCCCGCACGTCGTCGGTGTGCGGCAGGAACGGTGACGTGCGCACCCGCTGCATCGACTGCCGTACGTCCTGATCGACGTCCCGGAAGGACTCCACCGCCCACGCCGGGCGCTGTCCGACCTCCATCTCCAGCTCGTGCCGGAACTCCTCGGTCAGGGTCTGCAGCCCGCATCCGGTGTGGTGAATCAGGACCACGCTCCGCGTACCGAGGGCCCGCTGACTGATCGTCAGGGAACGGATCGTGTCGTCGGTGACCACACCGCCCGCGTTCCGTACCGTGTGACAGTCGCCGAGTTCCAGACCGAGCGCGGCATGCAGGTCGATGCGAGCGTCCATGCAGGCGACCACCGCCACCCTCAGGACCGGACGGGCCCCCATGCCAGGGTCCACGAACCCCGCGGCATAGGCACGGTTGGCCGCCACCAGGCGATCGATGACGGTGTCGGCGGCAGGCCCGGCGACACCCGAGGCATGGGTCGACATCAGATGACCCCCTGCGCTTTGAGGACCGGCAACTCGGCGTCGTCGAGCCCGAGTTCGCTGATGAGGATTTCTTCGGTGTGTTCGCCGAGGAGGGGTGAGGGGGTGATGTGGGTGGGGGAGTCGGAGAGTTTCAGGGGG
>NZ_JAQMWP010000048.1 GCF_030403745.1 Streptomyces sp. S.PB5
ACTGCCGTGACCAGCTGCCCGACTACATGATCCCGGGCAGCTTCACCGAGCTGCCGGCCCTGCCGCTCAACGCCAACGGCAAGATCGACCGGGACCGACTCCCGGATCCGGCAGCACAGTCAGGGCCGCAGGAGGACGACGGTCCGCTCGGTCCGGTCGCCGAGCTCGTCCAGGAGCTCTGGCGCGAGGTCGGCGGGATCGAAGCAGGCCCCCGCGACAACTTCTTCCACTCCGGCGGCAATTCGATCCTCGCCATCCGGCTGATCGCCGCCATCCAGAACGAGTTCGGGGTCACCCTCTCCGTCCGCGCACTCTTCGAGGGCCCGACCGTCCTGGAGATGGCCCAGCAGATCGAGAACGAGATCCGCTCCGAGATCGACACCATGTCCGACGCCGAGGTGCTGTCGGGCTCCGAGACGAAGGAAACCACCGCATGAGCCGCCAGGACGCCCAGAGAGCCGAAGCCCTGCGCGAGGAACTCCTGCGCAAGCGCCTCGCCGGCCGCCGCGGCGGCGCCGCCGCCCGCCGCAGCGGCATCCCGCGGGCCGACCGCTCGCAGCCGCTGGTGCTCAGCCACGGCCAGGAGCAGATGTGGTTCCTCAGCCGGCTCGAGCCGGACAGCACCGAGTACCTGGTGCCGCTGGTCCTGCGGATGCGCGGCACCCTCGACACCGAGGCGCTGCGCCGGGCCTGGGAGCAGGTGTGCGCCCGGCACGAGGTGCTGCGCACCCGGTACGAGATGACCGACGGCACCGCTGTGCAGATCGTCGACGAACCGGGCCCCGTCGCCCTGCGCGTCGTCGAGGCCGCCGACGAGCAGGCGGCCCAGGACGAGCTGCGCCGTGAGCTGGCCACGCCGTTCGACCTCGCCACCCAGTGGCCGGTGCGCGGCACCCTGATGCGGCTCGCGGACGACGACCACGTACTCGCCGTCGTCTTCCACCACATCGCCTGCGACGCCTGGTCCACCACGATGTTCGGCAGCGAGCTGAGCGCCTGCTACACCGCCCAGGTCTCGGACACGGACGCGGCGCTCCCCGAACTGCCCGTGCAGTACGCCGACTTCGCCGCCTGGCAGCGCGCCGAGCAGCAGAGCCCGCGCGCCGCCGCGCAGCTGGCGTACTGGCGTGAGGAGCTGGCGGGTCTCGCCCCGCTCGAGCTGCCCACCGACCGGCCCCGGCCCGCGGTCCGCAGCTACACGGGCGACGACGTCCTCTTCGACCTCGACCTCGGTCTCGGCGACCAGGTCCGCGCCGCCGCCAAGGAGCACGGCACCACCGCGTTCACCGTGCTGCTCGCCTCCTACCAGGCCCTGCTCGGCCGGTACGCGGGCACCCAGGACGTCGCCGTCGGCACCGTCGTATCGGGACGTACCCACCCCGACCTTCAGGGCGTCTTCGGATACGGCATCAACACCCTGGTGCTGCGCGGCGCCTGGCAGGACGACACGACCTTCGCCGAACTGCTCGACGGCGGCCGGCAGAAGGTGCTCGCCGCCTTCGACCACCAGGACGTACCCTTCGCCCGGCTCGTCGACGAACTGCAGCCGGAGCGCGACCAGTCCCGTACCCCGCTCTACCAGGCGGCCTTCACACTGCACGAGTGGCGACTCGACGCGTTCAGCATGCCCGGTCTGACGGCCGAGCCGTTCGGCGGCAGCGACGGCATGGCCAAGTGCGACCTCACCCTGCAGGTGCAGGAGCGCCCCGACGGCACCTTCCACTGCCGCCTCCAGTACGCCACGTCGCTCTTCGAGCGCGCGACCGCCGAGCGGATCGCGGCGCACTACGTCCGTCTGCTGCGCACGGCCCTGGCCGCGCCCGGCACCCGGGTCGCACGGGCGGAGCTGCTCAGCGACGAGGAGCTGGCCGCGGTGATCGCGGCGCCGCGTGAGCTGCCGCAGTCGGACGTCCTCGCGCACGAGCTGTTCGAGGTGTGGGCGGCCGAGACCCCGGACGCCGTCGCCGTGGTCGCCGGCGGCCAGGAGCTGTCGTACGGGCAGGTCAACGCGCGGGCGAACCGCCTCGCCCGGCATCTGCGTGCCCTCGGGGTCGGTGCCGAGGACCTGGTCGGTGTCCACCTGGAGCGCGGGGCGGAGCTGATCCCGTCGCTGCTGGGTGTGCTCAAGTCGGGCGGCGCGTATCTGCCGCTCGACCCGGCGAACCCGGCCGAGCGCCTCGGCTACGTCCTGTCCGACGCCAAGGCGCGCATCGTCGTCACCACCGGTGACCTCGCCGCGTCCCTCGGCGAGGTCTACGACGGCACGCTGATCGTCCTCGACGACCCGGGGACCGCCGCCGAGCTGGACGCGCTCGCCGCGGACGACCTCATGCCCGTCGCGGGTCCGGACAGCGCCATCTACACGATCTATACGTCGGGTTCGACGGGCCGTCCGAAGGGCGCGGTCCTGACCCACCGCAATGTGGTGCGGCTTCTCGACACCTGCCACGCGGACATGACCTACACGGCGGATGACGTGTGGTCGATGATGCATTCGTACGCCTTCGACTTCTCGGTGTTCGAGATGTGGGGCGCGCTCGCTTTCGGCGGCCGTCTGGTCGTCGTGCCCAAGCACATCGCGCGCTCTCCCGAGGACTTCCTCGACCTTCTTGTCGAGCAGGGTGTGACGGTGCTGAGTCAGACGCCGACCGCGTTCCGTTCGCTGGTCGGGGCGGCGGCTTCGGGGGATGAGCGGATCGACGCCCTGGACCTGCGGGCCGTGGTCTTCGGCGGCGAGAAGCTGGAGGTCGCCGAACTCGCGCCCTGGACCGAGCGGGTGGGCCTCGACCGGGTTGCCCTGATCAACATGTACGGCATCACCGAGACGACCGTCCATGTCACGTACTACGAGGTGCGGTCCGGCGATCTGCGGGTCCCCGGGGTCAGCCCGGTGGGGTGTCCGTTGGGTGATCTGGCGGTGTATCTGCTGGATGCGCAGGGTCAGCCGGTGCCGGTGGGTGTTCCCGGTGAGATGTATGTGGCCGGTCCTGGTGTGGCCCGTGGCTATCTGGGGCGTCCGGCGCTGACGGCTGAGCGGTTCGTGCCCGATCCGTGGGGTGTTGCGGGTTCGCGTATGTATCGCAGTGGTGATGTGGCGCGTCGTCGTGCCGATGGTGGTCTTGAGGTGCTGGGCCGTATCGATGATCAGGTGAAGATCCGTGGTTTCCGGATCGAACTCGGTGAGATCACGGCTGCATTGCTCAAGGACGCGGACGTGCGGCAGGCCGTCACCGTGGTCCGTGAGGACAGCCCCGGGGACAAGCGCTTGGTCGCCTACCTGGTCCCGGCCGAGGGCTCGGTGATCGAGCCGCGCGCCCTGCGCGAGGCGCTCGCCCAGGACCTGCCGGACTACATGATCCCGGCGGCCTTCGTGGAGCTGGACGCGATCCCGCTCACCACCAACGGCAAGCTAGACAAGAAGAACCTCCCCGCCCCCGAGGCCGGACAGCTGCGCAGCGCGGGCGAGTTCACCGCTCCCCGCACCCCCCTCGAGGCGCATGTCGCCGAGATCTGGCAGCAGGTGCTCGGGGTCGACAAGGTCGGCGTCCACGACAGCTTCTTCGAGCTCGGCGGCGACTCGATGCGCGCCGTCGCCCTCGTCGGCGCCCTGCGCGACGCCGGCTACGAGGTCGCCGTGCGCGATGTGTTCGACCGCCGTTCCGTGGCCCGGCTGAGCGAGTTGATGGGTGAGGCCCGCAGCGACCTCGTGCAGCGGCGCGTGGCGCCGTTCGAGCTGATCTCCGACGAGGACCGGGCGATGCTGCCCCTCGATGTCGTCGACGCCTACCCGCTGGGCATGAACCAGCTGGGCATGGTCATCGAGATGCTCTCGGACGGCGAGCAGAACAACTACCACAACGTCTCGTCGTATCTGATCCACGATCCTGTCCCGTTCGACCGTGCGGCCTACGCCGAGGCGGCGCGGCTGGTCGTCGCGCGCCACGAGATCCTGCGCACCTCCATCGAGCTCTCCGCCTACTCGCGCCCCCTGCAGCTCATCCACGCCCACGCGGAGCTGAAGAACCTCGTCTTCGACCTGAGCGGCATGGACCGGGACGCGGTGCGCGCCGAGCTGGAGGCGTTCACCGTCGAGGAGCGCAAGAACGTCTTCGACATGTCCAAGCCGGGTCTCATGCGCTTCCACGCGCACCTGACCGACCACGGCGGCTGGTGGATCTCCGTCGTCGAATGCCACCCGATCCTGGAGGGCTGGAGCTACCACTCGCTCCTGATGGAGTTCGTCACCACCTATCTCAAGGTGCGCGACGGCTCCGTCACCGAGCCCGAGGACACCCCGACGATCCGCTTCGCCGACGCCATCGCCGCCGAACTCACCGCGCTGGAGTCGGTGGAGGACCGCACCTACTGGGAGAACGTGGTCACGGACCACGCCACCCTGCCCATGCCCGCCGGCTGGGGCGACCCGGAGGCCGGCACCTTCGACCTGTACAAGTGCGGCTTCTCGTGGCGGGACATCGAGCCCGGCCTGCGCGCGCTCGCGGCGGCCACCGACACCTCGATGAAGGCCGTCATGCTCGCCACCCACCTCAAGGTGATGAGCCAGCTCACCGACGAGGAGGCCTTCCACACCGGGCTCGTCTGCGACACCAGGCCGGAGGCCGCCGGCGCCGACCGCGTGTACGGCATGTACCTCAACACGCTGCCGTTCCCCTTCCGGCGCGGAGCGGACACCTGGGGCGAGCTGCTCAAGCAGGTCTTCGAGACCGAGGTCGACCTGTGGGGTCACCGCCGCTACCCGCTGCCCGCCGTGCTGCGCCAGTGGGGCGGCACCGGCCGCCTGATGGACATCTACTTCAACTACCAGGACTTCCGTCAGCTCGACACCGACCTGGTCGACGCGATGTCCGGCATGGACGACAGCCCCACCGAGTTCCCGCTCACCGTGGCTTCCCGGGCCGGGCACGTCATCCTCACCGCCAACTGCCGCTGGATCTCCCAGGAGAACGCCGACCGGTTGTCCGGGATGTACCGGGCGGTTCTGGAGAGCATGGCGGCCGAGGGCGCGTCCGGTGACGCGCGGGCCACGTATCTGCCGGAGGGGGAGCGGGCCGCCGTCGTGGCGGCGCCGCGTGAGCTGGAGCCGTCGGATGCCCTGGCACACGAGCTGTTCGAGGCGCGTACGGCCGAGACCCCGGAGGCGGTCGCCGTGGTGGCCGGCGGTACGGAGTTCACGTACGCCGAGGTCAACTCCCGCGCCAACCAGCTTGCTCGGCGGCTGCGCGCGCTCGGCATCGGTGCCGAGGACCTGGTCGGTGTCCACCTGGAGCGCGGGGCCGAGCTGATCCCGACGCTCCTCGGTGTGCTCAAGTCGGGCGCAGGCTATCTGCCCCTCGACCCGGCGAACCCGGCCGAGCGGCTCGGCTACGTGCTGTCCGACGCGCGCGCCCGGATCGTGGTCACCACCGGTGAACTGGCCGAGGGCCTCGGCGAGGTCTACGACGGCACGCTGGTCGTCCTCGACGACGCGGAGACGGCGGCCGGGCTGGCGCAGCTGCCCGCCGGCAACCTGGAGCGGGCCGCCGCCCCGGACAACGTCATCTACACGATCTACACGTCGGGTTCGACCGGCCGCCCCAAGGGCGTGGCCCTGAGCCACCGCAACGTGGTGCGCCTGATGGAGACCGCGCAGGAGCACTACGCCTTCGGCGGCGACGACGTGTGGTCCATGGCCCACTCGTACGCCTTCGACGTCTCCGTGTTCGAGATGTGGGGCGCCCTCGCCCACGGCGGCCGTCTCGTCGTCGTGCCGCGTGCCGTCACCCGCTCCCCGGAGGAATTCCTCGGCCTGCTCGTCGAGCAGGGCGTGACCGTCCTGAGCCAGACCCCGACCGCCTTCCGCTCCCTGGTCGCCCTGACCGCCGACGGCGATCCGCGCATCGCCGAGCTGGCTCTGCGCGCGGTGATCTTCGCGGGCGAGAAGCTGGAGGTCGGCGACCTCGAGCCGTGGACGACCCGGATGGGTCTCGACGACGTGGCGCTGGTCAACATGTACGGCATCACCGAGACCACGGTGCACACCACGTACCACCGCATCGATGCCGAGGACGTGGCCAACCCGCTGATCAGCCGCGTCGGTCACCCGCTGGGTGATCTGGCGGTGTATCTGCTGGATGCGCAGGGTCAGCCGGTGCCGGTGGGGGTTCCCGGTGAGATGTATGTGGCCGGTCCTGGTGTGGCTCGTGGCTATCTGGGGCGTCCGGCGCTTACCGCTGAGCGGTTCGTGCCTGATCCGTGGGGTGTTGCGGGCTCGCGGATGTATCGCAGTGGTGATGTGGCGCGTCGTCGTGCTGATGGTGGTCTTGAGGTGTTGGGCCGTATCGATGATCAGGTGAAGATCCGTGGTTTCCGGATCGAACTCGGTGAGATCACGGCTGCGTTGCTGAAGGATGCGGCGGTACGGCAGGCCGTCACCGTGGTCCGTGAGGACACCCCGGGCGACAAGCGCCTGGTCGCCTACCTCGTCCCGGTCGAAGGCTCGGTGATCGAGCCGCGGGCTCTGCGCGAGGCCCTCGCCCAGGATCTGCCGGACTACATGATCCCGGCCGCCTTCGTCGAACTCGACACGATCCCGCTCACCACCAACGGCAAGCTAGACAAGAAGAACCTCCCCGCCCCCGACATCCAGTCCGTCGACGTCGATGCCTACGTCGCCCCCCGCACCCTCGACGAGGAGCGTATGGCGGCCGTCTGGGCGGTGGCGCTCGGTCTGGAACGCGTCGGTGTCGAGGACGACTTCTTCCAGCTCGGCGGTGACTCGATCCGGGCCGTCGGCCTCGTCGGCGCACTGCGCTCGGCCGGCTTCGAGGTCGGTGTGCTCGACGTCTTCTCGCACACCACGATCGCCGCGCTCTGCGCCTCGGCCACCGGCCGTGAGGTGCCGGACGCCGTCCGCCGGGTCGCACCGTTCGAGCTGATCTCCGACGCGGACCGCGCGATGCTGCCCGCCGGCCTGGACGACGCCTACCCGCTCACCCAGGTGCAGACCGGCATGCTCGTGGAGACGCTCGCCTCGGGCGACCGCGGCAACTACCACGACTTCGTGTCGTTCCTCGTCAACGACGACGCCCCCTTCGACCTCGGTGTCTTCACCGAGGCGGTACGGATCGTCGGCCGGCGCCATGACATCCTGCGCACCTCGGCCGACCTCACGACGTACAGCGTCCCGATGCAGCTCGTCCACCACGATGTCGCCATTCCGGTCGGCTGCCACGACGTGCGCGGCACCGACCCCGAGCGGCTGCACGCCGACCTGGTGGCCTTCGCCGCCGCCGAGCGGGCCGACGTCTTCGACCTGAACTCGTCCGATCCGCTGATCCGGATCACCGTCCACGTGCAGAGCGACACCACCTGGCGGGTCTCGTTCACCAAGAACCACGCCCTGCTCGAAGGCTGGAGCTACCACGAGCTGCTCAAGGAGCTCATCGCCGCCTTCCGCGATCTGCGCGACGGACGCGAGCCCGCGTACGAGGAACTGCCCGTCAGGTTCGCCGACAGCGTCGCCGCGGAGCTCGACTCGCTGGCCTCGGACGAGGACAGCGCGTACTGGCAGACCCTGGTCGACACCCACACCCGGTTCACCCTGCCCGAGGGCTGGCACGGCGACCTCGACGCACCCGCCGAGCGCGTGGACGCCGGATTCTCCTACCGCGACCTGGAGCCCCGGCTCAAGGCGCTCGCGGCGGAGGCGGGCGTGCCGTTCAAGGCGGTGCTGCACGGCGCCCATCTGAAGGTGCTCAGCCAGCTCACCGACGCCGAGGCCTTCCTCAGCGGCCTGGTCGGCCACACCCGGCCCGAAGTCGCGGGCTCCGACCGGCTGATGGGCATGTACATCACCACGCTGCCGCACGGGTACACCCGCACCGCCTCGACCTGGGGCGAGCTGGTGCGCGAGGTCTTCGACCGCGAGGTCGAGGCCTGGCCGCACCGCTGCTACCCGCTCGCCGCCATCCAGTCCGGCGGACAGCGCCTGATCGACGTCTTCTTCACCTATCTCGACTTCCACATCCTGGAAGAGGGGGAGATCGTCGACGAGGGCAACGGCATCAACAAGACCGCCACCGAGTTCGGTCTCGCCGTGAGTTCCATCGGCGGCTTCCTCGGGCTGCGCAGCGACACGCATCTGCTGTCGCAGGAGAACGCCGACCGGTTGTCCGGGATGTACCGGGCGGTTCTGGAGAGCATGGCGGCGGAGGGCGCGTCCGGTGACGCGCGGGCCACGTATCTGCCGGAGGGGGAGCGGGCCGCGGTGGTCGAGCCGCCGTGTCTTCTGGAGCAGTCCTCGGCGCTCGCGCACGAGCTGTTCGAGGCGCGTACGGCCGAGACCCCGGACGCCGTCGCCGTGGTCGCCGGCGGCACGGAGTTCACGTACGGAGAGGTCAACTCCCGCGCCAATCAGCTCGCTTGGCACCTCGCCGCGCTCGGGATGGGTGCCGAGGACCTGGTCGGTGTCCACCTGGAGCGCGGGGCCGAGCTGATCCCGTCGCTGCTGGGTGTGCTCAAGTCGGGTGCGGCGTATCTGCCGCTCGACCCGGCGAACCCGGCCGAGCGCCTCGCGTACGTACTGTCGGACGCGGGCGCCCAGGTCGTCGTGACGACCCGCGAGCTGGCCGGCTCGCTCGGCGAGGTCTACGACGGCACGCTGATCGTCCTCGACGACCCGGAGGTCGCCGACGCGCTGGACGCCCAGTCGCGGGAGAACCTGCCGCGCGTGGCAGGTCCGGACAACGCGATCTACACGATCTACACGTCGGGTTCGACGGGCCGTCCGAAGGGCGCGGTCCTGACGCACCGCAATGTGGTGCGGCTTCTCGACACCTGCCACGCGGACATGGCCTACACGGCGGATGACGTGTGGTCGATGATGCATTCGTACGCCTTCGACTTCTCGGTGTTCGAGATGTGGGGCGCGCTCGCCTTCGGCGGCCGTGTCGTGGTGGTGCCCAAGCAGGTCGCGCAGTCCCCGGAGGACTTCCTCGACCTTCTTGTCGAGCAGGGCGTGACGGTCCTGAGCCAGACGCCGACCGCGTTCCGTTCGCTGGTCGGGGCGGCGGCTTCGGGGGATGAGCGGATCGACGCCCTGGGGCTGCGGGCCGTGGTGTTCGGTGGCGAGAAGCTGGAGGTCGCCGAACTCGCGCCCTGGACCGAGCGCGTGGGCCTCGACCGGGTCGCGCTGATCAACATGTACGGCATCACCGAGACGACCGTCCACGTCACGTACTACGAGGTGCGGTCCGGCGATCTGCGGGTCCCCGGGGTCAGCCCGGTGGGGCGTCCGCTGGGTGATCTGGCGGTGTATCTGCTGGATGCGCAGGGTCAGCCGGTGCCGGTGGGGGTTCCCGGTGAGATGTATGTGGCCGGTCCTGGTGTGGCTCGTGGCTATCTGGGGCGTCCGGCGCTTACCGCTGAGCGGTTCGTGCCTGATCCGTGGGGTGTTGCGGGCTCGCGGATGTATCGCAGTGGTGATGTGGCGCGTCGTCGTGCCGATGGTGGTCTTGAGGTGCTGGGCCGTATCGACGACCAGGTGAAGATCCGTGGTTTCCGGATCGAACTCGGTGAGATCACGGCTGCGTTGCTCAAGGACGCGGCCGTACGGCAGGCCGTCACCGTGGTCCGTGAGGACACCCCGGGCGACAAGCGCCTGGTCGCCTACCTGGTCCCGGCCGAGGGCTCGGTGATCGAGCCGCGGGCTCTGCGCGAGGCCCTCGCCCAGGACCTGCCGGACTACATGATCCCGGCCGCCTTCGTCGAACTCGACACGATCCCGCTCACCACCAACGGCAAGCTCGACAAGAAGAACCTCCCCGCCCCCGACACCTCGGCCCTCGCCGCGAACGCCGGAGCGCTCGCCCCGCGCAACCCGCTCGAGCAGCAACTCTGCCTGGTCTGGGGCGAGATACTCGGCCTGGAGGGAGTCGGCATCGAGGACTCGTTCTTCGACCTCGGCGGCGACTCCATCCGCGCCGTCGCCCTCGTCGGCGCACTCCGGTCGGCCGGCCACGACATCTCCGTACGGGACGTCTTCGAGCAGCGCACCGTCGCCGCTCTCGCCGCCCTCATCGGCACCCGTGGCGCGCCGGCCGCCGAGTACCGCCCCGTCCGGCCGTTCGAGCTGATCTCCGAGGAGGACCGGGCCCTGCTGCCCGCCGGCCTCGACGACGCCTACCCAGTCACCCAGGTGCAGACCGGCATGCTCTACGAGCTGCAGGCCGACGCCACCGCGCACTACCACAGCACCGGCGGCTACAAGGTCCGCGACGACAAGCCCTTCGACGAAGAGGCCCTGCGCGCGGCGATCCGCGAGGTCACCGCACGCCACGAGGCGCTGCGTACGTCCTTCGACCTGTCCACGTGCTCGACTCCGCTGCAGCTCGTCCACTCCCGAGTCGACGTACCGCTGCGGGTCCATGATCTGCGCGGCCTCGACGAGCAGGCGGTGGACGCGGCGATCCGTGACCATGTCGACGCCGAGCAGGCACACCCGATCGACCCGGCCGCGGCTCCGCAGCTGCGGATGAGCGCTCATCTCGCCGACGACGGCTGGTGGCTGGGGCTCACCCGATCCCACATGGTGACCGAGGGCTGGAGCCAGCACTCCACGCTGATGGAGCTGATCGGCTGCTACCGCGCTCTGCGCGACGGCCGCACCCCCGCGACGCACACTCCGCCACAGGTCCGCTTCGCGGACACGGTGGCGGCCGAACTCGCCGCACTCGCCTCCCCGGAGGACCGTGCGTACTGGGACGGCGTGGTGAACGGGCACATCCCGTTCGCGCTCCCGGACAGTTGGGCCGCCACCGAGGCGGCCACGGCGTCGGAGGCGTACAGCGTCACCGTGCCTCTGGTCGACCTGGAGCAGCCGCTGCGGGCCCTGGCCGCCGCGGCACGCGCCTCGGTGAAGAGCGTGCTGCTCGCAGGCCATCTGAAGGTGATGAGCCAGCTCACGCACGAAGAGGCCTTCCACACCGGCCTGGTGTGCGACACCCGCCTCGAGGTCCTCGGTGCCGACCGGGTGCACGGCATGTTCCTCAACACGCTGCCGTTCGCCCACCGCCGTACCGCCGCGACCTGGAGCGAACTGGTCAAGCAGGTCTTCGACACCGAGGTGGGGCTGTGGTCGCACCGCAGGTTCCCGCTGCCGGAGGTCCAGCGGCTCGCGGGCGGCGCGGACCGGCTGATCGACGTGATCTTCAACTACCAGGACTTCCACAACCTGGACGAGGAGCAGATCGACCTCGCCGCCGGCTTCGGCTCGGGCTCCAACGAGTTCGCCCTGACGGTCACCACGTCCGGTGGCGGTCTGACGCTGAAGACGCACACCTCGGTGCTGTCGCGTGCCCATGGTGAGCGGTTGGCGGGGATGTACCGGGCGGTGTTCGAGGCGATGGCGCTCGACGGCGGGGGTGACTCGTCGGCGGTGTTCCTGCCGGCGGACGACTCCGAGGTGCTCGCCGGCTGGGAGGCGTCCGGTGAGGGTGCTGTGCGTGAGGGCGTGCCGGTGCCGGTTGTTTTCGCTGAGCGGGCTGCTGCGGCGCCGGGTGCTGTGGCTGTCGAGGGCTCTGGTTTCTCGCTGTCGTTCGGGGAGTTGGAGGTGTCTTCGAATCGGTGGGCGGCGTATCTGGGGTCTGTCGGGGTGGGGCGTGGCTCGGTGGTGGGTGTGCTGCTTGAGCGGGGTGTGGATCTGCATGCGGTGATGCTGGGTGTGTGGAAGGCGGGGGCGGCGTTCGTGCCGTTGGACCCGGGCTTTCCGCAGGCCCGTGTGACCGGGATGCTCCAGGACGCTTCCGCGACCGTCCTGATCACCGAACTGGCGCTTGCTCCCGCGGAGTTCGATGGCCGACTGGTGTGCGTGGACGCGCCCGAGACCGCGGACGCGGTCGCCGCCGCTTCCGGCAGGGCACCTGAGCGGACTCCTGACCCCGATGAGCTGGCCTATGTGATCTATACGTCGGGGTCGACGGGTCGTCCGAAGGGTGTGGCGGTCACGCATCGGGGTCTGGCCAATCATCTGGGC
>NZ_JAQMWP010000049.1 GCF_030403745.1 Streptomyces sp. S.PB5
AACCTCGCCCTCACCGGATAGTTCAACGGGCCGCGCAACGACCAACCGTGCCCGAGGCGACCCGAAGATCATTTACGGGACGGCCCTTAGGAACCCCACCGACAAGACCAAATAGGAAAAACCGGTGGACGTCGTTGGGATACGTGGCAGTAGAGGCGGTCGCTGGCGGTCCTTCATCCGGACGCGGCGTTTCGGCAATCAGTTTGGATGGCTGTGCCTAAAGCGCTCCGCAGTGAACGCGCGCTTGCCGGCCGCTGTCCCCATCGTGGCCGTTAGGACGCCGGTGGAGTGGACCTGCGTCGGTGCGGCGTGTCGCGGTTTCCCACGAAATCCGGTGGAGTCTCAGCGGCCGGAAGTGGTTGGGTCCTGCTCAATGCTTCGCTGACACGGCCCGGCACAGTGCGAGGCGCAAGGTCCGAATCGCAGGCGCGGTCTAGCCCGCGTGTCGCGGGTGATGGAGGTTATCGCGGTGGCTGGTTATGGGGCGCTTTCCGACGTATACGAGTGGCTGATCGGGGACGACAGGCTGACCCCCGCAAAGGCAGCCGCGGTTTACTACAGCGATGTCGTGGGCTCTCTGCCGCCCAACGCGCGCGTCCTCGACTGCGCGTGTGGAACCGGCCAGCTCGCCGTCGGTCTTGCGAGTCTTGGCCTTGACATGGTCGCCGCAGACGCCAGCAGTGGGATGGTTCGCCGGACCGAGAAGGCCGCCGACGAGCAGGGTGTCTCGCTTCGAGCCCTCCGCGCGAGCTGGGACGAGCTGCCCGACCACCTGGAGGACTCCACGTTCGATCTGGTGTTCTGTGTCGGCAACTCGCTCGGGCACGCTGAGGGGGCAGCCGGGCGCCTGACCGCACTGGACGCGATGTCGCGGCTGCTGAATCCGGGCGGACGCCTTGTGCTCCACTCACGCAACTGGGAGCTCGTGCGCTCCGCCGGCTCACGGGTAGACGTCCGCGATCGACTCATCCGCCGCAACGACCGCGATGCGGTCGTCAGCTACTACTGGCAGATCGAGCAGCGCTGGGAGCAGGAACACTTCCTCGAGATCGTGGTCGCCCAGATCGAGCCGGATGGGGCAGTGCGAGCCTGCTCGGAGCGGTTGTCCATCTGGCCCTACCGGTACGAGGACCTCGTGGCGCAGTTGCGGAGCGTTGGGCTCACGGTGCAGTCCACCACCTTCGACCCCGAGAGCGATGGATACCTGGTGGTCGCCAGCCGTGACCAGGCGCGAGGCACGTCTGAGCCGGCGCGCTGATCCGCCTTTCGTCGTCGTTGCCGACCGGCCAGTTCGCGACCGCCTGCAGCGCTTCGCGAAGTGTTCAGCCCTTGAAGCGGTTGCTGCGGGTGTGGTCCTCACCTTTGCATCTGACCTGCTCAAGCTGAGGTTGGAAACAGCTCACGGTCTGCCTCACCGTCAGCTCACGTCAGTAGCTGGGGAATTACGTGAACTTCCGCCTGGGGAATTTCGCGATCGTCCACACCGCCCAACCTCACGCTGGAAGCCGTTGCCGTCGCAGCCCTCACCACAGCCCCCGACGAGAAGCGCGATGTTCTCGTGCAAATCGGCGGAAAGCTCGTTCCGGTCAAGACGCATATAAACGCACTGAACAGCAAGATCCCCCACAACACCAACGCAGCCGAGGTCGCCCCTGCGTGAACTCGGATTCAGCATCCTGGTGGCTAGGGCGGTCACCAGCGGGCTCTAGCAGCGATCACGGGAGCCGTCACGGTCGGTGATGGGCGTGTTCGATTCCTTGATGAGTATCGGGATGCGCCGTGCGATCGTGGGCGACGGACGGGCTTTCCGGCGGTGCCTGGTCATCAGGTGTCTTTGGGACTGCCCGCGAGAGATCCACCTATCCAGAAGGGCAGTGCCTTTTGATCTTTGCTCAGTGAGCGTCGTATGGCGTTGACCAACTGCACCTGGGCTTGGGCGGGCGCCCTATTGGCCTGGGCGAACTCCTCCTGGCTCAACGGATCACGCGCCGGGTCGCGTGCCGGGTCGCGCGCCACCTGGTCCAGGAAGACGCCGATGGCCTTGCCGAAGTTGTCGATCTCCGCCGCGACGGCCGTGGGGGCGACCAGGCTGGCACGGGTCAGGGTCGCGCTCCATTCGCTCCAGTCGTAGTCCCATCCCTGTCGATCGGCATGGGCGCGGCTGATGATCATCGTGAACTTGGCGTAGTGGCTGATCAGTTCTTGATAGGCGAGCAGCTGCTTGTCCCGCAGCCACTGACGGTCCTGGGCCCGGTGCGTGACGATGCCCCCGACCAGGACCCCGATCGTGGCGGACAACGTCCCAGCGGCTGTTGTCACCAGTGTGTCCAGCAGTGCCACCCCAGGCCCCGTATTCCCCGTCGCTCGAACAAAGGCGGATCGAACTTACTGGTGACCAACCTCTGATGACAATGCTCAACTGCGGGGCGCATGAGCCAGAGCGGCGGGTCACGCGAGCTGGATCATCTTCCGTGACAGGTCGAATTCGGGGGCTCGCACAGCTGCCTCTTGATCTTTTTGATGCGGTTCACGGCGCCCTCGATGCCGACCGAGCTCCAGCGGAGTGTGAGCCCGGCGGTGACGGCGTCGAGATCATTGGTGAGCCCGCGGGCGAAGCCGCTCAGGCCGGGCAGGTCCGCCGTGAGGGCCGGTGCCCACCCGCGACCACAAGATCTCAGAGCAGTCGAAGAACGACCGCTACTCCACCAATCACCAGGTGGTCATCGACGCCGACACCCGTCTGGTCGTCGTGGTCGGCCAGCCCTTGCCCGGCAACCGCAACGACTGCCGGGCCTGGAGCGAGTCCGGCGCCAAGACGGCAGTCGGCACCACGACCACCATCGCCGACGGCGGCTACCGGGGAACAGGGCTGGTCATCCCGCATCGCCGCCACGCGAAGGACGAGGAACTGCCCGCCTGGAAGCAGGCGCACAGCAAGTCCCACAAGCAGGTCCGGGCCCGTGTCGAGCACGTCTTCGCCCGCATGAAGACGTGGAAGATCCTTCGCGACTGTCGGCTGAAAGGCGACGGCGTCGACCATGCGGTGCTCGGCATCGCCCGCCTGCACAACCTCGCACTCGTCGGGTGACGGCGACGGTGCTCATCTCACGGACCGGTCTCCGCCGTTAGTTCGGCGGGCATGTGGCAGGGCCATGGCCTGCCCGTGCAGTCGATTGCGGCGGCCCGCAGCAACTCCAGCAGATGGCAGCCCGGGTATGTGTCGAAAACGGGGAACTTCCACCGGTAATAGCAAGACCAGTAACTCACCACCCGGCGCTCGGTCCGCGCGAAGAACCCCGGATTCCGTGCGATGAAGTCCCCGTACGCCAGCCGCTGGGTAGACCGCTTGGAGCGCAGGTCGGAAAGGCCGCGTTGGATGGACTCCAAGATCTCCAAGACATACTCGCCGACCAACTGCACCACGAACGGCACCACCCACAGCTCGTCGGAACTGGCGATTTGCTCCAGGTGACGCTGGCGGACCAGCCCGTCGCAGTGCCGTGAGTACAGACAATGCAGGATCGCCTGCTGCACCACCGTCAGCGAGCACACCACGTCGACAGGCAGCTCATCCTGATAGATCCGATACGGGATGGCGACGGCTTCATCGCCCACGTACACCGAAAACGGCGATGCAGGTGCGATCCGGGCCTCCGGCATGACCGCCAAGACCGCGCGAACGTCATTGGCAAGCTGGTGTGGGAACGCCGCAACCAGGTCACCGTCGGTCATCGCCATGGATGGAGGCTGCTGCATGGCGGAAGCATAGGCGGGTCCGCTTGCCCCCGTCCTTCGCCGCCGCTGACAGCAGACCCTCCACCTCGTTTGTACCCAACCGAGCATTGCGGGACAGCTCTGTTTCTGGTGCCCGCCGGCGGCGCGGACGACAGTGAGAATGCGGACGCGTGGGTTGAAGAGACAACGCACTCGTCGGAGGACTGGAGCGATCTCTCAGCACGAGGGCCGTTGATCCCCTGCCCAGATGGCTGAACAACACGGCAGGCTCCCCGGATTGGCGGACCGGCAGGCTATCGCTGCGCTGGCGTGCCGAGGAGTACGGGCCCGCTTCCGGCGGTCGTGTCAATCTGGTTGATCTTGGACTCGGCGCCGCTGAGGCTGACGCGGAGTCCTTCGATCTCGCCCGGCCAGCCTTGCTGCTCTGCCTCAGTAATGCGGTCGATGAGGTTGTCGCGGATCTCGACCAGACGGCCGCGCTGGGCGGGATCGGGGCGCAGGAGTGAGCAGCGGACGCAGGCGTGTTCGTGGCTCCGGCACAGAGGTATCGGGTCAAGCGGAGGCCATAGGGGATGAGTCTGCTCCACCACGACGCCCGGCACGAGGCATTCGAGTTCATGTCCCACTTTCGGGAAGACTTTTACAGATGCCTGGCCCGACGCAGTGACGCGTTGTTCGAAGTCACAGGGACAGCGCTGCAGGTTGGGTTGTCGTGCTCACGAGGCAGGCAACATCTGGCACCCACTCGAAGAGCGAGGTGTCCCCATCGCCCTCAAGGAGTTGGGCGACCGGTGCTCCCGGCGAATTTCAGCCCGATCGTCAGGGCGCATCGTCTGGTGGCCCCCCTGCTTCGGTGCACCACGTCACGAGGTCGGCTGTGAGATCCTCGATCGAGTAATCAATCTTCGTTCGGGCGCCGCCGTCCAGGCCGAGGAACACGGCCTTGAACGGCCACGGCCCTTCCACGTGCACCACATGGTCTTCCGTGTCATCGGTCAGCACAGCCGTGCGCGCGTCGTCCAGGGTAACCATCCAGTACGCGCCGTCGTCCTCCAGGTCGTGAAACACCTGTATCCGGGCCGCATCGACACCCGCCCCCAACAGCGCGCTCAGAACACCGTATCGATGAGCCACGCGGTGGGCATCCTCTGTCTCCCTCCACGCCACCCTGACTGCCCCGGCCGGAACCTGCACCGGCCGGGTAGGGCCCGGTGCCCGGTGACGCGGGTCTCCCGCAGCCCACCGTGATCCGACCGAGTCCTCGCCCGTCACAGCGCCCCCCTTCTCCTCGATACATGAGTTTCCTCCCTACAGGCGTCCTATGCATAGCGCGAAGCCAGTATCCGCGCCGTCGGGGGATCGTCCATCATGGAGGAGCCCGGAGGCCGTGGCAGAGAAGGAGGTTGGCGTGCTCGGCATCCGCTGCAGCCCGGTTCTGCCGGTGGGGGGCCTCATGGGGAAAGCCGTTCTCGTTCTGCCACAGCCTGTCGAGGACGCATGCTGTGCTTCAGGACACCGGTGGCGCGCAGGATCACGGTGATTCGTTCCGTCGCGCCCACGCCTACGTCCCGAGCTGCAGGCCGAATAGGAGGCCGCAGGGCTGAAGGGGAAATGAGTCGCGACGCGGAGCTGCAGCTCGCTACTGCACGGGAGGGGTTTCTCATCCACCGGAGAAAGGCTTTCGGGAGTCGGCCGTGACCTGGGACAGCAGAAGGGCAGCGGAGGTGCGTTTGATGGGTGACGAAGAGCGGCGGCGCCGAACCTGGGGCACCCGGCGGCTGATGCGGCGCTTCCGGGGCTCCGAGCGGCCGGACTCCCTGCGGGGCTGGGATGGGGACGCGGCCGTCGCCTACCTGACCAGGAAGCTGGGCCCCCGCCATCCGGACACCCTCACAGCCCGTGCCGCACTGGCCTACTGGTTCAGCCACGAGGGCGTCATGGCGCAGGCGCTGTCACGACTGGAGGCCCTGGTCGTGGACCGGACGGCCTGGTTCGGCCCCGATGATCCCGACACCGTCAGGGCGCGGGGCGCCGTGTTCTGGGCCCGCCGCAAGGCCGGCGACCTGGAGGCGGCCATCGCCGACGCCGAAGCCCTCCTCGCGGACGTGACCCGGCTGCACGGCCCGCACCACGAGGAGACCCATGCCTGGGAGTCCCGCCTGGCCGAAGTCATGGACTTGAACGGGGACCACGCGGAGGCGGTACGGCGGCTGCGGTCCCTGTACGAGACGTCGCGGTCCTTCGGGCGGGCGCGAGAGGGGAGCACCCGCTCCATCCGCTGGAACCTGATCAAGGCGCTGGAGCACACGGGTGACGCCCAGGAGGCCCTCGCCCTTCTCGCCCTGGAGATCGACGCCGAGCAGCGCACGGTCTACGGCGTCGACGAGAACCTGCACGACCTGCCGATGAAACGGCTCCAGGAGTGGCGCACCCGGCTGGAGGCCAAGAGGACCTCGACATAGAGGGCGGTTCGTGACCCTTTAGCGGCTTCTGTCGTCGGCTGAAGGTGGGGGTGCAGGACCGAATCCGCACCCCGTACTTGCCAGCGACCGGGGAACGGGCCGTGCGCTGGGGCAGACAGCTCGACCTTCACGCCATCCGCAGCGACGCGTTCGCCCAATCCACGGTGACCGACAGCGCGGTAGCGGCCCGCGTCGCCAAGTACGTCGCCGAGTCCGTCGGTGATGCAGACGGCGTGGACCATCGGATCACCGTTGCCGAGAACATCCGCCTGGTACTCCAGAGCGGTTTCGTGGTCTATCCGGCAGGTTCGTTGGCGTTCCGTCGTCGGTAGTGGCTGCGTCGGCTTTGGGCTGGTGGAGTCTGCGCCAGTTGGACGAGTACAGCAGCCTGGTCGCAGTCACGGCCGGTGGGTTGAAGACGGCGGCGAGTAGGTGGCGGATTTCCGGGACGGTCAGCGTGATCGGATCCTGGCTGCGGGTGGGACGGTGTGCCTCGGCTGACCGTTCGGGGACCGCGTCGGCGACGAGGGCAGTCAGGAAGGCCAGGGCAAGTATGGCGAGCGTGATGTGCCGGTGCCATGAGGTCCTGTGCCTGACCTGGTAGTGGTCGAGTCCGGCCTGGCCCTTGGCGGCCTGGAGGCACTCCTCGATGCATCCAGCGGATGCTGGCGACGCGGACCATTTCCGGCAGGGCCACTTCGGTGGGTGACCAGCACAGGTAGAAAGCGAGTTCGCCGCTGGACCGGTTGCGTCAGACGAGTAGGTGGCGGTGGCGGTGGCGGTCGGCGCCGGGGTAGGACCGCGGTCGTGCCCCGGTGGCGTGGTGCCGCGTGGGAGTCCACGCCGGTGGTGGAGGGCCCGTGGACGTGGGCTCTACGGTGTGCGGAAGCGGAACGCCCCGGTCCCGCCGCCCAGCGTGAGCCAGATGTGTTCCCCTTCCCTGACCAGCCGGAGGGCGATGTATGCGCAGCCCGGGCATCGCGCGGTCAGGCCCGGTTCGGGGCCGTAGACGTGGAGTTGGGCCAGTGGGCCGGACTGTGAGCACTGCGGGCAGCGCCACCAGGCCGTGGTGGCCTCCACGGAGAGGATCTCCGAGAGCGGGCCGGCGAGGCAGTTGCCGTCGAGGTGGGCGGTGTCGTCTGCCATCAGGACCTCCGGTCAGCCGAAGCGTTCGGTGCGGATGGTGGCGGGGTCGCGGCCCAGGTCGAGGAGCAGGTTGCCGGCCGTCTCCACGAAGCCGGTGGGGCCGCAGACGTACACCGGGCTGGTCGGCTCGAGACGGGCCGCGGGCTTGTCCAGGTCGGTCGACGTGAGGCGGCCCGGGGGCCGGGGGCTGGCGGGCGGGGCCTGCCGTGTGTAGAGGACGTGGACGTCGAGGTGGGGGTCCCGGTGGTGGGTGAGCTCGTCGCGGTACCAGATGTCGGCCGGAGTGCGGACCGAGTACAGCAGGTGGAACGGGCTGGTCGAGCGGGCCTCGCGGTGGGCCCGGATCATCGCCGCGAGCGGTACGACTCCCGAGCCGCCCGCGACGAGCAGCGTGGGCTCTGTCTGTTCGCGGTGCCAGACGAACCAGTTGCCGAGCGGGCCGCGGATCTCGACCTCGGCGCCCGGCGGCAGGTCGTCGGCGAGGTAGGGCGAGACCTCGCCGTCGGCCACGGCCTGCACGCCCAGTTCGATCCGGTCTGCGTCGGCGGGCGCGGCCAGCGAGTAGCTGCGTACGGCCTGGTAGCCGTCGTCGGCGGTGAGGCGCACGTCGACGTGCTGGCCGGGCAGATGGCCGGGCCAGCCGGGCACGGTGAACAGCAGGGTGCGGGCGGTGGCGGTCTGCGGGCGGCGCTCGTCGAGGCGGGCCCGGCGCCATGCGAGGGGCATCGCCATGCTCAGTCTCCCCAGTTGCGCTGCTCGCGCCAGGGGTCGCCGTGGTTGTGGTAGCCGGCAGTCTCCCAGAAGCCCGGCTCGTCCTCGTGCGTGAGCCGCAGTCCGCGCACCCACTTGGCCGACTTCCAGAGGTAGAGGTGCGGCACGAGAAGCCGTGCCGGACCGCCGTGTTCCGGGGAGAGCGGGTAGCCGTCGTAGGTGTGCGCGACCCAGGCCTTGCCGTCGAGGAGGTCCTCCAGCGGGAGGTTGGTGGTGTAGCCGCCGTAACTGTGGGCGACGACGAAGTCGGCGGACGTCTCCACGTCCTCGAAAAAGGCGTCGATGGGGACTCCGCGCCACGGGGTGGCGAACTTGGACCAGCGGGTCACACAGTGGATGTCCGTGACGGTGTCCTGCTGTGGCAGGTCCATCATCTCCTCCCAGGTCCAGGAGTGTGTATCCCCGGTCTCCGTGGTGATGGTGAAGGCCCAGGTGTCGGTGGAGACCCGCGGGGTCGGCCCCGCGGACAGCACGGGGAACTCCTCGGTCGGGTACTGGCCGGGAGGCAGCCGGTCTGCCAGCGAACGGGCCCGCCCGCGGAAACCGGGTGAGAAGGAGCTCATGATGTCGTCGGTCTCCTCGACTCGGAAGGGCGCAACAGCCGGATTCCCCCATCATGAGCCGCCCCTCCCGCGCCCGCACGCCGTTGGGAAATACGGCCGCCGCAAGCCTCAGCGCACAGCCGCCCCGCGCGTGCTGACGGCACGCAGGGCGGGCTCGACGGCCTCCTCGTGCTCACCGGCCGGGGCCGGCCTGTCCGCGGCCAGGGCCTGCCTCGCCCGGCGCCTGCGGGAGGAGATGTTCGGCCGAGCCGATGAGGACCTGGGCGGCGTGCTCGCTGCCGCCGTCGCACGTGGTGAACTGCGTCCCGGCGCCGAGGAACATCTACAGGCCCTGGTCTCCCACATTCTCGGCCCGCTGCTCTTCCAGCGGTTCATGCTCGGTACCCGGCTCGACGAGAACATGGTGGCGGACGCGGTCGACACCGCCCTCGCACCCTGGCAGCCGGACGCCTGACCACCAGTCAGCCCCGTGTGTCGCGGCATGCGGCGGGGGGCCTGGCCGGCCGCGCAGGTCAAGAGGCCGACCCGCAGGAGAACCGCCGGGGCCGGGCCGAGGCCCTCATGGATCACTCCGAGGACAGCCGTGGGGGTGCCCGGTGACGCCGCAACCGCCACCGGTGCCGGGACCGGTCACTGCTCGGCCCTGACCAGCCCGGCGCCGCACACCGCGATCACGGCCCACAACGGCGGTGGAGGCATATGAGGCTGCAGGCCAGTTCGAGCAGGCCCTGATGGAGACCGGCGCGTCGTTCGTATCGGATGCCGAGCCGTTTGAACTGGTGCAGCCAGGCGAAGGCACGCTCGGCTGCGCATACGCGGGCGCCTACCGGAACACCGCCGACGGGCCCGAGTTCGACCTGCTGCTCCTGCACGTGGACACCGAGGCCACCGCCTGACCTCCCCGAGCCGTCCCGAGGAAGGCCGTCTCAACGCACCCCGGCGCCGGGCCGAGCGGCGCGGCCTGCGGTGCATTGGAGGGCGTTCTGCCCGCCCGGGTCGGGCCCTGGGGGCGGCAGGTGCACGACCGGCCGGCCGTCGGCGTCCAGGGAGCTGTGTACCACGTGGTGCGGGGAAAACTTCTGGAGCGCGTCTGCAGCACACGAACTCGCTCGACGTAGTAAATGTTCACGAGAAAATGGCGTCACGGCGAGTGGAGAGAGCCATCCTCGGTGCCGCGAAAACGGACTGCGTTGCCCATGGCCCGAGGAAGCCGGGGCCCGGCGACTGCCGCTGTTCGCGATCCGCCCCGGTGGGGCAACCGGGCCCGCCGGGTCAGTCCGCACCGCGGTCGGCGACGGTGACCAGTGCGAGAACTCCGTCGACGTCGATGTCGTCGGCGTCCCCTTCGGCGAACAGTACGGCGTCCAGGCGGTCGAGGCGGACGGACTGCCGGCCGAGGGTGGCCGACCCGTGAAGGACCACTGCGAGCACGCAGGTTCCGGCTTCCGGCCGCACCGCGAAGCGGTCGCGCATGATCCGGACTCCCGCCGTCGCATCAGCGCGCCGCACCATGACGTTGAAGTCGATGATCGGGCCGCCGAGCAGCTCGCACTCCGTTTCGGAGTCACCGCAGAAGGCGAACGGCTCGTACGGGGCGGCGATCTCGTGCGAAGTGCCGTCAACCGTCAGGGCCATGCCGGGACCGTCGACGACGGTGATGATCCTGTCCACGCCCTCGAAGACGGAGAACGGTCCGCTCTGCGCGACATCGGCGATGCTGACGCGCCAGACGAAATCGCCGGTCCCCGCCCCCTCGGGGCGGGCGGCCACTTCGGAGGTGACGCCTCCGCCGTTCTTCCATGGCGCGGGTGTTCTGTCCTGCGCCCGAAGAACCTGCAGTGCCATGCGCTTTCCTTCCGGATCGGACGGCTGCGGAGCCCGTTGCCCCAGCTCGGCGGCCCGTACAGGCCTTGAGGCCCTCGACACAGCACCGTACGCGACGATCTCCGGCCGGTGTGCGCTGGCCCGACGGCCAGGAACGCATCGTTTGGCTGGCGGGAGTGCCCCGGCTGGACGGCCAAGGACGCCTGATCGTGGCCTTCCTGGGCGAGGGCGCGCGACGGGAAGGTGCACCGCGGTCCACGACGCGTGGTGGGCCGCGGCATGCAAAGCGCACGGGGACGCGGCGGGCACCCGGGCGTTGATCGAGGTCCTGCTGCTGCACCGGCACAGGGACCACGATGATGTCGTCGACGGACTCGCCGCGGCGCTCAGGGCCGGCGCGTTGACCGCGGACGCCGTCGTCCTGGAGGCTCGCAGAGCCTCGGACGCCCAACCTCCGCAGGCCCGGGTCGGCCCCGATGCCTTCGCCCCGTTCCTGCTCTCGCCGACGGCGGAAGCGCAGGTGACGTCGCTGACGCTGCGGCGGCTGGCCCGCCTGCCCAAGGACATCCGGCCGCTGTCGTGTCGGCTGGGCAGGTCGGCTTCTGTGTGCGGCGGGGTGCCTTCCGGAAAAGTGGTGTACATCTGCTGTCCGTTCTCGTGGACAAAGCCAGATGGTGCCGGTGGGAAGTAGCAACAGGGGATGGTGAGTTCTGGGAATGCTTGAGGGGGCTCGGCTGCGGAATGCTGGCGCGTTGTAGCAACGATGAGGGCCGGTCTGGGCTGGGGTGTCTGGTGGTCAGCCCCGGTCCCTACGATGTTCGGTTATGACCGGTGACCTGCTCGACTACTCTCGGCCCGGGCCCTTCACGAGCCTGGACGTGGCACAGCTCCCGCTCATCGAAGGGCTGCCGGATGATCCTGTGGGCATCTGCGCCGCCGTGCAGAGCCTGGTCATCCATCCCACGGACGCCGCGGCGTCAGGGATGTGTGAGGACCGGATTGCTGAGAAGAACATCCGGCCGGTCAACGAGCTGACTGGGCTTGATCCCGCTCCGCTTCGTCAGGCCCGGACGCATGAGAGGCGGGTGGCGGGCACGTGTCGTCACTTCGCCACCATGGCCTGCGCTTTCTTGCGCAGGTCACGTCCGCCGAAGTGGTGTATTGACGGCCACTCGGTGATCTCGGTTTTGAGGCTATGCGGTGAGTTCGGTGGGCAGGGCGGGTTCGTCG
>NZ_JAQMWP010000005.1 GCF_030403745.1 Streptomyces sp. S.PB5
ACGGACGCTTCCTTTGTACTCACCCTTCCGGGCTTTCCTCCGGGCAGTTTCCCTTCGGTCTTGCGTTTCCGACTCTATCAGACCGTTTCCGGTTCCGATTTCCTCGGTGCTTTCCAGGTTCCCGCTTTCGCGTTTCCCTTTCCGGCGGCTCCGACTTTATCAGAAGTTTCGGGCCGGACTGACCGACCGCTCTTTTCCGAATCATCGGGAGGGGCTTCTTCGAAATCGACGTTTCCATCGGGGCTTCAAGAAGCAGACAGACGCTCACTGTTGCCGACCGGGTTGGACCCAGTTCCAGGCAACTGTTCGAATCTACCTCCCCGCTCACTCCGTGTCAACGGTCTTTGCGGGGCGAAGAGGACAGTAGCAGCTCAGCGGCCCTCTCCGCACATCAGGCGGCCATCGGGACGACGGCGCTGCGTTCGGCAGCCTCGACATCGCCGGTGTCGCCCGCTCGGGCCGCACGGCCCCCGAGGACATAGACGTACGCGAGGAAGGCGAGTTCGGCGGCGACGCCGATGCTGATGCGTGCCCAGGTGGGCAGGCCGGACGGGGTGACGAAGCCTTCGATGGCTCCGGAGATGAAGAGCACCAGGGCGAGGCCGATCGCCATGCCGATCGCCGCTCGGCCCTCTTCCGCGAGGGCGGTGCGTCGCGTGCGTGGTCCGGGATCGATGACGGTCCAGCCGAGGCGCAGGCCGGTACCCGCGGCGACGAAGACCGCGGTCAGTTCGAGCAGGCCGTGCGGCAGGACTAGGCCGAGGAAGGTGTCGAGGCGGCCGGCCGAGGACATCAGGCCGAAGCCGACGCCGAGGTTGAGCATGTTCTGGAAGAGGATCCACAGGACCGGGAGACCCAGGAAGACGCCCAGGATCAGGCACTGTGCCGCGGCCCAGGCATTGTTCGTCCAGACCTGGGCGGCGAAGGATGCTGCCGGATGGCTGGAGTAGTACGACTCGTACTGGCCACCGGGACGAGTGAGCTCGCGCAGCTCGGCGGGCGCGGCAATGGTGGCCTGCACTTCTGGATGAGTGCCGATCCACCAGCCCAGGAGGGCCCCCACGGCGGTGGAGATGAGCGCGGTGGGAACCCACCAGTGACGCGCTCTGTAGACCGCTGCCGGGAAGCCGTACGCCAGGAAGCGTGTGACGTCGCGCCAAGAGGCGCGGCGGGTTCCTGTCACGGCACTACGCGCGCGTGCCACGAGCTGGCTGAGCCGACCCGTCAGCTGTGGGTCGGGGGCGCTGGACTGGATCAGCGAGAGGTGGGTGGCCGTGCGTTGATAGAGAGTGACGAGTTCGTCGGCTTCGGCGCCGGTGAGCCTGCGCTGACGTCGGAGCAGCGCGTCGAGGCGGTCCCACTCCGCTCGGTGGGCGGAGACGAAGACGTCGAGGTCCATCGGTTCGCCTGCTCCTCGGAAGTTCGTCGGCGGCTCGTCGTGGGTGTCAGCTTGTCGTACTGGCGCGCGATGCGCCCTCAGCTTGGCAGACTGGCCGTTCTCAGGGCGGGTCAGGGGAAGGACGGCGGGCGTGAGTGAGCTGGTGACGGGCGAGGCGGTGGCGCTGGAACTGCGTCCGGCGCGGCTGCCGAGCAGGGCGTTGGCCGTGCTGCTCGATCTACTGGTGGGTGTGATCGTCTATGTGATCGTGACCATCGCTCTGGTGGCTTCCACGGCATCGCTGGACGAGGCGGCGCAGTTCGCGGTGTCTCTGGCGGCGTTCGTGCTGGTCATGGTGGGTGGCCCGATCGCTGTCGAGACGCTCAGCCACGGCCGCTCGCTGGGGAAGATGGCGTGCGGGCTGCGTGTGGTGCGGGACGACGGTGGGCCGATCCGGTTCCGGCATGCGCTGGTGCGGGGCGGAATCGGTGTGATCGAGATCCTGCTGACGTTCGGGGTCGTCGCCTGCATCGCGTCCCTCGTGTCCGAGCGGGGGCGGCGGCTCGGGGACGTGTTCGCGGGGACTCTCGTCGTTCGGGAACGGGTGCCGGTCTCACACAGCGGCTTTCTGCCTCCGCCACCGCCCTGGCTGGCCGGACGGTTCTCTGAGCTCGATCTGTCGGCGGTGCCCGACGGGCTGTGGCTTGCCATCCGTCAGTACCTGGCGCGGATGCAGCAGTTGGATCCGCAGGTCGGCTGGACGATGGCCGAGCGGCTCGCCGCCGACCTCGTCGCACGTACGGGTACTCCGGCACCGCATGGTGTTCCGCCGGCGGCGTATCTGGCGGCAGTGGTGCAGGAGCGGCAGGCCCGGGAGGTCCGGCGTGCCTTCGCGAACGGCACGGCGGGCGGGGCGCCTGTCGGTGTCGGGTCCGGTGTGCCGGGGGGATACGGACCGCCGTCGGTCCACCCTCCTTTGCCTTCACCGGCCGCGGTGACGGCCGTTCAGCCTGCCCCTGCCGTCCATGGCTCCTCGACCGGCGCGCCTCAGGCCCCCTCGGCCGAGGCGGGGCTGGCCGCTGCGCCGGAGAAGCCCTCGTCCGAGCGTCCTGGGACCGGATTCGCTCCTCCTGCGTAGGTGGGCCTGACTGATTCGGTCCGCCCGCTCATGTGGAGACGGAGGGCGGGGACTCCAGGTCCTCCAACTCGATGCCGGGAGCCGAGAGGACCACGTCCCCGGCGATGTGCACGGTGTGCCGCTCCCCTGTGTCCAGGGCTGTGACCTGGTATTCGTCCACGGTCAGGGGGCCGTTGTCAGTGGCGTGTGCTTCGCTTTTCAGCAGCGCCCAGGACTGGTCCACGGTGCGCGGGGCGAGGACCGGGTCCGTGAAGGCGACGAGTCGTACGCGGGTGGCTGAGGAGGAAGGGGTGAGGCGAAGGAGTCGGGTGGTGGCGATGAGGAACGCCGGGGATGTGCCGGTGAAGGCGTGGGCGGGGACGTTGCCTTCGGTGGCCTGAGACCCGGTGGGATCCGTGCGGACCCAGGTGACGCCGTCGAGGGCGGCGCCGCGGACCTGCCAGCCGCCGGCGTGGAGTTCGAGGCGGATGGGGCGGCCGAGTTCGTCGAGGGCTAGGTCGACGGAGCCGGAGTGGTCGCCCGCCGGGGTGGTCAGCTGGGAGACGTAGCGCCAGCCGGAGGGGCCGGGGGCGCAGTGGAAGTGCTCTTCTGCGAGGGGGGTGTGATCGTGCGGATCGTGGAGCGAATAGCGGCCGCGGGGCATGGGGGTCCTGGGTTCTGACGGGCTGGTCCGGGCGTGGCGGCACGGGCTGGGCCGGCCACAGCGGCCAAAGGGGCAGGCCCCCGGCACGGGGGTGCGGGGGCCTGCCTCGGAGGTCCTGCTGCTGAGGAGAGTGCTCAGTAGCGGTAGTGGTCCGGCTTGTACGGGCCCTCGACCTCGACACCGATGTAGGAGGCCTGCTCCGGACGGAGCGTCGTCAGCTTCACGCCGAGCGCGTCCAGGTGGAGACGGGCGACCTTCTCGTCCAGGTGCTTGGGCAGCGTGTACACGCCGATCGGGTACTCGGACTGCTTGGTGAACAGCTCGATCTGGGCCAGCGTCTGGTCCGCGAAGGAGTTGGACATCACGAAGGACGGGTGGCCGGTGGCGTTGCCCAGGTTCAGCAGGCGGCCCTCGGACAGGACGATGATGACCTTGCCGTCGGGGAACTTCCAGGTGTGGACCTGCGGCTTGACCTCGTCCTTGACGATGCCGGGGATCTTCGCGAGGCCGGCCATGTCGATCTCGTTGTCGAAGTGACCGATGTTGCCGACGATGGCCTGGTGCTTCATCTTGGCCATGTCCGAGGCCATGATGATGTCCTTGTTGCCGGTCGTGGTGATGAAGATGTCGGCCTTGTCGATGACCTCGTCGAGGGTCGTGACCTGGTAGCCGTCCATCGTCGCCTGCAGGGCGCAGATCGGGTCGATCTCGGTGACGATGACACGGGCACCCTGGCCGCGCAGGGACTCCGCGCAGCCCTTGCCGACGTCGCCGTAGCCGCAGACGACCGCGGTCTTGCCGCCGATGAGGACGTCGGTGGCGCGGTTGATGCCGTCGATCAGCGAGTGGCGGCAGCCGTACTTGTTGTCGAACTTCGACTTGGTGACGGCGTCGTTCACGTTGATCGCGGGGAACAGCAGGACGCCGTCGCGCTGCATCTCGTACAGGCGGTGGACGCCGGTCGTGGTCTCCTCGGTCACGCCGCGGATCTCCGAGGCGAGCTGGGTCCACTTCTGGGAGCCGTCGGTGATGGTGCGGTTCAGGAGTTCGAGGATGACGCGGTGCTCGTCGTTCTCGGCGGTGTCGACCGAGGGGACCTTGCCGGCCTTCTCGTACTCGACGCCCTTGTGGACGAGGAGGGTGGCGTCACCGCCGTCGTCGAGGATCATGTTCGGGCCGCCGGTGGGGCTGTTCGGCCAGGTCAGCGCCTGCTCCGTGCACCACCAGTACTCCTCCAGGGTCTCGCCCTTCCAGGCGAAGACCGGGACGCCCTGCGGGTTGTCCACCGTGCCGTTGGGGCCGACGGCGACGGCAGCGGCCGCGTGGTCCTGGGTGGAGAAGATGTTGCAGGAGACCCAGCGGACCTGGGCGCCCAGGGCGACGAGGGTCTCGATCAGGACGGCGGTCTGCACGGTCATGTGCAGCGAGCCCATGATGCGGGCGCCGGCCAGCGGCTGGCTGGCGGCGAACTCCTTGCGGATCGCCATCAGACCGGGCATCTCGTGCTCGGCGAGGGTGATCTCCTTGCGGCCGAACTCGGCCAGGGAGAGGTCGGCGACCTTGAAGTCCTGTCGGTTGTCGACAGTCGTCATTGCGAGCTGCTCCTCGGGATTGGGACGAGGTGGGTAGGGCTGGTCTGCGCGGCGGCGGACACAGGGGTGCCCGAAAAGAGGACACAGGCATGCCCGCGTACGCGCAGCGCAGTTCGTCGGAGGCCCTCTCTCCCTCGGTCGGTCCGCACCGGGACCGCCCGACCGCCATCAGCAGCGACGTCTGGCTCCGTCCCAAGCTACACCGGTACGCCCGGGCGCCCCCAGTCCGCCTCCGAACCCATCGAGTTGGACGCGAGGCGGCTACGAGCAAGAACAGGCGGGCAGGAGAGGCCCGAAGGGTGTGGCCATGACATCGATAACAGGACACCCACGATCGCCGGACCAGGAGCCAACAGGCCATGACAATCTGGGACTTTCGAACCTTTGAGGGAGGCGACCCGTACTCCAGGATGCAAGAGATCGGGAACTCATCTGATCGATCTTGCGGGGCGTCCGGGACGGCGTTCCGTGCGAACAAAGGCGTTAGGAGATCGACGTGACCAGTCCGGCCGGCCCTCCTCCCGCGGGCGGCGGCAGTGACGAGCAGCAGCGGTTGAAGCTGCTCGCGGTGACCGCCTGCCCGACCGGCATCGCGCACACGTACATGGCGGCGGAGAAGCTGCAGCAGGCCGCCGAGAGCCGCGGCATCGACATGAAGGTGGAGACCCAAGGGTCCATCGGGGCTGAAAACGTACTCGATGACAACGATGTCAGCACCGCGGACGGCATCATCATCGCCGCGGACAAGGATGTGGACCTGAGCCGCTTCGCCGGCAAGCGGGTCCTGAAGGTCGGGGTGGCGGAGGGCATTCACCACCCCGGGCAGTTGATCGAGCGGGTGCGGTCGGCGCCCGTGCACCAGCCCGGCGGTGCCCCCACGGCGGTGACCGGCGCGGGTGGCGGCAAGGAGCGGAGCGTCGCGTACAAGGCGCTGATGAACGGGGTCAGTTACATGATCCCGTTCGTGGTGGTCGGCGGGTTGCTGATCGCGATCTCGCTCTCGCTCGGCGGGCACACGGATCCGTCGGGCGGTCTGGTCATCCCGAAGGACTCCTTCTGGATGGACGTGAACAACATCGGCGTCATCGGCTTCACGCTGATGGTGCCGATCCTGTCCGGATACATCGCGTACGCCATCGGCGACCGCCCCGCCCTGGTGCCCGGCATGATCGGCGGCTGGATCGCCAACACGGGATCGCTGTACGACTCCGAGGCGGGCGCGGGGTTCATCGGGGCGATCGTGACCGGGTTCCTCGCCGGATATCTCGTGGTGTGGATCAAGAAGGTCAAGGTCCCGAAGTTCGTGCAGCCGATCATGCCGATCATCGTGATCCCGATCGTGGCGACCACGGCGCTGGGGCTGTTCTTCATCTACGTCCTCGGGAAGCCGATCTCCTGGGTGTTCGAGCACCTGACCGACTGGCTGAGCGGGATGACGGGCACGAGCGCGATCCTGCTCGGCGCGATCCTCGGCCTGATGATCGCGTTCGACATGGGCGGGCCGGTCAACAAGACGGCGTTCCTGTTCGGCGCGGGGCTCATCGCGACCGGCAACCAGACCGTCATGGGCATGTGTGCGGCCGCGATCCCGGTCATGCCGTTGGGTCAGGGCCTGGCCACGCTGATACGGAAGCGGCTGTACAGCGAGCAGGAGCACGAGACCGGGCTCGCCTCCCTCTTCATGGGCTGTTTCGGCATCTCCGAGGGCGCGATCCCGTTCGCTGCGGCGCGGCCCGCGCAGGTCATCCCGGCCAACATGCTGGGCGGGGCGGTGGCCGGGGCGATCGCCGGGGTCGCCGGCGTCGAGGACGCGGTACCGCACGGCGGGCCGATCGTGGCGGTGCTGGGCGCGGTGAGCGGCGTACCGATGTTCTTCGTGGCCGTGGTGATCGGCACGGCCGTCACCGCGCTGACGACGGTGGCTCTCGTCGACCTCAGCGAGCGGAAGCGGCGCGGGGAAGCGGTCGTCGGGGTTCCGGCGGCGGGGCCCGAGCCGGTGCTGGCCGGGGTGGGTGCGGGCGCGGCGCCGGGCGCCGACTCCGACTCCGACAGCAGCACCGGCACCGGCACCGGCACCGGCACGGTCGTAGCGCAGAAGTCCGTGCGTGAGCCCGCGGTGGCGCCCGTCGGGGATGCCGGGCCCGAGGTTCTCTCCGGGTATCTCACCGAGCGGGCCGTGAAGGTCGGGCTCGACGCGGTCGGCAAGGAGGCCGCCATCCGGGAGATGGCCGGGCTGCTGGCGCGTACCGGCAAGGTCGCGGACGTGGACGAGCTGGTGGCGACCGCGCTGCGGCGCGAGGAGCAGGGCACGACCGGGCTCGGTGAGGAGATCGCGATCCCGCACGCCAAGACGGATGCGGTGACCGCGCCCGTCGTCGGGTTCGCGCGGTCCGCCGAGGGCATCGAGTGGGGCTCGCTGGACGGTACGAAGGCCAGGCTGGTCTTCATGATCGCCGTACCGGAGGCGGCCGCGGGCGATGAGCATCTGCGCATCCTGGCGCTGCTGTCGCGGAAGCTGATGGACGCCGGGTTCCGTGGGCGGCTGACGGCGGCGCCGGACGAGCGGGCGGTGCTGGAGGTGCTGGCCGAGATCCGGTAGGGCGAGACGGGGTGGGTGCGGGCCGCGTCCACCAGGACGTGGCCCGCACGACGCTCCCCCGTCATGAGCCACCTGCGCGGCCGGCACAGCCTGTTCACAGCCGGGCGCTACCCTCCCCGCCGCGGACGTTCCGCGTGGGGAGGGAGTGGTGATGGGCAAGGCTCGGGGACTGGGGATCGCGGCCGTCGTGGTGGGGCTGGTGGGGCTGCTGCTGGGGCTCGGTGGTGTCGGCTGGGCGCGGCACGCCTTCGGAGGGTCCGTGGTGTCGGGCGAGAGCATGGCGCCGACGTACGGGATGGGTGACCGGGTCGTCTACGAGCGGGTCGACGGGAGTGAGGTGCGGCGCGGGGACGTCGTGGTCTTCTCGGCGCCGGACCGGTACGGCTTCGACGGGCTGGTCATGGGGCGGGTCATCGGGGTCGGCGGCGACCGTGTGGCGTGCTGTGCCGGAGAGGCGGGGGACGCGCCGGTCACCTTGAACGGGGAGCCGCTTCGGGAGCCGTATCTGAAGGGCGGGGACGCCGGTGGCGGGTATCCCGACTACGACGTGCGGGTCCCGGAGGGGCGGCTGTTCCTGTTGGGCGACCACCGCGCCGACGCGCGTGACTCGCGGGCCTTCCCGGACGACCACGGCGGCACTCTTCCGGCGTCGGCGATCCGGGGGCGGGTGATCGACGACCACACCGTGCCGACACTTCTCGGGGTGGCGATGATGGCCGGCGCGGTGCTCGTGCTGGTGGCCGTCGGGCTGGGGGTCGCCGCCCTCGTCGTACGGCGGAAGGCGCGGGCCGCCGCGGCGGTGCCGCCGCCTTCGTGGGCGGTGCAGGGGTGAACGGTGAAGGGGGCTCGGCGGGTTCCGGTGAGCCCCCTTCGGGGTGGGTCAGTGGCCGGCGGTGTCGTGCTGTGCCGGTCCCCCGGGGGTCGCCTCGCGGTCGGCGCCCTTGGCTGCCTCGGTCTCGCTGAAGATGTCGGGTTCGAGGTAGATGACGCGGGCGATCGGGACGGCCTCGCGGATGCGGGACTCGGCGGCGTTGATCGCGTTCGCGACCTCGGTGGCCGTGTCGTCGTGCTGGACGGCGACCTTGGCGGCGACCAGGAGCTCCTCGGGGCCGAGGTGGAGCGTGCGCATGTGGATGACGTGGGTGACGGTGTCGCCGTCGACGATCGCGGCCTCGATCTTCTGGACCGCGTCCAGGCCCGCGGCCTCGCCGAGCAGCAGGGACTTGGTCTCGACGGCCAGGACGATGGCGATGACGATGAGCAGGACGCCGATGCAGAGGGTGCCGATGCCGTCCCAGACGCCGTCGCCGGTGGCCAGGGCCAGGCCGACGCCCCCGAGGGCGAGGATCAGACCGACCAGGGCGCCGAGGTCCTCCAGAAGGACGACGGGCAGCTCGGGCGCCTTGGCGTGGCGGACGAACTCCTTCCAGGACTGCCGGCCGCGCAGGACGTTGGACTCCTTGATGGCCGTCCGGAAGGAGAAGCTCTCGGCGATGATCGCGAAGACGAGGACGCCGACCGGCCAGTACCAGTGCTCGATCTCGTGCGGATGCTTGATCTTCTCGTAGCCCTCGTAGATGGCGAACATGCCGCCGACCGAGAAGAGCACGATGGAGACGAGGAAGGCGTAGATGTAGCGCTCGCGGCCGTAGCCGAAGGGGTGCTGCGGGGTGGCCTCGCGCTGGGCCTTCTTGCCGCCGAGGAGCAGCAGGCCCTGGTTGCCGGAGTCGGCAAGGGAGTGGACGGACTCTGCGAGCATCGACGACGAGCCACTGAAGAGGAACGCCACGAACTTCGATGCCGCGATCGCGAGGTTGGCGGCGAGTGCCGCCACGATCGCCTTGGTACCGCCTGACGCGCTCATGAGTCCGCGTTGTCCCTTCGTACGCTGTCCCGGGCGCCCCGTGTGGGCTTTGCCCGGCCTTTGCCGGTGGGCCATTGTTGCAGCAGTGCCCGGGAGCGGCGCGTCAGGTGTCCACAGGACCGGTCATACGATCACACTTGCCCGGAAAATCGTGCCGGCCCCGCTCACCTCGGCCGTCTCACCTGCGGGAACGAAAACCGACTGACCGGGGTTCAGGTCGAGCTCGCCCGCCCGGACGGAGCCCGCCGTGCAGAGCAGGATCTGCGGGGCGGGGCGGGTGAGGTCGTGCGCCGCGCCGCCCTCGGGGAGGACGTACCTCGAAAGCCTGAACTCGTCGATCGGGGTCTCGTAGACCTCCTCGCCGTCCGGTGACGCCTCGGGGCGGAGCACGCCCGCGTCGGCGGCCTCGAAGCGGACGATGCGCAGGAGTTCGGGGACGTCCACGTGCTTGGGGGTCAGTCCGCAGCGCAGGACGTTGTCGGAGTTGGCCATGATCTCGACGCCGAGGCCGTTCAGGTACGCGTGCGGGATGCCGGCGCCGAGGAACAGGGCCTCGCCGGGCTGGAGTCGGACATGGTTCAGCAGCATGGCGGCGATCACGCCGGGGTCGCCCGGGTAGTGGTGGGCGATGTCCGCGTACGGGGCGTACGCGCCGCCGAGGCGGGCGCAGGCGGCCGCCGCCTCGCCGACCGTACGGGCCATCTCCTCGCGGTCCGCGCCGAGTACGGCCGTCAGGACCTCGCGCAGCGCCGCGTCCTCGGGGTGGGCGTGCAGCAGATCGACGTACGGCTTGAGGGAGTCGACGCCGAGGCCTGCGAGCAGCTCGGCGGCCTCGTTCGGGTCACGGAAGCCGCACAGGCCGTCGAACTCGGTGAGCGCGCAGATGAGTTCGGGCTTGTGGTTGGCGTCCTTGTAGTTGCGGTGGCCGGCGTCGATGGGGATCGCGCGGCGCTCCTCGTCCTCGTACCCCTCCTTCGCCTGCGCCAGGTTCGGGTGCACCTGGAGGGAGAGCGGGGCGCCCGCGGCGAGGATCTTGAGGAGGAACGGCAGGCGGGGGCCGAACTTGGCGACGGCCTGCGCGCCCAACTCCCCTTCCGGATCGGCCTCGATGACCTCGACCAGCGTGCCGCGCGCGGTGCGCGAGGGCGCGCCGGGGTGGGCGCCCATCCACATCTCCGCCTGCGGTTCGCCGCTCGGGGCGACACCCAGCAGCTCCGGGATGGCGGTGGTGGATCCCCAGGCGTAGGGGCGGATGCTGTTGTCGAGGCGGTCCATCGGGTTCTTTCTGTACGACGGTCAGGGCGTCCAGAGCATGATCAGGCGCCGGAAGCGAGCGCCAGGTAAACCGCGGCGAAATCCGTGATGGCGATCAGTTCCGCGAGGGTCTCCAGTTCGGCGCCCTCCTCCGGTTCCAGCTCGCTGATGGGGGTGTCGTGGCTCAGGGCCAGGTCGCGGGCGGCGGGAGCGGCGGTGAGGCCGCCCAGAGGGCGGTCGCGAAGCAGCACCACGCGCGCGTGGAGCGCGGGAGCCTCCTCCACGCGGTCGCGGAAGAAGTCGTCGGGGTCGGCGCTGGCGGCGAGCGGGCCCGCGAGCAGGGCGCTGTGCGCGGCGAGCGCCTCGGGCAGTTCGGCGACGACCGCGGGGCGGCCGGCGAGTTCGGCGAGGTCCGCGGCGAAACGGCGGCCCGCCGGGCCGGCCGAGACGCCCTCCGTCCAGATCACCGGGAGCGCGTCCGCGAGCTCGGCGGCCAGGGTCTTCGCCGGATTGCTGTACGTCGCGATGGCGGGCCCGCAGCGTTCGGCGATGTGGTCGAGGCGGTCGGCGACCTTCTCCAGGGCGTCCGGCGGGGCGCTGAGCAGGCCGGTGCGGTCGAGGATCGCGAGCAGCGGGGTGAGCAGGGCCCACAGGACGCCGGGGGCGGAGGCCGCGAGGGCCTCGTCCTGCTCGTACGGGGCGGTCGCCAGCGGTACGAAGAGGCCGTGCGCGCCTTGTACGGCGTCGACGAGCGGGGTGCCTGCGGGGGCCACGGCGACGACCGTGCAGCCGCGGCGGTAGGCCTGGTCGGCGAGGAGGGACAGGCCCGGTTCGGTGCCGTCCGGGGTCGCGATCAGGAGCAGGTCGACCGAGCCGGTCCAGCCGGGAAGCTCCCAGCGCAGAGCGCCTGCCGCGGGGGCGACGCCGGTGGGGGCCAGGCGGGTGACGGGGCTGCCGGCGCCGGCGAGGGTGCCGAGGAGGTCGGCGACGCTGATGGCGGCGGCGCCGGGGCCCGCGATCAGGACCGCGCGGGGGCGGCCGTCGGGCTTGAGGTCGTTGACGCCGGCCTCTGCGGCGTGCCGGGCCGCCGTGCGGACTCGGGCGCCTGCCTCGGCGGCACCGCGGAGCAGGCCTCGGCGGTCGGCCTCCGAGAGGGCGTCCGGGGTGTCGAGCAGCGATTCGTCGAGCATGGGGGGCGGTTTCCTCCGATCGACGGGTTCGACGGGTTCGACGGGGTCGACGCGGTTCGACGGGGTCGTCGGTCACGCGGGGCGTCGGGGCGTCGGTTTTCGTGCGGGTCCGGGTTGCCGGGTGTCGCTTGCGGGTGCTCTTGCGCGAGTCACCGTGTCGCCGGGTCGCCGGGGCGTCGCCGCGCCTGGGACGCCGGGGGGTCGGATTACGCGGGGCGGCGGGCCTCGTCGACGAGGAGGACGGGGATGCCGTCGCGTACGGGGTACGCCAGACCGCAGTCCGCGCCGGTGCAGATCAGCTCGGTGTCCTGCTCCTTGAGGGGGGCGTGACAGGCCGGGCAGGCGAGGATCTCCAGAAGGCCGGCTTCGAGCGGCATGGGGTGTCCCTTCGGGGCGGTGTGGGTGCCTGTGCGGGCGTGTGCGGATGTGCCTGGTCAGGGTACCGCCGGTGGGGGGTGGGTGCCGGGGTTGGGCCGGACAGGGGTGCGGGTGACCGGGGGTTGACGGTGGCTGGGGTGGGGTTGCCGGTGACCGGGGTGGGGGTTGGGTGGGGTGCGGGTCGGGTGGGGGTGCGGGTCAGGTGGGTACGCAGCCCGGCGTGACGGGGTGCCGCCTGCGCCCACCCGTGCCGCCCTAGGCGGCACGAATGCCCGCAGGCTGAGTGGGTCCCGAACCGCGGGACTACTGCCCGGCTAGGTGGGTCCCGGACGGGGACCGACTGCCAGGCTGGGCGGGTCTCGGCGGGAGCCACTGCCAGGCTGGGCGGGGCCCGGGCGGGGGGCCAACTGCCCAGCTGGGCGGGGCCCGGCGCCCGGTGGTGCCGAGGTGGGCCCCGGGCGGCACGCATGTCCACAGGCTGGGCGAGCCACGGCCGAGGGCGACCGCCCTGCTGGGTGGGTCTCGGCGGGAGCCACTGCCAGGGTGGGCGGGGCCTTGCGGGAACGACTGCCGGGGTGGGCGCCACCCTGCGCGGCACGCATGCCCGCAAGCTGGGCGAGCCCCAGCCGGGGCAGCTGCCCACCTGGGCCGATCCCCGCAGGAGCGACTACCGAAGTGGGCACCGCCCCGGGCGTGCGCCGCAGTTGCCTTCGTCCTGGTCAGGCTCGGATGATCGCCAGGATCTCGTCGCGTACCTTCTCCATCGTCGGCTCGTCGCGGGCCTCCGCGTTGAGGCGGAGGAGTGGTTCCGTGTTCGACGGGCGGACGTTGAACCACCAGTCGGGGGCGGTGACGGTGAGGCCGTCGAGTTCGTCCAAAGTGATGCCCTCGCGGCCCTCGTAGGTGGCGCGGATGGCCGTCAGGCGGTCCTTCTGGTCGGCGACAGTGGAGTTGATCTCGCCGGAGCCCACGTAGCGGTCGTACTCGGCCACGAGGGTGGACAAGGGGCCCTCCTGGCCGCCCAGGGCCGCCAGGACGTGGAGGGCGGCGAGCATGCCGGTGTCGGCGTTCCAGAAGTCCTTGAAGTAGTAGTGGGCGGAGTGCTCGCCGCCGAAGATGGCGCCGGACCTGGCCATCTCGGCCTTGATGAAGGAGTGGCCCACGCGTGTGCGTACCGGGGTTCCGCCCTTCTCCTTGACGACCTCGGGCACCGACCAGGACGTGATCAGGTTGTGGATGATCACGCCCTTGCCGCCGTTCTTGGCGAGTTCGCGAGCGGCCACCAGGGCGGTGATCGCGGACGGGGAGACCGGGTCGCCGTTCTCGTCGACGACGAAGCAGCGGTCGGCGTCGCCGTCGAAGGCGATGCCGAGGTCGGCGGACTCCTCGCGGACGCGCTTCTGGAGGTCCACGAGGTTGGCCGGGTCGAGGGGGTTGGCCTCGTGGTTCGGGAAGGTGCCGTCCAGTTCGAAGTACATCGGGACGAGGTCCAGGGGGAGGCCCTCGAACACCGTCGGGACCGTGTGGCCGCCCATGCCGTTGCCCGCGTCGACGACGACCTTCAACGGGCGGATCGCGGTCAGGTCGACCAGGCCCCGCAGGTGCGCCGCGTAGTCGTCCAGCGTGTCGCGCTGCGTGATCGTGCCCTGTGTCGCCGCCGGGGCCGGGGCGCCCGACTCGCTCCACTGCTCGGCCAGTTCGCGGATCTGGGCGAGGCCGGTGTCCTGGCCCACCGGTGCGGCGCCCGCGCGGCACAGCTTGATGCCGTTGTACTGCGCCGGGTTGTGCGAGGCCGTGAACATCGCGCCGGGCAGGTCCAGCGCGCCGGAGGCGTAGTAGAGCTGGTCGGTGGAGCACAGGCCGATCTCGGTCACGTCGACGCCCTGGGCGGCGGCTCCGCGCGCGAAGGCCCGCGACAGGCCGGGGGACGAGGGCCGCATGTCATGGCCGATCACGATCGCGCTCGCGTCGACCACCCGCACGAAGGCGGCCCCGAACAGCTCGGCGAGCGTCTCGTCCCACTGGTCGGGCACGACCCCACGCACGTCGTACGCCTTCACGAGCTGTGACAGATCAGCAGCCACGACCCAACCCTTCCGAAAGTCCTGTCGGTCACCCCAAACTACCCGCCGCCACTGACAGCCCGCTGTGCGTCCGCCGAGGAGATCCAAGAACGTAACCTCAGGTCAGGGCAGCATCCACTCCAGGACCGGCGAACTCTGCCCGACCACGATCAGGCACATCACCAGCAGCAGCCCGAGGCTCCACGGCAGCACCTTGCGCAGCAGGTCCCCCTCGCGCCCGGCGAGTCCGACGGCGGCGCAGGCGATGGTGAGGTTCTGCGGGGAGATCATCTTGCCGAGGACACCGCCGGAGCTGTTGGCGGCGGCGAGGAGCTCCGGGGACAGTCCCGACTCGCGGGCGGCGGTCACCTGCAGCGCCCCGAAGAGCGCGTTGGCCGAGGTGTCGGAGCCGGAGACGGCCACGCCGAACCAGCCGAGGACCGGGGAGAGGAAGGCGAGTCCGGCGCCCGCCGCGGCGACGAAGTGGCCGATGGTGGCGGCCTGTCCGGAGAGGTTCATGACGTAGGCGAGGGCCAGCACCGAGGTGACGGTCAGGATCGCGAACCTCAACTCGTGGACGGTGGCGAGCCATTCCCTGACCGCCACGCGCGCGTGCACGCCGAGGACGGCGGCCGTGCACAGCCCGGCGAGCAGCACGAGCGTGCCGCCGGTGGACACGATCGGCCAGGTGTATACGTTGCCGCCGACCGGATCGCCGTCGGGGCCGACGACGTTCAGGAAGGGCCAGTCGTAGGTCTGGGTCGCTCCGGCCAGCCAGTCCTTGACCGAGGGGAGCTGCGCGACGGAGAAGATCACGACGATCAGGCCGTACGGGGCGTAGGCGCGCAGGACTTCGCCGCGCGGGTCGGCCTCGTCCAGTTCCTCGCTGCGGGCGCCGGTCAGCACGGACGCGCGTACGGACTCCTCGGCGGGCACACGCGCGCGTGGTACGGCGACCAGGGCGGCCGCGCCGAGCAAGGCGGCGCCGATGTCGGCGAGTTGGGCGGAGACGTAGTTGGAGGCGGCGAACTGGCCGACGGCGAAGGCGGTTCCGCAGGCCAGGGCGGGCACCCAGGTCTCGCGCAGACCGCGCCGGCCGTCCACGAGGAAGACCAGCACGAGCGGCACCACGAGGGCCAGCAGCGGAGTCTGACGGCCCACCACGGACGCGACGGTGTCCAGGGGCAGTTCGGTCACCTGGGCGAGCGTCACGACCGGTGTGCCCATCGCGCCGAAGGCGACCGGCGCGGTGTTGGCGACCAGCGCGACGACCGCCGCGCGCACCGGGTCGAAGCCGAGCGCGACGAGCATGACCGAGCAGATCGCGACGGGCGCGCCGAAGCCGGCGAGCGCCTCCAGGAGGGCGCCGAAGCAGAAGGCGACGACGAGTGCCTGGATGCGCGGGTCGTCGGAGAGCCGCCCGAAGGAGCGGCGCAGGATGTCGAAGTGCCGGGTGCGGACGGTCATCCGGTACACCCAGAGGGCGTTGACGACGATCCACAGGATGGGGAAGAGCCCGAATACGGCTCCCTGGGCGCCGCTGGAGAGCGTCTGGCCCAGCGGCATGCGGTAGGCGAGCCAGGCGACCAGAACGGCCGCCAGAAGGCCTGTGAGGCCTGCGAGATGGGCTTTGAGGCGGACGCCGCCGAGCAGGACCAGGACGATCACCAGCGGCATGGCGGCGACGAGGGCGGACAGGCCCAGTGAGTCGGCGACGGGTTCCAGTTCCTGCACGTACACGGGCGCCTCCCCGATCCGGTTCCGCTCAATTCCGTCATGCGGAAAGTGATTTCTCGTTTCGGCTGAGGGAATGGTCGTGTCCGCGACAGGAGAGGTCAATGGGTGCGCGTCAATGAGTGCGCATCACCGAACGGAATGTGCACCGAACGCGCACAAGAACAGCGGCAGTTGGACGAACCGGGTGAACCGGCTCAGTTGTCCGGCGAGCGCAGCACCCGCAGATGGCCGCGGCGCGCGACCTCCATCGGATCCGCCCCGCGTCCCCCGCCGGCCTGCGCGGCGCGCTCCTGCGGACGGGCCGCCTCACGGACCGCGTTGGCGAGCGCTTCCAGGTCGTCACCGCTGGGCCGGGCGGGAGCCGAGCCGTCGAGGAGCCGGACGACCTCCCAGCCGCGCGGGGCGGTGAGGCGCTCGGAGTGCTCGGCGCACAGGTCGTAGCAGTGGGGTTCGGCGTAGGTGGCGAGCGGGCCGAGGACCGCGGTCGAGTCGGCATAGACGTACGTCAGCGTCGCGACGGCGGGACGGCCGCAAGCGGTGCGCGAACAGCGACGTACAGGGCTCACGACGTTGGACGGTACCGCACTCTTGAGCGGGCCGCGACGACTCTCCACCAGGTCACTCCACCGTGTCGTGGTGTGAAACGCCCCACACGCCCCTTTGGACACGCCGGGCTGACCTGCGCGGACATCCCCTGCCGAAATCTCGGACAGACCCGGATCCGGTCATCACTGCGCACAAACAAGGTCAATTGCCATGAGATCGGCGGTCTGGGAGAGATACGGAATCGAGCCCAACCTTGGCTGGAATGGTCATCCTGCGACATGCCGTACGAGGGGGCCGCAGACCCGCCGGACACCGCGTGGGCCCCGGGCACCCGGTCCCGCCGGGGACTACGCTTCACCAGTGATGGACACCCCCGTACCGCCCCGTGCCGCCGGCCCCGGGCCCCGCCGACGTGATCGCCACGGCCGCGGCATGCGCGGCCCGATCGCGCCGCCCCAGGTTCCGCTCGCTGCCAGCCGTGCCGAGGCCTTCGCGGACCTGGTGCAGGATTCCGTGGAGCGCCTGGAACGCCGCTGGCCGCAGCTCGCCGACATCGATTTCCTCGTGCTGGAGGTCCCCCGTCTCGACGCCCGGGACTGGAACGAGGAGTCGGTGCCCCTGGGCGGCACGATTCCCGCGCGCGAGGGACGTCCCGCGCGCGTGGTGGTCTACCGCCGCCCCGTGGAGATCCGCACCAAGGGCCGCGACGAACGCGCGGCCCTGGTGCACGAGGTCGTCGTCGAGCAGGTCGCCGAGCTCCTGGGACTGACCCCGGAGACGGTGGACCCCCGCTACGGCGAGGACTGAGCCCCGAGGCGCCTACTTCTGCAGCACCGACAGGTCCTGGTCCGCCTCCGGCACCCGGACCATGCCCCGGTCGTCCGGCAGCGTCTGCACCGTGAACCCTGAGATGCCGTCCTCCGTCGCCTTCAGGGTCCGGGCCGCGTAGACCGGGCCGCCCGACACCGGCTCGACCGTGAGCGCGTACGTGCCCTTCAGCCCGCCCGGCACCGGCAGCTCCACGTCCTGGGTGGTGCCGGCCTTGATCGTGTACGTCTTCGAGACGGCCGTGCCTCCGCCGCTGCCCGCCGACGCGGTCACCTTGACCTGGGCGGCGCGGCCGGGGGCGACGAGGGAGAGCGTGGTGCCCTTGGCGGTGTTGCCGACGACCGTCGCGCGCGTGCCGACCGCGCGCGTGGCCGGGATGAACGCCGTCTCCTGCTTGCCGCCCTTGCCACGGGTGACACGCAGGGCCGCGACGACCGGCACGGACCGGTCGGTCGGCGTCAGGACCAGCGAACCGGCCTCCCCGCGCGTGACGTCGCCCAGGTCGACCGCGGTCGTCATACCCGCCTTGACGTGCAGCGTCTCGTTCCCGGCCGGAGTGATCAGCCCGGACGGCGAGGCGAGCTTCACCGTGAGGTCGGCGTCGGCGTCACCGGGCGTGAAGGCGACCAGGTGCACGGCGGTGGCGTCCTTGGGGATGCCCGGCAGCACCAGGCTGCCCGCCGGATCGGTGGACGCGGCCAGCCAGTCGCCGCCGATCTCGTCGTCCAGGGCCTGTACGGCGGCCCCGACCCGTCCGCTGCGGACGTTGACGTGCACGGTCAGGTCGGTCTGCTTGTCGCTGGTGAGCGTGGACAGCAGGATCGGCTCGCTGGAGTGCGGCGGGACGGTGATGTCCTCGCCGGCCGGGGCCTCGATCGCGCCGTCCTTGCCGTACAGCTCGATGTCGACGACGGCCGCCGAGTCGTCGGGGTTGGTCAGGTGCACGTAGTCGGTGCGGGCGGCGTCGGTGGCTGCGCCGGGGAACCAGAACTCCGTGTCGGCGGCGGTGCAGTTGACGCCCTGGAGGCCGCGTCCGGTGCCGGCGGCGACCTCGGTGGTCTCCTGCACGGTCCAGCCGGGCGCGAACTTGCCCTCGGCGGTGCCGATGAGCGCGGGCGAGTCGCCGCCGGAGGTGTCGCCCGTGACCGGCGTGCCGGGCTCCTTGGGCGTGAGGACCGGCTTGTCGGCCTTCTTGCCGTCCTTCTTGTCGCCCTTCTTGTCGTCGTCGCCCTTGCCGTCCGTCTTCGCGTCGTCGCCCTCGGACTCCTGCGCCGCGGCGACGAGTTCGGCCTCGCCGTCGCTTCCCGTGCCCTTCGTGACGGGCGTGAAGGACGTGTACGACGTCTCGGCGAGGTCGGAGGTGCTCGGGCTCGGGCAGAGCAGGCTCGTGCGCTCCACGGGCAGCTCGGCGGCCGTCGTCGCGGTGTCCGCGGCGGAGGTGCCGGGCTCGGTGAGCGTGGCGAACCCGGTGACGGCGGCGAGGGCCGTCACACAGGCGATCAGGGACACGGTGGTGCGATTCACTGCTGGCTCCCGTCGGGACGCTCGCCGCCGTGCGGATGCGGCTGAGCCGGGTCGTACGTCGCGTCGTAACCCTGGTCGTACGGCTGCCCGTACTGGTCGTACGACGGCTGCTGCTGTCCCTGTCCGCCGTACGCGTACGGGTCGTACTGGCCGCCCTGGTAGGGGTCCGCGTAGCCCTGCTGGTCGTAGCCGCCCGCCGGGTACTGCTGGGCGGACTGGTACTGGTCGGCGGAGTAGGCGTTGTACTCCGAGGCACCCGCGTAACTCGTCTGGTCCCACTCGCCATAAGCCTGCTGCGGAACCGGTACCGGGGTCTCCTCCGAAGGAGGAGACACGGACTCGTCGCCCTGGGCGGCCTCTTCGGCCTCCGCCTGGGCGCGCAGGCGGCGGGCGCGGCGGCCCTCGCCCTCCATCGCCTGGGCGGGGACGGCCCGTTCCTCCTCGGGGAGGTCGTCGTCGATGTCGCGGCGGCGGCCCGGCAGGGCGAGCACCACCAGGACGACGGCGAGGAAGCCCTGCGCCCACAGCCAGGCGGTGTGGGTGATCGGGTCGTCGTAGACGACGTCCAGCCTGCCGCCGGAGGCCGGGAGTTCGAAGCCCTGGGCCCAGCCGTCGACCGTCTTGGCGGTGAGCGGCTCGCCGTCCAGCGTGGCCGTCCAGCCCTCGGCGGCGGTGTCGGCGAGACGCAGGGTGCGGCCCTCGGCGCCGGCCGGGATCGTGGTGTGGATCTCGACGGGACCGGCGGCGACCAGCACCGGCTCGCCGGAGCCGCTGACGATGGTGGCGCGGGCGACGTCCTGGTCGACCCGCCACAGCGCGCTGCCGTTCTGCTCGCTGAGCCGGGTCAGGCCCGGGGTGGCGTCCAGGACGCGGGTGACCTCGCGCGGGGCGCCCTTGTGGACCAGGACGTAGCGCACCGCGAACTTGCCGAGTTGGTCGGACTGATCGGCGCCGGAGCCCGCGACCAGGTTGGCGACGACCTTGTCGAGGCTGCTGTTCTCCCCGTCGGAGGCGGCGAGTTCACCGTCGCCGAGGCGGGCGCCGGAGCCGCGGACCAGCATGTAGCCGACGTGGGCCGCGGAGTCGCTGTCGAGGACGAGGGTGCGGGCCCGGTCGCGGTTGTTGCCGTCCTCGGCGACGAACGCGGGCACCTGCACCGGGTCGCGCCGCTCCACGGGGCCGTCGGCGCCGCGGAGCATCCAGCCGGCGGCGACGAGCAGCGGGCCCGCGGCCGCGGCGAAGGCGATCAGCGCGGCGACCGGCTGGCGCCAGCCGAAGCTCTGCTCGGCCACGCGCGCGCGTGCCCCGTCGGCACCGAGCACGGCGGCCGCCAGGAGGGCGATGCCGTAGACGAGCGTCGCCGGGCCCGCCCAGGTCGAGCCGTTGGACAGGACCGCGAAGACGAGGCCCACCAGGGCGACCGCCCAGGCCGTCCAGATTCCGAACTGACGCTCCGAGCGCAGCAGGGCGGCCAGCGCGGCCAGGACGACGCCGATCAGCATCAGCCCGCTGACCGTGCCGGGGCCACCGGGGCCGGCGCCGAGCAGGTCGGTGACGGAGGCTGCCGAGGAGCCGTATTCCAGGCCGGCCTCGTCGAAGAAGCCGAACGGCAGCAGCGTCAGCGACCAGGGTGCGAGGACCAGCAGCGGTGTGCCGAGCTGGGCCAGGAAGCGCAGGCCGTAGGCGGTGATGTCGGTGCGGCGCACGGCCAGGACGCCGAGGCCGAGGAACAGCGCGATGGGCCAGACGATCGGCGTGAACGCGGTGGTGATCGTCAGCAGCAGGGCGTACGCCCAGGTGGCGCGCCAGCTGCCGCGCGCGTCGGAGGTGTTCGCGAGGCCGGATGCCGCGATGCCCGCGCGGGCGATGAGCGGCAGCAGGATCGCGAGGACGGCGGTGCCGAGGCGGCCGCCGGCCAGTGCGCCGGTGGCGGCGGGCAGGAAGGCGTAGACGACGGCCGCCCACGCGCGCAGGAGCCGTGACTCGACGAGCGGGCGGGAGGCGAAGTAGGCGGTGAAGCCCGCCAGCGGCACCGAGCAGACCAGGAGGACGGTGAGCGCGAGGCCCGTCGACCCGAACAGCAGGGAGGCGAGCATCGCGACGATCGCCAGGTACGGCGGCGCCGATGCGGTGCCTCCGGCTCCGACCGCGTGCCAGGAGTCCAGGTAGCGCGACCACAGCTCACTGGCGTCGGCCGGGGCGGGCAGCAGGGCACCGCCCGCGAGCGCGCCGCCGCCGAGCAGTTCACGGCAGGCGACCAGCGAGACGAGCAGCAGCACCAGGAAGAGCACCGGTCCCGGCTTGCGGGCGATGCGCTTGACGCGGGCGAACTGCTCGATCTCCAGGAAGTCGGCGTCGTCGCCGCCGGGCCCGGACTCGACCGCGCCGCCGTGCCGTCCGGCACCTGAGGTGGCTTCGGGGTCGGAGCTGCCGAAGAGGTCGCCGGCGACCTGCTCGACGGTGGCCCGTACGGTCGCGCCGGGCGGCGGGAACAGGGCCCGCATCTCGCCCTTGTCGACCACCGGCGTGCCGCGCCTGCGGCGCCCGGCGATGATCCGCTCCGGCCGCAGCAGGGTGCCGAAGAGGCCGCGGATCTCGTCGAGGGCCTGTCCGGGGACCTTGCCGACGAGGTTGACGACCGTCCTGAGCACGGTGCCGACGACGAGCCTGAGAACGACCCAGGGCAGCACGGCCGTACGGCTGTTGACGAGCAGGGTGTAAGCGGCGCCCGCCTTGTCGACCTTGTGCGGGGAGGCCGCGGTGCGGCCCACGCAGTCGACGGCGCGGCGCTCGCGGGAGGCCGCCTCGGCGTGCCGGACGACCGCCTCGGGGGCGACGAGGACGCGGTGCCCTGCGGCCGTGGCGCGCCAGCACAGGTCGACGTCGTCGCGCATCAGGGGCAGTCTGCGGTCGAAGCCGCCGAGCTGCTCGAAGACGTCGCGGCGGATGAGCATGCCGGCGGTGGAGACGGACAGCACGGGCCGTACGTGGTCGTGCTGGCCCTGGTCCTGTTCGCGGCGGTCGAGGCCGGTCCAGCGGCGACCGGAGTGGGCGATGGTGACGCCGACCTCGAGGAGCTGCCGCTTGTCGTACCAGCCGCGGAGCTTGGGGCCGACGACGGCGACGTCGTCCCGGCCGAGCTCCAGTTCGTTCTCCACGACCCTCAGCAGCTGGGCCAGGGCGTCGGGTTCGGGGGCGCAGTCGTCGTGCAGCAGCCACAGCCACTGGACCGGTTCGCCGTGCGGGAGCTCCGGCATGTCGTAGGCGTCGTCACGCCATGTGCGCGTGACGGGGTCCCAGCCGCTGGGCCGCTTCAGGTACGGCAGCTCCTCGGGGGTGAGGAGGGGTGCGCTGCGGTTGGCCTCTTCCACGGCCTGGCCGAAGCCGGTGCGGCGGGCGAGATGCAGGACCTGGCCCGGTCCGAGGGCCTCGGTGACCAGCAGCGCGGAGTCGTCCGCGCTGCCGGTGTCGGCGGCCATGGCGAACTGGACGGGGCGCTCCTGGCCGAGCAGCCCGGCGAGCGCGTCGGGGAGCCAGCGGGCGCCGTCGTGGGAGACGAGGACCGCGGTCACCACATGACGCGGGAACTCAGGAGTGGCAGCGTCGTGAGCTGCCGTGTGGCTGTGCACGGACATCGAGGTACGGGCCCCGGTTCGGTGGACTGCGGTGGACGCCTGTGCCCCGAGGGGGCAGCGGGGCGTCTCGGACGAGCGACCACACTATCGGCTGGGCATGACGACGGCCCGCCGCCTGTGGACAACCCAGCTGCGACGGGCCGTAAGTCCCGTATGTGCGTGCGATGTGGTGCGATGTGTGGCCGGTCGGTCAGACCGCCGCCTTCTTCAGCCGGCGGCGCTCCCGCTCCGACAGACCGCCCCAGATGCCGAACCGCTCGTCGTTGGCGAGGGCGTACTCGAGGCACTCGGAGCGGACTTCACAAGCCAGGCAGACCTTCTTGGCCTCGCGGGTGGAGCCGCCCTTCTCGGGGAAGAAGGACTCGGGGTCGGTCTGGGCGCACAGCGCGCGCTCCTGCCAGCCGAGTTCCTCGTCCGCGTCGTCGACCAGCAGTTGCTGCACCAGCTCGGTCATGTGCGCCCCTCGTCTGTCTTTCGCGTCCCCGTGATGTAGCCGTTACCGATGTCGGCTGAACGACACGAGTGAAATTACAAGTGTGCTGCTCCGGGCGAGTCAAGCCGAGATCTGCTATTGGGCCCCTTATTCACTCTGCGGAACCAAGGCCTAGCGGAAAGTGTTCAAATCGCCATAAACCTTGACAAGCAGACGGGGCCTGCGGGGTTCCGACCCGTGCAGGACCTGTACGGAGAAGGACGCCCAGGAGTGCGCTCCCGTTCCGTGCGCGCCCGGTTGTGCGCCATGTGTCCCGGTAGGCGCATGAACAAACCTTTCACCTCGCAGATGAACCGGATGAGGTGAAACCTGTCCCACATGCCGGTGTCGAGTTGACAGTGCCGGGTGTGAGCCGCTGTCCTTGTGGGCATGCTCGCGAACTTGGCACTCACCTCGACCCGCACCGCCGGGTCCCACGGTGCTGCCCGCGCGCGCTGTAGCTGTTGCTGTCCCAGCTGTTGAGCTTCCCCATCGCTCCAGCTGAAGGCCGAGTCGCCCCGCGACTCGGCTCTTCTGTTCCCCTCTGACCTTTCTTTCACTGAGGAACCAGCACACCCATGAACAGCGACAACGACCTCCAGATCGCCGGCGACATCCTCGAGGTTCCGCACCTGCTCCAGGCCCCGCGCGAGCACCCGGCCACCGTCGCCGAGTTCGTCGGCCTGGCCCGCTCGATCGCCGCCGACCGCTCGCAGTGGGAGCACCTGGTGCGGTACGACGCGACATCGCGCTGGTACCACCGGCTGCGCACCGGTCCGGGCTACGAGGTCTGGCTGCTGTCCTGGGTGCCCGGTCAGGGCAGCGGGCTGCACGACCACGGACAGTCCTCCGGGGTGCTGACCGTCCTGGACGGCGAGCTGACCGAGCGGACGGAGCGCGGCACGCGCGCGTTGAGCTCGGGTGCGCAGCGGGTGTTCGCGCCGGGCTATGTGCACGAGGTCGTGAACGACACGCTGGAGCCGGCGGTCAGCCTCCACGTCTACTACCCGGGCCTGACCGAGATGCCGATGCACACCACGTGCACCGCGGCTCCCGCGACGTACGACGAGGTCGACGTCGTGACCGCCTGACGCGTTGTCGTACCCGCCTGCAAGACTTGCTCCCATGCGAATCGTGGTTCTGGCAGGCGGCATCGGCGGTGCCCGTTTCCTGCGCGGTCTGAAGCAGGCCGTGCCGGACGCGGACATCACGGTCATCGGCAACACCGGGGACGACATCCACCTCTTCGGGCTGAAGGTCTGCCCGGACCTCGACACGGTGATGTACACGCTCGGCGGCGGCATCAACGAGGAGCAGGGCTGGGGCCGGGCCGACGAGACCTTCCATCTCAAGGAGGAGCTCGCGGCCTACGGCGTGGGCCCCGAGTGGTTCGGGCTCGGCGACCGGGACTTCGCCACGCACATCGTGCGGACGCAGATGATCAGCGCCGGATACCCGCTCAGCGCGGTCACCGAGGCACTCTGCGACCGCTGGCAGCCGGGCGTCCGGCTGATCCCCATGTCCGACGACCGCGTGGAGACGCACGTCGCGGTCACGCTGCCCGACAGCGGCTCCGCCGCGGGCTCCGGCGAGCGCAAGGTCATCCACTTCCAGGAGTACTGGGTACGGCTGCGGGCCTCGGTCCCCGCGGAGGCGATCGTGCCGGTCGGCGCCGAGCAGGCGAAACCGGCGCCCGGCGTCCTGGAGGCCATCGCCGCGGCGGACGTCATTCTCTTCCCGCCGTCCAACCCCGTCGTCTCGGTCGGCACCATCCTCGCCGTGCCCGGCATCCGCGAGGCGATCGCCGAGGCCGGGGTGCCGGCGGTGGGCCTCTCCCCCATCGTCGGGGACGCGCCCGTGCGCGGCATGGCCGACAAGGTGCTCGCCGCGGTGGGCGTGGAGTCGACGGCCGCGGCGGTGGCCGAGCACTACGGCTCGGGGCTGCTGGACGGCTGGCTCGTCGACACCGTCGACGCGGGCTCCGTGGAGCAGGTCGAGTCGGCGGGGATCCGCTGCAAGGCCGTACCGCTGATGATGACGGACCTCGACGCGACCGCCGCGATGGCCCGGGAGGCGCTGGCGCTGGCGGAGGAGGTGCGGGGGTCTTGACCGCGGACGTGAACACGGACGTGAGCACGGGTGCCGGCGCGGACGCGGGCGGCTTCCGCGCGTGGGCCGTGCCCGGGCTGCCAGAGATCGCGGCGGGCGACGATCTCGCCAAGCTGATCGCCGCCGCCGAGCCCCGGCTCGCCGACGGGGACGTGCTGCTCGTCACCTCGAAGATCGTCTCCAAGGCGGAGGGGCGGGTCGTCCGGGCGGCCGACCGGGAGGCGGCGATCGACGCCGAGACGGTACGGGTGGTGGCGAGACGCGGTGCGCTGCGGATCGTCGAGAACCGGCAGGGACTGATCATGGCCGCGGCCGGGGTCGACGCCTCCAACACACCCGCCGGGACCGTTCTGTTGCTGCCCGAGGACCCGGACGCGTCCGCCCGTGCGATCCGTGAGGGTCTGCGTGAGCTGCTCGGCGTCGACGTCGGGGTGATCGTCACCGACACCTTCGGGCGGCCCTGGCGCGCGGGGCTCACGGATGTGGCGATCGGCGCCGCCGGCGTGCACGTACTCGATGACCTGCGCGGGGGCACGGACGCGTACGGCAATCCGCTGAGCGCGACCGTCGTCGCGACCGCCGACGAACTCGCCGCGGCCGGGGACCTGGTGAAGGGCAAGGCCGCCGGGCTGCCCGTCGCGGTGGTGCGGGGGCTGGGGCACGTGGTGGCCGAGGAGCACGGGGAGGGAGCGGGGGCGATGGTGCGCGGGGCGCGTGACGATATGTTCCGGCTCGGGACCTCCGAGGCGGTACGGCAGGCCGTGACCCAGCGGCGTACCGTGCGGGCCTTCACGGACGAGCCCGTCGATCCGGGGGCGGTACGGCGTGCCGTCGCCGCGGCGGTGACGGCGCCCGCGCCGCATCACACGACGCCGTGGCGGTTCGTGCTGCTGGAGTCGGCTGAGTCGCGGACCCGGCTGCTGGACGCGATGCGGGACGCGTGGATCGCGGATCTGCGGCGGGACGGGAAGACCGAGGAGTCGATCGCCAAGCGGGTGCGGCGCGGGGACGTGCTGCGCAACGCGCCGTACCTCGTGGTGCCGTGTCTCGTCATGGACGGGTCGCACGAGTACGGCGATCCGCGGCGGGACGGCGCCGAGCGGGAGATGTTCGTCGTAGCGACCGGGGCGGGCGTGCAGAACTTCCTCGTCGCGCTGGCCGGGGAGCGGCTGGGGTCGGCGTGGGTGTCCTCCACGATGTTCTGCCGGGATGTCGTGCGGGAGGTGCTGGGGCTGCCTGCGGACTGGGATCCGATGGGGGCGGTGGCGGTCGGTCATCCGGCGGAGGAGCCTCGGCCGCGGGGCGAGCGGGATGCGGGGATGTTCGTAGAGGTGCGCTGAGGGGGGTGGGGGTGCCTCTACGCTCGTAGGGCTCCTTTGGTCTTCTGTTCTCGGTTCCCTCGGTTCTTTCGCTTCCTCATCTCTTCCGGGACTTCATTCGTGGCTGGTCGGTTCGCTCCGCGGCCCACGCGTACGACGGTGCGCGGGGGGCATGTCGTGGTGCCCGGGGGTGTGCCTCGGCCGGCGGCTGCGGCGGGGCGGGTGCGGACCTGGGTGCCTGAGGGGCCGTTGGATCTCGGGCTGGTGCTCGGGCCGTTGCGGCGGGGGCCTGCCGATCCGACGTTTCGGGCGATGCCTGACGGGTCGGTGTGGCGGGCCAGCCTGACGCCGGTCGGGCCGGGGACCTTGCGGGTCAGCGCGGGGGGCGGGCAGATCCGCGGGGAGGCCTGGGGGCCGGGGGCGGAGTGGCTGCTCGACGGGTTGCCGGAGTTGTTGGGGGCGGGTGACGATCCGTCCGCGTTCGTGCCTCGGCATCGGCTGGTGGCTTCCACCGTGCATCGGCGGCCGGGGCTTCGGCTCGGGCGGACCGGGTTGGTGCTGGAGTCGTTGATTCCGTCGATCCTTGAGCAGAAGGTCACCACCGATGAGGCCTATCGGGCTTGGCGGTTGCTCGTACGGAAGTACGGGGAGCCGGCGCCGGGGCCCACGGGGGTGGTCGGGGGGCGGATGTGGGTGATGCCCGCTCCTCGGACCTGGGCGTTGATTCCGTCCTGGGAGTGGCATCGGGCCGGGGTCGACAACAAGCGGGCGTCGACGATTCTGCGGGCGGTGCGGGTCGCTGCGCGGATGGAGCAGGCGGTGGGGATGTCCGTGGAGGAGGCGCAGGCTCGGTTGGAGGTCGTGCCGGGGATCGGGCCGTGGACGTCTGCGGAGGTTGTGCAGCGGAGTCATGGGGCGGCGGATGCGGTGACCGTCGGGGATCTGCATCTGCCGGGGATCGTCGGGTGGGCGCTTGCCGGGGACCGGGATGCGGATGACTCCGTGATGCTGTCGCTGCTGGAGCCTTATGCGGGGCAGCGGCATCGGGCGGCTCGGTTGATTCTGTTGAGTGGGCGGACGCCGGCGAGGCGGGCGCCTCGGATGCCGCGGGGGGATATCGGGCGGTTGTGAGGGGGCCCGCCGCGGGGGTTCGCGGGGGCTTTTTCGCCTCCGCCGCCCCTACCCGTCCCGTCCCCAGGGGCTGCCGCCCCTTCGACCCCGCCCGGGGCTGCCGCCCCGGGCCCCGCTTCGGCCCTTAAGGGGCCTCGTCCTCAAACTCCCCCAGAGGGGGCACCCCCAGACAGGCTGAAATTACCTGGACCGGCGCCCAGAAGCGCAGCACCCCCACCCCCCGAGGCGCAGCCCCGGCGGGTGGATGGGGGATCGGGACGGGCAACCCTCGTCCTCGAACGCCGGGCCGACTGAAGTGGCCCCGACCAGCGTCCGGAAGCGCAGCACCGCCCCCAGAGGCACAACCCCAGCGGGTGGGTGGGGGCGCGTCCTACCTCTCGTGTCCACCCACCCAGAGGACCGTCAGCCGTCCGAACCGGTCGCCGTACCCGTCACTGGTCCGACGAGAACCGCACCGCGCCCGCCGGGATGCGGGCGTCGCACCACACTCGGGCGCCGTGGCGTAGTTCGTTGTCGGCGCCTACTACCGCGCCGTCGCCGATGACCGTGCCGGTGAGGATCGAGCGTTCGCCCACCCTGGCTCGTGTGCCGATGAGCGAGTCGGTGATGACGGCGCCCGGTTCGATGACCGCGCCGGGGAGGATGGTGCTGCCGAAGACTCGGGCGCCCTCGGCGACGAAGGCGCCCTCGCCGACGACCGTGCCGCCGGTCAGCTTGGCGTCGGGGGCGACGTTGGCCGTGGGGAGGATGAGGCGGTCGCCGCAGCGGCCGGGGACCGCCGGGGAGGGGGCGCGGCCGAGGACCAGGTCCGCTGAGCCTCTTACGAAAGCGGCAGGGGTGCCCAGGTCCAGCCAGTACGTCGAGTCGACCATGCCTTGCAGGTGGGCTCCTGCTGAGAGGAGGTCCGGGAAGGTCTCCCTTTCCACCGAGACCGGGCGGCCGGTCGGGATCGTGTCGATCAGGGAGCGGCGGAAGACGTAGGCGCCCGCGTTGATCTGGTCGGTGACGATCTCCTCGGGGGTCTGGGGCTTTTCCAGGAAGGCCAGGACCTTGCCTGTCTCGTCGGTGGGGACGAGGCCATAGGCCCTGGGGTCCGTGACCTTGGTCAGGTGGAGGGAGACGTCGGCGTTCGTAGATTCGTGGGTGGCCACCAGGGCTCTGATGTCCAGGCCCGTCAGGATGTCGCCGTTGAAGATGAGGACCGGGTCGTCGGGGCCGGAGTGGAGGCGGGAGGCGACGTTGCGGATCGCGCCGCCCGTGCCCAGCGGCTCCTCCTCGGTGACGTACTCGATGTGGAGGCCGAGCGCCGAGCCGTCACCGAAGTACGGTTCGAAGACCTCGGCCAGGTACGACGTGGCGAGGACGATGTGGTCCACGCCGGCCGCTCTCGCTCTGGCCAGTTGGTGTGTGAGGAAAGGGACCCCTGCCGCGCGGACCATCGGCTTGGGAGTGTTCACCGTGAGCGGGCGCAGGCGTGTGCCTTTGCCACCGACCAGGAGAATTGCTTCTGTCACCTGTCGTCTCCGCTTCCTGCCGGTGACCGGCCGAACTGTCTTTCGGCCGGTCAGTGTATGCAGACCGTGTTGCGGTGCCTTCGACGGCAGTGCGGCGACCCGCCCCATGCCCCCCGTCGGCGGTTGAGATGCCTGAAAGTGATCTACCGGTTCCCTCCGTCCCCCCGGAGAGTGGCCCTAACGCCCCTGGTAGCGAGCCGCGTCCGCGCGGGCCGAACCGAGCTTGCGGTAGAGCTGCCAGCCGGGGCAGGCGGTGGAGAAGCCGTCCCGGTGGCCGGAGATCACGTTCAGTCGTACGTTCCTACCTTTTCGGTAGAGATTGCCACCCCCGGACTTCAGGTATGTCTTTCCCCGCGGATTGGCGCCGTGGAGACCGAGCTTCCACGCCGTGAGCCGGGCGACGGCCTCCACCGAGGCGTCGGTCGGCCGGCTGGAGCCGAAGGTGCCGAGGACGGCGATCCCCATGCTGTTGGTGTTGAAACCGAGAGTGTGTGCGCCCAGGACCGGCTTGGCCACGCCACCGGCGCGGCCCTCGTAGATCTTTCCGCACTTGTCGACGAGGAAGTTGTAGCCGATGTCGCGCCAGCCCATGCTCTGGACGTGGTAGCGGTAGATACCGCGAATGACGGAGGGCGACTGCGAGCAGCGGTAGCCGTTGCCGGTCGCCGTGTGGTGGACGAAGGCCGCCTTCACCTTCTTCGTGTAGACGAACTTCTTCTCGCGCAGCTTCTCGTTCGCGCCCCACCCGCGCCGGGTGACGATGCGCGGCCGGGGGCCGATCTTCGGCTTCACGCGCTGCTCCTCCCCCGGGATCTCCGGGGCGCCGAGCGGGGCGAGAGCGGCGTTGGCGGCGGAGGCGGCGGAGGCGGCGACGGACCCGGCGCTCAGCGCTCCGGCGCGGAGAGCGCCCACCGGAGCACCGCCCTGGGGCGCGGCCGGCCCCCCGGGGTCCACGAGTTCCAGACGCAGCCCCGACGGCAGGACGGCGCCCGTCGACGCACGGGACTCCGCGGGCCCGGTACGCGGCTCCGCCCCCGCACGCACCCGTACCTCCACGCCGTCCGAGTCCCCCACCCACAGCGGTGCCGTCGCCCCCCGCACGCGGCCGGAGGCGCGCTCGGCCGTGTCGGGGTCGGCGCCGTCGTCGCCGTAGTGGGTCTCGACGTCCTGCCAGCCGGACCAGCTGCCGGAGTCGACGGCACGCGTGCGTACCTGGACGCGGCCGTGCAGTTCGGTGTCGGGGTCGTCCCAGACGACGCCCACGAGGGAGAAGTGGCGTACGTCGCGGCGGGTCAGGCCCTGTTCGCCGGCCGGGCCGAGGGCGCGGTCGCGGCTCATGAGGGGCAGGGACTGCGTGCTGCCGGGGACGGACGCTTCCGCGCTCGGCACCGGGCGCGCGACGGTCGCGGCAGCGGGCGGGGTCAGCGGAAGGGCGAGGGCGGCCGCGCACGTGACACCGATCGAGGAAGCAAGAAATCCACGCATGTCCTCGATATTGAACATAGTCTGACAATCCTGTCCATTTGGGAACTGACGGGCTGTCGGGCCGCGTTCCGCCGAACCGGCTACCCCGGCCGCCCTCTCCCCCTCGCTGCGCGGCACCGCGCCCGCGTACGCTTGCGCGGGTGACCACCACCGACCGCACCCCTGCCGACCTGCTGCGTTCCGCGCTCGCCGCCGATCCCGGACGCCCTCTGGTGACCTTCTACGACGACGCCACGGGCGAGCGTGTCGAACTGTCCGTGGCCACCTTCGCCAATTGGGTGGCCAAGACCGCCAATCTGCTCCAGGGCGAGCTGTCCGTGGAGCCCGGCGACCGGGTCGCACTGCTGCTGCCCGCGCACTGGCAGACGGCGGTGTGGCTGCTGGCGTGTTCGTCCGTGGGAGTGGTCGCGGACGTCGGCGGCGACCCCAAGGCGGCCGACGTCGTGGTGAGCGGCCCCGACACGCTGGACGCGGCGCGCGCCTGCTCCGGCTCACGCATCGCCCTCGCACTGCGCCCGTTGGGCGGACGGTTCCCGCAGCCGCCGGAGGGCTTCTGCGACTACGCCGTCGAGGTGCCGGGCCAGGGCGACCGCTTCGCCCCCTTCGCGCCCGTCGGCCCGGACGAGCCCGCGCTGATCGTCGCCGGGCGGGAGTTCAGCGGCGCGGAGGTCGTGGAGCGGGCGGCGGCGGAGGCGACGGGACTGGGACTGACGGGACCGGGGTCGCGACTGCTGTCGGGGCGGTCGTACGACACCTGGGAGGGGCTCTGCGCCGGGCTGTACTCCCCGCTGGCCACCGGCGGGTCGGTGGTGCTGTGCCGGAATCTGGGGCGGCTGGGCGAGGACGGGCTCGCGAAGCGGATCGAGAGCGAGCGGGTCACGGCCACGGCCCGATAGGCGCCGCCTGTCATCTCGTACGTCCTCGGCGCCGCTTCCCCTCCCCCGTTCGGCCCTCCACCGCTGACCCCCCGTCCGCCATCCACGCCATGGTCGTAGGAGCAGCCGCACCGCACGCTCGTACGCCATGAGGGGTGGATTCCGCCGTGACCGACACCGCAGGTACGCCCTCCACAGGCACCCTCGGTCCGGGAGCGGGGGCGTCCGCGACGGGGCGGGGGCTGATACGGCGGCGCAGGCGGCGGTGGCTGGGGTACGGGGCGGTCGGGGTGGCCGTCGCCGTCGTGGCGGCCGTGGGGGCCGGGTGGGCGGTGTACACGAAGCTGGACGGGAACATCACGCCGGACGACGCGGCCGCGGCGGAGCTCGCCCGGTACGAGAAGGAGCGGCCGACGGCGCTCGTCAAGGACGCGCGGAACATCCTGCTGATCGGGTCGGACTCACGCTCCGGGGACGGGAACCGCAGATACGGGCGGGACTCCGGGACCGAGCGGTCCGACACCACGATCCTGCTGCACCTCGCCGCCGGGCGGCGCAGCGCCACCGCCGTCTCGCTGCCCCGCGATCTGATGGTGGACGTGCCGGGGTGTCTGCGCCCTGACGGCACCCGTACCGAGCCGATGTTCGCGATGCTGAACCACGCCTTCCAGACGGGCGGTTCGGCCTGCACGATCCGAACCGTCGAGAAGCTGACGGGAGTTCGCATCGACCACCATGTGGTCGTCGACTTCCACGGCTTCAAGGACATGGTCGACGCGGTCGACGGCGTACGGATCTGTCTGGACGAGCCGATCCACGACAAGGCCGCCAAGCTGAGGCTGCCGGCGGGCAGGGTGTCGCTCGACGGTGAGCAGGCACTCGGGTACGTGCGGGCCCGCAAGTCGCTCGGCGACGGCAGCGACACCGACCGGATGGACCGGCAGCAGCGGTTCCTCGGGGCGCTCGTCAACAAGGTGCAGAGCAATGACGTCCTGCTGAATCCGGCGAAGCTCTATCCCGTCCTGGACGCCGCGACCTCCTCGCTGACGACAGACCCGGATCTGGCGAGCTTGCGTGGTTTGTACGAACTCGTGCGCGGGCTGCGTGACATCCCCACCGAACATGTGCAATTCCTGACCGTCCCGCGGGAGTCGTACACCTACAACACCAATCGCGACCAACTCGTGCAGGCCGAAGCGGAGAAGTTGTTCGAACGGCTGCGCAAGGACGCTCGGGTGGCGGTCGCCGAGGAAGTTCCACAGGATTCCGCGACAAAAAACCCCAACTCGAGCGACGGTTCGCAAGAAGAAGCGGACGGTTCGGACGAGTCGTACGACTATGACCACGGGTACGACTACGACGAGTACGGGGACCACTACGAGTACTACGACGGGAAGCCCGGTGCCAAGCGGCCCGACGAGCCCGCCTCCGCCGCCTCTCCCGCGCCGACGTTCCGCGGGAACACGGCCGCCGAGGACACCTGCGAGTAAAGCGATTACCAAGGCGACGAACAGCTGTCCAAGGAAATGCGACGGATTGACCGGTTGTAGGGAAGTGGAATTTGTCACCGTCGTCGCTTGACGCTGATCCGGCCGGATAGTGTGAGCGATCCGGTGCACCCGGCCGTAGTTAGGCTTGCGCACTGTTTGACCGAGACCCGAGCGCCTTGAGGGGGAGGCGCCGCGTGGCCCCGACGGAGGATTCAGACAACCGTGGACGCGCAAGGCCGTGGGCGGGCGGACGACATCGACCCCGCAGACCAGTGGGTACTCAATCCGAACACTGGCGAATACGAACTGCGACTGACTCCTTCCGCACCGCAATCAGCGGTGCCGGGACCCCGCAGATCCAGCACCCGCTCCGCCGACGCCGGCGGAGCGGTCCGCAATCGAACGGCGGCGCCGGGCCGGAGCCGTACGGCACCCGCCGAGGCGCCCGGCCGTGACGTACCGCCGCCGCGCAGACGCCGGGGCGCGCCCGAGGAGCCACTGCCGGGGCGGCGCAACCGGCGGCCGGTGAAGAAGAAGTCCAAGGCGAAGAAGGCCGTGCTGTGGACCGGCGGCGTCATGGCCTTCGTGCTCGTGGGCACGGCCGGGGCCGCGTATCTGTACCTCAAGCACCTCGAGGGCAACGTCACGACCGAGGACGTCGGCAATGTGGCGGACGACGGGTTCAGCAAGGACGAGGCCTTCAACATCCTCGTCATCGGCACCGACAAGCGGACCGGCAAGGGCAACGAGGGCTACGGCGACAAGGGCAGCGTCGGGCACGCCGACACGAACATCCTCTTCCACGTCTCCAAGGACCGTACGAACGCGACCGCGATGAGCATTCCGCGGGACCTGATCGTCGATGTGCCGGACTGCGAGGTCACGGAGGACGGCACCGAGAAGATCGTCCCGGGCACCCAGAGCGTCCGCTTCAACACCAGCCTCGGCCAGGACGGCCGTAACCCGGGCTGCACCATGAAGACGGTCGAGGAACTCACCGGCATCGACGTGAACCACTTCGTGATGGCCGACTTCAACGCGGTGAAGACCCTGACGACCGCGGTGGGCGGTGTGGAGGTCTGTCTGGCGAAGGCCGTCAACGACAAGGAGTCGAAGCTGAAGCTGCCGGCCGGCAAGTCCACGGTCGAGGGCGAGCAGGCCCTGGCGTTCGTGCGCACCCGGCACAGTTTCGGCAACCAGGGCGACCTGGACCGCATCAAGGTCCAGCAGCAGTTCATGAGTTCGCTGATGCGCAAGATGACCTCCAGCGACACCCTCACCAGCCCGACGAAACTGATCAAGCTGGCCAACGCGGCCACCAAGGCGCTCACCGTCGACAAAGGCATCGGCAGTGCCAGCACGCTCAAGGACCTGGCCCTGGAGCTGAAGAAGGTGCCGCCGAAGAACATCACCTTCCTGACCACGCCGGTGAAGGACAACCCGGCCGAGGTGGTCAAGGCGACCGTCGTGCCCGACGAGGCGAACGCCCCGCAGGTCTTCAACATGATCAAGAACGATGTCTCCTTCACCGAGGTCAAGGCCCAGGAGAAGAAGGAGAAGGCCGCCATCGCCGCCCGGCTGAAGGGCACCAAGTCGGACGCCTCCGAGGTGCGGGTGCGGATCCTCAACGGCGGGGCGCCGGGGGGCAGCGCGCAGGAGGAGCTCACCTACCTGCAGACCGAGGCGGGCGTGACCAAGTCCGAGAACGCGGGCAACGCCGACAAGACGCAGGCGAAGACGACGCTGGAGTACGCCCCCGACCAGGCGGACCAGGCGCGTCGGCTGGCCGAGATCATGGGGCTGTCCGGCTCGATGATGAAGCCGGGCGAGAGCGTCACCAACGCGCAGGGACTGCCGACCATGACCCTGACGCTCGGCGAGGACTTCAAGGGGGCCGGGGTGAAGATGAACTCCACCTCGGCGGCGACTCCGGAGGTTCCGAAGACCACGGCGGACGAGGTCAAGTGCGCGAGTTGACCATGTGAGGTGTGACCTGACAGGCCTGTCGTACGTCTAACAGGACGTGACGGCAGGCCTGTTCGGTGCTTCAGGGGTGGGGAGGGGACGGGGAGATGACCCAGAACAGTGTGCGGGGGGACGAGACGCGAGGGGGCGTCCGGCGAGCTCAGGAGGGGCCCGCAGAGGGGAGCGGCGGCGGCAGACACGGCAGACGCCGGGCCGCGCCCCGGCGTAAGCACAAGGTGCTGAGATGGTCCGCGACGACGCTGGCGGTGCTGATACTCGGCACGGCCGGCGCCGGGTACCTCTACTACCGGCACCTCAACGGCAACATCGAGAAGGGCGAGCGCAGCAGCGGCGACTCCAAGGCGACGAAGGCCGCGCCGAACGCCGCCGGACAGACGCCGCTGAACATCCTGCTGATCGGCTCCGACAGCCGGGCCTCCGACGCGAACGTGAAGCTCGGCGGCGGCAAGGACCACCGGGACAATCCGCCGCTGGGCGATGTGCAGATGCTGATCCATCTGGCGGCGGACCGTGAGAGCGCCTCCGTGGTGAGCATCCCGCGCGACACCCGGGTCGAGATCCCCAAGTGCACCGACCCGGAGTCGGAGAAGGTCTATCCGGCGGTCGACACCATCATCAACGCCTCACTGGCCCGCGGCGGGGCCGGCTGCACGCTGGCGACCTGGCAGAACCTCACCAGGGTCTACATCGACCACTGGATGACGATCGACTTCGCGGGCGTGGTGAGCATGGCGGACGCGGTCGGCGGCGTCGAGGTCTGTGTGAAGCAGAACGTGTACGACAAGGGCGGCTCCGGCCTGAAGATGAAGGCGGGCCGCAAGGAGGTCCAGGGCGAGCAGGCCCTCCAGTGGCTGCGCACCCGGCATGCGTGGGGCAGCGACCCGATGCGGGCCCGGGCCCAGCACATGTACATGAACTCGATGATCCGCAAGCTGAAGGACCAGAACGTCTTCACCGACGGCGGACGCCTGATGGACCTGGCCGAGGCGGCCACGAAGGCCCTGACGGTCTCCGAGGAGATCGGCACCGTGAAGAAGCTGTACGACCTGGGCATGCAGCTCAAGTCGGTGCCGACGGACCGGATCACCATGACGACGATGCCGTACCTGGCGGATCCGCAGGACGCCAACCATCTGATCCCGGATCCCGCGGGCGCCGAGAAGATGTGGCAGATGCTCCGCGACGACGTGCCCTTCGACGACAACGGGAAGGCCTCGGACAAGAAGAAGACCGAGGAGAAGGTCTCCGACGACCCGGTGGCCGCGGACGACGAGATCGGTGTCCTGGTCCAGAACGCCACGAGGACCTCCACGCTCGCCGCGGTCGACGGCCGGGCCCGCACGGTCAGCGGGGTGCTGGCGGAGAAGGGCTTCGACCGGGCCTCGGCGGACACCACGGCTGGGCTCGCCGTGGAGCGGACGGTGGTGCGCTATCCGAGCGCGGACCTGGAGGGCGACGCCCAGCGGGTCGCCAAGTCGCTGGGGATTCCGCTGAGTTCGGTGAAGAAGTCGAGCGAGGTCTCGGGGGTGACGCTCGTGGTGGGTGCCGACTGGCGCGAGGGGTCGACGTATCCGAAGCAGTCCGATCCGAAGGCCGGCGACCTTCCGGAGAACGCCGACGAACTCAACGGGGCGGACAGCAGCAAGTGCATGGACGTGTACGAGCCGTACCGGTGGTGAACCGCCGGCGGGTGGCCCTGGCCGGGTCATCCGCCGGCGCGCAGGGGCCGGTCCTTGCGGTGGGGTGCGGGCGGCGACCGGGCCCGCACCCCACAGCGGGCTCCTGGCTGTCTGCAGAATGATGAGGCGTGCTCACGTCTCGGGACCAGACAGCACTTCGGCAACACATTCGACATTGGGTCTCGCGTACGCTTCCGACGAGGCGGACCGGGCACACACAGCCGGCCGCCGGGCTTGGGGAGGCTCGGCAGTCCGCCAGGTGGCGCAGGGTGGGGAGGACAGGGAGTTGGCGCAGAGTGTGCGCGGCGAGGTTCCCGCGGTGGAGGAGACGATGCCTCTCACGCCGCAGGGGCCCAGGCCGCCCGCCGATCACGGCAGAGGGCGGCGCGCGAAGGACGGCAGACCTCGTGGGCGGCGCGTGCTGCGCTGGTCGGCGATCGTGCTGGCGGTGGTGATACTCGGCACCTCGGGCGCCGGGTACCTCTACTACCGGCACCTCAACGGCAACATCAAGAAGGACGCCCTGAACATCGGCGACGAGAAGGACAGGGCGAAGAAGACGGAGGCGAACGCCGCCGGACAGACCCCGCTGAACATCCTGATCATCGGCTCGGACGCGCGGGACAACGAGGAGAACCAGAAGCTCGGCGGCGCCAAGAGCACGTACAACACCGCGCCGCGGGCGGATGTCCAGATGCTGCTGCATGTCTCGGCCGACCGCTCCAACATGTCGGTGGTGAGCATGCCGCGCGACACCCTGGTCGACATCCCGGAGTGCACCGACCCCGACACCGAGAAGGTCCACCAGGCGCTCACCTCGGCGATGACCAACGACTCCCTCGGCCGCGGCGGCCCCGGCTGCACGGTGGCGACCTGGGAGAAGCTGACCGACATCCACATCGACCACTTCATGATGATCGACTTCGCGGGTGTGGTCTCGATGGCGGACGCCGTCGGCGGCGTCCCGGTCTGCGTGGACGCCAACATCTACTCGCACACCTCCAAGGGCAGCGGTTCGGGCCTGAGGCTGGAGGAGGGCACCACGTCCATCAAGGGCGAGCAGGCACTGCAGTGGCTGCGCACCCGGTACGGCTTCGAGGACAACACCGACATCGCGCGGGCCAAGGCCCAGCACATGTACATGAACTCGATGGTCCGCGAGCTGCGGGAGAACGCGACGCTGAGCAACCCCAACAAGCTGCGCAGGCTCGCGGAGACGGCCACCGAGGCGCTGACGGTGGACGAGGGGCTCGGCACGGTGACCAAGCTGTACGACCTGAGCAAGGAGCTGCGGAAGGTCCCCACCCAGCGGATCACCATGACGACGATGCCGTGGCAGTACGCCTCCGACGGCAACCGGGTGGTGCCCAAGCCGGAGGACGCGGACCAGTTGTTCCGGCTGGTCCGGGAGGACATCGCGCTCGACGGCAAGGACAAGAAGAAGGCCGCCGAGGAGACGACCACCTCCGACAAGGCCGCCGCCGACGGCGAGATCGGGATCCAGGTCCGCAACGGGACGCGCACGGACGCCCTGGGGCCGGTCAGCGGCCGGGCGACCGCGGTGGCCGAGCTGCTGGTCGGCAAGGGCTTCACACAGGCCGAGGCGGACACCTCCACGGCGACAGCCCAGGAGAAGACGCTCGTGCGCTACCCGAGCGTCGACCTCAAGGGCGACGCCCTGCGCGTGGCCAAGGTCCTCGGTATCCCGACGAGTTCCGTGAAGAAGTCCACGGACGTCTCCGGCGTCACCCTCGTGGTGGGGGCGGACTGGCGGTCCGGGACGAAGTACGAGGCTCCTGAGAAGTCGGACGCGACGCCGGACTCGGCGGATGCGATGAACGGTGCCGACACCAGCAAGTGCATGCACGTGAACCCCAACTTCACCTGGTAGCCCAGCTGTTGCACTTTCGGCCAACATGATCAACTTTTGGCCAACGACTTACGCGGCGTTCACATTGCTTGTCTGAACATGACAAGATCTTGAGCGGTTCCCGACCGGAACCCCAGCAACTACCTTCCACGGGGGAGAAGTTGAAGCTCAAGAACAAGGCCGCACGGTACGCCACGACCATGACGTTCGCGCTGTCCGCGATCGCCGGCTACTCGCTGGTGACCGCTCCGGCCGCGAGCGCCGCCACGTACGGCTGCAACGGGTCCCAGATCGACAGCTGGAGCAACACCTACGGCGGTACGACGTACGCCAAGACCTATCTGTTCTGGGACGGCACGTACAACTGCGTCGCGGCCGTGAAGCAGGGCTCCTACTACGGCGTCAAGACCCGTATCGCCGTGCACGCCTGGACCGACAGGGACGGCTACGTCTCGCCGGGCGACGACGACTACTACCTCTACTACGCCAGCTTCAAGTTCAAGGGCGTGGACCGCTGCATCGCCGTCGAGACCGACGTGTGGAACAAGAACGGCAACAACATCATCCAGGACCACGTACCGACCTCCGGCTACTTCCACTGCGGCTGAGAGGCGGTACCGCGATGAGCATCCTCAAGCACAAGGCGACCCGCTGGCTGACGAGCGCCGCGGTCCTCATGGGCGTCGCCGTGGTGGGCCCGGTCGCCACCGCACCGGCGGCCTCCGCCGCGTCGGGCTGCGGCGGCAGCGTGATCGACACGCTCAAGCACTACAACTACAACGGCGCACACGTGGCGACGTCGTACCTGTACTGGGACGGCACCTACAACTGCGTCGTCTCCGACAAGGCCGGTTCGTACTACGGCGTCAGCTCGCGCATGTCGCTGACCATCTACCGCCAGGGCGGCGGCTCGGACCCGGACTACGGCTACTTCGAGTACTACGCCGGCCCGGTCAAGGTCAACGGCCGGAACACCTGCATCGCCTTCGAGCTCGACATGTGGAGCACCGGCGGCGCGGACATGCTCCAGGACCGTGTGCCGCCCTCCGGCTACAACCACTGCGACTGAGCCCCACCAGCGCTCATGGAATGATCAGATCCATATCCACACGGAACTGACAGAGACTCAAACATGCTCCACACCAAGCGGCTTGGCACGGTCGCGGCCGTCATCGGCCTCACCGCCGCCGGAACGATCGCCGCCACCGGCACCGCCTCGGCGGCCACCTACACCGGTACCTGCGGCTCCGGCTACAGCGTCATCGACACGATGGACGTCGGCGACGGCACCGCCTTCCTCACCTACAGCGGCTCCTCCGGCAAGAACTGCGTCGTCACGGTCAGCGACACGCAGGGGACGCCCATGGTCCTGGGCGCCAACCTGCGGCTGCACCGCACCGACACCGTGTGGAAGGCCGGCGTCGAGGAGGACTCCGGCACCTTCAAGTACTACGCGGGCCCGCTCTACGTCTCCGCCGCGGGCAAGTGCATCGACTGGGGCGGCCGCGCGGCCTCCAACTACACGCGCATCGACTACGGCGTGCACTGCGGCTGAGCCCCACCGGCCGACGGCCCATGACGAAGGGCCATGCCGAAGGCCCCTTCCCCGTTGTCCGGGAAGGGGCCTTCAGTCCGTCCAGGGCCGCTACGCCTCCGTCAGCACCGCCGGCCGGCGCGACGCGATGACCTTCTTCGCCAGCGACTTCGGGCTGGTCAGGAAGCCGAAGCCCCAGCACATGTGCATGGTGGCCAGCGCGAGGGGGATCTGGAGGCGCGCCTTCCACGGCAGCCCCCTGCCCGCCGGAAGCGAGCCGAGGACGATCGCCGCGAGATAGCCGCCCGGGATCACGAAGCCGAGCGGGGTCACCGCCGCGCCCACCACCAGGCCCGCGGCGATGGCGACGACCGCCGTCGGGGGCGCGAGGTAGCGCAGGTTGATGGACCCGGAGTGATAGCGGGCCACCACGTGCCGCCAGCGGCCGTAGTCCTTGTACTGCTTGGCCAGCGCCTTCACGCTCGGCCGCGGACGGTACGACACCTTCAGCTCCGGTGAGAACCAGATCAGCCCGCCGGCCTCCCTGATCCGGAAGTTCAGCTCCCAGTCCTGGGCGCGGATGAACTCCTCGTTGTAGCCGCCCTGTTGCTCCAGGGCCGCGCGCCGGAAGACCCCGAGGTAGACGGTCTCGGCGGGCTGTGCCTCGCCGCCGGTGTGGAAGGCGGCGTTGCCGACCCCGATCTTCGAGGTCATCGCGGCGGCGACCGCACGCTCCCAGTCGTTCTCGCCCTCGGCGTGCATGATGCCGCCGACGTTCTGCGCGCCGGTCTCCTCAAGGAGCCGTACGGCGGTGGTGATGTAGTTCGGCGAGAGCATGCCGTGCCCGTCGACGCGGACGACGATCGGATGGCGCGAGGCCTTGATCGCGGCGTTGAGGGCGGCGGGCGTACGGCCGGTCGGGTTCGGGACGGTGTGGACGCGGGGGTCTTCGCGTACGAGCTCGGCGGCGATCTCGTCCGTGCGGTCCTGGGACGGACCGAGGGCGATCACGACCTCCATCTCGCCGGCGTACTCCTGCGCGAGGATCGCTTGGACGGCTCCGCGCAGATGCCGCTCCTCGTTGAGGACGGGCATGATCACAGACACGGCGGGGAGCTGCACGTCGGGCTTGGCGTTCATAGGGGGCTCACGTTACCGCGAATGGGGGACACCGACGCGCCCCGCCCGGGTCGGCGGCGGTGGCCGCAGATCGTATCGGCCTACGGTGCTGATGATCCCATGTACGGCCCTCGCGGAGGTGTCCCCCATGCCCACGCCGCCCCACCGCTCCCCCGCCGCCCGGCCCCGCCCCCGGCCACCCGTACGGCGCAGGAAACCGCGCTGGGCCGCACGGGCGGTGACGACGCTCTCCGTGGTGATCCTCGCCTCGGCCGGCATCGGGCACGGGGTGATCTCCAGCCTCGACGCGGACATCGCGCGCGTGGACCCCTTCAAGGACATGAAGAACCGCCCGAGAGCCGGTCACGGCATGAACGTCCTCCTCGTCGGCACCGACGGGCGCGACAAGATCACCGAGGCCGAGCGGCAGAAGTACCGGCTCGGCGGCGCGCCCTGCCACTGCACGGACACGATCATGATCGTGCACATCTCGGAGGACCGGGAGCGGGCCAGCGTGGTGAGCCTGCCGCGCGACTCGTACGCCATGACGCCCCCGCACACCGACCAGACCTCCGGCGAGAAGCACCACGGCCACCCCGTCAAGCTCAACGCGGCGTACGCGGAGGGCGGCCCGAACCTCACCGTGCGGACGGTCGAGAACATGACCCATGTGAAGATCGACCACTACCTGGAGGTCGACTTCACCAGCTTCATGAAGACGGTCGACGTGGTCGGCGGCGTCAAGATCTGCACGGTCGACCCGCTCAAGGACTCCTACACCGGCCTGGACCTCCCCGCCGGAACACATACGTTGAGGGGCGGCGAGGCCCTGCAGTACGTCCGCTCCCGGCACATCGACGGCGCCGCCGACCTCGGCCGGATGAAGCGCCAGCAGCGGTTCATGGCGGCGCTCATCGACCGGGCCACGTCCTCCGGGATCCTGCTGAACCCGATGAAGTTCCGGGACATCACCCGGGCCGTGCTCGGCTCGGTCCGCGCGGACAAGGGCTTCGGCACCGACGAGCTGCTGGACCTGGGAAGGGCGATGCGCAACTTCTCGCCTTCGTCGTCGGAGTTCACGACGGTCCCGATCGGCCAGATGGGATACGCCGTGAAGGGCGTCGGCTCCACCCTGAAATGGGACTCCGCAAAGGCCGACCGCCTCTTCCAGGCCCTCCGCGACGACAAGCCGCTCGCCGCGCACAAGCCGCGGAGCAAGGCCGTACGCGTCGCCGTCGCCCCGCAGCAGATCCGCGTCCAGGTCGAGAACGGCACCGCCGTCTCCGGCCTCGGCAAGCGCGTCGACAGCCAGCTCGCCGCCACCGGCTTCCGCACCACCCGCCAGCCGGTGACCTCCGCGAACCGCACGGTGAAGCGCACGATCGTCGCCTACGACCCCCGCTGGGACCGCTCCGCGAAGTCCCTCGCGGCTGCTCTCCCGGGCAGCGAACTGCGGGCCGTGAAGGGGCAGGGGGCGGTGCTGAAGGTGATCGCCGGGGCGGACTTCGAGCAGGTGCGGAAGGTACGGGCCGAGGATCCGTATCAGGGGGAGTTCGGGGTGGTGACGGGGGACGAGGTGGGGTGCGTGTGACCCGTGCCTCCGCGGGGGCGTTCCTTGGTCCTCAGTCCTCGAGAGTGGTCCTCAGTCCTCGAACCCCTCCGCCGCCCGCTTCTCCCGCAGTTCCATGATCGCGCGGCGCCGGGCCAGGCGGTGGGTGCGGCGGATCTGGGCCTCCTGGTAGCGGCGCTCGTCGCGTTCGCTCTCCGGGAGGACGGGCGGGACCCGACGGGGCTTGCCGTCGGCGTCGACGGCGGCGAAGACGAGATACGCGGAACCGACCTGCGTGGCCGGGTTGGACTCGTTCCAGCGCTCGGCCAGCACCCGTACCCCGACCTCCATCGAGGTCCGCCCGGTCCAGTTGACCTGGGCCTTCACATGGACCAGGTCGCCGACGCGGACCGGTTCCAGGAAGGCCATCTCGTCCATGGAGGCGGTGACTGCGGGGCCGCCGGAGTGCCGTCCCGCCACCGCGCCCGCCGCGTCGTCGACCAGTTTCATGATCACACCACCGTGCACCGTCCCCAGAAGGTTGGTGTCGTTGTGGGTCATGATGTGGCTGAGGGTGGTCCGGGAGGCTGAGGTGGGTTTGCCCGGGATGTCGGACTCCACTGCGGGGGCCTGGTCTGTCATGGCCTCCACCTTATGCGGCCGCCGGGATCGCGGACTTTGTGTTGGGTTCGCAACAGCAGTGCCCTGATTTTCCTACGACCCTTGTAAAGGGCACAGTCGATCCCTGCACACTTGGCCCCATGAACGATTGGCCCGAGGGATGGTCCGACGACAACCGCGGCAACCGGTACGGACGCGGCAGCGCGAGCGCACAGCCTGAGGGCGCGCGCTCCATGCGGCAGGTCCGCCGGCCCGCCTCGGGCGCGTACGGAGGTGGCCCCGGACAGTCCGCGCCGCCCTACGGCGGGGTCCCGCAGCAGCCGGCGTACGGCGGCGGCTACGGCGACGACACCTCCGTCGACGGCTACGACAGCGGCTACAACACCGGCCAGGTCTACGGCGCCCCGGGCGGCGGTGGGAACGGCGGCGGCCCCGGCCGTACGCACGAACCCCGCCCCGCGCCGAACTGGCGCCGCCGCATCAAGTGGACGGCGATCACGGTGGTCACCCTCCTCGTGGTGACGAGCGTCGGTACGTACTTCTGGGCCGACTCCAAGCTCAACCGCGAGGTCGACCTCTCCAAGGTCATCGACCGCCCCGAGGCGGGCGAGGGCACGAACTACCTGATCGTCGGCTCCGACAGCCGCGCCGGGATGTCCGACGAGGAGAAGAAGAAGCTGCACACCGGGTCCGCCGAGGGCAAGCGCACGGACTCGATGATGATCCTGCACACCGGCAGCAACGGCGACACGCTGATCTCCCTGCCCCGTGACTCCGACGTGGAGATCCCCACGTTCAAGGGCTCCGAGTCCGGCAAGACGTACCAGGGCACCGGCCGGCACGTGAAGCTGAACGCGGCGTACGCCGAGGACGGCCCCGAACTCCTCGTCCGCACCGTCGAGTTCAACACCGGTCTGCACATCGACCACTACGTCGAGATCGGCTTCGCGGGCTTCGCCAACATCGTGGACGCGGTGGGCGGCGTGGAGATCACCATCCCCGAGGGCGGCATGAAGGACAAGAAGTCCGGCGCCGACTTCGAGGCGGGCAAGCAGACCCTGAACGGCGAGCAGGCCCTGGCCTTCGTCCGTACCCGCTACGCCCTCAAGCGCTCCGACCTCGACCGGACGAAGAACCAGCAGAAGTTCCTCGCCGCCCTGGCCAACCAGGTCGCCACACCGGGCACGGTCCTCAACCCCTTCAAGCTCTACCCGACCATGGGCGCGGGACTCGACTCCCTGATCGTCGACAAGGACATGGGCCTGTTCGACCTCGCCGACATGTTCTGGGCCATGAAGAGCGTCAACGGCGGCGACGGCAAGTCGATGAACATGCCGATCTCCGGCTCTGCGGGCGGCAACCTCGTCTGGGACAAGGCGAAGGTGAAGAAGCTGGTGGAAGAGCTGAAGAACGACGAGAAGGTGACCGTCTCGGGTGGCTGACGCGGTGAGCGGGGCACCGTTCGACGCGGTGCTCTGCGATGTCGACAACGTCCTGCGCCGCTTCGACCCGTCCGGGCTGCACGCCCTGGAACGTGCCGCGGGCCTGGCCGAGGGCACCACCATGAAGGTCGCCTTCGCGCCGGAGGTCGATCTGCCGGTGCTGCTGGGCCGGATCGATCTGCAGGAGTGGGTGCGGGCGATCGCGGCGGGCCTGGCCGGGCTGGTGCCCGAGGCGACCGCGTGGGAGCTGGGCACGGCCCTGCTGGAGTCGCCGTTCGCCGCCGACGAGGCGGTGGTGTCACTGCTGCGGCGGGCCCGGACCCGGGTGCCCCTGGCGCTCGTCAGCAACGCGACGCTGCAACTGGAGGACGACCTCGACGCGATGGGCCTGTCCGACCTCGCGGACCACGTCGTCAACAGCGCCCGGGTCGGCCTCGCCAAGCCCGACCCGCGCATCTACCGGCTGGCGGCCTCCCTGGTGGGGGCCCGCCCCGACCGGTGCCTGTTCGTCGACGACAGCGAGGAGAACGTGGCGGCCGCCGCCGCGCTGGGCATGCGGCCGGTGCACTTCCGTGAACCGGCCGATCTGGAGCGGGCGTTGGAGCCGCTGTTCGGGCCGGCCCGGACCGCCGCCGGCGAGAGCGGTGCGAAGCCCGGCCCGGCCTAGGCGACCCCGTGCGCTAGGCAACCCCGTGCGCGAGCAGCGCACAGTGCGGCAGCGCCAACTCCCCGCCCCCCACCGCGAATCGCGCGCTCAGCCGCTCGTACTCCCTCCTGATCCGTACGACGGTCCGCGCGTCCTGCGCCGCCATCACCAGCCCCACCGTGGTGAGCCCCGCCGCGACGCCGCCCCACCACTCCTCGACCGTGGTCCGGTGGTCCCAGGCCAGCTCGGTGCACTCGGCGCTCTTGAAGCCGGCCTCGTGGAGCAGTCCCGCGACCCCTTCCGGTGTGCGCACGAAGTCCTCGGCCGGGTCCATTCGCGGCAGGTCCCTCGGACGCACCGCACCCCCCGCCCCGCAGGCCCGCCCCAGCAGCCCCTGCCCGGCCCCGCGCCGCGCACCCCACAGCGTCAGCGCGATCCGCCCGCCGGGCCGCAGCACCCGTCGCAGTTCCGCCAACGCGGCACGCGGACGACCGACGTGGTTGAGGGTGAAGTTTCCGAGGACCACGTCGAACTCGCCGTCGGGACAGGGGAGTTCCGGCAGCACGGCCACCTCCGCCGCGACGCCCCGTGCCCGCGCAGCCGCCACCATCCCCGCGTCCGCGTCCACCGCACACACCCGGGCACCGCGCTCCAGCGCCGCCAGGGCCGCCGTACCCGTCCCGGTCCCGACATCGAGGACGTACGGCCGCGCGGAACTCTCCGCGGAGTCCCCCGCCGGGCCCTCCGAGCCCCCGTCCGGCACCCCCGCCGCGTCCAGCAACGCCCCCACCGGCCCCGCGCACAGCCGCCCGAAGCTCGCCGCGTACGCCTCCGCGCGCCCCGCCCACATGGCGCGCTCGGCGGCGTCGAAGGCCTCTGTCACGCCGCTCATGTGCAGTCCGCGTAGGCGAGGTGCCGGTCGCAGTGCAGGCAGCGGAAGAGATACGCGGTGGGCTGCCCGTCGGCGTCCAGGGCGGCGCAGAAGTCCTCGCCGTGGTCGGCCAGCAGATCTCCGAGGGCCTCCGGGTACTCCTTCACCCCGGCCGCTCCCGCGCGCCCCAGGAACGCCGCCGCGTCCCCGCAGTGCGTCAGCCACTGCTCCTGCTGCCGGCCGCGGAACCCCGGGGTGCGCCGCTCGACCTCGACCCGGACCTCCAGGGGGATCCGCCCCTCGGCCTCCGTGAACTGCGCCTCGTACCGCGCGGCCGCGCTGCCGTCGGCGAGGCACCAGGGGCACAGCGCCCCGGCGGGGTCGTCGACGCCGAACACCGGGCCGTCGTACGCGAATCCGCGGGACCGCCCGCAGCAGTCGCAGGGCGCGTCCGAGGGGACCACCGAGCCGGTGGCGACGGGGTCGGGGTGGTACCGGAACGAAGGCAGCGTGGTCATGCGGGGCAGCCTGCCGCACCAAGGAACAGGGGCACCCCGCGGGGTGCCCCTGAAACGCGTCGGACCGGCCTCAGACCGGCCTCACATCGTGGCGCCCGCCATCGAGCGACACATCTCCGCGCAGCGACGACACGCCTCGGCACAGCGCATCATCTGTTCGTCGTCCGGCATGGCCATACACGCCTCGGCGCACATCTCACAGGCCTTGGCGCACATCGCGCACATCTCGGCCGACATCGGCGAGCGACGCATCATCATGTCCGCGCACATCCGGGTCATCTCGCTGCAGTCCATGAGGGCGCGCATGATCTGCATCTGGGCCTGGCCGCCCATCTGCATGCAAGAGCTCATGGTCTCCTCGCACACGCTGTGGCAGGACATGCACGCCTCGACGCAGTCCTGCATCGCCTTGCTCATCGCGGTCGTTCCGGGCTGGGTCATGGCTCCTCCTGGGGGGTGCAGGAGCCCAGGGACGGGCCCCGTGCCCTTCCGTCCTACGCCCGCCGGGCGCCGGGCGCCATCGGGCGGACGGTAATAATCCGCAACGTATGCGAAGTAATCGCGCGGTCCCGGTCATTTCTCCCGGGAGGGCCATCGGAGTTACGGCTTCCCTGCCCTGCCTCCGAAGTACGCGCCCTCGGTGATTCAGCCTCCTCGGAGAACCGGGCCTACGCCACTCCGAACAAGTCGGGCGGGTCAGCGGCGAGCGGCTTCGGTCCGAGGGATCCCAGGGCACCGTCGATCGCGAGGCGTGCGCGGTCGGGAGCGTCGGGCATCAGGTCTGAGCAGTACCTCTCGGTGAAGCTCACCGAGGTGTGCCCCAACCAGGCTGAGACCTCCGAGACCGGAACGCCCTGCCGCAGCAGAGAACCCGCGTAGAAGTGCCGGAGGCTGTGCGACTTGAAGTATTCGACACCGGCCGCAGTGAGAGCCGGGCGCCAGATCAGGCCGTACCAGTAGTACGGATACAGCAACCCGGTGCCTGTGGCATTGCTGAACAGCAGTTCCGCCTCGCCCCAAGTGGGGTGGTCCCTGAGATGACGGCGCAGGGCCAGTGCCACCACGTCGGGGAGCGGAACGGCCGAAGCAGATGCGGTCGCGGCCGAGCCCCATGGCCTCACCGAGGCGCAGCCCGCATCCGGCCATCAGCCAGAGCATTCCGCGGTAGCGCTCGGGGGCGGCCGCGACAACAGCCAGCACCGTATCCGTACCGGGGACGTGGACTTCGGCACGCTGGTCCCGGTAGGTCCGGGCGGCGCTCACGGGGAGAGAAGGATGTTGAAGCGAAATCGGACCGTGGAGGGCTTGTAACCGCGCACATGGGTCAGCCACTCCACCCACTTCTCGATCCGTTCGGGGGTGACGCCCCTGATGCCGTCAGCCCCGAAGTACGGCTCCACAGCTGTGTTCAGGATCGTGCGGTACGCTCCACGTCACGTTCTTCCCCCTCCAGGTGCCGCCTGGCCTTCTCGGTCAGGCGATCCGCAGGTCTGCCCGGCGGCCCGTCGAGGAACCCCATGGCACGTGCGCGTCGGATGCGGCCGCTGATGGTGTTCCGGCTGAGCCCCCACGCTGACGCCAGTCGCGTGACGGGACTCCGGTATCCCTGCTGCACCAAACGCACGTACTCACGGGCCATCAAGGCGTACTCCCGCTCCGTCTCGACCCGATGAAGCACCGCCGAGGTGGCCGCCTCGTCGGCCGACCTGCCCAGGCGCACTCTCAGCTCCTTCGCCGTCCTGCGGATCTCCGCCAGGGAGATCGACCGCATGAGTTCCGCCGTGATGCCGTCCGTCCCGACCACGACTGCCGGGTCATCGGGCGGCTCGATACGGAGGCTCGTCGGTCCGTCCCACGGCGCATCGAGCAGGCTGACGACGATCAGCCTCCAGCCGTGCAACTCGGCCTCATGGATGAGCTGGTCCTGCGCGGTGTACGACGGCCGCCGCGTGCCGGGAAGTCCCCGGTCACACAAGGAACGCCAAGACATGAGACATGGGACATGGATATAACCATGTCTCATGCCTCCATTCGCCTGAAAAGGTGAGGGACGCCCACACCGCGGGCGCCCCTCAGCCGTAAGCCGACCAGCAGTTACGGCAGGTTGCGGGCCATCACGATCCGCTGGATCTGGTTGGTCCCCTCGTACACCTGAGTGATCTTGGCGTCCCGCATCATCCGCTCCACCGGATAGTCACGGGTGTAGCCGTAGCCGCCGAGCAGCTGGACCGCGTCCGTGGTGACCTCCATCGCCGTGTCGGAGGCGAAGCACTTCGCCGCCGCGCCCAGGTAGGTCAGGTCGGAGTCGCCGCGCTCCGAGGCCGCCGCGGCCTGGTACGTCAGGGCACGGGCCGCCGAGATCTTCATGGACATGTCCGCGAGCATGAACTGGATGCCCTGGAAGTCGGCGATGGCCTTGCCGAACTGCTTGCGCTCCTGGACGTACCCCTTGGCGTAGTCGAAGGCGCCCTGCGCCACGCCCAGCGCCTGTGCGGCGATCGTGATGCGGGTGTGGTCCAGGGTCTTCATCGCCGTGGCGAAGCCGGTGCCCTCCTCGCCGATCATGCGGTCGGCGAGGATGCGGACGTTGTCGAGGTAGACCTCGCGGGTCGGGGAGCCCTTGATGCCGAGCTTCTTCTCGGGGGCGCCGAAGGAGACGCCCTCGTCGGACTTCTCGACGACGAAGGCCGAGATGCCCTTCGAGCGCTTCGTCGGGTCCGTCACGGCCATCACCGTGTAGTACTCGGACTCGCCCGCGTTGGTGATCCAGCGCTTCACGCCGTTGAGGATCCAGTGGTCGCCGTCGCGGACCGCCTTGGTCTTCATGCCGGCCGCGTCGGAGCCCGCGTCGGGCTCGGAGAGGCAGTAGGAGAACATGCCCTCACCCTTGGCGAGCGGGGTCATGTACTTCTTCTTCAGCTCCTCGGAGCCGGAGAGGATCACCGGGAGCGAGCCCAGCTTGTTCACCGCGGGGATGAGGGAAGAGCTCACGCAGACGCGCGCGACCTCCTCGATCACGATCACCGTGGCGAGCGCGTCCGCGCCCGCGCCGCCGTACTCCTCGGGTACGTGCACGGCGTGCAGGTCGTTCGCGACCAGTGCCTCGAGGGCCTCGCGCGGGAAGCGGGCCTCCTCGTCCACCGCGGCGGCGTACGGCGCGATCTTCGCCTCGGCCAGCGAGCGGATGGCGTCGCGGAGCATGTCGTGCTCCTCGGACGGGCGGTACAGGTCGAAGTCAGCCGATCCGGCCAAGGTGTCTCACGCTCCAAATGCGCTGCGTTGCCGACGCTAATTACCGTTAAGTAACTCAAATTTTAGGGGCCCGCCCACGGGAGTGATACGTGAGCTTGGCGACAGAGGGAAAAGTGCCCACCGAAGGGCTCCGCCACGCCCCGACTAGGATCGGTCCGCGCACCGAACGAACGTCCCCCTCTGGAGCACCCATGAGCCTCAAGATCACCGTGATCGGCACCGGCTACCTCGGCGCCACCCACGCCGCGGCCATGGCCGAGCTCGGTTTCGAGGTGCTCGGGCTGGACGTCGTCCCCGAGAAGATCGCCATGCTGCAGCGCGGCGAGGTCCCGATGTACGAGCCCGGCCTGGAGGACCTGCTGCGGGGGCATGTCGCCGGGATCGAGGGCTCGACCGGGCGGCTGCGCTTCACCATGGACTTCGCCGAGGTCGGTGCGTTCGGCGACGTCCACTTCGTCTGTGTGAACACTCCGCAGCGGCACGGCGAGTTCGCCGCCGACATGTCCTACGTCGACTCCGCGATCGCCGCGCTCGCGCCGCACCTCACCGGTCCGGCCCTCGTCGTCGGCAAGTCCACCGTGCCCGTCGGCTCCGCGGACCGCCTGGCGACCTATCTCGCCGAGCACGCGCCCGCCGGTGCGGACGCCGAGCTGGCCTGGAACCCGGAGTTCCTGCGCGAGGGCTTCGCCGTGGACGACACCCTGCACCCCGACCGGATCGTGGTCGGGGTGCGCAGCGAGCGGGCGGAGAAGCTGCTGCGCGAGGTGTACGCGACGCCGGTCGGCGAGGGGACGCCGTTCGTGGTCACCGACTTCCCGACCGCGGAGCTGGTGAAGACGTCCGCGAACTCCTTCCTCGCCACCAAGATCTCGTTCATCAACGCGATGGCGGAGGTGTGCGAGGCCGCGGGCGGCGATGTCGCCAAGCTGGCCGAGGCGATCGGGTACGACGACCGGATCGGGAAGAAGTTCCTGCGGGCCGGCATCGGCTTCGGCGGCGGCTGTCTGCCCAAGGACATCCGGGCGTTCCTGGCGCGCGCCGGTGAGCTGGGCGCCGACCAGGCGCTGTCGTTCCTGCGGGAGATCGACTCGATCAACATGCGCCAGCGCGGGCAGATGGTGGAGCTGGCGCGGCAGGCGCTGGGCGGCGGTTCGTTCCTCGGCAAGCGGGTCGCGGTGCTCGGCGCCACCTTCAAGCCCGACTCGGACGACGTACGGGACTCCCCCGCGCTGAACGTCGCCGGACAGATCCATCTCCAGGGCGGCCAGGTGACGGTCTACGACCCGAAGGGCATGACCAACGCCCGCCAGGTCTTCCCGACCCTCGGCTACGCCGACTCCGCCGTGGCGGCGGTCCGGGGCGCCGATGTCGTACTGCATCTCACGGAGTGGCGGGAGTTCCGGGAGCTGGACCCGGCGGCGCTGGGCGAGGTGGCGGCGACGCGGCTGATTCTCGACGGGCGCAATGCGCTGGACCCCGAGGTGTGGCGCAAGGCGGGGTGGCAGTTCCGGGCTATGGGGCGACCGAAGGCCTGAGCGTCCCCTGCCAGGGGAAATCCGGGGAGGGACGCGGAATGTCTACGCGCGTCCTTCCCTGAAGCAAAGCGAGGACCTCGCAAAGAATTTTCGACGTGGTCTCCTGCGATGCCCGAGGCCTTCAGGGGCGGGCTCCAGTCGGACTCCAAGCTCTTCGCAACGGCATATGCCAGTATTCAGGGAACCATCAAAAAGGCACCCGGAATTCTTCACGATCGCATTGCGCGGAATAACGTCGGTCTAGCCCGTTCTCACAGCGCAGGCACCTCCTGAAGAGAGCCAGGCAACAACCGGTTAACGGGCGCGTAGTCAAGCGGAATCCCCCCTCCACTCCACTGGTGCGCATTCGCAGCACTCTCCGTTCGGCTTGACCGGACCATGTCAGGAGTGACCCATGCCCTTGTTCCGCAGGGCGGCTTGGCCGGGTGATCATCGCGACGAGGTGGTCGCGGGCGCGCTCGTCGGCGCGGTGGTGATCGTGCTCGGCTACGCGTCCGGCATCGGAGCCCCTTCCCCCTCAGGCCCCGGCGCGGCCGCCGCGCCACCCACCTCACCGCCCGCCACCACGGCACCGCCGAGCCCAGCCGCCCCCTCACCACAGGACCCCGTGGGCCAACCCCCGGTGGGGAACGGGGAGTTGCCGGTGTACGGCGGGGCCGGTGGCGTCGGGGGGATCGGGGGCATCGGCGGCTCCGGTGCGCACGCCGGACACGGTGACGGGAGCGAGGGGCACACCGGCCACGGCGGCTCCCCGGGCGACTCGCCCACGCCCACCCCTTCTCCGTCCGGCTCGGAGACGACGGAGCCGCCCGGCGGCACTGACGGCGCCTGTGAGGACGGCGAGGTGCGGCTCGTACAGCCCCTGCTGACCGGGATCACCGGCACTCTGACGGGACTCCTCGCCACCCCCACCGCGACCCCATCGCCCTCGTCTTCACCCTCCCCCTCCCCCTGCGTCGGCCTCGCCCCCGTCTCCGTCCCCGGCCTGCTCGGCATCAGCGCGTCCCCGCTGCCGGAGGCGACGCCATGACCGTCCGCCGCGCTGCCGTCCTCCTTCTCCTCCTCGTCCCCCTCCTGACCCCCTTCCTGTCCGCCACCCCCGCCTCCGCCCACACCGACCTGGTCCGCTCCACCCCCGCCGACGGCGCCGAACTGAAGCGCGCCCCCGCGCAGTTGACCCTCGTCTTCGACGAACCGGTCGCCCTGGACGACGTACGCGTCGTGACGACGGACGGTGACCGGCTCCCGGTGTCCCGCCTCGGCGAGGACGGTGTGCGGGTGGCACTCCCCCGTACCGGGACCGGGGGAACCGGGGGAACCGGCGAGACCGCCGTCACCTGGTCCGTCGTCGACGAGGAGGACGGGCACGCCTCCTCCGGCCGGATCGCCTTCGCGGTCCTGGCGCCGGTCACCCCGGACCGCGGCGAGGAGGCCGCGCCCGCACTGTCCCCCTCGGTGCGCAAGGGCCTCGTCGCCGCCCGGTGGGCCGGGTATCTGTCGCTGGCCCTGTTCGTCGGCGGGCTCGCCTTCGTCGCGCTGCTGTGGCCGCGCGGTGCGGGGGTGCCGCGGGCGCGGACGCTGCTCGCGCTGGCGTGGGTGTGCGGTGTGCTGTCGACGGTCGCGAGCATCGGATTGCAGGGCGCGTACGTCTCCTTCGGCGGCCTGCGGGACGCGTTGCGGCCGTCGTCGTACGCGGATGTCCTGACCACCGAGCCCGGCGTCGCGCTCGCCGCTCGGGGGCTGCTGTGGGTGCTGGCGGCGGTGGTGCTGGGTGCGCTGCTGCAGGGTGGGGCGCGGACGTCCCGCTCGCCGGGCTGGCGGGTCGGAGCCCTCGCGGTGTCGCTCGGGCTGCTGCGGGCGACCGGCCTGAACGGCCACAACTCCGAGGGCAGTGAGCCCACTTGGGCCGCCCTCGCCGATCTGTTCCATCTCCTCGGCGCGGCCCTGTGGACCGGCGGGCTCGCCATGCTCACGCTGGCCGTGCTGCCGCGACGGCGGGCGGGTGAACTGGCGGAGGTGGTGCCCGGGTACTCCCGGCTGGCGGCCGTGTCCGTCAGCGCGATCGTGGGCGCGGGGCTCGTGCTGGCGTGGCAGGTCGTCGGGTCGTACGACGCTCTGCTGCACACCTCGTACGGGCGTCTGCTGCTGGTCAAGACGGCTGTGCTCGGGGCCGTGCTGCTGTTCGCGTGGAGCAGCCGGCGGTGGGTGCGCACCCGTCTCGATCTCGCCGTGCTGCTGCGCGGCGACGCCGCCACCGTGCGGCCCTTCGGTTACTCGGTCGCGGCGGAGACGGGGCTGGTCCTCGTCGTGCTCGCCGTGACGAGTCTGCTGGTCACGGCCAACCCCGGCCGTTGACTTCACCGTGATCAACTCCCCTACAAGCACAAGGAGTTGCAGTGACACGCACCAAGGAAGACGGCGTACGGCGGCCCAGGCCGCCCGCCGGGAACCGGGCCCTGCTCGTCGCGGGACTCGGCGCGGCGCTGGCCGCCGTGCTCAGTCTGGGGCTGCTGCAGGCGTCCGCGGGCAGTGGCACGTCGTCCGCCGCCTCGGACACCGCTGCGGGCGCGGCTCAGGCGCCCGTGGCCGCTGCCGCCGAGTCACCGCAGGCCGCGGCCGCCGCGCCGGACCACCAGGTCGACATCATGAACAACAAGTTCGGGGACGGGAAGCAGCTCGTCGTCGAGGTCGGCCAGACGGTCCGGTGGACGAACCACGACAGCGTTCCGCACACGGTCACCACGACCAAGGGCCCGAAGAAGTTCGACTCGGGCACGCTGGACCAGGGCGACTCGTGGTCGTACACCTTCACCGCCGCGGGGACGTACGAGTACTACTGCGCCGTGCACCCGGACATGGTGGCGTCGGTGAAGGTCGTCGAGCCGTCCGACGGTGGCGGTACGACTCCCGCGCCGACGGCGACACCTACCGCCACACCCACGGGCACGCCGACGAGCACACCCACGACCGCTCCCACCGCGACGCCGACCGCCGCTCCGACCGGGGGTTCCGGTGACGGTGGCTCCGGTGACGGTGGCTCCGGTGACGGTGGCTCCGGTGACGGTGGCGACGAGCAGTGCGCCAGCGTCCAGGACGTACTGCTGCCGATCCTCCAGCACCTCAACGCGGCCCACCTGGAACGTTCTCCGGGGCAGCAGGTGCAGGACGCGCTCGCGCTCGACACCTACATCAAGACGCACACGGTGTGGATCGAGAGCATCCTGGCGCCGGTCGCCTCGGGCGGCGGAGCGGTCGCCGACGACACGCTCAGCGTGCTGCTCGCCCACATCAACGGCGCGCACCTGGAGGAGTCCCTCGGGCAGCAGGTCAGCGATCTGCTGAACCTCGACAGCTACGTGAAGATGCACACGGTCTGGGCGGAGCATCTGCTCGCCCCCACCGAGAGCTTCGTCACCGGCAGCTGCTGACACCCGGGGACGAACGCCGGTCCGGCCGAGGCTCAGTCGGCCGGACCGGCGCCCGCCCCATTCTCCACATCTTCACCACCCCACGGGAACCGCTTTCAAGGAGCCCCCGGATGAGAACCGTCACGCTGCCGCCCGAGCAGCGGCACCTTCCCCGGCCCGGGCGGTACGCCGTCGCACCCGGCCGCTCGCTCGTCGAACTCGCCGCACGGTACGGGCCGTTGCCCACGTATCGCCGCCGCCTCGACCTCACCGCCGCGTCGCTCACCGTGCCGGACGACGGCGTGGACGAGGGCCTGGACACGACTCCGGACACACCCCTGGGCGCCCGGCCCGCCTTCCGCTTCGAACTGTCCGAACCGCCCGCCGTCGTCACCGCCACCCACGTCGAGCCGCTCGACGGCGGACGGCACCTCCAGGGCAGCGGCGACCTCGAACTGCGCGGTGTCGCCTTCCCGGTGCTGCTGCGGCTGCGCGTCGTCGAGCGCACCGACGACCTGCTCCTCGTCGTGGGCACGGCCCGGATGTCGTACCGGCTGCTGCGCCGGGCCACCGGGTTCCGGCTGCCGTGGCGCCGGCCGGCCACGCGGGTGCGGCTGCTGATCGCGGCGGAGTTCACGCCGGAGTTCACGCCGGCCGGGGAGCTCGGGTGATCGCGGCCCGGCGAACGGCCCTCGGTGCCGTATTCCCCGTACTCGCCGCACTCGCCCTCCTCGCGCTCCTGCTCCTCGCACCGGGACAGGCCGCGGCCGCCTCGTACCGGGTGGCGATGCAGGGGTACGCCTTCGCGCCCGCCTCGCTGACCGTACGGGTGGGCGACTCCGTGACCTGGGCCAACGGGGACACCGCACCGCACGACGTGAAGACCACGTCGGGCCCGGTCGCGATCCACTCCCCCATGCTGAGCAAGGGGCAGAGCTGGACCTACACCTTCACCGCGGCCGGCTCGTACGCCTACTACTGCACGGTGCACCCGGACATGACGGCCCGGATCACGGTGCTGCCCAAACCGACCCCGACCCCCACACCCACCTCTCACCACGAGGCCGGAACCTCGCACGGGGCCGTGCCGACGCCGACCCGCACGGCTCCGGCGACGCGGACCGCACGCGGGGCCACGTCCTCCGCGACCCCGTCGAAACCGACTTCGTCCGCGGTGCAGGCCGCCCCCTCCCCGAGCCCCTCCACCTCCGTGGCGGCCGCCGCCCCGCAGACCGAACCCGCGGCCGCGGCACGCCCGTTGCAGCCACTGCTCCTGCTGACCGGGGTCGTCTCGGGAGTGGCCGTGCTGTGCCTGCTCCTGGTGGGCTCGCGGGCCGCGACGGCGCGCGGGGAGGACTGAGAACGGGGGGATTGAGCACCGAGGACTGAGAGCCGAGGGCTGAAGACGCGTTGTGCGGCGCTACCTCGCCCGGTAGCGCCGCATCTTCGCGCGCGCCCCGCAGACCTGCATCGAGCACCAGCGGCCCCGCCCCGCCGGACTGCGGTCGTAGTACGCCCAGTGGCAGTCGGCGGCCTGGCAGGCCTTCAGCCGCAGCCAGGTCCCCGCGACGAGCGCTTCGGCCACGGCAGTGGCGACCCGGGAGTGCAGAGGGTGCGCGTCGGCGGGGACGAGGGCGGCCGTTCCGTCGGCCGCGTCGACGGTCACGACCAGAGGGGCCGCCGACAGCAGTTCGCCGAGCGGGGTCACCTCGCGGTGCGGCGGGTGACCGGCGTGCGCGAGAAGTGCCGCGCGCAGTGATTCACGCAGTTCACGGGCGCGTACGACGTCGTCGGCGCCGTCCGTGAGCCCGAAGCGGGCGCGGCCGTCGGCCGTGTCGAGCGCGTCGGCGCCCGACTCGATGTCGAGGGTGTTGACCAGGGACTCGATCAGAGCCAGGCCCCCCGGTGCGGCCGATCTCTCATTCATGCTTGCGACGTTACCGCCAATGGGGGAGCATGCAGTAACCGTTACCGGTTACCCACTTCTATGGGTAACCGCAGTTTCGAGTCCCTGGAGGAAGTCATGGCTCTCGCCAAGCTGGGCGTGGTCGTCCTGGACTGTCCGGACCCGCGTGCGCTGGCCGGGTTCTACGCCGAGGTGCTGGGCGGCACCGTGGAGGGTGACGACGACTGGGTGGACGTGAAGGTGCCCGGCGGTCAGTCGCTGGCGTTCCAGTCGGCACCCGGGTTCGTGGCGCCGGAGTGGCCGCGTGCGGAGCGGAACTCGCAGCAGTTCCATCTGGACCTGACCGTCGAGGACATGGACGCGGCCGAGAAGGAGGTGCTGGCGCTCGGTGCGCGCCCGCTGGACGCCGAGGACCGTTCGCGCGGCTGGCGTGTGTACGCGGACCCGGCGGGGCACCCGTTCTGCCTCTGCGCCTGCTGAACCGCGCGCCCGCCGAACGAGGAGGATCCGCCGTGACCGTGGCCCGCTTCCGTTCCGTCGTGATCGACTGCCCCGACCCGCTCGGGCTCGCCCAGTTCTACGCGGCGATCCTGGGCGGCACGCCCCGCGTGGAGGACGCCGACTGGGTGGTCCTGGAGGCCCCCGGCGTGCCCCGCCTCGCCTTCAACCTGGAGCCGGACTTCCAGCCCCCGGCCTGGCCGCGCGAGGGCACCAACGCCCAGCAGTTCCACCTGGACCTGAACGCGGGGTCCACCTGGGAGGAGGTCGACGCGGCGGAGAAGACAGTCCTGGAGCTGGGGGCGCGCCCCCTCCTCGTGGCGGACGCGGAGGACTTCCGCGCGTACGCCGACCCGGCGGGGCATCCGTTCTGCCTGTGCCGGATCGAGGGTGGGTAGGGGCGGACGGAGCCGTGGGAGGCGGGGGCCGCAGGGGCCGTGAGAACCGGCGCCTCGCTGACCGGAGAGACCGGCGAGACCGGCGAGGCGTGGTCACGCAGACCTGTGGGCCCGCCAACCCGCGGCCCACAGCCCGGGGCTCACATCGCCGAGGTGACCCGCGCGCCCGTGGCGTGGCCCCCTGTCCTCGCAGCCCCACCGGCACGCCTCGCGAACCCATAAACCCTGTGGATCCGCGGTCCCGTAGACCACAGCGACCCCGCGGACCCTCGCAACCCCCACGGGATCCCTAAGCCCCGCACCGGCTACCGGCTCCCCTGGAACCCTGCAGACCCCGTAGGCCCGGGCAGCCGAAGCCCCGCAGACCCTCAGCGCTTCAGGACGTCGCCCCTTCAGGACCTCGACCCTTCAGCCGCTCACCCCCACCCTCACCCGTCCAGGTCCGAGATCTTCGCCGTCGACGGCTCCCGGCGTTCGCGGGCCGCGCGGGCCGTGAAGTCGGCGCCGCGGAGGACGCGTTGGACGTTGCCCCAGGTGAGGAGGGCGATGTCGGACTCGGACCAGTCGCGGCGGAGGAGTTCGACGACGAGATGTGGGTAGCAGGAGGCGTCGGCGAGGTCCTGTGGGTGGGCGGTGCCGGCGTCGTAGGTGCCGGACAGGCCGACGCACTGCGGACCGGCGACCGCGCGGACGTGGTCGAGGTGGTCGGCGACGTCCCGCACGCTCGGGCCGGTCTGCTCGGCGGTGAGCGGCACCATGCACAGGCCCTTGGCGGCCCCCAGCTCGACGAGCAGGTCGTCGGGGAGGTTGGCCGGGTGGGGGCGCAGGGCGCGGGCCGCGGAGCGGGTGCACACGACCGGTGCCTTGGAAACGGCGATCGCGCGGCGGACGGTGTCGGCGGAGGCGCCGGAGAGGTCGGCGAGGACGCCGAGCCGGTTCATCTCGCGCAGCACCTCCTCGCCGAACCGGGTCAGGCCCGCCTCGCTCGCCCAGGAGGCGCCGGACAGGGTGAGGGCGCGCAGACCGAGGGCGTGCAGCGAGCGCAGGATGCCGAGGGAGTCGCCGAGGGCGGCGGCGCCGGCGGGGCCGAGCAGGACGGCGACCCGGCCGCAGTGCCGTACGTCGGCGGTCTCGCCGGCGGTGTGGGCGAGGCGCAGACCCTCGGGGTGGGCGCCGACGACCGTCCTCACGAGGTCGAGCTGTTCGAGGGTGGCGCCCACAGCACGGTCGCCGCCGATGCTCTCGGGCAGGTGCAGCGACCAGAACAGGGCGCCCACATGGCCCTCGCGCAGCCGGGGCACGTCCGTGTCGACGGAGCTCTCGCCGAGTTCCAGGTCGAACCAGGACAGGTGCCGCAGGGCCCAGGGCAGTCCGCTGTAGCCGTCGGCGACCGGGTGCGCGGCGAGGATGGCGTGCGCCCGCTCCAGGGGCCCGGTGTCCGGGTCGGAGACGGGGGTGTAGGGCTCCGGCCCCGTCCCCGGTCCTGTGCCCGGTCCTGTGCCCGGTCCCGCTTCCGTGTCCGCGAACGGGTCGGACAGGTGGTCGAGCTCCCCGACCTCGCCGGCGGTGTGCAGTTCGTCCTGGAGATCTGCCATGGCGGGCTCCGTACGTCGTGGTCGGCGACATGATCAGCAGTACGGCCACCGTCGCACGGGGTGCGGAGGGCTTCCTGGTGGGTGGGGCGTTCGGCGTACTAGCCGGCCTCGGCGGCCTGGATCACCTCGTCCAGCGTGTCCCGGGAGCGGGCCAGGTTGGCGATCATGCGGTCGATGCGGTCGCGTTCGGCGGTGAGGTCGGCGACGAGGCGTGGGGTGGCGACGGCGGAGGGGCCGCCGTCCTGGTCCCGCATGCAGGGCAGCAACTGCCCGATCTTCTCGCTGTGCAGCCCGGCCGCGTACAGCTCCTGGATCCGGATGACCCGGTCCACGGCCGCGTCGGCGTAGTCCCGGTGGCCGCCGGGGGTGCGCTCGGCGGCGAGCAGGCCCTGGGCCTCGTAGTAGCGCAGCGAGCGCTCGCTGACGCCGGTGCGCCGGGCGAGTTCACCGATCCGCATCCTGCCACCGCCTTCTACGGGCTTGAATCTGACATCAGTGTCAAGTTCTACCGTCCCGGCATGACGAACTCAACGGACTTCCTCGCCCCGGCCCGGCTCGGCCGCCTCGCCCTCCCCCACCACCTGGTCATGGCCCCGCTCACCCGCAACCGCGCGGAGGCGGACGGCACCCCGACCGACCTGATGGTCACCCACTACGCCCAGCGCGCCTCCGCCGGTCTGATCATCGGCGAGGCGGCGACGCCCAACGCGGTCGGGCAGACGTATCCGAACATCACCGCGATCCACACCGACCGGCACGTCGAGGGCTGGCGGCGCGTCACCGACGCCGTGCGGGCGGAAGGCGGGCGGATGTTCCTCCAGCTCCAGCACGGCGGACGGGTCGGCCACCCGGACACCACCGGCCTGCGCCCCGTCGCGCCCTCCCCCATCCCGCTCCCGGAGACGATCTTCACCACGCGCGGGCACCAACCGGCCGTCGTGCCACGGGAGATGACCCTCGACGACATCCGTGCCACCGCCGCCGACTTCGCCGCGGCGGCGCGCCGGGCCGTCGAGGCGGGGTTCGAGGGGGTCGAGGTGCACTCGGCCAACGGGCATCTGCTGCACCAGTTCCTGGCGGGCAACACCAACCGCAGGACGGACGCGTACGGGGGTCCCGCGGAGCGCAGGGTGCGGTTCACCGCGGAGGTCACCGAGGCGGTGGCGGACGCGATCGGCGCCGACCGGGTGGGCGTACGCGTCTCCCCCGGCGGCACGGTCAACGGCATCCGCGAGGACGACACCGACACCCTCTACCCGGCGCTGGTGGCCCGGCTGAAGGACCTGGGCCTCGCCTATCTGCACCTCGTGCACGCCGACCCGGCGACCGACCGGTACCGCCGCATCCGCGCCGACTGGCCGGGCACCCTGATCGGCAACCCGGTGCTGACCGCCCTCACCACCGACGCGGTCACCCGCGCCGCGCGGGACATGCTGGCCGCGGGCGCCGACCTAGTGGCCCTCGGCCGGCCCTTCCTCGCCAACCCCGACCTGGTGACACGGCTGCGGCTCGGAGCGCCGCTCAACCCGGTACGGGACCGGTACCTGATGTACGTGGGCGGGGCGGTCGGCTACACCGACTACCCCAGCCTGTCCGGAGCATCTCGGCCGATCCTCGCGTGAGCCGCTCGCCCCCCTTACTTCCCCGTCGCCCTCCACCCACATCGGGTGGAGGGCGACACGCGTATCGCCCGCCCCAAGCTGCGCCTCGCCCTGAAGGCGGCCCGCGACAAACGCGGCCCCACACAGCGCGAGGCAGCGGAAGCGTTGGAGTGGTCGCTGTCGAAGCTGATTCGCATCGAGGCGGGCACCGTGAGCCTGTCCGTTACGGACCTGCGGGCGATGCTCCAGGAGTACGGCGTCGAAGACCCGGCCGCTGTAGCGGAGTTGGAAGAGGCTGCCCGGGGCAGCAAGGGTCAGTCGTGGTGGTCCGAGTACAACGACATCATCAGCCAGATGTTCTCCCAATACCTGGGTTACGAAAGTGCGGCGAACTCGATCCGGGGTTACCACCCGAGCCTCATCCCCGGCCACCTGCAGACTGTGGACTACGTGACCGCACTCTTCGAAGCCAGCCAGCCGAACCCCAAGGCCCAGCGCATCATCGATCTGCGCATCGCTCGACAGGAGCGGATCCTGCAAGAGGACGGACCTCGGGTCGAGATGATCCTCGACGAGGCCGCCCTGCGCCGTCAGGTGGGAGGACCGGCGACCATGCGTCGCCGGCTGTCTTTCCTCAAAGGCCTGATCACCGAGCACCGGGCCGTCTTGCGGGTGCTGCCCTTCACCGCAGGCGCGCACGACAGCCTGGACAGCAGCTTCTTCCTGCTGGGGTTCCAGGAAGACGAGGACGTTCTGTACGTAGCCGGACCGGGCGGCACTCTGACGAACCGGGACGACCGTGAACTCGTCGCTCGGTACCAGGAGTGCTTCGAGGACCTGCGCAACAAAGCGCTGACCGAGGACGAGACGGTGGCGCTGATCGACGAACTCATCGACGTCCACCGCACCTGACGCCCGTTCAGCGTGCCACCGCGGCCCAGGGGAAGCCATGACGACCGACAAGGGGAGGAACAAGCGCCGCCTACCGGAGCCGAGCCCCGGGACGACGAGCGCCGACGCCACACGTCCCGTCGTGCCCCTGGGCCGCCCGGCGGGCGGTCGGAGAAGCTGGCCTTTGTCCGGTGGGCGCTCGCCGGACGCGAGGTCTGTGCCCGGTTGCTCCGGCTGAGGAAGGCGGAGACCGACAACCAGGTCCGGCGCAGGCAGGCTCATGTCGACGATCTCATACGTGTGATCCGCAATCTCGCCGCCCTGGTCTTGTTCACCTCGGCCTTCTCCACCGTGGTGGCCTATGCCGGCATCCGGATGGGGGTCGCTCCGGAGATCGCCTGGGTCGGCAGCGTCAGCGGCGGACCGTTGCTGGTCCGCACCTTCATCAAGCTCTTCGAGACGGTGCGTCCCTCGTTGCCGACCGCACCAGAAGATCCACCGTCCACTGACGAGCCACAGCCGGGGACCTCACCCACAGCCAGCGCGCCAGTGACCAGGCAGTAGCCGTAAAGCCCGGGCTCTCTGCTCATCGATCGTGCGTGATGTCGGCTGTTCATCTCAGGTCCGGCAGTATGGGGGTCGTCCATGGTCTCGCCCGCCGTGGTCGGAGGCGGAGAACCACGCCAATGCCGTACGCCAGGCGTCCGGCGTGAAGGACAGCACCGTACCGCTCTTGTCCTTGGAGTCGCGCACGTGGATCTCCGCAGGGGACTCAGCCACCTCGCAGCAATTTTCGTCGTCAGGGCTGCTGTAACTGCTCTTCCGCACGCCGATCCGAGCAACTCTGTACGTGTAGACGGTTCCTACCCTCCACAACGACCGTTCAACAGACGGGAGGGGGACATCGGCCAAGATCGTGTCCGACGGGGATTCAGGCGTCGAGATCCCTGAGCGTCACGTTCGACGGGCCGCGCGTCGCCTGAAGCTCCCGCGCCACGTCCTCCGCAGCCCCCAGCACCCGCACCGAGTTCTGCCAGGTCAGCTTGGCCAGGTCGGACCTGGACCAGCCGCGGTCGAGGAGCTCCGCGATCAGATTCGGGTAGCCGGAGACGTCGTCCAGGCCGTCCGGGGTGAACGCCGTGCCGTCGTAGTCGCCGCCGATGCCGAGGTGGTCGATACCGGCGACCTCGCGCATGTGGTCGAGGTGGTCGGCGACCGTGGCGACCGTGGCGATCGGGCGCGGGTGCCGTTCCTCGAAGGCGCGGTGGACCTTCATCGCGTCCGGGGTGGTGGCGAGGTGGTGGAAGCCGTGGGCGCGCATGTTCTCGTCGGCCGCGGCCGTCCAGTCCACCGCCGCCTGGAGCACGAACTTCGGTACGAACGTCACCATCGCCACGCCGCCGTTGGCGGGGAGGCGTTCCAGGACGTCGTCGGGGATGTTGCGCGGGTGGTCGCACACCGCCCGCGACGACGAGTGGGAGAAGATCACCGGGGCCACGGAGGTGTCCAGCGCGTCCCGCATCGTCGTCGCCGCGACGTGCGAGAGGTCCACGAGCATGCCCTCGCGGTTCATCTCGCCCACCACCGCACGCCCGAAGGCCGACAGACCGCCCACACCCGGCTTGTCCGTCGCCGAGTCCGCCCAGTCGTTGTTGTCGTTGTGGGTGAGGGTCATGTAGCGGACCCCGAGCGCGTACAACGCGCGTAGCGTGGCAAGGGAGTTGGCGATGGAGTGGCCGCCCTCGGCCCCCATCAGGGAGGCGATACGGCCCTCCGCGCGCGCCGCCTCCAGGTCCGCCGCGGTCAGCGCGGCCCGCAGGTCGGCCGGGTGGCGGTCGATCAACTGCCGTACGCAGTCGATCTGTTCGAGGGTCGCCGGCACCGCGTCGGGCAGGTCCGAGCGGACGTACACCGACCAGTACTGCGCGCCCACGCCACCGGCCCGCAGACGCGCGAGGTCGGTGTGCAGGTGGGCGCTCTGGTCGGTGGCGATGTCACGGGCGTCGAGGTCGTAGCGGACCTGTTCGCGCAGCGCCCAGGGCAGGTCGTTGTGGCCGTCGACGACCGGGAACTCGGCGAGGAGTTCCCGGGCGCTCTCCAGTGCGCTCACGGCCGTCACTTCCCGAAGCCGAAGCCGTTGCCCGGCCCCTCGACCTTGGCGCGCAGCCGCTTGCCCTTCTCGGTGGCCTGGTCGTTCAGCTCCTGCTGGAAGTCCTTCATCCGGCCGAGGAGGTCCTCGTCGTGCGCGGCGAGGACACGGGCGGCCAGCAGGCCCGCGTTACGGGCACCGGCGACCGACACCGTGGCCACGGGCACACCGGCCGGCATCTGCACGATCGACAGCAGCGAGTCCATGCCGTCGAGGTACTTCAGCGGTACCGGCACGCCGATGACCGGCAGCGGGGTGACGGAGGCGAGCATGCCCGGCAGATGGGCCGCGCCGCCGGCGCCGGCGATGATCACCTTGATGCCCCGCCCGGCCGCCTCCTCGCCGTACGCGATCATCTCGCGCGGCATGCGGTGGGCCGAGACGACGTCGACCTCGTACTCGATCTCGAACTCGTCGAGGGCCTGGGCGGCGGCCTCCATGACGGGCCAGTCGGAGTCCGACCCCATGACGATGCCTACGACTGGGCTCATTCGGTGATCGTGCCTCTCAGGTAGCCGGCTGCGTGACGGGCGCGCTCCAGCACGTCGTCCAGGTTGTCGCCGTAGGTGTTGACGTGGCCGACCTTGCGGCCGGGCTTCACGTCCTTGCCGTACATGTGGATCTTGAGCTGGGGGTCGCGGGCCATGCAGTGCAGGTACGCGGAGTACATGTCCGGGTAGTCGCCGCCGAGGACGTTCGCCATGACCGTCCACTTCGCGCGGGGGCGCGGGTCGCCCAGGGGCAGGTCGAGCACGGCTCGCACATGGTTGGCGAACTGGGACGTGATCGCGCCGTCCTGGGTCCAGTGGCCCGAGTTGTGCGGGCGCATCGCGAGCTCGTTGACGAGGATCCTCGAGGATCCGTCGGCCTCGCGGGTCTGGAACAGCTCGACGGCGAGGTGGCCGACGACGCCCAGTTCCTTGGCGATGCGCAGGGCCATCTCCTCGGCCTGCAGCGCGAGGGTCTCGTCGAGGTCGGGTGCGGGCGCGATGACCGTGTCGCACACGCCGCCCACCTGCTGCGATTCCACGACCGGGTAGGCGACGGCCTGGCCGTGCGGAGACCGTACGACGTTGGCGGCGAGCTCGCGGACGAAGTCGACCTTCTCCTCGGCGAGGACGGGCACACCGGCCCGGAAGGGATCGGCGGCCTCCTCGACGCTGTCGACGACCCACACGCCCTTGCCGTCGTAGCCGCCGCGGACGGTCTTGAGGACGACCGGGAAGCCGTCCCCCTCCTCCGCGAAGGCGGCCACGTCCGCCGGGTCGCTCACGATCCGGTGCCGTGGGCACGGCACCCCGATCGCATCGAGCTTCGCCCGCATCACGCCCTTGTCCTGGGCGTGCACGAGCGCGTCGGGTCCGGGGCGCACGGGGATGCCGTCCGCCTCCAGGGCCCGGAGGTGCTCGGTGGGTACGTGTTCGTGATCGAAGGTGATCACATCGCAGCCCCTCGCGAACTCTCGCAGCGTGTCGAGGTCGCGATAGTCGCCGACGACGACATCGCCTACGACCTGCGCCGCGGAATCCAGAGGGGTGTCACTGAGAAGCTTGAACCTGATGCCCAACGGGATGCCCGCCTCGTGTGTCATACGAGCGAGCTGGCCCCCGCCGACCATGCCGACTACCGGGAACGTCACGCCCCTAGGGTATCCGGCGCGCCACGGCGGCCGATTTCCGCTCCTGTTCCTACCGCTCTTACCAGCTGCTTTACAGCTATGTGAAGTCGTCCACAGGCAACCGGCAAGAGGGATGGTTAGCATGGCTGGGTTGACGAAGACGACTCATACCGAGTGACTGCCTACCGACTGGGGGCCTGTAAGACCATGGGACGTGGTTCCTCAGGGCTGCGCAGGCTCTTCCGCGAAGTCGCGAAGTTCGGTGCCGTGGGCGGCGCCGGGCTCCTTGTCAATCTGGCCGTCTTCAACCTCGTACGGCATCTCACCGACCTTCCGGTGGTCCGGGCCAGCATCATCGCCACCGTCGTCGCGATCGTCTTCAACTACATCGGCTTCCGCTACTTCACGTACCGGGACCGCGACAAGAGCGGCCGTACGAAGGAACTGACCCTGTTCCTCCTCTTCAGCGCGGTCGGCCTGGTCGTGGAGAACGGCATCCTCTACACGGCGACGTACGGCTTCGGCTGGGACAGCCCGCTGCAGAGCAACATCTTCAAGTTCCTCGGCATCGGCGTCGCGACCCTGTTCCGCTTCTGGTCCTACCGCACCTGGGTCTTCAAGACCCTGCCTGCTCCGGAGCTGGTGGCGAGCGCGGAGTCGCTGCTGGAGGAGGCGGACCGGAAGCGGGTGGCACGGCCGCGTTCGAAGCAGCGGGTCGGCTAGACGCGCCTCACAGCGGCGCGGGGCTGTTGTCGGTCCGCGACTACCGGACCGTGGGCTCTGTGTCCTCCACGCTCGACTTCCTCAGTGGCGTACGTGACAGGAACAAGCCGAACACCGCCGGCTGAGCCTGAAGCATCTCCAGCCGGCCCCCGTCCGCCTCCGCGAGGTCCCGCGCCACGGCCAGGCCGATGCCGGTCGAGTTCCGCCCGCTGATGGCCCGCTCGAAGATCCGCGCCCCGAGATCCGCGGGCACCCCAGGACCTTCGTCCGTGACCTCGATGACCGCCTGGTTCCCGGTGACCCGCGTCCGCAGCGCCACCGTCCCCCCGCCGTGCATGAGCGAGTTCTCGATCAGCGCGGCCAGCACCTGAGCCACCGCGCCCGGTGTGCCGACCGCCTGCAGATGCCGCTTCCCGGAGCTCACGATCGCCCGCCCCGCACTGCGGTACGCGGGCCGCCACTCGGCGAGCTGCTGCTGGATGACCTCGTCGAGGTCGAAGGAGACGGCGGATCCCGTACGGGGATCGCGGGAGTTGGTGAGCAGCCGCTCGACGACGTCCGTCAGCCGCTCCACCTGTGTGAGCGCGATCGTCGCCTCTTCCTTCACCGTGTCCGGGTCGTCGGTGAGGGTGATCTCCTCAAGGCGCATGGAGAGGGCGGTCAGCGGTGTCCGCAGCTGATGGGAGGCGTCCGCGGCCAGTCGCCGTTCGGCGGTGAGCATACGGGCGATCCGTTCCGCGGAGCCGTCCAGGACGTCGGCGACCCGGTCCAGCTCGGGGACGCCGTACCGCTTGTGCCGGGGCCGTGGGTCGCCGGAGCCCAGCCGCTCGGCGGTCTCGGCGAGGTCGGTCAGCGGCGAGGCGAGCTTGTTGGCCTGGCGTACGGCGAGCAGGACCGCCGCGATGACCGCGAGCAGCGCCACCGCCCCGATGATGAGAAGGGTCCGGCCGACCTCGCGGGTCACGGACGAGCGCGGCTCCTGGACGGTGACCGTCTCGCCCTCCTCGCCCTTCTCGGTGGCGCTGATGACCTCCCCGGTCGGCTTGGCCCCGACCTCGATGGCCTCTTCCCCGGGGATCCGGATCACGGCGTACCGCTCCCCGGCGACCTGCTCGCGCAGCACCTGCGCGTCCACGGTCTGCTCCCCGAGCAGCCGGCTGTCCACGATGCTGGCCAGCCGCACCGCCTCGGAGTCGACCCGCTCCTGGGCGCTGTTGCTGATGGTGCGGGTCTCGACGATGACGAGGGAGACACCGAACACGGCGATGACGACCAGCACCACGGCGAGGGTGGACTGGATGAGACGACGACGCACGGGGCCGACTAACTCTTCTCGGACTGACTTTTCTCGGACTAACTCTTCTCGAACCGGAAACCGACTCCGCGCACGGTGGCGATGTACCGCGGGTTCGCCGCGTCGTCACCGAGCTTCTTGCGCAGCCAGGAGATGTGCATGTCGAGCGTCTTGGTCGAGGACCACCAGGTGGTGTCCCAGACCTCCCGCATCAGCTGGTCACGGGTGACGACCCGGCCCGCGTCGCGGACGAGCACCCGCAGCAGGTCGAACTCCTTGGCCGTGAGCTGGAGTTCCTCGTCGCCCATCCAGGCGCGGTGGGACTCGACGTCGATCCGCACGCCGTGCGTGGCCGGGGGCTGGGCCGGCTCCGCGGCGCCCCGCCGCAGCAGGGCCCGGACCCGGGCGAGCAGTTCGGCGAGACGGAACGGCTTGGTGACGTAGTCGTCGGCACCGGCGTCGAGGCCCACCACGGTGTCCACCTCGTCCGCGCGCGCGGTCAGGATGAGGATGGGCACGGAGAGGCCCTCGGTACGCAGTCGGCGGGCCACCTCCAGGCCGTCCATACCGGGGAGCCCGAGGTCCAGCACGACCAGATCGATGCCGCCCTGGATGCCGGCGTCGAGCGCGGTGGGGCCGTCCTCGCGGACCTCGACCTCGTACCCTTCCCGGCGCAGTGCGCGGGCCAGCGGCTCCGAGATGGACGCGTCGTCCTCGGCGAGCAGTACACGGGTCATGAGCTGATGGTAGACCGCGCTTGACAGAACATGGGGTGTGATCGCGAGCCCGTGATTCTTACCTTGGGGCGATTTGGTACGAACCTATGGAGCAGAGGTGAGAGCCCGGTAAGAGCCTTGGAATTGCTGTGTACGGTTCCATCGACGCCTGTGATCCATATCTCAAGTCCTTCCATTTCCGGCGCTGTCCTGCCGTATGGTGAAAGACGCCTTTTGCAGCACGGGGACCTTTGGCAGAGCAGTTCACGCTGAAGGTCTCTTTTGTGTGCAGGCCGGCCACCGCCGGCCTGGAAAACACGTGCGCGTCCCCACCAGCAAGGAACGACCATGGCGTCCAGCCTGACGAAGGGCTCGGCCCGCCCGGGCACCCCCGGCACCGAGCGCACCTTCTTCGGCCACCCCCGCGGACTGGCCACTCTCTTCATGACCGAGATGTGGGAGCGATTCTCCTACTACGGCATGAGGGCACTGCTTCCGCTGTACCTCGTCGCCCCGGGTGGCCTCCACCTGAGCGCCGCGACCGCGACCGCGATCTACTCCGTGTACGTGTCGCTGGTGTACCTGCTCGCCCTGCCGGGCGGCTGGTTCGGCGACCGCGTCTGGGGTCCCCGCAAGACCGTGGCCGTCGCCGGTGCGGTGATCATGCTCGGCCACCTCACGCTGGCCCTGCCGTCCTCCGGCACCTTCTATGCCGGTCTCGGCCTCGTCGCGATCGGCTCCGGTCTGCTGAAGGCCAACATCTCGACGATGGTCGGCCACCTCTACGAGGGCAAGGACGACCCGCGTCGCGACGGTGGCTTCACCGTCTTCTACATGGGCATCAACCTCGGCGCGTTCGCCGCGCCGCTGGTGATCGGCACCATCGGTGAGAACGTCAACTGGCACCTGGGCTTCGCGCTCGCCGCGCTCGGCATGGCGCTGGGCCTCGGCCAGTTCCTGATCGGCTCCCGTCACCTGGCGGAGCGCTCCAGCGTCACCCCGATGCCGCTGTCCGCCGAGGAGAAGGCGTCCACGCTGCGCAAGGCCGCGATCTGGGCCGGCATCGCCGTCGTCTTCTACGCGATCGTCGGCTTCTCCGGCCACTACACGCTCAACTGGATCCTGATCCCGCTGACGCTGCTTGGCCTGATCATCCCGGTGATGGTGCTGGCCCGCATCAAGCGCGACAAGGACCTCGACGGCACCGAGCAGAAGTCGATGTCGGCGTACATCTGGTTCTTCGTCGCCGCGGCCGTGTTCTGGATGATCTACGACCAGGGCGGCTCGACCCTGTCGATCTTCGCCAAGGCCTCCGGCGACAACACCGTCTTCGGCTGGGAGTTCCCGGTCTCCTGGTACCAGTCGGTCAACCCGGTCCTGATCATGGCGCTGGCCCCGGTCTTCGCCTGGTTCTGGCTGGCGCTGAACCGGCGCGGCAAGGAGCCGAGCACGATCGTGAAGTTCGCCTCGGGTCTGGTCCTGATCGGCGCGTCCTTCTTCCTGTTCCTCGCCCCGCTGTCGATCGCCGAGGGCGGTCACAAGGCGGCCGCGGCCTGGCTGGTGGCGATCTACTTCGTCCAGACGGTCGGTGAGCTCCTGCTCTCCCCCGTCGGCCTGTCGGTGACGACGAAGATGGCCCCGGCCAAGTACGCCTCCCAGATGATGGGCGTCTGGTTCCTGGCGGTCACCGCGGGCGACTCCGTCACCGCGCTGCTCTCCAACCCGGCCGTCGGCGGCGTCAACCTCGACAAGACGGGCTTCGTCGCCGTCGAGGCCACCCTCGCCGTCATCGCCGGTGTCGCGGTGTGGATGTACCGCAAGAAGGTCAAGGGGCTCATGGGCGAGGTCCACTGAGCCGTACGCGCCTCTTCGAACGAAGGGCCGCCGCACCACCCGGTGCGGTGGCCCTTCGGGGTTTTCCGGCGGGGCTCCAGAGGTGCGCCACACCATCGGGAGCATGCGTCGTACGTTCCTTTCGGTGGCCGCCGCGCTCGGCTTCCTCATGTCGTCCTCCGGCACCGTCGTGGAGGCGGCCCCGGAGACCATCCGGTACGGCGGTCACGAGCGGCAGACCATCACGGTGTACGGCGTCCCGGGCGCCCCGGCGGTGGTGATCCTGCACGGCGGCTACTGGGCGGAGGACGCCGACTGGAGCCGCACGGCACGGTGGCTCGCGGGGCAGGGGTTCCGGGTCTACGAGACCGACTACCGGCTCAACACCGATGCCCGCTGGCCGGCTCAGCGCGAGGACGTACGGGCGGCGTTGCGCTGGATCGGCGCGCACTCCGCGGGGCGGCCCCTGCTGCTGGGCTCTTCGGCGGGCGGACAGCTCGCACTGGACGCGGCGACGTACGGGGCGGGGCGCGACCTGGTCCGGGGTGTGGTGGCGCTGTCGCCGGTCGCCTCGCCCTACCGGGCCTGGGTGGACGGCGGGCGCCCGGGTGCCACCGCCCAGCAGCGCCGCCTGCGCCAGGAGGCGCAGCGTCTGGTCGGCTGCGACCCCGACCGCACCGGCCCACGCTGCTGGGCCCGCTGGAGCGACCTCGCGGCCCACACCCACGCCTCGGGCGCGGATGACGCCCCGATGCTGCTCATCCACTCGCAACGGGACTTCGTACCTCCGGCGCACTCGGACGAACTGGCCGCGGAGGAACGGCGGTTGGGGCACAAGGACATCACCGTGCGCACGCCAAAGGGCGCCTCGCACGGAGGCGCCCTCATGGAGCGGGCGGACAAGACGGTCCTGTCGTGGCTGAAGCGGCATTCCTGACGGCTACCTCAGGCGGCGCCGTCCCGGCAGGAACGTGAACACCGCCGCGCCCAGCAGCACGGCCGTCCCCGCGACCAGCCCCAGCGCCTTCAGTGCGCCGTGGTCCTCGGCACCCGTCTCGGCGAGGCCCCCGGAGGACGATGACGTACCGCCGCCCGAGGTGGAGGAGCCGCCGGACGCCCCGCCTTCCTGCTCGGTCGTGTCCAGGGTCAGGGAGACCGAGGTCTCGTCCGGCGTGCAGGTGGTCGTCGTGCCCAGGGCCTCGATCGTCAGGACGCCCGGCGACAGCGTCGACTCCCCCGTCGCGCCCGGCTTGTACGTGCCCGTCATGTCGGGGATCTCGATCGGGTCCCCGGCCTTGATGTCCTCGGCGTTGGTGGGTCCCTCGACATGCACCGAGCCCTCGTCGTCGCCGCCCAGGACCACCTCCATCGACGGCTTGATGGAGTCCTTCGGGATGTTGGCGGGGCTGTTCATCGGCGACTTCTTGAACTGCACGGTGAGGCCGAAGGATCCGCCGTCCTTCTTGGCATTGATCTGGATCGTGGAGGTCGCCTTCTGGGTGCCGATGGGCGACTCGCAGGTGTAGGGGATGTCGACGACCTCACCGGTGAAGTCGGTCTGTCCGCCGCCGGTTTCGGAGGGTGTGGCGGAGGGGCTCTCCGTGGCACTCGCGGTCGGCGACGGGGACGGACTCTCGCTCTCCGTGGCGCTCGGAGTCGGGCTCGGCGACGAACTCCCGTCCCCTTCACCGACCTTGATGGTCGCGGCCGCCGGCACGGTCTCCGACGGCGTGCAGTTCGTGTCCGTACCGTACGCGGTGACCTTGTAGGCGTCCGGTGTCAGTGTCACCTCGCCGGCCGTGGTCAGTTTCAGCGTGCCCTTCATGTCGGAGAGGACCATGTCGCCGCCCTTGGGGATGGGCGGGTTCTCCTGCGGTCCGGCCATGGCGATGTCGGCGGTCTGCGCGCCGGCCGCCTTGAGGGTGCCGGTCGGCTTCACCTGGTTCTCGCCGATGTCGATGATGTCCGGGTTCTTCGAGGCCGCCTGGACGAACTTCCAGACCACCTCCACCTCGTCGCCGACCTTCGCGGTCTCCGGCGCGCTGATCTCCACCTCGGTGGTGCCGTCCACCGGTTCCAGGCCGACGCCCGAGGGCGGTACGCAGTGCGTCGCGAACGACACCTCCGCCGCCGACGCGGGCACCGCGGCGACACCGATCAGCGCACCCGCACAGCCCACGGCGAACGCGACTCTCGCGCGGCCCGGCCGGACTCTCCTTCGCTCTCTCACGTGGATCCCTTTCTGGTGGGGGTCGTCGGGCTGTCGTCGTGCGGTGCGGAGAGCCGGCCGGCCGCGCCCGGATCGGAGTCCGGGGTGAACCACGGCAGGGTCGAGGAGGGCGGCGGCTCCTGGGCCGGGGTGCGCGACCCCGGGAGCCGGAGGGCGAGTTCGGGCAGCCGCAGCCGGGCCGGGGGCCGTACCCGGCTGCGGTCGCCGGGCCAGAGGGGCCCGCGGGGGCGGCGAGGCAGGTGGGACCGGTGGGGCCGCACCCGGTCGACGACGGCCATTCCGATCCGGAACAGCGCGGCGGGGACGACCAGGAGGACCAGCACCCAGAACAGGGTCACGCCCCAGGGGCGGCCCACCCCCCAGGGCTGTTCCGCCAGGACCTTCCCGCCGTACTTCAACGACACGGTGTAGTCGCCGTGCGCGCCGCCGGTGAGCGTCACGGGCAGTTCGACACGTGCCTTCCTGCCCGGCTGGATCGTGCCGCGCCACTGCTGCTCCTCCCACTGCGGCGCGAACACCCCGTGGGAGGTGCCGACCTGGAAGACCGGGTTCTTGACCGCCGAGGTGCCGACGTTGCCGACGGTGAAGGCGAGGGTGCGGGCGGGCGGCGCCCCGAACCAGGTCAGCAGTCCGCTGGAACCGTCGAGCCGGGTGTCGCTGAGCATGGACAGCCGTCCGCCGGAGGCCTCGGCCGGCAGCGGCTCCACCGCGTGCCCGGCGACCTGGAGGACGGCGTCGGCCTCGGCCTTCGCCCCGGTCACCGTCGCCACATGCACCACGCAGGGGCACGGCACGGGCGGCTCGGCGACGGGCAGCTTCTTGCTGAAGTCCCCTTCGGAGTCCGTGGTGGCGGCCCGGCCGTCGGCGTTGGCACAGGAGTTGGTCCCGCCGGGCACGCCGCGGGACGGCACGGCCTGTCCGCAGATGAGGATCATCAGCAGCGTCCTGGGCCGCCAGCCGCTGCCGCTGACGGTGATCGAACCCCCGGTCCCCGCCTGCGACTTGGACAGTTTCACCGTCGGTTGCTCGGCGGCCGTCGCGCCGGGCGCCACCGTCACCGACACCAGCGCCAGAAGCACCGCCGCCACGAGAATGCGCACCTTCACGACACCGCTCCCGTCAACTCGACTTCCGTGCACGGAGATTCGGCCGCAGGGGTCTCACGGCGCCTTCGCCGTCGTACGACGAACAGCGCGCCCCCCGCTGCCACCGCCGCCCCCGCGACGCCCGCGCCCCACGGCCCGCTCCCCGTCGTCACGCTCGCGGTGTCCCGCGCCCCGCCCGCCGCCGTCACGGTCAGCCGCACCTCGACGGAGTCCAGGGCGGGGCGGTCCCAGGGCTCGGCGAGTCGCCGGCGCTCCCCGGGCGCGAGTGGGTGCGGCAGGGTGCGCGGGGCGCGGTCGAGGACCCGGCCGAAGAGACCGTCGGCGCGGAGGGCGACGGTGGGTGCGAGAGGGGTCGTACCGCGGTTGACCAGTTCGTAGGTGATCCGGTCGCCGTGGACGGCCAGGTGCTCGACGGTGAGCGCGGCCACGGTGGGGACGGCGGCCCGGAGGTGGAGGTCCACCCGCCGGGTCCGGCCGTCGGCGTCGCGCGCCACGATCTCGGCGGTGCCGTCCGCGTCCGGAGCGGTCACGGTGAACGGGACCTCGGTGCGGGTGCGCGGGGGCAGCCGGACCGAGGCGTCCGCGAAGGTCACGTCGGCGCCCTCGGCCCGCAGCGCGATGTCGACCGGCCGCCGGGTCCGGTTGGTCAGGGCCACCGTGTCCTGGAGCACGCTCCCCGGCTCGCCTTCGGCGTAGAAGGCGGGCCGCCCCTCGCCCGAGGGCGCGACGGACCACCCGTCGGCGGCGGCCGCGGACGGGGTGGCGGTCAGCAGGGTGAGCAGGGCGAGGGCCAGGACAGGGCGGGCGAACGGCATCGGCGGCTCCGTGGGTTGTGCCGTGCGGTGCTTACCGGCGGCGGGCCGCCTGATGCCTGCGCGTCAGCCACAGCGCCCCCGCCGCCCCGGCGAGCAGCACCGTGCCGCCGAGGGTCCCGAGGGCGATCGCCGAGTCCTCGGGGCCGGTCTGCGGAAGCGACGCACCGGAGTCGGACCCGCTCTGCGTGCCGCTGCCGGCCCCGCCCGCCGCCGTCACGTCGAGGCTGAGCGAGGGGCCGGGACTGTTGGTCGGCGTGCAGGTCGTGGTCGTACCGAGCGCCTTGATCGTGAGCACCCCGGCGGTGAAGGTGACCTTCCCGGACTTCCTGGGGGTGTACGTACCGCTCAAGTCATTGATCTTTATGGGGGTGTTGGCCGGTACCACCGCCTGGTTCGCGGGGCCCGACACATTCAGCGTGCCGCTGTCCGCCCCGCCCAGCTCGATGACCGCGCTCGGGTTCATCGATCCCTTGCCGAGATCGACCGGGCTGGAGGAGACGCCCTTCTGCCACGACATGGTGATCTTGTAGCCGCTGCCGCTCTTGACGCCCTTGATGTCGATGGGCGAGACCGCGCTCTTGTCACCGATCGGCGTCTTGCACTGGTACTTGACGTCGACGACTTCGGCATGGGCGGCGGGGGCGGCCATCAGCACCGCCGAGCCGGCCAGGGCCGCGGCGGACGCGAGCGCGGCGGTTCGATTCCGGTACAACACGGTTCCGCTCCCTCTTGGTCGGTTCCTGACGGCACATCAGATCGGCCGTCAAGGTACGCCCGGGGTCGCGAGGAGGGAAGACAAGGTGCGCGCCGGAGTTGTGACGATCCGGCGCGCACGAAAGAAGGTTCGAGTGGAGGACTAACCCCGGGTAACCCGAGGGCGCAGGAACTCGGGGGCTCCCCAGCGCCTCAGCACCGCCGGTACTTCCACCGTCCCGTCGGCCCGCTGGCACTGCTCCAGGATCGCGGGCAGCAGCCGGCTGGTGGCGAGGCCCGAGGCGTTGAGGGTGTGGACGTACGCCGTCCTGCCGCCCCCTCGCGGCCGGTACCGGATGCCGCCGCGCCGGGCCTGGTACTCCCGGGCGTTCGACACCGAGCTGACCTCGGCGTAGGCCTTGAGGCTCGGCAGCCACACCTCGACGTCATAAGTCCTGGCCTGGGCGGGGCTGATGTCCCCGGCGGCGAGCTCGGTGACCCGGTGGTGCAGCCCCATCCCGGCGACCAACTCCGCGGCGCACTCCAGGAGTTCCCGGTGGGCCGCGTCCGAGTCCTCGGGGCGGGTGAACTGGAACAGCTCGACCTTGTTGAACTGGTGGCCGCGCAGCGTCCCCCGCTCGGCCGTGCGGTAGCCGCCGCGCTCCTTGCGGTAACAGGGCGTGTAGGCCACGTACTTGAGGGGCAGCTCGGCCTCGTCGAGGGTCTCGTCGCGGTGCAGGTTCACCAGGGCCGTCTCGGCGGTGGGCAGCAGGAAGTGGCCGTCGTCCGTGCGGAAGACCTCGTCGGCGAACTTCGGGAACTGCCCCGCCGTGTAACCGGCTTCGCGGGTGAGCAGGTGCGGCGGCAGGACGAACTCGTAGCCCGCGCGGCGGTGGGTGTCGAGGAAGTGGTTGAGCAGCGCCCATTCCAGGGCGGCCCCCTCGCCGCGGTAGACCCAGTAGCCGCTGCCCGCGAGGCGGGTGCCACGCCGGTGGTCGATCAGGCCCAGGTCCTCGCTGAGCCGGACATGGTCCCTGGGTGCGAAGCCCTCGAAGCCGGGCGGGGTTCCGGTGACCCGTACGACCCGGTTGTGCTCCTTGCCGCCGGCGGCCACGTCGTCGTCCGGGAGGTTGGGGAGGGCGTCGAGGAAGTCCTGGTGCTCGCGGGCCAGCCGGGCGAGCTCCGCCTCGGCGGCGGTGAGCCGGCCGGTCAGGTCCTTGGCCTCGGCCCGGAGCCCGGCCGCGGGCTCGCCCGCCCGGTGGCGTACGGCGATGTCGGCCGAGATGCGGCGCCGCTCGCCGCGCAGCCGCTCCACGGCGGTACGGGCCTCGCGGAACGCGGCGTCCAGGGCGAGGAAGGCCGGGATGTCGGCGTCCACGGCCCGCTTGCGCAGCGCGTCGCGGACCCGGTCGGGATGGGTGCGGATGAGGGTGACGTCGAGCATGGTGCACGCTCCGTCCGGTTGTGCCGGAACGGCAGGGGCCGCCCCGGGGTGGGTCCCTCGGGGCGTGGGCGAGAGGGTGCTCGCGGTGCCACCACGCCTTCACCGTCGTACGGCCGGGTCGGTGCGACCGGTACGGCGGTCTCGTTGCGGCCCGGTGACGGGGGCCGGCCGGCGGGGCATTTCCTCCCCGCACTCGGGAGTGGATTCGCACCGGGCCTGGCGGGTCCGGGCTACTTGTCTCCGTCAGCGCGTTGCGGACGAGGGTAGAGCGAGGGCCCGGCCGGCGGAAGCGAATTACGCCGGAGCGCCCAGCTCCGCCCACACCGTCTTGCCCGAGGCCCCGGGGGTGCGGACGACTCCCCAGTCAAGGCAGAGGCGCTGGACGATGAACATGCCGTGGCCGCCGGGGCGGCCCGCGCGGTGCGGGGTGCGGGGGGCCGGCTGGCCGGTGCCCCTGTCGGAGACCTCGATGCGGATCACCTTGCGGTCGCAGGCGATCCACAGCGCGTCCGGGCCCTCGGCGTGCAGACAGGCGTTGGTGACCAGCTCGGAGACGACGAGCAGCACGTCCTCGGCGGCGGCCCGCTGGTCGGCGGTGGCGGCGGGCAGCCAGCCCCAGGCGTAGAGGGCCTGGCGGGCGAAGTCCCGGGCCAGCGGTACGACGCCGCTCTCGCCGTCGAAGCTCAGCCTGCGCACCTGTGGGCTCGCCGACGACTCGGACGGCACGGCCGCACCCCCTTCGGACGCCCCGGAAGCGCCGTCGGCCTCCGGGCCGCGGTCGCCCGGCGAGAAAGGCCGGGTGCTGCTCATCAGCGCTTCACCTCACCGATTCACCAGTTCACGATTCAATAGTCAGGATTCAGTACGTGGCTCGACGGCGGAACCGTCGCCTCGTCCGCCGCCTTTTCAGGATGTCTCCTGCCCGACCGAACCGGCAGAACACCCCCAGTTTCAGCACACGTCCCCCGGCGTGGAAACAGGACACGTGCGGCGCCCCGGCCGCTGAAGCGCGTCCGGGGCGTCACGGCCCGGCAGGGGCCGGGCTCAGCCGGTCTCGTCGGCGAGCGCCGCATCGAGCGTGTCATGGACGGTGAAGACCGCATCGGCACCGGTGATCTCGAAGACGCGCGCCACCACGGGCAGCATCCCCGCGAGATGCACCCCGCCACCGGCGGCCTCCGCCTTCAGCCGTGCGCCGAGCAGCACGTTGAGCCCGGTGGAGTCGCAGAACTCCAGACGCGAGCAGTCCACCACCAGCCGGCTGAAGCCCTCGTCGAGGCAGGCCTCGAGTGGCTCACGCAACAGATCGGCGGTGTGGTGATCCAACTCACCCGCCGGAGTCACGACGGCGCTGGCGCCCTCTTTCCGCACCTCGACCAGAAGCCGGCCAGACTGTGCGCTGCCGACCGTCCCGCGGTCCATGCCGCCTCTCTCTCCCGACGTCGTGGCTGCCTCTGACGCCCACGAACACTACGCCTTCCCTCCACGCTCTGACACCTGAACAAGTGCACACAAACGGACATATCCGCACAGAACGCACTTGCGGCGGGGTCGGGAAAGCGGGTAGGGCTAGTAGGGACACGTACTCGACACGGCCGGCTTTGGAGGCGCCGCACACCGCAGTGCACGCAAATGGCTTCGGCAGCCCATATGCCGAGAACGATGGAGGACATCATGTCACCCCGGCTCGACGCATCGCATACCCACAAGGCGACGTCGACATCCCCCCCGGAACATCTGGATCCCATCGAGCAGATCGAACCGGTCTCGCAGGACTCGCAGGCCGACCTGCTTGCCGGACTTCCGGAGATCCCCCCGTACGACGAGGTGGGGCCGGTGGACGCGCGGGCCCTGTCCAAGACCCTCTTCGCACGACTGGAGTCACTGGAAGAAGGCACGCACGAATACTCGTACGTCCGCAACACGCTCGTCGAACTCAACCTGGCCCTGGTCAAGTTCGCCGCCTCCCGCTTCCGCTCCCGCAGCGAGCCGATGGAGGACATCATCCAGGTCGGCACGATCGGCCTGATCAAGGCGATCGACCGCTTCGAACTCTCCCGCGGCGTCGAGTTCCCCACTTTCGCGATGCCCACCATCGTCGGTGAGATCAAGCGCTTCTTCCGCGACACGTCGTGGTCGGTGCGCGTGCCCCGCCGGCTCCAGGAACTCCGCCTCGACCTGGCCAAGGCGGGCGACGAACTCGCCCAGCAGCTCGACCGTGCCCCGACGGTCGGCGAGCTCGCGGAACGCCTCGGCCTCACGAAGGACGAGGTCGTCGAGGGCATGGCGGCGTCGAACGCCTACACCGCCTCCTCCCTGGACGCCCAGCCCGAGGAGGACGACGCCGAGGGCGCCCTGGCCGACCGCATCGGCTACGAGGACCACGGCATCGAGGGCATCGAGTACGTCGAGTCCCTCAAGCCCCTCATCGCCCAGCTCCCCTCCCGCGACCGCAGGATCCTCTCCCTGCGCTTCGTGGCGGGGCTGACGCAGTCGGAGATCGGGGACGAGCTCGGCATCTCGCAGATGCATGTGTCGCGGCTGCTGTCGCGGACACTGGTGCGGCTGCGGAAAGGGCTGACCGTCGAGGAGTGAGCGAGCGAGGACTGCCCGAGGAGTGGGCGGGGAGTGAGCGGGGAGTGACCTCGCCGTCCTGAGCGCGGGGCGGGCCGGTCAGACCTCGCGCACGCCCCGTCGCCACACCCCGGCGACCAGGGGCACACCCGGCCGGTAGGCCAGGTGCACATGGCTCGGGGCGTCGAGAAGGGTCAGGTCCGCGCGGGCGCCCGGTGCGAGGCGGCCGATGTCGTCGCGCCGCAGGGCCGCCGCGCCGCCCGCCGTGGCCGACCAGACCGCCTCGTCCGGGGTCATGCCCATGTCGCGCACGGCGAGGGCGATGCAGAACGGGACGGACGAGGTGAAGGACGAGCCCGGGTTGCAGTCCGTCGAGAGGGCCACGGTGACGCCCGCGTCCAGGAGACGGCGGGCGTTCGGCCACTGCGCGCGCGTGGAGAACTCGGCGCCGGGCAGGAGCGTGGCGACGGTGTCGCCGTTCGCCAGGGCGTCCACGTCGGCATCCGTGAGGTGGGTGCAGTGGTCGGCGCTGGCGGCGTCGAGTTCGACCGCCAGCTGGACGCCGGGGCCGTAGGAGAGCTGGTTGGCGTGGATGCGGGGGTGCAGGCCCTTCGCCTTGCCCGCCGTGAGGATCGCGCGCGCCTGGTCGCCGTCGAAGGCGCCCTTCTCGCAGAAGACGTCGATCCAACGGGCGTACGGGGCACAGGCGTCGAGCATCTCGCCGGTGACGAGGTCGACATAGCCGGCCGGGTCCTCGGCGTAGTCGGGCGAGACGATGTGGGCGCCGAGGTAGGTGACCTCGTCGGTGTGGGCGGCGGCGATGCGCAGGGCACGGGACTCGTCGTGCGTGGTCAGGCCGTAGCCGGACTTCGTCTCGAAGGTCGTCGTGCCCTGGCGGAGGGCCTCGGTGAGATAGCGGGTGAGGTTCGCCTCGAGTTCGGCGTCGGTCGCGGCCCGGGTCGCCGCGACCGTCGTACGGATACCGCCCGCGCTGTAGGCCCGCCCGGACATCCGGGCGTTGAACTCCTGCGTCCGGTCGCCCGCGAAGACGAGGTGGGAGTGGGAGTCCACGAAGCCGGGGAGCACCGCCCGGCCGCCGGCGTCGACCCGGTTGTCAGTGGCGGGTGCTTTGCTTGATTCACCGGTCCACGCGATGCGGTCGCCGTCGATGACGACGGCCGCGTCCTGGATCAGGCCGAGGGGGGAGTTGTCACCGAGGGAGGGGTCGTTGGTGACCAGCGTGGCGATGTTGGTGATGACAGTGCTGCTCATCGTGTCCTCGTGGGTGGCCGGTGCGGGGGGCTTCGTCAGGCGCGCAGGTCGGCGATCGCCCGCGCGAGGGCTTGGGGCACATCCGGTACGAGGGCATGGGCCCCGTCGCGCACGACGTGCCGTCCGCCCACGATCGTGTGCCGTACGTCGGCGGCGGTCGCCGCGAATACGGCGGTCTCGGCGCCCAGCCTGGGCAGCGGGCCCGCTGTCCTGACCGAGTCGAGCGCGACCGTCGTCAGGTCGGCGAGCGCGCCGGGCTCGATGGTGCCCGCCTCGTCCCAGCCGAGCGCCGCGTGGCCGTCGGCCGACGCCGCCCGCAGCAGGGCCGCCGCCGTCCAGTGACCGCGGGTACGGGTGCGCAGGCGCTCGTCGAGCTCCATCGCGCGGGCCTCTTCGAGCAGGTCGATGACGGCGTGGCTGTCGGAGCCGAGGGAGAGCGGGGAGCCGGCTTTCTGGAGGGCGACGGCCGGTCCGATGCCGTCGGCGAGGTCCCGCTCGGTGGTCGGGCACATGCAGGTGCCGGTGCCGGAGCCGCCGATGAGGGCGATGTCCTCGTCGGTGAGGTGGGTGTTGTGGACGCCGGTGGTACGGCGGCCGAGGACGCCGTGCTCGGCGAGCAGCTGGGTGGGGGTGCAGCCGTGGGCCTCGCGGCAGGCGTCGTTCTCCGCCGTCTGCTCGGAGAGGTGGACGTGGAGGGGGGCGCTGCGTTCCTCCGCCCACCGGGCCACGGTCGCCAGCTGGTCGGCGGGTACGGCCCGCACGGAGTGGATGGCGGCCCCGATCCGCGCGTGATCCCGATCCTTGAGAACTGAACAGCGTTCTGCCCAGGCGTCCGCGCTGCCGTCGGAGAAGCGGAGCTGGTGGGTGTTGGGGGCCTGTCCGAAGCCGGAGGAGAGGTAGGCGGTGTCGAGGAGGGTGATGCGGACACCGGCGTCGGCGGCGGCCGCGAGGAGGGCCTCGCCCATGGCGTTGGGGTCGGCGTAGGGGGTGCCGCCGGGGGCGTGGTGGACGTAGTGGAACTCGCCGACCGCGGTGATGCCGGCCAGCGCCATCTCGGCGTACACCGCGCGGGCGAGCGCGTGGTAGGTCTCCGGGGTCAGCCGGTCCGCGAAGGAGTACATGACCTCGCGCCAGGTCCAGAAGGTGCCGGAGCCGACCTGGACGGTGCCGCGCAGGGCGCGGTGGAAGGCGTGCGAGTGGGCGTTGGCGAGACCGGGGAGGGTGAGACCGCGCAGGATCTCGGCGCCCGGGGGCGGGGCGGGTGTGTCCGTGCGGACGGCGGTGATGCGGCCGTCACTGGTGTCGAGGGCGACGCCCGGCTCGACGTGGGTGTCGAGCCAGGCGTGCTCCAGCCAGTACGTCCGCGGGTGGGGGTGGGTCACCTGCAGGCCAGCCCTTCCAGTGCGTCGGCGAGTGCGAGTACCCCGGCCACGCAGTCGTCCTCGGCGGCGAACTCGGCCGGGGAGTGCGAGACACCCGTGGGGTTGCGTACGAACAGCATGGCGGTCGGGATGTGCCCGGAGAGGATCCCGGCGTCGTGTCCGGCGCCGGTGCCGAGGACGGGCACCTTGAGGGCGGTGTCCGCGTCGCTGTCCCTGCCGAGGATGCGGGCGAGTTCGTCGCGCAGGGCGTGGTCGAACTCCACGACGGGCGTGAACGACTCCCGGACCACGTCGAGGTCGATGCCGTGGGCGCCCGCGTACTCACGGGCGGCCTTCTCGATGCCGCCGACGACGGTGTCGAGGGTGGCCTGGTCCTCGGCGCGGGAGTCGAGCCAGCCGCGCACGAGGGACGGGATGGCGTTGACGCCGTTCGGCTCGACGGAGATCTTGCCGAACGTGGCCACGGCACCGGCGAGTTCGGCCTCGCGGCGGGCGGCGAGCACGGTCTCGGCGTACGACAGCATCGGGTCCCGCCGGTCCACGAGCCGCGTCGTCCCCGCGTGGTTCGCCTCCCCCCGGAAGTCGAACCGCCACCGTCCGTGCGGCCAGATGGCACTGGCGAGCCCGACCCGGTCGCCGGACAGGTCCAGCGCCCGCCCCTGTTCGACGTGCAGCTCGACGAAGGCGCCGATACGGGCGAGCCGCTCGGGGTCGGCGCCGATGGCGTCGGGGTCGTACCCGGCGGCCTCCATGGCCTTGGGGAGGGTGACCCCGTCCCCGTCGGTGAGCCGGTGCGCCTGCTCGACGGTGAGCTGCCCGGAGGTGAGCCGGGACCCGACGCAGGCGAGCCCGAACCGGGCGCCCTCCTCGTCGCCGAAGTTCACGATGGCGAGGGGCCTGGTGAACACGGCCTGCCGGGCCCGCAGTTCATCGAGCGCGGCGAAGGAGGACACGACCCCGAGGGGCCCGTCGAAGGCGCCGCCGTCGGGCACGGAGTCGAGATGGGACCCGGTGACGACGGCGTCCCCGGCGGAGGGATCCCCGAGCCAGGCCCACTGATTCCCGTTCCGGTCCACCTCGTGGACCAGCCCACGAGCTTCGGCCTGCTCCTTGAACCAGTCCCGGCACTCGGCATCGGCACCGGTCCAGGCGTAGCGACGGTAGCCGTGGGAGTCGGAGTGACGACCGATGGGACGAAGCTCGGCCCACATGGCATGAAAGGAAGCTCCGCCTTGGCGGCCGGCCCCAGGCTGCCGGCCGCCGTCAGTCGGTACAGGTTGTGGGCAGTCGTTCCGCAGGGCGATGGGGGTCCCCCCGCTCGAACGAAGTTGAGAGTGGGGGAGGGTGGGCACAGCCGGAGCCGCGCCCGGCGACGAGGCCCCCGCCCCCACCGAGGAGTTGCCGCTCTCCGTCACGCGTCGTCACCTTCACGCATCGGCACCCGCACACCCCGCTCGTCCGCCACCGACTCCGCGATGTCGTACCCCGCGTCCACGTGCCGGATGACACCCATGCCGGGGTCGTTCGTCAGCACCCGGCGGACCTTCTCGCCCGCGAGCTTCGTGCCGTCGGCCACGCTCACCTGCCCGGCGTGGATGGACCGCCCCATGCCGACGCCACCGCCGTGGTGCAGGGAGACCCAGGACGCACCGGAGGCGACGTTCACCATCGCGTTCAGCAGCGGCCAGTCCGCGATCGCGTCGGAGCCGTCGAGCATGGCCTCGGTCTCGCGGTAGGGGGAGGCGACGGAACCGCAGTCGAGGTGGTCGCGGCCGATCGCCAGCGGTGCCGCGAGCTCACCGCTCGCCACCATGTCGTTGAACCGCTCGCCGGCCTTGTCCCGCTCGCCGTAGCCGAGCCAGCAGATACGGGCGGGCAGGCCCTGGAAGTGGACCCGCTCACCGGCCATCTTGATCCAGCGGGCGAGGGACTCGTTCTCGGGGAAGAGCTCCAGGATCGCCTTGTCGGTCTTGGCGATGTCGGAGGCCTCACCGGAGAGGGCCGCCCAGCGGAAGGGGCCCTTGCCCTCGCAGAACAGCGGGCGGATGTAGGCGGGGACGAAGCCGGGGAAGGCGAACGCCCGGTCGTACCCGGCGAGCTGGGCCTCGCCGCGGATCGAGTTGCCGTAGTCGAAGACCTCGGCGCCGGCGTCCATGAAGCCGACCATGGCCTCGACGTGCCTGGCCATCGACTCGCGGGCGCGCTGCGTGAAGCCCGCCGGGTCCTTCGCCGCCGCGTCCGCCATGTCCTCGAAGGCGAGGCCGGTCGGCAGGTACGCCAGCGGGTCGTGGGCGGAGGTCTGGTCGGTGACGATGTCGATGGGGGCGCCCATGGACAGCAGCTGCGGCACGAGGTCCGCCGCGTTGCCGAGGACGCCGATCGACAGCGGGCGGCGGGCGTCGCGCGCCTCGACCGCCAGCTGCAGGGCGTGGTCCAGGCTGTCGGCCTTGACGTCCAGGTACCGGTGCTCGATGCGGCGCTCGATCGCGCGGGGGTCGCAGTCGATGCAGATCGCGACACCGTCGTTCATGGTGACGGCGAGCGGCTGGGCGCCGCCCATGCCGCCGAGCCCGGCGGTGAGGGTGATCGTGCCCGCCAGCGTCCCGCCGAACTTCTTCGCGGCGACCGCGGAGAACGTCTCGTAGGTGCCCTGGAGGATGCCCTGGGTGCCGATGTAGATCCAGGAGCCGGCCGTCATCTGGCCGTACATGGTGAGGCCGAGGGCCTCAAGGCGCCGGAACTCCTCCCAGTTGGCCCAGTCGCCGACGAGGTTGGAGTTGGCGATGAGGACGCGCGGGGCCCACTCGTGGGTCTGCATGACACCCACCGGGCGGCCCGACTGGACCAGCATCGTCTCGTCCTGCTTGAGCGTGCGCAGGGTGCGGACCATCGCGTCGAAGGAGCGCCAGTCGCGGGCGGCCTTGCCGGTGCCGCCGTAGACGACGAGCTTGTCGGGGTGTTCGGCGACCTCGGGGTCGAGGTTGTTCTGCAGCATCCGCAGGGCGGCTTCCTGCTGCCATCCCAGGGCACTCAGTTCCGTACCGCGCGGCGCTCGGACGGGGCGGGGTCCTGACATGGTCTGCCTCCTAGCGGATTGTTGCTGCTGTTATTCACATCCTGGCTTTCTGAATAGACCTAGTCAATAGGGCGGTCCCGCACCATGAGACGGGAACCGGTGTTTGGCTGGATGTATGGGCGCAGACAACGACCTGACGGGGGACGGCATGGACAACGGCGACCAGGACATCGAGGGCACGGAGGACACCGACGGCATGGAGGGCACCGGGGGCGGCGACCACAGCGGTGCGGCGCGCGTGGTGCGGCGGGACGAGGCCGTGCGGGCCGCGGTGGAGCAGGGGCTGCTGGGGCCGGACTCCCCCATCGTCGGCCTTCTCGACGTGACCGGCATCCGGGAGTCGGCCGCGCAGCTGCGGGCGGCGTTCGACGCGGTCACCGCACCCGGGACCCCGGTGCTGCACGCCTTCGCGGTGAAGGCGACCCCGCTGGTGCCGGTGCTGCGGCTGCTGCGGGAGGCCGGGATCGGCGCGGAGGTGGCGAGCCCGGGCGAGCTGGCGCTGGCGCGGGCGGCGGGGGTGCGCCCGGAGCGGACCGTGCTGGACTCGCCCGCGAAGACGCCCGCCGAGCTGCGGGAGGCGCTGGCGCTCGGGATCGCGGTCAACGCCGACAATCCGCAGGAGCTGGCACGCATCGACGGTCTGATACGGTCCGCCGCGAGCCGCTCACCCATCGGAATCCGGGTCAATCCACAGGTCGGCGGGGGTTCCATCGGGGCCACGTCGACCGCGACGGCCACCTCGAAGTTCGGCGTGGCGCTGCGGGACGAGGGCGCCCGGGAGTGGATCGTGCGCGCCTGTGCGGAGCGCCCCTGGCTCACCCGGCTGCACGCGCACACCGGCTCGCAGGGCATCCCGCTGTCGCTGATGGCGCAGGGGGTCGCGGAGACGTACGCGCTCGCCGAGGAGATCAACCGGCATCTCGGGCGGCGGCAGATCGACACGCTCGACATCGGCGGCGGGCTGCCGGTGAACTTCGGCTCGGACGCGACGTCGCCGACGTACGCGCAGTACGCGCGGTTGCTGAGCGAGGCGGTGCCGGGGCTGTTCGACGGGCGGTACGGGCTGGTGACGGAGTTCGGGCGGTCGCTGCTGGCCAAGCACGGGACGGTCGTGGCGCGGGTGGAGTACGCCAAGAGCGCGGGCGGGCGGCCGGTGGCGGTGACGCACGCGGGCGTCCAGGTGGCGACGCGGACGGTGTACGTGCCGGGGTCGTGGCCGCTGCGGATCGCGGCGTACGACGCGAAGGGGCGGCCCAAGGAGGGGCCCGAGGTGGTGCAGGACATCGCGGGGCCGGCCTGTTTCGCGGGCGACCTGCTGGCCGAGGGGCGGGCGCTGCCGCTGCTGGAACAGGGGGACTACGCGGCGGCGCTGGACACGGGGGCGTACTACTTCGCGCACCACTACGCGTACAACTCGCTGGCCCGGCCGGGTATTTACGGGTTCGCGCCGAGCGGCGACGGTGGCACCGGAGGCGGGGTCGCCTTCGCGACCGTGCGGACGCCGCAGACGCTCGACGAGATCGTGGCCGAATCGGGAGGGGCGCACGCGTCCGCGCTCACCACCCTGTAGGCAACCGCGCGCCGTTGACGCACGCCGGTGGACATGTGGGTCAACTGTTCCGAAAACGAGCTCAGTTGACCCACCTTAGTCACCTGGCGCATGTTCCACCGGAAAATGCCAGAATCCTCACCCCTCACGCACACCCTGCGTAGTTTCGGCGTCACTCAGCCGAACCCCAGGCGGGAGGGGAACCGCGGTGCCCGGAATCGACGAGTGCCTGCTCGAAGTCATGCAACTGCCCGGTGCCCGGGGCGCCGCGCTCGTCGACTGGACGAGCGGACTGGCCCTGGGCACCGCGGGCGAGTCGCCGGGCGGCGACCATGAGACGGCCGCGGCGGAGGCGGCCGAACTGGCCCGGCTGGCCGCGGAGCACCGGGCGTTCGCCCCGGACGACGATGTCACCGACCCGCCCGTCGAGGACGTGATCATCAGCAACCGGGACAGCTACCACGTCCTGCGCTTCGTACGGACGTCCTTCGACAGCAGTGTGTTCCTGCATCTGTGGCTGGCCCGCGTGGACGGAAATCTCGCGCTGGCCCGGATCCGGCTCGGCGATCTGACCGGACGGCTGGTGCTCGGATGACAGCGGTGAGGACCACGCCACCGCCCCGGCTGCCGGTACGGGACAAGGCGGAGGCCCGCGCACGGGCCTGGGGCGGCGTCTCGCCGATGCTGACCCGGCTCGCCGCCGAGCGGGCCACCGGTGTCCTCGTCCGGGAGCGCGGCACCCTGCATCTCGCCGAGGGCCGGGTGGTGCACGCCGAGAGTCCCCTGGCGCCGGACCTCGGCGTGCTCCTCACGACCCACGGCACGCTGGCGGAGCACGACTGGCGGCAGGCGGCCGACGAGGCCGAGGGCGCCCCCGGCGCCGCCCTGCTGCTGGCCGGGCGCGGCCGGCTCACCCGGGGCGCGCTGGAGCTCGCGCATGCCGAGGCGCTGTACGACGCCGCCTACTTCGCCCTGGCACCGAGCAGCAGCCCGGGCCGGTTCCGGTACGCGGTCCCCGGCCGGCTGGGCGCGGTGCGCACGGTCACCGTCGCCGCCCTGGAGCACGAGACACTGCGCCGCCGCGACCTGCTGCACCGCATCTGGCCCGACCCGGCGACCGACGAGGCCCGGCTGCTGCGCGCAGACACCGTCGCCTCCCCCGGCCTCACCGCCCGGCAGCGGGCGGTGCTGCACCTGGTGGACGGCGTGCGCACGGCGTCGGACATCGCCCACGAACTGGGCCGCCCCACGTTCCACACCCTCGTGGACGTACGGCGGCTGGCGGCGGCCGGGGTCCTGCTCCGCGGGGCACCGGCGGCCAGGGCCGTGCCGCGCGGCACCCTGCCGACCCGGCCCGCACCGCCCACCGCCGAGGGCGGCGCCCGGGGCCGTACCGCCCGCCCCTCCGATGCGGCCGTGCCCGAGGTCGCCGATCCCGACATCACGTTGCTGAAGAGGCTCAGGGATGCGCTGGAGTCCCTTTGAGCGACAGCGGGCACGCGCCGAGAGGAGAGACCTGATGGCGGCCGAACCCGAGATCCTGGACGAGCTGCGCCGGTTGAGGAGCCGCGTGCCGCACCTGACCGGTGCCCTGGCGGCGAGCGTGGACGGCCTCGTCATCGCCCAGGACACCCCGGGCGTCGAGCCCGAGGGCATGGCCGCCCTGACCGCGGCCGCGCTCGGCGTCGCCGTCCGGCTGGCGGACTCCACCGGTCAGGGCGACTTCCGCGAGCTGCTGGTGCGCGGGGCGTACGGCTATGTGTCGACGTACACGGCGGGCCGTAGCGCCGTGCTCACCCTGCTCGCCCAGGACGGCGTGAGCGTCGGACGGCTCCATCTGGAGGGCCGCCGCGCGGGCACCCGCATCGGGGAGATCGTCGACGCCCGGCCGCCCGACGAGGCCCCCGCGAAGCCGGCCAGAACCCCCACCGCACGGACCAGAACGGCGCGCACCCCACGTACGACCAACGCGCGCACATCCACGGAAAGTTGAAACCGACAGACCCGAAAGAGGGGCATACCGTCATGGCCAACACCGACACCTGTCTGAAGGAAGCGCTCGCCTCCATCGAGGGCGCGACCGGCGTCGCGCTCGTCGACTACACCAGCGGCATGGCGCTCGGCACGATGGGCGGCAGCAAGGGCTTCGACCTGAATGTCGCGGCCGCAGGCAACACCGATGTGGTCCGCGCCAAGATGCGCACGATGGAGCATCTGGGGCTCAAGGGCCAGATCGAGGACATCCTGATCACCCTGTCCGACGCGTACCACCTGATCCGGCTGATCAGCGGTCGCGGCGGCAACGGCCTCTTCCTCTACCTGGTGCTCGACGCCAAGCGCGCGAACCTGGCGATGGCCCGCCACCAGCTGAAGAAGATCGAGGAGGACCTGGAGGTCTGACGCCCGCGGAGGGCGCCTCCTCAGACCAGTGCCGCGGTGCGGCGGCGCGCCCCGCCCGGGGCCGCGTCGCCCGCCGCGACACCGGTGCCGCGGTAGGCCTTGACCGGCTTGCCGGCCGGGCGTCCGCCGCGCGCGTCGAGCCAGTCGACCCGCACCCACAGCAGAGCGTCCCCGTCCCGCTCGCGCCGCCCGAGCCACGCGGCCTTCAGCCGCAGTCCGGCGCCGGTCCCGGCGAGCAGCGCTCCGCCCGCCACGGGGACGGCGAAGTTGGCGGCAAGGGCCGCCAGCCAGGCGAGCAGCAGCCACCAGCGGTGCCCGTGCCGCCAGTTCCGCACGGTCACGGCACGGTCCTGGAGCACATCGTGCTTGCCGGCACGGGCGGTACCGCGCGCGAGGTCGGTGTAGCGCCTGCGGCGGCGGTACGCCACGACCGCCGCGGCGATGATGAACAGCGCCGCCCCGGCCATGACCCCGATCCGGCGCCCGGTCAGCCCCGGTACCAGCACCCCGACCCCGGCCGCGAACACCCCGGCCCACCACAAGGGTGCGGCTCCGGCGCGTACGACCACGGCAACCCGAGCCAGTCCCTGCCCTCCGCGTGCCACGTTCGCCTCCTCGTCGTCCTGGCACAGTCCTGTTGGCCGGGCAGATTAACGAGCGAACGTGAGACGAGGCTGAGAAAACCGGTCTACTCGACGAAAAGACCCCGCGCCGCCGCCTTCGCGTCGAACTCCTCCAGGCGGGCCTGCGCGTCCGGCAGGTCGTCGCACATGGCTTCGAGCAGCACCCGCCCGAGCAGCATCGGCGCACACGCGGTGTCGAAGGCGAGCCCGGTGCCCACGGCCGCCGGCAGCAGCAGGTCCGACACCTTGGCGACCGGCGCGAAAGCGGAGTCGGCGACGGTCACGACGGTCAGCCCGGCCCCCTTGGCGTACCCGAGGGTGTCGACGACCTCACGGGGATGCCGGGGCAGCGCGAAGCACAGCAGCGTCGAGGCACCCGCCCGTACGGCGGCGTCGATCCGGTCGTGGATCATCGTGCCGCCCTCGTTGAGGAGCCGGACGTCCGGATGGACCTTGGCGGCGAAGTACGCGAAGCCGTACGCCTGCGAGGCCGCCGCCCTCAGGCCCAGCACCGGCAGCGGGCGCGAGGCCGCGAGGAGCCGCCCGGCCTTCTGCACGGGCCGCGGGTCGGCGAGCAGTTCGGCGAGGTGCCTGAGGTTCTCGATCTCGGCCTCGACGGCCTGCTGGTACTCGTTGTACGACGCCGAGGCCGCCGTCTGTTCGGCGGGCGCGACCTCGCGCAGGTGCTTGCGCAGGGCGGGGTAGCCGTCGAAGCCGAGGGCGACCGCGAAGCGGGTCACGGAGGGCTGGCTGACCCCGGCGAGTTCGGCGAGCTCCACGCTGGACAGGAACGGCACGTCGGCCGCCCGCCGCACCATGCTGTGCGCGATGCGCCGCTGGGTGGGCGTGAGCCGGTGCCCCTCGAAGAGCGCCTGCAGCCGGGCGGCCGGGCTGTCGGCCGGGGCCGGGCCCATGGCCGTGACCGCGTCCGTGGTCGCGCCCTGCTCCACCGTCTCCTCCGCGCTCATCGCTCGCTCCCCCTCCAGATGTCCGTGAACCGGTCCAACAGTGTGGCCGCCTTCGTCACGTCCTCCGTGAGCGGCCGGTCGGCCTGGTCCTCGTCGAGCACCGCATAGGCGAGCTCCAGCGCGCGGCCCACCGGAAGGTCCGGATCGGGGCCGTGGTCCCGCTGGCGCAGCGCCCGTACGGCGGCGACGAGTTCGCAGCCCACGACCAGACGGTACGCACCGCACGCGCGCAGTGTCTGACGTGCGGCGAGCGAGGCGAAACTGGCCTGTTCCTCGACGCCTCGGGAGAGTACAGCGTGCCCGAGCGACGCGGGTGCCGAGAAGGCCCGCAGATCACCGAGGGCGGCCCCGGCGGCGTACTCCAGGATCATCACGCCGGAGGAGGCGGGTTCGTGGTCGGCGAGGAAGGGGCGCAGACGGGTGTAGGCGGGCTCGTTGAGGGTGGAGAGCCGGGACGTCGACAGCCGGGCGACCTGGGTGAGGGCCAGCCTGAAGTGGTCCAGGGCGAGGGCGAGTTGGGCCTGGTAGAAGCCGCCGTGGTGGTAGGCGGCCATGTCCTCGGGGGCGATGAGGGGATTCTCGGCGGCCGCGTTGATCTCGATCGCGACGACCTCCTCCAGGGCGTCGGCCGCGTCATGGGCGGGCCCGTGGATCTGCGGCAGGCACCGGAAACCGTACGGGTCCTGGATCCGCCCGAGCGGCGGCGTGGGCCGCTCATCGGCGCCGATCAACTCCCGCATCCGCCGGGCGACTTCGGCCGAACCCCGGTGCGGCCGGGCGGCGTGCACGGGAGCGGCGTACGCCTCGTGCGAGCCGTCCACAGCGAGAAGCGACAGCGCCCCGACGACCTGGGTGGCCTCCAGCAGCCCACGCAGCTCATGGAGGGCGAGAGCGGCCTGCCCGAGGGTGAGCGCGTTGCTGCTGATGAAGGCGAGGGCGTCGTTGTTGTCGAGGGGCTGAGGCTCGGGGGCACCTACGACACGCCGGCCTACGGCACCCGCGCCGACACCACCCGCGCTGACGGCCCCCCGACCGGCGGCCCCTGCGCCGTCGGCATCCGCACCGAGGGTTCCCGCGCCCGCCGCACCCGCAATCACGACACCCCGGCCGACGGCATCCGCGCCGGCGGCTCCCCGGTCCGCGGCACCCGCGCCGCCCGCGCCCGCCGCGCCCCCCGCGCCCGCGCCCGACCCCCCGCCCGCCTCGCCGTCCCGCCAGGGATGCTCCCCCGCCAGCGCCAGCCCCGCCTGGGCCAGCGCCGCGATGTCCCCGGTGCCCACGGACCCGAACTCGTTGACGACCGGGTACGCCCCGCTCTCCAGCGCCTCGCAGAGCGCGGTGACGACGGTGGGACGGAGTCCCGCCCCGCCCGCGAGGAGCTGGTTCGCCCGTACGGCGAGCATCGCGCGTACCTGCCTCGCCGGCAGCTCCGCCCCGATCGCCCCGGCGTGACTGCGCAGCAGCCGCAGCCCGTGCTCGGCCGCCGCCTCCGTCGGCACGGACTCGTTCCGGTTGGCGCCGACACCGGTCGAGCGGCCGTACACGCGGCCCGTCGCGGCGATCTGCCGGGCGGCGTCCCAGGACTCGGTCACGCGCTTCATCGCGTCGCTTCCGGGGACCGGACGGGCGGTGCCGTCGGCGAGGCGTACGACGTCCGCGACCCCGAGTCCGATCCCGTCCAGGACGACCAGGCCGGTGTGTGTCAGCGGCACGGAGTCCGGCGTGTCCACAATCCGAGACGACATAAGGCGCAAACTCCCATCAAACCGGACACTCGATCTTGCCTGTCGGTCATCCGTTACTTCGGATTAACACCAACCCGTTGACAAACTATTCAGCTAAAGAGAACTCTGCATGACGTTATACAGCCGGGCAAGGGACATCTCATGATCCAGTTCGACGCGGTCCACAAGCGCTTCCCCAACGGCACGACTGCAGTCCACGACCTCACCCTCGACATGCCGGAAGGCGGCGTCACGGTCCTCGTCGGATCTTCCGGTTGTGGCAAGACGACCACCCTCAGGATGATCAACCGAATGGTCGAGCCGACCTCCGGCACCATCAAGGTCGCCGGCCGGGACGTCACCCGGCAGGACGCCGCCGAGCTCCGCCGCTCCATCGGTTACGTCATCCAGCAGGCGGGCCTCTTCCCGCACCGCACGGTGCTCGACAACATCGCCACCGTGCCGCTCCTCCTCGGCCACGGCCGCCGCAAGGCGCGCGCCCGGGCCGCCGAGCTCCTGGAGACCGTCGGCCTCGCACCGGACGCCGGACGCCGCTACCCCCACCAGCTCTCCGGCGGCCAGCAGCAGCGCGTGGGCGTCGCGCGCGCCCTCGCCGCCGACCCGCCGGTGCTGCTCATGGACGAGCCGTTCGGCGCGGTCGACCCGGTCGTCCGCAGCCAGCTCCAGGACGAACTCCTCCGACTCCAGAAGGAGTTGGGCAAGACCATCGTCTTCGTCACCCACGACATCGACGAAGCCGTCCGGCTCGGTGACCGCATCGCCGTCTTCCGCACCGGCGGCCACCTCGTCCAGTGCGCCTCCCCGGCCGAACTCCTCGCCCGCCCCGCCGACGACTTCGTCGCCGACTTCCTCGGCGCCGAGCGCGGTCTGAAGCTGCTCTCGCTGAAGACCCTCGCCGGGGTCCCGCAGGGCCCGGCACCGGAGAACGGCACCTGGAGCCTCGTGCTCGACGAAGCGGGCAAGCCGCTGCACTGGCGTTCGGCGGACGCCGTCGAACTCCCCGTGCGGCCGCTGACCGACGGCGATTCCCTGCTGTCGGCGCTCAACGAGTCGATCGCCTCCCCCACCGGCCTGATAGCCCGCGTCGACGCGGCGGGCGTCCTCACCGGCGTCTCCTCCCGCGACGACATCCACACCCACGCGGGCCAGGCCCACACCGATGCCAGGGCGGTGGCCGCATGACCGTCGACTGGTCGTGGATCGGCGACCACACCGACGACCTCACCACCCTCACGCTCTCCCACCTCCAAGCCGCCCTCACCGCGGTCTTCTTCGGCGTACTGATCTCGCTGCCCCTCGCGGTGATCGCCCACCGGATCCGCCCCCTGCGCGGCTTCCTGCTCGGCGTCTCGAACGTCCTGTTCACCATCCCGTCGATCGCGATCTTCGTGCTCCTGCTGCCGGTCAGCGGTCTGACCCGCACCACGACCGTCATCGGCCTGACCGTCTACACGCTGGTCGTGCTGCTCAGGAACACCGTCGAGGGCCTCGACTCGGTCCCCGCGAAGACCAAGGAGGCGGCGAAGGCGATGGGCACGCGCCCGCTGCGGACGCTGCTCACCGTCGAGTTCCCGCTCGCGCTCCCCGTGATCATGGCGGGCGTACGGATCGCGACCGTCATGTCCATCTCGCTGGTCTCGGTGGCCACCTACATCGGCGACGGCGGCCTCGGCCAGCTCTTCACCGACGGCTTCCAGCGCAACTTCCCCACCCCGGTGATCGTCGGCGTGGTCCTCACGATCCTCCTCGCGGTGGTCGCGGACGCAGCTCTGGTCGCCGTCCAGTACGTCCTGACCCCGTGGCGGCGGAGGCGAGCCTGACATGTACGAACTCTTCAAGAACCTCGGCGACTGGCTGACCAGCGGCGCCAGCTGGACCGGCTCCGACGGGATCGCCCACCGCCTCGCCGAGCACCTCCAGTACTCGCTCCTCGCGACCCTGATCGCGGCCGCGATCGGCCTCCCGATCGGCCTGCTCATCGGCCACACCGGCAAGGGCGCGTTCGTCGCCATCAACCTCGCGTCCTTCGGCCGCGCACTGCCGACCGTCGGCCTGGTCGTCCTCGTCTTCCTGGCCGGCGGACTGTCGATGCTGCCGGTGTACGTCGCCCTGGTCGCCCTCGCGGTCCCGGCGATCGTCACCAACACCTACGCCGGCATGACGGCGGTCGACCCCGAGGTGAAGGACGCGGCCCGGGGGCAGGGCATGCGCGGCCACCAGGTCCTGTTCCAGGTCGAGCTGCCGCTCGCGCTCCCCCTGATCATGACCGGCCTGCGGCTCGCGCTCATCCAGGTCGTCGCCACGGCGACCATCGCCGCGTACGTCTCCTTCGGCGGCCTCGGCCGCTACGTCTTCGACGGTCTGGCCCAGCGCGACCTCGTGCAGGTGCTCGGCGGCGCGGTGCTGGTCGCCGTGATCGCCGTGGTCCTGGACCTCGCCCTGTCCGGCCTCCAGCGCTTCCTCTTCCGACACCGCACCGCGTAGGGACCCCTTCGATGCAGATGAACCGACGCACTCTCCTCGGCGGCCTGTTCGCGGCCGCCGCCGTCCCCGCCCTCTCCGCCTGCGCGAGCGGCATCACCTCCCTCGACAGCGAGGGCACGGCCGGCGGTGGAGGCGGCTCCAGCAAGGACGGAGTCACCATCGGCACCGCCAACTTCACCGAGAACCAGGTGCTGGGCTACCTCTACGCCGCCGTCCTGGAGGCAGCCGGCGTGAAGGTGAAGGTCCGCCCCAACCTCGGCACCCGCGAGATCGTTTTCCCCGCCCTCAAGGGCGGCGACATCGACCTCCTGCCCGAGTACCAGGGCGCCCTCCTGCACTACCTCGACCCCAAGGCGACGGCCACGGAGGAGGGCGAGATGCAGAACGCCATCACCGTCGCCCTCCCCGCCGGGCTCCAGGTGCTGCCGTACGGCATGGCCGAGGACTCCGACGCCTTCGTCGTCACCCGGGAGACCGCGAAGAAGTACGGCCTGACCTCCCTCGCCGACCTGAGGAAGCAGAACGGCAAGCTGGTCATCGGCGCGGCACCGGAGGTGAAGAAGCGCCAGGTGGGCGTGATCGGCCTCAAGGACGTGTACGGCGTGGAGTTCAAGGAGTTCAAGTCCCTCGACTCCTCGGGCCCCCTGGTCAAGGGCGCCCTGAAGAAGGGCGACGTGGACGTGGCGAACCTCTTCACCACGGACACCGACATCCAGGCCAACGACTGGGTGGTGCTGTCGGACCCCGAGAACCTCATCCCCGGCCAGCACGTCGTCCCCCTCATCGCCGACCGCAAGGCCGACTCCACCGTCCGTAAGGCCCTGGCCCGCCTCGGCAACATCCTCACCACGGCCCAGCTCACCGAGCTCAACCGCCAGGTGGACAAGGACAAGAAGGACCCGGAGGACGTGGCGAACGCGTACGCGAAGCAGCACGGGCTGGCGAAATGAGCCGTCGATGATCTGGGACCTCCCTGGGACCCCCAGCAAGGACAGGGGGGATATCCCCAGTGCGGCCGGCGCCGTCGCTCCCTAACTTTGACTGCATGAGTGGAATGGACGCGCGGGACGCCGACCTCAAGAAGGAACTCGATGCCACCCTGCAGGCCCGCAGGGAACTGGGCGAGGAGTACGAGTCCGCGCTGGTCGACTCGTTCCTGGAGAAGGTCGATCAGCGCATCGACGGCGCGGTGGAGCGCCGGGTGCGCCGGCAGATGGCCGAACAGCAGATGGTGGTGGCCCGGGGCACCCGGGGCGCCTCCAAGCCCACGGACTCCTGGGGGGAGCGCTTCGGCTTCGGCATCGTCTCCCTGGTCCTCGCGATCCCGCTGTCGGCGATCGGCGGCGGGGTGGCGCACCTCCCGGGCCTGCTGGTGGCCTGGGCGGGCATCGTGGGAGTGAACGCCTTCCAGGCCGCCCGCACCAACCCCGAGCTGTTCCGCGGCCGCCGGCACCGCAAGTCCGACCAGAACAGCGAGTGGGAGGACTGACCGGGGTCACGCCTGCCGGGTCGGCAGCACCATGATCTGACGCAGGTTGACGTGCCGGGGGCGGCTGGTGACGTAGGCGACGACGTCGGCGACCTCCGCCGCGGACAGCGTGCCCAACGCGTCGATCATCCCGCCGACCTGCTCGCGCAGACCGTCGTTGTCGATGTGCGAGACGAGTTCGCTCTCCGTCAGCCCCGGCTCGATGTTGGTGACCCGCACGTCGTGCGGCCCGAACTCGCCCCGCAGCAGCGCCGAGAGGTGGGTGACCGCGGCCTTCGTCGCCCCGTACACGGCGTAGTTGGTGAAGCCGGTGATGTGCGCGCCGATGGACGAGACGTTCACCAGGTCCGCGCTGCGGCCCCGCGCGGCCGCGTCCGTCAGGTCCTTGGCGAAGGCGCCGATGACGCGCAGGACGCCGGTGACATTGGTGTCGATCATCCGCTGCCACTCGTCGACGCGGGCGTCCTCGATCGGGTTGGGCAGCATGACGCCGGCGTTGTTGACGACCAGGTCGACGCTCCCGTACGCCTCATGGATCCGCTCCACGGCGGCGTCCACCAAGGCCCCGTCGGTCACGTCGGCGACCACGGCCAGGGCCTGCCCGCCGTCCGCCCGGATCTTCCCGACGACGGCCTCCAGCCGCTCCGCCCGCCGCGCCAGCAGAGCGACCTTCGCGCCCTTCGCGGCCAGCTCGACCGCGACGGCCTCGCCGATCCCGCTCGCGGCACCGGTGACGACAGCGGTACGGCCGGCCAGATTCTCGTACGACATTGCGTGCTCCTAGGTGTAGGGAGTCCACCGGACGAGGTGCCCGGCGACACCGACAACCCTGCGCCGCCGCGCCCTCCCTACCCAGGGATGCGCTTTTCCTGGGTCTGCCAGTACCAGGTTCCGATCCCGTCCCTCCCCTACGATCGAACCCATGGACGGGGACCTTGGGGACTTTCTTCGCTCACGCCGCGCCCGCATCCAGCCGGAGGAGGTGGGCCTGGCCTCGCACGGGCGGCGCCGCGTACCCGGACTGCGCCGCGAGGAGGTGGCCCAGCTCGCGGGCGTCAGCGTCGACTACTACATCCGCCTGGAACAGGGCCGGGGCCCTGGGGGCACCTCCCGGACGAAGTCTGGGGGAGTCTCGGACGCGGTCCTGGACGCGATAGCCCGCGTACTGCGCCTGGACGAGACCGAGCACGCCTATCTGCACACGGTGGCCCGGCCGCCGAAAAAGACAGGCCGCCGCCGCGCTGCATCCCGTGTCCGCCCCGGCGTCCAGCTGCTGCTGGACACCATGGACCGGGCCCCGGCCTTCGTGCTCGGCCCCGGCATGGACGTCCTGGCCTGGAACGCCCTCGCCGACGCCGTGAGCGGCTTCAGCCGTATGCCTCCCGCCCGGCGCAACATCGCCCGCCAGCTCTTCCTGGAACCCGGGGGCCGCGAGCTCTACCCCGACTTCGCCGCGATCGCCGCCCAGACCGTCGCCCACCTGCGCCTGAGCGCGAGCACCCGCCCCGACGACGCCGGCGTGCGCGACCTGGTCGGCGAGCTCTCCCTCAAGAGCGAGGACTTCCGCCGACTGTGGGCCGACCACCAGGTCAAGGCATGCATGTACGGCGTGAAGCGCATCCAGCACCCGGCCGCGGGCCTGCTGACCCTCCCGTACGAGTCCCTGACCCTCCCGGAGTCCCCGGACCAGACGATGGTCATCTACACACCGGAACCGGGCTCGGAGACAGCGGAGAGGCTGGCGCTGCTGGGAAGCTGGGCGACCGCCCACTGAACGCGGGAAAAAATATGCGCGGGGACCGCCGCACCCCCGTTGCCGGGGGGCGGGACGACGGCGGTCCCCGCGAGGGACGTTGACCGGGTCAGGGCCGGGTCTCACGTCCGGCGTCCATGGAGGTCCGGGAGCCGCTCCGGAGGTCCTTGGACGTTCGGTGTCGGCGGGGGCGGGGAGCCGCTCCCGCCCTGCCGACACCCACTAATGTGCCGGACCCGTGTTAAGCGTGTGCTGCGTGGACGTGACACGCTCGTACCACTTCCGCGAAGTCGACCACTCCGCCAGGAAAACGAAAGTTCGTCTCCCGAACCGGCAGTTCACCGGAGGTTTGCCGTTACTTCCCGCTCTTGGCGAGGAAGGCCAGCAGGTCCTGCCGGCCGATCACTCCGGTGGGCTTGCCCTCGACCAGGACGATCGCCGCGTCGGCCTCGCCGAGCACGGCCATCAGGTCCGCGACCGGTTCGCCGGAGCCGACCTGGGGCAGCGGCGCCGACATGTGCTTCTCCAGCGGGTCCTCCAGCGAGGCCCTCTTGGTGAACAGCGCGTCGAGCAGCTCCCGCTCCACGACCGACCCGATGACCTCCGCCGCCATGACGTCCGGGTGACCGGCACCGGGCTTCACGATCGGCATCTGCGAGACGCCGTACTCGCGCAGGACGTCGATGGCCTGGCCGACGGTCTCGTCCGGGTGCATGTGGACGAGGGACGGGATGGCGCCGTGCTCCTTGTCGTTGAGGACGTCGGCGACGCGGGCGGACGGGCCCTCGTCCTCCAGGAAGCCGTAGTCGGCCATCCACTCGTCGTTGAAGATCTTGGAGAGGTACCCGCGGCCGCTGTCGGGAAGCAGCACGACGACGACGTCATCGGGGCCGAGCCGCTCGGCGACACGCAGCGCGCCGACGACGGCCATGCCGCACGACCCGCCCACCAGCAGCCCCTCCTCCTTCGCCAGGCGGCGGGTCATCTGGAAGGAGTCCTTGTCGGAGACCGGCACGATCTCGTCGGCGACGGTCCGGTCGTAGGCGGTGGGCCAGAAGTCCTCGCCGACGCCCTCGACGAGGTAGGGGCGGCCGGAGCCGCCGGAGTACACCGAGCCCTCGGGGTCGGCGCCGATGACCTTGACCTTGCCGCCGCTGGCGTCCTTCAGATAGCGGCCGGTGCCGGAGATGGTGCCGCCGGTGCCGACGCCCGCGACGAAGTGGGTGATCTTCCCCTCGGTCTGCTCCCACAGCTCGGGGCCGGTGGAGTGGTAGTGGGAGAGGGGGTTGTTGGGGTTGGAGTACTGGTCGGGCTTCCACGCGCCGGGCGTCTCGCGGACCAGGCGGTCGGAGACGTTGTAGTAGGAGTCCGGGTGCTCCGGGTCCACGGCCGTCGGGCAGACGACGACCTCGGCGCCGTACGCCCGCAGCACGTTGATCTTGTCGGTGCTCACCTTGTCGGGGCACACGAAGATGCACTTGTACCCCTTCTGCTGGGCCACGATGGCAAGACCGACGCCGGTGTTGCCGCTGGTCGGCTCGACGATCGTGCCCCCGGGCTTGAGCGCGCCGCTCTCCTCCGCCGCCTCGATCATGCGCAGGGCGATGCGGTCCTTCACGGAGCCGCCGGGGTTGAAGTACTCCACCTTGGCCAGGACGGTGGCCTGGATGCCTTTGGTGACGTTGTTGAGCCGCACCAGCGGGGTGTTGCCGACGAGGCTGATCATCGAGTCGTGGAATTGCACCGTTGTCTCCGGATGCTGCAAAAGATGTGGTCGTAGTGGTTCAGCCAGCCTAAAGCCCGAAGCGGTCGTTCACTTCCCGTTGAGATTGGACGACGGCCGGTACGGGGCAAGGAGTGGATGTACGGCTAAGAGGAGGTGGCGGCGACGTATGACGAGCATGTCGAGGGCGAGGGTGGCCCGGCGGATCGCGGCCGGCGCGGCGTACGGCGGCGGCGGGATCGGTCTGGTCGGGGCGGCGGCCATCGGGCTGGTGCTGGCGGAGGTGCAGCTGGCCAAGCGGCAGGTGGGCAACGGAAACGGTGCGTCGCCGCATGTGCCGAACGCGCAGGGGCTGTACGGCCTCTCCTACTCCACCCCGGGTGAGCCTCCCCTGCGGTTGACGATGCTGGGTGACTCGACGGCCGCGGGCCAGGGCGTGCGCCGCTCGGCGCAGACTCCGGGCGCGCTGCTGGCGTCGGGGCTCGCGGCGGTGGCGGAGCGGCCGGTGGACCTGCGCAATGTGGCGCAGCCGGGGGCCTGCTCCGACGATCTGGACCGTCAGGTGGCGCTGGTGCTCGCGGACCCCGGGCGGCTGCCCGACGTCTGCGTGATCATGATCGGGGCGAATGACGTCACCCATCGCATGCCGGCGACCCGTTCGGTCCGTCATCTCGCGGCGGCGGTGCGGCGGCTGCGTACGGCGGGCGCGGAGGTGGTGGTCGGTACCTGTCCGGACCTCGGGACGGTCGAGCAGGTCCAGCAGCCGTTGCGGTGGCTGGCCCGGCGGGCCTCGCGGCAGTTGGCGGCCGCCCAGACCATCGGCACGGTGGAGCAGGGCGGCCGCACCGTGTCGCTGGGGGACCTGCTGGGTCCGGAGTTCGCGGCGAACCCGCGCGAGCTCTTCGGGCCGGACAACTACCACCCCTCGGCGGAGGGGTACGCGACCGCGGCGATGGCGGTCCTGCCGACGGTCTGCGCGGCCCTGGGCCTGTGGCCTGCGGAGGAGGAGCGTCCGGACGTCTCCCGCCGCGAGGGCTTCCTGCCGGTGGCACGGGCGGCCGCGGAGGCGGTGGCGGAGCCGGGTACGGAGGTGACGGCGGCGATGCCGACCGGGCCGAAGGGACCGTGGGCCCTGCTGAAGAGGAGGCGCCGGCGCCGGGTACCGGAGCCGGAGGCGGCACCTTCGCCCACCAGCCCGTCCGGCGTTTGAGGACGGCGGCGGGCGCGGGGGCGGGTGTGGGGCCGGGTGTGGGGGCGCGAGCGGGAAAAGCAAGCGCTTAGAAAACTGCGGTCAGGGTCACACCCCCACACCCGTGACCTGGCCCATACGTACGGGTAACTTCCCAACCAGCCCTGCCCTCAGTACCCCGCAAGCACCCTGCACGCCAATGGAGCCGTCATGCCCGAAGCAGTGATCGTCTCGACCGCCCGCTCCCCCATCGGCCGCGCCGTCAAGGGCTCGCTGAAGGACCTGCGCCCCGACGACCTCACGGCCACGATCATCCAGGCCGCCCTCGCCAAGGTCCCCGAACTGGACCCGAAGGACATCGAGGACCTGATGCTCGGCTGCGGTCTGCCCGGCGGCGAGCAGGGCCACAACCTCGGCCGGATCGTCGCCGTGCAGATGGGCATGGACCACCTGCCGGGCTGCACCATCACCCGTTACTGTTCCTCCTCGCTCCAGACGACCCGCATGGCCCTGCACGCCATCAAGGCCGGCGAGGGCGACGTCTTCATCTCGGCCGGTGTCGAGATGGTCTCCCGCTACGCCAACGGCAGCTCCGACATGCCCAGCGGCCGCAACCCCCTCTTCGCCGAGGCCGAGGCCCGCACCGCCGAGGTCGCCCAGCAGGAGGGCACCAGCTGGCACGACCCGCGTGAGGACGGGCTGCTCCCCGACCCCTACATCGCGATGGGGCAGACGGCGGAGAACCTCGCCCGCCTCAAGGGCGTCACCCGCCAGGACATGGACGAGTTCGGCGTCCGCTCGCAGAACCTCGCCGAGGAAGCCATCAAGAACGGCTTCTGGGAGCGCGAGATCACCCCGGTGACCCTGCCCGACGGCACGGTCGTCAGCAAGGACGACGGCCCCCGCGCCGGCGTCACCATGGAGGGCGTCGCGGGCCTCAAGCCGGTCTTCCGCCCCGACGGCCTGGTCACCGCGGGCAACTGCTGCCCGCTCAACGACGGCGCCGCCGCGGTCGTGATCATGTCCGACACCAAGGCCCGCGAGCTCGGCCTCACCCCGCTCGCCCGCATCGTGTCGACCGGCGTCTCGGGCCTGTCCCCCGAGATCATGGGCCTCGGCCCGGTGGAGGCGTCCCAGCAGGCGCTGCGCCGCGCGGGTCTGACCATCGACGACATCGACCTGGTGGAGATCAACGAGGCGTTCGCCGCCCAGGTGATCCCGTCCTACCGCGACCTCGGCATCGACCTGGACAAGCTGAACGTCAACGGCGGCGCCATCGCCGTCGGCCACCCCTTCGGCATGACGGGCGCCCGCATCACCGGCACGCTCATCAACTCCCTCCAGTTCCACGACAAGCAGTTCGGCCTGGAGACGATGTGCGTCGGCGGCGGCCAGGGCATGGCGATGGTCATCGAGCGCCTCAGCTGACCGAAGCCGGCGAAGCCGGTCAACTGCCCGTAGTCTTACGGGTACCGCCTGTGACGCTTAGGCCCAGAACCCTTGAACCACCAGGGTTCTGGGCCGATTTGTGATCCAATCTCCCCCAGGATGTGACCTATCTCCCTCGACGGGGGTATTTACGCAGGTCAGAGCCGTTCTCACACTAAACCCCGGGCCCAAAGTCCTGCCCGTTTCGTGACGTTACGCACTGACAGCGGGATAGTCCGCCCTTCAAGCTGATGTAGGAAGTCGGGGGTCGACTTTGAACCGGGAGTACGTCAGTGAGCGCCATGCCGATCGCCTTGCTGGTCACCACGGCCGCTACGGGCGCCGTGGGCGTCGCCGTCCTGCGCACCCTCTTGAAGCTGCGCCGGCAGGTGGCGGCCCTGCACACCCAGCTCGCCGAGAGCACCGCGGCCGCCGCCGCGCGCGGTCTCGTGCCGGCCGCCCGCCACTCCGCCGACGCCGCTGAGATACGCGCCGCCGTCGCCGAGGCGCTCGCCGAGGAGCGGGAGCGGGAGCTCGCCGAGGCGCGGGCGTTCTGGGCCGCCCAGGAGGCCCGTGACGCCTCCGACGCGCCGAGCCTGCTCGGTCTGCCCGACAGCGAGCTGTTCCTGCCCCGGCAGGCCGATTTCGTGGGTCTGGAGCCGCTGGAGCCGGTCGCCGAGCCGGCCGTCGACGCCGACGAGTTCGCCGGGGACTCCCCCGAACTCGCCGCGGCCCGCCGCCGCCACCCCTCGCACCCGGACTTCGTGCCGGTGCAGTCGCCGGTGGTGAACGACCATGAGCGCACGGTGGCCACCCTCGAAGAACTCGCCGCCGGCCGCGTGGAACTGGCCGACGTCCGCCCGGGCCCGCTCGGCACCCTCGACGTCTATGTCTTCGCCGACGGCACCACCCTGTGCATGACCCCGGGCCACAAGGAGACGGCGGAGCGTCTGGCCGCGGCCCTGACGGCCGGCGAGACCCCGATACTGCTGGGCGGCTCGGGAGTGTCGGGCGCGTACACCCTGACCTTCGCCTGCGGCGAGGAGAACGTCTACATCCTGGCGGACCGGGTCATAGCGTCCCTGTAGTCAGAGACCGACGGCATCAGACACCGGCGCAGTCAGACACCGGCCCTCTTCTGGGCGTCCTCGACCAACCGCACAGCTTCGTCCACCTGGCCCTCGTCCGTGAGTACGAGGGCCAAGTCATGCACGGCGACGGTGATTTGGTCCGCCGCGGCGAACATCCCGGCGTCCGGCATCTCGCGAGGCTCGCTCAAGGGATCTTCGAGAAGCTGCGCCCGGCGGGTCAACTCCCTGGCCAGACCCAGTGCCTCGGCGGCGGCCCCCCTCTGCAGCCGACTCTGCGGGGCCGCACGGAGACGGTCGGCAAAGTGATCCACTGCTTGGGTCAAACGCGCTGTATCGGCCACGCCGCAACCGTACGCGCCTCACCGGGACTGTTGCCAACACGCAAACGGTCAGGCACGGTGACCTGAAGGACCGGCTTACATCCCATGCGTCCGGAGGCGCCGATGTCCCAAGTCTTCTCCGAGGAGACCCACCGCAATCTGCTCGCCCGCATCCCCCATTGCACCGGTCGTGAAGTGTCCGACTGGCTCCGCACCGTCGAAGAAGGCCCGGCCCTCTTCCGCTTCGAGGAAAAGGTCAGCTGGCTCCGCCACGAACACAACCTCGCGTACGGCCACGCGAAAGCTCTCATCCACGAGTACGACCTGAGGAGGGCCGCGCGCAAATTCCTCTAGGCGCGCACCGACGACGAAGGGCCCCGGGACGAACCCGGGGCCCTTTTACGCACGCGAGGCTTCAGCCGCGCGAGGCGTGCTAGTCGTTGCTGTTGAGGATCGCGATCAGCCTCAGGAACTCGAGGTAGATCCAGACCAGCGTCATCGTCAGACCGAAGGCCGCCAGCCAGGCCTCCTCGCGGGGGGCACCGTAGGCGATGCCGTCCTCGACCTGCTTGAAGTCGAGGGCGAGGAAGCACGCACCGAGCAGGACGCCGATGATGCCGAAGACGATGCCGAGGCCGCCGCTGCGGAAGCCGAGGCCGTCACCGCCGCCGAAGACGGCGAACAGCAGGTTCACCATCATCAGCAGGACGAAGCCGAGCGCGGCCGCCATCACGAAGCCGTAGAACCGGCGGTTGACGCGGATCCAGCCCGCCTTGTACGCCACGAGCACCGCGGCGAACACGGCCAGGGTTCCGATCACGGCCTGCATGGCCGCACCGCTGGCGATCCGGTTGTCGACGACGCTGGAGACGACACCGAGGAAGACACCCTCGAACGCGGCGTACGACACGATCAGCGCGGGCGAGGCCTTGCGCTTGAAGGACTGGACGAGCGCCAGGACCATGCCGATCAGGGCGGCGCCGATGGCGATGCCGTACGACCGGCCGATGTTGGCGTCGTCGACCGGCAGGGCCGCCCAGGCGACCGCGGCGGTGACGACCAGGACGCCGAGCGTCGTGGCGGTGCGCAGGACGACGTCGTCCATCGTCATCCGGCCGGTGGTGGCCGGGGCCTGCGGCGGCGCGCCGTGCTGCAGGTCCTGCTGGGCGTAGGGGTTCTGCGCGTACGGGTTCTGCGCGTAGGGGTCCGCCTGCGGCTGGGCATACGGGTTGCCCTGCGCGTAGGGGTTGCCCTGCGTGCCTACAGCGGCGCCCCCGGCCTGCGGCTGGGCGTTGAAGCCCGCGTAGCCGTTGTCGCGGCTGAACCCCCGTCGCGAGAAGACCGGGTTGCTGCTCCTCATTTCACTCCTCCATGGCCACTGTGTGTGGGCCTTGGCTCAAGAGTAATAGGTAGGCAAAGGATTGACCCTAGTGCTTGGGGAGGATCTTTCCCTTGTACTGCTCGGCAACACGCTACGCGGCCCGGTGATTCCCAGCCACGTAGGGGGCAGGTTCATGACCATTTCGGTACATGAGCTGGTCCGGCGCGCGAGCCGTCACCCGGTCCGTCACCCGGTTCGTCACTCGAAGGGGAACCCGGTGTACCCCTCGGCGAGGTCGGTCTCGGCGGCCCTCGATCCGGCGATCCGTTCCAGCCGCGCCATCTGGAGCCGGTCCTCGAAGCCGGTGGACTCGGGGGCCCGGTGCAGCAGCGTCGTCATGTCGTACGAGAACCGCTCGGCCTGCCACACCCGGCGCAGACAGGTCTCCGAGTAGGCGTCGAGGAGCTCGTCCGAACCGGTGTCCCTCCGGTGCGTCAGCGCCCGCGCGAAGGTGACGACGTCACCGACGGCGAGATTCAGGCCCTTCGCCCCGGTCGGCGGCACGATGTGGGCGGCGTCCCCGGCGAGGAAGAGCCGTCCGTGCCGCATGGGCTCATGGACGTACGACCGCATGGGTGTGACGGACTTCTGGGTGATGGGACCTCGTTCCAGCCGCCAGTCGTCGTCGGTCTCGAAGCGGCGCTCCAGCTCGTCCCAGATCTCCTCGTCGCTCCAGCTCTCGGCGTCGGTGCCCTCGGGTACCTGGAGGTAGAGCCGGGAGACGGAGGGCGAGCGCATGGACAGCAGGGCGAAGCCGCGGTCGTGGCGGGCGTAGACGAGTTCGTCGTGGGAGGGCGGCACATCGGCGAGGATGCCGAGCCAGCCGAAGGGGTACGTCCGCTCGAAGACGCGGGTGAGCTCCTCGGGGATCGCCTTGCGGGCGACGCCCCAGAATCCGTCGCAGCCGACGACGTAATCGCACTCCAGGACATCCTCACGCCCCTCGTGCCGGAACCGGATGCGCGGGCTGTCGCCGTCGGCCCCTTCGACGGCCAGCGCCTCCGCCTCGAAGAGCAGCGGACCGCCGTCCTTCAGCTGGAGGGCGATGAGGTCCTTGCAGACCTCGGTCTGGGCGTAGACCATCACGGACCGGCCACCGGTGAGGGCGGGAAAGTCGACGCGGTGCCGCTTCCTGTCGTACCGCAGCTCGATCCCGTCGTGCCGCAGCCCCTCGCGGTCCATCCGCTCCCCGGCCCCGGCCGCCCGCAGCACGTCCACGGTCCCCTGCTCCAGGATCCCGGCGCGCTGCCGCTGCTCGACGTAGGCGCGGTCGCGGCTTTCGAGTACGACCGAGGCGATGCCGGCGTTGTGGAGCAGCCGGGCGAGGAGGAGGCCGGCGGGGCCGGCTCCGATGATGCCGACGGTGGTGCGCATCGGTCGTTCCCTTCGGGTGGGCGTCATTGCCGCTGCTGATCGTTCTGCTGCGTTCGGCTTGCTGTGCTCGGTTTGCCATGTTCGCTCAGTGAAGTTTTCTTCACCATCTTCCGCCATGAGTCTGCGCCGGTTTCCGCACGACTGTCAACGGTCGATGTATTGAAAGGAGGATGCCGCCGGAAGCGGTGTCTGCCTACGGCATCTGGAAGGGTCGGAGGTGCCCGGAACCGGACTTGAACCGGTACGCCCGCGAGGGGCAGCGAGGTTTAAGCTCGCCGTGTCTGCATTCCACCATCCGGGCAGGCCATGGGCTCCGCGTCGAGGTTCGAGCCTATCGGGATACATCCCCCGAACAGCGGACGGGCGGACCGATGTTGTCTTATTTTATTGACGTCTGAGGGTGCATCAGCCCCTGGAACGGGCCATCCGCACTTGCCAATAGCCTTACGCGCGACGGCCGCCCGCGCATGCGGAATGACGGAATTTCACCGCTTGAACGAGGGGGCTCCACCTGTTCTCGACCGGGCGTCCGTCAAGGGCTTCCGTCAGGGGCTTCCGTCATCCCCAGGTATGACACGGCCCGGTCCGGTCAGACCCAAGTCGCCCCCCGGAACCGGAACAGCGGGTGACTACACGGCGCTGAGCCGCCGAGACGATGGATTCACATCCCACGAACCATCCCTCGAACGCATCGTCGTACCGTCAGGAGCGCCCACCAGTGACCACCACTCCCATCGCCGACCGGACCACCGCCGTGGCCGCTCGCGCCACGGATCTGTCGAAGATCTACGGACAGGGCGAGACCCAGGTGGTCGCCCTGGACCGGGTCTCCGTCGACTTCCGGCAGGCCGAGTTCACCGCGATCATGGGCCCGTCCGGGTCCGGCAAGTCCACGCTGATGCACTGTGTGGCCGGACTGGACACCTTCTCCTCCGGGTCCGTGCGCATCGGGGACACCGAGCTGGGCTCCCTGAAGGACAAGCAGCTCACCAAGCTCCGCCGGGACAAGATCGGCTTCATCTTCCAGGCGTTCAACCTGCTGCCGACGCTCACCGCGATCGAGAACATCACGCTGCCCATGGACATCGCGGGCCGCAAGCCGGACCGGCAGTGGCTGGACAGCGTGATCCAGATGGTCGGCCTCAAGGACCGTCTCTCGCACAGGCCTTCACAGCTCTCCGGCGGCCAGCAGCAGCGCGTCGCCGTCGCCCGCGCCCTCGCCTCCAAGCCCGACATCATCTTCGGCGACGAGCCCACCGGAAACCTCGACTCCCGCTCCGGCGCCGAGGTGCTGGGCTTTCTCCGCAACTCCGTGAGGGAGTTGGGGCAGACCGTCGTGATGGTGACCCATGACCCCGTGGCGGCCGCATACGCCGACCGGGTCGTCTTCCTCGCCGACGGGCGGATCGTGGACGAGCTGTACCGGCCCACCGCCGACAGCGTCCTCGACACGATGCGCCTCCTTCCTGGGGGAAACCCCCAGACCCCCGAGTTCGACGCGAAGGGCCGTACCTCCTGATGTTCCGCACCGCCCTGCGCAATGTCCTCGCGCACAAGGCACGCCTCCTCATGACCGTCCTCGCCGTGCTGCTCGGCGTGGCCTTCGTGTCGGGGACGCTGGTCTTCACCAACACCCTCTCCAACGCCCTGCAGAACAGCAGCGCCAAGGGCTACGACCAGGTTGACGTGGCCGTGCAGCCCAACTACCAGGAGAGCAAGGGCGACAAGGTCGGCAAGAACCCCGAACTCACCCAGGCGCTCCTCGACAGGAGCGCCAAGGTGGACGGGGCCGCGTCGGCCGTCGGGGTCGTGGGCGGCTTCACCGCCATCGCCGACAAGGACGGCAAGCTCATCGGCGGCGGCTTCCAGTCGCAGGGCGGGAACTACTGGGGTGACAAGGACCCCCGGTACCCGCTTGAGGAAGGCGTCGCACCGCACGGCGAGAACCAGGTCGCCATCGACTCCGAGACCGCGAAGCGCGCCGGGTACAAGGTCGGCGACACCATCCGCATCTCCGTCGACGGGCCCGTCCTCACCCCCACCGTCACCGGCGTCTTCACCACCGACGACGGCAATGTCGCCGCCGGCGGCAGCCTCGCGCTCTTCGACACGGCCACCGCCCAGAAGCTGTTCGGCAAGCCGGGCACGTACGACGAGATCGATGTGAAGGCCGCGGCCGGTACGTCCCAGACGGCGCTGAAGGCCGCCCTGGACAAGGCGCTCCCGATGAACCTCGTCGAGACGACCACCGGGCAGCGACTCGCCGACGACCAGGCCGAGGTCATCGCCTCGTCGATGTCGGGGCTGAAGCAGGGTCTGCTGGTCTTCGCGGGCATCGCGCTCTTCGTCGGTACGTTCATCATCGCCAACACCTTCACGATGCTGGTCGCCCAGCGCACCAAGGAGCTCGCGCTGCTGCGGGCGGTCGGTGCCTCGCGGCGCCAGGTGACGCGGTCGGTGCTGGTGGAGGCGTTCGTGGTCGGCGCGGTCGCCGGGGTGGCCGGTCTGGTCGCGGGTATCGGCATCGGTGCCGGGCTGCGATCGCTCATGGGCGTCCTGGGGGCGACCGTCCCGGACGGGCCGCTGATCATCTCCGGCGGCACGGTCGCCACCGCCCTCGCGGTCGGCATCCTCATCACGATGCTGGCGGCGTGGCTGCCGGGCCGCCGGGCGGCGAAGATCCCGCCGGTCGCCGCGATGAGCAGCGTCCACGCGCAGGCGACGACCAAGTCGCTGGTGCTGCGCAACACACTGGGCGCGCTGTTCGCCGGGGCGGGTGTCGCCGTGGTCCTCGCGGCCACCTCGATGGAGGGCTCCGACGGTCAGGCTCCGATGGGCATCGGCGCGGTGCTGCTGATCATCGGCGTGTTCATCCTGACCCCGCTGCTGTCCCGCCCGCTGATCGCGGCCGCCGCGCCGGCCTTGAGGATCTTCGGCACGGCGGGCAAGCTGGCCCGCCAGAACTCGGTCCGCAACCCCCGTCGTACGGCCGCCACGGCCTCCGCTCTGATGATCGGCCTGACCCTCATCACGGGCATGACGGTGATGGCGGGCAGCCTGCAGAAGTCGATCGACAAGATGGCGTCCGCGGCGATCCGCGCCGACTACGTGGTGTCGATGGCGAACGGCAACGAGCTCTCGCCGGACGTGGCGAAGGAGTTGACGCAGGTCGACGACGTCACCGACGTCAGCCCCATGCGCAACTCCCCCTCGCGCATCGATGGTGAGACGGAGTACCTCACCGGCGTCAACGGAGCCTCCTTCGGCAAGCTGACCGACCTCAAGGTCGACAGCGGCACGTTCGAGGTGGGCGGCACGCAGGTCGTCGTGGACTCCGACCGCGCCAAGGAGCAGGGCTGGAAGGCCGGTTCGAGCTTCACCGTCGCCTACGAGGACGGCAAGAAGCAGCGGCTGACGGTCGCCGGGGTCTACGAGGGCAACGAGTTCTTCAGCGGCATCCTCCTCGACAACGCCACCCTCACCCCCCATCTGACGGACAGCGCCGACATGATGGTCATGGTGAAGACGGCCGACGGGGCGTCGAGCGCGACCAAGGACAAGCTGGAGAAGGCCCTCGGCTCCAACCCGGCCATCAAGGTCCAGAGCAAGCAGGACCTCTCCGACGACATCGCGCAGATGTTCACGCTGATCCTGAACATGGTCTACGGCCTGCTCGCCATGGCGGTGATCGTCGCCGTCCTCGGTGTCATCAACACCCTGGCCATGTCGGTCTTCGAGCGCTCCCAGGAGATCGGCATGCTCCGCGCGATCGGCCTGGACCGCAGGGGCATCAAGCGGATGGTCCGCCTGGAGTCCCTGGTGATCTCCCTGTTCGGCGGCGTCCTCGGCATCGGCCTCGGCGTGTTCTTCGGCTGGGCGGCCGGCGAACTGCTGGGCACGCGCATGGCGACGTACGAACTCGTCCTGCCCTGGGGCCGGATGGCCCTCTTCCTCGTCGGCGCGGCGGCGGTCGGCGTCCTGGCGGCCCTGTGGCCGGCCCGGCGCGCGGCGAAGCTGAACATGCTGACGGCCATCAAGTCGGAATAGCCGTACGGCGATGAGGGGCCCGCCACGTCCGAGTGGCGGGCCCCTTCTGTCTGTTCACAGCAAGCCGGCGGTCAGTTCCAGGTACGGGCCCGCAGCGGCAGCCCGGAGGCGCCCGACTTCGGTGTGCGGACGGCCAGGACCTGGTTGACGCCGATGCGGTTGCGCTCGAAGGCGAGCGCGCAGGCGGCCATGTAGAGGAGCCAGACACGGGCGCGGCCGGGGCCCGCGAGGCGCAGGGCCCGCGGCCAGTCGGCCTGGAGGTTCGTGACCCACTGGCGCAGGGTGAGGGCGTAGTGCTCGCGGATCGACTCGACGTCGCGGACCTCGAACCCGGCGCGTTCGAGCTGGGTGACGGTGGTGCCGAGGGGGGCGAGTTCGCCGTCGGGGAAGACGTAGGCGTCGATGAACTCGTCCACGTGGTACGTCGACTCGTCGCGCTGCGGACGGCGGGCGATCTGGTGGTTGAGGAGCCGGCCGCCGGGCGCGAGAAGGGCGTACAGGTCGCGGGCGTACTCCAAGTACCGTTCCGCGCCCACGTGTTCGGCCATCCCGATGGAGGAGATCGCGTCGAACGGCCCGTCGCTGACGTCCCGGTAGTCCTGTACGCGGATCTCGATCCGGTCGGCCAGCCCCTCCTCGGCGACGCGCTTGCGGGCGTACGCGGCCTGTTCGTGGGAGAGGGTGATGCCGATGACGCTCACGCCGTGCTCGCGGGCGGCGTGGATCGCCATCGAGCCCCAGCCGCATCCGACGTCGAGGAGTCGCTGACCGGGTGTCAGGGCGAGCTTGCGGCAGACGAGTTCGAGCTTGTCGCGCTGGGCGTCCTCCAGGGTGCCCTCGGGGGTCTCCCAGTAGGCGCACGAGTAGACCATCGACGGGCCGAGGACGATCTCGTAGAAGTCGTTGCCGACGTCGTAGTGGTGGCTGACGGCGCGTTTGTCGGTGTGCTTGGTGTGGAGGTGGCCGCGGCGCCTGCGGACCTCCTCGGGGGGCGGGGCGGGCGGCAGCGGAAGTCCGCCGAGCTTCACCAGGCCGCGCAGGGCGGCGCGTACGTCGGGGTCGCGCAGCGCCTCGGCGGTGCTCCGGGCGTCCTCGTCGCGCTCCCAGACGAGGCCCGCGATGAGGTCGAGGGCGGTGTAGAGATCGCCCTCGATGTCGAGTTCGCCGGCGACCCAGGCACGGGCGAGGCCGAGTTCTCCGGGCTTGAACAGCAGCCGGCGGACGGCACGGCGGTTGCGTACGACGAGCGCGGGCGCGTCCGGCGGGCCCGCCTGCGAGCCGTCCCAGGCGCGGATACGCACCGGGAGGGGAGCTCCCAGCAGTTGTTCCAAGAGGGTCTTGAGCCGCAGCGCGGCGTCAGCCATGGCGCACACCTCCGTGACGAGGATCCCGGAATTGTCCACTTACGTAAACAAGACAGGGCCCGTCGTCCAGTCCCGCCGCGCCGTCATGATCGGGCAAAGAAGCTGCAGCGCACACGTGTGCACGACGCCGAAGGGGCCGCCCGCACCACGGATGGCGGGCGGCCCCTTCGGGCTGTGCGGTGACCGGAGGTCAGGAAGCCTTGGCCTTCTCGGCGGCGGGCTTCTCCTCGGCCTTGGCCGCGACCGGCGCGGGCGCCGGCTTTGCGGCCTCGTAGAACTCCTCGCGCGGCGTCTCCAGGGCACCCAGCGCGACGACCTCGCGCTTGAGGAACATGCCGAGGGTCCAGTCGGCGAAGACGCGGATCTTGCGGTTCCAGGTCGGCATGGCCAGACCGTGGTAGCCGCGGTGCATGTACCAGGCGAGACGGCCCTTGAGCTTGATCTTCATCTTGCCCATGACGATCATCGCGACGCCCTTGTGGAGGCCGAGACCGGCCACCGCACCCTTGTTGGAGTGCGCGTACTCCTTCTGCGGGAAGCCCCGCATGCCGGAGACCACGTTGTCGCCGAGGACCTTGGCCTGACGCAGCGCGTGCTGGGCGTTCGGCGGGCACCAGGCGTTCTCGACACCGGCCTTGCGGGCGGCCATGTCCGGGACCTGGGCGTTGTCGCCGGCGGCCCAGATGTAGTCGGTGCCCTGGACCTGGAGGGTGGCCTGGGTGTCGACGTGGCCGCGCGGGCCCAGCGGGAGGCCGTAGCGGGACAGGACCGGGTTCGGCTTGACGCCGGCGGTCCACACGATGGTGTTGGAGTCGACCTCGAGGCCGTTCTTCAGCACGACGTGGCCGTCGACGCAGGAGTCCATCGAGGTGGAGAGGTAGATCTCCACGCCGCGGCTCTCCAGGTGCTCCTTGCCGTAGGCGCCCAGCTTGGGGCCGACCTCGGGAAGGATCTTGTCGGCGGCGTCGACGAGGATGAAGCGCATGTCCTCACGGGACACGTTCTTGTAGTACTTGGCCGCGTCGCGGGCCAGGTCCTCGACCTCACCGATGGTCTCCGCACCGGCGAAGCCGCCGCCGATGAAGACGAAGGTGAGCGCCTTGCGGCGGATCTCCTCGTCGGTGGTGGAGTCGGCCTTGTCGAGCTGCTCGAGGACGTGGTTGCGCAGGCCGATGGCCTCCTCGATGCCCTTCATGCCGATGCCCTGCTCGGCGAGGCCGGGGATCGGGAAGGTGCGGGAGACCGCGCCGAGGGCGACGACCAGATAGTCGAAGGGCAGCTCGTACGCCTCGCCGACCAGCGGGGCGATCGTGGCGACCTTGCGGTCCTGGTCGATGGTGGTGACCCGGCCGGTGAGAACCTCCGCCTTCGGCAGCACGCGTCGCAGCGGGACGACGACATGGCGCGGGGAGATGTTGCCGGCGGCGGTTTCGGGGAGGAAGGGCTGGTAGGTCATGTACGACCGGGGGTCGACGACCGTGACGGTCGCCTCGCCGTAGCGCATCTTCTTGAGGATGCGCCGAGCTGCGTACAGGCCTACGTACCCACCGCCTACTACGAGGATCCTGGGACGCTCCGTGGTGCTCATGCCCTCGAGTATCCACCCGCCCCAGGGGGGTCGCTCGTGCGCCCCTTCACAAGCTCTTGGAAGGGGTGTGTTATCCTCCGCGACCCACGTGATCCAGGTCATGGCGTGAATCGGGAACCACCGTATAGGGCGACCCGTTGTCAATGCCGCGTGAGCTGCCTCTCTGGCTCGCCGAGGGGGTCGTGAGCCTCTCGAAATCTCTGCTCGCGAAGGCCTCCGCGACCACCCTCCCGCACCCCTTCTGAACACGTTCAAGGGGCTGTTGGCCCCTCGGAAGGGTCAGCCGGGCTCTTTTCCTGGTTCCACAGGGCGGAATTCCTTGTGAAGAACTTCACGAACTTTTCCGGCGGCGCGCGACGAAGGGGCCCCGAAGGGCCCCTCAGACGCGCTCAAACGTTGTTCTGCCTGCTCAGCAGAGGGCCGCGGACCGCTTACGCGATCGACCACGCGATGCCGTCGAGGATGTCGTGCTCGCTCACGACGACCTCCTCGGCCCCGATCCGCTCCATGATCGACAGCAGTACGAGGGCGCCCGCGGCGATGACGTCCACGCGGCCCGCGTGCATGGAGGGCACGGCCGCTCGCTCCGCGTGGGTGGAGTGCAGCAGCCACTCGGTGATCTCACGGACCCTGTCACGGGAGACCCGGGAGTGGTGGATGCGCTCGGAGTCGTACTCGGGCAGCTCCTGCGCGATCGCCGACACCGTCGTCACGGACCCGGCCAGGCCCACCAGCGTCCGCGCCTCCCGCAGCGGGACCGTCTCCTCGGCGAGGTCCAGGGCGGCCTCGATGTCGGCCCGCATGGCGGCGATCTGCGCCTCGGAGGGCGGGTCGGTGACGGCACCGTCCACGACCAGGTGCCGCTCGGTCATCCGCACACAGCCGACGTCGACGGAGCGGGCCGCCCGTACATGGTCGTCGCCGACCACGAACTCGGTCGAACCGCCGCCGATGTCCACGACCAGGTAGGGCTTGGCGAGGTGGTCGCTGCCCCTGAGCTCCTTGGTGGCGCCGGTGAAGGAGAACTCGGCCTCCTGGTCGCCCGTGATGACCTCGGGTTCGACACCGAGGATGTCCAGCACCCCGCGCACGAACTCGTCCCGGTTCTCCGCGTCCCTGGACGCCGAGGTCGCGACGAAGCGCAGCCGCTCCGCCCCGTGCTCCTTGATGACCGCCGCGTACTCACGGCAGGCGGCGAAGGTCCGCTCCAGCGCCTCGGGAGCCAGCCGCCCGGTGCGGTCGACGCCCTGGCCGAGCCGCACGATCGTCATACGGCGGTCGAGGTCGACGAGTTCACCGGTGATCGGGTCACAGTCGGCGACGAGGAGGCGGATGGAGTTCGTACCGCAGTCCACGGCGGCTACCCGGGTCACTGGGCGGCCTCCTCGGCGGAGATCACGCACGTGCCCTTGCGCCACCACTCCGGCAGCATCGCGAGGGCCTCGTCGCCGAGCGGGTTCACGCCGGGGCCCGCGGCCAGGGAGTGCGCCACGAGGACGTGCAGGCACTTCACCCGGTCCGGCATGCCGCCCGCGCTCGGGAAGCCCTTTAGCTCCTCGATCTCGTCCCGGCGCCGGATGTAGTCCTCGTGCGCGGCACGGTAGGCGGCCGCCAGCTCGGGGTCCTTCTCCAGCCGCTCGGTCATCTCCTTCATCACGCCGTTCGCCTCCAGCGTGCCGATGGCGGAGTTCGCCTTCGGGCACGTCAGGTAGTACAGCGTCGGGAAGGGGGTGCCGTCGGGCAGACGGGGGGCCGTCTCCACCACGTCCGGCTGCCCGCAGGGGCACCGGTGCGCGATCGCACGCAGCCCGCGCGGCGGACGCCCCAGCTGCTGCTTGAAGGCCTCGACGTCGGCCTCGGTGGGCTCGGTGCGCTCAGTGGTCGGCGGGGGCGTTTCCATGCCTGTCTTTCTCTGGGTCAGGTACTGCGGTTCAGGTTCACTGGTCGGCGGCGTCGGACTTGTCGACGCCGTCCCAGACGTTCGAGTACCAGGGGCGGTCCGCCGCCCCCAGGTCGGCGCGCGACTGCCGCGCCGCGCCCGGGTCGACGACGATGAACCCCGTCTCCCCCGGCATCACATAGTGCAGCCGCTCACGGATCCGCTGCTCGGCGTACGCGTCGTCCTGCCACCGCGCCTTGAGGTCCCGCAGCTGCTCGACCCGCTGCCGGGCCTGCTCCTGCTGCCGCTGCAGATCCGCGATCTCGGCGCGCTGGGAGACGTACTGCCTTATCGGATAGGCGAGCGCGACCACCAGCGAGCACACGACGAGGGCGAGCAGGGCCGCGCGGCCGGTGAGCCGGGAGCGGCGGGCCTGCCGCTTGGTCTGGGAGCGGTAGACCCGGGCCGCGGTCTGCTCGCCGAGCAGCCGGATCCGGGTCGCGGTGGAGAAACGGTCCCGGTCCTTGACGGCCATCTCTCACTCCCGTTCACACGCGCGTACGTCCCCGCACACGGTACGGGACCGGGTACGGGGACGTACGTACGACTGGCTAGCCCTTAGCCCTTGAAGCGCGGGAAGGCGCTGCGGCCGGCGTACACCGCGGCGTCGTCGAGGATCTCCTCGATGCGCAGCAGCTGGTTGTACTTGGCGACGCGGTCCGAGCGGGCCGGGGCGCCGGTCTTGATCTGGCCGCAGTTCACGGCGACGGCGAGGTCGGCGATGGTGACGTCCTCGGTCTCGCCGGAGCGGTGGGACATCATGCACTTGAAGCCGTTGCGCTGGGCCATCTCGACGGCGTCCAGGGTCTCGGTCAGCGAGCCGATCTGGTTGACCTTGACGAGCAGGGCGTTGGCGGAGCCCTCCTCGATGCCGCGGGCCAGGCGCTCGGGGTTGGTGACGAACAGGTCGTCGCCGACGATCTGGACCTTGTCGCCGAGCTTGTCGGTGATGACCTTCCAGCCGGCCCAGTCGTCCTCGAACAGCGGGTCCTCGATGGAGACGAGCGGGTACGCGGAGACGAGCTCCTCGTAGTACTCGGTCATCTCGGCGGCCGAGCGGGACTTGCCCTCGAACTCGTACTTGCCGTCCTTGTAGAACTCGGACGCGGCGACGTCGAGGGCGAGCGCGATCTGCTCGCCGGGGACGTAACCGGCCTGCTTGATGGCCTCGACGATGAGGTCGAGGGCGGCGCGGTTGGACTCCAGGTTCGGGGCGAAGCCGCCCTCGTCGCCGAGGCCGGTGGACAGGCCCTTGGTCTTCAGCACCTTCTTGAGGGTGTGGTAGACCTCGGCGCCCCAGCGCAGCGCCTCGGAGAAGGACTCCGCGCCGATCGGGGCGATCATGAACTCCTGGATGTCCACGTTGGAGTCGGCGTGCGAGCCGCCGTTCAGGATGTTCATCATCGGAACGGGCAGCAGGTGCGCGTTCGGGCCGCCCAGGTAGCGGAAGAGCGGGAGGTCGCTGGCCTCGGAGGCGGCGTGGGCGACGGCGAGCGAGACACCGAGGATGGCGTTGGCGCCGAGGGAGCCCTTGTTGTCGGTGGCGTCCAGGTCGAACATCGCCTGGTCGATCAGGCGCTGCTCGGTGGCGTCGTAGCCGACCAGCTCCGGGCCGATCTGCTCGATGACGGCGAGGACGGCCTTCTCGACGCCCTTGCCCTGGTAGCGGTTCGGGTCACCGTCGCGGAGCTCGATGGCCTCGAAGGCGCCCGTGGAGGCGCCGGAGGGGACGGCGGCACGACCCGTGCTGCCGTCGTCGAGGCCGACCTCGACCTCGACCGTGGGGTTGCCTCGGGAGTCCAGGATTTCCCGGGCTACGACGACGTCGATGGACGGCACGAGCATCTCCTTCTTCAATGTGACGCGGGTACGCAGACCGCGTTGGCTCTGCGAGACGAGCCTAACCGGCTCCGGGGGATCCACCAGCCGGTCGACCGCCCCATGGACAGAACCGAGCGTAAATTGTTTCTGCACGGAACAAAAACGTCCGGGGAAACGCACGCAAAAAGCCCCGCCCCGGTGCGTACGGGGGAACACGCACCGGAGCGGGGAGCCCGTGGGGACGGGGGGACCCTCACGAGGCCTTCAGTATGAGGACCACGGATGTGAGGGCACTGTGGTTCAGCCGAGTCCTACTTGAGGTGCAGCTGCTGACCCGGGTAGATGAAGTCGGCGTCGTCGATGATGTCCTTGTTCAGCTGGAACAGCTTCTGCCAGCCACCCTTGACGTCGTGCTTCTCGGCGATGGCGCTGAGGGTGTCACCCTTGACGACCTTGTACTCGCCGTCACCCTTCTTGACCTTCTTGCCGGTCGGGGTGGAGACGGTCTTCTTGGCCGCCTCGCGCTCGGTGGAGCGGGAGGTGCTCTGCTGCCCGGACGAACGGGTGCTGGTGCCGCTGTCGCTCGACGAGCCGCTGGAGGAGCTGCCGCCGCCGGTGTACGCGGCTCCGGACAGGCCCTTGCCGCAGACCGGCCAGGCACCCTTGCCCTGGCCCGCGAGGACCTTCTCGGCGATCTGGATCTGCTGGGCCTTGGAGGCCTGGTCGGCGGTGGAGGCGTACGCCGTGCCGCCGTACGCGGCCCAGGTGGAGGCGGAGAACTGCAGACCGCCGTAGTAACCGTTGCCGGTGTTGATGGTCCAGTCGCCGCCGGACTCGCACTGGGCGACGGCGTCCCACTCGGAGGCGGTGGCGGCGGAGGCGCTGCCGGCCGCCATCAGCGGGGCGGCGATGGCGACACCGGTGACGCCGGCGAGCGCGGCGGCGCGGGTGGCCTTGGACGGACGACGGTGCTTGCCCTTGCCGGAAAACAGCATGGTGGATCCCCTCACCGACGCCTGCGAGGTGAGCTGTCGGGTTCGGGCCGGTTGAGTTGCCCGGCCGCGCACACTCGCCTTGCGGCGCGCTGCGCGGCTTCACCCCAAGCCGGTCCAGCGTGAACTGCTGGGCCCGGCGCTTACCTTGGGTCCCCCGCTCCTGCCTACGGCGCTTGACGCGACGACTGTTCCCGTACGGCCGCTGGCAGGATTCGGCGTTGCGGCAGCCGGGGCTCGTGGTGACGAGCGGTGTTGACCGTAGACACGGAACCCGGGGGATTTCAAAGACGATCAGGGCTTCTGAGACTCATCCCACACTTTCACCAAACCGGACATTTAATGCGAAGTGTGGCGCGAACTCTCGTTCCTTTTGGCCCTATTCAGCACCGAGTACGAGGGTCTGGCCGGGCCGGATGTCGCTCGGGTCGGCGCCGATGACCTGCTCGTTCGCGGCGTAGAGGCGGCGCCATCCGCCGTCGAGGCCAAGGGAGTCGGCGATGGAGGCGAGGGTGTCGCCGGCGCGGACGGTGTACGAGCTCTCGTCGGCGCTCGCGCCGCGGTGCTTGCCGGTGCCCTTGGCGACGTCTTCGGCGGCGCGCCCGGCGGCGTTCTCGGTGGCGTTCTCAGCGGCGTCCTCCGTGACACTCTCGGCGCCGTCGAGGGCGCCGGTGTCGACGAGGGCCGAAGAGCCGCCTTCCTGCCAGGAGTTGTCCGATTCATCACTCTCTGTCGGAGATGCGGACAGGCTGTCGGAAGGCTGCGGGCTCTCCGCACCGGAGCCGGAACCGTCAGAATTGGCGGAATTGTCCGCTTCGTTCGACGCTGAGGCGGAAGCACTCGGATCGACGGAGGGTGCGTCCGACGAGCCCGACGACCCGGAGGAGTTGGACAGACCGGACGAAACGGATGAATCAGAGGAGTCGGATGATCCGGAGGAATCAGAGGAACCGGACCCTTCGGACGTCGAGGGGGTGCTGCTCGCGACACCGGTGTCGACGTCGGCCGAGCCGGAGTCCTGACTCAGCCCGTTGAGCAGCCCGCAGGTGCCCCAGACGCCGACGCCCTGGTCCGCGAGGACCTTCTCGGCGATGGATATCTGCTGGTTGCGGCTGGCGAGGTCCGGGCTCGTGGCGTAGTCGAGACCGCCGTACCTCTCCCAGTTCTTCTGGGTCAGATTGAGTCCGCCGAAGTAGCCGTCCCCGTCGTTCGCACTCCAGGAGCCGCCGGTCTCGCACTTGGCGACCTTGTCCCACGTACCGCCGTCGGCCGCGCTGGCGCCGGTGGCGGCGAGCAGCGGGATCGCGATGGCGGAGCCGGTCACGCCGGCCGCGACGAGAAGTGCCGGAGCCTGGCGGGGGCGACGGTGACGACCGTTCCCGGTGAGCATGCGGGGGCCTTTCGCGAGACAGCAGTGACCTGCGCGGCGGGTGGAGCGGGTCGTCGCGCTGATGCGTGAACGTATCGGCAGACGATCACTTGTCACAAGTTAATGCCGCGTAGATCACGTGAAGATCACAGGCTTGAGGGTGTGTCACCTTTGCATCACTGGGGCAGGCAGCCGGCGGACGTCGCAAGCCGAGCGGCCCCAAGCTGAACGGTCACCACGAGCGGCGGCAGGGACGGCCGCCTGTATGCATCGGTTCCGATGGTGTCGGCCTCCAGGACCTTCATGACCTCCGGCCATGCGCCCTTCTGCCACCAGGAGAGTTGACGCACGCGAATCGGGTCGACGGGGCCCACGTGCTGGGCATTTCCCGTCGTACTTGCTGGTGAAGTCTGGCGGCACCTTGGTGCCGGTCGGGCGAGCGTCCGCTGTTCCCGGAACTCCGCCAACTGGGCCTCAAGTGCCTTGACGGAGGCCTTGAGCACCTCTGAGTGAACGCCGAGACGCACGTACTCGGGAATGCGCACCTCGATCAGGTGCTCGTGTTCAGCCATCCTGATCGTTAGATCGGCAACTCACTTCTCGTACTTCTCCTTGTCTCCAGGAAGCCCATTCAGGTCCCTGGCAAGGCCGTCCAGCCGTTCGATGGCCACATCCCTTGGAAGTTCTTCTGCTTCGAGGAGTCTGGCCAGTTCCTTCCAGGCAGCGCTCTCGATGTCGTCGGCCTCCAGGTGGGGATCACGACACGGGAGATCCTTGAGGATCCCCTTGCATCGATACGTGCGGCCTGCAACGCCGATCTTCACCGGGTCACCATGGACGGGGAAGCCGTCGTCGCCGCAGCGGGTTCTGTTCTTTCCGGTGCCTCGGTCCGTCCGCCGGTAGATGACACAGCCCTGGGGAACTTCACCGGTCACTCTGTGCACTTGAAGGGGAAGTGCACCACTCGACGATCTCACTCATGTGGCACCGTTCCCGGTACCGTCACCCCCGTGAATGCCCCGAACACCGAACCCGAGCTCTTCAACTGGCAGTTCGCCGCAGACCCCTACCCTTCCTACGCCTGGCTCCGCGAACACTCGCCGGTGCACCGCACCACACTTCCCAGCGGGGTGGAAGCGTGGCTGGTCACCCGGTACACGGATGCCAAGCAGGCGCTCGCCGACCAGCGGCTCTCCAAGAACCCCGTGCACCATTCCGAAGACGCGCGGGGCAAGAGCAAGACGGGCATCCCAGGAGAGCGCAGCGCCAACCTCATGACCCATCTGCTCAATATCGACCCGCCGGACCACACACGACTTCGCCGGCTCGTCTCCAAGGCTTTCACGCCCAGGCGCGTGGCCGAGTTCGCGCCCCGAGTGCAGGAGCTGACCGACCACCTCATCGACCAGTTCGCGCAGAAAGGAAGCGCAGACCTTATCCACGAGTTCGCGTTCCCCCTCCCCATCTACGCCATCTGCGACCTGCTCGGCGTCCCCAGCGAGGACCAGGATGACTTCCGGGACTGGGCGGGGATGATGATCCGGCATCAGGGGGGACCACGGGGAGGCGTCGCACGGTCCGTGAAGAAGATGCGCGTCTATCTCGCCGAGCTGATCCATCGCAAACGGCAGGCGCTTCCCAACACCCCGGCCCCCGGCGAAGACCTCATCTCCGGGCTCATCCGCGCTTCCGACCACGGCGAGCACCTCTCCGAGAACGAAGCGGCGGCTATGTGCTTCGTGCTGCTGTTTGCCGGTTTTGAAACCGTCATCAACTTGATCGGTAACGGCACGTACGCGCTGCTGCGCAACCCGAAGCAGCGGGCAAAACTACAGAGATCGATCGAGAGTGGCGAACAAGAGCTGCTCGACAGCGGCGTCGAAGAACTCCTCCGCTACGACGGCCCCGTCGAGCTGGCGACGTGGCGCTACGCGACCGAACCACTGGAAATCGGCGACCGCCTGATCTCTTCCGGCGATCCCGTGCTCGTGGTCCTCGCCGCCGCGAATCGTGATCCCGCCCGGTTCGCACAGCCAGACGTACTCGACCTCAACCGTCAGGACAACCAACACCTCGGCTACGGACACGGCATCCACTACTGCATCGGCGCTCCGCTCGCCCGGCTCGAAGGCCGCACCGCGCTGGCCACCTTGCTGCGCCGTCTACCCGATCTCAAACTCGCCGCCGATCCAGCGGACTTGCGCTGGCGAGGCGGTCTGATCATGCGCGGGCTGAGGAACCTCCCGGTGGAGTTCACCGTCGTCTGATCAGGCCACGGCTCGCACACCATTCATGGCCGGATGGTGCACCTGATGCGGGAAACATGCTCGCAGAGAGGTCGAGAAGCGTGCCAACACGTACTACTTGACCGTATTCGACCTCTTACCCTGGTTCAGCTTCTTGTCGGGGCGGCCCGGACGACGCAGGCGAGCGAGAGCATCCTGAGCCGCCGCGGCCACCTGTTCCCAGTTCTCGGCGTCGTTCTGAGCAGGGGCGTGCCAGGACATCAGCAGCTCACCCAGATCGTAGGCCGCTTCGGTGACGCCGGCCTTCGCCGCCTCCCCCAGCCAGTACTCGGCCCGGTCCCGCAGCAGACGGCCGAGGCGCCCTGCCGCAACAGGGTCACCCGCCTCGGCGGCAGCCTCAAGGAGTGGTATCGCCGCCAGATGGTCATGCCTGGCGGCGAGGCGGAAGCCAGCAACGGCCATCGCCAAGGAATGACCAGCCGCAGCAGCTTGCTGGTACCACCTCAATGACTCGTCATCATTGTCGGCAGTCTCGTCGTCGAGGACGCCGAGCATGAACATGGCGTCGGCATCGCCCTCGTCCGCCCTGCGGACGAGCAAACGGCATGACCCGCTGTTCCCAGGCGTACGAGCCCATCGCAGACACGAGAACCCCCGCCGCTGCGCCCGCCAACTCCTCCAACTCTCGTTCCATGCAAGCCCCCGCACCCGGCTAAGAAGCCAACCGTACTAAGCTGACGCCCCTTCGGCAGCCCGGACAGCGTCCCGGTAGGTCCGCGCCGCCGCCCGCAGCGCCGCCTCTGGATCAGTCCCGTCCGCCTCCGCCCGTACCGCCAGCGCGAGCAGTTCGTAGCCGATGCCCTCTCCCTTCGGCAGCGGGACGTCCAGGCCCGCCGTCCGTACGCGGGAGGCCAGTTTCGAGGCGAGGGCGAGGCCGGGCTGGCCGAGGGGGATGCCGTCCGTGACCGACTGGCGTTGTTTCTCTATGGCCTTCGTGCGCAGCCAGTGTTCCTTGACCTCCTCAGGTGTGGCCGCGGTCTCGTCGCCGAAGACGTGGGGGTGGCGGTGGATGAGCTTGGCGACGATGCCGCCGGCGACGTCGTCGATGGAGAAGGGGGCGGCCCCGTCCTCTGCACGGCCCTCCTCGGCGATGCGGGAGTGGAAGACGACCTGGAGGAGGACGTCGCCCAGTTCCTCGCGCAGTTCGTCGCGGTCGCCGTCCTCGATGGCCTCGACGAGCTCGTAGGCCTCCTCGATGCCGTACTTGGCCAGGCCCTTGTGGGTCTGCTGGGAGGACCAGGGGCACTCGGCGCGGATCCGGTCCATGACCTGGACGAGGTCGAGGAGGCGGGCGCCCGGGAGGTCGTAGGAGGCGGGGAGGAGTTCCAGTTCGGGCATGGACACCCGGCCCGAGCCGGCGAGGCGGGCGAGACCGTCGGTGAGCGCCGGTTCGCCTTCGCCCGTCGCGACCACGACCACGGTGTGGCCGCCCGCGCACATCCCGACCAGTTCCTCCGCGCTCGGGGACGCCTCCGCGACCCGTATCCCGGCCTCGCGCAGATACGGCAGCTGCGGGTGCGTGCCGTCGGCGCACAGCACCTCGTCGGCGGCGTGCAGCGCCTGCCAGGCGGGCCAGGACAGCAGGCCCGGGGCGACGCGGTGGCTGGTGGTGAGCAGGACGATCCGGCCGGGGGCGGCGGCCGGGGCGGCTTCGGGGCTGGTGGTGTTCACGGTTCGAAGCTAACCCACACCGCCGACAGACCTGATCAGTTGTCCACAGGCCGGGGAGTTCGGTGTGATCGTATGACCGCTACCGCTATCGCTACGACTACGGCTACCGCTCCCGCTCGGTGAGACGGGCCTGGCTCTGCCTGTGAGGCAGGTCCGGTCGCCTTGCGGGACCTGCCCGTCAGCGGCGCCGTACCGTTACGCCGTCTCCTGCGTCCCCGCGGCCGTGACCTCGCGTACCCACGGCGTCTTCGCGTCGACGCGACTGCTCTTGTCCACGTCCCAGGTGCCGTAGCGGGGGTTGAGGTCGACGTCGAGTTTCTTGGACGCCGCGGAGAGTGCCTGCCAGAACTCGGCCGTGCTGGTGTCGGTGCCCAGCGTGGCGGCGAGTTTCTGGGCCTCCAGCTGGAGGCGGAGGTTCTCGTCGAGGCGCTCAGGAGCGATGCCGTACCGCTGGAGCCACGTGGTCTCCAGGGCCTTGGCTCCGCCCGCCTGTTGTTCCAGGCCGGTGCGCATCTCCTGGATCTCCTTGCGGGTGACGGTCACGCCCGCGTCCTCGGCGGCGCGGTGCAGCACCTGGTCGAGCACCATGCTGTGCAGGGTGTCCCGGGCGAGGGTGCCGGTCTTGGCGATGGCCTGTGCGTACTGGTCCTCGTCCGGCACCGCGGCGCGCTGCGCCTCGCGCACCTCGTTCACCCTGGTCTCCAGCTGGGCGACGGTGATCCGCTGGCCGCCGACGACGGCCGCCGCGCCCGGATGCGCATCGTTTCCGCAGGCCGTGAGGAGGGGTGCCGCGGCGATCGCGGCGGAGAGGAGGAGCGCGGTGCGACGACGGCGGTGCAAGGAAGCCTCCCGGGGAGCTTGTGCGACGGTGCACAAAGTCTTGCGGTGATCGATGGTAGGCAGTGGGCAAGCTCTGGCCAACCCATTCGACCAACGATTCACCGGGACTTCGGGCACCGGCGCGCTTCGGGAGTGGTGACACGCGGGGGTGGGGGCAGGGGCGGGGGCGGGGATGCCGCCGGGGGTGTAGGTGTCGGGGGGTGAAGGTGTCGGGGGGCTCGGGGGCTCGGGGCGGCTCGTGGGAAGGGGCGAGGTGACGCCGGCACGGTCACGCCGGGCACGCACGCGTCACGCCCTGCACGCGCCTTCGGCTCGGCCTCGGCCCGCGCCGCCTGGACCCGGGTGGACCGGACCCTCGCCAATACCTAGCCCCGCACCTGTCCCAGCCACTCCAGCGTCCGCCGGACCTCCACCGCGAGTGGGTGGCCCGGGCCGTGCAGGCGCTCCACGTCGTGCACGAGGCGCGCGAGGGTGTCGTGGGCGGCGGCGCGGTCGCCGAGGGCGAGCAGGAGGTGGCCGATGCGGCGGCGGACGTCGTGGGCGAGCTCGGGGTCGCCGGCCACGTACTGGTTCTCGTAGTACGGGAGCAGCGCGCGGTACTCGGCGAGCGCGGCCGCCGGTTCGCCGAGCTGTTCCAGGCACTGGGCGGCCTCGTAGCGGAAGCGCAGGGCCTGGGGGTCTGCCTGGCCGGCCTCGGCGGCGCGTTCGTCGGCGAGGCGGCGCAGTTCGGGCAGCGCGCGCCGGTACTGGCCGTCGTCCATGAGGGTGGCGGCGTACTGCTTGCGCAGGGTGCGTACGACCGGGGAGTGCGGGCCGTGCTGTTCGGCGGCCGCGGGCAGGATCGCGCCGAGGATGTCGACGGCCTGGGTGATGCGGCCCTCGCCGAGGAGGCGCTTGACCTCGTCGACGGCGCGCGCGACGTCGGGTTTCTCGGCGGGGGGCGCGAGCGGCGTGGCGGGCGCCGGCTGGGGCGCGGGGGTGCGGGCGCGGTCCGGCCAGGGAGCGTGCGGGCGCAGGAAGGGGCGCGTGGGGTCGAGGGGCGCCCCTGTGGGGGTGCCTCGCGCGGGCAGGAGCAGCGCCAGGTCCTCGTACACCTCCTGCGCGCTGGCGGGGCGGTGTTGCGGGTCCTTGGCGAGCAGGCGCAGGACGAGTGTCTCCAGCGCCTCGGGGACCTCGGAGCGCAGGCGGCGCACGGGGAGCGGGGGCTCGTAGAGGTGGCGGTGGAGTACGCCGAGCGCCGTGGAGCCGGAGAACGGGACGTCGCCGCTGAGGAGTTCGTGGAGGAGTACGCCGAGTGCGTACAGGTCGGTGTAGGGGCCGACCGCGCCGCCCATGGCCTGCTCGGGCGCCATGTAGGCGGGCGAGCCGATGGGGGTGCCGGTGTGGGTGAGGCGCGTGGTGTCGGCGTCCATGACGGAGGCGACGCCGAGGTCGAGGACGGTCACGGTGCCGTCCTGCTTCACCATCACGTTGCGCGGCTTGAGGTCGCGGTGGACGATCGGGACGGCGTGCACGGCGCTCAGCACGGCGCAGAGTTGCGCGGCGACCGCGACGGCCCACTGCCAGGGGTACGGGTCGTGTTCGGCGAGATGGTCGGAGAGGTCCGCGCCGTCGACGTACTGCATGACGAGGAAGAGCTCCTCGCCCTCGCTGCCCGCGTCGTGGACGGTGACGAGGCCGGGGTGGTCGACCTGTGCGGTGACGCGGCATTCGCGGACGAACCGGCGGCGCAGTTCGTCGGCCTCCTGGCCCGCCACCTTGTCGGGGCGCAGGAGCTTGACCGCCACGCGTCGGTCGAGGCGCTGGTCGTAGGCCGTCCAGACCTGTCCCATGCCGCCCTGTCCGATGAGCGTGGACAGTTCATAGCGGCCTGCGACGACGCGTCCTGTCGCCACGGTCACCTTCCGCCCTCGTGGCCGCCGTGGTTCCTGCCGCCGTTGTCCTGACCGCCGTGGTTCCTGCCGTCGTGGTTGCGCAGGTAGTCGCTGAGTTCGTCGAGTTCGGCGCGCACCTGGTCGATGCGCGCGGGCGCGGGCTGGTGCGGTGGCGGCTGTGGTATCGGGGCGGGCGGCTGGAACGCCGTCGCGGGCGGCTGCTGCGGCACGGGCTGGTGGGTGGGCGCCGTGGTGTACGGGGACGCGGGCTGCGGATAGCCGTACCCGGCGTGCCCGTGCGGCATGGGGACGGTCGTGGCCTGCGGCGGCGCGTAACCGCCGAACTGCTGCGGCCGGTTGTGGTACCGGATGTCCATCACCAGGAAGTACACACAGCTGAACGCGCCGAGCAGCAGGATCACGCCGAGCGCGATGTCCGACTTGACGTCCGTCTCCGGCACCGAGCCGACCACCGCGAGCCCCGTGACGGACAACGGCAGGCTGATCCACGCCAGCAGCCAGTCGAACCACTTCCCGCGCAGGATGGCCAGCCGGAACAGCGGCACGCACGCGAGCAGTCCGCACGACAGGAGGCCGGCGCAGGCGAACAGCACGCGCAGGGTGATGACGGTTGCCGCGCTGCGGGCGGGCGGCACCGCGCCGTGGCCGTACATGACTGCTCCCGGACGGATGGGCCGATGGGACGATGGGACGAACGAACGACTGGGAACGACAGAGTTCGAAGCGTATAGGCCGACACCGACATGCGGTCCCGGGTTGTACCGAACCGTTGTCGCACTGGTCACGTCGTGCGGCGGCGCGGGCCGCCGTGGGGGCGTGCGGAAGGTCATCTTCCGCGCCGGGCGTGCGCTGTGGGCGCGCGCCATGGGCGTGCGCGCCTCGCGGGGCGCCGCGCCGTAGGGGCGTCAGTCGGGCGCGACCGTGCCGTCCGTGAGGCCGTCGTACATCCCGCGCACGAGCTGCTCCCCGAGCCGGCCCGCGCGCCTGAGCGCCCGCTCGAACTCGTCGAGTGCGCGGAAGCGCGCGCCGTAGCGCCGTTGTTCGTCGAGCGGGAGCCGGGGCAGCTGGAGGCGGCGCACGTCCAGGCGGGTGGCGGTGGAGGCGTAGCTGCTGGCCTGGCGGTGGTTGGCGGTGCCGCGCAGGAAACCGGCGAGGAACCAGGGGTCGAGCGCCGCGGGGTCGGGGCGCAGGAGCGCGAGGTTGCGCCCCAGGGCGGCGCCCCCCGTCGCATCGTCGATCACGCGCGCCACCGAGCCTCCGCCGAGCACCGGCACGACGACGTCGCCAGGCTCGACCAGCACGGCCTCCTCGTCGCTCTCGGGGAGCGTGCCGGAGGGGGCGGTGCCGGCGAGGACATCGTGGTCGGTGAGGACGGGCACGCGCGCGTGGCCGCCGTTCCCGCCGGTGCGCAAGCCCAGGGCGCCGCCGCGCGCGAGTTCGCCGATGGTGGTGAGCGGCCAGCGCGGCACGGGGTGTGCGGCCTCGGCGGGCGGCGGGGTGAGGTCGGCGGTCAGCCGCAGGGTCTCGCCGAGGTTCTCGCGTACGGCGGTGAGCGCACCGGTGCCCTCGGCCGCGGTCGGGGGCGGCAGATGGCGGGCGGGGGCCAGGTCCACGTCGTCGTCGAGGAGCTCGATGACGGGCAGGGAGCGCACGAGCCCGGGACGCTCCTCCAGCGCACCCGTGCGGTCGAAGGCGCGCCAGGCGTCGAGCACGGCCTCCCGCACCTCGCGCCAGTCGGGCCCGCCGCGCCCCTCCGTGGCGAACTGCCCGGTGTCGGCGAGCAGGACCTCGGGCTGGGCGGGCGCCTTCTCAGGGCGGCGCAGCACCCACAGGTGGAGCGGGATGTTGTACGGCGGTGCCGCGCCGACCGGCAGGGCGACGACGGCGCGCAGCGCACCGCGGCGCAGCAGGTCGGCGCGGATACGGCGGCCCGAGCGGCGGGAGGCTGCGGCGGGCGGCATGAGGAGTACGGCGGTGCCACCGTCCCTGAGGCGGGCGAGCGCGTGCTGCACCCAGGCCAGCTCGGACTCGGTGCGGGCGGGGAAGCCGTACTCCCAGCGGGCGTCGTAGGCGAGTTCGTCGTGCCCCCAGTTGCGCTCGTTGAACGGCGGGTGGCACAGGACGGCGTCGGCGCGCAGTTCGGGGAAGGCGTCGGCGCGCAGGGTGTCGCCGGCGGCGCCGCGCACGCCGGCGCGCGTGTGGAGCGCGAGCCGGAGTGCGGTGAGCGCGGCGAGCTCGGGGGCGCTGTCCTGGGCGTACAGCTCCTGGTCGGCGCGGGTGGTGACGGCGCGCAGGAGGGCGCCGGTGCCGCAGGCCGGGTCGAGGACGGTGCGGGCGGGACCGGCGAGGTCTGCCATGAGTCCGGCGAGGTCGGCAGGGGTGAGCGTGTACTGGCGCGGGTTGGCGTCGAGGTGCCGGCCGAGCAGGAACTCGAAGGTCTGCCGGGCGCCCAGCTCGGCGGCGAGTTCGGCGGCGCCGCGCAGGAGGGGGGCGGAGAGGAGGAGTTCGGGGGTGGTGGGGGCGTGAACGGCGGACGCGGGAGCGTGGACGGCCGGGGCTGAGGCAGGGGCAGGGGCAGGGGCGTGAACGGCGGAGTGGGGGCGCGCGCCACTCGGGTTGTTCACGCCGACCGGATCACCGTCGACCCCCGGCCCGTTCACAACAGCCGAGCCACCGCCCGACGAGCCGCCACCCGCCAACCCGTCCCCGGCGTCCGAGCCGCCGCTGCCCGCCCCCGAGCTGTTCACAGCATCGGCCGGATTCACAACACCGGCCGCGCTCGCGGCACCGGCGAAGTTCACGGCACCGGCTGAGTTCACAGCCGCCCCGCCCCCGAACCGTGGCGTCAACACCTCCACCAGCGCCGCGGGCAGCACCTCCGCGAGGCGTTCGTCGGAGCCGGCGCCGACGTCCAGCCACACGGTCGGCCGGTCATGGATGAGCAGCAGGACGCAGCCGGCGTGGGTCAGCGCGGTGACCGGCCCCTCGGGATGGCCTGCGAGTTGCTGCCAGACGCGTTCACGCAGGGGGACCTCAGCGAGTTTGCCCTGGTCGCGCAGCCATGCCTCGACCTCGGCGAGGGAGAAGGAGGGGCTGGTCTCGGTGCCGCCGACCGGCTTGGGGAAGTCGGCGTGACGGCGGCGCCAGTTACTGACGGCGGCGCGTCCGACGCCCGCCAGTCGTGCGATCCCGGCGGCGGTCACCTCTGTGGCGTTGTCCTGCACGGGCCCGGCTCCCCTCGTCGTCCTGCGTGTCCCCCGCGCGCCGTCGCGTTCGCGTGTGACGCCGAGCATAGCGGCGTACGCAAGATCTACCCATTCACGCGCGTGTACGCAGACCTCCCCGTGAATCGTGTTGACTCGGTTCACAGCGCATGCTCTTATTGACCCAGCGAACGGGGGCAGCCGATCGGCGGCTGTCACCGTGTGGGGAGGGGACACAGTCATGGGGATGAAGGGCAAGGTCGCGCTGGGGGCCGTCGTGGGGATCGTCGTCATCGGTGCCGTCTCGGCGAACTCCGGCGACAGCGACTCCACGAGCAGCGACAAGGGCTCTTCGTCGTCCGCCCAGGCGAAGCCCGGCGGCGAGAAGGACTCGGCGAAGTCGGCCGGGGACAAGACGGAGGAGCAGGCCGAGGAGAAGGCCGAGGAGAAGAAGGTCGCCTTCGAGGGGGACGGCGAGTTCGAGGTCGGCACGGACATCGAGCCCGGCACCTATCGCACCACCGGCAACACCGACGGCATGTGCTACTGGGAGCGCGCCAAGGACGCCTCGGGCGAGCTGGACTCGCTGCTCGCCAACGACAATGTCACCGGCACCAGTTACGTCACCGTCAAGGCCACCGACAAGCTCTTCAAGTCGAGCGACTGCAACGACTGGGAGGCCGTCGACCCCAAGGCGAAGGGCACGCCCGCCGCGAAGATGGCCGGTGACGGCGGCATGTACAGAGTCGGCGTCGACATCGCCCCCGGCACCTACAAGTCCACCGGCAACGAGGACGACATGTGCTACTGGGAGCGCACCAAGGACGCCGAGCACGGCCTCGACTCGATCATCGCGAACAACAACGTCTCCGGCTCGGCCGTCGTCAAGATCAGCGCCTCGGACACCTACTTCAAGACGTCCGGCTGCACCGACTGGAAGAAGACCGGCTGACGCCGGCCACCGTACGGCGGGAGCGGCGGGGCGCACCCACATCAGTGCCCCGCCCGACGCATCGCGGCGCATCCCAGTGCGTCCCGGTGCGCCCCGGTGCACTTCGGAGCCGTCCGGCGCGTCTCAGCCCGTCCTGACGCGCCCGACACTCTCCCGCCGCCCCCGATCACCCATCGCGGCACCGCCAAGAACGCGACCCAGAACACCACCGCGAACACCACTGCCGACACCACCCCGAACACCACCGAGGAATCGCCATGCGTCGCACCGCACTTGCCACTGTCTGCCTCACCGCCGCGACCGCTCTCGCCCTCACCGGCTGTCAGTCCAGCAAGGACAAGACGGACAACGACCCGGGCAAGGCCGCGTCCACTCCGTCGAGCACACCGAGCAAGGCGAAGGAGCCGTTCGCCGGGCTGACCGGCGGCGAGATCGCCGAGCGGGCCGCCGAGGCCACGACCGGTGCCTCGTCGGTGCGGGTGAAGGGCGACGTCCCCGACGAGGCGTCCGGCTCGACCATCACCATGGACATGGCCCTGAACAAGAAGGGCGACTGCGCCGGCACGATGAGCGTCGGCGGCCAGGGCAAGGCCGATCTGATCAAGGTCGGCGACACCGTCTACATGAAGTACGACGAGGCCTTCCTGCGCGCCCAGAGCAAGGGCGAGAAGAAGTCCGACGTCGACGCGGCCGTGGCGCTGCTCGCCGGCAAGTGGACCAAGATGTCCGCCAAGGGCGAGGACGCCAAGGAGATCGCGGGCTTCTGCGACCTCGACACGGTCCTCGGCGACGCCGACGACGTGCACTCCGACGCCTCGCGCGGCAAGACGACCACCGTGAACGGCACGCCCGCGATCGTCCTGCACGAACGGGACGGCAAGGAGCGTTACACGCTGTACGTCGCCACCGAGGGCGAGCCGTATCTGCTCCAGGTCGACAGCACGTCCACGACGGACCCGGGCACCCTCGCCTTCAGCGAGTACGACGAGCCCGTCCCGGCGAAGAAGCCCAGCGGCGAGATCCTCGACCTCGACGCGCTGGGCGCCTGAACCGCCGTACTCGCTACAGCGGGTGCCGCATCCACACGTTGGGCTCGACGTACACCGCGTACCCCTGCTCCGGCTCGCACCGTACGGGCACCAGCGCCCCGGGCACCTCGATGTCGCCCGCGGTGTCGAAGGGCAGCCCGGTCCAGCTGCGCCACTGCTCCAGCGAGCCGACGACCGTCATGGACGCCGGTGCCACCGCCTCGATGGTGGCGCCGGCCCTCGCGTGCACGCGCAGCCACGGGTCGTGCGGGAGCCCGTCGGGGCGTACGCGATGGGCGTACTCCGCGATGGGGGTGTGCGGTTCGAGATGCTTGGCGCTGGGGCGGACCGGGGCGATGACCTCGCCGAAGCCGTGCGCGCGGGCGTTGTCGCGCATCGCGGAGAGCATGCGGCCGGACAGACCCTTGCCCTGGAGGTCGGGCCGGACGTTGATGGAGATCGCGCTGACCGTGTCGGGCCGCACCCCGCGGCGCAGATCGGAGAAGGCCCACAGCAGTACTTCGTCCCAGCCCCGGGCGGGCAGCTCGCCCCGGCCCTCGGCGGCGAGGGCGAACGGCACGCTGAACCCGGTGGCGACGACCTCGCCCCGCTCGTCCTCGGCGAACAGCACGTACGCCGGGAACTCTCTGGCGATCCGGCCGTAGTGGTAGTCGCCGACGAGGTCCCGGGTGACGAACTCCGGCCAGCTGTCGGGCATTCCGACCGCTCGCTCGAGGTCGTCGGGGCGCTCGGCGAGACTCGACACCTTCAGTTCCATGCGGTCACCCTAGGCAGGCGGCCCGGCGGCCGGGTAACGGATTTCCGGCCCGCGGGCGAGGTCTCAGCCTCCGCACTGGCGCAGCATCATCTCCTTGTCGGCCTTTGTCACGGGAAGCTCGTACTTCAACGAGACCTGCGCGAAGCGCACCGAGTAGGAGCAGCGGATCGACTTGTTCGGCGGCAGCCAGGAGGCGGGTCCGGAGTCGCCCTTGGAGCTGTTGGCCGGGCCGTCCACCGGGATCAGGTTGAGCGGATCGTTGGCGATGTCCTCCCGCTTGCCCTTGTCCCAGCGTGAGGCGCCCATCTGCCAGTCGTACGACAGCGGCATCACGTGGTCTATCTGCACCGCCGTGGCACGGGACTTGACCCAGTCGATCTCCTTGCCGGTGTAGGGGTCGGCGAGGGTCATGGAGACGACCACGCAGTCGGAGCCGGAGCGGAAGCGGACGTCGTCGCCGTCGCGCTTGAGGAGGTCGTTGCGGGTGTCGCAGCCGTTGCGGGAGAAGGGGATGCCGCCGGGGGCCGAGTCCATCCAGGCGTAGCCGAACTCGTCCCGGTCGTACCCGGTCTTGGGGCCGCGTCCCTTGGTCTCCACCTTCTCGATGAGAGCCCGGGCCTTGCTTCTGTCGGCCTCCGAGGTGAGGGCCGCGAGGCCCGGTCCGGTGCCGTCCGGGTTGTCCAGCGGGCTCACCGCACGGCCGGAACCGGCGGCCGGGCCGGAGCCGGAGGGCTCACTGTCGGAGGGCAGATCCACTCCCTCGCAACCGGCGAGCAGTACGACCATGCCGAGCATCGCCGCGGCGCCCGCCGCCCCACCCCTCAGACGCGTCACGGTGCGTCCCTCCCCTTTGTTTCCTTGTTCCGCCCCGCACTGGCTGTCGTGCCTGCTCTCACCGTACTGGCCGAGAGGTCCAGACCATACCGGGCCTCAAGGGGCATACTTCTCAAGCCGGGCGTATTGTCGTATCGAGTCACCTCCGGAAGGAGCTCTGGATGGGCATCCTCGACAGGTTCAAGAGCAACCGCATGGCTCAGGACAAGGCCAAGGACATGTCCGACGCGGCGGAACGGAAGGTCAACGAGAAGACGGGCAACAAGTACGAGAGCCAGGTCGACGACGCGCAGCAGAAGATCGAAGGCGCGATGGGCATGGACCGCGACCGGCCCGAACAGCCGTAAGTCCACCAGACCCACGGAGGAACACGAGACCCTCGCCGGGCGTACCGCCCGGACCGGGGTTCCCTGAACCACCTTTGAACCGAGGCCGTCCGCAGAGACTCAACTCCCGCGGACGGCTTCGCGTTTCCCTTCGTCGGGCGCCGCGGCCACCCCGCCGCCTCCCTCGCCTCACACCTTTCCGATCCCCAGCGTCGTCTCCGAAGGGAGCAGACCGGAGGACAGGACCGCCACCCAATAGTCGCCGAGCAGTTCGACGAGCCGGTCGGTGTCCGTGACGCCGAGGGACTGCCAAGGTGTGGCGGCGAGTCGGTCGGTGTGCTGCTCGACCTGGTGACGCAGGGCGCGGCCGGACTCCGTCGCCGTACCGTCCTGGTCGATCAGGCCCCGGGCGGCGAGGCGTTCACGCGCGGCCGCCCATTCCGCACCGCTCCAGCCTCGGCTCTCGAAGCGCTCGACGGATGCGGCACCTATCGCCGCGAAGGAGACGAGCGATTCGACCGCGTCGAGGCCGGCGACGAGGAGGGCGGCGAGGTGGCCGTCGCCGCGGTGCTCGCGGAGGATCGTCGCCGCATGCCACAGCTGGAGATGTGGTGCCGTGGGCCATTCCAGTTCGGCGTTGGCCGCGGCGAGCGGGCGGCCCTCGGTGTTCACCGCTTCGGCGGCGCGGCGGGCGAGGGCAGCGGCCTCCGCCAGGTCGGGGCTGTCGACCCGGTCGCCGAATATCGCGCGGTACGCCCGGTCGATGCCGCGCAGCCGCGCCGCCAGCACCGCCTCGGGGCGGGCGACGCGCCATGCGGCGTCGACATGTTCGGCGACCATACGGGGGCTGAAGCTGTAGAAGGCGGATGTCACACGCTCGGCACCCACCGGCCCCAACGGCGCCGCGCGGAAAGGGAAGTAGCTCGGCCAGCGGTCCTTGGTGTCGTAGCCGAGGGCCTCGGCCTCCTCGAAGACCTCCGGTGCGTAGTAGAGGACCGCATGCAGGGGTTCGAGCAGGTGCCAGAGCTGGCGCACCCGGGCCGGGGCGACGGTGGCGGTGGCCGCCGCACCCGTCTCGCTCTCGTGCTGTGACATGGCGTGACTCCTCGTCGTATCCGGGCTCTTCGGATTCGCGTGCTTCGGGACCGCTCCATAACTTGTCACTGACAAGATTGCCCGGCCGACGCCAACTTGTCAATGACTAGTTTGCGCGTACGCTGCTTCCCATGGTCCCCACCGGAACTCCCCCCGCCGATCCCCCGCGCCGCCCCTACCACCACGGCGATCTACGCCGCGCCATCCTCACCGCCGCGCTCGACGTCATCGCCGCGAACGGCCCCTCCGCTCTGAGCCTGCGCGACCTCGCCCGCCGGGCCGGGGTGTCGCACGCGGCGCCTGCGCATCACTTCAAGGACCGGACCGGGCTGCTCACGGCGATCGCGGCGGAGGGGTTCGGGTTGCTGGCGGCCGCGCTACGGGAGGCGCCGGACCTCAAGGAGGCGGGGGTGCGCTATGTGCGGTTCGCCCGGGAGCATCCGGCGCACTTTCAGGTGATGTTCGCGCCGGGGCTGTTGCGGGCGGAGGATCTTGAGCTGACCACTGCGCGGGCACTCGCCGGGGACGCGCTGCGGGAGGCCGTGTCCGGAGTACGTCCCGAGGGGATCGAGCCCCGCCTCGCCGGCGTCGCCGCCTGGTCCCTCGCCCACGGCTTCGCCACGCTGCTGCTCGGGCACAACCTGGACGGGCCGGTGGGGGAACGGGATCCCGAAGAGGTGTTCCGGACGCTGGCAGGGACGCTGTTCAGCGCCGGGTAGCGGGCTCGTCAGGGAAGCGGGCTCGTCAGGGAAGCGGGCTGGTCAGAGGTGCAGCACCGGCTGCGGATGCCGCACCGCACGCGCGAGCCGGCAACCGCCGCGGCCTCGTCCTCGTGGGCGCCGGGGCGTGCCCACAGCAACCCGAGGACGGCGATGGCCGGGGCGGGCAGCGCCACGGTCATGGACACCAGGCCACTGCGGTCCGACACCCCGGCTCGCCGTTCTCCCCCGCCGGGGCGTACGCCAACGCCCCGGCGACCAGCACACAGGTCGCCCTCACCCGGGCGACCCCGCCTCTGCGTCCCCCGTCGGCCATGCCCGCCATGGCTCCGGAGAACAGCAGGTCGCGCCCCCGGAATCACCGCACCCTACGACCCCAGGATCGACGCCAGAAACTCCCCCACCCAGCCCAGCAACTCCCGCCCGACCAACGGCTTCCCGCCCACCTTCGCCGTCTTCGGCCGAGGCACCAGCACCTGGTGCACCGCCGGCTTGATCACCGTCCCCGGGTACAGCCGCTTGACCCGCAGTTCCTGTGACTCCCGCAACTCCACCGGTGCGAAACGGATGTTGTTGCCCTGCAGCACCACCTCGCCGACGCCACACGCGCGTGCCAGCATCCGCAGGCCCGCCACGAGGAGGAGGTTCTCCACGGGCTCGGGCAACTTGCCGTAGCGGTCGACGAGTTCTTCGCGTACGGCCTTGATGTCCTCCTCGGTGTTGGCGGAGGCGATGGAGCGGTAGGCCTGGAGGCGGAGCCGCTCGCCGGGGGCGTAGTCGTGCGGGACGTGGGCGTCGACCGGGAGCTCGATCTTGACCTCCAGGGGCGGCTCCTCCTCGACACCGCCCTCCAGGGAGGCGCGGTAGTCGGCCACCGCCTCGCCGACCATGCGGACGTACAGGTCGAAGCCGACGCCCGCGATGTGGCCGGACTGTTCGCCGCCGAGGAGGTTTCCGGCTCCCCGGATCTCCAGGTCCTTCATGGCGACGTACATGCCCGCGCCCATCTCCGTGTGCTGGGCGATGGTCGCGAGCCGCTCGTGGGCCGTTTCCGTCAGCGGCTTCTCCGGCGGGTACAGGAAGTACGCGTACCCGCGCTCGCGCCCGCGCCCCACTCGGCCGCGCAGCTGGTGCAGCTGCGACAGGCCGAAGTTGTCGCCTCGCTCCACGATCAGCGTGTTGGCGTTCGAGATGTCGATGCCCGATTCCACGATCGTCGTCGAGACCAGCACGTCGAACTTCTTCTCCCAGAAGTCGACGACCACCTGCTCCAGCGCCGACTCCGACATCTGCCCGTGGGCGGTCGCGATCCGTGCCTCGGGGACGATCTCGCGCAGGCGGGCGGCCGCGCGGTCGATCGACTCGACCCGGTTGTGGATGTAGAAGACCTGGCCCTCGCGCAGCAGTTCACGGCGGATCGCCGCCCCGATCTGCTTCTCCTCGTACGGGCCGACGAAGGTCAGGACCGGGTGACGCTCCTCCGGCGGCGTCGTGATCGTCGACATCTCGCGGATGCCCGTGACCGCCATCTCCAGGGTCCTGGGGATCGGGGTCGCGGACATCGTCAGTACGTCGACGTTGGCGCGGAGCTTCTTCAGCTGCTCCTTGTGCTCGACGCCGAAGCGCTGCTCCTCGTCGACGATGACCAGGCCCAGGTCCTTGAACTTGGTCTCCGAGGAGAACAGGCGGTGGGTGCCGATCACCACGTCCACCGCGCCGTCCTTCAGGCCCTCCAGGACCGCCTTCGCCTCCGTGTCCGTCTGGAAGCGGCTCAACGCCCTCACGTTCACCGGGAATTGCGAGTAGCGCTCGCTGAACGTGCCGAAGTGCTGCTGCACCAGCAGGGTGGTCGGGACCAGGACCGCGACCTGCTTGCCGTCCTGCACCGCCTTGAACGCGGCCCGGACCGCGATCTCCGTCTTGCCGTAGCCGACGTCGCCGCAGATCAGCCGGTCCATCGGGACCGACTTCTCCATGTCCTCCTTGACCTCGGCGATGGTCGTCAGCTGGTCGGGGGTCTCCGCGTACGGGAACGCGTCCTCCAGCTCACGCTGCCACGGGGTGTCCGGGCCGAAAGTGTGGCCGGGGGCGGCCATGCGCGCGCTGTAGAGCTTGATGAGGTCCGCCGCGATCTCCTTGACGGCCTTCTTCGCGCGCGCCTTGGTCTTCGTCCAGTCCGCGCCGCCGAGGCGGTGGAGGGTGGGCGCCTCGCCGCCGACGTACTTCGTGATCTGTTCCAGCTGGTCCGTCGGGATGTAGAGGCGGTCGCCGGGCTGGCCGCGCTTGGCGGGGGCGTACTCGACGACGAGGTACTCGCGCGTGGCGCCCTGCACCGTGCGCTGGACCATCTCGATGTAACGGCCGACGCCGTGCTGCTCGTGGACGATGTAGTCGCCCGCCTCCAGGGTGAGCGGGTCGATCGTCTTGCGGCGCCGCGCGGGCATGCGGGCGCCGTCCTTGCCGGCCGCCTTCTGCCCGGTCAGGTCGGTCTCGGTGAGCACGGCGAGCTTCAGCGACGGGTCGACGAAGCCGTAGTCGATCGAACCGCACGCCACGTGCACGACGGACGGCGCGATCTCCCCCAGCTCCCCCGTCTTTGAATCAGCCGCAGCCAGGCGGGCCGCGATGCCCTCGCCGCCCAGCACCTCGACCGTGCGGGCCGCCGGGCCGTGGCCCTCGGTCACGAAGACCGTGCGCCAGCCCTCGGCGAGCCAGCCCTTGGTGTCGGCGAGGGCCTTCGCGGTGTCACCGCGGTAGGTCTCGGGTGCGTGCATGCCGAGCTGGAGGGTGTCCGCCTCCAGCTCCAGGTCCGCGGCGAACGGCGACACCGACCACCACATCATGTCCAGCTCGCGCGCGCGGTCGCGGACGTCCACGATCGACCACAGCGAGGCCGCGCCGACGTCGATCGGCGCCTCGCCGCCGCCCGCCGTGGCCGCCCAGGAGGCCTGCAGGAACTCCTGCGAGGTCGCCACGAGATCCGCGGCACGCGTGCGTACCCGCTCCGGATCGCACACGACGGCCATGGCGTCCTTGGGCAGGACGTCGATCAGCAGCTCCATGTCGTCGACGAGGACCGGCGCGAGGGACTCCATGCCCTCCACCGCGATGCCCTCGGCGATCTTGCCGAGGAGTTCGCCGAGCTCGGGGTGCTGTTCGGCGAGGTCGGCGGCACGCGCGCGTACCTCGTCGGTGAGCAGCAGTTCTCGGCAGGGCGGGGCCCACAGGCCGTGTTCGGCGACCTCCAGGGAACGCTGGTCGGCGACCTTGAAGTAGCGGATCTCCTCGACGTCGTCGCCCCAGAACTCGATGCGGAGGGGGTGCTCCTCCGTGGGCGGGAAGACGTCCAGGATGCCGCCTCGTACGGCGAACTCGCCGCGCTTCTCGACGAGCTCCACGCGCGCGTAGGCGGCGGCCGCGAGGGCTTCGACGATCTGGTTGAGGTCGGCCGTGCGGCCGGTCCGCAGGGCTACGGGTTCCAGGTCGCCGAGGCCCTTGACCTGGGGCTGGAGGACCGAGCGCACCGGGGCCACGACCACCGAGACCGGGCCCGTCTCGGGGTCGTCCGGGCGGGGGTGGGCCAGGCGGCGCAGGACGGCGAGGCGGCGGCCCACGGTGTCGCTGCGGGGGCTGAGGCGCTCGTGCGGGAGGGTCTCCCACGAGGGGTACTCGACCACGCCCTCCGGGGGGAGGAGGGAGCGCAGGGCCGCGGCGAGGTCCTCGGCCTCGCGGCCCGTCGCCGTCACGGCGAGTACCGGGCGGCCGGCCTCCCTGGCGAGGGCGGCGATCGCGAAGGGGCGGGCCGCCGGGGGGCCGACCAGGTCGACGTGCATGCGGTTGCCGTCTGCGGCCGCGGTGATCGCTTCCGCGAGGGCGGTGTCCTTGACGACGGCGTCGAGCAGACCGTGCAGGCTCATTCGGGGCGGCTTTCGTCCGAGGGTGGGCAACGCGAATCGCCCGACGCGGTGACCGGCCGGGGGGTCTCCAGCGTACGTCGGCGTCGGCGCGGGTGCCGGGGCTGTGGACAACGCCGGGTCCGTGACGTGCGCGCCCTCGGCGGCGGCAGTCTTTTTCTCGCCCCGGCCGCCCCTACCCGTCCCGTCCCCAGGGGCTGTGCCGCCCCTTCGACCCCGCGTCCTGGGGGCTGCCGCCCCCAGACCCCCGCTTCGGCCCCGAAAAGGCCTCGTCCTCAAACTCCCCCAGAGGGGGCGCCCCCAGACGGGCTGAATCACCTGCACCGGCGTCCATGTGGCGCCGCACCCCGTCCCCCACAACAACCGAAACCAACGAACCCGGCGCCAAGAAGTCCCCCGTGACTTCTCGGCGCCGGGCCCTGCCCCCGTTGATCCCCCGCTGGTCCCCCGTTCGATATGGCTACTCGGTCGCGATCGCGTTCAGGACATTCATCCGGCCCGCCCGGAACGCCGGCACCAGCGCGGCGAACAGGCCCACGAAGGCCGAGCCGACGAACACCCCGATGATGGTCGGCCAGGGGATGTCGAGGACGTTCAGGCCCTCCATCGCCAGCAGCTTCTGGGCCGTGGCTCCCCAGCCCATGCCCAGGCCGAGGCCGAGCAGGGCGCCGAAGAGGGCGATCACGACCGACTCCATGCGGATCATGCGCCGCAGCTGGCGTCGTGAGAGGCCGATCGCCCGCATCAGGCCGATCTCCCGCGTGCGTTCCACCACCGACAGGGCCAGGGTGTTCACCACGCCGAGCACCGCGACGATGATCGCCAGACCCAGCAGGCCGTAGACCATGTTCAGCAGCTGGCCGACCTGGTCCTTGAGCTCCTGCTTGTAGTCGGTCTGGTCGCGGACCTGGTACTGCGGGTAGTTGTCGAGGGACTTCTTCAGCGCCGCGTAGGCCTGCTTCTCCTGGCCGTCCACGGCCTTGGCGAACATCATCGTGTTCGGCGGGATCTGGTCGGCGGGGACGTACTTCTTCATCGTCGCGATGGAGAGGTAGCGCGCGCCCTGGTCCAGCGCACCGCTGTCGTCCGTGATCGCCGCGACCTTGAGCTTCGCCGTGTCGCCGCCCTTGAAGGCGACGGTGATGGTGTCGCCGACGTGGACGCCGTGGGACTTGGCGTAGTCGGAGCCGACGGACATGGAGTCGTTGCCGTAGGCGGCGGAGAGGGTGCCCTCCGTCGTCGGGCGGCGCAGGTCCTTGGCGTAGGAGGGGTCGGCGGCGGTGACACCCGCGGTGTCCTTCTTGCCGTCGGGGGAGGTCAGGGTCGCCTCCAGCTCCTTGTACCGCGTGACGTGCGCCAGGCCCGGGCTCTGCTCCATGGCCTTCTCGGCCTGCGGGACGATCCGCTGGCCGCCGCCGACGATGAAGTCCGCGCCGACCGACTTGTCGAGCTCGCTGGTGGCCGAGGCGACCATCGAGGAGCCGACCACGGACAGACAGGCCACCAGGGCCAGGCCGATCATCAGGGCCGCGCCCGTGGCCCCGGTGCGGCGCGGGTTGCGCAGGGCGTTGCGCTCGGCCATGCGGCCGACCGGGCCGAAGGCCCGCAGCAGCACCGCGCTGATCACCCGTACGACCCCGCCCGCCAGCAGCGGGCCGATGACCACGAAGCCGATGAGGGACAGGACCACTCCGGCGGCCAGCAGCAGGGAGCCGTCCTTCGCCGTGTCGGCGGTGGCGGACGCGTAGAGGGCGTAGCCGCCCGCGCCGGTCAGGACCAGCCCGGTCAGAGCGCGGACCCAGCCCGCCTTGCCGTCGGCCGGCGTACCGGCGTCGCGCAGGGCGGCCATCGGGGAGACCTTGCCGGCCCGGCGGGCGGGCAGATAGGCGGCGAGGACGGTGACGACGACGCCCAGGACCATGCCGATGACCGGGGTGGTCCAGGCGATCGTCAGGTCCTCGGTGGAGAGGTTCATGCCGGCCATGCCCATGAGCTTCATCAGGCCGATGGCGATGCCGACGCCCGCGCCGACACCGAGGACCGAGCCGACGAAGCCGAGGAGCAGGGACTCCACCAGCACCGAGCGGTTGACCTGCTTGCGGGAGGAGCCGATGGCCCGCATCAGGCCGATCTCGCGGGTGCGCTGGGCGACCAGCATCGAGAAGGTGTTGATGATCAGGAAGATGCCGACCAGGAACGCGATCCCGGCGAAGCCGAGCATTGCGTACTTGATGACGTTCATGAACTCGCCGACGTCGGCGCGGTTCTCGTCGGCGCTCTCCTTGGCCGTCTGGATCTTGTACGAGCCGTCCAGGGCCTTCGTGACGTTCGTCTTGAGCTGGGTGTCGCTGACGCCGGCCGCGGCGGTGGCGAACACCTGGGTGAACCGGCCCTCGGCGCCGAGGAGTTCGCGCTGGGCGGTGGCGGTGTCGAAGTAGACGATCGCGGCGCCGGGGTTGGTGACCTTGAAGGTGGCGATGCCGACGATCTTCGCCTTGAAGTCACCGACGACGGAGATGGTGCGCAGTTCGTCGCCGATCTTCAGGTCGTGCTTGTCGGCGGTGTCGGCGTCGACCATGGTCTCGGTCGGCCCGCGCGGGGCGTGTCCGGAGGTGATCTCCATCGAACGCAGGTCGCCCTTGGTCCAGTTGCCCGCGATGGTGGGCGCGCCGGTCGAGGACCCCATGTTCTTGTTGTCGCTATTGACGACGGTCACGTTCATCGAACTGACCCCGCCCTCGGCGGACTTGACGCCGTCCGCCTCTGCCACCTGCTGGACCGTCGAGGCCGGCAGCGACTCGGGCTTGCCGTTCTGCGGGGTGTCGTCGCTCTCGGCCGCCTTCGGGGAGACCGTGACGTCGGACGCGGTGGTCGAGAAGAGCTTGTCGAACGTCGTGTTCATGGTGTCGGTGAACACCAGCGTGCCGCACACGAACGCCACCGACAGCAGCACCGCCACGGCCGAGAGGGCCATACGCCCCTTGTGCGCGAAGAAGTTGCGCATCGACGTCTTCAGGACGGTCATGACGTACGCCCCCGGGCGTCGAAGTCCTTCATCCGGTCGAGGACGGCGTCCGCGGTCGGCTTGTACATCTCGTCGACGATCCGGCCGTCGGCGAGATACAGGACGCGGTCCGCGTAGGAGGCGGCCACCGGGTCGTGGGTGACCATGACGATGGTCTGGCCGAGCTCGTCCACGGAGCGGCGCAGGAAGCCCAGTACCTCGGCGCCCGCGCGCGAGTCGAGGTTTCCGGTCGGCTCGTCACCGAAGATGATCTCGGGGCGGGCGGCCAGTGCCCTTGCCACGGCGACGCGTTGCTGCTGGCCGCCGGAGAGCTGGGTGGGCCGGTGCTTGAGCCGCTCGGACAGGCCGACGGTGTCCACGACTCGGGCGAGCCACTGCTTGTCGGGCTTGCGCCCGGCGATGTCCATGGGGAGCGTGATGTTCTCCAGGGCGTTCAGCGTGGGCAGCAGGTTGAACGCCTGGAAGATGAACCCGATCCGGTCCCGGCGCAGCTGCGTGAGCTTCTTGTCCTTCAGGCCGGTGATCTCGGTGTCGTCGAGGTAGATCTGCCCGGACGAGACGGTGTCGAGCCCGGCGAGGCAGTGCATGAGCGTGGACTTGCCGGATCCGGAGGGACCCATGATCGCGGTGAACTGCCCGCGTGCGATGTCCACGTCCACGTGGTCGAGGGCGACGACACGGGTCTCGCCGGACCCGTACGCCTTGACGACCTGCCGCGCCCGCGCGGCAACGGCCGTAGTCCCTCCAGTGCCCCCGTGCCTGGTGATGGTCACAGCCGATGTCACGGTATGTCTCCTATGTCGGTCAATAAGTGGCGCGCACTGATCCCCGTCGGATCCGTGCCGGGTCGTACGTGCTGCGGTTATGTCCGTGCTGCGGTCAAGTCCGTGCTGCGGTTACATCGATGAGTCTGGCCGCCGCGAGGGGTCCGGCGCGCTGGTGCTGAGCGCCGTCTTCTACGGGGGAAAACCCCACCCCCGCGCCTGCGGTTCACCGCCCCGGGCTCGCGCCGAGCCCGTCCTGAGCGGCGTGAAGCCAGGTTATGGACGGCCCCGGTGCCTTCTCGTCCTCCGGCGGTACGAACCCTCCCCGAGCCGTAGTACGGAGGTACCCCTAGGGGCGGTCCACCCGCGGGTGGAGCCGGTCTGGGGGTCCGCTCCACCCTCCTGTCCACCCCTCGGTCCACCGCCCGCTCGCTCAGGCTGCCCCCTGCCGCGACGTGAGGGTCAAGTGAGATGGTGTTCCGCGGCAGATAGATGCAAGGGGAAAGGAACTCGGGTGGGCCAGGGGGACACGCACATACAGCCCGCGGCGACGGACGACCGCCCGCAGGACCCTCGCCGCCGCGGTGCCGTCGTCGCCGCGCTGATGCTCGCGATGGCGCTGGCGGCCCTCGACTCGACGATCGTCTCCACGGCCGTCCCGCAGATCGTCGGCGACCTGGGCGGCTTCTCCGTCTTCTCGTGGCTCTTCTCGGGCTATCTGCTGGCCGTGACGGTGACCCTGCCGGTCTACGGCAAGCTGTCCGACACCTTCGGCCGCAAGCCGGTGCTGATCGCGGGCGCGGCGGTGTTCCTGCTGGGCTCGCTGCTGTGCGCGCTCGCCTGGAACATGGGCGCGCTGATCGCGTTCCGGATCGTGCAGGGCCTGGGCGGCGGCGCGCTGCAGGGCACCGTGCAGACCCTGGCGGCGGACCTCTACCCCCTCAAGGAGCGCCCGAAGATCCAGTCGAAGCTGTCCACGGTGTGGGCGCTGTCGGCGGTCGCGGGCCCGGGAGTCGGCGGGGTGCTGGCGGCGTACGCGGACTGGCGGTGGATCTTCCTCGTCAACCTGCCCATCGGCGCGGTGGCGTTGTGGCTGATCGTCCGCTTCCTGCACGAGCCGGAGCGCTCCGCCACGGCGGGCACGCGCGCGCGTGTCGACTGGGCGGGCGCCCTCGCGGTGTTCGCCTGCGGCGGTGTCCTGCTGACGGCCCTGGTGCAGGGCGGGGTGGCCTGGCCGTGGCTGTCGGCACCGTCGGTCGCCCTGTTCGGCACGGGACTCGCGCTCGTGGCGGTGGTCGTCCTGGTGGAACGCCGGGCCGCCGAGCCGATCATCCCCGGCTGGGTCTGGCGGCGCCGCACGATCGCCGCCGTCAACCTCGCCCTGGGCGCCCTGGGTCTGCTGATGGTGGCGCCGACGGTGTTCCTCCCGACGTACGCCCAGTCGGTGCTGGGCCTGGCGCCGGTGGCGGCCGGATTCGTGCTCTGCGTCTGGACGTTGAGCTGGCCGGTGTCGGCCGCCTTCAGCCAGCACGTGTACCGGCGGATCGGGTTCCGCAACACGGCGATGCTCGGGATGGGCGCGGCGGCGCTGATCCTGTTCGCCTTCCCCTTCCTGCCGTATCCGGGCCACGCGTGGCAGCCGACGGTCCTGATGCTGCTCCTGGGTGCGGCCCTGGGCCTGTTCCAGCTCCCGCTGATCGTCGGCGTGCAGTCGACGGTGGTGTGGTCGGAGCGGGGTACGACGACGGCGTCGGTCCTCTTCTGCCGCCAGACCGGCCAGACCATCGGCGCCGCCCTCTTCGGCGCGGTCGCCAACGGCGTACTGGCCTCGCGGCTCGGCGGGGCGAGCGACCTCGACTCCGTGACCCGGGCCCTGGCCCCGGGCGCCGGCTCGGAGCCGGTACGGCGGGCGATCGCCGACGCGGTGCACGCCGTGTACCTGGGGGCGGCGGGCGCGGCGGCACTGGCGTTCCTGGTGCTTCTGCTGCTGGCGCCGCGGAAATTCCCGGTGATCTCGGAGTGAGGCCCGCATAGGCTGCCCGGCATGGGGACACCGGTGCTGAGGCTGGAGCGACTGCGGGCGGATCACGCGGAGGCCGTGCTGGCCTTCGAAGCGGAGAACCGGGAGTACTTCGCCCGGTCGGTACCGGACCGCGGGGACGCCTACTTCACCCCCGCGGGATTCGCCGGCCGCCACCACGCGCTCCTGGCCGAACAGGACGCCGGCGACTGCCACTTCCACCTCGTGCTGGACGAGGAGGGCACCATCCTCGGCCGGATCAACCTCATGGACGCCGCCGCCGGAACGGCGGAGCTGGGCTACCGCATCGGCGAACGGGCGGCCGGCAAGGGTGTGGCGACGGCGGCGGTAGGTGAGCTGTGCCGGGTGGCGGGGACGTCGTACGGGCTGGTGTCGCTGTGGGCGAGGACGACGGCGGACAACTCGGCGTCCCGGACGGTCCTCGAACGCAACGGCTTCGAGCTCACCGAGCAGATCACGCTGATGGGGCGGCCCGGAGTGCGGTACGCGCGCGTGGGCCTCGGCGGCTGAGCCGCCGAGCGGCCGTCAGCGCTCCCGGTCGAACCAGGCCGTCGTCTCCGGCAGGAACAGCAGGACGACGACCGGTGCCCCGAGCACGATCCGCAGCGCGGCGTCCACGACGAACGCGGGCGCCGCGGCCTCGCCGAGTTTCATGAAGGTCGGCAGGATCGTGAACGTCATCAGCACGACGGTCGTCGTCCGGACGCCGGTCCGCGCACGGCCCTCGTAGGTGGTGGCGAGAGCCGCGCAGACCCACACCGGCAGCCAGGACGCCATCAACTCGCCCTGCCCATAGGCGGTCAGCCGGTCCGAGAGCGCGAGCATCGAGACGATGCCGATGAACGACAGCGCGTACAGCAGGATCTGGACGGCCCGCGCCGGTATCGGCATCACGGCTCTGGCTTCCCGCACTTCGCGCACTTCACGCACTTCGGACATCGGCATCATCCCCCCGGTCGAGGACGCATCGTATCCGGAGACCGGCTGCCGGACCGCTCTCATTTCCTGCTCACGGCCTCCTTCCGCATGAGGTCGAGAAGGCTCGGCGTGTTCTCGGTGGTGCGCACATCCACGAACTCCCCCACGTGCCCCCGCTCCTCGACGGCCTGCCGCAGCAACTCCCGTGCCAGGTCCGGCCGCGCGGTGTACCGCCCGGGCAGTCGCGCCGTGCCGACCTCGTACGCGCTCACCGCGTCCGCGTCGAACAGCCCGCCGGGCCGCAGCACCGTCCACTCCAGCCCGCTCTCCCTTACGACCTCCTCCATGCGCCGCATGTCCTCGTACACCGTGCGCCCCATGAACCGCATGATCGATGGCTCCAGCACCTTCCGGAACAGGAAGTTCTCCCCGGGCGCCGGGGTCCCGAAGAGGACGGTCGAGGTGACGCAGACGAGACGGCGTACGCCGTGCACGTGCATGGCGCGGATGATGTGGGTGATGCCGGCGGAGTAGACAGTGACCGGTTCGCGGCCGTACGGCACTCCGAGCGCCGAGATCACCGCGTCCTGGCCGGCCACGGCGCGTTCGACCGCGGCCGGGTCGTGGACGTCGGCCCCGGCCACCCGTACGCCCGCGCCCCGTACGGGGAAGCTCTCGGGACGGCGGGTGACCGCGGTCACCATGTGCCCTGCCTCGACGGCCTGTTCGACCACCTGCCGCCCGGTCGGTCCGTTCGCTCCGAAGACGACGATCCTCATGGGGTTCTCCACTCTCGTGATGGCGTGCTTGCCGACAAGAGGGCGGGGCGCTACCGGAGTGTGACCCGTCAGGGCGCCGGTGAGACATGGGCAACAGTTCCCGTACGGACGTCACACTCTCCCCCGTCCCCTAGGGCGAGCCCGCGGCTCCCCTTCCGGGACGGACCCGCCTCCCGCAGGAGGCGCGGCCCCCGACTCCCGTCGTCTGCTGGACACATGGACCTGAGCAGGCGTACGACCCTGGCGGCGGCACTCGGTGCGGCGGCGACGGCGGCGGCCGGCACCGCCCGAGGCGCCGAAGACCTCCCAGCCGGTCCGGCCGCCCGGCCCCTCACCGTCCAGGCCGAGTCGCCCACCGCCACCAACATCCCCGTCGCCCGCGACCGCCGTGCCTCCGGCGGCCGTTACCTCGCCCTGCGCACGACAGCCGAACCCCCGCCTGCGACCGGCTGGTTCGCGACATACACCGTCCACGCCCCGCGTCCCGGCCCCCACGCCCTCACCGCGGTCGCCGTCGCCCCGGTGGAGACCCCGCACACCGAGGCCGTCGGCTCCTACCTCCAACTGTCCCTGAACAAGGGCCCGTTCACCGACCTGGCCGGCTCGCAGCCGCACTGGTACGAGTCCCCGCCCGCCTGGGGCGACCTCTCCGTCCTGGACCTCGGCACGGTCGGCCTGCGGCGGGGCGCCAACACCCTCACCCTGCGCGTCACCGGACCGGCCGTCCTCGACGACGCCCTCGCCCACGTCCTCTCCCTGGACCGCCTCATCTTCCGCCCCCTCGCCACCGCGCCGGCCCTCCGCGAGCTGTCCGTCGCCCGTCACCGCGAGGGCGAGCCGGCCGCCCTCCGCCTCACGCTCCACGGCCCCGCGGCTCACCCGCACCCGGTCCGCTACACGGTCACCGACTACTTCGGCCACCGCGCCGCCGGCGGCCGTACGACCATCCCCGCGGGCGCGACGACCACCACCGTCGAACTCCCCGCCGACCTGCCGCCCGGCCACTACCGGGTCGAGGCCGACGGCAGCACCACCGCCTTCGCCCGCCTTCCCGCCGCGCCCGGCCCCGGACCGGGCCCCGGCGACCGGTTCGGCGTCAACCTCTGGGCCTCCTCCCTCGTGCCGCCCTCCCGCCTGCCCGAATTCGCCGCCGCGCTACGGGACATGGGCGCGGGCTGGGTCCGCGACGGACAGTCCTGGCCGGTCGCCGAACGCTCCCCGGGGTCGTACGACACCGCTCGCCACGACCGCGCCACCCGCACCCTGCGCGCCCACGGGCTCGCGGTCCTCGACGTCCTCTCGCCCGCGCCCGAGTGGGCGATGACCGACGCCTCGCTGCCGCTGCCCGCCGATCTGCGCCACGCCCACCGTTACGCCCGCCGTCTCGCCGCCGCCCGCCCCGAGGCGCTCCAGCTCTCCAACGAACCCGACGTCGACACCACTCTCAGCACCGCCGACGCCCACGCCGCGTTCGTCAAAGCGGCCGCGCTCGGCATCAAGGCGACCCCGGGGACGCCGCCCCTGACCGTCCTCCCCGGGCTCGCCCAGTCCGGCCCCTTCCAGGACCTGCTGCTCGCCAACGACGTCGTCCGGTACGCCGACGTCTGGGCCTTCCACGGCTACAACGACCCCTCGCAGGAGGGCGAACCGACCGTCCCCGGTGCCTCCGCCGAGCAGCACGCGCTCGCCCGCCGGCACGGGGCCCGGCTGCCGCTGTGGATGACCGAGTGCGGGGCGTTCCTCGCCGCCCGGCCGCGCCTGGACCTGTCGTACGACCGACAATCCGTACAGGCACGCTATGTGGTGAGGTCGTTCGTCGAAGGGCTCGCCGCCGGCAACGCCCGCCAGTTCTGGTTCGCCGCCCCGCCCCTGCACGACGACGGCGTCTACTTCGGCCTGTTCGACCGCCGGTTCGCCCCGCTGCCCGCCTACAGCGCCTTCGCCGCCCTCACCTCGCTCCTCGGCGCCGCGCACCACGTCGGACGCGCCGGGCAACTCCCCGCCGGGGCCGAGGGGTTCGTCTTCGACAGCGGCCGGGGCGAGCTGGTCACGGTGGTGTGGGCGGAGCGGCCCGTGCGGATCGCCGGCGCGGGAAGCACGTACGGCGTCGTGGAGCGCGCGTACGACATCATGGGGCGCCGGCTGCCCTGCGGTGACGTGACCGTCTCGCGCGACCCCGTCTACCTGGTGACGCCGGGCGCGCGGGGCGCCGTACCGGCGGCGCGGCCCGGCCTCTCCCCGGTCACCACGTCCTCCCCTCCCTCCCCTCCCTCCCCGCTCTCCCCCGCCGAGCACATCGTCCTCAGCCAGCGTTACGCCGCCCGTGAGGCCGCGCCCGGCAAGCAGGACGGGGACGCGCCGCCGCCGTACGGCTACCGGCTGGGGCGGCGTACGCGCATGGCCGTCGACGTCTACAACTTCGGTGCCGAGGCGCGGGAGGTGACGGTGACGGGGCGGGTGCCGGCCGACGGGTGGTCGCTGCGGGCCGTCCGCGGGACCCGGGTGCGGGTGGCCGCCGGCGGGCGGGTGAGTGTCGGCTTCGTGGTGACGGCCCAGGGGTCGGTGCGGCGGCGCGAGGACGTACGGCTGACCTTCCGCGCCCGCCTCGACGACGGCTCCGCGGTGCCACGGTCCGTAGCGCTCGTTCACCTGAAGTAGCCCGACCCACCGCTCAAAAATCTGAGTTAATCGCGGTAACACCCCAGGTCAGCGAAGTAAGCGCATACCGACCAATCAGTTTGGTGAAAACGCTGGACACCTGTCTACCAACGAGTAACGTGCGTGGCTCCGCTCATCCGCCCCCCAACTCCCTGCGGTCCGCACCGGGCCCCGAGCCACGCAAGGAGCCACCGGGATGTCATACGACGCGTCCCCGCCGCCCACCTACCCCTGGCTGCCGCCGGCCGCCCCCGAACCCACCGCCCGCCGCCGCCCCCTCCGGGAACCGGTCGGACACCACAGCGATCTGCGGATCCTGCGCGGCGCCTACCGCCGTCAGCGGCGGGTGGCGACACTCACCGCACTCGGCTACTTCACGCTCTTCCTGATCCTGTCGGCCTTCGCCCCGTCCCTGATGACGAGCCGCATCACCGACGGACTGCCCACCGGACTCCTCCTCGCCCTGCTCCAACTCCCCGTCACCTGGCTGGCGATCGCCCTGTACGAACGCACCGCCCGCTCCTATGTCGACCCGATCGCCGACCGCATCCGCAAGCAGTCCGAACTGGACGCCAGGCGAGGGGCCGCGCGATGACGGGGTTCAGCGACTCGGCCCAGGCCATGTCCATGGTGGCGTTCTCGGCCATCGCCACCATCACGCTGCTGCTGTGCGTGATGACCGGCCCCGACCGGGACGACCTCGACGAGTTCTACACCGGCTACAACTCCCTGTCCCCCATGGGCAACGGCCTCGCCATCGCCGGGGACTACATCTCCGCCGCGACCGTCCTCGGCACGGGTGGCGTGATCGCCCTGTGCGGATACGACGGGACCGTGCTGGCCCTGAGCACGGCACTGTCGCTGATGCTGCTGATGTTCCTGCTGGCCGAACCCCTGCGCAACGCGGGCCGGTTCACGATGGGCGACGCGCTGGCGCGACGGATGCCCGGCCGCTCGGTACGGATCGCGGCGAGCGCGGTGACCCTCGCCGCACTGCTGCCGCTGATGCTGGTCCAGCTCGCGGGAACGGGACAACTGCTCTCCTTCATCCTCGGCTTCTCCGGTGAGGGACTGCAGACCGGCTGCATCATCGGGCTGGGCGCGCTGATGATCAGTTACGCGGCCATCGGCGGCATGAAGGGCACCGCCCTCATCCAGATCCTGAAGATCGTGATGCTGCTCGGCTCGGGCGCGGTGATCGCCGTACTGGTACTGCAGCGCTTCGACTGGGACCCCGGCGCGCTGTTCGACGCCGCCGCCACACAGAGCGGGGTGGGCCCCGCCTTCCTGGAGTCGGGTCTGCAGTTCACGGGCGGGAGCTGGCCGCGGCTCGACATGATCACCTCACAGCTGACGGTGGTCGTCGGCGGCGCCTGCCTCCCCCACGTCACCATGCGCATGTACACCGCCCGCAGCGCCCGCCAGGTGCGCCGCTCGATGTCCTGGGCGGTCTCCTCGGTCGTGCTGTTCGTGCTCATCATCACCGTCGTCGGCTTCGGCGCCACCGCGCTCATCGGACGGGCCGCCATCGCGGAGGCCGACCCGCAGGGCAACACGGCCTACCTGCTGGGCTCCCGGGCCGCGTTCGGCGCGGACGTCTCCACGGCGGAGACCCTCCTCTTCACCACCGTGACGACGGCCATCTTCCTGACCCTGCTGGCCTCCGTCGCCGGCATGATCCTCGCCTGCGCCAACTCCCTCGCCCACGACGTCTTCGGCGGCCGCACGCGCGCCCTGACGGCCCGCCGCGAGATGACCCTCGCCCGGGTCTCCGCCCTGGCGGTCGGCGTCCCGGCGATCCTCCTGGCCACCCTGGTCCAGCATCGCAGCCTCCAGCCCCTGGTCACCCTCTCCTTCTGCATCGGCGCCTCGGCCATCGCCCCCGCCCTCGTCTACAGCCTCTTCTGGCGCCGCTACACCCGAACAGGCCTCCTGTGCACCCTCATCGGCGGCTCCCTGGTGGTGCTGCTGCTGATGCCGGGCACGAACCTCGTCTCGGGGTCACCTGTCTCGGCGTTCCCCGACGCCGACTTCAACTGGTTCCCGTTCACCACGACCGGCCTGGTCTCCATCCCGGCGGGCTTCGCCTTCGGGTGGCTGGGCACGGTGGCGTCGAGGCGGCGCACGGCGGAGGTGGACCGACGGCAGTACGAGGCGGTGGAGGGGTGGATTCTGGCGGGGGCGGTGCGGAGGGGGGAGTGAGACGGCGGGGGTGAGGCGGAGCGGGGAGTGAGACGGCGGGGGTGAGGCGGAGGGGGTGAGGCGGGGGGTGCGGGAGATTGCGCGGGAGCGGGTGAGTGGGGGCGCGCGAGGGGGTGCCGGGGGCGTGGTGCGCCGAAGGGGGTGGTGCGCCGAGGGTGAGGGCGCGCCCGGCGACTCGTGAGCTCGGTGGCTCGCTACCCAGCGCACGATCACTCACGCACGCCCTACTCCGCCGGCGCGCGCCCTGTCAGGGTCGTCAGGCTGTGGCGTACGAGGTCCATGTGGGCGCGTACGTCGTCCCAGCGCTCCCCGTGTTCGCGCAGCACGCGCTCCGTCTCGCGGGCGATGCGGTCCTCCCGGGCCCGGGCCTCGGCGAGGATCTCGGCGGCACGCGCGCGTACCTCGTCCTGGCGCCGGTGGGTGGCGGCCTCCGCCTCGGCGAAGGCCTGCTTGGCCTCCGAGAGGGCGGCCTCGGCGCGGGCGACCTGGTCGGCGTGCCGGGCGTCGAGCGCGGCGGCGCGTTCGAGTTCCTCGCGCTCGGCCTCGGCCCAGCGCTCGGCGTGCTCCTTGGCCTGATCGGCGAGCATGGCGGCGGTGCGCTGCCGTACGTCACGCAACGCCCCGAGCGCCTCCGAGCGCCCTTCTTTCACTTCGCGCCGGGCGGCGATGCGGATCTCGTCGGCCTCGGCGCGCGCGGCGAGCAGGCGCTGCCGGGCACGCTCCTCCGCATCGGCGCGTACGGCGTCGGCGTGCGCCTGCGCCGCGTCCCGCACGCTGTTCGCGCGCTCCCGCGCCGCCTCCACAAGGCGCTGCGCCTCCTGCTGCGCGTCCTCGCGGACGGCCGTCGCCTCCTCCTGACCGAGCTGGAAGATCCGGCGCGCCCGCTCCCCGAGCGTCTCGTACGTCTGCGGAGCGAGCCGCGCCACCCGCTCGCGCAACCCCGCGAGCTCCGCCTCCATCTGCTTGGCGAGCACGGTGAGACGGGCGGCGCGCTCCCAGGAGGCGTCACGGTTCTGGGAGAGCGCCGCGGTGTACGCGTCGACCTGTTCGGGACGGTAGCCGCGCCGTACGGCCGTGAAGCCGTGGGACGAGACAGGTGTGCCGCTCATCCTGGAACCCCTCTCCATCAAAAGGACGCAAAATGATGATTTCGCGCACATCTTGATGTATCAGGCAGAAATGTGCATAACGCGACACTCCGCGCAGAGGTCACGGCCGTCCCTCCGCAGTCGGGCGGCCCCCGGCTCAGCCCCAGGTCGTGCCCGCCGGCTCCTTGATGGTCGTGTTGACGCGGTTGAAGAGGTTCATCAGCGAGATGAAGAGGATCAGCCCGGACAGTTCCTTCTCGTCGAAGTGGTCCGCGACCTCGTCCCACAACTCGTCCGGCACCGACTCCTGCGAACGGTCCGCCAGCCGCGTCATCGCATCGGCCAGCCGCAGCGCCGCCCGCTCGGCATCACTGAAGAAGGGCGCCTCGAACCATGCAGTGACACCCGCGATCCGCTCCTCGCTCGCCCCGCCCTTCCGCAGATTCAGCACATGCCCGTGCACACACGCGCTGCAGCCGTTGACCTGACTGACCCGCAGCCCGACGAGCTCCGACAGCTCCTGGTCCAGGCCGCTCTCGCCGACGGACTGGAACAGCGTGCCGATGCCCTTCATCGCACCGGGGAGCACGTACGCCGGGTTGGTCATCCGAGCCTTCATGATCTGCCTCCTGGGCAAGTGGTGAGCTGCTGTCACTGCACTGACGGAGCCCGGAGGGCAGATGTGACCGGACGGCGGGAAAAACCCGAAAAACTTCGGCGGCCCACGACGGCCTGCGACGGCCTGCGGGAACAGCGCCAACGGCGAGAAGCCGGGCCCGATCGCGATGACCGGGCCCGGCTTCTTCATCCGTACGTCCGTACGTCAGTCAGTCCGTATGTCTGCCTGTCTGTCAGTGACGACGGCTGATCACAGCAGGCCGTCCCACATCTGCTCCAGCAGCACCGACCACCAGCTTTCGGGCGAACCGAGCGCCGCCGGGTCGAGCGAGGCCAGCTGGGCCTGGAAGTCGACGGTCCAGCGGCCCGCCTGCTCCTGGTTCAGACCGAACCGCAGCCGCCACATCCGGCCGAGCAGCGCCAGGCACCGCTGGAACTCGGGCAGCCCGGTGTTCACGAACTGCGGCGGCACGGGCGCCCCGCCGGGCCCCGCCTCCACCGGCACTGCGACGATGTTCGCCGTCCCGTACTGCACACAGATCGCCCGGCCGAAGTCGCTGCCCATCACCAGGTACGAGCCCGCGTCCGAGGCCGGCTGCACCCCGCGCTCCTGCGCCAGTTCGGCGAGCGTCGGCACCGGCCGCCCCGGCTGGGCCTGCGCCCAGAAGAACGGCCCCATGTCCATCGGCAGCCCCGCCACCACCAGCGAGTGCGCCACGACCGGCGGCACACCCTGCCGGGACACCGCGGCCTGCTCGAACCGGAAGATCCCCGGCCCGAACGCCCCCGCCAGCTCCTGCGCGACCCCCTCCGGCGGAACCGGCGGAACCGGCTGCACCGGAGGCAGCGGGGCGCGCACCGGCGCCGGACGCGCCGGCCCGTCCGCCACCTGGTGCAACTCGCCCTGGTGCGCCAGCAACTGCTGCATCCCCTGCTGCCGGCTCGCGTGATCCGTGCCGTACGGCGCGATGCTCGCGAGCCGCGCCTGCGGCCACTGCTCCCGGATCATCCGCGCGCAGTACGCACCCGGCAGCTCGCACGGCTCCAGCTCCGTGTGCAGCTCCAGCACCTGGTCCGGCGGGATGTTCATCCCCCGCAGCTCATGGAAGATCTGCCACTCCGGATGCGGCGTACCCGGCGCCGAACGCCGGATCAGCTGCTGCTCCGAGCCGTCCTGCGCGCGAAACCGCAGCACGGCCTGATACCCGGGACCGACGGTCGGCTGCCCCTGCTGCGGGTAGCCGTACGCCGACGGCTGACCGGGCCCGGGCTGCCCGGGCGGCATCCCTCCGGGCGGCACGGCACCGGGCGGGACCGCGCCGGGCGCCATCGGCTGCGGGGCGCCCGGGGCCATACCGGGGGCGCCCGGAGCACCGGGTGCGCCGGGGGCTTGCGGCGGCGGGAACGCGCCGGGGCCGCCGACCGGGGGCGCGGCCAACATGGTCTCCGCGTGGTGAACGGCGCCCCGCGCGCCCCCCGAAGAGCCCTGCGCGCCAGGAGCGCCAGGCACACCCGGGGCGCCAGGCGGCTGCGGTGCGCCGGGGGCACCCGGGGCTCCAGGAGCGCCGGGGACACCAGGCACACCTGGGGCGCCCGGCGCGTGAGGTGCACCTGGGGCGCCAGGCGGCGTCTGCGCGCCGGGCGCACCGGGAACGCCAGGGGCGCCCGGAGGCTGCGGCGCGCCCCTACCCGGGCCCATACGCCCCGGGTCCGCAAGCATCGTCGCGGCATGGTGCATACCGCCCGGAGGCGTACCGCCGGGCGGATTCGGCGCCCCCGGAGCACCAGGCACACCCGGCGCGCCCGGAGGCTGCGGCGCCCCCGGCCCGGCCGGCACGCCCCCAGGCCCATCAGGCCCGAGCGCGGAAACAAGCTGCGTCGGCACATACCCGCCCGCCGCCGCACCCGGCGTCCCAGGCGCACCCGGCGCAGGCGGAGGCGTGGCCCCCGGCCGCGCGCCCGGCGCCCCGGGCGCACCCGGCGGAGGCGGCGTGGTCGACCCACCACCCCGGCGCGGCGGAGGCGCCGCCTTGCTGGTGGCGGCGTCGGCAATGTCCCCGGCGTTCGACGCGAGCGACCGCTCGGACGCGCCAGGGGCACCCGGCGCACTCGGACCACCCGGCGCACCCTGCGCGCCAGGCGCACCCGGAACCTGAGGCGCCCCAGGCCCACCCGGCGCGCCCCCAGGTCCCTGCGGATACCCATAAGAAGGAGCACCGGGCATCGGCGCAGGCGTACCGCCCTGCGGCGCACCCGGCACCGGCGGCGCACCCGGCAGGGGCGTACCCGGCACACCCGCACCACCCGGCGCATTCGGATAGCCGTACGCCGCCCCACCCGTCACAGGCGCAGGCGCACCACCAGGCACCGCACCACCAGGCACGGCGCCACCCGGCGCGGACGGCGCCCCAGGAGGCGCACCCGGCACCCCGGGCGCCCCCGATACACCAGACGCCCCCGGCGCATTCGGATCATCGAGCGCCGGTGCAAGCGCCGTCCGCGGCAGCTGACTCCCGCCCGACATGAGCGCGGTCTTGGCATCCGGCGCAGTCGCGGGCGGCGGAGTGTCGTCGTCGGTACCGCTCAACGGCGGCGCGAACACCGTCGCAGGCAACGGCACGGAACGATCGTCCCCGGCGTCCGCGTTGGTGTCCGTCCCGGCCCAAGGCGTGGCCCCGGCAGGCACGGCAGGCCCAGCAGGCGCCGGCGGCGCACCCGGCACAGAAGGCGCCCCCGGCGCACTCCCCGCCACGCCACCGGCCCCCGCACCACCCGGCACCCCGGCCTGCGTCTCGGGAAGCCCCCGATCACCACCACCGGCACCACCGGCACCACCGGCACCGGCGTAAGAAGCCCCCGCCCCCGAACCATCGCCACCAGAACGCGCCGCACCGGCACCCGAACCCGCGGCCGCACCCACGCCGCCCCGCCGATCCGGAATCCCCAGCTGATCCGCCGCCTCCTGCAACCACTCCGGCGGCGTCAACAAGAACGACGTCTGATTCAGATCGACCCGAGCCGCAGGCGCCGGCGCGGCAGCCGCGGCCTCCTCGGCCGCACGCCCGTACTCCTCCTCGTACCGCCGGATCACCTCACCCACCGGCAGCGAAGGCCACAACGTCGCCTCACCACTGTCCCGGGCGATCACCAGCCGCTGCGCGCCACCATCCGAACGCGGCCCCTCAGCACGGTCCTCGCCCCACACCACGAACCCGAGGTCGAACTCCCGCACCCGCACCTCACGATGCTGGTACGAGGGAACGTCCCCGTTGATCCACTCTTCCGCGCGCTCCTGCGCCTGTGCGAACGTCACCATCGGTCAGCTCACTCCCCAGCCCCGGCCGCAGCCACCGGCACGGACCGCGCGAAACCGCCGTCCACCATCAGGTTCGCCACCGTCTCCAACTCCGGCGGATTCCCCGCCAGTCGGGACAGGAACACATCGAAGTCCTCACCGCAGGGCAGCAACAGCCGCTCCACACGATCGGCGGGCGGCATCGTCGGATCCACGTCCCGCGCATCGTCGTACGCGCAGAACCACACCGAACCGATCCGGTCGCCCTTCACCTTCACCGCGAGCAGCCCGCCCTGGACGAAACCAACACCCAGATAGTCCTTGGTCAGATGGTCACGCAGGCACTTGTTGACGTACACCAGGTCATTGACCGCCGCCTCGTCCCGCACCGTGAAGAACGGCTGGTCCACCAGCAGCCCCAACTCCGGGTCCAGCGCCGCCCCCACGGGCGCACACCCACCCGCCGCTTTCAAGAACGACCGGTAGGCACCCGGCAGCCGGTACCCGAGATCCTCCTCGACCCCTTGCACCTGCGACTCCGACACCGCCGTACCCGACTTCGGCAGCCCGAAATGCGCCGGCCGCGTCTCCTGCAACGGACGCGTACCGCGCTTGGCGTGATCCACCGGTGCCGTCGCGATACCGCCGTGATGCCGCAGCAACGCCTTCACCTCGACCGGAATCAACTCCAGCCGCCGCGAACCCACCACGTGATGCCACGTCCAGCCATGCGGCGTCGCCACCGCCGGAATCGTGTCCCACAGGTCATGACCCGTCGCCGACAGCGCCGCGTTCGCCGACACATAGTCCGTCAGCCGCAGCTCGTCGACACCGAAACCCTCCGGCGGATCGGCGATCTCCGCAGCCGCACGCGCATACGCGGAGAAGTCGGGGTAGCCACGCTCGTCCACCCGCACCCCCCTCGGGTGACGGGCCGCCCGGACCGGATCCGGGAAATGCACGACCTGCCCGGCGTAAGCCGCGTTCGGCGGCGCGGCTTGCTGCCCGAGCCGACCTGTCGTCATGGCGGTTGCCCCCTGCGGCACTCTGTACGACCCGCGACGCGACCACCTCCGGCCCGCCCCAGCCCGTATTCGACTTCTCCAACGCGTTGACCGCATACATGCGGGTGCCGACAGCCTATGCGGTACGACGACACCGGTCACCGGGCACCGGTCAGCGGCCCTCCGCTTCCGTGACCAGCCGTCACCCCCTCGTGACAGCCCGCCCAAACCCGGGCGTGTCGCACCGCCCCAGCTTCCGCACCAGCCACAGCATTTGGCACTCTGTGTCGTCCGGGGGGATGCTCGGGAGGGGATGATGATCATGAATACGACGCAGACGGGACCACAAACAGGGCCGCGACCAGCCACATCCGGCGACCCCCGGATCGGCTGGAGCAGCACCACCGCACACCAGGCGCCCACGCTCCGTCACCGCCGCGACGGCATACTCCCGACCGTCGCCGCCGCCCTCTCCGTCCGCGGCGCCACCCTCACCGGCACCGCCGCCCGCGGCGACCAGACCCCACCCCTGCACCCACTCGTCCAGGACTTCCTCGACACCCTCACCTCAGCCCAACGCGACCGCTTCACCGGACGCTGCGCCGAGACGATCCTCATCTCCCGCCACCTCGCCGCCGCCGACGAAGCCCGCAGCAAACGCGCCGCCCGCAAACCCATGACCAACAGCGAAGCCCGCAAAGCCCTCAAGGCCGCCAAACTCACCGCCCGCCGCATCCGCGAGGACGGCGACCCCCTCCACGGCAACTTCGCCGCCCCCTGCCGCGCCTGCACCGCCCTCAGCGCCCACTTCGGCGTACGCATCGTCGACCCGACCGCAGACGACTGACCCCCACACACCACCGGCGCACACCACTGTCACGCACCACCGGCGCACACCACCGACACGCACCACGGCACCACGGCACCACGTCCCCGACCTCGACGATCGAAGGGCAGATGCACCCCGACCGCACCAACACCACCCGCTTCCCCGTCCCCGTCGACGCCGCCCTGCGCGCCGCCGGCTGGCAACCCGGACGCTGGGACATCAAACAAGCCGAGATCTGGGCCGACACACTCCGCGAACACACCTCACCCGCAGGCCACCGCCACACCGTCTTCCCCGCCGCCGTCGAGGCCTGGGCCGAATTCGGCGGCCTCCACATCACCCCCACAGGCCCCGGCCGCCAGCTCGCCCCCGCCGCCGTCCACCTCGACCCGCTCCACGGCCTCCACATGGCCCGCACCCTCGGCGACCTCGGCCGCGCCCTCGACACCGAGGTCTGCCCCCTCGGCGCCGAGACCGACACCGCCGCCCTCCTCGCCATCGACACCGAAGGCCGCACCTACGCCCTCGACCACACCGGCGACTGGTACCTCGGCCCCGACATCGACCAGGCCCTCGCCACCCTCGTCTCAGGCATCGAACCGGCACGCCTCACGGCAGGCTGAGACACCAGGAAACACAGAGGAACCCGAAGAGACACGACGAGGCACGAAGAGACACGACGAGGCACGAAGAAGTACGACGACCAGGGCGCCGAACCACCCCGGGCAAGCCCCGCCAACACACTCGTCCGCCGACGCAGCCCCCGCCGACACCGACGCCCCCACCCGCGGCTACGCCGCCGGAATCACCGCCGACACCCGAAAACCCCCCGCATCCGTCGGCCCGGACACAAACACCCCACCCAGCGCCGCGACCCGCTCCTTCATACCGACCAACCCGTTCCCCCCGGACGGCAACCGCGCCGACGACGCCACCGACACCTCCGGCGGCGGCTCGTTCTCCACCTGCATCGCGATCTCCGACCGCCGATGCGCAAGCCGCACATGCGTCTTCGCACCCGCCGCATGCTTGTGGACGTTCGTCAACGCCTCCTGCACCACCCGATACGCGGTCTGCTCGATGTCGGCCCCATACACCCGCACATCACCCTCGACCGTCAGATCCACGACCATCCCCGCCGCGGCCGACTGCCCGATCAACTCCTCCAACTCGGAAAGACACGGCCCGTCCGACTCGTCCACCGCCCGCGAGGCAGCAGCCGCCGCGGCAACCCCGACAGCGGCCAGCGGCACGGAATCAGCCCGCACACCCTTCCCGCCGTCCCCACTGCGCAACACCCCGAGCATCTCCCGCAACTCGGTCAACGCCTGCCGCCCCATGTCACCCACCAACGCGGCATTCCTGACCGCCTTCTCGGGATCCTTCCGAGCAACAGCCTGCAACGCCGCCGCATGCACCACCATCAGACTCACCCGATGCGCGACGACGTCATGCATCTCCCGAGCGATCCGCGTCCGCTCCTCGTTCCGCGCCCACTCGGCCCGCTCCTCCGCCCGCTCCGCAAGCAGCTGAAGCTCCCGCTCCAGACTGTCGGCCCGCTCCCGCAGACTCTCCATCAGCCGACGCCGGGCACCGACATACAGCCCCAGCAACAAAGGAGGCGCCGTCAGCCCGATGGCGATCGTGACGGCCGCGAACGGGACGAACCACTCCCCGAGCTCCAGACCGTCCCCGCTGTGCGCACCCTGCCGCAGCTGCACGAACATCACGATCATCTGCCCGACCAGCGACATCCCCGCCAGCGAGCCGATGATCCGGCGCGGCAGTTCGGACGCGGCGAGGGTGTACAGACCGACGATCGCCATCAGATAGCCCATCTGAGCGGGCGTGATGGCAATCGAAACGAGCACGACAGCGATCGGCCACTTCCGCCGCACCAGCAACGCCGACCCGGCGAGCAGCCCGAACACGATCCCCGCGGCCCTCGGAATCCCGGCGTCCCCCGCGAACCGCCACCCCTCGGCCCCACACTCGAGGACGGACACAAAAGCCAAGCTCACGTCCAGTACGGCACTGCGCCACCGATCCCACCACCACGGCCCTGGCCGGGCCGCGGCGTGGTCTTCCCCCGTCGTGGTCATGCCTCCAGCCTACGGGCGGTCGGCGCGCGTTTTCCGGTGAGTTTCCGGGATTGGCCTACACCACACTCCGTGACCGGCCGGATACGAAAGCAACCGATTTCCCTCGAACTGCTGAACCAGCCCCTGTTCGACCCCGGAAGCGAAAATTCCGCCCGGAGGGTATGCCCATGGCACACGCACAGGGCAAGTACGCGGACTTCGAGGGGCTACGTGAACAGGCGGTGGCGCTGCGGCGCCGCGGCTACAGCCTTCGTCAGATCCGGGACGAGCTGAAGATCTTCAACAACGACATCCTTCAGAGGCTGGTGAAGGGGGAGCCTCCGCCGGAGTGGACGAAACGACCGCGAGCAAAGGACGACCTGCGAGCGAAGGCCCGGGAACTGCGGCTCCAGGGTTGGACGTACGACCAGATCGAAGCGGAGCTGGGGTGTTCACGGAGCTCGGTTTCGCTTTGGGTGCGGGATCTCCCGAAGCCTGAGCGAAAGCGGAGCCCCGAGGAAGCAGCAGCCATTGCCAAGCGAGGATGGGAAGAGAAGCTCCGAATCCGCGACGGGGAGCGGCAGCGCACCAAGGAAGCTGCCGGTCAGGCAATCGGCGAGCTGTCGCCACGAGAGTTGTTCCTACTGGGCGTGGGCCTCTACTGGGCCGAGGGCAGCAAGGACAAGCCGTACGCCCGCCGAGAGGTCGTCACGTTCGTCAACAGCGACCCCGGCATGGTCGAGGTCTACCTGGCCTGGCTCAACCTCCTCGGAGTAGAGCGCGAGCGCCTCCGATTCGCCGTCATGATCCACGAGAACGCGGACGTGGAGGCCGCCGAGCAGTATTGGGCCGACCTCGTCGGCACCGACCGTTCCGCGTTCAATAAGACGACACTCAAGAAGCACAACCCCAAGACGGTCCGTAAGAACGTCGGCGACTCCTATCGAGGTTGCTTGGTCATCAAAGTCCTGAAGGGTGCTGACTTGTACCGTCGCATCGAGGGCTCTTGGTACGGCATAGTGTTGTCCGTGCGAGAAGCCGATCAGTCGAATCGGGCATAGCGCACAATCCATCCCGGATCGTCTAAAGGTAGGACAAACGGTTTTGGTCCGTTGAATGAGGGTTCGATTCCTTCTCCGGGAGCATGACAATTGGTGGGCCCTGACAGCACAGTCAGGGCCCACTCCCATGTCCCTCACGAAACGCCCCGGTATCCTGCGGATGTCACCCCACCCCCTTTACAGCCGAAGGGCATCCCGTGAGCGCCATTCGCCCGGCAGCCGTCGTCGTTCTCGCAGCGGGTGAGGGCACCCGTATGAAGTCGGCCACACCCAAGGTCCTGCATGAGATCTGTGGCCGCAGCCTCGTGGGTCATGTGCTCGCCGCCGCGCGGGAGTTGGACCCGGAGAATCTGGTCGTGGTCGTGGGTCACGCCCGCGAGAAGGTGACCGAGCACCTCGGTCACATCGACCCCGACGTGCGTACCGCGATCCAGGCCCAGCAGAACGGCACCGGTCACGCCGTGCGCATGGCGCTCGAAGAGCTCGGCGGGGTCGTGGACGGGACCGTCGTCGTCGTGTGCGGTGACACCCCGCTGCTCACCGGTGAGACGCTCCGCGCGCTCGCCGAGACGCACAGCACCGACGGCAACGCGGTCACGGTTCTCACCGCCGAGGTTCCGGACGCCACCGGTTACGGCCGTATCGTGCGCGACGGGGTCTCGGGTGCCGTCACCGCGATCGTGGAGCACAAGGACGCCTCCGAGTCGCAGCGTGCCATTCGTGAGATCAACTCCGGGGTGTTCGCGTTCGACGGTCAGCTGCTGGCCGATGCTCTCGGCAAGGTCCGTACGGACAACTCGCAGGGCGAGGAGTACCTCACGGACGTCCTCGGCATTCTCCGTGAGGCCGGTCACCGGGTGGGGGCGTCCGTCGCGGGCGACCACCGGGAGATCGCGGGGATCAACAACCGCGTGCAGCTCAGCGAGGCCCGCCGCATTCTCAACGACCGTCTGCTGACGCGTGCGATGCTCGCCGGTGTCACCGTGATCGACCCGGCCACCACTTGGGTCGATGTCACCGTCACCTTCGAGCAGGACGCCCTCGTGCACCCGGGTACGCAGTTGCAGGGTGCCACGCACATCGGTGAGGGCGCGGAGGTCGGTCCCAACAGCCGTCTCAGGGACACTGTCGTGGAGGCCGGGGCCCGGGTCGACAACACCGTCTCCGACGGGGCTCACGTCGGTCCCCACGCCACCGTCGGTCCGTACGCCTACCTTCGGCCCGGCACCCGCCTCGGCGCGAAGGGCAAGATCGGGACGTATGTCGAGACGAAGAACGCCTCGATCGGTGAGGGCACCAAGGTCCCGCACCTGTCCTACGTCGGTGACGCCACCATCGGTGAGTACACCAACATCGGTGCGGCGAGTGTGTTCGTGAACTATGACGGGCAGGACAAGCACCACACGACCGTCGGCTCGCACTGTCGGACGGGTTCGGACAATATGTTTGTGGCTCCCGTCACGGTCGGGGACGGTGCGTACACCGCCGCCGGGTCCGTGATCACGAAGGATGTGCCGCCCGGTTCGCTGGCCGTGGCCCGTGGTCAGCAGCGGAATATCGAGGGTTGGGTGGCTCGTAAGCGTCCGGGGAGTGCGGCGGCGAAGGCCGCTGAGACGGCGTCCCGGGAGCCGGGCGGCGAAAGCTGACCGGAAACGAGTGCGTCGGACACGGCGTACCGTGATAAGTGCACACCCGCACCCACCAGCTGAGACGGCCCCGTCGCGCCCAGCGGCGAGGCGTTTCGACAGCCGGCTGAGACACCTCTGAGGAGACAGTGCTGTGACCGGGATCAAGACGACCGGCGAGAAGAAGATGATGTTCTTCTCCGGCCGCGCCCACCCCGAGCTTGCCGAGGAGGTCGCCCAGCAGTTGGGTGTCGGGGTTGTCCCGACGAAGGCCTTCGACTTCGCCAATGGCGAGATCTATGTCCGTTACCAGGAGTCGGCGCGTGGTGCGGACTGTTTTGTGATCCAGAGCCACACGGCTCCGATCAATCAGTGGATCATGGAGCAGTTGATCATGATCGATGCGCTGAAGAGGGCTTCGGCGCGGTCGATCACGGTCATCGTGCCGTTCTACGGTTACGCGCGGCAGGACAAGAAGCACCGTGGGCGTGAACCGATCTCGGCGCGGCTCATCGCGGATCTGATGAAGACGGCCGGTGCGGATCGGATCCTGACGGTCGATCTGCACACGGACCAGATTCAGGGCTTCTTCGACGGTCCGGTCGATCATCTGTTCGCTCTGCCGCTGCTTGCGGACTATGTGGGCGACAAGGTGGACCGGGACAAGCTGACGGTGGTGTCGCCTGACGCCGGTCGTGTGCGGGTGGCGGACCGTTGGTGCGACCGTCTGGGTGCGCCGCTGGCGATCGTGCACAAGCGGCGTGACAAGGACGTCGCGAACCAGGTCACCGTGCATGAGGTGGTCGGTGAGGTGAAGGGTCGTGTGTGTGTCCTGGTGGACGACATGATCGACACCGGTGGCACGATCTGTGCGGCGGCGGATGCGCTGTTCGCGCATGGTGCGGAGGATGTCATCGTCACGGCGACGCACGGTGTGCTGTCGGGGCCTGCCGCGGATCGGTTGAAGAACTCGCGGGTGAGTGAGTTCGTGTTCACGAACACGCTGCCGACGCCGGGTGAGCTGGCGGCGGATCTGGACAAGCTGACGGTGCTGTCGATCGCTCCGACGATCGCGAGTGCGGTGCGTGAGGTGTTCGAGGACGGTTCGGTGACGAGCCTGTTCGACGAGCAGTGAGCTTGCTGCGCTTGAGGCAGAACGCTTCTGCATGATCGCCTGCGTCCGGCGGGCGCTGATGATCGATTTTTCTGTGGCCTCCTTCGCCGAGTAAGCTGCTCAGGTTGCTCGGCGAGGGAGGCCGTACCTGTTCACGCGGGTGCCGGCGCTCCGTTATCGACGCGCTCTTCGTAGCAGGCCGTTCGTGGCCGGGTGACCCTGTCCGTTTCTCACCCATACGAGGAGTGATCCGTATGTCCGAGGTAAAGATCTCCGCCGAGACCCGCAGCGAGTTCGGCAAGGGTGCCGCCCGCCGTATCCGTCGTGACTCCAAGGTTCCCGGTGTGCTGTACGGCCACGGTTCGGACCCGATCCACCTGACCCTCCCGGGCCACGACCTGCTGCTCGCGCTGCGTACGCCGAACGTCCTGATCTCCCTGGACATCGACGGCAAGGCCAACGAGCTGGCGATCCCGAAGTCGGTTCAGCGTGACCCGATCAAGGGCTTCCTGGAGCACGTCGACCTGCTGCTGGTCAAGCGTGGCGAGAAGGTCACGGTCGAGGTCCCGGTGCACACCGAGGGCGAGCTGGCCGCGGGCGGCAACCTGCTGGAGCACGTGCTGAACGCGCTGCCGGTCGAGGCCGAGGCGACCCACATCCCCGAGGCCGTCACGGTCTCCATCGAGGGCCTGGAGGCCGGTGCCTCCGTCCTCGCCAAGGACATCACGCTCCCGGCCGGCACCACGCTGGCCGTCGAGGAGGACGCTGTCGTCCTGCAGGTCCTGGCCGCGCAGGCCGAGGAGAGCAGCGAGGAGTCGGGCGCGGGCGACGAGGCCGCCGAGGCCTGAGCCTGAAGCTCTGCAAGAATTCGTCGGCCGCTGCTTCCGTACGGGAGCGGCGGCCGACGCGTATCGAGGAGACATGGACGTGACCACCGCTGCGGGCGCCGCCCCCGCCAACGCCCCCTGGCTGATCGTCGGCCTCGGCAACCCCGGACCGGAGTACGCGGCCAACCGGCACAACGTCGGTTTCATGGTGGCCGATCTGCTGGCGGAGCGGATCGGGGGGAGGTTCAAGCGGGCCGGGAAGGCGCAGGCGCAGGTCGTGGAGGGGCGGATCGGTCCGCCGGGGCCGTTGAACCGCCGGGTGATCCTGGCCAAGCCGATGTCGTACATGAATCTGTCGGGCGGGCCGGTCAATGCGCTCAAGGATTTCTACAAGGTGCCCGTCGCGCATGTCGTGGCGGTCCATGACGAGTTGGACATCGATTACGGCACGTTGCGGCTGAAGCTGGGCGGTGGGGACAACGGGCACAACGGGCTGAAGTCGATGACGAAGGCTTTCGGTGCCGAGTATCACCGGGTGCGGTTCGGGATCGGGCGGCCGCCGGGGCGGATGCAGGTCGCGGACTTCGTGCTGAAGGATTTCTCCTCCGCGGAGCGCAAGGAGCTGGACTACTTCGTGGACCGGGCGGCGGACGCGGTGGAGTGTCTGGTGATCGAGGGGCTTGAGCGGGCGCAGAGTACGTACAACTCCTGACTTGTCGGGGTGCGGAGACGGCCGAGGTTGACGCGCTGTCCGGGCATGGCCAATGATCCCGGCCATGCCTGCCACAGCCGCCAAGTCCCGTCAGGCCGCTCGCCCCGCCTCGGTCGCCGCGCTCCGGTTCGGTCGGCTCGCGGCGATGGGCGCGGTCGCGGTGCTGATCCTGATCGCGGGGGTGTGGGCGTCGTGGGGCACCGCGCAGCACGTGATGCTGACGAAGGGCCGGGAGAGCGGCACGATCGAGGTGACGCGGTGCGGGGAGGACACGTGCACCGGTCCTTATACGCCGATCTCCGAGGGGTCCAAGGCGCGTGCCGAGGTGGTCATCGAGAAGACGGTTGCGGTGCGCAAGGGTGAGACGTACACCGTCGTCGTGAAGCCGAGCAGTGATGACGTGGTGCGGTCCGGGCCGTCCGGGGTTCTGTACTCGTGGGTTCCGTTCGGTGGTGCGCTGTTGCTGGCGTCGGTGGTGGTCGCGGGTGGATTGGGGCGTGCGCGGGGCGCGTGGCTCATGGCGGGGGCGGGTGTCGTGCTGCTGACCGCCGCTTTCGTGACCATCTGAGGACTTTCGGGGTTCTCCACAACTGTGGAGAACCCAAGCGTTGCCTGTTTGTGATTGACCTTGGGTCAGGTGTGGCTGGAAGCTGAGCCGCCCCCTCCACATCTTCCCTGTCACATCTCGAAGATGGACTGCCCCATGCGTACCCTCACCCGCGCCGGCGCCCTGTCCGCCGTCGCCGTGGCCGCGCTGCTCGCGGCCCCCTCCGCCCACGCCACTCCTATTGCCGCAGGCCACGGCGACAACGGCACCGTGAAGGTCCACGACGCCACCACCGGCGAGGAGTTGCGGCGCAACGAGCCGCACGTCTGCACGTTCTATCTGGACGCCTTCGGCTTCGACTCCGTCCAGGAGGTCGACTGGCACATCGAGGCCTGGGCCCCGACGGCCGACGTCAAGGGCGAGACGGTGAAGTCCGGCGAGATCACCCTCGACGCCGAGGGCCACGGCCGGACCGAGGACCTGTCGCTGCCGGACGGCCACTACAAGCTGTTCTGGAACTTCGAGGGCGAGAACGGCTCCGCCAAGCACAAGGTGTTCTGGACGGACTGCGAGGACTCCGACGACGGCGGCAAGCCCGGTGAGACGCCGTCCTCGTCCGTGGCTCCGTCGGCCTCGGCGTCCGAGTCGGCGCCCGCCGGTGAGTCCTCGGAGCCTTCCGCGTCCTCGTCGCCGTCCGCCCAGGGCGGTGCCGGCGGCGACAGCGAGGGCGGCGACCTCGCCGAGACCGGCAACGGCGCTCCGGTGGGCCTGCTGAGCGGCGCTGCGGCGGCGCTGGTGGCCGCGGGTGGCTACCTGGTGTTCCGGCGCCGTAGGGCATAAGCGCCGTAAGGCATAAGCCCGTAAGGCATGAGCACTGGATACGGCGGTGCCCCCGAGGTTCGGCCTCGGGGGCACCGCCGTTTGCGCGTAGGGGCGTCAGCCGGTGTTGCGCAGGCCCGCCGCGACGCCGTTGACGGTGAGGAGGAGGGCGCGGGCCAGGGTCGGGTCCGGTTCCTCGCCCGCGGCGGCCGCGTCGCGCTGGCGCTTGAGGAGGGCGACCTGGAGGTAGGAGATCGGGTCCAGGTAGGCGTCGCGGATGGTGAACGTCTGCCTCAGGACGGGCTGGGCGTCCAGGAGCTCGTCCTCGCCGGTGATCTTCAGGACCTCGCTGACGGTGAGGGCGTGCTCGGCCTCGATGTCGGCGAAGACGTGCTGGAGCTCGGCCGGGACGAGGGTCTCGACGTAGTGGCGGGCGATGCGCAGATCGGTCTTGGCGAGGGTCATCTCGACGTTGGAGATGAAGTTGCGGAAGAAGTGCCACTGCTCGTGCATCTCGGCCAGCACGCCCTCTCCTCCCAATGTTGCAGTGAGGCCCGCCTCGCGCAGCGCCTTCAGCCCGGAGCCGACGCCGTACCAGCCGGGGACGATCTGCCGGGACTGGGTCCAGCCGAACACCCACGGGATGGCGCGCAGGCCGTCGAGGGAGACGCCCGAGCCGGGCCGGCGGGCGGGCCGCGAGCCGAGGTGGAGGTCGGCGAGCTGGTCGACGGGCGTCGATGCCAGGAAGTACGTCGGCAGGTCGGGGTCCTCGACCAGCTTGCGGTAGGCGGCGTGCGCGGCGTCGGAGACGACGTCCATGGCGGCGTCCCAGCGGGCCAGGGCCTCGTCGGACTGGCGCGGCGCGGTGTGCAGGGCGGAGGCCTGCAGCGTGGCCGCGACGGTCAGTTCGAGGTTCTCGCGGGCCAGTGAGGGGACGAGGTACTTGTCGGAGATGACCTCGCCCTGCTCGGTCACCTTGATCTCGCCCTCCAGGGTGCCCCAGGGCTGGGCGAGGATCGCGTCGTGCGAGGGGCCGCCGCCGCGGCCGACGGTGCCGCCGCGGCCGTGGAAGAGGCGCAGGCGGACGCCGTAGCGGTGGGCGACGTCGCGCAGGCGGCGCTGGGCGCGGTGGATCTCCCACTGGGAGGTGGTGATGCCGCCGAACTTGGAGGAGTCGGAGTAGCCGAGCATGACCTCCTGGACGTCCCCGTTGAGCGCGACCAGGCGCCGGTAGGAGGGGTCGGAGAGCATGTCCTCGAGGATGGTGTCGGCGGCCTTGAGCTCGTCGGTGGTCTCCAGGAGCGGCACGATGCCGATCTTCGCCCAGCCGGCGTGCAGGTCGATGAGGCCGGCCTCGCGCGCCAGGACGGTCGCGGCGAAGACGTCGTCGGCGCCCTGGCACATCGAGATGATGTACGACTCGATGACCTCGGGGCCGAAGACGTCGAGGGCCCGCTTGATGGTGTGGAAGACGCCGAGGGTCTTCTCGCCCGCCGCGTCCAGGGGCGCCGGGGTGGGGGCCAGGGGGCGGCGCGAGCGGAGTTCCTTGGCGAGGAGCCTGCCGCGGTAGTCGCGGGGCATGTCGGCGTAGCGCCAGGATTCCTCGCCGAGGCGGTCGAAGAGCTGGCCGAGGGTGTGGTGGTGGGCGTCGGCGTGTTCGCGGACGTCCATGGTGGCGAGCTGGAGGCCGAAGGCGGCCAGGGTGCGGATGGTGCGGTTCATCCGGCCCTCGGCGAACAGGCCGCCGCGGTGTTCGCGCAGGGAGGTCTGGATGAGCGTGAGGTCGTGCAGCAGCTCGGATGTGCCGAGGTAGTCGCGGCCGTCCTCGTGCGGGGTGTTCTTCGCCAGCCGGAGCTTGGTGTTCTCCAGCTTCTGGCGGATCGCGGTGGCCTTGAGCCGGTAGGGCTCCTCGGCGTTCAGCCGCTTGTAGCGGGGGCTGATCTCCGGCAGGCGCTCCAGGTCGGCCCGGAGCGAGGCGAGGAGCTCGTCGGTGGCGCCGGTGTAGCGGATGGAGTTCGACAGGAAGCCGCGCAGCTCGTCGATGAGGTCGAGGGCGTCGTTGATGCCGTGCTCGTGCTGGAGGATCAGTACGTCCCAGGTGACCTGGGGGGTGACGTTGGGGTTGCCGTCGCGGTCGCCGCCGATCCAGGTGCCGAAGGTCAGCGGCCGGGTGTCCTTGGGGAGGGTGACGCCGACGCGCTCCAGTTCGGCCGTCAGGTCCTCCAGGACGTCGCCGACGGCGCCAGCGTGGAGTTCGTCCAGGTAGTAGATGGCGTTGCGGGACTCGTCGGTCACCTCGGGGCGGACGACGCGCAGTTCGTCGGTCTGCCAGACCAGGTCGATGTTCTCGGCGAGGCGGGTGTCGTAGCGGCGGCGGTCGGTCTCCAGGACGGGGGTCTCCAGGAGCGCGGCGATGCGCCGGAGCTTGTTGAGGACGGAGCGGCGGGCAGCCTCCGTCGGGTGGGCCGTGAACACCGGACGAACATTGAGGTTCTGGACCGTCTGGCGCAGGTGCTCGGGGTCGGCGTCCTTGAGGCGGTCGGCGGTGCGGGCGAGGAGGCCGCCCTCGGCGGCGCGCTTGGCCCGCAGTTCGCGGCCGCGGTGGACCTGCTCGGTGACATTGGCCAGGTGGAAGTAGGTGGAGAAGGCGCGCACCAGCTTGGCGGCGGTCTCCAGCTCGGTGCCCCGCAGCAGCTCGGCGGCGGCGTCACCGTCCTCGCGGGTGAGGCGGCGGACCTTCTCGACGAGTTCGAGGAGTTCCGGGCCCTCCTGGCGGACGAGGGTCTCGCCGAGGAGGTCACCGAGGCGCCTGATGTCGGCGCGCAGCTCACTCGAAGTCGTGGTGGTCTGGTCGTCGGCACTGCTCACAGGTGCGGCTCCTTGCAGTGTTGAAGCTCGTCCGGGAGGGAACCCGTAGGCCGTCTCGCGCGGCGGGTGCCGCATACGGGCCGGACATCCGGGAAGAAATGAGAGCGGACCGCGCTGTCCGAACGACTCCAGGATAGGTGTCCGTGCGCAGGCGCAGACTTTTGGGCTCTTGCCGTCGCGGGACGCGCTGCCATACTTACGATGCCGTAGGTTACGGACCCGTAGGGAAGCACCGCTCGACTCCCGCTCGGCTCCTGTGACCAGGCCCTTGTCACAAAACCCTCGAACCCCACAGGGGACGCCCCATGACCGCAAGCTCCGATGTGATCGAAGACGCCCCGAAGCCGTCCGACGATTCCCCGCTGCCGTCCGCCACCCTGGGCGGCGAGCAGAAGCGCTCGCTGGAGCAGATCACCCTTCTGCTCTTCATCATCGTTCCCTTCCTCGCGGTGCTCGCGGCGGTGCCGCTGGCGTGGGGCTGGGGAGTGAGCTGGCTGGACCTCGGTCTGCTCGTCTTCATGTACTTCCTCGGCTGCCACGGCATCACGATCGGTTTCCACCGCTACTTCACGCATGGTTCGTTCAAGGCCAAGCGCCCGTTGCGGATCGCGCTGGCGATCGCGGGGTCGATGGCGGTGGAGGGGCCGCTGGTGCGGTGGGTCGCCGACCATCGCAAGCACCACAAGTTCTCGGACGCGGAGGGCGACCCGCACTCCCCGTGGCGGTTCGGTGAGACGATCCCGGCGCTGATGAAGGGCCTGTGGTGGGCGCACATCGGCTGGATGTTCGACGAGGAGCAGACGCCGCAGGACAAGTACGCGCCGGATCTGATCAAGGACCCGGCGATCCGCCGGATCTCCCGGGGCTTCATCTTCTGGGCGATGCTGTCCCTGGCCGTCCCTCCGCTGGTCGGCGGTCTGGTGACGATGTCGTGGTGGGGCGCGTTCACGGCGTTCCTGTGGGGTTCGCTGGTCCGGGTCTGTCTGCTGCACCACGTGACGTGGTCGATCAACTCGATCTGCCACGCGGTGGGCAAGCGGCCGTTCAAGTCGCGGGACCGTTCGGGCAATGTGTGGTGGCTGGCGGTGCTGTCCTGCGGTGAGTCGTGGCACAACCTGCACCACGCCGACCCGACCTCGGCGCGGCACGGTGTGATGCGCGGTCAGATCGACTCCTCGGCGCGGCTGATCCGCTGGTTCGAGGCGCTGGGGTGGGCGTACGACGTGCGCTGGCCGTCACGCTCACGTATCGATTCACGCCGTAACACCGGCGAAGACGGCTCCCGACGCCGGACGGAGCCCGCGAAGGCGGCATGATTGACGCCGTGGCGACCGACTCAAGCAGCACCGAGAGCAATGAGAAGCCGCGGCGCGCGCGTCGCACCCGGATGACGGGGGCCCAGCGTCGGGAGCAGCTGCTCGAGATCGGTCGCGCCCTCTTCGCCGCCAAGGGTTTCGAGGCCACGTCGGTGGAGGAGATCGCGGCGAAGGCCGGGGTGTCCAAGCCGGTGGTGTACGAGCACTTCGGCGGCAAGGAGGGCCTGTACGCGGTGGTGGTGGACCGCGAGATGCGGCGACTCCTTGACATGGTGACCGGCTCGCTGACCGCGGGTCATCCGCGTGAGCTGCTGGAGCAGGCGGCGTTCGCGCTGCTGGACTTCATCGAGGAGTACACGGACGGCTTCCGCATCCTGGTCCGTGACTCCCCCATCCCGCAGTCGACCGGGTCCTTCGCCTCGCTGATCTCCGAGATCGCGACGCAGGTGGAGGACATCCTGGGCCGCGAGTTCAAGCTCCGCGGCTTCGACCCCAAGCTGGCTCCGCTGTACGCCCAGGCCCTGGTCGGCATGGTCGCGCTGACCGGGCAGTGGTGGCTGGACGTCCGCCGGCCGAAGAAGGCGGAGGTCGCGGCCCATCTGGTGAACCTGGCGTGGCACGGCCTGGACGGCATGGAGCAGAAGCCGCGGCTGATCGGGCATCGCCGGAGCTGAGCGCTCCGCTGGGCGTGCGGCGAGGGGTTGTCGGTGCGCTGCGGGGCTGTGGTGGCCGGTCGCGCCCACGCGGCGGGGCCGCACATCTGGCGGCGCCCGAAGTCGGTCGCCGCCTGAGGCGGTCACGGGTCGAAGACAGTCAGCGTTCGAAGACGGTCACCGCTTGAAGACGGTCACCCTTGAAGACGGTCACCGCTTGAAGACGTCCTTCGCCTTCTCCTTCGCCTGACGTGCGTCGCCCTTCATCTGTTCGGCCCGGCCCTCGGCGGTCATCCGCTCGTTGCCGACGGCACGGCCCATGGCCTCCTTGCCCTTGCCCTTCATCTGTTCCTTCTTGGCCTTGGCCTTCTGTTCCTTCGTCACGTCACTCACTCCCGACGGGGTCGGCCCCCCGGCTGTCACTTCGGCGAGTGGCCGTGCGCGAGGGGACTCAAACAACCGGCTCCGGCCTTCTCACGTTCCCAGGGGTTCCAGGAACTCCAGCCGGTTGCCGACGGGGTCGTAGGAGTAGAAGCGCCGGTGCCCCGGCAGATCCACGTCCCAGGTGACGACGGCTCCCCGCGCCTGCAGCCGGGCGGCGTACGTGTCGAGGTCGATGACCCGCAGCCCGGGATGCGCCTTCAGCGCGGGCCGGAAGTTCACGTCGATCCCGAGGTGCAGCTGCACGGCCCCGGCCTGGAACCAGCACCCGCCGCGCGCCGCGAGCACGGGCGGCTTGGGTATCTCGCGCATGCCGAGGACCCCGGCGTAGTAGGCCCGCAACCGGTCCTCGGAGCCGGGCGGGGCGGCGAGCTGGATGTGATCGATTCCTGTGAGCATCTGGCTCCGCTTTCTTTCGTGGGATTCGGTCGGTCGTGGCGGCGGTCGCGCAGGCGGGGCGACGGGTCGCGCGGACGGGGCAACGGGTCACGCGGGCGGCGCGGCGAGTGACGCGGGCAGGGCGGGGACGGCCCCGCCACCGGCCCGGTCCGGCAGGGCGCACTGACTGCGCCGGGCCCACGGCGGTGACCAGGAACCGCACGCCGCCTTCCGCCGCTCGGTGTTCCGCACCGTGCGGGACCTGGTCTCCTGGGCCTTCGACAGCCGCGGACGCGCCGGAGGCGGACGGTGTCGGCGGGCCCTGATCGCGCCCGGCGTCCGCCGCCCGGCCCGGAGCGACCGCCGGCCTCGACCCCCGCCTCGCCGGCCTCGCGGCCCTCCGCCGGTGGGAGGTACCCGTCCGGGTGGCCCGCCCGGCCTGGCGCGACCACCGGCCTTACCCCCGCCCGGCGGCCTCACAGCCTTCCGCCGGTGGGGGATTCCGGTCCGGGTGCCCCACCCGACCCGTCCCGACCACCGCCCTTACGCCCGCCTCGGCAGCCCCGCGACCCTCCCCCGGTGAGAGGTTCCGGCCCGGGTGCCTCACCCGACCTGTTCCGACCGCCAGCCTTATCCCGGCCTCGGCGACCTCGCACCCCTCCCCGGTGGGGGATTCCGGTCCGGGTGCTCCACCCGGCCCACCCGGCCCAGCCCGACCACCGTCCTCGACCCCGCCTCACCGGCATCACGCCCCTCCGCCCTCATTTCCGCCTCACCGGCCTCACAGCCTGCCGCCGACGGGGAGATTCCCACCCAGGTGCCGGCGCGGTGTGGGCAGAGGACGCGAGGTCGGTCGCCGGGCCCGCCGGCCCCGGCCGCCGCTGCCTCCCGCAGCCCGCGGAACGCGTCAGGCGGATTCCTTGCGGGCGACGGCGAAGATCCGGCGGAACGGGAAGGGGGTGCCGTGCGGGCCCGCCGGATATGCCTTGCGCAGGGCGTCCCGGTAGCGGTGCACGAAGTCGTCGCGGGCCTCGGGGGTGTCGGCGAGGGCGGTGAGGACCGGGCGCAGTCCGGTGCCTTTGACCCAGTCCAGGACCGGGTCCTCGCCGGTGAGGAGATGGATGTATGTCGTCTCCCAGACGTCGGCCGTGCAGCCGAGGGCGGTGAGGTGTTCGAGGTAGGTCTCGGGGGTGAGGACGGCGTCGTCGTGGCGGAGGAGTCCGGCGAGGCCGGCGGAGTCGGCGAGTTCGCGCATCAGCTGGTGGCTGGGGGCGCCGAAGTTGCCGGGGACCTGGAAGGCGAAGGTGCCGCCGGGGGCGAGTCCGGCGATCCAGTCGGCGAAGCGGTCCGCGTGGCCGGGGACCCACTGGAGGGTCGCGTTGCTGATGATGACGTCGTAGGGCTGTGCCGGGGTCCAGGTGCGGGCGTCGGCGTGGGCGAAGTCGAGGCGGCCGCCGCCCGGGGTGGGGCCTTCGTGCCGGGTGTGGGCCTGGTCGAGCATCTCGGGGGAGTTGTCGTAGCCGGTGATGCGGGCGGTGGGCCAGCGGTCGGCGAGGAGGGCGGTGACGTTGCCGGGGCCGCAGCCGAGGTCGGCGATGCGCGGGGCGGGCCCCGGTGGCTCCGGGACGCGGGCCAGGAGGTCGATGAAGGGGCGGGCCCGGTGGTCGGCGTGGCGGAGGTACTGGGCGGGGTCCCAGGTGGGCGCGGATCCGTTGTCGGTCATGGGTCCACCATGAACCCTGCTTTATCTTGACGTCAAGATACTTCTCACCAAGAGGCTCTATTCCGAAAGGCTTGATCCCGAGATACTTCACCTCAAGAGACTCAACGTCGACACAACCACTAGACTGATCGTCATGGAGGACGAGGTCGATCGGCTGGTCGCAGCGTGGCGCCGGGAGCGCCCGGACCTCGACGTGGAACCGCTCGAGGTGCTCAGCCGGGTGAGCAGACTGGCCCGGCACCTGGACCGGGCACGCCGGCTTGCCTTCTCCGAGCACAGCCTGGAGCCCTGGGAGTTCGACGTCCTGACGGCACTGCGGCGCGCGGGAACGCCGTATCAGCTCTCGCCGGGGCAGCTGCTGACGCAGACCCTGGTCACGTCCGGCACGATGACGAACCGGATCGACCGGCTGGCCAAGAAGGGCCTGGTGGAACGTCTGCCGGACCCGTCGGACCGCCGTGGCGTCCTGGTCCGGCTGACGGACGAGGGCCGGGACCGCGCGGACCAGGCCCTGGCCGGGCTGCTCGACCAGGAGCGCGCGATCCTCGCGGAACTCTCCCGCGCCCAGCGGGGCGAACTGGCGGGGCTGCTACGCCAGCTGACCGCCCCGTTCGACAACATCCCCGGCTAGGTCGACCGGTCCGACACCCGCCCGGCGGGCGAGCGCGACGGCGGCCAGCGTGGAGTGCACGCCGAGCTTGCCGAGGACGTTCTGCATATGGGTGCGGACGGTGTGCGGGGACAGGAACAGCCGCTCGGCGACCGCCTTCCTGCCCAGCCCGGCCACCATGCACCGCAGCACCTCGCGCTCGCGCGGAGTCAGCGACTCCACCAGCCGCTCGCTCTCGGTGCGGTGCTTGCGCGCGGCGGTGAGCTCCCTGAGGACCCCGGTGAGCAGCGCGGGCGGCAGATGCGTCTCCTCGCGCAGGACCCCGCGGATGACGGTCAGCAGTCTGGACAGCGAGCAGTCCTTGGCCACCCAGCCGGAGGCCCCGGCCTGCAGCGCCAGCGCCGCCCGCCGCGGGTCGTCCTTCTCGGCGAGCACGACGATCCGTACGCCGGGCTGGGCGGAACGCACCCCGGCGACCAGCGAGATGCCGTCGACGAGCCCGTCCTCACCCGCCTCCGGCACGGGTACGGTCGGCCGGATGCCCTGGACGTTGCCGCCCAGGTCGGCGTCGACGAGCAGGACGTCGAAGCGGCGCCCCTCGGCGGCCGCGCGCTCCAGACTGCGCAGCGCGGCGGGACCGCTGCCGGCGGCGGAGACGTCGACGTCGGGCTCGGCGGCCAGTGCGGCGGCGAGCGACTCGGCGAAGATGCGATGGTCGTCGACGACCAGGACTCGGATGCGAACCACGAAACCCCCTTCCCCAAGCTCTCTTTAAGAGCAGGGGATTACCCCATCGTCGGGAGACGGAAGACGGTTGAAGACCGGCGCAGGTACGACGCCCGAAGCACGATGGCCGCACGGCCGCCGCCGTGCACGAACTGCTACCCCCACTTCGGGCGCCGTACCCGACTGTCTCGCCCCCTGATCAGCACCGGCCCCCACCGGTGCTGTTCATCAGGGTACGGCCGGGGGGCAGGAGCGGAAGGTAATTTGCAGAACTGCTTGTCCAGCGCGTTTATCGTGTGCCGCATGTTTCGTATTGAGACAGAAGTCGACAGACACCGGCGCGATCTGCTGCACAAACGGCTCCGCGACACCAATACGGCGGCCTCCCCGGTCCTCCGCGCCCTGCGCGGAACCCCAGGTGAACGTGAACTTCCGCTCCACGTCTGGGCCTTGGACGACACCGGCGCACTGGCGGGCGGTCTGGTCGGTCACACCTGGACGACCTGGCTGCACGTGACCTACCTCTGGGTCGACGGGCGGTGGCGGGGGGCGGGGCTGGGTTCGCAGTTGCTCGCGACGGCGGAGTCGCTGGCCGGCACCGAGCGGGGTTGCGTGAACTCCCGGCTGGAGACCTGGGACTTCCAGGCGCCGGAGTTCTACCGGAAGCAGGGGTACGAGGTGGTGTGCGTGATCCCCGACTATCCGCCGGGGATCACGGAGTACACGCTGACGAAGAGGCTCGGCTAGAACGCTTTGGCGCAGATGGTGTCGTACGGCCGTCCGACCACGACCGTCAGCCGGACGGGGTCGGTGGTGCCTGAGGGGCACCGGGCGGAGCCGCCCTCGACGAGGCCGAGCACCTTGAGGTCACCGGCTCCGGACTGGGCGCACGCGATCTCCTGGGCCTCCTGGTCGATGCAGTCGCCCTTCACCAACTGGCCGCCGCCGGCGCCCGCGTCCCCGGGATGGTCGCCCGTCAGATTGCGTCCGCAGACGGTGTCGGTGGGGATCCCGCCGCCGCCCCCGCTGTCGTCGGGGTCCGAACCGAACGACATCGACACCTCGATGATCAGGTCGGTGCCCGCCGGGCACTGGATCGCGGCGGGCAGGATGCTGCCGTCCATGATCTTCAGGGCCTTGAAGGTGGCGGCCGAGTCACCGCAGTCGAAGGCCTTGTACCCGTCGGGTGCCCGGTCGGGGTCGGGGCCGCCGCAGTCGCCGATCTTCCACGCACCCGAACTCCCGCCGCCGTCGGCTGGGTCCGAGGCGGAGGCGGAGGCCGCGGAGGACGGTCTCACGGAGGACGTGTCGTCGCTGTCCTTGCCGCCGGTGAACCACCAGATCGCGTACACGATCCCGATCAGCACCACCAGCGACACACAGCCCCTGAGACACCCCGGCCCCTGCCGGGGTGCGGCCTGAGGACCGTCCTGCACAGCCATGAGATCCCCCTCCGCTGTCGGCGATATGTCCACCGTCACATGGAATGGGGGCTTCCGCGGGGGCAGTTACCTTCTCAGGACGCCCGAGGGACCGGGCGGGGACAATCCCCACACATCGTTCGGACCCGGTGCTTCCGGTCCTTCCGGTCCTTCCGGCACTTCCGGGTCACAGGGGCACGTCCGCCGTGGAGTCCAGGCCCCGGCGTCTGCGGAGATGGCCGCGCCGGCCCGCCAGTGCCGCCATCAGGGTCCAGGCGACGACGCCCGTGATCAGACCGCCCATGCGGCCGGAGGGGTCGACGCCCTCGGCTTCCGCCAGCGGCACCTCGCCCTCCGGGTCCCGGATGATGTCGAACCGGTCGCCCACCTCCGGCGCCCCGACGTCGCCGTCGTAGTCGTACTTCTCCTCCAGTTCGGTGCCGTCCGCGCGCTGGAGGGTGAAGCCGGTCGCGGTGTCCGCCACGACGACCACGCTCTCGTGCACCCCGCGCCGCTCCAGGGCCGCCTCGGGTGCGTACTGGACCGCGCCGACCAGGACGAACAGCGACGGCACCGCGGACAGGACGCCCAGCCACCAGGCGCGGTGCAGCAGGATCAGGGACACGGCGAAGGCGAGGCACACCACCACGCCGACGGAGATGGGAACCGCCTCCAGGCCCAGGGCCAGATACGCGACGAGTACGGTGCCTGCCGCGCCCGCCCACCCGAACACCATGACCGCGACCGTGCGCCGCGCGGACTGCCACGGGTCGACGAACAGTCCGCCCATGGCGTTCAGCGGTGTGGTCCTTTGTCTGCGTACCGCCCCCGGCATCCCTACTCCTTGTCGCACACTCTCCCTGACCTGCGGCTGCACTCTACTGATCGCCGGACGCGCCTCGGCCCCGGGCCCGATCACGGGCGCGGGGCCGACAGCATGCGCGGTGCGTCAGACGAGCCTGCGGGCCCCCGGCGAAGGCACCGCCTCGAACACGCGCGGGGCCGTGAACCCGGCTGCGGCGAAGGCCTCTTCGACGGCCTTGGTGATGGTCTCGACGTCGGTGACGTCCGCGAGGACGATCGCCGAGCCGCCGAAGCCGCCGCCGGTCATGCGGGCACCCAGGGCGCCGGCGGCGAGGGCGGTGTCGACGACCAGGTCCAGCTCCGGGCAGGAGATGCGGAAGTCGTCGCGCAGGGAGGCGTGGCCCTCGACCAGCACCGGGCCGATCGCCCGGGTGTCGCCCGACTCCAGCAGGGACACGACGCGTTCGACCCGCTCGTCCTCCGTCACCACGTGGCGGACCAGTCGTACGACCTCTTCGTCGTCGCCGAGTCGGGCGAGCGCCTCGTCCAGCTCCGCGTACGGCACGTCCCGCAGGGCGTCCACGCCCAGCAGCGCGGCCCCCTTCTCGCAGCCCGCGCGGCGCTTGCCGTACTCGCCCTCGCTGTGGGAGTGCTTGACCTGGGTGTCGACGACGAGGAGGCGCATGCCCTCGGCCGCGAGGTCGAAGGGGATCTGCTTCTGGGACAGGTCGCGGGTGTCGAGGAAGAGGGCGTGGCCGTCCTCGCAGCAGGCGGACGCGGTCTGGTCCATGATGCCGGTCGGGGCGCCGACGTAGACGTTCTCGGCGCGCTGGCACAGACGGGCCAGCTGCCGGCGCGGGAGGCCCAGTTCGAAGAGGTCGTTGACGGCGAGAGCCACCACGACCTCCAGTGCCGCCGACGAGGACAGGCCCGCGCCCGCCGGGACCGTCGACGCCAGATGGATGTCGGCTCCGGTGACCGCGTGGCCGGCCTCGCACAGGGCCCAGACCACGCCCGCCGGGTACGCCGTCCAGTTCCTGTCCGACTCGGGGGCGAGGGCGTCGAGCCGCAGCTCGACAACGCCGCCCTCGACGTCCGCCGAGTGCAGTCGCAGAATGCCGTCGTCCCGCCGCGAGACCGCAGCGACGGCGGTGTACGGCAGCGCGAAGGGCATCACGAAGCCGTCGTTGTAGTCGGTGTGCTCACCGATGAGGTTGACGCGGCCCGGCGCCGCCCAGACCCCTTCGGGCTCGGTTCCGTAGAGCTCGACGAAACGGTCCCGCACCTGCTGCCCCACCACTACTGCTCCCTTGCGATCTTCTGCGTGAACTCCCACGCGTCCGCGACGATCCCCGCGAGATCCGCGCGGGACGGGTTCCAGCCCAGCTTCTCGCGGGCGGCCTCGGCCGATGCCACCAGGACCGCCGGGTCGCCACCGCGGCGGGGTGCCACGACCTCCGGGATCGGGTGGCCGGTGACCTGGCGGACCGTCTCGATGACCTGGCGGACGGAGAAGCCCTCGCCGTTGCCGAGGTTGCAGATCAGGTGCTCGCCCGGCTGCGCGGCCTCCAGGGCCAGCAGGTGGGCCTCGGCCAGGTCCGCGACGTGGATGTAGTCGCGGACGCAGGTGCCGTCGGGGGTCGGGTAGTCCTCGCCGAAGACGGAGATGGCGTCCCGCCTGCCCTGGGCGACCTGGAGGATCAGCGGGATGAGGTGCGACTCGGGGTCGTGGCGCTCACCGAACTCGCCGTACGCGCCCGCCACGTTGAAGTAGCGCAGGGAGACCGCGCCCAGGCCGTGGGCGGCCGCCTCGCCGGTGATCATGTGGTCGACGGCGAGCTTGGTGGCGCCGTACGGGTTGGTGGGCTTCGTCTGTGCGGACTCGACGATCGGGACCTGCTCCGGCTCGCCGTACGTGGCGGCCGTGGAGGAGAAGACGAGCCTGCGGACGCCTGCCTCGCGCATGGCGCCGAGCAGGGCCATCGTGCCGCCGACGTTGTTGTCCCAGTACTTCTCGGGCTTGACGACCGACTCGCCGACCTGGGAGAAGGCGGCGAAGTGCAGGACGCCGTCGTAGGAGGGGTCGAGCCACTTGCCCGCGTCACGGATGTCGCCCTCGATGAAGGCCGCGCCGGCCGGGACGCCCTCGCGGAAGCCGGTGGAGAGGTTGTCGAGGACGACGACCTCGTGGCCGGCTTCGAGGAGGTGCTGGGCCACGACACTGCCGACGTAACCCGCGCCACCTGTCACCAGGTACTTCATGAACTCGCTACCTCTCGCAGTCGCTCGGCCGCGGCCTCCGGCCGGATGTCGTTGATGAACACGTTCATGCCGGACTCGGAACCCGCGAGAAACTTCAGCTTGCCGGAGGTGCGGCGGATGGTGAAAAGCTCGAGGTGGAGCGCGAAGTCGTCACGGCTGACGGCTGCGTCCCCATCGAATTCCTCCAACGCGCCGAACGGGGCCTGGTGCCAGGCCGCGATGTAGGGCGTGGGCGGCTCACCTTCGCCGAAGATCCGGTCGAAGCGCCTCAAGAGTTCCAGATAAACCTGGGGAAATTCTGAGCGCGCGTCCTCGTCGAGCCCGAGCAGGTCCGGCACCCGGCGCTTGGGGTACAGGTGGACCTCGTAGGGCCAGTGCGCGGCGTACGGCACGAAGGCCGCCCAGTGTTCACTCTCCAGGATGACCCGCTCGTCGGCGAGCTCGCGCTCCAGGACGGCGTCGAAGAGGTTCTCACCTCCGGTCGCCTCCTTATGAGTTGCGACAGAACGCAGCATGAGCGCGGTGCGCGGAGTGGTGAAGGGGTACGCGTAGATCTGCCCGTGCGGGTGACCCAAGGTCACACCGATCTCCGCACCACGGTTCTCGAAGCAGAACACCTGTTCCACGGAGGGCAGATGAGACAGCTCCGACGTCCGGTCCGTCCACGCCTCCAGGACCAGCCGCGCCTGCTCCTCGGTGAGATCGGCGAAGGACGCGTTGTGGTCGGAGGTGAAGCAGACGACCTCGCAGCGGCCGGAGTCCCCGGCCAGCGACGGGAAGCGGTTCTCGAAGACGACGGCGTCGTACGACGAGTCCGGGATCTCGCTGAGGCGGTCGCCCTGCGAGGGACAGAGCGGGCACTCGTCGGCCGGCGGGTGGTAGGTGCGGCCCTGGCGGTGCGAAGCGATCGCGACGGAGTCACCGAGCAGCACATCACGCCGCACCTCGGACGTGGTGACGGTCCGGTCCAGCGGGCGGCGGTCGACCGCGTCCCGCACGGTGTCGTCGCGCAGGTCGTAGTAGATGAGCTCGCGACCGTCGGCCAGTCGGGTCGAGGTCTTCTTCACCGCCGGACTCCTTCACTCAAACAGAACTAAACACAAGTAATCATAACTCGACAGTCGCGTCAACGGCGGAATCAAACAAAGAGCACCAGCGGAAGGGTTGAATGGCTGCCCATGCAAACCCCCACAAAAGTCACATATCTAGCAGCAGAGCTACGACTCCCCACGAACTGGCTCGACTACACGATCCTCGGCATCTACTTCGTGGTGGTCCTCGGCATCGGCTTCGCCGCCCGCAGATCCGTCAAGACCAGCCTCGACTTCTTCCTCTCGGGCCGCTCCCTGCCCGCCTGGATCACCGGCCTCGCCTTCATCTCCGCCAACCTGGCCGCCACCGAGATCCTCGGCATGGCCGCCAACAGCGCGCAGTACGGCGTCTACACCGTGCACTGGTACTGGATCGGCGCCATCCCGGCCATGGTCTTCCTCGGCCTGGTGATGATGCCCTTCTACTACGGCAGCAAGGTCCGCTCGGTCCCCGAGATGCTCCTGCTGCGCTTCGACAAATGGGCGCACCTGCTGAGCTCGGCGCTCTTCGCCTTCGCCGCGATCCTGATCTCGGGCGTGAACCTGTACGCCCTCGCGATCGTCGTGGAGGCGCTGCTGGGCTGGCCGCAGTGGGTGGCGATCGTGGTGGCCGGTGCGTTCGTCCTGGCCTACATCACCCTCGGCGGCCTGTCCTCGGCGATCTACAACGAGGTCCTGCAGTTCTTCGTGATCCTCGCGGCGCTGATTCCGATCGTCGTCCTGGGCCTGAAGAAGGTGGGCGGCTGGGGCGGTCTGTCGGACAAGCTGACGGCCGAGCACGGCGCCGACTTCACGACGGCGTGGGGCGGCACGGGCATCGGCAGCGCCAACCCGCTGGGCGCGAACTGGCTGACGATCGTGCTGGGCCTGGGCTTCGTGCTGTCCTTCGGCTACTGGACGACGAACTTCGCGGAGGTGCAGAGGGCACTGTCGGCGAAGAACCTGAGCGCGGCCCAGCGGACGCCCCTGATCGCGGCCTTCCCGAAGATCTTCATCGTGTTCCTGGTGATGATCCCGGGCCTGACGGCCGCGGCCCTGATCCCCGGCTTCGGTACGACGGACTCGGGCTACCAGTATAACGACGCGATCCCGTACCTGATGGAACAGCTGCTGCCGAACGGCGTGCTGGGCATCGCGGTGACGGGTCTGCTGGCGGCGTTCATGGCGGGCATGGCGGCGAACGTCTCGTCGTTCAACACGGTGTTCACGAACGACATCTGGGCCAGGTACGTGGTCAGGGGCCAGGAGGACGGGTACTACGTCCGCTTCGGCCGGCTGATCACGGTGATCGGCGTGGTGGCGTCGGTGGGTACGGCGTTCCTCGCCTCCTCCTTCTCGAACATCATGAGCTACCTCCAGACCCTGTTCTCCTTCTTCAACGTGCCGATGTTCGTGGTCTTCATCGTCGGCATGTTCTGGAAGCGGGCGTCGGCGAAGTCGGGCTTCTGGGGTCTGCTCGCCGGCACGGTCGCGGCGATGGTGAACTACTTCTGGATCTACAAGCAGGGCATCGTCGACATCCCCTCCGACCAGGGCGCCAACTTCGTCTCGGCGATCGTGGGCTTCGTGGCGGGTGCGGTGGTGATGTTCGCGGTGTCGTTGTTCACCGCCCCGAAGCCGGCCGCGGAGCTCCAGGGCCTGGTCTACGGCACCCGCTCCCCCGGCATGTCCGAGGCGCCCTCCGAGGGCGACGACGCCTGGTACCGCAGGCCCGCCCTCCTCGGCTGGGGCGCGATCATCCTGGCCGCCGCCTGCTACATCCCGTTCTCGTTCTGATCCGGGGAGGATCGAGGAACCATGTCTGAGAATTCCGACCACTTCGGACGTCCCGACCACTCCGGATACTCCGAAGAGGACGTCCAGCGGGAAGTCACCGAACTACAGGCCAAGTCGGCCACCGCGGCCCGCATCTTCGACCTGCGCCGCATCATCGGCGGCCTGTTCGTGCTGTACGGCGTCATCGTCACGATCGCCGGGATCAATCCGTCGGACTCGACACTCGACAAGGCGGAGGGGGTCAACATCAACCTGTGGACCGGGCTGGGGATGCTGCTCCTCGGAATCTTCTTCCTGGTGTGGCTGAAGCTGCGGCCCACTCCGCCGCCGGTGCCGGAGAAAACGGCGGACGAGTAAGAGCGCCCGGACGGCGGGCGGGGCCGGGGCCCGATGGGACTCCGGCCCTGTGGGACCTACGACAGCTCGGTCAGCTGCGCCTCGACGACGGCGGCCGGTACGGAGAAGTCCTCGGAACCGAGCTCGTCGCCAACGCCGTACGGCACACCCAAGGGCCCGCCATGCTGCAGGTGCGGTAGGAGGAGGGCGTGCTGCGCATCGGGGCGTGGGACGCGGATCCCGAACCGTCCGAGCCGCCGGGGAAGTCGGCCCTGCTCACCGACCCCGAGGAGGGCACGGGCTGGCACCGGTCATGGCCTGGGCGGATCTATGGGGATGGCAGCCGTCGGGCAGGGACGGCAGCCGGGGTGAATACATGTGGTGCGAGCCGGCCGCGGACTGACCGCGCTCCGGAGCCCCCGAGAGCCCCCGGCACCTCTCCGGCACCTTCTCCACGCCGTCAGACCTCCCCGTCAGACCTCGCCCCCCGCCCCCGAATGCGGCACCGGCCCCGCCCGGTCCAGCAACCCCGTCCGGGCGGCCAGCGCCGCCGCCTCCAGCCTTGACCCCACGCCCAGCTTCATCAGCACCCGCTGGACATGGGTGCGGGCGGTGGACGGTGCTATGCCCATGCCCGCCGCGATGAGCCGGGTGTCCTCGCCGTCGGCGACCCGGACCAGGACCTCGACCTCTCTCGGCGTCAGCATCTGGAGGAGTCGCTGGCCCTCGTCGTCCGGTTGGGCCGCCGGGTTGAGGAGTTCGCTGAAGGCGCCCTGGAGCAGCTGCGGGGCCACGGCCGCCTCACCCGCCCTCGCCTTCATGATCGCGCGCTCCACGCCTTCGATGCGCTCGTCGTGGCGGACATACCCCGACGCTCCGGCCGCGAACGCCGCCGCGATGCCGCGTGGGCTCGGGACCGGGCCCAGCACCAGGACCGCCACCTGTGGACGGTCGCGTTTGATCTTCACCACCGGGTCGAAGATGCCCGGTTCGGCCGGTGTGGCGGTGCCCAGGAGGCACACCTCCGGCGCCCGGGTGATCACCAGTTCCGCCGCGCCCGCGGCGGGTGCCGCCGCGGCCAGCACCCGGTGTCCCCGCAGCTTCAGTGCCGAGGCCAGTGCCTCGGCGAGCAGTCGGTGGTCGTCGACCACCATGAGCCGCACTCCCATCGAGCAACCCCCCAGTCCCCCCAATGGATCCCCATGCACCGCTCTGGATGCCCACTGGTCCGCACGGACAGAAGCCCCCTCCCGGCTCCCCCCGCTCTCCATGCCCCCGGAAGCTACACGCTTGTTCGACGTTACGCTCCCCCTACTGGTGAGAAGTGCCCCGGATCGACGGAATTTCCGGCATTCGAGATTGATGGGTGGTACGTGCAAGGCCCCGCCCCTGAGCAGGGACGGGGCCTTGCGGCGCGGGCGTGTTCACGCCCACCGAGCGATCACTTCGCTCCGAAACCGATCGCCAGATACTCCTTCTCGTCCGAACTGCTGCCGTAGTCGCTCGCGTAGACCTGCGACATGAAGAACCGGCCGTCGTGGTAGAGAAGTTCGTGGGAGTCGGGGAGGAAGCTCGTCTCCACATCGCGCACCGTCTCCACCGCAGGCATCTCCAGCAGCTTCGTCTCCTTGAAGCTGCCGCCGTCGATGGTCACGACCTGACCGCCCTTGTCGTACGGCGGCCGCTTGTACGCCAGCACGTTGCCGCCGTCCATCCGCAGCGGGGTGAACGAGTAGCCGTCGCCCGCGTCCGCGCGCTGGCCGGTCTGCTTGCCGGTGGCCAGGTCGAAGGCGACGATCGAGTTGGTGCGGCTGTAGTTCTCGCCGGTGACCTCGCGTTCCACCGTGGGGAGGTAGAGGCGGTCGTTGCCGACGACGAGCGAGAAGCAGTACTCGATCCTGGTGATGCCGTCGCAGCGGGCGGTGAACTGCTCGGGGTCGACCGAGATACGGGACCGCAGCTTGCCGGTCTTGTTGTCGATGGCGAACGCGTCCGAGATGCCCAGGGCGCCCTCGACCTCACCGACCTCCGCCGCGACCACCAGCGGCTCGGTGGAGACGATGCTCGCGTACTCGATGCCCTGCGCCATCTTGTACTCGGAGATCACCTTCCCGGAGACCGGGTCGATGGTCTGGATGTGCAGCTGACGGGCGCCGTAGGAGCCGCACTTGCGGACCGCGACCAGCTTCTCGCCGCCGCCGTAGCCCGCGTCGTAGCAGGTGTCGGTCGGCTTCGGGGCCCACAGCGACTTGCCGCTCTTGAGGTCCCAGGCGCCGCCGCCGCTGGTGCTGCCCGCGGCGACCGTGCCGGCGCTGACCGTGACGTTGTCCCAGGTGATCAGTCGGTCACCGGACTTGGCGGTCTTGGTCCACAGCTTGGTGCCCGCGGCCAGGTCGATCGCGGCGATCTGGCTGCAGCCGGCCGTCGGCTTCTCCTTCGTCGGCATCGCGGGCTCGTAGGCGATGGCGGTCAGGCCGTCCTCGGTGGCGTGGCGGCTGGCCTGGCAGACCGGGCCGGGCAGCTTGACCGTCCACAGCTTGGTGCCCTTGGCGGGGTCGTAGCCGACGACCTCGGCGATGCCGCTCTTGGCGTACACCTTGTCGGTCAGCCAGGAGCCGTTCACCGTGTACGAGGTGTCGACCTTGATCTCGGGCTGCGGGACCTGGAAGAGGACGGACGCGGCCGTGTCGGCCGGGACCTTCTCGTCACCCTTGCTGGAGGTCCCCCCGGTGCCGCCCTTCTCGTCGCCGCCACCGCCGGTGCCGCCGCTCGAACTAGCGGTGTCGTCCTTGCCGTCGTCGCCGGACGAGGAGGCGTACCAGACGCCGCCGCCGATGATCAGGGCGACCGCCACGACCGCCGCGATGATGATCGCCAGCTGCGCGTTGATCTTCCGTCCGCCGCCCGTCGGCCCGCCGGGCTGTGCGTGCAGCGGCACGGTCGGCTGCTGGTACCCGTAACCGGGCTGCTGGCCATAGGGGTTGGGCTGCTGACCGTAGGGGTTCGGCTGCTGGGCGTAGGTGTCCGGCTGCGGCTGGCCGTAGCCGCCGGGCTGCTGCCCGTACGGGTTCTGCGGCTGGCCGGGATGGCCGTACCCCTGCTGCCCCGGAGGGGCCTGCGGGGGCGGCGGTGTCTGCGGGGCGCCTTGCGGCGGCGGGGGCGCCTGGGGGTAGCCGTAACCGGGCTGCGGCTGCTGGGCCGGGGGCTGCGGCGGCGGCTGCGGCGCGCCGAAGCCGGGCTGCTGCGGAGCCGGCGGCTGCTGCGGCGGCTGGTCCTGCGGTGGGCCGAAACCTCCCCCGGGCGGGGGCTGGTTGGGCGGCGGGGGCGGCGGCTGGGTCATGACGCGGGTACCTCGGAACTGGGGACGACGGCGGGAACGTACGGGGGCGGCGGGCTACTTGCCGTAGGCGAGCATCAGCTTCTCCTGCGACTCGTCGCTGCCGCTCAGCCGTGTGGTGGAGAGGTAGAAGCGACCGCCGGTCCAGTCGATGGCCTTGGAGTAGAAGCCGTCCTCGATGTCGGCGATGCCCGCCGGGTTCTGCAGGAGCTTCACGGGCTTGTGGTCCGAGCCGCCCGTCGTGAGGGAGACGACCTGGCCGCCCGCGTCGTAGGACGGCTCGACGTACGCGATGAGCTTGCCGTTCTCGATCTTCATCGGGAGCATCGACTCGTCCGCCGGGGACTTGACGCGCCACTTCTCCTTGCCGTTGGCGAGGCTGATCGCCACGATCTCGTTGGCCGAGCCGGTGGCCTCGGTCGGCAGGTAGAGGGTGTCGGCGTCGGCGACCGCGCCGGTGCAGCCCGTCAGGTCACGCGCGAAGATCGCCCAGTCGCAGGCGGGGGCGAAGTCCTCGTCCACGCCGACCTGGGAACGGACCTTGCCGCTCGCGGTGAACGCGGCGATGTTCCAGGTGTCCTTGTCCTCGTTGGTGGCGTACACGACGAGCGGGTCGACGGAGTAGGCGCGCGCGACCCGCCAGCCCTTGTCGTAGGCGAAGGTCCACTTGGCCTTGCCGGTCGCCGGGTCCAGCTCCTGGACCTCGTCGTGCTCCTTGTCACCGCCGGCGTCGCAGGAGGAGACGACGATCAGCTTGGGACCGCCCGCGAAGGCGCTCGGGAAGCAGGCGTTGCCGTACTTCGCCTTGTCGAACAGCTTCTTTCCGGTCTCGACGTCGTAGGCCACACCGGACATCGAGCGGCCGACCATCAGGGTCTTGCCGGTGATGGAGAGCTCGATCTGCAGGGTGCTGTCGAAGAGATCGCCGTCGGCGACCTCGGCGGTCCAGCCCTTGGCGCCGGTGTTGAGGTCGATCTCCTGGAGCTTGTTGCACTCCGCGCGGTCGCTGCTGCCGCTCATGTAGGCGACGACGATCTTGTCGGCGGCCGTCTTCTGCGAGCTGGCCGCACAGATCTTCTGGTCGAAGGTGATCGGTTCCCAGGCGGGCTTGCCGTCGGCGACGTTGTAGGCGAAGAGCTGCTTGTACGCCGCCTTCACCGCGGTCTTGTCGGTGATCCACATACCGGGGGCGTCGGCGCCGTTGCCCGGCGCGTCGGGGGCGTCCTTGTACCAGAGCACCTTCGACTCGCCTGCCTTGCGGCCCTCGTTGAGGTCCGTCTGCTCCTCGCCGCCGCCACCGTCGCCGTACCCGGGGTTGACCGGGTCGTCGGAGGCGGACGGCTTGGTGCCGCCGCTCTCCTGGGCGACCGGCTTCTTCGGGTCCTCGTCGCCGCCCGCGACCGCCCACACGGTGCCGCCGACCACCAGCAGACCGGCGACGGCCGCGGCGATGGCGAGGGCGGGCTTGCCCTTGAAGGGGTTGCGCGAGCCGGACGGCGGGGTGCCGGGGGCACCGGGGAACTGCGGCTGGGGCGGGTAGCCGTGACCGGGCTGGCCGTAGGGGCCCGGCTGCTGGGGCTGTCCGTACGGTCCGGGCTGGGCGTAGGGGCCGGACTGCTGCGGCTGGGCGTAGGGGCCCGGCTGCGGCTGCGCGTACGGACCCGGCTGCTGCGGCTGGCCGTACGGACCGGCGGGCGGCTGCTGCGGGTAGCCGTAACCGGGCTGCTGCGGCGGTGTCGACGGCGGACCCTGCGGTGGCGGCGGCGTCTGCGGCGGGCCCGCGGGAGGTGGCGGCGCGCCGAATCCCCCCTGCGGCGGCTGGTCCTGCGGTGCTCCAAAACCGGGCGGCTGGGTCATCAGCGCGTTCCCCCTCGTTCACTGATTTTTAGCCACGCCCTGAGGTACGTAACGGCTCAGAGTCGTACTCAGAAAGTTCTCAGACGGCTCTTTCTATCACTCGGGACTGACAGCGAACCGGGCCGATCACCCCCTGTACCCAAGGGAGGACCGGCCCGTGATGCCACCGTTATCCGCCTTCACGCACCCTTCACGCGTCCTCGGCGAGTTCCAGCCAGCGCATCTCCAGCTCCTCGCGCTCGGCCGCCAAATCCCGCAGCTGGGCGTCGAGTTCCGCCACCTTCGCGAAGTCCGTTGCGTTCGCGGCGATCTGGTCGTGCAGCTTGGTCTCCTTCTCGGAGACCTTGTCGAGCTGCCGCTCGATCTTCTGGAGTTCCTTCTTGGCGGCGCGCTGGTCGGCCGCGCTCTTCTCCGGGACCGCCTTCTGGACGACCGGCGCGCTCGCCGCGGCCGCCTCCTCCATCTTGTGGCGACGCTCGATGTACTCGTCGATCCCGCGCGGGAGCATCCGCAGGGTGGCGTCGCCGAGGAGGGCGAAGACCCGGTCGGTCGTGCGCTCGACGAAGAAGCGGTCGTGGGAGATGACGATCATCGAGCCGGGCCAGCCGTCGAGGAGGTCCTCCAGCTGGGTCAGGGTCTCGATGTCGAGGTCGTTGGTGGGCTCGTCGAGGAAGAGGACGTTGGGCTCGTCCATCAACAGCCTGAGCAGCTGGAGCCGGCGCCGCTCACCGCCCGACAGGTCCCCGACCGGCGTCCACTGCTTCTCCTTGTTGAAGCCGAACGTCTCGCACAGTTGCCCGGCGGTCATCTCGCGCCCCTTGCCGAGGTCGACGCGCTCGCGCACCCGCTGCACGGCCTCCAGCACCCGCAGGTCGGGGTCGAGTTCGGCGACCTCCTGGGAGAGGTAGGCGAGCTTGACCGTCTTACCGACGGCGACCCTGCCGCCCACCGGCTGGGTCTCGCCCTCGGTGCGCCACGCCTCGGCCATGGCCCGCAGCAGCGAGGTCTTGCCCGCGCCGTTGACCCCGACGAGGCCGATGCGGTCGCCGGGGCCGAGCTGCCAGGTGATGTGCTTCAGGAGCACCTTGGGGCCGGCCTGGACGGTCACGTCCTCCAGGTCGAAGACCGTCTTGCCGAGCCGTGAGGAGGCGAACTTCATCAGCTCGCTGGTGTCGCGCGGCGGCGGCACGTCCTTGATGAGCTCGTTGGCGGCCTCGACGCGGAAGCGCGGCTTCGACGTACGGGCAGGGGCGCCTCGGCGCAGCCACGCGAGCTCCTTGCGGACCAGGTTCTGCCGCTTGGTCTCCTCCGTCGCCGCGATGCGCTCGCGCTCGGCGCGCGCGAAGACGTAGTCGGAGTAGCCGCCCTCGTACTCGTAGACGGCGCCCTTCTGCACGTCCCACATGCGGGTGCAGACCTGGTCGAGGAACCAGCGGTCGTGGGTCACGCAGACGAGCGCGGAGCGGCGCTCGCGCAGATGCCCGGCGAGCCAGGAGATGCCCTCGACGTCGAGGTGGTTGGTGGGCTCGTCGAGGACGAGCAGGTCCTGTTCCTCGATGAGCAGCTTGGCGAGCGCGATACGGCGGCGCTCGCCACCGGAGAGCGGGCCGATGACGGTGTCCAGGCCCTGCGGGAAGCCGGGCAGGTCGAGGCCGCCGAAGAGTCCGGTCAGGACGTCCCGGATCTTGGCGTTGCCCGCCCACTCGTGGTCGGCCATGTCCCGGATGACCTCGTGCCGGACGGTGGCCTCGGCGTCCAGGGAGTCGTGCTGGGTGAGGACGCCGATGCGCAGGCCGCCGGAGTGCGTGACGCGGCCGGTGTCGGCCTCCTCCTGCTTGGCGAGCATCCGGATCAGGGTGGTCTTGCCGTCTCCGTTGCGCCCGACGACGCCGATGCGGTCGCCCTCGGAGACGCCGAGCGAGACACCGTCGAGCAGGGCACGGGTGCCGTACACCTTGCTGACGTTCTCGACATTGACCAGGTTGACGGCCATTACGCTCCTGCCCGGGGGCTGTGCTCGACATGCGGCTCCGCCGCGGGGGTCAGCCTCCCAGCCTAATGTGCGCCGGTCGGTGACCGATCCCGCGGCGGATCACCGCAGATCAGCGGGCTGCGGCCGCGCGGATCTCGCCGAGCAGGTCGTACATGACCTGGCCGGGGCACTCGGTGGTGAAGTAGTCGCGGTGGCCGCCGATGGTGTTCGTGTCCTTCTTCGAGCCGTTGACGGGGTTCACATAGGTGACCCTCGCCTCGGGGTCGAGGCCCTTGAACCGGCATATCACCTTGATCAGCCGGGTCAGGGACGCCTTGGCCGCGTCCGTGGGGCCGTTCTCCGTGAGCGTGCCGATGAGGGCGATGCCGAGGGCGCCGGAGTTGTAGCCCACGGAGTGGAAGCCGGTGACGAGGTCGCCGTCCGGGTCGAAGGCGGGGATGCCGTCGTCGCCGGAGTAGCGGCCCTCGTAGACGGTGCCGGACTCGTCGATGAGGAAGTGGTAGCCGATGTCGCCCCAGTCGTTGGTGATCGCGTGCAGCTCGTAGATCGCGCGTACCGTCGCGGCGGGGTCGGGATCGTTGTTCGGCGTGGCGGTGTGGTGGACCGTGATGATCTGCAACGGGTAGTACTTCTCGGGCGAGTTGACCTTGCCGTCCTTGTACCGCTTGGACTCGTCGGCGCCCCACGCCGGGCGGGAGAGGTAGCGCACCCCACGCACGCGTGTCGGCTCGCTGGGCACCTGGAAGGTGCGGCCGGGGCCGTCGGTGACATCGATCGCCAGCGAGGCCACGTCGGACACTCCGCCCGACGCCTTCACCTCATAGGCGGTGGCGTTCTGGGCCGCCACCAGCGCGCTGCCCCCGTCCTCGACGGCCGAGCAGCCCGCGGTCACGGTCTGCCAGTCACCGTCCGCGAGGCGGATCGCGGCGCCGTCCTCCGCGCCGGACCAGCGCACCCCGACGTAGGAGGCGGCGAAGGCGGTGGTGACCTCGCCGGTACCGGTGGCGGCCTCGGTCCGGGTGGCGGGGAACTTCTCCGGGGTCGTACCGGAGGAACCGGTGCCGTCTCCGTCACCGGAGCCGGAGTCGGAGCCTGAGTCGGTGGCCGCGAAGACCGCCGGGGTCACGGCGGCCGCGCCGGCCACGGCAGCGGCGGCACCGATCACGCCACGACGGGACAGAGAGCGCTTGCGACGGTGGGACGGGGTGGGGGGTTGTTCGGACACGGACGTGCCTTGCCTTTCAAGGGGGGTCACTCGACAGGCGCCGCGCGGCGTTCGGCATGACGGACGCCGTGTGGCGCTTGAAGTGTCAAGTGACCCTAGGGGCCCTTGGTTTCCCTCACGTACTACTTTTCCGATACTTGGTGTGGAGATAGCGCGAAGACATGGTCACGCCCCGGCAGCGCCGAATCCCGGCCGCTGCTGCGGGATCAGTGCCGCGGCCGGCGCCAGCCCGCGGCCGCCGAAGGCCTGTTCGCCCACCGGCATGTCGTCCCGCATCAGCGCCTCGGGGATGAGGACCGCCGCGGTGACACCGCCGTTCGGCGAGGCCCGCAGCTCGACCCTGAGGCCCTGCCGGTCGCGCAGCCGGTTGACCACGAACAGACCGATCTGCTTGGCGTCCAGGAGGTCGACCTTCTCGGACTGGATCTTGCTGTTGGCCTCCGCGAGGGCCGCCTCGTTCATGCCGAAGCCGCTGTCCTCGATCTCGATGAGGACACCGTCGCGCATCCGGGCCGCGCGCAGCTGCACCTTGGTGCTGGGCGGCGAGAACGCCGAGGCGTTCTCGACGAGTTCGGCGAGCAGATGGATGACGTCGGCGACCGAGCCGCCCACCACGGACACCTTCGGCACCGCCCAGATCTGTACCCGGGGCGAGTTCTCGATCTCGGCGACCGCGGCCCGCAGTACGTCCGCCAGCGGGATCGGGTCCCGCCAGCCACGGCCGGGCGCGATGCCGGACAGGATGAGCAGGGACTCCGAGTGACGGCGCATCCGGGTCGCCAGGTAGTCGACGCGGTACAGGTCCTGGAGCTCGTGCGGGTCCTGCTGCCGGTGCTGCATGCCCTCCAGCAGGTCCAGCTGGCGGTGCAGCAGCACCTGGCTGCGGCGCGCGAGGCTGACGTACACGCCGGAGATGCCGCTGAGGAGTTCGGCGCGCTCGGAGGCGGCCTTGAGGGCGGCACGCTGGACGGCGGTCAACGCGGTGCCCACCTGGGCGAGTTCATCACCGACGAGACGCCGCAGGGGAGCCTCGGCGTCGATGTCGACGCCCTGGCCGGCGTGCAGCTTCCGCATGGCCTGCGGCAGCCGGCGGCCGGCCACCTCCAGGGCGTCGTTGCGCAGGTCGAGCAGTTCGACGATGAGACCGCGCCCGACGAGGACCGACACCAGCAGCGACAGCAGCACACCGACCAGACCCAGCACCACGGCCACACCGGAGGCCCCGAGGGTGTTCCAGCCGAACGGGTCGGCCTTCGCGGTCGCCCCCGTACCGGCGGCGGCCTCGGCAGCGCTCAGGTCCTTCAGGACCCCGGCCGACGCCGAGTCCCATCCGGCGAGCAGTCCCGACGACACCGCTGAGGAACCCGGCCCGGCGCTCTGCACCCGGTTCTCGACCGCCTGCAGCTTCGCGTACCGGTCACCGGAGAGGATCTCCTCGTACGCCGCCTGGTGCTCGGGCTTGAGGTCGTCGGCCGCCGGCTGCAGCAGCTGCCGCTGTGTGGCGACGGCCCCGACGAACTGCGCGTACTCCTGCCGGGTCAGCTTCCCGGCGGTCTCGCCGGCCGCCAGCAGCGCCTGCTCCTGCGCCAATGCCTCCCGCGCGTGGGCGAGTTCCAGCACCACGCGCGCGTCGGAGGCGGCGTCGGTGCTCTGGTCACCGGTCAGCCCGCCCGCCACCGAGAAGGCGTCCGCGATGACCGCCGAGTACTTCGTGTACGCCACGGAGGGCTTCTGGGCCGCCTGCGCCCGCAGTCGGTCTAGCCCACCGGCCTCGCTCTTCAGTGTGTCGAGCCGCTCGGGCAGGCTCGAGTCGAGCAACGCCGCGTCCGAGCTGGAGGCGTTGATGCCGTCGAGCAGGGCCGCGGCCGCCCTGTCGGTCGCCTTGGCGGTCGTCTTTCCGGCGGCGCGGTCGCCCGGGTCCCGCATCACGGCGACCCGCTCGTTCTGCAGCGCGTCGACGAACTCGCCGACCGGGGTGAGCAGTTCGGCGTTGACGTCCTTGGCGCGCTCGGCGTCGCCGATGCCGGACGCGGTGGTCACCGCGGCGAAACCCCACAGCGCCATCAGGGACACGATGGGCAGCATCAGCAGCGAGACGATCTTCGCCCGGACGGATCTGGGCCGGAGTCTGCCGGTCGTGGTGCGGAGAAGGCGCATGGTGGTACCTCGGTTGTGAAGAATGCCGGTGCGTGGGGGCGCCGCTTCAGGGGCGCGGGGCTGGGTCGGTCCGCGGCTCCGCCGCGTGGGTGGGACCAGCCATGACGGACCCGCGGACGCCGGGTTTTCGGGCGCCGCGGGTCCTTTGGCGCTCTCAGGCCGTGGCCAGCTCGACCTCGCGGAGAATCTCCGCGGCGACGGCCGACTCGTGCCGCCTACCGGTGGGCGACAACGCCACATACGCGGCGGCCAGGAACAGGAACGACCCGAGCACCACGGCCAGCGGGAAGATGAACTCGGTCGGCGTCGCCCCGGGCAACCCCGCGCTGCTCGGCGCGAGTTCGATGCTCACGGCGTACATCGCGGTGTAGTGCATGCTGCTCACCGCGAGTCCCATGACCAGCGCGGCGAGGACCGCGAGCACGCCACCGCGCACGATGAGCGTGAGCGTGAGCGCCGCCGTGGCCGCGACGACGGCGATGGCGACGGACGCGATCACGAGCCTGGGGTCGTAGTTGACCTCACCGTGCAGATTCAGCGCGGCCATGCCCGTGTAGTGCATGGCCGCGACACCGATGCCGGTGCCGAGTCCGCCGAACACCACCGACGTCACACGGGACTTGCCGTATCCCGCGGTGAAGACGCCCGCCGCGACCACACCGATGGACATCAGCAGGCTGAGCACGGTGAGCGGGACGTCGTATCGAATGGGTGTGCCCTCGACGGTGAAGCCCAGCATCGCGATGAAGTGCATGGTCCAGATGCCGGAGCCGATGGCGACGGAGGCGAGCAGCAGCCAGTTCCGTTTCGAGGCGCCGTCGGCCTCTAGCGCCCGGAGGGTGCAGCGCAGTCCTAGTGCCGAACCGACGCACGCCATGACATAGGAAAGGACGGGGGTGATCCAGCCGGCGCTGAAATGGTCCATGTGACCCATGGGGGGATTTCCTCTCGCCCGCGGCGCCGGCGGGGGGTCGCAGCGCACACGAATACCGCCGGTTACAGAACCGGAGGTTGGCTGATCATGCCAGCCCTCCCCCATGGGACAGAGGCGGGCGAAAAGGACCATGGACCGCATTGGTGAACATTAAAGTACTGTGGCCTAGGTAACACCTGACCTGCATGAATATGCAGTCAACCCCTCGTTCGTGAAGAGTTCGGGAAGGTTCGGGAGAATGTCGGGAGACCGTCAGTTTCCAGCCACGACAGAGGCACCCGGCGCGGGCGCCGAAGCGGTCCGCACCGTGCGGCACGTCCCGGACGCCTTGAGCGCCTCGGCGACCTTCAGCGCCGACTCCGGATCCCGTGCGAGGAACGCCGTCGTCGGGCCGGAACCGGACACCAGCGCGGCGAGCGCACCGGCGCTGCGGCCGGCGGCGAGCGTGTCGGCGAGCTCCGGGAAGAGCGAAAGAGCGGCGGGCTGCAGGTCGTTGGAGACAGCCGCGGCGAGCGCGTCCGGGTCGCCCTTCGCGAGCGCGTCCAGCAACGGCTGCGAGGCGACCGGCTCGGGCACGTCGAGCCCCTCGGTCAGCCGGTCGAACTCCCGGAAGACGGCAGGGGTGGAGAGCCCGCGCCCGGCCATCGCGAACACCCAGTGGAAGGTCCCGCCGACGTCGAGCACCCGCAGCTTCTCTCCCCGCCCGGTCCCCAGCGCCGCCCCGCCCACCAGGCTGAACGGCACGTCACTGCCCAACTCGGCACAGATGTCGAGCAGTTCCTCACGGGAGGCGCCCGTGCCCCACAGGGTGTCGCAGGCGAGCAGCGCCCCGGCCCCGTCCGCGCTGCCGCCCGCCATGCCGCCGGCGACGGGGATGTCCTTGGCGATGTGGATGTGCACGGCCGGCTCGATCCCCCGGCGCCCGGCGAGGGCGATCGCCGCCCGCGCCGCCAGGTTCGTCACGTCGAGCGGCACCTGCGCGGCGTCCGGCCCCGCGCAGGTGATGCGCAGTTCGTCGGCCGGGGTGACCGTCACCTCGTCGTAGAGGCCGACCGCCAGGAAGACATTGGCCAGGTCATGAAACCCGTCGGGCCGAGCGGCGCCGACCGCGAGCTGGACGTTGACCTTGGCGGGGACACGGACGGTGACGGTGACGCTCACGGGCGGCTGGACTCCTCGTGGTCGGCAGGGCTCTCAAAGACGCGGTTCTCGGCGATACGGGCGAACTCCTCGACGGTCAGCGACTCCCCGCGCGCCTGCGGCGAGACCCCCGCGGCGACGAGCGCGGCCTCGGCGGCGGCCGCGGAACCGGCCCACCCGGCGAGCGCGGCCCGCAGCGTCTTGCGGCGCTGGGCGAAGGCGGCGTCCACGACGGCGAAGACCTCCTGCCTGGAGGCGGTGGTCTTGATCGGCTCGGCACGCCTGACCAGCGACACGAGCCCGCTGTCGACGTTCGGCGCGGGCCAGAAGACGTTCCGCCCGATCGCCCCGGCCCGCTTCACCTCGGCGTACCAGTTCGCCTTCACCGACGGCACGCCGTACACCCGCGACCCGGGCCCGGCGGCGAGGCGGTCGGCGACCTCCGACTGCACCATGACGAGGGTCCGCTCGATGCTCGGGAAGGTTTCGAGCATGTGCAGCAGGACGGGCACGGCGACGTTGTACGGCAGGTTCGCGACCAGCGCGGTGGGCGCGGGGCCGGGCAGCCCGGTGACCTGCATGGCGTCCGAGTGCACCAGCGCGAACCGTCCGGCCCGGTCCGGCATGCGCGCCGCGATGGTGGCGGGCAGCGCGGAGGCGAGCACGTCGTCGATCTCGACCGCGGTGACCCGGTCCGCGACTTCGAGCAGCGCGAGGGTGAGCGACCCCAGCCCCGGCCCGACCTCGACGACCACGTCGTCCGGCCGGACATCTGCGACACGGACGATACGGCGCACCGTGTTCGCGTCGATCACGAAGTTCTGCCCGCGCTGCTTGGTCGGGCGCACACCGAGGACGTCCGCGAGCTCACGGACGTCGGCGGGGCCGAGGAGGGCGTCGGGGGTGGGGCTGCTGGTCACGGGACAAGGGTACGGGGCGCGGTCCGGACCGCCGTCCGCCACGGGGCGTCACGCCCGACGCCGCCCACGTCACGCTCCGCATCGCACACCGGCTTCTGACGTCGGCACGGACTCACAGACTCACGAACTCACAGACTCACAAGCTCACGGACTCGCGGCCTCACGCACACCCCCACGCCTCACCCGCTCAACCGCCGCCCGCAGTGCGGCCAAGGACTCGCTCCTCGCTGCACGTACAGCTTCTTCGCGCGGAACGTCTGCTCCGCCGCCGGCGCGTCCTGCGGCCGCCCGCTTCCGCCGAGCCCCTGCCAGGTCCGCGTGTCGAACTGGTACAGGCCGCCGTACGTCCCCGAGGGGTCCACCGCGTTCGGCCGGCCGCCCGACTCGCACGCCGCCAGCGCGCCCCAGTTCAGCCCGTCCGCGCCCTGCACGGACGTCGGCAACGGCCTGGTCCCCACCTTCACCACCTGGGTGCGCGCCTCCCGCACCACCTCGGACCTGATCCGCCGCGGCTTCTGCTTGACGCCGTTGACGGTCCGCAGGGAGTACGTGACCCGCCGCAGCCCGTTCTGCCCGGCCTGCTCGACGACCTCCGTGCCCTTGAAGAGCGAGGAATCCTCGGTCCGCTCCACCCGGAAGGGGATCGCCTCCTCACGGACCTCCTTGGCGCCGGTGATCCGCAGCACGGTGACGGTCTGGCCGTCGCGGGGGAAACTCCCGGGCGCGACCGACGTCGTGTCCTGCCCGCGCAGCGTGATGCCGGCCTCCTCGACGACCTCCCGCACAGACGCCGCGTTGGTGCGCACGGTGCGCGAGCGCCCGTCCGCCATGACGGTGACCGAGCGCTCGGTGCGCACGTCCAGCGCGAGCCCCTCGCGCCCGATGGCCCGGGAGCGCGGGGTCGAGATGTACGCGCCCTCGGCACGCACCCCCAGCTGTTTGAGCGCCCCCTCCACCGTGCGCGCCGTCGTCCACACCTCGCGCCGCTCCCCGTCGAGCGTGAGCCGTACGGGGCGCCCGTAGTGCACCGCGATCTCGTCGCCGCTGCTGAGCGCGGTGCCGGGGGCGGGCGCGACCACGTCGTGCGCCCCCACGTCGACGCCCTCGTCGGCGAGCAGCTCGGTGACGTCGTCGGCGAAGGTGTGGAGGGTGCGTGGCTTGCCGTCGACGGTCAGCTCGATCGCCTTGTCCTTGGCGACGAACGCGGTGGTGCCGCCGGCGAGGAACGCGACGACCAGCGCCTGCGGCAGCAGACGGCGCATGGTGGAGTCCGCGCGCTCGGCGCCCCGCGCCTTCCGCCGGCGCGCGGCCCGCCGGTTCGCTCCGGCGCGCGAGGCGGGCGCGGGCGCCGGTGTGTCCATCTGCGCGCCGGGGCTGCCGGGGCCTCGGGGCGCGTCATAGGCGGGCCGGTACGTGTCCTCGTACGGCAGGTCCTCGTACGGCAGGGGCGCCGGCATGGGCATCGGCGGTGTCGGCGCGACCTGCACGCCGTACGCCACCGTCTCCGCGCTGTGCGGGTCGTAGGCCGCGCCGTACGGCTCGTACGTCTGGTACTGGGAGTTGCTCACGCCGACACGCTCCAGGGTCCAGAGAGACCCAGAACCTAGCGGAGCGACCGTCACTCTCCAAAGCGACGCGGCTACACGCGGTCACACCCGCTCGGGTCAGTAACCGAACGCCCGAGCGGTGTTCGCGGCAAGTGCAGTAGCCAGCGCGTCCTCGTCGATCCCCCGTACCGCGGCCATCGCGCGCACCGTGACCGGAATGAGATAGGGAGCGTTGGGCCGTCCGCGGTACGGCGCGGGCGTCAGGAAGGGCGCGTCGGTCTCCACGAGGAGCAGCTCCAGGGGCGCCACCGCCACCGCGTCCCGCAGGTTCTGGGCGTTCTTGAAGGTGACGTTGCCGGCGAAGGACATGAAGTATCCGGCGCGGGCGCAGATCTCCGCCATCTCGGCATCGCCGGAGTAGCAGTGGAAGACGGTGCGCTCGGGGGCGCCCTCCTCCTTCAGCACGCGCAGGACGTCGGCGTGCGCCTCGCGGTCGTGGATGACGAGGGCCTTGCCGTGCCGCTTGGCGATCTCGATGTGGGCGCGGAAGGAGCGCTCCTGCGCCTCCTTGCCCTCGGGACCGGTGCGGAAGTAATCGAGGCCGGTCTCGCCGACGCCCTTGACCTCGGGCAGCCCGGCCAGCCGGTCGATCTCGGCGAGTGCCTCGTCCAGGGCGGCGTCACCGCCGGGCGTGCGCGCCCCCTGCCGGGACCAGCCGTCGGGGTCGCCGTGCACGATGCGCGGCGCCTCGTTGGGGTGCAGGGCGACGGTGGCGTGGACGGCGTCGTACTGCGCCGCCGTCCGGGCGGCCCACTGCGAACCCCGTATGTCGCAGCCGACCTGCACCACGGTCGTCACGCCCACCGACACGGCCTTCGCGAGGGCCTCGTCGACCGTGCCGGACTGCATGTCGAGGTGGGTGTGGGAGTCGGCGACGGGCACCCGGAGGGGTTCCGGGAGCGGCGGCGCCGCGTTCTTCTCGCCGGCGCTGGAGCTGGAGGAGGGCATGCCCCGATCCTACGAAAGGGGCATGCCCTCCTCCCGGGGGGAGGCGGTGGCTCAGCTGGCCCTGCGGTGGAAGGGGTGCAGGAGGTCCGACAGATGCCAGTGGTGGCGCTCCTCGGCCTGTGCCTCGGCCTGCGCGCGCACCTCGGGCACCTCGACCGGTCCGGCCTGCGGGGTGCGGTGCTGATGCCGGTGCACCGCGTCGAGCACCGATGACACCTGTCCCGGCCGCATGATGCGCACGACGTGTCCGTCACAGTTGTGGCACGTGGGGCGACTCAGCGGCGACGGCACCACCTGGCCGTTCACGACGTACATCACGAAGTCATGGCCGTCGGCCGCGGTGTGGTGCTCTATCTCGTACGACTGCTCCCAGCCGTGCCCGCACCGCATGCAGGCGAAGGAGTACGACTCGTGGACGACGGCGGTGGCGCCACTGCGCAGTGCGGCGGTCTGCCCTGCGATCTCGCTCATGCCGGCTCCTCTGGTCCGCTGGACATCGGGACGGGTGCGTCCCTGTCTCCAGTGGACGCCTCTGCCGGAGCGAATGCACGAGCCCTGTCGACTGTTGGAACCGTCTTGGACTTTCCTTGCCGAAACGGCCTCGCCGAGAGGGCTGGGCTTTGCTTTCCACCATCGTCCTTTGCCTGCACGTGGGGCGCACGCTCAAACGGCATGCGCCCTGCTCAGAGGCCATGTGCGCCGCGTCACGCAGGCCCGTCAGGCACCCGCGTTCTTCGCCGCCACCACCGCGTCGAAGACCTCCCGCTTGGGCAGCCCGGCCTCCGCCGCGACCGCCGCGATCGCCTCCTTGCGGCGCTCCCCGGCCTCCTCGCGCACCCGCACCCGCCGCACCAGCTCGGCGGGGTCGAGTTCCCCGGGCCCCTTCTCCGGGGCGCCCTCGACGACGACGGTGATCTCTCCCCGTACGCCCTCGGCGGCCCACGCCGCGAGCTCCCCCAGCGGACCGCGCTTGACCTCTTCGTACGTCTTGGTCAGCTCGCGGCAGACGGCCGCCCGCCGCTCGGCGCCGAACACCTCGGCCATCGCGGCGAGGGTGTCGTCGAGCCGGTGCGGGGCCTCGAAGTAGACGAGGGTGCGCCGCTCCTCGGCGACCTCGCGGAGCCGGGTCAGCCGCTCACCTGCCTTGCGCGGCAGGAAGCCCTCGAAGCAGAACCGGTCGACGGGCAGCCCCGACAGCGCGAGCGCCGTCAGCACCGCCGACGGCCCCGGTACGGCGGTGACGCGGACGTCCTTCTCCACCGCGGCCGCGACCAGCCGGTAGCCGGGGTCGGACACCGACGGCATCCCGGCGTCGGTGACGAGCAGCACGCGCGCGCCGCCGACGAGTTCCTCGACCAGCTCCGGCGTACGGGCGGCCTCGTTGCCCTCGAAGTACGACACGACGCGCCCCTTGGGTGTCACGCCGAGCGCCTGTGTGAGGCGGCGCAGCCGACGGGTGTCCTCGGCGGCGACCACGTCCGCTCCGGCCAGTTCCTCGGCGAGCCGGGGCGGGGCGTCCGCGATGTCGCCGATGGGGGTGCCTGCCAGTACAAGGGTTCCTGTCACTTTTCCATCCTCGCAGGACCCGTCCACGGGACTCCCACAGACGTGTTCCCTACGATGGCGCGGTGACCAGTACAGCGTCGTCCATGGACTCCACGGACACCCGGCAGGCCCAGGCACCGCAAGACCAGCGGCCGTCGTGGCAGCAGCGGCTGCGCCGTTTCGGCTACACGGCGGGGCCCAGAAGCGACGTACGCGACCGGCTCGTACCGCCGTACGCCGAGCCCAACCCGCGGATGTGGGGGGCGCTCGGCCTCCCGAAGGCGCTGGTCGAGCGGCTCGTGCGCTGGTCGGGCTGGGGCGGGCCGCTGCTGGTCACGCTGTTCGCGGGCGTCATCCGGTTCTGGAACCTGGGCAGCCCGAAGGCGGTGATATTCGACGAGACGTACTACGCCAAGGACGCCTGGGCGCTCGTCCACCGCGGCTTCGAGGTCAACTGGGACAAGAACGCCAACGATCTGATCCTGGACGTCGGAAGCAAGGTGTCGGTCCCGACGGACGCCTCCTACGTGGTGCATCCGCCGGTCGGCAAGTACGTCATCGGGCTCGGCGAGCTGATCTTCGGGTTCGACCCGTTCGGCTGGCGGTTCATGACGGCGCTGCTGGGCACGCTGTCGATCCTGATCCTGTGCCGGATCGGCCGCCGGATCTTCCGCTCGACGTTCCTCGGCTGTCTCGCGGGCGCGCTGATGGCGGTGGACGGGCTGGCCTTCGTGATGGCCCGCACCTCGCTGCTCGACGGCGTGCTGATGTTCTTCGTGCTGGCCGCGTTCGGCTGCCTGGTCGTCGACCGCGACAGGGCGCGGGAGAAACTCGCGGCCGCGCTGCCCGTGGGCGCGGACGGCCTGGCCCGCCCCGACGCGCACATCGCGGAGACGACCCGCTTCGGATGGCGCCCCTGGCGCTGGCTGGCCGGCCTGATGCTGGGCCTGGCCATCGGCACCAAGTGGAACGGCCTGTACATCCTGGCCGCGTTCTGTGTGATGGCCGTGCTGTGGGACGTCGGCTCCCGCAAGGTCGCGGGCGCCCGCCACCCGTACGAGGCGGTCCTCAAGCGGGACCTCGGCATCACGTTCCTGGCGACGGTGCCGGTCGCGATCGTCACGTACCTGGTGTCCTGGATCGGCTGGATCCTCTCCCCCACGGACGGCACCGGCGGCTACTACCGCAACTGGGCCGCGACCGACGGGAAGGACAGCAGCTGGTCCTGGCTGTTCCCCGACTGGTGGCGCAGCCTGTGGCACTACGAGCACCAGGTCTACGAGTTCCATGTCGGCCTGCACTCCCCGCACACCTACCAGTCCAACCCGTGGAGCTGGATCGTCGACGGCCGCCCGGTCTCGTTCTTCTACGAGTCCCCCGCGCCCGGCAAGGACGGCTGCCCCGTCGACGCGACCGAGAAGTGCGCCCGCGAGGTCCTGGCGATCGGCACCCCGCTGCTGTGGTGGGCGGCCGCCTTCGCGATCGCCTACGTCCTGTACCGCTGGTTCTTCCGCCGCGACTGGCGCGCGGGCGCCATCGCCTGCGGCATCGCCGCCGGCTATCTGCCCTGGTTCATGTACCAGGAGCGCACGATCTTCTACTTCTACGCCGTCGTCTTCCTGCCCTTCCTGTGCCTGGCCGTGGCGATGATGATCGGCGCGATCGTCGGACCGCCGAACTCCAGCGACACCCGGCGGGTGGCGGGGGCCACGGGGGCGGGTGTGCTGGTGCTGCTGATCGCCTGGAACTTCATCTACTTCTGGCCGCTGTACACCGGGACGGCCATCCCGATCGATGACTGGCGTTCGCGGATGTGGCTCGATACCTGGGTCTAGCCCGGGACTTGGGCCTGGCCCGGCTCCACCTCAACAACTCGGCTACAAAAGGAAACACCTCTCACAGTTTTCACTCAGCCCACTTAAAGTGCGGAGGACTGAGAACGGGGAGGGGATCGGTTCCATGGGCAAGGGGGTCAAAACCGCCGTCATCGGCAGCGTGTTCGCTGTGATGGTGGGCGGCGCCGGATACGGCGCGTTCAACATCGTGTCCGCGCTGAACGGCGACGGGGGACCCGGCGGAGCGGCCGAGCCGACCTCGGGGCCGCTGAGCGCCGACGAGGTCGAGAAGGCGTCCGGGACGTTCTTCACGGGCTGGGAGAAGGGCGCGGCGGCCACCGCGGCCCAGTCCACGAACAACAACGCTGCGGCGCAGTCCCTGCTGACGGACTACCGCGACGACGCGCGCATCACCGGCGTGAAGATCACCCCGGGTGCGCCGCAGGGCGCGACGGTGCCGTTCACCGTGAAGGCGACGGTGTCGTACAAGGGCACGTCCAAGCCGCTCACGTACAAGAGCTCGCTGACGGTCGTGCGCGGGATCACCACGGGCAAGCCGCTGGTCGACTGGAAGCCCTCCGTGGTGCATCCGGAGCTGAAGTCGAAGGACGACGTCCTGGTCACCGGCCCGTCCTCGGCGCCGCCCATCGAGGCGCTGGACCGCGACGGCAAGGTGCTGACGAAGGAGAAGTACCCCTCGCTCGGGCCGGTCCTGGACGCGCTGCGCGAGAAGTACGGGCCCCGCGCGGGCGGTACGCCGGGGGTCGAGCTGTATGTGCGGCACAACGCGGACGGCTCCCCCGACACCTCGCTGCTCACCCTCGCCAAGGGCAAGGCGGGCAGGCTGGAGACGACGATCAGCGCGGGCGCGCAGGCGGCGGCCGAGACCGCGGTGAAGAAGTACGCCAACTCCTCGGTGGTGGCGGTCAAGACGGGCACGGGCGAGGTGCTGGCGGTCGCCAACCATCGCGACGACGGCTGGAACGCGGCCTTCGAGGGAGCCCAGCCGCCCGGTTCCACGATGAAGATCATCACCTCGGCGATGCTCATCGACAACGGCGTGACCTCGATGAACGGCCCGGCGCCCTGCCCGGACGACGCGATATGGCAGGGGCAGACCTTCAAGAACCTGAAGGGCATGAAGCCCAACCCCGGCGCCACCCTCGCCAACAGCTTCATGCGGTCCTGCAACACCGCCTTCATCAAGCTGATCGACGAGAAGCCGCTCAGCGACTCCTCGCTGACCGAGGAGGCCCAGGACAAGTTCGGGCTCGGCCGGGACGACTGGAAGACCGGCATCACCTCGGTCGACGGCAGCGTGCCCGCCGAGGCCGGTCCGGACCGGGCCGCCAACGCCATCGGGCAGGGCAAGGTCACCATGAACCCGCTGAACATGGCGTCGGTGACGGCGACCGCGATCACCGGCGCCTTCCGCCAGCCCTACCTGGTCTCGCCGAAGCTCGACGACCGTGAGCTGGCCACCGCCGAGGGGCTGCGGTCCGGCACCGTCTACCAGCTGAAGCAGATGATGCGGCTGACGGCGACGCAGGGCACCGCGGCGGGTGTCATGCAGGGGCTCGGCGGGGACATCGGGGCGAAGACCGGTTCGGCCGAGGTGGACAACGTGGCCACCTCCAACAGCTGGTTCACCGGATTCCGCAACGATGTCGCCGCCGCGGCCATGTCCGAAGGGGGCGGTCACGGCGTCGACGCGGCCGGACCCATCGTCAAGGCCGTACTGGCGGCGGGTGGCTGATCTCACCCGCACAGGACGGGACTCTAGGGTGGTTGCCGTCGTTGAGGTGATGGACGAGGGCAACGGGGACCCTGGGGATGCACGGAGGACCGAGGACAGTGGGCAAGAGAAGGCGCGTCGCCGAGCGACGTAGGACGAATCGCCCCGCCGTGATCGGCGGGATGATCGCCGTGGTCGTCGGCGGCGCGGGCTTCGCCGGGTACGTGCTGTACGGCGGCGGCGCGGCGGCCGACGACCGGACGTCCTCGGCCGCCGACCAGAAACCGAAGGTCAGGACGGGCCCGCTGTCGGCGAAGGAGGTCGACGGCGCGGCGCGGACCTTCCTGACGTCCTGGCAGTCGGGCAAGGTCGCGCAGGCCGCGGCGGTCACCGACGACTCGCCGGCGGCCACGGCCCTGCTCACCGGCTACGCCAAGGACGCCCACCTCAAGGGCGTCACCCTCACCCCGGGCACCCCGACCGGCGGCAAGGTCCCCTTCTCCGTGAAGGCGACGGTGTCGTACAAGGGCACCAGCAAGCCGCTGACGTACGACAGCTCGCTCACCGTCGTACGGAACACCGCCACCGGGAAGCCGCAGGTCCAGTGGCACTCCGCGGTCGTCCACCCCGATCTGGAGGACGGCGACACCCTGGTCACCGGGGAGGCCGGGACGCCGCCGGTCAAGGCGGTCGACCGGGACGGGGGCGAGATCACCGAGGAGAAGTACCCGTCGCTGGGCTCGGTCCTGGACGGGCTGCGGGAGAAGTACGGCAAGAAGGCCGGCGGCAAGGCGGGCGTCGAGCTGCAGGTGATCCGGGGCAAGGAGTCCAAGGCGGACAAGTTGTCCGACAAGACCCTGCTGACGCTGACCAAGGGCACGCCGGGCACGGTGAAGACGACGCTCAGCCCGACCCTGCAGGCGGCCGCCGAGGCGCAGGTCGCGAAGAAGGCGAAGTCGTCGGTGGTGGTGCTGCGGCCGTCGACCGGGGAGATCCTGGCCGCCGCGAACGCCTCGCACGGCTTCAACGTCGCCTTCCAGGGCTCGCTCGCGCCGGGTTCGACGATGAAGGTGATCACCTCGTCGCTGCTGATCGAGAAGGGGCTCGCGTCGGCGGACAAGGAGCATCCGTGCCCGAAGTACTTCACGTACGGCGGCTGGAAGTTCCAGAACGACGACAAGTTCGAGATCAAGGGCGGCACCTTCAAGGCGAGCTTCGCCCGGTCCTGCAACACCGCCTTCATCAGCCAGGCGCCTGACCTGGACAACGACTCGCTGACCAAGCAGGCCCAGCAGGTCTTCGGCCTGTCCATGAACAACTGGGCGGTCGGTGTGCCCACCTTCGACGGCTCGGTGCCGGTGCAGTCGCAGGCGCAGATGGCGGCCTCGCTGATCGGCCAGGGCGGGGTCCGGATGAACCCGCTGAACATGGCGTCGGTGTCGGCGACCGTGGAGTCGGGCGTCTTCAGGCAGCCGTACCTGGTCTCCCCGGACGTGGACGGGCGCAAGCTGGCGACGGCCTCGCGCACGATGTCGTCGGGCACGCTCTCGCAGCTGCGGGAGCTGATGTCGTACACGGCGGCCTACGGCACCGCGGCCGAGGCTATGCAGGGGGTCTACGGCAACGTGGGCGCGAAGACCGGCTCGGCGGAGGTCGACGGGCAGAAGAAGCCCAACGGCTGGTTCACGGCGTACCGCGGCGACCTCGCGGCGGCCGGTGTGGTGCAGGCGGGTGGGCACGGCGGTGACACGGCGGGCCCGATCGTGGCGGCGCTGCTGAAGACGGGCAGCTGAAGACGGGCAGCTGAGGACGGGCAGCTGTCGGTCAGGACGTGACGGGGGTGGCCGTGTACGTCCGGCGCAGGAACCTGAGCAGGGTCTTCGACTCGAACTGCACGACGGAGACGCCCTGCGAGGAGTGGAACTCGACCACGGCCTGGACCCGTCCGCAGGGCCACACCCTTACGTCCCCGGCCTCGACCGGGGCACGCAGGCCCTTCTCCAGCAGCTCGCGCTGGAAGGTCCATTCGTGCGGCCCCGGCAGTCCGACGCGCACCGCGCGCGGGTCGCTGTCGGGGTCGTAGCGCAGGACGACCGGGACGGCCTCGGGTTCCGCGACCGCGAGGTCGGTGTCCGTGACGATGTGGGCTCGCGCGTACTGTTCGACTACGGACATCGGAACGGCCCCTTACGCTGCGTGACCTGTGCGGAAGCTGTGCGCCCGCTTCCTCTCCAATGTCGCATATTTTTCGGATCGCGCTCCTGGACGCCGGACATCGTCGGGCATCTCACATGCACGATGCACGAGTGGCTCGCTCTTGCAAAAGGTTCGCATTAAGCCACATCATCGTGGGGTGCATGTGCCTGACGGATTCATCGACGCCCCCACGTCCGCCGCCGCCGGAGTGGTCGCCGCCGCGGCCGTCGCGGTGTCCCTGCGCGGCGCCCGCCGCGAACTCGACGAGCGCACCGCGCCGTTGGCCGGCCTGGTGGCGGCGTTCATCTTCGCCGTGCAGATGCTGAACTTCCCCGTCGCCGCGGGGACGAGCGGCCATCTGCTGGGCGGCGCCCTCGCGGCGATACTCGTCGGACCCTTCACCGGGGTCCTCTGCGTCTCCGTCGTCCTGCTCATGCAGGGCATCCTCTTCGCGGACGGCGGCCTGACCGCGCTCGGCGTCAACATCACCGTCATGGCCGGGGTCACGACGGTCGTGGCCTACGCCGTCTTCCGCGGCCTGGTGAAGGTGCTGCCGCGGGGCCGGCGCTCCGTCACGGTCGCCTCCTTCAGCGCCGCGCTGCTCTCCGTGCCCGCCGCGGCCCTCGCCTTCACCTTCATCTACTGGATCGGCGGCACCACCGACGTCGCCATCGGCAAGGTCGCCACCGCCATGGTCGGCGTGCATGTGCTGATCGGCATCGGCGAGGCCACGATCACCGCGCTGACGGTCGGCGCCGTCGTCGCCGTACGCCCGGACCTGGTGTACGGGGCGCGCGGACTGCAGCAGCGGCTCAAGCTGCGGGTGAACGGCGAGCTCGTGGACGTACCGGCGCCCGATGAGGCGCGCACGGCGCCCGTCGCGGCGCGCACCTCCCGGCGCGCGCTGTGGCTCTCCGGTCTCGCCACCTCCCTCGTCCTCGCCGGAGTCGTCAGCTTCTACGCCTCCGCCAGCCCCGACGGCCTGGAGAAGGTCGCCTCCGACAAGGGCATCGACAAGAACGTCGAGGAGCACGCCGCCGCGGACTCGCCGCTCGCCGACTACGGCGTGAAGGACGTCGACAACGCCCGCCTGTCCGGGGGGCTGGCGGGCGTGATCGGCGTGGGCGTGACGGTGGTCGCGGGCACGGGCGTGTTCTGGGCCGTGCGCCGTCGTCGTGCGCACGACGTCTCCCCGTCCGGCACGGCCGTCGGTTCGAGCGCCTGACATGGGGGCCGGGCACGCGCACAGGCTCTACCGGCACGGGCACTCGGCCGTGCACAGCCTGCCGCCGCACACGAAACTCGCCGCGGTCTTCTGTTTCGTCGTGGTCGTCGTCTCCACCCCGCGCGAGGCGATGTGGGCCTTCGCGCTGTACGCCGTCCTGCTGGGCGCCGTCGCCCGCCTCGCGCGCGTGCCCGCCGGGTTCGTGCTCAGACGGCTGCTCATCGAGGTGCCGTTCGTGGCGTTCGCGGTGCTGCTGCCGTTCGTGGCGGAGGGCGAGCGGGTCGAGGTGCTCGGGCTCTCGCTGAGCGTCAGCGGGCTGTGGGGCGCCTGGAACGTGCTCGCCAAGGGCACGCTAGGCGTCGCCGCCTCGGTCCTGCTGGCCGCCACCACCGAACTGCGTGAACTCCTGCTCGGCCTGCAGCGCTTGAAGCTACCGCCGCTGCTCGTGCAGATCGCGTCCTTCATGATCCGCTACGGCGACGTCATCACGGACGAGATGCGGCGGATGCGGATCGCGCGGGAGTCACGGGGGTTCGAGGCGTCCGGCGTGCGCCACTGGGGTGTGCTGGCGAAGTCGGCGGGGGCGCTGTTCATCCGCTCGTACGAGCGGGGCGAGCGCGTCCACCTCGCCATGGTCAGTCGTGGGTACGCCGGTTCGATGCCGGTCATCGACGAGGTGACCGCGTCGCGGGCGCAGTGGACGTACGCGTTCGCGCTGCCGGGTGCGGCTCTCGTCGTATGTCTGCTGGGATGGATGCTGTGAGTGAGTTGGACGCCGTGAGTGGGCCGGACGCCGTGAGTGGGCCGGACGCCGTGACCGCTTCCCTCGAGGTCTCCGGCCTCGCCTACGCCTACCCCGACGGCCACCAGGCGCTGTTCGGCGTGGACTTCTGCGTCGCGCGCGGCGAACGCGTCGCGCTGCTCGGCCCGAACGGCGCCGGCAAGACCACCCTCGTCCTCCACCTCAACGGCATCCTGACCGGCGGCGCGGGCACGGTGAAGGTCGCCGGACTGCCCGTCGGCAAGCAGCACATGGCGGAGATCCGGCGCCGCGTCGGGATCGTCTTCCAGGACCCGGACGACCAGCTCTTCATGCCGACGGTCCGGGAGGACGTGGCCTTCGGTCCCGCCGCCGCGGGCGTGAAGGGCGCGGAGCTGGAGGCACGGGTCGACCGTGCGCTGGCGCAGGTCGGCATGACGGAGTTCAAGGACCGCCCGCCGCATCACCTGTCGTTCGGCCAGCGCCGCCGGGTCGCGGTGGCGACGGTGCTCGCGATGGAGCCCGAGATCCTCGTCCTGGACGAGCCGTCCTCCAACCTCGACCCCGCCTCCCGCCGCGAACTCGCCGACATCCTGCGCTCCCTGGACGTGACCGTGCTGATGGTCACCCACGACCTCCCGTACGCCCTGGAGCTGTGCCCGCGCTCCCTGATCCTCTCCGAGGGCGTCATCGCGGCCGACGGCAAGACCGCCGACCTGCTCTCCGACGACGACCTCATGCACGCCCACCGCCTGGAACTGCCCTACGGCTTCGATCCGCGTTCGGTCTCTGGGGCACCCGCGCGTCCGTGAGAATGGGCGCGTGACGAACGAGGAGAGGCCTGGGGCGCGTGGGACGGGGGTGCGCGAGCCGGGGGTGCGCGCGGTGGAGAGGGCGCGCGATGTGCGGGTGCGCGCGGAGGGGGCCTGCGACGCGGGCGGGCCTGTCGTGGAGGCTGCTCGCGACACCGGTGGGCTCGCCGCGGCAGGGGCTCACAGCACCGGCGTGCCCGTCGTGGAAGCTGCTCGCGACACCGGCGTGCCCGCCGCGGCAAGGGCTCGCGCAGAAGGCGTGCGCGCCGAGGGGGTGTGCGTGGAAGGGGCGCGTCCCGAGGGGGCGCGCTCTGATGGGGCGCGCGCAGCGCACGAAGGGTCGCTGCTGCTCGACGAGCAACTGTGCTTCGCGCTGTACGCCGCCCAGCGCGCCGTGACCGCCGCTTACCGCCCGCTCTTGGAGGAACTCGGCCTCACCTACCCGCAGTACCTCGTCCTCCTCGTCCTCTGGGAGCGTGGCGAGACGACGGTGAAGGAGCTGGCGGCCGCGCTCCGGCTCGACTACGGCACGGTGTCGCCGTTGCTCAAGCGGCTGGAGAGCGCCGGGGTTGTGCGCCGGGAGCGCGCGGCCCACGACGAGCGCTCAGTACTCGTCGCGTGCACCGGGCGCGGCGAGGAACTGCGGGAGCGAGCGGCGCGCGTACCGGGCGCCCTGCGCTCGGCGACCGGCCTCGACGTCGCGGACGTCGCGAGGTTGCGCGAGGAGCTGTGGGAGCTGACGCAGAGGGCGCACGCGGCGGCCGAGCGCCCCATCTGACCTCCCCGCACCACATCTGCCCTCCTCACGCCTCTCCCTGGCGCCCCGCGCCCCTTCCCGACACCCCACGCCCTTCCGGACACCCCACGCCCTTCCCGGCACCCCACGCCCCCTTGCGACGCCCGCGCCCCTTCCCGGCATCCGGCGCCCTTCCCGACACCCCACCCCCCTCCCGACACCCCACGCCCCTTCGCGGCACCCCACGCCCTCTTGCGACGCCCGCGCCCCATCTCGGCACCTCACGCCCCCCTCGCCAGTCGGCACACCCCCGTGAGCTCCTGTTACCCACGGTCGCTACCCCCTGGTAACCCCACCTCCACCTACCGGTCGGTACCTTGTGCACGATGTTTTTGTGCGCACCTGTTCTGGGGGGAGCCAGCCATGACAGCCACGAATGAGGAAGCCGCCGTCGACACCCGTCCGACGAAGATCATGTTCGTCGCCGAGGCCACCGCCCACGGCGGCCGGGACGGCTATGTCACCAGCCAGGACGGCCAGATCGAGCTGAAGGTCGCGATGCCGCCGCAGCTGGGCGGGGACGGCAACGGCACGAACCCGGAGCAGCTCTTCGCGGCCGGCTACAGCTCCTGCTTCCACAACGCGCTGATCCTGGTCGGCAACCGGGAGGGCTACGACCTGACCGGTTCCACGGTCGCCGCGAAGGTCGGCATCGGCCCGAACAGGCACCGCGGCTACGGCCTCGCGGTAGCGCTCAGCGTCTCTCTCCCGGTCCTCGACGCGGACCTGGCGGCGAAGCTGGTGGACGCGGCCCACCAGGTCTGCCCGTACTCGAACGCGACCCGGGGGAACATCGACGTGACGATCCTGCTTGGCTAGAGGAGAGGCACCGGGAGCCACCGGGAGCCACCCGGCAGCGCGAACAGGAGCACGGACGTGGACGTGAACGGCACGGTCGAAGAGGGCTTCGAGCCGGTCAGGGAAGCGTTCGTCAGGAACTTCGAGACGCTCGGGGACCAGGGCGCCGCGGTGGCCGTCTACCGGGACGGGCACAAGGTCGTCGACCTGTGGGGCGGCACCAAGGACGTCGACGGCACCGAGCCGTGGGTGCAGGGCACCGCCCAGATCATGCGCTCGGCGACCAAGGGCGTCGCCGCCGCCGTACCCCTGATGCTCGCCCAGCGCGGGCTGCTGGACCTGGACGCGCCGGTGGCGGCGTACTGGCCGGAGTTCAAGGCGCGCGGCAAGGAGCGGGTGCTGGTCCGGCAGGTGCTGAACCACCGGGCGGGGCTGCCGGTGCTCGACCGCCCGCTCACGCCCGAGGAGGCCCGGGACCCGCTGAAGGGGCCCGAGGCGGTCGCCGCGCAGGCGCCCGTCTGGGAGCCCGGCACGGACCACGGGTATCACGCGCTGACGTACGGCTGGCTGCTGGACGAGCTCGTGCGGCGGGTCACGGGGGCCGGAGCCGGTGAGTGGATCGCGTCCGAGATCGCCGGACCGCTCCGCGCAGCTCTGTGGCTGGGGCTGCCGGAGTCGGAGGCGTACCGGGCCGGGCGGGTGGGCCGGGTCGAGGGGCCCGAGCCCGCGAACGCGCTGCGGGCCCGGCCGAAGCGTTCGGTGACCGAGGCCTACACCGACCCCGGCTCGCTCACCAACCGCGCCTTCGGGGCGATCACCCCCTTCCCGGACCAGAACGACCCGGCGTACCGCGCGAGCGCGCTGCCCGCGACGAACGGCGTCGCGACGGCGGACGGACTGGCCCGTTTCTACGCGGCGACGATCGGCGAGGTGGACGGCGTACGGCTGTTCACGCCGGAGACCGTCGAGGCGGCGCGCGCGGAGGAGTCGGCCGGACCGGACCGTGTGCTGGTGATCAGCACCCGTTTCGGCCTCGGCTACATGCTGCACGGCAGCGCCTCACCGCTCCTCGGTCCGGGCTCCTTCGGCCATCCCGGCCGCGGCGGCGCCCTCGGCTTCGCCGACCCCGCCTCGGGCATCGCGTTCGGCTATGTCACCAACGGCCTGCGCAGGACGGTGACGGCGGACCCGCGGGCGCAGGCCCTGGTGCGGGCGGTACGAGCAGCCCTTTAGCCGTGCCCCGGCGACCAGACGCGGATCGGTGACCAGACATGCCCCGGCGACCCGACGTGGATCGGTGACCAGACGCGGATCGGTGACTAGACGTGGATCGGGTGCGACGTCCGCCCCGACGCCTCGTCGATCTCCCCGTGCGCCTTGGTCAGCAGCTGCATGGCCAGTTCGTTGAGCGCGCGAGCGCCCGCGATCTCCTCCCCCACCCTCGGCTGATTGGAGTCGGTGTGGTGGCGGCTTGCCTGTCCGTGGGCCCGTACCTCGGAGCCGTCGGGCAGGCGCACCATGGCCACCGCCCGGGTGTGTTCGGTGTCCTCCTGGAACTCCAGCTCGACGTGCCATCCCACAGCGGTGTGCATCATCACGATCACCTCCGGAAGACCTGCTTCCAGAGTGCTCCTCCGGGGTGGGCACCGCCTAGTCGGGCTCGGCGAACTCCTCGGGCCGCGGGGCAGGAGCGGTCGGCTTGGTACGGGCGGGGCGGCTCATCTCCGCGACCCGCAGGACGAGTCCGTCGCGGAAGCCGCTGATCTGCCGTACCAGTTCACGCCGCTGCCGCCGCTGGTAGCGGTAGGCGGTCTCCAGGGTGCCGAGTGCCGTCGCGGCGCCGATGAGGACCATGACGCCGAGGGCTACGTACCGGCGGACCGTTCCCTCGCCCTCGGTGGCGTAGGCGAGTCCCGAGGCCAGGAACAGCGCGGCCGTCAGGGCCAGCCACAGGACGTATCCGGCGAGCATGAGGGGGTGGTCCTGGCTCAGCCACGCGCGCCGCGGCCGTTGCGCCTCCCGCGCCACCCGCCCGAGCGCGCCGGTGATGTCGTCGAGCTCCCAGGCCGCCTTCTCCCGCTGTTCCAGGGAGAGCGGGGCCGTCATGCGGTCCAGGCGGAGGTGGAGCCGGGCGGCCGCGCGCCGCAGGACGACGCGGGTGACGCGGGCGGGCAGCCGGTGCGGCCAGCGGGCCCACAGGTCGGCGTCGCGCTTCTTGAGGCGGAGGTGGGTGCGGGCCGCGCGGGCGACGGCGACGCTCAGGACGAGCAGCAGCGCGAAGGCCACCACCGGGCCCGGGCCGCCGCTCAGCCCCACGCTCCCGCCGACGAGGACGAACCCCACGCCGATCGGCCAGGTCTGCCGGATGTACGTCTGGTGCCGCACGGCGTGCAGATCGCGCTCCAGGTCGTCGACGGACCGCCGTACCAGCCGGACGGCGGCGACCGCGATCAGCGGCGCGCACAGCAGCAGGGTGGACATCAGCGCCAGGCTCAGGGTGTACGGCAGCACGTCCGTGCCCGCCCAGCTGTCGTCCTGGGGCAGGGCGGGGACACCGGCCAGGACCGCGCAGGCGAGCACCGCGGTGAGGACGCCGAGCCACCGCCCGGGCCGCGCGCGCTCCTCCGGCGCCGGGACGGGCTCCCAGTCCGCGCGGACGTCCCGCTCCAGTACGGCGATCAGCTCGGCGACGTCCCCGTCCCGGTGCGCCCGGCGCAGCGGCTGGCCGTTCACGGCGACGATCTCCCGGATGGAGGCGGGAAGTTCCTCGGGCCTCGGCACCACGGCCCCGTCGAGCAGCACCGGGATGACCACCTTGCCGCCCGCGAAAGCCTGTTCGATCTCCTGGCGGACCCAGTCCTCCTCGTGGTCGAGGCGGCGCGCCCCGGAGGCGTCCCGGACCTCGGCCCACCCCGGGTGGAGCACGGCGAGCAGCACCTCGCAGTCGTCCACCCGCGCCCGCAGCGCGTCCGAGAACCGCTGCCCCGGCAGGAGCGACGGCCGGTCCAGGAACACCTGGCCGCTGCCGAAGTACCGTTCGAGTTCCGCGTAGAGGTCCTCCACCGTCGCCGAGTGGTCGCCCCTGCGGTAGTTGATGAATACGCCGCCCATGGGGCCGTTGGTACCAGAGAACCGGCGACGGACGAACGACGTTCACCCCGGCGCTTCACCCGTACGAGGACACGGGAGGACACGGGAGGACACGGGAGGACTTCGACGACGTGCCCGGCGCACCGGCGAGGGCGCCTACCCGGCGTGCAGCATCAGCCCGATCCCCGCCACCAGCAGCCCCGCCGCCACGATCCGCGGCGCCCCGAACCGCTCCTTGAAGAACACCGCCCCGATCGCCGCCCCCACGATGATCGAGGACTCCCTGAGGGCCGCGATCGGCGCGAGTTCCGCCTTGGTCTGCGCCCACAACACGAGGCCGTACGCGGCGAAGGACAGTGCCGCCCCCAGCAGCCCGAGGCCGGCGAACGGCCGCAGGACAGCGACGACTTCACCGCGCCAGTGCCAGACCGCGTACACCGGGATCACCACCCCCTGGACCGCCATCAGCCAGGCGATGTACCCGAGGGACGACCCGGAGGCGCGCACCCCGAGCCCGTCGACGACGGTGTACGCGGCGATGGACATCCCCGTCGCCAGCGCGGCCCCGATCGCCGCCCAGTCGGGCCGCCGCCCGCGCAGCCCCCACAGCGCGACACCGGTCAGGCCCGCGCAGGACAGCGCGATCCCGGCCGCCGCCCAGCCGTCCGGCACCTCGTGCGCGAAGACCGCGGCGAGCACGGTGACGACGAGCGGCGCGCTGCCGCGCGCGATGGGGTACGCCTGGCCGAAGTCCCCCAGCCGGAAGGACTTCATCAGCAGCGCGTAGTACACGATGTGGATCGCGCAGGAGACGAGGAGATACGGCCACGCCCGCGCCGCCGGGAACGCCGCGAACGGCACCGTCGCCAGCCCGATCAGCATCCCGCCGCCGGATATCAGCGTGAACCCGACCAGCTTGTCGGTGATCCGGTGCGCGATGGCGTTCCAGCCGGCGTGCGTCACCGCGGCCAGCAGGACAGCCGCGGTGACCAGCGGCGTCACGGGTTCTGCTCGCGGACGTCCACCAGCGTGCCGCCCGCGTGGGCGATCAGCGTCTTGGGCTCCATGGGGAAGACGGTGTACGGCGTGCCGGCCGCCGCCCACACGATGTCGTGGTCGAGCAGCGAACGGTCCGCCAGCACCCGGGTCCTGGTGCGGTGCCCGAAGGGCGGCACGCCGCCGATGGCGTACCCGGTCGTCTCCCGTACGACGTCCGCCTGGGCCCGGGTCACCCTCGCGGCGCCGAGTTCCTGCCGCACCCGCTCCACGTCCACCCGGGACGCCCCGTCCATCAGCACGAGCACCGGTACGCCGTCCGCCGCGAAGATCAGCGACTTGCAGATCTGGCTGAGCTCGCACCCGATCGCCGCGGCGGCCTCGGCGGCGGTCCGGGTCGCGTCCGGGAAGCGGCGGATCTCGGACCGCAGTTCGGCGAGACCGAGTGCGGTGAGCGCCTCGGCGAAGCGGGGGTGGGCCCCGGAGTCTGTCGTCATGCACGGCACGCTAGCGGTGCGTGTACGGGACATGCGACCGACTTCCGGGGTGCACGGCCTGCCGGGCCCGTGCCGTGACGCGGTGCGCCTCCGTCAGCGCGGCGCGGGCGGAGAGGGCCTGGGGGTGGCGGGGGCCGAGCAGACGGGCGGAGCGCTCGGCGAGGGCCGCGAGTTCACCGGTGAGGCGTTCCAGGTCGGCCAGGTCGAGACGGGAGTCGGCGATCGTGTGCCGGGCCGAGACCCTCACGACGAGCGCCTCCAGGGCGCGGGGGTGGTCCGCGCCCCAGCGCTCGGCCAAGGCGCCGCAGACGCCGACGAGTTCGTCCGCGAGCGCCTCCACCCGGTGGTCGCCCCGGGCCGCTCCCCTGCGCTCGGCGTGCAGGAGCACGGAGATGCAGTGCATCCGCACGTCCAGCCATGTCTCCTCGTCACCGGCCGGGCCGAGGTGGCTCATGGCCTCCTCGGCATGGCCGCGCGCCTGCGTCCAGTCCTTGAGGCCGGCCTCCAGCCCGGCGAGCCGGGACAGCGTGCGGGCGCGCTCCAGGCCGGTGCGGGCGGCGCGCAGGGCCGAGTCGAGGGCCTCGCGGGCCCGGGCGGTGAAGCCGAGTTCGGACAGGACGGCGGCCATGCGGAGGTGCACCGCGCACCGGTGCTCCTCGGGGACCAGTCCGGCGCCGATCCGGTCGACGACGACACCCACCGCCCGTGCGTACTCCCCCTGGGCCGGCGGGCCCGACGCCCGCAGCAGCGCCAGGAAGTACGACATCGCGCCGGCCGCGGCGGGGGTGTCCAGGAGCTCCTCGTCGTCGGCCAGATGCCGGACCTCCGCCCGGAGCGGCCCGAGCGCCTCGTCCGTGGTCGGCGAGGACCGTACGGCCCGTTCGGCGACGTCGATCCGGCGCCGCCAGCTCGCCGTGGGAGCCGTCTCGGAGCGGCCCGGTCCGGACTCCTCCCACTGCTTGAGCGCCTCCGGACCGCCCTCGCCGATCCGTGCCTCGTGGTGGGTGTCGGTCATGGTGTCCCGACGGGGTGCCGCGCGGTGCCGTCCACCGTGCCCGAGGTGCCCATGACCGCCCCCAGCGCTTCCTCGACGAAGTCCCGGCGCCCCTCCCGGGCAGGGAGGGCGTATCCGGATCATGCCATGGCACCGGCCAAGGATCCGTGGATCCTGGGGAGTTGACCGGGGCACGTCCGGGCCGGGCGGATCAGCCCCCGGTCACCTCGGCCGGCCCCTCGAACGACACCTCCTTGGTCTCCACCACCCCCGCCGTCCGCCCGGGCGCCGACTGCCACCGCCAGTACAGGTTCGTGTGGGCGATGACCTGCTCCACGGGCGGGGCGCCCCACGCGCTCTTGTCCCCCGCGGTGTGGGCGTCGCCGACGAGTGTCACGTCGTAGCCGCGGGTGAACGCCCCGTGGATCGTGGAGCGGATGCAGGCGTCGCTCTCCGCGCCGGTCACGACGAGCCGTCCGACACCGGCGCCGGCGAGGACCTCCTCCAGGTCGGTGCCCTCGAAGGAGTCGCCGTAGCTCTTGTGGACGAGCGGCTCGGAGTCGCGCCGGAGCAGTTCCTCGACGTACTGCCAGTCCTCGCTGTCGCGGGGCATGTCCTCGTCGGAGTGCTGGACCCAGACGACCGGTATGTGCTCGGCGCGGGCCCGGTCGACGAGGGCGGCGATGTTGGCGACGACCTCGTCGCGCCGGTGGGCCCCGGTGACGACGCCCTTCTGGACGTCGATGACGAGCAGTGCCGTACGGGGTCGTGCGGAGAGTGTGGTCATGGCGTCCACGCTAGGGCCTGCCACTGACAACGGCCCCGGCCTCGTGCTTCGCCCCGGGCCGCTGCCGGCGGTTGCCGCCACGGGGGGGCCAACTGCCGAAGCCGTGGTGCAGCGGGCTGCACCACGGCTTCGGAACAGGAGCTGTGAACGGGCGCTCAGGTCAGACGCGTACGAGTTCCCGGTCCTCGTCCTTGTCGTCCTGCCGGTCGCCGTCCAGGGCGCGCAGTCCCTCGCCCTCGACATCCACGTTGGGCAGCGCGCGGTCCAGCCACTTCGGCAGCCACCACGCCTTCCTGCCGAGCAGTGCGAGCGCCGCCGGGACGACCGCCATGCGGACGACGAACGCGTCGAAGAAGACGGCGATCGCGAGGCCGAAGCCGATCATCTTGATCATCGACTCGCTGGAGCTGATGAAGCCGCCGAAGACGGCCATCATGATGATCGCGGCCGCGACCACGACCCGCGAGCTGTGCCGGAAGCCGGTCACGATGGCCTGGCTGGGGCTCTCGCCGTGGACGTACGCCTCGCGCATCCGGGTCACGAGGAACACCTCGTAGTCCATCGCGAGACCGAAGACGACGCCCACCATGAAGATCGGCATCATCGACATGATCGGGCCGGTCTCCTCGACCCCGATCAGACCGCTCAGCCAGCCCCACTGGAAGACCGCGACGACGGCGCCGAGCGCGGCGAGCACGCTGAGCAGGAAGCCGAGGGCCGCCTTCAGCGGGACCAGGATCGAGCGGAAGACCACGATCAGGAGGAGGAAGGCGAGGCCGACCACCAGGGCCAGATACGGGATCAGCGCGTCGTTGAGCTTCTGCGAGAAGTCGACGTTCATCGCGGTGGTGCCGGTGACCAGGACGTTCGTGTCCGTGTCGGCCTTGACGTCGGCGCCCTGGTCACGGATGGCGTGCACCAGGTCCTCGGTCTGCGTCGACGACGGCTTGGAGTCCGGGATCACGGTGATGGTGAAGGTGTCCCCGGCCTTGTTGAACCGCGCTGGCGTCACCGCGGCGACATCGTCCAGGTCCTTGATCCGGTCGGCCACGTCGTTCGCGGCGGCCTTCGGGTCGTCACCGGCGACGGCGTCGCCGACGACCATGAGCGGACCGTTGAAGCCGGGCCCGAAGCCCTCTGACAGCAGGTCGTAGGCGCGGCGCTGGGTCGTCGAGGTGGGCTGGGAGCCGTCGTCGGGCAGGCCCAGTTCCAGCTGGGAGGCCGGGACGGCGATCGCACCGAGGCCGGCCACGGCGAGCAGCAGTACGGCGGCGGGGCGGCGGACGACGAAGCTCGCCCAGCGGACGCCGAGGCCCGGCTTGGCGCCCTGGCCCTTGTTCTGGCCCTGGGCGGTCTTCTTCGGCTTGCGCTTCTCGCCCGCGGGGCGGACCTTGCGGCCCGCGTACCCGAGCAGCGCCGGGACCATGGTCAGCGCGATGAGGACGGCGACGACGACCGTGCCGGCCGCCGCGAGGCCCATCTTGGTGAGCATCGGGACGTTGACGACCGTGAGGCCGGCGAGGGCGATCACGACGGTGAGGCCGGCGAAGACCACGGCCGATCCGGCGGTACCCGCGGCCCGGCCGGCCGCCTCCTCGCGGTCGCGTCCCTCGGCCAGTTCGCCGCGGTAGCGGGAGACGATGAACAGCGCATAGTCGATGCCGACGGCGAGGCCGATCATCAGCGCGAGCGTGGAGGTGGTGTCGCCGAGGTCGAGCGCGTTGGCGAGCGCGGTGATGGTGGAGACGCCGATGCCGACGCCGATGATCGCGGTCAGCAGCGGCAGCCCGGCCGCGACCAGCGAGCCCAGCGTGATGACGAGGGTGACCGCGGCGATGGCGAGGCCGACGATCTCACCGGCCGCGCCGGGCTCGGACGCGGCCTGCAGCGCGTCACCGCCGATCTCGACGGTCAGCCCGGTGTCCCGGGCCTCGTCGCCGGCCTTCTCCAGGGCGTCCTTGGTCGAGTCCTTCAGCTCCATGCCGGGGGCGTCGTACGTCACGGAGATGTAGGCGACCGTGCCGTCCTTGCTGACGGCGTTCGTCTTGTACGGGTCGGTGACGGAGACGACCTCGGCGCCGTCACGGAGTTCCTCGACGGCCCTCGTGACGGTCGCCTTGTTGGCGCCGTCGGTCATCTTCTCGCCCTCGGGCGCCTTGAAGACGATGCGTCCGGTCGCGCCGTCGGCACTGCCGCCGGGGAACCGCTGTTCCAGCAGGTCGAAAGCCTTCTGTGCCTCGGTCCCCGGAATGGAGAAGGAGGTGGAGCCCGCAGCGGGCGCCGAGGCCGCGCCGACCCCCGCGAGGGTGAGCAGGGCGACCCATATCAGGGCGACGAAATGCCGTCGCCGGAAGGCGAGCCGGCCGAGTTTGTAGAGGAACGTGGCCACGTGGGCGTACTCCCGGTCAGGTCGTGGTGTGGTGCGGGGAAGGGGTGATCGGCCCGGTTGGGGACATGGGCGATCGTCCCGACGACTTGAGCGGTGACGTCAGGTGCTGGAACTGCGGGGAAGGATCAGGGGAGGGAGACGCCGAGGGCCGGGAGGACCACGGCGTCGATGTACGAGGTGAGGAACGCCCGTGTCGGAGGCATGCCGTCGATCATGGTCCGGGTCGCGAACGCGCCGACCATCATGTGGATGGTGTAGTCCAGGGCCGGGCAGTCCGCCCGGACCTCGCCACGGTCGATCGCGCGCTGCATGACCTTCTTGAACTCCTGCATCTCGGGTTCGACGAGGAGTTCCCGGAAGGCCTTCATCAGCTCCGGATTGTCGTGCACGGCCATGGCCAGGGCGCGCATCAGGTCGGAGTTCCGCTCCATGTCGCAGTCGTCCTCGCGGCAGACGAGGGTATGGAGGTCACTGCGCAGGGATCCGGTGTCGACGTCGGCGGTGCCGCCCGGCTTCTGGCTCCGCATGGCCTTCACCACCAGCTCCGGCTTGCCGCCCCACTGTCGGTAGAGCGTCGCCTTGCTGGACTTGGTGCGGGCCGCGACGGCGTCCATGGTGAGGGCGTCGTAGCCGACTTCGCGGAGCAGGTCGAGCACGGCCGCGTACAGCTCGGCCTCGCGCTCGGGCGTGATCCGACTGCGACGCGCGGTTGCCACCCCGGCCATGATCTTCGCCTCCCACTCCGAACGACACGGTTTCGTACGTGACGAATGTAGCGCATCCTCGATACGAAACGAAACAGTTTCGTACGTGTCTTGGGTCACCGTGTCGGCACCGGGTCCGCTTCACCGCCGGGGCCCGGGTGCCGCCCCCGGGAAATCGCGGCCACGAGTTGCTCCGGCCCATCCCCCGGAAAAGCATGGGGAGGTGAGCTATCTGCGCCTGCCGCATCTGAGCGGCGACCTCCTGTGCTTCGTGGCCGAGGACGACCTGTGGCTGGCCCCCCTCGACGGCAGGGGCCGCGCCTGGCGCCTCACCGTCGACCGCACCAAGATCGGCCACCCCCGCTTCTCCCCCGACGGCCGCCACATCGCGTACACGAGCTGGCGCAGTCTGGTCCCCGAGATCCATCTGGTGGACGTGGAGGGCGGCCCCGGCAGACGGCTCACCTACTGGGGCTCACCCGACACCCAGGTCTGCGGATGGACACCCTCCGAAGGAGAAGGAGGTGCAGGAAAGGGAGGTGCGCAGATCCTCGCCGTCGCCTCGCACGGCGAGCCGTTCTCCTACTTCACCTGGGCCTACAAGGTCCCCACCGACGGCGACCCCGGCCGCAAGCTCCCCTGGGGCCCGGTCTCCGACCTCCAGGTCGCCGACCTCGACGGCGAGCGCCGCACCCTCCTCCTGACCGGCACCCCGCCCCACGAACCGGCCGCCTGGAAGCGCTACCGGGGCGGTGCGACCGGCCGCCTGTGGCTGCACGGCCACCGCCTGCTGGAGGGCCTGGAGGGCCATCTCCACTCGCCCATGTTCGTCGGCGGCCGCATCGCGTTCCTCTCCGACCACGAGGGCGTCGGCAACCTCTACTCCTGTGCCCACGACGGCTCCGACCTGCGCCGCCACACCGACCACGACGCCTTCTACGCCCGGCACGCGGCGAGCGACGGCACCCGGGTGGTGTACCAGTGCGCGGGCGATCTGTGGATCGTCGACGACCTCGCCGCCGAGCCGCGCAGACTCGACGTACGGCTGAGCGGACCGCGCACGGGCCGCCGTACGTACCAGGTCCCCGCCGCCCAGCACGTGGACGGCGTCTCGGTCGACGAGACGGGCCGCGCGAGCGCCGTCGTCGTACGCGGCAGCCTGTACTGGCTGACCCACCGCGACGGCCCCGCCCGTACGATCGCCGACACCCCCGGCGTACGCGTCCGGCTCCCGGAGATGCTCGGCTCGGGCGGCCAGGTCGCCTACATCACGGACGCGGAGGGCGAGGACGCGGTCGAGATCGCCTACCTCCCGCGCGCGACCGGCGACCGCGAGCCCCGCCGGCTGGCCTCGGGCGAGCTGGGCCGGGTCCTGGAGATGGTGTCGGACCCGCAGGGCGAACGCCTCGCCATCGCCTCCCACGACGGCCGCCTCCTCCTGATCACCGTGTCCGACGACGAGGCCGCCGCCGCGGGCACGGAGGACTCCGACGGCGAGGTCACCGAACTGATCCGCTCGGTCAACGGCCCGGTCCGCGACCTCGCGTTCTCCCCGGACGGCGCCTGGCTGACCTGGTCGCACCCGGGAATCGGCAGATCCCTGCGGCAGATCAAGATGGCCCGCATCTCCCCGAAGGGAGGGGGGGACCGGTTGATCGTCGACGTCACCAACGGCCGCTTCGAGGACGAGAACCCGGTCTTCACCAGGGACGGCCGCTATCTGGCCTTCCTCTCCTGGCGGGGCTTCGACCCGGTGTACGACGTCCACACCGGCGACCTGTCCTTCCCGCTCGGCTGCCGCCCCTACCTGGTCCCCCTGTCGTCGGCGACCCCGTCCCCCTTCGCCCTGACCCCCGAGGGCCGCCCGGCGGCGGGCGGCCTGGACCCGGCGGAGGACGAACCCGGCGACGGCAGCACGGTGACGGTGGAGGTGGAGGGCCTGGAGAACAGGGTGACGCCCTTCCCCGTCACCGCGTCCAAGTACTCGGCCCTGTACCCGGTCGCGGGCGGCGGCCTGGTCTGGCTGCGCTGGCCGATCTCCGGCGCCCTGGGCGAGACGTTCGCGAACCCGGACGACACCACGGGCCGCCCCACCCTGGAGTACTTCAACATCACCAAGGCGAAGAAGTCCGAACTGATCGAGCACCTCGACTGGTTCGCCGTCAGCGGCGACGGCTCCCGCCTGGTCGTCGTCGACGAGGGCGAGCTGCGCGCGGTCCCCGCCACCGAGTCCGGCGACAGCGACACGACGGTCTGGATCGACGCCCGCCGCATCCTCCACGAGGTCGACCCCGGCGCCGAGTGGCGCCAGTCGTACGAGGAGGCGGGCCGCCTGATCCGCGCCTACTTCTGGGAACCGCAGATGTGCGGCATCGACTGGGACGAGGTGCTCGCGCAGTACCGTCCCCTGGTCGAACGGGTCGCCACCCCCGACGAGTTCGCCGACCTCCTGCGCGAGGTCCTCGGCGAACTGGGCACCTCCCACGCCTACGTCACCGCCGCCCGCCGCAACGAGGGCCCGCCCCACTACCAGCGCAGGCAGGGCCTGCTCGGCGCCAACTTCGCACGCAGGGACGGCGGCTGGACGGTCAGGCGCATCCTCCCCGGCGACTCCTCCGACTCCAAGGCCCGCTCCCCGCTGGCCGGCACCGGCATCCGCGAGGGCGCGGTCCTGACCCATGTGGACGGCCGCGCGGTGGACCCGCTGACGGGCCCGTATCCGCTGCTGGCGGGCGCGGGCGGTACGACCGTGGAGCTGACCTTCACCCCGGCGGAAGGCGAGGGACGCGCGCGGCGGGTGGCCGTGGTCCCCCTGACGGACGAGCGGCCGCTGCGCTACCAGGACTGGGTGGCCAAACGCCGGGAGGTCGTACGGGAGTTGAGCGGCGGCCGCTGCGGCTACCTCCACATCCCCGACATGGGCGGCTCCGGCTGGGCCCAGTTCAACAGGGACCTCCGCATGGAGGTGTCGAGGCCCGCCCTGATCGTCGACGTACGCGGCAACGCCGGCGGCCACATCAGCGAACTGGTCGTGGAGAAGCTGACCCGCACGATCCTCGGCTGGGACCTGACGAGAAACGCCCAGCCGGTGTCGTACGCCTCGAACGCGCCTCGCGGCCCGGTGGTCGCCCTGGCGGACGAGGCGACGTCCTCCGACGGCGACATGATCACGGCCGCCTTCAAACTCCTCAAACTGGGCCCGGTGGTGGGCCAGCGCACCTGGGGCGGCGTCGTCGGGATGACCGGCCGCCACGAGCTGGGCGACGGCACGGTGATCACGGTGCCGATGAACGCGGCCTGCTTCGACGCGTACGGCTGGTCGATCGAGAACCGGGGCGTGACACCGGACCTGGAGGTGCTGAGGACGCCGCTGGACTGGGCGGAGGGACGACACGCCCAGCTGGACGACGCGGTGAGACTGGCGGTGGACCTGCTGACGACGACGCCTCCGGCGACCCCGCCGGACTACACGAACGTTCCGGACCGATCGAGGCCGAAGCTGCCGCCGCGTACGTGAGAAGGGGCGTACGCGAAAAGGGGCGTATGTGAGAGGGGGGTACGCGAGAAGGGGCGCCCTGTTCAGGGCGCCCCTTCTGCTCAGCGTGCTGCGTCAGGCGTCATAGTCCTGGTCGAAACGGTCCTGCTCCTCCTGCTGGAGTCGCTCCGTCTCCTCGTCCTGATGCCGGCCGCGCTGCTGGGCCTGCTCCTTGGCCTGCTCGGCCTTCTGCTTGGCCTGCTGCTGCCACTGCTCGGCCTTGTCCTGGAACTGGTCCTTCATACCCATGTGGGTTCACTCCCGATGTGGGTGAGGGGGAGGCCCCGAGCCGGGGCCTCGACCAGATTCACACGACGGGACACACCCCGCATTTCGATCAGTCACGGCGTGTAGCGCGCGCCTCCTCATCAGCCGCCCCACCTGCGCCGACGAGTCCGATCCGCATGCCGTCCAGCCGGTCCCCGAACCGCCGCATCTCGCGCACCCCGACCGTCCCGATGAGCCCCGGAAGATACCCGCGCACGCCCTGCATGCCCCGCAGCCACCACTGCCCGTACACATGGCTCGACCGCCGCTCGATCCCGGCCACGATCCGGTCCACCGCCGGACCCAGCGGATACGTCTTGTTGGCCGGCCACGGCAGCCGCTGCCTGAGCTCCCGCATGACGTCGTCCTGATCGGCCCCGCGCACCATGTCCGTGTCGGTCCACGACAGATAACCGACCCCGACCCGCACGCCCTTGTACCCGACCTCGGCCCGCAGACTGTGCGCGTACGCCTCGACACCCGCCTTGGAGGCGCAGTACGCGGTCATCATGGGCGCCGGGGTGATGGCGGCGAGGGAGGCGATCTGGAGCAGATACCCCCGGCTCTCCATGAGCACCGGCAGGAACGCCCGCGCGGTCACGGCCGACCCGACCAGATTGACGTCGATCACCCGCCGCCACGCCTCGGGATCGGAGTCGGCGAACGGACCCCCCGTGGCCACACCGGCGTTGGCGACCACGATGTCGACCTTCCCGAACCGCTCCTTCACCTCCTGCGCGACCCGCGCCATCGCCTCGTGGTCCGTGACATCGGCGAACCAGTGGTCGCTGTCGGTGTGCAGCCGCTCGGAGACCTGCTTCAGCGCGTCCGGCTCCAGGCCGACCAGCGCGATCCTCGCCCCGCGCGCCGACAGCTTGCGGGCCAGCAGCTCGCCGACACCGCGCGCCGCTCCGGTGACGACGGCGACCTGTCCTTCGAGACCGACCCTGCTCATGCGCCCTCCTTGATGGCCGCGTACGTCGTCACGAGGTCCCGGATCTTCCCGGTGACCAGCTCGGGCGCCTCGACGGGCGTCATGTGCCCGAGTCCCGGCAGTTCGGTGAGCCCGACGCACCGCGGGAGCGCCGCCACCAGCGAACGCGCGTGCACCGGCGGCGTCAGCCGGTCCGCCGTGCCCACGACGACGGCCGTCGGCACGTCCAGGGACCGCACCCCGTGGTCGAGGTCCAGCAGATCGAGGACGTGCGACCAGGCGTACCGCACCTTGCGCGGACACGCGTGCACGATCCGCGCGCACGCCTCGACCATGTGCGGGGCCGAACCGGGGCCCATCGTCCCGTACTTGAGGATCCCGCGGGCGATGGGCGTGACCGGCCCGAGCGGCGCCCGGGACCCGAGGATGTGCTTGGTCAGCCAGGTCCGCAGCCGCCCCGGACGGATCGGTACGACGGTCGACTCGGCGACCAGCCGCGAGGACCCGGTGCTGCACAGCAGGACGGCGACGGCGTGCTCCCGGAACTTCTCGCGCGAGGCGGCCGCCATCACCGTCATCCCGCCCATGGAGTGACCGGCGATCACGGCCTTCTCCCCCGGCGCGAGGGTGGCCTCCAGTACGGCTTCGAAGTCGTCGGCGAGCGCGTCGGCGCTGCATGCCGGGCTCGCCGGGCTGCGCCCGTGGCCGCGCTGGTCGTAGGCGACGACCCGGTGGTCGACGGCCAGGTCGCGGATCTGCGCCGCCCAGAAGGCGGTCGAGCAGGTCCAGCCGTGCGCGAGGACGACGGCGGGCGCGCCCTCGGGCCCGTGCACCTCGACGTGCAGCCGGGCGCCGTCGGCGGACACGGCGGTCAGCTCACGGGCGGGTACGGGCGGGGCGTACGGCCCGGAGGCCACGCTCATGATCCGGCTCACGCGCTCACCTCTTCCTTGTCGTCCTTGCCGGTCGGGCGTGTGTTGCCGGTGCTGTTCGGCTTGCTCGCCTTGTTTGTTCTGCTTGCCTTGCTCGCCTTGCCCGTGTCGCTCGCCCCGGCGCGGAGCACCGCGTACTCGGTGATGTCCACGCGCCGCGTCGCGCGCCGGAACTCGGTCGTCGTACCCGGCCAGACGGTGGTGTTGCGGCCGTTCGCGTCGAGGTACCAGCTGGTGCAGCCACCGGTGTTCCACACCGTGCGCTTCATCCGGTCCTGCACCCGCCGGTTCCAGGCGGCGACGGCGCTCGGCCGGGCGTCGAGGGCGGCCCGGCCGCCCAGGACGTCCAACTGCCGTACGAAGTCGGCCAGGTAGTTCAGCTGGGACTCGATCATCAGGATCATCGAGGAGTTCCCGAGCCCGGTGTTGGGCCCGATGATCGTCATCAGGTTGGGGAACCCGGCGGCGGAGGCACCGCGCAGGGCCTCCATCCCGCCCTGCCACGCCTCGGCGAGCGTCCTGCCCTCCGCGCCCACCACCCGGTCGGCGATCGGCATGTCGGTGACATGGAACCCGGTCCCGAAGATGATCACGTCGGCCTCGGCCTCGGTGCCGTCGGCGGCGACGAGGGTGGAGCCGCGGACCTCGCGGAGCCCGCTCGCGACCAGGTCGACGTTGGGCTGGGCGAGCGCCGGGTAGTACTCGCTGCTCAGCAGGATCCGCTTGCAGCCGATGCGGTAGTCGGGCGTCAGCTTGGCCCGCAGGGCGGGGTCCTTGATGGCCCGGGCCATGTTGCTCCTGGCCAGCTTCTCGACCAGCCCGAGCTCATCGGGGTGCTTGGTGAACGCCTGGACCTGCAGCTCCCGGATGCCCCACAGGAGCCCGCGGCGGGCCTGGGTGGTGAAGGGCAGCTGCCGGTGGAGCCGGCGCTCGAAGGAACTGATGGCCCGGTCGACGCGGGGCATGACCCAGGGCGGGGTGCGCTGGAAGAGGGTGAGCTTGCGCGCGAGGGGCTGGATGGCGGGCACGATCTGGATCGCGGAGGCCCCGGTCCCGATCATCGCGACCCGCTTGCCGCGCAGGTCGTAGTCGTGGTCCCAGCGGGCGGAGTGGAAGACCTTGCCGGGGAAGGAGTCGAGCCCCGGGATGTCGGGGGTCTTCGGGTCGGACAGCGGCCCGGTCGCGGAGACGACGACGTCGGCGGAGAGCCGCCCGCTGCTGGTCTCGATGTCCCAGCACAGCCGCTCGCCGTCCCAGGTCGCCATCTTCACTTCGGAGTCGAAGCGGATGTGCGGCCGGAGCCGGAAGACATCGGTGACGTGCTCCAGGTAGGCCCGGATGTGCTCCTGCCCGGAGAAGGTGCGCGGCCAGTCGGGGTTGGGCGCGAAGGAGAAGGAGTAGAGGTGGGAGGGCACGTCACAGGCGCACCCGGGGTAACTGTTGTCCCGCCAGGTCCCCCCGACGCTGTCGGCCCGCTCCAGGACGACGAAGTCGGTGATCCCTTCGCGCCGCAGCCGTACGGCCGCCCCGAGCCCGCCGAACCCGGACCCGATCACCGCCACCCGCACATGCTCGTGCTCGGTCATGCCGACACTCCTCCACCCAGCGCGACTCTGCCAGTGAACACTGGCGCAATGGGAGGGTAGGGCAGCTTCTTACCGATGGGTAGGGGGCGGGGCCACGAAAGTTACCGGAGGTACAACATAGGCTGCGACCGTGACGGAGAAGCGTGAGTACCGCATGGAGGAACTGGCCAGGGAAGCCGGCATCACCGTGCGCACCCTGCGCTTCTACCGCGAACGCAAACTCATCCCGCCACCCCGCCGCGAAGGCCGTATCGCCTGGTACGACGACCATCACCTGGCCCGCCTGCGCACGATCGCCGCGCTCCTGGAACGCGGCCACACCCTGACCGGTATCGCGGAACTGGCGGAGGCCCTGGACCACGGCCGCGACGTCGCGGACCTCCTGGGCGTGGAGCCCCCCTCGGAGGAGGAGCCGATCCGCCTCACCCCCGAGGAACTCGCCGCCCGCTTCGAGGGCCAGGTCACCACGGAGAACCTCGCCGCCGCCCTCGACCTCGGCTACCTCGCCACCGACGGCGACGAGATCGTTCACATCAGCCGCCGCCTCCTCGACGTCTCCTCCGCCCTGGTCCGCGAGGGCATCCCCCTCGCCGAGGTCCTGACGGCCGGCAAACACGTCCGCGAGCACGTCGACGACCTGGCGGAGATGTTCGCCTCCCTCGTCCTCCGGTACGCCACCGAGGACGACCTCCAACGCCTGCGGCCACTGGCCCGGAGCGTGGTGGAGGCGGAGCTTTCGCTGGCGCTGGACCGGCGGTTGCGGAAGCGGGACTGAGCCGGACTAGAGGTCGTACACGACCGTGACCGGCGCATGGTCCGACCAGCGCTCGGCGTGCGTGGCCGCGCGCTCGACGAACCCCTTCACGGCCTTGGCGGCGAGGCCGGACGTCGAGAGGTGGTAGTCGATGCGCCATCCCGAGTCGTTGTCGAAGGCCCGCCCCCGGTACGACCACCAGGAGTACGGCCCCTCGACGTCCGGGTGCAGCGCCCGTACGACGTCGACGTACCCCCCGTCGTCGGCTGCGAGGACCCGGCTGAGCCACTCCCGCTCCTCCGGCAGGAACCCGGAGTTCTTCTGGTTGGCGCGCCAGTTCTTGAGGTCGGCCTGCTGGTGGGCGATGTTCCAGTCGCCGCAGACGACGACCTCGCGCCCGTCGGCGGCGGCGCGCTCACGCAGGTCCTTGAGGTAGGCCAGGAACTCGGTCATGAAGCGGTACTTCTCGTCCTGCCGCTCGGTGCCGACCTCGCCGGAGGGGAGGTAGAGGGAGGCGACCGTCACACCGGGCAGGTCGGCCTCGACATAGCGGCCGCTCGTGTCGAACTCGGACGAGCCGAAGCCGACCTGGACGCGGTCGGGCTCGCGGCGGGTGTAGAGGGAGACGCCGGCGCGGCCCTTGGCGGCGGCGGGGGCGTGCACGACGTGCCAGCCGTCGGGGGTGCGGACCTCTTCGGGCAGCTGCTGCGGCTCGGCGCGCACCTCCTGCAGGCACAGCACGTCCGCGGAGGTGTCCGCGAGCCGCTCCACGAAGCCCTTCTTCGCGGCGGCGCGGAGTCCGTTCACATTCACAGAGGTCACAGTGAGCACCCCGGCACGATACCGGCACACTGGACTGGATCCGATGTAAGAATGTATTGATATACGGTAGGAAACATGAACATCCGTCGCGTCCCGTTCGATCACCCCGACGCCGTCAAGCTCAACGACCAGGTCCAGGCCGAGTACGCCGCCCGCTACGGCGACGGCGGCGACGCCACGCACATGGACCCGGCCCACTTCGAGCCGCCGAACGGCGTCTACCTGATCGCGTACGACGAGAGCGACTCCCCCGTCGCCACGGGTGGCTGGCGTGCCCAGGACGCCAACGACGAGGGCAACCGCGACGGCGACGCCGAGCTCAAGCGCATGTACGTCACCGAGCAGGCGCGGGGCCTGGGTCTCGCCCGGCGCATACTCGCCGCGCTGGAGGAGGACGCCCGGGCGGCGGGGCGGATCCGCATGGTCCTGGAGACCGGCGACAAGCAGCCGGAGGCCATCGCGCTGTACGTCTCCAGCGGTTACGAGCCGTGCGAGAAGTTCGGCTACTACCGGCACTACGAGTCGAGCCGCTGCTTCGCGAAGACCCTGTAGGCCGGTCCTGTGGGCCGGTCGTCCTGTGCGTCGGCCCTGTACCGGTCCTGACGGGCGTCCGGTGCGGCCCGGCGTCCTGGCAGGCGCGCGAGGGCCGGGGGCCGGGGTCAGCTCCTGAGGTACGCCAGTACCGCCAGCACCCGCCGGTGGGTCTCCTCCGCCGGCGGCAGGTCCAGCTTGGTGAGGATCGACCCGATGTGCTTGCCGACCGCCGCGTCCGACACCACCAGCGCCTTGGCTATCGCCCCGTTCGACTTGCCCTCGGCCATCAGCGCCAGCACCTCCCGCTCGCGCGGGCTGAGCCGGGCGAGCGGATCCCGCCGACGCCGCAGCAGCTGCCGTACGACCTCGGGGTCGACCACCGTGCCCCCGGCCGCCACCTCCCGCAGCGCGTCCACGAACTCCTCGACCTGGCCCACCCGGTCCTTGAGGAGATAGCCGACGCCCGTCCCGTCACCGGAGTCGAGGAGCTCGGCCGCGTACGCCCGTTGCACGTACTGGCTGAGGACCAGCACCGGCAGCCCGGGCCGCTCCTCGCGCAGCTTCACGGCCGCCTGCAGCCCCTCGTCCTGGAAGCCGGGCGGCATCCGGACGTCCGTGACGACCACGTCGGGCTCGTGCTCGGCGACCGCCGCGAGGAGCGTCTCCGCGTCGCCGACGGCCGCGACCACCTCGTGCCCGAAGCGCGTGAGCAGCCCGACGAGTCCGTCGCGCAGCAGCACGCTGTCCTCGGCGAGGACTAGGCGCAGGGCTCGGTCGGCCGGCAAGGGATCTCCACTCGCAGCAGGGTCGGTCCGCCCGGCGGGCTGGACAGGGAAAGCATGCCATCGAGCACTGACACCCGGTCGGCGAGACCGGTGAGCCCGCTGCCGTGCGCGGCGGAGGCGCCACCGTGTCCGTCGTCGCGGACGGCGAGGGTCAGCCGCCCGTCCGCGTATCCCCCGCTGACGGTCGCCCGGCTCGCCCCGCTGTGCTTGGCGACGTTCGCGAGCGCCTCGCAGACGACGAAGTACGCGGCCGTCTCCACGGGTTGCGGCAGCCGGCCCGGGAGGTCCAGCTCCACGTCGACCGGGACCGCGCTGCGGTCCGCAGCGTCCGCGACGGCGGCTTCGAGACCGTAGTCGGCAAGGACCTTGGGGTGGATCCCGTGGATGAGCTCGCGGAGTTCGGCGAGGACCTTCTCGGCCTCCCCGTGCGCCTTGGCGAGCTGCTCGGCGAGCGGGCCGCCGGGCGGGGCGTCCAGGCGGGCGAGGCCGAGGGCCATGGTGAGGGCGACGAGGCGCTGCTGGGCTCCGTCGTGCAGATCGCGCTCGATACGGCGCCGCTCCGCCTCGAAGGCGTCCACCAACCGCACGCGGGAGCGCACGAGTTCGGAGACGCGCTCACTGTCCCCGGGGGCGCCCAGCAGGGCTTTCGCAACTTCGGCGCGCGCTCCGGCGCCCAGCCCGAGCACGTACGCCCCCACGAGCAGCAACGGCACCCCGGCCGCCGCGACCCCGAACGCGGCCGGCCAGGTGTCGACCGTCCACAGCTTGACGACCTTCGCCTCCCCGTCGACGGCGACCAGCAAGGGCGTGGCCAGCAGGAACAGCGGAACCCCGGCCGCGAAGGCGACGACCAGCGCGTCCAGCGGCCACAGCACGAGACCGAGCAACAGGGCATACGCCAGCTCCCGCCAGGTGGCGGCCTCCTTGAGCCGCACGGTGAGCCACCGGGTGAGCCCGGGCGCGTCGGGCACCCGATGCCGCGCGAGCGGCACCGGCCCCAGCCCGGCCAGCCGCAGCCGCCACCGCTCGACGGCGGCCACCGGGATCCCGGACAGCGCGGTGAGCACGAGCAACGGAAGCCCGACGAGTACGACGGCCGTGGCGCCGCCCACGACGGCCCCCGCGACGATCGCCACCAGGACGACCGCCCCGAACACCGCCCCGCTTGCCAGGAAGACGACCGACCGCCACGGCCATGCCGACCCCAGGTATCCGCGCCCGCTCAGCGCCTGCCACACCGTCATGGAGATCACGGTAGGAGGCGGGTACGGGCGGACGGAATCCGTCCAGGCGGACATCCGGGGGTATGCCTGGCCCTACCTCAGATCTCGGTCCTGCCGCACTGCTCCGAGGGGCGGTGGCGCGGTTTCGTGGAGCCCTCTTCGGGGTCGGCGCCGAGACCGGCGTCGCCTCCGGCCTCGATCCCGAACTTCGACTCGATGAGGGCCGTCGGCCTTCCGCGGACTTAATGAGGGCAGATGACTGGCCAGTTCACACACCAGATCACCGACCGGATCCCCAGCCGGATCACCGACCACGCGATCCGGCTGACCTCCGTCGTGAGGCGGTACGGCGGCGGCGACAGCGGTGTGACCGCCCTGGACGGCGTCTCACTCGGCTTCCCTCAGGGCACTTTCACCGCCGTCATGGGCCCTTCCGGCTCGGGCAAGTCGACGCTGCTGCAGTGCGCGGCCGGCCTCGACCGCCCGACCTCGGGCTCGGTACGGGTCGGCGGCACGGAGCTGACCACCCTGAGCGAGCGCCGCCTGACCCTGCTGCGCCGCGAGCGCATCGGCTTCGTCTTCCAGTCGTACAACCTCCTCCCCTCCCTGACCGCCGAGCAGAACGTCGTCCTGCCGCTGCGCCTGGCCGGCCGCCGCGTGTCGAAGGCACGCGCGCGTGAGGCGCTGCGACGGGTGGGCCTCGGCGACCGCACCCGCCACCGGCCCGCCCAGCTCTCCGGCGGCCAGCAGCAACGCGTCGCCCTGGCCCGCGCCCTGATCACCCGCCCGGAGGTGCTGTTCGCCGACGAGCCGACAGGCGCACTGGATTCCCGGACCGGGCGCGAGGTGCTGACGCTCCTGCGGTCGCTCGTCGACGCGGAGGGTCGCACGGTCGTGATGGTCACGCACGATCCAGTGGCGGCGTCGTATGCGGACCGGGTCGTCTTCCTGGTCGACGGGCGGGTGCATGGGGAGTTGACGGGAGCGGGGGCGGGTGAGATCGCCGGGCGCATGACATCGCTGGAAGCGGGGGTGCCTGTGGGTACGGCGAGGGCGCCTGATGATGCGGCGGGGGCGCCTCCGGATACGGCGGGGGCGGGCGCTTCTGAAGGGGGCGTGCGGGGGTGTGAGGCTCCGGGGGCGCGCGCCTTGGAGTCCGGAGCGTTGGGAAGCGGCGCTTCTGAAGCGGACGCACCGGGAGCGCACGCCTCGGAAGCGGGCGTTCCCGAGGCGGGCGGCATGGGAGCCGGTGCCCCAGGAGCGGGCGGCGCGGAAGCCGCCGGTGCAGGACCGGCCGGCGCAGGAGCCGGCGTTTCGGAGGTCCTCCCGTGCTGAGCCTCGCCCTGCGCACCCTGCGCACCCGCTGGAGCGCCTTCACCGGCAGCTTCGTCGCCCTCTCCCTCGGCGTCGCCCTGCTCACCGTGATGGGGCTGGCCCTCGCCTCCTCCCTCGACGCCCCCGCCCTCGAACCGGAACGCTTCTCTGCGGCCCCGGTCGTGGTGAAGGGCCAGGACACCCTCCGCGTACCGACCCCGATCGGCGACCGCGTCCAGAAGCTGGCCCATCCACGCCCCGTCCCGACGGAGACGGTCGCCTCGCTGCGCCGACTCGGCAGGGTCACGCAGGACCGCACCTTCGCCGTACGCGACGACGTCGTCGGTCACCCGTGGTCGACCGCTGCCTTCGCGCCGTACGAACTGACCGCGGGCCGCGCGCCGAGGGCGGCGGACGAGGTGGTCGCCACGGACGGCTTGCCGGCGGCCGTCGGACAGCGCATGCGCACGGCGCACGGGGTGGTGCGTGTGGTCGGCACGGTGAGCGCGGGGGACGCGTGGGGCGCATACGGCTTCGAGAGCGCCTTCTTCTTCACGGATGCGCGGGCGGCTGAGCTGGCACCGGTGAGCACCCAGCTCGTGGTGGAGTCGGATGCGGCGGCGGTACGGCGCGTGGTGGACGGCCGCGCGCGGGTGCTGACCGGCGACGCGCGCCGGCTCGCGGACGCCGACCCCGAGCGGGACGCCGAGGCACTCACCACGCTGAACGCCCTGTTCGGCACGGCGGGCGGGGTGACCGGTTTCGTGTCGGTGTTCGTCGTCGCGTCGACCTTCGCCTTCGCGGTGGCCCAGCGCCGCAGGGAGTTCGGCCTGCTGCGCACGGTGGGCGCGACACCGGGCCAGCTCCGCCGGACGGTCCTGACGGAGGCGCTTGTCGTGGGGATACTGGCGTCCGCGGCGGGCTGCGCGCTGGGGGCGTACGCCGCCCCGTGGCTGGCCGAGTGGGTGGTCGACGGCGGTCTGGCGCCGTCCTGGTTCGCGATCGGCGACCACGTGTGGCCGTACCAACTCGCCTTCTGGACCGGTCTGTCGGTGGCCGTGTGCGGCGCGCTGGCCGCATCCTGGCGGGCGGGCCGGACCGCCCCCACACAGGCACTGCGCGAGGCGGCAGCGGACGAACGCCCCCTGACCCGCGGCCGCCTGTTGTGCGGCACCGCCCTGCTCGTCACGGCGACGGTCACATGCGTGCTGACGCTGCTGACGGACCCGGGCGACCTGCTGCACCGCAAGACGTACGTCAGCCGCCCCATGCTCCTGATCACCGCAACGGCCCTGCTCGCCCCGGCCCTTGTCCGCCCCCTGACCGGGCTCCTCGCCCCCTGCGGCTTCCTGGTCCGCTCGAACGCGGGCGCAGCGCTGCGCCGTACGGCCGCCGTCGCCGCCCCCGTCCTGGTCACGGTGGCCCTGACCGGCTCACTCCTAGGCGCCACGGCCACCCTGAACGAGGCGAAGGCGACGGAGGCCCGCCTGCGGACCGTCTCCGATTTCGTGGTCACATCGCCGACGGGCCTGTCCCCGGAGGTCGTACGCCGCCTGCGCGCGCTCCCCGACACCGAGATCTCTGCGACGGCGTCGAGCGCGGTCTACGTTCTGGAGGAGGGCGTCGCGCTGATCAGGTCCGAGGCCCGCGCGGCCGATCCGAGGGCACTGGCCGCCACCGTGCGTCTGCCTCTGACGGCGGGCCGTGTCACCGATCTCGACGACGACTCGATCATCGTCAACGAGGAATGGGCGCAGCACGAGGTCGGCCGCCAGGTCACCGTCCGGCTCGGTGACGGCACCCGCCGGTCCCTCCGCATCGCCGCGGTGATGCCGGTCGGTACGGGCGACAACGGGGTGTACGTCACGCCGGCCAACGCGCGCGGTGCGGTGGTCGACCGGGTGGAGGTGAAGGGGGCGGCGACGGAGGCGGAACTGCGTCGCTCCCTGGCCGCCTCGGACGCGACGCTCCTCACCCGCGACGAGTGGCTGCACACCGCCTACCCCACGGCCACCTTCACCGATGCCGACGAGCGGACCCGCCTCGGTCTCCTCCTCGTCCTGGGCATCGTGCTCCTCTACACCGGCATCTCCCTCGCCAACACGCTGCTCATGGCGACGTCCGACCGCGCGCGGGAGTTCGCGTCACTGCGGCTGGCGGGCGCCACGACCGGTCAGGTGCTGCGCCTCGTCGCCGCCGAGGCGGCACTGGTGGTGGCCGTGGGCGCGGTTCTCGGCCTGCTGGTGACGGCCCTCAACCTCGGCGGGATGTGGGGTGCGCTGGGACTGCAGTCGGTGCGGTCCCCGATCCGCCTGCCCTGGACGGAACTCGCGGCGGCCACAGGCGCGTGCGCGGTCCTGGCGGTCATATCGGCGGTGGTTCCGGCAGGTCTGGCACTGCGGCAGAAGAAGTCCGGGCGAGCGCAGTGAACGCGGTGAACGGCTGCGGGGCCACCGCGCTGCAATGGAACGTGCAAGAGCCCCTGTCGGTTTCCACCGACAGGGGCTCTATGCTGCGTGGACCTGAGGGGATTTGAACCCCTGGCCCCCTCGATGCGAACGAGGTGCGCTACCGGACTGCGCCACAGGCCCTTGCAACGAGTGAAACCTTAGCACCCCGATCGGGGTGCTTGGAAATCCGTTCCCTGGCCGCCCGGGCGGGGCCGACAGCAGGTGGGACGGGTCGGGCGGGACGGAGCGAAAGCCGGGTGTCGCCGGCAACTACTCGTTGGCCGCCCGCGGCCGCTCCCCGTCCTCGTACTGATCGAAGAGCGGCGTACGTCCCCGCTCGCGCGCCCGGCGCGCGGAGGCGGCCCGGCGCGCGTCGCTGCGCCCGCCCCCCTCCGACCTGTCCTCGGCGTGGGACGGCTCCCCCGCCTCGGCGTCCTGCGCCGGACCGTTCTGCTCGGAGCCTGACTCGGCACCGCGCGCCTCCCGGTCCCCGGCGACCGCGCTGGACCGCGCCGAACTCCACGCGTCCGGCGCCTCCAGGTCCACGTCGGCCGTGGCCCGCGGCGCGACCGGCGCCGTCACATACGTCGGCAAGGGCACCGGTACCGGCTCCCAGCTGTCCCCGTGCCCCGGCCTGCGCTGCCGCTCGCGCTGCTGGTCGACCCACTCGGCGTGGTCGGTCTGCTCGACGAGGGCGCGCCGGTCGGCAGCGAGCGCCGACAGCCCGGGGTCCTGCTCGGGCTCTGGTCCGTCGTCCGGGTCGTCGGCGTCGACGGCTGCGGCGGTGGCCGCGCGCCGGCGCGGCTGGCGCGCCCGTTCCTTCAGCCGCTGCGCCGCCGCCTCGGCCCGCTGCCGGTCCATCTGGTAGGCGAAACGGCGGCGCTCCTGGGAGCGCAGGTAGGCGATGTACGCGCTGAGCAGCACGGCGGGCACGCCGGGCGCCCACAGGAACGCGAGTCCTCCGACGGCGGCGACGATCGCGCCGAGCGTGAAGGCGATGAAAAGCACCACGGTTGTGCGCCGACGGCGCGCGAGCGCCTTCGTGCGCCGGGCGCGCGCTGCGGCGGCTTCCGCCGAGGGCGCGCGCCGCGCAGCCGGTACGGGTTTGCGCGCCGGCGCGGATCCGGATGCGGGCGCCGACATGGGGGCCGATGCGGATGCCGGGGCGTGTGTGCCAGGAGTGGAGGCAGGGGCGTGCGCGGCGGACTCGGCCGTCCTTTCGCGCGCCGGTTGCGCCGTTCCGCGCGCCGCTTCCTTGCGCGCTGGTGCCTGCATTTCGGCGCGCGCCTGTACCTCCGCGCGCACTTGCGGGCGCGTCGGCGGCATGGCAAAGGCCCGGACGTCCACCGAATCGGTGACGGCATCCGGGTCCACGGCGCTGGGCTCCCCCTCCTCGGTGGAGCGCGCCCGCAGGTCCTTGGCGTACCGGCGCTCCATCCCCGCCCGTCCGGACAGCAGCCGGATGGCGGTGCTGAAGCGTTCCGTCGGACGGGCCTCGTTCAGCTCGTCCTGCCTACGGAGCCACATCGGCACCAAGTAGGCGGCCCAGGCCCCGACAATGACTGCGTAGATGAGGCCGCTGCTGCTCACGCCTCACACGGTAGAGGGATTCGCGTGAGGCCATCCGCCAATTGGGCCGGTGTGTCGCACGATCTGGCTGATATTTCGAGCTTTTTTTGTGACCGATGCGATCAACAGGCCGCTCGGGCCGCGAATTTAATGCCCCGAGACGATCGCCACCCGATCATTCTCGAACATATATTCAATTTTCCGAGGTGCATCGCGGACCGCTTCCCGGGCTATGCGGGATTCCCCGGCGTGTTCTGCGGGTTCCACGGTGTGTTGTGCGGCGCCTTCTGCGAGCGTGCCCGCTGCCACCGCCCGAGCAACCCTTCCGGTACCTCTTCCGCGGTGAGGGCGAAGACGAGATGGTCGCGCCAGGCTCCGTCGATGTGGAGATAACGGGGCCGGAGCCCCTCCTCACGGAATCCGAGTTTCTCCACGACCCGGCGGCTGGGCCCGTTCTCGGGGCGAATGCAGACCTCGATGCGATGCAGGCCGACGGTCCGGAAACAGTGGTCGACGACGAGCGCCACGGCCGTCGGCATCACTCCACGCCCGGCCACCGCCTCGTCCACCCAGTAGCCGATGTGCCCCGAGCACATCGAGCCCCAGGTGATCCCGGCGACGGTCAACTGCCCGACGAGCTGCCCCTGGTACTCGATGACGAACGGCAGCATCCGGCCCGCGTTCGCCTCGGACCGCAAGTGCCGCACCATCTGCCGGTAGGTCGGCCGGTGCGCGATCGGCCCGCTGGGCGTGGGCGGCGGGATGGTCGCCTCCCAGGGGCGCAGCCAGTCCCGGTTGCGCCGGTTGACGTCGCGCCACGCCCGCTGGTCGCGCACCTTTATCGGCCTCAGGACGACATCGCCGTCCGCCAGTACGGCGGGCCAGGACGGGCTGTTCAGCTCGCACCCCCAGTGCCGGCGCCGGGTCTGGGGTGGTCGCCGCCGCGGATCTGGTCGACGGCGTGGACCAGCAAGGGCTCCAGGACGGCCAGCCCGTCCTTCACCCCGCCGGTGGAACCCGGCAGATTGACGATCAGTGTCCGCCCCGCCACTCCGGCCAGCCCTCGGGAGAGCGCGGCGGTCGGCACCTTCTCCCGTCCGAACGCCCGGATGGCCTCGGCGATGCCCGGCACCTCGCGGTCGATCACCTTGCGGGTCGCCTCGGGAGTGCGGTCGGTGGGCGAGATTCCGGTGCCGCCGGTGGTGACGACGGCGTCGTATCCGGCGTCGACGGCCGCGCGCAGGGCGGCCTCCACGGGGTCCCCGTCGGGTACGACCTGCGGTCCCTCGACGTCGAAGCCGAAGCCCTTCAGGCCCGCGGCGATCAACGGGCCGCCCTTGTCCTCGTAGACCCCGGCGGCGGCCCGGTTGGAGGCAGTCACGACCAGCGCGCGATACGGCGCGGGCACAGCGTCGTGCGCCCCGGCGCTCACGCCCGGCTCCAGTCGCCCGACTTGCCGCCCGTCTTCTCCTCCACCCGAACGTCCGTGATGACCGCTCCCTTGTCGACGGCCTTGACCATGTCGATCACGGTGAGCGCGGCGACGGAGACCGCGGTGAGTGCCTCCATCTCGACGCCCGTACGGTCCGTGGTCTTCACCGTGGCGAGGATCTCCACGGCGTCGTCCGCGACCGACAGGTCCAGTTTCACACCGGAGACGGCCAACGGGTGGCACAGCGGGATCAGGTCCGGGGTGCGCTTGGCGCCCATGATGCCTGCGATCCGCGCGGTGGCGAGAGCGTCGCCCTTGGGGACCCCCTCACCGCGCAGCAGCTCGATCACACGGGGCGAGACGAGGACCCGGCCGCTGGCGCGGGCGGTGCGCGCGGTCACGTCCTTGTCGGATACGTCGACCATGCGGGCGGCGCCCGCCTCGTCGATGTGGGTCAGTCGGTCCTGCGTACTCATGCTGTGCGGCGCTCCCGGTCCCGGCCCTTCGCGGTGCGGCGCGCGGGCCTGTTGTGCGCGACACGGTACCGCCAACCAGGAGCCCTCAGCCGAGCAGGACCACCTCGACCTCGGTGCCGGGTTCGACGGACTCGACGTCCTCGGGTACGACGATCAGCGCATCCGCGTGCGCGAGCGCCGCGACCAGGTGCGACCCTGCACCGCCGACGGGCCTCACCGCGCCGTCGGCGTACGTGCCGCGCAGGAACTGCCTGCGCCCCTTCGGCGAGGTCAGCGCCTTGTCCGCGGTCAGCCTCGCGCGCGTGCGCGGCCGGTGGACGTCGTTCAGGCCCATGAGGGTGCGGATCGCGGGGCGGACGAACAGCTCGAAGGAGACGTACGACGAGACGGGGTTGCCCGGCAGGGCGAGCAGCGGGGTGTGGTCGGGGCCGATGGAGCCGAAGCCCTGGGGCTTGCCGGGCTGCATGGCGAGCTTGCGGAAGTCGATGCCGCTGCCGGCCTCGTCCTCGTCGCCGACGTGCGAGAGGGCCTCCTTGACCACGTCGTAGGCCCCTACGCTGACGCCGCCGGTGGTGACCATGAGGTCGGCGCGGACGAGCTGGTCCTCGATGGTGTTGCGGAGGGTGTCGGCGTCGTCGGCGACGGCGCCCACGCGGTAGGCGATGGCGCCGGCGTCACGGGCGGCCGCGGTGAGGGCAAAGCTGTTGGAGTCGTAGATCTGGCCGTTGCCCAGTTGCTCGTCGGGCCAGACGAGTTCGCTGCCGGTGGACATGACGACCACGCGCGGGCGCGGGCGCACGCGTACCGTGCCGCGGCCGATCGCGGCGAGCAGCGCGATCTGCGGCGGGCCGAGGACGGTGCCGGCCTCCAGGGCGCGGTCGCCGGCCTTCACGTCGCTGCCCTTCGCGCGTACGTGCGCGCGTGCCTCGGCGGGCCGGTACACGTGCACGTGTCCCTCGGCGCCCTCAGGGGCCAGCGCGCGGGCGCGCATGCCGGTCGCGGGCCCCTCGCCGAGGCCTCCGTCCGTCCATTCGACGGGAACGACGGTCTCGGCGCCGGGTGGCAGCGGGGCGCCGGTCATGATGCGGGCGGCCTGGCCGGGTCCCACGTGGAGCAGGTCGGCCTGGCCTGCCGCGACGTCCCCGACGACGTCCAGGACAGCGGGGAACTCCTCGCTCGCGCCCGCGACATCCGCGACCCGTACCGCGTACCCGTCCATGGAACTGTTGTCGAACGGCGGCAGTGAGACCGGCACCGTGACGTCCTCGACCAGGACGCAGCCCTGGGCGTCGAGGAGTTGCAGCTCGATGGGTTCGAGGGGACGGACGGTCGCGAGGATGTCCTCCAGGTGTTCGTCCACCGACCAGAGGTGGTCCTGGCCGGTGGTGCGGGGCGCGGCGCTGCTCAACGTTGCTACATCTCCTCGGCTACGTAACTGCGAAGCCAGGCCCTGAAGTCGGGGCCCAGGTCTTCACGTTCGCACGCGAGTCGGACAATGGCACGCAGATAGTCGCCCCGGTCGCCGGTGTCATAGCGGCGGCCCTTGAAGACGACGCCGTGCACCGGACCGCCGACCTTCTCGTCCTCGGCGAGCTGCTGGAGGGCGTCGGTGAGCTGGATCTCGCCGCCGCGGCCGGGCTCGGTCTTGCGCAGTATGTCGAAGATGTGCGGGTCGAGGACGTAACGGCCGATGACCGCGTAGTTCGACGGGGCGTCCGCCGCGTCCGGCTTCTCGACCAGGCCGGTCACCTTGACGACGTCGCCGTCCTCGGTGGTCTCCACGGCCGCACAACCGTAGAGATGGATCTGCTCGGGCGCGACCTCCATGAGCGCGATCACGCTGCCGCCGTGCTGCTCCTGGACCTCGACCATCCGCTTGAGCAGCGGGTCGCGCGGGTCGATCAGGTCGTCGCCGAGAAGGACGGCGAAGGGCTCGTGGCCCACGTGCGGCGCCGCGCACAGAACGGCGTGACCGAGACCCTTGGGGTCGCCCTGGCGGACGTAATGCATGGTGGCGAGGTCGCTGGACTCCTGCACCTTGGCGAGCCGACTCGCGTCACCCTTCTTCTGAAGGGCCGATTCCAGCTCGTAGTTGCGGTCGAAGTGGTCCTCGAGGGGGCGCTTGTTGCGGCCTGTGACCATGAGGACGTCGTCGAGGCCCGCGGAGACGGCCTCCTCGACCACGTACTGGATCGCCGGCTTGTCGACGACCGGCAGCATCTCCTTGGGAGTGGCTTTGGTGGCCGGCAGGAACCTGGTGCCGAGACCTGCTGCGGGGATGACAGCCTTGGTGATCCGAGGGTGCGACTGAGTCATGGCCGCAACCTTATCCGGTGCCTTTGCAAGGAATCTGAGGCTCCGGTTAATAAGCTCTGATATGAGCCTATTAGAAGGGTGCGGGTACGACCTTTGAACCACATCGGACGTTCGGCCGAGCCTGACAAGCGAATGTTGCGCCGAGAGTTCCTCGTGGTGAGGAACAGGTTGACGGCCGATGACGTGCGGGAAGCCGCGACCGCGCTGGCCGGGCGGGCGCTCGGACTGCCCGAGTTGGCGCAGGCGCGCACGGTGGCGGCGTACGTCTCGGTGGGGAGCGAACCCGGCACGCTCGCGCTGCTGGACGCGCTGCGCGCCCGGGGCGTGCAGGTCCTGCTCCCGGCTCTCCTGCCGGACAACGACCTGGACTGGGGCGCGTACACCGGGGCGGGCTCTCTCGCGCGCGTCCGACACAGCGGGAAGATGGCCCTCTTCGAGCCCGCCGGGGAGCGCCTCGGCCCGGATGCCGTGACCGGCGCGGACGTCGTGCTGCTGCCCGGCCTGGCGGTCGACGCGCGCGGTATGCGCCTGGGGCGCGGCGGAGGGTCGTACGACCGGGTGCTCGCGCACCTGGAGCGCGCGGGCGCACACCCGGCGCTCGTGGTGCTGCTCTACGACTCCGAGGTCGTGGAGCGGGTCCCGGAGGAGTCGCACGACCAGCCGGTGCACGCGGTGGTGACGCCGTCGGGCGTGCGCCGCTTCCGTGGCGACGCGTGAGCAACGGCTCGTGAGATACGGGGCTGTGAGACGCGGCTCGTGAACATGTAGAGGGCGCGCGGGAGATGCGCACGCCCCCTACCCCTCGCATACGAACGGGCCCCCACGCGTGTGGGGGCCCGTTCGGCGGTTCGCCGTCAGTGGCTCACGGCTTGAGCACCAAGGTGTCGCTCGTGCTCTTGTCGACCGCGTCCTTCGAGAAGGACCAGTCGAGCAGTTCGCCCTTGACCCACTTGCCCGTCTGATCGGTGTAGTGGGCGCTGTAGGCGTGCCCGGAGGCGCCGGTGAGGTTGATCCACTTCGACTTGTCGAGGTCGCCGAGGTTGACCACCATGCGCATCGAGGGCACCCAGACGACTCCGTAGCCGCCGGCGGCGTTCCAGCCGGTGGCGTTGACCGTGGCCTCGCCGCCGCCGAGCTTCCAGGGGCCGCGGTTGAGGATGTACTGCACGATGCCGGGACCGTCGGTGCCGAGCGTCTGGTTCTTCAGGAACAGACGGTGCAGCCGGCCCCAGCTCCAGGAGTCGATGTCCTTGCCGAGCTTGGCGGTCAGCTCCCAGCGGGCGTCGATCATGGCGCGCTTGAAGAGCTGGTCGCGGTTGTTGGCCTCCGGGCGGTCACCGACACCCTTCGGGGTCTTCCACCAGTCGCTGTTCTCGTCGTCCATGAGGTCGCGCACGACCTCGAACCAGCGGTCGCCGCCGTCGGGTTGCGCCTGGTCGGCGTCGCGCTGACCGCACTCGCGGACCTTCTCCGTCTCGTCGGCGGGCCCGGTGGTGTTGACGGGGTCGACCCACAGGCACTGGCCCTTGACCCGCAGCTCCTTGGGCAGCTTGTTGCCGAAGGCGAGCTTGAGGATGTTGCGCCAGACCGAGTTGAAGTAGGCGGCCGCCGCGGAGTCGGCGTCCTGGGTGTAGTCCCAGCCCTCCAGCAGCTTCTGCGCCTCGCGGACGTCCTTGTCCTCGATGTCGATCTTCAGCAGCTTGGGCACGAGCAGCCTGGCGATCTCGCTGCTGTTGTCGACCTGCATCTGGCGCATGTCGTCGGTGGAGATCTTGCCGCCGTCGTCGATCTTCGACTGGATCAGGTCGGTGATCCGCTGGCTGCGGGTGCCGTAACCCCAGTCCGTGGTGAGCGTGTAGGGGTACTTGTCGGGGTCGATCACGGCCTGGTTGGCGGTGACGATGTAGCCGCGCTCCGGGTTGAACTCGTAGGGCAGTTCGTCCTGCTTGATCCAGCCGGTCCAGCGGTACTTGGAGTCCCAGCCGGGGGCCGGGATCGAGCCGTCGTCGCCCTTCGCGCGCGTGGGGATCTTTCCGGGCAGCGTGTAGCCGATGTTGGTGCTGTCGGCGTAGACCAGGTTCTGCGAGGGCACCTCGAACAGGGCGGCCGCGGCGCGGAAGTCGTTCCAGTCCTTCGCCTTGTCCATGGCGAACACGGCGTCCATGGTGGTGCCGGCGTCGAGGGCGGTCCAGCGCAGGGAGATGCCGTAGCCGTCCCCGCGGTCGGGCGCGGCCGTGTCGACCTCGGCCTTCTTGCCGACCTTGACGAGCTCGTCGTCACGGTCGGACAGCAGCGGGCCGTTGTTGGTCTCCCGGACGACGATCGTCTTGGACGCGCCGCCGGCGACCTTGATGGTCTCCTCGCGCGTGACGAAGGGCTTGGTCTTGCCGTCGTACAGGTAGCCGTCGCTGCTGAGCTTCTCCAGGTAGAGGTCGGTGACGTCGACGCCGGAGTTGGTCATGCCCCAGGCGATGTCCTGGTTGTGGCCGATGACGACGCCGGGCATGCCCGCGAAGGTGTAGCCGGTGACGTCGTACTGGCACTTGCTGGAGACGGTGCGGCAGTGCAGGCCCATCTGGTACCAGACGGACGGCAGCGAGGCCGACAGGTGCGGGTCGTTGGCCAGCAGCGGCTTGCCCGTGATGGTGTGCGACCCGGAGACGACCCAGGCGTTGGAGCCGATGCCGTTGCCGTTCACGCCGACGGCCGTGGGGACGTCGTCCAGGACGTCCTGAAGGCCCGCCAGCTGGCTCTGGAGGGCCGAGGAGGCCGAGGAGGTGCCGGTGCCCGTGGCACCGCTCGTGGAGCCCGAGGAGGACGAGGAGCCCTCCTGCTCGAACGTCTGGGTGAGCTCGTCGTACTGGCCCTCCTGGACGATCGCCTTGTTGCGGCTGTACGGGTAGTCCGGGTACAGGTCGGCGATCTGCTTGGGGCCGAGGCGGCTGGTCATCAGAGCGCGGTCGATCTCGTCCTGCATGTTGCCGCGCAGGTCCCAGGCCATCGCCTTCAGCCACGAGACGGAGTCGACCGGGGTCCACTCGGCGGGCTTGTAGTCGTTGGCGAAGCCCAGGGCCGCGTACTCGAGGGAGATCTCCTCGCTGTCCTTGCCCTTGAGGTAGGCGTTGACTCCCTTGGCGTACGCCTGGAGGTACTTCTTCGTGGAGGCCGACAGCTTGGTGTCGTACTCCTTCTTCGCGATCCGGTCCCAGCCGAGCGTGCGCAGGAACTCGTCGTTGTCGACCTGGCTCTTGCCGAACATCTCCGACAGGCGCCCGGACGTCATGTGGCGGCGCACGTCCATCTCGTAGAACCGGTCCTGCGCCTGGACGTAGCCCTGCGCCATGAACAGGTCCTCGTCGGAGGAGGCGTAGATCTGCGGGATGCCGTAGCCGTCGCGCTGCACGTCGACCGGTCCGGACAGGCCCTCGAGTGAGATCGAACCCTTGGTCTGCGGGAAGGAGGCGCGGACGGTGCTGATGGACCAGTACGCCCCGTAGGCCACGCCCCCGATGATGGCCAGCACCAGGACGAGGACGATCAGACGGGCTTTGCGCCCCTTTTTCCTGCCGGACTTGCCGGGCTTCTGACCCGATGAGGCGGTGGTGTTGGGGGGCATCGCTGTCCTTGCTGTCCTAACGCGAGCGGCAGGCGGGGCTGTGACTTTGAATGAGCGCTGGAGCAACCATAGGCGCAGGGCCCGACGCCACTTGACGCGGAGTCGGCTACCAACGCGGACGGGCGTTCGATCTTGCCTTGAGGAGTGTCAAGAAATCGTCAAGAGTTAGGTAAGGTAACGAAGTACTTGGATGCGGAGGCGCGTCACTTCGTGTCCTATGTACGTGAGCCCACGCGCGCGTGATGCCCGTGAGCCAGGGAAGGGAACAGCCGCTGACCGTCCACGACCTCAACCAGCTCCTGCTCGTCTGCTCGCTCGTCCTGCTCGTCGCCGTCGCAGCGGTCCGGATCTCCTCGCGCAGCGGGCTCCCCAGTCTGCTCGTGTATCTGGGCATCGGCGTCGCCATGGGCCAGGACGGCATCGGCGACATCCACTTCGACAACGCCGAACTGACCCAGGTCATCGGATACGCGGCCCTGGTCGTCATCCTGGCCGAAGGCGGTCTCGGCACGAAGTGGAAGGAGATCAAGCCGGTCCTGCCGGCCGCCACCGCGCTGGCCCTGGCCGGGGTCGCGGTGAGCGTCGGGGTCACGGCGACGGCAGCGCACTACCTGATCGGCCTCGAGTGGCGCCAGGCGCTCATCATCGGAGCAGTCGTCTCCTCGACGGACGCGGCAGCCGTCTTCTCGGTCCTGCGCAAGATCCCCCTGCCCGCGCGCGTGACGGGCATGCTGGAGGCCGAGTCCGGCTTCAACGACGCCCCTGTGGTCATCCTGGTCGTCGCCTTCTCCGCGGCGGGCCCGGTGGAGCACTGGTATGTGCTGCTCGGCGAGATAACCCTGGAGCTGGCCATCGGCGCCGCCATAGGCATCGCGGTCGGCTGGCTCGGCTCGTGGGGTCTGCGGCACGTGGCGCTGCCCGCCTCCGGCCTCTACCCGATCGCCGTCATGGCGATCGCGGTGACGGCGTACGCCGCCGGCGCGCTGGCGCACGGCAGCGGCTTCCTCGCCGTCTACCTCGCCGCCATGGCGATGGGCAACGCCAAGCTGCCGCACTGGCCTGCCACGCGCGGGTTCGCCGAAGGGCTCGGCTGGATCGCCCAGATCGGTATGTTCGTCCTGCTCGGTCTGCTCGTCACCCCGCACGAACTCGGCGACGACGTCTGGCCCGCGCTCGTCATCGGCCTGGTGCTGACCATGGTCGCGCGCCCGTTGAGCGTGGTGCTGTGCCTGACCTCGTTCCGGGTGCCCTGGCAGGAGCAGACCCTCATGTCCTGGGCCGGGCTGCGCGGCGCGGTCCCCATCATCCTGGCGACGATCCCCATGGTGAACGGCGTCGACGGCAGCCGTCGCGTCTTCAACATCGTCTTCATCCTGGTCGTCGTCTACACCCTGGTCCAGGGCCCGACCCTGCCCTGGCTCGCCCGTCAGCTGCGCCTGGGCGGGGACGCGGAGGCAGCCGACCTCGGCATCGAGTCGGCGCCCCTGGAACGGCTGCGCGGGCACCTGCTGTCCGTCGCGATCCCTGAGGGCTCGAAGATGCACGGCGTGGAGGTCAACGAGCTCCGGCTGCCCGCCGGGGCCGCCGTCACCCTCGTCGTCCGCGATGGAAAATCGTTCGTTCCGCTACCCACGACGGTGCTGCGCCGCGGGGACGAACTGCTCGTGGTCGCCACAGATCCCGTGCGGGACGCGGCGGAGCGCCGACTGCGCGCGGTCGGGCACGGCGGCAAGCTGGCGGGGTGGCTGGGCACGAACGGCGCAGCGCCGCGGCGCTGACGGGGGTGGGGTGGCGTGCGCGGTGGGCGTGCGTGAGGCGCGCGCGGCGCGCTCTGCGACACCCGGCGTTGTTAAGGGGGCATTTCGCATGGTTCACACCTCGGGTAATCGCAGGCGAACAGCCTCATGGTGCTCATTTTCACAGGTGTACCAGCCATCGACACCTGTACGATGAAGGCACATTCTGATCGAACCAACTCTGCCTGACGCATTGCTGGCGCGACCGTATGGCGGCCGAGAAGCCCCTCCCGCAGTGGGCGCCGGTATCTACCGCAGCGCGCAAGAGGACAGCTCTCGGCGCCCCGCACAGGCGCGCTACCAGGCGGCAGAAAGGCACGGGCCGTGGCATCCACGGTCACCTCCCGTCCGGGATACGGGCAGCTGCTGCGCACGCGCGGCGCCTGGACGTTCCTGCTCCCCGGCTTCGCGGCGCGTCAGCCGTTCGCGATGCTGACGATCTCCATCGTGCTGCTCGTTCAGCACACCACCGGCTCGTACGGCGCAGCGGGCGCCGCGGCTGCCGTCACCGGTGTCTCCATGGCGCTGTTCGCGCCCTACAGCGGGCGCCTCGCCGACCGTTACGGTCAGCGCGCCGTGCTGATCCCGGGCGTGCTCGTGCACACGGCGTCGGGTCTGACACTGACGGCGCTCGCCCTCTCTCACGCGCCGCTGTGGGCGCTGTTCGCGGCGGCCGTCCCCACGGGCGCCTCGGTGCCGCAGATCGGCCCGATGGTGCGCGCCCGCTGGGGCGTGAAGCTCAAGGGCTCTCCCCTGATGACCACGGCGGCGGCCTTCGAGTCCGTCACCGACGAGCTGACCTTCGTCCTCGGCCCGCTGCTCGCCACGGCGCTGTGCACCGCCGTCGACCCGGCCGCGGGTCTGGTGACGGAGGCCGCGCTGACCCTGATCGGTGGTCTGCTGTTCGCGGCGCAGAAGAGCACGCAGCCGCTGGTGACCGTCGACGAGCACGCGCGCGTGGAGCACGGTTCCGCGCTGCGTGTGCCCGGCGTGCGCGTGCTGATCGTGACGTTTCTGGGCATCGGCTCCGTCTTCGGCGGCATGCAGGTCTCGCTGGCCGCGTTCACCGAGTCGATCGGCGAACCCGGTCTGAACGGCGTCCTGTACGGCGTCTTCGCCGCGGGCAACATGCTCTCCGGGATCGTGTGCGGCGCCGTCGCGTGGAAGGCGGGCCCGCAGCAGCGCCTGGTCGTCGGGTACGGCGCGCTCGCGCTGACGGCCTCCGGCCTGTGGGCCGCGCACTCCGTGCTCGCGCTCGCCGGGCTCGGCCTGCTGGTCGGCATGTGCATCGCGCCCGCGCTGATCACCGGCTACACGCTGGTCGAGAGCCTGGTGCCGGTCGGCGCCCGCACCGAGGCCTTCACCTGGCTGACCGGTGCGGTGGCGCTCGGGCAGGCGGCCGCCGTCACGGTCGCCGGACAGCTGGAGGACCGCTTCTGGAACGGTGCGGGATTCCTGGTGCCGATGGCCGGCACGCTGCTCGCCCTGGCGACCCTGCTGGCGCTCCGGCCACACCTGGTGGCGCGGCCCCGGACCCGGACCGTCGCACGTGGCGTCGGTCACCGCATGCCGGTGACGGTGGACTGATCCTCGGGAATACGTCACTATGGACCCTCGTTAGCACTCATTGAGTGAGAGTGCCAGGAGGAAGACAAGTGCCGACCTACCAGTACCAGTGCACCGAGTGCGGCGAGGGCCTCGAGGCGGTGCAGAAGTTCACCGACGACGCCCTGACCGAGTGCCCCAACTGCCAGGGCCGCCTCAAGAAGGTGTTCTCCGCGGTCGGCATCGTCTTCAAGGGCTCCGGCTTCTACCGCAACGACAGCCGCGGCTCCTCGTCGAGCAGCTCGCCGGCGACGTCGTCGAAGTCGTCGACGCCCTCCACGTCCACCTCGACCTCGTCGTCCTCGGAGTCGAAGTCGTCGAGCACCGGCACCTCCTCCAGCAGCAGCTCCTCCGCCGCGTAAGGACTCAGCCGCGGGACCCTGTCGTCGTACGACGGCGGGGTCCTCGGTGTTTGTGGAGCTCCTCTCTGACCGGCTCCGGGGCCAGCTAGTGTGCGTGGCATGGCGAACGCAGAGATCGGTGTAATCGGCGGCTCGGGCTTCTACTCGTTCCTCGACGACGTGACCGAGATCCAGGTGGACACCCCGTACGGACCGCCCAGCGACTCCCTCTTCCTCGGCGAGATAGCGGGCCGGCGAGTCGCCTTCCTGCCCCGGCACGGGCGCGGCCACCATCTGCCGCCGCACCGGATCAACTACCGCGCCAATCTGTGGGCGCTGCGGTCGGTGGGGGCGCGCCAGGTTCTCGGGCCGTGTGCGGTGGGCGGTCTGCGCCCGGAGTACGGGCCAGGCACGCTGCTCGTGCCGGATCAGCTGGTCGACCGTACGAAGTCCCGCGCGGGGACGTACTTCGACGGGCTGCCGCTGCCCGGCGGCGACGTGCCCAACGTGGTGCACGTGTCGCTGGCCGACCCGTACTGCCCGGTGGGGCGGGCGGCCGCGCTGAAGGCGGCACGCGGCCGGGACTGGGAGGCTGTGGACGGCGGGACCCTGGTCGTGATCGAGGGACCGCGCTTCTCGACGCGGGCAGAATCGTTGTGGCACCGGGCGCAGGGCTGGTCCGTGGTGGGCATGACCGGTCATCCCGAGGCGTCGCTCGCCCGTGAACTCGAGCTCTGCTACACGTCGTTGACGCTGGTCACGGATCTCGACGCGGGTGCGGAGACCGGTGAGGGCGTCTCGCACGACGAGGTGCTGCGGGTGTTCGCCGCGAATGTGGACCGGTTGCGGGGGGTGCTGTTCGACGCGGTGGCCGCGCTGCCGGCGAACGAGGAGCGGGACTGCCTGTGCACAACGGCGTTGGGCGGCATGGACCCGGGCTTCGAACTGCCCTGACGTTGTGGAGAAAAGGGCTCCCGAACGGGCGGAACTCCCCGTTCGGGTGAGGAAGTTGTCCACAATCGGTCGGTGATCCACCTGTCCCGGCGGGCGGCGGCGCGAGGCCTCATCGTGGCCTTGCAAGCCGATCTCTCGTGACAGGTGGTGGTTCTCCATGTCCTTCGCTCCGTCTCCTCCTTCACCCTCGCCCTTCTCTCCTGCTGCTCCGCACCCGCCGGGCGCCGACGCCCCCGCCACGTGCGAAGTACCGCACTTCGCTCCCGTGCGGGTACGTGGCGGGCGGTATCAACTGGCCCGGCTCGTACGGCATCGCAGGCGGGCCGTGGCTGCGGGCCTCGCCGTCACCGCGGCCGCGCTGGTGGCCGTCGCTCCGGGGGACGCCGACGGGGCGCGCGGGCATCCCGCAGCCGCCCCGGTACGGGAGCAGCGCGCCGTCGAGATGGTGACGGCGCCGGTGCGGATCGCCGACGGCGCCACGGTTCTGCTGCTGCGGCCCGGCGACCGGGTCGATGTGATCGCGGCCGAGACGACGGCGACGGGTGGTGACGCCCGTGTGGTCGCACGCGGGGCGCGGGTGAAGAAGGTGCCGGAGCCCTTGGAGGGCGCCACGGAGATGGGCGCCCTGGTGGTGCTCTCGGTGCCGCGTTCCATCGCGGCGCGTCTCGCAGGCGCGAGCGCTACGGCGAGGCTGGCGGTGACGCTGTGTTGAGCCGTGCGGTGCGCCTGTTGCGCGAATTTCTGTCAAGTCCCTCTTTCGAGCTACCCAATTGGACAGGGTCGCCTCGCGTTGACGTAGGTTGCGGAGCTGTTTGTTCCACAACCTGTGCATGCGAGAAGAGGCCTCCGAGTGAGCGAGAAGAAGCCGAGTGTCCTGGAGGGCTTCAAGACCTTCCTGACGCGCGGGAACGTCGTCGATCTGGCGGTAGCGGTTGTCATCGGCGCCGCCTTCACCAACGTCGTGAACTCGGTGGTGAAGGGAATGATCAATCCGCTGGTCGGGGCGATCGGCACCAAGAATCTCGACAGCTACAGCTTTTGCCTGAAGGACCCGTGCGAGGTCGCGGCGGACGGCACGGTGCGGAGTGGCGTCCCGATCATGTGGGGTTCGGTCATCGGCGCGACCCTCAGCTTCGTGATCACCGCGGCGGTCGTGTACTTCCTGATGGTGCTGCCGATGTCGAAGTACCTGGCACGCCAGGAGGCCCGCAGGAAGGCCAAGGAGGGGACGCACGAGGTCATCGAGGTGACCGAGCTGGAGGTCCTCAAGGAGATCCGCGACGCGCTGGTCGCACAGCGGGGGTCCGGGCACGACGAGCGGTAGCAGCTACGGCCCGCCGAGTCCGACGGGTGGTGGTCCGGCTCGGTCAGAGGTGGTGGGGCGGCTTCTCGTCGAGGAAGCGCTTCAGATCGGCCGCGTTGTCGGAGCCGGGCCGCTCGCCCCAGCCGCGGTCCGTGTCGTCCGAGGACTGCTGGTCCAGCGGGTCGTCGAAGATCAGCGACGGCTTGGGGGCATGCGGCTCGGAGTCGGGGGCGGTGCTCATGCGTCCAGGGTACGGCCCTTCGGGCGCCGGACGTCCGGGACGGCAGCTCGGCGGTGGACGGCCGGGGCCCGGCCGGGGCGGCCTTGGGGGCGGTCGGCGCCCGGGGCCTGCCGGGGAGGGCGGGCGTACCGATCTCCGTGACGGCTCACACCGCGTACAGCCCGTGGGTCTCGAAGATGCCCCTGGCCAGGGAGACCTGCTCCGGAGTGGGGCCGGGGGTGTCGTGCAGGGCGAAGGGCCGGCCGAGCGCCTGCCACTTGGCCTCGCCGAGCTTGTGGAAGGGCAGGACGTCGACGCGGCTGACGTTGCCGAGCGAGGCGGCGAAGACTGCGACGCCGTCGATGTTCTCGGGGTCGTCGGTGAGGCCAGGCACCAGGACGAAGCGGACGTGGACCTGCTTGCCCAGGTCGGCCAGACGGCGGGCGAAGCCGAGGGTCGGTTCGAGCGGGCGGCCGGTGACCCTGCGGTAGGTGGCGCGGTCCCAGGACTTGATGTCGAGCAGGACCAGGTCGGTGTCGCGCAGCAAGGCGTCGGTGGCGCGGTCGCCGAGGAAGCCGGATGTGTCCAGGGCGGTGTGCAGGCCGAGTTCGTGCTTGAAGCGGTGCAGCAGCTCGCCCGTGAAGACGGGCTGGAGCAGCGGTTCTCCCCCGCTGACGGTCGCCCCGCCGCCCGAGGCCGCGATGAACCGCGTGTACTTGCCGGCTTCGGCGACGAGCTCGTCGGCCATGGTCCGCTTGCCGTCGCGCATCCGCCAGGTGTCGGGGTTGTGGCAGTACAGGCAGGTCAGCGGGCAGCCGGACAGGAACGTGACGAAGCGGGTGCCGGGGCCGTCGACGCCGGTCGACAGGTCCCACGAGTGGACCGAGCCGACCACCGGGCGCCGGGTCACCGCGGCGGCGGGAGTGGCCGCCCCGGCGGAGGCGCCGCCGCCCGTCGCCGGCGTGGTCGGCGCGGGCGGAAGAAGCGTGGTCATCGCGCTGCTCCCTTACAGCGATCCGTGGAAGGTGCGGTTGATGACGTCGAGCTGCTGCTCGCGCGTGAGGCGGATGAAGTTGACCGCGTATCCCGAGACCCGGATGGTCAGTTGCGGGTACTTCTCGGGGTGGTCCATCGCGTCCTCGAGGGTCGCCTTGTCGAGCACGTTGACGTTCATGTGGAAGCCGTCGCTCGCCATGTAGCCGTCCAGGACGCCGGCAAGGTTGGCGACGCGCTCCCCGGGGGTGCGCCCGAGGGCGTCCGGGGTGATGGTGTTGGTCAGCGAGATGCCGTCCTCGGCGTCGTCGTACGGCAGCTTGGCGACCGAGAGCGCCGAGGCGACGTACCCGTGTTCGTCGCGGCCGTTCATGGGGTTGGCGCCGGGCGCGAAGGGGGCGCCCGCGCGGCGGCCGTCAGGCGTGTTGCCGGTCTTCTTGCCGTAGACGACGTTCGAGGTGATCGTCAGGACCGACTGGGTGTGCACGGCGTCGCGGTACGTCGGGTGCCGGCGCACCTTCGTCATGAACTCGTGGACGATCCGGCGGGCGATCCCGTCGGCCCGGTCGTCGTTGTTGCCGTACGCCGGGTAGTCGCCCTCGACGACGTAGTCCACGGCGAGGCCCGTTTCGTCGCGGACGACCTTCACGCGTGCGTGCTTGATCGCGGACAGGGAGTCGGCCGCCACCGACAGTCCGGCGATGCCGCACGCCATGGTGCGCAGGATCTGCCGGTCGTGCAGGGCCATTTCGAGGCGCTCGTAGGCGTACTTGTCGTGCATGTAGTGGATGACGTTGAGCGCGTGGACGTAGGTCTTCGCAAGCCAGTCGAGCATGGTGTCGTAGCGGGCGAGGACGGTGTCGTAGTCGAGGTACTCGTCGGTGACGGGCTCGAAGCCCTCGACGATCGTCTTGCCGGTGACCTCGTCGCGGCCGCCGTTGATGGCGTACAGCAGGGCCTTGGCGACGTTCACGCGGGCGCCGAAGAACTGCATCTGCTTGCCCATGGCCATCGCGGAGACGCAGCAGGCGATGGCGGTGTCGTCGCCGTACTTGGGGCGCATGAGCTCGTCGGACTCGAACTGCAGGGCGCTGGTGTCGATGGCGACCTGGGCGGCGTACGACTTGAAGGCCTCGGGCAGGCGCGGGGACCAGAAGACGGTGAGGTTGGGTTCGGGGGCGGGGCCGAGGTTGTAGAGGGTGTTGAGGGCGCGGAAGGTGGTGCGGGTGACCAGGGGGCGCCCGTCCTCGCCGAGGCCCGCCATGGACCAGGTGACCCACGTGGGATCGCCGGAGAAGCCCTCGTTGTACTCGGGGGTGCGCAGGAAGCGCACGATGCGGAGCTTGATGACGAAGTCGTCGATGAGCTCCTGAGCCTGGGACTCGGTGAGAAGGCCGCGTTCGATGTCCCGCTGGAGGTAGATGTCGAGGAAGGCGTCGATGCGGCCGATCGACATGGCGGCGCCGTTCTGTTCCTTCACGGCTGCGAGGTAGGCGAAGTAGAGCCACTGGACGGCCTCGCGGCCGGTGCGGGCGGGGCCGGAGATGTCGTGGCCGTAGGAAAGGGCCATGGCCTTGAGTTCTTCGAGGGCGCGGATCTGCTCGGCGACTTCCTCGCGTTCCTGGATCACCTGCGCACTCGGCCACTCGACTTCGAGTGCGGCTTTGTCCGCGCGCTTCGCGACGATGAGCCGGTCGACGCCGTAGAGGGCGACGCGGCGGTAGTCGCCGATGATGCGGCCGCGGCCGTAGGCGTCGGGCAGGCCGGTGATGATGCCGGAGGAACGGCAGGCGCGGATCTCCGGCGTGTAGGCGTCGAAGACACCGTCGTTGTGGGTCTTGTGGAGCTTGGTGTAGATCTCCCGGACAGCCGGATCGGCCTCGTACCCGTAGGCGTTGAGGGCGCTCTCGACCATGCGCCAGCCGCCGTTGGGCATGATGGCGCGCTTGAGCGGGGCGTCGGTCTGCAGGCCGACGATCAGGTCGAGGTCGGGGTCGATCCAGCCGGGCGCGAAGGCGTCGATGCGGGACGGGGTGCTGACGTCGACGTCGTGGATACCGCGCGCGATCTCGTCGGGGAACATCGCGAGGAGCTTGTCCCAGACCTTGGTGGTGCGTTCGGTGGGTCCGGTGAGGAAGGAGGCGTCGCCCTCGTAGGGGGCGTAGTTGCTCTGGACGAAGTCGCGGACGGCGATCGCGTCGCGCCACAGTCCGCCGCGGAAGCCGGTCCAGGCCCCCTCCCCCGGTGGCGGCGTCTGCTGGGCCGTCTCCTCGGTGGGAGTGACGGTGGTGGTTTCCGCAGGGACGGCAGTCATGACCCGCACCTTCCGCATCGCTTCGTCGGTATGGGTCCATTCCACGCCCGCGAGGGCGGGACGGTGGGCCGCGTTGGTCCCGAGTTGCGGGACCTAGGTCCCGAGGGCAGGCGAGCCCGGGGGCCGTCACGTCGGGTGAGCTGGCGTTTCCTTCGGGTCTTTGACCCCTCGTTCGCTTGTGAATCCGTTCACAAGAATTTCCGGCGGGTATCTGCTGTGCTTGGACTCATGACGTCCAGTTCTGCTCCGACTCCGACACCTTCGGGCGCTCCCCTGTACGAGGGGCCACTGCGCAAACTCACCGCCCGGGGCCGTGGCGAGGCCCACCGGGTCGCCTCGCCACTGGAACTCTTCTTCGACCTGTGCTTCGTCGTGGCCATCGCCCAGGCGGGCGTCCAGCTCGTGCACGCCGTCGCCGAGTCGCATGCGGGCGAAGGCATCCTCGACTACGCGATGGTCTTCTTCGCCATCTGGTGGGCCTGGATGAACTTCACCTGGTTCGCCTCGGCCTACGACAACGACGACGTCCTCTACCGGGTCGTCACCCTGGTGCAGATCGCCGGTGTGCTGGTGCTCGCGGCCGGGGTCTCCCGGGCGTTCGAGGACCACGACTTCCTGTTCGTCTGGCTGGGCTATGTGATCATGCGGCTCGCCATGGTGACGCAGTGGCTGCGCGTGGCGCGTTCGAGCGAGGGAGCGGAGAGAACGACGGCACTCCGGTACGCCGGTGGCGTGCTGCTCTGCCAGGTCGGCTGGCTGGGGCTGTTCCTGCCCGAGGGTGCGCGGCCCTGGGTGTTCCTGGTGATGGCGATCCTCGAGATGTGCGTGCCCCGGTACGCGGAGAAGGACTTCGCCACCTCCTGGCATCCGCACCACATCTCCGAGCGCTACGGCCTGTTCACGATCATCGTCCTGGGCGAGACGATCGCCGCGGCCACGGTCGCCGTGAAGACCGGTGCCGACGAGAACGACGCGCTCGGCGATCTGCTGCCGATCGCCGCGGGCGGGCTGCTGATCATCTTCTCCGCGTGGTGGATCTACTTCGTGGTACCGATCCACGGCCATCTGCGCTCCAACAAGCAGGCGTTCCTGTGGGGTTACGGCCACTATCTGATCTTCGCCTCGGCCGCCGCGATCGGCGCCGGCCTGGAGGTGGCGGTCGAGCAGGCGATCGGCAAGGCGCACATCTCCACACTGGCCGCGTCGGCAGCGGTGACCCTGCCGACGGCGCTCTACCTGCTCTCCGTCTGGGCACTGCACTCGCGGCACTTCAAGGTGGGCACCGCCCAGCAGCTGGTGCTGCCGGTCACGGCACTGCTCGTGATCGTCTGCACGTTCCTGGGCGACTGGGCCGTGCTCGCGGCGGGCATCGTCTCGGCGCTCGCGGTGGCGACCGGGGTGACGCTGACGGCGCGCATGGTGGCGCGGGAGAGCAAAGAGGCCGCTCCGGTCGTGTGACAGGCCGGTGCCTGGACGACACTGGTGCCATGACTGTTGACGCCCTGACGGACGTCGCCGGTGTGCGTGTGGGGCATGCGACGCGCATCGGCGACGGTTGGCTCACCGGCACCACCGTCGTACTCGCCCCGGAAGGCGGCGCCGTCGCGGCCGTGGACGTGCGTGGCGGCGGCCCCGGCACCAAGGAGACGGACGCGCTCGACCCGCGCAATGTGGTGCAGCGGGTCGAGGCGATCGTGCTGACCGGCGGCAGCGCGTACGGGCTCGACGCCGCGTCCGGTGTGATGGCGTGGCTGGAGGAGCAGGGGCGCGGGGTGCCGGTCGGGGTGGATCCGGCGCACGTCGTTCCCGTCGTGCCCGCCGCCTGCATCTTCGACCTGGGACGGGGCGGGAACTTCCGCGCCAGGCCGGACGCCGGCACCGGCCGGGCCGCGGTCGAGGCGGCCGCAGCGAGCGCGGAGGGCGCGCGGGTGCGGGAAGGCGGCGTGGGCGCGGGTACGGGCGCCGTGGTCGGGGTGATGAAGGGCGGGGTCGGGAGCGCGAGCATCGTCCTCGACTCGGGGATCACGGTCGCCGCGCTGGCGGTCGCCAATGCGGCGGGGTCGGTGATGGCCCCGGAGACGGGGGTCTTGTACGGGGAGTTGTTCCAGGGGCGGGTGGACCGTCCGGAGGCGCACGTCCATGAGGCCGCGCGCCGACGCCTCGCCGAGACCACCGCGAAGAACGCACCGCCCCTGCTGAACACGACACTCGCCGTCGTCGCCACCGACGCGGAACTGTCGAAGGCTCAGGCGCAGAAGCTCGCCGGCACGGCGCACGACGGCATCGCGCGCGCCGTGCGGCCCGTGCATCTGCTCAACGACGGCGACACAGTGTTCACGCTGGCGACGGGGCAGCGCCCGCTCGACGCCGAGCACCCGCTCGCGCTCAACCCGCTGCTCGAGGCCGGCGCCGACATGGTGACGCGCGCGATCGTGCGCGCCGTGCGCGCGGCCGAATCGGTGGACGGACCAGGCGGGATGTGGCCGTCGTACGGGGAGTTGTACGGGGGTCGGTGACAGAGGCGGTGCCGGGACTTCGGGGGCTGCGCCTGTGCCGGGGTCTTGTGACAGGCTCGGGCGCCTTGGCGGAGCTGGTGGCGGGGCGTGGAGTTCGGGGTGCGCCCGTGGGCCAGGGCTGGTGGCGGGCGCGGGCCAGGGGCGGGGGCGCCCTCAATTCGCGTATTGCTGACGGGCGTTCGCGCCGTGAGCCCGTCAGTCGGCGCACAGATCGCCACGTCACACCCCGCCAGGAGCGCACGACTCGCACGTGTTCACGGCATGTGCGGCTTCCGCGCCCGCCCCGCGCATGGCGCATTTCGTTCGGGTGATTGTCCCGGTTGTGTCACGTGATGGCGTTCACGCCGGACGGAGGGAACCCGACCGGTCATGGATGCGCTCTTTCTCCACGCATGGGAGCGGATCACGCACATCACACGAACCTGGAGCAGCTCGTGACAACGCCGGACATAGCAGCGCGGCGCGTACTGGGGGCCTGTGCCGTCCTGGCGGTCGGCGCGCTTACCCTCACCGCTTGTGGCGGCGGTGCCGACGCCAAGAACGACGACGGGAAGGGCGGCGGGGAGTCCTCCAAGTCGTCCGAGGCGAAGATCGTCATCTCGGCGAAGGACGGGTCGACGGGAGCGTCGATCAACACGACGGGGGTGAAGGTCAGTGGGGGCGAGCTGACCGACGTGAAGATGACGGTGGTGGGGACGGGACAGGACGTGCCGGGCTTCATAACCGCCGACGGGGGGAGCTGGAAGCCGAAGGAGCAGTTGGAGCGGGGAACGAAGTACGAGATATCGGCGACCGCGAAGGACACCGACGGGCGCAGCGCCGCGGCCGATTCGACGTTCAGCACCGTCAGCAAGGCGAACAGCTTCATCGGGACGTACACGCCGGACGGCGGGACGACGGTGGGTGTCGGGATGCCGGTGTCGTTCAGCTTCGACAAGGTGATCAGTGACAAGAAGGCCGTGCAGTCGCACATCACGGTCACGTCCAGCAGTGGGCAGAAAGTGGTCGGGCACTGGTTCGGGGCGCAGCGGCTCGACTTCCGGCCGGAGGAATACTGGAAGGCCGGGTCCAAGGTCACGATGAAGATCGACCTGGACGGCGTCGAGGGCGGGAACGACGTCTTCGGGGTGCAGAAGAAGACCGTCACGTTCACGGTCGGGCGGTCGCAGGTCTCGACGGTCGATGCGGACACGCAGACCATGACGGTCGTGCGGGACGGCAAGACGCTGAAGAAGGTGCCGATCTCGACGGGGAGCGCGGAGTTCACCACGTACAACGGGCAGATGGTGATCTCCGAGAAGTTCCCGAAGCTGCGGATGGACAGCAGGACGGTCGGGCTCGACAACGCCTATGACATCCCGGATGTGCCGCACGCGATGCGGCTGACGCAGTCGGGGACGTTCATCCACGGCAACTACTGGTACAACAAGGGCAATCCGCCGTTCGGGCGGCAGGCCACCAGCCACGGCTGTGTCGGGCTGCAGGACGTGCAGGGCGGTCAGGGGGACACGAGCGCCGCATGGTTCTACGACAACTCCCTGCTCGGGGACGTCGTGATCGTGAAGAACTCCCCCGACAAGACGGTGGCGCCGGACAACGGGCTCAACGGCTGGAACATGTCGTGGACCGAGTGGGTCTCGGGGAGTGCCGTGTGAGCGCCCACTGAGCGCCGGGGCGCGCTCGGTCGGCGGTGCGCCGCCCAACGCCAAGGAGCGGTAAATACCTTCTGACCGGCGACTTTTGACGGAGCTTCGGGCCGCGTGGGAACTTCTCACGTGGCCCACGCGTTTTCTGTGCGCACGTTTTCTCGGTTCCCGGACATGATGTCCGACCGAGGGGCTACGGTATGCACCCACAAGGTGACATGCAGCAACGCCGGGAGAAACCTTGAGCGTTCCGTACGAGACAGCAGCGTACGAACCACGCGAGTCGCCCGAGTCTCCGGAGGAGCACCTCGCGCGACTCCTCGGCCGTGCGCTGAACTCCTTCGAGCTGCCCGACGAGACGATACAGCGCCTCGACTACGCGCTCGCGCACGACAGTTCGCTGCACTCCGCGCACCACAGCGCGGGGCTGCACCGCGAGACGTACCGTCACACCTGGCTGCTCGCCGACGGCTCGGCGCTCACCCTGTGGGAGCTCGTCCACAACACCGCGCGGGGCAGTGTCCCGCAGCACGAGGTGTACGTCGACGAGGAGGAGCTGCGCGCCGCCACGGCGCGGCTGCCCCTGCCGCAGGACACGCCGGACTTCGAACTGCCGGTGACGGTTCAGCTGTCACCAGTCCCCGCACCCAGGCACGCTTATGTGCCCGACGACTCGGCGGACCACGCGCGCCGGCTCCTGCGCCGCGCGGAGAACCCGGACCGGCCGGGTGCGGAGACCGCCGCGGTGCTGGCCACGGCGTTCGCGTACCAGATCACGCAGGCCTTCGGGCGGCCCTGCCGCGCGGGACGGATCGGGCTGTGCTTCTCGCTCTACGAGCACGCGTTCCTGATGCGTGACGGCGCGGAGATCTCGCTGTGGGAGGTCGAGCACACGGCCACGCCCGACGGGCGGCACATGTGCGAGGTGTACGTCTCCGAGGACGCGGCGCGCGATGCCATGGAGCGGCGCGCGGCGCAGGTGTCCTGAGACGCCGCAAGCGCGGACAGCGGTGCGGGCGCGGCCGGCTCGGATGGCACATGAGCACCCCCCTCTGCTCTGCCAGATAACGCCGTTCGGCCTCGCCCTCCGGGCCGACTACGGCCTTTGGCAATTCCGTGGTGAACAACACAAAGATGCCCACGCCGTGGCCGAGCAACGCGGATCGTCAACCCGCACAGGCGGCAGGTGGGTGGTGAGTTGCTGGTGCAAAATCTCGCACCATGCCCGGCAAAGAAACAGCCGCACTCATTTCAAGATCTCTCAATCAGACCTGTAAGTCTTCCGGGAGATCCGCGAGGCGTGTTACGAATCTGCACGTCACGGGCGCTCTGGCGGAACACACTGACCATTGATCCGCGCCGTCCAGAGTATGAACAAGCCCGGGGGGAAGGACACCATGACCAACAAACAGCACCTCGCGCACGGCACAGCCGTCAGGATGCCGCTTCGCCGATGTGCGATAGCCGTGTTTGCCATTCTCGCGGCACTCTTCGTCACCGTGGGCCAGGCGATCCCGGCCAGTGCTGCCACGACAAAACGCGTCTGCGCCCCACGTAAATGCGTCAAGGTCAAGACGTCCCAGTACTGCTACCCCTCCAAGGGGTGCGGGAAGGCGATGTACCGAGAGGCGCGCCCCGGGGAGTACTGCTCCTCCTCGGTCGGTTGTGTCACGTACGAGGGCAAGAACTACTTCTACGTCGGGGGCTCGAAGCTGACGGAGGCGCAGAAGACTCAGACTCGGAAGTGCGCCGCGTCCCTGGGCGTCACCTGGCTCGGCGCACTCGGCAGCGGACCGGTCGGCCTCACTGTCCTCGGCGTGGCCGTGTCCCTTTGGGGATGCACGTGAGGGCCTCTCGGGCCGTCACGAGCGGAAAAGTCAGCAACGACCACTGACTCTGGCAACAACCACTGACTGCACGCCGGCCTTGGCAACCTTTGTTCCACTGCTGCCGGGCGGCTCAGCCGTTCAGTGGCCGTCGCCCAGTTGTCGTACCAGTCCAGCGAACGCGTCCCGTTCCGCCGGGGTCAGTTCCACGACCTCCGACTCGGGGGCCGTCTGGCGCTGTTGCGGGAGGGCGGAGACTGCCGCGCCGTCCGGACGCAACAGCGAGCGCTGGGGGCGTATGCCGCGCAGGAGGCGGATCAGGGCGGTCACCCACAGCACGGCCGCCAGGGCCAGGACGACGGGGCCCAGCAGCTGGAGGAACGTGACGTGCTCAGGCATGCGCTCCAGTAGACACCACGGTCCGGGCCTTTTGGCCCGGACCGTGATGTATCTCGCAGGTGCCGTGAACAACTCACAGCGCTTCAAAGGGACAAGTGGGAGCTTCGCCCGCCCGAGCGCTTACGCCGCCACCGGCTGCTTCGCCTCTGCGGCCGTGGCCGCCGGGGACTCAACGAGCGGAGCGCCCTCCGGTGTCGTCTTGCGCATGCCCTTCAGGAGGATGACCAGGCCTGCCGTGACCGCCGTGCCGGCCGCGATGGCCAGCAGGTACAGGATCGGCTTGCCGATCAGCAAGGTGACCCAGACGCCGCCGTGCGGAGCGCGCAGGGTCGAGCCGAACGCCATGGTCAGCGCGCCGGTGACTGCGCCGCCCGCCATGGAGGCGGGGATCACCCGGAGCGGGTCGGCCGCTGCGAAGGGGATCGCGCCCTCGGAGATGAAAGAGGCTCCCAGAACCACGGCGGCCTTGCCGTTCTCGCGCTCGGCCGGAGTGAACAGCTTCCTGCGGACAAAGGTCGCGAGGGCCATGCCCAGCGGGGGCACCATGCCGGCCGCCATCACGGCCGCCATGATCTTCATCGCCGAGTCGCTCGGGGCCGCGACCGAGATACCGGACGTCGCGAAGGTGTACGCGACCTTGTTGACCGGGCCGCCGAGGTCGAAGCACATCATCAGGCCGAGGAGGACGCCGAGCAGGATGGCGTTGGTGCCGGAGAGGCTGTTCAGCCAGTCGGTCAGGCCCTTCTGCGCCTCGGCGATGGGCTTGCCGATGACGACGAACATCAGGAACCCGACGACCGCCGAGCCGACCAGCGGGATCACCACCACCGGCATGACGCCGCGCAGTACCGGCGGGATGTTGATCCGCTGGATGCCGAGGACCACGCCACCGGCGATCAGGCCGGCGACCAGGCCGCCGAGGAAGCCCGCACCGATCGTCAAGGAGATCGCACCGCCGACGAAGCCGGGCACCAGACCGGGCCGGTCCGCCATGCCGTACGCGATGTATCCGGCGAGGACCGGCACGAGGAAGCCGAAGGCCGCGACGCCGATCTGGAACATCAGGGCGCCCCAGCTTTGGGTCTGGGTCCAGTCGAAATGCTCGATGACGGGCTGGGCCTTGTCGATCTTCCAGCCGCCGATCGCGAACCCGAGGGCGATCAGCAGACCGCCCGCCGCGACGAACGGGACCATGTAACTCACGCCGGACATCAGCCACTTGCGCAGCTTGGTGCCGTAGCCCTCGCCGGCTTCACCGGCGCGCTCCACGGGGGTGCCACCGCCGGGCCGAGCCGCCGCGGTCACCTCACCGCGCGCCGCCTTCCCGCGCACCTCGCCGATCAGCTCGGCGGGACGGTTGATGCCCGCCTTCACGCCGACGTCGACCGTCGGCTTGCCGACGAAGCGGTCCTTCTCGCGTACGGGGACGTCGTGGGCGAAGATCACGCCGTCCGCCGCGGCGATGACGGCCGGGTCGAGCCGGGTGAAGCCGGCGGAGCCCTGAGTCTCGACGACGAGTTCGACGCCCGCCTCGCGGCCGGCGTTCTCCAGGGACTCGGCCGCCATGTAGGTGTGGGCGATACCGGTCGGACAGGAGGTGACGGCGACGATCCGGAAGGGGCGCTCGCCCTCGCCGGACGCGCCAGATGCGCCGCTCGTGGCACCCGCGGCACCCGTGGCGCCCGGCGCCGGAGCGCTCGCGCCGCCCGGCGCCGGGGCCGTGTTACCCGTGGCGGCATCGGCGGAGGCCGCCCCCGACGCCGCCACGGAGTCTGCAGAGGCGCCCGCGGGGGCGCTCACGGCGCTCTTCGCGCCCTCGGCGGCGCCCTCCGAAGCACCCGCGCCCTCGGCGTCCGCCGCCGGCGCGTCCCCGCGGATCAGCGCCGCCGCACCCGCCGCGTCCCCCACCGACCGCAGCGCGTCGGTGAACTCCGCGTTCATCAGCTGCCGTGCCAGCGACGACAGGATGGTCAGGTGGGCGTCGTCGGCACCGGCGGGCGCCGCGATCAGGAAGATCAGGTCGGCGGGACCGTCCGGCGCGCCGAAGTCGATGCCGGCCGCGCTGCGCCCGAAGGCGAGCGTCGGCTCGGTGACGTGCTCGCTGCGGCAGTGCGGGATGCCGATGCCGCCGTCGAGGCCGGTCGGCATCTGGGCCTCACGGGCGGCCACGTCGGCGAGGAAGCCCTCCAGGTCGGTCACCCGGCCCAGGGAGACCATGCGTTCGGCGAGGGCGCGTGCCGCCGCTTCCTTGGTGTCGGCGGACAGGTCGAGATCGACCAGGTCCGCGGTGATCATGTCGCTCATCGCGGGCTCCTTCGCACGCGTATCGCCTGGGGAGTGGCGAGGGCGGGGACGGGGACGGGGGTGAAGTAGGGGATTGCGGGGTGGGTCGGGCGGGAGGGGCCAGGGGTGGTGGGGGCGGAACCGGGGAAGCCCCGCCCCCACCGGGCGGCAGGGCGGCTCAGGCGGCCCTGCCTCCCGCAGGCCGCGACGAGTAACGGGGAGCCTCGCCGCTTGATGGCCAGTTCATGAGAGAGTGCGCCGCACGCCACGGACGTCGGCACCGCAGCACCGCGCGCCACCGACGCCAGCACCGCCGTATCCACGCCACGCGCCACCGGCGCCAGCACCGCCGTATCCGCGCCACGCGCCACCGGCGCCAGCGCCCTCGCGCCCGCACCGCGCACCGCAGGCGCCGGCACCCTCGTACCCGCGCCGCGCACCACCGGCGCGGGCACCCTCGTACAAGCCGTCAGGTCGCTCATGACACCGGCTCCTTCAGTGGGCGGTCCACCGGTACCTCCGTCGTCACCGAGACGGCCGCGGGGTTCAGGTCGTCCGGGGTCGGCATGACGCTGCCGGGCAGTTGGACGGCCGCCGCGCCGTGTGCGACCGCCGAGGCGAGTGCCTCCGGGCCGCTGCCGCCGGCGATCAGGAAGCCGGCCAGGGAGGAGTCGCCTGCGCCGACATTGCTGCGTACGACGTCCACGTGGGCGCTCGCGAACCAGGCGCCCGCGCCGTCCACGAGGAGCTGGCCGTCCGCGCCCAGGCTCGCGAGCACGGCGCGTGCGCCCATCTCGCGCAACTCCTCGGCCGCCTTCACGGCGTCGCCCACGGTCGCCAGGGGGCGCCCGACGGCTTCCGCGAGCTCCTCGGCGTTCGGCTTCACCACGTCGGGGCGTTCGCGCAGGGCCTCCAGGAGCGCACGCCCCGAGGTGTCCAGCGCGATGCGTGCGCCCCCGGCGTGCGCCCGCGCGACCACGTCGGCGTACCACGACGGCGCGAGCCCCCGCGGCAGGCTCCCGCAGCAGGCGATCCACGCCGCGTCGCGCGACTGCTCGCGCACCGTCTCCAGGAGCAGCTCCTGCTCCTCCGCCGACAGTTCCGGCCCCGGCGCGTTGATCTTCGTGAGCACCCCGTCCGCCTCCGCGAGCGCGATGTTGGAGCGGGTGGCGCCCGCGACCGGGACCGGCGCGACCTCGATGCCCTGCGCGTCGAGCAAGTCCGCGACGAGCGCCCCCGGCGCACCACCCAGGGGCAGTACTGCGACCGTGCGCTGTCCGGCGGCCGCGACGGCGCGCGAGACGTTCACGCCCTTGCCGCCCGGGTCCATGCGCTCGCCGGTGGCGCGGATGACCTCGCCGCGGTCGAGGGAGGGGACCTCGTAGGTGCGGTCCAGGGAGGGGTTCGGGGTGACGGTGAGGATCATGCGCGCACTACTTCCGTGCCGCCGCGCTCGATGGCGGTGGCGTCTTCGGGGCTCAGCCCGCTGTCGGTGATCAGCAGGTCCACGTCGCTCAGGTCGCCGAAGCGGGCGAAGTGCTCCTGGCCGTGCTTGGAGGAGTCGGCGAGCAGCACCACGCGGCGCGCGGCGGCCAGGGCCGCGCGCTTCACCGCGGCCTCGGCGAGGTCAGGCGTGGTGAGGCCATGATCGGCGGAGAAGCCGTTGGCTGCCACAAAAAGGACATCGGCCCGGATTTCGCCGTACGCGCGGAGTGCCCAGGCGTCGACGGCGGCGCGCGTACGGTGCCGTACGCGCCCCCCGACGAGGTGGAGCTGGATGCCGGGGTGGTCCGCGAGGCGGGCCGCGATCGGCAGGCTGTGGGTGACGACGGTGAGGGAGGCCTCGAGCGGGATGGCGGCGGCGAGGCGCGCCACCGTCGTACCGGCGTCGAGGACGAGGGTGCCCTCGGTGGGGAGTTCCGCGAGGGCGGCCTTGGCGATGTGGTCCTTCTCGTCGGCCGCGGTGGTCTCGCGCTCGGCGAGGTCCGGTTCGAAGTCGAGGCGCCCGGCGGGGATGGCGCCGCCGTGCACCCGGCGCAGGAGGCCGGCGCGGTCGAGGGCCTTGAGGTCGCGGCGGATGGTCTCCGCGGTGACCTGGAACTCCTCGGCCAGCGACACCACGTCCACCCGGCCGCCGTCACGGGCGAGCCGGAGGATCTCCTGCTGCCGCTCCGGTGCGTACATGTCCGCTCGCCTCCGACGTGAATGTCCGGCCGTTCGTCCGGACCGATGTCCGGTCACTTCCGACTTGTGCCCGAACTTGTGGTTTCGCTGGGAGGCTACGCCCGGATTTCCGGAAAGTAAACAGGTTCGGGCCTAATCGGGCATGAACGGGCCTGCCGGAGGGGCCGGAACGGACTTCCGGCCGGTCGCGGAGCGGCCCATCGGGCCTGGTCGGGACAGACGGAAGGCCCGGCGCCCCGGGCGAACCCAGGTGCCGGGCCTTTCCCGTGCGTTCAGACGAGCTCCGGCTCCTTGTCCCCCACAGAACCTCCGGAGCCCACAGAACCCTCGGAAGCCTTAGACCCCTCGGACCCCTGGGAACCCTCGGACCCCTGGGAACCCTCCGGACCCTCGGTCACCTGCGTCGCCTCGGCCCCCTCCAGATGCTGGACCGCCCGCTTCGGCAGCGCGAACATCAGCAGGAAGATCACCGCCATCACCACCGCGACCCACTTGAGCGCGTACTGGAAGGCCGCCACGAACTCCGGGCCGATCTGCTCCGGCCGCAGCCCGTCCGCGATCTGCCCGAAGAACACCACCGAGACCAGACCGAGCCCCAGCGCGTTGCCCATCTGCTGCACGGTGTTGATCAGGCCGGACGCCGAACCGGCGTGCTCGCGCGGTACGCCCGACAGCACCATGTCGGTCAGCGGGGCAAAGATCAGCCCCATGCCGGCGCCCATCACGATCAAGGGCAGGGCCATCTGCCAGGGGGCGATGGTCATGCCGTAACGGTCGGCCTCCCAGAGGTAGAGCAGGACGCCCGCCACCATCGTCAGCGCGCCCGCCTGGAGGACCTTGCGGCCGAAGCGCGGGACCAGCTTCTGGACGGACAGCCCCGCCGCCAAGGAGACCGCGATCGAGAAGGGGACGCCGGTCAGACCCGCCCTCAGCGGGCGCCAGCCCAGGCCGACCTGCATGTACAGGGTCCAGACCAGGAAGAAGATGCCGAGGCCGATGCCGAAGACAGTCTGCACCGCGATGCCGGCCGCGAAGCTCTTCACCTTGAAGAGCGACAGTTCGACCAGCGGGGAACCGTCGCGGACCGTCTTGTGCTTCTCGTACGCCACCAGCGCCCCGAAGACCACGAGCGCGCCGGCCATCGACACATGGCCCCACAGCGGCCAGCCCAGCTCACGGCCGCGGGTCAGCGGGTAGAGCAGCATCAGCAGGCCCAGCGTCACCAGCGCGACGCCCACCAGGTCCAGGCGCAGTGCGCGCGGCGCCTTGGACTCGGTGATGTAGCGGCTGCCGAGGATCAGGCCGGCGATGCCGACCGGGAGGTTGATGAGGAAGATCGGGCGCCATTCGAGGCCGAAGAGGTTCCACTCCGTCAGGAGCGCGCCGAGCAGCGGGCCGGAGACCGCGCCCAGGCCGACGATCGCGCCGAAGAGGCCGAACACCTTGCCGCGTTCCTCCGCCGGGAACGTGGCGTGCACGATCGACAGCACCTGCGGCACCATCAGCGAGGCCATCGCGCCCTGCAGGATCCGGGCGGCGACCAGCATCTCCGGGTTCGCGGCGAAGCCGCAGAGCGCGGAGGCGAGGGTGAAGCCGCCGATGCCGATGAGGAACAGCCGCTTGCGGCCGTGGATGTCGCCGAGCCGTCCGCCGGTGATCAGTCCGGCGGCGAAGGCGAGCGCGTAACCGGCGGTGATCCACTGGATCTGGCTGACGGTCGCGCCGGCGTCGGCCTGGATGGACGGGATCGCGATGTTGACGATCGTGACGTCGACGAGGTCCATGAATGCCGCGGTCATCACGATCGCGAGAGCGAACCAGCGGCGGCGGTCGGGCGTGACGGCCGTGACGGCCGTGGCAGCCGGGAGCTCCGCGCTTCCGGTTTCGGTTTTGCTCTTGGTTTTGCTCTTGGTTGCGATCTCGGTCTCGGTGGAGACAGCGCCTTGAGAGGTCATGTTCTGAAGCTACGGCCCCATTAGGTCAGATCGTGTCCTACTTCTGCGGCATCCTCGAACTCATGACGACGGACACTCCGGCCCGGCTCCTCCAACTCCTCTCCCTCCTCCAGACCCCGCGGGAATGGCCCGGCGGTGAGCTCTCCGAGCGGCTCGGTGTCTCCCGCCGGACCGTTCGGCGGGACATCGACCGGCTGCGGGAGCTGGGGTATCCCGTACAGGCAACGAAGGGGGCCGACGGGGGTTATCGGCTCGTCGCGGGCAAGGCGATGCCGCCGCTCGTCCTCGACGACGAGGAGGCCGTCGCCATCGCGGTCGGACTGCGGGCGGGGGCCGGGCACGCGGTCGAAGGGGTCGAAGAGGCGTCGGTGCGGGCGCTGGCGAAGCTGGAGCAGGTGCTGCCGTCTCGGCTACGGCACCGGGTGTCGACCCTGCAGGCCGCCACCACGCCTCTCACCAGTGGGGACGGGGCGAGCATCGCGCCGGAGACGCTGACCGTGATGGCGTCCACCGTCGCCGGGCGGGAGCGGCTGCGGTTCGCCTATCGGGCGCGGGACGGGGCGGACTCGCGGCGGGTGGTCGAGCCGTACCGGCTGGTGTCCACCGGACGGCGGTGGTACCTCGTCGCGTACGACCTCGATCGCGCCGACTGGCGGACGTTCCGGGTGGACCGGGTGAGCGAGCCGTTCGCGACCGGGGCGCGGTTCGCTCCGCGGGAGTTGCCGACCGGGAGTGCGGCGGAGTATCTGCGGCAGTCGATGTATCGGCGGCAGGAGTCGACGTACGAGATGGACGTGGTCTTCGAGGCGCCGGCCGAGTTCGTTGCGGCTCGGGTGCCGGGGTGGGTGGGGGTGCCGGAGGAGTTGGGGAGTGGGCGGTGTCGGTTGCGGGCGACCGTGGGGGACGCGGTGGAGTGGATGGCGGTGCGGCTGGCGATGGTGGGTTGCGAGTTCACGGTGCGGGGGCCGGAGGAACTGGTGGGGTGTGTACGGGAGTTGGGTGGGCGGTTGAATCGGGCGGGGGGTGGGCGAGGGGGTACGGGGCTGGATCGAGGTTGCTTGAGCTGAGCTGAGCTGAACTGAGCCGGGCTGGGCTTGGTTGGGTGAGCTGACGTCCGGAGTTGGGTTGGCTGAGCCGGGTTTGGGGGTTGGCCGGGGTGGGGGTTGCTGCGCGGTGGGTGACGCTCGCCCGCGCTGGCGGGGCGCCTCCCCCGGAGGGGGGCCCCAGCGCCCACCCGTGCCGCCCCTAGCGGCACGCCTGCCCGCAGGCTGGGAAGCGGGCGGGGTAGGGGGTGCCACGGCAGGAACGCCCCGCAGGCCGGGCAGAGGGCATGGGGCAGGTGCCGTCGCACAAACCACCCACAGGCCAGGCAGGAGTCAGGGTGCCGCCACACAAACACCCACAGGCCGGGCGGGGGGCCGCCGCACAAGTGCCCGCGCTGGGTGGGGATGAGGCGGGGGGTGAGGTGGGAATGCCGTCATACGGCTCCCCGCAGGGCGGCTGGAAGATGAGCTGCCGTCGCACGACCGCCCGCAGGGCATAGGTGGGGCGGTTGCCCCCCCCCAGCACAGGTCGGCGTCGACGTCGGCCTCAGCCGGCCTTCTCCCAGGGATACGCGTCCGTCGCCCCCAGATTCCGCAACGCCAGGCTCGCCGGTCCCGTCTCCTCGGTCGCCCGTGCGTCTCCCGCGACCCAGGCCTCGACGGCCGTTCGTACGGCTGCGCTTGCCACCGCCGCCGCGAATCGGAGTTCCGGTGACAAGGGGGCAACGTTGTCAGTTTCCTGTCTGCCACGCTCGCCCGGTTCGCCCAGTTCCCCTAGCTCCCCCAGCGCCCCCGGTTCCTCCAACTCCTCCCGCTCCCCCAACTCCCCGCCGCCGGAAGGCGATACGTCGGCCTCCACCCGAGTCCTCGCCACCCTCTCCCCCAGCACCCCCGCCAACGTCCGCTCCGTCCCCAGACACACCTCGGCCCAGACCTTCCGCAGCGCCGGGCTGCTCTCCGCCAGCCGGATCAACGTGCGGACCCATTCCCAGGACGCCGCCGAGACCCCCGCACCCGGCGTCAGAGTCCGGCGTACCGCGTGTTCCAGGGCCTCGCGGACCGAGAGTTCCGCCGGGGCGTGCCGTACGGCCTCCACCCAGCGCTCGGCGCCCGCCGCGTACAGCGGTGCCACCGCCTCCTCCTTTGTCGCGAAGTAGCGGTAGAACGTGCGCGGGGCGATGCCCGCCGCCTGGGCGATGTCCTCGGCGCGGGTGGCACGCAGGCCGTGTTTCACGAAGAGTCCTGCTGCCGCTCGGGCGATCGCCATCCTCGTCTCGGCCTTGCGTCGCTCGGTCAGGGAGGCGGGCGCGGAGGGCGAGGGCTGGGCGGGGGTGGGGCTGCTCACATCGGCAGGCTATGCCCATGTGACACAATCTGCCATCCGGCGGGCCTCCCCGGGGTTCAGGTACGGGGAAGCCCGCCGTCCAGCATGTCTCGGCGTGGATGTACGCGGATGTAGGCGGATCTGACGCGGATCGGACGGGCTCTGATACCGAGTGCCCCCGAACCAGGCGGCCGTGAGACGGACCCGCTCCGCGAAGCGAACACGCCGCAGAACCGCCGACTCAGGCGTCCCTCTCTCCCGATGCGGACCCGCCGGGATGCGGACGTGCCCCGAAGCAGACGCACCCCCGACCGGGCGCCCCGGGCGCGGACCTACCCCGCCCCCAACCCACCCACGCCCACGCTCACACCCCACGCTCACACCCATGCCAACGCCCGCCCCCACACCCGCACCCCTCCCCCTCCCCTCCCCTCCCCTCCCCGGAAACGAGCAGAGCCGGACCTCGGCACCCGGGGGGAAGGGCGCCGAAGTCCGGCTCGCGGGGAGTCCCGGCGCCGGGGGGGGGATTGCGTCGGGACTTGGCTCAGGGGCCCGGTTCTTCGTCCGGAACCCGATCTCTCGAACACCTCGAACTCTTGGGCCCTGAAGTCTTGTTCCCGGGGCCCAGCCTGTTGAAGCGGTCATTCACCGCCATGTTTGCGCCGCTTTCACGACCCGGCGCACGCGGGCACACGCACGCCCCTCAACCCTCAAGACGAGCCCTCAGGACGAGCCCTCAGGACCCGCCCTCGGGACCAAGGCCGGCGCCCGACCCGGCCTACGCCGCCGCGTCGAACCCGGTGTCCCGGGCCAGCTTCTTCAGCTCCAGCAGCGCATGCTTCTCGATCTGCCGGATTCGCTCGCGGGTGAGGCCGTGCTCCTTGCCGACCTCGGTCAGGGTGCGTTCGCGGCCGTCCTCGATGCCGTAGCGCATCTTGATGATGGAGGCCGTGCGCTGGTCGAGGCGGCCGATCAGGTCGTCCAGTTCCTCGCTGCGCAGCAGGGTCAGCACCGACTGCTCCGGCGACACCGCCGACGTGTCCTCCAGGAGGTCGCCGAACTGGGTCTCGCCCTCGTCGTCGACCGACATGTTCAGGGAGACCGGGTCGCGGGCCCAGTCCAGGACGTCCGTCACACGGTCCGCGTTGGAGCCGAGCTCGGCGGCGATCTCCGCGGGCTCGGGGTCGCGGCCGTGCTCGCGGTTGAACTCGCGCTGGACGCGGCGGATGCGGCCGAGCTCCTCGACGAGGTGGACGGGGAGGCGGATGGTGCGGGACTGGTCGGCTATCGAGCGGGTGATGGCCTGGCGGATCCACCAGGTCGCGTACGTCGAGAACTTGAAGCCCTTGCGGTAGTCGAACTTCTCCACCGCGCGGACCAGTCCGGCGTTGCCCTCCTGGATCAGGTCGAGGAGCGGCAGACCGGCCCTCGGGTAGCGGCGAGCCACGGCGACGACCAGGCGGAGGTTGGAGCGGATGAAGATGTCCTTCGCCCGCTCGGCCTCGGCGACCAGCGCCTCCAGCTCTTCGCGGGTGGCGTCCGCCCTGGACTCCTCGTATCCGTCGAGGATCTGCCTCGCGAACACACCCGCCTCGATGATCTGTGACAGCTCGACCTCCTTGGCGGCGTCGAGCAGCGGTGTACGCGCGATCTCGTCGAGGTACATGCCGACCAGGTCGCGATCGGCGATCTCGCCGCCATGGGCGCGAACACTGCCTGCCGCGGCAGTCCCGCCCTTGGCGGACTGACGACGGGCGACGGCACGGGTTGCCATGCGTGCTCCCTTGCGATGGTGGGCTGGCGGGTGGTCCTGTCGGAGCCTGGCACCGTCTTGGCACTGTCCTCGGGTGCCCTGCTTCCGATGGAAACAACGACTGGAATCAGGACAGAATTCCCAACCCGCACCACTATTTTTCTGATCATGCAGTACCCTGTGCGGCCACACGGGGAGGTCGGATGACGACGGAACGTACTGAGGTGCAGGTCAGGCCGGGAGTCGAGGCTGACCTCAGGGCCCTCACCGACATCTACAACCACTACGTGCGTGAGACGCCGATCACCTTCGACACGGCCGTCTTCACCCCGGAAGAGCGCCGCCCTTGGCTGCTCTCCCACCCTGTAGACGGTCCGCATCTCCTAAAAGTTGCCGCGGATGCGGACTCACAAGAAATTCTCGGTTACGCCACATCCAGCGCGTTCCGCCCGAAGGCCGCCTACGCGACCTCCGTCGAGGTGACGATCTATCTCGCTCCGCACGCGGGCGGCCGCGGGATCGGCACGCTGCTCTACAAGGCCCTGTTCGAGGATCTGGCGGGCCAGGACGTCCATCGCGCCTACGCGGGCATCGCCCAGCCCAACGAGGCCTCCGTGCGGCTGCACGAGCGTTTCGGCTTCCGGCACGTCGGCACGTACCGGGAGGTCGGCCGGAAGTTCGGCCGTTACTGGGACGTGGCCTGGTACGAGAAGGACCTCTAGCCCAGCCCACCGCTCCTCGGCCGGCTCAGCCGACGGCTCCTCGACCAGCCCAACCGACCACATCTCGGCGCGTCTCGGCACTCCGGCCGACCGAGCCTCAACCAGCCCAGCCCAGCCGACCGCACCTCACCCCGCTCCGCCAGACCCGGCCGAAGCGAACCCCGGCAACCCGGCAACCTCAGCCGAGCCGCCCTGGCCGAACCGCCCTGGCCGAACCGCCCTCGGCGAACCACCCTCGCCGAACTGCCCTCACCCCACCCTCAGCCGAACTGCACCGACCGCTTCGCCAGCCCCATCCAGAACCCGTCGATCACCGACTTCTGGTCCCTCAGCTCGCCGGCCGCGTCCGCGGCCCCCATCGTCACGAACAGGGGTGCGAAATGCTCGGTGCGCGGGTGGGCCAGTCGGCCGACCGGGGACTTGTGGAGGAAGTCGAGCAGGGAGTCCACGTCCCCGGAGTCCAGCGCCCCGCGCCCCCAGTCGTCGAACTCCGCCGACCACGCCGGGATGCCGCCCTGCCGCAGCGCGGCCAGGTTGTGGGTGAAGAACCCGGAGCCGACGATCAGCACGCCCTCGTCGCGCAGCGGCGCGAGCTTGCGGCCGATCTCCATCAGCCTGACCGGGTCGAGGGTCGGCATGGAGATCTGCAGGACCGGGATGTCGGCCTCGGGGAACATCTCGACGAGCGGGACGTACGCGCCGTGGTCGAGGCCGCGGTCCGGGATGTCCTGGACCGGGATGCCGGGGGCGCGCAGCAGCTTGCGTACGGACTCGGCGAGCGCGGGGGCGCCGGGGGCGTCGTACTTCACTCGGTAGTAGTGCTCGGGGAAGCCCCAGAAGTCGTAGACGAGCGGGACCTGTTCCACCGCGCCGAGGGCGAGCGGGGCCTCCTCCCAGTGGGCGGAGACCATGAGGATCGCCTTGGGGCGCGGAAGGCCGGCGGACCAGGCGGCGAGCTCGCCGGGCCAGATCGGGTCGTCCGCGAGGGGCGGGGCGCCATGGCTGAGGTAGAGCGCAGGCATGCGCTCCTGGGTGGCGGCGGACATGACGGCGGCTCCCTCCGGACGGTGCTGCGCGAGATCCAAGTCGGCTCAAGGCGGCCCAAGACGACCATTGCTTGAACTCTAAAACGCATTGCTCGAAAAAGTGTAGGCCGAACTTGTTTAAGTTTCAAGGAGAGTTCTCGTACAGTGGAACCCATGAACACGGCATCGCCATCCACCACCCCTGAGGAGCCGCAGTGGCTCACCGATGAGGAGCAGCGCGTCTGGCGCTCCTATCTGCACGCCACGACGCTCCTCGAAGACCACCTGGACCGCCAGCTCCAGCGCGACGCGGGCATGCCGCACATCTACTACGGCCTGCTCGTCAAGCTCGCCGAGTCCCCGCGCCGGCGGCTGCGCATGACCGAGCTGGCCATGCATGCCAAGATCACCCGTTCCCGGCTCTCGCACGCCATCGCCCGGCTGGAGAAGAACGGCTGGGTACGGCGTGAGGACTGCCCCTCCGACAAGCGCGGCCAGTTCGCGGTGCTGACCGACCAGGGCGCCGAGGTGCTCGCCCAGGCCGCGCCGGGCCACGTCACCGTCGTACGCAATGCGCTCTTCGACCGGCTCACCCCGGAACAGCAGAAGTCCCTCGGCGAGATCATGCAGATCGTCGCCGAGGGACTCCAGCCCAACGAAGCGGGGGCGGACCTGCCCTGGCTCCGCTGAGCCGCTCACTCAGCGGGAGCCAGGGGCAGGCCCTGAAGGTTCGTACGTGCGGAGCGTCCCCATCCCCGTACGTACGAACGGATCCGAAGGGGTACGACCGGCGGTCGTCGTCAGTGACTCACTGGCTCAGTCACTCGGTGACTCGGTGACTCAGTGCGCGACGACCGGGACCGCGACCTCGTCCTCGGCGCCCTCGCCGGAGCCCGTGACCGCGGACATGTCCGGCTTGCCGGCGTTGACGAAGGTCAGGGCGATGATCCCGGACAGGACCAGGATGCCGACGGCGAACCAGATCGCGTTGGTGTAGCCGTGCACCATGCCCTCCAGCTGCACGAGCTGCTGCTGGGTACGGGACGAGGCGCCCGCCATGTGGTCGGCGATGTAGGACGTGGTGGCCGACGCGGCGATCGTGTTCAGCAGGGCCGTACCGATCGCACCGCCCACCTGCTGCGAGGTGTTGACCATCGCGGAGGCGACACCGGAGTCCTGCGGACGGACGCCCTGGGTGGCCAGGGACATGGCGGGCATGAACGCCGTACCCATGCCGAGGCCGAGCAGCACCATCGCCGGCAGCAGCAGAGCCGCGTAGGACGAGTCGATCTCCATCTGGGTCAGCAGCAGCATGCCGACGGCGGCGACCAGGAAGCCGGGGCCCATGAGGACGCGCGGCGCGACCCGGGTCATCAGACGGGTGCCGATCTGGGTGGAGCCCACGATCATGCCCGCGATCATCGGCAGGAAGGCGAAGCCGGTCTTGACCGGCGAGTAGCCCTTCACGATCTGCAGGTAGTAGGTCAGGAAGAGGAACAGGCCGAACATGCCGATGATGGCGAGACCCAGCGAGAGGTAGACACCGCCGCGGTTGCGGTCGGTGATCACGCGCAGCGGCAGCAGCGGGGCCTTGACCTTGGCCTCGACCAGGACGAACGCGGCGAGCAGGACGCCGGAGGCGACGAACATGCCGATCGTCACGGAGTCGCCCCAGCCCTCGGACTCGGCGCGGGTGAAGCCGTAGACCAGCGCGACCAGGCCGAGCGTGGAGAGCAGGACGCCGGGGATGTCGAGCGGGTTGCGGTTGCGGCTGCCCTCGGGCTCACGGATGACGAACCAGGCACCGGCGGCGGCGAGCACCGCGAAGGGGATGTTGACGAAGAACGTCCAGCGCCAGTCCAGGTACTCGGTGAGGAAGCCGCCGAGGATCAGACCGACGGCACCGCCGGCACCGGCGATCGCGCCGTAGATGCCGAACGCCTTGGCGCGCTCCTTGGCGTCCGTGAACATCACGGCGAGCAGGGAGAGCGCGGCGGGCGCGAGCAGGGCGCCGAAGACACCCTGGAGGGCGCGGGCGCCGAACATCATCGCCTCGTTGGTGGCGGCGCCGCCGAGCGCGGAAGCGGCGGCGAAGCCGATCAGACCGACGACGAAGGCGTTCTTGCGGCCCCACAGGTCGGCGATCCGGCCGCCGAAGAGGAGCAGACCGCCGAAGGCGAGGGCGTAGGCCGTGACGACCCACTGCCGGTTGCCGTCGGAGATGCCGAGGTCCTGCTGGGCGGAGGGCAGGGCGATGTTCACGATGGTCGCGTCGAGGACGACCATCAGCTGGGCGAGCGCTATGAAGAACAGCGCCTTCCAGCGATTGGAGTCGGGAGCCGTGACGGCTGACTGAGACATGGAGGTACCCACTTCGGGACTTCGTGACGGAAAAAAGGAGTGGAAAGGGGACGGTCCGTCGTCGGTGACGGCCGGTGAAGGTCGTTGCGTTGTGGACTGCTGTGGTGCTGCGGACTAATCGGTCACTGATCGGTCATGCCTGGCGCAGGTCCTCCATGGTCATGGCCGAGCCCGGCAGGGTGGAGCGGGCCGGGGCCCGCAGCCCGTCGAGGAACAGCTGCAGATGGCGGTGGACGAACCGGTCGGCGCTGAAGCAGTCGGTGCCGGCCGGGGGCCGGCTGAGCTGCGCCACGACGACCATCAGGTCGCCGACGCCGACGTCCTCGCGGAGCTGTCCGGCCGCCCTGGCGCGGTCCATGAGCTCGGCGACGAGCTCCTCGCACCGCACGCGCGCGGCCTCGAGGTCCGGGTGGTTCTGGTCGAAGGTGCTCTGGATCATCGGGCACAGCGCACTGATCCGCTCGTCGGCAGAGGTGTGTATGAAGCGCTCCAGAGCCTCGAAGGCGTCCCCGGTCTCCATGAGCGCGAGTTCGGCCGCCTCGGTCGTACGGTCCATGACGGAGCAGACGACCTCGCGGACGAGCGCGTCGCGGTCGGGGAAGTTGCGGTACACCGTGGCGTTGCCGACACCGGCGCGGCGGGCGATCTCGTCGAGCGGCACATCGGGGCCGAACTCGGTGAACATCTCCCGGGCGGCGGTGACGATGCGCTCCCGGTTGCGCAGGGCGTCGGCGCGGGGCCGGGGCACCTTCTTCTGCACAGTGGTCGCGGTCACGGCGTACTCCTCGGATGGCTGAGGGTGGATGGCTGGTCTCTGGATGACTGGGTCTGTGCTGTTGCCGACGATCCGGGGAAGGTCTCCCCGTTTCGCGCGAACACACTTCTAAACGGGGAGACGCTCCCCGCTTATTTCAGGTTGACCAAGAGATTTCATGTGACCTGAGTCACAAGCCCTCTCGGCCCCAGATCCGAGAAACCCACGTTCGGTCTCCTCCAGCGCGCGCCCGCGCACCCCTCGACACAGGGTGATCGAAAGGGCGCAGCCGGTGAAACGCGGCTGCCGTGGACGGAAGAGGGCCGTGCATGCAGCAGACGCAGACCAGCCGTCGGATACGTCCGCGCCGCACCGCCGCCCTCGTCTGTCTGACCGCGCTGACCCTCGCGGTCTGCACCTCGGCCGGCACCGGACATCTCACGCCGCTGCCCGCCCCCGCGGGCGCCGGCCCGATCGCACTGGCCCGCACCTCCGCGCACGGCCCCTGCATGATCCGCGGCGGCGACGCGGTCCAGATGTCGGAAGGGGTCCCCACCCACGGCGGCTACTCCCGCTCCACCGGCACGGTCCGCGCCCTCACCCTGATGATCGACTTCCCGGACGCGCCGGGCCGCGGCAGGGCCCTGGACCGCTTCGCGGAGTTCTTCCCCCAGACCCAGGACTGGTTCCGCACCAGCTCCTACGGCCGCCTCGCCTACCGCGCGGAAACCCCCGTCCCGGGGTGGCTGCGGATGCCGAAGGCCTTCAAGTCGTACGGCATAGAGCGCGGCGCGCCCTTCGACCCGGGCTACCGGGACCTGGTCCAGGACATCGTGGCCGCCGCCGATCCGAAGGTGGACTTCCGGTCGTACGACTTCCTGAACGTGCTGGTGACGCCCAACGCCGGGCCCTCCGCGCTGGACACGGTCCTGTCGGTGACGTTCGCCGGGAACCCGGACGCGCCCGTCGCCGACGGTGTCCCGGTCGCCAACGCGTCCTTCGTCTACTCCCGCCAGGACGACGGCTCCGGCTCCTACGACCGCACCGGCTACCGGGTCCTCCCCCACGAGAACGGCCATGTCTTCGGCCTGCCCGACCTCTACACCGCCGACGGCGGGGGCGCGGTCGGCCACTGGGACATCATGAGCGAGGACTGGGGCGCCAACAACGACCTGCTCGGCTGGCACAAGTGGAAGCTCGGCTGGCTGGACGCGTCCCAGGTCACCTGTGTGACCGCCCCGGGCACCACCGAGTACACCCTCACCCCGCTGGCCCGCACCGGCGGCGCGAAACTCCTCTTCGTCCCGGTCAGCGGCCGCACCGGATACGCCGTCGAACTGCGCACCCGCGAGGGCAACGACGAGGCGGTCTGCCGCCCGGGCGTCCTGATCTACAAGGTCGACGCCGACGTCGACACCGGCATGGGCCCGGTCACCGTCTACGACTCCGAACGCGACAGCGGCGGCTGCACCCGCAGCCCCAACGTCCACGCCGAACTCTCCGACGCCCCCTTCGCCCCCGGCGAGGACTTCGAGGACCGCAAGAAGGGCATCCGCATCGCGGTGGCGGGGGCGGACCTGGCCGGGGACTACCGGGTGCGGGTGACGCGGCGCTGAGGACGGGCCGGCCGGGACTACCGTAGGCGTCCTGCGACCGCCGTACGGAGACCCGATGCCCGCGAAGACGACCCTGGACGCTGCGACCGGCTCCTCCGCCGTTCCCGCCGAGGCGGTCACCCCCCTGATCCGCGGGGTCGCCGTGCTGCGGGAGCTCACCGAGGCGGGCGGCACGCTGAGCCCGAGCGCACTGGAACGCGCCACGGGCCTCGCCCGCTCCACGGTCGACCGGATCACATCGACACTGGCACGCATGGGGTACGTCCGTGTCGACGGCCGCGATGTGGTGCTGGCGCCGCGGCTCATGGAACTGGGCAACGCCTATCTGGCCGCGCTGCGGCTGCCCGCGCTGCTGTCCTGGCGGGCGGACGCGCTCGCCGACGAGCTCGACGAATCGGTGTCCCTCGCGGTCGCCGACCGGGACGGCATCCGCTTCATCCACCAGGCCACCCGCCGCCGCGCGATGTCCCTGAGCTTCCGCATCGGCGATCTGCTCCCCGCCGAGCGGACCGCGCCGGGCGCCCTGTTCGCGACGGAGTGGACCGAGCCCGAGTGGGCGGGCTGGCGCGAGCGCCGGGCGGCGGATCCGCAGGACCGGGGCTTCCCGGCCGTACCGCCGCGCGAACCCGGCGCTCCGGAAGCGGAGTTCGAGCGGCTCGTGCTGGACGCGGAGGCAACGGGCTGGTCCCTGGACGACCAGTTGATCGAGCCGGGCCTGGTGGCGGTCTCGGTCCCGGTACGGGATCCCCGCACCGGCCGGATCGCGTGCGCGGCGAGTGTCGTGAGCCATACGAGCCGGCACACCGCGGCCGGGCTCCGGGACACGCTGCTGCCCCGGCTGCGGGCGGCGGTGGCGGACATGGAGCGGGAACTGCCGGAGACCGCGCCCCCCGCGACCGGGACCCCCTCGGGGCTGGCGACCTGGACCGGGGCGTCCAAGCAGGAGCTCGGCAGGGAGTTCATCGAGTCGCTGGCCCGCGGACTGACCGTACTGACCGCCTTCGGCGACGGCCGCGCCTCGCTGACCCTGACGGAGGTGGCGAAGGCGACGGGCCTGGCGCGAGCGACCGCCCGCAGGGCGCTGATCACCTACGAGCACCTGGGCCTGGTGACGGCGACCCCGCACCGCACGTTCACGCTGACGCCGCGGGTGCTGTCCCTCGGCTTCCCGCCGCTGTCCCGCACCTCGCTGCCGGAGATCGCGACCCCGCATCTGGCCGAACTGTCCGCGCGGATCCACGAGTCGGCGTCCCTGGCGGTGCTGACGCCGGCCGGTGACGAGATCCAGTACACGGCCCGGGTGGCCACGAACCGGGTGATGAGCGTGAACCTCACGGTCGGCACCCGGCTCCCGGCGTACGCGACCTCCATGGGCCGTGTCCTGCTGGCCGGCCTCCCCCCGACAGAGCGCGCGCCCGGCGCCCTGCGCCCCCTGACCTCCCACACCCTGACGGACCCCGAGGCGCTCGCCCGGGTCCTCACCGACGTGGGCAGCCAGGGCTACGCCCTGGTCGACGAGGAACTGGAGGAGGGCCTGCGCTCCATCGCGGTCCCCGTGCGCGACCGCACGGGCCGGGTCGTCGCGGCCCTCAACACCGCCATGCACACGACCCGGCGCACCCCGTCGCAGTGCGTGAGCGACCTGCTGCCCGAACTACGGGCGACGGCGGCGGCGATCGAGCGTGACCTCCATACGGCGGGCCGTTTCACGCGCGTACCGACGTCATGAACTCACTCCGCGTGCCTCGGGATCCGCAGGCACACCTCGTACCCGCCGTGGGCGGTGGGGCCGGACCTGAAGGTTCCGTCGAGGAGTTCGGCGCGTTCCTTCAGGCCGATCAGGCCCTGCTGGGAGCTGGGAAGGGGAAGGGAGGGCCGAGTGGGCGACGTGTTCGTGACGGTGACGCCGTACCAGGCTCCGTCGTGCCAGAGGCGTACGGTCGCGGTGGCTCCCGGGGCGTGTTTACGGACGTTGGTGAGGGCTTCCTGCACGGTTCGGTAGATCGCGCGTTGCACGGGGGGCCCGATCTCCGGTGGCAGCCCGCCGGTCAACTCGGCCTCGATGCCGCAGGTCGTGACGAGGCGGTGGAGGTCGGTGAGGGTGGGCTGCGGGGTGAGCTCGGTGGCACGCCCGCCGGAGGCCCGCAGCAGGGTCACCATGTGGCGCAGCTCGTCGAGGGTGTCGACGCTGAGCGAACGGATGGCGCGGGCGCCTTCCCTCGCCTCCGGTTCCTTCGCGGCGACTTGCAGAGCGCCGGCCTGTACGGCGATCAGGCTGACCTGATGGGACACGACGTCGTGCATCTCACGGGCTAGCTGGGCGCGTTCGCGGGCCAGCACGGCCTGGGAGTGCAGCAGCCGTTCGTGTTCGCGGGCTTCCTCGATCTCGACCAGCCGACGGGCCAGGTCCCGGCGCGCCTGGACGAGCTGGCCCAGCAGGACGGGGGCGGCGGCCGTGGCGAGTGTGTAGAAGAAGTAGACGACGGTCCAGGTGCGCTCGCGCGAGGAGAGGTCGTTCAGCGGCCAGGGCGCGGCGGAGGCAACGGCGAACAGCACCGCGCACACCACCAGCAGACGCCGCTCTCGGGAGCGCTCCGCCAGCGTGAACAGGGCCGCGAACGGCGCGAAGACGATGTCCAGCATCAGACTGGCGGGGAGGGTCAGCACGAACACCGCGAGCGGAAAGCGTCGGCGGAATGCGAGCACTACACAGGCGAGCGCGGCCATGACCTGCGCGGTGGGGGACCCTGACCCGTACCCGAGGCTGAGCAGGGCGTCCGTGGCCGCGACCGCGACGATCACGGCGTCGACGAGCGGATCGGGGAGCCGCGCCCACCATGCGCCGGGCATGGTCATCGTCCGGACTCCGGGTGCCGCCGTCCGGCGTCGAGCAGGCCGGCCCGCTGGGCGAGCAACGCGGCCTGAACCCTGCTGCCGACCCGCAACTTGGTGAGAATCGCGCTCACATGGTCCTTCACGGTCCCCGCACTGAGGTGGATCCGGCCACCGATCTCGCCGTTGGACAGCCCCTCCGCGACGAGCAGGAGTACCTCCTTTTCGCGCTCGCTGAGCCGTCCGACGCGGGCGGCCTGCTCGTCGTCCACGCCCGCGGCCCCGGGGTGGCTCTGCCAGACGGCGCGGGACGCCTTCGGCGACATGACGACACCGCCCGCCGCCAACGTCCGTACCAGCTGCGCGAGTTGTTCGGGTTCGGTGTCCTTGAGCAGAAAGCCGGCCGCACCGGAGCGCAGCGCCGTGAGGATGTACTCGTCGGCGTCGAAGGTGGTCAGCATCGCCACCACCGGCGGCTGCGGGAGGGCACGCAGCCGCCGCAGCACGGTCAGTCCGTCGACGTCCGGCATGCGGATGTCCAGCAGCACGACGTCGGGGCCTTCCCGGCGGACGGTGTCGACCGCCTCCGCGCCCGTGGTGGTCGCGACGACGTCGATGTCGTCGGCCGTGTTGAGGATGAGCCGGAAGCCGGAACGCACCAGGGCCTCGTCGTCCACCACTACTACCCGGATCACCTGTGTTCCGCCCTGTCGTCCCTGCTCGTACGTCTGCGGACGCACGTCCTGTTGATCGTTCCGTCTTCACCGTAGAACGGAAAACGCTCGGCGGGACGGCTGTTGCGCGCACACCCGCCACCCGGGGGGTGAGGGCCGGCCAGACGGCGGGCAGGGCCGGACACTCGCCGGATACTGCGTGCTCAGGGAGCTCTCCAGCCTGGGAACATGACCCAGAACGCAGACGACTCGGCACTGATGACGCCGACCACCGCCGCGTCCGAGACCGAGAAGCGCGAGCGGACCGACGAGCGGGCCAAGGCCCCGGAGCACGGGCGCGTTCCGGTGGGACGCCTGGTCGGCGTGGACCTCGCCCGAGGGCTCGCGGTGTTCGGCATGTACGCGGCCCATGTGGGCCCCGACCCGTCCGAGGGCGGGGCGACCGGCTTCTTCATGGAACTGGCGCACGGCCGGGCCTCCGCGCTCTTCGCCTTCCTGGCCGGCTTCTCGATCATGCTCATGACCGGCCGCCGTGCTCCGAAGACGGGCCGGGCGGGCCGGCAGGCGATCGCCAAGGTGGTGATACGCGCGCTCGTCCTGCTGGCCCTGGGCACGGCGCTCACCCTGTCCGGCACCCCGGTCGAGGTGATCCTCGCCTTCTACGGCCTGTACTTCCTGCTCGTCCTGCCCCTGTACCGGCTCTCCTTCCGTCCGCTGGCGATCATCGCCGCGGCGACCGCCCTGGTGCTGCCGCAGGCCCTGTACGTCATCCGCCTCGCGCTCCCCGAGGACGGTGCCAGCGGCGTCTGGGCCTGGCCCGCGGGCTCCGACGGCATCGTGTCGCTGCTCTTCACCGGCAGCTACCCGGCCCTCGGCTGGATCCCCTTCGTGATCGCCGGCATGGCGGTGGCCCGTCTCGACCTGATCTCCACCGTCGTACGCACGCGTCTCGCGATCACCGGCTTCGGCCTGGCCCTGCTCGGCTACGGCGGCTCCTTCCTCGCCCTCCACCTGGTCCCCGGCGCGCTCACGACGCTCAACGCCTCCGGCTGGGGCGAGAGCGGTACCGCTGCGTCCGCCTGGTGGTCCGACACCTGGGGCTTCCCGGACGGCAGTACCCCGCTCGGCCTCCTGGTGGCCTCCCCGCACAGCGAGACGACCCTCTCCGTCCTGGCCAACACGGGCGTGGCGATCATGGTCCTGGCCGGCTGTCTGGCCGTCGTCGACGCCTTCCCACGCGTCCACCGCCTCGCCCGCCCGGTCATCGCGGTGGGTTCGATGTCCCTGACCGCCTACGTCCTCCACATCGTCGGTATCCAGCTCCTCGGCATCGAGGAACTGCCCGGATCCCCGCTGCACGTGCTTGTGGGCTTCATCGTCGCCGCCACCGCCTTCGCCACGCTCTGGTCCCGCTCCTTCCGTCGCGGCCCACTGGAGTGGCTGCTCGGCAAGGCCACCGAGCCCGCGGAGCTGATCCGGTGATCGGTGTGTCCTGACGGCCACCGTCCCCATAGCCGCCACCCGCTACACTGTGCCCGGTGGCTCAAGCCCTCGTGCCTGTCCCACCTCGGAACGCCTTCGTAGCTCAGGGGATAGAGCACGGCTCTCCTAAAGCCGGTGTCGCAGGTTCGAATCCTGCCGGGGGCACAACGCAGTAGACGGCTAACCTGGCGTTTTACCCCCAGAGACGCGTCCTGTTCGGCCTCGGACTCCTTGTCCGGGGCCGTTTGTCCGAGCGGACAGGGTGAGGGACGGCAGGCCTCAGCCGGATGCGCGGGTCGTGGCGTCTGTCGCGTAGCTCATTCCCTGTTCGTACGACATCGCGCGGCCAGCCTCGTAGGCGTGCTCGAAGGCCGAGGGGCCGATCATGTCGCGGATGGCGCGTTCGCAGGCTTGGCGGGCGGCGATCAGGTCCGGGGAGTTCATTTGGGCGCGGCCGCCTGCGCGGTCCCACAGACGCTGGGCGATGCCGAGGAGTCCGGCCGCCCGGTGAGCTTCGCCCGCAGCGGTGGTGGCGGATGCCAGGGTGTCGAGGGCCAGGGCCGCGAGGCCGCCGGAGCTGTGCAGCAGCCGGTGCGCGGCAACAGCCCGGGTGGCGTTGCGTGCCCCCGAGGCGATGTCGCCGCGGGCGAGGTCCAGCATCGCCACCACCAGGTCGACGGCCGAGCGCGTCCAGTACTCGCCGCGCCGGGCGCATTCGGCGCGGACCTCTTCGGCCGCCGCACGGGCCGCTTCGTGATCGCCGCTCATCAGGTGCGCGTACCCCAGGGCGCCGATCGTCTGAAGCTGGGCCGAACCGAGCCAGTCGTCCCGGACGGGGAGGCGGGCGGCGGCGGACATCGGGCCGACCGCCTCAGCCGACCGGCCGCGCAGGGCGAGCTGGGTGCCCATGAGGTAGGCGGAGACGGAGAGGGCGACCGGATCGTCCTGCTGCCGTGCCACCTCGGTGAGCCGCCGGCCGTACTCGGCTGCGGTGTCCGTATCGCCCTGCATGATCGCTCCGGCGCCGCGCGACCACAGGGCCCGCAGGAGGTCCGGCCCCGGAGCCGGAGCCGGATCGGCGGCGAGCGCCCGGTCGAGACAGCGCTGCGCGTCGCGCACATGGCCGCAGTGCCGCCACAGGAAGCCCGCGGTGCCCGCGATCTCCAGGGCGGCGCGCCGGTCGGGCTGATCGAGTGACCAGTCCACCGCGGCGCGCAGGTTGGCGTGGTCGGTCAGCACGCGTTCGCACCACTGCACCTGGCGGCCGGTGTTCCACTCGGCGCAGCCGTCGCGGGCCAGGCGCCGGTAGTACTCGCGGTGGCGCAGTCGTACGGCGTCGGCCTCGCCCAACTCCCGCAGCCAGTCCGCGCCGTACTCGCGCACCGTGTCGAGCATCCGGAAGCGAGCCGTGCCGGTGCGATGGTCGCGCTCCATGCCGGGGCGATGGTCGCGCTGCACGATGGACTGGGCGGTGAGCTCGTTGAGCAGGACGGGCACCTGTCCGGCCGCCAGCGGGCCACCGGCGCACACTTCCTGGGCGGCCTCGGCGTCGAAGCCACCGGTGAACACTGCAAGGCGGGCCCACAACAGCCTTTCCAGCGGAGCACACAGCTCATGGCTCCAGCCGATGGTGGTGCGCAGGGCCTGGTGGCGCGACGGGTCCTCGGTGTCGTCGTCCGAGGCCAGCAGGGCCAGTCGGTGGTCCGCCCGCGTCCCGAAGTGGTCGTCCAGCTCGGTGAGCGACAGGGTGGACAGCCGGGCCGCGGCCAGTTCGACGGCCAGCGGGATGCCGTCCAGGTACTGGCAGACCGAGACCGCCACCGGCCGGGTGACCTCGTCGAGTACGAAGCCGGAGCGCACGGCGGCCGCCCGGTCGGCGAACAGGGTCACCGCGTCCTCCCGCGCCGCGCTGCCCGACTCGTCCACCGGCAGCGGCTCGACTTCCACACACTGCTCCCCGGGCAGCCCGAGCCGTCGGCGGCTGGTGGCCAGGACGTGCACGTGCGGAGCGAGCCGCAGCGCGTCGACGAAGGCCGCGCAGTCCTCCAGCAGGTGTTCGCACGAGTCGAGGACCAGCAGCAGTCGCTTGTCCGCGATCCACGCGGCCAGCGCCTCCGTCGCCGGTCGCGTCGTCTGGTCGGCCACCCGCAGCGCCTCCATGGCCGCCAGCCCCAGCACACCGGGTCCGGCCATGCCCACGCCGTGCAGGGCGGAGAGCTCCACCAGCCACACACCGTCCGGGTAGGCGGACCGCATCCCGCGCGCGGCCCGCACCGCAAGCCGCGTCTTGCCGACCCCACCCGGTCCCAGAAGGGTCACCAGCCGACGCCCGCCGTCCCGGTTCCGCCGTCCCTCGCCGCCCTCGGCTGGCCCGCCGTCCGGACGCAACATGACGTCAAGCCGGGCGAGTTCGTCCTGCCGCCCGATGAAGCTGCGCGTCTCCGGCGGCAGGTTCCCCGACCACTCGCCGCTCTCCGTCTCTCCCGGCACGCCATGTGACACGGCGCTCCCTCCCCGCTCCCGCTCCCGCTCCTGTTCCGAACCCGGCTCAGTCTGCTCCGGCAGCACGCCCCCGTGGCAGGGCAGCGGGTGCGGGGACAGAAACACGGCGTCGTCTTGCCTTCGCTGTTCACTTCGGGGCACGTGGCGATCGGTCCGCGCACATCCGCGACCGGCGGGGTGATGGGGGCGCACAGCGCACACAACGGAGCGTCGCCACCGGCACGCGCCGGCGAACGGAAAGCGCGCCCCTGCGCACATCCAGGCGCCGCCAGGCTCCGGTTGTGCGTGGGCGAGGAGCGCGGAATGGTGCCCGCCATACCAGGGGCATATTGTCCCGACAAGCATGAGGAGTTCCGCTCATGACCAGCAGTTTCCTACCCTTCGCACACCACCCGGCGTGGAGAGCGCAGGTGGCAGCCGTGTCCGCACTCGCCGTGGGCCTGATCGTGGCCCTCACACCCACCGCGGTGGCCGCACCCGGTGACCTGGACACCGGTTTCGGCACCGGCGGCAAGGTCACCACCGACTTCGGTGCCTCCCCGTCGGAGCCGGAGATCGGCAACGACCTGCTGCGTACGTCCAACGGCTCCCTGTTCGTCGCCGGGCGGCGGGGCCTCAACACCCCCGGCACCGGCCTGGACAACTCCTTCGGCGTGGCCAAGTACACCTCCAACGGCGCGCTGGACACCGGATTCAGCGGCGACGGCAAGGTCGCCACCGGCTTCGGCGACACCGTGTCACTGGCCCGGTCGGTCATCGAGGCCGGCAGCGGGAAGATCCTGGTGGGCGGTCTCACCGGCGGGGAACAGATCGCCGACCTGGCGCTGGCGAAGTACAACGCGGACGGCTCCCTCGACACCTCCTTCGGCGGCGGCGACGGCAAGGTCACCACCGACCTGTCCGGCGGCCTCGGCGACGGCATCCGCGGCCTGAGCGTGACGAGCGGCGGCAAGATACTCGCGGCCGGAGCGGCCGGGGCGGACTCCTTCATCGCCCGCTACAACTCCGACGGCACCCTCGACACCGGCTTCGGCGGCGGCGACGGCTTCGTCACCACGGACTTCGGCACCGGCGACCACCTCTTCGCGCTGGAGGAGCTGTCCACCGGGAAGATGATCGCGGCCGGCAGCGCCAACAGTGACTTCCTGCTGGTCCGGTACAACTCCGACGGCACCCTGGACACCGGATTCAGCGGCGACGGCATCGTGACCACCGACTTCAACGGACTCTCCGACCTCGCGTTCGGCTTCACCCAGGCGCCCGGCGGCGACTACGTGATCGCGGGCGCGGTCGACGCCCCCGAGCCGTTCGGCATCGCCGGACCCATCAAGGCCGGCGTGGTCCGCTACAACTCCGACGGCAGCCTGGACACCGGGTTCAGCGGCGACGGCAAGGTCACCACGGACGTGAACACCCTGCTCGCCGACGAGGCACGCGATGTCGCCGTGGACAGCAACGGCAAGATCGTGATCGCCGGACTGGCCGGCCAGTCCGTCGTGTTCCCCGTCGATCCCGTCGACGGCGACGCCCTCGTCGTCCGCTACAACTCCAACGGCACCCTGGACACCGGATTCAGCGGCGACGGCATCGCCACCGTCGACTTCTCCGGCGGGGCGGATGTCGCTCGGGGCATCGCACTGACCGGCAGCAACGACATCATCATCGCCGGCGGCGCGACATCGAGCACCACCGGGCTCGACTTCGCCCTGGCCAAGCTCCAGGGATAGGCGGCCACAGAGGACGGCGGCGGTGAACCGGGGCGACGGTCCCGGCTCACCGCCGTCCGTCGTGCGTACCCGGGCGCGACGGGAGGCGGCTTCGCAAAGGGGGGACGCGGGCGCGCAGCGTCACGGCACCCCCGCCCGAGTCTGCTCCCCGGCTCAGTGCCCGGGCCGTGCATGTCACGAGATGCTCTCTCCTTCGCGCAAGGCGCTCACATGGCCGTACCACGGCAAACACGCCCGATCACCTCTCGGCACACTCCGGTCAACCAGCCCTGTCAGACGGCACGTTGGGCCATAGTTTCCGTCCTCCGTCACGAACTCTCGAGACGTAGAGGGAGGCGGGGGCTACACATGGCCGTCAGGGCAGTCGGGTGGTGGCGGCGGGAGACGAGCACGCGGAGTCGGCGCAGCCGAGGCCGACCGGTGCTCGCGCTGGGGGTGAGCGGCCTGCTCGCCGTCCTCAGCGGGCTGGGCAGTTGGCAACTGGGAGTCGCCGTACTGGTCATCGGCCCCGTGCTGGCCTGCCCCCGCCTGGACGCACGGCGCACCGCCGCAGTGGTGGGGTGGGCGCTGTTGCTCGCTCTCGGGGCGGGCGCCGCGAGAGGCCTCATGGCGACTCCGGGTTTCGGAATCGAGTTCCTCGTCCTGCTGGCGGGCGGCACACTGGCCGTCCGCGACGCCGCCCGGCACACGGCCAACGCGGCCGCACTGGCCCGGGCCACCGAAGTCGCACAGGCGTCACAGAACGCGATCCTGCGGCCGATGTCCGTGGAGATCGGCGGCATCGAGGTGTGCGCCCGGCACCACTGCGCCGTGCAGGGGGCGTCGGTGTGCGGGGACCTGTACGCCGTCGTCCACACCCCGTACGGAGTGCGCCTGCTCATCGGGGACGTACGCGGCCACGACCTGGACGCTCTGCGGACCACCGCGGCAACCATCGGGGCCTTCAAGGACCTTGCCTATCTCACTCCCGGCCTCACCGACCTGGTGACGGCCCTGGACGCCAGGATCGCCCCGGAACTGGGGCCGGAGGACTTCGTCACCGCCGTACTCGCGGAGTTCGCCCCGGGCGAGGTCCGCCTCGTCAACTGCGGGCACCCCGCGCCCATCCGGGCAGGGAAGCAGGTCAGGTTGCTGGAACCACTCGAGCCGACACCCCCGTTGGGCCTGCATCCGGAGCCGCGGTTGTATCGCTTCTATCTGTCGGGTGGGGACAGGATCCTGTTCTACACCGACGGCCTGAGCGAGGCACGCGATGCGAACGGCGCCGATTTCCCGCTCCTCGAACGGGTCGGTGACGCGTTGGCCGCGCTCTCTCCCTCCGACGTGTTCGACACGCTGTACGCCATGGTGGCCGCGCACACGGGCCGCGAGCCGACCGACGACATCGCGCTCGCCCTGTGCCGGCCGACCAGCATGGTCGCGCCCTCGCCCGCTGCCCGACCGCCGAACACCGCGGCACGAACGGAGTCGTAGGCGATCGTCGGCGCGGGGGTACCCGGCGGTGTTCCAGAAGAACCTCGACCACGAGCCGGAGAGTGACGCGTACCGGTTCCTGTTTCACGTACACGGCAACGCCGGGTCGGCAACTCGTCGCCGGTGCGGCAGTGGGCGACGAGGTGCACAGTGCGCGGGAAGCCATCGAGGCCCCCGGCGGCCGTCGGACGAAGGCCGCCAGCCGCATCTGCCTCGACAGGCTCGGTTCGCCACCCGCTCGGAGCTGCGCACCATCGAAGTCGCCACGGAGCAGTGCCGGCACGGTGGTTCGGGGAGAACACCATGGCGGCCGTCGAGGAGCACGAGGCGCCCGGACCCTGGAGGACTGCCGGCGCGATATCCAGCGCCGCCTGTTCGGCTGACACCGGTCACGCGGTTCAGCCAAGGCTTCGGACCCGACCGTGACCTGGGTGACCTGGGTGACCTGGGAATGGCAGCCAGTGGGGCTGTGAGGGCCCTGGGCAGAACGAACACAAGAACGCGCGCTATCCGATGGGCCGAGGGCCGGCGCCGGCGTAGTAACGCGCCCGCGCCTCCTTGACCGTCTCCAGCGCGACCCCCCGCCCCGCACCGTCGACGTTGAGCGGCGGACCCAACCGGGAGATCAACTCCCCCTCCACCGACAGCGGATCGGGGTGCTCGGCCCAGGTGAGCGAGAGGTGCTCGTGCATCCACTCGGTGAGCCGCTCCTCGTCCTCCGGTACGAGGACCACTCGGTCGGTCCACGTCGTCCGGTAGCCCTCGGTGGCCATCAGCAGCCCCGCCAGCGTCCGACGCAGCGTTGAACTACCGGACCGTCTCAGGTGGTTGGAGGTGATACGGCTGCGCAGTCGGGTGGCCTTGCCGAGGTAGAGCAGCCGGCGTCCGGGGTCCGCGGAGTTCTCCGGGCCGGCGAACGACGGCAGAACGGTCGGCGCCGCCCACCAGGCGTACAGGCCCGGGGTCTTGGGCAGCGCGGCCGCCGCCTCGGACAGTGCGCACGGTGATGTGAACAGGGCTGCTGTGGTCCGCTGAACGGCCGTCTCCTCCGACATGGCCGCAGAATAAGGGCCCTGCTGAACGCCCACCGGCGAACTCGCAATCCTGCCAAGGAGGGCAGCAGCACAGAGACCCCGGACCGATCCCCGGTCCGGGGCCTCCCGCATGTGTCCGTGCCGCTACTTGAGCTCGTCCTCCGTGAAGTACTCCTCGCGGGCCAGGATCTCGTAGTTCGACTTGTCGATGCTCGTCGGCTGGAGCAGGCGGGCGGGGACGGGCTTGACGCCGTTCTTGTAGGTCACCGTGTCGTCCACCGACGGGTTCCGGTCGTTGAGGATGTCGTCGATCATGGTGCAGGCGGCGTCGGCGAGGTTGCGGACGTCCTTGAAGACGGTCTGCGACTGGTCGCCGGCGATGATCGACTTCACCGAGGGCAGTTCCGCGTCCTGGCCGGTGACGATCGGGAGGGGTTTGGCGGCGGTGTCGTAGCCGTCCGCGTTCAGCGCGGCCAGGATGCCCCTGGAGATGCCGTCGTACGGGGAGAGGACCGCGTCGAGCTGCTTGGTGGCGTAGAACTCGTCGAGGAGGTCGGCCATGCGCTTCTGTGCGGTGGGGCCGTCCCAGCGCAGGGTGGTGATCTTCCCGAGCCCGGTCTGGCCGGACGGGACGATCAGCTGCTTGCTCTCCAGGTACGGCTCCAGGAGCGCCATCGAACCCTCGTAGAAGAACTTGGTGTTGTTGTCGTCGGGGGAACCGGCGAACAGTTCGATGTTGAACGGGCCGTCCTCGCCGTCCTCCAGGCCGAGCTTCTCGATGATGTGGTGGGCCTGCATCCGGCCGACCATCTCGTTGTCGAAGGAGATGTAGTAGTCGACGTTCTTGGTGCCGAGGATGAGCCGGTCATAGGCGATCACGGCGATGCCCGCCTCGGCGGCCCGCTGCAGCACGCTGTTCAGGGACTTGTTGTCGATGGCCGCGATGATCAGTGCTTCGACACCCTGGTCTATCAGTTTCCCTATCTGTGCGACCTGGGCCTTCGGATCGTCGTCGCCGTAGACGAGTTCGGACTTGAACTCCCTGGCCTTCAGGCCCTCGACAAGGCTCTTGCCGTCGAGGAGCCAGCGCTCGGAGGCCCGGGTCGGCATCGCGATGCCGACGGTGCCGCCGCCCCCGGAACCGCCCGTGGAGCTGCCCTCCTTGTTCTGTCCGCAGGCGGACAGGGTAAGGGCGAGCGAGGCGGCTCCGGTGAGGACGGCTCTTCGATTGAGCATGGTGGCAGTTCCCTGTTCTTCTCGTCTTTGAGGGGACAGGCCGGACCTCGGTCAGGGGCGGGCCTGGGCGGATCAGCTGGGCGCACGGGTGTGGTGGCCGCAAGCGCGCCGACTCCGGGAATGCACACGGCACTCGCCTCTCGAACGTTCGAAATGCCGTTACATGTTCGGAAAGTTGGCGTGACAGTAGGGGCTGATGTGAAGAGTGTCAACGGTACGAACAGGAACGGTTACAGAAAGGTACGGGCCTTTGCTGGTCAGAGCGGCCCGGCCGCCGGCCGTCAGGCCAGCCCCTCAGGCCAGACCGAAGCGCTCGGCGTGCACCTGTCGCGCGGGCACCCGCAGGGCCCGCAGCCCGGACAGCACGGCCGCGGTCATGGCGGGCGGGCCGCAGACGTACACATCGCGTGCGGTGATGTCGGGGACGAGGCGATACAGGCTCTCCGGGCCGAACGGCGGAGCGCCTGCCTCGGCCGTCCGGCCCGTGAGCAGATGCAGCCGCCCGCCGCGGAGCGCGACCAGGTGCCGCACCTCGTTCAGCAGCACGGCGTCGGCCTCGCTGCGCACCCGGTACAGCACGACGACGTCACCGGCCGACTGCTCCTCCAGCATCGCCCGCACCGGCGTGATCCCGACGCCCCCGGCGATCAGCAGGGCCCCGGGCCGGGTCCGGTGCAGCGAGGTGAAGGCGCCGTACGGTCCCTCGACGAAGGCGCGGCTGCCGACCGGGAGGTCCCGCAGTCCGGCGCTGGCGTCGCCGACCGCCTTGGCCGTGAGCCGCAGCCCCCGTCCGTCGGGCGCCGCGGACAGGGAGAAGGGGTTGGTCAGCCACCAGTGGTTGTGCCCGGGGAACCGCCAGATGCAGAACTGGCCCGCGCGGGCGGGGAGTTTGTCGAGGTGCCGGCCCGTGACGTACACGGAGACCACACGGTCCGACTCCGGCACCACGGCCGCGACCCGGAACCGGTGGTAGGCGTTGCGCCACACCGGCACCACGACCCGCCCGGTCAGCAGGGCACCGAAGGCGAACAGCCACAGGAACCACCAGTAGGCCCTGGCGAACGCGGAGGACGTGAAGGTCGTGGTCTCCAGCAGCTGATGGACGAACGCCAGGCCCAGGGCCACGTAGAGCAGCGTGTGCAGTCCGTGCCAGACCTCGTAGCGCAGCCGTCGGCGCAGGGGCCGGGTGGAGATCACGCCGATCACGAGGATCGTGGCCGCGGCCCACATGCCCAGCAGGGACGCCGGTACGCCGCTCAGCGCGACGAACGTCTTCGCCATGGACGTGTCGTCGAGGACCGCGAACCCGAGCACCACCAGCGTGGCGTGGGTCAGCACGGTCCACAGCAGGGTGAAGCCGACCCAGCGGTGCCACACCGTGAGCCGGTCCATCCCGATACGGCGGTCCAGCCACGGCAGCCTCGCCACCAGCAGGAGCTGGAACAGGATCAGCAGGGCCGCGTGCACTCCGAAGAACTTCGCGACCGTGAGTACGTCGTTCTTGCCCGACCCCGCGCTGAGGAACAGCCCCTCGACGATCGCCACGTTGGCGATCACGAAGGCCCACATCGCCCCGCGCGCCGCGTCCACCGGCAGCAGGGCGCCCCTGGTACCCCTGCCACCCCTGCCGTCCCTGCCACCCCTGGGCACCGCATCGCTCGTCGCCGCCATGGTCCCTCTCATCCCCCGAGGCCGCGCTATTCACGGCCGTTTACACAAACCCCATGAATACTCACCGATCGGGTCGAATCCACACCCCGACCGGATAAAGGTACGGCGAACGGACCCGATGTGTTCAGGCCATGCCGACTTCCCTTCGGAGGCGGAGCGGCATGTGACGGATCCGACGGCCGCCCCGGCCGGCGGCCCGGGGGGCGCATACTGAGCGCAATGACAAAGCCATCAGCACCGAAGCGCCATTTGCCCACCAGCCCTTTCAGGGCCCCGGTCACGCCGGTCCCCAAGCAGTTCGCCGTGGGGGACCAGGTCACACACGACGTGTACGGCCTCGGCCGAGTGATCGGTATCGAGGAAGGAATCGCGGCGTTCGTCGATTTCGGATCAGTGCGGGAGCGGATCCTGAGCCCCTACACCAAGATGAGCAAGCTCTAGCTCTAGCACCGCAGCACCTTGCCGGAAAGCCTTCGAAACATTCGTAAAGTCGAAGTTCCATTCCGATCTTGCCTTGGCGGGCACTGTCCATCACCTTCGGCAGAATTCGCCAAGCAGGACCGCTGAGCAGGCAATACACGCTTCTCCGCCACCTCCTCCACGCTCGAACGTTTCGAAACAATTACCGAAACCATTGACAGTTGACAGGGCCACTCCAAAACTGCCGATGACCGAGCTACTCGACGAGGAGGAAGCAGGCACATGAACGACGCACCCGCACCCACGCCCCCGCCCGCACGCCCCATGAGCCGCCGGACGTTCGTCAGCGGTGCCGGTACCACGGCGCTGGCCCTCGCCACCGGACTCGCCCTGCCCGGCACCGCGCACGCGGACACCGTCATCACCACCAACCAGACCGGGACGAACAACGGGTACTACTACTCGTTCTGGACCGACGCCCCCGGCACCGTCTCCATGACGCTCGCCTCCGGCGGCAACTACCGCACCTCGTGGAGCAACACCGGCAACTTCGTCGCGGGGAAGGGATGGGGCAACGGCAGCCGCAGGACCGTGAGCTACTCGGGGTCCTTCAACCCGTCCGGGAACGCCTACCTCTGCCTCTACGGCTGGACGTCCAACCCGCTCGTCGAGTACTACATCGTCGACAACTGGGGCACCTACCGGCCGACGGGGGCGTACAAGGGCACCGTGACCAGCGACGGCGGGACGTACGACATCTACCAGACCACCCGCTACAACGCCCCGTCCGTCGAGGGCACCCGCACCTTCAACCAGTACTGGAGCGTCCGGCAGTCCAGGCGGACCGGCGGTTCCATCACCACCGGGAACCACTTCGACGCCTGGGGCCGGGCCGGGATGGGGCTCGGCAGCTTCAGGTACTACATGATCATGGCGACCGAGGGCTACCAGAGCAGCGGCAACTCCAACATCACGGTGGCGTGAGGATGGGCAGCCACCTCATGGGCAACGACCGTATGGGCAGCGACCGTGTGCGCAGCCGCCGGAACATCCCGTTAACGGCGTCCCTCGGTACCCGGCTCGCCGTCCTCACCGCCGTCGCCGCCGGGGCCCTCACCGTCCCGGCCGCCACCGCCCCCACCCCCGCCCAGGCCGCCGCCTGCAACGGCTACGTCGGGCTCACCTACGACGACGGCCCGTCCGGCAACACCCCGGCCCTGCTCAACGCGCTCCGCCAGAACGGGCTGCGGGCCACCATGTTCAACGAGGGCCGGTACGCCGCCGCCAACCCCGTGCAGGTGCGGGCCCAGGTCAGCGCGGGGATGTGGGTCGGCAACCACAGTTACACCCACCCGCATCTCACCCAGCAGAGCCAGGCGACGATCGACTCCGAGATCCAGCGGACCCAGCAGGCCGTCGCGAACGCGGGCGGTGGTACGCCGAGACTGTTCCGGCCGCCGTACGGCGAGACCAACGCGACGGTCAGGGCGGTCGCCGCCAAGTACGGGCTGACCGAGATCCTCTGGAACGTCGACTCGCAGGACTGGAACGGCGCCAGTACGGACGCGATCGTGGCGGCCGCCGGGCGTCTCACCAACGGGCAGATCATCCTCATGCACGACTGGTCCGCCAACTCCCTCGCCGCGGTCCCCCGGATCGCCCAGGGGCTGGCCGCGCGGGACCTGTGCGCCGGGATGATCTCCCCGGCGACCGGCCGCGCGGTGGCTCCGGGCTAGCGGCGGACCGGGCGGCAGCTGACCGCCGTACGCGGGCATGTCGTATCCTCACCGCACCTGCCGTGCCCGTGACCTGGGGGGTTCCAGGGTCCGCGGCCGGCTCGAAACACATGGGGATTCATGCGTGCAGCAGTCATGGGCGCCGCTCTCGGCGGCGCCCTCCTCCTTGCCGGTTCCGTGCTCACCGCGCCGGCCGCGTCCGCCGCGGAGACGGGTGTGGTGATCGAGAAGGTGTCGGTCAACGGTGGCAAGTCCATCGTCTTCGGTATCTCCCGCACGGAGTCGTTCACGATCGCGGTGACCGTCTCCGACGACTCCGGGATCAGCAAGGATCTCGCGTTCCTGGCGATCGAGCGGGAGAAGGGCGACGACTACTGGTCGTTCCACGGCACGCCCACGTGCACGGCCGTCAGCTCCACCACGTCCAACTGCAAGCTCACCGTGCAGCTGGAGAAGAACATCGACCTGCCCCGCAACACCCTCGCGGGCCCCTGGGACGTGTACGTCCAGTTCCAGGCCAAGGACGGTGACTACTACGGCGGCGACTGGGGCACCCACCCCGTCAAGCGCCGCTCCACACTCGGCGTCGACGCCGCCCCCGAGCCCGTCGCCAAGGGCAAGGCCATCACGGTCACCGGCAAGCTGGCCCGGGCCAACTGGGACAGGTACACGTACGCCGGCTACACCTCGCAGCCGGTCAAGCTGCAGTTCCGGCCCAAGAACAGCAGCACCTACACCACGGTCAAGACGGTGACGACCGACAGCACGGGCAAGCTCCGGACCACCGTCACGGCCACCCAGGACGGCTACTGGCGCTGGGCGTTCGCCGGCACGACCACGACCGCGGCGGTCAAGGCGAGCGGCGACTACGTCGACGTGCGCTGACGAGCCCGACCCGTAGGTCCGGGGGCCCGGGAGGTCAGGGAGGTCCGAGACGCCCGCAAGGCCCCCGGACCTCCCTGACCGGGTCCCGCCCGGTCACTGGCCCAGCGGTGCCGGTGGTGTCGTGTCCGGGATCGCCGGGGGGATCGTGGACGGGGTGGTCGCCGGGGGGTGGGCTGTTTTCGTCCGTTCCTTGGTCAGGGATTTGGTGATCTTGCGGGCCAGCAGGGGGTCCGCCGGGAGGACGTGGCGGGCGAACCAGCGGGCCGCGGCGGGGTCCGGGGAGGGGTCCACGAATTCGGCGCCCGCGTAGTCGTCCAGGGGCGGGTCGTAGATGTAGCCGGAGACTATTCCGTGGGCGACCAGGCGTTCGACCAGGGCGTCCCGGTCCTCCACCAGCAGGGGGACCCGGAAGAGCGGGAGCGGGCCGTTGTGGGCGGCTCGGTCACGCAGGGCCGGGGAGGCCCAGGGGGTGCCGGAGAGGAGGGTGACGCCCTCCCGGCGGCGGGACAGGTTCTCGTCCAGGAGGTTCAGGCGGAGGTTGAGTCCCGCGCGGACCAGGCGGCCGTGGCGGGCTCGGTAGTCGTGCAGGTCGACGCGGATCCACGGGTCGTACGGGAGGAGGCTCGGGGCCTCGTCGGCCGACGCCATCAGTCTCGGCGCGTGCAGGGGCATGCGGAAGTCGTCGCGTTCCAGGAGGCCCAGGCGTTGCATGGTGCGCCAGGTGGGGCGTACGAGGTGCAGGCCGCGGATCGTGGAACGGGCCAGGGGGCGGAGGGCGGCCGACAGGTCCGCCTTCAGCCTCGCCGGGGTGAGGAGGTCGTCCCGGAGGAGTTCCAGCTCCCTTCTCGTCCTTGCGTCCTCCACCGCCAGGAAGCCGCCCGCCATCGCCGCCACATGCTTGGACAGGCTGAACGCGGCCGCCTTACCGAAGGTCCCGATCGGCTGCCCGTCCACGTGGGTGCCGATCGCATGCGCCGCGTCCTCGATCAGCGGGATGCCCAAGTCCTCGCAGCGGTCGCGCAGTTCGACGATCCGGTCCGGCATGCCGTACAGGCTCGTCGTCAGCACCGCGTCCACGCTGCGCCAGGTGGACTCCGGCACCGCCGCCGGATCGATGTTGCCGTCCCACGGGGAGACCGGAGCCTGCACCGGGCGCAGGCCGGCGGCGAGGACGACGAAGAGGATCACGTCGTCGTTCACCGGGGACATCAGGACGCGGCCGCCGGGGCGGCACCAGCGTCGCAGGGCCAGGTAGAGCGCGAGTCGTGCCGAGGGCGTGTAGACGCACTCCCGTCCGAGCCGCCGAGTCATCGTCGCGGCGAGCCGCGATCCGTACGGCATCGTCACCTCTTCCAGCAAGGAGTATGTGGAGAGGCGGAGCGTGGGGTCTCCGCAGGGGCACCCGGGAGCGTCGGACGCCCTCGGACGCCTTACCAGCGAGGTACGAACGAGAAGGGTTCCGTGAAGAGAGGAGGTGCGGCTCAGTGCGCCTTCGCGCGCAGGCCGCCCACCGTCTTCAACAGCCGGTCCGCCGGCTCCCGCAGTCGCGGATGCGCCAGGACCGTGTTCCGCAGGCCCCTGACCGGTCTGCGCCACAGGCGGTGTGCCGCCGACACCGGGTGCGGGCGGTAGGCGAAGCCCTCCCCCACGCGCAGTTCACGGGTCTTGAGCCAGTCCTTGTACTCCTTCTCGCCGCGCCCCAGGTCCATCACCCGTACGCCCTGCCGCCCCGCCGCCTGAGCCATGCGCAGATGCATGATCAACCCCGGGGAGTAGTAACGGAGTTCGGGGTCGTACGCCGTGAACCATGCCGCGAAGACGGTGCGCGAGGTGGGGCCGAAGTGGGCGGCGACGGGGCGGTCGCCGGCGTAGACGACGGACAGGACGCCGGTGAAGTGCTCCTCGCGGACCTGGAAGAAGTGCTCGGTGAGACCGACGATCCAGGGGCGGGCGAAGCGGTCCATCCGGCCCGTGCGACGGTACTGGGCGGACTTCCAGCGCATGAGCTGACGTAGCGCCTTCGGGTCGCGCTCGTCGAAGACGAACCTCAACTCACCATGATCGCGGGCCAGTCGGCGTTCCTTCTTCAGGACCGTCTTGGCCAGTCCCGGGTACGCGCCGCGCAGCCACTCCGGGTAGCTGCCCTCGACCGACTTCAGATCGACGACCGGAGAGGCGAACGTCCCGGTGACATACCGCCCGAACGGCTTCTGCTCGTCCACGAGATGGTCGAACTCGAACACCGACAGCCCGCAGGCCCGCAGCAACTCGCCGGTGTCCCAGGTGACTCCGGGCCGGTGGACCAGCGCCTGACAGTCGGAGAGACCGAGCCCGACGGCCCGGCCGACGCCGAAGGCGTTGCGTTCGTACGGGAAGAAGCCGACGGCCTCCCCGTGCTCGTGCAGGACCGCCACCCTCGCCCCCGCACGGTACCTGCCGACCCCGGCCGCGAACTCGGGGGCCAGGAACGGGTTTCCGAAGTCCGGTGACTCGTCCATCACCCGGTGCCAGGCCTCGCGGAGCTCTCCGCCCAGCTCCCCCGGTCTGTGGATCGTGATCTGGTTTCTCATGGAGTTGCTCATGGATCGCATGGGCGACCGCTCCCCCCAGTTACCCCCCATGACGCGCCGGCCGCGTCCTGCCACGCGCACATTGTGCGGTGAGGCTCAAACGTCGCGAAACAGTACGCAGGCTGTCAAGGGTGCCTGTCGTAACGGAACCGCACGGAGCGGGATGTTCCGCTCCGTCGCCGGTGCGGTGTCCGACCCGCCCGTTAAGCTGACCGGATGCCGAAATCCGCAGGTGAGCACATGGGCATGGTGCCCGCCCTGGTCCGCTCGGCGTTCCTGGTGAACGCCGTATACGCCGACTCCAGCCGCACCTTCGGCATCACCCCGCAGCAGGGCCGGCTTCTCTGCGTCCTCATGTCCCACCCCCTCGGCATGTCCGAGCTGGGCGAGATGCTCGGGCTCGCCAGCTCGGGCCTGACCGGGCTGGTGGACCGTACGGTCCTGCGGGGGCTGGTCCGGCGCGAGCCGGATCCCCGCGACGGGCGGGCGGTACGGGTGGCTCTGACGGCGGAAGGGGCCGCGCTCGCCGCGGAGTTCCACTCCGAGATGTGCCGCCGTATCGACGAGCTCCCCTCCGGACTGACCCCGGCCGAGCGGGACCGGCTCGCCGCGCTGCTGTCCCGGGTCGTCGTGGACAACGTCGACAACGTCGACAACAAGGTGCCCGAGATGTTCACGGAGCCGGGCTGACCGGACCGACCGGGTCCGCCGGTACGACGGACGGGAGCCGTTCCTCGCGCCTGCCCGCCGCCCACAGCCCCAGCGTCACCACCACCGACCCTGCCGCCATCACCGTCATCGCGGCCGCCGGTGACGTCAGTTGGGCCACCGAGCCCGCGATCGCCGCCGCCACCCCCTGCATCGTGAGCATCCCCGCCGCGTGCAGCCCCAGGGCCTGGCCCGCGGTCTCGTCCGGGGTGAGGGCCATCAGGCGTTCCTGCTGGACCAGACTCGCGCCGAAGCCCACGGAGGCCAGGGTGACGGCGGCGGCCGCCACGGGGACCGACGGTTCCAGGAAGAACAGCAGATACGGGCCGGACAGCAGCAGGAGCAGCGGAGTGGTGAGCCGGGGGCGCACCGCGGCCGGCACCAGACGGCCGACGGTCACGTCTCCGACGAACATGCCCAGTGCCGCGCAGGCGAACAGGACACCGGCCGCCCGGGTGTCGTAGGAGACGTAGAGGGACTCGCAGCCGACGACGAGGCCGTTCGGGATCCACAGCCCGAGGAAGGCCAGACGGCGGGGCCGGGAGGACCACAGCAGGGCGTTGGTGCGCCAGGTCGCACGCACCGACGGACGGCCCGAGGCGCGCGGCGGGCGGGCGGACAGGCCGAGGCGGACGATGAGCGCCGAGGCGGCGTAGCAACCCGCCGACAGGAGCAGGCAGTCGTGCGGGGACAGGACGGTCAGCAGGGCGCCGCCGGTCGCGTATCCGGCGACCTGCGTCAGCCCGGCGAGCATGTTGAACACCGAACGCCCCAGCAGATAGCCGTCCTTGGAGAGGATCTCGTTCAGCAGCCCGAAGCGCACTCCGCCGCCCAGCGAGGCCACCAGGCCCTGCACGAGTACGACGCCGAAGACCGCCCCGACCGGCAGTCCGGGCAGCGCCAGCACCGCCGTACCGACCGCGAAGGCCAGCGCGACCCCGGCCAGCGCCGTCCTCGGCGGCAGCCGGTCGGCCCCCGAGAGCAGAAAGGTCGCGCCCAGCATCTGCGCCAGCTGCGGCCCGAACATGCTCACCGCCGACAACAGCGGCGACCCGGTCGCCCGGAACACCAGCACCCCGAGCGCCAACCCACCGACCGTCGAGGCAGCGACATTGGCGGCGGAGGCGAGAAAGAGGGGCGTGAACTCGGGGGTCCGGAAGAGATCGCGGTAGCTGCGCATGCGGGGAGTGTGGGGGCGGGGCGAGCGGCGATCATATTGTTTCGCGGAGAAGCGAAAGGCGGGGGCGGCGGTGGGGTGACCGTGGGCCGGACGCCGACGGTCGGACGGTCGGACGGCGTCAGAGTCTTCGACCGCAGCCGGTCCAGGAGGGAGTGAGCTGGTCATGGGCTGGTGGCTGGTCGACGGGGACACTCTTGCCCGTAGCCGGTTCGTGGTCTCCCCGTACGCCGAGGTCTTCGCGAGTCTGAAGCTGCTGCACGCCGGGGTCGGCGCCCACTCCGGCGAGGAGCGCTGGCTCCGTGCCCACCTGCCCGGTTTCCGCGCGTTCCTCGCGGCGGACCCGGTGGCCGCGCGGCTCGTGCGGGCCGGGCTGGGCCGGTCCTGGATCGCCGACTTCCTCACGCCCACCCCGCGCGACGGGGAGACCTTCGAGGAGACGCTGGCCGACGTCCGGGCGGCCGACCCCGCGCAGGCCCGGGCCCATCTGCGGACCGCCCTCGCCGGCCCGCTCCCCGCCGCCCTGGACCGGGACGACCTGCCCGAGCGGGCGGCCGCGCTTCTCACCCACGTCTGGACCGAGACCGTACGGCCGTACTGGGACCGCCGGCGGCGCATCCTGGAGGCCGATGTCGTGGCCCGGACCGCGCAGGTGAGCCGGGGCGGCTGGGCGGCGGCGCTGGACTCGCTGCGGCCCGGGACCCGCTGGCTCGGCGGCAACCGCTTCCAGGTCAACCTGCACGACTACCCGCCGCGCGAGATCTCCGGCGCCGACCTGGTGTTCGTACCGGTGACGCCGACGACGGGCTGGGTGTCCTGGGAGGGCCGCGAGCGGTACGCCGTCGTCTACCCCTGCGCCGGCGCCCTCGCCGAGGACCATGCCCGCCGGCCCGTCCCCGCCGGTCTCGGCGCCCTCCTCGGGACCGCCCGCGCCGGCGTCCTCGTCCTCCTCGGCTCGCCCATGAGCACGACCCACCTGGTCGCCGTCACCGGCCAGCGGCTCGGCTCGGTCGGCCGCCATCTGCGGGTCCTGCTGGACGCGGGGCTGGTGGCGCGGCGGCGGGCGGGACGGTCGGTGCTGTACGAGCGGACGGCGGCGGGGGACGTACTGGTCGAGGCCTCACACCGGCCCGACACTTACCGGAGTTAGCATCCGCTTATGACGCTTTCTGACAGCAACTCCCCCCTCGCCGTCGAGATCAACACCCTCCAGGGCGACGCCGCCGACCTCTCCCAGTACGCCGGCAAGGCCGTCCTCGTCGTGAACGTGGCCTCCAAGTGCGGGCTGACCCCGCAGTACACGGGCCTGGAGAACCTCCAGAAGAGCTACGCCGACAAGGGCTTCACCGTCCTCGGCGTGCCCTGCAACCAGTTCCTCGGCCAGGAGCCCGGCAGTGCCGAGGAGATCGCGGAGTTCTGCTCGGCGACGTACGGCGTGACCTTCCCGCTGACCGAGAAGGTCGAGGTGAACGGCGAGGGCCGGCACACCCTCTACGAGCGTCTCGTCGGCTTCGCGGACGCCGAGGGCCACACCGGCGACATCCGCTGGAACTTCGAGAAGTTCCTCATCGGCCGCGACGGGACGGTCGTGGCCCGCTTCTCGCCGCAGACCGAGCCGGAGTCGGCCGAGCTGGTCGCCGCGCTGGAGGCACAGCTCGCCCGCTGAGCCGCCCGCGCCGGTTGACCTTGCCCCTGGGACAGGGCCGAGCCTCCTCGTCACCGGGCGGAACACACCGTCCGGTGACGGAGGATGAACCGGTGACCGACGAACTGCTCACCATCGGCGCGTTCGCCGCCCGGGCCCGCCTCTCGGCCAAGGCCCTGCGGCTGTACGACCGGCTCGGCCTGCTGCCCCCGGCGCATGTCGACGAGGCCAGCGGCTACCGCTACTACCGCGCGGCCCAGGTGGAACGCGCCCGTCTCGTGGCGATGCTGCGCCGGCTCGACATGCCGCTGGCGCGGATCGCCGAGGTGGTCGAGGCGGGCGGGCCCGCGGGCGCCGACGTACTCGCCGCGTACTGGGCGGACGTCGAGGCGCGGGTGGCGGGGCAGCGGACGCTCGCCGAGTACCTCCGTGGACGACTGTCGGGGAGGAGCTCCGAGATGTACGGGAAGTTCGTGGTGGAGACGGTGGAGCTGCCGGAGCAGGTGGTGATCACCGAGCGGCGGCACACGCTGGCGGACGAGCTGCCGGCCTGGATCGGGGCGTCCCTGGGGCGTCTGGAGGCGGCCTCGCGGGAGTGCGGGGGCGTGACGGCGGCGCCGTTCGTCGTCTACTACTCCGAGGTGTCCATGGAGAGCGACGGGCCCGCCGAGTCCTGCGTACCGGTCGCCGACGAGGCCGCTGCCCGGGCGTGGGCGACGGAGCACGGACGGGCCTGGGAGACACAGGTCCGGGTCGAACCGGCCCAGCGGTTCGCGTACACGCGGGTCACGAAGGCGCAGGTCGCGCATCCCCAGCTGATGGCCGCGTTCGAGGCGGTGGAGGAGTGGATCCGCCGGGAGGGTCTGGCCCAGGCGGGGCCGTGCCGGGAGATCTACTTCGCCGACTGGGACGCGGCGGGGCCGGACGACGCGGTGTGCGACGTGGCGTTCCCGGTGAAGTGACGGTGGGTGGGGGGCCGACGCCGGGTGGTTCGCGCAGCCCGGCGCTTACGGGGTGCCTCCCCCAGAGGGGGGACCCCCAGCGCCGGCGCCCTGCCCACGGTCACTTCAGCTCATCGGGGCACGGAGTCCCCCGCGGCAGCTGATACGGCGCCGCCAGCCTGTACGTCCCCGCCTTCGGTGCCAGGAGTTCCGTCCACTTGTCCCCGTGGACGTCCTCCTCCGTCTCCGTCAGGCAGCCGTTGACGTTGTCGTACGTCTTGGGCTCCCCATCGCCCCGCTCCTTGGACGCCTCGGTCTCCTGAGGCCCCTTGAGGCTCTTGCCGTCGGCGTCGACGATGCTCAGCCACGGCGAGTAGGGGATACGGATGAGGATCCGCCCCGGCTTCCTCACCTGGAGCGTCCACTCGCCCTGCTCCGCGCGTTCGACGACCGCGTTGGGCTCGGCGAGCGGCGCGGGGTCGGTCACGGCGAACAGCTGCCAGTTGGCGTCGCCCCAGACCTGCTTGAGGTACGGCATCCCGCGCTGCACGAGCTGCCGCTCCCGCTCGCCGCCGTCCCCGTCGGGCGCGTCCTTGGGCAGGACGACGAAGTGGACGGCCCACCGCTCCAGCCACTCGTGGTAGTTCGCGGAGTTGAGGGTGTCGTCGTAGAAGAGGGGGTTGCGCTCCATGTCGGCCTGGCGGTTCCAGCCGCGGGCGAGGTTGACGTAGGGCGCGAGGGCGGAGGCCTCCCGGTGGGAGCGCGCGGGCACGACCTCGACCCGCCCCTTCTCCGCGCCGACCTCCTGGAGCTCGTTGACGAGCGGTGCGAGCTCGCGGGCCCAGGAGGCGGTCGGGGTGGTGTGGACGACGTCGTCGACCGACTTGAACCCGATCCACCCGGTGAACACGGCGATGGACAGCACGATCGCGTACCACTTGCGCGAGCGCGGCACCGCGAACGGCAGCGCCGCGACCAGGGCGACCCCTGCGAACAGCATCGGCAGCCGCGAGATGTTGGTCCCGATCTGGGAGCTGATCAGCCAGACGAGGACGACCCCGAGCGAGTACACCCCGGCCGTCAGCCGGACCGTCGTCCACTCCTTGGGGACCAGGACGCAGACCAGGACGCCGTACGCGAAAGGCAGGATCACCGAGCCGAAGGCCATCGGCTGGGTCCCGGAGAACGGGAACAGCCAGGCCGAGACCGCGACCACCACGCTCGGCGCGATCCCCAGTGCCCAGGCGCCCGGCCGCCGCTTCTGCAGGAACAGCGCCGCGGCGACCAGCCCCACGAACAGGCCCGCCACCGGCGAGGACATCGTGGCGAGCGCGGCCAGCGGGGCCGCGCACAGGGCCTTCGCCCAGCGCTTGTAGCGCCAGCGGTACGGCCAGCAGAACACGACGGCGACCGCGCCCAGCGCGAACACCGTGCCGAGTCCGAAGGTGACCCGCCCCGAGGCGGCGTTGCACAGGAACGCCACGACCCCGGCGAGCGCGGCCCACAGCGGGTTCTTCACCGACCGGCTGCGGATGAGGATCATCGTCAGCAGCCCGGCGGAGACGGTCCCGGCGATCATCATCGTCGTACGGACGCCCAGCACCGACATCAGATACGGCGACACCATGCTGTACGACACCGGGTGCATCCCGCCGTACCAGGCCAGGTTGTACGCCGAGTCCGGGTGCCGGCCGACGAACTCCGCCCAGGCGTCCTGTGCGGCGAGGTCGCCGCCGCTGTTGGCCCAGGTGAAGAACCAGACGATGTGCAGCACACCGGAGAGCGCGGTGATGGAGAGAACGGGGTGCTTCAGCAGGCGCTCACGCAGAGCGAGGAAAGCGGTGCGGGCGCGCGACGGCTTCGTCTCCGTACGACCGCTCGCGTGCTCCTCACTCGCGTCACTCGCATCACTCGCGCGTGGCGCGGGTACGCGTATTCGCGGGCCGGTTCCCGGGCCCGGATCGGCGTCGTCGGCGCGTGTCGGCTCGGCTGTGGCCACCTTCAGGCACTCCCCGTGTCCCGTCTTCTGTTCTCGGCCCCGTCCCGTTCCGGCCATGTTCACGGCCGCGTCCCCGGGACCGGCGACCTGCCCCGATTCGTGACGCTAGCACGCTCCCCCACTCTCGGCTTCTCCCCCAGTGCCTGAAGGGCCTGGGAGGTACCCCCAGAGCGGGAGAGGGGCCCCGTCGGTCGGGCTCCCTGGCGGGTACCCGACCGACGGGCGGGTCAGCCGATACGCGTCAGCTTGTCCGTGAAACCGGGTTCCACGAGGTCCTTCTGCAGCGCGACGGGGACCTGGACCGCACCGGTCGAGGCGTCACCCACGGTGAGCGTGCCGACCTTGGCGCCCGCCTTCGCGGTGTGCGGTACGCCGTCGGCGGCGAACGAGACCTTCACCGTGAGCCCCGCCCAGCCGACGGCCGGGACGTCCTTCGCGGCGACGACGGGCGTCTTGCCGCCGAGACCGTCGTCGACGTATCCGACGACGTCGCCCTTCTTCAGGATCGTCGCCGCCTCCAGGTTCGCCTGCGCGGCCCGGATCAGCTTGTCGCCCGCGGACAGGGCGCCCTGGAGGATCGTGTTGTCGAAGCCGCCCTCGGGCTGACGCAGGACCGCGCCGACGACGGTGCGGGTCTCGCCGCCGATCTCCTTCGTCGCCGCGAAGACCAGGTTGCCGCGGGCGGAGGTGGTGGTGCCGGTCTTGATGCCGATCACGTTGTTCCTGCCGACCAGCTTGTTCCAGTTGTACTGCTTGGCGCCCTTGTAGTCGATGTACTCCGGCATCGCCGCGACCTCGCGGAAGACGGGGTCCTTCATCGCGGCCTTGGCGAGCTTCACCTGGTCCACGGCCGTGGAGACGGTGGTGTCGTTCAGGCCCGAGGGGTCGGTGTACGTCGTGTTGGTCATGCCGAGGTCCTTGGCGGCGGCGTTCATCTTCGCCACGAAGCCCTTCTCGGAGCCGGCGTCCCAGCGGGCCACGAGGCGGGCGACGTTGTTCGCGGATGCGAGCAGGATGCCCTGCAGCGCCTCGCGCTCGGAGATCTCGTCGCCGGCCTTCACCTTCACGGTCGACTCGCCCTCCGCGGACGCCTGGTCCTCGGCGGCCTGGTCGACCTTGATCATCGGGCCCTTGGCGTCGCCCTTCAGGGGGTGGTCGCGCAGGATGAGGTACGCCGTCATGACCTTGGCGACACTCGCGATCGGCACGGGCTTCTGGTCACCGGAGGAACCGAAGCTGCCGATGCCCTGCACCTCAAGGGCGGCCTGACCCTGGGCCGGCCACGGGATGTCGGCCTTACCGCCGTCGAAGGTGTAGGTGTCCTTCGCGGTGAGCTCGAGCGACGGGCTCGGCAGCGGACGCACCGCCTGCACGATCGCAAAGACGATCGCGAGGAGGAGGACCAGGGGCGTCCAGATCTTCACCCGGCGGACGGTGGTCCTGAGCGGCGTCTCAGGGGGCGGCGGCGTGTTCGTCAGCTCGGCCAGGAGGTCCAGCGGGGGCTTCGGCGGGAGCGGCTGCTGGGTGGTGCGCTCGGGGCCGATCTGGGGGACGGGGGTGGTGACGTCGGGCTTGAGAGCGACGAACTTGCTGGTGCGCTCCGCCGCCGACGGCAGCTTGAGCATGGTGGTGGGCTGGTCGACCCGGGGCGGCTCGGGGTCGGCCTTGGCGTTTCCGTGGGCACCGCCTGTGCGGCTGGGATCGGTGGGGGTGGGGGGCGCGTCGGCGGCTTGGGGGGTGTTGCCTGTCCGGTCCCCGGGCCTCGCGGGCGCGTCGGTCTGGCCGTCGGCGGCCTGCCGGGCGTCGCCTGTCCTGTCCGCGGCCCACGCAGGCACGTTGGCCTGCCCGGCGTTGCCTGTCCGGTCCGCGGCCTTCGCATCGGCCTTGCCGTCGGCCGCCCCGGGCTCGTCGGCGCCCGTCGGCACGGCGTCCTGCGCCGGCACTGCGTCCCGCACCGGCTCGGCGTCGGCCACCGGCTTCGCGCCCGCCTTCTCGGCGCTGTCCACCGGATCCCCGGCCTCAGGGGCCTCAGAGGCCTCAGGAGCCTCCGTATCGGCCTTCGCGGCGCTCCCGGACGGCTCGGCGTCCTCCGGGGCCGTCTCCCCGGCGCCAGAGCCGTCCTCGTCCGTCGAGTCCCCGGTCCGCACCCACGCCGCGACGGCGGCGCGCAGCCTCGAGTCATCGGGCCCGCCGGTCTTGGCACCGCCGGCAGCCAGGGCGGCGGCGCGGGACCCGGCCTCGGGGGTCTCTCCGTCGACCCCGGTGTCCGTCCCGGCATCCTGCGCGGACCCTGCCGGGGAGGCCCCGGAGGTCTCCGCGTCGGGCACGGCACCGGTCACCGGCTCGGCGTCGCGGGCCTCGGCGTCCTTCGCGGGGCCGTGCACGGGGGTCTCCGCGTCGGCGTCCTCGGCGGAGCCGTTCTCGGGGGCCTCGGCCTCCTGTGCGCTCGTCGAGGGCTCGGCGTCGGTCTCAGAGCCGGCGTCACCCGTGCCCGGAGCGTGGGTCCCCGCCGCGGCCCTCTCCGGACGTCCGGCGTCGTCGGACCCGGAGCCGGCCGCCGTCCCGGCGTCTTCCGAACGCCGGGCGTCCTCGGCGCGCCTTGCGCCGACCTCGGCCCCGGCGTTTTCCGAGCGGGCAGCGTCCTCCGCGTGCCCAGCACCGTCCGCGGCCCCGGCATCTTCCGAACGCTCGGCACCGTCCGCGCGCCCAGCGCCTTCCGCAGCCCCGGCATCTTCCGAGCGGGCGACGCCATCCTCGGCCCCGGTGCCTTCCGAGCGGCTGGCGTCCTCCGCGTGCCCGGCACCGTCCTCGGCCCCGGCGTCCTCCGCGCGGTCGCCGTCGTCCGCGTGCCCGGCGCCTGCCGCGCGCTCCGCGCGATCGGCGTTCCCGGCGCCCTCCGCAGCCCCAGCCCGGGAACCGGCGCCAGAGCCCTCGGCCTTCGCCTCAACGTCGTCCTCGGTCGCGTCCGCGCCCCGCGCCGAACCCTCCGCTACCGAGCCGGAAGCGGAAGTGGCACCGGAATCGGAAGCGGAACTGGAACCGGAACCTTCCGCCTCGGCCGCCGCGGCGCCCCCCGTGGAGTTCTCCGCGTCCGAGTCGGCCCCCGCTTCCTCCGCCGACGCAGCCGCCCTGGCCCTCGCCACGTCCCGGGCCGAGATCACTCGCGTCGCCGTGTCCACGCCACCGCGCGGAGCCGGGGACGGCTCCGTGTCGCGTGCCACCGCGAGGCGCGGGTCTCGGGCCTCGGGAACCGGGCCCGTGCTCCCCGACGTCGGTTCTGCCGACGACTCGCGCTGCTTCGACCTGTCGGGGAACTCGCCCGCCACCGATGCCTCCTAAACCGTGAACCCGTCTGAACCGCCCGCCCCGACACCGCTCCCCCGCGCTGTCCGAACCATGTACCAGTGTCCTGTGTGAGGGCTTGGCTCCTGCGGTAGACGAGAACGACATACCTACCGGTTCCACTACAAACAGGTCACGCACCCTCGACAGACCAATGTGAGAGGGGTCACCCTGTCTTTCATCCACGCGGGGAGGCATGGATGGGCAGGAGCCGCAGAACACTTCCGGAGGAGCTTCTGCTGCTGGCGTTGGACCCGGCCACGGGTACCACCGCACAGCCGCAGTCGCTCGACCTCGGTCTGGCCGGAGCACAGCTAGTGGAGCTGGCGCTGGCCGGACGGATAGCCCCAGACGGGGATCGTATCGCCGTGGTAGCCCCACGGCCGACTGGAGATCCGACACTGGACTGCGCACTGGAGTTGCTGCGAAGGCGTGGCGCTCCCGTGCGGGCGGTCCACTGGATTGGCGGGCCGCGTCTCGGGCTGCGCCAGACCTACCTCTCGCATCTGGAGCGGTGCGGCATGGTGCATGCCGTGGCGGGCCAGATGTGCGGGGTGTTGCCGACGACTCGCTACCAAGCGACGGACAACGCCATCAGCCGGGAGATCAGGGCCCGGCTGGACTCCGCGATCCGCACCGGCGTACCGCCGGACCCGCGGACCGCGGCGCTCGCCGCACTGGCGCACGCGGTCGGCCTCGGCAAGCACCTGTATCCGGGCAACGAGGGACGGTCCTCTCGCTCCCGGCTGCGGGACCTGATCAGGCACGACCCCATGGGCGGTCTCGTGGCGCACGCCGTGATGGACGTCCAGAACGGCGTCGCGGCCCAGCCGCGCCGCAGCCCGGCTCCGCAGACCGGCCGCCCGGCCGGACCAGGAGCCAGGCAGGCAGCGGAACCCGCCCGCGGTGTTCCGGTGCAACCGCGCCGCGGTTCGATGGCGCGTGTCGTGGCTCACTGAGCCGCAGTGCCACGACACGACGACCCGTAGAACCGCAGCACAGCAGCACCACCGCACCGCTTGCACCACACGCACCTCCGGCGCATTCCCAGACCCGGTATCCGGGAGCCGCTGGTCCGCGCGGGGCGGCGAGACCGTGTGTCCGGACGACACCACGGCTTCGCCGTCCCGCGCGGCCGTTTTTGTGACGCCCGTCCTCCGATCATGGCGAACTGGCGTGTATCCAGCGCATATCCACTGTTTCCCAGCGGTAGAAACCACCTTGGTGGCAGTCTGCTCAACAGCAGATACGCAAAGTGGCAATGTCTTCAAGGCACGCAGCCGGAGGTGCACGTTCCCGTGGCGTCCAATGTCAATCCCACTGTCAGGCGACGCCGGCTCGGCCAGGAGCTGCGTCGGCTCCGTGAACTCAAGGGCATGACGGCCGAAGAGGTGGCCGAACGGCTTCTGGTCTCGCAGTCGAAGATCAGCCGGCTGGAGAACGGCCGGCGCAGCATCAGCCAGCGCGACGTCCGCGACCTGTGCGGGGTGTACGAGGTCGAGGACCACCGGATCGTCGACTCCCTGATGCAGATGGCCAAGGACAGCCGCCAGCAAGGGTGGTGGCACTCCTTCGGCGACATCCCCTACAGCGTCTACATCGGACTGGAGACGGACGCGGCGAGCCTGCGCGTGTACGACCCCCAGGTCGTCCCCGGTCTGCTCCAGACCCGCACCTACGCCGAGTCCCTCATCTCCGGCGCGCTTCCCGAGGCCACGCCCACCGACATCGACAAGCGTGTCCAGGTGCGGCTGCGCCGACAGGAACGTATCTCTGCCGCCGACAACCCGCTCCGGCTGTGGGCGGTCCTGGACGAGGCGACGCTGCGCCGCGAGGTCGGCAACCGGCAGGTGATGATCGAGCAGTTGGAGCATCTGGTCGAGATGTCCCAGCTGCCGCATGTGACGGTCCAGTTGATCCCGTTCACGATGGGCGCGCACCCGGGGGTCAGCGGGCAGTACGCGATCCTCGAGTTCCCCGACGCCGCCGACTCCAGCGTGGTCTACATCGAGGGCGTGACAAGCGACCTCTATCTGGAGAAAGCACAGGATGTGCAGAAGTACAGCGTCATGTACGAGCACTTGCGGGCACAGGCCCTGAACGCGGACCAAAGCAGGGATTTCATCTCGAAGGTCGCGAAGGAGTACGCACGCTGACCCACTCTGTAAGGCAGGGTGCCGGAAGGTACACCCAGTCCGGTCGTAATGGAAGACTCCGCTGGTATATGCCACCCGGCCGGGTGAATACATCCCCCGCACTCCGATGTTGGCGAGTAGCGTCGATCACGCCATCGGATAACAACGTTGGCGCAAACTCAGCAACTGGCTATCGGAGCGAAAATGGCAATCAAGCAGGGCGCCGCGGACACGTGGGTCAAGTCTTCATACTCCCAGGGCAACGGCGCGTGCGTCGAGATCAAGTCCCCTGTCGTGTCGGCGATGGCCGTCCGGGACTCGAAGATCCAGAACGGCCCCACGCTGGCCTTCCCCGCGGACGCGTGGAACGCCTTCGTCGGCTCGGTCAAGGCGTAAATGGCCGGGTGACCGAGCAGCACTACACAACTACACAAGCACCACCGAAGAGCCCTCTCGTCTAGCTCGCCGTCCTTGCCGAGGGGGCTCGGCTTGTGTCCGGAAACGGACCTGCGGGACCGAGGCCTGCGCCCTACCTGAGCAGGTCGACGTACTTGTCCGTCCCCGGCACGGTCGGGACGAACGGCGCCGCCAACTCCACCCTCCCCAGGCCCGCTTCCGACACCGGCTCCTCCAGCCCCGTGAAGTACCGCTCCCAGCACTCCCGCGGATCCGCCTCCAGGAACCACAGCAGCGTCAGCCGGGTGTCGACCCCCTCGACCTGCTTCACATACGTCATCCGGTCCCCCGGCAGCGGAGTCGGCCGGAACACGGTCACCATCGCCACCGGCGACCCCGCCACCCGTTTCGGCAGGTGCCGCGACCGCAGCCACTCCAGCAACTCTCCGCGCTGTTCGGCCGATTCGGTGTCGATCACCTCGACGACCAGGCCCGCGTACGGATGGTCGAGGGCGTGGAAGTCCCGCGGCCCGGCCGCCCCGTCCCGGTACACGGTCGCCTCGTGGTCGTGGAACGCCGTGAAGACATGCGTCCGGTCCTGGTACACCCGAGCGTCGCGATTCAGCCGCTTGTTGATGCCGACGGTCCACTTCATGTGGTCGTCGTAGCGTCCGTCGGTGATCCAGTAGGTCGAGATGTAGCACCCGGCGGTGACCGGCTGGGCGATCGCCGACTTCTCGGGGTAGCGCAGGAGTTGGAGGTCCCGGGTGGCGACCCAGCGGCGCCCGGCGTACATCCAGGGCATCGCCATCGCGCCGGCGTAGTAGTGGTCGTCCTCGTACCAGCGGTTGTACGCGTACTCGTGGCCCGGGTGTGGCTCGACCATGGTGATGAGCGCATGGCCGGGGCGGACGCCGTACGGACCGACGGCGGCCAGTTCGGCGTACGTCTCGCTGCGGGTCTCTTCGCTCATTCCCTTCCCCTTCCTGGATGACTCGCCCATACTCTGACGCCCCGTCAGATATAGCGCCAGGGGCGGGAATCAGCGGGATTTCAGGGAGGTCTGCCATGTCACTGCTCACGGGCCGGACGGTCGTCGTGTCGGGCGTCGGCGCCGGGCTCGGTCATCAGGTCGCCGCGGCGGTCGTACGGGACGGCGGGAACGCGGTGCTCGGGGCGCGCACCGAGGCCAATCTCGCCAAGAGCGCGGCCGAGATCGATCCGGACGGGGCGCACGCGGCGTACCGGGCGACGGACATCACCGATGAGCAACAGTGCGTCGAGCTCGCAGAGTTGGCGGTGGAGCGGTTCGGGCGGATCGACGCGGTGGTCCATGTCGCCGCCTGGGACAGCCACTTCGGCGGGCTGGAGGACGCGGACTTCACCACCTGGCAGTCGGTGATCGACGTGAATCTGCTGGGGACGCTGCGGATGACGCGAGCATGCCTGCCGGCGCTGAAGGCGTGCGGCGGGTCGGTCGTGTTCATCGGCACGCAGTCGTCGGTGGCCGCTCCCTCACAGGTGCGGCAGGCGGCGTACGCGGCCTCGAAGGGCGCGCTGACGAGTGCGATGTACTCGCTGGCGCGGGAGCTCGGGCCGCATCGGATCCGGGTCAACACCGTGCTGCCGGGGTGGATGTGGGGACCGCCGGTGCAGGCGTACGTCCAGTTCACCGCACAGACGGAGGGGGTGGCGGAGTCGGAGGTGCTGGGGCGGCTGACGGAGCGTATGGCACTGCCCGATCTGGCCACCGACGGGGATGTGGCGGATGCGGCGGTGTTCCTGGCCTCGGACAGGGCGCGGGCGATCACCGGACAATCACTGCTGGTCAACGCCGGGGAGCTGATGCGGTGAGTTCATGTAGGTGAACGAGGGCCATCACCACGAATACTTTTACCTCCCTTTGACCTTACGCTCACTTGTCGTGTTCACGCGACAGCGCCCACGATGAGCGCCGGGTCGACCCCTGGGAGGACGCACATGAACGGTCTCGACTGGGCCGTGCTCATCGGCTACTTCGGCGTGATGGTGGCCATCGGCGTGTGGTCGCACAAGCGCGTGGACAACGTCAGCGACTTCTTCACGGCCGGCGGCAAGATGCCCTGGTGGCTCTCCGGCATCTCGCACCACATGTCGGGCTACAGCGCGGTGATGTTCACCGGGTACGCGGGCATCGCCTACACCTACGGTGTCACCTCCTTCGTGACGTGGTCCTTCCCCATCGCCCTCGGTATCGCGATCGGTTCGAAGCTGTTCGCGCCACGCATCAACCGGCTGCGCTCACGTCTCCATGTGGCCTCCCCGCTGGAGTATCTGAAGAACCGCTACGACCTGAAGACCCAGCAGGCGCTGGCCTGGTCCGGCATGCTGCTGAAGATCGTGGACGTCGGCGCCAAGTGGGCCGCCATCGCGACCCTGCTGTCGGTCTTCACGGGCATCTCCCTGAACCAGGGCATCCTCATCACCGGCTCCATCACCGCCGTCTACTGCACGATCGGCGGCCTGTGGGCGGACGCGCTGACGGAGCTGGGCCAGTTCGTGATCCAACTCCTCGCCGGTGTCGCGATGTTCGTCGCGGTCGTCGCCGAACTGAACGACAAGGGCATCGGCTTCTTCGAGGCCTGGGACCGCCCGGAGCTCCAGGGCCACGGCGAGCCGCTGGTCGGCCCGTACGGCACGGTCTTCCTCCTCGCCTTCCTCTTCATCAAGCTCTTCGAGTACAACGGCGGCATGCTCAACCAGGCCCAGCGCTACATGGCCACGGCGAACGCGTACGAGGCCGAGCGCTCGGCCCGTCTCTCGGCTCTCCTGTGGCTGGTCTGGCCGGTGGTCCTCTTCTTCCCCATGTGGATGTCCCCGCTGCTGGTGCAGTCCCAGAAGCCGGACGGCTCCGACTCCTACGGCCTGATGACCGAACAGCTGCTGCCCCACGGCCTGTTGGGCCTGGTCATCGTCGGCTTCTTCTCCCACACCATGGCGATGTGCTCCTCCGACGCCAACGCCATCGCCGCGGTGTTCACCCGCGACTGCGCGCCGGTGGTGTGGCGCAGGGCGCGGGCGTGGAGCGAGGGGCAGGGGCTGCGGGTGGCCCGTGTCACGACGGTCGTGTTCCTCGGCCTGTCGATGGCGGCGGCGACGCAGGTCAACTCGCCCGCCTTCAAGGACATCATCACCGTCGTCATCAAGTGGGTGGCGGGTCTGATGGGTCCGATGGCCATCCCGATGATGCTGGGTCTGCTCCGCCCGTTCCGCCGCTCGGGTCCGACGGCGGCGCTCACGAGCTGGTCGATGGGCCTGTTCACCTTCTGGCTGGTCAACTACCCGATCAACTGGAACGTCGACGGCGGTGTCCCCCTCCAGTACCAGGTCTCGATCCCGCTCGCGGTCTCGCTGGTCCTCTACATCCTCGTCGGCTTCGTGAAGCCGGAGGACACTCCGGAGCGGCTCGCGATCATCGAGAAGATCAACACGGACGGGGACGGGGCCGCCGCGCGGGCCGAGCCGGTGCCTACGGAGGCGTGAGCGGCGCTCAGGCCCTCGGGTATCTCGCCAGCCAGCCCGGTGCCGATCCGGCCGGACCGTGCAGGGCGGGACCCTGAGTCATCTCCATCGCGAAGTCGTCGGCCAGCTCGAGCAACGTGGGACGGCCCTCCAGTTCGGCCAGCCAGGCCGGCGGGAGGGCCGTTTCGCCGTGCAGGGCGCCGAGGAGGCCACCGGTGAGGGCCCCGGCCGCGGCGGAGGGCCCGTCGTGATTGACGGCGAGGCAGAGCCCGTGCCGTACGTCCTCGCTCACGAGCGCGCAGTAGACGGCGGCGGCGAGCAGCCCCTCCGCCGTTCCCGCGCCGATGAGCTCCCCGACCCGGGCGGGCGTCGGCATCCCCTGCCGTACGGCACCCAGCGCGTGCTGGAGGGCGTCGGACACGGGCTGGTGTCCGGGCCGGGGGCCGATCAGGGCGAGCGTCTGCTGCACGGCCGCGTCCAGGCTGTCGCCGCGGGCGAGCCCGTGCACGATCGCGGCGTACGCGCCCGCCGTGAGGTAGGCGACGGGGTGCCCGTGGGTCTGCGCGGCGCACTCCACGGCGAGCTGGACGACGAGCTGCGGCTCCCAGCCGACGAGCAGCCCGAAGGGAGCGGACCGGGCGGCGGCCTCGGGCCCGGCCTCGCCGGGGCTCTTGGGGGCGTCGAGGGTGCCCATGTTGTCGTCGCCGAAGCCGATGAGGAGCGATCGGGCGGGATCGCGGCGGACGTACAGCCACTCCTCCCTGGCGAGCCACCCGTCGTCCTTCCGCCGCTCGTCGGGCCCCCAGTCACGCTGGGTGGCGGCCCAGCGCAGATACGCCCGGTGCAGATCGGTGGGCGGATGCCAGGCCCCGGTGTCCCGCCTGACCTGGGCCCGTATCAGCCCGTCGACGGAGAACAGCGTCAGCTGGGTGACATGAGTGACGGCGCCGCGCCTGCCGTAGGCGGCGGCGAGATCCACGATCCCCTCGATCCCGTACGCCTCCTGGATCCCGTCGAGACCGAGCCGCTCGACGGGCGCCCCGAGCGCGTCCCCGACGGCCACCCCGAGCAGCGTCCCGCGCACCCGGCTCCGGAAGTCCTGTTGCTCGACGCGGCCCCAGATGGCCCCGGCTGTAGCACCCACCAAGACCTCCCCATAGGCACCGCCCGCACGCACGACCACTCGGAACTGTAATCGACCGGGAACGGTCCGTTCAGGGACGGAGAGGTATGGGAGATGTGCTGGAAGTGGCCGGTATTGGGCAAGGGTGGTCAGGTATCACCCGCGCTCGGGACGGAGCACGGGGAGAACACCGATGAAACCGCGCCTACGGCAATCCCCCCGAGACCGGTCCGTCACCCGCAACGGGCGTCACCCCGCCCCCTTGCGCATGCCGCACGGAGCTACCGGCCCCCCGAAGGCTCCGCGAGTTCCTGAAGGGGCGTCACTCACGGTACTGGCAGCCAGAGTTGAGTCCCGGCTCGTCCGGGCCCGCTTCCGGGCCGGTGGTCTACCGCCGTATGCAGGGTCTTTGCGAACCCTTCACAAGCAAACACCTGGTGGTCAAAAAATCTATGCTCGTGTTATGTTCTGGGCCCGTCGAACACCCGGCCTGACCAGCTGGGTTGAGACGGAAGGACACGGATCAATTCCTGCACGCGGCCTGAGGACTGCCTGTGGGTCTCTTGATGATGCGTCCAAGGAGAAGTAATCGGGGGGAAGAAGTCCGCGGGGGACCTTTTCGGTTTCCACGCCTCTTTCAGGTCGCCCAACACGGGCTTCCTCCCCTTGCGATTAAACGCAAGGGAGATTATACATGAAGCGCAAAACCCTGCGCATGGCAGCGGTTTCCGCCGTGGCCGCCATGACCATCGGCGCCGGTGCCGGTCTCGCGCAGGCGGAGGATGCCTCGGTCAGCGTGGCGGCTGCGGCCGAGGCGGCTCGGGCTCAGGCCGCTGAGGAGCGGGCCGAAGCGGCTGCTGCCGCGGCCGCAGCCAAGGCGTCCCTGTCCGCGGCCGACGCCGGCGCCTTCCTCGCCCACACGGAGCTCGCGGCCGAACTGTCCGCCGCGGACACGGAGTCGATGCGTGCGGTCGCCGAGGGAAGAGCCACCGAACTGCAGGCCCGTGGGGTCGTCGGCAGTGCCGCCAAGGCTCTGTACAAGCTGATCAAGAAGCACGGCGGCAAGGTCTTCGACGATGCGGTCAAGGCTGCCAAGAGGGGCTGGTCCAAGTTCCGTTCGTACATGGACGGGCTGGCCTGGTACCACCCGGTCCGGATCGCCTGGGTCGCCGCCGGCGGTGAGGTGCAGTACCAGCTGTACAGCTACATCCGCAGCCTGTTCTGAGCCGCTGAGGGGGTGCCCGGTCACCAGCCCATGCTGCTGACCGGGCACCCCCTGCCGCCGCGCGTCGCGGCGGAATTTCGTATGCCCCGGATTATCGCGAGGAATTCATCCATGACCTCCACCTCCGAAATGTCTTCGTCCCTGAAGAACCTGTGGGCCTCGCCCCTCTGTTTCATCGCGGCCGCGTTCGTCGCGTTCAACATGACCGGCCACCGCGGCGCGGGCTGGGCCCTGATGGCCGCTGGACTCATCGGCCCCCTCGTGGCTCTGGCCTGGGGTGCGGTGCGTCATGAGAGGCCCGACTCATTCGTGATCATCCCGCTGGGGGCGCTGGTGCTGTTCACCGTGCTCTTCGGCATCAACGAAGGTTTCCCCTGGTCCTGACGCCGTTGTCAGGACGCATACACGGAGAGGAGCACACTGTGCCGCGAGGCGACGTACTGGCCGAAGCACAGGGCCTCCGGCGCTCGTTCGGCGGCAGAACGGTTCTCGAGGACGTGTCACTGACGCTGCACGCGGGCGAGGTGACGGGTTTCGTCGGTGCCAACGGCGCCGGTAAGACCACCACGATCCGGCTGATGCTGGGGCTTGCCCGCGGAGAGGGCGAAACACACTTCCTGGGACGTCCGTTGAACTCCTGGGGATCTCCCGGAAATGTTGTCGGTGCAGTCCTCGGCGGAATTGCGGGCCATCCCAGCCACCGGGTGAGGGCGCACCTGCGGATGGTGGCCGCCGGATGCGGCGCGTCGGACCGGCGTGTCGACACCATGCTGGAATTGGTGGGTCTCACACAGGCCGCCCGACTGAAAATATCCCAGCTCTCTCTGGGAATGGCGCAGCGTGTGGGAATTGCGCAGGCGCTGCTCGGCGATCCGCCGGTGCTCATTCTCGACGAGCCTGCGAACGGTCTCGATCCGCACGCGATCCGCTGGCTGCGGGAATTCCTGCGGGCTCAGGCGGCGGAGGGCAGGGCCGTCATGGTGTCCAGTCATCTGCTGGGGGAGATGGAGCAGCTCGCGGACCGCGTGGTGGTGCTGTCACGGGGCCGCGTCGTGGCCGCGTCGCCGATCACGGAGTTGCTGTCCCGGGCGGGGAGCCAGCGCGTGGTGACGGTACAGACACCGGACCTGCCGACGCTCACACGCCTTGTCGAGGAAGCGGGCGGCCGGCTGCAGCGTGCCGGTGGGCCGAGCGCGCACATCACGGGCCTGGACCGGATCCGGGTCAGCGCCCTCGCAGCCGAGGGCGGCGTGGCACTGCACTGGCTGTCCGAGGAGACGCCCTCGCTGGAGGACTACTACCTGTCCATCGCGGAAGAGGAGTTCAGGATCTCGTGACCACGCCCCTGACACACATCCCCCCACACCCCGACGCGCCCGCGGCTGCGTCCCGCCTCCCGCGTGTCGTCCCGGCCGGTGAGGCGTTCCGCAGCGCGTGCCGGTACGAGTGGCGTCACCTTGCGGCGCTGCGCTCCACGTGGGTGCTCCTCGGCGTGGTGGCCGCGCTGAGCCTGCTCACCGGGCCCGGCCTCCTCTTCGACCGGGACAGAACACGGGTGATCAGCGCGGCGTCGATGGGCGACGTGCTGGCGTGGACGCCGTTGACGACCCAGGTCCCCATGCTGAGCTTCTTCGTGCTGGTCCTCGGTACAGGCCCGGTCTCCACCGACCTGGTGCGGGGAGCGGCACGCACCACGTGGCTGGCAGTCAACGGCCGTCGGACGGCGTACGCGGCGAAGTGCGCGGTCGGGTTCCTGGTGGGAGCCGGTGTGGCGGCGATGAGCGCGCTGGTGGGCGCGGTGTCGGCGGCGGTCGCTCTGGCTCTGTCCGGTGGGGCGCAGCCGACGTGGGGTGCCGTGCTCGCCCCGGTGCTGCGGTTCGTGCTGTGGATGGGCTGCTGGGCATTGCTGTGCCTGGCACTTGTGGCACTGATGCGAAACAGGATTCTCCCGGTGGTGACGCTGTGCCTGTGGCCGGTTCTGGGCGAGCGACTGGCAGGTCTGCTACTGGGGTACGTCCCCGGACTTGACGGCGTGAGCAGCTGGCTGCCGTTCGCGGTGGGCCGGGCAATGCTCACCGACGTATCGACGTTTGCGGAAGAAGATAAATCATTTGCGCAAGCAATGATCGGGTCGGATCTGTCGACCCCGGAAGCCCTGGTGGTCTACCTGGTCTACACGGTGGCGCTGACGGCGGCCGGTTACTGGGCGTACTGCCGCCGAGAGGCTCCGACGGGGTGAAGGACACGGACCGGGCGCACCTCACCGTCACCGACCGCGCCTGGCCGGCGTTCCTCGGCGCCTACTCCGCGTAACGCGCCCGCAGCGCGTCCCTGGCCTCGGTGATCGCCGTGAGGTGCGGGGCGAGGCGGTCGCGGTCGGCGCCCGGGCTGTTGGCGAGGTCGGTGAAGAGGGCGGCGAGGGTTTCGAGGTCGTCCCAGTCGAGCGCCGCCGCCAGGAGTTCGGCCCGGTAGCGGTCGGCGGCGGCCCAGTCGGCGAGGCCGCAGCTGCTGACGCACCGGCCGGCCAGGCGTTCCGTCTCGTCCAGTTCCTCGGTGTCCAGGAGCCGGACGACTTCGCGCCAGTGGGGCTCCGCGGCCGCCTGCCCCTGCGAGCCGGAAGCGATCATCGCCAGCTCGAACGCTCCATCGAGCGCGTCCTCCGACCGCAGCCGCTCGGCAAGGCTCCGGGCCTCCTCCCACTGTCCGTTGTGCCGGTGGACCAGGAGGCGCAGGTGGTCGAGATCGGGGTCCGGGCCGGTCATCCAGAAGGCGGCGGTGAGCCGTGCCGCCGCCTCGTCCCAGCGGCCCGCGCGGATCAGTGTCTCAATGCCCTTGTAGCGAGCCATGTCCACGTCCTCGCCCAGGGACAGGCCCAGGGACAGACGGGTGTCCCAGTCGCTCAGGCTCTGTTCGACGCGTCCGATCGCCAGATGAACCCGGGCACGCTGGTCGTAGGCCCACGCGTAGTCGGAACTGACCGCCAGAGCCCGGTCCAGGTACACGAGCGCTTCGGAGTAGTTCCGCAGGGCACGGTACGAGGCCCCCAGGCGGGACAGGGCGAAGACGTCGTCCGGGTCCCGCTCGATCACCTGCCGGAACGCGGCGATCGCCTCCTGGTGCCTGCCCGCGAGCCGGTAGGTCTCCCCCAGTTCGGTCTCGGCCCAACCCGCGCCCGGGTCGGTTGAGACGGCGCGGCGCAAGTCCTCGATCTCGCCGTCCCGGTCCGCCGACTCGCCCTTCACGCGGGCCCGCGTCACCAGGGCCCAGGTGTAGTCCGGTGCCAGCTCGACGGCCCGGTCCAGACTGGCCAACGCCTCCTCGGTGCGGCCCAGTCGGTGGCAGGCGTAGCCCCGTCCCGCGTGGGCCGAGACATGGTCGGGCCGGATGGACAGGGCTCGGTCCAGTTCGGCGACGGCCTCCTCCCACCGCTCCGCGCGCCGGTATGCCTCGCCCCGTTCGGACGCGACCCAGTCGGAGTCGGGCCGCAGGACGACGGCCCGGTCCAGGTCGGCGAACGCCTTCTCCCACTCCCCCATGTCGCGGTGCAGACGCGCTCTGCGCACCAGCGCCCACACGTGGTCGGTGTCGACGCGCAGGGCGCGGTCGAAGTCGGCGAGCGCCAGGTCCTGCTCGCCGAGCGCGTGCCGGCAGACACCTCTGGAGGCCAGGGCGATGTCGTCGGCCGGGTCGAGGGCGATCGCCCGGTCGAAGTCGGCGACGGCCTCCTCCAGCCGCCCCATCAGCCGACAGGTCTCACCGCGGGCCGTCTTGATCCGCGCGTTGTCCGGGCTCAGTTCCTCGGCCCGGTCGAAGTCGGTCAGGGCACCGGGGAAGTCGCCCGCGCCCCGCCGGGTGACGCCACGGTTGTAGAGCGCGATATCCAACTCCGTGTCCAGCGCGATCGCTTGGTCCAGATCGACCAGTGCGTCGGTGTACTCGCCGCTCTCGCGCAGCTCGATCCCGCGCAGCGTGTGGGCCAGGGCCCGGTCACGCACCCGCAGCCCCTGATGGGCCAGGAGCAGATCCATCGCCCTGACCGTCCCCGCCTCGTCGTCCGCCAGCGCCTCGCCCAGCCGCCGCCCCCAGTCCTCCAGATCCGCGGCGCCCGCGGCGGCGCCCGCTTCCTGAAGCATGCGGGCGAAATGCCGGCCCGCCGCCGGATCCGCCCCGCAGACCCCGATCAGATCCCGGAGCACACCGGGGAAGGCCACCGTGGGGCGCGCGCACAGCAGGTGGTACGCCTCCTCAAGACGCGGCTCACGCCACCTCTCCTCACCCCACTTCTCGTACGGCCGCAGCCCCTGCGCCGCCTCCTCGCGCCAGCCGCCGAAGACGGCCGCCAGGGCCTCGTGCCGCTCGGTCCATCCGCGTGGGGAGCGGCGCCGCTGCAATCGGAGCATCGGCTCGCGCACCAGGTCGTGGTAGCGCAGCCGGTCGCCCCGATCGTCGACGAAGGCCAGCCGGCGCAGCCAGCCGAAGAGCGCGTCCGCCTCCTCGGACGGGCAGTCCACGGTCGCCCGGAAGACGTCCATGTCCAGGCGTCTGGGCAGCGCGCAGGCAAGGGCCACCGCCTGGCGTACCGGATCCTGTTCCCACTTCAGATAGCGTTCGACGGCCGTGGCGCTGAGATCGCCGACGTCACCCGGGTCGGTGGGGCGCTGCTCCGCGAGAGTCGACACCAGCAGTGGCAGCCCACCGGTCAGGCGGAGCACCTCCGCCACCACCTCCTCGGCGACGACGCCTCTGTCCGCCAGCAGCCCTCGCGCCTCCGCCTCCGTGAACGGCGCGAGCGGCAGGTCCGTCATGAAGTCGGCGAAGGCACCCCAGCGTGCGGTGTCGAAGGGGCGCTGTCCCGATGTCACCACGACGACGGTCGAGGGCAGGGTGCCGTACCGGTCGCCCGTCATCACCTCGTGCAGCCACCCGTCGAGGAACGGCCCGGTGCGCTCGTACGTGTCGAGGAACAGGACGATCCACGGTGCGGCGGCCGCCGCTTCGGACAGTTCCGCGAGGAGCACGGGGGTGAGCACCCGTTCCGGGGACAGAACCAGCTGCACGTCCTCCTGGCTGCGGAAGCGCGCGCTGAGTCCTTCGCGCAGGCGGTCGGCGCCCTGGGCCAGCCGGTCGGCGTCGAGAGCGCCGGCGAAGGCGCCGACCACGGGGACCATGCCGAGCCCCACGAGGCCGGCGCGGGCCACCGCCATGCCGCCCGCCGACGGCTGCTGCGCCTCCGTGTCGAGCGGGGCCACCGCGAGGACCTCGGCCTCGTGCCGGCGTTCCCGATGGGCGGCCAGGAGCCGGTCCAGTTCCTTGAACCGGTGTCCCTGAGCGGCGAATTGACGGCTGATCGCCGACATCGCCTCCGGCACGCTGCCGACGCTCTCGTCGACGTACACGGTGAGAGCGCCCTTCTCACGGGCGATCTGCTCCAACTCCCGTACCAGGAACGTCTTTCCGACCCCCGCATTGCCGTGCACATGGAACAGGAACCGGTGTCGTTCGTCCTCCGGTGGCAGGTCCAGGTTCTCGCGGAAGGCGGCCCGTTCGTCGCCGCGGCCCACGAACCCGGCGCGTGTGCGCTGCCGTATCAGCTCCTGCATGGACAGCCGCGCCCGTGCCATCCGTACGCCCCGTCCCTCGTCCCGAAGTCCGCCGACTCCATTCTGGCTCAATGCGTTTGGCGTACGGAGGGTGCCGCGGGGAAAAATGATCGCCATGGCCACAACACCCCCACGCAGCGCACTCCACCTCACCAGCACCCTGCTCACCGCGACCGTCGCCCTCTACATGGCCCTCGTCGCCTTCGGGAACATCACCGACTTCGGCACCAACCAGGCGTTCGTGCAGCATGTGCTGGCGATGGACACCACGTTCAAGGACGACGACCTGATGTGGCGGGCCATCACCAACGAGGGCCTGCAGAACACGGCGTACGTCGCCATCATCGTCTGGGAGACGGTCTCCGCCCTCGTGTTGATCTACGGCACCTGGCTCTGGTTCCGCCGCGACGACGCACGCGCCCGCCGCTTCTCCACGTACGGCCTGCTCATGGTGATGCTGCTCTTCGGCGCCGGGTTCATCGCAATCGGCGGGGAGTGGTTCTCGATGTGGCAGTCGGAGAACTGGAACGGGCTCGACGCGGCACTGCGGGTGTTCGTGCTGAGCGGGGTGGTGCTGCTGGTGGTGCAGTTGGCGTCGGGCCAATCCGCCACGGGCCGGGTCACGGATGGAAGCGCCAGCGGCCCTCGGAAATGACGTCGGTCTTGCCGTCCCTGACGGCAACGGCTGTGTCGTCGTCGATGAAGTAGATCGGGAAGTCGGCCCGTGCGGCGATGCGGTCGGCCCAGGCGTCGTCCCGTTCGGGGAAGTCCGGCGAGTACAGGTGGGGCTTGAGATACCAGTCGAAGAGGCCGAACGGTGGCTCCACGGTCGTCGCGCCGAGCGCGTGGAGGTCCGCGGTGTCCCCGATGACGTCGGCGGAGTGGCCGGTGAGATGACGGCTGAAGATCATCGATCCGGCGCTCACCCCGACGTAGACCCGGCTCTCCAGCGCCTCCAGGAAGCCGTCGGCCAGGCCGTTGCCCGTGATGCTGCGCGCGAGGTGGTAGTGGTTGCCGCCTTCGACATGGATGACGTCGGCGCGGAGGAGCCGGTCGAGGACCATCTGCCGCGGCAGGCCGTTCAGTTCCAGGATGTCGAACTCGCGCCAGCCGAGACCGTGCAGCCGGTTCATGTCCGCGACGACCCAGCCGTGGTCCCCGGGCTCGGCGACGGACGCCGTGGGAACGAAGACCACGTTCGCCGACCCGAAGGGCTTGCCCAGCATGTCCCGCAGTGCGTCCCGCAGCGTCTCGTTGCGCAGGCCGCTCGCCGTCAGCAGAAGGTTCATCGGGCGAGCCAAGCACGGCTGACGGGTACATGCAACGCACTTCGGGACCGGCATGCGACGTGCCCTCCAGGCACCCCGTCTCAGCTCATCAGGCCGAACACCGACCGTCTGCGGCGGCTTTCCGTCATCCGCTCCCGGACGTGTTCCGGGGGCAACTGGGCGGCCAGACGGGCCAGTTCCTCGAAGATCGACATGTAGTTGCCGCCGCCGGCCTCGCCCCGCAGTTCCCGTTCACGTTCCACGAAGGGCCGCACCGCCTGCCACACGGACACGATGCGGGTGCGCAGGACCGTGGCGAGGAGGGTTTCGTCGAGGAGGCCGAAGACGGCCAGGTTGGCGAAGGACTGGTAGTAGTACACGACGCTGTAGAAGGCCGCCTTGGCGTCGGCGGGCAGTCCGCGCACACCCCCGTCCGGGTCCTGCTCCACTCCGAGGCGCTCGCACACGTAGTCGTGCTGCTCGTGGAACTCGACGGAGCGGAACTCCGAGAGCAGGGCGCTCATCACCGATATGTGGTTGGCGTGTTTGGCGATGCGGGCCTGCCGGGCGCTGAACACGATGGAGGTGACCACGGCCACTACGGCGATGGCGGTGGTCGCGATGTTGAAGACGACGGAACTGTCCATCCGGTCACCGTACGGAGACTGCCCCGTCGGCGGGACTACTTCACCACCACGACCTGCGTTCCCGTCTCCCCGAACGTCCACAGCGCCGAGCCGTCCGCCTTCCCCGTCCGGATGCCGCTGGTCTGCGTCCCCGACGCGACCGCGGGCGGCGAGGAGCCGTCCACCGCGTTGGAGAAGGCGATGGACAGGCCCGCCTTGCTGGCGAAGTAGATGATGTGCTCGATCTGGACGCCGTCGGAGCCGGTCGTGGCGTCGCGGCGGACGTCGACCTTGTAGCTGCCGGGGTCCGGGCTCACCGTGCCCGGCCAGACCGCGAAGGTGCGCTGGGCGGCGTCGCTCGCGCCGACCAGCCAGACCCGCTTCTGGCCGAGGGAGTAGACGATACGGCGACCGGTGCCGGAGTCGTCCGGCACGGCGGTGGCCGTGGGCTTCGAGGGCGACGCCGAGGGCCGCGCCGATGCCGACGCGCTCGGGTTGGCGGCGGCCGTGGCCTCGGGCTTCGGGCCCTTGTCGGCCTGGACAGCCAGGGCGGCGACCACGGCGATCGCCCCCACCGTCAGACCGGTCACCCAGACCTTCGGGGCAGGCACGGCACGCATCTCCTCAGCTCCGACCCCTCCGGACAAACAGGGGTCCGATCATCGTACTTCCAGGCGGCCCTCCCCCTTCCCTCAGTCCAGCCCTCAGTCCAGCACCGGCAACAGCTCCGGCAGATGCCCGTCCGACACCGCCGCCGCCTTCTGCCGCTCCTCCGGGACCTCGCCGTACAGCGTCGTGCGGGGCTTCGCGGGGCGGCCCGCCGCCTCCGCCACCGCGATCAGGTCCTTCACCGACTTGTAGGAGCCGTACGACGAGCCCGCCATCCGCGAGATCGTCTCCTCCATCAGCGTGCCGCCAAGGTCGTTCGCACCCGACCTCAGCATCTCCGCCGCGCCCTCCGTGCCCAGCTTCACCCAGCTGGTCTGGATGTTGGGGATGTGCGGGTGGAGGAGCAGGCGGGCCATCGCGGTCACCGCCCGGTTGTCCCGCATCGACGGGCCCGGCCTAGCGATCCCCGCCAGGTACACCGGCGCGTTCGTGTGGATGAAGGGGAGCGTCACGAACTCCGTGATCCCGCCCGTCCGTTGCTGGATCCCAGCCAGCGTCCTCAGGTGCCCCAGCCAGTGCCTCGGCTGGTCCACGTGCCCGTACATCATCGTCGAGGTCGACGGGATGCCCACCTCGTGCGCCGTGGTGATGACCTCGATCCACGTCGCCGTGGGCAGCTTGCCCTTGGTCAGGACCCAGCGGACCTCGTCGTCGAGGATCTCGGCGGCGGTGCCGGGGATGGAGTCCAGGCCCGCCTCCTTCGCGGCCGTCAGCCACTCGCGGATCGACATCCCGGTGCGCGTCGCGCCGTTCACGACCTCCATCGGGGAGAACGCGTGCACGTGCATCCCCGGCACCCGCTCCTTCACCGCCCTCGCGATGTCGAAGTACGCCGTCCCCGGCAGGTCCGGGTGGATGCCGCCCTGCATGCAGACCTCCACCGCGCCCACGTCCCACGCCTGCTGGGCACGGTCGGCCACCTGCTCCAGCGACAGCGTGTACGCGTCCGCGTCCGTCCGGCGCTGCGCGAACGCACAGAAACGGCAGCCCGTGTAGCAGACGTTGGTGAAGTTGATGTTCCGCGTGACGATGTACGTCACGTCGTCGCCGACCGCCGACTTGCGAACGTCGTCGGCCACGGAACACAACGCGTCCAGCGCCGGGCCGTCCGCGTGCAGCAGCGCGAGTGCCTCGGCGTCCGTGAGCCGTGTGGGGTCGTCGGCCGCCACCCGCAGGGCGTCCCGCACATCCGTGTCTATGCGCTCCGGCACCATCCCGGGCGCCGCCGCCTCCCGCAGGGCGCCCCAGTCGCCGTACACCTCGTCGAAGTCGTCGCGGCGGTCGGTCGTACGGCCCTCGGTGTCGATGGAGGCGTGCAGGTCGGTACGGCCGGACGGGACGAAGACCTCCTCCGGCTCCTGCCAGGGGTGGCCCTCCACGACCGCGTCCTCCCGGGCCAGCCCCGTCTCCGGGTCCGCCAGCGCCCGTACGTGCGGCAGCAGCCGCGGGTCCAGCCACGGCTCGCCCCGCCGCACGAACTCCGGGTACACGCACAGCCGTTCCCGCAGCGAGAAGCCGACCGCTTCCGAGCGAGCCGCCAGTTCCTCGATCTGCGGCCAGGGGCGTTCGGGGTTCACGTGGTCGATGGTCAGCGGGGAGACACCGCCCCAGTCGTCGATGCCGGCGTCGATGAGCCGCTCGTACTCCGCGTCGACCAGGTTCGGCGGGGCCTGGAGGCAGGCCGAGGGGCCCATGATGTGCCGGGCGACCGCCACCGTGGCGACCAGTTCGTCGAGTTCCGCGTCCGGCATGCCGCGCATCGCGGTGTCCGGCTTGGCGCGGAAGTTCTGGATGATCAGTTCCTGGATGCCGTGGTACGAGCGGGAGACGCGCCGGAGCGCGAACAGCGACTCCGCCCGCTCCTCGTACGTCTCGCCGATCCCGATCAGAAGGCCGGACGTGAAGGGCACGGACGACCTGCCCGCGTCCTCCAGCACGCGCAGCCGCACGGCCGGTTCCTTGTCCGGGGAGCCGTAGTGGGGGCCGCCGGGCTCGGACCACAGCCGCTCGGCCGTCGTCTCCAGCATCATGCCCATCGACGGGGCGACCGGCTTCAGGCGCTGGAAGTCCGTCCAGGACATCACGCCGGGGTTGAGGTGGGGCAGCAGGCCCGTCTCCTCCAGGATGCGGATGGAGATGGCGCGGACGTAGGCGATCGTGTCGTCGTAGCCGTGCGCGTCGAGCCACTCGCGCGCCTCCGGCCAGCGGTCCTCGGGCTTGTCGCCGAGGGTGATCAGGGCTTCCTTGCAGCCGAGGGCCGCGCCCTTGCGGGCGACGTCCAGCACCTCGTCCGGGGACATGAACATTCCGTGGCCGGCGCGGCGCAGCTTGCCGGGGACGGTGACAAAGGTGCAGTAGTGGCACTTGTCACGGCACAGCCGGGTCAGGGGGATGAAGACGCTCTTCGAGTACGTGATGACACCGGGGCGGCCCGCCGCCGCGAGGCCCGCGTCGCGCACCCGGGCGGCGGACGCGGTGAGATCGGCGAGGGCCTCGCCGCGGGCCTGGAGGAGGACCGCGGCTTCGCCGACGTCGAGGGCCACGCCGTCACGGGCGCGTTTGAGGGCGCGACGCATGGAGTTCTCGGTCGGGCCGGTGCCGCGGACGGGCTCGGTGGGGCCGTTTCCGGAGGTCGCGGAAGTCGTCATCCTTCGAGCATACGAGCGAGCTGATCAGGGCAGACAGGCACCGCCCGATTCGTCCCCGACCGCCGACCGTTACACCGTGTAAGAGCCATAGGCGTCCAGCACCCCCAGCACCTCCGCCTCCCCCGCCGGCGGCAGCTGCACCACTACCTCCTCGATGCCCAGCTCGGCGTAGTGCGCGAGCTTGCCGGGGCTGGGGAAGACGGCGTACGGCACGACCTGGAGGGCGTCCGGGTCGCGCCCCGCGTCCGCCCACGCCGCGCGCAGCACCGGCAGCGTCTCCGTCAGGCCGCGCCCGCCGATCGGCAGCCACCCGTCGGCGTACTCGCAGATGTGGGCGAACAGCTTGGGTCCGGCGGCTCCGCCGATGAGCGTGCGCGGGCCGTTCACCGGGCCGCGCGGCTTCTGTACGGGCTTGGGGAACGCGTGCGAGGCCCGGACGCGCCCGAACTCGCCCTCGTAGGCGGTCGGTTCGTCCGCCCACAGCGCCCGCATCAACGCCATCCGGTCCCGCACCAGCTCCCGCCGCGTACGCCAGTCGACACCATGGTCGTCGGCCTCTTCGACGTTCCAGCCGAAGCCGAGGCCGAGGGTGAAGCGGCCGCCGGAGAGGTGGTCGAGGGTCGCGATCTGCTTGGCGAGATCGATCGGATCGTGCTGGGCGACCAGGGTGATGCCGGTGCCGAGGACGAGTTCCCCGGTCACCGCGGCCGCCTGGCCGAGCGCGACGAAGGGATCGAGGGTACGGCCGTACTCGGGCGGGAGATCGATGCCCGCGGGGTACGGCGTGACCCGTTCGACCGGGATGTGGGTGTGCTCGGGCAGGTAGAGGCCGGCGAAGCCCCGCTGCTCCAGCTCGCGGGCGAGCCGGGTGGGGGTGATCGTCTCGTCGGTGAGGAAGATCGTGGCGGAGATACGCATGACCGCATCTCTACCGCGCCGGGTCCGATATGTCCATACCGACTGGTCGGCACTGTGCGGGTCTGCCTCTGATTCCCTTTTCTTCCACGGGAGTTCACCGGCGTCCCCGACAGTGGGGCGCATGTGTGAGGACGAGCACCACATCGGAAGACGCACACTCGTCGTGACGGGAGCCGCCGCCGCACTTACGTTGGGAAGCGTGACCTTCGCTTCATCAGCCGAGGCAGCCGACGGCGACCAGGAGACGAAGACGATCCGGGGCACGCTACCCACCGGGTCCCCCGACTTCGTGTACGTGCCGCTCGAAGTCCCGGACGGCGTACGGGAGATCAGGGTTTCCTACACCTACGACCGCCCGTCCGTCCCGGCGGGCACGGCCGGCAACGCCCTCGACATCGGCATCTTCGACGAGCGCGGCACCGAACTGGGCGGCAAGGGATTCCGCGGCTGGTCGGGCGGGGCGCGCACCGAGTTCTTCATCCGCGCCGACGACGCGACACCTGGGTACATCCCCGGCCCGGTGCGCGAGGGCACCTGGAACATCGCGCTCGGCCCGTACACGGTCGCACCACAGGGGCTGTCGTACGAGATCACGGTCACGCTGACGTACGGCGATCAGGGCGCCGCTGTCGAGCCCACATACCCGCCCTCCCGTGCGAAGGGCCGGGGCCGGGCCTGGTACCGGGGCGACTGCCACCTCCACTCCTGGTACTCGGACGGGCGCCGCACCCCGGCGGAGATCGCGGCCCTCGCGCGGGCGGCGGGCCTGGACTTCATCAACACCTCGGAGCACAACACCCATGCGGCGCACGCCCATTGGGCCGACGTGGCGGGCGACGACCTGCTGGTGATGCTCGGCGAGGAGGTCACCACCCGCAACGGCCATGTCGTCGCGCTCGGCACCGACCCCGGCACGTTCGTCGACTGGCGCTACCGGGCCCGCGACAACCGCTTCGGCCGGTTCGCCCGCCGTATCCGCAGGGCCGGCGGCCTGGTCGTACCCGCCCATCCGCACGCCACCTGCATCGGCTGCAACTGGAAGTTCGGCTTCGGCGAGGCGGACGCGGTGGAGGTGTGGAACGGGCCGTACACCCCCGACGACGAGGTGGCACTCGCCGACTGGGACGGCATGCTGGTGGCGTCCGTGAGGGAGGGCCGGGGAGAGGGGCGCGACTGGATCCCGGCCATGGGCAACAGCGACGCGCACCGCGACCCCGACGTGGTGGGCCTGCCGCAGACCGTCGTCCTCGCCGACGACCTGACCCGCGAGGCGATCCAGGAGGGGATCCGGGCGGGGCGGTCGTATGTCGCCGAGTCGAAGAACGTGTCGCTGAGTTTCACGGCGACGGGCGGGAAGGGTGAACACGCCGGTATCGGCGGCCGGTTGGAGACGGCGGACGCGGACACGCCGGTGACGGTACGACTGGAGGTGTCGGGGGCGCCGCGCTGCACGGTCAGGTTCGTGACCGACCAAGGGGTGCTGTTCACGAGCGCGCCCTTGCCGGTGGCGGGGTCGGGGGTGGTGGAGTGGCGGACGACTCCCGCGTACGCGGCGTACGTCCGGGCCGAGCTGAGGCACGAGACGGCGGCGGGACCGCTGCCGGGGGCGCTGGCGGCGTTCACCAATCCGATCTTCCTGGGCGTCTGAATCTCGCGTGTCCGTGCGGCAGAGGTACCGGTGGGTCCGGTGCCCCGCGCCACTGCCGCCGGACACTTCAGGAGACCCTGTACCCATGCCCCGTCACAACGAGCGCAAGTACCGTGCGGTGTCCGCCTTCCAGCGTCACCTGAACAAGGTCATGCGGCGCCTGCCGACCCACACCCTCCTGGAGACCACCGGCCGCACCTCCGGCCTCCCCCGCCGCACCCCCGTCGGGGGCCGTCGGGTCGGGGACTCCTTCTGGCTGGTGTCGGAGTTCGGGGAGCGGTCGCAGTACGTCCGGAACATCAAGGCTGATCCGCGTGTCAGGGTGCGGCTGCGGGGACGTTGGCACAGCGGTACCGCGCATCTACTGCCCGACGACGACCCGGTCGCCCGGCTGCGAGGGCTGCCTCGGCTGAACAGCGCGGGGTGCGGGTGATGGGGGCCGCGCTGCTGACGGTGCGGGTGGATCTGGACGATTAGGGCATGCCCCGCCGGTCTTCACCGAGGGCGGACAGGAGGCACCCCACCAGGGGATTCGCCTCGTTCCTGCGCCGGGCCACGGCCACGCGTGTGCGGGTCGTGTCGGGAGCCGTTCTGCGGAAGGCGACGCCCTTGAGGCGGATGCGGCGGTATCGCCGAGCCGCCGCTGAGCCGCAGATCCGGCGCCTGGAGGACAAGGCCGGCCACGAGCTCTTCAGCCGCGAGCCAGGACGCACCGCCCTCACTCCGGCGGGCCGAGAGCTCCTTCCCGAGCGGTTCGTAGCAGTCCTGCCGTCCGCGCACCCCCTGGCAGTCCAACGCCGTAGGTCCACCGCTCTACGACCAGATCACCGGTCTCTGCGTCGCGGCGGGCTTCACGCCACGGATCGCCCAGCACGCGGTCGAACGGCAGACCGCGGGTCGCGGCGCGGCCGGGCTCGGCATCACGGTCAGCTGCTTCCGCGACGCCGATGCCCTCAGCGAGTGGCGTACCGACGCCGAGCACCGCGCGGCACAGAAGCGCGGGCGCGCCGAGTGGTACCAGAGCTACACACTGCACGTGGCGAAGGTGGAGCGAAGCTCCGGCTTCAGCCGGACGTAGCCGTCGCGTCCGCCCGCCCCGCCGCCGCGAGCACCAGCTCCCGTACCGTCTCCGGCGCCCGCAACGTCGGCAGGTGGTCGCAGTCCGGGAGGCGTACGAGGTGGCAGTCCGGGATGGCGGCGGCCATCGCCTCGTTGCAGTGGACGGTTTTCGGGAGGTCCTTCTCGCCCAGGAGGAGTGTGCAGGGCATCCGCAGTTCGCCGAGGCGGGGAAAGGCGGGCGGGTCCTGGCGCTGGTGGCCGTAGGTGGTGAACCAGGCCGGGATCGCCGCCCGGAGCCACTCGGCGGCCCGGGTGTCGGGGGGTGTGCCGGCGGCCGCCCAGGTCTCCAGCGCCAACGCGAGCAGTCCGTCCATGTCGCCCGCGGTGGCCAACTCGGCGATCCTGGCCGTCAGTTCGGGTTCCTCCAGGTCCGGGAAACCGGTGATCCCCGGCACCAGCAGCACCAGCGCGGCCACCCGGGACGGCTGGTTCAGCGCACCGCTGACCGCGGTCGCCCCACCCATGCTCGTCCCGACCAGCACCGCCCGCCCGACCTCGAAGTGGTCGAGCACCTGGCGCAGGTCCTCGGCGGGCGAGTACGAGGCCGTCGGGTCCGGTGACTTGCCGAATCCGCGGGCGTCGTACCGGATCACCCGATGCCGTGCGGCGACCTCCGCCAGCACCGGCTCCCAGCACCGCGAGTCCGCGATCCCGGGGTGCAGCAGCACCACCGGAACCCCGTCCCCGCCGGTGTCGTCCGCCCAGATCTCGCCGTCCTCGACCTGCACCATGGTCTCCATCCGGCAACTGTGCACCGGTCCGCCGCGAGACGACAGACGGGTTTCAGTCCTGAACGACCAGCGCCGGCGTCCCCGTCGTCAGCACCTCTCCCCGGAAGAACCCGGACTGCGCCGCTGCATCGCCAGCATCAGCGCGGCGCCCAGCAGCAGGCCGCCCGCCACCGGGAACACTCCCTTGAACGGTGCGTCTGAACGGTGCGTCCCGGACCGACCGGGCCAGCACCCCCCTGAAGAACCACGCGCACGCGAACGCCGTCAGCGCGTAGTAGAAGCAGATCATGAGGCCGAGGGCGTAGATCGTGTCGACGAGGACGTGCTCGCTGACCAGCGTCATCACCGTGTAGAAGACGCCCGTGGCCACGCCCGCCACCACCGTCGCCCGGCCCGGCGTCCTGAACCGCTCGTGCACCCGCGCGTACGACGGCGGCAGCGCCTCGTACGTCGACATGGAGAGTCCGAAGGCGACGCAGAACATCAGGACGGGGAACGGGGACTTCGCGGCGCGGATGTCCCGGACCAGGTCCTGGCTCTCCGGGGAGACGTCCTCCAGGGACGGTTCCACGGCGAGATAGGTGGCGCCTGTCGTGGTGTAACGGGTGTGGGCCGGGCCCGCCGGCTGCACCAGGCGGCCCTCCGCGTACGTTCCCGCCGAGGAGTTGACCCGTACGACGCCGTCCAGGCGGGAGAGTGTCGTCGCGTCCGCGGCGACGTCCGCGCCGCGCCGCGCGCCGTCGACGCCCTGCGCGACCACGTCGAGCTCGCCGTTCGGGCGGGAGGTGAAGCCCTCGCGGATCACCTGGTGGACCTGGTGCGCCTCGGCGTCCTTGGGCAGCTGCCGGTCGTCGATGTTGCCGAAGGTCACGCCGAGGAAGGGGGCGCCGAGGGCGACGAGGAAGGCGACCGCGGTGACGGCGAAGACGACCGGGCACTTGACGACGGCTTCCCCGATCCGCCGCCAGCGCCGGCCCGAGGCGTCCGGTGCCGGGCCCCGGGACGCACGACGGAACAGGCGTGTCAGGTCCAGCGCGTCGATCCGCCTGCCCAGGACCAACAGCAGGGCGGGCAGGACGAGGAACGCCGCCGCGGCGGCGACGAGGACCACCGAGATGCCCGCGTACGCGAAGGACCGCAGGTAGTACATCGGGAACAGGAGCATCGCCGAGAACGCGACGGCGACGGTGAGCGCCGAGAAGGCGACCGTGCGGCCCGCGGTGGCGAGCGTGGTGCGGACGGCGGCCGCGGGCGGGGCGCCGCCGTGGAGTTCCTCGCGGTAGCGGCGGACGATGAACAGGCCGTGGTCGACGGCGAGTCCGAGGCCCAGCGCGGTGGTCAGGTTGAGGGCGAAGACGGAGACGTCGGTGAAGCCGGTGATGACGCGCAGGCTCGCGTTGGTGCCCACGATCGCGATCAGGCCGATGATCACGGGCAGCAGGGCGGCGACGGCGCTGCGGAACACCAGGACCAGGACCAGGACCAGGACCAGGATCAGCAACGTCAGCGGCAGCGCGTTGACCTCGGCGCGCGCCAGGTCCTCCCGGCTGGTGTCCTGGACCTCGGCGCGGATCTGGGCGGCGCCGCCGACGGAGACGTCCACCGGGCCGTGGCTGCCGCGGTAACGGGGGCGAGGGCCTTGAGGGTGTCGTCGGCCTCGGTCTCGGTTCCGGTGACCCGGGCGACGACGAGGCCGTAGCGGCCGTCCTCGCTGCGGAGCGCGGGCGACTGGCCCTGCCAGTAGGAGGCGACTCCCTGTACGCCGTGCTCGGCGGCCAGTCGGTCGGTCAGCCACCGGGCCTCGGCGGCGGGGCCGGTGGTGCCGCCGCCCTGGAGCCGGTCGGCCACACCGCCACCGAGGACGACGGCGCCCGCGGCGAAGAGCAGCGCCAGAAACAGGATGAGACGTGGCCGCACCGTGGCCAGCCGAGCCACACGCTCAAACCTGGCGATCCCCTTCAGAGGTGACGCGTGGGTGGGTGGGGGGTGGCGTTGATTGGCAGATCTGTTCCAGAGCAGCCCCCCACTCACCTGCGCTTTTACGCCCGAGCAATGGAACAGATCTGCCAATCACCCAGGCTTACCGGCGTCAGGTGGAGCGTACGGGCTCGGAGGGGGCGGGGAGGAGTCGTAGGAAGGACAGGGCTCGGGCGTCCTGGCCGATCAGGTAGCGGGGGGCGGGGCGTGTCGCCTTCGTCAGCGTCCGGGCCGCCTTCTCGTCCGGCGTGGCCCTCTGTTTCGCCGCGGCCGCCTGGGCCTGGCCGGGCGCCTTCACGTAGCTCTGCCGGGCCTCGGCCTCGCCGGTCCAGCCGTCGTCGGCGGCGCGGCGACCGGGCCGAAGAACGGCACGGCCGTACGGGCGGTCACCGCACCGACGTTGACGACGCGGCCGCCGGCCTGGCGGAGTGCGGGCAGGAAGGTCTGGATGACGGCGGCCTGGCCGAGGACGTTGATCTCGAACTGGCGGCGCAGCGCGTGCGGGGGTACGAGTTCCAGGGGGCCCTGCACGATGACGCCGGCGTTGTTGACGAAGGCGTCGAGGCCGTGGCCGGCGAGGACGGGGGCGACGGGGCGGCGGTCGCGTGGATCGAGTCGGGGTCGGTGACGTCCAGGACGACGGGGACGACCGAGGCGAGGCCGACGGGCAGTTTGCCGAACACGTCGGGGGTGTGGACGGCGGCGATCACCCGCCAGCCGGCGTCCGACAGCTTCTTGATCGTCTCGGTGCCGAGGCCGCCGGACGCTCCGGTGACGAGGGCGACGGGGGCGACGGGGGCGACGGAGGCGACGGGGGCGGACGAGGTGGGGCTCGTGGGTGCCTCCGGGGTCGTGAAGGGGCCGGTCGGGGGGGCGGTTGGGGGGGGCGGGATGGGGGCGGGGTGGGTCACTCGTCCTCCACCAGGTGCATCAGCCCCGCCCGGAACCGCTCCCCCGCGAAGGCCCCCGGCGGTGCGAACGCCTCGATACGGGCCAGGTCGGCGGGGGTGAGGTCGACGTGCAGGGCCGCCGCGTTCTCCTCGAAGTCGCGGCGGGTCTGGCTGCCGGGGATGGGAACGACGCCCTGGGCGACCAGCCAGGCCAGGGCCAGCTGGGCGGTGCTGCAGCCCTTCTCCAGGGCGACCTCGCCGAGCCGGGCCACGATCGCGCCGTTGACCGCGAGGTCGGCCGGCTCGAAGCGGGGCAGGAAGCGGCGCAGGTCGTCGGTCGCCAGGTCCTCGTCGGCGAGGATCTGGCCGCCGAGCAGACCGCGGCTGAGCGGCCCCCGGGCGACGAACCCGATGCCGAGCTCCCGGCAGGTGGGCAGGATCTTGTCCTCGACGCCCCGGCCGGCCAGCGAGTACTCGGTCTGGAGGACCGAGACGGGGTGCCCTGGGGTCACGCCACCGCGTGAGGTCCCCGCCCGGCTCGCGCTGCTCATGGCCGCCCTGCTGGAGGCCGGGGGCAGACTGCGGGGCGGTACGCCCACCGCGACGCGGGACGGTGTACGGGCCCTGCTGGAAGGCGACCGCCGCCGGGTGACGTCCGCCCGCGCGGAACGCGAACTGGGGGTTGAGTTCCGTCCGTTGGAACGGACCCTGCGGGACCAGGCGGACTGGTACCGCGCCCGTCACACCGACGTCTGCCCCGCCTCCCGCGATCCCCGGGGCCTGGGCGGCCCGTCCCCCGACCGCTCCGGCCCCGGCCCGCGGGACCGGGCGCTCACCCCGGCCACACGATCGACTGCACCTCGCTGTAGGCGTGCAGCGCGTACGACCCGACGTCGCGCCCGACCCCGCTCTTCTTGAACCCCCCGAACGGCGCCTCCATGTTCCGCCCGACCGTGTTCACCCCGACCCCGCCGGCCCGCAGCCGCCGCGCCACCCGGAAGGCACGGGCCACGTCCCCGGACCAGACGTAGTCGATGAGGCCGTAGTCGGAGTCGTTGGCGAGCGCGATGCCCTCCTCCTCGTCGTCGAAGGGGACGACGGACACCACCGGCCCGAAGATCTCCTCCCGGACCACCCGCATCCCGCTCGTGCAGTCCGCGAGGAGCGTCGGGGCGACGTAGAAGCCGCGGTCGTACGACGGCCGCTCGCCGCCCGCGACCACCACGGCCCCCTCCTTGCGCCCGAGTTCGACGTACGACTCCACGCGCTCCCGGTGCTCGGCCGAGATCACCGGCCCGACGACGGTGTCCGCCTCCCGCGGATCGCCGACCTTCAGATATCCGGCGTACGCGGCCAGCCCGTCCACGAGTTGCTGGTACACCCCGCGCTGCACGAGCACCCGGGTCGGCGCGGTGCAGATCTGTCCGCTGTAGAAGGAGAACGTGGTCCCGATGCCGGAGACGGCGGAGGCGATGTCGGCGTCCTCGAAGACGACCGCCGCCCCCTTCCCGCCCAGCTCCATCAGCTGCCGCTTCATCCCGCGCCCGCACACCTCGCCGATGCGCTGCCCGACGGCGGTGGAGCCGGTGAAGGAGACCATGTCGACGTCCGGGGAGTCGACGGCGGCCTCGCCGACCTCGACGGACCGCCCGGAGACCACGTTGACCACCCCTCGGGGCACCCCGGCCGCCTCCAGCGCCTCCGCCATCCGGAAGACGGACAGCGGGTCCTGCGGGGCGGGCTTCACGACGACCGTGTTGCCCATCGCGAGGGCGGGCGCGATCTTGCCGGACGGATTGGCCCAGGGGTTGTTGTACGAGGTGATGCAGGTGACGACCCCGACGGGCTGCCGTACGGCAAGGGCCCCCATCACCCCCGCCTTCCCCATCGGCCCGGCCTCGTTGATCTGCGGCGGGATCGCCCACTCGGCGGGCTCCACGCGCGCGTACCGCTGGAAACGGGCCGCGGCGACCCCGACCTGCATGGCCCGCGCGGTCCCGGTCGTCGCCCCGGTCTCGGCCTGGGCGAGCTCGGCGTACTCCACGAACCGCGACCGGATGAGTTCGGCGGCCCGCGCCAGGATCGCCGCCCGCTCCTCGGGCGCGGTGCGCGACCAGGTCCCGAAGGCCTCACGGGCCGCGGCACAGGCCGCGTACACCTGATCCCGCGAGGCCTCCGGCGCCCACCCGACGAGTCGCTCGGTCGCCGGGTCGACGACCTCGTAGTGCCCGCCCTCCGGCTCGACCCACGCACCGCCGACGAACAGCGGCTGTTTCCGTTCCCGGGTCACTTCGTCGCCACCGTCCGGGTGTCCCGCCCCGAGCGCAGCACCCTGCCCGGCACGGCCCCGCTCACCACGTCGTCCCGGATCGCCTCGACCCCGTTGACCCACACGGCCCGTATCCCGATCGCCTTGGAGTCCAGGCGTGGACTGTCACCCGGCAGGTCGTGCACCAGGGTGGCCGTACCCGCGTCGATCCGCTCCGGGTCGAAGAGCACGAGATCCGCATGGAACCCCTCCTGGATCCGCCCGCGTTCCTTGAGCCCGAAGAGCCGAGCCGGGTCGTCGGTCAGCATCCTCACGGCCTGCTCCAGGGTCGCAAGCTTCCGCCCGCGCAGACAGTCCCCGATGAACCTGGTGGTGTACGGCGCCCCGCACATCCGGTCCAGATGCGCCCCCGCGTCCGACCCGCCGAGCATGACGTCCTCGTGCTGCCAGGTCTCGGCCCGCAGCGCCCAGGACGCGGGGTCGTTGTCGGTGGGCATGGGCCACAGGACGGTACGGAGGTCGTCGGCCGCGCAGATCTCGACCAGGCAGTGGAACGGGTCCTGTCCCCGCTCCTCGGCGACGTCCCGCACGACCCGTCCGCTCAGCCCGCGGTTCGCCTCGCTGTAGGTGTCCCCGATGACGTACCGCCCGAAGTTCGCGAGCCGCCGGAAGACGCCGGCCTCCTTGGAGTCGGCACGCCGCAGCATCTCGGCCCGCACGTCCGGATCCCGCAGCCTGGCGATCCGCTCCGGGACGGGCAGCCCGAGGATCGGCCCCCACCCGGGGATGAGATTGAGCGCGCAGAAGGTCCCCAGGGACATGTTCATGGGCGTGAGGATCGGCATGGTGAGCGCGACGATCCGCCCGCCCGCCTTCCGCGCCTGCTCACTCGCGAACAGCTGCCGGGGCACCCGCTCGGGCACCGAGGCGTCGACGGTGAGCACGTTCCAGTTGAGCGGCCGCCCGGCAACCGCGCTCATCTCGACGAACAACTCGATCTCGTCGTCACTGAACTGATCGAGACACCCGGCGACGATCGCCTCGATCTGCGTCCCCTCATGCTCCCCAACAGCCTTGGCGAGAGCGATGAGTTCAGCGGGCCGCGCATGCCGGGACGCGACGGGCTGCCCGTCCCCGTCGGAGTGCGTGGACGACTGGGTGGTGGAGAAGCCCCAGGCGCCGGCGTCCATGGCCTCGTGGAAGAGCCGGAGCATGGCGTCGAGTTGGTCCTGCGTGGGCTGCCCCCCGACGGCCTCCGCCCCCATGACATACCGCCGCAGCGCACAATGCCCCACCATGAAACCGGCGTTGACCGCGATCCGACCTTCGAGGGCGTCCAGATACTCCCCGAAGGAGTTCCAGCTCCAGGGCGCGCCCTCCTCCAGCGCGACCAGCGACATGCCCTCGACCTTGGACATCATGCGGCGGGTGTAGTCGGCGTCGGCCGGGCGGTCGGGATTGAGCGGCGCGAGGGTGAACCCGCAGTTCCCGGCGGCGACGGTGGTGACACCGTGGTTGAGGGAGGGGGTGGCGTAGGGGTCCCAGAAGAGCTGGGCGTCGTAGTGGGTGTGGGGGTCGACGAAGCCGGGGGCGAGGATGAGCCCGGTGGCGTCCTCGGTGGTGCGGGATTCCTCGGTGACGCGGCCGATGGCGGCGATACGACCGTCACGGATGCCGACATCGGCGGTGCGGGCGGGGGCGCCCGTTCCGTCGACGACGGTCGCCCCCTTGATGAGGTGGTCGAGCATGCTCGCTGAACCCCCTTACGCAGACTGCCGGAAACGGGTCGTCCGATGCACAGGATCCGTGTCGATCTTCGGAATCACGTGCTCCCCGATCAGCCGGATCGTCTGCAACGTCTCCTCCTTCGGCACCCCCACCGGCAACCCGAAGCTCAGCTGATCCGCCCCCGCCTGCTCCCACCGCTTGCACTGCCGAGCCACCTCGTCCGGATCCCCGCAGATCAGCAACTCCTCCTCGATCAGCAGCTCCACGAACTCCGGCGTGTACTCCGGCAACGTCTCCGGCCACTCGGGAAACCCTTCAGGCCGCGGAAACGTGTCGTGGTACCGGAACACCAGCGAGGGCAGATAGTGCAGCCCCCCGTTGACGGCGATCTCGATCGCCTCCGCGTGCGTCGGCGCACAGATCGCCGTCGTCGTCACCATCACGTTGTCGTTGACGAAGTCCCCGACCGGCTCCGCGTTGACGATCGCCGTCTTGTACTGCTCCAGCACCCACTCCATGTCGGACACCTTCTGGATGCTGAACCCCAGCACCCCGAGCCCCTTCCGGGCGGCCATGGCGTACGACGGCGGCGACCCGGCGGCGTACCACATCGCGGGGTGCGACTTCCCGTACGGCTTCGGCAGGACCTTCCGCGGCGGCAGCTGCCAGTGCTTGCCCTGGAAGCCGACGTACTCGTCCTGGAGCCACATCTTGGGGAACTCGACGATGGTCTCTTCCCAGATCTCCTTGGTGTAGTTCATGTCGGTCACCCCGGGGATGAACCCGAGGATCTCGTGCGAGCCGGCCCCGCGCCCGCTGCCGAACTCGAAGCGGTTGCCGGTGAGATGGTCGAGCATGGCGACCTTCTCGGCGACCTTGACGGGGTGGTTGACCTGGGCGAGCGGGTTGAAGATCCCGGACCCCAGGTGAATCCGTTCCGTCGCGTGCGCGAGGTAGCCGAGGAAGACGTCGTTGGCGGAGAGGTGCGAGTACTCCTCCAGGAAGTGGTGCTCCGAGGCCCACGCGTACTTGAACCCGGACTTGTCCGCCTGGATGACGTACTCGGTCTCCTCCATCAGCGCCTTGTGCTCCGCGAGCGGATCGGTCTCGGCGCGCTTGCCGACGTATCCCTGTACAAAGAGCCCGAATTCCAAGGCGGTTCACCGTCCCCGGTTCCGAAGTTTTCTGACGCACCGTCAGTTTCGATGACTGTGGCACCGCCCGCTGAGAGGGTCAATACCTGACGGGTCATCAGACGACACTGACGCCCGCGAGCCAGCCCCCGTCGATCACGAAGGGCTGTCCGGTGATGTACGAGGAGTCGTCCGAGGTCAGGAAGAGCGCGAGCCGCGCGACCTCCTCCGGCTGCCCGATCCGCCCCAGCGGCACGAGCTTGCGGTAGAGCTTGCCGATGGCCCGCGAGGTCTCCTCGGCGTCCTGGCCCGGGTCCAGCAGGGCGGGGTTGGACATCGCGGTGTCGATGGCCCCGGGACAGACCGCGTTCACCCGGATCCTCCGCCGCGCCAGCTCCAGCGCGGCGACCCGGGTGAGCCCGAGGATGGCGTGCTTGCTGGCGGCGTACGACCCGACCGCCGCCATCCCGGTCACCGCCGTGTAGGAGGCGGTGTTGACGATCGTCCCGCCGTCGCTCATCTCGGGCGCGACGGTCTTGATACCGAGGAAGCAACCGACCTGGTTGACCTGGACGACCTGCATGAACTCGTCGAGGGACGTGTCGAGCAGAGTGTTGAAGCGCAGGATGCCGGCGTTGTTGACGAGCCCGTCGACATGGCCGTACGCGTCCTTGGCGGCCGTGACGGCCGCCCGCCACTGCTCCTGGTCGCTCACATCGAGATGGACGTACGACGCTCCGATCTCCTTGGCCAGGGCCTCCCCCTGGTCGTCGAGCACGTCGGCGACCACGACCTCGGCCCCCTCCGCTCTGAACAGCCGGGCCTCCTGCTCCCCCTGTCCGCGTGCCGCGCCGGTGACGATGACGACACGGCCGTCGAGCTTGCCCATGCGGTGACTCCTGTCGGTCAGAGGTGGGGCGCGACCTCGGCCCCGAACGCCGTGATCTGGTCGGTGAGTTCGGTCGTGCCGCGGCTGCGGAAGCGGACCTGGATCTGGTGGACGCCCATCTCGCCGTACGCCCGCAGGGACTCGGCGAGCTGATCGGGGCCGCCGGTGAGGGTGCGGCGGCCGACGTCCCAGGCGGGCCGTCCGAGGTAGAGGGGTTCGGCGATGGCGCCGACGGTGAAGGGGCCCTGCCTGTCCTGGCGCAGTTCGTGGATGCGGGCGATCTGCGCGGGCAGCCGGTCCCGTGGGTCGCCCTGCGGCAGCCAGCCGTCGCCCTTCAGCGCGGCGCGGCGGACCGCGGCGGGCGAGGAGCCGCCGACCCAGAGGGGGACGTGCGGCTGGGCGGGGCGGGGGCGCTGGCCGAGGCCCTCGAAGTCGTAGAGCTTGCCGTGGTGTTCGGGGAACTCGTCGGGGCCGAGGGCCGCGTGGAGCGCGTCGACGCACTCGTCGAGCAGGGCCCCGCGCTGCCGGAAGTCGAACCCCAGCGCCTCGAACTCCTCCTGCACATGGCCCGCGCCGACCCCGAGGATCAGCCGGCCGCCGCTGAGGTGATCGAGGGTGGCGTACTGCTTGGCGGTGAGGAGGGGGTGGCGCAGGCCGACCACCGCGACATGGCTGAGCAGTCGTATGCGCTCGGTCGCGGCGGCCAGGTAGGCGAGGGTGGCGACGGGGTCGTACCAGATGGTGCTCATCGCGGGGGCGAGCCGACGCGGGATGGCGACGTGGTCGCAGCAGGCGACGTACGCGAACCCGGCGCTCTCCGCGGCCCGGGCCACGGCGACGAGGTCCCCCGGGCCCGCGTCGGCCTCCCAGGGTTCGGCGTAGATGGTGCTCTGGGACTGGACGGGGAGCTGGATGCCGTACTCCAGGCGCTGTGTGTGCTTCACGCGCCGCTCCACAGGCCGTCGGGGGTGAGGCCGAGCAGTTCGATGGCGTTGCCGCGGACGATCCGCTCGACGACGGCAGGCTCCAGATGCCCCATCTGAGCCTCCCCGACCTCGCGGGACTTGGGCCAGGTGGAGTCGGAGTGCGGGTAGTCCGTCTCGTACAGGACGTTCTTCAGACCGATCGCGTCGAGGTTCCGCAGTCCGAAGGCGTCGTCGAAGAAGCAGCCGTAGACGTGGTCGGCGAAGATCTCGGACGGCGGCCGGTGGACCTTGTCGGCGACCCCGCCCCAGCCGCGGTTCTCCTCCCAGACGACGTCGGCGCGTTCGAGGATGTATGGGATCCAGCCGATCTGGCCTTCCGCGTACATGACCTTGAGGTTCGGGAAGCGCTCGAACTTGCCGCTCATCAGCCAGTCCACCATCGAGAAGCAGCAGTTGGCGAAGGTGATGGTGGAGCCGACGGCGGGCGGGGCGTCGGCGGAGGTGGAGGGCATCCGGCTGGAGGAGCCGATGTGCATGGCGATGACGGTGCCGGTCTCGTCGCAGGCGGCGAGGAAGGGGTCCCAGTCGTCGGTGTGGACGGAGGGGAGGCCGAGGTGCGGGGGTATCTCGGAGAAGGCGACGGCCCGGACTCCGCGGGCGGCGTTGCGGCGCACTTCGGCCGCGGCGAGGGAGGCGTCCCACAGGGGGATGAGGGTGAGGGGTATGAGGCGCCCGTGGGCCTCGGGCCCGCACCACTCCTCCACCATCCAGTCGTTGTAGGCCTGGACGCACAGCAGACCCAGCTCACGGTCCCCGGCCTCGGTGAAGGTCTGGCCGCAGAAGCGGGGGAAGGTGGGGAAGCAGAGGGCGGACTGGACGTGGTTGACGTCCATGTCGGCGAGACGGGCGGGGACGTCGTAGGAGCCGACGCGCATCTGTTCGTAGGTGATGACTTCGAGCTTGATCTCGTCGCGGTCGTATCCGACGGCGGTGTCGAGACGGGTGAGGGGCCGGTGCAGGTCCTCGTAGACCCACCAGTCGCCGACGGGGCCGTCGTCGCCGGGGGCGCCCATCACGGGCTTGAACCGTCCGCCCAGGAAGGTCATTTCCCTCAGCGGGGCGCGGACCACACGGGGGCCGGTGTCCAGGTGCTTCTTGGGCAGCCGGTCCTGCCAGACGTGCGCCGGCTCCACGGTGTGGTCGTCAACGGAGATGATCTTCGGAAATGCCGCGGTGGTCGGGGTGGTCTCCATGGCGCTCACGGTAGCGCTGATCTGACGACCCGTCAGCTACGGCGGCGGAGACCGATCGTGGGGGTTTGTGCGCGGAAGTGTGCGAAGAGCACGTGTGGGCATTGTGATATCCCGCGCGCCTGCCTGTGATCAGGCTCTCCACAGCTGACGCATCTGCCATGAACAAGGCAAACTGGCGTGGTTGCTCACTGTTTCTTAGGGGGACGCGATGGACCGTGTACCGGGGGTGCCTGCGCAGCGGCGTCCCGGCTCCTCGCCGGAGCACACGCCACCGCTGCGCTTCAGCGTGCTCGGCCCTGTGCGCGCCTGGCGCGGCGAGGACCCGTTGCCCATGGGTTCCCCGCAGCAACGGGCCGTCCTGGCCGCCCTGTTGCTGCGGGAGGGCCGCACGGCCACCGCGCCCGAACTGATCGACGCCCTGTGGGGCGACGAGCCGCCCTCCCAGGCCCTGGCGGCGCTGCGGACCTATGCGTCGCGGCTCCGGAAGATCCTTGACTCCGGTGTCCTGGTGAGCGAGTCGGGCGGCTACGCGGTGCGCGGGCTCGACGAGGACGCGCTGGACCTCGCGGCGGCACAGGTACTGGCGGCCCAGGCGGAGAAGGCACGGGGCGCCGGGGATCTGTGCCACGCCCGCGAGGTCCTGGCCCGGGCGCTGGCCCTGTGGGACGGCGAGACGCTGGCCGGAGTGCCGGGCCCGTACGCCTCCTCGCAGCGGGTCAGGCTGGAGGAATGGCGCCTCCAACTCCAGGAATCCCACCTGGACATGGACCTGGAACAGGGCTGCCACGCGGAGGCCGTCTCCGAACTGACGGCCCTGACAGCCGCACACCCCCTCCGGGAGCGGCTGCGCGAGCTGCTGATGCTCGCCCTCTACCGCAGCGGCCGCCAGGCGGAGGCCCTCGCGGTGTACGCCGACACGCGCCGGCTGCTGGCGGACGAGCTCGGCGTCGACCCGCGTCCGGGCCTGCGGGAGCTCCAGCAGCGCATCCTCCAGGCCGACCCGGGCCTCGCGGAACCGTCGGCGCCGGTCGCGGAACCGGCCGCGGTACTCGTCCGCCCGGCCCAGCTCCCCGCCACCGTCCCGGACTTCACGGGCCGCGCCGCCTTCGTCGCCGAACTGGGCGAGGTGCTCGCGTCGGCGGAGGGCCGCGTGATGGCGGTGTCGGCGCTGGCGGGCATCGGCGGAGTGGGGAAGACAACCCTGGCGGTGCACGTGGCCCACCAGGCCCGCTCCGCCTTCCCCGACGGCCAGTTGTACGCCGACCTGCAGGGCGCGGGTTCCCGCGCGGCCGAGCCGGAGACGGTACTGGGCTCGTTCCTGCGGGCGCTGGGCACGGCCGACTCGGCGATCCCGGACTCCCTGGAGGAGCGCGCGGCACTGTACCGCTCGGTGCTGGACGGCCGACGGGTCCTGGTCCTGCTGGACAACGCCCGGGACGCGGCCCAGGTACGTCCGCTGCTGCCCGGCACGGAGGGCTGCGCGGCGCTGGTGACGTCCCGCGTACGCATGGTGGACCTGGCCGGCGCCCACCTGGTCGACCTGGACGTGATGTCCCCGGACGAGGCGCTGTCCCTGTTCACGAAGATCGTCGGCGAGGAACGGGTGGCGTCCGAGCGCGAGGCCGCGCTCGACGTGGTCGCGGCGTGCGGCTTCCTGCCGCTGGCGATCCGCATCGCGGCGTCGAGGCTCGCGGCCCGTCGCACCTGGACGGTCTCCGTCCTGGCGGCGAAGCTCGCGGACGAGCGGAAGCGGCTGGACGAGCTCCAGGCCGGTGACCTGGCGGTGAAGGCCACCTTCGAGCTGGGCTACGGCCAGCTGGAGCCGGCCCAGGCCCGCGCCTTCCGGCTCCTGGGACTGGCCGACGGCCCGGACATCTCGCTGGCCGCGGCGGCCGCGGTGCTGGACCTGGGCGTGGAGGACACCGAGGACGTCCTGGAGTCCCTGGTGGACACGTCCCTGCTGGAATCGGCGGCGCCCGGCCGGTACCGGTTCCACGACCTCGTACGGCTCTACGCGCGTGCGTGCGCGGAGCGGGACGAGTGGCCGCCGGAGGGGCGGGGGGCGGCGCTGTCCCGGCTGCTGGACTTCTATCTGGCCACCGCTGCCGGGGGGTACGCGATCGAGCGGCCCGGGGACCGGTTGGTGGATCACCTCCACCCGACCGGTGCCGTGGGCCTGACGTTCTCCGACCGCCAGGCCGCCCGGGACTGGCTGTACGCCGAAGCCGCGCCGCTGCTCGCCTGTGTGCGGCAGTCGGGCCAGGGAAGCGCGCTGCGACGCGCGATCGATCTCCTGTGGGCCTCCGTCGACCTGGCCGAGTCGGGAGCCAACTCCAAGGAGTACGAGGCGGTCGCCACGACCCTGCGGGACACCGCACGCGCCGCCGGGGACGTACGTGCCGAGGGACGCGCCTCCGTCGTGCTGAGCAACGCGCGGCTCTTCTCCGGCCTGTTCGACCAGGCGTACCCGGAGGCCCGGGAGGCCATCCAGCTCGCCGAGGCAACCGACGACCCGCTGCCGTCCAGCTGGGCGGCGAACATCCTGGGAAGCATCGCGTTCTACAAGAACCGCCACGCGGACGCCGAACAGTACTTCAGCCAGGCGATCGACAAGTTCCGCGACTGCGGTGACGTGGCGGGTTCCGCCAGCCCGCTGTGCAACCTCTCCCGCCTGCACCTCGCGACGGGCCGGGCGGACACGGCCGTCGTCCTCGCCCGCCAGGGCACCGACATCTACCAGGAGCTGGGGCACACCCTGCGGGGCGCGAACGGCCGCTACGCCCTCGGGATGGCTCTCGGCAAGACCGGTCAGCACACCGAGGCCGCCGAGCAGCTCGAAGAGGCGCTCCGGGTCTTCCGTGACAGCCGTCAGCGTCTGTGGGAAGGGATGACTCTCTGCCGGCTGGCCGAGGTACAGCTGGACGCGCGCAAGCCGGCGCCGGCGGCGAGCAACGCCGAAATGGCGCTCACCGTGCTGCGGGGCATCGGCGGCGAATGGCGCCGCGGGCATGTCCTGACGGTCCTCGGCCGGGCGCTGAACGGTATCGGGCACTCCGGCAGGGCGGTGGTCTGCTGGCGCGCAGCCCTGGAGATCTACGAGCGGCTGGACTCACCGGAGGCAGCCGAGGTGCGCTCGCTCCTGACGCCGGTGGCTGCCGCCTGAGGCAACCCGGGGCTACCGCCTGAGGTCACCGGGGGCTACCGCCTGAGGCAACCGGGGGCTACCGCCTGAGGTCACCGGGGGCTGCCGTCGGAGGCAACCGGTGGCTGCCGTCGGAGGCCATCCGACGGCGTTCATCGTTCGTTTATCGCCGCCCGGCAGTCTCCTTCTTGTCGATCCGTCGCGTCGGGGGGCAGACGGATCGCCGGTGAGGTCGCAGCACTCGCGGTTTAGGGTGGGCGGCCCGAGCAGCCCACCCGGGCACCCACGGGGGAGTGACCGGGTGGGCCCTCAGTCCAGAAGGATCCACCCCAGGGGAGGCAGCACCATGAGCAGCAGCGAGAAAGACCCGATCGTCAAGCCGGACAACACGCACGTCACCGACGTGGAGAGCAGCGAGGAGATCAAGCCGCTCAACACCCACGTGACGAGCAGCCCGATCAAGCCGCTCAACACCCACGTCACCGACGCGGACGACGACGGCGAGGCCACGCCGGACAACACGCACGTCACGGAAGAGCCTGTCTGATCAGACCTTTTCCCACACGGGGATCGGCCGCGGCGGCGCGGAGGGGGAGCCGCCGCGGCCGAGGCATGTCCGGGGCCGGTTCAGGTCGGTCGAAGCGGAGGCCATGCCGGGTGGCGGCGCACGGTACGGCGCAGGTCCGGCACCGCCTCGGGCGTGGCGAGAAGGCCGAGGCCCAGGAGCACGCGTCCGCTCCCCCGCAGGACCGCCGCGAGCCTGCGTGCCGTCACGGTGTTGCAGTTGCCGAGCGCGACCAGGCCCGCCGGGGGTGTGTAAGCACCCGCGAAGGCCGGCAGATCGGTGCGCAGGGAGGGGGGTGATGAGTTGTGCCCCCACGCAGGGACCCCGACGGAGGGGAGTTTCCGCGGTATCCCGTTCCTGAGCCAGATCGAGCGCGGTGAGCGGCGTATGCCGATCGATCCGGCCCGGCATGTCGACAAGGCCCTGGGCACGGACGGGCTTTTCGAGCGCGGTTGCGAAGACGCCCGCAAGGCACGGCAGTCAGGCCGTTCCGACTACTTCGCCGACGTGGCGGACACGGAACAGCACGCGAAGGCCCTCGACGACTGAGCGCCGATGCCGGTGCCAGAGCTGCTCCAGACAGCGCCCTGCCGATGACCTTCACGGACGCACCCACGGCGCTGAACACCGAGCCCCCGCACAGCGGCCAACTCAGCAACCACCCGGCGCTCGTAAAGCAGCACCGCAAGCCGTAGACCCACTCAGCCCCACCACCCCACCGCCCCGCCACCCAAGCGGTGATTGGCAGATCTGTTCCACCACCGGACCACAAAAGCCCAGGTCACAGCGGACGAACCTGGAACAGATCTGCCAATCCCTTCCCCAGGGAGGGGGGTTATCCACAGGGGGTGCCTCTTCGGGGGCTTCGGGGCAGGGTGGGGTGGGTGGAGCGTACGGAGTTGAAGGGGCTCGTGGAGGGTGGGGTGCTGCTCACCTCGCGGGCGTTGGCGGGCGGGTGGTCTCGGGTTCCGCTCTTTCGGAGGCTGGGGCAGGAAGGGTGGACGCGGGTTCGGAGCGGGGCGTGGGTCGAGCCTGGGCAGAGGGTCGATCTGGGCTTGCGCGTCAAGGCGGCGCAGCTTCTCAAGCCACGGCTCGTCGCGAGTCACGGGTCGGCCGCCCGGCTCTGGCGGATCGAGGTCCTCGGGCCCGTGGACGCAGGGCCCTTGGAGTTCACCGACCCCGGGCTCAGCGTCCGGCAGAGCCTCGCCGACGTGCGCATCCACCGGATCCCCCTCTCCGACACCGACGTCGTCGCGCGCTGGGGACTACGCGTCACGGACGTACCCCGCACCCTCGCCGACCTCCTGCGCGCCGGCCCCCGGAACGACGCGCTCGTAGCTGTGGAGTCCGCGCTCGCCTACCGCACCGTCAGCCGGGTGCGCCGCGCTCCGCTCACCACCTTGGCGGCCCTCTCCTTCGCGCTCGAAGCCCCGCTTCGCGGTGGGGTCCGCGCCCAGGGCTGGCTGCGCCTCGCCGACCCCCGCTCAGGCTCGCCCGCGGAGACGGTCGCCCGCCTGCACATGCTCGACGCCGGCCTGCGCCCCGAATCCCAGGCCGAACTCCACGTACCTGGCCGTGGCCGCCGCTTCCTCGACTTCCTCTTCCGGAAGGAGGGGCTGGGGGTCGAGATCGAGGGGTACGCCTACCACGGCTCACGCGACGCACACCGGCGGGACGTGGCTCGGTTCAACGAGGTCCTTCAGTGCCCGGAGGTACGCAACCTGCTGCGCTACACCGCCGAGGACGTCTTCTGGCGCCCTCGCCGAATGATCGAGGAGATCCGCGCCGCGCTGGACGGCGGCCGGGCCTGGGGCTGAGGTGGGGATTGGCAGATCTGTTCCACTTTCGTGCCGTAAAAGGCCAGGTCGCAGGTGGGGGCGCTGGAACAGATCTGCCAATCAGTCCTTCTCCGGCCGACCGCCGGGGGGCGGGGGGCGGGGGGCGGGTGGTGGCTTCCCTTCGGGTCCAGTGGAGGCTGAGGCTCCGACCAGTGTGGTGCGCTTTCTTGGCATGTACCTGTTGCCCGGTTGGCGGGTGACGGCCTCCTGGAGGTGTGGGATGCACCGCAGACTCGGTACGGCACTTGCAACCTCAACCCTGGCTCTGGTCACCGTCGTCGGTAGTGCGACGGGCGCTGGGGCCGTTCCCGCGGACAAGCCTCAGGTTCTGGCTTCCTGGACTCAGACCAGTTCGTCGAGCTACAACCTCTGGGCCGCCGCACGCGGCGCTCAGGGCGCCTGGTCCGCGTACGGGTTCGACTGGTCCACCGACTACTGTTCCTCGTCGCCCGACAACCCCTTCGGGTTCCCGTTCTCCATGTCCTGCGCCCGGCACGACTTCGGGTACCGGAACTACAAGGCCATCGGCGCCTTCGACGCCAACAAGTCCCGTCTCGACAGTGCCTTCTACGAGGACCTCAAGCGCGTCTGCAACAGCTACAGCGGTCTCACCAAGACCAGTTGCACCAGCACCGCCTGGACGTACTACCAGGCCGTGCGCGCCCTCGGCTGATCCCGGCCTGCCGACCGACACCGACTGACACCGACTGACACCGACCCACCGCACGTGCGCGTTCCGGGACGCCGGTCACTCCCTGCCGGCGTCCCCTCCCCCCGCCCGCAGCTCCCTCTTGACCACCTTCCCGCTCGCGTTCCGGGGCAGCTCCCGTACGAACTCCACCGTCCTGGGCACCTTGTAGTTCGCCATCTCCCGCCGGGCCCACGCGATCAGGTCGTCCGCGGTCGTCAGCGCTCCGGGGCGCCTCACCACGTACGCCTTTCCGACCTCCCCCAGTCGCGTGTCCGGGACGCCTATCACCGCCACGTCCGCCACATCCGGGTGCAGGCCGAGGAGTTGCTCTATCTCCGCCGGGTACGCGTTGAAGCCGCCGACGATGAACATGTCCTTCAGGCGGTCGGTGATGCGGAGGTTGCCGGCCTCGTCCAGCACGCCCACGTCCCCCGTGCGCAGCCAGCCGTCCTCGGTCACCGCTTCCGCCGTGGCCGCCGGGTCCTCGTAGTAGCCCTGCATGACGTTGAAGCCGCGGACCAGGACCTCGCCGGGCACCCCCGGGGCCACCGGGGCGCCGCCCGCCGACACCACCCGGACCTCGGTGCCCGGGATCGCCCGGCCCGATGTCGATGCGATCACCGTCGGGTCGTCGCCGCGGCGGCACATCGTCACGATTCCGCTGGCCTCCGACAGCCCGTACGCCGTCAGGACGGTCTCCACGCCCAGTTCGCCCCTCAGGCGCTCCACCAGCGTCAGCGGGACCACCGCTGCGCCCGTCACCACCAGGCGGAGTGCCGAGAGGTCGTGGGACGCCCTTGCCGGGTGGTCCAGGAGCGACTGGTGGAGGGTCGGCGGGCCCGGCAGCACCGACACCCGTTCCGAGGCGATGTTCGCCAGGACCGTGTCCACGTCGAACACCGGTTGCGGGATCATCGTCGCGCCCCGCATGAGGCAGGCGATGACGCCCGCCTTGTAGCCGAAGGTGTGGAAGAAGGGGTTCACGATCAGATAGCGGTCGCCCTGGCGCAGGCCCGCCAGGTCGCTCCACACCTCGTAGGCGCGCAGGGTCTGGGCGTGGGTGATCACCGCTCCCTTCGGGCGGCCCGTCGTACCCGAGGTGAAGACGATGTCCGACGGGGACGAACCCCGGACCGCGGTCGCACGCTGCCGCACCTCCGTCTCCCCGACCCCCTCCCCGCTCGCCAGGAAGTCCTTCCAGGTCGAGTAGTCGGCCGGGGCGTCGTCCGAGAGGACCACCACCTGTTCCAGGGACGGGAGTCCAGGGCCGGCGGCGATGGCGCGGCGCAGTGACGCCACGTACGACGTGCCGAGGAACGTCCCGGTCACGAACAGGAGGCGTGCTCCGCTGCGGCGCAGTACGTCCGCGGCCTCCGTGCCCTTGAACCGGGTGTTCAGCGGCACCAGGACCGCGCCCACCGACACCGCGCCCAACGCCGACACCATCCAGTCCAGGGAGTTGGGGGCCCAGATCGCGACCCGGTCGCCCACCTCCACGCCGTTCGCGATGCACGCGGCGGCCGCGCGTTCCACCCGGGCGCCCAACTCCGCGTACATCACTCGCGTACGGCCCTCCACCACGGCCTCGACGTCGGCGTACCGCTCCGCCGCCGACCGGACCAGACCCGGAACGCTGCCCCACTCCACGTCTCCGCGCACAACCAGCCTCCAGAACCCAGTAGCTGACTACCCGTCAGATTAGCTGTAGCCTGACGCACTGTCAGCCAGGAGGCCAGCCCGCGGAGGTGCCCATGACCGGACTGAGGATCACCGGACTCAAGGACGCCACCGCGATAGTCGGCATAGGCCAGACCCCCTTCGCCAAGAACCTCCCCGAGGACGAGAGAACCCTCGCCTGCCGAGCCGTCCTCGCCGCTCTCGACGACGCCGGCATCGCCCCGGGCGAGGTCGACGCCCTCGCCTCCTTCACGATGGAGGAGACCGACGAGGTGGAGCTCGCCAAGGCCGTCGGCTTCGGTGACCTCACCTTCTTCAGCAAGGTCGGCTACGGCGGCGGCGGTTCGTGCGCCACCGTCGCTCATCTCGCCGCCGCGATAGCCACCGGTCAGGCGACCGTGGGTGTGGCCTGGCGGTCACGCAAGCGCGGGTCCGGGCCCCGGCCCTGGCGGAACACCGTCGCCCAGCTCCCCACTCCCGCCCAGTGGACCCGCCCCTTCGGACTCCTGCGGCCCGTCGACGAGATCGCCATGCTCACCCGCCGCTACATGCACGAGTACGGCGTGACCCGCGACCACCTCTTCAACGTCGCCCTCGCCTGCCGCAACCGCGCCAACCAGAATCCGGCGGCGATCATGTACGAGCGGCCCCTCACCCGCGAGATGTACATGACCTCCCGCTGGATCAGCGAGCCCCTCTGCCTCTACGACAACTGCCTTGAGACAGACGGGGCGTTGGCCTGTGTCGTCGTCAGCAGGGAGCGGGCGCTGGACTGCCGGCACCCCCACCCCGTCCATATCCACTCCGCCGCCCAGGGACTCCCCGCCCAGCACCACGGCATGGTCAACTACTGGAACGACGACCCGCTCACCGGCCCCGCCTGGACCGCCGCCCGCCATCTGTGGAAGCACGCCGACTTCACCCCCCAGGACGTGGACGTCGCCCAGATCTACGACGCCTTCACCGCCCTGATCCCGCTCTCCCTTGAGGGCTACGGCTTCTGCGAGCGGGGAGAGGGCGGCGCCTTCACCGAGCAGGGCGCGCTCGAGATCGGCGGGCGGCTGCCCGTCAACACCGGCGGCGGCGGACTCTCCGAGGCCTACGTCCACGGCTTCAACCTCATCAACGAAGGCGTCAAGCAACTCCGCGGGACCAGTACCGCCCAGGTCCCGAACGCCACGACCTGCCTGGTCACCGCCGGTGAAGGCGTCCCCACATCCGCCCTGCTCCTCAGGACCTGAGGACCCGAGGACCTGAGGACCCGAGGAGGCAACCCCCGTGCTCACCCCCGTCACCGACCCCGACGGCGCCCCCTTCTGGCGGTACGCCGCCCAGGGCGAGCTCCGTGTCCAGACCTGCGCCGACTGCGGCGAACCCCGCTTCCCGCCCCGTCCCTGCTGCCCCCACTGCCAGTCCTTCGAGAGCCGGTGGCGACGCACCGACGGCCACGGCCGCATCTGGTCCTACGTCGTCCCGCACCCGCCGCTCCTCCCGGACTACGCCGAGCAGGCGCCGTACAACGTGGTGGTCGTGGAGCTCACCGCCCACCCCCGCATCCGCCTCGTCGGCAACGTCGTCACCGAACCCGGTGCGCCGCTGGGCTCCCTCCCCCCCGACCGCATCCGCATCGGCGCGAAGGTGCACTTCGTGTACGACGGGAACACCGGTCTTCCGCAGTGGGTCCTGGAGCGCCCATGACGACCCCGGCCCCCACCGTCCGCCTCGCCGCGGACAAGGACACCGGCGTCGCCGTCGTCACTCTCGACCGGCCGCACCGGCTCAACGCCATCGACCTCGCCATGCGCGACGAACTCCGGGCCGTCTGGCGGGGGTTGCGGTTCGACGACACCGTACGGGCGATCGTCCTCACCGCCTCCGGAGACCGCGCCTTCTGCACCGGCCTCGACCGGGACGCCGAGGTCCCCCAGCCCGACTCCCCCTATATGGCGGACGATCCGCTCCTCCGCGTCGGGCCCAAGTCCAACGACCTCTGGAAGCCCGTCATCGCCGCCGTACAGGGCATGGCCTGCGGCGGCGCCTTCTATCTCCTCGGGGAGAGCGAGTTCGTCGTCGCCGACACGACCGCGACCTTCTTCGACCCGCACACGACGTACGGCATGGTCAGCGCGTACGAGTCGGTCCTCATGGCGCAGCGGATGCCCTACGGCGAGGTCGCGCGGATGATGCTCATGGGGACGGCGGAGCGGATCTCCGCCCGGCGGGCCCACGAGATGGGCCTGGTCAGCGAACTCACCGAGCCCGGCGCCGCGTTGGCGACCGCCGTGGAGCGGGCCGCCGTCATCGCCGGGTATCCGCCCGAGGGTGTACAGGGCACCGTGCGGGCCCTGTGGGCGGGCAGGGAGGCCGCGCTCGCCGCCGGGTTCGCGCAGGCCCCGCATCTCATCTCGCTCGGGAACCTGCCGGACGAGCGGCAGGCGGAGCTGTTCACCGCCCGCCGCCCGGACTTCAGGACCCGGTGAGCCTGCCGGGCTAGTCGGCAATGCGCTGCGGGTCCACCAGCTCGCACGTCCCGTCGGTCACCGTGGCGCTCGCCGTGACGGTCGCGGTGCCGGTGCCGCCCGGGGCGACGGAGAAGATGCCGCTGCTGCCGGTCGCGGCCGTCGTACCGGACGCGTCCTTGAAGGCGACCTGGAACATGTAACCGGACGCGGTGGTGCTGCTGTTGGTGGCGCGGACATCGGCGACGAGGGTCCCGCCCTCGACCTTGCACTCCTCGATCGTCAGATCCTGGGTCGCCTCACCCAGGGAGCTCGACTCGCCCCCGCCGGAGACCGAACCGGCGTCGATGTCCGTGTCGGAGTCGGTGTCGGAGTCGTGGCTGCCGCTGCCGCCCGTCGAACTGCTCGAAGAACTCCCGGAGTTCGAGCTGCCGCCGAAGCAGCCACCGCCGGACGAGTGCCGGGCGCCGGTCAGGGCGACCACCACTCCGACGACAACGGCCACCGCGCGGACATGGCGAAGCTTCACTGCGAATCCCCCGTCACCCAACAGCTTGATCGTGAACACGTCACGTTAACAGCCGTCACATGGCGCCCGCCCCGGCCCGGGCGTAGCGTCTGGTGTGAGAGCGGTGAAGGAACAGGGAACCCGCTCTCCGCATCGACGGCCGCCGTCTGGAACCCCTTCCGAGCGCCCGGTACGACGGCCGTCCGCAGCCGGGATCAGGCGGTTCTGGCGGTCCCGGTGCCCTTCTCCGCGTCCAGCGCGTACACACAGCGGTCCTTGCTGCACGCGTACACCACGCCGTCCTTGACCACCGGGGCGCCGGTGATCTCACCGCCCGTGGCCAGCTTCCAGCGCAGCCGGCCGTCGTCGGCCTTCAGGGTGTAGAGCAGATGGTCGGTGGAGCCGAAGTGGATGCGCCCCTCCGCCACCGCGGGCGCGCCCACGATGTCGCCGCCCGCCTGGAACCGCCACTTCGGCGTGCCCGTGACAGCGTCCAGGGTGTAGAGCCCCTTGCCGCTGCCCACGTGCACATGGCCCGCCACGACCAGCACCGGCTCGATGGAGGAGCGTGCCTCGGTGGCGATGCGCCAGCGGTCGCGGCCGTCGGCGGCGTCGAGGGCGTAGACCGTGCCGAGGTAGTCGGCCAGGTACACCCCGCCGCCGGTCACCGCGGGGCCCGGTACGAAGGCCGGCGGGCACAGGAAGACCGCCGGGGCCTCGAAGTGCCACTTCACATGGCCGGTCGCGACGTCCAGCGCCAGGACGCGGGTGCCCGCCGAGACGTACGCGTAGCCGTCCGGCGCCTGTGTCACCCGGACCGGCACACCGCCGCAGGAGGCCGCGTCGCCGATGGGGTACGACCAGCGCTCGTCGCCCGTGCGGGCGTCCAGGGCCCTGAGGCGGGCGTCCTGCCAGACGTACACCGTGCCCTCGTGCAGGGCGGGGCCCGCCTCGGGGGACTCGAAGTCGGTCTGGGCGCCGGTGATCTCCCACAGCTTCTGGCCGCCCGAGGCCTCCCAGCCCTGGACGCCGCCGCCGCGGGTGCCGGTGACGACCGTGCCGCGGTCGGCCTTGAGGGAGTACACCCAGGCGTCCGTCTGCAGACGCCACAGGTCGGCGCCCTCACGGGCCTCCAGGGCGAACAGGGTGGGGCCGTCGGAGGCGTGGATACGGCCGTCCGCGACCGCCATCGACCAGGCGACGTCCCGGGTCTTGAAGCGGCGGCGGCCGGTGGCCACGTCGAGGGCGTGCACCTCGAAGGAGGTGACGTAGACGAGGTCGTCGGCGACGGAGGGGGTGCCCCAGACATCGTTCGACATGCGGAAACGCCAGGGCCGCCAGCCACCGGCCGGCTCCTGGACGGGCGGCGGGGCGGGTACGGCGGGGCCTACGGCACCATCCGTGCCGTTGACCCCGGGGCGCGGCTTGGACCAGCTGGCGACCAGGCCCGCCTCCGGCGGCGGCGCCTTCACGGCGGCGGCGCGGGCGTCGGCGACCCGCGGTCCGGGCCCGATCGGCACCTGGGCGCCCGCCAGGCGCACCGGCCCGGTGTCGGGCGCACCCGCCGGGCCGACGGGCACGGGTGCGGGGACGACGGGGTCGCGGTTGGGCGGCGGCGGTACGGGCGCGCGGCCCCCGCCGCTGCGGCCGCCCGGGCCCGGCTTGACCGCCGGACGTCCGTTGCGGCGCCCCTCGATCAGGCCCACGGCCCGCTCGGGCAGCCACGCCGACGCCGTACCGCTGTCGTCGGAGCCGGAGCCGAAGAGGTGGGGGGCGAGCTGGGCCTGGAGGTCGGCCGGGTTGGGGCGGGCGGTGGCCTCCATCTGCATACAGGACTCGATGAGGGGCCGCAGCTCGTCCGGGAGGCCCTCCAGGTCCGGGCCCTCGCGGAGCAGCATGAAGACCGTCTCGACCGGGTTGGCGCCGTGGAAGGGCGGGTGTCCGGTGGCGGCGAAGACCAGCATGGAGCCGAGCGAGAAGACGTCGCTGGCGCCGGTGACGGAGCGCGAGTCCTTGGCCTGCTCGGGGGACATGTAGGCGGGGGTGCCGACGGCGACGTTCGTCATTGTCAGACGTGTGTTCGATACGCCGGAGGCGATACCGAAGTCGATCACCCGGGGGCCGTCCTCGACGACGAGGACGTTGGAGGGCTTGAGGTCACGGTGGACCAGCCCGGCGCCGTGGATCGACTGGAGCGCCTCGGCGACGCCCGCCGCGAGCCAGCGCACCGCCTGGGCCGGCATCGGCCCGCACTCGTTCACTATCTCCTCGAGGGAGGGCGCGGGGACGTACGCGGTGGCCAGCCACGGCACGGCGGCGCGCGGGTCGGCGTCGACGACGGCCGCCGTGTAGAAGCCGGAGACGGCCCGGGCCGCCTCCACCTCGCGCGTGAAGCGGACGCGGAACAGCTGGTCCTCGGCGAGCTCCGTCCGGACCGTCTTGATCGCCACGCGCCGGCCGGACGCCGAGCGCGCGAGATAGACCAGCCCCATGCCGCCGGCACCCAGCCGTCCCAGCACCTCGAACGGCCCGATCCGCCGCGGATCGTGCTGTGTCAGCTGATCCACCACTTGCCTGCCACCTCCCCGTACGGGCCGTGTCACACCCTTATGCACACGACCCCGTGCAGCGTCTCACCACCGCACCGCCATGGCGGCACGCACCCCGATTCTTCCTGGCCGAGGCGCAGGTTGCGAACCCGGGTGCGAATCGGGATGTCTCATGCCAAAACGGTACGCACCATCGGCCCAGTCACTGCCTCGGTCACCGTTCCGGCCGTTCGGTCCGCTCCAGTACGGCGAACGACGCCCCCTGATTGTCGGTGACGACGGCCGCTTTCCCGTACGACGTCTCGAAGGGTGGCGCCTGCACCCGCCCGCCGAGCCGGCTCACGGTCCCGAGAACGGCATCACAGTCCTCGACGCCGAAGTGGACAAGAAAGTGGGGCGGCATCTCGGCCGGGAAGACGTCCGCCACCGGGGCCCGGCCGAAATCGGGCTGTGCCTCCGGGCCGAACAGGGCGTCGTGGAAGAGCCCGCCGTAGAAGGTGTTGGCGGCCTCGGTGTCCCGGGCGTACAGCTCCGCCCAGACGAAGGTGCCCGGTTCGCGCCGTACGCCGAAACCGGGGTGGGCCTCCGGTTCCCAGAGCCCGAAGACTGCGCCGTCCGGGTCGGTGACCAGCGCGGAGGTCCCCAGGTCACCGACCGGCATGGGCGCGGTGACGACCTGTCCCCCGGCCGCCCAGATCCGGTCCGCCAGCCCCTCGATGTCGGGGGTCGCGAAGTACACCGTCCATACGGTGGGCATCCGCCCGTCCGTCTTGTGGGCGAGCGCGGCGACCGGCCGGCCCTCCTTCAGGGCCCATACGGCCCCGCCGTACCGCTGCTCCTCGAAGGTCCACCCGAAGAGCTCACCGTAGAACCGCTTGCCCGCCTCGACGTCGGGAAGCTGCGCGTCCACCCAGCACGGGACGCCCTCCCCGTACGCGGACCCGTACCCGGACCCGTGCGCCGGTCCGTCTGCGGATGCCCTGTTTTCGGCCATACCGCCAAACTAACGGCGACTCACGCAGCGCGCAGACCAGCGCACCAGCCTCCAAAAGCCCGCGCACCCCATTTGCAGTCGGCCGAATCGCGCTCCGATCACCCCTCGGTAAGCTGACGGCATGACAGGACAAGTGCGTACCGTCGACGGCCGCGTGGCCGGCCGGCGTGGGCAGGCGACCCGGCAGAAGCTGCTCGACTGCCTCAGCGAGATGCTCAGCTCCTCCCCTTACCGGGACGTCAAAGTCATCGATGTCGCCCGGAAAGCGGGCACTTCGCCCGCGACCTTCTACCAGTACTTCCCGGACGTCGAGGGCGCCGTCCTGGAGATCGCCGAGCAAATGGCCACCGAGGGCGGACAGTTGACCGCCCTGCTGGAAGGGCGGTCATGGGTCGGCAAGGCCGGCTGGACGACCGCACAGGAACTCGTCGAGGGGTTCCTGGAGTTCTGGCGCAAGAACGACGCGATCCTCAGGGTCGTCGATCTCGGGGCCGCCGAGGGCGACAAGCGGTTCTACAAGATCCGTATGAAGATCCTGAACTCCGTGAACAACTCCCTGGCCGATTCGGTGGCCGAGTTGCAGTCCAAGGGCAAGGTCGACAAGGACGTGAACCCGGCGGCGGTCGCCGGTTCGCTGGTCGCGATGCTCGCGGCGGTCGCCTCGCACCAGAAGGGCTTCCAGACCTGGGGCGTCAAGCAGGCCGAACTCAAACCGAACCTGGCGCTGTTGGTCCACCTGGGCGTGACCGGCAAGAAGCCGACCAAGTAGACCGAGGGCCTCGACGGGCCCTTTCAGGCACCAAGTCCTGTCTGGTGGGCGGTGGTTCACAGAGGTGAGCCACCGCCTGCCGTGCCTCACGCCAGGAGTCGCGGCCCCTCCCGCCGGACGATCCGGAACAGCCGGATCTCCCGGTCGATCCGCGCCTGATACGTCGCGTACGGCGGCCAGAACGCCAGCGCCGTCTTCCACACGGCGGCCCGCTCCTCCCCCTGAAGCAACTGCGCCGTCACCGCGATGTCGGCGCCCTTCCAGCTGACCTCGGCGTCGGGGTGGGCGAGGAGGTTGGCGGTCCAGGCGGGGTGGCCGGGCCGCCCGAAGTTGGATCCGATGAGAATCCAGCTCTGCCCGCCGTCCTCGGGCATACAGGCGAGCGGAGTACGCCGGACGAGCCCGCTCCGCGCCCCCGTGGAGGTCAGGATGACCCCCGGGAGCATCTGCGCGCTCAGGATGACCTTGCCGCGCGTGAGCCGGTGGACGGCCCGGTCGAGCGCGGGAATGACATGCGGGGCCACCTTGGCGAACCCCCGCGTGGACGAGATGCGCTGCACCACCCGTTCCCCGATCACACCGTCACCTCCGACTTCCCGGCGTTCGCCTCGAAGAGCCGCGCCGCGTCGGCCGCGTGCGCCCGCAGCCGGTGCACCGGCCCGAACAGCAGCTCGTCCCCGGCGGCCCGCTTGAAATACAGATGGACGTCGTGCTCCCAGGTGAACCCGATCCCGCCGTGCAGCTGGATCCCCTCCCCGGCGGCACCGCGCAGGGCCTCCAGCCCCTGGGCGAGGGCGAGCCCGCCGACCCGCCCTCCCGTCTCCCACCACCGCCCTTCCAGCGAGGCGCTGCGCGCCACCCCTCCTGATTCGTCGGCGGTGGCCCAGGCGGCGTAGTAGGCGGCCGAGCGCGCGGCCTGCACCTGCACATACACATCGGCCAGCCGGTGCTTGACCGCCTGGAACGACCCGATCGCCCGCCCGAACTGCTCCCGCTGCTTCACGTACTCGACCGTCCGCTCCAGCACCCGGTCGGCGGCCCCGACGGCCTCACAGGCGAGCACTGCGGCGGCGCTGTCCCCGAGCCGGGCCAGCGCACCGAGCACGTCCGCGTCCTCGGTACCAAGCAACTCGGCTTCCACGTCACGGAGTTGGAGGCGGGCGAGGGGCCGGGTCGCGTCGAGAGCGGTCTGCCGTACCCGCACGAGGCCTTCGGCGTCCCCGTGGACCAGGAAGAGAAGGGTGCGGGAGCGGGCGAAGCCGCCGGTGTGGGCGGCGACGAGCAGGATCCCCGCGGAGTGCCCGTCGAGGACCTGCTCGATCTCGCCGTACAGCCGCCAGCCCTCCCCGTGCCGCCGGGCCTGCACACCCCCCGCGCGCCCGCCCCCGGCCCAGTCCCCGTCGTTGCCGCCGGTGAGGGCGAGGCCGGCGGGTGGTACGGCGAGGGCGGCGGTCAGGGAGCCGTCGGCGATCCGCGGAAGCAGTTCGGCGCGCTGCGCCTCGGTGCCGAGGGTCAGCAGCAGGGGGGCCGTGAGCACGGCGGTCGCGAGCAGCGGCGAGGGCGCGAGCGCCCGCCCGGTCTCCTCGCCCGCGAGGGCGAGTTCGGTCGGGGAGCAGCCGACACCGCCGTACGCCTCGGGAAGGGCGAGTCCGGGCAGGCCGAGGCGTTCGGCGAGGGCGGTCCACAGCCCGGTGTCGTACCCGTCCGGACGGTCGACGGCGGCCCGCAGCTCCTGCGCCCCGCAGCGCTTGTGGAGCAGTTCGCGCAAGGTGCGGCGGATCTCGTCCTGTTCGACGGTGAAGCCGGCGTCCATGGCGACCCCTTCCCTCCGGATCTGACGGTCCGTCATATTAGGAGCGGCGGACCGATATGCACAGACAGAGGGAGAGACCATTCATGACGGCCGGATCCCGCAGAGTCGCCGTGGTAGGCGTGTCCCTCTCCGACTGCGGCCGCGTGGACGACGCGACGCCGTACACCCTGCACGCCCAGGCGGCCCGCCGCGCACTGGCGGACGCCGGGCTCGACAGGTCGGTCGTGGACGGGTTCGCCTCGGCGGGCACGGGGGTGCTGGCGCCGGTGGAGGTGGCGGAGTACCTGGGCCTGCGCCCCACCTGGGTGGACTCCACCTCGGTCGGCGGCGCGACCTGGGAGGTGATGGCAGCTCACGCGGCGGACGCGATAGCGGCGGGCCACGCCGAGGCCGTGCTCCTGGTCTACGGCTCGACGGCGCGGGCGGACATCAGGGCGGGACGGCGCACCGGGAACCTCTCCTTCGGCGCCCGGGGCCCGCTCCAGTTCGAAGTCCCGTACGGCCACACCCTGATCGCCAAGTACGCGATGGCCGCCCGCCGCCACATGATCGAACACGGCACGACGATCGAGCAGTTGGCGGAGGTCGCGGTCCAGGCCCGGGCGAACGCGGCCCTGAACCCGGAGGCGATGTTCCGCGACCCCATCACGGTCGACGACGTCCTGTCGGGCCCGATGATCGCGGACCCGTTCACCAAGCTCCACTGCTGCATCCGCTCGGACGGCGGCGCGGCGGTCCTCCTGGCGGCGGAGGAGTACGTACAGGACTGCCGCACCGCCCCCGTCTGGATCCTCGGCACCGGGGAGCACGTCTCGCACGCGACGATGTCGGAGTGGCCCGACTTCACGGTCTCCCCGGCGGCGGTGAGCGGCCGGCTTGCCTTCGAGCGGGCCGGGGTGAGCCCCTCGGACATCGAACTGGCGGAGATCTACGACGCGTTCACGTACATGACGCTGGTGACGCTGGAGGACCTGGGCTTCTGCAAGAAGGGCGAGGGCGGGGCCTTCGTACAGTCCCGCGCGCTTCCGGTGAACACGGACGGGGGCGGCCTTTCGGCCCAGCACCCGGGGATGCGGGGGCTGTTCCTGCTGGTGGAGGCGGTACGGCAGCTGCGCGGAGAGACGGGCGCGAGACAAGTACGACGTCCCGACGGCGAGTTGCCGGAGCTGGCGGTGGCCTCCGGGACGGGGGGCTGGTTCTGCTCGTCGGGGACGGTGGTGCTGGGCCGGGGGTAGACCGTGGTCCGGGGTGGACCGTGGTCCGGGGTGGACCGTGGTCCGGGGTGGACCGTGGTCCGGGGTGGACCGTGGTCCGGGGTGGACCGTGGTCCGGGGTGGACCGTTGCCCGGCCACTGCCCCTGGCGGCGCCCAGAGGGAACACCCGCCCCCCGTAGCGGGTTGTGAACGGCACGGAGAACCCGCAAGCCGATCAGACCGTGCCCGCCACCAAAACCCGGAGGACCGACATGGCACTGACCCGCTCGGAGCGCGAACAATTCCTGGCCGAGCCCCATGTGGCCGCGCTGGCCGTGGACGGCGGAGCAGGCCGTGCCCCGCTCTCCGTGCCGATCTGGTACCAGTACCAACCCGGCGGCGACATATGGATCATGACCGGCCTGGGCTCCCGCAAGCAGCAACTCATCGACGCGGCAGGCCGTTTCTCCCTCCTGGTGGACACCGTGGAGCCCACACTGAAGTACGTCTCCGTGGAGGGCCCGGTCCTCGACACGGCCCCCGCCACCCTCGAACTCCTCCGGGAGCTCTCCGCGCGCTACCTCCCCGCGGAGAAGGTGGAGGGCTACGTGGACCACGCGTGGAAGAACTACGGCGAGCAGGTGATCATCCACATGCGCCCGGAGCGCTGGCTGACGGCGGACCTGGGTTCGGTGTGACCCGCGTGACCCGCGTAACCCGCGTGACCCGCGCGACAATCGCCCCATGGCAACGGATCTTCACGAACTGCTGAGATCACTGCGGGTATGGGCCCCGGAACACACCACCCTGCCCCCCTTCACCCCCGAGACCGCCCCCGCCGAACCACTCCCCCTCTTCACGGAGTGGTTCGCGGAGGCGGTCCAGGCCGGCCAGCCCGAGCCCCACACCATGTCCCTGGCCACCTCGGACCCGGACGGCAACCCGGACGTACGCACGGTGATGCTCCACGGCGCCGACCGGACCGGCTGGTCCTTCGCCACCCACGTCACCAGCCGCAAGGGCCGGCACCTCACCACCCGCCCCTACGCCGCCCTCGGCTTCTACTGGCCCGCCCTGGGCCGCCAGATCCGTCTCCGGGGCCCCGTCACCGCGGCGCCCTCGACGGAGAGCCAGGCAGACCTGCACGCCCGCTCGACGGGCGCCCTGGCCGCAGCCCTGACCGGCAACCAGAGCGCTCCCCTGGGCTCCCTGGCGGAACTGGCCACCACCTCGGAGGCCGCGTGGACCGAGGCCCAGCGAACCCCGGCCCCCCGGGTCCCGACGTGGACCCTCTACCACCTACCCCCCGACGAGGTGGAGTTCTTCCAGGGCGACCAGCAACGCAGACACGTACGACTGTCTTACCGCCGCACGGACGAGTCATGGACGCGGTGCTTGCTCTGGCCGTGAGCAGGGGCGAATGGCAGATCTGTTCCACAGCGAGCCCGCTCCACCTGCGGTTTTACGCTGAGCCGCTGGAACAGATCTGCCAATCCCTCAGTCCTCGTCCCCTACCCCCGGGTCTGTGGTCAGCCGGGCGTGTAGGTGTACGTCTCTGAAGGCGTCCAGGGTTGTCGAGTCGGGCAGCGCACCCCGCAACGTCCCCTCGTACGCGAAACCGCATCTCTCGGCTATCCGGCAGGACGCGTCATGGCCGAGCGCATGCCCGAGCTCCAGCCGGTGCAGCCGCAGATCGGTGAAGGCCCACCGTGCGACGAGGGTGAGCGCCCGGGTGGCTACCCGTTGTCCGCGAGCCTCGGGCAGCACCCAGTACCCGACACGCGCGACCCGCACGACGTGGTCGATCTCGTGGACCCCGATGTTCCCCAACGTCGTTCCGCTCGCGGCGTCCGTGACGCGAAAGGCGACACCGACGCCGTCGGCCGCGGCCTCCGCGCCCGCACGCAGCGAGGCGCGAGCGGCGTCGAGGTCGGTGACCGTCTTGAGCGGGGTGTTCCAGCGCCGGAACTCGGGATCGGACCGCCCGCGCAGCCAGTCGGCGGCATCGGCGTCGGATTCCGGGTCCCAGCGGAGCAACCGCAGCCCGTGGCCGAGCAGTTCGGGAGCGGGGTGGCTCGGGGACCGTTCGCGTGTATGGGCCATCGGGCCATTGAATACGGAAGGGGCCCGCCGATCACCCCCTGGGCCGGAAGACCGGGATCCCTTGCCTGAAAACGACCTCCAGCGGCAGGCCGGCCCTCAGTTCGTCTTCCCCGGCGTCCACCACCTCCGTCATCATCCGTGGCCCTTCGGCGAGTCGGACCACGGCGGCGACGTACGGCGTCCGCTCCCCGAACGGCGGCAGATCGTTGCGGTGCACCACGGACCACGTGTACAGCTCGGCCCGACCGCTCGCCGGCTCCCACGTCACGTCCTCGCTCCAGCAGTGCGGACAGAACTCGCGCGGATAGTGGTGCACCCGCCCGCACGCCCCGCAGCGCCGCACCAGCAGCCGCCCTTCCGCCGCCGCGTCCCAGTACGTCCGCGTGAACGCGTCGGCCTCCGGCACATCGAAGCGCGGGCCCATCAGACGAACCCCATGTCCATCAGAACCACCCCACCGCCGCATCCACCGACCAGCTCTGCCAGGACATCCCGCCCAGCGCGACGACCGAGATCAGCCCCATCATCGAGTTCTGTCCCTGCTCGGCCCAGTCGTGGATCATCAGCGTGAAGTAGAGGACGTTCAGCAGCAGCCCGCCGACCAGCGCGACCGGCGTCAGCAGGCCGGCCACCAGCCCCAGTCCCACCGCGAGTTCCGCGTACACGACGACGTACGCCATGGTCCGCGGCCGTGGCGCGACCACCACCTCGAACCCTGAGCGCACGGCGTTCCAACGGTGCTTGGCGGCGACGTCCGCCGCCCACGCGATGCCGGTGCCGCGCTCGAACCAGGCCTTCTTGTCCTTGTGCCGCCAGCTTTCCAGCCACCACAACCCGAGCCCGATCCGCAGCAGGGCGAGCCATTCCGCCCCGGTGAGCCAGATGGAGTCCATGGATCTGACGGTACGTCAGATAAAGGCGCCCACGGAAGACCGCGTGCGCCGCACGGGAGGAACCTGTGCGGCGGCGTTCCCACACCGCTCCAGCACAACCAGGTGATGTACGTCACGAGCTCCACCCACTCCTCCTACAGGCGTGATCGATCCGAAACCAATTCCGGTCTTGACCGAGACCCATCAACGGCAGGTCTGATTACGCTCGCGCACATGGCCGACTCCGCAGCGCTCCCCGCGACCCCCGCGTCCTCCCCCGCCCGCCCCGTGTACGTCATCGGCGGCGGCCCCGGCGGACTCGCCGCGGCGTACGCGTTGCGCGCCCAGGGCGTACGCGCCGTCGTCCTGGAGAAGTCCGACCGCGTCGGCGCGTCCTGGCGCCGCCACTACGACCGCCTCCACCTGCACACCACCCGCCGCCTCTCCGCCCTCCCGGGGCTCGCGATGCCCCGCCGCTTCGGCCGCTGGGTCTCCCGCGACGACGTCGTCCGCTATCTGGAGAAGTACGCCGAGCACCACGAGCTGGAGACCGTCACCGGCGTCGAGGTCTCCCGCGTCGAACGCTCCCCCGACGGCACCGGCTGGCTCCTGCACGCCACCGGCGGCCGTGAACTGACCGGCGCCGCGGTCGTCGTCGCCACCGGCTACAACCACACCCCGCGCATCCCGGACTGGCCGGGCCGCGACGCGTACACCGGTGAGCTGATCCACGCCGCCGAGTACCGCAACCCGGGGCCGTACGCCGGCCGCGACGTCCTCGTCGTCGGTGCCGGCAACACCGGCGCCGAGATCGCCGTGGACCTGGTCGAGGGCGGCGCCGAGCGTGTCCGTCTCTCCGTCCGCACCGCCCCGCACATCGTCCGCCGCTCCACCGCGGGCTGGGCCGCCCAGTACACGGGTGTCCTCGTACGCCGGCTCCCGGTCGGCCTCGTCGACCGGCTCGCCCGCCCCATGGCCAGGCTCAGCGTCCCCGACCTGTCCGCCCACGGCCTGCCCCGCCCCGACACCGGGCTCTACACCCGCGTCCGTGAGGGCGCCATCCCGGTCCAGGACGTCGGCCTCATCGACGCCGTACGCCAGGGCAAGGTCGAGATCGTCGCCGCCGTCGACGGCCTCGACGAGGACAAGGTCCTCCTCGCCGACGGCACCCACATCGCCCCGGACACCGTGATCGCGGCCACCGGCTACGACCGCTCCCTGGAGTCTCTGGTCGGCCACCTCGACGTCCTCGACGCCCGCGGCATGCCGGTCGTCAACGGAGCCCGCAGCCCGCAGAACGCGCCGGGCCTGTTCTTCAGCGGGTTCGTGACCCCCATCAGCGGCACCTTCCGTGAGGTGGCGATCGACGCGGAGAAGATCGCGAGGGCGATCGTCAAGGGCGAGGGCCGGCAGCTGTCCCGGCTCCCCGTCTGACCTGGGGACTTCCGGCCCACCCTCAACTCGCCCCCAACTCGCCCCCGTACTCCTCCCGTTACTCCTGCGTCAGAAGTGGCGAGAGAGCTGTACGGCGCCACCGCATGGGGCCAGAATGTGAGCACTGTTCATGTTCTGGCTCCACTCCAACCTCTCGCTCTACGACGGAGGATGCACGTGGCACGCGAAAGACAGCTCTCCCGCCGCTCCCTGATAGGCGGTGCCGCCGCGACCGCCGGGGCCGCCGCCCTGACCGGCGCCGCGGCCTCGCCCGCCGCCGCGGCCACCCGTGAGGCCGACGTGGTCGTCGTCGGCGCCGGGCTCGCCGGGCTCACCGCGGCCCGCGACCTGGTGGCGGCCGGCAAGTCGGTGGTCGTCCTGGAGGCCCGTGACCGCGTCGGCGGCCGGGTCGTGGGCCTGCCCCTGGCGGGTGGCGGGGTCACCGAGGGCGGCGGCGAGTTCATCGGCCCCACCCAGGACCGCATCAAGGCGCTCGCCGACTCGCTCGGCGTGCAGACCTTCGCCACCTACAACACGGGCAACAACCTCCTCTACAAGGACGGCAAGAAGACCCCGTACGCCACCGACGGCGTCCTCGGCTCGGTCCCGCCCATCGATGTGGCCGGCCTCGCCAACGCCGCGATCGTGCAGGCCACCCTCGACGACCTGGCCAAGCAGATACCGGTCGACGCCCCCTGGACCGCCGCGAAGGCCGACGAATGGGACCGCCAGACCTTCGAGACCTGGCTGCGCGCCAACGCCGTGATCCCGTCGGCCAAGTTCCTCTTCGACGTGGCCTGCACCTCGATCTTCTCGGCCGAACCCCGCGAACTCTCCTTCCTGTTCGTGCTCTTCTACATCGCCGCCGCCGGCAACGCCTCCAACCCCGGCACCCTGGAGCGCCTCACCGAGACCGCGGGCGGCGCCCAGGAACTCCGCTTCGTCGGCGGCTCCCAGCTGGTGCCGATCAAGCTCGCCGCCACGCTCGGCGACCGCGTGGTGCTGGGCGCGCCGGTGCGCTCGATCGCCAGGTCCGGCAGCAAGTACGTCGTCACGGCCGACGGCATCACCGCCACCGCCAAGAAGGTGATCGTCGCCGTACCCCCGCCGATCGCCGCCCGCATCACCTACGACCCGGTCCTGCCGGCCGGCCGCGACCAGCTCACCCAGCGCCTGCCGATGGCCTCGGTCGGCAAGGCGATCGCGATCTACGACACCCCCTTCTGGCGCGCCGACGGTCTCAACGGCCAGGTCGTCAGCGACACCGGCGTGATCAGCTCCACCTTCGACAACTCCCCGCCCGACGCCTCCTACGGCGCCCTGATGGGCTTCATCGAGGCCGACGATGCCCGTAAGTACGACGCGGCGAGCGAGGCCGAGGTCAAGGCGGCCGTCCTGAAGGACTACGTCACCTACTTCGGCGCGAAAGCGGCCTCCCCCACCTCCTTCGTCCTGCAACGCTGGAACAACGAGACCTACACGCGCGGCGGCCCGGTCTCCATCGCCGCCCCCGGTGTCCTGACCCAGTACGGCCCCAGCCTGCGCACCCCCGTCGGCGGCATCCACTGGGCCGGCACGGAGACGTCCACCTACTGGATGGGGTACATGGACGGTGCGGTGCGGTCGGGCGAGCGGGTGGCGAAGGAGGTGGTGGCGGTGCTGTGAGCGGCACCGCCAGGCGGACCGGTGAGCGGCTGCGGCAGCACCCCGCGCCCATCCTTTGCGTGCACAGCCATTCCTGACACAGCGTCAGTTCCTTTAATCTGACACTGCGTCAGTTAATCGCTGTCACACAGGAGCGGGCGGACCGATGCTTGGATCAACCCACGGCACCCTCACCACCGACTCCCGCCGGGCCCGGGTCATCGCTTGCGGCGAGCAACCCGGGCCCGCCGTCCACGGCAGGCCGGCCGAGGTCGACGACCTCGACGTCAGCGGCCGGCCGCTGTATGCCGACGTCCCCGATCTGGACCGCTTCTTCCGGCCGGAGGCGGTGGCGGTGATCGGCGCCTCGGACACCGAGGGCCGCCCGAACACCGGCGTCACCCGGCAGCTCCTCGGCTGGGCCGAACGCGTCGGCGCCCGTCTCCACCCCGTGCACCCCACCCGCCCGGCGGTCTTCGGCATCCCCTGCTCCCCTTCCGTCGCCGACCTGCCCGAGCAGGTCGATCTCGCCGTGCTGCTGGTGTCCGACCCCCTTCCGGTGATCGAGGAACTGGCCGAGGCCAAGGTGAAGTTCGCGGTCGTCTTCGCCTCCGGTTTCGCGGAGATCGGCGACGAGGGCGCCGCCGCCCAGGCCCGTCTCGCCGCCGCCGTACGCCGGTCCGGGATGCGGCTGCTCGGCCCCAACACCAACCTCAACGCCTTCGAGGAGTTCCGCGAGGACCTCGACGGCCCGGCGATCGCCCTCATCACCCAGTCCGGGCACCAGGGCCGCCCCGTCTTCGCCCTCCAGGAACTCGGCATCCGCCTCTCCCACTGGGCGCCGACCGGCAACGAGGCCGACCTGGAGACCGCTGACTTCCTCTCCTACTTCGCCGAACAGCCCGAGGTGGGCGCGATCGCCTGTTACATCGAGGGACTGAAGGACGGCCGCTCCTTCCTCCTCGCCGCCGACCGGGCCGCCCGCCGCAAGGTGCCGGTGGTCGCGGTCAAGGTCGGCCGCACCGAGAGCGGCGCCCGCACGGCCGCCTCGCACACCGGCAAACTGACCGGCGCCGACGCGGTGGTGGACGCGGCGATGCGGCAGTACGGAGTGATCCGCGTCGACGGCCTCGACGAACTCCAGGACACCGCCGCCCTGTTGGCCCGCGCCCGCCCGCCGCACGCCGACGGGGTCGTCGTCTATTCGATCTCGGGCGGCACGGGCGCGCACTTCGCCGACCTGGCGACGGAGGCGGGACTGAGCCTGCCGGAGCTGTCGGAGGCCAAGCAGGCCGAGCTGCACCAGTGGATACCCGAGTACCTGAGCGTCGCCAACCCCGTCGACAACGGCGGCCATCCGGTGGGCGACTGGCGCGGCCGGAAGATCATCGACGCGATCCTCGACGACCCTTCGGTGGGCGTGCTGATCTGCCCGGTCACCGGCCCCTTCCCACCGCTCAGTGACCGGCTCGTCCAGGACCTGGTGGACGCGGCCGAGCGGACGGACAAGCTGGTCTGCGTGGTGTGGGGATCGCCGGTCGGCACCGAGCCGGCGTACCGGGAGGTCCTGCTCGGCTCCTCCCGGGTGGCCACCTTCCGCACCGTCGGGAACTGCATCACCGCGGTCCGCGCCTACCTCGACCACCACCGCTTCGTCACCGGCTACCGCTCCCCCCTCGACGAGGCCCCGCGCACCACCTCCCCCTCCTTCCGCAAGGCGCAGGCCCTGATGCGCCCGGGCCAGCAGCTGAGCGAGCACGCGGCGAAGCAGCTGCTGCGGGCCTACGGCATCCGGGTCCCGCGCGAACAGCTGGTGACGAGCGCGGCGGCGGCCGTACGGGCGGCGGGTCTGGTGGGCTACCCGGTGGTGATGAAGGCGTCCGGCGCGCAGATCGCCCACAAGACCGAGCTCGGCCTGGTGAAGATCGGCCTCACCTCCGCCAGCCAGGTCCGGGACGCCTACCGGGAGTTGACCGACATCGCCCGCTACGAGGGCGTCTCCCTGGACGGTGTCCTGGTCTGCCAGATGGTCGAGCGGGGCGTGGAGATGGTCGTCGGCGTCACCCACGACGATCTCTTCGGACCGACCGTGACGGTCGGGCTCGGCGGGGTCCTGGTGGAGGTGCTGCGCGACACCGCCGTACGCGTACCGCCCTTCGGGGAGGAGCAGGCGCGGGCCATGTGCGGAGAACTGCGCGGGCGGGCCCTGCTGGACGGGGTCAGGGGGCGCCCCCCGGCGGATCTCGACGCGCTCGTCGAGGTCGTCCTGCGGGTGGAGCGCATGGCGCTGGAACTCGGCGGTGAGCTGGCCGAGTTGGACATCAATCCGCTGATGGTGCTGGAGCGCGGACAGGGTGCGGTGGCGCTGGACGCGTTGGCGGTGTGCCGGTGACCGAGCTGACGTACACCGTGACCGACCAGGTCTCCTACCTCACGCTCAACCGGCCGGAGGCACTCAACGCCCTCACTCCCGGTGGGCGGGACCGGCTCATCGAGCTGCTGGCCGAGGCGTCGGCCGACCCGGAGGTGCGGGCGGTGGTCCTGACGGGAGCAGGCCGCGGCTTCTGCTCCGGAGCCGACCTCCGGGGCACCTCCGCCTCCGCCGCCGGCGAGCGGATCCCCGGGGACGTGGCCCGCACCCTCCGGCTGGGCGCGCAACGCCTGATCGCCGCCGTCCTGGACTGCGAGAAGCCGGTGATCGCGGCGGTGAACGGCACGGCGGCCGGGCTCGGCGCCCAACTCGCCCTCGCCTGCGACCTCGTACTGGCCGCGGAGTCGGCGAGGTTCATCGAGGTCTTCGTCCGCCGCGGGCTGGTCCCCGACGGTGGCGGCGCCTATCTCCTCCCCCGGCTGATCGGCCCGCAGCGGGCCAAGGAGCTGATGTTCTTCGGCGACGCGCTCACCGCCGCCGACGCCGAGCGCCTCGGCCTGGTCAACCGGGTCGTACCGGACGGCGAGTTGGACAAGACGGCGCGCGAATGGGCGACCCGTCTCGCCGCCGGCCCGACCCGCGCCCTCGCCCTGACGAAACAGCTCGTCAACGCCTCCCTCGACACCGACCGGGCCACGGCCTTCGCGGCGGAGGCGGCCGCGCAGGAGATCAACATGACGACCGAGGACGCGCGGGAGGGGGTGGCGAGTTTCGTGGAGCGCAGGAGCGCCGAGTTCAAGGGGCGGTGAACGGGCTCAGTCCCGGGTGAGGATCCGCAGGTCGCCCGCGTCCGGATCGCCGAACAGCACGAACAGCTCGGGGTCGTCCTCCGTACCGCCGATCGTCCAGAACGTCGGCTGCCCGCATCCGCTGCCGGTCTTCAGACCGACGCCGTCGCGGTCCAGGACCTCGTCCTTCCGGACCAGTTCCCAGGACCCGTCCCCCTCGCACACCTCATAGGCCGGGTCGGAGAGCCAGTCGTCGTGCTCCGACACGGCGGGAACCGCGGTCAGTTCGGCCCGCCCGCCCGGGTGCAGCCGCAGCACCGCGCCGTCCTCGTCGCGCCATACGCCGGTGAGCTCACCGGCGGACAGCCGCGGAGGCTCGTACTCCTCGACGAGGCCGGTCTCGGTGGCCAGGACGGCGCCCCCGAAGACGACCATGAACAGTACGAAGGACACACCCGCCGAGACGATCCAGGTCCCCGTGCATCCCCACGCGCGTTCCTTCGTACGGCTGGAGCGCCTGAAGTAGGCCACACCCAGCACGGGAAGGACGCCCAGGGACGCGAACACGGCGGCCGTGAGGCCGAGGGGCCACCCCCACAGCAAAGCGGCGGCCGCGGCCCAGACCGCCCCGAGCACCGCCGCCCATGCCAGGTGCCACGCCCACTCGGGCCCCCGCACGTGGCGGACCGTGAGCCGGGCGAGCAGGGCGGCCGGCAGTGTCTGCACGCACGCGTGGAGCAGCCCGAGGAACGGCAGGTACAGGGGCGCGAGGAGAAGCAGACAGGCCAGTCCGAACGCGCCCCCTCCGGCGCCGTAGTCGTCGCCCGTGGTGACTTCGACGTACGAGATCAGGCCGACGGCAGGCAGCTGTGCCGCCCCCACCGCCGCGGCCGCGTGCACGGCGACCGAGTCCCAGGCCGACCGGGCCCGCCCGAGCTCCCGCCGTATGTCTCCCCACCCCATGCCCGCAGCGTACGCAGCGGTTCTCCCCGGCCCCGCGCACCCCTTCCCATCTGACGCACCGTCAGCTTCAATGGAGGATGTGATGGGACAAGCAGGTATGGCCGAAGCCGCCGTCCGCTATCTGCGGTCGGCCGGGACGGTGGCGCCCGTGGAGCCGCTGCCCCGTCCCGAGCTGCGCTGTGTCCGCGAGGACGAGCGGGCTCCGGTCGGACAGACCGAGTTCCGCCGGGTGCTCGGCAACTTCGCGACGGGCGTGGCCGTTGTCACCTCACCCGCCGCCGACGGCGAGGACGGCCCCGCCGGCTTCGCCTGCCAGTCCTTCTCCTCCCTCTCCCTCGACCCACCCCTGGTCACCTTCATGGTCGGCCGTACGTCGTCGACCTGGCCCCGCATCGCCCGCGCCGGTGTCTTCTGCGTCAACGTCCTCGCCGCCCACCAGGGCGAGCTGTGCCGCGGCTTCGCGGTCAGCGGCACCGACAAGTTCGCGGGAGTCACCTTCGACGCGGCCCCGGCGACCGGCTCACCACGGCTCGCGGACACGCTCGCGTGGATCGACTGCACGATCCAGGCGGTGCACACGGGCGGGGACCATCTGATCGTGGTGGGGCGGGTGGAGGCGCTGGGGACACCGGGCGACGAGGACCGGGCACCTCTGCTGTTCCACAAGGGGCGGTTCGTCTGAGCGGGACCGTTCAGGCCACCGCCGGGACCACCGCGGCCGGCCTGCGCCGGATCACCAGCGCCATCAGCGCCGCCGCCGCGCACAGCGCCCCGGACGCGTACCAGATCATGTCGTACTCACCGAAGACGTCCCGCACCACACCGCCGACGAAGGCCACGAGCGCCGCTCCGACCTGGTGCGAGGCAAGGACCCAGCCGAAGACGATCGCGCTGTCGTCGCCGTAGTGCTCGCGGCACAGGGCGACGGTGGGCGGGACGGTGGCGACCCAGTCGAGGCCGTAGAAGACGATGAAGAAGAGCATCGGCGGGTGGACGCTCGGCCCGAGCAGCATGGGGAGGAACAGCAGTGAGATGCCGCGCAGGCCGTAGTACACGGCCAGCAGCCGGCGCGCGTCGAAGCGGTCGGTGAACCAGCCCGAGGCGATCGTGCCGACCACGTCGAACACCCCGATGACCGCGAGCAGCGAGGCCGCCGCCGTGACGGGCATGCCGTGGTCGTGGGCGGCGGGCACGAAGTGGGTCTGGATCAGGCCGTTGGTGGAGGCGCCGCAGATCGCGAAGGTGCCGGCGAGCAGCCAGAAGGGGCCGGTGCGGGCGGCCTTGAACAGCACGGTGACCGCGCGGCGGGCAGCGCCCGGGACGGGCTCCGGCTTGGGTACGAACTCCTTCGCCCCGTAGGGCTTCAGGCCGACGTCGGCCGGGTGGTCGCGCAGCAGCAGCCAGACGAAGGGGACGACGGCGAGGGCCGCCAGGGAGACCGTGACCGCGGCAGGGCGCCAGTCGTGTTTCTCCACGATCCAGGACAGCAGCGGCAGGAAGATCAGCTGGCCGGAGGCGGAGGCGGCGGTCAGGATGCCGGTGACCAGGCCGCGCCGCTCGGTGAACCAGCGGTTGGTGACCGTCGCCGCGAAGGCCAGCGCCATCGATCCGGAGCCCAGACCGACCAGCAGGCCCCAGCAGAGCAGCAGCTGCCAGGCCGCCGTCATCCACACCGTCAGGCCCGACCCGAGCGCGATGACGGTCAGCGCCACGGCGACGACCCGGCGGATGCCGAAGCGGTCCATCAGCGCGGCGGCGAAGGGGGCGGTGAGCCCGTAGAGCGCGAGGTTGACCGAGACGGCCGCGCCGATCGTGCCGCGTGACCAGCCGTACTCCTGGTGCAGGGGGTCGATGAGCAGGCCGGGCAGGGAGCGGAAGGCGGCGGCGCCGATGATCGTCACGAAGGTGACGGCCGCGACGAACCAGGCTCGGTGCAGTGACACCATGCGGTTCCGCCGCGGGCGGGGACGTCGGGCGGACTGCGGCTTCGGCTCCGCAGTGGCTGCGGTATCGGTTGTCTGGGTCACGACATAGAGCTTCCGGCCTGCGGTCACCTCGATCGAGTGGCCCGAAGGCCAGCATTCGCTAGGATCGGGCCATGACCACGGAACGGGACACCGAGGACGCCTTCCGCCCGCACCGCGTCGTCGTCCTCGCCATGGACGGTGCGCTCCCCTTCGAGCTGGGCATCCCGCACCGCATCTTCGGCCGTCCCAAGGACGCGCTCGGTCGGCACCTCTACGAGGTCGTCACCTGCTCGATCCGGCCGCCGGGCCCGGTCCGCACGGACTCGGACTTCGACATCATGGTCCCGAACGGCCCCGAGATCCTGGCCACCGCCGACACGGTGATCGTCCCGGCGTCCTACGAGTTCGGCCCGGTCTACGAGGAGGGCGTCCTCACCCCCGAGCTCGCCGCCGCCCTCGCCCACCTCCGCCCCGGCACCCGCCTCGCCTCCATCTGCACCGGCGTCTACGTCCTCGCCGCCGCCGGCTGTCTCGACGGCCGCCCCGCCACCACGCACTGGGCGGACGCCGAGCGTCTCCAACGCCTCTTCCCGCGGATCAAGGTCGACGCGGACGTGTTGTACGTCGACGACGGCGACGTCCTCACCTCCGCGGGCGTCGCCGCCGGTGTCGACCTGTGCCTGCACATGGTGCGCCGCGACCACGGCACCGCGGTCGCCAACGCCGTGGCCCGCCGTACGGTCGTACCGCCGCACCGCGAGGGCGGTCAGGCGCAGTACATCCAGCGTCCGGTGCCGGAGCCCCAGCTGGCCACCACGACCACCGCCCGCGCCTGGGCCCTGGGCCGGCTCCACGAGCCGATCCAGCTGCGGGACATGGCCGAGCGGGAAGCGATGTCGGTCCGCACCTTCACCCGCCGCTTCCGCGAGGAGGTCGGGATCAGCCCCGGCCAGTGGCTCACCCAGCAACGCGTGGAACGCGCGCGCCACCTCCTGGAGTCCACCGACCTCTCCGTCGACCAGATCGCCCACGACGCCGGCTTCGGCACCGCCCAGTCGATGCGCCAGCACCTGCAGGCGGCGCTCGGCGTCACCCCCACCAGCTATCGGCGCACCTTCCGCACCGGGGCCGGGACGAAAACCGGGACCGGAGTCAACGGCAGGGCTCGCAGCGACGCGGCTTGAGCGACGGGGGCTCCCGCGGGGCCGCCCCTCAGAGCCTCAGAACGTCAGCACCCCCCGAGCCACCTTCCCCGCCTCCGCATCCCCCACCGCCCGCTCGAACTCCTCCACCGGATACGTCTGCGTCACCAGCTCGTCCAGCAGCAACCGTCCGTCCCGGTACAGCTCGGCATAGAGCGCGATGTCCCGCTGCGGCCGCGAGGACCCGTACCGGCAGCCCAGGATCGACTTGTCCAGGAACATGGACGCCACGACGAAGGACGCCTCGGCGCCCGCGGCGGGCATCCCGAGCAGCACCGCCTGTCCGTGCCGGTCCAGCAGGTCCACCGCCTGCCGGACGAGTTCCACCCGTCCGACGCACTCGAAGACGTGGTCGGCGCCCGTCGGCAGCAGCTCCCGTACGCCCTCGGTCGAGGTCAGGAAGTCGGTCGCGCCGAACTGCCGGGCCACCGCCTCCTTTGCGGGGTTGGCGTCGACGGCGACGATCCGCAGCGCCCCCGCGATCCGCGCCCCTTGCAGCACGTTGAGCCCGATGCCCCCCGTCCCGATCACGACGACGCTGTCCCCGCGGTCCACCTTCGCCCGGTTGAGCACGGCCCCGACCCCGGTCAGCACCCCGCAGCCGATGAGCGCGGCGGACGGCAGCGGAATGTCCTTGGGGATCCGCACCACCTGCACGGCCTTCACCACGGTCCGCTCGGCGAACGCGGAGTTGGACGCGAACTGGAAGACCGGCTGCCCGCCGCGTGTGAACGGCTGACCGGGGCGTCCGATCGCCTTCCTGCACATGGTGGGCCGCCCCCGGTCGCAGTCCGCGCACGTACCGCAGTTGGCGAGCGTGGACAGCGACACATGGTCCCCCGCCACGACATGCGAGACCCCGTCCCCCACCGCCTCCACGACCCCGGCGCCCTCGTGCCCGAGCACCACCGGCACCGGAAAGGGGATCGTCCCGTCCACCACGGACAGGTCGCTGTGGCACAGCCCCGCCGCGGAGACGGCGACCTGCACCTCGCCCGGCCCCGGGCCCCGCACCTCCAGGTCGTCGACGACCTCGACCCGCTTCCCGTCGAACACCACGCCGCGCATCACACAACCCCCTTGGGTTCCTTCGGCAGCCCGAGCACCCGCTCGGCGATGATCGTGCGCTGAACCTGGTCCGAACCGCCGTAGATCGTGTCGGCCCGGGAGAACAGGAACAGATGCTGAAACGGATCGAGTTCATACGGCGCCGAGCTCGACCAGCCGACCGGCCCCACCCCCGCCGCCGGGCCCCGTACCTGCATGGCCAGCTCCCCGAGCCGCTGATGCCACCCGCCCCACAGCAGCTTGGCCACGCTGGAGGCCCCGGCGTCCCCCGAACTCCTCAGTGTCCGCAGCGCGTTCCACCGCATCACCCGCAGTTCGGCCCACTGCCGGACCAGCCGCTCCCGTACGACGGGGTCGTCAACCGCCCCGCTCTCGACGGCGGCCGCGACCACCCGCCCCAACTCGGCCGCGAAACCCACCTGCTGGGCCAGCGTGGACACCCCGCGCTCGAACCCGAGCAGGCTCATCGCCACGCGCCACCCGTCCCCTGCACCCCCGACGACATGTTCCACGCGCGCGTGCGCCCCGTCGAAGAACACCTCGTTGAACTCGCTGGTCCCGGTCAGCTGCCGGATGGGCCGCACCTCGATCCGCCCCGGCTGGTCCATGGCGACGAGCAGGAACGACAGCCCGTGATGGCGGACGGAATCCGGTTCCGTGCGCGCCAGCACGAAGCACCAGTCGGATTCATGCGCCAACGACGTCCAGATCTTCTGCCCGGTGACCCGGTACACCCCGTCCGAGCCCCGCTCGGCCTTCGTACGGATCCCCGCGAGGTCCGAGCCCGCACCGGGTTCGCTGTATCCCTGGCACCACAGTTCGTCCCCGGCGGCGATGGCCGGGAGGAACCGCGCCTTCTGCTCGTCCGTGCCGTGCGCGACCAGGGTGGGCGCGAGCAGGTTCTCCCCGATGTGCCCGGACCGCGGCGGCGCGGACGACCGAGCGTACTCCTCGGCCCAGGCGACCTGTTGAGTAAGAGACGCGGTCCGATTCCCATAGCCACCCTCAGACCATCCGAGCCCGATCCACCCACCTTTCCCAAGAGTGCGTTCCCACGAACGACGATCAATCCCAACAGAGGCATGCTCACTGAGCCAGTCCCGAGCCTCGGTACGGAACACCTGATCCTCGGCAGTGAACCCAAAGTCCACAGGGTTCTCCTCTCAACACCGCCCGCTGGAGCTACCTAGGGGCGCGGGGAACTGCGCGATCAACCACACCAAACCCGCACCCGCCAAACCACCGATCCCCCCACCCCATTAGGCGTTGGGCCGCTCCCCTTCCCGCGCCGCCCGCTCCATAGAAGCCACCCGCTCCAACAAAGGCATCGGATCCACCCCCACCGACCCCGGCAGAAACTCCGCGATCTTTTCCGCCGTCCAACCGCCGGAGGCATACGCCGCGCGCAGCTCCCGCGGCTGCGCCCACACCGCGATCTTCGGCCCGGCGATCGTGTACACCTGCCCGGTCACCTCCCGGGCCCGCTCCGACAGCAGGTACACCACGAGCGCGGCCACATCCTCCGGCTCCCCGATCTCCGCGAGCTCCATCGGCACCCCCGCCGACATCCGCGTACGAGCCACCGGAGCCACCGCGTTCGCGGTCACCCCGTACTTGTTCAGCCCCAGCGCCGCACTGCGCACCAGCGAAATGACCCCGCCCTTCGCAGCGCTGTAATTGGCCTGCGAGACGGACCCTTGATGATTGCCACTGGTGAACCCGATCAACGTCCCGGCCCGCTGCTTCCGCATCACCGCGGAGGCCGCCCGGAACACCGTGAACGTCCCCTTCAGATGAGTGGCGACGACGGGATCCCACTCGTCCTCGGTCATGTTGAACAGCATCCGCTCCCGCAGGATCCCGGCGACGCACACCACCCCGTCAAGCCGCCCGTACGACGAGAGCGCGGTGTCGACGACCCGCTGTCCGCCCGCCATGGTCGACACGTCGTCGGCCACCGCGACGGCCGACCCACCCGCCGCCTCGATCTCCTTGACGACACCGAGCGCGACCTCACTCGTGGGCGACTCCCCGTCCACCGACACCCCGTAGTCGTTGACGACGACCGAGGCCCCCTCCGCCGCCGCGCACAGCGCCACCGCCCGCCCGATCCCCCGCCCCGCCCCCGTCACGGCGACGACCTTGCCTGCCAAGAAGTTCCCCACGCCCGGCCCCTTCCCGCGGTTTCTGACGGACCGTTAGATTTTATGACCCGTCAGATACCTGTAGACAAGCCCCGGGGAGCGCCGATGCCACTGCAGGCCGAGTTCCACGACATCGCCAAGCGCGTGAACAACTGGGGGCGTTGGGGCGCCGACGACGAGATCGGCACCCTCAACCTGATCACCGACGAGGTCGTACGAGAGGCCGCGGCGGAGGTCAGGACGGGCCGCCGCGTCCCCCTCGCCCTCGCCCTGAGGGAGGACGGCGTGCAGACCGGTATGATCCCGGGGCGGGTCAACCCCCTGCACGCGATGGTGCAGATCAACCAGGAGATCTTCGGCCCGGGAACCGTCGCGTGCAGCGACGACGCCGTGACGATGGGCCTGCAGGCGGCCACCCACTGGGACGCGCTCACCCACGTCTCGCACTCGGGCGTGCTCTACAACGGCCGCCCCGCCGCCTCCATCACCCCGCACGGCGGCGCCGAGTTCAGCGGTATCGACAAGGTGCGGCACATCGTCTCGCGCGGGGTCCTGCTGGACGTCGCACGCGCGCGTGGCACCTCCCGGCTGGACGGCTCGTACGCCGTCACCCCGGAGGACCTGGACGCCGCGGAGGAACTCGCGGGCACGCGCGTGCGCGCCGGCGACATCGTGCTCGTACGGACCGGGCAGGTGCAGGTGTATCTGGCGGGCGACAAGCACGCGTACGGCTATCCGTCGCCGGGGCTGTCGATCCGTACGCCGGAGTGGTTCCACGCGCGCGATGTCGCGGCCGTCGCGAACGACACGCTGACCTTCGAGATCTTCCCGCCCGAGATCGAGGACCTGTGGCTGCCCGTGCACGCACTCGACCTGGTGGAGATGGGGATGCTGCAGGGCCAGAACTGGAATCTCGAAGAGTTGTCCACAGCCTGTGGAGAAGAGGGCCGCTACACGTTCCTGCTGTCGGCGATGCCCGAGCCGTTCGTCGGCGCGACGGGAACGCCGGTGGCTCCGGTCGCCATTCTCTAGGGCCGGCGAAGGCCGGACGGCGGCGCCCCGACACACGCCCCGAGCACGGTGTCCGCGCACCGCCGTCCGCTTCCGGCGCTCCCTCCCCCACTCTCGACTTCGCTCGAGCGGGAGGGACCCCCATCGGCTCCTCCTGGCCCTGAGGGAACCGACGCCGCACAACGACCCACTCTCGACAAGGGCTTCCGTCACCGAAACCCTCGTCGTCCCCTCGCGGCGAATCGCTGACCACAAGCGTGAGCAGACGGACACGTGGCGTCAACACCGGTGCGGGGTTTTATTACTTGCGCCCTTTTTGTCACGGGCGCGCACGGAAGCACATCACGGCGCACCGCCTCTCGCCCCACCGGCGAAACCGGGCCGCTCTGCACCCGTGCCCCGGCCGCGCGGCTACACGGCCTCGTACGCGAGCCCTTCGTACCCCTCGAAGGCGGAGGCGCCGCCGACGAAGCCGCCCGAGGACTCCTGCCGCTCCGCGGACCGGTCGAGCTCGCACCAGATGCGTTTGCCCGCACCCTCGGGGCTCCAGCCCCAGCGGTCGGCGAGCCCGTCGACGAGGGCGAGTCCGCGGCCGCCGGTGGCGTCACCGTCGGCGCAGCGCGGCACCGGTGCGCGGCCGCTGGTGTCGGCGACCTCCAGCCGGACGGTGGCCTGTTCGTCCCCGACGCCGGGCAGCGACAGCCGCAGCACGGCCGGCCGGCCGGTGTGCACCACGGCGTTGGTGACCAGTTCGGACACGAGCAGGATGAGGGTCTCGGCGAGCGGCTCGTCGACCCCTACGCCGGACCCGGCGAGCCGCGAACGAGCCCACCGCCGGGCTCGCCCCACCTCTGTGGGGTCGGGCCGGATCTCCAGCTGCATTTGAAGCACCTGCACCGCTCACACCATCCGAACCGGCAGACACATAGCCTCGCGCCTCACGAGGGCCACGATCGTAGCCATTTTTTGCATGGCCAGGACAATGGCCAAAGCCAGGATCACTGAACGTGAATCCCTTACGAGACAGCATGGTTGACGTACAGTCACCCCAACAAGCGCTTCGGGCATATTCCAGCGCGAAGGAGTACCCGGCTGGCATACTGTGCGACGCTCGTTGCGGGGAGTCGAACAGGCGGAGGCCCACGGCCCGCCGGCCCTGCGAGAAGCGGCGCGCACCGGCACATCCGGAGCCGCCCCGGAGGCAACACCGGCATCGATCGTGCTCGGCACCACTCGCATCCCACAGAAGGTACCGGAGCGGGCCCACGACTCCAGGCCGTGACGGGTCACGCATAGGACACAACCCGATATCAACGCTCCGTAATTCCGGTATGCCACAATCCGCGACATCCGGAGGGCGGTCTTCTACGGCACCGCAGCCCAGCCCCTGTCAGGCCGTCAGATCGGCCGCGAGCAGCTCCTCACTCTCCGTACGGCCACCGCCACGCTGCGCCCGCACCCATGCCCGTTTCAGATGCAGATGCACCTCGGACTCCCAGGTGAAGCCCATACCGCCGTGCACCTGGAGGCAGTCACGGGCGCCTCGCACGGCCGCCTCGTCGGCCAGCAGCCGGGCCGCGGCGATGTCGACCGGGGCGCCGGTGACGGCGGCGGCGTACACCGCCGCGCGCGCCACCTCCGCCCGCACCAGCAGCTGCGCGCAGAGATGCTTCACGGCCTGGAACGCCCCGATCGGCTGCCCGAACTGCTCGCGCGTCCGGGCGTGTTGCACCGCGAGCTCGCGCACACGCGTGGCCGTACCGAGTTGCTCGGCGGCGGTGAGCAGTACGGCGACGCGGCCGCCGCCCCCCTCCGCGCCCCCGGCCACCCGGTGCAGCGGCGTCAACGGATCCACCGACCGCAGCGGTACGACGCCACCGGCCTCCCCGCGGACGACATCGGCGGCGTCCAGCCACTCCACCAGTCCCCCGTCCACGGCCGCCACGACCACCGACCCGTCGGCCGCCCCCGGCACCACCCCTGCCGCGAGATGCGTGGCCACCAGGGGACCGGGCAGCAGCACCCGCCCCGCCTCCTCGAAGGCCAACACCGCCTCGGACAGCCCGAGTCCGACCCCGCCCTCGGCCTCCGGCACGCGCAGCGCGAAGAACCCGGCCGCGCCCAGCTCCCGCCACAGCGCCCGGTCAAGCCGCCCCGGCGCGTCCACGGCCGCCCGCAGCGTCTCGCGGTCGAAACGCCGGGCCAGCAGCCCCCGTACGCCGTCCCGCAACGCCCGTTGATCATCGGTGAGTTGGAAACGCACTGGTACAGTCACCGCCCCTTCGGCAGCCCCAGGATCCGTTCAGCCACGATGTTCTGCTGGATCTGCGAGGTGCCGGCGGCGATGGTGTACGACAGGGAGGACAGCCGGTCGAGGACCCAGGGCCGGTCGAGGTCGAGGGCGTCGGGGCCGAGGACGTCGGCGGCGGCGTCGTACAGCTCCTGCCGCGCGTGCGAGTACCTCAGCTTGAAGACCGAACCCCCGACGCCGGGGACGCCCCCGGTGGTCTCCGCCTCGCTCACGTTCCACTGCGTCAGCCGCCACAGCGCCCGGAACTCGGCGTTGAGCCGCCCGAGCCGCCGTCTGAGCTCCGGCTCGTCCCACCGCCCGTTCTTCCGTGCCTCGGCGGCGAGTTCACGCAGGACCCGTCGGCACGCCACCACTTCGCCCACGAAGGCCGTGCCGCGCTCGAACGACAGGGTCACCATGGTCACGCGCCAGCCGTCGTTCTCCTCCCCGACCCGGTTGCCGACCGGCACCCGCACCTCGTCGAGGAACACCTCGGCGAACTCGGCCGACCCGGCGAGGGTCCTGAGCGGCCGTACGGTGATCCCCGGCGCGTCCATGGGCATGGCGAGCCAGGTGATGCCCCGGTGTTTCGCGGCCGCCGGATCGGTACGCACCAACAGCTCGCACCAGTCGGCCACTTCGGCGTGCGAGGTCCAGATCTTGGAGCCGGTCACGACGTACTCGTCGCCGTCCCTGCGCGCGCGTGTCCGCAGCGCGGCGAGATCCGACCCGGCGTCGGGCTCGCTGAACCCCTGGCACCACACCTCCTCCCCGCGCAGGATCGGCGGCAGCCACCGCGCCCGCTGTTCGTCGCTCCCCTCGGCGGCGATGGTCGGCCCGGCGTGCAGCAACCCCACGAACCCGGCGCCCACATAGGGCGCCCCGGCCTTCTCGGTCTCCTCCAGGAAGATCAACCGCAGGGTCGGCGAAGCGTCCCAGTGCACCTCCGCGTACCCGGCGTCGTACAGCATCCGCTGCCAGCCCATGTCGTACGCGCGCCGCGCGGGCCAGTCGTCGGGAGACGGCTTGGCCGGAAGCGAGGGCAGGACCCTGGCCAGCCACTCCCTCAACCGCCCCCGGAACTCCTCCTCTTCGGGCGAGCAGGAGAGCTCCACTACCGGCCCCGATCCATGTCCCGATCCGTGTCCCGGTCCCGGTCGAGATCAAGGCCGAGCATGCGGATGGCGTTGCCCCGCATCAGCTTGTAGACGGTCTCGTCGTCGAGGCCCTTCACATGGTCGAGGGCGACCTCCTTGGTGTGCGGGAAGGTCGAGTCGACGTGCGGATAGTCGGTCTCGAAGGTGGCGTTGTCCCGCCCGACCACGTCCAGGGACGCCACCCCGTGCTTGTCGCGGAAGAAGCAGCAGAAGATCTGCCGGTAGTAGTACGTCGACGGCGGCTCCGGGATGAGATCGCGCACCCCGCCCCAGGCGCGGTGCTCCTCCCAGACGTCGTCGGCGCGTTCGAGGGCGTACGGGATCCAGCCCATCTGGCCTTCGCTGTAGGCGAGTTTGAGCCGGGGGAACTTCACGAGCACCCCGCTGAACAGGAAGTCCATCATCGAGGCCATGGCGTTGTTGAAGCTGAGCGAGGCCTGGACGGCGGGGGGTGCGTCGGGGGAGGCGGCGGGCATCTGCGAGCTGCTGCCGATGTGCATGTTGACGACGGTGCCCGTCTCCTGGCACACGGCGAAGAAGGGATCCCAGTACCCGGAGTGGATGGAGGGCAGCCCGAGGTAGGTGGGGATCTCGGAGAAGGTGACGGCCCTGACGCCCCGCGCGGCATTGCGCCGGATCTCCGCGACCGCCAGCTCCACGTCCCACAGAGGGATCAGGCACAGGGGAATGAGCCGTCCGCCGCTGTCCCCGCACCACTCCTCGACCATCCAGTCGTTGTAGGCGCGGACGCACGCGACCGCCACTTCCTTGTCCTGCGCCTCGGCGAAGGTCTGCCCGCAGAAGCGCGGGAAGGTGGGGAAGCACAGGCTCCCCTCCACATGGTTGAGATCCATGTCCCTGAGCCGCTCGGCGGGATCCCAGCACCCCCGCCGCATCTCCTCGCGGGTGATCCCCTCCAGGGTCATCTCGTCGCGGTCGAAGCCGACGGCGGCGATGTTCCGCTTGTACGGGAATTTCAGATCCTCGTAGATCCACCAGTCGGTGGGCGGACCGTCGGGGTCCATCGTGATCTGGTACTTCCCGCCCACATAGGCGAGTTCACCGATTCCGGCGGTGAGCGGCTGCGGTCCGCGGTCCTGGTACTTGGCGGGCAGCCAGGTCTTGAACAGGTGCGCGGGTTCGATCACATGGTCGTCGACGCTGATGATGCGGGGCAGTTCGGTCGGCATGATCCCCTCCGCCGGACGGTGTTCACCTGACAGGCACTATCTGATGGATCGTCAGATAGCATGTCACCTGACGAGTCGTCAGCCAAGCAGGGGGCACCCGTGAACGAGACCCCGCACTCCCTGAGCTCCGCCCGCACCCTCTGGGACCTGGTCGCCCGCCGCGCCGGCCTCACCCCCGACCGCCCGGTCCTCCTCCAGGACGACCGCACCCTGACCTTCGGCGAACTGCGCGCCCGTGCCGAGCGCGTGGCGGCGGGGCTGTACGACATGGGCGTACGCCCCGGCACAGTGGTCGCCTGGCAGCTGCCCACGCGCATCGAGACGGCGGTACTGGCCTTCGCCCTGGCCCGCCTGGGCGCCGTGCAGTCGCCGGTCATCCCCTTCTACCGCGACCGCGAAGTCGGCTTCGCACTGAGGGAGTCGAAGGCCGAGTACTTCGCGGTACCGGGCGAGTGGCGGGGCTTCGACTACACGGCCATGGCACGCCGCCTCGGCGCGAAGGGCGTCTTCGAGGCGTACGACGACGTGCCGGAGGGCGACCCGTCTCTGCTCCCCGCCCCGCCCGCCTCCGGCACCTCGGTCCGCTGGATCTACTGGACCTCGGGCACGACCTCGGACCCCAAGGGCGTGCTCCACACGGACCGTTCACTGATAGCGGGCGGCTCGTGCCTGGCCCACGCCCTGCACCTCTCACCCGACGACGTGGGCTCGATGGCCTTCCCGTACGCGCACATAGCCGGCCCCGACTACACGGTGATGCTCCTGCTGTACGGCTTCCCGGCGGTGATGTTCGAGCAGTTCGCGCTGCCGGACGCGCTGGCGGAGTACCGCAGGCACGGGGTGACGGTGGCGGGCGGTTCGACGGCGTTCTACACGATGTTCCTGGCGGAGCAGCGCAAGCAGCCGGAGGAGAAGGTCATCCCGACGCTGCGACTGCTCGCGGGCGGCGGGGCGCCGAAGCCGCCGGAGGTGTACCACGCGGTCGTACGGGAGATGGGCGTCCAGCTGACGCACGGGTACGGCATGACCGAGGTACCGATGATCACCATGGGCTCGCCGGACGACACGACGGAGAACCTGGCGACGACGGAGGGCCGCCCGCCGGAGGGCATGGAGATACGGATCGTGGACGGCGAGGTGCGGCTGCGCGGCGAGGCCGTCTGCCAGGGCTACCTGGACCCGGGCCAGACGGCGGAGGCCTTCGACGAGGAGGGTTTCCTGCGCACGGGCGACCTGGGAACGGTGACGGACACCGGCCACCTCATCCTCACCGGCCGTCTGAAGGACGTGATCATCCGCAAGGGCGAGAACATCTCGGCGAAGGAGATCGAGGACCTGCTGGCCGCGCACCCGGCGGTCGGGGACGTGGCGGTGATAGGCCTGCCGGACGCGGAACGCGGGGAACGGGTCTGCGCGGTGGTGGAACAGCCGCCGGGGGCACCGGAGTTGACCCTGCCGGCGGTCGTGTCCTATCTCCGCGCGGAAGGGCTGTCGGTCCACAAGCTGCCGGAGCAGCTGGAGGTGGTGGACGCCCTTCCGCGGAACGAGACGCTCAGGAAGGTGTTGAAGTACAAGCTGCGCGAACGCTTCTCGGTCACTCGGGAACGGTGAAGTAGCGGGCGAAGGCGGAGACGATCTCCTCCTCGCCGACCTTGCCGTCGCCGTCGGTGTCGAGGGCGCCGGCGGCGGCTCGGGCGATCTCCTCTCCGACGCCGAGGATGCGCAGCACACGCGCGGTGTCCTCGACGGTGGCCGCGCCGTCACCGTCGGCGTCGGCGATGGCGAGAGCCGCGTGCAGGAAGGGCCGGGCGATCTCGGCGAACCGCTCCGGGTTGTCCCGCAGCCGCTTGACGGCCCCGCCCACGAACTCCTCCCGGGTGATCCGCTGATCCCCGTCCCGGTCCGCTATCCCCGCCATGCCCTGCCAGAACGCCTCCGCGCCGACATACAGGGCCTGACCCTTGTCCGACCTTGCCGCCGTACCGAACTCCGCAAGCAGCCCCTTGGCCGCCACACTGAAATCCGCCCGGTCGATGTATCCGTTGCCGTCCTGGTCAAAGGTGGCGAACCGGCCGGCGATCCTGCGCTCGTACTCGCTGCTGACCATGTCTTCTCGGGCCGCCTTACGTCACGTGGGGTGCATCTCGATCGGAGCGTACGACGACCGGGCGGGGCGGGGAGCGGGAAAACGTCTGTTGTGCCAAGACCGGGGGAAATTCGGGACAACGATGTGGCAGTGGCCCCGTGTGATCCACTGGGGCCGTGGAGGCAATGGCGGCAAGTGTCATAGCGGTACTGGGAACCCTGCTGGGCGTCGGACTCACCCATGGGTTCCAGCAGCGGTCGGTGGCCCGACAGGAACGCTTCGCGCGCGACGAGCAGCGCAGACAGGAGCGGCTGGAGGCATACAGCGTGTACGCCGGCGCCCTCGTCAACTACCGGCGTGCCGTTGTGCACCGCTGGTTCGCCGAGCACGAGCCCGACCGCGAGGACGAGGTCCAGCCGGCCAGGCTACGGGCGTACGAGCTGCGCTCAGTGGCCCAGGAGGCCCTGTTCCGGCTCCAGATGCTCTGGTGACGGGCTTTGTGAACCTTTCGCGAGAGCGACTGAACTGACGAACGGCATTCACAGGCCCTACCGGGGCTGGGCCTCTGGGCGCCGGGGACGGAATCTCAGCCCGTCCGGCGTTTGAGGACGAGGCCCGTTCAGGGCCGACAGCGGGGTCTGGGGGCGGCAGCCCCCAGGTACGGGACGGGTAGGGGCGGCGGGGGCGAAAAAAGGTCGGGGCAGGTCAACCGTGGCTCACGCCGACAACGGATCCGCGTCCTCCGAGACCGCCGTCTCCAAGGTCAGGTGGACGTCGAACAGCCGCCGCACCCCCAACGCCCCCAGCACCCGGTTGACATGGGACCCGTCCACCGCCCCCTGCGCCGGCAGGATCAACCGCAACTGCCCCTGACAGGACCGGATGAGCCGCCGGGCGGCTATGAGGACACCCACACCACTGGAGTCACAGAAGAAGACCTCGGAGAGATCGAGGACGAGACTGTGGCGACCCTCGGCCACCGCGTCGTGCACCCGCTGCCGAAGCACCGGCGACGTCACCAGATCCAGCTCGCCCGACACATGAAGCACGGCCCACTCCCCGTGCTCGCCGCCGGTCACGTTGAACGCCACCACCACGCCCTTCGCTCGCCGGGACTTCCCGGACCCGAGAACAGCCCGGAAACGGAAGCGCCTCCTACGCTTCCTTGCAGCGCGGCTGCCCACCGGCGGTTCCCTGAAACCCGACCCAAGAAACGGAAACCGATCAGAAGAGGCTTGTTTTAGTCGCCTTCGATCCTGTTCGATCGGGGATGGGCACACAGTGGACGGGTAGCCGAAGTTCCACTAGCACCCACCGCTCCCCCGGGGGCGCGCATTGCGACAAAGGGGCGTGCACTGTCGGACGTGCCGACTACATTCGAGGAGACGGTGGGTTCAGGCTTGACGAGGACGAGCACAACGGCGAAGGCGAGGGAGCCGCATGGCGAAGAAGGACGCACCTCCCCGCTGGGACCGCAAGATGCAGCAGCGGCTCGCACGCGGTGAGGCGGCCGCCCTCGGCGAGCTCTACGACCGCTTCGCCTCGCTCGTCCACGGCCTCGCCCACCGCGTCCTGGGAGACGAGCGCGCCGCCGACGGCATCACCCGAGAGGTCTTCGCCCACGTCTGGGAGCACCCCGACGCCTACGACCCCAAGCAGGGCCCGCTGCGCACCTGGGTCGCGACCCTGACCCACCGCCTCGCCGTGCAGCGCCTGCGCGCCACCGAGACCGCCGCCCTCGCCCAGGCCGGCCACGGCTCCACCGAGGAACTGGAGCGCAAGGTCCGTCACGCCTCCGTGGCCGCCCGCGCCGACTACATCGTCACCTCCATGCCCGCCCCACTGCGCGCCGCCCTGGAGCTGGCCTACTTCCAGCGCCGCGACTACCGCCAGACCGCCGCCGACCTCGGCGTCACCGAGGACGAGGCCCGCCGCCGCCTCCGCCTGGGCCTCCAGCTCCTCGCCACGGCCCACGACACCGGCACCCCCGGCGCACCTCCCGGCTACGGAGGCGCGGCATGAACGAGGCGAACCGCTACGAGGCGTACGACGAGCACGAGGGACCGGAGAAGCCGGAGGAGAAGGAGGAAAGGGAGGAAAGGGAAGGACACCAGGGGTACGAGCCCTACGGCGGCGCGGCGAAGAAGGACGACAAGAAGGACGGCCCCGCGCGCCCAGGAGCCCCCGGCAGCGCACAGAACACAGCCGGCGCGGAGTACACAGGCGGCACAGACGGGCCGAACGGCCCCAACACCCCGTCCGGCAGCGGCACCACCCCCGACCGCCCCGACGAACCGCCCCGCATACCGCTCCCCCGCGCCTCCGTCGAGGACACCGGCCGCCCCCTCCCCGCGCTGGAGACCCCGCCGGCACCGCCCACGCCTCCGGCGCCCCTGGTCCTGGAACACCCGGTCCTGAAGTCGCTCCTCGGCGCCTGGGCGCTGGCCGCGTGCTCCCCGGAGGAGACGGCGGCCGTGGAGGACCACCTCGGCGACTGCGGCACCTGCGCCGACGAGGCGCTGCGGCTGCGCGGCGCGGTCGGCCTGCTCCACCCGCCCGAGAGCCTCGACCTCGACCCGGGCCTGCGCACCCGCGTCCTGGAGGGCTGCCTGGACCGCCGCCCGCCCCGGATACCGGTGCCAGAGTGGGCGGCACCGTACGACGCCGAGACCGCCCGCCTCGACGCACTGCTGCGGGACATGGGCGACGCCGAGTGGCACGCGCCCGTACGCCTGCGCTGGTTCGAGGCCGACGAGGCGACGAGCCGCCGTACGACGGTCGCCGGTGTCATCGCCCATCTGCTGACCGTCGACGGCCTGGTCGCCCTCGCCCTCGGCCTCGACGACCCCATGGGGGAGATCACCGCGGACTCCGCGGCCCCCGCCGTCCGCACCGAGGCGTACTGGCGCGGCTCCCACTACCCGCCGACCCGCTCCGTCCGCGCCCCCTGGCGCGAGCAGAGCCACGACCTCGTCCGGACGGTCTCCTTCACCGGCGGCGGCACCGGCAAGCTCTCGGTGTCGTACGGCGACTTCGAACTGCCCCTCCACGACGCCATGCTGGACCGCGCCTTCGAATGCTGGGTCCACGCGGAGGACATCGCGGAGGCGGTCGACTACCCCTACGCCCCGCCGTCCCCCCGCCACCTGAACCGCATGATCGACCTGGCGGCCCGCATGCTCCCCACGACGCTGGCGGTGCGCCGGCGGTCGGGGCTGGCCTCACCGGCCCGGGGCCGCCACCTCGTTCCTGCGGGAGAGCCGGGTCGCAGCCTGCGCCTGGAGATCGAGGGCCTGGGCGGCGGCGAGTGGCTGATCCCGCTGGACTCCCCGGCTGCGGTGGGCTCGGCGGAGTTCGAGGTGGCGCACGTGGCGCTGGACGGCGTGGAGTTCTGCCAGCTGGCCGCCGGTCATGTGTCGCCGGAGGAGGCGGCCGCGGGCCAGGTGGGCGACCGGGAGGCGATCAGGGACGTCCTGTTCGCGGCGGCGGCGCTGAGCAGGATGTAGGGGCGGGTCGGGGCGGCGGCTCCGCCGCGTGGGCGCGATCAACCACGAACCACCCGCAGCCGCCCCACGACCCGACGCCCCGAACTCTCAGGCGCTCTCAGGCGCTCTCAGGCGAAAACGACCGTCCGTCGCCCATTCAGCAGAATCCGCCGCTCCGCATGCCACTTCACAGCCCGCGCCAGCGCCTGGCACTCCACATCCCGCCCGATCGCGACCAGCTGGTCCGGCGTGACGTCATGTCCCACCCGCTCGACCTCCTGCTCGATGATCGGCCCCTCGTCGAGGTCGGCGGTCACATAGTGCGCGGTCGCCCCGATCAGCTTCACACCGCGCGCATGCGCCTGGTGATACGGCTTCGCGCCCTTGAAGCTCGGCAGGAACGAGTGGTGGATGTTGATGATCCGCCCGCTCAGCTGCTTGCAGAGATCGTCGGAGAGCACCTGCATGTACCGGGCGAGAACGACGAGTTCCACACCCTGCTCACGCACCAGCTCAAGGAGCCGCGCCTCGGCCTCGGCCTTGTTCTCCTTCGTCACCGGAATGTGGTGGAAGGGAATATCGTACGAGCCCACGAGCTCGGCGAAGTCGGTGTGGTTGGACACCACGGCGGCGATCTCCACCGGCAGCGCGCCGATACGGGCACGGAACAGCAGGTCGTTCAGGCAGTGCCCGAACTTGCTGACCATGAGGACGACCCGCATCTTCTCCTCGGCGAGATGGATCTGCCAGTCCATGTGGAAGGCGTCACCGATCGCGGCGAAGCTCGCCCGCAGCTTGTCCACCGTCACCGGCGCCTCCGCCGAGAAGTGGACGCGCATGAAGAACAGACCCGTGTCGTGGTCGCCGAACTGCTGGCTGTCCTCGATGTTGCAGCCGGTCATGAAGAGATAGCTCGACACGGCGTGCACGATGCCCTGCTTGTCGGGGCAGGACAGGGTGAGGACGTACTGCTCGGCGGGGGCCGCGGCTCCGGTGGACTGCTCGTTCATGCAGGACAGGGTCCCATATCCACCGGCACCGCAGAGAACACGTCCGTCACACGGAACAGCTCACGCGGAACAGCCCGCGCGGCACGGTTCGACGTAACGGCCCAGACGTGACGGCTCAGACGTGACGGCTCAGACGTGACGGCTCACGCCGACCGCGTCATGATCTGCAGGATGTGCAGCGAGCGCGGCGGCTGCTCGGGGTCCTCCCCGTCCGCCGCGGCCATCCGCACATGCGCGTCGCGCGCGGCCCGTACCGCCTCGGGCCACCCCGGGTGCTCCATGTACACGGAGACGGGGGCGTCCGGCCCGACCTGGTGCATGATCCGCAGCACCCGCAGGACGGCGGTGTCGACGAGGGCCGCCTCCTGGGAGTCCCGGAAGATCGTGCCGACGTATTTCTCGGCGGACCAGTTGTCGAGCCAGGTGTCCTCGACGAGGCGGTACACGGCGTCGGTGACGTCCCCGTACCCCTCGACTCCGGCCAGCCAGACCTCCTGCTGGAACCCCGGGTCGGAGAGCATGTGCAGCGCGGAGCGCACATTGCTGCGCCAGCGCCACCACGGCATGTCGTTCAGTGGCATGCCGCCCATGGTGGATGAGCGACGGCCGCGACGGGAAGAGTTCTCCGAACCTTGCACGGTCATCGATCGTACGTTCCTCGTCACACCGCCCTCACCGCCCCCCGTAATTCACCTTCGCGTCACCAACCGTTGACCGTAAGTCACTCCCTGGTTGGTCATGTGGCGGAAGCGTGTGGGCACATGACCGGCAGGCGACGCATCCGCAGCACCTTCCTTCTCAAGCTCCACCGGCCAGCCAGAGCCACCGCCCTCTCGGCGGGGGCACTGGCCGCGTGCGCTTCGCTGACCGTCGGTTGCGGGGTCATCCCCGGTGCCACGGGGGGCTCCGGGGACGACCCGATCAAAGTCATGACCTGGGCCCCGATGGGCACCGAGGCCACCAACAAGCCCGGTATGCCGGCCTTCGCACAGGCCTACGCCCGCTGGATCAACTCCCGCGGCGGCATCAACGGGCGCAAGCTGACCGTCCTGATCTGCAACGACCACAACGACACCGTGAGCGCCGCGAAGTGCGCCCAGCGTGCGGCCGACGAGAAGGTCGCCGCGGTCGTCGGCTCCTACAGCCAGCACGGCGACACGTTCTTCCCGACCCTGGAGAGCGCCGACATCCCCTACATAGGCGGCTACGGCATCACCAACGCCGAGCTGGACAGCGTGGTCTCCTACCCGGTCAACGGCGGCCAGCCCAGCCTGCTGGCCGGTCTCGGCAAGGAACTCGGCCGCAGCTGCGGGCCCGTGGCCCTGGTGCGCCCCGACAGCATCGCGGGCGACGAACTGCCCACCATGATCGACTCCGGCCTGAAGCTCGGCGGTCACGCCGCGGTGGCCGACCAGATGGCCGCCGAGGACGCCACCGAGTACTCGGCGCAGTCCGAGCGCGCCCTGAAGGCGACCACCACCGACCCGGCGAAGAAGGGCTGCGTGGTGCCCGCCCTCGGGGACCGCACCACCACCTTCATGGACTCCTTCCGCCGCGCCCGCGAGGACTATCCCGACGTACGCACCGCGACCGTCCTCGGCAGCGTCGACCAGACGGTGATCGACGCGACGGGCGGGGCGTCGGGGCCGTACGAGGGGTCGTACATGACCGGCTGGTACCCGGTGGCGACCGACAAGCGCTGGGACGCGATGAAGAACGTGATCAAGAAGCAGGCCTTCGGCGACAACCGCATCGACCCCGCGGACGCCGGAGTGCAGACCACCTGGATCGCGTACACCGTGTTCAAGGCCGCCGTCGAGTCCCTCGGCGACGGCGAGGTGACGTCGACGGCGGTGCGCAAGGCGCTCGACAACGGGCTGAAGGTCGGCACCGGCGGGCTGACCCCGACGCTCAGCTGGGGCTACGAGAACGGTCTCACCTCCGTCGGCCTGCCACGCCTGGTCAACACCGAGGTGACCCTGCAGTCCGTACGGCAGGGCCGCCTCGTGGCCGTGCGCAGGGGCTTCACGGACGTACGGAAGACCCTGCTGAACGCCGAGGTGGGCTAGCCACCGGTCGGGGGCCGCGGGCGGCGGCCCCCGGCTCCGTCACAGCTGGGTGCGGTTGCGCTCGGTCAGGCCGTACTTCCTCGCGATCTGGTTCCACAGCTTGGCGGCCGCGATCTTCTGCGTACTGGCCTCGCCGCTCGCGGTGTTGCCGGCCGCGGTCTGCGGGGTGGTGCGCGCTTTGCCCTTCTTGCAGCCGTTCTTGCCGGCGACCTGCTCGGCCCAGGCCGCGTAGTGGTTGTCGGCCGACGCGGACGCCTTCCACGCCTTGTTGAGGGCGGTGGTCAGCTCGGCATGGTTCGGCAGCCGGTCGACGGACAGCGTGGCCAGCTTCGTCACCAGGTCGTTGCGCTGGGTGGCCGCGGCCCGCAGATCCTTCGCCGCCTGGGCGAGGTTGTTGCAGGCCTTCACATCCTCCACCGCACTGATCACCGACGCCCGGCTGTCACCGCTGTCGGCCAGCAGCTTGTCCAGCTCGACGGCCTGCGCCTCGACCGGATCGGCGGACGGCGAGGCGGACTCGCTCGCCGGGGCGGTCGCGGAGACGGTCCTGCTGTCGTCCCCGCTGTCGTCGCCCCCACCACCGCCGAGCAGCGCACCCGCGCCGATACCGACGGCGGCGATGGCGACACCGACACCCGCGATGAGCGGCACCCGCGAACGACTCCGGCCGCCACGACGGTCATCGCCATGATCCGCGTACGACGGCCCCGTGTGTACCGACTGCCCAGGGTGTCCCGCGTGCCCAGCGTGTCCCGCGTGCGGCGGCTGCGCCGACTCGAAGCGCGGCAGCAGCTGCGTGGCCTGCGCCGGGTTCTCCCCGCCCGGCCCGCTGCGAAAGAGACTGTCGAACTCGGAGGGCGGCTGCCGCTCCCCGTGCGCCCCGGGCACCGGCGCGATGTACTGCGTCGCCTCGGCATCCGGCCCGGAGACGGGCGGCAGCGGCCCGCCCCCGTGCGCGGGCATCTCGGGCGGCAACGCTCCCGGCGCGACCGGCGGGATGTACTGCGTCGCCCCCTCGCTCGCGGCCATGGCGACGGGCGGGATGTACTGCGTGGCCCCCTCATCGGCGGGAGGCAGGGGTACGCCGCCGACGGCACCGTGCCCGGCGGCCGGACCGTAGGGGTCGACGGCGGGCGGGAGGGGGGCGCCGACGGCGTTCTGGGCGTTCTGGTTCACCGGCGGCAGGTAGTACGAGGTGGGCTGATCGGTGTCCTGCGCGACAGGCGGCAGCGGCGCGCCCGGACCGCCGCCCTGCGGGGCGTGCTGCGGGGTGTTCTGCCCCACCGGAGAACCCACCGGCGGCAGGTAGTACGAGGTCGGCTGATCCGTGTCCCGCGCGACGGGCGGCAGCGGCGCACCCTGCACGCCCGAGCCACCGCCCTGCGGCGCGTTCTGACCCACCGGAGGACCCACCGGCGGCAAGTAGTAGGAGGTCGCCTGATCGGCGTCGTAACCGCCGGCCTGTGCCGGTGCCCCCTGCTGCGGTAGCGGCTGCGGCTGGGACGGCTGCGCGCCCCACTGGCCTTGTGCTTCACCGTGCGCCTGGCCCTGCGCCTGGTACGGGTCCTGGTACGGGTCCCGCGCACCCCACTGCTGCGGCTGCGGCTGCGGCGCGGCGCCCCAGCCCTCGCCCTGCTGCGGGGCGGACGTCTGCTGGTCGGGGCCCCACGGGGTGCCCCAGGACTGGCCGCCGGGCGGGGCCGACGGGGGCGGGGCCGCGGGGGCCGGGATGTGCGGGGCGGACTGGTAGCCGCCGGGTCCGCCCGTCTGGCCCGGCAGCAGCGGTTCGCCGCCGTCGGAGGGCAGCACGATGCCTTCGCGCGCCACGCGCGGCGAGGGCTCCTCGCCCTGTCCACTCTGCGTCACCGGGACTCCTACAAATGGGGGACCTTGTGAATCGTCGGCTCACGCTACCGGGTCCCCCGAGCCCGGTGCCACGCAGCACAGGACTGAACCACTGTCCCTGTGACCGCGCTAACAGAACCGGGCCCGCAACCGCTACATACGCCCTCCTTGCGCCTTCGGAACCTTCGTTTCCCGCCCGTTCACACCCGCTTCGCCAGGGGTTTCACGCCGCCGCCTGCAACTCCAGCCGAGCCCCGAACTCCCTTACCACAGGCTCGTCCCGGAACGGATCCAGCCGCTGCTGGAAGTCCTCCAGATACTCGGCGCCCCGGTTGGAGCGGACGGTCTCCAGCAGCTCCACGGCCTTCAGCCCCGTGTGGCAGGCCTGTTCGACCTCCCGCTGCTGCACCTGCGCGGTCGCGAGGAGCACGTACCCGATGGCCCGGCGCCGCGCCTTGGTCTCCGGGAGCCCGTCCAGCGACTCCTGGGCCCGCCGCGCCGCCGCGTCGGCCTGCCCGAGATCCCGGTGGCAGTGCGCCAACTCGTCGGCCAGATACGCCTCGTCGAAGTGCGCGATCCACGCCGGGTCGTCCCCGGACGACGGATCCGCCGCCTCCAGCGCGCTCACCGCCCGCCCGGACGCCGACTGCGCCGCCCGCGCATCGCCCATCAACGCGTGCCCGCGGGCCTCCGCCGCGAAGAACATGGACTCCGCGCGCGGGGTCACCCGCCCCCGCGCCCCTTCCTGCGCCGCCCGCGCCAACTGCGCGATCTCCCGCGGGTTTCCGAGCTGCGCGGCGAGATGGCTCATGGACGCGGCGAGTACGTATCCGCCGTACCCCCGGTCCCCGGCGGCCTGCGCGAGCCGCAGCGCCTGGATGTAGTACCGCTGCGCCAGCCCCGGTTGGCCGGTGTCGATGGCCATGTACCCGGCGAGCTCCGTCAACCGTGCGACCGCGGCGAACAGTTCACGCCCGACGGCCTCCCGGTACGACCCGGCGAGCAGCCCGGAGACGACACTGTTGAGGTAGTGCACGACCACCGGACGCACATGTCCGCTGCCGTACTGGTGGTCGAGGTCCACGAGGGCCTGCGTCATCGCCCGCACGGCCGCCACGTCCGACTGCCCCACCCGGGGCCCCGCCGAACGCGCCACCTGCGAATCGGGCGACGAGATCAGCCAGTCCCGGCTCGGCTCCACGAGCGCGGACGCCGCGACGGACGAGCCGGACAGGAAGTCCCGCCGCCCCACGTCACTGCGCCACAGCTCACAGACCTGCTCGATGGCCCCCAGCACGGTCGGCGAGAACTGGAGACCCACGCCCGAGGCGAGGTTCTTGCCGTTGGCCATCCCGATCTCGTCGATCGTGACCGTACGGCCGAGTTTGCGGCCCAGCGCCTCCGCGATGATCGCCGGCGCGCGCCCCCTCGGCTGCTGCCCGCGCAGCCAACGCGCCACCGACGTCTTGTCGTAGCGCAGGTCGAGGCCGTGCTCGGCACCGCACATGTTGACCCGGCGGGCCAGCCCGGCGTTCGAGCAACCCGCTTCCTGGATGAGCGCCTGCAGCCGTTCGTTCGGCTGCCGCGCGACGAGAGGCCTTGCGGCCATTGGCGTACCCCCTGTGGCTGCGGTGCCTGCCCACGCACCGAGTTGACGTGTCTTCCACGACCGGATCTCGCCGAGGTGAGCCAAAAGTTCCGGCCGTGAAGATCAATGCCCCGCGGACATACCGAAAATGCGAGACATGCGAGGATTGCCGGGGTAAATAACGGAAGCCACCCCGCATGTGGCTACCCAGTTCCCGCCACAGATCCTCCCGCGCGCCCCCACACGTGCATCCATGCGCCCCAGATGCGGAATCGATGCGCTTCCCCCGCGCGCGGTACCCCCGTAACCCCAGGTGTATGCGGTAGTTGTGTTCAGCGTGGAAGAGACGATCGCGAGCACCGAAGCCGCCCAGATTCCGAAGCAGCGCGGGGAATCCCTGCTGGAGACAGCCGTACGCTACGCCGAGGAACGCCACTGGGACGTCTTCCCCGGCACCTGGCTGGAAGCCGTCGACGGGGTGCAGCAGTGCTCCTGCGGCGACGCGGCGTGCGCCGCGCCCGGGGCGCACCCCGCGCGGGAGGACTGGGCGACGCAGGCGACCGGCAGTGCGACCGTCGCGCGCCGTCTGTGGTCCAAGCAGCCGCTGTCCTCGATCCTGCTGCCGACGGGGCGGACGTTCGACGCGATCTCCGTTCCGGAGACGGCCGGGTTCCTGGCGCTGGCCCGGATGGAGCGGATGGAGCTGACGCTCGGGCCCGTGACCTTGTCGCCGGACCGCCGGATGCACTTCTTCGTGCTGCCGGGGGCGTCGGTGAAGGTGCCGGAGCTGGTACGGAAGCTCGGATGGGCGCCGACGTCTCTTGATCTGGTGGCGCTGGGCGAGGGCGGCTATGTCGCTGCGCCGCCCACCCGTTACGGCTCGCGCGGCGCGGTGCAGTGGGCCTGCCGGCCCACACCCGCCAACCGGTGGCTGCCCGACGCCGAGGAGTTGATCTCGCCGCTCGCCTACGCGTGCGGGCGGGACCGATAAGCCCTGGGGAAGCCGCCCGGCCGTAGGGTTCTCGCATGACGTCGGCTGTGAGTGTGCGGGGGCTCTGGAAGCGGTTCGGGCAGCAGGTCGCCGTTGCCGGAATCGATCTGGAACTGCCTGCCGGAAAGTTCATCGGGCTCGTGGGACCCAACGGGGCGGGCAAGACGACCACCCTCTCCATGATCACCGGGCTGCTGCGGCCCGATCAGGGCACCGTCGAGGTCGTCGGGCACGACGTGTGGCGGGACCCCGTCGAGGTGAAGGCCCGGATCGGGGTCCTGCCCGAAGGGCTGCGGCTCTTCGACCGGCTCTCCGGGCGCGAACTCCTCGCCTACTCCGGGCGGTTGCGGGGGCTGCCCGGACCCGAGGTCGACAAGCGGGCCACGCAGCTGCTCGACGTCCTCGACCTCGCCGGGTCGCAGCACAAACTGGTCGTCGACTACTCGACCGGGATGCGCAAGAAGATCGGGCTCGCGGCGGCCCTGCTCCACAACCCCGAAGTCCTCTTCCTCGACGAGCCGTTCGAAGGCGTCGACCCCGTCTCCGCGCAGACGATCCGCGGGGTACTGGAGCGGTACACGGGATCGGGCGCCACGGTCGTCTTCTCCTCCCACGTCATGGAGCTCGTCGAGTCGCTGTGCGACTGGGTGGCCGTGATGGCCGCCGGACGCATCCGCGCCCACGGCCCCCTCGCCGACGTACGCGGCGACGCACCCTCGCTCCAGCAGGCCTTCCTCCAGCTCGTCGGGGCGGGCGGACGGGACACCGGGTCCGATCTCGACTGGCTGGGCGGCGGGGCGGCGCGATGAGTGCCGACGTCACCGCCGTCGTCGTACGACTGAAACTGTCGCTGTTGCGGAACGGACTACGGCAGTCCGGTGGACGGCGGGCCGCGTACGTCGCCTCGGCCGTCGTCACTCTTCTCTTCGCCGCGCTGCAACTGATCGGGCTGATCGCGCTGCGCGGACACGAGCACGCGCTGTCCGTCGTGGTGCTGCTGGTGGCGGTGCTGGCGCTCGGATGGGCGGTGATGCCGCTGTTCTTCCCCAGCGGGGACGAGACGCTCGATCCGACGCGACTGGTCATGCTGCCGCTGCGCCCCCGCCCCCTGGTACGGGCCCTCCTCGCGGCCTCACTCGTCGGGATCGGCCCGCTGTTCACGCTCTGCCTGCTCGCCGGGTCCGTGATCTCCGTGGCACACGGGGGTGCGGCGTACGTCGTCGGCGTCGTCGCGGTGGCGCTCGCGCTGTTGGTGTGCGTGGCGCTCGCGCGCGCCGTGGCCGCGGCCAACATCCGGCTGCTGACCAGCCGTAAGGGCCGGGATCTCGCGGTGCTCAGCGGGCTGGTCATCGCGATCGGGGCGCAGCTGGTCAACTTCGGGGCGCAGCGGCTGGGTTCGAGCGGACTCGAGCAGCTCGACCCGGTCGCGGAGGTGCTGAAGTGGGTGCCGCCCGCTTCCGCGATCGGGGCGGTGCAGTCGGTGAGCGAAGGTTCGTACGGCGTCGCGGCCGCCCAACTGGCGCTCAGCGCTGGAGTGTTGGCGGGCCTGATCGCCGTATGGGCCAGCCATCTCACCCGGCTGATGACCTCACCGGACGGGTCCACGCTGCAGGCCGCCGGTGAGTCCACCACGCGCGAGCGGGCGTCGACCGGGCTCGGGCGACTGCTGCCCGCCGGGCGCACCGGGACGGTCGTGGAACGGAGCCTCCGCTACATCTGGCGCGACCCCAAGACCAAGGCGGCATGGGTGACTTCGCTCGCGATCGGGCTGATCGTGCCGGTGTTCAACGCGCTGCAGGGCACCGGGTCGATCTACTTCGCCTGTTTCGCCGCGGGGATGCTCGGCATCCTGATGTACAACCAGTTCGGCCAGGACACCTCGGCCTTCTGGATGGTCGCGATGACCATCTCCTCGACCCGCGACGCCTACGTCGAACTGCGCGGCCGCGCCCTGGCCCTCCTGGTCATCACCCTGCCGTACGCCACGCTCGTGACCGTCCTGACGACAGCCCTCCTCGGCGACTGGCCCCGCCTCCCCGAGGCCCTCGGCCTCTCCTTCGCCCTCCTCGGCGCGATGCTGGCCACGGGCGCCTGGGCCTCCGCCCGCTTCCCCTACTCCATCCCCCAGGAGGGCTACAAGAACGTCGCCCCCGGCCAGACCGGCCTCGCCTGGATCTCCGTCTTCGGCGGCATGGTGGGCGCGGCCCTGCTGTGCGCCCCGGTCATCGCCCTGACGATCTGGCTCCACGTCAGCGAGGGCGGGGACAACTGGAGCTGGCTGCTGCTGCCGGTGGGCGCGGGCTACGGGGCGGCGATCACACTGCTGGGGCTGCGGCTGGCGGCGCCGAGGACGGCGGGGCGGTTGCCGGAGATCTTGGCGGCGGTCAGCAAGGGGTGACTTGTGGCGGGCGGTGAGGGGGATTTGTGGCGGGCGGAAAGGGGGGATTTGTGGCCGGCGGTTTTTGTGACGGGCAGGACTTTGTGGTGCGGGGGCTGTGTGGTGCGAGGGCTGTGTGGTCCTGGGGGCTTCGCGGCCCGGGGCCATGCGGCCGCGGGGGTTTCGTAGCCGGAGGCCATGTGACCGCGAGGGCTTCGTAGGCCAGGGGATACGCGGCCCGCGGCCCTGTGACGCCCTGATGAGCGCGGGGCCGTGTCGATGTGCGGCTCCTGAGCCCGTGGGCGCCGAAGCCTCACCCCGTGAGCGCGTCGATGAACGGCTCGATGGCCGCCCGCCAGGCCTCCGGCTGGTCGTAGTGCACAAGGTGGCCGGCGTCGGCCACCTCCGCGTACTCCCCCCGCGGCAGCACCCGCACCATCTCCTGGGCCTCCGCCCGCCCCAGCTCCCCGTCCAGGCCGCGCACGACCAGCGCGGGGCACTGCACCTGGGCGAGCTCCTCCCAGTGCGCGTCGTACACCCACGTCTCCCGGGACTTCAGCATCTGCTCGGGTTCGAAGACGGGCCGCCAGCCGTCCGGCGATTCGGACATCACCTCGGCGTAGAACTCGCCGCGGGCGGGGTTCGGGCGCTCCACCCACGGGTCGTCCTCGCCGAACCACTTGCGCACATCGGCGAGCGTGGCGAAGGGGAGGGGCCAGGACTTGAACCAGTCCGCCCACTCCCGCTGGGACGCGGCCCCGAGCGCGGACGCCCGCATGTCGCAGATGATCACGCCGGACACGAGGTCCGGCCGCTTCGCGGCGAGCTGCCAGGCGGTCAGCGCACCCATCGCGTGCCCGACGAGCACGGCGGGGCCGAGGCCGAGCTGTTCGAGCGCGGCCTCCGCGTCCTCGACATATGCCTCGCGGGTGAAGGAGGCCTGCGGGGGCTTGTCGCTGCGGCCGTGGCCGCGTTGGTCGAGGGCGACCGCGCGGTGGCGTTCGGAGAGCCAGCGGGCGGTCGAGGCCCAGTGGGAGGCGCGGCCCATGAGGCCGTGCAGTAAGAGCACACCGGGTGAGCGGTCGAGGGCGCCTTGGACGGTCCGGTGGCCGATGCGCCGCCCGGCCGCCTCGCCGTTCTCCCGGACACCGTGCCCGGCCAGGTCCACCGGCGGGTCGGTCTTGAGAGGGTCGCCGAACTCCCAGGCGGCGAGGCATACGCCGCCTGCCCCGGTCACGTCGATGCGCCGCACCATTGATCCTGGCACCCCCCTGGATCCGCTCGGACCGGCTCACTCCCGCTCGAGCCGGCCGGTCCCGAGAACCGTGTACTGCCTGCCCTGCCTGACGTGCCTGCTGTAGTGCCGCCCGTCCCTCCCTGAAGCGCACGTTCCGTGTGGTGTGTCACCCGAAGGCTATCGAATGCCTATTCGAGAATGCGGCCTCCGCCGACAACACCCCTCGTTTGAGTGACCTTGCTCAAGGATTGATCGTCGCTGCCGAGGGGAGATTTTCAGCGGGAGGCGGACCGCTCGGGGAAACCGGTCCGAGGGGAATGACCCTGAGAGCTCGGGGCTCCGGGTCAGCACAGGGGAGGACAGGCCCCGGCGCCACATGGCGCCGGGGCCCTCCACACGTCTGCGGCACATCCTCCCGGCCCCCTCAGGTCATATGCCTCACGCGACAGCCTCGCACGCGGGCGGCGCGAGCGCTGCGATTCGGCACAGTGAATCTTGGAATCGACGAGATCGCGGTGCTGCCACAACTGACCCTGCCGCCCCGGCAGTTGAACGCCGGTCAGAACACGTACGACGGTCCAGATACGACGGTCCACGGCCGCCGGCACCGAGCGACGAACAGATGGGAGTCGGCGTCCACCTCCGGCTCGGCCCGCGGTCAGCACCGGGCGGCGAACAGATCGGAGTCGACGCCCCTCTCCCGCTCGGCCCGCCGTCAGCGCTTGGCGACGAACACGTGCGAGGCGACGTCGGCCTCCAGCTCGGCCGCCTCACCGCCACTGCCCACCAGCACCCCGCCGGCCGACTCCGTCACGCTCACCACCGAGCCGGGCTGCACGCCCGCCCGACGCAGCGTGTACATCAGCTGCGCGTCGGTCTGGATCGGCTCCCCGATCCGCCGCACGACGACGGTCTTGCCCTCGAGCCCCGGGTCGAGGTCGGCCAGCGACACCATGCCCTCGTCGAGGAACGGGTCGGCGCCGTCCTTCTCGCCGAGCTCCTCCAGACCGGGGATCGGATTGCCGTACGGCGACTCGGTCGGGTGCCGGAGCAGCTCCAGCACCCGCCGCTCCACGGCCTCGCTCATCACGTGCTCCCAGCGACACGCCTCGGCGTGCACCTGCTCCCACTCCAGCCCGATGACGTCGACGAGCAGGCACTCCGCGAGCCGGTGCTTGCGCATCACACGCGTGGCCAGCCGACGCCCCTCGTCCGTCAGCTCCAGATGCCGGTCGCTCGCCACGGACACGAGCCCGTCCCGCTCCATCCGCGCCACCGTCTGGCTCACGGTCGGCCCGCTCTGGTCCAGCCGCTCGGCGATCCGGGCGCGCATGGGGACCACACCTTCCTCCTCCAGCTCGAGGATGGTGCGGAGATACATCTCCGTGGTGTCGATCAGTCCGGACATACGTGCCCCTCGATTAGCTCTGCCGGAAGCACGACGACTTCCCGGCGTGTGCGCTGGCCCTGGCTTCAATTCTGACGCATACCACCGACAACCGTGCCGCGCCGGTGAAACGAGCTGGTTTCGCCAGGGATCTGGGGCTGCGGAGGGCCTCTGCAAGGGGGGACCGGGGTGTCGCGGGGGTCTGGTGGGCGCTGCGGGGGGGTGGCCTGGACGCCGTGTGGTCCGGGCTCCGGGCTCCGGGCTCCGGGCTCCGGGCTCCGGGCTCCGGGCTCCGGGCTCCGGGCTCCGGGCTCCGGGCTCCGGGCTCCGGGCTCCGGGGGGAGGCTGCTTCACGGCGTTGAGCGCGTCGGGCCAAGCAGCGCGGCCCGAGGGGCCCCGAGGCTGTCCGGGGGCCTGCCCCCGGCCCCGCAGGACCGGGTTCGCGCCTCCGCGAGGCACGCCCTACGGCGATGAGGCGCCCCGCGGCAAGGCGGCCCGGCGTCCCGCACCTCACGTAATGCGCCCGCCTCCCCCTGCCGTATTGACACCGCACTGGTCCAGACCGCACGGTGATCCGCGACACAGCCGACCCGAAGGGGCCCGCATGAGCGACGGCACGCCCGCCGACCGGTTCTTCGACGCTGCGATCGGCCTGCTGCAGCGGGTCCGTGACGAGGAGGCCGAGCACATCGACGCGGCCGGGCGGCTTCTCGCCGACACCGTCGCGGGCGGTGGCCGTCTGTTCGCCTTCGGCGCCGGGCACTCCTCGCTCGCCGCGCAGGACGTCGTCTACCGCGCGGGCGGCCTCGCGCTGATGAACCTGCTCACCGTCCCCGGCGTCGTCGGCGTCGATGTCATGCCCGCCACCCTCGGCTCCGCCCTGGAACGCGTCGACGGCCTCGCCACCGCCGTCCTCGACTCCTCGCCCCTCCGCACCGGCGACACCCTCGTGATCATCTCCCTCTCGGGCCGCAACGCCCTCCCCGTGGAGATGGCGATGAGCGCACGCGCGCGTGGCGTGCGGGTCATCGGCGTCACATCAGTGGCCTACGCCTCGGAGACGTCCCCCCGCCACTCCTCCGGCACCTACCTCAAGGACCACTGCGACATCGTCCTCGACTCCAAGATCGCCATCGGCGACGCAGAACTCACCCTCGACACCGTCCCCGCCCCCTTCGCCCCGGCCTCGACGGTCGTGACCTCGGCCCTCCTCCAGGCCGTCGTCGCCACGGCCGCAGCCGACCTCGCTGAACGCGGCATCGAGCCCCCGATGCTGCGGTCCGGGAACGTGGACGGCGGCCTGGAGTGGAACGAGCGGGTCTTCGAGGAATACGGGGACCGGATCTTCTACCGGCAGTAAGGCGAGTCCAGACTCGTCTTCCGACCGACTGGTAAGCGGCGGCGAAGTGCCGCGCGAGGCCATGGAAGACCTTGTCGCCTCCATGCGCTAGGCCCCTCGCCCGGCGCGTCGATCACCCGTCCTGGCCGGAGCGAGCACGGCCGACCTGCGCGCCGTACCACGACGCGGCCCGCCTCTATCGCCTCGCTTGGGCGACGCCGTCCGCCGCCGCGACCGCCTCCCGCAGGCCGGCGAGGCGTTGGCGATCTCCGCCCGGGCCGTCGGCACCTTCCTGCGCCCGGACCTCGTAGCAATCCCTGGAGGGCGTCGAGCCCAGCCATGTCGTCCTCGCGACCCGCGCGGGCGACCGCGGCCGCTTGGTGACGGCGTTTCGGAAAGCCGCCCAGGAGCACCTCACCGCACCCGCCGAGGAATCGCCCCAGGAGGAATCGCCGTAGACGGATCTTCGTGCGGCTCCTAGCGTTCGGATCATGACGGAGCGACAGGCCATTCTCAGTGGTTCGGTGTTCGAGGAGCAGATCGGGTACGCCCGGGCCGTCGTCGACGGTGACTGGGTGCATGTGTCGGGGACGACCGGGTTCGACTACGCGACGATGACGATCTCCGACGATGTCGTCGAGCAGGCCGAGCAGTGCGTGCGGAACATCGGGGCGGCGTTGGAGGAGGCCGGGTGCGGCTTCTCCGACGTCGTAAGGGTGCGGTATCTGCTGCCCGACCGGGAGGACTTCGAGCCGTGCTGGCCGGTGCTGCGGCGGACGTTCGGGGAGGTGCGGCCGGCGGCGACGATGTTGATGTGCGGGCTCGCGGATCCTCGTATGAAGATCGAGATTGAGGTGTACGCGCGGCGGGGAAGTGGATCTCGTGCCTGATGTTCGAATAGAGCCCGCCGTGGGCGACGCCATGCTGGAGCAGTGGCGGTACGTCCACAACGTGATCATCCCGGCCGATGAGCTGAGCCTCGACGCGGTACGGGAGCGGAGCACGCGGAACCGGCTGGAGAACGCGTACGTCGGTGACGTGCTCGTCGGGTGTTCGACCGTGCGGCCGCCTCAGGACGGGGCGGCGACCGTCATCGCGCGCGTGCTGCCCGCGCACCGGCGGCAGGGGCTCGGGACGGCACTGTACGAGAACGGCCTCGCCCACGCGCGCGTGCTGGGCGCCACGGTGATCGAGACGTGCGTGCTGGCCGTCAACGAGGACGGGCTGCGGTTCGCCGAGAAACAGGGCTTTGTCGAGGTCGAGCGGTATGCGCTGCCCGGTGAGACCGACCTGTGGGTCGATCTCCGGCTCGGTCCCGGGCCTGGGCTCGGGCCCGATCGGGCGGTATAGATCCATGGGCGGCGTACAACGATTCCCCCAACTTGCGGGAACTCGGTGTGTGCTGCGTCACGTTCCAGTTAGATGATTGCAAGTGAGCGAACCGACGTGCCGTACGGACGGACGCAGCCTGCAGGGGGTCCAGGTGAGTGCTTCCCGGCGTAGTGGGACCACCGACGAGCTGGGGCCGAACGAGCCCGAGCAGCCCGACGGCGCCGATCTGCTCGCCGCCCTGCTCGACGGCATGGACGCGGCACTGTGCGCCTTCGACGCGGGCGGAGTCGTCACCCACTGGAACCGCGAGGCCGAGCGGATCCTGGGCTGGACCGCCGCCGAGGCCGTGGGGCGCCAGGGGTTCGCGGGATGGGCCGTGCGGAGCGCCGACGCGCAGGAGGTCGAGGGGCGGCTGATGTCCGCCATGCAGGCCCCCGGGCGGCAGGTCCACGAGTTCGCGCTGCTGACCAAGGAAGGCGGCAGAGTCCTCGTACGGACGCAGTCGGCCGCCGTGCGCGGGCCGGACGGCAAGCCGGCCGGGGTGTACTGCGCGTTCAGCGAGGTGCACGCGCAGATCGATCTCGAACGGTCCATCGCGCTCAGCGAGGCGCTCTTCGAGGACGCCAGCTGGGGTGTCGTACTGGTCGACGCCGACCTGCGGCCCGCGGTCGTCAACTCGCACGCCGCCCGGGCACTGGGCATCGGCCGTACGGCCGTCCTCGGGCGGCCCCTCGGGGAACTGCTCGCTCAGGGCGTCGAGGAACTGGAGAGCGCGCTCACCCATGTGCTGGCCGAGGGCGCACCGCCCGCACCCGCCGAGATCTGGGTGAGCGTCCGCACCCCCGAGGGCGAACAGCGGCGCTGCTGGCGCTGCGGCTTCGTACGCCTCGCCTCACCGCTCGCCGAGGAACCCGTGCCCCTGGGCGTCGGCTGGCTCTTCAACGACGTCACCGAGGCCAAGCAGGCCGAGCAGGAGGCGGCCCTGCTCCGCTTCCGCACCAACCAGCTGCACCGCGCGGCCCGCGCCGCCGCCGAGTGCGAGGACCCGACCGAGGCGGCCACGATCCACCTCGACTTCGCGCTCGCCGGCTTCGCCGACCACGCGCTCATCGACCGCGTGGCAGACGCCCCGGCCACCGGATCCGACGTGCCGGTACGGCTGGTACGGGTCGCCGCGACCCCCGCCGGGGCACCCGGGCCTAGCCTGCTGGCCGGACAGGCGGGGCTGCCCGTGCGGTACGCGGTGGGGCATCCCGCGCTGCAGTGCGTGGAGCGGATGGGGTCCGTGCGGGCGAGCGTCGGATCGGTACCGACGGAGAAGGCCCGCGAGTGGGCCCTCGCCCGGCAGTGGCCGGGGGACGCGGTGCACGCGCTGTGCGCGGTACTGCGGAGCCGGGGGCGGACGCTGGGGGTCGTGACCTTCCTGCGGGGGGCCGGGCGGAACCAGTTCGAGCGGTCCGATGCGGTGTACGCGGAGGATGTGGCGGTGCGGATCGCTGCGGCGCTGGATCTGGCGGGGGTTGCACGGGGGTGAGGTGAGCGCCGGTCCGAAGGCGGGGGACGTCAGCTCTGGAAGCGCGCCGCGAGACAGTCGCTTAGCAGCAAGATCGGGTGCGCGTTCGAGGACCCACCAGGCTGTGCTTCCTCAGCAGCCTGCACTGGAATCCGTGGGAGCAGACACCCCTGGGAGCAGGGACGAAACGGCTCACGGACACCCCGCCCTCGCGCGGGGCACCGGCAGGGAACATGGGCGAGGGGAGACCGACGGGCCCAGCACCGGAGCCCGTCGGCGTCACGCCGAGGCAGAGAACGGGAGCGGTGACGCTCCCACGCAGAACCAGTCGTACACGGGTGAAGGAGCTGTGATCACCGTCCGGCGGGGCTTGGTGTCGGTCGAACTCCAACACCGCGGCGACCACATCCACCTCTGCATGCAACAACGCGCCGGATACCGACACAGACGACGCTCCGCCAACTGCCGTTACCGAGCACCGCGTTCAAACAACCGAACCCGTCCGGCAGGATGGCTTCCGCCCTCCTTTGCGACGCGACCGGCGTACCCCTGAACATCGATCACGTCAGACCCCGCAGCCGAGGCGGATCGAACCGCATCTCCAACCGACCGCCTCGCGATGATCCTCCGGCAAGCGAGGACCCCGCTCCATGACGCCGCCGCCATGAACGCGACCCGATGGCAGCTCTTGGATGCCTCGAGTGGTCTCGATCGCCCGCTGCACACCTGGCCCGGCGGGCGAACGCAGTGGAACCGCAGCGCCATGGGACTGGCCAAGACCCACACCCTGGACGCGCTCTCTGTCGGACATCTGGATCACGGGAGCGGCGATGTGATCGTGCGTTTTCCGGGACAGGTACTCGTCGCCAAGGCAACGGGGCGTGGCTCCTATGCCCGCACCACTCCGGATCGATTCGGCTTCCCCCGTCATCGCCACCTTCGCCTCCTGCAACGAAGCGACGGATATGGCTACTCCTTCCGGCCAGAAGGAGCTGCGTCAACATCTCGGAAAACCGGTTGAGCGGTGGCCCACCGGTTCTTAGGGTGTGATGCACCGAGGAGAGGAGGTGGTTCGGAGCATGTATGCACACCGGACGTCGGAGGTGGCTGCAGGCTAGCGGCCTGCCACCACACGCAGTGCGGTGCCGGACCAGCGTGCGCGAGAAGCACGCAGCCGGCCAATCCAACGCAGTCACCCGACCCGCGAGCTCGCCGGTACGTCCGGCCGGCTCCCCCGCTTCAGGCGGGGGAACCCGAGCTCGCGGGTCGTCTGCGTTCGTGGAGGATTTTCGGGAGTGACCTGCGACACCGGGGATTCTTGCGGCACGCAGTACTCTGACCGCATGCTTTCGCTCGTTCGACGCCGCCACGTGGACTACGTCCGCGTCACGAGCATGGGCTGTCGACGATCCGTCTGAGCGATCCGGCCCCTTTTTCAGCAGCCACCGCTGCCGTTTCCTCCTTCTCACCTCTCTCATCTCTCTCATCTCTCTGTGGACGCACTCCATGACGAACGTGTCGACGATCCCGTCGTACCAGCAGCTTCCGATCATCGATCTCTCCGCCGCCGATCGCGGCCCCCAGGCGAGGGCTCTGCTCCATGCGCAGCTGCACAGTGCCGCGCATGACGTGGGGTTCTTCCAGTTGGTCGGGCATGGGGTTCCGCAGGGTGAGGTCGATGCCCTGCTCGCTGCCATGCGGAGGTTCTTCGCGCTTCCGGAGGGTGAGCGGCTGGCCATCGACAATGTTCGTTCGCCGCATTTCCGGGGGTACACGCGGACCGGGGACGAGCGGACGGGTGGGAGTCGGGACTGGCGGGATCAGCTCGACATCGGGGCCGAGCGGGAGGCTCGAATACCGGGGGCTGGGGAGCCTGCTTATTGGTGGCTTCAGGGGCCCAATCAGTGGCCTGAGTCCTTGCCCGAGTTGCGGACCGCCGCGTTGGAGTGGATCGACCGGCTCAGTGGCGTGGCCGAGCGGTTGCTGCGTGAGCTGCTCACGGCGATCGGGGCGCCCGCCGATTTCTACGAGCCGATCTTCGGGGCGCATGCCCATCCGCATCTCAAGCTGGTGCGGTATCCGGGGAGTGCGGGGGACGGCGCCGATCAGGGGGTCGGTGCGCACAAGGACTACGGGTTTCTCACGCTGCTGCTGCAGGACCGGGTCGGTGGGCTTCAGGTGCAGCGTGAGGACGGGTTGTTCCATGATGTGCCGCCGTTGGAGGGGGCGTTCGTGGTGAATCTCGGGGAGCTGCTCGAAGTGGCGACGAACGGGTATCTCGTCGCCACCAATCACCGGGTGGTGTCGCCGCCGGGGGCGACCGAGCGGTTCTCGGTGCCGTTCTTCTACAACCCGCGTCTCGACGCGCGCGTGGAGCCCCTGTCGTTCCCGCACGCTTCCGCCGCGCCCGGCGTCACGGACGACCCCTCGAACCCGCTCTTCGCGGAGTACGGGTACAACGAGCTGAAGGGCAAGCTGCGGGCGCATCCGCTGGTGGCGGAGCGCCACCACGGCAACTTGCTGACTCCGGCCTAGATCAATGCGCCCCATAGGGGCGCGGGGAACTGCGCGACCGGCCACAACCCGGCCCGCAGTCGCCCGCGCTCCTCAAGCTCCTTCTCAGTGGGCGATGTCCTCGTACCCCGAGACATCCTGAGGCTGCCGCGAACCCGGCCCCACATAACGCGCGGACGGCCGCACCAACCGCCCCGTCCGCTTCTGCTCAAGAATGTGCGCCGACCATCCGGCTGTCCTCGCGCAGGTGAACATCGACGTGAACATGTGGGCCGGTACCTCCGCGAAGTCCAGGACGATCGCCGCCCAGAACTCGACGTTGGTGGCCAGGACGCGGTCGGGGCGGCGGGCGTGGAGCTCGGCGAGTGCCGCCTTCTCCAGTGCTTCGGCGACTTCGAAGCGGGGTGCGCCCAGTTCGCGGGCCGTGCGGCGGAGGACGCGGGCGCGGGGGTCTTCGGCGCGGTAGACGCGGTGGCCGAAGCCCATCAGGCGTTCGCCCTTGTCGAGGGCCTGCTTGACGTAGGCCTCGGCGTCGCCGGTGCGTTCGATCTCCTCGATCATGTGGAGGACGCGGGAGGGGGCGCCGCCGTGGAGGGGGCCGGACATGGCTCCTACGGCGCCGGAGAGGGCGGCTGCGACGTCGGCGCCGGTGGAGGCGATGACGCGGGCGGTGAAGGTGGAGGCGTTCATGCCGTGTTCGGCGGCGGAGGTCCAGTACGCGTCGACGGCGGCGACGTGTTTGGGGTCGGGTTCGCCGCGCCAGCGGATCATGAAGCGTTCGACGACGGACTGGGCTTTGTCGATCTCGCTCTGCGGGACCATGGGGCGGCCCTGGCCGCGGGCGGACTGGGCGACGTAGGAGAGGGCCATGACGGCGGCCCTGGCGAGGTCTTCGCGGGCCTGGGCCTCGTCGATGTCGAGGAGTGGTTTGAGGCCCCAGACGGGGGCGAGCATCGCGAGTGCGGACTGGACGTCGACGCGGATGTCGCCGGAGTGGACGGGGATGGGGAAGGGTTCGGCGGGCGGCAGGCCGGGGCGGAAGGCGCCGTCGACGAGCAGGCCCCAGACGTTGCCGAACGAGACGTGACCGACCAGGTCCTCGATGTCGACGCCCCGGTACCTCAGGGCGCCGCCCTCCTTGTCCGGTTCGGCGATCTCCGTCTCGAACGCGACGACTCCTTCGAGGCCGGGTACGAAGGAGGGGTCAAAGTCGGACATCAGGCGGCTCCTCATGATGTGTGCGACAGGTCTTGTCGGGGTGCGGGGTGTCGGTTCGGGGTGCTGATGGGGGGGCGACCTGCGGAGTGGGACGGCTCCGCGGTGGTCGGCTGGCCCTGTGATGCCCCTTTCGGCGGGTGGTCACCCCACCGTTGTGGCATCTGCACCATATCCCCGAGTGCCACCTTTGGGGAGTGGTTGCGGCACTGAGTGCCACCCTTGGTGCCGTGGTCTCAACGGCCCCTCGCATGGATTCGATACGGCAAGATGACGGCGTGACCGACGCAGCCATCGTCTCCCCCGGCCCCGAGCCCACGCCCGAATCCGCCCCGGATCCGGCCTCCATGCGCAAGCAGTACCGGGCCGAGGGGCTCGCCGAGAGCGATCTCGCCGCCACGCCGGTGGAGCAGTTCGCGCGCTGGTTCAAGCAGGCCGCGACGGAGGCGCATCTGTTCGAGCCGAACGCCATGGTGGTGTCCACGGCGGACGGGGAGGGGCGGCCCAGTTCTCGTACGGTGCTGTTGAAGCAGTTCGACGAGCAGGGGTTCGTCTTCTACACGAACTACGACTCCCGCAAGGCGCGTGATCTCTCCGAGAATCCGTATGTCTCGCTGCTCTTTCCGTGGCATCCGATGGCTCGCCAGGTCCTCGTCACGGGCATCGCGCGGCGTACCGGGCGGGACGAGACCGCCGCGTACTTCCGGACCCGGCCGCACGGCTCCCAGCTCGGTGCGTGGGCCAGCGCCCAGTCGTCGGTGATCGCCACGCGTGCCGAGCTGGAGGCGTCGTACGCCGAGCTGGAGGCTCGCTATCCGGAGGGTGAGCAGGTGCCGGTGCCGCCGAACTGGGGTGGTTTCCGGGTGGCCCCGCAGGCGGTGGAGTTCTGGCAGGGCCGGGAGAACCGGCTGCACGACCGGCTGCGGTACGTGGCGGAGCCGGACGGGAGTTGGCGGGTGGAGCGGCTCAGCCCCTGAGATCCTCAGCGGGGTTCTCCGTCGGTCTTCTCCTTCAGTCCAGCGCCTCGTCCAGCAGTACGGCCCACTGCGCCACCACTCGTTCCCGCCGCCCCGCGTCGTCCGTGAGCAGGTTGGCGAGGCCCAGGCCGCGGGCCATGTCCAGCAGGCCCTGGACGGTCTCGCGGGCGCCCGGCCGGGACTCGTCCGCGCCCAGCAGCTCGACCGCGATGCGGTGGGTCTCGCGGCCGACGCGGGCCTCCAGCTCCGTCACCCTGGGGCGGAGCTGTTCCTCGTTCGAGGCGGCGACCCAGAGGTGGAGAGCGGCGCGGAAGAGGGGGCCGGTGTAGAGGTCGACGAGGGCTGTCACGACCGCGCGGCGGTCGACGGTCGCGTCTGCCGGGAAGAGGGCGCGCAGGGCTGTCGACCGTTCCTCCGCGACGTACTCGACCGCCGCCGTGAACAGGTCCTCCCGGGTCGGGAAGTGGTGCTGGGCGGCGCCTCGGGAGACGCCCGCGCGTTCGGCTACCACGGACACCGTGGAGCCTGTCCAGCCGTGTTCGGCGAGGCAGGCCACGGCGGCTTCCAGGAGGCGCTGCCGGGTGGCGCGGCTGCGGTCCTGTTTGGGGGTTCGTTCGACACGGTCGCCGACCGTGCTCACAGCGCCCATGCGGGGTCCCGTCGTTCTAGGAAGGCTGTCATGCCTTCGTGGGCCTGTGCGGAGGAGAACAGGCGGGCCGAGAGTGCGGTGAGGTGGGCCGCGTCCCGGTCGAAGGCTTCCAGCACCCTAGCGGTGAGCAGCTGTTTCGTCTCCGCGAGGGCTTCGGGTGCGGCTTTGCGGAGGCCGTCCAGGAGGGGTTCCAGTACGGCGTCCACGTCGTCGCCGGTCGCGGTGAGCAGGCCGGTGCGGACGGCCTCGGGGGCGTCGAAGCGGGCGCCGGTGAGGTAGTGGCGGGCGAGGGCGCGGGGGTCGGTGCGGGGGAGCAACGTCAGGGAGATGACCGCGGGGGCCACTCCGATCCGTACCTCTGTGAAGGCGAAGCTGGACCGTGCCGACGCCACGCCCATGTCGCAGGCCGCCAGGAGGCCCAGGCCGCCCGCGCGGACATGGCCTGTGACCCGCGCGAGCACGGGTTTGGGCAGTTCGACGATCTGCCGGAGGAGGCCCACGAGCGCGTCGGGGTCCGGGGGCTCCTTGAGGTCGGCGCCCGCGCTGAAGGTGTTGCCGGTGTGGGTGAGGACGATCGCGCGTACGTCGCCGTCCTTCCCCGCTTCGGCGAGGGCGGCGGCCAGTTCCCCCACGAGCGTCGCCGAGAGGGCGTTGCGGTTGTGCGGTGAGTCGAGGGTGAGGGTTTCGATGCCACGCGCGCGCGTGCGGCCGATCAGGGTCATGGGGTCTCCCTCAGTTGCCGGCGCAGGATCTTCCCGGAGGCGGCGCGCGGTACTCCGTCGATGAAGGTGACCTCGCGGACGCGTTTGTAGGGGGCGACGCGTTCGGCGACGTACATCATGACCTCTCCTTCGGAGAGGTCGGCGGCGGTGGGCTGGCGGACCACGTAGGCGTGCGGGACTTCGTTGCCGTCCTCGTTGTAGGCGCCGATGACGGCGGCGTCGGCGATCCCGGGGTGGGTGAGCAGGAGCGCTTCCAGTTCGGCGGGGGCGACCTGGAAGCCCTTGTACTTGATGAGCTCCTTCACGCGGTCGACGACGAACAGCCAGCCGTCGGCGTCGACATGGCCGACGTCGCCGGTGTGCAGCCAGCCCTCGGGGTCGATCATCGCGGCGGTGGCGTCGGGGCGGCCGAGGTAGCCCTTCATGACCTGGGGGCCGCGGATGAGGATCTCGCCGTCCGCGCCGATGCCGACGTCCTTGTCGGGGTCGTCGAGGGAGACGATCCGCATCTCGGTGCCGGCGATGAGGCGGCCGACGGTGCCGGGGGGTGCCTGGCGCATGGCGGCGAGGGGGACGACGTGGGTGCCGGGCGAGAGTTCCGTCATGCCGTACGCCTGGCCGACGGGGGGCAGGTTGAGGCGTCGTGAGCAGGCTTCGGCGAGCTTGGCGTCCAGGGGGGCGGCGGCGCTGATGACGTACTGCAGCGAGGTGAGGTCGTACTCGGCGACCAGGGGGTGCTTGGCGAGGGCCAGGACGATCGGCGGGGCGACGTAGAGGCCGGTGATGCGGTGGTTCTGGATGGCCGCGAGGAAGGTCTGCAGGTCGAAGCGGGGCAGGACGACGACGGTGGCGCCCCTGCGCAGGGGGGCGTTCATGAGGGCGGTCAGGCCGTAGATGTGGAAGAACGGCAGGACGGCGAGGATGCGGTCGCCGGGGCCCGCGGAGATGGCCGGTTCGAGCTGGGCGAGGTTGGTGGCTATCTGGCGGTGGGTGAGCATGACGCCCTTGGGGATGCCGGTCGTGCCCGAGGAGTACGGCAGTGCCGCCACGTCCGCCGCGGGGTCGATGCCGACGGCGGGCTCGGGGGCGGTGGAGCCGAGCATGTCGATGAGGGAGCGGTGTCCGGTCGCGTGGTCGCAGACGAAGATCTCCGCGACGCCGCCCGCGAGTTCGGCGGCCCGGCGGGCGACCTCCAGCAGGGGCGAGACGGTGACGATCCAGCGGGCCGCGGAGTCCTTGAGCTGCTTGGCGAACTCCTCCGGTGTCGCCATGGGGTGCACCGTGGTGACGGACGCCCCCGCGCGCGTGGCCGCGTAGAACGCCGTCGGGAACGCGACGGTGTTGGGGCTGTGGAGCGCCAGCACGTCTCCCTTGGCCACTCCCGCCTCGGCGAGGCCGGCGGCGATGCGGCGGTGGAACCGGTCCAGTTGTTCGTACGTGAGGGTGGTGCCGTCCGTGCCGTCGATGAGCGCGGGGTGCTCCCCGAACTCGGCGGCCCGGCCCAGTACGGCTTCGTGGATGGGGAGTTCTACGGGTGCGACGTCTGCGTACTCGCTGCGGAACATGGTTCCTCCAAGACGGCCTAGTACGACTTGGGCAGGCCCAGGGTCTGGTGGGAGACGTAGTTGAGAATCATCTCCCTGCTCACCGGAGCAATACGAGCCACGCGCGCGGCCGTTATCAACGAGGCGAGCCCGAATTCCCGGGTGAGGCCGTTGCCGCCGAGGGTGTGCACGGCCTGGTCGACCGCCTTCACACAGGCCTCCCCTGCGGCGTACTTCGCCATGTTGGCGGCCTCGCCCGCGCCGGCGTCGTCGCCCTCGTCGTAGAGGTGGGCCGCTTTCTGCATCATCAGGCGGGCCAGTTCGAGGTCGATGTGCGCCTGGGCCAGGGGGTGGGCGATGGCCTGGTGGGCGCCGATGGGGGCGTTCCACACGGTGCGTTCGCGCGCGTAGTCGAGGGCTTGGGAGAGGGCGTACCGGCCCATGCCGATCGCGAAGGCGGCGGTCATGATGCGTTCGGGGTTGAGGCCGGCGAAGAGCTGGAGGAGCCCTGCGTCCTCGTCTCCGACCAGCGCGTCCGCGGGGAGGCGTACGTCGTCGAGGGTCAGCTCGAACTGCTTCTCCGCCGCCTGGAGTTCCATGTCGATCTGGCGGCGGGTGAAGCCGGGGGCGTCTTTGGGGACGATGAAGAGGCAGGGCTTGAGGCGGCCGGTGCGGGAGTCCTCGGTGCGGCCGACGATGAGGGTGGCGTCGGCTATGTCGACGCCGGAGATGAAGACCTTGCGGCCGGTGAGGAGCCAGTCTCCGGTGTCGGGGTCGCGGCGGGCCGTGGTGGTGATGCGGTGGCTGTTGGAGCCGGCGTCGGGTTCGGTGATGCCGAAGGCCATGGTGCGGGTGCCGTCCGCGAGGGCGGGGAGCCATGTGCTCTTCTGGGCGGGGGTTCCGAAGCGGGCGATCACTGTGCCGCAGATGGCGGGGGACACGACCATCATGAGCAGGGGGCAGCCGGCGGCGCCCAGCTCTTCGAGGACGAGGGAGAGTTCAAAGATGCCGCCGCCTCCGCCTCCGTACTCCTCGGGGAGGTTGACGCCGAGGTAGCCGAGTTTGCCGGCTTCGGACCAGAGGTGTTCGCGGTCGTAGCCGCGGCCGTGGCGTTTCCCCAGGGCGGCTACGGCCCGGCGGAGGGCTTTGTGCTCGTCAGTCTCGATCGTGGGCATGTGACTCCTTCACTACTGCCAGCAGAGAGCCGACTGTCACCTGTTGGCCGGGCACTGCCTGGAGGGCGCTCAGCGTCCCTGTGACCGGCGCCGTGATCTTGTGTTCCATCTTCATCGCCTCCAGCCACAGGAGGGGCTGTCCGGCCTGTACAGCGGCTCCTGCGGCGAGTCCCTCGGCGATCCTGACGACCGTTCCCGGCATGGGGGCCAGCAGGGATCCGGGGGCGAGTTGGGCCGCGGGGTCGGCGAAGCGGGGCAGTGCCCTCAGCCTCGTCGTGTTCACGTGGACCTCGTCGCCGTATCTCGTCACCTCGAACCTGCGCTGCACGCCTTCCGCTTCGAGTACGACGAGATGCGCGTCGGCGTGGACGACCCGCACCCCGTCCGCCGCCACGCCGTCCCGCGTGTGGCGGTAGCTCGCCTCGTGCTCCTCGCCCGCCATCTCGTAGCGCTTGGTCTGGGGCTGCGAGGGAACGTTGCGCCAGGCTCCGCCGAAGCGGGAGCGGGAGGGGCCGTGGGCGTCGGCGAGGGCGGCGGCCAAGGGGGCGTACGGGTCGGGAGCCGGGGGTGTCAGCGAGGACAGGTGGCGGTCGTAGAAGGCCGTCGTCATCGACGCCGACGCGAACTCCGCGTGGCGCAGGCTCCGTACCAGCAGGTCCCTGTTGGTCGTCGGGCCGTGGATCGTCGCCCTCTCCAGGGCGCCCGCCAGTTTGCGCAGTGCCTCCGCGCGTGTGGGGGCGTGGGCGACGGCCTTGGCGAGCAGGGGGTCGTAGTGGACGCCGATCTCGGTGCCGTCGTCGTAGCCGGTGTCCAGGCGGACGGTGTCCGGGACGGCCAGGCGGTGCAGGGTGCCGGTCTGGGGGGTCCAGTCGGCCGACGGGTCCTCGGCGTAGAGGCGGGCCTCGATGGCGTGGCCACGCGCGCGTGGGGGCTCGGTGTCGAGCTCCCGGCCCTCCGCCACCGCGATCTGGAGCGCCACCAGGTCGACGCCGAACACCGCCTCCGTCACCGGGTGTTCGACCTGGAGGCGGGTGTTCATCTCCAGGAAGTGCGGCTTGCCGTCGGCGACCAGGAACTCGACGGTGCCCGCGCCCACGTAGTCGACGGCGCGCGCGGCGCGCACAGCCAGCGTGCACAGCTCCTTCGCGAGCCCCTCCGCGAGCCCGGGCGCCGGGGCCTCCTCGATGACCTTCTGGTGGCGGCGCTGGAGCGAGCAGTCGCGCGTGCCCAGCGCCCACACGGTGCCGTGCGCGTCGGCGAGCACCTGCACCTCGACATGGCGCCCGTGCTCCACGTACGGCTCGACGAACACCTCGCCGTCACCGAAGGCGCTCGCGGCCTCGGCGCGCGCGCCCTCCAACGCGACGCTCAGCTCCTCAAGGCGGCGCACGACACGCATCCCGCGCCCCCCGCCGCCCGCGGCCGCCTTCACCAGCACGGGCAGATCGGCGTCCGTGACCTCCCCCAGGGGCGCGAGGCCCATCAGCTCCTTCGCGCGCGTCTTGGACGCCATCGCCTCGATCGCCTCCGGGGGCGGGCCGATCCACACCAGCCCGGCGTCCAGGACGGCCCGTGCGAAGTCCGCGTTCTCGGAGAGGAAGCCGTAGCCGGGGTGCACGGCGTCGGCGCCGGCCGCGACCGCCGCCTTCACGATCAGGTCGCCGCGCAGATACGTCTCCGCGGGGGTCGCGCCCGGAAGCCGTACGGCGGTGTCGGCCACGCGCGCGTGGAGGGCGTTCGCGTCGGGGTCCGAGTGCACGGCGACCGTCCGGATGCCCAGTTCACGGCAGGTGCGGAAGACGCGGCAGGCGATCTCGCCACGGTTGGCGACGAGGACAGAAGTGATCACTTAAGGGTTCCTCACATCCGGAAGACGCCGAAGCCGCCGCGCGCACCCTCGTACGGCGCCGTGTGGACGGCCGACAGGCACAGGCCGAGGACGGTCCGGGTGTCGCGGGGGTCGATGACGCCGTCGTCGTAGAGCCGGCCCGACAGGAACATCGGCAGCGACTCGGACTCGATCTGCTGCTCCACCATGGCCCGCAGCGCCGCGTCCGCGTCCTCGTCGTACGGCTGTCCCTTCGCCGCCGCCGACTGCCGGGCGACGATCGAGAGGACGCCCGCCAGTTGCTGCGGGCCCATCACGGCCGACTTGGCACTGGGCCAGGCGAAGAGGAAGCGGGGGTCGTAGGCGCGTCCGCACATGCCGTAGTGGCCGGCGCCGTACGAGGCACCCATCAGCACGGACAGATGAGGCACCCGGCTGTTGCTCACCGCGTTGATCATCATCGCGCCGTGCTTGATGATGCCGCCCTGCTCGTACTCCTTGCCGACCATGTAGCCGGTGGTGTTGTGGAGGAAGAGGAGGGGGATGTCGCGCTGGTTGGCCAGCTGGATGAACTGGGCCGCTTTCTGGGACTCCTCGGAGAACAGCACGCCCTGCGCGTTGGCCAGGATGCCCACCGGGTAGCCGTGCAGCGCCGCCCAGCCGGTCGTCAGACTGGTGCCGTACAGCGGCTTGAACTCGTCGAAGTCGGAGGCGTCCACGATCCGGGCGATGACCTCGCGGGGGTCGAAGGGGATCTTCAGATCGCCGGGAACGATGCCGAGGAGCTCCTCGTTGGAGTACTTGGGCGGTTCGACGGGACCCGGATCGTCGTACGCCTTCCGGTGGTTCAGGCGTGCCACCACTCTCCGCGCCTGCCGCAGCGCGTCCTGCTCGTCGACTGCGAAGTAGTCCGCCAGACCCGACACGCGTGCGTGCATCTCGGCTCCACCCAGCGACTCGTCGTCGCTCTCCTCACCGGTCGCCATCTTGACCAGCGGCGGCCCGCCGAGGAACACCTTCGCCCGCTCCTTGACCATGATCACGTGGTCGGACATACCGGGGATGTAGGCGCCCCCGGCGGTGGAGTTGCCGAACACGACCGCGACCGTCGGGATCCCGGCGGCCGAAAGCCGGGTCAGATCACGGAAGATGGCGCCGCCCGGGATGAAGATCTCCTTCTGGGAGGGCAGATCGGCGCCGCCGGACTCCACCAGGCTGATGCAGGGCAGCCGGTTGGCGAGGGCGATGTCGTTGGCGCGCAACGCCTTCTTCAGTGACCAGGGATTGCTGGCGCCGCCGCGTACGGTCGGGTCGTTCGCGGTGATCAGGCACTCCACGCCTTCGACGACGCCGATGCCGGTGACGAGGGAGGCGCCGACGGTGTAGTCGCTGCCCCAGGCGGCGAGCGGGGAGAGTTCCAGGAAGGGGGTGTCGGGGTCGAGGAGCAGTTCGATGCGTTCGCGGGCGAGCAGCTTGCCGCGTCCCCGGTGGCGTTGGACGTATTTCTCGCCGCCGCCCGCGAGGGCCTTGGCGTGTTCGGTGTCCAGCTCGGTGAGTCTGGCGAGCATGGCTTCGCGGTTCGCGCGGTAGTCGGGGTCGTTGGTGTCGAGCGCCGACGACAGGACGGTCACAGCAGCTCCTCCGGGATGTCCAGGTGGCGGGAGCGCAGCCATTCGCCGAGCGCCTTGGCCTGCGGGTCGAATCGGTGCTGGGCGGCGGCACCGGCGCCGAGGATGCCCTCGACGACGAAGTTGAGCGCGCGGAGGCCGGGCAGGACATGGCGGGTGACGGGCAGGTCGGCCGTCTCCGGGAGGAGTTCACGGAGCCGGTCGGCGGTGAGGGTGTGGGCGAGCCAGCGCCAGGCCGCGTCCGTGCGGGCCCACAGTCCGATGTTGGCGTTGCCGCCTTTGTCACCGCTGCGGGCGCCCGCGACGAGCCCGAGGGGGGCGCGTCGGGTGCGCCCCGAGGGGAGGGGCTCGGGCAGGGCCGGCTCCGGTACCTCTTCGAGTACGAGGGTGTCCTGGGCCGGCGCCACAGGGACCCGCCGCCCGTCATGGAGCACCGCCACATGGGGGACGGCGCCATGGGGGACGTACACATCCTCGAAGACCCCATAGGGCGCGCCCTTTCCCGGTGGGGCGAGCACATGGAAGCCGGGGTAGCTGGCGAGCGCGAGCTCGATGGCGGCGCCGCTGAGCGCCCGCCCCACGGCCTCCTGGTCCGGGTCCCGTACGACGAGCCGCAGCAGGGCGCTCGCGGTCTCCTCGGTGTCGGCGTCGGGACGGTCGGTGCGGGCCAGGTCCCAGCGGATGTCGGTGATCTTGCCGAGGTGGGGTTCCATCTGGGCCCGTACCAGCGCGGCCTTGGCCTCGATGCCGAGGCCGGTGAGGACGAAGGCGACCTCGTTGCGGAAGCCGCCGAGGCGGTTGAGGCCGACCTTGAGGGTGGGGGGCGGGGGTTCGCCCCGGACGCCGTCGATGCGGACGCGGTCGGGGCCTTCCCGGGTGAGGCGGATCGTGTCGAGGCGGGCGGTGACGTCGGGGCCGGCATAGCGGGCGCCGCCGGTCTCGTACAGGAGCTGGGCGGTCACCGTGCCGATGTCGACGAAGCCGCCGGTGCCGGGGTGTTTGGTGATGACGGCGCTGCCGTCCTCGTGGAGTTCGGCGAGGGGGAAGCCGGGGCGGCGGACGTCACCGTTCCCGTCATCGAAGAAGGCGTAGTTGCCGCCGGTCGCCTGTGTCCCGCACTCCAGCACATGTCCGGCGACGACGGCCCCCGCGAGCCGGTCGTACTCCCTCGGCCCCCAGCCGAAGTGGGCGACGGCGGGCCCGGTGACCAGCGCCGCGTCCGTCACCCGCCCGGTGACCACGATGTCGGCGCCCTCGCGCAGACAGGCGGCGATGCCGAAGCCGCCGAGGTAGGCGTGGGCGGCGAGGCTGCCGGGGTGGTGCGGGGTGAGGTCGTCGCCCTCGACATGGGCGACGCGGACGGGGATGCCGAGACGGTCGGCCAGCTCCCGTACGCGGGCGGCCAGCCCGGCGGGGTTGAGGCCGCCGGCGTTGGTCACGATCCTGACGCCGCGGTCATGGGCGAGGCCGAGGGACTCCTCCAGCTGGCGCAGGAAGGTGCGGGCGTAGCCGGCGCCGGGGTCCTTCAGGCGGTCTCGGCCGAGGATGAGCATGGTGAGTTCGGCGAGGTAGTCGCCGGTGAGGACGTCCAGTTCACCGCCGGTGAGCATGTCGTGCAGGGCGTCGAAGCGGTCGCCGTAGAAGCCGGAGGCGTTGCCTATGCGGAGGGGGGCGGTGCCGTCGGGCTCGGCAGCGCGGAGGGGCTCTGCGGCTCGGAGGGGCTCTGCGGCGTCGGTCATCGGGCGGCCCCTTTGGGCGGGCGGCCGTCTCCCGGCGGGCCCGCGAAGGCCTGGGCGATGTCGAGCCAGCGGTCGGCGTCGGGGCCTTCGGCGTGCAGGGCGAGGTCGCCGCGGTGGGCGCGCTGGGTGACGAGGAGACAGAAGTCGAGGGCGGGGCCGGTGACCCGGCCGACGGCGTCCTCGGGGCCGTAGATCCACAACTCGCCGGAGGGGGCGGTGAGTTCGATACGGAACTCCTCGAACGGCGGGGTCAGTCCGTGCACCCCGAAGGAGTAGTCGCGGGTGCGGACGCCGAGCCGGGCGATGTGGCTCAACCGGTCGGTGGGCGTACGGGCCACGCCCAGCGCGTCCGCCACGTCCAGGCCGTGGGCCCAGGTCTCCATGAGGCGGGCGGTGGCCATGGAGGCGGTGGACATGGGCGGGCCGTACCAGGGGAAGCGGGCGCCGTCGGGGGCGGTGCGCAGGGCCTCGGCCAGCGCCTTGCGCCCGGTCCGCCAGTCGGCGAGCAGCTGCCCGGGCGGCTTCCCGGCCCCCTCCTCTGCACCGTTGTCCACGAAGTCACCGGGCGCGGCCAGCGCCTTCTCGACCTCACGGGAGAAGGCGTCCTGATCGGTCACCGCCAGCAGCGAGGAGTGGTCGGTCCAAGCGAGGTGGGCGATCTGGTGCGCGATGGTCCAGCCGGGGGCGGGGGTCGCGAGCGCCCACTGCTCGGCGGTCAACTCGGCCACGAGCAGGTCGAGTTCCTCGCTCTCCGCGCACAGGTCGTCGATGACGGGCGTGGGGTCTGCCATGGGGGGAGCATGGCAGCGGGACCAGAAACAAGCAAGCGTGCTTGCATTAATAATCCGCGCCGGCCTCACGGGGACGGTGTGCGGGTGCTGGGGCGACTGGCAGTTCAGCCGGTGACCCGGGGTAGCGTCGCCGCGCCGTTCCCGCCGTCCGGTGCCGGTGCCTGTGCCTGTGCCTGTGCCTGTGCCTGTGCCTGTGCCTGTGCGGGCAGGACGATCGGGGGCGGTGGTGGCAGGGTCCCCTTCAGGGAGTCGAGGAGGCGTCTGCGGATCGGGCGGAGCCAGGGGGCGCGTCGGTAGCCGCTGTGCCGTTCCAGTGGCCAGAAGACGGGCTGGCCCGGTGTGCGGTGCGGTGCCGCGGCTTCCTGGTCGGCGGTCGGGGTCACGCCGTCCTTCCACTCCACGTCCTCGAAGCGGCCCGGCACGGCCAGGGTCCCGAGGACCGGTCCCGCCAGCACGTCGGTCGCGCGGTGGATGTTCGTCCAGGCGTGCAGGTCCGTCAGGGCCCGGATCGAGTCGCCGGGCGCGTAACCGGGGTAGTGGCGCTGGAACATCACGCCGACCGGGCTGCCCGTGGTCAGCAGGGCGATGCGTTCGCGCAGTTCGGGCTGTACCTGCCACAGCGCTGCCACGGCGACCACGGATCCCATCGAGTGGGCCTGGATCAGCATGCGCCGCTCGTTCCCGCCCAGCAGGTACTCGATACGGTGCACGAGCTCGGGGACGGTGCGCACCGCCCAGGCCGCCGGGGTGAAGGGGTGCGCCGCACGCGGCCAGAACGCGCCGAACGCCCAGGCCAGCCCGGCGTTACGGCGCATCTCCGGCCGCAGCACGATGGCTCGTACGGCGAACACGGCCACCGCGACGAGACCGACCAGGATGACGGCCCCGAGCGTCGTCAGCTGCTGCAGTCCGTCGGTCGTGACGTCCCGTACGCCCGCCAGCCAGGAGCCGTCGCCGACCCAGTAGGCCCCGTACATGGCGCAGATCAGGACGACGACCAGCAGCGCGAGGGTGGCCAGGCCGCGGTCGTACCAGATCAGGGCGCGGACCCCGGCGTACTCCGCGAACCGCAGCCTCTTCCACTGGCGGTGGTTGTCGTCGGTGTCGTCGCGATCCGCGCTGGGGCCGGGAGCCGCGCCGGGGTCGGGGGCCGCGTCGGGGGACTCGGCCGGTGAGAGCCAGGGGCGGCGTACGGCCATGCACGCGGCGACGATCGCGCCCACCGCCGCGCCGAGCAGCACGACGAGCGGGAAGGCGGCCGCGACCACCTGGACGGCCCTGGGGATGAGGGCCGCGTACGCGTCGCCGTCGGGGGTGAGCCAGCCCTGGAGCCACAGGGAGAACGCGGCGGTGTACAGCCAGCCGATGAAGCAGGCCAGCACACCGACCACGGGGCCCAGGAGTCCGTACAGGGTGGTGTGCGACGCCGAGCCGGTCTCGCTCCTGACCATCGCGACACAGGCGATGACCATGAACACGAGGCCGACGCCCTGGGCGATCACCACGTAGTTCGCCTCCGCTCCCATGCCGGGCAGCATGGTGGAGCGCGCACGGGCGGCGTCCCAGTCCCGGGACGGCACCGCGCAGCACACCATGGCGGCGGCCGTCACCGCCGAGCAGCCGATGACGGACCCCTCGGCGTATCTGAGGGGCCAGCGGAGCCGGCGCCGCGGCGAGCCCATCTCGCCGTCGCGCTGGACATAGGTGGCGCGGAAGTACGGTCCGTCGATCACCACGAGGAGGGCCATCGCCAGGATCAGCACGAACAGGATCAGGGCCAGGGTCGCGTCGCCCTCGCGCAGGTCGTACTGGAGCGGCGGGACGATGAGCAGCATGGCCACCGTGAGCAGTCCCGCGCACAGATGCCGGGTGGTCAGGCCCCTGGCCCGGGTGTTGTGCTCCCAGAAGCCGCGGATCTCCAAGGGCCGCCGGGTGCGGTGTCCGTCGTGCCGGTGCCGGTCCTCCTCCTCGGCCTGTTCGTAGTCGCCGCGCGAGGCGGTCCTGAGCACCGGGCGGTACTCGCGTTTGGCGTCCCGGGCGCTGAACGCCATCAGGGTGCCGACGATCAGGGGCGCGAGGGCCGCGAGCGCGAGGCCCGTCCCCGTGTCCGGCTTGCGGGCCGCGCTGACCGCGAAGTTGCCCGAGACGCACTCGGCGGTCCCGGCCCCGCACTGCCAGACGATCTGATCCATGGCGGCCTGCCCGAAGACGCCGACCAGCATCACGGTCAGGGACAGTCCGAGCAGCCGCGCCCCGAAGCTGTAGAGGGATCCCTGCCAGGAGCGTTCCGGTAATCGTGGCTGCATCCACGTGACGAGGTTGATCACGAGGAACGGCAGCAGGAAGAGCCAGACCGCCCGGCCGGCCCCGCCGATCAAAAGCCGTGGCCAGTCGTACACCTCGCGCAGGACGGCCGGACCGTCGCTGTCCTCCTCGGCGGTGCGGTACCAGCCCGCGCTGCCGTCTCCGCTGACCTGCCGTACACCGGGCGGCCGGAGGACCTCCTCACGGTCCACCACGCCGGTCCCGGGGATGACCAGTTCGACCAGTTCCACCTGCCCGGGAGGGGGTGGTTCGCCGACGTGCGTGCCCGGTGTTCCGTTGTCCATGAACCATCAGCGTGAGGCCGGTGACCTCGGCTGACCATGCGCTGAATGTACGAGATGCCTGCGGCGTGAGCCGGTGTCAACTGCCCGGCTGGTCCGGCGCCTTTGCCTTCCCGCGCCCCACCTGGGTGCGCACCGCCCCCATGCTCGCCGCGATCACCAGCGCGATCGCCGCGGCCTCCGTGGCGGAGAGGGCCTGGTCGAGGATGAGGAAGCCGGCGGTCGCGGCGATGGCGGGTTCCAGGCTCATCAGGACGGCGAAGGTGGAGGCGGGGAGGCGGCGGAGGGCGACCAGTTCGAGGGTGTAGGGCAGGACGGAGGAGAGGACGGCCACCGCCGAGCCGAGGGCGAGGATCGTGGGGTCGAGGAGCTTCGAGCCCGACTCGGCGATGCCCAGGGGGAGGAAGAGCAGCGCCGCCACCGCCACCGCCAGGGCCAGACCGTCCGCCTGCGGGAAGCGGCGGCCCGTGCGGGAGCTGTAGACGATGTACGCCGCCCACATGGCGCCGGCGCCCAGGGCGAACAGGACACCGACGGGGTCGAGGCCGCCGAAGCCTCCGCCGCTGAGGAGGAAGACGCCGCCCAGGGCGAGGGCCGCCCAGAGGAGGTTGATCGCCCGGCGGGAGGCGAGGACCGAGAGGACCAGCGGGCCGAGGACTTCGAGGGCCACCGCCGGGCCGAGCGGGATGCGGTCGATGGACTGGTAGAAGAGTCCGTTCATGCCGGCCATCGTGATGCCGAAGACCACGACCGTGGCCCAGTCCGCGCGGGTGTAGCCGCGCAGGCGGGGCCGGCAGACGGCCAGCAGGATCAACGCGGCCGCCGCCAGCCGCAAGGTCACCACACCGAGCGCCCCGGCCCGCGGCATCAGGCTCGCCGCGAGAGCACCGCCGAACTGCACCGAGATGCCCGCGGACAGCACCAGCCCGATCGCCCCGAGCGAACCCCATCGCCGCGGGGCACCGCCCGCCACCGGGACCTCGGGGCTCGGAGCCGCCGAAGCCGGGGCGGGGGTGTCGGCGGAGACAGAGGTGGAGGCGGAGACGGAGGCGGCTGCGCTGGGGGTGGTCACGGGGCCTTCCAGGGGACTCGTTCTCAGGGTTTCGTTCATCGCGATGTACTGTCGAGTCCAGAGTAGTGGACTCGGTCAGGAACGTGAAGCCATTTGGCAACTGTCCCGGATGACTCCGCTCACGCCCAGGGGCTTCGGTCCTGGGCTGCGGGGGCGGCCGGTGCCACAGGTGCGCCGGGGTGACTGCGGCTAGCGGCTAGCGGCTAGCGGCGGGCCATATACAGGTCCAGCGCCTTGTGCAGCAGCCGGTTGAGGGGGAAGTCCCACTCCCCGAGGTACTCGGCGGCCTGACCGCCCGTGCCCACCTTGAAGCGGAGCAGGCCGAGGAGGTGGTCGGAGTCCTCCAGGGTGTCGGTGATGCCGCGCAAGTCGTAGACCGCGGCGCCGAGTTCATGGGCGTCAGCCATCATCCGCCACTGCATCGCGTTGCTGGGCTGGACCTCGCGCTTACGGGCGGTGGAGGCGCCGTAGGAGTACCAGACGTGCTCGCCCACGGCGAGCATGGTGGCCGCGGCGAGGGTGTCGCCCTCGTGGCGGGCGAGGTAGAGACGCATGCGGTCGGGGTCCTCGGCGGTGAGCGCGGTCCACATGCGCTGGAAGTAGGTGAGCGGGCGCGGGATGAACCGGTCACGCTCGGCGGTCTCGGTGTACAGCCCGTAGAAGGCGGGCAGGTCGTCGTACCCACCGCGGACGACCTCGACGCCGGCCTTCTCCGCCTTCTTGATGTTGCGCCGCCACTGCTGATTGAGCCCGCGATGAACCTCCTCCAACGACCGGCCCGAGAGCGGCACCTGGAAGACATACCGGGGCTGCCCGGCCGCGAACCCGTCCTCCCCGCCGGGTTCCGTCTGCTGCCACCCCGTCCGCCGCAGCCTGTCCGCAACGTCGAAGGCACGCGGCTCGTACGACGTCGCCTCCGCGTCCCGCAGCCGCCGCGCGGCCGGGTCAGCGATCGCCGCCTTCACCGCGTCGGCACTCCAACGCCGTACGACCACGGGCGGCCCCATCTTGACGGAGAAGGCGCCCTGCTGCTTGAGATACGCCAGCATCGGCTCCAGCCACCGCTCCCCCAGATCGGAGGAGTACCAGTCGATCACCGGGCCCTCGGGCATGTACGCGAGGTACTTCTTCACCTTCGGCAACGGCCGGTACAGCACGAGGCCGACTCCGACCAGCGCCCCCTCCTCGTCGAACCACCCCAGACTCTCCGCCCGCCAGTCCGGCTTCACGTCTCCCCACGAGGGGAGCTGCATGTGGCTGGCCGAGGGGCGGGCCGCGATGAAGGCGAGGTGGTCGGCGCGGGTGATGGGGCGGAGGCGGAGGGGCATGAACGGGGCTCCTTGGGGGTGGTTTGCCAAGGGGCCAGCGTACGAAGCGCCCCGCACCCGGCCGTCGGGCAGCAGTGGTCACGCCGTGTTTGCCGGTAGGGGCTTTGCCGGACTTGCCCCATGGCCGCCACCCCCGGGCTCTCCGAGAAGCCGTTGATGCCGGGGTGATCAAGATCTGATCACCGGCGCCTACGGTCTTCGGCCCCCTCCCCCAGCCCCTCCGCCAGCACCTCCGCCAGATGCCGCCCCCGCACGCCCGCCAACTGCTCCAGCTGCGTCCGGCAGGAGAACCCGTCCGCCAGAACCACCACCCCGTCGGCCACCGCCCCGTCGGCCACCACCCCGTCGCCCACCGCCCCCCGCACCGCCGGCAGCAGCTGCTCCTCGGCGCACGCGCGTGACACCTCGAAGTGGCCTTTCTCGAAGCCGAAGTTGCCCGCGAGCCCGCAGCAACCGCCCGCCAGCTCCCCGTCCAGTCCCGCGGCCGCACGGAGTCGACGTTCGGCCGCGTCGCCGAGTACCGCGTGCTGATGGCAGTGGGTCTGGCCGACGACCGGACGGTCCAGCCGGGGCGGTGCCCAGCCCGGGGCCATCCGCTCCAGCGCCTCCGCGAACGTCACCACCCGCGAGGCCAGCCTCGACGCCCGCGGATCGTCATGGAGCAGCTCCGGCAGGTCGGTGCGGAGCGCTGCCGCGCAGCTCGGTTCCAGGACCACCACCAGGAGGTCCGTCTCCAGCACCGGTGCCATCAGGTCGAGGGTGCGGCGCATGACCGCACGGGCGCGGTCGAGTTGCCCTGTGGAGACGTACGTCAGCCCGCAGCAGACCCGGCCGCGGCGGGCCGTGAACGGGTTGAACCCGGCCGAGCGCACCCTCAGCGTCGGCGGGAGCACCACCGAGAGCCCCGCCGCCTCCAGCACCCGTACGGCCGCCTGCCCCACCGCGGGTGAGAGGTGCTCGGTGAAGGTGTCGGTCCACAGCACGACCCGCCCGCGGGAACCGTCGCCGCGCGAACCGCCGTCACTCGGCCCGTCGCCCCGCCGCCTCCACCACCCGCTGAACGTCTCCGTCGCCACCCGCGGCACCCCCCGCTCGACGGCGATCCCCCCGAGCCGCTTCCCCAGCCGGGCGACCGGGCCCACCGCGGCCAGTGCGTTCACCAGCCGTGCCGTGCGGGTGCGGGTCACCGCCCGCAGCCACAGCGGGAGCCGGCCCATCGCGTAGTGCGCGGCCGGACGCCGTCGGCCCGCGTAGTGGTGGTGCAGGAACTCCGCCTTGTACGTGGCCATGTCCACCCCGACCGGACAGTCCGACCGGCATCCCTTGCAGGAGAGGCACAGATCCAGCGCGTCGCGCACCTCCTCCGAGCGCCAGCCGTCGGTGACCACTTCGCCGGCGAGCATCTCGTGCAACAGGCGCACACGACCGCGCGTGGAGTGCGTCTCCTCGCCGGTCGCCCGGAAGGAGGGGCACATGACGGCGGGCCCGGACGCCGACGTCGTACGGCATTTCGCGACGCCCACGCAGCGGCGTACGGCGGCGGAGAAGTCGCCCCCGTCGGCGGGGTAGCCGAAGGTCACGTCGACGGGCTGTCGGGGGAGGACGGAGAAGCGGAGGTTGGAGTCCAGGGGGGCGGGGCGGACCAGCATGCCGGGGTTCAGGAGGTCGTCGGGGTCCCAGACCGCCTTCGCCCGCTCGAAGAGGCCCACCATCTCCTCGCCGTACATCCGCGGCAGCAGCTCCGCCCGCGCCTGTCCGTCTCCGTGCTCCCCGGACAGTGAGCCGCCGTGCGCGACCACCAGGTCGGCCAGCTCCTCCGAGAACCGCCGGAAACGGCCGACCCCCGCCTCCGTCAGCAGGTCGAAGTCGATACGGACGTGGATGCACCCGTCGCCGAAATGACCGTACGGCGTCCCGCGCAGCCCGTGTCCGGCCAGCAGCCCACGGAAGTCCCGCAGGTAGGCGCCCAGTCGGGCGGGCGGTACCGCGCAGTCCTCCCAGCCGGGCCATGCCTCGGAGCCTCCCCCAGCCCTGGGGGGCTGGGAGGTGCCCCCAGGCATGCGGGTGGCCGTGCCGCTGGCGTCCTCGCGGATGCGCCACAGGGCACGCTGACCGGCCGGGTCGGTCACCACCCGCGCGTCGACGACATCGGCGGCCCGCACGATCGTCTCCGCACGCGCGTGTGCCTCCGCCTCCGTGTCGCCGCCCGTCTCCACGAAGAGCCAGGCCCCGCCCCGCGGCAGCGCGGCCGACGAGGGCACCAGGTCCGCCGCCATGCCCTCCACCGTCAAAGGGCCGTACGCCAGCAGCCCGGCGGCGGCCTCGGCGGCCGCACTCTCGTCCGGGTAGCCCAGCACCGCGAGGGCACGCGCGCGTGGAGACTCGACGAGCCGCACGACCGCCTCGGTGAGGATCCCCAGGGTGCCCTCGCTCCCGCAGAAGGAGCGGGCGACGTCGGCGCCCTTCTCGGGCAGCAGTGCGTCCAGCGCGTATCCGGAGATACGGCGGGGCAGTTCGGGGAAGCCGGTGCGGAGGCGGGCCAGGTCCCCGTCCACCAGCGCCCGCAGCCCCTCCGGCGCCCCCGCCCACCCCTGCCCCAGCCGCAGCCGCTCCCCGCGCGCGGTGACCACGGCCAGCTCCCGCACACTGTCCGCGGTCGTCCCCCAGGCCACCGAGTGCGAGCCGCAGGAGTTGTTGCCGATCATCCCGCCGAGGGTGCAGCGGCTGTGGGTGGAGGGGTCGGGGCCGAAGCGGAGTCCGTGCGGGGCGGCGGCGTCCTGGAGACGGTCGAGGACGAGTCCCGGCTGGACCACGGCGGTCCGGGCCTCGGGGTCGATCGACAGCAGGCGGTTCATGTGCCGGGTGAAGTCCAGTACGACGCCGGTGCCGGTGGCCTGTCCGGCGATGGAGGTCCCGCCACCCCGGGCGACGACGGGCACGCCGCGCTCCCGGCACACCGCGAGGACCGCCGCCACGTCCTCGGCGTCCCTCGGCGCCACCACTCCCACCGGCACCCGCCGGTAGTTGGACGCATCCATGGTCACCAACGCCCGCGCGGTGACGTCGAATCCGACCTCACCCCGGACGGCGGCACGCAGGTGCGACTCCAGAGCCCCGAGTTCTGTCATGGGTCCAGGATGCATCCGACCACTGACAGTCACCGGCGTGGACGGGCTGCGGGCCGGGATTCCACAAGACGGCAAGACGCCTTCTCCCTCCCCGTTCGCCCCGCGGCCGTCAACCAGGCGTCTCACCCGACGGACTACGTTTCGACCGCGTTTCCCCCACCGGCTACCCTCCCTTCGTGGCTGAGATCCAGATTCCCGCTGACATCAAGCCCGCCGACGGACGTTTCGGCGCGGGCCCCTCCAAGGTGCGGACGGAAGCGCTGGACGCGCTGGCCGCGACCGGCACCTCTCTGCTCGGCACCTCCCACCGCCAGGCCCCGGTGAAGAACCTGGTCGGTCAGGTGCGCGAGGGCATCAGTGAGCTGTTCTCCCTGCCCGAGGGCTACGAGGTGATCCTCGGCAACGGCGGCTCCACCGCGTTCTGGGACGTCGCGACCCACGGTCTGATCGAGAACAAGTCGCAGCACCTGAACTTCGGCGAGTTCAGCTCGAAGTTCGCCAAGGCGGCCAAGCTCGCCCCGTGGCTGGCCGAGCCCACCGTCATCGCCTCCGACCCGGGCACCCACCCGGAGCCGCAGGCCGAGGCGGGCGTGGACGTGTACGCCTTCACGCACAACGAGACCTCCACCGGTGTCGCCGCCCCGATCAAGCGCGTGGCGGGTGCCGACGAGGGCGCGCTCGTCCTCGTGGACGCCACCTCCGGCGCCGGCGGCCTCCCGGTCGACATCGCCGAGACCGACGTCTACTACTTCGCCCCGCAGAAGTCCTTCGCCTCCGACGGCGGCCTGTGGATCGGCGTCTTCTCCCCCGCCGCGATCGAGCGCGCCGAGCGGATCCACGCCTCCGGCCGCCACGTGCCCGAGTTCTTCTCGCTCCCCACGGCGATCGACAACTCCCGCAAGAACCAGACGTACAACACCCCGGCCCTCGCCACCCTCTTCCTGCTCAACCAGCAGCTGGAGTGGATCAACGGCCAGGGCGGTCTGGCGTGGTCGACGGCCCGTACGAAGGACTCCTCGACGCGCCTGTACAGCTGGGCGGAGGAGTCGAAGCACGCGACCCCGTTCGTCACGGACCCCGCCAAGCGCTCCCAGGTCATCGGCACGATCGACTTCTCCGACGACATCGACGCCGCCGCCGTCGCCAAGGTCCTGCGCGCCAACGGCATCGTCGACACCGAGCCCTACCGCAAGCTCGGCCGCAACCAGCTGCGCGTCGCCATGTTCCCGGCGATCGACCCGGCGGACGTCGAGGCGCTGACGAAGTGCATCGACTACGTCATCGAGAAGCTGTGACCGACTTGATGTGACCGACTGAAGCGGCGGCACAACCGCTGCCGTACGACGGCGAAGGGCGCCCTTCGCCGTCGTAGACGCTGGACCGGTCGGCCGGGCGCGGTGTCGGTCGGCTGTCGGAACTGTCGGTCATGTGTCGGGGCCCGTACGCCCGCTGTCGGTGGCCCGTCGGCGGCGCTTGGCACCTTTCCGGAAGAGGCCTGCCGGACCCACCGGGCGGCCCGATTCCGAGGGAGCCCCCATGCACACACCCGTCACGATCATCGGCGCCGGACTCGGCGGACTCACACTCGCCCGCGTCCTGCACCTCCACGGCATCCCGGTCACCGTCCACGAGGCCGAGGCCTCCCCGACGGCCCGCGCACAGGGCGGGATGCTCGACATCCACGACTACAACGGGCAGCTCGCCCTGGAGGCGGCCGGCCTGATGGACGAGTTCCGCGGACTCGTCCTTGAGGGCCGCCAGGCGATGCGGCTCCTCGACCGGGACGGAACCGTCGTGTTCGAGCAGGCCGACGACGGTACGGGCGGACGCCCCGAGGTGATGCGCGGCGAGCTGCGCCGGCTGCTGATCGACTCGCTCCCGGCCGGCACCGTGCGGTGGGGGCACAAGGTGAGCGGCACCCGTGCCCTCGGCGGGGGCCGCCACGAGGTGAGGTTCACCGACGGCACCACCGTCACCACCGGCCTGCTGGTCGGCGCGGACGGCGCGTGGTCGCGGGTACGGCCGCTGCTCACCACCGCCACCCCCGAATACACCGGCACGACATGCGTCGACATCTATCTGTACGACGCCGACACCCGGCACCCCGTCGCCGCGAAGACGGTGGGCAGCGGGTCGCTGATGGCGCCCTCGCCGGGCAAGGAGCTCTTCGCGCACCGGGAGAGCGGCGACACCCTGCACGTCTATGTGATGCTCAGCAGGCCGCAGGACTGGTTCGCCGCCGTCGACTTCACCGATGCCGAGGCGGCGACCGCGCGCATAGCGGCGGAGTTCGAGGGCTGGGCGCCCGAACTCACCGCCCTGATCACCGAAGCCGACACCGCACCGGCGCCACGCTCCCTCAACACCCTTCCGGCCGAACTCCGTTGGGACCGTGTGCCGGGTGTGACCCTGCTCGGCGACGCCGCCCACCTCCAGGCCCCGAACGGCGAAGGCGCCAACCTCGCCATGCTCGACGGCGCCGAACTCGGCAAGGCCCTCGCCGCCCACCCCGACGACACGGAGGCCGCGCTCACCGAGTACGAGCAGGCCATGTTCGTCCGCAGCGCCGAGATCGCCCTCGGCGGCGAGGGCATGGAGATGCCCGGCATCGACTCCGAGAAGAACACGGCCCGGGGCCTGCTCGCCTTGTTCATGGAGAGCCAGGGGAGCCAGGGAAGTCAGGGGAACCCGGGGCACCCGGAGCACCCGTAGTCGCTTCCTTCGACGATGAGCAGGGCGCCCGGTGTTCACCGGGCGCCCTGTTTGTTCGGTCCTGCTTCAGCGCTGCATCAGTACTGTTTCAGCGCTTGTCGGCTCAGCCGCGGAAGCCGAGGAGACCGTGCAGAACGGCCCTGCTTGGCGCCGTGGCCGGCTGTCCGGCGGTCGCCGTGGACATCGCCGAGGCCGCGGCCTCCGGCTTGGGGTCGGGGGTCTTCTCGCAGACCGCGTCGGCCACGCCGCTGCCGCGCGGCACCGTGCCGTCGGTGAGGTACTTCACCAGGTGCTTGTCGAGGCAGGCGTTGCCGCTCAGCGAGATGCCGTGGTTGCCGCCGCCCTGCTCCACCACCAGGCTGGAGTTCTTGAGCAGTCGGTGCACGGTGACGCCGCCCTGGTACGGGGTGGCCGCGTCGTCCGTCGCCTGGAACAACAGCACAGGAGGCAGCTTGCTGTTGGCGACGTTCACCGGCTTCAGGGTCTTCGTCGGCCAGAACGCGCACGGCGCGTTGTACCAGGCGTTGTTCCAGGCCATGAAGGGGGCCTTGTCGTACACCTTCCAGTTGTCCTTGCGCCACTGGTTCCAGTCGCGCGGCCAGGAGGCGTCGCGGCACTGCACGGCGGCGTAGATGCTGTAGCCGTTGTCACCGGAGGCGTCGATGGCGGCGATGTTCTCGTACGTCTCGACGAGCAGGTCGGTCTTCTTGTCGTTCACGTAGGACGCGAACGCCTTGGCCAGCATGGGCCAGTAGCCGTTGTAGTAGCCGCCCGGGATGAAGATGTCCTCCAACTCGGCGGCGCCCACCTTGCCGCCGGCCGGCTTCTTGGCCAGCGCGGCGCGCATCGCGTACCACTTGGCCTCGATCTTGGCGGGGTCGGTGCCGAGCTTGTACGTGGAGTCGTACTTGGCGATCCACGCCATGAGCGCCTTGTGCCGGGCGTCGAAGGCGTAGTCCTGCGAGATGTTGGCGTCGTACCAGACTCCGTCGGGGTCGACGATGGAGTCCAGCACCATGCGGCGCACCCGGTTCGGGAACAGCTTGCCGTAGACCTGGCCCAGGTAGGTGCCGTACGAGTAGCCGAAGTAGTTGATCTTCTTCGCCCCGAGCGCCTTGCGGATCGAGTCCATGTCCTTCACGGCGCTGATCGTGTTGATGTACGGCAACACGTCCTTGTACTTGGTGCCGCAGGCCTTGGCGAAGGACTTGGCGCGCGCCAGGTTGGCCTTCTCGATCGCGGCCGTGCTGGGCACGGAGTCCGGGCGGACCGGGTTGAAGTAACCGGCCTTGCAGTCCAGGGCGGGCTTGCTCTTGCCGACGCCGCGCGGGTCGAAGCCGATGACGTCGTACTGGCTCGCGACCGCCTTGGGGAGCGCGGACGCGACGTAGTCGGCGAGGCTCAGGCCGCTGGCGCCGGGGCCGCCGGGGTTGACCAGAAGTGGACCCTGGTAGCGCTGCGCGGTGTGCGGCACGCGCGTGAGGGCGAGGGTGATCTTCCGCCCCTCGGGCTTGGCGTAGTTCAGGGGCACCTTCACCGACGCGCACTGGAGGGTCGGGGAGTCGTCCGTACCGCACTTCTTCCAGGTCAGGCTCGACGCCTGGGCGGACTGCGGGGCGTCGGCCTGGGCCGGGACGGCGGTGAGCGAGCCCGCGAGAACGACGGTCGCACCGCACAGCACGGCTGTACTTCTTCTCATGGAGGTCCTTCAGAGCATGGGGGGTTGGCAAGGATCGGAAGGTTGGCGATCCTGGCGTGATCTTTTCGGAAAAGCATGCCTCCGGAGAACATCCAGACCGAAAATTTGAACGATCTTTGATCCGACGGCTGGATGACAGGGGCGCCCGACCGAGTGCCGGGCGCCCCCTCGCTCATGTCGCCGTGCAGGTCACGGTCGGCACGCTCCCGCCTCCCGGCGCCCCGCCGAACCCGAGGCTCGCCGAACCGCCCGCGGCCACCGTCCCGTTGTGAGCGGCGTTCGTGGCGGTCACCGTCGCCCCGGACTGCGTGTACGACGCGTTCCACATGGTCGTGACCTTCTGCGACCCGCTCCAGGTCCAGGTCACTTTCCAGGACGAGATCGCGGTCGTCCCGGTGTTGGTCACCTTCACCTCGGCGTTGAAGCCGCTGCCCCAGTCGCTGCTGACGGTGTAGGCGGCGGTGCAGGCCGCCCCGGGCCCGCCAGGACCGCCGGGGCCGCCCGGACCGCCGCCGCCCGGCGGAAAGCCCGGTGCCTTGACGCTCGCCAGATACCCGTCCTTGACGGTGTCCACGGTCTGCCAGTCGTCCTTCAGGATCCCGCCGGTGTCACCTGAGTTGGGGTTCCAGGACCAGAAGGTCCAGTGGAAGGAGTCCGAGCCGTACGTCGACGTCGGCCGGAGGTAGTCCACCAGCGCGGCCAGCCACCGCTGGTCCACGGTCGACTGGAGGGTGGTGCCGAACTCGCCCACCCACACCGGCGCGATGTTCTGCTTGAAGATGTAGCCCCAGTACTTGTCCCAGATGCCGGGCATGTTGGCGGGGAAGCTGGGGTCGCTGAACCAGCTCTGCTGGGCCACGGAGGTGGCGTAGTCGTGGGCGGAGTACACGACCCGGTTCGCCACGTTCAGCTGCACCGGGTGGTCGGCGACGCCCATCAGATTGCCGCCCCACCAGCCCGAGACACCGTTGTACGTCTGGACGCCCTCGACGAAGATCAGCAGCTCGGGGTTGACGGCGAGGACGGCGTTCCCGGCACGCTGGGCGGCCAGGCGCCAGTCACGCGTGGTGTCGCCGCAGCCCCAGCAGGCCGGGTCGTGGGGCTCGTTGTGGAGGTCGATGCCGACGACGGTGTCCTGGCCGAGGTAACGGGTCGCGAGGGCACGGAGGTTGGCGATCCATGTCGACTCCGGTACCGCCGAGGTGTACCAGAGCGCCGACTGGCCGGCGGCGTCCGGGCGATGCCGGTCGAGGATGACCTTGAGGCCGCCCTGACCGGCGTACGACACGATCTTGTCCAGTGCGCCGAGGGAGCTCAGCCCTTGCAGGTCGGCGTTCTTGCCTCCGGAGAAGTCGATGCTGCTGGGGACGGTCCCCGGCTTGAAGATGTCGTCGCTGAACGGGATGCGGAGGGTGTTGTAGCCCAGCGATCTCATCTGGTCGATCATGGACTTGTAGTCGCGGGACCAGAGGCCGTGGACGACGTTGTTGCCGGTCTCGAAGCCGAACCAGTTGATGCCGGCGATCCGGACAGACTGGCCGTTCGCGTCCAGGATCTGACGACCGCTGGTGTGCCAGTAGCCGGCTCCGGCCGCGGCCTCGGCGGCGTGGGCGGGCGGCTGGACTCCGGCCAGGAGCGGCAGGAGAAGCGCCGCCGCGCACAACGCTCTTCGCAAGCTGCGGAACATGTCGCTGCTTCCTCTCGGGAGGCGCGGGTCCGGAACGATGGGAGCGCTCCCACCACCCTGCCCCTCCCATGGAAGTCAGGTCACATGGACACGTCAAGACACTGGACGTCACCTGCTTGGCTTGACGTCACCTGCTCAGTTTCTGGAACCTCCGCACCGCCAGCGGCAGGAAGATCGCCGTCAGCACCACGGGCCACACACCGGCCATCAGCAGCGCGTGCTGCTCGACCCAGGAGTCCCCGCCGCCGACCGGAGTGCCGAACAGGTCTCGGGTGGCGGCGGCGGTGGAGGAGATCGGGTTCCAGGCGGCCACGGCGCCGAGCCAGTCGGGCATCAGCTGCGGCGCGACGAAGATGCTGGAGATCATCGTCAGGGGGAAGGCCACCGCGAACAGACCGCCCGCCGCCTCCGGGTTGGGCACGATGAGCCCCAGCCACACCCCGATCCAGATCAGCGAGAACCGCAGCCACAGCAGCAGCCCGAAGGCCGCGAGGAAGCCGAGTCCGCCGTCCGGGCGCCAGCCCATCGCGAGCGCGGTCAGCATCATGATGGCCAGTTCGGCGCAGGCGACGAGCAGATCGGTGACCCCGCGTCCGGCGACCACGGCCGACGACGTCATCGGCATCGAGCGGAACCGGTCGATCACGCCCTTCGTGGCGTCGTACACCACCAGGGTCGCGGTGTTGATGAACCCGAAGGCCATCGTCATCACGAACATCCCGGGCATCAGGAAGTCCTTGTAGTCCCCGCCGCCGGGCACCTGCATGGCGCTGCCGAAGACATAGCCGTAGAGGAGGACGGAGAGGATCGGGAAGCCCAGCTGCCAGGCGATGTTGACGGGCTGGCGCTGGTAGTGGGTGAGGCCGCGGCGGACGATGTTCCAGACGTCGGCGAGGATCCAGTACGTACGGCCGTGGGTCGCTTCCAGGGTGCTCACGCGGCATCCTCCTTCTCGGTGCGGTGTCCGGTCAGGCGCAGGAACACGTCGTCGAGGCTGGGCCTGCGCAGCCCGATGTCCTCGACCTGGACGCCCTCGTCCTGGAGGGTGCGGGCGACTTCGGTGAGGGCGGAGACGCGGTCGACGACGGGTGCGTGGACGCGCAACTCGCCCTCCTCCGCCTCGGGTTCGCCGTCCGAGACCCGGGCGACGACCTTCACGACCTGGGGGATGTCGGACCGCTCGGCGACGACGACCTCGATACGGTCGCCGCCGACCCGGCCCTTGAGCCCGTCGGGGGTGTCGTCGGCGATGGCCCGCCCCTGGTCGATGACGGTGATGCGGGAGGCCAGCTTGTCGGCCTCCTCCAGGTACTGGGTGGTCAGCAGTACGGTGGTGCCGCTGGCCACCAACTCCCGTACCGAATCCCAGACTTCGTTGCGACTGCGCGGGTCGAGCCCGGTGGTCGGCTCGTCGAGGAACAGCACCGCCGGGGCGAGGATCATCGACGCGGCGAGGTCGAGACGGCGCCGCATGCCGCCGCTGTACTTGCCGACGCCCTTGTCCGCGGCGTCGGTGAGGTCGAACTGCTCCAGCAGCTCGGTGGCGCGCGCCCTGGCCCGGCGGCCGCCGAGGTGGAAGAGGCGGCCGAACATCTCCAGGTTCTGCCGACCGGTGAGCACCTCGTCCACGGCCGCGTACTGCCCGGTGAGCCCGATGCGGGCACGCACCTCACGCGAGTGCCGGGCCACATCCAGTCCGGCGACGGTTGCCCGCCCGCCGTCGAGCCGGACGAGCGTGGAGAGGATGCGTACGGCGGTGGTCTTACCGGCGCCGTTCGGCCCGAGCAGGCCGTGCACGGTGCCCTCGCGGACGGCGAGGTCGAAGCCGTCGAGGGCGCGCTTCTCGCCGTACCTCTTCTCCAGCGCCTCGGCGTGAACGGCGTATCCGTCGGTCATGGGTCCCCCTGTCTCGGTCATGGGCTGTCTCGGGCATGGGCTGCCGCGGGCACGGGCACGGGCACGGGCTCTTTCCGATGACCGGCTCCCCCAGGCAACTGAGTACACCGTACCCGATTGCGCGTACGCCGTACCCAGTTTTTTTCCGGGGAACTAAGCTGCACCCATGACAAGCGGTTCGGAGACCAGCGGCAGCGGCGACATCGTCCGCACCCTTGAGCTGCTGTGGGACACGGGCAAGCGCCCCAGCCGGGGCCCCAAGCCCACCCTCACCCTGGACCGGATCGTGGAAACGGCCGTCCAGGTGGCGGACGCCGATGGCCTTGAGGCGGTGTCGATGCGCCGGGTCGCGACCGAACTCGGCACCGGGACGATGTCGCTGTACCGGTACGTCCCCGGCAAGGCCGAGCTGCTCGACCTGATGCTGGACCGGGTCCAGCGGCCCTCCGAGAACCCGGCGGACCTGGGCGACGGCGGCTGGCGCGCGGCGCTGGAGGCCGTGGGGCGCTCGACCCTCGCCCTCTACCGCCGCCACCCCTGGCTGCTCCAGGTCAACCAGTCACGCCCGATCCTCGGCCCGAGCGCCCTCGACGGCATGGAGAAGATCCTCACCCGCATCAAGCCGATGGGCCTGAGCGACCCCGAACTGATCTCGGCGATCATCATGATCGACGGTTACGTCGTCGGCGCGGCCCGAACCCAGCTGTACGCCCAGGAGGTGGAGCGCCGGACGGGCCTGACGGACGCGGAGTTCTGGCAGGCACAGGTGCCGACGCTGGAGAAGGTGATGGCGAGCGGCCGCTACCCGGTGCTGGCCGCCCTCTCGGACGACGCCTTCAGCACCGACTTCGACCACTTCGAGTTCGGCCTGCAGCGGATCCTCGACGGACTGGAAGTGATCGTGGCCCAGCGCGCCGCCGAGAACTGACCCGGCGGCGCCGCTCGCGCCACCCGCCCGCGCTGACTCACCCCCGGCGCAGCAGCCGCCGGAACCCGAAGACGACGGCGGCGACCACGGCCACGGCGAGGGCCCCGACCTTGACGTTGCGGTTGTCGGAGCCGCCGTCACCGTCGCCCTGGGCGGAACCGCCGCTTCCCGAGGCCGAGTCGGAGTCCTGGTCGCCGGGTGCGTCCTGCGCCTCCACCTCGCTCCCGGCGCCCTCGCTGCCGAGCATGAGCTTGGTGCCGTCGGCGGAGTAACTGACGGACTCCCCCTGCCCGATGGGCACGCTGATCCGGCCGCCGCGCTTGAGATCGCCGCCGTTCCAGTCGTACCAGATGCCGCCGAAGTACCCGCGTACGGCGAGCTGTCGGCCGTCGGGCGAGAAGGCGGCGTCGGTGGCCCAGAGGTCGACGGCGGTGGTGGGCTTGAAGAGGTTGGTGCCCTTGGAGGAGAGCTTGGCGGGCCCCTCGTAGAGATGCCCGCCGTCCTCGTTCTTGTCGATGATGTAGACGCGCCCGGTCTTCGGGTGGACGATCATCGACTCGGCGTCCCGGGAGCCGTCGGAGTACTTCACGACGTACTGGGTGGCCCGGACGGTCTGGTCGACGAGCTTCTTCGGCTCGGGCAGTCGGTAGATCCAGACGTAGGGCCAGGTCACCCCGTCGTTGTCCCCGATATCACCGACGTAGATCTGGTTGTCCGGGCCGATGGCGATCGCCTCGACGTCCCGCTGCTGCCCGACCCCCTTCAGGGTGATCCGCGCGACGGTCTTCCCGGTGCCGCTGTCGACGGCGTAGAGGTAGGTGCCGGAGTCCTGGTCGTTGTGGGTCCAGTAGATGCCGGGGTGCTGACGGGAGGCGGCGAGCCCGCTGGACTCGGTGATGCGGGGGTCCTCGATGGTGAAGTTCTCGTCCCCGTCTCCGTCCCCGTCGGCGGCGGCCGCGGGCCCCGCGCCCATGACAGCGACCAGGGCAGTGGCTCCGAGGGCCCCGAGGGCTCCGAGTAGCGCGCGCATGGCCTCCAGCTTGCCATCCCGGGGCGCATACGTGTCGGGGCCCACGTGTCGGGCCTCACACCCCACCGCTCCCGGTGATCCTTCATCATGAGCGGATGCTCAGGTTCATGCCCGTAGGCGACTCCATGACCATCGGAAGCGCGGGCGAACACACATGGCGCTACCGGATGTGGCAGCACCTGCGCGACACGTACGGCGGCCCGTTCGCCCTCGTCGGCCCGCGCGACACGCTCCACGACAAGGCGACGGACACCCCGACGTCGTACGAGTACGCCGACCCGGACTTCCCCCGCGCCCACCTCGCCGGCTGGGGCGAGGGCTGGCTGCACATGGCCCCGCTGATCGGTGACGCGGTCCGGTCCTGCAAGGCCGACGTCCTGCTGGTCTCGCTGGGCCTCATCGACCTCGGCTTCTACACGAACGCGGAGCAGACGGCGGAGAACGTACGCCGCTTCGTGGCCGAGGCGCGGGCGGCGCGGCCCCGGGTGCGGATGGTGGTACTCCCGGTCATCCCGAACGTCCGCGCGGTGGACGAGCCGGCCTTCGGCGCGCAGGTCACGCTCTTCAACGAACTCCTGGCGAAGACGGTGGCGGACCTGGACGAGCCGCGCTCGGAGCTGTTGCTGGCGTCGCCGCCGGTGTCGTACGACATCAACGTCGACACGTACGACGGGACGCATCCGAACGCGAGCGGGGAGCACAAGATCGCGGGGGCTTTCGCGGAGGCGATGTATCAGGGGTGGGGGGTCGGGGAGCCCTACGACCTCTGACCGCCGGCCTCTGCCGCTCCCCTCCGGCTCTTGTCGATGCCCGCGAGGAGCTGGTCGACGCAGGGTTGCAGGTGGGGGGTTAGGTCGTCCCAGCGTTCCTGTTCGTCCCCGAGGTAGACGGCACGCGCGTGTGCGAGCACGGGGCGGTGTTCGGCGGGGAGGTGCGGCAGCACCCAGTCGGCGGCAACGTCCTTGGAGCGGATGTCGCCCGTGGCGAGGGTCGTCCAGATGCGGGCGAGGGTGAGCAGGACGTTGCGGGTGTCGCCGTCGAGGTCCGCGATGAGCTGCGGAATGCCTTCGACGATGGCGTGCCTGAGGTCGGCGGGCGGAACGGGGTCGAGGAGTTCGGCGGGCGGCGGACCGTAGACGGTGGCGTTGCCTCGCAGGGTCATGGTGAGGAGCGGGGCGAGATCGGGGCTGGGCTCGGGGGCGGGGACCATGCCGCGCTCGTAGTCCTCGCGCAGCCATTCGCCGTAGAGGAACTCACAGGTGGGCGGGTAACGCCAGGGGCGGATGTCGCCCTGGACGACGACGATCAGCTCGACCGGGCGGGGGCCGAGGGGGCGGGTGAGCAACTCCTTCACCAGGGAGCGGCGTTCATCGCGGGTGGTCGGCCGGCGTACGACGACCATGAAGTCGAGGTCGCTGTGGGGGCGGAGGCCCGCGAGGGTGGCCGAGCCGTGGAGGTGGACGGCGAGGAGGTTGTCGCCGAGGGTTCGGTGGAGGAGGGGGAGGAGGGGGGCGGTGAGGGTGCTGGGGGTGGTGGGGGCAGCGGCCCTGTGGTCGTCGTCCGGCATGTGCGTCCCTCCGTGTGTCTTGGTCACCGTGCGTATCGTTGTACTGCGCGGCTGCACTTGTGCGAAAGGCAGCCGGGGAGGAGCGCCACGATGACCGTCCTTGAAGACAGGATCGCGATGGCGGAGAGCGATGACAGGGTTCGGCTCGACGAGATGTTCGAGCGGCTTGAGGAGCTGCCCGTCCCCGAGGGATACAAGGTCGAGATCATCGGGGGGACCGTCTTCACGTCGCCGTAGCGGGGCATCCACTGGAAGATCATTCGAGCGATCATCTGGGCCATCGAGGACACCTTCGGCAGGCACGCGGAGGTGTTCTCGGACGTCCGCATCGACTTCCCCGGCCGCAAGAACGGTCTCGCCCCGGACGTGGCGAAGCTGCGCGACGGCGCCCAGGAGAACGCCGAGGGCCGCTGGCGCCACGAGGACGTCGAGTTCATCGCCGAGGTCATCTCCCAAGACACCGCCGCCAACGACTACGGCCCCAAGAAGACCGCCTACGCTCTCGCCGAAGTCCCCGTCTACCTCATCGCCGACCCCTACCAGGGCAAGTGCCACCTCTACACCCAGCCGAAGGACAGCGAGTACCTCACCGAAACCTCCGTCGCCTTCGGCACCGACGTCGACATGACCACCACGCACCTCGGCCTCACTCTCAAGACCGACAAGTTCCCCCGGGACTGAGCGCCTTCTGCCCTGAACGCCCGTCACGCTGTGCCGTTGGGCCACTCGCTTCTTGGTCAGTGTCGTGCTTCCACGACCCGAGTAAAGGGCGCTCCACTGCGTTCCGCGTCGCCTTCGGCGATGGCCCTCCGGCCCACCCTTGACTCGGCTCGCTCCAGCACGGGTCAGAAGCGAGCGAGCGGCCCGGAAGGATGGGTGGCCCGCTGGGTGGGTCTGCGGTGGTGGTTGGTGGGGTTCTGGGCCGGGGACGGGGGGCGCGGTGGCACCTCGCCTGCACGCCGGGTGGGCTTGGCGGCGAACGGCCGGTGGGTAGCTGGGGGGGCGCACTCGCCTTTCGCCAGCACGCCGGGCAGGTTCAGCGGCTTCCCCCGGTGGGTGGGCGCGGTTCCGTCTCCCAGGGGCCGGGCAGGTTCGGCGACTGTCCGCCGGGGACGGGAGCGCGCTCGGGGCGGGGCCGTGGCGACGACCGGACGGTGAGCGGCGGTGGGGTGGGAGCAGGGGCGAGGGGTGCAGGGGGCGAGGGAGCGGCCCCGGGACATGGGCATGGGCATGGGCTGGTGGCGCGTGTTGCACTCGCCTGAGTGCCCCGCTGATCGACACCTGGGGCACAGAACCCGGTGATTGGCAGATCTGTTCCACCTCAGCCAGCAAAAACCGCACGTGGGCCAAGACCCAGCGTGGAACAAATCTGCCATTCACCGGATCTACGACCCCTGCCGGGCCTTGCACCGACAAGCCACCCCCACGCCCCACCCCCCGCGCCCCACCACCTGCCGCTCGCCGCTGAGCCGGCCCGGCGTGCTGGCGAGGCGCGACCGCGCCCCACTCCCCACCGGCCGTTCGCCGCCAAGCCCACCCGGCGTGCAGGCGAGGCGCAACCGCGCCCCCCCATCCCCGGCCCACGACCCCACCCACCGCACCGCAGACCCACCCAGCGGGCCACCCATCCCTCCCCGGCCGCTCGCTCGCTTCTCCTCCGTGATTCCGTGAGCCGAGTCAAGGGTGGCCCGCAGGGCCATCGGCGCAGCCGACGCGGAGCGCAGCGCAGCGCCCTTTACTCGGCTCACGGAATCACGACACTGACCAAGAAGCGAGCGGCCCAACGGCAACCTCGCCAGCCGACGCCCACCCAACCCACCACGACACCGCCGGCCCGGCCTCACTTGTCTCCCGCGGGTAGTGACGTCACCTCAGGTCCGCGAAGAACTGCCAGATGGTGATCACGGCGATGACCTGACCGAGGACGTAGGCAACCTGCAAGGAGTAGTAGCGCAGCTGGTAGATGGACAGCAGGAGCCCCAGGCGGCTCTGCCAGTACCGGCGTTCCTCGCGGAAGATGTCGAGGTCGGGCGCGATGCCGGTGACGGTGAGGACCAGGAGCCTCGTCGCGGCGTGCAACGCGAGGTCGGCGGCGCCTTCCTGGGTGAACCAGCCGAACAACGCATCCAGGGCGACCGGCACGGCAAAGGCGAGCGCGTCCGGATGGTCGTCCTCCCGGTGCTCACGAACGTCCGCGTCGAGGAGGACGCCGACTGCGCGGCCCAGGTCACCCTCCTCAACGAGCTGCTCGCGAAAGCGGTGGCCGACCTCGACGAGCCGCGCTCGCCGCTGCTGCCGGCGTCGCCGCCGGGGGCGAACGACTTCAGGGTCGCCACGTACGACGGCACGCATCCGAACGCCGACGGCGAGCACAAGATCGCGGCGGCTTTCGCGGAGGCGATGTACCAGGCGTGGGGGTGGGGACAACCGTACGAGACCGGAACAGGCTGACTGAGTATCGGCGTACCCCCGACTACCCTGCGTATCGTTGTACTGCGCGGCTGCACCTGTCCGTGAGGCAGCGAGGAGCGCCACGATGACCGTCGTAGAGACCGACAGGATCGAGACTGCCGACGCCGACGCCAACACAGCGCGCTTGGACGAGTGGTTCGAGCGGCTGGAGCGGATGCCCGTCCCCGAGGGATACAAGGCCGAGATCGTCGGGGGCAACGTCCATACGACGCCGCAGCGGAGCGCTCACTGGGAGATCATTCGCGGGTTCCTTTGGGCTCTTGAGGACCGGTTCGGCAGGGGGGTCAAGGTGTTCTCGGACGTCCGCATCGACTTCCCGGGCCACGAGAACGGCTTCTGCCCGGATGTCGCCCTGCTCAGGGACTCCGCGAAGCAGGATGACACGGGTCACTGGCGCTGGCAGGACGTCGTGTTCGTCGCCGAGGTCATCTCCAAGGGCACGGCCGCCAACGATTACGGTCCGAAGAGGCTCGCCTACGCGGAGGCGGAGGTCCCCCTGTACGTGATCGCCGATCCCTACCAGGGACGCTGCCACGTCTACACCGACCCCAAGCAGGGCGACTACGCCGAGCCCACGAAGGTCGACTTCGGCACCGACCTCGACCTGACCGGCACCGTCGTCGACCTCGTCCTCAAGACCGACGTTTTCCCCCGGGACTGAGCCGACACCCCACCTCCCACAACAACTCCCCGTCCACGAACGGCACTCCGGCCGACGGTACCGACCGCCACCCCAGCGGCCAGGTGATCCCGGTCAGTGCGGGCACACCCACATAGGCCGTGCCTCCATGACTGCGCGTCAGCACCCGTACGCCCGGCGGCCATGCATAGGCGCCGCCGGTTTGCGGGGGCAACAGGAAGTACATGTTCCGGTCGCCTGTGGACTCGGTGACGATCGGTCCCGCGTCGAAGTCGGTACAGCGCAGCAGCTCGGAGGCGACGCGCTCGGCCAGCGGCTCCCTCATGCGTACGGCGTCGAAGTGCACGCCGGCGAGGCGGAGGGCGTGACCGGCGTCGGGGATCCACAGCGGGATCCAGGGGGCGTTGATTCTCTCGTTCATGACGCAAAGGGTTCCGCTCGCTCACATACTGTGACCAGGGGTACGGAAGTTCCGTGCGCGGCTGTGCACTTGGGGAGGCGGTTGTGCACGCGGGTGATCGCGGGTCCGGGAACCTGGAGATGTTCGGCTCGTTGCTGCGGTTCTTCCGTGAGCGGGCGGGGGTGACGCAGGAGGCGCTGGCTCAGTACGTCGGGTACTCCAAGTCCCAAGTAGCCATGGTGGAGCGGGGAGAGCGGGCACCCAAGGGACAGTTCGTGGAGATCGCGGATGAACGGCTCGGTGCACAAGGTGCACTGCTCGCCGCAGCGCGGAAGCTCCGGGTCAGCCGATTTCCGTCCTGGTTCGAGGACTACGCGGAGTTGGAGGCGAGGGCCACCGCGATCTACATGTACACCACCCATGTGATCCCGGGCCTGCTCCAGACCGAGGCATACGCACTGGCCACCTTCGAGGTCCATCGACCGTCCTTGGAGGACGAGGAGATCGAAACCCGGCTGGCTGCACGCCTGGACCGGCAACGGGTCCTGGAGCGCAGACCCGCGCCGGTCGTCGGCTTCGTACTGGAAGAGCACATCCTCAGGCGCCCGCTCGGAGGCGGCCAGGCCCTCAAGGAGCAACTGGGCCACATCCTCAACATCGGCCGGCGCCGCAACGTCGAGATCCAGGTGATGCGGACCGGCCGCCAGAATCACGCGGGTCTCGACGGACCCATGATCCTGCTGGAGGCCGAAGACCCCGATCGCATCGCGTACGTAGAGGGCCCGCACAATGGCTACTTCGTCAGCCAGCAACCTGAGTTGGGCCAGATGTTCGCACGGTATGGCATTCTGCGAGCGCAGGCCCTCGATCCCGAGGAGTCGGCGCAGTTGATCAGCGAGGTGGCAGGCAGGCTATGAGCACGGACCTGGACTGGTTCAAGAGCAGCTACAGCAGTGGCCAGGGTGGCGAATGCCTGGAGGTCGCCCTCACCCCCACCACCGTCCACATCCGCGACTCCAAGAACCCCACGGCCCCGGCGCCCCGAACCCTCCGCCTCACTCCCGCCACCTGGTCGACGTTCCTGAAGTCCCTCTAGAACATCCCGTTGTCGTTCGCCGAAGTCGCCGGCACGTCCTGGATCACATCCCAGTGCTCGACGATCTTCCCGCCCCGCACGCGGAACAGATCCACGATCGCCTGCCCCCGCTCCCCCGGCGCGTTCACGTAGTGGCTGTGGACGGCGACCAGATCGCCCTCGGCGATGACCCGCTTCGGCGTGACCTTCAGCTGCGGGAACTGCTTGAAGTACCCGCCCAGGCCCGCCTTCGCACCGTCCACGCCGTTCGGGATGTTCGGGTTGTGCTGCTCGTACTCGGAGCTCCAGTACCGGTCGAGTGCCGACAGGTCCTTCTTCACCAGCAGCTGATCGAACGCGGTCGTCACCAGCTTCTTGTTGGACGCGGTGAGAAAGCCCGGCCCCGGCTGGTTTGTCCGCGGCCAACTCACCGTGGAGAACATGTCGTTGCCGTCGGCGGGCTTCTCCGGCACGTCCTGGCCGACGTCCCAGTGCTCGGCGATCTTCCCGCCCTGGAAGCGGAAGATGTCGAAGACGGCGGTGCCCCGGCTGCCCGGCGTCAGCACCACGTTCGAGTGCACGAGCACCAGGTCACCCTCGGAGATCACCCGCTTGATGTCGTACTTGGCGTCGGGGAACTGCTGGTGCAGCGCGACGCCGAGGTTCTTCAGCGTCTCCGCCCCGTCCGGCACGGACGGGTTGTGCTGGATGTAGTCCGGCCGTACGAAACGGTCCACGACCTCGGTGTCGCCGCGCTCGAAGACTCCCTTGAGGACGCGTTCGACGACGGCCTTCTGGTAGCCGGGGCGGGCGTGATCCGCGCGCGCGACGGATGCCGTACCCGGCGCCGCGACGGCCGGTACGGCGGCCGCGCCCAGCACCGCGATGGAGGCCACGAAGGCGACAGCCGCCTTGCGGACAGGACGAACAGAGCGAACAGGAGTGGTGGGGGACACAGGACTCTCCTAGATGTTGAAACTTCAAGGTCAACTTTCTAAAGGAAAGCACTAACTTCCAGTTAGTGTCAAGACTCAAGATCGGCCAGAGCTCCCCCCAACCACCCCCCAACCACCCTTGCCTAGAGCGCACTCCACGGCGTTGGCTAAGAACCCATGGAGTACACGCAGCTCGGACGTACGGGACTCAAGGTCAGCCGACTGGTCCTCGGCACGATGAACTTCGGACCGCAGACGAACGAGGCGGACAGTCACGCGATCATGGACGCGGCGCTGGACGCGGGGATCAACTACTTCGACACCGCCAACGTGTACGGCTGGGGTGAGGACAAGGGCCGTACCGAGGAGATCATCGGCAGCTGGTTCGCGAAGAGCCCCGCCCACCGCGACAAGACCGTCCTCGCCACCAAGGTCTACGGCAACATGGGCGGCGACGGCCCCGCCTGGCCCAACCACGACAAGCTCTCGGCGCTCAACATCCGCCGTGCGGTCGACGCCAGCCTCAAGCGGCTCCAGACCGACTACATCGACATCTACCAGTTCCACCACGTCGACCGCGCCACCCCCTTCGAGGAGATCTGGCAGGCGATCGACGCCCTCATCCAGCAGGGCAAGATCCTCTACGTCGGGTCCAGCAACTTCCCCGGCTACAAGATCGCCCAGGCCAACGAGGTCGCCGCCCGCCGCGGCGGCACCATCGGCCTCGTCAGCGAGCAGTGCCTCTACAACCTCGCCGAGCGCCGCGCCGAGATGGAGGTCATCCCGGCCGCGCAGGAGTACGGCCTCGGTGTCATCCCTTGGTCCCCGCTCCACGGCGGGCTGCTCGGCGGCATCATCAAGAAGCAGGTGGAAGGCGGACGCCGGGCCAGCGGCCGGGCCGCCGACGCCCTCAACGATCCCGCCACCCGCGCCCAGATCCAGTCGTACGAGGATCTCCTCGACAAGCACGGTCTGGAACCCGGCGAGGCGGCCCTGACCTGGCTCCTCACCCGCCCCGGCATCACCGGCCCCATCGTCGGCCCGCGCACGGCCGAGCAGCTGGAGTCGGCGCTCAGGGCGGTGGAACTGGAACTGAGCGAGGAGCTGCTGACCGGCCTCGACGAGATCTTCCCGGGCCCGGGGCCGTCACCTGAGGCGTTTGCCTGGTAACGCCCCTGAGGGTGGGCGCCCCGCAAGGGGCGCGGGGAACTGCGCGACCAGCCACGACGGCGCGCCCGCCGACAACGGACCGCAGTTCCCCGAACCCCTACCTACCGAGCGCAGAGGCCAACGCGACGACGACAAACATCAGCACCAGCACAACGGCCATGATCCGGTTACGGGTCTTCGGGTCCACGCCCCGAGCCTAACCGGCCCCGCCGAGCGCCCAGCGGTCGACCACCTCGTACCGAGGCTGCTCCCCCGCCACCCCGGACACCGGCAGATTGCTCCGGACCAACGCCAGCTCACCGACGGTCCACGTCCGGCTCGTGAACCCGTCCAGCCCGGAGACATACGGCCGCACATCCACCTCCGACCGACTCCGCGCCACCGTCAGGTGCGCCTTGTACCGCCGGTGCTCCCCCATCTCCACGCCCGCCTTCCGCGCCGCCGCCTCCGCCCGGTCCGCCAGCAGCCGCAGGGCCGGTACCTCCCCCGCGGCCCCGGCCCAGAGGGCCCGTCCGTGCCCGAACTGCCCGCCCCCGCTCACCGCGAGCTGGAAAGGGGCGGTGCGAGCGGCGGCCCGCGTCAGCCGGGAGGACAGTTCCGGTATGACGTCGTCGTCGACTTCGCCGTAGAACGCGAGCGTGAAGTGCCAACCAGGGACGCCCGTCCAGCGCAGCTCCTCCGCCCCCGGCAGCTTCTTCAACCCGTCGATCACCGAGGCGAGTTCACTGGCGACATCCTGCGGAGGCAGTACCGCGGCGAAGAGTCTCATGAACCCAGCGTGCCACCATGGGCCCATGACGATCACCATCAGGGACGGCGGGCACGACGACATCCCCGCGATACTCGGGATGCTCGACAGCTGTGTGGAATGGCTGGTCGGGGAGGGACGTACCGGGCAGTGGGGGTCGAAGCCGCTCTCCGAGAACCCGAAGACCGTCGAGTCGGTGACCCGGTACATGGACGAGGGACACACGTATATCGCCGAGGTCGACGGGGTGCCCGCGGCCACCGTCAGTCTCACCGGCGCACCCGGCGCCTATCTGGCCCATCTCCCGGCCGGTGAGCCCGAGCGGTACATCCACTGGCTCGCCTCCGACCGCCGCTTCAAGGGGTACGGCGTCGGGGCCGCGCTGCTCGCGCATGCCGCCGAGGAGACCCGGCGGGCGGGCATCTCGCTGCTGCGGGTGGACTGTTACGCCGGTGACGACGGCAAGCTCGTCCGGTACTACGAGGCCAACGGGTTCAGCCGGGTCGAGGCGTTCACCGTCGGGGAGAGCAACTGGCCCGGACAGCTGCTGGCCCGCAGGGTCTGAGCGGCCGTCCGGGCCGGGAAGAGTCACGCGGCCGTAGCCAACCGCTCTCGCTCCCGGGGCACGAACCCCACCTTCGGGTGCCCGTGGTGCCATCCCACCGACAGCCGCAGGTTGCCGACGCGGGCCAGCACCAGGCCGACCGTCGCGGCCGCCGCGGCGGCGATGATGCCGCCGACCGCGAGGCCGGCCCGGACGCCGTACGCGTCGGTGATCCAGCCGGCGATCGGCGCGCCCAGCGGGGCGCCGCCCATGAAGACCATCATGTAGAGGGACATCACACGGCCCCGCATGGCCGGGTCGGTGCTCATCTGGACACTGCTGTTGGCGGTGACGTTGACCGTCATGCCGAACATGCCGATCGGGACCATCAGCAGGGCGAACAGCCACAGGGACGGGGCGATCGCGGCCACGATCTCCAGCGTGCCGAAGGCGATCGCGCCCGCGACCAGGATCCGCATCCGGGCCGTCCCGCGACGGGCCGCGAGCAGGGCGCCCGCCAGGGAGCCGACGGCCATGAGGGTGTTGAACAGGCTGTAGGAGCCCGCGCCCGCGTGGAAGACGTCGTCGGCGAAGGCCGACAGGTACACCGGGAAGTTGAAGCCGAAGGTGCTCACGAACCCGACCAGGACGATGGTCCAGATCAGGTCCGGGCGGCCCGCGACGTAGTGGAGGCCTTCGCGGAGCTGGCCCTTGCCGCGCGGGGCCCGCTGGACCTCGTACAGGTCGCGCGAGCGCATCAGCAGCAGTCCTGCGATGGGTGCGACGAACGACAGGCCGTTGAAGAGGAACGCCCAGCCGGTGCCCACGCCCGTGATCATCAGGCCCGCCACCGCGGGGCCGATCAGACGGGCGGACTGGAAGTTCGCGGAGTTCAGGCTGACCGCGTTCTGCAGCTGGTCGGGGCCGACCATCTCGGAGACGAAGGTCTGGCGGGCCGGGTTGTCGACGACGGTCGCGAGGCCGACGGCGAAGGCGGCGAGGTAGACGTGCCAGACCTGGACGTGGCCGGTCAGGGTGAGGAAGGCGAGCGCGAGGCCGGTGACGGCCATGGCGGACTGGGTGACCAGGAGCGTGGGGCGCTTCGGGAGGCGGTCGACCAGGACTCCGCCGTACAGGCCGAAGAGGAGCATCGGCAGGAACTGCAGTGCCGTCGTGACGCCGACGGCGGTCGAGGAGCCGGTGAGGCTCAGTACCAGCCAGTCCTGGGCTATGCGTTGCATCCAGGTGCCCGTGTTGGAGACGACCTGGCCGGCGAAGAAGAGCCGGTAGTTCCGGCTCTTCAGGGAGCTGAACATCGAGGACTTCGACGAGTCCTTCAGGGTAGTAGCGGTCGGTGCGGGGGCGGAGTCTGCTCCGGATCCCGTACTCAAAGGGGTTCGCCTCCTTCTGGCTGCTTACAGATGCGCGAGCTTCTCCAGCACGGGGGCGGCGGCGCGCAGTTTCGCCCACTCGTCCTCGTCGAGGCCGTCGACCAGGGTGGCCAGGAAGGCGTTGCGCTTGGCGCGGCTCTCTTCGAGCATCGCCTCGGCCTGTTCCGTCTTCGTGACGACCTTCTGGCGCCGGTCCTCGGGGTGCGGCTCCAGACGGACCAGCCCCTTGGACTCCAGCAGCGCCACGATGCGGGTCATCGAGGGCGGCTGCACATGCTCCTTGCGGGCGAGCTCGCCCGGGGTGGCCTTGCCACAGAGGGACAGGGTGCCCAGCACCGACATCTCGGTGGGGCTCAGCGACTCGTCGACCCGCTGGTGCTTGAGTCGGCGCGACAGCCGCATCACGGCGGAGCGTAGGGCGTTCACGGCGGCAGCGTCGTCGCCATGGGTAAGGTCCGGCATCTCTTTAGCGTAACTCATTACTCTCGCTAAACAAGCTGCGGTGCGCGAGGATTCCCGTGAGTCTGGCCACTGAAACCAGAGCATCACTCATACGGGTGAGTCGGCAGCGGAAAGTGAACACCGCCCCTTCGCGACCCGGACCCTCGTGTTCATGGGGACCAGCGTGCTCAGCCTGCGGATAGACGGGGAGCTGCTCGAACGGCTCCGGGACCATGCGGCCAAAAGGGGAATGAGCGTCCAGGACTATGTCGTCCGAACGCTCATCCGGGATGACTTCGACGAGCGGTTCAAGACCGCCGTCGACGAGACGGAGAAGTTCTACGGCGTCACGTGATCATCACGTGAGACCGAGCGCCGGCATCAGGTAGTAGAAGGCGAAGACGGCGGACACGACATACATCGCGGCGGGGATCTCCTTGCCCCGCCCGGCCGCCAGGCGCAGCACCACGAAGGTGATGAAGCCCATGCCGATGCCGTTGGTGATGGAGTAGGTGAACGGCATCATCACCATGGTGATGAAGGCCGGGACGGCGATCGTGTAGTCCGCCCAGTCGATCTCCTTGACGTTGCCCGCCAGGATCAGGAAGCCCACCGCGAGCAGTGCCGGGGTGGCCGCCTGGGACGGGACCATCGTGGCGACCGGGGTCAGGAACAGCGCCACGGTGAAGAGGCCGCCGGTGACGAGGTTCGCGAAGCCCGTGCGCGCGCCCTCGCCTACGCCCGCCGTGGACTCCACGAAGGCCGTCGTGGCCGAGGAGGAGCTGGCGCCGCCCGCGGCGACCGCGAGGCCGTCGACGAAGAGGACCTTGTTGATGCCGGGCATCTGGCCCTGGGCGTCGGTCAGCTTGGCCTCGTCGGAGACGCCCATGATCGTGCCCATCGCGTCGAAGAAGCACGACAGCAGGACCGTGAAGACGAAGAGGACGCCGGTCAGCACGCCGACCTTGTCGAAGCCGCCGAAGAGGCTGACCTTGCCGAGCAGGCCGAAGTCGGGGCCGGCGACCGGGTTGCCGGGCCACTTGGGCGTCGTGAGGCCCCAGGACGGGACCTTGGCGACGGCCTCGATGATCATCGCCACGACGGTCATGGTGACGATCGAGATGAGGATCGCGCCGGAGACCTTGCGGACGATCAGGGCGAGGGTCAGCAGGGCGCCCAGGACGAAGACCAGGACGGGCCAGCCGCCCAGGTGGCCGTCGCCGCCGAGCTGGAGCGGGACCGTGGTCTGGGCGACGTCCGGGATGCGGGAGACGAAACCGGAGTCGACCAGGCCGATCAGCATGATGAACAGGCCGATACCGATGCTGATCGCCTTGCGGAGACCGAAGGGGACCGCGTTCATCACGCGCTCGCGCAGGCCCGTGGCGACCAGCAGCATCACGATGAAGCCCGCCAGGACCACCATGCCCATCGCGTCCGGCCACGACATACGGGGCGCGAGCTGGAGGGCGACGACCGAGTTCACGCCGAGACCGGCGGCGAGCGCGATCGGGACGTTGCCGATGACGCCCATCAGCAGGGTGGTGAACGCCGCCGTCACACAGGTCGCCGTGACCAGCTGACCGTTGTCGAGCTGGTGGCCGTACATGTCCTTCGCGCTGCCGAGGATGATCGGGTTGAGCACGATGATGTAGGCCATCGCGAAGAAGGTGGCGAAACCGCCGCGGATCTCCCGGGGGAGCGTGCTGCCCCTCTCGGAGATCCTGAAGTAACGGTCGAGGGCGGTCGGCATTGGATGTTCCTACGAGCAGAAGTGGACAGACACAAACCGTTTCAGTATGAACGTATAAGTTCGCCGATGACCATCTCCGCGCGTAGATGTGATCGCCTCGTAAGCTGTGCCTCATGGCGAAGTGGACCCCGAAGCACGAGGCACCGGAGCCCCTGGAGGGCCCCGTCGTGCCGACCATCGTTGGCGGCACGATCCTCTGGTTCGTCCTCTTCCTGGTCCAGCTGCCCTTCTACGGCTGGTTCGACGACCACGGGCACACGTGGTGGGTGTGGACCTGCCTGGCCGGCGCCGGGCTCGGACTGATCGGCATCTACTACGTCCGCCGGCGCGACGCCGCCATCAAGAGGGCCGAGGCCCTGCGGGAGACCCCGTAAGCCCTACGGGAAACGCCGTAGGCCCTACTACCACGGCACCACTTGCCCCGGCGGTCCGTCCTACCCAGGTCGGATCTTCCGGCCACTCGGCGTGTGAAGCCTTAAATCCGCACGTACCGTCGGACGCATGACGCACATCGACGCGGGCGCCGAACTCGATCCTGTGCATCCCGTACCCGCCCCTTTGCCGGCGGCGACCGGCCTGACCGCCGCCGAGGTGGCCGAGCGGATCGCGAACGGGCAGGTCAACGACGTTCCGGTGCGCAGCAGCCGGTCGATGACCGACATCGTGCGGGCGAACGTCTTCACCCGGTTCAACGCCATCATCGGCGTGCTCTGGCTGATCATGCTGTTCGTCGCGCCGTTCCAGGACAGCCTGTTCGGGTACGTGATCATCGCCAACACCGGAATCGGCATCATCCAGGAGTGGCGGGCGAAGAAGACCCTCGACTCCCTCGCGGTGATCGGCGAGGCGAAGCCGACGGTACGGCGGGACGGGGTGGCGCTCGAGGTCAGCACCTCCGACATCGTCCTTGACGACCTCATCGAGATCGGGCCCGGCGACAAGGCCGTCGTCGACGGGGTGTGCGTCGAGGCCGACGGCCTGGAGATCGACGAGTCGCTGCTCACCGGCGAGGCCGACCCCGTCGTCAAGCAGCCCGGGGACGAGGTCATGTCGGGCAGCTTCGTCGTCGCGGGCGGTGGCGCGTTCCGGGCCACCAAGGTGGGGCGCGAGGCGTACGCCGCCCAGCTCGCCGAGGAGGCCTCCCGCTTCACCCTCGTCCACTCCGAGCTGCGCTCCGGCATCTCCACGATCCTCAAGTACGTGACATGGATGATGATTCCGGCCGCGACCGGCCTGGTCATCACCCAGCTCGTCGTCAAGAGCAACGATCTCAAGGACTCCATCGCCCGCACGGTCGGCGGCATCGTCCCGATGGTCCCCGAGGGCCTGGTCCTGCTGACCTCCGTCGCCTTCGCGATAGGCGTCATCCGACTTGGCCGAAAACAGTGCCTCGTCCAGGAGTTGCCGGCCATCGAGGGCCTCGCCCGCGTCGACACCGTCTGCCTCGACAAGACGGGCACCCTGACCGAGGGCGGCATGGACGTCAAGGAGCTGCGCCCGCTGGGCGGCAGCGACGAGGCGTACGTACGCAAGGTGCTGGGCGCCCTGGGCGAGTCGGACCCGCGCCCCAACGCCTCGCTGCAGGCCATCATCGACGCCTACCCGGACGCCGAGGACTGGCGCTGCACCGAGTCGCTGCCCTTTTCCTCCGCCCGCAAGTACAGCGGCGCGTCCTTCAGCGAGGGCGACGGGGAGTCGAGTACGTGGCTGCTGGGGGCGCCCGATGTGCTCCTTGCCGCCGACGACCCCGCCCTCGCGGAGACCGAGCGGCTCAACGAACAGGGGCTGCGGGTCCTGCTGCTGGCGCGGGCGGTACGCGACCTGGACGATCCGGAGGTCGCCGTCGGGGCGTCCGCGTCGGCCCTGGTGGTCCTGGAGCAGCGGCTGCGGCCCGACGCGGCCGACACACTGCGGTACTTCGCCGAGCAGAACGTCCGGGCCAAGGTCATCTCCGGTGACAACGCGGTGTCGGTGGGGGCGGTGGCCTCGAAGCTCGGGCTGGACGGGACGACGGTCGACGCACGCCGGCTGCCCGCCGACAAGGAGGGCATGGCGGCCGCGCTCGACGAGGGCACGGTGTTCGGGCGGGTCACCCCGCAGCAGAAGCGGGACATGGTCGGGGCGTTGCAGTCCCGTGGGCACACCGTCGCGATGACGGGCGACGGGGTGAACGACGTCCTGGCGCTGAAGGACGCCGACATCGGGGTGTCGATGGGCTCCGGGTCGGAGGCGACGCGGGCGGTCGCGCAGATCGTCCTGCTGAACAACAGTTTCTCGACGCTGCCTTCGGTGGTCGCCGAGGGGCGCCGGGTCATCGGGAACATCACGCGCGTGGCGACGCTGTTCCTGGTGAAGACCGTGTACTCGGTGCTGCTCGCCCTGCTGGTGGTGTGCTGGCAGGTCGAATACCCCTTCCTGCCCCGGCACTTGACGCTGCTCTCCACCCTGACGATCGGCGTCCCGGCCTTCTTCCTCGCCCTCGCCCCCAACAAGGAACGGGCCAAGCCGCACTTCGTGCGCCGGGTCATGCGGTACGCCATCCCGGGCGGGCTGCTCGCCGGGGTCGCGACCTTCGTGACGTATCTGATCGCCCGTCACCACTACACGGGCGAGGGGGCGCTGGACGCCGAGACGAGTGTCGCGACGCTGACCCTGTTCCTGATCTCGATGTGGGTGCTGGCCATCATCGCCCGCCCGTACACCTGGTGGCGGGTGGCGCTGGTCGCGTCCATGGGCGCGGGGTTCCTGCTGGTGCTGGTGGTGCCGTGGCTGCAGGACTTCTTCGCGCTGAAGCTGGTGGGGGTGACGATGCCGTGGATCGCGGTGGGGATCTCGGTGGCGGCGGCGGCCACCCTGGAACTGACGTGGAGGTGGGTGGACCGCCGCGTGCCGGCCTAGCGCCCGGCCAGGGCGGGCGCCTTGCTGGACACAGCGCGAGGCCGGACCCGGATGGCTCCCGGGTCCGGCCTCGATGTCGTACTGCTTACTGCTTACCGCTTGCTGCTTACCGCCTGCCGCTTACTTCACGTCGATGAAGTCACCCGCGGCGTTGACCGCCGGGGTGGTCGAGGTGCCCGCGAAGGAGTAGCGGTAGTAGCCGTCGGCCGACGCCTTGACGGTGGTGCTCAGGGTGCCCGTCGAGCTGGTCTTGATCGTCTTTATGGTGCTGTAGGTGCTGGAGCCCTTCTTGCGGAACTGCAGCTTCACCGACTGGCTCGCGTAACCCGCGTACTTGTCGGTGTCCCAGTTGGCACGGGAGAGCTTGCCCGTGACGGTGATGGTCTTGCCCTTCTTCACCGGCTCCGGCGAGGCGTTGACCGTCAGCTTGGACAGGCGCTGCACCTTGAGGGTGGCGGCGCTGTCGGTCACGGCGACACCGACGTTGTCCAGGTTCGGGCTCTCCGGGTCCTCACCGTTGAGCGCGACCGCGAAGCCGGCCGCCTTCCAGGTGCCGGCGTCCGCGTTGATCAGACCCCAGTCGTCGCCCGGGGCCGGGTCGAGGGCGACGGTGGCCGTGCAGGAGGCGACGGTGGCGGAGGACGCCGTGCAGGTCGCGTCGGTGCTGTCGTACCAGAAGTCGGCGCCGTAGAAGTCCGCGCCCCGGTACAGCTCCACGCCGGCGAAGAAGTCGTCGGCCTTGATGTCGACGTTCTCGGCGTGCGTCAGCGTGAAGGTGACCGGCACCTTCACCACGCTGGTGGTGCCGACGACGATGTTCTTGCCCTTGTTGACCTTCACGTTGGAGAAGGAGGCGTCCAGGTCGTACGGGACGCCGTCGGCCGCGGCGGCGTACGCCGACTTGCCGGTGGCCTGGGCGATGGCGTGGACGTCGGAGACGTCGGGGGTCCGCGACGAGTCGGCCTGCGCGGCCGGGACGGCGAGGGCGGACAGGGCCAGGGCGCCGGAGACGGCGGCCACGGTGGCGCGAATACGCATGTGATTCCTCGGATGAGAAAAGAAGGAAAGGGAAAAGCAGGTACCGCTGCTTGCTTCGCTTACTTCACGTCGATGAAGTCACCCGCGGCGTTGACCGCCGGGGTGGTGGCGGTGCCCGCGAAGGAGTAGCGGTAGTAGCCGTCGGCCGAGGCCTTGACGGTGGTGCTCAGGGTGCCCGTCGAGCTGGTCTTGATGGTCTTGACGGTGGTGTAGGTGCTGGAGCCCTTCTTGCGGAACTGCAGCTTCACCGACTGGCTCGCGTAACCCGCGTACTTGTTGGTCTCCCAGTTGGCGCGGGAGAGCTTGCCGGTGACGGTGATGGTCTTGCCCTTCTTCACCGGCTCCGGCGAGGCGTTGACCGTCAGCCGCGAGGCGCGCTGCACCTTGAAGGTGGTGGCGGCGTCGCGGCGGATGTAGTTGAGGTCGTTGGCCGAGACCAGCGTGCTCAAGTCCCAGGTGCCTGCCGCGCTGTTGTAGACGACGCCCTCACCCGTCAGCGGGTCGAACGTCAGATAGCCCGTGCAGGTCGACGTCTTGTCGGTCACCTCGACGCAGGTGATCTCGCCGTCCTCGTACCAGATCTGCGCGTAGTTCGGCTTCGGCCCGAAACCGCTGATGTACGTGGTCTCGGCGATGCCCGAGTTGTCCGTGGCGGTCACGGAGACCTTCACGGACACGGCCTTGGTGGCACCGACCACGACCGGCTTGCCGCCGTTGACGACGACCTTGTCGATCGTGATGTCGCCCGAGCCGCCGTCTGCCGCCTGCGCCGGTACGGCGAGTGCGGACAGGGCGAGGGCTCCGGAGACGGCGGCCACGGTGGCACGAATGCGCATGAGTTCCCCACGTTGAACTGATCGTTGAGTACCTCGACTCGAATGATCAGATCCGTGACGGAAGTGAAAGGTTGTACGAGTGGTGAGAAATTTGTGCGAGTGATTTCAAGATCACCCGTCAGTCGAACCAGCGGTCCCGCGCCAGCTCCGCCGTCCGGGTCGGATCCTCCAGCAGCGCCGCCACCTCGAACCGCCGCGGCCACTGCCCGGCCGCCCAGGCGAGTCCGGCGGCGACGCCCTCCAGGGTGGCCGCGTGCAGGGTGCCGTCGTCGGTGAGGCGCCAGTCCAACTCCACACCGTCGACGAAGAGTTCCTCGTGCTCCACGTAGGTCGACGGGGTCCGCGCGCCCAGCAGCACCCGTACCGGCTCCGGTACGTCGTGTTCGACGCCCTCGGTGTCCACCGACCCGGTGACGGACTCGCTGAGTCGCCGCACCTGGAAGAGTTCCGCGAGTTCGGCGGCCCGCGCGGGGCGTACCGGCAGGAGCGGGACGCCCGCGGTGAACGGCAGCAGGTCGGGTGAGTCGACGACCACCGCGTCGGCCGCGTCCACCACCTCGACCCGCCCGTCGACGACGGCCCGCAGATCGTCCGGCAGGGTCACCTGCTCGGGGTCCAGGTCGGCCAACGCACCGTAGAGGGCGTGCAGTTGGGCGCCCGTCACCTCGCGCTCGGGGTCCGCGAGCCGGTCGAGCAGCTCGGCGGCACCGCCGGGCTCGTCCAGCAGCGCGGCGACCGACGTCCGCACGCCCAGCGCCCGCAGCACCTGCTCGTCGTCGAAGCCGGTCGCGTCGGCCTCGTCGTACAGACCGCGCAGCAACGGGTCACCGCCGGCCGCCAGCAGACCGGCCGGACGACGGCCGTCGAGCACCGGGTGCCCCCGCAACCACCATGCGGTGTAAGGCCGTACGACCTCATGGGTGCCGTCGGGCAGCAGGATCCGTACCGGCTGGGTGAGCGCGTCGCGCAGGGGCGGCCGGGCGAGGAGGGCGAGGGCCTGGGGCCAGCTGTCCTCGTCCACGAGGTCGAGATCGCGTACGGCGACCAGTTCCGTGGCGACGGGCGGCACCGGCGAGTCGGGGAAGCGGTCGAGGACGTCTTCGCTCCAGACGTCGACGGCGTCGAGCAGACCCGGGTCGTCCGGCTCGGCGAAGTCCCCTTCGCGAGGCTCCAGTTCGTCGGGGTCGAGGACGACGTCGGTGGCGCGGACGAGCGCGAAGTTGGCGAGGACACCGCACGCGGCCAGCGGCTGCTCGCCCCAGCGGTCCGCCAGCTCGGCGTCCACCGCGGCGAGTTCGCCCTCCCGCATGATCTGTGCGAACGGGCTGCCGGGGAGGACGAGTTCACCGGCGGGGGCGGGTTCGCCGTCCTCGTCGGGCAGGGCCAGCGCACCGAGCCAGGGCTCGTCGCCGGGCTCCAGACCCGCGTCCCGGACGAGGGCGAGGACGGTGTCCGCCAACTCCTCGGCGTCCAGGGTGTCCTCCTCCCACGCGCCCCCGTCGTCGTCCAGCGACGCGGCGACGGCCGCCCGCACCTGAGGCGTGGTGAGCACGGCCCGCGGGGAGGCGGGCAGCGCGCCGAGCTTCTCCAGCAGGGGGTGCGCGGCGTCCGGGTGGGCGACCTTGAGCCCGAGCCTGGCGAGCACCTCGGGCTCGATGGAGACACCGTCGACGGTGGGCAGCAGCACCTGGCGGGGCCCGATGGTCGTACGCCCGTCGGCGAGCGGCACGGGAAGCCCGGACAGCCGGTCCGGGTCGACCCCGGCGAGGCTGTCGTACAGCCGCCGCCACCAGCCCGGCTCCTTCTCCAGCCCGGCCAGCCGGTCGACGGCGTCGGTCAGGGGAACGCGGGCGACGCCCAACGTCCGCAGCTCGACGCGGCGTTCGAGGCCGGCGGGCAGAAGGGTGGGCAGCACCTCGGCGAGGACACGCACGGTGTCGGCGCCCGCGCCCTCGACGACCTCGGCCTCGCGGGGCCTGAGCGCCTCGGGCAGTTCGTCGTCATCGTCGTCGCCGGGCTCGGCGGCCGGGGGCAGGAAGGCGGTCCTGGGCAGCCGCTCCAGGATCGCCTGCCGCAGGGAGCCGTCCAGTTCGCCCTTGCCCAGCGGGCCGGGCACGAGGTCGATGATCCCGGCGGTCACCGGCCGCCAGTCGCCGAGCAGTTCGGCGTAGGAGTCGGCCGCGCGCTGCACGAGGAAGTCGGTCAGCGGACCGGGCGCGGCGTGCCGCCGGGTGGGGTCGAGCGGGAAGGAGGCGATGAGCAGCGCGGGCACGCCGAGGGGCTCGTCGCTGGGGGTGGGGGCGTGCACGACGGGGCTGGTGCGGGGGCGGGCGGGGGTGCCGTCGGCGTCGGCCGGTACGGCCCAGGTGACCGACCAGTGCGGCCGCAGCCGCTCCTCGACGGGACGGTCGGCGAGGAGGTCGGGGGTCAGCGGCCCGTGCGAGGCGGCGACCCGCCAGCGGGTCGTGCCGTCACGGGAGTCCTCGACGACGGTGAAGGCGCCGTCGGTGCGGCGGCGGAGGGTGCGGGCGTCCCCGGCGGGGGTCTCGACGACGACCTCCTCAAGCCCGGGGAGGGCGAGGAGGAGGGCGTCGTCGACGGCGTCGAGGAGGCGCTCGGCGAGGTCGGTGGCGGCGGCGTCCCTCAGGGGGAGGATGACGGCCGTGTCGTAGGGGTCGGGGGCGGTGCCCTCGGCGGCGAAGGGCAGGCGGAGCAGGGGGATGTGCCCGTCGCGCCGCCGGACCTCGTCGCCCAGCCCCGGACTGTGCCGGGCGGTCTCGGCGGCCAGCTCCCGCCCCTCGGCGAGGGACCACCGGACACCGCCGTGCCGGCCGACGACCGCGGGCTCGTCGGTGACGGCGAGGACGGCGGCGAACCCGACGCCGAAGCGGCCGATGGAGGGCGCACCGGCAGCAAGGGCGTCCCGTTTGGCCGAGGCCCGGAGAGTGGAGAGGGACTCGACGCCGGCCGCGTCGAGCGGAGCGCCGGTGTTGGCGGCGACGAGCACCCCGTCCCGCAGGGTGAGCCGGAGCCGTCCGGGCACGCCGGCCCTCGCGGCGGCGTCGGCGGCGTTCTGCGCGAGCTCGACGACGAGCCGGTCCCGGTAGCCGCCGAGGACGAGGTCCTCCTCGGCGTTGGCGTCCTCACGGAACCGGGCGGGGCTGGTCGCCCAGGCGTCGAGCACACCTCGCCGGAGCCGGGCGGTCCCGAACGGATCGGCACCCTCAGCTGCGGGCCGCACGAACTTGCTCACGCTCAACACTCTCCTCGTCGACGTGACGCCGAAGGTACCCCCTACGAAACGAACCCGGTCACTCAGCACACGCCCGACGGGTTCACCCGGGGCCTTTTGATCGGTGATTGGCAGATGTGTCCCACGCTCGGCCGGCAAAGGTGCAGGTGGGCGTTGCCCGGCGCGGAACAGATCTGCCAATCACCGATCAGAGAGCGGGGGCTACGAGTGGCCCAGCTCCGCTGTTGTCTCGTCCGGGGCGTCCGGGACCGAGCCTGAGTCCGGGGACGGGCGGAGGGGGAACGGGTCGACCTTCGTCTCGTCGATCACCGGCGGGGCCGGGCGCGGCGGCGTGGGCATGACCGCGGCCTCCGAGTGGCCGCCGCAGCCGTACGCCAGGGAGACGACCCGGCCGTCCGCCGGGGCGAACTCGTTGGCACAGACGCCGAAGGCCTGCCCCAGGGAGCCGCCGATCGGCTGGAGGAAGCCGCAGCTGACGCAGGTCGCGGGGGCCGCCTGGGCCATCGCGGTCTTGGCTCCGTACGACTCGTCCCAGCGGTCCGCGGCGATGTGCAGGCCGTAGCGGGACAGGACACGGGCCCGGCGCATGCCGAGCTCCTCGGCGACGGAGGCGATCGAGCCGCGGGCCGGGACGACGGGGAGGTTCGAGGGCGCGCCCGCCGCCACCTCCGCGTCCTCCGCCTCCACCAGCTCGGCCATCTCCTCGGAGACGGCGGAGTCCGGCAGCGGCTCGTCCTCACCGGAGTAGCCCGGCTCCAGACGGAGATCCTCGGCGTCGGTCGGCAGCAGGTCCCCCGGGCCCATGTCGCCCGGCCGCAGGCGCTCGCTCCACGGCACCCACTCCGGCGCGAGCAGCGCGTCCGGTCCCGGCAACAGGACGACCTCGTCGAGGGTCACGACCTTCGCCCGGGAGGCCCGCGCCACCGTCACGGCCCAGCGCCAGCCCCGGTAGCCGAGTTCCTTGCACTCGAAGAAGTGCGTGACGACCCGGTCGCCCTCGGACTCCAGACCCGCGTGCTCCCCGACGACCCCGGGTGCCGCCGCCTCCTCGGCTGCGGCGCGGGCGAGGTCGACGGCCTCGGCGCACAGGCGGTCGGTGGTGCGGCTTCGCGTGCTCGCTGCGCTCACAGGTATCGCTTCTCTCCTACGCCGTCACTGTAGGTGCGTACGCCGGGGGCGAGGGTGGCGGACGGAGCGGACCCGAGGACCGCGTCGACGTCCGCGCCCGCTCACGCTCGGGCGCACCTGTGCCATCCATTGTGCAAGATGGCTGAGATACGCACGCTACCTGTTCGCGTGCGCTCGTCCTACACCGACGGGACGTTTGGCACCCCCGCACCGGTTGCGGTATGGCCACGAAGGATCCACGACGGATGCGCGACGGATCCACGACGGATCCGCGGCAAGTCGGCAAATGCACGGCCATACGCGCGGTAACCGCACTACGAACCCCTCAGTCGGGGCACTATGACGTCGTGGCAGCCGCGAAGACACCCCAAGGAGCCACCGGGATCGGTGGGGCCAAAGGGATCAAGGGGAGCAGCCGACGCAACGGCACGGGCCGGGTGCGCGGCTCGTTCCGCTCGGTCGGCCGCGCGCTGCACTTCCCGCTGACCGGCCCCGCCCGCGGCATCCGCAAGGCCACCCACGCGCACGGAGCCGGTGAATCCGGCCTCGGCAAGCTGATCGAACTCCACGGTGTGAACGGCGCGGGCGATGTGATGATCACGGTCGCCCTCGCCTCCACGGTTTTCTTCTCCGTCCCCACGGACGAGGCCCGTGGGCGTGTCGCCCTCTACCTCGCCATCACGATGGCCCCGTTCACGGTCCTCGCCCCGGTGATCGGCCCCCTCCTGGACCGCCTCCCGCACGGCCGCCGGGCCGCGATGGCGGGCGCGATGCTGGCCCGGGCCCTGCTGGCCCTGGTGCTGTCCGGGGCGGTCGCCACCGGCAGCATCGAGATGTACCCGGCGGCGCTGGGCGTCCTGGTGTCCTCCAAGGCGTACGGCGTGGTCAGAAGCGCGGTCGTGCCCCGCCTCCTGCCACCCCGCTTCTCCCTGGTGAAGGCCAACTCCCGGGTCACCCTCGGCGGGCTCCTCGCCACCGCGGTCGCCGCGCCGATCGCCGCGGGGCTGCAGTCGCTCGGCCCACGCTGGCCCCTCTACGGCGCCTTCGTGATCTTCGTCGTCGGGACGTTCCTGTCCTTCACCCTCCCGCCGAAGGTCGACTCGGCGAAAGGCGAGGACATCGCGCTGCTCGCCGCGGACGAGGAGCATCTGCACGGCCCGCACCGCAAGCCGGTCAAACGCCCGGGCCTGCGCACGGTCGGCATCGCCGTCACCCACGCCCTCGGCGCCAACGCCTCCCTGCGCTTCCTCTCCGGCTTCCTGACCTTCTTCCTGGCGTTCCTGCTGCGCGAGCATCCGCTCTCCGGGGAGAGCGCTGCGGTGTCGCTGGGCATCGTGGTCGTCTCGGCCGGCGCGGGCAACGCGCTCGGTACGGCGGTGGGGGCGGCCCTGCGGCAGCGGGCGCCGGAGATCATCATCGTGACGGTGGTCGCGTTCGTCCTGGGTACGGCCATCACGGCCGCGATCTTCTTCGGGGCGTTCCTGGTCGCCGTGCTCGCCGGGGTGGCCGGTTTCGCCCAGGCCCTCTCCAAGCTCTCCCTGGACGCGCTGATCCAGCGGGACGTGCCCGAGCAGGTCCGTACGTCCGCCTTCGCGCGCTCGGAGACGATCCTCCAGGTGTCCTGGGTGTTCGGGGGCGCGGTCGGGATCGTGATGCCGCTGAACGGCTCCCTCGGGCTGTCGGTGGCCGGGGCGATCGTCGCCGTGGGATGGGTGACGACGGTGAGGGGGCTGCTGAGCTCGGCCCGGCACGGTGGGGCGCCCAAAGCGCGAGTGGCGTAACGAGGCGTAACGAACAGGGCACGCCGGACCCCGCGTAAAGAGACGGCTGTGCCTGCCCGATAGCCTTCGGCCATGACCTCGATGCCACGCGGCGGAGCCGCTCATGTCCGCGCCGTTGTGCGACGCCGCCGCGCTGTCGCCGTCGTCGGCGCCGTTTCCGCCGGACTGCTCGTCCTGTCGGCCTGCGACAAGCCGACGCCGCGCGCCACCGTCACCGTCGGCCACAACTCGGTGAGCACCGAGGCCGAGTGCTGGGAGGACGGCGGCAACCTCGGCCAGGAGAAGGCCGCCAAGTGCGCCCTCAAGAAGGGGTCCGACTCCATCGACGTGCCGCAGAGCGAGACCCTGCGGATCGGTGTCGACCCCGAGATCGCGGACACCGGCTGGGCGCTGTGGATCAACGGCCAGCAGGTCACGCCGGTCTACAAGAAGACGTACTACTCCTTCCAGGGCGTCGACCTCTTCTCCGAGCAGCAGGGGCAGGCCGCGCCGAAGCAGCTGTACATCAGCGTCGTCGAGCAGGACAAGGCGGACAGCGGGGTCAGCAAGTCCTACAAGGGCGTGTGGAACTTCAAGCTCGTCAACGACGACGCGTAAGTCGTACGACGTCGATGCGGGTCCTTGTAGCCACCGCGGTTCCTGCGGAGCGGGACGCGGTGGCTCGGGCGTTTCAGGGGACGGCGAGGCTGCTCGAAAGGGTGCCCGGCGTCGGGGCTGAACCCGGGTGGGTCGCGCGGCCCGGCGCTGACGGGGCGCCACCTGCGCCCACCCGTGCCGCCCCAGGCGGCACGCATGCCCGCAGCTTGAGTGGCGTGGCGGGAGTCGATGTCGACTTGCTTGCCGTTGGTGTCGGGCCCGCTCTTGCCGCCGCTGCCACTGCCACCGCCCTCGCCTCCGCGGCTCTCTCCGGTGTCCCCTACTCGCTCGTCGTGTCCGCCGGGATCGCCGGTGGGTTTGTGCCGCATGCTCCTGTGGGGTCGCTTGTCGTTGCTGATGAGATCGTCGTTGCCGATCTCGGTGCCGAGACCGCCGACGGGTTTCTGCCGGTGACCGAGCTCGGGTTCGGGGTCGTCAGCCATCGTCCGCCCGATGCACTCGTACGAGAGGCCGTGGCCGCCACCGGAGCGCGTTCGGGAGCCGTGCTCACCGTGTCCACGGTGACCGGTAGCGCGGAGCGGGCCGCGACTCTGCGGCACCGTCATCCCACCGCCCTCGCCGAGGCGATGGAGGGGTTCGGGGTCGCCGAGGCGGCCGTACTCCACGGGGTGCCCGTGATGGAGGTGCGGGCCGTCTCCAATCCTGTCGGGCCCCGGGACCGTGCCGCGTGGCGGATCGGCGACGCGCTGGACGCCCTCACCGAGGGTTTCGGGAAGCTCGGACCCGTCCTCACCGGTTGGAACCCACATGACAGTTGACCAGTTGCAGATCGCCTACTCGCCCTGCCCGAACGACACCTTCGTCTTCGACGCCCTCGCACACGGCCGGGTGCCCGGCGCGCCCGCGCTCGATGTGACGTTCGCGGACATCGACATCACCAACGGCATGGCCGAGCGCGGTGAGTCGGACGTGCTGAAGGTGTCGTACGCCGTGCTGCCGTACGTCCTCGACGAGTACACCCTGCTGCCGTGCGGCGGTGCGCTGGGCCGGGGTTGCGGGCCGCTGGTGCTCACCCGCGGACCCGCGGATCTGACGGGCCGTACCGTCGCCGTGCCCAGCGAGCGGTCGACGGCCTATCTGCTGTTCCGGCTGTGGGCCGCGGACACGGTCCCCGGCGGGGTCGGCGAGATCGTCGTGATGCCGTTCCACGAGATCATGCCCGCCGTGCGGGACGGGAAGGTCGACGCGGGACTGGTCATCCACGAGGCGCGGTTCACGTACCAGAACTACGGGCTGCACAAGCTCGCGGACATGGGCGAGCACTGGGAGGACACCACCGGGCTGCCCATCCCGCTGGGCGCGATCATCGCCAAGCGGTCACTGGGCGCGGCGACACTGACGACGCTGGCCGATTCCATTCGCGCTTCCGTGCGCGCCGCTTGGGACGATCCCGAGGTCTCGCGGCCGTATGTCATGGAACACGCGCAGGAGATGGACCCGCACGTCGCCGACCAGCACATCGGCCTCTACGTCAACGAGTTCACGCACGACCTGGGCGTGGACGGCTATGCGGCGGTGCGAGGACTTCTCACACGTGCGGCGGCCGAGGGGCTGGTACCGCCCCTCGGCCCGGACGCACTGCAATTCCCCTAGCGGTTATGGGCTGGTGACGGGCTATACGTCGAGTTGGTCGGCGACGGCCCGCAGCAGGCCCGCGATCTTCTTGCCGGCGGCCTTGTCGGGGTAACGGCCCCTTTCGAGCATCGGCGTGATGTTCTCGAGAAGGGTCGTGAGGTCCTGGACGATGGAGGCCAGTTCGTCCGGCTTCTTACGGGTCGCGGCCGCGACCGAGGGGGTCGGGTCGAGGATGACGACCGAAAGGGCCTGGTCACCGCGTTGTCCGGCGACGACTCCGAACTCCACTCGCTGGCCCGGCTTCAGGGCCTCGACTCCGGCGGGGAGGACCGAGGAATGGACGAAGACGTCACCGCCGTCGTCGCGGGAGAGAAAGCCGAAGCCCTTCTCGCTGTTGAACCACTTGACCTTGCCGGTAGGCACGTCTGTTCCTCGTCCTCGTACTCGTCGGAAAACTGCTTCTGAAACGGCTCTTGATAGCACTGGGGCGGGTCGTCGGGACCCGCCGGTACCAAGGCTAATGGTCTTCAGGCCGGTGACAAGACGTCGCCCGGTTGTTCCTTCGGGCAGGGAACTACCCTGGTCCGGTGCGTGACAAAACCCAAACGAATTCCGCCGCGCCCGGTGACCGACTGATCCGTGCCGGAGCCATCGTCTTCTTCATCGGTACGGTGGCCACACTCGTCACCGTGGCACCGCTGTTCCTCGGGACGACGCCATTTCCGACATACATGTTCGGACTGAGCATGCTCATGGGCGTCGGCTTCCTGGTCGCCGGGGTCGGCGTGCTCCAGTCGATCGCGGCCGGGCGGCGTCAGGCGCGGTCGGCCGGGCGGTAGCCGGCGAGCCAGGCCGGGAACTCCCCGAGGCCGGCGAGGACGACATCGGCCCCGGCCGCGGTCAGCTCCGCCGCGCTGCACGGACCCGTGGCCACGGCGACCGAGAGCGCCTCGGCGGCACGGGCCCCGCGCACGTCCCCGATGTGGTCGCCGACGTAGACCGACGCCCCGTGCTCCCGCAGCGCCTCCGCCTTCTGCTCGGCCCACAGATCGCCGATCACCGCGTCCGGGGCGAGGCCGAGGTGCTCGATGTGCAGCTTGGCGCTCGGCTCGTACTTCGCGGTCACGACGATCGCGCGCCCGCCGGCCGCCTGTACGGCGGCGATGGCCTCACGGGCGCCGTCCATCGCGGGCGTGGCGGCGATCGCGATGGCGGGATACATCGACCGGTACAGATCGGCCATGGCCGCCACGTCCTCCGCCGGGAACCAGTGGGCTATCTCCTCCACCAGCGGCGGCCCCAGCCGCGACACCGCGAGGTCGGCGTCGATGTAGGCCCCTGTCCGCTCGGCCAGCGCCAGGTAGCAGGCGTGGATGCCGGGCCGGGAGTCGATGAGGGTCATGTCCAGGTCGAAGCCGACGGTCGGGCCGGAGGTGGAGGGAGACGTGGAGGGAGAGGGGGAGGGGGAGACGGAAGCGGTGGCGGTGGTGGCGGCGGCGGCGGCGGGAAAGGGTGCAGAGGCCATGTACGCCATTGTGCCGGGGCGGTATGACAGCCCGACAACGAATAAAGGCCGCCCTACCGCCTACCCCGACCGCTACCGCTGCCTCTGCGAGCGCCAGACCAGGAACAGCGCCGACGCCACGGCCGCACCCCGGATCACCCAGGGCCAGGTGTCGGCTACGGCGTCGCTCATGTGCCCCTTCGCGATGGGATCGCCCCAGCGTCCCTCGGTCCGCCCCCACAGCCAGACGATCCCGGCGGCGAGCGCCGCGCCGGGCAGGAACATCACCGCCCACTTGGTCTCCGCGTCGGTCAGCCGCCGCGAGGCGTAGGCGATGACCCAGCCGACCGCGAGGGCGAGGAGATTGCCGAGAACGGCACCCGCGACGAGGGAGGCGGCGGCGAGCAGGAGCAGAGGGTTGCTCCACCTGACCCCGGCTCGCTCGGCCCCCTTGCCGCCCTTGCCGCCCTTGCCGCTCTTGAGGAAGGGCAGCCGGCGGCGGCGCGGGGCGGCAGCCTCTTCGGTCTCCGCCCCTGTCTCCGTCCCGGTCTCCGTGGCCTTCTCGACGACCGGCTTCGCCTGCTCCTCCTCCTTCGGCGGCGGGGGCTTCAGCAGCTCCGGGATCTCCACACCGCCGACGAACCCCGGAACCCTGTCCCCGACCCCGAACGGCGTGCTGTCCACCCGCCACCAGTCCGGCTGCAGGGCGCTGTCCCCGAGTTCGTCCGCACCGGCGAGATGCGGTCCGGTGAGGGGCTGCGGCGGTGCCTCCGGCGCCGGGTCGGCGGGACGCGGCCGGGGCACGAGGCGGCGCAGGCCCTTGGGGCGCGGCTCGTCGGTGTCCCCGTCGCGCTGGACCGGTACGGCGGTGGGGGGCGGGGCGGAGATCTGCGGTGCGGTGCCTCCCGCGGCCGTGACGACGTCGTCGGGGCTGCCGAGCCGGTCGATGATCCGGCGGACGGCCGCGGGGCTGTCCACGGGGACCTTCGCCCGCCGCCGGTCGATCTCGTTGCGCAGCTCCGAGACCAGACGCATGCGGGTCCCCGACGGCAGCTGTCGCTGCTGGGCGACGTCGCCGACGCGGCTCAGATACTCGTAGACGACCTGGTCGCTCTCGATACCCACGAAGTCCCTCCGGGGGGCGGCGCGTTGAATCCCGGTGAGGTGACGGTATCGCGGTTGCGGAGGTGTCCGGTGCAGTGGCGGCGCAGGTCAGCAACTTCTCAGCCCGTCCGGCGATCGAGGACGAGGCCTTCGGGCCGACGCTTCGGACCGACGGGGGTCCAGGTGCGCGGCCCCCAGGGACGCGGGCTCCGCTTCGCCGCGGGCACTTCGGCTCAGCCGCCGGAGGCGACCCGCTACCGTGGGTCGGATGAGCAACCCGGCCCCCTCGCCCCGCTCCCTCGCCGAGGCCCTCCGCGCCAGGGACGACGCCTCCCTCGGGGCGTTGCTGCGTGCCCGACCCGATCTCATCACGCCGGTCCCGACGGATCTGACCCAGCTCGCCACGAGGGCCGGCACGCGGGCCTCGGTCGTCAGGGCGCTGGAGCGGCTGGACCGGTTCGCACTGCAGACCGCGGAGGCGCTGGCCGTGGCGGGGGACCCGGCCTCGTACGAGGAGCTGCGGGGGCTGATGGCCGGGGACGCCGACGACCCGACGGTGGCCGGGGCGCTCCCCCGGGCCCTGGGCACCCTGCGCGAACAGGCCCTGGTGTGGGGCGAGGACGACCGCCTGCGTCTGGTGCGCACCGCGCGGGAGCTGCTCGCGCCCTCGCCGCAGCACCCGTCCCCGACCGGCCTCGGCCCGTCTGTGCAGGAGGCCACGGCAGGCATGTCGCCGGGCCGTATCCAGGAGATCGTCGGCGCGGCGGGCCTGCCCTCCACCCACGACTCGGTGTCCGCGGTCACCGCCCTCACCGCGCTCTTCACCGACCGGAAGCGCATGACGGCACTGCTGGCCGGCCTTCCGGAGGACTCCCTGGACGTGCTGAGGCGCCTGGTGTGGGGCCCGCCGTACGGGCAGGTCACGGCGGATCCCGCGCCCCGCCTCCGACGTCTCCTGGACCTGGGGCTGCTGCTGCCGACGGCGCCCGGGACGGTCGTACTGCCCCGCGAGGTGGCCCTGCATCTGCGCGATGGCCTGGCCCACCGTGCGACGGAGCCCCTGCCTCCCGGCGTCGAGCCCGTCGCCACCCACCGTCCACAGGTTGTGGACGCGACGGCGGCCGGCCAGGCGTACACGGCGGTGGCGACCGTGGAGGAGTTGCTGAAGGACTGGGACGAGGGCGGGCCGGCCGTGTTGCGGGCCGGTGGTCTGAGCGTCCGGGACCTCAAGCGGACCGCCGTCGCCCTGGACGTCCCGGAACCGGTGGCCGCGTTCTGGGTCGAACTCGCGTACGCGGCGGGCCTGATCGCCTCCGACGGCGAGGCCGACGAACGGTACGCGGCGACCCCCGCCTACGACGAGTGGCTGGAGCAGTCCGCCGCCGACCGCTGGGCGCAGCTCGCGGAGGCATGGCTACCGGCGACCCGGACGCCCGGTCTGATCGCCGGCCGGGACAACAAGGACCGCACCCTGTCCGCCCTGGGCCCCGGCCTCGACCGCAGCGCCGCGCCCGAGGTACGGCACCGGGTGCTGACCCTGCTGGCGGGGCTCCCGGAGGGCACGTCGCCGGCGGCCGAGTCGGTGCTGGCGCGGCTGCGCTGGGAGCGGCCGCAGCGCCGGGAGGAGGACCTGCGGTCGCGGCTCGCGGAGTGGACGCTGAGCGAGGCCGAGTTGCTGGGGGTGACCGGGAGGGGCGCCTTGTCGGGGCACGGCCGGGCGCTTCTCGGGCTGCCGGCCAGGCAGGCCCCGGCAGCCCCGGCCGAGGACCCGAAGGGCCCGGGCGACAAGCTGCCGGTGCACCATGTGACCCCCGTCCCGGAGCCCCTCACCCCCACCGAGCAGGCGGTCGCGACCGCGGCGGCGGCCCGCCTCCTGGCCCCTCTCCTGCCCGAACCCCTGGACCACGTCCTGCTCCAGGCCGACCTCACCGCGGTCGCCCCGGGCCCCCTCCAGCGTCCGCTGGCCGACGTCCTGGACGTCCTGGCCGACGTGGAGTCGAAGGGCGGCGCCACGGTCTACCGGTTCACCCCCGGCTCGGTCCGCCGTGCCCTGGACGCCGGCCGGTCGGCCTCCGACCTGCACGCCTTCCTGACGTCCCACTCCCGCACCCCGGTCCCGCAGCCCCTCGCCTACCTGATCGACGACGTGGCCCGCAAACACGGCCATCTGCGCGTCGGGGCGGCCTCCTCCTACGTCCGCTGCGACGACGACGCCGTACTCAACGAGATCCTCGCCGACAAACGGGCCACCGGCCTCGGCCTGCGCCGGCTGGCCCCGACCGTCCTGGCCGCCCAGGCCGACCCGACCGCCCTCCTGGACGGTCTGCGCCAGATGGGCTTCGCCCCGGCCGCCGAATCCGCCGAGGGCGACGTCCTGATCGCCCGGGCCCACGCCCACCGCACCCCGCCCCGCACCCCGCCCGAGCCGGTCCCCGACGGCCCGCCGGTGCCGGACACCACGCTGCTCTCGGCGGCGATCCGCGCCGTCCGCGCGGGCGACCTGGCCTCCACGGCCCCCCGCAAGGAGAGCCCCTCCCGCCCGGCCGGGGAACTCCCCCGCACCAGCTCCGCCGAGACCCTCGCCACCATGCAGGCCGCCGTCCTCACCAACGAGGCCCTCTGGATCGGCTACGTCAACGCCGAGGGCTCGGCCAGCCAGCGCGTCATCGCCCCGATCCGCGTGGAGGGCGGCTTCGTGACGGCGTACGACCACACGGCGGACGAGGTGAAGACGTACCCCTTGCACCGCATCACGGGAGTGGCGGAACTGGCGGACGACTAGTCCCCGATCGCCTGGTCCCTGATCACCGCGGGGGCGGTGGGAGCGCCCACACGGCGGAGCGGCCGATCGGCGGAGCCGCGGACGGGCACAGCCGTGCCCACCGGTCAGCAGGCGCTGACCGGGGCGTCCGCCGGCAGGTCGAAGTACGTCCGGGCCTCCGCCTCCAGGCTGTCGGAGTCGATCGGCGCCTCCGCCCGCGACTGCGCGAACAAGCCGAAGTGGGACTCCGTCCACTCCGCGTACCCGGCACCGTCCGGCGGCTCCTCCCGGGAAACGACCCGATAGCCGCCGTCCGTCTCCCGCTCCAGCCGCACCACCTGCGGATACCGGCCGCCGCTGCACTCCACCAGGGCCTGGTCCCGTGCTCCGTACTCCATGCACAGCGCGTTGACGCCCGCCCGTACGAGTCCGTCGCGCTCGTCCAGCTCCAGCGCCTCCGCCCGGCAGAACCAGCGGGCCTCGACCCCGGGCACGGTCTCCCCGAAGCCGTCCCCCCGCGAGTCCGCCGCGAGCCTGGCCTCTATGACCGGCCGGACCTCGCCCCACAGCCGCCCGTCGACCTCACCGGGACCCATCGCCCAGGTGCCGGTCCCCACCAGCACCACCACGGCCCCCACCCCGGTCGCCCAGCCGCGCACCGACAACCCCGCCATACCCCCACCCTCCGCACCTCGCGCCCAGCGCGCCGCTCGCCCGGTCAGACGGTCGAGGAGGGCGTGGGGTTGCCCAGGAGGGGGCCACCGCTTCGGCGCGCGGTACGGCACACTGGACGTTTGGCCGTGACCTCTGGCCTTCCGGAAAGGGTGCCGCGCGTGAATGGTCCGCTCATCGTCCAGTCAGACAAGACCCTGCTCCTCGAAGTCGACCACGAGCAGGCCGACGAGTGCCGTCGGGTCATCGCGCCGTTCGCCGAGCTGGAGCGGGCGCCGGAGCACATCCACACCTACCGGGTGACGCCGCTGGGGCTGTGGAACGCGCGGGCGGCCGGGCATGACGCCGAGCAGGTGGTGGACGCCCTGGTTCAGTACAGCCGGTATCCGGTGCCGCACGCGCTGCTCGTGGACATCGCCGAGACGATGGACCGGTACGGGCGGCTGACGCTCAGCAAGCACCCCGCGCACGGGCTCGTGCTCACCACCACGGACCGGCCGGTGCTGGAGGAGATCCTGCGGTCGAAGCGGATCGCTCCGCTGGTCGGCGCGCGGATCGACCCCGACACCGTGGTCGTGCACCCCTCGGAGCGCGGGCAGATCAAGCAGACCCTGCTGAAGCTGGGCTGGCCGGCCGAGGACCTCGCCGGGTACGTCGACGGTGAGGCCCACCCCATCGAGCTGGCCGAGGACGGATGGGCGCTCAGGCCCTACCAGAAGCAGGCTGTGGAGAACTTCTGGCACGGCGGGTCGGGCGTGGTCGTGCTGCCCTGCGGTGCCGGCAAGACCCTCGTCGGCGCCGGGTCCATGGCGCAGGCCAAGTCGACCACGCTCATCCTCGTCACCAACACCGTCTCGGCCCGGCAGTGGAAGCACGAGCTGGTGAAGCGGACCTCGCTGACCGAGGACGAGATCGGCGAGTACAGCGGGACGAAGAAGGAGATCCGGCCCGTCACCATCGCCACCTACCAGGTGCTCACCACCAAGCGGAAGGGTGTCTATCCGCACCTGGAGCTGTTCGACTCCCGGGACTGGGGGCTGATCGTCTACGACGAGGTGCATCTGCTGCCGGCTCCGGTCTTCAAGTTCACGGCGGATCTGCAGGCCAGGCGGCGGCTCGGGCTGACCGCGACCCTCGTCCGTGAGGACGGACGGGAGTCGGACGTCTTCTCGCTCATCGGCCCCAAGCGGTTTGACGCGCCCTGGAAGGAGATCGAGGCGCAGGGCTACATCGCGCCCGCCGACTGCGTCGAGGTCCGGGTCAACCTCACCGACTCCGAGCGGCTCGCCTACGCCACCGCCGAGCAGGAGGAGAAGTACCGCTTCTGTGCGACGACCGCGACCAAGCGGAAGGTCACGGAGGCGCTCGTCAAGCGGTTCGCCGGGCAGCAGATCCTGGTCATCGGGCAGTACATCGACCAGCTCGACGAGCTCGGCGAGCATCTGAACGCCCCCGTCATCAAGGGCGAGACCCCCAACGCCCAGCGCGAGAAGCTCTTCGACGCCTTCCGGGAGGGCGAGATCAGCGTGCTGGTGGTGTCCAAGGTCGCCAACTTCTCCATCGACCTGCCGGAGGCGACCGTCGCCATCCAGGTCTCCGGCACCTTCGGCTCACGGCAGGAGGAGGCCCAGCGGCTCGGCCGGGTGCTGCGGCCCAAGGCGGACGGCCACCAGGCGCACTTCTACTCCGTCGTCGCCCGCGACACGATCGACCAGGACTTCGCCGCGCACCGCCAGCGGTTCCTGGCGGAGCAGGGGTACGCCTACCGGATCGTGGACGCGGACGAGCTGCTGGCCGGGGGCTGAGCAATCAGGTCCCGCTGCGTGTGACGGGCTCGGTATCCTGGCGGCACAGCACGGGCCACGGTAAGGAGAGCGCCATGCCTCACGAGGACATCTACGTGGTGCTGTACACCGAACCGGCGGCCCGCGACCGTGACCGCCTGGACCCCGTCCGCAGGGCCGCCTTCGACAAGGCTGTCGCCATACTGGCCCGCGATCCCTACCCGGAGGTCTCGCGGTCCATCGGAATCGGCGACCAGGACCGGGAGATCAGGCTCACCTCGCAGATCGTCGCCGAGTACATGGTGTCCCGGGGGCGACTGCTGCTGGTCATGCTGCGGATCTTCGACGACGCGGACATCCTGCTGCCCGAGGAGAACTGAACGGGGCCGGGCGGTCGCCGCAGAGACACACGGTCACTTGCGGCGGACGCCGGCTTCCTCGCCGTACTCGCCGAGTATGAACACGTCGAAGGCGGCGCCCGCGAAGACGCGGATCGCGCGCAGGGCGTTGCCGATGCGGTGGGTGCCGTGGAGGTCGGAAACCGGGGTCGCGCCGGACGGGCGACCGGGGGCTGGGGTGAAGGTCGCTGCACTCATGTCTCCATGGTGGCTTCCGAGGCATAAGGACGGCATCGGCCTCAGGTCCTCAATTGGTGTGATACCTGAGTACACCCTGTGGGTGGAGCCTCCCCCGGCTGACGGAGGGGCGATCCCCTAGGGGGCGGGGGAAAGGGGCCTCGCAACAGGGCCCCGGAAAACGGTTGGCCCTCGCCCCGGCCCCCCGTCTAGAATCTCCGCTCTTGCCCGCCTCCCACCCGGAGTGCCGCCGCCCGGACGGAAACCGGTCGGTACCGCGCTGCCGCGCAGTCGCACCAGTCACGTAGCCCCACCCGCCACGCGGCCGCGCCAGCATCCAGCCCGCAGCACCTTCGGAGGCACCCCCTTGTCCACGCCCGTCGACGACCCGCTCGGCCCGCTCAACCGGGAACGCTCCCACCTCGCCGAGTCCCGTGCCGCCCTGCGCGCCATGCGGGAGGACGTCGAGTCCCTCGACATCGGTGATGTGACCGCGAACTGGGTCAACGCCCAGGTCCTGGAGCGGCAGATCAACGAGCGCATCAAGGCCCTCGCCGACCTCAGCGACACCCCCCTCTTCTTCGGCCGCCTCGATTATCTGCACGCCCCGGGCGCCGACCAGGCCGAAGGCGCGGACGGCGAACGCTTCTACATCGGGCGCCGGCACGTCCACGACCACGACGGCGACCCCATGGTCATCGACTGGCGTGCGCCGGTGTCGCAGCCGTTCTACCGGGCGTCCAAGAAGGACCCGATGGACATCGCGCTGCGCCGCCGCTTCGGCTACACGCGCGGTGACATCACGGCGTACGAGGACGAGCATCTCTCCGACCCCGCCGAGGCCGCCACCACCAGCAAGCTCCTCCAGCAGGAGATCGAGCGGCCGCGTGTCGGCCCGATGCGCGACATCGTGGCGACCATCCAGCCCGAGCAGGACGAGATCGTCCGCAGCGGCCTGAACGGAACCGTGTGCGTCCAGGGCGGCCCCGGCACCGGGAAGACCGCCGTCGGTCTGCACCGGGTCGCCTACCTCCTCTACGCCCACCGCGAGCGGCTCGCCCGCACCGGCACCCTCGTCATCGGACCGAACCGGTCCTTCCTGCACTACATCGAGCAGGTCCTCCCGGCGCTCGGCGAGTTGGCGGTCCAGCAGGCGACCGTCGACGACCTGGTCTCCCGGAGTGCGGAGGTGCGCGGGACCGATGACGCGCCCGCCGCCGTCATCAAGGGCGACGCGAGGATGGCGGAGGTGCTCCGGCGCGCCGTCTACTCGCACGTCACCCTGCCCACCGAGCCGGTCGTCGTCGTGCGCGGGTCACGCCGGTGGCGGGTCCCGGCGTACGAACTCGAGGACATCGTCCGTGAGTTGCTGGACCGGGACATCCGCTACGGCGCCGCACGCGACGCCCTTCCGCAGCGCATCGCCCACGCGGTGCTGGTGCAGATGGAGCGGTCGGGCGAGGCGCCCGACGACCGTGTGCAGGACTCGGTGGCCCGCAACGCGGCGGTGAAGGCGGCCGTGAAGGAGCTCTGGCCGCCGGTCGACCCCGCCAAACTCGTGCTGCGGCTGCTCACCGACGCGGACTTCCTCGCCGTGCACGCGGAGGGAATCCTCGACGAGGACGAGCAGAAGACGATCCTGTGGGCGAAGCCCGTACGGTCGGTGAAGTCGGCCAAGTGGTCCGCCGCCGACGCGGTGTTGATCGACGAGGCGTCCGACATCGTCGAGCGCACGCACTCGCTCGGGCATGTGGTGCTGGACGAGGCGCAGGACCTGTCCCCCATGCAGTACCGGGCGGTCGGCCGCCGCTGCACGACCGGTTCCGCGACCGTCCTCGGTGACCTCGCGCAGGGCACCACGCCCTGGGCGACGCGGAGTTGGGACGAGGCGTTGGCCCACCTGGGCAAGGCGGACGGGGTGATCGAGGAGCTGACGGCCGGTTTCCGTGTGCCGACGGATGTCATCACGTACGCGTCCCGGCTCCTTCCGCATATCGCGCCGGGCCTTACGCCGGTCGCGTCGGTGCGTGAGAACCCGGGGTTCTTCGATCTCCGGGAGACCGGCGGTACGGACGAAGTCGTCGCCGCGTGCGTGGAGTTGCTGGGCAACGAGGGGTCGACGGGGTTGATCGCGGCGGATGCGAGGGTGCCGGTGCTGGCGGAGGCACTCGACGCGGCCGGCATCGGCTACCTCGACCCCGGTGAGGAGACCACCGAGGAGACCCGGCTGACCCTCGTCCCGGCGTCGCTCGCCAAGGGTCTGGAGTACGACTATGTCGTGCTGGACGAACCGCAGGCGGTGGTGGACGGGGAGCCGGACGAACGGACCGGGCTGCGGCGGCTGTACGTGGCTCTGACCCGAGCGGTGTCGGGGCTGATCGTGACGCACGCGGCGCCGCTGCCGCGCCAACTCACCTAGCTGCTTAATGCAGATCGGCGGGTGCGGGTGCGTGGGGGCTGGTCGCGCCCACGCGGCGGAGCCGCATATCGATACAGCCCCGCGCCCCTTAGGTAGGCGCAGTCACCGACGCCGCGAAGTAGCCGTCTAACCGACCTCGCCGTCCACGGCCCGCCGCCACCGCGAAACCGCGTCCACAGAGACCGGCCCCGCCCACCCCTCCGGCCTCGCCGCACCCCCGATGTGGAACGCGTCGATCCCGGCGGCCAGCAACCCCGGCACATGTTCCAGCCCCAGCCCACCCCCCACCAGGATCTGCGGCTCGTACCCCGGCTCCCCGCGCCGCCGCGCCTCGGCGAGCAGCGTGGGGAGGCCGTCGTCCACGCCGGCCGCCGATCCGGCCGTGAGGTAGGTGTCCAGGCCCGGCAGGTCCGCGAGCTGTTTACGCAGGGCGTCGCGGTCGGTGGCGTGGTCGATGGCGCGGTGGAAGGTCCAGCGGCAGCCGTCGAGTCCGGCGGCCACCCGCTCCACCGCCCCCAGGTCCACGCCGCCGTCGGCGTCCAGGAACCCGAGCACGAACTCCTCCGCCCCGGCCTCCCGCATCTCCCGCGCGACCCGGACCACCCGCGAGACGTCCCCCGCGTCGAACCCGTCCGCCAGTCGCAGCATCACCCGCAGCGAGATGTCGACGGCGCCCCGGATCCCGACGAACGTCTCGACGGGCGGGGTCAGCCCGTCGGCCGCCATGTCGGTGACCAGCTCGAGCCGGTCCGCGCCTCCGGCCTGGGCGGCGACCGCGTCCTCGACGTCGAGGGCGATCACCTCCAGGACTGCTCGCTTGCTCATGGGACCCCATTCATCGGCGGCTACAGGTCTAGTCCAATTCAAAGACTACGCCCGTGGCCACCGAGCCCGCGACAAGATCGGCCCCGAAGCCGCCCGGACCCTCACCAGAAGATGTTCAGCTCCTCCGCCTCCACCCCCACCAGCTCGAAGGTCCGCCCCTCCACCGGCCGCCCCGAACACAGCCGCACCAGCGTCGCCGCGTCCCCGATGAACCGCCCCGGCGTCCGCTCCCCCGACACCGCCCCCAGCATCACCGGCTCGTCCACGTCATCGAGATCCGCGTGCACCGGCACCCGCCCCTGCTCCCGGGTGAACCGAGCGAGCAGCGTCAGCGCGTACGGCAGCCCCGCCCCGCCGTACGCGCCCGGCTCCCCCTACGCCTCCCGTACGTCCCCGCCGTGCACCCTCCCCCACTGCCTTAATGACGTGAGGGGACTCCCACCCCCAGCGCGGCCATGTCCAGCACCCCGCCCGACTTGGCGATCACGGCCCCCGCCTCGGTCATGCCGCGCTCCAGCTCGTCGACGACCTGCGCGTTGGTCCAGTCGGCGCGCTCGGCGTGTCCCGGTCGTTGGCGGCGGGCGAGAAGACGCCTTTCTCGAAGCGGCTCCCCAAGATCCGCGTCAGCGCGGACGAACAGTGCGCGACCACATCCCGCACGGTCCACCCCGGACATCCGGCCGTCGGCAGGGCGAAGTCGGCGTCGGGGCGGGACCGCAGCAGGGGTACGAGGGCGTCGCGCTCGGTGGTGAGGAGGAGGCCGGGCAGTTCGGGGTCACGTACGTCGGCGGAAGTCATGACGACCAAGCTGGGCCGTGCCCGCGGGCGGCGGGGAGAATGGGGACATGGCCGATCTCGACGCCCTGCGCACCCGTTTCGCCCGCACCCTGCAAGCAGCCCGGGGCACCGGGGCCACCGGCCCCGATCCCACGCCGTACGCCGACGATCTGCTCGCCCGCTGGCAGGAGCCGCAGCGCCGGTATCACACGCTCGCGCACCTCACCGCGGTCCTGGACCACGTCGACGTACTGGAGAAGTACGCGGCCGACCCGGACGTGGTGCGGCTTGCGGCCTGGTTCCATGACGCGGTGTATCTGCCGGAGCGCTCCGAGAACGAGGAGCGGTCGGCCCGGATCGCCGAACGGGCGCTGCCCGAGGCCGGGTTGCCGGAGGCGAAGACCGTGGAGGTCGCGCGGCTGGTGCGGCTCACGGTGACCCATGACCCGGGCGAGGACGATCGCGACGGCCAGGTGCTGTGCGACGCGGATCTGGCCGTTCTCGCGGCGCCGCCATCGGCGTACGCCGCCTACACGGCCGCCGTCCGCGAGGAGTACCACTTCGTGCCGAACGACGACTTCCGCACCGGGCGGTCCGAGATCCTGCGCCGGCTGCTCGGTCTGCCGCGGCTGTTCAGGACCCCGTACGGCGCCGCGGAGTGGGAGGCCACGGCCCGCTACAACCTCGCCGCCGAACTCGAAATGCTGTCGTCCTGACGGGCCGGGCCGCTTAGCCTGCCCGTATGACAGACATGGGTGGGGAACGGGTCACAGAGGCCCTGGAGAGCTGTGTGACGCTGCTGCGGTCGGTCGTAGAGCGGGACTGGGCGGAGGTGCGGGCCGGGCGGCTGGAGTGGGACTGCCGGCAGACGGCCACGCACATCGCGGAGGATCTCATCGCGTACGCGGGGCAGTTGGCGGGGCGGGCGCAGGACGCGTACGTGCCCTTCGAGATCGTCCTCGAAGAGGGCACCGACAACGCCGGCATCATCCATGTCGTCGAGACGACCGGCGTGCTGCTCGCGACCGCGCTGCGCACCACCCCGCGCGCGGTCCGCGCCTACCACCCCTACCCCTTCCGCAGCGCGAACTCCGTGGGCTTCGCCGCGATGGGCATCGCCGAGATCCTGCTGCACACACACGACATCGCGGAGGGCCTGGGCCTGCCGTACGAGCCGCCCGCCCATCTCCCCGAGTACGTCCTGACCCGGATCTTCCCGCACGTCCAGCCGGGCACCGACCACTGGCACACCCTGCTGTGGGCCACCGGCCGCGGTGAACTCCCCGGCCGCGCCCCGCTCTCCGCGTGGCGCTGGAACAACAACCTCGTGCTCGGCACCGAGCGCCTCACCCTGGAGGGCCTCACCCCCGCGGCCGCCGCCGACCTCGCCGCGGGCGGCACCGGCGGTTTCGACTGGGTCGTGGGCGGGCCGTACCAGGGCACGCGCGAGGCGTCCGGGATGCTGCTGAAGGCGTACGAAGCGGGTGTGCACCGGCCGGAGTTCGGGGTCTTCGTCCTCGTCCGCCGGGAGGACGACCTCGCGATCGGCGGCATGGGCTTCCACAGCGCGCCCGACGAGGAGGGCCGGGTCGAGATCGGCTACGACCTGGTCGAGGGCGTCCGCGGCCGGGGCTACGCCGCGGAGGCGCTGCGCGCGCTGTCCGAGTGGGCACTGGCCCGGGACGACGTCCAGTCGCTGATGGCGACGATCGACCACGACAACGCGGCCTCCCAGCGCGTGGTCGCGCGCGCCGGATTCCACCGGGCGACGGTGGAGGAGGAGCGCTCGGTGAACGAGGAGCGGCAGGACATGGAGAAGGCCCTGCGCCTGTACGTCCTCGCCAAGTCCTAGCGATTCCTGGCAGTCCCTAGCAGTTCTAGGGGCATCTAGCGGTTCTAGGGGTTTCCTCGCCCCTTCGGCCGCCGCAGTCCCGACTCCGTCAGCAGTCGCACCACCTCGCGGCTGCTGACCTCCACCGCCCCGGCGGCCACGACATCCGCGTACCGGTGCGAGGGGATGTCGTAGTGGTCGCGCTCGAAGGCGCGTCGCGGGACGCCCAACGCGTCGGCGAACAGCTGGAGTTCCTCGAAGGAGACGTCGCTGACCAGGTGGGACCACATACGGCCGTGCCCGGGCCAGTTCGGCGGGTCGATGTAGACGGTCACGAGGACGGCGTCCCGCCGCCGGTCGCGAAGCCCAGCGAACCCACCGCTGCGACCTTCACCCCCGCCTTGTGACACACCCAGTGCGGGTCGGGCCCGAGCTCCGGCTCGACGTCCAGGGCGTGCGGGTCACCGGCGCCGCACACCGGGCACAGCGGCCATCTCCCGTACCGCTCCAGCAGCGCGTCCTGGACGTCCTGGGCGACCAGCCCGGCCACGAAGTCCGCCCCGTCCGGCCACTGCTCCACCCACCAGCGGCGCTGTACGACGGAGTCCTCGACCAGCGACACCACGTCCGCCTCGGCGACCTCGCCCGCGACCAGATCGGCGAGCACGAGGGCGCGTGCCGCGTGCAACGCCTGCTCCAGGGGACTGACGGGGAGGTGGGAGGGGTCCATGCCCCCATTGTGCGCACTCTTGACCACAACACCGAGCCGAAAATATCTTTCATACGTGACCCAGGAAGTGAAGGAAATTTTCGGCGGCGGTCCGGGAGGTGCGGGCGGCACACCGCCGGCCCCCGCCGCCCTCGCCGCCAAGGTGCGCACCCTCGCCCCTTCCATGACCCGCTCCATGCAGCGCGTCGCCGAGGCCGTCGCCGGTGACCCGGCCGGCTGCGCGGCCCTCACGGTCACCGGCCTCGCCGAGCTCACCGGCACCAGCGAGGCGACCGTCGTCCGCACCGCCCGCATCCTCGGCTACCCCGGCTACCGCGACCTCCGCCTCGCCCTCGCGGGCCTCGCCGCCCAGCAGCAGTCGGGCCGCGCGCCCGCGATCACGACGGACATCGCGGTGGACGACCCGATCGCCGACGTCGTCGCGAAACTCGCCTACGACGAGCAGCAGACCCTCGCGGACACCGCGGCGGGCCTGGACACCGTGCAGTTGGCGGCGGCGGTGGCCGCGGCCGCCACCGCCCGCCGTATCGATGTGTACGGCGTCGGCGCGTCGGGCCTCGTCGCCCAGGACCTCACCCAGAAGCTGCTGCGAATAGGGCTCGTCGCGCACGCCCACAACGACCCGCATCTCGCGGTGACGAACGCGGTGCAGCTGCGGGCGGGGGACGTGGCGATCGCCATCACGCACTCGGGCGCGACGGGCGACGTCATCGAGCCGCTCCGGGTCGCCTTCGAGCACGGGGCCACGACCGTGGCGATCACCGGGCGCCCGGACAGTCCCGTCACGCAGTACGCCGATCACGTACTGACGACGTCGACGGCCCGGGAGAGCGAGCTGCGGCCCGCCGCCATGTCGTCGCGGACAAGTCAGCTGCTGGTGGTGGACTGTCTGTTCGTGGGGGTGGCGCAGCGGACGTACGAGACCGCGGCGCCGGCGCTCGCCGCGTCCTACGAGGCGTTGGCACACAGACACCGCGGCAGGCCGTAGGCCGCGGGTACGACAACGGAATCGCAACGTGAAAGAGCCGCCCTCCATGACCTCTACCTCCAACCCCCGTGATCTCCGCGCCGAGTTGGAAACCCTGACCACCGAGGCCTTCCGGCCCGAGCTGGCCGACATCGACCGGCTCCCCACCCTCGACATCGCGCGGCTCATGAACGCGGAGGACGCCACCGTGGCGGCCGCCGTCGCCGCGGGGCTGCCCGTCATCGCCGCCGCCATCGAGGACATCGCCGCCCGGATGGCGCGCGGCGGCCGGCTGATCTACGCCGGTGCCGGTACGGCGGGCCGCCTGGGCGTGCTGGACGCCTCCGAGTGCCCGCCCACCTTCAACACCGACCCCGCCCAGGTCGTCGGCCTGATCGCGGGCGGCCCGGCGGCGATGGTCACCTCCGTCGAGGGCGCCGAGGACTCGAAGGAGCTGGCGCGCGCGGACCTGGAGGCGCTGCGGGTGGGCGCCTTGGACACGGTGGTCGGCATCTCCGCCTCCGGCCGCACCCCGTACGCGATCAGTGCCGTCGAACACGCCCGCGCGCGGGGCGCGTTGACGATCGGCCTGTCCTGCAACGCGCACAGCGCGCTGGCGGCGGCGGCCGATCACGGCATCGAGATCGTCGTGGGCCCGGAGCTGGTGACGGGCTCGACGCGGCTGAAGGCGGGCACCGCGCAGAAACTCGTCCTGAACATGCTCTCGACGATCACGATGATCCGCCTGGGCAAGACCTACGGGAACCTCATGGTCGACGTACGCGCCTCCAACGAGAAGCTCCGCGCCCGCTCCCACCGCATCGTCGCGCTGGCCACGGGGGCGGCGGACGAGGAGATCGAGGCGGCGCTGGCGGTCACCGACGGCGAGGTGAAGAACGCGATCCTGACGATCCTCACCGGCGTCGACGGCCCCACCGCCACCCGCCTTCTGGAGGAGTCCGGCGGCCATCTGCGTGCCGCGCTGGCGGCGGCGGGCCGCTGACCAGCACGCTCATGACGTGCCTACGCCTACCTCAGCCGAGCTGTCCGCCGCCATCCTGCCCCTGGTCGGCGGCCCCGCGAACGTCACCTCCGTCGCCCACTGCATGACCCGCCTCCGCCTGGGCCTGGCGGACCCCGGCAAGGTGGACGGTGACGCCCTGCGGGCGCTGCCGGGCGTCCTGGGCGTGGTCGAGGACGACACGTACCAGATCGTGCTCGGGCCGGGGGCGGTGGCGCGGGCGACGGCGGACTTCGAGGCACTGCTGCGGAAGGAGACGCAGAAGGCCCGCAACGCGACCCCGCTGAAAACCGCGCTGCGCCGCGTGGCGAACGTCTTCGTCCCGCTGATCCCGGCGCTGATCGGCTGCGGGGTCCTCGCGGGCCTCAACGGCCTGCTCCTGAACCTGGGCCTGCTCCCGGGCCTCACCTCCGCCCTTGCCGCGATCGCCACCGCCTTCATGTCCCTGATCGCGGTCTTCGTCGGCCACAACACGGCGAAGGAGTTCGGCGGCACACCGGTCCTGGGCGGCGCGGTCGCGGCGATCGTGGTCTACCCGGGCGTGGCGAAGGTGACGGCGTTCGGCGTGACGCTGGCACCGGGACAGGGCGGGGTGCTGGGCGCCCTGGCGGCGGCGCTGCTGGGGACGTACGTGGAGAAGTGGTGCCGGCGCTGGGTGCCGCCGACGCTGGACGTACTGCTCACCCCGACCCTGACGGTCCTGATCTCCGGCCTGACGACGCTGTACGTCCTCATGTACGCGGCCGGTGCGGTCTCCTCGGCGATCGGCACGGCGGCGAACTGGCTGCTGGAGACGACGGGCGCGTTCGCGGGACTGGTGCTGGGCGGACTGTTCCTGCCGCTGGTCATGCTCGGCCTCCACCAGGCCCTGATCCCCATCCACGCCACCCTCATCGACCAGCAGGGCCACACCGTTCTCCTCCCGCTGCTGGCCATGGCGGGAGCGGGGCAGGTGGGGGCGTCGGTTGCGGTGTACGTGCGGCTGCGCCACGACTCCGGACTGCGTACGACGATCAGGTCCGCGCTTCCGGCGGGGTTGCTGGGAGTCGGCGAGCCGTTGATCTACGGCGTGTCGCTGCCGTTGGGCCGCCCCTTCCTCACGGCTTGTGCGGGCGGGGCGGCCGGGGGCGCGTTCGTGGGGCTGTTCGCGATGCTCGGGGAGCAGGTCGGGGCGACGGCGATCGGGCCGTCGGGGTGGGCGCTGTTCCCGTTGCTCGCGGGGGACGGGGGGCTCGGGGTGGCGGCGGCGATCTACGGGGGCGGGCTGGTGACGGGGTACGTGGTCGGGTTCGGGGCGACGTATCTGTTCGGGCTCAGAGGGGTGACCGGCGCGGCCCGGGAGCCGTCGGTGTGACCCGGCCGCCGTCCCGTCGTTCGCGGACCATGAAGAAGATGCTCATGGCCGCCACGCTGGCCGGCTCCGCGGCGCCGGCCGTGTGCACGGCGGAGAACACCGTGGCCCCCGAGCTCGGCGACCTCGCTTCCGCGCCGCTGCGCGCCTGTTCCGAGACGGGTGTCAGGCCGCCTGGATGAGTTCGGCACGGCCGAACAACAGGGCGTAGCCGGAGGGGAGTTGGGCGAGGACGCGGGTGAGGAGATCCTCGCCGGCGAGTCGGGCCACGATCCGCAGGACGGTGCCGGTGTCCCAGCGGGTGGTGGCCGGGCTGCCTCCGGTACGGGACGCCAGGTCCTTGACGAAGGCCCAGCCGGTGAGGGGTTCGGTGGCGGGGATCTGCGAGGTGAAGATCACGGCGGCCTCGTGCGGCAGCCGGGCGGCGAGCTCCACCCGTTCCTCGCCGGTGAGTTGACACCCGAAGGCGGCCAGCACGGCACGCACGGCCTCCTCGGCCTGCGCGCGGGTGGCATAGGCGCCTTCGTAGCGCACCTGCTCCAGCATCTGCTCGAACGTCGTGCCCGTGGTGGCCCGATACGGCTGCTGGGTGATCATCGCTGACGCGGTTGCCTTTCTCGTGTGGGGTGGTCGTGGGTGGGGTGGCCGTGGGTGGGGTGGCCGCGGCACCGGAGACGGGGGGGGCAGGCGCCGGTCAGACGAGCTGCGGGCGGCCGAACAACAGGTCGTATCCCGCGGGGAGTTGGAACAGGATGCTGCGGACGAGCTCCTCGCCCGCGGCATCCGCGGCCACGCTGAGCACGGCGCCCACATCCCAGGCCGCGGTCTGTTCCGTGGCCCCCTCGATCCAGGCCGCGGTGGCCCGTACGAACCGCTCCGGGGACAGCGGCTCGCGGGCCTGGAGCGGGTTGAGCAGGACGAGCGCCAGATCCTCCGGGAGCCGGGCGGCCAGGTCCGCCCTGACCTCGCCCACCAGATGCGCGCCCAGCAGCGCCAGCACCGTGCGGGCGGCCCGCTCGGCTTCCTCGGTGGTCCTGTACTCGCCGCGTTCCTCGACCTCGCGCAGGAACGCCTCCCATCGCATCACCATCGCTGCTCCCGTGCGTGTGCGGCCGTGCGTATGCGGCGGTGAGCGGAGGGCGGGGCGGCCGCGGGGGAGGTCGGCTCCCCCGCCCTCCGCTACGGCTGAGCAGGGGGACTCAGCCGCTGATCTCCTTGCGCGCGGACCCGCCGCCGATGGAGACCTTGCGGGGCTTGGCGCGCTCGGCGATCGGGATGCGCAGGGTCAGTACACCCGCGTCGTAGTCCGCCTTGATGTGCTCGGTGTCCAGGGTGTCGCCCAGCACGAGCTGACGGGAGAACACCCCGAGGGGCCGCTCGGACAGCTCCACCTGCACGTCGTCCGCCTTGGCGACGGGCCGCCGCTCGGCCTTGACGGTCAGCATGTTCCGCTCGACGTCGATGTCGATCGCGTCCGTGGCCACGCCGGGCAGATCGAAGGCGATCACATACTCGTCACCCTCCCGGTAGGCGTCCATCGGCATCGGCGACGGCCGCGACCAGGTCCCGGTCGTCCCCAGGAGCTGCTGCGCGAGCCGGTCGAACTCACGGAAAGGGTCGGTACGCATCAACATCGTCAACACCTCCAGCGTTCGGGTCGGGAACTGTGCCAATGCGTTCACCTGTATTCGTTGTAACATGTCATCGGAACGATGACAAGGAGAGAGTCATCCATACGACGACAAAGCTCCGGAGCTCCGATGACCAGGGATGACCGACCCGCCCCCGGCGACCTCACGCCCGCGTCCTTCCTCGCCGCCGCCGCGGCACTGGACACCATCCACGAGGCCCTGCACACCGCCCGGACCACCTCGAAGGGCGCACCCCCGGACCGCACCAGTTCCGAACAGGCCCTCGCCGCGCTCCTGCTGCTGCGCGAGGCACGCGAGCAGCTCGCCGAATGGGAACCCGGCCTGATCGAAACCGCCCGGGAAGCAGGCGCCAGCTGGGCCGAACTCGCCCACCCCCTCGGCGTCTCCAGCCGCCAGGCCGCCGAACGCCGCTATCTGCGCGTCCGCCCCGGCCACCCGGGCTCCACCGGCGAAGAGCGCGTTCAGGCCACCCGCGACCGCCGCGCAGCCGACCGCACGGTCACCACCTGGGCCCGCGCCAACGGCGCCGCCCTGCGCCAGCTCGCCGGCCAGATCACCGCCCTCACCGACCTGCCCACCACCGCCGGCCCCCCGCTCGCCGACCTCACCGCGGCCCTCGCCGACAACGACCCGGCCGCCCTCCTCACCCCCCTCACCGACACCCACCCCTACCTGGCCCCCGGCCACCCCGACCTCGCCGCCCGCGTCGACGACCTCACCCGCCACACCGACCGGCTCCGCCAGGACAGCGACGACCACCGGGGAAACGGAACGCGGGCCTGACCGCCACGGGCATCACCGGCCACGCGCGGCGAAGCGGCACGTCACGGCAGCCGCACCTCCCGATTCCGGTGCCGCACCCGCTCCCGCAGCACCTCTTCGGGCGGCACGGCACCGATGGACTCCGGCGGACAGTCCCACTCCCGGCCGCCGCCGAGGGGCCGCAGTTGTACGTTGCCGCCGACGTGCCCCATGACCTCACCGATCCGTCCGTCCCTGGTGTCGCGTGCGTGGGTTCCGACGGGCGGTCTTTCGCCGCGGAGTACGGAGGCGAGGCGTTCGGCGGTACGGGTGTTGCAGCGGCCGAGGTCGACGAGGGCGAAGGGCTCGTCGGTGGCGGCGGTGACGGGATCGACGGTCAGGGACGGCAGGACGACGCCGACGGACATGAGAGCGGCTCGTAGGGACTCGACGATTTCCTCGGTCGACCGCATGACCTTCTTACCTCCACGCTGAGTTTGCGATTCGCAACACAGCGTGGCCGTCACACCCCTAGCCTGGCCATACGGGACATCCCAACACCTCTGATGTCGGACCGGGAGCTGCCATGGCAGGACCGAAGGACCTCGACCCGTCGTCGTCACCGCGCGCGCTGCTGGGCGCGGAGTTACGTCACGCCAGAGAGAAAGCCGGGCTGAGCCAGGAGGAGTTGGGGGTCCGGCTGTTCGTGAGCGGGTCGTTCATCGGGCAGTTGGAGGCGGCGACGCGGCGGATGCAGCCGGATATCGCGCGGATGCTGGACGAGGTACTGGGGACTGGGGACTTCTTCCAGAGGAACTGTGGGGCGGCGGCGAAGTCGCGGTATCCCGAGCGTTTCGCCGAGGCAGCGGAAGCGGAGGCGCTGGCCACGGCGATCCGGCAGTACGTACCCATGCTGATTCCTGGGCTGCTCCAGACACGCGCGTACGCACGGGCCGTAAACCGCGCGTACGAGCCGACGGCAACGGAGGAGACCATCGAGGAGTGGGTGGAAGGCCGGATGGCGCGGACCCGTCTACTCGACGACCCAACAAAGCCGTTGTTGTGGGCGGTACTTGACGAGGCCGCATTACGCCGGGAGACCGGTGGGCGAGTGGTCATGGCGGAGGCCCTGCGCCATGTCGCCGGCTTGGCCCGCCGGAGCCGGGTCATCATGCAGGTACTGCCGTTCAGCGCGGGAGCGCATACGGCGATGCAGGGCGCCCTCAAGCTGATGGATTTCGAGGACGCCCCTCCACTGGTCTACTTCGAAGGGGTGCGCACCGGACGGCTGGAGGACGATCCAGCCACCGTCGCCCAAATGAGGCTCACCTTCGAACTCCTCGCGGCCTCCGCGCTCTCGCCAGAGAAGTCCCTGGCCGTGATCGAGGCGTTGGCGCAGGATTACGAACATGAGGAACTTCCCTGACTACGACCTGAGCACGGCGGTCTGGCGCAAGTCGAGCTACAGCGGCGGCGGTGGCGACGACTGCCTCGAAGTAGCCGACGGCCACCCCACCCTCGTCCCCGTCCGCGACTCCAAGGCACCCCACGGCCCGAAGCTCGCGTTCCGGACGCCGGCGTGGTCGGCATTCATCGAGGCGGTCGTAGCGAAGAGCGTGAGCTGACCGCTCCCGAAGCTCAAGTGCCGAGCTCCGAGCCCTCTTTGTTCGGAATGGGAGAGGGCCCCAACCGTTCCTAGGGACTGAGCGGTAGTGAGTCCTGTTGCCAGGGCTCATGCTCAGCCGAACGCCCCGAACGGTGTTGGGCGTTCTGGTCCACCGCTTTCGCTCCGCAGCCGGGCGGCACAGATCGTGTCCGTGGTCCGGGGACGCGGGGGCGGTTTCCCTCACGCCCCGGGATACCCGGTTCGGCCTGGACGGTCCGATGCCCGTACCCATCGCTCCGGTGGGTACGGGGCGGTGCCGTCCGTCGCCGGATCGGGTGCCCCAGGGCGCGCCTGCCGATCGCCACGGCCGCAGCATCATGGCGAGTGGTTTTACGAGACTTGCTGGTGAGTGGCTGCTTCCAGTGCTGGGCGCCCCAGCGACTGGTATAGGCGGGATCGACGGCGACGATGGGGATGGCGAGTTCGGCCGCCATGCTGACGAGCCGGGCCCGCAGCCGGGAGGTGGGCATGCCGGAGATCAGCTTGCGGAAGCGCTTCTTACGGCCGTGCTTCTCGCGGGTGGTCTCGGCGGTGAAGTCGAGGTCCTCGATGGCGATGGCGAGCTGATGACGCTTGGCCCAGTGCAGCAGGCGGATCAGCGCGTGCCTGACCTGCGCGTCACGGTGTGTGGCGGTGCCGGACAGGTCGTAGTCGAAGCGAAGTGGCTGTCCGACAGGGTTGCCGTGCCGGTCCAGGCGCCAGGCGGCCAGGTGGTCGGCGTTGGTGTCCACGCCGATCATCCCGTTCGCGCGGGCCGCCTCCAGCGGCACGGTCTTTGTCGGCGGGATCGTCCAGGACGCGGTCAAATACCAGCGGCCGCGTGCCGTGTCCTCGTGGATGCGGTAGGCCACGGCCCGGTTCCCACTGACCCGGTCGCGCCAGTCCTCGCCCCGGTGCATGAAGCTCACCCGGGCGGCCAGCACATACCGGCCGTGCGCAGCGTTCGCCAAGTGCACCAGCGGCGCGGGGAGCCTGAGGGAGACCTCGCCGTCAGGAGTAACACGGATGGTCAAGTTGCCGAACCGGATCCCGGACTCCCCATCCGCGGCGAGAAACCGTCGTCCGGCCTCCCACCGGGCACGCCACTGCTCCTCGCCCAGCCCGGCCTGCGCCAGGTGGTGGCGGGTGTTCAGCAGTTGCTTCCCGCCCCGCACCACGTGCACGACGCCCCTCTCCCGGTCCGCCCGGGCCGTCTGGAGCCGGTCTTCGAGCGCGTGCAGGCGGCGGGACTTGGCGAACCACTCCTGCCGCGAGCGGTAACCGCCCGGCGCCTGCCTGCTGCCCTTCGTGCCCAGGGGAAGAGACAGGCGGCGTGTGATCGTCGCGATCCCGGCCTCAAGACTGTGGATGTGCGCGAGCTGGCCACGCCGGGCCAGCGCCCACTGGTCATGGCTGGCCTTCGTGATCGACCCGGCCCAGCGCGAGGAGGACTCCCCGGTGAGGCTCCACTTGCGCTCCGCCCACGCCTTGCTGTCGTGCTCCAGCCCGGCCGCGCACCGCGCCTTCAGATCACGGGAGGCGAGCGTGCCGAGCAGATCACCGACCAGCCGCAGCACCTCCTCATCCGCAACGGTCAGGCCCTTGAGTCGGTCACGGACCGCCACCCCGGACGAGCCGGGGACCACGAACGACGCCGCCACCTCCCGCAACCCACCCACCCCGTCACCCCCGGCGGTCGAAGAATCTTCCGACAAGCCCAACGACCGGCACTCCGCAAGGTCACGCATTCGGATAAAGAACATCAGTTTCCCTACCAGGGCCCACGACTCCAACGTCCGAGAAACCCACTCACCCATGCCAGAGCACGCTCATGCACGGTCATCGGGCAACAGTTCCCAACCCCCGCGCTCTCCCTCTCCGCCGCCGACTGCGCGGCCCTCGCACCCCTGGTCACCGAGTGGTACGCCCGGGGTGCCACCGACGCGGCCGTACTCCGTGCCCTGACCGCCGGCGTGCCCACCCCCGTTCACCACCCGGCCGGTCTCGTCCGCAGGCGCCTGACCGACAAGCTCCCACCGGAGCCCGCGCCCAAGCCGCGCCCACTGCGCCTCCTGGAGTGCGCGAAGTGCGGACTGCCGGGCCGCCCGGAGGCCCTGCCGGACGGCATCTGCGGCGCGTGCCGGGATGAGCGCGCCCCTGGTCACCTCCACACGCCTCCACCCGCTCCCGACGTGCGTGCCCGTGCGGCGGAGATCCGTGCCGCAATGGATCAACGACGACGCGAAAGGACACTCGTATGACGGCTCCCACGGTCCGCCGACACCATCCCGGGGCACGATGGAAGGGAGGAGGCGATCCCATGACCCCCAGCACCGCCGAACGCCCGCAGATGCCGATCGAGGACTTCGAGGATCTGGCCGCCGTGGCCCCGCCGCACGTGCACCTCGAATTCGTCGACGGACGGGTCCGCACCAAGGATCCGCTAAGCGTCGAGGACTTCGAGGAGCTGGCACACGAGGCGCCGGAGACTGTCCGGCTCGAGTACATCAACGGAAAACTAGAGGTCAAGGCAGTGCCGGACGGCAATCACGGTTCGATCTTCATGTGGCTGCTGCGTCAGTGCCTGCTGCAACGCCCTGAGCTGGACCTCATGCCCGAGCGAGGCGTCAAGGCCGAGGCATACCGCAAAGGCCGTGCCATCACCGACGGTTTCCTCGCGCCGGTGGACCACTTCAGGGGACACGGCAACTGGTCCGACCCCGACGGCGCCCTCATGGCCGTAGAGATCACCTCTCATGACCGTGACACTGACCAGCGCGACCGTATCGACAAACCCCTCGGCTACGCCCAGGCCGAGATCCCCGTCTACCTCCTCATCGACCGCGACAACCACACCCTCACCGTCTTCAGCGAGCCCAAGGACGGCCACTACCAGCAGTCCCCCTCGTACCCTTGGGGAGACACGGTCGAGCTTCCCGCTCCGGTCGGCATCACCCTCGACACCGAAAAGCTCAAGGACTACGCGGACTAAGGACTACGCGGACTGATGAACCACGCCCAGCTCACCGCCCTGGGCCGAGCCCTGCGTCTCCTCGGCGAGCACGGCGAGGCCCTCTCCTCCGACACCCCCGACGCCAAGCTCCACGAGGTCAAGGCCGACCTCAAGCGCGCCCTGGAGTTGCTCGACGAGAGCGTCACCAGCGCCGCCCCCAGCACCCGCTGCGCCGAGCACCCGAACGGCCCGGTCGACGAGAACGCGCCCGACCTGTGCCTGCTGTGCGAGACCCGGCGCCGTGCCGCCCGCCGCGCCTCCATCAACGGCCCCGCCCAGACCGGCCCCACCGCCACCGCCCCCTCCCGTTACGGTGTCCGCGACGACCGGCCGCAGCCGCAGCAGCGCTGGCTTCCCGAGATGTGGAACGGCCAGGAGTGGCAACTGTGCGGCACCCCCCGCCGCGACCGCCGCGAGGCCGAGCTGTACCTCGCGGCGGCCCGCCGGGGACCGCGCGCGGCGATGGCGTACCGGCTGGTGCACGAGTTCACCGACTACGAGGTGCTGCGGGTATGGGGCACCCCGGTGAAGGTCGACATCGAGCCGCTGGGGAACCTGTAGGCAACGGCGAGGGGCCCCGACTGCCGTACGGCGTCTACGACTTGGCGGTCACCTCGGCGGACTCCACCGGGCCCTCCGCCACCGGCGCCGCGTCCCCCGCCTCCCGCTGCCGCGGGATGAAGGCGGCGACCGCGAAGGCCAGTAGCGCCGCCCCGGCGCCGACCGCCAGCACCGCCTTGAAGCCGTTCTCGGACGGCAGCGCGTAACCGCCGAAGTCCGTCGTCATCTGGGCCAGGATCACACCGGCGATAGCGCTCGCCGACGAGGTGCCGATGGACCGCATCAGGGTGTTGAGGCTGTTCGCCGCGGCCGTCTCCGACGCGGGCACCGCGCCCATGATGAGCGCGGGCATCGAGCCGTACGTGAAGCCGATGCCGGCGCCGATGACGCAGGAGACGAGCACGAAGTGCCAGACCTCGCTCATCAGGACGATGTTGAGGCCGTATCCGGCGGCGACGATCAGCGCGCCTGTCATCAGCGTGACCTTCGGGCCGCGGGCCTTGGAGACGGCGGCGGAGACCGGCGCGGTGGCCATCATGACCAGGCCCGAGGGGGCCATGACCAGACCGGCGGCCAGCATCGACTTGCCGAGGCCGTAGCCGGTCTGGGACGGGAGCTGGAGGAGCTGCGGGATGACCAGGCTCATCGCGAACATGGCGAAGCCGACGGCGATCGAGGCGAGGTTGGTGACCAGCACCTGACGGCGGGCGGTGGTGCGCAGGTCCACCAGCGGCTGGTCGGTGCGCAGTTCGAAGAAGCCCCAGGCCGGCAGGATCACGACGGCCGCGATGAACAGCCCGATCGTCGTCCCGCTCCCCCAGCCCCAGTCCGCGCCCTTGGAGATGGCCAACAGCAGACATACGAGCCCCGCCGCCATCCCTATGGCACCGACGAGGTCGAAACGGCCGCCGGTGCGCACCCGGGACTCGGGCACGAAGGCGACGACCAGCGCGAGAGCCACGGCACCCAGCGCCGCCGAGGTCCAGAACAGCACGTGCCAGCTGAAGTTGTCGGCGATGAGCGCGGCGGCGGGCAGCCCGAGGGCGCCGCCGATACCGAGGGAGGCGCTCATCAGGGCGGTGGCGGAGGCCAGCCGCTCGGCGGGCAGTTCGTCGCGCATGATGCTGATGCCGAGCGGGATGACACCGGAGGCGAGGCCCTGGAGGGCGCGGCCGATGATCATCGGCAGGAGGGAGTCGGCCATGGCGCAGACGACCGAGCCGACGATCAGCATGAGGCCGCTGACCAGCAGCATGCGGCGCTTGCCGAACATGTCGCCGAGCCGCCCGACGACCGGGGTGGCCACGGCGGCGGCGAGCAGCGTGGCGGTGACGGCCCAGGCGGTGTCGGAGGCGGGCGCGTCCAGGAGCCGCGGCAGCTCGGGGACGATCGGGATCACCAGGGTCTGCATCAGCGAGACCACGATTCCGGCGAAGGCCAGCACCGCCACCACGGCGTTCGACCGCGGCGGCGCGGAGCCTCCCGCCTCGGCGGGACGGGCGAGGGCGTCGGACATGGCGGGCCTCCATCGAGTAGTACTTGACCGAGGCAACCTTAAGTCAGTCGATTGACTTAATCAAGCGTCGCAGATCAGCGCCTGAGTGGAAGTGGGTGTGGTGTGGTGCGGGAGAGGCGGAGGTTCCCCGCCTCTCCCACAAGCCGGGCTCAGCTCAGGGACTGCAGCGCCGTCGCGTCGTACGCCTTCAGCTCGTCCGTCCGGCCGGCCAGCACCTTCGCCGCCCACTCCGGGTCCTGCAGCAGCGCGCGGCCGACGGCGACGAGGTCGTACTCCTCGCGCTCCAGGCGGTCCAGGAGGTCGTCGATGCCGCGGAGCGGGGCGCCCTCGCCCACGAAGCCCTTGAGGAAGTCCCCGTCGAGGCCGACCGAGCCGACGGTGATGACCTGCTTGCCGGTGAGCTTCTTGGTCCAGCCGGCGAGGTTGAGGTCGGAACCCTCGAACTCGGGGAGCCAGTAGCGGCGGGTGGAGGCGTGGAAGGCGTCGACACCGGCGGCGGCGAGCGGCGCGAGGATCGCCTCCAGCTCCTCCGGGGTCTCGGCGAGCCGGGCGCCGTAGGCGTCCTGCTTCCACTGCGAGTAGCGGAAGATGACCGGGAACTCGGCCGACACGGTCTCACGCACGGCGGCGACGATCTCGGCGGCGAACTTGGTACGGGCCACCGCGTCACCGCTGTAGGCGTCGGTACGGCGGTTGGTGCCCGCCCACAGGAACTGGTCGAGGAGGTAGCCGTGGGCGCCGTGGATCTCGATGCCGTCGAAGCCGATGCGCTCGGCGGCGGCCGCGGCCTCGGCGAAGGCGCCTATGACGTCGTCCAGGTCGCGCTGGGTCATCGTGTGCCCGGTGGGCTCGTCGGCACCGGGGCGCACACCGGAGGGACCGACCGCGGGGGCGTCCGGGACGGGGCCCTTGCCCGGCGTACGGGCCATGCCGATGTGCCAGAGCTGCGGGACGATCGTGCCGCCCGCCGCGTGCACGTCCTCGGCGACCTTCTGCCAGCCCGCGAGCTGCTCCTCGCCGTGGAAGCGCGGCACGCGGGTGCTGTCACCCGCCGAGTCGTGACCGACGTACGTGCCCTCGGTGACGATCAGACCGACACCCGCGGCCGCCCGGCGCGAGTAGTACGACGCCACGTCCGCGCCCGGGATGCCGTCCGGGGAGAACATGCGGGTCATCGGCGCCATGACGATGCGGTTCGGGACGGTCAGGCCGTTGATCGTGGTCGGCCGGGAGAGGATCTCGGCGGCGCGGGTGGCGGGCGCGGGGGTGGAGGCGGTCACGCGGGGGCTCCTTGGAGGTGACTCATCTGACCAGCTGGTATGTGCGTACGCATTCTTGCACCTCCTTAACTAACCGGCTGTGGGGCGCCTCACATCCCGGCCGCATCCGTAAACGCCCGAGGGCGGTACCCCCTGCCGGAAAACAGGGGGTACCGCCCTCGGAAAAGGACAGACGATCCGTGTACGGATCAGAAGTCCATGTCACCGCCCGGCATGCCGCCACCGGCGGGCGCGGCGGCCTTCTCCGGCTTGTCGGCGATGACGGCCTCGGTGGTGAGGAAGAGCGCGGCGATGGAGGCGGCGTTCTGCAGGGCAGAGCGCGTGACCTTCGCCGGGTCGATGATGCCTTCCTTGACCAGGTCGACGTACTCACCGGTCGCAGCGTTGAGGCCGTGACCCGGGGTGAGGTTGCGGACCTTCTCCACCACGACGCCGCCCTCGAGGCCGGCGTTGACGGCGATCTGCTTCAGCGGGGCCTCAAGGGCGAGCTTGACGGCGGCAGCGCCGGTCGCCTCGTCACCCTCCAGCTCCAGCTTCTCGAAGACACCGGAGGCCTGCAGCAGGGCCACGCCACCACCGGCGACGATGCCCTCCTCGACGGCCGCCTTGGCGTTGCGCACGGCGTCCTCGATGCGGTGCTTGCGCTCCTTGAGCTCGACCTCGGTCGCGGCACCGGCCTTGATGACGGCGACGCCACCGGCGAGCTTGGCCAGGCGCTCCTGGAGCTTCTCGCGGTCGTAGTCCGAGTCGCTGTTCTCGATCTCGGCGCGGATCTGGTTGACGCGGCCGGCGACCTGGTCGGCGGAGCCGGCACCGTCGACGATCGTCGTCTCGTCCTTGGTGATGACGACCTTGCGGGCGCGGCCCAGGAGGTCCAGGGTCGCGTTCTCCAGCTTGAGGCCGACCTCCTCGGAGATGACCTCGCCGCCCGTGAGGATGGCGATGTCGCCGAGCATGGCCTTGCGGCGGTCACCGAAGCCCGGGGCCTTGACGGCGACGGACTTGAAGGTGCCGCGGATCTTGTTGACGACCAGGGTCGACAGGGCCTCGCCCTCGACGTCCTCGGCGATGATCAGCAGCGGCTTGCCCGACTGCATGACCTTCTCCAGGAGCGGGAGCAGGTCCTTGACGGAGCCGATCTTGGAGTTGGCGATCAGGATGTACGGGTCGTCGAGCGACGCCTCCATCCGCTCCATGTCGGTGGCGAAGTACGCCGAGATGTAGCCCTTGTCGAAGCGCATACCCTCGGTGAGCTCCAGCTCCAGACCGAAGGTCTGGGACTCCTCGACGGTGATGACGCCTTCCTTGCCGACCTTGTCCATCGCCTCGGCGATGAGCTCGCCGATCTGGGTGTCGGCGGCGGAGATGGAGGCCGTCGAAGCGATCTGCTCCTTGGTCTCGACATCCTTCGCCTGCTCGAGCAGGGCACCGGAGACGGCCTCGACGGCCTTCTCGATACCGCGCTTGAGAGCCATCGGGTTGGCACCGGCGGCCACGTTGCGCAGACCCTCGCGCACCAGGGCCTGGGCCAGGACGGTCGCGGTCGTCGTGCCGTCACCGGCTACGTCGTCCGTCTTCTTCGCGACTTCCTTGACCAGCTCGGCGCCGATCTTCTCGTACGGGTCCTCGAGCTCGATCTCCTTGGCGATGGAGACACCATCGTTGGTGATCGTGGGGGCGCCCCACTTCTTCTCGAGGACGACGTTGCGGCCCTTGGGGCCGAGCGTCACCTTCACGGCGTCCGCGAGCTGGTTCATGCCGCGCTCGAGGCCGCGCCGCGCCTCCTCGTCGAACGCGATGATCTTGGCCATGTGAAGTGGTCCCTCCAGGACTGGGGGTGATTCCTTCGGACCGCGCCCGCGCCCGCGACGGACGGCTCGCACACCTCGTGGTTCCTTGCCCCACCCGGCCTGCGGGCCTCACCGACCCGGTCCTTCATTGTCACTCTCACCTTCAGAGTGCTAACGCCAATGATTAGCACTCGGCATGGTCGAGTGCAAGCGCCTCTCGGGGACCGGCCAGGCCTCGCACGCCCTGCGGGCATGCCGAAGGGCCCGTACCCATGACTCCCCATGGGGTACGAGCCCTCCGAAGAAGAACGAAGAACGACGCTGCAGTTAACCCGGCGCGTGCTTCAGCCTGTCGCGAGACGGACCATGTCCGCCTGCGGCCCCTTCTGGCCCTGCGAGATCTCGAAATCGACCCGCTGACCTTCCTCGAGGGTGCGGTAGCCGTCCATCTGAATCGCGCTGTAGTGGACGAAAACATCCGCACCACCGTCGACCGCGATGAAGCCGTACCCCTTCTCCGCGTTGAACCACTTGACGGTGCCCTGAGCCATGCCTAACTCCCCTATTACTGGCCCTTGCACAGATCCACACTTCGCGGATCCGGGTCAGACCTCACCCCCCACGGATTGGGGGCGTGCGCCGGAACGCGTCGACCGCGGCTGAATGTATCTGTCCAACTGCCGTCTGCAACAGGTCAATCGGACGAGAATTCTGGACGCGAAGGGTCCGGAATGTAGTGAGAATTCGCCCGAATTCAGGGCAAGTCGGGCCCCACAAAGGGCGCAAAATTCGCAAAAGAGCCACACACTTTGGCTACTTCTCGTCGCATGTGGAGCGGGAACTCATATGCGGATGGCATGGGGAGCGGAGCAGGTTCCCCAACTGTACCGCGCTCAACCATAGAGAATTGCCCCCTCCGCTTCTCTCACGGAGGGGGCAATTCGATGAACTCTCGGTAATCGGCCTTACCGAAGGTAATGATCAGTCATTCGGTCAGCCGAGGTCAGCCGCCGGCGACGGCCGGGATGATCGACACACCCGCCCCGTCCGGGGTGGCCGTCTCCAGGCCCTGCTCGAAGCGGACGTCGTCGTCGTTGACGTACACATTGACGAAGCGGCGCAGCTTGCCCTGGTCGTCGAGGACGCGGGCGGCGATGCCGGTGTGGTTCTTCTCCAGGTCGGCGATGACCTCGCTGAGGGTCGAGCCCTCGGCGGAGACCTCGGCCTGGCCACCCGTGTAGGTGCGCAGGATGGTGGGGATGCGGACGTTGACGCTCACGTTGAAACCTCCGGTCAGGATGACGCACCTAGGGGCGCGGGGAACTGCGCGACCAGCCCCCACAGGCCCGCAGACGAACAACTACCTACTAGGAAGCGAGCCCAGCCTCGCGGAACGAATCAAGGTTGGGGCGAATCGTCGCAGTAAGCCCCGTACCCGCCACCGCATCCAGCGTCTTCAGCCCGTCGCCCGTGTTCAGCACGATGGTCGTCAGCGTCGGATCCAGCAACCCGTTCTCGATCAGCTTCCGAGTCACGCCCACGGTCACACCACCGGCGGTCTCCGCGAAGATCCCCTCGGTCCGGGCGAGCAGCTTGATAGCGTCGACGATCTGCTCGTCGGTGACGTCCTCCACCGCACCACCGGTGCGACGGGCGATGTCGAGGACGTACGGGCCGTCGGCCGGGTTGCCGATCGCCAGCGACTTGGCGATGGTGTTCGGCTTCTGGGGACGTACGACGTCGTGGCCCGCCTTGTAGGCGACGGACACCGGCGAGCAGCCCTCGGCCTGCGCACCGAAGATCTTGTACGGCTTGTCCTCGACGAGCCCGAGCTTGATGAGCTCCTGAAGCCCCTTGTCGATCTTCGTGAGCTGTGAGCCGGAGGCGATCGGCACGACCAGCTGGTCGGGGAGCCGCCAGCCGAGCTGCTCGCAGATCTCGTACGCCAGGGTCTTGGACCCTTCCGCGTAGTAGGGCCGCAGGTTGACGTTGACGAAGCCCCAGCCCTCGCCGGCCGGGTCGCCGATCAGCTCGGAGCAGAAGCGGTTCACGTCGTCGTAGTTGCCCTCGATGCCGACGAGCTCACCGCCGTAGACGGCGGCCATGACGACCTTGCCCTGCTCCAGGTCGTGCGGGATGAACACGCAGGAGCGGAAGCCGGCGCGGGCGGCGGCGGCGCCGACAGCACCGGCGAGGTTGCCGGTGGAGGAGCAGGAGAGGGTGGTGAAGCCGAAGGCGCGGGCGGCTTCCAGGGCCTGGGCGACGACCCGGTCCTTGAAGGAGTGCGTCGGGTTACCGGAGTCGTCCTTCACATACAAACCGCCGGTGACTCCGAGCTCGCGGGCCAGGTTGTCGGCCTTCACGAGCTGGGTCCAGCCCGGGTTGATGTTGGGCTTGTCGGCCACGTCCGCGGGGACGGGCAGCAGGGGCGCATAACGCCAGATGTTCGCGGGTCCCGCCTCGATCCGCTTGCGGAGCTCCTCGGCGTCGTAGGCGGAGAAGTCGTAGGCGATCTCGAGCGGGCCGAAACACTCCTCGCAGGCGAAAACCGGGCCGAGAGGCACCCGGTGACCGCACTCGCGACAGCTCAGCGCGGCGGCGGGGCCGAGGTCAACGGTGGTTTCGGTGGTGCTTGCAACAGTCTGCGCAGCCATGAGAGGCGAGGCCCTTTCTCCTCATCTTCCTCACGACGCATCTCGCCGTGAGACGGATTTGGCACCTTCCCTAGCCGGGAGCCTCGCGGAGCGATCAGAAATGATCTACGAGTACCGACTGGAGGGTTGCCGGGGCTTCATCGGGCCGTATCCCTCTGCCCCTCTGGATGAGCGGTATGAAGTTGTGTGAACTGCGGGCCACCCCGGACATGCGATGGTCACCCGCGTTGTTCAAGACTGTAACCGACGACCAGGACAGTTGAGATAGTCGTCCGAACCGCGAGATGGATCACAGGTGATCGCATACTCGCCGAGAGAACGCAGAGGAGCCGCGCACTGTGCTGAACGAAGTCGAGCGCTGGCTGACCACCCGCTCCTGGTCGGTGACCGATCGTCCGCTCCACCAGCTCCTGGCCGCCAAGCAACGTACGAAACAGACGGTCAGTGTCGTGCTGCCCGCGCTCAACGAGGAGGAGACGGTCGGTGACATCGTCTCCGTGATCCGTCACGACCTCATGCAACAGGTCCCCCTGGTCGACGAGATAGTCGTCGTCGACTCGGGCTCGACCGACCGTACGTCCCAGGTGGCCGCCGCGGCCGGGGCCACGGTCGTCCACCGCGACGAGATCCTGCCCCGTCTGCCGGCCGTGCCCGGCAAGGGCGAGGTGCTGTGGCGTTCGCTGCTGGTGACCGGCGGCGACATCGTCTGCTTCATCGACGCCGACCTGAAGGAGTTCTCCTCGGACTTCGTCTCGGGGATCGTGGGCCCCCTGCTCACCGACCCCGGGGTGGACCTCGTCAAGGGCATGTACGACCGTCCGCTCGGCACTGAGTTGGATGCGCTCGCCTCCGGCAAGACCGCGGGCCAGGGCGGCCGGGTGACCGAGCTGATGGCCCGCCCGCTGCTGAACATGCACTGGCCGCAGCTGGCCGGCTTCGTACAGCCGCTGGGCGGTGAGTACGCGGCCCGGCGCTCGCTGCTGGAACAGCTCCCGTTCCCCGTCGGCTACGGCGTGGAGCTCGGCATGCTGATCGACGCGCTGCACCTGGTCGGCCTGGACGCCCTCGCCCAGGTGGACGTGGGCGTGCGCAAGCACCGCCACCAGGACGGACAGGCCCTCGGCCGGATGTCCGCCGCGATCTACCGCACGGCCCAGCTGCGGCTGGCCCGCGGACACCTCATCCGTCCCTCCCTGACCCAGTTCGAGCGGGGCGAGGACGGCTTCGAGCCGCGAACGTACTCGGTGGACACCGAGGAACGGCCGCCGATGGCGGAGATCGCGGAGTACGCGGCACGGAAGGTGGCCTGACCGCGGCGGGCGGACCCAGGTGACGCGGACCCAGGTGAACCGGACGAACGTTTGAGTCCTCCGTGGCCGGGCTAGGTTGATCCGTATGGCTTCCACGCAGGCTGCCCAGGGTGCCCGGGTTCTCGTCGCGTCCAACCGCGGCCCGGTCTCGTACGAGGTCCGGGACGACGGCACGCTCGCCACCAAGCGCGGTGGCGGCGGCGTCGTCTCCGGACTGTCGGCGATCGGACCGGACGCGGACGCGCTGTGGGTGTGCTCGGCGCTGTCCGACGGCGACCGCGAGGCGGTGCGGCGCGGGGTCGGCGAGGCGGGCGTGCGGATGCTCGACATCCCGGCCGACGTGCACGCGGACGCGTACAACGGCATCGCGAACTCGGTGCTGTGGTTCGTCCACCACATGCTGTACCAGACCCCGCTGGAGCCGGTCTTCGACGCGGAGTTCCGGCGGCAGTGGGCGTCGTACGAGACCTACAACCGCGCCTTCGCCGAGGCGCTGGCGGAGGAGGCGGGCGAGGGCGCGTCGGTCCTGGTCCAGGACTACCACCTGTGCCTGGTCCCCGGGATGCTGCGCGAGCTGCGCCCCGACCTGCGGATCGGGCACTTCTCGCACACGCCGTGGGCTCCGGTGGAGTACTTCCGGATGCTGCCGGACGACATTCAGGCCCGGCTGGTGGAGGGGATGCTCGGGGCGGACCGGGTGGCGTTCCTGACCTGGCCGTGGGCGACGGCGTTCCAGAACTGCGCGGGAGCCGTCGACCCCTCTCGCCGGCACTCGGCGTGGCCGTCGGGCTCCCCCAGGTTCATCGAGCACCTGGACAAGGAGCGGAGCACCCGCCGGACCTACATCGGCGTGCACGGCCTGGGCGCCGACGCCGAGTTCCTGCAGGCCCGTTCGCACGAACAGGACGTCGAGGAGCGGATGGCCGCTCTCCGTGAGGAGATCGGCGAGGGGCGCAAGACGATCGTCCGGGTCGACCGCACCGAGCTCTCGAAGAACATCGTGCGCGGACTGCTGGCGTACCGGCAGCTGCTCGACGACCACCCCGAGTGGCGGGAGCGGGTCGTGCACGTGGCGTTCGCGTACCCGTCGCGGCAGGACCTCGCGGTGTACCGGGAGTACACGGCGGAGGTGCAGCGGCTGGCGGAGGAGATCAACGAGCGGTACGGGACGCCGGGCTGGAAGCCGGTGGTCCTGCATGTGAAGGACGACTTCGCCCGCTCGCTGGCCGCGTACCGCCTGGCCGACGTGGCCCTGGTCAACCCCATCCGGGACGGCATGAACCTCGTCGCGAAGGAGGTGCCGGTGGTCTCCGACGAGGGGTGCGCGCTGGTGCTGTCGCGGGAGGCGGGGGCGTACGAGGAGCTGGGTAAGGACGCGATCGTGGTGAACCCCTACGACGTGATCGGGACGGCGAGGGCGCTGCACGAGGCCCTGACGATGGCTCCGGGCGAACGGGCGGAACGAACGAAGCGGCTGGCCGCGGCGGCGACCGCGCTGCCGCCGGCCCAGTGGTTCCTGGACCAGCTGCACGCACTGGCGGACGCGGGGCCCGGCTCCGGGAAGGGCTGAACCGCTGAAGAGCTGAGCAGCTCTCAGTCCAGCTGAGCAGCCAGCGCCCGCAGCAGTCGTACGACCCCCTCCGGGCCGTCGACCACGAGATCGGCGCGTTCCGCCAGCTCGGTGACCTCCTCGCTGCCGCTGCAGACCAGCAGGCCGGGGATGCCGTCGGAGCGGAGTTTGTCGACGGCGGCGTAGGCCGGGAGGTCACCGAGGTCGTCGCCGGCGTAGAGCACCGCCTCGGCGCCCAGCTCACGGACGTACTCGGTCAGGGCCACGCCCTTGTCCATGCCGGGCGGCCGGAGTTCGAGGACGAGCCGGCCCGGTTCGACGATGAGGCCGTTGCGGGTGGCGAGGTCGGTGAGGGGTTCGCGGAGGGCCTCGAAGGCGGCCTGGGGGTCGGCGGCGCGGCGGGTGTGGACGGCCAGCGCGCGGCCCTTCTCCTCGATCCACGTGCCCTGCCAGGCGCCGGCCCGGTCGAGGAGGCCGGGGAGTTCGGCGCGGGCGCGGGCGACGCCGGGGTGGGGCGGCGGGGCGATGATGTCGCCGGTGGCGGCCTCCCAGCGTTCGGCGCCGTAGTGGCCGAGGACGACGAGGTGTTCCAGACCGGGGATTCCGGCGAAACCGCCGTGCTGTACGGCGACGCCCGGCGGACGTCCGGTGATCACCGCGACCGAGGCGATCCTCGGGGCGAGGGCGGCGAGCGCGTCCACCGCGTCGGGGTGGGCCCTGGCCTGCTCGGGGTCCGGCACGATCGGGGAGAGCGTCCCGTCGAAGTCGAGTGCGACGACCGTCCGGGCGGGGTGCGCGAGGATGGCCCGCAGTCCGTCGCGTCCGGCCTGGGTGTCGGGGGTCGGCAGGGAGTCGTCGTGCGTGGCGTGCTGGTGGCTGCCCATACGGGGACCCTATCCAGCGGGGCGGGGGACACGCATGAGCAGTTTTCCGCCCCCGCCGCCCCTACCCGTCCCGTCCCTGGGGGGCTGCCGCCCCCAGACCCCCGCTTCGGCCCAGGTCACCTCTCCGACCGCCGCGTATCCCGCACCCTCCGCAACCGGTTCACCGTCACCGGATCAAACGCCAGCGCCCGAGGATCGTCCAGCAGCGCGTTGAGCAGCTGGTAGTAGCGCACCGGCGCCAACCCCAGCTCCTCCCGTATCGCCCGCTCCTTCGCCCCCGGCCCGGCAAACCCCCGCCGCTCCAGCGCAAGGATCGCCCGCTCCCGGGCCTCAAGCCGCTCCTGCTCACCCATGCCCCGCACGGTAACCCCCACCACCGACACCGACACCGACACGGACACCGGCACCGACGCAGACACCGGCGAGAGCAACCGCCCGCCTACTCCGCCGCCCCTTCCGCCCGCACCGCCGTCGACTGCAGCCGGCCGAGAACCACCTCCGGGCTGCCCCCCGGCCTCACCGCCGCCCCGATCTGCTTCTTCACCGCCGCGCTCACCGTCGCCCAGGAGGTCCGCCCGACCGGATAGAGCTCGGACACGGGAAGCTCCTCCAGGAAGGGCCGCAGGTCCTTGTCCTGGGCCGCCGTGCTCATGACGTCGGAGGCGGACGCGGTGACCGGAAGGAGGTCGTACTCGCGGGAGAAGGCGAGGACGTTCTTCTCGTCGTAGACGAAGTCGAGGAAGTCCCCGACCTGCTCGGCGTGACCGTTCTTGCGGAAGGCCGTCATCCAGTCGGCGACGCCCATGGAGTAGTGGGTCGGCCCGTCGATGCCGGGCATCGGCACCATGCCGAACTTCACGCCCTTCTTCGCGGCCATCTTCATCAGCGTGGGATGCCCGTTGAGCATCCCGACCTCCCCGTCCGCGAACGCGGCGAACGCGGCGGCCCGGTTCAGCTTCCCGGGCGCGACCGGCCCGGTCAGCCCCTTGCCGACGAGATCGTCCTTGAGCCAGGTGAGGGTCGCGACGTTCTCGGCGGAGTCGAGGCCGTAGGACGTGCCGAGGTTCTCGGTGTATCCGCCCCCGCCGCTCAGCAGCCACTGCATCGTCTCGGCCTGCGCCTCCTCGGCGCCGAGCGGAAGGGCGTACGGGTACTTCACGCCCTCCGCCTTCAGCGCGGCGGCGTCGGCGGCCAGGTCCTCCCAGGTCTTCGGCGCACTGAGGCCGGCCTTCGCGAAGAGGGCCTTGTTGTAGAAGAGCAGCCGGGTGGAGGCGGCGAACGGCATCCCGTACTGCGTCGAGTTCACCTCCCCCGCGTCGGCGAGCTGCGAGACGAAGTCGGCCTGGGTGGAGATGGAGAGCAGGTCGTCGGCCGAGTAGAGGAGGCCGTCCGCGGCGTAGTCGGCGTACGCGCCGATCTGCGCCATGTCGGGTGCGTCCCCGGCGGCGACCATCTCCTTGACCTCGCGGTCCACGTCGTTCCAGGAGTGGACGGTGACGTCCACCGTCACATTCGGGTGCTTCTTCTCGTACTCCTGGACCAGCCCGTCCCAGTACTTCCGCGAACTGTTGGCCTCGCTGTCGCCGTAGTCGGCCGCGACCAGCTTCAGGGTCACCTCGTCGGAGCCCGAGCCGAGGCCGCAGCCACCCAGTACCGCCGTCATGCCCAGTGCGGACACCACCGCGATCGTTCCTGTCCTACGCCGCCGCTGCACTGCAGAGCCCCAGATCATCGTCGAAACTTTCGAAAGGTCAGACATAAGGTCTACACCACGTGAGTGGACTAGACCTCTTGAGGGTCGGCGGGCCACACTACCCCCGTGAGACATGTCATCGCCCTCGACGTGGGCGGCACCGGGATGAAGGCCGCTCTGGTCGGCGCCTCCGGAGAGCTGCTCCACCAGGCCCGCCGGGCCACCGGCCGTGAGCGCGGCCCGGACGCGGTCGTCGAGGGCATCCTCGACTTCGCCGCCGAGCTACGCGCGTACGGCGCCCGGCACCTCGGCGAGCCCGCCTCCGCCGCCGGCGTCGCCGTCCCCGGCATCGTCGACGCCGAGCACGGCATCGCCGCCTACGCCGCCAACCTGGGCTGGCGCGACGTACCACTGCGCGCCCTGCTCACCGACCGGCTGGACGGCCTCCCCGTCGCCCTCGGCCACGACGTCCGCACCGGCGGTCTCGCCGAGGGCCGCATCGGCGCGGGCCAGGGCGCCGACCGCTTCCTCTTCGTCCCTCTCGGCACCGGCATCGCGGGCGCGATCGGCATCGCCGGCCGGGTGGAGGCGGGCGCGCACGGCATCGCGGGCGAGATCGGCCACATCGTCGTACGGCCCGGGGGGATCCCCTGCCCCTGCGGCCAGCAGGGCTGTCTGGAGCGGTACGCCTCCGCGGCGGCCGTCAGCGAGGCATGGGCCGCCGTCTGCGGGGACCCGGACGCGGACGCGGCGGACTGCGCGAAGGCGGTGGAGTCCGGCGACCAGCGGGCGGCACAGGTCTGGCAGGCGGCCATCGAGACCCTCGCCGACGGCCTGATCACCGCCCTCACCCTCCTGGACCCCCGGATCGTGATCATCGGTGGCGGCCTGGCCGAGGCGGGGGAAACCTTGTTCACACCCCTGCGGGACGCCGTCCGGCAGCGGGTCACCTTCCAGAAGCCGCCGACGATCGTCCCGGCGGCCCTCGGTGACACAGCGGGATGTCTGGGTGCCGGCCTCCTGGCCTGGGACCTCCTCACAACAACTGACGGCACGGAGGTAACGCGCTAATGGCAACCCCCTCAGGGGCGCGGGACAGCGTTGATTTTGCGGCTGCCGATGCGCCCCTCGTCCTGTCCGGCGCAACCGTGGTCCTCCCCACAGGAACCGTCAAGGACGGCCGGGTCATCGTCGACGGCCCCCGCATCGCCGGAAGCGCCCCGGAGAACGCCCGCCTCATCGACGTATCCGGCCACACCCTGGTCCCAGGATTCGTCGACATCCACAACCACGGCGGCGGCGGAGCCTCCTTCACCTCGGGCACGGCCGAAGACGTCCTGCACGGCATCCACACCCACCGCCTCCACGGCACCACCACCCTCGTCGCCTCCACCGTCACCGAGGACATGGACCTCCTCGCCCAGCGCGCCGGCCTGCTCAGCGAACTCGCCGAGCAGGGCGACATCGCCGGCATCCACTTCGAGGGCCCGTTCATCTCCCCCTGCCGCAAGGGCGCCCACCAGGAGGAGCTGCTGCGCGACCCGGACCCGGCGGAGGTCCGCAAGCTGCTCGACGCGGCGCGCGGCAAGGCCAAGATGGTCACCCTCGCCACCGAACTCCCCGGCGGCATCGACTCCGTACGGCTGCTCGCCGAGCACGGAGTCATCGCGGCGATCGGCCACACGGACGCGACGTACGAGCAGACGGTGGAGGCGATCGACGCGGGCGCGACCGTGGCGACGCACCTGTTCAACGCGATGCCGGCGCTGGGCCACCGCACCCCGGGCCCGATCGCCGCGCTCCTGGAGGACGAGCGGATCACGGTCGAGCTGATCAACGACGGTACGCATCTGCACCCCGCCGCCCTCCAGCTGGCGTTCCATCACGCGGGCGCGGACCGGGTCGCCTTCATCACGGACGCGATGGACGCGGCCGGCTTCGGCGACGGCTTCTACTCGCTCGGCCCGATGGCGGTCGAGGTCAAGGACGGTGTGGCGCGGCTCGTGGAGGGCGGTTCGATCGCGGGCTCCACGCTCACCCTGGACCGCGCGTTCCGGCGGGCGGTGACGGTGGACCGGCTGTCGGTCGAGGACGCCGTCGCGGCCCTGTCCGCCAACCCCGCCCGGCTGCTGGGGATGTACGACTCGATCGGCTCGCTGGAGCCGGGCAAGTACGCCGACCTGCTGCTTCTCGACCGCCAGTTCGCCCTCAAGGGCGTGATGCGGCGCGGCGAATGGGTGGTCGATCCCCAACTGGCCTGATCTGTCCATCTGTTGAGGCGGCGGCTGTCCTGGAAGACTGGGACGCCGCCGTCCGTCCGGACGGGCATGTACTGAAGGTCTCGTCTCGGGGGAGGTCGGCACAGGTGATCCTCACGGTCACGCTGAACACCGCTCTCGACATCACCTACCGCGTACAGTCCCTGCGCCCGCACGCCTCCCACCGCGTCTCCGAGGTGACGGAACGCCCCGGCGGCAAGGGCCTGAACGTGGCCCGCGTACTCGCCGCCCTCGGCCACGAGGTGACGGTCACCGGCTTCGCGGGCGGCGCGACGGGCCGGGTGCTCCAGGAGCGGCTCACGGCGACGCCGGGTGTGGTGGACGCCCTGATCCCGGTCGCCGGCGCGACGCGGCGCACGATCGCGGTGGTGGACGAACAGACCGGCGACACCACGCAGTTGAACGAACCAGGTCCCGCCATCGACCCCGCCGAGTGGGCCGCCTTCCAGGAGGCGTACGAGGATCTGCTCCCGTCGATGTCCGCGGTGGCCCTGTGCGGCAGCCTACCCCCGGGCGTCCCGGTGGGCGCGTACGCGGGGCTGGTGCGGACGGCTCGCGCGGCCGGCGTCCCGGTCCTCCTGGACACCAGCGGCGAGCCGCTGCGCCGCGGAGTCGCCGCCCGCCCGGACATCATCAAGCCCAACACCGACGAACTGGCCGAACTGACCGGCTCCCACGAGCCGTTGCGCGCCACCCAGGACGCCCGCCGCAGGGGCGCCCGGACGGTGGTGGCCTCCCTGGGCCCGGAGGGCCTCCTGGCCTCCTCCCCCGAGGGCCGCTGGCGCGCCACCCCGCCGGCCCGGGTCCACGGCAACCCGACCGGCGCCGGCGACTCGGCGGTCGCGGGCCTGCTCTCGGGTCTGGTCGAACAGCTCCCGTGGCCGGACCGCCTCACCCGCGCGGTCGCGCTGTCGGCGGCGACCGTACTGGCGCCGATGGCGGGCGAGTTCGACGGCTCGGCCTACGAGGAGCTGCGGAAGCGGGTCGCGGTGACGGCGGACGTCACCGCGGCCTGACCCGCTACTTCGTGACCTGGCCTTCCTTCAGCCACACCTGGGACAGCAGGACGTCGCACTGGTCACCGGGCTGGCAGGAGATGCTGATGGTGTTGGTGCCCTTGGTGAGGGTGGGCCACGCGTAGGTCGTCGTCCAGCCCTTGGCGTAGTCGCCCTCGGGGGCCTTGGCGTAGTTCTTCATGCTCAGCTTGGTGCCGAACACCTTGCCGTTGACCTTGAGCGTCATGCTCTGGTCCTTGCCGGGGACGCTGTAGTTGCTGAAGAGGGTGTAGGTGCCCTCCTTCGGGATGCCGTTGACGGTCCAGGTGACCTCGGCGCCCGGCTGGTTGAGCCCGGTCACATAGATGCCGCCGTCGGCGGAGGCGCCCTGGACGTCCGAGGCGGTCGTCACACCGGTGCCGAGGCGCATGGCCTTGGCATCGATGGTCTCCTCGTAGTTCTCGCCCTCGGCGCTGCTGCTCGCCGACGCGCTCGGCTCGCCGCTCTCCTGGGCGGAGGGGGTGGTGCCGGCCTGGTTGCCGCCCTCTTCCCCGTCCCCGTCGCCGCCCATCATCGCCACCCCGATACCGATGACGACCGCCGCGACCACCGCGATCGCCCCGATCAGCAGCCCCTTGGTGTTGGGGCCACGCCCGCGGCCGCCACCGCCGTGGCCGCCGTACGCCGGCTGGGAGTGCTGGACGGTGGGGGCGCCGCCCGGGTGGGTCTCCGGGGCGGCGTAGTGGGCGTTCGGCTGGCCGTAGGCGCCCTGCTGCTGGGGGACCTGGCCGTACGGGGCGGTCGGGGCAGCCGGCTGCTGCTGGCCGTACTGGCGCTGGCCGACCGGGCGTACGCGGTTGACGGAGTTCGGGTAGCCGTAGCCGCCCGACGGCGGCTGGGCGCCGTTCGCCTGTCCGTCGGCGTAGAGGTAGCCGAACGGGTCGTCGTCCTCGGGCGGCGTGTTCGCGCCGGTGGTGCCGGACGTCATCCCAGGTACTCCTCAGCAGGTGCGGGGACGGATGCGGTACAGGTGGTGAATGGCGAGCCTACCCGCTCCTGCTGCCCCAAACGGGTGACTCGGACCGCATCAGCTCGCTGACCTGGGGATCATCCCGCGCGTCTGTGTTGTTTGGGACGAGATCGTTTCTCTACGTACATCCGCTCGTCGGCGGACTTCAGCACTTCGTCCGCGGTCATCCCGCAGTGCGCCCACCCGATGCCGAAGCTGGCCCCGACCCGGACGGCGCGGCCCTCGGCGCGGATGGGCTGGATGATCTCGTTACGGAGGCGTAGGGCGAGGTCGGCGGCGTCGGCGCGGCCGAGACCGTCGGCGAGGATCACGAACTCGTCGCCGCCGAGCCGGGCCACGGTGTCGCCGTCGCGGACCTGCCGGGACAGCCGGCGGGCGACCTCGATGAGCACCGCGTCACCCGCGTTGTGCCCGAACCGGTCGTTGATCGACTTGAAGCCGTCGAGGTCGCAGAAGAGGACCGCGAGCCCCTTGGTGCCGTCGTCCTGCTCGCCCTCGGGGGCGACGGTGTGCACATGGTGGTCGTAGGCGACGTCGAACGCGTCGCTGCCGGGCCGGAAGTCGAAACCGTGGCCGTTGACGTCGTAGGCGGGGTGGCCGTAGGCCGCGTCGATGGATTCCAGGGCCGCGTGCGAGGGGCGCTGGCACAGACGGGCGGAGAGCCGGGCGCGCAGTTCGGCCGAGTTCGGCAGGCCGGTGAGGGAGTCGTGGGAGGCCCGGTGGGCGAGCTGGAGCTCGCGGCGCTTGCGGTCCTCTATGTCCTCGACATGGGTGAGGAGGAAGCGGGGCCCGTCGGCGGCGTCGGCGACGACGGAGTTGCGCAGGGAGACCCAGACGTACGTACCGTCGCGGCGGCCGAGCCGCAGCTCAGCCCGCCCTCCCTCGGCGGAGGTCCGCAGCAGGGTCCCTATGTCCTCGGGATGGACGAGGTCGGAGAACGAGTAGCGCCGCATCGCGGAGGCGGGCCGCCCGAGCAGCCGGCAGAGCGCGTCGTTGGTCCGCAGGATCCGGCCGTGCTGGTCGCCGCCCATCTCGGCGATGGCCATGCCCGAGGGGGCGTACTCGAAGGCCTGGCGGAAGCTCTCCTCGCTCGCCCTGAGGGCCTGCTGTTCGCGCTCGAGCCTGACCAGTGCGCGCTGCATGTTGGCCCGTAGACGCGCGTTGCTGATCGCGATGGCGGCCTGGAAGGCGTACATCTGAAGCGCTTCGCGTCCCCACGCGCCCGGTCGCCGCCCGTTCCTCGGCCGGTCCACGGACAGGACGCCGATCAGCTCGCCGCACGAGCCGCCGCCGACGCCGGGGGTGAACATGGGCGCGAAGAGCCGGTCGGAGGGGTGCCACTCGTCCTCGAAGCGGGGCGCGGGGCCGTCGGTGTACCACTGCGGTACGTCGTCGTCGTCGAGGATCCAGCCCTCGGTGTGCGGGATGAAGACCAGGTCGCCCCAGGTCTCGCCCATGCTCAGCCGGCGCTCCCAGGAGTCACGGGAGCCGACCCGCCCGGTGATGAGCGCCTCGGCGGCGGGGTTGCCGGCGAAGGCGGCGACGACGAGGTCACCGTCGGGCCGGACGAGGTTGACGCAGGCCAGCTCGTAGCCGAGGCCGTTGACGACGCCGTCGGCGACCGTCTGCAGGGTGTCCGCGAGAGACCGGGCGGTGTTCATGTCCGCCATGACCTCATGCAGTTGTCGCAGAGTCGAAAGACGGACGTAGGGCTCCGACTCGGATTCCATGCTCGCCCTCCCCCCGAGACCTCGCAGCGAATCAAGGGTTCTGATCGGCGTATCGTTCTGGCAGCTTCCCCGCCACTGAATCACAGCGCGCTGCCCACTCGGTACACAGGGTCAACAATTAATGCCCCTTGTGACTCAAGTCACAGCGAAAGATGAACAATTGAGTGGGGTTTCTGCGATTTCCCTGTGCGTTTGCTGAACACAAACTTTGGGGAAATGCGGGGGCCGCAGATGGGGCCTGTGGGAGACGTGTGGGAGGCCCGTCGGGGGCCCGTGGGAGGCGCCTGTCGGGGGCCCGTGGGAGGCGTCTGTCGGAGGTCCGTCGGAGGTCCGTCCCGGGTCCTAGGACCGGGCTCGGGCGGAGGTCCGATGCGGACGGGACCGGCCGGACACTAGCGTTCCGGAACGTGCCGAACACTTCCCCGATCACTGCCGCACCCCCTTCCGGGCATCCTGTGGGGGTGAGCAACGACGAGTTCCGCGCCGCCATGTCCCGGCTGGCCGCGGGTGTGGTCCTGGTGACCGCCTTCGAGCCCCCGCTCGACCCCGACGGTCCCAAGGGCGAGGACGTCGGCATGACCGCCACCGCGTTCATGTCGGTCTCCCTGGACCCGCCCCTGGTCCTGGTCAGCCTCCGCGAGGGCTCCCGCATGGACGAACTCCTCGACGAACAACCCCACTGGGCCGTCTCGGTCCTCTCCGAGTCCCAGCGCCACATCGCCGGCCGCTTCGCCATGAAGGGCCGCATCAGCGACCGCCTCCTCTTCGAGGACATCCCGTACGTCCGCGGCGAGGCGACGGGCGCGGCACTGGTGGGCGGCGCGCTGGCCACGCTGGAATGCCGGACGCAGCAGCGGGTGCGGGCGGGGGACCACACGCTGGTGATCGGACGGGTGCTGACGGCGGGGGTACCGAGCGCGGACGGCGGACCGCTGGCGTACTTCCGGGGGCGGTATCGGCAGTTGGGGTGAGGCGGGGTTCGGGGGGTGGGGTTCGGGGGGCGGGGGGCGGGGTCCGGGGGGCGGGGGTCGTGAGCCAGAGTTCAGGGGGCGGGGTTCCGGGGTTCGGGGGCGGGGGCGAGGGCGGGTGTGGGGCGCGGGACGGGCGACCGACCGCGGGGGCGAGGGACGGGCACCGGCCGGCTACCGGGACGCGGGACCAGTCCACTGGCCGACTGCAGGGGCGCGGTACGGGCGCTGGCCGACCACCGGGGACGCGGCACCAGCACCAGCCGACTGCAGGGGCGCGGTACGGGGATGGCCTCGCCACGGCCTGCGCACCTCCCACCCAGGAGCGGGACTGTGCCGGCATGCGGCTCCGCCACGTGGGCGCGACCAGCCACGACATCCCCTCACGCTCCCCCTCCCCCTCCCCCTCCCCCTCACCCTCACCCTCACTCGGACGCCACGGCACCCCCCCCCACCTCGCCGCCCACCCCCTGGCCGCCCCGCCTCCCGGCCGCTCCACACCCACGCCGCCGAAATCCCGTCGCCCCCGGCCGACCGCCAGGCCTACGCTCCGCCCATGACCCCCCGCCTCGAAGAAGTCACCCCCACCAATCTCGACGCCGCCCTCTCCATACGGGTCCGCCCGGAGCAGGAGTTCGCGGTCGCACCGGTCGTGAAGTCACTGGCCGAGGCCTACGTCCATCCCACCACCGCCTGGCCCCGCCTGATCCTCGACGGCGACCGCCCCGTCGGCTTCCTGATGGCCTTCTTCGACATCGACTGGCACGAGGACGGCACCCTCTTCCGCTCCGGCCTGTGGCGCCTGAACATCGCCGACGGCGAGCAGGGCCGCGGATACGGCCGCTTCGCCGTCGAGTCGGTCGCGGCCGAGATCCGCCGCCGGGGCGGCAAGGAGCTGTACGTCAGCTGGCACGAGGGCGAGAACGGCCCCGAGAACTTCTATCTGGGCCTGGGCTTCCGCCCCAACGGAGAGGTGGTCGAGGGCGAGATCGTGGGCGTGCTGGACCTCACGTAGACGTAGATCCCAGGAACTCCACGTCGAGCCCGGCCACGCGCGCGGGCTCGGTCGTGATGTCGATGACGGCGATCCGGTCCCGTACGAACGTGAAGGCCAGCACCCGGTCCACCCGCCCGTCGACGAGTACGGCGATCCCCGTCGCCCCGTCGACCAGAACGGGCCGCGCGAGCGCCGCGAGCCGGGAGTAACCGGACGCGCCCTTCGCCACCGCAAGCGCCCCCGCCACGATCCCGGCCTCGGTGCGCGCCACGACGTCCGGGTCGAGCACCGCCACCAGCGCCCCGAAGTCCCCCTCGCGCGCGGCGGCCAGAAAGGCGTCCACGACCTCCCGCTGCCGGACGAGATCCACATCGGGCTCGGGCGCCCCCTGCACCCGCCGCCGCGCCCGGCTGGCCAGTTGCCGCGCGGCGGTGGGCGTACGCCCCACCACGGTCGCGACATCGTCGTACGGCACCGCGAACAGATCGTGCAGCACGAACGCGAGCCGCTCGGCGGGCGTCAGCGTCTCCAGTACGACGAGCAGCGCGGCGCCGACCGAGTCGGCGAGCAGCACGTCCTGCTCGGGGCCGGGGACGGCGGCCGGCACGGGAACGTCGGGCTCCAGCGGCTGCTCGGCCCGGGACTTGCGCGAGCGCAGCATGTCCAGGCAGACCCGTCCGACGACGGTCGTCAGCCATCCGCCGAGGTTCCCCACTTCCCGGGTGTCGGAGCGACTCAGCCGGAACCACGCCTCCTGCACCGCGTCGTCCGCCTCCGCCACCGACCCGAGCATCCGGTGGGCCACGGCCCGCAACCGCCCCCGGTGCTCCTCGAAGCGCCGGGCAAGGAACTCGTTCTCGCTCATCGGTCTCGGACCTCTCGTCGCCGGGCGATGTCGAGGTGTTGACGGATGGGACGGTTCGGATGTGACAGCGGTCCGTGACGGTCGGCCGGCCGGCCGCACCCGCGCGGCGGAGCCGCATGCGCCCCCGGCGGCCCGGCGGCCCTAACCCCAGTCGCGGCCCGTCCGGCCCCGCTTGGTCTCCGCGCGCTGCTTCTTCTCCCGCAACCGGCGCTCGTTGATGCCGCGCGGGATGCGGGTGGGCTTGCGGGGCTTAGGGGGCGGGGCGGTCGCTTCGGCGAGGAGCGCGGCGAGCCGTACCGCCGCGGTCTCCCGGTTGCGCCACTGGGAACGGTGCTCGGAGGCGCGGACGGTGACGACACCGTCGACGAGCCGTCCGGCCAGCCGCTCCAGCGCCCGCTGCTTCCACACGTCGGGCAGGGATTCCGTCTTCGCCAGGTCGAAGCGGAGCTCCACCTGGGAGTCGCTGGTGTTGACGTGCTGGCCGCCCGGTCCGGACGACCGCGAGAAACGCCACATGAGCTCGGCCTCGGGAAGCGAGACGGAGCCACGGATGACGTGAGGACCGGACATGCCCCTATGGTCGCGCGGCTGTCCGGTTCACGTCACGCGAATATCGCTCGGTAAAGAAAGTAAAGACACCTGGAACCTTCGCTACCCCTCACCGCGTTCATGGGGGTAGATGTAGCTTCGAGCCGCACTGCCCGTGCACCTGCACTGCATAACGAGGGAAGGAATCCCAACCATGGCTGTAAGCCTGTCCAAGGGTGGCAACGTCTCGCTCACCAAGGAGGCTCCGGGCCTGACCGCCGTCACCGTGGGCCTGGGCTGGGACGTCCGCACCACCACCGGCACGGACTTCGACCTCGACGCGTCCGCGATCGCGGTCAACAACCAGGGCAAGGTCTACTCCGACGCCCACTTCGTCTTCTTCAACAACAAGCAGACCCCGGACAACACCATCGTCCACACCGGTGACAACCGCACCGGTGAGGGCGCGGGCGACGACGAGGCGATCAACGTCAACCTGGCCGGCCTTCCGGCCGACATCGACAAGATCGTCTTCCCGGTCTCGATCTACGACGCGGAGAACCGCTCGCAGAACTTCGGCCAGGTCCGCAACGCCTACATCCGCATCATCAACCAGGCCGGCGGCGCCGAGATCGCCCGCTACGACCTCTCCGAGGACGCCGCCACCGAGACCGCCATGGTCTTCGGCGAGCTCTACCGCAACGGCGCCGAGTGGAAGTTCCGCGCCGTCGGCCAGGGCTACGCCTCGGGTCTGGTGGGGATCGCCCAGGACTTCGGCGTCAACGTCTGACGGACACCGCGCCACAGGAACCCCTGGCTCCGGCCGGGGGTTCCGGCGTTCCCGGGGGAGGGTGGCTGCGTTTCCGGGGAGGGTTCGGGCGTTTCCGGGGAGGGTTCGGGCGTTTCCGGGAGACGGTTGCTGCGTTTCCGGGAGACGGTTGCTGCGTTCCCGGCAGGGGGTGCCTGTCCCCCCCCTCCCGCCAATGCCCCCGACCACACCCCACGGCCGAAGGCCCCGCGCTAAGTTGCCCCGCATGATCCTCGCCCCCCTCCCCCTCACCCCCGACCACGACATCCCGGCTCCCCTCCTCACCGAGCTCACCGCGCTGTACGCCTCCAACCGGGAGTTCCACGCGCTCAGCGGTGACTTTCCGGACCCGGACGACGTGCGCCCGGAGCAGGTGGCGGCGGCACTGGCCGACGACCTCGCGGAGCCGGACGCCGAGGTGCTGCTCGCCCGCAGCGAGGGGCGGCTCGTCGGGGTCGTGATCACCCTCGCGCACCATCCGGATCCGGCCGACCCGGACCCCTGGATCGGGCTGCTGATGGTCGACGCGAGCACCCAACGGCAGGGATACGGACGCCGGTTGGCCTCCCTCGTCGAGGACCGTTTCCGCGAGGCCGGCCGCAGCGCCGTACGCCTCGCCGTCCTCGACGCCAACCCCGAGGGCCTCGCCTTCTGGACCTCCCTCGGCTACGAGGTGATCGACCACCGCGAGGACCGCGGGCACAGCCGCCCCTGCGCGGTCCTGCGCAAGGTGCTGCGCACACCCCGCCGAGCCGCCCGGGTCGCCGTGGTCGACCCCGAGGGCGCGGTCTTCCTCTTCCGGTACGACAACGTCGAGGCCGGCGTCCACTGGGCCCTGCCCGGCGGCGGACTGGAGGCGGACGAGAGCCCGTACGAGGGCGCCCTGCGCGAACTGCACGAAGAGACGGGCTGGACGGATCTGAAGCCGGGGCCGCTGCTCGGCGAGTGGGAGATCGACTTCGTCTCCTCCGGCACCCCCATCCACCAGCACGAGCACATCTACGTCACCCAGGGCCCCCACCGCGACCCCGCCGGCCCCCACCTCGCCGACGCCCACGCCACCGACGGCATCCTCGGCTGGCGCTGGTGGACACGACAGGACATCACGGAGGCGCACGAACCCGTCTGGCCGTCCCAGCTCGCCCGGCTGCTCGACGCGTGGGAAGCGGGAGCCTGAACCCGATGGAATGGACGACCCTCGCCGGCACCGGCCTCGGCGCGCTCGTCGGTGTCGGCTCGACGCTCCTCGCGGACCGCGCCCGCTGGCGCCGCGACACGGCCGACCAGGCCCGTCAGGAACGCAAGGAGATATACGTCGCCTGCCTGACCACCTTCCGCCAGGCCCACGAGTCCATGCGCGCCGTCGCCACCGGCGACCAGCAGCGGGAGGCGGCCGCCGTCGACGCGGCCGTGAGGGAGGCGTTCCGCGAGTCGGGCTGCAACGAGGCCCGCGAGACGGCCCTGATCTGCGTACCGCCCGAGCTGGCCGCGACGATCGAGGACGCGTATCTGAGCCTGCGGGAACTGCGCGACGTGCTCGCCGCGGGCAACCCCCTCGCCTCCACCGCCTACAAGGAGGCCCGCCGCGCCCACACCCGCACGGTCACCACCGCCCGCGAGGCCATGCGCCACGACCTCACCCGCCCCACCTGACCCGGCAGGGGGGCCGCAAAGCCGGTGATTGGCAGATCTGTTCCACGCTGGGTCTTGGCTCACCTGCGGTTTTGCTGTCTGAGGGTGGAACAGATCTGCCGATCACCGATCTGTCCCCTCCTCGGCCGCCCTTTCCGCCGGGTTCAGCGCTGCTCCGGCTTTCCCTTCCCGTACAGCCACTCCTCCCAGATGACCCCGAACTCCTCGTCCGGCGCCTGCTTCTCCACGTATGCCGTGAAGTCGGCGGTGTCCGCGTTGCCGTGGCGGTGGGTGGCCGTCCAGCCCTGGACGATGTCGTAGAAGGTGTCGTCGCCGACGGTCTGGCGGATCTTGTGGACGACCATCGCGGCACGCTGGTAGACCGGCCCCTCGTCGGAGATGTGCGCCGCGCCGGTCGGCTTCGCCGGCGGGAAGGACCAGAGGTCCTCGTAGGTGTCCTCGCCGTGGTCGTAGAGCTCGTCGAAGGTCTCCTGGGCGCTGTCGCCGCCCGTGTCCTCCTCCCACAGCCACTCCGCGTAGGTCGCGAACCCCTCGTTGAGCCACATGTCCTGCCAGGTCCTGGGCGTGACGGAGTTCCCGAACCACTGGTGCGCGATCTCATGGACGAGGAGCCCGGTGTCGGGGGCGCCCGGGAAGAAGGGCCGGTTCTGTGTCTCCAGTGCGTACCCGGCGTCCTCCTCGCCGCCGACGATCGCACCGGTGGAGGCGAAGGGGTACGGGCCGAAGTTGGTCTCCGCCCACTCCATGACCTCCGGCAACCGGGCCAGCACCTGCGCGCTCGCCTCCCCCTGCCCGTCGGCGACGGCCGTGTACACCGGCAGGTCACCGGCGGTGGAGCGACGGATGTCGTAGTCGCCGACGGCGAGCGTGGCGACGTAACTCGCCATCGGCTCGGTGGTGCGCCAGGTGAAGGTCCTGCGTCCCTCACCGGCGGCCCTCTCCCCCGCCGACTCCCCGTTGGACACCGCCTCCAGGCCCTCCGGCACGGTGACCTCGATGTCGTACGTCGCCTTGTCCGAGGGGTGGTGGTTGCCGGGGAACCAGGCCATGGACCCCGTCGGCTCGCCGAGCCCGACCGCGCCGTCCTCCGTGGGCAGCCAGCCCTCCTCGGAGCCGTCGGGGTCGGTGATGGTCTGCGGGGTACCGGAGTAGCGGATCCGCGCCTCGAACGTCTCACCGTCGTCGAGTTCGTCCGCCGGACGGACGGTCAGTTCCTGTCCGTTGCGGTTCCAGCGAGCGGTCTCGCCCTCCACCGTGACCTCCTCGACGTCCAGCCCCATCAGGTCCAGGTCGAAGGCGGACAGGTCCTGGGTGGCGCGGGCGGTGAGGACCGCCGTCCCGGACAGGTGCTCGTCGTCGGGCTCGTAGTCCAGCCGCAGCGCGTAGTGGCCGACGTCGTACCCGCCGTTGCCCGCCTTCGGGAAGTACGGGTCCCGCACACCGGAACCGCCGGGCGTGCCCTGCACACCACCGCCTCCGCTGCCGCTGCACGCCGTGAGGGCGAGGGCGAGGAGGAGGGTGAGGAGGGGCGAGGCGCAGGCCGGGACAAGGCGCACGGATCGGGACATGACAGTGATCCTAGGGCGGGGGGGCAGGGCGGGGAGCAGCCACGACGTCCGTACCGCCTTCCCCGCCGTGACACCATCACGTACGTGCTCGACATCGGCTACGCCCTCTCCAACCGCTTTCCCGACCCGCCCCAGACGGACTACCGCCGCGTGGACGTCCACGCCCTGCGCCACGACCTGTTCTGCGGTGACGTCTATCTCGCCGACACCAAGGCGGACCGGGAACTGTCCACAGCCTGGGGATGGGTGCCGGTGCTCGACTTCGCGTGGGCGCTGTGCGACATCGTGGAACGCCTCGACCGCGACCCGGCCGGCTCCCGGGCCTCCCGCCCCCAGCACGCGGAACTCGACTTCACCGAGTCCACCGACCGCATGCTCTTCGAGCGCCGCTTCGGCTGGGTCGACATCGAGTCCGACTGGATGCCGGGTGACGAACCGCCCCTCACCTTCTCCCACTCCGAACTCCGCCGTGAGGCCCGCGACTTCCTCCACGACCTGATCGCCGACCTGTGCGACCTGCACGAGGACCTCGCGGACAACCCGGCGATCTGGACCTTGCAGGCCCGCTTCCCCAGGGTCCGGTAGCGACCTCAGAGTGCAGTAGCGACCCCGGAGTCCGGTAGCGACCCCGGAGCCCGACAGCGGCCCCGGAGTCCCCCCGCCGACCGGCCCCTCACTCCCCGGCGGCGCTGAAACACGCCCCGCCGAACACCATCAGCTCCGCCAGTGGCAGCCCCTCAGGCAGCGCTCCCCGGGAGAGATAGGTGTACCCCGTGCTCAGTCGCCGACCATCCAGCCCGAGCGCCTCCATCACGTCGTAGTGCTGATCGTCCGCGAACACATACCGCCCGTTCTCCCCGTCCTCCGGATCGACGGGTATGCCCCGCAGGGCGGACTCCAGCACTCCGGAGTCCACGGGCTCGACCGCGAACGGCACGAAGGCCTCGGGGTCGGCACCGACAGGGTCGGGGTACGCGAAGTCCTCGTCGTCCTCGTCGTCCTGCACGAGGTCGCCGTTCTCGTCGGTCTCGGCCGCGTCGAAGTACCCGGGATACGAGTCGTAGAAGTGCCGCTCCTCCCCGCCCTCGAACACCCGCATGTCCAGCACATCCGAGTCATGGACGTACGAGCTCAGCGTCGCCGCGCCCAGCAGTCGGCTCAGCGGTCCCGCGACGTCGATCGCATCGGTCTCGGGGTCCGGAAAGACCACCGTGCGCCCCGGCCCCGCCGGCACCGCATACCCCCGCAGCACCCCGCCGTCCCGTCCCGTCGCCCCCGCCAGCAGCGGCACCACCTCGGCGCACTCACGCGCGACCAGGACATTGCCGTAGAAGGTCCCCACCCCGTCAGCCCTCCACCCGAATCCCCATCTGAACCGCCAACACCGGCGCCAGATCCAGCAGTTGCCCCATGCTGATCACCGCTCCCGCGAGCCGCTCGACCCCCCGCGCGACATCCACCTCCGCCGCCCCCCGCAGATCCACGTCCACCAGCGTCGCCCCGCTCAGGTCCGCCCGCTTCAGCGCACAGTCCACGAACTCCACCCGCTCCAGCCGGGCCCCGCCGAAGTCCGGCTCGACGAGGACGCAGCCCTCGAAGACGACGTCCCGCAGGGTGGCCGAGCGCAGGTTCAGGTAGTCGATCTTGCCGCCGCGGATCACGACCCGCTCAAGGGCCGCACCGTGCAACTGCACGCCCCCCAGCCGGGCATCGACCAGCTCCACGTCCCGCACGGTCGCGTCGGACAGGTCGGTCCCCACGCCCCGCACCCCCGTGAGAACCGAGTCCAGGAAGCGCGCGTTGCGCAGCCGTGTCTCGTCCAGCGCGCACCCCGTGAGCGCGCAGTCCATGAACCGGGCCCCCGAGGCGTCCTGCCCCACGAAGTCCGCCTCGACGAACTCCACCCCGTCGTAGTCCCCGTCCGGCTCCAGCCCCCCGCCTCCGTACGGCACCAGCGGCGGCAACCGCAGCTCCGGCCGCCGCGCCCCCTTCACCCCGGGCCCGCCAGAACCACCGGACCCACCGATACCGCCGGAACCACCCGTCCCGCCTGCCGCTCTCCTCGCCATGCCCCCATGCTGCACCCCACCACTGACAACGCCCCGGGACAAACGTCCTGACCTGCGAAGACACCCCCGATGTCACACTCGGCCCCCCTCGACCCGTCGTACTCACGAAGGCGGCCCGGCACGGAAACCCGCCACGGAAAGCCACCCCGGAAAGCCACCCCGGAAAGCCACTCCGGCAACCCACCACGCAAGCGACCCGAGGGAGACCCCCAGCCATGCACCGCATCACCGTCATCGGCGGCGGCTTCGCCGGACTCACCGCGGCCATCACCGCCGCCGAGGCGGGCGCCAAGGTCACCATGCATGAGGCCCACCACACGCTCGGCGGCCGCGCGAGGACCGCCGAAGGCCCGTACCGGACGAACGACGGCCCGCACGCCCTCTACAACGGCGGCCCGCACTGGTCCTGGCTCAAGCAGCGCGACCTCATCGGCCCCCTCGCCCCGCTCCCCGCCCTGGAGGCCGCCCGCCTGCGCCTCAAACACCACGACACCCTGCGCCGCACCCCGCCCTTCGCGATGCTCAAACTGCTGCGCCCCGGCCTCCCCCAGGCCCCCGTCGACACCGACTTCCTGACCTGGGCCACCGACATCGCCGGCGAGGAGGGCGCCCGAGCGGCCGCTCACTACTCCGCCGTCGCCCTCTTCCACCACGACCCCGGCGCCCTGTCCGCCGCGTTCGTCCAGGAACGCCTGCGCCGCGCCACCAAGCTGCCGCCCGAGGCGCACTACCCGCGCGGCGGCTGGGCCACCGTCATCGACCGCATGGCCGCCCGGGCCTGGAACCTCGGCGTACGGATGGAGACCCTGTCGCGGATCGACGTGCTCCCCACCGACACCCCCGTAGTGGTCGCCACCTCCCTCGACGCCGCCCGCCGTCTCCTCGCCGACGACTCCCTCACCTGGAACAGCGGCCGGACCACCCTCATCGACCTCGCCCTGCGCACTCGCCGCGGCGACGCCTTCGCCGTCTCCGACCTAGACGCCCCCGGCTGGATCGAACGCTTCACCGCCCAGGACCGCACCCTCGCCCCCGCCGGCGAACAGCTGATCCAGGGCCAGATCCCCATCGCCCCGCACGAGTCGAAGGCCGACGGCATCGCCCGCGCCGAACACCTCCTCGACCTCGCCTACGACGGCTGGCGCGACCGCGTCACCTGGCGCCGCGACTCCGTCGCAAACGGCCGTACCGGCGCCGTCGACCTCCCCGGCACCAGCTGGCGCGACCGCCCCGCCATCGACCGCGGCGACGGCGTCTACCTCGCCGGCGACCAGGTCGCCGCCCCCGGCGTCCTGTCCGAGGTCTCCTTCAACAGCGCCCTCACCGCCGTATCGCTGGCACTCGGCCGGTACGCACTTGACCTCAAGCATGCTTGAGGTCGAAGAGTGGACGCCCTGAGGACAGTTGACGAGGACAGTTGACAAGGGAGCCCGTGATGCACGCCATCCGACTGCACGCCTTCGGCCCGGCCGAGAACCTCACCTACGAGGAGACCGAGGACCCCGTCCCGGGCCCCGGCCAGGTCCGTATCGCCGTCGAGGCCGCCGGCGTCCACCTCCTGGACACCGCCATCCGCGAAGGCATGCAGGGCCCCCTGCCCGCACTCCCCGAACTGCCCACCATCCCCGGCCGCGAGGTCGCGGGCAGGGTCGAGTCCCTCGGCGAGGGCGTCGCCCACCTCTGGCTCGGCAAGCGCGTCGTCGCCCACCTCGGCTTCGCCCCCGGAGGCTACGCCGAACTCGCCGTCACCGACGTCGACCGCGTCCACGAGATACCCGCGGGCCTCGACGCCGCCGAGGCCGTCGCCATGATCGGCACGGGCCGTACGACCATGGGGATCCTGCAGTTCGCCGAGCTCGGCCCCGACTCGGTCGCCGTGATCCCGGCCGCCGCCGGCGGCATCGGCACCCTCCTCGTGCAGTACGCCAAGAACGCCGGCGCCACCGTCATCGGCCTGGCCGGCGGCCCCGAGAAGGTCGCCCGCGTCGAGGCCAACGGCGCCGACCTCGCCGTCGACTACAAGGACCCGTCCTGGCCGGACAAGGTCCGCGCCCACCTCGGCGGACGCCGGGCCACCGTCGTCTTCGACGGCGTCGGCGGCGAGGCGGCCCGCCACAGCACCGAACTCCTCGGCCCCGGCGGCAGACACATCGTCTTCGGCTGGTCCGGCGAAGGCCTCCACGACGGACAGCCCTACCTCGTCGAAGGCGTCTCCGAGCAGGTGCTCGGCCCCGTCATGATGCAGAAGGCCGGCGGCCCCGACCCCGTCCGCACCCTCGAACTACGCGCCCTCGCCGAAGCCGCCGCAGGCCGCCTCACCCCCGCGGTCCACCGCTTCCCCCTCCCCGAGGCGGCCGCCGCCCACCGCGCCCTGGAAACCCGCGGCACCACCGGAAAGGTCGTCCTGGAACCATGACCCGCCCGGGAGTCGCCGGCCCGAACGGACAGGGGGCGACCCGCCCGCCCCCTGTCCGTCAACGACGCCCGGCGATCCGGTCCGCGACCCTCGCCAGCCTCGACGATTCGGCCGTGTGGGTCGTCAACTCCCGCCGATCCGCCGCCCGATACGTCGCATACATCCCCTGCACCCCCAGCCACCGCAACGGCTCCGGCTCCCACTTCCGCACCTTGTGCCCCACCCACGGCAGATCCGTCAGCTCGGTCCTCCCGTCCTGCCCGGAGTCCAGCTGCACCAGGTCCCGCAGGGTCCGCGCGGCGAGGTTCGTGGTCGCCACGCCCGAGCCGACGTACCCACCGGCCCAGCCCAGCCCCGTGGTCCGGTCCAGCGTCACCGTCGCGCACCAGTCCCGCGGCACCCCCAGCACCCCCGACCAGGCATGCTCGATCCGCACCCCCGCCAGCGACGGGAAGAACCGCACGAGGATCTCCCGCAGCGCCTCGATCGTGGTGTCCTGGGTCCGCCCGTCGTTGTCCGTCCTCGACCCGAAGCGGTACGGCACCCCGCGCCCGCCCAGCGCGATCCGCCCGTCCTCGGTGCGCTGCGCGTACATGTACGCGTGTGCCATGTCGCCGAGCGCCTCCCGGCCCGCCCAGCCGACGGTCGCCCACTGCTCCTCGGTCAGCGGTTCGGTGACCACCATGGAGGAGTTCATCGGCAGCCAGGTCCGCCGCTGCCCCTTGAGGTTCGCGGTGAAGCCCTCGGTGCAGCGCAGGACATAGGGCGCGCGGACGGTGCCGTACGGCGTGACCGCGTGCCGGGGACGGATCTCCGTCACCGGCGTCCGCTCGTGGATGGTCACTCCCAGCGCCTCGACCACCGCCGCGAGCCCCTTCACCAGCTTCGCCGGATGCAGACGCGCCCCGTGAGGCGTCCACGACGAACCGACCGCGTCCGCGACCCGGATCCGCTCAGCCGTCTCACCGGCGCCGTACAGCTCGCGGTCCTTCTCGCCGTACGACAGCTCGTGCTCGTGAAAGGCCTTCAGCCGCGCCAACTGGGCGGGCGTGGTGGCGACTTCCAGCACTCCGCCCTTGTGGATGCCGGCCTCGATGCCTTCGTCCGCGGCGATGCGCACGACCTCGTCGACGGTGTCGTTCATGGCCTTCTGCAGGCGTACGGCGGCCTCGTGGCCGTGGAGTCCGGCGTAGCGGTCGCGACCCGCGATGCCGTTGTAGAGCCAGCCGCCGTTGCGGCCGGAGGCGCCATAGCCGCAGAACTTCTGCTCCAGGACGGTGATCCGCAGGAAGGGCGCCGCCTTCTTCAGGTAGTACGCGGTCCACAGACCCGTGTACCCGCCCCCGACGATCACGACGTCCGCGCCGGCGTCACCACCCAGGGGCTCCCGCACCGCCGGCAGGCCGTCGTCCGCGTACCAGAAGGAGATGCCGCCGTTCACGACAGCGCGTTCCGAGCTGCTCATGGCCGGGACGTTAGCCCTTCACAGCACCCGCTGTCTCCTTCGGATCTCGTGGTCCTGCACGCCCTCTGACCAGCGGATAGCACCCGAATCCGATCAGTACGGCGGTGAAGTGCCCGAGGTCGGTGAAGGTTCGCCCGGTCACCAGCGGCACCCCGTAGACGACGAGCACGACGAGGGCGTACACATACCGCCACACCCGCGGAATCCGGTACACGAGCACCGCGACGACCCCCGCCAGCGCGTAACTCACCCCGATGTCCAGGCTGTTGACCGCCGACTCCGGCGCCATCCCGTGCCGGATGCCCCACAGCAGCGCGCCCTCGCTGATCAGCGTCGCCAGCACATGCGCCGCCACGCACACGCCCAGCCACCGGACCGTACCGAGCCAGCGCTCGGCCTGCGCGTGGAAGAGGGAGTAGAGGACGGCGTACGACAACCAGGGCCCGCCGTCGATCCACATCGCACTGGAGACCAGCACCCGGACCGGATTGCTCGACAGCTCGTGGATGTTGGTGGACCGCTGCCGCAGGAACTCCTCCTCGAACCCCGGCGACATGTGGTGCAGGGCGACGGTCGTCACGAACAGGATGCCCAGCCACACGTAGGTACCGGGAGCGCTGCGGACGTACGCCGACACCGCGCGGAAGCCCCGGGTAATTCGCATGAGCCGATTTACCCACGCCGATAGCCTCGGACCGTGATCGACATTCCGGAGGGACTGGCGGCGGCGCAGGAGAAGTTCAACGGCGAGGCGGGGCGGTCGTTCATCGCCGGACTGCCGGAACTGGCCGCGGACTTCCTGGAACGCTGGGAGCTACGGCCGGACGGCGGGGCGATGCACGGCGTCTCCGCGCTGGTCCTGCCGGTGATCCGCCGTACGGACGGCGTCGAGGCCGTACTGAAGCTGCAGCTCCTGGACGAGGAGAGCGAAGGCGAACCGGTCGCGCTGCGGATCTGGGACGGCGACGGAGCCGTGCACCTCCTCGACCACGACCCGGCGACGGGCACGATGCTCCTGGAACGCCTCGATCCGGCCCGCATGCTCTCCCACCTCCCCGACTCCCGCGAGGGCGTCCTGGTCATCGCCCGCCTCCTCGCCCACCTGACCCGGCTCCCGGCACCGGACGGCATGCGCAGGCTCGGGGACATCGCGGGGGCGATGCTGGAACAGACCCCGTGGGCGCTGGAACGGATCCCCGACGAGGAGGCACGCGCGCTGGTCGCCGACTGCGCGGCGGCGGTACGGGACGTCGTGGACGAGCCCGGCGACCGGCTCCTGCACTGGGACCTCCACGACGAGAACGTCCTCGCCGCCGACCGCGCGCCCTGGCTCGCCATCGACCCCAAGCCTCTCGCCGGCGACCCCGGCTTCGACCTCCTCCCCGCGATCGCCAACCGCTTCGACGCCGACGAGGTGCGCTGGCGCTTCGACGCGATGACGGACGTGCTGGCACTGGACCGGGCACGCGCGCGTGCGTGGACGCTGGGACGGGTCCTCCAGAACTGCCTGTGGGAGATCGAGGACGGACGCCCACTGGAGCCGGAGCAGCTGGAGATCGCCCGTCGGCTGCGGGCGGCCGGAAGCTAGCCTCCCGCCCATGATCCGAACTGCGACACCCGCCGACATCCCCTTCATCCACACCCTGATCCGCGAACTCGCCGACTACGAGAAGGCCCCCCACGAGGCCCGGGCGACCCCAGAGCAACTGCACGAGGCACTGTTCGGCGCGCGCCCCGCCGCCTTCGCCCACATCGCGGAGGACGACACGACAGGGGAGCCGGTCGGCTACTCGGTCTGGTTCCTCAACTTCTCCACCTGGCGCGGCGTCCACGGCATCTACCTGGAAGACCTCTACGTACGCCCGAAGGCCCGCGGCGCCGGCCACGGCAGGGCCCTGCTGGCCGAACTCGCCCGGATCTGCGTGGAGCGGGGCTACGAGCGCCTGGAGTGGTCGGTCCTGAACTGGAACGCACCGTCGATCGCCTTCTACGAGTCACTGGGGGCGCGTCCGCAGGACGAATGGACGGTGTACCGACTGACGGACGGGGCGCTGACCGGCCTCGGTACACGTTAAAAACCCAGGCCAGAAGCGTCTGACCTGGGTTTCGGCGGAGCCCCCTGTCGGATTCGAACCGACGACCTACGCATTACAAGTGCGTTGCTCTGGCCATCTGAGCTAAGGAGGCGTCGCGTGCGTCTGGCACGTACGCGCCCGTGCAGTGTACCCAGGTCCCGGGCGGGCCCTGTCGAAAATTTCCGCGAAGTTCCCAGTGACTCAGGTACTGACATACGGGTGAACGCCAGGTACCGTCCTGAGCCAGTTCACCTGTGTGGACTACACCACCACCTTCCTACAACGGATCGTCCGGCACGTTCCTGCCGGTAGAAGGGGGCCCATCACCATGGCCACTGTTTCGTTCGACAAGGCGACCCGGATCTACCCGGGTACGGAGAAGCCCGCTGTGGACGGGCTCGACATCCACATCGAGGACGGCGAGTTCCTCGTTCTGGTCGGTCCGTCCGGCTGCGGCAAGTCCACCTCGCTCCGCATGCTGGCGGGGCTCGAGGACGTCAACGGCGGTGCGATCCGCATCGGTGACCGTGACGTCACGCACCTGCCGCCGAAGGACCGGGACATCGCCATGGTGTTCCAGAACTACGCGCTGTACCCGCACATGACCGTCGCCGACAACATGGGCTTCGCGCTCAAGATCGCCGGCGTCCCGAAGGCCGAGATCAAGCAGAAGGTCGAGGACGCGGCGAAGATCCTCGACCTCACCGAGTACCTGGGCCGCAAGCCGAAGGCGCTCTCCGGTGGTCAGCGTCAGCGTGTCGCCATGGGTCGCGCCATCGTGCGTGAGCCCCAGGTGTTCCTCATGGACGAGCCGCTGTCCAACCTGGACGCCAAGCTGCGTGTGTCCACGCGTACGCAGATCGCCAGCCTCCAGCGCCGTCTCGGCATCACCACCGTCTACGTCACCCACGACCAGGTCGAGGCCATGACGATGGGCGACCGGGTCGCCGTACTGAAGGACGGTCTGCTGCAGCAGGTCGACACCCCGCGCAACATGTACGACCGTCCGGCGAACCTCTTCGTCGCCGGCTTCATCGGCTCCCCCGCGATGAACCTGGTCGAGGTCCCGATCACCGACGGCGGCGTGAAGTTCGGCAAGAGCGTCGTGCCGGTGCAGCGTGACGCGATCTCCGGCATCACGGACAAGACGGTGACCGTGGGCGTGCGCCCGGAGCACTTCGAGGTGGCGGGCTCGGACGCGGACCTGGGTCTCGCGGTCACCGTGAACGTGGTCGAGGAGCTCGGCGCCGACGCGTACGTCTACGGCACCGCCAAGCTCGGCGACGACTCCAAGGACCTCGTGGTCCGGGTCAGCGGCCGTGACGTCCCGGAGAAGGGCAGCACGCTGCACGTCGTGCCGCGCTCGGGCGAGACGCACGTGTTCTCGACCTCGACGGGTGCGCGTCTCTCCGACTGACACCACCCCACCGCCACACCGGCACACCGGCACCAGAAACCCGGGTAATTCACCCAGGTTGACGAGAAGGGCCCCGCAGACCGCTGCGGGGCCCTTCTCGCGTTCGAAAGAATGTCGACAAATACCCCGACACACCGGGCATTTCGAGCAGTGTGCGTCAACGCCTTACCCAATTCGAGGCACCACTTCATCCCCCGAACCGGTGACTAAATGTCGCCAAATCATCACCCCGCGCTACCCTCACACGCGTGAAGCACTCCACTAACCAACAGACGCGACGCGGCCGGGGCCCCGCCCGCCGTATCGGCCGCACGCTCGCCCTTGTCCTGCCCGTCGTCCTGGTGCTCTCCGGGACCCTCGCGGTCACCCGAGTCGACTGGTCGGGGGATCCCTCGGGCTCGGTGCTCACCGCCTCCGACGTATCGGCGGCCGGCGCCTCCTCGAAGGCGAAGGCACGGGCACCCCAGGAGATCCTGCGGGACAAGCTCCTCGCGGAGCTCCAGGAGGAGAACCCGGGCGTCGCCCTCACCCACCTCCAGGAGGCCGTGAACGGCCGTCCGTCGCTCGCCGAGCACTGTGCGTCCATCGCCCGTGCGCTGGGCCGTGCGGCGGTGCGGGTGTACGGCCCGACGCAGGCGCAGTCGTACGCCCGGCCCGTGTGCGACACGTCCTTCGCGACGGGCGTGGCGGCCGCGCACAGCTGACGCCGGACCCGGCGGATACCGGGAGATGCCGGGTGCGGGACGCCGCGTACAGTTCGGGCATGACCGATCCGAACGCCGCGTCCCGCCCCGTTCAAGCCGTGATCCTGGCAGGTGGCCAGGGGTCGCGGCTTCGTCCGTACACCGACGACCGGCCCAAGCCGATGGTCGAGATCCCCGGGACGGGGACTCCGATCATCGGCCATCAGCTTGCCTGGCTCGCCGAGGAAGGTGTGACGGACGTGGTGGTCAGCTGCGGCCATCTCGCCGATGTGCTGAAGGAATGGCTGGCGTCGGCCGACCTTCCCGTGAACGTGTCGACGGTCGTCGAGACGGAGCCGCTCGGCCGCGGCGGCGGTCTCAAGTACGCGGCGGCCCACCTTCCGCACCCCGACCGGCCCTGGTACGCGACGAACGGTGACATCTGGACCCGTTTCTCGCTGCGGGAGATGGCGGACTTCCACACCGAGCGGGACGCGGTGGCGACGCTGGCGCTGGCGCGGCCGCGGATTCCGTGGGGGGCGGTGAAGACGGACGGGTTCGGCCGGGTCACGGACTTCATCGAGGCGCCGCCGACGACGTACGAGATCAATGCGGGTGTGTACGTCTTCTCCGCCGAGTTCGCCGGGATGCTGCCCGACCGGGGTGACCATGAGCGGACGACGTTCCCGCGGCTGGCCCGGGAGCGGCGGCTGGCCGGGTTCCCGATTCCGCAGGGTGCGTACTGGCGGGCGATCGACACCGCGAAGGATCTGACCGAGGCGGCCAAGGAGCTGGCGGCGCTGGGCCGGTAGCACACACGCCGGAAGGGCCCCGTACGTTTCCGTACGGGGCCCTTCCGTTGCCGGAGTCAGCCGGTGGGCCGCTACGGGCGCTACTGCCCGAGAATGCCGCCCACCGGCCCATCTACCCCAACAGGCCGCCCACCAGGCCCGGTTCGCCGGAGGAGCCTCCGGTGTCCGAGCCGCCTGTCGAGCCGCCGGTGCCACCGCTGGAGCCGGTGCCGCCGGTCGGGCCTGAGCTGGTGCTGGGGGCGCCCCCGGTCGGGGAGGACTGCTGGGGCGGGGCCTGGCCGGTGCCCTGGGTCTGGCTGGGGGTGCCGGCGGTGCTGGTGTCCCGGGTGGCGCCCGGGGTGGTCGCGGCGCCGGAGGGGGTGGGCGATCCCGAAGCGGCCCCTTGCGTCGGGGACGTGGAGGCCGACGGGGTCTTCTTGCGCTTGCCGGGTTCCTGCGGGAGCGGGGAGCCGGGGAGTTCGTTGCGCGGTGCCTCGCCGGGGCCGGGGACGATGATCCGGTCGGCGTCGCGGACGGCACCGCCGAGGAGCGAGCCGATCAGCAGGGTGAGCCCGGTGACGATGGCGGTGATGAGGGCGCCGCGGCGCAGGACGTAGTTGCGCAGTTCCCAGATGTCGGAGCGGGGTCCGAGGCGGCGCCAGGCGCTGCCTGCGAGGCGTCCGTCGATGGAGTAGACGGGGGCGCCGGCGATGATCAGCGGGGACCAGGCGGCGAGATAGATGATGTCGGGCGCGTCGTAGACGGGGACGCTCTTCCAGCTGACGGTGAGGAGCAGCGCGGCGGAGAGCAGGGCGCCCATGGCGGCGGCGACGCGCTGCCAGCAGCCGAGGATCGTGAGGACGCCCACGATGACCTGGAGGAAGGCGATGACGAGGCCGGAGCCGACGGGGTGCTGCAGGGCGAACTGGCGCAGGGGCTCGGCGACTTCCCAGGGGTGCAGGGTGTTGAGCCACTTGACCATGGAGCCGCGCTTACCGCCGTCGAAGTAGACGGGGTCGCAGAGCTTGCCCATGCCGGCGTAGATGGAGATGAAGCCGAGGAAGATGCGCAGCGGCAGGAGGACGACGCCCAAGTTCATGCGGCGGCCCGGGTAGTAGGCGTGCCGCGCGGGGTCGACGCCGGGGCGTCGGTCGGCGGTGCCGGTCCCGTCGGACTGCCCGGTCTCGTCGAACTCCTCGTCGCCGTAGCCGAGTTCCTCGTCGTAGGCGCTGCCGACGGTCCGCATGTCCGGCAGGAGGCGGGGTTCGTCGCCGTCGTAGGTGCGCTGGGCGCCGATGACAGGGGTCTCGACGGTCTGCGCCAACTCGTCGTCGTAGACGTCGATTCGGGGGATGACCTGGGTGGCCCCGGCGTCGGCGGAGGGCTCCTCGACCTGGCGGACGCCGCCGCCGCGCACGGCTTGGAGGAGGCGGTGGGCGCCGGTGTCGTCGGGGGCGGTCTGGCCGCTCCAGACGAGAGGCCGGCGGCGGGCCGCACCGGGGACCGCGGCTCCCAAGGCGGGCATCCGGGCGGTGTCCTCGGCGGCGCTCAAGTGCCGGGCGATCCGCGGGGATTGGGCTCGTCTCGTCGACGCGCCCAACTGCACGCGGAAGCTGGCGTGATTGACGATGACCTGCGCCGGATCGCTCGGCACCTTCACCATGCTCAGCGCGGGAGCGTCGTCGAGTCCAGCAGTGAAACCCGACGAGCGGTCCCCCGTGGGTGTGCGGGGTGTTCTGGTGTCCACACTCATCTAACCGAGTGACGTGTGTTTAGGACACTGCTTTGACCGCCCGGATGTGTCCGGACCCCGTCAAGCCTGCTCAACCCCACACGAAGCGGCACACAAAGCGGCCTCCGCGGCCCTGTCCCCGCCGACTACCTCAAGCCCGCCGCCGAGCCGCCTCATAAAGCACAACACCCGCCGCCACACCGGCGTTCAGAGACTCCGCACCACCCGGCATCGGGATCCGCACCCGGAAGTCGCAGGTCTCGCCGACCAGTCGGGACAGGCCCTTGCCCTCGCTGCCGACGACGATGACGACCGGGCCGCCGAGGGCTTCGAGGTCGCCGATCTCGTGCTCACCGTCGGCGGCGAGGCCGACGACGGCGATGCCGGCCTTCTTGTACGCCTCCAGGGCGCGGGTGAGGTTGGTGGCGCGGGCGACCGGCGTACGGGCGGCCGTGCCGGCGGACGTCTTCCAGGCGCCGGCGGTCATGCCGGCGGCGCGGCGCTCGGGCACGACGACGCCGTGGCCGCCGAAGGCGGAGACCGAGCGGACGACGGCGCCGAGGTTGCGCGGGTCGGTGACGCCGTCGAGGGCGACGATCAGAGGGTCCTCGCCTTCGTCGTAGGCGGCGCTGGCGAGGTCCTCGGGGTGGGCGTACTCGTACGGCGGGACCTGGAGGACCAGGCCCTGGTGGTTGAGGCCGTTGGTCATGCGGTCGAGCTCGGGGCGGGGGGCCTCCATGAGGTGGATGCCGCCGCGCTCGCCGGCGAGCTGGAGGGCCTCGCGGACGCGCTCGTCGTTGTCGATGAACTGCTGGACGTAGAGGGTCGAGGCCGGTACGCCCTCGCGCAGCGCCTCGACGACCGGGTTGCGGCCGACGACCATCTCGGAGGTGCCCTTGCCGCCACGCCCGCGCGGCGTGGGACGGCGTACCGACTGCTTCGCCTTGGCGTTGGCGACGCGGTTCTTCTTGTGTCCCTTGCGCATCTCGGCGGGCGGGGTCGGGCCCTTGCCCTCGAGACCCTTGCGTCGCTGGCCGCCACTGCCGACCTGCGCGCCCTTCTTGCCGGACATGCGGCGGTTGTTCGCGGCCATGACCTACCTGTTCTCCACGGAAGTGACTGCTGAATGGCTACTGGAATGAATACGTACGTCTATGCAGTGTGCCGCCCGGAAGGCCGGGCGGCACAATCGATCAAGGAATCGCCGGGAAGGCGGCTAGCGCGGACCGAGGGTCCAGCGCGGGCCGTCGGGGCCGTCCTCGATGCTCAGACCGGCCTGGACGAGCTGGTCGCGGATGGCGTCCGCGGTGGCCCAGTCCTTACGGGCGCGGGCCGACTGACGCTGGTCGAGGACGAGTCGTACGAGGCTGTCCACCACGCCGTGCAGGTCTTCACCGCGGCTCTCGTCGCCGGCCCAGTGCGGGTCGAGCGGGTCGAGGCCGAGGACGCCGAGCATGGCGCGGACCTCGGCGAGGCGGGCCACGGCGGCTTCCTTGTCGTCGGCGGCCAGCGCGCTGTTGCCCTGGCGGACCGTGGTGTGGACGATGGCGAGCGCCTGGGGGACGCCCATGTCGTCGTCCATGGCCTCGGCGAACGCGGGCGGGACCTCGGCGGCGGGCTCGACGTCGCCCGCCTTCTCGACGACGCGCTGCACGAAGCCCTCGATCCGCGCGAACGCCGACTCGGCCTCGCGCAGGGCGTCCTCGCTGTACTCGATCATCGAGCGGTAGTGCGGGGTGCCGAGGTAGTAGCGCAGCACGATGGGGCGCCACGTCTTGACCATCTCGGAGACGAGGACGCTGTTGCCGAGCGACTTCGACATCTTCTCGCCGCTCATGGTGACCCAGGCGTTGTGCACCCAGTACGAGGCGAAGTCGTCGCCGTAGGCCTTGGCCTGGGCGATCTCGTTCTCGTGGTGGGGGAAGATCAGGTCGAGACCGCCGCCGTGGATGTCGAAGGCGGAGCCGAGGTACTTGTGGGCCATCGCCGAGCACTCCAGGTGCCAGCCGGGACGGCCGCGGCCCCACGGGGTCTCCCAGTCGGGCTCGCCCGGCTTGGTCGCCTTCCACATGGCGAAGTCGCGGGGGTCGCGCTTGCCGGAGACGCCCTCGTCGGGCTGGCGCAGGTCGTCGATGTCCTGGTTCGACAGCGCCAGGTAGCCCGGGAAGGAGCGCACGTCGAAGTAGACGCTGCCGTCCGCCTCGTAGGCGTGGCCGCGCTCGATGAGGCCGCGCATCATCTCGATCATCTCGGGGACGTGGCCGGTGGCGCGCGGTTCGTACGTGGGCGGGAGGCAGCCGAGGGCCTCGTAGCCGTCGTTGAACGCGCGCTCGTTCTCGTACCCGAGCGACCACCAGGGGCGGCCCTGGTCGTGCGACTTGGTGATGATCTTGTCGTCGATGTCCGTGACGTTGCGGATGAACGTGACGTCGTAGCCGCGGTATTCGAACCAGCGGCGCATGATGTCGAAGTTCAGCCCCGAGCGGATGTGCCCGATGTGCGGTGCGGCCTGCACGGTGGCACCACAGAGGTAGATCGAGACACAACCCTGCTGGAGCGGGGTGAAGTCACGGATCTGCCGGGCGCTGGTGTCGTACAGCCGAATAGTCACGAGTCCAAGGGTAGTAGGCGATACCGAGTGCATCGGACGGTTGTGGATAACAGGTTGTGGATGACGGTCAGCCTGCGGTTCTCACGACCAGTGCGGTGGCCACGGCCATCAGCCCTTCACCCCTGCCGGGGAAGCCGAGTCCGTCCGTTGTCGCCCCGGAGACCGAAACCGGTGCTCCGGCCGCCTCCGACAGCAGTTTCTGGGCCTCGTCGCGGCGCTTGCCGATCTTCGGGCGGGGGCCCACGACCTGTACGGCGATGTTGCCGATCCGGAAGCCCGCCTCGCGGACGATCCGGGCGGCCTCCGTCAACAAGGTGACGCCGGAGGCACCCGACCACTCGGGGCGTCCCGTGCCGAAGTGCTGACCGAGGTCGCCGAGGCCCGCCGCCGAGAAGAGGGCGTTGCACGCGGCGTGGGCGACGACGTCGGCGTCGGAGTGACCGGCGAGGCCGGGGCCCTCGCCCTCCCACTTCAGGCCGGCGCACCACAGCTCGCGGCCCTCTTCGAAGGCGTGGATGTCGGTGCCGATGCCGACCTGGGGCAGCAGCACCCCTTCGAAGGACCCGTCGTAGGCCCCTTCGCGGGACCCTTCACAGGCCCCTTCGTAGGACTCAGAAGCCATCGTTGAGCCTCCTGCGGGCCAGGACCGCCTCCGCGAGGACCAGGTCCAGGGGGCGGGTCACCTTGAAGGCCTCCTCGTGGCCGGGGACGACCACGACCGTGAGGCCGAGCTGCTCGACCATGCTCGCGTCGTCGGTGACGTCGTCGGTGACGGTCTCGTGGGCGCGGACGAGGGTCGCGCGGTCGAAGCCCTGGGGTGTCTGGACGGCACGGAGGCGGGCGCGGGACGGGGTGGCGACGACCGGCTCGGGGTCGCCCGCGACCGGGGCGGGCTTGACCTCCTTGACGGTGTCCGCGAGAGGCAGGGCCGGTACGACGGCCGGAGCGCCGTCCCGTACGGCCTCGATGACGGCGTCCACCGTGTCGACGGGGACGAGGGGGCGGGCCGCGTCGTGAACGAGGACGATGTCGTAGTCCGGGGGCAGCGCGTCCAGGCCGGCCTTCACGGAGTCCTGGCGTTCCTTGCCGCCGGGGACGACGAGGAAGTCGGTGCGCTCGGGGAGGGCGTGGGCGTCGAGGAGGCTCTTGACCTCGCCGGCGCCGTCGGGCGGGGCCACGACGACGACCAGGGAGACCGCGCGGGAGGCGGCCATCGCGCGGACCGCGTGGATCAGCATGGGGGTGCCGTTCAGCGCGCGGAGCGCCTTGGGGGCGCCCGGGCCGAGTCGTACGCCCCGGCCGGCGGCCGGGATCACGACGGCCGTACGGACTTCCGTCCTGGCCGTCGAGGACGCTGTCGAGGGCGAAGGGCGCGAATCGTCAGACATCGGTTCCTGTCAGGTTTGTGTGCTCGGCCAAGGTGGGTACGACAGACAGCGTGCCGGGCGCGACGCCTTGACCGGACCCTTCCGTGACGCCGGTCGAGCCTGCTGCCCGGGCCCGGCACGCCAAGTATCGGGGACCGCGAAGTTTCGAGTTTCGGGGGACCTGCGCCTCGTACGACGCGTACGACCGGCGCACCCCGTAATACCTCAGCTCGGTGTCCGGGCACAGACATGCCGCAGCGCCCGGCGACGGAAATACGTCATCGGGCACCGCGGCATATCTAATGTGCCGAGCCGGATCCGGCGGCGGCAGCGGGCGTCGTCAGGACGCGAGGACCTCGTCGAGCAGGGCCTCGGCCTTGTCCTCGTTCGTGTTCTCCGCGAGGGCGAGCTCGCTCACCAGGATCTGGCGGGCCTTGGCGAGCATGCGCTTCTCACCTGCGGAAAGTCCGCGCTCACGCTCACGACGCCACAGGTCACGCACGACTTCCGCGACCTTGATGACATCGCCGGAGGCGAGCTTCTCCAGATTTGCCTTGTAGCGACGGGACCAGTTCGTGGGCTCCTCGGCGTACGGCGCGCGCAGCACCTCGAAGACCCGGTCCAGCCCGTCCTGACCGACCACATCACGCACGCCGACGAACTCCGCATTGTCCGCTGGCACACGTACCGTCAGGTCACCCTGGGCGACCTTCAGCACCAAGTAGGTCTTGTCCACGCCTTTGATCTGGCGAGTTTCGATGGCCTCGATCAGCGCGGCCCCGTGATGGGGATAGACCACGGTGTCGCCAACCTTGAACGTCATGTGACAGGTACCCCTTCCGTGGCTATCCAGGGTAACACGGAAACTGCGGGTTCTGAATGGCGTTTTCGCAGGTCAGGGCATATCTCGGGGCTTGACAACAGCAACAGGAACGTGCTGCGGAGGCCGAGCGGAAGAAGGTATTCGCAGGTCGGAGCGGCTCTCCGGGGGAGGTGAAACGCGTACGTTACACACATCCGGAGGCCCTTCGACGTAGACGAACGTCCCCATATGTCTGGTTCCAAGTGTGCGACTTCCGCTACTCCGTTCGGTGGCCGGAGTCAGTTCCCCGTCGTTTCCGGAATTGATCACTCGGATTCGTGATCAATTCCGTGGACGATCACGCATTCCTTCACGGAAGTTTTGCGAGCGGATGCGCGAGGGGCTTATGTGAATGGCGGACGAGTGCGAGCCCGAAGTGACTCGGAGGTCACTTGAGCGGAGGGATGCGATCGACTCTCCGGAACGAAGAGCGGCCGTTGGGGAGGGTCGGGTGCGGTCGCGCGGGAACGGCTCGGTAACCTAAGGCCGCTGACAGACACTTAGGGCGGCTTTACGCGCCCGCCCCGTTCGAGTCAAGGAGTTGCCGCCGCCGTGAGCAGCAGCCTTCGACGCGGCGCCCTCGCGGCCGCCGCCCTCGCGTTCTCGATCGCCTCGCTCTCCGCGTGCGCGGCCGGCAACAACGCCCAGACGCTGGAGATCAAGCCGGACAACGCGGCCACCGCCGTCGGCGACATCAAGATCCAGAACGCGATCGTCATCACCCAGCCCGACCTGGAGTCGACCGGCCCCGCCGTGGTCTCCGCGACGCTGTTCAACAACGGCCGGACCGCCGAGACGCTGGACTCCATCACCATCGCCGACACCGGCAAGACCGCCGAGCTCTCCCCCGCCAAGGGCAAGGGCAAGCTGACCATCCCGGCCGGCGGCTCCCTCGTCATCGGCGGCGAGGGCAACGCCACCGCGGTGCTGCCGAGCAGCCGTGAGGCGATCCAGGACGGCAACGCCCAGAAGATCACCTTCACCTTCAGCAAGACCGGTGACGTGAGCCTGCGCGCCTTCGTGGTGCCGGCCAAGAGCTACTTCGAGAAGTGGGGCCCGACCGAGGTCCCCGAGGCCCCGGGCACGGGCGAGAGCGCGTCGGCCTCCCCGACCGAGTCGGCCACGGGTACGGCCTCGCCTTCCGCGACGGCGACCTCCACCGACGAGGCCTCCGCGTCCGCGACGGCGAGCGAGAGCGCGGCCGCCGGGCACTGAGCGGCACGGCAGAACACGAAAGGGCGGGACCTCTTCGGAGGTCCCGCCCTTCTTCGTCGTGCGGCTTACGGCTTACGGCTTACGGCTCGAACTTGTAGCCCAAGCCGCGGACCGTCACCAGATACCTGGGCGCGCCCGGGTCCGGCTCGATCTTGGCGCGGAGGCGCTTGACGTGGACGTCGAGGGTCTTGGTGTCGCCGACGTAGTCGGCGCCCCACACCCGGTCGATGAGCTGCATACGGGTCAGGACGCGGCCCGCGTTGCGCAGCAGCATCTCCAGCAGGTCGAACTCCTTGAGGGGGAGGTCGACCTTGGAGCCGGAGACCGTGACCACGTGGCGGTCCACGTCCATGCGGACGGGGCCGGCCTCCAGCGCGGCCGGGGTGACCTCCTCGGGCTCGCCGCGGCGGCGCAGGACGGCCCGGATACGGGCGACCAGCTCACGGGACGAGAAGGGCTTGGTGACGTAGTCATCGGCTCCTATTTCCAGGCCGACCACCTTGTCGATCTCGCTGTCCTTGGCGGTCACCATGATGACGGGGACGTTGGAGCGGCCGCGCAGCTGGCGGCAGACTTCGGTGCCCGGCAGGCCGGGCAGCATCAGGTCGAGGAGGACGAGGTCGGCGCCGTTGCGCTCGAACTCGTCGAGTCCGTCGGGGCCCGTGGTCGCGACCGCGACCTCGAAGCCCTCCTTGCGGAGCATGTACGACAGGGCGTCGGAGAAGGACTCCTCGTCCTCGACGACGAGCACTCGGGTCACGGAAGGACCTCCGGGGCGGGAAGCGGTTCGTACGGGGATGGGTCGGGGCCGTCCTCGTCGTCGAGGTCGGTGTTCTGTTGTGCGCGGGCGCGGGCAGCCCCCGCCTCCGGCAGCCGCAGGGTGAACGTGGAGCCTTGTCCCTCCGAGCTCCACACCGTGACCTCCCCCGCGTGGGAGGCGGCCACGTGCTTGACGATCGCCAGGCCGAGGCCCGTGCCGCCGGTGGCACGGGAGCGGGCCGGGTCGACCCGGTAGAAGCGCTCGAAGATGCGCTCCTTGTCCTTGTCGGAGATGCCGATGCCCTGGTCGGTCACGGCGATCTCGATGTGGTCCCCGCCGGGCGCGGTCACCCGGCGGGCGGCTATGCCGACGCGGGTGCGGGCCGGGGAGTAGTTCACGGCGTTCTCGACGAGATTGCCGAGGGCGGCGGCGAGCTGGCCGCGGTTGCCCCACAGGCGCAGGTCGGCGGTGCCGCCGGCGGCCATGGTGATCTGCTTGGTGCCGGCCTGGTGGCGGCAGCGGTCGATGGCCTCGGCGACGAGCTCGTCGACGCGGACGGGCTCGGCGTCCTCCAGCGGGTCGTCGTTCTGGACCCGGGAGAGGTCGATGAGCTCCTGGACCAGGTTGGTGAGCCGGGTCGCCTCTATCTGCATCCGGCCGGCGAAGCGCTCGACGGCCTCGGGGTCGTCGGAGGCGTCCATGACGGCCTCGGAGAGCAGGGAGAGGGCGCCGACCGGGGTCTTGAGTTCATGGCTGACGTTCGCGACGAAGTCACGGCGGACGGCCTCGATACGACGGGCCTCGGTGAGGTCCTCGACGAGCAGGAGGACCAGCCGGGAGCCGAGAGGCGCGACCCGGGCGGATACGGCGAGTGCCTCGCCCCGTCCCGTGCCCCGCCTCGGAAGGTCCAGTTCGACCTGTCGTATCTCTCCGTCTCTTCTGGTGTCACGCGCCATCTGCAGCATGGGCTCGACGGCGAGTTTGCCGCCGCGGACCAGACCGAGGGCGTAGGCGGCCGAGCTGGCCTTCACGACGCCGTCGGCCTCGTCGAGGACGACGGCGGAAGAGCGGAGGACGGACAGGACGGTGTCCACGCCCGGCGGGAGCACCGGGTCGGTGTGCAGCGAGGTGCGGGTGGGGCGCTTCTGCTCCCGCTCGCTGAAGCGGAACGCCAGCATGGCGATCACGCCGGTTACTGCTCCGGCGATCGCTGCCACTGCGGCGACCGCCGCGTTCACGTCCATGCATCCAGGTTAGGCATGGGTCCGGTCCTGGCCACAGCCATCGGAGTGCGAGCTCGAACACTCGTCGCCCAGAGTTCACCTTGGAGCCAGTGATGGTTCATTTGGGGTGACGGAAATCGACGCGTACAGGGCCGAACGTGGGAGCGTGGGGTTCACAGCGCCGGTTTTCGGAATGATCCGACGGCCGGTTCTGGCCCCCCGGAACCCCCGAGGCAGACGTAAGAGAGGGACCCCTGATGCGGGACGCGTACCACGAGGAACTGGACTCGATCGGCGACGGTCTGGTGGAGATGGCCCGGCTGGTGGGGTCGGCGATCGGGCGCGCCACGACGGCCATCCTCGACTCCGACCTGAAGCTCGCCGAGAGCGTCATCGAGGCCGACCAGAAGGTGGACGACCTCCAGCACGACCTGGAGGCGCGGGCCATAGCCCTGCTGGCCAGGCAGCAGCCGGTGGCGACGGACCTCCGTATCGTCGTGACCTCGCTGCGGATGTCGGCGGACCTGGAGCGCTCGGGCGACCTCGCCCAGCACGTGGCGAAGCTGGCGCGGCTGCGCTTCCCGGAGCGTGCCATCCCGGCCGACCTGCACGCGACCATCCTGGAGATGGGCCAGCTCGCGCAGCGCCTGATGGCGAAGGCGGCCGAGGTCGTCATCACCAAGGACGTCGACCTCGCGCTCCAGCTGGAGCAGGACGACGACGAGATGGACCTCCTGCACCGCACCCTCTTCCAGCACCTGCTGGACGACCGCTGGAAGCACGGCATCGAGACGGCGGTCGACGTGACCCTGCTGGGCCGTTACTACGAGCGGTTCGCCGACCACGCGGTGTCGGTGGCGAAGCGTGTGGTGTACCTGGTGACGGGTGAGCACGCGGACGAGCTGCAGGCGGACATCCAGCCGGCGACGGGGGTCGAGGGGGCCTGAGCCCTCGGCTCGGACCGGGCGTACGGGGGTCTGTTCGGGGCGTGCGCAAGCCTCAGTGCGCCGTTGATGCGACCTCTCGGGCGGGCATGCAATGGGCACAGGGTCTGATCCGAAGGCCGAGAGTTCAGACCCCTGCCTTGAGGAGGGCCCCATGGCCGAATCCCCCAGCACCCCCACCCCCGACCCCACCCAGGAACGCCCGACCGAGCAGCCCGCCGAGATCAGGAACCTGATGCTGATCGGCGCCTGCGGGTGCGGCTCGGGGTGCGGGTGCGGGTGCCAGTCGGGCAATCCGTGCCAGTGCGGCTGACGTCGCGTTTTTCTCGTACGACGGTCGCTTCCTGCCGTACGACGGTGAAGGGCCCCGGTGTGCTGCCGGGGCCCTTCGTCTGTGCACCCTCGCCTCATGAGGCGCAGCATGGAAGGAAGCGGTAAGAGCGGCGAACCGTAAGGAGGTGCGGGTCATGGCGCGGTTCATGGACGTACACCACGGGATGAAGGGCATCACGGCCGAGCAGCTGAAGGAGGCCCATCAGGCCGACCTCGCCATCGAGAAGGAGGAGGGCGTCCACTTCGAGCGGGCCTGGGCGGACCCCGTGTCCGGCACGGTCTACTGCCTCTCCGAGGGGCCCTCGGCGGACGCGGTCCAGCGCATCCACGAGCGCACGGGGCACAAGGCGGACGAGATCCACGCGGTGCCGCTGACGATCTCGTAACGGGCTCGGTCTCGGAACCGTCCTCGCCACCGGGTGACGCCGGGCGCAGGACGGTGCCGTCGAGCGACGGTGTCGTCGAGCGCGCGGCGGAGCGGAACCGCGGGGCGAGTGATCGACGTCGTGGCATGTCATGAGCACTCTTGAGACGGAGCGGCGTTCCACGTGTCTCCCCGCGGCCGTCGCCTGGCTCTTCGGGGCGGCGGTGGGCTGGGGTGCCTGGTCCCTGACCGTCTGGGCCCGCGCGTACTGCGACGCGGGCTTTGACGCCGGCGGCGTCTTCCAGCTCAACTTCCTGTTCCCCGTGACCGGGGTGACGGCAGGTTTCGTCGGGCTCGCGTCGCTGGCGCTCGGGCGCTGGATGGCGTCGCGTGCGCCGAGGGCGGTACGGGCGTGGCTGCCACCGGCGTCGGTGGTCGCCGTGACGGTCCTGCTCGGCTGGTGGTTCTTCGCCACGGTCGGCACGCTGGACGGTTACCCGGGTGACTCGGGTCTCTGTCCGGACAGCAACGTCCCTCCGCAGTGGCCTGGTTGGATACCTGCCTGAGCGGAGGAGGGGCAGCCATGGCACTGGGGCGCAAGGGCGCGCGGCGCATCGTGGTCGACGGGACGGAGTACCGGTGGCGCCCTGCGGCGCCGGCCGACGTACTTCCAGGCCCTGGCGTGGACTCCGTGCACGTTCGCGGTGGAACAGGCGGACGGGGACGATCAGGCGCCGGGAACGATCCTCGTGGTCACCACCGACCGACCGCACGCGAGCAACTGGTTCGGCCGGGAGTCGCAGCCCGTCCTGCCGTCCTATGTGGCCGAGTCGATCCGGCTGACGCTCGGCGGGGGATGGGCACCGGCGGTTCTGGGCCCGTCGTTCCGGCTGAACCGGTCCGGTCCGCCGGCTTCACGGCCTCGCTGTGATCGACGGGCCCGGTTCGGCCCGGTTCCGACCGGGATGGGCTCAGGCGTGCAAGGTGGGCCGGTAGACGAGTTCCTGGATGCGGCCGTCGAGCGTCCTGGAGTCGATCAGTTCGAGGTCGAAGTCCTCCGCGCCGCGAAAGACCGGGTCCAGCCCGGTCCTGCCGGTGATCACGGGGAAGAGGGTCACCTGGACGCGGTCGACCAGGCCGGCGGCCATCAGCGCGCGGTTCATCGACAGGCTGCCGTGGGAGCGCAGGGGCACGTCGGACTCCTCCTTCAGACGGGCGACGACGTCGACGGCGTCGCCCTTCACGAGGGTCGCGTCCGGCCAGTCGAGGGGGCCTTCCAGGGTGCTCGACACCACGGTCGCCGGGAGGTTCACCATGCGCGTGCCCCATGAGTCCACGGTGCCCTCGGGAGCCTCGGCCAGGATCCGCGTGAACGTCCGGTACGTGGCGGCCCCGAACACCATCCGCTGCTCCTCCCCGTACAGGGCGTCCCGGTGATCGAGCAGCTCGGGCCCCTGCTTGCCCCAGTAGCCGGTCCAGTCACCGCCGGCCGCGCCGAAGCCGTCGAGGCTGGAGAAGACGTCGAAGGTGTAGGTGGCGGTCATAATGCTCTCCTCGCGTGCGGTTGATCAGGCGCGTCGGAGATACAGACCCGTGGCCGCGGCGAGACTCATCGGCGGGACCTCATCCGTGGAACCCATCGGTGGGACTCATGGGGGGGGAGGGAAAATCATGACGACGTCACGATCGATCCCGAACGTGACCGATGAACGACTGTGCTGGCTCATAGTCCGCGACGAACTCCGGAGACGGACCGGCAGACTGCGCTTCTTCGGCTGGGCCACGGTCCTCTTCAGCGGCCGCCCCGGCAACGCCGCTTTCGGCGGCGATCTGCGCCGTGAACACGCCTCGGACAAGATGACCGACTACGCGGTGGCCGTGGACGCAGCGGCCCAGGCCCTCTCGGCCACCGAGCGCACCCACCTGCGAGCCACCGCCGAACTCCCCGACTGGTTCCTGCCCGACGTGGAACGCCGCTACCGGCAACTCCGCAAACGACGCTGACCGCGGCCGGCTCGTCAGAGATCCACTCGAACTTCCACATCTCCCCTCGCTTGCCGCACCACGACATGCGCTGGCCTGAGCGGCAGCGCCCGAAGGGCCGGCTCCATGACCTTGAAGAGAGCCTCGCCGTCCACGCCATAGGCGTACAGCACGACCTCACCCCCACCGAACTCGTTCCCGTCGACCTCACCGACACCCGCCTCCTCGACCGCGGCACTCATCGCCCGCTCGGCCTCGAAGAACACTGCACGCTCGGCGGGCGAGCCGTACTCGTCGTCGCTCAGGCGGTAGCGGGCGATGACTGCGTCTTCCGAAGCCACTGATTCGGGGAGATCCAGGAACGTGTCCATGAGGGCACGATCTCATCGACCACTGACCACGGAGCCGGGCCGGTGGCTGCAGTGACTGCCGCCCGGGTGCCCGGCGGGTCCCCGTGGCGGGTCCCCCGGAGGTCCTAGGTTGGCCACTGCCGAGCGGCGTCGGACGGCCCAGGGACGGCCCATGTGCGGTTGCGTCCAGGGAAGTGGTGTACGGGTTCGACCTGATCCGGGGGTTTGCTCCGGCATCGGGATGGTGCCCGCATAGTTGAACGGCCACCGG
>NZ_JAQMWP010000050.1 GCF_030403745.1 Streptomyces sp. S.PB5
TGCCCGCACAGCGCGTGGAAGCAGGAAGCCTCCGGAAGGGTCAGACGACCCAGGCTGGAATCCCTGGACTTTAGGCCAGGGAGCACGTCAAGCAGCAGATAGGACAGGCCCGCCTGCTGGCGCAGTGCCTGAGCCCGCTGACCGCTGCCCGGCGGGCGGGACGGGAATGTCTGGCGGGCGGGGGTGGTTGTGGAAGGCGTGGTTGTGAAGGGGACAGAGTCCCCGGGCCTCACCTATTGCCTGCAGGGACGATCGTTCGGCTGAAGCCCTGCAGAGCCTTTCGCCGCGTAGGCGACCGCCCTTCACATCCACACTCTGCGTACGCGGTCCCCGGCGGCTACATCGCCGGGGGCGCGGCGTTTTGTGGCGCCTGTGTCTGGGTGGGGACAGGCGTCGGGCTGCTGGCGCAGGTCGAGGAAGCAGCGCAGCGGCACGCAGTGCGGCATCCCCGAAGAGGTCGGTCAAGTCGAGAAGCGGCAGTCGGCCTTGGACATGATCGACGAGACGAGGTCGTGGGGCATCGAGGTTCCCCTCGTCGTCGCTGACGGCGGCTACGGCGATGGCCTGTCACCGCGACATCCCCACAGCGATACCGACCTGACCAAGCACTACTAGCATCTACGTATGCCATTACGTCGCAGTCATGACAACTTAGCCGCTCTGCCACGCGATCCCCGGGCCGACCAGTATCCGATGCCGACTGTGCCGTACGGCTGGTACGCGGTGGCGCGCAGCCACGAACTGCGGCCGGGCAAGGTCGTCAGCCTGCACTACTTCGGGCGGGCGCTCATCGCCTTTCGGGGAGCCGACGGCCGGGCAGCGGTACGGGACGCGTACTGCCCGCACTACGGCGCGCATCTCGGCGCGGGCGGGAGGGTCGTGGACGGCACGGTGGAGTGCCAGTTCCACGGGTGGCGGTTCGGTGCCGACGGCCGGTGCGTGGAGGCTCCGTTCGCGCTGCGTACTCCCAAGGTCTCTCTCGACGGGTTCCCGGTCCGCGAGCACAGCGGGCTTGTCTTCGTCCACGCCGGGCCGGGTGAGCCGTCGTGGGAGGTGCCGGAGATCCTCGAGGCAGGATCGAAAGAGTTCGCTGCGCCCATCGACGACACCTGCCGGGCTCGTGTCCACATTCAGGAGATGCGCGAGAACATCGTCGACGAGTCCCACTTCCACTTCATCCACGGCCAGAGCGAACCCCCTGTCCAGGACTGGCGGGCGGACGGCCCGTTCGCCGAGGCTCGCGGCCGCATCTCCCGCCGCGTCCTGGGTCGGGTCATCGACAACACCTTCGACGCGTTCATGTACGGGCCCGGCGTCATGGTGGTGCGTACCCACGGCCCCGTACTGTCGGTGACCGCCGTCGCACTCAGCACTCCCGTTGACGACCGGACCAGCGAACTGCGGATGCTGTACTACATCCGCAAACCGGTCCGGCTGCCGATTCTGACCCCCCTGGCCAAGCTCGTCTTCCGCATGGCGGCCTTGGACGAGGTGCGCAAGGAGGTCGGGATCTGGGACCACAAGATCCACCAGGCGCGCCCCGTCCTGCTTCCGCATGAGAAGGGCATCAAAGCGTTGCGCCGCTGGTACACGCAGTTCTATCCGGTCGACTGACAGATGGGTCGATCGATGGGTCTGGTGGCGGTCTGCGTGGAGGTCGCTGTGCTCGGCATAGTCGATGGCGTGTGGCCTATCCGGCCCAGGGGCTTGGCCCTTGTCGGAGGACGACCAGCCCGCGGTCCTCGTCGGTGGGCCAGAGGTCGATTTGGTAGAGGAAGTGGTCGCCGGGGCCGCCATTCGTGTCGACGGCCGGCGGCTCAGAGGGGATGTAGGAGACCCGGGCTCGCAGCAGGCCCGCGGGAACGGCCATGCGCGGGCCATTCTCTGGGTGGATTCCTGGGCTGGACACGGTGAGTTGACCTGTCGGGGCTGCCAGATCGGCCTCGACGATGTGCTCGGCCGTCGGGTCCGTCGTCGGCGTCGACGTGTGGACGGCGATCAGTGACTCGACCATGTCGTCCCGGGCGGTGCCGACAGAGATCGAGTGAGGTTCTACTCCGATGCGATGAACATGAACTGCTTCCTCGGTCCAGCCGGCAGGCGGCAGGTCAGGGTCCATCGCGTGTTCGGCAATCCAGGCGTCGTAGGGCTCAAGGTCTTGGACATAGAACTGCCCGTGATCGGCATCGATCAGGAACTCCAGCGAAGCATCATCGGCCACGACGGCAGGTTATAGGAGCGCACGAGACCCGCTGACCTGGGGCGTCGGCTCCCAAGCCCCTGGCGTGACCCTGCGGGTTCGCACACCGCTCACGTCTCACAGGCGGTCGAGGAAGGCGAGGACTTGGTCCGTCGGCTGGTAGCGGCCTGGCATGGCGGTGACTGGCGCGATCAGGGCGAATGCCTTCTCCTTGATGGTCATGTCGGCGTGGACGTAGGCGTCGGCGGAGCGGACGCCGGCGTGGCCGAGCCAGAGCGCGATGACGGTGGTGTCGACGCCAGCCTGCAGCAGCGACATCGCGCAGCCGTGCCTTAGGACGTGCGGATGGATGCTCTTGTCCAGCATGGACGGGCAAGCCTCCGCGGCGGCATGCGCGTGGATGGCGGGACGGCGTCGCGGCTGAGGCGCTGTCCGGCGCGAGTACAGAACAGGGGTCGCCGCGGTGCCCGGCGCGTTCGTTCAGTAGCTGTTGTCTTTCCGATCCTGAGAGATGCGCGTCGAACGGGAGTTCCCGATTGGTGATCGCGGGATGCAGGGCGCATATGGGCGGGGCCTCCTGAACAGCTCGTTGGTGTCGAATCATCGAGCAGCAGGAGGCCCCGGTGCCGCAGCGTGCACCCGCCTGCGGTGACTCGGATCCGCGCCCCTCCGTCAGGAAGCCAGGGGCACGGCCCGTGCCCGCGTGGAGGAACTCGGGGCAGAAAACGCTGAGTTGACCGCGCGGCTGGAGGAAGAGCGGGTGGTGCTGTCCCGGCTTGTGATCACGCGGGAGACGGTCGCCGAGCTGATGGCTGAGACCTCTTGCGAGGAGACCGAGGCCGGGGCGGCAGTCCCGCTTGCTGCACAGACTGTGTCGTCGCCGTACGCGGGGGTGGAAACGCGAGTGGTCGGGGTGCTGACCCTGCCACCGTGGCAGCCTGCCTCCAATCGCCTTCTGCGATGTCCACTTCCAGATACCGCCTACATAGCCAGGCGTACATGTGCGCGGCCATGGAGAACATCCAGGTCCACGGCGGCATCGGCTTCACCTGGGAGCACCCCGTCCATGTGGACTTCCGGCGCGCCAAGTCCTCCCAGCTCCTCTTCGGCGGCGCGGCCTCCGCGTACGGAAGCCGACCGCGGGAAAAGGATCGGTGTTGCTGGCGGGGGTCAGGCCGGCCGGATCAACGCGGGCCGGACAGGACGTGAGCGGTACTGGGCAGGCTCTTGGTGGATGCGGCCGTGGCCTTCTTCGGAGTGGCGGTGACCATGGCGGCGCCGTCCTTGCAGTGGTCGGCCTTCTCCGCCGCCGTCATGGGGCGGGAGACCCAGTCGACGACACCCATCTCCTGCGGGACGGGGCCGGTGGCGACGAAGTCACGGACGTACCAGACGTAGTGACCCCATTTGCGGTCCTTGTACGTCACCGTGTACTCACCCCCCGCGGTCTGCATCTTGGTGTTCCGGTTGACCCAGCCGACCTCCCCGGCCGGGACGGTGAGGTCCGTCTCGTCGGAGACCCTGCTCTCCCAGCTCCACTCGTGTCCGTAAGTGGTCGAGAAGCTGAGGGTGTACTCCCCGCCGACCAGGGAATTTCCGAACTTGTAGCTGGCTCCCAGCTCGACGCTGAGCGAGTTCTTGCCGCCGGTCGTGTCCCACCAGCTCATCTTCTTCTGCTGCTCGATGCTGGTGCAGTTGAACGCGCGGGCCACCTCGTGGACACCGCCGTAACTGTAGGTGACGTCGCCCTTGTGCTCGAACTTGCAAGTAGCGATCTTCTCGTCGCAGTCCGCGAAGAGCTGGGCGGCGGTAGGCGACTCCGCGTAGTTCCACTGGATGGAGCTGGTCCTATTGTCCACACCGTCCCCGACCGAGCGCTGACCGCCGATCTGCCAGCTGGTGGAGTCGCCCTCCAGCCCGGGGTCGGCGAAGTGCCGGGCCTGGCAGTCGTTGAAGGTCTGGTACGAGCTGATGGCGTCGTTGAACTCGGCGGGCACCTGGTCGACCTGGAAGCCCGGCCCGTCGGGGGTGCACTTGCTCTCGGCGGTGAAACTCATGGACTTGCCCGTGTGGTTCGCGTCGAGGTACTCGGTGCCGATGACGACGGACGACTCCGCGGCCGGCTCCGCATCGGCCCGCAGCTCGGCGGCGGTGCCCGCAACGTCGATCTTCTTTCGGAAGGCCGGGTTGGCGACGGCTGTGCGGACGTCCAGCGGAGCGTCCTTGACCCGGCCGTCGGTGGCTGCCGCGATGGCCGCCCGATAAGTCGGGAAACATTGCACGGGACCGCCGGATATATCGACGGTGCAATGTGATCCGGCTGCCTCCGAACCGGGCTCGGTGATGGTCGCTAAGGCCGTGATCGGCACGGTCAGGGCCAGCACACTGGTGCCCGCCGCCGCAATGATCACGGTCTTCTTGGAACGGCTCTTCATGCGGTGCTTCATCTGCGGTTTGCCTCTTCGGGGCCAGGGGATCGCCGACCAGCCGCACAAGCAATGACTGGGCCAGTGCTTACGGACAGGGAGGCTAGTTCAGCGAATCACGAGGCTTCTGGGGCTTGAGGGAAATCTGAGGTGCCTGGTACCAAGTCGGCGCGTCATCAGCCTCGGGCTGCGTCGCCGAGAAGAGCCTTCGCGATGAGGAGCCGCTGTCGTACCGAGCAACGGAGCTGCGGATCGAACGGGGTTCCTGATCGGATGATCTTGGGGTGGCCGCCGCATGAGTCAGGGCCTCCTGAGCAACTCGGGGGCACCACACCGTCCGAGCATCAGGAGGCCCTGTTGCCGCAGCTGTATGCCACCGCGGAGGCGGAGTCCGGTTTGGTCACCGGGACGTGTGACTGTCTGGCTCCCCGGTTCGGAAACGCCGCGGACAACGGGATCCGTGAGCGCCGCTGTCCGACGGACATGACGGACGAGGAGTGGGCCGTGGCGCGGCCGCTGCTGCCGGTGCCGGGCCGGCTGCGCGGCCGGGGAGGGCAGCCGGAGGCATACAGCCACCGGGCGATACTCGATGCGACCCGCTACCTGGTGGACAACGGCCGGACAACGGCATCAAGTGACGGGCGATGCCCGCCGACTTCCCGCCGTGGGACCGCGTTTACGCCTTCTTCCGCCGCTGGCGCGACCACGCCCTGGTCAAGGAGTTCCACGACCGGCTGCGCGCGAGGGTCCGCGAAAGGCTGGGGCGGGAGGCGGAGCCGACGGCCGGGGTGATCGACTCGCTGTCGGTCAAGGCGGACGCCATCGTCGGCGCCGACAGCCGCGGCTTCGACGGCGGCAAGCATGTCAACGGGCGCAAGCGTCATGTCGCGGTCGATATCCTCGGCCTGCTGCTGGGCGTGATGGTCACCGCCGCGGACACCGGCGACCGCACCGCCGCCCAGGTCCTGCTGCGACAAGTCGCCGACGCGCACCACCGTCTCGCCCTCATCCGGGCCGACGGCGGCTACACCGGCAGCCTCGTCGAGTACTGCCTGGCCGCGCTCGCCCTGGCGCTGGCGATCGTCAAGCGCAGCGACGACCGGAAGGGCTTCGTAGTGCTGCCCAAACGGTGGATCGTCGAGCGGTTCTTCGCGCACCTGATGCGCAGCCGCCGCCTGGCACGCGACTTCGAGCGCCGCACCACCAGCGCCGAGGCGATGATCTACTGGTCGATGACGCTGCTCATGACCCGCCGCCTGGCCCGCTCAGACTCTGGGCGAGCGTGAACCGGCCCGGCGTCGGCTCGGCCAGCCAGCCGCGCGCGACCAGGCGTTTCGCCTTCGACCGCAACGCCTCCACCCGTGTCGGCACCACGTCCATGCCGAACGCTGCGGCCATCTCCTGGCAGGTCAGCGGCCCTTGATGGAGTCGGAGACGGTCCGCAAGCGTCTGCAGGATGCGCTGGTAGTCCACCGACAGCACCGACCAGGCCAGCCCCTCACGCCACATGGGCACCTGCGACTTCGGCTTCGCCGCATCCCGGGGCGCCGACCGTGTGTCCGCAAGCGACGTCTCCCGTTCGCGGGCGCCCACGAAGCTGTTGCTCAGGATGCCCAGCCTGCAGCTTCCGCGCAGCCCTCGCACATAGCCGATCAACTCCTCGTTCGGCGTCCCCGGATACTCGGCCCAGAGATCAGCCATGAAAGCTTCAACCTGGGGAGTGGCAAGACCTAAACGGTCGCCACCTGCTCGTGCACCTCGCGCTCGCTGATGCTTTCGATACTCCCAGCTCGCCACATGTCGCGCATCCGCTCATGGACAGTGCCCAGTGGCAGCTCCAACCGCTCCTCCCACCGTGGCACCCGTCCCGTTTCCGGCGTGATCTCCAGCACGCCACCGATGTCGAGAATGACGCAGGTCGCGGGCACGCGAACTCCCCCTCTTCGTCCTGGACCAGCGAGCACAGATCGCCCGCTCATGTGATCGACAGAGGCACTGTCGTTTCTCCCTCCGGGGCAAGGTCAAGCGATCTTCGAAGCTTGTGACAGGCCTGTCGCAACCCGTCGGCCCGACTCGCCTCAATCAGCAGGTGCCTTCAAAACTCGTGGCGATCCGTGAAGCCGTCGACCGGACGCTGCTGTCCAAACCCGTCGACAAACGCTGTCGCAAGAAGTGATCGAAGCCAGAGGTCCTGGGGGCCGCCGCCGATGCGGACTGGTTCTGCCTCAGTTCCGCCGCTGAGTTCGGCGCCCATCTCCGGGGCGAGGGTGTGGGTGCCTTCTGCCTCGGCGGTGATGCGATCGTCTCGGGCGCCGGCGGTTGTTGCTTTGTCTGCGGCGCCGACTGTGCCGTCGCCTTCGTCGGCGGGCTCGGCAAGGCCGCGCACCATCGGGGGTGGTTGTGCGTGGCCTGCTGAGCGGGCGCGCTGCGGCTGGTCCTGGCCGCGAGGGTCTCTATGTCCTGACTTCGCCCTTCGTCAGCAGCCACTCCTCGTGCACGGCGCCCAGGGGGATTCGTGTCTGGAAGACGGGCGTGCCGAAGATGGAGAGCTGCAGGTTGAGTGTGCCGTTCAGGTCGACTCCGCCGTACAGGGCCCAGGAGCCGGAGGCGGAGCCGGCTCCGTTTGCCGAGCCCCCGGCTGTCGCGTTGGATTCGGCGCGGAGATAGGGGGCGAGGTCGGCGGTGACGCCCACCGTGCCGTAGAGGCCCACGGTCGCCTCGGCGCCCATGGCGGCCTTGACGTCACCGACGGCGGTGACCGTCGCCTTGAGGGGCTGACCGCTCATGTGGGATTCGCTGATGCCGCGCCAGCCCTTGGCCCAGGTGAAGTTCCCGCCTACGCGGAAGTCTCCCTTGAGGTCCTGTTCGGCGTCGACCGTGACGCGGCCGTCGGCGTCCACCCGGAAGTAGCAGACGAGATCGAGATTGACGACGATCGGGACCGGGCCGACCTGGATTACGGGGTCGGCGTGCAGTTCGGCGAAGGGGATGCGGATCGGCTTGCCGTTTGTCGTGCCGGCCGCGCGGCCCCTGAGCTGCCACTGGGAGGTCCACTCGCCACTCAGCCCCAGGAACGCGCCGCTGGGCGAAGAGCTCGCGGCGGCGCGGGAACCGTCGTAGGAGAAGGCGACCTCGGGGGCCAGTTGGACAAAGCCCTCAAGCGATGCGGCGGCCGAGGCGGGGGCACCTGCGGCGGTCTTGACAGCGGTTGTGACGTCGATGCGGAGGCTGCCCAGCGGGAGCTTGGCGCCCTCGGGTCCGAAGGTGAGGTCGCCGGTCTTCGCCCAGGAGACCTTCACGCCCTCGACGAGCGGCTCGACCTTCAAGGTGGACGGGTCGACGGGGACCGCACCGTCCGCCTTGCTCTGGCCCAGGACGGAGTTCAGCTTGGCGGGCTCGGTCTGGACGGTCGCACTCCCGTCCGCCGCGGTGCCGACGATCTCTGTCACCTTGGCCAGTACGCCGTCGGGGGCGCCGGGGGCGGGGGCGCTGGCTATGACGTCGCCGACAGCCACGGCGGTCTTGGAAGTCGCGCCGCCCGAGCCTGCGTCGTGGGGAACGCCGGAGGCGGTGGGCGAGGAAGCGGGCGTTGTCGACGGGGTTGGTGACGGTGCCGTGCCCGAGCCGGAGGGCGGTGCCGCGATGACCGCCCGGCCGCTCTTCCTGTCGTACGACGCGACCTTGAGTGCGGATTTCCTGGCCTGGGCCTGGTCGGGCGTGTTCGCGGCGGCCACGGCGGTCGGGGTGGCGGCGTCACCGGTCGGGGCGGAGACGACCGCGAGTTGCTCCTGGTCGGTGCCGGCCTTTGAGGCTTCGGCCGTCGAGGCGGCTGCCTCGCCGGTGGTGGCGGGGGAGTGGGCGGAGCAGCCGGTGGCCAGCAGAGCCGCGACGGTGATCGTCGACAGGGCCGAAACCAGGGCATGTGCTCTGAGCTTGTGCACGCGTGAGTCCTCGGGAGCGGTGGCAGGGGGTGTGCTTCGGGAGGGAATGGCGCAGTGGCATGGCGCAGGTGCCAGGCCGCTATTCCGGTGAGCGGGTACGAGAGGGGGGCGTGGTCGGGCGGCGCGGCTGTCCTCGTGACAGTGCGCGATGGTTATTACCTGTCAGTAAGTGCGCATGAGCATGCCAGGTTGACGGCGCGGCAGGGGCCACTTCTCCTCTGGCCGCAGGGTGACGTGGAGCACATGCATCTGTGGGTCAACTGGCGCTCGGGAAAAGGGCGTTGGGTGGTCGACCACTGTCCTTGGCAGCCGCTGTCGCCGGTGCGGAGCTGAGGGGGCGGTCAGGGTTGCGTCCACGGAAGCAATCCTGGCTTTCGTCGGCTCAGGTCAGCGATCCAGCGCACCTTCGGTGCACGCCGGGGGGCGTGGTAAATCCCGTGGCGCGCGCCGGAGGTGCTTCTGTCTGC
>NZ_JAQMWP010000051.1 GCF_030403745.1 Streptomyces sp. S.PB5
CGGTGAGTACTTACTGGGTGGCGCCACTTCTCCCTCATTTCCTTCTCAGGACGACCCTATTGGGTCCCTGTCCGGAAACCTCTGGGCACCCCAAGCAGCGGCGCTCGTGGTGGCCTGCGCCGTGGTGGCGGCCGTGCTGTGACTGTGTGGTGCCGGAGTGGGGAGTTGTTTCGGCGTCGCTGCGGGAGGCGGATCCTGACCCGGGGTTTGCGATGTCTGCTTGGTCAGCGGCGTAGTTGCCGGAAGAAGGCGCGGCTGTCGTCGATGAACAGGTCGGGGACTTCGAAGGCCGGGAAGTGTCCGCCCTCGGCGTGTTCGCGAAGGAAGGAGGGCCCTGCGCTGGGGTGGAGGACCTTTCGGACGAGCGGGTTGCTGTAGAAGAGGGAGGCGCCCATGGGGACGCCGTTGGGTTCGCCCCATCCGCTGTCGGGGGCGTGGGTCAGTTCCCAGTAGAAGTCGGCTGCCGCAGGGCCGGTGCGGGTGAACCAGTAGAGGCTGGCGGTGATCAGGACGTCCTCGCGGCTCAGTGGCGTGGCGGGGTTGGCCCACTCGGCGAGCTCCCCGGTCCGTATCGCCCACACCACCCCGCTCGTCGGCCGGTCGCAGGTCGCGGTGGATGTGCACCTGCGGTCCTTCGCCGCGGACGCCGGCCTCCCGAGCCTCGGCTACGAGGCACTGCAAGCCGTGTACGAGGAGACCGCCGCTGTTCTCGGGCACGAGGCCAGCGGGCTCGAACACGCCGTCTGGCAAGCCAAGTCCGAGGCCCGCGCGTAGCGTCACGCACGGTGTCGCGGCAAGGCCGCGTCAGCGTGGGGCCCGCGTGGTGGCGAGGAGGTCGTCGAGCAGCGACCGGGTGTGGACGAGCTGGTCGATGTCGTCGCTGATCCGACGGTGCTCCGCTTCGAGGCGTGCACGGCAGCCGTCCAGCAGCAGGGATTCACCGGAGAGGCAGGAAAGGATCTCGCCGGTCAGGTCCATGCCGAGGCCCGCCGCGAGGAGGGTCTGGATGTGCGCCACCCTGCGGACGTCCGAGTCGGCGAAGATCCGGTATCCGCTGGGCGTGCGGTCCGGTCGCAGGACGCCCTTCTCCTCGTAGTAGCGCAGTGCTCGCACACTGACTCCGGTGCGGTCCGCCAGTTCTCCGATTTTCACGGGGGCCCTTCGCCGCTCTTGACTCTCACGTCGACGTGAGAGTTTAGCGTGCGGTCATGCTGCACCTAGCCATCCTCATGTTCTGCGTCTTCAGCATCACCACCGGAGAGTTCGTGGTGGCTGGCATCCTGCCCGAGGTCGCCTCCGACCTCGGCGTCAGTGTCGGCAGCGCGGGCCTGCTGGTCACCGCGTACGCCGCCGGCATGATCGTCGGAGGCCCGGTGCTCACCGCGCTGACCACCGGCATCGACCGCAAACGGCTGATGCAGGCCCTGTTGGCCGTTGCGATCGCCGGGAACGCGGTCTCCGCGCTGGCTCCCGGATTCTCCCCGCTGCTGGCCGCCCGGGTGGTCACCGCGCTGGTGACCTCGACCTTCTTCGCCCAAGCCATCGTGCTCACGGTGCGGTCCGCACCACCGGAGCGGGCCGCGACCATGGTGGCCCGTCTCGCGTTCGGGATGAACCTGGCCATGATCCTCGGAGCGCCCATCGGCACGCAGATCGGCGGCCAGTGGGGGTGGCGCGCGACGTTCGCCGCGATCGCCGGGGCCTGTCTGCTGGGGCTCGGTCTGGTGTCCTGGCGGCTCACCTCACCTGGCCGGGACGGCCGGAGTTCGGCGGTCTCGGAGCTGCGGGTCCTTGGCAGGGCCCCGGTGCTGATGGCGCTGGCGATCACCGCGGTCGGCAACGTCGGGGTGCTCATGGTGTTCAGCTACCTCGCCCCGCTCCTCACGGAACTGGGCGGACACCCCAGCGCCCGGCTGCCGATCCTGCTCCTCACCTACGGTCTGGGCGCGACGTTCGGCAACCTCATCGGCGGTGTTCTCTACGACCGCAATCCGCGGCTGTTCCAGCCCGCCCTGCTCGGTCTGCTGGCCGCGGCCCTGGTGGCCGGCTGGTCCGTCGCGACCTCCTCGGCCCTCACCGTGGTGGCAGTCGCGGTCCTTGGCTTCTTCGGATTCGCGATCCTGCCCGGGATGCAGGCACGCGTCATGGCGACCGCCGCCGAGGCTCCGACGCTGGCCATGGCCGTCAACGCCTCCGGTTACCAGGTCGCCGCCGCCTGCGCCGGCCTGTTCGGCGGTCTGATCGCCGACTCGTCCGCGGGCCCCAGGCCCCTCTACCTCGTGGCCGCCGCCCTGACCGCGTGCGGCCTGGTCCTGACGGTCCTGGCCACCCGCGCGTCGCGCGCACCCGACAGTGAGGAGGCGGTGGCGACCGCGAACTGACCTCTGCGACGGTACGCCGTCATCCCGGGCCCGTCCCCGGCGCACACGCGGACCGCCCGCCGCGTCCGGACGGGGACGCGGCGGGCGGTCGGGGAAGGGCGTTCGGTCGGGACCGGTCAGGCGTCGTGCCCGCGGCGGTACGCGGCCCAGGCCCGGTCGGCGACAATGCCCGTCAGCAGGAAGCCGAGGGCTCCCGCGTACCAGGGCAGGCCGAGGACGACGAACGGCACTACCGCCGCGGCCAGTGCGATCAGATTCAGCCACAAGGGCGTGCGTACGAACACGACGGACCTCGTCTCTCCCCGCTCAGCGGCGGTAGTTCTTCTGGCTGACCCTGACCAGCTTGTGGTTGGCCGACGCGATCTTGGTCTGATAGCAGCCCACAGCGGACAGGTTCCATGTCTTGATCTGCCGGCCGGTTCCCCTTCACCGCCGGCCTGTCGCTTGGGGGCCGTTTCCCCAAGTGTGGGAATTGGCCCACATCGCAGGTGGATGCGGAGCCGGGCTCATACAAGATTTCCGTAACCGCTGATCGATTCGACTAGGCCGGTGACATCCCTCTGTGTCAGCGGGATGCTGCCTGTGTGCTGGACGACCTCGACGCAGTGCACGCCGCCGTCACGCTTCCCTACAACTCAGGCGTCGCGGAAGGAAGAATCACCGACCTGAAGATGATCAAACGCCAGATGGCAGGACGGGCAGGCATCCAACTCCTGCGCAAACGCGTCATCCTGGTCGCCCATTCAGGCCGCAACCACCAGCCCCTACCCGACAATGACCTCTGGACGATCAACGGCTACGAAAATCTTGTATGAGCCAGGAACCGCACCCAACAATCTTGTATGAGCCAGGAACCGCACCCAACGCGGTTCCCATCGTGTGCCTTCCCACGGGGCCCGACGACCATGGGCCGCAGGGTCGCAGGGGAGAGGCGCAGGCACTGGTGGAAGAGTCAGATGCGGGCATGGAGGTCACGACGCTGCGCCATGCCGCTGGCGGAGTCTGCGGCACTGCGCTGCAGAACCCCATCCATGGCCTTGACCAGTTCATCGCGGCCGATGAGGGCTGCGATGCGCAGTTCGTGGACGAGCAGGGTGGCGGAGGCCAGGGCGACCAGGTTGGCGCCGACGTCAGCCGCTTCACGATCGGTGGTCGGGCCGCTGGAGAACACCGTGACGTCTTCGTAGTTGGCCTTGATACGCAGCCGATACAGGTAGTCCGCCATGGTGACCGGGCGGACAGCGCCGGCAACCGACTCTCTCTCCGCGGCTGTGAGCCGGACCGACTTCGGCTCCGGTGCGGGCGTGCGGCCGGCCGCCAGACGGGCGTCCCGGTCAGCGCGCCAGGCCTTCTTCTTGGCACTCAGCATCTCGCGTCGCTTGGCGGTGAGGCGCTCCTCGACCAACTGCTGGCGGGTGGAACGCAGCGCCCTGGCCGCGATGTCCCAGGCCTGATCACCCTGCCAGGACACCCACGGGTGCAGGTCCAGATCGAGGGGGCGTCCGGGGCCGGTGAGGAAGCCGTCGGCGTCGGCGAGCCGGGTGCCAGACACGACGGCGGCCAGCGTCCACGGGGACAGCGAAACGGTGCGCGAGGTCCACAGGTCCACGTAGCGCCGCTTGGTGGTTTCGTGAGCGTGGGGGCGGGTCCCGCCCTCGGCGACCATGAGGGCCTGCGCGCAGCCGTACAGGACGTAGTAGGCCTGGACGGCGCCCCAGCTGTTGGCGAGCCGGATGATCTCGGAGTCTCCGGCCAGGTCGTGGGTGTGCTCCAGCAGCCGGGCGGTCGCCCAGGCCCGGCGCAGGCAGGCGAGCAGCTGCTCGCGGTCGCAGGTGCGTGGGCTGGCAGGCGGCCGGTAGAGGGCGTGCGCGGCGACTGCGTGCAGCCGGGCGAGGGCGTCGTCCAGGTCTGACGCGCCGTCGCCCAGGGCGAGTTCGCGGAAGGCGCGGATGTAGGAGGCGTGGGTGCGGAAGCTCCGTGTCTGTTCGCTGTCCGGCGCCAGTGAAGGAAGAGAGATGCGTGGCACGCCTCATTGTCCCCGATGGTCACGGTTGTCCGTCCTGCCAGGGGGTCTGCGGAGGGCGGGGGAGAGGTCGGCTGGGGTGGCCGTGTGCCGCCAACGGGGGCGGCATAAGCACTTTTTGGCGCCTGCCCCTCTGTAGGTCAGCGAGCAGGTCCGGTGGCCGAGGAGGACGCGGTGATCACGTGGTCAGCCGTATGCGCCGCGCTGGCGGTGGGCGGTGGCGCCGGGGTGGCAGCGCTGCTGCGGGCTTTTGCGTTTCAGCTCCGTGAGCGCAGCCGGCGCAAGACAATGACGGACGTGCTGGGCAGAATGCCGCGGCCGGGCGGGAGCGTTCGGGTGACCGACGAGAACGGGATCACCTGGGTGGTGCGGTGTCGCGGGGGGACGCGGGGTGAGTGACGACGCTTTCGAGTCCCTGTACCGCACGTGGTACCGGACCTTAGTGGCCAAGGCCTTTCTGGTCGCGGGGGGCCGTGACGTGGCGGAGGACGCGGTGCAAGAGGCATTCATCCAGTGCTGGCGCCGGATGGCCGACCCCCGGGGGGCGCCGGTCAAGCATTGGGGCGGATGGCTGGCGGTCACCGCGGTCCGCGAAGCGTTGCACCGCCGCAACACGGACGTCGTCTTCGACCCCGCCCGTCACGACAGTGCAGCCCATGCCCTGGATCTGGCTGTTGAGGTCCAGCTCAAGGAGGTCTACCGCAGGGCCTGCGCGGAAATGGCAGGCTTGAGGGAACGACCTCGCCGGGCCATGGCCTTGCGGTGTATCGCGGGGCTGAACACCGCCGAGGTGGCACAGGAGATGGGCATTACGCAGTCCACGGTACGGGTTCATCTCGCGGAGGCCCGCCGGGCGTTGGAACCGTTACGAGTGGAACTTCGGCAGATGGGCATCGTGACCGAGGGGGAGGGAGAACACCATGGCTGACAGGCCTGATGAGCTCTCCGCCTCCGAACAGGAGGCCGGCGGCGCGCGCCGCGCCGACATTCCCGCCCCCCAACAGCCTCAGCCCGAGCCGCCGCTGACCGACGACGAAGCGGCGCTGACCTCTGTCACGCAGGCATCCGAAGCCGCCGTCGCCGAAGCCCTGAGCCCGGTCCTGGACGTTGAGGCCTCTCTTGCGGCGCTCAAGCGCAGACTCGCCGCGCGCGAGCCCCAGGCCCCCTCCGCCGCGCACCGACCCGCCCGAGGCCTGCCACTGACGTTCCGGCCGTTGCCACAGGAGCGCAGCCGCGCGGTGTCTGGTCAATTCGCGCCGTCCAAGGCGGCGGTGTCCACCGTGCACCGGGTGCCGGCGATGGCCGGAGCGGCCGCGATCGACTTCGTCTGGCTGAGCGACGACCGGGAGTGGCTCCAACTGGTGGCGAAGCTCACGGCAGCCCCACACCCACAGGACCTCCTTTCGGCTGCCCTCGAAGTCTCCGTTGCGCCGAACTCCCCGCCGACGGAACCGGAACGGGAGGCCTCTGCCCCAACTGACGGTGGGGCTCTGGATCTTCTGCCGATGGTATTCGCCGATCCCAATGAGGCACTGGCACGGGCCCAGACCGTGCTCGCGTCCGATCCGCCCCCGTGGAGCGCCTCCATCGCCCATCAGGTGATCGGCATCTGGCAGCGCGACTGGGGCGACCTGCGGATCGCCCTGCGTCATCTGCGCCGCGCCCGTGACCTCGCGGCCCGCGCACAGGCGCCCGAGCGGGAGGCGGACACCCTGGCCGCACTCGGGGTGGCCCTCGTGCACGCTGGCCACGTCCGGCAGGGCCTGGAGGCTATGGATCGGGCGGTCCAGCGCGGCACCGGCCATACCCGCGCGCGGGTGCTGTTTCGCCGGGCCTACGTTGGATGGGTGCTGGGCCGCCACCGCGAGGCGCTGGAGGACATCCGCCGGGCCATCCCGGTGCTGCGGCAGGTGGGCGATGTCATCTGGACGGCGCGGGCGCTGACCCTGCGCGCGACCGTGCACTTGGCTTTGGGTGCGGTGGAGCGGGCGGACGCCGACTTCACTGCGGCCGAGGCGCTGTGGGATGCCACCGGCCAGAACCACGACAAGGCGGATGCGGTGGAGAGCCGAGGTCTGGCTGCTTTCCGCTCAGGCGATCTGCCCGTCGCACTGCGCCTGCTCGACGAGGCCAAGGAGCGGTACGCCAGGCTCGGCACGCCGTCCTTCATGCTCTCCATCCGCCGCTGCGAGGTCCTGATGGCCGCCAGCCTTGCCCCGGAGGCGCTGGCCGAGGCGGACTCGGCGATCGAGGCACTCGACAAGATCGGCGGGCAGTCCACCCGCAAGGCGGAGCTTCTGCTGCTGGCCGCGCGTGCCGCCCTGTTGGCC
>NZ_JAQMWP010000052.1 GCF_030403745.1 Streptomyces sp. S.PB5
ACAACCTCGCCCTCACCGGATAGTTCAACGGGCCGCGCAACGACCAACCGTGCCCGAGGCGACCCGAAGATCATTTACGGGACGGCCCTTAGGCTGTCAGGCATGAGGAATTTACATTCGAGTTAGGTCACTCAATTGGTAAGTCAACTGCACCAGATGCTCGCGAACCGCAGGAGTCGTACCATGGACCACATCCACGCGCAGGGTGGTGAATGCCATGCTGACTGATGCAAACCTCAAGGAATTCGGGCTGGATGAGAGTCAACTCATGGACTATACGTTCGCCGATAAGTTGCAACTTTGGACATCAGTCAATGGGCTAATTCGCTCGATAGGCCAAGAAAATACACTTAAATGGCTCAATAGCCCAAGCGAATACTTGGAACACAAGTCACCCTACGAAGCCATCGACGAGGGCGACGCCAGGAAAGTCTGCGAGGCAATCGAGGCTCTAAGACAAGGGTATTTCCTATAAGGGCGAATCGGCGGTAGTGAACTATGAGTGAGCACGTCTTCTTCGACCTCAGATCAAGTGTCCGCGTCGCTGTCCCATTGAGACGCGAAACGGGCGACTACTGGCGCCACTGTGATCGAGAGTACAACCCTATGCCTACTCTTGATGTCGCGCCAGCCGCAGGCCGATACCACACGCTCGGCGGAGCTCCTGTTTGGTATGGCGCGGATTCAATTGAGGGTGCATGGGCTGAATATTCTAAGCACTTCCCCATCGGTGTGTTGCCGATGCGCTATCTGGCCCATGTTCACGTTCGAGATGTGGCAGTCGTCGATCTCATTGATCAAATAACCCTTGATCGACTCGGTTATTCGCGACAGCAGCTCACCATGTCTGATTACCGTTCCTGTCAGGAACTAGGTGAACTCCTCCTTGGCCACCAACGAGTAGATGGGATACTGGCCCCATCTGCCGCTTATGACAGTGGCAGAGTGCTCATCCTAAAGCGCCAATCCGTGATTGACAGTTCTTGCGAAGTGATCGAGACCAGCCGAAGCCTCCACAACTTGTCAGGCCGTGGCTACGGACGGGATGCCGCGTAGACTTTTCTGTACCTTGACTCCGCAGCCACGCTCAACGTAGGGGCTACCTAACCGTTAACGTGCTCTGCCCGCATGTACCTATAAAGGCGGAGGAAATCCTGAGCATCCCGATCCGGAAGCCATGGAGCCTTCAACTCATCCCCCTCAGCCAGCGGCAACTGTTCCTCCAGAGTTCGCCGCTCTTTGGGGGTCAAAATCGGCACCCGAACAAGGAAAGGATCTTCTCCCGCGTAGCGCACAAAGTCCAGCTCTTTGAAGCGGCAACTGTCAAATCCTACGCTACTGCCAGGACCCACAACGATGCCGCCGAAAGTCTGCATCTTCGCGCCGTCCGCATAGTGTATGTCGACCACTTGACGCCACTCAGCACTAACCTGCCGATCACGGAGTCCCTTAATTATCAGATCGGTGAGTATGGTGTGCTGAGTTTGTGCAAGACCCCAGACTGCCAATGACTCATCAGTCACATTTGCGGGAATCCGTTCCTCACCTACGAAATCAGCCAGCATCTTTCTGCGCTGATCTATTTGGGTTTCGGGACGCGCATTTAGAGTGACGAACAGTGCGCTTCCAGGCTGAAGCTTCCCGCAGAGCAGCGAAACATCGTTAATCACCTCGTCATTGAGACGCCCCGTGTAGTCGAGCCAAACGATGCTCAACCTATCCCAGCTGAGATCCGGCAGCACAGTACTCGACCGCCCTGGGACAACTTGAACTGTCTTGAACGGACGATTGAACAAGTACCGATCAATAGAAGCTTCGTCTGCCTCTATCGAGATCATGTCACTGATGTTCAGAGCACGATGGACGAGGTGGAAGTCAACAAATTCCAAGGCGCCGAATCCGACGTACTGATAGTCCTCCAACCGAGCCATAGCGGTTAAACGACGACATACGTCGACAATCATGTGCCTCTGGACGGCTTTTGACGGGCGTATTTGATAATTGATTGCGGCCACTACTCGTCATCTCCTACCTGCTCGCGATAGAAGAAATCGAAAGTTCGCCGCCCGACATCAGCAACGAGGGTCGTATTTAGAGCCTCTGCCACAGCATCATAGCGATGCTTCTCTACCGAATATTGGATTTTTCGCATATTCGGTCGGACCGTCACCGCCTTGGGCGCCGGATAGTTGAAACGCGGAGAGGGCGAGATTTCACCCAGCCTCACAGGCTTCGCGCGTGTAAGCGCTTGGGCAATAGGTCGGTCGTCCGGGAGCTCGGCATTCTGCCGCTCCGACTTGACCCGATTAAGCATCTGAATAACTTCAGAGCCTGCCTGCTTGATCTCTGTAGAGATCTTCCGCCACACCCTGGAGTCTTGATCCACGCCCGTTTTCGTAGTGTTCCAAGGCAGTAGCTCGTTGTATGCCGAGTCGATGAAAACGTATCCCCGGAATCGACGGTACTGCGGGTGGTAAACCGGGAGTCCGTCTCCCCAACCAGTCAAAGTGGTTCGGTCGGCCGCAATGAGAAGGCGGTTGTTGCAGAAGACATACCATCCAGCATCGCGCTCCCGGGGGAACAGCTCCGCTTGATCGTCTTCTTCAGGGCCGCCGGCGTCTGTCACACCAGCGTAGATCCTCACATTGACTGGCTTCTCATCCTCATTCAGCGTTAGCTGCTTGAAGAGTGGACGCACTGAATCGCTTTGTTGAAGCTGAGGAATGAACGGCGTAACCGCTTCCTCTTGCAAGACTATCCTCATGCCGCGATCCATCGCTTCACGATGCCGGAGGCGAAGCTGATACCGCAAATTGCCGACGGTCTGAGACGATGTGAAGTCTTCGGCTACGGTGTCATGAAGATTTTTGACGATGATATGCGTGCCTCGCGGCTGATCACCCTCAGGGTTGTAACTCTCATCAACATGGCTGAGGGTGAAAGTCCAATCTGGATCAGTCTCCTCCGCCCACTCGTCAACATCGACTGAAAGCGTGAAATGGGTGTTCTCTGCCCGAGAGTCGACAGTAAAGAACTTTCCAAGCTTAAAAAGGGCACGCTTCATGCCCACACCGAACTGACCGACAGAACCCGGCGTTCCTTTAACAGATTGCGGACGGCCGAACCGGAAGGCGTAGTCTCGCGCTATATCCAGCGGAATTCCACCACAGTTGTCGCTGATCTCGAAGCACTCAGCATTGATCGAGATCTTGACTTCCAAACCGTCGTACGGGTCGTCGCCCCTTAGGCGACGTGCACCATCAACGCTATTGTCCACCAAATCAAGAATCGCAGGCAGCAGCTCAATGTCTTTGACTAGCATCCCAATAAAAAAGCGCTTCTCAGGACTTGCCTGCACGCGAGTGGACGCGTCGGACTGATCCGTCATGCCTGCTCCCCCAGACCTCGACGTGAGCGTGCATCACATGATGACAACGCCACGTCCCTCCCACCAGTACGCCGCGAAGGAAACGCATGCTAGTAGCCCGTTCGGCTAGCGCACAAGGCAGCTCCTGTGCGATCGTCAGCCGAGAGATGGAGCAGCAACTAGCGAGCGTGAGTGGGGACATGGGACTGACAAGAAGCCGACGCCGACCGGTGGCGATCGACCTCTTCGCCGGTGTTGGGGGCCTCTCTCTGGGCTTTGAGCAGGCAGGATTCGATGTTCTAGCCGCTGTCGAGTACGACCCCGTGCACGCCGCTGCGCACCAGTTCAACTTCCCTCTGACCGAGGTGCTCTGCCGGGACGTCAGGAACATAGGGCGAGCCGAGGTACTTGAAGCGGCACGCCGTGGATGGCGTCTCCATCACAAGTCAGGGCCGGCCTGGGACGGTGTGGTCGACGTCATCGTTGGCGGCCCGTCGTGCCAAGGGTTCTCAACGATGGGACGCCGCGATCAACATGACGAACGTAACGACCTCCTCCTGGAATTTGTTCGAATCGTCGTTGAGGTACGCCCTCGTTCGTTCTGCTTGGAGAACGTGCCGGGCCTACTTCAAGACAAGTACTCTGAGCTTCGAGAGAAGGCATTCAATTCCCTTCGCTCTGCTGGTTACCATATCTCTGGGTTCGATCCGCCGGTAAATGCCGCACACTTCGGGGTCCCTCAGAATCGTAAAAGGGTAGTTGTCATGGGTGCTCTAGAGGGCGAAATCTCTCCCTTGGCACCCAGCACGCGACTCGTTTCTGTAGCTGAATCGTTCTCCCTACTGCCAGATGCCTCGGGAAGTGAGGTCCTTACACGGGAAGACAGCGTGCCAAGCGCGGACTTGGCACAGGGTGAGTGGAATCTCAGCGACTCACCATATGCCAGGTATATGGCAGGAATAGCGAGAGACCCACAGGATCTTTCGCGCCCGCGCATTTGGGACCCATCGATTCTGACTAACTCTCGCTTGTCGGCACATACTCCGGAGTCCATCAAGCGTTTCTCGTCGACACCGCAAGGGTCCGTGGAGTCAGTTAGCCGTTTCTTTCGGCTCTCGCTTGACGGGCAAGCTCGCACGCTACGGGCAGGAACTGGGCGCGAGCGGGGAGCATTCACGTCCCCTCGCCCACTGCATCCGGTGCGCGACCGCGTAATTACCGTGCGCGAGGCAGCGCGGTTGCACTCATTTCCAGACTGGTTCCGGTTCCACGTGACTAGCTGGCACGGACATCGGCAAATTGGGAATTCGGTGCCACCATTGCTCGCTAGAGCTGCGGCGCAATGCATTGCGAGATCGCTGAAAGTCACTCCTTCGCGAGGTAAGGCTTCCGTTTGCCTAGGCGATGAGAAGTTGCTTCGCTTGTCCATGGCTGAAGCAGCAGTTCACTTTGGTGCTAGGTCTGAAGAAATTCCTGCCCAGCGAACCAGAACAGCTGCTGCGTAGACTGCTGGCCTGCGGCCCCTGTTCCAGGGGTACTGTCGCTGTCGTGGGATCATCTGGAGAGTCCTGGGCTTCCAGCAACCGTACGCGTGCCAGCATGCAGGGGAATCGCAGCCGGGACACGCGCCCTGAGCTTGCTCTGAGGCGAGCAGTGCACAGGCTGGGACTGCGCTATCGCGTTGCGGTCCGGCCTCTGCCGGAGGTACGCAGGACGGCCGACCTCGTCTTTACACGCGTGCGCGTGGCCGTCTTCTTGGACGGCTGCTTCTGGCATGGCTGCCCTGAGCACCACACCGCCTCCAAGAGCAACAGCGCCTACTGGAGCGAGAAGGTAGCTCGAAACAAGGCCCGGGACCAGGACACAAACCGTCGTCTCCAAGAAGCTGGATGGGTAGTCCTGCGTATCTGGGAGCACGAAGATCCGCACACTGCCTCGCGACGCGTGGAGACTGTCGTTTTGGAACAACGCAGACGTCTAAGGCCCGTCCCGCAATTGATGATCAGGCGCTAAGGGGGAGTCGGCCCGCTCGGAGCCAGGCCGAGGTTCATCTGCCGCCCGACTTG
>NZ_JAQMWP010000053.1 GCF_030403745.1 Streptomyces sp. S.PB5
CACAGGTCACCTCGCTTGTCCGTTGCCATGAGCGGTCTGGCGGCGCCGATCCCGGGTCGTGTCCGGTAGATTGCATACAGTCGACGAATACTGTATGAAGATTGTTATCCCGCATCAGCTGGGTGATGTCCAGGGGTCGTGCACCACTTTTCAGACGCGACACTTCCGAGACGGGAGCCGAATCATGGACCTGTACGAGCACCAGGCCCGCGGGCTCTTCGAGGAACACGGCATCCCGGTACCGAGGGCGGAGGTCACCGACTCCCCCGAGGGGGCACGCGAGTCGGCCCGCAGGCTCGGCGGCCGGGTCGTGGTCAAGGCGCAGGTCAAGACGGGTGGACGGGGCAAGGCGGGCGGAGTGCGGCTGGCCGAGGACCCGGCCGCCGCGGAACTCACGGCACGTCAGATCCTCGGCATGAACATCAAGGGGCACACGGTCGGCAAGGTCATGCTGGCCCGACCCGTCGACATCGAGGCCGAGTTCTACATCTCGTACGTCCTCGACCGTGCCGCGGGTCGATTCCTCGCCATCGCCTCCGCCGAGGGCGGCACGGAGATCGAGGAGGTCGCCGCAGCGCGGCCCGAAGCGGTCTCGCGCATCCCCGTCGACCCGGCCGTGGGAGTCACCTCCGCCAAGGCGCAGGAGATCGCCGAGGCCGCTGGGCTTCCGCCGCAGACCGTCGACGTACTCGTACGGCTGTGGCAGGTGCTGGTCCGCGAGGACGCGCTCCTCGTCGAGGTCAATCCGCTCGTCCGGACCCGGCAGGGCCAGATCCTCGCCCTGGACGGCAAGGTCACGCTCGACGACAACGCCCGCTTCCGGCAGGCCCGTTGGGGCGACGAGGAAGAGGAGTACGACGACTCGCTGGAGGCGGCCGCCGCCGCTCGGGGCCTCAACTACGTGAAGCTGGACGGCGAGGTCGGCATCATCGGCAACGGCGCCGGCCTGGTCATGTCGACCCTCGACGTGGTCGCCGGCTGCGGGGCCCGTCCGGCCAACTTCCTCGATATCGGCGGCGGCGCGTCTGCCCAGGTCATGGCCGACGGGCTGGCCGTCATCCTCTCCGACCCGGCCGTGAAGTCGGTGTTCGTCAATGTCTTCGGCGGGATCACGGCGTGCGACGCGGTCGCCGACGGCATCGTGCAGGCCCTGGACACAGTCCGGTTGACCAAGCCGCTCGTGGTGCGCCTCGACGGCAACAACGCCGCCCGTGGCCGTGCCGTCCTCGACGCGTACGCCCATCCGCTGGTCCAGCAGGTCACCACCATGGACGGCGCCGCCCGCCGCTCCGCCCAACTCGCCAACACCTCTTGAGGAGACGGCACATGGCGATCTACCTCACCAAGGAGAGCAAGGTCCTCGTCCAGGGCATGACCGGCGGCGAGGGCATGAAGCACACCCGCCGTATGCTCGCGGCCGGCACGAACGTGGTCGGCGGTGTGAACCCGCGCAAGGCGGGCCGCACCGTCGACTTCGACGACCGCGCGGTGCCGGTCTTCGGATCGGTCGCCGACGGTATCCGGGCGACCGGCGCCGACGCCACCGTCGTGTTCGTCCCGCCCGCCTTCGCCAAAGCGGCGGTCGTCGAGGCCGCCGACGCCGGCATCGGACTCGCCGTCGTCATCACCGAGGGCATCCCCGTCCACGACTCCGTCGCCTTCACCGCGTACGCGAAGGAGAAGGGCACCCGGATCATCGGACCCAACTGCCCCGGTCTGATCACCCCCGGCCAGTCCAACGCGGGCATCATCCCGGCCGACATCGCCAAACCCGGACGCATCGGCCTGGTCTCCAAGTCGGGCACGCTCACCTACCAACTCATGTACGAGCTGCGCGACATCGGCTTCACCACCTGTGTCGGCATCGGCGGCGACCCCGTCGTCGGCACCACCCACATCGACTGCCTGGCCGCCTTCCAGGACGACCCCGACACCGAACTCGTCGTCCTCATAGGGGAGATCGGCGGCGACGCCGAGGAACGCGCGGCCGCCTACATCGAACAGCACGTCAGCAAGCCCGTCGTCGGCTACATCGCCGGATTCACCGCGCCCGAGGGCAGAACCATGGGGCACGCGGGCGCCATCGTCTCCGGCTCCTCGGGCACCGCGCAGGCGAAGAAGGCCGCGCTGGAAGCAGTCGGTGTCAAGGTCGGAAACACCCCGACCGAGACGGCCCGGCTTGTGCTCACCCTGCTGGAAAACCAGTCCTGAAACCACCCAAGGTGGAGAGGCACGGGCGCTGACCGCCGGACCGTCCGGCGCCGCCGCGTACCACCATCTCCTCCATCCTCTCCACCCCCTCCATCTCCTTCATCGCCACGCGACCACGTGTCGCACGGGCCTGCACTCCGCCCTCCGCGGACTCCAGGCACCCCCCGCCCCCGACTGTGCACCGAGAGCGGAGACATCGAATGACGACCACCCTCAACTCCACACCCCTCGTGGTGAAGTCCGGCACCGCCTGGGAGGACGCATGGCAGCGCTGCCTCGCCGTCGCCCCCGAAGCGTTCCGCGACGACCGCGTCCTCAACCTCTGGAACGCCGAGTGGCGGGCGGACGGCCGGGCCCTGCCCGCCACCAGCCCCGTCGACGGCACCCCGATCGCCGGCCCGCCGCGCCTGGACCGCGACGCCGCCCACCAGGCCGTACGCGCCTCCCTCGACCAGCACCGCGGCTGGCGGCACATCCCGCTGGACGAACGGCGGGCCCGGGTCGCGGCCACCCTCGACGCCCTCGCCCAGCACCGCGAACTCCTCGCACTCCTGCTCGTCTGGGAGATCGGCAAGCCGTGGCGGCTCGCGCAGGCGGATGTCGACCGGGCGATCGACGGTGTGCGGTGGTATGTCGACGGTATACAGACGATGGTCGACGGTCGGTCGCCGCTGGACGGTCCGGTGTCCAACATCGCCAGCTGGAACTATCCGATGAGCGTGCTCGTCCACGCGATGCTGGTACAGGCCCTGGCGGGCAACGCGGTCATCGCCAAGACCCCGACCGACGGCGGTGTCGCCTGTCTGACCCTGGCCTGCGCGCTCGCCGCCCGCGAGGGGATACCCGTCACCCTGGTCAGCGGCAGCGGGGGAGAGCTGTCCGAGGCCCTGGTGCGGGCGCCCGAGATCGGCTGTGTCTCCTTCGTCGGCGGCCGCGACACCGGCGCCGCCGTGGCCACGGCCGTCGCCGACCTCGGCAAGCGTCATGTTCTCGAACAGGAAGGGCTCAACACCTGGGGCATCTGGAACTACTCGGACTGGGACGCCCTCACGGCCGTCATTCCGAAGCTCTTCGACTACGGCAAGCAGCGCTGCACCGCGTACCCGCGCTTCGTCGTCCAGCGCGAGCTGTTCGACGACTTCCTGGCGGCGTACCTCCCTGCGGTGCGCACCCTCGAGGTCGGCCACCCGCTCGCCGTCGCCCGCCCCGACGACCCCTACCCGGCGCTGGACTTCGGGCCGGTGATCAACGCGGCCAAGGCGAAGGAGCTGCACGACCAGGTCGCCGAGGCCATCGCCCGCGGCGCCGTCCCGCTGCACCGCGCCCGCGCCACGGACGCCCGCTTCCTGCCCGGCCAGGACACCTCGGCGTACGTCCAGCCCGTCACCCTCCTCAACCCGCCGCCCTCCTCCCCGCTGCACCACGCGGAACCCTTCGGCCCGGTCGACACCATCGTCCTGGTCGACACGGAGGCGGAACTGCTCGCCGCGATGAACGCCTCCAACGGCGCCCTGGTGGCCAGCCTCTCCACGGACGACCGCTCCACCTTCGACCGACTCGCGCCGCAGATCCGCGCGTTCAAGGTCGGTCACGGCAAGCCGCGTTCGCGGGGCGACCGCGACGAGCTGTTCGGCGGGTTCGGCGCGTCCTGGCGCGGCGCGTTCGTCGGCGGCGAGCTGCTGATCCGCGCCGTGACACAGGGGCCGGCGGGGGAGCGGCTGCCCGGCAACTTCCCCGAGTACCAGCTCATGCCGTGAGCGGCGGCCGGGGGCGGTGCCCTTGGCCGGGCGCCGCCCCCGGCACCTCGCGTACCGACGTCGACGTACACAAATGAGGTGGAGAGC
>NZ_JAQMWP010000054.1 GCF_030403745.1 Streptomyces sp. S.PB5
CGCCCTACGGTCGATTCACCGAGCTCGGCACGGAGCCAACACCTCCGAACCGACCCGGCCGTGTGCCCGAGTGGCTTAGGGACTCGCCTGCAAAGCGAGGTACGTGGGTTCAATTCCCGCCACGGCCTCAAGTGCCTGACCAGGCAAAAGGAAAGGGCGGCACCCCGAGGGGGGTGCCGCCCTTTTGGTCGTCCGTCTCAGCTCCCGTCTCAGTTGGCACACCGAAACCGGTCAGCAGAGTCTCCCTCTACCTGCCACCCAGCAGAAGAGACACGGTCTCCGCACCTCCGGCCTTCCGGTAGAGAGTCACTAGGACAGTGATACCCGTCAAGGTCGTGAGCGGCGCGGCAACTTCAGCTGGCAGCCTCAAGACCGCGACTCCAACCGCAGCGGCAGCGACCATCACGGCTGCAATCACCGTCTTCAGCGCCTCACGGTCGCGCACAGGCTGGAAGCCTTCAAGCTCGCCTTCTTCGAGCAGCGCTCCCACTCGACCCTCCGCAAGTCGATCCCCCACCCTGACTAATAACTTTCCCAATTCGCGCAAGCCATTTTCAGGGTCCGCATCCACACATGCCGCACGGGCACGCAGGAGCGCTACCACTCGACCCGCATGGGTCTTTAGTTCGTTCTTCTGGTGGCGCCGCGGCTTCACGCGAGCCGGTCGAGACCTTTCCAAGCCCGGAGTATCTCCCGTTCCGCCTGCAACAAGAGGCAAGCCGAGTTAGTCAAGGAGACTTGAACCCAACCACGCGCCGAAAGAGCACGCTCACACTGGGCAGCATGGCCATACAAGATCAGGGCTGCCCTCAAACGCCTTTCTAACGCCCACAAATTACCACGATGCAGATCCGCTTCATTGGCCCAATTCCCCAGCATCAGACTCAAAGGGGCCAGCGGCCTTACTGCATAAACGAACACGGACACCAGCGCGGATAGTATGACCACCCCGATAGTCATGTTGTACCACTCCAGGGGACGCACGCTCGCCACTCCGCCTAGTATTGCAGGCCAATTCTCATTTACTTTTTCCCAGAAGACGAGAGCCTGTAGAAAAATTGACCGAAATGCGCGACCAAAGAAAAGCGCGAGGAATGCGACAACGATAATCAGACGAACCGCAACGATGACCAGGAAGGCGAAAGCCCATCTTTCAACCACCCTTACTCGCCAGCGCGAACCATCGATACCCAGTACAGAGAATTTGGATAGCACAGAATCGGCACACCTAGCTCCAATGCGCCGTGCCCGACGATGCAAGAATTTGGATCGGAGAATATAGCCACTCATGGCGAACATTCTGCCAGTGAATCTACCGCGAAGAAGCTTGTTTGTTCGCTTTCGCGTTGGAGAGGTCTCGCTGATGAGTCTGCTGTGCGACTCATCAGCGAGACCTGCGGTTGGTCACTCCAGCTCTGGCAAGCGCGAGGCTGAGGTGTCCTAAATCAAGCTGTTCACCTGCTTTGCGATGTCGGCGCGTACAGCGTCCACCATGTGCTGATAACGGGCGGCCACGGCCGCGGTCGACCACCCCATGAGGCCCATGACGGCGCGTTCTGGGACGCCCAGGATCAGCAGAACCGTCGCGGCTGTGTGGCGAGCGTCGTGAAGGCGCCCATCCCTGACGTTCGCTTCCTTTTTCCATAGATCAGGGCACGAGCGGCCAGACCCAGATCAGCCCTGTGACGCGGCAACATCATTGAGGCTTGCACCTAGCATGACCATCTGTCCACGAGAGTCGGAGTCTTTGGCATTCAGGATCTGAGGGCGCCCGTATAGCTTCCGGAAGGCCTGTAGGGCGATCACAATGGCCCGATCTCTGTGATTTACCACGACCGAGTGAGACGGTTCCTTCGATTTGCCGTGAACGATGGCGCTCCTAGTGTTATAGATTTTTCCCAACTCGCCGTAAAGTTGGTTTCTCGCTTCATAATCTCTATCCTCAAGGAGGATAGCCAGAGATCCGCAGACTCTGAGCTTGGTCTCTGGAGAACTACTGAACATGTTTTCCCAAGCAAGAACTGCATCGACGAGCGAGTCTAGTGGGTCGCTACGCGTGCCTGCGGCAGAGATCACACGGCGCATCGCCACGCGCAGATTCTGCGGATGACCCTTGATTACTCGATTGATCCAATCATCGGCCTGGCTTGCGAATTCCCCTGTTAGGGTAATCGGTGGCAACCGGGCCCCTTCTGGCCTGCGCGAGTAAATGTGGTTCGAGAAGGTAGAAAACGGGTGAACGGTTGAAATGGAAACAGGAAATGCGGAGCCTGGCCGCTCATCTGGGCTTGCCAACATTAGCCCCAAGCATACAGAGTCAACCAGCGATCTAACCTCCCTGTGCCATTCTTCAACCTCTTTAGAATGCTGGGAGTAGTCAAACGATTCGAATTCGGCGGCTGGCCTCTTTGATAGAACCCGGCTTTTGGCGTGGCATACCAGCACGACCCCCGCGCTGTTCATGTTCAGGTCGTATTCGGCGTCCTCTGGCCTTCGCGCCCTCAAAAGCCCGTAGCTATGCTCCGCCAGGTCCGTACCCTCTTCGAAGGCGACGTTCCCTAGACCTACGATGATCGGGACATCAATAGTGTCCCCAGCTGCAAGACTTCTTGCGTCTTCCAAGAGGGAGGAGAGACAGGAAAGGAATCTGACAGTCGAAAAATCCCTGTCCAATTGACAGCGCTGAAATGAATTCTTGATTAGGTCGTCAGCCAAGGACAGGAGCTGAACTGGCTCCATCCCTCCAACTGGGTAGCCGAGTAGCGACTGCACGTTGAGGATCTCCGATAGCTCGTCGGGGATATCCGCCCCTTCAAGCCCTGGGAAGAGTTCTTTCAATTTCTCATCACTGAGCACTTCCCGACAGAACTCTGGAAAATCTTTGCGAGCTGCGGTGAGTGCCCTCATCGGCATCGGAGAAACCCCGTGAGTCGGTTCCGGTTTCTTGATCAGGTAGCCCGGGTAGGCGTCTCGACCAAAGGCGAGAAGCATCTCAGCAAGCCTATCGTTAGGCTTATCGATCTGCTGAAGTTCCCCGCCGCAGTGCGCCCTCAAGACATTTGCCCTGCTCATTCCATAGTCAGGAATGTACTCTGTGGCAATGAATGTGAGATTCAACCAGCGCGTGAGGGGGTCCTGGCTAAGGGCCGTCCCGTAAATGATCTTCGGGTCGCCTCGGGCACGGTTGGTCGTTGCGCGGCCCGTTGAACTATCCGGTGAGGGCGAGGTTGTG
>NZ_JAQMWP010000055.1 GCF_030403745.1 Streptomyces sp. S.PB5
TCGGAGAGTTCCAGGTGGTTGGTCTCGCCGATCCAGTAGGCCCAGTAGTTGAGGTTTGCTGCTTCACCGGCGTCGTCGGCCAGCGCGACGTCGATGAAGTGGCTCATGCGGTCCTGGTCTCCTTGGCGGGCGGCGACAGCCGCCACGGAGCGGGCATTGAGCCAGTCGGTGAGCCAGTTGGTCGGCCGCTCGGCTTTCTGCTGGTGGGCGAGCCATACCGCAGTGTCTGTCTGGTGGTCGTAGCCGGCCAGGTACAAAGCCTGGCGGCGGAGCAGGAACTGCTGCTCGCTGCGGGCCTGTTCGGCAGTGCGGCGCATCTGTGTGAAGAATCGCCTGCGGTCGGCGGCCGAGAGCTCGGGCGCTGTCGGTACGGGACCGCGTCGTGGTCGTGGGGGCGAGGGAAGTGCCCGGATCGGTTGTGGTGCCACGCCGTTGAAGGGCCATGCCAGGACCTCGACGAGGTCGCGTTGCAACACCCAGGCGCCCAACGGACTTGCCTCCATGGAGGTTTCCTCGCCCAGAGCGCTGTGCAGGAGCACATCGGCTTCCATGGCCCGCTCAAGAGCCTGCAGCAGCAGTGGAGCGGCGCCGAGCTGCATCAGCAGGTGGCGATGCACCAGCATCTGCCCGACTGGTACGGCAGTCAGAGGGCGTCTTCCCGATTCCCAGCCCGCGATGCTGTCGGGCGAGACGTGGAGTTGTTCGGCGAGGGCTTCCTGAGTGAGCGCCAACTGCTCGCGCACGATTCTGAAGACGTAGCCGGAGATGGTCCCGCCGCGGGGTTTGGGGGACGAACCCCTACTGCCGGTCAGGGACGGCTTTGAACGCGACGCCATGGACCCCCCATTTCTGTTCGGCGGGATGCTCCTACCTGTACTGGCAGTCACTTCGAGCCGCGGTTACAGCTGCGTACCGTCCAAGTAGTCACCCGGAAACCGAGCGTAATGAGGACGGTGTAGGCGTGAACCCCGATGCGCAGATGAGAACCCGCTTGGATGACGCAGCCGTGAGTGAGGTGATCGCCCACTGGCTGCTGCTGGCACACCCGATGCCCGCCCGGGCTCGACTGGAGTGGGCAGAGAGTCGAATGGCGCTCTTGCCTCTGGGCGTTCTGTACTCCGCCGTCAGAATCCCTGCGCAACTTGTGCATGCTGCAGCCCGCTGCAGCAAACCGGCGGATGTGGATGCCTTCCTTGACGAGGCTCTCAACGGAGGGCCCGTCATTTCTGATCCGCGAGGACAGCGGTACTACGCGCTGGTCCCCAAGAGCGTGCCCGTGACATGGAAGGACGCGGCTGAGGACTGGCGTCCCCTGGGTGTGGACTGCCTGGGGCGCGGCACATACCTGGGCGTGCCGAGAATGGACGTCGTGGAGTTCGAGCCGCAGACCCACGCCTCGTATTGGGCGGTGTCCATGCCGTCGGCCGGCGAGCTGTGCGTGCCGCTCAGCGTTGCGCGGCTGATCGCGGTAGGGAAAAGCGCGCTTGAGGAGGAAGCCGTGGCGGGAATTGAACCCACGTACCTCCCCGCGAGCGGAGCTCGCTGATGGATGCAGTGCAGGCGAGTCCCTAAGCCACTCGGGCACACGGCCGGGTCGGTTCGGAGGTGTTGGCTCCGTGCCGAGCTCGGTGAATCGACCGTAGGGCGGCGGGCGGGAGGGGCTCAAGGGGATCGCGGGGACTGCAATGGGATTGCCATACGCCGTTCATGAAACGGGCTTTTGGGCGGGCTCGGCTGCGGCTCAGCTGGGCTGTTCGCCCAGGACCGTGCGGAGCCAGTCCAGTGGGTCCATGTCCAGCAGCTGGTCGGCGAGTTCGATGGCCGTCTTCGTAGTGAGGCGGGCGCGGCTGTTGTCGATCCAGCGTTGGGCGAGTTCGTAGCCCTGGGACTTGTACTCGATGCCCTGGAGCATGCACTCCAGCTTGTCCGCGTCGCTGGCGCAGATCGCCTCGGGGGACTCTCGGTCCTCGTACTCCGCGATCAGGTCGCGCACGGTGGAGGCGAGGGCTTCGGGCATGCCGGTCACCTGGTCGCCGGTGACGGCCTGGGGGTCGGCCTTGCCGGCGTATTTCTTGGCGAGGTGGTTGACGTCGCCCGTGCGGGACTCCTGGGAGTCGTGCCAGACCGCCAGGAACGCGGCGCGTGCGGGATCGGCGCCCTCCAGCTTGGCGATGATCGACGCGATCAGCGAGGTGCGCCAGGCGTGTTCCGCCACGCTCTCGGGGTCCCGCACGCCAGCCATCCACCAGCCGGTGCGCCTGGACTGCTTGAGCGTCCCCGCTTCGTACAGGAAGCGTGCCACCTGGGCCAGTTCGTCTGCCACGCTCGGACTCCTCTCACGCCTCGGCGAGGCGGATCGCGTACCTGATGCTCTCAAGCTCGCGGCGAGCGCGAGTGGTCAGCTCTCGGTCATCCAACATCACCGGCAGCCGTTCGCGAAGACTGCGCGTGGCTGTTCCGCGCTGCAGCAGGTGTGGGCGTACTGAGAGGAGGGACCACAGTGAGTGGATGGTGAGGTCCACGAACCCGTGTTGCGGTGACAGGCCCTGGACCAGGTGGGTAAGCAGTTTGTCACCTGGCCAAGGGCCGGGTGTGCGTGCGGCGATGAAGTCGTCGGAGAGTTCCAGGTGGTTGGTCTCGCCGATCCAGTAGGCCCAGTAGTTGAGGTTTGCTGCTTCACCGGCGTCGTCGGCCAGCGCGACGTCG
>NZ_JAQMWP010000057.1 GCF_030403745.1 Streptomyces sp. S.PB5
CTAGTAGGGCTTGGTCAGGTTCGTAGTGGTGTGGGTATGTCGCGGTGGCAGGTGGGGCAGGTTCCGGTCCAGGTGGCGAGGAGGGTCTGCAGTTCGCGGACCACATGGTAAAGGCTCAGGCCTGCGCGGCGTCTTTTGGGTCTTGTGCCAGTCGTTGCAGGGTGCAGAAGGCGTGGGCGGCGGAGACGAGGGTGACGTGGTGGTGCCATCCGCTCCAGGTGCGGCCTTCGAAGTGGGCCAGTCCCAGGGCCTGTTTCATCTCGCGGTAGTCGTGCTCGATGCGCCAGCGGAGCTTGGCCGGCCGCACCAGCATGGCCAGTGGCATGCCAGAGGGCAGGTTCGAGAGCCAGAACTGGACCGGCTCGGGCTCGGTCGCGGGCCATTCCGCCAGCAGCCAGCGCTCGGGCAGTTCAGGATCGTCGGCTGCCTTGCGGATGCCGCGGCCGGCCGGGCGGATGCGCAAGGCGACGAACCGCGAGTACCTGCGCTTGAAGCCACTTTGGCTCTTGCCCGGCCGGGAGCCTTCCCGCCACGACACCGGTCTCGCCGCCGTCCTCCCGGGCGCGATGACCAGATCTCTCATGGTCTGCGCAGGCTCGGGGTACTGCATTTTGGGTGGCTGGCCGGTGCCCGCATAGGCGGGCTGGACCGGCCGGGCGTCGGCGGGCTGGGCGGTATGGCGGGAAGAAATCCCCACCGCATAGGGCAGCTTGCGTTCCTCCAGGCCCAGCCGGAAGGCGGCAGCATCGCCGTATCCGGCGTCCGCGACAACCAAAGGAACGTCGATGCCCCACGACCGGGTCTCGTCGATCATGTCCAGGGCCAGCTGCCACTTCTCCACATGCCCCACCTGGGCGGGAAATCCCGCACCGGCCGCGGCGGGCAATCTTGTCCGCCGCGGCCTCCGGCGAGTCGGGATCCCAGGATGCGGGCAGGAACAGCCGCCAGTCGACCGCGGCCGAGGCACGGTCGTTGGCCAGGTGCAGCGAGACGCCCACCTGACAGTTGGTGACCTTGCCCGCGGTGCCGGTGTACTGCCGCGACACACACGCCGAAGCATCCCCGTCCTTGAGGAAGCCGGTGTCATCGACGATCAACGCCTCAGGGCTGATCACCTCGTGCATCCTCCAGGCCAGCCGGGCCCGCACGTGCGCGGGATCCCACGGGCTGGAGGTGATGAAGTGCGCCAGCGCCTGCCGGTTGCCGTCCTCACCCAAGCGGGCGGCCATCGGCTCCACCGACTTGCACTGCCCGTCCAGCAGCAACCCGCGCACATACGCCTGCCCCCACCGCCGCTGATCCGCACGGAAGAACCCGTCGAACAACTCCGCCGCGAACGCCTCCAAGTCCCCCCGGACCGAGGCCATCTCCTCAGGTGTCACACCATTTCCAACGACACTCACGCAGCATGAGACACGCATGCACGAGTGAAGATGACCAAGCCCTAATAG
>NZ_JAQMWP010000058.1 GCF_030403745.1 Streptomyces sp. S.PB5
TGAGACCTGATGCCGAGCCGATTGTGGTGAAGTGGATGATCCTATGCTGTCGAGAAAAGCCTCTAGCGAGTTTCATGGCGGCCCGTACCCTAAACCGACTCAGGTGGTCAGGTAGAGAATACCGAGGCGTTCGGGTGAACTATGGTTAAGGAACTCGGCAAAATGCCCCCGTAACTTCGGGAGAAGGGGGGCCATTCCTGGTGAGAGGACGTGCTCCTCGAGCTGGGGGTGGCCGCAGAGACCAGCGAGAAGCGACTGTTTACTAAAAACACAGGTCCGTGCGAAGCCGTAAGGCGATGTATACGGACTGACGCCTGCCCGGTGCTGGAACGTTAAGGGGACCGGTTAGTCAGGATTCGTCTTGGCGAAGCTGAGAACTTAAGCGCCAGTAAACGGCGGTGGTAACTATAACCATCCTAAGGTAGCGAAATTCCTTGTCGGGTAAGTTCCGACCTGCACGAATGGCGTAACGACTTCTCGACTGTCTCAACCATAGGCCCGGTGAAATTGCACTACGAGTAAAGATGCTCGTTTCGCGCAGCAGGACGGAAAGACCCCGGGACCTTTACTACAGTTTGATATTGGTGTTCGGTTCGGCTTGTGTAGGATAGCTGGGAGACTTTGAAGCGGCCACGCCAGTGGTTGTGGAGTCGTCGTTGAAATACCAGTCTGGTCGTGCTGGATGTCTAACCTGGGTCCGTGATCCGGATCAGGGACAGTGTCTGATGGGTAGTTTAACTGGGGCGGTTGCCTCCTAAAGAGTAACGGAGGCGCCCAAAGGTTCCCTCAGCCTGGTTGGCAATCAGGTGTTGAGTGTAAGTGCACAAGGGAGCTTGACTGTGAGACCGACGGGTCGAGCAGGGACGAAAGTCGGGACTAGTGATCCGGCGGTGGCTTGTGGAAGCGCCGTCGCTCAACGGATAAAAGGTACCCCGGGGATAACAGGCTGATCTTCCCCAAGAGTCCATATCGACGGGATGGTTTGGCACCTCGATGTCGGCTCGTCGCATCCTGGGGCTGGAGTCGGTCCCAAGGGTTGGGCTGTTCGCCCATTAAAGCGGTACGCGAGCTGGGTTTAGAACGTCGTGAGACAGTTCGGTCCCTATCCGCTGCGCGCGTAGGAATATTGAGAAGGGCTGTCCCTAGTACGAGAGGACCGGGACGGACGAACCTCTGGTGTGCCAGTTGTTCTGCCAAGGGCATGGCTGGTTGGCTACGTTCGGGAGGGATAACCGCTGAAAGCATCTAAGCGGGAAGCCTGCTTCGAGATGAGTATTCCCACCCACTTGATGGGGTAAGGCTCCCAGTAGACGACTGGGTTGATAGGCCGGATCTGGAAGCCCAGTAATGGGTGGAGGTGACCGGTACTAATAGGCCGAGGGCTTGTCCTCAGTTGCTCGCGTCCACTGTGTTGGTTCTGAAACCACGAAC
>NZ_JAQMWP010000059.1 GCF_030403745.1 Streptomyces sp. S.PB5
GGTTGCGTCCAGGGAAGTGGTGTACGGGTTCGACCTGATCCGGGGGTTTGCTCCGGCATCGGGATGGTGCCCGCATAGTTGAACGGCCACCGGCTGATCTTCGAAGTGTCGAAGCCTCGAAGGAGATCAGCACGATGACCGCACCCGACAGTGTGCCCCTGCACGCCCTCACCGAAGACAACCTCGCCGCGGCGAGTCCCGATCTGCTGCGCGCGATGGTCAAAACGTTTGCCGACGCGCTCATGTCCGCCGAGGCCGACGCCCTCTGCAACGCCGAATACGGGCAGGTCAGCGACGAACGCGTCAACCACCGCAACGGCTATCGCCCGCGCGAGTGGGACACCCGGGCCGGCACCGTCGAACTCGCCATCCCCAAGCTGCGTCAGGGCAGTTACTTCCCGCACTGGCTCCTCGAACGCCGCCGCCGGGCCGAACAGGCCCTCATCTCGGTGGTCGCCACCGCCTACCTGCTCGGCGTCTCCACCCGCCGGGTCGAGAAGCTCGCCGAGTCCCTCGGCGTCACCCAGCTGTCGAAGTCCCAGGTCAGCGCGATGGCCAAGCACCTGGACGAACAAGTCGCCGCCTTTCGCAACCGCCCCCTGGACCACGGGCCTTACGCGTTCGTCTGGGTCGACGCGCTGACCCAGAAGGTCCGCGAGGGCGGCCGCATCATCAACGTCCACGCGCTGATCGCGGTCGGCGTCAACGCCGACGGCCACCGCGAGATCCTCGGCGTCGACGTCGCCACCGCCGAGGACGGCGCCGGCTGGCTCGCCTTCCTGCGCTCCCTGACCGCCCGCGGCCTGTCCGGCGTCCAGCTGGTCGTCTCCGACGCCCACGCCGGCCTGGTCAACGCCATCGGTGCCACCCTGCCCGGCGCTTCGTGGCAGCGCTGTCGAACCCACTACGCCCGCGCGTTGCTGACCCAGGTTCCGAAAACAGCCCAGCCGTGGGTGGCCACGCTGCTGCGGACCGTCTTCGAACAACCCGACACCGACGCCGTGAAGGCCCAGCTGCGGCACGTTCTGGATGCGTTGGAGGCCAAGTTCCCCAAGGCCGCAGCCCACCTGGACACCGCCCAGCACGACCTGCTGGCCTTCACCGCCTTTCCCCGCGAGATCTGGCGGCAGATCTGGTCCAACAACCCGCAGGAACGGCTGAACAAGGAGATCCGCCGCCGCACCGACGTGGTCGGCATCTTCCCCGACCGCACCGCTGTGATCCGCCTGGTCGGCGCCGTGCTGGCCGAACAGAACGACGAATGGACCGAGGCCCGCCGCTACATGGGACTCGACCTGCTCGCCAAAGCCCGCCTCCACCCGATCGAGTCAGAAACCGACGAACCCGCCCTGCCCACCGAACTCACCGCATAGCCTCAAAACCGAGATCACCGAGTGGCCGTCAATACACCACTTCGGCGGACGTGACC
>NZ_JAQMWP010000006.1 GCF_030403745.1 Streptomyces sp. S.PB5
GACTACGTCAACTGGACCGGCTCCGCCAAGGTCAAGTTCACGTACACACCCCGCACCTCCGCCACCGTCGACAAGGTCAAACCCCTCACCCCGGCCGGCGTGTCCGTCTCGTACGACAAGAGCGGCAACAAGGCCAAGGTCAGCTGGGCGAAGAACCAGGAGATGGACCTCGCCGGGTATCGGGTCTTCCGGCGGCTCAAGGGTGCCTCCTTCGGCAGCGCGCCGCTCGCGACGACCACCTCCACCTCGTACACGGACACCCCGCCGCCCACCGGTGCGACGTACTACTACGAGGTCCGCGCGTACGACAAGGCGGGCAACGTCTCGACCGGCACCGCCGACCAGGCGGTGACGAGCGTGGACACCACCCCGCCCGCCGCGCCGTTCGTCGAGATGGACGCGTGCCCGGTGGACCAGCCCTACGCGGCCCCGGAGCTCGTCACGACCGCGGAGAACGCGGCCGACATCGCGCTCTACGAGATGCAGCGGCTCGACTCCGCCACCAACACCTGGACCACCGTCTACACCGGCACCAAGGGCGCGATCTGCGACACCGGTTACGCCGCCGACGGCAGCAAGGTCACCTACCGGGGCCGGGCCCGGGACGCCGTGGGCAACTGGTCCGCGTACTCGCCCGCCGCCACCTTCACCACCTCGGACCGGACCCCGCCGGCGACCGCGGCCGACGCGCGCGTCGAGTACCGGTCCGGCATTCCGCACGTGGCGTGGTCGGCGGTCGACGGGGCCGCCTCGTACCAGGTCCTGCAGTACGACCCGGCGACCGGCGGCTGGCGCGACGCGCTGCCCGGCGCCACGGACGACACCACCACCCCGACCACCACCACGGGCACCGACGTCGTGCCGCGCCAGCTGGTCGCGGTCGCCGACGGCTACCGGTACGCGGTGCGCTCGGTGGACGCGAAGGGCAATGCCGCGGCGCCCGTGGAGGTCACGCTGACGATGGCGGACCGGGCGGAGGCGATCGCGCCGTTCCGCACCACCGCGCACCGGTTCGGCGAGGGGGTGATGATCGAGTGGAGCAGCGCCGATCCGTGGACCTTCGGCGAGGACAAGCCGCTACTCACCTACCGGATCACCCGCACCGACAAGGCGACCGGCGAGAGCAGCGTGGTGGGCGCCTGCAAGCCGAACAACGCGCAGGACCTTCCGCTGACCGACCCCGAGACGTACTGGACCTGGAACACCGGCGACGCCCCCGACTACGCCGGTCCGCGGCAGATCAACGGCGTGTGCTGGGACGTCTCCGGCGCCTCCGAGACGACGTACGACTACACGGTCGTGACGATCGACCCGTACGGCCATGAGTCGCAGCCCGGGCCCGCCGGCACCGCGACCACGCCGGACACCGAGCGTCCGGCCCCGGTGCAGAACCTGGCCGCCGAGCAGATCCCGCTCGGTGTGCGCCTGACCTGGACCCCGCCGGCCGACGACGACGTCCAGGGGTACCGGGTGTGGCAGGGCGTCACCAACCCGGAGACCGGTGAGACGGAGTGGAAGGAGAACTGCTGGACGGGCAGTTCCCTGGCCGACACCGAGATCCTGTGCCCGACGGTCCCCGACGGTGCCGCGCACACCTACAAGGTGGCCGCGACGGACGGTTCCCCGCTGGTCGACTGGTGGGCCGGCCCCGAGGCCTTCCACCCCGCCGAGCTCACCGTCACCCTGCCCGACACCCGGCCGCCGGGCTGGACGGGCACCGGGATCGCCGAGGACCAGTACCCGGAGCTGTACATCGGCTGCTCCGAGAGCTCCGGCCTCGGTGACTGCTCCCGGTTCGCGAGCTACCGCGTGGAGCGCTGGGACCCGGCCACGTCCGCCTATGTGACCCTGAGCGAGGGCCCGACGGACGAGGACACCGTGTTCTACATGGACCAGACCGTCCACGAGGACACGCTGGGCCTCTACTACTACCGCGTCGTCCGCCTGGACGCCGCCGGCGCGGAGGCCGCGACCAGGCTGATCGCGTACGGCATCTGGGACGACTGGATCTGAGCCGGCCCGCGCGAGCGCATGAAAGGGGCCCGGAGGTTCTCCCTCCGGGCCCCTTTCACATGCCTGCCCGCGCGTCAGTCCTGGCGCCCCTTCGGCCGCCACACCACCAACGCGCTGGTCTGCTGCACCTCCTGGTACGGCACCAGATCCCGGCGGTACGAGGCGTGCACCGCCGCTTCCCGCTGCTGCATCGCCGCGGCGGCGCCCTCCAGGGCGGCCTCCATCTCGGCGACGCGGGACTGGAGCGCGGCGACCTGGTTCTCCAGCTCGATGATCCGCTTGATGCCGGCCAGGTTGATGCCCTCGTCCTGCGACAACTGCTGGACGGTGCGCAGCAGTTCGATGTCGCGGGCCGAGTAGCGGCGGCCCCGCCCGGCGGTGCGGTCGGGGGAGACCAGGCCGAGGCGGTCGTACTGACGGAGGGTCTGCGGGTGCAGGCCGGACAGCTGGGCCGCCACCGAGATGACGTAGACCGGGGTCTCCTCGGTCAGTTCATACGGGTTGCGTCGACGGCCGTCCATCTCGATCAAGCTCCCTTCGCGGCCTGGAACAGCTCCGCCCGCGGGTCCTCACCCGCGGTCGCCTCGCGATACGCCTCAAGCGCGTCACGAGCCTTCCCCGTCAGGTCCTTCGGGACACTCACCTCGACGGTGACCAGCAGGTCGCCGCGGGTGCCGTCCTTGCGGACCGCGCCCTTGCCACGGGCGCGCATGGTGCGGCCGTTGGGCGTGCCCGGCGGCAGCTTGAGCGTCACCGGCGGGCCGCCGAGGGTGGGGACACGCACCTCGCCGCCGAGGGCCGCCTCCGCAAAGGTCACGGGGACGGTGACGGTGAGGTTGTCGTCCCTGCGGCCGAAGACCGGGTGGGCGTCGACATGCACGGTGACGTACAGATCGCCGGCCGGTCCGCCGCGCTCGCCCGGGGCGCCCTTGCCGCGGAGGCGGATGCGCTGGTTGTCCGTCACCCCGGCGGGGATGCGGACCTGCATGGTCCGGGAGGACTTGGCGCGGCCGCTGCCCTTGCACTCCATGCAGGGGTGCTCGGCCATCAGCCCGCGGCCCTTGCAGTCCGGGCAGGGGTCGGTCAGCGAGAAGCCGCCGCCCGAGCCCCGCGCCACCTGACCCGTGCCGACGCAGGTCGGGCACACGCGCGGTGTGCCGTTCTTGTCGCCGGTGCCGGAGCAGGCCTTGCACGGGGACTGCGAGGACATCCGCAGCGGGACCGTGGCGCCCTCGATGGCCTCCGTGAAGCTGAGTGTGACCTCGGTGTCGATGTCCTGGCCGCGCCGGGGCTGGGTACGGGTGGTGCCCGCACCGCCGCGGTTGAACAGGCCGCCGAACACGTCGCCGATCCCGCCGCCGAAGCCGCCGGAACCCTGACCGCCCTGGGCGCCGCCTCCGAAGAGGTCGCCCAGGTCGAAGTTGAAGGAGCCGCCGCCCGCGCCCGGCCCCGGGCGGAAGCCGCCGTTGCCGAAGAGCGCGCGGGCCTCGTCGTACTCCTTGCGCTTCTTGGGGTCGCCGAGGACGTCGTTCGCCTCGGAGATCTCCTTGAAGCGCTCCTCCGCCTTGGCGTTGCCCTTGTTGGCGTCCGGGTGGAACTCGCGGGCGAGTTTCCGGTACGCCTTCTTGATCTCGGCCTCGGTGGCGTCCTTGGGGACGCCGAGGACCTTGTAGAAGTCCTTCTCGATGAAGTCCTTGGTGCTCATCCTCGACGCCCCTCCTCCCGTGTGCTTTCTACGACGTCAGCCCTCCTCAGGGCCGTTGTCCTTGTCGTCGTCGGCCTTGGACTCCTCCTCGGCCTTGACCGTCTGCGCGCCGGGCTGCGGCTCGGCGACGGCCACCCGCGCGGGGCGGATGGTGCGCTCGCCGATGCGATACCCGGGCTGCAGGATCGCCACGCACGTCGTCTCGGTGACGTCGGGCGCGTAGCTGTGCATCAGGGCCTCGTGGATCGTCGGGTCGAAGGGCTCGCCCTCCTTGCCGAACTGCTGCAGACCCATCTTCGCCGCGACGGTCTCGAGGGACTCGCCGACGGACTTGAATCCGCCGACGAACTCGCCGTGTTCACGCGCGCGGCCGATGTCGTCGAGCACGGGCAGGAGCTCGGTCAGGAGGTTCGCGACGGCGATCTCCTTGACCGTGATCCGGTCCCGCTCCACGCGGCGGCGGTAGTTCTGGAACTCGGCCTGGAGCCGCTGGAGGTCCGCGGTGCGCTCTTCGAGCGCCTTGCGGGACTGGTCCAGCTGGGCCGTCAGACCGGCGATCTGTGCTGTTGCGTCCCCGGCCGGGGCCGCCCCCTCGCTGTTCGGCGAGGTGGCGGCCTTCGGCTCGGCGTCGTCGGGGGTCGCGCCGGAGGGGACGTCGGGCTTCTCCTCGAAGCCCGGGGTCTCCTCGGTCACGCGGCACCGTCCTTGCGCTCGTCGTCGACGATCTCGGCGTCGACGACGTCGTCGTCGGCCTTGTCCTGCGGGGCACCGGCGTCGGCGCCACCGGCGGCCTGCGCGGCCTGGGCGTCGGCGTACATGGCCTGGCCGACCTTCTGCGAGACGGCGGCGACCTTCTCGGTGGCGGTGCGGATCTCGGCGGTGTCCTCGCCCTTGAGCGCGGTCTTCAGCTCCTCGACGGCGGCCTCGACCTCGGTCTTGACCTCGCCGGGGACCTTGTCCTCGTTGTCCTTGAGGAACTTCTCCGTCTGGTAGACGAGCTGCTCGCCCTGGTTGCGGGTCTCGGCGGCCTCGCGGCGGGCGTGGTCCTCCTCCGCGTACTTCTCGGCCTCCTGGCGCATCCGGTCGACCTCGTCCTTCGGCAGCGAGGAGCCGCCGGTGACGGTCATCTTCTGCTCCTTGCCCGTGCCCAGGTCCTTCGCGGTCACGTGCATGATGCCGTTGGCGTCGATGTCGAAGGCGACCTCGATCTGCGGGACACCGCGCGGGGCCGGCGGCAGACCGGTCAGCTCGAACATCCCGAGCTTCTTGTTGTACGCCGCGATCTCGCGCTCGCCCTGGTAGACCTGGATCTGCACGGACGGCTGGTTGTCCTCGGCCGTCGTGAAGATCTCGGACCGCTTGGTCGGGATCGTGGTGTTGCGCTCGATGAGCTTGGTCATGATGCCGCCCTTGGTCTCGATACCGAGGGACAGCGGGGTCACGTCGAGGAGCAGGACGTCCTTGACCTCACCCTTGAGGACACCGGCCTGGAGGGCGGCGCCGATGGCGACGACCTCGTCCGGGTTGACGCCCTTGTTGGCCTCGTTGCCACCGGTCAGCTCCTTGACGAGCTCGGCGACGGCGGGCATACGGGTGGAGCCACCGACGAGGACGACGTGGTCGATCTCGTTGATGGAGACGCCGGCGTCCTTCATGACGTTGAAGAACGGGGTCTTGCAGCGCTCCAGGAGGTCCGCGGTCAGCTGCTGGAACTGAGCCCGGGTGAGCTTCTCGTCCAGGTGCAGCGGGCCCTCGGCGGAGGCGGTGATGTAGGGCAGGTTGATCGAGGTCTCGGTGGACGAGGACAGCTCGATCTTGGCCTTCTCGGCAGCCTCACGCAGACGCTGCAGGGCCATCTTGTCCTTGGACAGGTCCACGCCGTGACCGGACTGGAACTGCTTGACCAGGTAGTCGACGACGCGCTGGTCCCAGTCGTCACCACCGAGGTGGTTGTCACCGTTGGTGGCCTTCACCTCGACGACGCCGTCGCCGATCTCCAGCAGGGACACGTCGAAGGTGCCGCCACCGAGGTCGAAGACGAGGATCGTCTGGTCGTCCTTGTCGAGGCCGTAGGCGAGCGCGGCCGCGGTGGGCTCGTTGACGATACGAAGGACGTTGAGACCGGCGATCTCACCGGCTTCCTTCGTCGCCTGGCGCTCGGAGTCGTTGAAGTAGGCGGGGACGGTGATGACCGCGTCGGTCACCTTCTCGCCCAGGTAGGCCTCGGCGTCCCGCTTCAGCTTCTGCAGGATGAACGCGGAGATCTGCTGCGGGTTGAAGGGCTTCCCGTCGAGCTCGATCTTCCAGTCCGTGCCCATGTGGCGCTTCACGGAGCGGATGGTCCGGTCCACGTTCGTGACCGCCTGGCGCTTGGCGACCTCGCCGACCAGCACCTCACCGTTCTTCGCGAAGGCGACGACGGACGGCGTGGTCCTGGCACCCTCGGCGTTGGTGATGACGGTGGGCTCGCCGCCCTCCAGAACGCTGACGACGGAGTTAGTCGTGCCCAGGTCGATGCCGACCGCACGTGCCATGGTGAATTCCTCCAGCTGACTTGAGTGGAACGGACTCAAGTGTGCATGACGCCCGGCGCTGGGTCAACAGACCTGAGTCGAGGCCACTCAACTCTTATCCGTTCCTTACACGCAACTGGGCCCCGACCTGCGGTGATGTCGGTCGAGGAGTGCTGGAGGGCTTGATACCGGGCTTGATGCGAAGCAGCGCGAACACGGCGACGAGGACCCCGCCGACCCCCCAGAGCGCCCCGGACGCGGCGATCGTCCCGAGGTGCACGAGGACGGCGACGAGTACCCCGGAGAAGGCCCCCGCCCCGAGCACGACCACGATCCCCTGCGGAGTGACCCCGACCTGGCGCAGCCGGTGTCCGAGATGATCGGGCCCGCCCCTGCGCCGCACACCGCGCACGAACCGCCGCGACAGCAGCACAAGGAGCACATCGGCTCCGACGAGGAGCGTGAGCGACACGAGGACGGCGGCACTGTCGGCGAGCCCGTACCCGGCGCGGGCGGTGACGACCACCGCGGCCGGCAGGAACCCGGCGAACAACGACCCGCACGAACCGAGCCCCACGCGCGCGGGGGGCCAGTTGTGCATGAGGAACCCGGCGAGCGAGGCGGCGAGCACGCTGAGCACCACGGCCGGACCGTCCATGACCTCGGCCGCGGCACAGAGCCCGCCCCCGAAGGCGGTGACGATCCCCACGCCCCCCGCGAGCCCGTCGGCATGATCGAGCGCACGGAACCCGAGGGCGACGAAGACGATCCACCCGACGGCTAGCACCCCTCCGGCCAGGCCGGTCTCCTCGTACGGCACGACGAACGCGGCGGCGACGGCGGTACCGACGACGAGAACCCTGGGCTTGACGCGCCATACGTCGGCGAGGAGCCCCAGCACGGCGACACCGGCGGCGGCCCCGACCAGCCTGCCGATCCCGTCCCCCAGGGGCGCGACCCCGGACCGGTCGCCGACCACCACGACAAGGACGGTGACACCGACCACGGCCACTCCCCCGGCGAGCGGCACCTTCCGCTGCCGACGCCGGTCGGTGAGACCGAGCCTGAGCGCGGGGGCGCGGAGGAGGGCGGCGAGGACGGCGGAGAGGAGAAGGGCGGAGGTGGCGGCGGCGATTCCGTAGAGCACGGATCCAAAATAGGGCCGAATGTCGCAATTCGGTATGAATAACACGATCGGATTGACTATCGGATCGACTGGCGACTCAGGCGACCCTCAGCGATCCAGATCACCCCGCCCCTGGCTACAGTGCGATGGAAGATACGGGTAGTCTCAGTCGGACTGCATAAGTTACCGCTTAGTAATCTCGAAGAACCCCCTCGCAGGCCCGAGGAGCCCCCAAATGCAACTCGCCGCGATCATCGTGTCGATGGTCACCATGACGGTCGGCGTCGCCCTGTTCGGCCGTGCCATCGTGCAGATCGTCCGCTTCATGATGCTCGGCCAGCCGCTCCCGGCCGGTTCCCGGACCAACGACCCCGTCGTGCGCACCATCACCGTGGTCAAGGAGTTCCTCGGCCACACGAGGATGAACCGCTGGGGCATCGTCGGCATCGCGCACTGGTTCGTGGCGATCGGCTTCTACACACTGCTCCTGACGATCGTGAACGCCGTCGGCCAGCTGTTCAAGGCCGACTGGCTGCTGCCGGTCATCGGTGACTGGGCGCCGTACAACCTCTTCATCGAGCTCATCGGCACGCTGACGATCGTCGGCATCGTGACCCTGATCGTCATCCGGCAGCTGAACCGGCCGGGCGGCGCGGGGCGCAAGTCCCGGTTCGCGGGCTCCAACACCGGCCAGGCGTACTTCGTCGAGACGATCATCCTCATCGTCGGCGTCTGCATCTTCATGCTGCACGCGCTCGAGGGCGCCCAGCACCACGTGGACGGCTACGAGGCCTCGTTCTTCATCTCGTACCCGGTCGTCTCGGCCCTGGAGGGCCTGGACCTGACCACCCTCCAGAACCTCACCTACTTCTTCGCCGGCCTGAAGATCGCGGCCTCCTTCATCTGGATGATCACGGTCGCCCTGAAGACCGACATGGGTGTGGCCTGGCACCGCTTCCTGGGCTTCCCGAACATCTGGTTCAAGCGCAACGCCGACGGCGCCACCTCGCTCGGCGCCCTGCTGCCGATGACCTCCGGCGGCAAGCCGATCGACTTCACCGACCCCGGCGAGGACGACGTCTTCGGTGTCTCCCAGGTGGAGCAGTTCTCCTGGAAGGGCCTGCTCGACTTCTCGACCTGCACCGAGTGCGGCCGCTGCCAGTCGCAGTGCCCGGCCTGGAACACCGGCAAGCCGCTCTCCCCCAAGCTGCTGATCATGTCGCTGCGGGACCACGCCCACGCCAAGGCGCCCTACCTGCTCGCGGGTGGCGGCAAGACCATGGAGGGCGAGGAGAAGGCGTCCGAGGAGCAGCTGGCGGGCGTCCCCGCCGCCGCCCTCGCCGAGGCCGAGCGCCCCCTCATCGGCACCGTCGAGGAGAACGGCGTCATCGACCCGGACGTCCTGTGGTCCTGCACCACCTGCGGCGCCTGTGTCGAGCAATGCCCCGTCGACATCGAGCACGTCGACCACATCGTCGACATGCGCCGCTACCAGGTGATGATCGAGAGCGCGTTCCCGTCCGAGGCGGGCACGATGCTCAAGAACCTGGAGAAGAAGGGCAACCCCTGGGGCCTGGCCAAGAAGCAGCGCCTGGAGTGGCTGAAGGAAGTCGACTTCGAGGTGCCGGTTGTCGGCAAGGACATCGAGGACCTCTCCGAGGTCGAGTACCTGTACTGGGTCGGCTGCGCCGGCGCCCTCGAGGACCGCGCCAAGAAGACCACGAAGGCCTTCGCCGAGCTCCTCCACATGGCGGGCGTCAAGTTCGCCATCATGGGCGGCGACGAGAAGTGCACCGGCGACTCCGCCCGCCGCCTCGGCAACGAGCCGCTCTTCCAGGAGCTCGGCATGGAGAACGTCATGGCGCTGAACATGGCGTTCGGCGAGGAGATGGACGAGGACGGCAAGGTGGTCCCGGAGTCCGCCAAGCCGAAGTCGGCGAAGAAGATCGTCGCCACCTGCCCGCACTGCCTCAACACCATCGGCAACGAGTACCCGCAGCTCGGCGGCGACTACGAGGTCATCCACCACACCCAGCTGCTCCAGCACCTCATCGACGAGGGCAAGCTGCTCCCGGTGACCCCGGTCGACGGCCTGATCACCTACCACGACCCCTGCTACCTGGGCCGCCACAACAAGATCTACACGCCCCCGCGCGAGATCATGACGGCCGTTCCGGGCCTGCGCCAGCAGGAGATGCACCGCCACAAGGAGCGCGGCTTCTGCTGCGGCGCCGGCGGCGCGCGGATGTGGATGGAGGAGCGCATCGGCAAGCGCATCAACAACGAGCGCGTCGACGAGGCCCTCTCCCTCAACCCCGACATCGTCTCGACCGCCTGCCCGTTCTGCCTCGTCATGCTCACGGACTCCGTGAACGGCAAGAAGAACGAGGGCAAGGCCAAGGAGTCCATCACGGTCGTCGACGTCGCCCAGCTCCTGCTGGAGTCGGTCAAGACGCCGGTGGACCCGGAGGACGCGGCGGCGACGGAGTCCGAGCCGGAGCCCGAGCCGGTGAAGTAGTTCCCACGGTGCTCCCGACGCCCCCTGTCCGGTTCTTCGGCGGGGGGCGTCGGCATGTCACAGGCGCGGTCGCCATCGTGTCGTAGAGGGCGAAGGTGAACCCGGACAAGGAGTTGACGATGAACCTCGCCCTGTGGATCGGTGCCGCGCTGCTCGCCGCGGTGGCCCTGGCCGGCGGCACCACCAAGACGTTCATGCCCCAGGAGAAGCTGGCCGCGGCGCCGGGCGGAGGCTGGACGGCCCATGTGAGCCCCGTCTTCCTCCGGACCCTCGGAGTCCTCGAGCTCCTCGCCGCGGCGGGCCTGATCCTGCCCGCCGTGCTCGACATCGCACCGGCGCTGGTACCGGTGACCGCAGTCTGCTGGATCCTGCTGATGATCGGTGCGATGATCACTCACGGTCGGCTCGGCGAGGCGAGGTTCGTGGTGCTGAACGTGGTCTATCTCGTACTCGCGGTGTTCATCGCGTGGGGACGGTTCGGCCCCGAGACCTTCACCGGCTGACCGGGGGCACACACCGTCAGTCGAGGGGGAAGCCGGCGTGACCAGGACCGAGGATTTCCAGGAGCTGCGACCTCTCCTGTTCTCGATCGCCTACCGGATCCTGGGCAGTGTGAGCGAGGCCGAGGACGCGGTCCAGGAGACCTGGCTGCGTTTCGAGGCCGCGGACACCGAGCCGAGGTCGGTCAAGGCCTATCTGTCGACCGCGGTCACCCGGATCTCCCTCAACGTCCTGCGCTCGGCCCGCGTCCGGCGCGAGGCGTACGTCGGTCCCTGGTTCCCCGAGCCCCTGCTCGCCGACCCCTACGAGGACCCGGAGCGCTCGGCGGAACTGGCGGACTCGGTGTCGATGGCGGCCCTGCTGCTCCTGGAGCGGCTCAGCCCGCTGGAGCGGGCGGTGTTCGTGCTGCGGGAGGTGTTCGACTTCGGCTTCCCCGAGGTCGCCGAGGCCGTGGGCCGCTCGGAGTCGGCCTGCCGTCAACTCGCGGTACGCGCCCGGCGGCACATGGCCGAGGGGCGCCCCCGCTTCGAGGCCGACCGCAAGGAGCGCGAGGAACTGGCGACCCGGTTCTTCGACGCGCTCCGCGAGGGCGACGTCCTCGGCCTCCAGGACCTGCTCGCCGCCGAGGCGTCGCTGGTCGGCGACGGCGGCGGCAAGGCCCCCCAGCTGGCCAGGGCGGTCGTCGGCGCACAGAACGTGGCCCGGCTGCTGGCCGGCGTCTTCCCCCACATGGCCCGGGCCGACGTCACCTTCGCACCGCACCTGATCAACGGCGAGCCCGGCGCGATCTTCCACGACCGCGACGGCAACGTCCTCCACACCATGGTCCTCGACATCACGGACGGCCGGATCCACACGATCCGCAACATCATCAACCCCGACAAGCTCGGCCACCTGGGTCCGGTGGCGGACGCGTGGGCGGTCGACCGGGAGGTACGAGGCACCGGGCCCGACCGCCACACGCCGTGAGCCGCGCGGCCCCGACGATACGGCGGGGCCCTGACCGGCGTACCCCTCCCATGGGAAGCGAACGCGGCCGCGTCACATGGGAAGCGAACGCAGCCGCGTCACATGGGAAGCGAACGCAGCCGCGCGGGCCCGTCCGGCCATACGGCGTCTTCGGCCAGCGGTGTCCACATGGTGTGGAGCGGATGCGCGATCACCCCGCCGGGCTGCTCCACCCGCATGCCGCCCTCCAACTCCCGCCACCCCAGCCGCCGATACAACGGCACCCGGTCCGGCAGGCAGAACAGCAGCCCGAACTCCGCGCCCGTGCCCCGGGCATGCTCGACCGCCGCGTTCACGACCGCCCGCGCCAGCCCGCGCCCCCGCATGCCCGGCGCCACGATCACCCCGCCGAGCCCCGCCACCCGCAGCCGCCGCTCCCCCACCTCGACCGGCGCCTCCACCAGCCCGGCATGCGCCACCAGCCGCCCCCGCTCACGGACCCCGAAGTGCACGTCCTTGTCCCGCGACCGCACCCCGAACACGGCGACCTCGAAGGGGTCTTGATCCCCGCCGGAGATCTCGTCGAGATCGGCCTTCGTGTACTGCGCGAGCCGTACGACGGGGAGTTCCTGAGGCCCGTACAGCGCCTGTCCGGCACCGGTGGCGAGGGCCCAGTAGCGGTCGCCGTACGACCAATGCCACCACTCGGTCGGGTAGTTGACCAGGCCCACCGCGGTCAGGGCCGCGGCGAGCAGCCGCCGGTTCGCCCGCGCCTCGGGGGCGATGCCGGGCGCGTCCGTGAAGCAAGCGCCCGCGCTCTCCTCCGGGGAGGCGTTGACCCTTGTCCCCATGTCGAGTTCGCGCCCGTCCATGTCCACGAGCGTGAGGTCGACCGCCGCGCCGGCGCTGTGCGGGGCGATCTCCGGCGGGGAGACGTAACGGCTGGCGGCGTCCCGCAACCGCCCCTCCGTCCAGCCCGGGTTGGCGGCGCGGAGGCCGGCGGCGTACTCCTCGAAGTAGGCGCGCTGGAGGGCGGGCGGCCGGTACCCCTCGACGAACAGCAGCCGGAGGCCGTCCGGGAGTAGTTCCTGAGCCTTCAGCAGACGGGCCAGCACGCCCTCACGCAGACACGCGAAGGAGCCGTACACGTCCTCCCGGAGCGAGGCGACGGAGAGGAACTCCCGCACATCGGCGAAGGGTTCGCCGCGATCGGCTACGGGAAACGCGGCGACCCGGGGGTCTGACATCAGCACGATCTCGGTCATGAGCCGATCATCTCCCGGTGTCAGAGCGGGGGTTCCGCGCCCATCCCCAGCAGCCACTCCGCGACAGCGCCCGGCCCCGCCGCGACCGTAGTCCCGGGAAACAGCCTGCCCCACGCCCGGACCGGGTTCAGCGCGCCGAGGCGGGTCGCGAGGGTGAGGGCGCGGTGCAGTTCCGCGGGGGTGAGTCCGGTGTCCGTCCAGGGTTCCAGGTAGGCGTCCCGGAGCCGGGGCAGCGCATCGGGGCCGTACTGCTCGCGGACCCTGCGGGCCGGGACGGTGAAGCTGCAGAAGGGGTGGGAGATCGCTGCGTCCCCCCAGTCGAAGAAGGTGAAGCGGCCCGGCGCGGGGTGGAAGAGCTGGCCGTCGTGCAGGTCGGCGTGGTCCAGGGCATCGGGGACACCGAACGCGGCGAGCTCCTCGCACCACTCGTCGAGCCTCGGCCGCAGCGCGACCAGCCGGGCCCGCTCGTCCTCGCGGAGCGCGGTGTTCGCGGCGACGGCCTCGTCGAAGATCCCCGGGAGCTCGGCGGTACGGGCACCGGGCACCCCGAGCCGCTCGATCTCCCCGGTGTACGGCAGGAGCGCCCGCTGCATGCTCGCGTACTGCCCGAGCGCCGCCTCCCAGCCCCCCGGCCCGTCGGCACCGCGCCCGATCGCCTCCCGGAACAGCTCACCCCCGTCCGGCAGCAGCGCCCACCCCCGCCCCGCGTCGACGGCCAACGGCTCCACCACCCGCCCCGGCACCCACCGCGCCAACGCCGCCCCGAGCCCCGCCTCGAAGGCGCTGCCGGGCGGATTGGCCTTGAACCAGACGACGTCCCGCCCCGCACGACCGCGGCCCCGCGGCCGGTCACCCCTACCGGACCCGTCGACGTGGGTCAGCCCTTCGACCCCCACCCGCGCCAACACGGACCAGGGCCGCACCCGCACCCTCCACGGCCCATGCGCCCGTACCCCCAGGGCATCGAGCTCCCGCTCCACCCACCCCAGGGCGGCCGTCCGCCACGTCTCGTCCTCCCAGGGGGTCACCGCATCCGCGTACTGCCCCCGGTCCACCACCGTCGCCGTCTCGTGCCGCATCGCGCCATCCCAACATCAGCCCGCCCCGCACTCCACCGCATTTCGGCACGACTCGACGTGCCGTCGCGCAAGGGGCCGTCGTCACGGCGCCCTCCCCCTTAACCCCGCGGTCGAACGCGTGCATCATTACCGGGATTCGTTGTCGATGATGCTGACGAGGTGTGCGGTGCGCGTGCGAAGAGCCGGGACGGCCGGACCGGGTGCGGCGATCCTCTGTGGCGCCCTGCTCCTCGTCTCCTGCGGTCCCACCCATCACGCCCGGAGCGCCGACAGCTCCCCGTCCGTACACGCGGCCCAGGCCCCCGCCGGGCTCCCGGTCCCGCGCGGCAAGGGCAGCAGGACCGAGGCCGACTTCAACGGCGACGGCCACCGGGACCTCGTACTCGACGACCTGGTCAAGTCGCAGGCGCACGCGGACGACCCGGGCATCGGGATCGTCTACGGAAGCTCCCGTGGACTCACGCCCGGCACCCGGCAGTTGCTCAGCCCCGCGAAGCAGGCCGCCGAGACCAAGGGCCAACTGCCCGCCGTTTTCGAGGCCGAGGCCGCCTGCGATCTCGACGGCGACGGCTTCACGGACCTCGTCGTGTCCACGGACCCGCCCTTCGACGGGCAGGGGCAGCCGCCCGTGCCGTTGCAGATACTGTTCGGCTCGCCTTCCGGCCTCACCGGCAAGGCGGTCAAGCTCGCCGTCCCGGCACGCGCCCGGGCCGGCAACGACTGGGCGGACCAGCCGGTGTGCGGGGACTTCGACGGGGACGAGGAACAGGACCTCGTCCTGCACGCCTCGGGCTCCCAACTCACCTATCTGCGCGGCCCGTTCACCCGCAAGGGCGCCCCCGGCACCGCCACGGCCCCCATCCCGGCCCCCGGCGAGGTCCCCACGGGCCCCGCCGTCGACGTGAACCTGGACGGATACGACGACCTGGTCGTCCGTACCGCGGAAGGCACCGCCGCCTCCGCCCTCGTCCTCGGCGGCCCCACCGGCCCCACCCGCACCGGCACCCGCCTGCCGGCCGGCATCGACGTCGCCCTCGGCCGTTTCGGCGAGGGCAAGGCGCTGGACGCGGCGGTGGGTGCTATGGGAGGCACCGCCCTCCGCTACGACCTCCCCGCCCCCACCCGCGCCACGCTCGCCTCCCCCGGCTCGGTCCTGGACACCGGCGACTTCGACGGGGACGGGCTGAGCGAACTCGTCTCCAGCGGCTCGCGGGTGAAGGTGTTCCGAGGCCGTACGGCCGGACTGTCCGCGTCGGGCATGGTGACCGTCGAGCCGGGCACCGTGGGCACCACGCGGGTGGTGGCCGTGGGGGACTTCGACGGGGACGGACGGGCGGACATCGCACTGCGGACCTACCGGGGCGAGACGAAGGACACCGTCGCCGTCTTCCCCGGCACGAAGAAGGGACTGGTGAGCGCCGATCCGGCCGTCACCTTCTCCACGTCCGTGTTCCTCGGCACCTGACCTCACAACAGCCCCAGAAGTTCACCGAACTCCCGTACAACCCACGCCTCTCACCGAGGGTCTCCTCATCGCGACACGTGCGCTTCCGGGCTCACCACCGACCTTTGGAGACCTCTTGACCACCCGCCCCCGGGCCACCCTCCTGGCCGCCGCCCTCCTCGCCTCAGGGCTGGCGCCGCTCGCCCTCGCCGCCCCCGCCACCGCCGCGGCCGCGAAGTACGCGGACGACTTCAACGGCGACGGCCACCGTGACCTCGTCCTCGGCGACCGCGCCGCCACGGTCGGCGGGAAGAAGGAGGCGGGCGCGGTCGCGGTCGTGTGGGGCACGTCGAAGGGGCTGGACTTCACCAAACGCACGGTGATCACCCAGAACAGCCCGGGAGTCGAGGGCGCGGCGGAGGCCCGCGACTTCTTCGGCGCGAAGGTCACCACGGCCGATGTGAACAAGGACGGTTACGCGGACGTCGTGGCCACCGCCCCCGGCGAAGACGCAGGCACCCGCCGCGGCACCTTCACCATCCTGTGGGGCGCCAGGTCCGGGTTCAGCGGCGGCAGTTCGTACGCGGCACCGGCCGGCGACGACCGCGTCACCAAGGACGTGGCCGTCGGCGACTTCAACGCCGACGGCAAGGTGGACGTCGTCTCGGTGGGCGACAACTACGTCTGGTACCTGCGCGGCCCGTTCACCAAGTCCGGCTCACGTGGCAAGGCGACCAACCTGGACCCGGTGGACGGCGAGGACATCAAGCCCGAGCTGGTCGTCTCCGGCAAGGTCACCAAGGACGGCACGGCCGACTTCGCGGTCATCGGTTACGACGGGGACACCGCCACCCACCGCGTCTGGTTCTACCGCGGCAGCGCGAGCGGCCCGGTCAAGCCGCCCAAGAAGTACGGCCTGCCCGCCTCCTCCGACCTCGCCGGCGCGAGCGCCACGATCGCCGACTTCGACAAGAACGGCTACGGCGACCTGGCCGTCGGTGTCTCCCGCTCCGGCAAGGGCGGCGCGGTGCACATCCGCAAGGGCACCTCCACGGGCTTCGCCGGCACCGTCAAGACGATCAGCCAGGACACTGCCGGCGTGCCCGGCGTGCCCGAGTCGGTCGACTACTTCGGCTACGACATCTCGGCCGGCGACACCAACGGCGACGGCTACCCGGACCTCGCGGTGGGTGCCCCGACGGAGACCCTCGGCAACGAGTTCTGGCGGGCCGGTGCCATCACCGTGCTGCGCGGCGGCGCGTCCGGTATCACCGGCACCAACTCACGCCAGTACGACTACACGGCGGCCGGCCTCCAGCGCCCGACCGACGAGAGCGACTCCTGGTTTGGCGCCTCGGTCCTCCTGCGCGACTACAACCACGACGGCCGCGCCGAACTCCTCGGCGCCGCACCGGAGATCGGCCGTCTGCACCTCTTCCCCGGCACCTCCTCCGGCCCGACAGCCACCGGCTCGACCACGCTCACCGTGAACGACCTGGGCCTGGGGGCCCGCCCCTGGTTCGGCGCCGCGCTGGCCGACTGACACCCACGAAGGAATCCTGAACGCGAAGCACCCCCTGCGCACCACCACAGCCCGGCCGAGAGCTTCGGCCCGACGGCCCAGGGCGGTGCGTTCGGCTCGGACCTGGCCGGGTGACACACCCGGCGATCCCTCCAACGACTACGGGTACTCCGCCGGCCATCCCCGCCTACCGCAGGGGACCTCGCACCTGCGACGCGACGGGCGTGACGTGGGTACCCCGCGGACGGCCTGATCGACGGAATGCTGCAGTAGCCGCGTGCCCGGGGAAGTCCCCGTGACCTCATGCCCTCATGCCCTCATGACCTCATGCCCTCATGCCCTCATGGCCTCATGACCTCATGACCTCATGACCTTCAGGGATTCCCCGTAAGGGATGTCACAGCTCGGCAGCAAAGCCGGGCTCGAACCACCGGGCCCGGCACGCCGATCTCCGGGACCAGGTACGTTCGAAGACGTGGCTGGATTCAGGATCGGACGCGGCCGGGACAACGGCGCTCCTCACACGCGACCGCAACAACCTCCGTACGGGCAGCAGGCCCCGCAGGGACCGTCGTACGGCGGCTACCCCGCGGCGCCGCAGCAGCCGTACCCGGGACAGCAGCCGTACGGCGCCCCACGCGCCGGCGGCTACGACGAACCGGAGTACTTCGGCGAGGACCCCTACAACCAGCAGGGCCAGGGCGGCCAAGGCCACGGCCACGACCCGTACGCGGCGAACAACCCGGGCCACACCCAGGCGTTCCAGGTCGGCGAGGACCCCTACAACCAGGGCGGCACCTACCGCGCGGGCTCGACCCAGCCCCCGCCCCCGTCGGGCCCGGTGGGCCCCCGCCTCCACTGGAAGGACCTACTGAGGGGCATCGTCACCGCCCCCAACCAGACCTTCCTCCGGATGCGCGACTACACGATGTGGGGCCCGGCCCTGATCGTGACGTTCCTCTACGGTCTGCTGGCCGTCTTCGGCTTCGACGGCGCGAGGGAGGACGCGATCAGCGCGACCCTCTCGAACGCGGTCCCGATCGTCCTGACGACGGCAGTGGCGATGGTCCTGTCGTCCTTCGTCCTCGGCGTGGTCACCCACACCCTCGCCCGCCAGCTCGGCGGCGACGGCGCCTGGCAGCCCACGGTCGGCCTCTCCATGCTGATCATGTCCCTGACCGACGCCCCCCGCCTGATCTTCGCCATGTTCTTCGGCGGCGACGCGACCTTCGTCCAGGGGCTCGGCTGGGCGACCTGGGTGGCGGCGGGGGCACTGCTGACCCTGATGGTCTCCAAGTCCCACGACCTGCCGTGGCCGAAGGCGCTGGGCGCGTCGTCGATCCAGCTGATCGCGCTGCTGTCGATCGTGAAGCTGGGCACGTTCTAAAGGCTCTTCACGCACATGGAAAAGGGCTCCCGGTTCCGACCGGGAGCCCTCGCTGCTGTGCCCGCCACCCACGGCACTGGCCTGCACTCCACGTCGACGCCGACACCGACACCGCATGACGGTCCCCTGTCCGACACGTCATCCGCCGCGTACGGGCCGTCCCGACTCACCGACCGAGGCCCCCGCGCCAACGCCCGCAGCCGGACCCGAGAACAGCCCGAGACAGGTCAGGCGTCGAGCACCTGCCCTGCCCGCTTGATCACTGGCGGTTCGACGCTCCACGGAAAATTGATCCACTCATCGGTCCGCTTCCACACGTACTCGCACTTCACCAGCGACTGCGTCTTCTCGTAGATCACCGCGCTGCGCACCTCGGCGACGGTGTCGAGGCAGAAGTCGCGGACCAGTTTCAGCGTCTTGCCGGTGTCGGCGACGTCGTCGGTGATCAGGACCTTCTTGGAGGAGAAGTCGATGGCGTTGGGGACGGGGGCGAGCATGACGGGCATGTCGAGGGTGGTGCCCACGCCGGTGTAGAACTCGACGTTCACGAGATGGATGTTCTTGCAGTCGAGGGCGTAGGCGAGACCGCCCGCGACGAAGACTCCGCCTCGGGCGATGGACAGCACGATGTCGGGCTCGTAGCCGTCGTCCGCGATGGTCTGGGCGAGTTCGCGGATGGCGGTGCCGAACTGCTCGTAGGTGAGGTTCTCCCGTACCTCGCTCATGCCGCTCACACCTGCGTTCTGTGGAAGTTGAGGAAGGAACGGGAGGCCGTCGGGCCGCGCTGGCCCTGGTAGCGGGAGCCGTAGCGCTCGCTGCCGTAGGGGAACTCGGCCGGGGAGGACAGCCGGAACATGCACAGCTGGCCGATCTTCATTCCCGGCCAGAGCTTGATCGGGAGCGTGGCGAGGTTGGAGAGCTCCAGCGTCACATGGCCGGAGAAGCCGGGGTCGATGAAGCCGGCGGTGGAGTGGGTGACCAGGCCGAGGCGGCCGAGCGAGGACTTGCCCTCCAGGCGGGAGGCGAGGTCGTCGGGGAGGGTGATGACCTCGTACGTCGAGGCGAGGACGAACTCACCGGGGTGGAGGATGAAGGGCTCGTCGCCCTCCGGCTCCACGAGGCGCGTGAGGTCCGCCTGCTCGATCGACGGGTCGATGTGGGGGTAGCGGTGGTTCTCGAACACCCGGAAGAAGCGATCGAGGCGCACGTCGATGCTCGACGGCTGCACCATGGATTCGTCGTAGGGATCGATCCGTACCCGCCCGGCGTCGATCTCGGCCCGGATGTCCTTGTCTGAGAGAAGCACGCCCCGAGGATACGCAAGGCGCGCGGACCGACCACAATCGGACGGTCCGCGCGCCTGGGTGCTACTCCCTACCGCTTCTCCAAGGTCACCGGAACGACGCTGCGAAGCCGGGCGCACTTCGGACACCGGACGAGCCGCCCGGGGCCGAGCCGTTCGGCCTGCTGCATCGGGAACGAAGCGGTGCTGAACACGTGCCCATCGGCACAACGGACCACAGTGCGCTCCATCAAGTTCTGGAGTCCCTTCCCCAAGAGCCGCGTCCGGCTGCTGCTCACCGGACGACAAATGCCACATTACGGGATTGAAGGGACGGCTCTCCAGGCGGCACTCCGACCCCGCCCAGACCCTCTCCCACGCCTCCACCGTACGCCCCAACTCCGGTCCCCCGCAGCCCCGTCACGCCCCCTTAACGCACTCAGACCTCACGGCTTCAGCGCCGGAGGTCTGGGATGAGGTAGAGTGACGGGGCGTTCGGACACCGGATCAACCGGCGTCTTACGCGGGTGTAGTTTAATGGTAGAACATCAGCTTCCCAAGCTGAGAGCGCGAGTTCGATTCTCGTCACCCGCTCCATAATGAAACCCCAGGTCAGCGGCCTGGGGTTTATTGGTTGTCTAGACCAAATCGAGGGTCGCGTGCCCTCCGCGTGCCCTAAATCGAGGTGAAGCCCTCACGAGAGAGCCCTCGGGTCCCAATTCGAGCATCGCGGCAGTCCAGCGTCTCAAATATCGAGATCGATTTTCGGTGATCCGGGTCACATAGTGCGCAAATGACGAGTAAGTCGCGTGCGCAAAGCCGCAGTTCGTGGCCCATTCGCAGAGAATTACCCGACGGCCGGGCTGCGGCGCCAGGGTCGAGATGTCGATGTCTACCTGCTCTTGGCAGAGGCCCGCAGTTCTATGAACTGCGGGCCTCACACGGTCAGTCAGACCTCTGTCGCCGATCAGTGCCCTGACGCCGAGCTGTTCTCCCCGTCTGCACCCGAGCCTCGGAGCCGCCGTAGCCGATGGAACCAGAACCTGTACCGACCGGTGGCATACAGGCCGAAGCCAGCGGAAGCGAGCAGGAGAACCGCGGTCGTACTCGCCGACACGGAGGACGGTCTACGGAGGAGTACGAACAGGCCGAGGCTTGCCACAAAGGTCATTGCCGCGACAAGCAGCGCGATCAGACAGCCGGGCAGCGCACGCTGACGGTCTTGCCTGCGGGCCGGTGTCTCCGCCGGCCCTCCCTCTCCTACCTGGTGATGTAGTGGCACTGGACTCCTCGTCGTTTGCCGGTCACCACGAATTGTGCGCACGCCTTCCCGTAGTGGGGCAGCGTCCGGTCCGTCTTGATCTGACGCCAAGGGCCGCGACTGCACGTCGTGTGCGTGGTGCCCTTCAAGATCTTGTACGTCTTTCCGTTGGTGTCGGCGTAGTGGAACTCCAGGCGCCAGTTGCAGAATCCGCGGGTGAAGTTCCCATAGAACTCATCGCACCCGACCCAGGCCGCCTGGTCAGTGATCTTCCGTCCGCTGCCGTGAATCCGGTGACCGATCTCGCATCCGACCGGCACATGGATGGTGACACCAAAGATATCGAACGCGAAGGACCCCATCTGCTGGAACCCGATCGCGCCGTACGGCGATACGGCCGGATCGTCACCCGAGTCGACGACGGGCGCCTGCGACTCGTCGAGCGGAAGTTGCACAGCTGTCTCGCCGCTGAGGTCGATGAGCTGCAGCACGATGTTCCCGCTGGCGCCGGTCATGGCCACGGGCTCGTCCAAGGCGTCGTTCACATGCCGGACGACGGACGTGCCCTCCTGCCATGCCGTCTGCTTCCCCGGGCCGCTGTAGTGGTTCTTCGCGGTGCCGGTGGTGCTCCAGGTGCCGCCGGCCAGAGTCTCGGTCACCACCGAGACAGGACGCGAGGCCGCGTCGTAGACCGCGGTTTCTCGGCTGCTGCCACGCGTCTGCCGACGGACGGAGCTGTCCGCGTAGTACGTGAACGCAATACCGTCCGGCTGGGCCGTGGGCCGACCGAGCGCATCGTAGGAGTAGCCGGTGTCTGTAACACGCCCCGCACTGTCATAGCTGCGCGTGGTCTCCGTCGTGGTTCGCGTACCGAGGCAACTGCCCGACTGCTTGGTGATCTTCTTCAGTCTGCTGTTGCTGTCGAAGTCGTAGGACTCGTCCGTGCAGGAGAACCAGTTACCTGTGTGCATGGTGGCGGACCGGCCCAGTGCGTCGTAGGTGTAGTCGGCGCTGACGCTCGATCCCTTCGTCTGACTCCGCGTGGCGTCCTGACCGTGCACGTTGACATCTGCGTTGTCGGCGAAGGCGACGACCCCCGTACTGGTGGTGTAGGTCCGGCTGAGGTCGTTTCCTGCGGGGTCGCGGTCCACCGCGAGGGTGATCCCGCCGGGGATCTTCTCCGTGCTCAGCGCCCCGTCACCGTCGTAGGCGGCGCTGATCGTGCCCGCGACCGAGTCGTTCAGGCCGGTCACGAGTCCTCGGGGTTCCTTGGCCGCGTCGTAGGTGTAGTCCGTGGTGGACGGAGCCGAGTCGGACACCTTCACCGGCCGGTCGAGGCTGTCGTACTGAGTCGTGGTGACGTTGCCCTCTCCGTCGTCATAGCGGATCAGACGCCCCAGGGCGTCGTAGCCGTAGCTGATGGTCCCGCTGGAGGAGGCCATGGTCGCCACCTGCCCGGTGGCGCTGTCGTACGTCGTGGTGACGGACGGAACAGCCTGGTCGCCGTTTCCGGAGGTGACGCGCTGGACGACTCGGCCGGCGTCGTCCGACGAAGCCGTGGTGGTCCGGGTTTCGGTGCCACCGGTGACGATGCTCTTCGCCGGCTGGCCCCAACGGTCGTACTCGGTTGTCTGGGTGTTCCCCGCGCTGGCGTCCGCGGGGCCCGCGGTGCACTCGAGATCGGCCCATTCCGGACGGCCCTGGCAGGAACCGCTGCCGCTCGCGGTCCAGTAGCGGTGCGCGGTGGTACCCGCGTCCGTCCCACTGGAGAGAGGCTCGCTTTCCGAGGTGATCCGTCCCTGGCTGTCGTAGCCGGTGGTCCGGAGGACGTTCTTGCCGCTGGGGTCCTCAATCTCCTTCGTAGGCAGGCCCTTGGCCCAGTCGTAGGCGGTCTTGGTGGTCCTTGAGTCGGCACCGGACGGGTAGCCGTCGATGTATCCGCTGGTGACCGTGGTGGTCAGCTGCTTGGACACGGTCGCGGTGCCGTCGGTCGGGCGGCCCTCGTCGTAGCTGTTGGCGGTGTGCTGGCGGGCGGGCACCTGAGAGCCCGCGGCCAGGTCGGTGCCGCCTGTCCCGGCCTTCAGGACACTCTGCAGAACGACCAGGTGGAGCGGTCCGTACTCGTCAATGAGGGAGCCGTCGGCGGAGTACGTGGACACGGTGGACAACTGCTGGGCGCGATCGGCTGTGGAGAGGCCGTCGATGCCCAGGACGGTGAGCTGGTCCAGTCCGTTGCCGGAGGTGGATAGCGCCAGTTCGCGGTTGGCGGCCGTGAGCTCACGCACCACGGCGCCGTTGTCGTCGTACTCCGTGGTCGAGATGTGACCGCCAGGCTCGGCGGTGTTGACCGCCCGGCCGGACACCGAGAAGTAGGTGACGGTCGCCCGAGTGAAGTCGCTGCTCGCGGCATCGGCGCCGTCGTTGGACGCCGGTGCCTTTGCTGAAGCATCGGCGGGGAAGACGGCGGTTCCACGGACCGGACGCTGGTTCTGGCCCCACGTGGCCACGCCGGTTGCGGACAGGTCGTACGGTGCGTGGCTGCCGCTGAGGGCGACGTTGTAGACGACCTTGGTAACCGCGGTGCCGTCCGTCTCAGTGGCGCTGCCTGCCTTCAGCGTGGGGCGGGAGACCGACAGCAGCATGCCGGGACCGCTGGGTGCAGCGGAGCCGACCTGGCCGTAGGAATAGGTCCACGGCAGTTCCCCGGGCGGGGTCAGCGTGGCGATCCTGCCGGCGCTGGTGTAGGTGTACGCCGTCTTCAGCGCGGGTGAGATCCGCGGGTCCCACGCTTCACGGAGGCGGCCTTCGCTGTCGTAGGCGTACGAGGCGACCGCGGTGGCCGTGGCATTGGCGGCGCCAGGTGCGGTGGCCCAGAGCTTGATCTGCTTCACCTGCCCGGTCACATCACCGAACGCGCTGGTGGTGGCCGTGGTGGTGTCGGCGTAGACGTATTCCAGGACCCGGCATCCCTTGGTGGAGGGCGTGGCCTGGCAGGTGGCGGCCGAGACGGCGGTAGTGGGTGCGATCAGATACTTCGGACGGGCGAGAGTCTTTCCGCCAGAGGTCGTCTTGTCCCATACGACGGTGGTGGTGGAGTTGTCTGTCGGCATCGACGTGGACGTGATCTGCCAGGAGGTCACGGCCGGGTCGACCTTGGCGAACTTCGTCACCGAGCCATTGGTGTGCTTCAGCGTGAAGCTGGTGGTGAGTGAACCGGTGAGGGTGAGGTCCTGCGAGCCGGGCTCGGGGCTCCAGCCGCCCGCAGTGGCGTTGAATCCGACAGCCGAGCCGTCGGCGCGCACCGCCGCAACCGAAGTCGCGGAAGTCTTGCGCAGGTAGACCCAGGTGGTGCTGGTGCGGTCGATACCGAGCCCCAGGTTCCACTGGAGGCCGTAGATCGGCGCCAGGCCGTCCTGTTCCTTGCCCAGGTCGGGGCGGCGAGAGGAGGCCGTACGCGTGGCGTTCAGGTCGAACGCGGTCGCGTCGGTTTCACCGAAGGTCTGGTCGCCGGTGACAGCGTTCACCCCGCCGGGCGCTATGTCCTCGGCCAGGTCGGCTCCGCCCCACCGGTCAACTGTGACCGTGTTGGCCGGGGAGTAGACCGTGGCACTACCGGTGAACTTCGCGCGGACGTCGACGGGGCCGTCCTCGGTGAGTGTCTTGGTGATGTTCCAGGTGAGGCCGGCGGGGGTGGTGTCACTCATCGACAGGGGCCAGGATGCCAGCGCCGAGCCGTCGGCCGACTTGGTGACGTCACCGACCGGCACATCCTGCCAGGTGTCGGTCTCGCCACGACGGTACTGGTAGGTCACGCCTGTACTGCCGTTCCCGCCGCGCGAGGTCAGCGCGACGGTCGAGTTCGGGCGGTCGCCCCGCGCGGGCGTGAGCAGCGCGGCACCGCCGACCCCGAAGGCGTATGCAGTGGCATCCGTGGAGACATTTCCGCCGGAGTCAACGGTCTTGGCATAGAGAGTGTGCCAGCCCTCGGCGGGCTTGATCGTGACCGTGAGCGGGTCACCACCGCTGCCGTTGGTCGTGTCGTCGATCCGCTGCGAGGCGTTGGGGTCGTCCAGGCCCCAGTAGTAGCCCTGGCCGTCGCTGGACGACGTGTCCAGAACGCAGTTCGCGCCGGCGGCGGCCTTCTCCGTCCACACGTCCTTGGCGTACGGCGTGCAGGTCACACCGGGAGCGGCCGGCTTCGCCGTGTTGAGGGTGAAGTTCGTGTACCCGGACCAGGTGCCGTAATCCGTGCCGTCGTAGGCGCGCACGCGCACCCGCAGGTGGGAGCCGGCCGGGAACGCGCTGCCGGAGGGCACGCTGAGCTTGGCTGTGGAACCGGAAGCCACACCGGCGCTCGTACCTGTGTAGGAATAGGTGCCGGCGTCATTGAACGACGGGTTCGGAGTCACCTCGAACTGGGCCTTGACCGTGCCGCCATCGGCGTCCGTCACCTTGGCACTCAGCAGCGGCGTCAGCGACGTGACGTAGCGGCTGCCGTTGTACGCGTTGACCGTCGACGGGGAGACCGCGAGAACGGACGTGGTCCCGTACGAGTTGTAGGTGACCGTCAGGTGCGGCTCGGTGGCCGCGTCACCGGAGGCGTAGTTCGCCGACCGGAACCGGCGCCAGGTGAGCGAGTCCGTCTCGTCCGCGCCACGGACCTGGAGGCCGTAGTTGGCCGAGCCGTCGGCCCACGCCTGGGTAATCCCGTCGACGTCGAAGTTCATGTACCCGGCCGGGCACGACGAGCTGTAGCCGAGCGCCGCCGTGTTGGTCTTCGCGTCGGTCGTGGTGGTCGCGGGCTGGGCGCCCCAGGCGACCGTGTCCGGGTCCCAGTCGGCGGTGATCCGGCGGACCTGGACGCCCGCGCCCGTGGTGGCGCAGGTCGAGGAGTAGTACGAGTACAGCGCCAGGTTGGTGTCGACGATGTGCTTGCCCTTGAGCTTGGTCACGTCGAACTTCACGTAGCTGCGGGCCACCGTGGTGCCCGTGTCGTACGTGCCGGCCTTCAGCTCGGTCGAACCGCGCTGCGAGTCGGGGTAGTTGGTCGCCACCCAGGTATCGGTCGACGCCGCGAGCGTGGAGACCGGGTCCACCGTCACGGGGTACGTCACGTCCGGGTCGGCGAGGAAGTCGGCGTCCGGCTTGAGCACCAGCACGGTGGAGCCGTCGGCGTCCTTCTCGATCGCGGTGTCCACCTCGGCGACGTGCGCCGGGTCGCCGGACGCCTTGTCCTTGTCCGAGCCCCACATCGCAGGGGCGGATGCCTCGGCCACGACGTCACCGGCGGCGGACTTCAGGAGCAGGTGGCCGTTGTCCGCCTTGGAGAGCTCAAGCCCCTTCAGGTCGAGCGGGATGCGGTACGAGACCTCCCCCTCCGGGCGCTCGCTCAGCACGACGGACTGCTCGAAGCCCTGCGGCAGCGCTTGGACGGTCAGATCGGCGCCACCGCCGAGCGCGTAGGTAGCGGTATCGCCCTTGAGCGTCGGCGCGGGGAGGCTCTTCGACCAGCCCATCGCGAAGACGTGTTTGCCCTGCTGGACCGACGCGAGGGTACCCGTCCCGCCGTCGGAGAGCGCGACCTCGGCGGCCGTGGCCTTCGGCGTGACTGCCGCCCCCGTGTCAGCGAGGGTGGTATCGATGTCGTGCCAGTCGTCGTCGGCGTCCTGGACCCGCACCGGCCCGGAGAACGCCTCCGTGGTCAGCGAGCCGTCCGGATTGGCCCACGTGGTCGAGTCCTCCGTGCGCTCGGAAAGGATCTCGATCCGCCGGTCCTGCAACCGGGCCATCAGCCGCGCGGACGCCTCGTCGGCCGCCTGCGCCGGACCGCGCTCCGTAGCGCTGGCCACGGAGGTCCCCGCCCCGGTCATGACGTCGGCCAGTGCTTGGCTCGCGGCAGTCGAAATCAGCGCGGGCTGCGTGCCCAGCACGAGCGACACCGCTATGGCAGCGGTCCTGAAACCTCGCGACCGAGTTCCCGGTGGCGCAGTAGTTCGCGCCCTGAACGGCGCCCCCACCCCTTGCTTTCTCAATGCACTCTCCGTAACAGGTCCCCCAGATCTCGGGAGACAGGAAGGAGAGATTTATCAACAGAGTAGACACGGGAGCTTCACAGGGGCTTCAAATATGCACCCTGACAGCCCCTTCACACCACTCGGCTCGGCCCTTTGGTGCCGTTATAGACATAATTTTCGAGAGCCGTTCCTACTCGTCGGACAGCCGGTTCCCGGCTCAAGGTTTCGTAATGGAATCGCAATATTCACTTCCTTTCAGCTACATGGAGTAGCCGCACGCGGTATCAAACACCCAGAGCACACGCGCATTTGACGCACCATTAGCAGGGCTCGGGGCGGTCACCCAGGTTTCCCGCAAGACCAACTGACGCTCATCCGCACCAAGACGCACCGGCCTAAGCGCAGGCGAGGTCGACCATCAGCGATCAGACGGTGGAAGGAAACCCACTGAAAGGCGCAACTAGCCGTTCTTGTTCCATAGCTGATCTTGTCCTACTATTCAGGGCGCACAAGGCTGGCTGATCTCCGTCACGGCAGCCAACCTGAGGTCACCAGCGGGAACAGGCCCTGCCAGACCTCGGCTCCGGCAGGGCTCGCACTCCGCGTCATCGTCACGCTTGCCGAGGTCGGCGCCGATCGACGGTGGACTCGCCCAGCTGCTGCCGTACCTCGGCATCAATTCCCTGCGCCAACCGCCGCTGATGCTTCGCCGTCGAGTGCTGATAGATCAGCTGCGCCCGCTCCGACGACTGGCCGGCGCGGACCATGAGGTCCTTCAGCTTGGCGCCCGTATCGGCGGCGAGGGTGTTGCCGGTGTGGCGCAGGTCGTAGAAGCGGAAGTTCTCTGGCATACCGACCTTCGTCCTCGCCTTGCGCCACTTGCGGCCGAAGGTCGAGCGGCGGAAGGGGGCGCCCTTCTCTCCGACGAAGAGGAGGCCGTCCCGTTCCTTCTCCGCGAACCACTGGAGGTGGCGGCGCAGCTCCGGGAACAGGAAGGCCGGCAGGTAGACCGTGCGCTTGCCCGCCCGGGTCTTGGGGTCGCCGGTGACGCGCTTGCCGTTGGTCAGCTCCGGTGACGCCTGGGTGATACGCAGGGAGCACTCGTCAACATCGACACTGTGACGGCGCAGTTCGGCCAGCTCCTCCGGGCGGAGGGAGGCGAAGGCACCGAGCAGGACCATCAGGCGCCAGCGCGGTCCCATGGCGTCGGCCAGGTCGAAGACCTGCTCTATGGTGGCGGTGGGCCGTTCGTCGGCCTCCTCCTTGCCCGCTCCCTTGATACGGCACGGGTTACTACGCAGGAGGTCGTCATCGACCGCCGTCTGCAGAATCGCCTTCAACAGGCGGTACGACTTGGCGACCGTCGTGGCACCGGTCGCCTTCAAGCGCTCGGCACGCCAGGTGCGGACGGAGGGCGGGGTGATCTCGTCCAGGTCCTTCCCGCCGAAGGTCGGCAGGATGTGGAGGCGGAGGAGCCCGTCGTAGCGATCGACGGTGGTGGGGGCCAGGCCGCGCTCCTCCTTCCAACGCAGCGCGTACTTCTTGAAGTTGACCGCGCCGGCGTCCGGGTCGCGCCATACGTCGCGTTCGATGTCGGCCCGGATGAGGTTGAGCCAGTCCTGGGCGTCGGACTTGGTCTCGAACGTCTCCGGGGCGGTGTGCCGCTGCCCGTCGGGACCGATGTAGCGGGCCTGCCATCGACCAGAGGGGAGCTTGCGGGTCGTGCCGAACTCGCGCCGCCGCTGCGGCTTGCGTCCCGCCATCAGGCCGCCTTCCCGTAGCGGGTACGGACACGGCGGACCGGCTCGACGGTGCGCGCCTCGACGTACTCGGTGACCGCGCTCTCAGGGATGCGGACCGGTCGGCCGAGCTTCACGTAGCGGATGCGGCGCTCGGCAATCAGGCGGCGGACGAAGCGTTCGCCCGTGCCGAGCATTTCGCCGGCCTCGGCCACGGTCAGGAGGCGGTCAGCCATGCGCGACCACCTCCGTCACAGAGGGGCGCTGGGTGCAGGCGGGAGCCGGGGGTATTGCGAGCAGGTGCAAGGGCGGTGGGTCCTCACTCGGGTGCGGAATTCGGGCGAGCCGCGACGTGGCGACCGCGGTTCAGACTGCGGGGCGGCCGGGCAGGAGCGCGGGTGCCGGGACGTGGAGGGCCTCGGCGATCGCGATGAGGTCGTCGATGTCGCATCGGCGCTGGGTGCGCTCGATGCGGGACAGCATGGTGTTGGACATCGGGCGGCCGAGGGCTGTCACACGGTCGGCCAACTGCCTTTGTGACAGGCCGCGTTCGGCGCGGAGGATTTCGATGGCACGGGCCGCCTGCATTCCTGCCGGCCCGATTTCCAATGAGCGTGGGGGCATGGATCCAATTGAAAGACTCAATCGCCGGTTTCGGTAACCGGCGATCGTCGGCTATGTTGCGCTCCGCGCCGTCCGCTGCGGAGGGTTTTCCGGGGGTCGGGATGGGGTGCGGACGGATGCGTCGAGCGGCACTTTGACGTGCGGTGTTGTGTTGTAGCTTCCCCTCCGGCAGCACGTCAACGGCTTTCCGATGTGATGCTTCTGGCTCGCCTGACGGTTCGTTATTTCGGCAGCAGCGGATTCGCGTTTATAGTTTTGGCGATGCCTTGCTCGCAGTAAGCGTTCGCCGTCAGCTGTCCCATTTCTCGGCGGAATGCTGGACTTGTGCGGCATGGATGTGGCTGTCTTGGCTATACGACGCCACCACCCCTCCCTCGCGCCTTCGGCCGGGGCGGTGGGCCACCCCCCTGTGCACAGCCCGACATGGGCCACAGCACCTTCATGCCCTGACCTAGGAGCCGCCGCCCGATGAGCTACGACGCCCGCGAATGGGTGTGGGACCACAGCCGCAGCAAGGGCACCGCCCGCATGGTCCTCGCCCTGATCGCCGACCGGTGCCGCGACCGGCACTGCGTCGCGTACGCGTCCGTGCCCACCCTCATGAAACGCGCCAGCGCCTCCCGCACCGCCGTACGCGACGCGCTGGCCAAGCTGATCGCCGATGGCGAGCTGGTGCCGCTCCCCGACCGCAAGGGGCCGAGGGGAGAGACGTACTACCGGCTCCCGATCGCCGCCCAGTTCCTCGCCGATGAGTCCCGGGAGGGGGACCGGGATCCGGCACCTCAAGGGGGTCGGATTCCGACCCTCGGGGGGGCTGAATCCGACCCTGCTGAGCCCTTCGAAGGGGGATCGGAATCCGGCCCCGGGGAACAGATTCCGGCCCCCAGGGGGTACGGATTCCGGCCCGAGGAGGGTGCGGATTCCGACCCCCAGAACAGAAGAGAACCGAAGGTGAACGGTAGTAAGAGCAGCAGCTCTGCCCCGCTCATCTCCGCCACCGAGTGGCAGATCGACGACAGCGCCCGCTCCTGGCTGCAGCAACACGGGCATCTCGACCGACTCGGCGAGCACGCCCTGCACACCGCCGACGCGAAGTGGCGCACCTACCGGAGCTCATGGAACCCCCGCACCGCCGACGCGTGGGCGGCCGACTGGCGTGCGTGGATCGCTCGGGAACGCACACCCACCCCCGGCCGCCCGAATCTCTACGCCCTGCCCGGTGGCACCCCCACCCCCACCCCCACCCCCACCCCCACCTCACCCACTGGTATGACGCGCGCCGAGGCGCACATGGCCGCCCTGCTCGCCGCCCTCGACGAACCGACCGGAACGTAAGGAGTAACCCGCCCTTGGACCGACGCGAAGTCGCCGCCGCCCTGGCCTATATCGGCCGCCTCGATCCCCGCACCATCCCCACCGGCACGGGCGCTGCCCGTGACCAGATCGCCCAGTGGCAGGAGCTGCTCGACGACGTGCCCTTCGCCACCGCCCACGGCTGGGACATCCGCCAGGTGATACGGGCCCACGTGCTCGACTCCCCGTACCCGATCCTGCCGGTGGATATCGCCCGCAAGTGGCGCGCCTACCGCCGCGACCGCCTGGACCGGCACACCGATCCCACGCCGATCGCCGACCCGGACAACCCCGCCGCCTGGCGCACCGAACTCCTCGGCACACGGCACGCCGTCGCAACCGGCATGGTCGCACCCTCCTCGCACCGACAGCTCGCCAGCGGCCCGCACTCGGGCTTCGGATCCTCCATCCCGCAGGCCGTCCGCGCGGCACTCGCGGCCTACCGGCCCGCGCGTGCCGCCCGCGAAGCTGCCGTCGCCGCCGGACAGCCCGATGCTCTCAGCGTCCCGTGCCGGTGGTGCCACGCCGACCAGGGCGAGCCCTGCCGCAGCCGCCGCCTCGGGCTCGACGGCCACGCCCGGGGCAACGCACCCCGCACAAAGCCGCACCCCACCCGCGTGGACCTCGCCGTGGCGGAGCTGGCGCGGCAGAACGCTGCGTGACAGCCGCCTGACCAGCGCCCCCTCCACCACGCCCCAATCCCACCTTCACCGCCCGTCGGCAACACCAATGCCATGCCCAGGCGGCTTCCTCGGAGACCTCTCCTCCCGCCCGCCTATGCCCACGCTGGAGATATCTGACTTGCCCTCCCCCACCGCGATACCCCCGGCTGCCGTCCCCAGCGTCGGCAGCCACCGCTCCCGCAACTCCCAGCTCCGCCCTCGCCTCGGCCGCCGCGCAGCCGTACGCGCCGGGGCCTACAGCGCGAACCGCGGTGCACGCTTCACCCTCGTCGTCGGCCTGATGGCTGTGGTCCTCATGGCCTTCCGGGTCTCGTGGAACGCCTTGTCCGACGTGGCCCGCGCCATCGGTGCCGACGCCACCGCCGCCCTGTTCTACCCGATCGTGGTCGACGGGCTGATGGCCCTCGCGCTGATCGCCACACTCGTGCTGCCCGACGCCGACAGGAAGTTCGCACTGCGGGTCCTGGCGACCTACACGATCGCCAGCCTCCTGCTGAACTACGTGCACGGCCTCACCCCTGCGCTACACACCACACCGACCCGGTGGGGCCGACTGACCGACTGGAACCCCGCGAACTGGGCCCTCGTACTCCTGGCGACCTCGCTTCCGGTCGGGTCGATCTACTTCGGATCGGACCTCGTCGCGAAGGTGCTGCACCACCACCCCGAGTCGGCTGACTCTGCCGAAGCGGTTGGTCGGCAACCCGACGAGCAGGCCGCACGGTCGACCTCTGACCAGGCCGAATCGGCCGCCGAGCAGCCGACCGGGTCGGCCCCTGTAACGGCCGCCAAGACGCCGGTGCCCAGGCCGACCGAAGCCGACCGAGCGGCCCGCTCTACCCGACCGTCCCGGTCAGCCACCGCGGTTGAGTCGACCGGACCCGCCCCGCGCCGTGCGACCGGTCGGGTCCCCTCCACCGCCAAGTCGGTCGCCGACCGTAACCGCACTGACGCCGAAGTCCTCGCCGAGGCCCGGCGACTGACCGCCGACTGGAGCGACGACCAGCTGACCGCACAGCGCTTGCGCAACGAACTCAGGATCAGCCAGACCCGCGCCCGCGCCCTGCGCAACCAGCTGCAGACCGAACGCATCAACCGGCCAGAGCCCGTCGCTTACGACGGCTTGCAGGCCGGGCCTCTCGATGGATCCGACGATGCCGCCTCCGCGCGCCAGAGGCATCTCGACACAGCCCCCGTCGGCAGCACCTGAACCCGGCAAGCACGCACAGCGCCGCACCCGGCAATAGCACCCCACGGAGAGCCGCCCCGATGCCCGACCCGAACCACGAACTCCCCACCGACCAACAGGAGATGACCACCGGCCTGAACAGCACAGCAAGTTGTACCGGAAGCGATGCTTCCGGAGTTCCCGCCCCGGGGGTGGCGGGAACAGCCCGGCGCCAGGGGGCACCGGACAGTCAGGCTGCGACCGAGGGCGGACCGCACCAGGGAGGTAGGCGGCTGCTCGAGTCCGTGTCGACCAGACGTCAGCGCCCCCGTCTGCCGAAGTCCCGCAAGCGACTGAAGCAGCCCAGCTGCCGTATGAACGACACCGAGTTCCAGCGCTTCACCGACGCCGCCGCCCACTGCCAGATGTCCAACGCAGCTTTCCTCGCCTACGCCGCCGACAGGGCCGCCCGCGACCTGGACCGCACCGCCGCCGAGATCGCGACGGAACGGGAAGTCATCAATGAGCTGTTCGCCGCCCGTCGGCACCTGGGCCGTATCCACGGACTGTTCAACCAGGTCGCCAAGGCCCTCAACTCCGGCGCCGCCGCTCCCCACCTGGACGCGGCGGCCGAGGCGGTCGGCAACGCCGCCCGGCGCATGGAGGACGCCGCCGATGCCCTGCTCGCTCACCGCAACGGAGGTGCCGCTGAGTGATCCCCAGCATCCACGACCGCGGCAGCGAGACGATCGGGCTCATCAACTACCTCTACGGCCCTGGTACCGCAGAGGAGCACATCGACCCGCACCTGGTGGCCGCCTTCGACCCGCTCACCCCCGACCCCGGCCGTGAACCGAAGGCCACCTACGAACAACTCCAACGCCTGCTCGACCAGCCCGTCAATGCCCTGCCCGCCGGCAAGCGACCCGAGAAGCACGTATGGCACCTGTCCGTACGGGCCGCCCCGGAGGACCCGATCCTGTCCGACGAGGACTGGGCGGCCGTCGCCCGCCGCATGGTCGCCGCCACCGGTATCGCCCCCGACGGCGACGAGCAAGCCTGCCGGTGGGCAGCCGTCCGGCACGCCGACGACCACATCCATATCATCGCCACCCTCGTCCGCGACGACGGCCGCCGGCCCCGCCTGCACAACGAGGCCCGCCGCGCCCAGGACGAATGCCGCCGCATCGAAGTGGACTACGACCTGCGCCGCGTGCCGGCCGGGGACGGCACCGCCGCCAAGCGGCCGACCAGTGCCGAACGGCACAAGGCCGAACGCGAGGGGCGGGACCGTACTGCCCGCGAGGAGCTGCGCGAGACCGTGCGCCGCGCGGTGGCCGGCGCGACCAGTGAGGAGGAGTTCCTCGACCGCCTCAGGGCCGCCGGGCTTCTCGTACGCACCAGGGTGCTGCCCTCCGGCGACTTGCAGGGGTACACGGTCGCCCTGCCCGACGACCGTAACGGGGACAACGAGCCCGTCTACTACGCCGGGTCCACCCTCACCCCCGATCTGTCTCTGCCCCGAATCCGCAAACGCTTCTCCGACGGCACCCCGAACCAGGGCCCGGACACCAGGCCCTCCGCCCAGGCCCCGAGCGGGCCCGCGACGGCACGGCGCCGGACGGCCACAGCCGCATGGCAGGCGGTGCTGGTCATCGATCGCGGTGGGGACGCCGAGGTGGCCGCGCACATCACCGCCGCCGGAGAGTTCCTGGACGCGCTCGCCAAGACCTCCGCCGCCCACACACGCGCCGAACTGCGCGAGGCAGCTTTCGTGTTCGAGCGGGCCACCCGCTCCCACGTCCAGGCCGAACGCGGGCACGACCGCGCCCTACGCCAGGCCGCCCGCGACCTCGTCCGCAGCGGCCCCGCCCTCGGCCGCGGAGAAGACGGCGCCACCACGGCCATGGCCATCGACATGCTGTTCTTCCTCGTCACCGCCACCGCCCACTGGCACGCCAAGAAGAACCACGCCCAGCAGGCCGCTGCCGCACGCCAGGCCGCCGAGCACCTGCGCGCCGCCTACCAAGCCGCCGCGGGCATCCCACTGGCAGTGCTGTACCAGCGAGGCCGGCACCTGTCCCAGCCGCTTCGTCAGAGACAGGTTGCTCACCTCCGCCAGGCAGTGCCGGAGCTGGCGGAACAGGCTCTGGCCGAGCCGGGCTGGTTTGCGCTGGCCGCCACGCTCGCCGACGCCGAGGCAGCCGGACACGACCCGGCCGGGCTCCTGGCCGAAGCCGCTGAACGGCGGGAGCTCTCGACCGCGGACTCGATCACCGACGTCCTGGTGTGGCGGCTGCGCCGCATGGCCGATCTGCCCGCCGACGCCACCGCGATGCCCGTACGCGCCTCCACTGCGGAGCCGGGCAACCGCCGCGTCACCCATCCCTTGGCGGGCCGAGACGATCAACCCCGCAGGGCGCGTTGATTCCGGACATACGAAGAGCCCCCGTGCCGAGGCCGATGGGCTAAGTCAGTGGGAGACCTGGGCCTGGCGAACGATCATCGGAGCCGTTGCGGTGAGCGCGCCGCCCCCTCCGAGCCGGAACAGGCGGTGCGGGCGTTTCCTGAGTGAACAGTTCGAGCGTTTACTCAGGAAACGCTCCGCTCGTTTCCTAAGTGAACGGGCGCGATCCGCGGGCGGCGAGTTGGCTCGCCAGTTCATCGGGGCCGACCGCGCTCAGCGCCCAGAGGCTGCTCGCTTGGCGGGCCCACAGCCAGAGCAGGTCATCCACAGGGGTGTGGAAGGGCAGCACGGGAATGCCGTGGGCATCGAAGGGGTCGGCGTCAAGATAGCGCATACCGCCTGTGCCACACAGATAGTGGGTGCTGCCGGTGGCTGCCGCGAGATCCGCCAGGCGCTCGGAGCGACCTGGGCGGGTCGGGATCTCGCTGCTGTCCGACACACCCCCTGTCCAGCCAAGGACCGTGAGCAGGGCAATCGTCGATGCTTTCGCGGCGTCGGCCAGGCGGTCCGAGGTGTCGAGCGTGTCCAAGACCGCGTCGAGGACATTGGACACGGCTTTCCAGTGGGGGCTTCGGCCGTAGTACTGCCGCACCAGCAGATGGACCGTTCTGCGCGAGCGCTGGGGGTCAACGAGCCGCGCCTGGCCGATCAACGTCGAGCGCCCCTGAGGGAGATGCGTGGGCAGCGTGAGCCACTGCTGGCGTGCGGGCTCGTCCAGATCAGCAAGGCGGGCGCGGTGCTGGTAGTCGCGGCGCGCGAACTGGACGTCGTCCAGGACGATCCACCGGTCGGCGGCGTACAACTTGGCCAGCGTGGACAGCCTCGGGAAGAGATTCGGCTGGTGGATCGCGGACACCCCGCCCGGTGGCGGCTCAGGTGCCGATGAGACGGCTGTCGAAGCCGGCCCGCAGAAGGCGCTCGTAAGCGTCATGCACATCCCCCGGTACGTCCTGCTCGACGGCGAAGCCGAGCTTCGGGTACTCGATCACCCGCTGTAGGTCGCCGACGAGCATGTCGACGACGAGCTTCTCGTCACCGATGGACTTGATGTAGTCATCCAGCTCCAGTGGCTCGGAGGCGCAGATGACCTCGGCCTCGGGCCACAGCTTGCGGCAAGTCGCGTAGGAGCGGCGCTCCATATAGGGCTTGGAAATCAGCAGCAGGGAACCGACCTCGACGCCGGCCTCGGCCAACAACTCCCTTGCGAACGTGATGTTCTGGCCGGTGTTCGCGGCCTTCGGCTCCACGAGGATCGCCTCGTCCGGCACCCCCAGGCTCAACGCATGCTCCCGGTAGTGCACGGCCTCGCCGCGCGGGAAGCGGGCCCGGGTGGTGGGGCTGTTGCCGCCGCTGAACACCACGACCGGGAAGAGGCCAGCGCGGTAGAGGTCGGCTGCCGTGGTCGCGACGCCCAGGTCGTGACTGCCGAGGCCAATCGCCGCCGAGCAGGGCCGCAGCTCGTGGCCCATCTGGTGGTAGTTCCAAATCTGTGTCGCGTCGTGGAACTGCTCGTCGGTGATCTGGCGCTGCTGGTGCTGCGGCACTGGCACTCCCTGGCTCATCCTTGCTGGCCCTTTCGGATGCCCTCGATGCTGCGCAGCTGGTGGCTCAGCCCGAACTGCCGGGCTACCTGCGCCGCCTGATCGAGGACGGACAGCCCATCATTCCGGGTCGCCGCATCCGACAGAAGGATGTGCCCGTACGCGGTGTCCAACCGCACGCGCTGCATCGGGGAGTCGACCGTGCCGGTGGTGCGCGCGATGTCGATGTAGTGCAGCGCCTGGTCGAGGTGTCCGGCGCCGCGGTAGGCCAGGGCCAGCTTCTGGTGTGCCACGGACCAGTCCTCCGGCTCACCGAGAGTCTCGAACTCGCAGGTGGCGGCGGCCATGACCTCGGTGGCGTAGTCGTTGTCGCCCTCCTTGCTCAGCGCCGTACCCACCCACAGCCGGGCACGCGCCCGGTCACGCCGGCTCAGTCGCTCGTCCCGGGCAAGCTGCTCGTAGTGGCGGGCGGAGGCTTCCAGCTGGCCGGACATCTCCTGCACCACGGCCAGGGACAGCTCGATCTGGGCCACCCGGCGCGGGATCTCGAGTTCGCAGAACATGCCGCGCGCGGTGAGGTACGACTGGCGGGCGGAGAGCGGACCGAGAATCGCTCCCTGGTCCCGCTGGACATCCCCGAGCAGCACCAGTGAACGGCCGTACAGATACAGGCCCTTGTCGTCGAGGTCCCTGGGGTCGTGCCTGCCCAGCCAGCGGTTGAGCAGCGTCGAGGCGAAGGGGAAGTTCTGACGGCTCACGCAGACCACGGCACGCTCAATGTCCTCGGTCCACGTCTCATAGGCCGCCGGGCGCACGCTCTTCCGCTCCGGGAACAGCAGCGCTTCGAGTCGGGCATGGGCCGCGGAGTCGGCGCGGGCGAGGGCCGTGTCGAGGATGGCCTGCGTATCGGGCCGGGGATGTGTTTCGGCGCCCAGGCTCTCCCACTTGGCCACCGTGCGCAGGGCCACGCCGAGGTGGTCGGCGAAGGCGCGGGTGCTCATGCGCAGCGCGGCACGCAGGGCGCTCGCCTCCCGGCCACTCCACTGCTGCACGCTGACCACGGATTACCTCCCTCCGTCACGTATGGAAGCACTCTCGGTGACCATGCGGGGCTCGAAGTGCAACGGAAGTACAACAGCAGGTCATTTCAAGGCCGTTCGCAACGGCCGACGCTCTTGGTCATGGACGACGAACCCATCACCGAACTCCGCTCCGTCACCGGCCCGCGCGTCTTCGGCTACCTGCGCCACATCACCGGCAGCGCAGCCCGCCACACGGCGCTCACCGGCTGCCTCACCGAGTACTGCCGTAGCCACGAGCTGACGCTGTGCGGCGTCTTCACCGACCGCGAGCCGACCGTCACCACCCGTGCCCCCGCCTTCATCGGTCTGCTCGACGCCCTCGAACTGCCCGACGCCTACGGTGTCCTGGTACCCGCGCTCGGCCACCTCGGCCCCAGGCCAGTTGCCGCCGAGCGCAAGCGGCAGATAACAGCAACCGGCGTCCGTCTGATCGTGGTTCGTTCCGCGAGACCACAAGCGGGCAGCAAGCGCCTTGTCCGCCTCCAGCAGCATGGAGGCACCTGATGTCTGTACGTACCGCGCTGCGCCGCGCCCCGATGGTCGGCGACATTCCCGGACTGCGCATGCTGCAAGTCGGTGACGAGTGGGACCTCGTACGAACGTCCGCGGAGGTCGGTCTCCTGGCCCTGGACCACCTGCGTGCCATCGGCGCCCCGATCGGACCGGTGCTCTACGACGGCCCCCACGAACGCCTCTACTACGCGATCCAGACCGGCACCACCGACCGCGACTGGGGCGACCTTCCGGTCCGGCGCCTCTCCCGCAACTCATGGCTCGTCGCACCCGGCCTGGAGCTGATGGACGACTGGTTCGGCGGCTGGTGCGAGCTGCCGGACGACGACACCCTCACCGACCCGAGCCTCCTGCGCGCCGCACTCCAACACCCGTACGTGGCCGACACCCACTAGGACGCGACCACGCGCCCCCCGTTTCGACCCGACCGCAAGGGGACATCCGTGACGACCCACCCCGTCTCCCCGAATACCGTCCTGGCCAACGCCCTGCTCCGCGCCGAGGACGTCCTGACCCCGCGCATCCTGGCCACCCCGCCGGCGCGGATCGTGCTCGTCGTCGGCACCCAGATCAACGGCGCCCCGCACATCGGCACCTCCCTCGTGCAGTCCCTGGCCTTCGCGATGGCGGCCCGCCTGTGCGACCGCTTCGGCATCCGCACCGAGGTCTTGTTCAGCGCCCTCGACAACGCCCCGTACCAGTTGGCCACCGACCCGGTCAGCGGTCACCACTACCAGCGGGCGTATGCCCAGGCCGCCGACACACAGGCCGTCACCGACCTCGTCGACGCCCTCTACCAGCCCCTGTTCACCACCCTGTCCCGGCGCCTGGGCATCCCCTACCGCATCGAGACCTACACCCAGCAGCAGGCCGACGAGCACTTCCGCCGCACCTGGCTACGGCTCCTCCCCCGCCTCGACGCCGCCCGCTGGTGGCTCTCCCCCTCCACCGGCACCCCGCACCTCCGTATCCCCTGCCCCCAGCCCGGCTGCGGCTGGGCCGAGAAACACGCCGAGCGCACCCTCGTACACCTCACCGACCGCGACACAGCCACCGTCGCCGCCATCTGCCTACACCACGGCCCCTACCAGGCCGCCATCACACCCACCGCCGGCGCCTACCTCGACCTGGCCACCCTGTACCGCAACCTCGTCAAGGAACTAGCTCTGACCAACCCGCGGGAGGGCGGCACCTTGCACGTCATGGTCAAGGGCGGTGACTGGATCTTCGGCTCCCTCCTCATCGACGAGGCCCTCCAAGCCGTCGGTCTCACCCGCGCCCAACTCCCCGCCCGCCTGTTCTGCCCCCAGGTCGTCACCGACACCGGCGCCAAACTCTCCAAGTCCCTGATCCGTGAAGGACGCGCCACCTTGCCGACAGGCGGGGCGGACTGGATGCTCGACACCCGGCAGTGGCCCGGCAACGTCACCGAGTACACCGAGCAACTGCTGGCCCTGACTGAAACGATGCTCTCCGACCCCCGCCATTTCTTCCGCTCGTACTCCGCAGCCGAGATCGGCCGCATGATGACCGCCCCAGCGCCCAGGAGCGTCCCCGCGCCATGACCGACACCACCACCCGCGTCCGCGAACTCAACCTCTACCGGCAGTACTTCGACCTCGTCGCCGCGGGCACCAAGACCGTCGAGGTACGGGTGAAATACCCGCACCTCACCGACCTCGCCGCAGGCGACACCATCCGCTTCCGTATCAAGGGCACCGACGAGACCTGCGAAGTCAGGGTCATCAGGGTCACTGAGTACGCCGACTTCGAGGCCCTGCTCGACGACGAGGGTCCGGCCAACGTTAACCCGACCGCCACCCGCGACGAGCAACTGGCCAACATTCGCGCCATCTACCCACCCAAGAAAGAAGCCCTCGGCGCGCTCGCCATCGAGATTGGTCTCCTGTAGCCCTGATCTACCGGTCGCGCGCCCCAGCCCTCAGACCGAACCGTGCCACCAACACCCCCTTCACAGAACATGCGTTCGACGTGAAGGATGGGGGCGATCGCGTGCCAGTTCGGCACGTCGCTCGTTAGGCAGCGCAGTCGAGGCGCCGGGCGGACAAGCGCTGATGGCCCTTGTCCGCCCGCTACGGGAGGGGACCCATGGGCGATCGCAGCTCAATCGAGTGGACTGAGGCGACCTGGAACCCCACCACGGGATGCGACCAGGTCTCTCCCGGATGCGACAACTGCTACGCCCTTACGTTATCCAGGCGACTCAAAGCCATGGGCGTTGCCAAGTACCAGGCTGACGGAGATCCCAGGACATCCGGCCCAGGTTTCGGCCTCGCGCCGCACCCGGACACGCTGGCCATTCCCCGCCAGTGGAAGGCCCCACGGATGGTCTTCGTCAATTCCATGAGCGACCTCTTCCACGCCAAGGTCCCCCTGGACTTCGTTCGGCAGGTGTTCCAGGTAATCGCCGAGACACCTCAGCACACCTACCAACTACTGACCAAGAGAGCCCGCAGACTGCGACGGGTAGCCGGCGAACTCGACTGGCCCCCCAACCTATGGATGGGTGTCTCCGTCGAAGACGCCGACCACCTCGATCGTGTCGATGACCTACGCCAAGTTCCGGCTGCTGTCCGCTTCCTGTCCTGCGAACCGCTGCTCGGTCCACTGACCGGTCTGCGCTTGGACGGCATCGGCTGGGTCATCGCCGGCGGGGAGTCCGGCCCTCATCACCGCCCCGTGCGGGAGGAGTGGCTGGTGGACATCCGCGATGCCTGCAACGAGGCCGAAGTGCCCTTCTTCTTCAAACAATGGGGTGGCCGCAGCCCCAAGTCGGGCGGCCGTGAACTCGACGGAGCAACCTGGGACGAGATGCCTCCCCGGCTTCCTGCCGCAGTTCATTAACAGCCAAAGTCCAGCAGGCGCCCGTACGCACTCTGGTGGCATATGGCAACGGTGTGTGACCCTCTCCCCAGCGGGGCCGACGGGAGTAGGGGGAGCGGTCGTGGCCGTACCGAAGGAAGCCGTGTGGGATCGCGATCCGCACACGGCAGCTAAACATGACTTATTGAAGCGGTACTTGGAAGCATGGGCGCCGATCCTGCTGTCACGGCATGACGTGATCAGCTACGCGGAGGGCTTCGCAGGGGCGGGTGTCTACAAACAGGGCGAGCCTGGCTCCCCGGTCATCGCCTACGACGTCTTCGCCGATGCTCTGCAGAGGTTCCCGAAGCGTATCCGCGTGATCCTGATGGAAGAGGATCCACGCCGGGTACAGGAACTGCAGCGCCAGATGGCGCGCGTCCGCACGCGGCGCACGGAGGACATCGCCAACCGCCTTGCCGTGGACATACGTCACGGAGACTTCCACCCTGCCCTCTTGCACAAGCTGCGGGGCATCGGCGCGCTGGGGAAGCCTCTCTTCGTCCTGCTGGACAGCTTCGGCGGACCCGACATCCCGTACTCGCTGCTGCACGAGTTGGGGAGCCAGCCCAGCACCGAAGTGATGGTGACCTTCGCGCCCAGCTTCCTCACCCGGTTTGCCGAGAAGCACGACGGCCACCGCCAACTCGGCGACGCAGCCTTCGGCAACCAGGAGTGGCAAGCCGTATTCCAGCAGCCTTCCTCGCACAAGCTCACGTTCCTGCGCGAGCAATACCGGGGCACATTGCGCCAAGCTGGCTTCACGCACACGCTGTACTTCGAGATGGTCGACGAGGGCAACAGGAAGCTCTACCTGATCTTCGGCACCCGCCACGAACTGGGACTCGAGAAGATGAAGGACGCCATGTGGAAGGTGGACCCTTCCTACGGCGTCCGCTACCGCGACCCGAGGGACACCCAGCAACAGATGCTGGAGCTCGTATTCGAACCGGACACGGCTCCGCTGCGGCGGATCCTGCGTGACTACATCTCCGAAGCCCCCGATGGGCGAACCATCCCAGAGCTCAAGCGCTACACCCTCCTGGAAACCGTCTTCCGGCCTGCCCAGGTGATCGAGGCCGTCCGACAGCTACGTGAGACGGGCGCCGTGACGACGGACCCTCGTGCCATCAACACCAACACCCGAGTCCGCCTGGCGGTGACACCGCCAACTAGCCGTCCGTCGGCCGAGCAAGGCGCCCTCTGGTGACAGGTCCAAGGGCACATCCAGGGCACAACCGGTCCGTGTGCTCGTGCAACAGCACATTCCCGACCGCGCTCGCCCCGGGAGGCCGAACAGTTCATCAGCTCCAGAGTCTCTGCCATTCGCCTCCGAGCTGCTGGCGTGCCCATAGCGTGCCCTTAAGAGCGGACAGCAACGGTAAACAGCGGCGCAGACAGCCCTACCCGGGGCGGCCACCAAGCCACATAACCGCAGGTCAAGCATCATGTGACCTTGCAAGCGCCGTCGCTTCCCAAGCTGAGAGCGCGAGTTCGATTCTCGTCACCCGCTCCACGACTAAGGCCCAGGTCAGAGACCCGGGCCTTTTTGGTGGTTGCCGTGATCAGTGGTCGCGTGTCAGAACGTTGATCGTCTGGATCAACGGTGTTGTCATCTGGCGCGGCCGCAGCTTCCTGCGCTTGCTTCTCTGCTTCCCGGCGTGCCTTGCGAACGGTCGCGTCGAGCCCGGCAGTAACTTCCCGCTGTCGATCGTCGCCGGAGTGCTGGTAGATCGGCGCCGCCTTCTCCGAGGACTGCCCGTTCGTGCCGAGCAGCTCGGCAACCTGGTCGACGGACAGGTAGCGGTCGTTCATGTGGTCGGCTCTCTTTCCGTTCCGGCAGCGGGTTCGAGGGATGCGGCGAGCCGCTGCTCACGACGGCTGAGACCAGTTCCGGCGAAGACCCGGTGGGCGAGGACGAGCGTGGTTTCGTCGTCCTGCGGGACGGCCTTGACGGCCGGGGCGGCTTGTGCGCGGCCTCATACGGTGCGGGCGTCGCGGAGGGCGCCGAGTGGTGGAGCAGCGGCGGGACTTGGTGGAGAAGTGGCCGCGGAATTCGAGCATGTGGGCCCAGGCACGGAGCCGGAGGTCTGCCGGCTCGGGGCGTGCGCCGAGGTCCCAGGCGGTGCGGATCATGCGACGGGCACGGTCGGTGATCCAGGCCCCGGCCGGCTCGGCGAGGAACTTGATCGGCCGGTCCAGGGTGCCGGTCGCTGTCCCGGCGCCCTTGGTGGCGTACTTCGCGATGTACGTGGCCACCGCCCGCTCAGCGAGCTCCTGACCGCCCTCGAAGTCGGCCGGGCTGATCGTGCGGACGTCGAGCTGACGGCCGAAGGCAAAGGTGTGTGTCCGGCTGTCCTCGTGCCGCAGACGCTCGACGACAACGCCGCGGATGTCGTCCCGTACCGCGTCGGCATCCCACCTGGCCCTCGGCAGCAGGTGCTGCAGGCCGTACGGGTCGCGTCCCCGGCCTGCTCCGCAACCGTCCAGCACATCTCCGAACCGCCGTTCGAAGGGCCGGCCAGGCTGGAACCGTTCCTCCGGACGTACAGGGCGACGGCCTCCGACGCCGTCCAAGTCCCGTTCGGCCCGGCGTTCCCAGGTCCGGACGAAAGCCTCCCGGACCGCATCCTGCGCCTCGGCGAGGTGGTCGCCTGTCATCGCATACAGCCGGCCGATGAGTCGGCCGACGTTCGCGGCGTAAAGGCGTCGAACTCGTCCCCAGGGCCTGACGCTACTCGCGAGAGCCTGACGCCACTGGACGTGAGGGCAGCGGGGTCGTGGTGGCGGCCCCGCCCAGGCGGGCCTCGAAGCACTCCCGTTCGCCGTCGGCCGACGCGGGCCGGAAGCAGGCCCGGACGGTGCTGCCGGGACGGACCTCGGTCATCTCCGTATAGATGAAGGTTGCCGCGTCGTCCTTGTTCCCGATGCGCACGCTGTGGGTCGGGCCGCCTGCCGTGACGTCCAACCGGTCGCCGATCTCGGTCCCCCAGGTCCGGGCCCAGCTGGCACCGCACTTCTTGCTGTGGCGCAGCTCGACGTGGGCGCCGGTGGCCGTACGGTACGAGGCGAGGGTGTCGGGGCCGATGCCGCAGATCAGGCGCATCGGGTCCCGGCCCTCGCAGGCGGCTCCGTGGCATTCGGGCGCGAGGGAGAACGGGACGGAGGCCGTCGGCGGTCCGTCCTCCTGAGCCTCCGAGTCCGGCAGCAGGAGGAACAGCAGGGCCGCGGCACCGCCGACGATCACGGTGTACGCCGACACCAGCGCCAGCAGGAGCCTGCCTCTGCCAAGTCGCCGCCGCTCGGTCCCGGCGGGCGTCGGCGACTGCTGAGGTTGTGGCCGCGGCGACTCGTCCGCGGGAGGGTCGGGTGCGGAGGCCACCGCGCGTCCGCTCCAGTGCGACTCGGCGATCTCCCACAGGGCCAGCAGCCGCCCGTCCGGTTCGTTCGCGAGCCGGCACAGTTCCTGAACGGCCTGGCGAGGAGGCAGGCTCTTGCCGTTGAGGTAACGCTCCCACGAGGACTTGCTGTACGCAGTCCGCTCCGCCAGCGCCGCCAGGCTCAGCCCCGCACCGGCCCGCAGCTCCCGCAGCGCCGCGGCCAGCCGGGCGTGTTCCGCGGTCACTTCGCATCCGCCGATCGCAGGGCCTGCCAGGTGGGCGGGTCGATGACTCCGTTCACGATCAGCCCGTTCTGCTTCTGCATGCGCTCGACCGCTCGCCGCGTCTTCGGCCCGAAGACGCCGTCGATGTCCCCTGGCGCAGTGCCCGCCCGATGCAACAGGCACTGCGCCTCGGCCACTTCGAGCCCCACTTGGGTGTTGGACAGGAGGATGTCCGTGGTCCGGCTCAGGCCCGCGTACCAGCGGCCGTCACGCTGCTCCAGCCGACAGGTGTAGATGACCGGCACCAGGGACTCCGACACGGTGGCCGGGGCCGTCGTGACAGCATCGCCGCGGTTGTGCGCGAGTTGGGCACGGGCCTCGGTGAGCCGCACGGCCAGCAGGAGCGCGACGGAGACGGACAGCACCGTGACCACGGCTCCCGCCGTGACCGCGGCGCGCAGGTGACGCGGGTACGGCTGCTGCTCCGTCGGGGGGTGTGCCGGTGCCGCGGAGAGGTTCTCGGGGTCGTCGATGGTGACCACCCGTCCCTCCGCCCAGCGTTGGGCGGCGATCTCGTGCATCACCAGCAGCCGGGACGGATCGTCACCGCCGACGCGGGCCATCGCCTCGACGGCCTCCCGGGGCGGCAGAGACCTGCCGTTCAGATATCGCTGCCAGGACTTCGCGCTGTACCCGGTCTTCGCGGCAAGTTGACGGGTGCTCAGTTCGCTGTGGTCCTTCAGTCTGCGCAGTCGCACGATCAACTGGTGGACGTGTGGATGCAGTTCTGCGGGCAGTTCTTTCCAGCGCGACACGCTTCCCCCCACTCGCGTTCGGGATCGCAGGCCCGGCCTCCGTGTCCCCGGGCTCATTCTGCATCAGCTGTCACGGGGATCACACGGCGGCCACGCCGCCCTGCTGCGACTCAGCCCTGGCGCGGAATCCGCCATTCCCTCTCGCCGTGGTCTCGCCGCAGGGACACGGCGGGTGACATCTCTGCAGGTCAGTGGGCGGGACGTCCCGGGACGAGGTCACTTCGGCGTCAGCTGTGGCCGAGCACCGCGCCGAACCCGCAGTCTCGTTGCGGAGCCGGCCGGTGCGGTCGGCTCTGCCCGTGCCACCTCACCAGGAGTGATCCCATGAAGCTGAACGGAAAGCTGTCGGCGACCCTGCTCACCGCCGGACTGGCCGCGACCTTGACCCCGCTGGCAGCCTCGCCCGCCTCGGCCGCCAGCATGCACGGCTGCACGTACCCGCGTGTGTGTCTGTACGACGGCTCCTACCAGAACGGCAGCATCTTCAGCTGGTACCAGGACACCTCCTACCAGGCCGTCATCGGCGGAGGGAACCGGGCGGACGCGGTCGTCAACACCCGTAACGACGACTCCGTCTGGCTGATCGACCAGGGCGCCTCCCCCGACGCGTACCTCTGCATCCCGCGGAACACCGCCGCCAACCTCGGCAACTACGCCCACCCCAACGGCGGCACCTGGGCGAACGACGTCGACGCCATCAAGATCTGGGGCGACCCCGACGACGGGAAGTGCAGCGGCACCTACCAGGTGCAGCAGGGTCGCGTCGCCGACGGCTGGCGCCCCTGACACACGCGGCCCGTCCCCTCGTGCAGGAGGGGACGGGCCGCGTGCGTCTCCTCCGGCCCACCCGGTGATCCGGACGACAAGCATTCCGAGCCCTGGTCGGCCCACTCGGCTCGGCGTGCCACAACAAAGAGAAATACGGGGGAATCATGTCTCTTCTCAGCCGACTCACGCGCCACGCGCAGGTCACTCTCATAGGCGTCGCCGCCGGAGGTGTCGCGGCCACGATCGCCGTCGTACCGTCGCTCGCCGACAGCGACTCCTTGAAGATCGCGACGGTCGCCGCCCAGCAGGAGACCGCCTACGGGCCCGAGCCCGAGGCCGACAGCAAGCTCGTCACCCAGGCCGACGCGCTGTCGACCATGGCCGCGGCCACCCTTTCGCCCGACACGATGATCAACCGGGCCCGTACCTGGCTCACGGCCGACAACGGAGCCCCGGTCCCCTACAGCATGGAGCGCACTTGGAAGGACGGCTACCGCCAGGACTGCTCCGGCTATGTCTCCATGGCACTTGGACTGGGGGCGCCCGGCCTGAACACCGTCGGGCTGGCCGACCCGCGAAACGGCGTCACCACACGGCTCAGCAGCATGAGTCAGCTCAAGATGGGAGACCTGCTGATCGACTACAGCACCACTGACGGCGATTTCCGACACGTAGTGATCTTCGAGAAGTGGGCCGACACGTCGCACAGCGCCTACTGGGCCTACGAACAGCGCGGTACGTACGGCACGACCCACCGGCAGCTCAGTTACGGGATCGGCAGTGACAACTACGACCCCTTCCGCCCGGTCAAGCTGGGTGACGGCGGTGGCGGCGGGGAGCTCCCGGCCCCGGGTGTCTCCTGGCCGATCCTCCAGAGCGGTTCCGAGGGTGCGGACGTGCGGTCCGCCCAGCGGCTGCTGACCGCGCGGGGCTACACGCTCGAGGCCGACGGCATCTTCGGCCCGAACACCCGCTCGGCGGTGATCCAGTTCCAGAAGTCCCAGTCCCTGGCCGCTGACGGCGTCATCGGTCCGAACACCTGGTCGAAGTTGATCAAGACGCTGCAGTACGGCTCGTCCGGCCAGGCGGTGATGGCCGCGCAGACGCAGCTGAACGTCTACGGCTACGGCCTCGCGGTCGACGGCGAGTTCGGCTCGAAGACGAAGTCGGCGGCGGTCGCCTTCCAGCAGAACCACGACGTGCAGGTCGACGGCATCATCGGCCCGGAGACCTGGCGCGCCCTGCTCGGCACCCGCTGACGCGAGCGGTCCCGGCGGCCGATCGTGAACGCGGCGCCGGGACCTTCTTTCCTGCTGCACGCCACGGCCCTTGCGGTGGCGGTCAGGGCTGGTCGGTGCCTGGGGCAGTGTCCGCGCTGGAGGTCCGTTTGCGGCCGCAGGTCGCCAAGCTGCACCATCTGCGCCGACCGCTCGCGTCGAGGAACAACCAGCCGCAGTCCTCACTGGGGCAACTGCGGACCGTGAAGCGCCGTGGATCCGCAAGCAGTCCGCCCGCGCTATGGGCAACCGCGCACACGGGCAGGCGCAGACCGGCGGAGGGTGAGGGCTGCCAGCGTCCGAGGCCGTCCTCGCCACGGGTGAAGACCGAGTGCCTGGCAGCGTCCTCCACCGCGCCGGCCACCGCCTTGAAGGCACGGGCGTCCTCCGGATCGGTCAGACAGGCATACAGGTCCGTACGAAACTGCCGAGCCTCGGCGAGCGCGGCGGCAGCCTCGTCAGGGTGCCGCAGCGCCTGTTCCCGCAGCCGAGTGACCGACCTCTCCTCGACCAGGTCCATATGGCCGGCCCATACGGCCAGCGTGGCGTAGCCGCGCAGCCACTCCGATCCCGGCAGCCGGTCCCCGCCCCAGCCCGCGTAGGTGTTGCAGAACTCCAGCGCGGGGTCCCCGCTCGTGCTCCATGGCAGCCATTGGTCGTCGACCCGCACCGCGTACACGGGTCCGGGAGGCCGGTCCAGCCGGTGGTCGCCATGCAACATGCGGTCGTGCAACGTCTGCAGTTCCGCGCCCGGTTCGATGCCGAACTCGGTCACCAGCACCTTGCGTGTGCTGCGGTACAGCTCGAGGGCGTCGCCCTGGCGGCCGCCGCGGTAGAGGGCGGTCATCTGGGCAGCGATCAGCCGTTCCCGCCCTGGGTGCTCCTCGGCCAGTGGGGTCAGCTCCGCCACGACGCGGTCGTGCAGACCCATGGTGAGCTGTGCCTCCGCTCGCCGCTCCACGGCGGTCAGGCGCAGTTCGTCGAGGGGACCGCCGAGGCGGGTGCGCAGCCGGTCGTCGGCCACGTCGGCGAGCAGCGGGCCCCGCCACAGCCCGAGGGCCTGGTCGTAGAGGCGGACTCGCTCCGCGGGATGACCGGCATCGGCCGCCTGCCGGACGAGGAAGGTGAACTCCTGCGCGTCGATCGTATGAGGGCCCTGCTCGACGGCGTAGCCGTCATGCCGGGTTTCGACCTGCACCCCGTACGGCTTGAGTGCGGCACGCAATCGACCTACGTAGGTGTGGACGGTGGCGCGGGCCGATGCGGGCGCATCGCCGTTCCACAGCAGGTCGATGAGGCGCTCGGTCGTCACGGCGCGGCCCGCGTGCAGCAGCAGGACCGACAGCAGACACCGCTCCTGGCGGCGGCTGCCCATCAGCACCTGTCGTCCCTCGTGGCAGGCGGCGAAAGGACCTAGCAACTGGAACTCCATGGCGCTCGGCAGTTTAGTGGGGACGAGCGTCCGCGGTCCGTGCCGGTAGTGGTAGCGGTAGTGGCAGTGGTGAGGGTTTGGTCAGAGGCCGACGGGACACTGGCATCCGCCTCTTCGGCGGAGCCTTCCTTTCACCCGTCTGACCAGGGAGAGTCATGCGACGAACCGTTCTCGCCCCGCTGGTGCTTGTCGCCGTGCTACTGGGAGTGCAGCCCACGTCGGCCGCGTCCGCCGCAACCGGCACCGGGTGGGAGCCGGCGCCCTCCGCGCCATGGGACGTCGGTGCCGGCCTGCGGTGCGACTTCCCCGTGCACGGCGAGCCCGTCATCGACGAGGTGATGCAGCGCGTCCTGGAGACCTACCCCGACGGCAGCGTGAAGCGTGTCGCGTACAAGGGCGATCTGGTCGTACGGGTCACGAACACCGACACCGGTGCCTTCTACGACGCCGACGCGAGAGGCTCGGCCATCGTCGAGCACCGGACCGACGGCTCCCAGTTCTGGGCCGTGCACGGCCCGGTGCTGGTCGGCATCGGCGAGGGCAGGGGCAACCTGCCGCGCGGCCTGTACATCATCGACGGGGTGTACACCATGGACATCAGCTCCGTCGGGTACAAGACCGTGAACCTGGTGCACGGGACGACGGACGACCTCTGCGCCCGCATCGACTGACGTCTGCCCGCACCTGCGGCACCGGCGCCGCGGGTGCGCAGGGCCCGAGATACCGGCGTCGCGTACAGGTACATGCGGCAGTGATTCAAGCCGCTGATTGCGGCTGACAGGTCGTCCGTACGGCCATGGTCCACAGCGGTGCGAGCCGTGGCGAGGCCCCGGTCAAAGACCTCGGCCTGTTTGCTGTTCGGCGGTGGTCTTCAGATCGTGCAGCCATGCCTCGAGGCCCGCGCCGAGGGCCGCGGTCGCGGTGGGGACGTCTGCTTCGACCTGGGTGCCGGTCCAGGTTTCCTCGGTGTGGACGTGCACGCCGTCCTTGGCCTCGCGGAACGTCCACAGGTGGATGCCCTCGTCGATGCGCAGCCCCTCACCGGTCGCGGGTCCGCTCCACAGGATGCAGTTGTGGCGCCGGAGTTCCTGGACGGTGGAGGTGATGGTGAGTGTGGTGGCGGGGGTCGTGGGGGTGGCGGGCGTGGGGGTTGTCCACCGGAACTGCGAACCCCTCTTCAGGCGGCCGGGATCGAGGCGTTCGGCGGTGGTGACAGGGGGCTGCCAGGACGGCCAGCGTGCGACGTCCGTCTGCAGCTTCCAGACAGTGCTCAACGGTGCCTTGATCACGATGTCGGACTCGTAGCGGATGAGGGCGGTGGTGTCGACACCTCGCCCGCCGCACCGGGACGTATCGCCGTGGGGGGCGACGGCGGCCTGGGCGGTCGGGATGGTGCTTGCGAGAGCGGCGGCTGCAGCGAGCGCGACCGTGACCGTGACCGCGGGCTTACCGGCGCCAGGTCGGCGCCGAAGGGTGCGCGGGTGCAGGGGGCGGGCGTGCCGGTCGGGGGCGTTCGACGGGCTGGTGCTGAACATGGTGTTCCTCTCGTGTCGTGTCGTTGTGGTGATCGGATCGGGCCGCTGGGGTGCTGCTACGGGTTCAGTACGACCTTTCCGGCGACCGTCCCCGACTCGGCCAGCCGCAGGGCGTCGGCGGCGCGGGTGAGCGGGAGTTGGGCGGCGATCCGGGCCGTGACCTCGCCGCGCTGGAGGGCGGCGAAGACCAGGGTGAGGTCGGTGCGCAGGCGGGCGCGGAACCGGGTCCTGGCCAGGGCCCGGCCGGCCCAGACGTTGAAGAAGTAGGCGCGGCGCCGGTTGGGCAGGGCGTTCCACAGCCACACCCGGCCGAGCAGCTTGAGGACGGGCCACTGCTTGGAGCCCTCGGCGTCGCGGGTGGCGGCGCTGCCGTACGACACGAGCGTGCCGCCGGGGGCGAGGAGCCGCCAGGAGTCGACGATGCCGCGGCCGCCGACATGGTCGAAGACGGCGTGCACCCCATGGGGAGCGTGCTCGCGGATGCGCGCGGCGAGGTCGCCGGTGCGGTAGTCGACGGGGACGACTCCCTGTTCCCGCAGGGCGTCGTGATGGCGTGCGGACGCCGTGCCGATCACCCGCGCGCCCGCGGCTTGCGCGAGCTGGACCAGGACCGATCCGACGCCACCGTTCGCGCCGTGCACCACGACGGTGTGCCCCGCGCGGACGCGGGCCTTGCGGTGCAGCATCTGCCAGGCGGTGATGCCGTTGACGACGAGGGTCTCCGCCTCCGCCGCGCTGATCCCGTCGGGCACCGGGACCACGTCCGCCGCGTCGACGAGCACATGGCTGGCCCAGCCGCCGACCTTGACGAGCGCGGCGACCCGGGTGCCGGCCAGGGCGGGGTCGACGTCCTGGCCGGTCGCCAGGACCGTACCCACGAGGTCGTAGCCGGGGACGAACGGGAAGGGCGGCTGGTCGTAGTAGCGCCCGCGGCGCATCTGCTGCTCGGCGAAGGAGACGCCGGTCGCCTCCATCCGGATCACCACCTGGCCGGGGCCCGCGGCGGGTACGGCTCCGCGCCGGATCTGAAGTCCCTCGGGCTCGACCTTGCCCGGCAGGACGACCTCGACGAGTTCCTCGGTGCTGTTCATGGCGGCCTCCACAGAGTCAGTGAGTTACGCGGCTTCACGTTCGTTAGAAGTTATAACCGCACGAGTTCGGGAGTGTCAATAACTTCAGTGATAGCCTCTAACTATGGTGAACTCGAAGGCGGAGACCCCGCGTGCGCGCTACCGCGCCCAGGTGCGTACGGAGATCAAAGAGCGCGCGTGGGAACAGATCGCCACGGCGGGCGCGTCCGCGCTCTCCCTCAACGCGATCGCCAAGCAGATGGGCATGAGCGGACCCGCGCTGTACCGGTACTTCGACGGCCGCGACGAGCTGATCACCGAACTCGTCAGGGACGCGTACCGAAGCCTCGCCGACACCTTCCGCACGGCCTCGGAGGGCGGTGCCGATGTGACCGCGCTGGCGCACGCTCTGCGGGGATGGGCCCTGGCGGACCCGCAGCGTTACTTCCTCATCTACGGCACGCCCGTCCCTGGCTACCGAGCACCCGACGACACGACCGCCATCTCGTCCGAGATCATGGCGACCCTGCTGGACGCCTGTGCGGTGTCGCCCCTGAGCGGACCGGCGACACCGTTCGACACGCACCTCGCAGACCACCGGGACTGGGCGGACGGCCATCCCGCCCCGCCCGCGGCCCTCCATCGGGCCCTGGCCTTCTGGACCCGTCTGCACGGCGTGCTGTCCCTGGAACTCGCAGGCCACTTCACCGGCATGGGAATCGACCCCGCGCAGTTCTTCGCCGCCGAACTGGCCGACCTGACCGGCGCGCCGGTGAACTGACCACGTCGCGCCTGGCCTTGGTGCGTGCCTACGGGGCGGGACCGTCACGGGTGGGGTCCAGGATGGTGGGCTTCTCGCGCGCGGGAATGCCGGGGCGGGATCACGCTGCTGTCCCCCACCTTCCCCCACCTTCCGCGACCAGCCATCAGGCGTTCGCCGCCGCCGGCATCAGGCCGAAAAAAATCCATGGATCTTCGCGGCAACCTTTTTCGGCCTCTCGGACCACTAAGCGATGTCCGGCCAAGTGGCCCGGTCAGATGCAACGGCTGAAAGCGAGAGCACAGGCGTGTCCCTGGAACGAGAGAACAGGCATGTCCCCGGCCCACCCACGTCACCGGTGGCGTCCCGCGGCGGCGGCCACCGTGCCGACGGCGGCGCGCGCGGCGATCGCCCGAAGCATCGTGGCCGTCGGTTGCTCGCACGTCGGGGTCTCTGGGCGGGTATCTCCATGGTGGTCCTGGCCGGCTCGGCTGTCGTGGTCACCCAGGCTTCGGCAGATCAGAAGAAGACCCCGGATCTGAAGAAGTGGTACGTGCTGGTCAACCGCAACAGCGGCAAGGTGCTGGACGACCGCGGCTCCGCCAAGAACGACGGCGCGGCGATGGTGCAGTGGACCCGTCACGGCGGGGCCAACCAGCAGTGGCGGTTCGTCGATTCGGGTGGCGGGTACTACCGGCTGCAGAACCGGAGCTCCGGCAAGGTGCTGGACGACCTCGGCTGGTCGAAGACCGCCGGCTCCGCCATCGTGCAGTGGAAAGACCTGAACGCCACCAACCAGCAGTTCAAACTGGCCAAGTCGTCGGACGGCTACGTGCGTCTGGTCAATCGCTTCAGCGGCATGACTGTCGGCGTCAAGAGCGCCTCCAAGGCCAACGGGCGCGACATCGTCCAGAACCGCGACCGGAGCGCCGCCAACCAGCAGTGGAAGCTCGTTGCGGCCGGTAGCGTCGCCGGCGGCACCGGGAACCCGGGGAACTCCGGCAGCACGCCCACGCCCAGCGCCAGCACTCCGGCGAGCCAGGCTCCGAGCAGCACCCCGTCGTCGCCGCCGGCCTCTCCGGCCGCCACCAACGGCACGTCGACGAAGAGTTTCATGGGCAGCGACAAGGTGCTCATCGGCGGCTTGATGTCCGATGCCTCGGCGAACGCGGCGCCCTTCGACATGCGTTACGCCTACGTGCACAGCCAGCCCGCACCCTCGTCGGAGTACTACACGGCCTCACGCTGCAAGGACGCGTGGTCGAGCTGGTGGGGCTGCTGGAACGGCAGCACCACGGCGCCCGGCACTTACGTGACCTGGCGGGACAGCGTGGTGGCCGAGGCGAAGTACAAGGGCAGCCCGCGTCCGCAGAAGATGCTCTGGACCTGGTACTCGTTGCGCGACCTCGGGGACGCGGCAGGCGAGGGCGACGGCCCGGGCGAGGTCAAGGCCATCAACAGGACCGACCTGCTCACCCGGTACCTGAACGACTACCGTTTCTTCCTCCAGAAGATCGGCAAGTCGCACGACGCGATCGACCTTGAGCCCGACTTCTGGGGCTTCGCCCGGTCGCTCGGCAATCTGCACCAGGTTCCCGCGCAGGTCAAGGCCTCGAATCCGACCGATTGCGGATCGCAGGAGAACAGCGCCTCCGGACTCGCCCAGTGCCTGATCTCGATGGCGCACAAGTACGCGCCGAACGCCTCCGTCGGGCTGCATCTCTCCTGCTTCGACTGGGAGACCGACGTCCAGAAGTGCGTCAAGGACTACGCGGACCTCGGGGCGAAGAACGCCGACTTCCTGGTCAGCGATGTGACGGACCGCGACGCGGGCTGGTACGCACTGCCGGAGCACGGCAGCCGTAACACCTTCTGGACCGACCAGAAGGCCGCCGCGTCGCTGAAGTTCTGGAAGACGATGGCCGAGTCCGTGGGCAAGCCGGTGGTCCTGTGGCAGATCCCCGTGGGCAACATGGCGCAGAACAACACGCCCGACCACTACAAGGACGACAAGGTGGACTGGTTCTTCGGCCACATGGACCAGGTGGCGGACGCCCACATCGCCGGTCTGTTCTTCGGTGCGGGGTGGTCGGAGCAGACGACGCCCGAGACCGACGGCGGAAACCTGATCCGCAAGACGATCGCGTATGACAACGCGGGCCGTACAGCACTCAAGTAGGCACAGCTGACGAATGCGATGCGCCCCCATCTCTTCGATGGGGGCGCATCTCGTCGTCTTCGTCGGCGTCTCACCGAGCAGCGCAGGCCGCCCGCGGCACTGCGGGCGGCCTGCGCTACCTGAGTGGGATCTACTGACGGCTCGTCAGCTCTCTTCGCCCGTACGGCGCTTGCGCGCGAAGTAGACCGCGGCGGCACCGACCGCCGCGACCGCGAGACCGGCACCCGCGAGGACGGGGGTGCTGCTCGACGCGCCGGTCTCGGCGAGATCACCGTTCGGGGCCGGGGTGTTGGCCCCCGTGCCCGTGCCCGCACCGGGCGTCGGCGACTCGCTGGGAGCCGGGGAGTCGCTCGCGCCGGGCGTGGGCGACTCGCTGGGGGCCGGGGACTCACCCGCACCGGGCGCGTCGTTCTTGGCGAGCTCCGCCGCGAAGACGCCTGCGATCACCTTGTGGCCCTCGGCGTTGGGGTGCGGGTCCTGCTTCAGACACGCCCAGGTCAGCTGGCAGATCTTGGCCACGTTCGCCGGCACCTCGCCCGCGCCGGGCACGTTCACCTGGGTGGTGAAGTCGTCCGAGGAGAAGGCCCCGGCCACGTCGGCCACCTTGAAACCGGCGGACTTGTACACCTGGGTGATCCCGGCGTTGGCGGCCCTGACCAGGGGTGCCGACTCCTTGGCGGCCTGCTGCCCCGCGGCGCCCTGCAGCCAGGCCGCCAGGAACGGGTTCTGATACGTCGAGCCCACGATCTGGGTGTTGTCCGTGCCGGCCTGGCGGAGCGCGCCCGCGATCTGCGCGAGGTTCTTCGCCATGGTCTGGCTCTTGCTGGTCAGGCATGCCCCGTCGAGGGTACGGGCCGGGGTGACGCAGTTGAGGAGGATGTCGTTGGCGCCCACGGTCAGGGTGACGTAGGCGACCTTGCCCTGGTGCTGGGCCATGGCCTTCAGGGCGGCGTCCAGTTGGGACTTGGCGTCGGGATAGTCGCACTTGCCGCCGTTGATCATGGACTCGGTGGTCTCAGCGGTGCAGCCCAGGCGTATGTGCTCCAGTCCGGGGGTGCGCTGCTTGAGCTGCGCGTAGAGCTGGTCGGTGTAGGCGACGTCGGTGTCCTTGTCGACGTCCGGCTGGTAGCCAGAGGCCTGGGAGTCACCGAGCGAGATGTAGTAGGTGGTGTCGCCGTTGGTCGACTCGTCGGCAGTGGCCAGACCGGGCGTGCTCAGCACGATCGTCATGGCAGAGATGGCCAGCGGGGGGACGAAACGCTGAAGGGGTCTCATCACTTACTTGCGCTTTCCAGTTGTTGGGGGGTGTGGATGCCGAAAGCATGGGCGTGAGCGGTGGTTGGCGAGCAGCGAAACTCATCCGCCACAGTTTCCGGGCACCCGAAGAAGGCCTTGGTGAAGGCACGGGGGGATTGCTGTCTCCGTGAGATTGCGGGATCTGCCCGGCTTCACTTCGGAGACGCGGTCGTCAATCTAGCAGGATGGAAAACGACTTGGATATGGGAGACCCACAAAACGACGGTCATGACGACACGTGTAACCCTCAGAAAGGCTCGGCCGGTCGGGAATTGGTGACCGGACCCGTTGGTAGCTATTCATTGAGTGATCAACGGGTGGTGAATACTCCTCGCGGGCAGGCCGCTCACCTGCAGGAGTAGAGGTCCAACTGCCGGTTGAGGCTGGTGATTGAGCGTAGTGGACCGAATGACACCGGGCCTCACGTTCGGCGGGTCGAATGGCGCCGATCTCAGAATGCAGACGCCGGAGGGCAATGCGGCCACGTATTCCGCGGAGTTGGACAGCACACGGCAGCGCTGTTCGGCTCGCCCCCCATGCCTTTTGACGATCGCGTTCACCACGTCGCCGGGACCGGTTCGCCTTCCTGACGGCGCGGCTTCGGGAGGATTTCCTTCAGAACCGGACCGGGCGCGGTGTGCAGAACCGTCGCCGGCTCCGGCACTCACCATTCGACGAACGCCTACCGGAAGTCGGTGAGGAGCGTTGTCGCGCATTACCCGAATGCGACGTGGGCTTCCTCAACGAGTCGGACGAAAGCGGCTTGGCGCGCAGGGGCGGCCGGTGAGCTGCTCGATCTTGTGCATGCGGTAGACGACCGTGTTGGACCGCCACACCACGATCGCTCTCTGCCCGGCCTGCCTCACCGACCACCTGACGAGCCCGGCGGACTGACGAACGTCCGCTGCCAACGCCCGCCGCCGACGTCCGCTGCCCCGACCGACGTCCGCCGCCCCGGCCGACGTCATCACCCAGGTCCGGTCAGCCGACGGTGAAGTCGACGGCCTTGGTGTCCAGCGTGGTGGTGCCGTCCTCGGCGGTGGCGAGCACGGCGACATGCCAGGTACCGCGCGGGGCCGAAGCGGCATCGCCGGCGGTCACGGCAACCGTGTACGCGCATCGCACGGTGCCCGTACCGGCAGCCTTGCAACGGGCCGACTCCGCCTCGGTCATCTCCTTGGCGGTCGGCTGCTTCGCGGCGAGCCCGGACTTGTCCGGCCAGGCCAGCACCTTGACGTTCTTGACGCCGGAGGACGCCGTGACCTCGGTGGAGAAAGTGAACGAGCCGTTCCGGGCGCCCTCCGGGGCGGTGTAGCGCGCGGTGCTGTCCGCCAGGGCGGGAGCCTGGTCCCCGGCATAGGCGAGAGCGAAGGCTCCGGCGCCCGCGAGGACGACGGCACCGGCGGCGACAGACAGGGCGATACGACGGGACATGGCGAGTACTCCGTAACTGGCTCGAACGATCTCGGCTGAAGACACCCGACGCTCTCGTTCGCGCCGGTGCACCGATGCTCGCAACGAGCAGGCATCCCGGACCTGAGTACGGACACTCAACTCGGCCTGGGCGATCGGGCCGTGACACCCGCCGGATCACCCAGGCTCCTCCGGGAGGAACGTGCACCCCGGGCATCCGCATCCGGGGCGCACGTTCGCGTCAAGCCCAACAGCCGTTACGCCGACTGCCGTTACGCCCAGCAGCCGTTCACGGTCGCGGCGAGGCCGTCCATCGCGTCCTTGATGGCGCTGTTGCTTGCCGTCGAGTCGTTCTCCACGAAGGAGAAGACCTTCCACCGGCCGTCCTTGCCCACCGTCAGACCGCTCAGTGCGATGGCGCCGGTGAGGGTGCCGGTCTTCGCGTACACCTTGCCGACGGCGCACTTCGAGTTCTCGTCGTCGAAGCGGCCCCACTCCGGGCCGAGCGTGCTGCCGGTCTCGCCCGCGACCGGGAGGCCGTCGCGGATCGAGCTCAGGAGGTGCTCGTAGCGCTTCTCCGTGAGCAGGTCGAGGATCTCCGCCAGCGTCCGGGCCGGGATGCGGTTGGCACGGGAGAGGCCGCTGCCGTCGTAGATCTGGAAGTTCTCCAGCGACACTCCGTACCGCCGGCTCAGTACGTCGCGCACGACCGCCGTGCCGCCCTCGAACGTGGCGGGCTGCCCGGCGCCCAGCGCGGTCATCCGCAGCAGGGTCTCGGCGGTGTTGTTGTCGCTGACCTTGATCATGTGGTGGACGATGTCCGACAGCGGGGCGGACCTGTGGCGCGCCACCGGTACGTCGGTGATGTCCGCCGTGCGGCGCGTGACGTCGCCGTCCACGGTGACGCCGGCGTCGGCGAGTTGCTCGGCGAAAACCTGTCCCGCGTCGATCGAGGTGTCGTTGACGGCGTGTCCGTCGACGACGAGGGCACGGACGGGAGCGACGTCGCCCGGGAAGTAGTCGGGCTTCCAGCCGTTGGCCAGGGTCGAGTCGGAGAAGAGGCTGTCGTCCACGGCGACCTTCACGGTCGTCAGACCCGCGGCCTTCAGGCCTGCCACCGCGTCCTTGGCCATGTCGGCGAGGTCCGCGGCGGTCAGCGTCCGGTCGCCGCCGCCGACGAGGGTGAGGGTGCCGTCGCCGTAGACGACCTTCGTCTTGAACCGGTGATCCGGGCCGAGCACGGTCAGGGCGGCGGTCGCGGTGGCGAGCTTGGTGTTGGACGCCGGCATCAATGCGGTGGCGCCGTTGTGGTCCCACACCGTGGCGTCCGACTCGGCGTCCAGCACCACGCCGCTGACGTTGTTGCCCAAGCGCGCGTCGTTGACCCGGGTGTTGAGGTTCGCGGCGATCGCCTGGTCGGCGGGGTCGAGGTCGTCGTCCGCGCCCGGGGCCGCGTCGGGGGCCGTCGCGGTGGTGTTTGCGTTGGCGGCGAAGGCCGAGGGACCGGCGAGCACGGCCGACGCGACGGGCACGGCCATGGCGAGGACCAGCGCTCGGCGGGCGCCCGCGCCGAGCTGCTTCGGCTTGCGATGCCGGTGGCGACCGCCCGGGGTGAAGGCGGATGGGGGCACGGCTTCGGGGTCGGGTTCGGGGTTCATGGGGGGCTTTCCGTGATGTACGCCGACGTAAGGACAAGCCGGCGCAGTGGGGAAGGGTGTGGCTCTGTGACGCGAAATGACCAGCGTGGCACAAGTGGTGGCATGAACCCCACGGCTCACAAAAGCCAACTCACAAGTAAGAGACAGAGATCACAAGCTCGCGCACGCCAATCGGCCGGGATTCCAGGGGGAGTTGGCCGAAGTCCGTTCCGCGCAACAGAGGCCCTGCGCACGGCGAAAGCCGCGGCCGGTGGTTCCTGATCGTCGACCTGAGCGACGTGACGTTCATGGACGGCGGCGTCCTGGGCCCGCTGTGCGCGGCATGGCGCGACTGCGACCGGCGGCACGGAGGGGTACGCGTCGTCCACACCCGGCCGGGCCCCGGTCTGGTGTTCCTGGCCTGGGGCCTGGCGGAGCTGTTCCCGCGGTACGCGAGCGCCCAGGACGCCTGGCACGACGTACCCGCGGACCGCGGTGCATCAAGGGCCCCGGACGCCCGGCGCACGTACTCCCCGGCCGTCGGCCACCGGGGCGCCCGCGGGGCACGCCGGAGCAGGGTGGCAGGACCGGCGCGTCTCCCACCGGGACATCGAACTCCGAGGTCGCCATGCAGTCCACGCAAGCACCCTCGGACGGACATGCCGAGGTCCGTATCGTCGCCGCCTCGCCCGAGGTCGCCCGCCGGGTCGCGGAGGCTCTGCGCCGTTGTTCCGCCGCCACCGAGCAGCGCAGCTGTCCCGCGGGCGCCGACGGCGGAACCCGACTAACCCTCACCGTGGACACCACGCGCGCGGCGGAACCCGAACAGTCGTGGCTGGAGAGCAGCCGGTCCGCTCAGGACAGCCGGCCGCGCAGCTGAGCCGGTGCCCGGGAGACGGTCCGGCGGGTCTGCGACGGCGCCCCGGGGGAGGGTCCGTCCGGTCCCTGCGGGGAGTAGCGTGAACTCATCGGGAGCACGTCGCACACCGGCCCCGGCGCCGGTGCCGTTCCCGGTGAGCGACGACACCGGGCGGCTGCCCTCCCGCAGGGCCCGGAGACAGGTTCGACCGCCATGCTCACCTCTCTGGCCGTCAGCGCCGTGCTGATCCTGATCGTCGTCGCGTCACGTCTGGCCGTCCGCCGCGGCCGCCATGAGGAGTTCCGCGGCCTCCTCGGTCGTGTCCGGAGGCACCACCAGCAGGTCCCAGCGGCCCCGGCCGGGAGCGAGCAGGACGATCGTGTGCGGAGCTGAAGCGGTGAGGGACCTGCGCAGCCGTACGACCTGGTTGAAGACGAGCATCCGGCCGGGCACGGCGGACCACGCGGCCCCGTGGACCGTGACGCTGGTGATGTGACCCCAGGCACGTGGCAATCCGGCGAGGAGCTGGGGCAGTTCGGCGAGGAGGTCGTACGAGCGTGGCCACCACGCTCCGTCGATGGGCCGGGGCATGCCCCCGCCGGGCGCCAGGCGCAGACGCAGGAGGGGTAGGGAGGGAATCGGGGGCTGCAGTGCGGTGGTCATGAGGGCTCCTGCCAACTGCCTTACGGGGGCGGATGATCGCGGTCAGGCGCGGCGGGCGGCGACGCGGGCCGGGCTCGGCCGGCGCACGTCGTGCACCCGGCCGGGCCGTTCGAGGAGGCAAGCGCTGGTGGGTTCGGCGCGGCGGAAGTGGTGCCGGCGGTCGCCGAACGGCCGGCCGACGCGGGCGTGCAGCGGCCCCCTCGGCAGGCCGCGCAGACGGGTGCCGTAGCGGTACGGGGAGTGCGGGTCGTAGCCCGGGGGCGGGGGTGGACTGAGCGGCATACGTGACTCCTCGGCCTGGATGCGGATGGCGCGGCCGGGGTCACGGACTGCCCATGAGGACGGGTGACGTGCTCCGGAGGGAACGTGGTCCGGTGGACCCACTGGAACACGAGGCGACGGTCCGAGCCGGTTCGAGTTCCGGCATACGGAAAGTCCTCGTCCTCTCCACCGTACTCCCGTTCGTGCGACAAACGCTTCGGTCCGGCTGCGGCGCCACGTTGACACAGGCCGGCACGGGACGTTGACTGACCGCACGGCTCACGGCCACGCCGCTACGGACATCCGGCACCACGCACAGGAAAGCGGCACTTGATGATGTACGACCAGACACGCGCCCAGCAGCCCGCGGACCAGCCCCGGGGTGTCTCGGGGCGTCGCGCCCCGGGACCGGAGCCGCTGTTCCCGGCGGACGAGCGGGAGAAGATCCTGCGCCGTCTCGGGCGGGCGCTCAACACGTTCCCCGACACCCCGCTCGAGTCGCTGGAGGAATCCGAGGGCGCCTTCGACGAAGCCGTCGCCCAGCTCATGGCGGCCCTCGCCGAACAGCGCCGGCTCCTGCGCGCCGGCTGGCAGGACCAGGACCCGCAGGCCCGGTCCGCCGAACTCCATCTCGCGCTGCGGCGGTACCGGGAGATGACCCAGCGGCTGCTGGGTCTGTAGCCGTCGGCGGGGGCCTCGCTCCGACTCGTCGCCGAGTCCGGCCTGCCGCCACCGTGGACGAACGCGGGTCCGACGGTCCTGTCACCCCCGGCAGCCGGGCGGGCCGGTGGTGGGCAGGGACGGGCGTGCGGTGCGGCCCGGTCCCTCTCGCCGGGCCGGCCCGCCGGACAACCCCGCCACTCGCCGCCGCGAACGGCAGCCGGAGGGTGTTCGCGGCCTGCCCGGCCGCCGCCAAATCCTCCGCGACGACACAGACCTCCACCCCACTCCGAACGCTCGGCCGGCCCCGCTCGCCGACGTCGGGTCACAGGCCGTAGGCCGCCACGGCCGCCATGAGGTACTCGGCGTCCGCCGCGGCCAGTTCGGGGGGTACGACGAGCAGGTCCCGGCGGCCGTGGTCGGGTTCGAACAGGCCTATGGTGTGCCGGCGCTGCCAGACGGACTCCCTGCGCAGTCGCACGACGTGGTGGCCGGCGAGGATCCGGCCCGGCGCCTCGGACCACATCGCGGTGTTCACGGTGACGGTGACGATCTTCCCCCACTCCGGGGGCAACGCGCTGATCAGCGGCGGGAGTTCGGTGAGCGGCTGGTGCGAACGGGGCCACCACGCGCCGTCGACGCGCAGGGACACCGCGCCGCGCGGCGCCAGCCGCAGACGGGCCGTGGGAAGGGGGGACGGGGGCTGAAGGACGGCGGCCATCAAGGCACTCCTGTCTGGGACAGGGCCGTGTGGCCGTGCCCGGGTGTCCGCGGCTGAGCGCGGGACGAGAGGGAACGGACCGGCGTACGACGTTCCCTCGCCTGCTCACCGTAACCCCGTCGGCGGGGGAGGGAGCCGTGGCCGACGAGCCCGATGTCCCTGGGGGCTTCGGTCGTCGACCCGCGTTCTGCGAACTCCCCCGTACGGGGCACACGGCCGGCCCCAGGAAAGCAGGACCTCCAGCATCCTGATGTCCCCGCGGCACACGAGCGTGACGACGAGAGCCGCGCCGTGATCGTGATCGTGATCGTGAAGCAGCCTCTTCGGTGTGACATGTCTCGTCGAGGGAGGTCAGAGGGCCGCGGGTGAACGTCACGGCAGGAAAGCCGCGCCCGCGGAGAGCAATATCTGTACTCGCGAAATGAGAAATAGGAGGGGGCTACGGAGAATATTTTTCGACAGCCCGGACGAGCAAAATTTCGCATCGTGCAATGCCGATCGCAGCGTGCTACTGTCGAACCCAGTTGCAGGTGTGGTTGCCAGAAGGTTTTTCCGACGGCCGATCATCACGGCGACACGGAATGCGCACACGGCGCATTCCCGTACACCGCCTCCGGAGGAGAAAACAATGGCTACTGGTACTGTGAAGTGGTTCAACGCGGAAAAGGGCTTCGGCTTCATCGAGCAGGACGGCGGCGGCGCCGACGTCTTCGCCCACTACTCGAACATTGCCGCCCAGGGCTTCCGCGAGCTGCTGGAGGGCCAGAAGGTGTCGTTCGACATCGCGCAGGGCCAGAAGGGCCCGACGGCCGAGAACATCGTTCCCGCCTGACGTACCGGCACTGACGCATACTTCGTAGCTGGGGCCCGCACCTTGGGGTGCGGGCCCCAGCTCGCTTCATTTCCAGGGTGATTTTCCCCTGCCATTTTTCGGCCCGTTCTCGCGATTATCTGCGCCGCTCATTCTGTTGCGGAAATTCCTTGATACGTGCCCGCATCGAGGAAGGTTCCGCATGAACCGCACACGTACGGCTCACGCACGCACAAATCGCAATTTTGACCGCTCCGGCGCTCCACGCAACGCCAAGGGTCACAGAAACCGACAGCCTGCCCGGGGCGAGTTCGCACTGCCGAAGACGGTCACGCCCCCGTTGCCCGCTGTCGAGGCGTTCGCCGATCTCGCCATGCCGGCTCCGTTGCTGGCCACGCTCGGCCGTGAAGGTGTGACGGCACCGTTCCCGATCCAGGCGGCGACTCTGCCCAACTCCCTGGCCGGCCGTGACGTACTCGGTCGCGGCCGCACCGGGTCGGGCAAGACCCTCGCCTTCGGCCTCCCGGTGCTGGCGCGTACGGCGGGACGGCGAGCCGAGCCGCGTCGGCCGCTGGCCCTGATTCTCGTCCCCACCCGTGAGCTGGCCCAGCAGGTCACCGACTCGCTCACTCCCTATGCCCGCTCCGTGCGCCTGCGGCTCGCCACCGTCGTCGGCGGCATGTCCATCGGCAGGCAGGCCGGTGCGCTGCGGGCCGGCGCGGAGGTGGTCATCGCGACGCCCGGTCGCCTCAAGGACCTCATCGACCGGGGCGACTGCCGACTCACCGACGTCGACGTCACGGTTCTCGACGAGGCCGACCAGATGACCGACATGGGATTCATGCCCCAGGTCACCGCCCTGCTCGACCAAGTGCGCCCCGCTGGTCAGCGGATGTTGTTCTCGGCCACCCTGGACCGCAACGTCGACCTGCTGGTCCGCCGCTATCTGACCGACCCGGTGGTGCACTCCGTCGACCCGTCGGCCGGTGCCGTCACCACGATGGAACACCACGTACTCCACGTGCACGACACGGACAAGCACCGCGCGACCACCGAGATCGCGGCCCGGGACGGCCGGGTCATCATGTTCCTGGACACCAAGCACGCCGTGGACCGGCTGACGAAGCACCTGCTGAACAGCGGTGTCCGCGCCGCCGCCCTGCACGGCGGCCGGTCCCAGCCTCAGCGCACCCGGACACTCGCGCAGTTCAAGGACGGTCACGTCACCGTCCTGGTGGCCACCAACGTCGCGGCCCGCGGCATCCACGTCGACAGCCTCGACCTGGTCGTCAACGTGGATCCGCCCAGCGACCACAAGGACTATCTGCACCGTGGCGGCCGTACCGCCCGCGCCGGGGAGTCGGGCAGCGTCGTCACCCTGGTGACCCCCGGACAGCGCCGCGGCATGACCCGGCTGCTGGCCCTGGCCGGCATCAGCCCACGCATCACCCCGGTCCGCTCGGGCGAGGCGGAGTTGAGCCGCATCACAGGCTCCCAGGCGCCCTCCGGGATCCCTGTGGTCATCACCGCGCCGGTCGTGGAACGCCCCCGCCGCACGTCATCGCCGTCCGGGGACCGCCAGGGCCGGCCCGTCGGCCCGAGGACGCGCCGCAGGACACAGCGGCGGCCCGGCACCAACTCGGCCGCCTAGGCCGGCGCAGCCCCCGAAGCCCCTGTGGCCTCTGGCAAGCCACAGGCCCTCCGGGGCCGCAGGGGTCACCGAGCCGACCATCCCTTACCGAAGGAGACACCCTTGACGCCAGCGCGGACGCACCACAGCACGCCGGACCCCGCCCCCGTGACCGCGGTCGAGGACATCGAAGATCACGGGCCTCAGGTAGGTGACGACATGACCGTCGAGGTGGCTCTGGCCGTCATGGCGGGTGCCCGGGTCGAGTACCTGACCGTGTGCGACGGGGACCACCAGAGCATGGGGTTGATCACCCGGGTCCGGCTCGCCGTTCTCCGCGACAGTTCCGCGTACACGGACCGGATTCGCCTGCGGGACGTTCTCAACGAATCGCTGCCCACGCCCGGCGACCGCTCGGGCGGCTTCGCTGCGTACGGCCGGGTCCCGGGCGTACCCGCCCTCTCATGCTGATCCGCCTTGCCCCGGGCGGCCCGTTCCCCTTCTCCCCGCGGCTTCTCCCCTGTGAGGCATCATGCGCTGTGTCATCGCCCGGTACCCGTTCGACCTGACCAAGACCGGGGTGCTGGCCTTGATGAAGGGCGTCAGACCCGAGCTCGTCACGGGTGCGGCCGTGACCATCGGCCGCACCCGCTACCCCGTCAAGCAGGTGGGCCAGATCATCACGCGACAGGACCCCCGTGACTTCACCGCCGGCGAAGTCGTGCGGGCCATGACGCGTCTCGGCTTCACCTGCCACGACCGCCCCCAGGGCACACCCATGGGCGAGAGTGGACCCGCTCTCCTCTCCCCCCTCGCCACCGCGTCCGCACTGCTCGGCGGCGCCGGTCCCATGGCCGTGTGAGGCCGGGCGGGAGACCGCCCCAGGATCCCGATGGGGGCCCTGCCGACGCGCGTCGGCAGGGCCCCCATCGCTGTGTCGCCGTCCGCTGGGAAAGCGCCGGCGGGGCAGCTGGGCGGAGGCAGCGTCTCACCCGTCGAAGGTGCAGATGCGCGGGCCTCGCCGCGCCCGGGCCGGCTCCCTCGCGGACCGGGCGCAAAGACGTCCGAGAACAGGCCGAGACGGTCCGAGTCCTTCAGGACCTCTGCCACCCGCTCCCTCCACACGGCCTCCGGAGCCGGCCGGCCGGTCTGACGGCACCGTCGACGAGCAGGTGGCTTCCGCCCACCGGTGAGGGCCGGTCACGGCAGGGTTCCTCCCCCACCAGAAGAGTGAAATCTTCTCTTGCTGGAGTAGCTTTTCGTTCCCGACGTGGGTATGCTTCTTCTCGTAGACACGGTCAATGAGATCCGCCAGACACGAACTGGCGGGTGAACGAACAAGAAGTACGCAGGCCGCGATCAGCGGTTGGTTCAGAAGGAACGGAGGAGTAGACGCCATCAGGATCGCCCGGCCCGAGAAGTGACTCGGCCCGGGTACCGCAAGACCCCGGAATGGATGGTGGTCCCCGGTCAAGCAGCTGCGATCCCCCCGCACCCCCCTCTGCCGGGCCGGGTAGCGGGAAACCGAAGGTCGGCACAGCAGTAGGGCCGACAGATGGTGTTCAATTCCCTTCGGGGCCCTGGTGCCGTACGGCACCAGGGCCCCTCGACGCGTTGCACAGCGAGGTGACATGACATCGGACAACCCCCTGAATGATCGTCTGGACGACGACGACTACCCCGCGTACTCAATGGGCCGGGCGGCCGAGATGCTCGGCACCACCCCGGCCTTCCTTCGAGCCATCGGCGAGGCTCGTCTGATCACTCCGCTCCGCTCGGAGGGAGGACATCGCCGGTACTCCCGCTACCAACTACGAATCGCCGCGCGCGCCCGGGAGCTCGTCGACAAGGGGACTCCGATCGATGCCGCTTGCCGCATCGTCATCCTTGAGGACCAGCTCGAGGAAGCGCAGCGCATCAACGCCGAGTACCGTCGTGCCGCCGGCGAATCGGCGGGCCGTGCCGGCTCCAGCTGAACACGCGGGCGCGGCCGTGTCCCGAACGCCGTCTTGCGGCCGGGGCGGAGCGCGGGCCGAAAGATCGCCGGTCCGCTGCTGCCGAGCCGACGCCGCCCTCGCCCCGGAAGGCACTTCGCCAGAAGCGTTGTGCACTCGCCAAGGGTCCCCGGCGGATCAACGCAGACACCGGCGCCAAGCGCAGAGCCGGTTCACGCAAACGCTTCGGCCGGCGTCCTTCGACGCCGTGCCCATAGCGTGCCCATAGCGTGGCCATAAGAGCGGACAGGACAAAGGCCCGGGTTGTCGACCGGGGCCTTTTTGCTGTCCGCTGTGATCAGTCGCGGCGTGCCTTGCGTACGGTCGGTCGAGCCCGGCGGCGACTTCCCGCTGTCGGTCGCAGCCGGGGAGCCGGGGGGCGATCTTCCGGGCCGCGATGCCCGACAGCGCGGCGTCGAGGCCGCGATCCTCCAGTACGGCCGGGTGCAGCCCGCGCACCTGATCGTTCAGCTCCTCCATCACCTCCTTCGCCTCCCGGTGCGCCTCGTCGAGCGCACGGCGGGTGTCCTCGCTCAGGTAACCGAGCGTGGCCTTGGCGAGCCCGAGGTGCTTCCTCGCCCCGGGCACCACCGTGGCGGCCTTCCGGGAGCTGCGGCCGATGCTCTGTCCGGCCGTGGCGCCCTTCCTGCGGGACACTCGAGCCGAGGGCCTGATGCTGTGTCGCGGCTCAGCATCGCCGCAACCCTCATCAGCTACCGCCGGCTCACCACCTGACCGGCCTGTCAGGCGCTCGGGCCGGTGCGTACGAAGAGGCAGAACGGGTGGCCCGCTGGGTCGCACAGGACGCGTACGTCATCCTGAGGCTGGAAGTCCATCACCTTCGCCCCCAGAACAAGAGCATGCTCGACGGCCGATGACAGATCGTTCACCTCGATGTCCAGATGCATCATCATCTGCTGCTCGGACCGTGTGGAAGGCCACTGCGGGCGAGTGAAGAGCGGCTCGGTCTGGAACGACAACCCGGCACCGCCGTCAGGCGGAGCGATCTCAACCCAGCCGGGTTCCTCCTTCCGTATCGGCCATCCGAGCAGGCCCTGATAAAACTGCGCCAACTCGTGGGCGTCCGGTGCATCAAGAGTGGTCGCGTCCAGCCTGAAACGCGGTTGCGGCTCCATACAGTGCTGCTGCCCCGTTCCGCTGCTCCGAGGCCCGGGCAACCGGCAGGAAGCACGCCCGGACCGAGCCAGGTGAACGCCCCTGCACACACGTCGGTGTTGCTCGACCCCAGCGCAGACATCGGCGGTCGGGACGACGCCGCGATGGACTTGTACGCAACGGATGATCCCCGTGCACGCGCAGCCCTGCCGAAGGTGGCCAGTGACGTGAGCATGCCCGATGTCGTGCGGGCGAGTGCCGGTGAGTCCCTGGGCCAGATCGCCGTCGCGACAAGTCGTCCGCTGTCGAAGGCGGAGCGGACACCACTCATGCCGGAGGCACAACGCGAGTACGACGGGTTCCATGAGGTTGCGTGCACCACAGCCGCACCAGATCGCGCGGAGGACAGCGGCGAACCAGGGTGAAACCCGCGGGGCCGACGAAACAGCGCCCACTCCGTTCGCCCAGGCCAGCACCCGGCGCATGCCCAGGCTCTCCGAAGTCAGAGAAGGTCCCGCCAGAAGAGGGCCGTCGCTCGGGGGTTCCAGCTCTCGTCGACCTCGCCCCGCGCCTCGTCGAACTCCTGGTGCATGTAGTCCGCCAGGTCCAGGCCGTAATAGATGATGTCGGTCTGCCACATCGAGAGCACCGGATGCCCGAAGCTTCCCCGGCCGGCGGGCAGGTATCGGTGGGCATACACGGGCACCAGCACCGGCGCTTCCGCCAGATGATGCCGCGCCACAGCCAGTGCAGCCGCCCCGTCGGCTGGACGCTCGCCCCAGCCCTCGTACCAGAACCCGTTGTGCTCGACGCCGAGCAGAACACCCTCGACCGGCCAGCCGAGCTGTCGACGCATGCTGTTCAGATCGCCACCGCGCCACTCCGGCCAGGGCCTGGCCCAGGCCTGCCCGTCCTCGGGAGGGACGTTGACCGGGAGCCCGGCCGCGAGGAACGCTCGGTGGTCGTCCGCGAACTCGAAGCCGTACTCGCGCTCGATGCGCGTGAACTCGGCATCCGTCAGCCCCGGCTCGAACTCATAGGGACCTGTCTGTGCCAGGCGACGTGCGGCCTCCGCACCCAGGCGTACTCCCTCATTGCTGATCACCGCCGCACGGTAGCGCCGACGGGCTCGTTCAACGGGGTTGTCAGCGCGCCGGCGAGCAAGAGATTGCGTTCTCAACTTGGTTCCCCACCCTCGTTTTCCACTGCGGGCTGTGGCCTACGGCCGGTCAGCCGCCCGTCATGACAGGGACGATCACTGCAGCGATCGCCGAGGCCAGGCCCGCCACGGCCAAGAAGCCGTTGAACTTCTCTTTCGCCGTCGGGAACACGATCATCTTGATCTTCTGCCACCGGTGTTGGCGATTCCGGCACCCCATCAGTACGCCGTAGGCGTTGTTCCGGCAGTAGGTGCGTCCGTCGCGGTTCACCGCACCGCACCAAACCGGTACTTGGAAGGAGGCGTAGGCGAACACTGCTACAGACAGGGCTGCGACCTGGGCCGTCCGACGCCCCTCAACGGTGACCGATGTCGGCCGGAACGAGCCTCCGAGCCGCGCTCAGGTGACCGGAAACCCTTACGGAAACCGATCGGTTTTCTTTTCGTCCGCTGCGGGTTAACCTCACGGCATGACCACCGAAGTGAAACCGAGCCCCAGGGAGCGCCTACTGGAGGCGGCGGCCGCGCTCACCTACCGAGACGGCGTGCACATCGGCGTCGAGGCGTTGTGCAAGGCGGCGGGGGTGTCGAAGCGTTCGATGTACCAGCTGTTCGACAGCAAGGACGAACTCCTGGCGGCGAGCCTGGAGGAGCGTGCCTCCGCTTACGTGGCGACTCTCCTGCCCACCGCGGACGACGGTCGGTCACCCCGCGAGCGGATCCTGCACGTCTTCGAGCAGGTGGAAGCGCAGGCGGGGGCGCCCGAGTTCCGGGGCTGCCCGTATCTGGCCGTACAGGTCGAGCTCAAGGACCCGGGCCACCCCGCGAGCCGCGTGGCCCATCAGATCAAGGCGAATCTGACGAGCTTCTTCCGCGCCGAGGCCGAACAGGGCGGGGCCGGGGATCCGGATCTGCTGGCCCGGCAGCTCAGCCTGGTCTTCGACGGCGCGAGCGCCCGCGCGGGGATCCAGGCCGACAACCTGACCGGGCTCGTCGCACCCACTGTGACCACGCTGCTCGACGCGGCAGGCGTGCGCTGACGGCGTAACCGCCCGGGAGACTCCCTCACCTCACCTCACGGCATCCGGCGGAAGCCCGGTGGCCGTCGACGTGGTGCCGGATGTGCCGTCGGCGAAGAAGCGGGCGGTCCTGTCGGGGGCGGCGCCGGGCGACAGCGGCGCGGTTTCCCTCCTGCCGCGCATGCGCGCTCAGCGCCGCGGCGGAAGCCAGGGCGTGAGCACCGCACCGCCTGTGCGCCGTCGAGCGATACGCCGGCGGGGTCGCTCATGTCGGAACCGTCGAACGTCTGCCAGATGCAGGCGGCTGAAATACGCGAGACACCTCTCCAGTCCCGGACCGGAACCCGCGGTCTACTGGGCGAGCTGCGGATACAGCGCGGCCAGGTCCCCGGCCAGGCCCGCCTTGACCTGCCGTGAGATGTCGTCGGCGAGGACCTCGTGCGCACCCGACTCGACCCCGTCGAGGGCGAGGGAGGCGACGTCGCGCGGGTCGGACTTGAGCCCGTCGACGCCCGAGGCCAGGTCTGTGTCCACGTAGCCGACGTGCAGTCCGGTCACCGCGATGCCGCGCGGCTTCAGTTCCAGGCGCAGGGAGTTGGTCTGCGACCACAGGGCGGCCTTGGAGGCGCTGTAGGAGCCGCCGAGCGCGAGCCAGGACAGCACGGAGTGCACGTTGAGGAGGTGGCCGCCGCCGTTGCGCTCGATGACCGGCGCGAAGGCTCGGGTGACCAGGAGCGGGCCGTAGAAGTTGGTCTCGAACTCCCGGCGTATGTCGTCGACCGGGGAGTCGAGGAAGGACGCGGCGACCGAGGCACCGGCGTTGTTGATCAGCACGGTCACGTCCTGTGCCTGTGCGGCGGCGGCCGCCACGGAAGCCGGGTCGGTGACCTCCAGCGCCACCGGGACCGCGTCCGGGTGCGTCACGGTGCGCGGGTCGCGGGCCGTGGCGTAGACCTTGCCGGCACCGCGCGCGTACAGCTCTTCCACCAGTGCCTTGCCGATGCCGCGGCTGCCGCCGGTGACGAAGACGTTGGCGCCCTTCAGAACGGTCATGACTCTCTCCCGGGGAATGAGAAACCGATCGGTTTCCAGAAGAGTAAACCGATCGGTTTCCCAACGCAAGCTCAAGCGCCGGCCCAAAGAGTCCCGGAGTCTGTTTCTGCCGGGATCCGGCAAGGAACTGGCGCGCCGAGTGCACGTCAATGACCTGTCAATGCCGCGTAAAGAACGTGCGGTGCTGTTGTCGGGGCTGGCCGCCCGGACCGTGTTGTCCACCTCCCTGCTCTTCCTGGTCGGTGGCGCGCTCGTCAGCGACGGGTTCCTCGGACTGATCCACATCACCCCGGACAGCGAGATCGTGTCCGTGACCGCCGATCGCGCCCTGTTCGCGGTGCTGTTCACCGACGGCATGCACGTCTCCTTCGCCGAGCTGCGCGCCAACTGGCGCAACCCGGCCCGGGCGCTCGGGCTCGGCATGCCGCTCGCGGTCGTCGACGAGAAGCACGCCGACCGGCTGTGCGAGGCACTGGCCGGTCGCCGGGTCGGTGACTGCCTCTCCAGCAAGGCCGAGCCGCCGCCGGTCGCGGACCCCGACGACACCGCGCTGGAGGTGGCCGCGCTGATGGCCCAGGTGCGTAGTCCCGTCGTCGCGGTGGCGGAGAAGGCGGGGGGCCGGACGCGTCTTCTCGGGGTGATCACCGCCTCGCATCTGCTGCATGAGCTGCTGGGGGTGGCGGGGACCGCGCGCGGGGACTGACATGGGGCTCCGCACCGGTCTCAACGGCCCGGCATCGGGCGACCGGCTGCGCTGGTGATCGCCGATTCCACGGCCGCGAGCCGGTCGCCGAGCAGGCCGAGGGCGGCGACCGCGCGGGTGAGGGGGTCGTCGTCCGGGCCGCCGAGGGTCCGGGTGCGGACGTGGGCCGCCTTCACCTCGCTCCAGCGACGGGCCTGTTCGGGGGTGAGCGTGCCGCGCAGCTCGGCCAGTTTCAGCAGGTCGGCCTCGGCGCCGGTGGCGAGGGTCTGGGCCTCGGACCGGTAGTGGTCGTCGATCAGTGCGGCCAGCTCGGTGTCGTTCAGGACGGGCCGGATGCGCTGGGCGAGTCTGTTCATGGTGCGGTAGGAACCCTGGAGCCGGAAGGGCGGCTCGGTGCGGGTGGCCTCGGACTGGGCGGCGGAGGCGATGTAGGCGGCGTTGACCGCCAGGACCGTCTCGCGGGCGGTGAGCAGATGGCGCAGGACGGCCAGGATCCGCTCCAGTTCGGCGCGGGCGTAGGGGTGCGTCAGGCGGTCGGCGCGGGCGGCCGGGTCGCCGGCGGCGAGACGGACGAGCAGGTCGAGGTCGGTGCGGTCGCGCCCGGCGAGCGGGGCGAGGACCGGGTTGGCGGTGAGCGCGTTCTCGATGAAGCTGAGCGCGAAGGAGTCCTCCTTGCCGGTCAGGACGTCGCCGAGGTTCCACACGTCGGCGCGGTTGGCCAGCATGTCGGGCACGCGGAACCGGCCGCCGGACTCGGTGTAGGGGTTGCCGGCCATGCACACGGCGAAGCGCTTGCCGCGCAGGTCGTAGGTGCGCGGTGTGCCGTTCCGTACGCCCTCGATGCGGCGGGTGGCGTCGCACAGCGGGATGAACTTCTGCAGCAGCTCCGGCGAGGTGTGCTGGATGTCGTCCAGGTACAGGAGGGTGTTGTTGCCTGCCTCCAGCGCGAAGTTGATCTTCTCGATCTCCTGGCGGGCGGTGGCGTTCGGGGCCTCGGCCGGGTCGAGCGAGGTGACGGCGTGGCCCAGCGCCGGGCCGTCGACCTTGACCAGGATCAGCCCGAGGCGGTCGGCGACGTACTCCATCAGCGTCGTCTTGCCGTAGCCGGGCGGGGAGATGAGCAGGAGCAGGCCGCCGGTGTCGGTGCGCTTCGTCTCGCCGGTGGTGCCGAGCTGCTTGGCGAGGCTGTCGCCGATCATCGGGAGGTACACCTCGTCGATGAGGCGGCCGCGGACGAACGCCGACATGGTCCGGGGCCGGAGCTCGTCCAGGCGGAGCCGGGCGCGCTCGGCGGCGACCACCTCGGTACGGCGGCGCTGGTAGGCACGGTGGGCGGGGACCTCGTGCGTGCGGAACTCCCTTGTGCGGGCGAGGAATTCGTCGATCCGCAGGGACAGCGCCCGGTCGGTGATGCGCGGGTGGACACCGAGCAGCCCGTCGACCGTCCCGGTCAGCGGTGCTTCGGAGTCGTAGCGCGGCAGCTCGGGGCAGAGCTCGGCGGCCACCGCCTCGGCCAGGTCGCCCGCCGGGACGTCGGTGCCGGTCGAGGCGGTGTACGAGGTGAGCCACGCCTCGACGAGCTGGCGCCGGGCGGCCGGCTCACCGAGGGCGGCGAGGTCGTCGTCGTACGCCGAAGTGCCCACGGTGCGGCGGAACTTGTCGAGGAGGGTGCGCGCGGCGGCGCTGATGACGAAGCCGTCGGGGCCGCTGGTCAGTTCCTCGAAGAGGTATCCGGCGGCGGCGCCCGCCACCTCGCCTCCGATGGCCTGCGCCAGCTCCCGCCGCAGGTCGTCGATGGCGGGTGCGAGGCCGAAGGTGTCGCGGGCGCGGGCCAGCGACACCGCGCGGCGCTGCCAGTCGCGGCGCGCGTCGGCGGTCGTGCCGTACGTCCAGAAGAGCTGGGCGGCCGCGCGGGCGGCGGGTTCGTGGCGGAGCAGCCCCGCGCCCTCGTACAGGCGCAGGGCCGTCGTGAGGATCAGCGCCGCGTCGTGGTCGTGGACGCCGCGCTCGTAGCCCTCGTCGTACGCCGACTCCGCCGCCTGCCGCACCAGGGCGGGCAGGTCGGTGTCGGCGAGCGCGGCCGGGCCGCGTTCGTCCAGGAGCCGGGCGGCGAGGTGTTCGGCGCGGTAGACCTGCGGGGACTCCGACGGCAGGGGGCGGTCCCAGTACGGGCGGCTCGCCGCGAAGGCGGGGTCGGTGACCGGCGAGCGGTAGTCGGTGCCGGTCAGGGCGAAGGCCAGGCCGTCGCCGTGCGGGACCAGCGTCAGGTCGAGGGGCTGGGTGTTGACGGCGAAGCGATGGGCGCCGAGACGGAGGGTGCGGCCGCCGTCGGCGTAGAGGTCGATGCGGTCGCGCAGGGCGCGCAGGGCCTCCTGGCGGGCGGACTTCAGACGGCCGTCGAGCTCCTCCGCCCTGACCTGGTCGCCGAGTTCGCGCAGCTCGTCGGCGATGCGGGCGACCTTCGCGGGCATCGGGTCGGAGGTGAAGTAGGTGGCGACGGCGTCCGCGTCGGGGAGCACGGCCGCCCGGCGGGTGACGGTCCGCAGCACCCGGGCGGCCGAGTCGGCGAGGCGTTCGGCGCGGCGGGCGCGGGCGTCGGCGAGGGTCTGCTTGCGGGCGGAGAAGGTCTCGTGGATCTCGTCGCGCTGGTCGGCGAGCCGGCCGAGGAAGTCGTCGGACTCGGCGAACCGGGACTCCAGGTTCTCCACCTGGACGAGCAGACGGGCGAGTTGCTCGTCGCAGGCGTCCACGGTGTCGGCCGCCGCGAGGGCGCCGGTGACGGACTGGCCGAGCAGGGCGAACTCGGCGGCGAACGCGGCCCGTCCCTCGGTGTCGAGGAGGGTGCGGCGGCGGCCTTCGAGGGTGGCGCGGGCGCGGTTGACGCCGCCGAGGACGTCGGCGATGCGGGCCAGGATGCCGGTGCGGACGGTGGCGTCGGCGATGTCGAGTCCGGCGACGACCTCGGTCACCGTGCGCAGCCCGTCGGCGAGTTCGTCCAGCCGGGCCGTGAGCGGGGCGGCCTCGGCGACGGTGGCGATGGCCTCGGCGTCGGCGACGAGCCGCTCGATGTCGGCCCTGTGGTCGGCGAAGGCGTCCTCGCGGGCGAGGTGCGCGCCGGCCCGCCGGCCGGAGGAGGCCAGGTCGGCCTCGACCTCGGCGACCAGTGCGTCGATGCGGGCGCTGTCCGCGTACCGCAGGTCCTTCAGGGTCAGCACGTGGCCCTGGGCGTGACGGAGTTCGGTCAGGCCGGTGACCCAGGCGGCGGCGCTGCGGGGTGCCTCGCCACGCAGCCGCCGTACCACCGAGGCGACCCGCGCCGCCGCCTCCGTGAGCGCGTCGGCGGCCTGGCGGGTGAGGGCCTGGACGGTCTCGAACTCGGCCAGCACCTGTTCGGCGGTGACCCGGACCTGCGTCAACGGCGTGCGCAGATCGCCGAGTTCGGGCTCGCCCAGCCAGTGGTAGGAGTCGGCGGTCCGGACACAGGCGGCGGCCAGCACCTCGTACACCTCGCTCGTCGGGGTCGTCTCGGCGACCGCGCGGGTGAGGGACAGACAGTCGGAGATGCCGCGCACGAGGTCGGTGTTGCCGACGCGGGCCAGCGGGCCGGTGCCGGCCGGGCGGGTGGCGGCGTGGGTGTCGGAGACGTACGGGGAGTTCCACAGCTGAACGGGGTGCACACGCTGCGGCTCGTGGCCGTCGGCCCGCAGCACGGTGAGCGTGCCGTCGTCGAAGAGGGCCCAGCCGTGGCACGAGAGCGGGGTGGCGACCTCCTTGCGGATCATGTTGTAGGGCAGCAGCAGACTGCGTCCCGCCACGCGCGCGTGGAAGGCGTACAGGACGTCCTCGCCGTTCGGTGAGCGCACCTCGCGCTCGAACTCCAGGTCGGAGGTGTCGAGTTCATACGTCTTGTGGGCGCCGGTGGCCAGGCAGTAGCCGCCGGGGAAGACGATGCCCTGGTCCTCGGGCAGTCGGCGGCAGGCCCGGCCGATGCCGTCGAGGCGGACGACGGTCCTGGTGAGGGTGTTGAACACCAGGTGGCGGTCGGTGTCCTCGTTGTAGGGGCGGATGCGCAGCAGGATCAGCACGCCCACGCGCGCGTACGCGATGTCCGCGTCGGCGAGGGACTGCAGCGGCTCGGCGACCGGTTCGGCGTAAATGCCCTCGCCGGACCCGGTGTCGTTCTCGGCCTTGACCGTGAGGGTGCCGCCGACGGTCTCGACGAAGACCTCGTCCTCGATGGAGACGTGCGGATGGCGGCCGAGGACGTGGTCCTCACGGGTGGCCGGGGTCCACTCGAAGTCGTGTGAGGCCGGGAAGACGTGGTCGCGGTCGCCGCGCGCGTCGAGGAAGGCCGCCGAGCCGTCGTCGGTGACCGCCCAGCGCAGGACACGGATGTCGCTGGGCTTCTCGCCGGTCTGGAAGACGGCCAGCACCTTGCCTTCGACGCGGCGGAGTTGGAGGAGGTGGGCCTGGCGGTAGTAGCGGTAGAGGACGGTGAACTCGCGGACGAAGGCGGGGTCGTCGAGGAGGCCGGGCACGGCGTCGTCGGGCAGTCGGTTCAGCTCGCGGTCGTGCAGGGCGAAGACGTCACCGACGGTCGTCTCCGGCTTCAGGCCCAGGAACACGTTGTGGCCGAAGAGCAGGGTGTCGCCGACGGCGACGATGTCGCGGGGCACGCAGGCGTGCTCGGTGCGCAGCCGCTCGGTGCCGGCCAGTTCGAGCCGCAGCGCGCCGAACTCCTCGGCCCGGCGGGCGTTGAGCGCCTCGGCACGGCGGGCGAGCTCGGCGGCCTGCGCCGTGAGGCGGTCGCGGAGCACCTCGTAGGTGCCGGTGTCGAGCGCTTCGTGCGTGTGGGTGGCCGGGCCGGTGGTCATGGGGTCCCTCTCAGGAAGTCGGTGGGAAACGCGGGCCGGAGCTGCCGTCCCCTCGTGCGGCAGCTCCGGACCACGGGCCTGTCAGCTCCCGGCACTGCCGTTCAGGGCGGTCGGCGAGGCGTCGGCGACGCCCAACTCGCCTGCCGCGTCCAGCAGTTGCTGGAGCCGTCCGGCGTTCGCGCCGTCCTTCTTCATCAGCTTCATCAGCAGCGCGGAGACGGTCAGGTTCTGCACGTCGGCCGTGGACACCGAGCCCAGGACGCGCCCGAGGTCGTCGGTGAAGCTCGACGTGCCGTCCAGCCAGGGCTTCGCCAGCGCCTGCGCGGTCTCGGAGTGCTGGACGAACCCGTCGACGCCCTTGCCGAGCGCGATCGACCCGACCAGCCGGTCGAAGAACACCGACTCGCCGCCGACGATGTCGATGTCGGCGTTCTCCAGCCCGGTGGCCAGCACCGTGGCCTGCGCCTCCGCCACCTGCCGCTGCACCTCCAGACCCGCGAGCCGCACCTCCTTGTCCGCCTGGATCCGCAGCCGGTACTCCTCGTGACCGCGCGAGGCGTCGTCGAGCGCGGCCATCGCCGCCGCCTTCTCGGTGAGCCCGGCAGCCTCCGCCTTCAGCTTCTCGCCGATGCCCTCCGCCTCGGCGAGGGCCTGCGCCTTGCTGCCCTCCGCCGCGGCGAGCGCCTTCGCCCGGGCGCCCTCCGCCTCGGCCCGCATCCGCGCCTGGGTCGCCTCGGCCTCGGCACGGCCGGCCTTCTCGATGACCTCCGCCTCCTTGTCCCGGACCTGGACGGCGGCCAGCCCCTCGGCGGCGGCCTCCGCCTGGACGCCCTCGGCGAGCCGCAGCTTGGCCCGGGCGTCGAGGTCGGCGGTCTTCAACCGGGCGTCGGCCAGGGTGAGTTCCTCGGCGGCGCGGTGGGTCGCGGCCTGCTCGGCGGCCTCGGCGGCCTTGATGTCCTTGACCAGCTGCTCCTGCGCCTCGGCCTCGGCGGCGATGACGACCGCCTGCCGCTGCCGCTCCGCCTCCTCCACGGCCCGCAGGGTCTTGACGGCCTCCTCCTGCTCGGCGACCGTACGGTCCACCGCGACCCGCTCCCGGATGACCTCGGCGATCTCCCGCCTCTCCGCCTCGACCTCCTTCTGCGCGGCGATCTGCGTCAGCTGGGTCTCCCGCTCCCGGGCGATGACCTCGAGCTGCCGGTCCTTCTCGACACGCTCGTTCTCGACGGCGACGACCCGCTCGCGGTTCTTCGCCGCTACGGCGATTTCCCGGGCCTGGTTCTCGCGCTGGATGCCGAGCTGTTCCTCGGTCCTGAGGAACGCGCCCTGCGCCCGCAGCCGCTCCTCCTCCACCACCCGCGCGGTCTCCGCCTCCTCACGGGCCCGCACGGTGTCGATCTCCCGCTTCTGCTTGATCTCGGCGTCGGCCTGGCGGCGCTGAAGCTCCAGGATGGCCTCCCGGGCGTCGACGTTCTGCCGGGTGATCTCCTTCTCCTCGGTGCGCTGGGCCTCGTTGGTGCGGACGTGCTCCACGGCCGTCAGCTCGGTGATCTTGCGGATGCCCTGGGCGTCGAGGACGTTGGCCGGGTCGAGCTGGGTGAGCGGCGTCTGCTCCAGGTAGTCGATCGCCGCGTCCTCCAGGTGGTAGCCGTTGAGGTCGACGCCGATGACCTCGATGATCCGGTACCGCAGCTCCTCGCGCTTGGTGTAGAGGTCGGTGAAGTCCAGCTGCTTGCCGACGGTCTTCAGCGCCTCGGAGAACTTCGCGTGGAAGAGCTCCTGGAGGGTGTTCTGGTCGCTGGCCCGCGCGGTGCCGACGGCCTGGGCGACCTTGACGACGTCCTCGACGGTCTTGTTGACCTTCACGAAGAACGAGATCCGGATGTCCGCGCGGATGTTGTCCTTGCAGATCAGCCCGTCCTTGCCGGCCCGCGTGATCTCGATGGCCTTCACCGAGATGTCCATCACCTCGGCCTTGTGCAGCACGGGCAGCACGACCTGCCCGGTGAAGGTCACGTCGACCTTGCGCAGCTTGGAGACGATCAGCGCCTTGCCCTGCTCGACCTTGCGGAACAGCCGGGAGACGACGAAGAGGGCGAGCAGGCAGACGGCGATGAGCACGCCGATGCCCAGGGTCATGGCATTCATGGCATACGTCCTTCAGGCATGAGGAGGTCGAGGGAGTGGCGAAGACGGTCCGGGAGACGGCGGTCCGCGAGAGGGCCGTCCGGGGCTCAGGCGGGCCGGGGCTCAGACGGGCCGGTTCCGGGCCGTGCCGCCGCCGGGGCCGGGGCCGGGTTCGTCGGGGAAGAGCCGGTGCAGCGGCCGGACGAACAGACACGTCAGCCACCAGGCGGCGAGGAGTCCGGCCACCGGCACCACCAGCCGCAGCATCCCGGCCGCGGGACCGGTCGGTGCGAGGGCCGCGAGCGTCAGGGCCGCGCCGACGCCCAGGAGCCAGGAGAGTGCCGCCAGCAGGGAGAGCGCGACCGCGACCGGCACACCGCCCATTCCCAGGGCGCCGAGATCGATGTCCGTGTCGAAGCTGTCCACCGTCGCGGCACCGGAGACGACCAGCAGCCAGAAGACGGCGACCACGACCAGGGCGGCGGTGCACACGAGGACGGGAAAGCCGGTGGCGGCCTCGACAAGTGCCGTCCGCATCTTCCGACCCCCTTCCCGCCGATCCCCGGCACCCCTGGACGCTTCTCGGCTCGCTCTCGGTTCCGGTGCCTGCACCTGCCGGTGCCCGGCACCGGAACCGTCCGCAGTGCTCCCCGCACGGCATGATGCCCGTTGGGCACAGGGCCGCGCATTGCCGGTTCCCGGCAGTGTTGATTAGGGTCTGCATGCCGGTGAGCCGCTAAGAAACCGTCACCGGGGCATCAAGATCGCGGGGGACGGCATGACGGAGCGGGAGATACCCGAGCAGTATCTGGACGGCTATGCCCGCATCCTGGCGGAGGTCTCGGCCACCGGCCGCCGCCTCACCCGCGAGGAGATCGAGTCCCGGCGCGCGCTCGGGGAACAGGCGGCGGACGCCGGGCACGGGCTGCGCACCCTGGTCGTCGCCCACCTCTCCGCCGCCCGCGCCGCCTGGCCGGACGCCCCCGGCTCGGCCGACAGCACACTCGCCGCCGTGGAGCAGGTCGTCGACGCCTTCGCCGAAGGTTACGAACGCGCGCAGCGCCTGGCGGTACGTCAGGAGGAGGCTGCGCGCCGGGAGTTCATCGACGACCTCCTCTACGGCCGCAGCGACCTGGGCCGCCTCGCCGAACGCGCCGAGCGCTTCGGGCTGCGCCTGTCCCACGCCCACGCCGTCGCCGTCGCCCAGGGCCCGGCCGCCTACGACGAGGGCGGCGCGGTGCCCCGGCAGGTGGAGCAGGCCCTCATGGCCCGCTTCGGCAACCGCAGCGTCCTGCTCACCACCAAGGACGGCCGGCTGCTGTGCATCGCCCCCGGCCACGAGGACGAGGTCCTGCCCTACTTCGCCAAGCAGGCGCACGCCGCCACCGACGGCGGCCGGGTCGCCATCGGCCGCCCGCAGCCGGGCCCCGGCGGGGTCGTCCAGTCGTACGAAGAGGCCCTGAGCGCGCTGGAACTCGCGGAGCGTCTCGGTCTCGACGAGCCGGTGCTGCGCGCCACCGACCTGCTCGTCTACCCCGTCCTCACGCGCGACCGGCAGGCCATGGCCGACCTGGTGGTGAACACCCTCGGCCCGCTCACCGCCGCCCGGGGCGGCGCCCGGCCCCTCCTGGACACCCTCACCGCCTACTTCGACTCCGGCTGTGTCGCCGCCGAGGCCGCCCGCCGGCTCTCCCTGAGCGTGCGGGCCATGACGTACCGCCTGGAGCGCATCCACCAGCTCACCGGTGCCGATCCGGCGGACCCGGCCCACCGTTACATGCTCCAGACCGCCGTCATCGGCGCCCGGCTGCTGGACTGGCCGGCCGCGGAGCTGTGACAGGGAACGGCGGGGTTCCGCAGGCGGTCCGGCGCCGACCGGGTGGTGGCCGTCCGCGGTGCGGCGGAGACTCGATGTCATGACGATCGACGTGACGGCCGAACGGGTCGTCCCGCTGCCGCCCGGCCGCGTGGCCGGGTACGCCATGGACTGGCGCCACGACGCCGACTGGACGCAGGGAATCCGTACGGCGGAGCTCACCGCGCAGGCGGAGGGCGGCGGGTTCGGGGCGGGCGCCGAGGTGACGCGTACGGCGTACTTCCTGGGCCGGCGCATCGACTACGTCCTGCGGGTCGCCGCGTACGAACCGCCTCGCCTGCTGGACATGGTTTCCGTGGCGGGCCCCCTGCCGATGCACATCACGCACACCTTCGACCCGCACCCCGACGGTACCCTCGCCCGCATCCGGGTCCGGGGCGGCAAGGGCGGGTTCCACCGGCTGGCGGCACCGCTGCCGGCCCGCCAGGTCCGCTGCAGTCTGGTCAAGGACCTGCGTGACCTCGAAGCGCGACTGCTGGAGCAGGAGCCCGCCGAACAGGGGTGAGACGACGATGGCGTACGACGAAGGGCTCGCGCAGCGGATCCGGGAGCGGCTCGGTGCGGATCCGGCCGTCACCGAGAAGCGGATGTTCGGCGCAGTGGCGTTCCTGTACGGCGGCAACATGGCCGTCGGCGTCACCGGCGACGACCTCATGGTCCGGGTCGGCCCCGACGCGACCGGCACCGCCATCGCCCGGCCGGGCACCCGCGTCTTCGACATGACCGGCCGTCCGATGCGTGGCTGGGTCGTGGTCGACGGGGCAGCGGTCGCGGAGGACGACACGCTCGGCGCCTGGCTCGACGAGGGATGCGCCTTCGCCGCGGGCCTGCCGCCCAAGTAGACCGCGGCGAGGGGCACGGGGCCGGGGCGGGCAGAACAGGTCGCTCAGCCGAGCCGGTCGCCGGGCTCTCCCACCCGGGAGGGGCCGGCCGCCGGGCTGGTGAGGATCTTGAGGCGGTCCTCGGAGGGGCTGCCGGGTTCGACGAGGACACCGGCCCCGTCTCCTCACCAAGAGTCTCACGCGACCCCGGCCGCCGGTTTCCGCGGGCCGTGCGGTGGACCGGCCCCGCGGGGGCACTCGGAGACCGTCACAGGACTCGGCAGCCGGAGGGGAACCATGAACACGACAGCGCGAATCTCCGAGGACGGTACGGCCCGGCAGAAACGGCTTGTCATCTATCTCAACGACCATCTGGCGGGCGCGACGGCGGGCGTCGAACTCGCCCGCCGCACGGCCCAGGAGCATCGGCGGTCGCCCTTCGGCGAGGCGCTGGAGAACCTGCGGAAGGAGATCTCGCAGGACCGGCAGGCCCTGGTCCGCCTCCTCGGCGACCTCGACGTCCCCGTGCGGCGCTACAAGGTGTACGGGGCCTGGCTCGGCGAGAAGGCCGGACGGGCCAAGCCCAACGGGCGGCTGGTGCGCCGCTCCGGGCTCTCCGTGCTGATCGAGCTGGAGGCTCTGCGGCTGGGGGCGCAGGGCAAGGCGGCCCTCTGGCGGGGGCTGCTCGCCGCCTCGGCACAGGACACGCGCCTGGACGCCGACCGTCTGGAGGAGCTGCTGCGCAGGGCCGAGCGGCAGATCAAGACGCTGGAGTCGCTGCATTCCAGGGCCGCCACGGCACTGCTGTTCCCGACGAAGCAGACCAAGGCGACGAAAGCGACAGGGCCTGCCTCGGCGGGCGCCACGCGGAGCACCTCGGCGTAGCCGAGCCTCCTCTCGGTCCGGCTGAATCCTTCCGCCCCGGCCTTCACACATCGGTTACACCGGGAAGGCACGGGTACCCGCGCGGCTCGCTCCGGCCATCAGCCGAGGAGACCCTCATGGGATTCAACCCGCTGGACCATCAAGGCATCCCTCTGGAACGCCAGTTGCGCAACTGGCGCGAACTCGACGTCGAACCCGTCGATCCCGACCACGGTGACCCGTACACCAAATGCCGCATCATCGCGATGAACGGGATCGAGGTCGAGGCGATCCTCTTCAGCCATCAGTTCGCCCGCCACTGCCCCGACCCCGAGGTGAAACGGCAGCTGGCGCAGGTCCGTTACATCGAGGCACAGCAGCAGAAGGCGGTCAACTGGCTGCTGCCCGGCCTCGCCTCCGTGCTGGAGACGACCATCTCCTACGAGCAGGTCGCGGTGGACCTCACGGGCTGGATCGCCCGCCACGAACCCGACCCGTACTTGAGGCAGGCGTACGAGTTCGGCGTGCTGGAGGACTTCGACCATCTGTACCGGTACGCCAACCTGTACGAGATGATCGAGCACCGCAAGGCGGAGTCGATCGTCGAGGGGCTCACCGAGGTCATGCCGGGCCGGCCGACCAAGTTCCACCACCGCGATCCGGCCGACAACGTACGGGAGCCGTACGACCGTACGACGGTCAACCCGCTCTCCCGGCTGCACGCCCTGACGATCATGTCGGCGGAGCAGCAGACCATGAACTTCTACATGAACGTCGGCCCCCAGTACATGGAGCCGATCGCCCGCCAGCTGTACCAGGAGATCGGGCTGATCGAGGAGGAGCACGTCACGCACTACGAGTCGCTGGTCGACCCGGGTGAGTCGTGGTGGGAGCAGCTCGTCCACCACGAGTACAACGAGTGCTACCTCTACCACTCCTTCATGGAGCAGGAGTCCGACCCCAAGGTGCGCACGATCTGGGAGCTGCACCTGAACATGGAGCTCGAACATCTGCGCATCGCCTGCGATCTGCTGCGCCGTCACGACGGCCGCGAGCCACGGGAGTTCCTCGCACCCGAGCTGCCGAACGTGCTGACCTTCGAGGAGAACAAGCAGTTCGTACGGGGTCTGCTGGACACCCAGATGGACCTGACCACCCTCGGTACCGGCTATGTCCGGGACGCGCACGAGCGGTTCGAGCAGATGCAGGAGCGGATCCACGGCGGCGAGGAGCCGCCCAGCGAGCGGGTGATGGCCCAGCACCGGGAGATGTTCGGCCGCGAGTACCGCATCGAGACGGAGGGCGAGCACCCGGACGTCGCCTCACGGGAGAGGAGCTGACATGGCCGGGATCGCCGCGAGCGACGCCGACGTCGTCGCGCTGCTGATGCGTCAGCACGGTGACATCCGCAACCTCTTCGACGAGGTGGAGCGGACGGGCGGGGACGAGCGCCGGTCGGCGTTCCGGCACCTGGTGCGGCTTCTCGCCGTGCACGAGACGGCCGAGGAGGAGGTCGTCCGTCCCTTCACCCGCGCGTCCGTGCCGGACGGCGCGAAGGTGGCGGACGAACGGCTGGCCGAGGAGCGGGCCGCGAAGGAACTCCTGTCCCGCCTCGACGAGATGGACACCGACGACCCCAAGTTCCTCACCGAGCTGCAGACTCTGCGCCTGGACGTCATGAAGCACGCCCGCGCGGAGGAGCGCTACGAGTTCAACCACATCCGCCGCCACGCGGACAAGGCCCGCCTGGCCGCCATGGCCACCGCCCTGAAGGCGGCCGAATCGGTGGCCCCGACCCACCCGCACCCCGGGACCGAGTCCACGGCCAAGAATCTCATGCTGGGCCCGATCGCCGCCCTGATGGACCGCACACGGGACGCCGTTCGCAAGGCCATGGGCAAGGACGGCTGACAGCCACCACCGGATCCGGCCCCCGCGGCACCGCCGGGCGGCACCGCGGGGGTCGGACTCCGCGCGGTGCCGCCGGCCGGCGGGGGCGGGCCTCAGCCCTGCGGGGACTTCGCCAGCGCCGACTTCACCGGGGAGGTCGCGGCCTCCCCGTCGCCCATGCCCCACAGCGCGACCGAGAGCCGGATCAGCACGACGCCGACCACGACGTGCAGCGAACTGGTGAGCAGGGATTCGGGGAAGGCGGTCAGGAAGGCGAAGAGCGGGAGGACGACGGCGTACGACCATGACGGGAGCCTCGGGAAGACCCGGGCGCGGATCATGGCGGTGCCGAACAGGGCGCAGCCGGCTGCGAAGACGGTCGCGGAGGCGAGGAAGACGGGGACGGTGGGGCTGCCGGCCAGGGTCTCGTCGACGAGGTGCTCGTCGAAGTGGAAGAGCACCAGGTTCGAGGCGAACGCGGCACCGCCGAACAGGCCGAGGCCGGTCAGGTTCAGGGCGATGGCGATCCGGCCCAGGCTCCCGGCGGCCGCGTCCTGGCGCTGGTGCAGTGCGATGAGCAGGGGCAGGGCGACGGCGGGGGCGAAGGCCAGCGGGACGCCGGTCGCCGAGGTCTCTCCGGTGAACGCCTCCACCAGGCCGGGTACGGCGGTCAGCAGGCCGGCGAGAACCCCGCAGAGGGCGCCGATGCGAGAGGTCGATGAGGACATGGGGCCGCTCCGGTTGCTCGGACGGTAGGTGGTCGCCACCGTAGGAAGCCGCCGGGCGGGGTCGGGAGGTGCAGAACGGCACGCATCGGCGGACGGAAGTCACCGTCCTGCGTGCCGGGTTGTGCCGTTCGTCAGGTGCCGTCGGGCTCGAACCGGGCTCGAACCGGGCGGGATGTGGTCGGCGGTGTCCCGTGACGGTCGTGCGCGGCCTAGCCTGGCGGGAGCGGGTGGAGGGGGTGCGCATGGTGGCGTATGTGCCCGTGCGGTGGGTGGCTCCGGTGCTGTACGGCGTCGTGCTGGTGGGCGGGCTGTACTCGGCGGCTGCCGGACTGGGCGACGGGCCCGGGGTGGTGGGGTGGCGGACCGCCGGATTCGTCGGTGCGGTGGGTGCGTTGTTCGGACTGGAGGCGGTGGCGTCACGGCGTACCGGACCGTCGCGGCCGTCACCGTCCTCCCGGGCGGCGGTGCTGGCGGCCCGCTGTGTGCTGATCGGCGCGGTGGTGGTGCTGGATTCCTCGGGGCTGTCGCAAGTTCTGTTCGTGCTGGTGCCGTTCACCGCCTACTTCGCCTTCGGCCGGGGCGTCGCACTGGCGTTGGGCGCGCTGTGTGTGGCCGGGCTGCTCACCGCGTATGTGCTGACCGCGCCCGGTTGGTACCGCGAACAGGAGCGGGTGGCCGACCTGTTGATGCTCAGCGTCGGGCTGGTGCTGGCGGTCTCGATGGCGGCGGTGGCCGTCGGTGAGCAGCGGGCGCGGATCGAGGTGGAGGCGTACGCCGCTCGGGTCGCCGAGCTGTCCGCCGCCACCGAGCGCAACCGGCTGGCCCGGGACATCCATGACAGCCTCGGACACCATCTCACCGCGATGTCCGTTCAGTTGGAGATGGCCGCCGAGTTCCAGAGCCTGGACCCCGACGCGGCCCGGCGGGCCCTGGAGGAGGCGCGAGGGTCGGTACGGCTCGCGCTGGCCGACGTACGGCAGTCCGTGCGCGCGCTGCGCGACGAGGCAACGCGTCCCTCGCTGGCGGCGGCGCTCGCCGGGCTGGCGCGGGACGGTACGGCGGCGCGGCCGCGGGTCAGGGTCGAGGTGAGCGGTGACGAAGGGGCTTATGGCGGGGCGGAGTTGACCACCCTGTACCGGGCCGCACAGGAGGCCGTGACCAATGCGCGCCGCCATGCGGAGGCCTCGGAGGTGGTCGTCGTGGTCCGGCTGGACGGGGGCGCGGCGCGACTGGAGGTGATCGACGACGGTCGCGGTTTCGTCCCGGACTCGGCCTCCGGCGGGGTCGGGCTGGTCGGGATGCGGGAGCGGGTGCAGCTGGTGGCGGGGAGCGTCGACGTCGAGAGCGGTCCGGGGGCCGGCACCCGGGTGACGGTGACCGTGCCGCGCGGGACGCCGTCCGACACGGGCGGGGAGGCGGTGGCGTGAATCGTGAATGACGAGGCGCCCGTAAGGGTGTTGGTGGTGGACGACCAGCGGCTCATCCGGGACGGCATCGCCTCCCTGCTGTCCATCCGGTCGGGGATCGAGGTCGTGGGCACCGCGGTCGACGGCCGGGACGCCGTCGCGAGGGCACTGGAACTGGGGCCTGACGTCGTGCTCATGGATGTCCGGATGCCGGGCATGGACGGGGTCGAGGCGGTCGCCGTGCTGCGCGAACGGGCGCCCGGATGCCGGGTGGTGATGCTGACGACGTTCGACGACGAGGAGTACGTCGTCCAGGCGCTGCGGGCCGGGGCGCACGGCTATCTCCTCAAGGACCTGCCCGCCGAGGAACTCGCCCGCGCGGTCCGCCTGGCGCACGCGGGCGTCACCCAGCTCGACTCGTCCGTCGCCCACCGGCTGACCGCCTTCCTCCCGCGGCCGCTCCCCGGATCCACCGCCGCCGAGGCTCCCGCCGTCGGCCTCAGCCCGCGCGAGACGGACATCCTGCGGCTCGTGGCCCACGGCCACACCAACCGGGAGATCGCCGAACGGCTCTACCTCAGCGAGGGCACGGTCAAGAACCACGTCTCCCGCATCCTCAAGCGCCTCGCCCTGCGCGACCGCACACAGGCGGCGCTGCGGGCGCGGGACCTCGGGCTGCTGTGAGGGGCCCGGGGTTCTCACCCCGGGCCCCTCCTCGTGCTCTCAGCCGGTCGCCGTGCTCAGCGCGTCACCAGGCCAGCGCGTCGGCCATCGTGGACTGCCAGTACGTGACCTGGATCGAGGAGTCGATGTAGACGCCCTTCTTGGGGAGGGACGGCTTGGCGGCGCTGTTCGCCTTGAGGTTGAAGTAGACCTCGAGGGACTTGGCCGTGTAGCCGTCGTTGCCGTCGGCGGCGGAGAGCAGGATGCCCGCGTAGCCCGACTCACCCGGGGCCAGCGTCACGACGGCCTGCGGGATGGAGTCCCTGATGACCGGCGGGACGGACTGGGAGCCGGTGAACTTGACCGCCGGGTAGTCGACGAGGGTGCAGATCTTCGAACCGGTGTTGGTGACGGTGAGGAGCATGTGGTTCAGCGGCCGGGAGACCTCCGTGGCGGTCGTCCGGGTGGTGGCGGGGGTGCAGGCGACGATGTTGTCGGAGTCGGAATCCGAGTCCTGGGAACCCTTGGAGCCGGAGGAACCGGACGCCCCGGAGCCCGACGAACCCGACGTACCCGTGGCGCCCGAGCCGCCCGTCGTACCGCTCGAAGCGTTCGAACCGCCCGTCGAGCCCTCGGAGTTCGCGCCCGTCTGATCGGCCTTGCCCGTACCGCCGGTCCCCTCGCCCGCCCCGGTCGAGGGCGAGCCGGAGGACGTGGACGCCGAACCCGCCGGTGCCCCCTCGTCGTTGACGCCGTCCCCGCTGTTGCACGCGGTCAGCGTCAGCGTGGCGGCCATGAGCGCGGCGGCGGCGAGCACACGGGTGCGGTGGGTGCGAGTGAACATGGTGGTCCCCCTTGGGTGTTACGGACTTCGGTATCGGTCCCGCATGGGCCGCTCGACCGGGTGCCGGGAGCGGCGTGCTTGGATGACCACAGCTTGTGCGGTGATCCGTCCCGGCCGCCACAACTGCCCGGGCATCCGGGACGCCGGAATGCTTGCAACGCCTCTGACCTGGGGAAATGACCTCCCCCTGGAACGACGGCACGGGACGCGGGGAGAGGGAGGAACCGTGGCGCGGGACGATTTCCCGGAGCTGCTGGGCCAGTTGAAGGAGCGCTCCGGGCTCAGTTACGGGGTGCTCGGGAAGCGGCTGCACATGAGTGCGTCCACGCTTCACCGGTACGTCAACGGGGATGCCGTACCGACGGATTACGCGCCCGTGGAACGGCTCGCGCGCCTGTGCAAGGCGACGCCCGAGGAGCTCGTCGAGCTGCACCGGCGGTGGGTGCTCGCGGATGCGATGCGGGGGCGGAAGTCGGGGGGCGGGGCGGCTGCGGCGGCCACGGCGACCGAGCCGTCCGAGGCGACCGAACCGTCCGAGCCGTCCGGCACCACCGGAGCGAGCGAGCCGGCCACAGCGGCAGCGGCGCCCGCGGCAGCCGCCGAAGCTCCCGCCGAGGTCGAACCTCCCCTGGCGGAGGCCCCCTTGGCGGCCTCCCCCGGCCCCCGTCGCCGTACCGTCGCCCTCGCCGGTGCCGCCGTCGCCGCCGTCCTTGTGACGACGGCGCTCGTCGCGGCGAACCTCGTGCCCGGCGGCGGCGGTGACGACGACCGGTCGGGGAAGGGGTCCGTGGGAGCCTCCCGGTCCGCCGGCGCGAGTGCCGGCGCCTCCGGGTCGCCGGGGGCGACGGCCGGTTCCGCGTCACCGTCCACATCCACATCCGCTTCGGCGTCGGCGAGCGGCGGTCCTGCGGCCGCGCCCTCCCGGAGCGAGGCCGCTCAGGGCGACGCGGTCCGGGACGGGGCCACGGCGCCCGCCGTCGCCGTCAACCCGTACAAGTGGGAGAACCCCTGTGGGCCGCACATCCTGATCGACCGGGCGCCCGAGCAGGTGCCCCCGCCGCCGACCGAACCGGACGCCCGCGGGTGGACCACCGCGCTCGGCGGGGTCACGGGCGGGCAGCAGATGGTCGCGCTGACCGTGCAGGGGAAGGGGAAGGCGACCGTCGTCCTCGACGCGCTGCATGTGCGGGTGGTGGAGAAGAGCGCGCCGCTCGCCTGGAACGACTTCACGATGGGCGTCGGCTGCGGGGGCGACGTGGAGAGCGCGGCGTTCGAGACGGACCTCGACGCCGGGCGGCCCGTGATCACGCCCAGGACCGGTCAGCGGGACTTTCCGTACAAGGTGAGCGAGTCCGACCCCGAGGTCTTCTACATCTTCGCGAACGCCCGGACGCACAACGTCAGCTGGTATCTGGAACTGGAGTGGTCCAGCGGCGACCGGCACGGTGTGGCCCGTGTCGACGACAACGGCAAGCCCTTCCGCACCAGCGGAAATGTGGGCCGCCCCGCGTACGACTACCCGCTCGGCGCCTCCGAATGGGAGCGCAACGAGTACGAGCCCGACATTCCCGGGTGACGCTCAGACCGTCTCGGGTTGCGGCTGCGGCTGCCGTATCTGCTCCGCGGCCGGTTCCCAGCGTGCGGTGGTGCGGATGTAGCCGTAGATCACCGAGGCCATCGCCAGCAGCAGGAGCGGCCCGGAGAGCCAGGGCCGCTCGGCCATCTGCACCGGCAGGAAGCGGTACGACAGCAGGAGCGCGGTGAAGACCGCGGCGCCGTACGCGACCAGCCGGAGCCCCGAGCGGTCCCAGCCCTGGTCGTAGGTGCGCAGGGCCGCCTCGATGGTGAGCACGAAGACCACGCCGGCGACCAGGTCGACGCCGTAGTGGTAGCCGAAGCCCAGGGTCGCGGTGAGGGTGGCGAGCAGCCAGAACGTGCCCGCGTACCGCCCGGCGCGCGGGCACTTGCGGGTGTGGATGTAGATCGCGACGGCCCAGGCCGTGTGCAGGCTGGGCATGCAGTTGCGCGGGGTGATCCCGTCGAACGGCATGAGCTGGGGGGTGGTGATCGGCGGCAGCGTCCGCGGCCACAGGTCGGCGACCGCCCAGCGGGCGGTGTCATGGGTCTCCGCCCACAGGGCGACCCCGGCCCAGTGCTCGGTGCCGTTGCCGTAGGCGAAGATCGGGCCGACCACGGGGTAGATCATGTAGACGGCCGGGCCGAGGAGGCCGATCACCACGAAGGTGCGGACCAGGTGGTGGCGCGGGAAGCGGCCCTCGGCCGCCACGTTGCGCAGCTGGTAGAGCGAGGCGACGACCGCGGCCACGGCGAGGTTGCCGTAGACGAAGTCGAGGGTGTTGAAGCCGATCGGGCCGGTGGCCCCGACGATCCGGCCGACCAGCCAGGACGGTTCGCCGAGCGCGTGGTCGGCGGTCGCGACGTACTGGTCGAGCACCTTCGGGAGGGCGCTGGAGGTCAGGAGCAGCCAGGTGTCGCCGACCTTGCGGCCGGTGATCAGCAGCAGGGCCATCCCCACGCCCTTGAACAGGAGTGTGCGTTCCGGGCCGGTGCGGCGGGTGTATGCAATGACGCCGTAGCCGAGGATCACCCACAGCGCGCCGGTGCCGAAGGCGTGGCCGCCGTGCAGGGGGATGTCGGCCGCCCAGCGGACCAGGGCGAGGCCGAGGTCGATGCCTATGGCGGCGCCGAGAGCTTGGAACCGCTGCCGCCAGGGGAGCACGACCAGCATCAGCGCCAGGCCGGCGTAGAGCAGGCCGCCTGACTTGGGCGGGAGGGCCAGCTCGCGCAGCTGGTAGGTGAGGGGTCCGCGCAGGCCGTAGTGGCGTGCGGCGATCTCCAGTACGACGAAGAGTCCGAGGAACGCCACGCCCGCAGCGCCGAGCACTGCTCTTCTCGTTATTCGCGAAGACGCCCGCGATGATTCCGGTATCAAGATATTTGACCAGTTTGGTAGTTATGCCCGATTCGGTTGCTCATCGCGCCAGATGGGGGGTTCGTCGCGAGCCCGAACATGCTAGCGGATGCACGCACAGGGTTCACCAAAGTTTCGTCTCGGTTTCCAAGGAACCTGTGATAGCTTGGTATGAAGTGGCAGTTTTGGTTACCAGAGGCTTCTGAGTGCTCTTCGACCTTCCGTCGGCGGGCACTCTTTTTGTTTCCGGTGCCTATTCCTTAGGAGATTCAAGATGGCGACCGGCACCGTGAAGTGGTTCAACTCGGAAAAGGGCTTTGGCTTCATCGAGCAGGACGGCGGCGGCCCCGACGTCTTCGCCCACTACTCGAACATCGCGACGTCCGGCTTCCGTGAGCTGCTCGAGGGCCAGAAGGTGACCTTCGACGTCACTCAGGGCCAGAAGGGCCCCCAGGCCGAGAACATCGTTCCCGCCTGACGCTGACGCGTACACAAAGGCCGGGGCCCGCACCTTCGGGTGCGGGCCCCGGCGTATGCGCGACAGTGCCGTATCGAGGGAAGGTCCCCATGAACCGCTCGGCCCGTACGAACACCGGCTCCTCCCGCTCCCGTCGGCAGGGCGCTCCCGCCCGTTCGGCCAGGACCGGGCGTGGCGCTCGCGGCGGCCGGCCCGCGGCGGCCGGTGGGGAGTTCGCCCTCCCGGTGACCGTCACCCCGGCGCTGCCGGCGGTCGAGACGTTCGCCGAACTCGATCTGCCCGACCGGCTGTTGACCACCCTGGACGCCGAGGGGGTCACCGTCCCGTTCCCGATCCAGGGCGCGACGCTGCCCAACTCGCTGGCCGGCCGTGACGTCCTCGGCCGTGGCCGCACGGGCTCCGGCAAGACCCTCGCCTTCGGCCTCGCGCTGCTGGCCCGTACGGCGGGACAGCGGGCCGAGTCCAGGCAGCCGCTCGCGCTGGTCCTCGTCCCCACCCGGGAGCTGGCCCAGCAGGTCACCGACGCCCTCACCCCGTACGCCAAGGCGCTGCGGCTCCGGCTCGCCACGGTCGTCGGCGGGATGTCGATCGGCCGCCAGGCGTCGGCTCTGCGCGGCGGCGCCGAGGTCGTCGTCGCGACGCCGGGACGGCTCAAGGACCTCATCGAGCGGGACGACTGCCGGCTCGACCGGGTCGCGATCACCGTCCTGGACGAGGCCGACCAGATGGCCGACATGGGCTTCATGCCGCAGGTGACCGCCCTGCTCGACCAGGTGCGGCCCGACGGCCAGCGGCTGCTGTTCTCGGCGACCCTGGACCGCAACGTCGACCGGCTGGTCCGCGACTACCTCGACGACCCCGTCGTGCACTCCGTCGACCCGTCCGCGGGCGCCGTCACGACCATGGACCACCATGTGCTGCACGTCGAGGACGACGACAAGCACGCCACCACGACCGAGATCGCCGCCCGCGACGGCCGGGTGATCATGTTCCTCGACAGCAAGCACGGCACGGACCGGCTGGTCAAGAAGCTCCTCGCGGTCGGCGTACGGGCCGCGGCCCTGCACGGCGGCAAGTCCCAGTCCCAGCGCAACCGGGCCCTCGCCCAGTTCAAGGACGGCCAGGTCACCGCCCTGGTCGCCACCAACGTCGCCGCCCGCGGCATCCACATCGACGCCCTCGACCTCGTCGTCAACGTCGACCCGCCCGGCGACCACAAGGACTACCTCCACCGCGGCGGCCGCACCGCCCGCGCGGGCGAGTCCGGCACCGTCGTCACCCTGGTCCTGCCCCACCAGCGCCGCGACATGACCCGGCTGATGGCCGACGCGGGCATCACCCCGACGACCACCAAGGTCCGCTCGGGCGAGGCCGAACTGAACCGCATCACGGGCGCGCGGACACCCTCCGGCGTCCCCGTCGTCATCGCGCCGCCGGTCACGGAGAACCAGCCGGGCCCCACGGGTTCGGGCAAGGGGTCGGGCTCGGGCTCCCGCCGTGGCCGCCGCAGCCGCTCCGGCCAGGGCCGCCGCGGCGGCTCCGCCACGACGGGCGGCGCCTCCCCCACCACGGGCGGCACCTCGTCCACGGGGCGCTCGGCCTCGGCGGGACGCACGGCGGCCGCGGGACGCACGGCGTCCACAGGGCGTACGTCGTCCACGGGCCGTGCCGCATCCACGGGCCGTGCGGCGACCACCGGCCGTACCGCGTCGACCGGGCGCTCCTCGTCCGCCGGGCGTTCGTCGTCCTCCGGCCGTTCCAACTCCGGCAAGGGGCAGGGCCGTTGAGACACGGCTACGGCGTCGGCGGCGCCGGGGTCTGACCGCGGCGGCCGTCGACGCCGACGCCGTACCGAGTCCTGTGGCCGATTGTGACCATTTGATGACCGCCGAAAGTGCTTTCGTGTTCAAGGAGTAGCCTGCATCCGCGTCAGGAGGAGGCCCGCCCGTTGAACTCATGTCATGTACCCGCGTTGCGGTTCGGTGTCCTCGGCGCCGTCGAGGTCACGAAGGACGGCGTCCCGCTCGACCTCGGCCCCCGGCAGCGCCGACTGCTGCTGCTGCGACTGCTCGTCGAGGACGGACGGCCCGTCGCGCAGGAGATCCTGCTGCGCGACCTGTGGCCCGTGGACCGGCCGACCGGCGCCGCCTCCTCGGTGCGCGCCCACATCAGCCGGCTGCGCGCGGTCCTCGACCCCAGCCCGTCCACGCTGCTGGTCAGCGAGCCTTCCGGGTACGCCCTGAAGGCACCCCGTGAGGCCCGCGACAGCGCACTGTTCGAGGACTCCGTCGGCCGGGCGCGCGAGGCCCTGCGGGTCCGTCAACTCCCGCTCGCCCGCCAGGAGATCGACGCCGCGCTCGCCCTGTGGCGCGGCGAGGCCCTCGCCGAGGCCGCCGAGCACGCCTTCGCCCGGCGCGAGCGGACCCGGCTCGACGCCGCCCTGCAGGACGCCAAGGAACTGCGGGCCACGATCCTCGTCCAGCAGGGCGAGACCGAGCAGGCCATCGACGTCGCCGAGGACCTCGTCCTCGGGGAACCGCTGCGGGAGACGTCCTGGGCGCTGCTGATGCGGGCGCTGTACGCGGCCGGGCGGCCCGTGGAGGCGCTGCGGCGGTACGAGAAGTTCCGCGACATGCTCGCCACCGACCTGGGCCTGGACCCAAGCCCGCAGTTGAGGGACCTGCACACCGCGATACTCCGGCACGACGCCGTCGTACTCGGACCGCAGTCCCTGGGCTCTGCCGGTGTTTCCGGTGTTTCCGGTGTTTCCGGCGCGCACGACCGGGGTCCTTCCGGTACGGGCCTCTCCGCCGGGCCCGACTCCGCCGCCCCCCGTCCGCTGTCCGCGCCGGTGCCGTTCGTGGGCCGGCGGGCGGAGACCGCGCAGTTGACCGCCCTGTTGCAGGTCGCCGCCGCGGGGCGGCCGCAGTGGGCCGTGGTGCACGGGGGGCAGGGATCCGGCAAGACGCGGCTGATGGAGGAGCTGTCCGCACGGGCCGCGGCGGCCGGGTTCACCGTCGCCCGCACCAAGGCAGGGCAGGCGCTGAGCGGGAACCGCGGAATCTCCCAGACCTGTCCCACCGTCCAGCTCCTGGACGCGCTGCGGCAGGACGGCCGGGACTCCGCCGAGGACGAGGTCGCGCAGAAGGACCCGCTCGCCACGGTGGTCCGTGAGCTCACGGCGGGCCCCACCCTGCATGTCGTCGACGACCTCGACCAGGCACCGCAGGGCTACCACCGGCTGCTGCTGAGGCTCGCCAAGGTGGTGCGGGAAGCCCCGGTGCTGTTCGTGTGCACCCTGCGCAACCCCGACGCCCCCGTCTCCAGCAAGCTGCTCGCGGAGCTGGCCCTGCTCGGCGCGACCTGGCTGACGCTGGACCCGCTGACCACCGACGACGTCACCGAACTCCTCACGGCACACGGCGAGAACAGCACGCCCGAGGAGGCGGCGGCACTCAACCGGCGCGCTGAAGGACACCCCTTCACCCTCGCCGAGCTGCTCAAACTCCCCCCGGAACAGCGCGGCACACAGATCCCGGCCGCCGTACGGGGCATCCTGCACGCGCGTTTCCTCGAACTCCCTGAGCAGGCGCGGACGTTGCTGACCTACGCCGCCGCCGACGGGGAGTGGCTGGACATCCGGCTGCTCGCCGAAGTCCAGGGCCTCGCCCCCGACGAACTGCTGCCCCTGATCGACGCCGCCGTCACCGCCGGCATCCTGGTCTGGGACGCGGACCCCACCGCGGGCGGCACCGGCCGCTACCGGCTCCCCGAACTCCCCCGCGACGTCGTCCTGAGCACCCAGACCCCGTCCTCCCGCCAGCTCCGCCATGCCGCCCTGGCCCGCGAACTGGCTTCCCGCGACGACACCGACCCGGCCCATCTGGCCCGCCACCTCCACGAGGCGGGCCCCATGGCCCCGGCCACCCCGCCTCACCACGCGGTGACACCATGAGAAACCCCCGGGCCGACGGCGGGGGTGGCCGCCGACCCGGGGGTGCATGGGGGGGCTTCAGCTCAGCTCGGCCTCGAGTGACCCGTAGTACCCGCCGATGTAGCCCGCCGGCGTGGGGTGGAAGACCTCGGTCCCGGCGGTGAGGTCGTTGATCCACGAGTCGGATCCGCACGCGCCGTGGCCCTTGAAGGCGTCCCGCACATCGAGGAAGGTGACCGGCTCCTTGGCCGCCGCGGCCTCGGCGCCCACGGCCAGCGCGTCGGCGAGGTTGTTCATGTAGGTGCGCTTGGCCGCGCTGAGGTCGATCACCGGGCAGGTCCCGATGGTGGAGAGCGCCTGCGGATAGCCGAGGACGATGATCTCGGCGTGCGGGGCGCGTGCCTTGATGTCCTTGTAGAGCGCGGCGAGTTCGTCGACCAGCTGGTTCTTCGCGTAGTACGACATCCAGTCCGTGGCCGTCCTGCAGTAGCTGTCGGACTCGGTGAGACAGGCCTTGACCACGGAGGAGAACTGGGCGTCGTTGCCGCCGACGGTGAGCGTGACCAGGTCGGTGCCGGTGTTCAGGGCGGACAGCTGGCCGGCGCGGACGTCCGCGATGGTCGCGCCGCTGCAGGAGACGTCCGTCAGCCGGGCCTCGTCGTGCACGGCCGCCCAGAGGGCCGGGTAACTGAGCGAGCTGCGCTTGCAGTCACCGGCGGCGCTGTCGTAGTGGCCGGCGCCGACACCGGCCGCGTACGAGTCGCCGAGGGCCACGTAGTCCACGCCGGTGGCGGCGTGGGCGGGGGCACCGGCGGTCGCCGCGAGACCGGCGAATGCCAGAACGGCACTGACTACTGCTGACTTGAATCTCCGCATGATCGGGGATCGTACAGAGTTTCTTCGATACGTCGACTTGCCTTTGTTGTCAGTGAGTTGCCGGTGAGTTGCCGGGGTGTTGTCGGGGTGTTGTCGCACGTCCGAGGGGGTGCGTGAGCCGTCCCTTGCAGAAATTCGGTGCGCGGACGGGTTTTTGGCTCATGTGCCGTTCCGGGAGCGCTTCGAGAATTGATCTCCGCTTATTCGGACGGAATTTCAGCGCACGACCAGCACCCGGCACGACGGCGCGAGGAGCGGCTCGTGTGCCGCCGGGACATATCGCCAGCCCCAGGACCACAGCGCCTCCAGCAGCTCGGAGTCACCGCGGTTGACCAGGGTGACGCCGAGGGTGGCGGCGTGGTCGGTGAGCAGCCGTTGCTGGAGCCGCCGGGCGAGGTTCCAGTCGCGGTCCTGGTCCTGGGTGCGTACCCGGCGTCCGACGAGGATCTCGGAGATCGCGAAGAGCCGGCCGGCCTCGGCGACCTTCCGCAGGCTCAGCGGGAGGGAGTCGTACAGACCCCGCCACCAGGGTCCGTCGCCGCGTACGGGAAAGCCATGGGCGCAGCCCGTCAGCACGGTGCCGCCACGGGAGGCGGCGCACTCCGCGACCAGCAGGGCGAACCCCGGCCGTCGTACATCGGCCGCGAGCCGCCGCAGGAAGGCCGAGCGGGCCCGGGCCTCCGCCCACGGCTCGCCGCCGGAGATCCGTGCGTACAGATCGCCGAGCTCGGGCGTACGGTCCTCGACCTGAAGCCGGGTCAGCGGGCGCAGACACTCACCGGCCAGCGGCGACGGGCCCTGCCGGCGCCGCGAACGCCCCGGTTCCCCGAACCGCCGCCGGCCCGCCGCGGGCTCCCGCCCCTGACCCCCGCTGGTCGTCCGGTCCGGCACTTTCGCAGTCATGGGGCGAGCCCTGCCCCGGGCACGGACCACATCCGCCCCGGCATCAACGTTCCCCGAGAACGGCACCGGCGAGACGACCGACGCACGAAGAACCCTCGGTTTCTCCAGCGTACGCCGGACCGCGGGACCCTTGGCCTTCGCGCCTTCGGGGGCGCGCCCCGGCTTGGACCGACGCCGGGCGGGGGCCACGGGCGACCGGCCACCCGCCACCGGCCACCGGCCACCGGCCACCGGCCACCGGCGAGTCAGCCTGCCTCTTCGGGCCCGGCCCAAACCACACCCGGGGGCCCAGACCCGAGCCCCCGCCTGAGCCCGCGTCTGCGCCACGCGCCCGCACCCTCGGCCGCGGAACGTCCTGCCGAGGCCGAGCGCCCCGTGGACGAGGTGCCGCCCGAGGTGGGGGAGGCTCCGCCCGTCGTGGCGGAGCCGCCGCGGCGGCCCTGGCCGGAGCGGCTGCGGCGGCAGCCAGAGCCCGCGCCCGCAACACGAGCCCCAAGGCCACGCGCCCGACCCCGCACCACGAGCCCCAAGCCACGCGCCGGCCCCGCACCCGTCTCACGAGCCCCGAGCCACGCGCCCACGACCCGGCCCCTCAACCAACTCCCACCCCGCCCTCAGCCCTCCGCCCGCGCCGCCTTCACGAACGCCGTGATCAGGGCCGGGTCCTTCACGCCTCGGCTGTGTTCCACGCCGCTGGAGACGTCCACGCCCCAGGGGTTCGTCGCGGCGACGGCCTCGCGGACGTTGTCGGGGGTCAGGCCGCCGGCGAGGAGCCACTTCTCGCCCGGGGCCGCGAGGGGCTTGCTGGACCAGTCCCAGGCGATGCCGGAGCCGGGGATGGGGGCGTCGAGGAGGAGCATGTCCTCGCCGTACTCGCCGACACGCGGCACCGTGTCGCCGAAGGCGGCCGCGCGGATCAGGGTCCGGCCGGCGGACGCGAGGGCGTCGTAATAGGCACGGTCCTCCGGGCCGTGCAGCTGGACGGCCCCGATCCCGGACTCGACGGCCGAGGAGCGTACGAAGTCCAGGGGGTCCTTGCGGAAGACACCGACCGTCAGGACGTGCTCCGGCACCCGGCGGACCAGCCGGGCGGCCGTGGCGGCGTCGATCTGACGCGGGCTGTCGGTGAAGACGAAGCCGATGGCGTCGGCCCCCGCCTCGACGGCCGTGTCGACGTCCCGCTCGGTCTTCAGACCGCAGATCTTGATGAACAGAGGTTCGCTGGAGTTGTTGCTCACGGGTCCCAGACTGCCGTATCCCACCGCGAAGGCCCGGCTCGGGGTTTCGCGGACCGACGTCCGGCGCACGGCGCACAATGGGAGCCATGAGCATCGTAAAGATCAACGTACTCACGGTCCCGGCGGAGCAGCGCGAGGAGCTGGAGAGGCGGTTCGCCGCTCGCGCCGGTGCGGTGGAGGGGTCGGACGGCTTCGAGTGGTTCGAGCTCCTCCGTCCCGTCGAGGGCACCGACACCTACCTCGTGTACACGCGCTGGCGCTCCGAGGAGGACTTCGAGAAGTGGCGGTCCAACATGGGCGCCTCGCACGGGGGCGGCGGTGCCAAGGGCGGGGAGCAGCAGAAGCCCGCGGCGACCGGGGCGACGCTGTGGTCGTTCGAGGTGGTGCAGTCGGCGGGGCCGAAGGAGGCCTGATCAGTCCTGGGCCGCCTTCGTCACGCGGCGGTGGCGGGCCTCAGCGCTCCAGGAAGGGCGCCGTGTCCAGGACGGGATACGGCGCCGGCAGCGGCTCGCCCAGGTCGACCTTGACGTCGGTGTCGTAGTACGCCTCGGTGGGGTCGTCGCCGGGGAGGATCGGGTTCGTGTAGCAGTGGGCCGTCTTGGAGTGGCGGTCGATGAGGATGTGGACGGGGGCTCCTGCGGCGGCGTAGGCGCGGAACTCGGGGCCGGTGTCCGTCCAGTGGTCGGTCGAGGTGGCCTCGCCGAACAGGGCAAGCAGGGCGAGCAGGTCGATGGGTACCAGCCCGGGTGATTCTCGTAGTGCGACTCGTCGCATTCCGGGCGCACCGGCATCGGCGACACCTGCTCGTACCGGCCGACCATCACGACCGGCTCCGTCTGCGGCAGGAGGCGCACTTCACTCGAACGAGACGGCTGAACCGGTCCGCTACTCCAGCCCGATGGCCGCGCACTCCGCCGCATACGCCGCCGTACAGATCTCCTTCACGGTGTAGACGCCGTCCTTGACCACCGTGTCCTTGATGTTGTCCTTGGTCAGGGCGACCACCGGGACCAGCATGGACGGGATGTCCTTCTGGGTCGGGCTGTCGACCGTGTTCTGGGCGAGGGAGTCGAAGACGATGCTCTGGCCCTTGACCTTGGCGACCGCCATCTCCGCGGCGCCGTTGGCCTCTTCGAGGAACGACTTGTAGACGCTCATGTACTGCTCGCCGGAGATGATCCGCTGGACGGCCGCGAGGTCGGCGTCCTGCCCGGTGACCGGGGGGATCTTGGTGGCGCCGGCCTTCTTGAGGGCGTCGATGGCGGCACCGGCCATGCCGTCGTTGGCGGAGTAGACGGCGGCGATGTCGTTCAGGCCGATCGCCTCGATGGCCTTGGTCATGTCGGCCTCGGCGATGGCCGGCTTCCACTCGTTGACGTCGTACGACTTGGCGATGACGACGTGGTTCTGCAACTCGCTGAGCGCGCCGTTCTTGAAGCGGGCCGTGTTGGGGTCGGCGGGCGAGCCGTTGATCATGACGATCTTGCTGCTGCCGGCCTCGTCGCCGAGCGCCTCCATGATGGAACGGCCCTGGACCTCGCCGACGAGTTCGTTGTCGTGCGATATGTAGGAGTCGATCGGCCCCTCGGCGAGACGGTCGTAGGCGATGACGGGGATGGCCGCGTCCTTCGCCTTCTGGACCTCCGGCGCGATCGCCTTGGCGTCCACCGCGTTCACCAGGATCACGTCCACCCTGGCCGCGATCATCTGCTCGAACTGCCGGCTCTGCCGGTCCGCACTGGCGCGGGCGTTGGCGTACCGCACCTTGCCCTTGCCGTCGGTGAGTTCCGCGAACCGCGCCTCGATGAGGGGGTAGTCGAACTTCTCGAACCGCTTGGTCTCCTTGTCGGGCATCAGCAGGCCCAGCGCGATGTCGTCGCCCTTCTTCGGACTCGCGGAGCTGTCACTTCCGCTGACGGCGTCGACGGCACTGCACGAACTGAGCAGGAGCATCGAGGCGGCGGCGAGAAGGGCGGTCCTGTGGGGGGTGGTACCAACGTTCACTTACGTGCCTTCCGAGCAGTGGAGCGGCCGAGCGCTCCGAGCGTCTCGCGCCAAAACCGCTCACAGGAGACCCGTACCGAATCTCCCCCACCCACCACGCCTTGTTTCACATTTGACCAACTGACGGCGCAAGGCCTTCCGGCTGTCCCCGGAGCCCGTCACGGACCCCGGGGACACCCCACGTACTGCGTACTGCTACTGCGCGTTGACCAGGCCCAGCGCCGGTACCTTCACCGTGCGCTTGCCCGGCTCGCCGCCCAGGATGACCTTGCGGAGGGCGACGTTGTTGTTGAGGTTGGTCTCCTGGAGACGCTTCTCCGGGTTGGCGATGACCTGGATGTGGTACGTGCCGTTCGGCAGGTCCGTGATGTCGAAGGACTGGCCGGGGCGGTACTGGGTGTAGGTGTCGCCGGAGCCGACGTCGAGGACCTCACGGACGGAGATGGAGTTCTGCTGGCCGCACGCGGTCGACAGATCCGTGTTGTACGGCTTCCAGTTGGCGTTCTTCACCGTGTAGTCGACCGCGTCGGTGTTGGCGAGACAGAACGCCTCCTTGCCGCTGCGCACCTCCTTCGTCTGGTCCTCGCTCAGCAGCCGGTAGCTGGCGAAGTCGGTGAAGTGCCAGTGCTCGTGGCCGATGCGCGGGTCCCACTCCATGGTGCCGGTGGGGGTGTAGCCGACCTGCTTGCCCTTGGCGTCGTAGAAGTACTGGTACGCGTCCATCAGATCGGCGCCCTGCTTGCGGAAGCCGTCCACCACGAGGGGCGCCGGGCCCGCGTTCCAGACGTTGGCGCTGAAGGCGAGGTAGTCCTTGCCGGGTACGTCCCCGTCCTCGCCGTCGGTGATGGCGATGTCCCAGGCCGGGAGCGAACGCAGGTCCGGCTTCGGGACGTTGGAGGGCACGCTCGCACGGCCGGTGGGCCGCTTGGCGTTGGGCGTCAGCGCGGGCGCGATGCGCGAGCCGTCGGTGTGGCCGCGGCCGTCGCCCAGGTGGTGGGCGAGACCCCGGTCCTCCAGGGCGTGGGAGAGGGCACCGGGCGTGGGCTCGTCGGCGCCGCGGGGGCCGTAGTGGTGAGCCATGCCCTGTGCGCTGCCGTGGCCCGAGCCGTGCCCGGCGCCGTGGTGGGAGGTCATGCCCCGGCCGACGCCGCCCTCCCCGCCGCCGTTGCCGACCTGGCGGACCGTCACCTTCACGGTCGGCCGGTCATTGGGGATGCCGAACAGATCCCGGTACTTCTTGGCGACCGACACCTTGGCCGTGTACTCGCCCGCCGGAAGGTCGACCGGCTTGTCGTAGTCGACCGTGCTGGAGTTGGACGCCCAGCCCTTCTCGACGCCCCACACCGAGCCGAGCGTGAAGGGATTGGTCGGGCAGCTCTCCGGATAGTGCGAGGTCGCCGGGGCGTCGGGCCGAATACGCCCGGAGGCGTTGTTCGGGCAGAAGTTGCCCTTGCTCTTGGCCACCTCCTTGCCCGTCGCGTCCTTGACGGACACCTCCAGGAACCCGGGCAGTCCCGAGAAGTCCTTGACCAGCCCGGCGGGCAGCGTTCTGGTCTGCGTCCTGGTGCCGTCGCGCAGGATCTGCTGCGCGACCACGGGGTCCTTGTACGACTTCCGCTTCACCTTGAACTCCAAGGGCGCGTTGTCGACGGTCACATACGTGCCGAGGTCGAGATAGACCCCGTTCTCCCCCTGGTACCGGTCGAGTGTCACGGAGTTCGACGCGGCGATCAGCTTGAGCTGCGGCTTGCCCGGTGTGGCGGCCGGTGCGGCGCCGGCGCCCGGAGCGGCCCCGGCGCCGGTGACGACGACGGTGAGCGCGGCTCCGGCGGCGAGCGTGGAGCGCTTCAGCCGGGTTCGACTGCGGTGTTGCTGACTGGTCATCGGTTCCTCGTCTGCGAACGCCCTGGTCAGGGGCATCGGACTGGACAACCCACGAACGACCGGCGTCGTCCCGACACTACGAACGCACCCCATGCGCCCCGGTCATATCTGTGAGCAACCTGTGAGAGCCGTAAAGAGGGTGTCCGGGTTGCCTGTTGAGCGGGAAATCAATCGATCGGTCGGCGTGCGCCTGCGTACCTCACGCGCCGGTTACTTTTCCCTCAACCCCTGGTTGCGCCGGGGTGAGCAGGCGACCATGGGCGTATGAATCTCGCCGAGCGCGCCTTCGAGCGCCTCCACGTCTGGCCCGACCTCCGTGCGGGACAGCCCAGTTGCGGCACCGGCGTCGCGCTGCGCTCCGTCCACGGCGAGATCGTGCACTTCCACTCCGACCGGGACGTGGACCTGCATCTCACCGGCCACACCATCGAGCGGTTCGCGCAGGACCTGCGGGAGTCCACCGCCATCCATCTCGTCCCCGGCTCCCGCTGGGTCACCGTCCACCTGGACTGCGACACCGACGTCGACCTGCTGCTGAGCCTGGTCAGCATGGCCCTCAAGGCCTACCAGGGCCAGCAGGCCGAGTCGGCGGCGGCGTGCAACTTCCGCCGCGTGACGGTCGTCCCACGGGGCTGAACCCCGTCCGGCAGCGGGATCGGGGGGTCATCCCGCCGGTGCCCGCCATGCCCGGTAGTGGTCGAGGACCGTCTCCTCGATGGGGCGGTAGGTGAGGCCCAGCTCCCGTATGCCGCGGGAGTTGTCGACGGCGAAGCGGATGCCGAGGTGCTTGCTGATGTAGTCCTGGGTGAGGCCGAAGGCGGGGCCGAGGACGCGAACCGGCCAGTGGGGCAGGCGGGTTCGGGGCAGGCGGAGGTCGCGGGGGTGGTGGGCGCGCAGGATGCGGGACATGTCGTGGAAGGACGTCATGGTCTCGGCGGCGAGGATGTACCGGCCGTGCGCCTCGGGCTTCTCCGCCGCCGCGATGTGCGCGTCGGCCACGTCCCGCACGTCCACCGTGGTGAAGCTGAAGTCCGGGGCGCCGTAGAAGAAGTAGCCCTTGAAGAGCTCCTCCAGGAGGAAGAGGCTGCCGGAGTCCGAGGCGGGCGTGAGGGAGGGGCCGAGGATCAGGCCGGGGTTGACGGCGACCATGTCCCAGCGGTCCTGTGCCTTCGCCGCCTCCCAGGCCGCCTGTTCGGCGACGGTCTTGGCGTAGTGGTACGGGTTGTTCTCGATCGTGCTGGTGGTGTTGAAGTACTCCTCCGTGAGCGTCCGGTCCTTCATCGCCAGTACGTCGGCGTAGTCGCCGAAGATCGCGCCGACGGTGGAGGTGAAGACGAGCCGGCGGACGGCCGGGGTGCGCTCGATGGCACCGAGGACGTTGCGGGTCCCGTGCAGGGCGGGCTCCACGACGTCCTTCCGGCCGTCCTTGATCTTCTCCGGTACGAGGAACGGGGAGGCGACATGGAAGACGGTCCCGCAGCCTTTCGCGGCCTCGTCGAAGGAGCCCTCGACGAGCAGGTCCGCCTCGAACAGGTCGAGCCTGCCGGGGTGTTGGGCCTGGAGTGCCAGCAGCGGCCGGGTCTTCGCCTCGTTCGCCGTGCTGCGGACCGTCGTACGGACCTGGTAGCCGCGTTCGAGAAGCCGTTTCACCAAGTGGCTGCCCACGAACCCGCTGCCGCCGGTCACCAGGACCGGGGTCCTCCCCATGTCGCCCACCCGCGCTCCTCGATCCGTCTCTCGGTGATCCGCGTTGCCGACCCGGCGCTCATGAGGAAACCGCACCGGCCGGTCGGCGTCCAGTCATGGAAGTGATCACAGGGACACGGCGACCGCGCTGTACGTCGTCTCCGGCGTCGGCGGGGTCGTGAAGCGCGCGTTGACCAGGTACAGCCGGTTCCCGAAGCGGGCGGCGGTGGTCGGCACGTCGAAGCGCGGGTCGGTGATCGTGCCGGTCAGCGTCGCGGTGGTGGCCCCGGCGTCCAGGTGCCAGACGCTCACCTTGTTGAGGCGGTTCTGGACGACGTACAGCGTGCGGCCGATCCGCCACAGACCGTCGCCGTTGGCCACGTCCGCCTGGCCGGTCAGGGTGATCCTCCTGGCCGCCCCCGTCCTTGGATCGACGTGGTACAGCTCGCCGGGTGTGGACTTGACGACGATCAGGCCGCGGCCGTCGGGGGCGGAGACGATGCCGTTGGCGTTGTTGACGTCCGGCAGCTGCACCCAGTCGCCGGTGAGCGGGAGGGTGCGGACGGCGCCGTCGCGGCCGCGGGGGACGCTGTAGAGCTGCGCGGCGCGGGAGTCGGTGAACCAGGCGCGGTCGCCGACCAGGCTGACGTCGTTGACGAAGTGGCCGGTGGCCTCGCTCAGTTGGAAGGCGCGCACGATCTCGCCGGTGCGTGAGTCGTGGACGCGGGCGACGCCGGTGTTGCCGGCGACGTACAGCAGGCCGTCGCGGTCGATCTTCAGCCCGACGGCGATCTGGCCGGCGGCACCGGCGTAGAGGATCCTGCCCTCGCCGGTGCGCAGGTCGACGCAGAAGATGCCGCCGTTGCCGCGGGAGCCGAAGTACGCGTACGGCTTGGCGCCGATCGCGATGCCCTCGGGCAGCCAGCCGTCGGGCAGCGGGAACTCGGTGGGCCACTCGGCGGTCCCGGCGGCGGCGGGAGCGGCCGTCACCGCCAGGGCGGCCAGTGCCGCGGCACCTCCGAGGACGGCTCTGCGGGTCGGGTTCTGGACCATGGTGGGGCCTCCGTGAAATCCAACTCCGTTTACTGTTCCTTTAGTTGGCAACGACACGGCGGATATCCGAGTTCCCTGAATTCAGGACTCCCCTTTTGTGCGATTTCGGCGATAATTGCAATATGAGTACGGCAGCCTTTGTAGGAGCGGCCGCGGGGAGCGACGTGCTCAACGTGATCGCCGCTTTTGTCGGTGGCGCGGTCATCGCCGGTGCCCTGATCTGGGCCGTACAGCTCGGTATGCGGGTGATGGACCGGGAGGCCGTCCGGCCGCGCCCGGAGGAACAGCCCAGCCTTCCCAGCACCGGCGCGATCCACGAGATCAGAGAGATGCGGGAGCCGGACGAGGTCCCGCTCGCGGAGCAGGAGCGGCTCATGCCGTACCAGCTCCACCACTCCGGAAGCAGACGAGGCAAGGACCAGCACCGCAAGAGGTGGCTGCCGGGGTCCAGCGGATCCTTCGGCAGCGGCGGCCTGGGACACGTATGACGGCGTGACGGTGCGACGGCCAGGGCTGCCCCGCCGACCAGGGCAGCCCCTCTGCGCCGATGCCGTCCGGAGGACGCGCGAGGGCGGACGCCTTTGCCATGACAGCGTGCGGTAGCGCTGCCGGCGTCCGGCACGTCCGTCCTCCGGGCGGCCGTTCCAGGCTGCCCGGACGCGCGACCGGGTGCGGGCCGCTTCCGCGAAACCCCGTACGAAGATCCGTATACCTACGCCCCGCGCCCGCCTACCTACTCACGGCCCCGCGACGGCCGGGATCTCGGTGCGCGAGGCGATACCGAGCTTGGCCAGGATGTGCTCGACATGCGCGTCCACGGTCCGCTTGGAGATGACCAGCCGCTCGGCGATCTCCCGGTTCGACAGCCCCTGCGCGACCAGCGCGGCGACCTCCCGCTCCCGCCGGGTGAGCAGATCGGCGGGGGCCCGGGGCGCGGGCGGCCGGGCCTCGCTCAGGGGCAGGTCGAGATCGGCGCGTACGGCGTCCAGGATCTCCCCGGCCGACAGCCGGGCCCCGACAGCCCGCCACCGGTCGTGGTCCGTCGCGCCGAGCGCCGCCCGCACCGACTTCTGCACCGCCTCCTGCTCCTCCAGGAGCCGGGGCAGCATGGCCACCGGGTCGCCGCTGAGCCTGCGTGTCGTCTCCCCGTAGCCCAGCAGCCAGCCGGCCCGGACGTACCGGCCGGTGCGGGCCGCGTCCCAGGCCAGCGCCATGCAGGCGAGCCCCGCGACCAGCACCTCGCCGACCTCGACCGCGGCCTCCAGTCCCCGGCGCAGCTGCGTGACGCTCTCCTCGTACCGCCCGGCGAGCGCGAGGACGACTCCCTGCGCGGTGAGAGTGGCGCCGTACAGCTGGCGGTCGCCGCTGCCCTCCAGGAAGCCCAGGCCCTCCTCGGCGAGCCGCAGCGCGCCCTCGGTGTCGCCGAGCACGCCCAGCAGCAGCGCGCCCTCGTAGTGGACGACGCCGATGGTCATGAGGTCCCCGGAGGCGATGATCCGCAGCCGGGCCTCCTCGAACGCCGCCAGCGCCCCGGGCTCCCCGCCGAGCGCGGCCAGCGCCGAGAGATAGGCCTCCGTGAGGGTCACCACGTAGTGCTCGCCGGTGCTCCGGGCGACCTCCCTGGCCTGCGGGAACCGCTCCAGAGCCATCTCCAGGTCGCCCGACCACACGCCCAGCGCGCCGGTCATGAGCAGCCCCCACGCCCGCTCGCCACGGTCGGGCGGGGTGCGGTCCAGCCCCTTGTCGATCCAGTAGCGCCCCTCGGAGATCGCGCCGGCGGCCCGCCAGTACCCGCCGAGCCGGGCCGCCATCCACACCGCCCGCGCCGCCCGGTCGCCGCCCGCCCCGCACCCGTACTCCAGCGCGGCCCGCACATCGGCGACGTCCTCCCGCAGCGTGCGGTACAGCTCCACCTGGGCGGGGGTGGCGAACTCGTCCCAGAACCGGCCCACGAGCTCCTCGTAGAGCGCGAAGTGCCGCTCCCGTACGGCCTCGGCGTCCCCGCCCTCCGCCAGCCGCCCGGCCCCGTACTCCCGGATCGTGTCCAGCAGCCGGTACCGCCCGCCGTCCTCCCCGATCCTGCGGACGACGGACTTGTCGACGAGCCCGATCAGCGCCTCCACGACCTGCCCGGCCGGCAGCCCGTCCCCCGCGCCGACCCGCTCGGCGGCCGACAGCCGGAAGGACCCGGCGAACACGGACAGCCGCGCCCACAGGATCCGCTCCTCGGGGGTGCACAGGTCGTACGACCAGTCGATGGCGGTGCGCAGGGTCTGGTGGCGGGTCAGCGATGTGCGCCGGCCGCCGTTGAGGACCTCGAAGCGGCGGTCGAGACGGGCGACGAGTTCGGCGAGGGGGACGGCCCGCAGGCGTACGGCGGCGAGTTCGAGGGCGAGCGGGATGCCGTCGAGCCGTTCGACGAGGGCACGGGCCCGCTCGCGGTCGGTGGCGGTCGCGGTCACGGCGGCGGCGCGCTGCAGGAACAGTTCGACGGCGTCCTCGGCCGGCAGCGGGGCGATCGGCACGCAGTGCTCGCCGGGGACGTCCAGGGGCTGGCGGCTGGTGGCGAGGACGCTCAGACCTGCGGCCTCGCGCAGCAGGATGTCGCAGAGCATCGCGCAGGCGTCGACGAGGTGTTCGCAGGTGTCGAGGAGGATCAGCGACCGCCGGTCCCGCAGATGTTCGACGACGGCGTCCAGGGCCGACATCCCCGACTGCTCGGGGAGTCCGAGGACTCCGGCGAGGGTCGCGGGGATCAACTCCGGGTCGTGCAGGGCGGAGAGCTCGACGAGGCGGACGCCGTCGGGGAAACGGCCGGTGAGGTCCCCGGCCGACTGTAACGCCGTACGGCTCTTGCCGACGCCTCCGGGGCCGACGAGCGTGACGAGTCTCGCCCTCTCCAACGCGTCGTCGATGAGGGCGAGTTCGTCCGTCCGTCCGACGAAACTGGTGAGCTCGACGGGGAGTTGTCCGCCGCGCCGCTGCCCGAAGCCGAATGCCATGCGACAAAGCGTAGCCAGCCGGACGCTTAGGGTGAATGGCGCACGGGCATACCGGGGCCGGGAAACACTAGGAAACCCTGGTCCTGGCCGGGTCTGGAGCGGTGGCCAGCGCCCAGATCACGAAGAAGTCCACGCCGATCATGATCACGGACCAGACGGGCGCGTACGGCAGGAACAGGAAGTGCAGCACCATGGCCGCCGAGGCCAGGAAGATGCCGGTCATCCGGGCCCACCAGGCACCCTTGAGGACGCCGTAGCCGACGCCCACCAGGACCGCGCCCAGGACGAGCATGATCCAGCCCCAGCCGGTGAGGTTGATCTTGTAGACGTAGTCGCCGATCACGTCGTAGATGTCGTCGGCGGCGATCGCGGAGATGCCCTGGAGGACCGCCAGCACACCGTTGACCAGCATCAGGACGCCGGCGAAGACCATCCCGCCGGTCGAGAAGCCGCTGCCGGCCGGCAGATCCGCCGGTGCGGGTGCGGCCTGCCGGTGTTCCTTGTCCCATACGGGCGGTGCCGCGGAGGACGGCGTCGCGGAGGGCGGTGTCGCGTGCGGTTGCTGAGTCATGGTTCGACGATCCGTCCGGGCCCCGGGGTGCACCACGGAGACTGGGCCGTTCGGGTGACGGCCCGGGTGCGGCCGCGGGCGGGCCGATCTTCACTGGAGGGACCCGCAGCACCCTGGAGGCGATATGACCGGCTACCGCCGGGCACCGGCGGCGGCCGCGGCCGCCGTGCTCACCGCACTCGCCGGGCTCACCGGTTGCTCCGACGACGACACCCCCGCGTCGGTGGCCAGCAAGGCCGCGTCCCTCGCCTCCCAGGGCGCGGACGTGTTCGCGTCGGCGACGGCGGAGGTCGGCGAGAGGTTCGACGACATCAAGAACGGCGTCGACGTCAAGGACGACGTGAAGGTGGGCACGCCCACCAGCACGGGCGGGCGTGCCGAGGTCGAGGTGACCGCGGCCAACACCGGCGACTCGCAGAAGTCCTTCCTGGTGCAGGTCGACTTCACCGACGGCGACGGCAACTTCCTCGACGCGGTCGCGGTCACCGTCTCCGACGTGGCGGCGGGCGCCTCCGGGACGGCGACGGCCCGCAGCAACCGCGATCTGTCGGGCGAGGTGAAGGCGGAGGTGGGCCGGGCGGTCCGCTACTGATGCCGCGGCCCGGCACCGAAGCCTCGCCCCCGAGCACCGGTAATTCACCAGTAACGCCCGCTGCCTAAGCTCCCGCGCATCGGCCCTGTTCCGACACATTGGCCACGAGCAGGGCCGTGTAAACCCTTCGGGACGGGAGCCGCCGTATCCCTCCTGTGGGGGGTAGGGATACACGCCGGGAGCCCCGTGAGGCCGATGAGGATGATCGACGGGGGAGCACCGCGGGGCCCTCGGTCGTCCGTCCATGCGCACGTCCGTCCACGCACCCACGGATGCACATGTACGGACATTTTCTTTGTCCGGTCATATTCCGGTGCAAACGGGTACTCGGGCTAGAGTGCGGCCCTCATGAGCAGCGACAACGCCGGAACGCCGGACGGTGCCGTGCGCCGAGCGGCGCCGCCCGTCCTGCGGCTGTACCTGCTCGGCGGCTTCCGCGCGGAGCGTACCGACGGCGCCCCCGTCGCCGACCGCTGGCCCCGCCCCAGCTCCCGCCGTCTCGTGGAACTGCTGGCCGTCTCGCCGGGCCGGGTCCGGCACCGCGAGGAGATCATCGAGATGTGCTGGCCGGACACGGCCGGCACCCCCGCCGCCCTCGGCAGCCTCCGCGTCGCCCTGCACGCCGCCCGCCGCGCCCTGGAACCCGAGCTCGCGGCCCGCGCCCCGTCCGCGTACCTCATCAGCGAGGGCGCCCTGCTGCGGCTGGCCCCCGACACGGTGTGGATCGACGCCGACCAGGCCGAGACCCTCGCCGAGCGCGCCCTGCGCGGCGGCGGCACCGCGGAACTGGCCGCGGCCCTGGACACCTTCACCGGCGGACTCCTCCCCGAGCACCGCTACACCCCCTGGGTGGAGGCCCGCCGCGAGCGCCTGGACGCCCTGCGCGAATCGGTGCGCCTCACCCTCGCCGAGGCCTGTCTGGCCGACGGCGACCCGGAACGCGCCGCGGCCACCGCCCGCCGGGTCCTCGCCGACAGCGCGGCCGAGGAACGCGCCCACCGCGTCCTCATCGCCGCCTACCTCCACCAGGGCATGCGCCGCCGCGCCCTCGCCCAGTACCACCAGTGCCGCCGCGCCCTGGACGCCGAGTGGGGCATCCGCCCCGGCCCCGAGACGGAGGCCCTGCACCGCGCGGCCCTGGGCACGGCCGCACCCGCCCCGGAACGGCGATCCGCCCCCGCAGGGCCGACGCCGCCGCCCCCGGTCGTCCACACCCTCTCCGCCGCCGCGCCCTTCGTCGGCCGCCGCACCGAACTGGAACGCCTCCTCGACCCCGCCCGCCCCGCCCTCTGGCTCGTCGGCGGCGAGGCCGGCATCGGCAAGACCCGGCTGGCCGCCGAGGCATCCCGCCGGGCCGCGGCGGACGGGACGGCCGTCCTGTGGGGCGCGGGTCACGAGACCGCCGAGCAGGCCCCGTACGGCCTCTTCGTCGAGGCCCTGGAGGGCTGGCTCGCCGGCCGTCCCGCGGCGGAACGGGCCCGGGCGGGCACGGAGTATCCCGAGCTGGCGGCCCTGCTGCCGTCCCTGGGCCGGACAGGCCCGCTCCCCGGACGCCTCGGCGGCCCCGCATACGAACGCGAGCGCGTCTTCGCCGCGGTCTCGGGCCTGCTGTCCGCCGCCGCGACCGGATCGCCGGGCGGCGCCCTGGTGGTCCTGGACGACGTCCACGCCGCCGACACGGCCTCGCTGCACCTGCTGAGCCGGCTGGCCCGCCGTACGCAGGGGCCGGTGCGGTTCCTCGCGGCCTACCGCCCCGAGGACCTCCCGGAGACCGACCCGCGCCGCACCCTCCTCGACACCCTGGTCCGCCAGGGCGCCGCGAGACGCCTGCGCCTGCCGCGGCTGGACCGGACGGACTGTCTGGCGCTGGCGGCACAGGCGATGGGCGATGCCGGTGAGCCGTCGGCACCGGCACTGGAGCGGGTCTGGGAACTCTCCCTCGGCCATCCCCTGTTCGCCCTGGAACTGGCCAAGTCGACGGGCGGAAGGTTCCCGTACGAGGACATGACGGCTCCGGAGGGCATCCGCCTGCTGGTCGCCGAACGGCTGTCCCGGCTGAGCCCGGCCGCCCGCCGCGTGGTCGAGGTGGTGGCCGTGGCCTGCGGCGGGGTCGCGACCCTGGCGGAGGTGGAGGAGATCGCGGGCTCCGAGGCCCTCGTCGACGGCGTCGACGCCGCCCTCGCCGCCGCCGTACTGGAGGAACGGTCCGTGCCGGCGGACGGCCGGACCGTGGCCGGAGTGGGTTTCCGGCATCCGCTGATCCGGCTGGTGTGCCGGGAGCGGCTGTCGAGCGCCCGCCGCCGGCAACTGCACTCCGCGTACGCCGAGTTGCTGCTGCGCAGCCGCCCCGGAGCGGTCGACGCCGTGGCCGCGCACCTGGCCGGCGCCGACGACCCCCGAGCCGCCGACCACCTCCACCGGGCGGCCCGCCGAGCCGCCGCCGTCGGCGCCGACGACACCGCCGACCACTACTACGGCGCCCTGACGGCCCGCCTGGACACGATCGCCGTCGAGGCCGCGCTCATCCGCCTCGACCATGCGGCCGTGCTCCGCCGCATGGCCCGCCACGAGGACGCGGTGTGTGTGCTGCGGGAGGCGCTGACCGACCTGAGGCGCCACGGCAGCGCGGACGAACAGGTGCGGGTGGCGGCACAGTTGGCGGAGGCGCTGGCGAGGACGGGGGCGGCGGCGGAGGGTTTCGGCCTGCTGGACACATACCGTCCGAGCGCCGGGACTCCGGGGGAGACGGTGGCGGCGCACTGGATGGCGAGGGGTGTCCTGTGCTTCGTGACGGGGGACTACGAGGGTTCGCTGAGCGCGGCCCGCGCCGCCGAACGAAGCACCGGTGCCGGTAGCCCTTTCAGGGGCGCGACCGGCCCCCGCCGACCCGCGGCCGCCGACGGCGAGCACACCCCCTCCGGCCTGCTGGCCCGCGCACTGGCCCAGCAGTCCACCTCCCTCGCCCTCACCGGAAACCTCCGCCAGGCCCGCGCGGCGGCTGACGCCGCTCTCCCCCACGCCGAGGCCCACGGCGACCCCCGCCTCCTCGCCACCGTCCTGTCGGTCCTGCGCGAACACGCCCGCCGCGCCGGCCGCATCCATGAGGCCCTGGCCACCGGCACCCGCGCCCTGGACCTCGCCGACCGCTGCGGCGACCCGGAGGCGGCGGCGTTCGAGAGGGCCAACCTCGCCGAAGTACACCTGCTCCTGGGCGAGTTCGAGGAGGCCGCGGCACTGGCCTGCGAAGCGGTGGACGAGGCCGAGGCCCACGCCGGCTGGTGTCTGCCGTACGCGCTCACCGCCCTCGCGAGGGTCCAGCTCCGCGGCGGCCCCCGCCCCGCGCTGCCCGGCCCCCGGGAACTCCTCAGCCGCGCCGCGGACTGCCTCGCCCGCCGCCCCGACCACCAGGCCGAGTACGAAGTCCGCACCGCGCAGGCGGAGTTGGCCCTCCGCGACATCCGCCCCGAGCGCGCCCTCGCCCTGCTGTCCACGGTCTCCGGCACCGGTGTCCCCGTCCTCGCCGCGTGGGCCCACCTCACGGCGGGCGACCCCGCACGCGCGGTACGGGCGGCGCAGGAGGAGGCGGCACGGGCCGCCGGAGCCGGCGAGGCGGTCACCGAGTGCGAGGCCCGCACCGCCCAGGCGGCCGCCCTCGCGGTGCTGGGCCGCACGGAGGAGGCTGGCCGCTGTGCTGACCGGGCACGGGAGCTCGCCGCGGCACTGCCGTATCCGTCGGTGCTGCGCAGGGTGGCGCACTCGAACCCGTCGTGACGGCAGCCCGGGCGCCGCTCAGCGCGTCGCGGTACCGACCGTGACATAGATCTGCTCGCTGACCGCGCTGACCCCGTTGAGGGTGGCGGTCGCCTGCAGTCGCCCCGGCCCGGCGGGCAGCGCGGCGGCGGGCTGGCAGGACCACTTGCCGTCGGCGCCCGCCGTCGCCGTACAGACCTCGGCGCCCGGCTCCGGCCCCTGCCCCGTGACCCCCTCGTCCTGCGCGTCCTCGTGCCGCACGGTCACCTGGGACCCCGGATGGGCGGTCCCGGCCGTCTCCGGCCGTGCGACGAGGGCAACGCCCGACGCGGGCCGGGTCAGCGTGGGTTCGGGCAGACCGACGGTCACCGCGCAGACCCCGTGGTCCTTGCGGGTGCCGCGGGCGTCCGTGAGCCGCATCGCGCAGCCGGTGAGCCTGGTGCCGGGCACCGCGTCGGCCGGAACGGCGATGACGAAGGGGAAGCTCTGCTCCTGCCACGGCCTGCCGGCCGCGGGGCCCGTGTAGGTGTACGTCGCGCTGTCGCCGTCGGTGTCGACAAAGCCGCGGTAGCCGCTGGCGTCGAGGGGGGTGTCGGTGACCTCGGTGCCTTCGGGGGCGGTGAGGGTCAGCCGTGAGCCTCTGCCCAGGGCGGGACCGGTGTATCCGCTGACCTGCACGATGCCCTGCCGGCCGGGGACGATGCTGACGGCGCCCCAGAGCTCCCGTCCACCGGTCGCGAGTGCCTTCGGCGATTCGGCGGCCGTGAGGACCAGGGTGAGTGTGGCGATACCCAGGGCGAGTGTCTTCCAGCTCATTGCTCGATTCTGACGGGGCAACGGGGGCGGGGCCCGCGCTGCGCGTCCGGATGGGCGGTCTTCGCCCCGAAGTGACGTACGCGACGCTCCTGAGCAACATCTGAACAACGGTGGCTTCTGGTCCGTACTCGAGGGTCGACCATTCCCGACCGGACAGGAGCCACGGTGCGCTTTTCGCGGAATGCCACGGGAACGCTCTTCGTGGGCGGTGCCCTCAGCCTGACCATCGTCGCGCTCGCGTACCCCGCGATGCTCGGCTTCGACAAGGTGTCCACCGCACAGGACCGAGTGATCGCCCAGACCCAGTGGGGTCCGCTGACCGAGCAGGACCGGGACTTCGTGGTGAAGGTACGGGCGGCCGGGCTGTGGGAGTACCCGCTGGGCAACGTCGCCCTGCAGAAGGGGACGACCGAGGAGGTCAAGGAAGCGGGACGGCATCTGCTCGACGGTCACGCGGCCCTGGACGCCGCCTGCCGCAAGATCGCCCCGATGCTCAACGTCACCCTGCCGAACGTGGCCAGCCCGCAGCAGGTGGCCTTCGTGAACCAGATCCAGACCGCCAACGGCCGGGAGTTCGACTCGACCTTCGCCAACATCCTGCGCACGACTCACGGTTCGATCTTCAACACGATCGCCAAGATCCGCTCCACCACGAAGAACTCACTGGTGCGGTCCCTGGCCGACATGGCCAACAACACGGTCCTGGACCACATCACGGTCATGGAGAAGACCGGTTTCGTCAACTTCGACCAGGCCCTCTTCCAGCAGACCACCCCGCCGAAGCTGCCCACGGACGACCTCACCCCGCCGGCGCCGCAGCCCGGCGAGCCCATGGTCGTGCTCAGCCCGCCGGCGAACCCGACGTCCACACCGATCGCGATCCCCGGCGAGCAGTCGAGCGGCACCGCCGCCCCGAACACGGGCCCGCTCCCGACCCCGACCCTCGGCTAGCCGCCGGCCGCTAGCCGAGCCAGACGGTCGTGTCCGGTCCCAGCAGCCCGTCCTCCAACGGGCCGCTGGAGACCAGCACTTCACCGGCGGGCAGCGGGACCGCGGCCGCGGACAGATTGGCCACACACCGCCACCCGTCGTGCCGTACGAAGTCCAGCACGCCGTCGGGGGCCCCGTCCGACCAGGTCAGGGTCTCCCCCTCCAGCAGCTTGCGGCGCAGCTTCAGGGCCGTGCGGTACAGCTCCAGGGTCGAGCCCTCGGTGCCGTCCTGCGCCTCGACGGCGTACTGCGCGAAGCTCTCCGGCTGCGGCAGCCAGGCACCACCCGCCCCGAAGCCGTACGACGGGCCCGTGCGCGTCCACGGCAGCGGCACCCGGCAGCCGTCGCGCCCCTTGCGGACCCGTCCCGTCTGCTCCCAGACCGGGTCCTGGAGCACCTCGAAGGGCAGGTCGGCGACCTCGGGCAGCCCGAGTTCCTCGCCCTGGTAGACGTACGAGGACCCGGGCAGCGCCAGCATGAGGAGCGTGGCGGCGCGAGCGCGCCGTAGCCCTGCCGCGGTGTCGACGGCCGGGGCATTGCCGCCGGAGAGCAGCCAGGCGTTCTCGTCGGTGCCGGGCGGGAGCATCAGGCGGGAGGTGTGGCGTACGACGTCGTGGTTGGAGAGCACCCAGGTGGCCGAGGCGCCGGCCTCGCGGGCGCCGGCGAGGGAGTCGACGATGACCCCGCGGAGTTCGGCCGCGTCCCAACCCGCCAGCAGATAGGCGAAGTTGAAGGCCTGTCCGAGTTCCTCGGGGCGGGCGTAGAGGGCGCGTCTGGCCGCACTCGGGACCCAGGCCTCGGCGACCGCCATACGGGGCGGGCGGTAGGAGTCGAAGACCTTCCGCCAGTCGCGGTAGATCTCGTGGACCTCGTCGCGGTCGAAGAAGGGGTGGGTGCCGGGCGCGAACTCGGCCAGCGCCTCCTCACCGCTCAACTCCGGTGCGCCGAGGTCGCGCAGGGGTTCGGCGAGGTCCTTGGCGAGCGCGTGCGCCACGTCCACGCGGAAGCCGTCCACGCCCCGGTCGGACCAGAAGCGCAGGGTGGTGCGGAAGTCGGCGCGCACCTCTTCGTTGCCCCAGTTGAAGTCGGGCTGTTCGGGCGTGAAGAGGTGGAGGTACCACTGCCCGTCCGCGACCCGTCTCCACGCGCTCCCGCCGAACACGGACTGCCAGTCGGTGGGCGGGAGTTCACCGTGCGCGCCGCGTCCGTCCCGGAAGACGTACCGGTCGCGGGCGGCCGAGCCGGGCCCGGCGGCGAGGGCCTCCTGGAACCAGACGTGCCGATGGGAGCTGTGGTTGGGCACGAGGTCGACGATGACCTTGAGCCCCAGCCGGTGGGCCTCGGCGACCATGGCGTCGAAGTCGTCGAGCGTGCCGAGCCGCGGGTCGACGTCCCGGTAGTCGGCGACGTCGTAGCCGCCGTCGGCCAGTTCGCTCGGGTAGAAGGGGCTGAGCCACAGGGCGTCGACGCCGAGGCCGCTGAGGTGGGTGAGGCGTTCGGTGATGCCGTTCAGGTCCCCCAGCCCGTCGCCGTCGGCGTCACCGAAACTGCGGGGATAGACCTGGTAGATGACGGCCTGCCGCCACCAGTTCGGGTCCTTGGACGAGAGGTCGATCGTCACGCATTCTCCTGGCTGATCCGAGCGGGCGGAAAAGACCAACAAAAGGGAATCTGTCCACCGTGGCGGAAGGACAAAACCCCGCACTACCGGAGGGGCCCGTTCCTCGTGTGGCGGAATTGTGATGGCTTATGAACAGACCTTGCATTCCCGCAGGTTGACACCGTTCCGGGCCGAGATCCACGATGTCCGCACGCTGTCGCGCATGTGACCAATGGGCTCAGTGTTGCGCGGGCTTCCTCGCGCCCTTTCAACGTTCTCAGATCGATCCACTCTCCACCCTGATGGGATACGCATGTCCATAGCGAGACGTGTCACCGTGCGCCGCCTGCTGGGGACGGGCGCCGCGACGCTCGCCCTCTGCGCCTCGGGCGCATCCGCCGCGTGGGCCACCGGGCCCGGCGGCGACGGCTGGAACCACGGCGGTACCTACAAGCCCGGCACGGGCGCGGGTACGGAGACCGGAACCGACCGCTGCCAGTTCTCCCTCGACGGGACCGGCTTCTTCGACTCGGTCAAGGTCGACGACCAGAACCTGAAGCCGACCGAGGACGGCAAGGTCCACATCAAGGTCCGCGCGGCCCAGGACGCGGCCACCTGCACGGCCTCGCTCGCCTCCTACATCGCCCACGGTCCGACCTTCGAGACCTCCGGCGAGCAGGTCTTCGTCGACTTCGACACCGTGACCGTCAAGCCGGGCCAGACCGACTCCCTCGACATCGCGGTGCCGGACGCCGGCTGCTTCGCACAGATCGACCTCTACCGCGGCGCCACGAAGTTCGACGGGAACCTGGACGCCAATGACGGCTTCACCCACGGCGACCTGCCCAAGGGCCCGGACCGCCCGGTCATCAAGGACAAGCTGATCGCGGCCTGGAACGGCGGCACGAAGGACTGCACGAAGACGCAGACCACGCCCCCGCCCGCCGAGTCGACGCCCCCGGCGTCCGAGTCGACCCCGCCGGCCTCGGAGTCCACGCCCCCGGCGTCGGAGTCCACGCCGCCGGCCTCCGAGACTCCTTCGACGACCAGCCCGACCCCGTCCGCCTCGGAGTCCACGACGGCTCCCGCCGCCACCCCGAACGGCGGCGGCGACCTCGCGGAGACCGGCGCCAACAGCAACACCCCGGTCATCGTCGGCGGCGCTGCGGTGCTGCTGGTGGGCGGCGCGGGCATCGTCCTGGCGACGCGCAAGCGCAAGGCGACGCGCGCGTAAGCCCCAAGGGCAGGCCCTCAAGGGCAGGCCCCCAGGGGCAGGCTCACAAGGGCAGGCAGAACGCCGGGCACTGGGCGACCAGGCCCGGCGTTCGTCTTGAGGGACGCGGTGGCCGGCAGCCACCACACGCCCTACGCCCCCTCCACCGCCGACAGCCACAACTTCACATACCGCTCGACATCGACGTCCAACGCCACGTCCACCAGCTGGAGTTCACGCCCGCCCTCATGGATCTCCGACTCCCCGGGACGCGGCCGCCGGTCGACGACCGTCTGCCCCCGGGTCGGGCCCGGCGCGAGGGACACCTCGACAGGCAGGTTCCGCGTCCAGATACCGGCCGGATCGACCACCGCGCACACCGCACCGGCGTCCCCGAGACCGCCGTCCGGGTCGTCGCCGTCCGGGTCGGGCGACGCGGGCCGGTGAGCGAGGAGTTCACCGGCGAGCCGGGTGCCCGGTTCCTCGCTCGCGCGAAGCCGCCGTACGTCCGCCGCGGGCACCACGACCCGGGTGAAGACATCGAGCCCGTACATGGTGATCGGCACCCCCGCGGTGAGCAAGATCGCCGCCGCCTCCGGGTCGTGCCAGACATTGAACTCCGCGACGGGCGTGGCGTTCCCGCAGGCCACCGCGCCGCCCATGAACACGATCCGCTCGATGTTGCGGACCACCTCAGGGTGGGTCCGCAGCAGCAGCGCGATGTTCGTCAGGGGCGCGGTGGGGATGAGGGTGACCGGGGTCGGGGAGGCGAGGATCTCACGCCGCAGCAGGGTCACGGCATCGACGTCGACGGACTCCCGGGACGGCGCCGGCAGCCCCGGGATGTCCCCCATCCCGTCCTCCCCGTGCACATGCCGGGCCGACCGCGCCGGCTCGATCAACGGCCGCGCCGCACCCCGCGCCACCGGGATGTCCCCGGCCCCCGCCAGCTCCAGCACCGTCAGGGTGTTGCGCACCACCCCGTCCACGTCGGTGTTCCCGGCCACGCAGGTCACCGCGCGCAGATCGAGCCCCGGGTGGCGTACGGCGAACAGCAGGGCCAGCGCGTCGTCGACACCGGTGTCGCAGTCGATGATCACGGGGATGGGCTTGGCGGTCACGGGGACTCCTTCCGTCGTGTGGTCGACCTTACGAGGCCGCCCACAGTTCGGCGCCACGAGCCGCCACGACGGCCCCCACCCGCCGCAGCAGCTCCTCCGCCGGTACGGCCCCGGGCCTGCGCCCGTCCCGCAGCCGTACGGCGGCCAGGTCGCCGTCGGCCTCCCGCGCCCCCACCACCGCGACGTACGGCACGAGCCGCGCCTCCCTGATCCGGGCGCCGAGACTCCCCTGCCCGGGCCCGGCGAGCTCGGCCCGCAGCCCGAGGTCGAGAGCCCGTCGCAGGACCCTCTCGGCCTGCTCGGTCTGCTCCTCCGCCACCGGAAGGACGACGAGCTGCACGGGCGCGAGCCACGCAGGGAACGCCCCGCCGTGCTCCTCGATGAGATGCGCGACGGCCCGCTCCACGCTGCCGATGACGCTGCGATGCACCATGACCGGGCGGTGCTTGGCGCCGTCGGGGCCGATGTAGTGCAGATCGAAGCGTTCGGGCTGGTGGAAGTCGATCTGCACGGTGGACAGGGTGGACTCGCGTCCGGCACGGTCGGCGATCTGCACGTCGATCTTCGGCCCGTAGAAGGCGGCTTCGCCCTCGACGGCCTCGTACTCGACGCCCGCGCCCGCCAGCACCTGTTCGAGGAGTGCGGTGGCCCGCCGCCACAGCTCCGGGTCGGCCACGTACTTGTTGCCCTCCCCCGGCAGGGACAGCCGGTAGCGGGCGGCCCGGATGCCGAGGTCGGCGTAGGCGCGGCGGATGAGGCCGAGGGCGGCGCGGGCCTCGTCGACGGCCTGGTCGAGGGTGCAGAAGATATGGGCGTCGTTGAGCTGGATGGCCCGGACCCGGGTGAGCCCGCCCAGCACACCCGACAGCTCGGACCGGTACATGCCGCCCAACTCGGCGATCCTCAACGGCAGTTCGCGATAACTGTGCGACCGGGACCGGTAGATCAGGGCGTGATGCGGACAGAGACTGGGCCGCAGGACGACCTCCTCGGCGCCGAGTTTCATCGGCGGGAACATGTCCTCGCTGTAGTGGTCCCAGTGCCCCGAGATCTCGTACAGCTCCCGCTTCCCCAGCACGGGCGAGTACACATGCCGGTACCCGGCCCGTCGCTCGGCCTGCCGGACGTACTCCTCCAGGGTGTGCCGTACAACCGCCCCGTCCGGGAGCCAGTACGGCAGCCCCGCGCCCATCAGCGGGTCGGTGTCGAACAGATCGAGCTCGCGGCCGAGGCGGCGGTGGTCGGACATGGTGAGTTCCTCTCGGGTCGGAACGAGAGGGCGAGCGCCACACAGCGGAAAACCCCGGGGCCCTCGCCCCGGGGTTCGCGTCAGCTCATGGTTCAGCGCGCCGGGACGTGGTCCGGCGTCGTCGTGAGATACGGGTTGGCGCGCTTCATGGGGCGAGGATAGCGGCGGGGGCGGCCGGGCCACGAACGGTTTTCGGCGGGCCCGCCCACTCCTCGGCCGCAACGCCGGTAACCCATACGGCTCGCCGCGCTGGTGGCCCGCCACCCCCGACGCTCCCATGGACACATGAGCCGCCCTCTCCTCGCCGCCCTCCCCCTCGCCGCGCTGCTCGCCACGACCGCCTGCTCCGCCATCGCCACGGACAAGGCGCTCCCCGCCAAGCAGCCCAAAGCCTCCCCGACCACGGCCTCCCCGACGGCCGCCCCCTCCACCGCGCCCCCGTCCCCCACCACGGCCCCCGCCCTCTCCCCCTCCCAGGCCCAGGCGGCCCTCGTCACCGACACCGACCTCGGTGAACCCTGGGCCCCCACCGAGGGCGCCGCCACCTGGCGCGACGGCCTCCTCAAGGCGACCACCGACGCGCCCGACTGCCAGCGCCTCCTCGACGCCCTGTACGCCGAGGAACTCTTCGGCGCGGACGCCCGCGTCACCGCCGCGACCGGCCTCGACGACACCTGGAACGACGCCCAGCTGCACCACCAGGTCGTCGCCGACCGCCCCGCCGACGTGGACAAGACGCTGGCCTGGCTGAGGACCCTGCCGAAGAAGTGCGGGAAGTTCACGGCCGCCACCACCACCGGCGCGGTCCAGAACGCCGAGGTCACCGAGGCGGACCTGCCCGGGAATCTCGGCGACGCCCGCCAGGCGCTGCGGCTCACGATGAACGGCGAGAGCCCCGACGGCGAGCCGACCACGCTCACCTTCGACGTCGCCGCCGTACGCGTGGGCGACGACGTACTCGTCCTCACCAACGGCGGCCTCGGTGACGTGTACGCCGAGGTCACCCGGGCGGTCGCGGAACTGGGCACCAAGCGCCTGGCGGACGTACACAAGCAGGCCCGGGTACAGGTCTGACGGCGACAGCGGACCGGCGGAGTGAGCCCGCGCCCGCCGAACGGGTCGGGTGCCTGCACCGGACTGGTCGGGCGGTGCGCTGCTTCGCCGGAGCGATGGGGCGCGCTGCTTCGCCGGACCGACCGGGTGCGGTGCATCGCCGGACCGGCCAGGTGCGGTGCATCCGCAGATCGGGCATGCGCACTGCCCGGACCACTCACGCACGCCACGCCCACCTGACCGCTCCCGCCCGCCCGGGCGTACCCACCCGGACCGGTCAAGTGCGGCGCATCGCCGGATCGGTCACCCGCCGGGAGGCCCCCGCAGGGCTTCGCTCGGGGATCCCTCCAGTACCTCGGCCGGGGTGAGCACGCGCTCCGCGAGCGCGCGGGCGACGACCGTCATGGGCAGCCGCTTCCGCGAGGCGTGGCCGGCCAGCAGGTCGAGGGCGGCGGCGAAGGAGACGTCGGCGTACTCCGAGAGCAGCCCCTTGGCCAGCTCCACGGCCGCCTTCGCCGACAGCGCCGCCTGAAGGAGCGTCAGCAGATCGTACGGGCGCGCGTGTTCGCCCGGCCCGTGGGTCAGGGTGAGCGCGGTGACATCGCTCATGCCCTGGGCGACGACGAGGTCGGCGTCGGGCAGCACACCGCTGCGCCGGTTGGCGAGGGCGACCGCGCCGATCGCGCCGCCGTCCAGCCGCAGCGGCAGGACGTGCACGGAGACATAGCCGGCCGCGAGGGCGCCCGCCGTGTACTCGGGCCATCGGGTGCCGATGCGCAGATCGTCGGCGGTGACGGCCTCGCCGGAGCGGAAGCAGTCCACGGAGGGGCCGTCGTCCTGTTGGAGCTGGAGCAGGTCCAGTCGGCCCAGGTCGACGGCGGACGAGGACATGGTGCGCAGTTCGCCGCGCGCGTCGGACATCACCACGCCCACCGCGTCGACGGCCAGCAGGCCCAGGCAGTGCTCGCCGAGCCGGGTGAACAGATCGAGCGCGTCGTACTCCGCGCCCAGTGTGTCCGCCAGGTCGACGAAGGCCCGTGTGAGCCTCAGTTCCCGGTTCATCCGGTCCTCCTCACGCCGCCGCCGAGGCCGGTCGTCGGCTGTCGTGCCGGGGCGTACTCAGTCACGGTCGAACCTCTTCCTGTGCGAGACCACGTCACGCGCCACCTCCAGGGCGGTGCGGTTGTGCGCGAAGGCGTGCGCGCGGAGCCGGGCGAGTGCCTCTTCCGAGCCCACTCCGAGCTGCGCCATGATCATGCCGATGGCCTGGTAGACCTCGTCGTAGTCGGTGGCCAGCCCGCTCAGCCAGGGTTCGTCGCCGCCGGGGCCGTTGTCGTCTCCGTGGGGCAGCGCCATCAGGGCCACCGTGATGACGCCCGCGACGAGTTGGGCGGTGCGCAGTTCGCGGTTGGTGAGCTCTCCGGGGGTGTCGCGGTAGAGGTCGAGGGTGCCTACGCACACGGCGTCGTTGCCGAGCGGGATCGAGTACACCGCCGCCACGCCGACGGCGATCGCCTGCTGGGCGAAGACCGGCCAACGGCGGTTGTCCCGGCCCTCGGTGAGGTCCGCGGCGAGCACGGGGGCGCCGAGCCGGGCGGCGTGCAGGCAGGGCCCGTCGCCCAGGGTGGCCTGGATGTCGGCGAGCCGGGCGGCCTGATGGCTGCTCGAACTGAGCTGCACGGGAAGCCCGTTGCTACGAAGCGACACACTCGCGCCGGTCACCGGCAGCAACGTGACTGCCACGTCGCACAGCCGCCCCGGCATCTCCGCGGGCGCCGCCCCCCGCACCCCTTCAGCGATCACGGCGGTAACCCGCGCCCGATCCCCCTCCCCGCTCGCCCCCCACCCACGCCGCTCCACCACACCCCGCCCGAACTCCAGCCCCCGCTCGGCCACGGACTCCTGCGCCCACTCCGGCGCCACCACATCCGGCCCCCGCCCACGCTCCGCGCCCGAGCCCGACCCACGTTCCCGCTCCGCCCCCGGTTCCCCCGCCCGCTCCCCCGCCGCGCTCCGCCCGTGCTCCTGGGACCGCTGTCCCGCAGCATCCCGCCCACGCTCCACATCCGAGCCCGACCCGCGCTCCCGCTCCGCTGCCGGATCCTCCGCCCACTGCGCCGCCGAGTCCTCCGGCCCCCGCTTGCGCTCCCGCCCCGCCCCAGCCCCTTGCCCGTCCGCCACGGAGCCCGGCCCAAGCCCCTCCGTCGAACTCCGCCCGTGCTCCCGCCGCCGCTCACCTGCCTCGTCCCGCCCGCGCTCCTCATCCGGGCCCCCGCTGCGCTCTGCCGCCCAGCCCGGCCCACGCCCCTCCGTCGGGCTCCGCCCGTGCTCCCGGCGCCGTTGTCCCGCCGTATCTCGCCCTGGCTCCGTATCCGAGGACGGCCCGCGCCCCTCGACCGACCCCCGCCGCCGCTCACCCCCCGCACCCCGCCCAGGCTCCACATCGGAGCCCAGCCCACGCTCCCGCTCCCGCTCCGCCCCCGGATCCCCCGCCCACCCCGCCGCCGAGTCCTCCGGCCCGTGCCCGCACCCCTCCGCCGACCCCGGCCCGCACCCCTCCGCCGCCCTCGGCCCGCGCCCCCCGCCCCCATCGTCACCGGAGTCCCCCCGACCCCGACCCTCGCCCGACTGTTCGCGCAGTTCTGGGTCGTTGCCGAGGTCGTCGTAGTGGTCGTCCCTGGGCCGCACGGCCACCGCCTCCTTCGCTCGGCGCGGCCGGTGGTCGTCCCCGGCTCCCGGCGCGGGCTCACCCGGAGCGTGGGACGGCTCGTGGCCTGCCCGCTCGCGCACCCCCGACTACCCCTCGCCCGTCGGGCGAAACGCTCCGGGACGGTCGTCGGCCCGTGATCGGCGTGGCCGCGGCGGCCGGGAGGAGGGCGGCCGCCCGGTGACGCTCTCGACGATGTCGGCGGCGAGGTCGCGCAGCTTCATGTTGCGGTTCTGCGAGGCCCGGCTGAGGAACTCGAAGGCCCGCTCGGCGCCGCAGCGCTCCTGGGACATGAGGATGCCGAGAGCCTGGTCGATGACAGTGCGCGAGGCGATCGCGTGCTGCAGGTCGAGACTGAACTGCAGATGCCCGGCGATCTTCAGGGCGACGCCCAGCGCGCCGGCCACATGCCCGGCGAACACGGCGGCCTCCTCCCGCACGGGCCGCGTGAAACTGCCCGGCTCGGTGGAGTACAGGTTCATCACCCCGGCCAGCTGCTGGCGCGGCGGCACCAGCGGCAGCGCGAGCATGCTGCGCAGACCGCTCTCCCGGGCGATGCCGGGAAAGTCCCCGAACCGCTCCTCCAGGTCGACGTTCTCGACATGGTGCGGGTCGCCCGTGCGCAGCGTCGCCAGACAGGGCCCGTCGCCCACGGCGTACTGCCGCTGGTCGAAACGGTCCACCAGCTCGTCGCTCGCGGCCGCCGTGTAGGGCTTGGTACGCCCCTCCGAGCCGAGGGTGATCGAGCAGTGCGCCGGGACGGGCAGCTCGCTCGCGGCGAGGGTGACGAGTTCCTTCAGGAAGTCCTCCAGCCGGTCCGCCTCCAGCAGAAGCGTCTGCAGCCGGCAGAGAAGACGCTCGCCGGGTGCCGGCCCTAGGGGTTGCGGGTCCGTCACGACGTCTCCTCCATCGGCGGAAAAGCTCCGGACCGGACGCCGGGTACCCCCGTCACGGCCGGACATGGCCCGTTTCCGGCGGGGGAGCGGCTCGGAGAAGGTCTTCACAGGCGGCGAGCGGGTCGCTACCTTCGGTGGTGGTGCGAGTCAGGAAGCGGCCGCCCACGAGATCGCCCGTGCTGGAGTGCCGCTCATGCCCCTGCCCACTCTCCCCCGGACGTACCCGCCACGGACCGCCGCCGCCTGCCGGCTGTCCGGTCCGTAGCGCCGTCCCCTTGAACCAGCGTCTCCGTGCCCGCGACGCCGACCGGGGCGTTCCCGCCGCCCCGCGCGGGAACGGGGATGTCCGGCGAGGACCCGCAGGGGAGCGGTGCGTCCTCGCGAGGGCGGTCGCCACCGGCCACCAGGAAGGCGACCGCCCTCACCTTCCGCCGCCGCGCACTTTCCGCCACCGCGAACCGTCTGCCGCCGGTCACCTCTCCCGGCCGTTCACCGCTCCCGGCCGTTCACCGCTCCCGGCCGTTCACCGCTTCTCGTACGGGTCCGCCGGCTGCTTCGCCTGCTTCACCGCCGTCGCGTCCAGTACCGGCGGCCACGCCGAGTCCGTGCCGAGCTTCCCCTCGGGGTGCCAGGTCCCGGTGACGGTGACCCAGCTGTCGGCGGGCGACGCATCCTCGCCCCGCACCTCGACCTTGCTCGTGGTGGCGTCGGCGGCACAGCAGGAGACGAGCAGCCGGGTGACGTACCAGCTCCCGTCGTCCCCATGCGTCACGAACCCGGTCATCCGGACGGTACGGCCCTTCAGCGACCGCCCGCTGTCATAGACCGCCCGCGACGCGAACTCCCCCACCGCGATCTCCACCGGATCCCCGGCCGGCAGCGCGGGAAAGGTCCCCACTGCCCGAGCCGCCCGCTGGGCCGCCTCCCGCTCGGCGCTGTAGGACCCGAGCGCGGGCGGCGGGAAGAGCAGCAGGGCGAGGGCGGGAAGGGTGAGAAGCCAGGCGACACGGGGCCCATGACCATGACCGTGCCCCGGATCATGCTCGCCCCCGTCCTCATCGTCCCGTGCCGACCGCCGTACGACGGCCATGGCGGCCCCCAGCAGCACCAGCGCCGCCCCGGACACGATCAGATACGGCCGCAGCCCCGCCTGCACATACCGCAGATACAGCGTGCTGAACGCCGAGATCCGCAGGATCGCCGCCCCGACGAGCATCAGCAGCAGGGCAGGCCCGTACCGCCTCACAACAGCCACCACCCCACGAGCACACTGCTCATCACGGCCACCACCCACGTCACGGCCGAGAACCGCACCGCGAAGCCCCGCCCGAACGTCCCCGCCTGCAACGCGATCAGCTTCAGGTCGACCATCGGCCCCACCACCATGAACGCCAGCCGCGCGGTCGGCGAGAAGCCGCTCAGCGAGGCCGCGACGAACGCGTCCGCCTCGCTGCACACGCACAGCACCACGGCGAGAACCGCCAGCAGCAGCACCGACAGCCAGGCGGACCCGGTGAACACATCGAGCACCGACCTCGGTACGACGATGTTGAAGGTCGCCGCGGCCGCCGCACCGAGCACGAGGAACCCGCCGGCGTGCAGAAAGTCGTGCTGGAGTCCGGCGCCGAAGGCCTTGAGGCCGCGGGCCTCGGGAGCGTGCCGCTTCGGGGGCCGCAGCCACTCCTCCTTGCCGAACCGCGCCCACAGCCACCCCATCACCACGGCCGCCGCCAGCGAGGCGACGAGCCGGCCCAGCACCATCTCCGGCTGGGTGGGAAAGGCGATGGACGTGGCGACGAGCACGACGGGGTTGATCGCGGGCGCGGAGAGGAGGAAGGCCAGCGCGGCGGCCGGGGCCACGCCCCGCCGCATCAGGCTCCCGGCCACGGGCACGGACGCGCACTCACAGCCGGGCAGTACGACTCCCGCCGCCCCCGCGACCGGCACGGCGAGGGCCTGATTGCGCGGCAGCAGCCGGGTGAAGACGCGCTCCGGCACGAACGCGCCGATCGCCGCCGAGACGACCGTCCCCAGCAGCAGGAACGGCACTGCCTGGACGGTGATCGCGGTGAAGACGGTCCACCAGGCGGCGACGGGCGGGGTGTAGAGGTCGAGGGCGAGGGTGGGCCCGAGCACGGACACGACGGTCGCGATGGCGAGCAGCGCGGCCCCGCCGAGGACGGCGTGGACGAGCGCGCGCACGACGAGCCGCAGCCCGTCGGCCGCGGTCCTCTGGTTCTCCACGCGCATGCCCCGTCGGTCGGTCAGCGTTCCGCTCCCCCGCGAAGGCTAACCGGTGGGCGCTGTGCGCAGGATCGGGACGGTCATAGCGGAGGTTGTGCGGGCGCGGGCCCGAGGGTGGTGGTGCCGGGGGCCGTACGGTGTCCAAGTCCCGTCCGGTAGGCGTCCAGTGCCGCCTCCACGCGCCCCTCCCGTCGCAGCAGATCACCGAGGAGCCGGCACAGGTCGGCCAGGTCCCCGGCGGCCCCGGCCCGCTCCAGCAGACTCAGGGCGCGTACGTAGTGCTCCTCGGCGGCCTCGGGGTCACGGGCGTCCTCGGCGATGATCCCGAGCAGCCGGTGCGCGGCGGCGGAGTGCACGGCGCCGCGCTCGGGGGAGAGGTCCCCGAGGACGTCCTGGAGCAGGGCGGCGGCCTCCTCCGACTTGCCGCGCCGGTGCAGTACGTCGGCCAGCTCGACGGCGGCCTGGCTGCTGTAGAGGGCGGCGCGGGAGGCGGAGAGCATGGCGAGGGCCTGCCTCAACTCGGCTTCGGCCTGCTCCAGTTGGTTGTTCTGCGCGTACACGTACCCGCGCATCCAGTGGCAGTTGGCGAGTTCGGTGCGCAGCTGGAGCTGCCGGTAGAGCTCGGCCGCCTTGGCGAGCGAGGCGTCGGCCTCGGCGACCCGGCCCTCGGCGATGAGGGTGCGGGCGACGGACCGGTGCATCCGGGCGACCAGGGCGGGGTCCCCGGCCTGCGGGGCGAGCGCGAGCGCGAACTCGGCGGCCTGGGCGGCCCGTGCGTGGGCGCCCATGTCCATGTAGGGCCCGATGATGCTCGCGTAGAGCAGGAGCAGTGCGTCGGGGTCGTGCAGTCCGCCGCGGTTCAGCTCGTCGAGGGTGGACTCCAGCAGATAGACGGCGTACCGGAGTTCACCGGCGAGATAGTGGGCGACGGCCCGGCCGCGCAGGGCCGGGACGCGGGCGGGCAGGGGCGCGTCGGCCATGGTGACCTCGGCCCGCTCGAAGTACGTACGCCCCTCCACGAGTTCACCCGTCTCCAGGGCGCACTCCCCCAGTCCGAGCAGTGCGGCGGCCCGTACCTCGTCGAGCCGGAGGCGCTCGGCCTCCTCCAGGAGCGCGGCGTACTGGCGGGCGGCCTCCTCGGCGGCGCCGGTGGCGAGGGTGCGCTGGGCCTCCACGATCCGCAACCGCAGATCGGTCACGAGATGGGCGGGCCGCCCGGTGGCCAGCTCGTCGAACTCGACCCCGAGCCGCTCGGCGAGATGCCGCAGCGCCTGGTCGGAGGGGCGCACCCGTCCCGCCTCCAGCGTCGAGACATAGGCGGCGGTGTAGGCGGGTTCGGCGACCTGCCGCTGGGTGAGGCCCCGTTCGACGCGCAGTTGCTGGACTCTCCGCCCGATGGTCTCCGGATCGTCACGTTCAACCATGAGCCAACTCCCCCTGCGCCTCTTGCCGTTGGGCATCACCGGGCTCTAGGTTAAACGGCGTATTAAGCCTGCTTAATACGTGGTCGCCGATGTAGCCGTTGTTGCTGTTGTTGCTGTTGTTGCTGTTGCAGCTGTCGTCACTGCGAGGTCGTCGTGCTCGAACGCACCAGCACCACCGAGCGTTACGCAAGGAGCATCATCGCCGCCGTGGTCGCCGTGGCCGCCCTGGTCCTGGCGGCGAACGCGGGGCCTGCGCGAGCGCTGGAGCAGGGCCCGGACCGGCAGGCCGACCAGGTGCGACACGTCGAGCACGTCCAGCGGAGCTGAGCACGCATCAGTCGCCGCACACCTCGCGGTACGGAACGTCACGCGCGTACGTCCGCCACTGCGCCCGCGTCAGCTCGCGCGCTCCCGCCCGCGCGCACACCGATCGGACCGCCTGGGCCGGGTCGATGACATAGCGCTGGAGAGGCACGTGCGCGCTTCCCGCGTACACCGTGCCGCTGTCCGGGCCGAACGCGACCGTGTCGATCGCGTCGCCGGGTGTGGACAGGAGACCGCCGAGCGGCTGGTGGGTGGCGATGTCCCACAGCTGGAGGCTGCCCGCCTCGCCGCCCACCGCGAGCGTGCGGCCGTCGGGGCTGACGGCCAGGGCGCTGACGGCCTCGGAGGTGTCGTCGAAGACCGGGTCGGGGCCGCCGTCCGTCCGGCCGGTCTCTCTTTCCTCTCCCTCGGGGAAGACGTTCGGCAGGATGCCCTCCCGCTGCCGGACCGCCGCGTCCCACAGCGCCACCCGGCCCGTCTGGTCCCCCGCCGCGAACCGCGAACCGTCCGGGGCGAAGGCGAGGGCGCCGATCTCGTCGCCCTGGACCAGGTCGCGTCCGGTGGTCCTGCCGCCCGGCAGGTTCGCCGTCCGGTTGTCGCCGGCCAGGAGGCGGCCGTCGGGGCGGACGGCCAGGTGACTGCTGGACAGGCCGGTCAGGACGGTCGTCCGGCGGTGGCGGGCGATGTCCCACGTCTCGTTGGTCAGCTCGCCGATGGCGGTGGTGCGGGTGAGGTGGAGCGTGCGGGCGTCCGGGCCGAGGGCGATGGTGATCACCGCACCGGCCGAGGTCTTCTCCGCCAGGTCCAGTGTCGTGCGGACCCGGCCCCGGGCGACGTCCCAGACCGTGAGGCGCTGCGGGGAGGCCTCGTAACCGGGCGCCGCGACGGTGTACGCGAGCGCCTTGCCGTCGGGGGAGAAGGCCAGACCGGGGAGGGTGTACTCCGGGAGTACCGGACGGGCGGGGTCGTGCGATACACCGAGCGGTATGGACGGCAGTGTCCTGAGCAGGCGTCCGATGGGGGTCTCCCCGCTCGAGCGAAGCCGAGAGTGGGGGAGGGTGTCGCGCAGCTCGAAGCGGTAGGTGTCGCCGGTGCGTCGCGCGGTGGCAAGCGTGCGGCCGTCCGGGCTGATCAGCACCTTGTCCACCGGCCGGTCCTGCCAGGCGGACGTCACGGCCGTCGCCACGTCCAGGGTGTGGACCGTGCCGGCCTCCAGATAGCGCAGTACCGGGCGGGCGGGGTCCCAGGCCAGACCGCCGAGGTGCTGGTTGTTGAGGGAGTACCGGAACACCGGGGAGCCGAAGCCCAGCCGCCACAGCGTGATCTCCTCCCCGTCGGCGATCGCCAGGAACTTCCCTTCCTCGTCGAAGGCGGCGTACCTGACTCCGGCGCCGGGGAGGTCGGGCAGCCGTTTCCCCGACCGGACGTCCCAGAGCCGCACGCCGCTCGGGACCACCGCGGCGAGCCGCCGTCCCCCGCCACCGAGCACCAACTGCAGGCGCTCCCGGTCCTGGCCGCAGATGTCGCCCTCGCGTTCCCAGGGCCCGTGCACCGTGCGCCGGCCCGTGAGGTCCCGCACCTGCGGCGCGCCGCCTTTCCCGAGGGGGCAGTCCGCGATCAGCCGGCCGTCCTCGCTCGGCACCGCGGTGTCCTGCGCCTCGAACAGCAACTTCCCGTCCGCGGCCGAGTGCACCACCGCCCGGGACCCGTCCACACCGCGCACGGTGTACGTGCTCGTGCCGAAGTCCACGACGGACGACACCGGCAGCGGGTCACCCGCCCAGCGTCCGGCGGCCGTGTCCCACAGCCGCACCCCGTCGCCCCGGCCACGCCCGTAGAGGGCCAGCAGCCGCCCGTCCGGGCTCGCCCCGACCGCGATGCCGGCAGCCGGCAGCCGCCCCTCGGCGATCCGCCGGTGCCGTGCCACGTCCCAGGTCCGCCAGGTGCGCCCCTCGACACTGAGCAGGGTGCGTCCGGAGTCCGTCAGACGGCGGAAGGGACCGTCGCCCGGTGCCGGTTCGCTGAACGAGTCGAGCTCCTGCTGGTGGAGCGCTCCCAGCAACGCCTGCCGGGTCTCCGGCAGGCGGGACACGCGCCAGGCGGCGACGCCCAGCAACTGTGCGGTGCGCGGATCGGTGGTGGTCAGGCCCTCCGCGACGGAGGCGATACGGCGGGCCGCGTCGTCGACGCGGTGGCGTTCGTTGTCCCGGCCCTGTGTCCACGCGGCGAGACCCGCGATCAGCGCCACCGTGAGAACGGCCGACAGTACGCCCACCGCGGCCCGCGCCTGGCGCGTGGAGCGGGCGGCGGCCCGGCGTTCCGCCTCGCGGGCGGCCAGCGCGGCGGTGAGGAACTCGCGCTCCGGCGCGGTCAGGGAGAGGTCGTGCTCGTGGTCGGGGAACAGCTCCGCCACCCGGTCCAGGCGGGTGCCCCGGTACAGGGCGCCCAAGTCGCGGTCGTGCTCCAGCCAGACGCGGGCGGCCTCGGTCAGCCGCCGGTGGTGGCGCAGCCGCTCCCGGTCCCCCTCGATCCAGCAGCGCAGCCGCGGCCAGCTGGTGATCAGCGCCTCGTGGGCGAGCTGCACGGCGTCCTCGTCGACCGTCAGCAGCCGGGCGCGGGCCAGCCGCTCCACCACCACGGGCACGTGGGGACACGCCCAGTCCCGGCACTCCGCCCGGATCAGCGGGCGCCGGGTGTCGGGGGTGCCCTGGCCGGGCTCGACCATCCGCAGCAGCAGCCGCCGCGCGGCGTCCGCCTGCTCCCCGGTCAGCTGCCCGTACGCCTCCTCGGCGCTCGCCGCGATGGCGCCGCGCACCCCGCCGGCCGCCTGGTACGCGGCCAGGGTGAGCACCCGGCCCTTGCGCCGCCGCCAGGTCTCCAGCAGGGCGTGCGAGAGCATCGGCAGCCCGCCGGGCTCGTCGAGGACCTCCTCCACGATCCGCGCGGTCAGCTCACGCTCCACCAGGAGCCCGACCTCCTGCGCGGGCTTGACGACCGCCTCCCGCAGCTCTTCCGCGGTCATCGGTCCGACCAGCAGTCCGGCGCCGCACAGCGTGTCCGCAAGGCCCCGGTGCTCGCCGCAGCGGGGGTAGAAGTCGGCCCGTACGGAGATGAGCACCCGCAGCCGGCTGTCCGGGTCCCGGGCGGCGAGCAGCAGGTCGATGAAGCGGGAGCGCTCCCGCTGGTCGTGGCAGAGGGTGAAGACCTCCTCGAACTGGTCCACGACCACCCAGCTCTCCGGCTCGTCCGCGGCCGGGGTCAGCAGATGGCCGTAGGTGGCGGCGGGCCGGTCGCCGGGCGTGAGCACGCGCAGCACCGCCGGACGCCCCCGGCCGGCGATCTCGTTCTGGAGCCGGGGTATGAGCCCTGCCCGCAGCAGCGAGGACTTCCCGCTGCCGGAGGCGCCGAACACCGCGGCGAAGCGGTGCCCGCACACCAGCTGGAGCAGGTCCTCCGTCAGCCGGGCCCGCCCGAAGAACAGCCCCTGGTCGGCCGGCTCGAACCGGGCGAGACCCCGGTACGGCACCCCGTACTCGTCATCGTCGCGGACCTCCCCCGCCGCCTGCGCCTCGGCGTCCTTCCACCGCGGCTCCCACGCGTCCGGGTCGCCGCCGCAGGCCCGTACATAACCCAGGACGACGGCGAGGGACGGCAGCCGTTCGCCGGCCGCGGCCTGCGACAGCGTTGTCGCGGAGAAGCCCGCCGACTCGGCCATCTTCCGGTACGAGGGGCTCCCCGCCGCCTTGCGCAGCTCGCGCAGTTCGTGCGCGAGCCGCGGCACGGGCCCGGCCGTCGGGTCCAGCGGTCTTTCCGGGCGCCCCATGCGCACACCTCCGTACAGCTCGCGAAAGGGACATCGAGCGCGACGAACGTACAAGTCACGCGGTGACGCACAGGTTGCCGACAGGTGACGTACCGGCGATACGGCATGTGATGTCCATCAACACCCTTCCGCCCGCAAGGTTGATTGATCCGATAAAAGGGACATGTCAATCAACATTCCGGTTGCGAACGTCGGTGGAACAAGGCCGCGAACGCCGCCGAAGGTGCGGGGGCGAGCCGCGGGCAGGTCCTCCTTCGACCCGCTCACAACCGCGACGAAGGCCTACGCCGCCGACGGCAACCCCACCTTCCGGATCGGCATCGACGGGACAGACGAGTACAAGCGATTCATCCAAGCGGTGGCCGACCGAGCCGGCAGCGGCCCCAGCACAACGTCAACACGGCGGTCTGGGACCTCTACAACGCCAGAGACCCCAGGACGATGGCGCGCGCGTTCCTCACCATGACGCAGTTCGTGGCGGAAGCGGCCCGGTTCCGGCCGATCGCCTATGACATCGGCCTGGTCATGGGCCACGACGGCGGCCAGCTGCGCCTCCCCAGGAACTTCATCGAGCAGGAGAACTCGTGGGACGCAACTACGGCAATCCGGTCGCCTTCCGGCTCCTCACGGCGATCATGTACGCCGACTACCTCCTTTACACGGCGAAGGGCGGGAACCGCTGACCCCCACAGGGTGTCCGCTCCACCGCCCGACCGCTGCCCCGGCGCCGTCCCGCCGGGGCAGCGGTGTTCCCGGGATTGATCACCCTGATCGGACGGGCTGCAGATCAACTCTCCGGCTGCCAGTCTTGGACCCGTGCCGCTCATCCCCCCGAGGGGCACACCCAGGCCGGAAACCTCGTCATCCCCCTGACCGAGTCCCGGCCGGCCGCCGGTGGACACCCCCCGTCCACCGGCGGCTTCTTGCATGGCGCGGGCGCCGCGCGCTCCTCGGCGCCGGCCGGTCTCCATGACGTCGCTGTCCACAGCTGTGGACGAACTCGCCGAGGATGATTGAAAACCCTGTTCAGAGCATGCCGCCAATCAACTCCCGGTGCTCCAGTCTCTGTCTCGTCCCGCCGGGATCCCGGCCGAACGAACCAGCAGAACGAACCAGCACAACGAACCACTGGAGCACCCACATGCCGCAGACAGCCACGCCCCGCCGACGGTCCCGCCTCGCCCGCGCCGCCCTCGTCCTGGGCAGTGCCGCTGCCCTGACCGTCGGTCTGACGGGAAGCGCGAGCGCCGAGATCCTGAACCCGCTGCCGTGGAACGCGAGCACCTTCCAGAACAAGTACATGCCGCTGTTCGACTACGACACCGACGGCTGCTTCCCCGCGGCGGCGGTGGACGCGAGCGGACACCTCAACGGCGGCCTCAACCCCAGCGGCTCGATCACCGGCGGCTGCCGGACCGACCACCTGGGCAGAGCCAACACCTACTCGCAGTCCCGGTGCGCGAACGGCTGGTGCGCCTACGTCTACGCGCTGTACTTCGAGAAGGACCAGACGCTCAACGGTGCCGACGCCTTCGGGCACCGCCACGACTGGGAGTGCGTCGTGGTCTTCCAGAAGCAGGGCGAGGAGCGGCCCCGTTACCTGGCTGCCTCCCGGCACGGCGGCTTCAGCACCCACCCGATCAACGAGGTGCCGATGGACGGCAACCACGTCAAGATCGTCTACCACAAGGACGGCGCGAGCACGCACGCCTTCCGCTTCGCCAAGTGGGGCGAGGACACGGAGGCCTGGGGCCCGGGCAACCACTGGGACACTCCGGGCCTGGTCACCATGGAGCAGATGGACAAGGCGCCGCGCGACGCCCTGTGGAACTCCCAGTGGGGCAGGGCCAACTTCCCGCTGACCAACAACCTCGTCAGCAACATCAACAAGGCCCGGCCCTCGGAGGTCCCCGCCTTCTGACGTGCACCGAGACGCCGCTGCCCCAGGCGGCCGACGCTCACTTAGCCTTGTGCGTCGGCCGCCGGGGCCGCGGTCAGAGCTGGAATTCCGCCGGGTTGAGGCCCAGGGCCGCGCAGGCCTCCTGGAGGACCATCTGCTCCGCCTGGGAGAAGTGGCCGTCGGCGCCGGCGATGACGATGCCGGTCTGGACGACCGCGCGGGCCTCGGTCGGCTTCTTGGCGGCCTTGGCGATGTCCTGGAGCGCCTCCGCCTTGCCCTGCGCGAAGTTGCGGGTGAGCTGGTCCACATGCTTGTGGAAACGCGTGCGCAGCTGCTCCGGCGGGAAGTTCTGCAGCACCTCGTTGCTGAGGATCATCGACTCCATCTGCTGCATCTCGGTCGCGTCCACATGCCCGTCGGCCGCCGCGACCAGCGCACACATCGCCATGCTGGCGTCGCGGTACGCGCCGCTCTTCAGCTCGGTCTTGATCGAGCCGAGCTGGTTCTTCAGCAGCCCGACCAGCTGGGCGCGGGAGCCTGATCCGCCATGCGACCCGGTCCGCGAACCGCTGCTCGAACCACCGTGCGAACCGAGTCCGCCGGTCGCGCCGCGTCCGCCCTGCGCCTGCTGCTGCAGGGCCTTGGCCTGGTCCTTGAGCCGGTCGAACAGTGCCATTGACGTCACCTCGGTACTCGTCTGAGCGATCTCATCCGCACAACGGCCCCGCCCCGGCAAAGGTTCCATCGAGCCTGGGCTCAGCGGCCGCGATACGTTGCCCGGCATGAGTGATCCAGGACCCGTCGCCTGGCCACCCGCCCCGATACGGACCGAACGGCTCGTCCTGCGCGCCGCCGAGGCACGGGACCGCATGACGTTCATCGAGCTGCTCGCCTCGGCGGACGTGCACACCTACCTCGGCGGACCCCGATCGCGCGACGAGCTCGAACGCGAGACTCCCGAGGTGCCCGCGCGATGGCCCGGGAGTTTCGTCGTCGAGGCGGAGGGGGCGATGATCGGTCAGCTCCTGCTGAGGCGGGCGCCGGAGCACGCTCGTCCGGCCGCCGCGGGGAAGGTCGATCTCGGCTACCTGTTCCTGCCGCGCGCGTGGGGGCACGGATACGCCGGCGAAGCGTGTACGGCCGCGCTCGGCCGGCTCGCCGAGGCGCTGCCCGGGGAGCCGGTGGTGCTGCACACCCAGACCGCCAACGCCCGCTCGATGCGGCTCGCGGCGAGGCTGGGGTTCACCGAGGTGGAGCGGTTCCGTGCCTGGGACGCCGAGCAATGGCTCGGCATACGCTGCCCCGCATGACCTCCGCCGCCGCCCGTACCGCGCTGGAACTCACCGCCGACCTCCCGCTCCCGGACCTGGAGGATCTCTACCGGGACCTGCACCGCCACCCCGAGCTCTCGGGCCGGGAGCACCGCACGGCCGGGCTGCTCGCCGAGCGGTTCAAGGCGGCCGGGTACGACACCGTCGAGGGCATCGGCGGCACCGGGGTCGCGGGGGTCCTCCGCAATGGCGACGGGCCCGTCGTGCTCCTGCGCGCCGACATGGACGCGCTGCCGGTCCAGGAGGAGACCGGGCTGCCGTACGCCTCCGGGACGGCCGGTGTGATGCACGCGTGCGGGCACGACCTGCATGTCACCTGGCTGGCCGGGGCCGCCCGGGCGCTGGCCGCCGGGCGGGACGCCTGGTCCGGGACGCTGGTGGTGGTCGGGCAGCCCGCCGAGGAGACCGGGGGCGGGGCGGCGGCGATGGTCGCGGACGGGCTGTACGCGCGCGTGCCGCGCCCCGACGTGCTGCTCGGCCAGCACGCGGCGCCGGGCCCGGTGGGGCTGTACGCGCATGTGCCCGGGCTGATCCTGTCCGCGACGACGGACGTCGACATCGTGGTGCACGGGCGGGGCGGGCACGGGTCGAGGCCGGAGACCACCGTCGATCCGGTGGTGACGGCGGCGTACATCGTGACGCGGCTGCAGACCGTCGTCAGCCGGGAGGTGGCCCCGCGCGAGTCGGCGGTGCTGACCGTCGGGCGCATCGAGGCCGGTACGGCGGCGAACATCATCCCCTCCACCGCCCGGATCTCCCTCAATCTGCGCACCCGGTCCGAAGCCGTACGGGACCGGATGATCGCCGCGATCCGCCGTATCGCCGAGGGCGAGTGCCTGGCCGCGGGCTGCCCGCGCGAGCCCGAGGTGACCCTCGGCGGCTCCTTCCCGGCGACCGTCAACGACGCCGGGACCGACCGGCGGGTGGCCGCCGTTCACCGCGAGGTCTTCGGCGACGGCACGGTCATCGACCCGGGCGCGGCGATGGGCAGCGAGGACTTCTCCCTGCTGGCGGCGGACGGACAGCCGTACGCCTACTGGTTCGTCACGACCACGCCGGCCGAGGTCTGGGACGCGGCGCCCGGCGGTGACGACCTGCTGGCGCGGCTCGACGCGGTCCCCAGCAACCACAGTCCGCACTTCGCACCGGATCTGTCGGTGGTGGGGCCGGGGGTGCGGACGCTGGTGTCGGGTGCCCTGGCCCACCTGTGACCCCTGTGGCGTCGTTGTCCGTGGCATGACTTACTCTTCGCTCACTCGCCACACGCGACGCACAGGTCCCGCACGTGACCGGCCGCGTGCGGCCTCCACATTCGTTCCGGGGGGTTCGAAACAGAAGTGCGTATGCGCTCCCTCGCGGCCGCCACCACGCTGGCGGTCCTCTTCAGCTCGGCGGCGCTCACCGCCACTCCGGCGTTCGCCGACTCGGTCAAGCCCCTCACGGCCATCGAGGACGCGGCCGTCACCGTCGTGGACGGCACCCACCAGCGGGTCTTCATCAGCGATGCGTCCACGAACCGGATCGCCGTCACCGACGACGCGGGCAGCCTCATCGGCACGCTCACCGGCCTGCCCCAGGTCCTCGGCCTCGCGCTCAGCCCGGACGACAGCACCCTGTACGCCGCGGTCCACGGCGCCGACAAGATCGTCGCGTACGACACGGCAACCCTCGCGCAGACCGCCGAGTACGCGACCGGCACCGGGACCACCCCGTCCAGCCTCGCCCACGCCGACGGCAAGCTGTGGTTCGGCTACGGCGACCAGTGGGACTCCGACCTCGGCGTGGTCGACCTTTCCGCCGAGACGCCGACGGTCACCCTGGGCCTCGCGGTGGGCCACGACTTCGCGAGCCCGCCCGCCCTCTACGCCGACTCCGACAACCCGGGCATGCTGCTCGCCCTGGACACCAACATCAGCTCCGGCCCGATGGTCGTCTACGACATCTCCTCCGGCACGCCCGTGCTCCGCGTCGCCGAGGACAAGGGCGGCACCTACACGGGCGCGGCCCTCACCCCCGACGGCCAGAACGTCGTCGTGGCGGGACCCGGCATCCGGACTCTGATCGAGTACCGCCTCTCCGACCTGGCCGAGGTGCGCACCTACCCCCTCGCGTCGAATCCGCTGAACGTCGCCGTCGCGCCGGACGGCACGATCGCGGCCACCGTCCTCGACACGGACGACGTGGGCGACACCTACGTGTTCCCCACCGATCCGAGCAAGCCGGTCAGTGTGCGCAACCTGTCGCACGCATGGATGCCGGGCGGGAAGCTCACCAGCTGGTCGGCGGACGGCAGCAAGCTGTTCGTGGTCACCGACACCTACTACACACCCCAGTTCCGCGTCGTCGACGAACCCCGCAAGTACGCCGCCACGCTCAAGGTCGACGCCCCCGCCTCCGCCCCCCGGGCCAAGACCCTGACGGTCACCGGCACGCTCACCGCCGACCTGGCCCTGCCCTCCGGCACGCCGATCACGGTCACCCGCACCGACACGGAGTCGCCGAACGGCAAGCCGCTCGGCACCAAGTCCCTCGGCACGGGCGGCAGGTTCAGCTTCACCGACGTCCCGCCGGCCGGCGGCAAGGTCAAGTACACGGTGACGTACGCGGGCGACGCCGAACACACGAGCGCTTCCGCCACCGACACCGTCGACGTCTCACGCGCCACCCCGACCCTGACGCTGAACAACAACGGCAAGGTCTACTCGTACGGCCAGGACGTGAAGTTCACCGCGCACCTGGGGACGACGTACAAGAACCGCACGGTGGAGATCTGGGCCGACCCCTACGGCGCGGACAAGCCCAACAAGCTGGTGAAGACCGGCACCGTCAACTCCGACGGCAACCTGTCCGTCGTCGTGGACCTCAAGCGCAAGACCAAGCTCACGGCGAAGTTCGCGGGCGACGCCCGCTACGCGCCGAAGTCCACGCAGAGCACGGTCGGCGCCAAGGTGTCGATCTCCACGTCGGTCAGCGGCGCCTACAAGTCCAAGTACACGTGGAACCACACGTACTTGTTCTTCCGCCAGTCCAAGGACCCGGTCGTCACGGCGACGCTGCCGCCGTACGGGGGCCGCACCCAGCTGCTCCAGATCCAGTACTGGTCGGGCACCGGCTGGGTCACCACGTACCGCGAGTACTTCAAGCTCGACTCGGCCGGGAAGTCCGCCGTGCAGCTCACGGGCACCCCGCCGAAGGGCGTCCGCTTCCGGGTCCGCAACTCCTATGTCAGCGGCTCGGGCGACAGCGTGAACACCACGACGTACGGCTCCTGGAAGTACTTCACCTTCACGAGCTGATTCACGAGCTGAGCGTCTGCAACTCCCGCAGATGCCTGTGCACATGGTCCAGGGCGCCCTCCCGGCGCCCCGGCACCCGCGCCCTCAGGTCGGCCAGCGCGGGCCCGAGTTCCCGGGCCCGTGCCGGGTCGCCGATCCGCCCCCACTGGTGGTGGGCCCGGTCGACGGCGGCCTCCACGGCGGGCGCGTCGGGCGCCTGTCCGGCGGCGAGCCGGGTGGTCGCCACCGCCAGCCACGCCCGGCAGCTGCGCGCCGGATCCCCGGCGAACATCGCCAGATCCGCCCGCACCTCGGTCCAGTGCAGCGCCTCCTCGGACGCCGGCCCGTGCGCGCGTACGGCGGTCAGCTCGTGGTGCGCGGCGAGGGAATCGGCGTCCCCGTGCCGCCGGGCGGCGACGGCGGCGGAGATCAGCACATGCGGGTCACCGGCCGCCGGTCCCTGTGCGGTCAGGGTGTATCCCACGCTGTCCTGCGGGATCCGGCTCAGCGCCTGCTGGTGCAACTGCTCCGGCGGGGGCCGGTGTCCACTGCGCAGGATCGTCGCGACCGCCTTCATGTACGCGGGCGTCGCCACCGTACGTCTGGACGGCGGCGGCGCGATCCTGCCGTACACCGCGTTGTTGCGGCCCGTGTCGAAGGGGTTGGCCCGCAGCCACTCCCAGGTCTCCGCATCGGCGTGCAGATCGAGGACGAAGGTCGTCGCGCCGGCCGGGCGCAGGCGCAGTTCCTCCCTGAACCAGTGCCAGGGGAAGGCGGTGTAGCGGACCGTCGAGGGTGTGGTGCGGGCGAGCGCGAGGTGGGGCAGGTGCTGGCGGCGGTCCAACTGGAGCTGCCCGGTGACGAACACGGTCAGCGGGCCCGGTGCCGCGGCGGCCGCGCGCAGTCGCGTCAGCACCGCCTGCGGCTCCAACGGGTCGGCGAGCTCAACCACGTTGGCCGTGTCCGTGCCGGACAGGACGGCGGGCGGTACGGCGGCGAGGACGGGGAGCACGGAGGCCGCGTCGACCAGACACCCCTTGCCTGCCGGTGCGGCGGCGAGCAGCAGCACGGTTCCGGGCATCGGTCCCTCCCCATCCCCCGTCGATCACGTACGGCAGCACCGTAACCGCTGCGGCTGCAAAGGTGGACCTCAGGACTGCAAACGTCCCTTTCCTGCCGGGTCGCCCAGCTGTTGCCGTGCGGGCCGCCGTACCGCGAACACCGTCGTGTCGTCCGCAAGGCGCCCGCCGCAGTGCCGGAGCGTGCCGTCGCGGACGAGGTCGACCAGGCGGCGGGGTTCGGCGGTCCGCGGATCGGCGGCGACGGCGTCGGTGACCTCGGCGGCGAGCGGGTAGAACAGGCCCTCGGCGTCGCGGGCCTCGGTGACCCCGTCCGTGGTGAGCAGCAGGGTCTCGGCGGCGGCCAGGGGCACGCGCCGCACGGGCGGCGGTCCGTCGGCGGCGAGTTCAGCGAGGCCGAGCGGGAGCCCCTCGCCGGCCGGCAGCTGGCGTACGCCGTCGGGGCCGACGATCAGCGGGGGGTCGTGGCCGAAGACGATCACGTCCACCGCGTCGGGAACGTCGTCGGGGAAGCCGAGCAGTACGGCGGTGGCGAACCGGTGCTCCTCGTCGCCGCGGCCGAGGGCCTTGATGTGCCCGCGGTGCCGGAGCATCCGTGTCTCCAGCCGGTCGGCGACCGTCCGGAGGTCCGGCTCGTGGTACCCGGCCTCCCGGAACGTGCCGAGCAGCGCGGCCGCCGTCTCCACCGCGCCCAGCCCCTTGCCCTGGACGTCGCCGACCAGCACGCGCGTGCCGTGCGGGCCGGGCTGGATGTCGTAGAAGTCGCCGCCGACCCGGGCGTCGACGTCGGACGAGAGATAGACCGCCGCGTGCTCCAGACCGGCCCAGTCGGAGGGCAGGGGGCGCAGCACGGTGCGGCGGGTGGTGTCGGCGACGTCCCGCATGTGCAGCATCTTCCGCTCGCCGCGGACCCGGACCGCACAGGCCAGCACGGCGAGGACGCCGCCGATGCCGACGAGGAGGAAGTCGGGCAGGCCGCTCTGGTACCGGTTGGGGTACGAGGTGTCGGCGAGGAGGTAGGTCAGCAGCGCGAGCACGGCGAAGACGGCGGTGCCCCGCACCCCGCAGATCGCGGCGGCGATGCCCGGCACCAGCACGACCCAGGTGATCATCCGGAACTCGCCCGCGGTGTTGAAGTCGATCAGCGTGATCCCGGCGAGCAGCAGCAGCGGCGGCACCCAGGCGACGCTGCGGCCGCGGATCCGCAGCAGCTCGCCGCGGCTACGGACGTCGCCCTTCATGACGTTCAGCGAAACACGGGCGGTCCGGGGTCGCCATCCGACTTGCCAGGGCTGCTCGGCAGGTGTGCTCTGGAATCCGGGGGCGAGGAGAGAGAAGGAGTCCTCTCATGGCTCATGCGGCACCCGCGTCCGGCGGGATCAGCGGACCGGCCGGCGGCACCCGACTGCCCGACATCTTCAGCGAGCGCGCCCACCTGGCGGCGCGCTACGGCATCCCCGTGGTCCTCGGGCTCGTCTACGGCTACTGGGCCGCGGCGAACCGGCGCGGCGGCGGCGAGATCACCGGCTGGAACATCCTGTTCGGCTTCGTGACCGCGATCGCGTTCATCGTGCTGTGCATCGCGGTGGCGACCTTCGCGCCCCTGCTCAAGCGGGAACTGCACTCGCTGGTGAAGTCCGCGTTCGCGGGGGCGGCGATCGGGTTCCTGTACAGCCAGACCGGGGAGAGCGTGCTCCGGTCGACGGCCCTGGGACTGGGCGTCATGGCGGGCATCTTCATCGGGTTCTTCTACCGGTACTACACACATGAGGACGCCGAAGGGAACCGGCTGTACTGAGAGTTCCCCGCGCCCCCCGCGCCCCCGCGCCCCTCAGGAGGCGCGGGGAACGGTTCTCACCACCCGCCCGGATACGGCCCCCACGCGTCCGCCGAGGATCCGGCCGCGCTCCAGCTCCACGAGCCGGACGCGCTCCACGAGCCGGATCCCGACGCGCTCCACGAGTCGTTCCAGTACGGGTCGTCCCAGTTGCTCCAGGAGCCGTCCTTCCACTCCGGGCATGGATCGGAACAGCTCGGCACCCAGCGGCCGCCGGTGTCGACGAACGCGGCGCTGGCCCAGCCCTGGGCGCCGACGAGCCAGTACCAGTACGGGTTGCCGTTGACGCTCTGTCCCCGGACCCTGCACTCCACGCGGTCCTGGCTCCAGGGTGAGAGCCGGTCGACGACGGGTGAGTGCGTGGTGGGCGCGGCTCTCACATTGAGGGCGACGCCGGAGACGATGGTGCCCCAGATCGGACCGCCGGATCCGCCGTGTTGTCCGTCGGCGTATGTCGGCGGGGTCGCGGCTGCCGCTGATGTCCCCGCCGCCGCGGCGGCCAGGGTGCCACCGGTGAGCAGGACAGCGGCCAGGGTCCGCAGGGCCGGAGTGGTGCGCATGATCGGCCTCCTTCTCCCCAGAACCAGGAAACACCCGTTCGGGTGAACCCTCCACCGGAGAGCGGAATCCCCAGTTCCGCCAAGGGCGACCGCCCGTGCACCGGCCCGTAAACCGCCCGTACACCCGTATGCAGTCACCCCGCTCGCGCCCCCGCCCGCACGCGCCTTGCCTGGAAGCGTGCGCCCACGTACCCGCGACGCCGCCTCGGCCGTCCTGATCGCCCTGGCCTGTCTCCTCGTGCCGTTCGGGGTCCTCGCGGCCTGGGCGACCTACGGCAGGAATGCCGAGCTCCCCCGGCTGCGGCACCAACTCACCGATCCCTACGTGCCGTTCGAGCTGGCCGGGCTCTGGCTCCCCGTCAGCGCGCTGGCCCTCGCGGCCGCCGGGATCGCGGTGGCCGTCTGCCGTCGCCGGGCGGTGACGGCGACCTCGCTGGGGACGGCGCTGGGCGGTGCGTTCCTGGGGCTCGCGGTGGCACTCGGCCGCCGGCTGACCCTCTCCGATCTGCACGAGCTGCACCGCCCGGCCGCGGGCGCCGTCTACGACACCCTGACCGCCACCCTGCGCACGGTCTCCTGGCTGCTGGTCGCTCTCGGGCTCACCGCGGCCGCCGCGACCCGCCTCACGGCTCTGTGCGCGCGACGCCGGCGAGCGTCCGAAGCGCCCGTCGCAGATCCGGCGGTGCGGTCGACGCGAGTCCGAGCCTGACCGCGTCCGGCGTCCGGTTGGGATCGACGGCGAAGGCGGGCCCCGGCGTCACGGCGATCCCGTGCGCCGCCGCGGCCGCCGTGAAGGTGTCGGCCCGCCAGCGCGCGGGCAGCTCCCACCAGGCGTAATAGCCCTGCGGATGGGCCCGTACGGCGAAGCCGTCGAGCTCCTGCGCCAGCAGCCGCTGCCGCTCCGCCGCGTCCGCCCGCTTGGCCTCCACGAGCCGTTCGACCACCCCTGCCCCGGCCACCCGCACGGCCGCCTCCAGCGCGAACCGCCCCGCGCTCCACCCCCCGGACCGGATCGCGGCGGCCACGGCGTGCACCCGGTCGTGCGGTACGACGACGAAGCCCACGGTCAGGCCCGGCGCGACCCGCTTGGAGAGGCTGTCGACGACGTGGGTGAGGGCGGGGGCATGTGTGGCGAGGGGGTCGGGGGTGTGCGGGTGGAGGAAGGACCAGACGCGGTCCTCGACGACGGGCAGGTTCAAGTCGGTGACGGTCAGGGCGAGTTGACGGCGGCGCTCCCAACTGGTGGTCAGGGAGGTGGGGTTGTGGAGCGTCGGCTGGAGGTAGAGGGCGGACAGGGGAGCGGTGCGGTGGGCGGCGGTGACGGCCTCCGGCAGCGGGCCGTCCGCGTCCATGGCGAGCGGGACGAGGCTGATGCCGAGCCGGCCGGCGATCTCCTTGACCAGCGGATACGTCAGCTCCTCCACCCCGACCCGGCCGCCGGGCCTGACCAGGGAGGCGAGGGTGGCGGCGATGGACTGCCGGGCGTTGCCGGTGAACAGCACCGAGGCCGCGTCGGGCCGCCAGCCCGGCGTCGCGAGCACCTCGACCGCCGCCGCGCGCGCCGCCGCGGTACCGGTGGCGGCGGCCGGGAGCAGGGCCTCGGCGAGGACGTCGGGCCGCAGCAGCGGCTCCAGGACCGGGGCCAGCAGCTTCGACTGGCCTGGCGCGGTCGGGTAGTTGAGCTCCATGTTCACGGGCGCCCGGGTCGCCTGCTCGGTCAGTGCCCGCCCGGAGGGCCCGGCCGGGGCCGCCCGTACGAAGGTCCCGCGCCCGACCTCCCCCACCACGAGGCCCCGGCGCACGAGTTCGCCGTACACCCGGCCCGCCGTCGATCCGGCGATCCCGCGCCGCCGTGCGAACTGCCGCTGCGGGGGCAGCCGTTCACCGGGTTTGAGGCGTCCGGCGGCGATGTCGTCGGCGAGCCGGTCGGCGATGCGCCGGTAGTCGTCCATGGTCACGGTCCCCCTGTGGTGACGGCTGTCGCGATTGCACCGAGGGCAAAGATCTTATTGCACCGAGGAGTTGAGCCGATCTAGGGTCGTGGCCATGGCAGAAGAAGCGGCAAAAATCCCCTTGGTCCTGGTTCACGGCCACCCCTTCGACCATACGATGTGGGACCCGCAGCGCACGGCCTTCGCCCCCTCCCGCCGGGTGCTCGCCCCCGACCTGCGCGGCTACGGCAGTGCACCGCGGGGCCCCGAGATCACGGACTTCGGTCAGTTCGCGCAGGACATCGAGGCGCTGCTGGACGAGCGGGAGGTGGAGTCCTGCGTCCTGGCCGGCCTCTCCATGGGCGGCCAGATCGTCATGGACTGCTACCGGCGGTTCCCCGAGCGCATCCGGGGCCTGGTCCTCGCCGACACCTTCCCGGCGGCGGAGACACCCGAAGGCGTCGAGTCCCGGCACGCCATGGCGGACCGGCTGCTGCGGGAGGGCATGCGGGGGTACGCCGACGAGGTGCTGGAGAAGATGGTCGCGCCCTACGCGGACGCCGAGATCAAGTCGCACGTCCACCGCATGATGACGGCCACCGACCCCAAGGGCGCCGCAGCGGCCCTGCGCGCCCGCGCCGCCCGCCCCGACTACCGCGACCTGCTGACCCGGGTGACGGTCCCCGCGCTGGTCGTCGTGGGCAGGGACGACGAGTACACCCCCGTGAGCGACGCCGAGGCGATGCACGCGGCGCTCCCCGACTCGACCCTGCTCGTCGTCGAGGGCGCCGCCCATATGCCGAACCTGGAGCGGCCCGCGGAGTTCGACGCGGCGCTCGGGGCGCTCCTGACAAGGGTGGACTCCCTGACAAGGGCGGACAGGGCCTCGTAGGCTCGGGACCGTGACATACCAGTCCATTACGGGGGACCCAGATGTCCGGACGGGTCCGGAGACACGGGGTGGACGGCGGATCGGCGCCTGGTTCGCGGGACTGCTGTTCGCCGGGGTGAGCACGGTCGTCGGCTGCCGGGTCGCGGACGTCGACGGGATCACACCGGTGCCGCAGCTGCTCGCGTTCCTGCCGTGGCTGCTGGCGCCGACCGGGGTGGGGCTGGTGTTCTCGCTGCTCGGCCGGTGGTGGACCGGGCTGGTGTGGGGGGTCGCACTGCTGGGGCTGCTGGCCTGGTTCATCGAGCCCTACGGCAGGAGCGGGCAGCCGGACGGGCCCGCGGTCGCCTCGCTCGACGTGCTCACCTCCAACGTGGAGTTCGGTCAGGCCACGGGGGCGTTGATCGACACCGTGCGGCGGCAGAAGCCCGACCTCGTCTTCGTACAGGAGTGCGAGTACATGTGCGACGCGGAGCTGAAGCGGACCCTCGGCGGTGACTACCCGTACCGGCAGGCCGTCGCGGGCGGAGGCTCGGCGGGGTCGGTGATCCTCAGCCGGTTCCCGCTCAAGGCGGCCGCCCCGGTCCCCGGCACGATGGGCATGCCGGGCGCCGTCGCCGAGGTGCGCGGGCACGACGTACGGCTTCAGCTCGCGCATCCGATGCCCCCGCTGCCCGGGCAGGTCGACGTGTGGCGCCGGGAGCTGGGCGCGCTGCGGGACTTCGCGGCCGGGCAGCGGGACGCGTCCGTGATCCTCGCCGGTGACTTCAACGCCTCGCAGGACCACGCCGCGTTCCGCCGCATCCTCGACGCCGGGCTGCGTGACGCCGCCCGGCTCGCCGGGTCCGACCGCACCCCGTCCTGGCCGGCCCGGACCGCGCCCGCGCTCGGGGCGCAGATCGACCACGTGCTGCTGTCCGCGGACTTCTCGGCGGGCGAGGCCCGCTTCCTGGACCTCGCCGGCACCGATCACCGCGCCCTGCTGGTCGAGATCACGCTGCACGACCGGGAATGACGTGTAATAGCGGCATGTCCCGAGAGTTCCCCATCGGCCTCACACCCCCCGACTGGCTGGTCAGGAACCTCCGGCCCCAGAAGGCCCCGCCGGTCAACTGGGCGGCCGTGGCCCGCGCGGCGATCGCGATGGCCCTGCCGCTGGCGATCGGCCTCGCGGCCGGCGAACCGGCGTACGGCGCCCTCGCCTCCATGGGCGCGCTCTCGGGCGTCATCGGCGACACCGCCGACGCGTACCGCATGCGCATCCTCAACATCGCGATCCCCCAGCTGTTCGGCGCGGTCGGCGTGACCCTCGGCTCCCTGGTCCACGGCCACGGGTGGGTGGCGGTCGTGACGGTGACCGCCGTGGCGCTGGTCTCGGGGATGATCTCGACGATCGGCGCGGTGGCGTCGGTGTCGGGCCTGCTTCTGCTGCTCAACTCCGCGGTGGGCGCGGGCCTGCCGATGCCGGGGGACTGGTGGCTGGCGCCGCTGCTGATGACGGGCGGCGGGCTGCTGGTCCTGGCGCTCGCCCTGCTGGCCTGGCCGCTCCGATCCGGGGTGCCGGAGCGGGCGGCGGTCGCGGGAACCTATCGCACGGTGGCCGACCTGCTGGCGGCCTGCGGCACCCCGGACTACGACGAGGCCCGCCAGGCCGTCACCCAGTCCCTGAACCAGTCGTACGACCTCGTCCTCGCCCGCCGCGCCCGCCACCACGGCCGCAGCCCCGAACTCACCCGCCTCCTGGCCCAGTTGAACGCGATCACCCCGGTCGTGGAGGCGGCTCCCGCGGCCCACCTCACCGGAAAGGAGCTGGCCCCGGAGATCCCGGAGGCGGTCCGTCATCTGGCCCAGGCGGTGGAGACCGGCTACACGGGCCCCATAGGGCTCCGGCTGCCGGCGCCCGCGACGGAGACGACCCGCGCGGTCGACCACGCCCTGCGCCACGCGGCGGACGTCGTGACCGCCCCCGACATCGACCCCCGCGGCATCGACGACCGCCTCGGCCGCCCGGGCTCCCTGCGCTCCCGCGCCGCGAGGGCCGCCCGCGACGTGGCTCTCTCGGCGGCCTCCTGGCGCTACGGACTGCGCCTGGCACTGTGCATCGGCGTGGCCCAGGCACTGGTGTCGATCATCCCGGTGCCGCGCTCGTACTGGGTGGCGCTGACCATCACCTTCGTCCTGAAACCGGACTTCGGCTCGGTCTTCTCCCGCGCGCTGCTGCGGGCCCTGGGCACGGTGGCGGGCCTGGTGATCGCGGCGGCGGTGCTGGCCGAGCTGGAGCGCGGCTGGTGGGACGTACCGGTGATGCTGGCACTGGCCCCGCTGATCCCGGCACTGACCCCCCGCGGGTACGGCTACCAGACGGCGGCCATCACCCCGGTCATCCTGCTCCTGTCGGACGTCCTGAACCACCAGGGCACGGGGCTGCTGATGCCGAGACTGGTGGACTCGCTGATGGGCTGCGGGATCGCCCTGGTCGCGGGCTATCTGCTCTGGCCGGAGAGCTGGCACACCAGGGTCGGCGACCGTCTCGCGGACGCGGTCTCGGACACCGCCCACTACGTGGAGGCCGCCTTCGGCCCGGAACCCGTGGACCCGCCGGCCCGCGCCCGTATGCGCCGCCGCCTGTACCGCGACCTGTCCGTCATCCGTACGGAGTTCCAGCGCGCGCTGACCGAGCCGCCGCCGACGGGACGCCGGGCGGCCGCGTGGTGGCCGCTGGTCGTGGCGGTGGAACGGATCGTGGACGCCACGACCGCGGCACGGGTGCGGACCAGACACGGGGCGCCCGCGCCGTCGGCGGCCGAGGTGACCCAAGTACTGCTTCAGCTGCGGGAGTTGGCGGAGGGCGTACGGGAGGCGGAGACGCTGTACGCGGTGCGGACGGATCTGACGGGGCCGGCGGGGAGCGTGCTGGAGCCGTTGCGGCAGGAGGTGGCGGCGGCGCGGGCGATCGCTTCGCCGCGGTGACCGGGGCTGCCCCCGCCGACGAAATGGGTGCGGCCGCCCTGTGCAGGAGGGCGGCCGCACCGGTGGGGGGTGGCGGTCAGTCGTTCTGCAGGGCCTTGTCCATCGCGGCGGCGAGGCCGTTGGCCCAGAGCTGGTTCACCCGGGAGCGCTCGGCCGAGTTGGGCTGGGCGTTGGTGCAGGAGGGACCCGGACCGCCGCCCGACATGAGCTCGCTGCACGGGCCGGAGTAGTGGTCGGGGAGGCCCAGGACATGGCCCGTCTCATGGGCCGTCACCCGGGTCGGGTCGTACTGCTGGTTCTGCCGGTAGTCCAGGAAGATGTAGCCGCTGCCGTGGCCGTCCGTGGAGGCGTAGGAGCCCCGGGAGTCGTTGCCCTCCCGGTAGGAGAAGTCGGCCGTGCCCGCCGAGCCGGACTGCAGCTTCACGTTCGACACCGCGCTGTTCCATATCCGGGTGCTGGAGGCTATCTGCGAGGCGAACGTGGGGGCGCGGGAGGCGTCGTAGACGACCGTCACGGCCGCCGTACCGGTCGGGTCGGCGGCGCGCTTCTCCGCGACCGACTTCAGGACGGCCTGGAAGAAGGCCTCGCTGCTCTCCGCGTTCGCGGTCGAGGTGTAGCCGGCACCACCTGCCGCGTTCGCGGGAACCGCCGTACCCAGGCCGAGCGTTGCCAGACCCAGGCTCAGTGCCGCCGCGATGACTGACTTGCGCATCGATGACTCCTTGGTGGGGGGTGAGTCGTCGATGGTGAGTCTGAGGTCCCGTGCGGCCGCTGTGATGATGGCAATCGGGGATAGGACCGGGTTATCGGGAACCCGATTCGCCTGCGTAGACGGCGAATTGTGCGTCTGGTGGAACCCGTGGGGCCGCTTTAGTCTTCCCGTGCATGGAGCTCGAGGTGAGGCACCTCCGCGCGCTGTGCGCCATAGCCGACACCGGCAGTCTGCACCGGGCCGCCCGCCAACTGGGCGTGTCCCAGCCATCGTTGAGTACGCAGCTCAGACGGATCGAGCAGGAGCTGGGCGGCGCGCTGTTCCGCCGGGAGCGGACCGGGTGCCGGCCGACCCCGCTGGGGCGGCTGGTGCTGAGCCGGGCCAGACCGCTCGTGACCGAGATGCGGGCCCTCGTCGCCGAGGCGCGGGCCGCCGCGGTGGGCGGGCCGCAGCTGCGGGTCGGATCGACGGCCAGCAGAGCGCTGGCCGGGTGGCTGCGAAGACTCAGGGCCCGGGGCCAGGAGCCCACCCTCCACATGGACGTCTCCCCCAACGCCCTGCTCTGCATGGTCGCCGACGGGCAGCTCGACGTCGCCTTCGTGCACGAGGTGGAGGGGTCGCCGCTGCGGATGCCGGAGGGTCTGCGGCTGCGGGTGCTCATGGAGCGGGAGCCGCAGTTCGTGTGTCTCGCCGCCGATCATCCGGCGACCGCCAAGCCCGTCGTCGACCTCGCCGATCTGGCCGGGGACCGGTGGATGATCGACCCGACCGTCGACGGCGAATGGGACGCCGTGCAGCGGATGTTCCGGGCCTCCGGGGTCAACCCCCGGGTCCTGCACGGGGATTACCACACCGCCGCCGCCCTGGTCACGACCGGCGAGGTCGTCACCGTCTGCCAGCCGTCCTGCCTGCCCCGCCCCGACATGGCCGTACGCCGGCTGCGGGGCGACCCGCTCGGCGTACGGCTGCTGCTCGCGGCCCGCACCGAGACGGACCTGGACGGGGTCCGTCCGGCGCTGGAGGAGGCGTACTGGGAGGCGGCGCGGCAGGCACCGGCGTACCGGGAGTGGCTGGAACAGACGGCTCCAGCCACTCCATAGGCCATGGGCGGGCGACCTCAGACGCCGATGCAGCCGCCGTCGGTACGCCACACCGCCACGACCGCCGGGCGGACGAACTTGCCGGGCCCGTCGGGCCACACGGACGCCGGCTTCTCCACCGTGGCGCCGTCGACCTCGCCCGGGTGCTGGACGGCGACCAGGACACGGCGGTCCTGGATGATCGGGCCGCAGGTCTCGGCGCCGACCGGCATGGTCAGGAACTGCTTGAGCTCACCGCGCCGGTCGCCCTTGGTCGCGACGCCGAAGAGACCGTCGTGGTAGCCGAGCTGGGCGCCGTCCGTGGAGATCCACAGGTTGCCGTACGGGTCGAAGGCGACGTTGTCCGGGCAGGAGATCGGGCTGACCTTGCCCTTCGGGAAACCGGCGAAGTAGGTCGCGGGGTCGTTCGGGTCACCGGCGACGAGGAACAGCGACCAGGCGAACTTGGTGCTCTCGGCGCGGTTCCAGCGCTCGGTCAGCTCCAGGATCTGGCCGTGCTTGTTGCTGTTGCGGGGGTTGGCCTCGTCGGCGGCGGCGAAGCCGGTCTTGCCGCGGTTGGAGTTGTTGGTGAGGGCGACGTACACCTTGCCGGTGTGCGGGTTGGGCTCGATGTCCTCGGGCCGGTCCATCTTGGTCGCGCCGACCTTGTCACCGGCGAGGCGGGTGAAGACGAAGACCTCGTCGGCGGTCATGCCCTCGACGTGCGAGACGGCCCCCTTGGCGGTCGCGGTGGCCAGCGGTATCCATTCCCCGCTGCCGTCGAACTCGCCGTCGGAGGGCAGCTTGCCGGTGCCGTCGATCTCGATCGCGGGGGAGTCGCCGGTGAGCTTGGCGACGTACAGCGTGCCCTCGTCCAGCAGCGAGAGGTTGTGCTCGCGGACGGCGCGGCTGGTGCCCTTCTTCATCCGCTTGCTGCTGACGAACTTGTAGAAGTAGTCGAAGCGCTCGTCGTCACCGGAGTACACGACCGGGCGGCCGTCGTCGGTGAGCCGGATGGTGGCGCCCTCGTGCTTGAAGCGGCCGATGGCGGTGTGCTTGCGGGGCGTGGAGGTCGGGTCGTACGGGTCGAACTCGACGACGTAACCGAAGCGGTGGACCTCGTTGGGCTCCTGGGCGACGTCGAACCGCTTGTCGAACCGCTCCCACTTGCGCTCGCTCGCGCCCGTGCCGATCCCGTACCGCTTGTCGGTCGCGCGGCTGCTGTTGGCGAAGTACTGGTTGAAGTTCTCCTCGCCGTGCAGGGAGGTGCCCCAGGGGGTGGTACCGCCGGAGCAGTTGTTGAGGGTGCCGAGGACCTTGGTGCCGGTCGGGTCGGCGGAGGTCTTGAGCAGGTCGGACCCGGCGGCGGGCCCGGTGAGCCGGAACTCCGTCGTGGCTGTGATCCGCCGGTTGAGGGGATGCCGGGGTACGACGGTGAGCTTGCCGTTCTTCCGATTCTCCTCCACGACGACGGCGGACAGCCCATGCGCCGCCCAGGCGATCTCGACCTGCTCACGGGTCGGGTTCGCGGCGTCGTAACCACGGAACATGAGCACCTCGTCGGTGTACTCGTGGTTGGCGACGAGGAGCTGCTTGCCGTGGCCCAGCGGGAGGAGGGTCAGGTAGTCGTTGTTGTACCCGAACTGACCGGCCTGCGCGGCGGCGGTCTGCTTCTCCGGGTCGAAGGCGGGCGCACCGCGCAGGATGGGCTCGCCCCAGCGGATCACGACGTTCTGGGCGTAGCCGTCCGGGATGGTGACCTGGTCGGCGGTGTTGGGGGCGACGGGGGTGAACCGGAGCCCGCGGGCGGCCTTGCCGGCGCCGGGCTTGTAGGAGGCGGCGGTGACGTCGGCGGCCTCGGTGGCGGCGGCGGCCTGCGGGGCGTTGCCGACGACGGCGGCACCGGCCGCGGCGGTGACCGTCACGACGGCGGCGGCCTGCATCACCGTACGACGGCTCACGGCGCCGGCGATGACGTCGCCGACGTACTCGTTCGCGCTGGTGTTGGGCGCCTCGTGGAAGCAGGCATTGCCACAGCGGTAGAGGCAGGTCAGGGCGGAGCGGCCACCCGCGTGAGTGCCCGACGAGTCCGGGTTCGACGACGTTCTGACGATCGGCAGCAGTTTGCGCATTTTGTGTTCCCCTTGCTTCCCCATGGAATCCCCTTGAATCCGCGTCACGGACGCTAGGAGCACGTGTGTGCGGGAGCAGGGCCGCGTGGTGAACTCTCGGTGAACTGGAGGTGGCTTTACGGGAGTTGCGCTGGACGATCTACCCGCGTCCGAGTGCACCCCTTGACGCGGGCCGTTTCCGGGCCCCCGCCCCTCCCCAAGATCCCCACCGGGGGCCGCTAACCTTACGTGTCCGTCCTGGCCAGGGATTTACGGGCATCAACTCATGCGAAGGGTTGCGCACATGGGCATTCTCACTCTCCTGCGGAACGCGTTCGGCGGCCGGTCACGCAAGGGGCGTACCGCCGAGGCAGAGGGTGCGGAGGGGACGACGCAGCCGACGACTCCGACGACTCCTACGGTGCCGTCCCCGTCGCCCGAGCCGGGGTCGTCCCGGGATTCGGCGGAGGCCCCGGAGCGGGAGTCGTCCCGGGTCTCGGCGGAGGCCCCGGAGCGGGAGTCGTCCCCGGTCTCGGCGGAGGTCCCGGAGCCGGGGGCGTCCCGGATCTCGGCGGAGGTCCCGGAGCAGCGTCCGGCGTCGACGTCCCTGTCGACCAAGGACGAGCACGACCTGGTGGCGGCGGCCTTCGACAATGTGACGGTGCCGAAGCCGGCGGGGCCGGTGGGGGAGGAGGCGCCTGTCGCGGCGGAGGAGAGCGTTGCGGCGGAGCCGGTCGTGGAGGAGCCGGTCGCGGCCCAGGAGACCGTTGCGGAGGAGCCGATCGCGGAGGAGGCGACGCCGGCTGCGGAGGAGCCGACACCGGTCGCCGAAGAGCCCGAGTCGGTGAAGGCGGAGGAGTCCGCGCCGGTGACCGTGGAAGAGTCGGCGGCTGAGACGGAGGCGGAGCCTGCGGCGGTGGTCGAGGAGGCTGCTCCGGAGGCCGATGTGGAGGCGCCGGCGCCGGTGGCCGAGGTTGCCGTGGAGCAGCCGGCTGCCGAGGCCGTCGCGGAGGAGAAGGCTGCCGAGGCCGCCGCGGAGGAGGCCGCCGCCGTCGAGGAGACGGTGGCCGAGGAGGCACCCGTCGCTGAGGAGACGGAGCCTGCTGCGGAGGTCGAGCCCGAGGCGGAGGTCGAGCCCGAGGCGGAGCCCGAGCCGGTGGCTGCCGAGCCTGCGGTCGCCGAGGAGCCCGCTGCGGAAGAGTCCGCCCCGGAAGCGGAGCCCGAGGCGGAGCCCGAGGCCGAGGACACCACGGCGGAGCCCGCCGCGGCGGCCGAGGCCGAGACTGCCGTGGAGACCGAGGGCGCCGAGCCCGTCGTGGAGACGGAACCCGAGCCGGTCGCGGAGACCCAGCCGGAAGCCACCCCGGAACCGGCCGCCGAAGTCACGCCGGAGCCGGAGCCCGTCGTAGAGCCGGAGCCGGAGCCCGTCGCGGAGACGACGCCCGAACCGGCCGCCGTCCCCGACACGACCCCCGCCCCCGAACCGATCGCCGCAGCCGCCGACGACGAGTCCGCCCCGCAGGGGCCACCCGCAGACGACATCGAAACTGTCACGGGTGGTGCGGGTGGGAACACGGACGCCGAAGGCGAAGCCGAGGCGCCCCTGGTCACACCCACCGTCGCCAACGACGCCGCCGCCCTCGCCCTCGCGAAGGCCGGCCTCACCACCGCCCGTGCCCGGACCTACCTGGTCCTCGACCGTTCCGCGAGCATGCGCCCGTACTACAAGGACGGCTCGGCCCAGGCGCTCGCCGACCAGACGTTCGCCCTGGCCGCCCAGCTCGCGCCCGACGCCCCCGACGTGCACGTCGTCTTCTTCTCCACCGAGGTCGACGGCACCACCGACCTCACCCCCGCCTCCCCCAAGGACGCGATCGACGAGGCGCACGCCGGTCTCGGCCGTATGGGCCGCACCAGCTACCACGCCGCCGTGGAAGCCGTACTCGCCCACTACGACAAGACGACGACCCCCGACGCGAAGACGCCCGCTCTGGTGATCTTCCAGACAGACGGCGCCCCGGACGCGAAGACCCCCGCCACCCAGGCCCTGACCGACGCCGCGAAGACGCACCCCTCCGTCTTCTTCTCCTTCGTCGCGTTCGGCGACCACGACAACAAGGCCTTCGACTACCTCCGCAAACTGAAGACCGACAACACGGCCTTCTTCCACGCGGGCCCGACCCCGAAGGAACTCACGGACGCGGAGCTCTACGACGGCGTACTGATCGACTGGCGCCCGTAGCCACCGGAGATCGACAACACCCCCGGGCCGTCCGCCTTCCACCCTGCAATACGGAAAGCGGGCGGCCCACCCGTGTCGGCTACGATTTCTTGGTTCGTAAAGCGTCACGAAATCCGACCTGGGAGCAGCCCCCGATGGCTCGACACCTCATCACCAGCGCCCTTCCCTACATCAACGGGATCAAGCACCTGGGCAACATGGTGGGGTCCATGCTCCCGGCGGACGTGTACTCCCGGTACCTCCGCCAGCGCGGCCACGACGTCCTCTACATCTGCGCGACCGACGAGCACGGCACCCCGGCGGAGCTGGCCGCGAAGGAAGCGGGACTGTCGGTCGCCGAGTTCTGCGCCCAGGCCCACGACGCCCAGAAGGCGGTCTACGACGGCTTCGCGCTCGCCTTCGACTACTTCGGCCGCAGCTCCAGCCCGCAGAACGTCGAGATCACCCAGCACTTCGCCCGCCGCCTCAACGAGAACGGCTTCGTCGAAGAGCGGGCCATCCGCCAGGTGTACTCCCCCACGGACGGCCGTTTCCTCCCGGACCGCTATGTCGAGGGCACCTGCCCCCACTGCGGCTACGACAAGGCCCGCGGCGACCAGTGCGAGAACTGCACCCGGGTCCTGGACCCGACCGACCTGATCAACCCGCGCTCGGCGATCTCCGGCTCCACGGACCTGGAGGTCCGCGAGACCAAGCACCTCTTCCTCCTCCAGTCGAAGCTGCAGCACGAGGTCGAGGAGTGGGTGGCGGCCCACGAGGCCGAGTGGCCGCAGCTGGCGTCCTCCATCGCCCGCAAGTGGCTGACCGAGGGCCTGCACGACCGTGCGATCACCCGTGACCTGGACTGGGGCGTCCCGGTCCCGGCCGACACCTGGCCGGAGCTCGCGGCCGAGGGCAAGGTCTTCTACGTCTGGTTCGACGCCCCGATCGAGTACATCGGCGCGACGAAGGAGTGGTCGGACGCGGCCCCCGCCGGAGAGACCCGCGACTGGAAGTCGTGGTGGTACGAGTCGGACGAGACGGTCCGTTACACGGAGTTCATGGCGAAGGACAACGTCCCCTTCCACACGGTGATGTTCCCGGCGACGGAGCTCGGCGTGCGCGAACCCTGGAAGAAGGTCGACTACGTCAAGGCCTTCAACTGGCTGACGTACTACGGCGGAAAGTTCTCGACCTCGCAGAAGCGGGGCGTCTTCACGGACCAGGCCCTGGAGATCCTCCCGGCGGACTACTGGCGCTACTTCCTGATCGCCAACGCCCCGGAGTCGGACGACTCGTCCTTCACCTGGGAGCACTTCACGGCGACGGTCAACAAGGACCTCGCCGACACCCTCGGCAACTTCGTCAACCGCGTCCTGTCCTTCTCCCGCAAGCGCTTCGGCGACGACGTCCCCGCGGGCGGCGAGCCGGGCGAGGCGGAGACGAAGCTGGGCGAGCAGATCGCCGAACTCCTCGCCGAGTACGAGACCCAGATGGAGTCCCTCCAGTTCCGCAAGGCGGCAGCCGCCCTCCGCGCCCTGTGGTCGGCGGGCAACTCCTACCTGGAGGAAAAGGCCCCCTGGCTGGAGATCAAGACCAACCCGGAGGGCGCGGCCCTCACCCTCCGCACGGCGATGAACCTGATCCACCTCTACTCGGTGGTCTCGGAACCCTTCATCCCGGCCTCCTCGGCGGCCATGCGCCAGGCCTTCACCCTGAAGGACGACACGGCCACCTGGATCACCGAGGCCGAGGCGAAGTCCCTCACCGCCGTCCCCGCCGGCACCCCCTTCACCGTCCCCCCGGTCCTCTTCGCCAAGCTCACGGACGAGGACCTGGAGACGTACAAGGAGCGCTTCGGCGGCGAACCGGCGTAACGCGTCAAGCCACGAGGGGCCCGAAACCGACACCCGGTTTCGGGCCCCTTCTGCGCCCTGTTCAGGCCGACCACTCGGCGAACCCGCACCTGTCCCGCCCACCAGGGCGGAACGGCTACAGAATCCTGGGCTCGTGCATCGCGCCCGTGTGCCGTCGTTGCCGTCAGTGCTCGCCCGCAGCGTGCTCGACACCGGCGAAGCCGAGCCCACCCAGGAAGCCGACATACGTCCCGCGCTGCGGCACGGTGTAGACGTACCCGAGTTCCCGCAGATGCCGCCAGCGGGCCGGACTCGATGTCCCGAATGATCTCCGCGGCGATCTGCTGATACGGCGGGGTCGGCGCGTCGTAGTCGATGCTCGAGCTCATGGTTCGTGAGCGTGGCCATCGGCCCACGGCTGCGCCCGCATCCGTACGTAGGTAGACGAACGTGACTGTCGACGCTGCCCCTGTACGCCGACCCCCTCCCTGGAGAGTTGACCCACCGCGTAGTCCAACCTTCGAGCCCAGGCCTCCAAACCACGGGCCTTTGATCCTGTGATTGGCAGATCCGTTCCCCTTCAGGGCAACGAATGAGCAGGTCGCCGCTACCCGCTGTGGAACATATCTGCCAATCGCCCCCTACGCCGTCCGTCGGGGCCCACTGCGGGAAGCAGGTCTCGGTGGCGGCGAAGGTGAGGGTGCGGACGAGGGCGTTGTCGACGTTCTGGATCTGGAGCATGCCGCTCGTGAGGCCGGCGTTCGGCCCCGGGACGCCGACGATCGTCGTGTCCGCCGGGACCTTGAAGACGATGTTCGCCGCCTGCTTCTTCTGCGCCGCCGCCCGCGCCGTCTCCTGCGTGCCCAGCCCGTACCCGCCGCGTAGTTCGCGCACGTCGGCTTCTTGCCCGCGGCATCCGTGATGGCGTCGATCGTGCCCTTGATCCTGATGATCCGGGGAGTGGTGCCGGAAGCCGAGCCCAGCGCCTTCACCAGCTGGGCACCGGTGGACACTGTGAACGTGTGCGCCGCGTCGGCCTTCGAACCACCGGTCGTGCCCGAACCCGAGGCGGCCCAGCCATCCTTCGCGGCGAGGGTCTCGTGATACACGTCGACGGTGCCGGCGTTCGCGTTCATCACGACCACGCCCGCGCTGGCCCCAGCCGCGACCACGGCGGCGGAGACGACGAAGGTGCGGCGCCTGCGGAGGGACCGGCGGCGGGTGAGCCGTGGAGATCCAAAAGGCTGCGGTAAAAATTTCGGCCGATCGGTGTTCAACTGGTGGATGGGGGGCGGAACTTGCCAGAGAACATACGTATGGTTTGCGCCATGGCAGTACCTGGGATCATCCCGATCGCCTACGAGCCGCACGGCCGTACCGAGGCCATCGGGCTGTACGCGGAAGGGCAGTTCCTGGGGTCGGTCACCTACGCCTTCCCCAAGGGGTTCCAGCTGGACAGCGGCTGGGAGGAGCACAAGCGGCTCTACGCCGTGCTGCACACCTTCGACGCGGAGGGCAACCACCGCGACTCGGAGATCTGGTGCGCCGGCACATGGGCCGCCCAGCAGCGCGCCCCGCACCCTTCCGTCTCCCCCCTCGCCCGCGCCCGCGCCCACCTCGCGACACAGCTGCGCAGCCTGCCCCGGCGCACGTACACGGACATCGCCGTACGCCCCTTCCAACTCACCGTCGACGGCGTGCTGTTCGGGATGGTCGCCGGGGAGGAGGACGGGGAGGGCTGGGCCGAGCTGTACCCGGACAATCTGGGCTTCGGGCCGCCCTGGGACGGGAGTTACGACACCTGATGCACACCGGTTACACACCATTTCCCCACCTGATCTAGGCACACGCACCCACAAGGCGCTATACATGCCCGAAGATCACTGAAGATCACCAGTGGTCACGAGTGGGGGGTTTCATCCATGGCACTTTTCGGCAACGCGCACACCATCGACCCCGGCCAGGCGGCCTCGGACTTCGCCAAGCTGCTGGGCGCCGGTGAGGGCGTACAGGCCGCGTACCAGCTGGTGCGCGACGTCATCATGTTCACCGACCGCCGCCTCATCCTGGTCGACAAGCAGGGCATCACCGGCAAGAAGGTCGAGTACCACTCGATCCCGTACCGCAGCATCACGCACTTCGCGGTGGAGACCGCCGGCACCTTCGATCTCGACGCCGAGCTGAAGATCTGGGTCTCTGGCAACTCCGTGCCGATCCAGAAGACCTTCACCAAGGGCGTCGACATCTACGAGGTGCAGGCGATCCTCACCCAGTACGTGGCCCGCTAGCACTACGTGACCCGCCAGCAGCACCTGGCCGCGGTGACCGTGGCGATCTCGGCGGCCCCGTCGAGATCGCCCGCCGCGTACATCCCGCCGGTGTCGTCGCCGGTCACCTCGCCGCCCGGGTGCAGTCCCCGACGCTTGGTAATATCCGGCCACTTGTGCGAGAGCAGGGGGCTCTCGTGGCGGGAGGGACTACATACGTGGGCAGACACGCCCTGAGACGGGGCGGTCTTGCCGCCGCCGTCTCCTCGCTCGCGGTCGCCGTGGCGGCCGCGTCGGTTGTCGTGCTGGGGGAAAGCGGGAGCTCCGCGGAAGCGGCCGAGGCCGGGACCACCGCGGTGACGCTGGTCGACCCGAGTTCGACCACACCGCGGGCCGTGCGCCCGTTCGTCGCCGGTGACAGCGGCTTCCTTCACCGGCAGACCGGCTTCACCGACCTGCGGTGGACCGACTACGCGACCGGCCGCAGCGTGCCCGTCGTGGACGCCGACGGGGCCTACACCCCGGTCATCGCCTGCGAGTACCTCGGTACCGAGTGCACGATGCCCGGCTGGTACGGCTCGGACAGCGACCTCGTCGCCCTTCCGACGACCGAGTCCGACACCTACGCCACCCTCTGGGACCCGGCCACGGCCACCTCCAGGAAGGTCAGCTGGACCTCCGGCAACGGCTACTACCAGGCGCTGGCCGGGAACAGGATCGTCACCACCTACTCCGTGATCGACAAGGTCGACGGCGCGTGGCGGGCCCGCAAGGTCACCGGCGACACAACCGGCGTGGAGACCGGCGAGGTACGCGCCGCCGACTCCACCGGCGTGCTCTGGTCACCCGACAGCAGCACCCTCGTCTACCTCGACACCGCGTCGGCCGTGAGCACCGACGTCTTCACGGACGTCGACACCGACGGGCAGTACGTGATGAGCGCGGACCGCATCGGCTGGTACCACGAAGACACCGCCGAGCTGCATCTGAAGTCCCGCACCGACCTCACCGCCGCCGAGCAGGTCATCACCCTGCCCGCCAACCCGGGCACCCTCGACGGCGACCCGGTCCTGGTCGGCGACTGGCTGCTGCTGCCGCTGGCCACCAGGTCGGTGAGCCCGAAACTCCTCGCGGTCGACGTCACCGACCCCTCCGTGCAGCAGACCTTGCTGGCCGCCTCCGGCGAGTACTCCGTGGAGTCCGGCGACGGCACCGCCCTCATCACCGGCGGCACCGACGCCGACGACTGGTGGGTACAGCGGGTCAGCCAGGCCGAGGACGGTTCGCTCAAACTGGAGAAGGTGCACCAGTCACCGGCACCGGAGAACGCCAAGACGGGCATCGCGCTCAGCCGCGGCAGCCTGCGGGTCGCCGAGTCGAACCGTACGACGTCCGTGCGCACCCTCACCACCAACGGCTCCACGGAGCTGACCGCGTCCGCAGCGACGGCAAGTGCCTCCTACAACTCCGCGGTCGTCTGCCCGTACGCCGGCACCACCTGCGCACCGCTGTGGGGCAACCTCTCCGGCGAGGACGTCTACCTCGACACCAACGGCGAGACCGACAACCCCGAGGCCGGCGGCGCCGACCGGCTGGTGGCCATCGGCGGCCATCAGCTGGAGTTCGGCACCACGGGCGGCTCGATCGTCGACGCCGCCGACGACTACGCCGTCTACAACTCCGGCGGCACGAGCCCCATGCAGTACGTCGGCGAGTTCGGCCAGGGCCAGAAGCTGAAGCGTTCCGTGCGCGCCGCCGCCCTGAGCGGCTCCACCCTCTGGAGCGCCACGACGACCGCGGGCAAACTCACCTCGTACAGCATCCCGCTGGAGAAGACCCTCTCCACGGTGACCGTCCCGGGTCTGGCCTGTGTTCCGAGTGAACTCCAGGCGGCGGGCCGCTGGTTGTACTGGGCGTGCGGGACGGATTCGGCGGGGGTGTACGACACCAAGGCGGGGACGTCGAGGGCGGTCACCCCCGGTGACGTACTGCTCGGCGACGGCTTCACGGTCCGCCACGACCACACCACCGACACCCTGGACCTGACCGAGGCGGCCACCGGCACCACGCGGACGATCGCGTCCGGCCTGCCCGACAAGGGACTGACCGTGGACCGGCGTTACCGGTGGACGGTGGACGAGTACACCGGTCTGGTCGCCTGGTTCGACGACTACGAGCGCACCCACGTCACGACCACGGGCATCGCCCCGTCCGCGGTGACGGTCTTCGACGCGGAGACCCACAGCTACCTGGACGCGTCCACACCCCTCACGGGCTCCTGGGTCCTGTCCCGCCCGGTCACCTCCTGGTCCCTCGTCTTCACCTCGGTGCAGAGCGGCCCGACCGGCAAGGGCACCCGCACGATCACAGGCGGCGCGACCGCGGCGCGGGTGTCGTCGACCTGGAACGGCAAGACGGCGAGCGGGAGTTACTTCCCCAACGGCTGGACCAAGTGGACCCTGAAGGCGACCGGCCTCGGCACCGCCACGACGAACACGGTCACCTCCGGCGAGGTGTTCCTCCAGGGCGGAGCGCCGGTACGCCACGACTACGTCAGCCCCGACGGCCCCGACGGCCGCGGTGACCTGCTCACCCTCAACTCCTCCGGCGGACTGACGTACCACTCCGGCACCGGCACGGGGAAGTTCGGCGAGAAGACCACCGGCACCGGCTGGGCGACGAGCATCAAGGCCATCCCGATCGGCGACCTCAGCGGCGACCGCTACAACGACGTCCTCGTGCGGTACAGCAGCGGCGCCCTGCGCCTGTACAAGCCGGGCCGGGGCGCGGCGCTGAAGCCGTCGACGTCGTACACCACCCTCGGCACCAGCGGCTGGACCCAGTACGACATCCTCACCTCCCCCGGCGACGTCAGCGGCGACGGCCGCCCCGACCTGATCGCCCGCAACGCGTCCACGGGAACCGTGTACCTCTACAAGGGCACCAGCACCGGCAAACTGTCGTCGCGCGTGAAGCTGTACGACAACTGGAAGGGCTACAAGAAGATCGTCGGCGCCGGGGACCTCAACGGCGACGGCATCGGCGACCTGCTGGCCCAGGACAAGTCCAACGTCCTCTACCGCTACGACGGCAAGGGCGACGGCACCTTCAAGGCGCGCGTGAAGCTGTTCGCCGACTGGGGCGGCTCGTACAACGCGGTCGTGGGCGTCGGCGACATCACCGACGACGGCAAGGCCGACCTCGTCTCCCGCGACACGAGCGGCAACCTGTACCGCAACAGCGGTGACGGGAAGGGGTCGTTCGGCGGCCGTACGAAGATCGCGACCGGCTTCGGGGCCTACAAGTTCCTTTCCTGAAAAAGCAGTTCGCAGGTTGCACGAGTTTGAGGCGCCCGGGGTCCGCACGGTCCCCGGGCGCCCTTGTGCTCTGCTAGGAAAAGAGGAAGGGCTCGAAACCGACGCCGGTTTCGAGCCCTCCACCCTGACTTCCTACTTCGGCTGCGGCTTGCGCACCGTCAGGTGCAGCTCCTTCAGCCGCGCCTCCTCCAGCTCCGTCGGCGCGCCCATCATCAGGTCCTGGGCGTTGCCGTTGAGCGGGAAGGCGATGGTCTCGCGGATGTTCGGCTCGTCCGCGAGGAGCATCACGATGCGGTCCACGCCCGGCGCGATGCCGCCGTGCGGCGGGGCGCCGAAGCGGAACGCGCGCAGCATGCCCGCGAACTTCTCCTCGACGGTCTCCCGGTCGTAACCGGCGATCTCGAAGGCCTTCAGCATGATCTCGGGCTCGTGGTTCCGGATCGCGCCGGAGGACAGCTCGACACCGTTGCAGACGATGTCGTACTGCCAGCCCAGGATGTCCAGCGGGTCCTGGGTCTCCAGGGCCTCAAGGCCGCCCTGCGGCATCGAGAACGGGTTGTGCGAGAAGTCGATCGCGCCGGTGTCCTCGTCCTTCTCGTACATCGGGAAGTCGACGATCCAGCAGAACCGGAAGACGTTCTCCTCGAAGTGCCCGGCACGCTTGGCGGCCTCGACGCGCACCGCGCCCATGATCTTCGAGACCTCGTCGAACTCGCCCGCGCCGAAGAACACCGCGTGCCCGGCGGCCAGCGAGAGCCGCTTGGTCAGCTCGGCGACGTTCTCCTCGGTGAGGAACTTCGCGATCGGGCCGGACAGCGAACCGTCCTCCTGGACCCGCACCCAGGCCAGGCCCTTCGCGCCCAGCGTGACGGCGAAGTCGCCGAGCTGGTCGAAGAACTTCCGCGGCTGGGCGGAGACGTCCGGCACCGGCAGCGCACGCACGTGCTTGCCGGCGAAGGCCTTGAACTCCGAGCCCTCGAAGATGTCGGTGATGTCGACGAGCTCCAGCTGGGCCCGCAGGTCCGGCTTGTCGGAGCCGTACTTCAGCATCGCCTCACGGAACGGGATCCGCGGGAACGGCGAGGTCACATGACGCCCGTTGCCGAACTCCTCGAACAGCTCCGTCATGAGCTTCTCGATCGGCTGGAAGACGTCCTCCTGCTCGACGAAGCTCATCTCGACGTCGAGCTGGTAGAACTCGCCCGGCGAACGGTCCGCGCGCGCGTCCTCGTCACGGAAGCAGGGTGCGATCTGGAAGTAACGGTCGAAGCCGGAGATCATCAGCAGCTGCTTGAACTGCTGCGGCGCCTGGGGGAGGGCGTAGAACTTGCCCGGGTTCAGACGCGACGGCACGACGAAGTCACGCGCGCCCTCGGGGGAGGTGGCGGACAGGATCGGCGTCGCCATCTCGTTGAAGCCGAGAGCCACCATCTTGGAGCGGATCGAGGCGATGACCGACGACCGCAGCATGATGTTCTTGTGCATGCGCTCGCGGCGCAGGTCCAGGAAGCGGTACTCCAGGCGCCGCTCCTCGTTGACCCCGTCCTCGGTGTTGATCGTGAACGGCAGCGGGGCGGCCGCGCCGAGCAGCTCCACCTCGGAGACCTCGACCTCGATCTCGCCGGTCGGCAGATCCGGGTTCACGTTCTCGGTTCCACGTGAAACAACGCGGCCGTCGATCCGGACGGTCGACTCCTTGGAGACCTTGTCCAGGGCCTCGTAAGCGGGCGTACCCGGCCGGGCGACCAGCTGCGTGATGCCGTAGTGATCGCGCAGATCGATGAAGAGGATGCCGCCCAGGTCGCGCCGATTGTGCAGCCAGCCACTCAGCCGGACGTCGGTGCCGACGTCAGAGGAGCGGAGCTCGCCGCAGGTGTGGGACCTGTACCGATGCATCGTCGTTCATCGTCCTTACAGTGTGGGCGTGTGCCGAGGGTCACTCCCCGACAGGAACGGGCCATGGTGCCCGGACCTCCCAAGGGTACCGGCCGCCCCAAGATCGGCTCCCCACCATTAATCGCGGCCACAGCGACCGCGCAACGGTGGCGGCTGCCGATCAGCTGTTCCTACAGTGGTCCAATGCGCACTGGTGAGCCCCTGCCCGCCGTGGGGGAGGTCCTCGCCGCCCTCGCGACCGGCCTGTGGCACTGGGACACCGCAACGGGCCAGGTCACCGTGGACGCCGAGGCCGCACGACTGCTCGGGCTGCCCGCCGAGCCCACCACCCTCACCGAGGTCCAGGCACGCGCGCGCATGCACGCCGTCGACTGGAACGAGATCACCGGCGTCATCCAGCTCGCCGTCGCCGAGGGCACCCTCGCCGAGGTCCGCATCCGGATCATGGACGAGCAGAACCGGGTGATCCGCGTCGTACGCAGCCGCTCGAACCCCACGTACGACGCCGAAAGACGCGCCTTCGTCCTGATCGGCACCCTGCAGGAGGTCACCGAGCCGTCCCCCGGCACCCCGGCCGCCCGCAGCGCGGTCACCGGCGACTGGCGCCGCTCCAGGGAGGCGTTCCTGCTGGACGCGGGCCGCGCCCTCGCGGAGGCCCGCTCCACCGAGGAGGTCCTCCGGGTCGCGGCAGGCCTCTCCATGCCGGGCTTCTCCCCGGACGGCCTGGCCGTCTTCGGCGTCGAGGGCGACCGCCTGAAGATCATCGGCCACCACGGCCAGCAGCCCGGCGACGAGGGCCCCTTCTCCCACATGGCCCTGGACACCGACTACCCGGCCGCCGAGGTGGTCCGCACCGGCCGGGCGGTGTACCTCTCCACCCCCGAGCAGTACCGCAACCGCTACCCGGTCACCTGGCCCCTCGCGGCCCACTTCGGCCGCCAGTCCTGGGCCTTCCTGCCCCTGACGGTCGCGGGCCGCACGATGGGCGCCTGGATGGCGGCGTTCACCTACCCGGTCGCCTTCACCCCCGACGAACGCTCGGTCCTCACCACCGTGGCCCGCATGCTCGCCCAGGCCCTCTCCCGCGCCGAGGCCGCGGAATCGGCCCGGGCGCTCACGGACGGCCTCCAGCGCTCCATGCTCCCCAAGCTCGGCCCCGAGATACCCGGCATGCGCGTGGCCGCCCGCTACGTCCCGACCGGCGGCGGCCTCCAGGTCGGCGGCGACTGGTACGACATGATCCCGCTGCCTGGGGGCACCTCCCGGACGGAGTCCGGGGGAGGCCGCTTCGCCCTCGTCATCGGCGACGTGCAGGGCCACGACGTACACGCGGCGGGTCTGATGGGCCAGCTGCGGATCGCATTGAGGGCATACGCGTCCGAAGGGCACCGCCCCGACGCGGTCCTCTCCCGCGCCTCCCGCTTCCTCCACGGCATGACGCACGACGCCGACGACCCCGCCGACCTGCGCTTCGCCACCTGCCTCTACGTCGAGGTCGACCCCGCCACCGGCTGCCTCGACATCGCCCGTGCCGGCCACCCCGACCCCGCCGTCCGCATGGCCGACGGCACCGTCCTGATCCGCCGCACCGACGGCGGCCTCCCCCTCGGCATCGACCCCGACGCGGACTACCCCACGACCCGCCTCACCCTCGAACCCGGCGAGACGATGCTGGTCTGCACCGACGGCCTGATCGAAACGGGCGGCCACGACCTGGAGACCGGCTGGGTGCGGGTCCGCACGATCCTGGAGGGCCACAAGGGCGACCTGGAGGAACTGGCGGACGCCCTGGTCCAGGCGGTCCACGGCCCGTCCTCCCACCACACGACGGGCCCGCTGGCCGACCGCCGCGAGGACGACATAGCGGTCCTGCTGCTGTGCCGCGAGGGAGAGGGCTGCGGATGCGGCGACACGGTCGTGACCGCACCCCAGGTCCGCCGCACGATGCTGTCGGTGGCCCAGGCGGAACCGGAGAGGGTGGCGGTGGCCCGTCAGCAGCTGAGAGAACTGCTGCACGACTGGCAATCGGAGGACCAGGTGGACTCAGCGGTCCTGCTGCTCTCGGAGATGCTGACGAACGTGCTGGTCCACACGGACGCGGACGCCCTGCTCCTCGCGGAGGTCCGAGGCGCCCCCGGCGAACGCCGCATGCACGTGGAGGTGACGGACACCAGCGACGACCTCCCCCACAAGCGCCGCCCCGGCGAACTGGCCTCGTCGGGCCGCGGCCTGATGCTGATCGAACTGCTCGCGGACGCGTGGGGGGTGGACCCGCGGGGCGAGGGCAAGAGCATCTGGTTCGAGCTCTACGAGTCGACGGCGGCGGACTCCCCGGAGCCGCCGGAGTAGAGCTCCCGCAGCTCATGGGCGATCCCGAAGGCGGCGGCGGTGAGCGGTACGGCGAGCAGCATCCCGAGAATCCCGGCGACGGACGCCCCCGCGGTGATCGCCAGCATGACGACGGCCGGATGCATCTGCACGGTCCGGCTCTGGATCATCGGCTGCAGCACATGCCCTTCGAGCACCTGCACGGCGAGCACCACCCCGAGCGCCCACAGCGCGATGACGAACCCCCGGTCCGCCAGCGCGACGAGCACGGCGACAGCCCCGGAGATGAAGGCGCCAAGGTAAGGGATATAGGCCCCGACGAAGACGAGCGCCCCCAGCCCGACGGCCCCGGGGACATCAAGGACGAGCAGCCCGACCGTAATGCAAAGGGCATCGATGAACGCGATGATCGTCGTCCCCCGCATGAACCCCTCCACCGCCTCGTAGGCCCGCCGCCCCATGGCCTCGGCGACATCGGCGGAGGAACGGGGAACGAGGGAGCGCAGGGTCCCGACGGCCCGATGGGAATCACGCAGAAAGAAGAAGACGAGCAGCAGCGCCAGCACGGCCATGGCAATGGTCTCGCCGACGACACTCACCCCACTGATGACCCCCGACGCCGCCGTCCCCCCGAACTTGCTCAGCAACTCCTTGGCATTGGAGGCGATGTCATCGAGCGAGGTCCCCGCAGCCCCGAAGTGATCGGCAAGCCCCTGAGCCGCGTCCTTCAGCGAGGCGAGGATCTGATCCCCGGTGTCGATGAGCGCGGCGACGACGATATAGACGGCCCCACCGACGACGGCGACGACCGCGACACAGGTGAGCCCGGCGGCAACGGACCGATTGACCTTGCCCTTGACGAGCCACCGATGAAGCGGCCCAAGAAGCGCGGTCCCCAGCAGCGCGAGCAGCACGGGCACGACGGCGGTACGGAACTCCACACACAGCCGGATCCCGACGTAGACGACACCGGCGACGAGCAGGGTGACGGCACACCAGGCGGCGAGACGACGAACGGGATCGGGAAGCAGTTGCACACACCCAGCGGATCACGCGCCCACGGCCTTGTCCTGCGCGGACGGCCGGTCAGGTGACGGAATGTCAGCGCTTCAGGCCTTCCACCAAGCACGCCAAGGCCGGACGATGACCTCCCGATAGCTGTGATGCGACGGATTCCGCCCGCCGTGCGCCAGCACCCACCCCTGCGGCACCCCGAAGTCCACGCTGGCCTCCGACCGCTCACCGCACACCGCACACTCCATCGCGTACGTGACCGGCTCGGCATCCGGCTCCCGGTCCGGCTCCAGCGTCCACTGCACATGCCGTACGACGGAACGCGGCCCGCTCACTTCCCCCACCTCGCATTGGCGACGGCCACCTTGGCGCTCAGCACCTCACCGGGCTCCGGCTCGCGGAGGAGGTCCGGGGGCACGTCCCACTCGACCCCGCCCTGCGGGGGCCGCAGCTGCACATACGGCCCCTCGTTCCCCATGACCACACCGACCCGCCCGTCACGGGTGTCGACCATCAACGCCCCGGTGTCCATCTCCGCCGCCTCCCACCTGCCTGATCTCACTGTTCGTATCCACAGCGTGACGATGCGCGGCTACCGTGGACAGAGTGATCGGCTCTACAACGCGGCCGTCAAGAAGGGGCGTTGCGCGGATGACAGGTCGAGCAGGACACCACGAACCGCTCTCCAACGAGCAGCGATACGGCGACGAGTTGCGCCGAAGAAGAGAGGCGGCCGGCCTCACCCAGGCCGAACTGGCCGAGCGAGTCGTCTGCTCACCGTCCCTCATCGCCCACTACGAGGCGGGCCGCCGCACCCCCTCACACGCGGACGCACAGCGACTCGACCAGGTCCTGGGCACCGACGGCTTCTTCACCCGCTGGCGCAAGACCCTCGCCAAGTCCCGTTTCGCCGAGCACTTCCAGGAGGCGGCCGAGGCGGAGCAACTGGCGGTTTTCATCGAGGAGTACGCGGTTTCGCTGGTGCCGGGGCTGTTGCAGACGAGGGCGTATGCGCGGGCTGTGTTCCGCGGTTTCCGGCCCCACGCCACGGCGGACGATGTTGACAAGAAGGTCGTCAACAGGCTGGAACGCGCCCGCATCCTGGAGCACCCGGAAACCCCTCGCGTATGGGCGATCCTGCACGAGAGTGTCATCCGCACCCTTGTCGGCAGCCCGGAGGTAATGACCGAACAGCTACGCCACATCGCACAGTTGGGACGCTCCGGTCGGGTTCTGGTCCAGGTGGTCCCGTTCAGTGCGGGAATCCACGCGACCATGAACAGCATGGTGAGCCTGATGCGTTTCGCCGACGCTCCTGACATGGCCTATGTAGAGGCGCTGCACACCGGTTCACTGACCGACGAACCGTCACTGGTCCGCCGTTACCGCGACGCATACGATCTGACCAGGGCCGCCGCGCTGCCGCCGGAGGCGTCCCTGGACCTGATCGAGTCGGTGGCGGAGGACTACGGCAACCATGAGCGCCCACCACATCCCTGACGCGTCGGCCCTCAGCACCTGGCGCAAGTCCAGCCACAGCGGCGGCGACAACGGCAGCTGCGTGGAGGTCGCCGACGGCCACCCGAACCTCACCCCCATCCGCGACAGCAAGAACCCCACCGGCCCGGCGCTGCTCTTCGGCCCGACGGCCTGGTCCGCGTTCGTCACCGGCGTGAAGGGCTAGCTCACCGTTTCGGGTGAACATCCTTTATCTGTAAGCGAGTTGCACCTTCGTTGTCTCTAGGTTCCGACACGGAGGTGATGCTCGATGAACGAGCAGAACATGCAGAAGCCGGACGCGATCGACATCAACGACTTCGTGTTCGCAGCCACTGGGGCGCGGATGCGGAGGGTGACCACGCCGGACGGGGAACATTGGTTCGTAGCGGCGGACGTAGCCACGGATCTCGGCTACGCGAACACGCGGCAAGCACTCGGGTGGCATGTTGCACCCGAGTGCCAGATGAACTTGGGCGATCTTGCACGAAGCGTCTATGGAGTAGACGCTTCGAGCAAAATTGCAGGTCACGGGCTCAAGAAGTCAATGCGGATGGTGAATCTTCGCGGCCTCATCGCACTCGTCAACGGTTGCACCAAGCCCGAGTGCGAGCCGTTCAAGACCTGGGTGGCCGAAGTCATCGAGACGATCCACCGCGACGGCTCCTACGCCCTGGAACCGTCTCCCGCCCAAACCCCCGCCACAGGCACCCCCGCCTACGTCATGCCCCAAGCGGTCGCCGACGCCATCGTCCGACTCGAACAGCGCAACCTCGAGGCGGACGAGAGGCTGGCCGCCATCGCCGGGGAGCGCAATGAGCTGCTGCGGCAGATCAGCGGCAGCCTGAGCGACATCGCCGAGTCCCTGAGGAACCGACGCAACGACCGGTCCACCCCGGCCCCGAAGTTGACGCCCCAGGAACTCCTTGCCGCCTGGAAGGCGAAGAACCTCGTCGTCACCGAGGACGTCCACTCGGTGGCCGCCTACCTGGCCCCGGCCCTGCTCAACGGCGGTGCCCACTACCGCGTGACGGAGATCGCCAACCGGACCGGGCTGTCGCACGACCGCGTCCACGACTGCCTGCGGATGCTGCTCAAGCGCGGCTGCATGCGCCAGGCCGGCTGCACTCCTGAAGGTGCGCCGGTGTACGTACTGCCGTAACAGCGCCCGAACGAGACAGGCCCGAAGCCGCAATCCGAACTTGCGGCTTCGGGCCTGTCCTGCAACCTACCGAGTCTCAGCCCGTCTTACAGGCCACCCTCCGACATCCCATGCACGGCGGGGATCGTCCCCAGCCGTCCCTTCTGGAAGTCCTCGAACGCCTGCTGCAGTTCCTCACGGGTGTTCATGACGAACGGGCCGTAGTGCGCCATGGGCTCACGGATCGGCTGTCCGCCCAGGAGTACGACCTCCAGGTCCGGCGCGTTGGAGTCCTGCTTCTCGTCCGCGCGGACCGTCAGGGAGCCGCCCGCGCCGAAGACCGCCGTCTGGCCCAGGTGGATGGGGCGCCGGTCGGTGCCGACCGAGCCGCGCCCGGCCAGGACGTAGGCCAGCGCGTTGAAGTCCTCACGCCACGGCAGCGTGATCTCCGCACCCGGCGCCAGCGTCGCGTGGATCATCGTGATCGGCGTGTGCGTGATGCCGGGGCCCTCGTGGCCGTCCAGCTCACCCGCGATCACCCGAAGCAGCGCGCCACCGTCCGGCGAGGTCAGAAGCTGGACCTGGCCACCGCGGATGTCCTGGTAGCGCGGGTCCTTCATCTTGTCCTTGGCGGGGAGGTTGACCCAGAGCTGGAGGCCGTGGAACAGGCCGCCGGACATCACGAGCGACTCGGGCGGGGTCTCGATGTGCAGCAGGCCCGAGCCCGCCGTCATCCACTGGGTGTCCCCGTTCGTGATGGTGCCGCCACCACCGTTGGAGTCCTGGTGGATGAAGGTCCCGTCGATGATGTACGTGACGGTCTCGAAGCCGCGGTGCGGGTGCCAGGGGGTCCCCTTCGGAGTGCCCGGAGCATAATCCACCTCCCCCATCTGATCCATCATGATGAACGGATCCAGATGCCGGTAATGAATCCCCGCGAACGCCCGGCGCACCGGGAAGCCCTCGCCCTCGAAGCCGCTCGGCGCGGTCGTGACGCCGACTACGGGACGGGACACGGCGTCGGCCGGGGCGGCCACGCGCGGGAGCGTCAGCGGGTTCTCGACGGTCACTGCAGGCATGTCGGTACCTCCTTGGTGCGTCCAGTTTAGTTGAGCGTTGAACTTTCTGCCACCCCTAACGGAGAAAACCCGGAGGGCATTCCCTCCGGGTCTCCCCGTCAGAACCACGTCCGAGCCGGACCGGTGTCAGTTGCTGAAGTACAGGTACTTCCACGCCCCGTACGTCGTCGAGTTCACGCTGTCACCGGACGAACCGTTGACGTACACGGACCGCACGCGCGCCTTGATCCCGGACTCGCCGGGTGCCTCGAGGGTGATGGCCGACTTGCCGTTGCTGCCGAGCGGGAAGTACTCCTGGCCCAGCGTGTGCCAGGCGCCGTTGTAGTAGGCCTGGAGGTCGAAGCGCTGCTGGCGGCCCGGGTAGTAGGACATCGTCGTGGTGAGCAGCGGGTCGGTGCTCTTGTGGAACCAGTAGTAGTTCTTCGTGCCGATCTTCGCCGTCTTGTAGTGCTTGGAGACGGCGGTGGAGATCTTGACCTTGGCGTAGGCCGTGGACTTGACCGTCTTCGGCTTGTAGCGGGCGTCGCCCGAGAAGACCGCGGTGACGGCCGTGTCCCGGGTCATGTCCACCCAGGCGCTGATGTTGCCGTCGGCGTTGACCGTGCCGGTCTTGATGAGCTTCTTGCCCTTGTCGCTGCCGAAGGGGTCGGCGTAGATCGAGACCGAGCGGTTCTTGTACGTCGTCCCGAGGTGCGCCGTGAACTTCACGTCGGCGCCGTACGAGTAGAGCTTGCCGTTGTTGTTGAGGCTGAGCGTGGTGGCGGCGCGGGAGACCTCGACGGTGTCGGAGGCGCTCACGGCCGTGTGCTGGGCGTCGCCCGCGTACTTGACCGTGTACTTCACCTTGCCGCCGGCCGGCGGGGTGTTGGTGAAGGAGTACGTGCCGTCCGCCTTGACCGTCACCGGCGCCAGCGCCTTGCCGTTCGGGCTCTCCAGGTCGGTGCGGGTGACCGTCAGCTGGACCCCGGCCGGCAGCGGTACGGTCGCCGAGAGCTTGCCGGTGACGGTGAGCGGCTTGGCGCGGGTGGCCGTGGCGGGGGCGTTGACGGTGAGGGTGGGGACGTTGAGCGTGGTGCCGGTCAGCGCCTTGAGGGTGTAGCCGGAGGAGGAGGCGACCAGCGCGAAGATCCGCGAGGCGTCCGGGGACCAGGTCAGGTCGGCCGTGCCGTTCGTGCTGGTGGTGTAGGTCCGCAGCGGCTGGGTCGCGCCTGGCTGGTATACGGCCACCTTGTCGCCGTTGATCTGGGCGACCAGGCCGTTGGCGGCGATGTCGGCGCGCTGGCCGGACGGGTAGGAGCCGGCGAGGGTGAACTTGCCGTCGGCGTACTTGGCCCGGTCCTTGCCGTTGAACAGCACCTGCGGGGCGCCGGGGACGAGGTCGATGTCGCCGATGCCGTTGTTCAGCGAGTAGTCGCCGTTGTGCCAGGCGAGCTGCTGCGGGGTGCCGCTGGAGACGTCGAGGACGGCCATGGAGTCGGTGGACAGGCCGGTCTCGCCGACGGCCAGCAGACCGGGTGCGGTCGGGTCGGTGTCGAGGAGCGCCTGGCCCCAGACCTTGCCCGAGAACTGGCCGAGCGCCACCGGATCGGTGCCGCTCGCCGGGTCCACCGCGGGGTCGACCGAGCCGATGTCGCCGGACCACTGGTCGCCGTAGCTGAACCAGACCTTGCCGCCGGCGACGGCGACATAGCGCGGGCCGTCGGTGGTGGCGACGGTGTAGCGGGCCTTGACGTCGAGGGTGGCCGTGTCGAGGGCCACGATCTCGTGCAGTTCCGGCGTGGCGGCGTACAGCGTGCCGCCGTCGGCCGACAGGGCGAGGTCGGTGACGCCGGGGATGCCGCTGACCGAGTCGACGACATTGCCGGCGTGGTCGGCGGCCAGGACGGTGCCGGAGCTGTTGTCGCCGAGGAAGACGCGGGTGGCGTCCGCGACGAGACCGCCGGGCGTGGTGACGGAGGCCGTCGCGGCCGACGCGGAGCCGGCCGCGGCGACGCTGAGTGCCGCCGAGCTGAACAGGACCGCGAGCGCCGTCGCGGCCGAAGTGCTGCGCATGCGCACAGTGATGAACCCCCACGGAGAATCCCGGTGGTGCCGGGAAGGTGAAAGCGCCGCGCGGCGCCCGACGCGGACCGTGAAAGCGGTGGCGTGCGGGGCGCGGCTGCCAGGGGGCACTCTATGGCATGGCTGTGACAACGGGGGAAGGATATTCCGGCGGCCGGGCCGCGGGGCGGTGACGCCGCGGCCGCTCCAGCCGTAGATCAGCTAGATCAGCCGTACATCCGCCGCATCGCGAACTCGACCATCTGTTCCACGGCCTTGGCGTCGAAGACCATCCGGTGCTCGCCCTCCATGTCGAGGACGAAGCCGTAGCCGGTGGGCAGCAGGTCGATCACCTCGGCGCCGGTGATGACGAAGTACTTGGACTCCTTGCCCGCGTACCGGCGCAGTTCCTTCAGCGAGGTGAACATGGGGATCACCGGCTGCTGGGTGTTGTGGAGGGCGAGGAAGCCGGGGTTGTCGCCGCGCGGGCAGTAGACCTTCGACGTGGCGAAGACCTGCTGGAAGTCCTCGGCGGTCACCTGTCCCGTGGTGAAGGCGCGCACCGCGTCCGCGAGGGACGGCGGGGACGGCTCGGGATACAGCGGCGGCTGCTGGCCGTACCCGCCCGGCATCTGCTGCTGCGGCGTGGCGTACTGCTGCTGCGTACCCGCGCTCTGGTCGTAGCCGTACATGGGCGCAAGCGTACCGAGCGGGGCGGGGTGGCGGACGGCTATGGGGTGGCCGGTAAACCGACAGTGACTTGACAGGGCCTTTCCCTGGGATTCCCGGGGGCCCGGCTTCTAGCGTTTCCTGTATGCGCGAACACCGTGACGACGAGTTGCACGAGCACGACAGAGGTCTCTCCCACGACCTGCCCGTCCTGGCCCGGCGGCGGATGATCCGGCTGATGGCGGGGGCGGCTCTGGTGCCGTTGGTCGGGTGCTCCGCCGACGAGGACGCGGCCGCCGGTTCCCCGAGCGGTTCGTCCGCCTCGGCCGGGGGCTCGTCGGCCGCTGCCGGTGGTGGCTCCGAGTGCGCCGTGATCCCCGACGAGACGGCCGGTCCCTTTCCCGGCGACGGCTCGAACGGTGTGAACGTGCTGAAGGAGAGCGGTGTGGTGCGCAGCGACATCACCCGGAGCTTCGGCGACTCCGCGGGCGGTACCGCCGCGGGCGTGGCCCTGACCGTCACCCTCACCGTCGTGGACGCGGCCTCCGGCTGCGGTACGCCGAAGCAGGGCGCGGCTGTGTATGTGTGGCACGCGGACCGGGAGGGGGGTTACTCCCTCTACAGCGACGGCCTCACGGACGAGAACTATCTGCGGGGCGTGCAGGAGACCGACGAGCGGGGTCAGGTCACCTTCACCAGTGTCTTCCCGGGCTGCTACCCGGGCCGCTGGCCGCACATTCACTTCGAGGTCTACGGGAGCCTGGCGGACGCGACGGCGGCCACGTCGATCACGAACACCTCGCAGCTCGCGTTCCCGAAGGACGTGTGCGAGGACGTGTACGCGACGGAGGGTTACGGCGACAGCGTGACCAACCTGGAGTCGCTGTCCCTGGAGGAGGACGGCATCTTCAGTGACGGCTACGAGCAGCAGCTGGCGGTCATGAAGGGCAGTGTGGACGCGGGGTACACCGCCACGCTCACCGTGCCGGTGTGACGCTCCCGTGCGGCGTTCCCGTGTGATGTTCTGCTGCGTTCCCGTGTGACGTTTCGGTGTGAACCGTCACAGATGGCGGGATCAGGGTTGCGGTTTATTACTGGCGGGTAGCATCATCGTGTCGAAGCTACTTGTTGGTATGTGAACTAGCGCGAGGATCCAGTGCCTCGCCCGCCTCTCCAGGGAGCCGTAGCCATGGGGCACTACAAGTCGAACCTCCGCGACATCGAGTTCAACCTCTTCGAAGTACTCGGCCGCGACAAGCTGTACGGCACGGGTCCGTTCGAGGAGATGGACGTCGACACCGCGAAGAGCATCCTCGACGAGATGAAGCGCCTCTCGGAGAACGAGCTGGCCGAGTCCTTCGCGGACGCCGACCGCAACCCGCCGGTCTTCGACCCGGAGACCAACACCGCGCCGGTCACGCCGTCCTTCAAGAAGTCGTACAAGGCCTTCATGGAGTCCGAGTACTGGCGGCTCGGCCTGCCCGAGGCCATCGGCGGCACGACGGCGCCCCCGTCGCTGATCTGGTCGTTCGCGGAGCTGATCCTCGGCTCGAACCCGGCCGTGTGGATGTACACCTCCGGTCCGGCGTTCGCCGGGATCCTCTACGACGAGGGCAACGACGTACAGAAGAAGATCGCCCAGATCGCGGTCGAGAAGACCTGGGGTTCCACCATGGTCCTCACCGAGCCCGACGCGGGCTCGGACGTCGGTGCCGGCCGCACCAAGGCGATCCAGCAGGAGGACGGCTCCTGGCACATCGAGGGCGTGAAGCGCTTCATCACCTCCGGTGAGCACGACATGGAGGAGAACATCCTTCACTACGTGCTCGCGCGTCCCGAGGGCCACGGACCGGGCACCAAGGGGCTGTCCCTCTTCCTCGTGCCCAAGTACCTCTTCGACTTCGAGACCGGCGAGCTGGGCGAGCGCAACGGCGTCTATGCCACGAACGTCGAGCACAAGATGGGCCTGAAGGCCTCCAACACCTGTGAGATGACCTTCGGCGACCAGCACCCCGCCAAGGGCTGGCTGATCGGCGACAAGCACGACGGCATCCGGCAGATGTTCCGCATCATCGAGTTCGCCCGGATGATGGTCGGCACGAAGGCCATCTCGACGCTGTCGACCGGCTACCTCAACGCCCTTGAGTACGCCAAGGAGCGCGTCCAGGGCTCCGACCTGGCCGCCTTCGGCGACAAGACCGCGCCCAAGGTCACCATCACGCACCACCCCGACGTGCGCCGCTCGCTGATGACGCAGAAGGCGTACGCGGAGGGCATGCGCGCCCTCGTCCTCTACACCGCCTCGATCCAGGACGCGATCGCGGTGAAGGAGGCGGCGGGCGAGGACGCGAAGGCCGAGCACGCGCTCAACGACCTTCTCCTCCCCATCGTGAAGGGCTACGGCTCCGAGAAGGGCTACGAGCAGCTCGCCCAGTCGCTGCAGACCTTCGGTGGCTCCGGGTTCCTCCAGGAGTACCCGATCGAGCAGTACATCCGTGACGCCAAGATCGACACCCTGTACGAGGGCACGACCGCGATCCAGGGCCAGGACTTCTTCTTCCGGAAGATCGTCCGCAACCAGGGCGCGGCGCTGAACGGTCTCGCCGAGGACATCAAGAAGTTCCTGGCGCTGGGCACGGGCGGCGAAGAGCTGGCCGGGGCCCGCGAGCACCTCGCGAAGGCCGCCGTCGAGCTGGAGGCGATCGTCGGTCTGATGCTGACCGACCTCGCGGCCACCGAGTCGGACGTCAAGAACATCTACAAGGTGGGCCTGAACACCACCCGCCTGCTGCTGGCCTCCGGCGATGTCGTCGTCGGTTACCTGCTGCTCAAGGGTGCTGCGGTCGCCGCCGAGAAGCTGGAGACGGCCTCGGCGAAGGACAAGGCGTTCTACGCCGGCAAGATCGCGGCGGCGAAGTTCTTCGCGGCCAACGTCCTGCCCGGCGTGACCGGTGCCCGCAAGCTGGCCCAGGGCGTCGACCTGGACCTGATGGAGCTGGACGAGACGGCGTTCTGAGGCTCCGCCTTCCGGCAGACCTCCGACTCGCTGAACGGCGACGGCCGTTTCCCTTCTCATGGAGGGGGACCGGCCGTCGCCTTTCTGGCTCTGTTTTCTGGCACTGCGCCGCTGATCCACAAGGGCCGAGGGGGCGTTCCGGGACACACCCGTACAGCCTCACACCATCCCCGCGGGGGCCCTCTTCCATCGCCGGGAGCGGGCCCTCGTACGTCGTTAAGGTGAACCCATGAGCCATGCCTCCCGCTTCGACCGCGGCCACACCGACGACCTGATGTCCTTCCTCGCGGCCAGCCCCTCGCCGTACCACGCGGTGGCGAACGCCGCCGAGCGGCTGGAGAAGGCCGGCTTCAAGCAGGTCGCCGAGACGGACGCCTGGGACGCGGAGACATCAGGGGCTTCCGCCGTGGGCACCGGTGGCAAGTACGTGCTGCGCGGCGGCGCGATCGTGGCCTGGTACGTCCCCGAGGGCGCCGAGGCGCACACGCCGTTCCGGATCGTCGGAGCGCACACCGACTCCCCCAACCTGCGGGTCAAGCCGCTGCCCGACACCGGGGCGCACGGCTGGCGGCAGGTCGCCGTCGAGATCTACGGCGGCCCGCTCCTCAACTCCTGGCTCGACCGCGACCTCGGCCTCTCGGGCCGGCTGGTCCTGCGGGACGGCTCGACGCGACTGGTGAGCGTCGACCGGCCTCTGCTGCGTGTCCCGCAGCTCGCCATCCACCTGGACCGGAACATCTCGGCGGAGGGCCTCAAGCTCGACAAGCAGCGGCATCTGCAGCCGATCTGGGGCCTCGCCGACCATGTCCGCGAGGGCGATCTGATCGCCTTCCTGGAGGAGGAGAACGGCCTGGCCGCGGGCGAGGTCACCGGCTGGGACCTGATGGTGCACTCCGTCGAACCGCCCGCCTACCTCGGCCGCGACGAGGAGCTGGTGGCCGGGCCGCGCATGGACAACCTGCTCTCCGTGCACGCCGGCATCGCCGCGCTGGCCGCGGTCTCCGCCACCCCGGACCTGCCGTACATCCCCGTACTCGCCGCCTTCGACCACGAGGAGAACGGCTCGCAGTCGGACACCGGTGCGGACGGCCCGCTGCTCGGCAGTGTGCTGGAGCGTTCGGTGTTCGCGCGCGGAGGGTCGTACGAGGACCGGGCGCGGGCCTTCGCCGGTACGGTCTGTCTCTCCTCCGACACCGGCCACGCCGTCCACCCCAACTACGCGGAACGCCACGACCCCACGCACCACCCGCGCGTCAACGGCGGCCCCATCCTCAAGGTCAACGTCAACAACCGCTACGCCACGGACGGTTCGGGCCGGGCGGTCTGGGCGGCGGCCTGCGAGAAGGCGGGCGTCCCGTTCCAGTCCTTCGTCTCCAACAACTCCATGCCGTGCGGCACCACGATCGGCCCGATCACCGCGGCCCGGCACGGCATCAAGACCGTCGACATCGGTGTGGCGATCCTGTCGATGCACAGTGCGCGCGAGCTGTGCGGCGCGGACGACCCGCATCTGCTGGCGAACGCGCTGGTGGCGTTCCTGGAGGGGTAGTTGCGAGTCGGTCCTGGTCGAGGAGTTGGCGGTGCCGTGGCAGGCCGGGGCCGAGTCGTCGCCATGGTGCGCTAGGCGGGGCCGCGAGCGGGCCTGGCCTCAGGGATGTCTTCCGGGGCTGACCGACGTCACCGCGATGAAGGCAGCCAGCCGTCCTGCACGGCGTGGACGCCGGCCTCGAAGCGGCTGCGGGCCTCCAGTCGCTCCATGAGGTCGGCGGCGATACGGCGGGCGGTACGGGGCGAGACTCCGAGCCGATTGGCGATCGCCTCGTCGGTGTAACCCTGGGCGAGCATCTTGAGGACGGCGCGCTCTTGGGGCGGCATCTCGTCGGCATCGGCCTTCGGCATGGTCCCCAGCGGAATGGAGCTGCTCCATATGCCCTCGAACAAGGCGCACAGAGCCGCGACGGTGCCCGCGCCGTGCAGGATGACGGCTCCTGCCCGAGCGTCGACGGTGTCGATGGGCAACACCGCCTGCCGGCGGTCGGAGATGACCATGCGGATGGGCAGGGTGGGAGCGGTGCGGACCTGTCCGCCCCGGGCGTTCAGCCAGGTGACATGGTCCAGAGTCGGCTGGTGATTGCGCACGCTGTCCAGATAGACGGTGCGCATCCGGACGCCACGCTCAAGAAGGGCCGCGTTCGGGATGCGGCTTGCCTGGAGGTCCTCGGCCGAGTGCGCGCCGCCCGGAGCGAAGGTTGCGATCTCCTGCTTGGTCTCCTCGGCCAGCTGCGCCAGTCTGTCGCGGATGGCCTCGGGACCGATGAGACGCTCGGAGTCGTCATCGAGCACACGGGGGCGCAGGGTGGAGCATTCTGCGATCAGCTTGGCCGCAGCAGCACGCGAGGCTTCCACTCGCATCTGCTGTGCGGCCAGCTCCGCTTGCTGGCGGGCCAGCAAGGCTTCCATCGCGGTTTCCGGACTGATGGTCCGAAAGCCGGTTCCTTCTTGGGCCGAGGGTTGGATCAGAGCCAGTGCGCTGAGCCGGTCCAGGCCGGCGCGGACTTGTTCTTCCGAGAGCTGAAGTCGGGTGACCAGGTCGGCGACTCCGTCATGGGGATGGCTGAGCATGGCCCGATAGATCGTTTCTGCTTCCCCGTCGAGCCCCAAGACGTCGAGCACGCTGCCTCCCCCTGGTCGCGATAGTCACGTACATGTCGCGTACATGCCCTTACTCGGCGCCGATCCTATGGGAGTAACGATCATGCGGCAATGCTGGCCTGTTCATGCGGTGGCACAAAGAGGCCAGTCCGGACGATTGCATGTTCCATCCAGTGGCTAAACCATTGAATTCATGTATCTCATTCACGTCCGACTTCGGGCTCCAGCTGGTACGGCAATGCCTTCCATCGCATCCGGAGCCTTCTCGCCGTTCTTCGGACGTGGCGATGGCGTGGAGCACATTTCCGCCCATCTGGATGCGCCGGAAGGGCCGACTCTGGGTTTCTTCATCGTCTCCTCCGATCTGGCAGCCGCCGAAGAGACCGCCTTCCATGTCTCCCGTCAGGTCGTGGCCGAGCGCGCCGACCTGCAGGGCTTCACCGTTGTGTCCAGCAAGGCAACACTTGCGCCCGGTCCGTGGTGGGACGAGGAATGACCCGAGACGGCGGTGGACGACTTATGCCACTGCATATTCCGTCCACCCCGGATCGCTTCCCTCCGCTCCTGCAGCCGATCAGAGTAGAGGCATCGGCAGGTCCACTGAAGCCGAGAAGCCAAGGAAAGCAGCCGGGCAAGTAATCCACTTCTGGAGGAATTCCGTGATGGTCAAGTGTGTCGCGCGGGTCGCCGCAGCATTTCTCATCGCCTTCGGCGGACTTACGACCGCCCTGACTGTCACGCCCCATGGCTCCGACTCCGAACGAGCCGCCGGCACCAGCGAGAGCCACACCCTGGCCACCACTGCCGGGAAGGGAGACGTCACCTGGGGCCCCTGACTCGCCCGGGGGACTTCTCCCAGGTGCCGGTTGCCTCGCGGAGACGGCCCATGGATCAGCAAGAGAACCGATGTGAGCGGGCCGGTTGAGCCGGCGGTACCGGAGGTGACGTGATGAACGAAATGACCAAGGTCGGCGCCAGTGACGGGCAGGTGACCGCGGTGGCCGCCGGCGAAGAAGAGCCGGGCATGGAGACGCCCGAGAAGCGGACCGCGCCGGAAGCGAAGCGTCTTCTCGCCCGACCGTCGGCGACCATGTCGTTGGGAGAACGGCTCGCCGCGCTCGTCGAGCAGGCGCCGGGGGCTTATGACCTCTCCCTCTCCACCGATGTCTACGGCGACGGAGTCGTGTCCGAGGTGGAGAACCGGATCGCGAAGCTGTTGGGCAAGGAGGATGCGGCCTTCTTCCCGACCGGCACCATGGCACAGCAGATCGTCCTGCGATGCTGGGCGGAGCGCACCGGCAACAGATACGTCGCCCTCCATGCGCTGTCCCACCCCGAGGTCTTCGAGGCGGACGCCTTCCGCAGGGTGAGCAATCTGCACCCGCTGCGCCTGACGGGGGCCCCGCGCCAAGTGACCGGCGAGGAAGTCCTCTCCTGCCCGGAACCGTTCGGCACGCTGATGCTGGAACTGCCTCTGCGTGACGCCGGATATCTGCTGCCCACCTGGGACGAACTGGTGGAGGTCACCCAGGCGGCACGTGAGCGCAATGCTGTCGTGCACTTCGACGGGGCGCGGCTGTTCGAGTGCACCACGCACTTCGGACGCCCGCTGCAGGAGATCGCCTCCTTGGCCGACACCGTGTACGTCTCGCTCTACAAGTCGCTCGACGGGCTGTCCGGTGCCGTCGTGGCCGGCCCGAGCTCGCTCATCAAGGAGGCGAGGATCTGGCGCCACCGCTACGGAGGAAGAGTCTTCCATCAGTTCCCGGCAGCGCTGTCCGCGCTTGCCGGACTCGACCGTGAACTGCCGCGACTGCAGGAGTACGTCGGGCATGCGAAGGCGGTCGCGCGCGCCATGGCGCAGGGGTTCGAGGAGGCCGGGGTCGGGTGGTCCAGAGTGCAGCCCGAGGTGCCGCACATCCACCAGTTCCAGGTATGGCTTCCTTTCCCCGCCGAGAAGTTGAACGACGCGGCCGCCCGTCAGGTCGGGGAGAGCGGTGTCGCCGTGTTCCAGATGCCCTGGTGGGAACCGGGCATGCCACCGGGAGTCTCCGTCACAGAGGTGACCGTGAGCGAGGCCGGTCTCGACTGGGCGGCTGCCGAAGTACGTGACGCCGTCATCGACTTCGTCCGGCACATCGACCGATAGGAACCCGACGCCGGCGGGCGGCGGGCGGCTTCGAGTCCGTACGCCGGTCAGGGCCTCGTGGGGAAACCGTGTTCCAGTGTGGTCAGCGGGCCGGTGAGTACCGTGGGTGTGCTCGCACCGACGGGCAGCCGGCCGGAGGTGGCAAGGCAGTAGGCCGACCATGTCGCCATGGTGTCCGCGCCGCCCACGGCCTGGATCCCCAGGAGGACTTGGCGCGCCTCCGCAGTGACCCGGAACGGCGGTAGCCGCTGAAGACCGGAGTCCTGCACGTAGGTGGCGTCCTTGACCTCCAGCACGACTGTGCCGTCGCGGTGATCCAAAGAGCCTGCACCGAGCCGGTGGACACGGACGATCGGTGCGCGGGCGTTGCCCAGCGCACGGTCCAAGGTGACAGGGCAGGGCGCGGGCGTCAGTTCCAGGTGACTCATCCGGGGCTGGGGCATGCGCCGCGCGTCCTCGGCGCGCCATGGCCCGTGGGGGCAGTCCTCCAGCAACCCTGCGAGCAGCCCTGCGCTCAGCAGAGAGCGGCGGCGCGTGTCCGTCCCCAACAGGGTGTATCGATGCGAACCGAAACCAGCGTCGTGGCGCGGGTTGTCGTCAACGCTCAGCTGATGGTGTGCCACCTGCCGGCTTCGGTGCCGGGCCAGCAGTGACGGGCGCTGACGCGAGCTCTCCAGCAGGTGGCCGCACACCTCGTGCAGGAGTGCGCCTGCGCTGCCGTCGACCAGCAGCATCTGCACACGGGAAGGCACTGCTCGCCGCGGTGCTCCGGCCCGTTTCAACGCCTGTTCCACGCGCGCGCCCAGTTGGTCGATGTCGGGCAGGACATCGCCGCTCCAGGCAACGTCCACATCGGCCACCAGGGAATCTCCCCTCAGGACGTCGATGACGGCCGCTCCGGTGTGCACGGTCTCGCCCACAGGTGTCCGTCCTGCGGGAATCAGCAGTCGGCTTTCGGTGGTGACATGAGCCTGGGCGGCCACCTCGAAGCCGTCGAAGGACAGCTGTCCGAGGAGTTTCTCCACCAGCTCAGCCGGCTGCCGGTCAGGGTGGGGCCGGGTGACCAGCGCACTGCCGGGGGGAGGTGCGAGGGCAGGGGCGGGCCACGGGCGTCCGAGTCGTTCGGCGGCCAGACGCACGGCGTCACGGACGGCGTGAGACCCGCTGCCCCGGACGGCGGCGTAGCGAACTGCGCTCTCTTTCGGACCGGCGGATCCATCGAGCAGCAGGGCGGCGGTGGTTTCCTCGGCGTGGTCGCGGCCTGAGCCGATCCGCGAGGCTCCGCCCGAGCGGGTGCCCGCCGCGGTGGTGATCCGGTGGCTGCGCACGGTCACACAACCGTGGTCGTCCGGCTCTGCCGAGGTCGTGTCCCCGGTGCCCGAAGGGTCGAGGACACAGCTCGCGGTCGTCGTTGCGGTCACGGTGTGACTCCTGCGCAGTTCTCGACCGGCACGGAGGGCGGTACCGCCGCCTTTGCCCGGTGACGTCGCAAGGCGGGCACGAACGCTGTGGCAGCGACCAGGCTGGCCGCGATACCCACGGACCAGGCAGCCGTCGGAGTACCGACCGCGGCAATGGTCGCTCCCAGGATGGTGCCGCCCAGAGAGAAACCTCCGGTGATGGCCGACTCGACCAGCCCGTACACCGGTCCGGAGTCGGACTCCTTGACTTCCTCCGCGTAGGAGGTCCAGTACATCGGCTCCGGCAGGTTGGCGGCCACACCCACCAGGGCTGCGCATCCCAGGGCGAGTGGCAGGCTCGGGCTGGAGCCGAGCAGACCGAGGATCACGCCCATCGTGACGACGCTTGTGACGCACATCAGAAGTCGCCCCTGGCGAGCGATCGCACCACCGGCCAGGACCCCGAGCAGGGAACCGATTCCGATCGCGGTGGTCAACCAGCCGATCGCGCCGTCGCCCGCGTGCAGCCGGCTGCTGAGCGGAGGCAGGAGTACCAGTGCAGCGCCGGCGACGGTACATGCTGCGGCCTGGGTGATGAGGCAGGCGGTGACGACCGGCTGCTCCTTGAGTACCCGCGTCAGCGTGGCGAGGGTTCCCTCGCGGCGGCCGACGGCCGGCTCGGGCTGCGCCTGCTTCTGCGAGGCCGTGGATGTCGCGGCGGGTGTGGCAGTGCGGACGCCGGCCACGATGAGTGCCGACATGATGAAACTGATGGCGTCGACGACCAGGGAACCCACGTTGCCGAGGGTCGTCGCCATCACGGCTCCCGCCGCCGGGGCCGCGATCATGACGGTGGTGGCCGTCGCACCGATGACGGCGTTGAAGTCGGCGCGCTGCTCCGGAGCGATGGCGTCGCGCTGGAAGCGGCGCTCGGCCGGGGAATGGAAAGCGGCCAGGACCGCGCATCCCACGACGAGAGCCTCCAGCAGCCATACGGACTGGTGCGTGTGCGCGGCGGCCGCAGCCAGCAAGAGCAGCACGCAGCGGCCGAGATCGACGCTGATCATGAGGGTGCGCGGTGCCAGAACCATTCCCCAGCTGCCTGCCCAGGGTCCCAGGAGAGCGGGGATCAGGACCCGGGCGAGGCTGAACAGCGCCAGCGCCTGGGCCCCTCCGGCCTCGAAGACGAGTGCGCTCATCGCGACGAAGAGGACCCAGTCGCCGGCCTTGGAGATGGCGTCGGCGGCCAGCAGCCGTCGCGCATGGGGGAGATGTGCGATGTTGTTGTACTTCACCAGGGCGGTCTTCACAGGTGGCCTCGCTCTGTTTGCCTGGGCCGGTGGCACGGTGCCGCCCCTGGGCGTGGAGCCGTCCAGGGGCGGCACCGTGTCACCGGCACCGGATATCCGAGGGAGTGGGTTCAGGAGAGCGCGTGTGCGGCAGCTGTCGGGGCCGAGCACGCGCAGGCGGGATGCCCGGGGAACGGCTCGACCACCGTGTTCGGGTGCTGGTAGCGCAGAATGCCACCGGCCGAGGGAGGGATCGCGGCACCCGTCAGATGGAGCACGATCTCTGTCGTCATGAGATGTGAGACAGTCAGCGGCCCGGAGACGAAAGCCGGATATCGCCAGGACTGCTTCGCAGCCAGCGCATCGACGACCATGTCGTAGCGCTCGCCCAGCTCCTCGCGCAGCCTGTGTTCGAAGCAGCTGAAGCAGCCCGCTGATCCGGGCCGGTACATCGGCCCGACGGAGCCCGCGAAGGCACCGAGATAGGGCACCGCGCTCTCCTTGCAGGCGGTGTCGATCCACCGGTTGAGGGTGAAGCGGGGTGCGTCCGCGCAGACGGCCACGAAGTCAGCACCCTCGATGCACGTCTGGACGTCTTCAGGCTGGCTGACGTACTGCTGTATGACCCGGTACTGGGTGTACGGGGAGAACCGCTCGAGCTGTTCGACCAGGCAGTCCGCCTTGCTGAGGCCGTCCTGGCCGGGGTGGTAGAGGATCTGGCGCGTGAGGTTGGAGACCTCCACGGTGTCGCCGTCCACCAGAGTGAGTTGGCCGATGCCCGCCGCGGCCAGAGCGAGGGACAGCAGGCTCCCGGCCCCGCCCAGGCCGATCACGGTGACCGAGGCATTCCGCAGGCGCTCGAAGTAGTCCCAGTGTCCGTACGGTGTGGTGGACAGGGTGCCGAGCCACTCGATCTGTGTGGAGAACCGCTCCGTCAGGGCATCGTCCGCCCAGTCGGGGCGCTGGTCCTCGCGCAGCGGCACGAGGATGCCGGCCTTGGCGAGAGGCAGCAGGAGCCGTTCGATGCTCTCGACCGTCGCTGTGTCGGCGTGGCCGGTGAGGCGCTCGGCGACAGCCTGAAGTGTCGGCTTGCTTTCCTCGATCATCAGGAGGATCCGCCGCAGCGCATCGGAGGGCGCGGAGATCGCCCGGTGATCGGCGTAGGTGCTGTCGAAGAACAGCGATCCGTCGGCCAGTTCGAGCATCTCCCACTGGGTGCTGAACTGCCAACGCTGTCCTGGCCGGCCCAGGACGACCGTGCGCTCCGCTCTGGAGCGTCCGCTGATTCCCAAGCGGGGGCCCGTCACTGTCGCTGTTGTCATGACCGCACCTCCAGATCCGCGGCTTCACGCCGCGCGCAGGTTTCCAGGGCGGCCTTCAGGACCAGTCCGTCCTCGGTCCACTGAGCGGATTCGTTCAGGAGCGTCAGCGCCGCCTGCAGCGACTGCAGGGCGAAGGTGCGCCGCTCGCTGACGGGACAGCCGTCCAGCGGGCCGCCGGCGGGATGGCTGTGCTCGTAGCGACGAAGTCCTTCGGCGATGCGGCACATGACGAATGCGGCATGCAGGACACCGCGCAGTGGCCGCGGGTCGGGGCGCAGCGCATGGGTGCCCAGGGCGTCGGGGTTGTCGATGAAACGCGTGAACTGTTCCCGGAGAGAGAGGGCGTGATGTGCCGTCTCGTGCAGAAGCAGCTCGAACATGCGTAGCGGGTCGCCTGCCTCCTGCAGCTCGGCGTAGATGGCGCCGAAGGTGCTCTGCAGCGTCGCCGAGCGCACCGGGCCCTGCACGAAAACCAGGTACTCCACGAGTGTGTTGTGCTCGCTCCACGCTTCGGGCCAGGCCGAACGCAGCGCCAGACGGGCCAGTTCGAGCGAGCGTCGTACGTCGTGCGGCAGCACGGTGACCACGGAGCCGACGTTTTCGTCACCCCAGTCGAGGGAGTTCAGCACCTCCCGCAGCCCGTCCCGGAGCCACCGGGGATCGTGTGCGCCCGTGTAGACCGAAGTCGGAGCCGGCGAGCCGGCCCTTTCCAGCTGGCGTCTGGTCTCAGCCAGGTCGGCGTCACCGACGTCCTTGTACAGGAAGTGCACGGCAGCGGGCGTGAGCCGCCGGGTGTGTCGGACGAGGTCCTCCACCTCGGGCCGCTGAGCCTCACCGAGTTTGCTCGCCGCACGGCGGGCGAGGCTGCGGTGGAATATCGCCGCGAGTCGCACGGTCGCGGTCATTTCTATACCCACCGAGCACACTTGCTCGGCAAGTTCAGCGGGTATTGCCTTCACTGCTCCTCCAGCGTGATGTGCCTTTTCTCCTCCGGTGTCGCAGCACGCGAAGAGCTGGGGGCGGGACCCTGAGGTCCCGCCCCGATGCGGCTGCCTGTCGTCCGGATATCCGGAACCGCGGAAGAGGAGGTTTCCACCGTCTCCACGTCCGCGCCGAGATCGGGCTAGAGAGCGCGCGGCTCGCCGAAGGTGAAGGAGGTGTCCGCCGTCTCCAGCTCGACCTCCGTGTCGAGGTCGAGCGCGAGGGCACGCGGCTCGCCGAAGGTGAAGGAGGTGTCCGCCGTCTCCAGCTCGATCTCCGCGCCGAGGTCGGTGTTCACGGGGGCGATGTTCTCAGACATTTTCGATCTCCTCTCGTGGCCCGCTGTTCGGGCCTGAGAAGATCCTGCGCCACGCGGCAGCGCCGAACTAGTCACAAACTTTCATGACTTGACGCAACGCCACTTCGCATCTATAAGAGCCGGCTACTTGCCTGCCAGCAGAGGTGGACGGCTTATGCCATTGCATAAGCCGTCCACCTCAGAGCTATTCCGTCCGCCCCGGCGAACTGCGAGGTTGCAGATAAGCAGCAGAGCCTGTTCACCGGACATGCTTTACCCCTTACTCCCGGAGTCGGCTCAATCGCCTGTCAACGGAGGAATGCATGAACACAGTTGCGTTTTCGCCCAGCCGGACGGACGCTCCGACCGACGACGTCGGCCTGTCCCCGCGCGAACTGCAGGTTCTTCGTCACATAGCGTCGGGACACACCAGCCAGCAGACGTCGCGCCGGTTGGGGATCAGCCCCAGCACTGTCGAGACGTACCTGATCCGACTGCGGACAAAACTGGATGCTCCGACTCGTGCCCATCTCATCAGGGCCGCGGTCCGGTTGGGCCTCTAGCCGCGAACGCGCAGCTCGTGAGGAGTGGGTAGTTCGTGAGGAGTGGGTACCCGGCGTCCGGACCGGAACGACCGGACCGGACAGGGAGGCGACACTCATGGGCCTCGGCGGATGCATCATCCTCATCGCCGCGGGAGCCATCCTCACGTTCGCGACCGACTGGGAGATGCAAGGCGTCAACCTCGACCTGGTCGGCGTCATCTTCATGATCGTCGGGCTGATCGGCGTGGCGACGTTCAGCAGCATCGCCAGGCGCCGGCGCGTGGTGGTACCGCCCAACTCGCCGGTCATCGACGAGGGGCGGCACACCGGACGCGACGGTTACGGCGCCTGATCACCGGCATCGTCCACACCGGCGTGCGAAGGACGGGGGCGGCCGGTCGGTCCCACCGCGGTGAGACGGACCGGCACCCCCCAGTCCTGCTGTCCTGCTGTCCTGCTGTCCTGCTGTCCTGCCGGCCTGCCGGCCTGCCGGTGGACATGGCAGGCCGGGTACGCGTCGGCGACGAATCCATGGCGACCCGTGATGATCTCCACCCCACAGGGAAGCCGTACCGGCATGAGATTCCTCGTACGCGACCGGCTCCTCGGCTTCGGTGACGACTACTGGATCGAGGACGACAACGGCAACAAGGTGTTCCTCGTCGACGGCAAGGCCATGCGGCTCAGGGACACCTTCGAGCTGAAGGACACGCGCGGGCGCGTCCTGATCGACATCCGCCAGAAGATGTTCGCCCTGCGGGACACGATGGTGATCGAACGGGACGGCGAACCGCTGGCCACCGTCAAGCGCAAACGCCTGTCCCTCCTGCGCAACCACTACCGCGTCGCCCTCGCCGACGGCAGCACCGAACTCGACGTCAGCGGCCGGATCCTGGACCGCGAGTTCGCCATCGAGTACGACGGCGAACTGCTCGCCGTCGCCTCCCGGCGCTGGCTGCACGTCAGAGAGACCTACGGCGTCGACGTCGTACGGGAGGACGCGGACCCGGCGCTGCTGATCGCGGTGACGGTGTGCGTGATCCACCTGGCGGACAAGGAGCGCGAGTCGGACTGAGACCTACGGCCGGCGGGGGACGTCGAGCCCCAGCACACGGTCCTTCAGCGCCGGGAACTGCTCGCGTGTCACGGCCACCTTCCCGGGGTCGAACTCGACGGTGAGGACCTCCTCGCCGGCCCCGGCCTCCGCCAGCACCTCGCCCCACGGATCGACCACGATCGAGTGACCGGCCTGCGGAACTCCCGCATGTGTCCCGGCCGTTCCACACGCGAGCACATACGCCTGGTTCTCGACCGCCCGCGCCCGGGCCAGCAGCGTCCAGTGCGCCCGGCGGCGCTCCGGCCAGCCCGCGGGGATCACAAGGGTCTCGGCGCCGGCGTCGACGAGGCCGCGGAAGAGTTCGGGGAAACGGAGGTCGTAGCAGGTGGCGAGACCGAGAGTGGTCTCGGGCAGCCGGACCGTCACCAGATCCCGGCCGGCGCCCATCAGCACGGCCTCGCCCTTGTCGAAGCCGAAGCGGTGGATCTTGCGGTAGGCGGCGATCAGATCGCCGGAGGGGGAGAAGACGAGAGAGGTGTTGTAGAGGGAACCATCGCCCGTGGCGGAGCCGCCGTCGGATGCCGCCCGCTCGGGAATCGACCCCGCGTGCAACCACACGCCCGCGTCACTCGCGGCCTTCGCCATGGCCTCGTACGTCGGCCCGTCGAGCGGCTCGGCCTCACTGCCGAACCCCTCGTACGCGAACGCGCCCGTGGTCCACAGCTCCGGCAGCACGACCAGATCGGCCCCGGCCTGATCCCGTACGAGCGAGGCCATTCGCCGTCGGCGCGATTCGACCGATTCGCCCTCACTTACGGCGATCTGGATCAACGAGGCGCGCACACTACCACCGTCCTGGCATTCGAGCCGTTCACACGGGCCTACGATCGTCACACGAAAGCACTGCCGGGGTGCCTCACAGCAGCGTAACTTAGCGTTCCAAGACACCCGCCGACAGCCACCACCTCCCACTGGCAACGCCGCCAACACCAGCCCGTGCTCCGACCGCCGAGGGGTCCCGTTCCGTGAGTCTGCATCCCACCCTCCAGCCCTACGCCGACGCCTGGACCCACTCCATCGAAGCGATATCCGAGCTGGTGGGGCCGCTTGTGGAGGGAGAGTGGAACCGGCGCACACCCTGTCCCGGCTGGTCGGTCCGTGACGTGGTCTCCCATGTCATCGGACTGGACTGCGAGATGCTCGGCGACCCGCGGCCCATCCACACCCTGCCGCGCGACCTCTACCACGTGACCAACGACCACCAGCGGTACATGGAGATGCAGGTCGACGTCCGCCGCCACCACACCGCGCCGGAGATGACCTCCGAGCTGGAGTACGTGATCATCCGCCGCAACCGCCAGCTGCGGAACGAGTCGCGCGACCCCGGCACGAAGGTCCGCGGTCCCCTCGGCAGCGAACTGACTCTCGAAGAGTCCATGCGCAAGCACGCCTTCGACGTCTGGGTCCACGAACAGGACCTCCGCGCCGCCCTCGGCCGCCCCGGCAACCTCGACTCCCCGGGCGCCCCCATCGCCCGGGACGTCCTCCTCGCCGAACTCCCCGCGATAGTCGCCGAGAAGGCCGACGCCCCGCGCAGCTCTGCCATCGTCTTCGACGTCCACGGCCCGATCGAGTTCCTCCGCACCATCCGCGTCGACATCCAGGGCCGCGGCACCCTCGAAACCGCCCCCGCCCTCGGCCCGGCCGCCACCCTCACCCTCGACTGGGAAACCTACGTCCGCCTCTCCTGCGGCCGCGTCCCCCTCGACACGGTCGCAGACCGAGTAAAGGCAGAGGGCGACCCAACCCTGACAAAGGCGATCCTGCGCAACTTCACGGTCACGCAGTAACGCGGTGGCGGTGGGGGTGAGTTGAGCGGGGCGAGGCCTGAGGGGGCACGCTCCGACGGGCCGCGGTCTGAGAGGGCACGGCCTGAAAGCCGGGGCGCCGCCTGAGGAGGGCGCGGCTTTAGAGCGGGGCGCGTTCTGAGAGGACGCGGTCGGGGAGCGGGCCGCGACGAGAGCGGGGCGCGGTCTTGAGAGCCGGGTGGGTCACCGGGTGCCGTGACGCGGGTTTGCGGGCGGTCCGGCCTGCGCTCGCAGCCACCCACCGAGCCTGCGGGCATTCGTGCCGCCTAGGGCGGCACGGGTGGGCCCTGGGGGTCCCCCTCTGGGGGAGGCACCCCGTCCCGCCGGGCTGCGCACCCACCCCGCCCCAGCCCTCACCCCGCCCCCACCCCGGGCAACCAGTCACCCCCGGGCAACGCACACCCCACCCCCACCCGCCCGAATACTCCCTGTCCCCCACCCCCCACACCGCGCTACCGTCCGCCCATGACCGAACTCGACACCACACCCCCACCCCGCCTCACCCGCCTCACCTTCCACAGCCCCCTCTCCACCCCCCGCGCGAACGCGATCGTCCACCGCCTCGCCACCGCCACCCCCACCACGGTTCTGGACATCGGCTGCGGCTGGGGCGAGCTGATGCTGCGAGTCCTGGAGGCCGTACCCGAGGCACACGGCGTAGGCGTGGACATCAAGGCCGAAGACCTGGACCGGGGACGGCACAACGCCAAGGCACGGGGCCTGTCCCAGCGCGTCGAGTTCGTCGAGGAGTCGGCCACCGGCACCACCAGGGCCCCGGCCGACCTCGTCCTGTGCGTAGGCGCGGCCCAGGCCCTGAGCGACGCCACCCCACCGCACCACACCGCCGAGGCCCTCCGCGAACTGCGCCGCCTGGTCAACGACGGCGGCCGCGTCCTGCTCGGCGAAGGCTTCTGGCACCGCACCCCCACCCCCACCGAGCTCGCCAGGATGTGGCCCGGCGCCGAAGCAGGCGAGCACTACGATCTCGCGACCCTCGTGGACCTCACCGTGGAGGCGGGTTTCCGCCCGGAGTGGACGGAGACGGCGACCGTCGAGGAGTGGGAGGAGTTCGAGTCGGCGTACCAGGCGGACACCGAGGTGTGGCTGGCCGACAACCCGAAGCACCCGCTGGCGGAGGAGACCCGGGAACGTCTGGACCGCCACCGCGCCCAGTGGATGGGCTACCGAGGCATCCTGGGCCTGGCCTACCTGACCCTGGTCCCGATCCGCTGACCCGACCAGACCGGACCTGACCCGACCCGGCCGAGCCCCCGGACCCGGCTGGGTCACCCAGGCCGCCCTGAGCCGCCGCCCTGAGCCGCCCTAAGCCACCCCACACGCCCTACGCCGGAACATGCACCGTCTCCACCCGGCTCGCCACCAACCGCTCCCGCTCCCGGCGGATCGCCCGCCTCCGCAACCGCAGGATCTGGCTCACCCCCAGCGCCTGCAGCACGAACACCGCGGAGAAGGCGATCCGGTAGTTGTCACCGGTCGCGTCCAGCAGCACCCCGACCGCGAACAACGTCGTCATCGAGGCCATGAACCCACCCATGTTGGTGATCCCGGACGCGGTCCCCTGCCGCTCCGGCGGATTCGCCGGCCGAGCGAAGTCGAACCCGATCATCGAGGCCGGCCCGCACGCCCCCAGCACCGTGCACAGCACCACGAGCAGCCACATCGGCGCATGCTCGCCCGGGTACGCCAGCGTCACCGCCCACAGCAGCCCCGTCGCCCCCACGGTCCCGAGCGCCAGCGGCAGCCGCGCCTCGTGGTGCCGGGCGACGACCTGGCCGTAGACGAGCCCGACCACCATGTTGGAGAGCACGACGAGGGTCAGCAGCTCACCGGCGGTCGCCCGCGACAGCCCCTGCGCCTCGACCAGGAACGGCAGCCCCCACAGCAGCAGGAACACCATCGCCGGGAACTGGGTCGTGAAGTGCACCCACAGCCCCAGCCGAGTCCCCGGCTCCCGCCAGGACGCGGCGATCTGACGTCGTACGTAGGCCGCCCCCTGGTGCGGGAAGGGCTCCGGCTCGTGTCCCTCGGGATGGTCCTTGAGGAAGAGCAGCAGCAGGACCAGTACGACCACCCCCGCGAGCGCGCTGCCCGCGAAGGCCGCCGTCCAGCCGATGCCGTGCAGCAGCCGGGCGAGGACGAGCGTGGAGACCAGGTTGCCCGCCATGCCGGCCAGCCCCGCGAGCTGCGCGATCATCGGGCCGCGCCGGGCGGGGAACCAGCGTGTGCCGAGCCGCAACACGCTGATGAAGGTCATCGCGTCGCCGCAGCCCAGCAGCGCGCGCGAGGCGAGGGCCATGCCGTACGAGGGGGAGAAGGCGAACCCGAGCTGTCCGGCCGTGAACAGCACGACCCCCATGGCCAGCACCTTCTTGGTGCCGAGCCGGTCGACGAGCAGGCCCACGGGTATCTGCATGCCCGCGTACACGAGCAGCTGCAGGATCGAGAACGTCGACAGCGCGGAGGCGTTGACGTGGAAGCGGTCGGCGGCGTCGAGGCCGGCCACCCCCAGCGACGTACGGAAGATCACGGCGACGAAGTAGACGGAGACGCCGATCCCCCAGACGGCGAGGGCCCGCCGCCCGCCGGGAGGATCCCCCGGCAGGACCGCGCCACGGCTACTGCCGGTGCTGCCGCTCATCGGACCTCGCCCCGGGCCAGGTGCGAGAACCACTCCACATGCCCGTGGACGATCCCGACGACCGCCTCCGCGTCCCCGGCGCGCAGCGCGTCGAGGATCTGCTCGTGTTCGACGAGGGTCTTGGTGATGCGGTCGGGGTGGGCGTGCATGACGGCGACGCCCATCCGCAGCTGCCGGTCGCGCAGCTGGTCGTAGAGGCGGGAGAGGATCTCGTTGCCCCCGCTGCGCACGATCTCGGCGTGGAAGCAGCGGTCGGTGACGGCGGCGCCGGCCAGGTCCCCGGCGGCGGCCTGTTCCTTCTGCTGGGCGAGGAGCTCCTCAAGGCGCGCGATGAGCTGCGGAGACGCCGGTACGGCCTTCCGCGCGGCGTGCTCCTCGACAAGCTGGCGGGTCTCCACCACGTCGGCGATCTCCTGCGCGGAGACCGGCAGGACCAGGGCGCCCTTCTTCGGGTAGAGCTTGATCAGCCCCTCCACCTGGAGCCGCAGCAGCGCCTCGCGCACGGGCGTCCGCGAGACCCCCACGGCCTCGGCGAGCTCGCCCTCGGTGAGCAGGATCCCGCCCTCGTAGCGGCGCTCCAGCACCCCCTGCTTGACGTGGTCGTAGACGCGGTCGGCGGCGGGTGGCTGCTTGACGGGAGCGGGGTGGACGGCCGGGCCGACCGAGGGGGCCGGGGAGGGAGCTGAGGGCATGCGCACATCATAGATACAACACGTACGCATGACAGGGGCCGTCCACGATCCGGACTTCAGGAGCCCCATCCATGGCGCACAGCCACACCCGGCCCAGAAGCCGCGCAACCATCCGTGCTAAATACGTGTCTCACATGTGCGGCCCTATCTTCCTCCCGTCCAACTCGGCCGCATTTCAGGGGCATTCGACGTATTCGGGGTATTTCAGTTGATAACCGCCACCAAGGGCTTCCGCTTCCGCAGGGCCGCAGCCGTCGCCGTGACGACCGGCGCAGTGCTCGCGACCGGAGCTCTCACCGCGGCACCCGCGCAGGCTGTCACCGCGCCCACCATCACCGCCAAGAGCGGCTTCCTGATGAACAGCGCCACGGGCACGACCCTCTTCAGCAAGACCGCGAACACGCACCGTCTCACCGCGTCGACCACGAAGATAATGACCGCGAAGGTCGTGCTGACGCAGTCGAACCTGAACCTGGACGCCAAGGTCACGATCAAGAAGGCGTACAGCGACTACATCGTCTCCAAGGGCGCCTCGTCCGCGAAGCTGATCGTCGGCGACAAGGTCACCGTCCGTCAGCTGCTCTACGGGATGATGCTGCCGTCCGGCTGTGACGCCGCGATGGCGCTGGCCGACAAGTTCGGCACGGGCACGACGGTCGCGGCCCGTACCAAGAACTTCATCGCCAAGATGAACAAGAAGGCCGATCAGCTCGGCATGACGAACACGCACTTCGACTCGTTCGACGGCATCAGCAACGGCTCGAACTACTCGACGGCGAAGGACCTCACGCTGCTCGCCCGCAGCGCGATGAAGCACTCCGCCTTCAAGTCGGTCGTGAAGACCAAGTCGTACACGGCGAAGACGATCACCAAGACCGGGTCCACCCGCACGATGGCGGCCTGGAAGAACACCAACACCCTGCTCGGCTGGAACGGCACGCTCGGCGTGAAGACCGGCTCCGGCACCGAGGCCAAGTACTGCCTGGTCTTCGCCGCCACGCTCAACGGCGAGTCGGTGATGGGCGCCGTCCTCACGGCCTCCTCGGCGGACAACCGCACGGCGGACGTGAAGAAGCTCATCAACTACGGCTACGCGAAGATCAGCTGACGCGCGGCACGAAAGCGGCATGAAAGGAGGGGGGCTGCGGCGGCAGGCCCCCCTCCTTTCATGCGAGGGCTTTCATACGAGGGCTTTCGTGCGAGGGCCCTCAAGCGAGGGCGCCAGGGCGTCAGTCGACCGGCAGGGAGAAGCGCCGCTTGTCCTTCGCCACGGCCCCGATCCGCTCGTAGAAGCGGATGGCCCCGTCGTTCCACGCGGGCGTCTGCCACTCCACATGCCCCAGCCCGAGGGCCCGCGCCTCGTCGCGTACGGCGTTCATGAGCGCCTCCCCGATGCCGAGCCCGCGATGGCCGTCCCGCAGGAACAGACAGTCCATGTGCAGATACTCGGCCCCGTCCCAGGTGGACACCTCGGCGGAACAGGTGGCGTATCCGAGGACGCGCCCGTCCGACTCCGCGACGAAACAGCGCAGCCGGGGCTCGGAACTCCCGAACAGCAGCCGCTCCAGGCGCCCTTCGAGCCCGGCGGCGGGCGGATCGGCCTTCTCATAGGCGGCGTGCTCGCCGATGAGCGCGACGACCTCCGCCAGATCCCCGACCCGGGCCGGCCGCACCACGGGGCGACGGCTCACCGGACCTCACCCTCCAGCACATCCGCGGACCAGGCCGCGAGCCGCTCGCCGATCTCCCCGTCCCCGTCCAGCACATGCCGCACCCAGGCGTCCCGCTCGTACGCGAACACCGCCGCCTCCCACACGCACGGAGCCAGCCCCTGCCGCCCGGGCCGCAGCCCCTCCGGCCCACCGACGGGGCCGACGAAGACCGCGAGATCGGACATGTCCCCCTCGATCCAGGTGTGCACGAGGACGTAGTCACCGTCCCCGCCCGCGTGCACGAGCAGCACGGCGACCCCGAGCGAGCCACGGAGCGCGGCGCCGGCGAGATGCGCCTCGGCGATGGAGAGCCCGGCCGCGACGTCCTCTACCGCCCGCCCGGGCGCCTCGATCCCGTACGCCTTCACCAGGTGTCCGGCGACCTCGTGCACCCCGAACGGCCGCACGGCCCGGGCGTGGTGGGTGTCGGCGAGCACCTTCAGCGCGACCTCGTCGACTGCCATGGCGTTCCTCCGGCTCGTCCCTCCGTCAACTGGCGGGCAGACCCGTCGAGACGCCGAACTCCATGTCCGGCGGCTCCTTCGGGTCGAAGTCCGTGCCGGCCGTGGGGAACTGGTTCATGACCGTCCCCTGGCCGTACGTGTTCTCCGGATAGTCCTTGTCGGTGTATTTCCAGCCCGCGGCCTGGAGGCACTTGAGAACCGAATCCCAGTTCTTGAACTGGAAGTCCGGCATCTCCACCTTGTCGGGGTCGTTGTACGACTCCCGCGGCTCGGTGCACTCGGTCGTCTCCACCGTGCGGCCCGCGTCGCCGGTCCGGTAGCCCGACGGCGTCGAGGACGTGCTCGCGCTGCCGCCGCCCTTGGCGTCGTCGTCCGTCCCGCCGCCGTTCAGCGTCAGTGCCGCGATCAGACCGCCCACGGCCACGACGGACACGATGATCGAGCCGAGGATCACCGGCCGGTTGCCCCTGCCGCCGCCACCGCCCGAGGCGGGCGCGTGCTGGGGCGTGATGTTGTACGGCGGAGGAGTGGACGCATACGCGTTCGGCGCCGGCGTCGGCGCCTGGTAGCCGCCCTGCTGCGGGTAGCCGTACGCCGGAGACGGCGGCGGCGTCGGGGTGCCGTACGGGTTCGGGGCCGGCTGGTACGGGGTCTGGACCGGGCCCGCCGGCGCCGGCGTCGCCTGGTCGACCGGCGGGAACACCGCGGAGCCCACGCCCGCGCCGCTCGACGTCTGCGCGCCGGGCACGATGCTCGGCGCCGCCGCCTGGAAGGAAGCGGCCACGCGCAGGCACTCGTCGCGCATGGAGTCGGCGCTGGGGAAGCGCTCGTTCGGGTTCTTCTTGAGGGCGCGGGCGATCAGCGCGTCGACGGCCGGCGGCAGCGATCTGTTGATCGACGAGGCCGCCACGGGCTCTTCCTGCACATGCGCGTACGCGATCGCCAGCGGCGAGTCCGCGTCGAACGGCAGCCGCCCGGTGACCAGTTGGAACAGCATGATGCCGACCGAGTAGAGGTCGGAGCGGGCGTCCACACCGCGGCCGAGGGCCTGCTCGGGGGAGAGGTACTGGGGGGTGCCGACGACCATGCCGGTCTGCGTCATCGACGTCACGCCCGACTGCATGGCGCGCGCGATGCCGAAGTCCATGACCTTGACCACGCCGCGCTTGGTCATCATCACGTTGCCGGGCTTGATGTCGCGGTGGACCAGGCCCATCTCGTGGCTGATCTCCAGCGCCGCCAGCACATCCGCGGTGATCTTCAGCGCCTTGTCGGCGGGCATCGCGCCGTACTGCCGTACGTCCTCGTCGAGCACCGAGCCGAGCGGGCGGCCCTCGACGTACTCCATGACGATGTACGGCATCGTCGTGCCGTCGAGGGTGTCCTCGCCGGTGTCGAAGACCGAGACGATGTTGGTGTGCGTGAGCTTGGCCACGGCCTGGGCCTCGCGGCGGAAGCGCTCGCGGAAGGCCTGCTCGCGGCCCAGCTCGGTGTGCAGCGTCTTGATCGCGACGGGGCGGTCGAGCACGGTGTCGTGCGCGAGGTGCACCGAGGCCATGCCGCCCTCGCCGAGCAAGTCGCGCAGCTGATAGCGGTTGTTGGCGATCGCCCGCCCCGCGTACCGGCCGTGTGCGCCGTCCTGGCTCATGTTCCGTGTCCCCCATCGGCCATCAGGCGCCGGCCCGACTGTCGTTGATCGAATGGCTCATTCCCGGCCAAGTCTGCCCCACGGCACTGACAGGTCAAGCCGGGTGCCCGTTCCGTGACCGTACGCGAAAGAAGCGTCGCGGAAGCGTTACAGGTGCCGTACTGCCGGTACACAGAATTTGCACGACAGCGCGTGCTACCGCTTTGATGGCCGGTCCGTCTCGGACCGGTCCCCGGGGTCGTCCCGGACCGGAGGCTTGCGCGGAGGCTGTAGCGTGGCCGACGGAGACCGTAACAACACCGCGCGCACCGCGGGCAGAAACGACGGCGAGGACCGATGGCACAGCAGCAGCGCGCTCAGGGCCCGTCCGACCCCGAGGCGACTGGCGGCGGAATGTCGGATGCGCCGGAGCTGTGGGGTAACGGCGGGCTGGTCGGTGACGGCCGTTATCGGCTGACCCGCAGACTCGGCCGCGGCGGCATGGCCGAGGTGTTCGCCGCCGAGGACGTACGCCTGGGGCGGACCGTGGCGGTCAAGCTGCTGCGCGCCGACCTCGCCGAGGACCCGGTCTCCAAGGCCCGCTTCACGCGCGAGGCCCAGTCGGTGGCCGGTCTCAACCACCATGCGATCGTCGCCGTGTACGACTCCGGCGAGGACCATGTGAACGGCCAGGCCGTTCCGTACATCGTCATGGAGATCGTCGAGGGACGGACGATCCGCGATCTGCTGATCAACGCCGAGGCGCCGGGCCCGGAGCAGGCCCTGATCATCGTCTCCGGCGTCCTGGAGGCGCTCGCCTACTCGCACCAGCACGGCATCGTGCACCGCGACATCAAGCCGGCCAACGTCATCATCACCAACAACGGCGCCGTGAAGGTGATGGACTTCGGCATCGCCCGCGCCCTGCACGGCGCGCAGTCGACGATGACGCAGACCGGCATGGTCATGGGCACCCCTCAGTACCTGTCCCCCGAGCAGGCGCTCGGCAAGGCCGTCGACCACCGCTCCGACCTGTACGCGACGGGCTGCCTCCTCTACGAACTCCTCGCCCTGCGGCCCCCGTTCACCGGCGAGACGCCGCTGTCGGTGGTCTACCAGCACGTCCAGGACATCCCGACCCCGCCGTCCGAGGTCTCCGACGCGACCCCGCCGGAGCTCGACGGCCTCGTCATGCGCTCCCTCGCCAAGGAGCCCGACGACCGCTTCCAGACCGCCGAGGAGATGCGCGGCCTGGTCCAGTACGGCCTGCAGATGCTGTACGAGCAGGGCGGTCACACCGGCACCTGGAACACCGGCCCGGTCGCGATGCACGAGGGCCGCAACACCCCGGCGGGCGGCTTCGCCCACACGACCGTCATGCAGCACCCCGGGGACGCTTCCGGCACCAACCAGATCCCCCAGCCGATCCTCCCCGCCGGCTACGGCGGCGGTGACGACGGCGGCTTCGAGGGCCACGGCAACCGGGGCAGCGGCCGCGGCAAGCTCTGGATCCTCGCCGTCCTCGCGGTGATCGCCATCGCGGCGGGCGTCGCGCTGGCCCTCAACGGCGGCGGCGGGGGCGGCGGGGGCGGCGACACCACCAAGTCGCCGACCACCTCCACGACGCCGTCGGAGACGACCAGCGAGTCCCCGACCGACGACCCGACGGACGAGCCCTCCGACGACCACACCGACGACGGCACGAGCAACGGCGGTCCCTCCTGGACGCCGTCGTCCAAGCCCTCGTACACGCCCTCGGCGACACCTTCGGAGACGGCCACGCAGCCGACGGAGGACCCCACGACCGCGGACCCGACGACCGCGGACCCGACCACCGCGGACCCGACCACCGCGGACCCGACGGAGACGGGCGGCACGGACGCGGGCACCACGGACGGCGGCAACGAGGGCAACCCCTGAGCCCTTGAGTCTGTGAGCCTTGGGCCTGTGAGCCGGGCCGTCAGTCCGCGAAGGCCTCGCACACCGTCTCGTACTCCCGGGTCCACCACACCGCCAGGGCCGAGGCCGCCGGGAACTGGGGGTCCGCCCGGGTGTCGCCGCGTTCGTAGTGCCAGCGGAGCATCCAGAAGTCGTTGAGGCGCTCCCACCACACGCGATGGACGGCCGCCGCCAGTTCCGAGGGCGTGGCTCCCGCCGCACGCCGGTACGCGCGCGCGTACGCCCGCACCTTCGGCAGGTCGAGCGCCCCCGTGGGCCGTACGAAGAAGATCGCGGCGGCGCGTACGGCCTCCTCCGCGCGTGGCTGCACGCCGAGCCGGTCCCAGTCGACGATCGCGGCGGGCGCGTCCCCCTGGTAGAGCAGGTTGAACGGGTGGAAGTCCCCGTGCACCCACCCCACACACCCGCCCCGCGGCGGCCTCCGGTCCGCGTGCCGCTCCAGCAGGGCCTGCCGCTCCAGAAGCCGGTGCCGCGCGAGTTCGTCGAAGGAGTCGGCCGGGCGGTGGCGGCGTACGAGGGTGAGGAGGCCGTCGATGAGGGCGAAGGTGTGGACGGGGTCGGCGCTCTCGGCGCGGGGGCCCGCCGCGGGCGCGGGCGCGCCGCTGGTCGGCCCGGCGCACTCCTCGCCCCGTGCGCCCCGCCCCTGCTCCGGCATCACCTGCGCCGACATCGCCTGCCCCGGCATCACTCGCTCCAGGCTCGCGTGCACCACCCCCAAGAGCGCCCCCAGCCGCCCGCACTGCTCCGGCGTCAGCTGGCCCCCGTGCCGGTGCCGCCCCTCGATCCACGGGTGCAGCGCGTAGGCGTGGCCGCCGACCACCGCGACCGTGCGGCCGTCACGGCCGGGCAGGGGAGGGGCGACCGGGACGCCGAGGGCGGCCAGCCGCTCGGTGGCCCGGTGCTGGCGGGCGATGGCGGCCGGGTCTGCGGTGTCGGGGTCGAAGTGGTGCTTGAGGAAGTAGCGGCCGCGGGTCGTGCACAGGCGGTAGCCGCGGTTCAGGAGCCCCTGGTCGACGGGGTCGCAGGTGACGGCGGAGCCGGCGGCGTACTGGCTGAGGAGGGCGCGCAGCGGGGGCGCGGAGGGCACAGGGGGTGGTACACAGGGGCGCGGCACGCGCCAGATGCTAGGGCACGAGCCGGGCCCGTGAGCTGGGCGTTGTCACACACAGCCACTTTCGATCACGCTATGTGCGCGAAGTGACTTTCGAGGGCGCCGTCGGTCGAATGGACCGTCCCGAACTGCGGCTCGACGCGCAGATAGACGGGCTCGTACGGCGCACCGTCGACGGTCCGGGGCGCCGGGCCGAACCGCTCCAGCTCGGCCGCCGTCGGCTCGTACGCCGTGCACGCGCCGACGACCTGGACGGACCACAGCCCCTCACCGGGCCGCGCCGAGCTCAGATTGTCCGAGCCGTACGCCACGACGCTGCCGACGCACGCCCGGTGGTAGTCGCAGCTCCTGGGCAGCCGCAGCAGCACCCGCCCGTCGTCCACGATGTGCCGGGCGAAGGCGAGGAAGGGCAGGGCGCGCATGCTGGTGGCCACCCGGCCGTAGTCGGTGCGGGCGAGCAGATCGACGGCGAGCTGTTCGTCGGAGGGCATGCATCCAATGTCGGACCTGCGCGCCGTTCGGTGGAGAGGTCTTTGGTCCTCAATGCGGGCACTTAATGCCGCTGCTGTTCCGCCTGCATACGCGCCACATAGGCCGCCGCCTGCGAACGCCGCTCCATACCGAGTTTGGAAAGCAGACTCGACACATAGTTCTTGATCGTCTTCTCGGCGAGATGCAGCCGCTCGCCGATCTGGCGGTTGGTGAGCCCCTCCCCGATCAGATCGAGGATCTTGCGCTCCTGCTCGGTGAGGTGCGCGAGCCGGTCGTCGCCCTTGGCGCTGCCGCCGTCCCGCAGCCGCTCCAGCACACGCGCGGTGGCCACCGGGTCGAGCAGGGACTTGCCGGCGGCGACGTCACGGACGGCCGTGAGGAGCTCGTCGCCCCGGATGGCCTTCAGGACGTAGCCCGAAGCGCCCGCCATGATCGCGTCGAAGAGCGCCTCGTCGTCGGCGAACGAGGTCAGCATCAGGCACTTGACGTCCTCGTCCCGGGACCGGATCTCCCGGCAGACCTCGACCCCGCTGCCGTCCGGGAGCCGTACGTCCAGCACCGCCACATCAGGGCGGGTGGCCGGAATGCGTACCAGCGCGTCGGCCGCGGTACCGGCCTCGCCGACCACCTCGATGTCGTCCTCGACCGAGAGCAGCTCATGGACGCCGCGGCGTACCACCTCGTGGTCGTCGAGGAGAAATACCCGGATTTTTCCGTTATCGCGCACGCGGTAAGTCAAACACAGAAACTCTTCCCGTGACCTGGGCACCCGGGATAACGTGCCGTTGCTCCGGCCTCCTGCAAGGCTGTGACCAGCGACTGTTCCCGATTTTGCGTTCTTTACTTGGAAATCCAAGTAAAACCGCAGGTCAGGAGGGGTTTCACAGAAATGTGCAGCACTGGGTAACGTGCCTTTTGCAGGGCGCTCGCCGGGGCACCTGTCACGCCTGTTCCCGACCGAACCGCACCCACCCCGTGCGTCGTAGGGCTTCAGGTGAGCCGCACTGGCGCCCGGCGAACCCGGGTGGCCGGACCGACGGAGGAGCACACGTGACCGTGGAGAGCACTGCCGCGCGCAAGCCGCGACGCAGCGCCGGGACCAAGAAGTCCCCCAGCACCGAGCCCGAGCTGGTTCAGCTGCTGACCCCCGAGGGCAAGCGCGTCAAGAACGCCATCTACGACAAGTACGTCGCCGGCATCACCCCCGAAGAGCTCCGCGGTCTGTACCGCGACATGGTGCTCACCCGCCGCTTCGACGCCGAGGCCACCTCCCTGCAGCGCCAGGGCGAGCTGGGCCTGTGGGCCTCGCTGCTCGGCCAGGAGGCCGCCCAGATCGGCTCCGGGCGGGCCCTGCGCGACGACGACTACGTCTTCCCGACCTACCGCGAGCACGGCGTCGCCTGGTGCCGCGGAGTCCCGCCGGAGAACCTGCTGGGCATGTTCCGCGGCGTGAACAACGGCGGCTGGGACCCCAACAGCAACAACTTCCAGCTCTACACGATCGTCATCGGCTCCCAGACGCTGCACGCCACCGGCTACGCGATGGGCGTCGCCAAGGACGGCGCCGACAGCGCGGTCATCGCCTACTTCGGCGACGGCGCGTCCAGCCAGGGCGATGTCGCGGAGTCCTTCACCTTCTCCGCGGTCTACAACGCCCCGGTCGTGTTCTTCTGCCAGAACAACCAGTGGGCGATCTCCGAGCCCACCGAGAAGCAGACCCGCGTCCCGCTCTACCAGCGCGCCCAGGGCTTCGGCTTCCCGGGCGTGCGCGTGGACGGCAACGACGTGCTGGCGAGTCTCGCGGTGACGAAGTGGGCGCTGGAGCGCGCCCGCGCCGGCGAGGGCCCGACGCTGGTCGAGGCGTACACCTACCGGATGGGCGCCCACACCACCTCCGACGACCCCACCCGCTACCGCGGTGACGAGGAGCGTCTGTCCTGGGAGGCGAAGGACCCGATCCTGCGCCTTCGCCGGTTCCTGGAGGCCTCAAACCACGCGGACGAGGGATTCTTCGCGGAACTCGAGGCCGAGAGCGAGGCGTTGGGCAAGCGAGTACGTGAGGCGGTCCGTGCCATGCCGGACCCGGACCACTTCGCCATCTTCGAGCACGCGTACGCGGACGGACACGCGCTCGTCGATGAGGAGCGCGCTCAGTTCGCCGCCTACCAGGCGTCGTTCGCTGACGGAGAGGGGGCCTGACATGGCGACCGAGAAGATGGCTCTGGCCAAGGCGATCAACGAATCGCTGCGCCGCGCCCTGGAATCCGACCCCAAGGTCCTCATCATGGGCGAGGACGTCGGCAAGCTCGGCGGCGTCTTCCGTGTGACGGACGGCCTGCAGAAGGACTTCGGCGAGAGCCGCGTCATCGACACCCCCCTCGCGGAGTCCGGCATCGTCGGCACCGCGATCGGCCTCGCCCTGCGCGGCTACCGCCCGGTGGTGGAGATCCAGTTCGACGGCTTCGTCTTCCCGGCCTACGACCAGATCGTCACGCAGCTCGCGAAGATGCACGCCCGCTCGCTGGGCAAGGTCAAGCTCCCGGTCGTCGTCCGCATCCCCTACGGCGGCGGCATCGGCGCGGTCGAGCACCACTCCGAGTCCCCGGAGGCGCTCTTCGCGCACGTGGCGGGCCTGAAGATCGTCTCGCCGTCCAACTCCTCCGACGCGTACTGGATGATGCAGCAGGCCATCCAGAGCGACGACCCGGTCATCTTCTTCGAGCCCAAGCGCCGCTACTGGGACAAGGGCGAGGTCAACACCGAGTCCATCCCCGGCCCGCTGCACAAGGCCCAGGTGGCCCGCGAGGGCACCGACCTGACGCTGGTGGCGTACGGCCCGATGGTGAAGACCTGCCTGGAGGCCGCGGACGCCGCGGCCGAGGAGGGCCGCTCGCTGGAGGTCCTGGACCTGCGCTCGGTCTCCCCGCTGGACTTCGACTCCATCCAGACCTCGGTCGAGAAGACCCGCCGCCTGGTGGTCGTCCACGAGGCGCCGGTGTTCTTCGGCTCGGGCGCGGAGATCGCCGCCCGCATCACGGAGCGCTGCTTCTACCACCTGGAGGCCCCGGTGCTCCGGGTCGGCGGCTACCACGCCCCCTACCCGCCGGCCCGCCTGGAGGAGGAGTACCTGCCGGGCCTGGACCGGGTGCTCGACGCCGTCGACCGTGCCCTGGCGTACTGAGGAGAGGGTCGTGACGACGATGACGGAAGCGTCCGTACGCGAGTTCAAGATGCCGGACGTGGGCGAGGGCCTCACCGAGGCCGAGATCCTCAAGTGGTACGTCCAGCCCGGCGACCAGGTCACCGACGGCCAGGTGGTGTGCGAGGTCGAGACCGCCAAGGCGGCCGTCGAACTGCCCATCCCCTACGACGGTGTCGTCCGGGAGCTCCACTTCCCCGAGGGCACCACGGTCGACGTGGGCACGTCGATCATCGCGGTGGACGTGTCGGGCGGGGCGGCGGCAGCTCCGGCTGCGGCCCCTGCGGAGACCGCTCCCGCGCCCGAGAAGAAGCCCGAGGGACGCCAGCCGGTGCTCGTCGGGTACGGCGTCGCCGCGTCCTCGACGAAGCGGCGGCCCCGCAAGGGCCCCCAGATCCCGGTCCAGGAGGCCTCGGCGGCGATCCAGACCGAGCTGAACGGCCATGGGGCCACGGGAGCCACGGAGACCGCCAAGGCTCTCCAGACCCCCCAGGCCCCCCAGACCCCCCAAGCCGCTGTCCAGGAGCGCCCGCTGGCGAAGCCGCCGGTGCGCAAGCTGGCCAAGGACCTCGGCGTCGACCTGACCACGGTCGTCCCGTCCGGCCCGGACGGCATCATCACGCGCGAGGACGTCCACGCGGCGGTGGCCCCGGCACCGGAGGCGACGCCCGCACCGGCACCTGCGCCGGTCAAGGCCCCCGCGCCCGTGCCGACGTACGACACCGCGCGCGAGACCCGTGTCCCGGTCAAGGGCGTCCGCAAGGCGACGGCGGCGGCGATGGTCGGCTCGGCGTTCACGGCGCCGCATGTCACGGAGTTCGTGACCGTCGACGTGACCCGGACGATGAAGCTGGTCGAGGAACTCAAGCAGGACAAGGACATGCAGGGGCTGCGGGTCAACCCGCTGCTGCTGATCGCCAAGGCCCTGCTGGTCGCGATCAAGCGCAACCCCGAGGTCAACGCGTCCTGGGACGAGGCCAACCAGGAGATCGTGCTCAAGCACTACGTGAACCTGGGCATCGCCGCCGCCACCCCGCGCGGCCTGATCGTCCCGAACATCAAGGACGCCCACGCCAAGACCCTGCCGCAACTGGCCGAGTCGCTCGGCGAGTTGGTGTCCACGGCACGGGACGGCAAGACTTCCCCGGCCGCGATGCAGGGCGGCACGGTGACGATCACCAACGTCGGCGTCTTCGGCGTCGACACCGGCACCCCCATCCTCAACCCCGGTGAGTCCGCGATCCTCGCAGTCGGTGCGATCAAGCTCCAGCCGTGGGTCCACAAGGGCAAGGTGAAGCCGCGTCAGGTCACGACCCTGGCGCTGTCCTTCGACCACCGCCTGGTGGATGGGGAGCTGGGCTCCAAGGTGCTGGCGGACGTGGCCGCGATCCTGGAGCAGCCCAAGCGGCTGATCACCTGGGCGTGAGACCTGGGTGAAGGGGCCGGCGTCCGATGACGCCGGCCCCTTCACGATGCCTGTCCTGAGCTGTCTTTGCTTAGCTGTCTGTTGCTGAGCTGCCTGTTGCTTAGCTGCCTGTCCTGAGCTGTATGTCTAGAGGTACGGCCCGCCGGAGCGTCCGCCCGGGTGCCCGTCCTCGCCGTCGTGGCCCACGCCCGGCGGCAGCGCCCGCCGCATCTGCTCCAACTGCGCCCGCGCGGCCATCTGCTGGGCGAACAGGGTGGTCTGGATCCCGTGGAAGAGACCCTCCAGCCAGCCGACCAACTGAGCCTGGGCGATCCGCAGTTCGGCGTCGCTCGGGGTCGCCCCGTCCGAGAAGGGCAGGGAGAGCCGCTCCAGCTCCTCGACGAGCTCCGGCGCCAGACCGTCCTCCAGCTCCTTCACCGAGCTGCGGTGGATCTCCTTCAGCCGGACCCGGCTCGCCTCGTCCAGAGGAGCCGCGCGCACTTCTTCCAGCAGCTGCTTGATCATGCTGCCGATCCGCATGACCTTGGCGGGCTGCTCCACCATCTCCGTCACCGGAAGCTCGCGGGAGTCCTCGTCCCCGGTGCCGCCGAGCGCCATTCCGTCCTGGCCCACGACCAGGATCTGCGGCTGTTCGGACGACCGTTCGTTCCTCGGCATCTCCATGCCGCCATTCTCTCGCACCACTACACCTCACCACTGAGGTGCCCCCGGTGGAGGGTGATCCACCGTTTACGGGGTGGCAGTTTCCGTCGGTGGCGTTTCCGTCGGTGGCGGCGAGGCCCGGGGAGCGCGGCGGAAGGGCCAGGGGAACGTGGCGGAAGGGACCGGGGAACGTGGGCGAGGGCCGTCAGTCCTCGGAGCCCCGGGTCTGGGTGAGCCGCAGGAGGCGGGCCTCGCAGTGGTCGAGCCAGCGCAGCTCGGCCTCCGTGTGGCAGACGAGCTGCTCCAGCACCAGCAGCCGGGCCACCTCGTCCGGATGCTCGGGCGCCCGCGCCAGAGCCTCGGCCCGTTGCCGCAGATGGAGGTGGAGCACCCGGGAGACATGCCGCCGCTGGGCCTCGACGACATCCCGTACATCGACACCGGCCGTCCCCACCGCCATCACCAGCTTGATCGCCAGCTCGTCGCGCGGCGGCGTCTCCCGCTCCACGGGCCCCGCGAACCAGCCCCGCAACTCGTCCCGGCCCGCCTCCGTGAGCCCGTACAGCGCGTGCCCCGCCTCGTCCGCGCCCTCCTGCACGACCATCCCGTCCCGCTCCAGCCGGCCGAGCGTCGTGTACACCTGCCCGATGTTGAGCGGCCAGGCCCCGCCCGTACGCGCCTCGAACTCGGTGCGCAGCCGTGACCCGTAGCGGGGGCCGCTCTCCAGGAGGGCCAGCAGTCCGTGTCGTATCGACATACCCGGATTGTGCGGCCGTCCGCCGACTTCGGCGGCTCCCGGAATGCCGGAATCCCGACCCGGTGTGACGCTGGTCCAGTGACGCGATGGCTGCACACGGTGCGCGCTACGGGACTGCTGCTCGCCCTGGGAGCGGGGGCGGCAACGGTGCCGTGCGGGGCGGGGGCGTCGTACGGTGCCGAGTGGGTGCGGGGGGTCGAGCGGGGGGCGGAGGGGCGGAGTGACGAGACGGTGTCCCGCGTGCGGAGCAGCGAGGCCGGCCCGGTCACGCCCGGCGGCGGCAGAACCACGCCTGGTACCCAGATCGCCCAGCCCCCGCCGGGGACACCGGGTGGCGCGACCGCCCCTGTCGGGCGGGGCGGCGGGAACCCGCCCCCGATCAGGGACAACGGGACCGCACCCGGGGCGCCGGGCAGCAAGGCCACGCCGGGCGGGCGGGTCACCCCGTCCGCACAAGCGGTGCACGGCGGCCGGTCCGAGGCGCGGGTGAAGACCGCTGCGTCCCCGTCCGCCGCCGAGCCGTCCCGGGCGGGAAGCCGGGCGGGTGAGGGACGGGAGCGGCCGGGACGGCAGGAGGCGGCCAGAACCGGCGAGGAGGACCAGGGGCCTGCCGAGGACGCGGACACGGGCGCAGAGCCCGACAGCGAGACCGACGGCGCCGCCGACGTCGTACCGGAGCCGTCGCGGGATGCTTCCCCGCCGGTTGCCTCCGCGCCGCCGCTTCAGCCTGCCCAGCAGGCCGTCGCGCGCGCGCAGCGCCCGGCCGAGCCCGTCCTGCGGATACTGCCCCTCGGCAGCGGCATGGTCCTGATCGGGCTCGGTCTGGCACTCGCCATGCTGGGCGTACGACTTCGCAGGGGCTGACGACCGGCACCGCCGCCCCGGTCCCCACCGGGCCCCCGCGAGCCCTGCGACCGGCCCCAGGCCCCGGCCGGGGAGCCGCCCGTCTACTCCACGACCAGCAGCACCTTCCCCACGTGCCCGCTCTCCTCCACCACCCGGTGCGCAGCCGCCGCGTCGCTCATCGGGATCTCGCGGTCCACCACAGGACGGACATGGCCCCCGTCCAGCAACGGCCAGACATGCTCGCGTACCGCCGCCACGATCGCCGTCTTCTCGGGGAGCGGGCGGGCCCGGAGCGAGGTCGCGCTGATGGCGGCGCGCTTGCCGAGGAGGGCCGCGATGTTCAGCTCACCCTTGATGCCGCCCTGCATACCGATGATCGCGAGGCGGCCGTTGACGGCGAGGGTCTGGACGTTGCGGTCGAGGTACTTCGCCCCCATGTTGTCGAGGATGACGTCGGCCCCCGCACCGTCCGTGGCCTTCTTCACCTCGGCGACGAAGTCCTGCTCGCGGTAGTTGATCAGGACGTCGGCGCCCAGGTCGGCGCAGTGCGCCAGCTTCTCCTCCGTGCCCGCCGTGACCGCGACCTTCGCCCCGACGGCCTTCGCGAGCTGGATCGCCATCGTGCCAATGCCGCTGGAGCCGCCGTGCACGAGCAGCGTCTCGCCGGGACGGAGGTGGGAGATCATGAAGACGTTCGACCAGACCGTGCACGTCACCTCGGGCAGCGCTGCGGCGTGCCGGACATCGACCCCCTTCGGCACGGGCAGCAGCTGCCCCGCCGGGACGACGACCTTCTCGGCGTACCCGCCGCCCGCGAGCAGCGCGCACACCTCGTCGCCGACGGCCCAGCCGGACACACCGGGCCCGACTTCGGCGATCCGGCCGGAGCACTCGAGTCCGGGGTAAGGGGAAGCGCCGGGCGGCGGGTTGTAGAAACCCTGGCGCTGCAGGATGTCGGCCCGGTTGACGGCACTGGCCACCACCTCGACCAGTACCTCGCCCTCACCGGGCTCGGGCTCGGGGACCTCGCTCCAGACCAACGCCTCGGGACCACCGGGTTCAGGAATCGCGATCGCATGCATGCCCCCGACGCTACAACCGGCGCCGCCCGCACCGCCCAAGGGCCGGGGGACCGCGTCGATGCGTGGCTCGGCCGCCTGGATGCGGGCGGCGACGAATATCCCCGGAGGAAATCGAATGCGAAACCGATGAGTTTGCGCGACGGTAAAGGTCTCCTCATGCGTAGCCCAAGCACGCGCAAGCGACATGCACGCGGAAGGAAACCCCACCATGAGCCAGCACACCTCCGGCCTGGCCATCGAGACCGCGGGACTGGTGAAGACATTCGGCGAGACCCGGGCCGTCGACGGAGTCGACCTCGCCGTCCCGACCGGCACGGTCTACGGCGTCCTCGGCCCGAACGGCGCCGGCAAGACGACCACCGTGAAGATGCTCGCCACCCTGCTCCGCCCCGACGGCGGAGAGGCCCACGTCTTCGGCCATGACGTCGTCCGTGAGGCCGACGAGGTGCGCGGCCGGGTGAGCCTCACCGGTCAGTACGCCTCCGTCGACGAGGACCTCACCGGCGCCGAGAACCTGATCCTGCTCGCCCGTCTCCTCGGCCACCACAAGAAGGCCGCGCGGGTCCGTACCGCCCAGCTCCTGGAGGCCTTCGGGCTGACGGAGGCGGCGAACAAGCAGGTCAAGCACTACTCGGGCGGCATGCGGCGCCGTATCGACATCGCCGCGTCCATCCTGAACACCCCCGACCTGCTGTTCCTCGACGAGCCGACGACCGGTCTGGACCCGCGCAGCCGGAACCAGGTGTGGGACATCGTGCGTGCCGTCGTTGCCCAGGGCACCACCGTGCTGCTGACCACGCAGTACCTGGACGAGGCCGACCAGCTGGCGTCCCGGATCGCCGTCATCGACCGCGGCAAGGTGATCGCCGAGGGCACGAAGGGCGAGCTGAAGGCGTCCGTCGGCGCCGGATCCGTCCATCTGCGGCTACGGGATCCCGCACAGCGGCCGGAGGCGGAGCAGCTGCTGCGGCTCGCGCTCGACACCGACGTACAACTGGAACCGGATCCGGTGGCCCTGACCGCGCGTCTGTCGGGAACCAACAGCGACTCCGCCGCCGAGCAGGCGTCCCGTGCGCTCGCCGAACTGGCCCGCACCGGCATCACCGTCGACAACTTCTCCCTCGGCCAGCCCAGCCTGGACGAGGTCTTCCTGGCCCTGACCGGACATGACACGCGTGACACCGAGGAGGTGGCGGCGTGAGCACCGCTACGACAACGGAGACCAAGGACCTCGCCCCCGTCAGCGCCGAGTCCCTCGCCGCGCTGCTCGTCACCGGGGAGCGGCCGCCACGGCCCAGCGCCCTGTCCGCGTCGCTGACCTTCGGCTGGCGGGCGATCCTCAAGATCAAGCACGTCCCCGAGCAGCTCTTCGACGTCACCGCGTTCCCGATCATGATGGTGCTGATGTACACGTACCTGTTCGGGGGTGCCCTGGCCGGGTCCCCGAAGGAGTACATCCAGTTCCTGCTGCCGGGCATCCTGGTGATGTCGGTCGTGATGATCACCATGTACACGGGTGTCTCGGTGAACACCGACATCGAGAAGGGCGTCTTCGACCGCTTCCGGTCACTGCCCATCTGGCGGCCGTCGACGATGGTCGGCTATCTGCTGGGCGACGCCCTGCGCTACACGATCGCGTCCCTGGTGATGCTCACCGTCGGCATGATCATCGGCTACCGCCCGGACGGCGGGGTCGGCGGTGTCCTCGCCGGGATCGCGCTGCTGGTCGTCTTCTCGTTCGCGTTCTCGTGGATCTGGACGATGTTCGGGCTGCTGCTGCGCACCGAGAAGTCGGTCATGGGCGTCAGCATGATGGTGATCTTCCCGCTGACGTTCCTGTCCAACGTCTTCGTCGACCCGAAGACCATGCCGGGCTGGCTCCAGGCCTTCGTCAACAACAGCCCCGTCACCCATCTGTCCTCGGCCGTGCGCGAGCTGATGGCGGGCGAGTGGCCCGCCGACGAGATCGCCTGGTCGCTGGGGTGGGCGGGTCTGTTCGTGGCGATCTTCGGTCCGGTCACGATGCGGCTCTACAACAGGAAATGACGGTCAGTCGTGCGGTAGCGGACGGACGTCGGGTGCGACCTGCGTACCCGGCGTCGCCCGCACGATCGTGATCAGCCGGTCGGTCAACTCCAGTGTCCCGACGGCCGCGTCGTCGTATCCGAGCACCCGGTGCCCGCGTACGACGCTCACCACCAGGTCGTTCGTCTCCCGTGGGCTCTTGCCCACCTCGGCCTTTATGACCGGCCGTTCGATGATGTCGAGCCCACTGCCCTGCTGAATGAGGTCCTCCATCACCATGCCGGCGGCGGGGCTCAGCACGGAGAGTCCGAGGAGCCGCCCGGCGGCACTGGCGCTGGTGATGACGGCATCCGCACCGGACTGCTTGAGCAGCGGCGCGTTCTCCTCCTCGCGGACCGCGGCCACGATCTTGGCGCCCTTGTTGAGCTGCCGGGCGGTGAGCGTCACAAGAACGGCCGTGTCGTCCCGCTGCGTGGCGATGATGATCTTCCGCGCCTTGTGCACCTCGGCCCGCTTGAGCACCTCGCTGCGCGTCGCGTCCCCGACGATCCCCGCATAACCCTCGGCGGTCGCCGCGTCGATCACCTTGGAACTGGGGTCGACCACCACGACCTGCTCCTTCTTCAGTCCCGTCGCACAGACGGTCTGGATCGCCGACCGCCCCTTGGTGCCGAATCCGACGACGACGGTGTGGTCACGCAAGGTGGACCTCCAGCGATTCAAACGCCATTCCTCCCGGGTGCGTTCGGTGAGGACTTCGAGCGTGGTGCCGACCAGGATGATCAGGAACAGCACCCGCATGGGCGTGATGAGGAAGATGTTGGTGAGCCGGGCGCCGTCGCTGACCGGGGTGATGTCGCCGTATCCGGTGGTGGAGAGCGAGACGGTCGCGTAGTAGAAGGCGTCGAGAAGGTCGACATCGCCGTCGGAGTTGTCGCTGTAGCCACCGCGGTCGGCGTAGACGATCAACGCCGTGCCCACGAGCAGCAGCAACGCCATGATCACCCGCCTGGCGACCTGCCGGAACGGGTGCTGCACCACCTTCTTCGGGAGTTTCACCCGATGGGTCACGAGATGTTCGTCCGCCTGGCGGGCGATCGCGTCATGGCCCGGAAGTTTCACGTGAAACACACCTCGATTCCGGCGGACGCCCAGGGCAGATCGAGCAGTTCGAGCTCCTGACCGGGACGGGCACCACCGGGTGGTACGACGGCCAGCGCATCCGCCGCCGCGATGCCCCGCAGCATGGCCGGACCGTTGTAGTGCAGCGGCACGGCACCTTCGCCGCGCAGTACGACGGGGACCAGCCGGGTGTCGTACGGGTGACCGTGCACCTCGTCCCGCAGAGGCAGGGCGTACGGCTCCGGCGCGGGGCGTGCGGCGAGCGTCCGCAGCAGCGGCTCGGCGAGCGTGAGCAGGCCGGAGACGGCGGCCAGGGGGTTGCCGGGCAGGCCGACGAGGTGCTGGTCGTCCTTGAGGCGGGCCAGCAGCATGGGGTGACCGGGGCGCACCTTCACGCCGTTGACCAGGAGTTCGGCGCCGATCCGCTGCAGGGTGGGGTGGACATGGTCGACGGGCCCGGCTGCCGTGCCGCCGGTGGTGACGATCAGATCGGCATCGGAACCGGTGATCGCCCTGTGCAGGGCGCTCGCGTCGTCCCCGAGCCGGCGTACGGCGATGACCTCGGCGCCGAGCGCGCGCAGCCACGGCGGAAGCATCGGGCCGAGCGCGTCCCGGATCAGTCCGTCGCGCGGGCGCCCCTCGGTGAGCAACTCGTCGCCCAGGACGAGGACTTCGACACGGGGGCGGGGGATCACGGTGAGGGTGTCGTACCCGGCGGCCGCGGCGAGCCCGAGGACGGCCGGGGTCACGAGGGTGCCCAGGGGGAGGAGTTGGTCGCCGCTGCGGCACTCCTGGCCCCGTGGGCGGATGTCCTGACCGTGCCGGGTGTCGCGGGTGGCGTGCAGCCGGCCCTGGGCGTCGGTACGGCCGTGCTCGCTGCGCAGGACGGCGGTGGTGTCCGGCGGGATCCGGGCGCCGGTGGCGATCCGTACGGCTTCCCCGTCGGTGAGCGGTACGGGCTCGGCGTGACCGGCCAGCACGCCCTCGTCCCGTACGACCCAGGGGCCGGGGCCTGCGACCGCCCAGCCGTCCATCGCGGAGGTGTCGAAGGAGGGCAGGTCGGTGAGGGCGGTGAGGGGGGCGGCCAGGGTGAGGCCGAGGGCGGCGTCGAGGGGGACGGAGACCGGGGCGCGGCGGGCGGCTCGGGTTCCGCCGCGGGCGGCGCCTCCGGCGATGGCGCGGGCCTCGGACCACGGGGTGGCCCGATGGTGGGCGTCGGGCTTCTCGGCCGGCCCGGTGGGTGCGGGGGCGTTCTGCGGCGCGGGTGCCTTGCCGGCGGATGTGCGGCCGTCGTCGCCGTTCACGAGGGCGAGCACCTCCTCGACATCCAGGTCCTCGGCGTCCTCGGCGTCCGCGCCGGCCCGGGGCGTCATCCGGCGTCCGTGTCGGGCTTGGCCTTGCCCTGGGCGTCGGCGGCGTCCTCCTCGGACCAGCCGAGCGCGAGATCGGCGGCCTTGCGAGCGAGTTCGGCCACCTTCTCCGGGCCTCCCCCGGCCTGTGCGGCCGCATACCCCACGAGGAAGGTCGTCAGCGGCGCCGCCGGCCTCGCCACGTTGTGCGCGGCGTCGCGGGCGAGGTCGAGCAGGACGCCGGTGTCGACGTCCAGGTCGATGCCCAGCTCGTCCTTGACTGCGGAAATCCATTCATCCAACACGTGCCCATGCTCCCTGATACGTGCCCTGGCGGTGGCGATGTCGTCCCAGGTGTCGCAGTCGAAGGACGCGACGGGGTCGGGGACGCGGGTGAGGTGAAGTGCGGTGGTCAGGCGCCGCAGAGGCAGCCCCGTGAGGCCCTCGTGCTCCTTCGCGAGCGCCGTGAGCTCGTGGCGCAGCGGCGCCGCGCGGTACGCCGCCACCAGGGGCTGGTCGCGGCCCTCGGCATCGGTGAGGAGGGCGCCGTCGGCGTCGGTGGTGCGGAGGGCGGTGAGCAGGTGCCGGACGGTGTCCGCCGCGAGAAAGGGCAGGTCGGCGGAGAGGACGACCACGTCGGGCGCCGTGGTGTGGGTGAGGCCGGCGCCGAGTGCGGCCAGCGGGCCGCCGCCGGGCGGATGCTCGCGGGCCCAGGTGACGGGGCGGGCGGTGGGCCGGGGATCGGCGACGACGACCGTGGTCCGTGCGTCGGCGCAGGCCGCCAGGACCCGGTCGAGCAGCGCCCGGCCGCCCACCCTTACGCCCGGCTTGTCCGCACCGCCGAGCCGCCGGGCGGCACCCCCGGCGAGCACGACGACGTCGTAAGCGGTCACCCCCCGAGTATGCGTGCCGTGGCGATCACAGGGAACGCAGGGGAGGCCGCGCAATCAGAGCTTGTGCGGTCCGTGTCCGTGGGCGGTCAGAGCGTGCGCAGGAGAACCGCCGGCTGTTCCACACAGTCCGCGACGTAGCGCAGGAAGCCGCCCGCCGTGCCTCCGTCGCAGACCCGGTGGTCGAAGGTGAGCGACAGCTGCACGACCTGCCGCACGGCCAGCTCGCCCTCGTGCACCCACGGCTTGGGGACGATACGGCCGACGCCGAGCATGGCCGCCTCGGGGTGGTTGATGATCGGCGTGGAGCCGTCGACCCCGAAGACCCCGTAGTTGTTCAACGTGAAGGTCCCGCCGGTGAGTTCGCCGGGTGTCAGCCTTCCGTCCCGCGCCGCCTCGGTCAGCCGGGCGAACTCCGCGGTCAGCGACTCGGCGTCCCGCGCGTGCGCGTCCCGGACGACGGGCACGACGAGCCCGCGCTCGGTCTGCGCCGCGAACCCGATGTGCACATGGTCGAGTTGGACGACCTCCCTGGCCTCCGTGTCGACGGTCGAGTTGAGCTCGGGGAACCGGCCGAGGGCGGCGGTGCAGATACGGGCGAGAAGGGCGAGGAGCGAGATCTTCGGGCCCCCGGCCGCGTTCATCGCCGTACGCGCACGCATCAGTTCCGTCGCGTCGGCGTCCACCCAGCAGGTCGCGTCGGGGATCTCGCGCCGGCTCCGGGAGAGCTTGTCGGCGACGGCTCCACGGACGCCCTTGAGGGGGGTGCGGATGCCTCCGGCGGCGGTGGCCGCGGGTGCTGCGGGCGCCACGCGTGCGGGTGCCACGGGCGCCACGCGTGCGTGCGCTTCAGCAGCTCGCAGCGCGTACTCGACGTCGGCCCGCAGGATCAGCCCGTCCGGTCCCGAGCCGGTCAACTGCCGTAGATCCAGGCCGTTCTCACGGGCGAGCCTGCGCACCAGCGGCGAGATCACGGGGACGGGGCCCTCCACCGGCTCGGGAGCCTCCGGCCGCCCGTTCGACGCCGCCGACACCCGCTGCTGCGGCCGTACCCTGCGCCGCCGGGCCGGTGCCTCCGAAGTGCCGTAACCCACCAGCACGTTCCCGGAGCCCTCGGTCCGCTCGCCGTCCGCCTGCGCCGGGCCGTCGGAGACGGACGCCCCCACGGCCACCGTGATCAGCGGCGCCCCCACGGGAAGCTCCGTGCCCTCCTCGCCGAAGCGGGCCGTCACGACACCGCCGTACGGACACGGCACGTCGACCAGTGCCTTGGCCGTCTCGACCTCGACGACCGGCTGGTCGACGGCGACGAGGTCCCCGACCTCGACGAGCCAACGGACGATTTCCGCCTCGGTGAGCCCCTCCCCGAGGTCGGGGAGCCTGAACTCCAGGCTGTGCATGTCAGAAGCGCGTGCCATCAGCCCTCGGCCTCCCACTGCAGACGCCCCACGGCGTCCAGGATCCGGTCCACGCCGGGCAGATGGTGACGCTCCAGCATCGGCGGCGGATAGGGGATGTCGAACCCGGCGACCCGCAGCACCGGCGCCTCCAGATGGTGGAAGCAGCGCTCCGTGACCCGGGCCGCGATCTCCCCGCCCGGCCCGCCGTACCCACCCGACTCGTGTACGACGACCGCGCGTCCGGTCCGCCGTACCGAAGCGCAGACCGTCTCGTCGTCGAACGGCACCAGCGAACGCAGGTCGACGACTTCGAGGTCCCACCCCTCGGCCCGGGCCGCCTCGGCGGCTTCGAGGCAGACGGGTACGGACGGCCCGTACGTGATGAGCGTGGCGCTCCGGCCCGAGCGCCGCACCACCGCGCGGCCTATCGGTTCAACGTCCGCCGGACGCTCCGGGTTCCAGGAATCCTTCGACCAGTAGAGGCGCTTGGGCTCCAGGAAGACGACCGGGTCGTCGGAGGCGATGGCGGCCCGCAGCAGCCCGTAGGCGTCGGCGACGGTCGCGGGCGTGACGACATGGAGCCCCGGAGTCGCCATGTAGTACGCCTCGGAGGAGTCGCTGTGGTGCTCGACGCCGCCGATGCCGCCGCCGTAGGGGACGCGGACGGTGATGGGGAGCGGCATCCTGCCGCGCGTGCGGTTGCGCATCCGCGCGACGTGCGAGATCAGCTGCTCGAACGCGGGATAGGCGAACGCGTCGAACTGCATCTCCACGACCGGCCTGAGCCCGTACATGGCCATGCCGACGGCCGTGCCGAGGATGCCGGCCTCGGCGAGGGGGGTGTCGGTGCAGCGGTCCTCGCCGAACTCCTTGGCGAGTCCGTCGGTGACCCGGAAGACCCCGCCGAGGGTGCCGACGTCCTCGCCCATGACGTGCACGGTCGGGTCGGCGGCCATCGCGTCGCGCATCGCGCGCGTGAGGGCCTGCGCCATGGTGGCGGGCTTCACCGCGACGGTGGTCATCGCTCTTCTCCCTCCGCGTGCAGCTCGGCCTGCAACAGGGCCTGCTGCTCGCGCAGTTGCGGGGTGGGCTCGGCGTAGACATGGGCGAAGAGGTCCATAGGGTCCAGCGCCGGGTCCTGGTTCATACGCTCGCGCAGGTCGGCGGCCATGGTCTCGGCGGCGTCCCGCGCGGCCTGGATGCCGTCGTCGTCGAGGAGTCCGCGCGCGGTCAGCTCATGCTCCAGGAGCGCGATCGGGTCGTGCCGGCGCCAGGTCTCGACCTCGGAGTCGCCGCGGTAGCGGGTCGCGTCGTCGGCGTTGGTGTGGGCCTCGACGCGGTAGGTGATCGCCTCGACGAGGGTCGGTCCGCCGCCCTCGCGCGCGTGCCGTACGGCATCGCTCAGCACCTGGTGCACGGCGGCCGCGTCGTTGCCGTCGACCAGCCGGCCGGGCATCCCGTAGCCGACGGCCTTGTGGGCCAGCGACGGGGCCGCGGTCTGCTTGGCGAGCGGTACGGAGATCGCGAAGCCGTTGTTCTGCACCAGGAAGACGACCGGGGCCTGCCAGACGGCGGCGAAGTTCAGCGCCTCGTGGAAGTCGCCCTCGCTGGTGCCGCCGTCGCCGACCATGGCGAGCGCGACCACGTCGTCGCCCTTGAGGCGGGCGGCGTGGGCGAGGCCGACGGCGTGCGGGAGCTGGGTGGCGAGCGGGGTGCACAGGGGGGCGATCCGGTGTTCGCGCGGGTCGTAGCCGGTGTGCCAGTCGCCGCGCAGCAGGGTCAGCGCCTGGACCGGGTCGAGGCCGCGGGCGACGGCGGCGAGGGTGTCGCGGTAGCTGGGGAAGAGCCAGTCACGGTCCTGAAGGACCAGTGCGGCGGCGACCTCGCAGGCCTCCTGGCCGGTGCTGGAGGGGTAGACGGCGAGGCGGCCCTGCTTGGTGAGGGCGGTGGCCTGCGCGTTGTAGCGACGGCCGCGCACCAGTTCGGCGTAGAGGCGGCACAGGAGGCCAGGGTCGGCCTGCGTGGCCGCCTCGGTGCCGAGGACGCGGTAGGGCTCGGCGTCGGGCAGCAGCGGCGCGGGGTCCGTGCGGGGCTGCCAGGCGGGCGGCGGCGATGGCCGGTACGCGCCCCGCTGCTCCATGACCGTCATGACGGCACCTCCTCGTGGGAGCGGCTTCAGACGCGTCACGGTTGTGATGCGCCTCACCTACCGATTGTTCGGTCGTCGGCACATTTTGGCTACAGGCACCCTCAGGCTGTGGACAAACGGTTCTGCACAGCCTGAAATGAACGCAGTACGTCCATGGTAGGGAGGCGGGGGGACATGGCACCTGAACAAATGGCCGAAAGCCCGGACGGCGGCCGCCCGCTGCCGCCCCCGCGTCCCCTCGACGCCATCGACGAGGACATCCTGAAGATGCTCCAGGCGGACGGCCGGGCGTCGATAAGGTCGGTCGCCGAACGCGTCCACGTCTCGCGCGCCAACGCCTACGCGCGTATCAACCGTCTCGTCGAGGACGGCGTGATCCGCGGTTTCGGCGCCCGCGTCGACCACGAACGCGCCGGTCAGGGCACCTCGGCGTACATCACCCTGAAGATCGTCCAGAACACCTGGCGCACGGTCCGCGAACAGCTCATCCAGCTGCCCGGCGCCTCCCACATCGCCCTGGTCGGCGGCGACTTCGACGTCCTGCTGCTGGTCCACACGCCCGACAACAGGGCCCTGCGCGAGCTGGTCCTGACCCGGCTCCAGGCGATCCCGGAAGTGCTCAGCACGCGCACGCTGCTGGTCTTCGAGGAGGAGGACCTGGAACCGCAGGCCTGAACCTGCCCGAGCAGGGCCGAGCAGGGCGGAACGGGGCCGAGCAGGGGTGAACCCTTTCCGCGCTGCGGGCCCCTTCCCGGCTCAGTGCTCCTTGCGCAGCCCCGAGAACACCAGCTGCACGACCGCGTCCGCCACTTCGCGCTCGCTCATGCCCCGCCCGTCCGGCCGGTACCACTCCACGATCGAGTTGATCATCCCGAAGACCAGCCGGGTCGCGAGCCGCACCTCCACGTCCCCGCGCACATCGCCCTCCGCGGCCGCCGCCTTCAGCAGTTCGGCGACCCGGTGGTCGAAGTCGCGGCGCCGCTCCAGCGCCCAGCGCTCGGTGCCGGTGTTGCCACGGACGCGCAGCAGCAGGGTCACGTACGGCAGTTCGGTGATCAGCACCTCGACCATCCGCCGCACGACGTACTCCAGACGCTCGACCGCGTGCCCCACGCGCGCGTGCTCCTCGTCGAGGATCCCGAAGAGGCCGTCCAGCGCGCGGCTGACCGCCCTGCGCAGCAGCTCCTCCTTGCCCGCCACATGGTGGTAGATCGAGGACTTGGAGATGCCGGCCGCCTTGGAGAGGTGCTCCATGGAGGTGCCGTCGTAGCCGCGCTCGTTGAAGACCTGGACGGCGACGGACAGCAGCGTCTCCGGGGTGTACGTGTCGCGCTTGGCGGTGGTCATGAGGTGCTGCCCTCCCGCTTGTCGGTGGCGTACGCGTGGCGGTACAGCGCGAGGGACGGGGCGTAGCGACCGCTCGGGTCGCGCAGATGCAGATCGTCGAGGAGGGCGTAGGCCCAGTTGCGGCCGAGCCTGCGGCTCCATTCGAAGGGGCCCAGCGGGTAGTTGACGCCCAGGCGCATCGCGGTGTCGATGTCCTCCTCCGTGGCCACACCCTTGGCGACCGCGTCGTGCGCGAGGTCGACCACGCGCGCGACCGTGCGGGCGACGATCATGCCGGGCACGTCACCGATGACACTGACGTCCTTGCCGAGCGCCTGGAAGAGACCGATGGCCTCGCTGAGGGTCTGCGGGGCGGTGTCCTGGGAGGCGGACAGCGCGATGCGGGTGGCGCGGCGGTAGTCGAGCGCGAGGTCGAAGTAGACGACGTCCCGGAACTCGACGGAGGTCTGCCCGTCGGCGAGCGCCAGCTGGCCGCCGCTCGGCAGCACCAGCCGTGTGCCGTGGTCCTCCTCGTCCTCGCGCACCTGGATGCCCGCCTCGCGGATCAGGGCGAGCAGTTCGGAGGCGGGGCCCAGGTCGCCCTCGGCGGCGACGTACGCGGGCGGCCGGCACGGTTCCGCGGTGTGCGGCTCGGCGGGCTCGGCGTCGGGGCCGTACTCGTACCAGCCCTGCCCGCTCTTGCGGCCGAGCCGGCCGGACTCGACCAGACGGCGCTGGGCGAGCGAGGGCGTGAAGCGCACGTCCTGGAAGAAGGACTGCCAGACGGAGTGCGTGACCGACTCGTTGACGTCCTGGCCGATCAGGTCGGTGAGTTCGAAGGCGCCCATCTTGAAGCCGCCCGACTCGCGCAGCACCGCGTCGATGGTGGCCGGGTCGGCGCCCTGGGCCTCGTAGACCGCGAAGGCTTCGGCGTAGAAGGGCCGGGCGATGCGGTTGACGATGAAGCCGGGGGTGTCCGCGCAGGCGACCGGGGTCTTGCCCCAGGCGCGTGCCGTCTCGTACGCGCGCGTGGCCGAGGTGACGTCGGTGGCGAACCCGGAGACGACCTCGACGAGCGGCAGCAGCGGCGCCGGGTTGAAGAAGTGCAGGCCCACGAAACGGCCCGGGTTGCGCAAGGCGCCGCCGATGGCCGTCACCGACAGGGAAGAGGTGTTGGTGGCCAGCAGACAGTCCTCGCCGACGACGTCCTCCAGCGCCCGGAAGAGCTCCTGCTTGACGTCCAGCCGCTCCAGGGCCGCCTCGACGACCAGGGCGCAGTCCGCGAGGTCGGCGAGGCTGTCGGCGGGCGTGAGACGCGCGCGGGCCGCGTCCCGGTCGGCGGCGGTGAGACGGTCCTTCTCGACGAGCCGGTCGAGCCGGGCGCCGATCGCGTCGGCCGCTTCCCGGGCACGCCCCGGAGCGACGTCGTACAGGCGTACGGGATGGCCGGCGACCAGCGCGACCTGGGCGATGCCCTGGCCCATGGTGCCGGTGCCGACGACGGCCACGGGGCTGCTGAGGTCGAGTGCTGTCATGTGCGCGATCCTCCCGCACGGGGTTTTCCACAGATGCGGCGGACCCCCTTGTCCCGACCGATCGTTCGGTTACTCTAACTCTGACCCGCCCACCCGTCACCCGCCACCACCCTGCTCGAGGCGCTTCGCGCCACACCTCTCGATTTCCTGCCCCTGTTTCTGCCCAGGTCATGAGCTCGACGAAGAGTTCTTCAGACGAGGAGTTGGTCCCGCATGGCCGCCGAACTGACCGCCCACGAGCTGATCGCCAAGCACCGGCCCACCCTCGACCAGGCGCTCGAAGCGATCCGCACACGCGCGTACTGGTCGCCGCACCCCGAACACCCCAAGGCCTACGGTGAGAGCGGCAGCCTGGACGCAGCGGCGGGCAAGGCCGCCTTCGACGCCCTCCTGGGCACCCGCCTCGACCTCGGCCAGCCCGGCACGGACGACTGGGTGGGCGGCGAGGTGTCCCCGTACGGCATCGAGCTGGGGGTCACGTACCCGCACGCGGACATCGACGTGCTGCTGCCCGCCATGCGCGCGGGGCAGCGCGCGTGGCGCGAGGCGGGCGCGGAGATCCGCGCGGTGGTCTGTCTGGAGATCCTGAAGCGGATCAGCGACCGGACGCACGAGTTCGCGCACGCGGTCATGCACACCTCAGGCCAGGCCTTCATGATGGCCTTCCAGGCGGGCGGCCCGCACGCGCAGGACCGCGGCCTGGAGGCGGTGGCGTACGCGTACGTGGAGCAGGTCCGCACCCCCGACACCGCGGAGTGGTCCAAGCCGCAGGGCAAGCGCGACCCGCTGGCGCTGACCAAGCGGTTCACGCCGGTCCCGCGCGGTATCGGCCTGGTCATCGGCTGCAACACCTTCCCGACGTGGAACGGCTACCCGGGTCTGTTCGCGTCCCTGGCCACCGGCAACGCGGTCCTGGTCAAGCCCCACCCGCGCGCGGTGCTGCCGCTCGCGCTCACCGTCCAGGTCGCGCGCGAGGTGCTGAGCGAGTCCGGCTTCGACCCGAACCTGGTCGCGCTGGCCGCCGAGCGGCCCGGCGAGGGCATCGCCAAGACCCTCGCGACCCGCCCGGAGATCCGGATCATCGACTACACCGGTTCCACGGCGTTCGGCGACTGGCTGGAGGCCAACGCCCGCCAGGCACAGGTCTACACGGAGAAGGCCGGCGTCAACACCGTGCTGGTCGACTCGACGTCGAACTACAAGGGCATGCTCTCCAACCTGGCCTTCTCGCTGTCCCTCTACAGCGGCCAGATGTGCACCACCCCGCAGAACCTCCTCATCCCCCGCGACGGCATCCGCACCGAGGAGGGCCCCCGCACCTACGACGAGGTCGTCGCCGACCTCGCCCGCGCGGTGGACGGCCTGCTCGGCGACGACGCCCGGGCGAACGCCCTGCTCGGCGCGATCGTCAACCCGGACGTCAAGGCCCGCCTGGAGACCGCGGCGGGCCTCGGCGAGGTCGCCCTCGCCTCCCGCGAGATCGCCAACCCGGAGTTCCCGGACGCGGTCGTGCGCACACCGGTCGTCGTCAAGCTGGACGGCGCACGGAAGTACTGGGAAGGGGCGGACGACGAGGCCGCCTACATGAGCGAGTGCTTCGGCCCCGTCTCCTTCGCGGTCGCCGTCGACTCCTCGGCCGACGCCGTGGAGCTGCTGCGGCGCACGATCCGCGCGAAGGGCGCGATGACGGTCGGCGCGTACACCACCGACGACGAGGTCGAGCGGTCCGTGCAGGAGGTCTGCCTGGAGGAGGCGGCTCAGCTGTCGCTGAACCTCACGGGCGGGGTGTACGTCAACCAGACGGCGGCGTTCTCCGACTTCCACGGGTCGGGGGGCAACCCGGCGGCGAACGCCGCGCTGTGCGACGGGGCGTTCGTGGCGAACCGCTTCCGGGTGGTCGAGGTGCGCAGGGAGGCCTGAGCGCTCCGCTGGAGGTACGGCCAGGGGTTGCCGGCCGGCTCCGCCGGATCCGCTCAGAAGCCGGCGGCGCTCCAGTGGTACAGCGTCATGCCCACGCTGGTCGCCAGGTTGTAGCTGGACACCTGCGGACGCATCGGCAGGGACACCAGATGGTCGGCACGCGCGCGCAGCTCGGCCGACAGACCGCTGCGCTCCGAGCCGAACGCGAGGACGGCGTCGTCCGGGAGCTTGAGCCCCCGGATGTCGTCGCCCTCCGCGTCCAGGGCGAACACCGGCCCCCACGGCAGCTCCTCGACGGCCGTCCGTTCCACGGCGGTCGCGAAGTGCAGCCCGGCCCCGCCGCGCACCACCGTCGGATGCCACGGGTCGAGCGTCCCCGTGGTCACCACACCGGTCGCCCCGAAGCCCGCCGCGAGCCGGATGACCGCGCCCGCGTTGCCGAGGTTGCGCGGGTTGTCGAGGACCACGACGGGCGCGGTGCGCGGGCGGTGCGCGAGCCGCTCCAGATTCGCCGCGCGGGACGGCCGTACGGCCAGGGCGGCGACCGCGGTGGGATGCGGGCGCGGCACCAGCGAGGCGTACACCGGCTCCGGGACCTCGGTCAGCAGGGCGTCCAGCGTCCCGCGGACGTCGGGGGCCAGCTCGTCCGCGAGGGCGAGGGCGGCCGCGCGGTCGGTGGTGACCGCGACCGGGATCTCGGCCCCGAAGCGCACCGCGTGCTTGAGGGCGTGGAAGCCGTCGAGCAGCACGGAGGAGTCGGCGAGGCGGTGCCAGAGTCCGGCGGGGTCGGCGGGGTCGGTCATGCCGTGAAGCCTACGTGCGCCTCCTCGGCGCTCTCCGGGGCGCGTGGTTCGGGTACCGGCGTACGGCCGCGCCGTCGCGCCGCCAGTCGCGCCGTCAGCCGTTCACGCGTGCGTGCCGCCCAGCCGCCGAGCCGGCGCAGGAACGACGTCGGCAGGAAGACCGCGTCGGCGGCGATCATCGCCAGCGAGAAGAACGGCAGCCCGAGGACGACCGCGATGACGGCGTGCTCGGTGATCATGGCGGCCAGCAGCACGTTCTTGACCCGCCGGTTGAACAGGGTGAACGGGAAGGCGACCTGCACGGCGACGGTCCCGTAGGTCACGAGCAGCACCATGACGGCGCTGGCAGTCAGTGCGTCCGCGAGGGCGGGCCAGGGCGAGAAGTAGTCCAGGTGGAGCGGGTAGTAGACGGCGGTGCCGTCCTGCCAGCGCGAGCCCTGGATCTTGTACCAGCCGGCCGTCGCGTAGATCAGACAGGCCTCGGCCATGATCACGAACAGTGCGCCGTTGTGCACGATGTCGGCGATCACGCCGAGGAGGATCCGCGGCTGGTCCGTCTGCGCCAGCTGTCCGATCGTCCACCACAGGCCGAGCCCCAGCCACACCGTCCACAGCAGCACGGGTATGAACGGATCGCCCTCCAGCCGTCCGAGCCCGGTCACCGCGATCAGCGTCAGCCCGAGCACGATCCACAGGGCCGGGCCGACCCGGTCCACGACCCGCTCCCCACGCGCGCGTGCCTCGCTCTCGCGCCGCGCCCTGCGCGCGTCCAGCGACCAGACCCGGCCGCAGCGCGTGAAGACGAGGTAGACGCACATCAGGTGCAGGACGTTGTCGCCGCCGTCGCCCATGAAGATGGACCGGTTCTGCAGCGACAGCACGCCGACCATGAAGAGCACGGACATGGTGCGGGTGCGCCAGCCCAGCAGCAGCAGGACGCTCGACAGGACGGCCAGGGCGTAGACGCTCTCGAACCAGACCTGGCCGTCCGACCAGAGCAGCGCCGTGAAGGCGCCGTTGCCGGCGATCAGCTGCTCGGCGAGGTCCCGGCTCCACGGGCCGTCGGGGCCGTACAGCTCCTGGCGGTGGGGCAGCTCGCGCAGCAGGAACAGCAGCCAGGTCGCACTGAAGCCGATCCGGACGACGGCGCTCTGGTACGGGCCGAGCGCCGACCCGGTGACCCGGGCGACGGCGGTGGAGAACGCCACGGCGAAGCGGTTCACCGGCCACCTCCCGGGAGGTCGGCCGACGTGACCGACCACCAGGGCAGCTCGCGGTACAGGGGCTTCAGCGAGACCTGCTCCTTGCTCCACTTCGGCGGCCGCACACTGGTCGTACGCGACCGGACCTGCACCCGCTCGACGCTGCCCCCGGGCCCGGCCGCGTCGTCGCGGTCCAGGCGCAGCATCACGATGCGGCGCAGATAGGTCTCGGACAGGGCGCCGCGCAGCCCCACGGGCCGGTTGTCGGTGCCGTGCGTGGCGACGAAGAAGTCCCACGCGCGGCGCAGCTCGTTCTGCTGTGTGTGGCTGGGCAGCAGATTGCCGTCGATGGCCCGGCCGTCCTCGGCGGACAGGTCGTACCAGCCGGTGGTCCGCACGGTCCCGTCCTCGGTGAGCACCTGGGCGCGCACCTGGACCGCGATGTTCTGCTGCAGCGGGTTCGGCGCGAACAGCTTCCAGTTCTGCTCGAACTCGGGGTAGATCCAGTCGTCGATCGCCTGGCCGTGCTGCTTGGTGACCGCGTTCGCCGGCGCGACGTGCAGAAAGGTCATCCCGAGATGGACGCAGACGGTGACCGCGACGACCGCGAGCGCCAGCGCGGCACCGATCTGGTAGCGGAGCGAGAGGGCGGCCACACCGGTACGGGGTTCGGGCGGCGGGGGCAGGTCGTACGGCGGTGGCGGGTGAGGCACGGCGAGGGGCTCGCCGGCCGCGGGCAGGACGGCCCGCGCTCCGGCGCCCCCCTCCGGCGCCCCGGGCTCGCCGTCCGGCCGCTGCCGGGCGTCCGAGCCTGTGTCGTACGCGTCCATTCCGCCCCGATTCCCGATTCCGGTCCGTCTTTCCGGCCGCCCGGCCGCAGAGCTCCGTACGGCCCGCAGGCACCGCTCCGCCGCGCTCGCAACCGGAACCGTACTCAGGCCCGCCCGCCCGGCACACCCCTCGCCCGCCGAACCCTCTGTCCACAGGGGACACCGGCAGGTTATCCACAGCGGTTGACACCTTACGGCGCCCGGCACACCATGGGATCGACGAACCGAACGATCGGTCGGGAGCCTGCCCCGGGGCAGCGCACAGGGTCGAGGGGGCCAGATGGCAACAGCAGCGCAGGCGTACGACAGGACGGACACCGCAGGTCAGGACGCGTACGAGCGCGCCTTCGACGCCGCCGTGGCCGCCGACGAGCGCATCGAGCCGCGGGACTGGATGCCGGACGCCTATCGCGCGACGCTGGTGCGCCAGATAGCCCAGCACGCCCACTCCGAGATCATCGGCATGCAGCCGGAGGCGAACTGGATCACGCGCGCGCCGAGCCTGCGCCGCAAGGCCATCCTGATGGCCAAGGTCCAGGACGAGGCCGGACACGGCCTGTACCTGTACAGCGCCGCCGAGACCCTCGGCACCGGCCGCGACGAACTCCTCGACAAGCTGCACTCCGGCCGCCAGAAGTACTCCTCGATCTTCAACTACCCGACCCTGACCTGGGCGGACGTCGGCGCCATCGGCTGGCTCGTGGACGGCGCCGCGATCACCAACCAGGTCCCCCTGTGCCGCTGCTCCTACGGCCCGTACGCGCGCGCCATGGTCCGCATCTGCAAGGAGGAGTCCTTCCACCAGCGCCAGGGGTACGAGCTCCTGCTGGCCCTGAGCAAGGGCACCCCCGAGCAGCACGCGATGGCCCAGGACGCGGTGGACCGCTGGTGGTGGCCGTCCCTGATGATGTTCGGCCCGCCCGACGACGAGTCGGCGCACTCCGCGCAGTCGATGGCCTGGAAGATCAAGCGGCACTCCAACGACGAGCTGCGCCAGCGCTTCGTCGACATCTGCGTCCCCCAGGCCGAGTCCCTCGGCCTCACCCTCCCCGACCCGGACCTGAAGTGGAACGAGGAGCGGGGACACCACGACTTCGGGGCCATCGACTGGACCGAGTTCAAAAACGTCCTCAAGGGCAACGGCCCCTGCAACGAACAGCGGATCACCCAGCGCAGGCGCGCCCACGAAGAGGGCGCCTGGGTCCGCGAGGCCGCCGCGGCCTACGCCTCCAAGCACAGCGGCACGCACACCGAGACGGGAGCCACGCGCGCATGACGAACACCGACTGGCCTCTGTGGGAGGTCTTCGTACGCTCCCGCCGCGGCCTCTCGCACACCCACGCCGGCAGCCTGCACGCGCCCGACGCGGAGCTCGCCCTGCGCAACGCCCGCGACCTGTACACCCGACGCGGCGAGGGCGTCTCCATCTGGGTCGTCCCCTCCGCCGCGATCACCGCGTCCTCGCCGGACGAGAAGGACCCGTTCTTCGAGCCGTCCGCCGACAAGCCCTACCGCCACCCGACGTTCTACGAGATCCCGGAAGGGGTGAAGCACCTGTGACCGTCGACCTGACCGCGAACGCCGCCGCCCTCGCCCTCGGCGACGACGCCCTGGTGCTCTCCCACCGCCTCGGCGAATGGGCCGGCCACGCCCCCGTGCTGGAGGAGGAGGTCGCCCTCGCCAACATCGCGCTGGACCTCCTCGGACAGGCCCGCGTCCTGCTGTCGATGGCCGGCGACGAGGACGAACTCGCCTATCTGCGCGAGGAGCGCGCCTTCCGCAACCTCCAGCTGGTGGAACAACCCAACGGCGACTTCGCCCACACCATCGCCCGCCAGCTGTACTTCTCCACCTACCAGCATCTGCTGTACGCCGAACTGGCCGCGGGCGAGGGCCCCTTCGCCCCGATCGCCGCGAAGGCCGTCAAGGAGGTCGCCTACCACCGCGACCACGCCGAGCAGTGGACGCTGCGCCTCGGCGACGGCACGGCCGAGAGCCACGAGCGGATGCAGCGGGCGTGCGAGGCGCTGTGGCGGTTCACCGGGGAGATGTTCCAGCCGGTGGAGGGCGTGGCCGCCGACTGGGCCGCGATGCAGGCCGCTTGGCTGGCGTCGGTCACGGCCGTGCTGGACCGCGCCACCCTGACCGTCCCCGAGGGCCCCCGCACGGGCGCGTGGACGGCCGGCGCGGGCCGGCAGGGCCTGCACACCGAGTCCTTCGGGCGGATGCTCGCCGAGATGCAGCATCTGCACCGCAGCCACCCGGGGGCGTCATGGTGACCGTGACACCGCTGGAGGCGGAACTCCTCGAACTGGCGGGCTCGGTGCCCGACCCGGAGCTGCCCGTGCTCACCCTGCGGGAGCTGGGGGTCGTGCGCGCGGTGCGCGTCCGGGGCGAGGACGCGGAGCACGCCTCGGCCGAGGTCGAGCTGACCCCGACGTACACCGGCTGTCCTGCGATCGAGGCGATGTCCACGGACATCGAGCGGGTGCTGCAGGCGCACGGGGTCCGCGAGGTCACCGTGCGCACGGTGCTCTCGCCCGCCTGGTCGACGGACGACATCTCGGCCGAAGGGCGCCGCAAGCTGCGGGAGTTCGGCATCGCCCCGCCCCGCGTCCAGCGGACGGAGGGGTCGGAGGGGCCTGTCCCGGTGACTCTTGGCCCGACCCGGACCGGGGAGCCCGTGGAATCCGTCCGCTGCCCGCACTGCGGATCCGCCGACACCGAGCTGCTCAGCCGTTTCTCCTCCACGGCCTGCAAGGCGCTGCGGCGCTGTCTCGACTGCCGTGAACCGTTCGACCACTTCAAGGAGTTGTGATGGCCCGCTTCCACGCGCTCCCGGTGGCGGCGGTCGACCGGCTCACCGACGACTCCGTCGCCCTCACCTTCACCGTCCCGCCGGAACTCGCCGAGGCCTACCGGTTCGCACCGGGCCAGCATCTCGCCCTGCGCCGCACGGCCGACGGCGAGGAGATCCGCCGCACGTACTCGATCTGCTCCCCGGCCCCGGCCGACCGGGCACCCCGCCAACTGCGCGTCGGCGTACGTCTGGTCGAGGGCGGCGCGTTCTCGACGTACGCCCTGAAGGAGATCTCCGTCGGTGACGAGCTGGAGGTGATGACCCCCGCCGGGCGCTTCACCCTCGACCCCGCGCCCGGTCTGTACGCGGCGATCGTCGGCGGCAGCGGTATCACCCCGGTGCTGTCGATCGTCTCGACGCTGCTGGCGCGTGAGCCGAAGGCGCGGTTCTGTCTGATACGCAGCGACCGCACGGCCGCCTCGACGATGTTCCTGGACGAGGTGGCCGATCTGAAGGACCGCTACCCCGAGAGGCTTCAGCTGGTCACCGTGCTCTCCCGGGAGGAGCAGCAGGCGGGACTGTCGTCCGGGCGGCTCGACCGGGAGCGGCTGACGGGGCTGCTGCCCGCGCTGCTGCCGGTGGCGGATGTGGCGGGCTGGTTCCTGTGCGGGCCGTTCGGGCTGGTGCAGGGCGCCGAACGCACCTTGCGCGAGCTCGGCGTGCCGCGCACCCGCATCCACGAGGAGATCTTCCACGTCGACGAGTCGGCGGCCTCCGCACCGAGGTCCCCGGCCCCCGCGCACAGCACGGTCACCGCCCGACTCGACGGCCGCGGCGGCACCTGGCCCGTCCAGGACGGCGAGTCCCTCCTCGACACGGTTCTGCGCAACCGGCCCGACGCGCCCTACGCCTGCAAGGGCGGCGTGTGCGGCACCTGCCGGGCCTTCCTGGTCTCCGGCGAGGTCCGCATGGACCGCAACTTCGCGCTGGAGCCGGAGGAGACGGAGGCGGGGTATGTGCTGGCGTGCCAGTCGCATCCGGCGACGGAGCAGGTGGAGCTGGACTTCGACAGGTAGGAGTACCAGGCCCGTTCCCTTCTTCTAGAACCTGTTCTATCTTGACGGTCCGTCAGATCGGCTGGCCCGTCGGAAGGACAGGGACCGTGGACTTCACCTTCACCGAGGAGCAGCAGGCGGCGGCCGAGGCGGCACGGGGCGTGTTCGCCGGGGTCGCGCCGGACGGGGTGCCGAGCCCGGCGCTCGCTGTGGGGGCCGTCGCCGACGAGTTCGACCGTGCGCTGTGGAGCAGGCTCGCCGAGGCGGATCTGCTGAGCCTGCTGCTGACGGAGGAGTACGGCGGGGCCGGTCTGGACGCCGTGGCCCTGTGTCTGGTGCTGGCCGAGTCGGCGCGGGTGCTGGCGCGGGTGCCGCTGCTGGAGAGCAGCGCGGCCGCCGCGGCCGTACAGGCCTACGGCACCGAGGAGTTGAGGTCCGAGCTGCTCGCCCGGGCGGGCCGCGGCGAGGCCGTACTGACCGTCGCGGCGAGCGGCCGCACCGGCCACGACCCGGCCGAACTCTCCGTCACCGCACGGCAGGAGGGCGCGGCCTGGGTGCTGGAGGGGGTGCAGACCGCGGTGCCGTGGGCGTACGACGCCGACCTCGTCATCGTCCCCGCGCACACGGCGGCCGGGCGGACGGTGCTCGCGCTGGTCGCACCGGACGGCGCGGGGGTCTCGCTTGCCGAGCAGTTCTCCACCACGGGCGAGCGGCTGGGCGAACTGCGCCTGGAGTCGGCCCGGATCGCGTCCCGGGACGTCGTCGACGCGGACGGGGCGTGGGAGTGGCTGCGGCATCTGCTGACCGTGGGGACGTGTGCGCAGGCGCTCGGTCTCGGCCGCCAGGTCCTGCGGATGACAAGCGAATACACCAGCAAGCGGGAGCAGTTCGGCTTCCCGGTGGCGACCTTCCAGGCGGTCGCCGTGCAGGCCGCCGACCGCTACATCGACCTGAAGGCGATGGAGGCCACGCTGTGGCAGGCGGCCTGGCGGACCGGTTCCGGGACGCAAGGGGCGCTGCCCGTCTCCGGTGAGGTGGCCGTCGCGAAGATCTGGGCCTCCGAGGGCGTACGGCGGGTCGTGCAGACGGCGCAGCATCTGCACGGCGGGTTCGGCGCCGACGTCGACTACCCGCTGCACCGGTACCACGCCTGGGCCAAGCACCTGGAACTGTCGCTCGGCCCGGCGGCGGCCCATGAGGAGACCCTGGGCGACCTGCTGGCGGCACATCCGCTGAGCTGACGGCCGCTCCGGCGGGCGGTGGTTACAGGACGAAGGCCGGCGACCCGTTGTCCGTGACCATCGGGCGCCCGGCGCCGTCCCAGGCCAGCATGCCGCCGTCGATGTTCACGGCGTCGATGCCCTGCTGGACCAGATACTGGGTGACCTGCGCGGAGCGGCCCCCGACGCGGCACATCACATACGCCCGCCGACCGTCCGCCACCGCCTCGGTCACCTCACCGAACCGCGCCACGAAGTCACTCATGGGGACGTGCAACGCGCCCTCGACATGCCCCGCGGTCCACTCGTCGGCCTCGCGGACATCCAGCACGAGCCCGTCCGCCGGCACACCAGCGACATCGACCGAGGGCAAAGCAGCTCCGAAACTCATGGCCCGAGGCTACCTGAGCGGCCCTCGGACCCGACGGCCACGGGATCCACACCCACCGGACCGCCACCTGACGCCCCCGCCCACCGCCGCCCGGCGCCGGTCGGCCGTCCGCCCCTACCGCCGTCCGGCGCGTCCACGAGCCCACCCCGCACCGCCCCGCGCACGGCACCGGCACCGGCACGCGCACGCCTACTGCCCGAGCAGCTCCGCCAGCTCCCGCTCCCGCTCGGCGACCTGCGCCAGCAGCTGCTCGGCGATCTCCTCCAGCAGCTTGTCGGGATCGTCCGGGGCCAGGCGCAGCATCGACCCGATCGCGCCCTCCTCCAGCTCGCGCGCGACCACGGTGAGCAGTTCCTTGCGCCGGGAGAGCCATTCGAGGCGGGCGTAGAGCTCCTCGCTCTCCGTCGGCCCCTGCTCCGGCGGCTTCGGTCCTGCCGCCCACTCCTCGGCCAGGTCCCTCAGCAGCGGCTCGTCGCCACGGGCGTAGGCGGCGTTGACGCGGGTCATGAACTCCTCGCGCCGCGCCCGCTCGGTGTCGTCCTGGGCCAGGTCGGGGTGGGCCTTGCGGACCAGCTCGCGGTAGAGCTTGCGGGCCTCGTCGCCGGGCCGCACCCGCTGCGGGGGCCGCACCGGCTGGTCCGTGAGCATCGCCACGGCCTCCGGGAACAGTCCGTCCCCGTCCATCCAGCCGTGGAACAGCTCCTCCACGGCCGGCATCGGCATCACCCGGGCCCGGGCCTCGTCCGCCTTGCGCCGGTCCTCGGGGTCACCGGAGCGCTCGGCCCTGACCTCGGCGATCCGCGCGTCCAGCTCGTCGAGGCGGGTGTACATCGGGCCGAGTTTCTGGTGGTGCAGCCGGGAGAAGTTCTCGACCTCGACCCGGAAGGTCTCCACCGCGATCTCGTACTCGATCAGCGCCTGCTCGGCGGCCCGCACGGCCCGCTCCAGCCGCTCCTCGGGCCGGGGCGCACCGTCCTTAGGCACCGCCCGCGTCTCGCCGGCGACACCCCCCTGCTCAGCTTCCGGGCTCGTCACCCGACCAGCGTAGGCCACGGCCGGGGCAGCCCCTCAGCCCTGGGCCGCCTCCCGGCCCCGGGGATCTCCCGGCCCCGGGAGCCTCACCGCCGGCATCCGGGCAGACCACGGGCTCCCACACCGCCACGAGGTCCCGGCAGGCCACGACCAGCGTCCCCGGCCGGCACGCGACCTCATGTGTGCACCCGCCCTCGACCGGCAGCACCTCGTCGACAATCACGTCCCCGAGCGCGGCCACGTCGCACCCGTCCAGGACGTCCACCTGGAACCGCGAGACACCCCCGTACCGGACGACCAGATCCTCGTCGTGCTTCCAGCAGCTGTGCCCGAAGCGGATCTCGATCTCCTCGTCCCCGATGCGCCGCACCTGCCGCGGCCTGAGATCCTTCACGCACCGCTTGCCGGCGAACGCGTAGTGCCCCGGATCGGTGGCGAAGGCCCGCGCCCCCGGCGGGAGCCGCTCCGCCAGCCCGGGCGGCTTCGCGAGACAGGGCCGGGGATCGATGATCCCGGTTCGGTCCCCGTCCCGCCCATCCAGTTCGGCCTACCTCACACCCCCAGCTCCGCCGCGACCCTCCCCGACCGCACCGCCGCCACCAGCTCCGCGTGATCCGCCTCGGTGCGGTCGGCGTACGCCACGGCGAACGCGGCCATCGCCTCGTCCAGCTCCTCGTTCTTGCCGCAGTACCCGGCGACCAGACGCGGGTCGGCGCTGTGGGAGTGGGCGCGGGCCAGCAGGGCTCCGGTCATGCGGCCGTAGTCGTCTATCTGGTCGGCGGAGAGCGCGGCGGGGTCGACGCTGCCCTTGCGGTTGCGGAACTGGCGGACCTGGAAGGGGCGGCCCTCGACCGACGTCCAGCCCAGCAGGATGTCGCTGACCACCTGCATCCGCTTCTGGCCGAGGACCACCCGCCGCCCCTCGTGCTCCACGGCGGGCGCGTCGAAGCCCGCGGTCACCAGGTGCGGCAGGAGCGCCGAGGGGCGGGCCTCCTTGACCTGGAGGACCAGTGGTTCGCCGCGGTGGTCCAGCAACAGCACGACGTACGAGCGCGTGCCCACGCTGCCCGTGCCGACGACCCGGAACGCCACGTCGTGCACCGCGTGCCGGGACAGCAGCGGAAGCCGGTCCTCGGCGAGCGACTCCAGGTACTGCTCCAGCGCCCCGGCCACCGCCGCGGCCTCCGCGTCCGGCACCCGCCGCAGCACCGGCGGGGCGTCGACGAAGCGGCGCCCGCCGTCCTCGGTCGGCTCGGTCGACTTCGCCGCGAAGCGGCCGCTGGTGTTGGCCCGCGCCTTCTCGGAGACCCGCTCCAGCGTGCCGACCAGGTCATGGGCGTCGGTGTGCGAGACGAGCTCCTCGTCCGCGATGGCGTTCCAGGCGTCCAGGACCGGGAGCTTGGCGAGCAGCCGCATGGTGCGGCGGTAGGCACCGACCGCGCCGTGGGCCGCGCCGCGGCAGGTGTCCTCGTCCGCACCCGCCTCCCGGCCGGCGAGCACCAGCGAGGCGGCGAGCCGCTTGAGGTCCCACTCCCAGGGACCGCTGACCGTCTCGTCGAAGTCGTTGAGATCGATGACCAGGCCACCGCGCGCGTCCCCGTACAGACCGAAATTGGCCGCGTGGGCGTCGCCGCAGATCTGGGCGCGGATCCGGGTCATGGGGGTACGGGCGAGGTCGTACGCCATGAGGCCCGCCGAGCCCCGCAGGAAGGCGAAGGGCGTGGCCGCCATCCGTCCCACCCGTATCGGGGTGAGCTCGGGGATACGGCCCTGGCTGGACTCCTCGACCGCGCTCACCGCGTCGGGCCGCGCGCCGTCGAGGTCGAGCTCGGAGTGCGCACTGCGCGGCACCTTCCGCCGCAGCGTCCTGCCCTCCTCCTTGGGCGACCCCTGCGCGGGCCACCGGGCGAACCCCCGCGTCCTCGGCAGCCTGAGCACCGCCTCGCCGGCACTCTCGCCCACACCCGCGACGGCACCTTCCGCGGCAAGTCCCGCAGACGTCCCCGCACCGACCTCGGTCACTTGGACCGCCTCCCCCGAACACGCACGCACCCGAACATCAACTCGTCCAGACCGTACCGCCGGTGGCCGAAACACGTCAGACCCTGTGGACAACTCCACTGCTGTGGAAAATCCGTCCCCCGGTCACGCGCCTCAGCATCCGCCCTGCGTCCCCTCCGGCAGATGCCGCACCGCCCACTCCCGCAGCTCCGCGAACGCCGGCTCCAGCGCCGCCCCCGCCTCGGTCAGCCGGTACGACACCCGCAGCGGCGGCCCCTCGTCGACCTCGCGGACCACGAGCCCCGCGGCGGCCAGCTCGGTGAGGCGGTCGGAGAGCATCCGCTCGCTGATGCCGGGGACGGCCCGGCGCAGGTCGACGAAGTAGGCGGGCCCCGGCGTCAGGACGGCCACGATCGGGCCGGTCCAGCGCTTGCCCAGCAGCTGGAAGACACGGGTGATCCCGTTGTCGACCTGCTTGCACGCCTCGGTGCCGTGCCTTTCCTCGACCGTCATGCCTTCAGGGTACTGCTCTCCCGTAGGGGGGTGAAAAAAAGTAAGTCCCTGTGTTATCAATAGTCGGGTACGAAATTTAAGCCACGCACCGCTCCTCAGGAGATCCCCATGGCCACCCTGCTGCACATCGACTCCTCCGTGTTCCCCCACGGCGTCTCCGCCTCCCGCTCCGTCACGGACGCCTTCCGCAATGCCTGGCAGGAGCAGCACCCCGACGGAGAGGTCATCTACCGCGACCTCTCCCAGAACCCCGTGCCGCACATCACCGCCGACGCCCACACCGCCGGCTTCTCCGATCCCGCCACGCACACCCCCGAGCAGGCCGCGGCCTTCCACGCGCGCGTGCAGCTGATCGAGGAACTGGAGAGGGCGGACGCCGTGCTGATCGGCGCCCCCATGTACAACTTCGCGATCCCCTCGACCCTCAAGGCCTGGCTGGACAACGTGATCCTCATGGGCCGCACGGCCATGACCGAGGACTCGAAGATCAAGGGCACCCCGGTCACCGTCGTCGCCAGCCGCGGCGGCTCCTACGCGCCGGGCACCCCGCGCGAGGGCTACGAGTTCGTGCAGAACTACCTGCAGGCCGTCTTCGCCGACGCCCTCGCCATGGACCTCGACTTCATCGTCCCGGAGTTGACCATGGCCCCGCAGAACCCGGACATGACCGAGCTGATCCCCCTGTACGAGGCCTCCCGCGCGCGTGCCCACCAGGACGCGGAGACCAAGGCAAAGGTCCTCGCCGAGCGCCTCGCCGCATGAGCACCGGCATCCGGGAGCACGCCGTGTGATTGTCCTCACCCGGGACATCGCCCGGCCTGCCCCTGGACAACGCAAAAGCCCCGCAGGTCCAAGACCTGCGGGGCTTCCAGCTGTGCGCGAGGGGGGAGTTGAACCCCCACGCCCTTGCGGGCACTGGAACCTGAATCCAGCGCGTCTGCCTATTCCGCCACCCGCGCATTGGGTGTGTCCTCGGGCCCGTTTCCCCTTGGGGCTGGCGCCTTCCGACATCCAGAACATTAGCACGCTGGCCGGGGTGGGTTCACATCCCTTATCGGCGGGCAGCCGCTCACCTGGGCCGTAGACATCCCGCACCAACCCACGAGCCCTCCGGCTACGTATCACCACGTGTCTGTTCACGTATCAACCTCGTACCGGTACCGACCGTCTCCCCAGGAGCAGGTCGGGGTCCGCAGTCAGGTGCGGGACACTTGTCTGCGGCCGCCTCTACGATCCTTGACAGGAGGAGTTGGCCGGGGGAGTTCGAAGAGGAGCTCCACAGGGAACTTCGGAGGCGTCGACATCCGTCGACGGGGCCGACAGGGGGAACCAGCCGATTTACCGGCGCGTGGATACGATCAGTAAGCAGTACCAGGTAAGGCAGTACCCGCTCTGCGGGGTGCAGGACGGCAGCGGCTACGGAGGAGGTGCCCCATGGGAGTCCTGAAGAAGTTCGAGCAGCGTCTCGAAGGTCTGGTCAACGGCACCTTCGCGAAGGTGTTCAAGTCCGAGGTACAGCCGGTGGAGATCGCGGGCGCACTGCAGCGCGAGTGCGACAACAACGCGACCATCTGGAACCGCGACCGTACCGTCGTACCCAACGACTTCATCGTGGAGTTGAGCACACCGGACTTCGAGCGCCTGAGCCCCTACTCCGGCCAGCTCGGCGACGAGCTCGCCGGCATGGTCCGCGACTACGCCAAGCAGCAGCGCTACACCTTCATGGGCCCCATCAAGGTCCACCTGGAGAAGGCCGACGACCTCGACACCGGCCTGTACCGGGTGCGCAGCCGCACGCTCGCCTCCTCCACCAACCAGCAGGCCCCCGGCGCCGCCCCGGCCGCCCGGCCGACGGCCGCCGGCGGCTACGGCTACCCGCAGCCCGCGGCCCCGGCGGGCGCTCCCGGCGCCCCTCCCATGCCGGCCGCGCCGCCGCCCGGCGGCCGCCCCGGCGGTTACGGATACCCGCAGCCCGCCCAGGCCCCGCGCTCCGGCGGCCCGGCCGGAGCACCGGCGCCCGGCGGACGCACCCGCCACTGGATCGAGATCAACGGCACCCGCCATCAGATCTCCCGCGCGACGCTGGTGCTGGGCCGCAGCACCGAGGCCGACGTGCGGATCGACGACCCCGGCGTCTCCCGCCGGCACTGTGAGATCCGGACCGGAACGCCCTCGACGATCCAGGATCTCGGGTCCACCAACGGCATCGTGGTGGACGGGCAGCACACCACCCGCGCTACGCTCCGCGACGGCTCGCGGATCGTCGTGGGCAGCACCACCATCATTTACCGGCAAGCCGAAGGGTGAAGCGGGGGCAATGTCAGAGCTGACCCTCACGGTCATGCGGCTGGGTTTCCTGGCCGTACTGTGGCTGTTCGTGATCGTGGCCGTGCAGGTCATCCGCAGCGACCTGTTCGGTACGCGCGTCACCCAGCGCGGCTCCCGGCGTGAGTCCGCCCGGCCGCAGCAAGCCGGGCGGCAGCAGGCGCCCCCGCAGCAGCGCCAGCAGCCCTCGGGCGGCCGCCGCGGTCGTAACGCCCCCAGCAAGCTGGTCGTGAGCGAAGGCACACTCACCGGCACCACCGTCGCGCTCCAGGGCCAGACCATCACGCTCGGCCGGGCGCACGACAGCACCATCGTGCTGGACGACGACTACGCCTCCAGCAGACACGCCCGGATCTACCCGGACCGGGACGGCCAGTGGATCGTCGAGGACCTCGGGTCCACCAACGGCACATACCTGGACCGGAGCCGGCTGACGACCCCCACACCGATTCCGCTGGGCGCGCCGATCCGCATCGGCAAGACAGTTATCGAGCTGCGGAAGTAGTGCTACGTCATGAATGAGCGCGAGCGGAGCGAGCACGCAGCGGCGGCCCCCACCCCGGGCCCCGGCGCGCTCCCGACCGGAGGGTGGGCACCGTGCGGATGTACCCGGAGCCGACGGGCGAGGTGCGCATGAGTCTGTCACTGCGCTTCGCCGCCGGATCGCACAAAGGCATGATCCGCGAGGGCAACGAGGACTCCGGATACGCCGGTCCCCGACTGCTCGCCATCGCCGACGGCATGGGCGGCGCCGCCGCCGGTGAGGTCGCCTCCTCCGAGGCCATCTCCACCATCGTCGCCCTCGACGACGACGTGCCCGGCTCCGACGTCCTGACCTCCCTCGGCACCGCCGTCCAGCGCGCCAACGACCAGCTGCGCGCCCTCGTCGAGGAGGACCCCCAGCTGGAGGGCATGGGCACCACGCTCACCGCCCTGCTGTGGACCGGCCAGCGCCTGGGCCTCGTCCACGTCGGCGACTCGCGCGCGTACCTGCTCCGTGACGGCGTACTGACCCAGATCACCCAGGACCACACCTGGGTGCAGCGCCTCGTCGACGAGGGCCGGATCACCGAGGAAGAGGCCACCACCCACCCGCAGCGCTCCCTGCTGATGCGCGCGCTGGGCAGCGGCGAGCACGTCGAGCCCGACCTCTCCATCCGCGAAGTCCGCGCCGGCGACCGCTACCTGATCTGCTCCGACGGCCTGTCCGGGGTGGTCTCCCACCAGACGCTCGAGGAGACCCTCGCCAGCTACCAGGGCCCCCAGGAGACCGTGCAGGAGCTGATCCAGCTCGCGCTGCGCGGCGGCGGCCCCGACAACATCACGGTCATCGTCGCCGACGTCCTGGACCTCGACACCGGGGACACCCTCGCCGGACAGCTCTCCGACACCCCGGTCGTGGTCGGCGCGGTCGCCGAGAACCAGCTCCAGCTCCACGACAACGGCATCATGCAGACCCCCGCGGGCCGCGCCTCCGGACTCGGCCGGCAGGTGCCCGGACAGGGCGGGGGCGGCGAGTTCGGCCCGCCCGGCTCCGGCAACGACGTCACCGGCTTCATCCCCACCAGCGGCTTCGGCGACTACAGCGACGAGGACTTCGTCAAGCCCCGCAAGGGCCGCAAATGGCTGAAGAGATCCTTCTACATCGCGCTCACCCTCGGCATCATCGGCGGCGGCCTGTACGGCGGCTGGCGCTGGACCCAGACCCAGTACTACGTGGCCGCCAACGACGAGCACGTCGCGCTGTACCGGGGCATCAGCCAGGACCTGGCCTGGGTCTCGCTGTCGGAGGTGGAGAAGGACCACCCCGAGATCGAACTCAAGTACCTGCCGCCGTACCAGCAGAAGCTCGTCGAGGGCACCATCGCCGAGGGCGACCTCAAGACCGCCCAGAAGAAAATCGACGAACTCTCGGTACAGGCCTCCGCGTGCAAGAAGAAGGCCGAAGCCCAGGCCACCGAGAGCGAGAAGAACTCCAAGACCGGCGAGGGCGAGGCCGGAGGCACCACGGGAACCACCCGGACCTCCCTCACGTCCAAGGCCTCACCCACCCCGTCCACCTCGACCTCACCGTCCCCGAACGCGTCCGCCTCCCCGACCGCGCCCACTCCCACCCCTGGCCCCACCCTCTCGGACGAAGAGAAGCAGGTCGTCGGGCAGTGCGGTACGCAGTAGGCAAGCCGTGAGAGGCCCTGTCACACGATGAGCAGTACAACCAACACGTCGACGCAGCACACGTCCACGATCGGCTCGATCGGCACCCCGAGCCGACGCAACACCGAGCTCGCGCTGCTCGTGTTCGCCGTGATCATCCCGGTCTTCGCCTACGCCAACGTGGGCCTCGCCATCAACGACGAGGTGCCCTCCGGCCTGCTGAGCTACGGCCTGGGCCTCGGCCTCCTGGCCGGCGTCGGCCATCTCGTCGTACGCAAGTTCGCGCCGTACGCCGACCCGCTGCTGCTGCCCCTCGCCACCCTCCTCAACGGACTCGGCCTGGTCGTCATCTGGCGGCTCGACCAGTCCGAACTGCTGCAGTCGATCAACCAGGCCGGCAACGCGGCCTCCCGGCAGCTGCTCTACACGGCCATGGGCATCGCCCTGTTCATCGTCGTGCTGATCTTCCTCAAGGACCACCGCGTCCTGCAGCGCTACACCTACATCTCGATGGTCGGCGCACTGGTGCTGCTCCTGCTGCCGCTGGTCCCGGGCCTCGGCACCTCCATCTACGGCGCCAAGATCTGGATCTCGGTCGCCGGATTCTCCATCCAGCCCGGTGAGTTCGCGAAGATCGTCCTGGCGATCTTCTTCGCCGGCTACCTGATGGTGAAGCGGGACGCGCTCGCCCTGGCCAGCCGCCGCTTCATGGGCCTGTACCTGCCCCGCGGCCGCGACCTCGGACCGATCCTGGTCGTCTGGTTCATCTCGATCCTGATCCTGGTCTTCGAGACCGACCTCGGCACATCGCTGCTGTTCTTCGGGATGTTCGTCATCATGCTGTACGTCGCCACCGAGCGGACCAGCTGGATCGTCTTCGGTCTGCTGATGTCCGCCGCCGGCGCCGTCGGCGTCGCCAGCTTCGAACCGCACGTCCAACAGCGCGTCCAGGCCTGGCTCGACCCGATGAAGGAATACACGCTCTCCCGGCAGGGCGTCGCCGGCCACTCCGAGCAGGCCATGCAGGCACTGTGGGCGTTCGGCTCCGGCGGCACCCTCGGCACCGGCCTCGGCCAGGGCCACTCCGACCTCATCCGGTTCGCCGCCAACTCCGACTTCATCCTCGCCACCTTCGGCGAAGAGCTGGGCCTGGCCGGCATCATGGCGATCCTCGTGCTCTACGCCCTGATCGTCGAGCGCGGAGTGCGCACCGCCCTCGCCGCCCGCGACCCCTTCGGCAAGCTCCTCGCCATCGGCCTCTCCGGCGCCTTCGCCCTCCAGGTCTTCGTGGTCGCCGGCGGCGTCATGGGCCTGATCCCGCTGACCGGTATGACGATGCCGTTCCTCGCCTCCGGCGGATCCGCGATCATCGCCAACTGGGCACTCATCGGCATCCTGCTGAGAATCAGCGACACCGCCCGCCGTCCGGCGCCCGCCCCCGCACCCAGCCCCGACGCCGAGATGACCCAGGTGGTCCGCCCGTCATGAACAAACCCCTGCGCCGGATCGCGATCTTCTGCGGCCTCCTCGTCCTCACCCTGCTCATCCGCGACAACTGGCTCCAGTACGTCAAGGCGGACGAACTGCGCACGGACACCGACAACCGCCGCGTCGCCATCGAGCGGTACGCCACCCCGCGCGGCGACATAATCGTCGACGGCAAGGCCATCACCGGCCACAGCACCACCTCGGGCGACTTCAAGTACAAGCGCACCTACAAGGACGGCGCCATGTGGGCGCCCGTCACCGGCTTCGTCTCCCAGGCCTACGGCGCCAACCAGCTGGAGAACCTCGAGGACGGCATCCTCACCGGCAACGACGACCGGCTCTTCTTCCGCAACACCCTGGACATGATCACGGGCAAGGCGAAGGAGGGCGGCAACGTCGTCACCACCCTCAACTCCGCAGCCCAGAAGGCCGCCTACGAAGGCCTCGCCAAGCGCGGCAAGGGCGCGGTCGTCGCCCTGGAGCCGTCCACCGGCAAGATCCTCGCGCTGGCCTCCTACCCGTCGTACGACCCCGGGACGATCGCCGGCGGCAGCGAGGCGGACGAGAAGGCCTGGAAGGCCCTCGACAAGAAGAACAACCCCGACGACCCGATGCTCAACCGGGCACTGCGCGAGGTCTACCCGCCCGGCTCGACCTTCAAGGTCCTCACCGCGGCCGCCGCCCTGGAGGACGGCCTGTACGACAGCGCCGACGAAAAGACCGACTCGCCGCTGCCCTGGACCCTGCCCGGCACGGTCACCCCGCTGAAGAACGAGGGCAACATCCCCTGCAAGAACGCCACCCTCCGGGTCGCCCTGCAGTGGTCCTGCAACACCGTCTTCGGCAAGATCGGCTACGACCTCGGCAACGACAAGATGCTGGAAGAGGCCAAGAAGTTCGGCTTCACCGAGGAGCAGTTCACCCCGGTCCGCTCCAGCGCCTCCGTCTTCTCCGAGGACATGGCCGACTCCGAGGTCGCCCTGTCCTCCATCGGCCAGTTCAACACCGCCGCGACCCCGCTGCAGATGGCCATGGTCGCCTCCGCGGTCGCCAACGACGGCGTCCTGATGAAGCCGTACATGGTCGACGAGCTGCAGGCCTCGAACCTCGACGTCATCGAGAAGAACGACCCGACGGAGTACAGCCGGCCGATGTCGGCGAAGACCGCGCAGATCGTGCAGTCGCTGATGGAGACGGTCGTCGAGAAGGGCACCGGCACGACCGCCCAGATCGACGGCGGCGTCACCGTCGGCGGCAAGACCGGCACCGCCCAGCACGGCGAGAACAACAGCAAGAACCCGTACGCGTGGTTCATCTCGTACGCCAAGCTCGGCGACGGCAGCAAGCCCGTCGCCGTGGCCGTGGTCGTCGAGGACGAGAGCGCGGTCCGCGAGAACATCTCCGGCAGTGGCCTCGCGGCACCCATCGCGAAGAGCGTGATGGAGGCGGTCATCAACTCCAAGAAGTGACCCCCATCACGTCCCCTTCACAACGGTGCACGTTGCGATACCGGTCCTGTATCGGGTGACGCACTTGGACAGGTCACACAAAGCCAGCCGGGTACGGTAGGCCCGGACGGCAGCCTCCGACCGCACACCCGTGCCGGTCGGGACCGACGGAGAGGGCTGGTAGGAAGCATGGAAGAGCCGCGTCGCCTCGGCGGCCGGTACGAACTGGGCCAGGTGCTCGGTCGTGGTGGCATGGCGGAGGTCTACCTCGCGCATGACACCCGCCTCGGCCGCACCGTGGCGGTGAAGACGCTGCGCGCGGACCTCGCGCGCGACCCTTCCTTCCAGGCCCGGTTCCGCCGGGAGGCCCAGTCGGCCGCCTCGCTCAACCATCCCGCGATCGTCGCGGTCTACGACACGGGCGAGGACTACATCGACGGGGTCTCGATCCCGTACATCGTCATGGAGTACGTCGACGGCTCCACGCTCCGCGAACTCCTCCACTCCGGCCGCAAGCTCCTCCCCGAGCGCACGCTGGAGATGACGATCGGCATCCTCCAGGCCCTGGAGTACTCGCACCGCAACGGCATCGTCCACCGCGACATCAAGCCGGCCAACGTCATGCTGACGCGCAACGGCCAGGTCAAGGTCATGGACTTCGGCATCGCCCGCGCCATGGGCGACTCCGGCATGACGATGACCCAGACCTCGGCGGTCATCGGCACGGCGCAGTACCTGTCGCCGGAGCAGGCGAAGGGCGAGCAGGTAGACAACAGGTCCGACCTGTACTCGACCGGCTGCCTGCTCTACGAACTCCTCACCGTCCGCCCGCCCTTCGTGGGCGACTCCCCGGTGGCCGTCGCCTACCAGCACGTCCGCGAGGAGCCGCAGCCCCCGTCGGTCTTCGACCCCGAGATCACGCCCGAGATGGACGCGATCGTGCTGAAGGCCCTCGTCAAGGACCCCAACTACCGCTACCAGTCCGCCGACGAGATGCGCATCGACATCGAGGCGTGCCTGGACGGCCAGCCGGTGGCGGCCACAGCGGCGATGGGCTCGGTCGGCTACGGCGCCTACCCCGACGACCAGCCGACGACCGCCCTGCGCTCCACCGACGCCGGCGCCACGTCGATGCTCCCGCCCATGAACCCGGACGACCCGGGCTACGGCGGCTACGACGACCGCCCGGACCGCCGCCGCCAGCAGAAGAAGAACAACACCTCGACGATCCTGCTGATCGTCGCGGCGGTGCTGGTGCTGATCGGGGCGATCCTGATCGGCAAGTGGGCGTTCAGCGGGAACAACAGCGCCGACGACCAGGTCGCTGTGCCCACGTTCATCGGCGAGACAAAAGACAGCGCCGAGAACATGGCGAGGAACGCCAGTCTGAAACTGGCGTTCACCGAGAAGACCTGCGAGAACCAGCCCAAGGGCAACATCTGCGAGCAGGACGTCAAGGCGGGCGAGAAGGTCGCGAAGGAGTCCACCGTCAACCTGGTGGTCTCCACGGGCGCCCCCAAGGTCACCGTGCCCAGCGTCATCGGCGACCAGTTCGAAGACGCCAAGACGAAACTCGAGGGCGACGACTACAAACTGAAGGTCGAGAAGAAGGAGAAGGAGTCCACCGAGGAAGCGGGCTCCGTCCTCGACCAGGACCCCGTCTTCGGCAAGGAAGTCGAAAAGGGCACGACGATCACCCTCACGGTCGCCGTCGAGATCAAGAAGTCCACGGTCCCGGACGTCACCGGCAAGACCTGTGACGAGGCCAAGGCCCTGATGACGCAGAACAACCTCACCGGCAACTGCGTCACCGACACGGAGACCCAGGACCCCAACCTCGTCGACAAGGTCATCAGCACCGACCCGCAGATCGGCGCCTCGGTCGACAAGAACTCGACGGTGACGATCCACCTCGGCAAGGCCGCCGAGAAGGAGCAGGTCCAGGTCCCGCAGGTGACCCAGATGACGCTCAAGGACGCCAAGAAGACCCTTGGGGACAACGGCCTGTCCGTGGGCCAGATCAGCGGCGCCGCGGACGACAACGCCGTCGTCGTCGCCCAGGACCCGCAGCCGGGCACCACGGTCGACCAAGGCACGCCGGTCAACCTCATCGCCGTCGCCCAGAACAACGGCGGCAACAACGGCGGAACCCAGTTCTTCGGCGGCACGAGCGGCTGACGGCCCGCCCGCACGGAGGCCTGAAGCCGCCTCCGGCAACGACTGAGCCCCGGCTCCCTCACACAGGGAGCCGGGGCTCAGTCGTACAGGGATCGGGGCTCAGTCGTACGGCGAACTTCCCGCTACCGAAGTTCCTTCGGCACAGTCCGCTCGCTGTCCACCTTCTCCACCCGCACCAGCTCCCCCCACACCACATACCGGTACCGGGACGTGTAGACGGGCGTGCAGGTCGTCAGGGTGATGTACTTGCCGGCCTTCTTCTTGCCCGACTCCTTCGGGACGGCCTCCAGCACCTTCACGTTGTACTTCGACGTCTCGGGAAGGATCGCGTACGCCTTGTAGACGTACCACTTGTCCTTCGTCTCGAAGACGATCGCGTCGCCCTTCTCGATCTTGTCGATGTTGTGGAACTTGGCGCCGTGACCGTCGCGATGGGCGGCCAGCGAGAAGTTGCCGTCCTTGCCGGACATCGGGAGCGTCGCCTTGACCGGGTCCGTGTAGTACCCCGCCACACCGTCGTTGAGGATCTTCGACGTCGTGCCCTTCTCCACCAGCACCTCGCCGCCGCTCATCGCGGGAACATGCAGGAACCCGATGCCGTTCCTCGTGTTCAGCGCACCCGGCCCGCTGTCCTGGGCCCAGTTGTCGCGGACCTTGTCGGCCTGTTTGCCGGCCTCGCGGTCGGCGATGACGTTCGTCCACCACAGCGAGTAGACGACGAACAGCCCGAGCACCAGGCCCGCCGTGATGAGGAGTTCACCGAAGACACTGACCGCCATGGCGACACAGCCCATACGGCGCCGACGCGGCGCGGGCGGGGCATTGTCGGTACCGGTGTGCTCTTGCTGGTCGGTGGTCGCTGCCACTGGTCATCTGCCCTTACTGGACGAGCGCATCCGGCTTGCCCTTGCTGCGCGGCCGTTCCTCGACCATCTTGCCCCAGACGATCAACCGGTACTTGCTGGTGAACTCCGGTGTGCACGTCGTCAGCGTGATGTAGCGGCCCGCCGCGGTGAACCCGCCCTGCTTCGGAATCGCGTCCAGCACACTGGTGTTGCTCGGCGGCGTCACCGGCAGGGACGACGTCATCTTGTACACGTAGTACTCGTCCTGCGTCTCCACGATGATCGCGTCGCCCGCACTGAGCCTGTTGATGTACCGGAACGGCTCGCCGTGCGTGTTCCGGTGCCCCGCCAGCCCGAAGTTCCCGGCCTTCGCACTCGGCATCGCCGTCTTCAGCGGGCCCTCTGAGTAGTGCCCGACCATGCCCCGGTCCAGCACCTTCTTACTGTTGACGCCCTCCGCTATCGGCACGACCACGTCCAGCTTCGGAATGTGCAGCAGCGCGAACCCCTGCCCCGGCTCGAACTCGCCCGGCGCCCGCTTCCCGCTCTCCCACTCCTCCTGAAGGTTGCTCGCCTCCTTGCCGGCCTGCGCGTGCGCCCGCACGTTCGTCCACCACAGCTGGTAGGTGACGAACAGCAGCATCAGCACACCGGTGGTGATGAACACCTCACCGATCGCCCGGCTCGCCAGCACCGCAGGGCTCGCCTTGCGCGCCCGCGCCTGCCGCCGGGCCTCGACCCGCGAGAGCGGAACCGACGGCGAATCCTCCGCCGTTTCCTCGGCAGCGGGCCTCGGTACGCCCCCATGGCGCCCACCACGCCGCTTGGCGGCCTTTCTGCGGGCCGCACGGCCCCCCGTGGGGGTTCCCGTGGCTCCTGTGGCGGATGAGGCGTCAGAGGCCGCTACAGACCCGCCCTCTGCCCCTATTCGGGACGGCGGCGGCTCCGGCATCCGTATCGCCAACGTCTCGTCGTCGGCCGGCGGCACCCAGGGCTCCCCGACACCCGCGTTCGCCGCGCCCCCCGAGTCGTACGACGCACTGTCGTACCCACTCTCGTACCACTCCCCAAGCGCACCGGCATCCTCGTACGACTGCTCCCCGTACGAGGTCCCGGACTCGCGCTCGGGGCGCAGTGCGGTCACGCCGAGGCCCTGCCCACCACCGGGGCCAGCCCCGCGCTTCTCGCCACCGCACCCCGGTCGCCGCACTCCACCAGCCAGTTGGCCAGCATCAGATGCCCGTGCTCCGTCAGCACCGACTCGGGGTGGAACTGCACGCCCTCGACAGGCAGTTCACGGTGGCGCAGCCCCATGATGATCCCGTCGTGCGTCCGAGCCGTGACCTCCAGCTCGGCCGGCACCGTCCCCGGCTCCGCGGCGAGCGAGTGATAGCGGGTCGCGGTGAAGGGCGTCGGCAGACCCGCGAACACACCCTTGCCCTCGTGCTCCACCAACGACGTCTTGCCATGCAGCAATTCCGGCGCACGGTCCACGACCCCGCCGTACGCCACCTGCATCGACTGCATCCCCAGGCACACACCGAAGACCGGCACCCCGGTCGCCGCGCAGTGCCGCACCATCTCGATGCAGACGCCCGCCTCCTCCGGCGTCCCCGGACCCGGCGACAGCAGAACGCCGTCGAAACCGTCCTGGGCATGCGCCGTCGACACCTCGTCGTTGCGCAGCACCTCGCACTCGGCGCCGAGCTGGTACAGGTACTGCACGAGGTTGAAGACGAAGCTGTCGTAGTTGTCGACGACGAGAATCCGCGCACTCACTGGTTGTCCACCGTCACATCGTTGAAGGGCAGCAGCGGTTCGGCCCACGGAAAGACGTACTGGAACAGGACATAAACCACAGCCAGCACCAGCACGAGCGAAATCAACACCCGCACCCATGCGTTCCCCGGCAGATGCCGCCAGATCCAGCCGTACATGCCGTCCCTTCCGTCGCACCACGGCACCAGACTCACGCCGTACAGCCACCAGACTAACGGCGCAGCGCTTCCGGTTTCCCTTCCTCCACAGGCTGTGTGGAGTCCAGATGCGCCCACACGATCAGCCGGTGGCTGTGCCCCCACTCCGGATCGCACGTGGTCAGGGTGAGATAGCGGCCCGACCGCGTATACCCCGACTTACGTGGCACAGGATCGATCACCTCAACGTCCGTGGGCACGGTTTTGTAGGGCCCTTTGTCGATCCGATACGTGAACCAGGTCGTCCCGTCCGTCAGCACCACCGCGTCCCCGCGCCGCAGCTTGGGAAAGTCCTTGAAGGGATCGCCGTACGTCCGCCGGTGCCCGGCCACGGAGAAGTTGCCCTCCTCGCCGAGCTGCGAGGTCCGCGCGTAGTGCCCAAGGCCCTTCTTCAGCGTGCCGACGGCCGTACCCTCCAACACCGGCTTGTTCCACGTGAAACCAAGACGCGGGATGTACATGATCGCGAAGGGTTTACCGCTCTTGTACGGCGCCGGCTCGGCCGGAGCCGCCTCGGCACCCCCCGTCGCCTTGGGCTGTTCCACGCTCCCCTTGGCCCACTGGTCCTGCAGCTGGTCGATCTGGTCGCCCATGACGTTGTCGGCCTTCACGCCGGTCCAGAAGAGCACGTAGACCACGAACAGACAGATCAAGGCGCCCACGGTGATGCACAGCTCGCTGACGGTCCTGACGACGACACGCACCGGCGGCTCCAGAAGAGACCTACTCCACAGGCTTGGCGTACTGCAGATCCACTGTGCCCGAGTAGCCGGGCAGAGTCACCGCCTCTTCGTCCTCGACTTTCCAGCCGAGCCCGTAGACGTTGACGTACACCATGTAGTTCTGGATCGCCGGACTCGCCGCAAGCGACTCCCGCAACTTCTCCGGATCCCCGACCGCGGTGATCTTGTACGGCGGCGAGTAGACCCGGCCCTGGAGGATCAGGGTGTTGCCCACGCAGCGCACGGCACTCGTGGAGATCAACCGCTGGTCCATGACCTTGATGCCCTGGGCGCCGCCCTGCCACAGCGCGTTCACCACGGCCTGGAGGTCCTGCTGGTGAATGACGAGATAGTCGGGCTGCGGCTCGGGATAGCCGGGAAGCTTGGCGGTGGCGTCCGGCGGAGCGTCGTTGAGCGTGACGGAAATCGCCTCGCCCTTCAGCTGCTGGGTGCCCGCCTTCTTCTCCAACGCCGCGAGCTTGTCGTCCTCGGCCTTGGTGCTGCCGTCGTCCCGCTCGGCCAGCGCCTCCACGTCATCCCGCAGCGCACCATTGGTCTCGTCCAGCTGACCGTTCTTGTGGCTGCGCTCCTGGATGAGGTCGGAAAGCTTCAGCAACGAGGCGTCCGTGCGGATGTTGGTGCCCTTGGCCGTGTTGAAGCTCGTGAAGAAGATCAGGCCGGCGAGCGCGAAGACGGCCACCGTGAGCAGCCGCACAGGCCGGAAACCCCGACTGCGGGCAGGACTGGATTCGGCCTGGGGGGAGTCGGCAGAATTGCTCAACGTACCCTTATCTCCTTCGGCGCCGCGGAAGCACTACGCTAACTGACGCCCGGGGGAGCACTAAGTGTCCCCTTGTACGCTGCCCCGAGCCCGACCCAGTTACCTGCGCGGCCACGCAGCGCATCGACAGGAGAGACCCTCGTGCCGAAGTCACGTATCCGCAAGAAGGCCGATTACACGCCGCCGCCCGCGAAGCAGGCGACGAGCATCAAGCTGAACAGCCGCGCCTGGGTCGCACCCGTCATGCTGGCCTTGTTCGTCATCGGGCTGGCCTGGATCGTCGTCTTCTATGTGACCGACGGTTCGCTGCCCATCGACCAGCTGGACAACTGGAACATCGTGGTCGGCTTCGGCTTCATCGCCGCCGGCTTCGGTGTCTCCACGCAGTGGAAGTAGCTCTGCCCCAAGCTATTCGCTGAGTTATCCACAGATCGCCAAAATATCCACAGGCTGCCTGGGGACAATAGAACGACGATCTGTGGATAACTCACACAGGGTTGACGCCGATACGACTGCCACACCGTTCGCCCGGAAGCTTGTTCGCCCCCTGTCTGACCTGCGAAAACACGGGTGGAGGACAGGGGGCACAGTTGTTCGCGCACACTATGCACAAGATTCGCCACCCGCTGTGGACAACTGATCTGCTCAGTGGACAACCCACCAGCTCAGGTGAGCTGAGCAGTCCTCACCAGCGTCAGTACGACGACCAGGGCGAGGACCAGTGCGCAGGTGCCGTACTGCACCAGGACCCGCCGCTCGCGCGGGGCATGCAGCATGGCGTAGCCGATGACGACACCGCCGACGAGGCCGCCGATGTGGGCCTGCCAGGAGATGTTGGGCCAGCCGAAGGTGAAGATCAGGTTGATCACCAGCAGGGCGATGACCGGGCGCATGTCGTAGTTGCGGTGACGCATGAGGACGGCCGTGGCGCCGAAGAGGCCGAAGATCGCGCCGGAGGCGCCGAGCGAGGGCTGGTTGGCGTCCGCGAGCAGATAGGTCAGTGCGCTGCCGGCCAGGCCGGAGGCGAAGTAGAGCGCGAGGTAGCGGGCACGGCCGAGGGCTGCTTCGAGGGGTCCGCCGATCCACCACAGGCTGAGCATGTTGAAGATGATGTGGATGTAGCTGCCGTGCAGGAACATCGCCGTCACCAGCCGGTACCACTGCCCCTCGGCGACGCCCTCGATGTCGCCCAGGACAGGCACGTACGCGCGCCCGATGAGGTCGAAGCTGTCGGTGAAGCGGTCGCCGACGGAGAGCTGGACGAAGTACACGGCCAGGCAGATGCCGACGAGGACCTTGGTGACGAGCCGCGGGTCCGCCGCGACCGTGCCGCCTGCGAGGGTGCGGGGCATCGTGGCGTCGGGGCGGTGACCGGTGCCGGAGCCGCCACGGACGCAGTCGGGGCACTGGAAGCCGACGGAGGCGCTGACCATGCATTCGGGGCAGATCGGGCGCTCGCAGCGGGTGCAGCGGATGCCGGTCTCACGGTCCGGGTGGCGGTAGCAGCCGGGCAGGCCCTGGGCGGGCTCCGGCCCCCGGTCCTCCGGGCCCCGTGGGCTGCCTGGCACCTGGTCCATGAAGTCCCCTAAGTCGTCGAATGCAATGAATCCGCCCCGCCCATCCATACGGACGAGCGAGGCGTTTGGTTCCCTGCGGGCGTCGGCGTCGCTGGTCACGCGCCGTCGGGCTCAGCCCTCGCGGGTCTCGACGATGACCGTCTCGATGACGACGTCTGTCACCGGACGGTGGTTGGGTTTGGTGGTCGGGACACCGGCGATGTCGTCCACGACCTTGCGGCTGCCCGCGTCGGTGACCTCGCCGAAGATGGTGTGCTTGCGGTTCAGCCAGGCCGTCGGGGAGACGGTGATGAAGAACTGCGAACCGTTGGTACCCGGGCCGGCGTTGGCCATGGCGAGCAGGTAGGGCTTGTCGAAGCGCAGGTCAGGGTGGAACTCGTCCTCGAACTCGTAGCCGGGGCCGCCGATGCCGGTGCCCAGCGGGTCGCCGCCCTGGATCATGAAGCCGCTGATGATGCGGTGGAAGACCGTGCCGTCGTAGAGCCTCGCGGTGGACACGTCACCGGTGCCGGGGTGAGTCCATGTGCGCTCGCCCTGAGCAAGCTCGACGAAGTTCTTCACCGTCCGGGGGGCGTGGTTCGGCAGAAGCCGGACTTCGATGTCGCCGTGGTTGGTCCTCAGGGTGGCGTAGAGCTGCTCGGCCACGATCTGCCTTCCCTTGCCTTTTGTGTGACCCCTCGATCCTTGCACGGTCGGCAGGTTCCGTCGCCCGCCGTCCCCTTCCCGCCGTCCGTTGCGGAGTGTCGCTTGCAGAAAACCGGTCGAGTACGCCCGGGCCGGGAGCGCTCGGCGGCGATCCGTGGCATTGTCGACGACAAGCTCCCGTTGCCCCGTATTCATCCGCTATTGCATGTGATCGGTTCTTCAGCAGCGCTTGATCGTAGATCGTCTGGAGTCAGCGTCCATGACCCGGATGCCCGCCCTCACATGCCCCGGTCCCCGTTGCCAGGCATGATCCGTAAAAGGGTGGAAAGTCGAAATACCGTACGCCACCGAGGAGGAGGATTCCCGTGACCCGCATCGACAGCGTGCGCGCCGCGACCGGTTCGGCGAAGGACAGCGTGCTGCACGCCGCGGAAGTGGTGGCGCCCTACGCCGACACGGCCAAGGACAGGGCCGCGCACTACGCACACGAGGCACGCGTACGGCTCGCGCCGAAGGTGTCGCAGGCGGCCGAACAGGCCCGCGTCCAGTACGGCGCACATGTCGCGCCGCGCATGGAACAGGCGCTCACGCATGTGCCGCCGAAGGTCGACCAAGCCGCCCATGAGGCCGCCGTCCGCACCCGCAAGGCTGCCCGGCAGGCCGCCGACTATTCACGTCCGAGGATCGAGCAGGCCGTGGCCGCGGCCGGTCCGGTCCGGGACGAGGCCGCTTCCCGCGGGGCGGCCGCGCTCCTCGCACTGCGCGGCCAGGTCTCGCCCAAGGAGATCGAGAGGCTGACCCGCAAGCACGAGCGGCGGGCCAGGGCCGGCCGTCTGGCCAGGGCTCTGGCGATCGCCGGGATTCTGGCGGGCGGCGCCTTCGCCGCCTGGAAGTGGTGGGACAAGCAGGCCAACCCGGACTGGCTGGTGGAACCGCCCGCCGCGACGGAGGTCCCGGAGTCGACCCGGCTGACGTCGGTGGACGGCAGCGGCCAGTCCGTCCTCGACCCTGAGGTGCAGGCCAAGGAGGCCGAGGAGGAGGCCGCGCACCGCGACGAACACCGGTGACGTCCGGCGCTTCGAACATCGCTGTGGGGCAGGAGACTTGAGGGTCTCCTGCCCCACAGCGATGTTTCACGTGGAACAGCGGGTGTGTGGCGCAGGTGTGTGGCACGTACAGCCACGATGACGTTTGCAACGGTTCAGGTGTGCAGGTTCCGCACGGATTGCATGGACGGAGCGCTTCCCTCCGGTTATCTGTGCGGGTTCTCACCAGTCCCCACAAGGCCTCCACCAGCGGAATCCATGCCTCCGGCATCTCGTGAGTCACTCACGGGACAGCCCGCGACACCTTGCCGCCACTCGCGTTTGCGCAAATATCTGCAACGTCTCCGGGGATCCCGAGTGACTCACGTCACCTCCGGAGACCGACTCCGTCCACATCTGCCGCACGCACACATGCGTCGCGTGAAAAACCGGTACATGCAAGAACCGGCCAGCGCCCGTGAAGGGCGTCTGACCGGTCCGAGGTGTGGAGCCTAGGGGAGTCGAACCCCTGACATCTGCCATGCAAAGACAGCGCTCTACCAACTGAGCTAAGGCCCCGGAAGCGGAACGTCCGGCCGGAAGTGACTCATACCGGCGGGCGTCGCAGACCAGAGTACCGGGTCGCCCCCGGTATCTCGCAAAAAGATTGGGGGTCCCGATGAACGACCACTCTCCGTAAGATGCTCGGCGTGGTTCGCTAGAGCGAACCGCGGTATTTGGGGAAGCGATGGGGAGACGCAATGGACGCCGCACAGCAGGAAGCGACCGCAAGAGCGCGGGAACTGCAGCGGAACTGGTACGGGGAGCCGCTGGGGGCGCTCTTCCGTAAGCTCATCGACGATCTTGGTCTCAACCAGGCTCGTCTCGCGGGGGTGCTGGGGCTGTCCGCACCGATGCTGTCGCAGCTGATGAGCGGTCAGCGGGCGAAGATCGGCAATCCGGCCGTGGTCCAGCGGGTGCAGCTGCTGCAGGACCTGGCGGGGCAGGTCGCGGACGGCAGCGTCAGCGCCGCCGAGGCGACCGAGCGGATGGACGAGATCAAGAAGTCGCAGGGGGGCTCGGTGCTCAGCAACACCACGACCACGACGAGCAGTTCGGGAGCACCGACGGTCAAGCGGGTCGTCCGCGAGATCCAGTCGCTGCTGCGCTCGGTCGCCGCCGCGGGGGACATCATCGACGCGGCGGACACCCTCGCCCCGACCCATCCGGAACTGGCAGAGTTCCTCCGGGTCTACGGCGCGGGCCGCACCTCGGACGCGGTCGCGCACTACCAGTCCCACCAGAACTGACCTCGCGGCCCGGTCACCGAAGGGGGTTCGGCAGCCGGGCCGAGGGTCGGGAGACCACGAAGAAGGCACGAGGAGAGCACGAGGGGTCGCGCCCTATGGGGGCGATCACGGGGGCGTCGCTCATCCGGGAGGCACACGGGGGTCTGGCCATCGCCGGTCGGAAGACGGCCGGGCCACGGGACCGTGGACTGGGCCGCGGGAGCGTGTCGCTCACCCGAGCGGTACTGCGAGGGGTGTCACTCATCCTGAGCGGTGCGGCGGGAGTCGTATCGCCCGCAGCGGGGGAGGCAAGGGGGAAGACCGAAGGGGGAGGAGCGACGCACTGTCATGGGTGAGGTCTTCGCCGGCCGGTACGAACTCGTCGACCCGATCGGACGCGGAGGTGTCGGGGCCGTCTGGCGTGCCTGGGACCACCGCCGCCGCCGGTATGTCGCCGCCAAGGTGCTCCAGCAGAGCGACGCGCACTCGCTGCTGCGCTTCGTCCGCGAACAGGCGCTGCGGATCGACCACCCCCATGTGCTCGCGCCGGCCAGCTGGGCCGCCGACGACGACAAGGTCCTGTTCACCATGGACCTGGTCGCCGGTGGCTCTCTGGTCCATCTGGTCGGGGACTACGGCCCGCTGCCAGCGCCCTTCGTCTGCACACTGCTCGACCAGCTCCTGGCGGGGCTGGCGGCGGTGCACGCGGAGGATGTGGTGCACCGCGACATCAAGCCCGCCAACCTGTTGCTGGAAGCCACCGGCACGGGCCGGCCACGGCTGCGCCTGTCCGACTTCGGCATCGCGATGCGGCTGGGCGAGCCACGGCTGACCGAGACCAACCTCGTGGTGGGGACGCCCGGTTACATCTCGCCCGAGCAGATGATGGGCGCGGAGCCGGACTTTCCCGCAGACCTGTTCGCCGTCGGCCTGGTCGCGCTGTACCTCCTGGAGGGCGCCAAACCGGACGCCAAGGAACTCGTCCAGTACTTCGCGGCGCACGGGACACCGAGCGCGCCCAAGGGCGTCCCCGAACCGCTCTGGCAGGTCGTGGCCACCCTGGTGCAGCCGGATCCCCAGGCCCGCTTCCGCACCGCCACGGGGGCACGCAAAGCGCTGGCCGCAGCCAGGGAACTCCTGCCGGATCCCGGCCCCGACGACGAGCTGATCGAGATCTTCGATCAACTCGGGCCACTGCCTCCGGGGTTCGGCCCCGAGGGGCCACTCAAGCCGGCGCCGGGGGTGCAGACGGGGTTCTCCAGGCCGGTGGGGGGCGGGGACACCTGGGGTTCGAGCACCGGCTTCCGGCCGTCCGTGGAGGGCGGCTCGGGTCCGGGCGATCCCCGTCAGGGCACCGAGGCACCGCCGACGCCGTCCTCCGGCTCGGGCTCCTCCGGTGCCGGGCAGCCGCCCAGCATGTCGGACACCGGAAGCTTCCATCTGCCGCCACCGCAGTCCACGGTCTCCTCGCCTCATCAGGAGCCTCAGGAGCAGCAACACGAGCCCCTGGCACCGGCACAGCCACATCAGGGCAGCGAACAGCACCAGCCCGCGCCCTCCACCCCGCATGACCCCACGCACGTCCTGGCCTCCCCCCGACAGCAGACACCGCCCTACCCGGCAAGTCCTCCGAGCTCGCCGCCACACCTCCGCGCCGACGCCTCTACTGCTTCGTACACCGCTCAGGTCCCGCAGGTTCCACCTCCGGCCCGAGAAAACTCACGGCACCGTGCCCGCCGGGCCACAAACAGGGCCCGCCGACGCCCCGGCCCTCCGGCCAAGGTGGTCATCCCAGTGCTGCTCCTGGCGCTGGCCTGTTACGCCGTGGGCTTCTGGGCGCTGGCGCAGCTCTGAACGCCGCCGAAGCAACCGCGCTGACTGAGTTCCTTTCAGGAAGTCGGTCGTTAGCATGGCGGAGGCCCGAAGCCGCAACTTTCTCTTGCGGCTTCGGGCCTCGTCACATCGCCGTGCCTACTCCAGAGCCTTCAACGGTTCCCCGGCGCTCCACTCCTCCAGCACCCCGCGGTGTACGGCCGTGATGCCGGTCTCGGAGGCGAGGGCGAGGGCCTCAGGTGTGAAGGGGCACGTCGCCACGAAGAGCGCCACCTCTGCGCTGTACAGGACCTTCGCCGAGCCGATGAATTTCTGGATGTCGGAGCTGGCGATCGTGAGGTAGGGGGCGCGCCTCTTGCACTGGACCACCATGCGTCGTCCGTCGGCCGTGAGCCCGATGAGATCGACACCCCTGTCTCCGTGACCGCCTTGTACGACGACGTTGGTGCAGCCGTCCCGGGCCAGCAGTTTGGCGATGTGGCGCTCGAACGCGTGGCCGTTCATGGCGTCCATGGCGGCCATGACTCCTACGGCAGGCCGGTCGTCCCGTAGCCCTTCGAGCCTCTTCAGCCGCTCATGGTGATGGTGCAGCCGTCGCTCGATGCGCTGGACTCCTGAGCGCAGGGCGATCAGCTCCTTGCGGTGTTCGCCCGAGGTTTCGATCAGGGTGTTGAACATGGGGACGACCGTCTTGCCGAGGATGCGGGTGATGCGCTGGTCGATGCGGGCGTCGAGGTCGTCGAGGTCGTCGCTGTCCTTGTGGACGGAGTTGTCCACAGGTTGTGTCCGGGCCAGGTACTCCATGTCCAGGAGGTACACGCGTACCTGGCGTGCGACGTCGCTGTCGCGGAGCAGCATGGCAATGTTGAGGACGGCTCGGCGGGAGTAGACGGTGAGACTCCGGCGGGCCTGTGGATAACTTCCCAGCGAGAGTGACATGTTGTCACTCTCGAAATTTCGCAGGTCAGCGCCCCGCAGCACCACCATGCCATTGACTTCCAGCTCTTCGCGGTGCCGTTTGGTGAGCTGCCGGACGACCTCGGCACTGACACCGAAGTACGCCGCCACCATCGCCGTGGTCACATGCATCCCGTCCGGCAGCAGCGACAGCGCCTTGACTCTGTCGAGCACGTCCGTCCGTTCGAGCACGCTGTTGCGCAGGCTCTGCGATTCCAGCAGCGCGGAGTCGTTGATCATGTTCTGCCCTTCCGTTCACGGTGCGGCTCCATGGCCAGGGCAGAGCACAGGCACCCCACCCCATCCGATCAACGAATCGTCATAAGGGAAGACACGATCGAAGCAGGAACAAATGCCCGGAAAGCATCTTCCGGAACGGCCGCCCCTACCTGGCCCCGGCCCTCCGCCGAGCCACCACGCTCCACGCCCCGAGCACCGCCAACAACAGCGTCCCCGCCCCGATCCCGGCCGCCGCGACGACCGTCAGCACCGCATCGTCCCCCACGCCCCCGCCCCCCTCCGGCGCCGTCGCCCGGTCCTGCGCCGGGACCTCGAACAGGCCCTGTGGATCGGACGGCCCCGAGTACCCGGGCGCCGCCTCGCTCGTCCCCCGGACCCGAACCCGCAGCGTCACCTCGAACGGCCCGTCGCCGTACTTCTCGGCCACCCGTTCCGAGAGATGGAGGACGAGGTAATAGGAGCCGGCGAACCGCAGGGCGGCGCGCGCCCGGTCGGCGGTGGCGTAGCGGTTTTCGTAGTCGACCGGCGGCAGGGCGTTGAAGGACTTCGCCTTCTGGGTGCCGCTGTAGAGGAGGACGACTTCGGCGACCGGCATGCGCGCGGGGTTGTAGAGCGACATGGTGAGGGCGTTGGACACAGCGCCGCTGTCGCCGGTCGCGCTGCCCAGTTCGGCGGTGGCTTCGAGCTGTCGGCCCCAGTCGACCGGCACTGCGTAGAAAAGCGTCTGCCCCGGTTCGATGCCGGAGCTCCAGGCCCCCTGCCCCACACGCGCGGCTTCGTCGAATCCCGCGCCGCCCGGGCGCCGTACCGCCTTGGACGTAAGGGGCTCGGGGGAAGCGGAGTCCCAGTCCTCAGGCGGGCTCGTCCCACCGTCCTGCTTCAGCCCCGGCTCCGACACCGGCGCGAGCTCCAGCTCCCAGTCGTCCGGTGACGCCTCCGTTCCGTCCAAGCGCTCGACGACGACGTAATAGGTGCCGCCGCCCTTGCACAGCGCGCGTGGGGAGAAGGTCTCGCGGGCGCCCCAGGCGACGATCGGACGGGGGCTGCGGCCGACGTAGGTGGTCTTGGCGGAGCAGGAGCGTTCGTCGGCGTTCTGCAGGAGGACACGGATGCCGGCGGTCGGGGAAACCTTCGTACGCGCGCGTGGGACGGCGGTCACGGAGACGTAGACGTTCGACGTGTCGTCGAGGGTGAGGCCGTAGTAGAGCTTGCTGCTCGCCGGAAGGGAGCTTCTGTAGGTCCGGCCGACTTCGAGGGGCGCGGCGTCGACGGTGCTCGTGGCGCCGGTGACCGATGGGGTGTCCGGGGCGAATGCGTAAGGGCTGGGCGTACCTGCCGCGTAAGCGACCCGGCCGGGCAGCAGGGCCGCCGTGCACAACACAGCCGCGCCCACGACGGCCGAGCCCATCCCGCGCCACCGCACGGTTTGCCACCGCCCCGTACGCCGCCCCATCACGCGCCACCCCTCGCCGTAGCCGGACCGTGGGCCATCCTGCCCCGCACCGCCCCGGGCAACACAAAACCCCGACCGCGAGGCGGCCGGGGTCTGTTCAGAACCGGATCTCGGTACTCACGAACCCGTGGGCACGGAGTCAGTCGCCTCCGTCCACAGATCCTGCTCGGCGCGATCCGCCTGGATCTGGCGGTACACGAGGAGCCCGCCGATGGCGGCCAGTGCGACCAGGAGAAGCTTCTTCACCGCGCGACCTCGTCTTTCCTTGACGTAGGGGACTTCTGGCGCCCGACTATACACACCGACCGATACCGATCGGTGACCTGCGTCAGCCCCTCAACTTCCGCTCTGCGGACCGTAATAGAAGCGGATTACGCCGCTCCGATCGGAGGGTGATCACACCCCCACGGACGGTCATTTCAACCTCTCTCCTCCACTCTCCTCCACTTTTCGGGCCCCTTGCACCCATCCGAGTGGTGTTCATCTGAAGATCGACGCGCCACGGGCGTCGGTCCATGATTTCGCCGCCTCCATACACATCATGAGGAAAGTACGCAAATCGCCCAACCCGAAAGTGAGGGGCCATGACCCAGAACAAGGTCATGAAGCTGTGGACCGCCGTCATCACCGCCTTCCTGGCACTGTGCACGGCGCTCGGACTCGTCACCACGACCGCCGCCGCGGCCGTACCGCAGACCGAGACCACCCGCAACAGCACCCCGGAGGTCACGACCCCGGCGCTGCCCCTCTGGTCCTGGGCCTTCACCAGGTCCCTGCCCCCCACGATGAAACAGCGCATCCGGGCCGAGGCCCACGGCAAGACCCCGAGCTGCCGCCACCGCCCGCCGGCGGACGAGCAGTCCGCGGACGAAGCGGCCGCCCTGCGCGACGCCGGCGCCACCGCCGCCACCGCCTCCGCCTCCGCCTCCGAGGCCGAGCCGGTCACCCACCTTCAGCGCTGAGCCCGCCCCACGGAAGGGCACGGCACCTCATGTGCCTTCCTTCACCGGCACGACGTACACGTCGAAGGGCTACAACGTCCAAGGCGTACAGGTCCAGGGCGTACAGGTCCAGGGCGTACAGGTCCAGGGCGTACAGGTCCAAGGCGTACAGGTCCAAGGCATGCACCTCCCCGTCGTACACCCACGTCGTACACCCCCACGACCTCACGGCGAACTTGCGTACACGCCGGCCAATGAAGACGTACGGGATGACGTAGACGACGTAGACAGAGCACAGGCGATGGCCCCGGTTCGGGCGGACCGGGGCTCCTCGTGCTGTCGGTTCGGTCCTGAATCCGGCGCGCCGGTCGGTGCCGGTCCCTCCCCTCGTGGGGACCGGTACCGACCGGCGCGGACGAAACCGATCCGCGGCGGCGTGGATCGGGGAACGGCCGGACCAGTGGCCGGCGGGCACGGTGGGTTCTCGCGGCGCGGACCTCGATCGCCCGCCGGGGCGATGTCCGGGTGCCGCGCGCTGCGCCGTGATCGTGCCAGCTATTGCCCTCCGTGAGGAGGATCCGGTGTCCGGACGACTACATAACCGCAGGTCAGCCGTATAAGGTGAGTTTTCCGGTCCGGATACCAGGTGCGAGGGAAGTAAGGGGTGGGGACCTTGAGTTCCGACTCAGGGGCGCGCACAGCCTTCGCGGAGCGACTCGCGCTGCTGTACAAGGAGGCCGGTGATCCTCCGCTCAAACGTGTGTCCGAGGCCGTCGCGCGGCTGCAGCGGGTCGACGAACGAGGACGGCCCGTACGGGTCTCCGCGCAGCGGATCAGCGACTGGCGGCGGGCCAGGAACGTACCCGCTCAGTTCACCGCTCTCGCAGCGGTGCTGCACGTCCTGATACCCGACGCACGGCGCTCGCGCCCCACGCCCGTCTCCCCCGGCCTCTACGACCTGGCCCAGTGGCAGCGCCTGTGGGAGGACGCGGTGGCCGACCCGGTCGGTGACCGCCCCGCGGCCGCGGAGGACGCGGACCGGGTGCTCACCGAGGCGCCGCCCGCTCCCGGTGTCTGCCCCTATCGCGGCCTGGCCTCCTACCGCCAGCAGCACGCGCGCTGGTTCTTCGGCCGGGAGCGGAGCACCGCCGCTCTCCTGGACCGGCTGCGGGCCGCCGAGCGGACGGGCGGTCTGGTCATGCTCGTGGGCGCCTCCGGTGCGGGAAAGTCCTCCCTGCTGAGCGCGGGCCTGGTGCCCGCCCTGGAGAGCGGGGCGCTGAACGACGAGGTCCGGTCGACGACGGGCCTCCTACAGCTCGTACCGGGAGCCGACCCGCTGAAGGAGCTGAGCCGGCAGATCCCCGGGCTGGAGGACATCGTGGCCGCCGCGCCCGCCGCGGCCTCCGCACCTGCCGCGGCCGCCGTGGCGGAGACGGAAGGGGACGAGCAATCGCCCGGTGCCCCGCACTTCGCGGACTCGGTGCGTGCGGCCTTCAGTGCGTGGGCCCGACGTGAGCCCTCGCCGCCCGCCCGTGCCGTCGTAATCGTAGATCAGTTCGAGGAAACCTTTACTCTCTGCCCCGACGAGACGGCCAGGCGCACCTTCATCCAGCTCCTGCACGCCGCGTCCACGCCCGCCGACACGGGTGAGCCGGCCCCCGTGCTCGTGGTCCTCGGCATGCGCGCCGACTTCTACGAGCAGTGCCTCGCCCATCCCGAGCTCGCCGACGCCCTGCAGCACCGGCACATGGTGCTCGGGCCCCTGACCACCACGGAGCTGCGGGAAGCGGTGACCGGGCCCGCCAAGGCCGTCGGTCTGGAACTCGAACCGGGGCTGGCGGAGCTGATCGTCCGGGAGGTCAGCGCCGACGGCCCCCGCGGGGCGCACGACGCGGGCGCCCTGCCGCTCCTCTCGCATGCGCTGCTCGCCACCTGGCAGCGGCGCAAGGGAGGCCGTCTGACGCTGGCCGGCTACCGGGCCGCGGGCGGCATCCAGGGCGCGGTGGCGGCGACCGCCGAACGGGCCTGGTCCGGTCTCGACCCGGCGGCCCGCACGGCGGCACGGCTGCTGCTGCTCCGGCTGGTCCGGCTCGGCGAGGACACCCAGGCCACCCGCAGAAGGGGGACGCGGCGCCGGCTCGCGGAGGAGTCGAGGGACCCCGAAAAGACGGAGGAGTCCCTGGAGGCCCTGGTTCGGGCCCGGTTGGTGACGCTCGACGCGGAGAGCGTGGAGATCACCCATGAGGCGCTGCTGCACGCCTGGCCCAGGCTGCGGAACTGGATCGACGAGGGCCGCAGTGACCATCTGCTGCGCCAGCGTCTGGAGGAGGACAGCAGGTCCTGGGAGAGCTCGGACCGCGACACGGCGCTGCTGTACCGGGGTTCTCGGCTGGAGCAGGCCCACACCTGGGCCGAGTCCGCCGGGGACACCCTGCTGACCCGCGGTGCGGCGGAGTTCCTGGCCGCTTCGGTCAGGCTGCGCCGGCGCGTGCTGTGGGTCAGCCGGGGTGCCGTCGCGGCGCTGGTCGCCATGGCGATCGTGGCCGCCGGTGCGGCGGTGTGGGCGATACAGCAGCGCGACGACGCGGTGTTCGAGCAGGTCCGCGCCGAGGCCGATCGCGTCCAGTCGACCGATCAGTCGCTGTCCGCCCAGCTCGGCCTGGTGGCCCACGGACTGCGGCCGGACGACGACGGCACGAACAACCGGCTGGTCTCGATCGTCAACGCCCCGCTGGCCACACCCCTGCTGGGCCACACCGGCGCCGTCTACCTCACCACGTTCAGCCCGGACGGCCGGCTCCTGGCCAGCGCCAGCTACGACCGGACCGTACGCCTGTGGGACGTCTCCGACCGGGCCCGCCCCAAGCCCCTGGGCAAGCCCCTGACCGGGCACACCAGTTGGGTGAGCAGCGCGGTCTTCAGCCCCGACGGCCGCACCCTCGCCAGCGCCGGGGACGACGGCACGCTCCGGCTGTGGGACGTCACCGACCCCCGTCACCCACGCCCCCTCGGCGCGCCGCTCACCGGTCACGACGGCACGATCTACCTGGTCGCGTTCAGTCCGGACGGGCACACGCTGGCCACCGCCGACGAGAATCGGTCCGTACGGCTGTGGGACGTGCGCGACGTACGGCGGCCGAGGACGCTCGGCACGCTGAGCGGGTTCACCGCCCCGGTGCGCGCGGTGGCGTTCAGCCCGGACGGGCGGACGCTGGCGGCGGGCGGCGACGGCTTCGAGGTCTCCCTGTGGGACCTGCGCGACCCGCGGCACCCGGACCGGCTCGGTACGCCGCTGACCGGCCACACCGACACCGTGCACTCCGTGGCCTTCAGCCCCGACGGCCGTACCCTCGCCAGCGGCAGCTCGGACAACACCATCCGGCTGTGGGACGTCACCGCCCCGAGGCGGGCGCGCTCCCTCGGCGCTCCGCTCACCGGGCACACCGGACCCGTGTGGTCCGTGGCCTTCGACGCGGACGGCGGCATGCTCGCCGCCGGCAGCGCGGACAGCACGGCGAGCCTGTGGAACGTCGGCAACCCGGCCCACCCGTCACAGATCGGCATGCCCCTCACCGGCGGCAGCGGGGAGATGTACGCCGTCGGCCTCAGCCCCGACGGCCGCACCCTCGCCACCGGCAGCGGCGACAGCAAGATCCGGCTGTGGTCGATACCGACGTCCGACATGATCGGCCGCGTCGGCGCCTTCACCCGGGACGGGCGGATCCTCGCCACCGGCAGCACCGACGGCAGGATCCGGCTGTGGGACGTGGCCGATCCCGACCGGCCGGTGGCACTGGGCAGGCCGTTCCGGGTCGGGGAGGACATGGGCGTCCAGCAGCTGGCGTTCTCGCCGGACGGCCGGAGCCTCGCCGTCCTGACCGGCACCCACAACACGGTGCAGCTGTGGAACGTCGCCGACCCCGCCCGCCCGGTGGCCCACGGCGAACCGGTGCGGCTGCGCACCCGTTACGCGGGCGCCGACTCGATGGCCTTCAGCCCCGACGGCCGCACCCTCGCCGGCGCCTACGACGACCGCACGATCCAGCTGTGGGACGCCAGCACCCCGGACCGCCTCGTCCCGCTCGGCAAACTGCTCACCGGCCACAAGGGGTACGTCAACGCCCTGGCCTTCAGCCCCGACGGGAACACGCTCGCCAGCGGCAGCTCCGACCTGACGGTCCGCCTCTGGAACGTCACGGACCCGAGCCGCGCGACCCCGCTGGGCAAGCCGCTCACCGGGCACACGGGCCCCGTCAACACCCTGGCCTTCAGCCCAGACGGCCACACCCTCGCCAGCGGCAGCGGCGACGACACGGTCCGCCTGTGGAACGTCAGCGACCCAGCCGCGGCGGCCCCGCTCGGCTCCCCCCTGACCGGCCACACCGAGGCCCTGGTCTCCCTCACCTTCAGCCGCGACGGCCACACCCTCGCCAGCGGCGGCAACGACAACACGGTCCGCCTCTGGGACGTCACCGACCCCACCGGCGCCGCCCCCATCGGCCAGTCGATGAGCCCCAACGCCAAGACCGGCAACTTCCTGCTGTTCAGCCCCCGCAACGACATGCTCGGCGTCTCCAGCGGCACCGACACCGTCCGCCTGTGGAACCTGGACGTCGACCAGGCCATCGACCGCATCTGCGCGACCACCCACGGCGTCCTGACACCGGAGAAATGGCACGAGTACCTGCCCCGGCTCTCGTACGACCCACCCTGCGACCACTAGTGTTGGCCAAAGCCCGACCGCCTGCGCATCCCCCGTCGTCGGCGGTCGGGCGTCTTCCTGCCCTGCCATCGCACGGCCGTTGATGTGCTCTTTGTGTCTCCTTGAACGCCGAAGACCCCCAACCGCTGCCGGTTGGGGGTCTTCGTGCTGGTGGGGCTAACAGGATTTGAACCTGTGGCCTCATCCTTATCAGGGATGCGCTCTAACCAACTGAGCTATAGCCCCGCCGCGCTCTGCGGTGTGTGTCCCGCGCGCTGACTCCTGAAGATTAGCGCACGACCGGGGCAGTCCCAAAATCGATAGTCGGGGCCGGTCACTCGTCCTCGGCGAGCGTCAGCTCGACGCCGCCGACGAAGCCCGCGGAGAGGTTGTAGATGAACGCGCCGAGGGTGGCGAGCGCCGTCGCGAGGACGACGTCGATGACCGCGATGATCGTCGTGAACATCAGGACGTTGGGCAGCGACAGGAAGGACTGCAGGTCGAAGCCGTTGGACTCGTTGGAGCCGGTGGCTTCCGAGATGGTGCCGCCGACCGTCGAGAAGACGCCCATCGCGTCCATGACCATCCACAGCACCGCGGCCGCCACGATCGTGCAGATGCCGAGGGCGATGGAGAGCAGGAAGCTGACCTTCATCACCGACCACGGGTCGGCCTTCGCCACCCGCAGCCGCGCCTTACGGATGCGGGGCGTCGTGCGCGCGCCGGTGCGCGGACGGCGTACGGCGCTCGTGGGGCCGCCGGCCGGTGCCTGCGCCTGGTAGGCCTGCGGCGGGTGGTACGGCCCGGCGGCGGCCTGCTGCTGCCGCTCCCCCGGCAGCGGCGACGGCGCCGGCGGCTGGGCCGGAGCCTGATGCTGCGCCGGTGACTGCGGCTGAGGCTGTGCGCCCGGAGCAGCCGAGCCCGCGCCGGCCGCGTACTGCTGGGTCTGCGGGCCTCGGGTGTCCGTCACAGTTCCCCCCTGTGATCCAGATGTGTCGGGCGAGGGTGAGTCCTTCGCGGGCGGCTTGATCGCCTTGAGCTGGGTCGTGTGCGAATCTGTCGCGCGCGCGTCGGTCGTACGCGCGGCGGAGCCACGGCCACCTCCGTCCGTCTCCGAACCGGTCTGAGAACCGGTAGAGGTACCGGACGATCCGGCGCCCGTGGCTCCGCTCACGATGACTCACTCCTCGTGCTACTCGGCCGAGGGCGACTCACCCTCGTCCGTGCCGATGGCCGCGGCGCCCTCGGCGGTCTCGTCGACGGCGTCCTCGCCGTCGACCTCCTCCGCCTCGCGCCCCGCCTCGGCGTTACGTGCGATACCCACGACGGCATCGCGCTTGCCCAGGTTGATCAGTTGGACGCCCATGGTGTCACGGCCCGTCTCCCTGACCTCGTTGACTCGCGTACGAATCACACCGCCGCCCAGCGTGATGGCGAGGATCTCGTCGGTCTCCTCGACCACCAGCGCGCCGACGAGAGAACCCCGGTCCTCCACGATCTTGGCGGCCTTGATGCCGAGGCCGCCGCGACCCTGGACGCGGTACTCGTCGACGGCGGTCCGCTTCGCGTACCCACCGTCTGTAGCAGTGAACACGAACGTACCGGGTCGAACAACATTCATCGAGAGCAGCTCGTCTCCCTCACGGAAACTCATGCCCTTGACACCCGAGGTCGCACGGCCCATGGGCCGGAGTGCTTCGTCGGTGGCGGTGAACCTGATCGACTGTGCCTTCTTGCTGATCAGAAGCAGATCATCCTCGGCCGAAACGAGCTCGGCTCCGATCAGTTCGTCGTCCGAACCGTCATCCGTTTCCCGGAGGTTAATCGCGATGACACCGCCGGAACGGGGCGAATCGTAATCCTTCAGAGCCGTCTTCTTGACCAGACCGCCCTTGGTGGCGAGCACCAGGTACGGCGCGACCTCGTAGTTGCGGATCGCGAGGATCTCGGCGATCGCCTCGTCCGGCTGGAAGGCCAGCAGGTTGGCGACATGCTGTCCACGCGCGTCACGCCCGGCGTCCGGCAGCTCGTACGCCTTCGCCCGGTAGACCCGGCCCTTGTTGGTGAAGAACAGCAGCCAGTGGTGGGTCGTGGAGACGAAGAAGTGGTCGACGATGTCGTCTTCCTTGAGCTTCGTGCCCCGTACGCCCTTGCCGCCGCGCTTCTGGGCGCGGTAGTCGTCGGTCTTGGTGCGCTTGACGTAACCGCCGCGCGTGACCGTGACGACGATGTCCTCCTCGGCGATGAGGTCCTCGATGGACATGTCACCGTCGTAGGGGACCAGCATCGTCTTGCGGTCGTCGCCGAACTTCTCGACGATGACGGCGAGTTCCTCGCTGACGATGCCGCGCTGGCGGACCGGCGAGGCCAGGATCTCGTTGTACTCCCTGATCTTCGCCTGGAGTTCGTCGTGCTCCTGGATGATCTTCTGGCGCTCCAGGGCGGCGAGGCGGCGCAGCTGCATCTCGAGGATGGCGTTGGCCTGGATCTCGTCGATCTGGAGCAGGTCCATCAAGCCGGTGCGCGCGATGTCGACCGTCTCACTGGCCCGGATCAGCGCGATGACCTCGTCGATGGCGTCCAGGGCCTTCAGCAGACCGCGCAGGATGTGCGCCCGCTCCTCGGCCTTGCGCAGCCTGAAGCGCGTACGGCGGACGATGACCTCGATCTGGTGCGTCACCCAGTGGCGGATGAACGCGTCCAGGGAGAGCGTGCGCGGGACGCCGTCGACCAGGGCCAGCATGTTGGCGCTGAAGTTCGACTGCAGGTCCGTGTGCTTGTAGAGGTTGTTCAGTACGACCTTGGCGACCGCGTCCCTCTTCAGCACGATGACCAGACGCTGACCGGTGCGCGAGCTGGACTCGTCCCGGACGTCCGCGATGCCGCCGACCTTGCCGTCCTTGACCAGGTCGGCGATCTTCTGCGCGAGGTTGTCGGGGTTGGTCTGGTACGGCAGTTCCGTGACCACCAGGCACTGGCGGTTCTGGATCTCCTCGACCTCGACGACCGCCCGCATGGTGATCGAGCCGCGGCCCGTGCGGTACGCCTCCTCGATGCCCTTGCGGCCCACGACCAGCGCGCCGGTCGGGAAGTCCGGGCCCTTGATGCGCTCGATCAGCGCGTCCAGGAGCTCCTCGTGCGAGGCCTCCGGGTTCTCCAGGTACCACTGGGCACCGGCCGCGACCTCGCGCAGGTTGTGCGGCGGGATGTTGGTCGCCATACCGACCGCGATACCGGCCGAGCCGTTGATCAGCAGGTTCGGGAAGCGGGCCGGCAGGACGGTCGGCTCCTGGGAGCGGCCGTCGTAGTTGTCCGTGAAGTCGACGGTCTCCTCGTCGATGTCGCGGACCATCTCCATGGACAGCGGCATCATCTTGCACTCGGTGTACCGCATGGCGGCCGCCGGGTCGTTGCCGGGAGAGCCGAAGTTGCCGTTGGAGTCCACCAGCGGCATGCGCATCGACCACGGCTGCGCGAGGCGGACCAGCGCGTCGTAGATCGAGGAGTCGCCGTGCGGGTGGTAGTTGCCCATGACGTCGCCGACCACGCGCGCGCACTTGTAGAAGCCGCGCTCGGGGCGGTAGCCGCCGTCGTACATCGCGTACAGGACGCGGCGGTGGACGGGCTTGAGGCCGTCCCGGACGTCCGGCAGCGCACGCGAGACGATGACGGACATCGCGTAGTCGAGATAGGAGCGCTGCATCTCCGTCTCGAGCCCGACGGGCTCGATGCGGACCGTGGTGTCGCCTTCAGCGCCCTCGGGCGTGACAGGAGTGTTCTCGTCGGCCATTGCTGGTGAAGATCCTTCCTGGTGCGGTCAGCTGAGACCGACTCAGATGTCGAGGAAGCGGACGTCCTTGGCGTTGCGCTGGATGAACGCGCGACGGGCCTCGACGTCCTCGCCCATGAGGACCGAGAACAGGTCGTCGGCCTGGGCGGCGTCGTCGAGGGTGACCTGGCCGAGGACGCGGTGCTCGATGTCCATGGTGGTCACACGCAGCTCCTCGGCGTTCATCTCGCCGAGACCCTTGAAGCGCTGGATCGAGTCCTCGCGCACGCGCTTGCCGCGCTGCCGGCCCATCTCCAGGAGCGCGTCGCGCTCGCGGTCCGAGTACGCGTACTCGATGTCGTCCCGGCCCCACTTGATCTTGTACAGCGGGGGACGGGAGAGGTACACGTGCCCGGCCTCGACCAGCGGCCGCATGAAGCGGAACAGGAAGGTCAGCAGCAGGGTGGAGATGTGCTGACCGTCGACGTCGGCGTCCGCCATCAGGATGATCTTGTGATAGCGGAGCTTCTCGATGTCGAAGTCCTCGTGCACACCCGTGCCGAAGGCCGAGATCAGCGCCTGGATCTCCTGGTTCTGCAGGATCTTGTCGATCCGCGCCTTCTCGACGTTGAGGATCTTGCCCCGGATCGGGAGGATCGCCTGGTACTGCGGGTTACGGCCGGATTTGGCCGAGCCGCCGGCGGAGTCACCCTCGACGATGAAGATCTCGCACTTGGTCGGGTCGTTGGACTGGCAGTCGCTCAGCTTGCCCGGCAGCGACGCCGACTCCAGCAGACCCTTGCGACGCGTCAGGTCACGCGCCTTGCGGGCCGCCACGCGCGCGGTGGCCGCCTGGATGCCCTTGCGGATGATGTCCGCGGCCTCGACCGGGTTGCGGTCCAGCCAGTCGTTGAGGTGCTCGTAGACGGCCTTCTGCACGAAGGTCTTCGCCTCCGTGTTGCCCAGCTTGGTCTTCGTCTGGCCCTCGAACTGCGGCTCGCTCAGCTTGATCGAGATGATCGCCGTCAGACCCTCGCGGATGTCGTCACCCGTGAGGTTGTCGTCCTTCTCGCGGAGCAGCTTCTTGTCGCGCGCGTACTTGTTGATCAGATTCGTCAGCGCCGCACGGAAGCCCTCTTCGTGCGTACCGCCCTCGTGCGTGTGGATGATGTTGGCGAACGAGTACACACCCTCGGTGTAGCCACCGTTCCACTGCATCGCGACCTCGACGGAGAGGTTGCGCTCCTTGTCCTCCGCCTCCAGGTCGATGATCGAGGGGTGGACCACTTCCCCCTTGCGGGAGTTGAGGTACTTCACGAAGTCGACGATGCCGCCCTCGTAGTAGTACGAGACGGTCTTGACCTGGTGCTTCTCGTCCTCGCCCGCCTCGTCCGCGCCCGCGGTGGCCTTCGCCGACTCGCGCTCGTCGGTGAGGCTGATGCGCAGCCCCTTGTTGAGGAACGCCATCTCCTGGAAACGCCGCGACAGCGTCTCGAAGGAGTACACGGTGGTCTCGAAGATGTCCGGGTCGGCCCAGAAGGTGACCGAGGTGCCGGTCTCGGAGGTGGCCTCGTGCCGCTCCAGCGGTGCGGTGGGGGCGCCGCCCTTGTACTCCTGCGTCCAGCGGTAGCCGTCGGTCCTGATGTCGACCGCGAGCTTGGTGGACAGCGCGTTCACGACGGAGACACCGACGCCGTGCAGACCACCGGAGACGGCGTAGCCGCCGCCGCCGAACTTGCCGCCCGCGTGCAGCACGGTGAGCACGACCTCGACGGCCGGCTTCTTCTCGACCGGGTGGATGCCCACCGGGATGCCACGGCCGTTGTCGACGACACGCACACCGCCGTCGGCCAGGATCGTCACGTCGATGGTGTCCGCGTGCCCGGCCAGCGCCTCGTCGACCGAGTTGTCGACGACCTCCTGCACAAGGTGGTGCAGGCCGCGCTCGCCGGTCGAGCCGATGTACATACCGGGTCGCTTGCGAACGGCGTCCAGGCCCTCGAGGACGGTGATGGCGCTGGCGTCGTACGAGGAGGTGACCTCGCCGTTGACGCCGACGTCGGTGGACGGGATGTTCTCGTTGGGGTTGCCGGAATCGGCCACGAAGCGCCCTTTCTGGCACAGCACGAGCCAGGCTCCTCGGCGGGTTGCCGGAGCGGCTGCGGCATGTTGCGTTGGTAAGCCTTGATCAGCGTTGCTCAGCGTTTCCCGGGCGGTCCCCACGTTTGGGGCGGGATTGGCTTCCAGTCTACCGGTAGCGCCGACAGTGATGGGGGTTTGCCGGTACCTGAGTCCGCATGTGCCGCCCTGAATAGTCCTCCGCCGGGTCCCCATATACGGAACGGGGCTCCAAGAGGCTCACGGAGGCACTCAGCGCTTCCGGCTGTCAACCCTTGGCTACTTGGGAGTCAGGTCGATGTTCGCAACCGCGTGCGGTCCCACGGCACGACGGCCGCCGGGAGTCCCTGAGGACCACCGACGGCCGTCGATGTGATGTCCGTCACCCGCAGGTTTGCGGGTCACCCGTAGGTGTCACCAGGGCCTGTGCTGCCCGGGGCACGCAGGGGGCCGTAGCGCCGCGCGGGACCACCGGGCCCCTGCACCTTGATGATCCGCACGGCCCCGTGCCCGAGATCCTCGTTCAACCGCGCGACGAGCGTCGGCGCGAGCAGCCGCAGATTGGTGGCCCAGGCCGTCGAGTCGCACCGCACGACCAGCACCCGCTCGTCCTCGTCGTACCGCTCCGGCTCGCAGTGCTTGGCCACGTCCTCGCCGACGATCTCCGGCCAGCGCCCCATCACACCGCCGACCGCCGCGGGCGCCTCCCAACCCCGCTCGCTGAGGAGCCGGTTGATCGCCGACCCCAGCGCCATCGGGTCGCGCCCGTCGGCGCGCGCGCCGGAGCGCAGACCGCCCCGCCGCGCCTGCTTCTTCTGCTGCGCCGCGTCCCCACGCGCGCGTGCCTGCTCCTTGGCGGCACGGAGCGCCACGCGCGCGAGGTCGACGCCGGAGGGCTCAGGCGCCTTCTTGGGCGCCGGCTCCTGAGGGCTGCTCATACCCGCTCCACCACCCCACCGGACACCGAGTACCGCGCCCCCACCAGCAGATGCGGTACGTCGTCGTCGACCGCAGCCGTCACCAGCACCTGCTCACCGGGCGCCACCAACTCCGCCAGCCGCTCGCGCCGCCGGGTGTCCAGCTCGGCGAAGACGTCGTCGAGGACCAGCACCGGCTCATTGCCCTCCGCGCGAAGCAGGTCGTACGACGCGAGGCGCAGCGCCAGCGCGTACGACCAGGACTCCCCGTGCGAGGCGTATCCCTTGGCGGGCAGCTGACCGAGTTTGAGAACCAAATCGTCTCGATGGGGGCCCACGAGGGTCACACCCCGCTCGATCTCCTGCTTACGGGCCTCCGCGAGCGCCGCCATCAGCTGCTCGTAGAGGTCCTCGCGCGTGTGCGCCTCACCCGGCGCCGACGGCTTGTACTCCAGGGCGATCGGGCCGCCGCCGGGCGCGAGCTGCTCGTACGCCTTGTCGGCCAGCGGCTGGATCGCGGCGATCAGGTCGAGCCGCTGAGCGAGCAACTCGGCGCCCGCGCGCGCGAGGTGCTGGTCCCAGACGTCGAGGGTGGACAGGTCCATGGAGCGACCGCCGTGCCGCCGGGCGAGCGCCGCGGACTTCAGCAGGGTGTTGCGCTGCTTGAGGACCCGCTCGTAGTCCGAGCGCACGCCCGCCATGCGCGGGGAGCGCGCGGTGATCAGCTCGTCCAGGAAGCGGCGCCGCTCACCGGGGTCGCCCTTGATCAGGGCGAGGTCCTCGGGCGCGAACAGGACGGTCCGCACGATGCCGAGCACGTCACGCGGCCTGACCTGCGAGGACCTGTTGATACGGGCGCGGTTGGACTTGCCCGGGTTCAGCTCCAGCTCGACCAACTGCTGCCGCTCGCCCTGCTTGACCTGCGCCCGGATCACCGCGCGGTCGGCGCCCATACGGACCAGGGGCGCGTCGGAGGCGACGCGGTGGCTGCCGAGGGTCGCGAGATAGCCGACCGCCTCGACCAGATTCGTCTTGCCCTGCCCGTTGGGGCCGACGAAAGCCGTGACGCCCGGGTCCAGTGGAACTTCGACCCGGGCGTACGAGCGGAAGTCGGCCAGCGACAGATGCGTGACGTGCATGGTCGGGCGCCGACCTCCCCCAGCTTGCGAGCTGTTGTGAACAGCCCTGTGGATTACTTCTTCTCTACCGCGTGGCCGCCGAACTGGTTGCGCAGCGCCGCGATCATCTTCATCTGCGGCGAGTCGTCCTGCCGGGACGCGAACCGCGCGAACAGGGACGCGGTGATCGCCGGGAGCGGTACCGCGTGGTCGATGGCGGCTTCCACAGTCCAGCGGCCCTCGCCGGAGTCCTGTGCATAACCGCGCAGCTTGTCCAGGTGCTCGTCCTCGTCGAGGGCGTTGACGGCCAGGTCCAGCAGCCAGGAACGGATGACCGTCCCCTCCTGCCACGACCGGAACACCTCACGCACGTCCGTGACGGAGTCGACCTTCTCCAGCAGCTCCCAGCCCTCGGCGTAGGCCTGCATCATCGCGTACTCGATGCCGTTGTGGACCATCTTGGCGAAGTGGCCCGCGCCGACCTTGCCGGCGTGCACCGAGCCGAAGTCGCCCTCGGGCTTGAGCGCATCGAAGACCGGCTGCACCTTGGCGACGTTCTCCGCGTCGCCGCCGTACATCAGCGCATAGCCGTTCTCCAGGCCCCATACGCCGCCGGAGACACCGCAGTCGACGAAACCGATGCCCTTGGCCGCGAGCTCCTCGGCGTGCTTCTCGTCGTCCGTCCAGCGGGAGTTGCCGCCGTCCACGACGACATCGCCCGGCTCCAGGAGCTCGGCCAGTTCGTCGACCGTCGACTGGGTGGCGGCACCGGCCGGGACCATCACCCAGACCACGCGCGGACCCTTCAACTTGCCCACAAGCTCTTCCAGGCTGTGGACATCTGCGAGGTCCGGGTTGCGGTCGTATCCGACGACGGTGTGGCCTGCGCGGCGGATCCGCTCGCGCATGTTGCCGCCCATCTTGCCGAGGCCGACGAGACCGAGCTCCATCAGTTGTTCCTTAGGTTGCTGTGGCGTGAGTGGCACCTTCGTACCCACGTCCGAGCCTAAACCCGGACGCTCACGCACACCTGTGGGCATACGCGCTCATACGTACGCCCTCACCTGCGGGTTCTCCCCAGGCCCGGGCCCTCGCACCCACAGCCTGGGGACAACTTCCGCCAGCTCAGCCGCTCAGCCGCACCGGCATACTGCGATCGTGTGGGGGATGACCCCCACACCCCCAGCAGGCGTCCGGCCCAGGCACGCTGCCAGGCTCAGCCGCTCAGGCGCACCGGCATGATCAGGTACTTGTAGGCCTCGTCCGCCTCGGCGTCCAGCGCCGGCTTGCCGCTGAGCAGCGCGGGCTTGGTGGACGTCGTGAAGGACAGCTGGGCGACCGGGGAGTCGATGGCGCTCAGGCCGTCCAGCAGGAAGGTCGGGTTGAAGGCGATCGAGATGTCGTCGCCCTCCAGGTTGGCGTCAACCCTTTCCACAGCCTGTGCGTCGTCGCTGGAACCGGCCTCCAGGATGAGGACGCCCTGCTCGAAGCTCAGCCGCACCGGGGTGTTCCGCTCGGCCACCAGGGCCACACGCTTGACGGCCTCCACGAAGGGGGCGGTCTCGATCACGGCGACGGAGTTGAACTCGGTCGGGAACAGCGTGCGGTACTTCGGGAGGTCGCCCTCGAGGAGACGGGTCGTCGTACGACGCCCGGCGCCCTCGAAACCGATCAGGCCCTCGCCCGCGCCGGAGCCGGAGAGCGCCAGGGTGACGCTGTCGCCGCTCGTGAGCGCCTTGGCGGTGTCCAGGAGCGTCTTGGCGGGCACCAGGGCGACCGCGGACGCGTCGGGGTTCTCCGGCTTCCACAGGAACTCACGGACCGCGAAGCGGTAGCGGTCGGTGGAGGCCAGCGTGACGGTGTCGCCCTCGATCTCGATGCGCACACCGGTCAGCACGGGCAGCGTGTCGTCACGGCCGGCGGCGATGGCGACCTGGGAGGCGGCGGAGGCGAAGACCTCGCCGGGGACGGTGCCGGTCGCGGTCGGCATCTGCGGCAGCGCCGGGTACTCCTCCACAGGCAGGGTGTGGAGTGTGAAGCGCGAGGAGCCGCAGACCACGGTCGCCCGTACACCGTCTGTGGAAATCTCGACCGGCCGGTTGGGGAGAGCGCGGCAGATGTCGGCGAGGAGTCGGCCGGACACCAGGACCGTGCCCTCCTCCTCGACCTCCGCCTCCACGCTGACCCGCGCGGAGACCTCGTAGTCGAAGCTGGAGAGGCTGAGCGCCCCGTCCTCGGCCTTCAGCAGGAGGCCGGCGAGGACAGGCGCCGGCGGACGGGCCGGGAGGCTGCGTGCCGCCCAGGCCACTGCCTCCGCGAGTACGTCGCGTTCCACCCGGATCTTCACTGTTGCCGCCTCCTGCTGTTGCCGGCGCTTCGCTCTGCCTGGCCCTCGTCGTCTGTCTCGGTGTCGTCAGCCCCTGTGAGGGGAAGGACACCGGGGAACAGTCTGACGCACCCCACTGACAGTAGGTGCCTCTCGGGGTCAAGTCGTGACGAGGGGCAGCAGGGAGCCGGACAGCGAGTTGTGCACAGCCCCCTCTTCGAAACGGATTCCCAGCTCTCTCTAGTTGGGAGTAGTAGTAGGGGCTGTGGAAACCGTGGATAACCCCGTTTTCCCAGGTCAGGCGGCAGATTTTGTCCACGGGCCCTGTGGGCGAAGACGGTGGACAACTCGGCGGATCTGTGGAGAACAGAAAGTTCTGCACACCCCATGCACAGCCTGAGGCGACTTCTCCCCAGCGCCGTCCCCAGCTTTACCCATGTTTCCCACACCCCAACCCGGCACCTTCGTGTGACGCCTTTCACTCGACCCGGTGAGCAGCCGCGTCGCGTTGCCGAACAGTGGACAGCGATGTGGAGAAACTGGTGATCGCTGGGGACAACGTGCCTCAGCCTGTGGGTTGCCGGTGGACAACTTGATGCACAGCCTGTGGATCTTTTCTCTGTCCACAGCCTGTGGAGATCGTTCATCCACCAATCCACAACCAGGTGACCAGTGCTGATGACCTTTCAACAGGGGCCCCTGTGGACACAGTCTGGACAACTTCCCAGTCCCCAGGGTGTGGACGGCAGAAAGTCACCGAATCTGTGGAGAGAGGCCGTAACGCGGCGGCTATTCGAACACCGGGCTACGGCGACGTGACGAAGGGCGCCCTCGGGAACGTGTCCCGGGGCGCCCTCAGCGACGGACGACCGGCTTGCTCAGCCGTTCTTGATGCGGTTCGTGAGCTCCGTGACCTGGTTGTAGATGGAGCGCCGCTCGGCCATCAGATTGCGGATCTTGCGGTCCGCGTGCATGACGGTCGTGTGGTCGCGGCCGCCGAACAGCGCGCCGATCTTCGGCAGCGAGAGGTCCGTGAGCTCGCGGCAGAGGTACATGGCGATCTGGCGGGCGGTGACGAGCGCGCGCCCGCGTGAGGTGCCGCACAGGTCCTCGACGGTGAGGCCGAAGTAGTCCGCCGTCGCGCCCATGATGGCCGTCGAGGTGATCTCGGGGGCCGAGTCCTCGCCGCCGGGGATCAGGTCCTTCAGGACGATCTCGGTCAGGCCCAGGTCGACCGGCTGCCGGTTGAGCGACGCGAACGCCGTCACGCGGATCAGCGCGCCCTCCAGCTCGCGGATGTTGCGCGAGATGCGGGAGGCGATGAACTCCAGCACCTCCGGCGGGGCGTTGAGCTGCTCCTGGACCGCCTTCTTGCGGAGGATCGCGATCCGCGTTTCCAGCTCGGGCGGCTGGACGTCGGTGATCAGGCCCCACTCGAAACGGTTCCGCAGCCGGTCCTCCAGCGTGACCAGCTGCTTGGGCGGCCGGTCGCTGGAGAGCACGATCTGCTTGTTGGCGTTGTGGAGCGTGTTGAACGTGTGGAAGAACTCCTCCTGCGTCGACTCCTTGTCCGCGAGGAACTGGATGTCGTCGACGAGCAGGATGTCCATCTCCCGGTACCGCTTGCGGAAGCTGTCGCCCTTGCCGTCGCGGATGGAGTTGATGAACTCGTTGGTGAACTCCTCCGAGCTCACGTACCGCACGCGCGTGCCGGGATACAGGCTTCGTGCGTAGTGCCCGATCGCGTGCAGCAGGTGCGTCTTGCCGAGCCCGGACTCCCCGTAGATGAAGAGGGGGTTGTACGCCTTCGCCGGTGCCTCGGCCACGGCCACCGCGGCGGCGTGCGCGAAGCGGTTGGAGGCGCCGATGACGAACGTGTCGAAGAGGTACTTCGGGTTCAGGCGCGCGGTGGGCTCACCGGGGCCGGACGCCGGCGCGGGCTTCGCGGCCAGCGGGCCGGGGGCGCCGCTGGAGGCGGGCAGTGTCGGTCCGCCGCGGTGCACATGCCCGGCGCCGGAGGGCGGCTCGGGCAGCTCGCGGCGGGGGTCGCGCGGGTCGTAGTCGTTGGCGGGGCGCGGCTGGTCGTAGTCCGGGCGCTGCTGCTCGTACTCGGGACGCTGCGGCTCGTAGTCGGGGCGCTGGCCGTCGTAGGACGGGCGGTCCATCGGCTGCGGGCGGTAGTCCTGCGTGTGGGAGGGCGCGGAGTAGGAGTCCTGGGAGTACGGCTCCTGCGGCGGCGTCGCGTACGGGTCCCGCTCGGGGAAGCCGAGGCGCGGCTGCTGCCAGCTGTACTCGTCCTGCTGCGGGCGGGGCCAGGCGCCGGGTTCGGGGCGCTGGTACTCGCTCGGGTAGGCGGGGCGCGCGGTGGGCAGCTGGTCGTTCTGGTCGGCGCGGCCCTGCCGGTTGTCGTCGGCGCGGTGGCGGCCGTAGCCGTCGTACTGCCGGTCGCCCTGACCGTCGTAGGGGCTGTCGTACTGGTTGCCGCCGTCGTACTGGCCGGCGGGGAGCTCGGGCTCCTCGTAGCGCGGCTGCGGGCGGGCGGCCGGGGGTGCGAGCGGGGCGGGGGGCTCGCCGGCGGAGTCGTCGACGGTGATCGCGATACGGATCGGGCGGCCGCACTCACGGCTGAGGGTGTCGCTGACGATCGGCGCGAGGCGGCCTTCGAGTACGTTCTTCGCGAATTCGTTCGGTACGGCGAGCAGGGCGGTGTCGGCGACCAGCGCGAGGGGCTGGCAGCGGCGGATCCAGTGCTCGTCCTTGGTCTCCACGCCCTGCCCGCGCCCCCCGTCGAGGAGTTGCTCGAGTACTCGTGGCCACACTGCGGCAAGATCGGCAGGTACGTCAGCCACAGGGCACGCTCTCTCACGGGGTCCCACGAACGTGTGGTTGTGGGACGGGTCGGGATTCAAAGGGGGTGGGACAGATACATGGGAACGAATCGGAGTTCAGCCACGGTAGTCAGGGCGACGGGTGCGGTTCAAGTTGTTGTCCCCAGCCTGTGGATAGTGTCTCCCGGCGGCCGCTGGTTTGACCGGATGGCGTAGCCGCGCGTACCGTAACCAGGTCGAGTTGTCGATGGCTGCTGCCGCCTGCCTCCGATGGGCACAGATCGCGTCAGGTGATCGGGAAGCGGTGCACTCGGGCGTAACGAGAGCTACTCGTGGGCGCACGGTGACAGCCAGGACGGCACCCGCCACCACCGATTGATTTCTGGAGCCCCCGAGTGAGCAAGCGCACCTTCCAGCCGAACAACCGTCGTCGCGCCAAGACCCACGGCTTCCGCCTGCGGATGCGTACCCGTGCCGGTCGCGCGATTCTCGCGAACCGTCGTGCCAAGGGTCGCGCCAGCCTGTCCGCCTGATCCCGGTCAGGTCATGCCGTCGTGCTGCCCACCGAGAACCGGCTGAGGCGGCGCGAGGACTTCGCGACCGCGGTACGACGAGGGCGCCGGGCCGGACGCCCGTCCCTCGTCGTCCACCTTCGTAGCGGTGCCACGAACCCGCACGCGCCTGGGGAGAGCGCTCCCCCGACGCGTGCGGGTTTCGTCGTGAGCAAGGCCGTGGGCGGTGCGGTGGTGCGCAACAAGGTGAAGCGCAGACTTCGCCACTTGATGCGCGACCGGGTCGACCTGCTGCCCCCCGGTAGCCTGGTAGTCGTACGAGCGCTGCCCGGTGCGGGTGACGCCGACCATGCACAGCTGGCCCGAGACCTGGATGCCGCCATCGAGCGGTTGCTGGGAGGGGGCGCGCGATGAAGTACCCGCTGCTGGCTCTGATCAAGCTGTACCAGTGGACGATCAGTCCGCTGCTGGGGCCCGTCTGCAAGTACTACCCGTCGTGCTCCCACTACGGCTACACGGCCATCGACCGGCACGGTGCGATCAAGGGCACGGCGCTCACCGCCTGGCGGATCCTGCGGTGCAATCCGTGGTCGCTGGGCGGTGTGGACCATGTTCCGCCCCGCAAGCGTCCGCGGTGGCACGAAATGCTGCGTAACGCCTGGCGTGCACGCAAGGGCGGGCCCTCCGCCGCCGAAACGGCCATTGAAGGACAGACGCCTTCGAGCCCGGCCGCAGAGACACCGTCCCATGCCCAAGGAGCATGATTAGTGGACACGATTGCCAGCCTCTTCAGCTTCATCACGACACCTGTCTCCTGGGTCATCGTCCAGTTCCACAAGGTGTACGGCGCCATCTTCGGCCCCGACACCGGGTGGGCCTGGGGCCTGTCGATCGTGTCCCTGGTGATCCTGATCCGTATCTGCCTGATCCCGCTCTTCGTGAAGCAGATCAAGGCGACCCGGGCCATGCAGACGCTGCAGCCCGAGATGAAGAAGATCCAGGAGCGCTACAAGAACGACAAGCAGCGCCAGTCCGAAGAGATGATGAAGCTGTACAAGGAGACGGGTACCAACCCGCTCTCCTCGTGCCTTCCCATCCTGGCGCAGTCTCCGTTCTTCTTCGCGCTGTACCACGTGCTCAACAGCATCGCGAACAACGACACCATCGGCTCGATCAACCAGAGCCTGCTGGACAGCGCGCAGAAGGCGCACATCTTCGGTGCCCCGCTGGCTGCGAAGTTCACCGACAGCTCCGCGGACGTCACCGCGCTGGACGCCAATCTGGCCAGCGTCCGCATCGTCACTGCGGTCATGATCGTCCTGATGTCGGCGTCGCAGTTCTACACGCAGCGCCAGCTGATGACGAAGAACGTCGACACCACGGTGAAGACGCCGTTCATGCAGCAGCAGAAGATGCTGATGTACGTCTTCCCCATCATGTTCGCCGTCTTCGGCATCAACTTCCCCGTCGGTGTCCTCGTCTACTGGCTGACCACCAACGTGTGGACCATGGGCCAGCAGATGTACGTCATCCACAACAACCCCACCCCGGGGTCCAAGGCTCAGGCCGCGTACCTGGAGCGTCTGACCAAGCACGTCACGCACAGCGGCAAGACCCGCGGTCGTGGTCAGAAGGCCATCGTCAAGGCCATCGTCGCCAAGGGCCGGGACCGCAACGAGTTCGAGCGCAAGTTCATCAACGCCCTGAGCAAGGCGAGCCTGGTGGCCCAGGCGGACGGCACCGTGGTGAAGGGCGAGGCTCAGGCCGTCGAGACCGAGGACGGTACGCCGACGACCGGTGCCCCCAAGCGTCAGCAGCCGAAGCGGCAGAGCAAGTCGCAGCGGCAGTCCGGTGGTGCTTCGGGTGCTCCGAAGGCGGCCGGCGAGCCCACCTCGCTCACCAAGTCCGACGAGCCCGAGGACGCCAAGCCCGCCGCCGCTCCCGCCAAGAAGCAGTCCGGCAGCGGTACCCGCAGCAAGGCCCAGTCCGGACAGCGCAAGGGTCCGCAGCGGCCCAAGTCCCCGTCCAAGAAGTAAGAAGGAGTCCATCCCGTGACGGAAGGCACCACCTCCGCCGCTGCCGAGGGTGTAGACACCCTGTCCCGCCTGGAGCAGGAGGGCGAGATCGCGGCGGACTACCTCGAGGGTCTGCTCGACATCGCCGATCTCGACGGCGACATCGACATGGACGTCGAGGCCGACCGCGCCGCTGTGTCGATCATCAGCGACTCGGGCGGCCGCGACCTGCAGAAGCTGGTCGGCCGGGACGGCGAGGTGCTGGAGGCGCTCCAGGAGCTCACGCGCCTGGCCGTGCACCGGGAGACCGGGGACCGCAGCCGGCTGATGCTGGACATCGCGGGCTACCGGGCCAAGAAGCGTGCCGAGCTCTCCGAGCTGGGCGCCAAGGCCGCCGCCGAGGTCAAGAGCACCGGCGAGCCCGTCAAGATGAAGCCGATGACGCCGTTCGAGCGCAAGGTCGTGCACGACGCCGTCAAGGCCGCCGGTCTGCGCAGCGAGTCCGAGGGCGAGGAGCCGCAGCGCTTCGTCGTTGTGCTTCCTGCCTGATCGGCCCGTACGTTCCTCCGGCCCCGTCTGTAGCGCAGACGGGGCCGAACTTTGTCAGCCTGATAGTTCTGGTGGTTGTGGTGATCGGCGCAGGGTGCGCCCATCGCGGTACGGAAGGACGGTCCCCGTGACGGAGGCAGCGGAGCTTCCCCCCGCGCCCGAGCAGGCGCGCGAGGTGTTTGGCAATCGCTTCGCGGATGCGGTCCGATACGCGGAGCTGCTCGCTGAGGCGGGCGTGCAGCGTGGTCTGATCGGCCCGCGTGAGGTGCCCCGGCTGTGGGAGCGGCACTTGCTGAACTGCGCGGTGCTCTCGGAGGTCGTCCCCGAGGGCGTGACGGTGTGCGACGTCGGTTCGGGCGCCGGCCTGCCCGGCATCCCCCTGGCGCTGGTCCGCGAGGACCTCAAGATCACGCTGCTGGAGCCTCTGCTGCGGCGTACGACCTTCCTGACCGAGGTCGTGGAGCTGCTGGGCCTGGACCATGTGACGGTCATGCGGGGCCGCGCCGAGGAGGTCATGGGCAAGCTGCCCCCGGTCCACGTGGTGACGGCACGGGCCGTGGCTCCGCTGGACCGGTTGGCCACGTGGGGCATTCCGCTGCTGCGTCCGTACGGCGAGATGCTCGCCCTCAAGGGCGACACGGCGGAGGAGGAGCTCAAGGCGGCGGGCACGGCGCTGAGCAAGCTGGGCGCCGTGGGGACGTCGGTCCTGCAAGTCGGGGAGGGCGTGGTGGATCCGTTGTCCACGGTGGTGAGGGTCGAGGTCGGGGAAAGCCCCGGCGGTGTGCGCTTCGCGGCGAAGCGGGCCAAGGCGGCTCGTACAGGCCGGACGCGTCGGCGTCGTGGATAGGTGATCGTCGCGTAGGGGAGGGTGGCGTCGCGTTGCCGCTGATCCGTCCTGACGACGAGACGTACTCCACACAAGCTGCCAAACCTACGCATGCCGGAGTGTCGCGACAGTTCGGCCCCTGCTGCTGTGCATCGTGTTTCACGTGAAACGTCGCTCACTGCTGCACGGCATCATCAGTCGTGGCCGCGCCGCGGCCGAACCGCGCGACCGGAAGCCTCTCGGGTCACTCAGAGAGGTACCGGAGTTGTCCACAGAGGTGGATTTCTCCACAGAACACCAGGCCTCACTGGTTCACGACCCCGAAGACATGGGAGGCTCTGTTCATTGCGAGCCTGAAGTCGAGGAGAGTGAATCCTTGCGGTCCGACGCCAACATCGCGGGACCGATGACCGATCCGGTCCCCGGTCCCCGTACCGAGTCGATGGGGGACGATGTTTCACGTGAAACACCGCCCCCGATGGACGACACTCCCATCGGTCGTGCTGCCCAACAGGCGGTGGAGGCTCTGGGACGAGCCGGCGAGGGCCTGCCACGTCCCGAGCAGACCCGAGTCATCGTCGTCGCCAACCAGAAGGGTGGCGTAGGGAAGACCACGACAACGGTCAACCTCGCCGCTTCTCTGGCGGTGCACGGCGGTCGTGTCCTCGTGATCGACCTCGACCCACAGGGCAACGCATCGACGGCCCTGGGGATCGACCACCACGCCGAAGTGCCATCCATCTACGATGTGCTGATCGACAGCAAGCCGCTGGCCGAAGTTGTCCAGCCGGTCCCGGATGTCGAGGGCCTCTTCTGTGCTCCCGCCACGATCGATCTCGCCGGTGCGGAGATCGAGCTGGTGTCCCTGGTGGCACGTGAGAGTCGGCTGCAGCGGGCGATCCAGGCGTACGAGCACCCGCTGGACTACATCCTCATCGACTGCCCGCCCTCGCTCGGCCTGCTGACCGTCAATGCCTTGGTGGCCGGTGCCGAGGTTCTGATCCCGATCCAGTGCGAGTACTACGCGCTGGAGGGCCTGGGGCAGCTGCTCCGCAACGTCGATCTGGTGCGGGGGCACCTCAACCCCGCCCTGCATGTCTCGACGATCCTGCTCACCATGTACGACGGCCGGACGCGCCTGGCGTCCCAGGTCGCGGACGAGGTGCGCACCCACTTCGGTGACGAGGTGCTGCGGACGAGCATTCCTCGCTCGGTCCGTATCTCCGAGGCGCCGAGCTATGGGCAGACGGTGCTGACCTACGATCCAGGATCGAGCGGCGCCCTCTCCTATCTTGAGGCGGCACGAGAAATCGCGCTGAAGGGCGTGGGCGTCGCCTATGACCCGACGCAGGTCCATATCGGCACCCAGAGCAACCCGAGCATGGTGGAGGGCATCCAGTGAGCGAGCGACGGAGGGGTTTGGGCCGTGGGCTCGGCGCACTGATCCCTGCTGCCCCGACGGAGAAGACGCCGGCTCCGGCCGCGGTGGGAGGCGCCGGTTCGGCGTCCCCGTCGGCGGTACCGGTACTGACGACCGACCGCGGAGTGGCCGCGGCGAAGGTGGCCACACTGCCGCCTGTTTCACATGAAACCGAGGAGCCGTCGCTGAACGGTGCCGTGGAGACGCTTGCCGCTCCGGTCGGTGCCCACTTCGCCGAACTGCCCCTCGACTCCATCAAGCCGAACCCGCGCCAGCCGCGTGAGGTCTTCGACGAGGACGCCCTCCAGGAACTCGTCACCTCCATCAAGGAGGTCGGCCTTCTCCAGCCGGTCGTCGTACGTCAGGTCGGTCCCGCGCACTACGAGCTCATCATGGGCGAGCGGCGCTGGCGGGCCAGCCGTGAGGCGGGCCTGGACGCCATCCCGGCCATCGTGCGGGCTACGGAGGACGACAAGCTCCTCCTGGACGCCCTGTTGGAGAACCTGCATCGGGCTCAGCTGAACCCGCTGGAAGAGGCCGCCGCCTACGACCAGTTGCTGAAGGACTTCAACTGCACGCACGACCAGCTGGCGGACCGCATCGGCCGGTCCCGTCCGCAGGTCTCCAACACCCTGCGTCTGCTGAAGCTCTCGCCGGCGGTTCAGCGCCGGGTGGCTGCGGGGGTTCTCTCCGCCGGGCACGCGCGGGCGCTGCTCTCCGTCGAGGACTCGGAGGAGCAGGACCGGCTGGCCCACCGCATCGTCGCCGAGGGGCTCTCGGTGCGTGCCGTCGAGGAGATCGTGACCCTCATGGGCTCGCGTCCGCAGACGGCTCAGCGCGCCAAGGGGCCGCGAGCCGGCACGCGGGTCTCCCCGGCCCTGAGCGATCTGGCGGGCCGTCTCTCGGACCGCTTCGAGACGCGGGTGAAGGTCGACCTGGGGCAGAAGAAGGGCAAGATCACGGTCGAGTTCGCCTCCATGGAAGACCTGGAGCGGATCCTCGGCACGCTCGCCCCCGGCGAGGGCCCTGTCCTGCAGAAGAGCCTTCTGGACGGGGACGACGAGGACGCGGAGAACTGATCCTCCGGCCGACAGGGCGAAGACGCCCAGCGGCCGAATAGAGCGGGCTGTGTCCGGTGCTCACCGGACACAGCCCGCTCTTTGCTTTCAGGCGGTATCGACGCCCTCACATCGTGGATACGATGCGTTCGGGTATGGCGCATCCACCCGGCAGCACCTTCAGGGGAGGGGTAGGTGTCATGCGAACGGTGAGCCGCACCGGACTGGTGAGCGCGGGACTGGGGCTGGGAGCGGTCGGCGGCTTCGTCGGCAGCCTGCTCCGGGAACGGAGCGCTCTGACGGCCGCCCGCGACGCCGCGGGCGAGGGAAGCGAGGAACAGCCTTCATGGGGCGACGGCTCGTACCGCTCACGCTGGACAACCTTCAGGACATTCCCAAGCGCTGTCGCTCGTGTGTCTTCTGGGAGTTGGACCCAGTCAGCGGTGAAGCCGCGGTAAAAGCCGGCACACCCGCTCTGGAGAAGGAAGCCTGGATCTCCGCCGTACTGTTGGACTGGGGATCGTGCGGCCGTGTCGTGTACGTCGACGAGGTACCGGTGGGCTTTGTGCTCTACGCTCCTCCGGCCTATGTCCCCCGCTCCACGGCCTTTCCCACGAGCCCTGTCTCGCCCGACGCCGTGCAGCTGATGACCGCGTTCATCATGCCGGGCTATCAGGGGCAGGGGCTGGGCAGAGTGATGGTCCAGACGGTTGCCAAGGATCTGCTGCGACGGGGCTTCAAAGCCATCGAGGCATTCGGGGACGCCCGCTGGAAGGAACCGGCCTGTCTCCTTCCCGCAGACCATCTCCTGGCGGTGGGCTTCAAGACGGTCCGCCCTCACCCCATGCACCCACGCCTGAGGCTGGAGCTGCGGACGACGCTCTCCTGGAAGGAAGACGTGGAGATGGCGCTGGACCGGCTTCTGGGGGCGGTACAGAAGGAACCAGCGCTGCGGCCGCTCTGACACGGGTTCACGGGTTCACGCAAAATGGGCCAGCCCTCCAGGGCTGGCCCATTCGTGTTTCACGTGAAACATCACTCGGGTTTCACGGGGAACGTCACTCGGCGATGAAGTCCTCGAGGTCGCGCACGATCGCGGCCTTCGGCTTGGCGCCCACGATGGTCTTGGCGACCTCGCCACCCTGGTAGACGTTCAGGGTCGGGATGGACATGACGCCGTACTTGGCGGCCGTACCCGGGTTCTCGTCGATGTTGAGCTTCACGACCTCGATCTTGTCGCCGTACTCGGCGGCGATCGCCTCGAGGGACGGAGCGATCTGACGGCACGGACCGCACCAGGCGGCCCAGAAGTCCACCAGGACGGGCTTGTCGCTCTTGAGGACGTCCTGCTCGAAGGAGTCGTCGGTCACGTTCTTCAGGGTGCCGGCCACGGCGGGCTCCTTAACTGGTTGTGCGGGGTGGGGTGGAAGGGAGGGGGTCAGACAGCGGTCTTCTCGGGCTCGGCCTGCTCCTCGTCGGCGAGAGCCGCGAGGAAGCGCTCGGCGTCGAGGGCGGCGGAACAGCCGGTGCCGGCCGCGGTAATGGCCTGGCGGTAGGTGTGGTCGACGACGTCACCGGCGCCGAAGACACCCGTCAGGTTGGTCCGCGTGGAGGGGGCTTCCACCTTCAGGTAGCCCTCCTCGTCCAGCTCCAGCTGGCCCTTGAAGAGTTCGGTGCGCGGGTCGTGGCCGATCGCGATGAACAGGCCGGTCACCGCGAGGTCGGAGAGCTCGCCGGTCTTGAGGTTGCGCAGCTTCAGCCCGGCCAGCTTCGGGTCGCCCTGGATCTCGGCGACCTCGCTGTCCCACACGAACTTGATCTTCGGGTCGGCGAAGGCCCGCTCCTGCATCGCCTTGGAGGCGCGCAGGGTGTCCCGGCGATGGACGATCGTGACGGACTTGGCGAAGCGCGAGAGGAAGGTGGCCTCCTCCATGGCGGTGTCACCGCCACCGATCACGGCGATGTCCTGGTCCTTGAAGAAGAACCCGTCACAGGTGGCACACCAGGAGACGCCACGGCCGGAGAGCGCGTCCTCGTTCGGCAGACCGAGCTTGCGGTGCTGCGAGCCGGTGGTGACGATGACCGCCTTCGCCTTGTGGACCGTGCCTGCGGTGTCCGTGACGGTCTTGATCTCACCGGTCAGGTCGACGCTGACGACGTCGTCCGGGACGAGCTCGGCGCCGAAGCGCTCGGCCTGGGCGCGCATGTTGTCCATGAGCTCGGGGCCCATGATGCCGTCCTGGAAGCCCGGGAAGTTCTCCACCTCGGTGGTGTTCATCAGCGCACCACCTGCGGTGACGGCGCCCTCGAAGACCAGCGGCTTCAGCGACGCGCGCGCGGTGTAGAGCGCCGCCGTGTAGCCGGCGGGCCCGGAGCCGATGATGATCACGTTACGGACGTCGCTCACGGCTTGGTTCCTCGTCTCTGGACTGCGTCAGTACGGCCGGTGGAGCCCTCTCGGAACTCTCACCCCACCCAACGGATCCTAAGGGGCGCGCATTCCCGGTGTGTCCGGGCACACGGAGAGGCGCCCCCGTACGGGATACCACGCTGGAAGAAGACGAAGCGTCAGCCTGTGGACCGCGCGTAGGAGTGGGTCAGCAGAACCTTCGCCGAGACCGACGAGTCCTTCTTGCAGGCGGCGTCGACCACGTAGGCGTCGACCCGACTGGTGTTCTTCTCGTCGAGCATCACCACGAGGTAGGCGGACGCTCCGTTGTAGGTGCCTTCCTTGGCGGCCAGCGCGTCGTCGTCTCGGCCGATGCCTTGGAGGACGCAGGCGGGTACATCAGGAAGGGGCTCGTTGAAGACCTTGTTCTCGGGGGCGGTGTTCGTACCGAAGCTGTGCACGGGGCGGCGGGAAGTCTTCGCCATGAGGTCCGAGACCTGAGTCTCCACCGGCTTGCCGGAGAACGTGCCGGCCTGTGTGGTCGGGTCGGACGGCTTGCCGTCATTGAGAGAGGACAGCAGCACCGAGCCGAGTCCCAGGGCGGCAACGGTGAAGACCGTGCCAAGGATGGCGATCCTGCGGCGTCCGCCACGCGTGCGTCCCTTGCGCCCGGGACCGGTGGTGGAGGTACGGGCGTGCCCTGCGGGGCGATCCGCTGATACCGATGTTTCACGTGAAACATGCGCGCTGTCGACGAGCTCAGGTGAGTCCGAGGCGCCGGGGGCGGTGGCGCTCAGCAGAGCCTCCGCGGCGAGAGCGGCGTCGATACGGCCCGCGACATCGGCGGGCATGCGGGGCGGGCCCGGCAACGAGCCCAGCAGACCCCGGATCTCCTCCAGGGATGCGTGGACATCCGCACAGAGCTCGCACTCATCCAGATGCTGTCGTACATCCGAGATCCGGGTCGGGGGGAGCAGGCCCTCGGTGAGGTCGGAGAGCTCCGCGACATCCGGGTGCCCGGTCGTGTCTGTCGTGGATGTCACGTTCGCCCACCTCCGCCCTTCACAGCAGCTGAATCGCCTGGATCTGTCTCGCGGGGACCTGTGGCAGGAGGCCCCGCTGCGGGTGGGACGGATGTCTCCTGCACCTGGTTCCGTCCTCCGCCTCGCTCTCTGCCGCCACCGGTGTTTTCCGGCCGCAGATGAGTGAGGAGGGGAAGGAGTCTGGCTCTGCCGCGAGCGCAGCGGCTCTTGACCGTGCCGGTCGGCACGTCGAGCATGCGGGCGGCTTCGGCTACCGGGTAGCCCTGCATATCCACCAGAACGAGGGCGGCCCGCTGATCCGGCGGGAGCGTGCCGAGAGCTTCCAGGAGTTGGCGGTGCAGATCATTGCGCTCCGCCGGTGCCGAGGCTTCCTCGTGCGGCTCCAGGAGCTGCTCCAGGCGCTCGGTGTCGTCGACCGGGGACGTCTTGCGGGAGGCCGCCTTGCGGGCTCGGTCGAGACAGGCGTTCACCGTGATCCGGTGCAGCCACGTCGTGACGGCCGACTGACCCCGGAAGGTGTGTGCGGCCCTGTAGGCGGAGACAAGGGCGTCCTGGACCGCGTCAGCGGCCTCCTCGCGGTCTCCGAGCGTCCGCAGGGCCACGGCCCACAACCGGTCCCGGTGCCGCCGCACGAGCTCACCGAAGGCGTCCGGGTCGCCCTCCACATGACGGGCGAGGAGGTCCTGATCGCTTGCGTCGCCATATGCGGTGCCATCTGCCATCGGACCCCCTCCCCTGGGATGCGGTGTGGTCAGCCCTTGCCCTTGAACGTCACGTCGGTGATCGCCTGCTTGTATCCGGAGCTGCTGTAGCCGTCGGACGGCGCGTTCGGCACGGCCGTGATCCACAGCAGTACGTACTGCGCCTTGACGGACTTCGACGCCTTCACCGTAAGAGATCTGCCGTCGGTCGTGGCGGTTCCGATCTCCGTCATCCCCTCGACCCCGGTCGAGGGCGAGAGGGAGTCCGTGGCGTAGAGCTTCACAGTCGTGTGGTCACCGTCGTACCGGAGCCCTATCGACGCGTTCGAGATCTCCTGCGACGAGCCGAGGTCGTAGACGATGCCTACGCCCGGCTTGTAGGGAGCGAGCGTCGGCCCCTCGTTGTAGCGCTTGGTACGCCAGTACGTGGAGCTCTTGCCGTCGTAGGTCAGCCCGACGTCGCCGGGAGCCTGGGCGTCGCCGCTCGCTACGTACTCCTGGGCGCCTTTGATGGTGAGCGACTTGACCGGCTCGGTCTTGCCGCCGCCCTTGTCGTTGCCGTCCGTCGTCTGCGTCTGGTTGGTGTCGTCGGACTTGTTGCCCTGTTCCATGAGGGCGTCCGCGAGCTGCCAGCTGCCGAGTCCCAGGGCGGCGATGAGAAGCGCCGACACGGCCCACTTGAGGGCCCTCCCGGTGCGGCTCTGCAGCGGGGGCGGAGGCGTTGGCAGAACCTGAGTGGAGCCCGGGTGCGGCGCCGGGCGGCCGTACGTGCCCTGCTGGTACGTCGTGCGTTGGTACTCCGGCGGCGCGGTGAACGCCGGCTCCGGCGGGCGGATGCGGGGCATCTCGCCGATCGCCTTCACCAGCTCCTCGGGCGTGGTGCACGCCGACTCGTGGCGGGAGGCGGTCGCGCCGTCGTTGACGAGCGCGCGCATCGACAGCTCGGACAGCCCGCGGTGGACACCGGCACGGACCTGGTCAGGGGCGATGAGGCCGACGTCCTTGGGCAGCCCGGACAGGCCGTACGCGTCGTCCTCGTACGGCCAGCGCTGGGTGAGCCCCGCGTACAGCAGGGCGCCGATGGCCTCCGTGTCGGTGCGCTGCGGGGTGTCGGAGGTGATGCCGCGCAGCGCGGCGTTCACGGCGAGGCCGCGGATGCGCCACTGTCCGCTGGAGGTGCGCAGTACCGCGTTGGGGTTGAGGCGCAGATGGGCGAGGCCCTCGCGGTGGGCGGCAGCCATGGCGGAGGAGATCTGGCTGACCATCTGGTAGGCGTCGTGCGGCTCCAGCGGCCCGGGGACCAGAAGTGTCGTCAGTTCGGTGGCGTCGGGCAGCCATTCGTGGACGACGTAGACGAGGTCGTTCTCTTCGACGGCGTCGAGGACCTGGACGAAGCGCGGGTCACCGAGCAGCGCCGACGAACGGGCGGCCGCCAGCACGGAACGCGCCCGCGCATGGTCCGCGGGCAGGATGTGGACGCCGACGGCACGGCGGAGTTTCTCGTCGACCGCACGCCAGCTGCTGAATCCGTCCAGACGGGTGACGCACTCCTCGAGCCGGTAGCGTCTGGCGAGCTTGTGGCCGCTGTGCAGCTCGGGCGGTGAGGCCTTCTCGGGACTCTCGGTCCCGCCACTCCCCTGTGCCTCGTTGTCGTCCGTTTCCCGCTCCCGATTCTTGGCCACCCCGTCGGCCGTGGACTGGTCCGCCTGCGCGGTCAGCGGCTCGTCGCCGCTGTTGTCTGCCACGTCGACGGCAGCCGTGCTCCGTTCCGCCACCGTCGTTCCTGCCTCCCCATTCGTTGCGCGCCGACCGACATCCGTGCGCGCCGTCCGACGCCGAAACCAATTGTGCCCACAGTCCGCCGCTATGCACGACACACGGTGGCGGGCGATGGTTGTGCGCGTACCCCCGTATCAGCGCCCCAGCCGTCCGCGCACCATGCCGACCAGGGAGTTCAGCTCCTCGATGCGCATCTTGCGGGCGGCCACGAAGAAGATCCCGAGCAGCACCGCGCCACCGACGATCAGGGCGGCGAAGGAGCCGATGACGCCCTGGCCGAGCGTGTGCCCGATGCCATAGCAGGCCGCACCACTGAGGATCGCCGCCGGCACCGAGGCGATGCACAGTCTTGCGTACGTCCGCATGACGCGCGCGCCGTCCAGGTCGCCGCCGAGACGCTTGCGCAGACGGCGCCAGGCGACGCCGACGCCGACGGCGTATGCGAGGCCGTACGAGGCGGCCATCCCGACCACGGCCCAGCGGGCCGGAATCACGAAGTAGCAGATGGCGGAGGCGGCGGCGTTCACGGCGGCCACGATGACCGTGTTGTAGAAGGGCGTCCGAGTGTCCTCGTAGGCGTAGAAAGCACGAAGGACGACGTACTGCACGGAGTAGGGAATCAGGCCGAGGCCGAAGGCCATCAGCATGAAGCCCATGTTCGTGGCCTGGTTGGCGCCAGAGGAACCGAAGATCAGGGTGCACATCGGGATGCCGAGGGAGACGAACCCGAAGGCGATGGGCACGATCGCGACGGCGGTGGTACGCAGGCCCTGAGAGATGTCGTCGCGGACAGCGCCGCCGTCGTCCTCAGCCGCCGAGCGGGAGATACGTGGCAGCAGGGCGGCCATGAGAGAGACCGTGATGATGGCCTGCGGGAGGCCCCAGATCAGCTGGGCGTTGGCATAAGCGGCAAAGCCGGTTCCCTCGACGCCGGAGTCGAAGCCAGCCGCGGTGGACAGCTGGGTGACGACGAGCGCGCCTGCCTGGTTGGCGAGGACGAACAGGATCGTCCACTTGGCGAGCATCGCGGCCTTGCCCAGGCCGTGGCCCTTCCAGTCGAAGCGGAGCCGCAGCCGGAATCCGGTCTCACGCAGGTAGGGGATCATCGCCAGGGACTGGACGACGAGGCCGAGGAGAACACCGATGCCGAGGAGCCGCTGGCCCTCCGGCGGGATGTTCGTGACCTCCATGCCTGAGCGCTCCGAGGTGCCGTACACCCACAGGAACATCCCCAGCGTCACGATGATGACGATGTTGTTGAGGACCGGCGTCCACATCATCGCGCCGAATCGGCCGCGAGCGTTCAGGATCTGGCCCATCACCACGTGGACGCCCATGAAGAAGATCGAGGGCAGGAAGTAGCGGGTGAAGGTGACCGCCACTTCGTTGGCGGCCGGGTCGTTGGCGACCTTGGCCGACAAGGCATTGACGAGAAGTGGCGCGGCGAACATCGCGAGTGCGGTGAGCGCGGCCAGGGCCACCATGACCAGTGTCAGCAGCCGGTTGGCGTAGGCCTCGCCACCGTCCTCGTCGTCCTTCATGGCACGCACCAGCTGCGGCACGAAGACGGAGTTGAGCCCGCCGCCGACGGTCAGGATGTAGATCATGGTCGGCAGTTGGTAGGCGACCTGGAAGGAGTCACCGAGGAGGCCGAGGCCCAGCGCCGAGACGATCATCGCGGACCGGATGAATCCGGTGAGCCGCGACACCATCGTCCCCGCCGCCATCACCGCGCTCGACTTCAGCAAACCCGAAGCCTTCCCGGACTTCTTCGCCGCCGGAGCCGGTGTGGGCGTAGGCGGTACGGGGGCGGTGCCCAGGTTCATCGTCTTGTCCGCGGAAGGCGGCATGGGGGGAACCGCGCCCGGAACCGGGGCCGGGGACGGGCCCGGCACCGACGGGGGCTGGTACGGCGGCTGGCTGCCGCCCTGCTGCTGGTCGCGGAAGAGGTGGGCGAAGGCGTCCGGCTCGTGGCGCTCCTCGGCGGAGTGCGTGACGAGGTCGTCGACGCCCACGAACTGGGTGGTGCGGGGGTTGTCGCCGTACGGCAGGTACTGGCTGGGGCCCTCCGGCTCCGGGGCCGGGGTCTGCGCCCAGACGTGCGGGTCCGGGGCGTAGGGGGACTGCTGCGGCTGCGCGTACAGCGGCTGCTGCGGCTGGTACGTACCGGGCGGCGGCGGGGGATGCGCGGCGCGGTCGTAGAGCGCCTCGGCGACCGGGTCCTGGGCGGAGAGGTCCTGTGCCCGGTAGGGGTCCTGGTCGTAGGCGTCCTGGAGGTACATGTCCGCGGGAGGCTGCGGCGGTACCTGGCCGTGCTCGGGCGGCGGGCCCTCGGGGTGGCCCGAGCTGCCCGCGGCCTGGCCGCGGTCACCGTCGTACGGCGCGTTCATGGTTACCCCACCTCATCGTCCCGGGCCCACCGGCGGCCACGACATCCTCAACGGTCCACTCTCTCACCCGTGCCGGACGGGGCGGCGCTTTCCGCTGGGGTGTCCGGTGCCGGGTCACTCGGCTGCTCCGGGGCGTCTGCCCGGGGTCCGGCACCCGACTCCTCCTTGGGACGGTCCTCGGGTCCCTCGGGGTTCTCCGGCTCGCCCGCCGCCTCGCCGGCCTCGTCAGGACCGTCGGAGTCGTCCTCCTCGGCGGCACGGGCGGCGGCGCGCTTGCGCTGGGTGTACATCCGGAAGCCGGCGAGGACCAGCAGGAGGAAGCCGCCGCCGATGACCAGCATCACCGTGGCGGTGAACTCGGTGACCTTGACTTCGAACTGGACGGGCTCGCCGTACTCCTGGCCGTCCTCGGTGTACAGCTGGGCGGTCACCGTGGCCCGGCCGTTGGCCTGGGCCGAGGTGCTGAACTTCACCGTCTGGCTGTGCCCGCCGGAGACCGCGACCCGGTGCTCCTGGTAGGCGCCCTCACCGATCTTGAGACGCGTCGGGCTCGTCGAGGTGAGCCGCAGGACCAGGTGGTCGACGCCCTGCACCAGGTTGTTCTGGACGGTCACGGGGATCGTGGCGCTGCGCCCGGAGAGCTTGGTGTCGGACTTGTCGATCAGCTTGACCTGATCGGTCAGGCGGTCGAGGTACAGCCGCACGCCGTCGCGGTAGCTCTGCGCCTCGGCGGCGCGGCCGCGCCACGACGTGGACATCTCACGGTTCATGGCCCGCCCGAAGGGGGTCACCACCCGCGACTGGTTGGTGAGGATGACCTTGAACTTGTCGAGCTGGTCCTGCGTGGCCGCGATCTCCTCGAAGGCCGCCTTCGGCATCTCCTGCTTGCGTAGCGAGGAGGGGTAGGCGGATGCCGACGGCACCTTCGTGGTCGCGCCCGCGTCCGGCTTGGCGGCGGCCGCGGCCGTGAGGCCCTGCGCCTGGGACCAGTTTCCGCCCTGGAGAGCCGTCACCGCCTCGGCCATGACCTGTGCCTGGCTTGCCGTCGCCATGCGCTGCGGGGCGACGACGATGCTGCGCTGCTTGTCCGTCTGGAGGTTGAGCGCGAGGCTCGAGGCGAGGAACTTCTGCACGGCGAGCGTGGCGGTGGATGCCTTCGTCAGATCGCCCTCGAACGCCGTGGACAGCCGAGCGTCCGCGACCACCGCCGTCGTGCCGCCACCGATGGGGCGGGCCGCGGACGGCGTGTACGTCAGGCCGGCCGTCTCCTGGAGGCTGTCGCTGCGTGCGATCACCTTGTCGGCGCCGGCGGAGGTGGCGACCTTGACGATGGAGGGGTCGACGGCGCCGTCGACGGGCCAGGCGAAGTTGGTGGTCGGTGTCACGTGGAGCACGGTCTCCACGGTGGAGGCCGCGACGTCGGTGGCCTCCTTGAGGTGGCTCAGAGTGCCGGCGACGGTCTTGCCGTTGTGGGCGATGGAGGCCACGTCCGGGTCTGAGAAGGGGAGAGCGACGACCTCTTTGTCCGCGACCGCGTCCTGAAGTTCGGCCAGCCAGTCCATGGCGACGTTCTGATGCGTGCCCGCCACAGTGCTGCTGCCCGACTCGACGCGATAGGCGCGCGTCATCGCGTCGACGGAGGCCAGCAGGTCCGGGTCGATCACCCAGGTGACGTCCAGGTCCTTGCCGAGGGACAGCAGCTGTTCCAGGCGGCCGCCCGGCGCGATCTCCTTGGCGAGGTCGTCGTTGAGGAAGACCGGCGTCTGCTGTTCGTTGGAGCCCGTCTCCGCCGTCATGTGCACGGTGGAGACGAGCGGCCACAGGACCGTGGTCTTCGTCTTCGTGTCGGCGCCCTCGGGCTGCCAGGGCAGGAACGTCCGCTGGATGCCGAGCACCTGCGGCCACTGCTGGGCCGCCGTCTCACCCGTGACCGAGACGCCCAGCTGGTAGACGCCGTCGCCGCCGAGGTCCAGCTCGTCGACCGGCACGGAGATGGTGAAACTCTGGGCGACGCCCGGAGTGAGCTTGGAGAACTTCTCGACGTACTTGCCGCCGACGATCGTGCCGTCGAGGCCCGGCGAGAAGTCGGTGCGCTTGGCGATGGTGTCGATCGCCGACCGGGTGCTCACCTCCGGCCCCACACGCAGATCCACTTCGGCGTCGGTGACCGTCTGCTTGCCCTTGTTGGTCACGGTGCCGGAGACGGTGATCGTGTCGCCGTCCGTGGGGGTGCTGGGGGTGAGTGTGTCGAGGGCGACGGCCACCGTGCTGGAGGTGGGGGCGGCGTCCGCGGGCGTGGCGGTGGGCAGCTGGAGCAGTCCGGCCAGCAAGGGCGCCCCGGTGAGCAGGGCTCCGGTGCGCCGCAGCCAGCGGCGGGCAGGTGAGGGACTCGTCCCCTGGAAGTCTGCCGCCTCGGCCACGCGCTCGCCCGTCCCTCGTCGTCGTCAGTGGTCGTCGCAATGTGCGTCCACGCATGGTAACGATGCGCGCTGAGGGGAAGTGCCGCGGACTGCTCCACAAGATCGGGGGAAGAGCCCGGTCCGTCCCGTATGTCTATGTATAAAGGGGGGTGGAGTCGTACGCCCGAGGAGTGGGCCCAGCACGGGTGCCTGTGCAGATTTAATGGAGGCGCCCGGCGTCGCCGGGGCCACGTACCCTCTTCTGTTGTGCCGAACGCCAACGAAGACACCCCTAGCGCCCTGAGTCAGGTGCAGCACCGTGCGGTCAGTGAACTGCTGCGGGTCGCCCCTGTCGCCGACGACCTTGCCCGCCGCTTCCAGGAGGCCGGGTTCTCACTCGCCCTGGTCGGTGGCTCGGTCCGGGACGCGCTGCTCGGCCGGCTCGGCAACGACCTGGACTTCACGACCGACGCCCGCCCCGAGGACGTACTGAAGATCGTGCGCCCGTGGGCGGACGCCGTGTGGGAGGTCGGGATCGCCTTCGGGACGGTCGGGGCGCACAAGGAGGGCTACCAGATCGAGGTCACGACCTATCGGTCAGAGGCGTACGACCGGACTTCGCGCAAGCCCGAGGTGTCCTACGGCGACTCCATCGAGGAGGACCTCGTCCGGCGGGACTTCACCGTGAACGCGATGGCGGTCGCGCTGCCGGAGAAGGAGTTCATCGATCCGCACGGCGGCCTGGACGACCTCGCGGAGCGCGTGCTGCGCACCCCGGGTACTCCCGAGGACTCCTTCTCGGACGACCCGCTGCGGATGATGCGGGCCGCGCGCTTCGCCGCCCAGCTCGACTTCGAGGTGGCCCCCGAGGTCGTCGCAGCGATGAAGGACATGGCGGGGCGCATCGAGATCGTGTCGGCCGAGCGGGTCCGGGACGAACTGAACAAGCTGATCCTGTCCGCTCACCCCCGCAAGGGCCTGACCCTCCTGGTCGACACCGGGCTCGCCGACCACGTCCTGCCCGAACTCCCGGCTCTTCGCCTGGAGAGCGACGAACACCACCGGCACAAGGACGTCTACGAGCACACACTGATCGTCCTGGAGCAGGCGATCGCGCTGGAGGAGAACGGTCCCGATCTGGTCCTCCGCCTGTCCGCCCTCCTGCACGACATCGGCAAGCCGCGCACGCGTCGTTTCGAGAAGGACGGCCGGGTCTCGTTCCACCACCACGAGGTGGTCGGCGCGAAGATGACCAAGAAGCGGATGACGGCCCTCAAGTACTCCAACGACTTGGTGAAGGACGTCTCACGCCTGGTCGAACTCCATCTGCGCTTCCACGGCTACGGCACGGGAGAGTGGACAGACTCCGCGGTCCGTCGCTATGTCCGTGACGCCGGCCCGCTCCTCGACCGGCTCCACAAGCTGACTCGTTCCGACTGCACCACGCGGAACAAGCGCAAGGCGGCGGCACTGTCGCGGGCGTACGACGGCCTGGAGGAGCGGATCGCTCAACTCCAGGAGCAGGAGGAACTCGACGCTATCCGCCCGGACCTGGACGGCAACCAGATCATGGAGATCCTCGGCGTCGGTCCCGGACCGGCGGTCGGTCGTGCGTACAGGCACATGTTGGAGCTGCGCCTGGAGAACGGGCCGATGAGCGAGGATGCTGCGGCCAGGGCTCTCAAGGAGTGGTGGACCGAGCAGGACTGAGACAGCGAGGCGGGGTCATGTTTCACGTGAAACATGACCCCGGAGCGCACCGAGGGTCGATGTTTCACGTGAAACATCGACCCTGAGTCGCTTCGGTCCCTACTTGACTTCCTTGAGGCAGAGGACCACGTTGTGGCCGTCGCCCGTCTGGTAGTAGGCGATCTCGGCTTCCTTCACGGTCTCGCACTTGCTGTCGTCGCTGGTGTTGTCGAACTTCTCGACGACCTGGTACTGGGAGTCGCTGGAGCTGCAGTCGACCGTCTTCAAATCAGGGTTGATCTGCGTGCCCTGGTTGTGCATGCAGCTGCCGACGGACGTCGTCTCGGCGTCGGTCTTGCTGAAGAACCACTTACCGCCGGCGATGAGTATCGCGACGACGATGAAGCCGACGATCCGCAGGGTCTTCTTGCCGAAGCGCCGGGCAGGAGGGGTCGGCGGAACCGGCGCGTACGGCGCGGTGCCCTGCGGGGGAACGCCAGGCTGGCCCTGGGCGTAGGGGTTTCCGCCCTGGGGCGGGTACGGGGCCTGGGGCTGCTGGCCCTGCGCGAACGGGTTCTGGCCCTGGGGCGGAGTAGACACTGGGGGTCCCCCTAGTACATGGGTATGTGACGCACCTAAGGAGCGCGTAAGACGCACGTAAGTTACCGGGCCCCACTGACAGTCCTGTACCTCAGGGGGACTCTGTGGCATTGATGTGACACTTACTGGCGTTCAAAGCGGACCATAATCGCCCCAACTACCCCGTAGATAACGGCGACTGTGACCACCAACACCACAGAGCGCCCGTCCGGCGGAAGCATCAGGGCGGCCACGGCGGCCGCGCCGACGAAGGCGACGTTGAAGAGCACGTCGTAGACGGAGAAGATCCGGCCGCGGAAGCCGTCGTCGACCGAGGACTGCACGATGGTGTCCGTCGCGATCTTCGCGCCCTGGGTAGTCAGGCCCAGGACGAAGGACGCCGCGAGCATCGGAGCGACGGCGAACGGCAGGCCCAGCGCGGGCTCCAGGATCGCGGCGGTCACCGCGCACACCGCGATCCAGCGGCCGGGGCTGAGTCGTCCCGCCGCCCAGGGAGTCAGTACGGCTGCCGCGAAGAAGCCCGCTCCGGAGATACCCAATGCCAGCCCCAGCAGGGCGAGTCCGTCATCGGTGTCCGAGGAGAACTCGTACCGGCAGAGCATCAGCAGCATGACCAGCAGGGCGCCGTAGCAGAAGCGCATCAGCGTCATCGTGGCGAGCGCTCTGGCGGCCTGTCGGCGTGGCGGGGAGGCGAGATGGCGTACGCCCGCCACCAGGTCGCGCGCGGTGCCGGAGAGGGCCGTGGAGAGGCTCTGCTGCACCAACTCGACATCGGGTCCCAGCAGTTCTGGCGACATGCGCAGCGACGCCATGGCAGCGCACAGGTACAGGGCGGCGCCCAACAGCACCACGGCCGCGTCGGAGTCCGCGAACACCAGCCGTACGACGAAGGCGAGGCCGCCTCCCGCGGTTGCGGCGAGTGTTCCGGCGGTCGGTGACAGGGAGTTGGCGATGACGAGGCGTTCGTCGTCGACCACGCGTGGCAGTGCGGCGGACAGGCCCGACAGGACGAAGCGGTTGACGGCGGTGACGCACAGGGCGGAGACGTAGAAGAGCCAGTCCGGGACGTGGCTGACCATCAGGACGGCCGTCGCCGAGGCCATCGCCGCGCGCACCAGGTTGCCGTAGAGAAAGACCTGACGGCGGCGCCAGCGGTCCAGCAGGACGCCGGCGAAAGGGCCGACCAGGGAGTAGGGGAGCAACAGGACGGCCATGGCGGAGGCGATGGCGGTGGCCGAGGTCTGTTTCTCCGGGGAGAAGACGACATAGGCGGCCAGCGCGACCTGGTAGACGCCGTCGGCGCCCTGGGAGAGCAGACGTACGGCGAGCAGGCGTCTGAAGCCTTGGAAGCGCAGCAGGACGCGCAGGTCACGTACGACGGCCATGGGGCACAGCCTCACACAAGGGGAGGGTCCCCGGGCGGTACAACCCGGGGACCCTCGTCACAGCCCTGGCAGGAGCGTTTTGTTCAGCGAGCCTTAGCGCTCGACCTCACCCTTGATGAACTTCTCGACGTTCTCGCGGGCCTCGTCGTCGAAGTACTGGACCGGCGGGGACTTCATGAAGTACGACGACGCCGACAGGATCGGGCCGCCGATGCCGCGGTCCTTGGCGATCTTCGCGGCGCGCAGGGCGTCGATGATGACACCCGCGGAGTTCGGGGAGTCCCAGACCTCGAGCTTGTACTCCAGGTTCAGCGGGACGTCACCGAAGGCACGGCCCTCGAGACGGACGTACGCCCACTTGCGGTCGTCGAGCCACGCGACGTAGTCGGACGGGCCGATGTGGACGTTCTTCTCGCCGAGGTCCCGGTCGGGGATCTGGGAGGTGACGGCCTGGGTCTTCGAGATCTTCTTCGACTCGAGGCGGTCGCGCTCGAGCATGTTCTTGAAGTCCATGTTGCCGCCGACGTTCAGCTGCATCGTGCGGTCGAGGATGACACCGCGGTCCTCGAACAGCTTCGCCATGACGCGGTGCGTGATGGTGGCGCCGACCTGGGACTTGATGTCGTCACCGACGATCGGGACGCCCGCCTCGGTGAACTTGTCCGCCCACTCCTTGGTGCCGGCGATGAAGACCGGAAGGGCGTTGACGAAGGCGACCTTGGCGTCGATGGCGCACTGGGCGTAGAACTTCGCCGCGTCCTCGGAACCCACCGGCAGGTAGCAGACGAGCACGTCGACCTGCTTGTCCTTCAGGACCTGGACGACGTCGACCGGGGCCTCGGCGGACTCCTCGATGGTCTCGCGGTAGTACTTGCCGAGACCGTCGAGGGTGTGGCCGCGCTGGACGGTCACGCCGCTGTTCGGCACGTCGCAGATCTTGATGGTGTTGTTCTCGGAGGCGCCGATGGCGTCCGCGAGGTCCAGGCCGACCTTCTTCGCGTCCACGTCGAACGCGGCGACGAACTCGACGTCCTTGACGTGGTAGTCGCCGAACTGGACGTGCATCAGGCCGGGGACCTTGGACGCCGGGTCGGCGTCCTTGTAGTACTCGACTCCCTGAACCAGCGACGCGGCGCAGTTGCCCACACCGACGATGGCTACGCGAACCGAACCCATTCCGGTTGCTCCCTGTGTGTACGAGTGAGGTCCTGAGTGGACGCTCACGTGGCGGTGTCGTCGGGCGAATCGGTCCGGGGGGTGTCCCCGGACCGTGGCAGGTCGCCCGTCGATCCAGATGTGTTGTGCTGCTGAGAGGACTGAGCGGGCCCCCCGGAGGTGGGACCACGGAGGTCCCGTCCGGCCCGCTCGCTCTCGATGAGCTCGTTCAGCCAGCGCACTTCGCGCTCCACGGACTCCATTCCGTGGCGCTGGAGCTCGAGCGTGTAGTCGTCGAGGCGCTCCCGGGTGCGCGCGAAGGAGACGCGCATCTTGTCCAGGCGCTCCTCCAGCCGGCTCCGGCGGCCCTCCAGGACGCGCACGCGTACGTCGCGCGACGTCTGCCCGAAGAAGGCGAAGCGCGCGGCGAAGTGCTCGTCCTCGTAGGCGTCGGGGCCGGTCTGCGACAGCAGGTCCTCGAAGTGCTCCTTACCTTCCGCCGTCAACCGATAGACGATCTTGGCGCGACGTCCTGCGAGTGGTGCGGCGAGGGCGTCCTCGGGAGCGTTCCCCGGCTCTTCGATCAACCAGCCGTTGGCGACCAGCGTCTTGAGGCAGGGGTAGAGCGTGCCGTAGCTGAACGCGCGGAACACACCCAGTGACGTATTGAGTCGTTTGCGCAGCTCGTAGCCGTGCATCGGGGACTCGCGGAGCAGGCCGAGGACGGCGAACTCGAGGATCCCTGAGCGTCGGCTCATCCTCTCGCCTCCTCGTCCCTGGCTCGCTTATCTCGCTCTGATGTATCGACTCGATACATCACGACGATAGAACGGCCATCCGCATGCGACAAGTGGGGGGACGGTGAACGGGATCACATCACTTATTCATCCGAGGCAAGTTGCCTGATTTGGGGTGAACTTCGGGGCTAGGCGGGTTTTGACGGTGCGTAGTCTGTGCGCCATGCACACCACCGGGAACCGAGTGACGCTTGGGGGCGTCGTCGTCCCCGGTGCAGTACGGGTGAATGCGAAAGCGACCACATCCGTACTTCGGGGGGACCGGAAACCAGCCGCCGTTTCCAGGCGCGCAAGGGTGCGCCTGCCCGAGGAGTAGTCGTTCGATGAGCGAGCACCGTCGCAAACCGCCGCAGCCGCAGGGAGGCGGACGTGCCGCGGCCCGACGCGGCCAGTCCGGCTCGTCCTCCGGCCGCCGTGCGGCACCGCGAGGCGCCACCGAGTCACCCTCCGCCTCGTACGGGTCGGATTCATACGGCTCGGCAGGCGAGGAGCGGCCGTACGGCGGCCGCGCCGACGCCCGCCGCGCGGCACAGAGAAGCGGGGGCGGCCGACGCAGAGCGGCCGAACCCACCGGCCGCGGCGCCCGACGCGCCGGCCCCGGCGGCCCGAGCGGTCCTGGACGGGGCCGGGCCGCCGCCTCGAACAGAAACCGGTTCATCGACTACCCGCGCGCCGGTAAGTACGGCTGGCAGCGCTGGATGCCGTCCTGGAAGCTCGTCTCCGGACTGTGCCTTGCCTTCTTCGGCGGTCTCGTGGCGATCGCGGGCATCGGGTACGCCATGGTGGGGATCCCCAGCGAGAACGCCGCGGCGAAGTCCGAGAACAACGTCTACTACTGGTCCAACGGCGATCGGATGGTCGCGACGGGAGCCGGCGCGAACCGGCAGAACGTCGACATTTCCAAGATCCCTGAGGCCATGCAGTGGGCCGTCATCTCGGCCGAGAACAAGAGCTTCTACTCCGACTCGGGCGTCGACCCCATGGGCATCGCCCGAGCCCTGGCCAACATGGCGCGGGGCGGTGACACGCAGGGTGGTTCGACCATCACTCAGCAGTACGTGAAGAACACCTACCTGAGCCAGGAGCAGACGGTCTCCCGGAAGTTCAAGGAGATGTTCATCTCCATAAAGGTGGGCACGAAGCTCACCAAGCAGGAGATCCTCCAGGGCTATCTGAACACCTCGTACTACGGCCGTGACGCGTACGGCATCCAGGCCGCCGCGCAGGCGTACTACGGCGTGAACGCGGAAGACCTGACGCCGAGCCAGTGCGCCTTCCTGGCTGCGCTCCTCAAGGGCCCGACGTACTACGACCCTGTGGACAACACGAGCTACGACCCCTCGGCGACGAAGGACGCGAACACCAAGCGATCCCAGGCTCGCTGGGCCTGGATCCTCGAGCAGATGCACAACGACAAGCATCTGACGGACACCGAGTACGAGGAAGCCACCAAGAAGTACCCCATGCCCCAGGGGCTCAAGGCGACCAAGGGCATGACCGGACAGATCAGCTACCTGGTCGACACGGCCAAGAAGTACGTCCTGGCCCACTCGGACATCTCGCAGACCGAGTTCGACAAGGGTGGCTTCCAGATCTACACGACCTTCGAGAAGAGCAAGGTTGACGCCCTCTCCAAGGCCGTGCAGAAGATCGAGAAGGATCGCCTCGACCCGGACAAGCGCGAGAAGGACAAGCATGTCCAGTTCGGTGCGGCGTCCGTGCGGCCCAACGACGGTGCGATCGTCGCGCTGTACGGCGGTGCGGGGTACGAGAACGACCACTTCAACAACAACGCGGACACCTCGGGTGTGCCCGTCGGTTCGACGTGGAAGCCGTTCGTGCTGGCGGCGGCGATGGAGTACGGAACATACAAAGACCGGGAGAACGGTGTATCGCCGCTGAGCAAGTACAACGGCAACGACCATCTGAAGGTCAGAAACAACGACGGCACCTACGTCCTGAAGAAGGACAACTCGGTCTTCTATCAGGAGAACGAGAGTGACTATCCCTGGGGCTACATCACCCTCCGTAAAGCGATGGAGCAGTCCGTCAACACGCCGTTCGTGCAGCTCGGCATGGATGTGGGGATGAGTAACGTCCGGAAGGTGGCCAGCGCGTCCGGCATCTTGGACCAAAGCTTCGAGAACCTCAACGCGTCGTTCGCGCTCGGTACCTCGACCCCCAGCGCCATCCGCATGGCCGACGCCTACGCGACGTTCGCCGCATCCGGTAAGCACGCGGACCCGTACTCCGTGACGGAGGTCAAGAAGGACGGGCAGCCGCAGGCGGGCTTCGAGAAGCCGAAGGTCACGCTCGCGATTCCCGAGAACGTGGCGAATAACGTCACCAACGTCCTTGAGAACGTCATCGAGAACGGTACGGCTCAGAACGCGAAGGCCCTCGGCCGTACGGCGGCCGGCAAGACCGGTACCACCGACAGCAACAAGTCGGCCTGGTTCGTCGGCTATACCCAGCAGCTGTCGACGTCGGTCGCGATGTTCCGAGAGGACCCCAAGAAGAACGTCCTGCTCTCGATGAACGGCACGGCGGGCGTGGAGTCGATCCACGGTGGTGACATCCCCACCGAGATCTGGACCGAGTACATGAAGGCCGCTCTCAAGAACGCCAGCGACCCGGGCTTCCCGGAGGCCGAGAAGATCGGTGAGATCCAGGACGAGGAAGGCGCCCCGTCGCCGACCCCGACCGTCACCGAGACGCCGAGCGCGACGCCCAGTGAGACGCCGAGCGCGACGCCCAGCCCGACCCTCACCGTTCCGTCGCCTTCGGCAACGGAGACCTGCTTCGGCTTCCAGTGCGACAACAACGGAGGCTCGAACAACGGCGGTACGGACGGCGGCACGACCTCCACACCAACAGCCACGGATACCGCCGACACCACCAGAGGCAACGGCAATGGAGGCATTTTCGGAGGCTCGACCGGTTAGCCGCCATTTCGCCCGCCGAGGGTGTTTCACGTGAAACATGGGCCGTCGCACCCACCAGGTGCGGCGGCCCTCGGCGTATTCCTAGACACGTACGGCAGGATGTGCCCCATGCCCAGCGCAGAATCGACGCAAGCGAGCGTGCACGAGCCGGAGCCGGTGCGGCCGACCAGGGACGACGAGATCGCCGCGAACGGCAGTGAGCTGATCGGCGGTCCCATCGGGCGGCGGGCGCTGCTCGGGACGTCCTGGTGGACTCCCGTGCGGATCATCGCGCTCGTGGCGATCGGGATGTTCGCCCTCGGGCTGGTCCAGAAGGCGCCCTGCTACAACGGCGGCTGGTTCTTCGGCGCCAGCTCGCAGTACACGCACGCGTGCTACTCGGACATCCCGCACCTCTACGCGGGACGCGGCTTCGCCGACGGGCTCGTGCCGTACTTCGACAAGCTCAACGGTGACATGGAGTACCTCGAATACCCGGTCTTGACCGGTGTGTTCATGGAGGTCGCCTCGTGGCTCACGCCCGGCAGCGGCAGCATCCAGGACCAGGAGCAGTGGTACTGGATGGTCAACGCCGGGATGCTGATGGCTTGTGCGGCCGTCATCGCCGTCTGCGTGACCCGTACGCATGCGCGCCGACCCTGGGACGGTCTGCTGGTCGCTCTGGCGCCAGCCTTCGCGCTGACCGCCACCATCAACTGGGACCTGCTGGCGGTCGCTCTGACGGCCGCGGCGATGCTGATGTGGTCCCGGGGCCGCTCGCTCGCGTTCGGCGTCCTGCTGGGCCTTGCCACGGCCGCCAAGCTCTATCCCGTGTTCCTGCTCGGCCCGCTGTTCGTGCTGTGCTGGCGCGCGGGCAAGTGGCGGGACTTCGGGAAGGCGCTGGGCGGTGCTGCCGTCTCCTGGCTGGTCGTGAACCTTCCGGTGATGCTCCTCGCCTGGGACGGCTGGTCGAAGTTCTACGAGTTCAGCCAGGAGCGGGGCGTCGACTTCGGCTCCTTCTGGCTGATCCTGGCCCAGAACTCGACCGACCCCCTCAGCACCGACACGGTCAACACGCTCGCCACGCTTCTGGTGCTCCTGTGCTGCGTCGGCATCGCCGCGCTCACCCTGACCGCCCCGCGCCGCCCACGCTTCGCCCAGCTGGCCTTCCTGATCGTCGCGGCGTTCATCCTCACCAACAAGGTCTACTCACCTCAGTACGTCCTGTGGCTGGTGCCCCTCGCTGTGCTGGCCCGGCCCAAGTGGCGGGACTTCCTGATCTGGCAGGCCTGCGAGGTGGCGTACTTCCTGGGCATCTGGATGTACCTCGCGTACACGACGAGCGCGGAAGCCCACAAGGGACTGCCTCAGGACGGCTACCACTGGGCAATCGGTCTGCACCTGCTCGGCACGCTGTACCTGTGCGTCGTGATCGTCCGCGACATCTGGATGCCGGAGCGGGACGTGGTGCGCCGGGCCGGTGACGACGATCCCTCAGGCGGTGTCCTCGACGGCGCCGAGGACGTCTTCGTCCTCGGCCCCGCCGCCCATCCCCCGCGCCACGCCGCCCTTTTCGTAGGGCCGCAGGTGGAGTGGGGCGATCCCGCGCCTCCCGCAGACCGTTCGCTCTGAGCGAACAGGGAGTGGGAGACCCACTCAAAAGGCCGTACACGGGCGTTCCGTGTACGGCCTTTCGGCTGTGTACGAGGCTCAGCGGTCGACGAGCCGGTCGAACTGTGTGGTGGTGTGCCGGAGATGGGCCACCAGCTCCTCGCCGACCTTCGGCTCCGGTGCGTCGGAGGGCACGAACAGGATCGACACCTGCATGTGCGGCGGCTCGGCGAACCAGCGCTGCTTGCCGCCCCAGACGAACGGAGAAAGGTTCCGGTTCACCGTGGCCAGACCGGCGCGGGCGACACCCTTGGCGCGCGGCATGACGCCGTGCAGGGCCTTGGGGGCCTCCAGGCCCACCCCGTGCGACGTACCGCCCGCCACGACCACCAGGAAGCCGTCCGAAGCCGCCTTCTGCTGCCGGTAGCCGAACCGGTCGCCCTTGGCCACGCGCGTGACGTCCAGGACCGCTCCGCGATACTCGGTGGCCTCGTGGTCCCCCAGCCACAGCCGCGTGCCGATACGGGCGCGGAAGCGGGTCTGCGGGAACTGCTGCTGGAGCCGGGCGAGGTCCTCGGCCTTGAGGTGGCTGACGAACATCGTGTGCAGCGGCAGCCGGGCCGCGCGCAGGCGGTCCATCCAGCCGATGACCTCCTCGACGGCGTCCGAGCCGTCGGTGCGGTCAAGCGGCAGATGGATGGCGAAGCCCTCCAGGCGGACGTTCTCTATGGCGGCGTGCAGCTGCGGCAGGTCCTGCTCGCTGATGCCGTGCCGCTTCATCGAGGACATCACCTCGATGACCACACGGGCACCCACGAGGCCGTAGACCCCGTCGATCGACGACACCGAGCGGATGACGCGGTCGGGCAGCGGTACGGGCTCCTCGCCACGGCGGTAAGGCGTCAGCACCAGCAGGTCTCCGCCGAACCAGTCCTTGATGCGGGCGGCCTCGTACGTCGTGCCGACGGCGAGGACGTCCGAGCCGAGCCGCGTGGCCTCCTCGGCCAGCCGCTCGTGCCCGAAGCCGTAGCCGTTGCCCTTGCAGACCGGGACGAGCCCTGGGAACTGGTCCTGCACGTGCTTGTGGTGCGCACGCCAGCGCGCGGTGTCGACGTAGAGCGTGAGCGCCATGGCCGGCCCTGGAACCTTTCTCGTGGCTGCGGTGTATCAGAGGTATGAAAACGAATTGTGGTGGCTCAGCGACGCGACATGTAGATGTCGAGCGCCTTGTGGAGCAGCTTGTTCAGCGGGAAGTCCCACTCGCCGAGGTACTCGGCGGCCTGACCGCCGGTGCCGACCTTGAACTGGATCAGGCCGAAGAGGTGGTCGGTCTCGTCCAGCGAGTCGGAGATGCCACGCAGGTCGTAGACGGTCGCGCCGAGCGCGTAGGCGTCGCGCAGCATCCGCCACTGCATCGCGTTCGAGGGCCGGACCTCACGGCCGATGTTGTCGGAGGCTCCGTAGGAGTACCAGACGTGCCCGCCGACGATCAGCATGGTCGCCGCCGACAGGTTCACACCGTTGTGCCGGGCGAAGTACAGCCGCATCCGGTTGGGGTCCTCGGTGTTGAGGGCCGTCCACATGCGCTGGAAGTACGACAGCGGGCGGGGCCGGAAGTGGTCGCGCACGGCCGTGATCTCGTACAGCCGCTGCCATTCCTCGAGGTCGTGGTAGCCGCCCTGGACGACCTCGACGCCGGCCTTCTCGGCCTTCTTGATGTTGCGGCGCCAGAGCTGGTTGAAGTTCTTGTGGACCTCTTCCAGGGAGCGGTTCGCCAGCGGCACCTGGTAGACGTAGCGCGGCTGGACGTCGCCGAAGCCCGCTCCGCCGTCCTCGCCCTGCTGCCAGCCCATCCGACGGAGCTTGTCGGCGACCTCGAAGGCGCGCGGCTCGATGAAGTCGGCCTCGATGTCGCGCAGCCGCTTCACGTCGGGGTTCTGGATGCCCGCCTTGATGGAGGTGGCCTCCCAGCGCCGGATGATCACCGGCGGGCCCATCTTCACGGAGAAGGCGCCCTGGTGCTTGAGGTGGGCGAGCATCGGTTCCAGCCAGTCCGTCAGATTCGGCGCGAACCAGTTGATGACCGGGCCCTCGGGCAGATAGGCGAGATAGCGCTTGATCTTCGGGAGCTGCCGGTAGAGGACGAGGCCCGCACCGACCATCTCGCCGGTCTTGTCGTCGAACCAGCCGAGGTTCTCCGAACGCCACTCCGCCTTGACGTCTGCCCAGGCCGGAACCTGCATGTGGCTCGCCGCCGGCAGGCTCTGGATGTAGGCCAGATGCTGCTCGCGACTGATCGTCCTCAGGGTCAGGCTCATTCGGGGCGCTCCTCGGGCTGGTGTGTCCCCATGGGTACAGGGGCTCCGGCTCTCGCGCCGAAGCCTACTGCGCCTCGCGAGCGCCCTGACTGGGCGTACGTAACCTGCGCCCCGGCTCAACGGGCCGCCGAGGTGTTCCGTGGTGCTTTGGGTGATGTGAAGAGGACGGTGTCCCTGGCGTCAGCTGATGACTCCGCCGAAGAGGCCGCCGTGCGCCATGCCGAGGAAGAAGCCGATCGCCGAGGCGCCGAGACCGAGGATCAGTCCGAAGCGCTCACGGGTCGTCTCCGAGATCCACTGGCCGTAAGCGCCGGTGAGGATCCCCACCAGCCCGGTCCAGGAGCTGAGCAGGTGCAGGCTGTGGAACATCGCCGTGATGAACGACGTGAGCCCCAGGACCAGTGTCACCGCGAGCAGGGTGTCCTGGAGGGGGTGGGGCTTGCCGTCCGTGGCGAACAGGCCTCCGACGGTGTTGGGTCGCAATGCTTGTGCCATAGGGCACCTCCTGCGAAAGGCGGCGCATCGTAGCGCCATACACACCCGATGTGTACAGATTGTCGGTCCTGGCGGCCGGATTTCAACCGGAAGCCGGGGTGCGGGTACTCTGTACCGTCTGCACTGGTGTCTGCCCATGTCACGACCGGGACTACCGCGAGGAAGCCCCGATTGTCAGTGGCGGGCGATACCTTTGCGTACGCATCACAACCCTCCTGCCACGGAACGACCGTGGCCGCTGAGTCCAAAGGAGGTGGGTTCCACATGCGTCACTACGAGGTGATGGTCATCCTCGACCCCGATCTGGAGGAGCGCGCCGTCGCCCCCCTGATCGAGAACTTCCTCTCCGTCGTCCGTGAGGGCAACGGAAAGGTCGAGAAGGTCGACACCTGGGGCCGTCGTCGTCTCTCGTACGAGATCAAGAAGAAGCCCGAGGGCATCTACTCGGTCATCGACCTGCAGGCCGAGCCTGCGGTCGTCAAGGAGCTCGACCGCCAGATGAACCTGAACGAGTCGGTCCTCCGGACCAAGGTCCTCCGTCCCGAGACCCACTGAGCTCTTCCGCTCAGCTGATCCCGGGATTCGAGTAGCAGCACCACAAAGCAGCCAGCAGCAAACCCGCCGAGAGGTTCCCCCATGGCAGGCGAGACCGTCATCACGGTCGTCGGCAATCTTGTCGATGACCCCGAGCTGCGCTTCACCCCCTCCGGTGCGGCGGTCGCGAAGTTCCGTGTCGCGTCCACCCCCCGCACCTTCGACCGTCAGACCAATGAGTGGAAGGACGGCGAGAGCCTGTTCCTGACCTGCTCGGTCTGGCGTCAGGCGGCGGAGAACGTCGCGGAGTCGCTCCAGCGAGGCATGCGCGTCATCGTGCAGGGCCGGCTGAAGCAGCGGTCCTACGAGGACCGTGAGGGCGTCAAGCGCACGGTCTACGAGCTGGACGTCGAGGAAGTCGGCGCCAGTCTGCGCAATGCCACGGCCAAGGTCACCAAGACTGCCGGCGGTGCCGGCCGTGGTGGCCAGGGTGGTTACGGCGGCGGTGGTGGCCAGGGTGGCGGCGGCTGGGGTGGAAACTCCGGCGGCGGCCAGCAGGGCGGCGGCGCTCCTGCCGACGACCCGTGGGCGACCGGCGCTCCCGCCGGTGGCAACCAGGGCGGCGGCGGTGGCGGCGGCTGGGGTGGAAACTCCGGCGGCGGCGCTGGCGGCGGCTACTCGGACGAGCCCCCCTTCTAGGCCTTCGGGCCGAGGGTGGGTCGTACCCACACTTCTTGATCACACAGGAGAAACACCATGGCGAAGCCGCCTGTGCGCAAGCCTAAGAAGAAGGTCTGCGCTTTCTGCAAGGACAAGGTCACGTACGTGGACTACAAGGACACGAACATGCTGCGGAAGTTCATTTCCGACCGCGGCAAGATCCGTGCCCGCCGCGTGACCGGCAACTGCACGCAGCACCAGCGTGACGTCGCCACGGCCGTCAAGAACAGCCGTGAGATGGCGCTGCTGCCCTACACCTCCACTGCGCGATAAGGGAAGGGTGACCGAAACATGAAGATCATCCTCACCCACGAGGTCTCCGGCCTCGGTGCCGCGGGCGACGTCGTCGACGTCAAGGACGGTTACGCTCGCAACTACCTGATCCCGCGGAAGTTTGCTATCCGCTGGACCAAGGGTGGCGAGAAGGACGTCGAGCAGATCCGTCGTGCTCGCAAGATCCACGAGATCCAGACCATCGAGCAGGCCAACCAGGTCAAGGGCCAGCTCGAGGCCGTCAAGGTCCGTCTGGCCGTCCGCTCCGGCGACGCCGGTCGTCTCTTCGGTTCCGTCACCCCGGCCGACATCGCTTCGGCGATCAAGGCTTCCGGTGGCCCCGAGGTCGACAAGCGCCGCATCGAGCTCGGTTCGCCGATCAAGACGCTGGGCTCTCACGAGACGTCCGTGCGTCTGCACCCCGAGGTTGCCGCCAAGGTCAACATCGAGGTCGTCGCGGCGTGACGCTGCGCTCGGCTTGAGCAGCTGAGAAGGGCCGCACCCAAAGGGTGCGGCCCTTCTTGCATTGCGAGTGCGCCGAAGTGTGTTTCACGTGAAACCAGCTGTTTCACGTGAAACGTTCAGCGTGTGGCGCCGATGACGATCCAGCGGCCCGAGCGGGATCTCAGCCAGAGAGTCAGCAACCGCATCGCCATCATCAGCGTCATCGCTCCCCAGACGGCGGTGATACCTCCGCCGAGCGTGGGGATGAGCAGGGCCACAGGTGTGAACACGGCCAGGGTCAGCACCATGGCCCAGGCCAGATACGGCCCGTCGCCGGCCCCCATCAGGACTCCGTCCAGGACGAAGACGATCCCGCAGATCGGCTGGGCGAGCGCCACCACGAGAAGGGCGGGGAGGGCGGTGTCCTTCACCACGGAGTCGCTGGTGAACATCGGCAGGAACGCGGGGCGGGCCACGACGACCAAGGCACCGAGGACCACCCCGACCGCGATGCCCCACTGCACCATGCGACGGCATGCCTCGCGGGCGCCCTGGGCGTCGCCTGCGCCGAGATAGCGGCCGATGATGGCCTGTCCTGCGATGGCAATGGCGTCCAGGGCGAAGGCGAGCAGGCTCCACAGGGACAGGATGATCTGGTGGGCCGCGATCTCGGCGTCGCCGAGACGGGCTGCGACGGCCGTGGCGATCATCAGGATCGCGCGGAGCGAGAGGGTGCGGACGAGAAGCGGGACGCCGGCGTGTGCCGAGGCGCGGATGCCTGCGGCGTCGGGACGCAACGAGGCGCCGTGGGCGCGGGCTCCGCGGACCACTACGACGAGGTAGGCGGCGGCCATGCCGCACTGGGCGATGACGGTGCCCCAGGCGGAGCCCGCGATGCCGAGGTCGGCGCCGTAGACGAGGCCTGCGTTGAGGACTGCGTTGGCGACGAAGCCGCCGACGGCGACGTAGAGCGGCGTCTTCGTGTCCTGCAGACCGCGCAGCACGCCGGTCGCGGCGAGGACGACGAGCATGGCCGGGATGCCCAGGGATGAGATCCGCAGATAGGTGATCGCGTAGGGAGCGGCGGTGTCCGAGGCGCCGAAGAGTTCCACCAGGGCGGGTGCCGCGGGCAGGACGACGGCGATGACCGCGGCACCGAGGAGGAGGGCCAGCCAGATGCCGTCCATGCCCTGTCGGATGGCGGCTTGGAGGTCGTCGGCACCGACGCGTCGGGCGACGGCCGCCGTAGTGGCGTAGGCGAGGAAGACGAAGATGCTGACGGCCGTCGTGAGGAGGGCCGAGGCGACTCCCAGTCCCGCGAGTTGTGCCGTGCCGAGATGGCCCACGATCGCGCTGTCGGCCAGGACGAACAGGGGCTCGGCGACGAGTGCCCCGAAGGCCGGAACGGCCAGGGCGACGATCTCTCGGTCGTGCTGTCGCCGCGTGGCGCGCGGGGTCGCGGGAGCGTGTGTCATGAGCACCAATCTAATCGTCCACAGGTAAGAGATGCAATTGCTTACTGACCCTTACTTCGTGTTGGGCGGTGTGCACTTCCGCGCGTCGTTCGATGTGATCTTGGTCCGACTGGGAAAGTTTTTCTTCTGCACAGCCGGTGGATGGCAAGTGTGCAGGTCAGCGTGGGTTCGGCGAGAGGGGCGCGAGCTTGTTCACAGGGCTGTCCACCGTGTCGTGCACAGGTTTTGCGGAGTTCTCCACAGCATCCGGGCCGTCGTCCACATGGCCTGTGGATAACCAGATTGGCTGACGGTGCCGTCGGGCCTACCGTGGTCCGGCGCCCGCTCCATGTCGTCGGTCCGGAAACCATCACAAAACCGACGCGCCAGAACCGGAGTTGGGCCTCTCATTTGTCAGTGCCGTGCCGTAGAAAAGAGGGGCACGGCGAGGTCCGCTCGGCGGACGGGAGGAGGTGGCTCGGTGAGCATTTCCGAGCCCTTGGACGATCCGTGGGCCGACAGCGGTCCCGGTGATCGTCTGCCCGCCTCGCGTCGCCGTGGCGACGGAGGCCGGGGCCGCGACGAGCAGCACGACCGCGGCCGGGAGAACGGCGAGTGGGACGGCGGAGGTTCGTCCTTCGAACGCGTACCGCCGCAGGACCTCGACGCTGAGCAGTCCGTCCTCGGCGGCATGCTGCTCTCCAAGGACGCCATCGCCGACGTCGTCGAGATCCTCAAGGGCCACGACTTCTACAAGCCGGCCCACGAGACGATCTTCCAGGCGATCCTCGACGTCTACGCCAAGGGTGAGCCGGCCGACCCGATCACGATCGCCGCAGAGCTCACCAAGCGCGGCGAGATCAACAAGGTCGGCGGCGCATCTTATCTGCACACCCTCGTCCAGACGGTGCCGACGGCGGCCAACGCCGAGTACTACGCGGAGATCGTGCACGAGCGCGCGGTCCTACGTCGGCTGGTCGAGGCCGGAACCCGCATCACCCAGATGGGATACGCGGCCGACGACGACGTCGACGAGATCGTCAACCGCGCCCAGGCCGAGATCTACGCGGTCACCGAGCAGCGCACCAGCGAGGACTATCTGCCGCTCGGTGACATCATGGAGGGCGCGCTCGACGAGATCGAGGCGATCGGCTCCCGCACCGGTGAGATGACCGGTGTGCCGACGGGCTTCACGGACCTCGACTCGCTCACCAACGGTCTGCACCCGGGCCAGATGATCGTCATCGCGGCCCGTCCCGCCATGGGCAAGTCCACGCTCGCGCTGGACTTCGCCCGCGCGGCGTCGATCAAGAACAACCTGCCCAGCGTCATCTTCTCCCTCGAAATGGGCCGCAACGAGATCGCGATGCGTCTGCTGTCCGCCGAGGCGCGGGTGGCCCTGCACCACATGCGCTCCGGGACCATGACGGACGAGGACTGGACGCGGCTGGCCCGCCGGATGCCCGAGGTCTCGGCCGCACCGCTCTACATCGACGACTCCCCGAACCTGTCGATGATGGAGATCCGCGCCAAGTGCCGCCGTCTGAAGCAGCGCAACGACATCAAGCTCGTGATCATCGACTATCTCCAGCTGATGCAGTCCGGCAAGCGCTCCGAGAGCCGTCAGCAGGAGGTGTCGGACATGTCCCGTAACCTCAAGCTGCTGGCCAAGGAGCTGGAGGTCCCGGTCATCGCGCTCTCGCAGCTCAACCGTGGTCCCGAGCAGCGCACGGACAAGAAGCCGCAGGTGTCCGACCTGCGTGAGTCCGGCTCCATCGAGCAGGACGCCGACATGGTGATCCTGCTCCACCGTGAGGACGCCTACGAGAAGGAGTCCCCGCGCGCCGGCGAGGCGGACATCATCGTGGGCAAGCACCGTAACGGTCCGACGGCCACGATCACGGTCGCCTTCCAGGGCCACTACTCGCGCTTCGTGGACATGGCGCAGACCTGAGCCACCTGCCGCGGAGGTATTGGGTTCGACGTCCCGGTGCCCCGCAGGGTGGACTGGGCGCATGACGACATCTCAGGAAGAGCTGCTACCCGGTACGCGCCGGGCCCTGCTGCACCGTATCGCCGTGGCCCAGGCCGAGGGGCGCGCTCCGTCGCTGGTTGCGGCGGTCGTACGGGACGGCCGGACCGTCTGGCACGGCTCGCGGACCTCGGTGGACGGGCACGGGCCGGACGAGCATGTGCAGTACCGGATCGGCTCGATCACCAAGACCTTCACCGCCGTTCTCGTGCTGCGGCTGCGCGACGAGGGGTTGCTCGACCTCGGTGACCCGTTGGAGAAGCACCTTCCGGGCACCGGCGCGGGGGAGGCCACCATCGCCGAACTGCTCGCGCACACGGCCGGGTTGGCGGCCGAGTCGCCGGCGCCCTGGTGGGAGCGCAGTCCGGGCTCTCTGCGTCCCGAACTGGCCGATGTGCTCGGTGAGCAGCCCTTCCTGCATCCGGTCGGCCGCCGTTTCCACTACTCGAACCCCGGCTACACCCTGCTGGGCGCTGTGGTCGAGAAGCTGCGTGGCGCCCCATGGGAGGACGTACTCCGGCGCGAAGTGCTCGAACCCCTGGGCCTCGACCGTACGAGTGCACAGCCCCAGATGCCCCACGCGGGTGGCTGGGCGGTGCACCCGTGGGCCGATGTGATGCTTCCCGAACCCTCCGAGGACCTCGGCCTGATGGCACCGGCAGGTCAACTCTGGTCCACCACATGCGACTTGGCGAAGTTCGCGGCCTTCCTGGCGAAGGGCGACGACCGTGTGCTGAGTGCGGAGACGGTACGGGAGATGCGGACGCCCGCTGCGCCGGCTGAGGCCGCGGATGTCCTGGACGGTGTGACGTATGGGCTCGGGATGCAGGTGCAGAGCTGGGAGGGGCGGCTGCTGGTCGGGCACTCGGGGTCCCTGCCGGGCTTCCTGGCGAACCTCACCATCAGCGTGGCGGACGATGTCGCTGCGGTGGTGCTGGCCAACTGCACGTCCGGGCTGCTGCTGGGCGCGGTGGGCGCCGATCTCGTCCGCATCGTCGCCGAGGCCGAGCCGCGGATTCCCGAGCCGTGGCGGCCTGTGCCCGAAGTCGATTCGGCAGTACTGGAGTTGGCGGGCCAGTGGTACTGGGGGACCCATGCGTTCGCCCTGCGGCTGACCGCCGAGGGTGGCGTCTCTCTGGATCCCCTGAGTGGCGTCGGCCGCCGCTCGCGTTTCCGCGCGAACTCAGACGGCACGTGGACCGGGCGTGAGGGCTACTTCGCCGGAGAGCTCCTGAAGGCCGTACGGCGGCCTGACGGAAGCGTGAGCCACCTGGACCTCGGGTCGTTCGTGTTCACGCGTCAGCCGTACGACGAGGAGGCGCCTGTGCCGGGCGGAGTGGACCCGGAGGGGTGGCGCGGGATCGGTTGAGCCGTGCGGGGCGTGTTTCACGTGAAACACGCCCCGCCGCACAGGAAGACCTCCGAAGCGCCCGCCAGCCTCTCTGAGGCGTCAGAGCGGCAGCTTGAACCCCACATGCGAGGCCTCGAAGCCGAGCCGTTCGTAGAAGCGATGTGCGTCGGTGCGGGTGGCGTCGGAGGTCAGTTGTACCAACTGGCAGTCCTGGCGCCGGGATTCGTCGACCGCCCACTCGATGAGCTGTGTGCCCAGACCGCTGCCGCGTTCGTCGGCGTGGATGCGGACTGCTTCGATGATCGACCGGGTGGAGCCGCGCCGGGACAGCCCGGGGATGATCGTGAGCTGGAGCGTGCCGACGACACGGCCCTCGCGAACAGCGACGACCAGATGCTGGTTCGGGTCGGCGGCGAGCCGCTCCAGCGCGGACAGGTAGGGGGCGAGGTCGTCCGGTGACTCGCGCTGCGCACCCAGCGGATCGTCGGCGAGCATGGCGACGATCGAGGGGACATCGGCGGCGACGGCAGCGCGTATTTCAAGATCTCCCATGTCGGCCAGCTTATGCGGGCATGTTCAGCGACTCCACGTTGAGCGACTCCACGACCCGGACCAGTGGAGCCAGTTCAGCGTTCTCGGCCGCCGCGTCGAGCGCCTCGCGCAGTGCGGAGTCATTGGTCGGCCGTGCCTCGTCGAGGAGTTTGAGGCCGGCCTCGGTGACGTTGGTGTAGATGCCGCGGCGGTCGGTGGGGCAGAGGTAGCGGGTGAGCAGGCCGCGGTCCTCCAGGCGGGTGACCAGCCGGGTGGTGGCGCTCTGGCTCAGCACGACGGCGTCGGCGACCTGCTTCATCTGCAGATGCCCGCCGTCCCCGTCGTGCTGTCGGCTGAGGACATCGAGCAGGGAGTACTCGCGCACACTCAGGTCATGCCGCGCCTGCAGGGCCCGCTCGATATGGGCCTCGATCCTCCCGTGCAGCAGGGAGAGGGCGCACCAGCCCTGTGCGAGGGCGGTGAGTGCGGGGTCCGTCGCTGTCATCGGTGCTTCCTTCGTCCCGGAGCGGCTGAAACCAGGATAGAGCAGCACTGCAATAGTCGGCGCTTGCAAGTATTGAGCGTCTGCAAGTATTGTCTTCGGTTGTAAAGCGCTTCTGCAACCGACTGGGAAGGTGGCGAGACCTCCATGCCTCTCGCGCTTCTGGCTCTCGCGATCGGGGCCTTCGGAATCGGAACCACCGAGTTCGTGATCATGGGCTTGCTGCCCGAGGTCGCCGGAGACTTCGGCGTTTCCATCCCCACCGCCGGCTTCCTGGTGACGGGCTATGCACTCGGCGTCATGTTCGGCGCCCCGCTGATGACGGTGCTCGGCACCAAGGTCTCCCGCAAGCGCATGCTGATGCTGCTGATGGGGCTCTTCATCGTCGGCAACCTGGTGTCGGCCCTGGCGCCCGCATTCACGGTCATGCTGATCGGCCGGGTGATCGCCTCACTCGCCCACGGCGCCTTCTTCGGCATCGGCTCCGTCGTCGCGGCCGACCTGGTCGCCCCCGACAAGAAGGCCGGAGCCATCGCGATGATGTTCACCGGCCTCACCGTCGCCAATGTCGTGGGCGTCCCGCTCGGCACGCTCGTGGGACAGACCCTCGGCTGGCGCGTCACCTTCGCCCTCGTCGCCGCGCTCGGCGTCCTCGGCCTGGCGGGCATCGCCAAGCTGGTCCCCGACATGCCCAGGCCGGAGGGCGTCCACCTACGCCATGAACTGGCCGCCTTCAAGAACGCCCAGGTCCTGCTCGCAATGGCGATGACCGTCCTCGGCTTCGGCGGCGTCTTCGCGGCCATCACCTACATCGCGCCGATGATGACTCACGTCGCCGGGTTCGCCGACGGCTCCGTCACCTGGCTGCTCGTCCTCTTCGGCCTCGGAATGGTCGGCGGCAACCTCGTCGGCGGAAAGTACGCCGACCGTGCCCTGATGCCCATGCTGTACGTGTCCCTGGGTGCCCTGGCGGTCGTCCTGGCGCTCTTCACACTCACCGCGCACAACAAGGCCCTCGCGGCCGTCACGATCGCGCTCATCGGCGCTCTGGGCTTCGCCACCGTCCCGCCGCTCCAGAAGCGCGTCCTCGACCAGGCGCACGGCGCCCCGACGCTGGCCTCGGCCGTGAACATCGGTGCCTTCAACCTGGGCAACGCGCTCTCCGCCTGGCTCGGCGGTCTGGTCATCGGCGCCGGCCTCGGCTACACCGCCCCCAACTGGGTGGGGGCCGCCCTCGCCGCGGCCGCCTTGGGGCTCGCCCTGATCTCGGCCGCTCTGGAGCGCCGCGACAGTGCGCCCAGTCAGGTCGTCGCGGGAGCTGCCCCGAGCGAGCAGAGGGCTGCCGTTCACCACTGACCGCACCAAGCCGTCCGCGAAAGACGCCGGGTCCCCAAAGGGCCCGGCGTCATCGCGTCGGCGTCACCGCGCCTCCAGTTCCTCAGCCCGCCGCCACCGTCACCGGTGCGAACCGTCGGTTCCAGTCACCGGGTAGCTCCGAAATCCCGTGGGTCATGACCGCGTTGAAGGCGACGGTGGCCAGTCCACGCTCCTTCAGCCACGCCAGCAGCCCTTCGTGCCGTACGTCGATGTCGGTGCGCAAGGTGAGGTCGGTGCGGGCGGCGAGGGAGGCGACCAGCGCCTTCGCGGTTTCCGTGTCCCGGGCGACCAGCGGGCCGACGACGTGGTTGTCCATGTTGGGCCACGCGGCCGCGTACCCGATGATCCGGCCGTTCTCCTCGGCCACCCGCAGCTGATCGGCGAAGGCGGGCAGTCGCGTGACGATGTGCGTGCGGTCGGTGCCGAACACCTCCTCGTCGAGCCGGAGGATGGCGGTGAGGTCCTCGGCGGTGGCCGCGCGTGTGGCCACGGTGGGCTCGTAGCCGTCAGCCGTGAAACGGCCCCGCACCATTTCCGCCCGGCCGGTCACCTTGAAGCCGAGTTCCTCGTAGAGCGGGCGGCCGTTCGGCGTTGCGTGCAGGGTCAGTGGGGTGGTGCCCATCTCCGTGAGCACATGGCGCATCAGTCGGCGGCCGATGCCCTGGCGGGCGTGCCGTTCGGCGACCAGCACCATGCCGATCGCTCCCAGATCGGGACGGTCCCGCGGCCCGTACTCGGTGACGACGCAGGCGGTGACGAGCCCGCCCTCGGGGTCGTCGATGCCGTATCCCTTCCCGGATGTCAGGAGGAAGCCCCACTTGTGTTCCTCGCGTGGCCACCCCCGGTCCTCGGACAAGTCGGCGCAGGCGGTGAGATCGCGAAGCGTCAGTCGGCGGATGGGCAGATCGGCGAGGGAAGGTGTCGACACGCAGGTCAGGCTGTCTGACGGGTGCCCTCGGCGTCCACCTGTTTCCGGTGACATGTACGAGGTTTTGGCCATGTCGTAGCCGACCGCACAGCACCCCGACAGGTGCCGCATGTTTCACGTGAAACATGCGCGAACGACGGACCAGGTTAGCCTCGAGAACCATGGCGAGACTTCATCTCTTCGACCTCGACGGAACGCTGCTGTACGGCACCTCCTCGCCGGTGGAGATCTCCCGGCAACTCGGGCTGGAAGCCGAGACCGTGGCGCTCGATCAGGCGATCTCGGCGGGACTGATAGAGCCGCCCGAGTATGCGGCGCGGGTTCGTGAGCTGTGGGCGGAACTCACCGAGGCCCATGTGTCGGCTGCTTTCGAGGGTGCTCCGTGGCTGGCCGGGATTCGAGATGTCTGGGAGGAGATCCGCCAGAACGGCGACTACTGCGCCGTCGTGTCGCTCTCGCCATCCTTCTTCGTCGAGCGACTCATCGACTGGGGTGCGCACGCGGCGCATGGATCGCGTTTTCCCGCCGTGCCGTTCACCGAACCCGTCGACCCGGCCGGGATTCTCAGTGCCGCTGCCAAAGTGCTGATCGCCGACCGGCTGTGCGAGGAGTTCGGAGTCACCCGGGCCGACTGTGTTGCGTACGGGGATTCGTCCTCGGACAGGGATCTGTTCGGCGCGGTACCGGTCTCCGTCGCGGTCAATGCGGACAGCCATCTCTCGGGCCTCGCCACACATGTCTACACGGGCGGAGATCTGTGGGATGCCTATGAATTGGTGCGCACCGCCCGGTAATTGAAGCAATTGACGGTTCGCCCCTCGTCCCATTCATGGAGGTGGGAGGGGGGACTTGTGGGCGCGGCGGCGACCGGTAGGGTCTACTCCGGTTGGGCGGGGCAGCCTAACGGGACGGAGAGATCGAAGACCTGCATTTTCGGTTATGAGGCCGACGTGTCCCCATGCGGTGGGATGCTGCGGTGAGAGCGCTGCGGCCAATGTCACACTCTCGCCTTACTTGTCCGTATGGAGCGCGAATACGGGTTGAATATGGCCGCATTGGCCGCGGCCATGAGCGGGGAAAGCAAGTCGTCTACGGGGGAAAGCAGGCACATTCCGACCGAGGAAGTGCGCAGACCGACCGAAAGATGTTCGAGGCGAGGCACACCATGGACGCTCCGACCACCACGTCGGCCGACAACGGCACTTCCGGCGGCGGGAGCGGCTGGTTCACGCCGCACACACAGCCGGCGGCGACACCGGGCAGCGAGCAGGAGACGGCCGACGGGAACCGGCTGGCGGCGCTCCGCCCGGTCGGCAGGACCACGCCAGACGCCGATGCGTTCCCACCGGCACAGAGCACACCGACCTCGGCCTCGCACGAGATACCGGCCCCCGCACCGGCGGAACCCCCGCCCCCCGAACCCCGTGTACCCCCGCAGCGCTCCAACCCGGCGCAGGCCCAGGAAGCCTCCCCGGACGCGATTCTCATCCGCCGGACCATGGCCGAGGTCGCCCCCGTGGCCGGCAAGGTCACCTCGTACTTCTACGCCCTGCTCTTCGTCCGCCATCCCGATCTGCGCTCGCTCTTCCCGGCCGCGATGGACACTCAGCGGGACCGGCTGCTGAAGGCGCTGCTCACCGCGGCGGAGCACATCGACAACACCCGGGTGCTCGTCGACTACCTGCAGAACCTCGGCCGCGGCCACCGCAAGTACGGCACCCGGGCCGAGCACTATCCGGCCGTCGGCGAGTGCCTCATCGGCGCTCTGAGCAAGTACGCCGAGCGGATCTGGGGTCCGGAATTCGAGGCGGCCTGGGTCCGGGCGTACACGACGATCTCGCAGGTGATGATCGACGCGGCGGCCGCGGACGAACTGCGTGCCCCGGCCTGGTGGTACGCGGAGGTCGTGTCGCATGACCTGCGGACGCCGGACGTCGCGGTCGTCACCGTCCGCCCCGACCAGCCCTATCCCTTCCTCGCCGGGCAGTACACAAGCCTGGAGACCCCCTGGTGGCCTCGGATCTGGCGGCACTACTCCTTCGCCTCGGCGCCCCGTGCCGACGGGCTGCTGTCGTTCCATGTGAAGGCCGTCCCCGCGGGCTGGGTCTCCAACGCCCTGGTCCAGCGTGCCCGGCCCGGCGACATCCTCCGGCTCGGCCCGGCGGCCGGCTCGATGACCGTGGACCACACCACCGACAGCGGGCTGCTCTGCCTGGGCGGCGGCACCGGCATCGCACCCATCAAGGCCCTGGTCGAGGATGTCGCCGACCGCGGCGAACGACGGCCGGTCGAGGTGTTCTACGGAGCCCGCACCGACTACGACCTGTACGACATCGACACGATGCTCAGGCTCCAGCAGTCCCACCCATGGCTCTCGGTCCGCGCGATCATCGACCAGCAGGCCCGGGTCCAACTCCCTGACGCCATCCGTCAGTACGGCCCCTGGAACGAGTACGACGCTTTCGTCTCGGGCCCGCCCGGAATGATCCGCAGCGGGGTGCACGCCCTCAGGGACATCGGCATTCCGTCGGAGCGCATACGCCACGACTCCGTGGAGGAACTCGTGGTCGTCGGGGACTGACCCCGGCCCAGTCCGGGAGCCCCGGCCAGGTCTCAGCCCAGGTCCGGCGCGTGCATGGCCCGTACGCCCTCGATGTTGCCGTCGAGGTAGTGCCGCAGCGACAGCGGAACGAGGTGCACGGAGGCGATCCCGACACGGGTGAACGGCACTCGCACGATCTCGTACTCGCCGATGGGCTCGTCGACCTCGGGGCCGTGCCGCAGCGAGGTGTCCATGGACTCCAGGTGACAGACGAAGAAGTGCTGGACCTTCACCCCGGTCGCGCCGCCGTCCTCGCCGATGTGCTCGACGGTGTCGACGAAGCAGGGCACCACATCGGTGATCTTGGCGCCGAGTTCCTCGTACACCTCGCGGTGCAGGGCGTCGACGACAGTTGTGTCGGTCGGCTCGACCCCGCCACCGGGGGTGAGCCAGTAGGGATCCATGCCGGGCTTCGTGCGCTTGATCAGGATCAGGTCATCGCCGTCCAGGAGAACGGCACGTGCGGTGCGCTTGACCACGGGTCGGACGGTCATGGGGGAAATGTGGCCCGGTTGGTTCCACGTGAAACATCGCATGCCGTCATCGGTCGAGCTCACCCTGTGACCGTCGGAAAGGTGCAGGTCAGCCCCAGTCGGCAGCCATCTGCAGCAGCCATTCGTGAGCCCGCGCGACATGCGGCATCGCCAGGGTGCCGGTACGGACCACCAGGAAGTAGGTCCGCAGGGGCGGCACGGCCGGATGGTGAAGGGCCACGACCTCACCGCGCTCCAGGGCGGGCGCGGCCAGATAACTGGGCAGGACAGCGAGCCCGGCGCCCGCCACCGCGCAGGCGAGCACCGCGCGAAGGTCCGGGACGATGACAGTGCCCGCGGCGGCCGGACGGGAGTCGAAGACGGAAGCCCAGTAACGGGAGACGAACGGCAGCGACTCATGCACCTCGACCACGGGAAGTCGCTCCAGGGCGAGTGCTCCCTTGCGGCGCAGCGTCCCGGAATTGATCCGCTTCGACCAGAGCGGGGAGGCGACCAGGACATGCACTTCGTCGCAGAGCGGAGTCGCCGTGAGCAGAGCGCCCCGCGGCCGGGCCGTACTGATGGCCAGATCGTGATGTCCGGCGGCCAGGCCCTCCAAGGTCTCCTCGGCGTTTCCGAAGGAGGCCCGCAGCGCGAAGCCCTGACCGTCCTCGCCGGTCAGCTCGGTGAGCGCGGGAAGAGCGCGTTCGGCGGTGAACTCGGGTGGTCCGGCGAGGTGGAGAGTTCGTAAAGAGGAGTCCTCGTCGAGGCCTGTCTCGGTGATCTCCACCAGGGCGTCGAGATGCGGAGCGGCCTTGTGGGCGAGCTCGTCGCCGATGGTCGTAGGGGTCACCCCGCGGGCCTGTCGCAGGAAGAGAGGGCGGCCCAACTGCCGCTCCAGCGTACGGATCTGCGAGGTCACGGCGGGTTGGGAGAGGCCCAGCAGTGCGGCGGCGCGCGTGAAGGAGCCGGCCCGGTGCACGGTCACAAAGGTCCGCAGCAAGGCCAGATCCATGCACGTTCTCCCCTCCAGTGCCGGCTCCAGGCCCCCCGGCAGGGCCCAACTATAAATATGTCGATAGGTCGCTGTCGCTACTGTGATTGGACACTGACACAGAGTCAACTAGCCTTGTTCGCGCGGTTCTTCGCGCGCGGAACCGAGGGCGGTCCGAGCCACGAGGGGGGAGGCTCGGACCGTCCGTTGTACGTAGCCGGACACCGACAAGGGCGTAGAAACAGAGGTCAGTCCGCCGACTCGGCCAGCGCACGCAGCACATCGGCCACCAGGTCCTCAGGGTCCTCGGCACCGACGGAGAAGCGGATGAAGCCGTCCGGCACCGCGTCCCCGCCCCAGCGCCCACGCCGTTCGGCCGTGGAACGCACTCCGCCGAAGCTCGTCGCGTCGTCCACGAGCCGCAGGGCGTCGAGGAAACGGTCGGCACGCGCGCGCGTGGGCAGCGTGAAGGAGACCACGCACCCATAGCGCCGCATCTGCTGCGAGGCGACCTTGTGCGCGGGATCGTCGGGCAGCCCCGGATACCGCAGCCCGGTGATCTCCGGCCGCTCCTTCAGAGCCTCGGCCAGCACGAGCGCGGTCGCGTTCTGCCGGTCGACCCGCAGCTGGAGCGTGGCGATCGAACGGTGCGCGAGCCAGGCCTCCATGGGCCCCGGGATCGCCCCGACGACCTTGCGCCACCGTCGTACGGCGGTCATCGCCTCGCCGTCGTGGCCCGTGACATACCCCAGGAGGACGTCTCCGTGCCCCGTGAGCTGCTTCGTGCCGCTGGCGACGGAGAAGTCGGCGCCGAGCTCCAGCGGGCGCTGTCCGAGCGGCGTGGCGAGTGTGTTGTCGACGGCGACGAGGGCACCACGCGCGTGTGCCGCCTCGACGAGCCGCCGGATGTCGCAGACGTCGAGCCCGGGGTTGGAGGGCGTCTCGATCCACAGGAGCTTCGCGCCGTCCAGCGCGTCCAGCTGGGCGTCGCCCGCGGTCGGGGCGGTCCGCACCGGGATGCCGTACGCCTCCAGCTGCGCACGCACCAGAGGCAGCACCTGGTAGCCGTCGCTGGGCAGGACGACCGTGTCGCCGGGGCGCAGCTGGGAGAAGACCACGGCGGAGACGGCGGCCATGCCCGAGGGGAAGACGAGGGTCTGGACGCCGGCCCGGCCGGGGGCTTCCAGCTCGCCGATGGCGTTCTCCAGGAGCGTCCAGGTGGGGTTCTCGTCGCGTCCGTAGGTGTACGGGCCGCCGACCTCGCCCGGCAGATGGAAGTGAGCGGCGAACGCGGGACCGGGCAGGGTGGGTTCGTTCTTGACCGGCTCGGGCAGTCCGGCCCGCACCGCGCGCGTGCCCTCGCCGGTGCTTCCCGTCGAATCGCTCATGCCACCCGTCCCTTCAGGTCCTCGCGTACCGCGGCGAGCAGACCCTCGCTCGCCGCCTTCACCATTTCAAGGCACTCCTCGAAGCCGTCCATGCCCCCGTAGTAGGGATCCGGTACGTCGAGGTCGTCGTCCGCGGCAGGGTCGAACGAGCGCAGCAACCGCACCTTCTCCGCGTCCTGCGGAGTGGGCGCGAGGCGGCGCAGGGCTTTGAGGTGGCCGTGGTCGAGGGCGATCACGAGGTCGAGGCGCGAGAACCACGACGGCTGGAACTGGCGGGCCGTGTGGGCGCTGTCGTAGCCGTGCTCCTCGAGGACCGACACCGTGCGTGGGTCCGCGCCGTCGCCCTCGTGCCAGCCGCCGGTGCCGGCGCTGTCGACCTCGACCCGGTCGTCGAGCCCGTCCTCCGCGACGCGGGCGCGGAAGACGGACTCGGCCATCGGCGAGCGGCAGATGTTGCCGGTGCAGACGAAGCAGACGCGATACGTCATGCGGGGCTCAGTCGCCGTCGGGCAGGACGACGTTGAGCGCCCAGGACACGATCGAGATGATCAGACCGCCGACCACCGCGGTCCAGAAACCGTCCACATGGAAGCTCAGGTCGACCTTGTCGGCCAGCCATGAGGTCAGCAGCAGCATCAGCGCGTTGACGACCAAGGTGAACAGGCCCAGCGTGAGGATCAGCAGCGGCAGGCTGAAGAGCTTTACGACCGGCTTGACCAGGAAGTTCACCAGTCCGAAGATCAGCGCGACGAGGATCAGGGTGCCGATCTTCTTGCCCGTGCTGTCACCGGTCAGGGTGATCTTGTCCAGCAGCCAGACGGCGACCGCCAGGGCGCCCGCGTTGGCGATCGTCTTGACTACGAAATTCTTCATGTGTCTGATCGTGGCAGAAGAGATCGTCGATGAGCAGTGGGACAAGGGCGGACGAGAGCGATGAAGGCATTCCGGCTGGATGAACTGGAGGCGGAACGCGCCGCCAACGACGGCGCCTACCTGCAGTTTCTGCGGGAACGGAACATGTCGGTCGGTCTGTATGCGCTGAACGCCGGTGAGCATGATCCACAGAAGCCGCACAACCAGGACGAGGTCTACTTCGTTGTGAGCGGCCGTGCCGCGATCACCGTCGGCATGGAGACCACCCAGGTCGCGCGCGGCAGCGTGGTCTACGTTCCGGCCGGCGTCGCCCACAAGTTCCACCACATCAGCGAGGACCTGCGGGTGATGGTGGTCTTCTCTCCGCCCGAGAGCTGAGCCCGGACCCCGGGATTCCCTAGGGGATCAGTCAGGGGAGGACAAGGGGTGCGAGGCCCCCGCCGGGCCACCTCCTCGCCCTAGCATCGAGTGCAGGACATCAGAAGGATCCGGCATCACGAGCCCGGGTCTTCGACCGGACCCGGCACGAGCGACGGGCGGAGAGGTAAGGACGAGAGCAATGGGAGAGATCTTCGCGGGACTGCCCTGGTGGGTGAAGTGGATCGCGGTGCCCGTCATCGCCCTGGTCGTGTTCGGCGGGCTGATAGCCAGCGTCGTCGGCTTCGTCATCGGACTGCTCTTCAAGTTGCTGGTCTTCGTGGCCCTGGTCGGCGGACTGATCTACGTGGTGCGGAAGTTCATGTCGAGTTCCTCGTCGCGCAGCGACTGGTGAGGTGCCGCGAGGGAGACCGGTGACCGGTAACAGGAATCACCGGTTCCCTCGGGCGAGGGAAGTTTGCGGTACAGGCCGAGTGCGAGCGGTGGCGGACGGTTAAAGTCCGGAATTCGACGCGGGGACGATCCCCCGTGAGCGGCGCACACCCCTCCCGTGTCCCCCGCACGGGCGGCCCCCTCGCGCTTCGGGAGTGACCCTTGGCCACGGTTGACACCGCACCCGCAGAACGCCTTGCAGCCCTCGCACCGGTTCGGGGCGCCGCCCCGTCCCCGGAGCACCGCCCCCGCCCGCCGGAGCAACCCGCGGCCGCGAGCCGGTCCCGCCAAGGGACCCCGCCCGCGTCGACTCCGGCCGATCCGCCGGACGCATCGCACCCCACGACCCTCATCGGCTCCGTCCAGCGCGCGATGCGCCTGCTGGAGGCCGTCGCCGGGCACGAGCACGGTGCTCCCGCCAAACAGCTGGCCCGCGAGACCGGCCTGGCCCTGCCCACGGCCTACCACCTGCTGCGCACCCTGGTCCACGAAGGCTATCTGCGCCGGGACAAGGGCCTGTTCTTCCTCGGTGAGGCGGCCGAGCGGCTGAGCAGCAGCGGAGCGCAGCAGAAACGTCGCAGCACGGTCGTCGAGACACTTGCCCACTGGCGCGATGCCATCGGCGTACCCGTGTACTACGCGATCTACCGCGACGGCGAGGTCGAGGTCGTGTGCGTCTCCGACACCCCGGGCAATCCGGCGGTCGAGGAATGGGCCGACTTCCGCGAGACCGCGCACGCGCACGCGATCGGGCAGTGCCTGCTCTCCCAGCTGGGCGAGGACGCCCGCCGCGACCACCTGGACCGCTACCCCGTGCAGGCCATCACCCCGTACACGGTGCGTGACAGCCACACCTTGCTGCGGCGTCTGGACCGGACGCGGCGGATGGAACCGGTCTTCGAACGGCAGGAGTACGCGCTGGGGGCCGTGTGTGCGGCGATCCCCATCACGGTGGGCACCGCCGCCGCCACGGTGGCCATTTCCCTTCCCGTCCATCAGGCCGACCGGCTGCCGGAGGCCACCCGTCGGCTGCAGAGCGAGGTCGGACGCCTGCTGGGGTCGCTCGCGATCTCTATCAGTATCTGAAAACTCACTCCTTGTGATCTCCCGTGTACTTTCAGCAAACTTCCACCACAGTCAAAGGGATCATTCCCGGCCAGTCGACGGCAGATGACGGGGTAGAAGATGGGCGAGTCCGTACAGGCAGAGGTCATGATGAGCTTTCTCGTCTCCGAGGAGCTCTCCTTCCGAATCCCCGTGGAGCTGCGCTACGAGACCTGCGATCCCTACGCCGTGCGGCTCACCTTTCATCTGCCCGGTGATGCGCCGGTGACCTGGGCGTTCGGCCGCGAGCTCTTGATCGACGGTGTGGGGCGGCCGTGCGGCGACGGGGACGTCCGGATCGCGCCCGCCGAGGCCGACACGCTCGGCGAGGTCCTGATCCGCCTTCAGGTCGGCACCGACCAGGCGCTGTTCCGCTCCTCGGCGGCGCCCCTCATCGCGTTCCTCGACCGCACCGACAAACTGGTCCCGCTGGGTCAGGAGGGCGTGCTCGCCGACTTCGACGCCCACCTCGACGAGGCGCTGGACCGGATTCTGGCGGAGGAGCAGAGCGCGGGCTGAAGCGTTACGGCACTGAGGGGGGGCGTAACGCTTCAGCGTGGACTGGGGTGCGCGCAGGAACGCTTCTTCTCGAGGTGGGCCCGGAGTCTGCGGCGAGAGCGCCAGACCCGCCGCACACGGGCACCCTGGCCCGCCGCACACGGGCGCCCTCGCCCGTCCGGTACGTCGTCCACGGCGCCCTACGCTCTCCTCGTGGCCACGGCGTCAGCGCTACGGCGTCAGCGCTTGCGCCGGCGGCCCCGCCCGCCTCGTGCCGCAGCCGTCTGTGTGCCCGCCGACATCGACTGCGCCCCGGCCGGTGCCGGCCGCCCGCCCGTCGGTCCCGCCGCCGCGCCGGAGGCCGTGCCGGCGGGCTTGTCGGCCGAGACGACCAGGGCCGCCAGTGCCGTCGTGACCGGCACGGATGCGACCAGGCCGATCGAGCCGACCAGTGTGCGCACGATTTCCTCCGCCACCAACTCGCTGTTGGCAACCGTGCCCACGCTGGACTGCGCGATGGAGAAGAGCAGCAGCAGCGGCAGCGCGGCGCCCGCATAGGCGAGGACGAGCGTGTTGACGACGGATGCGATGTGGTCGCGGCCGATGCGGATGCCGGCGCGGTACAGCCCTCGCCAGCCCATCGTCGGGTTGGCCTCGTGCAGCTCCCAGACCGCCGAGGTCTGGGTGACCGTCACGTCGTCGAGGACACCGAGCGAACCGATGATGACGCCGGCGAGCAGCAGACCGCTCATGTCGATCGACGGGTAGAGGCCGTGGATCAGGCCGGTGTTGTCGTCGGTGTTGCCGGTGAGCGCGGCCCAGCCGATGAACAGCGAGCCGAGGACGCCGATCAGCAGCAGCGAGATCAGCGTGCCGAGCACGGCGACCGATGTTCTCGCCGACAGCCCATGACACAGATACAGGGCGATCAGCATGATGGCGCTCGCCCCGACCACGGCCACGACCAGCGGGTTCGAGCCCTGCAGGATCGCGGGCAGGATGAAGAAGTTCAGGATCAGGAAGCTGATGGCCAGGGCGACCAGTGCCATGACGCCCCGCAACCGCCCGACGACCACGACGGCGAGCGCGAAGATGCCGGCGAGCAGCGCCATGGGAAGCCTGCGGTTCACGTCGGTGACCGAGTACTGCAGGTCCTTGGGCGCGGAGGGCTCGTAGGCGACCACGACCTTCTGGCCCTGGTGCAGCTGCCGCGACTGGTCCGGCTGCACGATCTCGGTGAACGTACGGCCCTTGTCCTTGCCGGTGTCGACACGGATCGTGGCCTTCTTGCAGGTCCCGTCCTCCTGCTGCTGGGCGGAGGAGCCCTCGGCGGTGGAGGTGTCGCCGGTCGGGGTCCCACCGGAGGCGTTCACCGACTTGCAGCTCACCTCGTCGACCTTGGTCACCGTGGCCTGCTGGGTCTGTCGGTCGAAGCCGACACCGGTGCGCTCATGCCCCGGCGCACCCCCGGGCCACAGCACGGCGAGCCCGACGATCACGGCGACGCCGAAGGGGATGAGGACCGCGGCGATGACCTTGCGCAGGTGCTTGGAGACGGGGGCCGCCGGGCCGTGACTGTGGCTGTGCGAGTGGCCGTGTCCGCCGCCATCCGGTCCGCCGCCACCAGGCCCACCGCCACCGCCGGTTCCGTCTCCGCCGCCCCCACCGTTCCCGCCCCCGCCGGGACCCGGGCCGTGGCCGTGTCCGCCTCCGGCATCGTGGCCGTGGCCGTGGTGTCCTCCGCCGTCATGGCCGTGGTCGTGACCACCACCGGATGCGGACCCCTGCCCGAACCGGTCACCGGACGCGGAATCCTGTCCGAACCAACCGCCGGATCCGGGCTCCTGCCCCAACCGACCACCGGATCCCGGCCCTTGCCCGAACCCGCGATCAGAGCCGTCGGCACCGCTCCCGTGCTCCTGCTCGTGCCAGCCGCCGGAGCCGTACCCGGCACCCCGGCCGTCCCCGGATCTGGGGCCGTTGCCGGGCCCGTTTCCGGAGCCGGGCCCGCGGGGCGGCTCGGGTGGGTACGGGGGCTGATGTGTCGTGGTCACCGACCGATCATCGCAAGAACGGCAGGGGCCCTCTGTTCACCGCGCCCGAATTGACGCTAGCGTGGAGGCACCTTTGTACACGCGGGAGCTCGGAGCACCGGGCTGAGAGGGCGCTGACCTCCGTCCCAGCGATGTTTCACGTGGAACATCGTCACCAGCGAGTGACGTTCCACACGAAACGTCGGCAGACGGAAACCGCTGCGTCGACCGCCGAACCTGTTACCGGGTAATGCCGGCGTAGGGAGTAGGTCTCATGACCATCAAGGACGCACGCACGCCTGCCTCCAGCCAGGACGAACAGCCCATCGAGGGTGAAAAGTCCACGGAGAGCGGGAAGTCCATCGGCTGGCACAAGGCATACATCGAGGGCTCGCGCCCCGACCTGCAGGTGCCGGTCCGTCAGGTGCATCTCACCAACGGGCAGTCGGTCACGCTGTACGACACATCGGGCCCGTACACCGATCCCCTGGTCGATACCGACGTCCGCCGGGGCCTGGCCCCGCTGCGGGAGAACTGGATCATCGCCCGCGGTGACACCGAGGAGTACGCGGGCCGTCCCGTCCGCCCCGAGGACGACGGCATCAAGCACACCTCGCCGCGCGGCGGCAATCTCCGCAACCTCGACGCGGTCTTCCCGGGCCGGCCCCGGCTGCCGCGCCGCAGCCGCGACGGGCGGGCGGTCACCCAGCTCGCGTATGCGCGCCGCGGTGAGATCACGCCCGAGATGGAGTACGTGGCCGTCCGGGAGAACGTCTCGCCCGAGGTCGTCCGGGAGGAGATCGCGGCCGGTCGCGCGGTGCTCCCGGCCAACGTCAACCACCCGGAGATCGAGCCGATGATCATCGGCAAGCGGTTCCTGGTGAAGGTCAACGCCAACATCGGCAACTCCGCGGTGACGTCCTCCATCGAGGAGGAGGTCGAGAAGATGACCTGGGCGACCCGCTGGGGCGCCGACACGGTCATGGACCTCTCCACGGGCCGCAACATCCACACCACGCGCGAGTGGGTGCTGCGCAACTCCCCCGTCCCCATCGGCACGGTGCCGCTCTACCAGGCGCTGGAGAAGGTCGACGGCAAGGCCGAGGAACTGACCTGGGAGATCTACAAGGACACGGTCATCGAGCAGGCCGAGCAGGGCGTGGACTACATGACGGTCCACGCGGGCGTGCGGCTGCCGTACGTCCCGCTGACGGCGAACCGCAAGACGGGCATCGTCTCGCGCGGCGGCTCGATCATGGCGGCGTGGTGCCTGGCGCACCACAAGGAGAGCTTCCTCTACGAGAACTTCGAGGAACTCTGCGAGATCCTCGCCGCGTACGACGTGACGTACTCACTCGGCGACGGCCTCCGCCCGGGCTCGATCGCGGACGCCAACGACGAGGCGCAGTTCGCCGAGTTGAGGACGCTCGGGGAACTCAACACGATCGCCAAGCGCTTCAACGTGCAGACCATGATCGAGGGCCCGGGGCATGTCCCGATGCACAAGATCAAGGAGAACATCGACCTTCAGCAGGAGATCTGCGAGGAGGCGCCGTTCTACACGCTCGGCCCGCTGACCACGGACATCGCCCCGGCCTACGACCACATCACCTCGGGAATCGGTGCCGCGATGATCGCGTGGTGGGGCACCGCGATGCTCTGCTACGTCACGCCCAAGGAGCACTTGGGCCTGCCCAACCGTGACGACGTCAAGACCGGCGTCATCACCTACAAGATCGCGGCCCATGCGGCGGACCTCGCCAAGGGACACCCTGGCGCCCAGGCGTGGGACGACGCCCTGTCGGATGCCCGCTTCGAGTTCCGCTGGGAGGACCAGTTCAATCTGGCTCTCGACCCCGACACGGCCCGCGAGTTCCACGACGAGACGCTGCCGGCGGAGCCGGCGAAGACGGCTCACTTCTGCTCGATGTGCGGGCCGAAGTTCTGCTCGATGAAGATCAGCCAGAGCATCACAGAGCGGTTCGGTGGTGCGGCCGCCGAGGGGGCGTCTCCGGAGGAGATCGCTGAGGGGATGCTGCAGAAGTCGAAGGAGTTCGCGGCGAGCGGGAGCCGGGTGTACCTGCCGCTGGCGGACTGACGTCCGTAGATTGGCGCTGCTTCGGAGGACGATGCCTTCGGGGCAGCGCCATCGTGCGCTCGGGGATGAGGGGTGGGTGGAGTCTTGATCGTTCTGAAGGTGACGGAAGAGGCGCAGTCGCTGGTGTGGGACGGCGATGACCTGGTCGATGTGGTGGGTGGCGGCCGCCGATGGAGTCCTGACGGAGTGGAGCACCCTGCCTCGGTCATCCATGGGTTTCTCTTCGACCGGAGCGTCGTCTCCCCGTCCGGCCGCTACTCCGTCGTCTACACCGAGCGGGGTACCAAGGCACTGCTGCTCGAAGGTGATCGGCTCGTCCGTGAGCTGAACCGCAGCTACTACCAAGCCGATGTCTTCGACTATCCGGTGGCGCTCGGGGCGTTGCCGGACGGCCGCGAGGTTCTGGTCCACTGCCCGGAGGAGTACAACATCCTCGAGATCGAGGATGCGGAGTCGGGAGAGTGGCTCACCGACGGCGAACGTCAACCCAGGGACCTCTTCCACTCGCGGCTGGCGGTGAGCCCGGGTGGGACTCACCTGCTGTCGGCCGGCTGGTTCTGGCATCCGTACGGGGTCGTCGAAGTCTTCGACCTGGCCGGTGCGTTGACGGACCCCGCTGTGCTCGATGGCCGTGGCGTGCTGCCCTTGGACCCGGGCATCGATGCGGAGGTCGCCTCGGCCTGCTGGCTCGATGACGACCGCCTGGCCGTGGCGACCGATGGGGAGCCTCTCGACGATGAGGAAACCCCTGCCCTGGGCCCACGGCAGCTGGGCGTGTGGTCGCTCTCCGCAGGGCGGTGGATCCATCGCAACACGGTCGATTTCTGCCTCGGCACTCTGATCGCGCGGGGCGACACGGTCGTCTCGCTGTACGGGCATCCGCGGCTGATCGATGTCACGACAGGCGCCGTGGTGGCGGAATGGCCCAGCGTGGAGGTACCCCGCAGAGAGGGCAGCTACGGGGTCACTCACATCCCGACGCCCGTTGTTGCCCTGCACCCGGACGGCACCCGCCTGGCTGTGGCCCAGCCGGACAGCATCGCGCTCATCACCCTTCCGGAGCCGATCGCGGACTGATCGTCCTGCCCGGGTGGGGCCCGGTGCCCATGTGGGCCCCACCTCGTCAAGGTACGAGCACGATCTTGCCGTTGGTGCGCTTCTCCTCGATCGTGCGGTGGGCGGTGGCCGCTTCGGCGAGGGGGTAGGTGTGCTGGACCGTGACCTTGAGGCGGCCGTTCTCGATGCGGTCGGTGATCTGGTCCAGTACCGCCCCGGAGGGCTCGGCCGTGACCCAGACGTAGCGCAGGCCGCGGGCGGCGGCTTCTTCCGCGTCCGTACCCGGGTCGATCGAGGCGCCGATGAGGAGACCGTCCGGGCGGAGTACGTCGAGGGAGCGCGGGCCGTAGGCGCCGCCGACCAGATCCAGGACGACGTCCACGGGAGTCACGGCGGTCCGGAAGTCGGTGGTGGTGTAGTCGATCAGTTCGTCGGCGCCGAGCTCGCCCAGGAAGTCGTGGTTGGCCGCCCGCGCGGTGCCGATGACGTACGCGCCCCGTTCCTTGGCGAGTTGGACCGCGACGTGGCCGACGCCGCCCGCCGCCGCATGGATCAGGACCCGGTCGCCGGGCTGGACCCGTGCCAGCACGGCCAGCGCCTGCCAGGCGGTGAACGCGACCAGGGGCACGGCCGCCGCATGGACGAGGTCGAGGTTCTTCGGCGCGAGGGCCAGCGCGTCGGCCGCCACGGCGGTGAACTCGGCGTACGAGCCGTGCCGGGTGACCGCCAGCATGCCGTACACCCGGTCGCCCGGCACGAACCGCGTCTCGCCCTCGCCGACCCGTTCGACGACCCCGGCCACGTCGTTGCCCGGCGTCCACGGCAGCGTGACCAGCTCCGGCACCCGGCCGGACCGGAGCACCGCGTCGCCCGGGTTGACCCCGGCGCCGGCGACCCGCAGCAGCACCTCCCCGGGACCGGGGTCCGGCACGTCGGTCTCCGTGTAGGCGAGGGTCTCCGGACCGCCGAACGCGGACTGGACGACGGCATGCATACGGGCGGGCATCAGGACTCCTCGTCGGCAGGGCGCACGGTCCGGGAAGGCGGTGGCGCTCGGTGTCCTTCATGCTCGGCCCGAGCGATATCCCTGCGGAAGAAGGCACTTGTCTGATACCGAGGTTCTTCGTGGATACCGGCTTCGACCTGAGAGAACACGGCGGCGTGGAGATCTTCCTGCGCGACTGTCCGACCCGTGCCGTGCTGGACGTGATCGCCGGCAAGTGGACCATGCTGGTGCTGGTGGCGCTCGAGGACGGCCGCCCGATGCGCTTCGCCCAGCTGCGGCGAAGGCTGGACGGCGTCACGCAGAAGGTGCTGACACAGACCCTGCGCGCGCTGGAGCGCGAAGGGCTGCTGACGCGCACCGTGTATCCGACGGTCCCGCCGTGTGTGGACTACCAGTTGACCGAGCTGGGCCTGGAGCTGGGCGGGCTGGTGCAGAGCATCACCGACTGGTCGCAGACGAACATCGCCGCCATCCGGGCGGCACGGGAGAAGTTCGACGAACGCACGGAACGCCGACCCTCCGGCACCACCACCTAGGTCCGGCCCTCACCATCGGCGACCGGACCGGACCGGACCGGACCGGGTCGGGTCGGCTTCGGCACCCGGTACCTCACCACCCGCCCGCCGTCACTCAGCACGGCACGCCCGCCGGACAACCGGCTTGCGCTCCCCCGGAGGTGGGTCTCCCCGTGGCGAGGGGCGCAAGCAGGGGTCACTCCGGCTGGTGTTCCGGGCCGCCGAAGTCCGGGCTGGTGTAGTCCGGGCTCGTGAAGCTGGGCCGGGGACCGGCGCTGCCGTCGTCCGGGCTGCTGAAGCCCGGGCGGCCGTAGCCGAGGTGCGGCATACGGCTGGGGGCCGGCGGTGCCGAGCGGTGCAGGGCGGCCGCGGTGCCGGGATCGGCCAGCGCGTCCCGCAGGAAGGGCAGGACGCCTTTCTCCAGCAGGGCCTCGCGCCAGGCTTCCCTGGCCCGGGACACCTCCTCGGTCAGCTCGCCGTAGGGCCCGGTGTCGAGCGAGGGCCGGTTGCGCAGCGCCGTGAGGAGCAGGCCGACCGCGGCGACCAGGATCGCCACCGCGGTGACCGCGCCGAACACCCAGCCGGTGGTCAGCATGGTCTGGGCGAACGACTGCTGCGGATCGAGCATCTTGAGGATGTAACCCACGAGCAGGAAGATCGCCGCGGCGGTTCCGGCGAGGACTGGGGCCAGGACCGCGACGACGGCGACGGCGCCCGCGCCGGCGGTCTCGGCGACCTCTCCCATGGTGGCGGCGAGCCCCACCGCGCCCGAGCCGGACTCCGCGGAGCCGGTCTCACGGACGGACGACGGGGTGGACGGCGCCGGCTGGCGCAGTTCCTCGCGGACCTTCACGTAGTGCTGGTACTCGGTCGCCGCGGCCGCCGTGATGATCGCGGTGGCGTTGAGCGCCATGGTGCGCAGCTGTTCTGGATTGAGCCGTTGTCCCACAGCGGCCAGTTCCGGGCGGTGTGGGGCGGAGCGCAGCGCCTCATCGAGGATCCGCTCGTATTCCTGGCGGTCCTCGCTCAGCAGGTGCTGCGGAACGCTGTTCATGTGCATCCCCCGATGCTCCGTAGGGCTTGGGGCTCGCATGACTGTGAGCCGTCGGGCAGAAACGGAGGGGAGCCTGCTACGGATAAGCCGATGGTAGAGCGGCTACGGCACGCCGTGACAGGGGGTTTCCAGAAATTGGGCCCTGGCCTGCGCCGTCTTCGCTCAGTCCGTCATGGGGGATCGTCTGCCCGGTGAACGTTCAGATATCCAGGGGAAGTTGCTGGACCAGCAGCTTTCCGGCCATGGTCACCCCGCCGTCCATCGCGATGGCCAGGCCGTCGGCGTAGATGTGCGGTCCCTCGACCACCGGGCCGCCGCTGTCCTCACCGTCCTCGGAGCCGACCTCGCCCAGCAGGTACGGGATCGGGCTGTGCCCGTGAACGATCCGGGTCCCGCCGTACGTATCCAGCAGTGACCGTACGGCGTCGGCGCCGCCTTCGTCGCGGAAGGAGAAGCGCTTGGTGAACTTGCGGAACAGATCCCAGCACTCGTCCGCGTCGTTGCGCGTGAGCGTCTCGCGGACGGTGTCGTTGACCGCCTCGATCGAGTCGCCGTAGTCGAGGTAGGCGGTGGTGTCGGAGTGGACGAGCAGATGACCGTCGACCGCCTCCATGGCGTCGAGGCGGGCCATCCACTGCAGATGGTGGTCCTGCAGACGGTCCATGTCGGTCTTCTGACCGCCGTTGAGCAGCCAGGCCGCCTGGAAGGTGGCGGTGCCGGCGCCGGAGTTGACGGGGGTGTCGCCGAACCGCTTGGCGCCGAGCAGCAGCAGCTCGTGGTTGCCCATGAGCGCCTTGCAGTAGCCGCCGGCGGCCGCGGCCTCGGCGGACAGCCGCATCACGAGGTCGATGACGCCGATGCCGTCGGGCCCGCGGTCGGTGAAGTCGCCGAGGAACCACAGCCGGGCGGTGCCCGCGCACCAGTTGCCCGCGGTGTCGATGAGCCCCTGCTCCTGGAGCGCGGCCACCAGCTCGTCGAGGTAGCCGTGCACGTCCCCGACGACGAACAGCGCGCCGGGGCCGACGGAGACCGGCTGCGGGAGCTCGGCGGGGTCGACGGTCACCTGAAGCGTGTCACCCCGGTTGACGACCGGAAGGTTCCGCTCCGTCGGGGTGTACCCCTCCGGGAACTCCGCCTCGTGCGCCGGTACGACATCGCCGGGGTGCACGCTGTGGCCGTACGGGCCGGTCTCGTGGACGTACGCGGGCACCCGGAAGTCGCGCAACGTCGCCGTCCGCTCCGCCTCGGGTCCCTGACCGGCCCCCTGAGTCATCAGACCCCTCCACCATCACGCCGCATCTGCACCACTTCGGACTGCCTGGTCGCAGCGGCCCGCGGTGTCGTGGGCCCATCATAGGAATGCGGATCGCGCCATGTGATGACCCAGGGGTGGTGAATCAGCGCAAGACTCCTGTTCACCGCGGCTTTCGCCCCGATTGGGCAGGGCTTCGGCGCCTTGCTGACGGCCCCTGCGCTACTTCTCCTCGGGCGACCGGGGCGGGCTGACGGTCGTCCGCGGCGGGCGTCGCTGGGACGAGGTACGCACGATCAGCTCCGTCGGTATCACCTGCTCGACCGGTTGGTCCGATTCGACCCCCTCGATGGCGTCGATGAGGAGCTGCACCACGGCCGTGCCGATGCGCCGCGGCTTCAACGAGAGCGTGGTGATGGGCGGCTCGGTGCTGGCGTACACGGTGGACTCGCTGCAGCAGACCAGAAGCAGGTCCTCCGGTACGCGCAGCCCGTAGCGGCGGGCGGCGGCGAGCAGATCGGTGCCGTTGGGGTCGAACAGGCCGTAGACCGCGTCGGGGCGGTCCGGGCGGGCCAGCAGCCGGTCGGCGGCCACGGCCCCGGCGCACGGATCGTGCGCCGGGTAGGCCTCGTACACCGGATCCTGGCCGACCCGCTCGCACCAACGCAGGTATGCGGTGGTCGACAGATGCGTGTACGTGTCCGTCGACGTCCCCGTCAGCAGGCCGATGCGGCGGGCGCCGGCGTCGGCCAGGTGGTCGAGGATGCCGAGTACGGCGGCCTCGTGGTCGTTGTCGACCCACGCGGTGACCGGCAGCGAGCCGGCCGGGCGGCCGTCGGAGACCACCGGCAGCCCCTGGCGGACCAGTTCGCTGACGACCGGGTCCTGGTCGGACGGATCGATCACCACGGTCCCGTCCAGCGCGACGTTCGACCACACGTCGTGGCGCGAGGTCGCGGGCAGGATGACGAGTGCGTAGCCGCGGGCGAGCGCGGCCGAGGTGGCGGCTCGCGCCATCTCGGCGAAGTACGCGAACTCGGTGAAGGTGAAAGGTTCATCCCCGTACGTCGTCACCGTCAGACCGATGAGGCCCGACTTGCCGGTACGGAGGGTTCGGGCCGCCGCCGAGGGGCGGTAGCCCAGCCTGTCGGCGACCTCACGGACATGGCGTCGGGTGGCGTCCGGGAGCCGGCCCTTCCCGTTGAGGGCGTCGGAGACGGTCGTGATGGAGACTCCGGCGGCGGCGGCAACATCTCTGATGCCCGCACGACCCGGCCGGCTGCCTCGACGTGAGGTTTCCGCGCGGCTCACCTGGTGCTTCCCTGCTGCTGTCATGGCGAGCCGATAGTAGGGCTCATGCGGTGGGGTAGGGCGGACGCATATGCACGCGTTGACAGGTACGTTTCTGCATGGTCAAAAGCCGTCAATTCCCTGGGAATGTAAGGGAGTTGAACGATCCAATGACACTAGCTGACTTGTCGGCACGCATGGGCCTGCCAAGTCCCCGATGTTTCGAAGAGGTCTCAACTCACCTTCACGGGGGATGCGCGCCACGGCGCGAGCCACCGGCGCATAGATATATGTGAGCGCGCCCTGTGATTCGTCTGCCTTCGTACGGTGATGCCCCTGATGCCGGTGGGACGGATGAGGTGACGTCCCACCGGTTCGCACAGACGCCCAATCCTCATAAGGTGAGCAGTATTGGAACCCGGTGGTCATGAGGAGGACTGCGGTGAGCGAGACGAGCCCCAAGCTGCGCGCCGAGCTGGAGGGTATCCCCACCTACAAGCCGGGCAAGCCCGCCGCGACCGACGGCCCGGTCGCCTACAAGCTGTCCTCCAACGAGAACCCCTATCCGCCGCTGCCGGGCGTGATGGAGAGCGTCACGGCCGCCGCCTCGTCCTTCAACCGCTACCCGGACATGGCCTGCACGGGCCTGATGAACGAGCTGTCGGAGCGCTTCGGCGTCCCGCTCTCCCACCTGGCCACCGGCACCGGCTCCGTCGGCGTCGCCCAGCAGCTGATCCAGGCGACCTCGGGCCCGGGCGACGAGGTCATCTACGCCTGGCGGTCCTTCGAGGCGTACCCGATCATCACGCAGATCAGCGGTGCGACCTCGGTGAAGGTGCCGCTGACGCCGGGCGATGTGCACGACCTGGACGCGATGGCGGAGGCCATCACCGACCGGACGCGTCTGATCTTCGTCTGCAACCCCAACAACCCGACCGGCACGGTCGTGCGGCGGGCGGAGCTGGAGCGCTTCCTCGACCGGGTGCCGAGCGATGTGCTCGTGGTGCTGGACGAGGCGTACCGGGAGTTCATCCGGGACAGCGAGGTGCCGGACGGGGTGGAGCTGTACCGGAGCCGGCCGAACGTCTGCGTCCTGCGGACGTTCTCCAAGGCATACGGCCTCGCCGGACTGCGCGTCGGCTTCGCCATCGCCCATGAGCCGGTGGCGGCGGCGCTGCGCAAGACCGCGGTGCCCTTCGGGGTCAGCCAGCTCGCGCAGGAGGCGGCGATCGCCTCGCTGCGCGCCGAGGACGAACTGCTCGGCCGGGTCGGCTCCTTGGTGTGTGAGCGCAACCGCGTGGTGGAGGGGCTGCGGGCTCAGGGCTGGACGGTGCCCGAGACCCAGGCCAACTTCGTGTGGCTGCGGCTGGGGGAGCGTACGGTCGACTTCGCGGCGGCCTGCGACCAGCACGGTGTGGTGGTCCGTCCGTTCCCCGGCGAGGGTGTGCGGGTGACGATCGGGGAGACCGAGGCGAACGACATCTTCCTGAAGGTGACGGAAGCGTTCCGCAAGGAGCTCTAGCCGCAGGGCGGCTCTGGCCGTGAGGAGCTCTGGCCGTCGGTCGGCGGTGTGGCCGACGGCTCCTCGCCCCATGTCCGGGCGCTGGAGGTGAGCGGCCGTGCCTTGGCGAGAGGGGACCGATGGACCCCACCGGAGAGTCCCTTGGGCCCATGGAGGGGACCCCCCTTCGAGCTTCGATAATCAGTGCGTCATAATTCTTTGTGAATGTGAACGCGTTCACAAGCGTGTCCCGGTTGCTCCAATGATGTGTGTGACATAAGGGGCAAACTGCCGCTGTACCACGGCGACCTAAGGAGACCTGACGACGTGGACCTGGCTTTGGCGCCGGAGACACTGGCGCGCTGGCAGTTCGGCATCACCACCGTCTACCACTTTCTCTTCGTCCCCCTGACGATCTCTCTGGCCGCGCTCACGGCCGGCCTGCAGACGGCTTGGGTGCGCACAGAGAAGGAGAAGTACCTCAGAGCCACGAAGTTCTGGGGCAAGCTCTTCCTGATCAACATCGCGATGGGTGTCGTCACCGGCATCGTGCAGGAGTTCCAGTTCGGCATGAACTGGTCCGACTACTCGCGCTTCGTCGGTGACGTCTTCGGCGCACCGCTCGCCTTCGAGGCCCTGATCGCCTTCTTCTTCGAGTCGACCTTCATCGGTCTGTGGATCTTCGGCTGGGACAGGCTGCCCAAGAAGGTCCACCTGGCCTGCATCTGGATGGTCTCGATCGGCACGATCCTGTCCGCGTACTTCATCCTCGCGGCCAACTCGTGGATGCAGCACCCGGTCGGCTACCGGATCAACGAGGCGAAGGGCCGGGCCGAGCTCACCGACTTCTGGCTGGTACTGACCCAGAACACCGCCCTGGCCCAGGTCTTCCACACCCTGTCGGCGGCGTTCCTCACCGGCGGCGCCTTCATGGTCGGCGTCTCGGCCTTCCACCTGCTGCGCAAGAAGCACATCAGCGACATGAAGACCTCGCTGCGGCTCGGCCTGGTCACCGTCGTCGTCGGCGGCCTGCTCACCGCGGTCAGCGGTGACGTCCTCGGCAAGATCATGTACGAGCAGCAGCCGATGAAGATGGCCGCCGCCGAGGCCCTGTGGGACGGCGAGGAGCCGGCGCCCTTCTCGATCTTCGCCGTCGGCGATGTCGACAAGGGCCACAACAAGGTCGCCATAGAGATTCCGGGCCTGCTGTCCTTCCTCGCCAAGGACGACTTCACCTCGTACGTCCCCGGCATCAACGACGTGAACAAGGCCGAGCAGGAGAAGTACGGGCCCGGCGACTACCGGCCCAACATCCCGGTCGCCTACTGGGGCTTCCGCTGGATGATCGGCTTCGGCATGGCGTCGCTGGCGATCGGCGTGATCGGGCTCTGGCTGACCCGCAAGAAGTTCCTGCTGCCGCAGCACCTGCGGGTGGCCGACGACGAGGTGCCGCATCTCGTGCTCATGCCCAGGGGCAAGAAGGCCCTCGGCCCGAAGCTCACCACGTGGTACTGGCGCATCGCCGTCCTGACCATGGGCTTCCCGCTGATCGCCAACTCCTGGGGCTGGATCTTCACCGAGATGGGCCGCCAGCCGTGGGTCGTCTACGGCGTTCTGCGGACCCGCGACGCGGTCTCCCCCGGCGTCTCGCAGGGCGAGGTCCTCACCTCGATGATCGTCTTCACCGGCCTGTACGCGATCCTCGCCGTCGTCGAGGTCAAGCTGCTCGCCAAGTACGTCAAGGCCGGCCCGCCCGAGCTCACCGAGGCCGACCTCAACCCGCCCACGAAGATCGGCGGCGACACCCATGACGCCGACAAGCCGATGGCTTTCTCGTACTAGGCCGAGGGGGATCGAGTCATGGAACTTCACGACGTCTGGTTCGTGCTCATCGCCGTCCTGTGGACCGGCTACTTCTTCCTGGAGGGCTTCGACTTCGGAGTCGGTGTCCTCACCAAGCTGCTGGCCCGGAACCGGCCAGAGAAGCGGGTGCTGATCAACACCATCGGCCCCGTCTGGGACGGCAACGAGGTCTGGCTGCTCACGGCCGGCGGCGCGACCTTCGCCGCCTTCCCCGAGTGGTACGCCACGCTCTTCTCGGGCTTCTATCTGCCCCTGCTGCTCATCCTGGTCTGTCTGATCGTCCGCGGTGTCGCCTTCGAGTACCGGGTCAAGCGGCCCGAGGAGAACTGGCAGCGCAACTGGGAGACCGCGATCTTCTGGACCTCGCTGCTCCCGGCGTTCCTGTGGGGCGTGGCCTTCGGCAACATCGTGCACGGCGTGAAGATCGACCAGAACTTCGAGTACGTCGGCACCTTCTGGGACCTGCTCAACCCGTACGCCCTGCTCGGCGGAGTGGTGACGCTGACGCTGTTCACCTTCCACGGGGCGGTGTTCACGGCGCTCAAGACGGTCGGGGAGATCCGGGAGCGGGCACGGAAGCTGGCGCTTCAGGTCGGGCTCGTGACGGCCGCGGCGGCGCTGGTCTTCCTGCTGTGGACGCAGATCGACGGCGGCGACGGCAAGAGCCTGGTCGCCATGGTCGTGGCGGTCGTCGCCCTGGTCGCCGCTCTGCTGGCCAATCAGGCCGGGCGCGAGGGCTGGTCGTTCGCGCTGTCGGGCGTCACCATCGCGGCCGCCGTGGCGATGCTCTTCCTGACGCTTTTCCCGAACGTCATGCCGTCCTCGCTCAATGAGGACTGGAGCCTCACCGTCACCAACGCCTCGTCGAGCCCGTACACCCTGAAGATCATGACCTGGTGCGCGGTGATCGCCGCACCGGTCGTGATGGTCTACCAGGGCTGGACCTACTGGGTGTTCCGCAAGCGGATCGGTACGCAGCACATCGCGGCGGACGTCGCGCACTGAGGCCGAGCCGGGGCGTCCTGATTGGGGCATGTTTCACGTGAAACATGCCCCAAGGTCCCCGCTGAGAAGAGGGTGTGTTTCACGTGAAACCGATCGATCCGCGTCTGCTGCGGTACGCCCGGGCCACCCGGCTCTTCATGGTGGCCGTCGTCGGTCTGGGTGCCGTCGGGGCGGCGCTGGTCATCGCTCAGGCGATGCTCATCGCCGAAGTGGTGGTCGGTGCCTTCCAGCACGGTCTCTCCGTCTCCGAACTCCGCACTCCCCTGCTGCTGTTGGTAGCGGTCGCGGGTGGCCGTGCCCTGGTCTCCTGGCTCACCGAACTCGCCGCGCACCGGGCGAGCGCGGCGGTGAAGTCGGAGCTGCGGGGGCGGTTGCTGGAGCGGGCCGCGACGCTGGGGCCGGGCTGGCTCGGCGGACAGCGGACCGGATCGCTGGTCGCGTTGGCCACACGCGGAGTCGACGCCCTCGACGACTACTTCTCGCGCTATCTCCCGCAGTTGGGCCTTGCGGTGGTGGTGCCGGTGGCGGTCCTGGCCCGGATCGTCACCGAGGACTGGGTCTCGGCGGCCATCATCGTCGGCACGCTCCCTCTCATCCCGATCTTCATGGTGCTCATCGGCTGGGCCACACAGTCCCGGATGGACCGTCAGTGGCAGCTGCTGTCCCGGCTGTCCGGGCACTTCCTGGACGTCGTTGCTGGGCTGCCGACCCTGAAGGTCTTCGGACGGGCCAAGGCGCAGGCCGACTCGATCCGGCGCATCACCGGCGAGTACCGACGGGCGACCATGCGGACGCTGCGCATCGCCTTCATCTCCTCCTTCGCCCTGGAGCTGCTCTCCACGCTGTCGGTGGCGCTGGTCGCCGTGACGATCGGCATGCGGCTCGTGCACGGCGAGATGGACCTGTACATCGGCCTGGTCATCCTCGTGCTGGCGCCCGAGGCGTATCTGCCGCTGCGCCAGGTGGGGGCGCAGTACCACGCGGCGGCGGAGGGGCTGGCCGCCGCCGAGGAGATCTTCGAGGTGCTGGAGACGCCGGTGCCGGCGTCGGGTACCCGTGCCGTGCCGACGGACGGCACGCTGGCCTTCGAAGGGCTCGCCGTCCGCTACCCCGGCCGGGCCGGGGACGTCGTCTCCGACGTCTCCTTCGCTGTCGAGCCCGGGGAGACGGTCGCCCTCGTCGGACCGAGCGGCGCGGGCAAGTCCACGCTGCTGAACGTCCTGCTGGGGTTCGTACCGCCCGCCGAGGGGCGGGTCTCGGTCGGGGGAGTCGATCTCGCCGAGGCCGACCTCGATCAGTGGCGGTCGCAGGTCGCGTGGGTGCCGCAGCGGCCGCACCTGTTCGCCGGGAGCATCGCCGAGAACGTACGGCTGGCTCGGCCCGACGCGGACGACGACGCGGTGCGGCAGGCGCTCGGGGACGCCGGGGCGCTGGAGTTCGTCGACGCGTTGCCGCAGGGCGTCGGGACCGTGCTCGGGGAGGACGGGGCCGGGCTGTCCGCCGGGCAGCGGCAGCGGCTCGCGCTGGCCCGGGCGTTCCTCGCGGACCGGCCGGTGCTGCTGCTCGACGAGCCGACGGCGGCGCTCGACGGGGCGACCGAGGCGGAGGTCGTGGCGGCGGTACGACGGCTGGCGGTGGGGCGGACGGTGCTGCTCGTCGTGCACCGGCCGGCGTTGCTGGGGGTGGCGGACCGGGTGGTGCGGCTGGCGGAGTCGGCCGCGGATTCCTCGGGTGTCGTGGTGGGCGCGGCGGTTCGCGGCGTGGGTGGCGGCGGTCCGGTGGCCGGTGGCGAGGGCGGGCTGGTGGCCGGTGGCGGGCGGCGCGCGGCCGACGGTGATGTCTCTCCCGGCGGCGGGGTGCGGGCCGCAGGTGCTCCGGGCGCCGCCGATGCCCCGGGCAAGGGGGCCGACGTCGGCGGGCGGGGTGTGCTGGCCCGCGTCCGTGCCATGGCCGCCCCCCGGCGCGGGAGCCTCACGCTCGCCCTGTTGCTCGGCAGCCTCGCGCTCGGCAGTGCCGTGGGGCTCATGGCCACCTCCGGGTGGCTCATCTCGCGGGCCTCGCAGCAGCCGCCGGTGCTGTATCTGATGGTGGCCGTGACGGCGACGCGGGCCTTCGGGATCGGCCGGGCCGTGTTCCGGTACGCGGAGCGGCTGGTGTCGCACGACGCCGTGCTGCGGATGCTCGCCGACACCCGGGTCGCCGTCTATCGGCGGCTCGAGCGGCTGGCGCCCGCCGGGCTGCGGCAGACCCGTCGCGGCGATCTGCTGTCCCGGCTCGTTGCCGACGTCGACGCCCTGCAGGACTACTGGCTGCGCTGGCTGCTGCCCGCTGGAGCCGCGGCGGTGGTGTCCGCGGCGTCCGTCGGCTTCACCGCCTGGCTGCTGCCCGAGGCCGGTGCCGTGCTCGCCGTCGGACTGCTGGCGGCCGGGGCCGGAGTCCCGTTGGTCACCGGTGCGGTGGCCCGGCGTGCCGAGCGGCGGCTGGCCCCCGCGCGCGGGGTGCTGGCGACCCGGGTGACCGACCTGCTCACCGGGACCGCCGAACTGGCCGTCGCCGGCGCCCTGCCCGCCCGTACCGCCGAGGCCCGGCAGGCCGACGGGGTGCTCGCGAGGATCGCCTCGCGCGCCGCCACCGCCACCGCGCTCGGCGACGGGCTCACCGCGCTGGTCTCCGGACTGACCGTCGCCGCCACCGCCCTGGTGGGCGCCCAGGGCGTCGCCGACGGGCGGCTGAGCGGCGTCACCATGGCCGTCGTCGTGCTCACCCCGATGGCCGCCTTCGAGGCCGTCCTCGGGCTCCCGCTGGCCGTGCAGTACCGCCAGCGGGTCCGCAAGAGCGCGGAGCGGGTCTACGAGGTGCTGGACGCGCCGGAGCCGGTACGGGAACCGGAACAGCCGCAGAAGGCGCCCGCGTCGCCGTTCCCGGTCGCCGTGAAGGGGCTGTCCGCCCGGTACGCCGGGCAGGACCGGGACGCCCTCACCGGAGTCGACCTCACGCTCGCGGAGGGTCGCCGGATCGCCGTCGTAGGCCCGTCCGGGTCAGGCAAGACGACTCTCGCGCAGGTGCTGCTGCGGTTCCTGGACGCGAAGGACGGTGCGTACACGCTGGGCGGCGTGGACGCGTACGCGCTGCGGGGCGACGACGTACGGAGGTCCGTCGGGCTGTGTGCCCAGGACGCGCATCTCTTCGACAGCTCGCTGCGCGAGAATTTGCTGCTCGCCAAGAAGGGCGCCACCGAGGACGAGCTGCGTGACGTCTTGAAGCGGGCCCGGCTGCTGGAGTGGGCCGACGGGCTGCCCGACGGGCTGGACACACTGGTCGGAGAGCACGGGGCGCGGCTGTCCGGCGGTCAGCGGCAGCGGCTCGCGCTGGCCCGTGCGCTGCTCGCCGACTTCCCCGTCCTGGTCCTCGACGAGCCCGCCGAACATCTCGACCTGCCCACGGCCGACGCGCTCACCGCCGATCTGCTGGCCGCCACCGAGGGGCGTACGACGCTGCTCATCACCCATCGGCTGGCCGGCCTTGAGACGGTGGACGAGGTGATCGTGCTGGACGAGGGGCGAATCGTGCAGCGGGGTTCCTACGCCGAGCTGGCCGCCGTGGCGGGGCCGCTGCGGGGGATGGTGGAGCGGGAGGCGGAGTCGGAGGTGCCGGCGCTCACCGCATGAGCCGGCCTTCGAGAATCTCGACTTTCTGTATTAAATGGGACTAATTACGCTCGGCTCATGTCCGACGAACCGTCCCCCGGTCCCCTGCCCCAGGCCCTGCCGGCCGAGCTGACCGCGCGGGTGCCGCAGCTGCTGGAGGCGATGCGGTCCGTCGGCAGCGGTCTTGAGCTGCACTCCACGCTGGACCGGATCTGCGAGACGGCGGCCGCGCTGACGGACGCCCGCTATGCGGCGATCGGAGTCGTCGACGAGGACGGCCGGGGGCTCGCCGACTTCGTCTTCCACGGCGTCGACGAGGCGACCGCGCGGCGCATCGGACGGCTGCCGGACGGCCACCGGGGGCTGCTCGGCGCGCTGATCCGGGACCCGGAGCCGGTCCGGCTCGCGGATCTCACCACCGACCCGCGCTCCTGCGGCTTCCCCGAGCACCACCCGCCGATGCGCGGCTTCCTCGGGGTCCCGATCCGGGTGCAGGGGGAGGTCTTCGGGAACCTGTATCTGACGGAGAAACACGGCGGCGAGCCGTTCAACGACTACGACCTCAACATGGTCCGGGTCCTGGCCACGGAAGCCGGGATCGCCATCGGCAACGCCCGGCTGTACGAGGCCGCCAAGCAGCGCGAGCGCTGGATCGACGGATCGGTCGCCGTCACCACCGCCCTGCTGTCGGGCGGCGACGCCGACGACGCCCTCGAGGTCGTCGCGGAGCAGGCCCGTCGCCTGTCGGGTTCGGCGGCCGGGATCGTGCTGCTGCCCGCCGACGAGGGCGGCCTGGAGATCGCCGCGGTGGCCGCGGACCAGCCGTCGGGCGCCCTGGGCACGGTCGTCCCGCCGGAGAGCAAGGTCGTCACCGAACTCCTCGACGGACAGGCCGTGTTCATGGACGACGCGGCCGCAGACCCGCGCATGATCACCGGCCTCGCGTGCGGCTACGGGCCGACCATGCTGCTGCCCCTGCACAGCGACGGACGAGTGCTGGGCGCCCTCGTGACGCCTCGCGCGCGAGGGGAGCGGCCGTTCACGGAGACGGAACGCACCCTCGCGATCCAGTTCGCCTCACAGGCCGCCCTCGCGCTGATGATGGCCGACGCACAGCGCGACCGGGAACGGCTCGCGGTCTACGAGGACCGTGATCGCATCGCCCGTGACCTGCACGACCTGGTCATCCAGCGGCTGTTCGCCACCGGGATGATGCTGGAGAGCGCACAGCGCAGGTCGGTCGTGCCCGAGGTGCGCAAGGGTGTGGGCCAGGCCGTCGACGAACTCGACGTCACCATCCAGGAGATCCGCACCGCGATCTTCGCGCTGCAACAGGGGCCCGCGGAGGCCCCGGCAGGGCTGCGCACCCGCGTCCTGCGGGAGATCAACACCGCGGCCGTGCCCCTCGGGTTCAAGCCCTCCCACCGTTTCGTCGGACCCGTCGACGCCCTCGTCGGCGACCTCACCGGCAAGAACCTCATCGCGGCCCTGCGCGAGGCCCTCTCCAACGCCTTCCGGCACGCCGGGGCCTCCCGGATCGCCGTCGTCGTCGACGCGACGGCCACCCTGCCGGACGGGCGGAAGGGCGTCCGCCTGACCGTCGCGGACGACGGCGTCGGCATCCCCGAGGGCGGTCGGCGCAGCGGCCTGAAGAACCTCAAGCGGCGCGCCGAATCGCTGGGCGGCGACAGCCGGCACGGGCCGGGCCTCGGGGAGGACGGCGGGGGGACGACGGTGGTGTGGGAGGCGCCGCTCGAATAGCGGGCAGCCCTCCGTGGACCGACCCGTGTGACGTGCCGTCAACCAGGATCCCGGCGGCGCCTGTTCGGTCGTACGACTGCGCCATACGGAGCCGTGATTCCCCCGGCTGTACGACTTGAACATGCCCCCGCCCTGCTCCCGGGGTCACGATCGCTGGCATGCGACTGTCCCGCCGCCATCCGCTGCTCGTCCCGGCGTTGCTGTGTGCGCTCGCCGTGCTCGCGGCCCGCCCCACCGACGCCGCGGAGAAGCAGGGCGACGGCACCGACTCCGGGATCAGTGCGCAGGTGGCGAGGCTGTACGAGGACGCGGCCGTCGCGACGCAGCAGTACGAGAAGGGGCGGCAGGAGGCGAAGGTGCAGCGGGCGCGGGCGCAGCGGTTCGAGACGCTGCTCGGCCGGGAGCGGCAGGACATCGCCGTCATGCACGAGGACCTGGGCCGGATCGCGCGCGCTCAGTACCGCAACGGCGGCGACCTTCCGCTCACCGCGCAGATCATCCTCGCCGGGAGCCCGGAGGAGCTGATGCGTGGTCAGCAGGTCTTCTCCCAGGCGAACCTGGCGGTGGACAACGCCATCGAGAAGAGCCGTCGGGCCGAGGCACGGCTGGCGAAGGACGAGGCGAAGGCTGCCGCGGAGTGGCAGGCGCTGGAGCAGCAGAACGTCGAACTCGCCGCCTTGAAGAAGGACATCGGGCAGAAGCTCGAAGAGGCGCGCCGGCAGTTGCAGGGCCAGGCGGACGCGTCGGTCGCCGCCGGCGCCTGCCGTGGCGCCGTCCGCCTCGACCAACCGCCCACGCCGGTCGCGGGCGCGTGGATGACGCCGGTGGAGACGTACGAACTGTCCGCCGGCTTCGGCAGCGGCGGCTCACGATGGGCGAACCGGCACACCGGGCAGGACTTCGCGGTGCCGATCGGCACACCGGTGCGGTCGGTCGGCGCGGGCCGGGTGGTGAAGGTGTCCTGCGGCGGCGCCTTCGGCATCGAGATCGTGATCGAGCACGCGGGCGGCTACTACACGCAGTACGCCCATCTCGCCGCCGTCACCGTCGACCAGGGGGAGCGGGTGGCGCCGGGGCAGTGGATCGGCCAGTCCGGCACCACCGGCAACTCCACCGGACCCCACCTGCACTTCGAGGTCCGGGTGACACCGGAACTGGGCTCATCGGTGGACCCGGTGCCATGGCTGGCCTCGCGGGGCGTGCCCCTCGGCTGAAGCGGCCGAACCACTGAGGCCGATGAAGCCGTTGAACCACTGAGGCCGACGAAGCCGCGGAAACGGCTAGCGCCGCGCCAGCATCTGCTCGATGACGACCGCCACCCCGTCCTCGTTGTTCGCGACCGTCCGCCCCGAGGCCGCCGCGATCACATCGGGGTGCGCGTTGCCCATCGCGTACGACTGTCCCGCCCAGGTCAGCATCTCGACGTCGTTCGGCATGTCCCCGAACGCGACGACCTCCTCGTGCGAGATCCCGCGCTCGGCGCAGCACAGGGCCAGGGTGCTGGCCTTGGAGACGCCGGGGCCGCTGATCTCCAGCAGGGCGCTGGGGCTGGAGCGGGTGACATTGGCGATGTCGCCGATGGCGAGGCGGGCGACGGTGAGGAAGGCGTCCGGGTCGAGCGTGGGATGGAAGGCGAGGATCTTCAGGACCGGCTCGTCGGCGCCCGGACCCTCCGGCGCCAGCAGCTTCTCGGCGGGCTGGAGCTCGTCGGGGATCTCCATGTGCAGCTTGGGATAGTCCGGCTCCTGGTGGAAGCCGTAGGTCTGCTCCACTGCGTACACCGTGCCCGGCGCCGCGTCCCGCAGCAGCCGTACGGCCTCCAGTGCGTTCTCCCGCGTCAGCTCCCGCACCTTCACGAACCGGTGGGCGCCGGGGCCGCCGTGCAGGTCGACCACGGCGGCGCCGTTCCCGCAGATCGCCAGGCCGTGGCCGTGGACGTGGTCGCTGACGACGTCCATCCAGCGCGCGGGGCGGCCGGTGACGAAGAAGACCTCGATGCCCGCCTCCTCGGCGGCGGCGAGGGCCGCGACCGTGCGCGGGGAGACGGACTTGTCGTCCCGCAGCAGGGTGCCGTCGAGGTCGGTGGCTATCAGGCGTGGCGGGACTATGGCGGCCGGGGTCTCGGGCTGTCGAGTCGCTGAGGTCACCCAGCCATTCTCCCGCATATGCCCGCACGGTCGTGCGGGAGCCCGCACATGTGAGTAGTTACCGCCCCCACCAGCACGATCACACTCCGTGTGGTCAGCGCAGCTGCGCCGGGGCCTCCATGGCGATCTGCTCGAAGACCTTCTCGTCCGTGGCGAAGTCCGAATCGGGGATCGGCCAGTGGACGACGATCTCCGTGAAGCCCAACTCCCGGTGCCTGCCCGCGAACTCCACGAACGCGTCGAGCGACTGAAGCGGCCGACCGCGGTCCGGGGTGAATCCGGTGAGCAGGATCTTGTCGAGGCCGGCCGCGTCACGGCCGATCTCCGCGCAGGCGTCGGCGAGCTTCTCGACCTGCCCACGAATGGCTTGAATCGACTGTTCAGGAGTGCCGTTCTCGTGCAGCTTTGGGTCGCCCGTAGTCACCCACGCCTGTCCGTACCGGGCGGCGAGCTTGAGTCCGCGCGGGCCGGTGGCCGCCACCGCGAAGGGCAGCCGGGGCCGCTGCACACAGCCCGGGATGTTCCGCGCCTCGTGCGCCGAGTAGAAGTCGCCCTCGTACGACACCCCGTTCTCGCCGTCTTCGGTCAGCAGCCGGTCCAGCAGCCGCACGAACTCCGCGAACCGGTCGGCCCGCTCACGCGGTGTCCACGGCTCCTGGCCGAGCGCCGTGGCGTCGAAGCCGGTGCCGCCCGCGCCGATGCCGAGGGCGACGCGGCCACCGGAGATGTCGTCGAGGGAGATCAGTTCCTTGGCGAGGGTCACCGGGTGCCGGAAGTTCGGCGAGGTCACCAGGGTGCCCAGCCGCAGCTGGTCGGTGACGGCCGCGGCGGCGGTCAGCGTCGGCACGGCACCGAACCACGGGCCGTCCCGGAAGCTGCGCCAGGACAGATGGTCGTAGGTGTACCCGGTGTGGAAGCCGAGCTCCTCCGCTCGCTGCCATGCCTCACGGCTCCCCTCGTTCCAGCGGCGGTACGGGAGGATCACGGTGCTCAGACGCAGACTCATGGTTCGAGCGTATGCGGCTGAACGGGTTTCACGTGAAACAGTCACCGAAGGTCATCGGGTACGGCCGCTGAGCCATGGGCTGAGCCCGACCAGGATGAACTCCTTGTGCACGCGGTCGCCCGGCAGCGGGACCATCAGGAAGTTGCCCGGCGGGAAGCGGCGCGACTTGACCCAGGCACGGCCGTCGTAGAGGGCACGCAGGAAGGCGGGCACGTCGTCGCGGGCGATGTCGGGGCATTCGATGCCGTCGACGGTGATCAGCGCGTCGTCGTCCGGGAACAGCCGGACGTCCACCCGGGGGCGGCCGCCGAGCTCGACGTATGCCTCATGGGGCAGGGAGCCGTCCGGGTCCGCGGTGACGCCGACGCCCGCAGAGGTGCGGCGAGAGGTCTGGTCGGCGCCGATGTCGTGGGTGACCTCGATCTCGAGGGCGTACTCGGCCGCGAGGGCGCGGAGCGCGGTGACGGCGGCCTCGGTGGTGGGCAGATGGTTCCCTCGGTGGTCCATACCACTGATCATGCCGGAAGCCGGTTCAGTGCGGCTCGGGAAACCGCAGGTACTCCGGCGGCACCGCCTTGGTCAGCCACACCCCGTTCGCGCTGACGTGGAAGACATGGCCGTCGCGGTGCATCGCGCCCGTGTCCACGGAGAGCACGACGGGCCGGCCGCGGCGGGCGCCGACACGGGTCGCCGTCTCCCGGTCGGGCGAGAGGTGGACGTCGTGGCGGTTCATGGGCCTGAGACCCTCGGCGCGGATCGCGTCCAGGAAGCGGTCCACGGTCCCGTGGTAGAGGTACGGCGGCGGGGTGGACGGGGGCAGTCCAAGGTCCACCTCGATGCTGTGCCCCTGGCTGGCGCGGATCCGGCTGCCCTCGATCGCGAAGCGCTTCTTGTCGTTGGCCGCGACGACGTGGTCCAGCTCCTCGCGGGTGAACCGGAAGTTGTGCGCGGCGGCCGCGGCGATCAGTACGTCGATCTCGACCCAGCCGGCCGCGTCGAGCTCCAGCCCGATCCGCTCGGGCTGGTGGCGCAGATGCTTCGAGAGGTACTTCGACACCTTCACGGTGCGTCTTTCGTCCATCCGCTCAGCATGACGGGAGAGACGCGCGTCACGCATTTTGTTTTGGCTGGGAGGTTTGATCCACAACCAAGTCAAGTTATCCACAGGCTACTTGGAGTTTCTGTGGACAACTCGCTGTCATGTCAGCCCTCTTCGTCAAGATCGGCTGGGGGACGCAGCTTTGACGTGAGCGCGTCCAACCTCCTTGCCCGCACCTCCCGTTCAGCCGCCAACGCGATGAACTCCGCCGCCCGCTCACCCCCAACCAGCCCCTCCACCGCCCGTATCGTCTCCTCGGGCAGGGCCACCGAGCGTGACGGAAAGTGTGGTTCCGGCACCTCGCCCCCTCCCAGGTGCCGCCGCAGCTGCCGTACCGCCAACAGCCGCATCGCCCGCGCGAGTTCCGCGTCCACCGTCTGCTGTGCGAGCGGACGCAGACGCCGTACGAGCGAGGCCGCTTCCGCCGCGTCTGCGTCGGTCGGGCGGTGCGGTCCGTCGAGGTAGCGGGCGAAGACGTGCTCGGTGGTGAACTCCAGGAAGCGGGCGGCGATGTGCTCGACCTGCCCCCTCAACTCCCGCAGATGGCCGGAGATCGCGGACAGCGGCACACCGGCGGCATGCAACTCGACCGCCACGGCCAGCTCTTGAGGGCTCGGCACGACGAAGAGGTCCTCGTCCCCCGGCACCGGCTCCAGCACGCCGAGCTCCACGGCGTCGGCGACGGCCGCGTCGTCGGGGCTGCCGCCGAACCGCTCCTCCAACTCGGCGCGCGAGATCCGTACCGCCTCCTCGTCGCTCCACGGCCCGTCGACCTCGGCGACCAGCCCGAGCACCCCGCCGAGCCCTCGGCCGGCGTCCCAGGCCTCCAGGAGCTCCTTGATGGAGGCCAGGGTGTAGCCGCGGTCGAGGAGGCCGGCGATCTGGCGCAGCCGGACGAGATGGGCGTCGGAGTAGAGGTTGGCCCGGCCGTGCCGCTCGGGACGGGGGAGCAGGCCGCGGTCCTGATAGGCGCGGATGGTGCGGACCGTGGCCCCGCTGAGGTGGGCCAGGTCCTCGATCCGCATCGTCGGTAGGTCACTCATGCAACTGTCCTCGAACAGGCGCCCGTGGTTACAGCGGTGGTTCCATCCGTGCGATCGCCCGCAGCGCACGCGGTGCGAACCGGGACAGCAGATGCGCGCCGCGCGCCTCGGGTGTCACCGGCACCACCGCCTCGTTGCGCACGACCGCTCGCAGGATCGCGTCGGCGACCTTCTCCGGCGGGTAGTTGCGCAGCCCGTACAGCCGCGCCGACCGCTTCTGGCGCCGCTTCTCCTCGGCGGCGTCGACTCCGGCGAAGCGTGCGGTCGCGGTGATGTTGGTGTTCACGAAGCCGGGGCAGACCGCGCTCACCCCGATCCCCTGACCGGCCAGCTCCGCGCGCAGGCACTCGCTGAGCATCAGCACCGCCGCCTTGGAGGTGCTGTATGCGGGCAGTGCCTTGGAGGGCTGGTAGGCCGCCGCGGAGGCGGTGTTGACGATGTGGCCGCCCTGTCCGCGCTCGGCCATCTGCCTGCCGAAGAGTCTGCAGCCGTGGATGACGCCCCACAGGTTGACGTCGAGGACCTTTCTCCAGTCCTCCGGGCTGGTGTCGAGGAAGGAGCCGCCGAGGCCGATCCCGGCGTTGTTCACCAGGACGTCCACCACGCCGTACTCGGCGGCGACTTTCACGGCGAGCTTCTCCATGGCCTGCTCGTCGGAGACGTCGGCCGTCTCCGCCCAGGCCTCGGGGGAGCCGATCAGCCGGGACATCTCGGCGGTGCGGGCCGCGGCCTCCGCGTCCCGGTCGACGGCGATCACGCGCGCGCCGGACTCGGCGAACGCATACGCCGTCGCCCGCCCGATGCCGCTTCCCGCGCCCGTGATCAGCACGAGCTGTCCGCCGAAGCGGTCGGCGTACTTGCCGGTGGTCGCCTCGACGGTCCTGCCGCCCTCGTTGGCGTTCACGAACTCTCCGATCCAGGCGGCCAGTTGGTCGGGCCGCGAGCGCGGTATCCAGTGCCGGGCGGCCAGGGTGCGCCGGGTCAACTGCGGAACCCACTGCTCCAGTTCGTCGTAGAGCCGCTCCGACAGGAACGCATCCCCGAGGGGCGTGATGAGCTGCACGGGCGCGTGCGCGTACGCGTCCCCGCGCGGGCGCCGCAGCCTCGCCCGGACGTTGTCCCGGTACAGCCACGCCCCGTGCGCGGCGTCCGTGGGCAGCGACGAGGTCGGGTAGCCGTTGCCGGGGACCCGCTCGAAGCGCTCCAGGAGGCGCGGCCAGGTCTTGCCGAGCGGGCCGCGCCAGGCCAGTTCGGGCAGCACGGGCGTGTGCAGCGCGTACACGTACCAGGACTTGGCGCCCTGGCCGAGGAGCTGGCCGACCCGGCGCGGGGTGGGGCGCTTGAGGCGGCTGTTGATCCAGTGCCCGAAGTGGTCCAGGGACGGCCCGGACATGGACGTGAAGGAGGCGATACGGCCCTCGGTGCGGGCGACGGTGGTGAACTCCCAGGCCTGCACCGAGCCCCAGTCGTGCCCCACCAGATGGACCGGCCGGTCCGGGCTGACCGCGTCCACCACGGCCAGGAAGTCGTCCGTCAGCTTCTCCAGGGTGTACCCGCCCCGCAGCGGCCGCGGGGCCGTGGAGCGGCCGTGGCCCCGGACGTCGTACAGCACGACATGGAAGCGGTCGGCCAGCCGGGACGCGACGTGCGACCACACCTCCTTGCTGTCCGGGTAGCCGTGCACCAGGACGACCGTCGGCCAGGACGGGTCACCGAGCTCGGCGACGCACAGCTCGATGCCGCCGGTCCGTACCCGGCGCTCGCGCGCACCTTCCAGAGCCATGCCGGTCACTCCCCCTCCGCCCAGCGCCGCACATGCGGCAGATCGTCGTCCAGCCAGAACGCGCTCTGTTCGGGGTCCTCGGAGTCGGTGACGACGAGGATCTCCTCGAACTTCGCGCCCGTGCCCCGGAATCCGAGGTGCGGTTCGACCGCCCACAGGCCCGGCTGCGGCGGATGGTCGGAGAAGCGGTACGGCGACCACAGCGGCGACCAGCCCTCGCGGTGTCCGTGCAGGGCGTCGGCCGCCAGGCCCTTGAGGGACTGGGTGCCGAACCCGAAGACCTTCGGTGACCAGCGGCGCTGCTTGACCCGGTCCACCTTGTGGGCGATCACACCGAAGGGGTACGCGCGGTGCCGGTTGGCATAGCCCTGGCGGACCATGAGGCGGTCCACGTCCTCGTAGATCTCGCGCAGCGACCGACGCTCGCGCACCTCGCGCAGGATCAGCTCGCGGTGCGCGCGGAGGTCGTCCATCAGCTTGTCCTGCACCGGGTTGACGCCCAGCGAGCCCGAGTAGCCGATGTCCGCCGTGTACCCCTCGTGGACCGGGGCCATGTCGAGGATGAACGGCATCCCCGGCTCCAGGCGGCGGTCGGTTGGGAAGAACTGCAGCGGGATGCGGAAGTTCACGAACGCCGTGCGGTCACCGAACCAGGCGAAGGGGAGGTGGAACCAGTCCCGCACTCCGCGCTCGCGCAGCCACTCGCGCTGCATCCGCGCCGCCTCGCGCTCGGTCACCCCGGGTTCCAGACGGGCCGCGACGGCCTCGGCGCACTCGTACGCCAGCCGCTGCACCCTTCTGAATCCCCGCAGTTCAGCGGTCCGGTCCTCGGTCACTGCCGTCGTCATGCCACTCCGCCCCACCCAGTCCGCGTCGACTGCGCTACGTGTCCGTAACTTGACATCAGCGAATGTGACAGTTGTTAGAGGCAGCGTCAATAGGCGGGGTCGAGCCTGTGGAAAACTCCCCGGCAGCCGCCCGGCAGGGCTTTCGCGTAGCTCTCAGGCATGGCATCCCCTAGGGATCCGTACAACTGGAGTCTGACGCGAAGACAGCTCTGCGGTGTGACGACCGCCGTGGCGCCGGTCACTACTGTCGAAGACGTGACTGTGATCGCGACCGAAAGCCTGAGCAAGCGGTTCCCCCGGGTGACCGCGCTTGACCGGCTGACCATGGACATCGGGCCCGGGGTGACCGGACTCGTCGGAGCCAATGGAGCCGGCAAGTCCACCATGATCAAGATCCTGCTGGGTCTGTCCCCCGCCACCGAGGGCCGCGCCGAAGTGCTCGGACTCGACGTCGCCACCGACGGCGGCGCCATCCGCGAGCGCGTGGGCTACATGCCGGAGCACGACTGTCTGCCGCCCGACGTCTCGGCGACCGAGTTCGTCGTCCACATGGCGCGCATGTCCGGCCTGCCGCCCGCCGCCGCCCGCGAGCGCACCGCGGACACACTGCGGCACGTCGGCCTGTACGAGGAGCGGTACCGCCCCATCGGCGGCTACTCGACCGGCATGAAGCAGCGCGTGAAGCTGGCCCAGGCCCTGGTCCACGACCCGCAGCTGGTCTTCCTCGACGAGCCGACCAACGGCCTCGACCCGGTCGGCCGCGACGACATGCTCGGCCTCATCCGCCGCATCCACACCGACTTCGGCATCTCGGTCCTGGTCACCTCCCACCTCCTGGGCGAGCTGGAACGCACCTGCGACCACGTCGTCGTCATCGACGGCGGCAAGCTCCTGCGCTCCAGCTCCACCACCGACTTCACCCAGACCACGACCACCCTCGCCGTCGAGGTCACCGACACCGACCGGCATCCCGACGGCACCCGCGCGGTGCGCGAGGCGCTCCACGCGCGCGGGGTGGAGGTCCTCGAAGCCGGCAGCGCCCTGCCGGGCTCCGGCCACATCCTGCTGCTGACCGCACAGGGCGAGGAGACCTACGACGTCGTCCGGGACACGGTCGCCGACCTCGGCCTCGGCCTGGTCCGCATGGAGCAGCGCCGGCACCACATCTCGGAGGTCTTCAAGGACGACCGGCAGACCGAGGCACAGCAGCCGAAGGAGGCCGTCAGCCATGGCAATTGAGCACCCGGTCACCGGCCCCGCGGGCGACCAGACCCGCATCCACAACATCGGCTACCGCAGCTACGACGGCCCCCGCCTCGGCCGCTCCTACGCCACCCGGTCGCTCTACTCGCAGTCCCTGCGCGGCGCCTACGGCCTCGGCCGCTCGGTGAAGTCCAAGGTGCTGCCGATGCTGCTCTTCGTGGTGATGTGCGTACCCGCGGCCATCATGGTCGCCGTCGCGGTCGCCACCAAGGCGAGCGACCTGCCGGTCGACTACACGCGCTACGCGATCATCATGCAGGCAGTCATCAGCCTCTACGTCGCCTCCCAGGCCCCCCAGTCGGTCTCGCGCGACCTACGCTTCAAGACCGTGCCGCTCTACTTCTCGCGGCCCATCGAGACCGCCGACTACGTCCGCGCCAAGTACGCGGCGCTGGCCTCGGCGATGTTCATCCTCACCGCGGCCCCGCTGCTGGTGCTCTACGTGGGCGCGCTGCTGGCCAAGCTGGACTTCGCGGACCAGACCAAGGGATTCGCGCAGGGACTCGTCTCCGTGGCACTGCTCTCGCTGCTGTTCGCCGGAATCGGCCTGGTCATCGCGTCGGTCACCCCGCGCCGCGGCTTCGGCATCGCCGCCGTGATCGCCGTCATGACCATCTCCTACGGTGCGGTCTCCACCCTCCAGGCCATCGCCGACGCCCAGGGCAGCAGCAGCGCCGTCCCGTGGATCGGTCTGTTCTCGCCGGTCACACTCATCGACGGCCTCCAGACGGCCTTCCTCGGGGCGAGTTCGGCCTTCCCCGGCGAGGTGGGCCCGAGCAACGGCGAAGGGGTCGTCTACGTCCTCGCCGTCCTCGGTCTGATCGCCGCGAGCTACGGCCTCCTGATGCGCCGCTACAAGAAGGTGGGACTGTGACCACGCTCCAGATCGACCACGTCTCCCGCTGGTTCGGCAACGTGGTCGCCGTCAACGACATCACCATGACGATCGGCCCCGGCGTCACCGGCCTCCTCGGCCCCAACGGCGCCGGAAAGTCCACCCTCATCAACATGATGGGCGGCTTCCTCGCCCCCTCCACCGGCACCGTCACCCTCGACGGCGAGCAGGTGTGGCGCAACGAGGCCATCTACCGGCACATCGGCATCGTCCCCGAGCGCGAGGCGATGTACGACTTCCTCACCGGCCGCGAATTCGTCGTCGCCAACGCCGAGTTGCACGGCCTGGGCGCCAAGGCCGCCCAGAAGGCGCTCGCCACGGTCGAGATGGAGTACGCCCAGGACCGCAAGATCCAGACGTACTCCAAGGGCATGCGCCAGCGCGTGAAGATGGCGAGCGCCCTCGTCCACGACCCCTCGCTGCTCCTGCTCGACGAGCCCTTCAACGGCATGGACCCGCGCCAGCGCATGCAGCTCATGGACCTGCTGCGCCGCATGGGCGACGACGGCCGCACGGTCCTGTTCTCGTCCCACATCCTCGAAGAGGTCGAGCAACTCGCCTGGCACATCGAGGTCGTGGTCGCCGGACGCCACGCGGCCAGCGGTGACTTCCGCAAGATCCGCCGCCTGATGACCGACCGCCCGCACCGCTATCTGGTCCGCTCCAGCGACGACCGCGCCCTCGCGGCCGCCCTGATCGCCGACCCGTCGACGTCCGGCATCGAAGTCGACCTCCAGGAAGGCGCCCTGCGCATCCAGGCCGTCGACTTCGGCCGCTTCACCACGCTGCTGCCCAAGGTCGCCCGCGACCACGGCATCCGGCTGCTCACGGTCTCGCCGTCCGACGAGTCCCTCGAGTCCGTGTTCTCGTATCTGGTCGCGGCGTAGGAGGCCGAAGATGTACGACCCCACAGTCGCCCGACTCACCTACCGGGCCCTGCTCGGCCGCCGCCGGGCCCTCATCCTGGCGGCCCTGCCCGTCCTGCTGATCGTGATCTCCGTGATCGTGCGGGGTCTCGTCGGCGCCGACGACCAGACCGCCGCCGACCTGCTGGGCGGCCTCGCGCTCGCCACCATGGTGCCGATCATCGGCGTCATCGCCGGCACCGGCGCGATCGGCCCGGAGATCGACGACGGCTCGGTGGTGTATCTGCTGTCCAAGCCGATCAAGCGGCCGACGATCATCTTCACCAAGCTGATCGTGGCGATCGCCGTGACGATGGTCTTCTCCGCGCTGCCCACCCTGATCGCGGGCTTCATCCTCAACGGCAACGGCCAGCAGATCGCCGTCGCCTACACGGTGGCCGCACTGGTCTCCTCCATCGCCTACGCCGCGCTGTTCCTGCTGCTCGGCACGGTCTCCCGGCACGCGGTGGTCTTCGGCCTCGTCTACGCACTGGTCTGGGAGGCCCTGTTCGGCTCCCTGGTCGCCGGGGCACGCACCCTCAGCGTCCAGCAGTGGTCGCTTGCCGTGGCCCACAAGGTCACCGGCGGAGACCTGGTCACCTCCGACGTCGGACTGCCCACGGCGACCGTGCTGCTGGTCGCGGTGACCGTCCTCGCCACCTGGTACGCGGGACAGAAGCTCAGGTCGCTGACGCTGGCGGGCGAGGAGTAGACGCCCGGCTTATTGACGGGGGCTTCACCCCTGTCCGGGCACACTGGATCGACGGGGATGCACTGCTAGGAGGAACGGGGATGGCGGACGCGCACTACGACGGACAGGCACGCTCAGGTGACGACACCTGGGACGACCTCGTCCTGGACGAGGACTTCATACGCTCCGCGGAGACCTCCGAGCCGTCCGCCCGGGCCCGTATGCTCGCCGCCCGCTGGCGCGACGAGAAGCCCGAACCGCAGCCGTGGCGCTCCGACGAGCCGCCCGCGGGCTGGTTCTTCAGCAAGGCGCGCCGCAAGTGGTGGAAGCGGTAGGGAAACCCACGGCAGCAGGCGAACACCCGGCCGATTTATTCGGTGGCGCCCAACTCGGCGTACAGGCACGATGGTTGTGTCCACGCCGGACAGCGACTCCGGCGCCACATTCTGGGAGAGGAGCCGGGCGATGTCCATGCACGACAGTACGTCCAGCTCCCGTCAGGGCAGTCCGCGGCGGGTTCCGGTGTAGTTACGCCACCGTCGAACCCCGCTCGCGGGGAACTGCCCGGGGCGGCCGCTTCGAGCACGCGATGTCGCTCTCGCGTGGGCCGCCCACCCGGAGGATTGGCCGAGTGGCAAGGCACCGGCTTGCGCTGTGTTCACTCCAGAGCAAGTCGTGGTCGGGTTAACGCCCGCGCACGTTCGATCCGTGCATCCTCCGCAAGCTGTTCGAGCAAGAGTGACCGGACCCCCTCAACCCAGCAGACGCTCCAGCACCACAGCGATCCCGTCCTCCTCATGGGAGGACGTCACCTCATCGGCCACCGCCTTGAGCTCCTCATGCGCGTTGGCCATCGCCACACCGTGAGCCGCCCAGCCGAACATCGGAATGTCGTTGGGCATGTCACCGAAGGCAATGGTGTCCGCGGCCTTCAGCCCCAGCCGCCGCGCCGCCAGCGACAACCCCGTCGCCTTCGACAGCCCCAGCGGCAGCAGCTCCACGATGCCCGCACCGGCCATCGCGACGTTCACGAACCCGCCCGCGGCCTGCCGGGCGGCCCTCGCCAGCTCGTCGTCCGACAGCTCGGGATGCTGTATGTAGATCTTGTTCAGCGGGGCGGACCACAGATCGGCCGCGTCCGTGAACGCAGTGGCGGGCAGATCGCCGGTGAGCGCGTACCCCTGCCCGACCAGCACCTCGCCGTCGAGGCCGTCCCGGCTCGCCGCGAGATACAGCGGCCCGACCTCCGCCTCGATTTTCGCGAGCGCGACCCCCGCCAGCTGCCGGTCCAGCGTCACCGAGGTCAGCAGACGGTGCTCACCGGCGTCGTACACCTGTGCGCCCTGGCCGCAGACCGCGAGGCCCTGGTAGCCGAGGTCGTCGAGGATGTGCCGGGTCCACGGCACCGCGCGGCCGGTGACGACGATGTGCGCCGCACCGGCCTCGGTGGCCGCCGCGAGAGCGGCACGCGTGCGCTGCGAGACCGACTCGTCGGAACGCAGGAGCGTTCCGTCGAGGTCGGTCGCGATCAGCTGGTACGGGAAACCCCCGGCCGAGGACGAGTCGCTCACTTGGCGACCGGCTCCAGCACCTCACGCCCGCCCAGGTACGGACGCAGCACCGGAGGCACGTACACGGAACCGTCGGCCTGCTGGTGGTTCTCCAGGAGCGCCACGATGGTGCGCGGTACGGCGCACAGCGTGCCGTTGAGCGTGGCGAGCGGCTGGACCTTCTTGCCGTCGCGCTGGCGCACCGACAGACGGCGGGCCTGGAAGCTGTCGCAGTTGGAGGCCGAGGTCAGCTCGCGGTACTTGCCCTGGGTCGGGATCCACGCCTCGCAGTCGAACTTGCGGGAGGCGGAGGCGCCCAGGTCGCCCGAGGCCACGTCGATGACCTGGAAGGGCAGCTCCAGGCCGGACAGCCACTGCTTCTCCCACTCCAGGAGCCGCCGGTGCTCGTTCTCGGCGTCCTCGGGGGCGACGTACGAGAACATCTCGACCTTGTCGAACTGGTGCACGCGGAAGATGCCGCGCGTGTCCTTGCCGTACGTACCGGCCTCGCGGCGGAAGCACGGGGAGAAACCGGCGTAGCGCAGGGGGAGCTTCTCGACGTCGAGGATCTCGTCCATGTGGTACGCGGCGAGCGGGACCTCGGAGGTGCCGACCAGGTAGTAGTCGTCCTTCTCCAGGTGGTACACGTTCTCCGCGGCCTGGCCGAGGAAGCCGGTGCCCTCCATGGCGCGTGGGCGGACCAGCGCGGGGGTCAGCATCGGGATGAAGCCGGCCTCGGTGGCCTGGGCGATCGCCGCGTTGACGAGCGCGAGCTCCAGGAGCGCGCCGACGCCGGTGAGGTAGTAGAAGCGCGAGCCGGAGACCTTGGCGCCGCGCTCGACGTCGATGGCGCCCAGCGCCTCGCCGAGCTCCAGGTGGTCCTTGGGCTCGAAGCCCTCGGCGGCGAAGTCGCGGATGGTGCCGTGCGTCTCCAGGACGACGAAGTCCTCCTCGCCGCCGACGGGCACGTCGGGGTGGACGAGGTTGCCGAGCTGGAGGACGAGGCGCTTGGTCTCCTCGTCGGCCTCGTGCTGCTCGGCGTCGGCCGCCTTGACGTCGGCGGCCAGCTGGCCCGCCTTCTTCAGGAGCTCGGCCTTCTCGTCGCCGGTGGCCTTGGGGATGAGCTTGCCGAGGTTCTTCTGCTCGGAACGCAGCTCGTCGAAGCGGACACCGGACGACCTGCGCCGCTCGTCCGCAGACAGGAGGGCGTCGACGAGTGCGACGTCCTCTCCACGGGCGCGCTGGGAGGCGCGCACTCGGTCGGGGTCCTCACGAAGCAGGCGAAGGTCAATCACGCGGCCAAGGCTACCGGTGCCGCATGTGAGCCCACGACTCGCTATTCCGAACTACTCCTTACGTACCGCTATGGGTGAATTGCCCTCTTTGTTCATTCGCGTCAATAAAGGGCCTCTCACTCCCTGGAACGAGGCAAGGGGTTAACTCCAGGTTGACTCGACTCCCTTGCGGGGGACGGGACTTGGGGGGCGCTCTGTCCACAGGAATCCACAACCCGAATGAGTTATCCACAGGGTGTGCGAAAGATCTGTGGATGTCGGAAGTGATCATTCCGAATCGGCTCGACCGGGCCGAGAATTCCCGATCCAAACCCTCTTCGCGCCCACTTTCGGGTGGAAATGGGTCGCTCCAAAGGATTGATCGATGGAAACGGGTGGACGAAGGGTGACCTGTGAGGCTGTGGACGGCCTGGGGGGCTGTAGGGCGATTTATCGACTAGGTAGCACTTCCGTGTCGACTTGTCCCCAGGTCGAGACAAAGCCCTGTGGATAACTTCTGTGGATAACAAAAATATGCAGGTAGGAACGGCAGGAAACCCGCAGTACCCCTGCCGGACTCTTGCTAGAAACGTCCGTCCTGGCAGCGCGCGACCCAGTCCGCGGCCGCCACGAACTCGTCGTCCGACGTCCCGCGCAGCGGCGGATGGATGTCCGCCGTGGTGACATCCGCACGCGGGTACGAGCCGAGGTATCGCACGTCGAGGCAGATCCGCTTCAGCCCCATGAGGGCTTCGGCGACCCGGCGGTCGGAGATATGGCCCTCGGCGTCGATGCAGAAGCAGTAGTTGCCGATGCCGGCGCCGGTGGGCCGGGACTGCAGCACCGTGAGGTTGATGCCGCGGGTGGCGAACTCGCCGAGCAGGTCGCGCAGACCGCCGGGGTGGTCGTCGCGCTGCCACAGCACGACGGAGGTCTTGTCGGCGCCGGTGGGCGCGGCGGGCCGGGCAGGCCTGCCCACCAGTACGAAGCGGGTCTGTGCGTTCTCCGCGTCGTGGATTCCGGTCTCCAGTGCCTCCAGGCCGTACCGGGCGGCCGCGAACTCGCCCGCGAAGGCGGCGTCGTACTGCCCCTCCTGGACCAGTCGCGCGGCGTCCGCGTTGGAGGCGGCGGACTCCCAGTGGGCGTCCGGGAGGTTCTTCTTCAGCCAGTTGCGGACCTGCGGCTGGGCGGCCGGGTGGGCGGAGACCGTCTTGATCTCCGACAGTTTCGTGCCGGGCCGGGCCAGCAGCGCGAAGGTGATCGACAGCAGTACTTCGCGGTAGATCATCAGGGGGGCGCCGGCGACCAGCTCGTCGAGGGTGGTGGTGATCCCGCCCTCGACGGAGTTCTCGATCGGCACGAACGCGGCCTCGGCCTCACCCGCGCGCACGGCGTCCAGCGCGGACTGCACGGACACGTACGGGATCAGCTCCCGGGTGGCCGTCTCCGGAAGGGTGCGCAGGGCGACTTCGGTGAAGGTGCCTTCGGGACCGAGATACGCATAGCTCGCTGGCATGACCTCACCCTAATGGGCCTTGCGAAACCCGGTGCACTCGTCTCACGACTGCCCCTCCGCGGAGTGAACCGGCGTGACCGCGGGGCCGCCGCTGACGTTCGCGTGAAACCCGAGCCCAGCCCGCCTCACCCCTCCAGCAGCCGCTGCCCCACGTACTCCCCTTCCGCCGCCCCGCCCGGCACCGCGAACAGTCCGCTCGACTCGTGCCGGATGTACTTCGACAGGGCGTCCCCGCGATCGAGCTTGCGCTGCACGGTGACGAAGCCGCGCAGGGGATCGGCCTGCCAGCACACGAACAGCAGTCCCGCGTCCGGCACTCCGTCGCTGTCGATGCCGTCGTGGTACGAGAACGGGCGCCGCAGCATCGCCGCCCCGCCGTTCTGGTCGGGCCGGGTGATGCGTGCGTGGGCGTTGATCGGGACGACCAGGTCGCCGTTGGCGTCGGTCTTCTCCAGGTCCATGTCGGTGGTCTCGGAGCCCCCGGACAGCGGCGCTCCGTTCGCCTTGCGGCGCCCGATGACGTTCTCCTGCTCGGTGAGCGAGAGCTGTTCCCAGTCGTCGAGCAGCATGCGGATACGGCGTACGACGGCGTAGGAGCCGTTCGCCATCCAGGAGGGGTCCTTCGAGCCGGACGACGGTACGAAGATCCGCTGGTCGAAGTCGGACTCGCTCGGCTTCGGATTGCGTGTGCCGTCCATCTGGCCCATCAGGTTCCGGGCCGTCATGGGGTGGGCGGTGGCGCCCGGCGAGCGGTTGAAGCCGTTCATCTGCCATCGGACGCGCGCCGCGCTCCCGGCGTCCTTCTGGATCGCGCGCAGGGCGTGGAAGGCGACCAGGCCGTCGTTGGCGCCGATCTGCACCCACAGGTCGCCGTTGCTGCGTGTCTTGTCCAGCTGGTCGGAGGAGAAGTCGGGCAGCGGGTCGAGGGAGACCGGCCGCTGCTTCTCCAGTCCGGTCCGCGCGAAGAAGCTGTGCCCGAAGCCGAAGGTGATGGTGAGGCCCGACGGCCCCGCGTCCCGGGCGACGTCCGTGTCGCCGGTCGCCGTCCCCTCGCCCGCCATCAGCCGTCGTGCCGTCTCGGACCAGCGGCGCAGCAGAGCCGCCGCGCCTTTGCGGCCCGCGCCCGCCGTCAGGTCGAAGGCGACGAGGTGGCCGCGGGCCTGGAGGCCCTGGAGGATGCCGGGCTGATGTTTCCCGTGAAACATCGCCTCGTCGGTGCCGACGGAGGCGAGCGGAGTGGCCTCGGCGGGGCGGGCGGCATACCCGACGGCCCCGCCGGCCGCACCGAGCACGAGCCCGGTGGCGCCGGCGGTCCCGAGCAGGCGGCGGCGCGAAACGCCCTCCTTGAGGGCGGCGTTTTCCGCAGCGCCGTCATCAAGTGCCTTCTCGGGAGTGCGGGCCTCCGGAATGGACTGGTCAGCCATGGTGGTTCAGCCGATCTGCGCGTTCTTTGAAACGGTGGTCTGGTCGATGTCGGAGGTCCGCACGGTCACGGCGATCTTCCAGTCGCCCGCCATGGGGAGCTGGACGCCGGCGGCCGTCCAGTGACCGGTGGTGATGTGGTCGGGGACGACGGGCAGCGGCCCGATGTCCTTGGCCTCCAGAGTGAAGGAGACCTTCACCTCGGGTACGTCGAAGGCCCGTCCGTTGGGCCGTTCCACGTAGACGTGCATCTCGTTGGCGCCCACGCGCGCGGGGTCGAGGTCGATCCGCACGAGCCCCTTGCCGTCCTCGCCGCCGGTGTCGAACGGCATGTCGAGGGTGAGGGCGCCCGAGGACGACGTGGAGGAAGAGGACGAGGACGATGACGAGGTGGCCGCCTTGGCCTCCTGCTCGGTGCGGCCGGGCTCGGTCTGGGTCAGCACGGTCGTCACGGCGAGGAGCACGACCGCGACGCCCGCTTCGGCGAGCACCGAGCGGCGCAGCCCGAACCGGTCGGGGTCGGCGTCCCGCTTCCGCTTCTGTCGGGCCGCGTCGACGGCGGCCCGCTGCCGGGCGAGCTGCGCGGCACGCTTGGCGTCTCCGGCCGCGGCACTGGCGGTGACGTGCTCCTTCTCCCGCTCTTCCGCGGCCGCCGGAGCCTTGGCGGTCGCCGTCGCGTCCCCCAGCCGCGCCGTCCAGCGCCGCGAGATCCACGCGATCCCGACCAGCAGTACGACGAGCCCGATCTTGACGAACAGCAGCTGCCCGTACGTCGTCTCGGTGAAGGCCGACCAGGAGCCGAGCTGTCGCCAGGACTGGTAGATGCCGGTGGCGACGAGCGCGAGGACGCTGCCAAAGGCGAGCCGGGAGAAGCGCTGGACGGCTGCTCGCTCGATCGGGGTCTCCGACCGGTACAGCGCCACCAGGAGCGTCGCGAGGCCGCCGAGCCAGGCGGCGACGGCCAGCAGATGCACCACGTCGACCGGCATGGCGATCTCGGTCTGGAGGCCGGTCGAGGCGTGCTCGGCCATCGCCCAGCTCGCCGCGATCCCGGCGGCCACGACGGTGCCGCCGATCGCGAGCCCGAAGGTGAGGTCCCGCTTCTCCTCGTCCTCCCGCTTGTCATAGGCCCCGAAGAGCACGGCGATGAACAGTGCGGCCGCGGCGAGCAGCAGCAGCCGGGAGACGAGCGAGGCGCCGGTCTTGGTCTGCAGCACCTGTCCGAGCAGGCTGAGGTCGAAGACGTCGCCGAGCTTGCCGGTGCTGGTGTAGGAGCCGCGCAGGAGCAGCAGCAGAAGCGTGGCCGCGGTCAGCGCGAGCCAGCCGGAGACCACGAGGCGCTGCACGGCCCGTACGCCGGAACCGCGCTGCCAGCAGGCGAGGACGAAGGCGGCGCCGCCCACGAGGACGATGAACCCGGCGTAGGAGACGTACCGCCCGAAGCCGTAGAGCCAGCCGACGAGCCCGCCGCCGGCGGTCTGGCCGGAGACCGAGACGGTGGTCTTGGACGGGGCACCGATGGAGAAGGTGTAGGCCCCGGCGACGGGGTGGCTGTCCTCGGAGACGACCTGGTAGGTGACGGTGTAGGTGCCGTCGGGCAGGCCGCTGTGCAGGCCCACGGAGTAGGTCGTGCCGCTGACGTTGGAGGGTTCGGCGGTGTCGACGCGCTTGCCCTTGGGGTCGAGCACCCGCAGTGAGTCGCCGGACGTCGCGACCTTCTCGGAGAAGGTGAGCGAGACCTGGGTCGGAGCCTTGTCGACCACCACCCCCTGCTGGGGGTCGCTGCCGGTCAGCGCGGCGTGCGCGGAGGCCGGTGCGGCACCGGCGAGAAGCAGTCCGGTGGCCGCGACGAGCAGCAGCACCAGGTTCCGGACGCGGGGGGCGATGGTCGGTGTCAAGGTGGTCCCTCCCTCAGTGCCCGGTCTTCGGGTTGTACGTCGCGGACTTCACCGGCATCTCGACGGTCACCGGGTCGGACTGCGCGAAGTGCAGTTCCACGGAGACGGTCTCGCCCTGCTTCGGCTTCCGCTTCAGGTTCTCGAACATCAGATGGTTTCCGCCGCTCTTGAACACGAGTTGACCGTGGGCGGGCACATCGAGGCTCTTGACCTCCTGCATGGCGGAGTCGACGGTCTCGTGCGCGGTGACCTGGCCGACGTCGCTGGTGACGGAGGTCAGTGCGTCCTTCGTGCCGCCCTTGTTGGTGATCGTGAGATAGCCCGCCGCCATGGAGTCGGAGACCGGCTGGGGCATGTAGGCGGCGCTGACGGACAGTTCGGCCTGGTCGGAGTCCGAGCCGGAGTCCGAGCAGCCGGTCAGCACGAGGGTGCCGGCCAGGGCGACGGGCGCGAGCCGCGTCACGGGGTGCGCGGGCCGCCGTACCGGAGTCACGGGTTCTCCCCCTTGATGAGCTTGGGGAGGTCCTTGGTGTAGTCGTCGACGGTGGCGTCCTCGCCGTAGAGGACGTATCCGCCGTCGGTCTTCGGCGAGAACGCGACGACCTGAGTGCCGTGGGTCGAGACGATCTTGCCGTTCTTGTCCTTGTGCGGCGGCTCGATGGTGATGCCGAGGGTGCGGGCGCCGGCCTGGATGGTGGCGAAGTCGCCGGTGAGGCCGACGACCTGGGCGTCGATGCCCTTGAGCCACTTGCCGAGCGCGGCGGGGGTGTCACGGTCGGGGTCGGTGGTGACGAACACGACCCGCAGCTCGTCCTGTTGCGCCTTGCTCAGCTGCTTCTTGGCGACGGCGATGTTGTTCATCGTCAGCGGGCAGACGTCGGGGCAGTGGGTGTAGCCGAAGTAGATGAGCGTCGGCCGGCCCTTGGTCTGCTCACGGAGGTCGTACTTCTTGCCGCTGGTGTCGGTGAGCACCAGGTCCGGCTTCTCGAACGGCTGGTCGAGGATGGTCGCGGCCTTGTCGGAGCCGGCCTCCTCGGAGACCACGGAGACGGGCGAGTTGCTGTCGTCGCCGCTGCCACAGGCGGTCAGCGTCAGGGAGGCGGCGGCGAGCAGGGCGGCCGCGGCGAACGTCTTCTTGCGCATACTGCATTCTCCCGGGGGACGCTGTACCCGATTGCCGCTGCGCGGCGGGCCGGCCCCCCGGCCGAAGGACCGGGGAGCCGGGGACACGGGGGGCGTCCCTAGGTAGGGATGGATGGGGTGGGTCAGACGTCGGTGGTGCGTCGGCGTCCGGCGAGCACGCCGTACGCCACCCCGAGCGCGCCGATGACGATGCCGACCACGCCGAGCACGCGCGCGGTGGTGTCACTGGTGTCGGCGGGGGCGGCCGTCTCGGCGGCGGCGTTCTCGGTGCTGTCGGATTCGGAGTCGGAGTCGGATTCGGAGTCGGAGGTCTTCTGGGCCGCTGAGGAGCCGTGGTGGCCGTCCTCGGAGGCGTCGGAGAGCGTCAGTACGGGCGCCGGGTTCTCGGGCTCGTCCTGGCCGTCCTGCTGGACCTCGATCCAGCGGACGACCTCCTTGTCGGAGTACGTCTGGACCGCCTTGAAGACCAGTTCGTCGGCGTTCTCGGGGAGGGCGCCGATGGAGACCGGGAACTTCTGGAAGTAGCCGGCTTCGATGCCCTTGCCGGTGGCGGTCCAGGTGACTTTGGAGACGGCCTCGGAGATCTTCTGGCCGTGCAGTTCGATCGGCTTGTCGAGCGTCGTCCTGGTGACCTTGGAGGTCCAGCCCGGGACCGGTTCCGGCATCGCCGAGGCGAGCGGGTGGTCGGTCGGGAAGCTGACCTCCAGCTTGGTCGTCGACGTGGTGTCGCGTTCGTTGGGGACGCGGAAGTCCACGACCGCGTAACCGCCCTTGGCGGCGGTTCCCTCGGGCTGCACGGTGACGTGCGCGAACGCGGGGGAGGACAGGACGACCACGGCCGAGGCGGCGACGGCACCGACGGCGGCGAGACGGGAAGCCTTCATGGAAGCCTTCATGTAGGGGAGCACTCCACTTCGCTGATTCCGGAGTTGAAGAGGGGTACGCGCGTGTGAAGGTGCCGGATCGCTCGGAGCCGACCGGATCGCTCTGATCAGACCGGGTCGGTCAAAGACACGGCACGCGCGCGTGGCCGCACGACGGCGGCTCCCCGACTCAGGAAGGGGTGCTCGCGTCGTGTCAGGCGGCGAGGACGAGAACGTCGGCGGCGGGCGGCCCGCGCCGGATCACCGCGTGCCGGAGCGCGGTCGTACGGGGCTCGGGCGGCGCGAGCCGTTCGGTGCGCGGCGCTCGCGGACCGGCCTCGGGCGCCCCGGGCAGTCCGGCTCGCAGGGCGCGCACCAGCGCGAGCGCCCCGCGCAGGGACCGTACGAGCGCTCCTTCGGCGACTCCGTGCGCCGACAGTTCGGCCAGCCGCAGCAGGGCCAGGTCGCCGTGGCGCAGCAGCCAGCCGGCGGCGACGGCCGCGAGGACGTGGCCGAGCACCATCGGCAGGGAGGGCAGCAGCGCGGCGGTGGAGTCGGTGGAGCTTGTGGTGGTGGACATGGTGTCCATCGCGCCGTGTCCGTGCGTGCCCTTGTAGAGGCGGGCCTCGGTGAGGATCCGCACCGCCTGGGCGGGGCTGATCGCCGCCGTGGTCGTTCCGCAGAGCAGCCGCGCGGCCTGTTCCACGAGCGTGGCGTCCGTCGGCATCGAGGACATCGGCTGGGTTGTCGCCGCGCTGTGCTGCCCCAGCCCGAACAGGGTGTGCAGCACCGCCTGTCCGACGGTGAGCAGCGCCACGATCCCGGGCAGCGACCGCACCCGTCCGGCGAGCGGCGCCGCGACCGCGAGGACCCCGAGGAAGCCCGCGCCCAGTGTCCACAGCGGAATGGCGGCGCAGGCGGCCATGGCGTGCCCGGCCGCGGCCAGCACGACGCAGACCGCGGCGAAGACCGCGGCCCGCAGGAGCCGGAGAGCGGCTCCGGTGTGCTGGTGGGGGGCAGACATGGCGGGCTCATCATCGCACTGGCCTTATGACCGTCATACGGCAGGTCCACAAGATGACGTACACGTCGTACGACCGAAAGATCACACTCTGGTGTGAACCGGCCCCACATACCCCATCCGCCGACAGGTACGCATCCCCCGTATGGGCGGCGTCACGTCAACTGTGTGCTTATACATGGCCACTGGCGGCAATAGGTAACGGTATGTCGAGCCGCGGCCAGGAGGCTGGAGCATGAGCATCTGGTGGTCACTCCACTTGCGGCGTGAAGCCGCGAGCGTTCCGCTCGCGCGACGTCTGCTGCTCGGCACGATGGAGACCGCGGGCGTCGACCCCGATGTCTCCTACGACCTCTCCGTCGCCCTCAGCGAGGCCTGTGCGAACGCCGTCGAGCACGGCGGGGACACCGAGCGCGGCGGCATCTCGGAGGCGTATCGCGTCACCGCCTATCTGGACGGTGAGAAGTGCCGGATCGAGGTCGCCGACTCCGGTCCCGGTTTCGCCCGCTCCGAGCGGGTGGTGCGGCGTGCGCCGAGCGAGGCCGAGAACGGTCGCGGGCTGTGTCTGATCCAGGAACTCGCCGACCATGTCCACATCGGCAACAAGCCGGGCAGAGGCGGCGCGGTGGTCAGCTTCGACAAGATCCTGAAGTGGCGGAAGGACGCTCCGCTGATGGCGGTGTGAGCGTTGTCCACAGGCCTCCGTGTGTTGTCCACAGTGGCCGGATCGCTCCAACTGTCGTTGTCGGTGCGGCCGATTAGGGTCGCGGCATGGAGATCGAGTCCGAAGAGCTGCCCGGTGGTGTGATCCTGCGGCCCGCCGCGCCCGGCGACGCCGAGGCGCTGCACGTCGCCTGTGTCGAGAACCGCGAGCACCTCCGGCCCTGGGAGCCGCGCCGCCCCGAGGACTTCTTCACGGCCGAGGGCCAGAAGATACGTCTGGACGACAAGCTGCGGCAGTTCGCCGAGGGTCGGCTCGTGCCGTGGCACTTCGAGGCCGACGGCCGGATCGTGGGGGCGATCACCCTGACCGGCATCATCCTGGGGCCCTTCTGCAGCGCCTACCTCGGCTACTGGATCGCCGCCGACCAGCAGGGCCGGGGGCTCGCGACGGCGGCCGTGGAGCGGGTGTGCTGGATCGCACGGGAAGCGGTCGGGCTGCACCGGATCGAGGCCACCACGGTCGTGGACAACGCGGGCTCGCAGCGGGTGCTGGCGAAGTGCGGTTTCGAGCAGATCGGACTGGCGCCGCGCTATCTGCACGTCGACGGGGAGTGGCGGGACCACCGGATGTTCCAGAAGATCCTGCACGAGGACGACCCACAGCTGTGACAAAAGCCGCGAAACGCACAGAACTTCAGCTTCCTCGGCATTCACAGGCGGCTCTCAGCGGTCCCCCATCTCCCTGACGGACACCGTCCCTAACTTCTCGATCATGACGGGAAACCACAGGAACAAGACGATCACCAGGCGCCGCGCGATCGCCGTGACCGGCGGCACGGTCGCCGCGGGCGGCCTCGCCGTCGCCGGCTACCAGTCGGCCTTCGCCGACGACGCCACCGCCACGGCCACGGCCGACGCGACGGCCTCGGCGTCCGCCACCAGCACCAGCACCAGCAGCGAGTGCATGACCCTCATGACGAGCGTCACCGAAGGGCCCTATTACCTCGACGGCGCGCTGGTCAGAAAGGACATCACCGAGGGCAAGAGCGGCGTCCCGCTCACCCTGCGCCTCACCGTCGTCGACGCCACCGACGGCTGCACCCCGGTCCCCGGCGCGGCCGTGGAGATCTGGCACTGCGACGCCTGGGGCTACTACTCCGGCTACACCACCGCCAACCCCGGCGGCTCGGCCCCGGCCGAGAGCGAGGACGGCTCGACCGCCGACGATGCCACCTACCTGCGCGGTTACCAGATCGCCAACGCCAACGGGGTCGTCAAGTTCGAGACGATCTTCCCCGGCTGGTACACCCCGCGCACCTGCCACATCCACGTCAAGGTCCACACCGGAGGTGAGAAGGAGGACGGCACCTACGAGGGCGGCAAGGTCAACTACACCGGCCAGTTCTTCTTCGACGACGACATCGCCCAGGAGATCTTCACCCTGGAGCCCTACTCCCAGCACACCGGCAGCTACACCACCCTCGACAACGACATGGTGTACGACGGCGGCGGCGCCGCGGGCGGCCTGCTCACCCTCAAGGCGGTCAAGAAGGCAGACCCCTCCAAGGGCTACAGAGGCTTCCTGACCCTCGGCATCGACCCCGACGCCGAGAACACCGGCGCCGGCAGCGGCGGTGGCGGCGAGGGCGGCGAGGGTGGCACGCCCCCGAGCGGCGCCCCGACGGGCGAACCGCCGACCGGCAGTGCCTCCCCGTCGGCCTCGGCGTCCTCTTAGGGGCACGGCCATGAGCAGCCGCGAGGACGAAGCTCTGGCGCAGGCCGCCGTGACCGCGCTGACCGGGCAGCTGGCCCTGGCTCCCAAGCCCGGGCTGCCCGATCCGCGTGACCTCGACGCCCGCGTCACCCGCCGGGACCACTGCTCCCTGCGCTGGTCGGCCAAGGCACTCGTGCCCGGCCTCGCGGCGATGGCCGCCGCCGCCCGCCGCACCGGCGAGCCGACGCCCGGACTCCGTACGGAACTCGGCGCGATCGGCCGCTGCGCCGAGCACTCGGTCGCCCTCGCGGGAGGCGGGCACCGCGGCGCCACCTGGGTCCTGGGCCTGCTGGTCGCCGCGGCCGCCCTCAACACCGGGACCGGGGCGACGGACATCGCCGCGGCCGCCAAGGGCGTCGCCCGGCACCCCGACAAGCGAGCCCCGCGCAGGCCCTCCCGGGGTTCGTCGGTCTCGGCGAGGTACGGCGCCGCCGGGGCGCGGGGCGAGGCAAGGGCGGGATTCCCGCATGTGAGGCGGGCGTTGGACGCCCTCGCGGCGGCCCGCAAGACCGGCGCGACCGAGGGCCAGGCCCGCCTCGACGCCCTGCTCACCGTGATGTCCACCCTCCAGGACACCGAACTCCTCTACTGCGCGGGCCCACTCGGCCTCCGGCACGTCCAGGCGGGCGCCCGTGGCGTCCTGGAGGCGGGCGGCACCTCGACGGAGGCCGGTGCCGCGGCCCTGGCCGCCTTCGACGAGGACCTCCACACGCGCGCGTGGAGCCCCCGCGGCAGCGCGGGTCTGCTGACGGGAGCCCTGTTCCTGGACTCGCTGCCGATGACGAGGAGTTCACCGGTACGGGCCACCTGAACGCCCGCGCCCGGAAGCAGCCGGCGACGCACGGCCGCACCCCGGTCGGGTGGCCCTCCACAGCCGTGGCCGGGGCGGGAAGTCCTGCCCGCCGCAGCGCCTGGACGCCGTACACCCCGCTGGTTCCGTGCACGCGTGTGTGCCGACCCGTCTCGGGCCGGCACACACGCGCGTGCTCGCGCCGCGGAGCCGCTCAGCTCACGAGTGCCGGGTGCGGCTGCCGCACCTGCGCCCGGCAGGCGGCGCCCCAGCGCTGCGCGACCGGCCCCATGGCGTACGACGCCACCAGCGTCGCCGCGCCCAGCAGCAGCCACCCCGCCGTACCCCACCCGAGCAGCAGCGTGGTCAGCACCAGCGGGCCCGAGGTCCGCGCCACCGTCACGCCCGTCCCGAAGAACCCCTGGTACTCGCCGACCCGGTCGGCCGGGGCCAGATCGAAGGACAGCTGCCACGAACCGGCCGACTGCCCCATCTCCGCGACGACCTGGAGGGCCGCCCCGGCCACCAGCACCCCGGCGGCGACCCACGGCGAGGCGCCGGCGGACAGCGCGAACACCGCGCACGCCGCCAGCATGACCCACCCCGACCGCCGCACCGCACGCACCGCCGACCCGACCCCCGTGACCCCGCGCGCCATCCGCACCTGGAACACCATCACGGCCCCGGTGTTCAGCACGAACAGCGCGGACACCAGCCACGCCGGCGCCTGCGTCCGCTCGGCGATCCACAGCGGCAGCCCGAGGCTCAGCAACGGCATCCGCAGCAGCAGCACGGTGTTGAGCACCGTGACGGCGACATAGCGCCGGTCCCCCACGACGCCGAGGCCACGACGCTTCCCCGCGCCACCGGCCCCGCGCCGCTCCCCACCCCGCGCCGCCACCGAAGGCAGCCGCAGCAGCACCCCCGCACACACCACGAACGTCGCCGCGTCCATGGCGAACACCCCGAGATACGCCGCCCGCGTCCCCGCCTGGATCGCCAGCCCGCCCAGCCCCGCCCCCACCGCGAGCCCGGCGTTGAACGCCGACTGCAGATAGGCCGACGCCCCGGTCCGCTCCTCGGCGGACACCAGCCCCGCCAGCAGCGACTGCCGAGCCGCGCCCAGCCCCGACTGCGCGGCGGCATAAGCGCACGCGGCCAGAACGAACGGCAGGAACCCGCGCACGAACAGGAACGCCGCCACGCCGATCCCCGCCGCCAGCGCCAGCAGCACCGCCGTCCCCCGCGGCCCCCGCCGGTCCGCGAGCCGCCCCAACGGCACCCCCGCCACCGACCCGACCGCCCACCCGAGGGTCAGCCCGAGCCCCACGCGCGCGGGGGAGAGCCCGACGACGTCGGTGAAGTAGAACGCGGAGGTCACGAGATAGGCACCGTCACCGACGGCGTTGGTCAACTGGGCGAGCGCCAGGACGCGTTGCGGACCCGCGGGCGGGACGAGTGAGTTCGTCATGCCTACGACGTTAGAAGCGAACTGGACCCCACTACAGACCCAATAAGCAGGCTCGTTATTGGCCCAATTTATGGAGCCAGCCCGTCCAGCACCTTCCCCAGCACCTCCAACGCCTCCGGATACACCCGCTCCCGCGGCGTCCCGTACCCCACCACGAGCCCCTGCGGCCGCCCCTGGGCGTCCGGAGCGTGCCAGTGGTCCCCGAGGTGCCCGACGGCGAGCCCCTCCGCCTCAGCCCGCGCCAGGGCCTCCTTCTCGTCGGCGACCTCCACCAGGGCGTGCAGCCCGGCCGCGATCCCCCGCACCGTCCGTCGCGCCCCGAGCCGGTGCAACAGCTGGTCCCGGCGCCGCCGGTACCGCAGCCGGCAGGCGCGCACATGACGGTCGTACGCGTGACTGTCGATGAGCTCGGCGAGCGCCAACTGCCCGATGGACTCGGTGTGGTGATCGCTGTGCAGGTTGGCGTCGGCGACCGTGTCGACGAGGTGCGGCGGCAGCACCATCCATCCGAGGCGCAGCGCGGGCCCGAGGGTCTTGGACGCGGTCCCCAGATAGACGACGTGCCCCGGCGCCATCCCCTGGAGCGCCCCGACGGGCTGCCGGTCGTACCGGAACTCCCCGTCATAGTCGTCCTCGACGATCAGCCCTCAACGCGCGCGTGCCCAGTCCGTGAACGCCCGTCGCCGCTCGGGATGCAAGGTCACCCCGGTCGGATACTGATGGGCCGGAGTCAGTACGACGGCCCTGGCGTCCCCCAGCTCCCCGGCCCGAGCCCCCTTCTCGTCGACCGGCACCGGGACGACGGTCCCGCCACCCCTGCGCACGACCTCCCGGTGAAAGCCCAGCCCCGGGTCCTCCATGGCGATCTCGCCCCCGTCCAGCACCCGCGTGAGCAGCGCGAGCCCCTGCACATACCCGGAGGTGATCACGATCCGCTCGGGCGGCGCGATGACCCCACGCGCCCGCCCCAGATACCCCGACAGCGCCGTCCGCAGCTCGATCCGCCCCCGGGGATCGCCGTAGTCGTACGCCAACAAGGGCGCCGTGGCGATGGCTCTGCGCAGCGCCCGCAGCCAGGCCGCCGCCGGGAACGTCCCGACGTCCGGACTGCCGGGCCGCAGATCGAAACGCGGCGCACGCGCGCGTGAGGCCGCTTCGGGCGCGTCCTGACTTGCCGACGGCAGGGATGCGACCTCGGTGCCCGACCCCTGGCGGGCGGTCAGATAGCCCTCGGCCACGAGCTGGTCGTAAGCCGACTTCACGGTCCCGCGCGAGACGCCGAGCTCAGCGGCGAGCCGCCGAGTGGCAGGCAGCCGAGCCCCAGGAGCGAGCCGCCCGTCCCGCACGGCATCACGAAGGGCACGTTCCAGCCCGGCCCGCCGCCCATCAAGAGAGCCGAGCTCAATATGCAGGTCCACTGCACCCCCCCAAGGGGCGCGGGGCTGTGTCTGATTTGCGGCTCCGCCGCGCGAGCGCGACAAGCCCCCACACACCCGCAGCCCGCAACGAAAGGCCGGGCACCCCACCGGTACCCGGCCGTCGATCCAACCGTCAGCCCTTAAGAGAGGCCATCCAAGCCTCGATCTCTTCCGACCGCCGAGGAAGCCCGTCGGACAGGTTCCGGTTCCCGTCCTCCGTCACCAGAATGTCGTCCTCGATCCGCACACCAATGCCCCGGTACTCCTCGGGCACGGTCAGATCGTCGGCCTGGAAGTACAGTCCGGGCTCGACGGTGAGCACCATGCCGGGCTCCAGCGTCCCCTCGACGTACGTCTCGGTCCGCGCGGCAGCGCAGTCGTGCACGTCCATCCCGAGCATGTGCCCGGTCCCGTGCAGCGTCCACCGCCGCTGCAGCCCGAGCTCCAGCACCCGCTCGACGGGCCCCTCGACGAGCCCCCACTCCACGAGCTTCTCGGCCAGCACGCGCTGCGCCGCGTCATGGAAGTCCCGGTACTTGCCGCCCGGCTGCACCGCCGCGATACCGGCCTCCTGGGCGTCGTACACGGCGTCGTAGATCTTCTTCTGGATCTCGCTGAAGCGCCCGTTGACCGGCAGCGTGCGCGTGACGTCCGCGGTGTACAGCGTGTGCGTCTCGACGCCGGCGTCCAGCAGGAGCAGGTCACCCGACCGCACCGGCCCGTCGTTCCGCACCCAGTGCAGCGTGCAGGCGTGCGCCCCGGCCGCGCAGATGGAGCCGTAGCCGACGTCGTTGCCCTCGACCCGCGCGCGGAGGAAGAACGTGCCCTCGATGTACCGCTCGGAGGTCGCCTCGGCCTTGTCGAGGACCTTCACCACGTCCTCGAAGCCGCGGACCGTGGAGTCGACGGCCTTCTGCAGCTCGCCGATCTCGAACTCGTCCTTGACCAGCCGCGCCTCGGACAGGAAGACCCGCAGCTCCTCGTCCCGCTCGGCGGTGACCTTGTCGGTCAGCGCGGCCTCGATGCCGGCGTCGTACCCGCGCACGACCCGCACCGGGCCGGTGGCCTCGCGCAGCTTGTCGGCCAGCTCGCGCACGTCGGAGGCGGGGATGCCGTAGAGCGTCTCGGACTCGGTGAGGGAGTGCCGGCGGCCGACCCAGAGTTCGCCGTGGCCGGACAGCCAGAACTCGCCGTTCTCGCGGTCGGAGCGCGGCAGCAGGTAGATCGTCGCCTTGTGACCGTCGGTGGCCGGCTCCAGGACGAGGACGCCGTCCTCGGTCTGGTTGCCGGTGAGGTACGCGTACTCCACGGAGGCTCGGAAGGGGTACTCGGTGTCGTTCGAGCGGGTCTTGAGGTTGCCCGCGGGGATCACCAGCCGCTCGCCCGGGAAACGCGCGGACAGCGCCGCACGGCGGGCCGCGGTCTCGGCGGCCTGAGGGATCGGCTGCAGGTCGTGCAGCTCGGTGTCGGCCCAGCCGGACTTCATGCTCTCGGCGAGTTCGTCGGACACGCCCGGGTACAGGCCGTTCTTGCGCTGCTTGATGGGCTCCTCGGTCTCTTCCGGGCCCGCTGCGGCAGCAGCAATGGACTCAGCCGGGTTGAGCTCGTCGGCCACGGTCATCCTCCTAGATACGGCACTGGACCCCCTCCATCGTACGGTCGTGCGGAAGGGGGCCCAGGGCCGGAAGACCTGTTACCGAGCGCTCATCGAGGGGCTACTCGAAGTGCGCGGCGAGCAGCACGACGTCCTCCTCGGAGTCCGCCACGTCGAGCCCGTCCGGCAGCACGGTCCGCAGGACGTGATCGGCGATCGCGTCCGGGTCGTGCCGCAGCGCCTTCGGCACCCCGGCCGCCGCCGCGTGCAGCCGCGCGAAGGCCCGGTCGGTGGCGTCGCCGGTGCGGTGCAGCAGCCCGTCGGTGTACAGCAGAACCGTCTCTCCCGGCTCGGCCTGGAGCTCCACGCTGGGCGCCTCCCAGCAGGTGAGCATCCCGAGCGGCGCCGACACGGACGTCTCCACGAACTCGGTGCGCCGCTCCCCGACCAGCAGCGGCGGGCAGTGCCCGGCACCGGCCAGCGTGATCTTGCGCAGTGCGGGCTCGCAGTAGGCGAACAGTGCGGTGGCCGAGCGGGCGGGTTCGGTCAGCCGCAGCAGCAGCTCCAGGTCGGACAGGACGGCGACGGGGTCCTCGCCCTCCATCACGGCGTACGCGCGCAGGGACGCCCTCAGCCGTCCCATCGCGGCGACCGCGCTCGGCCCCGAGCCGGTCACCGAGCCCACCGCGAGACCGAGCGCGGCATCGGGCAGCGGCAGCGCGTCGTACCAGTCGCCGCCGCCGCGCGGGCCGGTGCGGTGCCGGGCGGCGAGCTGGACGCCGGCGACGCGGGGGAGCCGGGACGGCAGCAGTTCCTCCGACATCGTCGCCATGCACACGCGCGTGCGCTCGACTTCGACGAGGCGCGCCAGGTGCTCGGTCGCGTAGCGCGCGTACAGGCCGACGAGGTGGCGCTGGCGCTCGGCCGGTTCGGCGGGCTCGTCGTACAGCCACACCGCGGCGCCGATCCGGCCGGCGGCCTCGGAGGCGAGCGGGAGCGCGTAACAGGCCGCATAACCGAGGCGGGCGGCCACCTCGCGGTGGCGGGGATCCAGGCCGTCCTCGGCGAAGAGGTCGGGCTCGGCGATCTCGCCGTCGGCGCCCGGCAGTCCGTCGAGGATCTTGCCGTACGACATGGCGCTGCGCGGCACGGTCTCGATGTGACCGAGATCGGCCCGGGCCAGGCCCAGGCCGATCGTGGTGTCGGGGCCGAGTCCGTCGCCCGGTTCCAGTACGACGAGACCGCGCCGGGCGCCCACCAGGGCGGCTCCGGCGCGCAGCAACTCGGTCAGGGCCCCCGGGAGTGCGTCCGTGCGGGCCAGACGTTCCGTGAGTTCGTGGAGGGTCGTGAGGTCGGAGACCCAGCCTGCGAGCCGGTCCTGGAGCAGGGCCCCCGGTGCGTTCGGCGCGTTGGGCGAAGGGGCCGGAGAGGTGTCCGGGACAGCGGGCGCGGGCGCGACAGTGTGTGCGGGCGAGGGAACCGTTGAATCGATTCCGGCCACTTTCGGAGGGTGAGGGGCGTTCATGGCGTCCGGCTTTCCGACCGGTGCGTATTGCTCAAAAGCATCGCAAACCCCCATGTCATTCTGCGCCGCTAGCAGTGTCTCCACATGTACACGCACTCGTGAGGGGATGTCCAGCATTGTCCTGCCGGGATTCCTGGTGTCCATGGGTCACCGGTGCCCCTCTTGCCGAAAAGCAAAGTTGGCTTAAAACTGACTCGGGTAACGGCCTATTGCGGTCGACTGGCCTTGCTCCACAGAGCGTCACAGCGGTCGTGATGGGTACGTACTCGGAGAAGGCCAGGGGTGGTTGACAGCCACCCGGAACCTGGTGGCGGACCCGGGCGTCTTAGCCACCGACGACCGAGCCCCATCCTCCGTGGCGGAGGCGAAGAGAAACACGCGGGACGGCAAAAACGCCAGACTTCGCCACCCCCACGCCACGCCCATGCTTTTGATAGATGCAGTGTGGGTCAGGCTGCCGCGGACGCAGCCAACGCTCGGCCCATATGGGGTTCCCCTTGTCTCGGACAAGGGTGTGATGCGCCAACAGGTACGCACAGTGCAGTGATCGACACATGGTGTGATGTGGTCCACGGTGTTGCCAGCGGTGCAACGGAAAGGAACGAGCGCTCATGCGCGAGATCCTCGGAAAGGCACGCAGGCTCCTGTCCAAGCGGAACGACGGGGGGCCTGAGTTGCTCAGCGCGGCCCTGACCTTCGCGACGGAATGGCAGTGGCCCGTACTCCCCGGCGCGGCGCCGGACCCGCAGGGGCGGGCTCGTTGCAGCTGCCCCGACCCCGAGTGCACGGTCCCCGGCGCACATCCCTTCGACCCCGGACTCCTCGCGGCCACCACCGACGAGCGCATGGTGCGCTGGTGGTGGACCAACCGGCCCGCCGCGCCGATCGTCCTCGCGACCGGCGGCAAGGCGCCCTGCGCGGTCTCCCTTCCGGCCCTCGCCGCCTCCCGTGCGCTGGCCGCCCTCGACCGCCAGGGCATGCGCCTCGGCCCGGTGGTCGCCTCGCCCACCCGCTGGGCGATCCTCGTCAAGCCGTACTCCATGGAGCAGTTGGGCGAACTGCTGTACGCCAAGGACTTCGTCCCCGGCTCCCTGCGCTTCCACGGCGAGGGCGGCTACATCGCCCTGCCCCCGTCCGAGACGGGCCGCGGCGACCTCCGCTGGGAGCGCGCCCCGCTGCCCGGCTCGGCCTCCCCCTGGGTGCCCGATGTCGAGGCCGTGGTGGACGCGGTGGTGGACGCCCTCACTCGTACGGGTGTGAGCGCGCCCGAGTTGTAGGGGTGTCGGGCGCGCGCGGAACCAGCCGTCCGCGCGTGCTCGTTATCGTCCCCCTCATGAACCTTCGTCTGCTCGCCCTCGCGGGTGTCGCGGTGTGCGCCGTCGCGCTTCCTCTGGCCGTGGCGTCCGCGGGACAGGTGGGCGAGGAGACTCGAACTGCCGTACGAGACGCGGCGCACGACGATCACAAGGCGCGGGACGAGTCCGAGGCGCGGGACGAGTCCGCTCCCTCCGTCGAGCCCTCCCGCTCCCCCTTGCTCCTCGGCCTCAGGCTCGCCACCGCCGCCCGCTGCGGACCCGAACTCACCGCCCCCGAGGGCATCGAGGCGCAGACCTGTGTCCTCACCCAGGGCGAGGAGACGTGGGCGCGCACCTACTACCGCAATGTCACCGGCGGCGAGCTGGACTCCGTCCTCAGCCTCATGGCGCCCGGCGGCCGCACCGTGCAGATGTACTGCGCCGTGGGCGCGGGCGACGAGCCGGGGACCTGCGAGACGCCCCGGGAGCGGACCCAGGGCGAGCCGGGCGCGTACACGGCGATCGCGGAGTTCGCGGGGCCGGGCGGCGCGGGACCGCTCCTGCTGCGCTCCGGAAGCAACTCCGCGGAGCCTACGGGCAGTTGACACCCGGCAGCACTCTGTAAAGGCGGCCGGACACACAAAGACCCGGTTGCTGGCGACGGGGGATGCACCAGCAACCGGGCTACTGGAACGGTAACAAGAGATCGGCAGTTCGCAAATTCGATCTCGCTTATTCATCGGCTTTCCGGACACCGACTCACTTGCCCGGAGGGGGAGTTGTGATCGGAATCAGCCGCCGCGACAGCCCGGGGGCCAGCTGACCGACGAGTCAGCAAGCCCCCGGCTCGAACCTCTGTTTCAGCTGAGCGTGACCTGTCGGTTGGTCAGGCCGCCACGCGCGCGCCGCTCGTCCCCGGTGAGCGGAGCGTCCGAGGCCAGCGCGGCGGTGAGCCGCTCGGCGAACTCGGCCGCCGGCTTCTCCACATCGTCCGCGGTGACCCCGCTCGGCAGGTCCCAGACCGGCACGGTGAGCCCGTGCGCACGGAAGGAACCCACGAGTCGAGTGCCCTCGCCCAGGCCCGACTTCCCGGCCGCGTGCAGCCGCGCGAGCGCGTCCAGAAGCTGCTCCTCGGGATACGGCATCACCCACCGCAGGTGGTTCTTGTCCGGCGTCTCGCACCAGTAGGCGGCGTCCACGCCCTGCAGTTTCGCGGTCGGGATGGCCGCGGCGTTGGCCCGCTCCAGGGAGGCGGTCACCTCCGGGGTGGCGTTCTGCGCGTCCGGCACCCAGAACTCGAAGCCCGCGTGCACGACTGGCTCGAACACGCCTTCGGGGTCGAGGAGATCCTGCAGTCGCGGACCGTCGGCCGGGGCGCGACGGCCCTGCACCGGCGTGCCCGGGTCGGCGGTGAGGGCGCGCTGGAGGGTGTCGGCGAGGTCGCGGCTGATGTCACCCGACGCCGTGTCGTTCTGCAGGCCCAGCAGCACCGAGCCGTCGTCGCGGCGCAGTGCCGGCCATGCCATCGGCAGCACGGTGGCCAGGGAGACCGACGGGACGCCCTCGGGGAGGCCGCCCTTGAGCGTCAGTTCGACCGTGGCGGCCGGGACCAGCTCGCGCAGGGCCACCCAGTCCCCCTCGCTTGGCAGTCCCTCGAACGGACGCTGCACCAGCTCGGTCACCGCGTGCGCGGCCTCCCGGCCGTGGCAGGCCTTGTAGCGGCGGCCGCTGCCGCAGGGGCAGGGCTCGCGGGCGCCGACGACCGGGATCTCTCCATCAGTGATCTGAGGGCGCTTGGCCTTCGTCTGGGGTCGCTTCTTGGCCATCGTGAGGTCTCCCGGTTACGGCTCGTCTCGTACGGCGGGAGCCTAGCCGTTCACGGGGGGAGCGACGGGAGCCTGTGGACAACGTGGTCCGGTGTGCCGACCCTGTGGACGACGTGCCCGGCGGTTGGGCCGCGTCGCCTCAGTCCAGGTCGGTGAACGCGTCCGCGAAGTCCAGATCGGCGATCGCCGACACCGAGGGGGCCGTCACGCGCGTGGCGAAGTCGTCGCGGCGGTGGCCGGCGTCCGGATCATGAACGTCGTCGTGGACGACGACCCACACCGTGACCTCACCGCGGGCGTCGTCCCGGACGCCCCAGTCGTCGGACAGTGCGGAGATGATGTTCAGCCCGCGGCCGCCGTGTGCGGTGACCGAGGGCGTGGCCGGAGCAGGGCGGGTGGGCCCGCCGCCGTCCGTCACCTCGACCGTGAGTCTGCCACCGGTGTCCACCCGCCAGGCGGCGCGGACATCGCCGTCCCCGGCCAGGGCGTCGCCCAGTGGCCGGCCGTGCTTGCACGCATTGCTCAAGAGTTCGGAAAGAATCAGTACGGCATCGTCGATGACCGCTTCCGACACACCACCCGTGCGCAGCTGAGAACGCATCCGGTGTCTTGCTTCCCCCACGCCCGCAGGGCCATGGGGTACGGCCATGCTCGACGACGTGGGCACCTCCTGTGCCACCACCAACGCCACCCCCGAGACCTCCTTTGCCCCACGCCACGGTGTGGATGCCCCATTGGCCTGTACCGGAAACCGGCCGATGGCGGTCCGCTGACGCATTCGTAACGATCGAATACGGTCCGAACGCGCCGGAGCACTCCCTGTAGTCGTATGGCTGGATTTCGACGTACTGGCCGGGTGGCGAGAATGCTGGTGTCCGAGGTGCCGGGTCAAGACACCTTCACAGGTCTTTACCAGTTGTGTCCGCTTTGGTTATCTGTCCAGCTGGCGAAGGACCGCGCGCGGGCGGTTGGTGATGATCGCGTCGATGCCCAGCTCGACGCAGAGGTCCACGTCCTCGGGCTCGTTCACCGTCCAGACGTGCACCTGGTGACCGGCTCGTTTCAGCCGTTCGACATAGGCCGGATGATTGCGCACGATCCGCATCGAGGGGCCCGCGATCCGCACCCCGGCCGGAAGCCGACCGTCCCTCAACCGGGGTGAGACGAACTGCATCAGATAGACCGTCGGCAGTGCCGGCGAGGCGGCACGCACGCGATGCAGCGAACGGGCCGAGAAACTCATGATCCGCACCGGCGACTCCGCGGCCGTCGCGGGCGCGTCCAGGCCGAACCGCTTCAGCAGCACCAGCAGCCGCTCCTCGACCTGCCCCGCCCACCGCGTGGGGTGCTTGGTCTCGATGGCGAGCTCCACCCGCCGCCCGGCGTCGGCGACCAGCTCGAGGAGCCGTTCCAGGGTCAGTACGGAGGTGTCCTCGCGGTCCTCCGGTCGGTGCTCCCAGTCGGGCTCCTCGTCCCGGTTCTTCCAGGAGCCGAAGTCGAGCGCGGCCAGGTCGGCCAGCTCCAGGGCGGAGACCGCCCCGCGCCCGTTGGACGTACGGTTGACGCGTCGGTCGTGGACGCAGACGAGATGGCCGTCGGCGGTCAGGCGTACATCGCACTCGAGGGCGTCGGCGCCGTCCTCGATCGCCTTCTTGTACGCGGCCAGAGTGTGCTCCGGGGCCTCCTCGGAGGCGCCACGGTGGGCGACGACCTGAATGCTGTGCTGCCGTGCGTGGGTCACCGCGTCATGGTGCCACCGCGGCGGGGTACGCGTCGCACGAGGACGCCGATAGGGGGCGTGAGGAGACCGTATTCGGGCGTCATTCGGACGGCGTCCGAGGCGGTCGCCGAGATGCGCCCCTTTTGCGCAACAGGTCCCATATAAAGGATGGTCGTGGACCCACAGCCACCGCTTATGGTGCTCTGACGGCCTGTGGGAAAAGCTGACGGCATACAAAAGCACATGCACAGCTGCATCGCGCCGGACCGTCGGCAAGCGTGACGAGCGTGACCGAGTGCGACCGAGGACAACAGCCGTGGATCGAGGAGAAAAGCTGTGAGCACCGAGAACGAGGGCACTGCGGTACCCCCGGCCCCGTCCGCACCTCCTGTGCCGGTGGAATCCCCCGCAGCCTCCGCACAGGCGGCGCCCGGCAGTGGCGCCCCGACGACCCCGCTCCCCAGTACACCCCCGCACGCCCCCGGCGCACCGGAGCAGCAGCTGGTCCACGCGGGCCAGGCACCGGCGTACGCCTCGGCGGGCGCGGGCGGTCCGCAGGGCGGTGCCCCGGGCCAGGCGCCGGACGCCTCCTGGCCGCCCCCGCCCCCCGCGACCCCGATGTACGCCGACAGCGGCTCGGGCGGCGGCGCGGGTGCCGGCGGCTGGGGCGCCTCGTACGAGCCCCCCGCGCCGAAGTCCCGCGGTCGCGGCGGTCTGATGGCGGCGGTCCTGATCGCCGCGCTGGTCGCGGGCGGTCTGGGCGGCGGCCTCGGCTACACCCTCGCCAAGAACGACGACAACACCTCCTCGACCACCGTCTCCGCCGCCGACAGCGGCGGTTCCGTCAAGCGGGACGCGGGCACGGTCGCGGGCGTGGCCGCGGCGGCGCTGCCGAGCACCGTCACCATCCAGGCCGAGTCCAGCAGCGGCGAGGGCGGCACCGGCACCGGCTTCGTCTTCGACCGTGAGGGCCACATCGTCACCAACAACCACGTGGTGGCGGACGCGGTGGACGGCGGCAAGCTGACGGCGACCTTCCCGAGCGGCAAGAAGTACGACGCCGAGGTCGTGGGCCACGCTCAGGGCTACGACGTGGCGGTCATCAAGCTCAAGAACGCACCGAGTGACCTGAAGCCGCTCACGCTGGGCGACTCGGACAAGGTGGCGGTGGGCGACTCCACGATCGCCATCGGCGCCCCCTTCGGCCTGTCGAACACGGTCACGACGGGCATCATCAGCGCGAAGAACCGCCCGGTGGCGTCCAGCGACGGCAGCGGTTCGAACGCCTCCTACATGAGCGCCCTCCAGACCGACGCCTCGATCAACCCGGGCAACTCCGGAGGCCCCCTCCTCGACGCCCAGGGCAATGTGATCGGCATCAACTCCGCGATCCAGTCGACCAGCAACGGCGGCCTCGGCGGCACCAGCCAGTCCGGCTCCATCGGCCTCGGCTTCGCCATCCCGATCAACCAGGCCAAGTACGTCGCCCAGCAGCTGATCGAGACCGGCAAGCCCGTCTACGCCAAGATCGGCGCCTCGGTCTCCCTGGAGGACTCGACCGGCGGCGCGAAGATCACCGAGCAGGGCGCCAGCGGTTCCGACGCGGTCGAGGCGGGCGGCCCGGCCGCCAAGGCGGGCCTGAAGCCCGGCGACGTCATCACCAAGCTCGACGACCGCGTCATCGACTCCGGCCCCACCCTCATCGGCGAGATCTGGACCCACAAGCCCGGCGACAAGGTCAAGATCACCTACGAGCGCGACGGCAAGACCAACACCGTCGAACTCACCCTGGGCTCCCGCCAGGGCGACAGCTGACCCCACGCGCGCACGGTCACCGGTTACTCTTGTCCCCGCGCCGCCGGTGACCTGCGGCGCGGGGAAGCGTGCCCGAGCGGCCTAAGGGAACGGTCTTGAAAACCGTCGTGGCAGCGATGTCACCGTGGGTTCAAATCCCACCGCTTCCGCTGGGAATGGCGTGAGAGTAAGTCAGAAGGGGCGCAGCCGAGTCGGCTGCGCCCCTTCTGGGTTTCAGGTGTCACGCGGTTCGTCGCGTGTGTCCCGTCTCTGGCCCCAGCCCGCGAGCTTCGTCAGGTCAGGTCAGGTCAAGTCAGGTCAGAGCAGGGCAGCTCAGCTCAGCTCAGCTTGGTGATGTCGAGCTGACCCAGCCTGTGCGCTTCGCGGATCTTCTTCTTGTCGAACTTGCCCACACTCGTCTTCGGCACGGCCTCGATGATCGTCCAGCGCTCCGGAAGCTGCCACTTGGCGATGTGGCCCTCCTCGGCGAGGAAGGCGCGCAGGGACTCGAAGTCGGCGGTGGAGCCCTCGCGGAGGACGACCGTGGCCAGCGGGCGCTCGCCCCACTTGTCGTCCGGGACGGCGACGACGGCGGCCTCGGTGACGTCCGGGTGGGACATCAGGGCGTTCTCCAGCTCGACCGAGGAGATCCACTCGCCGCCGGACTTGATGACGTCCTTGGCGCGGTCGGTGAGGGTGAGGAAGCCGTCGGCGGAGATCGTGCCGACGTCGCCGGTCTTCAGCCAGCCGTCCTCGCTGAACTTGTCGGCGGGGCGCAGGGGTTCGGCTCCGGGGCCGTTGTAGTAGGCACCGGCGATCCACGGGCCGCGGACCTCCAGCTCGCCCGCGGACTCGCCGTCCCAGGGCAGCCGCTCGCCGCCGGGGCCGGTGAGACGGGCCTCGACGCTCGCCGGGAAACGGCCCTGGGTGAGGCGGTACGCGAACTCCTCCTCCGTGCCCACCACATGGGCCGGCGGACGGGCGATGGTGCCCAGCGGGGAGGTCTCCGTCATGCCCCAGGCGTGACAGACCCGCATGCCCAGCTTGTCGAAGGCCTCCATGAGGGAGGGCGGGCAGGCCGAGCCGCCGATGGTGACCTGGCCGAGGGAGGAGACGTCCCGCGGCTTGGCGGTGAGCTCGGCGAGCAGGCCCTGCCAGATGGTGGGGACGGCGGCCGCGTGGGTCGGCTTCTGCGTCTCGATCATCTCGGCGAGCGGCGCGGGCTGCAGGAAACGGTCCGGCATCAGCAGGTTCACGCCCGTCATGAACGTGGCGTGCGGCAGACCCCAGGCGTTGACGTGGAACTGCGGGACGACCACCAGGGAGATGTCCTGGTCGGTGAGGCCCATCGACTGGGCCATGTTGACCTGCATCGAGTGCAGATAGATCGAACGGTGGCTGTACACCACGCCCTTGGGGTCGCCCGTGGTCCCGGACGTGTAGCACATGGCCGCGGCCTGCCGCTCGTCCAGCTCCGGCCACTCGTACGCCGTCGGCTTCCCGGCGATCAGTTCCTCGTACTCGTGCACCTGCACGTCGGCCGCCGCGAGCCCGGCACGGTCGCCCGGCCCCGACACCACCACATGCTCGACGGTCTTCAGGTGCGGCAGCAGCGGGACGAGCAGCGGCAGCAGCGAACCGTTGGCGATCACGACCCGGTCGGCCGCGTGGTTGACGATCCAGGCCAGCTGCTCGGGAGGCAGCCGCAGGTTGAGGGTGTGCAGGACCGCGCCCATGGACGGGATCGCGAAGTACGCCTCGACGTGCTCGGCGTTGTTCCACATCAGCGTCGCGACCCGCTCGTCGCCCGCGACCCCGAGGTCCTCACGCAGCGCGTGCGCCAGCTGGGCCGCGCGGCCGCCGATCTCGGCGAACGAACGCCGGTGCGGCTCGCTCTCACCGGTCCAGGTGGTCACCTGTGATGTGCCGTGGATCGTGGACCCGTGGGTCAGGATCCTCGAGATCAGCAGCGGTACGTCCTGCATCGTGCTCAGCACGGCGTCCTCCCGGGGCGACATTGCCTACGCGGTAGTAAGGGTTGGGCTGATTCTGCTCACATACCGCTCGGTATGTCACTAGGCAGCGGCGATCGATCACGTCACGTTGCGTTCACATGGACGTGCGGCTACCGGAGAGGCGGTGGTCGAGGTCAGGGCCGGTCGGGTCGACCGGGTCGATCGGGTCGATCGCGCTGGTCGGGCTGGTCGGGCCGGTCAAGGCCGGTCGGGTCCACGGAAGGGCAAGGTCTGGCTGTAGACGACGCTCGTGGTCGTACTGCCGAAGCCCGCCAGCTCGTCCATGAGGATCTCCAGATGCGCCATGGAGGTCGCGGCCACCTTCAGCGTGTAGCAGTCGTCGCCGGTGGTGCGCAGACACTCGAGGATCTCCCGCCGCTCGGCGAGCAGTTCCCGCAACGGCTGGTGCCGGTTGCCCGGATACTTCAGCCGCACGAGCGCCAGCACGGGGTACCCCACCTTGGCCAGATCGACCTCGGCCCGATAGCCGGTGACGACCCCCTGCGCCTCCAGCTGCCGCACCCGTTCCGTGGTGGCCGACGGGCTGAGATTCACCCGCCGCCCCAGCTCGCTCAGGGAGATACGGGCCTCCTGCTGCAACTGCCGGATGATCGCCCAGTCGACCTCGTCGAGATTCACGGCCATACCGAAAATCTACCGCGAGATTCCCGGCGTCCGGCCACGGCAACCGAGAGAAGTCCATTCCGTTCCCCCTGATCGCCGCTATAGCCTCAAGCAATGCAACTGGGCGTCAACGTACCCAACTTCGGCCCCGGCACCGACCCGGGCGTCCTGCGTGAATGGGCCCGCGTCGCGGAGGGCCTCGGCTACGACCTCCTCATGGTCTCGGACCATGTGACGGTCACCCCGGATGTCGCCGAGCGATACCCCGAGCCGTTCTACGAACCGTTCACCACCCTCTCCTGGCTGGCCGGCGCCTCCACCACCCTGCGCCTGGGCACCACCGTCCTCGTCCTCCCCTACCGGCATCCCCTGCTCGTCGCCCGCATGGCCACCAACCTCCAGCAACTCAGCGGCGGCCGCTTCGTGCTCGGTGTCGGTGTCGGCTGGGCACGCCAGGAGTACGAGGCACTCGGCGTGCCGTTCACCGCACGCGGGCGACTGACCGACGAGCACCTGGCCACCCTGCGGAAGACCTGGCGCCCGAAGGACTCTGCGGGCTCCTCCGTCCCCGTCTGGGTCGGCGGCAACAGCGATGCGGCGATCCGGCGAGCCATCCGCTTCGGCGATGCCTGGCACCCACTGCGAGGCACCCTGTCCTGGCTGCGCTCGGCCGTCACGGACCACTCCCTGCCGGGCTTCGCCCCACGCATCGCCCTGCGCCTGACGACCACCCCGGTCGACGACCCCGAACGTCCCGCCGGCGTCGGCACCCTCGACCAGATCCTCGACGACCTCGACCAACTCCGCCTGCTCGGCGCCGAGACCGTCGTCCTCGACCCCTACCACGGGGACCCGGAGGAGACCCGGCGTCCGCACCGGGCCTGGCAGGACCTCACCGCCATCGCCACCCACTGGAGGAACCGCTCATGATCAGCACCGCCGACGAGCGATTCCTGCGCCGCGCGATCGCCGTCGCGGCCCACGCCGTCACCCTGGGCGACGCCCCCTACGGCTCCCTGCTGGCCGACCCGGACGGCGAGATCCTCGCCGAGGCCCACAACACGGTCCGCCGTGACAACGACATCAGCGCCCACCCGGAACTCAAGCTCGCCCGCTGGGCCGCCCGCGAGCTCACCCCCGACACCGCCGCCCGCACCACCCTCTACACCAGCTGCCAGCCCTGCGGCATGTGCACCGGCGCCATCATCCGCTCCGGCCTCGGCCGCGTCGTCTACGCCCTCGCCACCGAACAGCTCCTCGAACTCAACCCGTCCTCGGACTGGCCGACGGTCGACCAGGAGGGCCCGGCCCTGTTCGACGAGGCCCGGATCCCGATCGAGACCTACTACCGGCCTTGACCCGTCGGGGGCGCGGGAGCGGTCCACGCCTTTCCGGGCGCCCAGAGCCTGTCGGGCGGCGGATCGGGCCAGCGGCTCAGTCCGGGGCTCAGACCGGCTGCGAGAAGCAGCTCAGCTCCTGGCGGGCGGGCGGCGCGGGGCCGACGGGGAGCCTCCTGCTCGGGGGAGTCCGAGCGTGGAGGAGTCCGAGCGCGGGGGAGTCCGAGCGTGGAGGAGTCCGAGTGTGGAGGAGCCGAGCGTGGAGGAGCCGAGTGTGAGGGACTCGGCAACCGACGGCCGCGAGGCTGAGGGACGCCCCCTCTCGCGGACCGTGTGCCAGACCCCGCGACGCCGGCGCAATCTGCCGGACAGGCCCTGGCGAACTGCCGGACAGTGACAGGCCCTAGCGAACCAGCCCCAGCTCCGAGTCCTCCCGCAGCTTCCCCAGCGCCCGCGACACCGCCGACTTCACGGTGCCCACCGACACCCCGAGCACCTCGGCCGTCTGCACCTCGCTCAGATCCTCGTAGTACCTGAGGACGACCATCGCCCGCTGCCGGGCCGGCAGCTTCACGATCGCCCGCCACATCGCGTCGCGCAGCGCCTGCTGCTCGGCCGGGTCGTCCCCGCCGGGCACCGGCTCGGGCTCCGGGATCTCGTCCGTCGCGAACTCGTCCACCTTGCGCTTGCGCCACTGCGAGGTGCGCGTGTTCAGCAGCGCCCTGCGCACATAGCCGTCCAGCGCCCGGTGGTCCTCGATCCGCTCCCAGGCGACATACGTCTTGGTGAGCGCGGTCTGCAGCAGGTCTTCCGCGTCGCACGGGTTCGCGGTCAGCGACCGGGCGGTACGCAGCAGCATCGGCTGGCGGGCCTTCACATACGACGAGAAGGAGGGGTACGTCGCGTACGGAGGGCGGGTCTGCCTCGCCGGTACCGCGACGTCCGAAGCGCTGGTGCAGACGGGTGTGGTCATGGCTCCACGCTAGGAGTGAGGGTGCCTCCGGCTCATCGGCCGCAGGTCCCGAAGACGACTCCGCCTCAGGTTGTAGGGGTGGGGGTGGCTCCACCTCCTGAGGGTGGAGCAGTGGGCCCCCAGTACTGCGGGACGACCCCTGAGAAGTACACCGTCCTCGCAGCCAGGACCGCTGCCGCGGCCTCAGTCGTCCCCGGAGAGCACCAGCCCCGACGTGGGCACTCCCGTCCCGGCCGTCACCAGGACCCGGTCTGCGCCGGATATCTGGTTCACCGCCGTCCCCCGTATCTGACGCACTCCCTCCGCGATCCCGTTCATCCCGTGCAGATACGCCTCCCCCAGCTGCCCCCCGTGGGTGTTGAGCGGCAGCCGCTCCCCGGCCACGAAGTCCGCCGCCTCCCCCTTCCCGCAGAACCCGAACTCCTCCAGCTGCATCAGCACGAACGGCGTGAAGTGGTCGTACAGGATCCCCACGTCGATGTCGGCCGGGGTGAGTCCCGAGGTGCGCCACAGCTGACGGGCCACGACGCCCATCTCGGGCAGGCCGGTCAGGTCGTCGCGGTAGAAACTGGTCATCTGCTCCTGGGCCCGGCCCGCGCCCTGGGCCGCCGCGACCACGATCGCCGGCGGGTTCGGCAGATCGCGGGCCCGCTCGGGAGTGGTGACGACCAGGGCCTGGCCGCCGTCCGTCTCCTGGCAGCAGTCGAGGAGGCGGAGCGGCTCGACGATCCAGCGGGAGGCCGCGTGGTCGGCGAGGGTGATCGGGCGCTGGTGGAAGTACGCCGCCGGGTTGGTCGCCGCGTGTCTGCGGGCGGTGACCGCCACATGCCCGAACGCCTCCGGGGTCAGACCGTGGGTGTGGAGATAGCGCTGGGCCGCCATCGCCACCCAGGAGGCCGGGGTGAGCAGCCCGAACGGCAGGGACCAGCCGAGCGCGACCCCCTCCGCGGAGGGCTCCCGGTGCTGCACTCCGGAGCCGAAGCGGCGCCCCGACCGTTCGTTGAAGGCGCGGTAGCAGACCACCACCTCGGCCACGCCCGTCGCCACGGCCAGCGCCGCCTGCTGGACCGTCGCACAGGCCGCACCGCCGCCGTAGTGGACGCGGGAGAAGAAGGACAGCTCACCCATCCCGCAGGCCTGGGCCACGGTGATCTCCGGGCTGGTGTCCATCGTGAACGTCACCATCCCGTCCACGTCCGCCGGTGTCAGCCCCGCGTCGTCCAGCGCGGCCGGCACCGCCTCCACGGCCAGCTTCAGCTCACTGCGGCCCGAGTCCTTGGAGAACTCGGTGGCCCCGATCCCGACGATCGCGGCACGGCCGCCGAGGGTGTCCCGGGCGCGGATGCTCATGCCGGGCCTCCTTCTGAGGGGCTGGCGGGATCGGAGGGACCGGCGGTGTCGGAGGGGCCGGAGGCGTCGGAGGCGTCGGAGGGCAGGGTGACGGTCACCGTGCCTGTGACGTGTCTGCCGATGCCGTTCTCCCCGACCACGCGCACGGTCGCCGTCTCGCCGGCGATCTCCTCGACGGTCCCGGTCAACACCATGGTGTCCCCCGGATAGTTGGGCGCTCCGAGACGGATGGCGACGCGGCGCAGCTCCGCCGTGGGGCCGAAGTGGTCCGTGATGTAGCGGCCGACCAGGCCGTTGGTCGTCAGGATGTTCATGAAGATGTCCGGGGAGCCCTTCTCCCGGGCCAGCTCCGCGTCGTGGTGGACGTCCTGGTAGTCGCGGGAGGCGAGGGCACCGGCGACGATCAGCGTGCGGGTCACCGGGATCTCCAGCGGCGGGAGCTGCTCACCGGGCCGCATGGGACACCCCCTCGTGCGAGCCTTCCTCGGCGCGGAACACGGGCAGCACCAACTCCTCGTCGTACTCCTTGAATTCGAGCCGCACCGGCATGCCGATCCGCACCTTGTCGTACGGCACGCCGGTCACATTGCTGATCATTCGCACCCCTTCCGTGAGCTCTATCAGGCCCACCGCGTAGGGGCCCGCCGCGCCAGCGGCATGATCAGACGCGGTGAAAGCCGGGAAGGGCGGGTGGTGCATGACGACGTACGAATGGACCGTGCCGGTGCCGCTCGCCTCGACGGTGTCCCAGTCCGGGTGGCCGCAGCTGTTGCAGCCGGGCAGCCAGGGGTGGCGCAGGGTGCCGCAGGCGGTGCAGCGCTGGATGAGGAGGCGGTGCCGGCGGACGCCTTCCCAGAAGCCGGCGTTGTCACGGTTGACGACGGGGCGGGGGCGGCGCGGGGTCTTGGCCGGCTCCTGCTCCTGGGGGGTTCCGCCGGGCTGCCGCGCCGGGGCGTACTTGAGGATGCGGAAGCGGTGGGTGCCCGCGAGGTCGGGGCCGACGCGGATGTCCATGCGGGTCGTCACGAAGTAACCCGTGCCCAGCTTCGTCGTCTTGCGGGGCGACACCGACTCGATCACCGCATCGAAGGTGATCTCGTCACCGGGGCGCAGGGGGCGGACGTACTCCTGCTCGCAGTCGGTGGCGACGACCGAGGTGCAGCCCGCCTCGTCGAGGAGGGTGAGCAGTTCGTCGTAGGACGACGAGCGGCCCGTATGGCCGGAGAGGCCGCCCATGGTCCAGGCCTGGAGCATGGTGGGCGGGGCGATGGCGTCCGGGCCTCTGTACGCCGGGTTGGTGTCGCCCATCGCCTCGCACCAGTGCCGGATCATGGGCACGTTGACGGGGTCCTTGCCGGTGCCGGAGACGGCGGCGGGCCGGCCCTCGTAGGTCTTCAGCAGCAGCTCCAGGTCGTCGGCCATGGTGCCCCCTCGTACATCTCGTCCGCTTGGTCCCGCCCGTCGCGTTCTGACACTTCTGGTACACCGTGGCCCCCGCCCGGGTTCCCACCCGTTCCGCGAAGATTTCTGACTGTCCGTCAGATATCGTGCGCTGTCAAGGCGGACGGCGGGACGCCCCTCCAGGTCCACGGCCCGCACGCGAAAGCGCCTGCGCGAAAACGCCTGCGCGGCGATGCCGAAGCACCGCCGCGCAGACGCGTCACACCCCACAAAGCACATTCCACAAAGCACACCCGCCGAAGGACACCCCTCGGAGACCGGGCCGCCGCCGGAGCGGCGGCCCTCAGATCACCGGGTCACCACCACAGCGGCGTGAAATTGACGGACGTGTTGTCGTTCCCCTGGTTGATGGCCGTGAACGCGGAGCCGTTGACCTGTGCGGTGTTGCTCTGGTTCGAGGCGCCGGAGCCGACCGCGTTCTGCTGCGTGGTGGACGAGTTGCCGTTGTTGGTGCCACCGACGCCGCTGCCGACGATGCTCGCGACACCCGCGTTCGATCCGTCGTCCGCGAAGCCGCCGTTGTCCGCCGCCGCGACGCCGGTGAAGAGTGCGGCGGCGAGCGGGAGGGCGGAGACGGCGGCGATGACGCGGGCGGTACGGATGCTTGCCATGTTTCTTCCTCCAGAACCCGGCTTCCTAGCCGGAAGTACGTCAAGTAAGGCTGTTTCCAAGGTGGTTGGCCGACCGCCTCGGGGTTGTTCACGACGTCGCGAGACCAGAGTTGCCCACCGAATCCCCGGCGAACCACCCCGGAAGCGGCTATTCCCCCTGAAGCGTGAGGACAAGTCGATAAACCCCTTTCGCGACGTTGAGCAGCAGGTAGGGGTGGTACGGGGCATAACGCACTCAAGCGCCCCAAGGGGTGAAGCGTTTCGGCGCTTTTCCGGCCAACCCGCCCCGCTCGGCGAGTCGCCCCGGAATACACTTCCCTTTCTCGAACAGGTGTACGAAAATAGAGTCATGGCCACCACAGACCGGCAGGCCACGACGCTGGCCCTCGCACACGCCCTGTCAGCCGCCGAGCGCGGCCTGGCCGTCATCCCCCTGTCCCGGACGAAGCTCCCGGCCCTGCGTTCACCGCACCGCGACGAGCCAGCGGCGCCCCACCGTGAGGCGCCTGGACCCGCGGGCCGCGACACCTCGGCGCCCGCACCCCACGACACCCCTGAACCCCCGCCTCAGCCCTCGCCGCGGTCCCCGGCCTCACCCCCGGCCTCACCCCTGTCCCCACCCCCTCCCTGCCACGGCGAATGCGGCCGCTTCGGCCACGGGGTCTACGACGCCTCCACCGACCCGGACCGCATCCGCGCCCTGTTCGCCGCCGCCCCCTGGGCGACCGGCTACGGCATCGCGTGCGGCCTCCCGCCCCACCACCTGATCGGCGTCGACCTCGACACCAAATCCGGTACGGACTCCTCGGCCGCCCTGCGCGAGCTGGCCCTGCGCCACCTGTTCACGATCCCCGCCACGGTCGTCGTACTGACCCCGTCCGGCGGCCGCCACCTCTGGCTGAGCGGCCCGCCCGACGTCGTCGTCCCCAACTCGGCCGGCCGGCTCGCCCCCGGCATCGACATCCGGGGCGCCGGCGGCTACCTCGTCGGCCCCGGCTCCCGCACCGACCAGGGCGTGTACGCGACGGCGCCGGGCACCGCCCACCTGGCTCCGGCCGCCTGCCCACCGGCCCTGCTCCGGCTCCTCCTCCCTCCGCCCCGCACCTACCACCCCACGCCCACGTCGGCCGGCGACCACGGCCAGGGCCTTGTCCAGTTCGTCCTCGCCGCGCACGAGGGTCAGCGCAACACCCGCCTGTTCTGGGCGGCCTGCCGCGCCTACGAGGACGGCATCGGCCCCGCCCTCGTGGCCCCTCTCGTCGACGCGGCCCTCAACACCGGCCTGACCGAGCGCGAGGCTCGGGCGACGATCGCGTCGGCGGCGCGGATGACGGGGCATCGGCCGTAGGCGCCACAAGAACAGCCGTTGACCGTGAAATCGACCAGCAACCAGCAACCATCGAACAGCGAACAGCGAACAGCGACCATCAACGATCGACCATCAACGATCGACCATCGAACGGCGTCGGCCAGGAAATCCAGGGGAGCTCGATGCACCACCGCCCTAAAGTGCCGACCATGTCACTCGCCCGTGTCGTCCTCACCACCGGCCGCCAACTCGACCTCTCCGACCTGAGGTTCTCCTCGACGTACGGCGGGATGCTGGAGGGCTACCCCTGCCGGGTGGTCAACGAGATGAAGATCCGGGGCCTGTTGCACTCGGCCGAGAAGGAGTTCCCGTCCACGCCGGTCCATCTGGTCCCGCCCACGCGCGAATACCCGGACCAGTACGCCGGAGCGTTCGGACCGGTCGAGGTCATGCCGTCGGTCGCCTGCGTCGGCCGCTTCCGCTCCACAGCCCTCGATCCGGCCCTCGATCCGGTCCTGCACCGCTCCGCCCTCGCGGTCGTCTGGTTCCAGCCCACCACCGAGGTGCCGTCGGGGTGCGATGCGGAGGAGGCGCTGCGGGACCTGGCCTGGGACGAACTGGCGCGGGACTACGAGCTGTAGTGGCAGACGTCGGCCGTCTCCCGCTGGATCGACAGCCAGCCGCCCTCAGGTCCGTGCTCTCGCGCAACGAGGTCCTGCTGGAGGTGCTGGACAGGACCGCGTCCTTGGAACTGCCCGGCTGGTACCTGACCGCGGGGTGCCTGTTCCAGACCGTGTGGAACGTGGTCACGGACAGGCCCCCGGCCCACGGCATCAAGGACTACGACGTCTTCTACTTCGACGACCGTGATCTGTCCTGGGAAGCGGAGGACGCGGTGATCAGGGCGGGTGTGGAGGTCTTCGCCGGGCTGCCCGCCGAGGTGGAGATCCGCAACGAGGCGCGCGTGCATCTCTGGTACGAGCGGAAGTTCGGCGTCCCGTGCGCCCCGCACGCCTCCACCGAGGCCGCGATCGACTGCTTCGCCGCGACGACCTGCTGTCTGGGTGTACGGCTGGAGCCCGGAGGCCAGTGGCGGATCTACGCCCCGCACGGGCTGTCCGACGTGTTCGCCCTCGTCGTACGGCCGAACCCGGTTCTCGCCCCGCGGGAGGTCTACGAGGCCAAGGCGGCTCGTTGGCGGCGGCAGTGGCCTGAACTGACCGTGCTGGACTGGCCGTCATGAACGTCCGAACCGGATGACACCCAGCCCCGGCGTCCCCCAGCCCCGACGTCACCCGACTCCAACGTCCCCCGGCCCCGACGTCACCGAGTACGACGAACCCTGACCGACCCCGACGAACCCCGGCACCAACCGCCCCCCACCGACGGTCAGTTGGTGCCGATCCGCGCCAGCAGATCCACGATCCTCGCCTGTACCTCGGCACTGGTCGACCGTTCCGCCAGGAACAGCACCGTCTCGCCGGAGGCCAGCCGCGGCAGGTCCGCCTGGTCGACGGCGGCGGTGTAGACGACGAGCGGCGTGCGGTTGAGCTGCCCGTTCGCCCGCAGCCAGTCCACGATCCCGGCCTGCCGCCGATGTACCTGGAGCAGATCCATCACGACCAGGTTCGGCCGGAACTGCCCCGCCAGCGTCACCGCGTCCGCGTCACTCGCCGCCCGCGCCACCTGCATCCCACGCCGCTCCAGCGTCGCGGTCAGCGCCAGCGCGATCTCCGCGTGCTCCTCGATCAGCAGCACCCGCGGCGGATGCTGCTCACTGTCGCGCGGCGCCAGCGCCTTCAGCAGTACGGCGGGGTCGGCGCCGTACGCCGCCTCGCGCGTCGCCTGTCCGAGTCCCGCGGTCACCATCACCGGCACCGAGGCGGCCACCGCGGCCTGCCGCAGCGACTGCAGCGCGGTCCGGGTGATCGGCCCGGTCAGCGGGTCCACGAACAGCGCCGCCGGGAAGGCCGCGATCTGCGCGTCGACCTCCTCACGCGAGTGCACGATGACGGGCCGGTACCCGCGGTCGCTGAGCGCCTGCTGGGTCGTCACGTCCGGCGCCGGCCACACCAGCAGCCGTCGCGGGTTGTCCAGCGGCTCCGGCGGCAGTTCGTCGTCCATCGGCTGCGGACGCGGCGGGTCGGCGACCTCCACCGCCCCGCCGGGACCGTCCAGCGGCTCGGGCCCCTCGGCGGCATTCTCGTCCGGTGCTCCTATGGCGTACGACCGTCCGGTGCCCTCCGTCATCTGCGCGAGCCGGGACTGCCCGGCCAGGGACGGCTGGGGCTGGGCCGGTGTCTGCTCGCCCGTCGGATGCGGGCGTCCGGCGGCCGGGTCGGGCGGCGTGCCGAGCTTGCGGCGGCGGCCGCCACCGCCTGGCTGGTGCGGCGCGGGCGTCGCCGTCGGCTGCGGCTGCGGCTGCTGCACCTGCGCGGCCTGCCGGGTGAACGGCACGCCCTGCCCCAGCGTCCGCACGCTGATGGCCCGCCCCTGCGTCGAGTTCGGGTCGACGGGCGCCGCGGCGGCCGCGGCCCCCTCGGGCAACGGCTGCGCCGCCCGCGCGGCCCCCTCGGACGGCAGCGCGGTGCCGGGCGGCACCGGAGCGGCGGCGGGCTGCGGGACGTTCGCCGGTACGGAGCCGGTGTCGCCGGCACCGGACCAGGCCGCCGAGGCCCCCTGAGCCGCCGCCTGACCCGTAGCCGCCTCGGCCGGAAGCGGCTGTCGGGCGACGGTCTGGCCGGACGGGGCCTGCGCGGGCAACGCGGCCTGCCCGGTGGAGTGCTGCGCGGCAGCGGGCTGGGGCGCCTGCGCGGCCCCCGCCTGAACAGGCGGTGCCTGCCCCTGCGGCGCCTGCCCCTGAGGCGCGACCGGCTGCCCGGCCGCCGACTGAATCCCCTGTCCCGCGGTTCCCTGCCCGGTCACCTGCCCGGTCATCTGCTGGGCCGGAATCCCCTGCCCCGAAGTCCCACCGGCCTCCGCCGACTGCGCCACGGCCCGCCGACGACGCCCGGTGGGCGCGCTCGCCGGGTGAGGCTGCGGGGGAGTGTGATCCCCGGACTGATCGTGCGGCACCGCGTCATGCCGACCGTCGTCGACCAACCCGGCCACGGGACCGGCCTGCCCAGGCACCTGCACGGCCACCTGGACACCGGGCACCTGCACGGGCACCGAGCCTTGCCCAGGCACCTGCCCTGGTACGGCCACCTGCCCCGGTACTTGGCCGGGGACGGCAACCTGCCCACCCGGCACGGCAACCTGCCCACCCGGCACCTGCCCAGGCACGGCAACCTGTCCCGGTACTTGCCCCGGCACCTGCCTCGGAACGGCAACTTGCCCCGGCACCTGTCCCGGTACGGCGATCTGCCCCTGCACTTGCGCCGGTACGGCGACCTGCCCTCCCGGCACCGGCCCGGGCACGGCCACCTGCCCACCCGGAACCTGCGCGGGCCCGCCTGTCTGCCCCTGAACCGTCCCCTGCCCGGCAGCACCGGCCTGAGCACCGGCCGCCTGCGCAGGCACGCCGGCCTGCCCCGGCACCTGCCCGGTCGCGGCCGCCTGTCCCGGCACCTGCCCGGTCGCGGCCGCCTGTCCCGGCACCTGCCCGGCCGGGCCAACCTGCCCAGCGGCAACCGGCTGCCCCGGCACCTGCCCGCCCTGCGCAACCTGCCCGCCGGCAACCAACTGACCCGCGCCCGGCCCCTCCGTACCGCCCGCCCCCCGATCCGCCTCGGCCGGCGGGAGCGCGAACACCGCGCGGGGTGCGGCCTCCTGCGCGGCGGCCCGTTCGTTCGCGGCGGCGAGGGCGCGACGGCGGCGTCCGGTGGGCTGGGCACCGCCGTTCTCGGCGGCGGGGACGGGGACGGCGGCGGGATCGCCGGACGCCACTGCGGGCAGCGCAGGCGGCAGCGCATGCTGTTCGACGGCGGCGGAACCCTGATCACGCCGGGCGCGACGCCCCCCGCCGGGCCCGGGCACGCCCTGCGGCGGCACGGTCCCGCCCAGTCCGCTCCCCACGGCCGCGGTACCGGCGGCATACTCGGCGGCGGTGACGACGGCCCCTTCGGAGACGCCCTCGACGGCACCGGCGTCCTCGCCGATCCCGTCGGTCACGTCGATCCCGTCGGCCACGTCCGCGCCGGCGCCCTCGGCAGGCCTGCCGCGCCGCCGCCCGGTGCCGCCGCCCGTCGGCTCCACCGCGGCCTGCGCCGGAGTGGGCGCCGCCTCCTCCGCCGTACGCCTCCTGCGCCGCCCGGTGGGAGATCCCTCGCCCCCGTCGGAGCCACCGGAGCCACCGGAGCCGGATTCGGGCTGACCGCCCGGCACGTCCTCGGCCTCCAGGAAGGCGTCGACGGACGACCGGCGAGCGCGCCGGCGTCCGCCGCTTCCGCCGTCCGTGTCGGTGGCCGGCGCGGGCTCGATCGCGGCCGGGCCCGGGGCCGGTACGGCCCCCGCCCCGCCCCCGATGGGCACTTCGAGGACGTACGCGTTACCGCTCATCCCCGGCACTTCATGCGTCTGCAGCACACCACCGTGGGCGCGCACGATCCCGCGCACGATCGGTTCGTGCACCGGGTCCCCGCCGGCGTACGGCCCGCGCACCTCGATGCGTACGACCTCGCCGCGCTGCGCCGCCGCCACGACGACGGTGTTGTCCATGTACCCGCCCGCGGACACCGGCGAGTTGCCGGTCGCGTCGACGCCGGCGACGTCCGCGACGAGATGCGCGAGGGCGCGGGCGAGCAGCTGCGGGTCGACCTCGGCCTCGATGGGCGGGGCGTGCACGGCGAACTGCACCCGCCCGGGCCCGATGAGCTCCACGGCCCCGTCGACACCCGCGGCGACGACCGCGTCGAGCATCACTTTGGTACGCGTGATGCCGTCGGTGCCGGCGTCGAGCCGCTGGTAGGCGAGGACGTTGTCGATGAGCTGGGTGATCCGCGAGTACCCGGCGGACAGATGGTGGAGGACCTGGTTGGCCTCGGGCCACAGCTGCCCGGCGTCGTCGGCGGCGAGGGTGGCGAGTTCACGGCGCAGTTCGTCCAGCGGCCCGCGCAGCGAGGCGCCGAGCAGCGTCAGAAGCTGCTCGTGCCGTCCGGCGAGCGCCTCGTAGCGATCCTTCTCGCGCTCGCCCAGCGAGGCATACCGTTCCTCGCCCGCGGCGAGTTCCTCCTCGTGCCGCTCCTGGAGTTCCTCGATCTCGCGGACGTGCTGCTGGCGCAGGGCGGTCAGCTCGGAGGCGTGGTCCTCGGAGAGCCGCTCCAGCTCCTCCGCGTGCGTCTTCTCGGCGGCGTCCTTCTCCTGCGCGAGCTGGTCGTACGGCCGCCGGTCGGTGAAGGTCATGACGGCACCGACGAGCTGGTCCCCGTCCCGCACCGGCGCGGTCGTCAGGTCGACGGAGACCTTGTCGCCCTTCTTCGACCACACCACCTGCCCGCGCACCCGGTGCTTGCGCCCGGAGCGCAGGGTGTCGGCGAGCGGGGACTCCGCGTACGGGAACGGCGTTCCGTCCGCGCGGGAGTGCAGCATGACGTCGTGCAGCTCGCGGCCGCCGAGGTCGCTGGCCCGGTAGCCGAGTATCTGCGCGGCGGCCGGGTTGACGAGCACGATCCGCCCGTCGGTGTCGGTGCCCACGACCCCTTCCGCGGCCGCGCGGAGGATCATCTCGGTCTGCCGCTGCGAACGCGCCAGCTCGGCCTCGGTGTCGACGGTTCCGGTGAGGTCCCGCACGACGAGCATCAGCAGCTCGTCGCCGCCGTAGCCGTAGTTGTCGTAGGCCTGCTGGCCGTTCTCGAGGTTGGCGCTGGTGACCTCGACCGGGAACTCGACCCCGTCGGTCCGGCGCGCGATCATCCGCGTCGGCCTGGTCTGGCCGCGCGGATCCATGTGATCGGGCCGCCGCATGGACCCGGGGATCAGCTTGGAGTCGAACTCGGGCAGCAGATCGAGCAGCCCGCGCCCGACCAGTGCCGTACCCGGCGCTTCGAAGGCCTCGAGCGCGATGGTGTTGGCGTTCACGACGGTCCCGTTGGCGTTGACCAGCACCAACGCATCGGGAAGCGCGTCGAGTATGGCTGCGAGGCGAGCAGCGCCTCGGGATGGCCTGCTGCTCACGAGACGCTTCCTCCCTGTTACCGCACCTTGCCGACCGCTCGGGCCATCTTGCCAACCGGCCCGCGACGTGTCACGCGAGGGAGTCTAAAGGCAGCGGTTGTGCCGGGGCCCCGGATGAGAGGGAGGTCGCACGACGAAGTGAAGTAGAACGTGTGCCCGTACGACGGCTACCTGCTTCTTTCCCGGAAGCCCGTTTCCGCCATGAATCGCCTGTGTGGAAACCCTTGCGGGACAGGAACCCCGGTGCGGCACGCCTACCGGCCCATGTCGGGGAGGACGGGCACGAGCCGGTCCCAGCGGGCGATCTGGCACCCGTCACTGCGGTCGTACGACGCGTCGACCGGCCGCCCGGCCCAGGTCCCGGTGACATGCGCGGTGGCGGGCCCGCCGTACTGCATCGTGCACATGCTCCGCTCCGGTACGGGCGCGAAGGCGTCCTTGCCCCAGCGCGCACCCCGGTCGAGCGCGGCGCACGCGCTGCCGGCGTCGGGGTGTGTGCCGCCGCCGGGATGGCAGTACAGCTCGAACGTGCCGTCCCGGCCGCCGCCCGCGTTCCGCACGGTGACGGTGAGGTGGTCCCCGGCACGGTCGTCGTCCCGCGCGGGCGGCGGCATCAGGGAGTGCGCGGAGGCGGGTGCGGCGGTGAGGGGACCGGCGGCGACCAGCGAGGAGACACCTAGGACGAGGAACCGGGCGAGCCGGGAGGACTGGAGCATGACCTGACTAACGCGCCCCGCTTCCCCCGGTTGCGCGACCGCGCCTCACCCCGGGAAGGGCTTTGCTCTGCGGCCTGCCTGCCTAGTACCGTGGGAGGCGATTGGTGACACCACGCTCGACTGTGTCATCATCTGCACGCACCACTCGCGCTCGCGCGGGCGGCTGTGCTGGAGGCGTCGCCTAGTCCGGTCTATGGCGCCGCACTGCTAATGCGGTTTGGGCCTTAAAGCCCATCGAGGGTTCAAATCCCTCCGCCTCCGCGCTTGATCACGAAGCCCCGGTCATACCGACCGGGGCTTCGTCGTTGTCACTAACGGCCCATCGGGCTGTTTCCGCAGGTCACAAGGGGTGCGGCAAACGGATTTCACATGGCGGCGGCAGTCATGTAATGTTCTTCCTGTCGCCGCGAGCGGCCCGGAAGGGCAAGGAACGGCGGGAAAACAAAACAAGCACTCGTAGCTTAACGGATAGAGCATCTGACTACGGATCAGAAGGTTGCAGGTTCGAATCCTGCCGAGTGCACCAGAAGTGCCAGGTCAATGGCTCCGAATCGCTCCGGCGGATCGGGGCCTTTGTCGTGTCGTCTCACGGTTTCTCACATCCCGCTCGAGGACTCAGCCGAGGAGATCGGCGAGCCTGTCTGAACCCGCCTTCAGCGACTGGGGATCGGGGTGCACGTAGGTCCGCTTCGTGAAGCTCAGGTCTGCGTGTCCGGCCCATGCGCTCACCACGGTGTCGGGGACGCCGTTGTTCGCCATCCACGACAGGCACGCGTGCCGCGCGTCGTACAGCCTCACCCGCCGCACCTCCGCCGCCTCCATCAACTCGTACGCCCGGCGCCGGAGCCAGTCCGTCTTCACCGCGGCGCCGAGCTCGTCGACGACGACGCGCCCCGACGGCTTGTAGCCCTCGCCAGCGGCGAGCCTCTCCTTCGCCTGGCGCCGGTGGAACACCTTCAGCGCGGCGAGCACCGGCGCGGGCAACGGAAGCCCGCGCTCCCCGGCGGTCGACTTGGCGTCCTTCTCGATGACGACGCCGGCGACGAGCGTGCGCGTCCACTCCACAGAGAGCGTGCCGGCCTCAAGGTCGATGTCGACCCACCGCAGGCCGCACACCTCCGCGGGCCGCAGACCGATCAGGCTGAGGAGCATCACCGCGTACAGCCGACCGCTCGCGCAGTATGCGAGGAACGCCTTCACCTCGTCCTCGTTCCACGGCTTCCGTGCGCGTCGGCGCGCCTTGTCCTCCTTGCGGGCCTGCCTCGGGACCTTCGCGTAGTCGGCGACGTTCCGCACCACCAGGCGGTCACGTATCGCCATGTTCAGCGCCGCCCGCAACCGTCCCAAGGTGAGGTCAACCGTGCGCACGGACAGGCCCGTTCCCGGCTTCCCGCCGATCCGCCGCGCGCTCGTCAGCATCCACTCGATGAGCTCTTGGACGTCCGCGGTCGTCACCTCCTGCACCGGCTTGTCGCCGAGCCTGGTCCGTACGTACCGCATCGCGTCCTCGTATGAACGCTTCGTGGCCGCCTCCACGTCAACGGTGGCCTCCTTCAGCCACGCGTTGACGAGGTGCGCCATCGTCATCTTCGACGGCACCACCAGCGTTCCCGCCGCGCGCTCGTGACGCAGACGCGCGTACTCGTTCTTGGCCTCCGTCACCGTGTCGAAGGTGCCCGTCACCTGCTTGCGCTTGCCCGTATCCGGGTTCAGCCCGACATCGATGACGAACCGGTACCGCACCTTCCCGCTCGCCAGCGTGATCTTCTTGATCGGATCAGCCATCGGTGCCGCCGTCCGGATCACGCCTGAGTACGATCACCGGCAGCCCCGTAGCAGGGTCCGTCTCGATCTGCCCCGGGAAGTCCGCCGACACCCGCTCGTGCAGCTCGGTGCGGTAGCTGCGCAGCCACTGAGGCATGCCGAACAACTGATGCTCGAGCAGTTCCGTCTGCTCTTTGCCGGGCGTCAGCTTCAGTGGACGCTGTCCGTTCGCCCACTGCCACGCATCGACAGCAGGCACCTCACCAGCGCCCGTGACGTCGACGGACGCGGTCGGCTCATCGGCGAGCGGTACCAGGAGCGCCGATGGCGAGACGCCCAAGACGGCAGCGAGCGCGGCGAGATCGTCGGCCGTGACGACCCGCTCCCCCTTCTCCATCCTGGTGATGCCCGATGGCGGGATGGGGCGCCCGACGCGCTCCAAGGCTCCGGACAGTTGGCGCGTGGTGAGGCCGCGCCGATCACGCAGACGGGCCAGGTTCACCGCCACAGTCTTGCCCGTGGGCCCTACCTCGATGGCGCGCCGGCCCTTCTGCTGCTCAGTCATGGGAGCCAGGGTAAGGAGCAAAGATCTCCTTGTAATCCCGTCACTGGCCCTTATCATCTTGGTCATGGGTCTATCTAACAACAGATGATGCTAACGTGCAACACATGTTCCGAGAAGAGGAGCGTGGCTCATGCCCGACGAACTACTGAAGCCCACACAGGTGCAAGCCGAGTACGGCTTGAACGTGCAGCTTCTCGCCAACTGGCGGTGGGCGGGCACTGGCCCCGACTACATCAAGACGTCTCCCGCCAAAGCCGGACGCGTCTTGTACCGCCGTGCCGCCATCGAGCGGTTCTTGCAGGAGCGCACCGTCAGCCAAGGCGGTGCGGCATGACGGGGGGCGAAGCAAGGCCGACGCTCGCTGAGGTCCAGTCTTGGCCGGCCACTGTGCGCGTGCCTCAGGCAGCCCTCGCGTTGGGGTGCAGTCGGTCGGAGCTGTACGAGCAGATCAAGCGCGGTACGGCGCCCATACGGACCCTCGAGTTCGGGCGACGCCGCGTCGTGATCACTGCCGACCTCGTACGCCTGTTGTCGGGGGAAGGGCAGCCAGCGGCATGACCTGGAACGCAGAGAAGGGCCTGCGGCAAACAGGCCCTTCTCGGGAAGTCCTCGCGGCGAGCGGTGGGACTGCGACGGTCAGCGTAGCGCCGTCCGGGGTGTCTCCGGGCGATGTCGCCGAACTGTGGGCGCAAGCCCAGGTGTCGAGCCTTCTCGGCTGTGTGGACGGCGAACCGCCGGCCTACGGCTCCCTCGTGTGGCTGCGCCTGGCCCCGGGCGACCCCCGGAAGGTCGCAGCGATCATCACGGCCGCCGAGGCGTATCGGCGGCAGGTCGACGAGGAGGCCCGGTTGGACAGGCTCGCCGAGGAGGACCCCGAGGCATACCGCCGTGAGATCTACGCCGAGGCGAACGCGTACGCGTCCAGCATCGCGCGGGACATCGCCCTCAGGCCCACCGCCGAGGAGATCCGCCGCCGCGCCGTACGTGGCCCCGCGCGCGAGGTGACTGCCACCGCCGGTTGGCCGCCGGTCGCCATCCCCGGGCGCCCCGGCTGGTACCGGCACCTCGTCGACGGCCACCAGGTCGACCGCCCCACCAACGCCCCGCAGAACGGCCCCGCTCGTGACCACTGACCCCACCGTCCACGGCCTGGCGAACGGACTCCCCGAACTGCCCGCGCCACGCCGTATCAAGCTCACCCCCGCCGCGGCGATCGAGCCCGAACCCGTCATCTGGGCATGGGAGCCCGAGCCGGGCGCCGGACGCATCCCCGCCGGCGCACTCACCCTCGCCGCAGGCCGCGAAGGCACCGGTAAGTCGTCGTTCGGTATCTGGCTTGCCGCGAGGCTCTCGCGCGGGCAGCTCCCGGGTACCTTCCACGGCCGCCCCCGGAACGTCTTCTACGCGGCCGTCGAGGACTCGTGGTCCCGCACCCTCGTACCGCGTCTCATCGCGGCAGACGCCGATCTCGAGCGCGTCTACCGCGTCGACGTCGAGACGACCCGGTTCGAGGACGGACGGCTGATCACCGGAGAGACGATGATCTGCCTGCCCGCGGACATCGAGCCTCTGGCCCTCGCCATCGATGAGTACGACGTTGCCGCGCTCATCGTCGACCCGCTCATGTCCACCCTGGGCAGCCGGGTCGACGCCCACCGCTCCCAGGACGTGCGCCAAGCCCTCGAGCCCCTCGTGCGAATGGCGGAGCGGACCAAGGCCCTGACGCTGGGCATCGCGCACTTCAACAAGGGAACGAGCACGGATGCCTCGCAGCTCATCACCGGCTCAGGCGCCTTCAAGGATCTCGCCCGTGCCGTCCTGGCGTTCGCGCGCGACGGCGAGAGCGACATGCAGGTGATGACGCAGACGAAGAACAGCCTCGGGCGCCTCGACCTGCCCTCCCTCGCCTACCGCATCGAGGGCTACGACGTGCCCACCCCGAAGGGCATGGCCAACGTCGGTCGCCTCACCTTCACCGGAGTGTCTCAGCGCACCGTCGAGGACACCTTGGCCGCGCCCGTCGACCGCGAGGAGATCAGCGAGCGGGACGAGGCTGCCGAGTGGCTGCGCGGCTACCTCACCGACGCCGGCGGCGAGGCAGCAACGCGCGATGTCTTCAGGGACGCCGAGCGCGACGGCATCGCCAAGCGCACGCTCCAACGCGCCCGGTCCCGTCTCGGGGTGACCTCCCGACAGTCCGGATTCGGCGAGAAGAAGGCTTGGGTCTGGACACTCAGCGTGACTGAAGGCGACCCGTGAACCCCCTCTCGCGCCCTCTCGTGCCTCTCGCGCCAACCCCTGAGTGCTGGCGCGAGAGGCACGAGAGGCGCAAGAGCGCGGCATCTGAGAACAGAGAGTGACGATCGAAAGGAAGATCACCATGAGTACCCCTGAACCCTCGCTCGCCGAGCGAATCGCCACGGCCGAGCAGGCCGGCGACTGGCGAGAGGCCGGACGGCTGAAGGCCGCGATGCTGCTCGAGCGGTCGGCCCGTACCGACCACAACGGCCGGTACCGGCCCGAGCCCGAGGCGGTACCGGCCGCCGTCGCCGAGCCCACCGCACAGGGCGCCGAGCCGTCCCCGGGGCAGACCTACCCGGGGCGTCCCCGCGAAGCCCTGCGCCCCGCCGCGATGCCCACCGCGCCCGTTGACCCGGGCCCCGGCATCGTCGGCATGCTCAACGCCCCGCAGCCCCCCGCGCAGGACGCCCCCGCAGCGGCCGCCGGTACGCCGGTTGAGCAGCTGCACGCGCCCGGGCAACTCCTCGCGCCGCCCGAGCCGACCATCCCGCAGCAGATCGCCGCCGCCGAGAAGGCAGGCGACTGGGGACGTGCCGGACGCCTCAAGGCCGCCCAACTGCACCAGATCCACGACGAAATGAACGGACTCGCCTGATGACCACCACGACGAACACGCAGCTTCCCAAGCCCGCAGGCCCCCGCCGCCTGATCCCCGCCTTCCTCGACACCTCGCCCGCGGCCCCCCTCATCGACGAGTACCGCACGATGCTCACCACCTACAACGAGCGCGTGGCCGAGCACACCGCCGCAGAGAAGGCCGTGACCACCGCAGCCGAGACGGACATCCAGGCCCGCGCCGCCGCCCTCCGGGCCGGACGCACGGACCCCGGCCCCCAGGGCGAGGCCACGGCCCGCGAAGCACTCCAAGACGCGCACAGCAACGCCCTGGTGGCCGCCGAAGCACTCGCACAGGTGTGGTCCGACCTCCGCCGGCGCCTCGCCCAACCGGACATGCAGGAGTGGGCTCAGACCCGCGGCCACGACGTACGCCAGGACGCAGGCGAGCGGCTCGCCGCCGCCCTGGCCGACGCCAGCACCGCGATCGCCGAACTCGCCCAGCATGCCGGGGAGGACGAGTGGCTCAAGCGGGCCCTGGCCTACGCCCGCGGTGAAGCCTCCGCCGGCCACAGCGTCATGTGGCCACAAGGCGGCGTCCGCCAGGACCTCATCAGGATCAACGTGCAGGGCAACGAGATGAACCCCGCCGACATCCTGTCCCTGCTCGCCCACGCGGCCAGGGAAGCCACCGCCTGACAGACCCCCGGGCAGGGGCGTCAAAGCCACCACCACGGCGCACGTGCCCGCGCCAGCGTGGAGCCATGGAAGCGAGGCACCCGGGCCCACCTTTGCCCGCCACAGACCTTCCAGCGCCCCGCCCGGACTCCATCCGCGCCCCCTGGTCCACCCGCGGCCAGGGGGCGCCCACCACGTCAAGGAGATACCCCCATGCTCGTACTCGCCGCACCCCGCGGTGAAGACCCCCGCGATGGCGGATTCGTCCACACCGTGGCCGGAGAACTCGTCATCCGCCCGTTCGTCTGCGGCGCCGGAGAACACGGCGCCTGCGGGTGCGAACGCTCTTGGGCCGGAGTCACCAGCTACGCCGCAACCACGCTCGTTGAAGTCGTCGACCGCCCCGACCTCACCCCCGCCACGTACGCCGACCTGATCGCCCGCTACTTCACCGACGTGTGGCAGTGGAAGGCCGACGACGCCCGCGAAGAAGCGCAGGAACTCGCCGACATCGCCGACGACTTCGGCCCCGGCGCCCTGCTCTACATCGAGGGCGAGTACATCCACCGACTGGAGCCCCGCCCATGAGCCCACCCCGCCGCCCCGGCAACACCCCCCGCCCCCGCGCCCTGTCCGCCACCGCCCGCCGCACCACACCGCTTCCCGCCAACTGGGAAGAGCTCAGAGCACAGGCCATGCAGCGCGACGGCAACCAGTGCACATGGATCGAGGACGGCCAACGCTGCCCCGAACGAGGCACCGACGCCGACCACATCGGCGACCGAGACGACCACAGCTTGGACAACATCCGCATCCTGTGCGGCTACCACCACCGCAAGCGCACCGCCATCCAGGCACGCGCCGCACGCGGACCGATGCCGAGCCGCGAACGACCACGCGAGCCGCATCCTGGTCTGCTCACCGATGCCGAGCGAGAGCCGCCGCCGTACTGACCGAAGGGGGTGGCGGGGTGCCCCCGCCCACCCCCGATTTTCCGGAACGGTGCGGCATAGCAACTCGCGCCCTGTACGGGTTCCGGAGAACAGCCCGCCTCGGGGCCCCACGGGGCTCGTCAGTGCCGACCAGCGCCCCGCCGGGGTGATCCGACCCCGGAAACGGCAGAACGGCACACAGCCTTTCGACCCCTGTCACACTTCGAATCGCCGCAGGTCAGACGCCTAATACCGTTACACGCGCGGGGCCTGCCCGTAGATCGCAACCCAGCGGTCGCCCCGCATCACGATGTCCGCGGTTTCCACCGGCTGGCCGGTGGCTTGGTCGTAGTAGGTGCGCTCGATTGCGAGCACCGGTGCGGTGGGATTCGTGCCGAGTTGCTGCGCCTCGGCGCGCGTCGCGCCGCGCGCCCGTACCCGCTCGACAGGTTCGCCCACCTCGATGCCGATCACGCGCATGCGTGCGGCGACGCCGACGCCGGCGTACGGGCCCGCCTCGGGGAGCACGATCATCGACTGTCCAGTGACCGCCATCGGTTCCCACGACGTGGCCAGCTGCACGGGCTCGCCGTTGGCGAGGTAGACGTACTCGGTGCGCATGACGGGATCGCCCTCGGCGACGTCCAGGCGCGCGGCGGTGCGCGCGTCCGCGGCCGCCGTGACGGACTCGTGCCGCCATGTGCCCTCGGTGCCCTGCTCGGCGGCGCCCTGGGCGAACGGGGAGTCCTCGGAGAGGCGTCGGTGCCGACGTACGAGGAGTTCGGCGGGCTCGGGGCCGCGGACGTAGTGGCCGGCGCCGTGGCGGGAGATGACGAGACCGTCTTGGGCGAGGACGGAGTAGGCGCGGGCGCCGACCGAGGGTGAGACGCCGTACTCGCGGCCGAGCTCGGCGACGGACGGCAGGCGGGTTCCGGGCGCGAGTTCACCGCCGGCGATCCGTTCGCGTAGGGCCTCGGCGATGGCGAGGTACGGCGCCGGGGCAGCCACGGGGCCTCCTGTGGTTCGGGTGTGACGCACCTGACAGAGTACGAGGTTCCCAGCTACTCTTCGAGATGAGTTGGACTCTCCTCAATGAGTCTCGGGGGTTCCGTCATGCCTGCCCGCCTACGCGCCGCAGAACTGCGCACCGACATGGAGCGCGCCACGGGAAGCGCTGCGGAGATCGACGAGTACCCGACCCATCTGCGCGTATCCGTACCGGCCCCGGTCGGTGAGGAGATCTGGCAAGCCCTCCTCGGCGTGCTGGCCTCCGCGGACCGCTGGGGCAGCAGCGACGCCAGCGGACAGGTACGCGTGTGGGCCTCGGTCACGTCCGAGACGGCCCCGCTGGCCTCTGCCCCGCCCAGCCCCACGACAAGGCCCCGGCGAGGTGCTGGCCTCCCGGGGCGCGGCCAACGCTGAGAAGGAACGTCGACCCATGAAACGTACTGCCCGACCGCGTACCCCGGCACTGCGGCCGGTCGAACCCGAATCCGGGGTGCTCGTGCACACCCACGCGGACCGCCAGTTGGCCACGGAACACTGGCTCCTGTCGACACACCCCGCCCCCGAGAAGGCGCGCCGGGAATGGTCGGAGCCGGGCAAGGTGGCGCTGCTGCCCCTGGGGACCCTGTTCTCTGCCGTCCGCCTCCCCGGGCGCCTGGTGCTCGCCGTGGCCGGCACCCCGGTACCCGCGGACGTCGACGGCTTCCTTGACGAGGTCCTCGACGGCGGCCCCGTCATCTGCGACATGTACCAGCACCGCTACTACGCGCTCGTGCCCGGCAGCATGCCCGAGCGATGGCGCCAAGCGGCCGACGACTGGCGCCCGTTGGGGGTCGACTGCCTCGGCCGCGGTACCTACCTGGGGGTGCCGAAGCTGGATGCCGTGGAGCACAACCCGCGGGCCTACGCCTCGTACTGGTCGGTCCCGATGCCGTCCGCAGCGGTGCTGTGCACGCCGCTGAATGTGGCGCGGCTGATCGCGGCAGGGAAACGCGCGCTCGAGGGCGCCCTTGAGAGGCCCTGAGCGGCCCATTGACGGCTCCGGTCACCCATCCTGCTGCCACGCGGGGGTGACCGGAGCCTTTCGCGTCATACGCCCTGGTCACGCCCGTCATACGGTGCCCGCCGCCCGTACAGGGCACCGGTCGGGATGGACAGGGCGCCGGGCCGCCGGCCGCCGTCGTTCTGCGCCAGCCTCTCGGCCGTGCCCTGGCCCTGAGCGATGAGCCGCACCGCATGGCGGACCGCGTCGGACGCGCTCATGCCGCCGCGCTGCAACACCTCGAGGTCCGCGGCGAACTGGTCCGTCATCCGCACGGACACCACGGTCGGCGTACCGCTCACCGACCCACCCCCTGACGGGCCAGAGCGCGAGAGAACAGCCGCACGCCATGCCGGTCACCGGTCGCGTACGCGACCGTGAGGCAGGCGAGAAGCACCGCCGCCGGTACGTCCGGCGCCGGTCGCCGTGCGACCCGCTCAAGGGCCTTGCGCTCGGTCGGGCGGGGCACCGGGAACCGTCGACTCCTCACCGGCCCTCACCTCGCGCGGCACGCACGCGGCGCAGGCCTTCGTCGAGGAACTGGCCGTCGACACTGGCGTCGTCGACGAGGCGCAGATGCCGGCGGCCGCCACGCCGCGGCGAGGCTTCGAACAACGTCGCGGCAGCCTGCGCGACCCGTTCGACATTCGCGTCCGCCGGACGGTCCGCCTGCATCAGGACGCCGACGAGGACGTTGAGCTTGGCCACCTCGATGCGCAGCTCGGACAGCTGCCGCTCGGCCACCGCCAGGCGCCGCTCAGCGGTCTGCGTCATACCTCCCACCCCCACTCCACGGCCTGAGCCTTCATGAGCTCTGCCGACTCTTCGGTAGGCCGGTCCGCGATGACCAGGAGCCGCGATCTGTGGTCCGTCTCGGCGTGTTTGCGCAGTCCGACGCGCACACCATCGAGGCCCACACGGAAGGCGTCCGCCTGCTGTTCGAGGAGCAGCACGCGCCGCCACAGCCACACGAACGCGACGGCCAGCACGAGGACCAGGAGCAGCAGCACGTATTGGAGCGCGGTCATCGGCCCTCACCCCGCTCGGCGCGGTCGCGGGCGAGGAACGCAGCCACGGCGGGGAACTGAGCGTCAACCGAGCGCCGGACGGCTTCCGCTTCCTGCTCGGCGCGCGCGTGGCCCGCGGCTCGGTAGCCGGTGGCCGGCTTCTCGCCGAGCCGAGCCCGCAGGTAGTCAGCGGACCATCCCGGGTTGTCGCCACGCTGTAGAGCGCCTTCGAGGGCGACCCGAGCGTCCATGACGCGGTTGAGAAGGATGCGGTCGTGGGTCTCCGCGTCGCCCACGGTCGCGGGGTGGGGGATATCGAGGGCCTCGAGGACGGCGGCCAGGAGCACGCGCAACTCGCGCGCCTCCCCGGACTCGGTACGGTTCTGCATGGGTCTGGACTCCTTGATCACGAAGGGTTCTGGATCAAGGCGCCGTCCGGTGTTGCGATCACCGGGCGGCGCCGCCGCGTCTCACACGCGTCTCACAAACGGCGTGGGAGGGTCGGTACGGCGAGCCTGTGACCTGGACTTGGGGCGCAGCGTCCCGGACGGCATGGACGGCCCGGACGGCTTTCGGATCACTACGGATCAGAAGGTTGCAGGTTCGAATCCTGCCGAGTGCACAGCAAGCCAGAGGCCCTGTGGAGCAATCCACAGGGCCTCTGGCTTTTGGCTTGATACGCGGCTACGGCCATGACGGCGACGGAGATCAGGGTGAGTGCCGCGCCCGCGTAGAGGCGGCCGGTACGAGAAGAGGCCCCGGCGGGTTTCTCCGGGGCCTCTTGCGCGCTGGGCGGGGTGGTCAAGAACGTTCGGGTTCAAGCTGCGGCTCCCGCCAGGCGCTGGAACGCCTCCGTGGTCCGGGGATGGACCAGTTCGTCCAGGAGATGGCGCCACTCGGGATCGGCGGTGGCGGGGTGGGTCTGGTCCCAGACGGTGAGCAGCGGGGCGAGTTCGCTCTCGTGGGAGGTGGTGTTCTGCTCGGGAGACGGCAGCGAGATCATGGGATCTTCCTTCCGGGAAGGGGGTCTGTGCCTCGCGGATCCTCTGGTGCCCTGTTCGTCCGTGCGTCCGTGCGTCCGTTCCTGTGTTGCTCTGTTTTTCTCTGTCTTCCACGATGCCCCCGCCGCCCTGCCGACGCCATGGAGGGACCTACCGGACCGGGGGTGGCGCTAGCCGTACCGCAGTAGGTGGCTAGCCCCCCTTGAGCCGGACTCCAGCGTTGTCGGAGGGGATCAGCGGGCGAGCAGGAGGTTGCCGCGTCGGACGTGGTCGGCCTGCACCGGGCGGACCGTGGCCGTCGTCTTCTCCTTCTGCTTCCGGTTCTCGTCCTGCTTCCGGCCGCCGCCGGCGAAGACGAAGAGCCGCAGCACCAGGAACCGGCCGATGCCCGCCAGGCCCGAGGCGCCGAGGTAGACGGCCTGCTCCCAGACCAGGCTCGGCGAGGACTGCACCGCGTGCAGGACGAACATCGCGGTGCAGGTCACCACGTAGGCGGCGGTCGCCGAACCGGCCGACTGAAGGTGGCGGCGCAGCCCCGCGCGGCGGCCCGTGCCGAAGGTGAACAGGGCGTGCAGCTCGGTGCACAGGAGCGTCGACGCGATCGTGATCACCGCGTTCGCCGCCGCCCAGGGCATCAGCATCGCCAGCAGCGGGACCGCGGCGCTGGACAGGACGCCGACCCCGCCGCCGCACACCACGAACCGGACGAAGGAGGCGAGCGGGCCCACCGGCTTGGTTTCCGTGCGCTGCGTCTCCATGACGGTTCCTTCCGGGCGGGTCGCGAGTTTCTGACGGAACTCAGTTGACCCGGGCCCGGATTCAGTGGGGTTTCACGTCGGCTTCAGCCCGGATCAGCTGGGTTCAACGATCTCGTCGCGCGCCCTTGGGCACGAGGGTGTCCCCCACCGAACCGGGGGTGGAGCCAGCCCCACCCCCACCCTCCGCCTGGCCCTACTCGACCCCCGTACTCCGCCCTGCCCTACTCGCCGTCCTGGACCCGGAGTTCCTCGATGTACTCCAGTGCCAGACCCGTCGTACGCGTGAACCAGTCGTTGAGTACGGCGATCTCGGCCGCGGAGTAGTCGGCGAAGAGGTCGTTGAGGCGGGCGTAGTAGGGGCCGTACAGGGACTCCACGCGAGCCACCGCGGCCGGGACCGCGGCGACGCGGACGCGGCGGCGGTCCTTCGGGTCGGGGCGGCGGGTGATGAAACCGCCGCGCTCCAGACGGTTGAGGATGCCGGTCATCGCGCCCGTCGTGACATGGGCGTGCTCTGCGAGGTCGCCGGCGGTGAGCAGGTCCTCGCCGGCCTTCAGTACGCAGGCGAAACAGAGCAGGTCCGTGACGTTCAGGCCCAGCCGCTGGGCCATCTCCTGCTGGCCCAGCAGATGCGTCGCGATGAGGGAGTCCATCGACGTCAGCGCCTGGGCCGGGGTGGCGGCGGGGCGCGGCTTGGCTGGCATCTTCGTAATTACCTTAGATTGTGAGAGATTTCGGTGCTAAATTTCTTACGTCGTGAGAGGTTCTGCTGCGGGTGCGCAGCGAGGGGTGAGGGGCGGGTGCATGAGCGCACACCAATATGACCACGGCCATACGGTCGCGGGGTGGACCGGATTCGGGATCGCGACCGCCGGGACGGTGGTGCTGGGGGCGGGGGTCGTGACCGTCTCGGCCGCACTCGTGGCGGGTGGGCTCGTCATCGTGGCCGTGAGTGTTCTCGTGACGTGGCTGCTGCATCTGGCCGGGTGGGGAAAGCCGTCGGGGCGCAGGCCTCGGGAGCAGTGGGGGTGGCGGGTGCGGGATCTGTCGGCGCGGGAGGGGCATCCGGGGTGTGTGGGGTGCCGGCTTGCGGGGCGGGGACGGGGGCGGGGCGGACTGGTCGCCGGGGGTACGGCGGTGGAAGCCGGGGTGGGGGCAGGGGAGCCGGAGTTCGCGCGGGCGCCGGGCGGGCGCTGAGTGCCGCGTCGTGCGTCGCCGGGCTGCCCGTTTGCGCAGCTCAGCCGCCCTTGTCAGTGCCACTGTCAGTGCCCTTGTCAGTGCCACCCCCTACTCTCGTGAGCGATGGCACAGGCATGGAAGTGCTCGGGGCTGCGGTGGTCGGCGGACGGTCCCGTGCTGGCGTGGGAAGGCGGTCGGCGCAGTGCGCTGACCTGGGGGAAAAGGGTGGCCTTCGGGGTCGCGGACGGGGGTGTGCGGACATGTGTGGGAGCGCGGGGGCATGCGTGTCCGATACGGGTGGCCGTGTCGGCGCGCAGTACGGGGGCGCGATGCGAGGAGTGTGCGCGGCTGGACCGGGCGCACTCCGTGGCCGCCGACACCATCGCGGACGATCCCCGGCCGTACCACGTCTATCTGGCCTGGTTCGGCCCCGGTATGACCAAGGTCGGGATCACCGCCGAAGAACGGGGCTCCGCGCGGCTGCTTGAGCAGGGCGCGGTCTCTTTCACCTGGCTCGGCGTCGGCCCGCTCATGGCGGCCCGGCGGACGGAGGAACTGCTGCGGGCGGCCCTCCGGGTCCCCGACCGGATTCCGTACGCCGACAAGCGCGCGGTGCGCTCCGCGTTGCCCGGCACCGAGGCGGAGCGGGCGGCCGAGATCACCGAACTGCATGCGCGGGCCGTGACGTTGGGAGGGTGGCCCGAGTCGCTCCGCGCCGAGCCCTGCCAACCCGTCGACCATGTGCGCGAGTTCGGGCTCGCGGAGGCGCCGGCCGCCGTCGGTGAGGTGACCGAGCTGGTCGCCGGCGGTGCGGTGGGCGGGCGGTTGGTCGCGGCCGCCGGGCCCGATCTGCATCTGGACACCGGGGGCGGGGTGGTCGTGGTGGACACACGGTTGATGAGGGGGTGGGGGCTGATTCCCGTCGACGCCGATGAACTTGCCGTGCCGGTGCGGGAGTTCAAGGGGGCGCTGAAGGAGAGGGGAGTGCAGGACGGGCTGTTCTGAGAGCGGGACGGGTTGGTCTGCGTGCAGGACGCGCTGGTCTGCGAGATATGAGACTCGGCCGGTAAAGATTCGGATCCCTCTCGGATCCCTTTGGGTAAGGGGCCTGGACGCGACTCGGGGCGGGGCCGATCGTGGACGACATGAGTGATCACCACATTGCGCCTGACGCGCCGGATACGTCTGACACGCCGGACGCGGCCGGGGAGCCCGTCCCGCGCATCCTCCCCGTCGCCGCCCACGAACCCCCGTACTACGCGGTCGTCTTCACCTCCCTGCGTACCGAGCAGAACACCGGATACGGTGCCACCGCGGCGCGCATGGGCGAGCTGGTCAAGGAGATCCCGGGGTTCCTGGGCGAGGACTCGGCCCGGACGCCGGGTGGGCTGTCGATCACCGTCGCCTACTTCCGGGATTTGGCCGGCATCGAGCAGTGGCGGCAGAACGCGGCGCACCGGGAGGCCAAGGCGTACGGGCGGGAGCACTGGTACGAGCGGTACTCCCTGCACATCGCCAGGGTCGAGCACAGTCATGGGTTCGAGAGGGCCTGAGCCGACTTCCCAGGGATTCCCTGAGAAGCGTCTGTGAGTTTCTCAGGGAAATCACAGCTTGCCGAAAGGGTGCTCTCAGAGGGCGCCGACAGTGTGTCCACCATGACCACGACCTCGCCCCAGGGGCGCACCGAACTGCTGAGGCCGGACGGGAGCCCCGTCCGAGTGCTTGTGGTGGACGACGAGCTGTCGATCACCGAGCTGCTGTCCATGGCCCTTCGCTATGAGGGATGGCAGATCCGGAGTGCGGGAGACGGCACCGGTGCCCTCCAGACCGCTCGGGACTTCCGGCCCGACGCCGTCGTACTCGACATGATGCTGCCCGACATGGACGGGCTGACCGTTCTGGGGCGGCTGCGGCGGGAGCTGCCGGACGTGCCGGTGCTCTTCCTCACCGCCAAGGACGCGGTCGAGGACCGTATCGCCGGGCTCACCGCCGGTGGCGACGACTACGTCACCAAGCCGTTCTCCCTCGAGGAGGTCGTGGCCCGGCTGCGCGGGCTCATCCGCCGCTCCGGTGCGGCCGACCGGCGGTCGGACTCCATGCTGGTCGTCGGGGACCTCACCCTCGACGAGGACAGCCACGAGGTGTCGCGGGCCGGTGAGTCCATCCACCTCACCGCGACCGAGTTCGAGCTGCTGCGCTTCCTGATGCGCAACCCGCGGCGCGTGCTCAGCAAGGCGCAGATCCTCGACCGTGTCTGGTCGTACGACTTCGGGGGGCAGGCCAACGTGGTCGAGTTGTACATCTCCTACCTGCGTCGGAAGATCGACGCCGGTCGCGAGCCCATGATCCACACCCGGCGTGGTGCCGGTTACCTGATCAAGCCCGCGGTGTCATGAGCGGACGACGACGGCCGACGCGCACGCAGCGGAAGCGACTGGGCCAGCCGCGCACCCTGCGGGCCCGGCTCGTCGTCGCGTCCCTGGTGCTGATCGCGGTGGTGTGTGCGGTGATCGGTACGGTGACGACGCTTGCGTTGCGGTCCCATCTGTATGAGCAGCTGGACAACAAGGTGGGCGAGGCTGCGGCGTGGGCCGCCGGAGTGAACGCACCGCCCGGCAAAGAGGACAAGGGCCGCCAACTGCCCCAGGGCGTGCCGGCCTTGACCGACCTGGTCAAGGGAGGACCGCAAGCGGGCACCATCGTGGCCTCGGTGAAGAACCGCATCATCACCGATGCGAAGGTCGGTGAGAAGGACGACAGGTACGAGCCGACGGCCGAGGACCTGAGCGACGAGGCGATCGACGCGCTCAACGAGGTCTCCCAGGACAATTCCACGCACACTGTCGACATCCCCGGACTCGGTGAGTACCGCGTCAAGTTCCGCTCCGGTCCCAAGGGCGATTTCTACGTCGGTATCCCTACCGCGGAAGTCAACAACACCCTCAACACCCTCATCGCCGTGGAAGCCAGCGTCACCGCGGCCGGTCTCGGTGCCGCCGGTATCGCCGGTACCGTCATCGTCGGTGTGGCCACCCGCCCCCTCCGACGGGTCGCCGCGACAGCGACCCGTGTCTCCGAACTCCCCCTCCACACCGGCGAGGTCAACCTCAGCGAGCGCGTCCCCGAGTCGGAGTGCGACCCGAACACCGAGGTCGGCAAGGTGGGCGTCGCGCTGAACCGGATGCTGGACCACGTCCACGCGGCCCTGCACTCCCGTCAGCAGAGCGAGATGCGGGTACGCCAGTTCGTCGCCGACGCCAGTCATGAACTCAGAACCCCCCTCGCCTCCATCCGCGGCTACGCCGAGCTGACCAGGCGCGGCAGAGAGCAGATCGGCCCCGACACCCGGCACGCGCTCGGACGTATCGAATCCGAGGCGGGCCGTATGACGTTGCTGGTCGAGGACCTGCTCCTGCTCGCGCGGCTCGACGCCGGGCGGCCGCTCCAGTTCGAGCAGACCGATCTCATCCCCCTCGTCGTGGACACCATCAGCGACATCCGCGCGGCCGGCATGGAGCACAGCTGGCGGCTCGATCTGCCCGATGAGCCCGCTCTCGTCTCCGGCGATGCCGCACGCCTGCAGCAGGTGCTCATCAACCTTCTCGGCAACGCCCGCAAGCACACCGCGCCCGGGACCACGATCACCGCACGCATCCAGCGGCGCGGACCCTGGATGTGCGTGGACGTCGAGGACAACGGGCAGGGAATCCCGCCGGATCTGCTGCCGCATGTCTTCGAACGCTTCGCGCGCGGCGACTCCTCCCGCTCCCGTGCCTCCGGTTCCACCGGGCTCGGTCTCGCGATCGTGCAGGCGGTCGCGGCCGCGCACGGCGGTGCGGTGACCGTGGACAGCGTTCCGGGGCGGACCGTGTTCACGGTCCACCTCCCCGCGCTCACCCCCGTGACGCCCCGCCCGGCGCCCGAAACGAACTGGCAACCGGACTCACAGGCTCAGCACAGTGTCAACACATGGGTGCAACAGGGCACTTGACGACAGTCGATGCCATGCAAACCGACTCTTCTCCCGGCACTCTGCCGGCGCGGGAGCACCTCCCGGCCGGCGACGCCGGCACGCCAGTCCTGGACGTAGTGATCCCCGTCTACAACGAGGAGAAGGACCTCCAACCGTGTGTGCTGAGACTGCACGACCACCTCAAGCACACCTTCCCGTACGCGTTCCGCATCACCATCGCGGACAACGCGTCGACGGACACCACCCCACAGGTGTCCCAGCGGCTGGAGGCGGAGATCGCCGAGGTCCGGGCCTTCCGTCTGGAGCAGAAGGGCCGTGGTCGCGCCCTGCGCACCGTGTGGTCCGCCTCGGACGCGCCGATCCTCGCCTATATGGACGTGGACCTGTCCACCGACCTCAACGCCCTGCTCCCGCTGGTGGCCCCGCTGATCTCGGGCCACTCCGACCTGGCGATCGGATCCCGGCTCGCCCGCTCCTCGCGAGTGGTGCGCGGCCCCAAGCGGGAGTTCATCAGCCGCTCGTACAACCTCATCCTGCGCGGTTCGCTGCAGGCCCGCTTCTCGGACGCGCAGTGCGGATTCAAGGCGATCCGGCGCGATGTGGCGCAGGCGCTGCTGCCGATGATCGAGGACACCGGCTGGTTCTTCGACACCGAGATGCTGGTCATCGCCGAGCGCGCGGGACTCCGTATCCACGAGGTGCCCGTCGACTGGGTCGACGACCCCGACTCCACCGTCCACATCGTGAAGACCGCGACCGAGGACCTCAAGGGGGTGTGGCGCGTGGGCAAGGCCCTGGCCACCGGCTCGCTCCCGCTGGACCGGATCGCGCGGCCCTTCGGTGACGACCCGCGCGACCGCGAGATCAAGGACGTACCGAAGGGGCTGGCCCGCCAGCTCGTCGGGTTCTGTGTGGTCGGCGGGCTGTCGACGCTCTTCTACCTCCTCCTCTACACCGTCTTCCGGCAGTTCGGAGGCTCGCAGGTCGCCAACGCGCTCGCCCTGCTGGTCTCGGCCGTCGCCAACACGGCGGCCAACCGGCGGCTGACCTTCGGGGTGCGCGGCCGTGGCGGTGCCGTCCGGCACCAGGCGCAGGGCCTCGTCGTCTTCGGTATCGGCCTCGCCCTGACCAGCGGTTCGCTCGCCGCCCTGAACGCCGCCAGCAGCAACCCGGCCCACTCCACCGAGCTGGCGGTCCTGATCGCCGCCAACCTCGCGGCGACCGTGCTGCGCTTCCTGCTCTTCCGCGCCTGGGTCTTCCCCGAGCGCCGCGAGTCGACGGTCGTGGCCTCCCACACACCGGCCGTGCCGTCCTCGCCGACCTACTCCACCACCGCACATCGGCAGCCGCTCCACGCGCCCCTGCCGACGCGCGCAGGCGGCAGCCACTTCTCGTACGACGACCAGGTCCGCGCCGGTGAAGCCGCGGACCACAGCCAGCGGGACGCCACCATGCGGCTGCAGCCGGTGCGCCCCTGCGACAACACCCCGGGGGACCCCCGATGACCACCACCAGTGCGGCCGTGCAGGAGCCTTCCGCTGCCGCGGCCCCGCCCGCACCCGAGGCCGGCGAGCCCAGGCAGCCCTTCGTGAAAAGACTGTGGCGCGGCCGACCCGAGGACCCCCGCTGGGTGCGCCCCGCGTTCTGGGGCCTGCTCCTCGCCACCGCGGTGCTCTACTTCTACAACCTGACCTCCTCCGGTTACGCCAACTCCTTCTACTCCGCGGCCGTTCAGGCCGGCAGCCAGTCCTGGAAGGCGTTCTTCTTCGGCTCGCTGGACGCGGGCAACGCGATCACCGTCGACAAGCCCCCGGCCTCGCTGTGGCCGATGGCCCTGTCGGTGCGGGTCTTCGGACTGAGCTCGTGGGCGATCCTGATGCCCGAGGTCCTCATGGGCATCGGCACGGTCGCCGTCGTCTACGCCGCCGTGCGCCGCCGCTTCAGCCCCGCGGCCGGTCTGATCGCGGGCGCGGTGCTCGCGCTCACCCCCGTCGCGGCGCTGATGTTCCGGTTCAACAACCCGGATGCGATGCTGGCCCTGCTGCTGGCCGTGGCCTGCTACTTCGTGGTCCGCGCCCTGGAGGACGGCCGTACGAAGTGGCTGCTGTGGGCGGGTGCCGCCATCGGCTTCGCCTTCCTCGCCAAGACCCTCCAGGCCTTCCTGATCCTGCCGCCGCTCGCGATCGTGTACGCGGTCTGCGCGCCGGTGCCGGTGAAGAAGCGGTTCGGACAGCTGGCCGCGGCGACCGCCGCCCTGGTCGTCTCCGGCGGCTGGTGGGTCGCGATCGTCGAACTGTGGCCCGCGTCCTCCCGCCCCTACATCGGCGGCTCCCAGAACAACTCCTTCCTTGAACTGACCTTCGGCTACAACGGACTCGGCCGCCTCAACGGCGAGGAGACCGGCTCGGTCGGCGGCGGTGGCGGCGGCATGGGTGGGGGCGGGCAGTGGGGCGAGACCGGCTGGGACCGGATGTTCAGCTCCGAGACCGGCGGCCAGATCTCGTGGCTGCTCCCGGCGGCCCTGATCCTGCTGGTCGCGGGGCTGTGGGCGACGCGGAAGGCGCGCAGGACGTCCGTCACCCGTGGTTCGTTCCTCGTCTGGGGCGGCTCGCTGCTGGTCACCATGGTCGTCTTCAGCTACATGGCGGGCATCTACCACCAGTACTACACGGTCGCCCTCGCGCCCTACATCGCCGCCGTGATCGGCATGGGCTCGACCCTGCTGTGGGAGAAGCGGTCCGAGGTCTGGGCGTCGCTCACCCTCGCGGCCGCGGTCGTGGCCGGCGTGGCCTGGGGGTACGTCCTCCTCAACCGCACGCCCGACTACCTGCCCTGGCTGAAGTGGCTGGTGCTGATCGGCGGCCTGGTCGCCGCGCTCGGCCTGGTCTTCGCGGGCCGCATCAACCGTCAACTCGCCTTCGCGGCGGCGTCGGTGGGCCTGGCGGCCGCGCTGGCCGGTCCGACCGCGTACACCATCAGCACGCTTCAGGAAGGCCACACCGGTTCCATCGTGACGGCCGGTCCGGCCGGCGCGAGCATGATGGGCGGCGGTGGCCGGGGTGGTGGCCCCGGTGGCGGCGGCTTCCCGGGTGGCGGCCAGAACCAGCAGAACGGCAACGGCAACACCCAGGGCCAGGGCCAGCAGGGCAACGGCTTCCCCGGTGGCGGCGGCACCGGCGGCTTCGGCGGCGGGATGCCGGGCCAGAACGGCAACGGCAACGGCAACTCCCAGAACCAGCAGGACGGCATGCCCGGCGGCATGACAGGCGAAGGCGGCGGCATGGGCGGCGGCGGTATCGGCGGCCTCCTCAACGGCGCGAGCGTCACCGACGAGGCCAAGAAGCTCCTCGAAGCCGACTCCGACGACTACACCTGGGCCGCGGCGGCCATCGGCTCCCAGAACGCGGCGAGCTACCAACTCTCCACCGGCGAACCGGTGATGGCGATCGGCGGCTTCAACGGCACGGACCCGTCCCCGACGCTGGCGCAGTTCAAGCAGTACGTCGAGGACGGCAAGATCCACTACTTCATCTCCAGCGGCTCCGGCGGCTTCGGCGGCATGGGCGGCGGCAGCGACGGCACGTCCTCGCAGATCACCGAGTGGGTCGAGGCCAACTTCAAGAAGGTGACGGTGGGTTCGTCCACCTTCTACGACCTGACACAGAAGGCGAGCGGCAGCGACAGCTGACGGCCGGGCGAGACCCGAGGGCGGTGACCACTCACGGTCGCCGCCCTTCTCGTCGTGTCCCGGTCCCGCCGTATGGCCGGAAAACCGCGTTGTACGCCGTATAGGAACTGTTCTACGGTGTACAGCATGTCGGCTTCCGCACCCGCACCCGCCACCGTCGCCCAGGGCCATCCCCAGCGCTGGCTCATCCTCGGCGTGATCTGTCTCGCGCAGCTCACCGTCGTCCTCGACAACACCGTCCTGAACGTCGCGATCCCCTCCCTCACCAAGGAGCTGGGCGCGGCCACCTCGGACATCCAGTGGATGATCAACGCGTACTCACTGGTGCAGTCCGGGCTGCTGCTCACCGCGGGCAGCGCGGCCGACCGCTACGGCCGCAAGAAGATGCTGACAGCGGGTCTCACCCTGTTCGGTGCCGGCTCGCTGGCGGCCGGACTGGCCGACAGCACGGGCCAGTTGATCGCCGCGCGGGCCGGGATGGGCGTCGGCGGCGCGCTGCTGCTGACGACCACGCTCGCCGTGGTGATGCAGATCTTCACGCCCGAGGAGCACGCCAAGGCGATCGGAATCTGGGCGGCGATCAACGCGCTCGGGTTCGCCTGCGGCCCGCTGATCGGCGGGTTCATGCTGGACCACTTCTGGTGGGGTGCGATCTTCCTCATCAACCTCCCGGTCGCCGCAATCGGCCTGATCGCCACGATCACCCTGGTCCCCGAGTCCAAAAACCCGCGCGGAGACCGGCCCGACCTCCTCGGTGCCCTGCTGTCGACGATCGGCATGGCCTCGCTGGTGTTCGCGATCATCTCGGGGCCCGGGCACGGCTGGTCCTCGGGGCGTGTGCTGACCTCGGCGGGTGTCGCGGTCGTGGTGCTGGCCGCGTTCGCGTACTGGGAGAGCCGGATCGAGTACCCCATGCTCGACGTGCACTTCTTCAAGAACCCCCGCTTCACCGCGGCCATCGCGGGTGCGGTGCTGATGACCTTCGGGATGGGCGGCTCGCTCTTCCTGCTCACCCAGCACATGCAGTTCGTGCTCGGCTACGACCCGCTGGAGGCGGGCATCCACACCGCGCCGCTCGCCGTCACGATCGTGGCGCTGAACTTCTCCGGACTGGCGGCCAAGTGGGCGACCAGGCTGGGGAATCCGGCCGCGATCGGACTGGGCATGGTGTTGATGTCCGGTGGGCTCGTGTCCATCGCGATGCTGGCGTCCGGAGGATACGCCGGGACACTGCTGGGGCTGGTCCTGATCGGTGCGGGCGCCGCGATCGCCAACCCGGCCATGGCGCACACCATCATGAGCTCGATTCCGCCGGAGAAGGCGGGGATCGGGGCGGGGATCAACGGCACGGTGGCGGAGTTCGGGCAGGGGCTGGGGGTCGCGGTGCTGGGGGCGGTGCTGAGCTCGCGGTTCGCGGCGCTGGTTCCCGTGGCGGCGTCCAGCCTGCCGGCGGCGCTGGCGGTGGCGGGGTCGGAATCCGAGAAGGCGCGGATCGTCGACGCGTACTCCTCCGGCCTTGAGACCAGCCTGTTGGTGGGGTCGGTGGCTGTGTTGCTGGGTGGGTTGGTCACGGCGGCGTTGCTGCGACGGGTTGAGCGGGAAGAGGTCGCCTAGGAGCCCGGGGGTGCGATCGTCCTGCGAACAGTCCCGCCCTGCCGGGGCGCCTAAGCTGATCGGCAATTGCAAGGCTAGGAAGGTGCGCCATGGTGAAAACAGGCCAGCGGGCGGCGCGGACCAGCGTGTGGCTGGAGGACAAGACCCGGCGGGGCACCCGGGGTGGCGGTCAGCCGTCCGGCCTCGACCGCGAGCGCATCACCTCGGCCACCGTCCGGCTCCTCGACGCCGAAGGACTGGCCAAGTTCTCCATGCGGCGGCTCGCGGCCGAGCTGAACGTCACCGCGATGTCCGTCTACTGGTACGTCGACACCAAGGACGACCTCCTCGAACTCGCCCTCGACTCGGTCTTCGGTGAACTCGCCCTGCCCGGCCTGGAGTCGGAGGCGGACTGGCGTGACGATCTGCGCACGCTGGCCCGGGGCTACCGCGCGCTGCTGGTCCGGCACCCCTGGATGTCCCCGCTGGCCGGGACCTACCTCAACATCGGCCCGAACAACACCGCGTTCGCCCGAGTCGTGCACCGCGTCATCCGCAGCACCGGACTCCCCCCGCGGGGAATCGCCGCCGCCATCTCCGCCGTCTTCCAGTTCGTCTACGGCTTCGGCACGATCGAGGGCCACTTCAACGCCCGTTCCAACGCCGTCGGCATGACCCCGGACGAGTACTTCCAGCACGCCATGAGCGAGGTCAACCGGGCCCCGGAGACCACAGAGCTGGTCCGGCAGTCCGAGGACATCATGGCGGCCCGCGGCGGCGACACGGTCCAGGAGATGTGGGAACGCGACTTCGACTTCGCGCTCGATCTGCTGGTGGCGGGGATCGAGGCGATGGTGAAGCGAGAGGGCGGCTGACGGGACGTGGAGGCGCCCGGGCCGCGCGGCGCCGGCCCGACCCCACGATCCACGCGCCCACGAGTCCCCGCCCGATCCACGCACCCACCGGGACCTCCCGCCCCCCCCCGATTAATTCGCAGGCCCACCCCCCACCCCGCCCCCTATCGTGAACCGCCGCCGTCCACGTCAGGACGGCCGGAGGGGAGAGACTGCCGAGTGGCGGATGCGTACGAGGCTTTGCTGGACGCCGAGTTGGCGAAGGCGTTGGACGTGTGGTCCAGCTATCTGGACGCCCGGACGGGCGAGGACCCCGAGGTCAGGGCCGGACTGCGGGTCATGCTCGACCGGGCCCGCCGGGCCGTCGAGGAGCGCGATCACGCGGGGGCCCGCCGATGGGTGGCGGACCTGTACGAGGAGGCCCGCCGCGCCGCCCTGCCCTGGGCTCCCGAGCGCCCCCGCCCCCACGAGGCGGACGCCCAGGCCCGCGACTACGCCAAGGACGCCAGGCCGCACGCGGTCGGCCAGGGCCGACGGGACCGGCTCGACACCATCGAGCTGTTCCTCTGGTCCACGGGCCGTCGTCTGCGGACGGTCCCCGGCCTCGTCGAGTCGACCCTCCACGACATCCACTACATCACCGCCCGCGCGGGCATGGCTCTCGACCTGGCCCACCCGGTCGCGGCCCAGCGCGAGCTGGACCGTCTCAAGGAGATAGCCCGCCGCGTCGGCGCGGAGGACTGACCCGCTACCCCGGCCCGCCGTCCATCACGCGTCCGGCGAGGCCAGCCGCGCCGGGAACCCGCCCGTGGCCACCGGCCCCCACTTCACCGGCGTGACGCGAATGATCGACTTCCCCTGCTTGACCATCGCCTCCCGGTACTCGTCCCAGTCCGGGTGCTCGCCGGAGATGTTCCGGAAGTACTCCACCAGCGGTTCCACGGAGTCCGGTGAGTCGATGACCTCGGCGGTGCCGTCGATCTGCACCCACGGCCCGTTCCAGTCGTCGCTCAGCACGACGACACTGACCCGCTCGTCCCGCTTGGCGTTGCGCGTCTTCGCCCGCTCGGGATACGTGGAGACAACGATCCGCCCCGAGTCGTCGACCCCGCAGGTCAGCGGCGAGGCCTGCGGGCTTCCGTCGGCCCGGCGCGTCAGCAGCAGGGCCCGGTGCCGGGGCCGTACGAAGTCCAGCAACTCATCCAGAGAGACAGCGGTGTTGGTCGCGATGTTCGGTGCCATGAGGACACCCTAGGCCTGCGGAGGCAGCGAATCCCCTTGCACCGCCTGGATGTCCAGCTCCACCTTCAACGTCGTACCGATCGCAGCGATCCCCGCCTGCACGACCTGGTTGTAGTTCATGGCGAAGTCCTCGCGCCGCAACTGCGCGCTCGCCCGGAAGGCCGCCCGGGTCCCACCCCAGGGATCGGCGCCGGTCCCGAGGTAGGCGAGGTCGAGGTCGACCGGCCGTACGACCCCGTGCAGCGCCAGCTCCCCGTGCACGGTCCACCGGTCCGGCCCGGCGACCGTCAGCCCGGACGACCGATACGTGATCTCCGGGAACCTCTCCACGTCCAGGAAGTCCGCCGACCTCAGATGCCCGTCCCGCATCGCGTTCCCGGTGTCGATCGAGTCGGCCCGGATCACCGCCTCCACCCGCGACTTGGTGACGTCGTCCGGAGCGACCTCGATCGAGGCGGCGAACTCCGTGAACCGCCCGTGCACGCTGGAGATCCCCAGATGCCGGGCCACCGCCCCCACCGTCGAGTGCGCCGGATCCACCGTCCACGGCCCCGGCGGCGGCAACTCGGCCCCGCCCTGCCGCGCCAGCGTCACCGTGCCCACCTCGGCACGACCTCCCCCGGAGGGGGTGCCCCCAGCCGTCACGATCACGCTCGCGGCGGCGGGCGCGTACCCGACGGCGGTGACGATGACGGTGTACGCCCCGGCCGGCAGCGGCTGGGGCTCCCGTACCGTCCCCTCCGCGTCGGCCTCGGCCCGCAGCACCTGCGCGCCCGTCATGTCGACCAGCGTGACGACCGCGTGCGACACGGCCCATCCGTCCCGGGTACGGATCCTCGCGGTCAGTCCCATTTCACGTACTCCTCAAGAATGCGACCGGCCCGCGGCGGGACGCGCAACCTCCGCTCAGAGCGCGCGCCCACCCGCCGCGGGCCGGGGTCTTTTCCGTCCTCGGGTGAGCGGGGCCCAGGTGCGGGCCCCGCTCACCGGCGGGCCCTACTCGCCGGGGTGGGCGAGCTCGATGTCATGGCCGTCGGTTCCGCGACCGCCCACCGTCAGGGCCGTCGCCACCGGGGGGTAGCCCGTGGCGATGACCGTGTAGTCGCCGGCGTCCAGGTCGGTGAAGGCGTACGCCCCGTCCGTCCCGGTCGTCGCGGTCCCCACGACATTCCCGGCCGCGTCGACGAGCGTGACCCGCGCATCGGCCAGCGGCCCGTGCGGAGCCCGTACGACGCCCTGGACCTGGGCCCCGGGCTCCAGCTCGACCTCGATCCGGGTGACCCCGGTCCCGCCGACCTCGACGGGCAGGGCGCGCGGCCGGTACCCGGCGGCGTTCACGGCGACGGTCACCACCCCGGGCACCAGCTCGGCGAACCCGAACTCGCCCTGCTCACCGGTGGTCCCGGTGGCCAGCAGATCCCCGCGCACATCGGTCACGATCACCATCGCGTCCTTGACCGGCAGCGCACTGTCCGCGGCCCGCACGACCCCGCTCAGCCCACTCGTCCCGCTGAGCAGGATGTCGTACGCCACCGGCTCACCGTGGACCACGACCGTGGACGCCTGCGGCTGGAACCCGTCCGCGGAGGCGATCAGGACGTACGAGCCCACGCTCGGCGCGTCCACGCCGTACGAACCGTCCGCCTGGGTCACCGACCGGCCCAGCTGCTGTCCCGCGAGGGAGATCAGCGTGACCGCGGCCTGGGGGACCGGTTCGCTCTCGGCGCCGCGGACGTGGCCGCGGACCGGGATGCCACCGGAGGCGGCGGTGGGCGCTTCGACGGTCGCCACGGCGGCGAGCCTCTGCGTGCCGTCGGCCGCGGCGGCCTGCGTCTGAGAGACGGCCCAGCTCGGGACCCGCTCCTCGGCGGCGGACGCGGGAGCCGGAGCCCCGGCCTGGGCCGAAGAAGCGGCCTCCTGAGGGGTGGCCTCCTGGGGAGCGGCTTCCTGAGCAGTGGCCTCCTGCGCCATCGCGCCCTTCGTCCGCAGCGGGACCTCCTTGATGAACAGCGTGATGAGGAAGGCGACCGCGGCCAGGACCGCCGCGATCAGGAACACGTCCGCGATGCCGTGCCCGTACGCGCTCTCCATGACCGTGCGCAGTGGCGCCGGCAGCTTGTCCATGTCCGGGATCTCGCCGGAGGAACTCGAACCGCCCGCCGACGAGGCGTACTTGGGGCCGAGGTCGGTGAGCCCGTCCTTGACGTAGTCGGTGATCTTGTTGGCCATCACGGCACCGAGCACCGAGACGCCCATCGCGCCGCCGAGGGACCGGAAGAAGGTGACCGTGGAGGACGCCGATCCGAGGTCCTTCGGCTCGACCTGGTTCTGCGTGCACAACACCAGGTTCTGCATCATCATGCCGATGCCGAGACCCAGCAGGGCCATGAAGACCGCGGTCTTCCAGTAGTCCGTGTCGTAGCGGATGGTGCCCAGCAGACCGAGGCCCGCCGTGATGAGCACACCACCGCTGACCAGCCAGGCCTTCCAGCGCCCGGTGCGGGTGATGAACTGCCCGGAGACGGTGGAGGAGACGAACAGTCCGCCGATCATCGGGATGGTCAGCACGCCGGACATGGTCGGGGACTCGTCGCGGGCCAGCTGGAAGTACTGGGCGAAGAAGACCGTGCCGGAGAACATCGCCGTACCGACGAACATCGACGCGATCGACGACAGCGTGATGGTCCGGTTGCGGAACAGCCGCAGCGGGATGAGGGGTTCGGAGGCCTTCGACTCGACGAGCACGAAGATCAGGGCGAGCGCGATCGACCCGCCGACCATCGCGTACGTCTGCCAGGAGATCCAGTCGTACTTGTCACCGGCGAAGGTGACCCAGATCAGCAGCAGCGAGACCGCCGCCGCGACGAAGAACGCGCCGGCCCAGTCGACCTTCACGTCCCGCTTCACGACCGGCAGATGCAGGGTCTTCTGCAGCACGATCAGCGCGATCACGGCGAAGGGCACACCGACGTAGAAGCACCAGCGCCAGCCGAGCCACGAGGTGTCGGTGATGACACCGCCGAGCAGCGGGCCGCCGACGGTGGCGACGGCGAAGGTCGCGCCGAGGTAGCCGGAGTAACGGCCGCGCTCGCGCGGGGAGATCATCGCCGCCATCACGATCTGCGCGAGGGCCGACAGACCGCCGACACCGATGCCCTGGACGACTCGGAAGGTGATGAGCATCCCGGCGTTCTGCGACAGCCCGGCGGCCGCCGATCCCAGCACGTAGACGACGAGCGCTATCTGGACGAGCGCCTTCTTGCTGTAGAGGTCGGCGAGCTTGCCCCACAGGGGAGTCGAGGCGGTCATCGACAGCAGGGCGGCGGTGACGACCCAGGTGTAGGCGGACTGGCCGCCGCCGAGGTCGCCGATGATCTCCGGGAGGGCGTTCGAGACGATCGTGGACGACAGGATCGCCACGAACATCCCGAGCAGCAGCCCGGAGAGCGCCTCCATGATCTGCCGGTGCGTCATGGGGGCGTGCTCGGCGTGCGCGGTGCCTCCCCCGTGCTTGCCGTGGGCCCGCACACCGGCTGGTGTGGTCGTTGCCATGGGTTTCCTTTGCTTATGTGTTCGCGGGTGTACGGGTGGTCTGGGTGGGCTCGTCGCATACGCGGTGGGCGGCGGCGGTACGGCAGTCGTCGAAGCTGGTCCTCAGCCGGGCCATGAGCCCGCTCAGCCGGGCCACGTCCTCGTCGCTCCAGTCGCTGAGCCGCTCGGCGAGCAGCTCGCAGGTCCGCCGCGACAGCTGCTCCAGCTGGGCCAGGCCCGCCGGGGTGAGGTGCAGGATGCGGGAACGCTTGTCCGCCGGGTCGGGGGACCGGTCGATCCAGCCGCGCTCGGCGAGATGCCCGGCATGGCGGCTGGTCACCGACATGTCGACGGCGAGCAGCTCCGACAGCTTGCTCATGCGCATGTCCCCGTGCCGCCCGAGCAGCGTCAGCACCGCGGCGGAACCGCTCGAGCAGTCGGGCGGCATGATCCGCCCCAACTCCCGCTTCACGGCTCCGAAGGCACTGAACTGACGCATCAGCTCCTCGTACTGCGCCTGCCCGGCCATCGCACCTCCCGTATTCGTTGCTTGGGGCAACCATAGGAAGTGTTGGTTGCTACAGGCAAATAAATAGGAGCGGGCGGGCCGCAAAAACTTGGCAAAGGCAAGTATTGCGAGAGTAAATGTGCAGGTGGTGGTGGGTGCCGGGGTACTGCACCCACCTCAGGGGCGCGGGGAACTGCGCGACCAGCCCCAACGGCGCCGCACCCGGCATCAAACCTGAGAGCCCCCACTTGGGCCGCCCCCGCACATTCGCTAGGGTCTCAGCCCATGGCTAACACCCAGGACCCCCAGGGCAACTACGACCCCGCCGGCAGCACGCAGATGTTCCGCGCGTTCGTGGATGAGTCCCCGCAGACCCAGCAGCAGACGGCGGCTTCCTCCGGCCCCCGCATCGGCCTGATCCTCGGCGTCGTCGCCGCCGTGGCGATCGTCGCGGCCGTGGCGTGGCTGGCGCTCAAGTAACCGACCGTCGGCTCAGTTCCACCGCACATCGACGTCCCGCGTCTCGATGTGCATCCCGAGCGGCACCCGCCACGCGTCGACACACACCGTCCAGGTCCTCTCGCTGCGCGCCCCCGCCTCGATCGGCGCCGGAAGCGCCACCTCGGACTCGACGGTCCCCCAGTCGATCCCGAGCGCCCCGATGATGTGCGTCCCGAAGGTCACCGTGCCCGAACGCACCGCGGTGCCACCGGAGTTGCGGAACACCAGCGTCACCTTCTCGCACCAGCGCTGATCGGCGGCCGCCCGCTCCGGATCGCTCACGGTCAGGACGGCGGGGGCGGGTGACGCGCCGGGCGTCCCGGCGGGCGGCGAACTCGTAGGCGTACGACCGGAATCGGCGCCGCCTGCCGAGGAGGGCCCGGGGCCGCCCGGGGTGCCCTGAGCTCCCTCCGGGCCCGGACCGCCGCTTCCTGGCACGCTCGACAGCGAAGGCCCGCCCGGAGCGCCCGCCCCCGGAGCCCCCGTCCCCGCGGACGGGCTCTCTCCCGAACTCCCCTCCGGCTCGGAAGAGTCGGCCCCGTCCAGCGGTACGACCTGCACGCTCCCCGTCGGCCGCACCGACATCCGGGGCTGCCCGCCCGCCGCTCCGACGGCGACGTACCCGCCGTCACCGCTCGCGTTCCCACCGCCGCAGGAAGCCAGCAGCGCGCCCAGACAGGCGACGGCCGCCGACGCACCGACGGCGGCGCCTCGACGGCCATGTGTCCATACGGTCGCCCGGAGCATCGCGCCAGTGTGGCTGACGCTCCGTCAGTAAGGAAGCCCCATGCGGAACTTCCGTGGGCCGGGGCCCCTTCAGTCCGAGATGAGACCTTCCCGCAGCTGGGCCAGCGTGCGGGTCAGCAGCCGGGAGACGTGCATCTGGGAGATGCCGACCTCCTCGCCGATCTGCGACTGGGTCATGTTGGCGAAGAAGCGCAGCATGATGATCTGGCGCTCACGGGGCGGGAGTTTGGCGAGCAGCGGCTTCAGGGACTCGCGGTACTCGACGCCTTCGAGGGCGGTGTCCTCGTAGCCGAGCCGGTCGGCCAGGGAGCCCTCGCCGCCGTCGTCCTCCGGGGCCGGGGAGTCCAGCGAGGAGGCGGTGTACGCGTTGCCGACCGCGAGGCCGTCGACGACGTCCTCCTCGGACACGCCCAGGACCGCGGCGAGTTCGGCGACCGTCGGGGAGCGGTCCAGCTTCTGGGAGAGCTCGTCACTGGCCTTGGTGAGGGCCAGCCGCAGCTCCTGGAGCCGGCGCGGGACGCGCACCGACCAGGACGTGTCGCGGAAGAACCGCTTGATCTCGCCGACGACCGTCGGCATCGCGAACGTCGGGAACTCCACGCCGCGTTCGCAGTCGAAGCGGTCGATCGCCTTGATCAGGCCGATGGTGCCGACCTGGACGATGTCCTCCATCGGCTCGTTGCGCGAGCGGAAGCGGGCCGCCGCGTAGCGCACGAGGGGGAGGTTGAGCTCGATGAGGGTGTCCCGGACGTACACGCGCTCGGGGCTGTTCTCGTCGAGGGCGGCGAGCCGCAGGAAGAGGGAGCGGGACAGGGTCCGGGTGTCGATGGCCCCCGAGGTCTCCGGAAGGGCCGGGGCCTCTACGGCGGCCTCGACAGCCGTGTTGTCGTCGAGCGCGGGCGCAGCCTCGCTCTTGGTGAGCGTGAGCACCTTCGAGCTGCCCTGGTCTGCGGACATGCCACCCCCTTTGGGTCGCGGGACGGTCGTGGCGAACGCTCCGTCGAGGAACGTCAGCCTTCACCTGAATACCGGAGCCGAAGCCCCGGCAAACGCTCTGCCGGAAGAATGTCACATGTCGGCAACACGCTGTAGTGACATGTCGACATGCGAGACGTGAATCCGCCCTGGATAAAGGGGGTCTGACGGTTTTTCGGCGCAGAAGTGTCGGGAACAGCGCTGGTGAGCGATTCGCTCGCGCCGGTTACGCCTCGATCCTGCTTGCGAACTGCGGTGTTCCGGAACGCGCTCCCGTGCGCCCCTTATGCCCCCGCCCATGCACCCCGCTATGCACCCGACTATGCGCCCCGCTATGAGTGCGACTATGCGTCGATCCGATTGGCGGACCGCAGCCGCTGGAAGCTACGCGCGAGTAGCCGCGAGACATGCATCTGGGAGACACCGAGTTCCGCGCTGATTTGCGACTGGGTGAGATTGCTGTAGTAGCGCAGCAACAGGATTCGCTGTTCCCGCTCGGGCAGTTGGACCAGCAGATGCCGTACGAGATCCCGGTGCTCCACGCCGTCGAGGGCGGGGTCCTCGTAGCCGAGCCGGTCCAGCAGTCCGGGCAGTCCGTCGCCTTCCTGGGCGGCCTCCAGCGAGGTCGCGTGGTACGAGCGGCCGGCCTCGATGCAGGACAGCACCTCGTCCTCGCCGATCCGCAGCCGTTCGGCGACCTCGGCGGTGGTGGGGGTGCGTCCGAAGGCGGTCGTCAGATCCTCGGTCGCGCTGTTGACCTGGACCCACAGTTCGTGGAGCCGGCGCGGCACATGGACGGTCCGTACGTTGTCCCGGAAGTACCGCTTGATCTCGCCGACGACGGTCGGCATCGCGAACGTCGGGAACTGCACGCCCCGCTCCGGGTCGAACCGGTCGATCGCGTTGATCAGCCCGATGGTCCCGACCTGGATCACGTCCTCCATCGGCTCGTTGCGGGAGCGGAAGCGGGCGGCCGCGTAGCGCACGAGCGGGAGGTTGGCCTCGATGAGCGCCCCGCGCACCCGGTTGTGCTCCGGAGTGCCCGGGCGGAGCTCCTTGAGCTGGCCGAAGAGCACCTGGGTCAGCGCCCGGGTGTCGGCACCACGGCTGCGCGGCGCGGCTTCCTGGGGGGCCGGCTGAGGAGCCGGCTGAAGAGCCTGCTGGGGGGCTTCCTGAAGTGGCGCAGTACTGGCCGACACGGTCAACGCCACCTCTTCATCGGTCAACTCATCCGTCAAAAGCGGTCATAGCATCACAAGACATGTGCACTGTGTGCAAGCACCGCATAACGTTGCGTTACGCCGTGTTGGTGGGGAAGTCGGGGTGAGGTCAGTACGCGTAGTCCGCGATCACCCAGGTGGCGAACTCCTTCCAGAGCCCCACCCCCGCCTGGTGCTCCGGGTGCTCCACGTACCGCCGCAGCGCGTCCGCGTCCTCGAACCCCGAGTTGATGGCGAAGTCGTACGCGATGGGCCGGTCGCTGAGGTTCCAGCCCAGCTCCCAGAAGCGGATCTCCTCGATCTTGCCGTCCAGGGCGCGGAAGGCCTCGACGCCCGCCACGACCTGCGGGTCGTCGCGCTCGACGCCCTCGTTGAGCTTGAACAGGACGAGGTGGCGAATCATCTTGCGCTCCCAGCTTCCGATCAGCCGCTACTGCGCCCCGTCGGCGAGCCAGGTGAAGAAGTCACCGATGGCCTTGGCGGCGTCCGATATGCCCTCGAACCCTATCTGGACGTAGTCCGCGGCCCCGTCGGGGTCCGTGATGATCACATACATCACGAAGACCACGAGTACATAGACGGCGACCTTCTTCGCATTCACCGCCATGGCGGCCTCCCCCGTGACTGTCGTGTCCGTCGTGCCTGTCGGGACTCCTGTGCCGGCGGCGAGTGTAACTTCCGCACATCACATTTAAGGACCAACGACCTGCAGTTCCGGGTCCTTTGCCGGACCGGCGACGCCCTCGCGGGCCGCAGCATTGAGCTCTCTTCTTCTCTTTTTCTTTTCTCCGGGACCTCACGCACGAAGGGCCCCGTCTGATGACGGGGCCCTTCTCAAGCGGTAGCGGAGGGATTTGAACCCTCGGTGACTTGCGCCACACTCGCTTTCGAGGCGAGCTCCTTCGGCCGCTCGGACACGCTACCGAGGGAGACCTTACAGCAAGGTGGGGCGTGCTCTGAAATCGGTATTACCGGCTCCGGAAGAAGTCCGTGAGCAGGGCCGCGCACTCCTCGGCGAGTACGCCCTCGACGACCTCCGGCCTGTGGTTGAGGCGGCGGTCGCGGACGACGTCCCAGAGGGAGCCGGTCGCGCCGGCCTTGTCGTCGCGGGCGCCGTAGACCACGCGGTCCACGCGGGACTGCACCAGGGCGCCCGCGCACATCGTGCAGGGCTCCAGGGTGACGACCAGCGTGCAGCCGGTCAGCCGCCACTCCCCGAGCTTCGCTGCGGCCCGGCGGATCGCCAGGACCTCCGCGTGGGCGGTCGGGTCGCCGACCGCCTCGCGTTCGTTGTGCCCGGAGCCGAGGACGGTCGTACCGTCCGGGGCCAGTACGACGGCCCCCACGGGGACGTCCGTACCGGCCCGCCCCGCCTCGTCCAGGGCGAGCCGCATCGCGGCCCGCCAGCGGTCGCGTACCGGGTCCGGGGGGCCCGTGTAGGAGTCCCCGGTCAGCGGACGGTCTCCAGGACCTCCGAGGCGCCCAGCGCGTCGGCGATCTCGGTGAGCGCGTCGTCCGACAGGGACTTCAGCTCCTTCTCGCTGACACCCAGGTCGTCGAGGATCCCGGGGTCGCCGACGGGACCGTGCGGCACGGCGTCGGCGGAGCCGCCGCCCTCGGTGTCGTCGCTCTCCTCCTCGTCCTCACCGTCCTCGGTGCCGTCGAGGTCGAGGGCGTCCAGGTCGGTGTCGTCGTCCCCGGGCTCCCTTCCGAGCAGTTCGTCGGTGAGCAGGATCTCGCCGTAACTGCTGCGGGCAGCGGCGGCGGCGTCCGAGACGTAGATGCGAGGGTCCTCCTCGCCGTCGATGCGGACGACGCCGAACCAGGCGTCCTCCTGCTCGATGAGCACCAGCACCGTGTCGTCCTCGGGCGAGGCTTCACGGGCCAGGTCGGCCAGATCCGACAGGGTCTCCACATCGTCGAGCTCTGTGTCGCTCGCTTCCCACCCGTCTTCGGTGCGCGCGAGCAGTGCGGCGAAGTACACCGTGACTCTCCCACTGGTCATAGGCGTGCCGGTTGGGGGTCCCCCCGGCGGAGGTTTTGGGCGGGAAGGCGTTGGCCCCGAGCCCCACCCACTCGGAATCGTGGCAGAAACGGAGCGTTCAGGGGACGTCTTCGGCTCCCTGTGTCCGCCCGTTTTGATCGTCCACCAGCGGGATCGTACGCGGCCGTGGGCGCGTTGCGTGCACCCGGGCGATATCTGGAGGGTCCGGCGGGCATCCGGCCGGGCCCGGCGGCTACCAGCGGAACGTGCGCATACGCATCGCGTGCCGCAATCGGGCCGTCTTGGCGCGCCGCGGCTGGACCCGGTCGCGCAGCTCACGGGCCTCGGCGAGGTCGCGCAGGAACTGGGCGCGGCGGCGGCGCCGCTCGGCGTCGGTCTCCTGCTGCTGCTCCTGTTGCGACGCTTGTTGCTGTTCCGGTTCCGGCATAGGCACACCACCCCGTCACGTCCCTCCCACTTTCCCTCCGACGGGCGGTTTGATGCCAGCGGGCGGGTGACGTGTGGTTTGGGCTGCGTCGGGACGTCCGGCGCAGCGGGCCCGGTTACTGTTGTGGACATGCGTCTCCATGTCGTCGACCACCCCCTGGTCGCTCACAAGCTCACCACGCTGCGCGACCAGCGCACCGACTCCGCGACCTTCCGCCGTCTCGCCGACGAACTGGTCACCCTGCTCGCCTACGAGGCCACGCGTGACGTGCGCACCGAGCAGGTCGACATCACGACGCCGGTCGCCGGGACCACGGGCGTCAAGCTCTCCTACCCGCGGCCCCTGGTCGTGCCGATCCTCCGCGCGGGCCTCGGCATGCTCGACGGCATGGTCCGGCTGCTGCCGACCGCCGAGGTGGGGTTCCTCGGCATGATCCGCAACGAGGAGACGCTGGAGGCGTCCACGTACGCCACGCGGATGCCGGAGGACCTCTCGGGGCGGCAGGTGTACGTCCTCGACCCGATGCTGGCGACGGGCGGCACGCTGGTCGCGGCCATCCGTGAGCTGATCAAGCGCGGCGCGGACGATGTGACCGCGGTCGTGCTGCTGGCCGCGCCCGAGGGCGTGGAGCTGATGGAGCGGGAGCTGGCGGGGACGCCGGTGACGGTGGTGACGGCGGCCGTCGACGATCACCTGAACGAGCACGGGTACATCGTGCCGGGCCTTGGAGACGCCGGGGACCGGTTGTACGGCGCCGCGGAGTAGGAACGCCTGCTGTTCCAGGGGTGCGGGTGTCCATCAGCCCCGCGCCCCTGAACCTTCTCCTGAACCTTCTTCAACAGGCCTTTTTCGAAGAACTCGGCTCCGGCTGGGGCTTCCCCAGCGCGGCCAGCGCCTTGTCCGCCGCCGCCTTTGCCGTCAGGGACTTGAAACCCGTCCCGATGATCAGGTCCACGTCCTTGCCCTTACGGCTGTCCGCGCGCGCCTCCGCGCCTGCGAGCTGCGTGCCGAGGACCGGCAGCGACGTGCTCACCGCGGACGTCGGGCCGAGCAGCAGCCCCGTGCCGTCGACGTTCTTGTCGAACTGGGCGCTCGCGTTGCCGACGTCGCCGATCTTGAAGCCGCGCTTCTTCAGCTCGTCCGCCGTCTTCTTGGCCAGACCCGCTCGGGGCGTGGCGTTGAAGACGTTGACGGTGATCTGGGCGGGCCTGGGATACACGGTCGTGGAGGCCGGCGCCGATGCCGATGCCGACGGGGACGCCTGCGTGGCGCAGTCGGCCTTCGGGCCCGCCGCGGATGCCGTCTCGTCGCCGCCCGTGAAGATGCCGATGAGCTGCAGGGTGCCCCAGCCGACCAGGCCGAGCGCGGTGACCGAGGCCAGCAGCGCGAACACGAGCCTGCCGCGCCGCCGGGGGCGGCGCATGCGTGGGTATTTGTCCCCCGTGATCCGGTACTTGCCGCCCATGCCCGGGGGAGTCAGCATGCTCATGGGCGCAGCGTAGTGCGCCCGGGCGGCGATGCCTACTAAATGATCATTGGATCCGGGTCAGGTGAACCCGAAAGGGCGAACCCTCTACAGGGACGCCACTTAATCCAGCTCCAGTACACGTGCGTGCAGCACCTGGCGCTGCTGCAGCGCCGCTCGTACCGCGCGGTGCAGGCCGTCCTCGAGATACAGGTCGCCCTGCCACTTCACGACGTGCGCGAAGAGGTCGCCGTAGAACGTGGAGTCCTCGGCGAGCAGGGTTTCCAGGTCGAGCTGGCCCTTGGTCGTCACCAGCTGATCGAGGCGGACCGGGCGCGGCGCGACGTCCGCCCATGCCCGGGTGCTTTCCCGGCCATGGTCGGGGTATGGCCGGCCGTTTCCGATGCGCTTGAAGATCACACGGAAAGCCTACCGGTCAAGACCTTCCGGGCGCAGCCATGGCGACGGAGTGCGACGCTGGAAAAGATGCAGTAAACGGGGGCAAATCAGAACAGGTGCCTGAGATGAGTGACAGCGAGACCATGCCGCAGGCCGCCGCTCCCGAGGCTCCGGGCAGCGCCCCCGCCCTCCCGAAGGAGGCCCTGGAGATCGCCTCCGGGTACGCCTTCACCGGGCCGGCGCTGGATCTCGGCGCCCTGCTGTGGGACGGAGCGTGTCTGCCGGACGCGCAGGTCAGGATCCCGTTGCCGATGCTGAACCGGCACGGGCTGGTCGCCGGCGCCACCGGCACCGGCAAGACCAAGACGCTCCAGCTGATCGCCGAGCAGCTCTCCGCGCAGGGGGTGCCGGTGTTCCTCGCGGACATCAAGGGCGATGTGTCCGGGATTTCGGCGCCGGGCACGCGGAACGACAAGGTGCAGGCCAGGGCCGCGGACGTCCACCAGGAGTGGACGGCGACCGGATTCCCCGCCGAGTTCTACGCCCTCGGCGGCCTCGGCCACGGCATTCCCGTACGGGCGACCGTCACGGACTTCGGCCCGTTGCTGCTGTCCAAGGTGCTCCAGCTCAACCAGACCCAGGAGCAGTCGCTCGGGCTGATCTTCCACTACGCCGACACCAAGGGACTGGAGCTGGTCGACCTCAAGGACCTCAGGGCCGTCGTCACCTTCCTGACCTCGGACGAGGGCAAGGCGGAGCTCAAGAGCATCGGCGGGCTGTCCACCGCCACGGCGGGTGTGATCCTGCGGACCCTCACCGCCTTCGAGGCGCAGGGCATGGCCGACTTCTTCGGGGAGCCCGAGTTCGACACCGGCGAGCTGCTGCGTACGGCGCAGGACGGGCGGGGCATGGTCTCCGTCCTCGAACTGCCCGCCGTACAGGACAGACCGCAGCTGTTCTCGACGTTTCTGATGTGGCTGCTCGCGGATCTCTTCCACGACCTGCCCGAGGTCGGGGACGCCGACAAGCCCAGGCTCGTCTTCTTCTTCGACGAGGCTCATCTGCTCTTCAACGGCGCCTCGAAGGCTTTCCTCGACTCGATCACCCAGACCGTCCGGCTGATTCGCTCGAAAGGGGTCGGCGTCTTCTTCGTGACGCAGACCCCGAAGGACGTACCGGCCGATGTCCTCGCCCAGCTCGGCAATCGTGTCCAGCACGCGCTCAGGGCCTTCACGCCGGACGACCAGAAGGCGTTGAAGGCGACGGTGAAGACCTTCCCGAACTCGGCGTACGACCTGGAGGAGCTGCTCACCGGGCTCGGTACCGGCGAGGCCGTGGTCACCGTGCTCAGCGAGAAGGGGGCCCCGACGCCGGTCGCCGCGACCCGGCTGCGGGCCCCGGAGTCCCTGATGGGGCCCGTCGACGCCGCCGCCCTCGACGCGGCCGTGAAGTCGTCGCCGCTGTACGGGCGCTATGCACAGGCCGTGGACCGCGAGTCGGCGTACGAGAAGCTGAACGCGTCGCGCGGGGCGAAGGGGCCGGACGAGATGACGGCGCCGCCCGAGAAGGCCGAGGCCAGGAAGGCCGGGGCCGGGAAGTCCGAGGAGCGGCCCTCCATGGTCGAACAGGTCGTCGGCAGCGGGGTGTTCAAGTCCCTCGCCCGGTCGCTCGGCACCCAGATCGGCCGGGAGATCAGCCGCTCGATCTTCGGTACGGCACGGCGGAGGCGGTAACCCCCGGCGGGCCCGCCTCCGCCGTCGGCTCAGCCGCGCTTCATGTCGTTCACCGGCGGCTTCTCCTCGTGGGACGGGGACGGGGACGGGGACGAGGACGACGGGGACGGGGGCTGGGTCTGCGGCTCGGGCGTGTTGCGGGCGGCCTCGGCGCGCACCAGGGCGCGCAGGACGGCGTAGGGGTCGATGGGCATGGTGGTCCTGCTCCTTGCGTTTCGTTCCTTGCGTTGTGTTGCTGAATCGGCCTCGGTCGCGAGGGCCGGTCAGCAGCGCAGGACCGTCGAGCGCAGGGCGGGCAGGGCGTACGGAGGCCGGGGCGGCGCCGGGGCGGGGCGTACGGCCCGGGCGGGGAAGGCCGGGGCCGGGCCGGGTGCCGGGCGCAGGGGTACGGCGGGGCGGAGGGCGGCGCGGGCCGGTGGCCGCAGGGCCGTGTCCAGGACGTCGTACTCGGCGATCTCGGCGACGACCGGCGTGAGGGTGGTGGCCGCCGCGTCGGCGTGCGCGCCCGGTACGAGCAGCGCGAGCAGTAGGACGAAGGCGCGGAGCCAGGTTCTGGTACTGCTCATGGTTGCTGGTCTGCCCCGGGGCGTACGACGTTCATCGCGTCGCCTGTCAGATCCGCTCGCATGGGTTACTCAGAGCTCGTGCGGCACCCGGGCGGCCCGGCCGCGCATCCGTACCGCCGTGACGATCTCGACGATTCCCACGGCGACCAGCCAGATCCCGCCGACCACGGTGAGGACGGCGACCGACTCGAAGGGGGAGTCGATCAGGACGATGCCGGCGATGAAGGTGAGGACACCGAGGAAGATCTGCCAGCCGCGGGCGGGCATGGACGGGTCGGAGACGGCGGCCAGGGTCTGGGTGATACCGCGGATCAGCCAGCCGATGCCGATCCACAGGGCGAGCAGCAGGATCGACTGCATGGGGCCGCGGAAGCAGAACAGGCCGAGCAGGATCGACAGGGCGCCGCTGATGAAGGCGAGCACGCGCAGGCCGGTCGTCTTGTGGGTGCCGAAGGCGGAGACCAGCTGGAAGACACCGCTGATGACGAGGTAGACGCCGAAGAGGACGCCGGTGGCGAGGAGGGTGGAGCCCGGCCAGACCAGGACGAGGACGCCCAGGATCAGCGAGGCGATCCCGGTGATCAGGACGACCTGCCAGGCCGCCTTGGACAGCGCGTGCAGGGGCCCCTCGATGGGCGGCTCGGGCTCACGGGCGTGCTGCCTCGCGTGAACCTTGCGGTCGTCGTACTCCGGGCCCCAGGTGGAGCCGCTCGGTGCCTCGGTCATGGTCCATGCTTGGACCGCGCGCGGCCGGCCCGCGCGGTGGGCTGGGCCGTACGGCTTACTTCTCGGCGGCCTTGGCTGTCTTGGCCGCCTTCGCCGCGGCCTTCATCTCCTGCTTGTGCGCCCGCACCTTGGTCAGGGACTCCGGGCCCGTGATGTCGGCGACGGACCGGAAGGACCTGGCCTCGCCGTACGCCCCGGCCGCCGTCCGCCACCCCTTGGGCTGTACGCCGAGCTGCTTGCCGAGCAGGGCGAGGAAGATCTGCGCCTTCTGCTTGCCGAAGCCGGGCAGTTCCTCCAGGCGGCGGAGGAGTTCGCGCCCGTCGGACACGCCTTTCCAGACGAGCTCGGCGTTGCCGTCGTAGTGCTCGACCAGGTACTGGCACAGCTGCTGGATCCGCTTGGCCATGGACCCGGGGTAGCGGTGCACGGCCGGCTTCTCCGAGAGGAGGGCGGAGAAGGCCTCCGGGTCCTGCGCGGCGATCTCGTGCGCGTCCAGGTCGTCGGCGCCCAGCCGGTCCGCGATGGTCCGGGGTCCCTTGAACGCCCACTCCATCGGGACCTGCTGGTCCAGCAGCATGCCGACGAGCGCGGCGAGCGGGGACCGCCCTAGGAGCTCGTCGGCCTCGGGGTCCTGGGCGAGGTGCAGGGTGACGTCCATGACCCCGATCATGCCTCCGGTGCGGTCACATCTCCACGTGGGGACTGGTCAGCGCGGCGCCGAAGTAGCCCTTCACGCCGCGCACGGTGATTCCGGCGCTCTTGCCGCACAGGTTCACCGAGCCGTTGAGGACGGGGCCGGCTGCCGCGCCACGGGCGATCCAGAGGCAGCCGTCGCTGTTCTCGGTGGGTGCCCCGACGACCGTCTCGGCCTTGCCGTCCCCGTTGAGGTCGGCGAGGTGGACGGCGGCCCCGAACTGGTCGCCCTTCTCGACGGCACCGGGCACACCGGCCGTGTCCTGGGTGTATCCGGCGGCCTTCGCTGTGCCGAGGCCGGTGGCGGAGCCGCGCAGCAGCACGGCCGTACCGGCGGCCTCGCGCGAGCCCACGGCCTCGAAGGGGGAGCCGACCAGGACATCGGCGTACCTGTCGCCGTTCACGTCCCCGACGCTGAGCGACTGGCCGAACCAGTCGCCCCACTCCGCGGCGCCCGGTACGCCCGCGGTGTCCTGGTGGAAGACCTTGGGCTTCTGGTCGGCGGTGATGCCCTGGGCGCTGCCGTAGAGAACCTGGATCTCGCCGCCCTTGCGGGCCGCGCCGGATTCGTTGAAGTGGGCGTCGTCGCCCGCGATGCCGGTGACGAGGTCGCCGTAGCCGTCGCCGTTGACGTCGCCGATCTGGCCGGTGTGGCCGTCGGCGTAGGGGAGTTCGATCCCCTGGTTGATCAAGGGGTCCTCAGAGTCGGGGGCGCCCGCGTCGAGGGTCACGGGGCCGCGGATGTCGCCGTCCGTCGGTCCGGCGAGGTAGAAGCGCTCGGACCTGCCGTCGCCGTTGACATCGCCCATCACCACGCCCCGGGCGTTCTCCCGCCACTCCAGGTACTTCGCGGCGGGCTTGCCCGTGCGCGTGAAGGGCCCGGTGTAGGAAGCCGTGTTGCAGGCGGAGCCGATGCCGAGTTCGGGGGCGCCGTCGCCGTTCATGTCACCGGCGGCCACGGACATGCCGAAGCGGCAGTACGTCATGCCCTCACCGAACCCGGCCGGCGGGGCGATGCTCGCGCCGCCCTTCAACCCGTTCGGCCCACCCCAGACGACGGTCACGGCACCCCGGGAGTCGGCGCCGCCGACGTCTTCGTGCGGGGTGCCGACGATCAGGTCGGCGTAGCCGTCCCGGTCCAGGTCGGCGCTGGTCACGGTCCGGCCGAACTCGTCCCACTTCTCCGGGTCGCCGGGGATTCCGGAGGTCGCCTGGGTGAGGACGGCCCGACGGGTGCTGCTCACGGACGACTTCGACCCGTACAGCACGACGACGGCACCGGCCTCCTCCACACTGCCGTTCGCCGCGTTCGGCGCCCCGACCGCCAGGTCCCGGTACCCGTCACCGTTGAAGTCGTCCTGGACGGCGGCCGTGTTGGCGCCCTTGTAGGGGGCGGCGGCGGACGACGTCACCGGGGTGAGGGTGACGGCCGCGGCCGCGGTGAGCACGGCGGCCGCGGTGACTGCTCTGCGCAACGGGACTCCTCGACATGCGGGTTGACGCACCAGACGTCCCGCATGACACACGAACCCCGTGAATGGTTGTACGTCAGGCCGCCCGCCAGTACCCCAGCGCATGCATCCGGTCCTTGGGGACGCCCAGCTCCTTGCGGACGTACGAGGAGAGCGCGCGGGTGGTCCTCGTGTCGGTGGCGATCCAGACGTACGCGTCCGGGTGGGCCCTGAGGAGGTCGGGGAGGTCGGCCTTGACCCGGTCGAGGAGGCCGTCGCCGTCGCGTACGTCGTGGCGCGCCGGGTCGGTGCGGAAGGGGAGGCCGTCGGGGGTGCCCTCGAACCAGATCGTCGCGGGGGACGAGTCGAGGGCTTCCAGGAGGGAGTTGATGGCGGGGAGGGAGGCCGGGTCGCCGATCGCGAAGACGTGGGTGGGGGCCGGGTCGGGGTGTTCGAAGCCGGTGCCGTGGACCGTCGCCTCGATCATGTCGCCGGGCTTCGCCGCCCGGGCCCAGTCGCTCGCCACGCCCTCGTGGAGGGCGAACTCCAGGCTGAAGGTGCCGGCCTCCGGGTCCGCGTCGACCAGGGTGTACGCCCGCTGGTGGGGCTTGCCGGCGTTGTCGAACCACAGGCGGACCCACATCGTCGGGTGGACGCCGGTCTCGGCCAGCATGCCGCCGTCGGTCAGGTGGACGCGCCGGTAGAGCGGGGTGACGTCCTCGGCGCCGGTGACGGTGAAGACGTAGTCCTTCGCGCGCAGCAGTCTGAGGACCGCGCCCTCCCAGCCGTGCCCCTGCCCCATCGACTCTTCACTCCTCGCGTACGATTCCAGCACCGATTACTTAGGTGAGCCTAACCTAAAGCACAGGAGAGACACAGGGTGAGTGCCGAGATCTACCGGGATGCCTGGGGTGTTCCGCATCTGCGCGCCGACAGCGTGCGCGAACTCGCCCGTGCCCAGGGCCGGGTCACCGCCCGGGACCGGGCCTGGCAGCTGGAGGTCGAGCGGCACCGGGCCCGCGGCACCTCGGCATCCTTCCTCGGCGTCGACGCCCTGCCCTGGGACCGGTTCATCCGCAGGGCCCGCCTCGACGACACCGCGAGACGCTGCTTCGGGAACCTGGAGAGACAGGACCCGGAGACCGCGGACTGGGTGCGGGCGTACGTCGACGGGGTCAACGAAGGGCTGGCCGGCGCGAGCCTGCCCCTCGGTGCCCCGGGGCGCTGGGAGCCCTGGACCCCGCTCGGCGTCTGGCTCTCCACCCACATCCTGTTCGCGGGCTTTCCCGCCAAGCTCTGGCGCACGGAGGCGGTGAAGCACCTCGGCGAGGACGCCGTCGGACTCTTCGCCGTCGACGGGCCCGGCACCTCCGGCAGCAACGGCTGGCTGGTGAGCGGCGAGCGGACCGTGACCGGACAGGCCGTCATCGCCGGTGACCCGCACCGCTTCATCGAGGACCCCGGCGTCTACCAGCAGATCCACCTCTCCTGCCCGGAGTTCGACGTCGTCGGCCTCGCCGTCCCCGGCATCCCCGGCATCGCCCACTTCGGCCACACCGGCACGGTCGCCTGGGCCATCACCAACGCCATGGCCGACTACCAGGACCTGTACAGCGAGCGGCTGCGGCGGACCGGGGCAGGTGTCGAAGCCCTTGCTCCGGACGGGAGTTGGACGCGCGCCACCCGGCACACCGAGACCGTCGAGGTCGCCGGCGAGGAGTCCGTCGAGGTCGAGGTCATCGAGACCGAGCGCGGGCCCGTCATCGCCGGCGGCCCGGAGGGGCTCGACGACGGCACTCCGATCGCGCTCAGCCTGCGCATCCCGCCCCGCGTCACCGGCGACCTCGGCTTCGGCACCCTCCTGCCGCTTCTGCGCGCCCGCCGGGTCGAGGACGTCGACCGCGCCTTCGACGGCTGGGCCGAGCCGGTCAACGTCGTCCAGGCCGCCGACACCGAGGGCGGGCTGCTGCACCGCGTCGCGGGCAAGGTGCCGGTGCGGGCGCAGGCCAACCGGACACGTGTCGTGCCCGCGTGGGAACCCGGGCACGAGTGGCAGGGCTGGCACGACATGCCCCGCGCCGGACTCACCGAGGACGGCGTCGCCGTCATGGCCAACCAGCGCGGCCCGGCGGCACCGCTCGGCGTCGAGTTCGCCCCGCCGCACCGCGCGAACCGCATCGCGACCCTGCTCGGGGAGAAGGAGAAGTGGTCCGCGGACGACATGTCCGCCCTCCACATGGACACCCGTCTCGCCTCCGCAAAACCCCTGCTGGACCACCTCGCGAAGCTGGCGGACCTCAGCCCCGAAGCCGAGAAGCTGCGCGGCGTCCTGCTGCGCTGGAACCGCCGTATGGACGCGGACAGCACCGACGCCGCCCTCTACTCGACCCTGCGCGGCGCGGTCGTCCGCCGGCTCGCCGCCCACCCCGCCTTCGCCGCACTGACCTCCCCGCCCGCGTACCCCGAGGTCCTCCTCCCCTGGCTCGCCCTGACCCCGCGGATCGGCTACGCCCTCGAACACCTGCTGCGCGCCGAGGAGTTGTACGGCATCGACCGCCCCGCCGAGATCCGCGCGGCCGTCGAGGAGGTCGCCGCGTCCACCGCTCCGCCCGTGACCTGGGGCGAGACCCACCGCCTGTTCGCGTGGCGGGCGCTGCCGGACCCGGAGTTCACGGGACCCGGGCTGTCCGGCGACCACGACTGCGTGCTGTGCACCTCCGCCGTGCCGGGCCTGACCGACCTGGCCGCACGCGGACCCGCCGCCCGGTACGTCTGGGACCTCGCCCGGCGTGAGGACAGCCGCTGGGTGGTGCCGCTCGGTGCCTCCGGAGAGGCCGGCTCGCCCCATCACCGTGACCAACTGCCCCTGTGGCTCGCGGGCGACCTCGTCCCGGTCGTCACCGACTTCGAACAGCTCAGCAAGGAGAGCGATGTCTGACCCCCGCATTCCGGCATACGTCCACGAGGAGACCGTCGACGGCTACGGCACCGTCCGGATCCGCCCGCTCGACGCCAAGGGCGACGCCGGGGTCCTGCACGGCTGGGTCAGCGAGGAACGCGCCGCGTTCTGGGGCATGAACGGCCTCACCCAGGACCAAGTGGCCGGGATCTACGCCCACATGGACACCCTCGACACCCACCACGCCTATCTGATCGAGAAGGACGGTGAACCGGCCGGGCTGCTGCAGACCTATGAGCCGGAGGCCGACCGGGTCAGCGAGTGCTACCCCGTCGAGCCCGGGGACATCGGCCTCCACCTGCTCCTCGCGCCCGCGGGAGCCGACGGAGCCCGGGTGGGGTGGTCCTCCGCGCTGCTGCGTGCCGTCGCCTCGTTCGTCCTGATCGGCCTCGACCGCAAGCGCGTCGTCGTCGATCCCGACGTGCGCAACGAGAAGGCGATCGCGCGATTCCTGCGGCAGGGGTTCACGGCCGGGGAGAAGGTCGTGCTGCCGGAGATCGACATCCCGGATGTGTACCTGCCCGAGAAGCACGCTCAACTCGCCTTCCTGGACCGGGAGGTAGCCTTCCCGGGGTGACTCCAGAAGACCTCGTCGCCCACTACGGACTGGAACCGATTCCGCGCGAGGGGGGCCTGTTCCGCCGTACCTGGGCGGGCCCCGAACGCGCGGACGGACGGCCCGAGGGCTCCGCCATAGTCGCCCTCCTCACCGCGGACGACTTCTCCGCCCTGCACCGGCTGCCCAGCGACGAGGTCTGGCACTTCTACCTCGGCGACCCCCTGGAACTGCTGCTCCTGGCCCCCGACGGCACATCCTCGACCGCCGTCCTGGGCCCGGACGTCGTCGCAGGGCAGCACGTCCAGCTGACCGTCCCCGCCGGCACCTGGATGGGGGCGCGGCCCCGCGGTGCCTGGACCTTCTTCGGGTGCACGATGGCTCCCGGGTTCACCTACGAGGGGTACGAGCACGGGGAGTTCGAGGCTCTGGTGGCGCGTTACCCGGCCGAGGCGGAGCGGATCGCGGGACTGTGCCGTCCATGAGACTCCTCGAAGGACAGATCGCCCTCGTCACGGGCGCGGGCGGCGGCATCGGGCGGGGGATCGCGCTGCGGTTCGCCGAGCAGGGGGCGGCCGCGGTCGTGGTGCACTGCCTTACGGCGGTGGCGGCGGCGCAGGAAGTGGCGTCCCGCGTCCGGGAGTCCGGCGCGCGGGCCGCCGTGCTTCAAGCCGATCTGCGGGACGAGGACGCCTGCCGGGAGCTGGTCCGGGAGGCGGCCGAGTGGGGCGGCGGGCTGACCGCGCTGGTCAACAACGCGGGGGTGCAGCCGGTGCGGGAGCTGCCCGGGATGACGGCCGCCGAGTGGCGGGACGTCGTCGACACCAACCTGACCGGCGTGTTCGCCTGTACGCAGGCCGCGGCCGAGGTGATGGAGGGGGGTTCCGTCACACACATCGCCTCGATCGAGGCGCACGCTCCCGCCGCCGGGCACGCCCACTACAGCGCCTCCAAGGCCGCCGTCGTGATGCACGCGCGGTCGGCGGCCCTGGAGTACGGGTCCCGCGGCATCCGCGTCAACAGCGTCTCGCCCGGCCTCATCGACCGGGAGGGGCTGGCGGAGGACTGGCCCGAGGGCGTGGGGCGGTGGCTGCGCAAGGCGCCCCTGGGCCGGCTCGGCCGCCCCGAGGACATCGGGGACGCCTGCGCGTTCCTCGCCTCGCCGCTCGCCTCCTGGGTCACCGGGCAGGACCTGGTCGTGGACGGCGGGGTGTCGGCGCAGCCGGCCTGGTGAGTGTTCCGGCCCTCGCGTACGTACATGTACCGAGCAGCGAGACGGAGTACTGACGTGGAGCGTGGCGGTGGCCGAGGACGGCGGCGAGTTCAAGGGCTGGTGCTGCTGGGCACCATGCTGGTCCTGCTCCTCTTCGGCGGCGCGGGACCGGCACAGGCCCATGCCGCCCTCCGCTCCGCCGACCCCGAGGACGGAACCGTCCTCAAGTCCGCTCCCGGCCACATCACCCTGACCTTCACCGAGTCCGTCGGCCTGCTCGACGACTCCTTCCGCGTGCTGAGCCCGAAGAACGAACGGGTGCGCACGGGAGAAGCCGAGCACGTCCCCGGCCGCTCGGACACGGCCCGCGTCTCCCTCCCCGCGTCGGGGCTCGGCGAGGGCACCTTCACCGTGGCCTGGCGGGTCGTCTCGGCGGACAGCCACCCGGTCTCGGGCGCCTTCACCTTCTCGATCGGCGAGCCCTCGGCGACGACCGCGGCCGTGGACCCGGGACCCGTGGAGAACCCGGCGACCACCAGCCTCTACAACATCGCCCGCTACCTCGCCTACCTCGCGGCGGCCCTGCTCATCGGCACGGCGGTGTTCCTCGCGTACTGCCGCCCGGCGGACCCGGACATCCTGCCCCGGCTGCTCCGGGCGGGCTGGTGGACACTCCTGGGCGCCACGGTCGCCCTCTTCGTCCTCAGGGCCCCCTACGAGGCCGGCACGGGCCCCACGACGGCCTTCGACGCGGCGGCCTTCGAGCGGACGGTGACGAGCCGCCCGGGCGTGGTCCTGCTGGCCCGGCTGGCGCTGCTGGGGCTGACGGCGGTGTTCCTGCTGCGGCTGGGGAAGGTCCGGGGCGCGGTGGGCTCCGGGGCCGGGGGTGCCGCTGACGCGGCGGATTCCGGGTTCGGAGGCGGGGGCGGTGCGCTCGCCGTCGGCTCCCGTACGTCCACGTCAGGCACCGCCCTCCCCGGCACCGCCCTCCCCGTCGGCTCCCGTGCCGTCGGTACCGTCCTCGCCCTCGGGCTCGCCCTCACCTGGGCCGCCGGTGAGCACGCCTCCGCCGGGATCCAGGTGCCCGTGGCGATGGCCTCCTCGGTGCTGCACGTCCTCGCGATGGCGGCGTGGCTGGGCGGCCTCGCGGCCCTGGTGGTCACGCTGTACCGGGCGGCGGTCGTCGAGCCGGAGACGGTCACCCGGTTCTCCCGGCTGGCCTTCGTCTCCGTGGTCGTGCTGGTCGTCACCGGCGTCTACCAGTCCTGGCGCGGCCTCGGCTCCTGGTCGGCGCTGACGGACACGTCGTACGGCCGGCTGCTGGTTGCCAAGCTGATCGCGGTGGTCGTGCTGCTGACGGCGGCCGGGTTCTCGCGGCTGTGGACGGTGCGGATGGCGACGGAGGGGGCGCGGACCGGCGTACGGGAGGAGGAGCGGGTGCCGGAGGCGGTGGGCGGGCCGGCGTTGCCCGCACCGCCGCACAAGGAGCCGGACGAGGGGGCGGACCGGGGGCCGGACCGGGAGCCCGGCGACGAGCCGGCCCCCGTGCCGGACCGTCGTGGCCTGCGTCGTTCCGTGCTCGCCGAAGTCACCGTCGGGGTCGTGGTGCTGGTCGTCACGACCGTGCTCACCGGGACCGTGCCGGGGCGGGCCGAGGCGGAGGCGGCGCAGAGCCCCGCGACCGCCGGGCTGCCCGCCGCGTCCGTCTCCTACGTGCCCTTCGAGGTCGGCGGTGCCCGGGGCAAGGTGCAGATCACCCTCGACCCCGGGCGGGTCGGCCGGAACTCCGTCGAGGCGGTGGTGCTCGGGGCGGACGGCGGTTTCGCCATCGTCCCCGAGCTGCGGCTCTCCTTCACGCTCCCGGCGCAGGACATCGGCCCGCTGGACGCCGGGCTGACCGACAAGGGCGGCTACTGGGGCACCGGCGACCTCGATCTGCCCATCGCCGGGACGTGGGAGATGAAGGTGACCGTCAGGGTCTCCGAGATCGATCAGGTCAGCGAGACCAAGTCCGTCGTGATCGGTTAGAGCGACTCGATCTTGGATGTGTCGGTCACATTTCAACAAAAGTGACCGGCCCCTCTTGACGTATGACAGGACATGCGGCTGTCATTACGCCACCGTGTTTGGTCAAGTTGATTTCTGATCGGTTTCGACGGACTTCGACGTTTCTCCACCCTGCCTGGCCGAACCCTGTCTTCAGGAGCCGTTCATGCCCGACTTCGCCCTCCCCTCCGCGAGCCGCCGGTCCGTCCTGCGCGGAATAGGCGGCGCCGCCCTGCTCGGCGCCGGTGTCCCCTTGCTGAGCGCCTGCGGTGGCAGCGGAACCGCGTCCGACCCGAAGACCGTCACCCTCGGGTCGAAGGCGTCCGACCCGGTGCCGAAGAAGGCCTTCGCGGACATCTACGCGGCCTTCAAGAAGGAATCCGGGCTCACGGTCGACGTGAACACCAAGGACTCCAACACCTTCCAGGAGCAGATCAACGCCTACCTCCAGGGCACGCCGGACGACGTGTTCACCTGGTTCGCGGGCTACCGCATGCAGTTCTTCGCGGCGAAGGGCCTCGCCACCCCGATCGACGACGTGTGGAAGACGATCGGCGGCAACTTCCCCGAGGCGATGCACAAGCTCAGCAAGGGCGAGGACGGCAAGTACTACTTCGTGCCGCTGTACTCCTACCCCTGGGCGGTCTTCTACCGGAAGAGCGTCTTCCAGCAGTACGGCTACGAAGTCCCCACCACCTGGGACGCCTTCGTCGCCCTGTGCAAGCAGATGGAGAAGGACAAGCTCGTCCCGATCGCCTTCGGCGACAAGGACGCCTGGCCCGCCCTCGGCACCTTCGACCAGATCAACTTCCGCCAGAACGGCTACGACTTCCACGTCGACCTGATGGCCGGCAAGGCCGCCTGGACCGACGCCAAGGTGCGCAAGGTCTTCGACCTGTGGGCCGAGATCCTCCCCTACCACCAGGAGGGCGCGGTGGGCCGCACCTGGCAGGACGCGGCCCAGACCCTCGCCTCCAAGAAGGCCGGCATGTACGTCCTGGGCACCTTCGTGGCCCAGCAGTTCACCGACAAGGCCGCCCTGGACGACCTCGACTTCTTCGCCTTCCCGGAGATCGACCCGGCGTACGGCCAGGACACCGTCGAGGCCCCGACCGACGGCTTCATGCTGAGCAAGAGCCCGAAGAACAAGGCCGGCGCCACCAAGCTCCTGGAGTACCTGGGCACCACGGCCGCCGAGGACATCTACCTCAAGGCCGACCCGAGCGTCGTGCACGCCGCCACCGGCGCCGACACCTCCGCGTACACCCCGATCCAGAAGAAGGCGTACGAGATGATCTCGGGCGCCAAGTCCCTGACCCAGTTCATGGACCGCGACAGCCGTCCCGACTTCACCTCGACGGTCATGCAGCCCGCGCTGCAGAAGTTCGTCCGGGACCCGAAGGGCGTGGACAGTCTGCTCTCGTCCATCGAGCGCCAGAAGAAGACGATCTTCGCGTCTTCCTGAGGCGGGCTGTCGATGACCATCACCCCCACGAAGTCCCCGGAGGCGGCCCCCGAGCCGCCTTCGGGCGCTGCCCCGGTGAACCGGGTCCCGCAGGGCCACAAGCGCCTGCTGACCCGCCGTGACCGGCTCACGCTCGGCTTTATGGCCGGCCTGCCGACGATCCTGCACGTGGCCCTCGTCTGGGTCACCGCGCTCGCGTCGATCCTCCTCGCCTTCACCTCCTGGAACGGCATCGGCTTCGACTCCATCCAGTGGGTCGGGCTCGAGAACTTCAAGGAACTGTTCACCAACAACCCGCAGTTCTGGCCCGCCGTCGAGCACAACGTCATCTGGTTCGTGGTGCTGATCTGCATCCCGACCCCGCTCGGGCTGTTCCTGGCCGTGCAGCTGGACAAGAAGATCCGGTTCAGCCGCGTCTACCAGACGGCCTTCTTCCTGCCGGTCGTGCTGTCGATGGCGGTCATCGGATTCGTCTGGCAGCTCGTCTACAACCCGGACACCGGCCTGATCAACAGCCTCATCGGCGCCAACGAGCCCGGCCACTACATCGACTGGATCGGCGACCCGGACCTCAACCTCTGGGCGATCCTCATCGCGGCCTCCTGGCGGCACACCGGCTACATGATGATCCTGTACCTGGCCGGTCTGAAGGGCGTCGACCCGTCCCTGCGGGAGGCCTCCGCGCTCGACGGGGCGAACGAGTGGCAGACGTTCAAGAACGTCATCTTCCCGACCCTGCGGCCCACCAACACCGTCGTCCTGGTCGTCACGATCATCGAGGCCCTGCGCGCCTTCGATCTGGTCTTCGTCTTCAACAAGGGCGCCGAGGGCACCGAGCTGCTGTCGATCCTGGTCACCAACAACATCATCGGTGAGTCGAGCCGCATCGGTTACGGCTCGGCGATCGCCGTCGTGCTCCTGCTGATCTCGCTCGTCGTGATCATCCCGTACCTGGTGGCGACCTTCCGGAAGGAGCGGCGCGCATGAGCACCCTTGCTCTGAAGAAGCCGAGGACACCGGTGCGCCCCGCCCGGATCCTGCTGCACGTCGTCCTGGTCACCATGGCCCTGGCCTGGCTCGCCCCGCTGCTCTGGGCGATCTACGCGGCCCTGCGCCCGTACTCGGAGACCAGCGAGAAGGGGTACGTGTCCTGGCCGGACTCCCTGAGCCTGGACAACTTCACCAACGCCTTCACGCAGTCGGACATGACGCACTACTTCGTCAACACGGTGATCATCGCCGTGCCGGCGGTCCTGCTGACCCTGTTCCTCTCCTCGATGGTGGCCTTCTACGTCAGCCGCTTCGACTTCCGCCTCAACCTCGCCCTGCTGCTGCTCTTCACGGCCGGCAACCTGCTCCCGCAGCAGGTCATCATCACCCCGCTGTACCGGCTGTACCTCCTGATCGACCTGCCGGGCATCACGATGAGCGGCAAGCTGTACGACTCCGCGCTGGGCCTGGTCCTGATCCACGTGGCGTTCCAGTCCGGCTTCTGCGCGTTCGTGCTGAGCAACTACATGCGCTCGCTCCCGCACGAACTGACCGAGGCCGCACTGGTCGACGGCGCGTCCGTGTGGCGGCAGTACTGGCAGATCACGCTCCCGCTGTGCAAGCCCGCGATGGCCGCGCTCGGGACCCTGCTGTCCATCTGGATCTACAACGACTTCTTCTGGGCACTGGTCCTGATCTCCACCGGCGAGAACATGCCGATCACCTCGGCGCTGAACAACCTCTCCGGTACGTACTTCACGGACCCGAACCTGGTGGCGGCCGGTGCCCTGCTGACCGCGATCCCGACCCTGATCGTCTACTTCGTGCTGCAGCGGCAGTTCGTGAGCGGTCTGACCCTCGGCGCCAACAAGGGCTGACCGCCCTTCACTTGAAAGAGAACCACCGTGTCCCACTCCTTCACCCCGGTCGCCTCCGTGCCCGTGGACGCGGCGAACGCCCGTGTCCACGAGGAGGGCTGGCAGTCCTGGAGCCCCAGCGGCGCCTACGCCCTCGGTGACAAGCCGTACCGCCCGACCAACGACAACTGGGCGACGGTCTGCTACCGGCCCGGCGTCACCGTGCCCGCGGGGACCTTCCAGGGCGAGGGCCTGCTGGCGCTCGACCCGGGGGACGGGTCGGCGGTCCGGCTCTGGGCCGCCGTGAACCCGGCCCGGGAGGTCCCGTCGATCCGTCTGGCCGTCTCCGGCGACCTGGCGGAGATCAGCGCGGACGGCCCGGTGAAGGAGTGGACCGGCACGGACATCCAGGAACTGCTGGGCAGTTGGGCCGCCTCCCTGGAGGTCGCGCCCCCGCGCCCGGCGCCCACCGTCTGGTGCTCCTGGTACGAGTACTTCACCCAGGTCACCGAGGACGACATCCACGAGAACCTCCGCGCGATGGACACCCTCGACCTGCCCATCGACGTCGTCCAGATCGACGACGGCTACCAGAAGGCCCTCGGCGACTGGCTCACCCTCTCCGGCCGCTTCCGCTCCCGCCGGGGCATCGCGGACGCCATCCGGGCACGCGGCCGCCGGGCCGGCATCTGGACCGCCCCCTTCCTCGTCGACCCGGCGAGCGACCTGGCCGCCGAACACCCCGACTGGCTGGTCAAGGCCCCGAGCGGGCAGGGCGGCGGCTTCCTGCACGCCGGCCGCAACTGGGGCCACGACCTGTGCGTCCTGGACACCACCCACCCCGAGGCGGCCGCCTACCTGACCGAGGTCTTCCGTACGCTCCGCTCCGAGGGCTACGACTACTTCAAGGTCGACTTCCTCTACGCGGGCGCCCTGGAAGGCGTACGGCACTCCGGCGCCGACCCGCTCACCGCGTACCGCCAGGGCGTCGAGCTGATCCGCGAGGCGATCGGCGCCGACGCCTACCTGCTCGGCTGCGGCGCCCCGATCCTCGCCTCCATCGGTCTCTTCGACGCCATGCGGGTCAGCCCCGACACGGCCCCGCACCGCCGCCCCGAGGCCGACGACTACAGCCAGCCCGGCCAGGACCCGGCCGAGTTCACGGGCGTCGGACGCCAGTGGCAGCACGGCCGGTTCTGGGTCAACGACCCCGACTGTCTGATGGCCCGCCCGTCCGTGGAGACGCGGGAACGCTGGGCCGCGCATGTCGAGGCGACCGGCGGCCTCATGGCGTCCAGCGACCGGCTGCTGTCCCTGGACCAGTGGGGCGTGGACACCACCCGCCGTCTCCTGGGCGGAGTCCGGGCATGAAGCCGAACGTCCCCGGTATCGCCTACGGCGGCGACTACAACCCCGAGCAGTGGCCCGAGGAGGTCTGGGCCGAGGACATGCGCCTCATGGCCGAGGCCGGGGTGAACATGGTCAGCGTCGGCATCTTCTCCTGGGCGCTGCTGGAGCCGAGGGAGGGCGAGTACGACTTCTCCCTGCTGGACCGCGTCCTCGACCTGCTCCACGCCCACGGCATCGCCGCCGACCTGGCCACCCCGACGGCGGCCCCGCCGGCCTGGTTCTTCGTGAAGCATCCCGAGGCGCTCCCCGTGGACAAGGACGGCAGGGGACTGTCGTACGGCAGCCGTCAGACGTTCTGCCCGTCGAGCCCGGCCTACCGGGAGGCGGCGCTGCGGATGGCGCGGGCGCTGGGGGAGCGGTACGCCGGGCATCCGGCGGTCGTGATGTGGCACGTCCACAACGAGTACGGCTGTCACAACGCGGAGTGCTTCTGCGAGGAGAGCGCGGCGGCTTTCCGGGTCTGGCTGCGAGAGAAGTACAGCGGCCTGGCGGAACTCAACGACGCCTGGGGCACCCGCTTCTGGAGCCAGTGGTACTACGACTGGGACGAGATCATCCCGCCGCGTGCCACGGGTGCCGTCCCCAACCCCACCCACCAGCTGGACTGGCGGCGCTTCTGCAGCGACGCGCTGCTGGCCCTGTGCGAGGCGGAGCGGGAGGTGCTGCGGGAGGCGGCGCCGGAGATCCCCGCGACCACCAACTTCATGGTGATGCACAACTTCGACGCGCTGGACTACTGGCGCTGGGCCCCGAAGCTGGACGTCGTCTCCAACGACCACTACCTCCGATCCACGGACCCCGAGTCGCACATCGACCTCGCGCTCAGCGGTGACCTGGTGCGCTCGCTGGCCGGCGGCCCCTGGCTGCTCATGGAGCACTCGACGGGCGCGGTGAACTGGCAGCCGGTCAACCGGGCGAAGGGGCCCGGTGAGCTGCGCCGGAACGCCCTCGCCCATGTGGCCCGCGGCGCCGACGGCATCGCCTACTTCCAGTGGCGGGCGGCGAAGGCGGGTGCCGAGCAGTGGCACTCGGCGATGCTGCCGCACGCCGGGACCGACAGCCAGATCTGGCGAGATGTCGTCCGACTGGGCGCGGATCTGCGGGCGTTGGCGGAGGTACGGGGGTCCACGGTCCCGGCGCAGGTGGCCGTCGTCTGGGACTGGAACGCGCGCTGGGCCCTGGAACTGCCCTCGCAGCCGAGCGAGGACGTCCGGTTCCAGGAGCTGGTGCGCGCCTGGTACGAGCCGCTGTGGCGGTCGGGCATCGCGGTGGACTTCGTCCGTCCGGAGGCGGACCTGTCGTCGTACCGTCTGGTGCTGGCGCCCTCGCTCTACCTGGTCGACGACGAGGGCGCGGCGAACCTGACCGGCTTCGCGGAGCGGGGCGGCACGCTGGCGGTCGGGTTCCACAGCGGGGCCGTCGACTCCAACTGCCATGTGAGGCTGGGTGGTTACCCCGGGGCGTTCCGTGCGGCGCTGGGCGTGCGCACGGACGAGCTGTTCCCGCTGCTGCCGGGGGAGTCGCTGGAGCTGAGCGCCGGTGGAGTGGCCTCCCTGTGGTCGGAGCGGGTGCGGCTGGAGGGTGCGGAGGCCGTGTCGGCGTATATGCAGGGCCCGTTGGCGGGCGTACCCGCGGTGACCCGCAACTCCTATGGTGCGGGCACCACTTGGTACCTGGCCACGCGACCGGACCCGGCGACGCTCGCCGCGCTGCTCGACCGGATGTGCACGGAGGCGGGCGTGATGCCGGTCCTCGATGCCCCGGAGGGTGTCGAGGCGGTGCTGCGGCGGGGCGCGGAGGCGGACTATCTCTTCCTGATCAACCACACCGGGACGAGCGCGGAGATCTCCGTGTCCGGGCAGGCCATCGAACTGCTCAGCGGGAAGCCGGTGCCGGGCGCGGTCACCGTCGCGGCGGGCGAGGTGGCGGTGGTGAGGAAGCCGCGGGATCCGCGATGAGTTCCGCCGTCCTCTCCGGTCATACCCGCGACACCTTGACCTGAGAGGACGCGACCGCCATGACCGAACCCGTGAAGGGCCCCGCCAGCTACTTCCCCTCCATCGAGAAGAAGTACGGCCGCCCGATCGCCGAGTGGGTGGACCTCATCCGCAGCTCCCCGCTGACCAAGCACATGCAGCTCGTCACCTGGCTCAAGACGGAGCACGGTCTTGGCCACGGGCACGCCAACGCGCTGGTGGCGCACACGCTGGCGGAGGGCAAGTGAGGCCTTCCTGAAGGACCTCGGGTCCTCGAAGGTCCCCTACCGGCGTCCCGCCAACCGCGCCCCCTCCGGCGTCCGCCGGTACAGCACCGCCCGCCCCGACCGGGCGCGGACGACCAGCCCCGCCCGGTGCAGCACACCCAGGTGGTACGACACCGTGGCGGGGCTGAGGAAATGACGGGCCGCCAGCTGCGCGGTGGACGCCGGCAGGGACAGCGCCGCCAGCAGCCCCGCACGGGTGGAGCCGAGCAGCCCGGCCAGCTCGGCGGAGGGCGGTACGGGCACGGTGGGCCGGTCCCGCACCGGGTAGGCCAGCATCGGCGGCCGCTGCCAGGGCGGGACGGGATCGACGGCCACCGCCGGCCGGGGCACCACGAGCGACGGCATCACGACGACCAGCGGCACGCTCACACAGACCGTGAACCGGCTCTCGACGCGCAGCGTCCCGTCCGCCCAACGGATCTCCGGATGCAGCGAGTCGAACATCCCGGCCGCCCCGCGCCGGGCCAGTACCCCGGCACACCGGTCGACCTCGGCGTCGAGCACGGCCCGCGCGGCCTCCCAGTGCGGGGCGAAGGCGAGCTCCCAGTACCGCCGCAGCTCGTCCGCGGCCTGCCGGGCGACCGAGGCCCCGCCCCGGGCCATGGCCCGCCGCACCTCCCCGGACAACTCGGCCCCCGCCAGCCCGTTCCGGGGCCGCCCGTCCCGCAGGGCCTCCAGTTCCTCGACGACCCGCTCGGGCGGGGTGGCCCGCACCCGCTCCAGCTCCTGCTCGACACCGGGCGAGGGCCCGTCGGGATGCGGGCTGAGGAAGTCCGGCACATACCCGCCGCCGTCCAGCGCCAGCTCCGACAGCAACGGCAACCGCGCCCGCCGCAGCACCCGCCGGGCCCGCGCCACCCACGGGTCGGCATTCGGGGCGGGCCGTAATCCGAAGGGCAACAAGGTCGCCACGACCTCATGCAACGGCGACACGGCAAACCGCGAACGGGCCAGCCCATCGGCATCCACGGTGAGCTCGATCAAGAAGCACTCCCTTCAGACCCACGCGCCCACCCAGCCTGCGGGCAGGCGTGCCGCCAGGTCGACGCCCACCCAGGCAGGCGGTGCCTCCCAGGCCTGCCTGGCCTGCGGGCATTCGTGCCACCCAGGGCGGCACGGGTGGGCGCAGGCGGCACCCGCCGACGCGGGTCAGCGGCACCCACCGCACAGCAACCCCCACTCTGGGAACCCTTCGAACCTCCTCGAATCCTGGCACGGAACCTCGCACCCACACCCCCGATCGGCGCACCCTGAGCACGTGGGAAGACGACGGACGACCGCGATCACCCTGGCCGCAGCCGCTGCCCTGCTGCTGTCAGGCACCTGTACGTCGAACGCCCAGGACCGGCAGGCCGCGGCGTCGCCCGGGGAGAGCGGGGGACTCTCCGGCGCCGCGGCCTGCCCCGGCCTCGACGGGTACACATGCGCCACCCTGTCCGTCCCGCTGGACCACCGCGGCGCCACCTCCGGCCGGCTGCCCCTGAAGGTGGCCACGGCCGACAACACCAAGGCCCCCAAGGGCGTCCTGGTGTTCCTGACGGGCGGCCCGGGCCAGCCGGGCGTGCCGTATGTGAAACGCGTGGCCGAGCGGTTGAAGCCGGTGCTGAAGGACTACCGCCTGGTGATGTTCGACCAGCGCGGCACCGGCGACGGCGCCCTGAACTGCCCGCGGCTGCAGGAACAGATGGGCTCCTCGGACCTGACCCCGCCGACGGCCGAGGCGGTGCGGTCCTGCGGCGCGTCACTGGGCACCGACCGCCGCTTCTACGGCACGAACGACACCGTCGCCGACCTCGAACTCCTCCGCCGCGCCCTCGGCGTACGCACACTGACGCTGGACGGCGTCTCGTACGGCACGTACACCGCGGAGCGCTACGCCCTCGCCCACCCCGGCCGCGTCTCCCGCCTGGTCCTCGACTCGGTCGTCCCGCAGACCGGCTACGACCCCATGGACCTCGCCGCGATGCGCGCGGCGCCGGCCGTCCTGACCGCGGCCTGCGAGGCGACCGGCTGCCCGACGGACCCGGCGGCGGACCTGGCCGAGGTGGTGGAGACGTACGACAACGGCGTGGACGTCCTCGACGCCCTGACGACGTACGAATTCGTCGACCCGGACTACACGGCGGCGATCGACGCCCTGCACAAGGCGGCGAACGGCGACGACGGCCCGTTGAAGGGTCTGATCGAGGGGGTGCGGCAGGGCAGCGCGGCGACGGCCGAGGAGCTGAGCCAGGGGCTGCATGCCGCGACCCTCTGCCTGGACGGCCGTTACCCGTGGGGCAGGTCGGACGCACCGGAGGAAGGCCGTGAGGAAGCCCTGGCCAAGGCGGCGGCTGAGCTGACCCCGTCGGACCACGGCCCCTTCGACCCGAGGACGGCGACGGGCCTCGGCTCGATGCGGTCCTGTCTGTACTGGCCCCGCACACCCGCCCCGCCCCTGCCCCCGGCGGACCGCCGCCTCCCGGGCGTGCCGGTGCTGCTGCTGGGCGGCGACCGTGATCTGTCGACACCGCTGGAGTGGCTGTACGACCAGAAGAGGCTCACGCCGAGGGCCCAGGTCGTCGTGGTCCGCGGCGCCGCCCACTCCGTACAGACCCGGGCGGTGAGTGACCAGGGGCGGAAGGCCGTGGCGGACTTCCTTCTGGATCATTGAGGCACCTGATCACTGAGGCACCGGGTCGCTGCCCGCGAGCTCATGTCTTTCGACAACACGGCCGGTGCGGTGCCGGAGGAAGGTACGACCACGGAGTCGCCCCCTTGACCTCGCTGGTCGCGGCCACTAATTTGCGGTAAACGTCGACCCATAACGCCCGAAAGGAGGCGACCGGCAGATGAACACCAGCTCTGATCTCGGTCGCCTCGCCCACTGCACCGTCTGGGTTCCGGGCCGGATCGCGCACGGCTGCTGAGCAGGCCGTTCTGATGTGCCCGCGCGGGGCACATTCCGGGTTTCCCGTCATCTTTTTCCGGCACGTCGTTGTCGCGTGCCTTTTGGCGCCCGCTCCTCGCAGGTGGCGCGCATGAACACAGAAAGCTGCCTGAGAAATTGGCGAATATGATGAATCGACGGATCACGCACCAGAACGAAGGCCTGTCATGACAGAGGCGCGGATCACGGTCAACGGGAAAGAAACCCCTATTTCACCGGCTGCCCCCCACACCACCGTGCTGGATTTCCTGCGCGAGCGTGGTCTGACCGGCACCAAGGAGGGCTGCGCCGAGGGTGAGTGCGGAGCCTGTTCGGTGCTGGTGGCCCGTCCCGGGGTGAACAAGCCGACCGACTGGGTCGCGGTCAACGCCTGTCTGGTCCCGGCCGCGGCGCTGGACGGCCAGGAGGTCATCACCTCCGAGGGCCTCGCCACCGTCGGCGCGGACGGCACCCCGCCCACCCTGCACCCGGTGCAGGAGGAGATGGCGGCCCGCGGCGGCTCCCAGTGCGGCTACTGCACGCCCGGCTTCATCTGCAGCATGGCCTCCGAGTACTACCGGCCCGACCGCTGCGCGCACACAGAGCCTGAATCGGCAGACGGTGGCGACCACGAGCACGGTCCCAACGGGTTCGACCTGCACGCCCTCTCCGGAAACCTGTGCCGCTGCACCGGCTACCGTCCGATCCGCGACGCCGCCTTCGCCGTCGGTCAGCCCACGGACGAGGACCCCCTCGCCCGGCGCCGCGAGCAGGCCCCGCCCGCCCCGGTCGCCACCGAGTACACCCAGGACGACAGCACCTTCCTGCGCAAGGAGACCCTCGCCGAGACGCTGCGGCTGCTGCGAGAGCGGCCCGACGCGGTCGTGGTCGCCGGTTCCACCGACTACGGCGTCGAGGTCAACATCCGCTCCCGCCGCGACGGTTGTGTCGTCGCCGTCGACCGGCTGCCCGAACTGCGGGAACTGCGCGTCGAGTCCGACCACATCGAGATCGGCGCGGCCCTGACGCTCACCGAGATCGAGCGCCGTCTCGACGGTCAAGTGCCGCTGCTCGCTGAGCTGTTCCCGCAGTTCGCCTCCCGGCTCATCCGCAACGGCGCGACCCTCGGCGGCAACCTCGGCACCGGCTCCCCGATCGGTGACAGCCCGCCGGTGCTGCTCGCGCTGGAGGCGTCGCTGGTGCTCGCCGACGCCGACGGCGAGCGCGTGGTCCCGCTCGCGGAGTACTTCACCGGCTACCGGCAGAGCGTGCGCCGGCCCGACGAGCTGATCCGCGCCGTCCGCGTCCCGCTGCCGCCGGCGCCGGTCGCCGCCTTCCACAAGATCGCCAAGCGGCGCTTCGACGACATCTCCAGCGTCGCCGTCGCCTTCGCGCTCGACATCGAGGACGGCATCGTCCGCAAGGCCCGGATCGGCCTGGGCGGTGTCGCCGCCACCCCGATCCGCGCGCTCGCCACCGAGGCGGCCCTGGAAGGCAGGCCCTGGTCGGCGGAGACTGTGGATACCGCGGCCCGGGTGCTGCGGGGCGAGGGAACGCCGATGGACGACCACCGCGCCAGCTCCCTCTACCGTTCCGCGATGCTCGGCCAGAGCCTCAAGAAGCTGCACGCACAGAACACCGAGGCGGTGTCGTCATGAGTCACCTTTCCGAGCGCCCCGAGAAGCCGGTCGTCGGCGTCTCCCTGCCCCACGAGAGTGCCTTCCAGCACGTCACCGGCACCGCGCTCTACACCGACGACCTCGTCCAGCGCACCAAGGACGTCCTGCACGTCCACCCGGTGCAGGTCATGAAGGCGCACGCCCGGATCACCGCGATCCGCACCGGGCCCGCGCTCGCCGTGCCCGGCGTGGTCCGCGTGCTGACCGGCGCCGACGTGCCCGGGGTCAACGACGCCGGTATGAAGCACGACGAGCCGCTCTTCCCCGACGAGGTCATGTTCCACGGCCACGCCGTCGCCTGGGTGCTCGGCGAGACCCTGGAAGCGGCCCGGATCGGGGCCGCGGCCGTCGAGGTCGACCTCGAAGAGCTGCCCTCCGTGATCACGCTCCAGGACGCCATCGCGGCCGACAGCTTCCACGGCGCCCGCCCGCTCATGACGCACGGCGACATCGACGCGGGCTTCGCGGACTCCACGCACGTCTTCACCGGCGAGTTCCAGTTCTCCGGCCAGGAGCACTTCTACCTGGAGACCCACGCGGCCCTCGCCCAGGTCGACGAGAACGGCCAGCTGTTCATCCAGAGCAGCACCCAGCACCCCTCGGAGACCCAGGAGATCGTCTCCCATGTGCTGGGCGTGCCCGCGCACGAGGTGACCGTGCAGTGCCTGCGGATGGGCGGCGGCTTCGGCGGCAAGGAGATGCAGCCGCACGGCTTCGCCGCCATCGCCGCGCTCGGCGCCAAGCTCACCGGCCGCCCGGTCCGGTTCCGGTTCAACCGGACCCAGGACCTGACCATGTCCGGCAAGCGGCACGGCTTCCACGCCACCTGGAAGATCGGCTTCGACGCGGAGGGCCGCATCCAGGCCCTGGACGCCCGGCTGACCGCCGACGGCGGCTGGAGCCTGGACCTGTCCGAGCCGGTCCTCGCCCGCGCGCTGTGCCACATCGACAACACGTACTGGATCCCCAACGCGCGCGTCGCCGGCCGCATCGCCAGGACCAACACCGTCTCCAACACCGCCTTCCGCGGCTTCGGCGGCCCCCAGGGCATGCTGGTGATCGAGGACATCCTGGGCCGCGTGGCGCCCAAGCTCGGCCTCGACCCGATGGAGCTGCGCGAGCGCAACTTCTACCGTCCCGGCCAGGGCCAGACCACGCCGTACGGGCAGCTGGTCACCCAGGCCGAGCGGATCGCCACCGTCTGGCAGCAGGTGAAGGACGACGCCGGCCTCGCCGACCGGGGGCGCGAGATCGCGGCCTTCAACGCCGCGCACCCGCACACCAAGCGGGCGCTCGCGATCACCGGCATCAAGTTCGGCATCTCCTTCAACCTCACCGCCTTCAACCAGGGCGGCGCGCTGGTGCTGATCTACAAGGACGGCTCCGTCCTGATCACCCACGGCGGCACCGAGATGGGCCAGGGCCTGCACACCAAGATGATGCAGGTGGCCGCGACCACGCTGGGCATCCCGCTGCACAAGGTGCGGCTCGCCCCGACGCGGACCGACAAGGTGCCCAACACCTCGGCCACCGCGGCCAGTTCCGGCGCGGACCTCAACGGCGGCGCCATCAAGAACGCCTGCGAGCAGCTGCGCGAGAGGCTCCTCCAGGTCGCCGCCACCCGGCTCGGGGTGAACGCCTCCGACGTACGTATCGTCGAGGGCGTCGCTCGCGCCCTGGGCAGCGACCAGGAGCTGGGCTGGGACGAGCTGGTGCACACCGCGTACTTCCAGCGGGTGCAGCTGTCGGCGGCCGGCTTCTACCGGACCGAGGGGCTGCACTGGGACGTGAAGTCGTTCCGCGGCACGCCCTTCAAGTACTTCGCGTACGGCGCCGCCGCCACCGAGGTCGAGGTCGACGGCTTCACCGGGGCGTACCGGATCCGGCGCGTGGACATCGTGCACGACGTCGGCGAGAGCCTCTCCCCGCTGATCGACATCGGTCAGGTCGAGGGCGGCTTCGTGCAGGGCGCGGGCTGGCTCACCCTGGAGGACCTGCGCTGGGACACCGGCGACGGCCCGAACCGGGGCCGGCTGCTGACCCAGGCCGCCAGCACCTACAAGCTGCCGAGCTTCTCGGAGATGCCCGAGGAGTTCCACGTCAGGCTGCTGGAGAACGCCACCGAGGAAGGCGCCGTCTACGGCTCCAAGGCGGTCGGCGAGCCCCCGCTGATGCTGGCGTTCTCGGTGCGCGAGGCGCTGCGGCAGGCCGCCGCCGCGTTCGGGCCGGCCGGGGTCAGCGTCGATCTGGCCTCGCCCGCGACGCCGGAGGCGGTGTACTGGGCGATCGAGGAGGCCCGCGAGGGCGGCTCCTCCCGGATTGACCATGCCGTGAGCGGGAACGCGGTGGACACCCACTCCGCGAACGGACAGTCCCCGAACGGGCAGTCCCCGAACGGGCAGTCGTCGAACGGCGAGGTCCGTACCGACGACGCGCAAGCGCTGAGCGGTGCCTGACATGACCTGGATCGCCGCGGTCGCACGGTTGCGGGCACGCCGGGAACCCGGCGTGCTGGTGACCGTCGCGACCGTGCGCGGCCACGCCCCGCGCGACGCCGGCGCCAAGCTGGTCGTGGGGCGCAGCGAGACCTGGGGCTCGATCGGTGGCGGCAATGTCGAGGCCGTCGCGATCGACCGGGCCCGCGAGATGATCGGCGCGGCCGAGCCGGAGCCGGAGCTGATGGATTTCGCGCTCAACGACAAGGTGACCAACCAGCACGGCGTGCAGTGCTGCGGCGGCACCGTCCAGGTACTCCTGGAGCCGCTGCCGGTGGTCCGGGCGGTGGCGATCTTCGGCGTCGGACACGTCGGCCTCGAACTGGCGCGCATCCTGGCCCGCCAGGACCTCGACCTCCATCTGATCGACTCCCGCGCCGAGACCCTCACCGAGGAGCGGCTCGACGTCCTTCAGGACGCGGTGGCACACGTGCACACGCATCACACGCCGCTGCTGCCCGAGGAGGTCCTGGAGGATCTACCGGCCGGCACCCACGTCCTGATCATGACCCACGACCACGCCGAGGACGCCGCCCTGTGCGACGCCGCCCTGCGCACGCCCCACCTGGGCTCCATAGGCCTCATCGGGTCGTCGGCGAAGTGGGTGCGGTTCCGCAAGCGCCTCTCCACCGAGGGCGGCCACGACGACGCCGCCATCGACCGGATCAAGACCCCGATCGGCCTGGCCGACATCGGCGGCAAGGAACCCGCGACGATCGCCGTGAGCGTCGCCGCGGACCTGCTGCGCACCTTCGGGACCGAGGGCCACTGACCCTCCGGTTTCCGCTGGAATTCGGCGGGGTTACCGGTCACCTGCCCTTCATACGAAGCTACGAGAAGGGCAGGTCGGCCCGCCGACTCCTTCATGGTTTCGGTGACTGACCCTCCACGAGGCCCGACGGGTCTACTTGCGCTGGGAGCGACCCGCAGAAGAAGGAGCCACCGTGACCGCGTACACCCAAGAAGCGAGCGTCCAGGAGACCGAGCGCGCCTGGATGGACGAGGCCATCGGCCTTGCCACCGAGAGCGTGAGGAACGGCGGCGGTCCGTTCGGCGCGCTGATCGCCAAGGACGGCGAGATCGTGGCGATCGGGAACAACAAGGTCACGTCGCACCTCGACCCGACGGCACACGGCGAGGTGAGCGCGATCCGCGCCGCCTGCCAGAAGCTGGGCAGCTTCTCCCTCGAAGGCTGCGTCCTGGTCACCTCGTGCGAGCCGTGCCCGATGTGCCTGTCCTCCGCGCTGTGGGCGCGCGTCGACCGGATCATCTTCGCCGCCGACCGCGACGACGCCGCGGTGGCCGGTTTCGACGACCGCAAGTTCTACGACCTGTTCGAGAAGCGTCCCGCCGAGCTGTGGCCGCTGGCGATCGAGCGGGTGGAGATGCCGAACCGCACGGCGCCCTTCGACGCGTGGCTGGCGAAGTCGGACCGCATCGACTACTGAGAACGCGCCGAGTCCGGGTCGGTGTGCCCTACGCGGGCATCACGCCATGGATACGGGAGGGAGTGAAGACGCGTTCCGCCTCGCGCAAGTGGCACCACGCTTCGAGGTAGGGCGGGTCGAGCTCCAGGTCGCTGAGGGTCCGTACGGTCCGGTTGCCCGAGGTGGCGACGTACTCGACCGTGATGGCCGCACCGGTGTCGATGGCATGGGCGACCTGGCGGACATCGCTGTACGACAGGTGCTTCGCGTAGCTGGCGACGATCTCCTCGGTGTCCGTCTCGAAAGGCACGCCGGTGCCGAACGGGTCGGGTTCCGGCGTCGTCGGCGGGGCCTTGAGGAGGCGGTCGGCCAAGGCGTCCATCCCGGTGTCGGCGGGCAGGTCCGAGGCGCGGGTCGCGGTGGTCCGGGGCCCGCGCCGCCCGACATCCCTTCGCGGGGACGGGACGGCGGCGGCCCTCTGCGGCAGGCGCTTCTCGATGCGCACCGTTCCCCCGGCGGTCTCGGCGACCGGGGCGTACCCCGCGGCGCGGAGCGCGGCGAGAGTCGTCGCGGGCGGGCTGCCGCTGACCAGGACCGTCGGGGCGAGCTGCCGCAGGGCGAGCTTGGACAGTGCGCGGTGGGCGGCGAGTTCGGCCAGGAGCGCGGGTTCGTCGCCGTGGATGACGCAGGCCGCGGGGGCGATGCGCACCCGTCCATGACCTCGCGCGGTGTCGGCGATGAGATAGGTCAGCGGCTGCGGCAGGGCCGTGGCGGAGCTGTCGGCCAGGTCGGCCGCGATGTCGTCCGGGGTCCGGCCGGCGTCCAGGGCCCGGCGGACACTGCCGGCACTGAAGCGCCATACCGACGCCGTGCCACTGGTCTCCCGGTCGGCCACCGAATCCAGCAGCGCGGAGAGTCGCGCGGACGGCGTGCCGGTGACGACGGCGGTGAGGTCGGCGCCGATCCGGGCGGTCGTGGTCGCGGGGGGCAGCAGCCGCCGGGCGGTGATGTCGAGCTCTTCGTCGGCGTGGGCCGCCAGGTGGACACCGAGCGGTGACAGCGCACCCCGTGCCAGCACGCCCAGCAGTTCGCCTTCGCGGATCACGGCGCTGAACGGTGCCGTGTCCTCGGGCGAGGCATCGTCGGCGAGCGGACGGTGCCAGGCCACGAGCGGCCCCAGCTCCGAAGCGACCTTCACACCCTGCCCTGCCGGGAGCCCCGCCGCCGCGGTGAGCAGCCCCTGGCGGGCCTGCAGACAGCCACCGCAGGGCGGCGCACCGGCGAGCGCGGGAAGCGCCTTGCCGTCTTCGTCGCGCGCCCGGCTGGGGGTGAGCGGCAGGTCCCGCCATGCCCGGAGCAGTACGGCGAGCTGTTCCGCAGGCTCCTGCCCGGCCCAGGCGTCGTAGGCCCCGGTGGGCGCCACGCGATCACCGTCACGGGCCAGCAGCCCAGCGGCGTACGCCGTCTCCAGGGCGATGCGTACGACGGCGTCGTCCGCCTGGGCGGCCTTGCCGAGCCGGGCCAGTTCACGCGCCCCGATCCCGCCCGACTTCAGCCGGGCCGGCGGGGCGGTCGCGCACGCCGACAGGACGGAGGCGGCCTGGGCCGCGAACGCGGTGGCGGCCACCGCGGCCTCCCGCTCCACCTCCGAGGAGGTGACGGGCACCAACTGTGGGAGAGGCGGCAGAGGTTCGAACGGAGCGTGCCAATCGGGGCCCCGCAGAGCCAAGGCCACTTCGACCGGCATCCGGACGGGCCCGTACCGGTGACGGTCCTGGAGCAGAAGCCCACGGTCGAGTGCCCAACGGGCACCCGGCTGGAGATCGAGTCCCAGAACCCCGAACACGGCGAACGGTGACGGACGCGGCGTGGACCCGGCACTCTCCTCAAGCAACTTCCGTGTCGCTGCCGGTGCCCCCGCCACCAGCGCGGCGACCCGCTCCGCGTCACTGTGGTGCTCCACCAGAGCCGCGAGCCGCTGCTGCTTGGTGCCGGGTGGCTTGACACCCAGGACCACCAGCATGCCGCGCAGTTCCTCCGAGGTGGTGCCGGCCAGCAGCTCCTCCAGCGGGGCGTCAAGCCCCAGGGGCGTGCTCCATGCCTGGCGCAAGGGCGTGGACATACGGAGTGCCCCGTTGCCGTCGTGCCACACGAGCGCCCGATCCGACAGCTCCTCCAGGGTCGCGTCCAGCGCGTGCACCGCCGCAGGTGATGCCGAGCCGAGCAACTCCGCGAGGCTGTCCCGGGTCGCTCGTGCTCCCAGGGCTGCCAGTGCCTCGGCGGCCTGCAAGCACGGCAGCGTGAGCCGCGGCAGGACGAGTGCCACGGACCCCGGACGCTGGAGACGGTCCGCCAGTTCGCCCACCGAGCGTGGTTCCGGAGAGGAGGCCGCGTCCTTCCGCATCGCGAGTACGCGTGCCAGACGGGAACGGTCGAGTCCGCTCAGCCAGGTCGCAAGCGTCGATCGGGACTTCATGAAGGTCAAGGATGGCGCAGTTCCATGATCGGCGGATGCCGTACCGGCTGAGACGGAAACTGAGGCGGAGAACGTCGAAGGGCCCCACCGCGAACGGTGGGGCCCTTCGACATCGTGCCCGGTGAGGCACTGGCGGAGGATACGAGATTCGAACTCGTGAGGGGTTGCCCCCAACACGCTTTCCAAGCGTGCGCCCTAGGCCTCTAGGCGAATCCTCCGCCGCAAACAATACAAGACGTTGAGGAGTGCTCGCGAACTCGTTCCCGGCCCCCGCCATCAGGTACTGTTTGGGCAGCCCCTCACGCGGCGCTATCTGACTGAACTCCCCCAGGGCCGGAAGGCAGCAAGGGTAGGTCGGCTCTGGCGGGTGCGTGGGGGGCGCTTGCGTTTCCGGGCCGGGGTCCCGTGCGTGGGGCTGGTTGTCAGTGGGCGCCTATAACCTCGTATGCGTGTCGTCTCTCGCGCTGTACCGCCGCTATCGCCCGGAGTCGTTCGCCGAGGTCATCGGGCAGGAGCATGTCACCGACCCGCTGCAGCAGGCGCTGCGGAACAACCGGGTCAATCACGCGTACCTGTTCAGCGGTCCGCGCGGCTGCGGCAAGACGACCAGCGCGCGCATCCTGGCCCGCTGTCTGAACTGTGAGCAAGGTCCCACCCCGACGCCGTGCGGGGAGTGCCAGTCCTGCCGTGACCTGGCCAGGAACGGGCCGGGATCCATCGACGTCATCGAGATCGACGCCGCATCCCACGGTGGCGTGGACGACGCCCGTGAGCTGCGCGAGAAGGCCTTCTTCGGGCCCGCCGGCAGCCGTTACAAGATCTACATCATCGACGAGGCCCACATGGTCACGTCGGCGGGCTTCAACGCGCTGCTGAAGGTCGTCGAGGAGCCCCCGGAGCACCTCAAGTTCATCTTCGCCACGACCGAGCCCGAGAAGGTCATCGGGACGATCCGGTCCCGGACCCACCACTACCCCTTCCGGCTCGTGCCGCCGGGGACGCTGCGCGACTACCTCGGCGAGGTCTGCGGCAAGGAGAACATCCCGGTCGAGGAGGGCGTACTCCCCCTCGTCGTGCGCGCGGGCCAGGGCTCCGTGCGTGACTCCATGTCCGTCATGGACCAGCTGCTCGCCGGTGCGCGGGAGGAGGGTGTGACGTATGCCATGGCCACCTCCCTCCTCGGCTACACCGACGGCTCCCTCCTCGACTCCGTCGTCGAGGCCTTCGCCACCGGCGACGGCGCCGCCGCCTTCGAGGTCGTCGACCGGGTCATCGAGGGCGGCAACGACCCGCGCCGCTTCGTCGCCGACCTCCTGGAGCGTCTGCGCGACCTCGTGATCCTCGCCGCCGTCCCGGACGCCACCGAGACCGGCCTCATCGACGCCCCCGCCGACGTCCTGGAGCGCATGCAGGCCCAGGCCGCCACCTTCGGCCCCGCCGAACTCAGCCGCGCCGCCGACCTCGTCAACGCGGGCCTCACCGAGATGCGGGGCGCCACCTCCCCCCGCCTCCAGCTCGAGCTGATCTGCGCCCGCGTGATGCTCCCGGCCGCCTACGGCGACGAGCGGTCCGTCATGGCCCGCCTCGACCGCCTCGAGCGCGGCGTGAACTTCTCCGGCGGCGGGGCCGGACCCGCGATGGGATATGTCCCCGGTCCCGACATGCATGGAGGAGCGGCCGGGGCCCCGGCCCAGACTCCGGTCCCAGCGGGCGGCGGCGCCGCGGCAGCACGCGCCGCGGTACGGGCATCGGGCGCACCGAGCGGCGCGGGCACAGGCACACCGCAGGGCACCGGCACGGGTTACGGCCCCACTCCGGGCCAGGGCGCGGCTCCGGGGTACGGCGGTGCCCCCGGGCAGGGCGGGGCTCCTGGTTATGGCGGTGCCCCCAGCCAGGCAGGTACCCCCGGTCAGACCGGTGCCCCCGGCTACGGTGGCGCTCCCGGCCAGGGCGGCGCCGCAGCGTACGGTGCCGCCCCGGGCCAGGCCCCGGCTCCGGCCGGGACCGGCGATGCCGGCGAAGCCACCGGTCCGGCCGGCGCACCCTCTGGTCCCGCAGGCGCACCCCCCAGCCCCGCAGGCGGGGTCGGCGAAGCCCAGCCCCAGCAGCAGCCCCAAGCTGCCGCCACCCCCCCGCCCGCCTCCCCGGCCCCCACGGCCCCGACCACCTCCGCCCCCGGCGCCTGGCCCACCGCGGCCCCCGTCGGCGGTGGCCGACGCCCCGGTGGCTGGCCCACGGCGGCCCCGGCCGGCGGCGGACAGCCCCCGGCCGCCCCCGGCGCCCCCGCCCCGTCGTCCACACCCACCCCGCCCCCCACCCAGGCGCCCCAGGCAGCGGCACCCCCCGCCGCGGCCGCCTCCTACGCACCCCCGGCCGGCGGCCTCGACCCCCGCATGCTCTGGCCGAACATCCTGGAGGCCGTCAAGAGCCGCCGCCGCTTCACCTGGATCCTGCTCAGCCAGAACGCCCAGGTGGCCGGCTTCGACGGCACCACCCTCCAGCTCGGCTTCGTCAACGCCGGTGCGCGCGACAACTTCGTGAGCAGCGGCAGCGAGGACATCCTGAAGCAGGCGCTGGGCGAGCAGTTCGGCGTCCAGTGGAAGATCGAGGCGATCGTCGACGCGTCGGGCGGCGGCGCGGCACCCCCGCAGACCGGCGGCGGCATGTCCGGCTTCAACGGCGGTGGCGGTTACGCCGGCGGCGGCGCCCCCGGCGGTTACGGCGGAGGCGGCGCCCCCACCCAGCAGCGCCCGGCGGCCCCGGCACCCACCTCCGCGGCGGCCCCCGCACCGGCCCCGGCGTCACCGCCCCCGGCGGCCGTCCCCACCCCCCAGCCGTCCGCCCCCGAACCACCCCCGGTCGCCCCTGAGGACGACATCCCCGAGGACGACGACCCCGACCTCAACGAATCGGCCCTCTCCGGCCGCGAACTGATCGTGCGGGAGCTGGGGGCGACGGTGGTGGAGGAGATCGCGAACGAGTAGGGGCAGGCCAGGGCTGCTCGGAGGGCATGCACGGCACACCTGCCGAGGCCCGCCGGGAACCCCACTGAACAGCCGCCCACCCCGCTCATTAGGAGAAACCCACAACACCCACCCCCCACCGCCTTCAGCAACCCGCACAATTCCCCGAGCCCCTCGCCGGTTACGCTGACCCCGTGAAGGTCCTCGTCATCGGCAGCGGCGCCCGCGAACACGCCCTGTGCCGCTCCCTGTCCCTCGATCCCGACGTCACCGCGCTGTACTGCGCCCCCGGCAACGCCGGCATCGCCGAGGTCGCCGAGCTGCACCAGGTCGACGCCCTGGACGGCAAGGCCGTCGCCGCGCTGGCCGGCGAGCTCGGCGCCGAGCTCGTGGTCGTGGGTCCGGAGGCGCCCCTGGTCGCCGGGGTCGCCGACGCCGTACGCGAGATCGGTGTTCCCGTCTTCGGCCCCTCCGGGGAGGCCGCGCAGCTGGAGGGCTCCAAGGCCTTCGCGAAGGACGTGATGGCGGGGGCCGGGGTCCCCACCGCGCGGTCCTACGTCTGCACGACCGCCGAGGAGGTCGACGAGGCCCTCGACGCCTTCGGCGCCCCCTACGTCGTCAAGGACGACGGGCTCGCCGCCGGCAAGGGCGTCGTCGTCACGCCCGACCTCGAGGCGGCCAGGGCGCACGCCAACGCGTGCGAGCGCGTCGTCATCGAGGAGTTCCTCGACGGCCCCGAGGTCTCCCTCTTCGCGGTCACGGACGGCGAGACCGTCGTCCCGCTCCAGCCCGCCCAGGACTTCAAGCGCGCCCTGGACGGCGACGAGGGTCCGAACACCGGCGGCATGGGCGCGTACTCCCCGCTGCCGTGGGCCGACCCGAAGCTGGTCGAGGAGGTCCTGGCGACCGTCCTCCAGCCGACCGTCGACGAGATGCGCCGCCGCGGCACCCCCTTCTCCGGCCTGCTCTACGCCGGTCTCGCGATCACGTCACGCGGGGTACGGGTCATCGAGTTCAACGCCCGCTTCGGCGATCCCGAGACCCAGGTCGTCCTGGCCCGCCTGAAGACCCCCCTCTCCAGCCTCCTGCTGGCCGCGGCCAAGGGCGACCTCGCCGACCTCCCGCCGCTGCGCTGGAGCGACGACGCCGCGGTCACCGTCGTCATCGCCTCGCACAACTACCCCGGCACCCCGCGCACCGGCGACCCGATCACCGGCCTCGACGCGGTGGCCGCCCAGGACGCCCCGCACGCGTACGTGCTGCACGCGGGCACCAAGCACGACGGCGACGCCGTGGTCAGCGCCGGCGGCCGCGTCCTGTCCGTCACGGCGACCGGCAAGGACCTGAACGAGGCCCGCGACCGTGCGTACCAGGCGGTCGCCCGGATCGGCCTCGACGGCTCCCAGCACCGCACGGACATCGCGGCGAAGGCCGCGGCGGGAGCGTGACCACCGGGCTCAGCCCGGCGCCGAACACCGCTCCGACGGAGTGAACCCGTCAGGCCCCGAATCCGTCTCAGGATTCGGGGCCTGACGCGTCCCCGGAAGGACTGACCCGTCCCCGGGACTGGACACCCGGGGACGGGGGAAGACTGGATCCGGTGCCGGACGGGGGCTGAATTTGAGTCAAGATCCAGGGCCTGATCTTCGCTGTCCGTCATCCACCTTTCCCCAAAGCCATTCCATCGAGTGACCGCAGCCGTTAACGGCTGACGGGGGCCAGGGCCCCAACTAGGGTGCGGCGCAAGCGTTCCGGCGCGTTCCGGCACTTGGCCCACCGGCATTGCGATGTCAGTGGTGGGTGCCACAGTGGGGGAGTGAGCAACGCCAGGACAGGCAGACAGCCAGGACAGCAGGGAGGGGGTGGCATCCGGTCGTGACCGGCATGGGTGGAGAGATGGGCGCACAGGCCGCCCGCTCCCGGGCGCTCGCCGTGCTGCGCATCCGCAGCCGGGCGCTGGCCGTCGCGCTGCTGCCCGCGGCCGTCGCCGTGGTGCTGCTCGCGGGCGGTTCCACCGGCCATCTCGTGGGTCCCGGCTGGCACGCCGCCCGCTGGGCCGTCACTCCGCTGGCCGTCCTGGTCCTGCTCGCCGCCGCCGCCATCGCCCTGGTCGTGGCCCGCGCCCGCCCGGCCATGAGCCCGACGGTCCCGATCGCCGAGGAATCGGCGCCCGACCTCTACCGCATGGTGCGCGACCTGGCCGACCGCCTCGACGTCCCCGCCCCCTCCGCGATAGCGCTCACCCCGGACTGCGACAGCTGGCTGGAGGACCGCACCCATCCGGCCCACGGCCCGCCCCCGCAGCAGGACCGCGACGAGCTCACGGGCGTACGCGGCCCGCGCCGCACCGCCGCCGCGCCCGTCCTGGTCATCGGCTCCCCGTTCCTGTGGTGGATGCGCGTCGGCGAACTCCGCGCGGTCCTCGCCCCGGTCGTCGCCGGTACGGGCCCCTCGGCGCACCCCGACATAGCCGCGGCCCGCCGTTTCGTCCGAGGCCTGGACGCCGCGGTGGCCGTGGCCTCGGCCTCCGGCCGCTGCCCGATGACCCGGGTCGTCTGCGCCGGCGTCGGCTGGGTGGCCCGCCTCCTTCTGCACAGCTGCCGTGAACACGCGGCCCAGATGGAGCGAGGGGTCGCCGCGGCGGCGGCCGAGCGTGCCCAGGCCGTGGACTACGGCCTGCGGATCGTCGCCCAGGAACAGGTGGGCCTGGCTTACGCGGGCTGGGACCGCCTCCTCACCCGCGTCGCCCTCCCGGCCTGGCGGATGGGCCGCTGGCCGTCCCGCCTGGACGCGGGAGTGGTGGCCGCCCTGACGGAACTCTCCCGCCGCGACCGCCTGGCCGAGGGCTTCGCCTCCCGCCTGGGCGAACGCCCGGCCTGCGACCTCCTGGAAGAACCCGGCGCGATAGACGAGGCCACCTCCCTGCTGGCCGCCCGCCTCTTCCACGGCGGCCCCGCGGAATCCGGCCCCGACTGGTCCCCGGTCGACTGGCAGGAATACCCCGACGAGGTCGTCGACCGAAAGTGGCGCCTGGACGCGGCCCGCCTCCACCGAGTCCTCGACGCCCAGGGCGTCCGCCGCACCCCGGAAACAGACGGCCCAACCCTGGCAAGAGTCCTGACCCACCTGTCGACTCCGAGCCACACCGCCCCCGACCCCCTTCAGGACACGGGAAGGCACCCGGCCCCCAACGAAGACCCGGACCAGACCCCCCACCCCGAGCCCAGCCCGGCACCGCCGACGGACTCCGAGCCGACATCTGCAACGGCAGGCGCGGGGGCTTCCGGGCCGCCGCCAGCCCCGAACGCTCCCGCAGCCGCCAATGGCGAGTCCGCCCCGCAGGGGTCACCCGCACCTGGCCACGAAACCCGCACGGGTGGTGCGGGTGGGAACACAACGTCCGAAGGCGAAGCCGAGGACGAGACCGACGCCGACGCCGACGCGGAACCCGACGTCGACAACGAACGCACCGCCACCCTCGCCGCAGCCCTCACCGCGGAACTGGCCCGAGAAGAGGCCGCCGCCCCCAAGACCCAGACCCCCGACACCACCTTCTGGGACGAAGGCGAACTCCCTCTCTTCCCCCCACAGGCCCCCCGCACAGCCCGCGAACTCCTCACCGACCACGTCACGGCGATGGTCTGCTGCGCCGCGATGGACACCGCCGGCGCCACCCCCGGCCTCGACTGGCTCGACGGCCCGATCCTCCTCATCGACGGCGAACGCGCGGCCGACCTCACCCCGCGAGTCCTCAGCCTCATCGAGGACGGCGACCCCGCCCCCCTGCGCACCTGGCTGCTGGAATCCGGAATACGCCCGGAGAAGCCGGTCCGCCTCGTCTGAGCCAGACCCCCAGCAGCGCCGGCGCCAGCGCCGGCCCCGGAGCAAACACCCGGCACAACTCCCGTACCGGAAGACCCTGTTCCACTTTCGGCCAATTCGCAACGAATAGTGACAGCCTGCGTGCGTAATGTGATGTGCTGGGACCGATCGAGCACATGGCAAGGGCTTACGACATAAGACAGCCGTCACAGCAGCGCACGCACGAACTCAGGCACGAACTCAGGCACAAACTCACGCACGAACACACGGGGGCACGAGGGAGGGGAGCAGCCATGGCATCGGAGCAGATCCGCCGTTGGGAATCAGGCGCGCTGGCGCACGCGGTGACGGACCCCTTCGGCCAGGGCCCCGTCCCCTGGCTCCGCGGCGACGAGACGTACTTCGACGACACGGGCCACGTAGTCCCCTGGTACGTGGACGGCACCCAACAACCTCCCCGCCCGGGCCGCGAAACCCCCCGAATCCCCACCCCCCGCTCAACCGCCGGAGGCCCCCGCGCCGCAGACGACGTCCGCCGCCAGATCAAGGGCTTCACCTCCACCGGTGCGGCCGCCCCCGGCGAGGCCGTCGACTTCCACATCACGGTCGACCCGCCCCAGGAATTCAGCGTCGACGTCTACCGCATCGGCCACTACGGCGGCGACGGCGCCGCGAAGATCACCACCAGCCCCCGCCTCTCCGGCATCGTCCAGCCCCCGCCCCTCACCGCGGACCGCACGGTCTCCTGTCACCACTGGTGGCTGAGCTGGCGCCTGCAGATCCCGTCGTACTGGAGCATCGGGGCCTATGTCGCCGTACTCACCACCGCCGACGGCTACCGCTCCCACGTCCCCTTCACCGTCCGCCACGACCACCCGGCGGACCTGCTGCTCCTCCTGCCGGACGTGACATGGCAGGCGTACAACCTCTACCCGGAGGACGGCCGCACCGGCGCAAGCCTGTACCACGCCTGGGACGAGAACGGCCGTCTCCTGGGGGAGTCCGACGCCGCCACGACCGTCTCGTTCGACCGCCCGTACGCCGGCGCCGGCCTCCCCCTCCACGTGGGCCACGCCTACGACTTCATCCGCTTCGCCGAGCGCTACGGCTACGACCTGGCCTACGCCGACGCCCGCGACCTGCACTCCGGCCGAGTCGACCCCACCCGCTACCGCGGCCTGGTCTTCCCCGGCCATGACGAGTACTGGTCGGCGAACATGCGCCGCACGGTGGAGCGCGCCCGGGACCACGGCACGTCCCTCGTCTTCCTCTCCGCCAACACCATGTACTGGCAGGTGGAGTTGGGCCCGTCCCCCTCAGGAGTCCCCGACCGCCTCCTGACCTGCCGCAAACGCCGGGGCCCGGGCCGCCCGGTCCTCTGGCGCGAAATCGACCGCCCGGAACAGCAGTTGGTCGGCATCCAGTACGCGGGCCGCGTCCCCGACCCGTCCCCCCTGGTCGTCCGCAACGCCGACCACTGGCTCTGGGAGGCCACGGGCGCCCACGAGGGCGACGAGATCGAGGGCCTGGTCGCGGGCGAGGCCGACCGCTACTTCCCCCGCACCGCCCTTCCCGAGCACGAGGACCGCATCCTGCTCGCGCACTCCCCGTACGCCGACACCGAGGGCACCCTCCGCCACCAGGAGACCTCCCTCTACCGTGCCCCCTCCGGCGCCCTGGTCTTCGCGTCCGGCACCTTCGCGTGGTCCCCGTCCCTGGACCGCCCCGGCCATGTAGACCCCCGGATCCAGCGCGCCACGGCGAACCTGCTGGACCACATCTGCAAGCGCGACTGACACCACCCACCCACCCCATCGACCCCCTGTCCAGGACCGGCCACCTCATACGGGACAATCGAGCCAGTTGGACAGAACCACGGGGAGGAACCGTGTCCGGATTCGTAGAAAAGCCCGAGCCGATCCAGGTTCCGGGCTTGGTGCACCTCCACACCGGCAAGGTGCGTGAGCTGTACCAGAACGAGGCGGGCGACCTCGTGATGGTCGCCAGCGACCGCATCTCCGCGTACGACTGGGTGCTGCCGTCCGAGATCCCCGACAAGGGCCGGGTTCTCACCCAGTTGTCCCTGTGGTGGTTCGACCAGATCGCCGATCTGATCCCCAACCACGTCCTGAGCACCGACCTGCCCGAAGGCGCTCCCGCTGACTGGGCCGGCCGCACCCTCGTCTGCAAGTCGCTCCAGATGGTCCCGGTGGAGGCGGTGGCCCGCGGCTACCTCACCGGCTCGGGCCTGGTCGAGTACAACGAGTCCCGCACGGTCTGCGGCCTCGCCCTCCCCGAGGGCCTGGTCGACGGCAGTGAGCTCCCCGCCCCGATCTTCACCCCGGCCACCAAGGCCGAGGTCGGCGAGCACGACGAGAACGTGTCGTACGAGGAGGTCGCCCGCCAGGTCGGCGCCGACACCGCCGCCCGGCTGCGCCAGGCGACCCTCGCCGTGTACTCGCGGGGCCGGGACATCGCCCGGGACCGCGGGATCATCCTCGCGGACACCAAGTTCGAGTTCGGCTTCGAGGGCGACACGCTGGTCCTCGCGGACGAGATCCTCACCCCGGACTCCTCCCGCTTCTGGCCGGCCGACCAGTGGGAGCCGGGGCGCGCGCAGCCGTCGTACGACAAGCAGTTCGTGCGCGACTGGCTGACCTCGGCGGAGTCCGGCTGGGACCGCAAGAGCGAGCAGCCCCCGCCGCCGCTGCCGCAGGAGGTCGTGGACCGGACCCGCGCCAAGTACATCGAGGCGTACGAGCGCCTGACCGGCACGACCTGGAGCTGACCCCCGGCGCCACGAGAAAGGCCCCGGTCCACTGGACCGGGGCCTTCATCAAGAGCGAACGACGAGGTTCGAACTCGCGACCTCAACCTTGGCAAGGTTGCGCTCTACCAACTGAGCTACGTTCGCATGCGCCGTGGCGCGAGAACCACTATACCCAACCTCGCTGCCGGGCGAGCCGCACCGCCGCATGACGGTTCTCGGCCCCGAGCTTCGAGACGGCAGACGACAGATAGTTCCGCACGGTCCCCTGTGACAGCGCGGCCCGTTCCGCGATCTCCGCGACGGGCGCCCCGTCGGCGGCCAGTTCCAGCACCTCGGCCTCGCGCGAGGTCAGCGGCGAGTCGCCGGCGGAGATCGCGTCGGCCGCCAACTCCGGGTCCACGTACCGCTGTCCGGCATGCACGGTACGGATGATCTCCGCGAGCCGCTGCGCGCTCACCGTCTTCGGGACGAACCCCCGCACACCCGCCTCAAGGGCTCGCTTGAGATGCCCGGGCCGCCCATGACTGGTCACGATCAGCACTCTGCAGCCGGGCAGTTCGGTCCGTAGGGATGTGGCGACCTTCACACCGTCCGCACCGGGCATCTGAAGATCCAGTACGGCGACATCGGGAGCGTGTGCCCTCGCCATCGCCAGCGCCTCGGGACCCGACGCCGCCTCGGCGACGATCACCAGGTCGTCCTCCAGCGCGAGCAGCGCCGCCAGGGCGCCCCGGATCAGATGTTCGTCGTCGGCCAGCAGCAGCCGCACGGTCATCCCGTGACCTCTCTCACACGCAACGGCACTGAGGCCACCACTCGAAACACACCCTCACCCACCGGCCCGGCCTCCAACGTCCCCTCCACCGCGGCGAGCCGCTCCCGCAACCCGACCAGCCCCGATCCCCCGACCCCAAAACCCCCGACCCCAAAACCCTCAGCCCCAGAACCCTCAGCCCCAGAACCCTCAGCCCCAGAACCCTCAACCCCAAAGCCTTCAGCCCTGGAGCCCCCGCCCCCCGGCCCACCACCCCGCGAGCCCGCCCCCGCTCCCACCCCGTCGTTCTCCACGCTGAGCACCACCCGCCCGTCACTCACCCGCACACTCACCACACACCATCCCGCATCCCCGTGCCGCAGGACGTTCGTCGTCGCCTCGCGGACGACCCACGCGAGCGCCGACTGCACGTCCGCCGCAAGTCCGGCCGTCGCCTCCCCGTCCGCCGCGAAGGTGCAGTGGATCCCGGCCGCCTGCAACACCCCTTGCGCACCGGCGAGTTCCACCCCGAGGTCGGCTTCCCGATAGCCGCGTACGACGTCCCGCACCTCGCGCTGGGACTCCCGCGCGATCCGCTGCACCTCGACCATCTGCTCCTCGGCCTCGGGCCGTCCCCGTCGCGTCAGCTGGACGGCCAGCTCGCTCTTGAGCGCGATCACGGCGAGGTTGCGCCCCATGACGTCGTGCAGGTCCCGTCCGAACCGCAGCCGCTCCTCGGCGACGGCGAGCCGGGCCCGGGTCTCGCGGGCCTCGTCGAGTTCGTAGACGGCGTTGAGCAGCCAGACGGAGAAGGCGGAGGTGAAGGCGAGGAACCCGGCCCCGAGCAGCACGGCCAGCATCGTCAGCAGGGTGGCGGCGCCGGGCAGTCCCAGCGGGAAGGCGACGACCCCCGAGCCGACGGCGAACCCCGCGACGAGCCCGTACACGCGCCGCCGGTCGCGTACGCCCATCGCGAACACTCCGGCGCCGAAGATCAGGACGACCGAGAAGATCCCGCCAGTGGCACTGTCGACGGCGTCCCCGCCCGGCCCGTGCTCCGCGATCACGATCGCCGTCACGGAGACGGCCGCGGTGACCGCACCGAGTGTCCACAGCGTGTGGACGGGCTGCTCACGCCGGCCCCGGGTCCAGTCCAGCGCCCGGGACGCGGTCACGGCACAGGCCACGGCGTGCCCGACCACCAGCACCAGCAGCAGGCCGGCGAGCCAGCCCGGTATCCCGCCCAGGATCGGCAGCCCGAGCGACACCACCTCGATCACCGCGAAGAAGTGGAACGACCACCGCGTATACGTCTCCACCTTGGCCGGCGTGCTCTTCCGCTGCCACCAGCCCCCCGGCTCGCGCATGCTCTCCCCGTACGTCAGCGCCTCGGCTCCCACCGGAACCACCGTCCTACAGCAAACACCGCCGACACGGTCCAGGCCAGCGCGATGGCGAGGGCACCCAGCGCCTCGTACACCGACAGACTGCCGGTCCAGCCGCCGCGCACCAGAGTGATCACCGGGGACAGCGGCAGCAGCTCGCACACGGATGCGAACCGGTCGGGCAGCACCTCCAGGGGCACGGCGACCCCGGAGAAGATCATCGAGATCAGCACGAACGGCAGCGTCGTGACCTGCGCGCTCTCCATGGTCCGGGTCACGGCCGTCGTCAGGGCCGCCAGCGCCGCGCACATCACGAGCCCCAGCAGCAGGCCGAGGACGGCGAGATAAGGCGCCTTCGGGGCGGCCATGTCCAGCAGGGCGGTGCTCCCGGCGACCAGCACCAGCGACTGCGCGAGCCCGGTCGCACCGATCGGCAGCGCGGTGCCGACGAGGATCTCGACGTCCCGCAGCTCCCCGGTGCGCAGCCGCTTGAGCACCAGTTCCTCGCGCCGGGCGGTGTAGATCCCGACCAGGGCTCCGTAGACGCCGAACAGCAGCGAGAACCCGATCCCGGCCGGCAGCAGCACCAGTCCCATGTCGAGCCCGGCGTCCTCGACGTCCATGTCGTCCACGACGGACCGCAGGCTGAACGGCAGCACGAGCGGCACCAGGACGGCCGTGAGGAGCGTGGCCTTGCTGCGCCCGAGCAGGGTGAACTCGGCCCGCGCCAGCGCGCTCAGCCGTCCGGCCGGTGTGGTGGTGACGATGCTCATGCCGTGACCTCCTCGGCCGCCGCGATCCCCAGGAACGCCTCTTCCAGCGACGCCGACCGCACATCGAGCCGACGCAGCTCCACCCCGGCCCGCTCGGCCCACACCAGGACCCCCGTGGCCGCCCGCTGCAGTTCCCGGGTCCGCAGCCGTACGACCCGGCCGTCCATCTCGTGGCCCAGCACCCCCAGCTCCCCGAGCGGCGGCAGGTCCCCCACGAAATAGCCCTCGGGCAGCTCGAAGGAGATCCGCGAGGGCTGCCCCGCCGTCACCTCGGCCGGTGTCCCGGTCACCGCGATCCGCCCCTCGTGCAGAATCGCCAGCCGGTCGGCGAGCCCCTCGGCCTCTTCCAGATAGTGCGTGGTCAGCAGCACGGTCGTACCGCCGTCCCGCAGCGCCCGCACCAGCTCCCAGGTGTCCCGGCGCCCTTCCGCGTCCAGCCCGGTGGTCGGTTCGTCCAGGAACAGCACCTCGGGCCGCCCCAGCAGCGCGAGCGCGAGATCCAGCCGCCGCCGCTCACCCCCGGACAACTGCTTCACCCGTACGTCGACCCGCCTCGCGAGCCCGACGAGCTCCAGCGCCTCCAGCGGCGGCCGCGCCCCGCTGACGCAGCCCGCCCACATCCGCGCGGTCTCGGCGACGGTCAGCTCGGACGGAAACCCGCCCTCCTGCAGCATCACCCCGGTCCGCGGCCGTACGACGGCCCGCTCCTCGTAGGGATCGTGCCCGAGCACCCGCACCCGGCCCCCGGCCGGTCGTGCGAGCCCTTCGAGCAGCTCCACCGTCGATGTCTTGCCGGCCCCGTTGGTGCCGAGCAGCGCGAAGACCTCGCCCCGGGCCACGGAGAAGGTGATCCCGCGGACCGCTTCGAACCCGCCCCCGTAGACGCGTCGCAGGTCGGTGACCTCAATCACGTTCGTGTTCATGGAACAAGCTTCTCGGCGCCCGGGTCCCGGAAGCAGTGCGCGCTGTCATCACTCGGCATGACAAATGTCAGGGGCGCGCCCGTCCCGTACGCACGACCATGCACGAAAAAGCCCCCCGGTGGAAGCCGGGGGGCTTGATTCAAGAGCGAACGACGAGGTTCGAACTCGCGACCTCAACCTTGGCAAGGTTGCGCTCTACCAACTGAGCTACGTTCGCATTGCCTCCGACCGGCTCTCACCGATCGGCGCGAGCACCATCCTACCTGATCCACAAGGGGGACCAGACCGGCGATGCAGAGCGGGTGACAGGAATTGCACACTGCGCCTTCCCCCTGGAAGGGGGATGTTCTGCTACTGAACTACACCCGCATGTACTCCGTGGGCTGGGCTTTTCCGTCCCCGCCCCTCGGCGTGCTCCAGACTCTAGCCGACCAGGTGGGGGGCAATGCAAGTCGGTTGTCCTCAGGGCCCGCTGACGGACCCTGAGCACGCCCGGTGAGCCGTCACTGCGCCGCGGCGAACGCCTCGTAGACCTTCTTGGGGATCCGGCCGCGCGCCGGGACGTCCATCTTGTTCGCCTGGGCCCAGGCCCGGACCGCAGCCGGGTCGGGGGCGACCTCGGTCTGCTTGTACGCCTTGCCGGACCTCGACCGCTTCCGGCCGGCCTCCACGTACGGCGCGAGCGCCTTACGCAGTTGCTTGGCATTCGCTTGATTCAGGTCGATCTCGTACGACTTGCCGTCGAGTCCGAAGGCGATCGTTTCCGCCGCTTCCGAGCCGTCGATGTCGTCAAAGAGAGTGACCACGACCTTCTGCGCCACGAATATCGGTCCCTTCATACGGCACTTGCCAATTCATTTGTACAGTGCCCGACAATGCAATGGGAAGCCCGACTAAATCCTTCCGCGTGTCCGAACGCAATAGGTTTCGGGTGTCGATCGGGGATCTTTCCCGGAAATTTTCGTGAACGCGGCCGTCGATACCGGATCGTGACGGCCCTCACGTAGCTTCCTACAAGTCAACGCGCGTAGAAATTTTGTGCGGGTAGTCTGAAGACACCTGTTGGAGGAACCCGCAGGAACCTTGCTCAGCACCACACACCGGGAGTGCCAGTGGCACGCGTCGTAGTCGACGTCATGCTCAAGCCGGAGATCCTCGACCCCCAGGGCCAGGCGGTGCAGCGCGCACTGCCGCGCCTGGGTTTCGAAGGCATCTCGGACGTACGTCAGGGAAAGCGATTCGAACTGGAAGTTGACGGACCGGTCGACGAGGCCGCGCTCGCCCGCATCCACGATCTTGCGGAATCCTTCCTCGCCAACACCGTGATCGAGGACTTCACCGTCAAGGTGGAGGAAGTCGCGGAGGCCGCGAAGTGACCGCTCGTATTGGCGTCGTCACTTTCCCCGGCAGCCTCGACGACCGGGACACCCAGCGCGCGATCCGCCTCGCGGGCGCCGAACCGGTCGCCCTCTGGCACAAGGACAAGGACCTCCACCAGGTCGACGCGGTCGTTCTCCCCGGTGGTTTCTCCTACGGCGACTATCTGCGGGCCGGCGCCATCTCCCGCTTCTCGCCCGTGATGGAGACGGTCATCGAGCAGGCGAAGGCCGGCCTCCCGGTCCTCGGTATCTGCAACGGCTTCCAGATCCTCACCGAGGCCCACCTGCTCCCCGGCGGGATGCTCGGCAACGACCACCTGCACTTCATCTGCCGCGACCAGAAGCTGCGGGTGGAGAACGCGGACACCGCCTGGACGGCCGACTACACCGCCGGCCAGGAGATCCACATCCCGCTGAAGAACATGGACGGCCGGTACGTGGCCGACCAGTACACGCTGGACAAGCTGGAGGCCGAGGGCCGGGTCGCGTTCCGGTACCTGGACTTCAACCCCAATGGCTCGCTCAACGACATCGCGGGCATCACCAACGAGGCCGGCAACGTCGTGGGCCTCATGCCGCACCCGGAGCACGCCGTCGAGCCGCTCATCGGCTCGGGCCGCACCGACGGCCTCCCCTTCTTCACCTCGATCCTCAAGAAGCTGGTCAACGCATGAGCCGGACGCCTCTGGACACGGTCGAGCACGCGGCCGCGACCCCCGACGTCGAGCTGCCCTGGGCCGAACTCGGCCTGAAGAAGGACGAGTACGAGCGGGTCGTCGAGATCCTCGGCCGCCGCCCCACGGGCGCGGAGCTGGCCATGTACTCCGTCATGTGGTCCGAGCACTGCTCGTACAAGTCCTCCAAGGTCCACCTCCGCCAGTTCGGTGAGAAGGCCCCGCAGAGCGATGCGCTGCTCGTCGGCATCGGCGAGAACGCGGGCGTGGTGGACGTCGGTCAGGGCTACGCGGTCACCTTCAAGGTCGAGTCGCACAACCACCCCTCCTACGTCGAGCCCTACCAGGGCGCGGCCACGGGTGTCGGCGGCATCGTCCGCGACATCATCGCGATGGGCGCGCGGCCGGTGGCCGTGGTCGACCCGCTGCGCTTCGGTGCGGCCGACCACCCGGACACCAAGCGAGTACTCCCCGGTGTCGTCGCCGGCATCGGCGGCTACGGCAACTGCCTGGGCCTGCCCAACATCGGCGGCGAGGTCGTCTTCGACTCCTGCTACCAGGGCAACCCGCTGGTCAACGCCGGTGCCATCGGCGTCATGCGGCACGAGGACATCCACCTCGCGAAGGCGTCCGGCGCGGGCAACAAGGTCATCCTGTACGGGGCCCGCACCGGCGGCGACGGCATCGGCGGCGCCTCCATCCTCGCCTCCGAGACCTTCGACGACGCCAAGCCCTCGAAGCGCCCGGCGGTCCAGGTCGGCGACCCCTTCCAGGAGAAGCTCCTCATCGAGTGCACCCTGGAGGCCTTCAAGGAGAAGCTGGTCGTCGGCATCCAGGACCTCGGTGCGGCGGGCCTGTCCTGCGCCACGTCCGAGCTGGCCTCCAACGGCTCCGGCGGTATGCGGGTCACCCTGGACGACGTACCGCTGCGCGACTCCACGCTCTCGCCCGAGGAGATCCTCATGAGCGAGTCGCAGGAACGCATGTGCGCGGTCGTGGAGCCGGAGAAGGTGGACCGGTTCCTGGAGATCTGCGACAAGTGGGACGTCATCGCCACCGTCATCGGTGAGGTCACCGACGGCGACCGCCTCGAAATCTTCTGGCACGGCGGCAAGATCGTCGACGTCGACCCGCGCACGGTCGCGCACGACGGCCCGGTCTACGAGCGCCCGTACGCCCGCCCGTCCTGGCAGGACGAGCTCCAGGCGGACGACGCCAACCGGCTGCCCCGGCCGACGACTTCGGCGGAACTCCGGGACCAGGTCCTGAAGCTGGTGTCGTCCCCCAACCAGGCCTCCAAGAAGTGGATCACGTCCCAGTACGACCACTTCGTGCAGGGCAACACGGTGCTGGCCCAGCCGGAGGACTCCGGCATGATCCGCATCGACGAGGAGACCGGCCTCGGCGTCGCCATCGCGACGGACGGCAACGGCCGTTACGCGAAGCTGGACCCGTACGCGGGTGCCCAGTTGGCCCTGTCGGAGGCGTACCGCAATGTCGCCACGACGGGCGCCAAGCCGCTCGCGGTGTCGGACTGCCTGAACTTCGGCTCGCCCGAAGACCCGGCGGTGATGTGGCAGTTCGCGGAGGCCATCCGTGGACTGGCGGATGCCTGCCAGCAGTTGGGCACGCCGGTGACCGGCGGCAACGTCTCGCTCTACAACCAGACGGGCGAGGCGGCCATCCACCCGACCCCGGTCGTGGCCGTGCTGGGCGTCATCGACGATGTCGCCCGCCGCACCCCGGTCGCCTTCCAGGAGGAGGGCCAGCTGCTCTACCTCCTCGGCGACACGGCTGAGGAGTTCGGCGGCTCGGCCTGGTCGCAGGTGGTCCACGACCACCTGGGCGGCCTCCCCCCGAAGGTGGACCTGGAGCGTGAGCGCCTCCTCGCGGAGATCCTCATCTCGGCCTCCCGCGACGGCATGATCGACTCCGCGCACGACCTCTCCGACGGCGGTCTGATCCAGGCGGTCGTGGAGTCGGCGCTGCTCGGCGGCAAGGGCGCGCGTCTGGTCGTACCGGACGGGCTCGACGCCTTCACCTTCCTGTTCTCGGAGTCGGCGGGCCGCGCGGTCGTCGCCGTACCGCGCTCCGAGGAGGTCCGCTTCAACGACATGTGCGGCGCCAGGGGTCTCCCGGTCACCCGCATCGGTGTCGTGGACGGCGAGACGGTAGAGCTCCAGGGCGAGTTCGAGCTGCCCCTGGAGGAGCTGCGCAAGGCGCACGAGGGGACGATCCCGGCGCTGCTGGCGTAGTCCCTCGTACGACATGAAGGTCCCGTCCGACTCACGGACGGGACCTTTTCGTCTACCGCACGTAGTTCTTGAGGATCTCCGTGTCGAGCTCGATGCCGATCGGGTCGGGGAGGAGTACCTTCTCGCCGAACTTCGCGGTGTGGATGTCGCGGTAGCCGCCGACCTGTCGATCCGTGTTGCCGTGCACGGTGACCGTGGAGGAGTCCCGGTCGATCAAGACGTACAGGGGGATTCCGGCCTGGCCGTACGCGGTCGGCTTCTCGTGCCGGTCCCTGCGGTCGGTGTCTGAGTCGTACAAGGTGACCTCTACGACCATGAGCGTGCCGTCCGGGTCGGACCACTCACCATGTCCTGCGAAGTGAGCCTCGGGCGCGAGCACGGCGTCGGGTTTTGCCCTGCCCTCTCGATGCGCCTCCACCTGGAGCCCTCGGCCGTGGTACAGGTCCAGATCGGGCCTGGCCTGCATACAGGGTCGGGCCAGCCAGGACACGATGGTGCTGTGGTTCCCGTCCGCAGCCTTCTTGACTCCGATCCGTCCGTCGATGAACTCCAGCGTGACGGTCTCTGGAGCGGCGAAGGCGATCGTTTCGAACTCCTGCACCGACATCTGAGGCATGTGCTCGGCCATAGCCGTCATGTTGCACCGTTCGTCGTCGATTCCCTGCACGGGTGATCGACCCTGGCCCGCTGCCCCGTCATGTGCGCCGCCTGGACCTGCCGCAGATGATGTACGGCCACGGGCCACCCATGCCGAACGGCATGTAGGCCACGTCCTGCTCCGGTTCGGGCGCGACCGGGTCCGGCGGAGGCGGTACGGCGTCCGGCCTGAGCAGTAAGAGGAGGGCGAGCGATGCAAGCAGGCCGGCGGCGCAGCTGAGGAGCGGGATCACTTGCGGCTCGCCTCCCGCACCAACTCGGTGTCCGAGACCAGCGCTTGGCGCTCGGTGTGGTCGTCGAGCCGGACCCAGAGGAAGGCGCGCTCGGCATCCACACCGGCGTAGCCGGAGCCGACCTGGACGACGACTCCCTCGAAGGGTTCCGGGTGTTCGCGGCGGTGGGGGTCGGGCGGGACGTAGGTGGTGCCGCGGACTCGGTCGCCGATGAGGAAGGGGGCGTCGGTGCGGGGGCGGGGGCTGTTTTGGCTGGTCATGGGTTCACGTTCGCGCTTGATCCAGCCCTGTCGCAATAGAACGTAAAAATTCCACGAGAACTGGCAATTGCCGGAAGGGTGGCATAGGCCTGCGCAACACAGGCATGCGGTGTCACACTCGGGGCACGAGCCGTGATCTACAGGGCACGGGGAGTCAACTGCCGGGCATCGGCATACTGTTGGCGGGCATGACCGCAGAAGGGGCGGGCAGGAGTGGCGACGAAGACGGGACCGACCATCCGTCGTATGCAGCTGGGCCAGGAGCTGCGCCGACTACGCCAGAACGCTCCTCGGGAGGACGGCGATGGACATGGTCTGACGCTGGCACAGGCCGTGAAAGGGCTCGGCTTCACGGAGTCGAAGCTCTATCGCGTAGAAAACGGACTCACCGGCCTGCCCAAGGTCCAGGACCTCAAGGAGCTGCTGGACCGGTACGGGCTCACGAACCCCGAGGACGTGGAGTTCCTGCTGGAGGTCCACAAGAACTCTCTGCAACGGGGTTGGTGGTCGCCGTACCGGAGTCTCATGCCGTCGGGCTTCGGTATGAGCGTGGGCCTGGAGGGCGACGCCAAGATCCTCCGTGTCTACCAACCGGACGTGATCTTCGGGCTGTTCCAGACCGAGGCGTACGCCCGTGCGCAGTTCGAAGTCGCCAAGCCGGTCGACGAGCGCACTACGGAGTTCGTTGAACGGAACATCGAGATCCGCATGAGACGCCAGGAGGCCATCACCCGAAGCGACCGTCCGGTCGAGGTCCACGCGATCCTCGACGAGGCCGCAGTGCGGCGTGTTGTGGGCGGCTACGACGCCATGCGTGAACAGTACGAGCGCTTGGCTGGGTTGGCCGCTCTGGACCATGTGACCGTACAGATCCTTCCGATGTCCCAACCGGTCTACCGTGCGCGGGACAACTTCATCCTGATGGAGTTCGAGCCGCCGCTGCCGAAGGTGGTGAGCGTGGACGTACAGGACGGTGTGAGCGTCGCGGACAAGGACACGGAGATCTGGAAGTACTCGCGCAGGTTCGATGCCATGCGCGCTGAAGCCGCCCCGGCTCGCGAAACGCCGGGCTTCCTGCACCGACTAGCACAAGACCTGGAACAGTCATGAGTACTCACCCCAAGGCCCTCGAACTAGCCGCAGAAGAGACGTGGTTCAAGTCCACCTACAGCGGTGACGACGGCAGCAGCTGCGTCGAGATAGCCAACCTCACCCCCACCCACCCCCTCATCGCCGTCCGCGACTCCAAACTCCCCCACGGCCCCGCCCTCGCCCTCCCCCCGCAGTCCTTCGCCGCGTTCGTGGACCACGTACGGCAACGAGGCACCGGTGCGTCTGCGTAACGTCACCCCGGACGACGTGGACGCCTATGTCCGCATGCGCTGTGACCCCGTGATGATGAAGGAACTCGGCGGACCGGTACCCCGCGACGACATCGAGGACAAGGTCCGCCGGGACGCCGAGGAGGCCGCCGCCGACACCTCCTGGATCAAGATGATCGTCCCTGATCCGGGCAGACCGGAGGTCGTCGCGGGCAGCGTGTGCGTCTGGTCGCACGACCAGGACGAGAAACCGTTCTCCGAGATCGGCTGGATGGTCCTCCCCGAGTTCCAGGGCCGAGGCATCGGCAAGCTCGCCACCCGCATCCTCCTCGAAAGGGCCGGGGAAGACGGCCGCTGGGGCGAGATCCACGCCTTCCCGGCGACGGGCAACGCCGCCTCGAACGGCATCTGCGCGGCTCTCGGCTTCCGCCTCCTCGGCGAGACCGACGTGGACTTCGCCGGCCGGATCATCCACAGCAACCACTGGATGATCGACCCGCGTTCCGACCCGCCGAAGTCATAGGCTCACCCCATGCCCCCGGCCAGAAGACGCCCCCGCACCTACAACCCCGCCAAGATCCGCACCGCGGTCCTCACCCAGTTCGGGAACGTACGCCAGGCCGTGGCCACCCTCACCGAGGCCCAGCTCGCCGCCCCCACCCGCCTCGGCGACTGGACCGTCCGCGACCTGGCCGCGCACATCACGATGGCCGTCGAGGCCATCAGCCGCGGCCTCGACCTCGACGAACCGCCGAGCCGTGGCCTCGACCTCCTGGAGTGGCCCTTCACCACGGCCCCTCGCGCCGAGGGCATCTCCGACGACACCGAGGCACTCGCCGCAGCCTGCCCCGACCTCGACGCCCTCTTCGCCCGCACCGAGCAGCGCTTCACCGAGAGCCTCGACAAGGCCCCCGACAGCCGCCTGATCGGTAGCCGGACGGGCGCGATGACCCTCACGGACTACCTGGTCACCCGCACCGTCGAACTCGTCGTCCACACCGACGACCTGAACGCCGCGGTCCCCGGCCTCGACATCCCGTACGACCGTCAGGCCCTCGCCGCCTGCACCCGCCTCCTCGCCGACGCCCTCGCCGCGAAGGCCCCCGGCGGCTCGACGGAGGTGCGGATCCCGCCGTACGCCGTGGTGCAGTGCGTGGAAGGCCCCCGCCACACCCGCGGCACCCCGCCGAACGTCGTCGAGACCGACCCGCTGACCTGGATCCGCCTCGCGACCGGCCGGGTGGTCTGGGCGGACGCCCTCGCGGACGCCGAGGTCAGCGCCAGCGGGGAGCGGGCCGATCTCGGAGAGTTCCTGCCGCTGATGAGGTGAACCCATCAGGTGCCTCGTGCGTCCAAGGACCATGAAGCAGACGACACGTGTGAAGTACGCCGTCGCCCTGGCCGGCACCGCGCTGCTGGCGGCCTGCGGCACGGAATCCGGCGGCGGCGGGGCCGGCGGCGAGGGGAAGGACGAGGGGAAGACCAAGGTCGCGAACACCGAGGACGTGATCGCGGACACCTACTGGGTGCCGCAGAAGGTGACCGTCGACGGCAAGACCTACACCCTCCCGAAGGACGACCGCTTCCGGGTCGACGAGGCCCACATCACCTTCAAGCCCGACAGCACCGACCCCGAGATGGGCGGCGGCGAGTCCGGCGGCACCGTGGGCTGCAACAGCTTCGGCGCCGACGTGGAGATCCAGGGCGACACCGTGAAGCTCACCGATCTCGCCTCGACGGCGATGGGCTGCCAGGGCCCGGTCGGAGAGTTCGAGTCGAAGTTCCTCAGCGTCTTCGACGGCACGCTCAAGGCCGCCGTCGAGGAGCCCGACGGGACCAGGACCCTCACTCTGAGCGCCGCCGGCGGCGACAGCATCACCCTCCGCGAGGGCACCCCCCAACCGAGCCCGGCCCTCCAGGGCACCCGGTGGACCATCGACACCCTGCTCTCCGGCAAGGGAGACGACGCCACCGCCTCCTCCCTCCCCGAGGACGCGAAGGCCCATCTCACCCTCACCAAGGACGGCAAGGCCACCGGCAGCCTCGGCTGCAACACCTTCACCGCCGAGGCCACGGTCAAGGACGGCACCATCGAGTTCGGCCCCCTCGCGACCACGCGCAAGGTCTGCTCGCCGCCCGTGATGAAGACCGAGCGCGAACTCACCGAAATCCTCGCGGACAAGGTCTCCTACCAGCAGAAACAGGATTCTCTGACCCTCACCGCGGCTTCCGGGAAGGGCCTCGTGGCCCGCACGGAGTAACCAAGCACACGTCCAGCGAATTCGGACCAGTGGACGACCTCGCCTACACTCGGGGACGTGCCACGTGGTGACGGTCGACTCAATCATGATCTGCTCCCCGGCGAGAAAGGCCCCCAGGACGCGTGTGGCGTCTTCGGTGTCTGGGCTCCGGGTGAAGAGGTCGCCAAGCTCACTTACTTCGGGCTCTACGCCCTCCAGCATCGGGGCCAGGAATCCGCGGGTATCGCGGTCAGCAACGGCTCCCAGATCCTCGTCTTCAAGGACATGGGCCTCGTTTCCCAGGTCTTCGACGAGACCTCTCTCGGTTCGCTCCAGGGTCATATCGCGGTCGGTCACGCCCGCTACTCGACCACCGGCGCCTCCGTGTGGGAGAACGCCCAGCCAACGTTCCGTGCCACCGCGCACGGCTCGATCGCGCTCGGCCACAACGGCAACCTGGTCAACACGGCGCAGCTCGCCGAGATGGTCGCCGACCTCCCGAAGGACACCAACGGCCGCTCGACCCGGGTGGCCGCCACCAACGACACCGACCTGCTGACGGCCCTGCTGGCCGCCCAGGTCGACGAGGACGGCAAGCCCCTGACCATCGAGGAGGCGGCCCACACCGTCCTCCCGCAGGTCCGCGGTGCCTTCTCACTCGTCTTCATGGACGAGCACACCCTCTACGCGGCCCGCGACCCCCAGGGCATCCGCCCGCTGGTCCTCGGCCGCCTGGAGCGCGGCTGGGTCGTCGCCTCGGAGTCCGCCGCCCTCGACATCTGCGGCGCCTCCTACGTCCGCGAGATCGAGCCGGGCGAGTTCGTCGCCATCGACGAGAACGGCCTGCGCACCTCCCGCTTCGCGGAAGCGAAGCCCAAGGGCTGTGTCTTCGAGTACGTCTATCTCGCCCGCCCCGACACCGACATCGCCGGCCGCAACGTCTACCTCTCCCGCGTGGAGATGGGCCGCAAGCTGGCGAAGGAAGCCCCTGTCGAGGCCGACCTGGTCATAGCGACCCCGGAATCCGGCACCCCGGCCGCCATCGGCTACGCGGAAGCCTCCGGAATCCCCTTCGGCGCGGGTCTGGTGAAGAACGCCTATGTGGGCCGTACCTTCATCCAGCCCTCCCAGACGATCCGCCAGCTCGGTATCCGCCTCAAGCTGAACCCGCTGAAGGAAGTCATCAAGGGCAAGCGCCTGGTCGTCGTCGACGACTCGATCGTGCGCGGCAACACCCAGCGGGCCCTGGTCCGCATGCTGCGCGAGGCGGGCGCCGCCGAGGTCCACATCCGGATCTCCTCGCCGCCCGTGAAGTGGCCCTGCTTCTTCGGCATCGACTTCGCCACCCGCGCCGAGCTCATCGCCAACGGCATGACCATCGACGAGATCGGCACCTCGCTGGGCGCCGACTCCCTGGCGTACATCTCCATCGACGGCATGATCGAGGCGACCACCATCGCCAAGCCGAACCTCTGCCGCGCCTGCTTCGACGGTGAGTACCCGATGGAGCTCCCGGACCCCGAGCTGCTCGGCAAGCAGCTCCTGGAGACCGAGCTGGCCGCAGGGCCCGCCGCCACGGCCGCGGCCGACGCGATCCGTCGCCCGTAGCCGGTCCGTCCTACCTGCAGTACGACACGAAAGTTCTCACCGTCATGTCTGAGACAACTGGTGCCAGCTACGCAGCTGCTTCTTACAAAACAGCAGGTGTCGACATCGAAGCGGGCGACCGCGCCGTAGAGCTGATGAAGGAGTGGGTGAAGAAGACCCAGCGCCCCGAGGTCCTCGGCGGCCTCGGCGGTTTCGCCGGTCTCTTCGACGCCTCCGCCCTCAAGAACTACGAGCGCCCCCTGCTCGCCTCGGCGACCGACGGCGTCGGCACGAAGGTCGACATCGCGCGCCAGTTGGGCGTCTACGACACGATCGGCCACGACCTGGTCGCGATGGTCATGGACGACATCGTGGTGTGCGGCGCCGAGCCGCTGTTCATGACCGACTACATCTGCGTCGGCAAGGTCCACCCCGAGCGGGTCGCCGCGATCGTCAAGGGCATCGCCGAGGGCTGTGTCCTCGCCGGCTGCGCCCTCGTCGGCGGCGAGACGGCCGAGCACCCCGGTCTCCTCGGCCCGGACGACTTCGACGTCGCCGGCGCCGGTACGGGCGTCGTGGAGGCCGACCGGCTGCTGGGCCCGGATCGCATCCGTACGGGTGATGCGGTCATCGCCATGGCCGCCTCCGGTCTTCACTCGAACGGGTACTCGCTCGTCCGCCACGTCCTGCTGAACCAGGCGGGCCTGTCCCTGGACGCCCGGATCGAGGAGCTCGGCCGCACCCTCGGCGAGGAGCTCCTGGAGCCGACCAAGATCTACTCGCTGGACTGCCTGGCGCTGACCCGCACCACGGACGTCCACGCGTACAGCCATGTCACGGGCGGCGGCCTGGCCGCGAATCTCGCCAGGGTCATCCCGGACGACCTGCACGCGATCGTCGACCGCTCCACCTGGACCCCGGCCCCGATCTTCGACCTCGTCGGCAAGACGGGTCAGGTCGAGCGCCTGGAGCTGGAGAAGACCCTCAACATGGGCGTCGGCATGATCGCGATCGTCCCGGAGGACTCGGCGGACGTGGCCCTGAGGACCCTGGCCGATCGCGGTGTCGAAGCCTGGGTGGCAGGCGAGATCACGGCACGCGGCGACCACGCCACCGGTGCGGAGATGGTGGGTGACTACGCCGTCTGACGCGCAGGAGCAGCGCAAAACCCGGTCCGGTGGTGTGGACCACATCGGACCGGGTGAAGCGCAGCTGGAGCGTCAAGCGCCGCGGCGTTGCGACGTGGGACCGGACTCGTCGTCCTCGTCCTCATCGTCGTCGTTGTATAGATCCGCGTACTGGGCGTACGGGTCGTCTTCGTCTTCGTCGTCCTCGAACGGCTCGCCATTCGGCGGCTGGCTCGAAGTCGAAGCGCCCAGCTCATTGGCCAGACGCGACAGGTCAGTCCCGCCGCTGCTGTACTTCAGCTGGCGGGCGACCTTCGTCTGCTTGGCCTTTGCCCGGCCGCGCCCCATGGCTCGACCCCCTCGGTGACGGGGCTCGATGGCCCCAGAGTCTTGACACGCGTTCATGATCTGGAACGGGCTCTCCGCAGAGAGACCGGCCCGTAGGGCTTCCACGGTACCTGAGCCCACGCCCATACGGTACGTCGCCCACAGCACGTGCCGGGGCCCACAACCGGCGGAGTGCCCTGTCCCCGCTGGTCAACCGCGATTTTAACCACTTCTTGGCGGCCGACCCGCCGACGAACGTGAGAGTTCTCTCTAACTGCTCGCCGACGGGTACCGGCCAAGGTGCCGGGCACCGATGCGACGGGGCTCGTTTCAGCGCGCCCGGCGCGCCATCGCCGCCTCATGCATCCGCTGCTCCGCGATCCGGTCGGCCGCGGCGGCCGGCGGAATCCCGTCCGACTTCGCACGTGCGAATATGGCGAGCGTGGTGTCGTAGATCTTCGCCGCCTTCGCCTTGCACCGCTCGAAGTCGAACCCGTGCAGCTCGTCGGCGACCTGGATGACCCCGCCGGCGTTCACGACGTAGTCCGGCGCGTAGAGGATCCCGCGGTCGGCGAGGTCCTTCTCCACGCCCGGGTGTTCGAGCTGGTTGTTGGCGGCCCCGCAGACCACCTTGGCGGTGAGCGCCGGGACGGTGTCGTCGTCGAGGGCGCCGCCGAGCGCGCAGGGGGCGTAGATGTCGAGACCCTCGAGGCGGATCAGGGTCGCGGTGTCGGCGACGGCGGTGACCCCGGTCGGGTGCGCGGCGAGGATCCGGCCGACGGCCTCTTCCCGTACGTCGGTGATGACGACCTCGGCGCCCTCCGCCCGCAGGTGCTCCACCAGGTGGTGGCCGACCTTGCCGACGCCCGCGATGCCGACCTTCCGCCCGGCCAGCGAGGGGCTGCCCCACAGGTGCTGGGCGGAGGCGCGCATGCCCTGGTAGACGCCGAAGGAGGTGAGGACGGAGGAGTCGCCGGCGCCGCCGTTCTCGGGGGAGCGACCGGTGGTCCAGGGGCACTCACGTGCGATGACGTCCATGTCGGCGACGTACGTGCCGACGTCGCACGCGGTGACGTACCGCCCGCCGAGCGAGGCCACGAACCGGCCGTAGGCGAGGAGCAGCTCCTCGCTCTTGATCGTCTCCGGGTCACCGATGATCACGGCCTTGCCGCCGCCGTGGTCCAGGCCGGCCATGGCGTTCTTGTACGACATCCCGCGGGCGAGGTTCAGGGCGTCGGCGACGGCCTCCTCCTCGGTCGCGTACGGGTAGAAGCGGGTACCGCCGAGGGCGGGGCCCAGCGCGGTGGAGTGGAGGGCGATGACGGCCTTGAGGCCGCTGGCACGATCCTGGCAGAGCACGACTTGCTCATGGCCGCCCTGGTCCGAGTGGAACAGGGTGTGCAGGACGCCGGCTGATACGTCGGTCACTGTGGTGACTCCTGGGTAAGTAGCCGCTGTTGGGACCAGCTCCCGTAAGGGTGGCGGGCGCTGTGAGCATGAGATTAGAGCCTGGCTGCTCGCCGCCGCCCCGCCGTGCTCAGGATCACCTACTCCCGGAGTACGCCCGTGCGACGATTTGCATAGATTTCCCGCCCGTTTGTGAGCGGGTTTCGCAGGTTTTCCTGGCAGTGGGCGGGGGAGGGAGCAGGCGTGCCCAAGGTGTCCTCGGTGGTCGTCCCGTACGCGACCTATCTGCGCGTGTACGAGCCGTTGGCGGCCTTCCCGGAGCCGGAACGCGGCCACTGGACGCGCTACGCCCGCCGCCCCGACCGTCCCTCGTACCAGGACGAACTGCGCCGCTCCCTGGCCGACTTGCTGCCCACCCCGCCGATCCCGGTGCCGGTGCACGAGAGCAGCGACGCGTTCGTCCTGGATGTGGACGGCGTGGTCTGCGTCTGCCCCTGGCGGACCCGGCTGCGCGGCTGGCAGGCGCTGGAGGAGCTGCCCGAGGAGCTGCCGAAGCCGGTCCTGGACGCGGTGCTGCCGCCGGTCGTACGGCGGCAGGCGGCCCAGGACTACGAGCGCTGGCTGGTCCGCAACCCCGACGCCCGGCCCTGGATCCGGACCTCGACCTGGCAGGTGCCGCTGCACTGGTTCGTGCTGGTCGCGGACGAGGAGCGGCGCTTCGACAAGGGCTCGGGCGAGATCCCGCCGATGCTCCGCTACCGCACGCCCATGGTGCAGGCCCGGCGGCGGGTGGCGCGGGCTCTGCGGACTCTCAAGGACGCCATCGACGAGGGGCCGCTCATCGACGGCCTCGTGGACGTCGGGCGCTGGCTGGAGGAGTTCCATCCGCGCTCGCACGTCGAGCTGGACTACGGCGGTCTGGTGCACACCCTGCCGCCCGGCGAGCTGGAGGACGACCACTCGGCGGCCGACGTGGCCGAGGGCATCGAGGCGTTGCGGCTCGGGGACGGGGCGGCCGCGGGGGTCGCGTACGGGCGTCTGGTGGAGCGGTGGCGGTCGGTCCGGGACCGGCGTTCCGCGAACTGAGTGTGCCCTGAGTCACTTTGGTCACGAACTGGCGTTTGACCTGACGCCCGTTTTGGGGTTTCGTCCTCGGTCAAGGTGTCACCAAGTTTCCCCTGATGCTCCGCCAACAAGGGACGTAGGTCCCGATCCGGGCGTACGCCTCACTCAGTGTCAAGCGTGACGGACCGCACGTACCCGGCTCTTGCATCTCTTGCCCCTCCTCATGCCAAAATAGGACAAGGGGCCCGGGGGAGGTTCCGCTTTGGGGGGTCTGGTGACTCCTGATCGCTCTGTGACTGATCGTCACAGTGGCGTGACTGTCCGCTATGGCATGGTCCATCGGCGTCTGTCGCCCGATGAACACCTGGGGGGCAATTCCATCGGTTTGGCCGACGCGGCTGGACAGATGGTGTAGTTGTAGTGCCGAGGACAAGCCGTTCGTCCTATAACCGACTCGACTCGCGTCCGCCATTTCGGGCAACGCGGGTCAAGGTGCAGAATTTAGAGGAAAGAACCGAGAAGGTTCGGTTCTCCCGAGGAGGCCGCTCATGACCGCTCGCACCCCTGATGCCGAGCCGCTGCTGACCCCGGCTGAGGTCGCCACCATGTTCCGCGTCGACCCCAAGACGGTCACGCGGTGGGCGAAGGCCGGGAAGCTTACTTCCATCCGTACGCTCGGCGGGCATCGCCGCTACCGCGAGGCGGAGGTCCGTGCACTGCTCGCGGGCATCCCGCAGCAGCGCAGCGAGGCCTGAACCAACTGAATAACGGACAAACCGGCAGGTCCCCCAACGTGCCGAGGCGTCCGTGGCAACGCTTCAAAAGCTCCAAGCGACGCGGGTTCCGCCCCAACGGGGCCCACGCCCAAGCTCATCCCAGAACGTCACAGGGTGCGTCGTCGATCGCGCTGGACTCCGCCGGGTCCAGCGCGATCTTTTTTGTGCGCGAGATGTGGTTCAGCGCACGGCTCTGTGAGCGGGCTTGTCGGAGTCTGGGGAGGGGTGTCGGATCTCCTGTGGGGACCCCTGACGACTGGTGCAATTGCACATATTAAATTGACCAGTTGTAGGTGAGGTGTAAGTACCGCGGTTTCCGAAACTCATGCGGTGACTCCCGTCACATGCCAGAGTCCTTGTTGCCGCCGCCGCACGTGCGCTAGGGGAGGCGCATGTTCCACCGTCCCACGCCCGTACGGCCGTTGGGGCCGCCGATGGTCACGCGGGCGAGGGACTTTCGTCCTCGACGGTCTCGTCCGGCTCCTGCACGGCTCCCGAGGGGCAGTCCATGGCGAGCCGCAGCAGCTGATGACAGATCGGGCAGTGCCGCGTCAGATGGCGATAGGAGGAAGCGGCCGACAGATGCGCACGGAGCAGCGCCCGCGTCTCGTGCCTAGCCGAAGCCGCCATACGCCACCTCCAGGGGCCGCACGGGGAACGGGGCCCTGATTTCTGGAGTACCGAGCGAATGTGACGCCGTCAAGAGTGGCTGGGCGGCCATGGCACGCAAGAAGGCCCGGATCCGAAGATCCGGGCCTTCTGACTTCACTGCGGTCCAAGAAGACCCGCTCCCCTGGTGGGGGTGCGGGCCCTCTGACTTCACTGCGGTCCTGACGGGATTTGAACCCGCGGCCTCCACCTTGACAGGGTGGCGAGCACTCCAAACTGCTCCACAGGACCAGGTTTCGCGGCGCTTGGTGCTGCGTTGCGCTGCGAGAAGGACTGTACAGGAGGGGGTGCCGTCTGCGCGAACTCACCCAACGTGCAGGAGCGGTTACGGTACGGCCGCGTCGATCGCCTTCACGATCCGCTTGTCCGAGATGGGGTAAGCCGTCCCCAGCGCGTGGGCGAAATAGCTGACCCGGAGCTCCTCGATCATCCAGCGGATGTCCAGGACCGCGGACGGGACCGGGCGGCCCTTCGGCATCTGCTCCAGGAGCCACGCGTACTCGTCCCGCATCTCGTGGACCTTCTCCATGCGCGTGGTGTCCCGCTGGACGTTCGTCGGCATCTGCTGGAGGCGACGGTCCGCCGCCACCAGGTACCGCATGAGGTCCGGCAGCCGGCGCAGCCCGGTCTCCGTCACGAAGCCCGGTTTCACGAGGGCGTCCAGCTGTCCCCGTACGTCCTGGAGGTTCGCCAGGAGCGCGGGGCTCCGTACGGCCTTCAGACGGCGCTCACAGGCCTGCCAGGCGGCCAGCACCTGCTGCACCTGGCCGACCGTACGGACCGTCGTGTCGACTATCTCGGCGCGCACCTTGTCGTAGAGCTTCCGGTACGACTCCTCGTCCCACGCCGGCCCCCCGAAGTCGGCGATGAGCCGGTCCGCCGCCGCCGTCGCGCAGTCGTCGAAGAGGGCCTGGATCGTGCCGTGCGGGTTGGCCGAGAGAGCGAGCTTCTGGGGGTTGGTCAGCTTCTCCGAGGCGAACTTCGCCGGGTTCACCGGGATGTTGCGGAGGATCAGCCGCCGCGTGCCCTTCCACATGGCCTCCGCCTGCTCCGCCTCCGTGTCGAAGAGACGGACCGAGACCGTGTCGCCGTCGTCCACCAGCGCCGGGTACGCCTTCACCGGGTGGCCGGCTCGGCGGGTCTCGAAGACGCGGGTGAGGGTGCCGATCGTCCAGTCGGTGAGGCCCTTGCGTTCCAGGGACTCGCCGCCCTGGCGCTCGGCGGTGGCTGCCGCGGCCTGCGAGAGGGCCTGCCGTGCCTTCGGCTTCAGCTGGACCTTCAGCGCCTCCAGATCCTTGTCCTCGGCCAGCTTGCGGCGCCGCTCGTCCACGATCCGGAAGGTGATCCGCAGGTGCTCGGGGACCCGGGACCAGTCGAAGTCCTCGGCCTCGAAGGGGACCCCGACCATGCGCTTCAGCTCGCGCGCCATCGTCGTCGTCAGCGGCTCCTGCAAGGGGACGGCCGTATCGAGGAACCGCTTCGCGAAGTTCGGCGCCGGCACGTAGTTGCGGCGGATCGGCTTCGGGAGCGAACGGATCAGCTCCGTCACCAACTCCTCCCGCAGACCCGGGATCTGCCAGTCGAAGCCCTCGTCCGTGACCTGGTTCAGCACCTGGAGCGGGATGTGGACGGTCACACCGTCGGCGTCAGCGCCCGGCTCGAACTGGTACGTGACGCGGAACTTGAGCTGCCCCTGCCGCCAACTGTCCGGATAGTCGGCCTTGGTGACCGCCTCCGCCGACTCCCGGATGAGCATCTCCCGCTCGAAGTCCAGGAACTCCGGCTGCTCATGCCGCTTCCGCTTCCACCAGGAGTCGAAGTGGGCGCCGGAGACGACGTGTTCGGGCACCCGCTGGTCGTAGAAGTCGAAGAGCGTGTCGTCGTCGACGACGATGTCCCGGCGCCGGGCGCGGTGTTCGAGCTCCTCGACCTCGCTCAGCAGCTTGCGGTTGTCGGCGTAGAACTTGTGGTGCGTGCGCCAGTCGCCCTCGACGAGCGCGTTGCGAATGAAAAGCTCGCGGCTCGTCTCGGGGTCGATCCGGCCGTAGTTGACCTTGCGCTGGGCGACGATCGGCACGCCGTACAGCGTGACCTTCTCGTACGCCATCACGGCCGCCTGGTCCTTCTCCCAGTGCGGTTCGGAGTACGTCCGCTTCAGCAGGTGCCCGGCGAGCGGCTCGACCCACTCCGGCTCGATCTTGGCGTTGACGCGTGCCCAGAGGCGGCTCGTCTCCACCAGTTCCGCCGACATCACGAAACGCGGCTGCTTCTTGAAGAGCGCGGAGCCCGGGAAGATCGCGAACTTGGCGTTGCGGGCGCCCAGGTACTCGTTCTTGTTGCCGTCCTTCACGTCCTTCATGCCGACGTGGGAGAGCAGACCGGCGAGAAGGGAGACATGGACGCTCTGGTCGGCCGCGTCCTCCTCGTTCAGATGGATGCCCATCTGCTTGGCGACGGTCCGCAGCTGGGTGTAGATGTCCTGCCATTCGCGGATGCGCAGGAAGTTCAGATACTCCTGCTTGCACATCCGCCGGAAGGAGCTCGAACCCCGCTCCTTCTGCTGCTCGCGGACGTACCGCCAGAGGTTCAGATACGCGAGGAAGTCGCTGGTCTCGTCCTTGAAGCGGGCGTGCTGCTGGTCGGCCTGGGTCTGCTTGTCGGCGGGGCGCTCGCGCGGGTCCTGGATGGACAGGGCCGCCGCTATCACCATGACCTCGCGGGCACAGCCGTTCTTGTCGGCCTCCAGGACCATCCGGGCCAGGCGCGGGTCGACGGGCAGCTGAGCGAGCTTGCGGCCGGTCTCGGTGAGCCGCTTGCGGGGGTCCTTCTGCGCCGGGTCGAGGGCGTTCAGCTCCTGGAGCAGCTGGACGCCGTCGCGGATGTTGCGGTGGTCCGGCGGGTCGATGAAGGGGAACTTCTCGATGTCGCCGAGGCCGGCGGCGGTCATCTGGAGGATGACGGAGGCCAGGTTCGTACGGAGGATCTCCGCGTCCGTGAACTCCGGGCGGGCGTTGAAATCGTCCTCGGAGTAGAGGCGGATGCAGACACCGTCCGACGTACGGCCGCAGCGGCCCTTGCGCTGGTTCGCGCTGGCCTGGGAGATCGCCTCGATCGGGAGCCGCTGGACCTTGGTGCGATGGCTGTAGCGGCTGATCCGGGCGAAGCCGGGGTCGATGACGTACTTGATGCCGGGGACCGTCAGGGAGGTCTCGGCGACGTTCGTTGCCAGAACGATCCTGCGCCCGGTGTGCGGCTGGAAGACCCGGTGCTGCTCGGCGTGCGAGAGCCGGGCGTAGAGGGGGAGCACCTCGGTGAACCGGTAGTTCTTCTTGTTGAGCGCGTCCGCCGTGTCCCGGATCTCCCGCTCGCCCGAGAGGAAGACCAGGATGTCGCCCTTGCCCTCGCCCTGGAGCTCCTCGACGGCGTCGCAGATCGCGGTGATCTGGTCGCGGTCGGCGTCGTCCGAGTCCTCCTCCAGGAGGGGCCTGTACCGCACCTCCACCGGGTATGTCCGGCCGCTGACCTCGACGATCGGGGCGTCCCCGAAGTGCCGGGAGAAGCGCTCGGGATCGATGGTCGCGGAGGTGATGACGACCTTGAGATCCGGGCGCTTCGGCAGCAGCTGGGCGAGGTAGCCGAGCAGGAAGTCGATGTTGAGGGACCGCTCGTGGGCCTCGTCGATGATGATCGTGTCGTAGGCGCGCAGCTCGCGGTCGGTCTGGATCTCGGCGAGCAGGATGCCGTCCGTCATCAGCTTGATGAAGGTGCCGTCCTGGTTCACCTGGTCGGTGAAGCGGACCTTCCAGCCGACGGCCTCGCCGAGCGGGGTGTCCAGCTCCTCGGCGACGCGTTCGGCGACGGTGCGGGCGGCGATACGACGGGGCTGGGTGTGCCCGATCATGCCGCGCACACCACGGCCCAGCTCCAGACAGATCTTCGGGATCTGGGTCGTCTTGCCGGAACCGGTCTCACCGGCGACGATCACGACCTGGTGATCACGGATGGCGTCCGCGATCTCGTCCTTCTTCTGGCTGACGGGGAGCTGCTCGGGATAGCTGACGGCGGGTACCCGGGCGCGCCGCCCGGCCATCCGCTCCTCGGCCTTGGCGATCTCGCCCTCGATCTCGGCGAGCACGGCGGCCCGGGCCTCCGGCTTACGGATCTTGCGCGCACCTTCGAGCCTGCGCCCGAGCCGCTGCGCGTCGCGCAGGGAGAGCTCGGTCAGGCGAGGGGCGAGGGCGCCGAGGCCCGGGACACCGGGGGCAGGATGCGTAGACATACGCGATCCAGGATCTCATCCTCGGGAAATTTGTGGCGAACGGTTTTGCCGCCGGCGGTGGAGCGGGCGGGCTACAGGGTGCGCTGGCCCGGGATCTCCGCCACCGGTACCGGGGTGCGGGTCTCGTGCAGGGCGATGGACTTGGCGGTGTTGGAGACGGCCTTGATGCTCAGATAGGCCGTGGTCATGCTGCTGACCGCGGTGAAGGCGGCGGTGAGGACGCCGACGATCACCGCTTTGTCGCCGTCGAGCTGCCAGACCCCGACGATCGCCACCACGGCGATCGCCAGATTGCTGAGTATCACCGCGAACAGGCCGTACCGCGCACGGGCCAGTTCCAGACCGTTCTGACTCATCGAACCCCCTGAGCACCCCTGGATACAACAAGACCCCGATCCGAGGATCGGGGTCTTTGCTGTGGCTGGGGCCGGGGTCGAACCGGCGACCTACCGCTTTTCAGGCGGTCGCTCGTACCAACTGAGCTACCCAGCCGAGAGATTCCGGAGAATCTCAGCGGTCCTGACGGGATTTGAACCCGCGGCCTCCACCTTGACAGGGTGGCGAGCACTCCAAACTGCTCCACAGGACCAAGCTGTTGTGTACGACAGTGTCGCACACGGTGTTGCGTGCCCCCAACGGGATTCGAACCCGTGCTACCGCCTTGAAAGGGCGGCGTCCTAGGCCGCTAGACGATGAGGGCTATCGGCCCGCCTGCGCGCTTCTCAGCGCGTCGGGGACGTGAGAAGCATATGGGATGGCAGGAGGTATCGCCAAAACGGTTTAAGGAGCGCTGGGGGACGGGGTGCGCGACAGGGGCGGAGAGGTGGACGGGGAGGGGGAGGGAGTCGGGGAGGGCGTGGGGGACGGTGTGGGGGCCGCTCCCGGCAGGTTCTCCTCCGGCAGGTGGCGGCTGACCTCGGCCGTGGTCAGGCCCAGACCGCCGAGTTTGATCTCGTCCCAGGCCTGGAGGCGGCGGGTGTCACGGTCGAAGTAGAGGATCGAGGCCTCGATGGGGTCGGGGTACTTCCCCTCCACCGCGCGCAGCCCGCTCCCGCCGGTGGAGCCCTCGATACGCAGCCGGGTGCCGTTGCGCAGGACCTCCATCTCCTGGTGGTGGAGGTGGCCGGAGAGCACCAGCGGTACCGACCCGTCGACCTCCCGGGCGGCGGACGGCTCGTGGATCATGGCGACGTCGACCGGTTTCCCGGCGGTCGTCCAGTCACGCAGGGAGGCGGCGAGCCGGGCGCCCGCGGCCTCCTGGGACTCCTCGGCGCCGGACTTCTCGCTGCGGTCGGGGGTGAACTGCGGGTCGCCCAGGCCGGCGAAACGCAGGCCCGCGACCGTCTCGGCCCGCCCGTCGTCGAGGACGTGGACGTTCTTCAGGCCCTCCAAGTAGCGCTGGGTGATCCGGGAGTCGTGGTTGCCGCGCACCCACACATAGGGCGCGCCCAGGTCCTCGACCGGGTCCAGGAAGCCGTTCTCGGCGGCCGTCCCGTGGTCCATGGTGTCGCCCGTGTCGACGATGACATCGGCCTGGTACTGCTCCACCAGCGAGGCGATGATCTTCCAGCTCGCCGGGTTGAGGTGGATGTCGGAGACGTGCAGGACGCGGATGGTGGTCGGGTCGGGGGCGTAGACGGGCAGCGTGGAGGTGACGTCGTAGAGCTTCGTCACATTCGTCACCAGCCGCGCCAACTCCTTCTGGTAGACGTCGAATTCGGTCACGATGTTGCGCGCGTTGCCGACCAGGGACGGGGCCGAGGAGAGCAGGCCGGAGAACTTCGGCTCCAGGACCGAGTCCGGGTTCCAGGTGGCGTACGCCGTGCCGCCGGACGCGGCCAGCAGGGTCAGGGCGAGGCCGCCGGCGGCGAGCGCGCGGCGCGGGCGGCGGTAGACGGCGAGGCCGAGGGCGGTGGCCCCGGCGACGACGGCGACACAGGACCGTACGGCCAGGTCGAGGGTGCCGTGGCCGACGTCCTCGGCGACCTCCTGCTGGAGCCCGGAGAGGCGCTCGGGGTGGTCGACGAGGGCCTGGGAGCGGACCGGGTCGAGCTGGTCGACGTTGACGTCCAGGCGGACGGGGGCGTGGTGGCTGTCGAGCTGCAGGGCGCCCAGCGGGGAGACGTTGATCTTCGTGCCGCCGGTGAAGGAGGGGCGCAGGGTCATCGTCGTGTTCATCGGTCCGACGGGGGTGCGGACATTGCCGACGATCAGCAGGCCCAGCCACGCCCCGAGCAGCACGACCGTGATCAGGCCGAGGGCCCGGCCCCAGGGGTGCGGCTGGTGGACGAGTTCCAGGGTGGGCAGGGGGCGGCGGGTCCGGTAGTGCCGCGCGAGGGTGCGCGGCGAGCGGCGGATACGGACCAGGACGTTCAGGACTGCGGCGGGGACGCGGGCCATTGGTCCCGTATGCCCAAGTGCGGGCGTGGATATGCGGAGCGTCCGGTGACTGTCGTACGACGGTTCAGAGTTGTCGTACGACGGTTTGTGACCCTCGTACGACGGTTTCGTACCGGACAATGGCCCTGTGCTGGAGATGACGCGTGAGGAGTTCGAGGAACTGGTCGCCGAGGCGCTGGACCGGATTCCGCCGGAGTTGACGCGGCTGATGGACAACGTCGCGGTGTTCGTCGAGGACGAACCGCCCGCCGACGATCCTGAGCTGCTCGGGCTCTACGAGGGGACTCCGCTGACCGACCGCGGGGAGTGGTACGCGGGAGTGCTGCCGGACCGGATCACGATCTACAGGGGGCCGACCCTGCGGATGTGCGAGTCGCGGGAGGAGGTCGTCGCCGAGACCGAGGTCACCGTGGTGCACGAGATCGCCCATCACTTCGGGATCGACGACGCCCGGCTGCACGCCCTCGGATACGGGTGAGGGTTCGCGTGTCCTCTTGTGGGCGGCGGGAGTTGGAGAGGTTGACTCCTTCAACCGCCCTCGGAGGTGGCTCCCGTGCGCCCCTTGTACGTACCCGTCCGTCTGGCCGCCACGGTGATGGCGGTCGCCGCTGCCGCCGGTTGCATGAGCGTGGGTGACGACGACGGGGGCAAGAGCGCCAAGCCCTCGCACTCCGCGGGGCACCGGGGCGGCGAGGCGCCGGACGGCGGATCGGCGGTGACGGGCGGTGGCGGCGGGTACGGCGTCGCCGGGGCCGACGGCAAGCACGGGAAGAAGAAGGGCAAGGGCAAGGGCAAGGACGGGGAGTCGGCGTCGCCGTCCGCCTCGGCGTCCGGGACGGCCAGTGCGTCGCCCTCGGCGGAGCCCAAGCCCGGCAAGTCCGACAAGCCCAAGCCGACGCCGACCAAGACACCGCCCACCCCGACGAAGACGCCCGAGCCGGAGCCGACACCGACCCCGACGCCCGAGCCGCCCTCCCCGACGCCCACCGTCGCCGAGCCGTCCTCCTCCGCGCACCAGGAGACCGGGGCGCAGCTGGCCCAGCGGGAGCCGGCGCCGGCGGCGGGGACTCCGGCGTAGTTGATGTGCGTCACATCGGTGGGGTTCGGTTTGCCTTCACGGGTGGTGGGTGCGTATGGTTATAGATCGTTTGATTCATTTGCCCGGCGCCAACGCAGAAGCGCGCCGTGTGGCGCGTTCTCTCCCTTGCCGTGGCTGACCGCATAGAGGCGGTCGTATTGCGAAATCACGGAGTTGACGGGCGCGTGCCGACGAGACTCCGGAAGGTTTCGCTTACGCATGTCCATTTCCAGTTCTGATCACGTTGTCCTGCCCGAGAACGACGAGGCCGAGGCCGTAGCGGCGCTCGAGGCCGTCGACTCCGGCGACACCGCCGAGTCCACCGACTTCGGCGAGAAGACCCCCGAGATCACCTTCGCCGACCTCGGTCTCCCCGAGGGCGTCGTGCGCAAGCTCGCCCAGAACAACGTGACCGTCCCCTTCCCGATCCAGGCCGCGACCATCCCGGACGCCCTGGCCGGCAAGGACATCCTCGGCCGTGGCCGCACCGGCTCCGGCAAGACCCTCTCCTTCGGTCTGCCGACCCTGGCGCGTCTCGCCGGCGGCCGCACCGAGCGCCACAAGCCCCGCGCGGTCATCCTCACCCCGACCCGTGAGCTCGCCATGCAGGTGGCGGACGCCCTCCAGCCCTACGGCGACGTCCTCGGCCTGAAGATGAAGGTCGTCTGCGGCGGTACGTCCATGGGCAACCAGATCTACGCCCTGGAGCGCGGCGTCGACATCCTCGTCGCCACCCCGGGCCGACTGCGCGACATCATCAACCGCGGCGCCTGCTCCCTGGAGGACGTCCAGGTCGCCGTCCTCGACGAGGCCGACCAGATGTCCGACCTGGGCTTCCTGCCCGAGGTCACCGAGCTCCTCGACCAGGTCCCGGCCGGCGGCCAGCGGATGCTGTTCTCGGCCACGATGGAGAACGAGATCTCCACGCTGGTCAAGCGCTACCTGAGCAACCCGGTCACGCACGAGGTCGACAGCGCCCAGGGCAACGTCACGACGATGTCGCACCACATCCTCATCGTGAAGCCCAAGGACAAGGCGCCGGTCACCGCGGCCATCGCCTCCCGCAAGGGCCGCACCATCATCTTCGTCCGCACCCAGCTGGGCGCGGACCGTATCGCCGAGCAGCTGCGCGAGGCGGGCGTGAAGGCCGACGCGCTGCACGGCGGCATGACCCAGGGCGCCCGCACCCGGACGCTGGCCGACTTCAAGGACGGGTACGTCAACGCCCTCGTCGCCACCGACGTCGCCGCGCGCGGTATTCACGTCGACGGCATCGACCTGGTGCTCAACGTGGATCCGGCGGGCGACCACAAGGACTACCTGCACCGCGCCGGCCGTACGGCCCGTGCGGGTCGCACCGGCACGGTCGTCTCCCTGTCCCTGCCGCACCAGCGCCGCCAGATCTTCCGCCTCATGGAGGACGCGGGCGTCGACGCCGGGCGTCACATCATCCAGGGCGCCGGCGCCTTCGACCCCGAGGTCGCCGAGATCACCGGTGCCCGGTCGATGACCGAGGTCCAGGCCGAGTCCGCGGGCAACGCCGCGCAGCAGGCCGAGCGCGAGGTCGCCTCCCTGACCAAGCAGCTGGAGCGGGCGCAGCGGCGCGCGACCGAGCTGCGCGAGGAGGCCGACCGGCTCGTCGCCCGGGCCGCCCGTGACCGCGGTGAGGACCCGGAGGCGGCGGTGGCCGAGGCGCAGGCCGCGGCGGTCGTCGAGGCCGTGTCCGTGCCCGAGCAGCCGACGGCGCAGGAGGCCGACCGGGCCGAGGCCCCGTCGACGTACGAGCGCCGTGACGACCGTGGCGGGTTCCGCCGTGACGAGCGTCGGGACGACCGTGGTGGCCGTTCCTTCGAGCGCCGTGACGACCGTGGTGGCCGTGGGTTCGAGCGTCGGGACAACGACCGCGGTGGGTTCAACCGTGACCGTGGCGAGCGTGGGTTCGAGCGTCGTGACAACGACCGTGGCGGGTTCCGCCGTGACGAGCGTCGGGACGACCGTGGTGGCCGTTCCTTCGAGCGCCGCGATGACCGTGGTGGCCGTGGGTTCGAGCGTCGTGACAACGACCGTGGCGGCTTCCGCCGCGACGACCGTCCGTCCGACCGTCCGTCCGACCGCCCGGCCGGCCGTGGCTTCGAGCGCCGTGACGACCGTGGCGGCCACCGTGGCAGCGACCGCCCCTTCAACCGCGACCGCCGCGACGACCGCCCGGGCTTCCGCTCCGGCGGCCACGAGCGCCCCTACGGCCGCCGCGACGACCACCGCGGCACGGGTTCGGGTTCCGGTTCTTCCTTCGGGCGTCGGGATGAGAAGCCGCGTTGGAAGCGCAACGGCTGACGCCGGCTGAGCTGACCCGGAAGGGCCCGTACGACTTCGGTCGTGCGGGCCCTTCCGCCGTTTCGTGCGCGGCTGCGGCCGCGGGTGCGTTGGGGCAGAGAACGCTCTCCGGCCCGCTGCGAGAGGGCTGTAAGATCAGCCGACTTCTGAGAGGGATGTGACGGCCGGGGCCGGGGAGCCCAGTGTGAGCCGCTTCCTCTCGTGCTTCTGGGGAGGGTTCATCTTGGCTCGTCATGCCTTCGTACGGCTGCTGGGGGCGTCCGCGATACTCGCTGCCGGTCTGAGCCCGCTGCTGCCGTTCTCCGCTGCCGCGGACACCGCGCAGGAGACGGTGGTGCCGGCGACGTTCCGGGATCAGTACACGGGGGCGAGCCTCACCGACTACGCCACCACCTACGGCGGTGACGGCACGGGCAGTCAGGGCGTCTTCCACCGGCTGGAGGGCCACTCAGGGGTGGTGTGGACGCGTTACGCCGACGGCAGGACCTTCAACGCCCCGGCCCCCACCGGGGGTTCGTACGTCACCAGGGGGACGGGCGACGACGTCCTGGCGCACCTCTACACCGGCGGCAGGGTGGACCTGTGGAACGCCGGCGAGGGAACGACCAGCACCATTCAGGTGCCCGCGGGGCACACCATGGCGTCCGGGATCTTCGGTGACACCGTCGTCACCTTCGAGAACATCACCGCCGAGGACGGCACCACGACCCGGGTCACCCATCTGCTGAGCGCGGCCCCCGACGGCAGCACGCGGGACGTGGTCGTCAGGGGCATGCCCGCGGGGCTCAAGATCGGCTCACCCCTGCGCGGTGACGCCACGGGACTCCTCTTCACCGCCGGGCTCGAGGGCACGATCCGGACGGTGGCCGTCGATCCGGCGACCGGCCTGGTCCAGAGCTGGACGCAGCCCCGCCCCAGTGGGAACCCCTACGTCGAGATCTCGCCCGACTACCTGGTCCACTACGCGGGACGGGCCTCCTCGAAGGTCTACGTGTACTCCCGCGCCGACCTCTCGGCGGCCCCCGTCGAAGTGACCCTCGACAATGCCGAGGCCACCTACCCCGCGAGCGACCTCTCGGTGGTCGGCGGCTGGATCGTGCACCAGCCCGCCGGCAGGGCCGCGGTGACCGCGGTTCCCATCGCGGGCGGCGACCCGGTCACCCTGCTCCCCGCCGCCAACGCCGGCATCTCCGCCTCACCGAGCGGCAACTCCGTCGTCATCGGCCGCACCGGCTCCGACGACTGGGGCATCCATCGCATCCACGGCGACGAGACCGGCAAGCCCGTCGTCACGCTCGTCAAGGCGCTGCCGAAACCGCCGTACGCCATCCAGGGGCTCGCTCTGGAGCAGGGGCGGCTCCTGGTCGCGGACGAGAGCTGGGGCAGCACGCGCGACACTTACGTCCGGACCGTCGCCGCGACCGGAACTCCCGCATTCGGTGCGCGTTCCTCGTACGACGGGACCGACGTGATGCTCTACGACTGCCCGGAGCAGGAGGGCGGCTGCCGGATTTTCGGCACTGCCGACAACCGTGCCGTCTGGCTCTCCGATTACTCGGAGACCTCCGACCGGCTGGTCGCCAACGGGCCGGCGCAGTACGGCTACTGGGCCGTGAACGTCCCGCAGGGCGGACGCATCACCGACGTCTCCGGGCAGTACCTGATCCACACGACCGCGACCCAGCAGATCGTCCTCAAGCTCGGCGACACCTCCGGCCCCAAGGTGACCCGTGCCCCCGGTGCCGCCGCCCTCGACGGTGACGTCCTGTGGACGGCGGGCGCGACTCCCGGCACGGTGACGGCGTACAACCTGAGCACGAAGAAGACCACCGAGACGCTGACGACCGACGCCGGCTGCACCCCCACCGAACTCCAGGCCCTCGGCCGCTATCTGTACTGGACGTGCGACGGCAAGGCGGGTGTGTACGACCGTTCGACGGCCACGTCCGTGCCGGTCCCCGTCGGCGAGGCCAAGCTCGGTGACGGGTATGTCGTCACGCACGACAAGGCCGCCGGAAAGCTGGTGCTGACGACGGTCGCCGGCGGGACCGCGTCCGGCCGGGTCATCGGCGACCTCCCCGACACCGGGGTCTCGCAGCGCGATGTGCGGTGGACGGTGGACGAGGCGGGCGCCAACGCGGCCTACGCCGACGACCGGGAGCAGGTGCACCTCGTGCCCTCCGGGGTGCCGCAGCAGCCATTGCGGCTCCTCGCGCCGGTCACGGCGAACCCGTTCGTCTCGGCGAGCACGATCGACACGGTCCCGGACACCCTGGCCACCGTCCTGCTGTCGAAGCCGTCCTCCGACTGGGCCCTGACCGCGCGCAACCGCGCGACCGGCAAGACCTACACGGACGGCCGGGACGGCACGGCCGCGCGCGGTGAGCTGACCGTCGGCTGGCACGGTGCCGACTCCACGAGGACCGGGGACGCGTTCGCGCCGAACGGCACCTACGACTGGACCCTCACCGTCACCCCCGCGGACGGCGTCGGCGATCCGCTGACCGTCAAGGGCACGGCCCGGCTGACCAAGGCCGAGCCCGTACGCCACGACCACATCGGCGACGACGGCATCGGCGACCTGCTCACCCTCAACTCCTCCGGCGGCCTGACCTTCCAGCACGGCACCGGCAAGGGCACGTTCGCGGGGAAGACCACCGGCGCCGGCTGGCCGACGGGCGCGAGGTTCGTCCCGGTCGGCGATCTGAGCGGGGACCGCTGCAACGACGTCCTCGTCCGCTACAGCTCGGGCGCGCTGCGGCTCTACAAGCCGGGCTGCGGCGCGGAGCTGACACCGTCCACGGCGTACACGACGCTCGGCAGCTCCGGCTGGACGCAGTACGACGTACTGACCGCGCCGGGTGACGTGAACGGCGACCGCCTCCCCGACCTGATCGCCCGCAACGCCTCCACCGGCGCCGTCTACCTCTACAAGGGCACGGGTACCGGCAAGCTCTCCGCGCGCATGAAGCTCTACGACAACTGGAAGACGTACAAGAAGGTTGTGGGCGCCGGGGACCTCAACGGTGACGGTGTCGGGGATCTGCTCGCGCAGGACAAGTCGAACAACCTGTACCGGTACTACGGCAAGGGCAACGGGACGTTCACGGCCCGGGCGAAGGTCTTCTCGAACTGGGGCGGCTCCTACAACGTGGTCGTCGGGGTCGGGGACATCACCGGGGACGGCAAGGCGGACCTGGTCTCCCGGGACACCGCGGGCAACCTCTGGCGCAACAACGGCAACGGCAAGGGGTCGTTCGGGGCGCGGACGAAGATCGCCACCGGCTGGCAGGGCTACAAGGGCATTTTTTAGCCATGCTGTGACGTGTGTCACGCCCCCGGTGAGGGAATCGCTGGGGGCATGACAGAAGACGACATAGCGAGTGGGCAGTCGGGGGTCTCCGTACTCTCCGATGAGGAACGCCTTGCCCAGCTCGGCTACACACAGGTTCTGGCCCGCCGTATGTCGGCGTTCTCCAACTACGCGGTCTCCTTCACGATCATCTCGGTCCTGTCGGGGTGCCTGACGCTGTACCTGTTCGGCATGAACACCGGCGGCCCCGCGGTGATCACATGGGGATGGGTCGCCGTCGGGCTGATGACGCTGTTCGTCGGGCTCTCGATGGCGGAGATCTGCTCGGCGTACCCGACCTCGGCGGGCCTGTACTTCTGGGCGCACCGGCTGGCGCCCCCGCGGACGGCGGCGGCCTGGGCGTGGTTCACGGGCTGGTTCAACGTGCTCGGGCAGGTCGCGGTGACCGCCGGCATCGACTTCGGGGCGGCGTCCTTCCTGGGCGCCTACCTGAACCTCCAGTTCGACTTCGAGGTGACGCCGGGGCGGACGATCCTGCTCTTCGCCGGGATCCTCGTCCTGCATGGCCTGCTGAACACCTTCGGCGTGCGGATCGTCGCCCTCCTCAACAGCGTGAGCGTGTGGTGGCACGTCATCGGCGTCGCGGTGATCGTCGGCGCGCTGACCTTCGTACCCGACCGGCACCAGTCCGCGTCCTTCGTGTTCACGGAGTTCGTCAACAACACGGGCTGGGGGAGCGGGGTGTACGTGGTCGCGCTCGGCCTGCTGATGGCCCAGTACACCTTCACCGGCTACGACGCCTCCGCCCATATGACGGAGGAGACCCACGACGCCTCGACGGCCGGACCCAAGGGGATCGTGCAGTCGATCTGGACGTCGTGGATCGCCGGGTTCGTCCTTCTGCTGGGCTTCACCTTCGCCATCCAGTCCTACGACGGCGCCCTGAACTCCGCGACGGGCGCGCCCCCGGCGCAGATCCTCCTCGACGCGCTGGGCGCCACCGCCGGCAAGCTGCTGCTGCTCGTCGTGATCGGGGCCCAGCTGTTCTGCGGGATGGCGTCCGTGACGGCCAACAGCCGCATGATCTACGCCTTCTCCCGCGACGGTGCCCTGCCCTTCTCGCACATCTGGCACACGGTCAGCCCCCGCACCCGGACGCCCGTCGCGGCGGTGTGGCTGGCGGCGGGCGGTGCGCTCGTCCTCGGCCTGCCGTACCTGATCAATGTGACGGCGTACGCGGCGGTGACGTCCATCGCCGTCATCGGGCTCTACATCGCGTACGTCATCCCGACGCTGCTGCGGCTGCGCAAGGGCGAGTCGTTCCAGCGGGGCCCGTGGCACCTGGGCCGCTGGTCCCGGCCGATCGGGATCGTGTCGGTGGTGTGGGTCGGCGTGATCACGGTCCTGTTCATGCTGCCGCAGGTCTCGCCGGTCACCGCGGAGACCTTCAACTACGCCCCGGTCGCCGTCCTGGCCGTCCTCGGCTTCGCGGCGGCCTGGTGGTTCGCCTCGGCCCGGCACTGGTTCCTCAACCCCGACCACGAGCGCACCCGGGCCCGCGAAGCCGCCCGCAAGGGGGCGCCCGAACCGGTTGATCCGTGATCTTTGGGTCCAGTCCCATGCGGTCGGCACGGCCGTGTCACCGATACCCGATCGGAGACACGGCCGCGTCCGGCTATGCTCGGGGAGGCAACATCGCCAGGGCCGTTAGCTCAATTGGCAGAGCAGTGGACTTTTAATCCATTGGTTGTGGGTTCGAGTCCCACACGGCCTACCGAACGGGTCAGCGGGGAAACCCGTGTCGACCTGTGGCGCGGCGCTCCGGTCGAACTTGATCGTCCGGGGCGCTTTCGTCGTTCCGGGGCCCCGACTCACCCCAGCAGATGCAGATTCGGCTCCTTGGCCCGCTCCTCGAACTCGGGCAGCACGACGACCTCCACCCCCGCCCCCGCCAACAGCCCGTTCCCGTCGGCCGAGACCACGAACGTGTCCGGCTCCCGCCAGGCCGTCACCACCCGCCGCACCCCCGCGTCCAGGATCAGCCGCGCACAGGGCGCCGGCCGGGAGGCCCGTCGGGCGCAGGGTTCCAGGCTGCTGTAGACCGTCGCCGAGGACAGACGAGGATCTCCCGCGTCGATCTTCGCCAGCGCGGCCTCCTCCGCGTGGACCACGGGGTCGCCGCCCTCCCTGGAGTGGCCGCGCGCGAGTTCCGTGCCGTCGGCGGCGACCACCACCGCGCCCACGCTGAAGGCCGTCTCCGAGGGCGGGCACAGCGTGGCCAGTTCGCAGGCGAGGCGCAGCCAGTGGCGGTCGGCGGCCGTGCCCCCGGGCGCCGTGGGTTCGTAGCGCATGAGGACGACGTCCTCGATCTGCCGCGAGTCGATCAGGCGGAGTCGGCCGGGCTGGTAGGCGCCGGGGCCGAAAAGGCGGGGGGCGTCCGGGGTGCCGACGAACAGAGGTGCCACGACCAGCTGGAGTTCGTCGGCGAGGCCCTGCTGGAGGAGCTGGGTGTGGATCGTGCCGCCGCCCTCGACCATGAGCCGCTCGACACCCCGGGCGGACAGGTCGTCCAGGAGGCCGGGCCAGTCCAGGTCGGGGCCCAGGGAGACCACGCTGGCGGCCAGTCCCGCCGTACGGGCCCGCTCCGCGCCCTTGTCCGTCGTGTAGACGACCTTGTCGCCGCCGGTGTGCCAGAACTTTGCGGTCGGGTCGAGGTCTCCGGAGCCGCTGACCGTGACCTTGAGGGGGTATTCCGGCTTGCCCGCGGCCACTCGGGCCGCGCGGCGTTCCGCCGAGTTCACCAGCAGCCGGGGGTTGTCCGCGCGGATGGTGCCGGCGCCGATGAGGATCGCGTCGACCGAGGCCCGTACCTCGTCGACGCGGTCGAAGTCGGCCGGGCTGGAGAGGAGCAGGCGGTCGGGGCTGGTGTCGTCCAGGTAGCCGTCCAGGGAGACGGCGGCGGAGAGGAGGACGTACGGGTGGGGCATCGGCGCGGTCCCTCTCGCTGTAGCGGGCAAGACTCTGTGACATGCACGTCTTGGTTCAAGTTTGAAACAAACCTACACTGGCGGCATGACGACTCGCTGGCTCACGCCCAAGGAGCAACGCGCCTGGCGCGCGTACATCGCCGCGTCGCACCTTCTGGAGGACGCGATCGACCGGCAGCTCCAGCAGGACGCCGGCATGCCGCATCTCTACTACTCCATCCTCGCCACCCTCTCCGAGGCGCCGGACCGCAGGCTGCGGATGACTGATCTCGCCGAGGGGCTGAAGATCACCCGGCCCCGGCTGACGTACGCCGTGACCCGGCTGGAGAAGGACGGACTGGTCCGGCGGGAGAGCTGTCAGTGGGACAAGCGCGGCAGCATCGCCGCACTCACGGACGAGGGCATGGCGGAGGTGGAGCGGGCGGCGCCGGGACATGTGGAGACGGTCCGCTCCGCCCTCTTCGACCGGCTGACCGAGGAGCAGGTGGGGCAGCTGGAGGAGATCTCCAGGGCGATCGCGGAGGGGCTGCAGACGGACACGGGGGACGAGGTGCCGTGGCGGCGGCGGTCGTCGCCGTCCTGTTCGTGACCGGCACGGTTTGTGACCGGCACGGTTCGTGACGAGCGCCATATAGCTGTTGCTTCAAATTTAAAGCATGAGGTAGGGTCTCGAACCGTAGACGTGCTTCAAATCTGAAGCACGTATGCCTACGGACCTACGGACCGGAGAACCCGCATGCCGAACATCCCCGCCGCCACCCAGCGCTCCCGCGTCCGCGTACCCCTGCGCTTCGGAGACGGCTACAGCGTCGACGCCGAGCTGGTCACCTTCCACGGACTGACCGACGGCCAGGAGCACGTGGCCGTCGTCCTCGGCGACCCGGCCCCCGGCACCGTCCCGCTGGTGCGACTGCATTCCGAGTGCCTCACCGGCGACGTCTTCGGCTCGGCCCGCTGCGACTGCGGACCGCAGCTGCGCGAGGCCGTGGAGCGGATAGCCGAGCGGGGCGGGGTGCTGCTGTACCTGCGGCAGGAGGGCCGCGGCATCGGCCTCTACAACAAGCTCGACGCGTACGCCCTCCAGGACCAGGGCCTCGACACCTACGCCGCCAACACCGCGCTGGGCCTGCCCGAGGACGGCCGCGACTACACGGCGGCCGCGCAGATGCTGACGTCCCTGGGCATCGGCGAGCTGGACCTGCTCTCCAACAACCCCGACAAGGCGGGCCAGTTGCGCGGCCTCGGCATCGACGTCCGCGACCGGGTGCCGACCGGGGTCTTCACCACGGCCCACAACGTCCGTTACCTGCGGGCCAAGGTCCTCCAGACCCAGCACACGCTGCCGCTGGGCGAGCTGACGGAGCTCAGCGCGGGCTGACGGTCTCAGCGGGGTGTCCTTGCGGCGGGTCAGCAGCTCGGTGACGACCTCGGGTCCAGGGCCGTACCGCCGTCCGCGCCCCGCTTCAGGGCGTCCAGGAACGCGTCGACCCGGCCCACCCGGTCCTTGAGCCCCTCGTCCCGGAACCCCGGCGGCATCCGTACCTCCAGGACCGTGACGTCGGGCCGGCGTTGCGGCAGCGCGGGCATGATCTCGGACCCGGTGCCGACGGCGACGACCTCGCGCCCGGCGGAGCTCAGAAGGAGCACCAGGCCCTCTCTGAGCAGGGCGTTGTCCTCGGCGATCACCACACCCCTGGCAGCTCCGCTTCGATCACGGTCGGCCCTCCGACCTGGCTGGACACCTGGACGGTCCCGTCGAGCGTGGCGCCCCGGCGGCGCATCCCGGGCAGTCCGGAACCGCCGCTCTCATCGGCCCGCCCCCACGGCCCGCGCTCGGTGCGCACGAGGCGGACGTCGGACCGGGCCGAACCACCGTGTACGGCGGCGTTGGTGAGGGCCTCGGCGACCACGCCTGGTCCTGCGCCTCGTCCAGGAGCCTGCGGGCGGCCTCGGGGCCACGCCCGTAGGCCCGCTTGGCGAGCCCGAACCGCACGGACAGCGCGACGAGCCGGGACTGGGCACCGTCGTGCAGGTCCCGCTCGATACGCCGGAGTTCGGCCCCGTGCACGGCGATCGCGTCGGCACGGGTGGCGGCCGGCTCCTCGCCCCGCACGCGGCCGTCATCGCCCGCGAGCTCCACGACGAGGGGGGTGGCCCGCTCCCGAAACCCGTCTGCGTCCTCATGGTCGTCCCCTGCTTCACTACACTCCGCCTCACACTCCGCCTCCCGACGGCAGGCCAGGACGCGGCAGGCCATGACGAGGAGTACGACGTGACCGAGCAGCGCCTCGACGGGCGAGTGGAGCGAGGCAACCGCACGCGCCGCCTGGTCCTCCGTCGTACGGTCGCGATCGCCTCCCTGGAGGGCCTCGACTCCCTGTCCCTCGGCCGTCTGTCCACCGAGCTGCAGCTGAGCAAGAGCGGGGTGTTCGCCCTCTTCGGCTCGAAGGAGGAACTCCAGCTGGCGACGATCAGGGCGGCGTCCCGCATCTACCTGGACACGGTCGTCACCCCCGCCCTCGCCCACCCGCCCGGCCTGTACCGCCTCTGGGCCCTCAGCGAGTCCTGGCTCCGCTACTCCAGCCGCCGCGTCTTCCCCGGCGGCTGCTTCTTCCAGAAGGCGATGACCGAGTACGGCTCCCGCCCCGGCCCCGTCCAGGACGCCCTGCGGGCCGCCGACACCGAGTGGCGGACGCTGGTCCGGCAGACCCTCACCGAAGCCCTGGACACCGGGGAACTCGCACCCGGTGCGGACACGGCTCAACTCGCCTTCGAAGTCATCGCCCTCTGGGAGGCCGCGAACCTCCAGTCCGTCCTGACGGACTCGGACGAGCCCTACGACCGGGCCCGGGCCGGCGTCCGGAGGCTGCTGGGGGCGGTCTCGACGGCGGGGGCGGACTTCCTCGCCACCCCGGCGGGAGACTGAGCCCGGAGACGGACCGTCCTTGACGGCCGTCTCCGGCTTCGCCGGCCTCACCGCCTCACTGCCTCGCCGAAGCCGCCGGACACCCTCCCGGAGTTCGACCGGCCCCCCAACCCCTCCCATCGGCCCAACAGATCCTGCGCCCCCGCACCCCCCGGGTGACGCTGCCCCTATGAGGTCAGCCCGTTTCCGTGCCGTCGCCGCACTTCTGCTCACCCCCCTCCTCGTCACCGCCTGTGCGGGCACCGACGCCGGTACCCGCACCATGGCCCGGGCGCTGCCCCCCGACGCGGAGTTCACGCACCCCGGCGTGCTGGTCAGTGACGCCCAGCTGGACGCCGTACGGGAGAAGGTGACCGCGGGGGAACAGCCGTGGTTGAAGGCGTACTTCGGGATGCGGGACAGCAAGTACGGGGCGTACAAGTACCGGGCGGAGCCGTACGAGAGTGTGGAATGTCCCGGTGGGGACCATGCCGACCGGGCCGCGCACGGGTGTGTCGAGGAACGTGAGGACGCCATCGCCGCCTATACGCAGGCGCTGCTGTTCCGGATCACCGGGAAGCGGCAGCATGCCGTGAAGGCGCGGGAGATCATGGACGCCTGGTCGGCGAAGATGCGGCGGCACACCGAGGAGGACGCCGGGCTGCAGACCGGGTGGGCGGGGGCGACCTGGGCGCGGGCCGCGGAGATCGTGCGGCACAGCGAGGGGGCCGGGTGGCCGGCGGACCGGGTCGCGCGGTTCCAGGAGATGCTGCGGAGCGCCTATCTGCCGACCGTCACCCGGAAGGTGCCCGGCTACAACGGGAACTGGGACCTCGTCATGACCGACGCGGCCATCGGCATCGCCGTCTTTCTTGAGGATCGCGCGGCCTTCGACCATGCCCTGGAGCGCTTCCGCGAGCGCGTGCCCGCCTACTTCTACCTGGAGAAGGACGGGCGTGTGCCGCTCACGCCGAAGGGGTCCGGTGTGAACACGCCCGCGAAGCTGACCACGTACTGGTTCGGGCAGAAGACCTACAAGGACGGCATCTCCCAGGAGACCTGCCGCAACCTCAAGCACGTCGGCTACTCCATCGCCGCCACCGCCCATATCGCCGAGACCGCCTGGCACCAGGGCGTCGACCTGTACGGCGAGATCAAGGACCGGCTGAAGGCCACGCTCGCCTTCCACTCCCGGTACCAGGCCGGGGAGACCGCTCCCGTCTGGCTGTGCGGCGGCAAGGTGGACCGGAACATGGGCCCGGACCTGGAGGTCGCCCTCAACCACCTGGAGGACCGGCTCGACCTCTCCGTCCCGGCCGCCCGCAAACTCGCCGAGGAGACCCGCCCGGCCGGCACGGATGATCTGTTCGTCTCGTGGGAGACCCTGACCCACGCGGGCAACCCCGGCGACTGACAGGGCCAAAACTCCAGGTCAGCAGCGCCGCCAATAAACCGTGGTGCTGGGCGTCCCGCGGATGGCGTATGCTGGTTTCACCGACGCGGGGTGGAGCAGCTCGGTAGCTCGCTGGGCTCATAACCCAGAGGTCGCAGGTTCAAATCCTGTCCCCGCTACTCAAGGCTCAGGGCCGGAATCCAGTCACTGGATTCCGGCCCTGAGTGTTTTCCCCGGCGTTTCCCCCGGTCGGGCCACACCGCTCGCCGCCCGGCCCGGGTCCGGGAAACCTGGGGATGTGGATCAAGAAGCGACGCAGGGGTGGCGCGTCGCCGTCGTCACCGGGGCCGTGGCTCTGGTCGTCTCCTTCGCCGTCCACCTGCGGTACGGCTTCCACCTGGACGCGGACACGCTCACCGAGGCGCTCACGGTGGCCGTGGTCGCCGTCCTGGCCGCCGTCCTCAACCGTGTCGTGCGCCGCGGCGACCAGCGGCTCGCCTCCCAGCGCCGGATCGCCGAGGCCGCCCAGCGGGCGGTGCCGCCGCAGCCCGACGACCGGATCGGCGGGTTCGAGATCGCGGCGCGGTACGAGGCGGCGCAGAAGGACGCCTTCATCGGCGGGGACCTGTACGCGGTGCAGGACAGCCCGTACGGGGTGCGGCTGGTCGTGGGGGACGTACGCGGGAAGGGGATGGGGGCGGTCGCGGCCGTCGCCGTCGTCGTCGGGGCGTTCCGGGAGGCCGCCGAGCAGGAGGCCACGCTGGAGGCGGTCGCGGTGGGGGTCCCCCCGGGGCGAGCGAAGCCGAGACTTGGGGGAGGCTGGAGCGGGCGCTGGCGCGCGAGGGCACGCGGCGCGAGGGGCTCGATGCCTTCGAGGGGTTCACCACCGTCGTACTGGCCGAACTCCCGCACGGCGACGGGTTCGTACGGATCGTCAACCGGGGCCATCCGCCGCCGTTGCTGCTCTGTCCCGACGGGACCGTGCGGCCGTTGCCCGCCGCCGAGCCCGCGCTGCCGCTCGGGACGGGCGAGTTGGGGGACTGGCCCGACCGGGCCGAGGAGGCCGGCTTTCCCGGCGGGGCCACGCTGCTGCTCTACACCGACGGGCTGTCCGAGGCGCGGGACAGGCGCGGGGAGTTCTACGATCCGGCGGCACGGCCGGCGGGGCGCAGTTTCCGCGAGCCGGGGGCGCTGCTGGCCACGCTCGCCGCGGAGGTGCGCCGGCATGCCGGGGGCGGCACCACGGACGACATGGCGCTGCTTGCCCTACGACGGCCCTGAACGCCGAGCACACATATCACGTGCAGTGATCGGGCGACCGCCCTCCGCATAACAACTGACACACCGTCAACATCTGTGAGATGGCTGAGGTGAGGTCAACTCGCCCGTTTTTCGCCGCTCATCGACCCGTACGTCCAGCCGAAAAAGGTTAACGATCAAGCGGAACAGCTTGGAAACCATGGTCCGGGTCTATTAACGTTCGATAACGCAGCGCGGTCGTCCCAGCCGTCACAAGAGGCGGCTCCGTGCTCACGCGCTTAATCCCGCAAGGGAGCCGGGGAACCACCAACCCTGGGGTGAATCGCGCGAACACCACCGTGAACTCACGGCAGGTATACGCGCGTAGGAGACCTTCCTGCTCCGAACCCGTCAGCTAACCCGGTAGGCGAGAGGAAGGAAAGGAGTACGCCCCACGTGGCGTCGAACCGGCCTGCCCCCGAGGCCCCGTACGTGCCGAGCCAGCGCACCACCACCGATGTCTTCGGCTACGGCAGCTACCACCATGACGAGGGCCCGCGGGAGGAATGGAATCCCACCGAGGAGTCCATCCGGCCGGTCCGCGGCAAGCATCGCGTCGCCAAGCAGCGCAGCGGCGGATTCGCCCGCAGCTCCACCGTTCTGGGCGTCGGTGTCATAGCCGCCGTCGGCGGGGCCGGCATGGCCAGCGCCAACACCGGCAAGCCGCCGGTCTCCATCTCGATGCCCGACCTGCCCTTCGTCTCGGACGAGGACGAGGCACCGCAGGGCTCGGCCACCGCGCTCAGCGATCTCGCCGCCGCGGGCTCCGCGGTCGCCCCGGCCAGCGCGGACACCACCCAGGCCGTCGCCGGCGCCGGTGAGTCGCTGCGCAGCCGGATCATGGCGCAGGCCGAGAGCCAGCAGACCCAGGTCGACAACAAGGCGCAGCTCGCCACCCAGACCGCCCTCGCCGACGAGGCCGCCAAGGCCGAGGCCGCCGCGCTGAAGAAGGCCGCGGACGAGGCCGCCGAGGCGAAGAAGGAGGCGGAGGAGAAGGCCGCGAAGGAGGCCGAGGCCAAGCGTCTCGCCGAGCTCGCCAAGCAGTTCGCGCTGCCGACCTCCTCCTACACCATCACCTCGACCTTCGGTCAGGCCGGCTCCCTGTGGTCCTCCGGGTACCACACGGGCCTCGACTTCGCCGCTCCCACGGGCACGCTCATCAAGGCGATCCACAGCGGCACCATCACCCAGGCCGGCTGGGACGGTTCGTACGGCTACAAGACCGTCCTCACCCTCGACGACGGCACCGAGCTCTGGTACGCCCACCAGTCGTCGATCAGCGTGAGCGTCGGGCAGAAGGTCAACACCGGGGATGTCATCGGGCGCGTGGGCGCGACCGGCAATGTCACGGGTGCGCATCTGCACCTGGAGTGCCACCCGGGCGGTTCGTCCTCCGGGATCGACCCGTTGGCGTGGCTGCGGAGCAAGGGGCTCAACCCCTGAGCTTCCGAGGTGTGAGGCCCTGAGAGCCTCCCCTGATCACCGACGGCCCTGACGCAAACCCCCCGACGTCAGGGCTGTCGGTTTTTCGCGTCCGAGAGCGGGCGTACGACGGCCGGTCCGCACGTCCGGCTCCGATCCCTCAGGTCTGGTACGGGTTGTAGCCCGGATACCCGGGGTGCCCCGGATACGACGGCTGCCCCGGATACTGCGCCGCCGGATACCCGTGCAGGGGCCACTGCACCGGCGGGATCATCACCGGCACCGGCGGCGCCGTCACACGGGCCGCGTGGTCCAGTGCCGGGCGCGCGACCTCCCGCCGGGCCCACAGCTCGCCGAGCAGCTCCCTCTCCCGTACGACGAAGTCGGCGCCGGCCCGCCCGCGGCGCCCCCGGTGCCGTAGGAACGCGAGGGAGGTCGCGTACGCCTCGTACTGGGCCACCGCCCGTGCCGCGGGCCGTCCGGCGTGTTCGCGGGCGTACTGGCGGGCGATCCGGCGGGCCCGCATCGAGCCGAGGGCGAAGGGTTCGGCGGGGGTGAGCCAGCCGGCGACGGCGTAGGCGGGGAGCTCCTCGCGCACGGTCCGCAGCTCGCGCTGCCGGGTCCAGATGACCAGCCAGGTCAGCAGGCCGAACGCGGGGACCATGAAGGCGGCGTACACGGCGAAGAAGCCGTACTCGCCGAAGCTCGAGGAGCCGTTCCAGATGGCGTGCATGCCCATCGCGAGCAGCAGGCCGGAGAGCGGCAGGAGTACGCGGCGCACATGGTGGCGGTCCGCCGAGAGCGCGGCGATGCCGAACCCGATGCCGGTGAGGACCGTGAACAGGGGGTGCGCGAACGGGGACATGATGACGCGCACGAAGAAGGTCGCCGCGGTCACCGAGGCGATGCCGCGGTCGCCGGTCAGCTGGTCGGTGCCGAAGGCGGTGCCGAGGTAGAGGATGTTCTCGGTGAAGGCGAAGCCGGTCGCGGTGACCCCGGCTATCACCACGCCGTCGACGATCCCGGTGAAGTCCCGTCTGCGGAACAGGAAGACGAGGAGCACGGCGGCGGCCTTCGCGGACTCTTCGACGACCGGGGCTATGACCGTCGCGCCCAATGTGTCCGCGCTGGACGGGTCCGCGGTCGCCGTCGCTATCCATCTGGTCGCGAAGCTGTTGGCGACGATCGCTATCAGCGCCGCCGCGCACGCGCCCCAGGAGAACGCGAACAGCATATTGCGCCAGGGTCCCGGCTCGACCCGGTCCAGCCAGCGGAAGGCGGCTATCAGCAGCGGCACGGGCAGGATCGCGAGGCCGAGTCCGACCAGGAAGCCCTCGGTACCGGTCTGCTCCCGCACCAGGGCGAGGATGACAAGGCCGGAGAGCGCGAGCAGGGTGATGAGGGCGCCGTATCGCACCCAGTTCCGCTGCCACCAGTGCGCGTGCCGCAGCGCACCGCCGGCGGGGCCGGTGGGGTGGTGCGTCGGGTACGGGGGAAAGGTGGCCACGGCATTGACCCTAACGAGTCAGGGGCGCCGCCCGCAGGTGGGCGAGGTGGTCTCAGGCGCCGGTGGGGGGTCGGTCGTTGTGCGGTTCTGTAGCTGTCGTCACCGCTTCCGCTGTTGTCCTCACCGCGGTACGCGGCGGAACAGCAGGTCGTTCACGACATGTCCCTTGTCCAGTCCCTGGCCCTCGAAACGGGTCAGCGGCCGGTAGTCCGGACGCGGCGCAAAACCGCCCTCGTCCTGGGTGTTCTCGAAGTCCGGGTGCGCCGTGAGCACTTCGAGCATCTGCTCGGCGTACGGCTCCCAGTCGGTCGCACAGTGCAGGATCGCCCCCGGCTTCAGCCGGCTCGCGGCGAGGCTGAGGAACTCCGGCTGGATCAGCCGCCGCTTGTGGTGCCGCTTCTTGGGCCAGGGGTCGGGGAAATAGACCCGCAGCCCGTCGAGCGAGTCCTCGGCGAGCATCTCGCGCAGCAGGATGATGGCGTCGCCGTTGGCGACCCGGACGTTGGAGAGCCCGTTCTGGTCGGCGAGGTTGAGCAGATTGCCCTGGCCGGGGGTGTGCACGTCGACGGCGAGGATGTTGGTCTCCTGGTCACCGGCGGCCATCTGGGCGGTGGCCTCGCCCATCCCGAACCCGATCTCCAGCACGACCGGGTTGTCGTTGCCGAACAGCTGGGCCGGGTCGATGACCTGCTGCCCGTCGATGTCCAGCCCCCACTTGGGCCACAGCCGCTGCAACGCGTCCGCCTGTCCCGCCGTGACCCGGCTGCGCCGCGGCTGGAAACTCCGGATCCGCCGCTCGAAGTGCGACCCGGCGGGATCGGCCTTCGGACCGTCGGGGAAGCGGGGCTCCCCCTTGTGCCGGGAGTGCCGCACGGAGACACCGGGGGCGTGGTCGGGCTGCCCGTCGTGCCCGTCGTGGTCCTCGCCGGGGGCGGGGGTGTCGGCGGGCTGGGGCGCGTCGGGGGCGTGGTGGGAGTCAGACACAGTGCGGTCGATTTTACGGCCGCTGAAGCCACCGGCCGACTCCCGCGCCCCCGACGCTCGGATCAGCAGGTGCGGCCGGTGTAGAAGGCACCGTCGATGCTGCCGCTGGAGCCGAGCCAGGACACGCCCGGTCCCACACACTTCTCGTAGTTCGGCCCGAAGACCTCGACCTCGATGACGACGCGCGAGCCGTCCGAGGTGCAGTGGTTGTAGTAGGCGTCCGAGGCGGTCTCGTAGAAGCCGCAGGGGTCGGCTGCGGCCGCACCGGCGCTCGCGGTGACCGCGCCGAAGGAGGCGAGGACGAGGGCGGAGGAACCGAGGGCGCCGGTCACGACACGACGAATACGCAAGGGAGCTCCAGAACGCTAGAGGGATGGGAGAGGTCTGTGCGTTCAGGCTGGCAGCTCGGAACGGCCGTTCCGGGCGCCTATGGCACCGTTCACCCGGCGGATCGATTCACTGCTGCGCCGATCAGTTGATCTTTGCCGGTTCTCCGTTTGACCCTTGCATCGGCCCTCGCGCGTCGTCCGGCGACGGGCCCGCTTCCCAACCCCACCGCCGCCTGCCCGCGCACCCTGTCGCTCACACGGCGCCCAGCGCCGCCAACGCCCGCCGGGCGACCTCCCGCCCGATCGGCAGCGAGGCGGTCGCCGCCGGAGACGGCGCGTTCAGCACATGCACGGTCCGCGGGCCCTCCTTGATCAGGAAGTCGTCCACGAGCGTCCCGTCCCGCAGCACGGCCTGCGCCCGCACCCCCGCGGCCGACGGCACCAGGTCGTCGTCCGACACCGCCGGCAGCAGCCTGCGCACCGCGTCCGCGAACGCCGCCTTGGACACCGACCGCCGCAGCTCACCGGCCCCGTACCGCCAGTGCCGCCGGGCTATCCGCCAGGACCCCGGCCATGCCAGCGTCGCGCCCAGCTCCCGGGGCCGTACGACAGTCCAGCCGTACCCCTCCCGGGCCAGCGCCGGCACCGCGTTGGGTCCGATGTGCACGCCTCCGTCGATCCCGCGCGTGAGATGCACCCCGAGGAACGGAAACGCCGGATCGGGCACCGGATACACCAGCCCCTTCACCAGCTCGGGCCGCGCCAGGGAGTAGTACTCGCCCCGGAACGGCACGATCCGCATCCCCGGCTCGTCCCCGGCCAGCCGCGCCACCTCGTCGCAGTGCAGCCCGGCACAGTTCACCAGCACCCGCGCCCGTACGACGTCCCCGGAGGCCGTCCGTACGGCGACCCCGAGCGCCGGCCGCCGGTCGATCCGCTCGACCCGCGCCCCGTACCGGATCTCCGCCCCGGACGCCTCCGCGAGCTGCCGCGCGACCCCCACGAAGTCGCACACCCCGGTCGTCCCGACCTGTATGGCGGCGAGCCCCCGCACCTCCGGCTCGTACTCCGGGATCTGCGCGGCGCCCAGCTCCCGCACCGGGATTCCGTTCTCCCGCCCGCGCTGCACCAGTGCGTGCAGGCGCGGCAGCTCGGACCGCTCGGTGGCGACGATCAGCTTCCCGGTGACGGCGTGCGCGATTCCGTACTCCGCGCAGAACTTCACCATCTCGGCCGCGCCCTTGACGGCGTACCGCGCCTTCAGCGACCCCGGCCGGTAGTAGATCCCGCTGTGGATCACCCCGCTGTTCCGCCCGGTCTGATGGCGTGCGGGCCCGGCCTCCTTCTCCAGCACGGTCACCCGCGTCCCCGGCACGGCACGCGTGATCGCATACGCCGTGGACAACCCGACGATCCCGCCCCCGATGACGAGCACGTCGCAGTCGTAAGCGATCTCCGGCCGCACCTGCACCACCTCCCGCTCTAGATAGTGCACTGCGCCACTGACAGTGCCTTCAAACGCGAGGGAAACGAGGAGTCACCCGGAGCCGCTCACTCCTAGGCCGGAGCCATCAGCAGCGGCCGTGCGCGCTCCCGGAGCTCCACGACACGCGGCTCGTCCCCGTACGGCTCCAGCCGGTGCAGAAGATCCTTCACGTACTCGGTGGTGCGGGCCGACGAGATGCGCCCCGCGACCTCCACCGCCCGCACGCCCTGCTCGCACGCCGCATCGAGGTTGCCCGACTCCAGCTCCGCGACCGCCGAGACGACCAGCCGCAGCCCGTGCGACCGTACGAACTCCTCCGTCGGCTTCGACAGGGCCTGCTCGGTGAAGCGACGCACCTGGCGCGGCGCCTTCAGGTCGCGGTAGCACTCGGCCGCGTCCGCGGCGAACCGGTCGTAGGAGTAGAAGCCCAGCCACGACGGATCCTGGTCCCCGTCACGGGACCGCTCCAGCCACCCCTCCGCCGCCTTGAGCGCCGCTCCCGCCGCCTGCGCGTCGCCCGCGCGCGCGTGCGCCCGTGCCTCGACGAGCCGGAAGAAGCTCATGGTGCGGGCGGTCGCCAGACCACGGTTGCGCTCCAGGGCGGCCTGCGCGAGGTCGACCCCCTCGTCGCCGAACCCGCGATAGGTCGCCTGCAAGGACATCGACGCCAGCACATACCCGCCGAGGGGTACGTCCGCCGCCGCGCGGGCCAGTCGCAACGCCTGGATGTAGTACCGCTGCGCGGCCTCCTGCTGACCGGTGTCGAAGGCCATCCACCCGGCGAGACGCGTCAGTTCGGCGCTCGCACCGAACAACGCCCGGCCCACTTCGTCGGAGTACGAGCCGAGCAGCAGCGGTGCCGCCTCCACCCGTAAACACTCCGGCACCATGGACGAACGCCAGTCGCCGCCTCCGTACTTGGAGTCCCAGCGCCGGGCGTCCTCGGCGGCCTCCCGCAGCTTCTGCACATCGCTGTGGCCGACTTTGAGCGGTGCGCCGGAGCCCTCCGCGGAGTTGACCTCGCGCGCCACCGAACTGTCGGCCGGGGTTATCAGCCACCGTGAGGCGGGCGTTGCGTATGCGCTTACTGCGAACGAACCGGCCAGCGACTGCCAGATGCCGCCGGAGCCGGCGCGCCGCCCGGCGAGGTCGAGCCGGTACAGCTCCGTCGCGCTGCGGACGGCCTGTCCGACGTCCCTGGGGAAGGCGAGGCCCACTTCGGGTGCGGGATCCGCGTCCGCCAGACCGATCTCGTGGAGCGGCACCGGGCGGCCGAGCTTCTGGCCGATGGCGGCCGCGATGAGGTGCGGCGCAGCGCCTTGCGGCACCATGCCCTTCGACACCCAGCGCGCCACCGACGTCTTGTCGTAGCGAAGAGTCAACCCGCGTTGAGCGCCAAGATCGTTGACGCGACGCGCGAGTCCTGCGTTGCTGATTCCCGCGAGGGCGAGAACGGCGCCGAGTTTTTCGTTCGGCCCGCGTTGCTCCCTGGACATTGCGCCACCCCTCGACACAGACGGCTGCCGCGTTGGCATAACCACGCGGCATTCGTAAACCCAGCGTAGTTCGCCGCATCCCAAGCGTTAAGAGGCATTGTTCCGGATGGCGGGATTGTGGTCCGTACGCACGTACGGGCTCCATACGCACCGTTAAGACGTGCTCCCGTTGTGTGGCCGTGCGCCTGTGCGTGCGCTCTTCTCCGGCCATCGGGGGAGCGGTTCCATGGATCGTGCGTGGGTCGGCCCGCTGTACTGGATCCAGTGGGCTGGGGGATTCCGCCACCTCCATCCCCGCGGGTGGCGGAACGGTCCGGGGGGCGAACTCCGTTCCCCGGACTGCGCGTTGCCGAGGCGGTGCGCAGAGCCTGTACGGAGCGTGCGCGAGCCTGTCCCCACTCCGCCAATTTGGCCGAAAACCGACCCCTTACTCCGTAGGCAATTACCGCTCCCACCATGGAAATTGACGGCGCGAAGGGCGTTCTGGGGGAGCGTATCGGGGGCGCATTCAGGTCGTAGACGCCCTGCCCTGTACGGGTGTTCGCTCCTTCACAGGCATGTGCGCGGGGGCGTATTCAAGGGAGCACAAGCGGCTCCGCCGCCCCTCCGGTGCGCGTCCTTCATGGCAGCATGGTGAACCGGTTCGTACGGTGCACTGGTTGTCCACAGCCTGTGGAGGCGTCGATGCGGTGGTTGGTGGGGTGGAGCAGCACCGCAACGGGAGCAGCCGAGATCGGCTCCGCGGGGGCCACGGGAAGCGACGGCGAGACCGTGCACCCGGTGGGCTCCCAACTCCTGTGGGGCGACCCCGATCCGCTGTGGGCGGTCGGCGACTGGCGCCCCGACGAGGTGCGCGTGGTGAAGGCCGACGCGCAGAACCGCATAGCGGTGCTCGGGACGTGCGGCGCGAGCGACGAACAACTCAGGGTCGGCCTCTTCGCCGCGCGCGGAGGCGCCCTACGCCATCTGACGGCCTGGCCGGGCAGCTACACGGCGGTCGTCCAGGTCGGCCGCCGGATCATGGTCTGCGGCGATCTCGCGGGCGCCCGCCCGGTGTTCTACACGCCCTGGGCAGGCGGCACGGCGTACGCAACCGCGGCGCTGCCCCTGGCGGACCTCATCGAGGCGAACCTCGACTTCGGCCACCTGGCGGCCCTCCTGGCGGCCCCCGACGTCCCGGCCGCCCTCCATGACTCCACCCCGTACGACGGCGTGCGGCGCATTCCCCCGGGGCATGCGCTGATCCTGCGCGCCGGGGCGCGTGAGATCGCCGGCTACGAGCCGGTCGCCTCCCTCGCGGTGGCGGCACCCTCGGCCGACCCGGACAGCGCGGTGGACGCCGTACGGGACGCACTGGTGGAGGCGGTACGCGCGCGCCTGTCGGCCCCCCGCCATGTCCCCGGCGCCGACATAGACCCGGGACCGGTCCCGGGCATGGGGCCCGCCGAACGGCGTGCCGCGCGCGGGATGCCGGTGCCGGGGATCGGGGCGGACCTGTCGGGCGGCCCGGCGTCGGGCACGCTGGCGCTGCTGGCCGCGGGCCTGCCCGGGATGCCGGGCACGGTGCTGGGCCACGGCACGGGAGCGGGCGAACGACTCCTGGCCGTCACCTTCAACGACCTGGCGGTGGCCGGCCGGGAGTCGGAGCTGGAGCGGGCGGGTTCGCTGGCGGCCAACCCGCGCCTGCACCACGTGGTGGTGACCGGCGGCGAGGAGACACTGCCGTACGCCGACCTGGACGGCCCCCTGACGGACGAACCGGGCCCGTCCCTGGTGACGGCGGCCCGTCACCGCGCGCGCCTGGCTTCGGGCAGCGCGGACCACTTCACGGGCTACGGCGCCCGCCAGGCGCTGGACGCACACCCGGCCCGCCTGGCGGACCTCCTGATGGACCGCAAACGCCGCCACTTGGTCCGCCCGGTGGCAGCGCTGGCGAAGGCGGACGGCTCGGTGATGGTCCCCGCGCGCGTGTACGGCGCGGCGAGGCGCCTGGCCCGTACGCCGTACCGAACGGGCCTGGAGGTGCTGTCCGACCGGCTGATGGAGCGCAGGTTCGACGAACCGGGCGGTGCGGTAGGGGCGTCCCTGGCGGCCCTCGCCTGGGCCAGACCGGGGCCCGCGGCACGCTGGTTGACCGGGGAGGCGCTGGCTGAAGTATCGGTTCGCCTCCAGAGCGCGACGAGCCGCTCGGGCGTCGGCCCGGGCCAGCGCCCCGGCGACTACCGCGCGCGTGCAGCCCTCGCGCGCACCGCGTCCGACGTACGCATCCTGGAACAGGCGGCCGAGATCCGCTTCCAACGCCTGCACGCCCCGTTCCTGGACAACCAGGTCGTCCGAGCCTGCCGGGCCCTCCCGGAGGCGCTGCGGGTCCAGCCGGGCGCCAGGGCGGCGATCCTGCGCACAGTCCTCCAGGGCGCAGGCGTGGCCGACCTCCCACCCGGCTGGGGCGCTCCGTCCCACGCCTCGACGGCGGTGGCGGCCCGCACGGGCCTGAGGGTGGCCGCGGACTCACTGATGTCCCTGTTCGGCACCCCGCTCCTGGCAGAGGCGGGCCTGGTGGAGGCCCGCGTGGTCCGCAAGGCGCTCCGCGCGGCGGCAGAGGGCGAACCCTTGCCACTGGACGGCCTGGCGGACCTCGTCTCCCTCGAACTGTGGCTCCGCCGGCTGTTGGCCCGCCGGGGAACCTGCTGGACGGGAACACCGGCACGCGCGCGTGCGGTACCGGCGGGGATCACGCCGCAGAGGGGGGTGTTGGGGGCGGGGGCGTCGGCGCGGAGGGGGTAGGGAGGGTGCGCGTTGAGGGCTCCTGGGCCTAGGGTTCACCCACCCGTCCTGGCGTTGTCACGCGAGGCCGCTCCGGCTCATCTCAGTTCATCCCAGCCCACCTCGGCCCATCTCAGCCTGTCTGGGGGTGCCCCCTCTGGGGGAGTTTGAGGACGAGGCCCTTTAGGGGCCGAAGCGGGGTCTGGGGCGACAGCCCCAGCGGGGTCCAGGGGCAGAGCCCCTGGGCGGGGTGGAAGGGGCGGCAGCCCCTGGGGACGGGACGGGTAGGGGCGGCGGGGGCGAAACAACCCGACGCGAACCCCCACCGCGCCGCACCCGCGAACCCGCCGCACCCGCCGCACCCCGAACTCACCGCACCCCCCAACACCCCGCCGCCCCAAAACCCGTGCCCCCCACAGCCACCCCAGCGACAATGACCCGGTGCGGTACAGAATCCTGGGCGTCACCCAGGCCGAGGACGACCAGGGCACCGTCATACCCCTGGGCGGCCCCCGCCTCCGAGCCCTCCTCACCGCCCTGGCCCTCCGCCCAGGAGCCGTCACAGCCCAGAACACCCTGATCGACGACGTCTGGGGCGCCGACCCGCCCCAGGACGCCCCGGCCGCCCTGCAGGCCCTCGTCGGCCGCCTCCGCCGCACCCTCGGCAAGGACGCGATCACCTCCGCCCCCGGCGGCTACCGCCTCACCGCGACCCGCGACGACGTGGACCTGTTCGTCTTCGAACACCTCACCCGAGCGGGCATCGACGCCCTCCACGCAGGCGACCCCAGGAAAGCGGCCCACGCCCTGGACCAGGCCCTGGCCCTGTGGCGGGGCCCCGCCCTGGCAGACCTCCCCGACCGCACCTCCGCCACCCGCCCGGAAGCCCTCCGCCTGGAGGCGACCCGAGCCCGCGCAGAGGCGGACCTGCGACTCGGCCGGGCCCAGGAAGCCGTACCGGAACTGACGGAACTGACCACGACGCACCCGTACGACGAACCGCTCCACGCCCTCCTCATCCGGGCCCTGCGCGACACCGGCCGCAACGCCGACGCCCTCGCCGCGTACGAACGGGCCCGCCGGACCCTCGCCGACGGCCTGGGCACCGACCCGGGCCCGGAACTCCGGTCCCTGCACACCGAACTGCTCACACCGCACCCTGCACGCGAACCGCGGCCCGCTCCCGCACACCCCACCTCCTCCCACCGCGCCCCCACACCTCCCGCGCCCCCGGCACCTCCCACGCCCCCCGAACCCCCCACCCCCCGCGGCAACCTCCGTCCCCGCCTTACCTCTTTCGTGGGCCGGGAACCAGAACTCGTCGCCATCCGTTCCGAATTGCACAGGGCCCGCCTGGTCACCCTCACCGGCCCGGGCGGCTCGGGAAAGACCCGTCTGGCCGAGGAAGCCGCCGCCGAGGAACCCGAGGCATGGCTGGTCGAGCTCGCCCGGCTCGACCGCCCGGAGGCGGTGCCAGGGGCGGTGGTCAGTGCGCTCGGTCTGCGGGAGACCAAGCTGATCACCTCCGAGCTGGTGGTCCAGCAGGACGACCCGCTCGCCCTGCTCGTCGAGTACTGCGCTCCGCGCAGCCAGCTTCTGATCCTTGACAATTGCGAACATGTCATCGAGGCCGCGGCCCACCTCGCCGAGACCCTGCTGACCCGCTGCCCGGGGCTCACGATCCTCGCCACCAGCCGTGAACCCCTGGGTGTCCCCGGCGAGTCCGTGCGCCCGGTCGAACCCCTCGTCCCCGACCAGGCCCACCGGCTCTTCAAGGAGCGCGCGACGGCGGTCCGCCCCGACGCGGACGTCGTCCTCCGCGACTCCGAGGCCGTCGCCGAGATCTGCCGCCGCCTCGACGGACTCCCGCTCGCCATCGAGCTCGCGGCGGCGAGGCTGCGGCTGCTCACCCCGCGCCAGATCGCCGACCGCCTCGACGACCGCTTCCGCCTCCTCACCTCCGGGAGCCGCACCGTCCTGCCCCGCCAGCAGACCCTGCGCGCGGTCGTCGACTGGTCCTGGGACCTCCTCGACGAGCAGGAGCGGACGGTCCTGCGCGAGGTCTCCGTGTTCGCCGGCGGCTGGGACCTCGCCGCGGCGGAGGCCGTATGCAGCGGCCCCGTCGCCGAACTGCTGGGTGCGCTCGTCGACAAGTCCCTGATCGTGGCCGCCCCGTGCGAGCGCTCCGGCCCGGCCGCCATGCGCTACCGCATGCTGGAGACGATCCACGAGTACGCCGTCGAGCGCGCCGTCGAAGCCCCCCACGCGCGCGCCGACGCCCTGCGCAGGCACCGCGCATGGGCCCGCGCCCTCGTCGAGGAGGCCGAGCCCCGGCTGCGCTCCGCCCGCCAACTCCCGTGGATCTCCCGCCTGGAGACCGAGCTGGACAACATCCGCGCGGCTCTCCATCGCGCGATCGAGGCCGGTGACGAGGCGGAGGCCGCCGCCCTGGCCGTCGCGATGACCTGGTTCTGGTGGCTGCGCAACTACCGCAGGGAGGGCGGGGACTGGACCGGCCAGGTGCTGCGCCTCGGCGCCGCCCTGGACGCGGCCGGGGGAGCGCTCCCCGCGGACCGGGACACGGCGTGCTCCCTGATGACGTCCCTGGACCACGTGGACGCCTTCCTCGCCGCACCGGACGGCCAGCGGAACCACCCGCTGCACACGCTGCGGATGGACGTCAGAATGCTGAACCTCTTCCTCATGGCCGAGGTCGACCCGCCCCGGGACGGACTGGACCGGCGGATGCGCGAGTACGTCGCCCGGATCCGCGACCACTTCGGCGAAGGCGGCCCGCAGGCGGCCCGGCTCCCGGGTCTCGCCTGGCCGGTGACGGTCTTCTTCCTCCCCGGCCCGGTCGATGCCGCCCGGCCCTTCCTGGACCGGGCGGTCGCCAACTGCCGTGCGCACGGCGGCGACTGGGAGACCGGCGTCATGCTGATGTTCCGCACCCACATGGTCGTCGACTCCCCGGGCGGCATGGAGGGCATCGACGAGGACCTCGCGGAACTGCGCGTGCTGAGCCGCCGGGTGGGCGACCGCTGGCTGCGCGCCCAGGTGTGCAGCGCCGCGGGCGAGGCGGCCATGGCGCGCGGCCGCTCCGACGAGGCCGAGGGCGAGTTCGAGGAGGCGCTGCGGCTCGCGCACGAGGTGGGCGCCCACGCGGAGAAGCCGTTCCTCCTGGCCCGGCTCGCCGAGATCGCCTTCCGCAGGGGCGACCGTACGAGGACGCAGACCCTGCTGGACGAGGCGAGCGCCGCCGCCGAACGGTACGCCGTGGCGGACTCCCAGGCGTTCGTGCTGCTGGAGCGGGCCTGGATGGCGCTGGACGACAAGGACCCCGGCCGTGCCCGGGAGCTGTACGAGGCGACCTGCGAGGCCATGGGGCGGGCCACGCCGCCACCGCAGTTCAAGGTGATGCTGAAGGCCGTGGACGCCATGGTCACGGCCGCCGAGTCCGGCCCTGGGAGTGCCCTGCCCAAGGTGGTCGACGCCCTCCGGATGGCGATCGACACGCGCTGTTCGGATGTGGTCAGGGCAGGGCTCGCCGACGGTACGGCGTACCAGCTGTCCCAGCTCGGCGATCACCCGCGTGCCGCCCGTCTGCTGGCGACCGGCTACCGCTGGCGCGGCGGCCTCCCCCGCCCCATGCCGGAACGCACGGACGTCGAACGCGCCGAGGCCGACACCCGCGCGGCCCTCGGCGCCGAGCGCTATCTGGCGGAGTACGAGAAGGGCTCGGCACTGACCCCGGACGACGTCCTCGCCGAACTCGACGAGGCCCTGCGCGCCCAAGCCGTCGACGGGGGACCCTGAGGCGGGACCTGGCCGCCGTACTGTCGGCGAGCCCTGCCCCTACGAGCAGCGGAACTTCGACTCCGCCCAGTCCGCCAGCATCAGCTCGTCGTGGTGACTGTGCGGCTCGACCACCAGCCGTACGGTCTTCCGCCCGGCGATGTCCACATGCACCGGCACCGCCGGGTCCCCGCCCTCGACCAGCCCGGACTTCCACAGCTGGACGCCGTCGGCGTAGACGGAGAAGTACATCTTGCCGAGCCCCAGCGTCATGTCGTCCACGCCGACCATCGCGTCGTAGGTGGTGCACTCGCGGTTGAGGTCGATCGTGACGGAGGACCGGCCGTGCACGGTCACGCCGTGCTCGTAACCGGTGCCGCCGATGGTGACGCCGTACCGCTGCCACACCCAGCTGCTCTCGGCGATCCGCATCTCGGGCTGGGTGCCGTCGCCGTTGATGTCGTACGACAGCTCGCTCCACTGGTAGACGGCCGGAGGGGGCGGGGGAGTGGGCGTCGGGGTGGGGGTGGGCTTGGGGGTCGGCTTCGGTGTGGGGGTGGGCGTCGGGGTCGGCTTGGGCGTCGGGCTGGGGGTGGGTGTGGGGGTCGGTGTGGGTGTGGGGGTCGGGGTCGGCTCGGGTGCGACGACGACCGGTGCCTCGGGCGCGGGCTCCTTCTTCGGGGGCCTGGGCGAGTTCTCGGCGGGCTCGACCACCGGCGTGGACGCGGGCGGCTTGGCGTCGTGCTTCTCCAGGGGCTCGGAGTTGTTGGACAGCGCGTACACGAGCCCGGCGGTCACCGCCGCGGCCACGCCGACCCCGATCGCGACCTTCGCCGGCAGTCCCAGCCCTTCCGAGGCCGCCGCACCACCACCCGCGCCCGCGCCTCCCGAGGTACCGCCGCTCGCCGCGGCCGCGCCCGTGACACCCGCCGCGCCCACGCCGGTGCCACCGGCGATGAGCGCGGCGGCCTTGGCGTATCCGGCGGCACCGAACCAGCCGATGACCGCGACCGGCACGACGGCCGGGATGCTGCTGGCGACTTCCGCGATCTGGCTGGCCGCGAGGCGGCACTTGGCGCACTCCTCCAGATGCTTGCGCAGCCCGCGCTCGGCCCGGTTGCGCAGCCGGCCACGCGCGTACGTGCCGAGCTGGTCGGCGTACCGGGCGCACTCCTCGTCGTCGGCGAGGGTGGCGCTGACATGGGCCTGGAGATAGGCCTGCTTGAGTCCCTCGCGGGCACGGCTGGCGAGCACGCGTGTGCCGTTGGCGTCGAGCCCGAAGAGCATGGCGACTTCGCTCGGCGACTCGTCCTCGACCTCGGTGTGCCACAGCACGGCCTGCCAGCGCTCGGGCAGCGACCGGAAGGCCTGCATGGCCATGGACTGCTCGGCCTCGTGCATCGCCCGCACATCGGCGCCCAGGTCCAGGGTGTCGTCGGACACCTCGGACGAGTGCGCCGCCTGCGCGGCGAACACCGCGAAGTCGTCGACCAGTTGCTCCCGCTTCGCGGACTTCGTCCAGTTCGCGGCGACGCGCCGGACGGTCGTCAGGAGATACGCGCGTACGGCGTGCTCGGGCCCGTGGCCGCCGCGCACCGCTTGGAGCATGCGGGCGAAGACCTCGGCCGTGAGGTCGTCGGCGGTGTGGGCGTCACGGCAGCAGGTGCGGGCGTACCGGCGTACCGCCTCCGCGTGGCGCCGGTACAGCTCCTCGTAGGCGGAGTCGTCGCCCGAGCGCATCCGGCCGATGAGGTCGGCGTCGCCGGGCGGCAGCTCGATCGGGGGCGGCAGGACACTGTCCTCGCGCCGGTCGCGCTGGGCCGGGACGCTGCCCTCCACCGGGTCGCCGCCGACCGGCGCGCGGCCCGCGCGTCCCCCCTGGCTCGGCACCTGGGGCGACGCCTGGCCTCCGGCCTCCGCGTCCCCGTCACCCTGTGACTCGCCCCGCCCGTCAAAGCTCATCGCGGAAAGCCCCCGCCGCCTGCCCAACCAGTCCCGAACACCGGGTCAGCGTGCCATATTGGCTTTTGGTCAGAACCCCGGAGTCAGGGGCTTCCACTCGTCCGTGGGGATTCACCGCAGCTCAGTACTAACCGTCACCCGTACGGGGAAGGCTAAATTGTCGCCGCCCGCACGGAAGTTGACCGACGTACCCGAAAATCCGGGAATGCGTACGAGGCGCGGGTGACGCAGCACCCACACCTCGCCGTCACCTTTTCGAGTCACCCGGTCACCCGGAGTGGACGGACCGGATCACCCGCCGACGGCCTGAGCTCACGCCGGCCGTGACCGCAGACCCTCCAGCAGGATGTCCAGCAGCCGTGCCGAGGCCGCCGCCTGCTGCGCCGCGTCCGGCAGCGAGGGCGCCGCCGTCGCGATCACCAGCAGGACGTCCGACACCGACACATCGGCCCGCAGCTCACCCGCCGTCCGCGCCCGCTCCACGAGCTGGCCCACCACGTCGAGCAGCGCCGCCGCCCCGGAGTCGTCCTCGGCCGCGCTCCCCGGGTCCTCCGGCACCAGCCGCAGCTCACCCGAGCCCGGCTGGGTCCGCTGCTGCGGCACCCGCGCCTGGTCGTACCCCGTACCGTCCTCGGTGCCTTCGTCGGCGACCCCGACCCGCAGCACCTGCGGCGGCAGCAGCCGCCCGGCACCCGAGGCCACCGACGTCCGCAGGAAGCGCGACAGCGCCGACCACGGCTCGTCCTCCTGACCGAGCGCAGCACGCGCCTGGTCGGTCAGCCGGGAGGTCTCCTCCTCGGCTATCCGGCGCACCAGGACGTCCTTGCTCGGGAAGCGCCGGTACACCGTGCCGACGCCGACCCGCGCGCGCCGCGCCACGTCCTCCATCGGCGCGCCGTATCCCAGCTCGCCGAAGACCTCGCGCGCCGCACGCAGTACGTGCTCCAGATTGCGCTGTGCGTCCACGCGCAGCGGTGTCGAACGCGAACCGTCGCGTCCGTTCCCCGCCGCCGCGCTCATCGCGCCGCCACCGGGTGTGATGGCAGCCGCGGAAGACCAATGAGAGTCCTGAACATGCATAAGCGATCCCCCGGTAATGACGTCTCCCCCCGGAGACTCTCCCCGCCACTGAAAGCCGGAGCGCTATGGGGAACAAACCCGCTTCACGGGCCGCCCGTCGCGGACCCGATGAGTGCATCCCCCTACACCCCGTCGACACACGAACATAGTTGAGAGGGGGTCAATTCAGAAGGGGCACGTTCCGCACGGAGCGCCCCCCGATCGGAGTACGGGTCGTATACGTCCCGATTGCACCCCCTGAAGACCCCCGGCGCACACCCGCTGACCTGCGAACCTTCTCCGCACGCCGTCGATTCGGCCAACCCCGCCCGCGCAAAACGCGCGGTCACACAAATTGCCGGGGCTGTGGACAAACTGAAGCGTCGGGTGCGTCATGGGGTGGTGAAGGAACGCGCGCGCATTCTCGTTGTCGGCGGCGGCTACGTCGGGATGTACACCGCCCTGCGTCTCCAGCGGAAGTTGAAACAGGAACTGAGGCGCGACGAGGTCGAGATCACGGTCGTCACCCCCGACCCGTACATGACCTACCAGCCGTTCCTCCCCGAAGCGGCCGCCGGCTCCATCTCCCCCCGCCATGTCGTCGTCCCGCTGCGCCGCGTCCTCGACCACTGCAACGTCGTCATCGGCGAGGTCACCACCATCGACCACGCCAAACGCGCCGCGACCCTCACCACCCTCGCCACTGAGGAAGAAGGCACCGGCGCCCAGCGCCTGACCTACGACGAACTCGTCCTCGCCCCCGGCTCGGTCTCCCGCACCCTGCCCGTCCCCGGCCTCGCCGAGCACGCCATCGGCTTCAAGACCGTCGAGGAAGCGATCGGCCTGCGCAACCACGTCATCGAACAGATGGACATCGCCTCCTCCACCCGCGACCCCGCCATCCGTGACGCCGCCCTCACCTTCGTCTTCGTCGGCGGCGGCTACGCGGGCGTGGAGGCCCTGGCCGAGCTGGAGGACATGGCCCGCTACACCGCGCGCTACTACCACAACGTCCGGCCCGAGGACATGAAGTGGATCCTCGTGGAGGCCTCCGACCGCATCCTCCCCGAGGTCGGCGAGGAGATGGGCCGCTACACCGTCACCGAACTGCGCCGCCGCAACATCGACGTACGCCTGGGCACCCGCCTCGAATCCTGCGTCGACCGAGTCGCCGTCCTCAGCGACGGAGCCCGCTTCCCGACCCGTACGGTCGTCTGGACCGCCGGCGTCAAACCCCACCCGATCCTCGCCGCCAGCGACCTCCCGCTCACGGACCGAGGTCGGCTGAAATGCACCCCCCAGCTCACCATCGAGGGCACCACGCACGCGTGGGCGGCCGGAGACGCGGCAGCCGTCCCCGACGTGACAGCCGAGGAACCCGGCAAGGAAACGGCCCCCAACGCCCAGCACGCGGTACGCCAGGCCAAGGTCCTCGGCGACAACATCGCGCACGCACTACGAGGCGAGGACCTGGAGACGTACTCCCACAAGTACGTCGGCTCGGTCGCCTCCCTCGGCCTCCACAAAGGCGTCGCACACGTCTACGGACGCAAGCTGAAGGGCTACCCTGCCTGGTTCATGCACCGCGTCTACCACCTCAGCAGGGTCCCCACCTTCAACCGCAAGGCCCGAGTCCTGGCCGAATGGACACTCTCCGGACTCTTCAAGAGGGAGATCGTCTCCCTGGGTTCCCTCGAACATCCCCGAGCGGAGTTCGAACTCGCGGCCGGTGGAAAGCCTCCTCAGGACCCCTCGAACGACCCGAAGGGGTCGTCCTGACCGGACCGAGGAACTCCACCGGCAAGGTAGGCGTCTGACGGATGTCGACCCGGTCGGTCACACTGCCACACTGATCCCCGACCCAGGAGCGGGTGGACACCCGCCCTCCGAACCCGCGACGACCCCTAGGCCGGGTCCGGAGCCGGCCGAAGACGACGACACGAGGCAAGGATTCGTGAACTTCACGCGCTGGAGCGCCCGGCTCCCCGGAACGCAGCGCCGCGCAGCAGCGCGGACCGACCACGAGGTCACCCCCGACCGCATCGGGGAGGGCTCCGTACCCGCGGCCCGCGCCGAACAACTCACCGACGACACCCCGCCCGTGCCCGCCGTCGACGAACTCCCCGTCCGCGCGGTCCTCGACCGCGTCCCGGCCCTCGTCGCCCTCGTCCACGGCCAGGACCACCGCCTCGCCTACGTCAACGACGCCTATGTGACGGCCTTCGGCGCCCGCCCCTCCGGCGAACCGGCGAGAGAAGCCCTCCCTGAGCTGAACGAGATCGGTCTCCTCCCCCTCCTCGACCAGGTCCTCCGCAGCGGCAAGCCCCGCACGGTCAAGTCCCGCAAGGCCCCCGACGGCCGCTGCTACACCTTCACCTGCACCCCGGTGTCCGAGGGCGACGGCGGCGTCCTCGTCTTCGCCACGGACGTCACGGACCACGCCGAGGCCGCCGAACGCCTCAGAGCCAGCGAACGCCGTCAACGCGAAACGGCGGTCACCCTCCAGCGCTCGCTGCTCCCCCAGGTCCTGGAGGAACCCGACGACCTCCGCATCGCCGCCACCTACCACCCCGGCGGCACCGAGGCCGCCGTCGGCGGCGACTGGTACGACGTCATCACCCTCGGCGGCGGCCGCACGGCCCTGGTCATCGGCGACGTCATGGGCCGAGGAGTCCGCGCGGCAGCGGTCATGGGCCAATTGCGCACCGCGGTCCGGGCGTACGCCCGCCTCGACCTCCCCCCGCACGAGGTGCTCCAGCTCCTGGACGGCCTCGCGGCCGAGATCGACGCCAACCAGATCGCCACCTGCGTCTACGCCATCCACGACCCCAACGAGGGCAAGCTGGTGTACGCCTCCGCCGGCCACCTGCCGATCCTGGTCCGCGACGAGAGCGGGGCGGTGCTGCGGGCGGACGAACCGACGGGTCCGCCGCTCGGCACCGGCAGCTGGATGCACGCGTCGGGTTCGATCCCCCTGAGCCCCGGATCCACGGCGGTCCTCTACACGGACGGCCTGGTGGAGCGCCGCAACGAGGACCTGGACGAGGGCATCGCGGCCCTGGAGCGCGCACTGTCCGGAGCGACCGGTACACCCCAGGTCGTCTGCGACCGGCTCGTCCGCTCGGCGGGCGTCACCGCCGACCACGACGACGACGTGGCGGTCCTCGTCCTCCAGCACCCCGCCCGCACCGGCCCCGACAGCGACCTCTTCCGCAACGCCGCCCTGGAACTCCTGGGCGGCATCGAGGCGGCCCCACGCGCGCGTGCGTTCGCCTCCGGCGTGCTGACGAGTTGGCGGTTCCCGGCGGAGTTGCACGACCTGGGGGTACTGGCGGCGAGCGAGCTGGTCGCGAACTCGTTGCAGCACGGGACGCCACCGATGCGGTTGAGGCTTCGCCGGACCGACCGGCGGTTGATCATCGAGGTGACCGACGGAGACGACCACCTGCCCCGGCGTCGGCGGGCTGAGCCCGGTGACGAATCGGGGCGGGGGATTGCCATCGTCGCGACGATCGCCTCGAACTGGGGGTCACGGAGGACGCCCGGGGGCGGGAAGGCTGTTTGGTGCGAGTTCGTGCTGCCTAAGGGGTAAGGGAGCGGGGTTGTTCGGCGGCTGCGGGTGTGTGGGGGCTGATCGCGCAGTTCCCCGCGCCCCTTAGGTGTCTGCAGTTACGCGGCGACAGATTCTTGATGTGCGCCGCCCATCGCCACCACACGGCTCTTCGCACGCCACGGGTGATCTTGTATGGCGGTGAGCTGCTGCCCGAGCCTGAGCGCCAGGAATGTGATGCCCACCGAGAACAGCAGGAACGTCACGATGTACGGCGTGTGCAGTGAGGCCCCCATCGGGCCGCCGATCGCCGGGCCCACCGCCAGGGCGAGCTGCTTGACCAGGGCGAAGGCCGAGTTGTACTGCCCGGCCATGCCGGACGGGGCCAGGTCGGCGACCAGCGGGGCGACCGTCGGGGACAGCATGGCCTCGCCCAGACCGAAGAGGGCGTACGTCGAGATGAACGCGGCCGTGGCCATGGTCTGGCTGCCGTGGCCGAGGCCGGCGTAACCGGCGGTGATCCAGGCGACGGCCCAGATGATGCCGACCGCGGCGATCACGCGGGAGCGGCGCCGGCGCTCCACGAACTTCAGGACCGCGAACTGCGCCACGACGATCATCGCGGTGTTGGCGGCCAGCGCCGTGCCCAGCGCGGAGGTGGAGATTCCGGCGGCCTCGACTCCGTACGCGCTCAGGCCCGACTCGAACTGGCCGTAGCAGGCGAAGAAGAGCACGAAGCCCAGGACGCAGAGCTGCACCATGGCGCGGTTGCCGAGCAGCTGCTTCCAGCTGCCCTTCGTCGAACCGGCGGGGGCGCCGCCGATCTTCGGCGAGTGCGGCATGCGCACGGTCGCCATCACCACGACCAGCAGCAGGAACATCGCCGCCTCGATCGCGAAGAGCACAGTGAAGGAGGAGGCGTCCGTCGTGTCGACCAGGTGACCGCCGATGAGCCCGCCGACACCGAGGCCGAGGTTCTGCAGGAAGAACTGCATCGCGAAGGCACGGGAGCGGGTCTCGGACGTGGAGCAGTCCACGATCATCGTGGCGAGCGCGGGCTGCATGACGGCCTGACCGGCACCGAGCGCGGCCGCCGAGAGCAGAACAGTGGTCGCGTTGCTCGCGAGCCCCAGGCTCAGCGCACCGACAGCGGCCGTGACCAGGGCGGCGAACAACACCGGAAGCGGGCCCCGCCGCACGATCGCCCGGCCGGCGAACGGCAGCACGATCAGCGCGGCCACGGCGAAGACGGCGAGAACGAGCCCCGCCGTCACGGCACCCAGTCCCCGCACCTGCGCCACATAGACGTACAGGTAGGGGACGGTGAAACCGAGCCCGAACGCGCTGAGTGCGTTACCCACGTGAATCCGGCGCATCGCTGCGCCCATCGCCCTGGTCACGTTCACCTCTCTCACTAGTTAGGAGTGAAGACTTCAAAGCTAAAGTTCGAACCTAAAGTGTACAGAGTGAAGGACTTAGAGGCAAAGTGACGTGGAATACTGCGGGCATGGCCGAGACCCCTGGCATCCCCGAGCCCACGCTCGACGAGCAGATCGCCGCCTACCAGCGCGAGTTCCAGGACCTCGACCCCCAGGTCGAGAAGATCGTCTCCGCGCTCTCCCGGCTCAACCGCCGGATGAACGTGGCGTACGGCCGCCAGACCTCCGCCCTCGGCATCAGCGGCGCGGAGTGGGAGGTCCTCAAGGCCCTCGTCCTCTCCGGCGCTCCCTACCGAATGGGCCCCAGCGACCTCGCGAAGCGCCTCGGCCTCACGCCGGCCGCGATGACCCACCGGATCGACCGGATGGTCGGGGAGGGGCTGGTTCACAGGGAGCGGGACGAGTCCAACCGTGTCCGCGTCATCGTGGAGCTGACGGACGAGGGGCGCGAGAAGTGGCTGGAGGCGATGCGCCTCGCCACCGTCTTCGAGGAGGACCTGCTCCAGGACCTCTCCCCTGAGGAGCGGACATCGCTCGGGGATGTCCTCACCCGCCTGTTGCGTAGGGTGGAGCACGCTCAGCCGGACGCCGGCGGCCGACTCAGTGACCTGGACTGACGACGCTCGCTGACGTCACCCGAAAAGATCTTGACAGGGGTGGTTGACATCCCCCTGCGGGGTCCGTAGAGTTCTTCGGGTTGCCGCAGAGCCGTAACGGTTCTTCGACAGCCACTCCCGCCGCATCAGCGGCACACAAACCATCAGCACGATCTCCCAGCCGGGGTGAATTCGGCGTGCCCGAATTCAATTCGATTTGGGTTCGGCAGCTCGATTAGGAACTGCCGAGAGGATCCGCTAAGGTTTGAGACGTCGGAACGGCCCAACAGCCGCGAAGACAAGCCCCTCTGACTGGGAGTCAGGCCCGAAAGGATCTGATAGAGTCGGAACCGCCGGAAAGGGAAACGCGAAAGCGGGAACCTGGAAAGCGCCGAGGAAATCGGGACCGGAAACGGTCTGATAGAGTCGGAAACGTAAGACCGAAGGGAAACTGCCCGGAGGAAAGCCCGGAAGGGTGAGTACAAAGGAAGCGTCCGTTCCTTGAGAACTCAACAGCGTGCCAAAAATC
>NZ_JAQMWP010000060.1 GCF_030403745.1 Streptomyces sp. S.PB5
TGTCAATCCCCTCGCAGCGTGGAGACGATCTATGCGGCCAGTCCCTCGGTGAGGGTGGCTCGGTAGTCACGTTCGTAGTCGATCGGGCTCTTGAACCCGCACACGCTGTGTAGTCGCCTGGCGTTGTAGAAGTCGGTGATCCAGGTGGCGATCTTGATGCGGGCCTCATTGCGGGTGGCGAAGGTGTGGCGGTGTACGTACTCGACTTTGAGGACGCTGTTGAACGCCTCGCTCACGGCGTTGTCGAAGCAAGATCCGACTCTGCCCATGGACTGCACCACACCGAGCTTGCGGCAGGCCCGCTTGAACCGCCGCGAGCAGTACTCGCTGCCCCTGTCCGTGTGCATGATTACGCCGCGCACGTCGCCGCCGCGGGTGGCCGCGGCCATGTTCAGGGACGCGACGACCAGGTCGGCGTCGTGACGCTCGGCCATCGCGTAGCCCAGCAAGCGGCGGGAGAACAAGTCGATGACCGTCGCCAAGTACAGCTTGCCCTCGCCGGTTTCGATCTCGGTGAGATCGCCGCACCAGACCAGGTCGGGCTCCTCGGCGGTGAAGTCCCGGCGCACGAAGTCCGCGGCGGCCGGCCGCTTGCCCGGCCTGGTCAGCGACCGGCGCCGCCTGATCTTCCGTCCCGCCAGACCGAGTTCGGCCATGACCTTGGCGACCGTGTTCACCGACACCCGCCAGCCGCGCCGGACCAGCTCGAGGAACACCTTCGGCGAGCCATAGGTGCCCCCGGACCGCTGGAAGATCTCCTCGATCTCCTCCGCCAGGTGCTGCCGGCGCACCTCCCGCGCGGTCGGTTCACGATCGCGCCACTTGTAGAACCAGGACTCGGACACGCCCAGCGCCCGGCAGCCGATGCGGTGCGGAATCTTCTGTTCGGCCTTGCAGCTGCTGATCACCCTGACCGCCACGGCCGGGTCTGCCTCAGCTACTTCACCCACAAGGCCACGAATCGCTTGCACACATCACGCTCCATCTCCAGCTCGCGGATGCGCTTGTCCTTCTCCCGGGCCTCGGCCCGCAGCCGCTCCAGCTCGGCCCGCTCGCCCTCCCGCAACCGGCCACCCGAGCCTGCTCCCACGGATGCCTGGACGGGCGTGTCCGACGACGGCGAACCGTTGCGCTTGGCCCGCGACACCCAGCTGTGCAGCGTCCCCGGATGCACACCGAGTTCCTCGGCCACTTCCGGGATCGGCTTCCCGGTCTCCGTCACGATCCGTACTGCCCCCTCGCGGAACTCCGCGTTGTAGATGCGTTTCCTGGATCCCACGACCCTCAACTATCCCTCCGGTCACGGTCTCCACGCTACGAGGGGAGGCTCA
>NZ_JAQMWP010000061.1 GCF_030403745.1 Streptomyces sp. S.PB5
TCCATCCATGAGACCAATCGTAGTAGGATCTTGAGTGTGCAGCTCCGCTACAACTATCGGGCCTACCCGGATGCCACCCAGCGCCGTGCGCTGGCGAGCGCGTTCGGGTGCGCCCGTGTGGTGTGGAACGACTGCCTGCGCGACCGCAAGGAAGCGCACGCGGCAGGGCTGCCGTACGTGAAGTCGGCCGAGCTGTCCCGGCTTCGCATCACCCAGGCCAAGCGCACCCAGGAACGTGCCTGGCTCGCCGACGTGTCGGCGGTCGTCCTGCAGCAGTCCCTGCGGGATCTGGACACCGCCTACAAGAACTTCTTCGACTCGGTCAAGGGCAAGCGGCAGGGCCGCAAAGTCAGCCCTCCCCGCTACAAGTCGAAGAAGGACACCCGGCAGTCGATCCGTCTCAACACCAACGCCTTCTCCCTCCAGGACGATGGCACCGTGTACGTGGCCAAGGTCGGCGGCCTCAAGACCAAGTGGTCCCGCCGGCTTCCGGCCGCACCCACGTCCCTGACCGTCACCAAGGACAGCTGCGGCCGGTACTTCCTCAGCTTCGTCGTGGACACCGAGCCGGACATCCTCCCGGAAGTGGAGACCGACGCCGGTATCGACCTCGGTCTGTCGGCCTTCGCGGTCCTGTCTGATGGGCGGAAGATCGACAGTCCCCGCTTCCTGCGCCGGGCTGAGAAGAAACTCAAACGCCTTCAGCGGGAACTGTCCCGCAAGGTGAAGGGATCGAAGAACCGGGCCAAGGCCCGCATCAAGGTCGCACGCCAGCACGCCAAGGTCGCCGACCGGCGCCGGGATTTTCACCACAAGGCCTCCACGCAGATCATCCGCGACAGCCAAGCGGTGTATGTGGAGGACCTCGCGGTGTCCGGCCTCGGCCGCACCCGGCTCGCCAAGTCCGTGCACGACGCGGGATGGTCCGCGTTCGTCGGCATGCTGGAGTACAAGGCCATCAAGCACGGCCGCACCTTCGCCAAGGTGGACCGGGCCTTCCCGTCCTCTCAGGTCTGCTCGGCCTGCGGATTCCGGGACGGCCCCAAGCCTCTGCACGTCCGCCAGTGGACGTGCGGCGCATGCGGCACCATGCACGACCGCGACCACAACGCGGCCCGCAACGTCCTGTTCGAGGGACGCCGAATCGTCGCCGCCGGACGGGCGGAGACGCTAAACGCCTGTGGAGCGCCGGTAAGACGGGCACACGTGCCCGCACAGCGCGTGGAAGCAGGAAGCCTCCGGAAGGGTCAGACGACCCAGGCTGGAATCCCTGGACTTTAGGCCAGGGAGCACGTCAAG
>NZ_JAQMWP010000062.1 GCF_030403745.1 Streptomyces sp. S.PB5
ATCTCGTCGGCGGTCTTCGTCCAGGCGAAGGGCCGTGGGTTCTCGTTCCAGATATCGATCCAGGCCCTGATGTCGTCCTCCAGGGCCTTCACGGAGGTGTGCACGCCGCGGCGGATGAGCTTGTCGGTCAGCAGGCCGAACCACCTCTCGACCTGGTTCATCCAGGAGGAACCGGTGGGGGTGAAGTGGACGTGGAAACGCGGGTGCCTGCCCAGCCACGTCTTGATCTCGGGGGTGTTGTGGGTGGCGTAGTTGTCACAGACCAGGTGCACGTCGAGCCCGGCGGGCACGGTCTTGTCGATCCGGGTCAGGAACTTCTTGAACTCGATCGCCCGGTGGCGGCGGTGGAGTTCCGATATGACGGTGCCGTCAGTGATGTTGAAGGCGGCGAACCGGCTGGTGATGCCGTGCCGGTAGTAGTCATGGGTACGGCGTTCGGGCATGCCCGGCATCATCGGCAGCACCGGCTGGGACCGGTCCAGCGCCTGGATCTGGCTCTTCTCGTCCACGCACAGAACCACCGCCTTCTCGGGCGGGTTGTGGTACAGGCCGACGACGTCGACGACCTTGGCGACGAACTGCGGGTCGGTGGAAAGCCTGAAGGCGTCCTGCAGATGCGGCTTGAGGTCGAACCGCTTCCAGATCCGCCCGACCGTCGACTTCGACAGGCCCGAATGCTTCGCCATCGAGGCCCGCGACCAGTGGGTGTCCTTGCCCGGCGTGGACTCCAGCGTCGCCACGATCACGTCCTCGACCTGGTCCAGCAGGATCGACGGCGGCCGGCCCACCCGCGGCTCGTCCGCCAGCCCGTCCAGCCGACGGGTGATGAAGCGGGAGCGCCAGCTGTTCACCGACCGCTGGCTGACACCGAGTTCGGCGGCGACCTGCTTGTTTGTTCCGCCCTCCGCACACCGCAGCACGATCTTCGCACGCAGCGCGAGGTACTGTGCCGTCTTCGCGCGCCGAGCCCAGCGCGTCAGCTGGGCGCGCTCATCGTCGGTGAGGACCAGGTCTGCCTTGCGGCGGCCCGGCCGCGGCGCGTCCGCCAGCGCATCCATCCGCCGCTCGGCGAACCGCGTCCGCCACTTGCGGGCCGTATCCGCGCTCACGCCGAGCTTCGCCGCGACCCGCACGGTCGGCAGTCCCCCGGCACAGGCCAGAACGATCCGCGCCCGCTCAGCCAGCCGAGCGCCTTCCGCCCCGTCGGCCCAACGCGTCAGCTCCGCGAACTCCTCAGCAGACAACACGACTTCAACAGCACGAGGCCCC
>NZ_JAQMWP010000063.1 GCF_030403745.1 Streptomyces sp. S.PB5
CTAAGGCCCGTCCCGCAATTGATGATCAGGCGCTAAGGGGGAGTCGGCCCGCTCGGAGCCAGGCCGAGGTTCATCTGCCGCCCGACTTGATCCATGGCCATTTCACGATGCAGACCACGACAGGGGCGACGAGCATGGCCAGCAGCCAGAGGCCCACGCTCGCTGGAGAGTAGATGTAGTAGCGCCAATGCTCTGGCAGGGGAGACGGCGCAAGCAGGAGCAAGATCAGCGTGGCCCAAGTGGCCAGCACGACTGCCGTCGTGCGTGCTGCGGTCATCACGATCGCCCCCTCAGCGGTGCTCCATCTCTGTGGATCGGATGATAGGGCGACTGAGATGATCTTGACGTGGCTGGTGTGATCACGGCGTCGGAACCGTCCTGGATAGCCCCGTTCTCCGGGCTGAGCCCGCGGCAGTTCGGGAAGCTGGTGACGGTATTGCGTCGCGCAGGTGCGGACGCGGTCCGCAGGGGCCGGCCGTGGAGCCTTCCGCTGGAAGACCGGACGCTGCTGGTCGCCGCCTACTGGCGCACCAACCTCACGATGCGGCAGCTTGCCCCGCTGTTCGGGGTGTCGAAGTCGGCTGCGGACAGGATCATCGACCACCTCGGGCCGATGCTCGCTCTCCAGCCCCGCAAGCGGTTCGCCAGGGACACGGTGCTCATCGTGGACGGCACCCTGGTCCCGACCCGGGACCACACCATCGCGGAGCAGTCGAAGAACTACCGGTACTCCACCAACCACCAGGTCGTCATCGACGCCGACACCTGCCTGATCGTCGTGGTCGGCCGGCCGCTCGCCGGGAACCGCAACGACTGCAAGGCATGGGAGGAGTCAGGCGCCAAGGCCGCCGTCGGCAAGACACTTACGATCGCCGACGGCGGCTACCCAGGCACCGGACTGGTTATCCCGCACCGTCGTGAACGTGGCCAGACCGAGCTCCCGGACTGGAAAGAGGAACACAACAAGTCCCACAAGCGGGTTCGCGCCCGCGTCGAACACGTCTTCGCCCGCATGAAGGCCTGGAAGATCCTCCGCGACTGCCGCCTCAAAGGCGACGGCGTCCACCACGCGATGCTCGGCATCGCCCGGATGCACAACCTCGCCCTCACCGGATAGTTCAACGGGCCGCGCAACGACCAACCGTGCCCGAGGCGACCCGAAGATCATTTACGGGACGGCCCTTAG
>NZ_JAQMWP010000064.1 GCF_030403745.1 Streptomyces sp. S.PB5
AGCCCGAGTTCGCTGATGAGGATTTCTTCGGTGTGTTCGCCGAGGAGGGGTGAGGGGGTGATGTGGGTGGGGGAGTCGGAGAGTTTCAGGGGGTTGCCGACGGTGGTGAAGTGTCCGCGTTCGGGGTGGTCGACCTGGACGATCATGTCGTTGGCGGCGAGGGAGGTGTCCTCGATGATTTCGCGGGTGGACAGGATCGGTCCGCAGGGGATGTTGTGGGTGGTGAGCTGTTCGAGGACCTGCCATTTGGGCAGGGTCGCGGTCCATTCCTCGATCAGCTGGAACATCTTGGTGAGTTTGGGGAGGCGGGCTTCGGGGGTGGCCCATTCGGGGTCGTCGGCGAGTTCCGGCCGCCCGATCAGCGCGGCCAGGGGTGGCCAGCCGACGGGCTGGACGATGACGTACACGTAGTCGTTGGGTCCGCCGGGCGCGCACTTGACGGCCCAGCCGGGCTGGCCGCCGCCGGAGGCGTTGCCGGAGCGGGGTACTTCGTCGCCGAAGTCGTCGTTGGGGTATTCCGCCAGCGGGCCGTGGGCCAGGCGTTGCTGGTCGCGGAGTTTGACCCGGCACAGGTTCAGCACCGCGTGCTGCATCGCCACGTTCACCCGCTGCCCCCGCCCCGTCGACTCGCGCTGGAAGAGGGCGGCCAGGATCGCGGCGACGGCGTGGATGCCGGTCCCGGAGTCCCCGATCTGCGCGCCGGTCGCCATCGGCGGGCCGTCCTGGAAGCCGGTGGTGGCCATCGCCCCGCCCATCGCCTGCGCCACCACCTCGTACGCCTTGAAGCCGGTGTACGGGCCCTCCCCGAACCCCTTGATCGAGGCGTACACGAGCCGCGGGTTGATCTCCCGGATCCGCTCCCAGGTGAAACCCATCCGGTCCACCGCACCGGGACCGAAGTTCTCCACCAGCACATCCGAACCCCGGATCAGCTCGGTCAGGATCTCCCGGCCCCGCCCGGTCTTCGTGTTCAGGGTGATACTGCGCTTGTTGCAGTTCAGCATCGTGAAATACAGCGAGTCCACCCCCGGCACATCCCGCAGCTGCCCGCGCGTGATGTCACCCCCCGGCGCCTCCACCTTCACCACATCCGCCCCCAGCCACGCCAGCAACTGCGTCGCCGACGGACCCGACTGCACATGCGTCATATCCAGCACACGGACACCCTCAAGAGCCCTCGTCAT
>NZ_JAQMWP010000065.1 GCF_030403745.1 Streptomyces sp. S.PB5
GTCGTAACAAGGTAGCCGTACCGGAAGGTGCGGCTGGATCACCTCCTTTCTAAGGAGCACTTCTAGGCGGCCGCAAGGCTGTCCAGAGGCCAGCATGCGAGCGAACGTCTCGCACTGGTTGCTCATGGGTGGAACGTTGATTATTCGGCCAGGACCTCGGGTCGGAGGCTGCAAGTACTGCTCGCAAGAGCGTGGAACGCATGATCTCCGGACGGGACCTGGCCGGGCACGCTGTTGGGTGTCTGAGGGAATGAACCCCCTCGTGATGCCGGCCCCGGTAAAGGTTCGCTTCGGCGGGCTGTGACGGGTGGCTGGTCGTTGTTTGAGAACTGCACAGTGGACGCGAGCATCTGTGGCCAAGTTTTTAAGGGCGCACGGTGGATGCCTTGGCACCAGGAACCGATGAAGGACGTGGGAGGCCACGATAGTCCCCGGGGAGCCGTCAACCAGGCTTTGATCCGGGGGTTTCCGAATGGGGAAACCCGGCAGTCGTCATGGGCTGTCACCCATACCTGAACACATAGGGTATGTGGAGGGAACGCGGGGAAGTGAAACATCTCAGTACCCGCAGGAAGAGAAAACAACCGTGATTCCGGGAGTAGTGGCGAGCGAAACCGGATGAGGCCAAACCGTATGCGTGTGAGACCCGGCAGGGGTTGCGTATACGGGGTTGTGGGATCTCTCTTCTGTCGTCTGCCGGCGACAGGACGAGTCAGAAACCGTTGATGTAGGCGAAGGACATGCGAAAGGTCCGGCGTAGAGGGTAAGACCCCCGTAGTCGAAACGTCAGCGGCTCGTTTGAGAGACACCCAAGTAGCACGGGGCCCGAGAAATCCCGTGTGAATCTGGCGGGACCACCCGCTAAGCCTAAATATTCCCTGGTGACCGATAGCGGATAGTACCGTGAGGGAATGGTGAAAAGTACCCCGGGAGGGGAGTGAAATAGTACCTGAAACCGTGTGCCTACAAGCCGTGGGAGCGTCGGGCAAGCACTTGTGCTTGCCTCGTGACTGCGTGCCTTTTGAAGAATGAGCCTGCGAGTTTGCGGTGTGTTGCGAGGTTAACCCGTGTGGGGAAGCCGTAGCGAAAGCGAGTCCGAA
>NZ_JAQMWP010000066.1 GCF_030403745.1 Streptomyces sp. S.PB5
GGGAAACTGATGACGTGGCACCGGCGACTAAAGGGATCGGTTTCCCGGAATCCCGTGTCACCAGTCGGAAATATGCATTCACCGGCAATCAGCCCATTTTGTGCCGTTCCCGACGACCGCGCCGGACCTTGGCGGCGGTCTCCTCGGCCACCTGGCTCCCGTAGGCATGGGGCGCTGTTCGGTGGTCCGAGGCGCTTCATGCCCATTCCAACAGTCAGATGACGGATGGGAAGGCGCGGGACGAGCCAGCGGGATGAGGAGCGTGTCGGGTGCGCTTGCTGCACCGGGCCTCAAGTTGTGGGAAGTGAATCGATGGCACAGCTGGAAACCGCGCGGTACGAAACGCAGGCCGTTCACCGCGGTCCACGAATGAGCGCCGCTCTGCGGACTCGCGTAACCACACGGATCGCCATGCTGGCCGGTGCGCTGGTCGCGGTGAGCGTCGGTGTCACGATGATGGTCACGCCGGGTCTCACGTTGACGGCTGTAGGCGTCCTGCTTGGGATACAGCTGGCCGTCCAGGGGGCGGTTCAGCTGCTCACCGTGCGGGAGGCCAAGGTTCCGCAGCCGGTGCGATGGCTGCTGGCGGCCGGCGCTCTCGCCGTTCTCTTCCTGGCGAGCGCCTTCTTCCGGGGCCACGCGGACTCGGTGTTCCTCCTGGGCCTGTGGATCGGCTTCGGCTGGCTGCTGCGTGGCTTCACGATGGCAGTCTCGATGATTCCGTCCTCGATCAGGCATGTGTTCGTGTACGACGACCTCCTCAACGCGGTAGTGGTCTCGGCCGGACTGTTCGTGACCGCCTTTCCCTTTTCCTCACTCGGCCAGCTGACAACAGTCGTCGGTTCTGTGCTTGTTTCTGTCGGCTCGGTGGAGGCCATGAGTGCCTTCCGGCGGCGTCCTCAAAGTCTTCGTTCGTTCGACTGAAGTACCACCCGAATTCTCTGATCGAGCAATCCTGATCCTCGGTATGTGGAGGTAACAGATATGAGGAAGTGCCATCTCACCGTTGCT
>NZ_JAQMWP010000067.1 GCF_030403745.1 Streptomyces sp. S.PB5
TCATGCGGCGGTTCTGTGGGCGAGGAGGTCGCTGATGGCGTGGACGGTGCGGAGGGTGGGGACGTGGGTTTGGGTGATGTCGGCGAGTTCGACGACGGCGGCGAGGAGGACGTCGAGTTCGAGGGGTTTGCCGGCTTCGAGGTCTTGGAGGGTGGAGGTGCGGTGGTCGCCGACGCGTTCGGCGCCCGCCATGCGGCGTTCGATGGAGATGCCGATGTCGCAGCCCAGGGCTTCGGCGACGGTGAGGGTTTCTCGCATCATGGTTTCGATGACGGTGCGGGTGCCGCCGTGGTGGCACATCTGGCGCATGGTGGCGCGGGCGAGGGCGCTGATGGGGTTGAAGCTGATGTTGCCGAGCAGTTTGAGCCAGATGTCGTTGCGGAGGTCTTTTTCGACGGGGCATTTGAGTCCGGCGGTGTGCATGGCTTCGCTGAAGGCCTGGCAGCGTTTTGAGAGGCTGCGGTCGGGTTCGCCGATGGAGAAGCGGGTGCCTTCCAGGTGGCGTACCACACCGGGGCCCTCCAGCTCCGTGGCGGCGTAGACGACGCAGCCGATGGCCCGCTGGGGGGCGAGGACTGTGCTGACCGCTCCGCCCGGATCGACGCTTTCGATGCGGTGGCCGTCGTGGGGGCCGCCGTGCTGGTGGAAGTACCACCAGGGGATGCCGTTCTGGGCGGCGATGACGGCGGTGTCCTGGTGCAGGAGGGGTTCGATGAGCGGCCCGCATGCTGCGTAGGAGTTGGCCTTCAGGCCGAGCAGGACGTAGTCGACGGGGCCGATGTCGGCGGGGTTGTCGGTGGCGTGGGGGTGGGCGGTGAAGTCGCCGCGGGGACTGTGTACGTGTACGCCGTTGCGTTTCATGGCCGCCAGGTGCGGTCCGCGGGCGATGAGGTGGACGTCGGTGCCTGTGTGGTGCAGGGCGGCGCCGACGTAGGCGCCGATGGCTCCGGCGCCGAGGACTGCGACTTTCACTGTGTGGGTGCTCCGTCCGGTCGAGGGTGTACCGCGGA
>NZ_JAQMWP010000007.1 GCF_030403745.1 Streptomyces sp. S.PB5
CGACGAACCCGCCCTGCCCACCGAACTCACCGCATAGCCTCAAAACCGAGATCACCGAGTGGCCGTCAATACACCACTTCGGCGGACGTGACCATAGAGGGCTGCCGGACCGTGGACACGATGATGGCTTTGGATCTTGTCATGTATCGGGCTGCTGAGTCTCGCCTCTGATCGCGTGCGTCGGCTCGCGCGCAATATGAAGATTTCTCGTCGTGGCCTGGATCCAGGCCGTCGACTCGATCCGCCAAGCGGTCGCTGAACTGAGGCAGGGGCGGGAAGGGCGAGTCCCAACTGATGCGGACCGTGATGAGCGGCAGTGTCCGAACAGCGCCTGATAGTCGACTGACATCAACCTCGAATGAAGGGGCCCGCAAGCGCCGATCTTGCGACAGTTTGTCTACCTATACGCCTCCGCGCGTATAGGTCATGATGGAAGCGGTCCACAGCACAGCAGCACCACCCTTCGAACACCTTGGACCGCGAGTAGAAGGACCCCCGAGGACATGATCACAACGACGCCCCTGCAACTGGACCTGCTGGCCCTTTGCGCACTGAGAACGGACAACAGGTCCGTCGACTGGCACCTGCTGGCCAGGACGTGCCAGTCGCCTGAGGCACTCCACGTGCTCCTCGGCGGCGACATCCCTGAAGACTCTGATATTGCCAGCAAGAGCGTGACCATCTTGCGGAAGGCGCTCCCGGAGCTCGACGATGCCCGGAGCCGGGTCGCCACCGAACTTGAGGCTGCCTCTCAGGCCGGCGCTCGCCTGGTGACTGTGCTTGATCCGGAGTATCCGGCCAACCTGCGGCTGATCCCCAACTTGCCACCGTTCTTGTTCTACCTCGGTGATCTCGACGAGCGGGATGCCCGGTCCGCTGCCGTCGTCGGCACCCGCAATGCGAGCGCAGACGGAGTACGTCGTGCCGCTCGCATGGCAGCCGGTCTGGTGGAAAACGACGTTGTGGTGTTCAGCGGTCTGGCCAACGGCATCGACACTGCCGCGCACACGGCAACGTTGGAAGCCGGTGGCCGCACCGTGGCGGTGATGGGCACCGGCATTGCTGCGAAGGTCTACCCAGCCCAGAACAAGCAGTTGGCCGCACGCATCCTCGACCAGGGCGGCGCGCTCCTGTCCCAGTTCTGGCCCACCTCCGGACCGGCGACTTGGACGTTTCCACGCCGGAACGTCGTCATGTCCGGATGCACGATCGGCAGCATCGTCATCGAGGCGTCCTCCACCTCCGGCGCCAAGATGCAGGCGCGTCTCGCGGCCGAGCACGGCAAGCACGTCTTCCTCATCCGTTCCCTGGCCACCAGTGAGCCGTGGGCCGCGAAGATGGTCACCGAAGGGCGAGCGGTGGAAGTCGTCGAACTCGACGATGTTCTCTCCCGCCTCGGCAGCGCAGCGCGAGTCCAACAAGCCGGCCAACAGCGGCTCCAACTCGCGCTGGAGGGCCTGTGACGGGAACCTCTGGCCTGCCCCGGCCACTGGGGTTCCCCAACTGCAGCCGATGCGCCTACCGCATTAACGGAACTCCCGCCGTGTGCGCGGAATGCGCCGCGGCAACCATGCGCCCTCTGGCAGAGCATCACTGCGTGGTCTGCAGCCAGAGCTTGGATGCCCCGGACGCCATATGCCGGAACAAGATCTGCCGCTGGAGCCCGGAGAAGCGTTGCTTCACCCGAGTCGATGCCCTTGCCCTGTTCACTCATCCTCTGGAACAACCGATCAAGAGGTTCAAGTACGACGGCCGCAAGGGCTGGAGCAAGGTCTTCGGACGGCTCATCGTCGGATGGCTTGAGGAAAACCGCAGACAGGTCGCAGACATCGACCTCATCGTCGGAAACCCCACAGCACCTGACCGGGTACCGCTCCAACACATCGAAAAGATTATGGAGTCCGCCTACACGGAAGACACACTGGACCGGTGGCCCATCGCCGCCCCCGACAGGCCCGTGGCGACCAAAAAATACGAGACGAAGAAGTCGGCCAGCGGCGGTGCTCAGTGGGCGGACAAACTGCACGCCGCAGAGGAGCACGCCAAGGCACTGAGGTTCCACAGGAGCGTGGAGGGCAAACGCATCCTGCTCGTTGACGACGTCTTCACAACAGGCGCCACATTCCACACCGTTTGCAAGCGACTCATCACCGAAGGGAAGGCCGCCGAAGTGCGTGGCCTGGTCCTCGCCCGCGTCCCGTTCGGCTCGTGAGAATCCGTCGAATCCTCACTGGCTGACCAGGAGTTGAGCCGGCCATATTCCAGTGGCGCCCGCTGCGAGCCGTGCGCCACGCTCCGCTATGACCATCTTCTACCTGGTGCAGCACGCGGAGAAGGAACGACAACTCGGCGATCCGGGCTTGACCATCCCCGGACGTCAGCAGGCGGCCCGAACAGCGAAGCATCTGCAGGACGTCGGGATTGGCGCCCTGATCAGCAGCCCTCTGAGGCGAGCCCGCGAGACGGCAGAGTTCATCGCGGCCGCGTGCGGACTCGCGGTCCGGGAGGATACCCGGCTGCGGGAGCGGATGAACTGCAGCGATGAAGAACCACTCGAGGAGTTCCTCGCCAACTGGGCTGCAACGGTCCAAGACCGGGATTACGTTCCCAGGTCCGGGGATTCCTCACGCAGGCCGGCGACCGGGTCCTCGCGTGCTTGACCGACCTGGCTGGCGAACCAGGGCCGGTCGCAGTCGTCACTCACGGCGACGCCTACGGGAGTATGCGCCCGGTAGCCGACTCTGGAGGTATGAGCTGCGAGTGACTGCGGCCAACGACACTGCTCGGGAGCACGAGGAACAGGTTCTCCCAAGCTTCTTCATGATCTGCGCGTGATGTGACTCGCGCACGTTGCGGTCAGGGACGCCTGCTGGCTGCTGCCCAGCTTCACCTCACGGCTGCCAAGTGTGCGCAGGCACCTCGTCAGCGAGAGTGGAGAAGAACCGCTGGTCGCGCCAGGCATCCAGGTTGCCGATGATGAACAGGCGGCGCTTGGCCCGGCTCACGGCGACGTTGAGGAGGTTGGGGCGGGAGGCAGCCCAAGAGCGGGCACCAGGACGGCGCGGGTCGCTGCCGAGCACAAGGATCACTACGTCGGCTTCCTTGCCCTGGGTGGTGTGGATGGTGCCGACACGGGAATCGGGGAGCAAGCCACGGCAGGCACGCTCTGCGCCTCGCACCACAGCCCGGAACGGGCTGATGACGTAGACGTCTTGGGCGAGGTCGACACTGCCGTCGTCCCGTAGCTTCTCCAAGACGCGGCGCAGCGCGCGGCCTTCTTCGGGAATCCAGTGTCCGTCTGCTTCGGTGGCTTCCACGTTTACCCAGCAGCTGCGGGGGCGGTAGCGGTAGTCGCCGCGGTCGGGAGTTCCGTAGACCATGAGGTTGTCGTAGGCGATGGCGTTGCTGATGGCGAACATGGGGTTGTCGCAGCGCCGGTGGACGCGCAGCGGGCTACCGACCCACACCTCTTGGGAGCCGTCGGGGAGTTCGGCGGGCAGCAGGGTGCCGTAGCGGTTGGTGCGGTCGGCGAGTTGCTGGACCGAGGTGCGGCTGGGGGCCCATTCCGCGTCGACGCCCAGCTCGTCGCCCAGGGCCCGCTGCGCGGTCCAGGGCAAGACCACGACTGGCTCGAGCTGCAGCGGATCCCCCACGACGACCGTGCGGGAAGCCCGCCACATGCCGCCGACGGCCATCTGCCCGGTGGCCTGACCGGCTTCGTCGATGAACAACCAGCCCAGCGCCTCCGACCCGAGGCGGCCAAAGACCCTGTCCAGGGAAGCGAAGGTGGTGGAGACGACGGGGACGAGGAGGAACAGGCTCTGCCATGCCGCTTTCACATGCTCCGCGGAGACGGTCTTGGGGATCGCGCCGGCCACGGCGTCCATGGCCGCCATGAGGTTGGCGTACATGGTGCGGGCTGTGCACCTCAGGAACGCCTCGTGGAGCCCCATCGCTGCGAGGAACAGCTCTGCGCGGGCCTGGGCGATCTCTTCGTCGCCCCAAGGCGCAGCAAGTTCGCGGGTGGTGTCGTCGTGAAGCCACGCCTCCTGTGGGACGTGGTTGCCCCAATCCGCGTGGGCCTGGGCGACGGTCTCCTCCAGTGCCTGAACGCGCGCAGCGGCCGAAGCCTGCTGCTGACGGCAGGCGCCCAGAGTGTGCTCGGCCTGAGCCGCTGCCTGCTGGGCCCTGAAAAGCGATGCTGCTGCGGCGTCACGAACGCTGCGAGCCGCGTCCACATGGCCAGCGAGTTCTTGGTCACGCTGATGCCACTCTCGTGCCGCACGGCCCAGCGTGCTGATACTCACGACGAACCCGGGACGCCGGCGAGCATGGGCATCGAGCACTTGTTGTGTCTCGTGGAGAGCCGTCTCAGCGTGCTGCAGTACGGCACTCTCGCTCGCTACCTGCGCGCGAGCTTGATGTACACGGGTGTCGCTGTCCGCGACAGCCTGCTCGGCTGCCCGCAAGGCGGCGCCTGCGGAGGACAGTTGTCCAAGGGCCGCCGCGGCGGCCACACGCTTGGCCTGCAACTGCTCTACCCAGGCATAAGCCTGACGGAATCGGTCCTTGGCTTCCCGCCACACACCGCTGTGCGGATGCCGACTCCATTCACGCAGAAGGTGTGCGATGCCCTGTTCGCTTTCGATCCAGGCATCCCGATTGCGCGGCCGACGGCCGTTCGGCGGCGGTGGCGCCTGCTCGTCGTCCATCTTGTACTTGCCGTGCCAGAACCGGTTGATGAACTCCATCCGGTTCTTCTTGTTTCCCAGTCTGGCCGCGACTGCGCCCCAGGCTGGCGCGCCCTTGAGGAGGCGGGTTGCTTGTTCGGCGAAGTAGTCGGCGTCCTCGCTCCACAAGTCGTCGAGGGCCGCGCGTGCCGGGATCTCGGTGGAGATGTTCTCCACGGCCCCGTTGTTGGCCGAGGCGACCACCATCTCGAAACCCGTGAACTCGGGCTTCAACGCGGTGAGCGTGCGCGTGTAGTCGCCGCTCTGCCACCGGTACGGTTCCTTGTCGACGAATGCCATGGAGGGCATGCGCAGCGACGCAAGACGTTGAGCACGCTCCACGATCACAGCGGCGAAGCAGTCGCGGAGCATTGTCGTTTTACCTGTGCCGGGCGGACCGTTGACGGCGAACAGTCCACTTGATTCGGCCAGTTCACTCCAGGCAGTGTTCACCGCGAACTGCTGGCTGAGAGCCAAAGGATGCTTCGGGTTCGCCGGCCAACGACCCATCGGGGTGCGCCCGGGCGCTACCGCGTCCAAGGCTGCTTGGGGCTGCTCTCGTAGGTCGATGCGCCACGCGGCGTTCACCTGCGTTCCCGGCGTCAGGTAGGCGGTCAGTCCCGCCCCGGGCTCCCGCGTCTGCACGGCGCGTGAGACCAGGCCGAGGTCGGCCACGTAGAAGCTGTTGAGGAAGTCCTGCTGGTCGGCGTCATCGGCCTGCTTCTGCCGCACCGCCACGCTCCGGACTCGAATCTCCTCCGGCTGTAGACCGTCCGTCACGTTCCAGGCCTGGGAGAGATCGTGCACGAAGCCCAGCAGATCCTTCGCGGACAGTCGGTATAAGCCGACCTTGTCGTCGTCCTCGTCGTTGTCGTCCTCGGTAGCGGAGCCAGCTGTGTCGAAGTCGGGCAGCTCGTCAGCGATCTCCTCGCCGAGGTCGGCGACTCGGGCGAGCCATGCCGCTTCTTCCTCGTCGAACCCGTCCAGCCATCCTGGCCGGGTGGGCCCCGGATGCAACGTCCGGCCTGTGGCCCAAGCACAGGTAGATAGCACCGGAGAATCGAGAAGCAGACGCCCCTCGTCGTTGACGGTCAACGCGAACAGCGCGCTCTCGCCGTCCAGCCGCCCATCGTGGTCTTGCTCGTTCTCGCCGAAGACCTGCAGGAGCACGTCGCGCACTGTCCGCAGTGCGTACGTACCGCCGTACACGATGTGCTGCCACACGAATCCCGGCTCCAGCGGTACCGACCGCAGCGGGTGGCTGTCCTCCCAGGGCAGCGGCCCGTCTTCCGCCACGGCGTACACCCGCTCGCGTGCCGACACCGAGGGGATCTTCTGTGGACTGAACAGCTCCACCGCACGCCAGTACGCCAGGATCCGAGATCGTCGCTGCTGCTCAGCTCCCACAATGCCCCCAACCCACACAGCTGCTTGCGGTCACCATACGTACCCTGATCGGCGCCGCTTCTTCAGGGATCTAGTGGGATTCGATCGCCGCAGCGGCGAAATCTGCTGTGCCAGCCGCAAGCTCGGGCCGCTCTGCTTGCCACTGCGCCGGTGGAATGAGCCCATGCCTCATGGCGCGAGGCGGTTGGGTCCGCGGAAGAGGAAGGTCGCTTCCCGGATCGACTCAAGGCCGAGCATGACCATCAGCACTCGTCCCAAGCCCATACCGAGCCCACCGTGTGGTGGGCATCCGAACCGGAAAGCGTTCAGGTAGTCGCCCAGCGGTTCGATACTCATGCCCTTCTCGGCGGCTTGCTTCAGCAGCACGTCGTGCCGGTGCTCACGCTGAGCGCCGGTGGTGACCTCCAGGCCCTTCCAGAGCAGGTCGAAGCTCAGTGTGAGCCCCGGGTTGTGCTCGGGGCGCATGTGGTAGAAGGGCCGGATGCTCGTCGGGTAGTGGGTGACGAACAGCCACTCGTGCCCGCTCTGCTCCTGGAAGTGCGCGGCGATAGCGCGCTCGCCCTCCGGGTCCAAGTCCTCCTTCGTGTCCTCCGGGTCCCAGCCGCCTGCCCGCAGGATCTCTTGGGCTTCGGCCATGGCCACCCGCGGGAACGGCGTTGTGGGGACTGTGACGTCGACGCCGAAGGTCTCGCGGATCGCCTCACCGTGAACGTCGGCGACCTCGGCGATGGCGTGCGCGAGCATCTGCTCCTCGAAGGCCATGACGTCTTCAACGTCGCTGATCCAAGCTAGCTCGACGTCGACGCCGGTGAACTCCGTCGCATGCCGAGATGTGAACGATGGCTCGGCACGGAAGACGGGGCCGATCTCGAAAACCCTGTCGATGCCGGCAGCAATTGCCATCTGCTTGTAGAACTGCGGGGACTGCGCCAGGAACGCGGGGCGATCGAAGTAGCCGAGCTCGAACACCTCGGCCCCGGACTCGCTCGCTGTGCCCATGAGCTTGGGGGTGTGCATTTCGGTGCAGCCCTGCGCATAGGCGTACTCGCGCATGCCTTGTTCGAGGGTGGTCTGCACGGTGAACAGCAGCTGCGCCTGCGGACGCATCCGCACGTCGAGGAACCGCCAGTCGAGGCGGTGCTCCAGGCCGGAGCGTTCGTCGATCGGCAGCGGTGTCTCGGCCCGGTTCAGGACCTCGACCTGCTCGGGTACGAGCTCCAGGCTGCCGAGGTTGACGATCGGGTTGTCGACCACGCGGCCGGTGATCCTGACCGCGGACTCGGTGGTCAAGCCCTCCAGGGCGGCTTCGATGGTGTCGCTTTCGCCGCCGCGCTTGTGGGTGGCCTGCACCATTCCGGTGTGGTCGCGGACGATGACGAACTGCATCTTGCGCTGCAGCCGCAGGGCGTTCACCCAGCCGCAGACGGAAACGGTCTCGCCGATGTGTTCTCGCAGGTCGGAGACCAATACACGGGTAGTTGCGTGGATCATCTCGGGCCCTCCCAGGGGCGTCGTCATGATCCCTTGGGGGCGTGGGCGAGAAGGGGACTCGCGGTGCCACCACGCCTTCGTCGTCACCGAAGCGACGGCCTCGTTCGGACCTGGTCACGAGGGTCAGCCGGCGGGGCATTGGACCTAGACGAGGCCGTTCCTCCCCGCGCTCGGGAGGGTCTTCCCCGTAGGGTGCGAGACCGCCTTCCCAGCTCCGGCAGCTCTCTTGGCTCGCGGGTCCTGCGGGTACTTGTCTCCGTCGACGCGTTGCAGCTCAGGATAGGCGGGCACGTGACGATGTGCACCGAATTTCCGTACCAGAGTGGTGAGTCCCCGCAGACGGGGGATGCTGCGGGGACTCACCTGAGCAAACGTACTGCACGCGACCATGGTTCCCCAGAGCGAGATCGCGCGTGCGGTCGCGTGAAGTGGCCGGGAACGTGGGCGGATTCAGCTGAGTCGACATGAGGGCCTTGCGAGACTGCGGGTGTGGGCATATCCAAGAGACCCGACACCCATGGAGGAGCTGCACTCGTGAACTTCGATGGAGAGACGATCCGCCTGACCCCGCTGGATAGCCGTCTTCATCTGATCGACCGCGGTCCTCTCGTGCTGGACGACATGAAGACCGCACTGGCGACCGAGCCTGATTCTCTACAGCGCGTCTCCGAGCAGCACGCAATCGAGGTTGCGGACGGGCATCCGGAGGAATGGCTGGAGTTCGAGGTAGAGCTCACCGAACTGGGGGAAACTGCACCGGCATCGCAGACGATCAGTGATCTGGTGGTGGCCGTGACACGCACGTCTCACGCCGCGATCGAAGTGTGGGGTCCTGTCACATCCGGCAAGACGTGGCCGTACATCGTGGTCCCGTGGGTGGACTTCGAGACCATGGGTGCGAGTGCGGCGGCACGTGGCTCCAGGGTGAGCTTCGGGGGGAGCCTCTTCAAGGAGGTGTGGGGGTGGCACGGCGATCCGCCCACCGAATCGAATGGGCTTCAGGTGCCGTTCGCGCCGCTCCTCGACGTCCCAGCCGGAGCTTTGTGGGCAACCGGGTTCACTGATGTGCCTCCGCCTGCGGCTACGCCGCGCAGCGAGTGGGACGGGATCATCGAACGATCCGAGTGGAAGGGCTACATCCCCGGGCGTTCTCCCGCTGCTAGCCCCTGACCGGAGTCCTCACCGGATGTCTCCTGAGGCGTGCGGTGTGATGCCAGCGGCGGGTCAGGCGCGAAGCCGCCGGTAGGCGAGCTGTACGGCTTCGATGTAGTGGGTGAACTCCTCCGTGGTGTGCTGCCTGTTGGAGGCACTCATGTCGCCGTTGCGGAAGAAGGCTGCACGCTGAGCTGTCGACAGCTCCAACTGGACGCCGTACCCGGAGAGGTTTCGGTTGCAGATGTTCTGCGGGTTGCGTCCTGCGCGCTCGACGGCGGCATCGGTGACGGCGAAGCCCGCGTGCTGAAGTGATCGCTTCACCCACATCTTGAACTGGTCATCGAGCCCTCCGACTTCGGTGATCTTCTGGGTGCTGTGGAATCCGTGCCAGGACACGGTGCGCACCATGCTGTGCTGCAGGGCGACGCAGCGAGGTTCGTCGAAGTGGCTTGAGGTGACGTGCAGATCTCGGTTGCTGGAGGCCTTCTTCTTGCCGCGGAACGAGTAGTAGTTGTGGCTGTCTCCTGCGGCAGCGTTCGCGGCCTCCGTGGTGCCGACTTCGATGCCACCGCCGTGGACGGCTATGTGCGCTAGATCGGAGCCTGGGGCGGGGCGTAGCTCTCGGGCCCAGGCGACTCCTTCGGTTTCGTGGGCGGCGAGTTCGGCGAAGTTGTCGTACGTGTCGCGGGTTGTGGCGAGGTCTGCTTCATTGAGCAGGGCGGTGTTCACGATGTCGGCTCCGGAGGCGGTGCTGCGTGGCGAGCGGTTACTGCCGGGTGGTGCTGATGTAGCAGGCGTAGACGCTGGCGGTGCCGTCGTCGGCGAGGCGGGCGGTGGCATCGAATGCGCCAGCCGGGCGGAAGGCGCTGTGACGGCCGGTCCGGATGCGGTACGCGAGGTTGGTGGCCCGGTTCAGGTTGCCGAGGGTCTCGATGTGCGCCCACTCGTCCGGGTGTTCGCGGAGGGCCTGGGCGGTGTCGTACGCCTCCTGGCTGCGGGTTGGGGCAGGCAGGGGTTCGAAGCGGGCGTGCATTCAGCGGTCTCCGGCGGTCGGCAGGGCCGCTTCGGCGAGTTCCCGGATGCGGGCTGCTGTGCGCCACGGGGCGTCGGAGAGGTGTTCGCACAGCTCGTTGGCTAGGCGGGCGACTTCGGCGAGGACCAGCTCGGTGCCTGTGCTTGGCGTGGGGGTGCTCTGCTCGCGGTCCGGGCCGAGCGGCGTGGAGGGTGCCGTCGTGTGGTTGGTCGCGCGAGCAGAGTGATTCATGGCGGTTGTTCCCTGGGGTGGTCAGCGGTTGTTGCAGCGGCAGGTGTTGGTGATGGGGTTGAACCAACTGTCGCAGGAGTTGCACCACGTGGCTCCGGGCATCGGAGGGATCGCGGAGTGCTGCTTGGGATGGTCGTGCACGGGGTCTGTTTCCTTTGTCAGAAGCTGTCGGGTAGTTGGGCGCGGGGGCCGTCGGGGGCGAGGACGTTCACGATGTGGTCGAGGTCTTTGGGCCGCCACAGTGCGGCTTCGAGGCCGCAGGCGGCGAGGTGCTTGAGCCAGTCGCGCTGAGCGGGGCGGATGCGTCCGGTGTCGGACTTGAACTCGGCGAAGATGATGCGTTTGGCCTTGGGGTGTCCGTAGACCTCGTCGGGCCATCCTGCGTCGCTGCGCTGCGAGTTGTGGGTGTGGTACGTGAGAGTCCAGCCGCGGAGGGCTGCGATCTTGCGGACATGCCGGCGGAACTGTTCCTCGGTCACGCGGCCCGCCTGCGGCGCGGGACGTCGGCCTCCAGTAGGGCGGCGAGATGCGCGGCGGCGTCCGGGTCCGGTCGCGGCTGGCGCCGCACGGCGGGCGCGGCCGCCAGCGCGGGGCGGCGGTGGCGTTCCTTGAGGAGTTCGGGCAGCGGGCGCTTCGTTTCCTCCCACAGGATCTCCTGCAGGGAGCGACCGTATCGCTCGAGGACGAGCGCCTCGTAGAGGGCGTCGTCGTGGCTCGTGTGGCGCATGTCGTGGTGGTTGTTCAGGGCAGGCATGTTGGTTGCTCCATGGGTTGGCCGGGACCCGCAGGGGGGTGCGGGTCCCGGCCGGAGGGGTGGCTCGTATCTGACGAGCCGTTCCGGGCGGGCGGGGCGCGGGGGGTCGCTGCCCGTCCGGAGGTGTGGGTGGATGGTCGGGCCGTGCCAGGGCCTGACATCACTCAGAACCTAACACGAAGATGTGCACTGACCTATTTCTGGGTCAGTCGACGATGGCGAGCTCGTCGGGCTCGTACGGGAGGGGTTTGGGTGCGCCGGGCCACTGCACCATCACGAGCCTCCGCCCGCTGATGGGGTCGGTGGCGTGTCCGCGCACTTCACCGAAGGGGCGGAGCATGCCCTTGGGGATCGGCCGGGCGAGCGTCACGCCGGTGCGCTTCTCGAAGTCTTCCATGCTGGCCTCCTGGCTGTTCAGGTAAGGGAGTTGCGGGCGATGAGGGTGAGTGCGTGACCCCACTGTTCCGTGACCGGTTCGTCGAAGGTGAAGCCCGAGCCGGGGGCTTCGAGTTCGGCGACCCGCCAGTCCGCGCAGGTGCCGACGGGCGGGTGCTCGAAGTGCTGGATGGTGCCGTCGTGCAAGGTGATGGCGAGGCGGATCGCGCCACTGGGGCTGAGGGTCGCGCTGGTCTTGCTGCTTGCGACCAGGGCTTCCGCGGTGAGCGAGTCTCCGAGGATCACTGAATCTCCATTTAGGTAGTGGCCTATTTTTTGTCAGGCGAGGATGGCGAAGCCTTCGCAAACGGGACAGGTGTCGCCCGTGCTGGGGCTGGTGCCGTCGCTGCACGCGGGGCAGGGCAGGTACCGGCCGGTCCCGTGACAGGTGTCGCACTCGCGGATGTGCTCGTACGGCCCGTGCAGGTAGGTGACGGTGCCGCCGCCCTCGCATTCGCCGCATTCCGGGGCGTGGGCGCCGGTGACGGTGATCGCGTCGATGATTGCCGGAGTGGCGAACAACCGCTCCTCCTCTGCTGGTTAGGTCGGTGCGGTTACCCCCTCACCTCTTGAGTTAATTCTACTATCCAGGGTAGGGGTGTCCACTCCCCGCAAGTGATCTCCGCCACGCCCTCAAGGTGCTCCGCGGCGAACAGGCCCTCCTGCACGGGCTCTTCCTGCGGCTCGGGATCGGCGGCGAGATGCTCTATGTGCTCGGCGAGCGTCCAGCCGAGCCATCGCCACTGGGGGAGAAGCGGCCTCGGCGAAGGGCCGCTGCCGCACACCAGGGAGGTGACGCCTGCCGCGCGGGCCGCGTTCACGACGGGCGTGCGCTCCAGGATCAGTAGGTGCGGTCTGACGCGGTGGACTGTGGTGTCGTCCAGCCACACCTCGCAGTACGGCCGGTCCAGACGCGTGAGCATCGCCAGACGGTGAATGTCGCCCCAAGCCAGGTGCAGACCACCGGGTTTGACCCACAGCCAGGTCCCCGGCCGGATGTCTCCGGGCCCGCTCGGTGTGTGCGCGAACGGAGGGCGCTGGCGGCGCCTGCGTCTCGGCGGGGCCGGACGGGACGGCGGGTAGTGCGGGTGCGCATGGTGGTACTGGTGCAGTTCTTCGGCGAGCGCGGCCATCTGGTCGGCGTGGCTGTAGCAGCGGGGGCCGGTGTGCCAGCGGCGCGGCTTGCTCTTCTCCCAGTACATCGGTGAACCGCACTGGCAACGGCCTGCGGTGAGGTACGGCTCGGCTGTCCCGCACGGCCAGGCGCTGTTGCAGGCTCGGCATGTCCAAGGCGTGGTAGCCGAGTTCGGCAGATGCGCGTCCGGCAGGAAGAACGGCCGCGGCGGGGTGTACGTCGCCACGATGTCAGTCCCCTGTGTGCGCGGTCAGAGCTGCGGCCGCGTTCTGGACCTGCCTGGCCGTCCAGGACGATCCGCTGAACTCCAGGCGAGCGAGGACCTCGCCGCCCTCCGCCAAGGTGACACTGCACGCCCCCTTGTTCACCCGGAGCCGCAGGTGCCGGCTACGGCTGTGGTCCTGTGGGAGGTGAAGCTGTGGCCAGCCCAGTGCCACCGCGTCGTCGGGGTTCTCTGGGGTGTGGTGACCGACCGAGTTGAGCAGCGCCTCGTCGTGGCGGCATCGGCTGTAGCAGGTGAGCAGGGCCGCCCGCGTGCCGTTCACGAAGAAGGCGTGGCGAGTGGAGGTCTGGCGGGGCTTGGTGCGGACCTCGACGTGCGGCGCCGCCGCGTGCGCGGTGCGGTGGAGCCAGAACCCGTCGCCGAGCTCGTCCCGGTGTCGGCGGCCGAGCACCCAGCCCTTGACGTGCAGGATGCGCCGCCAAGTCCATTTCTGTCCGTTGCTGCGGTACTGCGGGTCTTCTGGCTGGTCGGTCATCCACAGCGTGGTGACCGGCGTGGCGTTGAACGACGCGTCCGGGTTGACGGTCGTGTCGATACGGACCAGGACACGTGGGCTGTTGAAGGTGATCTGCTCGGTGGAGGTGTCCAGTTCGGTCAACACCGGGCAGGCCTCGCAGTCCGGCTTGCGCTGAACGCAGGGTCCGAAGCCGCCCCACCGGGCGCGGCGGGTGTCGTAGCTCTCGAAGAGCGTCGGGTACGAGGTGGGTATCAGGGCGCACTGCGCGCCGCCCGTCCAGATGTGGGCGTTCAGGCTGAGGCGGTTGAATCCCTTGCCATCGGCGGGTCGTGTCGGTGCTGGCGCAGGCAGGTAGATCGGCATGAAGGCTCTTACTGTGCAGGGGAGTTGAGGTCAGGAGGCGTTCTGCTCGCCTGGTGCGGCGTTGCCCTTGCCGGAGTGGAAGGCGAGGAGGGCGACGAGCGTGCGGTCGGCCCGGCGACCAGGGTGTTCCGCATAGAGCCGTCCCACGATGAACTCCTGCTCCAGGTGGCGTTCGAGATGGAGGAGCCAGCCTGCGACCGCGGTGATGGTGCTGTGCTCTGGCGTATGGGCGTTGGGTTCTGTCGCGCCGTGCCAGGTCAGGATCACGGCTGGAATGTCGTCCAGCAGCGTGGGCTGCGCGCGCCAGCCCGGGCGGTCCTTGTCCGGCGAGTAGGACCTTATGTGGCGGCGGTGCAGGGCGCTTCGGACATCGCTGAGCAGCGTCTCGGTGCTCGTGCTCACAGACTTGCTCCTTGCAGGGGTGCGGGTGTCAGAACAGTTCTTCTTGACCGTCGATGTCGCCCGGCTGCTCGCGGCCGGACCGGCGCGGGCCGGGATCAGGGATGGTGTCGCCGAAGAGGGCGGCGGTGCCGAACGGGTCAGGTACGGCAGCGATCCGAGCGGGGCCCGCCTGTACGGGCAGCTCGTTGGGGGCCGCTGCGTCGAAGTCGGCGCGGCCCATGACGGTCCAGTCCCTGCGGGTGGTCACTTGCTCTCCTTGTGAGGCTGGGCGGTCTCGGAGGCTTCGAGGACGGCGTCTGCCCAGTCCCGTATGAGTGCGGTCCCGGCCCGGCCTGCCGCCTCGCCCGGGGTGTGGCCGTCCTCGAGGGCCTTCAAGTAGCGGGCCGCGGTGACCTCCAGAGCGTTGGACGAGGTGAAGGTCCGCATGAGGCGGTCGATGTTCGTGCCGTGCATGTGGTTGAGGGCCTTCGCGGCGAAGGCGACGATCATGCCGACGTCCTTGCCGAGCTGCTCGGCCTGGGCGGGGGTGAGGGGCGCGCTGTAGCGCATGACGAACCTGCTCCTGTGCCGTGACGGGGTAATGGGGAGAAGGCGGCGCGGAGTTGTGGCCGCGCCGGCCGGGGTGCGGACGCGGTTGCCCGCACCCCCGGAGCTGAGCCGGTCAGGCCGCGACAGCCTCGCGCTCGTCGGCGACGTCAGACTCTTCGTTGTGGTCGGCCTCGGCCTCCGGGTTGACCGTGACCAACTGGCGGGCCTCGGCGTGCGCCTTGGCCTGCTTGAGCTGGAAGCGGGCCTTGGTCAGCGACTCGGCGACCCGGTCGAGCTGCTCCAGGCGGGCCCCGACCTGCGTCTCAAGAGTCTCGGCGAGCTTCAGCGGCTCGGTCTTGCCGATCTCGTCGAGCAGCGCCCGCACCTGCTCGATCTTGTCGAGCGTGCTGCGGGTCTTCTTCTGTGCGGCCGCGCGCTCGGTGCGCTGCTCCTCGGTCATCTCCTCGACGACCATGAGGACGGCCTGGTCCTGCTGCTGCTTCATCGCGTAGGCGAAATGCACGATCTCGTTGTCCGAGGCGAACTCGCCGCGCACGAACTTGCTGAGGACGGAGCCCTGGTTGGCGAGGTTGAGGGCGGCGATCTGCACGGCCGCCTGCGTGCCGATCTTCCCGTCCTGTACGAGCTCCTGGACCTCTATGCGCAGGTCCAGCAGCGCGAGGCGCAGCTTCACGTACGTGGTGGTTTTCGCGAAGTCGGCGGCCACGGACTCGATGGTCGCGCCCTCCTCCTCGTCGAGGATCCGCTGGTAGCCGTGGGCCTCCTCGAACGGGGTCATGTCCTCGCGGGTGACGTTCTCGCTCATGGACCGCTTGAACCGCTGGAGTTCGTTCTTCTCGGAGATGATGTTGGCGCGGATCTTGGTGCGGCCGAGGATCTGGTGGGCGCGGAAGCGGCGCTCGCCGGAGACGATCTCGTAGCCGCCCTGCTCGTTGTCGGGGCGGACCTCGATGTTCTGCATGAGGCCGTACTTGTCGATCGACGCGGCCAGCTCGTTCAGCGCGTCCTCGCTGAAGTACTCGCGCGGCTGGCGCGGGTTGCGGTGGACCTGGCTCATCTTGAGGACGCGCTGCATTTCGGGCTCCAAGTGGTGCTGGTGAGGTTTCTTTTCTCCCTCATCTCTTGAGTTAATTCTACTATGCATAGAGGGGGTGTCCACTCCCGGTGTCCCACGCCAACGTGACCTCGACCACGTCCTTAAATGGGCTCTGGCATGCGGAAACGCTGATGGGTGCCGGGAGGATCCCGGCGCCCATCAGCATCACCTACAACTGCTCGTCCACATGCTTGCGCCAGGCCCGCACCTGCGGCGGCGCCCCCGCGACGGGAACGGCGAAGCACTCCTTGCGGATCGGGCACGCCCCGCACACCCGCGCCGCAGCCCTGTCGCCGCCCGGCGCCCCAAGGCCTGTCAACCCGTGCTCAGTGCACCGGGCCGCCGACCATGCCACAGGTCGGGCTGACGCCTCGCGCCTGCCTGCGAGTCCGGCCAGCGCGGCCATGCGGTCCGCATCGCGGTCGCGGCCCGATCCTGTCCGGGCACGCTGCGCTGCCAGCGCCAGAATGCGGTCGACGTCGATCACCCCGGCCCCCTTGTCCCGGCAGTGCGTAGACCGGCTGCCCCTTTCCGAGCTTGTACGGAGTGCCGCCGTCCCGCCTCGCGGCCTCGCCTCCGTCTTCCCCCGCAGCCCCTAGCGGGCTGCCTCGATACGGTCACCTGTTAGTGCCCCATTCCCGCGCCGCCGTCGACCGGGATCACCGCGCCGGTGATGTAGGAGCCCTCGTCGATGAGGAACCGCACGGTGCGCGCGATCTCCTCGGGCTGCCCGAGACGGCCGAGCGGGATCTGCCCGAGCAGTGCCTTGATGCGGTCCTCCGGCAAGGCGGCGGCCATGTCCGTGGCGGTCAGCCCCGGCGCGACGACGTTCGCGGTGATGCTGCGCGAGCCGTACTCGCGGGCGATGGACCGCGCCAGTCCGATCAGCCCGGCCTTGGAGGCGGCGTAGTTGGTCTGCCCGGCCTCCCCGTGCATCGCGGTCGCCGACGAAATGAACACCATCCGGCCGCCCTTGGCGCGCAGCATGCCCGGCAGGGCACGCTTGGCGACCCGGTAGGCGGCGGTCAGGTTCGCATCGAGGACGGCGGTGAAGTCGTCCTCGCTCATGCGGGCGAGCAGCCCGTCACGGGTGATCCCCGCATTGGAGACGAGGCAGGTGACCGGGCCGTGCTCGGCCTCGGACTGCTTGAACGCCAGGTCGACCTGCTCAGGGTCGGTCACGTCACATCGCACGGCAAGGAAGCGACCCCCGGTGTGCTCCTGGCCCGGAAGGTAGGCATGGGCGGGGGGCTCGCCGGAGCGGTAGGTGACGGTCACGTTGTGGCCGGCCTCGGCAAGCTCGGTGGCTATGGCGTAGCCGATGCCTCGGTTACCGCCGGTGATGAAGACGCTCATGCCTGACACCTCTGGGATCGTCGTCGATGCAATGTCCGCCCACGGCTCGTCGCCCGGTGGGGCAGAGATCGGAGGCGAGAGGACCGTCGAGGAGGGTGACCCCGGCGGCGGGGCCACACATTGCCCGGATTCCATCCCGTTAGGCCGGTTCTAGGCGTGCCGGTATCCGTAGAACCGGCACTGCGGGTACGGGTTATCGCCCGCCCGAGGTATCGGAATGTCTGGAATGGCACTGAACATGCCCGTCTTATCCGGCAGGCCCCTCAAGTCGGACACACGTATAAGCTGCGTTAGGGTTTCCTAATACTTTTCCTGTTCTTTACTTCAGGGGAGCTCTACACCTTCATGTCGCGGAACCTGCCTCCGATCACCCGCATGCTCAAGTCCTGGCGCGAATCACGCGACCCGCACGCCGTGCCCGGGTTCACTGCCCGCTACGGCGCGCGCCGCCGCACAGGCCTCACCCAACGTGACGTGGCCGAACTCACAGGCGTGACCGAGGGCTGGTACGGAAAGCTGGAGCGCGGCGTTCTCGATCATGTCGGAGACGAGTTCCTGGAGAGGATCGTGCGCGTCCTCGGCCTGGACAGTGCGCAACGCGCCCACCTGTGGCTGGAGGCCAACGGCTGCGAACCGCCACCGCTCCCGCACTCGGACGCCAGCTCCATCGACCCCGTCGGCGCGGCCATCGTCCACAGTCAGATATATCCCGCGTACACCTACACCCACAGCTGGGACGTACGCGTCTTCAACGAGGCCGCGGCCCGCGACTACCCGTGGATGATGCACGGCATCAACGTCATGATCTGGGCGCTGACCTTCCCCGAGGCGCGCCTGCAGCTCATCGACTGGGAGGAGACCTGGGCCAAGCCCATGGCCTCACAACTGCGCCTCGCGCACAAAGCGAACGCGGACGACGCGCGCCTCAGCCAGGTCTGCGACCACATCAGGCAGGCCGATCCGGTCGCCCGCCGAATCCTCGACGACGACGTCACCACCGTCGCCCACCCCGACGGCGACCGCCGCCGCCTCTACCTGCCGCACCAGCACGAGGAGACCGAGGTCGAGTTCGTGGCCCTGGAGAGGCTGGGCGACAACACCCGGCTCATGATCGTTGCACCTGGCGACCTCGCTCAGCAGGCCATGCCCTCCGCCATCTCGGGCATGTAGCCACTGAGGAGCGTCCGCGATCACCGACCGGGGTGCGGCTGGCCCCGCCCCGGTCACCAACGAGGTCGCGATATTGGTTCAGCTGACGGGCTGGCGCCAGTCGAGCAGGACCCGCTTTTCCGGGGCCTGGCTGCCTTCGGCGCGGCCGACCCGCACGTGCTCGATCTCCAGCAGTACCAGGCCCCGCTTCGACGCGAACGGGGCCGTACGCCACCAGGCCACCAGGTCGTGCACGTCACCGATCGGCAGGTCGGTCATCTGCTCCAGGTGCTTCAGCCGCACCTTGGACGTCCGCAGGTCTTCCTTGCTGGCCTTTTGCGCGGCGACGAACGCGGCCTTCACCATCAGCCCGCGCCCGTACAGATCGCCGATGCCGGCGAACCGCTCGTCGGCACCCGCAATGTGCTCCTTCAGGCGGGCGATCTCCGCCTCGATGTCACGCTGCAACTGCTCAAGCCGCTCACGCGCCCCCGGCTTCAGCAGTTCAGCCAGAACGTGCTCGGCCACGAAGTCTTCGAGCTTCTCGGCGTTGATGCGTGTTCTCCCGCAGCCGTCGCACTTATAGGACGGCGGGGCCTCGGCGTGGGCGCGGCTGCCGATCATGGCCTGCGTGCACTCGTCGCACACCGCGCACCCGCCGGTGACCAGGTACTCGTGGGCGTCACGCGGCGTGCCGCGCTTCTCGCTGCGCTCCACGAACAGAGCCTGCAGACGCATGTAGACGTCCGGCTCCAGAACCCGCTCGTCCCAGCCCTCGATCGGCTCGCCGTTCTCATCCAGACCCGCAAGCCGCGGATTGACCAGCAGCCGGTGCAGAACTTCGCGACGGAACTCGTTGCCGCGCGGGGTCAGCATGCCCTTGCTCGTCAGCCACCGCGTCGCCTCGGCTTCCGAATCGCCACCGAACAGCAGCGTGACGGCCTCCCGCAGCAACGGCGCCTCCTTCGGATGCACCGCCCCTGCGCGCACGTAGCCCGACAACCGTCCCACGCAGCTGACTCCGATCAATGATTCGCACCTGCGACCCCTTGCGTCGGCGACGCGTTAGGAGTCCCTTAGACCTGACATAGGCCAATGTATATCTGGGTCGAGGGCTATACGTGCGTGAGACGTCGTGAACTGGCCAGCCTTAACGCGATATTTGCAGGCCAGGGAGGCTCACCTGCTGGCAGGTGTGACGCGGCTCATAGCAACCTGTACTGGGCAATCTGCATCGTCATCAGTTACATCCACGCTGGGGGCGAGGTAGAAGAGGGGCCCGGACGTGCACAAACGACGCAACGTCCGGGCCGCATAGGTGGCTACACATCCAGGGTGATCCCCAGTGCCTTCCACAAGCTCGCCGTCGACACCTTCTGCGTCTGGCCCAGCGGAATCGTCTGCGCCGGGAACGCGCCGTCCCTGATCAACTCGTACGCCTTGTCCGAACCGATCCCCAATGCGCGAGCCGCCGTCACCACGCTCACCGCAGCCGGCAGGGACCTCACTTCCTCGACGGACATCCCGCCGCGGCGCCCCTCGGAACGAGTGCGCTGCACGGTCATCGCAGATGAGGACAAAGGTGGTCACATCCCTCTTCCCCGCGCCACCTGGCAGGAAGCATACGGCGCCCAAGGAAGCGTCACCTTCGCTACAGCATGATCAGGACGCGTAAGGAATAATCCAGCACATTCAGGGGGAATCCCACGTGTTCGACGGCAGCGTCTACAAGCGATGCAAGTGCACCGAGCCCAAACTCGACGACAGCGGCCAGCCGATCCCCGACGCCTCCGGCCGGCCCAAGATGCGTGAACTCGGCTCAAGCTGCCCTCTGCTGAAGAAGCGCGAACACGGAACCTGGTACTACTACGTCAAACTCCCCGACGGCGTCGGCGGACAGCGCCGACGCCGTCGCAAGGGCGGCTTCCTGACCCAGACGAAAGCTAAGGAAGAGGCGCAGAAGCTGTGGGACGAGGCCCAAGGCGGCGTCAACGTCGAGTCCAAAGAGACCGTCGCCCAGTACCTCAACCGCTGGCACGACAAGCGCGTCGACCTCAAGCGCAGCACCCGCAGCGATTACCGCGACTTCATCGACCGCATCCTTATACCCGCGCTCGGCCACCTCTCCATGCGCGAGCTCCGGGACCGCCACGTCCAGGAGATGTTCAAGCAGATCTGGGCCTTCAACAAGATCAAGGAAGCCAACCGCATCGCCGCCCAGCAGGCCAAGGCCGCCTGCGACGCCGCCCACCAGGAATGGAGGAAAGCCCCAACCCCCCGGCCTCCGGAGCTTCGCCAGACCTGGCATCAGGCCCGTGAAGCCCTCAAGGAGGCCCGCACCAAGCCCCGCCAGGACACTGGCCCCGGCAGGCAGAAGAAGTACCTCGACTGCCTCTCCGCCGCGCTCTCCGACGCCGTCACCGAGAAGCTGATCACCCAGAACTGGGCCAAGCTCGTCACCATTCCGAAGTACGAACGCCCTGAGGCGCTCGTCTGGACCGAAGAGCGCGTGGCCCGCTGGCGTGAAACCGGCGAGAAGCCCAGCCCCGTCATGGTCTGGACCCCCGAGCAGACCGGTGAATTCCTCGACGCAGCCGTCGAACAAGGCCTGTACATCATGTGGCACCTCATGGCCTTCCGCGCACCACGCCGCGGCGAAGCAACAGGCCTTCCCTGGTCCGAACTTGATATGACCAAAGGCGTCGCGCACATCAGCGAACAGATCGTCACCGACTCCACCAACGCCGTCTGGGAAGACACCCCCAAGAGCAGCAGCGGCCGCCGCGCCGTCGCCCTGGACTACGCGACCTTCGCTCTCCTGACCGCCTGGCGGGACGTCCAGAAGGCCCAGCGCGCCGAATGGGAGAGCAAGCACCAGCAGTGGCTGGACGCCACCCCAGAAGAGCGGCAGGGGCAGGCGCTGAAGGCGTACGACCATCCGTACGTCGACTCCGGCAAAGTCTTCACCCTGCCCGACGGCCGCCCTCACCACCCCAAGAACGTCTCCCAGGCCTTCGACCGGTTCATCAAGCGCCTCGGCTTCCCGCCCATCAGGCTCCACGACCTGCGCCACTGCGCCGCATCCCTGAGCCTCGCCGCCGGCCTCTCCATGAAGGCCATCCAGGTCCTGCTCGGCCACAGCAGCTACCAGCTCACCGCCGACACCTACACCAGCCTGATGCCCCAGTTCGAGCAGGCCGCAGCAGACGCACCCCTCGACCTCGTGCCCCGCCGCAACGGCATCAACAAGCCCGACGACAAACAGCAGTCCGCCACCGAGACGGACACCGAGCCTCCCGCCGCAGCCGCCCCCGCCGCAGTGGGGGAGAGCCAGCCGGCGCAGGTCGCCGATGAGCCGTACGAAGAGGAGCGGCGGACTGCGGACGAGCCCCAGGCCCAGCCCTCCCGCAGCAGAGGACATCTGCGGCTGGTGTCCTCTGTCCCCCGCGACGGGGCCCCGGACGCCGCCTGATCGCACCTTGTCCCCCGCGTGTCCCCCGGGCCACGAAACAGCCCCCTCGGAGATCATTCCGAGGGGGCTGTTCGATGCGTTTTGCCTGGTCAAGCTATGTGCCCCCGGCAGGATTCGAACCTGCGACACCCGCTTTAGGAGAGCGGGCGTCAAGACGGCTCCCGATGGTCTCGAAGTCCGGTCGACTGGCGGAGTCTTCGTGTGTGGCGGTTGTTGAGCCCGCCGTCTGCGGCACTGAGCACCAGCACCACCCCGAGGACAGGCGCCGAGCGGGCCAGGGGTGGGAGCGTGAGCTTGGGGAGGAGTGCCGCCTGGCGACGGTGACGTGGTGGTCGGCGTAGCGGCAGCGCAAATGGCCGGTCAGCATCATCGTGACGACCGCACCGGCGGAGACGCCGAGCAGCGCGAGCCCGGTTCGGTGACCCGACAGGCCCCCGCGCCGGGTCGCCGAACCGTTCAGCTGCGGGGTGTCTCCCCCGCCCGGTCGGCTTCCGGCGCCCCCGCACCCCGCGCGACCGTCTCACCCCGGATGGTCCGAGGAGTCGTCCCCTCGGCGTCCTGGTCCTCGGTGTTCATGGCCCGGGCCTCTGCCTTGAGGATGCGGGCCGACTTGCCTGCCGAGCGGGCCAGTTCGGGGAGTTTCTTGGCGGCGAGGACGGCGATGACGACGATGAGGATGACGGCCAGTTCGCTCAGTCCGAACATGGGTTACCTGTCCTTGGGGGAGGGGCGGCGGGCGGGGTCAGAGGGGTTCGCGTGGATGTGTCGGTGCAGGTAGGGGATCAGGCCCCGGTCCAGCAGGGCCTGTTGCCAGCGCTGCCGGGCCTGTTCGACCTGCTGTGCGGTCGGCGGGGTGCCGTGTCCGTGTCCCTGCCCGTGTCCGCGCAGCGCTGTCCGCAGCAGGGCCGCCAGGGCCACGGAAGTGCTCAGTGCCGCGATAGCGGCCAGCATCCAGCCCGCGGTCACCAGTGATGCGGGCAACGTACCTGCCGTGCCGGCCAGTCGGAGCGTGTGGCCGAGCGCCAGCAGGACCGCCGCGGAAGCCGCGGCGACGGCCGGTGTGAGGGCGGTCAGGGCCGGGAGCAGGGTGCCGCCGCTCGCCGGGGTGCGCAGGGCGAGGTAGGCGGTGTACTCCCGCTCCGCCGCCGCCGTGATCGAGTCGGCGGCGGAGAGGGCTCGGATCCGCATGCGGACGACCATCCGTCCGGTGGTGTCGGCGAGCAGGGCCTCGGCGATGTCCGGGGTGCTCATCGCCAGGCGCAGCATCGCCTCGAAGTCCGCTCGGTCCTCCGGGCGGAGGCGGGGCGGGTCGGCCACATGGTCTCCCGGTCGGTCGGTGAGGCGGCTGCCCGGGTCAGACGTTGACGCCGAAGTCGGAGGCGATCCCGGCGAGTCCGGAGGCGTAACCCTGGCCGACCGCGCGGAACTTCCACTCCGCTCCGTTGCGGTAGAGCTCGCCGAAGACCATGGCGGTCTCGGTCGAGGCGTCCTCGGACAGGTCGTAGCGGGCGATCTCGGCGCCGCCAGCCTGGTTGACGACCCGGATGAAGGCGTTGCGGACCTGGCCGAAGCTCTGGCCGCGGTTCTCCGCGTCATGGATCGACACCGGGAACACTATCTTGTCGACCTCGGCCGGGACCGCGGCGAGGTTCACCTTCACCGATTCGTCGTCGCCCTCGCCCTCGCCGGTGAGGTTGTCGCCGGTGTGCTCGACCGAACCGTCGGGGCTGCGCAGGTTGTTGTAGAAGACGAAGTGCCGGTCGGACAGCACCTTGCCGGAGGCGTCCAGGAGCAGGGCGGAGGCGTCGAGGTCGTAGTCGGTACCGGTCGTCGTCCGGACGTCCCAGCCGAGGCCGACCAGGACCGCGGTCAGGCCCGGTGCCTCCTTGCTGAGTGAGACGTTGCCGCCCTTGGACAGGGAAACTCCCACGGTTTTCCTCCTGGTTGAGACCTTGGTTGAGATCCTGGTGGTGTCCGATATGAATCTACAGCACTGTAGAAGTTGCGTGGAGTGAGATGTCGGACGCGAGGTCCCGGGCCTCCTGTGCCCGGCGTCCTGCCCCGGGCGTCCTTAGGATGGGTCGCCCGGGAAGTGTGCGGCGGTGAAGGGAGACAACGCGTGACCGACGATCACCGGCGACGGCCCGGACGGCGGGGACAGGGCGAGCTGGAAGCGCTGGTGCTCTCGGCGTTGCGGGAGGCGGACGGACCGGCGACGGCCGGCTGGGTGCAGGAGCGGCTGGGCGGCGGCCTCGCCTATACGACGGTGATCACGATCCTGACCCGGCTGCTGGCCAAGGGTGTGGTCACCCGCGAGCGCGCCGGCCGGTCCTTCGCCTGGCTGCCCGTCGCGGACCAGGCGGGCCTGGCCGCCCACAAGATGCGCCGGGTGCTGGACGCCGAACGGGACCGGGAGGCGGTGCTGGCCAGTTTCGTCACCGGGCTCGGCCCGGACGACGAACGGCTGCTGCGCGAACTGCTGGGTCAGGCCCACGACGGAGGGGAAGACTGACGGCTCGTGGGGGTCTTCGTCTTTCTGCCACTGGTCCTGCCGCTCACGGCCTGGCCGGTCGCCCGTCTCGCCGAGCAGCGTCTGCATCCGCGTACGGCCACCCGGCTGCTGACCGGCGTGGCCGCGGTGATGGCCGCGTGCAGCACGGTGTGCCTGGGGCTGCTCATGGTCGTCGGCACCGCCCAGCTGCCCGGCAACCCGCTGCCGGACGGCTGGTCCGACCCCGAGGTGCGCGCGGCCGTCCCCTACGACGAGGTCGCCGGCAAAGCGGCCATCCCCGTGCTGTGCGCGGTGGTCGTGGCCTGCGCCCGGACGCTGTGGCGGCACCGCCGGGTCCGCCGTCGCGCGCACCGGGCCCTTGCCGGGCTGCCCGGCAGGGAGGTCGCGGTCCTGCCCGACCGGACGCCCTACGCGTACGCACTCCCCGGCGGCCGACGCGGCCGGGTCGTCGTGACCAGCGCCCTGCTCGACTCCTTGGAGCCGGCCGAGCGCCGGGCCCTGTTCGCCCATGAGCGGGCCCATCTCGCCGCCCGTCACCACCGCCACCTGCTCGCCGTGCGGCTGGCGGCGCGGGCCAACCCGTTTCTGCGCCCCCTGTGCACCGCGGTGGCGTACACGGCGGAGCGCTGGGCCGACGAGGAGGCCGCCGGGGTGGTCGGCAGCCGTCGTACCGTGGCCCGGGCGATCGGCAAGGCGGCCCTGGTCTCCCGCGGCGCGCCGCTGCCCACGCTCGCCGGTTTCGCCGCGCCGGGGCCGGTGCCGCGGCGGGTGGCCGCCCTGCTCGGGCCCGCGCCGGCCGGACGCCGCTGGCCGTCGGTCTTCACCTCAGTGGGGCTCGCGGCGTGGGGGGCCGCAGCGGGGGCGGCGGTGTCGGCGATGTCGTCCGCCAACTCGGCCGTGACGATGGTGCTCATCCTGCACGCGGCGACACCGCTCTGAGCCGGCCTTCGGCGGCTCGCACAAGTGGCACAGGGGGCACGCAGGGGGTTCTCAGGCGCACGTGGTCCCCTCAGGTGTGCGTTTTCGCATGCGGGGTAGCCGACGGCGTGTCCGTCCGGCATGCCGTGGCCACTCCCGATAGGCCGGGTGACGGTGCCCGCACTGGTTGCAGGGCGCACCGAGTCTGACCGCGTCTATCAGGTAGGTGAAGAGGGATCCGTTCCGCCGCCGGTACACCGAACACGTCCTTGGCCGTCGTCGACCGGGCGGAGGTGATGCCCGGACCCGGCGGCAGAGCCGGCGGCCCGGACGCCCCGGCCGGCAGAGGCTTCCCGTCGGCGGCGGTGCGGAGTCGGCGGGTGGGCGGGCTGGACGGGTTGCGGACCCTGGCGGTCGGGCTGGTCGTCTTCTATCACCTGGGGGAGGAGCGGCTGCCCGGTGGTTCCGTCGGGGTGGACGTCTTCTTCACCCTCAGCGGGTTCGTGATCACCAGGCTGCTGATCGCCGAGTACGCCCGCACCGGGACCCTCGACCTGGCCGGGTTCTACCGGCGGCGCTGGCGGCGGCTGGTCCCGGCGCTCGTGGCTGTCTGCGCGGTGACCGCGGTGCTGGATCTCACCACGTCGCTGTGGGGTTTCGACGGCGCGCTGGAGGCCGCCGGACTGGCCCTGGTGTCCGTGGTGAACCTCGTGCGGGCCGCACAGCCCGGCGAGTACTCGGATCTGGGCGCGCCGCTGGCGCACACCTGGTCGCTGGGTGTGGAGGAGCAGTTCTATCTGGCCTGGCCGCTGGTCCTGCTGTTCCTCCTGCGGTGGCTGCGCGCCCGTACGGTGATGATCTGGGCGGCCGTGCTGTGCACGCTGCCGCTGGTGTGGCGGTTCGCGCTGTGGGGACCGGACGCGGCGCATCGCATCTACAACGGCACCGACACCCGGGCGGACCAGCTGCTGGCCGGTGCCCTGCTCGCCGTGGTGCTGGCCCGGCTGCGTGCCGACGATCCCCGGCTGGAGCGGCTGCGCGGGTGGGCGGGGCCGATGGCCTGGTCCGCACTGGGGGTGCTGGCGCTGGTCGCCTGGCGGGCGCCGGTCAGCGGTGACCACGGGTGGGCGACGGCCGCCTGGTACACGGTCGGGTTCCTGGGGGTGGCCGTGGTGTCGGCCGCCCTGATCGCGGGGCTGGAACTGCGGCCGCAGGGAACGCTGTCCCGGCTGCTGTCGCTGTCGCCGCTGGCCTGGACCGGCCGCTGTCTGAGCTACGGGATGTATCTCTGGCACTATCCGGTCATTCGTCTGCTGGCCTCGCTCGGGGTGGACGGCTGGTGGCGCGCGATGGGGACGGTGGTCCTGACCGGCGCGGCCGCGCTCGCCTCGTACCACCTCGTCGAACGCCGGTTCCTGCGGGCCGGCGGGCCTCGCTCGCCGTCGTCCGCGACGACGAGGGCCGTCTGACGGGGCTGGTGACACTGGACGACCTGCTGGCGCGGTTGTTGCATCCGCAGGGGGTGTGACACGCAGGCGGTGAGGGGGGGAGTCGGGAAGACCGACGCCGTACGACGCGATCGGCGCCCGACTCCCCCTTTCCCCCTTGTCCGGTCCGCCTCGGCGTCAGACCGTCTCGTGGGCCGAACCCCGCGCGACGCTCCCGGCGGTGTGCCGTTCCTCCTCGGCGGGCCGGCGGAAGAGGCGGCCGGGCCACCAGAACCAGCGGCCCATGTCGAGGGCGAGGGCGGGGACCAGGACCGTGCGGACGAGGAAGGTGTCCAGCAGGACGCCGATGCCGACCAGCACGCCCATCTGGGCCATGGTCACCAGAGGAAGCCCGGCGAACACGGCGAAGGTCGCGGCGAGGACGACGCCGGCGGAGGTGATGACCCCTCCGGTGCTGGTCAGGCCCTCCAGGACACCCCGCGTATGGCCGAGACGCGCGGCCTCCTCCTTCACCCGGTGCATGAGGAAGATGTTGTAGTCGATGCCGAGGGCGACCAGGAAGACGAAGCCCAGCAGCGGGATCGACCAGTCGACGCCCGCGAAGCCCAGGACGTGCTCGAAGAGCAGGTTCGAGGCGCCGAGCGCGGCGAAGTACGACAGCACGACCGTGGCCAGGAGCAGCACCGGGGCGACCAGGGCCCGCAGGAGCCGGATCAGTACGACGAGGACGACCAGGAGCACGATCGGGATGACCGTGTTCAGGTCGCGGTCGGCCGCGCGCTGGGTGTCCAGCGTCTCCGCGGTGGTGCCGCCGACCAGGGCGCCCATCGGATGGACGGCGTCCCGCAGGGCGTCGATGGTGTCCTCGGCCGCGCGGCTGTCCGGGGCGTCCTCGAGCACGACGGAGACAGTGCTGAGCTCGCCGTCCGGGGTGCGCTCGCCGTCCTCGACGCGGGCCACACCCTCGACGGCCGCCGCGGCCGCGCGGACCTCGGCGGCCCTGGGGGTGCCGGTGACGACGGTCGCCGGGTCCGAGGCCCCCGAGGGGTAGTGCGCCGAGATCCTCTCCTGGGCGACGACCGACTCCGGCTTGTCCTGGAACATCTCGGCCTGGGTCAGGCCCATGGTGATGCCGGCCGCGCTGAGGGCGAGCACGCCGGTGACGGCCACGGACATCAGCCACGACCAGCGGGGGCGTCGGGCGACCGCCGCTCCGACGCGGGACCAGACGGTGTGCGGCTTGCGGGCCGGTGTGCCCTGGCGCGGGACGAAGGGCCAGAAGACCCAGCGGCCGGTCAGGACGAGCAGCGCCGGCAGCACGGTGACCATGGCGAGGAAGGCACAGACGACACCGACCGCGCCGACCAGGCCCAGCGAACGGGAGGAGTTGATGTCGGCGAAGGCCAGGCAGGCCAGACCGACCGCGATGGTGGCCGCCGAGGCCAGGATCGCCGGGCCGGAGCGGGCCAGCGCGAGACGCATCGCCTCCTGCCGGTCGGCGTGGCGGTGCAGTTCCTCGCGGTAGCGGGCGATGAGCAGCAGGGCGTAGTCGGTGCCGACACCGAAGACGAGGACCATCAGCACGCCGGCGCTCTGCGGATTGACGGGCAGACCCGCGTGCTCGGCCAGCAGATAGGTGCTGACCTGGGTGAGGACGGCGGCGAAGCCGACGGACAGCAGCGGGAGCAGCCACAGCACCGGGCTGCGGTACGTGATCAGCAGCAGGACGGCCACGACCAGGCCGGTGGCGAGCAGCAGGGTGGAGTCGAGGCTGTCGAAGACCGCCACCGAGTCGGTGAGGGAGCCGGCGGGGCCGCCGACCTCGACGTCGACGCCGGGCGGCGCGTTGGCCCCGGCGAGGTCCCGCAGTTCGTCGACCTTGTCGGTGATGCCGTCCTCGTCGGCCAGCGGGACGACGGTCATCGCGGCCTCGCCGTCCTCCGACGGGATCGGCGGCGAGACCGCCTCGCCCGCGGGGAGGAGCCCGGCGAAGGAGGTCCGGTCGGCCCGCGCGCTCGCCTCCGCGCCCTCGCCGGTGTAGACGACGACGGCGGGTACGACCGTGTCGGTACGGAACTTCTCCAGCTCCGTGTTGACCCGCGCGGACTCCGCGCCGCGCGGCAGGAAGGCGTTGGGGCTCGTGTCCTCGACGTCGCCGAGCTTGCCGGCCAGCGGGCCGAGGGCGACGGTGACGATCAGCCAGGCCGCCAGGACGAGGCTCCCCCAGAGGGGGTGCCCCCACCCGCGCCGCCCGCCGGGCGTACGGGCGATGCGCGTGAGAAGCGCACGCATGAGTAGTCTCCTTCGTGTGGGGCACGCCGCCGCCGGTCATGACCGGCGGCAGGGCGCACAGAGCCCGCACCACGGCGTTTGAGGTGTGACGACCTGCCGTGGCGTGCGGGGTGGATGTGTCCGGATGTGCTCTTGCGTGGTACGGCCGGGAGTTGCCGCTCCCGGCCGTACCCGCACCGCCGGTGTCATTCGATCTCGCGCATCATCTTCTCCATCGATCCGACCGCGAGCCGGGTCTGTGTCAGCTCGTCGAGGGTCTGCCGCTGTTCCTCGACCGTGCGGCGCTGCAACTCCACGGTGTCCTCCAGGAGTTGTGCGTACTTCGTGGCGAGTTCCTTGTACTGCTCCTCGCGCGCGGCCAGCATCCGGGCCCGCCAGGTGGCGGCGACCTGCCAGACGATCACGATCAGCAGGGTGAAGAGTCCGGCCGCACCCACGGCGCCGACCAGAATCCCCAGCTCGTCCTCCGTGGCGGCGAGCGTCACCAGTTGCTCGTTCACTTCGCTTCCTCTTTCGCGCTCCGGTCGGTCCGGTCGGCTGTCTCGGTGATCGTCGCGGCCGCCCGTGCGATGACCTGGGGTGTCAACTCGTAGAAGAAAGGGGTGACTTCGTAGTACTTCATCGCCTTGCCGTCCTCTGCGAGCTCCAGCGTGCCGACGACCAGGCCAGCCGCTTCCAGGCGCTGCAGATGCATGTGCAGCAGCGGACGGCCCATACCGATCTCGCGGGCCAGCGCACTGACGTAGTTCCGGCGCTCCACGAGCGCCGCGACGATCCGCATCCGGTGCGGATTGCCCAGCGCGGAGAGCATCTTCAGCAACTCGTCGCCCGTCGGCGCCGCAGACGGGACCTCGGGCATCGCGGCCCCTTTCCGTCGTACCTGTCAGAAAAGACTGACAGGCGTGGCGGACACCTGTCAAAGATTCCTGACACATATCGGGGACGGATCGGGGACATCTCAGGGTCGGGTCGGGGACCCGCGGGTACTCCCGGTGTCGTATGCACGCCTCGGCAGCCGCTCCTACGGTGGCAAGGTGACGACCTTCGACCGTCTTGCCGCCCGGCTGCGGACACTGTCCCCGGGCACCGTGGATCTGCTGGTGGTGGCCGTGGTCGGCTGGTTCACCGGCCTGGACGCGGCGGCGAACGAGCCCGAGTACCGGCAGGCGGACCGGCTCACGTGGCTGCTGCTGGTGGTCTCGCTGCTCGCTCTGGTGTGGCGGCGGCGGTGGCCCGTGGCGGTCGCGCTGGTGACTGGGGCCGCGTGCGCGGGCTGGGCGTTGCACGGACACATCGGGGAGCTGCTGAACCTGCCGGTGCTCGTCGCCCTGTACACCGTCGCCGTGCAGGGCGACCGGCGGCGCACGCTGTGGACCGGGCTCGTCGCCTCGCTCACGTCGGGCGGGGTGGCACTGTGGGTGGGCAGCGAGGTGGTGAATCCGCAAGGCTTGCCGGTGCTGGAGATGCTGTGGCCGCTGGTGCCGCTGCTGCTGGGCGAAGTGGTGCGTACGCGGCGGCAGTTGCTCGCCGAGTACGCGGCACGGACGGCTCGTGCCGAGGCGGAGCGGGAGCGGGAGGCGGCGCGCCGGGTACGGGAGGAGCGGGTGCGGATCGCCCGGGAACTGCACGATGTCGTCGCGCACACGGTGACGGCGATGACGGTGCAGGCCGGAGTGGCGCTGGACGCCTTCGACGCGCAGCCGGAGACCGCCCGGGCCGCGGTACGGCAGGTGCGCCACTCGGGCAAGGAGGCCCTGCGGGAGCTGCGGGCCACCGTCGGAGTGCTGCGGGACGCGGAGGGGGAGCCGGTGGAGCCGATGCCGGGGATCGGTCGACTGGACGATCTCGTCGGGCGGTTCGCGGGCGGCGGCGTCGAGATCACGCTGCGCCAGGAGGCGGCCGATGACGACGTGCCCTCGGTGGTGGGGCTCGCCGTGTACCGGATCGTGCAGGAGGCGCTGACGAATGTGCTCAAGCACTCCGGAGCCCGGCACGCCTCGGTCTCCGTCGCCCGGCGGGACGGGGCGCTCACGGTGGAGGTCGTCGACGACGGGCGCCCCACGGAGCCGGCCACGGGCGGATTCGGGCTGATAGGGATGCGGGAGCGGGCGGCCGCCGCCGCGGGCCGGATCGACGCCGGACCGCTGCCCGGCGGGGGCTTCCGGGTGCGGGCGGAACTCCCGGTCGACGAGGGAGGGATCCGCCGATGACCGTGCGGGTGGTGCTCGCGGACGACCAGACGGTAGTCCGCGCGGGCTTCCGGGCGCTGCTGGACCTGACCGAGGACCTGGTGGTGGTCGCGGAGGCGCCCGACGGGGCGCAGGCCGTCGAGGCGGTCCGGCTGACCCGGCCCGACGTCGTCCTGATGGACATCCGCATGCCCGGCGTCGACGGCATCGAGGCCACCCGGCGCATCGCCGCCGACCCCGACCTGGACGCCGTACGGGTGCTGGTCCTCACCACGTACCAGCTCGACGCGTATGTCTTCGAGGCCCTGCGCCACGGCGCGGCCGGCTTCCTGCTCAAGGACATCGAGCCGGACGATCTGCGTGCGGCGATCCGCACGGTCGCCGCCGGACAGAGCCTGCTCGCCCCGGCCGTCACCCGTTCCGTCGTGGAGGAGTTCGCGCGTCTGAAGGGCCCGGAGGCGGCCGGTGCCGAGCGGCTGACCGTGCTCACCGAGCGGGAACGCGAGGTCATGGCGCTGGTCGCGGCCGGACTGAGCAACCAGGAGATCGGCCGCGAGCTGCTGATGAGTCCGCTGACCGCCAAGACGCATGTGAGCCGGGCGATGATCAAACTGGGGGCGCGGGACCGGGCCCAGCTGGTGGTGCTGGCCTACGAGACGGGGCTGGTCAGGGCGGGGGAGGCGTAAGGGCGTCGGCCGGCCGTGCAGCGACGGCGCCGGCGAAGTGCGGGGCGGCGAGCGGGAGGTGCGCGGCCCTCCGTGCGTGGGCCCTCCTCCCGTAGGCCCTCCTCCCGTGGGAGTAGTGGCGGACTCCCGTCGTCGGATTCCCGTTCCGCCCGCTCCGCCTAGCGTCGAGAGCGTGATCGAAGCTGTGCACCTCACCAAACGTTACGGCGCGAAGACCGCCGTGGACGGGCTGTCGTTCACCGTGCGGCCCGGCAAGGTCACCGGATTCCTCGGCCCGAACGGCGCCGGGAAGTCCACCACCATGCGGCTCATCATGGGCCTGGACGCGCCCAGTGCGGGCTCGGTGACCATCGGCGGCAGACCGTACGCCCGGCTTGCCGCACCACTGCGGACGGTCGGCTGTCTCCTCGACGCCAAGGCCGTGCACGGCGGCCGCACGGCGTACCGGCACCTGGCCGGCCTCGCGGCGAGCAACGGCATCCCGCGCCGCCGGGTCGACGACGTCCTGGACCTGACCGGACTCGGAGAGGTCGCCGGGGAACGCGTCAAGGGCTTCTCGCTCGGAATGGCCGGGCGGCTCGGCATCGCCGCCGCACTGCTCGGCGACCCCGAGGTGCTGATCCTCGACGAACCCGTCAACGGCCTCGACACCGAGGGCGTCCGCTGGATCCGCAACCTCCTCAAGTCCCTTGCCGCACAAGGCCGTACGGTCCTCCTCTCCAGCCATCTGATGAGCGAGACGGAACTGACCGCCGACCACCTGATCGTGATCGGCCGCGGCAGACTGCTGGCCGACACCCCCGTGCGCGACTTCATCGAGACCAACTCCCGTGCCCGGACGGTGGTCGGCTCCCCGGAGCCCGAGCGGCTGCGCGACCTGCTGCTCGCCCAGGGGGCGGCCGTGCGTCCCGGCCCCCGGGGCGGCTGGTGCGTGGACGGTCTCGAAGCGGCCGCCATCGGAGACCTGGCCCGCGCCCACGGACTCGCCGTCCACGAACTCACGCCCGTGCACTCCTCGTTGGAGGAGGTCTACACGGCCCTGTCGCGGGACGCGGCGGAGTACCGGAGCAGGCAGGAGGCCGCGCGATGAAGGCGTCGACGCATGGACGGGCCGGGTTCCCGCAGGCGCTCGCCTTCGAGTGGATCAAGTTCAGCAGCGTGCGTTCCCTGGTCGGGACGGTGTGCGCGACGGCCGTCGTGCCGGTGCTGGGCGCGGTGTTCGTGGCGGCGACGGGAAGCCTGCGGCCGGACGACACGGTGCTCGGCGGCAGCCTCAGCCTCACGGTGGTCGCCCAGGTACTCGCCGCCGTGGCGGGCGCGCTGCTGATCACCGGCGAGTACGGCACCGGCAGCATCCGTACGACCCTCGCCGCCAACCCCCGCCGCGGCACGGTACTGACCGCGAAGGCGACGCTGATCGCGGGCGTGACGTACACCGTCGCCCTGCCCTCCTGCACCCTCGCGTACCTCGTCGGCGACGCGATGCTCGAAGACGGCCGGTACGCCCAAGGGCAGCCGTGGCCCGCCCTGTTCGGCATCGCCGCCGCCTTCTCCGTGGCCGCGCTGCTCGGCCTGGCGGCCGGCACCCTCGTACGGCACTCCGCGGGCGCCGTGACCTGTGTCGTCGGCCTGCTGCTCCTGCCCTCCCTCCTCGGCCCGCTCCTCGGCGACGCCCGGCGCTGGATCACCGGCGCCTCGCCGACGGCGGCCCTGCAGAAACTCACGCAGACCTCGGACGCCACGGCGGAGACGGCCGGCAGCCTGGGCCCCTGGCCGTCCCTGCTGCTGGTCATGGCCTCCACCGCTGTGCTGCTCCTGCTCGCGGTCGCGGTGCTGCGCAGGCGGGACGCATGACAACTACCGTCGTACGAAAGGAGACTTCGTCATGCCGTGCAGCCGCACACGCATGTGCCTGCTGGTCGTCCTGTTGATCGCGGACCTCCTGCTGGCGGCCGGGGTGTCCCGCGCGCAGGCCGACGGAGGCGGCACCGGCGGCGCCCGGATCACCACCGAGCAACAGGTCGGTGAGCGGCTGGTCGACCTCACCGTCGACTCGCCCGCCCTGGGCCGCACCGCGAAGGTCCGGCTGCTCACACCGGACGGCTGGCGGGACCGGCGGCCGGGGCAGAGCTGGCCGACGCTGTATGTGTGGGTCGGCGGCGACGGCAACCACAAGGCGTGGACCGAGGACTACGACTCGGGGATCCAGGATCTGCCCCGACTGCGCGATGTGCTGGTCGTGATGGCGGAGATGCCGTTGTTCGGCTTCTACACCGACTGGTTCAACGGCGGCCGGGGCGGACCGCCGGCCGTGGAGACCTTCCATCTCCACGAGGTGCGTCCGCTCCTGGAACGCCACTACGGAGCCGGGACCCGGCGCGCGGCCGCGGGGGAGTCACAAGGCGGGTTCGGCGCGTTGTCGTACGCGGCCCGCCACCCGGGCCTGTTCCGGGCCGCGGCCAGTTACAGCGGCTTCGTGCATCCACTGCAACACCCGCACGCGATCCGGGCGGCGATGACGTACCTGGGCCTGGACTGGCGGGCGTTGTGGGGCGATCCGGTCGCTCAGCGCTCCAACTGGCGGGCGCACGACCCCTATTACCTGGCCGACCGCCTGCGCACCACACCGGTGTACCTCTCCAGCGGAGACGGAACGGCCGGCGTGCTCGACCCGCCCGGCACGGAGCCGGACCCGGAGATCCCCGGGCTGGAGGATCCGGCCGACCCGTTCCCCGACGACGCGATCTCTCCGACGGAGACGCTCATGCACCGCGAGTCCCGTGCCCTGGCCGACCGCTTGACCGCCGCCGGCACGCCGGTGACGACACACTTCTACGCAGGTACGCACTCCCCGCCGTACTGGGTACGGGAGTTCCGCCGCTCACTGCCGATGCTGCTGGATGCGCTGCACGGCGGGTGCGTGGCCGGCACGAAGGGGAGTCTGCCACCGGACGGTACTCCAGGGCCGGTCAGCCGCCGCTCGCCCCAGACGTGACACCCGCTCCAGGCGAGTGTCCGTCGCCCCCCACCCGTCTGCACCGCCCCACGTCAGGAATGCCGTCCGGCCCGGTCCGCGAGCATCCGCCCCGGTGCCGTCGAGCGCAGGTGGAGCAGCAGACGGGTTCGGTAGGGGACGTGCCGGCGTAGTGCTCTCTCGATCGCGTCGCAGTCCGCCCACGCGGCGTCGGCGGCCGTGGAGTCGGGATCGCGGCCCGCGTAGTGGACCTCGTTGACCAGGGCGGCCAGCGCCGTCAGGCGTCGGCCCGTCGTGGCGTCCATGTGCCGGGCGCCGAAGGCGGCGATCTCCTCGGCAGTTCGGGTTCCCGTGGCCGGGAGGCCGATCTCGGTGAGGCGTTCGGTGATCCGCTGCCAGGCGCCGAGGAGCCTGCGTCGGCTGTCGGGGTCGTCGCGGAGCCGGCGGCTGCCGGTGCGGGGGGCCCGGAGCGCGTACAGCACGTAGGCGGTGGCGAGCAGCAGGAGCAGGGCCAGGGCGGCGACGACGCCGACGGGCACGGGGAGGGCGGGGGTGGCAGGCGACGCGGCAGCGGGGGCTCCCGTGGCGGGGTCCGTCGTGCGCGGGCGCGTCGACGGGCGGGTGCCCTCGGTGATCTTCTCGGCCGCCTTCTCGCCTCCCTCGGGGACGTCGGTGCTGCCCGGCGTGGCCTCGCGCGGGGTCGGATCGAACCGCACCCAGCCGACGTCCGCGAACCGCACCTCCGGCCAGGCCAGCACATCCCGTCCCTGTACCTGCCAGGCACCCGGACCCGTGCGGGTGCCGGGGCCGAAACCCACCGCCACGCGCGTGGGGAGCCCCAGAGTGCGAGCCAGGACCGCGAACGACGCGGCGAACTGCTCGGAGGTCCCGTGCCCGCCCTCCGTCAGGAAGAACTCCAGGCTCCGGTACGTGTGACCGGGCACCGCGTCGGGGTCGAACCGGTGGTTCTGGCGCAGCCATTGAGCCAGCCGCGCCGCCCGCTCGTACGGGGACCCGGCGCCGGCGGTCGCCTGCTCGGCCAGCTTCCTGAACGACCGCACGGCCGGGATCGGCCGCCCGGCAGCGTCGACGTCGGGCAGCGCCACCAGCGTGGGGTCGTCGGCCGCCGACGCGGACCGCAGCCGGCGGGCGTCGGGCTCGGGGACGTGCGAGGTCGCGGTGTAGGTGAAGCCGGACGGCACCGCGCGTCCCGTGGACAGCACCGCGCTGTCCGGATCGACCGACAGGGAGGTGCCCGCGGGCGCGTCCACCTGCGAGGGCCGGTCGGCGACGGGCAGCCAGATCCCGGGCAGCGACTGCACGGTGACGCGCTGTCGGACCTCCTTGGTACGGCCCGGCTCCACTCCCGCCTCGGCGGGGACCCGGCCCCCGGATCGCAGCAGTTCCGCGCTGCTGGTCCAGGTCGTTCCGTCGTAGGTGTCGAGGACCGCCAGACGGTAGTTCCCGGGCGCCGCCGCACCCGAGGTCCGTACGGTGAACACCTTGTCGTCGGCGTTGCGGGTCCAGGCCGCGACCTGGTCCAGCGGGCTGACCGACTCCGGCCGCGTGGTCGGCGGGGTGACGGCCTCCCGCAGGTCGTGGGGGGCGCCGACGCCGGGCAGCCGCGGACCCAGCAGCGCCGCGACGAGCGCGAGCGCGGCCACCAGGGGCAGCCGCAGCGCCAGGGCCCGCAGCGGGAGCCGGGTCCGGGAACGCAGCAGTACCAGCAGGGCCGTCGCCCCGGCCAGGACGCCGACGGCCGGGTAGGACGGCCCCGTGCCGTCCGCGCCGAGAACCAGCGGGAAGCCGAACGCGAGGAGCGGCGGCAGGGCCGGCAGCAGCGGGGCGCGGGTGCGCAGGGCGAGTTCCGCGGAGGCGAAGGCGGCCGTCCACACGACGGCGTGCGGCAGCACCAGCAGCTCGGGATCGCCGGGCGCGGGCAGGACGACGGAGAGCAGGACGTGCGGGGCGTCGAGCAGCGAGGACCACGCGGCGCGCAGCGCGGGGCCGCCGGGCAGCCCGCCGTTGGTCCCGCGGAACAGGGTGGCGCTGACGGCGACCGCCCAGGCGACGACGGTCAGCACGGCGGAGGGCCAGAGCGCGGGCGTGCGGCGGCCCGCGCCGCCGGTTCCGGGCCGGGCGCCGAGCAGACCCGACAGCACCGTCGGGACGAGTACGGCCACCACCAGCACCGGAAGCAGCTCGGACGGCGGGAAGACCCGGGCGAACCCGTACCCGGCGGCCCCCGACAGGACCGCCACCGGGAGCAGGGACCACAACCGCCGGGAACGGCTCAACTCCCGGACGGAGTCGTGCACTTCAGTGACCTGGGCCTGCTCGGCCACGGGTGCCCGAGGGGCTTTTGCCAGGCGGGTGGGTGCGCTCATCGGGGGGCCTCCGCGCGCCAGACGGCCGCCAGCTCCTCCAGCGACGCGACGCGTGTCTCCCAGACACCGACGACGGGTTCGGCTCCCGTCGCGGCGCCCGCACGCAGCACGATCACCCCGTCGAAGCGGTGCCGCACCCGGCCGGCAGCGGCGCCGAGCCCCTCGGCCGCACCGGTTCCGCCGACCACGATCAGCGTCCCGCCGTCACGATGCCGCTCCAGGACGTCGAAGGCGACGGTCTCGGAGGGACCGTCCGACCGTGTGACCAGGGCCAGCCGGTCCAGCAGCGCCTCACCGTCCTCGCCCGAGCCCTTGGTGCGCAGGAGCGTCCCCACCCCGTCGAGCAGATGCACGGGAAGCCGGGAACGGGCGGCCGCGTACGCCAGGGACGCCGCGCAGTCCACGGCCAGTTCGAAGTCGTCCTGCGAGGCGTGGGCGTGCTCCCGGGTGTCGAGCACGAGCGTGGTGTGCGGCAGCGACGTGTCCGCGGGCTGACGGACGATCAACTTGCCCGCGCGGGCCGTCGACCGCCAGTGCACCCGACGTAGATCGTCGCCGAACGCGTACTCGCGCACCGCGTGGAAGGCCGGCGACCCGTCGGCGGCGACGTCCGAGGCCGAGCCCTCCACCTGGTGCGACCGCCCGGCCGACAGCGCCGGAAGCGGACAGGTCCGGGGCCGCACGAGCAGCGTCTCCGAGCCGCCGTACGCGTGCCTCCGGCGCACCAGCCCCAGCGGATCGACGCGCTCCACCCGCAACGGCCCCACCGGCAGCGGACCGCGCCGGGAGGTCGGCAGCGGGTGGCGCAGCTCGTGTACGGCGCCGGGGCGCAACGGCGGTACGGTGACCGCGATCTCCAGGTCACCGCAGCGGTCCCCGGCGCTCAGGCCCCGCAGGGCGCGGTCCCCGGTGTTGGTCACGGTGACGACACTCTCGGCGGGCTCACCCCGGCCCACCTTGCGCGGCGCGATCCGCCGCTCGGCGCCGAGCCGGGGCCTCGGCAGGGCCCACAGCACGGCGACGGACACGGCGACCGCGAGCAGACCGGTCGTCCCGAGCGCTGCCGCCTCTCGGTACCCGAACGCATAGCCGACGCCGGTCAGGACCGCCCCGCCGCCTGCCGTGCCCCACCCCGTGCGAGTCAGCATCAGACGAGTGCCCCGCTGCTCTGCGGCACGGTGTCCAGCACATCGGCGATCACGTCCGCGCCGGTACGGCCGTTCAGTTCGGCCTCCGGCGCGAGGATCAGCCGGTGCGCGAGGACGGGCCCGGCGAGCGCCTTGACGTCCTCGGGCAGCGCGTACGGCCGGGACTGCGAGGCGGCCCTGACCCGGATCGCGCGCAGCAGGGCGACGGAGCCGCGCGGCGAGGCGCCGAGACGTACCTCGGGCAGGGTGCGGGTCGCCGCCACCACCCGTACCAGATAGTCGTACAGCGGCTCGGTCACCCGAACCCGGGAGGCGGACTCGACGAGGTCCGCGATCTGCCCGGCCGTGGTGACGGTGGACAGGGAGTCCGGGCCGGTGTGCGCGGCGGTGCCGGTGAGGACCGCCACCTCGGCCGCGTGATCGGGGTAGCCGAGGGTGATCCGCATCAGGAAGCGGTCGAGCTGGGCCTCGGGCAGCGGGTAGGTGCCGCCCATGTCGACCGGGTTCTGCGTGGCGAACACCATGAACGGGCGCGGCACCGGGTGTGTCGTGCCGTCCACGGTGACACGGCGTTCCTCCATGACCTCGAGAAGCGCGGACTGTGTCTTCGGCGAGGCACGGTTGATCTCGTCGCCGAGCACGATGTTGGCGAAGACCGGACCGCGGAGGAACTCGAAGGCGCCGGTGTTCTGCCGGTAGACGGTGACGCCGACGATGTCGGAGGGCAGCAGGTCCGGGGTGAACTGCACCCGCGCGAAGTCGGCCTCCACGGAGGCGGCCAGACAGCGGGCCAGCGTGGTCTTGCCGGTGCCGGGCACGTCCTCGATCAGCAGATGGCCCTCGCAGAACAGACAGATCAGCGCCAGCTCGATGGCCTCGCGCTTGCCCTTGACGACCCGTTCGACATGGTCGGCGAGGGCGTGGAAGGACCGGGCGAAGAGCTCGGTCTCATCGTCGCCGAGGGTGTGGGGGGAGGTCATGTGCAGTCCCAGATGTCGGGGTCGAGGCGGGAGTCGAGGTAGATGTCGGCGACGTAGCCCTTGATGACGTCGCCCGCGTTGTTGCGGTAGGTGATCTTGCCCCAGACATTGCTGGTGACACCGGTGTAGGAATGCGTCACGGTCTTGCCCTGAGCCTTGCAGTGGACGGTGACCTCGGGGGACGACATTCCGGGGATCGAGCCCACCCTGTCCTGAACCGGGACCGGGTTCGGGTTGCTGACGATGTAGAGGTCGTCCTCGTCGTTGTCGTTGTGGACGATGTTCTTGACCTTGTCCGGCGGGGTCAGATCCAAGGTCCCCTTCGCCGGAGTGCCCGACCCCGCGGCGTTGCTCGCCGCCACCGACACCTCGTACTGCTTGTTGTTCTCCAGACCGGTGTAGACGTGGGTGGTCTCGGTGGTCCGCTCCGTCCCGCCGGGCCCGTCGATCGTGTACGTCACCCCGGCGTCGGCGCCCTGCGGTGGCTGCCAGGTCACGGTAGCGCCGTGGCCACCCGGGGCGAGCGTCATGGTCAGCTGCTCGGGCGCCCCCGGTACGAGACAGGGCCGCGCGGGAGCCGAGGGCGCGGACGACTTGCTCGGCGCGCCGCCGGCGTACTCGGCGACGACGGTGAAGCTGTACTGCTGGTCGCACGACCCGCCCCTGACCTCGAACTCGAACGGGCCGTCGGGGCCGACCGAGTCCGGGGTGACGATCTGGTCCGACGCCGGCTCCTGGAGGACATAGCGCCGCGGGGTCGCGCCCGACGCGGCGGCGAAGGTGATCCGGATGACGCCCGCGCCGGACTGCGCCTGCGGCGTCCCCGGCGCGCCGGGTTCCGGGCAGCCGGGCTTCCACTCGGCGTCGCAGTCCGGGGTGGGATCGGGGCCGGGACCTGGCCGTGTCGTGCCTGGCCCGGGGCCCGTACCCGTGCCGGGCCCGGGTGTCGTCCCCGGGCTCGGGCCGACGCCCGGCGCACCCGGGTCGCCGGCCGACGGGGTCGCGCCCGGCGGGACGCCACTGCCGCTGTCCGGCCCGTCGCCGGGCTCGTGCGCGCCGGGTGTACCGGAGGAGGGCGCATCCTCCTCGTACTTGATGATGGGGGTGACCTTGCCGCTTGTGTCGATCACCGCGGCGGCGGCGGAGTCCTCGTCGTTCGCCCACAACAGGCCGTCGCGTACGAAGAGTTCGAGCTCGCCCGCCCCTTGGGTGATCTGCACCGGTTCGGCGGTGGAGGCGGTGGAGGTGTCGTACGTCAGCAGCCGGCCCGTGGACTCGTCGGGCACGTAGACCCGCTTGCCGAGCACCTGGGGTGCTCCCGCAGCGGTGCCGTCCAGGGGCAGCCGGGCGTTGACGACGTGCCCGCCGCGGACGTCCAGCAGGACCAGGACTCCGGTGTCGGCGGCCAGCACCGGCACCGTGCTCCCGTCGGTGGCGGTGGGCACCAGGACGTCGTCCGAGTCCTCGACGGTGGCGCCGAGTTCGAAGGTCTGGCGTACACCGTCCGCCGTCAGCACCTGCACCGTGGCGGCCGTCCGGTCGGTGACCACGGGCAGTCCGTCGGCCAGGGTCAGCGCCAGATCATGACCGGCCTCGGCCACCCGGACCGCCGGGTGCCGGCGCCCCTCGACGAACGGTACGACGGTGCCCTTGCCCGGCAGCGGCACCCACAGCGTGCCCGCCCGGTCCACGACGGCGGCTCCCGGCTCTCCGTCCAGCCGTACGGCCGGTCCCCTGGGCGTGGTCAGCACCGGATCGATCTGCTGGACGGTGGCCCGCGCCGGGTCGACGACATAAGCGCGGGAGCCGCCGGAGAGCAGACGCAGACCGGACTCGCCGTGGTCCGTGGACTGTTCGGCCGTCAACTGGGACGGATCGAGCCGTACGACCGTGCCGGTGCTCTCGTCGAGTACGAGCGTGGTGTCGCCGTCCCGCGCGACCGAGACGGGGTGGCCCTCGGTCCCGGACGGCAGGACGACCCTGCCGTCCACGTCACCCGTGAGCCCATGGACATGGGCGACCTCGCCCCGCTCACTGGTGGACAGCCAGGCACCGATGTCGGCGAGCTCGGGAGCGGTGCCGGAGGCGCCGCCGCCGACGGCGAGCGACGTGCCGATGAGCGCGCCGACGGCGCCGATCGCGAGGTAACCGGTGACACGGTCGCGGGTGGGCCGCACCTTCGCCCAGACGCCGGTGGCCAGTTCCGCACACCGTCGCCGGACCTGCCTGCCGACGCCCTTGGTGCTCTCGGCGGGGCTGTGCGGTCGCACGACGGGAGTACGGCGATCCCGAGACATCACATGCTCCCCGTTGAGACTCAACTTTTCCTGGAGAAAGGGTAGTTGACGGGACCATGGCTGTCGGTGCCGAGGCGGACTATGGCCAGTTGTGGTCGCTGACGGGGGAGAGGGCGGAGCGCGTCTGGATCTTCGACGCGGAGAAACCGTACCGGTTGAAGGCCGCCCCGCTCGGGACCCGGCGGTAGCCGGACCAGGCGTCCCAGACGTAGACCTCGGTACCGCCGGCCGTCCTGGCCAGGAAGGCGTCGGTCAACTCGTAGGCCGCGGCCCAGCCGCACTCCGCGAAGACGCCGTCGTCGACGACGGTGACGGCGTCCCAGGTGTCCCACAGGTTGAAGTAGATGGTCGCGTTGGGGACGAAGTAGAGGCTGCCGCCCGGGCCGACCAGGTACACGCGCTGGTGGGTGGGCGTCTTCAACCGCTGTCCCGGGCGCGGGCAGTCGTCGGCGCGGGATCCCGGCGGCCGGGACGCGTCCTGCGGGGGCGCCGCCGATCGGCTTCCGCCGGGTCTCAGCAGCGTCGGGAGGGATTCTGCGGCCGGTTCGGAATCCGTGTCCCAGAGCGTCGCTCCGAGGAGGAGGGCGAGGGTGAGGGTGAGGGCGAGGACGCCAAGACCGGGAAGCAGTCGGGGCCTGCGGCGCCTCGACGAGGGCGGGGCGGTGGGCGGGGGCGGGCCCGGTTCTGGGGCGTCGTTCTGGCCGGGGCGTGCATCGGGCACGGCATACGGGGCCGTAGCCGTACCCGTATGCGTGTCCGCATCCGCATCCGCATCCGTACCCGTATCCGCGTGCGTGTCGCCTTCGCCGTCGCGTGCGGCGTCCGCGAGTGCCCAGAGTCGGTGTAATCGACGCAGTTCCTCCGGTGACGCTCCGCAGGCCGTGGCGAAGTGATGGGCGGCTCCGTAGTCCTGCGGGACGTACGAGCCGGAGCAGTACCGATGGAGGCTGGAGCTGCTGATCCCGGTCCTGCGGGCCAACGCCCCGTAGCTGAGCCCCGCCCGTTCCCTGAGCGCCCGCAGACAGGCCGCGAACTCGTTGAACTCCGCGGGTTGCGCCCCCATGCCCATCCCTCTTGTTCCCCCTTGATCCCCCGGGCCCTCACCACTGCCCCGTCCCACCGGCGTCCCAACAGGTCGGCCAAAGCACAAGGTCCCCACGCGTCTCGGCGTCCCAGCATCCCACCGGTCGCGGATTCCTTGCCAGCCGCCGAGGCCCGCTGCCAGCGTCGGCAGCCCTCGGGGGACGGCCCGGCACTCCAGGCCCGGCCGGCTCACCGGTACCGGCGGGTAGCCGGGGTGCCGGGCCGCACACCCGAGGGACACCCATCACGCTCCACATCAAGGAGGACCAACTCGTGAATCGCCTACGTCGCACCTGCCTCGCCCTGACCGTCGCACTCGGCCTGCCTCTGGCCACCGCCGGCGTCTCGACCGCCGCCGCCGCGAACACCGCGTCGGCGCAGGCCACTTCCCAGTCCCCGACGGCCGCGGCCGCCTGCCCGGGAGAGGGCCAGCGGGTCAAGAAGGCATCCGAGTCCAGGGTCTACATCGTCGGTCCGAACCTGGTCGGCGACTCGGCCAGCGATCTGTACTACATCCCCAGCGCTACCGACTACTTGAACCTGTACGGCACTTGGGACGGCATCATCACCCTGCCGGACAGGGAGTTCAACACGTGCTTCTTCAACGGCTCCACAGATCTGACCAACGCCCAACTGGCCAAGGCGTCGAACACCGCGGCTGTCTACATCTGGGTCGGTGAGCTCGAGGCGTACTTCCAGATCCGGGACTGGAACACCTTCACGAACAAGTACCACTTCGACCCGTCGAAGATCGGGCCCGTGGTGACGAACAGGCACTTCTCCTCTCGGTACTGGTCCTAAGAGGACACTCGGGCACCTCCTGACGGGGAGGTGCCCGATGCCGGCCAGGGAAACCAGTGGCATTTCCACGGACCGGCCTCATAGGTTGTGCGCTCGTGACCGATGACCCGAAGAGGCCCGCGAATCCCACCGGCCTCGGCCGGGTGTTCAACGAGGTGCCGGAGCTCTACGACCGGGTCCGGCCCGGGTATCCCGACGAGTTGTTCGCGGACCTCGTCGCCGTCACCGGCATGGGCGAAGGGTCGTCGGTACTGGAAGTGGGCTGCGGTACCGGGCAGGCGACGCGGTCGCTGGCGGCGCTCGGATGCGCGGTGACCGCCGTGGAGCCGGGCCCGGACATGGCCGCGCTCGCTCGGCGGCGGATGGCGTCTTTCGACGACGTCGCGGTCGAGATGTCGACGTTCGAGGAGTGGGACGACCGCGGGCGGCGCTTCGATGTTCTCGTGGCCGCGTCCTCGTGGCACTGGGTCGACCCGTCGGTCGGCTGGCGGCGGGCGCACGAGGTGCTCCGGCCCGGAGGATGGGCGGCGTTGCTGGGCAACGTCGTGGTCCGCCGGCCGGACGAGCCGGAGGTGTACGCCGAGACCGCCGATCTCCACGAGCGGTACTGCCCGGGGAACCCCGACTGGGGACATCCGCCGCTGGAGGACGAGGTGCTCACCACCGACGAGGGGTGGGGCCCGGTCGCCGGTCCCGGAGGGTTGTTCGGCCCCGCGATCGTGCGCTTCTACCCGACCGTCCAGTGGTTCGACGGGGACGGCTTCGCCGATCACCTCCGCTCGTTGTCGCTGTATCGCAAGCTCGACCGTGAGGTCCGTGAGCCCCTCCTCGACGCCGTCGCCGAACGGATCCGCACCCGGCTGGGTGATCGGGTATCGCGGCGCTGTCTGACGGTGCTGCGTGTCGGGCAGCGCGTCGACGACGGGGCCGAGGGCGGGCCGGGGAGCGATGGCTAGGTGAGGTGGCGCAGCAGCGCGGTGACCGCGGGCGGTGCCTCGCCGGGTGGACGGACCACCATGACCTTCCAGTTCGGGGCGTGCCGGTCGAAGCGGTACTGGGGCAGGTCGGGGAAGCGGTCCGCGATGGAGGGCGGCATGATGCAGACCGCCAGGTCGTTGCGGACCAGCTCGGCGGCGGCCACGATGTCGTTCACCTCGAAGGGTGTGCTGCGGTCGACGCCCGCGCTGCGGAAGGCCCGGTCGACGGCGTCCCGGATGGCCCAGCCCGGGGTGAAGTCCACGAGGGGCAGCCGGGCGGCGTCGGCGAGGGAGACGGTGCCGTTCGGCGTCGCGCCGGGGACGACGCGGCGGGGTGCCGTCAGGAGCACCATGTCCTCGCGGGACAGCAGCCGGGTGGTGAGTCCGCGCTGCTGCTGCCGGTCGAGGGCGACCACGGCCAGGTCGACCGTGCCGTCGCGCAGCGCCTGCCGGATGTCGGCCACCGCCGCCTGACGCAGCCGGACCACCACCCCCGGATGCTCCGCCCGCAGCGAGGCGAGGGCGTGGTGCAGCCCGGCCCACACGCCCTGCATCGTGCCGACCGTCACGCGCCCGCGCAGCTGTCCCTTCACCGCGTCGACCGCCTCGCGAGCCAGTTCGGCGGAGCGGAGGGTCGCCCGGGCCGCCGGTACGAACGCCTCGCCGGCCGGGGTCAGCGCGACCCGGTGTGTCGTACGGTCGAACAGCGGGGTGCCCAGCTCGCGTTCGAGGGCCCGGACCGTGCTGGACACCGCGGACTGGACCACGTGCAGGCGCCGCGCCGCCGCCGTGAACCCGCCCGCGTCGGCCACCGCGACGACGACCTCCATCTGCCGCAGATCCATCAGCTGCTCCCGCCCGGGCCGTGCCCGGTCCGATGTCTTCCGGTCTGCGCCGCATCGTAGGCGATCGGTGAACGTGGGCAGGGCGGGCGGGAATTGGGCGCACATCGTGTCGGGCCGTCCGCCGTCACCGGCTGACCGGGTCCGTGCGCCGCGGGCGGTGCTCGGTGAGCCAGTAGAGGAGGGCGGCCACCGGGAGCGCGGCGCCCAGGACGGTGAGACCGGTCCAGCCGCCTGCGTGGTAGACGACCGAGCCGAGCTGGGAGCCCGCCGCGCCACCGAGGAAGAAGATGGCGATGAAGGCGCTGTTGAGGCGGGCGCGGGCGTCGGGATCGAGCTGGTAGACGGTGTGCTGGCCGAGGATCAGCGTGGTCTGTACGGCCATGTCGATCAGGATCGCGGCCAGGGCGATGAGCACGACGCTGTGCCCGCCGAGGCCGGCGAGCGCGAAGGCCAGGGCGGCGACCACGAAGGCGGCACCGGTCATCGGGCGGACGAGTCCTCGGTCGGCCCAGTGCCCGGCGAACGGGGCTACAGCCGCCCCGGCCGCCCCGACGAGGGCGAACAGACCGACGGCGAGCGACGAGTAGTGGAAACGCGGTCCCGTCAGGACGAAGGAGACGGTGGTCCAGAAGGCGCTGAACGCACCGAACATGGCGGCCTGGTAGAGGCCCCTGCGCACCAGCGCGGGGTGCGTGCGCACCAGCCGGGCGGTGGAACGCAGGACGTGGTGGTACGGCATGGTCGTGGTCGGCGCGTGCTGCGGCAGGGCCAGCCGCAGCGCCACGGCGAGTACGGCCATGAGGGCGGCCGAGCCGAGGAAGACGACCCGCCAGCCGGCGAGGCCGGAGACCAGGCTGCTGAGCGTGCGGGAGAGCAGGATGCCGGTGAGCAGGCCGCTCATCACCCGGCCGACGATGCGGCCGCGGGCGTGGTCGGGGGCGAGGCTCGCCGCGAAGGGCACCAGGATCTGGGCGACGACCGAGGTGGCACCGGCGACCAGCGAGGCGATCAGCAGTACGGGGAAGTTCGGGGCGAGCCCGGCCGTCACCAGGGCGAGGGTGGTGACCGCCAGCAGGGCGGTGACCAGGTTGCGCTTCTCCAGCCGGTCGCCGAGCGGGACCAGGAACAGCATGCCGATCACATAGCCGACCTGGGTGAGGGTGATCAGCGCTCCGGCGGTGGCCGCGCTGGTGTGGAAGACGTCGCTGAGCGAGGACAGCAGGGGCTGCGCGTAGTAGAGGTTGGCGACCGTCATGCCGGAGGCGACGGCCAGCAGCGCGACCAGTCGGCCGGGTACGCCGTGCGGGGTGTCGGGGGTGGCGGACACGCTCTGGGTCGCGGGTGTCGCGGACATGTGCACCTTCTTTCGTCACGCACGTCAGCAACGGTCCGCCGCGGTTCCTTCCTCACTGGAGGAGATGATCGGTGATGTCAGTCATCTCCATCAGAGATGGATCGCAGGAGGTCTCCACCATGGGGAGCAGAAGTCCTAGGCCGCCGCTGCCGCCCTGCGCGCTCCCCACCGCCGGGTCCGGTGCTTGCCGGCGACACGGCAGAGGACGTAGATCGTGAACGAGACGGTGGTGACATAGGGGCTGATCGGGATGGAGCTGCCCAGGGCGAGCAGGATGCCGCCCTCGATGGAGAGGACGGCGAAGAGCACGCTGAGGGCGGGGAGCAGCACCGGGGACGCCGTGATGCGGGCGGCGGCCGCGGCCGGGGTGACGACGAGGCTCAACACCAGGAGCGCGCCCACGACCTGGACCGACAGGGCCACCGCGAGACCGAGCACGAGCATGAAGGCGAACGACAGTCCGCGCACCGGCACACCGCGCGCTTCGGCGACATCGGGGTCGGCGCTGGCGAAGGCCAGCGGCCGCCACATCACCGCCAGCGCGACCACGACCAGGGCCGAAGTGCCCAGCAGCCAGGCCATCTGGGGGGTGTCGACGGCGACGATCTGCCCGGTCAGCAGGCCGAACTTGTTGGCCGCGCGGCCCTTGTAGAGAGCGAGGAAGAGCACGCCGAGACCCAGGCCGAAGGGCATGATGATGCCGATCACCGAGTTGCGGTCCCGGGCTCTCGCCCCGAGGACGCCGATCGTGCCGGCCGCGAGCAGCGAACCGACGATCGACCCCGCCACGATGTCGGTCCCCAGCAGCAGTGCCGCCGAGGCGCCCGCGAAGGACAACTCGCTGATGCCGTGCACCGCGAAGGGCAGATCGCGCATCATCACGAAGACCCCGGCGAGGCCGCCGACCAGGCCGAGGGCGGCCCCGGCGACGAGCGAGTTGCGGACCAGTGCGAGGAGTTCGCCGTAGTTCTCGAAGCTGAAGATCTGGTGCCAGATCCCGTCGGCGAACGTCATGAGCTCATCTCCTCGACGGCGGGGGCGATGGGGGTCCCCCCGCTCGAGCGAAGTCGAGAGTGGGGGAGGGGCGGCGCGGCCGTCTCGTCCGGGGCGCCGACGACCACGACCCGCCCCTGCACGCGGACCACGTCGACCCGCGTGCCGTACAGCCGGGACAGGGACTGCGAGGTCAGGACCTCCTCCGGAGTGCCGACCCGGTGACCGGCGCGGGCCAGGTACAGCACCCGGTCCACCAGGCCGAGCACGGGGTTGATCTCGTGCGTCACGAACACCACGGCCGTGCCGTGCGAACGGCGGCGGGCGTCGACCAGTTCGGTGACCGCCCGCTGGTGGTGCAGGTCCAGGGAGAGCAGCGGTTCGTCGCACAGCAGGATCCGCGGATCGGTCGCCAACGCCTGCCCGATGCGCACGCGTTGCCGTTCACCGCCCGACAGCATGCCGAGGGGCACGTCCGCGTACGCCGACGCCCCGACCGACTCCAGGATCTCGTCGACGCGTCGGCGGACCGCGGCCGTCCGCAGCCTCGGTCCGAAGCGGTGCCCGTCGATGCCGAACCGCACCAGGTCGCGGGCGCGCAGTATGGCCTGGGCGGACAACTCCGCCTGCTGGGGCACGTATCCGATCCGCCGGGCCGCCTCGCGCGGGGAGCCGCCGAGGACGGTCAGGGTCCCGGCGGAGAGCGGCTGCCGGCCCAGCAGGGCCCGTACGAAGCTGGTCTTGCCCGCCCCGTTAGGGCCGAGGACGGCCACGAACTCCCCTGGGCGCACGTCGAGTTCGAGGTCTCGCCAGACGACGCGGTCGCCGTACGACAGGGCGGCCCCACGCAGGCTGACGACCGCGCCGGTGCCGCCCTGTGCCGGGATCAGGGCCGGGGCCGTGGCGCGGAGGCCGGGGCCCCTCACCTGTCCAGCGCGCTCGCGAGCGCGTCGACGTTGGAGGTCATCCAGCCGAGGTAGTCCTTGCCCTGGGGCAGGGTCTCGGTCACCGGTACGACGGGGATGCCGGCCGCCTTGGCCGCGGCCTCGGCCTTCTCGGTCTGCGGGCCGGAGGTCTGCTCGTTGTAGACCAGCGCCTGGACCTTCTTGCCGGAGAACAGCGCCAGCGTGGCCTGGAGGACCTTGGGGGAGACGTCGTCGCCCTCCTCGATGGCCTCGCTGAACTCCTCGGGCGTGGCGTCCTTCAGGCCGCTCGCGTCGATCATGTACAGCGGCACGGGCTCGGTGATGGCCACCGATTCGCCGGCGTGGGCCTTCTTGATCTGCGCTTCCTTGGTCTCCAGCGGCTGGAGTTTCGCCTTGAAGGCCTCGGCGTTCCGGGTGAACGTGGCCGCGTCGCCCGGGTCGGCCTTGCCGAGGGCGACGGCGATGCTGTCGGCGAGCTTGGCGACGGTCGGGAAGTCGTACCAGACGTGCTCGTTGAGCTCGCCGCCCTTCGGGGCGCTCTTGCCGGAGATCTTGACGGCGTTGATGACCTCGGCGGAGGAGCCACCGCTCTTCAGCATGCGGTCCACGAAGTCGTCGTAGCCGCCGCCGTTCTCGACGACGACCTTCGCCTTCGACAGGGCCAGCTGGTTCTGGGTGCTGGCCTCGTAGGAGTGCGGGTCCTGGTCCGGGTCGCTGATGACCGAGGTGACGTCGACCTTCGAGCCGCCGATCTGGCCGACGATGTCGCCGTAGACGTTCGTCGAGGCCACGACGGGTATCGCGGACGCGGCCGCCGGGCTCGGTGCGGCGCTCCCGTCGCTGTCGGAGTCCGACGAGCCGCAGCCCGCCAGGACGACCAGCGAGGCGCCGGTGAGCAGGACGGCGAGGCGCCGGGACGGGGGCGTGGGCATGGATCCTCCACGGAGGGGTGGAACAAGGGGACGCACGCCACGCTAGATGAAAACGAATGTCAGAAGTGCGTTCGAGCCCGTTCTATGTGAAAACCATTGCCAATACTTGACGTGGGCGGCTCCGTGCCGGGAGTGAAGCCGGAGAGCTGCCGGGTGGTGCCGCGGTGGCGCCGCTGATCAGGCAGAACCCTCGCCGAACGCGCCCAGGATGCGCTCGGCGGCCAGCGTGGCCGTCAGCCGGCCCTCCCTCACCTGCTGTTCGAGAGCGGGCGCGACAGCCCGTACCGCCGGGTCGGCGTGCAGTCGGCCGAGGAGTTCGTCGCGGACCATGCTCCAGGTCCAGTCGACCTGCTGGTCGCGGCGCTTGGCGGTGAGCCGGCCCGTGGAGTCCAGCAGGGTGCGGTGCTGCTCCAGGCGCTCCCAGACGGTGTCCAGGCCGGTCGACTCACGGGCGCTGCAGCTGAGCACCGGCGGGGTCCAGGCCGCGTCCTTGCCGTGCATCAGACGCAGCGCGCCCGACAGCTCCCGCGCCGCCGCCTGGGCGTCACGCTGGTGCGGGCCGTCGGCCTTGTTGACGGCGATCACGTCGGCCAGTTCCAGGACGCCCTTCTTGATGCCCTGGAGCTGGTCGCCGGTGCGGGCGAGGGAGAGCAGCAGGAAGGAGTCGACCATGTTCGCCACGGCCGTCTCGGACTGCCCGACACCGACCGTCTCGACCAGGATCACGTCGTAGCCGGCCGCCTCCATCACCACCATCGACTCGCGCGTCGCCTTGGCGACCCCGCCCAGCGTGCCCGCGCTGGGGGAGGGGCGGACGAAGGCGGCCGGGTCGACGGCCAGGCGCTCCATACGCGTCTTGTCGCCCAGGATCGAGCCGCCCGTGCGGGTCGAGGACGGGTCGACGGCGAGGACCGCGACCCGGTGCCCCAGCGAGGTCAGCATGGTGCCGAACGCGTCGATGAACGTCGACTTGCCGACCCCCGGCACCCCGCTGACACCGATCCGCCGCGCCCGGCCGCTGTGCGGCAGCAGCTCGGTGAGCAACTCCTGTGCCAGCACCCGGTGCTGTGGCCGGGTGGACTCGACGAGCGTGATGGCGCGGGCGATCAGCGCGCGCTTCCCGTCGAGCACACCCTTCACATAGGTGTCGACATCGATCACAGGTCGTGCCCGAGATCGTCCGACAGCCGCTTGACCAGGTCGTACGCCGCGTCCGGAATCACCGTCCCGGGCGGGAACACGGCCGCGGCGCCCATCTCGAGGAGCGTGGGCACGTCCTGCGGCGGGATCACCCCGCCGACCACGATCATGATGTCCTCGCGCCCCTCCTCGGCCAGCTGCTCCCTGAGCGCCGGCACGAGGGTGAGGTGACCGGCGGCCAGCGAGGAGACCCCGACGATGTGCACGTCGGCCTCGACGGCCTGCCGGGCCACCTCGCCCGGCGTCTGGAACAGGGGGCCGACGTCGACGTCGAAGCCCAGGTCGGCGAAGGCGGTCGCGATCACCTTCTGGCCGCGGTCGTGGCCGTCCTGGCCCATCTTGGCGACCAGGATGCGCGGACGGCGCCCCTCGGCCTCCTCGAAGGCGTCCACCAGGGTGCGGGTGCGGTCCACGGACGGCGACTCCCCTGCTTCGTTGCGGTACACGCCGGAGATCGTACGGATCTGGCTCGCGTGCCGCCCGTAGACCTTCTCCAGGGCGTCGGAGATCTCGCCCACGGTCGCCTTCGCGCGGGCGGCGTGCACCGCCAGCTCCAGCAGGTTGCCGTCGCCGTCGGCGGCCCGGGTCAGCGCGTCCAGCGCGTCCCGGCAGGCGGTCTCGTCCCGCTCCTCGCGCAGCCGCCGCAGCTTCTCGATCTGCTGGGCGCGCACCGAGGAGTTGTCGACCTTGAGGACGTCGATCGCCTCGTCGTTCTCCACCCGGTACTTGTTGACGCCGATCACCGGCTGGCGCCCGGAGTCGATACGGGCCTGCGTACGGGCCGCGGCCTCCTCGATACGGAGCTTCGGGATGCCCGCGTCGATGGCCTTGGCCATGCCGCCGGCCTGCTCGACCTCCTGGATGTGCTGCCAGGCCTTGCGCGCCAGGTCGTACGTCAGCTTCTCGACGTACGCGCTGCCGCCCCACGGGTCGATGACCCGGGTCGTGCCGGACTCCTGCTGGATGAGGAGCTGGGTGTTGCGGGCGATGCGCGCCGAGAAGTCGGTCGGCAGCGCGAGCGCCTCGTCGAGCGCGTTGGTGTGCAGCGACTGGGTGTGTCCCTGGGTCGCCGCCATCGCCTCGACGCAGGTGCGCGTGACGTTGTTGAACACGTCCTGCGCGGTCAGCGACCAGCCCGAGGTCTGCGAATGGGTGCGCAGGGAGAGGGACTTGGCGTTCTGCGGGTCGAACTGCTTGACCAGCTTCGCCCACAGCAGGCGCGCGGCCCGCAGCTTGGCGACCTCCATGAAGAAGTTCATGCCGATCGCCCAGAAGAACGACAGCCGGGGCGCGAACGCGTCGACGTCCAGGCCCGCTTCGCGTCCCGCGCGGATGTACTCCACACCGTCGGCGAGGGTGTACGCCAGCTCCAGGTCGGCCGTGGCGCCCGCCTCCTGGATGTGGTAGCCGGAGATGGAGATGGAGTTGTAGCGGGGCATCCGCTGCGAGGTGTACGCGAAGATGTCGGAGATGATCCGCATCGACGGGCTCGGCGGATAGATGTAGGTGTTGCGGACCATGAACTCCTTGAGGATGTCGTTCTGGATGGTCCCGGCCAGCTTCTCGGGCGGTACGCCCTGTTCCTCCGCCGCCACGATGTAGAGCGCGAGCACCGGCAGCACGGCGCCGTTCATCGTCATCGACACGGTCATCTTGTCCAGCGGGATGCCGTCGAACAGCTGCCGCATGTCGTAGATGGAGTCGATGGCCACGCCCGCCATGCCGACGTCACCCGTCACCCGCGGGTGATCGCTGTCGTACCCCCGGTGCGTGGGCAGGTCGAAGGCGATCGACAGACCCTTCTGGCCGGCCGCGAGGTTGCGGCGGTAGAAGGCGTTGGACTCCTCGGCGGTGGAGAAGCCCGCGTACTGGCGGATCGTCCAGGGCTGGTTGACGTACATCGTCGGGTACGGGCCGCGCAGATACGGGGCCGCACCCGGGTAGGTCGTCAGGAAGTCCAGTCCCTCCAGGTCCTGCCCGGTGTACAGCGGCTTGACCGCGATGCCCTCCGGGGTCTCCCAGAGCAGGTCGTCGCCGGCGGCCGCCTTCTTGAGGGCCGCCTGCCACTCGTCGGCGCCGCCGTCGGGTGCGGGGGTCCCCAGGTCGATCCCGGAGAAGTCGGGGATGGCGGGGGTGGTCATCGGGACACTCCCATGCGGTCGAGGGTGGCGGAGAGCACGGCCACGGCGTCGCAGCCCGCGAAGACGAACGCGTCGACCCCGGCGTACTCCCCGGGACGCCCGGCGAGGAACACGTGCGTGGCACCGGCCGCCTTCAGCTCGGCGGCCGCGGTCGCCGCCTGCTCCTCGTAGAGGGCGTCGCTGGAGCACAGACAGGCCTCGGTGGTCCCGCTGTCCTCGAAGGAGCCCTCGGTGACCGGCTCGATGCCGCCGGCCTGGAAGAGGTTGGAGGCGAAGGTGAGGCGGGCGGTGTGGGCGGCGGCCGGGCCGAGCGCGGCGAGGTGGACGCGGGGTCGGCTGCCGGTGGCGGCCAGGTGGGCGTCGGAGCGGGCGCGCAGTTCCTCGAAGGCCTCGTCGCGGCGCACCCGCGGCAGGCCGCCGGTCAGCGGCGCGGGCGCGGGCTCGCGGACCACCGGCTTCTCGGCCAGATGCGGGAACTCGCTGATGCCGGTGATGGGTTCGCGGCGCTTGGCGAGCTTCTTGGAGCGCTCCGCCCAGGTGGTCGCCAGGTCGGTGCGCAGCCGGCCCGAGCGCAGTACGGCCGCCTGGCCGCCGTCCCGCTCGATGGTGCGGAAGAACTCCCAGCCCGCGTGGGCGAGTTCGTCGGTGAGCCGCTCCACGTACCAGGAGCCGCCCGCCGGGTCGATGACCCGGGCCAGGTGGGACTCCTCGATGAGGATCGTCGAGGTGTTGCGGGCGATGCGGCGCGCGAACGCGTCCGGCAGCCCGAGCGCGTCGTCGAAGGGGAGCACGGTGACGGAGTCCGCCCCGCCCGCGCCCGCCGCGAGCGTGGCGATCGTCGCGCGCAGCATGTTCACCCACGGGTCGCGGCGCGTCATCATCACCGGCGAGGTCACGGCGTGCTGCAGCTGAGCGCCCGCCCGCGGTGCCCCGCAGACCTCGGCCACCCGCGCCCACAGCCGGCGCGCGGCCCGCAGCTTGGCGATGGTCAGGAACTGGTCGGCCGTCGCCGCGTACCGGAACTCCAGCTGCCCGCAGGCCTGCTCGACGCTCAGCCCTGCCTCGGTCAGCGCCCGCAGACAGGCGACACCGGTCGCGAGCGAGGTGCCCAGCTCCTGTGCGGCCGAGCCACCGGCCTCGTGGTACGGCAGCGCGTCCACGGTGAACGTGCGCAGTCCGGGGTACTCCTCGGCGACCTGCCGGGCGAGACCGGCCACGGGAGCGAAGTCGTACGACTGCCCGGTCCGGGCCTCGTGACCGAGCGGGTCGGCGCCCAGGTTGCCGCGCGCCGCGTCCTTGGCGACACCGCGCTCCTCGTACAGCCGCAGCAGCGCCTGTGCGGCGGCCTCGGTGTCGCTCCCGGCGTCGAGGACGACCGGCGCCAGGTCGAGATAGACGCCGTCGAGGACACCCGGGAGCGCGGAGACGGGGATGCCCGCCCCGCCGACGGCCAGCCACAGGGAGGTGACGCCGTTCTCCAGGTCCGTGAGCACCGCGGGGCCGTCGGCCGTGGTGTGCCGCTGCCGTACGTCCCAGCCGCCGACGGTGTTCCCCTCGGCGCGGCCGGCGCGGACGAACGGGGCGAAACCGGGAAAGCCCGATTCCGGCGCGGCGTCGTGCGCGGTGTACAGGGGCCGGGTGCGCAACCCGTCCTCGAGCGCGGTGGACAGGGCTTCCTCGGCCTCGGGGCCCTCGACGTCCTTGCCCGACTTGCGCAGCACACCCGCCACCAGGCGCTGCCACTGCTCGTGGGACACGTCAGAGAACTCACCGGCCAGCTCAAGCCCGTCGTCAGGCAGGACCGTCATGCTCGGGATGCTAGGGCAGTGACCTTGAGCGGGAGCAGAGCAAGCGCTGTGACCTTGCCCTCCCCGCCACTGTGACCCAGTTCTCGTTGCGGCCCGAGGCGCTCGCCACGGGCCTTTCGGGGACGCCCCGCCCGGATCGTCACCCACACCGGTGCCGGGCGTCAATCACCCCGGCGGCCCCCTCACACCTCCCGGTGATCGATACCGAGCAGGCTCGCCGCGGCACGGAAGTCGGCGCCGTGATGGCCGACCGCGAGGGACCAGTGGTGGCCCACTCCCGTGGCACTCCACGCGTCGACCCACTCGCCGGGGTCGCGGCCGAAGTCGACCCGGCTGGTGGTGTTGCCGATCTCCAGCAGCGGACCGGGCACGACGGTGCCCTCGGAGGTGATGAAGGACAGACCGCCGTCGGCGTCCTGCCCGAGGCCGAGAAGGGTGACCGGCCCGTGCTGGACGTCGAACTCCACACTCACGCCCCAGCCGCGCTTGCCGTGGTAGACCCCGAGCCCGCGCAGCAGCGGGTCCCGGGCGCTGACGGCCAGGTGGGCGGGACCGTCGTGGCCCATCTCCACCACCCCGTCCTCGAAGTTGAGGGCCTGGATCTCGGTGAAGGAACCCCCGGCACCGATGCTCTGGGTGGCCAACTGCGCGACGGACGTGCGCAGTTCGTACTCGCCGGCCGCGGGCACGCCCCGGGCGGTGAGCAGGGAGGCGCCCAGGATCATGCCCGCGCCGAGCCGCTCGTGCAACTCGCCGTCGAGGCCGCGGTGGTAGTACGCGAGGCTGTCGAGCCCGAAGTCCTCGACGAGCCGGTCCAGCGCGACCGACACCGTGGCGCCCCACGCGAAGTCCTCGTCCACCACGCTGTGGTCGAGGGTGAAGGCCTTGCGGGCGAGCGCCATGCGCTGACGGGTCTCCGCCTCGGTCACCTGCTCCACCCGGTGCCGCAGATCGTCGAGCTCCAGCACCTCGACATGCGAACCGAACGTCGCCGCAAGCAGCGTCAGATCCGTCGACACATCCAGCATCCCCGGATACAGATGCCCCATCAGTCCGTGCCGCGCGTGCCGCAGCGCGGCCCGGACATGGGCGGCCCGGATCCACTGCTCGATGCGCCGCCACGCCGACTCCTGCCGCAGCCAGCCCGACACCGAACGGAAGGGAATCCCGGCCCGCCGGAAGACATTGCCGACCTCCGGCACCGAGCACTGGGAGCAGTACGCCAGCCAGTCGCCCGTGTCGAAGCCGGCATGGTCCATCCGCTCCGACGGCTGAAGGTCCACGACCAGCACCGGGGTCTGCGAACGCCTGGCGATCGGCAGCACCATCGACGAGGTCAGATACGTCGTCAGGAACAGCACGATCAAGTCGCAGTCCGCCCGCCGCAGTTGCTCGGCGGCGGCCGCCCCCTCCTGAGCGTCGGAGATGAAGCCGACGTCCGTCACCTCCGCGTCCATCTCCTGGAAGCGCCCGGCGACATACGCGGCCGACTCCTTCAGCTTCGGCAGCAGGCCGGGGAATTGGGGCCAGTAGGCGCCGAGCCCGCCGGAGACCAGTCCGACGCGTGTGCGCCGGCGGGTCACCGGGGGCAGCAGATCGCGCAGGGCGGCGGCGCGGTCCGCGGTCACGGTCGGGGTGTCGGTCGTTGCCATGGTCGGTGGTTCCTTCCGAGGTCCGGTTCGGGTTCAGGCCCGGGCCGCACCCAGATCTGCCGGGGCGGTGGCGGCCGCCGGCGTCCGCCGGATGAGGACACGGATGATGTACACGCCCGCCACCGCCGACAACGCCATGCACAGGGTGATCGACCACAGCAGCAGCGAGGCGCTGTGCTCCATCAGCGCGGGCGTGACGAACGCGACGCCCGCGAAGACCCCGCGCGCCAGGGCGTAGGTGAGGCCCTGGGTGGTGCCGCGGGTGTCCGGGGGCAGCGTGAGCTGCGACCACACCTTGTAGTTGGCCTCCCCGGCGAAGGGATAGGAGATCTGGTACAGCACGAAGAAGATCAGCATCCCGACCAGGGCGCCGGCGGTGAGGGAGGCGATGCAGAAGGCGGCGATCTGGATGACCGTGAACACGTAGAACAGCCGGTCCCGCAGGGGAGTGTCGGCGATCCGCACGAACACGAAGGTCAGCACCAGCGCGACCGGGAGGAAGGCGAGGTTGATCCCGGTGGCCAGGCTCTGCGAGGCACCGCTGACGGTGACCAGCAGATAGGTGCCGAACTGGCCGAAGGTGTTGGCCCCGATGCCCCAGGTGACGTAGTACGCGAAGGTCGCGGCCATCGGCAGCAGCGCGGCCCGGTTCAGCAGGGTCTTGAGGTCGATCCCGCGCGGCGCCTCCAACGCGGCCGCCTCCTGGGCCAGGTCGGCGTCCGACGGCCCGTCCGCCAGCCTCAGACGCGAGCGCAACTGCCAGGTGAGGAACGCGGCGACGGCCAGATGGCCGGTGATGATCCGCGCCCCGGTCATGCCCGTGTCCGACAGCAGGTAGCTCATGAAGATGACGACGACGATGCCGGCCGTCCACATCACCTGGGTGAAGGACACCACACGCGCCCGGCCTTCGGGGGGCGCCGCGTCCGAGACCACGGCCAGGGACGTCGGCAGGTCGGCACCGGCCGCGAGGCCCGCCACCAGCACACCGGTGAACAGCACGATGTCGTTCGGTGCGAGCGTGATGACGACCGCGCCGATCGTGAAGCAGAAGATGTCCCAGTTGTAGACACGGCGGCGCCCGAACATGTCGGCGAGCCGTCCGCCGACGAGCGAGCCGACGGCGATGCAGCCGGTGACGATCGCGCTGATCGCACCCGCCATCCACACGCCCATGTCGTAACTCTCGCGGTAGATCGCCAGGTTGACGGCGATGCTCACGATGAGCGCGGCGTCGAGGTAGGAGGCCATGCCCGACAGGGCCGCGACCTTCCACACATGCTTCGGAATGGGCTGTCCGGGAACGTCCGGGGAAGACGCAGATCGGGCCATGATGAGACTCCGTCGTCTGGGGAATGGCCGAGCGGAGGGGGACGTAGCGGCTCGGAGGGCCGGGATGCGGTGAATATAGGAGCCAAAAAACGTTCCAACAAGCCCCTGTGCAGGTATTCCCGGGTGGCACTCCGTCAGGTCATCCCTCTGGTAGGGCTGTTCCAGGTCACCTACGGTGGAATCGATGTGGAACGTTTTTCGGGAAGGAGCGCATCCGTGATCTCCACCCCCCTCCGGCAGCTGTTCGAGGAGCCACCCCGCGACTTCGGTCCCACGCCGCTGTGGTGGTGGTCGGGCGCGAAGGTCACCCGGGACCGTCTCGCCTGGCAGATGCGCCGGTTCGCCGAGGGCGGCGTCCACAACCTCGTGGTCATCAACCTGGCCCCGGCGGGCCCGAGTTTCGGCGCCCCCGCCGACGACCCGGCCTGGTTCGGCGAGGAGTGGTGGGCACGTTTCACCGACGCCTGCGAGATCGCCGGTGACCTGGGGATGCGCCTGTGGTTCTACGACCAGATCGGGTTCTCGGGCGCCAACATCCAGGGGAGCATCACCCGACGGCATCCGGAGGCGGCGGGGCGGGCGCTGCGCCGCCTCCGGGCCGTGGTCTCCGGCGGCGCGGTGGCGCCGCAGGGCATGGAGACACTGCTGGGCGCGTACGACCCGGCAGGCACCCGCGTCGAGCTCGGCACCGCCGCCGACGGGACCGAGGTGGAGCTGGTCCTCGCCGTACCCACCGCCTTCGACTATCTGGACCCGCGGGCCGTCGGGCTGCTCCTGGACCGCGTCCACCACGAGTTCGACCGCCGCGTACCCGAGTACCTGGGCAACGTCATCGCGGGCAGCTTCCAGGACGAACTGCCCGCCACCAACTCCTGGAGCCCCCGCTTCGCCGAGGAGTTTTGGGCCCGGCGCGGCTACGACCTGCTCGACCACCTCCCCACGGTCTTCGGAACCGGAGCGCGCAAGGTCCGCGCCGACTACTACGCGGTCCGCGCCGAGCTCGCCGAAGAGTCCCTGTTCAAGCCGCTCGCCGCCTGGCACGAGGAACGCGGCATGCTCCTGGGCTGCGACCAGGCCCACCCCGCCCGCTCCGGATACCCGGCCCAGTCGACGCAGATCTACACGGACTACTTCCGCACGCACCGCCGGCTCAGCGCCGCGGGCAGCGACCATCACGGCGACTCCAAGGTCCACTCCTCCATGGCCCACCTCCACGGCCACGAGCGCGTCTGGATCGAGGCGTTCCACTCCTCCGGCTGGGGCGGCACCCTGGAGGACACCTACGACTGGCTGCTGCCCTTCCTGCGCAGCGGCGCCAACCTCTACAACCCGCACGCCAGCTACTTCGGCACCGCGGGCGGCTGGTTCGAATGGGCGCCGCCCTCCACCGACTGGCGCCAGCCCTACTGGTCGCAGTACCCGGCGTTCTCCCGGGCGGTCGCCCGGATCTGCTCGATCATGTCCTGGGGCACCTACAGCGCCGACGTGGCGGTCCTGCACCCCACCACCACCATGCAGGCCCACATCCCGCCGGATCTCCCGGTCAAGCACTTCGGGGACGGCCGCCTCGGCGCCGACCACGCCGAGGTCGACGAGACCCAGCACCACTACCTCGACCTGTGCGGCACGAACAACTGGCTCCGGCCCCGCGTCGGCACCCTCGACCGCCACCGCGTCTCCTTCGACGTCATCGACGACACCTCGGTCCAGGGCGCGAAGGCGGCCGACGGCGCCCTGCGGATCAGGGACCTCGCCTACACCACGGTGCTGCTGCCCTCGACGAGCGTCCTGGAGGAGGAGACGGCCCGCCGGCTGACCGAACTCCTCGACACCGGGGGCCGGGTGGTGGTCGTGGGCCGCCCGCCCGCCACCGCGGCCGGCACGGCAGGGGACGACTCCGTGGTCGCCGCGCTCGTCGCCCACCCCCGGCTGGAACGGGTGCCGGACGCCGAGACCGGAGCCGCGACGGTGACCACCGGATACGCGACCGGCGACCTGCCCCTGCTCGTCCGCAGGAAGGACGACACGGCGGTCGCCCTGGTGACGGGCGCCTTCCCCGACGCCCGCGCCCAGCCGCCGCGCGGCCACCACGAGATCGACCCCGCACGCTATGCCCGCATGTCGAAGGTGGTCGTCCGGGCCGACGTCGCCGAGGCCGAGATCTGGAACCCGGCCACCGGCGCCCGGCACCCCGGGCGCGTCACCGTCGCCGACGGTCTGTCCACCATCGAGGTACCGCTCGACGGCGCCCCCGCCGCCCTCGTCGTATGGCGTGAAGGCAGCCCAAAAGCACCGACGGCCGCACCGCCGCCGACGCAACCGGCCGTCACGCTCGACCTCTCGACCGGCTGGGAGGGACGGCTGGTCCCCACCATGGACAACACCTGGGGCGACCTGGCGCTGCCCGCCGGGGCGTCCGTGGCCGAGCCGCAGATCTGGACCATGCGGTGGAGCGAGTCCGCCCGGGACACCTGGGAGGAGACCCGGGCGACCTACGGCAACCGGGTGCGTGTCCTGCCGCCCGTCCCCTCCGCACAGGCACCCGCACCCCTGGACCGCGCCTCCGTCGAACGGGTCCTGGCGGGGCAGTCGCCGCTGGCGCCCGCGGACTGGGACGTATCGGTGTACTCGTCGAGCCGCGGCCTGCCGGACCCGGAAGGCCTGCTGGGCAACAAGGGCCTGGTGCCCGAGGAGTTCGTACGCGTCCCGGTGCCTCTCAGCGGCACCGTCGCCCGGGTCCGGGCGATCGTCGAGACCGGCCACCGCGGTCCGGCCGACCTGCACATCGGCGCGGCGGCGGCCAAGCGGGTCTGGTGGAACGGCGAGCGGCTGGACATCGGACGCGGCTACCTGGCGTCGGCACGGGTGCGGGTGGAACGGCCGCGCAACGTGCTCGAGTACGAACTGGCGGACGCGGAGGACCGGCCGAGGCTCATCTCGGGCGCCGGCGGCACCCCGCTGGGCAGCTGCTTCTGTCTGTCCCGGCCGGACGGGTTCGCGGCGCGCCCGCAGTTCATGGCACTGCCGGAGGACGTACGAGCGGACGGCGGCGTCACCTACCGGGGGCGGCTGCGGATCGCGCGCGACCGTACGGAGGCGGTGCTCGTGGTGGGGGCCGCGGCCGGGGTCACGGTACTGCTCGACGGAACCGTGGTGGCACGGCAGGAAAAGACGGAGTACTACGAGTCCGACTGGGGCGCGGTGCCCATGTTCTTCCGCCATGAACTGACCTTGGACGGCGGAGAGCACGTCCTCGACGTGGTGGCGGACGGGGGAGCCGTCTTCGTCGACCTCGTGGCGGACGGGGAGCCCACCGCGCTGGTCAGCGGCGCGGGTTGGGAAGCGCGGACCGGCGATCGGCAGGGGCGCACGGTCGAACACGTGGGCCGCTGGGGGGAGTTGCAGCACTGCCACGCAGCCGTACGACCGCATCCGCTGCCGGACGCCGAGTGGCTCGCCGGCGCTGCGGTGCTCGGGGACGCCGTACTGCCGTTGCGGTCGACCGACGACGTCCATGAGGTGGCGCAGCGGTTCCGGTTCACCGCGCCGCCGGGCACCACGGCCCTGGACCTGCCGCTGGAGCTTCCCGCGCGGGTGCGGTGGGGCCAGGGACCCGAACGGACGCTGAACGGGCCCGTCCTGACGCTGGATCAGCCGCTGGCGCAGGCAACGGAGTTCGAGGTGACCACCGCACCCACGGCAGTGCTGCGCGGCGGGTCCGCCTGGAGCGGGCCGGTGCGGGTGCGCACCGGGCCGGCGCCGCTGCCACTGGGGGACTGGGGGGCGCTGGGGCTGGGGAGCTGGAGCGGCGGGGTGACCTATGCGCGGGACGTGGAGGTGCCGGACGGGCCGGACCCGGTGCTGGATCTGGGGCGGGTGCGCGGCAGCGTCGCGGTGACCGTCGACGGGGAGCCCGTCGGGGAGGCGTTCTGCGCCCCGTACCGCTTCGAGCTGCGCGGGACGGCCGGTCGTACCGTCCGCGTCGAGGTGACCGTCCACAACACGCTGGCCCCGTACCTGGCCGAGGCCACGCCGACCGCATGGGCCTTCCCCTACCAGCTCCCGTCGGGTCTGTGGGGGCCGGTGACGCTCAGCAGGCGCGGCTCATAGGGCGGACGGCGGCCGGGTCGAGTCCCGCAGGACCAGTCCCGGTGCGAACACCCTTGTCTCGTGGGCGTGTTCCGCGCGGGCCTCGACCTCGTCGAGCAGCATCCCCACCGCGGCCCGGCCGAGATCCTCGACCGGCTGCCGTACCGTCGTCAGGGTCGTCCCGACGAAGCTGGCGATGTCGAGGTCGCCGTAGCCGACCACCTGCACATCCTCGGGAACCTTCACGCCCCGCTCGGCCAGACCGCGGCACAGGCCCGCGGCGAGGAAGTCGTTGGTGCAGAACACCCCGTCCGGCAGCTCGTCCAGATCGCGGGCGATCTCCATGCCGTACGCCACCGTCATCTCCTCGGCGACGACCTGCGCCAGCCGCGCCCCGCGCCGGCTGCGTACCGCCTGCCGGGCGCCCTGGTGGCGGTCGGCGCACTGTCTTATCCCGCGCTCCCCGTTGACGACGAGGATGTCGCTCGCCCCGCACTCCAGCAGATGCTGCACGGCGATCCGGCCGCCTGCGACATCGTCGACGGAGACGGAGCAGCCGTCCTCGGCGGACATCGCACGGTCGGCCAGGACCAGCGGGATGCCGCGCTCGCGGAGCCGGGTGAGACGGGTGGGGTCGGCGCTGAGCGGAACCACGACGGCACCGACGGCCCGCTGCTCGACGAGCATCGTGAAGTAGCCCTGCTCCCGCTCCGGGGCGTCACCGCTGTCGCAGAGCACGAGGGAGTAGCCGTGCTCGTACGCGGCGTCCGCGGCGCCGCGCGCGATGCGCGAGTAGAAGGTGTTGGCGACGTCGGGCAGGACCAGGCCGATCGAGGAGGAGTGGCCGGTGCGCAGGCCCGCGGCTCCTGGATGGGGGACGTAGTCGAGGGCCGCGACGGCGTCACGGACCCGCTGTGCGGTACGGGCGTTGACCCGCTCGGGGCGGTTCAGGACGTTCGACACCGTGGACACGGAGACGCCCGCCGCGGCCGCGACGTCCTGGATACGGGCGGGGCGAACCGGAATGGCGTCCACCCCCCTCGCTGTGACCGCCGTGCGACCAGGCACGACGTGGTCCCTCATGGGCGACGCAAGTGTACCTTGGCCGCGTCTGAAACGTTTTGGGCGAGCGGTCGGGCAGGGTGGACCCATGTGCTGGAGTGCGACGGCCGATCTGGTCGCGGGAACGGGCATCGTCTGCATCGGTACGGCCTGCGTGGCACGGGTGCGCCGGGCCGGTGATCTGCCGCTCGCCGCCCTGCCGTTGCTGCTCGGCGCCCATCAGCTGATCGAGGCCCGGGTCTGGCAGCTCGGCGGCGGGACCGGTCCCGCCACCCTGGCCTGGGCGGTCATCGCGCTGCCCCTGCTGGCGTTGTGGGTGCCGGTGGCCGTGCTGTGCGCGGCGCCACGGCGGGCCCGCGCCCGGCTGACGATTCCCCTGGCCGCCGGTGTCGCGACCGCCGCGGCCCTCTCGTACGCCCTCGCCACCCGGACCGTGCGGGCCGAGATCCGCGGGCACACCGTCGGCTACGCCCTCGGCCTTACGCACGGACAACTCCTCGTCGCGGGCTACCTCCTGGCCACGGTCGGCGCGCTGCTGCTGTCCGGGGACCGCCGGCTGTGTGTCTTCGGCGTCCTGGCCGGGGTGGGTGCGCTCGTGTGCTTCGTGCTGTGGCGCACGGAGTTCGTCTCCACCTGGTGCGCGGTCGCGGCGGTCTGCTCGGTGACGGTGCTCGGATGGGTGTGGCGGCGACCGGGGTGGTCACACTGAGTGCCGAGCTGCTGACCGGCCGCTGCCGGGAGACCGCCGCCCACCGGGAACACACCTGCGTCGGTACCAGCCTTTTCAACAACTACTCGGTGATGTTCACCATCCACGGGATGCCGAACCGGTCCGTGCACATGCCGAACACATCGCCCCACATCTGCTTCTCCAGCGGCACGGACACCGAGCCGCCGGCAGAGAGCTTCTCCCAGTAGCCGCGCAGCGCGGCGTCGTCGTCACCGCTCAGGCTCACGGAGAAGTTGTTGCCGGGGGTGTGCTCCATGCCCGGAGGGTTGTCGGCGCCCATGAGGGTGAAGCCGCCGGGCGTCTCCAGCATGCCGTGCATGATCTTGTCCGACCCGGGGGCCTCCGGGTCTCCGAAGTTGCCGTACGTGTTGAGCACGAGGGTGCCGCCGAAGACCTCCTTGTAGAACTCCATCGCCTGCTTCGCGTTGCCGTCGAAGCTGATGTACGGGTTGAGTCGAGAGCCCATGAAAACCTCCCTGAACGGGGCAGAACCCTGGTTGTGCGGAGGGTAGCCCGGGGTACCGACAACGGCACCCCGACTGTCCAGGGCGAGCCCGCGGTGGGAGGCTGGAACCGAGACATCCGCCTAGGGGACGCGGAGGGCACGATGGGACGTGACGTACCGGCCCTGGTGTTCACCCGGGAGGACCGCCGCAGGTACCGGGACAAGATGCACACCTGCCTCGACGTCCTGGCGCAGATGCTGCGCGAGTCGGGCTTCGAGAGCGAGCGCCCCCAGGTCGGGCTGGAGATCGAGCTCAACCTGGTGGACGAGGACGGGCTCCCGGCGATGCGGAACACCGAGGTGCTCCAGGCCATCGCCGACCCGGCCTGGTCGACCGAGCTGGGCCGCTTCAACCTGGAGATCAACATTCCGCCCCGCGAGCTGACCACCGGCGGCCCCGGCGCCTGGGAGCAGGAGATCCGGGACGCGCTCAACCACGCCGAGGACCGCGCCGCGGCCGTGGGCGCACATCTGATCATGGTCGGCATCCTGCCGACGCTCGGGGAGGCGGACGTGGGCGAGCACGCCCTGTCCGGCGATCCCCGCTATCGGCTGCTGAACGAACAGATCTTCGCGGCCCGGGGCGAGGACCTGCGGATCAGGGTGGACGGCGTGGAGCGCCTGGCGATGTACGCCGACGCCATCACCCCCGAGGCCGCCTGCACCAGCACCCAGTTCCATCTCCAGGTCGCGCCCAAGGAGTTCGCGGACTACTGGAACGCCGCCCAGGCCGTCGCGGGTGTGCAGATCGCCCTGGCGGCCAACTCGCCCTTCCTCTTCGGGAGGGAACTGTGGCGCGAGACCCGTATCCCCCTGTTCGAGCAGGCCACCGACACCCGGCCCGAGGAGATCAAGGCCCAGGGAGTGCGGCCCCGGGTGTGGTTCGGCGAGCGGTGGATCACCAGTGTCTTCGACCTGTTCGAGGAGAACGTGCGCTACTACCCGGCGCTGCTGCCGCTGTGCGACGACGAGGATCCTCAGGAGGCGCTCGACGGCGGCGGGGTGCCTCAACTGGGCGAACTGACCCTGCACAACGGCACGATCTACCGCTGGAACCGCCCCGTGTACGCCGTCACCGACAGCGGTCCCCATCTGCGCATCGAGAACCGCGTCCTGCCCGCCGGTTCCACGGTGGCCGACACCATCGCCAACGGCGCCTTCTACTACGGGCTGACCCGCGCGCTGGTCGACGAGGACCGGCCGGTGTGGACCCGGATGTCCTTCGCGGTCGCCGAGGAGAACCTCCACGCGGCCGCCCGCGACGGCATCGACGCCCGGCTGTACTGGCCGGGCGTGGGCGAAGTCCCGGTCACGGAACTGGTGTTGCGGCGGCTGCTGCCGCTGGCACACCGGGGTCTGGAGCTGGCCGGCATGGACGCGGAGTGGCGGGAACCGCTCCTCGGCATCATCGACCAGCGGTGCGTCACCGCGCGCAACGGCGCCCTGTGGCAGGCGGAGACCGTCCACCACCTGGAGAAGGCCGGGGTCTGCGACCGCACGGAGGCGCTGCGGCGCATGACCACGACGTACATGGACTACATGCATCTCAACGCGGCCGCGCACACCTGGCCGGTGGACTGAGGCCGGTCAGCGCCGCCAGTCGTCGGCGGCCGTCAGCGGAACGGGGGCGGGCACCTCGGCCGATGTCGTCAGCTCGATGCGGCGCCCTTCGGCCGAGGAGCGCAGGAGGGCGGTCATCGTCTCCAGCAGATGGAGGGCGAGTTCACCGTTCGCACGGGGTGCCCGCTGTGCGTCCGCGGCGACGAAGTCGAGCAGGCCGATGCCGCGCGAGCCGTCGGCGTAGCCCGCCGACGGCGGGAGGCTGCGCCACTCGGTGCCGCCGAGCTCGAAGAGCTGTACCTCGCCGTCGAACTGGTTGGGGTCCGGCAGCCGGAGGGTGCCCGTCTCGCCGTGCACCTCGATGGGAGCCGCGGTGGTGGTGACGCCGTCGAAGCTCGTGGTGATCGTCGTCAGGGCGCCGCCCGTGTGTTCCAGGACTCCGGAGACATGACTGTCCACCTCGACCGGGATCCGCTCACCCGCGCGCGGGCCGCTGCCGATGACACGCTCGCCGCGCAGCCGGCTCGACGCCCCGGTCACGGCCCGCACCGGCCCCAGCAGATGGACGAGCGAGGCGAGATAATACGGGCCCATGTCCAGCAGCGGCCCGCCCCCGGTGGTGTAGTAGAAGTCGGGGTGGGGGTGCCAGCGTTCATGTCCCGGGGTGACCATCACCGCCGAGGCGAACAGCGGGCGCCCGATGGTCCCCGACTCGACCGCGGCCCGCGCCGTCTGGATTCCGGTGCCCAGGACGGTGTCCGGAGCGCACCCCACCCCGACGCCCGCCTTCGCGGCCGCCTCCAACACGGCGTGGGCGTCGGTGAGTTCGGCGGCCAGCGGCTTCTCGCCGTAGACGTGCTTGCCGTGGGCGATCGCGCCCAGGGCGATCTCGGCATGGGCCGCGGGGACGGTGAGGTTCAGGACGGTGTCCACGTCCGGGCTGCTCAGCAACTCCTGGACGGTCAGCGCCCGTACGCCGGGGAACTCCGCGGCGACCGCCGCCGACCGGGTGGCGTCGAGGTCGGCGACCGCGGTGACGCGTACGGCGCTGCGGCCGACGAGCGTGTCCAGGTACGCGCGGGAGATGACCCCGAGCCCTACGACGCCGATGCGGTGCGCGTCGCCCACAGCATGCCCCTCTCGATGACGGTTCGGACGTTCGGGTTCTGCAGAACGTCGAGGCTGTGCCCCGGAGTTGTCACGACGATCCGCCCGGCGCCCCACTGCCGGGTCCAGACGGCCGGCGCGGTGACCGGCCGGTGCCAGGGGTGCCATGGGCGGGTCGGATGGGTGGTGGTGGCCAGCACGTCGATCAGGTCGTCGTGGAGGACCCAGTACTGCTCCGTCGTCAGCTCGAAGTCCTCGATGCCCGCGGTGACGGGGTGCGCGCGGCCGAGTTCCGTGATGTTCACGGTGTGCGGCAGGAAGTTGTCCGCCTCGTCGCCCTGCCGCTCGCACGGCTCCTTGCCCGGATGGGTCGCGAACTGCCCGCCCACCAGGTGCAGATAGTCGGAGGAGGCGCGGAACGAGTCGGCGATTCCGCCGTGCCAGCCGGTGAACCCGGTACCGGCCTCGACCGCCGCGCTCAGTCCCGCCAGCTCTTTCCCGTCGATCTCCGACATCGTGACGCACTGCACGACGAGGTCGGTGGCCGCCAACTCGGCGGTGTCGGCGTAGACATCGGTCGATTCCTCGATCCGGACGGTGTATCCGTTGTCACGGAGGAAGGGCACGAACAACTCCGTCGCCTCGACGGGCCGGTGTCCCTCCCATCCGCCGCGGACCACCAGGGCCTTCTTCTGTGTCATACCGTCCCTTCGCCCGACGTCGTTGAACAGCCCCCTCACTATGCGCCAGGTGCCCGTGCGAGCGAAAGTGTTGGAGAGTTTGGCGAAACTTTCGGAGGCCGCGAGCGTGGTCTGTACCAAACCCTTGACATGTCCATCTCTCACTTCTTAAATCACGCAGTGAAGTAAGCCCCCGCCGCCCCCCATCAGAAGCGGAGACGACATGCTCCGGCTCGCAAGACCATCCGCCGCGTTCGTGACCGTGGCGGCCCTCGCCTCGGCCCTGACCGTCCTGCAGCCCACCGAGGCCGCCGCCGCCCTGCCCACCGGCTGGTCCACGGTGGTGAACTCCGGCAGCGGCAAGTGCCTGGACGCCCGCTCCGCCGCGACCGTCAACGGCACCGCCGTACAGCAGTACACCTGCAACAGCACCACCGCCCAGCAATGGAGGTTCACCCCGACCGGCGACGGCTACGTACGGATCGACAACCGCAACGACGCGGCCCAGGTCGTGGATGTCAGCGACGTCTCCACGGCCGACAACGCGCCCGTGCACCTGTGGACGTACGGCGGCGGCGCCAACCAGCAGTGGCAGGCCGTCGACGAGGGCGGCGGCGCCTACCACTTCGTCAACCGCAACAGCGGCAAGTGCCTCGACGTCCCCTCCGCCTCGACGGCCGACAGCGTCCAGTTGGTGCAGTACACCTGCAACGGCACCGCCGCCCAGCGCTTCCAGGTCGCCCCCGTGAGCACCGCGCCCGGGGACGTCGACCTCGGCCCCAATGTCGTCGTCTTCGACCCGTCGATGCCCTCGGCCACCATCCAGAGCCGGCTGAACCAGATCTTCCAGCAGCAGGAGACCAACCAGTTCGGCTCCCAGCGCTACGCGGTCATGTTCAAGCCCGGCACCTACAGCAACGACGTCAACGTCGGCTTCTACACCCAGGTCCTGGGTCTCGGCCAGTCACCCGACTCGGTCACCATCAATGGCGCCGTGCACGTCGAGGCCGACTGGTTCCCGCCGCAGAACGCCACCCAGAACTTCTGGCGCGGCGCCGAGAACCTCTCGGTCAACCCCACCGGCGGCACGGACCGTTGGGCGGTCTCGCAGGCCTCCGGTTACCGCCGTATGCATGTCCGCGGCAACCTGGAACTGAGCGACGGCGGCTGGTCCAGCGGCGGCTTCATGGCCGACAGCAAGATCGACGGCCAGGTCCGCTCCGGATCCCAGCAGCAGTGGCTGACCCGCAACTCCCAGCTCGGCAGCTGGACCGGCTCCAACTGGAACATGGTCTTCGTCGGCAGCCAGGGAGTCCCCGGCAACAGCTTCCCCAACCCGCCCTACACCACGGTGAACCAGACCCCGACGGTCCGTGAGAAGCCCTTCCTGTACGTCGACTCCGCGGGCGCCTACCGGGTGTTCGTCCCGTCCGTGCGGACCAACTCCTCCGCCACCACCTGGGCGAACGGCAACGCCCCGGGCACCTCGCTCGGCATCGACCAGTTCTACGTCGTCAAGCCCGGCGCGACCGCCGCGCAGATCAACACCGCGCTGGCCGAGGGCAAGAACCTCCTGGTCACCCCGGGCGTCTACCACCTGAACCAGACCCTGCGGGTGACCCGCCCCGACACCGTCGTGCTCGGGCTCGGCCTCGCCACGTTCATCCCCGACAACGGCATCACGGCCATGACGGTCGCCGACGTCGACGGAGTGAAGCTCGCGGGCGTCCTCTTCGACGCGGGGACGACCAACTCCCAGACCCTCGTGGAAGTCGGCCCGTCCGGCGCCGCCGCCGACCACTCGGCCAACCCCACCTCCCTCCACGACGTCTACTTCCGCGTCGGCGGCGCCGCCGTCGGCAAGGCGACCACCAGCCTCGTCGTCAACAGCGACGACGTCATCGGCGACCACATGTGGATCTGGCGCGGCGACCACGGCAGCGGCATCGGCTGGAACTCCAACACCGCCGACACCGGTCTGATCGTCAACGGCGACGACGTGACCATGTACGGCCTGTTCGTCGAGCACTACCAGAAGCACCAGACCATCTGGAACGGCAACGGCGGCCGGACGTACTTCTACCAGAACGAGATGCCCTACGACCCGCCGGACCAGGCCGCCTGGATGAACGGCTCCACCCAGGGCTACGCCGCCTACAAGGTCGCGAACTCGGTCACCAGCCACCAGGCCTACGGACTCGGCAGCTACTGCTACTTCAACGTCAACCCGGGCGTCACCGCCGAGCACGCCTTCGAGGTGCCCAACACCGCGGGCGTCCGCTTCCAGAACATGGTGACCGTCTCCCTCGGCGGTACCGGAACCATCCGGCACGTCATCAACGACCGGGGCGGCCCGTCCAACTCCACGACCAATGTGGCGAACCTTGTGAACTACCCGTAGGTCGGGGGTGTCCCAGGGCGGCAGGATGGGGTGAGGTGAGTGCCATGTCCCCAGTCCGCGCCGTCCTCCGCGCCGTCCTCCTCGCCGGCACCGGTATCGCCCTGCTCCTCGGCTGCTCCGGCGGCGGGGGAGCAGGGGGCGACACCGCGACGAGCCGGGGTACGACCGTGTCGGCGACGAGCCCTGCGGGGTCCGCGCCGACGACGGAAGGATCGAAGCCCTCTGCGCCCCCGTCGCCTTCGACGTCCCCGGCTCCTCGGCCGGCGCTGCTCACCATCCCGGCGATCGGTGTCGAGGAGCTGCGCGTCGTCCCGTACGAGGGGACGACGGACGACAGGGCGGGCACCAGGATCCAGAGCCGCGGCGTCGCCGCCAACCCCTACGGCGAGCGCGGCGGCGTGGGTCCCGGCGAGGTCGGCAACTACCTCGTGACGGCCCACCGCCTCTCCAGCGGAGGTCCGCTGCGCCGGCTCCCGGACCTCGACGAAGGGGACTCGGTCCTGGTGACCGTGGGCGGTGCGGTCCACGAGTACGAGATCACCGGCACCAGGAAGACCTCCTTCCGCTCCGCGCGCTCCCTGGCCGAACAGCGGGCGGCGGTTCCGGGGTTCCCCGGCAGGCGCCCCACTCAGGCCATGATCACGATCTCCACGTGTCTGACCCTTGAGGACGACGCCGCCGGGAACTTCTGGCGTGACGAGAACGGCAACCCCGAACACCGCGTCGACAAGATCGGCGTACTGACCGGCACACGGACACCCGAACCTGACTGAAACCCGTGCGGTGGCGCCCGCCGGGGAGTTCGCCACCTGCCGGGTGCCGCGTCAGCCCCGATAACCCCGCAGCTTCCGGTACAGCGTTGCGCGGCCGATCCCGAGTGCCGCCGCCGCGCTGGCCTTGTTGCCGCCGTGCAGGCGCAGCGCCTCCAGTATGGCGGTGCGCTCGGCGCGTTCCATCCGGGTGAGCGGGCGAGGCGCGGGGCCCTCGCGTACCGGGTCGGGCAGTTCGGTGCGGCGGACCGGGCCGGTCATGCGCCGCTGCTCGGCCAGCGCCCGCACCAGATGGGCGAGCTCGGTGAGGTTCCCGGGCCAAGGGTGCTGCTCCAGCGCGCGCAGGGCGTCCAGCGTCCAGGTGAGCGGAGGCTGCCCCGGGGCCGGGCCGGGGGCGAGGGAGGTGAGCAACTCCCTGATGTCCTCCGGTCGTTCACGCAGCGCGGGGAGGGTGACCGAGCGTGCCGCCAAGGTGTCCAGGAGCCGTTGGAGGCAGGGGTTCGCCGGGGTTCCGGGGGTGTAGGTGGCCAGCAGGGGGACGCCCGGACGGGTGTCGAGGAGGGAGTTGAGCGTCGCGGTGTCGGAGGGGGCGAGACGCTCGGCGTGGCGGATGAGGAGAGGGCGGCCCCGCAGCAACTCCTCGACCTCGGGCCCGAGTTCGCCCTCCGCCGCATCCGCGATCAGGGCGTCGGGAACCAGCTCCCGGGCGAGTGTGGTCTTCCCGGTGCCCCGCTCGCCGACGAGCAGCAGCGGCTCGGACGACCCGGCCAGCTCCGTCGCCCGGCCGACCGCGTGCCGCCAGGGCACCGAGCGCCCCGCCGGCCCGATGACGGCCGGCGCCGCCGGTGCCGTGGCCGTGTGCTCCGCCGGCTCCAGTACGGCGACCGCACCGATGACCGAGTCCTGGTGGCGGACCGGGGTGAGGGTGGCGGCAGGGGGATGCGCGTACCCCGCGCCCGCCATGCCGTCGGACGGACCGTGGCCGGTCGCCTTCTCGGGCCGTGCGCATGCCGCCGCCCCGTCCCGCATCAGCGCGACCACCCGCCGCTCCAGCGACTCCAGCCCTTCCGGCGACAGCGATCGGCCCGCGGCCTCGCTGACGAACCGGTTGCGGCCGTCGAGGGCGACGACCGCGCGTCCCTGTTCCCCGGCGGCCCGCAGATACGCGTCCAGCAGCACCCGTTCCGCCGCCTGGGACCGCGCGAGGAGTTCCGCCTCGACGGCGCTCGCCGCGGCCTCGGCGAGCGGTGCCCCCGGGTGCGGGCCGCACTCGACGCACAGCCCGGACGACACCGTCACGGTGCCCAGCAGGTGTCCGCTCTCCGGCGCCCGCACCGGCACACTCACCGCCGAGACGTCCTGCCACAGGTCGAGGAAGTGCTCGGGCCCGTGCACCTCGGCGCGGCGACGGGTGTGCAGCGCGAGGGCCGCGCTGTTGTGGCCGACCACCTGCTCGGAGAGGTCGTGCGGCGAGTGGTCCGGGGTGAACCCGATGGCGCGCAGCACCCGCAGCCGCTCGTCGGTGAGCAGGAGCGTGGTCCGCCCGCTGTCGAGAGTGGGTGCGATGCGCTCCAGCACGGGCCGGGCCGCCGACAGCAACGGGGACACGGGCGGCGGTACGACGGGGGCGGGCGCCGGGACCCGTACGTCGTGGCGTACGCCGAAGAACCGGGCACGCCTCCAGGCGGCGACGATCTCCTCCGGCACTCCGTCCGGCAGCTGCCCGCCCCGCAGGAAGAGCTCGCGGGCTCTGCGCACGGAGGCGAGGGCGGGACGGCGGATCGTGGGGCGCTCTGCGGTGGTCATGGCACCCCTCACCCTACGACGGACGGTTGAATATGCAACAATTACTTGTCTGTCTCTTATTGAGACACCCGTCTTCCGGGTCCTTCATTCATGATCTTGAACAGTTGGTGCCTGTTCTCATTCCCTGGAGCGTCCCCGTGCACACCGTCGAGCCCGATGTCGTGACCGACGTACTCATCGTCGGCAGTGGTCCCGCGGGCGGCGCCGCCGCGCTCGCCCTGAGCACCTACGGCGTGCCCAACATCGTCGTCACGCGCTACGCGAGCCTCGCCGACACCCCCAGGGCGCACATCACCAACCAGCGCACGATGGAGGTGCTGCGCGACCTCGGTGTCGAGGACGAGGTCGTCTCGAAGGCGACCCCCCAGCATCTGATGGGCAACACGACCTTCTGCACCAGCCTCGCCGGCGAGGAGCTGGGGAGGGTCCGCTCCTGGGGCAACGACCCGCTCGTCCAGGCCGCGCACGACCTCGCCAGCCCCACCCGCATGTGCGACATGCCCCAGCACCTCATGGAACCGGTGCTCGTCGACGCCGCCGTCGCGCGCGGCACCCAGCTGCGCTTCTCCACCGTCTACAAGTCCTTCGTCCAGGACGACGACGGCGTGACGGTGACGGTCGAGGACCGGCTGCGCGGCGACGAGTACACCATCCGCGCCAAGTACCTCATCGGCGCCGACGGCGGCCGCAGCCAGGTCGCCGAGGACGCCGGGCTGCCGATGGGCGGCCAGATGGGGGTGGCCGGCAGCATCAACATCGTCTTCGACGCGGACCTCAGCAAGTACACCGCCCACCGCCCGTCCACCCTCTACTGGGTGCTCGCCCCCGGCGCCACCGTCGGCGGCATCGGCGCGGGCCTGGTGCGCTGCGTCCGCCCCTGGAACGAATGGCTCATCGTGTGGGGGTACGACGTCACCGCCGGCGCCCCCGACCTGACGACCGAGTACGCCGAGTCGATCGTCCGCCAGCTGGTCGGCGACGACGACATCCCGGTGACCATCAAGTCGTCCTCGGCCTGGACCGTCAACGAGATGTACGCCGAGACCTACTCCAACGGCCGCGTCTTCTGCGCCGGCGACGCCACGCACCGCCACCCGCCGTCCAACGGCCTCGGCTCCAACACCTCCATCCAGGACTCCTACAACCTGGCCTGGAAGCTCAAGCTCGTCCTCGACGGCACCGCCTCCCCGAAGCTCCTCGACACCTACACCGCCGAACGCGCCCCGGTCGGCAAGCAGATCGTCACCCGCGCCAACAAGTCCATCGGCGAGACCGCCCCGATCTTCGAGGCCCTGGACGGGCTCTCCCCGCAGACCCCCGAGCAGCTGTGGGCCAACATCGCTGCCCGCAAGGAGGACACCGAGGCGGCCGAGAAGCAGCGGGCGCGGCTGCGCGAGGCGATCGCGTTCAAGACGTACGAGTTCAACGCGCACGGCGTCGACCTCAACCAGCGGTACACGTCGGAGGCGGTCGTCCCGGACGGCACCGAGGACCCCGGCTTCGACCGCGACCCCGAACTCCACCACCAGCCCACCTCCCGCCCGGGCGCCAAGCTCCCGCACGCCTGGATCACCTCCGGCACCCGCACCCTCTCCACCCTCGACACCGTCGGACAGGGCCGCTTCACCCTGATCACGGGCATCGGCGGCGCCGACTGGCTGCGGGCGGCCGGGGCCCAGGAGCTGGAGATCGCCACCGCCGTCATCGGGCCGGGCCAGCAGTACGAGGACCCGTACGGCGACTGGGCGCGGCTGAGCGAGGTGGCCGACGGGGGAGCGCTGCTCGTACGGCCGGACGGGTACGTCGGCTTCCGGCACGCCACGGCCGCCGGCTCCGCCGAGGACGCCGAACGCCTGCTGACCGAGGCCGTGCGGCGGATTCTCGGACACGCCCGATGAGCGGCGGATTCACCGAGTCCGTGGTCGACAGCTTCGACGGCACCGCCGATCCCCGGCTGCGCGAACTGCTCGCCGCGCTCACCCGCCATCTGCACGCCTTCGTCCGCGAGACCGAGCTGACCATGGCGGAGTGGGAGCAGGCCGTCGACTTCCTGACGGCGACCGGTCAGACCTGCACCGACACCCGTCAGGAGTTCATCCTGCTGTCCGACGTGCTCGGTGTCTCGATGCTGGTGGAGACCATCAACGGGGCCGAGGGCGGGACCGAGAGCACGGTCCTTGGCCCCTTCCACATGACCGAGTCGCCGGTCCGGGAACTCGGGGCGGACATCGACCTCGTCGGCGGCGGGGAGCCGTGCGTGGTGAGCGGGCGCGTGCTGTCGGCGGACGGTACGCCGCTGCCGGGCGCGGTGCTCGACGTCTGGCAGGCCGACGGCAACGGCTTCTACGACGTGCAGCAGCCGCAGGTCCAGCCCGCCGGGAACGGGCGCGGGCTGTTCACGGCGGACGACGAGGGCGGCTTCCGGTTCCGGACCTGTGTGCCGAGCCCGTACCCGATCCCCACGGACGGCCCGGTCGGCAGACTGCTCCAGGCGACCGGACGACATCCCTACCGCCCGGCCCACATCCACTTCATCGCCACCGCCGACGGGCATGAGCCGGTCACCACGCACATCTTCGTGGCGGGCAGCGAGTACCTCGACTCGGACGCGGTGTTCGCGGTCAAGCAGAGCCTCGTGCAGGACTTCACGGAGACCGACGACCCGTTGCTGGCGCGGCAGTTCGGTGTCCCGAACCCGTTCCGGCATGCCCGGTTCGACCTCGTGCTCAACCCGGTCCGGTCATGAGGGAGTTCGTGTACGAGGCGCAGCCGATGCGGGTCGTCCTGCGGCCCGGCGCCCACGTGACCGCCGTTCCCGGCGAGGTCGAACGGCTGGGGCTGCGGCGGGTGCTGGTGGTCAGCGGGGCGCGGGGGACGGAGCCGGCCCGGGCTGTCGCGGACGCGCTCGGTGACGCCTGCGCCGGGCTGCACGCCGAGGCCCGGATGCATGTGCCCGTGGAGGTCGCCGAACGGGCCGTGGAGGTGGCGCGGCAGGCCGGGGCCGACGGGTGCGTCGCGGTCGGCGGAGGTTCCGCGATCGGCCTCGGCAAGGTGATCGCGCTGCGCACCGGACTGCCGCTGCTCGCCGTCCCCTCGACGTACTCCGGCTCCGAGATGACCCCTGTCTGGGGGCTGACCGAAGACGGCGTCAAGCGCACGGGCCGCGACCCGTCGGTCCTGCCGCGCACGGTCGTCTACGACCCCGAGCTCACCCTTTCACTCCCGGTCGGCCTGTCCGTGACCAGCGGTGTCAACGCGATCGCGCACGCGGCCGAGGCCCTGTACGCGCCGGACGCCTCACCGCTGGTGTCGCTGATGGCGGAAGAAGGGGTGCGGGCCATGGCCGGTGCGCTGCCCGCGCTGGCCGCGGCGCCCCGGGACCTGGACGCCCGCGGGCGTGCGCTCCACGGGGCCTGGCTGTGCGGTGCCGCGCTCGGTGCGACCACCATGGGCCTGCATCACAAGCTGTGCCATGTGCTCGGCGGGACCTTCGGACTGCCGCACGCCGAGACCCACACCGCGGTGCTGCCGTACGCCCTCGCGTACAACGCGCCCGCGGCACCCGAGGCGATGGCGGCCCTCGGCCGGGCCCTCGGCACGGACGACGTCCCGGGTGCCGTGTGGGACCTGGGCAAGCCGCGCTCACTGGCCGAACTAGGGCTTTCGAGAGCCGACTTGAAGCCCGCCGCGCACGCGGTGACCACGCAGGCGTACCCCAACCCGCGAGAGGTCACCGAGGCGGGCGTACTGGCCGTGCTGAGCGCGGCCCACGCGGGCGAACGGCCGCTCGCGGATCTCTCACGAGCCACGACCTCATATGAGACCAACCAGTACTGAAAGGTGATTTCCATGCCCCTCGGACTGCTCCGGCGGCGACTGAAGAATGCCTCCGGAGGCGCCGCAGGCCCCGCGTTTCCGCTTCCGGCCGGCGCGGGTGTCGTCTGCCGCGAGGTCCTGGACCCGGTGAACCAGCCCCTGGGCGGGGCCGACGTGACGGTGACGGAACTCCGCAGCCACCAGGTCGCGGCCCGCGGCACCACGGACCCGTACGGCCTGTTCATGGCCGCCCTGCCGCCGGGCAGCTACAGCGTGATGGTCATGGCCGAGGGGCTTGAACCGCACCGGGAGACCGTCGAAGTCACCGCCGAATCGGGCCTGTTGTCGCAGCGCGTGTGGCTCCAGCCCGCCCGGCAGGCCGAGTTGCCGGTGCCCGGGACCTGGCTCTTCGATCCGCCGCACACCGCGATCCGGTTCATCGCCAAGCATGTCGGCATGGCCCATGTGCACGGCCGTTTCGAACGTTTCGAGGGCGGTATCCAGGTCACCCAGGACATCGCCGACTCCCGGGTCCATGTGCGCATCGACGCGTCCAGCATCACCACGGGCAACAACACCCGGGACAACCATCTGCGCTCGGCCGACTTCCTCGACGTCGAGCATTTCCCGTACATCGACTTCCGCAGCACCCGCTTCGCCTACCGGGGCGGCAGCAAGTGGTCGCTGCTCGGCACGCTCACCATGCACGGCATCAGCCGGTCGGTGTCGCTGGACACGAACTACCTCGGCATGGTCAACGGCGGTTACGGCGAGGAGTTGCGGTGCGCGGCGCTCGCCAAGGCCGAGCTGCATCGCGAGGACTACACGCTCAACTGGCGTTCCATGCTGGCGCGTGGCATCGCCGTGGTCGGTCCGACGGTCCAACTGGAGCTGGACGTACAGGCGATGTACCGCACGCATGACACGCCGACGCCGCCCGAGTAGTTCACCCGGCGGACTCGTGCGGCCCGGTCAGCGCACAAATTCTTCACAGAGGTGTTGGTCAAGAGGATGTCCAAGGGTGAACCATTGGACGTAAGGTCCGATCATGAACGGCCCAAGCGACCGAAGATCTTCCCCTCGACTCGCTGACCTGGCGCAACTTGTCCGGTTACCAGCGGCGTTGAGCGTGCCCGGCGACATCCTGGCAGGGGCGGCGGCTGCGAACACCGGGACGCCCTCACCCCGTGTGCTCGGCACCATGGCCTCGTCCGTCGCCCTCTACTGGGCAGGGATGGCGCTCAACGACTACGCGGACGCGACCGTCGACGCGGTGGAGCGGCCCCAGCGCCCCGTACCCTCCGGGCGCGTCGCCCGCCGCACCGCACTCGCCACCGCCTGCGGACTCACCGCCGCCGGACTGGGCCTCGCCGCCCTGACCGGCGGCCGGCGGGCCCTGGGTGTGGCGGTGCCGCTGACCGGACTGGTCTGGGCCTACGACCTCGGCCTGAAGTCCACCCCGGCCGGCCCCGCCGCGATGGCGGGCGCACGGGCGCTGAACGTACTGGCGGGGGCCGAGCCCGGGCGCCGGGCGGCCGCACTCCCGGCCGCCCTCCTGACCGGCGCGCACATCTACACCGTCACCGCCCTGAGCCGCCACGAGGTCTCCGGAGCCCCGCGTGAGGTGCCCGTCGCCACGCTGGCCGGCAGCACCGCGACCGCCCTGGCGGCAGCGGCACTTCCCGGAGTGCGAAGGCGCGGCAGGGCGGCACGCGTCGGTGCGGTCGCCGGAGCGCTCGGATACCTCTCCTCGTACGGCACCGCCCAGGCGCGCGCGGCCCGTGAACCCTCCGCGACGAACGTCCAGGACGCCGTCGGCACCGGGATCATGTCGCTCATGCCCCTCCAGGCGTCGCTCACCGCGGGCGGCGGGGGAGCGGTCCTGGCCGGCGTGCTGGCCGCGGCACATCCGCTGGCGCGCCGGCTCGCCCGGAAGGTGTCGCCGACGTGAGCGCGCACCACGGCTCAGGGCCCTCGGGCCCGTCCGCCGCTGAGTCCTCGGCATCCGCAGGCGTGACTCCGTTACCGGACGGCGTGCCCTCCGCGCCCTCCGGCGTGCTCCCGAGACCCGACGCTGCGCCCTCGAAGGGCGACGGTGCGACCGGGACACTCGACGACGTGCCCTCCATACCCTCCGGCTCACGCCGGATGCCCGTGGCCGTCCCGCCGCACCCCGCCGAACCCGCGGACCGGCTCCGGTTCGGGTTCGGGACCAACGGCTTCGCCTGCCACCGCCTCGACGACGTCCTGACCGTCCTCGCCGACCTCGGCTACGACTCCGTCGGACTCACCCTCGACCACGGTCATCTCGACCCGTACGCCGCCGACCTGCCCCGGCGGGTCGACCGTCTGGCACAGCGGCTCGACCGGCTCGGTCTCGCCGTCATGGTGGAGACCGGGGCACCGTATCTGCTGGACCCGTGGCACAAGCACCACCCCACCCTGATGTCCGTCCCCGGCGCCGAGCGCCGCGTCGAGCTGCTCGCGCGTGCCGTGCGGATCGCCGCCGACCTCGGGGCGCCGGCCGTCCATCTGTGCAGCGGCCCCGCGCCGCAGGGCGTGCCCGAGGAAGAGGCATGGAAGCGGCTGGCCGCGAGGTGCGAGGAAGTGCTGGACATCGCCCGGGAGCACGGCGTGGCCCTCGGCTTCGAACCCGAGCCGTACATGTTCGTCGACACGGTGGAGCGGGTGCTGGAGCTGCGCCGCCGGCTCGGCGACCCCGGCCTGTTCGGGATCACGCTCGACATCGGGCACGCGCACTGCGTCGAGGAGCGTCCGCTGCTCGACTGTGTCGCGCTCGCCGCACCGCACCTGCTGAACGTGCAGATCGAGGACATGCGGCGCGGCATCCACGAGCACCTCGAACTCGGCGCGGGCGAGATCGACTTCCCGCCCGTCCTGGCCGCGTTGAAGTCGGCCGGGTACCGCGGGCCGGTCTCGGTGGAGATCCAGGGCGCCTCCCTGGACGCACCCGACGTCGCCCGCCGCTCCCTGGAGTTCCTGAAGAGCGCCGAGCCTTCCTGAAGCCGCGGTTTCCCCCTCAGCCGTCAGTTCATCCGAACAGGAGACCTGTGCCGTGGACCCCCACATATCCACCGCCCTCGACCGGCAACTCACCCCCGACGCCCGGCACTGGCTGACGGACGCCGTCGCCCGCGTCGGACAGGACCCGACGGCCGTACGCGCCGTCTTCCCGGCCGTCGGCCGCCGCTGCGGACGCGGACCACTGCTCGCCGACGGGACCGACGGGGTCGGTGGGGTCGACGGAACCGGCCGGGCCGGCGCGCTCGGGTGGACCGTCGCCGACGCCGTCCGCGTCCGGCTCCTCGAGACCCTGCCCCTGCGCGGTGCGGCCCTCGCCGAGGAGATCAGCGGCCTTCACCGCCACGGTGACGCGGCCGAACAGCGGGCCGTCCTGCGGTCGTTGGCCCACCTGGAAAGGGTGGACCCCTCCTTAGCCGCCCTCGTGCTGCCCCTCGTCCACGCGGCGCTGCGGAGCAACGACACCGGCCTCATCGAGGCGGCCCTCGGCCCGTACGCCGCCCGGCACCTGGACGACGACGGCTACCGCAACGCCGTACTGAAGTGCGTCTTCTGCGAGATCCCCCTCCACCGGGTCGCCGGCCTGGCCGAGCGCGCCGACCGTGAACTCGCCCGGATGCTCGCGGACTTCGCCCATGAACGGGTTGCCGCCGGCCGCGCCGTGCCCGCCGACATATGGCCGATCGTGCGCGCCCACCCCGGAACCCTGGAGGCGTCGGGACTGCCCGCCGAGACCGACTCCCCCTCGCCCGACCGCCGAGCCGCCGCCGAACAGGCCCTCGCCGCCTACACCGGAGCCGCATGATGCGCATCTTCGACCCCCACATCCACATGACCTCGCGCACCACCGACGACTACGAGGCCATGTACGCCGCAGGAGTCCGCGCGCTGGTGGAACCCGCCTTCTGGCTCGGGCAGCCGCGCACCTCCGTGGACAGCTTCACCGACTACTTCGACGCGCTGCTCGGCTGGGAGCCGTACCGCGCCGCACAGTTCGGCATCCAGCACTACTGCACCATCGCCCTCAACCCGAAGGAGGCCAACGACCCGCGCTGCACCGGGGTGCTGGACGTCCTGCCGCGCTACCTGGCCAAGGACCGCGTGGTGGCCGTCGGTGAGATCGGCTACGACTCCATGACCCCGGAGGAGGACGAGGCGCTCGCCCGTCAGCTCCAGCTCGCCGTCGAGCACGAGCTGCCCGTCCTGGTCCACACCCCGCACCGCGACAAGGCCGTCGGCACCCGCCGCACCCTCGACGTGGTCCGCGAGTCCGGCATCCCGCCGGAGCACGTCCTCGTCGACCACCTCAACGAACTCACCGTCGGCATGGTCGCCGACAGCGGCTGCTGGACGGGCTTCTCCATCTACCCGGACACCAAGCTGACCGAGGACCGCATGGTGCGCATCCTCCAGGAGCACGGCACCGGCCGGATGCTGGTCAACTCGGCCGCCGACTGGGGTCGCAGCGATCCCCTCAAGACCCGGAAGACCGCCGACGCGATGCTCGCCGCCGGGTTCGACGACGACACCGTCGACCAGGTCATGTGGCGCAACCCGGTGGCCTTCTACGGGCAGAGCGGCCGACTCGACCTGGAAGACGTCAAGTCCGACGACACGGCCCTCTTCCAGGGCAACTCGATCAAACGCGGCGGGGAGTGAACCCGTCGTGCGCTTCCGGCACCCGGACGGCACAGCCGTCCACCTCGCCTACTGCAGCAACGTCCACCAGGCCGAGGACCTCGACGGAGTGGTGGCCCAACTCGCCGCGTACGCCGAGCCCGTGCGGGAATCCCTGGGCGCCGACCTGCTCGGCATCGGGCTGTGGCTGGCCGGTGACGTCGTCACCGAACTGACCGAGCGGCCCGACGCCGTGCACCGGCTGCGCACCGAACTGACCGCGCGCGGCCTGGAGACGGTCACCCTCAACGCCTTCCCCTACGGCGGATTCCACCGTGAGGTCGTCAAACGGGACGTCTACCTGCCCGACTGGGCCGACCCCGCCCGGCTGCGCTACACCCTCGACTGCGCCCGGGTGCTCGCGGGCCTGCTGCCGGACGACGCCCGGCGCGGCAGCGTCTCGACCCTGCCGCTGGCCTGGCGGGCGCCCTGGCCGGCCGCGTCCCGCGACGCCGCGCGCCGGGCCGCCGACCGACTCGCCGTCGGGCTCGCCGACCTGGAGCGCGACACGGGCCGTACGATCCGGGTCGGCTTCGAGCCCGAACCCGGGTGCGTGGTCGAGAACACCGTCCAGGCCGTCCGGGAACTCGGGGGAGTGGACCCCGAGCGGCTCGGCATCTGCCTGGACACCTGCCATCTCGCCGTGCAGTTCGAGGAGCCGGACGCGGCACTGCGCCGGCTCGCCGACGCCGGGCTCCCGGTCGTCAAGGTGCAGGCGTCCAGCGCCCTCCAGGCCGACGACCCCACCGATCCCGAGGCGCGGCAGGCGCTCGCCCGGTTCGCCGAACCCCGCTTCCTGCACCAGACGCGTACCGCCCCGGACGGCACCGTCACCGGCGTCGACGACCTCCCCGAGGCCCTGGCCGGCGGCCTCGACCCCGGCTCGCCCTGGCGGGTCCACTTCCACGCCCCCCTGCACGCCGACCCCGAACCACCGCTCAGCACCACCGCGCCCGAACTGACCTCGGCCCTGGGCGCGTTGCTCGGCGGACCGGAGGCGGTCTGCGACCACATCGAGGTCGAGACCTACACCTGGTCCGTCCTGCCCGAACACCTGCGGCCCCACGACCGCGAGGGACTCGTCGCGGGCCTGGCCGCCGAACTCGCCTGGGCGCGCGACCGGTTCGGGGAACTCGGCCTCAAGCCCCTCTCAGGAACGGAGTGCGTCTCATGACCAGGATGGTCGTCCTCGACATCGTCGGCCTCACCCCGCGCATGCTCCAGCACATGCCCGCCGTCTCGGCCGTCGCCCGACAGGGCTTCCAGGCCCGCCTGGGCACCGTGCTGCCCGCCGTGACCTGTTCCGTCCAGTCCACCCTCCTCACCGGCGCCCCGCCCTCCGAGCACGGCATCGTCGGCAACGGCTGGTACTTCCGCGACCTCGGCGAGGTCTTCCTGTGGCGCCAGCACAACGCCCTCGTCGGCGGCGAGAAGATCTGGCACACCGCGCGCAAGGCCAAGCCGGACTACAAGGTCGCCAACGTCTGCTGGTGGTACGCCATGGGCGCCGACGTCGACCTCACCGTCACCCCGCGCCCGATCTACTACTCCGACGGCCGCAAGGAACCCGACTGCTACACCTGGCCGCCCGCCCTGCACGACGAACTCACCACCAGGCTCGGCGAGTTCCCCCTCTTCACCTACTGGGGACCCAACGCGGGCCTGCCCTCCAGCCAGTGGATCCTCGCCGCCGCCCGCCAGATCTTCGACGAGCACCGCCCCGACCTCACCCTGGTCTACGTCCCCCACCTGGACTACGAACCCCAGCGCACCGGCCCCGGCTCCCCGCAGACCGCCCGGGAGGCCCGCCGCCTGGACGAGGCCCTGCGCCCCCTCCTGGAGCACTTCGAGCGCGAGAACGCCACGGTCGTGATCCTCAGCGAGTACGGCATCGCGCCCGCCTCCCGCCCCGTCGACATCAACCGCGCCCTGCGCCGGGCCGGACTGCTTCAGGTGTACACCCAGGACGGCATGGAGTATCTCGACCCCTGGACCTCCCGCGCCTTCGCCGTCGCCGACCACCAGATCGCCCACGTCTACGTCCGCGACCCCGCCGACACCGAGGCCGTGGCGAAGATCGTCGCCGAACTCCCCGGCGTGGACCAGGTGCTGGACGAACAGGGCAAGGCGGCCCACGGGCTCGACCACAAACGGTCAGGAGAGCTGGTCGCCGTGGCCGACCCCGACGCCTGGTTCACGTACTACTACTGGCTGGACGACGACCGGGCCCCGGACTTCGCACGCCAGGTCGAGATCCACCGCAAGCCCGGATACGACCCCGCCGAACTCCTCTACGACCCCGCCGTACCCGCCGTGAAGGCCCGCGCCATCGGTCAGGTCGCCCGGAAGAAGGCGGGCCTGCGCTACCGCATCCAGACGGTCCCGCTCGACCCGTCCGGAGTGCGCGGCAGCCACGGCCGTCTGCCGCGGGACCCGCTGGACGCCCCCGTACTGCTCTGCTCGCGCCCCGAGGCCGCGCGCGACGAGATCGACGCGACCGACGTCAAGGCCCTGCTGCTGACGCTGGCCGGCCTCGACACCCCCTGAAACCCCCGCCCCCCGAACCCCCGACCCCTCGACCCCCCGAAAACACCCGAGCACCGGAGCCCCCCACCCCATGCGCCCGACCGACACCCCTCCGCCCCTCCCCAGCTCCCGCCCCCTCCTCGACCCCGCCGCCGAGTACGGCCGATGGACCGAGGAGCGCCCCCTCGCCCGGATCAGCCTCTGGGGCGACACCCACCCCTGGCTCGTCACCCGGCACGAGGACGCCTGCGCGGTCCTCAGCGACGCACGGTTCAGCTCGCAGAACGTCCGGCCCGGCTTCCCCGGCCTGCAGCCGACCCCGCCGCCGGTCACCCCGGGGCAGCTGTTCGCCATGGACCCGCCGGACCACACCCGGCTGCGCCGCATGCTGATCCCCGAGTTCACCTTCCGCCGGGTCGAGCAACTGCGGCCCGCCATCCGGAACATCACCGCCGAACTCCTCGACGGCCTCGCCAAGCAGGACCAGCCGGCCGACCTGGTCGAGCACTTCACCCTCCCGCTGCCCCTCCTGGTGATCTGCGAACTGCTCGGAGTGCCGTACGAGGACCGCGACTTCATCAACACCCACGCCGCCGCCTTCGCCACCGTCACCGCCGGACCCGAGGCCATGCGCGCGGGCTGGGGCGCGCTCTTCGGCTACCTCCAGGAACTCCTCGCCGCCAAGTCCCGCACACCCGGCGACGACCTGATGAGCAAGCTCGCCACGGAACGCGTCGCGACCGGCGAGTGCAGCCCCGCCGAGGCGGCCGGCATGCTTGTCCAGCTCCTCATCGCCGGACACGAGACCACCGCGAGCATGCTCTCCCTCGGCGTCGTCGCCCTGCTCCGCCACCCCGACCAGCTGGCGGCACTGCGGGCCGACGAGGAGCTCGTGCCGGGCGCGGTCGAGGAACTGCTGCGCTATCTGACCGTCGTGCACATCGGACTGCGCCGCATCGCCACGGAGGACGTCGAGGTCGGCGGTGTGACGATCAGGGCCGGCGAGGGTGTGGTGGTCGCCCTGCAGGCCGCCAACCGCGACCCCTCCGTCTTCGGTGACCCGAACACGCTGGACCTCACCCGTGACGCGGGCCGGCACCTGGCCTTCGGCCACGGCCTCCACCACTGCCTGGGCCAGTCCCTGGCGAGGGCCGAGCTCCAGATCGCCCTGCCGATGCTGTTCGACCGGCTGCCGGGGCTGCGGCCGGCCGGTGCGGAGGCGGAGGAGTACGCGTTCGCGGGACGGGCGATCCACGGGGTGAGTGAGCTGCCGGTGGCCTGGTAGCCGGGTGACCGGTCCCGCGAGGGGACCCGGGTTCAGTCCTTCACCCAGGACAGTCCGTCCGGTGTGACGGCCAGTCCGCCGGGGGCGGCCGGGCCCGGGTCGTCCAGCGGGCCGCCGTACAGCGCCTGCTCCTGAAGGTCGTTGCCGGTGCGGAAGGTCTCGCCGACGACCGGGGCGGACAGCAGCGGGTTGACGCGGCTGTCCGAGTCCGCCAACTGCCCGACCGCACCCTCGAGTTGCGCAGCGGACGCCTCCCAGTCCGTCCGCACCACCGCCGTGTCCCGGGACACCAGGCCGCCCGCCAGTTCGGCGAACGCGGCGGCCTCGCCGAGGTCCACCTTCGTGATCTTCTTCGCCGACCAGAAGTACGAGTCCTCGTTGCGCTCCATGTCGTAGAAGGAGATGAGGAAGTCGTAGAACACGCGGTACTCGCGGCGGTAGCGGGCCTCGAACTCGGCGAAGCCGCGCTCCTCGGGCACGCTGCCGTCCAGCGCCGAGTTCACCGACCGGGCGGCGAGCAGCGCACCGTAGGTGGCCAGATGGACCCCGGAGGACAGCACCGGGTCCACGAAGCACGCGGCGTCGCCGACCAGCGCCATGCCCGGCGTCCAGAAGGACTTCTTCCAGTACGACCAGTCCCTGCGCACCCGCACCCGGTCGTACGGCGCCTCGGTCGCCTCCGGCACGCCCGCCACCAGCCGGCTCACCTCCGGGCAGGCCGCGATCATGTCCCGCCAGGCGCCTCGCGTGTCGCGCTGGACGGCCGGTGTGTGCTCGGGGGAGATCACCGCACCGACACTCGTCAGGTCGTCGCGCAGCGGGATGTACCAGAGCCAGCCCGCGTCGAACGCGGCGCAGAAGATGTTGCCGCTGTTCGGCTCGGGCAGCCGGGCCCCGCCCTGGAAGTAGCCGAACACCGCGAGGTTGCGGAAGAAGTCGGAGTACACCCGCCCGCCGCCGACCCCGCCGTGGAGCCGGCTGGTGTTCCCGGACGCGTCGATGACGTGGCGGGCGTACGCGGTACGGGAGTTGCCGTCGGTGTCGGTGTACTCGACGCCCCGCACCCGCTCGTCGTCGGCGACGACCCGGCGTACCGTACTGCCCTCGCGGACCTCGGCACCGGCCCGCCGGGCCCCGCGCAGCAGGATCTCGTCGAAGCGTGAGCGCTCCACCTGGAAGGCCGTCGCGGTCGGCTCGGGCACCCGCGGGGTCATCGCGAAGGAGAACTGCCACGGCTCCGGATCACGGCCCCAGCGCAGGGTGCCGCCGCGCTTGAGGGTGAAACCGGCCTGCTGCACCTCCTCGGCGACACCGAGGATGCGGCACAGCCCGTGCACCGTCGCGGGCAGGAGCGACTCACCGATCTGGTAGCGCGGGAAGGTCTCCCGCTCCAGGAGCAGGACCCGGTGCCCGCGCTTGGCCACGACGGTCGCGGCGGTCGAGCCGGCCGGCCCACCGCCGACGACGATCAGGTCGTACTCCTGGGTCATGCGGCAACTCCTCTTTCTGCGGTGCGGTCTTGCGTGATGCGGTCTTACGTGGTGCGGTCTTGCGTGGTGGGGTCTTCCGCGGTGTGGTCCTGAGCGGTGCGGTGCAGGCGGCTCATGCCGTCAGCCAGGCGCGCATCGCCGCGGCGGTGGTGTCGGCGTCGTGGTGGACGAGCGTGTAGTGGTCACCGGGGACGTCGACGGTCTCGGCGGTGCCGTGCGCGAGCGGCCAGTCCGGGCGCCAGTCCCCGTCCGGATCGTTGCGCAGCATCTGCGCGGTCGGCCGGCCGCGCACGAGCAGGGTCGGGACCGGCGACGGCTCCGGCTCCCAGTTCTCCAGCACGCGCGCGTACCCCCCGCCCGCGATCAGCAGCGAGTCCTCGAACTCGGCGACGACCTCGTCCGGCAACTCCGCCCCGGCGGCCATCAGCGCCAGCGCCCGCTCGTCGTCCCGGCGCAGCACGCCCCTGTGCGCGTCGAGCAGGATCAACCCCGCCGGAGCCCGCCCGGCCGCCGCGAGCTCATGCGCCACGGCCTGCGCGATCGCACCCCCGGCGCAGAATCCGACGAGCACGACCGGCGCGTCCGGCGACAGCGCGCACACGGTGTCGGCATGCGTCCGCACGACCGCCGCCGCGCTCTGAGGTACGGCCTTCCGCTCGCCGAGCCCGGGGTGCTCAAGGAGGAACAGGTCCCGCTCGCCGTCGAACTGCTTGGCGAGTCCGGCCGGGGTGCGGTGGTACGGCGTGAGGTAGTCCGGGATGTACACCAGCGGCGTCCCCCGGCCCCGCGCCAGCCGGACCGGGGCGACGGTGTACCGGGTGCGCTCGGACAGGGAGAAGGACGCGAGGGCGTGGGACGCGAGGTAGCGCAGCCCCATCGCCTCCACCGGGCCGCGTTCGCGCAGCACCCGGTGGTAGAGCGTCCCGAAGCCGTACGAGGACGGCTCGTCCGCGTCGGCCACGGGGGCGCCCTCGGCCTCGGTGCCCGGCAGCACACCGCGCAGCACCTCATGGACGTGCGCGGCCAGCGCGGGTAGCGTCGGATGGTCGTACACGACGGTGGACGCCAGCCGCACGCGCGTGAACGCGCTGAGCCGGTTGCGGAGCTGCACCGCCATCAGCGAGTCGAAGCCGAGCTCCCCGAACTCGCGGTCCTCGGGGAGCGCCGACACGTCCTCGAAGCCCAGCAGCAGGGCCAGTTCGGCGCGGATCAGCTCGACCAGCACGGCCTCCCGCCCGGGCACCGGAACGGTGGCGAGCCGCTCACGCCAGGCGCCGGGTGCCTGCGGGGCGGCGGTCGCGGCGGCTGCGGCCGGTGCCACGGCCGGACGCTTCGGCACCAGATCCCTCAGGACCGGCGGGGTGACCGGTCCGCCGAGGGCCTTCAGGTTCAGCGGGAGCGGCACGAGCACCGGCTCCGGGGTCCGCAGCGCCCGGTCGAGCAGTGCGACGCCCTCCTCCTCGCCGACCGCCAGGATCCCGCCGTCGCCGAGCCGGTGCGCGGGGACCTGGGCCGCCATGCCGGTGTCGTCGGCGGTCGTCCAGGGGCCCCACGCCAGGGACTGCGCGGGCAGCCCGTGGGCGATGCGATGCCGGGCGAGCGCGTCCAGGAACCCGTTGGCGGCCGCGTAGTTGGCCTGCCCGGGGCGGCCCAGCACACCCGCGGCCGAGGAGTAGAGCACGAACGCCGACAGCCCGAGCTCCTTGGTGGCCTCGTGCAGATGCCAGGCACCGTCCGCCTTCGGCGCGAGCACGGTCGCGAGCCGCTCGGGAGTCAGGCCGTCCACGACTCCGTCGTCGACGACTCCGGCGAGATGGAACACCGCGGTCGGTGCGGGCCGGCAGGACGCGACGAGCGCGTCGACGGCCGCGCGGTCGCTCACCTCACAGGCCACCGCCCGCACCTGCGCGTCGAGTCCGGCGGCCCACTCGGGAGAACGGCCACCCCGACTCGCCACGACCAGGTGCCGGACGCCGTGTTCGGCCACGAGATACCGGGCGAGGCTGGCGGCGAGCGCTCCGGTGCCGCCGGTGATCAGGACGGTCCCCTCCGGATCGAGGGCGGGCGCCGCTGTCCCGGGCTCCACCGCGCTCAGCCGCGGCGCGAGGACGACGCCGTCCCGGAGGGCGACCTGAGGTTCGCCGGTGCGCAGGGCCGCGTCGAGGTCCGCCGGGGAGGCGGTGCCGCCACGCCGGTCCACCAGCACGATCCGTCCGGGGTGCTCGGACTGGGCGCTGCGGACGAGCCCGGCGACCGCGGCCTCGGCCGGGTCGGGGTCGTCGCCGGTGGCGTTGTGGGTGAGCACCAGGAGACGGCCCGGGCGCGCACCGGCGATCCAGTCCTGCAGGGCGGTGAGGGTGGCGGCGAGGAGGGTTCGTACCCGGGCGGGCGGGTCGGTGTCCTCGGCGAGGCCGGTCCGGCCGGCCGGGGCGGTGTCCAGGTCCGTGGCAAGGGTGACGGCTTCCCCGTCCGGGCTCGCCGTGCCCGGCTCGTCGGTCTTCCCGACCAGGGTCGCCAGGTCGAGCAGCTCGTGCCGGGTGTCGCCCGCACCGCCGGGGGCCGAGGGCCGCCACGCCAGGCCGTACAACTCGGCGCGGGCACCGGGCCGCCCGCCGGGCAGCACCCGCGTGACCAACGACTCGACGGCGGCGATCGGCTGCCCGGCGGGGTCGGTGAGGGTGACCCGCAGCTCGTCCGGGCCCAGGCGCTCCAGGTGGGCGCGTGCGATGACCGCGCCGGTGGCGTGGACCGTCAGCCCGGCGCAGGTGAGCGGGACCCGCGCCTCGCCCGGGCCCTCGGCGAGCAGCGCGGCGTGCAGGGCCGCGTCGAGCAGCGCGGGATGCAGGGTGTACGAACCGGCGGTCGCCGCTTCCCGCGGCGGCAGGGCCAGTTCGGCGAACAGCGACGTCCCCTTGCGCCACAGCCGGGTGACAGCGCGGAACGCCGGCCCGTAGTGATGGCCGTGCTCGGCGAGCCGCTCGTAGTCGACCGGCAGCTGCTCGGCACCGGCCGGCGGCCACACCCGGAACGGCACGACGGGCGCCGCGCCGACGGGCGCGACGATCGCGGTGGCGTGCCGCGTCCACGCCTCGCCGGACCGGGAGAAGACGGTGACCGGCCGGTTCCCCGCCTCGTCCGGACCACCGGTGACGACCTGCACGCTCACCTGCTCCGACTCCGGCAGCTCCAGCGGCTCCCGGAAGGACAGCTCGGTCAGCCGGACCGGACCGGAGGTCCCGGCCGCATGGCAGACCAGCTCGGCGAACGCCGTCGCGGGCACCAGGACCCGCCCGTCGATCGCATGGTCGGCGAGCCAGGACTGCCGTACGACGGACAGCACCCCCCGGTGCCGTACGCCGGGGCCGTCGGCGTCCGGCTGCGGCTCGCCCAGCAGGGGATGGCGGGTCGGCGCGGAGTGCCGTACCGCGTTCAGCCAGTACCGCTGCCGCTGGAACGGGTACGTCGGCAGCGGATGACGACGGGCACCGCTGTCGGCGTAGACGGACGGCCAGTCGACCGTGACGCCGTGCACATGGAGCGCGGCGAGCCCGGCGAGCGCTGCGCGCGCGTCGGTGAACGGCGCGAACACCGCTCCCGCGTCCGGCGCGACGCAGTCCTCCGCCGCCACACTGAGCGCGGCGGCGGGACCGGCCTCGACGAACGCCGTGACGCCCGCCTCCGCCAGCCAGTCCACCGCGTCGGCGAAGCGGACGGTCTCGCGGGCCTGCCGTACCCAGTAGCCGGCGGTGGCGAGCGCGTCGGGCTCGGGGCGGCCGGTCACCGTGGACACCACCGGCACGGACGGCGGGCGGTAGGTCACGGTCTCGGCGACCGCACGGAACTCGTCGAGCATCGGGTCGAGCAGCGGGGAGTGGAAGGCATGGCTCACCCGCAGTGCGGTGCTCCGGCCGCCGAACGAACCGGCCAGCGCGGTCACCGCGGCTTCGTCGCCGGACAGCACGACCGACGCCGGGCCGTTGACCGCGGCGATCGCGACCCGCCCCGCCGTCCCGCCCAGCCGCCGCGCGACCTCCGCCTCCGGCGCCCGCACCGCGACCATCGCACCGCCGGCGGGCAGCGCGGCCATCAGCCGGCCCCGCGCGGCCACCAGCCGGACCGCGTCGCCGAGCGAGAACACACCCGCGAGATACGCGGCCGTCAGCTCGCCGACCGAGTGGCCCACCAGATAGTCTGGCCGCACGCCCCACTGCGCGAGCAGCGTGTGCACGGCGACCTCGAAGGCGAACAGCGCGGGCTGGGCGTAGTCCGTGCGGTGCAGCAGGCCGCTGTCGGCGTCGTCGATGACCTCCCGCAGCGGCCGGTCCAGCAACGGCCGGAACCACTCGCACACTTCGGAGAAGGCGGAGTCGAACACCGGGAAGGCCGCTGCGAGTTCACGGCCCATCCCGATCCGCTGGGTGCCCTGTCCCGCGCAGAGCAGCGCCAGCCCGGGCCTGCCGCGCACGGTGTTCCTCAGCAGTGCCGGACTCTCCTCGCCCCGCGCCAACTGCCGCAGGCCGTCGAGCAGTTCGGAGACGTCGGCACCCGTCACACAAGCGCGGCGCGGCAACGCGGTCCTGGTCGTCGCCAGTGAGTACGCGATGTCCGGCGCGGCTTCGTCGGTCGCGTCCGCCAGTGCCGCCGCGAGCTTCGCGGCGTGCGCCCGGAGTCCCGCCTCGTCGCTGCCGCTCACCAGCCAGGAAGGCGCGGGCAGTTGACGCGCGGGTCCCTGGCTCCAGGACCCCGTCCCGGCCGTGCCGTCCGCCTCCGACGGCTCCTCGATGATCACATGCGCGTTGGTGCCGCCGATTCCGAAGGACGACACGGCAGCCCGGCGCGGCCGGTCGCGCTCAGGCCACGGACGTGCCCGGTCGAGCAGCCGTACCGCCCCCGCCGACCAGTCGACGTGCGGCGACGGCCGCTCGGCGTGGAGCGAGCGGGGCAGTTCGCCGTGGCGCATGGCCTCGATCATCTTGATGACGCCCGCCACGCCCGCCGCGGCCTGCGAGTGCCCGAGGTTCGACTTGACCGAGCCGAGCCACACCGGGTCGGCCGGGTCGCGGTCCTGACCGTAGGTGGCGAGGACCGCGCCCGCCTCGATGGGGTCGCCGAGCGCGGTGCCCGTGCCGTGCCCCTCGATCACGTCGACGTCGGCCGGGCCCAGGCCCGCGTCGGCCAGCGTCAGCCGGATGAGCTCGCGCTGGGCCTCGCCGTTGGGGGCGGTCAGGCCGTTGGAGGCGCCGTCGGAGTTCACCGCGGACCCGCGCAGCACGGCGAGGACCGGGTGGCCGCCCCGCCGGGCGTCCGACAGCTTCTCCAGCAGCACCAGGCCGACGCCCTCGGCCCATGCGGTGCCCTCGGCGCCCTCCGCGAACGACCGGCAGCGGCCGTCGGCCGACAGGCCCCGCTGACGGCTGAACGCGATGAACGGCTGCGGACTCGACAGCACCGTCACCCCGCCGGCCAGCGCGAGCGTGCACTCGCCCGCCCGCAGCGCCCTCGCCGCCAGGTCCATCGCGACCAGCGACGACGAACACGCCGTGTCCAGGGTGATGGTGGGGCCGCGCAGCCCCAGGACGTACGAGATCCGGCCCGAGGCCAGACTGCCCGCCGAGCCGATGCCGATGTGCGACTCCAGCTCGTGCGGTGACAGCCCGGTGCCGTAACCGGCGTGCATCAGACCGACGTACACCCCGGTGCTGGAGCCGCGCAGCGACGGCGCGGGGATCCCGGCGCGCTCCAGCGTCTCCCAGGCGACCTCCAGGAGCAGCCGGTGCTGCGGGTCCGTGGCCAGTGCCTCGCGCGGGGAGATGCCGAAGAAGAGCGGGTCGAAGTCGGCCGCGCCGTCCAGGAATCCGCCACGGCGGGTGTACGTGGTGCCGAGCCGGTCGGGATCCGGGTCATGGAGGGCGTCGAGGTCCCAGCCTCGGTCGGCGGGGAAGTCGCCGGTTGCGTCCACGCCGTCACGGACCAGCCGCCACAGGTCCTCGGGGGCGCTCACCCCGCCCGGGTAACGGCAGCCGACGGCCACGATCGCCACCGGGTCGGGGTCGGGGCCGCGGCGCGGAGCGGTGGTGGCGGGAGCCGCGGGAGCCGGTGCGTCGCCGCTCATCCGGGCGTCCAGGTAGGCGGCGACCGCCGCCGGGTTCGGGTGGTCCCAGACCAGGGTCGCCGGAAGCCGCAGCCCGGTGCGGACGCTGAGGCGGTGCCACAGCGTCATGGCGTCCAGCGAGGTCAGCCCGAGATCGGCGAACGCGGTGCCCGGGTCGGCCGCCGCACCCCGGATCGCCTCGGCCTGGGCGCACACCAACTCCGTGAGTGCGGAACGGCGTTCACCGGCCGTCAGTGCGGCCAGCCGTGCCAGGTCCGGGGCCGGCGGCCGCTCGGCCAGCGTCTCGCGCAGCACCGCACGCCGCGGCTTGCCCGCCGCCGTGCGCGGGACGGCCGGGGTGAACAGGACCTCCTCGGGCACCTTGTGCGCCGACAGCACCGCGGCGCACCCCCGCAGCAGCCCGGCCGGGTCCAGCGACTGCTCCGCCGGGACCACGAACGCCACCGGGACCTCGCCGAGCAGCGGATGGGGCCGGGCCACCACGGCGGCGTCCAGCACCCCGGGCAGAGCGCGCAGCACCCGCTCGACCTCGGCCGGGTCGACGTTCTCACCGCCGCGCACGATCCGGTCGCCCAGCCGTCCGGTGACGGTCAGACAGCCGTCGGTGCCGAGCCGGCCCAGGTCGCCCGTGCGGTACCAGCCGTCGCGCACGGCATCGGCGCCGGCCTCGGGCCGGTTGTGGTAGCCGAGCATGACACCGGGCCCGCGCACCCAGATCTCACCCTCGCCGGGCACCGCATTCCGTCCGCTCCCGGCCGCGGCCACGTCCAGGCCGCTGTCGGGAGCGACCAGCCGAACCTCCATGCCGGGCAGAGGAGTTCCGCTGCCGCCCGGCACCCGGGGCCCGCTCAGCGACTCCATGGCGATCTTGCCGCAGGTCTCGGTGGAGCCGTACCCGTCCAGGAGCGGCGCCCCGAACCGCCGCTCGACCTCCTGCCGCAGCTCCGCGTCGCTCGGTGCCCCCGCGGTGACGCACACCCGCAGCGAGGGGACCGCGCCGAGGCCGCTGTCGAGCAGCTGGCGGAAGGTGAGCGGTACACCGCCCAGCACCGTCGGCTCGAACTCGCCGAGCAGCCGGACCAGTCGGGCCGGGTCCGGGGCGGAGGTGATCCGGGCGCTCGCCCCGGCCACGGTCGTGCCGAGCACACACAGGGAGTGGGCGTAGGTGTGGGCCAGGGGCAGCGGCCAGAGCACGCGATCGGTGTCCGTGAGCCCCAGCCGCGGCAGATAGCAGGCGAACGAGGACCAGAGCGCGGAGCGCTGGCTGGACACGGCGGCGGTGGGCGTCCCGGAGGTGCCGGAGGTGTAGAGCAGCCAGGCCGGCTCGTCCAGCCCGAGGTCGTCCCGGGGAGTCGCCCGGCCGTCGAGCACGAGGTCCTCGAAGTGCCGGACGTCCTGCGGCACTTCACCCTCGCCGATCACCACGAGCCGCACCGGCCGCCCCGCGACCATCCCGGCGATCCGGGGCAGCCGCCGCTGATCGGTGACCACCACGGCCGGGTCGCAGTCGGCCAGCAGCTGCGCGAGCTCGGCGTGCGTGGCGCGCGGGGGCAGCGGCACACCGACCGCCGCCGCACGGACGGTGGCCAGCAGTCCCTCGACCAGCTCCACGCCGTTGTCGAGGCAGAACGCCACCCGGGTGCCGCGCTCCACCCCGAACCCGGCCGCCAGACGGGCGGTACGACGGTCCAGTTCGGCCCAGCTCACACCGCGCCGGTCGTCGGCGAAGGCGAGCTTGTCGCCGTGTCGCGCGGCGTTCTCCGCGAGCAGCTCCGCCACCGGCCGCACCATGACCGTCTCCGCCGCACCCATCGGGCCTCCTGTCAGGGGGAGTCCGCACCGCGGCGGATCTTGCAGCAGCGTACGTCGCCGACCGCCAACCGTGGCCGATACCCGGCCAGTTGAGCGGCGGCGGCATTCGGGAATGGCGACTTATTGGTATGGACCTGTTCAAGGTCAGCCGCTAGGATCTGCCGCGCCACACCACTGAGAGCGCTCTCACCACTCAGCTGTTCCTGCTGTTCCACCCCCACTCCGATGGAACGACGAAGGACAACCTCCATGAGACGCACCAGATTCACGCATGCCGCCCTGGCCGCACTGCTCACACTCGGCGCCGGTCTCACCGCGAGCACCAGCCCCGCCTCCGCCTCCGACTCCGAGACCCCTGCCTCCGAGGCCCCTGCCTCCGCCGGACTCCTCACCGCCATGCAGCGCGACCTCGGCCTCTCGAAGACCGAGGCCGAGGCACGGCTCGCCGCCGAACAGCGGGCCACCGCCCTGGAGCCCAAGGCCCGCCGGGCCGCGGGGAGTTCCCTGGGCGGCACCTGGTTCGACGCCACCACCGGCGAACTGACCGTCGGTCTCACCCCCGCCGCCACCTCGAAGACCCTCCGGGACGTCCGGGCCACGGGCGCCGCCGTCCGCACCGTCACGCACAGCGCACGCCAACTGGCCGCCACCCAGGCCCGGCTGGACGAACTCTCCGCACCGGCCGGCGTCAGCAGCTGGCACGTGGACCCCCAAAAGAGCACGGTCGTCGTCGATGTCGTCGCGAGCGAACGAGCCGACAACGATGTCCGTCGGTTCGTGGCCCGGGCCCGCCAGGCAGGCCCCGTCACCGTCCGGCACGTCTCCGCCGCACCGCAGACCTTCGCCGCCGGGACCGTCGGCGGCGACCCCTACTACACCGGCAACGCCCGCTGCTCCATAGGCTTCTCGGTGTACGGCGGGTTCATCACCGCCGGGCACTGCGACCAGCGCGCCGGCGCCGTCTACGGCTGGGACCGCAGCTATGTCGGCAACTTCCAGGGCTCGTCGTTCCCGGACAACGACTACGCCTGGGTCAACGTGGGCAGCGGCTGGTGGACCGTACCGGTCGTGCTCGGCTGGGGCACCGTCTCCGACCAGCTGGTGCGGGGCTCGAACGTGGCCCCCGTCGGCTCCTCGATCTGTCGCTCGGGCTCGACCACCCACTGGCACTGCGGCACGGTCCTCGCGATGAACGAGACCGTCAACTACAGCCAGGGCGCCGTGCACCAGATGACCAAGACCAGCGTCTGCGCCGAACCCGGCGACTCCGGCGGCTCGTTCATCAGCGGCGACCAGGCACAGGGCGTCACCTCCGGCGGCTGGGGCAACTGTAGCAGCGGGGGCGAGACCTGGTTCCAGCCGGTCAACGAGATCCTCAACCGGTACGGCCTGACACTGCACACCGCCTGACCCCGTGGGGGCCCGGCGGCTCGGAGCCGGGCCCCCACGCGTGAGCGCCGGTGGTCGCCCCACGGCCGAGTGACAGTCAGCTCCGCGGCGGCGCGGTGCTCTCCCTGAGCGCCAGCCGGGTCGGGACCAGATCGGTGCCAGGGCGGGCCTCGCCAGGAGTGCGGATCTGCTGCAGCGCCTTCTGCACGCACCGGTGCCCCACCTCGGCGAAGTCCTGGTGGACGGTGGTCAGCGGCGGCACGAAGTAGGCGGCCTCGGGGATGTCGTCGAAGCCGACCACGCTGATGTCGTCGGGCACCCGGACCCCGCGCTCGTGGAAGGCCCGGAGCAGGCCCAGCGCCATCTGGTCGTTGGCCGCGAACACCGCGGTGCAGTCCGGCTCCTGCGCGAGCGCGAGCCCGGCCGCGTAGCCGGACTCGGCCGACCAGTCACCGTGCACCGGCGGCGGCACCGGACGTCCAGCCTCCTGGAGCACCGCACGCCAGGCCTGGGTCCGCCGCTGCCCGGAGAACGACGTCTGCGGCCCGGTCACATGCCACACGGTCCGATGCCCCAGGTCGAGCAGATGCCGTACGGCCTTCCGGGCGCCGTCCGCCTGGTCGGTGTCGACCACGGTGTAGCGGTCGCCGGCGTCGGAGTCGACGACCACGGCATGGACGCCGGGCGGGAGTTGGACGGTGCCGGTGTCGAGGAGATGGATCTCCATGATGACGATGACGGCGTCGACGGCCAGCTCGCCCATGCGCGTGAAGGCCCCGAGGACGTTGTCCTGCGTGGGGACGTCGATGGGGATGAGGGTGATCGCGTAGCCCTCGGCGGCGGCATGGGTGGCGATCGCCTCCACCGTACGGCTGTTGCCCGTGGAGGAGAGGCTGAAGAGGATCACGCCGATGGTGTTGAACTGGCCGTAACGCAGGGCGCGGGCCGCGCTGTTGGGGCGGTAGCCGAGCTCCCGCATCGCCGCGAGCACCTGCTCCCGGGTCGCGTCGATCACGCCGGGGTGCCCGTTGGAGACCCGCGAGACCGTCTGCGACGAGACGCCCGCCAGCTTGGCGACGTCGGCCATGGAGACACGCTGTTTGCGGCGCCCGCCGGGCACACCGGAGCCACCGCGTTCCACCATTGCTGTCTCCTTCGGTCGGCCGCAGATCCTCACCTGGTGCAACGGATGTTACGTGTGGGAAACCTTGACGGCCCCCTGGGTGGATGCCACGATTCCGGCGCCGTCATGTTTACGTAAACATGCAGTCGTCCTGGAAGGGTACGTCGATGCGCAAGACCCCTGTCAGCACCCGCCTCACCCCCCGACTGCGCGCAGGCCTGGCCGCGGTCGCGATCGCTGCCCTCACCGGCACGACCCTGGCGGGCAGCCCGGCCTCGGCCGCGGCCGGCACCGACACCACCCAGTTCAAGGGCGTCAACTGGGCCGACCCGCGCGACAACTTCGCCGACGACCTGCTCCAGCTCTCCGGCCTGTCGACCTCGGACTCCTACCGGGAGACGTACACCAGGTCGAGCCGGATCATCGCGGCGTTCCGCGCCAACCTCGGCGCCAACACCGTGCGGCTGCCGATCAACCCGTACACCGTCAACGGCTCGTACTGGAAGTCGTACCGCGGGGTCATCGACGCGGCGACCGCGCAGGGCTTCAAGGTCATCGTGTCCTACTGGGAGGGCACGGGGGAGCGCCGGGACGGCTTCATCGACGACACCGCGGCCTACTGGCCCATGTGGGACACCGTGGTGAAGACGTACAAGAACAACTCGAAGGTCTACTTCGAGCCGATGAACGAGCCGCACGGCTACACCGACACCGAGTGGGCCGACATCGCGGCGAAGTGGCTCGACACCTACCCGAAGGTGCCGCGCAACCGGGTCTTCGTCAGCGGCGCCGGCTACAACGACCACGTCACCACGGTCTGCGCCGACCCGCGCCTGAAGGGCACCTATCTGTCGCTGCACCACTACGGCTTCTGGAAGTCGTACGCCACCTACGACGAGTGGGTCGCCGACCTGAAGGTGCGCATCGGCGACTGTGCGAACCGGACCGTCGCGGACGAGTTCGGCGCCCCGATGACGACCGGCCTGAACTACAACGTGCCGGCCCCGGACGACAACTACGTCAACTTCATCCAGGCCGTGACGGACACCTTCCGCGAGCTGAAGATGGGCTCGGTGTACTGGCCGGGTCTGCGGACGGACGACACGTACTCGATCCAGAAGCTGACGGGTGACGCCGCCAGGCCGTGGCTCACGACCACCAACCAGTCCGGTGCGGACCGGCTCGCCTGGGCCTGGGGCCGCGGCAAGCCCGTGCAGGACTGATCCCTGACGCAGCCCGGTGGCCGCGGTGCGCTCGGGCACCGCGGCCACCGGCCGTCCGTCGGGGTCCCTCAGCCGAACATGCCCGGCTGGTAGTCGCCGGCGGGCTGCTGGACGATGACGTTGAAGCGGTTGTACATGTTGATCAGGGCGATGATGCCGATCAGTGCGGCGAGTTGCTCCTCGTCGTAGTGCTTGGCGGCGTTCGCCCAGACCTCGTCGCTCACACCACCGGCGGCGTCGGCGATCCGGGTGCCTTCCTCGGCCAGCTCCAGCGCGGCGCGCTCGGCGTCGGTGAAGACCTTGGCCTCCCGCCAGGCCGCGACCAGGTGGAGGCGCTCGTGGGTCTCCCCGGCGGCCACCGCGTCCTTGGTGTGCATGTCGGTGCAGAAACCACAGCCGTTGATCTGGCTGGCGCGGAGCTTGACCAGTTCCTGCACCGAGTGCGGCAGGGTGGAGTCGGAGATCGCCTTGCCCGCCGAGTTGACGTGGCGGAAGACCTTGGCGCCGAGGGGGCTCTCGAAGAGGTTGAGGCGAGCTTCCATGATGGGCTCCTGTGTCGTCGTGGTGCGTCGTAGTGGGTTACACAGCTATGACGGGACGACTCGCGGAGATGTGACACGGGCGCCTGTGACCTGGGTCACCGCCGCTTGGCGGTGGTGCCGCGGGCGACGAGGAGGAGCAGTACACCGCAGGATCGGACCCGACGACGCCGAGCCGGGGCTCTACGCGGTCCGCGCCCGATGGCGGCGGACCGCGTCGCGGTTGGCGCAGCGCGGGGAGCAGTACCGCTGCTTACCGGTGCGGGAGGTGTCGGCGAAGATCGTGGTGCACTCCGTCACGGCGCAGCGCCTGAGGCGGTGCATGCCGCGCCCCGTCAGATGCAGTGCGGTGCCGACGGCGATCAGCGAGGACAGGATGCCGCCCATCGGCTGGCCGTCGTCGCGGTAGTGCAGATGCCAGCCGCTGCCGACATGGTCGGTCATCCGCGGGTAGGCGGTGGCCGTGGCCAGCATCCGGTTGACCAGCTCGGCGCGCTCGTGCTCGTCGGTGGCGTCGACGACCTTCTCCCACGCGTCCAGCACGGCCAGCGAGCGCTCCAGGTCCTCGGGCGTCGCCGGGAGTTCCAGCGCCAGCCCGGCGGCATGGCAGCGGTCGGCGAGCTCCTCGGCGCTCGCCGGACGCCGGTTGGCCAGATCGGCGGCCAGATTCACGGCATCCTCGCCGTAAGGGTTGAGATGCATAAGGTCATTACATCAAGGTCGTGGTCATGGGACAACGCACAGCACTCAGGTCCGACGTACGACAGGCGGGCGAGTACGACCTGGTCGAGCTCCTACGGCTGCGGGCCATGCTCTTCGACCATCTCGGCGGCGACTTCTTCACCGCGGCCCCGGCGGACGACGGCTGGCTCGACGCCCTGGCCGTGGTGCTGAAGGAACAGCTCACGGCGGACGACGTACGCGTCCTCGTCGTGGACGGTGACAGTGACGGTGACGGCGGTGGCCTGGCCGCCTGCGGCATCGGCACGATCGAGCAACGGCTGCCCGGACCGCATCTCCACAACGGCCGGATCGGCCAGGTCCTCGGCGTCGTCACCGACCCCGCGCACCGGCGACGCGGACACAGCCGGGCGATCATGGAAGGGCTCCTCGACTGGTTCCGCGACCGTGAGGTCGCCCGCGTGGACCTCCACGCCTCCGCCGAGGGCGAACCGCTCTACCGCCAACTGGGGTTCGACGACCACCCCGACCCCGCCCTGTACTGGCGTCCGTGAGACACCACCCGCTGATCGGGCTGCTCAGCCGGCCGTCCGCAGATACGCCCCCAGCCGTGCGATCGCCGAAGGATTGCGCGGGCTCTCCACCAGGTCGACGTAGTCGAGGGTGAAGATCCGCTGGTGCCTGACGGCGGAGACGTTGCGGAGCGGGGCGTAGGAGAGGAGGAACTTCTTCTTCTGTTCCGCGCTCACGTCCCCGTAGTCGCAGATGACGATGACGTCGGGATCGCGCTCCACCACGCTCTCCCAGCCGACCGTCGTCCAGGAGTCCTGGACGTCGTGCATGACGTTGGTACCGCCGGCCTCGCTGATGATCTGGTCGGGGGCGGCGTAACGGCCGGAGGTGAAGGGCTGGTCCTGGCCGCTGTCGTAGAGGAAGACCGTGGGCCTGGTGGTGGGGGCCTTGGCATGCACCGTCGATATCTGCTTCTTGAAGTCGGCGATCAGGGCGGCCGCGCGCTTCTCGACGCCGAAGAGCTTCCCCAGGTTGGTGAGGTCGGTGTACAGCGCCTCCAGAGGCGGCATGATCCCGCGCGAGGTCTTCGTACGGCCGTTGCGGCAGGACTCGGTGAGGATGTACGACGGGACACCGAGCTTCTTCAAGGCGTCCGGGGTGAAGCCCGCGTCCTCACGGAAGCCGTAGTTCCAGCCGGCGAGGACGAGGTCGCCGCGGGCGTCGAGGACGTTCTCCTTGGTGAGCTGGTCCTTCGACAGCCACGTGACCTTGTCGTAGCCGCCCTTCCACGGGACGTCGCTCAGATCGCCCTTGTCGTCGGGCATCGCGAAGCCGGCCATACGGTCCTCCAGGCCGAGCGCGAACATCAGCTCGGTGATCCCGACGTCGTTGGTGACGACCCGTTCGGGAACCTTGTCGTAGGTGACCTTGCGACCGCAGTTGGTGAGGGTGACGGCGGTGGACTTCGCGTCCGTGGCCGACTCGACCGACGCACCGCATCCGGTGGCGGTGGCGGCGAGGCAGAGGGCGGCGGCGAGCAACTTGCGCATGAGGGTCCTCAGTCGGTGGGGAGAAGGTCGAAGAGAAGCTGGACGGCGCCGGTCTCCGGATGCCGTACGGGATGCGCGCGCACCCCGAACACCTCGGCCAGCAGCGCCGGTCGGAGCACGTCGTGCGGGGGACCGGAGGCGACCACCCGGCCGCCCGCGATCACGTACAGGACATCGCAGTGCGCGGCCGCCAGGTTGAGGTCGTGCAGCGCCGCGAGTACGGTCACGCCGCTGCCGCGCACCAGTGACAGCACGTCCAACTGGTGGGCGATGTCCAGGTGGTTGGTGGGTTCGTCGAGGACGAGCACCCGGGGTTGCTGGGCCAGCGCGCGGGCGATCAGCACGCGCTGTCTCTCGCCGCCGGACAGGGCGAGGAAGCCGCGGTCCGCCAGGTGCCCGACACCTGTGCGTGCCATGGCCTGCGCGCACAACTCCCGGTCCTGTGAAGCCGTACGGTCCCGGTGCGGCAGCCGCCCCATCCCGACCACCTCGGCGACCGTGAAGTCGAACTCCGCGGACGACTCCTGCGGCAGCGCCGCCAGCACCCGCGCGGTCTCCCGGGCCGGCATCGCGTGCACGTCGGCCCCGTCGAGCCGCACGACGCCTCCGGCCGGCCGCAGCGCGCGGTACACACAGCGCAGCAGTGTCGACTTGCCGCTCCCGTTCGGACCGACCAGCCCCACGAACGCCCCGGCGCCCACGGCGAGTCGGACCTCCTCGACGATCCGCGCCCCGCCGGCCTCGACCGTCACGTCCTCGATGTCCAGCCGCATCGTCAGCGCCCTCCGAACGCATAGCCGCCGCGCCGCATCAGCAGCAGAAACGCGGGCACACCCACCACGGCGGTGATCACCCCGACGGGCAGTTCGGCGGGCGCCAGCAGCAGCCGGGACAGCACGTCCGCCCACACCAGCAGCACCGCCCCGGCCGGCGGCGCCACCGCGAGCACCCGGCGATGGTCCGCGCCGACCAGCATCCGTACGACATGCGGCACCATCAGTCCGACGAACCCGATCGCCCCGCTGACCGCGACCACGGTCCCGGTCACGGCGGCGGTCACCAGGAACAACTCCCGGCGCAGCTGCGTCGGCCGGACACCCAGCGCGGCCGCGGTCTCGTCGCCCATGGCCAGGGCGTTCAGCGACTCCGCCCGCCACCGCAGCCACACCCACCCGGCCGTCACCGTCACCGCGACCAACGGCAGCTGCGCCCAGGTCGCTCCGCCCAGACTGCCCAGCAGCCACATCAGGGCCGACCGCGCCGCCTCGCCGCGCGCCGCGCCGAACACCATCACCGTGGTGACCGCCTCGAAGCCGTACGCCAGCGCTGTACCGGTGAGGACCAGCCGTAGCGGGGTGAGCCCGTGCGGGGACCTGGCCACGGCATACACCAGCACCATCGCCGCCAGCGCCGAGACGAACGCCGACACCGACAGCGCCCAGATGCCGAGCCCCGCGAACGCGCCCAGCAGGATCACCGCGTTGGCGCCGACCGCCGCGCCGGAGGAGATGCCGAGCACGAACGGGTCGGCGAGTGCGTTGCGGACCATCGCCTGCACGGCCACCCCGACGGCCGCGAGCCCCGCACCGACCACGGCACCGAGCACGACCCGGGGCAACCGGATCTCCCAGACGATGGTGTACGCGGCGACGTCCTCGGCGTGCACGGTCCCGCCGGTCGCCCCGGCCCACAGGAACCGGAAGACCTGCCCCCATCCGATCCCGGCCGCCCCCAGACCCACGCCGCCCACGAGGGACACCAGCAGAAGCAGCGTCATACCGGCCACCAAGGGCGGCAGGGGTATGCGGCTGGGCGTGGGACTTCGGCGCACGGTCGGGGCGGTCCTTCGCGTGGGGCCGCCTGACGGACGTCGGTCAAGGAGACAGCCCGTACGGCCGAAGGCCGCGCGGTCCCCTCTCGCAGTCCTCGGCGAGCAGTCAACGGGTCGCACCACCCACGGGCGATCGGGCTCACGCGAGACGAATTCGCGTACACCGTTGCGGGTCAGCGCCGGACTCTCACCGGACTTCCCCCGCGGGAGGCTCGGGGAGCGTAGCAAACGGGGGTGCCGTGCGGCCGACGGGGTAGGCGCAGTTGAGCTCCGACCGGTGTCGGGCGGTCCGTGCTGTCACCGGAGGAGCGGGGAGGTGAACACCCATGCGCATCGGGGGCCGGTACCGGCTGGGGGAGCGGGTCGGTCAGGGCGGCATGGGACGGGTGTGGCGGGCGCACGACGAGATGCTCGAACGGCCGGTCGCGGTCAAGGAGTTGTGGCTCGACGGGCCGGACGCCGACGAGGACCTGCGGACCCGCCGGGAGCGGGCTCTGCGCGAGGCCAGGGCGAGTGCGCGCATCGACCACCCGGGCGTGGTGCGCGTCTACGACGTGGCCGAGGAGGATGGCCGGCTGTGGATCGTCATGGAGCTGGTCGAGGCGCCCTCGCTGGAGCGGACCGTCACCGAGCAAGGCCCGCTGCGCGTGCGGGAGGTGGCCCGCATCGGACTCGCGCTCGCCGAGGCGCTGCGCCGGGTGCACGCCGCCGGGGTGCTGCACCGTGACGTCAAGCCGGGCAATGTGCTGCTCGGCCCCGGCCGGCGGGTCGTACTGACCGACTTCGGCATCGCCGCCCTCCAGGACGCCCAAGCGCTGACCAGGGGCGGTAGGGTGATCGGCTCCCCGGAGTACATGCCCCCGGAGCGCGTCACCGGCCGGGCCCCGGGCCCCGCCGCGGACTGGTGGTCGCTCGGCGCCACCCTCTGCACGGCCCTGACCGGCCGCTCCCCGTTCGCCCGGCCCACGGTCGCGGCAACGCTCTTCGCGGTGGTGTACGAGGAGCCCGAACTGCCCGGCGCCGACTGCCCGTTGACGCCCCTGCTGAGCAGGCTGCTCGCCAAGGACCCGGCGCTGCGGCCGGGGCCGGACGAGATCGTGGCGTTCCTTGGCGCGGTGGCCGCGCGGCCCGAGCCGGTGGAGGGGCCGGGGCGCGACACGGGCTCCCGGGTGCTCACGGCGCTGGTGCTGATCGCCGCGGCCGCCGTCGCCGTAGTGATGATCATCACGGCGATCCCGTCGGGCGGTGAGACCCGGCTGCCGGAGGTCACCCCGCCTCCGACGGTCGCGGGCACCTCCCGGCCCCCGAGCTCACCGCCCGCCACGACGTCGCCCCGCTGACCCGGCGCGCGCAAGGTCGCTCAGGCGCGCAGCGTGAGACCCTCCCGGCCCCTGTCCCCGCGGAAGGCCCAGCGCATGTCCGGTTCCATGGCGAACCGGAACACCCGCTGCACGGGCGGTGTGCACAACACGGTGACGATCACGGCCGCGGCGAGCGTGACGACGACCTCGCCGACCGGCTCGTACAGCCAGGCCGGGTCGTACCAGCCCCAGTACTTGGAGCCCTGCGCGACGAATCCGTGCAGCAGATAGCCGTACAGCGTGCCCGCGCCCAGCGCTGTGCACCACATCCGCCGGCCGGGCACCCAGGAGAGGAAGCAGGCGGCCAGGAGGGTCGAGCAGCAGAAGACGACCAGCGTCATGACCGGGCCGTACCAGGCGGGCGCGCCCAGTTCCTGGGCGCTGTCCCGGTGGTAGAACCAGGCACCGCTGATCCGCGGCACCGCCCAGTAGGCGAGGCCGAGCGCGACCACGAACACCGGCACTGCCGCGATCCGCACCTTCCAGCGGCGGATCAGCCGGAAGTGCTCCGGCCGCAGACACAGACCGAGCACGAAGTACGGCAGGAACTGCAGCGTGCGCTGTAGATCGAGGTCCTCGCCGATGGACGGGGTCACCGTCGCGAGCATGGCGACACCGAGCGCGATGGGCAGCGGCCACCGCACGGACCGCCACACGGGGGTGGTCAGCCGCCAGATGAACAACGCGGCCAGGAACCAGGTCAGATACAGCGGCTCCAGCAGACTGACCGGCCGGTCCGGCACTCCGTCGGTCCACCGGGTGTAGAAGGTGTACGCCGTCTCGAAGACCACGTACGGGACGGCGACCCCGGTCACCAGCCGCCTGAGCCGCTGCGGGCTGCCGTCGAAACTCCGGGAGAAGTAGCCGGCGATGACGATGAACGCCGGCATGTGGAAGGCGTACACGAACATGTAGAGCGCGGTGACGGCGCGGCTGCCGTCGCGCAGCGGTTCCCACGCGTGCCCCACCGCCACCAGCACGATCGCCAGATACTTGGCGTTGTCGAAGAAGGCGTCCCGCTGCCTGGCGGGGCTGGTCCGCAGCGCCGCGTCCGTGTCCCGCCCGGGTGCGAGATCCGTGGCCTGGCTCACCACACCGCCCCCTGCGCACCGCGCAGGAAGTCTGCCGATACGGGTGGTGCGGAAGCGGCTGCTGTGATGGCTAGCTGGGGCATCCCACGCGCCTGACCACTTCTCGGCGCGGCAAACCTGCCGGTTTCCCGGCGTGACGGGGCTCTCAGGCCGCGGGGCGCACCAGCCCGGACTCGTAGGCGAAGGTCACCGCCTGCACACGGGCGCGGGCGCCGATCTTGGCGAGGATATGGCTGACGTGGGACTTCACCGTGGTCGGGGCGATGGAGAGCTTCTCGGCGATCTCGGAGTTGGACCAGCCGGAGGCGACGGCGACCAGGACATCGCGTTCCCGGTCGGTGAAGGTGGCCGGCCGCACTCCGGACGGGGCGGTGAGCGCGGGCTGCAACTGGCGGACGGTGTCGATGAGGGCGCGGGTCAGATGGGGAGTGATGACGGAGTCCCCGGCGGCGACCACCCGGATGGCGGCGACCAGTTCGTCGGGGGTGGCGTCCTGCGGGAGGAAACCGCCGGCTCCGGCGCGCAGGGCTTCGTAGGCGGGTCCCTCGTCGCCGGTGGGGGTGAGGACCAGGACGCGCGCCGGACCGACGGGTTCCGCCGAGACGGCGAGGGCGGCGGGGCGGGTGATGCGCCGGATGATGCCGGCGCCCTCCGTCTCATGGAGGCGGCCGTCCAGCAGGACGACGTCCGGGCGCAGTACGGCCGACAGCCGTACCGCCTCGGCTCCGCTGCGGGCCTCACCGGCAACGGTCAGATCGGGTTCCCCGGCCAGCAGCATGCGCAGGCCGTGCCGTTGGAGGGACTGGTCGCTGGCGATGAGTACGGAGGTCATGCCGGCTCCTTCTAAACGAAACCGTTTCGTTCACCTTGACCTCAGAATACCCCCCGATCATCGAAACGAAGCCGTTCCTCTTGTGGCATCGATCACCTCTCCTCAGAGAAACGGAGTGCCCGCGTCCAGCCCCGACAGGACCCGGCCGTACAGCTCCAGATTGGTCGCGGGATTGACGAAGGAATGCAGGTTCAGCGCCTGCACATCGCGCAGCGCCCGCTGGACGGGAACCTCCCGGTGCAGGGAGGAGGCTCCGGAGGCGGAGGCGACCAGATCCACGGCCTCCTTGCACAGCCGCGCCACATAACCGGTCTGCGCGCGGATCCTCGCGCGCTCCTCGGTCGTGAACGGCTCACCGGCCTCGATCCGCGTCACGAAGTCCTTCGTCAGCAGCTCGGCGCACGAGACCTTCATCGCCGCCTCGGCCATCTGGAGATGCGTGACGGTGGCTTCGTTCTGCCGGTGGTGGAAGGTGTACGTGATGCCCCGCCGATGGATGCGCTCCGTGAACCCCGCCAGCGCTCCCCGGGCCACGCCGAGCGCGTGGGACGCCGTCCAGACACAGAACATCAGCAGGACCGGCATCCGGTAGAAGGGGTCCTCGGCGTTGGCCTTCGAGGGGAACTCGCCCGCCAGCAGCGGTCCGACGGGCAGCACCCGGTGCGCGGGCACGACGACGTCGCGCGCCACGACACTGTTGCTGCCGCTCCCGGCCAGCCCCGACACGTACCAGTCGTCGAGGACGTCCAGCTCGGCCATGGGCACGGCGGTCCACAGCACCTCGGGCGGCCCGTCGCCCGACTCGACCCGCGCGGTGAGCAGATGCCAGTCGGCGTCCTGGCAGCCGGTGGCGAACCCCGAGGTGCCGTTGACGACATAGCCCTCGTCCGTCACGACCGCCGTGGCGTCCGGGACGAGGGTGCCGCCGACCCGTACGTCGGGACCGGTGAAGATCTCGTCCTGCGCCTCGTCCGGGAAGAGCGCCGCGATGAAGGCGCAGCCGGCCTGGATGAGTGCCATGAACGCGGCCGAACCGCACGCGGCGGCGATCTCGGCCACCGTCTCCACCTGGGTGCGCAGCCCCGACTGGTAACCGCCGTACCGCCGGGGCACGTTCATCCGGTACACCCCGGCCTCCGTGAGCGCCGCGACGACCTCGCCCGTCACCCTCCGCTCCTCCTCGGCGCGCAGCGCGTGCGCCCCGATCAGCGGCTGGAGCGCACGGACGCGCTCGACGAGATCCGCGTCCGAACGAGGTGCTGGCATGGGCGGCCTCCGGGGAGTCTCGCGGGAACCATCACGGTTACGCGGATCGCATCCATCGTCAATGGCCGTTCACAGGACGGGAGTTGAGTGGCTCATTCCGTCAGGGGGTAGTGGCAGGCGGTGAGCCGGCCGGTGGCTGTCGCCGTGAGCTGCGGGCGTTCCTCGGCGCAGCGCGCACGGGCGTAGGGGCAGCGGGTGCGGAACGGGCAGCCCGACGGCTTGTCCACCGGGTTGGGCACCTCGCCGGTGAGGACGATGCGTTCGCGGGGCGGCGGACCGGTGCCGTCGTCGATGTCCGGGACCGCCGACAGCAGCGCCTGGGTGTAGGGATGGGCGGGAGAGCCGTACAGGGCTTCCGTCCCGGCGAGTTCGACGATCTCGCCCAGATACATGACGGCGATCCGGTCCGACACATGGCGGACCACACCCAGATCGTGCGCGATGAACACATAGGTGAGCCCGAACTCCTCCTGGAGATCGGCGAAGAGGTTCAGCACCTGCGCCTGGATCGACACGTCCAGGGCGGACACCGGCTCGTCGGCGACGATCAGCTTCGGATCGGTGGCCAACGCCCGCGCGATGCCGATGCGTTGCCGCTGACCGCCGGAGAACTCGTGCGGATACCGGTCCAGATGCGCCGCCGCAAGGCCCACGACGTCGAAGAGCTCGGCGACCCGGCGGCGGACCGCGCCCGCGTCGCCGTACCGGTGCACGAGAAGCGGCTCGGCGACGATGTCCCCGGCGCGGCGACGGGGGTTGAGCGAGGCCTGCGGGTCCTGGAAGACCAGCTGCATGCCGGGGCGCACGGGACGCAGCCGGCGCGCGGACAGCCCGGAGATGTCCCTGCCGTCGAACTCGACCTGCCCGCCGGTGAGCTCGGTGAGGCGGACCAGGCAGCGGCCCAGGGTGGACTTGCCGCAGCCCGACTCGCCGACGACGCCCAGCGTCTCACCGGTGCGCACCTCCAGCGAGACGCCGTCGACGGCGCGCAGCACCTTGCGGCCCAAGGGGTAGTGCTTGGTGACGTCCTTGGCGCGCAGCAGGACGTCACCCGTCCCCGAGACACCAGCGCGCGAGACTCCCGCCCCCGTGGCTCCCGCCCCCGCGATGTCCTGTGCGGTCACGATGCCGCCTCCGTGTCGGTGTCCGTCCTCGCCGTCAGCCGCAGTGCCGTCCGGCCGTCCGGGGGCAGCCAGCACGCGTCGCGATGGGTCTCGCCCGACAGCGCGGGCCGCTCCTCGCACCGCTCGTGCCGCAGCCGGCAGCGCGGCGCGAACGCGCACCCCGCCGGGACGGCACCGGGCGACACGGGCACCCCCGCGATGGTGGGCAGCCGCCGCAGCCGCGGTCCCCCTGTGCGCGGCACCGAGTCGAGCAGCCCCCAGGTGTACGGGTGCCGCGGGCCGTGGAACACCGCCCGGCGCGGACCCTCCTCCGCCGCCCGGCCGCCGTACATCACCAGGACCCGGTCGGCGATCTGCGAGACCACGCCCATGTCGTGCGTGATGAGCACCACCGCCGAGCCGCGGGTGTTCAACTCGCGCATCAGATCCAGGATCTGGGCCTGGACCGTGACGTCCAGCGCCGTCGTCGGCTCGTCGGCGATCAGCAGCGCGGGATCGCACGAGAGGGCCATCGCGATGACCACCCGCTGACGCATACCGCCGGAGAACTCGTGCGGATAGGCGTGCACCCGGGAGGCCGCGTCGGGGATGCCGACGTCGGACAGCAGCCGCACCGCGCGGGCCTGCGCCTCCTTGCGGGAGATCCGCTCGTGCGCCCTGAGCTGCTCGGCGATCTGCCAGCCCACGGTGTAGACGGGCGTCAGCGCGGTCATCGGGTCCTGGAAGACCATCGCGATCTCCCGGCCGCGCACCGCGCGCATCTCCTTGTCGGGCAGTGTGAGCAAGTCACGCCCACGGAAGCGGACTTCGCCCGTCACGGTCACGTTCGGGCTGGTAAGCAACCGCAGTACGGCCAGCATGGACACGCTCTTGCCGGAGCCCGACTCGCCCACCACGCCGAGGACCTCACCGGGCGCGACCGAGAAGGAGAGGCCGTCGACGGCGGTGACCGGGCCGGTGCGGGTGCGGAAGGAGACCCGTAGATCCCTTACGTCCAGCAGGGGTTCGGGGAGGGGTTCGGGAAGTGGCTCAGGCATGGCGGGCCCTCGGATCGAGTCGGGCGTACAGGATGTCCACCAGGGCGTTGGCGAGGACCACGAAGAACGCCGCGTACAGGACGGTGCCCATGATCACGGGCAGGTCCAGGTTCTGCAGGGCGTCGTAGGTGAGCTTGCCGATGCCGGGCAGGCCGAAGACCACCTCGGTGAGCAGGGCGGCGCCGCCGACCAGGGCGCCGAAGTCCAGGCCGAACAGCGACACGATCGGGATGAGCGAGCAGCGCAGGGCGTGCCGGACCAGGATCCGGCGCTCGGACAGACCCTTGGCGCGGGCCGTGCGGACATAGTCCTCGCTCAGCGCGCCGACGACCTCGCCGCGCAGGAGACGGGCGTAGATCCCGGCGTACAGCAGGGCCAGGGTCAGCCAGGGGAAGAGCAGATGCAGGGCCCACTGGCCGGGGTCATGGCTCAGATCGACGTATCCGGGCGGTGGCACCCAGGAGAACACCGAGTCGTGCAGCTGCTTCTGGGTGATGAGGTTGACGACCTCGCCGAGCCAGTAGGCCGGCAGCGAGACGCCCACGACGCCGACCAGCATGATCAGCGGGTCGGCGGCCCTGCCGCGCAGGGTCGCGGCGGCCGTGCCCATGAGGATGCCGGCCGTCATCCAGATCAGCGCGGCACCGATCACCAGCGACAGGGTCACCGGGGTGGCCTGCACGATCTGCGGGATGACGCGGGAGCCGCGGTTGACGAAGGACTCCAGGTCCCGGTCGATCAGCAGATGGCGCGTCATCAGCAGATAGCGGACCGGTATCGGCCGGTCGAGCCCGAAGGAGTGCCGGACCTGGGCGAGGGTGGCCGGGTCGGCGTTGCGGCCCGCGATGCGGGCGGCCGGGTCGACCCCCGGCGTGGCGAAGAAGATCAGGAACACCAGCACACTGATCGCGAACATCACCAGCAGGGCCGAGGCGAACCGCTTGAGGGCGAACTGGAGCATCCCGTTCACACCCCTCCGCGCAGCCGGGCGCCCGGGTCGAGGGCGTCTCGCACGCCGTCGCCGAGGACGTTGAGGGCCGCCGTGGTGAGGGCGATGAGCAGGCCCGGGGCGATGGTGACCGTCGGCCGTGTGTAGAGGAGTCCGAGGCCGTCCTGGACGATCGTGCCCCAGCTGGCGTCGGGCGGCTGCACACCGACCGACAGGAAGGACAGCGCCGACTCGGTGAGCATGGCCAGCGCGGTCATCAGCGGGACGAAGACGATCGCGGTCGGTACGACGTTCGGCAGCACCTCGCGGCGCAGGATGCGCAGAGTGGGGGCGCCGGAGCCGACGGCCGCGTGGATGAACTCCTTGTTGCGCAGCACCAGGACCTGACCGCGCAACGGACGGGCCACGTACGGCACATAGATCGCCGCGATGATGGTCACGGGCAGCCAGAGGCTCCCCGCCTCGACCGTGAGCGGGCCCAGCTTCAGCCCGTTGGTCAGCAGGACCACCGACAGACAGATGGCCAGCAGATACACCGGGAACGCCCAGATCACGTCCAGGACCCGGGAGATGACCGAGTCCACGACACCTCCCGCATACCCCGCGACGACTCCTACGGCTGTCCCCAGCACGCACGTCAGCAGGGCCGCCGTGACGCCGATGAACAGGCTCGTACGGCCGCCGTAGAGCAGCCGGGCCATCACGTCGCGCCCCTGGTTGTCCGCGCCGAGGAAGTAGTGCGCGGGGTCCCAGGTCGGGCCGATCGGGGTGACGCCGAGGCCGAGGCCGGTGCTGCTCGGGGTGAGCACCGGCACGGCCTTGCCGTCGACGACCGTGGTGCCGGAGACATGGGACTGGAAGGGGTCGGTGTGGGCGATGTGGTCCGCGTAGAGCGGGGCGGCGAGGCTCGCCAGCACCACGAGCAGCAGGACCGCGGCGGCGGCCAGCGCCGGCTTGTTGCGCAGCAGGTCGGAAGCGGCCGTCCGCCAGGGACCCGGCGAACGCCGGGCCCCTGGCGCCGGGGGCGGGATCACTTGACCCACAGCTGCCCCACCAGCATGTAGAACTGCTTGCTGAACTGGTAGTTGCCTACCCGCGTCGAGGTGAAGTCCACGATCTTCGGGTTGATCAGCGGCACCACCGGGGACTCGGCCATGATCGCCTGATCGATGGCGCCCCACTGCTTGTCCGCGCCCTGGGGGTCGCCCTGGGCCGTCTTCAGCGCCGTCTGCATCCTGGCGTCGATGCCCTTGTCACAGAACCCGGAGATGTTGATGCTGGAGTCGCTGCCCGGGTGGAAACTGGCGCAGGACAACAGCACGTTGAGGAAGTCCGAGGCCGCCGGATAGTCCTGGTACCAGGACGTCAGCGCCAGCTGCACCTTGTTCTTGGTGTTCTGGATGTAGGTGAACTGGATGTTCGCCGACAGCGGCTTCAGCGTCGCCTTGTACCCGAGCTGGGTGAGCAGGCTCTGCAGATACTGCCCGATCGACTTGTTGACGTCGTCGTCCTGGACGACGATGCCGACCTCCTGCCCCGCGGTACCGGACTGCTTCACCAGCTCCTTGGCCTTGGCCAGGTCCGGAGCCTTCCAGGTGGTGGTGCCGCCCTTGGTGTAGTCGCAGGAGTCGACGTGCCCGGGGAAGCCCGGCGGCAGGATCGTGCACGCGGGGGAGGCGAGGTTGGTGCCGCCGTAGAGCCGGACCACGGCCGCCCGGTCGACGGCGTAGTTGACGGCCTGCCGCGCCAGCTTGTTGTCGAACGGCGCCATGTTGACGTTCAGCGTCGCGTACCAGAACGCGGTCAGCGGGTTCACATGCGCCTGCGAGGCGTACTTCGTGCCGATCTCGTTCAGCCGGTCGGCGGGCGGCGGGTCGTACATCCAGTCCGCCTGGCCGTTCTGGATGGCGGTGACCTCGGACTCCACGGTCTGTCCGAAGGTGTAGTCGATGACATCGGGGTAGCCCTGCGGCCCCGCCTCCCGCGACCACTCCTTGAAGTGCGGGTTGCGCACCAGCTTCAGCGCCCGGTTCGGGTCGTAGGAGGCGGCCATGTACGGGCCGGTCGTCGGGAGCGGCTTGGTGCCGGAGTCCTTGGCGGGCGAGCCCTTCGGTACGACGACGGCGTGCGGGACGGACAGCTTGTACTCGAACTCCGGGTCCGCCGCGGTGAGGTTGATGGTGACCGTGCTGGTCTTCGCGTCACCGATCACGCCCTTGGCCAGGGTGCAGGAGGCGGGCTTCTTCAGGCAGGCGTCGGCTCCCACGATGCCGTTGTAGAAGGTGCCGGCGGTGGGGCTGGAGACCTTGAAGATGCGCTGGAAGGACGCCACCACGTCGTCCGTGGTCACCGCCTTGCCGTCGGAGAAGGAGATGCCCTTGCGCAGGGTGAAGGTGTAGGTCTTGCCGCCGTTGGTCACCTTCGGCAGCGAGGTGGCCAGGTCGGGGACGACGGTGAAGGACTGCTGCCCGCCGACCTTCTTGAAGGCCAGCAGGCCGTCGTACATCGACTGGTACAACTGCCAGTACTGGAGCGTGTAGTTGACCTGCGGATCGAAGGTGCCCGCGGCGGCGTGGGCGACGAGCTTCAGGGTGCCGCCCTGGTGCTGCGGCTGGAAGGCGGTGGAGGCGGAGCCGGAGCCGGAGGAGGAGCCGCTCGGGTCCGAGGAGGAGCCCGAGTCGGAGGAGGAACAGGCGGTGGCGGTGAGTGCGAGGGCGACGGTGGCGGCGGCCAGCGCGCCCCGTCCGGCGATGAGGGCCATGGCGGACAACTCCTGGGATCAGTCGGTGGAGTCAGTCGGTGGAGTCGAGGAACTCGCCGACGACCCGGAGGTAGAGCTCCTCCTCCTCGACGTGCGGCATATGGCTGGAGTGCTCGAACATGTGCCAGCGCACATCGGGAACGAGATCGGCGAAGGGCTTCACGGTGTCGGGGGTGGCTTCGTCGTGACGCCCCGACACCAGCAGGGTCGGTGCCTCGACGAGGTGGAGCCGGTCGATGACCGACCAGTCCTTGAGGGTGCCCACGACATGGAACTCGTTCGGCCCGTTCATCGTGTGGTAGACGGTCGGGTCGGCCGCGATGTTCTCCCAAGTGGCCTGCACTTCGGGCGGGTCGGGGTCGAGACGGCACACGTGACGGTCGTTGAAGACCTGTTCGGCAGCCCGGTAGTCGGGGTGGTCCGTGGTGCCGGCCCTCTCGTGGGCGCGCAGGGTGTGCTGGACCTCGGCGGGGAGCCCGGCACGCAGTTCGGCCGCCGCCGCGAGCCACAGCTCCATGGACGCGGGGGAGTTGGCGATGACCAGGCCGCGCAGTCCGGGCGGCCGCCGTACGGCGTGCTCGGCGGCGAGCATGCCGCCCCAGGACTGGCCGAGGATGTGGTAGGCGTCGGCGATGCCCAACTCCTTGAGGAGATGGTCGAGTTCGTCGAGGAAGAGCTGGACGGTCCAGAAGTCGGCGCCCCGGTCGGGCAGATGGGTGGAGCGTCCGGTGCCGAGCTGGTCGTAGTGCACCACGGGGCGGCCCTGCCGGGCGATGTTCGCGATGCTGAGCGTGTAGTCGTGACCGGCGCCGGGTCCGCCGTGCAGGACCACCAGGGGTGTCCTGCCGGGTTCGCCCGTGATCCGGTACCAGGTGGACCAGCCGTTGAAGTCGACGGTTCCGGTGTGGTTCGGTTCGGGGATCGCCACGGTGAGGCCTCCCAGACCGGCCGGAAAGCGCCGGCCGCTGTCTGAAACTCGTTGGGTGTGACGGGGATGGGTGAGATAGTGATGGGGGAAAAGGTCAGTCCACAAGACCTTTTAGTGGCGCCTGGGGAAGACGTAACGACGCATTTACGTGGACCGCGCGCGTTAACAGAAGCGGCGATCCGGAGGAGGACAACTGACATCCGCACCTGAGCCGGGGGACGAGTTCTCCCGGGTGCTCGACCGGGTCCTGCTCGGCGGCAACGCGTCGTCGGCACTGCGCCCGGTGCGCGTGGCCTCGGCGGTCGACGAGGTCTCCGACCGGCTGCTCACCGCGATCGCCGTCGGTGACTTCCTGCCGGGCGAACGGCTGCCCGCCGAGCGGGAGTTGACCGGACTGCTGCACGTCAGCCGCCCCACCGTGCGCGAGGCCGTCGGACGCCTGCAGGCCCTCGGCGTCATCGAGATCCGCCGGGGCCGCAACGGAGGAGCGTTCGTCCGGGACAGCTGGAGCGAGTCCTCCGGCGCCGCGGTGCGCCGTACGCTGCTGCCGCGGTGGGAGGAGTTCGAGCAACTCTTCGACCTGCGGGGGCTGGTGGAGGGCATGGTGGCCGCGACGGCCGCGCGGCGCCGCCGGCCGGAGGACCTGGAGCCGATGCGGGCGGCGCTGGACGCGCATCTGGCGGCCCGCACCCCTCGTGAGGAGCAGGCCGCCGACAGCGCCTTCCATCAGGCGATCTGTGCGGCCACCCACAATCCGCAGATCGCCCTCCTCAGCCGGGACCTGCTCACCCGCATCAGCCTCGGCTTCCCGATCGAACCCTGGGGCAAGGGCGAGCGCTCCCACCACCATCGGGCCGGCCAGGGGCACACCGCCCTGTACGAGGCCGTCGCGGCGGGCGAGCCCGAGCGGGCGGAGGAGATCGCCCGCGAGCACTTCATGATCAGCGCCGAGCTGATCCGAGAGGTGCTGGCACGGGTGCGGGACGGGGAGTCGCCCTGAGCCTGCGGCCCCGACGCGTGAGCCCCCAGGGCTTGAGCACCGAGATCACCGTCATGAAGACGTACGCGGACAGCGAGACGACCGGACCGAACAGCACGTCACCGGCGTCGGGCAGCGGTCCGCCCGCGGCGACGGCAGTGACCGCGGAGTTCACCCCGGGGCGCAGGGCGAGAACCGTCGCGGTGGTCGTGGCCAGCGTCAGCCAGAACTTCGTCCAGACCCAGCGGTGCCTCGCCAGACCCCACTTCGTGCCCAGCGACAGCAGCACACCGCTGAGCAGCGTGAGGAACGCCAGCGGGAGCAGCAGCCAGTCGGCGAAGAGCTTCATGGTCCGCACGGACGCCTCGACGGTCGCCGCCGAGCCGGTGGTGGTCGCGGTGATGCCGAGGGCCAGCAGACCGAGCGTGAGCCCGAGCCAGCACGCGGACACGGTGACATGGACGACGAGGGAGGCCCTGCGGGCCGGACGGCTCAGTTTCATGTGAGCCACGGTGCCGGGCGGGGGCGTGCGGGGCGTCTGACGGCGGGAGTAACCGCGCGTACTGGGCTCGGAGTACGAGGGGGAGGGGCGAGCTCAGTTCTTGGGCAGGAACTTGCTCAGCGCGCTGATGAGGGCGGTCCAGGGGCGGCTGCTCCGCGGAGCGGTCCGTATGGACCGTGCGGCCCTCGAGGCGGACCTCGTACTGGAACATGTCCATGGCGCTCATGTCGACCGTGAAGCCGGAGACCTCGTCCAGTGCAGGATCGCCGAGCAGCAGCCGCAGCTCCTTGAACTCGGCCCCACCGGCCTCACCAGCGTCTGGCCGGCTCCCTTGACGGGCACCGGAGTGGGCGTGGGCGAGGCGGAGAGCGAGGGCGAGCCGGACGGTGACGGTGTCGGCCGCCGCACTCCCGGCACCCTCGAAGGTGCACTCCGTCAGTGCCAGCGGCAGCACCAGTGCGCACGTCGCGAAGCCGAGGCGGGCCGGCCCGTCCACGACGTCGAGCAGGTGCTGCAGAGCGAGCTTCCCGAGCTGGAGCGGGCCCGTCTGCTGGCCCGGCGCGGCACGCCCGTGAGCACCCTGCTGCGGGCCGGCTGCTCCTGGCGCCGGCACGGCACGACCACCTGGGAGCGGAGCGCGTCTCCGGGATCCTGGCGCCCGCCCGCGCCGCGGTCGCCGCCGTCCTGGAGCGCGGCCGGGGTGCCGGAGGAGCGGGCGCGCGGTGTGGCCGAAGAGGTGGCGAAGGCGCTCGCCGACTGAGCCGCCGTACGCCCCTTCCGCGGACCATGGACCGCAGGGCGTCGATCAGTCCGTGGCCCGTACCTTGAGCACCTGATCGTCGACGTGGAGAACCTCCAACCGGCGGTTCGCGCCCGGGAGGTCGAGCGCCAGGCGGTGGCCCTCCGGGTCCGCCGGTGCCCAGCGGCCGGTGCGTCGACCGGGGGCGTCGCCGCGGCCGATGGGGCGCTCGGTGAAGGTGCCGTCCGCGGCGAACTCCAGGCCGCGGCGGCCTCGGGCGGGCGGGAACGGGTAGCCCGCCGGGCGGTACACCGTGACGCCGGGGGAGTCCTCCTCGTACGAATGCACCCATGTTCCGATCAGTTCCGGCGGTGGACCGGTCATGGTCGGTCACCTCCTGATCTGTAGTCAGTTGACCCGATACGGAAGGCAGTGCCGTATTTACGGCGGAATTCGTGATTCTGCTTACCGTGTCCGTTCCGTCGCCCTACCGTAAACCTCAACGGGCCCGCTCCACCCTCAGCTCCGCGCCGTATCGGTGCGACCATCTCCAGGCGGTGCAGCGTGCCCGAGAACGAGACCGACGAGACCACCTCCGTCCCCGCGCAGCGTGTCTGCGGCACGATGCCGGTCCACCGGCGGCTGCTGACCGAGGACCTCTCGTACGCCATGGCGAGGGACGCGGTGGAGAACCGGGCCTTCGCCTTCGAGCAGGGCTTCGAGACACCGTCCCGCACCGGGGTGACGGTGATCCCCGTCGTGGTGCACGTCGTCCACCACACCGCCGAGCAGGACATCTCCGAAGAGCAGATCGTCAGTCAGATCGACGTCCTCAACCAGGACTACCGGATGCTCAACCCGGACGTGTCGAACGTGCCCCGGGTCTGGCAGCCGCTGGTCGCCGACAGCCGTATCGAGTTCCGGCTCGCCGCCCAGGACCCCGACGGCCGGCCCACCACCGGCATCACCCGTACCAGCACCGCGACCGACACCTTCGGGATGGACGACGCGATCAAGTTCACGTCGAACGGCGGACAGGACGCCTGGCCCGCCGACCAGTACCTCAACTTCTGGGTGGCCCCGCGTCTGGAGGACCCCACCGTCGGGGAGATCCTCGGCTACGCCCAGTTCCCGGGCGGCCCCGCCGCCACCGACGGTGTCGTCATCGCCCACAGCTTCGTCGGTACGACGGGCACCGCGCGGGCCCCGTTCGACCTCGGCCGCACAGCCACCCACGAGGTGGGCCACTGGCTCAACCTGTTCCACATCTGGGGCGACGACGGACAGGGCTGCAGCGGCAGCGACTTCGTCGCGGACACCCCCAACGCGGGCGGCCCGAACTTCGGCAGGCCGACGTTCCCCAGCCTGAGCTGCCACAACGCGCCCGACGGGGACATGTTCGTCAACTACATGGACTACACCGACGACGCGGGCATGTTCATGTTCACGCAGGGACAGGTGGCGCGTATGGACGCCACGCTCGAAGGGCCGCGCTCGTCGTTCCTGAAGGGGGAGGGAGCGTAGTCACCCCTCCCGGGCCACCCTCAGCAGTTGGTCGCGGACCAGGGCCACGTGCGGATTGCCGGAGGCGCCCGGGCGCTGGACGAGGAAGCCGGTGTTGATGGGCGGGTCGTCCGGGTCGTGCAGCAGGATGAGGGCGCCCGACGCCAGCTCGGCCGCGCACAGATAGCGGGGGAGGACCGTGAAGCCTGCCCCGCCCGTGACCGCTGCCTTCACCGCGTTCAGGTCGGGCATCGTGATCGCGGGGTCGCGCACCAGGCGTGTGCCGAAGACGTGCCGCCAGTAGCGGCGCACGATGGGCAGGTCCTCGGCGTAGGCGACCAAAGGGACGCCGTGCAGCGCGGCGGCTCCCTCGGCCGCGACCCGGGCCGGACCGCCGATCCGTCCGGCCTGCTCCGGGGCGGCGACCAGCACGAACTCCTCGTCGTTGAGGGGCACGGCGGCCAGCGCCCGGCCGCGTGGCCGGAAGGTGGCGATCACCAGGTCGTGGCGGCCCGCGCGCAGGTCCTCCAGGAGCGGCTCCGTCAGACCAGGGGTGATCCGCAGCCGTACGCCCGTCTCCACGAGGGGCGCCAGACCAGGCAGCACGGAATGGGTGAGGAACTCGGCCGGCCCGGCCAGATGGACGGGCTCGGCCGGGGCGTCGTCCTCACCCGTGACCGTGGCGAGCGAGTCCAAGGGGTCCACGATCCGGGCGGCGAGTTCGTCCGCGTACGGCACGGGCGAGACGCCCCTGGCCAGCCGTTCGAACAGCTCGCGGTCCAGCTGCCGCTCCAGCGCGCGGATCTGCGTGGTCACCGTCGGCTGGGACAGGCCGAGCAGACGGGCGGCGGCCGTGAAGGAGCCGGTGCGGTACACGGTCAGGAAGGTGCGGAGCAGATTCAGGTCCAGCGGTGCCGCGACCGAGTGGTGATTGGATTCCCTATCTCTCACATACGTGAGCCTATTGGATTCCTATGGGCCGGTCGACTTACCGTCTGACCATGGCAAAGATCCTCTTCGTAATCACCGGCGCCGACCACTGGACGCTGGCCGACGGCACCGAGCACCCCACCGGCTACTGGGCCGAGGAGGCCGTCGCCCCGTACGAGGCGTTCAAGGCCGCCGGTCACGAGATCACCGTGGCCACCCCGGGCGGCGTCGTCCCCACGGTCGACAAGGGCAGCCTCGCGGCCGAGGTCAACGGCGGTCAGGAGAACGCCGACCGGATCGCGGGCGTCATCGCCTCGTCCGACGAGCTCAGGAACCCGATCCGGCTGGAGGACGTGGACCTCGACGACTACGCCGCGGTCTACTACCCGGGCGGCCACGGCCCCCTGGAGGACCTCGCGGTCGACGCCGTCTCCGGCGAAATCCTCACCCGCACGCTGGAGTCCGGCAAGCCCCTCGGCGTCGTCTGCCACGCCCCGGCCGCGCTGCTCGCCGCGGTGCAGCCCGACGGCACCAACAGCTTCGCCGGCTACCGGGTCGCCGCCTTCACCAACGCCGAGGAGACCCAGGCCGGTCTCGCAGACAAGGCCAAGTGGCTGCTTCAGGACCGGCTGACGGAGGCGGGCGTGCAGGTGCAGGTGGGCGAGCCGTGGGCGCCGAAGGTCGTGGTCGACCAGAATCTGGTGACGGGTCAGAACCCGGCCTCGTCCGCCCCGTTGGCGGTGGAGCTGCTGAAGAAGCTCGGCTGACACGGCAGTCGGACGAGGGGCGGCGCGGGTCATCCGACCCGCGCCGCCCCTCGTTCCCGGATACTTCGTTCCCGGATACTTCGTTCCCGGCTGGTTCGTTCCGGCTACTTCGCCGCGGTGAACGACCTCAGCCGCAGCGAGTTCCCCACCACGAACACCGACGAGAACGCCATCGCCGCCCCGGCCAGCATCGGGTTGAGCAGGCCCGCCGCGGCCAGCGGCAGCGCGGCCACGTTGTACGCGAAGGCCCAGAACAGGTTGGTCCTGATCGTGCCCAGCGTCCGGCGGGCGAGGCGGATCGCGTCCGCCGCCGCACGCAGGTCACCGCGTACGAGGGTCAGGTCGCCGGCCTCGATCGCCGCGTCCGTGCCGGTGCCCATGGCGAGTCCCAGGTCGGCCTGGGCCAGCGCGGCCGCGTCGTTGACGCCGTCGCCGACCATGGCGACCGAACGGCCCTCGCCCTGCAGCCGCTTGACGACCTCGACCTTGTCCTGCGGCAGCACCTCGGCGATGACGTCCTCCGGTGCGATACCGACCTCACGGGCGACGGCGCGGGCCACCGTCTCGTTGTCGCCGGTCAGCAGGATCGGGGTCAGTCCCAGTGCCCGCAGTCGGGTGATCGCCTCCGCGCTGGTCTCCTTGACCGCGTCGGCGACCTCCAGGACGGCCCGCGCCTCGCCGTCCCAGGCGACCGCGATGGCCGTACGGCCGGACGCCTCGGCCTGCGCCTTCACCCGGGCCAGCTCGACGGGCAGCTCCATCGCCCTCCCCCACTCTCGGCTTCGCTCGAGCGGGGGGACCCCCATGCCCAGCAGCCGCTCCCGGCCGACGAGCACCGCGTGGCCCTCGACGATGCCCTGCACACCGAGCCCCGGCACGTTCGCGAAGTCCTCCGGCGTCGGCAGCGAACCCAGCTTCTCCAGCGCCCCGTCGGCCACCGCGCGGGCGATCGGGTGCTCGGAGGAGTGCTCCAACGCGCCCGCCAGCCGCAGGACTTCCGCCTCGTCGGTGCTCTCGGCGGTGTGCACGGCCAGCAGGGTCATTCGGCCGGTGGTCACGGTGCCCGTCTTGTCGAGGACGATGGTGTCGACCTTGCGCGTGGACTCCAGCACCTCAGGGCCCTTGATCAGGATGCCGAGCTGGGCACCGCGCCCCGTGCCCACCAGCAGCGCGGTCGGCGTGGCCAGCCCCAGCGCGCACGGGCAGGCGATGATCAGTACGGCGACCGCGGCGGTGAAGGCGGCCGTGAGACCCGCCCCGTTGCCGAGCCAGAAGCCCAGCGTGCCCAGGGCGAGGGCGATCACGATCGGCACGAAGACGGCGGAGATCCGGTCGGCGAGCCGCTGGGCCGCGGCCTTTCCGTTCTGCGCGTCCTCGACGAGCTTCGCCATGCGGGCCAGCTGGGTGTCCGAGCCGACCCGGGTCGCCTCGACGACGAGCCGTCCGCCGGCGTTGACCGTGGCACCGGTGACCGCGTCCCCCTCGGACACCTCCACCGGCACGGACTCACCGGTGAGCATCGAGGCGTCCACCGCCGAAGAGCCCTCGACCACCGTGCCGTCGGTGGCGATCTTCTCGCCGGGCCGCACCAGGAACCGGTCGCCGACCTTCAACTCGCCTACCGGAACGGTCTGTTCACGACCGTCGCCGCGCAGCACGGTGACGTCCTTCGCGCCCAGCTCAAGGAGCGCCCGCAGTGCCGCCCCCGCCTTCCGCTTGGACCGCGCCTCGAAGTAGCGCCCGGCCAGGATGAAGGCGGTGACACCCGCCGCGGCCTCCAGATAGATGTTCCCGGCGCCGTCCCCACGGGCGATCGTCAGCTCGAAGGGGTGCGTCATGCCCGGCGTCCCCGCGGTCCCGAAGAACAGCGCCCACAGCGACCAGCCGAACGCCGCCAGCGTCCCCACCGAGATCAGCGTGTCCATGGTCGCCGCACCGTGCCGCGCATTGGTGAACGCCGCCTTGTGGAAGGGCCACCCGGCATACGTCACCACGGGCGCGGCCAGCGTCAGCGACAGCCACTGCCAGTACTCGAACTGCAGGGCGGGGATCATCGCCATCGCGACGACCGGGACGGCGAGCGTCACGGCGGTCACCAACCGCTCCCGCAGCGGCCGCAGTTCATCGGCGGAGGAGGCTGCCGGGTCCCCGCCCTCGGGTTCCGGCGGGGCCGGCTCCTCCGCGGTGTACCCGGTCTTCTCGACGGTCGCTATCAGGTCCTGGACGCTGACCTCGGCGCCGTAGCTGACCTTCGCCTTCTCGGTGGCGTAGTTGACGGTGGCCGTCACCCCGTCCATGCGGTTCAGCTTCTTCTCGATGCGCGCGGCGCAGGAGGCGCAGGTCATGCCGCCGATGGCGAGCTCTACCTCGGCGGTGGCTCCGGTCACGGTGGTGGTCATCGCTGCTCCTCGTTCCGTACGGGGCGGGGGTATGTCCGGCACTCCCATCTGTATACCCCTGGGGGGTACCGAACGCAAGTCGCCCAACGACTTGACTTGATACCCCCCAGGGGTATTGTCGGCTGTATCGAGGCCCCGTATCCGAGCCGGAGGCCGCGTTCTCCAGGAGCTGGCCATGCATGCAGGACTCAAGATCTCCGCGTTCGCCGCCGCGCTGGCCGCGACCTTCGGCACCGCCTACGGCGTGGGCAAGGGCCTCGACCCGGTCGTCACGGAAAGTGCGCCGGCGAGCCATGGAAGTCACGAAGAGTCGCCGGACGCGGGCGGTGGAGCGGGCGGCCACGCGCCCGGCGGGCTCCAGATCTCGGAAGGCGGCTACCGCCTGGACCTGAAGACCCCGAGCGTCACCGCCGGCCGGCAGTCCGAGCTGCGCTTCGCCATACGCGACGGGGACGGCCGCGCCGTCACCGCCTACCGGCGCGAGCACGACAAGGAGCTCCATCTCATCGTCGCCTCACGCGACCTCGCCACCTACCGCCATCTGCACCCCGCCCGTGCCGCCGACGGCACGTGGAGCATCCCCGTCGCACTGCCCCGCGCGGGCGACTACCGCGTCTTCGCCGACTTCACCCCGGCGAGGAAGAACGCCGAGAACCTCACACTGGGCGCCGACCTGGCGGTCTCGGGCACCTATGCACCCCAGCCGCTCCCGGCGCCCGACACCACCGCCACCGTCGACGGCTACCAGGTCCAGCTGACCGGCGGACTCCGCCCGGGCGCGGAGAGCGAGGTGAAGCTCAAGGTCTCCCGGGCCGGCAAGCCCGTCACCGACCTCCAGCCCTACCTCGGCGCCTACGGCCACCTCGTCGCCCTGCGCTCCGGTGACCTCGCCTACCTCCACGTCCACCCCAACGGCGAACCAGGCGACGGCAGGACCGCGCCGGGTCCGGACATCTCGTTCACGGCCACCGCGCCGAGCAGCGGGTCGTACCGGCTGTTCCTCGACTTCAAGCACGAAGGGCGCGTCCATACGGCCGCGTTCACGGTGAAGGCCGGTGCGGCGAGCGCACCGGCGGCGGACCGGCCCGCAACGACCGACTCTGGGACGGCCGATTCCGAAACGGCCGCCCCGTCCCACACCGACGGGGGCGGCCACGGCCACTGACTCGGATGCGGCCCGACCGCCGCTGCCCGCACCGCAGCAGACCCGGCGCCTGACTCGGGCGCCGGGTCTGCTGCGGTGCGGCGAGGGCTGTGAAGGGGATCGGACCGGCCGCTGCGGTGGTCACGGGAACTGCTGAGGTCAGGGGTGGTTGGTGAGATAGCCGCCCATGGAGGTGAAGTACTCGGTCGCGGGCAGCTCCCGGCCGTCCTCGGTGCGCACGCGGGTGATGGCCAGGCCGTGGTTGCGTCCGGTACGGGCGTCGGCTCCGGCGACGATGACGACGCCCTCGCCCTCGCGGTAGAAGATGCGGCCGGGCGTTCCGCCGTACCGGCCCTGGGACACCACCGCGGCGAGGACTTCGAGGCGCTTGCCCTTGTGGAAGGTGAAGGCGCTGGGGTACGGCTCGGACTGGGCGCGGACCAGGCGTTCGAGGGTCTCCGTCGGCCAGGTCCAGTCGATACGGCTGTCGTCGATGGACCGCTTGTGGAAGAAGCTCGCCCGGGAGCGGTCCTGCCGGGTGAACTCCGTCTGCCCGGAGGCGATTTGGGCGAGCGCGCCGATGGTGACCGGGGCGATGAGGTCGACGGTCCGGTGAAAGAGGTCGGTGGCGGTGTCCGTCGGTCCGACGGGAACGGCCTCCTGGCGCACGATGTCACCGGCGTCGAGTTCGTCGTTCATCAGGTGCGCGGTGACGCCCACTTCGGACTCGCCGTTGATGAGGGCCCAGATCAGCGGGGAGAAGCCGGCGTACTTCGGCAGCAGCGAGTCGTGCACGTTCAGCGTGCCGTGGCGGGGCAGGTCGAAGATGCGCGGGGGGATCCAGGTCCGCCAGTTGTTGGCGACGATGATGTCGGGGTCGGCTTCCTTGAGGCGGGCGAACAGCTCGTCGTCGTCCGGGCGGTCGCGGATCACGACCGGTACGCCGTGCTCCTCGGCGAGGTCGGCGACGGAGTCGCTCCAGATCTTCTCGTAGGCGTGCTCGCTCTTGGGATGCGTCACGACCAGGACCACGTCGTGCTCGGAGTCCAGCAGGGCGCGGAGGGTCCGGTGCCCCCAGGTCTGATAGCCGAACATGACGACCCGCATGCGGTTCCTCCTCGGAGCAGGGACTGACCGGCGCCAGTAAAGCAAGGCTTACCTAAGTACACAACGGCGCGTTGCCTATCGACAGTTCCGCGGGATGAGCTTAGCCTTACCTAAGTTTTGGGCAGCCTCTCCGTAGGTGTGCCCATCCACCCGCAGGATGGGAGTGACATGGCACAGGCTCTTCCTGACGACGCATCACTGATCCACGACCTCATAGGCGTTGGCTTCGGGCCGTCCAACGTGGCCATGGCGATCGCGCTCGACGAGCACAACGCACGCGTCGACAGGCGGGCAGAGGTCAGCGCTCACTTCTTCGAGCAGCAGCCGAGCTTCGGCTGGCATCGCGGGATGCTGATCGACGACGCCACCATGCAGGTGTCCTTCCTCAAGGACCTGGTGACACTGCGGAACCCCACCAGCGAGTACAGCTTCCTCTGCTACCTGAAGAGCAAGGGACGGCTGATCGACTTCATCAACCACAAGAACCTCTTCCCGCTGCGGGTGGAGTTCCACGACTACTTCGAGTGGGCCGCGGCCAAGGTCGGCCACCTCGTCTCCTACGGCCACGAGGTCGTCGCCGTGTCGCCCGTCGTCCGCGACGAGATCGTGGACCACCTGGAGGTGACCGTCCGTTCGCCGGAAGGCCTCTCGCTCCACCGGGCCCGCAACCTCGTCATCGGTACCGGCCTGCGCCCCCTCATGCCCGAGGGCGTCGAGCGCACCGACCGCGTGTGGCACAACGCCGAACTGCTCACGAAGGTCGAGGGGTTGACGGGCACCTCGCCCTCCCGCTTCGTCGTCGTGGGCGCCGGACAGAGCGCCGCCGAGAACGTCGCCTATCTGCACCGGCGTTTCCCCGAGGCGGAGATCTGCGCTGTCTTCTCCCGCTACGGCTACAGCCCCGCCGACGACAGCAGCTTCGCCAACCGGATCTTCGACCCCGAAGCGGTCGACGAGTACTTCACCGCACCCGACGACGTCAAACGCAGCCTGATGGACTACCACGGCAACACCAACTACTCCGTGGTGGACATCGACCTGATCGACGACCTGTACCGGCAGATGTACCAGGAGAAGGTCCTCGGCACCGAGCGGCTGCGCTTCCTCAACGTGTCCCGCCTCGCGGGGGTCGAGGAGACCCCGGACAAGGCGCGGGCCATCGTGAAGTCCCTGGTCACCGGCGAAGAGACGATCCTGGACGCCGATGTGGTCATCTGCGCCACCGGCTACAGTCCCGCCGACCCGCTCGGGCTCATCGGCGAGGTCGCGGACCTCTGCCACCGCGACGACGAGGGTCGGGTGCGCGTCGAACGCGACTACCGCGTGGCCGCCCGCCCCGAACTGCGCTGCGGCATCTACCTCCAGGGAGGCACCGAGCACACCCACGGCATCACCTCGTCCCTGCTCTCCAACACCGCCATCAGGGTCGGCGAGATCCTCGACTCGGTCATCGACCGCACCCTCAAGATCGCCTCGGACGAGGCCCGTTCGGTCGCGGACGGGATCGGCAGCACCACCCGCTAGCTCCACGGGTGCGCGGTCGGACGGCTCGGCCGCGTACCCGGTTCGATCAAAGGGATAACGTACGTCCACATGGGCATGACTGCAGTCGAGCGCGCCGCGCCCAAGGGCTCAACACCAGCCCGACAGCGGCGGGTTGTGGGTCTCGGCATCCTGGTGGTGGTCCTCGTCGTCGCCGCGGCGGTGTCGTTGGCCGTCGGTGCGCGGGCGCTGAGCCCCGGCCAGGTGTGGCACGGGCTGTTCGCGGGACCGGACGCCGACCAGCGGCTCACCGAGATCAGGCTGATCGTGCGGACCGTACGCGTGCCCCGGACGGTGCTCGCCGTGGTGGCGGGCATCGCCCTGGGCGTCGGCGGCGCGCTGATCCAGGGGTACACCCGCAACCCCATCGCCGACACGGGCCTGTTGGGGGTGAACTCCGGCGCGTCCTTCACCGTGGTGCTGGCGATATCCGTGTTCGGGCTCGGCGATCCCTTCCAGTACGTCTGGTTCGCCTTCCTGGGTGCGGCGGCGGCCGGCGTCGTGGTGTTCGGGCTGTCGAGTCTCGGCCGGGGGGCGGGCAACCCGCTGACCCTCGCGCTGGCCGGGCAGGGCGTCGCGGTCTTCCTCGCGGCGATGACCACGGCGATCGCGCTGTCGGACCAGGCGGCGCTGAACGCGCTGCGGTTCTGGAACGCGGGCTCCGTCGCCGGCGTCGGCTTCGACGTCATCTGGCCGGTGACGGCGTTCATCGGGGTCGGTCTGGTGCTGGCGCTCAGTACCCTGCCCGCCATCAACCTGCTCAACCTCGGCGACGACGTGGCCCGGGGGCTCGGGCTGAACATCGCCCGCAGCCGGATCGTCGGCATCGTCGCCATCACCCTGCTGGCGGGCGCGGCGACGGCGGCCTGCGGCCCCATCGCGTTCCTCGGACTCATGGTGGCCCACGTGGCCCGGTACCTCACCGGGCCCGACTACCGCTGGCTGGTGCCGTACGCGGGGCTGCTCGGCGCGATCGTCCTGCTGGTCTGCGACATCGTGGGGCGGCTGGTGGTGCGGCCGGGCGAGCTGGACGCGGGCGTGGTGGTCGCCCTCCTCGGTGCCCCGTTCTTCGCGGCTCTGGTGTGGCTCGGAAAGTTCAAGAACGCATGAACGGGACAGAAGTGAAGCCCTCGTTGACGCCGGGCGTGCGGCTCGGCCGGGTGTCGTTCGTGTGGCGGCCCTGGATCGTGAGCGTCACGCTGCTGCTGGCCGCGGCGACCTTCCTGCTGTTCTGTCTGTCCATCGGCATCGGGGACTTCCCCATCAGCCTGTCCCGGGTGATCGCCACCCTCTTCGGCCGGGGGGAACGGGTCGACGAGTTCGTCATCATGGATCTGCGGCTGCCGCGGGCCCTGGCCGGACTCGTCGTCGGTGTCGCGCTGGGGGTGTCCGGGGCCATCACCCAGTCCATCGCCCGAAATCCGCTGGCCAGTCCGGACGTTCTCGGGATCACCGGCGGTGCCGGTGCGGTCGCCGTGTTCCTGGTGACGGTGTCGGGCGGCACCGCCGCGGCGATCGTGGACACCGTGGGGCTGTCGGCGGCGGCGCTCTGCGGCGGTCTCGGCACGGGGCTGCTGGTCTACTTCCTGGCGTGGCGGCGCGGGATCGACGGCTTCCGGCTCATCCTCATCGGCATCTCGGTGACCGCCGTCGCTGAGGCGATCACCACCTGGCTGCTCGCCACGGGCGACATCCGGGACGTGGCCCGGGCGCAGGCGTGGCTGGTCGGCTCGCTGGACGGCCGCTCGTGGGGCGAGGTCCGGATCGCGCTGTGGTGCACGCTCGTCCTCCTCGCCGTGGTGTGGGCGGTCGCCTTCCAGTTCAAGCCGCTGCACTTCGGCGACGAGGTCGCCGCGGGCCTGGGCGTGCGGTACTCGGCGGTGCGGGCGGTCATGCTGCTGTGCGCGGTCCTGCTGGCCGGCGCCGCGGTGAGCGCGGCGGGACCGGTCCCGTTCGTCGCCCTGGTGGCGCCGCAGGTGGCGCTGCGGCTGGCGCGATGTCCGACACCGCCGCTGATGGCCTCCGGGCTGGTCGGGGCGCTGCTGCTGATCGGCGCCGACCTGATCGCGCGCACGGCGCTCCCGGTCTCGCTCCCGGTCGGCGTGGTGACCGCCGTGATCGGAGGGCCTTTCCTCGTTTATCTGCTGGTGCGGGCCAACCTCAGATAGATGATGCGAAAGTAAGGTAAGCCTAAACGTAGGGGGCCATGTGGTCGCTCAGGACATGACCGAGGTCAAGGCCGCGGTGGAGGACGTCGCACGGCTGGCGGCCAGGGACGTCACGGTCGGGTACGGCAGCCGGATCGTCATCGACGAACTCGACGTGTCGATCCCGGCCGGGGTCATCACGACGATCATCGGCCCCAACGGCTGTGGGAAGTCGACCCTGTTGAGGACCCTGTCACGCCTGCTCAAGCCGACCCGGGGTGCGGTCCTCCTCGACGGCGACGACATCGTCCGGCTCAAGACCCGGGACGTGGCGAAGAAACTCGGCCTGCTGCCGCAGACTCCGGTCGCGCCCGAGGGGCTGACGGTCGCCGACCTGGTCGCCAGGGGCCGCCATCCGCACCAGAGCTGGCTGCGGCAGTGGTCCTCGGACGACGCCGCCGTGGTGGAGCGGGCGTTGGCCATGACCGGGGTGTCCGACCTGGCCGACCGTGCCGTCGACACCCTGTCCGGCGGGCAGCGGCAGCGCGTGTGGATCTCGATGACCCTGGCCCAGGGCACCGATCTGCTGCTGCTCGACGAGCCGACCACCTATCTGGACCTGGCGCACGCGATCGACGTGCTCGACCTGGTGGACGACCTGCACGAGTCGGGACGCACCGTCGTGATGGTCCTCCACGACCTCAACCTGGCGACGCGCTACAGCGACAACCTCGTGGTGATGAAGGACGGGGCGATCCTGGCGCAGGGGCATCCCCGTGACGTCATCACCGCCGAGTTGCTCCACGAGGCGTTCGGGCTGCGCGCCATGGTGATCGACGATCCGGCGGGCGACCGGCCGCTCATCGTTCCCATCGGCCGTGCCCACACGGGTGGTTGAACCGGCGGCCGTCGAACTGCCCCGGGAAACAGGGATAGTTAGGCTAGGCTAACCACATTTTTGTGGATAAGGTTTGCCTGCCCTTAGAACGAGGCGCAGCGGACAGTGCGAAGGCAAGGGATTGCGGATGCTCCTCCAGAGAACGGCCCTCACAAAGCCTTGGCGGCGGTTGGCGGCGACGGTGTCCGCCGCGACCCTCGCCGTCGGCCTCCTAGCGGGATGCGGATCCGACTCGTCGGACGAGCCGAGCGGCGACAGCAGCACCGAAGCCGCTGCCGACGCCGGGGCCTTCCCGGTCACGGTGGAGCACGCGTTCGGGTCCACGAAGGTCGAGAAGGCCCCGGAACGGGTCGTCACCGTCGGCTACACCGACGACCAGACGGTCCTGGCGTTCGGCATCAAACCGGTCGGCATGGTGGACCAGTACCCCAACCCGCCCGGTCAGAGCCCCGACATCAACACGCAGTGGCCCTGGGTGAAGGACAAGTGGGGCGACACCAAGCCCGAGGTCATCATGAAGAACGGTGACTCCGGCCCCAACTACGAGAAGATCGCCGCCCTGCGCCCGGATCTGATCATCGCGGTCTACTCCGAGGTCGACCAGGCCGCCTACGACAAGCTCTCCAAGATCGCCCCGACGGTCGGCCGCACCAAGGCCGAGAAGGAGCCCTTCAGCGCGCCCTGGCAGGACAACGCCCTGCAGATCGCCACGGCACTCGGCAAGGCCGAGGAGGGCGAGAAGATGATCGCCGACGTCCAGAGCCGGCTGGACGCGGCCAAGAAGGCGCACCCCGAGTTCGCCGGCCAGAAGGCGGTCGCGCTGTCCTGGTACGAGAACTCGGTGGCGCCCTTCACCTCCACCGACGTACGCGGCCGGCTGGTGTCGGGCATCGGCTTCCAGTACCAGACCGAGATCGACAAGGTCGCGGACGGCAGCTTCTACACCAAGCTCTCCCCGGAGCGCATCGACCTGGTCGACGTCGACCACATCTTCGTCATCAACGACAAGGCCGACACCGACGCGCTGAAGAAGTTCAAGCTCTTCGCCAACCTGGACGCCGTGAAGAAGGGCAACGTGTCGTACCTGCTGGACAGTGAGGGCCCGGCGGTCGGCGCGGCCATCTCCCAGGGCACCCTGCTGTCGATGCCGTACGCGATCGACGAGCTCGTCAAGTCGGCGGCCGGCTAGGTGTGACTGTCACCGAGACGCAAGCCGCCCCGGCGGCACTGCACACCACCACGGGACGCGAGGCGGCCCGCTGGGTCGCCGCGCACTGCCGTGAGGTGCCGTGGCTGACGGCCGCCACCGTCGTCACCTCGGTGGCCGGGGCGGCCCTCCAGGTCCTCCCGGTGCTCCTGCTCGGCCGGGTGGTCGACGGGGTCGTCGACGGGGAGTCCCGCTCGGTCCTGGTCAGGATCGGGGTGCTGATGGTGGCCGCCGCGCTGCTCGGCGCGGTGGCCACCGCGATGTCGACCTATCTGATCGGGCGGCTCGGCGCCGATCTGCTCGCGAAGCTGCGGGAGGCCGCCGTCCGGGCGGTGCTCGGGATGCCGAGCGCACGCATCGAGCAGGTCGGCCGGGGCGATGTGCTCTCCCGGGTCGGCGACGACGTCGCCGTGCTCTCCCGGGGCATCCGCATGGCCGTCCCGACCGTGTTCTCGGCGGGCGTGCTGATCGTCATCGCGACGGCCGGCATGTTCGGCCTGGACTGGCGGCTCGGCCTCGCCGGCGCCGGCGCGCTGCCCGCGTACGCGCTCGCGCTGCGCTGGTACCTCCCGCGCTCCGCCCCGCTCTACCGCAAGCAGCGGGTGGCCCAGGCCGACCGCGCACAGGCGCTGATCAGCGGCCTGAACGGCATCGACACGGTCCGGGCGTACCGCCTGGAGGAGGCCTTCCGCGAGCAGGTCACCCACGAGTCCCGGCGGGTGCGGGACCTGGGCATCGAGGTGTTCCGCTTCTTCGGCAGGTTCGTGGGCCGGGAGAACCGCGCAGAGTTCATCGGACTGACCCTGATCCTCGGCGTCGGCTACGCCCTGCTGGAGGCGGATGCCGCGAGCATCGGGGAGGTGTCGGCGGCCCCGCTGCTCTTCCACCGGCTGTTCGTCCCGCTCGGCATGGTGATGTTCACCTTCGACGAGGCACAGAAGTCGGGAGCGAGCCTGACCCGGCTGGTCGGGGTGCTGGGGGAGGAGGCGGAGGACCGTCTCGTGGGCGACGCGGCCGTCGCGGCGGCGGACCCCGTGTCGTACCCGGTGACGGTGGAGGGCGTGACCTTCAGCTATCCCGGCACCCGGGAGCCGGTCCTGAAGGACGTCGACCTGGCGATCCCGTCCGGCGGTTCCCTCGCGCTGGTGGGGGCGACCGGCGCCGGCAAGACCACGCTGGCCGCGCTCGTCGCGGGCATCGGGACCCCGCAGTCCGGGACGGTGCGCATCGGGTCCACCGACCTCGCGGATCTGGACGAGGCAGGGGCGCGGGCCCTGGTGAGCATCCTGACGCAGGAGACGCATGTGTTCTCCGGCCCGCTCGCCGACGACCTGCGCCTGGCCGCGCCGCAGGCGACGGACGCCGAACTGACGGACGCGCTGCGGACGGTCGGCGCCGACGGCTGGGTCGAGGCCCTTCCCGAGGGGATCGACACGCCCGTCGGCGAGGGCGGTGAACGCCTGGACGTCACCAAGGTCGCCCAGATCGCCCTGGCGCGGCTGGTGCTGGGCCGGGCGCCCGTGGTGGTGCTCGACGAGTCGACCGCGGAGGCGGGCAGTGAGGGCGCCGCCGAGCTGGAGCGGGCCGTGCTGGCCGCGTGCGCGGGACGGACCACGCTGTTCGTGGCGCACCGGCTGACCCAGGCGATGGCGGCGGACCGGATCGCCGTACTCGATGAGGGGCGCGTCGTGGAGCAAGGCACCCATGAGGAGTTGGTGGCTCTGGAGGGCCGGTACGCACGGCTGTGGCAGGCCTGGAGAGAGGGTAGTTAGGGCGTACTTACTTAGGCTAGCCTAACTTTCTTACCGTGGAAGGGTGCTGAGTCTTCGATGACCGAACCGCGCGCTCGTCTCGTCCTGCTGTCCCCCACTCACTTGACAGATGTGCGCCGGCGGACCGGCGACCACTCCGACCGGACCATCGCCGAAGCCTGCGCCGTCGCGCTGACCCACTGGGCCACGGGCCGCAGCCCCGAGGGCATCGATCTCACCCCCGCCACCCTGTTCGCCGACGTCCTCGGCTGGGTCGACAACGGCGGTACAGGACAGGGCAGTCGGGAAACCGACGGCGGCGCTTGGAACATCGCCGTACCCGACGGCGTCGACCTCGCCGACGCGCAGCTCGCGCTGGACGACCTCGCCGCCTTCCCGGACCGGCCGCTCGGCACCATCGGCCCGTCCAGCGTGGCGGCCCGCCTTGAGGCCCTGGCCGCGTGGAACGACACCGAGGCCGAGCGGGTCCGCCCGACCATCGTGGAGATGTTCCGCGAGCAGGCGCGGCAGCGGCCGGACGCGATCGCCGTGGTCGATGACCGGCGCTCGCTGACCTACCGTCAGGCAGCCGAACTCTCCAGCCAGTTGGCCCACCATCTGATCGGACGCGGGCTCACCGCCGAACAGGTCGTCGGCATCTCCCTCGGCCGGTCCGCCGACATGGTCATCGGGCTGCTCGGCGTCCTCCAAGCCGGGGGCGCGTTCGTCCCGCTCGATCCGCAATGGCCCGCCGCACGCCGAGCCGTCGTCATCGAGGACGCCGGGGTCGTCGTACAGCTCAACACCTCGGGCGAGCACGACCCGAGCGAGCCGGAAGCCGTGGTCGTGGACCTCGACGACTGGGGGTTCGGCTCCTACCCGACGGAAGGAACCGGGATCACCACCCCCGGCGACGCCCTCGCGTACGTCATCTTCACCTCAGGCTCGACCGGGCGGCCCAAGGGCGCGATGATCCGGCACGAGGCGATCAGCGAGCGCCTGCTGTGGCAGGTGGACGAGATCCTGCACTTCGGTCACGACGACGCCTCGCTCTTCAAGGCGCCGCTGTCCTTCGACATCTCCATCAACGAGATCTTCCTGCCGCTGGTCTCCGGCGCCCGCCTGGTCGTCCTCCGGCCCGGCGGCGAACGCGACCCGCACCACCTGCTGAGCGTGATCGCCGAACAGCGCGTCACCTTCACCTACTTGGTGTCGTCGATGCTGGACGTACTGCTGGAGATGGCCGGCGACTCCGGCCGGCTCGACAGTCTGCGGCACGTGTGGTGCGGCGGCGAGGTGCTCACCCCGGAGCTGTACGAGCGCTTCCGCACCAAGCTCGACATCCCCATGTACCACGGCTACGGACCGGCCGAGACGACGATCGGCGTCTCCCACGTCATCTACCGGGGCGCCGCGGAACGCCTGTCCACGTCGATCGGCAAGGCCAACCCCAACACCCAGCTGTACGTCCTGGACGACGAACTGCGCCCGGTCCCGGTCGGCGTCGGCGGCGAACTCTACGTCGGCGGCTTCTTGTTGGGGCGCGGCTATGTGAACGCGCCCGGGCTGACCGCGTCCCGGTTCGTCGCCAACCCCTTCGCCTCCGACGGCTCCCGGCTCTACCGCACCGGCGACCTCGCACGGTTCGCCCCCGACGGGTCGCTGGACTTCCTCGGCCGGGTCGACAACCAGATCAAGATCCGCGGCATGCGGCTGGAGATCGAGGACGTCGAGGTCGGTCTGGCCGAGCACCCACGGGTACGGCACACCTGTGTCGTCGCCAGGAAGAACACGGCCGGCGGCACCTACCTGGTGGGGTACGTCATCCCGGCCGGCGGCCACGAGGACCTGCGGGCGGACGAGGTCAAGGCGTGGGCCGCCGCGCACATGGTCGAGTACATGGTGCCCGCCCACATCGTCGTGCTGCGGGAGTTCCCGCTCACCGCCAACGGCAAGCTCGACCGGAACGCGCTGCCGGAACCCGACCTCGGCACGGGCGCGCTCGTGCCGCCCGCAACCGACGACGAACGGGCGGTGAGCCGGGCGGTCGCCCGGGTCCTACGGCTGGAAGAGGTCGGCGCCGACCAGGACTTCTTCCAGCTCGGCGGCGACAGCATCCTGGCGATCTCCCTGCTGAGCGCACTGCGCGAGGAGGGCCTCCACGTCACGCCCCGGCAGATCTTCAGCCACGGCACCGTACGGGCGCTCGCGGCGGTGGCGAGCCGCGAGGACGTCACCACCGTCGACCACCGAGACGTCCCGACCGGCACCGTCGTGGGCTCGCCCGTCGTGCAGTGGCTCGGCGAGACCACCGACGCGATCGACGGCTTCGTGCAGTCGGTGGTGCTCAACACCCCTGCCGACCTGACCGCCGACGCCCTGTACACCGTCCTCGCCGCCCTGGTCGCCCGGCACGACATGCTGCGCGCCCGGCTGGTGCGCGGCGACCGCTGGAGCTTCGCCATACCCGAGGCGGGCCAGGCCACCGTGGCCTGCCAGGAGAGCGACCTGCCGCTCGACGAGTGCGTCGCGCTCGCAGCCGCCGGACTGGACCCGGACCACGGCGTGATGCTGCGGGCCGTATGGCGGCGCGAGGCACGGCAGTTGGTGCTCGCCGCACATCACGTCGTCGTCGACGGAGTGTCCTGGCGGGTCCTGATGGAGGACCTGGCCACCGCATGGCGGCAGCACGCCTCCGACGAGCCGATCGAACTGCCCACCGGGGGCACGTCGTTCCGGCGCTGGACGCAGCTTCTGGAGCGCGCCGCCTTCGACGCGGACAGCTCCTACTACCGGCGCCCCCTGCCGGGCGAGGACCAACCGGTCGGCAGGAGGCGCCTGTCCGAGGCCGACACCGTCGCCCGCGAGCGGATCCGTACCGTCTCGGTCGGCCCCGAGGTCACCGCCGCACTCCTCGGCGAGATCCCCGCGAAGTTCCACGCCGGCGTCAACGACGTGCTGCTGACCGCGCTCGCCGTCGCCCTCGCCCGCTGGCGCCGCCGACTCGGGCAGAACCAGACGTTCGCGCACATCGAACTGGAGGGCCACGGACGCGAAGGCCACTTCGTGGCGGACACGGCCGGCTTCGAGCCCGAACTCTCCCGCACCGTCGGCTGGTTCACCACCCTGTTCCCCGTGCTCGTCGACCCCGGCACGACGACCGACTTCACGGCCCCCGCCTATCTGACGGCCGCCCTGAAGGCCGTCAAGGAAGACCTCGCCCGGGTGCCGGACAACGGCATCTCCTACGGCGCGCTGCGCTATCTGGCCCAGAGCGAGTTCGACGCCCCCGCACCCCAGGTGCTCTTCAACTACCTCGGCCGCTTCGCCGCGGGTGCCGCCGGTGACTGGCAACTGGCGCGTACCACCGGCCAGTTGGGCGAGAAGCGCGACCCGGCCATGCGGCTCCCGCGCGCCCTGGAGTTCAACGCCATCGCCGAGCCGAACCCGGACGGCGAGTACGAGCTGGTCACCAGCATCTCCTGGCCCGACGGCATGTTCACCGACGAGGACATCACGACGATCGGCGACTGCTTCCGCACGGCACTGGCCGGACTGGCCGCGCTCGACCAGGGCGGCCACTCGCCCAGCGACTTCGACCTGGTGCCGCTCACCCAGGCCGACGTCGACGCCCTCGACGGTCCGGCGCTGCGGGACATCCTCCCGCTGACCCCGCTACAGGAAGGCCTGTACTTCCACTCCGTCTTCGACGACGACTCGGCGGGCGCCTACGTCGAGCAGCAACTGCTCACGCTGGAAGGCGAGGTGGACGCCGACCGGCTCGCCGCCGCGGCCACCCGGCTGCTGACGCTCTACCCGAACCTGGCCGCACGGTTCGTGTCCCTGGCGGACGGCCGCGTGGTCTCCGTGCTCTCGAACGGCGTGCAGGCCCCGTTCACCACACTGGACCGCCCCGGCATCACCGACAACGAGATCCACGCCTACGCCGAACGGGACCGCCGCGCCGGATTCGACCTGGCCACCGGCCCCCTCATGCGGTACACACTCATCCGCACCGGCGCGGGCCGCAGCGTCCTGGTGCAGACCGTGCACCACATCATCGCCGACGGCTGGTCGGTGCCGCCCATGCTCCGCGCGCTGCTGGCCGAGTACCACGCGCCGGGGACGGTGTACCCGCTGGGCGGCTTCCCCGACTACGTACGCCGGCTCGCCGGACGCGACGCGGACGAGAGCGACCGGGTGTGGCGCGCCGAGCTCGCGGAGCTGCCCGGCCCCTCACTGGTCGCCGAGGGACACACCCCCTCGGACCGGTTCGCCGACACCGCCCTGGAACCGGACGCCGACATCGACACGGCCGCCCGCACCGCCGGCGTACCCCTGAGCGTCGCCGTGCACAGCGCCTGGGCGCTGACCCTGGGCGGCATCCTGCACGGCAGTGACGTCGTGTTCGGCTCCACCGTGTCCGGACGCGACATCGACGTGCCCGGCATCGAGGACATGGTCGGCCTGTTCATCAACACGATCCCCGTACGTGCCCGTTGGGCCGGTACGACCACCTCGGCCGAACTGCTCGCGTCCGTGCGGGAACACCAGAGCGCGGTCCTGTCGCACCAGCACGTCTCGCTGGCGAGGATCGGCCGTCAGGCGGGCGCGGGCTCCCTGTTCGACACCCTGGTCGTGTTCGACGTCGCGACCGATCCGGCCACCCTGCGCGGGCCGGACGACGAGGTGGCCGTCACCGGCATCGTCAACGAGGGCGCCCCGCACTACCCGTTGACCCTGGTCGTCGAGCGCGCGACCGACGGACGCCCGCGCTTCAACCTGATCTACGACGGCGAACTCCTGCGGGAGCCCGGCGCCCAGGCGATCCTGCGCGACTTCGAACGGACCCTCACCGGCCTCCTCACCCGGCCCGACGCCCGCGTCGAGGACCTGGCCGCCGAAAGCCCCGCCCGGCCCACGGGGCACCTGACCCCGGCGACGCTGGGCGCCCTGTTCGACGCCGCCGCGCACCGCGACCCGGCCGCCACCGCCGTCACCCAGTGCGCCCTCGACGGGGGCACCCGCTCCCTCACCTACGCCGAACTGGCCGACGCGAAGGACACGTTGGCCGCCGCCCTGTGCGCGGCCGGAGTCGCGCCGGGCCGGCGGGTCGCGGTCGCCGTGCCGCGCTCCCTGGAACAGGTCGTGGCCCTGGTCGCGGTCGTCAGCGCGGGCGGTGCCTACGTACCGCTGGACCTGGCGTACCCGGACGAACGGCTGGAGTACATCCTCGCCGACGCGGCCCCCGAGGTCGTCCTCGTGGACGCCGGGCAGCGCGACCGCTTCACGGAACTCCTGGCCCGGGCAGGCGTGCAGGCCCGTGTGCTCGTCCAGGGCGACGAACTGCCGCAGGCGGCCGTCCGGACCGAGGCCCGCCCGCACGACCCCGCCTACGTGATCTACACCTCCGGCTCGACCGGCCGGCCCAAGGGGGTCGTCGTCCCGCACGCCGCCGTGGTGGCCCTGCTCGCGAACACCCGGTCCGACATGGACTTCGGCCCGGACGACGTGTGGGTCCAGTTCCACTCGTACTCCTTCGACTTCGCGGTCTGGGAGCTGTGGGGCGCGCTGGCACACGGGGGCGAGCTGCTGGTGCCGGAGTACGGGCTGACCCGCTCACCGGTCGACTTCCACCGGCTGGTCCGCGAACGCGGGGTGACCGTCCTCAACCAGACCCCGTCGGCCTTCTACCAGTTCATCGAGGCCGACCGGCACTCCGGCGGACAGCTTCCCGCGCTGCGCCGGATCGTCTTCGGCGGCGAGGCGCTGGACCTCGGGCGGCTGCGCGGCTGGGTGGAACGGCACGGCACGCGCTCGCCCGAGCTGGTCAACATGTACGGCATCACCGAGACGACCGTCCATGTCACCCACCGGGTGCTGACCGACGAGGACTTCGCGCGCGGCGAGGACGTCAGCCCGATCGGCGGCCCGATCCCCGGCCTGGTCACCCATCTGCTCGACGACCGGTTGCGGCCCGTGCCGCCGGGCCGGGTGGGCGCCATCTACGTCGCGGGCGACCAGGTGTCGCTCGGCTACCTGGGCAGGCCGGGGCTGACCGCGGGCCGGTTCGTGGCCGACCCGTTCGCGGGTGACGGCTCCCGCATGTACCACACGGGCGACCTCGCCCGCCGTACGCTCGACGGCGAGCTGGAGTTCGTCGGACGGGCCGACGACCAGGTCCAACTCAAGGGGTTCCGCATCGAGTTGGGCGAGGTGGAGGCAGCCGTCAGGGAACTCGACGGCGTGGTCGACGTCGCCGTGACGGTGGCCGGCAGCGGCGATCACCTGGTGGCGCACGTCGTGGGCGCGGCCCCCGACGACCTCGCCACCCGGCTGTCCGCGAAGCTGCCGGCGTACATGGTGCCGGGCCGGGTGCTGACGGTCGACGCGCTGCCCCTGACGGTCAACGGCAAGCTGGACCGCGAGGCGCTCACCGAGCGGGCGGCGCAGGACGCCGTCCCGGTGGCCGCGAGCGACTCCGTGCTCGCCGCGCTGGTCGACATCTTCGCCGCGACGCTGCCCGGCTCCGAAGTCGACGGCGACACCGACTTCTTCGCGGCCGGGGGCGACAGCATCGTCGCCATCACCGTGGTCAACCGGGCCAGGGTACTCGGTCTGCCCATGGCACCCCGGGACGTGTTCCTGCACAGGACACCGCGCGCCCTCGCGGAGCAACTCGGCACGCGCACACCGCAGTCCGCCGCGACACCCGCACCTGCCCGCCGGGACGACGGTCCGCTGATCCCGACGCCGATCATCCTGCGCCAGCGCGAACTGGGCGGAACCCTCGGCAGGTTCGCCCAGGCCAGGACACTGACGGCACCCGAGGGCACCGGGCTCGCCGACATCGAGCGGGCCGCTCGTGCAGTCGTGGCCGCCCACCCCGCTCTCCGCCTGAGGCTGCGCGTCGAGCACGGCGTTTGGGCGCTGAGCACCGAACCCACCCGCGAGATCACGGTCGTACGACCGGACACGACCGATGCGGCGAGCGCCGCGAACGAGGCCGCCGAACGGCTCGACCCCGAGGCCGGGGACGTCATCGCGTTCTCCTGGCTGGAGCCGACCCGCACCCTGGTGGTCACCGTGCACCACCTCGCCGTCGACTCGGTGTCCTGGCTGATCCTGCTGGACGACCTGGCCACGGCCCTGAGCGGCGAGCCGCTGGCGCCGCCCACCACCTCGTACGCCGAGTACGCCGAGGCACTGACCCTTCGGTCGGTCCACGGGGCCGACGACCTGGCGCACTGGATCACGATGCTCCAGGCACCCACACCGCTGCCCGCGGCCCGAGGACTGCGCGAGACCACGGTCGTGCTCCCGCCCGACGTGACCGACCGCCTGACCCGCACGGCTCCCGCCGCCCTCGGCGTCGGCCTCACCGAGCTGCTGTGCGGCGCGCTGCGCACCGCGCTGACCCGCGTCCAGCCCGAGCCCACCGACCTCGCGATCGACCTGGAGCACCACGGCCGGGTCCCCGCCCTGGAACACCACGACTACACCCGCACGGTCGGCTGGTTCACCGCCGTCGCACCCGTACGGCTCACCGCGCACACCGACCCCGTCGCCGCCGCCCGTGAACTCGCCGAACGCCGGCCGGACGAGCACACCCACGTCGCCTACGGCCGGCTCAGGTACCTCAACCCGCAGACCGCCCCCCTGCTCACCGCCCGCCCCCAGGTCCTGTTCAACTACCTGGGCCGGGGCAGTGAGGCCCAGGCGGTGCACATCACCGGCGGCGATCAGGGCAGCCTGTACGCCGTCGAGGTCAACGCCTGGCTCGACGCGGCCACCGGGAGTCTGCACGCGGCGTTCACCCTCGCCGAGGGCGTACCCGACGACATCACCGGGCACTGGGCCGGCGCCCTGGAAAGGATCGTGCACGCCGCCACGACGGCCGAGCGCACGGCGCCGGTCACCCCGCTCCAGCGCGGCCTGTTCTTCCAGGCGCAGATGGCGGGCCCGGCCGGACACTATGTCGCGCAGAGCTGGTTCACCTTCGACCGGCGCCTGGACACCGACGCGCTGGCCGAGGCGATGGCGTACGTGATCGCCCGCCACCCGGTCGTGGGCGCCGGCTTCGCCACCGACGACGACGGCAACCCGGTCCAGGTCCTCAAGGCCGGACGCCGCGTCGACGTCCGTACGGTCGAGCTGCCCACGGACGCCGAGGCCGACGCCCTGCGCGCCCGGGACCGCGAGACGGGATTCGACCCGGGCGAACCGCCGCTGATCCGGCTAACCGTGGTGCGGCTGCCCGACGACCGTGACGGCCTGCTGCTGAGCTACCACCTGCTGCTGTGGGACGGCTGGTCCCGCGAGATCGTGCTGCGGGACCTCTTCGACGCCTACGAGGCCGTCCTCGCAGGGGAGTTGGCGGCCGCGACACCGGCCACACCGAGCTTCGAGGACCACGCCCGGGCGCTGGACGCCCGGGACGCCGCCGTGTCGGAACGCTTCTGGGCGGAACACCTGGAAGGCATCCCCGGCCCGACCCTGCTCGCCGGACCGGCCCCGGCCCTCTCGGACGGCCTGCCGGGCGCGCTCGTCCGGACGGTCTCCGCCGAACTGTCGGACCTGGTGCGGGAGGCGGCCAGGGCACATGGCGTCACACTGAACTCCGTGCTGACCGGAGCGTTCGGCCTGCTGCTCGGGGCGCACACGGGCCGTGGTGACGCGGTCTTCGGGGTGACCGTCTCCGGCCGGGACGGCGAAGGGCTGTCCGACATCGTCGGCGTCCTGCTCAACACCGTGCCCATGTGGACGCGGGCACGGCCGGACGACACGGTCGGTGAGTATCTGGAGGGCGTGCAGGCGGCGAGGGTCGCGGCGATGGAGCACGAGCACCTGGGGCTCGGCGAGATCCAGCGGGCCAGCGGGCACGACACCCTGTTCGACAACCTGTTCGTGCTGCAGAACTTCCTCGACATGGACGCCTTCGCCGAGATGAACGCCCGGCACGGCATCACCTCGGTCCAGGCCGACGACTCCACCCACTATCCGTTCACCTGGGTCGTCACCCCCGGCGAACGGCTCACGGTCAAGCTGGAGTACCGCGACGAGGACACCGACAACGCCAGCCGACTCCTCGACGACTACCTGCGGGTGCTGGAGGACGTGGCTCGGTCGAGCGGGTCGGTCGGTGCGCTGCCGGGGCTGGGCGCGGAGCCCGTGCCCGGGGAGCGTACGGACGTCGGCACGGACACCGTCGTCGACCGGTTCGACCAGGCGGCGGACCGCGCCCCGCAGCGCGTGGCGCTCGTCGCCCACGGCTCGACCATGACCTTCGCTCAACTCCGGGACCGCAGCCGGGCGGTGGCGGGCGTGCTCACCGCACGGGGCATCGGCCCCGAGACGACCGTCGGACTCGCCGTCCCGCGCTCCCTCGACTCGATCGTGGCGCTGTTCGCGGTGCTGCGCGCGGGTGCCGCCTACGTGCCGCTGGAGCTGGACCACCCGGACGAACGGATCGCGGCGATCGTCGAGGACGCCCGACCGGACGTGATCCTCACCGTGAGTGCAGTGTCGCCCCGGCTGGCCGGGTTGGCCGGACTGGCCGCGGAGCTCGTCGAGCTGGACCGCCCGCTGCCGGAGGCCGAGCCCTTCGTGACCTTCGCGCCGGACGATCCGCGCCGCCTGCGGCACCCCGCGTACACGATCTACACCTCCGGCTCGACCGGCAAGCCCAAGGGCGTGGTGACCGAGTACGCGGGGCTCACCAACATGCTGATCAACCATCAGCGCCGGATCTTCGAACCGGTGCTGGCCGAGCACGGGCACCGCGTCTTCCGGATCGCGCACACCGTGTCGTTCGCGTTCGACATGTCGTGGGAAGAGCTGCTGTGGCTCGCGGACGGACACGAAGTGCACATCTGCGACGAGGAGTTGCGCCGTGACGCGCCCCGACTGGTGGAGTACTGCCTGGAGCACGGCATCGACGTCATCAACGTGACCCCGACCTACGCCCAACAGCTCGTCGCCGAGGGCCTGTTGGACGACCCGGAACGACGGCCGCCGCTGGTGCTGCTGGGCGGCGAGGCCGTCACCCCGACGCTGTGGCAGCGGCTCGACGAGACCGAGGGGACCGTCGGCTACAACCTGTACGGGCCCACCGAATACACCATCAACACCCTGGGCGTCGGCACCTTCGAGTGCGCGGACCCGGTGGTGGGCGTCGCGATCGACAACACCGACGTGTACGTTCTCGACCCCTGGCTGCGGCCCCTGCCGGACGGCGTCCCCGGCGAGCTGTACGTGGCCGGCATCGGTATCGCGCGCGGCTACCTCGGGCAACCGGCGCAGACCGCGCACCGGTTCGTGCCCTGTCCGTTCGGCGCGCCCGGAGAGCGCATGTACCGCACGGGCGACCTGGTGGTCCGACGGCCCGACGGCAATCTGATGTACCTGGGCCGCACCGACCAGCAGGTCAAGATCCGCGGCCACCGCGTCGAACTGGGCGAGGTCGAGGCCGTGTTCGCGGCGCACCCCGCGGTCCGCTTCGTCGCCGCCGTCGCCCAGGCCGACCCGCAGGTCGACGGCGCCCACCGGCTCGCCGCCTATCTGGTCCTGCAGGGCGCGGAGTTGGCGACGGTGGCCGCCGAAGTGGGCGCCGGACTCCCCGACTTCCTGCGCCCGACGCACTACGCCCAGGTCGACAGCATCCCGCTGACCGTGAACGGGAAGGCCGACACCAAGGCGCTGCCGGAGGCCAAACCGCTCGGCGCGCTGACCACGGCGGGGGAGCGGGGACCCGAGACCGAGACCGAGGCCGTGGTGTGCGAGTACTTCGCCGAGGCCCTGGACCTGGACGACGACGAGGTGAGCGCGGTGGGAGACTTCGTGTCCCTGGGCGGACACTCCATGCTCGCGGTGCGCCTGGTCGGGCTGCTGCGCCGGGAGTTCGGCCCCGTGCTCACCATCCGCGACCTCTACGCCCTGCGAACCCCGGAAGCGATTGCCCGCCACCTCGATGACAACTCCTGACACCCAAGCGCCCCGCTCCGGGGCCGACATCCTCCGGATCGCCCTGCGCCGCAACGTGGGCGCGATGGTCTGGGGCACCGTCCTGATGGGCCTGTACCAGGCCGGCGAGACGGCGTTCCCGATCGCGCTCGGCCTGATCGTCGAGCAGATGATGGACAACCGCAGCCCCGGCTCGTTCGGCCTGTCGATCGGGGCGCTGGCCGTGATCGTCACGACGGTGTCGCTGTCGTGGCGGTTCGGCATGCGCATCCTGCAGAAGGCCAACACCAGCGAGGCACACCGCTGGCGGGTACGGGTCGCGGCCTGCGGACTCCAGCCGGTGGCCAGGGACGTCGACCTGAAGTCCGGCGAGGTGCTGACCATCGCCACCGAGGACGCCGACCAGACCGCCGACATCATCGAGGTGGTCCCGCTGCTGCTCAGTTCACTGGTCGCGGTGCTGGTCGCGGCGGTCGCGCTCGGCCTGGCCGACCTCCGCCTCGGGCTGCTGGTGATCGTGGGAACCGTCGCGATCCTGTCGATCCTCAGCGTGCTGTCCAAACGGATCGGCGACAGCACCCAGGAACAGCAGGCCCGGGTGGCACGCGCGGGCGCCAAGGTCGCCGACCTGATCACCGGCCTGCGCCCGCTGCACGGCTTCGGCGGCAACCACGCGGCGTTCGGGTCGTACCGCAAGGTCAGCACGGAGGCCAAGCACCAGGCGGTCACCGTCGCCAAGGTCAACGGCGCCTACGCCGGCGCCGCGCTGGCCCTGAACGCGCTCCTGGCCGCCGCGGTGACCCTGATGGCGGGCTGGCTGGCGTTCGAGGGCCGCATCAGCGTCGGCGAGCTGGTCATGGCGGTGGGGCTCGCACAGTTCATCATCGAACCGCTCAAACTCTTCTCGGAGATGCCGAAGTACGTCATGATCGCCCGCGCGTCGGCCGAGCGGATGGCGCTGGTGCTGACCGCGCCGCCGGTGGCGACTCCGGGTTCCGAACGCCCGGCGGCGGGCGGTGAACTGGAGATCGACTGCGTCCGGTACGGGACTCTGCGCAAGGTGAAGTTCCAGGTGGCCGCCGGGGAGTTCGTGGCGATCGCCGCGTATCAGCCGCGCGCGGCGGCCGACTTGGCGTCGGTCCTGGCCGTGCGGGTCCCGCCCGGTGCGTACGAGGGAGCGGTGCGGCTCGACGGGCAGGACCTCGCGGACCTGTCGGTCGAGGCGGTCCGCGAGCACCTCCTGGTGAACCCCTACGACGCGGAGATCTTCGCCGGGACCCTCCGCAGCAACATCGACCCCTCGGGCAGCAGCCGGACGGTGCCCGAGGCCGTCGAGGCGTCCATGCTCACCGACGTCGTCGCCCTGCACCGCGAGGGCCTCGACTACGGTGTCCGCGACCGGGGCGCGAACCTCTCCGGCGGACAGCGCCAACGGCTGTCACTGGCCCGCGCGTTGGCGGCCGACACCGACATCCTGGTCCTGCACGACCCGACGACGGCCGTCGACGCGGTCACCGAACAGCTCATCGCCCGCAACATCGCGCGGCTGCGCCGGGGCCGGACCACCGTCGTGCTCACCAGCAGCCCTGCCCTGCTGGACGCCGCCGACCGGGTCCTGGTCCTGGACGACGGCGTGATCACGGCCGAGGACACGCATCGCAACCTGCTCGCCACCGACGAGGACTACTGCCGCGCGGTGGCGAGATGACCGGGCCCGCCGGCGGAGCGTGCGTCAGCCGAGCGCCCAGGCGACATCCCGGAGCAGGGCGTGCCGCCACCCCGCCCGGTCGTGCCCGGACGCCGACCGCGAGGCCCGTACGGTCGCCCCGCACCGCTCGGTGAGGGACTCGACGAGTGCGCAGTGGGGCAGCATCGGCGGCTCGTGCTCCCCCACGTCGAAGGCGACCCTGAGCCCCGACAGGTCGGGCCCCTCCCGCAGACGCGCGGCGAGGTGGCCGCCGACCGGGCCGCCCTCCAGGTCCGGAACGTCCCCGGCGGCGGGCGTCCACCAGAACGACCCCGACTGGCAGGCGACCCGGGACACCAGCTCCGGGAACTCCAGCGCCGCGTACAGCGCGCTCAGCCCGCCGAGGCTCTGCCCGGCCACCACCAGCCGGTCCGGGTCGGCCGGGACGCCGGACTCCGCGACCAGCGGCAGCAGCTCGTCCCGGACCGCCTGCCACAGCGCGGGCCGGCACGCGAACTCGGTCCGCCTGTCCTTGGCGGGCAGGAACACGAGCGTGACGGGCGGCAGGTCGCCCGCGGCGGCGGCCGAGTCGAAGGCGGCCATCGCCGGATGCAGATGGAGCCAGTCGTCCCCGTCCAGCAGCAGCACCAACGGCCCGCCGCCGCCCACCGGATGAACACGTACGGTACGCCGCCCGCCGAGCCGGTCACTGGCCCAGCGGAGCCGGACGCGGGGGAGCGGCAGGACGTCGTCGGCGCCGACGACGGGCCAGTGCGGCTGGGCCGGGGCGTCCGGGGTCGCGGCGATGCTCTGCTCGGCGCCCGCGCCGACCGGGTTGAAGGGGTCGGCGTACGCGTCGCCGTCGACGAGGAACCGGTAGGTGACCCGCAGCCGTTCGGGCATACGCACCTCGGCGTACCAGCAGTCCGTGTCGGCCCACCGGCGCAGGGGGACCGGCTCCGACCAGTTCTCGAAGTCGATGCTCGCCTCGCAGCCGCGCCACAGGAACAGCGTCACCCAACCGCCGTCCTCGGTGGGCACCGACACGGGCCCGCCCGCCGCCGCCCAGAACGCGTCGCTGCCGGGCTCGCCGGGCAGTCCGAACTCCTCGAACGCGGCGAAGGCGGCCTCGCCGTCGGCCGTACGGCCCCGCATGAACGTCTCCTTGTGAGGGGGAGGGTGAAAAGCTAGGCTCGATTGAATTAGGCGAGCCTAACCTAATGTTGACGTCTCCAGGAGGTACTCGACGTGAGCACCAACCCCTTCGACGACGCCGAAGGCCGCTTTCTGGTCCTGGTGAACGACGAGGGCCAGCACTCGCTGTGGCCCTCCTTCGCCCAGGTTCCCGGCGGGTGGACATGCGTCTTCGAGGAGAACAGCCGAGAGGCGTGCCTGGACTTCATCACGGCGAACTGGACCGATCTGCGCCCCCGGTCCCTCGTGGCGGCCATGGAGTCGGATCCCTCCTAGCGGGCGCCGGGACAGGGTGGCGCTAACGTCGAGCCAGGACGCGGGTGATGCCTGCCGCGATCGTGGTCGCCAGGATCCAGCCCGCCGCGATCAGCGCGGCCGCGAGCCACTGCTGCCAGTCCTCCGGCTTGAACGCCCCTTCCTGCCCGAAGCTCACCACGGGAAAGAGCAGATCGAGGCCGTACAGAAAGGAGTTGAACGGCGGCGCCTCCGCGGGTTTCACGGCCGGTGGCTGCCGCACGGTGAAGGCGACCGTCGCGACGAGCACCAGCATCGCCAGCCAGGCCGCCGCCCGCAGCGGCCGGTACCCGTACCCCACGGTCCAGTCCTGTACGTACCCCCACAGCCGCAGGGCGGGCGTCTGACTCGCCCGGTGCCGGCGGTGCTTGGCGAGCAGGACGACACGGGCGGCGTCGTCGTGGCCGTGGCGGGTGTAGGTGGCGGCGAGTTGTTCATAGGGCTGGGGGAGGTATCCGCTCGCCTCCCGGGCGAGCCAGTCGAGGCGGGTCCGGACGGGGAGCGCCGCCTCCAGGTTCTCGTAGACGAGCCCGTCCATGAGGAGGGCGTGCGGCCAGCAGGCGGGGTCGTCGGCCAGCACGTCGACGCGGGTGTGCCGCAGGTCGACGGCCCCGGCGAGCCGTGTGCGCGTATCCGTGTCGATCGACCCCGTGGTGACTCGTCGTACCGACAGGGTTCCCTCGATCGTGGCGCCGGTGAGGATCAGCGCCGTGATACGGCAGCCGGACAGGGACACCCGGCCGCGTGCCACGAAGCCCGCGCACAGATCCACCACCCCGGCGGTCAGCCCCCAGATGATGAGGGCCCGGCCGGAGGGGTTCGTCAGCCGGGCCGCGTGGAACTGCACCCCGGCACCCACCCCGGCGTCCATGAGGTCGATCCCGCCCTCGGAGGTCAGATCCCGGCAGTGCAGCCCGCCCCGGACCTGGAGCCTGCGGGCCGTCAGCGTCGGCCGCCCGGGATTCTCCAGCCGGGCGCCGTTGAGATGGACGGACCCGTCGACGCGGGCATCGTCCAGAACGACCTGCCCGTGGCTCGTGAAACCGGGGGAGGCCTCCAGATCGCCGCCCACTCCGATCAGCGAGCCGTCCAGGGCCCGCTCGCCGGGCGCGTCGAACACCGCGTCCGACAGCCGTAACGGTCCCTGCACCGTGGCGCCGGCCAGCGCCACCGAGCCGTGGGCCGTGAACCCCCCGTCCAGGGCGAGGATGCCCTCGACCGCGAGTCTCTCCGCGCCGAGGGCCACACCGTCCCGGTTCTCCAGCGTCGCCCCCGTGAACACGCAAGCCCGGGAGATCCGGGCGTCCTGAAGCCTCAACTCCCCTTGCGAGCACAGTCCTTGACCCGACGGCGTCAGTCCGGCGCCACAGAACAGCCCGCCCTCCACGACCATCCCGTCGCCGTTGAGGGTCGCCCCGCCCGGGTGGGCGACACGCGCGCCTTCGAGGACGAACGTCCCGCCCACCCGCGCGCTCCACATCAGCATCTCCCCGCGGATGTCGGCGTCCCGGCAGCTCACGTCCCGCTCGACCAGCAGGCTGTCCGCATGGAGCGCCGGAGTGCCCAGCAGGCACGCCCCGGTCAGATCGAGCGAGCCGGTGACATGGGCGCGCGTCAGCCCCAGGGACCCTTCGCACCGGCTGCCCGCCAGCCGGAGCTGTCCGTCGATCCGCGCGTCCCGCAGGGTCAGGGCCGGGAACCGGGAGCCACTGAGGTCGATGCGGCGGGTCGAGGCGGACTCCAGTACAGGCGCTTCGCCGAAGGAGCAGTCCTTCATCACCATCGCGTACGGCACCTCGCAGCCGGACACGTCCAACACCCCTGAGACGACGGCACCTTGAAGCCGCAGGGCCGGAACGGAGCCCGGCACCGCCTCCCGCTCACCCAGCAGCAGCCGCGTGACCACCTCCGCACGCACGGTCCCGCCCGTCACGACCCGGCCGACGGGAAACGCGTCCCACAGCTCCTGTTCGGCATCCGACAGCACGAGCCCCGCCATGCATCCCCCCGTTGCGTACCGTCAGCCCAGCGCGCGATCCAGGTTGAAGGCCGCGCTGATGAGCGCGAGATGTGTGAACGCCTGCGGGAAGTTGCCCTGTTGCTCACCGGTGTGGCTGATCTCCTCGGCGTACAGGCCGAGATGGTTGGCGTAGGTGAGCATCTTCTCGAAGGCGAGCCGGGCTTCGTCCACGTGCCCGGCGTGCACCATCGCCTCGACGTACCAGAACGAGCAGATCGAGAACGTGCCCTCGTCGCCGCGCAGTCCGTCCGGGCTGGCGAGCGGGTCGTAGCGGTAGACGAGGGAGTCGGAGACCAGTTCCTGGGTGAGCGCGTCCAGCGTGGACAGCCACTTGGGGTCGGTCGGGGCGATGAACTTCGTCAGCGGCATCATCAGGACGGCGGCGTCCAGGACGTCGCCGTCCTCGTGCTGCACGAACGCCTGACGGGTCTCCGACCAGCCGCGGCTCATGATCCGCCGGTAGATCGTGTCACGGCACTCCCGCCAGCGGGGCAGGTCGGCCGGCAGTCCGCGCCGGTTGGCCATCCGGATCGCCCGCTCGATCGCCACCCAGCACATCAGCCGGGAGTACAGGAAGTTCTTGCGGCCGCCCCGGGTCTCCCAGATCCCCTCGTCGGGCTGGTCCCAGTGCGCGCACACCCACTCCACCAGGGCGCAGACATCGTCCCACTGGTCGCTGGAGATGGCCTTGGCCCACTTGTCGTAGAGGTAGATCGAGTCGATCAGCGCGCCGTAGATGTCCAGTTGGAGCTGGTCGGCGGCGGCGTTGCCGATGCGGACCGGTGCGGAGCCCTGGTGTCCTTCCAGATGGGGGAGTTCGGACTCGGTGAGGTCGGTGCGGCCGTCGATGCCGTACATGATCTGCAGCGGCCCCGAGGGCTTGCCGTCGCCCGGACTGACGTGCCTGGTCACGAAGTTCATGAACGCCTCGGCCTCGCCGGTGAAGCCGAGCCGGAGGAGGGCGTAGACGCAGAAGGCGGCGTCGCGCACCCACACGTACCGGTAGTCCCAGTTGCGTTCCCCGCCGAGCTGTTCGGGCAGGCTGGTCGTCGGCGCGGCGACGATCGCGCCGGTGGGCGCGTAGGTGAGGAGCTTGAGGGTGAGGGCCGAGCGGTGCACCATCTCCCGCCAGCGGCCTCGGTACTTGGAGGCGGACAGCCAGCGGCGCCAGTAGTCGACCGTGCTGCTGAACTGCTCCTCGGCCTCGGTCCGCGCGCACCGGCGGGGCTGCACGTCCCCGCTGACCTGGTCCAGCGCGAACACCGTGGACTCGCCCTCGGCGAGCTTGAAGTCGGCGTGTACGTCCTGCCCGTCGGTCTCCAGCGCCACGGTCGCGGTCAGCCCGAGCGACAGCGCCTCGGAGTCGAAGACGGCGACCTCGCCGACCATGCGTACGGTGTGCGGCTGCCTGCCGTAGTCGAACCGCGGCGCGACCCGCGTCCGGAACGGGATGGACCCGCGCACGCACACCACCCGCCGGATCAGCCGGTGCCGTTCTGACTCGCCGTCCACGGGCATGAAGTCCTGCACCTCGCCCACCCCGTCCTCGGTGAAGAAGCGGGTGATCAGGACATTGGTGTCGGGGAAGTAGAACTGCTTCGTCTTCGCCGGCACGGCCGCCGCGAGCTCGAAACGCCCACCGCGCTCGGCGTCGAGGATCGACGCGAAGACGCTGGGGGCGTCGAAGGACGGGCAGCAGTACCAGTCGATGGTGCCGTCCGTGCCCACCAGGGCCACACTGCGCAGATCACCGATCAGCCCGTGCTCGGCGATCGGCAGATACGGCTGATCCGGCTGGTCCACAGGCGTTCCGCTCATCGCAGCCTCCCTCGGAACCAGCCTAGGTCGCATCGGCCCGGCGGGTACCGCGAACGGATCAGACGGCGAGGACCTGGATCCCGGCCTCCTCGAACCGCCGCACGATGTCCGCTGCGGCCGCGGTGTCCGTGACCAGCGTGTCCACGGCCTCGGCCGCGCAGATCCGGGCGAACGCCCGCTGTCCCAGCTTGCTGGAGTCGGCGGCCACGACGACCCGCTCGGCCCGCTCGCACAGCAGTCGGTTGATCGCCGCCTCGGCCTCGTCGTGCGCGGCGGCACCGTGGGTGACATCGAAGGCGACCACCCCGAGCACCGCCACATCGATGGTGATCTGGCTCAGCACCCCGTCGGCGAGCGGCCCGATGAGCTCGTACGACTGCGCCCGCGCCACCCCGCCGGTCACCACGATCTTGAACTGGGGGCGCACGGCGAGCTCGTTGGCGATGTTCAGCGCGTTGGTCACGACGGTGAGCGCGGGGGAGCCGGAGGCGAGATCGGCCCGTACCGCCAGCGCCCGCGCCACCTCGGTGGTGGTCGTACCGCCGGTCAGGCCCACCGCCACACCGGGGGTGACGAGAGCGGCGACCGCCTTGGCGATCCGCTGCTTCTCGGAGGCGCGCCGGGCCGTCTTGTAGCGCAGCGGCAGTTCGTACGACACCCCGTGCACGACCGCGCCGCCCCGGGTACGGACGAGCATCTGCTGCTCGGCCAGCTGGTCGAAGTCACGGCGGATGGTCGCGGCCGAGACCGCCAGCTCGGCGGCGGCCTCCTCGACGTCCAGCCGGCCGCGCTCGACGAGCAGTTCCAGCAGCGCCTTCCAACGGGCGTCGCGGGACATCCGCACCCTCCATTCCTCGGTCTTTCGCGACCCTAGCGCACCCCGATGCCGTTCGAATGCTTGATTCTGCTTGAAAATTCGCTATATCTTGCAGAAAAGAGCATCCATGAGGTGTGAGGATGGGGAGGGCCGCGTCATGACTCATGTCGAGGACGAGTTGCACAGCCAGCCCGAGTGCTGGATCCGAGCCGCGGCCGAGGCGCCGCGGCATGCCGCCGCACTGCCGGCGCCGGGGGAGCGGGTCGCGCTCGTGGGGTGCGGCACCTCGTACTTCATGGCGCAGTCCGCGGCGGCCCTGCGCGAGGGTGCGGGCCAGGGCGAGACCGACGCCTTCGCCGCGTCGGAGTTCCCGCACGGCCGCTCGTACGACCGGGTCCTTGCCCTCACCCGCTCCGGCACCACGACCGAAGTCCTGGAACTGCTCGGGCGGTTGCGGGGCCGCACCCGGACCACGGCGATCACCGCCGACCCGCACACCCCGGTCATGACGGCCGCCGACGACCTCGTCGTGCTCGACTTCGCGGACGAACGGTCCGTCGTGCAGACCCGGTTCGCGACCGCCGCCCTGACCCTGCTCCGCGCCCACCTCGGCCTGCACACCGACACGGCCGTCGCCGACGCCCGCACCGCGCTCACCGCCCCGCTGCCCGAAGGTCTCGTCGACTGCACGCAGTTCACCTTCCTCGGCCGTGGCTGGACCGTGGGCCTGGCCAACGAGGCCGGACTGAAGATGCGCGAGGCCTCGCTGGCGTGGACCGAGGCCTACCCGGCGATGGAGTACCGGCACGGCCCCATCAGCATCACCACCCGCGGCACCGCCACCTGGATGCTCGGCGAGGCCCCCGAGGGGCTGGCCGAACAGGTGCGGGGGACCGGCGGCCTGTGGGTCGCGGGCGGTCTCGACCCGCTGGCCGAACTGGTCCGCGCCCAGCGGCTGGCGGTCGCCGTGGCCGCCGCGCGCGGCCTTGACCCGGACAGGCCCCGCCACCTCACCCGCTCGGTGATCCTCACCGGTTCGTAGGAGCAGCCGTGCCTCTGGTCACCACCGGCGAACTCGTCACCCGGGCCGCCGCCGCGCACCGCGCCGTCGCCGCGTTCAACGTCGTGGCGCTCGAACACATCGAGGCGGTCGTCGTGGGCGCGGAGGCGGCCGGCACCCCCGTCGTCCTCCAAGTCAGCGAGAACGCCGTCAGGTTCCGCCTCGGACGCCTGCGACCGCTCGCCCGCGCGGCCGTCGCCGCGGCCGAACAAGCCGCCGTGCCCGTCGCGTTGCACCTGGACCACGTCCAGAGCGACGCCCTGCTGAGACAGGCGCCGGACGCCGGGTTCAGCTCCGTGATGTACGACGCCGCCCGCCTGCCGTACGACGAGAACCTCGCCGCCACCCGTGCCGCGGCCGACTGGGCGCACTCCCAAGGCCTGTGGATCGAGGCCGAGTTGGGGGAGGTCGGCGGCAAGAACGGCGAGCCGCCGCTCGACGCCCACGCCCCGGGCGCCCGCACCGACCCGGCCGAGGCACGCGCGTTCGTGGCGGACTCGGGTGTGGACGCCCTGGCCGTGGCCATCGGCAGCTCGCACGCCATGACCACGCGGACGGCCGCCCTCGACCACGTCCTCCTCAAGCGCCTGTCCGGCGCACTGGACGTTCCCCTCGTCCTGCACGGCTCCTCAGGAGTGCCCGACGGCGAGCTGACCGCGGCGATCGCGGGCGGCATCACCAAGGTCAACGTCGGCACCGCCCTCAGCATCGCCATGACCGGCGCCGTACGCGAGTTCCTCACCGCCCACCCCGAGGCGGTCGACTCACGCAAGTACCTCGCGGTGGGACGGGAGGCGATGGCCCGGGCGGTCGAGCGGATCATCCGGGTGCTCGGCTGATACGCATCCGACGGGCGGCCGGGCGCCGGCTATTTCTCGACGGCTATTTCTTGACGGCCCTCAGCACCACGAACTTCGGGTCGCTGGAGACCAGTTCACTGTTGCCGAACAGGCGGCGCAGCTTGACGTGGTAGCCGAGGTGCCGGTTGCCGATCACCCACAGCTCACCGCCCGGCCGCAGCGCACGGTGGGCGCCGGTGAACATCCGCCAGGAGGTGGCGTCGGTGGTCGCCTGGTGGGAGTGGAACGGCGGATTGTTCAGCACGAGGTCGACACTGCCGGCCGCCACCCCGGCCAGCCCGTCCCCGACGCGGAACTCGGCGTGCCCCGGCACCCCGTTCGCCTTCCACGTCGCCTCCGCCGAGGCCACCGCCTGGAACGACTCGTCCACGAACAGGACCTCGGCCTCGGGGTTGGCCAGCGCCAGCGCCGTCCCCACGACACCGTTGCCGCACCCGAGGTCGACCACGCGCTCGGCCCCGCGGCTGCGCGGCAGATGCCGCAGGAAGAACCGCGTGCCGATGTCGAGCCGGTCGGCGCAGAAGACCCCCGCGTGGTTCACGACGGTGCGCCCCGAGGCCGTACCGATGTCGTCGGGCAGCTCGTAGCTGTACGGCCACGGGTTGACGGGCCGCTTCAGGGACGGCTCGGGCGTGCAGAGGACGAGCCGCGCCTTCTTCTCCGCGAGGGAGGTGCGGGTCGGGCCGAGGATCCGCTCGAACAGCTTCAGCGTCGAGGTGTGGATCTCCTTCACCATCCCGGTCCCGACCACGACCGTGCCCTCGTGCACCCCGGGCGCCAGCCGCAGCAGCTGGTCCTCCAGCAGTGCCAGGCTCTTCGGGACCCGCACCAGCAGGACGTCGACCCGGCCGGGAGGCGGGTCCTGGGTGGTCAGGAGCCGCACGGCACCGGTCTCGACACCGTTGCGGGCGAGATTGGCGCGGGTCGCCTCCTGGGCGAGGTAGGAGTCGGTGATCTGCACCGGCCGGTGCGCCGCCAGCGCCGTGACCAGCGCACCCCAGCGGTCACCCACCGCCACGACCGTGCCGGACAGCGGAATCTCCCGCTCGTGCTCCGCGAGGTGCCTCAGGAGGTACTCGTCCGAGGCGTCCCAGGCACGCAGCCGGTCACGCGGATCCTCGGGAAATCGGGCCAGCGCGAGCTCGCCCCAGGGCGTCGTCATACGGTCGTTCATCGTGGGTCCAGGCTAAGCGGTCAGACCGACGACTCCAGAATGCGGTCGAGTGTGCGGCGCCCCAGGGCGCTCATCGTCGGATTGCTCTCGGCGTAGTACCAGACGAGCCCCATCGCCTGCTCGAACGCCCATGCCTTGCCGCGCTCCCACTCCAGGTCGTCGCAGCCCAGCGTGCGCCGGAGCACGTCACGCGGGCCGGGGAGCAGCAGATGCCAGGCACTGACCAGATCCAGCGCGGGGTCGGCCGGGCCGAACCCGCCGGTGTCGAGCACGCCGCTGAGCCGGCCGCCCGCGACCAGCACATTGCCGGGAATCAGATCACCATGGCTCATCACATCCGCGCTCGTGCGTGGCAGCTCCCGGAAACCGCTCCACAGCCGGCGCAGCCGGGGCACGTCGAGCAGCCCCTCGCTCTCCTCGAAGCACGTGCCCATCCAGTCGTCGTGACGAGCGAGCACGCCGCCGCGATTGTCGCCGTCGAAGCGCCGCCCCCGGGTCCCGGCGGCCCGGAGGGCGGCGATGAAGTCCGCGAGATCCACGGCGAAGGCCTCCGACCCGCTCGGGTCGGCATCGAAGGCGACCGTTCCCGGCAGCCAGGTCTGCACCGACCACGGCATGGGGTAGTCCGCCCCGGGCTTTCCCAGGGCGACCGGCTGCGGGACGGGGAACCGGGACACCTGTGCCAGCTCCGCACTCGCCCGGGCTTCCCGTTCCAGCACCGCCAGCGCCTCGCCGGGATCGGCCAGGCGCAGGGGGAAGCGCGCGGCGAGGTCGTCCCCGACCCGGAAGATGGCGTTGACCGTCCCGGTCGACGGCAGCCGCCGGATCGCCCTGCGGCCCCACCGGGGGAACTGCTCCTGGATCAAGGCCGCGACGGTCTCGGCGGTCACGTCCACTTGGTCGGCGTGCATGATCACCCAGTATTCACAGGCCGGTATCCCGATCAACCGAGATTCCCGGGCAGCCTCGGTCCAGGGCTTCTCCGGCAGGATGGGAGGCATGGATGCCGAGCTGTTCCCCAGGTCCCGTGCGGAGATCGCGCCCGGCGCGGTGCACGTTCCGGCCTGGCTCGACGCGGGGCGGCAGCGGGAGCTCCTGGAGGCCTGCCGTGCGTGGGCCCGGCCACCGGCCGGTCTGCGCACGGTCCGCACCCCCGGCGGCGGCACGATGACCGCCCGGCAGGTCTGCCTCGGCCTGCACTGGTACCCGTACGCCTACGCCCGCACGGTCGTCGACGGCGACGGCTCGCCGGTGAAGCCGTTCCCGGCGTGGCTGGGCGAGCTCGGCAGGAGGGCTGTGCGGGACGCGCTGGAAGGGACCCCGCCCGCCCCGTCGTACGACATCGCACTGGTCAATTTCTACGACGGCGAGGCCCGGATGGGCATGCACCGGGACAGTGACGAGAAGTCGGACGCGCCGGTGGTGTCCCTGAGCCTCGGGGACGCCTGTGTCTTCCGGTTCGGGAACAGTGAGACGCGGGGGCGGCCGTACACGGATGTCGAGCTGCGCAGCGGGGACCTGTTCGTGTTCGGCGGGGTCTCGCGGCTCGCGTACCACGGGGTGCCCAAGGTGCACCCGGGCAGCGGACCGCCGGAGTTGGGGCTGGCCGGGCGGTTGAACATCACGCTGAGAGTGAGCGGGCTGTAGGACGGCCTCGCAGCGGATCATGGGAGACTCCCCCTCATGAGCGGCAAGGCGGACCCCCGGCAGACGGGGGAAGGGACCACCTCGAGGACGCGGCTGGACCGGGGGCGCGGTGCGCTCGGGCCCGCGTTGGAGCTCGTGCACACCGGACGCGCCCCGACCCGGGCCGTGCTCACCGCCGAGCTCGGGGTGACGCGGGCCACGGCCGGCGCGGTCGCCGCCGAGCTGGAGGCGCTCGGGCTGATCCGGGTCGACGCCAGGCCCGGTGCGGCCGCCGGTTCGCAAGGGAGGCCCTCGCACCGGCTCGCGATCGCCGAGGACGGGCCCGTCGTGCTGGCCGCACAGGTGCACGCCGACGGGTTCCGGGCGGCGCTGGTGGGCCTGGGCGGCCGGATCGTCGCCACCGCGCCCGGCTGCGAGACCGTCGACGCCGACCCGGCGAAGGTTCTCGCCTCGGTCGTCGAGGCGGGCGCCGAACTGCTGCGCACCACAGGGCTGCGCTACGTGGGCGCCGGTCTCGCCGTCCCCTCCGCGGTCGCCGAACCCGACGGCACCGCGCTGAACCCGCTGCACCTGGCCTGGCCGGTCGGCGCCCCCGTCCGCCGGATCTTCGCGGAGTGCGTACGCGCCGCCGGCATCACCGGACCGGCCTTCGCGGGCAACGACGTCAACCTCGCCGCGCTCGCCGAGCACCGGCACGGCGCGGGGCGCGGCGCCCGTGACCTGCTGTGCGTGGCGACCGGGCACCGGGGTGTCGGCGGGGCGCTGGTCCTCGACGGCCGTCTGCACACCGGGAGTTCGGGCCTGGCGCTGGAAGTCGGCCACCTCACCGTCAACCCCGAGGGCCGCCCCTGCCACTGCGGCAGCCGCGGCTGTCTCGACGTCGAGGCCGACCCGCTCGCCTTCCTCGACGCCGTGGGCCGCGAGCCCGGACCCGAGGGGTCCCTGCTCCACCAGGCCAACGAACTGGTCCGCGGCCACTACGGCGACCCGGTGGTCCGTACCGCCGCCGAGGCGCTGATCGACCGGCTCGGACTCGGCCTCGCGGGCCTGGTGAACATCCTCAACCCGGACCGCATCATCCTCGGCGGGCTGCACCGCACGCTCCTGGACGCCGACCCGGACCGGCTGCGCGCGGTCGTCGCCGACCGCAGCCTGTGGGGGCAGAGCGGCGGAGTGCCGATCCTGGCGTGCACGCTCGACCACAACAGCCTCGTGGGTGCCGCGGAGCTGGCGTGGCAGCCGGTGCTCGACGATCCGCTGGGAGCGCTAACCCGCGAGTGACTGCGTGCCGAGGACGGAGACCAACCGCAGCTTCTCTGCGGCCTCGGTGCCCGGTTCGGCCGAGTAGACGAGGATGTGCAGATCGCTGCCCTCGACCCGGAGCACATCGCAGTCCAGCGTCAGCAGGCCCACCTGCGGATGCTCGATCGTCTTGCGGGACGATTCGAGCCGGCCGACGACACCGGCGTCCCACAGTTCGGTGAACCGCTCGCTGTTCGCCCGCAACTCGGCGATCAGGCGCTTGAGTTGAGGGTCGGCGGGATACCGTCCGGCGGTCGCGCGCAGTTCGGCGACCACAGCGGCCTCGAAGGCGCGCCGCTCCTCAGGCGTGTGCCGGACCCGGCCGGGGGCACCGAGGAAGTTGCGCCACACCCCGTTGCGCTCGAAGCCCCGCAGGCCCGACTGATCGCCCATCAGCGCCGAGTACATAGGGTTGGCCACGAGCAGCGTCATGGCCGCGTCGGAGACCCCGACGGGAGTGTCCTGCAGTCGGTCCAGGAGCCGCTGGACGCTCGGCGTGATGTACGCGGGCACGGTCTCGGGTCCCGGCGCCACCAGCCCGGCCAGCCGGAACAGAAACCCGCGCTCGTCCCCGGACAGCCGGAGTGCCCGCGCCAGTGCCTCCACGACCTGACCCGACGGATTGGCCGCCCGGCCCTGTTCGAGCCGTGTCACGTAGTCGACCGAGATCCCCGCCAGCAGCGCCAGCTCCTCGCGCCGCAGCCCGGCGGCGCGCCGCTGTCCACCGGTGGGCAGCCCGGCGCTCTCCGGTGCGACCCGGTCGCGCCAGCGCCGCAGCGCCTGCCCGAGTTCCGTCGTCGTCATGCCCCCAGTGAACCGCGCCGGCCGGGGCGGTGCCTGGTACTGGGAGTCCCAGGAAGAAGGGTCTTCTGGCTGCGCCGCCGGTCCGGCGAGAGCGTGGAGTACATGACGACAACACTCATCACCGGAGCCAACAAGGGCCTGGGCCTCGAGACCGCTCGCCGGCTCGTCGCCGCAGGCCACACCGTCTACGTCGGCGCCAGGGACGCCGACCGCGGCCGCCGCGCCGCCGAACGGCTCGGAGCCCGGTTCGTCCAGCTCGACGTCACCGATGACGCCTCCGTCCAGGCCGCCGCGAAGACCGTCGAGGCCGAGGGCGGGCTCGACGTCCTGATCAACAACGCCGGCATCGAGGTGCGCGGCGAGAACAACGCCGTCCCGGCCGCCGCCGACACCACCGCCGACGAGATGCGCACGGTGTTCGAGACGAACGTCTTCGGCGTCGTCCGCGTCACCCACGCGTTCCTGCCGCTGCTCCAGCGCTCCGCGGCCCCCGTGGTGGTGAACGTGAGCAGCGGACTCGCCTCGCTGTCCGGGCTCTCCGACCCTGACTCGCCGGCGCACTTCTACCAGGCCATCGCCTACCCGGCGTCCAAGACCGCGGTCAACATGATCACCGTGCAGTACGCGAAGGCGTTCCCGGAAATGCGGATCAACGCGGTCGAGCCCGGCTTCACCGCGACGGACCTCAACGGGCGCACGGGCACCCAGACAGTAGAGCAGGGCGCCGGGATCATCGTCCGCATGGCGCAGATCGGCCCCGACGGCCCGACCGGTGGCTATGTGGACGCCGAGGGCCCGCTGCCCTGGTGATGTCCCGGCGCGTAGGCTCGGGGCCATGCGGATCTCCGTCTCCTCGGACATGGACGAACCCGTGGCCCGCAGCCTCGTCGCCGAGCTGCGTACCCGTGGCCACGAGGTGGTGGCCCACGGCGCTCTCGACCCCGGTTCCGACCCCCAGTGGGCGGCCTGCTCGGAGGCGGCGGCCCGGGACGTCGCGACCGGTGCGTCGGACCAGGCGGTCGTCTGCTGCTGGACCGGTACGGGCGCGTCGATGGCCGCGAACAAGGTCCCCGGGGTGCGGGCGGCCCTGTGCACCGACGCGTACACGGCGGACGGGGCCCGCCGGTGGAACGACGCCAATGTGCTCGCCCTCAGCCTGCGTCTGACGTCGCAGCCCCTGCTCAAGGAGATCCTCGACGCCTGGTTCGCGGGCGAGGCGAGCGAGGACGCCGAGGACCGGGAGAACCTGGCGCGGATCGGGCGGCTGGACCGCAGGGAGCCCTGACCCGGGACGCCGGGAGCTCACGGCGACGTGACGCCGGATGCCGTGAGACTCCACAGGGCGGCCACGAGAGGCCGCCGCAGATCGGCCCGTCGTACGCACAATCCGATCGGGAACGGCTCCGGCGCGGGATCCGCCGGGATCACCGTCAGCCGCTCCCGCACCGCACTGTGCTCCAGTACCAGGCGAGGCACCATCCCCGTACCGCAGCCGAGGGCGACGAGCGTCAACAGCCCTTCGTGGCCGTCCGGTTCGCAGACCGGCTCCGGGGTGGTGCCGCGGGTGCGGAACCAGCGGTCGGCGGCGTCGCGGACCAGGCCGCGGTGGGGGAGGACGAAGGGGCCGTCGAGGCCGGGATCGGGCCGGTCCCGGGCCGTCACCAGGACCAGCTCGGTCACGGCGACCGTCCGGCCCACCAGCGGCTCCGGCAGCCGCGCCGGGATGCCCGCGACGGCCACATCCACCTCGCCCTCGTCCAGCCGGGCCAGTGCCGCCGCCGCGTCACCGGTACGCAGGTCGAGCCGCACCTGGGGGTGCGCGGCGCGGAACTCGGCCAACAGGTCGGGCAGCAGGGCCTGGCAGGCGGTCACGGTGGCGAACACGGCGAGGCGGCCGGTGAGTTCGGCCGGGTCGGGGTGCTCCTCGCGGTAGGAGCGCCACAACTCCAGCGCCTGGACGGCGTACTCACGGAACCGGTGCCCCTCCGCTGTCAACGACACCCCGCGAGGCCCCCGGTCGAAGAGCCGGTGCCCGAGCCCGGCCTCCAGCCGCTGCACGGTCCGCGTGAGCGTCGCCGCGCTGACATGACAGTCGAGACTGGTCCGCCCGAAGTTCAGCGTCTGGGCCAGATGCAGAAAGAGCCGGAGTTCCCGGTGATCGTCGCGCATGCCGTGACCTGTCTCTTTCAGTTTCTGCAAGGGTGCGCTGCACAAGTTGCGCTTGCTGCAATGCTGTGCCGGAGCCTACAACTCGACCATGACCTCGACCACGTACAGCTCCCGTGTCTTCCCCCTGGAGACGATGGACGTCCCCGGCGGCACCGAGACCATCCTGCGCGGCGGCCGGCATCTCTTCCCGCTGCTCCCGCAGGCCTTCGCCGGGATCCGGCGCATCGGTGTCATCGGCTGGGGACCGCAGGGCCGCGCCCAGGCGCTCAACCTGCGTGACTCCCTCGCCGGCACGGACATCCGGGTGGCGGTCGGCCTGCGCCCCGGCTCGCGCTCGGCCGCCGACGCTCGCGCCCACGGCTTCACCGAGGAGAACGGCACGCTCGGCGACTGGCTCGCCGTCACCGCCGAGAGCGACCTGGTGATCCTGCTCATCGCGGACGCCGCCCTCGCCGCCCACCATCAGGAGATCTTCGCCGCGCTGAAGCCGGGCGCCGCGATCGGCCTCTCGCACGGCTTTCTGCTGGGCCACCTCCGCGAGACCGGGGGCGACTTCCCGCCGGGCCACGCGGTGATCGCGGTGTGCCCCAAGGGCATGGGCGACTCGGTGCGGCGCCTCTACCAGCAGGGCGCCGAGATCAACGGCGCCGGGATCAACAGCAGTCACGCCGTCCACGCCGACCCCGACGGCCGGGCCGTCGACCTCGCACTCGGCTGGTCGGTGGCGCTCGGATCGCCGTACACCTTCCGCACCACCCTCGACAGCGAGTACCTCTCCGACGTCGTCGGCGAACGGGCCATCCTGCTCGGCGCCGTCCACGGCATCGTCGAGAGCCTCTTCACACGGTTCCGGCTGGCCGGGGACGACGAGGTGAGGGCGTACGAACGCTCCTGCGAGAACGTGACCGGCCCGATCGCCCGTACGATCTCCCGAGCCGGGCTGAGGGCGGTCCGTGAGAACCTCGGCACCGAGGGCCGGGACGTCTTCGACCGCGTGTACACGGTGACGTACGGGCCCGCCCGTGAGATCGTCGCGGAGATCTACGACGAGGTCGCCGACGGCACCGAGCTGCGCAGCGTGATCCTGGCCGAACGGCGGCTGGGGGCACGGGAGATGAGCCGGATCGGCGGCTCGCCGATGTGGTCGGTGAGCGGGCGGGCGCACGCCCGCAGGACCGGACACGACCTGCCCGTGGACCCCTTCACCGCCGGCGTCTTCGTCGCCACGATGACGGCCCAGATCGACGAGTTCGCCGACCGCGGCCACCCCTGGTCCGAGATCGTCAACGAGTCCGTCATCGAGGCCGTCGACTCCCTGCTCCCCTACATGCACGCCCGAGACGTCGCCCACATGGTCGACAACTGCTCCCGCACGGCCCGCCTCGGCGCCCGCCGCTGGGGCCCGCGCTTCCAGAGCGCGTACGAGCAGATCGCCTTCCCCGCGACGCGACTCCCGGCGGACACGGCCCTGTTGGCGGCCTTCGAGAGCCACCCCGTACACGAGGCCCTGGCCGCGGCGGCGAAGCTGCGGCCGTCCGTGGACATCTCCGTGGCCTAGGCGCGCTCCTGGGGCCGGGCGTCCGACGGGGTGTCGGTCTCAGACGCGGCGCGGTCTCGCGACCAGCTCACCGCCGCAGTTGGGACAGACGCCCTGCATGGCCTCGGTGCAGGGCACGCAGAAGGTGCACTCGTAGGAGCAGATACGGGCCGGTGCGCCGGGCGGCAGCGTGGTCGTCTCGCAGCGTTCGCACATCTCGCGCATCTCCAGTGCCATGTCTGCTCCTGCTCTCTTCCCCGGTCAGCGCCACTCGACGGCGAGCGCCCGCCCCGGATTCTCGCTCATGATGCGTTCGACCAGGCCGGCGCCCACTTCCGCGGCCAGCCGGGGCACCACCCGGCGCAGCAGATACGGCATCCCCGGACCGCCGTCCACCGAGCGCGCCGCCGCGGTCGTGGTGTCGCCGCCGAGGAGCAGCCGGTCACCGAAACCCGCCTCGGCGAGGGCCCTCACGGCGTCCGGCATGCGCCAGTCCGTGGCGTGGTTCGCCCGCGACGGCCCGTCGAAGGCGAGGTAGCAGCCGGCCGCCGCGGCCTGGAGATGGACCACGGAGTCGGGGGAGCGGTTCAGATGGCCGAGGATCACCCGATGCGGCGGCACCCCCAACTCCCCGCACAGCAGGTCGAGTACGTCCAACGCGGCCGTGCCCAGTTCCAGATGGACCGCGATCGGCGCACCCGTCGCGTGGTGGGCCTCGGCCGCCGCGTTCATCGTCCAGCGGGCATGCGCGTCGAGGGCGTGGAATCCCCCGGCGACCTTGACGAGCCCGGCACGCACGCCCGATATGCCGATCCCGTCCGTGAGTTCGGCGACGAAGACCTCGGCCAGCCTGCCGCGCAGCTCCTCCAGGGTCCGCTCGCCGTAGTGGACGGCCTGGTGCAGCCCCGTCGCCGCCACCACCAGCACCCCCGACTCCCGGGACAGCGGAGGCAGATCCGCGGCCCGCCGCCCCAGCCCGTACGGCGTCCACTGCACGACGCTGTTCCCGCCCTGGGCCCGAAAAGCCGCCAGCTCCGCGCGCGCCGCGGACACGTCCCGCAGCTCCTGTCCGGGCAGCAGAGGGCTGCCGAAGAACAGATGGTCATGTGCGTCGCACACACCCAACTCGCCCGGCCCCACATCCCCGAGCACCGTCCGGACCGCGCTCACCACTGGCGCCCCCGCGTCAGCCCGGCCAGTCCCGGCGTCGACAGATGCAGCACCTGGAACACCTCACCCTCGGCCTTGGGCGTGTCATGCGCCCAGAGCGAGAAGTGCACCAGTTCCCAACGGCCGGCGTCGACGGCGGCCGCCGCCAGCACCGCGCCGTCCTCCGCCGCCAGCCGCCCCGCCTCCCGCACCGCGTCCGCCATGAACTCCGCCAGCTCCACTCCGTCCGGCACGGGCCGGCGGCGCCGCACCGCGACCTGAGCGGGCGAACCGGCGGCGCCGCCCTCCTCGTACGCCAGACCCGGCCACTGCCGGACCGACGGCCGGCCGAAGTCGTCGCTCAGTCCCTGGAAGGCGCCTCCCCAGAGGAAGGAGTTCATGCCCTCCACGGTGTCCCAGAGGTAGAACGGCGCGTACTGGTTCACCGGCGAGCCGTGCACTCCGCGTTCGCGCATCAGGTACGCCTTGAGGCCGAGGCCCTGCCACGTGTCGAGCAGATGCCCGACGCGGGCGACCCGGCCGCGGATGATCCCCATGTCGTAGTCGGCGGGCAGGGTGAGTTCGTACTGCATGGCGTGCATCAAGTGCCTCCTAGCGATTCGGCGCGAGCAGCGAGAGGAGTCCCCGGACCGCCGCGTCGAAGGCCGACGGTGAACCCGAAGCGCGAGCCAGTACATAGCCGCCCTGCACGGTGGCGGCGACGGCCGCCGCGATCGCCTCGCCGTCCAGCGAGGCCGCGAACTCCCCCTGTTCCTTGCCCTCTTCGACGACCCCGGCGATCCGCTCACGCACCCAGTCGAGCGTCTCGTCGACCGGTGAGCGCAGTTCGTCGCTCGCGATGATCTCCGGGTCCATGGTCAGCCGGCCGATCGGACAGCCGCGCAACACATCGCGCTCCCGCAGCAGATACGCCTCGATGCGCTCGTACGGCGTCCCCGGGCCGTCGAGTACTTCCCCGGCGGCCGCCTTCAGTTCCTCGGCCGTCCGCCGGATCGCCGCCAGCGCGAGGTCGGGCTTGCCCTTGAAGTGGTGGTACATGCTGCCCTGCCCGGCACCGGAGCGCTCCAGGATGGCCTTGGGGCTGGTGCCGACGTAACCGCGCTCCCACAGCAGCTCGCGGGTGGACTCGATCAGACGCTCCGGGGTGCTCATACACGCACTGTACATACTAGTAGTTACAGGCGTCGACCCTCGAAGGGCCCTGGAAGGAGCAGCCGCCACGGGCGCGCGTACTCCCCAGGAGGTACGGCCACTGCCGCTGGCCGTACGACGACCCGACCCCCTCCCCGGAGCCAGTCTCGAAGCGTCAACGGAACACACCTCTAGGGAGATGAACCGAGATGCAGACCCTGGCGCACTGGGACGGCGGGCCCGGCCCGTGGATCCTCCTCTTCCCGCTGATCTGGGCGGCCGTCGTGGTCGGCGCCGTCACCGTGCTGCGCCGTACCGGGTGGCACGGTCGCCGTGGCCCGTGGCGGGCGATGTCCGACACCGGCCCGGCCGGCGACTCGCCCATCGCCGTGCTCGGCCGCCGCTTCGCCGCCGGCGAGATCGACGAGGACGAGTACTGGCGCCGGCTGTCCGTCCTGGACGAGCAGTTCGGCCCTGCGGGCAAGGGCGGTGCGGCATGAGCGCCACGACCGCCACCGCCGACGGGACGGCCGCCCGTGTCGTCGACGCCGTGAAGGTGTACGGCACCGGCGACACCAGCGTGAGGGCCCTGGACGGGGTGAGCGTCGACTTTCCGGCCGGCCGCTTCACCGCGATCATGGGGCCCTCGGGCTCCGGCAAGTCCACCCTGATGCACTGCGCGGCCGGCCTGGACACCCTCACCTCGGGCACCGCCCACATCGGCGGCACCGAACTGGGCTCCCTCGACGACCGCCGCCTCACCCTGCTGCGCCGCGACCGTGTGGGCTTCGTCTTCCAGGCCTTCAACCTGGTGCCGACCCTGACCGTCGCGGAGAACATCAGGCTCCCCCTGGACCTGGCGGGCGGCAAGGGCGACCGCGAGTGGATCGACGCGCTCGTCGACGTCGTCGGCCTGCGCGACCGGCTCCACCACCGGCCCTCGGAACTCTCCGGCGGCCAGCAGCAACGCGTCGCCGTGGCACGGGCGTTCGCCGGCCGGCCGGACGTCGTGTTCGCCGACGAACCCACCGGCAACCTCGACTCCCGCTCCGGCCAGGAGGTCCTCGGTCTCCTCGGCCGCGCGGTGCGCCAGACGTCCCGCACGGTCGTCATGGTCACCCACGACCCGGTGGCCGCGGCCCACGCCGACGAGGTCGTCTTCCTCGCGGACGGGCGCCTGGTCGACCGTATGACCTCCCCGACCGCCGACAAGGTCCTGGACCGTATGAAGGCCTTCGACGGGCACACATCCTCCGGGACGCCCGCGTCCGCGGAGGGACCTTCACCCTTCGGAGGGCGGTCATGAACGCCTCCGTGCGCCTGAGCGTCTCCTCCCTGCGCGCCCACAAGCGCCGCTTCGCCGGGACCTTCCTCGCGGTCTTCCTCGGGGTCGCCTTCCTGGCCGGCACCCTCGTCATGGGCGACACCCTGCGCGCGAGCTTCGACACCATGTTCGGCCGGGCGACCAGCGGTACGGACGCCGTGATCCGCAGCGCCGACGCCATCACCACGCCCGGCGAGAGCGAGGGCGTACGGCAGCCGGTGGCCACGGACCTCGTCAACGCCGTCGAGAAGGTGCCCGGCGTGGCCGCCGCCGCCCCCGGCATCCAGGGCGCCGGCCAGCTCGTCGGCGCCGACGGTGACCCGATCGGCGGCCAGGGTCCGCCCACCCTCGCCGGCAACTGGATCGCCGATCCGGAGCTCAACGCCTATCAGCTCGCTGAGGGCCGGGCCCCCGCGAGGTCGGGCGAGGTCGTCATCGACCGCGGTACGGCCGAGCGCGGCGACCTGAGGATCGGCGACACGACGACCCTGCGCACCCCCGACCCGGTCGAGGTGACGATCGTCGGCCTGGCGACCTTCGGCGGGGAGGACGGCATGGCCCAGGTGACCTTCACCGGCATGACCCAGGCCGACGCCGAGAAGTACCTCACCGCACGGCCCGGCGAGGCGTCGACCATCCAGGTGCGCGCCGGACCCGGTGTCAGCCAGCAGGAGCTGGTCGACCGGCTGACTCCCGTCCTGCCCGAGGGAGTCGAGGCGATCACCGGCCAGGAGTCGGCCGAGGAGAACACCGAGATGATCTCCAGCCAGTTCCTGACCGTCTTCACCCTCTTCCTCCTCGTCTTCTCCGGCGTGGCGCTGCTGGTCGCGACCTTCTCCATCCACAACACCTTCGCGATCGTCGTCGCCCAACGCACCCGTGAGAACGCCCTGTTGCGTGCTCTCGGCGCCTCCCGCGGCCAGGTCACTGCGTCGACCCTGGTGGAGGCGACCGCGGTCGCGGTCACCGCCTCGATCGCCGGTCTCGCGGGCGGCATCGGTATCGCCGCCGGTCTCCAGGCACTCTTCCCGGCGATCGGATTCCCCTTCCCCGAGGGCGACCTGGTGGTCAGCGCGCTGTCCATGCTGCTGCCCCTCGGCGTCGGCATCGTGGTCTGCCTCGGCTCCGCGCTCCTGCCCGCCGTACGGGCGGGCCGCACCGCACCCATGGCGGCCCTGCGCGAGACGGCCGTCGACACCTCCGGCGCCTCCCGCGTCCGCGCCGTCACCGGTCTGGGCCTCGGCGCCCTCGCCCTCGGCACGACGGTCAGTGGAGTCCTGGTCTCACCGTCCCTGTGGCCGGCGGGTACCGGAGCGGTCCTGGCCCTGGCCGCGTTCGTGGTCCTCGGCCCGGTCGCCTCGACCACGGCCGTACGTGTCCTCGGCGGCCCTCTCGACCGGCTGCGCGGTGTCACCGGCGGCCTCGCCCGCCGCAACGCCCTGCGCAGCCCCAGGCGGACGGCCGCCACCGCGAGCGCGCTGATGATCGGGGTCGCCGTGGTCTGCCTGTTCACGGTGTTCGCCGCCTCCCTCAAGGCGACCATGGACCAGACCGTCTCCCGCTCCTTCGCGGGCGACGTGGCCGTGAGCACCCCGGCGTTCGGCGCGGGCGGCAGCGGTCTGAGCCCTCGGCTGGCCGACGCGATCGACCGGCTGCCCGAGGTGGACACGGCCGTCGGTCTCGGCCGGGGGGTCGCCGAAGTCGACGGCAAGGGGCGGGCGTTGACCGTCACCGACCCGGTCGCCCTGGAGCGCACCTTCGATCTCGGCAGGATCGAGGGCTCCCTGGACGGCCTCGGCGCGGACGGTATCGCCATCACCCGGAACGAGGCGGACGACCAGGGTCTGACGACCGGCGACAGGACCCGGCTGACCTTCACCGACGGCAGGACGCAGACCTTCACCGTCCGCGCGGTCTACGGGCGGTCCGAACTGGCGGGGGAGTACGTCATCACCCGCGCCGCCTGGGAGCCGCACCGCACACAGGACTCCGACACCCTGGTCGCCGTCTCCTTCAAGGACGGGGTGAGCACGGACACCGGCAAGGCGGCGGTGGAGAAGGTGGCCGAGCGGTACGGCGGTCCGGAGGTGCAGACCCGGGACGAGTACGCGCAGTCCTCGGCCGGCGGCATCGACATGATGCTCACGCTGGTCTACGCCCTGCTCGCCCTCGCCGTCCTCATCGCGCTCCTCGGCATCGCCAACACCCTGACCCTGGCCATCCACGAACGCACCCGTGAACTGGGCCTGTTGCGGGCCGTCGGCCAGACCCGGTCCCAGCTGCGGGCCATGGTCCGCTGGGAGTCGGTCCTGGTCGCCGCCTTCGGCACCGTCGGCGGACTCGGTCTCGGCGCCTTCCTGGGCTGGGTCCTGGTCAAGGCGTCCGACGGCGCGAGCGACAGCGCCTTCGCCTTCGCGATGCCGCCCACCCAACTGGCGATCGTGGCCCTGGTGGGCCTCGCGGCGGGCGCCCTGGCGGGCCTGCGCCCGGCCCGGCGGGCGGCGCGTCTGGACGTACTGCGGGCCATCGCCACCGAGTGACCGGAACTGATCGGCCGCTGCGTCGGAACCGCGGCTGTCTCCGTCCCCTGGACCCGGAGGGAGCCGCGCCCGGTGCCTTGACCGCCGCTCGGCCCTGCATGATGCTGTGTTGCGGCACATGAGATACGTGCCGTAATGAGCAACATCTGATTCAGGTCTCGACCAATCCGAGGAGTGGCCATGACGCACCAGGTCCGTGCCGTCGTCGCGCGGGGCAAGGGAGCCCCCGTCAGCCTGGAGACGATCATCGTGCCCGACCCGGGACCGGGCGAGGCGCTGGTGAAGGTCGAGGCCTGCGGGGTGTGCCACACCGATCTGCACTACCGCGAGGGCGGCATCAACGACGACTTCCCGTTCCTGCTCGGCCATGAGGCGGCGGGCGTCGTGGAGGCCGTGGGGGAGGGCGTCACCGACGTCGCCCCCGGTGACTTCGTCATCCTCAACTGGCGTGCAGTGTGCGGCAATTGCCGCGCCTGTCTGCGCGGACGGCCGTGGTACTGCTTCAACACCCACAACGCCGGGCAGAAGATGACCCTGCTCGACGGCACCGAACTGTCCCCGGCCCTGGGCATCGGCGCCTTCGCCGAGAAGACCCTCGTCGCGGCGGGCCAGTGCACCAAGGTCGACCGCTCCGCGTCGGCCGCCGCCGTGGGCCTGCTGGGCTGCGGGGTCATGGCCGGGATCGGCGCCGCCATCAACACCGGCAACGTCGGCCGCGGTGACACGGTCGCGGTGATCGGCTGCGGCGGCGTCGGCGACGCGGCGATCGCCGGATCGAACCTGGCGGGCGCGGCGCGCATCATCGCCGTCGACATCGACGACAACAAGCTCGAAACCGCCAAGAAGCTGGGCGCGACCCACACCGTCAACTCCAGGGACACCGACGCGGTCGAGGCGATCCGCGAGCTGACCGGAGGGTTCGGCGCCGACGTCGTCATCGAGGCGGTCGGCCGCCCCGAGACGTACAAGCAGGCCTTCTACGCCCGCGACCTCGCCGGCACGGTCGTGCTCGTCGGTGTGCCCACCCCGGAGATGAAGCTGGAGCTGCCGCTCCTGGACGTCTTCGGCCGCGGCGGCGCGCTGAAGTCCTCCTGGTACGGGGACTGCCTGCCCTCCCGCGACTTCCCGATGCTCGTCGACCTCTATCTCCAGGGCCGGCTGGACCTGGACGCGTTCGTCACGGAGACCATCGCCCTGGACGCCGTGGAGAAGGCCTTCGAGCGGATGCACGGCGGGGACGTCCTGCGCTCGGTGGTGGTCTTCTGATGGCCGCCCGCATCGAGCATCTCGTCACCTCGGGCACGTTCTCGCTCGACGGCGGCACCTGGGACGTCGACAACAACGTGTGGATCGTCGGTGACGACGACGAGGTGATCGTCATCGACGCCGCCCACGACGCCGACGCCATTGCCGAAGCCGTCGGCGGCCGCACCCTGCGGGCGATCGTGTGCACCCACGCCCACAACGACCACATCGACGCCGCCCCCGCCCTCGCCCAGCGCACCGGCGCCCCGATCCTGCTCCACCCGGACGACCTGCCCCTGTGGAAGCAGACTCATCCCGACCGCTCGCCCGACGGCGAACTGGCCGACGGCTGGGTCCTCGCGGTGGCCGGCACCGAACTGACCGTGCTGCACACCCCCGGCCACGCCCCGGGAGCGGTCTGCCTCCACGCACCGGCCCTGACCGCGCTGTTCAGCGGTGACACCCTGTTCGCCGGGGGCCCCGGCGCCACGGGACGGTCGTACAGCCACTTCCCGACCATCGTCGACTCGATCCGGGACCGGCTGCTCACCCTCCCCGGCGAGACCGTCGTGCACACCGGGCACGGCGACACGACCACCGTCGGGGCCGAGGCCCCGCACCTCCAGGAGTGGATCGACCGCGGTTTCTGACCGCCCCACGGACTCTTTCGCGCAGCGCCCGCACCGTCTGTTTCCGCAGGTGGTCCGGGCGCTGTGGGCTGCCCGGAGACCGGTCCGCAGGCGCGTTCGAACCTGGCCCGGTGATGCCTTGACAACGGTTCGGAGCGGCCCGCAGACTGGCGTTGCGTCAATCGCAATCCGTTTCGCTATACGCACCGAGGTGTCATGATGATTCCCGCGTGCCGTCTCGCGGATCTCCCGCGAGGTGAGGCCCACCGGCTCGACATCGATCCGCCGGTCTCGGTGTTCCACACCGACGACGGCGAACTCTTCGCCATCGACGACACCTGCACCCACCAGGACGCCTCGCTCGCCGACGGCTGGCTGGAGGGCTGCGAGGTGGAATGCCCCCTGCATGCCTCGAAGTTCGACCTGAGGACCGGCGCGGTCGACGCCCCGCCGGCCAAGCTCCCGGTCCGGACCCACGAGGTCGTCGTCGAGGACGGCATGATCTACGTGCAGGTGTCCACGGCGGCGCCCAACCTCCCGCCCTGCATCTCGGCCCGGCTCGCCGGGGGGCCCGCGTGAGAACCGCCGCCGTGGTCGGGGCCTCGCTGGCCGGACTGTCGGCGGCGCGCTCGCTGCGCAAGCAGGGCTTCGACGGACGGCTGGTCGTCATCGGCGACGAACTCCACCGCCCGTACGACCGGCCCCCGCTCTCCAAGGAGTTCCTGGCCGGCACCCTCGGCGAGACGGACCTCTCCCTGGAGGCGGGCGACGAGGACCTGGCGGCGGAGTGGCTGCTCGGCACCCGTGCCGTCGGCCTCGATCACGCCGGCCGGGCGGTGCGGCTCGCCGACGGACGCGAGGTCCGCGCCGACGGCATCGTCATCGCGACCGGCGCCGCGGCCCGCACGCTGCCGGGCTCCGAGGGCCTGGCGGGCGTGCACACCCTGCGCACCCTGGACGACGCCCGCGCCCTGCGGGACGAACTGGCCCGCGGTGGACGGCTGGTGGTGATCGGCGGCGGCTTCATCGGCGCCGAGGTCGCCTCCACGGCGTACGCCCTCGGTCTGGACGTGACGGTCGTCGAGGTGGCACCGACCCCGCTCGCCGGACCTCTCGGCCCGGCCATGGGGGCCATCGTCTCCGCCCTCCACGCCGACCACGGCGTACGGCTGTTGTGCGGTGTGGGCGTCAAGGGGCTGAGCGGCGAGAGCCGGGTCGACGCCGTCCTGCTGGAGGACGGTCGCAGCATCCCCGCCGACATCGTGGTGGTCGGGGTGGGCGCGCGTCCGTGCGTCGAGTGGCTGGAAGGATCCGGCCTCGAACTCGACAACGGCGTCAAGTGCGGTGCCGACGGCCGTACGAACCTCGCCGGCGTCGTCGCGGTCGGCGACTGCGCCAACTGGTACGACCCGCGCGCGGGCCACCATCGCCGCGTGGAGCACTGGACCGGAGCCCGTGAGCGCCCCGAGGCCGCGATCGCCACCCTGCTGGCCGGCGGCGCCGTGGCACCGGGCGTCCCCCGCCCGCCGTACTTCTGGTCCGACCAGTACGGCGTGAAGATCCAGTTCGTCGGCAACGCCACGGCCGCCGACAGCGTGACCGTCGAGGCCGGTGCCGCGGACCACCGCGACGTCCTGGCCGTCTACCGGCGGGCCGGAGACCCGGTCGCCGTGCTGGGCATGAACCAGCCCCGGCTGTTCATGCGCTGGCGCAAGCAACTCGCCGCCGCGAGCTCTTGACACCACCCCTGAGGCATCCCATGCTGCGGTTGCATATGGCGCGCAGCGTTGCTCCATACACAACGCGATCCGGAGTCACCGTCCCCGGCGCGTAGCTGACCCCTCCATCACGTTGTTTCCCGAGGAGTGCCCCGTGACCTCGACCAGCCTGCCGGACAGCCTGATCGCCACCCTCCCCGGCTCCTCCTACACGGATCCGCAGATCTTCGCCCAGGAGCAGGAGCGCATATTCGAGACCATGTGGTTCTGTGTGGCGCGCGCCTCCGAACTGGCCAGGCCCGGCGCCTTCCGCACCGTCGACGTGGGCCGCGAGAGCATCCTCGTCACCCGGGCGCGCGACAACAGCATCCGTGCGTACTTCAACGTGTGCCGGCACCGCGGCGCCAAGCTCTGCACGGAGGAGACCGGCGAGGTCAAGCGGGCCTTCCAGTGCCCGTACCATGCCTGGACCTACGGCCTCGACGGCAAGCTGGTCGCCGCCCCCAACCTCACCAAGATGCCCGACGTCGGCCGCACCGAGTACGGCCTGGTGAGCGTGGCCGTGCGCGAATGGCTGGGCTATGTGTGGGTGTGCCTCGCGGAGAACCCGCCCTCCTTCGAGGAGGACGTCATCGGCGAGGTCGTCACCCGCCTCGGGGACGTCGAGTCGATCGAGCACTACGACATCGGCAGCCTCTCCGTCGGCAAGCGCATCACGTACGACGTGAAGTCCAACTGGAAGCTCATCATCGAGAACTTCATGGAGTGCTACCACTGCGCGACCATCCACCCCGAACTCACCGAGGTGCTCCCGGAGTTCGCGGACGGCTACGCGGCGCAGTACTACGTGGGCCACGGCGCGGAGTTCGGTGAGGAGGTCCAGGGCTTCACCGTGGACGGCTCCGAGGGCCTCGACCGCATCCCGGGGGTGGCGGACGACCAGGACCGCCGCTACTACGCGATCACCGTCAAACCGCAGGTGTTCATCAACCTCGTCCCCGACCATGTGATCTTCCACCGCATGTACCCGGTGGCCGTCGACCGCACGATCGTCGAGTGCGACTGGCTGTATCTGCCGCATGTCGTCGAGAGCGGCAAGGACGTCAGCCGTTCCGTGGAGCTCTTCCATCGCGTCAACCAGCAGGACTTCGACGCGTGCGAACGCACACAGCCCGGGATGAGCTCCCGGATGTACGCCAAGGGAGGCGTACTGGTACCCAGTGAGCACCACATCGGTGCCTTCCACGACTGGGTGAACGAGCGTCTGGGACTGTCCCAGGGCTGACTCAGCCCAGGTGGCCCATGCGGTGACTGATCTCCTCGGCGCCCTTGAGCAGCACCGGGGAGAGCTCGTGCAGGCGCTCCTCGGTGAAGCGGTAGGCGGGGCCGGAAGCACTCAGCGCGGCGATGACCTCGCCGTCGCGGTTGCGGATCGGCGCCGCCATGGCGTGCAGACCGATCTCCAGCTCCTCCAGGGTGAAGGCGTAGCCGCGCTCCCGGGCCTCGGCGAGGTTCTTCTCCAGCTTCGTCTTCGCGGTGATGGTCTTCGGGGTGACCTTCTTCATGCCGCCCTCGGCCAGCAGCGCCGCGCGCTCCGTGGCCGGCAGATGGGCCAGCAGGATCTTGCCGCTGGACGTCGCGTGCAGCGGGGTCAGCTGGCCGACCCAGTTGTGCGCGGTGATCGCCCCGGGCCCGCGCACCTGGTACAGGTTGATCGCGTAGTGCTCCTGCATCACCGCGATGTTGACCGTCTCGCCGATCTCCTCCGCGAGCCGCTCGCAGATCGGGCGCCCCTGCTGTGTGATGTCGATGCGCCCGGTCACCGCACCGGCCAGCCGCACGATCCCGAAGCCGAGCCGGTACTTCCCGCGCTCACCCGCCTGCTCCACCAGTCCGCGCGCCTCCAGCGCCCCGAGCAGCCGGAACGCCGTCGACTTGTGCACATCGATCTCGGCCGCCACCTCACTGACGCCCGCCTCACCGCGCTGAGCGAGGATCTCCAGAACGCTGATGGCGCGGTCCACTGACTGCACGCCGCCGGCTTGTGAATTCGAGGTTTCTGAGTCGGTGCTGTAGTTGCTCACAGTGAAACTATACGCGTAGTACGCTACAACACGTTTACTGATCGGACTCTGACCAGGACTTTTGTGCTGGTAGGGGTTGATCCTGATGTCAAGTTGCACACCGCCTCCACCTGCGGTTCGCCGAGCGCTCCCGCGAAAAGCGCAGGTCTCTCACCCCCTCCCCCGACTCGGGCACCGCCATCGGCAGAACTTTGTCCTGTGTGTGGAAAAAGAAGACCCCTACTTGCGCGTAAGTACTTCCCAGTCCGGAAAATCGTTGTTACGTTCCTCTCCGACAAGCCAGGCAACGGCGCCCTGGCCATGGACGCGGGGAGAGGGATCGTGCGACGGATGACTGCTCGACCCGAGAACGCGCACCAGGCACGGCTGCTGCGCCTGCTGCGTGACAACGGGTCCAACTCCCGTGCGCAGCTGGGTGATCAGGTCGATCTGTCGCGGTCCAAGCTGGCCGTGGAGGTGGACCGGCTGCTGGAGACGGGCCTGGTCGTGGCCGACGGACTCGCCGCCTCGCGCGGTGGCCGCCGCTCCCACAACATCCGGCTCGCCCCCAAACTGCGGTTCCTCGGCGTCGACATCGGGGCCACCTCGATCGATGTCGCCGTCACCAACGCCGAGCTGGAGATCCTGGGACACCTCAATCAGCCGATGGACGTCCGTGAGGGTCCGGTCGCGGTTTTCGAGCAAGTCCTGGCGATGGCGGCGAAGTTGAAGGCGACGGGGCTGGCGGAGGGTTTCGACGGGGCCGGGATCGGTGTTCCGGGGCCGGTCCGTTTTCCCGAGGGGGTGCCGGTGGCGCCGCCGATCATGCCGGGCTGGGACGGTTTCCCGGTGCGGGAGGCGCTCAGTCAGGAGCTGGGCTGTCCGGTGATGGTCGACAACGATGTGAATCTGATGGCGATGGGGGAGCAGCACGCGGGCGTCGCGCGTTCCGTGGGTGATTTCCTGTGCGTCAAGATCGGTACCGGTATCGGCTGCGGGATCGTCGTGGGCGGTGAGGTCTATCGCGGTACGACGGGCAGTGCGGGCGACATCGGGCACATCCAGGCGGTGCCGGACGGCCGGCCGTGCGCGTGTGGCAACCGGGGCTGCCTGGAAGCCCACTTCAGCGGCGCCGCACTGGCCGCTGACGCGGAGCTGGCCGTGCGCGAGGGCCGCTCGGTGGAACTCGCGGCCCGGCTGGAGACGGCCGGGCGGCTGACGGCCGAAGACGTGTCGGCGGCCGCGGCGGCAGGGGACACGGCGGCCCTTGAACTGATCCGGGAGGGCGGTAAGCGCCTGGGCCAGGTCATCGCCGGGCTCGTCAGTTTCTTCAATCCGGGACTGGTGGTGATCGGCGGCGGGGTGACCGGGCTCGGACACACCCTGCTGGCCAGCGTCCGGACCCAGGTGTACCGGCAGTCGTTGCCGCTGGCCACGCGCAACCTGCCGATCGTGCTGGGCGAGTTGGGGCCGGCGGCCGGAGCCATCGGCGCCGCACGGCTCATCAGCGACCACGTCTTCTCGCCCGCCTGAGCGCCGCTCGACGCCGCCGGCGACCCCGGAGGCATCGAGCAGCGCATCCCATCGCCGTGACCGCGCGGCGTCACTTCGAGCAAGCAGCACCCGTTGGCGAGGCCGCACACCCCGTGCGCCTCGGCGATCCCGCGCCGACCTCGCACGAGCCGTAGCGCCGCCGCACCTCACGTAGAACCGTCACACCGGCCGCGGCCGCGGTACGTCGTTCGCGCGGCCGACCACCACGTCACCGAGCTACCGGGCTACCGGCCCATCAGCCTTGCTCCGCCCGGCTCTTGCCCACGCCCCGCCCTTTCCGCCCTGCCCAGTCCTGCTCTGCTCCGCCCGCTCCTGCTCTGCTCCGCCCTGCCCACTCACGGCCCGCATCCGCCGAGGGGATTCCTCATGGCACCACAACCACCCCTGCTCACCATGTCCGGCATCACCAAGACGTTCCCGGGTGTCCGCGCCCTGGACGGTGTGGATCTCGAGGTCCAGGCCGGTGAGGTCCACTGCCTCCTGGGCCAGAACGGGGCCGGCAAGTCCACGCTGATCAAAGTGCTCGCCGGGGCCCACCAGCCGGACGAGGGCGAGATCACCTGGCAGGGCGAGCCGGTGACCCTGGGCTCGCCGATCGCCGCCATGCGTCTCGGCGTCGCCACCATCTACCAGGAACTCGACCTGATCGAGGGTCTGTCCGTCGCGGAGAACGTCTTCCTCGGACACGAACCCACCTCCGCCGGCTTCGTCGTACGGGGCTCCGCCGCCCGCAGCGCGACCGCGCGGCTGCTGGAACGGCTCGGGCACCCGGAGATCGAACCCTCCCGGCTCGTCGGCGAGTTGTCCGCGGCGCAGCAGCAGATCGTCTCCATGGCCCGCGCACTGTCCCACGAGGTCCGGCTGATCGTGATGGACGAGCCGTCGGCCGCACTCGACCCCGAGGAAGTGGACAACCTCTTCAGGATCGTGGCCGATCTGACCGCCGACGGTGTCGCCGTCGTCTACATCTCGCACCGCCTGGAGGAGATCCGCCGCATCGGCAACCGGGTCACGGTCCTGAAGGAGGGCCGGTCGGTCGCGGGCGGTCTGCCCGCCGAGTCGACGCCGACCCAGGAGGTCGTGGCCCTCATGACCGGGCGGAACGTGGAGTACGTCTTCCCCGAGCGCCCCACCGCCGGGTTCGCCGCGGAGCGGGAACCGGTGCTGACGGTCCAGGGGCTGACCCGGCGAGGGGAGTTCGCGCCCGTCGATCTGGAGCTGCGGCCCGGTGAGATCGTGGGTCTGGCGGGGCTCGTCGGCTCCGGGCGGAGCGAGATCCTGGAGACGATCTACGGAGCGCGCAAGCCCGACGGCGGCCGCGTCCTCGTCGACGGCACGCCTCTGCGCCCCGGCAGTGTCCGTGCCGCCGTACGCGCCGGCATCGGCCTCGCGCCCGAGGAACGCAAGGCGCAGGCGCTGCTCATGCTGGAGTCCGTCAGCAGCAACGTCTCCGTCTCCACGCTCTCCCGGTTCGCCCGCGCGGGCTGGATCGACCGGCGCACCGAGCGGGCCGCGACCCACCGGGCGGTCAGGGAGCTGTCGCTCCGGCCGGACAACCCCGACACCGCGATCAGGACCCTGTCCGGCGGCAACCAGCAGAAGGCGGTCCTCGCCCGCTGGCTGCTGCGGGGCTGCAAGGTCCTGCTGCTGGACGAGCCGACCCGGGGCGTCGACATCGGCGCCCGGGCGGAGCTCTACGCCGTGATCCGCCGGCTGGCCGACGAGGGCCTGGCCGTACTGCTCGTGTCCAGTGAGGTGCCCGAGGTCCTGGGGCTCGCCGACCGGGTGCTGGTGCTCCGTGAGGGCAGCGTCGTGCACACGGCGGACGCCCGGGAGCTCGATGAGCACCGCGTACTCGATCTTGTGATGGAAGGGAGCCCGACACCATGACGCAGCCGGCCACCACGGCGCCGAAGGAAGCGCCGACGTCCGCCGCCGACTCCGCGCAGGGCCGGGGGAGTTCACCCCGGCTCGGTCTGCGGTGGGACGTGCGTACGCTGTCCCTCCTCGGCGTCCTCGCCGTCCTTGTCGCGGTCGGCGGGATCACCGCCCCGGACGAGTTCCTGGCCACGAGCAATCTCCAACTCGTCCTCACCCAGGCGTCCGTGATCGGCGTCGTCACCGTCGGCATGACGTTCGTCATCACCAGCGGTGGCATCGACCTGTCGGTCGGCGCGATGGTCGCCCTCGCCTCGGTGTGGGCGACGACCGTGGCCACGCAGGAGTTCGGCTTCGCTGGCATCCTCTTCACCGCCGTCGTCGTCGGCGTGGGCTGCGGCCTGGTGAACGGCCTGCTGATCGCGTACGGCCGGATGGTGCCCTTCATCGCGACGCTCGCCATGCTCGCCTCCGCCCGGGGCCTGGCGCTGCAGATCACCGACGGCAGCACGCAGGTCGTGAGCGTCGAGTCCGTGCTGGACCTGGGCTCCAGGGACGCCTATGTGCTGGGCGTCCCGCCCCTGGTCCTGATCTTCGCCGCGGTCACCGTCGTCGGCTGGCTGCTGCTCAACCGCACCACCTTCGGCCGCCGTACCGTCGCGGTCGGCGGCAACGCGGAAGCGGCACGGCTTGCGGGCATCGACGTCCGCCGCCAGCGCCTGTGCCTGTACCTGCTGTCCGGGCTGTGCTGCGGCATCGCCGCGTTCATGCTGATCGTGCTCGCCGGCTCGGGCCAGAACACCAACGGCAACCTCTACGAGCTGGACGCCATCGCCGCCGCGATCATCGGCGGCACCCTGCTCAGCGGCGGCCGCGGCACCATCGTCGGCTCCGTCCTCGGCGTCCTGGTCTTCACGACGATCACCAACATCTTCGCCCTGAACAACCTCGAGACCGCCGTCCAGCAGATCGCGAAGGGCGCCATCATCGTCGCCGCCGTGCTGGTCCAGCGACGCTCGCTGCACGGCGACACCTGACGCGCGCGCAGCACACGCCGGACGGCGGCCCCTGACACCGTCGTCCGGCCCCCACAGCCTCCACCTGCCGCACACCGCCCAGTCGAAGGGTCGATCCGCCATGGCAAGAACCCCCGCCACCAGCCGCAGAGCGCTGCTGTTCGGCACCGCCGCCGTCTCCGCCGGAGCACTGCTGACGGCCTGCACCAGCAATGAACCCAAGAACCAGGACCAGGCCGCGGACAACGCCGTCCCCGTCGCGGACGACAAGCCCGGCAAGCAGGTCACCATCGGCTTCGCCGGCCCGCAGGCCGACCACGGCTGGCTCAACGCCATCAACGACAACGCCAAGAGCCGGGCGAAGAAGTACTCCGACGTCACGTTGGAGATCACCGAGGGCTCCAACGACACGGCCGCGCAGATCGGCCAGATCCAGACGCTGATCAACAAGAAGGTCGACGTGCTGGTGATCCTGCCGGCCGACGGCAAGGCGCTCACCCAGGTCGGCCTGCAGGCGATGCGCGCGGGCATACCCGTCATCAACCTGGACCGCGTCTTCGCCTCCCCGCAGGCGTACCGCTGCTGGATCGGCGGCGACAACTACGGCATGGGTCTCAACGCCGGGCACTACATCGGCGAACAGCTCAAGGACAAGAAGAACGCCAAGGTCGTCGAACTGGCGGGGCTGGACAACCTGGAGCTGACCCAGCAGCGCACCAAGGGCTTCGACGACGCGCTGAAGAACTACCCGAACATCAGGAAGGTGGCCCGCCAGGCCGCCGACTTCACCGTCGAGTCCGGGCAGGCCAAGATGGCCCAACTGCTCCAGGCCCAGTCGAACTTCGACGCGCTGTGGAACCACGACGACGACCAGGGCGTAGGCGCGCTGCGCGCCATCGACCAGGCCGGACGCGACGACTTCCTGATGGTCGGCGGCGCGGGCGCCAAGTCCGCGATGGACGCCATCAAGTCCGGCGACAGCGTGCTCAAGGCGACCGTCCTGTACCCGCCGACCATGGCGGCCTCCGCGATCGACCTCGCCCGGGCCCTCGGCCAGAGCAAGGGCGTCGGCGGTCTCGCCGAGTTCGAGATCCCGTCCTCGCTGACCCTCTACTCGGCCGTCGTGACCAAGGACAACGTCGACCAGTACCTGCCGACCGGCTTCATCTGACCGGCCCGGGCCGCGCGCCCCATGAACACAGCGATGAGTCAGTGACACTCCGACGTGGAGGAATCCGTATGGAACACAGGGATGGTCGGACCGCACCGCCGGCACTCGGCGTGGGCATGGTCGGTTACGCGTTCATGGGCGCCGCCCACTCACAAGGGTGGCGTACCGTCGGACACGTCTTCGACCTGCCGTTGCGGCCGGTCCTGGCCGCGATCGCCGGCCGCGACGCACACGCCGTGCGGGCGGCCGCCGACAAGCACGGCTGGGCAGCGACGGAGACCGACTGGCGCGCCCTCGTGGCCCGCGACGACGTACAGCTCGTCGACATCTGCACCCCGGGCGACAGCCATGCGGAGATCGCGATCGCGGCGCTGGCGGCGGGCAAGCACGTGCTGTGCGAGAAGCCCCTGGCCAACTCGGTCGCGGAGGCCGAGGCCATGGCCGCGGCCGCCGAAGCGGCGCGCTCGCGCGGGCAGTTGACCATGGTGGGCTTCAACTACCGCCGGGTGCCCGCCCTCGCCTTCGCCCGGCGGCTCATCGCCGACGGCAGGCTCGGCACAGTGCGCCATGTGCGGGTCAGCTACCTCCAGGACTGGCTGGTCGACCCCGACTTCCCGCTGACCTGGCGGCTGCAGCGCGAGCACGCCGGCTCGGGGGCGCTCGGCGACCTCGGCGCGCACATCGTCGACCTCGTGCAGTACCTGGCGGGCGAGGCGCTGGTCGGTGTCTCCGCCCAGATGGAGACCTTCGTCAAGGAGCGCCCGCTTCTCGACGGGGCCTCCTCGGGCCTGACCGCTTCCGGCGGCCCCCGGCGCGGTCCGGTGACCGTCGACGACGCGGCCCTGTTCACCGGCCGGCTCGCCTCGGGGGCGCTGGCCACGTTCGAGGCGAGCCGGATGGCGTCCGGGCGCAAGAACGCGCTGCGGCTGGAGGTGAACGGCGAGCACGGTTCGCTCGCCTTCGACCTGGAGCGGCTGAACGAACTGTCCTTCCACGACCACCGGGAGCCCGCCGCGACGGCGGGGTTCCGCCGGATCGTCGTCACCGAGCCCGACCACCCCTACCTGGAGGGCTGGTGGCCGCCGGGCCACGGCCTCGGCTACGAGCACAGCTTCGCCCACCAGGCCCGCGACCTCGTCGAGGCGATCGCGACCGGCACCGACCCGATGCCGTCGTTCGCCGACGGTCTCCAGGTGCAGCGGGTGCTCGCCGCGGTGGAGGAGAGCGCGCAGAAGAACTCCGTCTACACCCCCGTCCAGGGCGTCGAGGCCGAAGTCCGGTAGAGACAAGAGGGAGCGGCGACCCCTGGCTGCCCGGACATCTTTGTCCTCGCTCTGGAAAAAGTTCGCTTCCCTCTTGCACAAGGGGTTCCCGTCGCAGACGAACGGGACTACGGTCCCAGTCGTGCACAGGCACCACAGAGTGATTCAAGACTGACGGCGCATCAGGGCCGAAGGCCCGTAAGCGTCCTCCTGGGGAGGCGGTCCGTGAACAACGACGGGAACACCACACCCACCGGTGTCTGGTTCGTCGGCGCCCGCGGATCGGTGGCCACCACCGCGGTCGCCGGTTGCGCGGCGGTCACCGCCGGACTGCGTCCGCCGACCGGCATGGTCACCGAGACCCCGCCGTTCGACGGCACCGGACTGCCGGCCCTGGCCTCGCTCGTCTTCGGCGGTCACGACGTCGCCGACTCCCCGCTGCCGAAGCGGGCCGAACACCTCACCGACGCGGGCGTCCTGCCGCACGGGCTCGCCTCCGCCGTACACGCCGAACTGCTCGCCGCGGAGAAGGAGACACGGTTCGGCGGCCCGCTCCCGGACGACCCGCGCGACGACGAGGAACTCGTCGCGGACCTCGCCGCCGACCTCACCTCCTTCCGTACGCGCAACGAGCTGGCCCGCGTGGTCGTCGTCAACGTCGCGTCCACGGAACCGGCGCCCGCGCCGGATGCGTTACGACTGCCGCCCAGCTCCCTCTACGCGGCCGCCGCCCTGCGCGCCGGCTGCCCCTACGTCAACTTCACGCCGTCCACCGGCCTGCGCACCCCGCCCCTCACAAAAGCCGCCGCGGCCGCCGGACTTCCGCACGCCGGCCGCGACGGCAAGACCGGCCAGACCCTGCTGCGGGCCGCGCTCGCCCCGATGTTCGTCCAGCGGGCCCTGCATGTACGGGCCTGGTCCGGCACCAATCTGCTCGGCGGCGGCGACGGGGCGGCGCTGGCCGACCCGGGCGCGGCCGCCGCGAAGAACGCCGGCAAGGCACGCGTCCTGACCGAGACCCTCGGGCACACGCCGGAAGGCGAGGTGCACATCGACGACGTACCGGCGCTCGGCGACTGGAAGACCGCCTGGGACCACATCGCCTTCGAGGGCTTCCTCGGTGCGCGCATGGTCCTGCAGACCACCTGGCAGGGCTGCGACTCGGCCCTGGCCGCACCTCTTGTGCTGGACCTGGCCCGCCTGGTCGCCCGCGCCCACGAGGCGGGTCTGTCCGGACCGCTCCCGGAACTGGGCTTCTACTTCAAGGACCCCGACGGAGGACCGGCGGGTCTGCCGGAGCAGTTCACCGCGCTGCTGGCGTTCGCCGACCGCCTGCGCCGGGCGGGGTGACCGGGCCGAGCCGCACCGCCCGGCGCCCGCTTCGCCTCCGTACCCCTTGACCATCCCCCCCACGCGGCCGTCGCGGCCGCCTCTCCGCGAGCGACGAAACAGGTCGCTCGTCCTGGAACCCCACCCCCCGCGCAGTGCCCGGCCGCGTTGCGGCCACTGAAGTGAACGCCCTTCTCCTGCGGCTCACCGCGCTCTGCCGAGGCGGCGGCCGTCAGGCACCCGCAGCACCGCGACGAAGAAGGAGAGAACCCCTGTGACCGCGTTCAACGACGAAGCCGGCACCGACCGAGCCGGCACCGACCGAGCCGGCACCGACGACGCCCTGCGCCGCACGCTCGGCGTCAGCCGCCGCCGTTTCCTGAGCACCTGCACGGCCGCCACCGCCGCGGCGATCGCCGCCCCGGTCTTCGGCGCCGCACCCGCGCTGGCGCAAGACAGAACCGGAGCCGCCGGCGACGACCGGGGCCGCTCCGCCCTGGTCCCGCCGCACAAGCGCGGCATCATCCTCTACACCGTCCGTGACGCCGTCGCCCGCGACCCGCTCGCCTCCGACCTGCCCTCCGGTTTCCGCGAGGTGTTCCGGCAGCTCTCGCGCTTCGGCTACCGCCAGGTGGAGTTCGCCGGCTACGGCCAGCACGCCAACGCGCCCGGCGGCGCCGACCTCGGCACCGTCCAGGGCGCGAGGCTGCTGCGCTCCTGGCTCGACGAGTACGGTCTGCGGGCGCAGGGCAGCCACGGCTACATCCCGCCGTCCTGGCCGCTGACCACGTCGGACCTGGACACCTTCAAGCGCTGGCTGGAGATCGCCAACATCATCGGCATGGAGCACATGGGCACCGGCAACGACCCCACCAACAGCCGCTACCGGGCCGACTGGGACATCGCCGCGGAGAAATGGAACACGCTCGGTGAGACAGCCCGCCGTGAGGGCATCAAGCTCTACACCCACAACCACGACGCGGCCTACGACTTCCTCCTCGACGGCGGCCCCCTGGACGACCAGGGCCGGCCGACCCGCAGCTCCGGCATCCGCAAGCTGGAGTACTTCGTGAAGGTCACGGACCGCAAGAGCGTCTATCTGGAGCTCGATGTGTTCTGGGCCCACGTGGCCCAGTACAAGTTCCACACCTACACCGCCCACGACGGCTCGCAGCGCGAGGACGTCTTCGACCCGGCCGCGCTCGTGGTCCGCAACAACAGCCGCTTCCCGCTCTTCCACGCCAAGGACGGTGTGGTGAACCCCCAGAGCGGCCTGGGCTACGACATGGTGCCGTTCGGCACCGGCGACATCGAATACCGGAGGTTCTTCACCCGGGTGGGGGCGAAGAACTACCACAACCCGATGGTCGAACAGGACAACGCGCCGAGCACGACCGCGCCCGGCCAGTCCCTGGAGTTCGCCAAGGTCGGCTACGACAACCTCGCGGCCCTGCGCGCCTGCAACTGACCTGACGTCACCCGCGGTTCCTGCCCGGCGAATCTGGCCGCCGGGCGGGTCCCCGGAGCGCCCGAAAAAGCAGGAAGTAACGGGGCAAACTTTCCCCGAACAGGCCGTGACTTTGTCCTTGACGAGTTGAAAGTGGGCGCCCTAGCGTCCAACTCACGCATTTCGCCTGGCTCTTGACCCGCCGGCCAGACCAAAGGAGTTCTGAGTGCGTAACAGACGGATCGTCACCCTCATAGGGGCGGCTGCGCTGGCCGGAGCCGTCGGGCTCCTGCCGCTCCCCGCAGCCCAGGCCTCCCCGTCGGACCCGGCGCCGCCGGCTTCGTCGGACTTCCAGAAGGTCACCCTCAACGACCGCCCGGGCGAGCCCATGGCCCTGGCCGTCCTGCCCGACCGGCGGGTGCTGCACACGGCCCGGACCGGCGAGATCCGGATCCACGACCCCAAGAGCGGCGTCAACTTCCTCGCCGCCGACATGAAGAAGAGCCCCGCCGGGCTCTACCAGCACGACGAGGAAGGCGTGCAGGGCATCGCCATCGACCCTGCCTTCGCCAAGAACCGCTGGGTCTACCTCTATTACTCGCCCCGCCTCGACACTCCCATGGACGACCCGGCCACCCCGGGCGTCAACGAGGGCGACGCACCGCAGTTCGGCACGGCCGCGGACTTCGCCAAGTACAAGGGATACACACGGCTTTCGCGGTTCAAGCTCGTCGGCAACAAGCTCGACTACAACACCGAGCAGAAGATCATCGACGTACCCGCCGACCGCGGTATCTGCTGCCACGTCGGCGGCAAGATCGACTTCGACCACAAGGGCAACCTCTTCCTGTCGACCGGCGACGACTCCAACCCGTTCTCCTCCGACGGCTACGCCCCGATCGACGACCGCCCCGACCGCAACCCCGCCTACGACGCGCGGCGCACCGCGGGCAACACCAACGACCTGCGCGGCAAGGTCCTGCGCATCAAGGTCAAGTCGAATGGCGGCTATTCCGTACCCAAGGGCAACCTCTTCGCGCCGGGCACCGCGAAGACCCGCCCCGAGATCTACGCCATGGGCCTGCGCAACCCCTTCCGCTTCACCGTGGACGAGCGGACCGGTGAGCTCTACGTCGGCGACTACTCGCCCGACGCCAACACCGCCAACCCGGGCCGCGGCCCTGCCGGGCAGGGGCGCTGGATGGTCATCGACCGCCCCGCCAACTACGGCTGGCCGTTCTGTGTGACCCCGGACATGCCGTACCAGGACTACGACTTCGCCACCCAGACCTCCAGCGGCGCCTTCAACTGCGCGAAGCCGGTCAACGACTCGCGCCACAACACCGGCCGCAGTGAGCTGCCCCCGGTCGAGGACTCCGAGATCGTCTACGGCTACGGCGCCTCCGCGGAGTTCCCCGAACTCGGCACCGGTGGCATCGGCCCCATGGGCGGCCCGGCGTACCGCTACGACAAGCACAACAAGGCCGCCAACCGCTGGCCCCAGTACTTCGACGGCAAGCCGCTCTTCTACGAGTGGACCCGTGACCAGATGAAGGCCATCACCCTCGGCAGGAACAACGAGGTCCAGAAGATCGAGGACGCGATCCCCACGATCACGACGGACGGCCCGATCGACGCCGAGTTCGGCCCGGACGGCGCCCTGTACGTGCTGGAGTACGGCACCGGCTACTTCGCCGAACTGCCCGAGGCACAGCTCTCCCGCATCGACTTCACCCGGGGCAACCGCACCCCGGAGCCCAAGGTCGCCGCGGACGTGGTCAACGGCACCAGGCCGCTGACGGTCCAGTTCTCCAGCGCCGGCACGAAGGACGCCGACGGCGACGCGCTGCGCTACGCCTGGGACTTCGACGCCGACGGCACCGTGGACTCCAGGGAGGCGAACCCGACGCACACCTTCACCGAGAACGGCGTCTTCGACGCCACGCTGAAGGTCACCGACAGCACCGGGCGCTCGGCCTCCGCCTCCGTTCCCGTCGTGGTCGGCAACAAGGCGCCGGTCGTCTCCCTCACCACCGACCCGGCTCCGCACGGCGGCACGCCGTTCCACTGGGGCGACACGGTCACCTGGCAGGTCACCGTCACCGACGACCAGCCGGTGGACTGCGCCAAGGTCACCGTCTCGTTCATCCTCGGCCATGACACCCACGGCCACCCGCTGTCCACGAGCAACGGCTGCTCCGGATCGTTCGAGACCTTCGTCGACGGCGGCCACACCGGCTCGGACAACCTGAAGGCGGTCTTCAACGCCTCCTACACCGACACGCCCCCCGCCGGCCTTCCGGCCCTCTCGGGCAGCGCCGAGGTCGCGCTGACCCCGGCCGACTGACACCGGCACCGACCCCATCGAGGCCGGGGAGCACCCCTCAGCGGGGGTGCTCCCCGGCCTCACGCGTGACTGCGGGCGGCCTCGGGACTCTTCGCCCAGGCGCGTTCGGCTGCCTCGACGATGTTGGTGAGGAGCATGGCGCGGGTCATGGGACCGACGCCGCCGACGGGGGGTGCCAGGGTGCCGGCGACCTGGTCGACGTCGGGGTGGACGTCGCCGAGGATGCCTTCGACGGTGCGGGTGAGACCGACGGAGAGGACCGTGGCACCGGGTTTGATCCAGTCGGGCCGCACGAGGTGGGCGACACCGGCCGCGGCGACGACGACATCGGCGGCGCGGGTGTGGGCGGCGATGTCGCGGGTGGCTTCGTGGCAGAGGGTGACGGTGGCGTGCTCGGTGCGGCGGGTGAGCATCAGGCCGAGGGGGCGGCCGACGGTGATGCCGCAGCCGATGACGCAGAACTGGGCCCCGGTGATGGGGACTTGGTGGCGCCGGAGCAGGTCCAGGATGCCGCGCGGGGTGCAGGGCAGGGGTGCGGGGACGCCCAGGACGAGGCGGCCGAGGTTGGTGGGGTGCAGTCCGTCGGCGTCCTTGGCGGGGTCGACGAGTTCGAGCACGGTGTGCATGTCGAGATGGGCGGGCAGGGGGAGTTGGACGATGAAGCCGGTGCAGGCGGGGTCCGCGTTCAGGCGCAGTACGGCCGTCTCGACGTCGGACTGGGTGGCGGTCGCCGGCAGGTCGACGCGCAGGGAGGCGATGCCGACCTCGGCGCAGTCGCGGTGCTTTCCGTTCACGTAGGAGCGGCTGGCGGGATCGTCGCCGACGAGGATCGTGCCCAGGCCGGGGGTGATGCCGCGCTCGCGCAACACGCCGACGCGGGCGGCGAGTTCACGTTTGATGTCCGCGGCGGCTGCGGAGCCGGAGAGAACGGTCGCGGTGGTCACGGTGCACACGTTCCGTTTCTGTGCAGGCCGGTCGTCGAAGGCGCCGGCGGCGTCAGCTGAAGATGACCGTGCGGTTGCCGTGCAGCAGGACCCGGTTCTGGCAGTGCCAGTTGACCGCGCGGGCCAGCGCGGTGCGTTCGGCGTCGCGGCCGACGAGGACGAGCTGGTCGGCGGAGAGACGGTGGTCGACGCGGATCACCTCCTGCTCGATGATGGGGCCCTCGTCCAGGTCGGCGGTGACGTAGTGGGCGGTGGCACCGACGTGCTTGACGCCGCGCTGGTAGGCCTGGTGGTAGGGCTTGGCGCCGACGAAGCTCGGCAGGAACGAGTGATGGATGTTGATCGCCCGGCCCTCCAGCTTCTTGCACAGGTCGTCGGAGAGGATCTGCATGTAGCGGGCCAGGACGACCAGGTCGATGGCGTGCTCGTCGACGAGTTCCAGCAGACGTGCCTCGGCCTGGGGCTTGGTCGCCGCACTGACCGGGACGTGCTCGAAGGGCAGGCCCGCCGCATCAGCCAGGGGCCCCAGATCGGGGTGGTTGGAGACGACGAGCGCGATGTCGGCGTCCAGGGTGTCGCTGCGCCAGCGGTAGAGCAGGTCGGCCAGGCAGTGGTCGAACTTCGACACCATCACCAGGATGCGGGGCTTGACCGAGGCGTCCCGCAGCTGCCACTGCATGCCGTAGGTGCCGGCGACGGCGTCGAAGGCCTCCTTGAGACCACCGAGGGTGATCGACTCGTCCGTGGTCCTGAACCCGGTGCGCAGGAAGACGAGTTCGTGGTCGGGGTCGTCGAACTGCTGGTGCTCGGTGATGTCACAGCTGTGCCGGACCAGGAAACTGGTCACCGCGTTGACGATACCGGGGCGCTCGGGGCAGCTCAGGGTGAGAACGAACTGGGTGCTCATGGCTGTCTCCTCAGCACTCGACCACGTTCAGGGCGAGACCGCCACGCGCGGTCTCCTTGTACTTGTCCTTCATGTCGGCCCCGGTCTCCCGCATGGTCTTGACCGCCTTGTCGAGGGAGACGTGATGGGTGCCGTCGCCGTGCAGGGCCATCCGGGCGGCGGTGATCGCCTTCAGGGAGGCGACCGCGTTCCGCTCGATGCAGGGGATCTGCACGAGCCCGCCGACGGGGTCACAGGTGAGACCGAGATTGTGCTCGATGCCGATCTCGGCGGCGTTCTCCACCTGTTCGGGGGTGCCGCCGATGACCTCGGCCAGCCCGGCGGCCGCCATCGAGCAGGCCGAACCGACCTCGCCCTGACAGCCGACCTCGGCCCCGGAGATCGAGGCGTTCTCCTTGAACAGCACTCCGATCGCCGCCGCGGTCAGCAGGAACCGCACGATGCCGTCCTGGTTCGCGCCGCGCACGAACCGCTCGTAGTAGTGCAGCACGGCGGGGATGATCCCGGCGGCGCCGTTGGTCGGGGCGGTGACCACCCGTCCGCCCGCCGCGTTCTCCTCGTTCACCGCCAGTGCGTACAGCGTCACCCACTCCATCGCGTGCAGCGAGTCGGTCTCGGCCTCCTCGTCCGCGCCGAGCAGTTTGCGGTGCAGCGCGGCGGCCCGGCGCCGTACCTTCAGACCGCCGGGCAGCACGCCGTCGGTCGCGCACCCGCGCAGCACGCACTCCTGCATGACGGACCAGATGTGCAGCAGCCCCGCCCGGACCTCGGCCTCGCTGCGCCGGGCCGTCTCGTTGGCCAGCATGATCGAGCTGATCGAAAGGCCGGTGCCCTCGGTGTGCGCCAGCAGTTCGGCGCCGGTGGTGAACGGATAGGGCACCGGCGTGGTGTCCGGCACGATCTGCGGGCCCTTCGCCTGGTCGTCGTCCAGGACGAAGCCGCCGCCGACGGAGTAGTAGGTCCGCAGCGACAGCCGGCGGCCGGAGCTGTCGACCGCCTCGAAGGTCATCGCGTTGGAGTGGAAGTCCAGCCGCTTGCGGCGGTGCAGGACGATGTCGTCGTCGACCCGGAAGGCGAGGGGATGTTTGCCGAGCAGGTGCAGGCCGCCCGTCGTGCGCACCCGGTCCATGGCCGGTTCGGCCAGGGCCGGGTCCACGAGTTCGGGCGCGTGCCCTTCCAGGCCGAGCACGACCGCCTTGACGCTGCCGTGCCCGTGCCCGGTGGCGCCCAGCGAGCCGAACAGCTCGACGTGGACGCCGTGCGTGTCCTCCAGCAGTCCTTCCTGTTCCAAGGCGTGCGCGAAGAGGTGCGCGGCCCGCATCGGGCCGACCGTGTGCGAACTGGACGGCCCGATGCCCACCTTGAACATGTCGAAGGCGCTGAGGGTCATCCGGTGCCCCCGCCGTACTCCGCGCCCCCGCCGTACTCCGTGGCCGCGTCGACCAGCCAAGCCGCCGTGTAGGGGGCGAAGGAGGCACGGACCAGCAGCCAGGCGCCGGAGGCGCCCTCCCCTCGGACGACGAGGGTGATGCCGGTCTGGGCGAGGAGGGTGGTGTAGCAGGACCCGACGGGGGACACCCGGGGGTCCAGGTCGATCGCGCACCCCTGGGCCAGGATCTGCCGGGTGAGGCCGCCCCGCAGGGACAGCACCGTGCGCTGTGCGGAGACATCGGTGACGGTGGCGAACTCGTTGCCGATCGCGGACCTCAGCCGCTCGACGAGCGCCGTGTCCGGGGGCGCCACCAGCAGCCATTCGTCCGGGCCCAGCCACAGGGCCTTCACCTCACCGGACATCTCCGCACGGGAGGCCGACGGCAGCTTCAGACCGAGCGCCGACTCGACCGCCTCCGCGGCGGCACTGCCCGGGGTCACCCGCAGAGTGACCTGGGTGAGGAAGGGCAGCTCCTCGACCTGGAAGCCGGCGGGCAGCCGGTCGAAGGTCTCCCGCCACTCGGCGAGCGGGCTGACACGAACGGGGGTCTCAACCGTCACGGCGGCTTCCCTCCTTGTCGAAGACCACGGGGTCGGTCACGGTCACCGCGACGGTGCGGCCCTCCAGCGGGACGTAGAGCGTCTCGCCGAGCCGCTCGGTGCCGCCGCGCAGCAGGGCGAGGGCGAAGGTGCGCTGCAGGGCGTCACTGCGGTAGCTGGAGGTGACGTGCCCGAGCATGGGGACCGGGGGTGCGGGCACCTCGGGGGTGGCGATGATCTGGGCGCCCTCCGGGAGGAGGGTGCGCTCGTCGACGGGCAGCAGCGCGACCAGCTGCTTGCGGTCGGTGCGCCGGTTCTCCGCACGGGCGAAGGACCGCTTGCCGACGAAGTCCTCCTTCTTCTTCGACACCACCCAGGACATCCCGAGATCCTGCGGAGCGACCGTGCCGTCGGTGTCCTGACCGATGATCGGGTACGCCTTCTCCGCGCGCAGCACGTGCATGGTCTCCGTGCCGTACGGCGTGATGCCGAAGGGGCCGCCCGCCGCGTACACCGCCTCCCACACCGAAGTGGCGTACCAGGCGGGCACGTTGATCTCGTAGGCGAGCTCACCGGAGAAGCTGATCCGTGCCACCCGCGCGGGCACGCCCGCCACGAGGGTGTCCTGCCAGGTCATGAACCCGAAGGCGTCGTTGCTGACGTCGAGCGTCGGTGCGACCAGCGCCAGTACGTCCCGCGAGCGCGGTCCGACCAGGGGGATCGTCGCCCAGTGCTCGGTGACGGAGGTCAGATGGACCCGCAGCTGCGGCCACTCGGTCTGGAGCCACTCCTCCATCCACTCAAGCACCTTGGCGGCGTTGCCCGTTGTCGTCGTGACGAGGAACTCCTCCTCGGCCACCCGGAACACGGTCCCGTCGTCCAGGGCCATGCCGTCGATCCCGCACATCACGCCGTAGCGGACGCGTCCGGTCTTCAGCGTGCTCATCAGGTTGGTGTAGAGCCGGTCCAGCAGTACCCCGGAGTCGGGGCCCTGGACGCTGATCTTGCCGAGCGTGGAGCCGTCCATCATGCCGACGCCCGCCCGGACCGCCCGGCACTCCCGCAGCACGGCCTCCTCGATCGTCTCCGCGCCGACGGGGTAGTACCAGGGCCGCTTCCACTGGCCCACGTTCTCGAAGAGCGCACCGTGCTCGACATGCCACCGGTGAAGGGCCGTGACCCGCACGGGATCGAACAGCTCACCGCGGTTGCGCCCGGCGAACGCGGCGAACGCGACCGGCACCGTGGGCGGACGGAGCTTGGGCGTGCCCAGCTCGGCGATGTCCACCCCCAGCGCCTCGGCGATGATGCCGGAGGTCAGCACACCCGACGTACGCCCCTGGTCGTGCGCGGTCCCGATGGTGGTGTACCGCTTGACGTGCTCCACCGACGTCAGCCCCGCCCCGGTGGCCCGCAGGACGTCCGTGACGGTCTGATCGCGCTGGAGGTCGACGAACTGGGCGTCCTTGGAGCCGGGTACCTGCCAGAGCACCGCGCCGGGTGCCCCGACGGGCTCGTCGCCGGCAGCCGGCAGATCCACCGGCCGTCCCGCGGTCCTCCCGAGCGCCGCCAGCGCACCGAGGGCCGCCTCCACACCGTCCCGCAGCACCTCGGCCGCCCCCAGAACTCCACTCGCGGCACCGGCGGTCCGTACGGTCTCCAGCGCGCCGGCCGGCACGAAGCTGCCCGACGCGCTGTCGTACCGAAGCGCTCCCCGGGCCTGGCTGAACAGCTGCACCGCCGGGTTCCAGCCGCCCGACACCAGCAGCAGATCGCAGCCGATCTCCTCGTCCCCGACCCGCACCCCGGTGATCCGCTCGACACCGCTCGTCCCCGACACCACCTGCCCGGCCCGCACCTCGATCCCGCGCTCGGCACAGGCGTCCCGCCAGTGGCCCGGCACCTCGCCGCGGGTGTCGATCACCGCGCGCACCCGCGCGCCGGCGTCGGCCAGTTCGGTCGCCGCGGGATAGGCGCTGTCGTTGGTGGTGAACACGACGACCTCACGGCCCGCGAGGACACCGAAGCGGTTCAGATACGTCCGGGCCGAGTCCGCGAGCATGATGCCGGGACGGTCGTTGTCGTCGAACGCGATCGGCCGCTCGTAGGCGCCGGTCGCGAACACGACCTGCTTGGCCCGGACGCGCCAGACCCGCTGCCGGGAGACATGCGCGGGCGCGTCCGCACCGAGGTGGTCGGTGCGCTTCTCCAGCGCGAGGACGAGACCGTCGTCGTAGTAGCCGACCGCCGTGGTCCGCTGCAGGAGCCGGACATCGGCGTTCGCCGAGAGCTCCGCCGTGGCCTGGGCGACCCACCCGGAAGCGGACTCCTGACCCAGCAACGAGCCACCGTGCGACGGCAGTTCATCGACCACGACGACCCGTGCACCGGCCCGCGAGGCGGTCAGCGCGGCCGCCAGCCCGGCCGGACCGGCGCCGACGACCAGCACGTCGCAGTGGGCGTGCACGGTGTCGTACCGGGCCGGGTCGGGCTCGGTGCCGAGGCGGCCCTGGCCGCTCAGCCCCCGGGCGACGAGACCGTCGTACAGCTCGACGGTGGTGGCCGTGAGCATCGGCTCGGGGAAGGGGAACTCGATCTGGACGAGGGCGTTGGGCTCCTCGACGCCCGCGGTCATGATGCCGCGCGGCCGGCCGTACCTGATGCTGGTGGCCACGTGGTGGACCCCGTTGGCCAGCAGGGCGGAGGCGAGGGTGTCGCCGGCGTGGCCGGTGTACGCGCGGCCGTCGAAGGTGAAGGAGAGGGTCTTGGTGCGGTCCACGGAGCCGAAGCCGTCGACACGGAACGCGTTGCTCATGTGCGGGGCTCCTCACCCGGGCGGTGGACGGACAGGAACTGATGGGTGACGGTGTCGCGCACGGCGTTGAACCAGCGGCGGCAGCCCGCGGAGTGCACCCACCGTTCGGCGAAGGGGCCCTTGGGGTTGTCGCGGAAGAAGACGTACTGGGCCCACTGTTCGTCGTCGAGGTCGGCGGGCTTCGCGGGGTAGGCGACGTGCGCCTGTCCGCCGTAGTGGAACTCGGCTTCCTCGCGTTCGCCGCACCAGGGGCAGGCGATGAGCTGCATCGGGGTCTCCTGAGAGGCGTCAGTGGGCGACGGCGGCCGCGCCGTGCTCGTCGACCAGCGCACCGGTGACGAACCTGGACAGGGTGAACGGCGCGTTGTACGGGTGGGGTTCGCCGGTGGCGATGGTGTGCGCGTAGCACCAGCCGACGCCCGGGGTGGCCTTGAACCCGCCTGTTCCCCAGCCGCAGTTGAGGTACAGGTCCTCGATGGGGGTGAGGCCGACGATGGGGGAGGCGTCCGGGGTGGTGTCGACGATGCCGGCCCAGGTGCGCAGCATGTGGGCGCGGGCGAAGACGGGGAACAGCTCCAGGGCGGCGGCCATCTGGCGTTCGATGATGTGGAACGCCCCGCGCTGGCCGTAGCCGTTGTAGCTGTCGATGCCCGCGCCCATCACCAACTCGCCCTTGTGTGCCTGGGAGACGTAGACGTGTACGGCGTTGGACATCACGACCGTCGGGTGCACCGGTTCGAGCAGTTCGGAGACCAGGGCCTGCAACGGGTGGCTCTGCAGCGGCAGTCGGAGGCCGACCATCTCGGCGAGCACGGAGGTGTGCCCGGCCCCGGCGAGTGCCACCTTCCCGGCGGCGATACGGCCCCGGGTGGTCCGTACGCCCGTCACCCGCCCGTCGGTCACGTCGATGCCGGTGACCTCGCAGTTCTGGATGAGGTCGATGCCGTATGCGTCGGCCCTGCGTGCGAAGCCCCAGGCGACGTAGTCGTGCTTGGCGATGCCCGCGCGCGGCTGGTAGGTCGCGCCGAGCACCGGATAGCGCACATCGGGGGAGACGTTGACGATCGGACAGACCTTGGCGACCTCGTCCGGCTCCAGCCACTCCGCGTCGATGCCGTTGAGCTGGTTGGCGTACACGCGGCGCTTGCTGTCGCGGATGTCCTGCAGCGTGTGCGCGAGGTTCAGGACACCGCGCTGGCTGAAGAGGATGGGGTAGTCGAGGTCCTCTTCGAGGGTCTCCCAGAGCTTCAGGGAGTGCTCGTAGATGCCGGAGCTCTCGTCCCAGAGGTAGTTGGAGCGGATGATCGTGGTGTTGCGGGCCATGTTGCCGCCCGCGAGCCAGCCCTTCTCCAGGACCGCGATGTCGGTGATGCCGTGGTTCTTGGCGAGGTAGTAGGCGGTGGCCAGACCGTGCCCGCCGCCACCGACGATCACCACGTCGTACGACGGCTTGGGGGCGGGGTTGCGCCACAGGAAGTCCGGGTGGTCCGGGAGGGGCGTGCCGGTCATGCCGCGGCTCCGTTCAGCTGGGAGTAGAGGGGGAACGCGGCGGCGAGCTTCGCCACTCGGGTGCGCAGCGACTCGGCCTGATCGTCGCTGAGCTGCTCGGGCTTCAGGGCGTTCGCGATGATGTCGGCGACCTCGCGGAACTCCGCGTCGCCGAACCCGCGGGTGGCCAGCGCGGGGGTGCCGATGCGCAGGCCGGAGGAGACCATGGGCGGGCGCGGGTCGAAGGGGACGGCGTTGCGGTTGACGGTGATGCCGACCGAGTGGAGCCGGTCCTCGGCCTGGCGGCCGTCGAGTGAGCTGCCCCGCAGATCCACCAGGACCAGGTGGACCTCCGTGCCCCCGGTGAGCACCGTGATGCCCGCCTCGGCCACGTCGTCGGCCAGCAGCCGTCCGGCGAGGATCTTCGCGCCCTTCAGCGTGCGCCGCTGACGCTCGCGGAACTCCTCGCTCGCGGCCATCTTGAAGGCGACCGCCTTGGCGGCGATCACATGCTCCAGCGGCCCGCCCTGCTGACCGGGGAAGACCGCCGAGTTGATCTTCTTGGCCAGTTCGGCCTTGCTGAGGATGACCCCGCCGCGGGGGCCGCCGAGGGTCTTGTGGGTGGTCGTCGTGACGACGTCCGCGTACGGCACCGGGCTGGGGTGCAGGCCCGCGGCGACCAGACCGGCGAAGTGCGCCATGTCCACCATCAGGTACGCGCCCACCGCGTCGGCGATCCGGCGGAACTCGGCGAAGTCCAGCTGCCGCGGATAGGCCGACCAGCCGGCCACGATCAGCTTCGGGCGGTGCGCGAGCGCGAGTTGCTCGACCTCGTCCATGTCCACACGGAGGTCGGACTCGCGTACGTGGTAGGGGACGACGTTGTAGAGCTTGCCGGAGTAGTTCAGGCGCATGCCGTGGGTGAGATGGCCGCCGTGCGCCAGGTCCAGGCCGAGGATGGTGTCGCCGGGCTGGAGGAGGGCGAACATCGCGGCCGCGTTGGCCTGGGCGCCGGAGTGCGGCTGGACGTTGGCGGCCTCGGCGCCGAACAGGGCGGTGATCCGCTCGATGGCCAACTGCTCGACGACGTCGACGTGTTCGCAGCCGCCGTAGTAGCGGCGGCCCGGATAGCCCTCCGCGTACTTGTTGGTCAGGACCGAGCCCTGGGCCTCCAGCACCGCCGGCGGCGCGAAGTTCTCGCTCGCGATCATCTCCAGCGTCGACTGCTGGCGGTCGAGCTCCGCGTCGACCGCGGCGGCGACCTCGGGGTCGAACGCGGCTAGTGACTGGACGTCGAGGCTCATGCGGTCCCCTTGGAAGACGAGAGTCGTACGACTGATATATCAGTTGTAGGTGCGACCGGGGCGAGCCGTCAAGAGCCGGTCCCGGGTCCGTCCCTCCTTGCCTGGGGACTGATATATCAATTGTGCGCTAACGTGGTCCTCTGGAGTCTCGACGAGGAGAGTGCGCATGTCGGTCGCGATGGCGGAGGGCCGTCCCTCCCTGGCCGAGCGGGCCTATCAGGTGCTGTGCGACCGCTTGGTGACCCTCAAGATCGCGCCCGGTTCGCCCATCAACGACGAGCAGGTGGCCGCGGAGCTCGGGGTGGGACGCACCCCGGTGCGTGAGGCCCTCAAGCGTCTTGAGGTCGACCGGCTGGTCGTGGCCTTCCCCCGGCGCGGCACCTTCGCCTCCGAAGTGCAGATCACGGACCTGGGGCATCTCACCGAGGTCCGCCTGCGCCTGGAGCCCCTGGCCGCCGACTGCGCCGCACGCCGGGCGGGCGCCCGGGACCGCGCCGTGCTCACCGAACTGCTGGCGGAGCTGGACGCGATCGCCGGGGGAGAGGTCGACCAGCTCATCGACCTGGACCTCCGGCTGCACCGGGCGCTCTACGCCGCCACGGCGAACCCTTTCCTCAGTGACACGCTCGTGCGCTACGACAACCTCGCCACCCGCATCTGGTGTCTGTTCCTCGACCGGCTGCCCGGACTGGCCGGCCATGTCGACGAGCACGGCCCGCTCGTGCGGGCCGTGCTGGCGGGCGACGGCGAACGCGCCGCAGGTCTGGCGGAGGAGCACGTGCGCAGGTTCGAGGCGGCGATCCGCTCGCTGCTCTGACGCCCGCCCCCGGCACCTCCCGTGGGTCCGCCGCTCCGTGTAGCAGGCCTGGCAACTGCGGGCAACGACAGCGAAACAAGGCCCCGAAGTTGCGTCCGTCGCAACCTGGTGCGTATGACGCGACGGCGCTAGCATGCCTCGCATATCTACGGCGCGAGCGAGACGAGGCACCATGGCTCCCCTGCACTACGACTTCGTCATCGTCGGCGGCGGATCGGCCGGCAGCGCACTGGCGAACAGGCTCTCCGCGGACCCGGCGAACCGGGTACTGGTCCTGGAGGCCGGCCGGTCCGACTACCCGTGGGACGTCTTCATCCAGATGCCCGCGGCGCTGACCTACCCCATCGGCAGCCGGTTCTACGACTGGAAGTACGAGTCCGAGCCCGAGCCCCACATGGGCGGCCGCCGCATCTACCACGCCCGCGGCAAGGTGTTGGGCGGCTCCAGCAGCATCAACGGCATGATCTTCCAGCGCGGCAACCCCATGGACTACGAGCGCTGGGCGGCCGACCCCGGCATGGAGACCTGGGACTACGCGCACTGTCTGCCGTACTTCAAGCGCATGGAGAACTGTCTCGCGGCCGACCCCGACGACGAGTTCCGCGGCCACGACGGCCCCCTCGTCCTCGAACGCGGCCCGGCCACCAACCCGCTGTTCACCGCCTTCCAGAAGGCCACCGAGGAAGCCGGATACGCACCGACGGACGACGTCAACGGCTACCGGCAGGAGGGCTTCGCCAAGTTCGACCGCAACGTCCACCGCGGGCGCCGGCTGTCGGCCTCGAAGGCGTACCTCAAGCCCGCACGCAGGCGCCCCAACCTCACCGTCAGGACCCGCGCCCTCGTCACCCGCGTCCTCTTCGAGGGCAAGAAGGCCGTCGGCGTCGAGTACCAGCGCGGCAAGGGCGCCCTTCAGCAGGTCCGCGCCAGGGAAGTCATCCTGTGCGGCGGCGCCATCAACTCCCCGCAGCTGCTCCAGCTCTCCGGCGTCGGCAACGCCGAGGAACTGCGCGCCCTCGGCATCGACGTGGTCCACGACCTCCCGGGCGTCGGCGAGAACATGCAGGACCACCTGGAGGTCTACATCCAGTACGCCTGCAAGCAGCCCGTCTCCATGCAGCCGTACCTGGCGAAGTGGCGCGCGCCCTTCATCGGACTGCAGTGGCTGTTCCGGAAGGGCCCGGCCGCCACCAACCACTTCGAGGCCGGCGGCTTCGCCCGCAGCAACGACGACGTCGACTACCCCAACCTGATGTTCCACTTCCTGCCGATCGCGGTCCGCTACGACGGCTCCGTGCCCGCGGGCGGCCACGGCTACCAGGTGCACGTCGGGCCCATGTACTCCGACGCCATCGGCTCGGTGAAGATCAAGAGCAAGGACCCGCGCGAACACCCCGCCCTGCGCTTCAACTACCTCTCCACCGAGCAGGACCGGCGCGAATGGGTCGAGGCGATCCGGGTGGCCCGCAAGCTCCTCAACCAGCCCGCCCTCGCCCCCTACAACGACGGGGAGATCTCGCCCGGACCGTCCGTGGAGAGCGACGAGGAGATCCTCGCCTGGGTCGCCAAGGACGGCGAGACCGCCCTGCACCCGTCCTGCACCTGCAAGATGGGCCCCGCCACCGACGAGATGGCCGTCGTGGACCCCACCAGCATGCGGGTGCACGGAGTGGAGGGCCTCAGGGTCGTCGACGCCTCGGTCATGCCGTACGTCACCAACGGCAACATCTACGCCCCGGTGATGATGGTCGCCGAGAAGGCCGCCGACCTGATCCTCGGCAAGGAGCCCCTCGCCCCCTCGAAGGCCGCCTACTACCGTCACCGCGACGCCCAGAAGCAGGCGGGGTAGACCTTGGCCGCCACCGGGCTGCGGGCACTGCTCGAGAGCGTCCGTTACGAGGTGCTGCCCGCGAACGCCACCGAGGAGAAGGTCCTCGCCCATGTGCCGCGCGACGTCGTCGTCACCGTGACGGCGTCGCCGGTCAAGGGCCTGGAGCCGACCCTCGACCTCACCGGCAGGCTCGCCGCGCACGGCTACCGGGTCGTCCCGCACGTGCCCGCGCGGCTGCTGCGGGACGAGGTGCACCTGAAGGAGGTCACCGACCGGCTGCGCGCGTCGAGGGTGGACGACGTCTTCGTCCCGGCGGGCGATGCCGATCCGCCCGCCGGGGTCTACGAGGGCGCGCTGCCGGTGCTGCGCCGGCTGAGCGAGCTGGGCGGTCCGTTCGCGCGGGTCGGTGTCACCGGCTATCCCGAGAGCCATCCCCTCATCCACGACGACATCACGATCCAGTCGATGTGGGACAAGCGCGAGCACGCCACGTACATCGTGAGCAACCTCTGCTTCGACCCGCGGGTGCTGGGGGAGTGGGTCGCGCGGCTGCGGCGCCGGGGCGTCGCCCTGCCCGTGCACATCGGTGTCGCCGGGCCCGTGCAGCGGACGAAGCTGCTGGCCATGGCGACGAAGATCGGGGTGGGTGAGTCGACCCGCTTCCTGACGAAGCACGCCTCGTGGTTCGCACGGTTCGCGGCGCCCGGAGGCTACGCGCCCGAGAGACTGCTGACCCGTGCCGAGGCCGCGCTCACCGCGCCCGCGGCCGGGGTGGCCGGTCTTCATCTGTTCACGTTCAATCAGATCGCGGAGACGGAGCGGTGGCGTCGTACGCTGCTGGACCGGGTGGACGGCTGAACGAGGAGACGATGGCATCGGACGACTGGAAGCTGACCCGGACCTTCCCCAGCTCCTCGGGAACCGTGCGCTGGGACCGTCTGGGCCCGCCGGACGGCCCGCCGGTCGTCCTCCTGCACGGCACTCCTTTCTCCTCTTACGTGTGGCGGGCCGTGGCCCGCTCACTCGCCCGCGACCACCAGGTGTTCGTGTGGGACATGCCCGGCTACGGGGCCTCCGAGAAGGCCGCAGGGCAGGACGTGTCCCTGGCCGCCCAGGGCCGCGTCCTCACCGAGTTGCTGGGCCACTGGGGCCTTACGGAGCCGCTCGTGGTCGCCCATGACTTCGGAGGCGCGGTGGCCCTGCGGGCCCATCTGCTGCATGCCGCCCGCTATCGCGCCCTCGCCCTGGTGGACCCGGTCGCGCTGGCACCGTGGGGCTCCCCCTTCTTCCGGCTCGTCCGCGAACACGCCGAGGTCTTCGAACAGCTGCCGCCCGCCCTCCACGGCGCCCTGGTGCGCGAGTACGTGAGTTCGGCCAGCAGCCCCGGCCTGCACCCCGCCGTCCTCGACCGCCTTGTCGAGCCCTGGCTGGACGACCCCGGCCGGCCTGCCTTCTACCGGCAGATCGCCCAGGCCGACCAGCGCCACACCGACGAGATCCAGGGCCGCTACGGCGAGATCGGCATCCCCGTGCTCGTCTGCTGGGGTGAGGACGACACCTGGATCCCGGTGGCGAAGGGCCGCGAGCTCGCCGCGCTCGTCCCCGGCGCCCGTTTCGAACCGGTCACCGGAGCGGGCCACCTCGTCCAGGAGGACGCCCCCGCGCAGCTCACGGCGGCGCTGCTGGTCTTTCTGCAGCGTCAGTTGTGACGGCCGGGCGGCGCGCGGGAATTCGTATACGACGGAGTCCCTGACCGGGCAGCCGCTCACGACGCGGACCCGTCCACCGTGCCAAATCGTCATCGGTGAACCCCTTGACGTGTGTCCGGACATTCGCCACTGTGTTCCACCACAAGCAATTGGGTGCATGATGCGCAACGAATTTCGGTTGAAAGGCTCGGCGCGTGGCAGACCTGTATGTGGCTGGCGAATGGCGGGATCCGGTGGCCGGCGGGCACCGGGAGATCCGATGTCCCGCTGACGGCTCCCTCGCGGCGACCGTCTCGGAAGGGACCCGCCCCGACACCGAGGCGGCGATCGCCGCCGCCCGCCGCGCCTTCGACGAAGGCCCCTGGCCGCGGACCCCCGAGCACGAGCGCGCCGCCCTGCTGCTGCGCACCGCCGACATCCTCGAGCGCGACGCCAAGGAGTTCGCCCGCGCCGAGTCCCTCGACACCGGCAAGCGCCTGGCGGAGAGCGAGTACGACATCGCCGACGTCGTCTCCTGCTTCCGCTACTACGGCGGTCTCGGCGGCACCGACGCGGGCCGCACGATCGACACCGGCCGCGACGACGCCGTCAGCCGCGTGGTGTACGAACCGGTCGGCGTCTGCGGACTGATCACCCCCTGGAACTACCCGCTGCTGCAAGCCAGTTGGAAGGTCGCCCCGGCCCTGCTCGCCGGCAACACGATCGTCCTGAAGCCCAGCGAGCTCACCCCCTCCACCTCCATCCTGCTGATGAAGGCCCTGGAGGAGGCCGGACTCCCCGCCGGCGCCGCCAACCTCGTCCTGGGCGCCGGCCCCGAGGCGGGCGCCCCCCTCTCCGACCACCCGGACGTCGACATGGTCTCCTTCACCGGCGGCCTGGAGACCGGCAAGCGCATCATGGCGACCGCCGCGGCCGGCGTGAAGAAGGTGGCCCTCGAACTCGGCGGCAAGAACCCCAACGTGGTCTTCGCCGACGCCGACTTCGAGACGGCCGTGGACTTCGCCCTCACCGCCGTCTTCCTGCACTCCGGGCAGGTCTGCTCGGCCGGCGCCCGGCTGATCGTCGAGGACTGTCTGCACGACCGCTTCGTCGACGAGGTCGTCCGCCGCGCCCGGCTGATCCGCCTCGGCGGCCCCTTCGACCCGGAGGCCGAGACCGGGGCGCTGATCTCCGCACAGCACCTGGCGAAGGTCGAGGCGTACGTCGCCGCGGGCCTCGCCGAGGGGGCCGTACTGCGCTGCGGCGGCGCGCGACCCGACGACCCGGCCCTCGCGTCCGGCCACTTCTACCCGCCGACCGTCCTCGACGAGTGCACGCAGGACATGCGCGTGGTGCACGAGGAGTCCTTCGGACCCGTGCTCACCGTGGAGCGCTTCAGCGGCGAGGACGACGCCGTACGCATCGCCAACGACACCGAGTACGGGCTCGCCGGTGCCGTGTGGACCCAGGACGCCGGCAAGGCCCAGCGGGTCGCCCGGCGGCTGCGGCACGGCACGGTGTGGATCAACGACTACCACCCTTATGTGCCGCAAGCGGAATGGGGTGGCTTCGGGCACTCGGGCGTGGGCCGGGAGCTGGGACCGACCGGTCTGAACGAGTACCGAGAGCCCAAACACATATGGCAGAACATCCAACCCCGGCCGCAGCGCTGGTTCAGCGGCTGAACGCCGAAGGAAGGTCGAACGTGACCACACAGACCGAGGTGCCACAGCGGCGCGGCACGCCCGAGGACTCGACCCCGGTCATCTCCGTGCGCCGGCTGTGGAAGGTGTTCGGGCCGAAGGCCGACCAGGTCCCGGACTCGGAGGAGCTGTGCGGCCTGACCCGCCGCGAGCTCATGGACCGCACCGGATGCACCGCCGCGGTCCGCGACGTCCACTTCGACGTCTCGCCCGGCGAGGTGTTCGTGGTCATGGGCCTGTCCGGCTCCGGCAAGTCCACGCTGGTGCGATGTCTGACCCGGCTGATCGAACCCACCGCGGGCGAGGTCGTCTTCGAGGGCGAGGACATCCGCAAGGCCGACGACAAGCGCCTGCGCGAACTGCGGCGCAGCAAGTTCTCCATGGTCTTCCAGCACTTCGGTCTGCTGCCCCATCGGCGCGTCGTCGACAACGTGGCGTTCGGACTGGAGATCCGGGGCATGAGCCGGGCCGAGCGCACCAAACGGGCTCTGGAAGTCGTCGAGTTGGTCGGCCTGTCCGGATACGAGAACTCCTACCCCGACCAGTTGTCCGGCGGTATGCAGCAACGCGTCGGCCTGGCAAGGGCGTTGGCGGGCGACCCGGACGTGCTCTTCTTCGACGAGCCGTTCTCCGCTCTCGACCCGCTGATCCGCCGTGACATGCAGAACGAGGTCATCCGGCTGCACCGCGAGGTCGGCAAGACGATGGTGTTCATCACCCACGACCTCTCCGAGGCCCTCAAGCTCGGTGACCGCATCCTCATCATGCGCGACGGCAAGATGGTCCAGTGCGGTACCGGCGACGAACTCGTCGGCGCCCCCGCGGACGACTACGTACGCGAGTTCGTCAAGGACGTGCCGCGCGGTGACGTCCTCACCCTGCGCTGGATCATGCGCCCGCCGGCCGACGGCGACGAACTCGACGGTCCCGAACTCGGCCCGGACGTCGTGGTGAAGGAGGCCACCCGGGCGGTGCTCGCGGCCGACAAGCCGGTCAAGGTCGTCGAGAACGGCAAGCTGCTCGGCATCGTCGGCGACGAGGAGATCCTCGCGGTGGTCGCCGGGCAGGAAGGCGGCGCGTGATGACCGTCGTCATCGAGAAACCCGAGAAGACGGGGACGGCGGAGCCACCCGCACCGGCCAAGGAGGCGCGCAGGATCAGCCGGTCCATGGTGATCGCCGCGATCCTCTTCGTCTGGCTGGTGCTCTTCGCGATCCTGCGCGGCAAGCAGACCCTGACGCTGGCCGCCGCCGATCTGACCGACCTGCACCGGTGGTTCAACGACGTCAACGACTCGATCGGCGCGAACCGCAACTCCAACCCGCTCTTCCTGTACTTCTTCAACGAGATCCGCCTGGTCATCGACTCCGTGGTGACCTTCGTGCAGGAGCTGATCTCCCAGCCGGCCGGCGACCGGCCCCTCCCGCAGATCGGCTGGCTCGGGGTCGTCGGCGTCGCCGGCTTCCTGTCCTGGGCCGTCGGCAACTGGCGCGTCGCGCTCCTCGCGGTCGCCGGCTTCACCTTCCTCGGCCTGCAGGGCCTGTGGCAGGAGAGCATGGACACCCTGGCGCTCACGCTCTCCGCGGTCGCCGTGGCGCTGCTGTTCGCGATCCCGCTGGGGGTGTGGGCGGGGCTGTCCGACCGGTTCAACCGGATCCTGACGCCCTTCCTGGACTTCATGCAGACGATGCCGACCTTCGTCTACCTGGCCCCGCTGACCCTGTTCTTCCTCATCGGCCCGGCCTCCGCCACCATCGCCACCCTGATCTACGCGGCACCTCCCGCGATCCGTATCACCGCGCACGCCATCCGTTCCGTACCGCACACCACGGTCGAGGCGGCCGACTCGCTCGGCGCCACCCGGCGGCAGTCCCTGACGAAGGTGCTGCTGCCGATGTCCAAGCGGACCGTGGTCATGGGCGTCAACCAGACCATCATGGCCGCGCTCGCCATGGTGACCATCGCCGCCCTGATCGACGCGCCCGGCCTCGGCAAGACGGTTCTGCAGGCGCTCCAGTCGCTCGACGTCGGCACCGCGTTCAACGCGGGTCTGGCCATCGTGGTCCTCGCCATCGTGCTGGACCGCGTGACGACCGCGGCGGCGGGGCGCGAGGAGGCGGCCCGGCACTCGAAGAACCGCCTCCTGGCCTGGCGGCGCCAGCTGCTGGGCGCGGGTGCGGTGGTCGCGGCGGTCCTCGTCTACCTCTCGCACACCTATGTGTGGGCGGCGGAGTTCCCCGGCGAGGGCGGCACGGGCACCGCCATCCGCAAGGGCGCGGACAACGTCACCACCTGGGCGCAGGACAACCTGTCGGGCCTGACCAACGCCTTCCGTGACGCCATCACCAACGGCCTGCTCAATCCCTTCCAGTCGCTGCTCACCGACTCCCCGTGGTGGCTGGTCGGGGCGGTCCTGATCGCGCTCGGCGTCGTCCTCGGGGGCCGGACCGCGGGTATCACCACCGCGGTCTGCGTGGGCCTGCTGGTCGCCACCGGCGTGTGGTCGGACAGCATGACGACCCTGGCCTCGACCGCCGTCGCCACGGTGCTGGTGATGCTGCTCGGCATCGTCTTCGGCGTCTGGATGGGCCGCAGCGCCCTCGTCGACCGGCTCCTGCGGCCCACACTGGACGCGGCCCAGGTCATGCCGCCGTTCGTCTATCTCGTGCCGTTCCTCGCCCTGTTCGGCGCGACCCGCTTCACGGCGATCGTCGCGGCCGTCGTCTACGCGGCACCGGTCGCGATGAAGATCATCGCGGACGGGGTGCGGAACGTGCCCGCCGCCACCGTGGAGGCGGCCACCTCCGCCGGGTGCAACACCTGGCAGATCATCACCAAGGTCCAGCTGCCGATGGCCCGCAGCGCCCTGACCCTCGCCACCAACCAGGGCCTGATCTATGTGCTGTCGATGGTCGTGGTGGGCGGTCTGGTGGGTGCGGGCGCCCTCGGCTACGACGTCGTGGCCGGGTTCTCCCAGGGGCAGCTGTACGGCAAGGGCCTGGCGGCCGGGCTCGCCATCGTCCTGCTGGGCGTCATGTTCGACCGGATCACTCAGGCAGCGGCTCGCCGCACCACCGCATAAGGAGCACCACACCATGGCAAGACACTGGCGAGCCGGCGCGGCCGGCATAGCGATCCTCGGCCTCACCGTGACGGCCTGCGGCGGGGCGAAGGTCGGCGACGAAAGCGCCGGCGGCTCGGGTGAGTCAGGCAAGTGCGGCACGTTCAACCTCGCGGTCAACCCGTGGGTCGGCTACGAGGCCAACGCGGCGGTCCTCGCCCACGTCGCGGAGAACGACCTCGGCTGCAAGGTCACCTCGAAGGACCTGAAGGAAGAGATCGCCTGGCAGGGCTTCGGAACGGGTGAGGTCGACGCCGTCGTGGAGAACTGGGGCCACGACGACCTGAAGAAGAAGTACATCACCGACCAGAAGACCGCCGTCGAGGCCGGCCCGACCGGCAACGAAGGCCTCATCGGCTGGTACGTGCCGCCGTGGCTGGCCGAGGCGCACCCGGACATCCTCGACTGGAACAACCTCAACAAGTACGCGGCGAAGTTCAAGACCTCGGAGTCCGGCGGCAAGGGCCAGCTCCTCGACGGGGACCCGTCGTTCGTCACCAACGACGAGGCCTTGGTGAAGAACCTGAAGCTGGACTTCAAGGTGGTGTACGCGGGCAGCGAGACCGCACTCATCCAGGCTTTCCGCAAGGCGGAGAAGAACAAGGAATGGGTGATCGGCTACTTCTACGAGCCGCAGTGGTTCATGTCCGAGGTGGCGCTGAAGAAGGTCAAGCTGCCGGAGTACAAGTCGGGCTGCGACGCCGACGCGGAGAAGGTGAACTGCGACTACCCGGTGTACAAGCTGGACAAGATCGTCAGCGCCAGGTTCGCCAAGTCCGGCAGCCCCGCCTATGACCTGGTCAAGAACTTCACCTGGACGAACGACGATCAGAACACCGTCGCCAAGTACATCGCGGTGGACAAGATGACGCCCGAGGCGGCGGCGAAGAAGTGGGTCGACGCCAACCGCGCCAAGGTGGACGCCTGGATCAAGTGATCCGCAGGTCACAAGCCGGTCGAACATGCCCGGTGGGCGGTGCGCGCACGGTGCGCACCGCCCACCGGGCATTGCCGTGTCTCCGGCGTGTTCCCCGAGGTCCCGGCCCCCTTGACACCCATCAGCGCGGCAGGCACATTGAGTTGCGCAACCTGAATCATGTTGCGCAGACAGCAACTCGATCGGCTCGACTGGTTTTCAGACCGGAGGTGCGGCGATGGCGGGACCCCGAGTGGTCATCATCGGAGCGGGTGTCGTGGGAGCGGCCCTCGCGGACGAGATCTCCGCGCGCGGCTGGACCGAGGTGACCGTGGTCGACCAGGGCCCGCTCCCCGCCACCGGGGGCTCCTCGTCCCACGCCCCCGGCCTGGTCTTCCAGGCGAACTCCTCCAAGACCATGACCGAACTGGCCCGCTACACGGTCGAGAAGTTCTGCTCACTCGACGTCGACGGCAAGCCCTGCTTCCTCCAGGTCGGCGGCCTGGAGGTGGCCACCACCCCCGAGCGCCTGGTGGAACTGCGGCGCCGGCACGGCTGGCTCACCGCCTGGGGCGTCGAGGGCCGGCTGCTGAGCGCCGACGAATGCGTCGAGCAGCACCCCCTGGTCAACCGCGACAAGGTCCTCGGCGGCCTTCTCGTCCCCACCGACGGCCTCGCCAAGGCCGTCCTCGCCGTCGAGGCGCAGATCCGCCGGGCCACCGAGCGCGGAGTGACGTTCCTGGCCCGCCACGAGGTCCTGGACGTCCTGCAGAGCGACGGCCGGGTCACCGGCGTCCGCACCGACCAGGGCGAGCTCCCGGCGGACATCGTCGTGTGCTGTGCGGGCATCTGGGGCCCGCGGATCGCCCGCATGGCCGGCATGAACCTCCCGCTGACCCCGCTCGCCCACCAGCTCGCCTGGACGGGCCCCGTCCCGGCGCTCGCCGGCCAGACCGAGGAGGCGGTCCGCCCGATCCTGCGCCACCAGGACGCCGACCTCTACTACCGCGACCGCTTCGACGGCATCGGCATCGGCTACTACGGCCACCGCCCGATGCCGATATCGGCCGATGACATCCTCTCCTTCGACGAGGCCGCCGAGATGCCGTCGGTCCTGAAATTCACCGAGGAGGACTTCGAGCCCGCCTGGACCGAGACGCAGTCCCTGCTCCCGGCGACGGCCGAGGCGAAGGTCGAGGAGGGCATCAACGGCCTCTTCTCCTTCACCACCGACAACTTCCCGCTGCTCGGCGAGTCGAGGGACGTCAAGGGCTTCTGGGTCGCCGAGGCGGTCTGGGTCACCCACTCCGCGGGCGTCGGCCGCGCGATGGCCGAATGGCTGGTCGACGGCCACTGCTCGTCCTTCGACCTCCACGAGTGCGACGTCAACCGCTTCGAGCCGCACCAGCTCTCCCCGGAGTACGTCCTGGCCCGCGACTGCCAGAACTTCGTCGAGGTCTACGACATCCTCCACCCCCTCCAGCCCTCGGGCGACCCCCGCCCCCTCCGCAAGAGCCCCTTCTACGCCCGCCAGGAGGGGCACGGCGCCTTCTTCCTGGAGGCGAACGGCTGGGAGCGCCCCCAGTGGTACGAGGCCAACGCGGGCCTGCTGGAAGGCCGTTCCATCCCCACCCCGGGCGACTGGGCGGCGCGGTACTGGTCCCCGATCGTCGGCGCCGAGGCCCAGGCCACCCGCGAGACGGTCGCGTTGTACGACATGACGGCCCTCAAGCGCCTGGAGGTCGGCGGCCCCGGCGCGGCCGACTTCCTGGAGGGCCTGGTCACCGGCAAGGTCGCCAAGTCGGTCGGCTCGGTGACGTACACGCTCCTGCTGGACCACGACGGCGGCATCCGCAGCGACATCACGGTGGCCCGGCTGGCCCGCGACCTCTTCCAGGTCGGCGCCAACGGCAACCTGGACCTCGACTGGCTCACCCGCCACCTCCCGGCCGACGGCACGGTCCAGGTCCGCGACATCACCCCGGGCACCTGCTGCATCGGCCTGTGGGGCCCGCTGGCCCGCGAGGTCCTCCAGCCGCTGACGGACGAGGACTTCTCGGGCGACGGCCTGAAGTACTTCCGGGCCAAGCGCGCCTACATCGGCAGCGTCCCGGTCACGGCCATGCGGCTGAGCTACGTCGGCGAACTCGGCTGGGAGCTCTACACCACCGCCGACCAGGGCGAGAAGCTCTGGGACACCCTCTGGCGGGCGGCGCAGCCCCTCGGCGGCGTCATCGCGGGCCGCGGCGCCTTCAACAGCCTCCGCCTGGAGAAGGGTTACCGCTCCTTCGGCACCGACATGACCTACGAGCACGACCCCTACGAGGCCGGCGTCGGCTTCGCCGTCAAGCCCGACAAGGGCGACTTCATCGGCAAGGAGGCCCTGGCGCGCCGCAAGGAGAACGTCCGGCGCAGGCTGACCTGCCTCACCATCGACGACCCGCGGTCGGTCGTCCTGGGCAAGGAACCGGTGTACGACGGCGACCGCGCGGTCGGCTATGTCACCAGCGCCTCCTACGGCTACACCATCGGCAAGGGCATCGCCTACGCCTGGCTCCCCACCGAACTCACCACGCCGGGCACCTCCCTGCACATCGGCTACTTCGACCAGCGCATCGAGGCGGTCGTCGCCGAGGAGCCCCTGTTCGACCCGTCGATGTCCCGCCTGCGCGGCTAGCCACGGCGAGGAGCATCGCCGGTGACCGTGACGGCCCGGGGGAGAGCCGGAGGGACAAGGCCGGAAGACCTGTCACCGCCCGGTCAGCCGACAACGGCTGACCGGGCGGGAGCGTGTTCGGCCCTGCGGCCGTCGACCGCGTGGTCGACCTCGGCGTGGACCCGGCCGCTCTTCTCGCCGGCGAGCCGCCGCGGCGGACGCGCCGGACGCGCCGAGGCGGCCGGAGTGGCGGCCGGCGCGGAGAGGGCGAACCAGACGACCTTGCCCGACTCCCCGTCCGGCCGGACCCCCCAGCTCTCGCTGACGGCGGCGACCATGGCGAGCCCGCGCCCGCACGTGGCGAGCCCCTCGGCTTCCAGGAGGCTGTCGGGCATGTCCTCCACGACCGGCAGACGCGGGTCGTGGTCGTGCACGGAGACCATGAGCCGGCCGAGCAGCAGCTCGATCTCCACGGTGCACATCTTGTCGGGCTGGGCGTGCCGGTGGACGTTGGTGAGCAGCTCCGTCACACCGAGCGCCGCCCGGTCTATGAGGGGGTCCAGATGCCAGTAGCGCAACTGTGCAGAGACGATTCTGCGCACCTGGCCGATCCGCGACGGCAGGGCTTGGAGCTCTACCGTGCAGTGCCTGCTTGGGTGACTGATCACGGCTGCGACTCCCCGACTGAAGAGGTCCGGAAGAACACGGAGTTCGGATCGATCCAGCAGGGCGCCTGGTGGAACGGCCACCTGCTGCCATGCCCGGCGGGCTGGTTCGCAGCGTTATCGCCGGTAAACCCAGAGTGACGTGAGAACAGCGTGACTCAGGGGGCGAATGACCGCAACTCGCGGTGAGTCACCCGTTACGTCCCGCGGCCTTCCGTACGGCCTCGATGAACCGGCGTGCCGCCGGTGGGCCCGGCTCGCCCGGTGCGGGGTCGTGATCACCGAGGGTCAGCAGGTACCGCTTGCCGTTGAGGTCGGCAAGGGCCCGGTCGTCGGGGGCGAACCAGGGCTTGGAGGCCCGTACCGCCTGCACCGGTGCACTGTCGATCTCGCTGCCGTAGCTGGTGAGCAGCTCCACCCGGCCGTCGCTGATCCGGACCTGACCGGCCCGGGTGAGCGAACGCAGCCGCTTCCCGATCCGCACCCCCGTGGCTGTGAACTCCGGCTCCGCCATGCTCCCCGCCCCCTCGTGCGTTCTCGGTGTGCCGGCCCGTGATCCGGCTCGTCGCATGATCCAGTGTGCGCCCCCGTCCGGGACCTGCGCGTCCCGTTCGGTGCAGTCTGCCCGCACCCGGCGTCGAGCACCAGTGCGCATGCCACCCCCGCCGAGCGCGCCCGGAGCACTTGTCCGAATGCGCCCCCGGGGCACTGCGGAGCCCGTCCCCCAGGGTGGCCTTTGAGGCGCTCAAAGGTGTGTTTATGCAGGTGAGAAGCGTGCGGAAGGTGTTTATGATCGGGGCGTCGGCCGCGCGACCCGCCGCCGGCGCTCAGCGTAAGGAGCCCTGCCGTGAGCACCCCCCAGCAGATCCGGACCGGCGCCACCCTCGACGTCGACCGCAGCGACGCCGCCTACCGCGACTGGCTGAAAGAGGCCGTCCGCAAGGTCCAGGCCGATGCCAACCGCTCGGCCGACACCCATCTCCTGCGCTTCCCGCTCCCGGAGCGGTGGGGCATCGACCTGTACCTCAAGGACGAGTCGACCCATCCGACCGGCAGCCTCAAGCACCGCCTCGCCCGTTCCCTCTTCCTCTACGGCCTGTGCAATGGCTGGATCCGGCCGGACCGCCCGGTGATCGAGGCGTCCAGCGGCTCGACGGCCGTCTCCGAGGCCTACTTCGCGGGGCTGATCGGCGTCCCCTTCATCGCCGTCATGCCGCGCACGACCAGCGCCGAGAAGATCCGCCTCATCGAGTTCCACGGCGGCCGGTGCCACTTCGTGGACGACTCCCGCAAGATGTACGAGGAGTCCGCCCGGCTCGCGGTGGACACCGGCGGCCACTACATGGACCAGTTCACCTACGCGGAACGGGCCACGGACTGGCGCGGCAACAACAACATCGCCGAATCCATCTTCCGCCAGCTGGAGTTGGAGCGGTTCCCGGAACCCGCGTGGATCGTCGCCACGGCCGGCACCGGCGGCACCTCGGCGACCCTCGCCCGCTATGTCCACTACACCCAGCGCGACACCCGCATCTGTGTCGCCGACCCGGAGAACTCCTGTTTCTTCGAGGGCTGGACCACCGGCGATCCGGACGTCACCTGCGACTGCGGCTCCCGCATCGAGGGAATCGGCCGCCCCCGCATGGAACCGAGCTTCGTGCCCGGTGCCGTCGACCGGATGATGAAGGTCCCCGACGCGGCCAGCGTCGCCGCCGTACGGGCGCTGGAACAGGCCATCGGCCGCAAGGCGGGCGGCTCGACCGGCACCGGGCTGTGGAGCGCACTGAAGATCGTCGCCGAGATGGTGGCCGAGGGGCGGCGGGGGAGCGTGGTGACGCTGCTGTGCGATCCCGGGGACCGGTACCTCGACAAGTACTACTCGGACGCCTGGCTGGCCGAACAGGGCCTGGACATCGAGCCGTACGCCGAGGCGATCGAGTCGTTCCTGCAGACCGGGGTCTGGCCCTGCTGAGCGCTCCGCTGGAAGTGCGGCGAGAGGCTGTCGGTCGGCTGCGGCGCCGTCGTGGCTGGTCGCGCACCGCGCCGGAGCTGCTGATACATACGGAGCTGCTGATGTATCCAGCCCTGCACGCCTTCTGGGCGCTGCCGAACCGCAGTCGGCTCCACCGGATCCGCTAGGACGGGCCCTCGGAGGCCGCCAGACGCCGGTCCAGTTCGGCGACCGCGCCCCGGAACGCCCGCCCCAGCCCGGAGCTCGCGAGCTTCACCGCGAAGCGGATGGGGGCCGTGCCGTCGATGGCGAACGTCCAGCGCACATGGGTGCCCGTCCCCGAGGGGGTGAGCCGCCACTCCTCGGCGAAGGCCCGGACCCCGGGCGTGTTGGCCACGTCGACGCGGTACGCGTACACCTCGGGCTCCTTCGCCGCGATGATCGTCTCCTGGAAGCGTCCGCCGCCCCTGAGATGGATCTCGCGCGTCGAGCCGTCACCGGTCGGCCGGGCGAAGGTGACCGCGGAGAACCACTCCGGCCAGCCCGGCACATCGTCGGCGAGGGCCCGGTAGACCGCCTCCGGGCCCGCGGCCATCTCCCGGGCGAAGACCATGCGTACGGGCGCGACCTCGACGAAGTCGAGCCCCACGGCACGCAGTCGGTGAGCCACGGTCACACCCCCGGGTGACGACAGAGGGGTGACACCCTAACTGACGCTCAGTCAGCTGTCTGTACCGTCACCGGACTCGCCCGCCACCACCAGGCGCCGCAGATGCTCGGCGACCTCCTCGCGCGCCGGAGTCGGCAGCCCCGCGTCCGTCACCAGCGTGTCGACCTGATCGAGGGCCGCGAACGAACTCAGCCCCACCGTGCCCCACTTGGTGTGGTCGGCGACCACCACGACCCGCCGCGCCGACTGCACCAGACGCCGGTTGGTCTCGGCCTCCGCGAGGTTCGGCGTCGACAGACCCGCCTCGACCGATATCCCGTGGACCCCGAGGAACAGCACGTCGAAGTGGAGCGCCGCGATCGCCTGGTCGGCCACCGGACCCACCAGCGAGTCGGACGGCGTGCGCACCCCGCCGGTCAGCACCACCGTGGCCGCACCCTGACGGGGGCCCGTGGTGCGCTGCGCCGCGTGGAAGACATCGGCCACCCGCACCGAGTTGGTGACAACGGTCAGATCCGGCACGTCCAGCAGATGATGGGCCAGCGCATACGTCGTCGTACCGCCGGAGAGAGCGATCGCGGAACCCGGCGCCACCAGTTCGGCGGCCGCGCGGGCGATGTCCTCCTTGGCGGACAGCTCAAGGCCCGACTTGGCCTCGAAACCCGGCTCGTGGGTGCTCGCCTCGACCACCGGGACCGCGCCGCCGTGCACCTTCTCCAGGACGCCCTGCCGGGCGAGCGCGTCGAGATCGCGGCGCACCGTCATGTCCGACACGCCGAGCTTCCGGGTCAGTTCGTTGACCCGGACACCGCCGCGGCGCCGCACCTCGTCCAGGATGAGGGCGCGCCGCTGCTCCGCGAGGAGGTTCTGATTCTCACTCACGTACGCTCCGGTCCTTTCGCCGCCACCTGTCCGACACGCCCTGCGCACCCGCTCCGACAAGGGCATTCCCCCCGGTCCCGGTGCGCGGACGTCCCATCCTCGCACGGCACGGTACCGGTCGCGCCACCGACCGTCACGACGCGCGCATGTCACTGCAGCCACTCCGTTTCCCTGCCGGTCACCCGGATCGGGGAGATTCCGTGACGAGGGGTGTGCGGCGCGGCCCCAGCGGAGATCCTTGAGCCCGCACCTGCATGGGCGGACGGCGTGTCACGGGGGAAGTGCAGAACAGTGGAACGTGCGCAGGAACATGCTTCGACAGGCGGGCCGGAAGGCTCCGCACTGGAACTTCTGGTCCACGGGGTGGGCGGTACGACGCCCGAGAAGATGCTCGACGATCCGCGGACCGTGCGGATCACCGGCGACGACACCGCGGCCGTCTTCCGGCGCGCCGAGGACGCCGGGGCCGACACCGCACGCCGGGACGGATCACGCGGTGAGCCGGTCCCCGAGGCCTACGTCTGGTGCAACCTCACCTCCGGCAACGCCTCGCGCGCCCTGTGGCTGTTGCTGCTGCCGTTCATGGTCGTCAACCTCGCCCACTGGATGCGCCCCGCCGCGCGCGGCCGCACCCGCACCGTCCGGCTGTACGGACTGCTGGTCCGGCTCGCGGCGCTGTCCCTGACGGTGCTGCTGGTCGCCGCGGTCTGCGAGGTCGCCCTCGACCTGGCGGCCTGGCAGTGCGCGGGCAACTCCGCGTGCGCCGACCGCCACTCCTGGCTGGGCTTCCTGTCACCGACCGTCTCGAACGGCGGCTGGTGGAGCGGCCCCGGTCGCCGCCTCGCCCTGGCCGCACTCCTCCCCACCCTGCTCACCTGCCTGCTGTGGTACCTCTCCCACCGCACCTGGAACGCCTACGAGTCCCAGCAGCCGCTCTCCCACCCCTCCGAGCTCGACGAGGACAACGCCCGTACCGCCCTCGGCCGCCCCGGCTTCTGGTACGGCCGCCGCCTGGTGGCCCGCCTCCGCGCCGCCCACACCGCCGCCGCCCTGCTCACCATCGCCGCGGCCGTGGGTTCGGCAGCGGCCCGCTTCGACCGCCGCGCCGGAGGTCCCGTCGTGCTCGACACCCTGGGCCACCTCCTGACCGTGACCCTGGCCGCCGGAGCGGCCACGGTCATCTGGGTGGTCTGCCGCCGCGGCCGCAGCGAGCACCGCCTCGACCGCGAGCTCGACGAGCATCTCGTACGACGTCTGCCGCTCGCCGCGCTCGGCGTGCTCGCACTGACCCTGCTCTACGCGGGCTGGGACCGCCCGGGGTGGGAGTCGACGGGGCGGCTGCCGGGCGACGCGACCTTCGGCGGGATCGCCCTGGGGCAGGGGCTGATCGTGATCGTCCTCGCCGTCGTGGCCCGCCTGCTCCACGCGACCCACCCCGACCGCCGCGCCGCCATGCGCGGACTGGGCGGACCCGCCGTCGCGATGCTGGCCTGCGCCCTCGGCGGAGTGATGTCCGGCGGTGTCTCCCAGCGGGTGGCCGACTGGCTCGACGGCACCGGCACCTCCATCGCCGGACCGCCGGTCCTGCTGACCTGGCAGGCGTCCGTGATCCCGCCCCTCATCGTGGTGCTGCTGGTGCTGTGCGGCTGGCTGGGCCGGCGCACCTGGCTGCTGCGCCGCACCGAGCTGGACGCCGTGGCCGCCGCCTACCCCGACGAGCCCGAGGACCGGGCCCGCACCCGGAGCATCGCCACCACCCGCGCCCTGGCCGGCCTCACCGACCGGGCCCCGCTGATCGTCGCCGTCACCTCCGCCACGACCCTGCTGCTGGGTGCCGCGGCGCTGGTGGGCGCCCTCGTCACCGAGAAGACCCCGGCCGAGGCGGGGGAGACGTCGTACGCCTTCGTCCAGGGCGCCGCCGACACCGCGCAGGCGCTGGGCTCCTGGCTGATCGGGGTCGGCTTCATACTGTTCGTCACCTGGGGGCGGCGCGCCTACAAGGACCCCTCCGCGCGCCGCACCATCGGCATCCTGTGGGACGTCGGCACCTTCTGGCCGCGCGCCGCCCACCCCTTCTCGCCGCCCTGCTACGCCGAGCGCGCGGTGCCCGACCTGACCTGGAGGATGGCCACCTGGACCCGGGCCACCGGCGGCCGCCTGGTCATCTCCGGGCACTCCCAGGGCAGCGTCCTCGCCGCGGCGGCGGCCTGGCAGCTGACCCCGTCGGACCGCCGCAGGGTCGCGCTGCTGACGTACGGCTCCCCGCTGGAACGGCTCTACGGCCGCTGGTTCCCGGCCCACTTCGGGCCTGCGGCACTGAGCTCCCTGCACCACGACGTCGCCTGCTGGCGCAACCTGTACCGGCTCACCGACCCCATCGGCGGCCCGGTCCGGCTGCCCGGCGACTGCGGGCCCGAGGTCGACCACGCCCCGCTCGCGGACCCGCTGGCGTACGGCCGCACCGACCAACACCCCCTGCCCGCACCGATCCTGGGCCACTCCGACTACCAGGCCGACCCGGCCTTCGCCGAGGAACGGGGAAAGCTGCTGGGCCGGCTGCGGCCGGACGTACCGGCGCAGCGGTAGGGGAGGCCGGCCGCTCGGCAGGCTGCCGTGGACCGACCGGCGTCACCGCCGGATGGCGCCAACTCCTAAGGCAGCGCGGGCAGATCCTCCTCGAACAGCAGCGTCAGGACGTCCGTGCTGGGCTCCTCGACCTGGGCGACCCGGCTCGCGTGCCGCTCAACCATGGCCTCGAAGGTCTGGCGGGCGGTGCGGCCGTTGCCGAAGGCGGGGCCCTTCGGGATCGCCGTGAAGTACTTGAGGAGCGCCTCGGGGGCGCCCGGGGCCAGCCGGTACTCGTGCTCCTCGGCCTGCTGCTCCACGATCCGCAGCAGCTCGTCGGGGGCGTAGTCGCCGAAGGTGATGGTCCGTGAGAAGCGGGACGCCACACCCGGGTTGACCGAGAGGAACCGCTCCATCTCGGCCGTGTAGCCCGCGACGATCACCACGACCGCGTCCCGGTGGTCCTCCATCAGCTTCACCAGGGTGTCGATGGCCTCCTTGCCGAAGTCCCGGCCGGAGTCCTCGGGCGACAGCGCGTACGCCTCGTCGATGAACAGCACCCCGCCGCGAGCCCGGTCGAAGGCCTCCTGGGTGCGGATCGCGGTGGAGCCGATGTGCTCGCCGACCAGGTCCACGCGGGACACCTCGACGAGATGGCCCTTCTCCAGGACCCCGAGAGCGGCGAGGATCTCGCCGTAGAGACGGGCGACGGTCGTCTTGCCGGTGCCGGGGGAGCCGGTGAAGACCAGATGGCGCTTGACCGAGGCCGCCTTCAGGCCCGCCTGCTGGCGCCGCCGGCCGACCTCGATCATGTCGGTGAGGGCCCGCACCTCGCGCTTGACGCTCTCCAGGCCCACCAGCGCGTCCAGTTCACCCATGACGGCCTGGGAGGTGCGGGAGGCCTTCTCGGGCTCGGCCGGGGCGGCCGGGGGCTCCTGTTCGGCCGCCCGCTGCCCGGGGATCGAGCCGAGCAGACCGGGGGACTGGCTCACCGTCTGTACGGCCGTCTCCGGTGCGGCGGGCGTCCTCATGCCCGCGCTCCCCGCGCTCTCGTCGCTCGTGCAGTCCTCGACGACGGGGCCCGTGCCCGATCCGGAGTCCGGGCCGGCGTCGGCGAACTCGTAGCCGCCGCGGGTGCACCGCTCCGTGCGGCACTTCTTCAGCGTCGTACGGCAGCCGTCTATCACATGGAAGCCGTAGCCGCCGCTGCCGGTGACCCGGCAGTTGAGGAAGCTGCCCCGGCCGCCCGCGGAGACGTAGAACCCGGCCTCGGCGGGGGAGTCGACCGTGCAGCGCTCTATCGTCGGGTCGGCGCCCTTGGTGACGATGATCCCGGTCTGGGTGCCGTCCACCGTGCAGTTGTTGAGCGTGCCGCCGCTGCCGTGGTCCCGGAACCAGGCGCCGGTCGCGGCATCGCGGATGCGGCAGTCGTCGAGCTGTGCGGTGGCGCCGTCGCTCACCGACACGGCCGTGTTGCGCACCTGGGAGAGGTCGCTGTCGACGACGTCCGCGCGGGACCCGCGGTCGAGGACGAACAGCGCGTCCGGCACGTCGTGCACCCGGCAGGAGTCCAGCACCGCGGTCGCCCCGTCGCTCACCCACACCGCGGGGTAGTCGCCGGTGCTGTCGAAGATCTCGCACTGGTTGGCGTCCACCCGGGTGCCCGGGTCCCACACCGACAGTCCGTTGCGCCCGAACTGCCGCACCGTCGTGCGGGTCAGCGTCAGGACCGAACGCGAGCGCAGGTCCACCGCGTTCTCGGGGATGTCGTGGATCCGGCAGTCGGCCAGGGTGAGTACGGCGTCGGTGTCGAGGGTGACGCCGTCGCCGCTGGTGCGGTGCACACCGCAGTCGGTGAGCTGCGCGGTGGCCCTGTTGGTGACCTGGACACCGCTGCCGCGGACCTCGTAGACCTCGCAACCCACCGCTTCCAGCGCGGAGTTCTCGCCGGTCGCCGACAGACCCACGCCCGAGGCGTGGTGCACCCGGCAGCGCTCCAGCCGGGGGTGCCCGCCGCCGCGGACCGCGACCCCGGACTGGCCGGCCGCCACGACCTCGCACTCCTCGAACACCCCGCCCCCGCCGTCGACCACGGCGATCCCGATCCCGGCCGGGTTGTCGACGGTGCAGCGCCGCACGGTGGGACGGGCGCCGCCGCGCACCTCGATGCCGGCCGCGGACCGGGTGACGATGCGGATGTCGATGAGCTCCGGAGTGCCCTCCTCGACGAGCAGGGCGGGCGCTGCCGCGTCCTGACCCTCCACATGCAGGTCCTGGACCACCGCCGAGGCACACACGGTCAGCGGCACCCCGTCGGCGGGCGCGATGCGCACCGAGCCGGGGGAGCCCTCGGGGCCGCGCAGGGTCACCGCCCGCTGGACGACGAGGTTCTCCCGGTAGGTGCCGGGGGCGATGGTGAGGACGTCGCCGTCGGCCGCGGCCTCCAGGGCGGCGGCGAGCGATGCGTACTCACCCGTGCGGCGCCGCCACCGCGAGGTGCCGGTGTGCGTCACCTGGACCGTGCCCTGTGCCATGGCGTTGCCGTGCCCCCACTGTGCGGTACTCATGGGCTCACTCGCTGACGGGGCGTCACCGCCGGTACCGAGGGTGCTCGCGCATCCCGCACCGGCACGTCCCAACAGCTCGCTCGCGCGCGGGTCTCGTGCTGCCGAAGAAGTTCGGCCGGTCCACCGTAGCGTGCGCGCAGGTGGTGGGTTGACCAGAGCCGGAAGGCTGTCAGCTGCCGGTACCGGTCCGGCCCCAGTCCGGACCCGCCCGGTCCCAGGCCTGGTCCCAACGCGCGTACCGGCGACGGACCATGCGCCAGACGATCAGCCGACGGGCGGTCTCTATGAGGCCGGTACCGAGCAGCGCCGCGCCGAACCCGGCGAGGACGGCGTGTGTCGTGGCCGTCGCGGAGTCCAGCGGGCGGGCCACCAGGTGGCCCTGGGCGTCCGTCCATATCGTGAACCGGTCTCCGCTGCGCGGGTCCTTGAGGCTCGCCATGACCGAGCCGTGCTGTGCTGTGCCGTCCGGTGCGGTCCAGTGGGCCAGGACGCGGGTGCGCAGCTCACGTCCGGTGGAGGTCTCCGGATCGGCGTCCAGCGGGGAGCGGTCCAGTTTGCGGTTCACGGTCGCCGTCACCAGGTGGCGGGACGCGCGCTGGTTGCGGACCGAATCCTGCAGCGCGTCCTGGGCGACGCCGCCCACGAGAACACCGGCCACGGGTGTGACGACCAGGATGAGCAGCAGGGCCGCGAGGGCGACCCAGGCCTCGGCCAGGTCGGTCGCACGGCGCAGCGGATTGTGCCGCCAGCGCCAGAGTCCGCTGATCGCTCGCACCGTCCGCACCCCCTTCCCGCTCCGTGATAACCCGCGGCGGAGCCGTTCACGCGCGGACCCGGTCAAAGAGAGAGCGAAATCACCGGACCGGGGCCTCTCATGAACTTCTCACGATGCCCAACGCGCAGGCCCCCGCGCCCGGTTCCCGCATCGCGGCGCTTTTGTGGATCTTCGGCTTCTTGCGTCTTCGGGTTCCTGCGTCTTCGGCTTCTTGATCCGCGATTTGGTGAACCTTCAATATTCAGCCGAGAATCTCCACCGGGTCGCCGACGCGGATCGTGCCGCGGGACTGCGGCACCAGGTTCTGCCCGAAGACCAGCTTTCCGCTCAAGCGCCGGTGGCGTCCCAGCGTGTGCAGGGGTTCCCGGCCCCGCTCGGCGCTGCTCTGGTCGGTGGTGGTCACGACACAGCGCCCGCAGGTCTTGGCGACGCGGAAGACGACGTCACCGATCGCGACGCGCGACCAGTCGTCCTCGGCCCAGGCGTCGGTGCCCGACACGACCACGTTGGGCCGGAACCGGTTCATCGGCAGCGGGCCCTCGGCGGCGTGATCGCCCTGCGCGATCAAGGAGTTGAGAGCGTCCAGGGAACCGGTCGTGGTGAGCAGCAGGGGATAGCCGTCGGCGAAGGAGACGGTCTCGCCTTCCAGCGCGTAGTCGGGGTCGACGGGCCTGCGGCGGGCGGGATCGTCCATGTGCACGAGACGGACGTCGGCGCCCAGATAGGCGCTGCACCAGGCGTGCACCGCCGGGTCCTCGGCGGGCACCGCCTCCACCTTGTCCCGGAAGATCTCCATCGGCACGGTGCCGACCGGCCGCGGCACCGGGACCTCCAGCGGCGCCATGCCGGGCGCGGACAGGCGAACGCCGCCGCCGGGCAGAAGCTCGGCGGCGGCAAGCGCGATACGCGGCTGCTGGCGTTGCGTGACGACCTTTCCCCCGTCGTCGATCAGCGCCCAGCGCCTGTCCCCGGCCAGCCCCCAGGGCTCGACCTCGGCACTCCCGGGCGCGAGACCCCGGAACGCCTTGACCGGATGGACATGGATCGACAGCAGCTGCGCATTCCCCATGAGGACATCGTGCCAGGTGGCACGCGGAGTCCAGGGGTGGGCTCAGTAGCCGCGGTACTGCTGGTTGTTGTACGGGTCCTGGTACGGGGCCGGGGCCGGACGGGGCGCCGCGGGGCGCATCGCCTCGTAACCCATGCCCTGCGCCGCCGCCGGACGGGGCTGCTGGGGCTGGGGGCCGGGATAACCGCGCGGTGCGGCGGCCTGCTGCGGGATGTACGCGGCCGGCGCCTGCTGCAGCGGTGAGGGCTGCTGCGCCTGCGGGTAGCCGTAGGAGGGCTGGGACGGACCCGCCGGGAGGGCGGGCAGTGCCGAGGGCAGCGCGGGCAGGTTGCTGCTGCTCGGCATGGCGTACTCGGCGGGGACCCGGATCGGGGCGATCTGCGGGGTGCCCCGCTCGGCCACGAGGGAGTCGTAGATCGGAGTGTCCGGGAAGGAGGCGGAGTAGTAGCCGCCGCCATAAGTGGAGCGGGGGGAGGTCATGGCACATAAGTTAAGCCCACGATGTGCTGGTTGGGGAGACCGATAAGAGGGTTGTTTTCCGTGTCGGCAGTGGCACCGGACTCCCAATGCGAGCGAACTCGGCAAAAAAGGACGGGGACAGGGGTTCAGATCCTGTAAAGGCCGAGTTCCGGGCGGGTTACCGGGGGTTGGAGCGCGATCTTCCTGTGCACCTCATGGGAGTTCGCGGTCGCGGGGAATAGGTTGGCCCTGTAGAGAACCACCTGTAGAGAACCAATGGGCTGCCGGGACATGCCTGGCGCGGCGACACGTGATGGGGGCGGACATGTCGATGTCGAAAGGGTCCAACACTCCGGTGCCGACGACGGCGCTGCGGGTCGAACTGGGCTGGAGCACGGGACCGGGCGTACCCGACGCCGACGCGTCGGCGCTGCTCCTCGTGGGCGGAAAGGTCCGCTCCGACGGCGACTTCGTCTTCTACAACCAGCCGGCGCACACCTCGGGCGCCGTCCGCCACGAGGGCAAGCAGAACGTCGGCGGCCGGGTGATCGACACACTTCTCGTCGACCTCGCGCGCGTGGAGCCCGCCGTCGAGACGGTCGTCCTGGCCGCCTCCAGTGACGGCGGGTCGTTCGGGCAGGTGCCGGGCCTCTACATCGAGGTCAAGGACGCCGCCCAGGGCACCGTGGCCGCCCGCTTCGACAGCGCGGGCGCCACCGTCGAAACCGCTTTCGTGCTCGGCGAGTTCTACCGCCGCCAGGGCAGCTGGAAGTTCCGTGCCGTCGGCCAGGGCTACAGCAGCGGGCTCGAAGGGCTGGCCACGGACTTCGGGATCACGGTGGACGAACCTCAGCAGGCGGCGCCGCCCGCCCCGGTGGCCCCGCCGGTCACCGCTCCTCCGGTCCCCGCTCCCGCGGTCACGGCCCCGCCGGTGACCATGCCGCCGCCTCCGGCCGCCCCGCCGGCACCCCCGGCCGCCCAGCCGGTCCGGCTCACCAAGGTCACGCTCACCAAGGCGGCCCCGTCGGTCTCGCTGACCAAGCAGGGCGGCACCTCGGGCGCGATGCGCGTGAACCTCAACTGGGAGGTCCGCAAGCAGTTCTCGGGCTGGGCGAGCAAGCTGGGCCGCCCGGTCGCGATGCACAACGACCTCGACCTGGACCTGTGCGCCCTGTACGAGCTCACCGACGGCAGCAAGGGCGTCGTCCAGGCCCTCGGCAACGCCTTCGGCTCACTGCACCAGCCGCCGTTCATCCATCTCGACGGCGACGACCGCACCGGCGCCGTGACCAGTGGCGAGAACCTCACCGTGAATCTCGACCACAAGCAGTACTTCCGGCGCATCCTCGTCTTCGTGACCATCTACGAGGGCGCCCGCTCCTTCGCCGACCTGCACGCCACGGTCACCCTGCAGCCGCAGTACGGCGCCCCGATCGACTTCTCGCTCGACGAGTGCACCGTCCCCTCGACGGTGTGCGCGCTCGCCCTGATCACCAACACCGGCTCCGACCTCGTCGTCCAGCGCGAGGCCCGCTATCTGGTGCCCGAGCGCGGGGTGAGCCCGCAGCGCACCGTCGACTACGCCTACGGCTGGGGCATGAACTGGACCCCCGGCCGCAAGTGAGGGATCAGCTCTCGTCGCCGACCACGGCGTCCGGACGCGCGTAGGTGCGGCCCTTCCAGGCCGCGCCGCGCCCCCGGTGGTGCTGGACCGCCGAGTCGACGGTCATCAGCAGATACAGGAACGCCGTGAACGGCAGCAGGGGAGCGAGCCACAGCGGCTGCCGGTAGTAGCGGAGCATCGGGACGTACGTCCCCGTCATCACCAGCCACGCGAGGCCGCCGAGGACCGCGGTCGTCGTACCGCCCGCGGCGAGCCCGACGACGAGGGCGACCGGCGGCACCAGGTAGACCAGCGCGAGCCCGATCACCGTGCCGGTCAGCAGGAACGGGCTGTGCCGCAACTGCGCGTAGGCACTGCGCGAGACCATGCGCCACAGGTCGTGCAGGCGTGGATACGGACGCACGCTGTCCACCCGTTCGGCCAGCCCCAGCCAGATGTGACCGCCGCCGCCCTTGACCGCCCGCGCGAGAGCCACGTCGTCGATGACGGCGTGCCGGATCGCGTCCGGGATCCGGGCCCGCTCGGCGGTCTCCGCGCGCAGCAGCACACAGCCGCCCGCCGCGGCCGCCGTCCGCGACCCCCTCCTGCCGATCCGGCGGAAGGGATACAGCTGGGCGAAGAAGTAGACGAACGCCGGCACCACCAGCCGCTCCCACAGGCTCTCCACCCGCAGCCGGGCCATCTGGGACACGACGTCGAACCCGCCGGTGCGGGCCGCCGCGACCAGCTCCCGCAGGCTCTCCGGCTCGTGCGCGATGTCGGCGTCCGTCAGCAGCAGATACTCGGGCTCACGCGCGCGTGCCAGGCCGATGCCGTGCCGCACCGCCCACAGCTTGCCCGTCCAGCCCGGGGGCGGTTCGCCGGGCGAGCCGACGGTCAGCGGCAGTCCGCCGTACCGCCGCGACAGTTCCCGGGCCAGCTCCCCGGTGCCGTCCGAGCTGCCGTCGTCGACCAGGAAGACCTCGGCCCGCCCCGGATATTCCTGGGCCAGCAGCGACGGAAGACTGGCGGGCAGGACCGCGGCCTCGTCGCGCGCGGGGACGACGACGCAGACGTGAGGCCAGTCGTCCGGCTCCCGGCGCTCGGGCAGTCTGACGTCGGTGCGCCAGAAGAAGCCCTGGCAGAGCAACAGCCACAGCCAGGCGGCGAGAGAAGCGGCGGCGGTCCACGTCATGGCGCTCACGTGCGCAGTGTGCCCCACAGGACCGGCCCGGAAGGGCGCATCGTCTATCGTGGCCGGGTGAAGATCGCGCTCATGGACTCCGGAATCGGCCTGCTGGCGGCCACCGCCGCGGTACGGCGGCTGCGCCCCGACGCCGATCTCGTCCTCTCTCTCGACCCCGACGGCATGCCCTGGGGACCGCGGACTCCCGAGGACCTCACCCGGCGCGCCCTGGCCGTCGCCGAGGCCGCCGCCGCGCACGAGCCCGCGGCGCTGATCGTCGGCTGCAACACCGCCACCGTGCACGCGCTGCCCGCCCTGCGCACCCTCCTGGAACCCGCGCTGCCGGTCATCGGCACCGTCCCGGCGATCAAGCCGGCCGCGGCCGGTGGCGGACCCTTCGCGATCTGGGCCACGCCCGCCACCACCGGCAGCCCCTACCAGCGCGGTCTCATCAAGGACTTCGCCGACGGGGTCACCGTCACCGAAGTTCCCTGCCACGGCCTTGCCGAGGCCGTGGAGCACGCCGACGAGGCGGCCATCGACGCCGCCGTCGCCGCGGCTGCCGCACTGACCCCCGACGATGTGACGACCGTCGTCCTGGGCTGCACCCATTACGAACTCGTCGCCGAGCGGATCCGTGCCGCCGTCCAGCGCCCCGGCACCGCGCCGCTCGTCCTGCACGCCTCCGCCGGCGCCGTCGCCGCCCAGGCGCTGCGCCGGATCGGCGAGCAGCCCGCCCCGCAGGCCGCCGGCGGCACCCTCACCGTCCTGCTGAGCGGACGCGAGGGCACGCTGCCCACGGCCGCGCTGGCGTACGAGGAAGGCCGGCTCCTCCAGGCGGTCGCCCCCGCCCACTGACCGAGCGTGACAAAAGGGACGGGTCAGCCCACCGGCCCACCCGGCGTTCGCTACGCGCTACCCGCACGGCGAATCCTGAGTAACCTCGTAGTCATGAGGGACCACCCCCACGGCGAGAACACGCCGCATCCCGACGTCTGGACCGGACGCGCCACCAACCGGGTCCAGTGGCTGCTGGCGCTCGTCGGCGCCGCGTGCATGGCGCTCGGCATCGAGCTGGCCGTCGACTCGGCGTGGACCTCCGGCATCGCCCCGCTCGCGATGGCCGTCGTCGGCTGCATCGCGGCCGGTCTGCTCGTCCTCTTCGGCACCCTGGCCTTCGTGCACGTCGCGCTCAAGGTCGACGAGGAGTCCCTCGAAGTGCGCTGCGGCCACATGGGTCTGCCGCGCCGCCGCATCCTGCTGTCGAACGTGGCGGGTGCCGAGGTCGACGCCCACATCACCCCGCGCCACTGGGGCGGCTGGGGCTACCGCTGGCGGCCCGAGAAGGGCACCGCCGTCGTTGTACGCCGTGGTGAGGGCGTGGTGCTGCGGCTGTGGGACGGGCACACGTTCACGATCACCGTGGACGACGCGGAGGCGGCCGTGCAGATCATCAGGGACCGACTGCACCCGCGCGCCCACGGCACGACGCACTGAGTCACGGAGCCGGCCGGTCACCGCGCGGGCGTCCGTCGTCGGCCAGGGGGCGGGCCGTGGCCAGCCCGGCCAGCAGTCCGGCGCCCACCGAGACCGTGGTGAAGCTGAGCGCGTTGCCGACCGCGGCGATCGCCGCGAGTGCCGTCAGCGCCGCGCCCGCGGTGAGCGCGACCGGAGTGGGGCGAGGGGAGCGCCACAGCGTGTAGAGCAGCCAGCAGAAGGCGGCGGCGAGCAGCACCACACCGACAACGCCCTGTTCGGCGGCCTGCTGGAGCGGCGCCGAGTGCGGTTTGCCGTCCGACTGCAGGGTCTGGGCCGCCGTGGTGCTGAGCTCGCCGAAGCGTCCGGGACCCACGCCGAGGGCGGCGTCCCGGTGCGCCAGGTGCAGCGCGTCGTGCCACAGCTCGATCCGCTGCCGGGTCAGCTGCCCCTCCAGCGACACGGCGAGCCCCTCCGGCACCGCCCGGCCGGCGACCGCCCAGACCAGCCCGGTCACGGCGGTCGACGCCAGGAACAGTCCGGCGAAGCCCGCGGCCCGGTGATGACGCATCCGGCCGGCGGCGAGCGAGCTCAGCAGCACCGCGGCACAGGCGGCGGAGCCGCCGACCGACCCCAGGACCGCGGCGGTCACCATGATCCCGACGGCCAGGACCCGTAGGCCCAGCCGCAGCGCAGGCGCCCGTACGGCCCAGGCGGCACAGCACGCGGCGCCCGTGGCCAGCACCAGGACGGCGGCCGTGGCGCCGGCGTGGCCGAGCGGTGCGACGACCTCGGGACCGGCGGAGAGATGCGGGGCGGCCGCGGCGAGAGCGACCCCGGTGAGCGCCGCCGCGCCCAGCCCCGCGACCGGCAGGATCGCTCCGCAGATCCGTCCGGCCGCATAGCCGGCGGCCACGGCGAGGACGGCCAGCAGCACGCCCTCGGGGCGGCCGTCGTGCACGGCAGCCGTGATCAGGGACCAGCCGGCGCAGGCCCCGAGCACCACGACACCCGTCGCGTCCGAAACGTTTCGTCTGTCGCCCTCTTCCGCCGGACCGGCCGCAGACGTCATCCCCGTTGACCCCACCCGACCCCCCGAACCGGTCGCCCCCGCGACCTGTGCCGGACCCAGGTCGTACAGCCGCCTGACCGGCGGTACGACAAAGGCTCCGGCGTCACGGTAACGGGTGATGGGCGTTTTGTGGACGCGTTGCGCAGGACGGGTGCGTCAGGAGCGGGCGCGGGCGTCCCGTGCCACCGATCCGACCGCGCTGTCGGCGCCGAGGTCACCGGCCGTACACTCCCGGAGTGACCGTCACCGCAACATCCGTGGACGAGTCGGACCAGCAGCAGCCGGCAGCGCCCGCCTCCCGCGCGGCCCGCCTCAAGCGCTTCGTCCCGGCTCTCGCCGCCGCGCTCTCCGGAGTGCTGCTCTACGTCAGCTTCCCGCCCCGCACCCTGTGGTGGCTCGCCCTGCCGGCGTTCGCCGTCTTCGGCTGGGTGCTGCGCGGCCGCAGCTGGAAGGCGGGCCTGGGCCTCGGCTACCTCTTCGGCCTCGGCTTCCTGCTGCCGCTGCTGGTGTGGACCGGCGTGGAGGTCGGCCCCGGCCCCTGGCTGGCCCTCGTGGTGATCGAGGCGGTCTTCGTCGCACTGGTCGGCGCGGGCATCGCCACGGTGTCGAAGCTGCCCGGCGCCCCGCTGTGGTCGGCCGCCCTGTGGATCGCAGGGGAGGCCGCACGCGCGCGCGTGCCGTTCAACGGCTTCCCCTGGGGCAAGATCGCCTTCGGCCAGGCCGACGGTGTCTTCCTGCCGCTCGCCGCGGTGGGCGGAACCCCGGTCCTCGGCTTCGCGGTCGTCCTGTGCGGCTTCGGGCTGTACGACGTCGTCCGTCTGGCCGTGGAGAAGCGTCGAGGCCAGGAGATACGGCGGTCCGCGGCCGCCGTCGCCCTGCTGAGCCTGACCGCCCCCGTGATCGGCGCCGTCGCCGCCCGCCCGTTGGTGAGCGACAAGGCCGAGGACGGCACCGCGACCGTCGCGGTCATCCAGGGCAACGTGCCCCGCGCGGGACTCGATTTCAACGCCCAGCGCCGGGCCGTCCTCGACTACCACGCGCGCGAGACCGAGAAGCTGGCCGCCCAGGTCAAGGCCGGCGAGAAGCCCAGGCCCGACTTCGTGCTGTGGCCCGAGAACTCCTCCGACATCGACCCCTTCGCCAACGAGGACGCGCGTGACGTCATCGACACGGCGGCCAGGGCGATCGGTGTGCCGATCTCGGTCGGCGGAGTCGTCGAGCGGGACGGCAAGCTCTACAACGAGCAGATCCTGTGGGACCCGGTGAAGGGCCCGACGGACACCTACGACAAGCGGCAGATCCAGCCGTTCGGCGAGTACCTCCCGCTGCGCTCGCTCATCGGGGCGATCAACGGCGAGTGGACGTCCATGGTCCGCCAGGACTTCAGCCGCGGCACCGAACCGGGCGTGTTCACCATGGCCGGTGCCAAGGTCGGCCTGGTCACCTGCTACGAGGCGGCCTTCGACTGGGCCGTGCGCTCCGAGGTCACCGACGGCGCCCAGCTGATCTCCGTACCCAGCAACAACGCGACCTTCGACCGCAGCGAGATGACCTACCAGCAGCTCGCCATGTCCCGGGTCCGCGCCGTCGAGCACAGCCGGACCGTGACCGTGCCGGTGACCAGCGGCGTCAGCGCGATCATCATGCCGGACGGACGGATCACCCAGAAGACCGGCATGTTCGTCGCCGACAACCTCGTCCAGAAGGTGCCGCTGCGCTCCTCGCAGACGCCCGCCACGAAGCTGGGCATCCTGCCGGAGATGCTCCTGGTACTGGTCGCCGCGGGCGGCCTCGGCTGGGCGATCGGATCCGGCCTGCGCAACAGGCGGGCGGGAACGGCCAGTTAGGGTCAGGAGTATGCCTACTCCTGACTTCATCCGTGAGATCCGGGCCTCCGCCGGGCACCAGCTGCTGTGGCTGCCCGGCGTCAGCGCCGTCGTCTTCGACGACGCGGGGCGGGTCCTGCTGGGGCAGCGCGCGGACAACCACAAGTGGACGGTGATCTCCGGCATCCCGGAACCCGGGGAGCAGCCCGCGGCCGCGGCCGTGCGCGAGGTGCAAGAGGAGACGGGCGTGGACTGCGTCGTCGAGCGGGTCGTCCTGGTCCGGAGCGGCTCGGAGGTCACCTACCCCAACGGCGACAGGTGCCAGTTCATGGACATCACCTTCCGCTGCCGGGCCGTCGGCGGCGAGGCGCGCGTGAACGACGACGAGTCGCTGCAGGTGGGGTGGTTCGAGGTGGACGCGCTGCCGTCCATGGGGGAACGCCAACTGTTCCGGATCAAACAAGCACTGTCCGATGAACCCACATGGTTCGAGCCCATGAGTTTCGAATGAAGTATGGGCGTTGACCACATGGGGCGAGCCAGGGGTGCTGCCTAGGGTCGAACCATGACCCCGCCCAGCGCCCTTCAGGACCGCGCCTCCTCACCCCTGTCCTCGCTCGACCTCGGCGGCCGCACCGCTCTCGTCACCGGCGCCGCCAGTGGCATCGGCCGCGCCTGCGCGCTGCGGCTCGCGGCCGCCGGGGCGAAGGTCAGAGCGGTCGACCGGGACGCACGGGGCCTGGAGGAGCTCGCCGACGGGGCCCGGGGTCTCGCGGGCGCCGTGGAGCCGCACGTCCTCGACCTGACCGACCTGGACGCCGCCGAACTCGCCGCCGCCGGCACCGATGTCCTCGTCAACAACGCCGGGCTCCAGCTGGTGCGCCCCATCGAGGAGTTCCCGCCCGAGGTCTTCCACACGGTGCTCACCGTGATGCTGGAGGCACCGTTCCGGCTCCTCCGGGGCGCCCTGCCCCATATGTACGGGCAGGGGTGGGGCCGGATCGTCAATGTGTCCTCGGTCCACGGTCTGCGGGCCTCGGCGTTCAAGTCGGCGTACGTGGCGGCCAAGCACGGCTTGGAGGGACTCTCCAAGACCGCCGCCCTGGAGGGCGCACCCCATGGCGTCACCTCGAACTGTGTGAACCCCGCCTATGTGCGCACCCCCCTGGTCGAGAAGCAGCTCGCCGATCAGGCCCGGGCGCACGGCATCCCCGAGGAACGCGTCCTCACCGAGGTGCTGCTCCAGGACAGCGCGGTCAAGCGGCTCATCGAGCCCGAGGAGGTCGCGGAGGCCGTGGCGTACCTGTGCAGCCCGCAGGCGTCCTTCGTGACCGGCACGTCCCTGGTGATGGACGGGGGCTGGACGGCGCACTGAGCCGTGGGGCGCGCCGGGTCTCCCACAAGGCCGTGCCCTCGGCGGGGTTGTCCACAGGGCTGACGAGCCGACCGTGCGATGAGGAATCCTGTGAGCATGTCCCGCGATCACGTGCAGTCCGCCGAGCGCCCCGCCGGCAGCGCCGAGGCACCGTTCCTCGAGCTGCTGGCCAGGGGCGCGTCCGCCGACGCCTACGAGCAGCCGGTGCTGGTCGCCCGCGCCGAGGGACGGTCGGCCGAGCGGATCGCCGCGCTCGAACAGGCCAAGCTGGTCGCGCTGCGCGTGCGCTCGGAGCTGGAGGGAAGGCGTCGCCGCGAGGCCGAGCTCTCCGCGCTCTTCGAGACCGCGCACGACCTCGCGGGGCTGCGGGACCTGGACGCCGTGCTCCAGGCGATCGTGCAGCGCGCCCGTTCGCTGCTCGGCACGGACGTCGCCTACCTCAGCCTGAACGACCCGGTCCGCGGCGACACCTACATGCGGGTGACCGAGGGCTCGGTCGCCGCCCGCTTCCAGCAGCTGCGGCTCGGGATGGGGGAGGGGCTCGGCGGCCTCGTCGCGCAGACGGCCCGCCCCTACGTCACCGACGACTACTTCCAGGACGACCGCTTCCAGCACACCCGCACCATCGACAACGGCGTACGGGACGAGGGCCTGGTCGCCATCCTCGGTGTGCCCCTGATGCTCGGGCATCACGTGATCGGGGTGCTGTTCGCCGCCGACCGGCGGGCCCGGGTCTTCGAGCGCGAGCAGATCGCCCTGCTGGGCTCCTTCGCCGCGCTGGCCGCGGCCGCCATCGACACCGCGAACCTGCTCACCGAGACCCGCTCGGCCCTCGCCGACCTGGAGCGCGCCAACGAGATCATCCGGGACCGCAGCGGGGTCATCGAGCGCGCCTCCGACGTCCACGACCGGCTGGCCGAGCTGGTGCTGCGCGGCGGCGGGGTGCACGACGTGGCGGCCGCCGTCGCCGAAGTCCTCGACGGCAAGGTCGAGTTCACCGAGGCCGTCGCCACACCGCCCGAGGCACTGGAGGCCTCACGGGCCGAAGGACACGCGGTGCGGCACGGCGACGACTGGGTCGCGGCCGTCGCCGCCGGCGGCGAGGTCCTCGGCGCGCTCGTGCTGCACGGCCACCCAGGGCTCGACCCCGTCGACCAGCGCACCCTGGAGCGCGCGGCCATGGTCACCTCGCTGCTGCTGCTCGCCAGGCGCTCGGCGGCCGAGGCCGAACAGCGCGTCCGCGGCGAACTGCTGGACGACCTGCTGGACGCCCGCGACCGCGACCCGCGCCTGCTGCGCGAACGCGCCACTCGTCTGTACGCCGACCTCGACGCCGCCCATGTCGTCCTCGCCGCCCGCCTCGACGGCACCGCGGCCGACGCCGAGCAGGAGGCGGACGCCCGCAGACGCCTGTGGTCCGCGGCCTCCCACCTCGCCGCCACCCGGCACGGCCTGGCCGCCGCCCGCGACGGCGGCACCGTCCTGCTGCTGCCGCTGAAGCCGGGCGACAGCGCGACCGCCCTGGCCCGCCGCACCGCCCGTCACCTCGGCACGGCCGTCCACGAGGCGGTCACCGTCGGCGCGTCCGGGCCGGTCGAGGAGCCGGCGACCCGGCCGGAGAGCGTGGTCGCCGCCTACGAGGAGGGCCGGCGTTGCCTCGACGCGCTGCGGCTCCTCGGCCGCTCCGGCGATGGCGCCGCCGCGGAGGACTTCGGATTCCTCGGTCTGCTGCTGGCCGGTGACCGGGACATCGCGGGCTTCGTCGACCGCACGATCGGTCAGGTCGTGACGTACGACGAACGTCGCGGGACGGACCTCCTGCGCACTCTGGACGCGTACTTCGCCTGCGGTATGAGCCCGGCCCGCACGAAGGACGAACTGCATGTCCATGTGAACACGGTCGCGCAGCGGCTGGAGCGCGTGGGCCGCCTGCTGGGGGACGACTGGCAGAGCCCCGCACGTGCTCTGGAGATCCAACTCGCCCTGCGTCTGCAGCGGTTGTCCGCGGGGAGACAGCACTGACCCCCGCACGCACGGGCGTACGGGGGCCGGCTCGAGGGGATCAGACCGTGTGGGCGTCCGCGGTGGCGGTCCGGGCGGGCTCCGGGGCGGTGGCGGAGCGGACGTCGGCGAGGTCCCGGTTGCGGGTCTCCTTGGCCACGCCCACCGCGATGAGGGTGAGGACGGCCGCGGCGATCACGTAGAGGGCGATCGGGGTGGAGCTGCCGTAGTCGTTCAGCAGCGCGGTGGCGATCAGCGGGGCGGGTGCGCCGGCGGCGACCGAGGCGAACTGGGCGCCGATGGAGGCGCCGGAGTAGCGCATCCGGGTCGCGAACATCTCGGAGAAGAAGGCGGCCTGGGGTGCGTACATCGCCCCGTGCAGCACCAGACCCACGGTCACGGCGAGGATCAGGTTGCCGAAGCCGCCGGTGTCGATGAGGGAGAAGAACGGGAACATCCACAGGCCGATGCCGGCGGCGCCCAGCAGATACACGGGCCGCCGGCCGATCCGGTCGGAGAGGGCGCCCCACAGCGGGATCACCGCGAAGTGGACGGCCGAGGCGATCAGTACGGCGTTGAGGGCGGTCTGCTTGGAGACACCGGCCTCGCTGACGGCGTAGACGAGGATGAAGGCGGTGATGACGTAGTAGCTGATGTTCTCGGCCATCCGCGCGCCCATCGCGACCAGCACGTCCCGCCAGTGATGGCGCAGTACGGACACGATCGGGAGCTTCTCGGCGGCATCCCGCTGGGTGGCCTTGCGCGCCTCGGCGTGGGCCAGTGCCTGCTTGAAGACCGGCGATTCATCGACAGAGAGACGAATCCACAGACCGACGATCACGAGCACACCGGAGAGCAGGAACGGGATCCGCCAGCCCCAGCTGGTGAAGGCGCTGTCGGAGAGTACGGCCGTGAGCAGGGACAGCACACCGGTGGCCAGCAGCTGTCCGGCCGGTGCGCCGGTCTGCGGCCACGACGCCCAGAACCCGCGGCGCCGGGCGTCCCCGTGCTCGGACACCAGCAGCACGGCCCCGCCCCATTCACCGCCCAGCGCGAAGCCCTGGACCAGACGCAGCACGGTCAGCAGCACGGGAGCGGCCGAGCCGATCGTCGCGTGTGTGGGCAGCAGCCCGATGGCGAAGGTCGCCCCGCCCATCAGCAGCAGGCTCAGCACCAGCAGCTTCTTGCGGCCCAGCCGGTCGCCGTAGTGCCCGAAGACGAGGGCGCCGATGGGCCGGGCGGCGAATCCGACGGCGTACGTCAGGAACGAGAGCAGGGTGCCGACGAGCGGGTCGGAGTCCGGGAAGAACAGCTTGTTGAAGACGAGGGCGGCGGCGGATCCGTACAGGAAGAAGTCGTACCACTCGATGGTCGTGCCGATGAGACTGGCGGCGACGATGCGCTTCAGGTTGTTCGGCGTCGGTGGAGCGGGTGCTGCGGAGGCCATGAGCGCCACTTCCTCGTGTGCGGTGGGGACGGGTACGTGTGGCACACCGTAGAAATCCACAGGTCAGGCGCACATGTGGTGGGACAACATAGTTCGGCCGTGGAGTGTGAGCGCGGCCTCTACGTCGGGCACGCGAGAGCTGTGGTTTCGCCCGCGTCCGGGACGTGTCGGACGGCTGGATGTGAGCCGTCAGAGGGTGCCGGAGTCGTAGTCCTCGCGGTGTGCGAAGACCTCGTCCATGTGCGTCTGCGCCCACGCTCTGATCCCGCGCGTCATCTGGTGGAGCGAGAGACCGAGGTCGGTCAGCTCGTAGGTGACGGTGACAGGGACGGTCGGCGTCACGGTCCGCGTGAGCAGACCGTCGCGCTCCAGCGACCGTAGCGTCTGGGTCAGCATCTTCTGGCTGACCCCGGCCAGAAGACGAGCGATCTCGGAGTAGCGCATCGCCTGCGGAGCGTCCGCGTCTGCTGCACCGGGCCGGCCAGGGCCGCTGTCGCCGCCCAGCGCACACAGGATCAGGACGACCCACTTGTCCGAGATCCGGTCGATCAGCTGCCGGCTGGGGCACCCTGCCAGGAACGCGTTGTACTCCACCTTGGCCTGAGCCCTCTTCTCGGCCGCCTTCATCGTCGCCACTGATCGCACCTCTCACGGATGGGTGGGTTACGCACTCCCAAGTGCCTACTTCCCGACAGGAAGTTTCTCTCCAATGCTGATGCAGGGAGGCAGCAGACGCCACCCCCCAAGTGCACGACGAAAGGCAGCAGGATGAGCACACCCGCCCCCTCTCTTCCCGGCGGCACCTGGACTCTGGGTGACCTGACCGTCACCCGGTTCGGCTACGGTGCCATGCAACTGGCCGGACCGTGGGTCATGGGGCCGCCCGCCGATCGGGAGGACGCCCTGGCCGTTCTGCGGGAAGCGGTCGGCCTCGGTGTCACCCACATCGACACCAGCGACGCCTACGGGCCGCGCGTCACCAATGAGTTGATCCGCGAGGCGCTGCACCCTTATCCCGAGTCGCTGCACATCGTGACCAAGGTGGGTGCGACCCGCGACGAACAGGGTGGCTGGCCCACGGCCCGGCGACCCGAAGATCTGCGCCGCCAGGTCCACGACAACCTCACCTCTCTCCGGCTCGACGTACTCGACCTGGTCAACCTCCGACTCGGCAACGCCGAAGGTCCCCAGCCCGGCTCGCTCGCCGAGGCCTTCGAGACACTCGTCGAACTTCGGACGCAGGGCCTGATCCGCCACCTCGGGGTCAGCAACGCCACCGAGGAGCAGGTCGCCGAGGCACAGGGCATCGCGCCGATCGTGTGTGTGCAGAACATGTACAACCTCGCCCACCGCCACGACGACAAGCTCATCGACCGGCTCGCCACCGACGGCGTCGCGTACGTGCCCTTCTTCCCCCTCGGGGGCTTCACCCCGCTGCAGTCCTCGGCTCTCTCGGCGGTCGCCGCGCGACTGGAGGCGACACCGATGTCGGTCGCCCTGGCCTGGCTGCTGCAGCGTTCCCCGAACATCCTGCTCATCCCCGGCACGTCATCGACGGCGCACCTGCGCGAGAACATCGCCGGCGCGGGACTCTCCCTCTCGGATGAGGACCTGACCGAGCTGGACGACATCAGCCGCTGATTCCCACCAGCCGCTGGTACGGGTCCGTCGAAAAAAGGTGCGCGGAGATGTCGATCCAGGCACGCTCAGTTCGACGCAGAGGTGAGAGAAGGCCACCAACACGAGAGGTGAAGGCCATGCCCAAGGTCCGGGTTCACAACGTGACGATCTCCCTCGACGGCTTCCTGGCCGGTCCGAACCAGCGACTGGACGCGCCCTTCGGCGACGGCGTCGGCTGGGGCGACGAGCTGCACAGCTGGTTCGTCTCCGCGTCGGAGGACTCCGCCGCCGGCAAGTCCGGGATCGACGTCGACTACTTCGACCGCGCCGATCGGAACGTCGGCGCGACGATCATGGGGCGGAACATGTTCGGGCCGCAGCGCGGTCCGTGGGAGGACGAGTCCTGGAAGGGCTGGTGGGGCGACAACCCGCCCTACCACCACGACGTCTTCGTGCACACCCACCATCTGCGCCCCACGCTGGAGATGGCCGGCGGCACGGTCTTCCACTTCACCGACGAGCCGCCGGAGACGGTGCTGCAGCGTGCCTTCGACGCCGCGGACGGCAAGGACGTCCGGATCGGCGGCGGCGCGGCGGTCATCCAGCAGTATCTGCGCGCCGGGCTGATCGACGAGCTCCACCTGGTGATCGCGCCGATGCTCATCGGACGCGGGGAGCGGCTGTTCGAGAACCTGGGTGAGGGGATCGACGGCTACCGGGTGTCCGAACTGGTCGGCTCGCCGACCGTCACGCACGCTCTGCTGGTCCGCCGCTGAGCACAACGCCCGGCGGCACCCGCACTGAGCGGGGCTTCAGACGTCAGCCGTGTTCGGTGGTGTCCCTGACCCAGGGGAGTGCCCAGCGTTCCAGCAGCACCAGGGCGAAGTAGAGGAGGATGCTCATCAGGCCGATCAGGATGATTGCGGCCCAGGCGGTGGCGGTGTCGCCCACGCCGCCGGCCTGCACGATCAGGTAGCCCAAGCCGGCCTCACCGGCCTGGAACTCGCCGATGACCGCACCGATCGCGGCGAGCGGCATGGCGACCTTCAAGCCGACGAAGATCTGCGGCAGGGCGGCGGGCAGCCGTATCTTGCGGAATGCCTGCCAGCGGGAGGCATCGAGCGAGCGTGCCAGCTCGGCCAGGTCCGACGGGGTCGAGGTGAGGCCGGTCGCCGTGGAGAGCACGATCGGGAAGAAGCAGAGCAGGAAGACCATGGTGAGGACCGGCTTCTGACCCCAGCCGAGCGCCCCCACCAGCAGAGGTCCGAGCGCGATCTTCGGCACCGCGTTCACGGCGACCAGCAGTGGCGTGAACATGCGCTCCAGTACCCGCGAGGCGGCCAGCGACAGTCCGATCGCGACTCCGCAGACGGTGGACAGGACGAAGCCGACGACCGTCTCCACCGTGGTGTCGCCGGTGTGTTCCAGGAACCGGCCCGGGGCCGCGGTGAAGGCCGAGAACACCGCGCCCGGCGGTGGCAGTACCGCCGGGTGGATCACCTTCAGCGCCGAGGTCAGCAGCCACCACACGCCGAGCGCGACCAGCAGCCCGGCGACGGGCGACAGGACGATGCCGAAGCCCCTCGCACTCCTGGCACGGCCCTTCACCGGCGCGGCGCGCTCAGCCCTTCGGTACCAGGTCGAAGTCGATGATCTGCTCAGGAGTCATTCCCTTCGGCAACGTGCCCGCGTCCTCCAGGATCCCGATGCTCTTCGCCACCCGGCCGGAGTCCACCGTCCCGATCGCCGCGCCGGAACCGTCCTTCGGCGTGACGTACGCGGCCATCAACTCCAACTCGGCTGCCGCGGCGGCCGGATTGGTGGTGTCCACGTGCCGTTTCAGGATCGAGGAGGCTTCCTCGGTGTGGGCGAGGCTGTACTCCAGGCCTTTGAGCAGTGCCCCGGTGAACCGCCGCACCCCCTCCGGATCCTGCTCGGCGGTCTTCCTCGACGTGATCAGTACGTTCCCGTACAGGTCGGGTATCACATCGCTGTACGGCAGCAGCACGGCCTTCTTCTTCGTCACCGCCTCGACGGTCGGCTTGCCCACCACGAACTGGCCGATGCCGTCCACCGATCCGCCGGCAAGCGTGCCCATCAGGGTCTGTGCCTCGCCGTTGACCCAGGTCACCTTGGCGGCGTCCACGCCGGCCAGCCGGGCGTACGTCGGGAAGAGGTTGCGCACGACGGAGCCGGGCGTGTCGGCGAGCCGTTTGCCCTCCAGGTCCTTCGGTTTCGCGATGCCGTTGCCCTCGGTGGTGGCGATCGCGGCCATGGTGTGCTGCTGGATGGCGGCCACCGCGACGAAGTCCTTCGCCTGACCGTTGCCCATGTTGAGCAGACCGCCCGTCAGGTCGATGGGGCCGAACTGCGCCTGTCCGCTCACGACGGCCGGGATCACCCCGCCGGTGCCCTGGCCCGGCCTGATCGTCACATCGAAGCCGGCCTCTTCGAAGTACCCCTTGTCCTTGGCGACCCAGGCGTACGCGTCCCGGCCGAAGTTGCCGAAGGAGGTCAGATAGGTCACCTTCTTCAGGGCCCCGCCATCGGTACCGGTGTCCGTGTCGGAATCCGAGTCTCCGCACCCCGCCGCCAGCGCCAGCGCTGTGGCCAGGGATACCGCGGCGACCGTACGGGCGAACCTGATCATGCGCACGGTGTTGTCCTTTCGGAACGGTGTGACGGAACCGCCGAGGGCATGACACTTGGTGCGGTCAACAGCCTACGAGCGATGAGCAGTTGTGGGCCAGATGCAGGGCAAGGGGGCATGCGCCGAGCCGACGACGGGTACCGTCGACCGGCCTGCCGCGGGTAGCCTGACCGGGCGTCAGGACCCGGCCGGCAGCGATGGCCCGTGGATGGGGGAGACCGCCGGATGATCAGACTCACCGGTGTGTCCAAGAGCTTCACCGGCCGGTCCGGTGCGACGACGGCGCTCCAGGACATCGGCCTGCACATCGCCGAGGGCGAGTTCGTGGCGGTCGTGGGCCGGTCCGGGTGCGGCAAGTCCACACTGCTCAGGCTGATCGCCGGACTGCTGCCGGTCACCGAGGGCGTGATCACCATCGGCGGCGAGCAGGTCACCGGAGCCCGGCGGGATGTCGCCATGCTGTTCCAGCGGCCGGCGCTGCTGCCCTGGCGGTCCGTCCTGGACAACGTCCTGCTGCCCGTGGAGATCTTCGGCTGGAACAGGGCGCAGCATCGCGAACGGGCGTACCGGCTGCTGGGGACGGCCGGGCTGAGCGGTTTCGAGAGGCACCGGCCGCACGAGCTCTCCGGCGGCATGCAGCAGCGGGTCGCGCTGTGCCGGTCGCTGATGGGCGAGCCGCGGGTGCTGCTCATGGACGAGCCCTTCTCCGCACTCGACGCGCTGACCCGCGCGGACCTCGCGGTGGAGCTGCAGCGCATCCATCTCGCGAACGCGTCCACCGTCGTCTTCGTCACCCACTCGACGGACGAGGCCGTGCTGCTCGCCGACCGGGTGGTGGTCCTCACCCCGCGCCCGGGCCGGATCCGCGGGATCGTCGACATCGCCATACCCCGGCCGAGGACGCTGGGCCGCACCGAGCACCTGGACGAAGCGGCCCGCTGCAGCGCCGACCTGCACGAGCTGCTGATGGAACGGGACATGTCCCCGGCGGCCGAGACGGAGGGGCGATGAGCCTGCGGATCTGCATCTTCACCGAGCCCCACCGCGGCGCCGACTACGAGGACCAGCGGCGCTTCGCGCAACACGTCGAGGACTGCGGGTTCGAGGGCTTCTTCCGGGCCGATCACTATCAGGCGATGGGCGCCGATCCCGGCCTGCCGGGACCCACCGACGCCTGGGTGACACTCGGCGCGCTCGCCCGGGAGACCTCCCGGATCCGGCTGGGCACCTTGGTCACCTCGACCACCTTCCGGCTGCCGGGACCGCTCGCCGTGACGGTGGCGCAGGTCGACCGGATGAGCGGAGGCCGGGTCGAACTGGGCCTCGGCGCCGGCTGGTACGCACGGGAGCACACCTCGTACGGCATTCCGTTCCCGCCCGTCGCGGAGCGCTTCGACCGGCTGGAGGAGCAGCTGGCGGTGATCACCGGCCTGTGGCGGACACCGGTCGGCGAGCGCTTCAGTCACCGGGGCGACCACTACCGGCTCGTCGACGCGCCCGCCCTCCCGAAGCCCGTGCAGAGCCCGGCGCCGCCGATCATCGTCGGAGGGCGCGGCCCCAAGCGCACCCCGGAGCTGGCAGCCCGCTACGCGGACGAGTTCAACATGCCGTTCAAGTCGGTCGCGGAGACCGCCCGGGCGTACCGGCGGGTGGCCGAGGCGTGCGACCGGACCGGGCGGGCCGTCGCCGGCCGGCCGCCCCTGGTGCTCTCGGCCGGTGTCGTGGCGGCCATCGGCCGTACGGACGCGGAGGTGCGGAGGCGGGCCGCCCCGCTGCACGTCAAAAGCGCGCTGCCGCCGGAGGACCCGGTGATCGGATCCCCGGCCCGGCTGGTGGAGCGGCTCGGCGAGTTCGCCGCGGTCGGAGCCAGCCGTGTCCATCTGCGGCTGATCGACTTCCAGGACCTCGACCACCTGGAACTCATCGCCGGCGAGGTGCTCCCGCAGCTGTAGAACACCGGCTGCGGGAGCACCCACACCGGATCACTTCAGACCGGTCGACGCCTTGAGCAGAGTGGCGTCCGCGTCGTCTCCCTCCAGGGAATAGATCATCACTCCGGCCAGACCCTTGTTCTTGATGTACTGCCGCTTGGCCGTCATCGACTTGGGCGTCTCGACGCCGAAGAACGTGCTGCCGTCGTACATCCAGGTGGTCTGCGTCCGGCTGTCCCAGAAGATCGTCTGGTCGGTCAGCTTGTTCGCCGTCTTGAGCTCCTTGTAGAAGGCGACACCCGGGGCCTGCGAGTACGGGTACGCCGCCGGGGCGCCGGTCGCCGGCTGGTAGAGGCCGTTCTTGCCGCCGCTCGCCACCCCGGTCCACCCGCGGGCGTAGAAGGGCACGCCGAGGGTGATCTTGTTCGCCGGGAAGCCCTTGCCGATGTACGTGGTGATGGCGTCGTCCGCGGTCATGCCGGTCCCGTCGGCCGGGTCCGCCGCGGAACGGTACAGCGGGGCGTTGAAGTTGGTCGGTCCGGTGCCCTCCCAGGCGCCGTGCATGTCGTAGGTCATGATGTTGCCGAGATCCAGGTACGACGCGATCTTCCCGATCTCGATGTGGCTGATCTTCTTCGGGCCGGCCGGCAGCGCGGCGGTCAGCAGCTTGCCGGAGCCCAGCTGCGCGCGGAACTCGGCGAGCAGCGCGGTGAAGTTGGCCGCGTCCTGCGCACTGTAGTGGTTGCCGGTGTGGCCGTCGGGGCTGCCCGGGAACTCCCAGTCGATGTCGATGCCGTCGAACACGCCCGCAGCGGCGCCGTCGCCACCGGCCGGGTCGTCACCGATCTTCGGCAGGTTGCCCTTGATGAACATGTCGACACAGGACTTGACGAACTTCTTGCGGGAGGCGTCGGTCGCGGCGGCGTCCGAGAAGTACTTCGAGAACGTCCAACCACCGAGCGTGACCAGCACCTTGAGGTTCGGGTGCTTCGCCTTGAGCTTCTTGATCTGGTTGAAGTTGCCCTTCAGTGACTGGCCCCACTGGTCGGCGACACCGTCGACGCTCTCCGCGGCGGTGAAGCCCTTCTGGTAGTCGGCCCAGGCGTCGCTCGCGCCGTCGTTGCCGGTCGGGTCGCTCTCGTCGCTCGAACCGGACTTGTTCGCCGCCATGCAGGTCAGGTTGATCGGATCGATGTTCTGGAAGGCGTAGTTGAGCTTGGTCAGCTTGGCGGCAGTGCCGTTCTGGTCCAGGGTCTTCAGGTAGTACTGGTTGGCGTAGATCGACCAGGAGGTGAAGTACGCCACCCGCTCACCGGGTACACCGGCCTCGGCGCCCGACTCGTTCCACTTGAGGTCCTCGACGGCGCTGTCGCCGGGCAGCCGCCAGGCGTCGACGCCCTTGCTGGTGCTGTTGAACAGCAGGAAGTCCGAGACCCGGTCGACGTCGAGGTCGGAGAAGGCGCCGATGGAGCCGGCGAAGGCGCCGCCGGAGCGGACAGTGCCGAGCGACTTCCAGCCCGAGGCGTCGGCGGCCTCGGCGGCCGCGGCCGTACGGACGAGCTGGGTCGAGACCGAGGACGTGGCGCCCCAGGTGCCGTCGCCGGTGTTCTGCCACGCGAGCACGTCACCGGTCATGTACTGGACGACGACCGTGTCGGCGCGGCCGTCGCCGGTGATGTCGGTGAAGTAGAGCTGTCCGACCGGGCCCTCGGCCGGGTGCGTGAAGCGCTCAAGCTCGTCCCAGTCGCCGGGGCTCGGCATTCCGGTCGCCTTGTTCTCCCAGGCGGTGACGAAGTTGTTCCGGTCCACGAGGAGGAGGTCGTCGTCCTTGTCGCCGTCGAGGTCGGCGAACTGCGGTGTCCCGACGCCCAGGTCGTTCGCGACGATGACCGGGGCGGCCCACTTGATGTCGGTGCCGGTGGACTCGTTGCGCCAGACGCGCATGGCGGCGAAGCCGGTGCCGGACTCGGTGGCGCTGAGGAAGTTGATCAGGTCGTCGCGGCCGTCGCGGTCGAGGTCGCCGAAGTACGCGTCCTTGGGCGTCGCGGTGGCGGTGGCCGGAGCGGTGTCGCCCTCGGGCAGCCAGACCCGCTCACCCTCGGTGCCGCAACCGGCGTTCATCCAGGTGTAGAGCTTGCCGTTCTCGCTGACGACGCGGTCGCCGTCACCGTCGGCGTCGAGATCCGTGAACCGGGTCTGGGCGCTGTCCGCGCTGTCCACGATCTGGCCGAGCGAGGTCCACTCGCTCGCCGAGCCGTCACCGGCCGGTTCACGGCAGGTGCCGGTGGCCGCGGAGCCGGAGTTCATGTAGCGCGGCAGGTTGTTCATCAAGGAGGTCATGGCTTGAGCCAGCCAGTCGCCGCTGGAGGTACCGCCGCCGAACCAGGCCTGAATCTTCCGGAAGGTCAGCACGAGCTTGTCCGTGGCCTTCTGGAAGAACTCGCTGGCCTGCTGCGGCGCCAGCCAGCCGGCGAAGGCGCCGAGCAGGCCGTAGGCGACGGACTTCGCCATGGTGACGCCCCATTCGGTGGCGTCACCCCCCTTGCCGTCGGCGAGCTGGGTGACCGCGCTGTTCGTGAACTCGCCCAGGAACCCTCCGACGCCGGCGCACAGTGGGGGCGGCATGGCCGCCGCCTCGCAGAGGAGGGTCGCGGCGCCACCGACCACGAAGGCGAGCGTGACGATGGCGGCGGCCTGATACCAGTTCACATCCACCTCGACCTCGGGGGCCGTGATGGTGATGGTCACGACAGTGCCCTCGACCGACCAGGTGTGGTCGAAGTCGACGCCGCTCAGATCGGGCATGACGTCGTGCAGCTGGCCCTTGGTCTGTTCCTGCACCACCTCGTTGAGCTGCTTGCCCGAGTCGTCGATCGCGGCGAGCTTCTCGCGGAAGGGCTCGGCCAGTGCCGGGTCCTCGAAGTCATAGCTGATGGACCGGTCCTCGGCAGCTGTCGCGGCGCGCGCCGGCGGTGGGTTGATGCCACTGATCAGCAGGGCGGCGGCCGTGAGGGTCGCGACCAGGGTGAGCAGACGGCCGAAGGGGACACGTCTGCGCTTGTGGGGGGTGACAGAGGCTATCTCTGTCCCTCGATGCAGCAAATACATCGCCAAATCGTAGCGTCGGGTGATCACGGAAATCGGCGCGTACAGGCGAAATGTGTTGTCTCGGCGTTGTCTTGGTGTTGTCAGGGCAAGCCGCTCATCGCAGCGCCTCCCACGACGTCCGGGGCGAACAGGGTGCGTCCGGGGCCCCAGGGTGCGAGGGTCCGTTCGTGGCGGCTCGCCGCACAGGCGCGGTGACGGGCCCGGGTGGCGGCGTCGGCGCCGTACCAGATCCGTTGCGCCAGGCCGGGGTTGTGCGGCTGGAGACGCGGGCGCTGGACGTTGCCGGGGGAGTGGATAACCGTGTCCGGGCCGCAGAGGTGGTCGCAGCGCAGCACGTCGCCGAGCAGGTGCGCGTGCGGCATCCCGGTGCTGAAGCCGATCGGGATGACCGCGGTGCCGAGCTCGATCCGCTCGGTGCGCCGGCCGGCCGCCGCGAGGAACACCGCCGCCGAGCCGTTCGCCGTACTCGAAGAGGCCGGGGGTCTCTCCTCCAGACCGGGGTGATGGAGCGCTCTTGTTGTACGTCCATGGCGGGATGGGGCACCCCGTCCGAGAAGGCCTGGCCGTCTCACCTGCCGGGAAGCACCGTGCCGCTCGACCCGTTCCGGGCGCCCCGCCGGGCTCAGCCCAGTGGTGCCGAGGTGAAGTGCCGTACCTGGAGCGGCCCGAGGAGGTACTCCTCCTCGCCCGGCAGCACCACCGGCTGGTCACGCCAGTTCTCGCCGGCGTAGCCGGCCAGATCCTCCTCGCTGCGCCAGCGGCTGACGTACAGCAGCGAGTCCGGCGGCGCGAGGAGCACCTCGTGGTCCATCAGCCCCGGGTAGTGGCCGGGGAACTCGCGGACGGCGGAGACGATCATCTCGTGGAACGCGTCGAAGCGTTCAGGACGTACGCGTGCCTCACTCACCCTGATGATCACGGCCATCAGGGTGGCACACGGGTGGACGAGGCGCCACCTTCCCGGCGCGGGACGGCAAGGCCGCTCCGCGTCAGCCGCCCAGCGCCGCCAGCACGACCGACCTGGCCTCCTCCTGCACCTGACGCAGGTGGTCCGGGCCGAGGAAGGACTCGCCGTAGATCTTGTACACGTCCTCCGTGCCCGAAGGACGAGCCGCGAACCAGGCGTTGGCGGTGCCGACCTTGATGCCGCCGAGGGCGGCGCCGTTGCCGGGGGCCTCGGTGAGGACCGTGGTGACGGGGTCGCCGGCGAGGGTGTCGGCGGTGACCTGACTCGGGGACAGCTTGGCGAGGAGCGCCTTCTCCTCGCGGGAGGCCGGGGCGTCCACGCGCGCGTAGGCGGGGGCGCCGAAGCGCTCGGTGAGCCCGGCGTAGTGCTGCGACGGGGTCCTGCCCGTGACCGCCGTGATCTCCGAGGCCAGCAGCGCCAGAATGATGCCGTCCTTGTCGGTGGTCCACACCGAGCCGTCGCGGCGCAGGAAGGACGCGCCCGCCGACTCCTCGCCGCCGAAGCCGAGGGAACCGTCGGACAGCCCGTCCACGAACCACTTGAATCCGACCGGGACTTCGACCAGCGGCCGGCCGACGTCCGCCGCGACCCGGTCGATCATGCTGGACGACACCAGGGTCTTGCCGATCCCGGCCCCCGTCGGCCACTGCTCCCGGTGCGAGAAGAGGTACGAGATCGCCACGGCCAGGTAGTGGTTGGGGTTCATCAGACCCCCGTCGGGCGTGACGATGCCGTGCCGGTCGGCGTCGGCGTCGTTGCCGGTCGAGATGTCGAACCGGTCCCGCTGCTCGATGAGCGAGGCCATGGCGTACGGCGAGGAGCAGTCCATACGGATCTTGCCGTCCCAGTCCAGGGTCATGAAGCGCCAGGTGGGGTCGGCGAGCGGGTTCACCACCGTCAGGTCCAGGCCGTGCTGTTCGGCGATCCGGCCCCAGTACGCGACCGAGGCCCCGCCGAGCGGATCGGCGCCGATCCGCACCCCGGCGGACCGGATCGCGTCCAGGTCCAGCACGCTCGGCAGGTCGGACACGTAGGCACCGAGGAAGTCGTGGCGCCCGGTGCCGGGGGCGGCCAGCGCACGGGCGTACGGGATGCGTCGTACGTCCTTCAGGCCGCCCGTGATGATCTCGTTGGCGCGGTCCTGGATCCAGGAGGTCGCCTCGGAACCGGCCGGGCCGCCGCTCGGCGGGTTGTACTTGAAGCCGCCGTCGGCGGGCGGGTTGTGCGAGGGGGTGACCACCACGCCGTCCGCGAGAGCGGAGGTACGGCCCCGGTTGTGGGTGAGGATCGCGTGCGAGAGCGCAGGGGTGGGCGTGTAGCCGTCGGCCTGGTCGATGAGGACCGTCACGTCGTTGGCGGCGAACACCTCCAGCGCCGTGATCCGCGCGGGCTCGGACAGGGCGTGCGTGTCGGCGCCGAGGAAGAGGGGGCCGTCGGTGCCCTGGGCGGTGCGGTACTCGCAGATGGCCTGGCTGGTGGCGGCGATGTGGTCCTCGTTGAACGCCGCCGTGAGCGACGAGCCGCGGTGCCCCGAGGTGCCGAACGCCACCCGCTGCCCGGGCTCCGCCGGGTCCGGGTGCAGCGCGTAGTACGCCGTCACCAGGCGGGCCACGTCGATGAGGTCCTCGGGCCCGGCGACCTGCCCCGCTCGCGCGTTCTGCATTTCCCGCTCCTCCGCAAGGGTCGACCGTTGAGTACGGCGCTCATTCTCCCCTGTCCGCCGCGCCGGGACGCGCACCGGGCGGGCGTTGTGGCCCGCGAACGGCGGATGTCAGGATGCGGATCAGCGAGCGCAGGTACATCGACGTGTGTATCGACGTGTGTCACGAGGACCGACGGGAAGGGACACCGACATGAGCCGCGAGGACCGACGGCCGCCCGCCGCCGAGCTGTTCGACGTGCTGGGCGCCGACTACGAGAAGGCGTTCGCCCATGCCCCCGCGCACCGGGCCGCGCTGGAGTGGCTGATCGAGCGGCTGCCGCCCGCCGCCCGGACACTGGACGTGGGCAGCGGCACCGGGCGCCCCACCGCGGCCGCGCTCGTCGAGGCCGGGCACTCGGTGCTGGGTGTCGACATCTCCCCGGTCATGGTCGAACTCGCGGCCCGTCAGGTCCCCGAGGCCGAGTTCCGCTGCGCCGACATCCGTGAACTCCCCCTGGAGGAGGGGGCGTTCGACGGAGTGTGCGTGTTCTTCTCACTGCTCCAGATGACCCGCACGGAACAGACCGCGCTGCTGGGGCGACTGAGTTCCGCCCTGCGGCCCGGGGGCCATCTGGTGCTGGCCACCGTGCCGGCGGACGTGGAGGACGTCGAGGTGGTCTTCATGGGGCAGCCGGTCCGTGCGACAAGCTTCGCCGAGGAGGACGTCGTCGGCATGGTGGAGGCGGCGGGGCTGACGGTGCTCTCCCGGAGCAGCCCCGTGTTCACCCCGGACCACCCCGGCGCCGGACCCGAGCCCCACCTCTTCGTGCACTGCCGCCGGGACGTGCCCGGGCACTGACCCCCTGGGGCGCGGGATCAGCTGATGCAGACGATCCCGAGCAGGCACAGGCCCGAGGAGTCGGACGACGAGGCGGACCCGGCCGGAGCGGGCGTCGCCGGCGTGTCCGAACCGGACGAGCCGGAGGAGCCCGACGAGCCCGATGCGCTGGTGTCGGAGCCGTTGCCGCTGCCGGTGTCCGCGCCAGCGGAGGGCGTCGGCGAGGCCGTCTCCGTGACCGCCTCCGTCGTGTCGGACACCGTGGAGGTGGCCTTGGACCCGGCGGAGGACACGACCGTGTTCAGCTCGGTCGTGACGCTGTCCCGCTGAGCCGCCCCGGTCGACGGTGTGGCCTGCGGCTCGGTGGCGGACTGCTCGTGCGGTGCGTTCGTCGAGGACGCGTGGGCGGACGAGGTGCGCTCGGTACGCTCCGCCACCGCGGGTGTCGTCGAGGTCGCGGTGCCGTCCGTGGCCTGCTCCTCGGCGATCCCCATGGCTTCCCTGTTGTCGGGCGCGGAGGCCGCCTGGGTGCGGTCCGTGGACTGACGGTCCATCGAGACGGCGCTCAGGCCACCGCCGACCAGGGCGACCGCGGTGGCCACCAGGGCCCGGCGCTGGGTCTTCTTCCAGCGTTCCCGCTGGCGCCGCCGTGCGGCTCGGCCCACCGGCGCGGGGGTCGCGGGGGCGTCAGGACCGTCGTACGGGTGTTCCTGCGGCGCCTCGCCGCTCTCCTCGGCACCGGAGTCCTTGTCGTGCCACAGATGCGCCGGGGACTGCCAGGGTGCCGGGGCCGTCTCGGCGGCCGGTTCGGGCCTCGCGACGGCGAGGGGAGCGATGTCCGGCGCGTACGCACCGCAACCGGGGCACACCAGGGCGCCGTTGAGATGCCGACGGCACGTGGAGCAGTAGTCCATCTGCGGTCTTCCTGTGTTCACTTACGCACGGGGGGAGCGAGCCGCGGCCAAAGGTAGCGAGGCTTTCGAAAGCACATGTGCAGTCTGTGTGACACCCCTGCGCAGATGTGCCCAGGATGTGACCGCACAACGACACAATCGCGCGGTGTTTCCGCGGGTTGCATGGCATTTGGCCTGCTTCCCAGCCCGGGCCGGGGCCTACCCGGCGGCAGCCGCCAGGGCGCGCAGATCGCCGAGGACCTGCGCGTCCGTCCCCTCCAGGGCGGACAGCGCGCCGTGCCACCTGCGCAGGGCGGACCGTTCGTCCCCGAGCGCCTGTCGGACGTGCCCGCACTCGTACTCCGCGAGCCCCCGGCCGTAGGTGTCGCCGCGTGCGGCCGCTTCCCGGATCAGCACCGCGCACACGTCCTCGGCCTCTTCGAGACGGCCCAGCGCTCGCAGCGCCTGCGCCCGGCCCAGCCGTGTCTCCCGCTCGGCGTTCCAGTGCGCGCCGCAGGCCGTCATGACCTGCAGCGCCTCGTCAAAACTGTGCAGGGCCCGCGCGGGCTCGCCGAGACGCAGGTGGACGCGGCCGGCGTTGCACAGGGCGACCTGCTCGATCACGGCACTGCCGAACTCGCGGGCGAGGTCCCTGCTGCGGCGGTGATACGCCAACGCCGAGCGCGGGTCGGTCAGTTCGGCCACGTGTCCCTGGTGACCGAGCAGCTCGGCCTCCTCGACGGGAGTGAGGCGCTCGGGACGCAGGGCGAGACACCGCGCCAAGGTCGTACGCGCGTCGTCGCCCCGGCCGAGTTCCCGCAGCAGCGCGGCCCGGTTGCCGAGGTGACGCATACGGGCGGTGTCGTCGGAGAGGGCCTCGCTCAGCTCCACGGCCTCGTCGAGGAGGAGCAGGGCCCGGCGGAGGTGGCCGGCCGAGTAGTGGGCGGAGGCGAGGTGCCCCAGCGCCCGCCCTTCGGCCGCGGTGTTGCCGCTGGACCTGGCGAGGGCGATGGCGTGCCGGGTGAGCCGTTCGAGATCCCGGGCCCGGCCGCGGTCGTGGAGATAGGGGAACAGGGAGCCGATCAGGGCCAGCGTGCGAGCGGGGCCCAGCCGCCCGTCCGCCCCCGAACCGGCCAGATGCAGCAGATTCGCCACTTCCTCATCGCCCCAGGCGAGCGCTGCCGCTGTGCCGGCGAAGACCGTACCGGGACGGTCGGCGGGGCGCTCGCCGTGATGGGCCTGCTTCGGGCCCCGGGGACGCGGGAACTGCTGCTCGCCCCCGGGGTTCTGACCGGACCGGAGGACTCGACCGAGCTCGGGACCTGGCCTGGGGGCAGGGCCCTGGGCGTGCCGAAGGTCTCGGCCGGGCTCGGGACCCTGGCCGGGCCCAAGGGCCTGGCTGTGCTCAGGGCCTCGCCCGAACTCCGGGCTGCGCTTGCCCTCGTGACCTTGCCCGAACTCCGGGCTGCGTCCATGCACGAGGTTTCGGCCGGGCTCGGAAACTTGCCCGGCTCCAAGGGCCCGGCCGTGCTGAGGGTCTCGCCCGAACTCCGGGCTGCGCCTGTCGTCATGGCCTTGCCCGAGTTCCATGCTGCGTCCATGCTCAGGACCTCGCCCGAGCCCGGCATCTTGCACGGGGCCAAGGTCTCGGCCCTGCTCAAGGCTTCGCCCGTGGTCAAGGTCTCGCCCGAGTTCCCGGCCCAGTCCGTGCTCAACGCCTCGCCCGCCCTTCGTCCCTGTCCCGCTCCCGGCCCCTCGCCCCCGCTCAAGACCGGCCCCTAGCCCGGCCGTCCGGCCGGGATCCGGCCGCAATGCCGTCGCGCACTGCGCGAGCCGCTCCTCGTACCAGCGCAGCGCGCGTTCGGTCGCCGCTGCGGTCCGGTCCTGTTCTCCGGGGCGGCTCGCGAGTTCCCTGGCGAAGTCGCGGACGAGGTCGTGCGGTGTGTACCGGTCCCAGCCCACCTCCTGGAGCAGCGCCACCTCCGCCAGGCGGACCAGCGCCCGCTCGGCGGCACGTTCCGTGCGGTTCAGGGCCGTGGCCATGAGGTGTGTCCCGTACTCGGGCAGGTCCAGGGCACCGACAAGGACCAGCGCCGCCGCGGCGTCGGCGTCGCACGGGTCGCCCGAGCCGAGCAGCGCCTCGTGGGCCGCCAGGAGGGGGCGGCGCACGCTCAGGTCCTCCAGTTCCAGATGGTCGAGGCGGTCCTCCGGCCGGGCGAGGCGTTCCACCAGCTTCGCCACCGGCAGGTTGCGGCGGCTCCGCAGGCGGGCGGCCGAGACGCGCAGCGCCAGCGGCAGGCGGCCGCACAGGGCCACGAGCCGCGCGACCGGTTCGGCGTCGGACGCGGTCCAGGACCGGCCCGAGGCGCGCTCCAGCAGTAGGGCGCCGTCCTGCGGCGAGAGCGGCTCCAGCCGGACATGCACGGAGGCGCCCAGCGTGGCCAGTGGCCGTCTGCTGGTGAGGAGTACGGCGCAGCCGGCGCCGGCCGGCAGCAGTGGACGTACCTGGGTCACCGAGGCCGCGTCGTCGAGGACGAGCAGCGTCCGGGTGGCGGCGAGCGTGGAGCGCAGCAGGGCGGAGGCGGCTCCCACGTCGCACGGGATCCGCCGGGTGTCCACGCCGAGGCCGTGCAGGAGCACGGAGAGGGCGTCGGCCGGTGAGAGAGGTCGTACGCCGGGGGTCGCGCCGTGGAGATTGAGATAGAGCTGGCCGTCCGGGAAGGCGGGCCGCAGCTGCTCGGCGACATGCAGGGCGAGGCCCGTCTTGCCCACGCCGGGCATCCCGCTGATCACGGCGACCGCGGTACGCGCGGCAGCGGACTCCAACTCCCCGCGGATCTCGGCGATGTGCGCGTCGCGGCCCACGAAGTCACCTGGGGAGGAGGGGAGTTGCGCGGGCCGCTGCGGGGAGGGCGGCGTCTCGGCCCCGCTGCGGAGCACCTCCTGGTGGGCCTCCTGCACGGCCGGTCCGGGTTCCACCCCGAGCTCCTCGACCAGGGTCCGGCGCAGCGACCGGAAGAGGGCCAGCGCTTCGGCCCTCCGGTCCGTCCGGCCGAGGACGAGCATCAACTGGCGGTGCAGCGCCTCCCGGAACGGATGCTCCTTGACCAGCACGCCGAGTTCGGCGGCGAGCCCGTCGAGGCGGCCGAGTCGCAGAAGCGCCTCGTACCGGCATTCGAGTGCCTGCAGCCGCTGCTCCTGGAGGAAGGTCACCACCGGGTGTCCGGCCAGGGCAGGCACATCGGCGAACGGCGTACCCCGCCACAGCGCCAGAGCCGCCCCGGCGAACCGCTCCGCCGCCGCCCAGTCCTCCCGGTGGCCGGCCTCCTGTGCCCTGCGCACCCCCGCCTCGAACTCGGGCCGGTCCGACTCGCCCTCGCCGACGAGCAGTTCGAGCCCGTGCGACCGGGTCCGCAGCCGCGTGCCACCGACGTCACGGAGGCTTCTGCGCAGCCGGGCGATGTGGTTGTGCAGCGAGGCGGTGGCGGTCGGCGGTGGCTCCTCGCCCCACAACACCGTCATCACCGTCTCCACCGGCACGGCACGGTTCGGCTCCAGCAGCAGCGCGGCGAGCAGCGTGCGTGGCTTCGGCCCGCCGAGCACGACGGCCACGCCGTCGTCGTCGACGGCCGTCAGCGACCCCAGCACCGCGAACCTCACCAGCGCTCCTGCCTCCGTATCCCCTGACCCCGAGTCTCCTGACCCCGTGTCGAAGAACATCATCTTCGTCCTGCGTCGGGCGAGGTTCAAAGGAGCGTCACAGCACGGTTGTTGGCGGCCTGTTGGAGTCCGGTTGGCGGCGGTCGGCACGATGCGTGTCCCCGTGAGCCGAGAAGAGGATGGGTGCACATGTCGACACGCCTGGTACGGACGGCGCTGGTGGGCCTGACAGCGATCGCGGCGGCAGGTTCGGTCCTGTCGGCCGCCCCGGCGCACGCCGCCGAGCCGGCCGGGTCCCGGCACACCGCGACGCAGGCCGCCATGGACGCCGCCGTGGCGGCGGGCGTCCCCGGTGTCGTGGCCGAGGTGCGCGACGGCCACGGGGGATGGAAGGGCACCTCGGGCGTCGCCGACCTCACCACCAAGCAGCCCCGCGGCAACGGCGACCGGTTCCGCGCGGGGAGCGTCACCAAGACGCTGGTGGCGACCGTCCTGCTCCAGCTCCAGGCGGAGGGGAGGATCGACCTGGACGCCACGGTCGACCACTATCTGCCGGGCCTGGTGCAGGGCAACGGCCACGACGGCACGAGGATCACCGTCCGTCAGCTGATGAACCACACCAGCGGCATCTTCAACTTCACCGAGGACGCCACCTTCGTGCAGCAGGTCCTCGGCATCGACTTCCTCCGGACCCGCTACGACGACTGGACCCCGCAGCAGGTCATCGCCCTCGCCCTGCAGAACCCGCCGCAGTTCGAGCCCGGCACCTCCTGGAAGTACTCCAACACCAACTACCTGCTGCTGGGCCTGATCATCGAGAAGCTGACCGGCAGGCCCTACGCCCAGGAGATCGAACGGCGCATCACCGGGCCGCTCGGCATGCAGGCCACGTACTTCCCCGGCACCGACCCGCACGTCCCCGCTCCCACCCGGCACTACTCCACCTTCACGGAGGACCCCGGGAAGATCTACGACGTGACCGAGCTCAATCCCTCCTGGGCCTGGGCGGCGGGCGAGATGGTCACCAATGCCGCCGACCTCAACCGTCTCTATGCCGCCCTTCTCGGCGGCCGGCTGCTGCGCCCGGCCCAGCTGGAGCAGATGACGACCACGGTCGACACCCTGGGGAACCTGGCCCGCCAGCGCTACGGCCTGGGCCTCATCGAGTACGAGACGACCTGCGGGGTCAAGGTGTGGGGGCACTCCGGAGGCATCCACGGCTCCTCGACGCAGTCCTTCGGCACCAAGGACGGCCGCCACATGATCACCCTGAACTTCAACGGCGACTGGGTCGGCGGCGGGAAGACCGTCGTCTCGGCCGAGTTCTGCCCGCCCGCGACCTCCTAGTCGAATAGTCGAACCAGCCGAAGCGCTCAGCCGCGCAGGGTGCGGACCACCTCGGCCAGCGGCGTGGCGGGATGACCGGTGAGACGGGGCACGGCGTCGCTGACACCGTCGAGCTCGCCCGCCGCGATGGCCGTGTACGTGGACACCCAGGCGTCGAGCTGCCACGGCGGGGCGTCGTAGGGGGCACGGGAGGCGTACGCCTCCTCGACCGTCTCGGGGTGATACGTGACGCCACGGCCCTGCACCTGTGAGAGGACGGCCGCGGCCTCCTCCAGCGACAGCGACTCCGGGCCGGTGAGGTCGTACGTGGCACCGGCGTGTTCGCCCGGCCGGGTCAGGACGGCGGCCGCGGCATCCGCGATGTCGTCGTGGGACACGAACGCGGCCCGCCCCTTCCCGGCGGGACCACGGATGACCCCGTCCGCACCGGCGATTTCGGGCACGAACTCGGCGTAGAGGTTGTCCCGCAGGAACGTGTACGCCAGCCCGGTGCCCCGGATGTGCTCCTCGGTGTGGAAGTGGTCGCGGGCGAGGGTGAACGTCGCGTCGGGCGCCGCGCCGAAGAAGGAGACGTACACCAGGTGCCGTACTCCGGCCTCGACGGCGGCGTCCACGAAGCGCCGGTGCTGGGAGAGCCGGTCGGCGCTCTCCGACGCGGAGACCATGAGGACCGTCTCCGTGCCGGTGAGGCCGCGCACGACGGCCCCGTGATCGTCGTAACTGCCCTGCACAGGTGTGGCGCCCGGGAGCTGCGGGGCCCGCTCGGGGCTGCGTACCAGGAGCCGTTGAGGCGTGTCCCGCGCGGCCAGACGGCGGGCGACACGCCCGCCGAGGCGTCCGGTGGCGCCGGTGACGACCACTGTGGGCTCAGGCATGTTCCAGTCACTTCCTCGGCTTGTCGTCGGAGGGCGACAAGCTACTCCCCGGACGGTGCGGCTCGGTCAGCGGGACACGCCCAGCGCCACCGGCGTGCCGAAAGTGCGCCAGGCGAACGCTCATCAGGTCAAGCGTCCCGGACCCTTGACTCATAACCCGTCAGTAGCGATCCTCGTCACACATCTTGCGCCGGTCATGACAAGACCCATGGCCGCCGACCGAGGGGCGTGGTGCCGACCATGACTCGATGTCCGAATCGCAGACGAAAAGACGTCACCGTCGTATCGCTGCTCCTCTTCGTCCTGGCCATCGCCCTGGGCCCCACCCCCAGTTCGGCGGCCGCGAGCGACTGGTGGAACCCCACCTCGCGCCCCGCTCCGGACGCCCAGATCAATGTGACCGGAGCGCCCTTCACCGGCACCGACTCCGCGGGCGAGGTGCGGGGGTTCGTCGACGCGCACAACCACCTCTTCTCCAACGAGGCCTTCGGCGGCCGGCTGATCTGCGGCAAGGTGTTCTCCACCGCCGGAGTCGCCGACGCGCTCAAGGACTGCCCCGAGCACTACCCCGACGGCACGCTCGCGATCTTCGACTACATCACCCACGGCGGCGACGGAAGGCACGACCCGGTCGGCTGGCCGACCTTCAAGGACTGGCCGGCCCACGACTCGATGACGCACCAGGCGAACTACTACGCCTGGGTCGAGCGGGCCTGGCGCGGCGGACAGCGGGTGCTCGTCAACGACCTCGTCACCAACGGGGTGATCTGCTCCGTCTACCCCTTCAAGGACCGCAGTTGTGACGAGATGACGTCGATCCGGCTGCAGGCGAAGCTGACCTACGAGCTCCAGGACTACATCGACGCCATGTACGGCGGCACCGGCAAGGGCTGGTTCCGGATCGTCACCGACAGCGCGCAGGCCCGGCAGGTCATCCAGCAGGGCAAGCTGGCCGTCATCCTGGGCGTCGAGACCTCCGAGCCCTTCGGCTGCAAGCAGATCCTCGACATCGCGCAGTGCAGCAAGGAGGACATCGACAAGGGGCTCGACGAGCTGTACGACCTCGGCGTGCGCAGCATGTTCCTGTGCCACAAGTTCGACAACGCGCTGTGCGGGGTCCGCTTCGACGAGGGCGGGCTCGGAACGGCCATCAACGTCGGGCAGTTCCTGTCGACCGGCACCTTCTGGCAGACCGAGAAGTGCACCGGCCCGCAGCACGACAACCCCATCGGCACCGCCGCCTCCGCGGCCGAGGCCGACCTGCCCGCCGGTACCGACGTCCCGGAGTACGACACGGACGCGCAGTGCAACGTGCGCGGGCTCACCGACCTCGGCGAGTACGCCGTCGAGGGCATGATGAAGCGCAAGATGATGCTCGAGATCGACCACATGAGCGTCAAGGCCACCGGCCAGGTCCTCGACATCTTCGAGGCCGCCGACTACCCGGGCGTGCTCTCCTCGCACAGCTGGATGGACCTGAACTGGACCGAGCGGGTCTACTCCCTCGGCGGTTTCGTCGCCCAGTACATGCACGGCTCCGAGGGCTTCGTCGCCGAGGCGGCGCGCACCGACGCGCTGCGCGAGAAGTACGGCGTCGGCTACGGCTTCGGCACCGACTTCAACGGCGTCGGCGACCATCCCGGGCCGCGCGGCGCGAACACCTCCAACCCGGTGAAGTACCCGTTCAAGAGCGTCGACGGCGGTTCGGTCATCGACAGGCAGACGACCGGTCAGCGCACCTTCGACTACAACACCGACGGCGCCGCCCATGTCGGCATGATCCCGGACTGGGTCGAGGACATCCGCCAGGTCGGCGGGCAGAACGTCGTCGACGACCTCTTCCGCGGCGCCGAGTCCTACCTCGACACCTGGGGCTCCTCCGAGCAGCACCAGGCGGGCGTCAACCTCGCCAAGGGACGTACCGCGACGGCCAGTTCGTCCGAGTCCAACCCGTTCACCAGCTACCAGCCGGGACGGGCCGTGGACGGCGACGGCGGCACCCGCTGGGCCAGCGACTGGAGCGACGACCAGTACTGGCAGGTCGACCTCGGCTCCACCCACCTGGTCGGCCGGGTCACGCTCGACTGGGAGCGCGCGTACGGCAAGTCGTACCGGATCGAACTCTCCCCGGACGGCGGCACCTGGCAGACCGTCTGGTCCACCACCTCCGGCGACGGCGGCCTCGACACGGCCAAGTTCACCGGCACACCGGCCCGTTACATCCGCGTCCACGGTCTCGACCGAGGCACGGACTGGGGATACTCGCTCTACGAGGTCGGCGTGAACAGCGCCTGAGGCCGAGCACGAGAGGCGCACCCATGGCACGGATGCCGTCGGCCGAACGGCGTCGGCAACTGACGGAAGCGGCGATCAGGGCGATGGCCCGGGACGGCGTGGCCAAGACCACGACCCGGTCCATCGCCGCCGAGGCGGACGTCTCCCTGAGCGTCTTCCACTACTGCTTCGACTCCAAGCAGGAGCTGATCGAGTCCGTCATTACCACCATCACCGACCACTACGTGACGATCGTGAAGGAGGCGCTCAAACCCCGGGACAGCCTGGAGGAGACCGTCCGGGCCGGCTTCCAGGCGTACTGGGACCATGTGTGCGCCCACCCCGACGAGCACATGCTCACCTACGAACTCACCCAGTACGCCCTGCGCGAGCCGGGGTTCGAGCATCTGGCGCGGCGGCAGTACGAGCTCTACGGCACGCTGTACGCCGAGCTCATCGAGCAGCTGCGCCAGGACATCGACTTCGAACTCCGGGTGCCCGTCTCGTCGTTGGCCCGCTATCTGGCGGCCATGACGGACGGGCTCACCCTCAACTACCTGGTGCTCGGCGACGAGGAGGCCTGGACCGACATCCTCGACACCGTCACCTCGCACATCGCCGGACTCGTGACGGCCGAGGGCCCTGAGCGGTCCTGGTGAAGTCGGCTGCGGTTCGGCAGCGCCCTGAAGGGGCGCGGGGCTGTATATGTCAGCAGCTCCGCTGCGGTGCGCGACCAGCCACGACGGCGCCGCAGCCGACCGACAACCCCTCGCCGCCCCGCGGCGGAGCCGCACATCGACACAGCCGGCGGAGCGCTCAGGCCCGCAGCGGGTTGAAGCGCGCCGCCGCCATCAGGTACCAGGCGGTGGCGCCGGTGTGCCGGTAGGGGTAGTAGCCGAATCCGAAGCCCGTGTCGAGCGGGCTGCTCGCCGAGACCACCCCGGACCGGGCGGGCGCGGCCGCACCGCCGAGGGTCTGGTCGGCGCCGAGCAGGTCCTGCGCGCGCTCGACGGAGGCGATCAGACGCCGGGCCCGCTTCTCGTCCCCGGAGGCCCGCCGGTGACGCAGGGCCAGCGCCAGGTGGGCCGTTCCCTCGAACCACACGCCGTTGCGGTCCGGCTTGGGCTGGCCGTCGGCGATGGGAGCGTCCTCGTCGGCCAGCAGGCTCGCCGAGCTGAAGGTCACGCCCGCGTACGACTGGCCCGCGGGGACCGTGCTGTTGGGGCGGTCGGCCGCATCCAGCACCGCGAGCTCGGTCGCGCACCAGTCCAATGAGCGCTCGTAAGCGGGGGAGCCGAGGGCCAGGTGTGTCCAGGTCTGGGTGTCCTCGGGGACCGGGGACCTGTTGATCGTCACGCCGTCGTTGGTGCCGGTGTAGAAGAAGCCCCCGTCCGGCTCCCACATCCTCCTGACGAACTCCGCGGCGACAGAACGCCGTTCGCGCCACACCCGGTCCCCGGTGAGCCGCGCCAGCTGCCCGAACAGTCCGATCAGGTCGGTGTTGTGCTCGGTGGAGGTGAACGGCAGCTTCTCGTTCGCGCCGTTCACCCCGAACTTGAAGCCGCCCAGCGGCTCGTCGGTCCGCCCGGTCCGGTCGATCCACTCACCGATCCGTACGGCACCGGCAAGGAACCGCCGCTGCCCGGTCCGCCGGGCGAGGGCGGCGAGTGCGATCCCGGCCCAGGCCATGTCACCGACCGCCGTACCGGTGAAGCCGAACTGCCATCCGACGTTGGCCTTTCCGTCCGCCCGCACGAACCCGTCCGGCTGGACGGTGCCGTCGTAGAACGTGTACGGCCCGACGTTGTAGGCCTGGCGGACGCGGCCGTCGTCGTGCTCGGGGTCGTTGGCCTGCGCGAAGAGCAGCGCGTCCCCCAAGGTCGTCGCCCGGGTTCTGCCTTCTGCCGAGCCGCAGGCCAAGTGCGCGAGGATCGCGAGGGCGTTGTCGTAGGTGAAGGCCGTGCTGAACAGGCCCGCCTGGTCGGTGTAGCTCTGGGTGAGCCGGATCGTGCCGTGGTCCGGGTAGGCGTCCATGGCGGCGGCGAGGAAGGCCCGCGCCCGGCCCGGGGCGGAGGCGGCGGAACCGCCGGCACCGTCCGCCGCGCGGGCGGCGCCCGAACCGGCCGCGAGGGCGACCGCGGCACCGAGTCCGGTCCCGATGAGTGCGCGGCGGTTGAACGCGGGTCGGTCCGGGCTGCCGGTCATGGGTCTCCTCGAATCGAAGGGGGCGGGCGCCTTTGAGAGCGCTCTCAGGAGTGCGCGCTCATTCTGCTGTCGCCTCAGGTCCGGGTCAACGGCTGGGGAACGTGGAGCAGTTGGGAGGTCAGCCTCGGGAGCCGTCGTTGTCCGCGGGGCGGACGGCGGGCCTGCCGCACCCGACCGGAGACGCTCGAAGACGAGGCCGAAGGTGAAGCCCGCGGTGAAGCCGATCGGTACCTGGGAAGAGCAGGAGACGGACCGTGCGGTCGCCATGGGGACGGTCTACGCGATCCTCCGCCACGGCTATACGCTCCAGGAGCCCGCCGGCCACTGAAAGGGGTGTTCCGTGACGACCATCTCGGTGACCGGACACATCGACCTCACGGCGCAGACCGCCGTCCTGGTGCGCGCCGCCCTGGACGAACTCCTGCGGCGCCATGCCCTCGACGGCGAACTCGTCGGTGTCTCCTGTCTCGCCAGGGGCGCCGACTGCGTGTTCGCGGAGTCCGTGCTCGCCGTGGGCGGACGGCTGACCGTCGTCGTCCCCTCGCGGGACTACCGCCGCACCCGGGGGCCGGACCACGCGGCCCTGTTCGACCGGCTCGTCGAGGCGGCCGCCGAGGTCGTCGTCCTGCCGATCGAGACCGCGGGACGGCACGCGTACGAGGCGGCGAACAGTGTCCTGGTCGAACGCGCCGACCGGCTCGTGGCCGTATGGGACGGCACTCCGCCCACCGGCAGGGGTGGCGGAACCGCCGACACGGTCCTCGAGGCCCGGGCGGCGGGTGTCCCCGTCGACGTGGTGTGGCCGGAGGGGGCCGCCCGCACCCGCCGGGAGCACCGCGAGGGCGCTGCCGACGGGTGCGCCGGGATCAGACCGCCGTCGCCGGGAACGTCGGGTACTCCACCCCGGAGACATGCTGCACGACCCGGATGACCTGGCACGAGTAGCCGAACTCGTTGTCGTACCAGAGGTAGAGGATCGCGTTGTCGCCGTCGACCTTGGTCGCGCCGGCGTCGACGATCGACGCGTGGCGGGAGCCGATGAAGTCGCTGGAGACCGCGTCGGGCGCCGTCGTGAAGTCGATCTGGCGCTTGAGCGGCGAGGTCAGCGACACCTCGCGGAGGTGGTCGAGCACCTCCTCGCGGGACGTCTCACGGCCGAGGCGCAGGCTGAGGATCGCGATGGAGACGTCCGGCACGGGCACCCGGATCGAGCTGCCGGTGATCGGCGCCTTGAGGTCGGGCAGCGCCTTGGCGACGGCCGAGGCGGCACCCGTCTCGGTGATCACCATGTTGAGCGGCGCCGAACGGCCACGGCGGTCGGCCTTGTGGTAGTTGTCCAGCAGGTTCTGGTCGTTGGTGAACGAGTGGACCGTCTCCACATGGCCGCGCAGCACGCCGTACTCGTCGTCCATCGCCTTCAGCGGCGGCACGATCGCGTTGGTGGTGCAGGACGCGCAGGACAGGATCTGCTCGTCCGGCTTCACGGTGTCGTGGTTGACGCCGTGCACGATGTTCGGGACGTCGCCCTTGCCGGGCGCGGTCAGCACGACCTTGTCGACGCCGGGGCGCAGATGCTGGGACAGGCCCTCGCGGTCGCGCCACTTGCCGGTGTTGTCGATGAGGATGGCGTTCTTGATGCCGTACGCCGTGTAGTCGATCTCCGACGGGTCGTTGGCGTAGATCACCTTGATGGCGTTGCCGTTGGCGATGATCGTGTCGCTCGCCTCGTCGACGGTGATCGTGCCCTGGAACTGGCCGTGGATCGAGTCGCGGCGCAGCAGCGAGGCGCGCTTGACGAGATCCTCGGCGGCACGGCCGCCGCCACGGACGACGATCGCGCGCAGGCGCAGCCCGTTGCCGGAGCCGGACTTCTCGATCAGCAGGCGGGCGACGAGCCGGCCGATGCGGCCGAAGCCGTAGAGGACGACGTCACGGCCCTCGCCACGCTCGATCTTGTTGGCGCCGGTGGCGCCGGCGACGGCCTCGGCGGTGAACGCCTCGACGGACAGGCCCCGGTCGTCGGCGCGGTAGGTCGCGGCGAGCATGCCGATGTCGATCTGGGACGGGCCCAGGTCGAGGTCGGTGAGCGCCTGCAGGAAGGGCAGCGTCTCGACGACCGACAGCTCCTCGCCGGCGATCTGCCGGGCGAAGCGGTGGGTCTTGAGGATGCTGACCACCGACTTGTTCACCAGGGAGCGGCTGTGCAGCAGAACGGTCACGTCCCGCTCGCGGTGCAGCTTCCCGATGATCGGGATCATCGACTCCGCGATCTCCTCACGGGTCTTCCAATTGGTGAACGAGTCCTCATTGACAGTCACAGATCTATCTCTCGATCGAGCTGGGTGGCGCTCATATGCTAACCCCATGCTCATGCGGCCCTTCGAACGGGGTGGGAGCTTCCGCAGGCGGGCGACGGCCGGCTGACTCCCACCCCGCCGCTATGAACGGCGCAGCACACCGTCGGAGACCGCCAGGGGCGCCGCGGTGAGTTCCGGCTGGCACAGGACGAGCGTCAGGTCGTCGGTGGGCGGCCGTCCGATGTGGGCGGTCAGCCGGGCATGCAGGGCGTCGACGGCCTGCTCGGGCAGCGGGTCGCGCAGGGTGGCGGCAGCCTCGTCGAGGAGGGGGAAGGGTGTGCCGTCGCGGTCGCGGGCCTCGGTGAGGCCGTCGGTGTAGAAGAGGACCCGGTCGCTGCCGTCCAACCGGTGCCGGTACTGCGACGGTTGAGGTCCGAGGCCCAGCGGGGGCGCCGACTCGCCGGGCTCCAGCAGGTCGAGGCGGGCCCCCACCCGCAGCGGTGCCGGGTGCCCGCAGTTGACGAGCCGGACCTCGCCGGGCGCAAACTCGGCCAGCACGGCGGTGACGAAGTCCTCGGGGCCGAACTCGGGCGCGAGCCGGGCGTCCAGATCCGTGGCCAGTGCGGGCAGATGCGGCGCGACGGGGGCGAGGTCACGGAAGGCGGCGAGCGTGGCCGCGGCGAGCCGCAGCGAGTCCAGGTCGTGGCCGCGGACATCGCCGACCAGGAGCCGCAGTCCGTACGGCGTCACGACCACGTCGTACACATCGCCGCTGAGGTGGGACTCCTGGGTCGCGGAATGGTAGCGAGTGCACACCTGCGTGCCGTCGAGGGTCGCGGAGACGGGGCGCAACAGGGCTTCCTGGGTGGCCCGGGTCACCTGCCGGGAGCGCTTCAGGGTCGTGCGCAGCAGAGTGTGCCGCCGGGCGGCCTGGACGGCGAGCACACAGCCCAGAAGCAGCCCTGACCCCCGTACGGCGAAGTCGGGCGCGAGGAGATTGCCCGTCGTCGCACCGAGGAGCAGGCCGAGCAGCAGAGCGACGCCGCAGACCACGGCGGTGGACCGGACGCCCAGGCGGGTGCCCGCCAGGACCGGGCCGATGAGCAGCAGCGCGACCAGCTGGCCGAGCATGTCGAAGAGCAGGTCCAGCGCCGTGATCAGCAGACACAGGCCCAGGGGAGGCAACGGGGACAGCAGCAGGCGGCGGGACGGCGGTCGGCGTCCCACGGTGCGGAGGGCGTTCATGTACGGCTCCCCATCAGGACCTCGGGCCACGGACGTCGCCACTATCTCGCCCTGGCCGGGCGCCTCATGCGAAGTGATCGCAACACGCGCCAAAGTGAGCAGGAACTTACGTTTCGGTCCTCACCGGCGCACGTCCGGGAAGCCGTCATCGAGAAGACCGGGCCTCACACGCGTATCAGCGGGCACGGGGCCGCGCGCTCCGGGACCACGCCATCGATCCAAGGGACGGACCTCATGAACGCAAGCGCAGCCATCGGCGTCACCGGACTGGGCGTGATGGGCCGCAACCTGGCGCGGAACCTCGCCCGCAACGGGGTCGCCGTCGCCGTGCACAACCGGTCCGCCCTGCGCACCCGCGCGCTCGTGGAGGAGTACGGCCATGAGGGCACGTTCGTCGCGGCCGAGTCGCCCGAGGAGTTCGTGGCCGCGCTCGAACGCCCCCGCCGGCTGATCGTCATGGTCCAGGCGGGCGCGGCCACCGACGCGGTCGTCGAGGAGTTCGCCCCGCTCCTGGAACCCGGCGACATGATCGTCGACGGCGGCAACGCCCACTTCGCCGACACCCGCCGCCGCGAGGCCGGCCTGCGCGCCCGCGGCATCCACTTCGTCGGCACCGGCATCTCCGGCGGCGAGGAGGGCGCGCTGCACGGCCCGTCCATCATGGTGGGCGGCTCGGAGGAGTCGTACGCCGTGCTCGGCCCGCTGTTCGAGCGCATCAGCGCCAAGGTCGGCGGCGAGCCGTGCGCCGCCCACATCGGCACCGACGGCGCCGGGCACTTCGTGAAGATGGTGCACAACGGCATCGAGTACGCCGACATGCAGCTCATCGCGGAGGCGTACGACCTGCTGCGCCAGGTCGCCGGATACTCGCCCGCCGAGATCGCGGGTGTCTTCCGCCGCTGGAACGAGGGCCGGCTGGGCTCCTACCTGGTCGAGATCACCGCCGAGGTCCTCGCCCACACCGACCGGGCCACCGGCGTGCCCTTCGTCGACATCGTTGCGGACGCCGCCGGGCAGAAGGGCACCGGCCGTTGGACCGTGCAGACCGCGCTGGACCTGGCCTCGCCCGTCACCGCCGTCGCCCAGGCCACCTTCGCCCGCGCCGCCTCCGGCCAGACGGAACTGCGCGCCGCCTACCGCGGCCTGCCCGGCGGCACCACACCCCCGCTCAGCCGCACCGAGGCCGAGCGGTTCACCTCACAGGTGGAACACGCGCTCTACGCCTCGAAGGTCGTCGCCTACGACCAGGGCTGGACGATGATCCAGGACGCGGCCGCCGAGTACGGCTGGAAGATCGACCTCGGCTCGGTCGCCCGGATCTGGCGCGGCGGGTGCATCATCCGCGCCGCCTTCCTCGACCGCATCCGCGCCGCGTACGCCACCGACCGGGAGCTGGTGAGCCTGCTCGGCGAGATGGAGTTCGCGATGGAGATCACGGACGCACAGGTGCCATGGCGGGAGACGGTCGCCTCGGCGGCCCGCCGCGGCATCCCGGTGCCCGCCATCTCCGCCGCCCTCGCCCACTACGACACCCTGCGCGCCGAACGCCTCCCCGCCGCGCTCCTGCAGGGCCAGCGCGACTACTTCGGCGCCCACACCTACCGGCGGACCGACCGGCCCGGCGCCTTCCACACCCACTGGGCGGCGCCCGGGCGGCCGGAGACATCGGAGTGAGGGCTCGGATTCGGTGACCCGCGAGGGGCCCACACCTCGGGGTGGGCCCCTCGCGGGGGAGCCTTGCGCTGTTTGAAGCCTCAAACGACCGCTGGATAGCATGTGATCATGGAAACGACGCCGCGCTGGCTCAACGACGAGGAACAACGGGCCTGGCTCGCCTACATCGACTTCTCCACCCTGCTCGGCGACTATCTGAACCGGCAGCTGCGGCGGGACGCCGGGATGACCCACGCCGACTACAGCCTCCTGGTGCACCTCTCCTCGGCGCCCGACCACGCCCTCGGCATGTCCGAGCTCGCCCAGCGCCTCAAGATCACCCGCAGCCGACTCACCCATGCCGTGAACCGGCTCCGGGAGGCGGGACTCGTCGACCGGCGCGAGGACCCCGCGGACGGGCGAGGTCAGCTCGCGGTGCTGACGGAGGAAGGGGTCGCGGTCCTCTCGGCGGCCGCGCCCGGACATGTGGCGGCGGTCCGGCGGGCCGTCTTCGACGCGCTCACGCCGGAGCAGGTGGGGCAGCTCGCGGAGATCGGGGAGGCGGTGAGCGACGCGCTGCACCGGGTGGAGGCGGAGGAGGCGGGTGCGGCGGTGCTGCCGTGGCGCCGCCGGTGAGAGGCGGCGGCCCACGGAACGAACGCCGGGCGCACGCAACCCCACAGCGCCCACCGCACTCCTAACAGGCAGACACGGTCCGCCCACAGAGGAGTGCGCGTTGGCAGAGCTGTCCCGTCGCAGATTCATGGTCTACACGCTGGCGGCCTCCACCCTCACCGTCGCCGCGCCCCTCGGCTGCGACTCCTCGACCGCCGAAGGGGCCACGGGTGAAGGCGCCGTGCGCAGGTCCTCCGACGCCGTCGTGACCGGCACCGACGAGGAGATGCTGGTCCTGGAGGTCACACGGGAGAACAAGGTCGTCGTACGGCTGCCCCGCGTCGAGGTCGGTCAAGGGGTCACCACCGCGGTCGCCATGATGATCGCCGAGGAACTCGACGCCCGTCTCGACGACGTCCGCATCCCCCTCGCGGACGCCCGCACCGAGGGCAACCAGTTCACCGGCGGCTCCAGCTCGGTCAGTTCGCTCTACGACCCGGCCCGCAACCTGGCCGCCACGGCACGCGCCCGGCTGGTCACCGCGGCCGCCAACCGCTGGCGCCTGCCCGCGCGGGTCCTGCGCACCCGGGACACCATGGTCGTCGCACCGGACGGACGCACGGCCACCTTCGGCTCGCTCACCGAGACCGCCGCGCACATCCGCCGGCCGCGCGTGTCCAGCAAGCCCAAACCGGCGTCCCGGCACCGGCTGATAGGCAAGCCCACCACCCGGATCGACGCCCGCGACATCGTCACCGGACGGGCGCAGTACGCCGGTGACCTCAGCTCGGCCGGAGCGAAGCCGACCGTGGTGGCGCGGCCGCCCACACTCGGCGGCAAGGTCGCCTCCCTCGACGACCGCGCGGCCCGCGCGCTGCCCGGAGTCCTCGAAGTGGTCGGGATTCCCGGGGGAGTCGCCGTGGTCGCCGAGTCCTTCCACCACGCCTTCGAAGCCAGGGACGCCCTGAAGATCACCTGGAGGCCGGGACCGCTCGCCGGGGTCTCCGACGCCGAGATCCGGTCCCGGCTGAAGACGGCCGTCCCGGCGCTGGAGGCTCCGCCGCGCGGCTCGACGCAGATCGAGGCCCGGTTCGAGTTCGCCTTCGTCAGCCATGCCCCGATGGAGGTGCTGACGGCCGTCGCGGACGTACAGGACCGCCGTGCCGAGATCTGGTTCTCCTCCCAGACGCCCATGGACGCCCGGGAGAGCATCGCCGCCGCGGTCGGGCTGCCGGGTTCCGCGGTCAAGGTCCATGTGGTGCGTGGCGGCGGCTCGTTCGGACGCCGCCTGAATCATGACGCGGCGGTCGAGGCGGCGATCGTCTCCAAGAAGGCGGGCCGCCCGGTGAAGTTGATGTGGAGCCGCGCCGACGACATCCGCCACGGTCGTATGCGACCGGCCTCCCACCACCGCATACGGGCCAGCCACGCCCAGGGCAGGGTCGTGGCCTTCGCCCACGCGACGGCCTCGGTGAGCGAGTCGTACAGCGGGATCAGGACCGCGTCCTTCCGCGCGGCCTCGCCCCTGCCCAGCGACAGCGGCCTCTACAACTTCGGCCGCCTGTCCGGCGATTCGGGCTCCGTCGAACTGGCCATACCCCTCGGGGCGTGGCGGTCCGTGGACTCCGGGACCGTGCGGACCGCGGAGGAGATCGTCGTGGACGAGATCGCGCGGAGCCTCGGCCGGGACCCGGTCGCGTTCCGCCGTACGACACTCAGGAGCAAGCCCGTCAGAGCCGTACTGGACAAGGTCGCCGCCGCCGGGCACTGGGGCCGGGCCATGCCCGCCGGGCAGGGCCAAGGGGTGGCCGTGCACGAGGAGTACGGGTCGTGCGTGGCCTGTCTGGTGGAGATCGACGCCGCCGATCCGAAGCACCCGCGGGTGACGAAGGTGGTGATGGCGGCCGACGTCGGCACGGCCGTCAACCCGCGTGGCCTGGAGGCCCAGTTGATGGGCGCGGCGACCGACGGCATCTCGACGGTCCTGCAGGCCGGGCTGCACATCGACAAGGGGGCCGTACGGGAAAGCAGTTACGCCGACTTCCGGTACGCCCGACAGCGCGACGCCCCGCTCCGGTTCGAGGCCCACATCCTGCCGACCGGAGGGGAACCCGGCGGCGCGGGCGAACTCGGTGTCCCGGCGGCGGCCGGTGCCGTGGCGAACGCCTACGCCCGCGCGACCGGAACCAGGCCCCGCCGCTTCCCGATCGCTTTCTGAGATCCCCAAAATCCCTGGAACTCCTGGGCCCCCTCGAACCACTGAGACCTCCGAGAAGGTGCAGATGCCGTCCTACTCCTTCGTCCTCAACGGCAAGCCCGTCACCGTCGAGGCCCCCGCCGACATGCCGCTGCTGTGGGTGCTGCGCGACCTGCTGCATGTCACCGGCCCCAAGTACGGCTGCGGCGTCGGTGTCTGCCGCGCCTGCACCAGCCACCTCGACGGCGACGAGATACAGCCCTGCGTGGTGCCCGTCGCGGACTGCGCCCGGCGGGAGGTCACCACCATCGAGGGCCTCGCCGACGGCGACACCCTGCACCCTGTGCAACAGGCCTGGCTGGAGTGCGACGTAGCCCAGTGCGGCTTCTGCCAGCCGGGGCAGATCATGGCCGCGGCCGCGCTGCTGAAGAAGACGCGGCAGCCCACGGACGCCGACATCGACGCCATCGAGAACGTCTGCCGGTGCGGCACGTACCCCCGAATCCGCGAGGCGATCAAGAAGGCCGCGGACGCGCCCCGGGGTGCTTGACGCTCCGGTGCGACCCACTTAGCGTCACCTCGACACGTACGCGCGGGGAGGTCGACGATGACGGACGCCAGGGACTCCCTCGACGACAGAGCCGGGCAGCTCCAGCTGGAGACGCACGGCCTCGATGTCATCGGCGACGCCGAACGCAAGGGCACGCCACGCACCCTGTTCTGGCCGTGGTTCGGCGCCAACGTCTCCGTGCTGGGGCTGAGTTACGGCGCCTTCGTGCTCGGCTTCGGGATCTCCTTCTGGCAGGCGCTGGTCGCCGGTGTCGTCGGGATCGTGTTCTCCTTCCTGCTGTGCGGCTTCGTGTCCGTGGCCGGCAAGCGCGGCTCGGCGCCGACGATGGTTCTCAGCCGGGCCGCCTACGGCGTACGGGGCAACCGTCTCCCCTCGGTGATCTCCTGGGTGCTCACCGTCGGCTGGGAGACCGTGCTGTGCGCCCTCGCCACGATGGCCACCGCGACCGTGTTCGACCGGCTCGGCTGGGGCGGCGGCACCGGGACGGAGGTCGTGGCCCTGATCGTGGTCGCCGGGCTCACCGTCGTCGGCGGAGTCATGGGCTTCGACCTGATCATGCGGCTCCAGACGGTCATCACCGTGGTCACCGGCGTGCTCACCGTCGTCTACATCGCGCTCGTCGCCGACCACATCCACTGGAGCACCGTCAGCGACGTCCCGGCGGGCTCCGCACAGGAGTTCATCGGCGCGCTCGTCTTCATGATGACCGGCTTCGGCCTCGGCTGGGTCAACGCCGCCGCGGACTACTCCCGCTATCTGCCGCGCACCTCGTCGAGCCGGGGCGTGATCGGCTGGACCGCCTTCGGCGCCTCCCTCGCCCCGCTCTTCCTGCTGGTCTTCGGACTGCTGCTCGCGGGCTCCTCCGAGAGCCTCAACGAGGCGGTCGCGGCCGACCCCATCGGAGCACTCACCACGATTCTCCCCACCTGGTTCCTGGTCCCCTTCGCGGTCGTGGCGGTGCTGGGCCTGGTCGGGGGAGCGGTGCTCGACATCTACTCCTCCGGCCTGGCGCTGCTCTCGGCGGGTATCAGGATCCCGCGCTATCTGGCCGCCCTCGTCGACGGCGTCCTGATGATCGCGGGCGCCGTCTACATCGTCTTCTTCGCCGACGACTTCCTCGGCCAGTTCATGGGCTTCCTCACCACCCTCGGCGTCCCCATCGCCGCGTGGTGCGGCGTCATGCTCGCCGACCTCCTGCTGCGCCGCCGCGACTACGACGAGGGCGACCTCTACCGCCCGGCCGGCCGCTACGGCGACGTCCCCCTCACCCCGCTCCTCCTCACCCTCGCCGCCACCGCGCTCGGCTGGGGCCTGGTCACCAACTCGGCCGCGAGCTGGCTGGAGTGGCAGGGCTACCTCCTCGACCCCCTGGGCCTCGGCGGCAAGTCCGGCGCCTGGGCCTACGCCAACCTCGGCGTGCTCGCGGCGCTGGCACTCGGCTTCCTGGGCACGCTGCTCCTGCGCCGCGGCCGGGTCCGGGAACAGGAGTCGCAGGCCCCGAGCCCGACGGAGGTCCCCGCCGTATGACGACCGGCCGTCTGACCGTCATCGACATGCAGCGCGTCTTCGCCGACCCGGACAGCCCCTGGGCCACACCCCGGTTCGCCGAGGCGGCGGCAGGCGTACGACGTCTGCTGCCGGCCTTCGACGACCGGGTCACCTTCACCCGCTTCCTGGCCCCCGCCGAACCCACCGGCGCCTGGACGGCGTACTACGCGCAGTGGCCCTTCGCCCTGCAGCCCCCGGACGCACCCCTGTGGCAGCTGGCGGACGACTTCGCCACCACGGCGCACCACGTCCTGGACGCCCCGACCTTCGGCAAGTGGACCCCCGAACTCGCCTCCCTGGCAGGCCCGGAGGGCCGCCTGGTCCTCGCCGGCGTCAGCACGGACTGCTGCGTCCTGTCCACGGCCCTCGCCGCAGCCGATGCCGGGGTCGAGGTGCTGGTCGTCGCCGACGCCTGCGCGGGCGCGGACGACGACTCCCACGCCAAGGCGCTGCACATCATGGACCTCTACCAGCCGCTGATCAGGGTCACCACGGTCGCGGAGCTCCTCGACACGGTGAGGTGAGACAGGGCCCCGAGTCTGAAGTAGTTGGCGCTATCCGGTGGGTACAGGGGCGGCGGTTGCCGTGTTCAATCACTCGTATCGCGACACGTGACACGTACGGACGTTCCCCACACGTCAGGAGGCACCGTGATCGCCGCTCCCGAACTCGGGCTCACCGAGGAAGACGTCATCGAACGGGCCGTGCGACTGCGGCCCGTCCTGCTCGAACGCCAGGCGGAGACCGAGCGACTGACGCATTATCCGAAGTCCACCCACGACGACTTCCTGCGGGCCGGCTTCTACCGGATGCTCCAGCCACGCCGGTACGGCGGCTACGAGTTCGGTCTGCCCGTCTTCTGTCGCGTGGTCACCGAGATCGCCCGCGGCTGCCCCTCCACGGGCTGGGCCCTCTCCCTGACCTCGGCCCATGTCCTGCAGGTCGCGGGGTACTTCGGGGAACAGGCCCAGGACGAGATCTTCGGCGCCGACGGCGACTTCCGGGCGGCGTCCACCGTCGCGCCCGTGGGCGTCGCGCAGCCCGACGGCGACGGCCATGTCGTCCTCGACGGCACCTGGCCGTACTCCTCGGGCGCCCCCTACTCCACGCACTACGTCGGCCAGACCCTGACCGCCGGGGATCCGCCCGGGCCCCCGGTGCTGTTCGTCGCCCCGCGTCCGGTGTGGACGGTCCTCGACGACTGGCACGGCGTGCTCGGACTGCGCGGCAGCGGCTCCAACAGCGTCCATATGGACAACGCCCGCATACCGGCGTACCTCACCTGCGAGGCCAGCCTCATCGACCTGCCCTGCGAGGGCGGCAGCGTCGGCTCCAAGCTGCACGGCAACCCGATGTACGCCCATCGCGCGCCGAGCTTCTACCACGCGGAACTGGCGGCCGTCATCGTCGGCATCGGATACGCCGCCGCCGACGAGTACGCCCGCATCGTGGCGAACCGCCCCCTCCTCCTGGAGCCCGACCGCACCCGTGCCGACCTGTACGACTACCAACGGCACCTGGGCGAGGCGCTCGGCCTGATCCGTACCGCCGAGGCCGCCCTGCAGCACACCGCCGCCGACTGGATGGAGACCTGCCGGCGCAATGCCGCCGGGGAGGCGCCGTTCACCGTCGCGGAGGACAACCGGCTGGCGCTGATGTTCCTGAACGCCGGGCGGATGGCCTGGGACGCCTTCCAGAACATCCTGTTCCGAACGGCCGGCTCCCGGCACGCCCGCGACGGCGAGCGGATGCAGCGCTACTTCCGGGACGCGGCCACGTACTGGACGCACGTCGGGCCCGGCATGGCCGAGCCGCTGTTCCGGCGGGTCGGCTGCGACCGGCTGGGCCTGCCCTCGGAGCACATCCCGCTCATTCCCTGAGCACCCGCGGGAATGCTCCCGTCCCGATCGGGTACGCGCTCAGGGCCGCACCGGGGCCCAGCGAGCCCCGCACGACCGCCGCTATCAGGGGATTGCCATGCAGACACCCGCGAACGACAACTCCGCCACCCCGGCCAGGCGGGCGCTCGACGCACTCGCCGAGAACACCGAGGACATGGCGGCGCTGGACACGCTCGCCAGCAGCGACGTGCTCGTGCCCGTGCCCGACGACGCCAGCGACGCGGACGCCGCCGACCCCACCGCGGTCGCGCTGCCCGTGATCGAGCAGCCCGGCGGCGCTCCGGTGGTGCCCGTGTTCACCTCGGAGTCCGAGCTGGCCGGACTGCTGCCCTATGTCTCCCGCTACCGGCTGGTGCCGCTGGGCGCGCTCGCCTCGGAGTGGCCGACGGACGAACTGGCGCTGACGATAGACGCCGCGTCCGAGCATCCGCTGACGCTCACCTCGGAGGGGGTGCGGACGCTGCTGGGCCGGCCGCACGGCTGAACAGGGTCGGGGCCCGGTCACCGTGATCTCACGGAGGGGGAGCGACCGGGCCCCGAGGGCACAGGCGGACTGCCGCTCCCGTACCCAGGGTTCACGCCGACGTCCGGGTCGAGCGGCGCCGACTCCGCTCGTCCCGGACGTCCACGATCGCCGTGCCCCGAAGATAGGGCCCCGTGGCCGGTCTGTCGCTCCGGGATGCGCGGAGTCTGTCCGCAAAACGCGGCGGAACGTGGCGGCTCACGGCAGATCGCGGCGGGTCGTGGCGGATTCCCTCACGCGGCCCGCAGTGTCTGCGACGGAGTCTCCCGAAACCGCTCCCGTCTCCCCCTCCGACGGGTTCTCACAGGCTCTTCCCGGGATTGAGGATCCCGCGGGGATCGAACACGTCCTTCAGCCGCCGTTGCAACCCGTGCGCGGCGGGGCCGAGTTCATCGGCCACCCACTGCCGCTTCAGCGTCCCCACCCCGTGCTCGCCGGTCAGCGTCCCGCCCAGCCGCAGCGCCAGTGCGAAGATCTCCCCGGCCGCCTCCCAGGCCGCGTCCGGCAGCCGGTCGAGGGACGGGTCCACCACGATGATCGGGTGCAGATTGCCGTCCGCCGCGTGGGCGATGGTGAAGACCGGCACGTCATGGCGGGCGGAGATCCCGCGAATCTCCCGCACGGCTTCGGCCAGCCGGGAGCGCGGGACCGCGATGTCCTCGATCAACGGCCGGCCCAGTCGCTCCAGTGCGGGCAGGGCGCCACGCCGGGCCGCCAGCAGGGCCTCGGCCTCGGCCGGGTCCTGGGTCGTCTCGACGGTGACGGCCAGGGGTTCGAGGAGCCGCGCGACCGCCTCCGCCTCGACCGCCGCCCCCGCTCCGTCGCACTGCACCACCAGCAGCGCCGCGCCCCGCTCCCGCAGCGCCGGATCGACGGCGTGCAGCACGGGCCCGTCGACCAGCTCCGCCAGCGCGGGCTCGACACCGGCCCGGCCGATGGCCTGCGACGCCTCCGCCGCCGCCTCGAACGTGGCGAAGTACGCGGCGAGCGTGGCGGTCGCCACCGGAACGGGCCGCAGCCGCAGTGTGGCCGAGGTGATGACCGCGAGCGTGCCCTCCGAACCGGTGAGCAGGGCCGTGAGGTCGTATCCCGTGACGCCTTTGACCGTACGGCGGCCCGTGCGCACCACCGTCCCGTCGGCCAGCACCGCCTCCAGCCCGAGCACACTGTCCCGGGTCACCCCGTACTTGGCGCACCGCAGCCCGCCCGCGTTGGTCGCGATGTTCCCGCCGATCGTGGAGAGGGCGGCACTCGCGGGGTCGGGCGCGTAGCGCAGGCCGTGCGCACCGGCCGCACGGTCCAGCTCGGCGGTGATCACCCCGGGTTCGACGACGGCGAGCTGGTCGTCGGCCGAGAGTTCCAGGATGCGGTTCATCCCGGAGAGGTCCAGGACGAGGGAGCCGTCGCCCGCGGTCGCCCCGCCGGACAGCCCGGTGCCCGCCCCGCGCGGTACCACGGGGACACCGAGCGCATGCGCGTGCCGGAGGGTCACGGTCACGTCCTCCGTCCGGCGGGCGTGGACGACGACGAGGGGCTCGCCGTCGGGTGCGGCACCGGAGCGGTCGGTCGCATGGGCGAGGAGCACGGCCGGGTCGGTGGTGAGCCGGTCCGGCGGGAGGTCGCGGGCGAGGAGCCCGAGGAGCTGGGCGGAGACGGTGGTCTCCGGGGCCGCGGTCATGGGGCGAGTGCCTTCGGTGCGTCGGACGGGGTGGACCGGGCGAGTGCTGTCGTGCCGATGGCGAGCAGCGAGATGTCCTCCTGGGGCGCGTGCACGGGCGCGCACTGGATGTCCCGGAAGTGCCGCTCCAGCGGATTGCCCCGGGCCAGCCCCGGGTTCCCCAGCAGCCGCACGGCCAGCTCGACGGCCCGTACCCCGTGCCGGTCGGCCAGCACCCGCGCGCCGAGCGCCTGCTCCGGCGGGTACGACGTGTCGCCCGCGTCGAGCCTGGCGGCCCCGTCGAACACCAGCTGCTCGGCCGCGGCGAGCAGCACCTCGATCTCCCCGGCGGTCCGCCGGAAACGTTCCGTACGAGCCACCGGATGCCCGAGATTGGCGGGCACGCGCGTGTGGGCGAAGGTGTGGAAGGAGGACTGCGCGGCCCGTGCCACCCCCAGGTAGAGCGCGGCCAGCGGGAGATGGAGCGCCGCGCCCGCCCGGTTGTCCTGCTCGGAGGCAGGACCGTACGGACCGAGGCCGATGACCTGCTCGTACGGGATCCGCACCTCGTCGAAGGTCACGTCGTGGCTGCCGCTCGCCCGCAGTCCCAACTGGTCCCAGTTGCCGGCGATCTCGATGCCGGGCGAGCCGCCGGGGACGAGGAACGTGCCCACGCGTGGCTCCGGTTCGTCGGTCGTCGCCCACACCAGGAACCAGTCGAGCCCCTCCGCGCCGGTCACGAACCGCTTGGTGCCGCTGACCGCCCAGCCGTCGGCGGTGCGCCGGGCCCGGGTGGCGGGCAGTCCCCCTCGCGCGGGGGAGCCGAGGTCGGGCTCCACGCGCGCGTGGTTGATGAGTACGGGGCGTGCGAAGGACTCCTTGACCACGCGCGCGTACAACTCCTCGGGCCAGTGCGGTTGCGCCGCCTGCCGGGCGTGGCTGGTCAGCGTCATCGCCGCGATCAGGGCGACGGAGGGGTCGCCCTGTCCGAGCCGGTGCAGGATGCGCGCGGTCTCCTCGACACCGGCGCCCTGACCGCCGTACCGCTCCCCGATGGTCGCGGTGAGCAGTCCGGCCTCGTGTGCGAGCCGCAGGGACTCGGCGGGGAAGGTCCCCGACCGGTCGTGGCGGGCGGCGAGTTCGGCGATGCGGTCGGTCACGGGACCTTCTCCGGGGCGGCTCACAGGGCCTTTTCCAGGTCGGCGTCGAGTGCGGTGCTCCAGAACGACTTCACGTCCAACTCCGACTTCAGCGCGCCGAGTTCGGTGAACACGTCGGCCACCTTCTGCTGGGAGGCGATGGTGTCGTCGCCGACGGTCCTGGCCCGGGTCGGGCGCTGGGCCTGGGCGGCTGCCAGGTCCTTCTTCGCCTGGGCGAGCGGCTGGTGGGTGGCGTCGGCGGTGACCTTGGCGAAGCCGTCCAGGTGCCCGTCACGGACGTAGGCGTACGCCTTGGTGATCCGGGCGATCAGATCGGCTGCCGCCGCCTTCTCCTCGGGGCTCCCCAGCACGCTGTCGCGGGCCGACCAGAGGAAGTTGCCCGACAGGATGTCCTTGCCCGAGCCGATGGTCGTCGCTCCCTGTTGGTGGGCGGTGATGATCGAGGTGCCGTAGGAGGCGAAGGCGTCGATGCTGCCGCCGTTGAGGGCGGCCAGACCGTCGTTGGGGAGCAGCGGCTTGGCATCGATGTCGGACCACTTCAGGCCCGCCCGCTTCAGCAGCTCGTAGAGGAAGTAGTGGGCGGTGGTGTTCTGGACGTAACCGACCTTCCTGCCCTTCAGCCCGGCGATGTCGGTCACCTTCGAACCCTTGGGGACGACGACCTCCTGGTTGAGCGTGGCGCCGCGCTGCACGGCGACCACCTTGAAGTTCGGGGCGCCGTCGGCGGCGGCGAAGACCGGCGGGATCTCGCTGGAGGACGCGAGGTCCAGGGCCCCGGCGCGGATGGCCTGAAGCTGCTGGTCACCGCCCTGGAAGAGGCTCCACTTCACCTTGTAGGGGGTGTCGTCGAGGCCCGCGTACTTCAGTACGGCTTCCTCCGACTTCCAGCCGGTGGAACCGACCCTGAGGGTGACGTCGGCAGGGGAGTCGGCCTCGGCGTCGCCCCCGCAGGCCGTGGCGAACGGCAGGAACAGGGCGATCAGGGCGGCGGACGAGCGCAGGGTACGGCGGAACAACACGGGGACTCCATCAGGCTGCGTGGGTGGTGGTGGCGCGGTGGGCGAGTTCCTGCCGGACCAGGGGCAGGATGTGACGGGCGTAGTCGATCGCGTCGTTCAGCGGGTCGTAGCCGCGGATCGACAGCAGGTCACAGCCGATGTCGACGTAGTCGAGCAGCGCCTTCGCGACCGTCTCGGGGGTGCCGACCAGCGCGGTCGAGGCACCGGCGGCGTTGGTGGCGACCGCGGGCGCGGTCCACAGGCAGCGGTCGTGGACCTCGCCGCGCTCGGCGATGTCGAGGAGCCGCTGGGAGCCGACGTTGGCCGGCCGGCCGGTGGTGCGGTAGTGGCGGAGCAACTCGGTGTTCCTCGCCTGGTCCTTGAGGACGCCCAGGGTGCGGTGCGCCTTCTCCCAGGCCAGTTCCTCGGTGGGCGCGATGATCGGCCGGAACGACACCCAGATACGGGGACGGGGGCGCCCGGCGGCATCGGCGACGGCGTTCACGGCGGCGATCTGCTCGGCGGTCTCCTTCAGCGGCTCGCCCCAGAGACCGAAGATGTCGCCCTGCCGGCCGCCGACCCGGTAGGCGTCCCGCGAGGAGCCGCCGACGGAGATCGGCACCAGCCCGTTCACGGGCTTCACGTCCGAGTAATAGCCCTCGAACCTGAAGTACGTGCCCTCGTGCGAGACCGGCCCGTCGGCCTGCCACACCTTCCTGAGGATCTGGATGTACTCGTCCGAACGCTCGTAGCGCTCCGCCTTGTCGAGGTAGTCGCCCTCCCGGCGCTGCTCCTCGTCGCTGCCCCCGGAGATGATGTGCAGGGTCAGCCGGCCCTTGCTGATCTGGTCGAGGGTGGCCAGCGCGCGGGCCGCGTGGGTCGGGAAGATGACTCCCGGCCGGTGGGCGAGGATCGGGCGGATCCGCTCGGTGTGCGTGGCGACGAACTGGGCGATCTGGAAGGCGTCCGGGGACGCCGAGTGATAGGCGACCAGCGTGTGGTCGAAGCCGCCGTCGTCCAGAGCGCGGGCGTATTTGCGCAGATGGTCGGTGTCGAGGCCGGTCCGGCCGGCGGCGGGCCCCGAGGCTCCGGCGTCGGTGTGGACGGCGCTGATGAATTCGACGGGCATGAGCAACTCCCTCTGAAAGAAGGTCACTTGAGCAGGGACGTGTCGGCCGACTTCGCCACGTCGACGTTCGGGTCCAGGACACCGATGCCGTTCATGAGGTCGGCGACGCCCTGGACGGTCGTGTTGACGTCGTCGGTGATGGGCAGGACCTGGCTGTACGCCGCCGAGGCGAGCGTCTTCGCCACGGAGGCGTCGGCGCCGCTGCGCTCCTGGATGGCGTCGGCATAGGCGTCCTGGTGGGTGCTGGTCCACTTCAGGGCCGTGCCGAGACGCTTGAGGAAGTCCGAGAGCGCGGCCTTCTTCCCGGAGTCGGCTAGGGCCTTCTCGGAGGCGTTGATGAATCCGATGCCGCTGACCCGGCCGTCGGCACCGTCGACGAGGAGCTTGCCGCCCTGCTCCAGTGCCACCGCCTGGTAGACCCCGAAGATCGCCCAGGCCTGGATCTTCCCGGAGGCGAACGCGGCCTGGGCGTCGGTCGGCAGCAGGTACTGGACCTGGACGTCCTTGTAGCTGAGCCCGTTCTGCTTCAGCGCGTTGGCCAGCAGATACTCCGAGACACTGCCCTTGGCCGAGGACACCACGACCTTCCGGCCCTTGAGGTCCTGCACGCCGTCGATGCCGGAGTCCTTGCGGACGACGATGCCCACATGGGTGCCGTCGTTCTTCAGCGCGGCCACGTTCTTGATCTTCACGCCGCCGCTGAGCGCCTGGAGCGCCGGCAGATCGGCGGAGTAGCCGGTGTCGGCGGCGCCCGCCTGGACGGCCTGGTAGAGCGGGGCCGCACCCTCGAACTCGGCCCACTTCACCTTGTACTTCGCGCCCTTCAGGGCGTCCGAGGCGGCGACGATCGTCTGGAGGGTCTTGGCCTGGTCGCCGACGGTGAGCGTGACCTGCCCCGAGGAGGAGCTCTCCGCGGAGGAGTCCGCGCCGCAGGCGGTCAGCGCCAGCAGGGAGGTCAGGCTCAGTGCGGCGGCTGCGATTCTGCGGATCACGAGGGGATTCCTTCCAGAGCGGGGGCCTGGGTGTCGGCGGGGGCGTGGGTGTGGGTCACGCCGAGCCAGTCCAGGAGGCGGGCGCGCAGGGTCACGAACTCGGAGGCGGTCAGATCGCGGGGGCGGGGCAGCTCGACGGTCAGCTCATGGGCGATACGGCCCTCGTCCATCACCAGCACCCGGTCGGCGAGCAGCAGTGCCTCCTCCACGTCATGGGTGACCAGGAGGATCGCGCAGCCGTGCCGCCGCCACAGCTCGGCGACCAGCTGCTGCACCCTGCCCCGGGTCAGGGCGTCGAGAGCGCCGAACGGCTCGTCCAGAAGCAGCAGTTCGGGCTCGCGGACCAGGGCGCGGGCGAGCGAGACGCGCTGGGCCTGACCCCCGGAGAGCGTCTTGGGCCAGACGGCCGCCCGGTCCTGGATGCCGACCTCGTCGAGCGCCTTGAGCGCCAGCGCCCTGTCGGGGCGGCCGGGCAGCCCGAGGACGACATTGCGCCACACCTTCAGCCAGGGCAGCAGCCGCGGCGACTGGAACGCGGCACTGCGCCGGGCGGGTACGGTCACCTCGCCGCCGATCTCCTCGTCGAGCCCGGCGAGGATGCGCAGCAGTGTCGACTTGCCGCAGCCGCTGTGCCCGAGCAGAGCCACGAACTCGCCCTCCCGGATGTCGAGATCGAGCTCGTGCAGGACGGTGTTGCCGTCGAAGGCCCGCGAAAGCCCCCGTATCTCCACACTGTTGGGCATCTCTAGGCCTCGCCCTCGAAGTTGGCCCGCCACGTCAGCAGGCGGCGTGACAGGATCCGTACGGCGAAGTCGCAGGCCAGGCCGAGGAGCGCGTACACGACGAGGCAGAGCACGATGACGTCCGTGCGGAAGTACTGCTGGGCGTTGCTCATCAGATAGCCGAGCCCCGCGTCCGCGTTGATCTGCTCGGCGAAGACCAGAGCGAGCCAGGCGGTGGACAGCGCGTACCGGAGCCCCACGAGTGCCCCGGGCAGCGCGCTCGGCAGGATCACGTACTTGATGAGTCCGAGCCGGCCCAGCCCCATCATCCGTGCGGCCTCGACGAGTTGGGCGTCCGTCGAGCGGATACCGCCGTAGATGTTGAAGTAGAGCGGGTACGTCACACCGAGCGCGACCAGCGCGATCTTCGGCGTCTCCTCGATGCCGAACCAGACGATGAACAGCGGGATCAGACCCACCCACGGGATCGCGCGGAACATGCCCATCGAGGAGTCGATGACGTCCTCGCCGAGCCGGAAGAGGCCGGCCAGCAGGGACAGGGTGAGGGCGACGGTCGCGCCGATCAGGAACCCGGTGGCGGCACGGCGGCCCGACGCGGCGACGGCGCTGGGGAGTTCACCGTTCTTGGTGAGCTCGACGGCCTGCTTGAGCACGTCGACGGGGGAGGCCAGGACGGACTCGGGCAGGAGCCCGGTGGCCGAGGTCAGGAACCACAGGAGCACAAGGCCCACAGGGCCCGCGGCCCGGCGTACGGAACGCGGGACGGAGAAGCCACGGCTCTTCCTGGCCGCGGTGCCGCGGATGGTGACACGGGTGGGCGCCTGTTCGGCCAGGACCGCCGCGGCCGGCGAGGCCGTCATGGCTGATCTCCCCTCGCGGCCGGGCGGGACGGATCCGAGGACCAGGCGGACCAGGAGCCCGGGAAGAGAACGGCGTCAAAACCGGCGATCTCCAGCGCGGCGATCTGATGGGCGGCGGTGACGCCGGAGCCGCAGTACACGCCGATCCGCGTGGCCGGTCCGGCGCCCTTCTCCTCGAACCGTTTGCGCAGCGCATCGGCCGGAAGGAACGTCCCGTCCGCCGCGAGGTTCTCGCCGGTCGGCGCGGACACCGCCCCCGGGATGTGGCCCGCCCGGGGATCGACGGGCTCCACCTCGCCCCGGTACCGCTCGGCGGCCCGCGCGTCCAGCAGCAGTCCGGAGGCGGCCAGTTCGGCGGCGCCGTCGGCGTCCGTGACCCCGAGTCCGCCGTCCGCCAGGACGATGTCCCCGGGCTCCGGCTCGGGAGGCAGCCCCGACTCCAGCGGCAATCCGGCCGCACGCCAGGCACCGAGCGCCCCGTCGAGCAGCGTCACCCCGGAGACACCGGCACGGCGCAGCAGCCACCAGGCCCGGGCGGCGGCGGTGTTGCCCAAGTCGTCGTGGACGACGACCGGTCGGCCCGCACGCACACCCCACCTGCGGGCCGCGGCCTGCACATCGTCGAGCGACGGCAGCGGATGCCGACCGCCCGCCGCACTCGGCGGTGCCGCCAGCTCACGGTCCAGATCGACGTAGACCGCGCCGGGGATGTGCCCCTCGGCATAGTGCTCGTGGCCGTGCGGATCGCCCAGCGCCCAGCGGACGTCGAGGACGACCGGGGGTTCGTCGGAGTCCAGCAGGTCGCGCAGTTCGCTCACCGTGGTCGTGACGCTCATGCCGACTCCTCCGCGATCACCGGCAGCGACGGGGACAGCCGCAGCCGCTCCAGGAAGAGCACGACCGTGGCGGCGGCCGTGCGGTGCAGGGCGTCGTTGAGCACGTCGTGGCGGCCGCCGTCGAAGGTCACGAGCCGTACGTCCGAGCCGGCGTAGACCTCGCGCACCGTCTCCAGCGGGCTCACCGTGTCGTCGGAGCCGTGCAGGGCCAGCACCGGGACGTTCACCTGGTCGAGGCGCAGGGCGGGCAGAGCCGGGGCCGAGTCCAGTGCGCCGCGCCGGAAGTCCGGGTCGGCGGCGAGGCGGCCCTGGTGGGTGGGGCAGGCGGTGCGGGCCTCGATCTCCTCCTCCCAACTCCCGGACGCCCAGGGCGAAGTGGGGAGACCGACGAGGATCAGCGCGTCGGCTTCCTCGGCCAGGTGGGCCGCGTAGCGGGCGCCGGTGTCCGAGCCGATCAGTACCTTCGGGCCGGGCAGGGACTCGTCGGCGAGCAGCTTGGCCGCCTCGTCGAGCACGGCCGGATCGGCCGTGGGGTCGCCGAGGGCGCGCACCCGGTAGGCGTCGAAGCCGAGCCGGCGGCCGAACCGCTCGTACACGCCCCCGTGTTCGCCCCGCCCGGCCAGCACGATCAGCGTGCCGCGCGCGGCGAGACCTTCGGGTTCGTCCCAGGAGAAGGAAGAGGACATGAGGGGGCAACTCCCGTATCAGGGCAGAGAAAAGGGCAGGGGAAAGGCAGCCCGAAAGGGCACAGGGACGGGGCTGTCACGTGTCAGCCGGGGAATGCGTGCTCAGCCGGAACAGTGGCCTGGCACCGCGGGGAGGATCAGCGACAACGCGCGCTGCACGCCACGCCGAAGTCGATGACTCGGCGCTGCGTCAGAAGGGCAGCGGAAGCGGTCGCGTGCAACATGCGCCCATCATGACCGCCGGTGACCGACCACGTCCAACGATGATTCCGCATCGAAACCGATCAGGGATCGCGATCGATCGTGCCGAGCGGTTACTGTCTCGGCATGTCCCGACCCGTGCTCGACATCGTGGCCCTGCGCAGTCTGACCGCGGTGGCCGACTGCGGCGGCTTCCACCGGGCCGCGCAGGCGCTCTCCCTCAGCCAGTCCGCGGTCAGCCAGCACGTCCGCAAGCTGGAGAAGACGCTGGGACGCCCGGTGGTCGAGCGGGAGGGACGCGGCACCCGGTTCACCCCCGAGGGACGGCTGCTGCTGGAACAGGCCCGGCGGGTCCTGGCCGTCCACGACGAGGCCGTACGCACCCTGCTCGGCCCGGACGGCGACACCGTCACCGTGGGCTCCACCGAGCACGCCGCCGACCAGTTCCTGCCCCGGCTGACCGCTGCCGTCCAGGCCGTGCGCCCCGGCTGCCGGGTCCGCTTCCGCATCGACCGCTCCGCCCGGCTCGTCGAGGCCGTCGAGCGCGGCAGCGTCGACGTCGCGGTGTACGTCACCGAGGCGGCCGCCACCGAGGGCACACCCGTCGGCGGACTCCCGCTCACCTGGCACGCGGTCCCCGGCTGGGAGCGGCCCGTCGCGCCCTCTCCCGTACCGCTGGTCGCCATCGAGGACCCGTGCGCGATACGCCGCCGGGCCATCGCCACGCTCGCCGAACACGGCGTCCCCGCCACGGTCGTCGGCGACGCCGGCTACCTCGCGGGCGTCCTCGACATCGCCCGCACCGGCCAGGGCGTCGCCCTCCTCGCCGCGGTAGGCCCCGCCCCCGACGGACTGACCCCCTACGAGGACCTGCCCTCGGTCACCCCGATCCCGATGAGCGCCCTGGCCCGCCCGGGCGCGGACCCGGCGACGGCGGAGGCCGCCTTCAGCGCCGTACGGGAGCTGCTGCGGCCGTGACGCGGTGGTCCCGGATCCGGCTTCCCGGGGCTACGTTCGCATTCTGCGCGCGTCCGACAGTGCCCGTCGCGGTACTGGAGCACGAGGGGGAGCGCTACCTCGTCTCCTACCGCGGCCTCAGCGACCGGGCGCTCAATCTGCGCGCAGCCCCCGAGGGGCGGCGAACCGTCGTGGCCGGACCGAGGAGATCGCGGCCGAAGAGGTGACCGAGGAGGAGCGTCCGGAGCTGATGGCGGCCTACCGGGAGAAGCACGGCGGGATGCCGACGGTCTCCGAGGTGTTCACCGCACTCCCGGACCCCGCCGACCATCCCGTCTTCCGGATCCACGCCAGGAACTGAGGGCGCCAGGCAAGAGGTGGGAGGGCGCAGCGGGAGCCCAGGGGGAGATGACGGCACTCAGCCGTTGAGCATGCGCTCCAGCGCGTCCCGCTGGATCGGCAGCACCTCGGCGTGCAGATCGCGCCCCTTGCGGGTCAGCGCCACCCACACCCCGCGCCGGTCCTCCATGCACACCGAGCGCTCCACCAGGCCGTCCTTCTCCAGCCGGCCGATGAGCCGGGACAGCGCGCTCTGACTGAGATGGACCCGGCCGACCAGGTTCTGCACCCGGCACAGATCGCCCTCCGCGGGCGCCTCGGCGGCGAGGATGTCGAGCACCTCGAAGTCGCTCGCCCCGAGCCCGTGCGGGTGCAGCACCCGGTCGATCTCGCACATCGTGCGCGCATGCACCGCCAGGATGTCCCGCCACTGTTCTTCGAGCCGGGCGCCGGCCGCGTTCACTGCCATACCTGAATGTTAATGCGCGTGCATCGACACCGGTCGGCGGGCGGTGAGGCTCAGCTGTCCTGGGTGATCCCGACGAGATTGCCGTCCGCGTCCTTCACGGAGGCGATCAGCTTGCCGCCGCCGACGTCCGTGACGTCCTGGAGCAGCTCGGCACCCGCGTCGAGCAGCGCGGCGAGGCGGGCCCGGATGTCGGTGACGTGCCAGTAGGGGACCGGGCCGGTCATGCCCCGGGAGTGCCCGTTGGGGTCGAGGCCCACGTCCTGGCCGGCGTCCTTGAAGCCGACGTAGTAGGGCTCGTCCGCGTAGGGCTCGGTCTCCAGCAGCGCGCTGAACAGGACCTTCGCCCGGGCGATGTCCTTGACGGGGTAGATGATGGTGTTCAGTCCGGCGGTCATCTCCGGTCTCCTCCATGAGTTCCTGTGTCGGTGGTTTCACCGTAGGACGGGGGAGTGGGCCCCGGCTTCTCCGATCCTGACCGCTTGCCGGGCCGCCGACCGCCCCCGTCAGGTCGAGTCGCGCTTGACCAGTTCCGTCGGGAGGATCACCGCGGCCGGGTCCTCGCCCCCGATCTGGGCCAGGAGGACGCGGACCATCTCGGCGCTGATGCGGTCGTAGGGCTGCCGGACGGTGGTCAGCTGGGGACGGGCGGCGAGAGCGGCCGCCGAGTCGTCGAAGCCGCCGACGGCGATGTCCTGCGGCACCCGCCGCCCGGCCTGCTCCAGCGCCGCCAGCACACCTTGCGCCATCAGGTCGGACGCGACGAACACCGCGTCCATGTCCGGGGCCTGGGCGAGCAGTTGCTCGGCGCCCGCCTGACCACTGGCCCGGCTGTAGTCGCCGGAGACGATGAGCCGCTCGTCGATCTCGAAGCCCGCCTCCGTGAGCACCTCCTTGTAGCCGGCGAGACGGTCCACGCCGCCCGGGGAGTCCAGCGGACCGGTCACGACGCCGATCCGGCGACGGCCCAGCGACAGCAGATGGCGCACCATGTCACGGGCGCCGTCCCGGTCGTCCGCGGCCACGTAACTCACCTTGGTGCCGGGCCCCATGGGCTTGCCGCACTGGACGAGCGGCACGCCCGCCTCGTGCAGTTCCTTGGCGACCGGGTCGGCGGAGTGGCTGGAGACCAGCAGCACCCCGTCGACATGACCGGCGGTGATGTACCGCGTTATGCGCCGGCGTTCGTCCTTGGTGCCCGCCAGCATCAGCAGCAGCGGGATGTCGTGCGCGGCCAGCGCCTGGGTGCAGCCCCGCAGCAGGACGTTGAAGTTGGGGTCCTCGAAGAACCGCTCCTGAGGCTCCGTCAGCAGGAAGCCGATGGAGTCCGAGCGCCCGGTGATCAGCGAACGGGCGTGCCGGTTGACGACGTAACCCGTCTTCTTGATCGCGGCGTTGACCGCGTCCTGGGCGGCCGGGCTGACGTAGTGCCCGCCGTTGAGGACGCGCGAGACCGTCCCCCGTGAGACCCCGGCCTCGCGGGCCACGTCGTGGATCGTCGGCGGTCTGCGCCGGGCCCCCGTGTTGCTCATGGTCATGACTTTACGGCCCCGGAGAGCAGATCGAGGCTCCAGAACCGCTGGATGACCAGGAAGAGCGCGATCAGCGGAAACACCGCGAGGAAGGCGCCGGTGATCACCAGGGTGTACAGGGCCGGGGTGTTGGCGCCCTGCTCGAGGAGCGTGTACAGACCGAGCGTGATCGGGAACTTCTCGTCGTCGCTCAACATGATGTACGGCAACAGGAAGTTGTTCCAGATCGCCACGAACTGGAAGAGGAACACCGTCACCATGCCGGGCATCATCATCGGCAGCGCGACCCGGCTGAAGATCCGCCACTCGCTCGCGCCGTCCATCCGCCCGGCCTCGACCACGTCGGCGGGCACCGCGGCCTGGGCGTAGACACGGGCGAGGTAGACACCGTACGGCGAGAGGATCTGCGGCAGCAGCACCGACAGATAGGAGTCGGTGAGGTCCGCCTGGGCCAGCAGCAGGTACTGCGGGACGGCGAGGATGACCGGCGGCATCAGCACGCCCGCGAGCAGGACGTTGAACATCGTCTCGCGGCCGCGGAAGCGGTAGACCGCCAGCGCGTATCCGCTGAACGCCGAGACGATCGTCGACAGCAGGGCGCCGACACCGGCGTAGAAGGCCGAGTTGCCCATCCACTCCCAGTAGACGCCGTCACGGTAGGCGTTGAGGTCCCCCAGGTTCTCGGTGAAACCCGTGCCCGGCAGGAACGTGAAGGTGGAGAACAGTTCGGTGCCGGACTTGGTGGACGCGATCACCACCCACGCCACCGGCAGCAGCGTGTACAGGGCGCCGATCAGCAGCGTCACCGTCGGGACGAGACCGAAGCGGCGGCGCCGCGGCGGACCCTGGGCCGTGCCGGGCGTGGTGCCCGCGGACGGGCCGGTCTTGCGAACGGCAAGAGCGCTCATCGTGCTGCCTCCTGCTTCTGGCGACGGTTCGCGGCCCGCAGGAACCCGAAGGACAGCAGCAGTGTGGCGAGCGCGATGATCACGGCCTGGGCGGCCGCCGCGTAGATGTCGTTGGTACCGAACGCGTCCCGGTACACCTTCATCAACGGGCTCCAGGTCGTGGACACCGAGTTGGTGAGGGGCTTGAGGGTGGTCGGCTCGTTGTACACCTGGAGCGTGGCGATGATCGAGAAGAAGAAGGTCAGCACCAGCGAGGGCCCCACCATCGGGATCTTGATCCTCAGTGCGATCTGCGTCGGGGTCGCGCCGTCCAGCTTCGCCGCCTCGTACACCTCGACCGGGATGGCCTGCAGCGAGGTATAGATGACGATCATGTTGAAGCCGGTGCCGCCCCAGATCGCGATGTTCGACAGGGCGAGATACAGCGGACCGCCGTCCAGCAGATCCGGCTGCGGCAGGCCCAGCTTCTCCAGCACGAAGTAGAACGGGCTGACGTCCGGCAGGTACAGGAAGCCCCACAGCATGGCCGCCACGACGCCGGGGATGGCGTACGGCAGGAAGATCGCGAGCCGGGTGAACGAGGTGAACCGCACCTTGTCCGAGTCGAGCATCAGCGCGAACAGCAGGGCGAGCCCCAGCATCACCGGGACGACGATGCAGCCGTACCCGAGGACACGCAGCGCACCGTGGATCAGCTCGCTGTCGGTGAGGGCGTCGGTGTAGTTCTCAAGACCCGCCCAGACCTCCTCACGAGCACCCTTCCCCAGGCCGAGCCCGGAGACGTGCACCTTGCGGAAGCTGAGCCAGACCGCGTACCCGATGGGCAGCGCGAAGAACAGCGCGAAGAGGGCCGTGGCGGGGATGAGGAAGGCATACGGGGCCCCCTTGACCCCGTACGGCTTCCGGCGTGCGCTCGTCACTCGGAGACCCCGAAGCCCTGCTTCTTGAGGTCGGCGACGGTGTCGTCCTGCATCTTGTCCAGGGCGGCGCCGAAGTCCGACTTGCTCTTCGCGGCGGCCCCGAACGCGTCCTTGAAGGAGGTGTAGGCGACGTTCACGTTCGGGCCCCAGGCGGAGGGAGCCGTGGTCTTCGCGATCTCCGCGGCCTTGGTGTAGAAGTCGGCCTGGTTCGAGAAGTACTCCGGCGACTGGGCGAAGGCGCCGGACGTCTGGGCGTTGGTGGCGGCCGGGTAGATGCCGCTCTCCTTCGCGAGGGCCGTCAGGGCGGCGTCGTCGGTGTTCAGCCAGGCGGCGAACTTGGCGGCGGCCTCCTGGTGCTCGGAGTCCGTGGTGACGGCGGTGGAGGAGCCGCCCCAGCTGCCGGTCCTGTTCTCGCCCGCGGTCCACTGGGGGAGCGGAGCCATGGCCCACTTGCCCTTGGTGTCGGGTGCGGCGGTGGTCAGCGTGCCCGGCGCCCACACGGCGGAGACCCAGGCGATCTGCTTGCCGGTGTTCAGCGCCTTGTTCCAGGCCGGGGTGTACATCGGCTGGTTGTCGACGGCGCCCTCCTTGACGAGGCCGCCCCAGAAGTCGGCGACCTTCTTGGTGGCCGCGTCGTCGATGCCGACCTTCCACTTGTCGCCCTCGGTGGTCCACCACTTCGCGCCGGCCTGCTGGGCCAGGCCCGCGAAGAGGCCGGAGTCGTTGGCGGAGAAGGTCGTCAGGTCCGTGCCGGGGGACTTCTTCTTCAGCGCGCGGGCCGTCTCGGCGAACTCGTCCCAGGTGGTGGGGACGGTCAGGCCGTACTTCTTGAAGAGGTCCTCGCGGTAGTAGAACATCATCGGGCCGATGTCCTGCGGCACCGCGTATACGGCGTCCGTGCCGAGCGTGGTCTGCTGCCAGACGCCCTCGGCGAACCTGCTCTTCGCGTCGCCGACCCTGCCCGCGATGTCGGCGAGGGCGTCATTGCTGACCAGCGTCGGCAGCGCCTGGTACTCGGCCTGGACCAGGTCGGGCGCCTTGCCGGCCTTGTGCGCGGTGAGGATCTTGGTGATCAGCGTGTCGCCGGAGGCCTGCTTCTTCACCGTGACCGTGATCCGGTCCTTCTTGCCCTGGCCCTTGTTCCAGAGGTCGACGACCTTGTCCATGCCCGGCGTCCAGGTCCAGTACGTGAGCGAGACGGGACCGGAATCGGCCTCGCTGTCGCTGTCGGACGAGCCGCAGGCGGCGAGGGCGGTGGCGCCGAGGGCGACGGCGATAGTGGAAGCCACGAGGCGGCTGCGCTTCGTGATGGGCATGGATCTCTCCCCTGACCTGGGCCCCCGCCTGCTGCGGAAGGCCTGCCATGCGTCTGTGAGCGTTCACAGTAGAGAAACATCACGGACACTTGTCAATGGTTGTGGCTGTGCGGTTATGTTGGGCTCGCACCGCTGATCGAGTGTGTGAACGTTCCCAAATGATCGACTCAACGGGAGAAATCCATGCCGGAAGCCACCCCCAGGGGCCTCACCAGGCTCGCCTTCGGCGGGGACTACAACCCCGAGCAGTGGCCGGAAAGCGTCTGGCACGAAGACGTCCGGCTGATGCGCGAGGCCGGCGTCACCATGGTGAGTGTCGGAATCTTCTCCTGGGCGCTCCTGGAGCCCGCACGCGGGGTCCACGACTTCGGCTGGCTGGACCGTCTGCTCGATCTGCTCCACGACAACGGCATCCGCGTCGACCTCGGCACCCCCACCGTGGTGCCGCCGGTCTGGTTCTACCGGGCCCACCCCGAGGCCCTGCCGGTGACGGCGGAGGGCGTGCGCTACGAGTTCGGCTCCCGCGGCGCGATCTGCCACAGCAACGCCGACTACCGCGCGGCCGCCGCCGACATCACCACCAAGCTCGCCGAGCGCTACGCCGACCACCCGGCGCTCGCGATGTGGCACGTGCACAACGAGTACGGCGTCCCCGTCTCCGCCTGCTACTGCGACAGCTGCGCCGCCCACTTCCGCCGCTGGCTGGAGTCGGCGTACGAGACGGTCGAAGCCGTCAACGAGGCCTGGGGCACGGCCTTCTGGGGCCAGCGGTACGCGGACTTCGAGGACATCAACCCGCCGCGCCTGGCCCCGACGGTCGGCAACCCGGCCCAGGCGCTGGACTACAAGCGGTTCGCCGACGCCACCATGCGCGAGAACTTCCGTATGGAGCGGGACATCCTGCACCGCCTCGCGCCCGGCGTTCCGGTGACGACCAACTTCATGACCGCCCTCAGTCAGTGCGACTCCGTCGACTACTGGGCCTGGGGCCGTGAGGTCGACATCGTCACCAACGACCACTACCTGATCACCGACGGCCGCCGCACCCATGTGAACCTCGCGATGGCCGCCGACCTCACCCGCTCGGTCGCCGGGGGAGCGCCCTGGATCCTCCTGGAGCACTCCACCTCGGGCGTCAACTGGCAGGCCCGCAACCCCGCCAAGGCCCCCGGGCAGATGGCGCGGAACTCCCTCTCCCATGTGGCGCGCGGCTCGGAGGGCGCCATGTTCTTCCAGTGGCGGCAGTCCCGGCGCGGTGCCGAGAAGTTCCACTCGGCGATGGTCCCGCACGGCGGCACGGACACGCGGGTGTGGCACGAGGTCGTCGAACTGGGCGCGTCGCTCGACTCGTTGAGCGCCCTGCGCGGCACCCGCACCGAGGCCGACGTGGCCGTCCTGTGGGACTGGCACTCCTGGTGGGCGCAGAACCTCGCCTGGCGCCCCAGCGAGGACCACGACCCGCGCGAGCGCGCCGACGCCTTCTACGAGGCGCTGTACGACCGGCACCTCACGGTCGACTTCGCCCACCCCGAAAGCGACTTGTCGAGGTATCCCCTTGTCGTCGTGCCCGCGCTGTACCTGATGACCGAGAAGGCCGGGAACAACCTCGAGCAGTACGTGGAGAACGGCGGCACTCTCGTCGTCTCCTTCTTCTCCGGGATCGTCGACGAGCACGACGCCGTGCACGAGGGCGCCTGTCCGGGCGCGCTGCGGGACGTGCTCGGCCTGACCGTCGAGGAGTTCTCCCCGCTGCTCCAGGGCGAGAGCGTGCGCATCACCGGCCCCGACGGCTCCGAGCTCAGCGGTGACGTGTGGACCGAGTTCGTCGTCCCGCGCGGCGCCGAGACCGTCTGGACCTACGCCGACGGGCTGACCGCGGGGCAGCCGGCGGTCACCCGGCACCGCCTCGGCGAGGGCACCGCCTGGTACGTCTCCACCCGGCTCGGCGCCGAGGGCCTCGACGCGCTGCTCGGCTGGGCGATCGAGGACGCGCAGGTCGCTGCGCGTGTCGACCTGCCGCGCGACGTGGAGGTGGTGCGCCGCGCCGGCGAGTCGGGCACGTACCTCTTCGCCGTCAACCACACCGCGTCCGACGCGAAGGTCCCGCTGGAGGCCGCGGGCACCGAGCTGCTGACCGGCGAACGCGCCGCGGGCCGCCTGGAGGTCCCGGCGGGTGCCGTCAGGGTCGTACGACTCGACGGCTGAACCGGCGGGCCGGACAAAGGCCTGCGCAGGGGCCGTTCGGGTCGCCGGATCCGGACGGCCGACCGGTGGGGCCGCCTCGGACGACCCGCCGCAACGACTCCCCTCCGCCCGTGCGAGCCGCGAGCCGCGGGCGGAGGGGCCTCCTTCGCCGTCACCGGCGAGGGCACCCCCGACCCCATTTGTCGAAGGGACGACGGACGACGATGTTCCATCCCAGACGCACCCTGCGAGCCCTGCTCCTCCCGCTCACCGCGGGGCTCGCCCTCACCGCCCTGCCCGCGCAGACCGCCCGGGCGGCGAGCACACTGACCAACGGCGGCTTCGAGTCCGACGGCGCGGGCGTGGCCGCCCCCGCCGGCTGGTCCGAGTACGGCACGACCGCCGCCTCGTACACCGAGTCCGGTGGCCACGGCGGCAGTTACCGCCTCAGCCACTACGCGTCCTCCGCCTACAAGGTGGAGACGTACCAGTACCTGTCCGGGCTGACCAACGGCAACTACAAGCTCACCGCCTGGGTCCGTTCCGGCGGCGGCCAGAACTCCGCCTACATAGCCCTGAAGAACTGCGGCGGCACCGAGCAGCGCACCGGCATCCCGGTCTCCGCGAGCGGGTGGGTCCGTATCGTCGTACCGGTCAGCGTCACCAACAACCAGTGCACGATCAGCATCAACAGCGATGCGAACGCGGGCAACTGGATCAACGTCGACGACCTGACCTTCGCCTCCGGCACCGGCGGTACGGTCATCAAGGGCTCCGACGTCTCGTCGCTCGCCAAGAGCGAGGCCAAGGGCGGTGTCTACAAGACCGGTTCCGGCACGACCGGTGACGCGCTCGCGATCCTGAAGTCCGCGGGGCAGAACTACGCGCGTGTGAAGGTCTGGGTCAACGCGGCCGACGGCTACAACGGCAAGACCCAGGTCCTGGCGCTGGCCAAGCGCATCAAGGCGCAGGGCATGAAGCTGCTGGTCGACTTCCACTACTCCGACACCTGGGCCGACCCGGGTGCGCAGAGCGTGCCGTCCGCGTGGTCGGGCCACAGCTACAGCCAGTTGAAGACGGACGTCTACAACCACACCTACGACGTCCTCAACGCCCTCAAGGCGCAGGGCACCACGGCCGACATGGTCCAGGTGGGCAACGAGATCAACGGCGGCATGCTGTGGCCGGCGGGCTCGACCGACAACTGGCCGCAGCTCGCCGGTCTGCTCAACTCCGGATACGACGCGGTCAAGGCGGTCAGCTCCTCCACCCGGGTCGCGCTGCACCTCGCCAAGGGCGGCGATCTGACCGGCACCCGCTGGTGGTTCGACAACGCGGTGGCAGGCGGCGTGAAGTTCGACGTCATCGGCCTGTCCTACTACGGCTACTGGCACGGTTCGCTCGCCGACTTCCAGACGACCCTGGACGACGCGGCCGCCCGCTACGGCAAGCCGGTGTTCGTCGCCGAGACGGCGTACCCCTTCCGTCTCGACAGCGACGACTCGTTCGAGAACATCATCGACCTCACCAGCGAACTGGTCTCCGGCTATCCCGCCACCACGGCCGGTCAGACCCGGTGGATGAACGACATCGCGAGCATCGTGGAGGCCGTGCCGAACGGCCGTGGTCTCGGCGTCTTCTACTGGGAGTCGACCTGGACCGCGGTCACCGGCAACGGCTGGGACCCGGCCGACGCCTCCTCCGGCAACGGCTGGGAGAACCAGGCCCTGTTCGGCTACGACGACAGGGCGCTGCCGGCGACGGCGTGGTTCAGCCACCGGTAGTCCCGTCCGGGGAGAGGGGCCCGGCCGCGATCGTGCGGCCGGGCCCTGTGCGGCCGGTCATGTGGGATCGCCTGCAGAAGCACACGGGCGTTCCCCGCAGGTCCGTTCGGTGTCGGACAAGCCATGCGAAGTCCGTACACGCCGGCCTCAACTGCGGGACAGTGGGAACACGCGGTACGAGGAGGCCGACCGGAGGGGGACGACAATGCTGAGGACTCCCGTCAGCGAGCGACGGCTGGACATCCTGGAGTGGCTGAAGGATCCGGTCGCGCACTTCCCGTCGCCCCGTCGCGGCGATCTGACCGAGGACGGCGTCACCGCGGGCGCGGTGGCCGCCAAGCTGGGGGTGCGCCGCCAGGTCGCCGACACCCACCTCGAACTCCTCGCGGACATCGGCCTGTTGCGTACCAAGCGGATGCGGCGGCGCACCTACTACCGGCGCGACGAGGTACGGATAGCGGAGGTGGCGCGCATGTTCGAGAAGGGCTGGCAGTAAAAAGGGCTGGTGGTAAGGGGGGTTCGGTCGATGGCGGACCCTCAGGCGATGTGAAAGGGCGGATGTCCGTGGAGCGTGCACAGGTGGCCGAGCGTGCCCAGGCGCTGGTCCCGCGCTGTTACGTCGCGATCGGCGGGCGGGGTCCCGAGGACGTCGTCGCCGACAGCCGGGGCCGGGTGCTCACCGGCGTGGAGGACGGCCGCATCCTCCGCCTCGACGGACTGGCCGACCCCGCGACGGCCCGCGTAGAGGTGCTCGCCGAGACCGGCGGCCGCCCGCTCGGCCTCGAACTCCTCGCGGACGACACCCTGTTGGTCTGCGACGCCGAACTCGGCCTGCTGCGCGTCGACGTGACCAACGGCGTCGTGCGCATCCTCGCCGACTCGGTGGCGGGGGAGCGGCTGCGGTTCTGCAGCAACGCGGTCGCCCTCGCCGACGGCAGCGTGTACTTCACCGTCTCCAGCCGCCGCTACCCCCTCGACCAGTGGATCGGGGACATCGTCGAACACGCCGGCACAGGCCGCCTGTTGCGCCTCGCTCCCGGCAGCGAGACCCCCGAAGTCGTCCTCGACGGGCTCCAGTTCGCCAACGGCCTGGCCCCGAGCGCCGACGAGTCCTTCCTGGTCGTCGCGGAGACCGGCGCGTACCGCCTCACCCGCCACTGGCTCACCGGCCCGAAGGCGGGCCGCAGCGAACCCTTCGTCGAGAACCTCCCCGGCATGCCCGACAACATCTGGCGCGCCCGGCCCGACGGACCGGTCTGGGTGTCCCTGGCCGGCCCTCGTGTCCCCCCGCTGGACCTCCTGCACCGCGCAAACCCCGCCGTCCGCCGTGCCGCCGCCCGCGCTGCCCTGCGCGCCCCCTTCCGTCCCACCGGCACGATCGGCGTCCTGGCCGTCGACGACCACGGCGAGACCGTCCACCACCTCACCCGCCGCCACTCCGGCTTCAAAATGGTCACCAGCGTCTGCGAGGCCGCCGGTCATCTGGTCCTGGGGAGCCTGTGGGAGCGGGGCGTGGCCCTGTGCGAGCCGCCCGCCCCCAAGTGACCCCGGCGTTACCCTGTTGACGGCCGCGATCAGGCCGTTCAGGCAGGAGACGTACGACCATGACAGCCCCGGAGACGGAGACCCTCCGCGTCCCCACCCCACGACCGCCGGTCCTGCGCGACCAGGGGTCCGTGGTCGCCGTGGTCGCGCTCGGCGGCGCGCTCGGGGCCACCGCCCGCTACGCGCTCTCCCTGTGGTGGCCCCTCCAGCCCGGCACCTTCCCCTGGGCGACCTTCTGGACCAACGTCGTGGGCTGTGCGGTCATAGGCGTGTTCATGGTGCTCATCACCGACGTATGGGCCGCCCACCGCCTGGTCCGCCCCTTCTTCGGCACCGGCGTCCTCGGCGGCTTCACCACCTTCTCCACGTACGCCGTCGACATCCGCAGACTCGTCGACTCCGGCCACCCGGGCACGGGCCTGGCCTATCTCGCCGCGACCCTGCTCGCGGCCCTCACCGCGGTCTGGCTCGCCGCCACGGCGACCCGCCGCCTCCTGAAGCGGAGGCAGTCATGACGAGGCTGACCGGCGACGCCCTGCGCGTGACCGTCTTCATCGGCGAGAACGACACCTGGCGCCACAAGCCCCTCTACAGCGAGATCGTCCACCGCGCCCACACGGCGGGCCTCGCGGGCGCCAGCGTCTTCCGCGGCATCGAGGGCTTCGGCGCCTCCTCCCTGATCCACACCTCACGGCTGCTGTCCCTCAGCGAGGACCTGCCGGTCGCGATCGTCATCGTCGACACCGAGGAGCGCGTACGGGCCTTCCTGCCACAGCTCGACGATCTCGTCAGCGAAGGGCTGGTGATCCTCGACGACTGCGAGGTCATCCGGTACGTGGGCCGGGACGAAAAGTCCGGCGAATCGGACACGAAGGGTAAGAGGTCGTTGTGAACTGGCTGCTGGTCGTCACGGGCGCCATGGTCGGTGCCCCGCTGCGCTATCTCACCGACCGCGCGATCCAGTCCCGCCACGACTCGGTCTTCCCCTGGGGCACCTTCGCCGTCAACGTCACGGGCTGTCTCGTCCTCGGCCTCCTGACCGGCGCCGCCGGTTCCCACCACCTCCAGCTGCTCCTCGGCACCGGTCTGTGCGGTGCCCTGACCACGTACTCGACCTTCTCGTACGAGACCCTGCGGCTGGCCGAGACGGGGGCGGGGCTGTACGCCCTCGCCAACGTCGGCGCGAGTCTCGTCGCCGGTCTGGGAGCGGCGTTCGCGGGTGTGGAACTGGCCCGCGCCGTCTGGGCGTAAGGCCTCGGGCACGTCTGCGTGTAGTAAGACTGTCCCCGCCCGACTCGCCCTCCCCGTGGGAAGAACTGGAACACATGAGCGCCATCAGCGTCGGTCAGGCCGTCGTCCTCGGAGCCGTCGAGGGGGTGACCGAGTTTCTGCCCGTCTCCTCCACCGGCCATCTGAAGATCGCCGAGGGGCTGATGAACATCCCCGTCGACGACGACGCCGTGGTCGGATTCTCGGCCGTCATCCAGGTCGGCGCGATCGCCGCCGTGCTCGTGTACTTCTTCAAGGACATCGTGCGGATCGTCTCCGCGTGGGGCCGCGGGCTGCGCGACAAGGAGCAGCGGTACCACCACGACTACAAGTTCGCCTGGTGGGTCGTCTGCGCCACCGTCCCGATCGTCGTCGTGGGCCTCGCCGCGAAGCCGCTCATCGAGGGCCCGCTCGCCTCGCTGTGGGTGGTCGCGGGCTCGTTGCTCGCCGGCAGCGGTGTGATGTGGGCGGCGGACCAGATGGGCCGGCACAAGCGCGGGGAGGACGACACCTCGTTCAAGGACGCGATGCTCGTCGGCAGCTCGCAGATCCTGGCCCTGCTCTTCCCTGGTTTCTCCCGCTCCGGCGCCACCATGTCGACGGCGCTCATGCTCGACCTGGACCGGGTCGCCGCCACCCGTCTGTCGTTCTTCCTCGGCATCCCGGCCCTGACCGGCGCCGGCATCTACGAGTTCAAGGACGCCCTCGGCACGGGCGCGGGCGCGGCGCCGCTGGCCGTCGGCACGGCCGTCTCCTTCGTCGTCGCCTATGCCTCCATCGCCTGGCTGCTGAAGTTCGTGGCCAAGCACTCCTTCAACGCGTTCGTGATCTACCGGATCGTCGTGGGGCTGCTGCTGTTCGGGCTGCTGGGCACGGGCGTACTGAGCGGTTGACCGACGTTCGTGGGGTGTGGGACCGCATTCAAGTCTCACGCCCCATGAAAATCCCCATTCGCATGCCTTGACAGCACCCTCCCGCCGCCCGGAGTATCTCTCCCGTGAACCTGTCAGACAGCCGGACAGCCGGACAGCCCCCGCGGCGCATCAGCGCCATGGAGGCCGTCCTGGCGCATCTGCGTGGCGCCATCGAGCGCGGGGAGTACGCCATCGGCGACAAGCTCCCCTCCGAGGCCGAGCTCTGCCGCACCCTGGAGGTCAGCCGGCCCGTGCTGCGCGAGGCCCTCAGGGCCCTGCAGACGATGGGCCTGACCGTCTCCAAGACCGGCAAGGGCACCTTCGTCGTCGCCAACGCGGTGGAGGACCCCACCTTCGGCGACTACGCAGCCAGCGACCTGCTGGAAGTCCGCCGGCACGTGGAGATCCCGGTCGCCGGGTACGCGGCGGTGCGCCGTACGCCCGAGAACCTCGACCACCTCGCCCACCTCCTGGACCGCATGGAGCAGGAGACGGACACCACCGCCTGGGTCGCGATGGACACCCTCTTCCATCTCGCAGTGGCCGAGGCCGCCCAGAACCCGGTCTTCCGCCGGGTCATCGAGGAGATCCGTGACGCACTGGCGCGTCAGTCGGCCTTCCTCAACGAGCTCGGTGGACGCCGTGAGCAGTCCAACCGGGAGCACCGGGCGATCGTCGAGGCGCTGATCGACGGTTCCGAACTCGACGCGGTGGAGGCCATGTCCCACCACCTCGACCGGGTCGAGACCACCCTCACCGACATCGTGCGTTCCCCGGCCGGCGGCAAGGACACCGCCCCGGGTGCGGGCACCCCCACGGAAGGCAACCCCCAGGCGTGAGCGAGCAGAGCCTGCACGACGGCGTGCAGAAACGTTCCGGCCATGTCGATGCCGGAGACGAGGGCTACAGCAAGTCGCTGAAGTCCCGGCACGTCAACATGATCGCCATCGGCGGCGCCATCGGCACCGGCCTCTTCCTCGGCGCGGGCGGCCGCCTCGCCGACGCCGGCCCCTCGTTGTTCATCGCCTACGCGGTCTGCGGAATCTTCGCCTTCCTGGTCGTCCGCGCCCTCGGCGAACTCGTCCTGTACCGCCCGTCCTCCGGCGCCTTCGTGTCGTACGCCCGGGAGTTCCTGGGCGAGAAGGGCGCGTACGTGGCGGGCTGGATGTACTTCCTCAACTGGGCCACCACCGGTATCGCCGACATCACCGCGGTCGCCGTCTACACCCACTACTGGGGCATGTTCTCCGACGTCCCGCAGTGGGTGATCGCGCTCATCGCCCTCGCGGTCGTCCTCACCGTGAACCTCGTCTCGGTGAAGATGTTCGGCGAGATGGAGTTCTGGTTCGCCATCATCAAGGTCGGCGCGCTGGTGACGTTCATGCTGATCGGCATCTTCCTGCTGGTCACCCAGCACGAGGTCGGCGACACCACCCCCGGCCCCGCCCTGATCACCGACCACGGCGGCATCTTCCCCAACGGCCTGCTGCCCATGCTGCTGATCATCCAGGGCGTCGTCTTCGCCTACGCCTCCGTCGAGTTGGTCGGCGTCGCGGCGGGCGAGACCGAGAACCCCGAGAAGATCATGCCGAAGGCGATCAACTCGATCATGTGGCGCGTCGGACTGTTCTACGTCGGCTCGGTGGTGCTGCTGTCGATGCTGCTGCCCTGGTCCTCGTACAAGGCGGGCGAGAGCCCCTTCGTGACGGTCCTGTCCAACATCGGCATCCCGGCGGCCGGCGGCGTGATGAACCTGGTCGTGATGACCGCGGCCCTGTCCTCGCTCAACTCCGGCCTGTACTCGACGGGCCGCATCCTGCGCTCCATGGCGATGTCCGGCTCCGCACCCAAGTTCACCGGAGTGATGAGCCGCAGCCAGGTCCCGTACGGCGGCATCCTGCTCACCAGCGGTATCTGTGTCCTCGGCGTCGGCCTCAACTTCGTGGTCCCGGCGGACGCCTTCGAGATCGTGCTCAACTTCGCCGCGATCGGCATCCTCTCCACCTGGGGCATGATCATGATCTGCCACCTGATCTTCTGGCAGAAGACCGAGAAGGGCGAACTGACCCGCCCCGGCTACCGTCTGCCGGGATCCCCCTGGACCGAACTCGTGACGCTGGCCTTCCTCGCCTCCGTCCTGGTCCTCATGTACGCCGACGGCGGCGCCGGACGCACCACCGTGCTGTGCCTGCCGCTGATCGTCGGGGCGCTGGTCGGCGGCTGGTACGCCGTCCGCGGCCGGGTCGCCCGCACATCCGCCGGGACCGAATCCACGTCCACCTCCGCCGACGCGTGATCCGCGTGGCGCTCCCCTAGAAGCAGGAAGTGATGTACAGCAGTCCAGTCGCGGACGCACCCCTGATCCGCGAGCCCCTCCACGCTCCCGTCGCCCACCTCATACGCGGCGGGGTCGTGGAGGGCATCCACTACGGTTCCGTCGTCGTCCTCGGGGCGGACGGACAGGTCCGGTTCCAGCTCGGTGACATCGAGGCGGCGTTCTATCCGCGGTCGGCGCTCAAGCCGGTGCAGGCCGTCGCCATGGTGCGGGCGGGGCTCCCGCTCGACGGCGAGCTGCTGTCGCTCACCGCGGCCAGTCACTCCGGTGAGGAGCGGCATCTCGCCGGTGCGCGGCGGATTCTGGAGCTCGCCGGTGCGGGCGAGGACGCGCTGCGGAACGTGCCGGACATGCCGTACGACCCCGCCGTGCGGGACCAGTGGGTGCGGGAGGGCCGGCTGCCCTCGCGGCTCGCCCAGAACTGCTCCGGGAAGCACGCGGCGATGCTCTACACGTGCGTGCTGAACGACTGGCCGCTGGAGGGGTATCTCGACCCGGCGCACCCGTTGCAGCAGGCGATCGCCGAGATCGTCGAGGACCTCACCGGGCAGCAGATCGCCCAGGTGACGGTCGACGGGTGCGGGGCGCCGTTGTTCTCGGTGTCGCTGCATGGGCTTGCTCGTGCTGCGGCGCGGATCACCACTGCGGTGGCGGGGACGCCTGAGGCCCGGGTCGCCGATGCGATGCGTGCTCACCCGGAGATGGCGTCGGGGGCGGGGCGCGATGTCGCCGCGTTGATGGCCGCCGTGCCGGGGCTGCTCGCCAAGGACGGGTTCGAAGGGGTGCAGGTCGCTGCGCTGCCTGACGGGCGGGCCGTCGCGGTGAAGATCGCGGACGGGGCCAATCGGGCGCGGGTCCCTGTTGCCGCGGCGGCGCTTGCCCGTGCGGGCGTGGACGAGGCGTTGTTGGCGGAGTTCGCGGGTGAGCCGCTGCTCGGGGGTGGCGTGCCGGTTGGTGAAGTTCGGCCGGTTCGGTCGCTGGAGCCTGTTGTTGTTTCGGCCTGCGCCTGAGGAATTGCCTCGAATTCTTGCTTTGCGGCTGCGGGCCGTGTGTGGCTGGTCGCCCAGTTCCCCGCGCCCCTAGGTAACTCACCCTCAACCCCCTCAGAAAAGGGACCCAAACCCTCATGACCGTTGTCGTTACTCGCCGCGAGCACGATCTGCTCGGTGATCGTGATGTTCCCGTCGATGCCTACTGGGGTGTGCACACTCTGCGGGCCGTCGAGAACTTTCCCATCACCGGGACCCCCATCTCCGCCTATCCGCACCTGATCGACGCTCTTGCCGCCGTGAAGGAGGCCGCCGCTCTCGCCAATGAGGAGCTCGGGCTGCTGGAGCCGCGCAAGGCCGCCGCGATCGTCGAGGCGTGCCGGGAGATTCGCGACGGGAAGCTGCACGACCAGTTCGTCGTCGATGTCATTCAGGGCGGGGCCGGTACCTCGACCAACATGAATGCCAACGAGGTCGTCGCGAACCGGGCGCTGGAGTTGCTGGGGTATGCGAAGGGGGAGTACCAGCACCTGCACCCCAACGAGGACGTCAACCTGGGGCAGTCGACCAACGACGTCTACCCGACCGCCGTCAAGGTGGCGACGGTGTTCGCGGTGCGTGGACTGCTCAAGTCGATGGCTGTACTGCAGGACTCGTTCGCCCGTAAGGCCGTCGAGTTCCGTGATGTGCTCAAGATGGGCCGTACACAGTTGCAGGACGCGGTGCCGATGACGCTCGGTCAAGAGTTCTCGGCGTACTCCGTCATGATCGACGAGGATCGGAACCGTCTTGACGAGGCTGTGCAGTTGATCCATGAGATCAACCTCGGGGCCACGGCGATCGGCACCGGACTCAATGCTCCCGCCGGGTACGCGGAGGCGGCCCGCCGCCATCTCTCCGAGATCACCGGACTGCCGCTGGTCACCGCCGCGAACCTGGTCGAGGCCACCCAGGACTGCGGGGCGTTCGTGCAGATGTCCGGTGTGCTCAAGCGGATCGCCGTGAAGCTCAGCAAGAGCTGCAACGACCTGCGGCTGCTGTCCTCCGGTCCGCGTGCGGGGCTCGGTGAGATCAACCTGCCGCCGGTACAGGCCGGTTCGTCGATCATGCCCGGCAAGGTGAACCCGGTGATCCCCGAGGTGGTCAACCAGGTCGCCTTCGAGGTGATCGGCAACGACGTCGCCATCACCATGGCCGCCGAGGCCGGACAGCTCCAGCTGAACGCGTTCGAGCCGATCATCCTGCACTCGTTGTCGGAGAGCATCACGCACCTGGGCGCCGCCTGCCGCACCCTCGCCGAGCGCTGTGTCGACGGCATCACCGCCAACACCGAGCGACTGCGCGCGAGCGTGGAGAACTCCATCGGCCTGGTGACCGCCCTCAACCCACACATCGGGTACGAGGCCGCCACCGGCATCGCCAAGGAGGCCCTCGTCACCGGCAGGGGCGTGGCCGAACTGGTGCTGGAGAAGGGGCTGTTGCCCGCCGAGACCCTCGCCGACCTGCTGCGGCCCGAGGTCGTCGCGGGTACCGGCCAGGCGCTGGCCTGACCCGGCCCGGCCGGCCGAGCCGGCTCACCCCACCGACCCTGCACGCCCGAACGATGCGCCCGACCTGCTGAGACGCGCCCGGACCGGCCCGGAGGCACAATGGTGATCATGAGTCCGTCCATGACCTTCGAGCCGGTTCTGGCGCGCATCGCCGAGGAGATCGAGCGCACCCCGGGACGCGGCCGGCCCGCCGACTACATCCCGGCGCTCGCCGCCTGCGACCCGCGCCGCTTCGGCATGGCCGTCGCGGAACTGGACGGCACGGTGTACGGCGTGGGGGACTGGCGGGAGCCGTTCTCCACGCAGTCCATCACCAAGGTCTTCACCCTCGCCCTCGACCTGGCCCGCGAGGGCGACGCACTCTGGGAGCACGTGGGCCGCGAGCCCTCCGGCAACCCCTTCAACTCCCTGGTCCAGCTGGAGTACGAGAACGGCATCCCGCGCAACCCGTTCATCAACGCGGGCGCGCTCGTCGTCACCGACCGCCTCCAGACCCGTACCGGGGACGCGGCGGGCACCCTGCTGTCCTTCCTCCGCGCCGAGAGCGGCAACCCGGCCCTGGACTTCGACAAGGAGGTCGCCGCCTCCGAGTCCGCGCACGGCGACCGCAACGCCGCCCTCGCCCATTTCATGGCGTCCTACGGCAACATCGACAACCCGGTCCCGGTCCTCCTCGACCAGTACTTCCGCCAGTGCTCCCTGCTGGCCTCCTGCGCCGACCTCGCCCTCGCCACCACCTTCCTGGCCCGCCACGGCATCCGCGCCGACGGCAGCAGGCTCCTCACCCGCAGCCAGGCCAAGCAGGTCAACGCCGTGATGCTGACGTGCGGCACCTACGACGCGGCGGGCGACTTCGCCTACCGGGTCGGACTGCCGGGCAAGAGCGGGGTCGGCGGCGGGATCATCGCGGTGGTGCCGGGGCGCTGCACGCTGTGCGTGTGGAGCCCGGGCCTGGACGAGCGGGGGAACTCGGTGGCGGGGGTGGCCGCGCTGGACAGGTTCACGACGCTGACGGGCCTGTCCGTGTTCTGAGGGGTCTGAGGGTTCTGAGGTTCCGAGGTTCCGAGGTTCGCTCTCACCGCCCGGTCACACTTCGGCTTCCCACCGGAGAGCCCCGCGTCGAATTCCCGCCACCCGGCGTTGACACGCTTCCCGAGTGTTGGCCATGGCTTTTCCCGTCGATCTCCGCCGCTGCCAGGTACTCGGCCTGGCCGGAACCACCGTCCTGGCGCTGGGCGGTGACACAGCCGGCGCCCTGCCCGTACGCGAGCTCCTGGCCCCCGCCAACGTCCGCGTCGCGCTGGGCCTGGTGGGTGTCCACTTCGGTGTCGTGCTTCTGATAGCGGCCTGGATCCTGCTGGGCCGGCTCGTCCGCAGCACGGCACCGCCGAGTCCGCGCGCCCTGCTGGTCGTCCTCGCCGTCTGGGCGGCCCCGCTCCTCCTCGCCCCGCCGCTCTTCAGCCGCGACGTCTACAGCTACCTCGCCCAAGGCGCCATGGTCGACGCCCACATGGACGTCTACACCCACGGCCCCGCCCAGCTCGGCGGCCCGCTCGCCGAGGAGGTCGCCCCCGTCTGGCAGCACACCGCGGCCCCGTACGGCCCGGTCTTCCTCGCCGTCGCCTCCGCACTGGCCTCACTCACCCGCGGCGAACTCCCCGCCGGGCTCTTCGGCATGCGTGTGGTCGCCCTGTTCGGGGTGGCCCTGATGGCGGCCGCGCTGCCCCGGCTCGCGCGGCACAGCGGCGCCGACCCGGCCGCCGCGCTCTGGCTGGGCGCCCTCAACCCGCTCGTCCTGCTGCACCTGGTCGCCGGCGCCCACAACGACGCCATCATGCTCGGCCTGCTCGGTGTCGGTCTGGTCGCGGCGCTGGGCCGGTGGCCGGTCCTGGGCGCCGTACTCGTCACGCTCGCCGCGCTGGTCAAGGCACCCGCCGCGCTCGGGCTCGCCGCGGTCGTGGTCCTCCAGGTGCGGGCCGGACACCGCCCCGCCAAGGCCGTCCTGACCACCGTGCTCGCCGCCGCGGCCACCACGGTCGCCGCGACCGCGGCCGCCGGGACCGGATACGGCTGGATAGGCGCCCTCAACACCCCCGTCTCCCCGCAGAACTGGGCCCTCACCAGCCTCCTGGGCCGTGCGACCCGCGCCCTCCTCGAACGGCTCGGCAGCGACCTGGCGCCCCTGGCCGTGCCCGCCTGGCATCTGCTCGGCCTCACGCTCACCGCGATCCTGATCGCGGCCATATGGTGGCGGCTGCGCCCACATCCCGTGTACGCGCTCGGCCTGAGCCTCGCCGCCGTCGCCGCGTTCGGACCGGCGATCCGTCCCTGGTACGCCCTGTGGGGACTGTTCCTGATCGCCGCCGCGGCCCCCACCGCCTCGGTGCGGCACCGGGTGGCGGCGGTGACGGGCGTCCTCGCGCTCGCCACCCTTCCCGGCGGGGGCCCCGCCGACGTCGACCAGCTGGTCCTGGCCGTCTCCGGCGGTGTGCTCGCGGTGGTCTTCCTGTGGCAGGCCCACCAGAGCTCCCAGGCACCGGCGTTGGGCCGCACCGCATGAGCCCGGCCCGCCTGCACCCGCCTCGCACCGACCGCGGCCGGCTGCTGCTGGTCCTCGCCCTCGCCGCCGCCGTCATCGCCTTCACCGCGACCGTGCCGCTGCTGCGCGGCTGGTTCGACCTGCGGGTCTACCACGGCGCTGTCGACAGCTGGGTCCACGGCGGGCGGCTCTACGACTACCGGGTGCCGGGGACGACGTACGGCTTCACCTACCCGCCCTTCGCCGCCGTCGGCATGCTGCCGATGGCCCTGCTCCCGCTGCCCGTCGCGATCGCCGGTTCCCTGCTGCTCAACCTGGCCGCGCTCGCGGTGATCGTGCGGCTGCTGGCCGGGCGGTCGTGGTGGCGCCACGGGTGGTACGGATGCGCTCTGGGCGCCTGCGTGCTCGCCCTGTTCGAGCCGCTGCGGGACACGTTCAGCTTCGGGCAGGTGAACCTTCTGCTGCTGGCCCTGGTGCTGTTCGACGGCCGGCTGCTCGCCACGGGCCGGGAGCGCTGGGCGGGTTGGGGGACCGGACTGGCGGCGGCCGTGAAGCTCACCCCGGCGCTGTTCATCGTCCTTCTGCTGCTCTCCGGGAGAAGGCGCGCGGCCGCCGTCGCGACGGCGGTGGCGGCGGGCGCGACCGGTCTCGCGGCCTGGGCGGCCCCGGACGCCTCGCGCTTCTACTGGACGGAGGCGTTGTGGGACACCACGCGGGTGGGCCGCCTGGACTATGTCTCGAACCAGTCCCTGCAGGGGATTCTGGCCCGGCTGGGTGAACCGGACCGGGCCGCGTGGGTGGCCGTGGTCCTGCCGGTGCTGTGCGTGTGGGCCGTACGGGCCCGCCGGGCGGCCGCGGCGGGGGACTGGACGGCCGCGTTCGCCCTGACCGGGCTGACCGCGTGTCTGGTCAGCCCCGTCACCTGGGTGCACCACCTGGTGTGGCTGCTGCCGGCCTTCGCGGTGCTGGTCCGCGCCGGGCACGCGCGCGTGGCGGGTGCCCTGTACGCGGTGATGTGCACCAGCGTGGTGTGGCTGTGGTTCGACGACGCGTCCGGCGTCGACGGATTCCTCGGCGGCAACACCTACACCTGGATCACCCTCGGCCTGCTGCTGTGGCTGCCGGTCGGTCAATCCGACGGCCGCCGCGCGGACCTGGCCCGCAGCACGAGGGCGACGGCGCCCGCGCCGAGCGCGGCGGCACCGGCGACCATCCAGACATCCGGCCGGCCGGACCCCTCGTCCACCGCGACCGCGGCCGCCGCGGGCACCGCTTCGGGCCCCGGCCGCGGCCGGACCCGCAGTGCGTCCAGCGAACCCACCGGGTCCACCCGCCCCGCCGCGCCGAACCCCCAGTCCAGCAGCCTCCGCGCCTCCTCGTACACGGCGAAACCACCGCCCGCCTGAGGATTCATCACGGTGACCACGAGCCTGCGCCCACCCCGCTCGGCCGCGGCGACGAGCGTGTTGCCCGCATGGCTGGTGTAGCCGTTCTTCACCCCGATCAGCCCGTGGTACGGCTCCACCCCGTCGGCACCGGTGAGCAGCCGATTGGTGTTCTGGATCTCGTACGACCATCCGCCGCCCCCGGGGAACTTCGCCTCGACCGTGCCGCAGTACCGCGCGAAGTCGGGGTTGCGCAGCCCGGCGCGGCCGAAGACGGCCAGGTCGTACGCGGACGAGACCTGGCCGGGTGTGTCGTAGCCGTCGGGGGAGCGGACGTGGGTGTCGAGGGCGCCCAGGGCCCTCGCCTTGGCCTGCATGCGGGCGGCCGTGTGGCGCCAGCCGCCGCTGAGCCGGGCCAGGACGTGCACGGCGTCGTTCCCGGAGTTGAGGAAGACCCCGCGCCACAGGTCGGCGACCCGGTACGTCCGCCCCTCCCGTACGCCGACGAGGCTGCTCCCGGGGCCCACGTCGGCCAGCTCGTCGTGCCCGACCCGGTGCCGGATGCCTCCGGGCAGTGTCGGCAGCACGGCCAGCGCGAACAGGGTCTTGAGTGTGCTGGCGGGCGGCAGTTTGCGATGCGCGTCGTGCGCCGCGAGCACCTCCCCGGTCTGCGCGTCGGCCACGATCCACGACAGCGCGGACACGGCCGGTACCCGGGGCGCACCCCGGTGCGGCCGGACGTGGGTGCCGGAGCGGTACAGCAGGGCGGGCCGCGGAGTCGCGGCCTGCGCGCCGCCGGGGGCGCCGGGGTCGGAGCCGGTGTGAGCGGCGGCCGAGGCGGGGGCGAGTACCAGGAGGCCCGCCGTGCAGAAGGCGCAGGTGGACACGGCAACCCGGGAGGTAAATCCGATGGTCATACCGCAAACCTAGGAACGGACCCTCCCGCAGCCGCGCTGCCCGGGCCGAGGGGTGGTCGCGAGCACCCGGATGCCGTACGGAGCCCGCCCTCTTCGCCAGGGAGTTCTGCCGCCCGGGTCCGTGGTGACGGCGTGGACGGCCGGCCGGACCAGCGAGCCGGGCTCGGTCAGCCGACGGGCAGCGTCGGCTGGATCCGTCGCAGGAAGGTCGCGTTGTCCGGGGTCTCGCGCATGCGCTGGAGGAGCGTCTCCAGGTTGCCCTGGCCGTCCCCGTTCTGAAGGACCCGCCGCAGTCCTCGTACGGCGGTCAACTCCGCCGGGGTCAGCAGGAGTTCCTCGCGGCGGGTGCCCGAGGGGTTGATGGCGACGGCCGGGAAGACACGGCGGGAGGCCAGTTCGCGGTCGAGGCGCAGTTCCATGTTGCCGGTGCTCTTGAGCTCCTCGAAGAAGTAGTCGTCGGCCCGGGAACCGGTCTCCACCAGGGCCGTGGCGAGGATGGTGAGCGAGCCGCCCTCCTCGGTCAGGCGGGCGGCGCCGAAGAACCGCTTGGGGCCGATGAGCGCGGTGGCGTCGACACCGCCGCTCAGGGTGCGGCCACCGGCGGCGGCCGCGTTGTTGTGGGCCCGGCACAGCCGGGTGAGGGAGTCGAGCAGGATCACGACGTCCTCGCCGGCCTCGACGAGCCGCTTGGCCCGTTCGATCACGAGGTCCGCGAGCGCGATGTGCTGCTTGGGTGTGCGGTCGAACGTGGAGGCGTACACCTCGCCGCGCACGGAGCGCCGCATCTCGGTGACTTCCTCGGGGCGTTCGTCGAGCAGCACCACCATCAGGCGGGCCTCGGGATGGTTCCCGGCGACGGCCGCCGCGATCTGCTGGAGGAGGACCGTCTTGCCGGTCTTGGGCGGGGCGACGATCAGCCCGCGCTGCCCCTTGCCCACGGGGGCGATGAGGTCGGCGACCCGGCCGGTCAGCCCGGACGCCGGGTGTTCGAGGCGGATGCGCTCATGGGGGTGCAGCGGCGTCAGATCGCGGAAGTGGCGGCGGTCGCGCAACTCGTCGGCGCCCTGGCCGTTGACCCGGGCGACCTCGGTGAGGGCGCGCTGGGTGCCGCGTACGCCGTCGACGGCGTCGCCCTTGCGCAGACCGTACTTGCGGATCAGCGCGGGGGAGACCTGGAGGTCGGACGGCAGCGGCAGCAGGCTCTCGGGACGCAGATGGCCCTTCCCGTTCGCGTCGATGTCGAGGACACCGGTGGCCGCGCGGACCGGGAGCTGCTGCTGGACGGGGGGTTCGAGTGTGGTGGTCATGGTGGTCGGTCCTTTCGAGGACGGAAGGCATGAGACATGCGGAAGGAAGGGGAGGGCCGCGAAGATCGGGAAGGCGCGCAGAAGGCCTTCGCGCGGCGGGAGACAACACCTCGGGTACGGCGACGACCGCCGACTGCGAGGTGGTGAGAGAGCCGGTACGACGACCGGCGATCTGAGGATGAACTGGCACCGGCGCCCAGGACCGGGCGTACACAGGTGCTAACGGGACGGTACCACGGTGCTTCAGTGTGTGGCGAGGAGTCCGTAGAGAAGCGGGATCCGCGGCTCGGGCAGCCGCCACCAGCCGGAGGGTGTGCGGACCATCTGCGGCCAGCGCGGCCAGGGGAGCTCGTCGCTCTCCCGGAGCCGCCGGATGGCCAGTCCTGCCCCGGTCAACGCGTTGATGACCTCGTCTATTCCGTGCATCCACTCGTAACTGTCGGTGGCGTCCTCGACGGCGGGCCCGTCGGTGTACGTGTGCGTCGCGTCACGGTGCACGGGGCCGCCACCGCCCAGGTAGTCATGGCGCAGGAGCAGTTCCGGACCCTCGCCCGGAGCGGGCTTCGGGCCCAGCGAGTTGAGCAGCGGATGGAACTCGACGAGATACAACCGCCCGCCCGGCCGCAGGAGTCGGGCGACGACACCGGCCCACCGCTCGAGATCGGGCAGATAGCACAGCGCGCCCTTCCCGGTGTAGACGACGTCGAACTGCCGCCCGCCGAGCGCCTCGACGGCGTCGTACACGTTGGCCTGTACGTAGGCGACGTCCAGACCCGCCTTCGCGGCGATGTCCTGCGCGGCCGCCACCGAGGCCGCGGAGAAGTCGAGGCCGGTCGCCCTGGCCCCGCGCCGGGCGAAGGCGATCGTCTCGGTGCCGAGATGGCACTGGAGGTGGAGCACATCGCGGCCGGTCAGCTCACCGAGGTCGTCCCACTCGAAGCCGGCGAACCAGCGGGCAGGATCGAGATCCTGGTCGAGCCCGTAGAAACGGCTGGCGAGGTGGACGGGGGTACGGGCGTCCCAGTTGGCCTGGTTGGCCCGCATGAACCGCGCGTGCTCGTCGGTGGTCATGCCGCAATCCAACCGCACCGCCACCGCTCTGTGGCGCATTCGCCCGCCGCACATCCCCGGCGGCGGGAAATCGCCTCCACCGGGTATCGCCTCCGCCGGGTGTCGATTCCTTCCGGCACCGTTCGTCGGTGGGGTGTAGGAAGCTCACAAGGACCGGGAGGACCTCATGAAGTACATGCTGCTCGTCTGCGGCGACGACACGGCCGACTCCTCGGGCATGGCCCCCGTGGAACCCTGGGTCGAGGACCTCGGGGAGCGCGGGGTCCGGCGCCACGGCCACCGGCTCGCGCTGCCCTCCGAGGCCGTCACCGTGCGGGTGCGCGACGGCGAAGTGCTGCGCACCGACGGGCCGTTCGCGGAGACCAAGGAGTATGTCGCCGGGTTCGACGTCCTCGAGTGCGACACCCTGGAGGAGGCCGTCCAGGCCGCCGCCCGGCACCCCGTCGCCACCGTCGGCGCCATGGAGGTGCGCCCGTTCTGGGAGGACGAGGAGCCCGAGGCGCGGATCCGCCGGCTGGAGGAGGAACTGACCGAGGCGGTCCGCGCGGGCGACGTCGAACGCATCACCGCCTGCTACGCGCCCGACGCGACGGTGTTCCACGACGGGACGGCACATCAGGGTGCCGACACGCTCCGCAAGGCCCTGCGGGAAGCGGCCTTCACCGGACCCGTGACCTGCGAGGTCCTGGAATCCGGCGTCCAGGTCGACGAGAGCATCGCCTTCGGCCACGCCCTGGTCCGGCTGACCGCGACCGGCCTCGACGAGTTCGTCCGGGTCACCACCGGCTACCGGGACTTCGGTCTGCGCTGGCTGATCACCCACCAGCACGTGTCATGAGGTACGTCCTGTTCGTCTGCGCACCGGCACACGGCCGGGACGTCACCGTACGGCTGCGGCCGCCCGCCGACGCCACGACCGTGCGGGCGCACGACGGTGAAGTCCTCATCTCCGACGGGCCGTTCACCACGGCCGACGAGTACGTGACCGCCGTGGACCTCGTCGAGGCGGCCGACCTCGACGAGGCGATCGCCCTCGCCGCCCGGCACTCCGAGGGCGGCCCCGTGGAAGTGCGGCCGGTGTGGGAGTGACCGTCGAGGAGGCCGTCGCCGCCGCCTTCCGCGAGGAGTGGGGCCAGGTCGTCGCCACCCTGATCCGGGTGACCGGCGACTGGGACCTCGCCGAGGAGTGCGCGCAGGACGCCTTCACCCAGGCCCTCGACCGGTGGCGGCGCGACGGCGTCCCGCGCCGCCCCGGCGCCTGGCTCACCACGACCGCCCGCAACCGCGCCCTGGACGTCCTGCGCAGGGAAGCGGTGGGGGCGCGGAAACTACGGGAGGCCGCGATGCTGACGGCCGGCGGGGAACCGTACGACGACCACGACGGTGGTGACGACAGCGGGGTGCGGGACGACCGGCTGCGGCTGATCTTCACCTGCTGCCACCCCGCCCTGCCCGTCGAGGCCCGGGTCGCCCTGACCCTGCGCACCCTCGCAGGGCTCACCACACCGGAGATCGCCCGCGCCTTCCTCGTGCCCGAGGCGACCATGGCGCAGCGGCTGGTGCGGGCCAAGAAGAAGATCCGCAACGCGGGCATCCCGTACCGGGTACCGCCCGCGCATCTGCTGCCGGAGCGTCTGACGGGCGTACTCGGCGTGATCTACCTGCTGTTCAACGAGGGGTACGCCGCCACCTCCGGCGCCGGTCTGGTGCGCGGGAGCCTCTGTGCGGAGGCGGTCCGCCTCGCCCGCGTACTGGCCCGCCTGATGCCCGACGAACCCGAGGCCCTCGGTCTGCTCGCCCTCCTGCTGCTGCACCACGCCCGCCGGGACACCCGCGTCGACGCGGCCGGTGACCTGGTCACGCTGGAGGACCAGGACCGCACGGCCTGGCATCGCGACGAGGCCGACGAGGGGGCCGCGCTCCTGGAGACCGCGCTGCGGCGTGGCCGCCCGGGCCCGTACCAGCTCCAGGCCGCGATCGCCGCCTGCCACACCACCGCCCGCACGGCCGGGGACACCGACTGGGCCGACATCGCCGGGCTGTACGGGGAACTGGTCCGTCTCGTGCCCTCCGCCGTGGCCCGCCTCAACCGTGCGGTCGCCGTCGGTATGGCCGAGGGGCCGGACGCGGGCCTCGCCCTGGTCGCGGAGCTGGAGCAGGAGGGCGATCTGGCCGGCTACCACCTCCTGCCCGCCACCCGCGCCGACCTGCTGCGCCGCGCCGGGCGTACGACGGAGGCGGCCGCGGCGTACGAGCGGGCGCTGGCGCTGGTGGAGAACGACGCGGAGCGGAGGTTCCTGGAGAAGCGGCTCGTGGAGTGCCGGTCCGCCGGGTGAGGGCCGGTCGTCGGCGGAGGCGACGCCTCAGGATGCGGCGTCTCAGGAGGCGGCGCCTGTCTCCGCCTCCTTCGCGATCTGCTCGAACTGGGCTGCCATGGCCTCCGCGAGGGCCTGGGCGCCCGACAACGGCCGCACCATGACCGTGAGTTCGTCGATCAGGCCGTCCTCGTCGACGTGGATGAAGTCGCAGCCACTCAGCGCACGGTCGCCCACCCGGGCCGTGAACACCAGGGCGTGGTCGCGGCCGTCGGCGCCGGTGAGCTCGCGCTCGTACCGGAAGTCCTCGAAGACCCGGGAGACGCCCCGCAGGATCGCCGCGGTGATCGCCTTGCCGGGGTACGGCTTGAAGACGACCGGGCTGGTGAAGACGACGTCCTCGGCCAGCAGTGCCTCGACGGCGTCGAAGTCCCACGCCTCGACGGCCTCGCGGAAAGCGCGCATCCGGGCTCACCTCATAGTCAATTAGTTGATTAGGTGTGAACCACGGTATGCCCCGGCCCGCGGTGTGTCCATGGGGGCTGCTCGCCTAAGCTGACGCGATGTTCAGCCCAGAAGGCCCGAGCCTCCGTGAGCTCGCCGTCCAGGCCCTGTCGTCCGTGGAACACGGCTACGACCTCCTCGCCCCCAAATTCGATCACACGCCCTTCCGCACCCCTGACTCGGTGCTCGACGCCGTCGCACGGGCGCTGACGCCGATGGGGCCTTTCGCCGCCGGCCTCGATCTGTGCTGCGGCACCGGGGCGGGGGCCGCCGTGCTCGCGCGGGTGTGCCGGGAGAGTGTGACCGGCGTCGACTTCAGCGCCGGCATGCTCGAGGTCGCCCGGAAACGCGTCCGGCCCGCCGGTCCCCGGGTCGACTGGGTCCGCGCGGACGCCCGGGCCCTGCCGTTTAGCCCCGCCTTCGACCTGGTGGTGAGCTTCGGGGCCTTCGGGCACTTTCTGCCGGCCGAACTGCCGGGCCTGTTCGGCCAGGTCCGCTCGGTCCTGCGGCCGGGTGGCAGCTTCGCCTTCCCCGTCGTCGCGCCGCCCCGCCCCGGCTCCCTCGGCTACTGGATGCTGCTGGGCTTCGACGTGGTCATGCGGGTGCGCAACGCGCTGTGGCGGCCGCCGTTCGTCATGTACTACCGGGCGTTCCGGCTGGGGGACGTCCGTGGGGAGCTGGAGCGCGCGGGCTTCGAGGTGGAGCTGGTGGCCCTGCCCGAGTTCGGGAGCCGGAGCGACGGCAGTCCGCGGGTGCGGATGGTGGTGGCGCGCCTGCCGTACTGAGCGGCGGACCGGGTGGGTTTGGTTTTCGAACCAATAGGTTATCGCGGGTTGGAAAATCAAACTCACCTGCTTATGGTGAGTCCGTGACGACGACAACCGGCACCGAGATCCGCATCGACCCCGCCTGGTGGTCCTGGGAGGGAGCCCACGGCGGCCATGTCGCGGCCGTCGCCCTGGCCGCCGTACGCGACCGCTTCCCCGGCGGCGCGCACCCCGTCCGCACCCTGACCGCACACTTCCTCGCCCCCGTCGACGCGAGCCCGCTGCACTTCTCCGGCACCTCGCCCGCGACCGGCCGACAGACCGCGACCTGCGTCTTCAGCGGCCACCAGAGCGCGGGCCCGGTACTGGTCGGCTCTGCCCTCTTCGGCGCCGGGCGCCCTGGACCGTCGTACGCCGGTCGCCCCGCCCCCGACGTGCCGGGACCGGAGGAGTGCCTGCCGCTCGAACTGCCCCACGCGCCCGCCCCGTTCGCCGACCAGCTGGAGATCCGCCCGGCCACCGAGGCCCGCCCGCTCGTCGGCGGCGGCACGGCCGAACTGGTCGCCTGGGTGCGCTTCGCGGACGGACGCGCCCTGGACGCGGGCGCCGTGATCACGCTCACCGACGTCCTCCCGCCCGCCCTCCACGCCCGCCTGCGCACCCCGCGCCCCGTGCCCACGGCCGAGCTGACCGTTCACCTGACCGACGCCCTGGACGACGGCCCCCCGCACGGCTGGACCCTCGTCCGGATCCGTGCCGACCACGCCGGTGGCGGCTGGGCGGTCGACGACAGCGCGGTCTGGGCCGCGGACGGCCGGCTGCTCGCGGTGGGGCGTCAGGCGCGCGTCGTGCGGGACGCCGGTACCGGATGACGGGGAAGGGCCACCACCGGTTCGGCCCCTGGAGGGCGCTGTCCGGCTAGAGGTCGTCCCGCGCGCCGACCCCGCCCAGTGCCAGCCCGATCGCCGCCTCCGCGCCCAACTCCCCGCCCTCGCGCACCGCTTGGAGGAACCGGGCGTCACCCAGGGAGGCGCGCAGGCGGCGTTCGTACTCGCGGTGGAAGACGGTGGTGTCGGGGTTGCCCAGCTGCGGCAGTCCCGCCGTGCGCCACAGGCGTCTGCTGACGCCCAGCAGACGTGCCGCCAGCTCGTCCTCGCCGCGGGCGGCCTGCGCGGCGACCAGCAGATCGGCGACGGCGGCGGCCCCGAGGTGGTCGTGCACCCGCCACTTCGCGGTCAGCGCCTCCCGGGCCGTCCGCAGCGCCTCGTCCGCATGGCCGAGGCCGATCCCGGCCAGCGACACGAAGAAGTCACCCCACGCCCGCATCCACAGCTCGCCCCGCTTGGCACAGTCCTGCCGCAACCGCTCGGCGACCGAGGCGCAGCGCTCGAACGCGGCCTGCCCGGCGAGGAGATACGCCTGCAGCGCGAGGGTCATGAGCTGGAAGAACTCGGCGCCGCCGTCGCCCGCCGGAGCCTGCAGGCCGGCCCCGTACAGCACCGCCGAGCGCGCCGACTCGCCCCGCACGGCCAGACTCGCCCCCGTCAACGGCAGCGCGGGAACCGGCAGTTGACGCTCCGCAGCGAGCCACACATAGGCGGCGCTCACCGATTCCGCCGCTTCCAGGTCGTCCGGTACGACGGTCACGAGCCGGTGCGCCCACACGGCGAGTGTGTGCTCGGGGCCGCCGCTCTCGGGTGCCCGGCGCAGGGCCCGTTCCAGATAGCCGCGCCCCTCCTCGGCGACCCCGCAGGCGAACCAGAAGTACCAGAGGCTGCCGGTGAGTTCGAGCGCGGTCTCCGGCTCGGGCGCCGCCAGACAGTCCTCGATCGCCAGCCGCAGATTCGCGTGCTCCGCGGAGAGCCGCTCGGCCCACACCCGCTGACCGGGGCCCAGCCACTCCGCCTCGCCCTGGCGCGCGATCCACCGGAAGTAGTCCCGGTGCCTGCGCCGGACCGCCTCCTCCTCGCCGAGCCCGGCGAGCCACTCCGCGCCGAACGAGCGGACCGTGTCGAGCATGCGATAGCGCCCCGCAATCCCCTCGCCGTCCCGTGTCACGATCGACTTCTCGGTGAGCGAGGCGAGCAGCGCGAGCACGTCCTCGGCGCTCAACGGACCGCCGTGGCAGACGAATTCGGCCGCCTCGATGTCCCAGCCGCCGGCGAACACCGACAGCCTCGCCCACAGCAGCCGCTCCAGGGGCGTGCACAGCTCATGACTCCAGCCGATGGCCGTACGGAGCGTCTGATGGCGGGCCAGCCGCGGCCGGGCGGACGAGACGAGCAGGTCGAAGCGGGAGTCCAGGCCCTCCAGGAGGCGGTCGAGCGGGAATCCGCGCAGTCGCACGGCGGCGAGCTCAAGGGCCAGCGGTATCCCGTCGAGCCGGGCGCACACCGCGGCCACATGCGGTCGGTTGTCCTCGGTGAGCGTGAACTCCGGCATCGCGGCCGAGGCCCGGGCCGCGAACAGCTTCACCGCGTCGTCCCGCTCGCCCAGCGGCAGCGGCGTCACCGTCAGCAGCTGCTCGCCCGGTACCCCGAGCGCCTGGCGGCTGGTCGCCAGCACCCTCAACTCCGGGATGTGCAACAGGAGTTCCTGCACGACGTGCGCGCACTCGTCCAGAACGTGCTCGCAGGTGTCGAGCACGAGCAGCAGGGGCGCCCCGGTGAGATGCTCGTACAGCGCCTCCAGGAGCGGCCGCAGGGTCTGCTCGGTCAGCCGGGTCGCCTGCGCGACCGTGTTCGTCAGCAGATCGGGATTCCTGAGGTCCGACAGCTCCACCAGCCAGGCCCCGCCGGGGAAGGCCGACTTCGCGACATGCGCGGCGCGCAGGGCGAGCCGGGACTTGCCGACACCCCCCGGCCCCGTCAGCGTCACCAGCCGCACGGCCCCGAGCAGCCCTGCGATCTCCGTGAGTTCGAGCCTGCGGCCGACGAACTCGTTCGCCTCGGCGGGAAGGTTGCCGATCCTGCCGCCCTGCACAGAGGCCGCCATCGTCCCCCCTCACCGCAACCCGACGCCAGGTCACCCTAACCCCTCACGGGCGGCCTGTTTCCGGCGTAGCGTGGATGCGGTCCCACCTCGCCGAGGGAGGCGCGCCATGGCCGTCGTACCCGCCGTGACGACCGTGGGACGGATGCGCCACGGAGACCATCTGCTCCTCGGTTACGACACGGACGAGGAACGCGAGACCGTCCTCGCCGCGTTTCTGCTCGACGGCCTGGCCTGCGGCCACCGTGGACTGCTGCTGCCGCCCGCCGACATCCCCGCCGGCGTCGCCCTGTCCTTCCTGGAGGAGCACGGCTGCCGGGTCGACGAGGAGGTCGCGACCGGCCGCCTCCTGGTCGACCCCCATCTCGCCGCCCCCGACGGGCTGTGGGACCTGGACGAGGTGATCCGCCGCGAGACCCGGCGCGCGGTCGCCGACGGTTTCCTGGGCTTGCGCGTGTGCACGGAGATCCTGCGCGCCCGCGGCGGCAGAGGACTCAAGACACTGCACGACAGCGAGCTCCTGCTCGACCCGGTCTTCTCCGCGCTGCCCGTGCTCGGCATCTGCCAGTACGACAGCCGGGTCTTCGACGAGTCCGAACTCGCCCCGCTCACCGGACTCCACCACGGCCGGGTGGGCGCGGACCACGTCTGGCGCGACGACCTGCTCTCCATCACCCGCACCTTCGCACCCCCGGGCCTCGCCCTCGCCGGAGAGGTCGACGACACCAACGTCACCGCCGTCGCCCGCGCCCTGCACGCCGAGCGCAACCGCCCGGCGAACGGCGTCCACACCCGACTCGACCTGCGCGAACTGCACTTCATCGACGTGGGCGCACTGCGGCTGCTGGTCTTCTCCGCGCTCGCCCGGTCCGGCGCGGGCGGCACCCTGGTCCTGTCCGGGGTCGCCCCGCACATCCAGCGGGTGATGCGGGTGACCGGCTGGGACCGCGTCCCCGGCCTGCGCCTCGAACCGGACGGAGGTGAGCCGTGACCCGCACCGGCTTCGCCCACCAGGCCCTGTGCTACGGCTCGGACACCGAATTCCTCGCCGGCACCGCCGGTTTCGCCCTCGACGGGCTGGACGCCGGCGATGCCGTTCTCGCCGTGGTCGACGAACGCAACATCGCCCTGCTCGGCGAGGCGCTCGGCGCACGGTCCGGGGAGGTCGAGTTCGTCGACGCCCGGGACTGGTACGACTACCCTTCGCGCACCCTGGGCCGCTACCACGCCTACTGCGACCGGCACGGCCCGGACCGGAGGCGGGTGAGGGTCATCGGCGAACCCGTCTGGACAGGCCGCGGCACGTTCGAGGCGCGCGAGTGGAAACGCTACGAGTCGCTCCTCAACATCGCCTTCGCCGACTCGCCCCACTGGATCGTCTGCCCCTACGACACCCGGACCCTGCCCGCCGACGTCGTCCGCACCGCCCTGCGCACCCACCCCGAACTCACCGACGGGCCCGCCGACTTCACCGACCCGGCGGACTTCTGCGCCGAGTGCGACGCACACCGTCCGGCCCCGCTGCCCGCCGGCCCGGACGACATCCCCTTCGCCCGCGGCGGCTCGGCCGCGGTGCGCCAGGCCCTCGTCGGGTACGCCCGCCGTGTCGGCCTGCCCGAACAGCGCATGTACGACCTGGTGGCGGCGGTGCACGAGACCGTGGCCAACTCCCTGCGCTACGGCGGAGGACAGGGCGTGATCCGGCTGGGCGGCGACCCCGACCACCTGATCTGCGAGATCCGGGACGAGGGGGCACACAACTCGGCGCCCCTTCCGCCCTTCCCCGGCCATCTGCCACCCGACCCGCGCGCCCCGAACGGTCACGGGATGTGGGTCGTACGGCAGTTGGCCGACCTGGTCGCCGAGGACCTGGGCCCCTCGGGCTCCGTGGTGCAGCTGTACTTCCGCTGGCCCACGCCCTGAACCCATAGGCCGACGGCCGGTGTCACAGCGCGCTGTAGAGGGCGTCGACGAGCGCCATCTTCCGCGGATCGTCGGCGATATGAGGCCCCATGCGGTTCATGACGTAACCGAGCGACACCTGGGCCTCGGGGTCGGCCAGCCCGCAGGACCCGCCGAAACCGTCATGCCCGTACGCCCGCGGGTTGGGCCCGTACGACCCGTTCGCCCCGCTCAGCCACAGCCCGAGCGCGATCTCCGTCTCGCTCTCGAAACCGGCGCCCAGCACCAGGTCACGGCAGCTGCCCTGCCCCTCACGCACCCGCTCGGCCGCCTCCGGCGTCAGGACGCGGTGACCGTCGTACGTGCCCTGCCCCGCGAAGATGCCGTACAGCCGGGCCACCGCCCGCGCGGTGCCGTGACCGTTGGCGGCGGGGATCTCGGCGGCCCGCCACCGGGGCGTGTTCGCCTCGGTCGCGCCCGCCATCGGATTGGCCAGGGCGGCCAGTGCCACGGGCGCCAACTGGCTGAAGACCGCCGCCTGTTCGCTGCTCGCCGCCGCCGACGGATGGACCAGCTCGGCGGCGCGCCCGTACTCCTTCTCCGGCAGCCCGACGGTGAAGTCGATGCCGAGGGGCCCGGTCACCTCCCGCTCCAGGAAGGCCCCCGGCAGCAGCCCGGACACCCGTCGTACCACCTCACCGACGAGGAACCCGTACGTCAGCGCGTGGTACCCCGACTGCGAACCCGGCTCCCACCACGGCTCCGTCGCGGCGAGCCGCGCCGTCGTCAGCTCCCAGTCGCAGAGCTGCTCCACGGAGTGCGGTTCCCGCAGCCCGGCCAGTCCGGCCCGGTGCGACAGCAGATGCCGTACGAGGACCTTCTCCTTGCCCGCTGCGGCGAACTCGGGCCAGTACACGGCCACCGGGGCGTCGAGGTCGAGCAGCCCCCGGTCGGCGAGGATGTGCGCACACAGGGCCACCGGCCCCTTCGAGGTCGACCACACATTGACCAGCGTGTCCCGTTCCCAGGGCCGGGTGCGTCCGGCGTCGGCCCAGCCGCCCCACAGATCCACCACGGTCCGCCCGCCGACCGTGACGGCGACCGCGGCCCCCAGCTCGCCCCGGTCCCGGAAGTTCCCCTCGAACGCGGTGCGCACCGCCGCGAATCGCTCGTCGCAGTCGCCTTGAACGCGGGACTCGTGCTCGGACATGAACCGCCTCCGTCGTACGCCGGGACCCCGGGCCGCCACACTGCGGCCCGGGCCCGTCGAACGTACCGACTGGTCGGACTGGAGGGAAGGACCAGGGTCCTCAGAGGCGCGAGCGCAGCCAGTCGAGCTTGGCCGCCTCCTGGTAGGGGCCGCCGCCCTCGTGGTCGTTGAAGTCGTAGACCTCGATCTGCTTGTCGTCGTGCGCCCAGGCGTTGAACGCCGCGAAGACCGTCGAGGGCGGGCAGGTCTGGTCCTCCAGGGCCGCGGAGAAGAGGGCCGGGGCACTCCCGCGGGCGGCGAAGTGGACACCGTCGAAGTACGACAGGGTGCGCAGGGCGTCCTCGGTGCGACCGCGGTGGGTCTTGAGGAACAGGCCGATCTCACGGTACGGGTGACGGTCCGTCAGAACCGCCGCGCGGGGGTAGTCGCACAGGAACGGCACGTCCGGCGCGATGGCGACCAGGTCGGGGACCAGACCGCCCACGGCGATGGTGATGCCGCCGCCCTGGCTGCCGCCGACGGCGACCGTGCGGGCGGCATCGGCCGAGGGGTGCGAGCGGGCCGCCTCGACGGCGCGCACCGCGTCCGTGAACACCCGGCGGTAGTAGTAGTTCTCGGGTGCGTCGATGCCGCGCGTCATGAAACCGGGGTAGGCGGGCGCCCCGCCCACCGGGTCCGCGGTGCCGCCGCCCCCGCCCCACGCACTGCCCTGACCGCGCGTGTCCATCACGAAGTGCGCCCGCCCCGAGGACGCCCACAGCAGATGCTCGTGCGGCAGTCCGCGCCCGCCGCCGTACCCGACGAACTCCACGACCAGCGGCACCGGTTCCGTGACCCCGGCGGGCAGCGTCAGCCAGCCCTTCACCGGGTGTCCGCCGAACCCGGCGAACGTCACGTCGTACACCTCGACCGTCGTCAGTCCCGTGTCGACCGGCTCGAAGCGGGCGTCCAGATCGTGCTCACGGGCCTCCTGGAGGGTCTTGGACCAGAACGCGTCGAAGTCCTCGGGCTCGGTCGAGGCGCTGCGGTACTCACGCAGTTCGTCGAGGGGGAGGTCGAACAGAGCCATGCAGGACCGCCTTTGAAGAGGGACAGTGATGATCACACCGTACGTGCGACCTCGGACGGGTCGCCAGGTCTGTGCAGGGGCACCCGGCGGGGCGTCACGCCCACCGCCGCCGCGTCCACACCGGCTCGGTGCGCGTCCACTCCTCCTCCCACTCCGCCAGCCGGTGGCGGGTGGCCACATGGCGTACGACGGAATGGCCGAGCAGGATCAGGGCGGCGGCGCCGCCCGCGCCGCAGACGCCCATGGTGACGGTGTACTGCCAGACGGAGACGTCGTCGGGCGGTGGGGTGACGTTGCGGCCCCGGGAGTCGAACCACACCTCGACCACATCACCCTGGCGGGCGCCGGCCGGGACCCTTGCCGCCGCGGTCCGCGCACCCTCGCCCGGTTCGGTCCAGCGGACCGTCGTGCGGTAGGCGTGCGTCCGTCCGCTTCCCGCCGTCGGCTGCCGGTCCGGGCCCTTGCCGACGACCTCGGCCTGCACGCTGTGGCGGTCGGCACGCTGGGACGCGGCGGTCGCCTGCGCCTCGTCATAGGCCCACCGGGCCGTCACCACGCCTGCGAGCGGCGCCCCGACGAGCAGCAGCACGGCCACGGCCAGCGCCGTCCACGCCGCGACGACGTCGGACCGGCGGCGCAGCGGATTCTCGCGCCAGCGCCAGCCGCGCACCCGGGTTCGCATGGCGACCTCCTCGCCGTCTCCTGAGCCGGAGGGCGGGACGAGCGGTACCGGAGGCCGGTCCGCCTCCCTCAGCACCAGGCACATCTGCGAGTGCCCCGGTAGGTCAAGTACCCCGTCCGCCGCACATCGTTCACCGCGGCCCCGGCACGGCAGTCGCCGCCGGTGCCGCCGCGGGAGGGGTGCCCTGCACGGTCGGGGTGAAACGGGGGCCGGTTCCGGGGACGGCGCTCGATGGCGACGCCGCCCCGCCCCGCGACTCAGCCGAAGCGCTCGATCCGGATCCGGTCCACCGGCTGCCCCGCCTCGACGAGCAGCCGCGACGCGTGCTCGGCGAAGGCGTTGGAGCCGCACACATAGGCCTCCCACCCACCGGAAGGCTGCTCGGCCAGGAGCGGCGCCACATGTGCGGCGGCCATACGTCCCACCGGCACACCCTCTGGCGCGCTCCGCGTGAAGACGGGCGTCGTCTCCTCGCCGAGCTCGTCCGCGTAGACGAGGTCCTGCGGACCGCGCGCCGACACCAGCATCCGCAACGGCACGGACAGACCCCGCGCCCGGTGGTGCCGCACCATCGACATCAGCGGTACGACGCCGGAGCCGGCGCCGATCAGCAGCGCGGGCCGGTCGCCGGGCCAGGCGAAGAAGCCGCTCAGCGGGCCCCGCACCTCGATCTCGTCGCCGGGCTCGGCGACCGTGTGGAACCAGCCCGACACCTCGCCGCCCTCGACATGGTCCAGGGTCAGTTCGATGTAGCCCTCGTCGTCGGGTGCCGAGGCGATCGAGTAGTGGCGCTGGGCCACATAGCCGTCCTGGGCGGTCAGCCGCAGCATCAGATGCTGACCCGGCAGATGCCCCGCCCACGCGGGCACCGCGAACCGGAAGGTGGAGACGTACGGGGTCTCGCGGCGGATCTCGGTGAGCGTGGCCGTCTGCCACACCGCGGCGGCCCGGTTGCTCACGGCGATCCGCCCGGGCACGGCGAACCGCGTGGGGGGAGTGAAGGTCTCAGTCACCGGAGTACCGCTGCTCCTCCCACGGGTTGCCCCGCGCGTGATAGCCGTTCTGCTCCCAGAATCCCGGCTCGTCGTGGTCGAGGATCCTGAGGCCCGCGACCCACTTGGCGCTCTTCCAGAAGTACAGATGGGGCACCAGCAGCCGAGCCGGCCCCCCGTGCTCCGGCGACAGCGGCTTCCCGCCGAACTCCCAGGCGATCCACGCCTTCCCGCCGGTCACATCGGCGAGCGGCAGGTTCGTGGTGTACCCGGTGTGCGAATAGGCGACGACATGGGTCGCGGACCCATGGGGCCGGACCACATCCAGGAAGGCGTCGAGCGAGACACCTCCGAACCGCACCCCGAACTTCGACCAGCTCGTCACACAGTGGATGTCACCCTCGTACACCGAACCCGGCAGCGCGTGCGCCTCGTCCCAGTCCCAGGTGCGCGGCGCCTCGACCAGGCCGTCGACGCGGAAGGTCCAGTCGGCCGGCGACAGTTCCGGTGTGACCTCCGCGGACAGCACGGGCCAGTCGTCGCCCGCGTCGTACTGGCCGGGTGGCAGTCCGGGGTCGGGGACGCGGTCGCGTCCGGTGAAGCCTCGGGTGACGTTCATGGTTCAACCGTACTGTGTCGTCTCGAGTGCTCCGGCCCTGGTCAGGACAGCGATCATTGCGGCCGTATGAACTCTCCACCGCCCCGGGAATAGCCGCCCGCCGATCATCCTTGCGGACAGATGCCCGCGCGAGCGAAGGAGAGTGTGAGCACATGCCCAAGGCGTACGTCTTCACGCGGTACGGAGGTCCGGAGACCGAGGCCCTGGCCGAGGTGGAGCGCCCCGTGCCCGGACCCGGTCAGATTCTGGTGGCGGTACGGGTCGCGGGCGTGAACCCCGTCGACTGGAAACTCCGCACCGGATACCGACGGCCCGGCGACTCCGGTGAGTGGGTGTTCCCGTCCGTCTTCGGCAGCGAGGTCTCCGGTGTGGTGGAGACCGTCGGCGAGGGCGTCGAGGGGTTCGCCGCCGGGGACGAGGTCTTCGGCAACCCGGTGGCCGGCGGCTATGCCGAGTACACCCTGCTGCCCGCGTCCCTGGCCGCGCACAAGCCCGCCGGGCTGTCCTTCACGGACGCCGCGACCCTGCCCGTCGCCGCGGCGACCGCGTACGACGGTGTGCACCAGCTCGCCCTGCCCGCGGGGGCGACCCTGCTGGTCACCGGAGCGGGCGGGGGTGTCGGAGCCGCCGCGGTGCAGATCGCGCGGGCGCTCGGACTGCGGGTCGTGGGAGTCGCGGGCGAGGGCAAGAAGGAATTCGTCGAGTCCCTCGGCGCGGTCCATGTCCCGTCCGGTCCCGGCTGGACCGACCGGGCGGCGGAGGCGGCTCCGGACGGCATCGACGGTGTCTACGACCTCGTCGGCGGCGAGGTGCTCACCGAGGCCGCGAAGCTGCTCACCGACCGGTCCAAGCTGATCACCGCCGGTGCCCCGGCCGTGGACGTGGAGCGGCTGGGCGGCACCCGGGTCACCCGGGCCCGCACTGCGGCCGTCCTGGACGCCGTGGCCCAACTGGTCGTGAACGGCGACCTGGACCCGTATGTCACCCGGCGATTCCCGCTCACCGAGGCCGGCGAGGCCCTGCGCACCGTCGAGGAAGGCCACGCCCGCGGCAAGATCGTGATCGAGGTCGCCGAATGAGCGACAGCACGATGCGGACGGGGCGGTCGGACGGCGGCGCGCCGTACCCGGGGAGGACCGAAGCCAGCATGTCCCACGCGGGCATACCTGACATCGGCACGCCCCACGCCGCACCCCACGTCCTCGACAACCCCGCCCACGCCTCGCTGACCGGCCCGCACGCCCGCTTCGCCGAGCGTCGCGGCCGGGTCCTGCGCTACCCCGTCGACGTCTCGCCCTGGCTGGGGATGCCCGACGTGCCGACCGCCGAGGACTGGGCGGACCTGGCGGCCCTCGCCGGGCCGGGCGCGGAGGTCCCACTGTCCGGGTATGTGGGGGAGCTCCCGGACGGCTGGGAGACCATGTTCAGCGTCGACGGTGTGCAGTTCGTGGACGACGGTCTGGCCGCCGCGCCGGAGCCCGAGGCGATCAGGCTGGGCCTCGCCGACGTACCCGAGATGCTCGATCTGATCGCCCGCACCCAGCCCGGCCCGTTCCTGCCGCGCACCGTGGAGATGGGCACCTACCTGGGCATACGACGGGACGGCGCGCTGATCGCCATGGCGGGCGAGCGGCTCCACCCGCCCGGCTGGACCGAGATCAGCGCGGTCTGCACCGACCCCGCCTTCCGCGGCGAGGGCCTGGCGACCCGGCTGATCCTGGCCGTCGCCCACGGCATCCGGGAGCGCGGCGAGACCCCGTTCCTGCACACGAGCGCCCGGAACACCAACGCCATCGGGCTGTACGAGTCCCTGGGCTTCCGGCTCCGCCGTACGACCAGGTTCCTGGCGGCGCGGACGCCGGAACGGCAGCCGGTGATGTCGTAGGCGAACCGGTGGGAGCAAGCGTGAGCGCACTCGTACGGGCTCTCACCCTTCGCGTGGCCAAGCGTTGTACCGCACCAGATAGTCGGCGAACCGCGCGAGATCCTCCTCCGGCCACTCCGCGAGCCGCTCCTGGAAGGCGGCCTTGCGGCTCTCGGTGACCTGGGCGAGGATCCGCCGGCCGGCCTCCGTGAGATGCAGTACGTGGACCCGGTGGTCCTCCGGGTCCCGTCGCCGTTCGACGAGTCGGGCTCGCTCCAGGGCCGTCACCTGGCGGCTGACGGTCGACTTGTCGAGGGCGTGGTGCGCGGCCAGATCGGTGGCGCGGCAGCCGTCGCGCTCCTCCAGGTGTCCGAGCAGGGTGTACGAGACGAGGGACAGCTCGGGATGCATCCGGCCCGCCGAGGCCCGGGCCCGGCGGGCGAAGATCGTCATCTCGCGCTGGATGCTCTCGACGGCCTCGGCTGCGTCCACGGAACCTCCTCCACCCTCCTCCACGGCTCTGGTTGCATAGTACAACTTGACCGTGGGGTGGCTGCGTGGCTCGGTGCGGGGCCGTCACTGGCGGCGGGGCGTGTGATCACTCGGGTAGGTTGCTGCTTCGATGCCTCCCTTCCCGCCTTCCCCCGCCTCGCCCGAGTCCGTCGCGGCGACACTGCGTGCCGCCGGTTGTGTCTTCGCCGAGGACGAGGCGCGGTTGATCCTCGCCGCCGCCCGCACCCCGGACGAACTCGCCGCGATGGTGGACCGTCGCGCCACCGGCGTCCCCCTCGAACTCGTCGTCGGCTGGGCCGAGTTCCGCGGGCTGCGCATCGCCGTGGCACCCGGGGTCTTCGTGCCCCGCCGCCGCACCGAGTTCCTGGTCGAGCAGGCCCTGGCCCAAGTCCCGGACGCCACCGTGGTCGTGGACCTGTGCTGCGGCTCGGGCGCGGTCGGGGCGGCGCTGGCGGACGCGCTCGACGGCGCCGAACTGCACGCCGCCGACATCGACCCGGCCGCCGTGCGCTGCGCCCGCCGCAACGTGGCCGCCTTCGAGGGACACGTCCACGAGGGCGACCTCTTCGACGCCCTCCCCGGCGAACTCCGCGGCCGCGTCGACATCCTCGCGGCGAACGTGCCGTACGTCCCCACCGGCGAGGTCGGACTCCTGCCCGCGGAGGCCCGCGAGCACGAACCACTGGTCGCCCTGGACGGCGGAGACGACGGCCTCGACGTGCTGCGCAGAGTCGCCGGTGAAGCCGCCAAGTGGCTTGCCCCCGGCGGCTGTCTGCTCGTCGAGACGAGTGAACGGCAGGCACCGGCGGCCCTCGACACCTTCACCCGCGGGGGACTGACGGCACGTCAGGCGGTCTCCGAGGAGTGGTACGCCAACGTCGTGATCGGCGTCAGGCCGTAGCCGCGAAGCCGGCCGGCGTCAGGTCGTGGCCCCGCTCCCCGAGGGTGCGGGCGCGGGCGGCTCGTGGTGGTCGTGGCCGGGGAGCCGGTCGAGCCACTCGCCCAACTCCGGCAGCTTCTCTCGCCACTTGCCCGGGTCCGGCTTCTCCCAGGTGCCGGCGAAGACGCGGTCTGCGGTCCTGGTGTCGTCGCCGGAGCGGGTTCCGGACAGATGGACCGTCTCGCCCTGCTTGAGGTCGTCGGCCCCGGAACCCTTGCCGTCGTCACGCACGACCGGGGTGTCCGCCTCGACGGTCCAGGTCCACTCGGCGCCGTCCTCGCTCTTGACGGTCACCTGGTCGCCGTCCACCTTCTCGACGGTGCCGCGCTGCCACACCCGTACGACCCACTCGCCGGTGTCCCGGTCCTTGACGGTCGTCTCGCCGTGCACCGCGTCACCGCCGGGCCCGAACCACCAGCCGTGGCCGTGCCGTTCGCCCCTCTCGCCCGGCGACGGAGAGGCGGAGCCGGAAGCTGAGGGAGTCGCCCCGCCGTCCGAGCCCGAGGAGGTCGCGGCGTAGGCGACCGCGGCCCCGCCGAGGGCGAGGGCGGCGACCAGGGCCGCCGCGGTCACCGCTCGTGTGTGCACGGGCCGGCGGCGCCAGCGGTCTCGTAGTGGTGTGTCCTCGCCCGGCCCGACGAGTGTCTCGGGCGGCGTCGCTTCGTGATCGGGCTCGTGCGTCATGGCTCGCTCCCACCCGGCATCCCCATTGCCTTGCCTTGCTGTGATTGTGGTCGGAGGCCGATAAGAAGCGGGTAATGAGTTCCTGTGAATGCGCGACCGTCAACCCGGCGTCTGCGCACGGGCGATGAGCAGCGCCACGTCATCGGAGTTGTCCGGCTGGTGCAAGGTGCGCAGCAGGAGGTCGCACACCTCCTCCAGCGGGCGGTCGGGGCCGTCGAGGAGGTCGAGGAGCGCGTCCAGGCGTTCGTCGAGGGGGTGTTGGCGGGTCTCGACGAGACCGTCGGTGTAGAAGACCAGACGGTCGCCGGGGTCGAGGTCGACGGTCGTGGTGGCGAAGGAGACCCCGCCCACCCCCAGCGGCACCCCCGTGGGCAGGTCGAGGAGTTCCGGCTTGCGTCCGGCGCGGAGACGGGCGGGCGGCAGGTGCCCGGCGTTGGTGATCCGGACCTGCCGCAGATGCGGGTCGTGGACGGCGTAGACGCAGGTGGCGATGGACTGGTCGAGGTCCTGGGTGATGCGGTCCAGGTGTTCGAGGAGCCGGGCCGGTTCGAGGTCCAGGGAGGCCAGGGTGTTGGTCGCGGTGCGCAGCCGGCCCATGGTCGCGGCCGCGTTGATGCCGCTGCCCATGACGTCGCCGACGACGAGCGCGGTCTTGCAGCCGTCCAGCGGGATCACGTCGAACCAGTCGCCCCCGACCTCGGCCGTGGCCCCCGCGGGCTGATAGCGGGAGGCGACCTCCAGGCCGCCCGTCACCGGCGGATGGCTGGGCAGCAGACTGCGCTGCAGGGTGAGGGCGGTGTCGCGGGCGTTCTGGTACCAGCGCGCGTTGTCGATCTGTACGGCCGCGCGCGCCGCCAGCTCCCGGGCGAGCAGCAGGTCGTCCTCGCTGAACGGCAGCGGATTGCGGGTGCGTTTGAGATCGAGGGCGCCGAGGACCTCGCCGCGCGCGATGAGCGGCACGGCGAGATACGAGTGCACGCCCGCCCGGGCCAGCAGCTCCGCCGCCTCGGGGGAGCGTGCGATACGGGGCAGGTCGGCCTTCCCGACCTCGGCCACCATCACCGGCCGGCCCGTGCGCACACACTCGGTGACGAGGCGGTCGGCGCCGTAGCGGGCGACCTGTCCGGGCGGGTCGGCGGCGCTGAGCGCTTCCGGGTCGTGGTCGGCCTGGACGGCGAGGGCCCGGATCACGGCCGGTTCCGTGGGGCCGAGGCTGCTGCGTCTGCCCTCCACCACCGCGTCCAGCAGATCCACGGCGGCGATGTCGGCGAGCTCCGGCACCGCCACGTCGGCCAGTTCACGGGCCGTGCGGTCCAGGTCGAGGGTGGTGCCGATACGGGCCGAGGCGTCCGCGATGACGGCGAGGCGCCGCCGGGCCGCCTCCGCCTCGACGGCCGCCCGGTGCTGGTCGGTGATGTCCACGATGGAGACGGCCGCGCCGAGGACGGTGCCCACCGCGTCCTCCAGCCGGTACAGCGAGACCGACCAGGCGTGCTCCTCGTCGGGGTCGGCCGGGGTGCGGCCCACGGTGTGCGCGTCGACCAGGGGACGGCCGGTCTCCAGCACCTGGCGTGCCGCGGTCTCCATGGCCTCCACGTCGATCTCCGGGAGGATCTCGCGCATCGTCCGGCCGATGTGCTCCTCGGCCGGGACGCCGTTGAGTCGTTCGAGCGTCGGGTTGACCGAGACGTACCGCAGGTCGGTGTCGAGCACGGCGAGCCCGATGGGGGACTGCGAGACCATCCGCGTCGACAGCGCCACGTCCCGCTCCAGGCGCCGCAGCGTGGACTGGTCCGCCGCGAGACCCAGCGCGTACACGTCCCCGCGGTCGTCGAGGAGCCGCATGTTGCGGAACTCCACCAGGCGTGTGCTGCCGTCCTTGCGGAGGATCGGGAACGCCCCGGCCCAGCCCTGGCCGGTCTGCATGACATCGGCGAACAGCTTCACGACCAGGTCCAGATACTGCTCGTGGACCATGATCCGGGCGGCGAACTGCCCCAGCGCCTCCCGCGCCGTGTATCCGAACAGTTCTTCGGCCTGGGGGCTCCACAGCGCGATGCGTCCCTCGGCGTCCAGCACCACCGAGGCCACGCCCAGGACGTCGAGCAGCCCACTCGGCCGCACCGCCCCGCGCACCGGCCCGTCGCCCTCGGCGACCGGAGACCCGGATGCACTCATCGCACGCACCGCCTTCGAACGTCCACACGGCACGTCGTCCCCCGTGCCGACTCCCCTGTTCTACCGCGCTCAACCGTCCCCGGGGACGCGTCCGTCGCGCTCTTCCACCATCTCTCGACACACCGCGGCGCGTCCCGGTGACGGTAGCAGGGCCGTTTCCGCAGGTCCGATTGTCTTGTACATGTCCAGCGTGGCCGCCAGACTGTCCGCCGAGCACGCCCGCCCCCGCCGAGGAGTAGCCGCCATGCCCCTGCGCGCCCGGCAACGTTGTCAGGCCGTCCTGACCGGTCTCGTCGCCCTCGCCACCACCACCGTCCTCGCCGCCGCCCCGCCCGCCTCGGCCGCCGACACCTGGACCGAGGTGGGCTCCGACCGCGCCGACCCGCTGACCGAGAGCCAGGGCCTGACCTCGGTCGAGGTCCCGGCGGGCAGCGCCAACAGATACACCGGGATCGGCACCATCCCCGTCTCCGTGTCCAGCCGCGGCTGGAACCACGTCGGCGACCCCGACGCCTCCTACAACGGCTACTACATCGAGCCCTACCAGGCAGACTCGGGCACCGCGAAGATGTTCCGGGTGCAGGCCCCCGGCGGCGCGTGGTCGGAGTACGTCCACACCCTCGGCTCCGGCGAGGCGCTCAACAACTCCTGGGTCGCCATCGCCCCCGCGGGCCAGTGGATGCTCGCCGGTGAGTACGGCACCATGAGCCGGCTCCTGGTCTTCCCGACGCCCGGCGTCAACGCCGGCACCTCTCCCTCGGCGAACCTCCCGCAGGTCTCCACCGTGAACCTGGACCACGCCGTACGTGACGTCCAGGGCTGCGACTTCGTCACCTCGACCCAGCTGCTGTGCTCCTCCGACGACCCCGCGGGCACGCTCTTCGGCATCACCAAGCCACTGCTGCGGATCGACCTCTCCGCCGAGCCGGGCACCACGAACGTGACCGGCCATGTCACCGCGCTCCGCCAGCTCCCGCTGCGCAGCGGATGCTCGGGCACGTTCGAGGCGGAGGGCATCGACTACGACCGGCGCACCGGCACCCTGCGGGTCATCGTCGTCTCGCCCGGGTTCTGTGTGCTGACCGACAGCAAGACGTACCGGTTCACGAAGAGCTGAGGCTCTCACTGGTCCCTTCGGGGCAGTGGTGCTTTTCTGGGGATGTGGCGCGGTTCGCGGGGAACCCGCGGTACCGCGCCACCGCCATGAGAGGAGCAGTCGTGATGAACCGATCGCATGAGGAGTCCGTCTCCATCGAGATCAGTGGATGCAGCAAGGAGGACGCCCGGATCGTGTTCGACACGCTGTGCACGTGCTTCGAGTCCGACCGGGGCGCCGACGAGGTGCCGCAGCAGCTTCATGAGACGCGGCCGATGGTGTGGCTCGGCACGTTCGAGGTGACCGAGGCGCATCAGTGTCCGCCGCCGGCCCGGCTGTCGTCCTCGGTCGAGGCCGACGCGCAGGGCGGGTACTGGGCGATCGAGCAACTGCGCACCACGCTGGACTCCATGTTCACGGTGCGTGATCTGTCGTCGGCGTCCGGGGATCAGGAGCGGGAGCTGCACGTACGGCTTGAGAGCCGCTGACCCAGCAGGCCGAGCACGGCACGCCGGTACGCGGCGTGCATCACCGGCAGGTCCGCCAGGCGTGCCCGCTCGTCCGTGCCGTGCAGGCCCTCGTACCGCACGCCGAACCCGGCCGTCGCCGGGATGCCCTCCGCCGCCAGCAGATTGCCGATGTTGGACGGGCCCGCGGTCTTCGCCCGGACCGTCAGACCCTCGTGCGCCGCGGCCTCCAGGAGTGCCGCGGCGGGCTGCTCGCCCTCTGCGAGGCGGAAGGGCGGCCAGGACGCCACCGGGGTGACGGCGGCCGAGGTGCCCAGCGCCGCCACCGCCCGCCGGACCAGGTCCTCCGCCTCCCGTGCGCCGAACCCCGGCGTGGTCCGGATGTCCACGCCCACCTCGCACAGATCCGGCACCACCGAGAAGCCCTCGCCGCCATGGATCGACGTCACCGTCAGTTTCGGCGGCAGCGGGAACTCCCCGTCCGCGTCCGGGAGTTCGGCCTCCTCCAGCAGGCGCACCAGCAGCGCCGCCCGCGACACGGCCCCCGGCGTCGTGCGCCGCGAACCCGAGTGGCCGGAGTCCGCGTGGACCGCGATCGTCGCCCGCCACAGCCCCCGCCCGCCGACCACGACCTCCTCAAGGCCCGGGTAGCCGATCATCACCCCCGCCGGACGCGCCGCCCGCGGATCGGCCAGATAGGCGCGGGCGCCCCCGAAGCCCCCGGTGTGCTCGTCGGCGTCCAGCAGCACCGCCAGCCCGCCGTCGAACTCACGCCCGTGCAGCTTCGCCGCGATGCCGCAGAACATCGCCGCCGCCAGCTTGGAGTCGGCCGCGCCGCGCCCCCGCAGCCAGCCGTCGACGACGTCCCCGGAGTCCGGCGGGAACGACCACGCGCTCTCGTCCCCGAAGGGTGCCGTGTCCACGCACGCGTCCAGCGTCCACCAGGGCCCTGGGCGGCCGCCCGCGACCTCCACCAGCAGGCCGACGACGGCGCCCCCGTCGTCGCGCAGACGTCGATGCGGCAGGTTCCGCGCGGTGAGCCAGTGCTCGAGAACGCCCAGCACGGGGGCGTAGTCGTCGATTCCGGCGCGGCTCGGGCGGCGGATCAGCTGCTGGGCGAGTTCGACGATCTCCGCGGTCATGGGGCCACTGTGCCCGAGGGTGGTCCGCGTCACGCCTCCCGGGTTGTGCAACTAGTTGCATAAAGCGTCCGCGGTCCTCTACAACAGAGAGCACGACCACCCGCGCACGGAGGCGCCCCATGAGCCGTTACCCGCACCTGCTGAGCCCGCTGGACCTGGGCTTCACCACGCTGCCCAACCGGGTCCTCATGGGCTCCATGCACGTCGGCCTGGAGGAGGCCGAGCGCGGCTTCGAGCGGATGGCGGCCTTCTACGCCGAGCGCGCGCGTGGGGGCGTCGGCCTCATCGTCACCGGCGGCATCGCGCCCAACGACGCCGGTCGGCCCTACGAGGGCGGCGCGAAGCTCACCACCGAGGCGGAGGCCGACCAGCACCGGGTCATCACCGAGGCGGTGCACCGCGAGGGCGGCCGGATCGCGATGCAGATCCTGCACTTCGGCCGGTACGCCTACCACCAGGACCTGGTCGCCCCGAGCCCCCTCCAGGCACCGATCAGCCCTTTCCCGCCCCATGAGCTCACCGACGCCGAGGTCGAGCAGACCATCGACGACTACGCCCGCGCCGCCCGCCTCGCCCGGCAGGCCGGCTACGACGGCGTGGAGATCATGGGCTCCGAGGGCTATCTGATCAACGAGTTCATCGCTGCGCAGACCAACCAGCGGACCGACCGCTGGGGCGGGTCCTACGAGAACCGGATGCGCTTCCCGGTGGAGATCGTGCGGCGGGTGCGCGAGGCCGTCGGCACGGACTTCATCATCGTCTACCGGCTGTCCATGCTGGACCTGGTCCCCGGCGGCTCCACCCACGACGAGGTGGTCACCCTCGCCAAGGCCGTCGAGGCGGCGGGCGCCACCATCATCAACACCGGCATCGGCTGGCACGAGGCCCGCATCCCCACCATCGCCACCTCGGTGCCGCGCGGCGCGTACGCCTGGGTCACCAAGAAGCTCATGGGCGAGGTGTCGGTCCCGCTCGTCACCACCAACCGCATCAACACCCCCGAGGTGGCCGAGGAGCTGCTCGCCGACGGGTACGCGGACATGGTGTCCATGGCCCGCCCGATGCTCGCCGACCCCGACTTCGTGAACAAGGCCGCCGCCGGCACCCCCGAGGCCATCAACACCTGCATCGGCTGCAACCAGGCCTGCCTCGACCACACCTTCAGCCTTCAGATCACCTCCTGCCTGGTCAACCCGCGCGCCTGCCACGAGACCGAACTCGTGCTGTCCCCGACCCGGCTGAAGAAGCGCGTCGCGGTCGTCGGCGCGGGCCCGGCGGGTCTCGCCTGTTCCGTCTCCGCCGCCGAGCGCGGCCACGACGTCACCCTCTTCGACGCCGCGAGCGAGATCGGCGGCCAGCTCAACGTCGCCCGCCAGGTCCCCGGCAAGCAGGAGTTCGACGAGACCCTGCGCTACTTCCGCCACCAGCTCGACGCCCACGGCGTGGACGTACGCCTGGACACCCTGGTGACAGCGGCGGACCTGGACGGCTACGACGAGGTCGTCGTCGCCACCGGTGTCACCCCGCGCGTCCCCGACATCCCGGGCGTCGACCACCCGAGCGTCGTCGGCTACCTCGACGTCCTGCGCGACAAGGTCCCCGTCGGCGAGCGGGTCGCCGTGCTCGGCGCGGGCGGCATCGGCTTCGACGTCGCCGAGTTCCTCACCGACGGCGGCGACAAGGCGCACGAGGACCCGGCGACGTACTTCCGCCTCTGGGGCGTCGACATGGACCACACGACCCCCGGCGGCCTCGCGAAGCCCGAGCGGCCCGCCCCGCCGCGCACCGTCCATCTGCTCCAGCGCAAGACCACCAAGGTCGGCGCCGGGCTCGGCAAGACCACCGGCTGGATCCACCGCACCGAGCTCAAGCAGCGCGGCGTCACGATGGTCCCGGGCGTGCGCTACGACCGGATCGACGACGCCGGTCTGCATGTCACCATCGGCGAGGAGAGCACGGTCCTGGAGGTCGACACCATCGTGCTGTGCACCGGCCAGGAACCGCGCCGCGACCTGTACGAGGAGCTGGCCGCCTCGGGGGTGAGCGTGCACCTCATCGGCGGCGCCGACGTGGCCGCCGAACTGGACGCCAAGCGGGCCGTCAAGCAGGGCACCGAGGTCGCGGCCGCCCTGTAGGGGCCGTCCCTAGGATGAGTTCATGTCACTCCCGCACGCGATCCTCACCGCCCTGCTGGAAAGGCCGTCCTCGGGCCTGGAACTGACCCGCCGATTCGACAGGTCGATCGGCTACTTCTGGTCGGCGACGCATCAGCAGATCTATCGCGAGCTGGGGAAACTGGAGGCCGGGGGCCACATCCGGGCCCTGGCGCCGGAGCAGCCGGCCCGGGGACAGAAGAAGCGGTACGAGGTGCTGCCCGCGGGCCGGGACGAACTGGCCCGCTGGGCGGCCGCGTCCCAGGACCCCAAGCCGTACCGCGACAGCCTGTTCCTGCGGCTGCGGGCGGCGGCCGTGGTCGGCACCGAGGGCATCGAGGCCGATCTGCGCCGGCATCTGGAGGTGCACCGGGGGCAGCTGGCGGAGTACGAGGAGATCGAGAAGCGTGACTTCCCGCCCGGCAAGGACAGCCCGCAGGACCGGTTGCAGCACCTGATCCTGCGGGCGGGGATCGATCTGGAGACCTTCTGGACGCAGTGGCTCACCCACGCGCTGGAGGAGTTCGCCGAACTGCCCGATCAGAGCCGGTAGGGCTTGGCGCGCCGGCGCAGGAACCAGGCCGCCGCGATGCCGCCGATACCGACCAGGGCGGCACCGGCGCCCAGGGTGAGGGGGCCGTAGTCCTTGATGCCGCCGCCGAGTCCGCCCATCACGCCGCGCGAGGGCGAGGCCGTGGCGGAGATCGTCGGGGTGGTGGCGGTCGAGACGATGACCGACTGGGTGCCCGCCGGGGTGCTCTGGGTCGAGCACATGACGATGACGGTGTACGTGCCGGGGCTCACGTTCGACCAGGCGGCCGACTGCAGGGAACTGGTTCCCGACAGCGTCACCTGGCGGCCCTGGGCGAAGTTCGCCTGGCTGCTGTTGAGCAGTGAGGCGGTGCCCCAGTTGCCGCCGCCGTCCTGGGTGCACGCGCTGGTCGTGACGGACACCGTGGACCCGGTCGTGCTCACGGAGATCCCGGAAGCGGCCGCCGCCGGCGAGACGGTGAGTGCGACGGCGGCAGCTGCGGTCAGGCCGGAGCGGAGGAGAAGCTGAGTAGTACGCATGGACTGCCCTCCGGCGGCACGGTTGGCGGTACATCCTTGCGCCGCCGAGGTCGGGAGTCGCCCGTGCGCCTCAGGGGCAGCCAACGTCTCCACGGCCCGTCCCGCATGCGGACCGCCCCCGGCCGTGTGACGGATTCCTTCGTACGGCTCAGGCGTGAGGGCCCGTCACGGCCCCGGGGCATCCGCCGTCATGGCGTCGCGCCGCCCGTCGTCACCGTCCGCTCCGGCGAGAATCCGCCCCACGTCCCGTCCGGCAGCTTCGCCCGGATCCGCACCCGAAGTCCGACCCCGGCCTCGCGCCCCACGAAGAAGCTGTACGTCGCCCTGTCGCGCGGCGCGTCCCCGCCGAAGACCAGTGAGGTGGCCGCACGCCCGTCCAGGTGCACCTGATACTCCGTGACCACACCGTCCGCACGCGGCGGAACCCAGGCCAGGTCCAGGTAGTACGCCCCGTCGCCGCCCTGCCGGGTCGCCGCCCGGAAGCCGGTGGGGGCGGTGCCGCGGCCGTCGTCGGTGCCCGGCGCGGTGGTGAGCCGGACGGCACCGCTCGCCGGGGAGACGTTGTCGGCCGCGTCCCGGGCCCGCACGGTGAAGGCGTAACCGGTGCCGGGCCGCAGCCCGGTCACCACGGTGGCCGTCTGATTCCCGCCCACACTGTGGATCTTCGTGCCGCCCTGGAGGACGTCGTACGACATCACACCCCGGTCGTCCGAGGACGCGCCCCACGACAGCTGTACGGCCCGGCTTCCGATCACCTTGCCCGTCGGCTTCCGCGGTGTGGTGGGCGCCGAGCCGTCCGCCGTCGCCGCGGCCGGGGTGGTCGCGCGGACCTCGGCGCTGGGTGGCCCGAGCCGTCCGTCACCGTCCCGGGCCCGCACGGTGAAGACATACATGGTGGACGGCCTGAGCCTGGTGACGTCCACCATGTGCTCGGAACCGGGCACTTCCCTCACCTTTGTGGTGCCCCGATATACCTCGTAGACCTCGACGCTTCTGTCGGCCGCGGTCCACATGACATGCACGCTGGTCGCGCTGCCGGCCGCGGCGGTCACGCCCACGGGTGCGCCGGGGGTTCGGCCGGTCTCCCCGCCGCCGCTCCAGGCACACGAGGCGACCAGCGTGATCGCTGCGCAGAGTGCTCCGCGGAGCGCGAGGAAACGGCGCACGGTACGGCCTCCCCGGGACGGTATTGGTCCGGACCAATATGGCCCCGTCGGCGGGAGCACATCAAGAGGGCCGTCGTTGGTGACCGGAGCCCGGGGTTACGTATGCTGAAGCTCCTCACGGCCGAACTCCCTTTGAGGGCTCGGGAGTTCGTGCTGGTGGCGCGGGCTGCTGTCGTCGCTGTTCCCGCGCCGGACGCGGGCGGCCGGGCGGCCGGAGCCGACAGGCTCAGGCGCCCGGCCCCTGTCGGAAGGTCGGGACATCCGCCGACGTGCCGAGCGCGTGCACCGTCCGGCCCCCTAACGGTGGCCGCCCGATGGCGGCGGCACCAGATTTGTCTGAGTGCCCGTCACCGTCCACCAGGAGAGGGTCCCTTATCGTGCGTGTCCAGTCACTGACGCTGGCCGCGGCAGGTGCCGCCCTGCTCGCCCCCACGACACCGCCCGTCGCCGAGCCCCAGGCCCGGCAGGAACCGGTGGTGCGCCACGAGGGCGACGTCCGCGCAGCCGACCTGCTGGCCATGGTGCGTGACTGCACCCCCGTCTCCCGCGGCCGCTACCGCAGCGACGTCGGCAGGCCCGCGACCATCCCGGTGTGCGACACCGGTGACGCCGTCTTCTGGAAGGCCGACATGGACATCGACTGCGACGGCCGGCCGAGCCGCCGCTGCAATCGGCGCACCGACCCGCTGTTCTCCGACGCCACCGCATACCAGCAGTCCGACGGCCGTCAGTTGGACGCCGCGAGCCTGCCGTACATCGTCGTGCCCATGCCCAGCCGGATCTGGAACTACCGGGAGAGCGACGTCCGCGGCGGCTCGGTGGCGGCCGTGATCTACCAGGGCCGGGTGCAGTACGCCGTGGTCGGCGACGTGGGACCGCGCGACATCATCGGCGAGGCCTCCTATGCCAGCGCCGAGGCGCTCGGCATCCGGCCCGACCCGCGCGGCGGCGGCACGGACTCCGGGGTCACCTACATCGTCTTCAAGGACTCGCAGGTGAAACCCATCGAGGACCATGACGCCGCCGTGGCCACGGGGGAGCGGCTGGCGAAGCTGTTCGTCCGGGGCCGGTGAGCGAGCGTCAGACCGCCGACCAGCCGTCGTCGACCGGCAGGACCGCGCCGTTGATGTTGCTCGCCGCGTCCGAGGCGAGGAACACGATCGCGGCGGCCTGCTCCTCGGGCCGCGCCACCCTGCCTAGATTGACGAAGTGCGCACCGAGCGCGGCCGGGCCGTGCGCCGCACTGTCGACGTCCACGACGATGCCGGTCAGGGTGCCGCCCGGCGCGATCGCGTTCGCCCGGATGCCCTGCTTGCGGTACATCACGGCCAGGGACTTGGTGAGTCCGACGATGCCGTGCTTCGAGGCCGTGTACGCCGCGCCCGCCGCGCTGCCGCGCAGACCGGCCTCGGAGGCGGTGTTCACGACCGTGCCCTTGCCCGCGGCCAGCATGTGCGGCAGCACCGCGCGCGTGAGCAGGAACGGGGCGGTGAGATTGACCCGGATGACCCGCTCCCACTCGGCGTCGTCCACGTCCGCGAGGGCCGACATGCGGTCCATGATCCCGGCGTTGTTCACCAGTACGTCCACGCCGCCGAACCGCTCCACGGCGGTCTCGGCGACTTGGTCCACGACGGCCTGCTCGCTGAGGTCGCCGGTGACGGCGACCGCGGTGCCACCCGCCTCCTCGATCTCCTTCACGACCGCCTGGGCGCCCTCGACGTTGAGATCCGCGACCAGGACCCTGGCGCCCTCGGCGGCGAAGGCCAGGGCGGCGGCGCGCCCGATGCCCGAGCCCGCTCCGGTGACGATGACACTGTGTCCGTCGAGTCCAGTGGCCATGGCTGTTCCTGTCTGTGCGGCGCGAGGGCGCTGTGCCCGGTGATGTCTCCACACTACGACTTAATGTCTGCGAGTGACATAAAGTCGTGGTGGAGAATTCCGGGAGACCGATCACCGGAGCCGGAGGAAGACATGGCCGCCGCAGCCCGTGGACGTACGGGACGACCGCCCCTGACCGACGAGCGCAAGGCCGAGATCCGGCTGGAGATCGCCCGGGCCGCGGTGGACCTGTTCGTCACCCAGGGCGTCGCGGCCACCACCGGCGAGCAGATCGGCGAGGCGGTCGGCGTCTCCGCGCGCACCGTCTGGCGCTACTTCCCGAGCAAGGAGAGCTGCGTGCGGCCGCTCTTCTCGGCCGGCATCGACGTCATCGCCGCCTGTCTGCGGGAATGGCGCCCCGGGCGGCCCCTTGAGGAAATCTTCGACCGGCTCCTGGCAGCCGACCCCACCTTCGTGGCGGGGCCGGAGAGAGCGTCGGTCGGCTCACTGGTACGCCTCACCCGCACCGAGCCGGGCCTGCGCGCCGTCTGGCTCCAGACGTACGACGAGGCCGAACCGGCGTTCGCCCGCGCCCTCGCCGAGCGCGCGGGGCTCCCGGCGGACGATCTCCGCCCCACGGTCCAGGCGGCGATGTTCAACGCGGCCCTGCGGTCGGCGGTGGAACACTTCGCCTGGCGCACGGGCGGCACGGTTGCCGACCGTGCGGAGTCGGAGGCGGACCTGGTGAGGACGATGCGCTCGGCCCTCGCGGTGGTGGCGGAAGGGCTGACCTGAGCGGCCGTGGGACAGGCGGAGCCAGGCCGCAGGGAACCCGGCTCTGAGACACCTGGTGCCCGAGCGGCTTCGGAGCGGGAGGGGCCGGTGCGGAGCGGACCTGGCCCCTTGCGAGAGGCGAAGCCGGGAAGGGAGGCGGAGGCGAAGCCGGGCGGGGGTGGGGACCCGGCCCTTGAGCCCGACACGGCCCCCGCCCCTCACCCGGACGGCGCCTCAGACCTTCCGGTACGTGTACGCCTCCGCGGCCGCCGCCTCCACCGCCGCGAGGTCGGCGCCGGTCGCCGCCGTCACCACCGCGGCCACCGCGCCCTCGACGAACGGGGCGTCCACCAGGCGGGTGTTGTCCGGGAGTTCGTCGCCCTCGGCGAGCAGGGCCTTCACGGTGAGCACCGCGCTGCCGAGGTCCGTCAGGACCGCCACCCCGGCACCCCGGTCCACCGAGGCGGCCGCCGCCGCGATGAGCTCCGAGCTGGTGCCCAGCTCACCGCCCTCGGTGCCGCCCGCCGGGGCGACGGGTACGGCGACCCCGCCCCCCGCCAGGCCCTTCGCCAGCTCGGCCACGGACGCGGCCACCTGTGCGCTGTGCGAGACCAGCACGATCCCGACGAGCTTGTCGTCACTCACCGCCGGCCTCGGCAGCCTCGGAGAGTCCCGCGATCAGCAGCGCGGACGAGGTGGCACCGGGGTCCTGATGTCCGATGCTCCGCTCGCCGAGATAACTCGCCCTGCCCTTGCGGGCCTGCAACGGCGTCGTCGCCAGCGCGCCCTCCTCGGCGGCGGCCCGCGCCGCGGCGAAGCCGTCACCGAGGGCGTCCACGGCCGGCACCAACGCGTCGATCATGGTCTTGTCGCCGGGCGCCGCTCCGCCGAGCGCCATGACCGCGTCCACCCCGGCCCGCAGCGCCTCGGCGAACTGCCCCTCGCTGACCTGCGCGTCGTCACCGAGCGCCTTGCCGGTACGCCGCAGCAGCGTGCCGTACAACGGCCCGGACGCCCCGCCGACCGTCGAGATGAGCTGGCGTCCGGCGAGGATGAGCACGGCGCCGGGCGTGTCCGGTGTCTCCTTCTCCAGCACCGCGGCCACGGCCCGGAACCCGCGCTGCAGATTGCTGCCGTGGTCGGCGTCCCCGATGGGGGAGTCGAGGGCGGTGAGCCGTTCCGCCTCACGGTCGACGGACGCGGCGGTCGCCGTCATCCAACGGCGGAAGAAGTCGGCGTCGAGCACTGGATCTCCTTGCGTGGTAGGTGAGTTGACTGCGCGCCGGCGCCGGTTCAGACGCCCCAGCGCAGCCCCGCCGTCTTCACCGGCGCGTCCCACAGCCGCAGCAGCTCCTCGTCGACCTGGCACAGCGTGACCGAGGCGCCCGCCATGTCGAGGGAGGTGACGTAGTTGCCGACGAGCGTGCGCGCCACGGCGACCCCGCGGGCGGTGAGGACCCGCTGCACCTCGGCGTTGAACCCGTACAGCTCCAGCAGCGGAGTCGCGCCCATGCCGTTGACGAGCACCAGCACCGGATTGCGCGGATCGAGATCCTCCAGGACCGCGTTCACCGAGAAGTCGGCGATCTCGCCGGAGGTCATCATCGCCCGCCGCTCCCGGCCCGGTTCGCCGTGGATGCCGATGCCCAGCTCCAGCTCCCCGTTCGGCAGGTCGAAGGTGGGACTGCCCTTGGCGTACGTGGTGCAGGCGCTCAGCGCCACGCCGAAGCTGCGGGAGTTCTCGTTGACCTGGCGGGCGATCGACTCCACCCGCTCCAGCGGCTGCCCCTCGTCCGCCGCGGCGCCCGCGATCTTCTCCACGAACAGCGTGGCCCCGGTGCCGCGCCGGCCGGCCGTGTAGAGGCTGTCCGTGACCGCCACGTCGTCGTTGACGAGCACCTTCGCCACCCGGATGCCCTCGTCCTCGGCGAGCTCGGCGGCCATGTCGAAGTTGAGCACGTCACCGGTGTAGTTCTTCACGATGAACAGCACGCCCGCGCCACTGTCCACGGCGGCCGCCGCCCGCACCATCTGGTCCGGAACAGGGCTCGTGAACACCTCGCCGGGGCATGCCGCCGAGAGCATGCCGGGGCCGACGAATCCACCGTGCAGCGGCTCGTGCCCGGAACCGCCGCCGGAGACCAGGGCGACCTTCCCGGCCACCGGGGCGTCCCGCCGTACGATCACCCGGTTCTCGACGTCCACCGTCAGTTCGGGATGGGCGGCCGCCAGGCCACGCAGGGCGTCCGCGACCACGGTCTCGGGGACGTTGATGAGCATCCTCATGGGTACCTCCTGGCGAGACTGGCAGATGGCTGTCTGAGCCGAGTTCAGCTGGAGTACTGCTGTCGGCAGTATCGACCTTGCGGCGGCGAAGGTCACGCAGGACGACAGCATGAGGCAGGCGGGGCCCGGTCCTGCCCGGCCCCGCCGCCCCTGGAGAGAGCCGCGGCGTCCGCCCGTGACTCAGCGGGCCCGCAACTCGAACCAGTCGAAGGCGGCGCTGCCCCGGGTGGCGTACATGCCGAAGACCCGTCCGGTGAAGCCGCCGGCGACCTCGGTGGTGAGGTAGCGGCCGTCGAGTTCGGCGAGGACCTCGAAGTCCCCGCCCTGCGTCTCGTATCCCAGCCGGATGCCGTCGGGTCCGCCCCGCCGGAGCCCCGCGGTCGGGTCCTGCCCGTCGGTGTCCGTGTCGCGGGAAGTGACGGTCGGAGGCAGCACGTCGGAGGTCGTGACATCGATCCGCAGGGTCAACGGCCCCTCGCCCACGGTCCGCTCGGCGACGGATCGGCGCAGCGGGCCGATCCGCGCGACCGCGCTCACCACCCCGTCGGCCACGTCGACCTCGTAGTGGTGGGCCTCGTCCAGCCGTACCGCGAGCCCGCCCCGGCCGCTTTCGGCGACCTCGACCAGGGTGCGCGCGCTGCACTCGGGGTCGTGCTGGCGGCGGCCCACGAAGAGGGCGCCGGGTCGGTCCAGGGTGTCCCCGCGGGCGTGCAGCACGAGGTGGCCGGGGCGCTCGTCGAGGCGTACGGCGTCCGGGTCCTGCCGTCGGAGCTGCACCCAGTGGGGTGCGAGGGCGGGGGAGTCGAAGTCGTCGCGGTCGGGCTCCCGCGGCCAGGGGTGCGGGGTCAACTCCGGTGCGGGGGAGCGCAGTTCGAGCGGGCCCGGCAGCGGCCAGCCGTCCTCCCAGTGCACCGGGACCAGGAAGGTCTCGCGTCCCATGCCGTGATAGAGGGGTGTGTCCCCGCGCGGCCGGGTGCCCAGCAGCACCATCCACCAGCTGCCGTCGTGGGCCTGGACCAGGTCGGCGTGACCGGTGTTCTGCACCGGGTGGCTGGTGCTGCGGTGGGACAGGACGGGGTTGTCCGGGTGCGGTTCGAACGGGCCCGGCAGAGTGCGGGCCCGGGCGATGGACAGGGCGTGCCCGCGTTCGGTGCCGCCCTCGGACAGCAGCAGGTACCACCACTCGCCGACCTGGTAGAGGTGCGGCCCCTCGGGGTACTGCAGGCCGGTGCCCGACCACAGCGCCACCGGCTCGCCGAGCAGGTCACCGGACTTGGGATCGATGCGCACCGCGCGGATGCCGTCGTTCGAGTAGACGCACCAGCAGGTGCCGTCCTCCTCCCAGGACAGGGAGGGGTCGATGCCGGGAATGGCGATCGGCACCGGGTCCGACCAGGGGCCGGCCGGGTCCTCGGCGGTCACCAGGATGTTCCCGGCCCCGGCGACCACGGTCGTGATCAGCCAGAACAGGCCGTCGTGGTGGCGGAGGGTGGGCGCGTAGACGCCGGTGGAGGCGGGTGCCGCATCGGGGAGGGCCAACTGCGAGGGCCGGTCCAGGGCGTGCCCGATCAGCCGCCAGTGCACGAGGTCCCGGCTGTGCCAGATCGGTACGCCGGGGACGTACTCGAAGCTGGAGGTGGCCACGTAGTAGTCCTCGCCCGCCCGGCAGATGCTGGGGTCGGGCGTGAAGCCGGGGATCACGGGGTTGTCGTAGAACGCCGTGTCCGTCCTGGGACGTGGGGTCGGGGGAGGTGTGACGGGAACGGTACTCACAGCGGCAAACCCCTCGTGGCATGGCATCGTCCGGCGACTTGTTGAAGCGCTTCGAAAATTGCACGCATACGTGCGGGGTGTCTAGGGTCATCCTCGAATCGAAGCGCTTCGACGATCCGCGGGCTCCCCGCCCTCCGGCGTCGGGAGGCTGCGGAGCTGCGGTCCCCGGAGCGACGATCACAACGCGGGCGGCGATTGATCGCCGCCCGCGTTGTGGTGCTGACTACGTACGGTCGCCTTTAGGCTTGCCGCGCTGGTCAGGGGTGCCGTGCGGCGGCGGGCTGAAGGGCTGGGGAGAGGTCACCGGCGACACCGGGGAGCCGGTCCGGCCCTGCTGCTGCTCGGGACGCAGCGCCTGCGGATCGCCCGACGTCGGCTCGGCACCGGCCGCCAGCTGGTCCAGACGTGCCGTCAGGACCTCGGTCACCGGCACACGGTCGGCATGCGTCCGCTCGTACGCGAGCAAGGTCTCCACGTCCTCCGTGCCGAGCGATCGGACGCGGCTCTCCAGACCACCGATGGGCAGGTGGTCGTAGTCGGGCAGGGGCAGGGTGCTGCGGCCGGGGTCGGTCATGGATCTCACTTCCCTCGGTGGGCCGGCCTTTGTGCGACGCCGGGTCGGTTGTGCGGGATGTCAGGTCAGCGGCCGCCGGGGCCGCCGCTGCCGAAGGAACCGCTGCTGCCCTCGGTCCACCGGGGCCGTTCCTTGTCCGGGCCGGTCCGGGTGGGCGAGTTGCCGAAGGCGGGCGACTCGTGCGGGGTAAGCCGGTGATCGCTCCGGGGCACCTCGTCGGGCTCACGGTTCTCCAGCACCTCGCGGACCGGGCCGTCCTCGGGCAGCTGCGGCTGCTCCTCCGGAGTCGGCGGGGGCAGCTCCCGGCGCCGGATACGTGCGCCCAGCCAGAAGGCGCCGATCAGCATCGCCACGACCACGACACCCGCGACGATCAGTCCGATGCCGAGGGCGCCTCGGCCCGCGGCCACGTCCATCCATGCGGTAGTCATGGGCACGCGAGTACCCCTCGCACCCCGCACGAACCACATCCGGAACACGGGCCGAAACCCAGGGGAGCACGGGGTTTGACCCGATCGGCCACGGCTACCCGTCTGGTGTGACGACGACCCAGCAGGAGCTCTTCCGGTTCCTGGAGGACCGCTTCGCGTGTGCGCAGGCGTGCACCGAGTGCGCCAGGGCGTGCGCTCTGCGTGCGAGCCTCGTGGATCCGGACGGGACCGAGGAACAGGAACTCGTACGACGCAAAGGCATCATGTGCGCGGAGGTCTGCGACGCGACGTGCCGGGTGCTGTCCGAGCAGAACCGCCTGGACGAGCACGGCATCCGTGTCCAGCTGGAGTGGTGCCGGACGGTCTGCCTGGAGTGCGCCCACGCCTTCGACAGGTGGCCCGGCGCCGAGGAGGCGGCGAAAGCCTGCCGCATGTGCGCCCAGGCGTGCACGGACTTCATGGCCACACTGAACTGACCTCGACGTCGCCCACGGCCCGGGCGCCCCCCGGTCCCGGTCGGGGCACATCGCGGTCCCACGGCGCCTCGCGCCGGAGGCCGCGCCCTGGCTGGGCCAGGTGCGTGTCCTGCCGGTGGCCGGAGGCGCGGTACCGGTGCCGGCCGTACGCCCGCCCGACCCGCTCTCACCCCCGGGGACGTCCCGTGTGTGCGTGAGCGCGTGTCCCGTCGCCGGCGCGAGGCGAGCCCCGGTCTCAGCCGAGCGCGCGCCCGAGCCGTACGTTCCAACGCTCCGCCCGGCCGCTGAGCTCGACCGCCGTGAGCGGTGGGACGTCCGTGCGCCAGAACGCCGACTCCGGTGCGCCGAGGGCTCGTACGACCGCCGCGCGGACGAGTTCGGGCTCGGCCACGGCGATGGCGCGGCCCGGTTCCCCGGCCAGCGAGTCCAGCCATGCCCCGGCCCGGTCGCAGACCGCGCGTACCGACTCCCCGCCGTGGGGTGCGGCGTCGGGGTCCGTCAGCCAACGCGCCAGTGACTCCGGCTCCTTGGCGCTCACATCGGCCAGCGTCGAGCCGCGCCAGCGTCCGGCGTCCAGCGCGGCGAGCGCCATCGCGTCCTCGGCGTGGAGTCCGAGCGCGGCGGCGGTCTCGCGGCAGCGCACGGTGGGTGAGCACAGGGCCCGTTCGGCCGCCGGGAGGGAACCCGCGGCGGTCTGGGCGAGGCGGAGCCCGGTCGCGTCCAGCGAGCAGCCGTCGTCGAATCTGGCCTCCCGCAGCGCCTCGGTGATGGCGGGTGAGATCAACATCACTCGGCTCGTCATACGCCCATTCCCCCGCTCAACAACCCTTCCAAGATCGGTACTTGACGGCTCGAACATGCCTGCAGCGGCCCCCGGGGTGCTCCCATGCGCTCTTGGCCGCATCCCTCCCACGCGGTACCTTCTCGTGGATATCGACGACGGTTCGGTGGAAGCCGGTGGGATTCCGGCACGGTCGCGCCACTGTATGCCGGGAACGCCCTTCGGGTGCGGGCCGGGTGAGTCAGACCCGCCCCGTCGTCCTGTGCACCACTGAAACGGGACGCGAGTTCCCCCAGGAGGTACCTGCCATGGCGCAGACCGTCGCCCAGCCGACCACCGGCACCACCGCCGTACCCGCAAAGCTCCCGATCGGCGCCATCGCCCCCTGGGCGGTCTTCTTCGGCGTGCTGATGCTGGTCATGCTCTACTTCGTCGGCGCCGAACAGGGCGCCACCTCCCTCATCTCCGGCGAGGGCGTCCACGAGTGGGTGCACGACGCCCGCCATCTGCTCGGCTTCCCCTGCCACTGACAGAGACGAGGAAGCCACTTCCCGCATGAACTCCGCAACTGTCAGAAACCTCCTGGTCCGCGGCATGCTCGCGGGCCTCGCCGCGGGTCTGGCCGCTCTCGTCGTCGCGTACTTCCTGGGTGAACCGCGCGTCGACGAGGCGATCGCCTTCGAGGAGGCCCACGCCCATGAGCACGGCGGCGAGGAACTCGTCAGCCGCACCCTGCAGTCCAGCGCGGGACTGTCCACCGGCGTCCTCGTCTACGGGGTCGCCTTCGGCGGTATCGCGGCGCTCGCCTACTGCTTCGCACTGGGCCGCATCGGCCGCTTCGGGCCGCGCGCGAGCGCGCTGCTCCTGGCGGCCGCCGGACTCGTCTCCGTCTACGTCGTCCCGTTCCTGAAGTACCCGGCCAACCCGCCGGCCGTGGGCGACCCCGACACCCTCAACGAGCGCACCACGCTGTACTTCCTGATGATCGTGCTCAGCGTGCTGCTGACGGTCGGCACGGTCATCCTGGGCAAGCGCCTCGCCCCGCGCCTGGGCAACTGGAACGCCACCCTCGCGGCGGGCGCGTTCTTCGTCCTCGCGGTCGGTCTGGCGTACGTCTTCCTGCCCACGTACGGCAACATGGTCCCGGACGGCTTCCCGGCCGCCCTGCTCTGGGAGTACCGACTCGCCGCCCTCGCCGTGCAGGTGACCCTGTGGACCTCCTTCGGGCTGGTCTTCGGGCTGCTGGCGGAGCGGCTGCTGGCCCCGAGGACGGCCACGGAGCCGGCGGGCGCCGCGAGGCCGACTCCCGTCGCCCACTGAGCGGTTCGAGCAGCACCGCGCGCGGCGGTTCGCGCCGGAAAGGGCCCCCGGTACGCCGGGGGCCCTTTCGCGTGTCCTCGCCATTCCCAATTTCTGGAACACGTTCTACCGTGTCCGCCGACAGGACCGGTCCCGGGGAGCCTGGAGGCGCCGTGCATCTCGAATACACGCCCGAGCAGCAGCGGCTGCGCACCGAACTGCGCGCGTACTTCGCCCAGTTGGTCCCGGAGGACGCGCACGCACGGCACGGCGACAAACGGGAGCAGAAGCGCTTCTACCGCGACATCATCCGTCGGCTCGGCGCCGACCGCTGGCTGGGCGTCGGCTGGCCGAAGGAGTACGGCGGACGCGGACTGAGCGCGATCGAGCAGTTCATCTTCTTCGACGAGGCCGCCCAGGCCGGCGTACCGCTGCCGCTCATGGCGCTCAACACCGTCGGCCCCACGATCATGCAGTTCGGCACGGACGAACAGAAGGCGTACTTCCTGCCGAAGATCCTCTCCGGCGAGATCGACTTCGCGATCGGCTACAGCGAGCCCGACGCGGGCACGGACCTGGCGTCGCTGAAGACGCGCGCGGTACGCGACGGCGACGAGTATGTCGTCAATGGCCAGAAGATCTGGACGACCAACGGCGACACCGCCGACTGGGTGTGGCTGGCGACCCGCACCGACCCGGCCGCCCCGCCGCACAAGGGCATCACCATGCTCCTGGTGCCGACCACCGACCCCGGCTACTCCTGCACCGTCATCAACACCCTCGCCGGCCACGACACCACGGCCAGCTACTACGAGGACATCCGCGTTCCCGTCACCCACCGCGTCGGCGCCGAGAACCAGGGCTGGCGGCTGATCACCAACCAGCTCAACCACGAACGCGTCACCCTCGCCGCCCACGGCACCATGGCGATCCGTGCCCTGCACGACGTCCAGCGCTGGGCGACCGAGACCAAACTCGCCGACGGTCGCCGTGTCGTCGACCTGCCCTGGGTGCGCCGCCGCCTCGCCCGGACCCACACCCGCCTCGAAGCCCTCAAGCTCCTCAACTGGCAGATGGTCAGCGCGGTCCAGGACGGCACCCTCACCCCGCAGGACGCCTCCGCGGTCAAGGTCTACGGCTCCGAGGCCCGCCGCGACGCCTACGCCTGGCTGATGGAGATCGTCGGCGCGGCGGGCGCCCTGAAGGAGGGCTCCGCGGGCACGGTCCTCCACGGTGAGCTGGAGCGCGGCTACCGGTCGGCCGTCATCTTCACCTTCGGCGGCGGCAACAACGAGATCCAGCGCGAGATCATCTCGTGGATCGGTCTGGGGATGCCGCGGGTACGGCGTTAACCTGCCGGTATGGGTGATCCCGGGCTGTTCACACCGAACTCGGTGACCTGGCAGATGCACGGCGACCCGATGATGTGGGTCGCCGGGGTCCGCGCGCTGTACCTCCAGGCCCTGCACCCCCGTGCGGTGCGCGGGGTCATGCAGAACTCCGACTTCCGCGAGGACGCCTGGGGCCGCCTCCTGCGCACCGCGAACTTCGTCGGCACCATCACGTACGGCACCACCGAGGCGGCGGAGAAGGCCGGTGCACGGGTGCGGAAGATCCACACCATGCTGTCGGCCGTCGACCCGGACACCGGGGAGCGGTACGGCGTCGACGAACCCGAGCTGCTGCTGTGGGTGCACTGCGCCGAGATCGACTCCTATCTGCACGTCGCCCGCCGCTCCGGGTTCCGTCTCACCGACGAACTGGCCGACCGCTACATAGCCGAACACCGCGTCAGCGCGCGGCTGGTGGGCCTGGACCCGGACGCCGTACCCGCGAACCAGGCGGAGATGGCCGCCTACTTCGAGAAGGTGCGACCCGAACTCGCGGTGGGACCCGAGGCACGCGCGGTGGACGACTTCCTGCTCCGCCCGCCGACGCATCCGCTCCTCGTCCCGGCGCGCGAGGTGCTGTGGCGGCGCGTGGCGCAGCTGGCGTACGCCGCTCTGCCGCCGTACGCCCACGAGCTGTACGGCAGACCGGCCCCGAAACCCGCCACCGTCACCCGTCAGTTGCGTGCCACGGGCACCCTGTTGCGCTGTGTTCCCGCACGTCTGCGCTGGCAACTCCCGCCCAAACACATCATCCGGGCCATGTCACGGCTCGGCCCCGGCTCGCGCCCGGCACCATACAAAGTGGGTGGATAGCTCGCCATACTGGACGGGCCAGGGGCGGGCGAGACCATCGGGGGCGATCGCAGCAGATGGGGGACAGCAAGCTGATCCAGGGCCGGTACCGGCTGCTCGAGCTGATCGGGCGCGGCGGCATGGGCGAGGTGTGGCGGGCACGCGACGAGTCGCTGGGCCGTCGTGTCGCCGTGAAGTGCCTCAAGCCGCTCGGACCCTCCCACGACCAGTCCTTCACCCGGGTGCTGCGCGAGAGATTCCGCCGGGAGGCGAGGGTCGCCGCCGCCCTTCAGCACCGCGGGGTCACCGTCGTCCATGACTTCGGGGAGTCCGACGGAATCCTGTACCTCGTCATGGAGTTGCTGGAGGGCCGCAACCTCAGCCAGCTCCTGGAGGACAACAGACACCACCCGCTGCCCGTCGAGGACATCATCGAGATCGCCGACCAGGTCTCCGCCGCCCTCGCCTACACCCATCAACAGGGCATCGTGCACCGGGACCTGAAACCCGCGAACATCATGCGGCTCACCGACGGCACGGTGAAGATCTGCGACTTCGGCATCGCCCGCCTCGGCCATGACATCGGCTTCACCTCCCGGCTCACCGGCACCGGTATCGCCATGGGGACCCCGCACTACATGTCGCCGGAGCAGATCGGCGGCTCCGAGGTCGACCAGCGCAGCGACCTGTACTCGCTGGGGTGCGTGCTGTACGAGATCGCCACCGGGGTACCGCCGTTCGACCTCGACGACGCCTGGGCGATCCTCGTCGGCCACCGCGACACCCCGCCCCGGCCGCCGCGCAGCCATCGCGCCGAGGTCCCCGAGTACTTCGAGAAGATCATCCTGGACCTGCTGGCCAAGCTCCCCGAGCAACGTCCGCACGATGCGCGCGAGTTGGGCCGCCGGATCAGCCTGGGCCGTACGACACCGGCGTACGTGCCCACGGTGGTGACCCCCCAGCCGGTGCTCAGGCCCGAGCCCACGGCCCGTGAGGTGCGGCTGCCGTCCTGGACCCGGGGCATGACCACCGGCCACAAGGCCACCGGTGCGGGGCTGGCGGCCACACCTCCGGACGCCGGTGCCGGGCTGACCGGCGAGTGGATCCCGCGGCCCGCCGCGGGCCGCCCCGACACCCGCGCCCCGGACGAGGATCCGCCCGCCCCGCCCCCGGAGACGCTCACCGCACTCGCCGGACGCCACAACGCCGGGCTCAGCCTGGGCCGGCTCGGCCGCTGGGCGGAGGCCGGTGAAGTGCACCGGGCGGTCGCCGCCGAACGCGAGCACCTCCTCGGCCCCGACCACCCCGACACCCTCGCCAGCCGCTACGAGGTCGCCTTCACCCTCAGCCGCACCGGCCGCGCCGCCGACGCCCTGCGCGAGTACAAGCACGTCGCCCGCAGCCGCAGCCTCTCCCTCGGCCCGGACCACGCCGACACCCTCGCCGCCCGCCAGGAAATGGCGTACGTCCTCGGGCAGTTGGGCCGCCACTTCGACGCCCACCAGGTCTATACGTCCGTCCTCGCCGCCCGCGAGCGCACCATGGGACCCGACCACCCCGACACCCTGCGCTGCCGCCACAACCTCGCCTTCAACCTCAGCAGACTCGGCCGCCTGGAGGACTCGTACCGCATGGCCTGCGACGTGGCGGCGGCCCGCGCCCGGGTACTCGGTCCCGGCCATCCCGACACCCTGGTCACCCGCTACGAAGTCGCCTACGCCCTCGGCCAGTTGGGCCGCTGGCCGGAAGCCCTGCAGACCTACCACGAGGTCGCCGAGGCCCGCGCCCAGGCCCTCGGCCCCGACCACCCGGACACCCTCGCCGCCCGCTACGAGGTCGGCATCAGCCTCGGCCGCCTCGGCCGCAGCGGCGACGCCCTCCAGCTCTACCGCGACCTCATCGACGACCGCACCCGCATCCACGGCCCGGCCCACCCCGAGACCCTCCGCGCCCGCCACGGCCTCGGCGTCAACCTCGGCCGCCTCGGCCGCTGGGAGGAAGCCCTCGCGGAATCCCGGGACGTCTGCGCGATCCGCGAGCGCGTCCTGGGCCCGGAGCACCCCGACACCCTGGTCAGCCGCCGCGAGGTGGCCGTCGGCCTCGGCTGGCTCGGCCGCTGGGCCGACGCCCTCACCGAGTACCGCCGAGTCGCCGCCGCCCGCGAACGCGTCCTGGGCGCCGACCACCCCGACACCCTCGCCAGCCGCAACGACGAGGCCCACTGCCTGGAACAACTCGGCCGCGGCGCGGAGGCGGTCGAGCTGTACCGGAGGGTGGCGGTGCTGCGGCAGCAGCGGGCGGCGGGCGGACCGTGACGTCGTGGGCCGGGGGCGGCGGCCCTGTGGTGGGGGCGCCGCAGGGGCGGACGGTGCCCGGTGGGGCCTGGCTCGTTGTGCGGGTTCCGCGCGCTGCGACGGCGCGGCGCCTCCGGCGGCCCTGCCGCCGCGCTTCGAGGCCCGCCTTGCTGCTGCCCCGGCGCGCGCCGGCCACGCCACCCACCGGATGCGGCCCCTGACCCCGTCGCCGTACACCCCTGGCCGCTGACGATCATCGCGTGTTACGAAGAGACATGCCTGCACTGGATGGACACACGTACGACGCCGTGATCGTCGGCGGAGGTCACAACGGTCTCGTCGCCGCGGCCTATCTGGCCCGGGCCGGACGTTCCGTTCTGGTCCTGGAGCGCCTGGAGCACACCGGCGGCGCCGCGATCTCCACCCGGCCCTTCGCCGGGGTCGACGCACGGCTGTCGCGCTACTCGTACCTGGTCAGCCTGCTCCCGAAGAAGATCGTCCGGGACCTGGGGCTGACCTTCCGGGTGCGCAAGCGCACGATCTCCTCGTACACCCCCGTCGAGCGGGACGGGCGGCCGACCGGGCTCCTGGTGGGCGGCGGCGAGCGACGTACCCGGGAGGCCTTCGCCCGGCTCACGGGCGGGACGCGCGAGTACGGGGCCTGGGAGCGGTTCTACGGTATGACCGGCCGCGCCGCCGAACGGATCTTCCCGACCCTCACCGAACCGCTGCCCACCCGCGACGAGCTGCGGCGCCGGGTGGACGACGAGGAGGCCTGGCGGGTGCTGTTCGAGGAGCCGATCGGTGTGGCCGTGGAGGAGCGGTTCGCCGATGACCTGGTGCGGGGAGTGGTCCTCACCGACGCGCTCATCGGCACCTTCGCCGACGCCCACGAGCCGTCACTGAGCCAGAACCGGTGCTTCCTCTACCACGTGATCGGCGGCGGCACGGGCGACTGGGACGTCCCCGTCGGTGGCATGGGCGCCCTCACCGAGGCCCTGGCCGGCGCCGCACGGGACGGGGGCGCCGTCATCGCCACCGGGCACGAGGCGGTGCGGATCGCCACGGACGGGCGCACGGCCGAGGTCACGTATCGAACGGCCGACGGCGAGGGCGTCGCCGTGGGGCGGCACGTGCTCGTCAACGCGTCCCCGCAGGCGCTCGCGGAGCTCACCGGTGACGAGGCGCCGGCTCCCGCCGAAGGTGCGCAGCTCAAGGTGAACATGCTGCTGACGCGGCTGCCGAAGCTGCGGGACGGGTCCGTCGATCCGCGTGAGGCGTTCTCCGGGACCTTCCACATCGCCGAGGGGTACCGGCAGCTCGCCGCCGCACACGCCCAGGCCGCCGCGGGGTCGCTGCCGGCCGCGCCGCCCTCCGAGATCTACTGCCACTCGCTGACGGACCCCACGATTCTCGGCCCCGGCCTCGTCGAACAGGGCTACCAGACACTGACGTTGTTCGGCCTGCACACCCCCGCACGGCTCTTCGACCGGGACAACGACTCCGTACGCGAGGAGCTGTTGAAGGCGACGATCGCGCAACTGGACGCGCATCTCGCCGAACCGATCGCCGACTGCCTCGCGGTGGACGCGGAAGGGCGCCCCTGCATCGAGGCGAAGTCACCGCTGGACCTCGAACGGGATCTGCGCCTGCCCGGCGGCAACATCTTCCACCGCGAACTGTCCTGGCCCTACGCCCAGGACGGCACCGGACGGTGGGGCGTGGAGACACGGCACGCCAATGTGCTGCTGTGCGGGGCGGGTGCCGTGCGCGGGGGCGGGGTGAGCGGGGTGCCGGGGCACAACGCGGCGATGGCGGTCCTGGGGGAGGGCGGGTGAGCGCCTGAGCGCCTGAGGGACCGGCGTCCTGCGGAGCCTCGCACCGGCGCCCCTGGCCAGTGACCCACGTCACACTCAGCTTCTGTCAGGAATCAGTGCTCCGTCTCGTTCAAGGGGTCCGCGAACGAGACAGGAGCATCGCCATGAAGCACCGCATCATCGTCCTCGGCGCCGGATACGCCGGGGCCTTCGCCGCCGGGAACCTGGCCCGCCGGCTTTCCCCCGCCGACGTGGAGATCACCGTCGTCAACGCCGTGCCCGACTTCGTGGAGCGGATGCGGCTGCACCAGCTCGCGATCGGCCGGGACATCGAGTTCCGCAGTCTCGCCCAGGTCTTCGCGGGCACCGGGATACGGCTGCGCCTCGCGCGAGTCACCGGCGTGGACCCCGGGCGCAGGACCGTCGCGGTGACCGGCGAGGACGGCGAGGACGAGCTCGTCTACGACACCCTTCTGTACGCGCTCGGCAGCTCGGTGGCCCACCACGGCGTGCCCGGCGCGGCCGAGCACGCCTTCGATGTCGCCGGCCGGTCCTCGGCGCTGCGGCTGCGCGAGCGCCTCGCCGGTCTGGGCGAGGGCGGCACCGTCCTGGTGGTCGGTGAGGGACTGACCGGCATCGAGACCGCGACCGAGTTCGCCGAGGCCCGGCCCGACCTCTCGGTCGCGCTCGCCGCCCGCGGCGAACCGGGCGACTGGCTCTCCCCGAAGGCCCGCCGCCATCTGCGCCAGGCCTTCGACCGGCTCGGCGTCACCGTCCACGAGCACACCACCGTCGAAGCCGTCGAGCCGGCCCGGGTGATCACCGCCGACGGCAGGTCCATCCCGGCCGACGTGACGGTGTGGACGGCCGGGTTCGCCGTACACCCCATCGCCGCCGCCAGCGGCCTGGAGGTCACCGCGACGGGCCGGATCGCCGTCGACCGCACCATGCGCTCCGTCTCGCACCCGGACGTCTACGCCGTCGGTGACTGCGCCTACGCGATCGGCGACAACGGCCGGCTGCTGCCGATGTCCTGCGCCTCGGCCGGGTACACCACCATGCAGGCGACCGCCGCGATCATCGCGCGCCTGACGGACGGCAAGGTCCCGACCGTCGGGCTGAAGTACGTCGGCAACCACATCAGCCTCGGGCGACGGGACGCGATCTTCCAGGCGGTGGGCGAGGACGTGCAGTCGAAGTCGTGGTACCTGGGCGGCCGGACCGCCGCGTTGTTCAAGTCGGGCATCCTCCTGGGCTCCGGGTGGAGCATCGCCCACCCGACCTTCGGCATGCCGAAGCGCAGGCACCGTCTGGCCACCACGCCCGACCATGCCCCCGCGAGGGCCGCCGCCTAGGTTCCTCCGCATAGGCTCCTTCGCATGGACAGTGCAGCCATCGACCGATTCGAGGCCGGCCGGGGACGGCTGGCCTCGCTCGCGTACCGTCTGCTCGGCTCGGCCGCCGACGCCGAGGACGCCGTGCAGGACACGTTCCTGCGCTGGCAGAGCGCGGACCGGGACCACATCGAGGTGCCCGAGGCCTGGCTGACCAAGGTCGTCACCAACCTCTGCCTGGACCGGCTCCGCTCGGCGCAGGCACGCCACGAGCGCGCCGCCGGGGACTGGCTGCCCGAGCCGCTCCTGGAGGGCGACCCGATGCTCGGCCCGGCCGACACCGTCGAGCAGCGCGAATCGGTGTCCTTGGCCGTACTGACCCTCATGGAGCGCCTCGCGCCGGTCGAGCGGGCCGCGTACGTCCTGCGCGAGGCCTTCTCGTACAGCCACGGGGAGATCGCCGGGATCCTCGACATCACCGAGTCCGCGAGCCAGCAGCATGTCCACCGGGCCCGCCGCCGTGTCGCCGCCGAGCGCCGCGGCGGTCAGGAGGTGGACCCCGCGGCCGCGCGCCGGATCGTCGAGGAGTTCCTCGCCGCGGCCACGTCGGGGCGTACCGAACGGCTGGTGGCGCTGCTCACCGCCGACGCGACTCTGGTCTCGGACGGCGCCGGACTGGCCAGGCGGCTGCTGCGGTACACGACGCGCGAGCGCATCGCCTCCTTCGTACGGGCCGGCTTCAAGCCGACGCAGGCGAAGCGGCGGATGGCCGGCGGCACCCCCGCGATGTACATCGCGCAGCTCAACGGCTCCCCGGCCGTCCTCGCCGTCGTCGACGAACGGGTCGTGGGGGTCGTGGCGTTCGACGTCGCCGACGGCAAGGTCGCCGCCCTGCGCGGCATCGCCGCCGCGGACCGGATCGCACGTCTCAACGAGGCCTGGCGGCAGTACGAACCCGACGCGCCGCTCATCACCGCATGGTGACCGGAGCCACCCGAAGCCTCCTCGGTCAGTCCGCCGAGGCCTGCCAGCCCACCGCCGCCAGCCGCGCGGCGTCCGCAGGGCGGGCCTCGTCGAACAGGACCGCGTCGGCGGCCTCCACGCGCAGGCCGTCGACGTACGCACCACGGCCCACGTAGAGCCGGTCGGTCGTACAGCGCCATCGCAGGGTCACGTTCCCGTGCGCCGGGAGATCCGCTGCGAGCCGGTGCCAGACCCGGCCCGACCAGCCCGTGACCGTGCCCGTCGGGTGCGTCTCGTCGGGGCGGGTGGTGGTGAAGGGGACCGGCTGCCAGGTGGCCCCGCCGTCTGTCGAGGACTCCAGGGCGAGGACGTCCGCCTGCGGCTCGGTGTCCCACCACAGGGCGCAGCGCAGCCGAGCGTCGCCGGCGGACGTGTCGAGGGCGGGGAGCGTGAGGGTGGCGGTCGTGAGGGTCGTCATCCCCGCGAACCAGGCGGTACGGCCCTGCCGCGGACGTACCGGCACCGCGCGCGCCAGGTTGTTCGCGGCCGCGACCCGGGGAGCCGATCCCGAACGCCAACTGCGCACGGGGTGCACGGAGTTGCCGAGCACGATCAGGAAGGAGTCGGTCGTCGGGTCGAGGACCAGCGAGGTGCCGGTGAAGCCCGTGTGGCCCGCCGTGCGCGGGGTGGCCATCGCGCCCATGTACCAGTGCTGGTAGAGCTCGAAGCCCAGGCCGTGCTCGTCTCCGGGGAAGGCGGTGTTGAAGTCCGTGAACATCAGTTCCACCGACTCGGGGCGGAGGATGCGGGCCCGGCCGTACGCGCCGCCGTTCAGCAGGGTCCGGCCCAGTACCGCCAGGTCCCAGGCACAGGAGAAGACCCCCGCGTGGCCCGCTACCCCGCCCAGGCTGAAGGCGTTCTCGTCGTGCACCTCACCCCATACGAGCCCCCGGTCCAGGCCTGACCAGGGCTTACGGGCGTCCTCCGTGGCCGCGATCCGCGGCTTCCAGACGGCGGGCGGGTTGTAGCGGGTGCGGTGCATGCCCAGGGGGTCCGTGATCTCCCCGCGGAGGAGGGTGTCCAGCCCGCGGCCCGTGATCCTCTCCAGGAGCAGCTGGAGGGAGATCAGATTCAGGTCGGAGTAGAGGTACTTGGTGCCCGGCGGGTTGAGCGGGGCCTCGTTCCAGATGAGTCGGAGCTTCTCCTCGTACGTCGGCGCGTTGTACAGCGGGATCCACGCGCGGAAACCCGAGGTGTGGGTGAGGAGTTGGCGGACCGTGATGTCCTGCTTGCCCGCGGCGCCGAACTCCGGGAGGTACGAGGCGACCTTGCCCTCCAGCTCCAGAGCGCCCCGCTCGATCTGCTGCATGGCCAGGATCGAGGTGAACAGCTTGGAGACCGAGGCCAGGTCGAAGACGGTGTCCTCGGCCATGGGGATCTGGTCCGCCGACGGGAACTCCACGCCAGTGTCGGTCGTCTCGTCGTACGCCGAGTAGCGCACCGCCATGCCGATCGGCCGGTGCAGGGCCACGGTGCCGCCGCGTCCGGCGAGCAGGACGGCGCCCGCGTACCAGGGGTGCTTGGGGGAGGGGCCGAGGAACGCCTCGGCGTCGGTGACGAGTCGGCGGAGATGCTCTTCCAGGAGGCCGGCCTGCCGTGGGGAGCCACGGCGCAAGGTGGTGGTGGCCGAAGCGGCGGACGCCTCGGCCGGTCCCGCCGGGAACGGGGCGATGACGAGCGCGCCCCCCAACGCGAGGGCTCTTCGGGTGAGCTGACGGCGGGTCATTGCGTTGGACACCTCATCAGTCATCGTCGAACTCTAACCCCGAGACGAAATCCGATGGGGCATACGGAATCTGACGGAGCATCAGGAAACCTCTTCCGTCCTCCGGAGGACTGCGGCATCCTGCGCCCATGCAGACGGAGCTGAGCAAGAAACTGGGAGTCGAGTACGCCCTCTTCGGCTTCACGCCGTTCCCCGCCGTCGCTGCGGCCATCAGCCGGGCCGGTGGCTTCGGCGTGCTCGGCGCGGTCCGCTACACCGCCCCCGACGACCTCAAACGCGACCTGGACTGGATCGAGGCCCATGTCGAGGGCAGGCCGTACGGGCTGGACGTCGTGATGCCCGCCAAGAAGGTCGAGGGCGTGACCGAGGCCGACGTCGAGGCCATGATCCCCGAGGGACACCGGCAGTACGTCAAGGACACCCTCGCCAAGTACGGCGTGCCGGAACTGGCCGAGGGGGAGGCGTCCGGCTGGCGGATCACCGGGTGGATGGAGCAGGTCGCGCGCTCCCAGCTCGACGTCGCCTTCGACTATCCGATCAAGTTGCTCGCCAACGCCCTCGGTTCACCGCCCGCGGATGTCGTGGAACGCGCGCACGACCGTGGTGTCCTCGTCGCCGCGCTCGCCGGGAGCGCCCGGCACGCCCTCAAGCACAAGGAAGGCGGCATCGACATCGTCGTCGCCCAGGGGTACGAGGCCGGCGGGCACACCGGTGAGATCGCCTCCATGGTGCTCACGCCGGAGGTCGTCGACGCCGTCGACCCGCTGCCCGTACTGGCCGCGGGCGGTATCGGCAGCGGACGCCAGGTGGCCGCTGCGCTGGCACTCGGTGCGCAGGGTGTGTGGCTGGGCTCGCTCTGGCTCACCTGCACCGAGGCGGAGATGTCCTCGTCCGCGGTGACGCGCAAGCTGCTCGCCGCCGGTTCGGGCGACACGGTCCGCTCCCGCGCCCTGACCGGGAAACCCGCACGCCAGCTGCGTACCGAGTGGACGGACGCCTGGGACGACCCGAACGGCCCCGGCACCCTCCCGATGCCCCTCCAGGGCCTGCTCGTCGCCGACGCCCTCACCCGCATCCAGAAGTACGAGGTCGAGCCGCTGCTCGGCACCCCGGTCGGGCAGATCGTCGGCCGCATGAACAGCGAACGCGCCGTCCAGGAGATCTTCGACGACCTCACCCGCGGCTTCGACCAGGCCGTCGACCGGATCAACCGCATCGCCGGAAGGAGCGGCCAGTGACGAGCACACCCCCCGCGGGCTTCTGGGCCCAGGCCACCGCCGACCCCGACCGCACCGTCCTCGTGGCTCCGGACGGCGAACAGTGGACCGCCGGCCGGTTGCACGCCGCCGCCAACCGTCTCGTCCACGGCCTGCGCGCGGCCGGTATGGAACGCGGCGACGCCTTCGCCGTCGTCCTGCCCAACGGCGTCGAGTTCTTCACCGCCCATCTCGCCGCCACCCAGGCCGGGTTCTACCTCGTCCCGGTCAACCACCACTTCGTCGGCCCGGAGATCGCCTGGATCGTCGCCGACTCCGGCGCCAAGGTCTTCCTCGCCCACGAACGCTTCGCCGCCCCCGCCCGCCAGGCCGCCGACGAGGCCGGCCTCCCCGCCACCCACCGGTACGCGATCGGCGAGGTCGAGGGCTTCCGTCCGTACGCCGAACTCCTCGACGGACAACCGGAGTCGGCCCCCGCGGACCGCGAGCTCGGATGGGTCATGAACTACACCTCGGGCACCACGGGCCGCCCCCGCGGCATCCGCCGCCCCCTGCCCGGCAAGCTCCCCGAGGAGGCCTACCTCGGCGGCTTCCTCGGCATCTTCGGCATCAAGCCGTACGACGACAACGTCCACCTGGTCTGCTCACCGCTCTACCACACGGCAGTGCTCCAGTTCGCGAGCGCGTCCCTGCACATCGGCCACCGACTGGTACTGATGGACAAGTGGACACCCGAGGAGATGCTCCGCCTGATCGACCGCGAGCAGTGCACCCACACCCACATGGTCCCGACCCAGTTCCACCGTCTGCTGGCCCTGCCGCAGGACGTCAAGGACCGCTACGACGTCTCCTCCATGCGCCACGCCATCCACGGCGCCGCCCCCTGCCCCGACCATGTGAAGCGGGCGATGCTCGACTGGTGGGGCCCGTGCGTGGAGGAGTACTACGCGGCCAGCGAGGGCGGCGGCGCCTTCGCCACGGCGGAGGACTGGCTGAAGAAGCCCGGCACGGTCGGAAAAGCCTGGCCCATCAGCGAGTTGGCCGTCCTCGACGACGACGGCAACCGGCTGCCGCCGGGTGAACTGGGCACGGTCTACCTGAAGATGAACACCGGCGGCTTCTCGTACCACAAGGACGAGACCAAGACGAGGAAGAACCGCATCGGCGACTTCTTCACCGTCGGCGACCTGGGTCTTCTCGACGAGGACGGCTATCTCTTCCTCCGCGACCGCAAGATCGACATGATCATCTCGGGCGGGGTCAACATCTACCCCGCCGAGATCGAGTCCGTCCTCCTCTCCCACCCCGCCGTCGCCGACGCCGCCGCCTTCGGCATCCCGCACGACGACTGGGGCGAGGAGGTCAAGGCCGTGGTCGAACCCGCCCCGGGCCATGAACCCGGACCGGAGCTGGCCACCGACCTCCTCACCCACTGCGCCGGACAACTCGCCGGCTACAAGTGCCCCAAGACGGTCGACTTCATCACCGAGATGCCCCGGGACCCCAACGGCAAGCTGTACAAGAGGCGGTTGCGGGACCCGTACTGGGAGGGGCGCACCCGGCCCGTCTGACCCCTTTCACGAGCGGACCCGGACCACCTTCAGCGACGGAGACGACAGGATGTCCTTCTCGCAGAAGCGGGACGTCACCCACTTCTCCTGGGCGTAGAGCCGCGTCTGGTCGCTGTAGTGGGGCGAGTTCGGGTTCGAGGACTGGGAGTACGACAGAAGGGTGCGGGCGACCGGACAGCGGCTGCCGTTCCAGCCGACGGCCTGGATGTAGCTGGAGCCGGTGGTCACCTCCGTGTAGCCCCCGCCGGCCGGGTCCCACACCGGCTCGACCTTGTTCCAGACGCCGAGGGACTCGGTGCCGCCGGAGACCGGGATGCGCTGTCCGCCCCGTACGACGAACTGGTGCCGCCCGAGCGGGGAGTCGAGCGGGATGCCCGCCGCGCGCAGCTCGGTCACGGCGTCCGCGAGGGCCGTGGGGAAGGCTGCCGAGTCCGTGTTGAGGGTGTTCGGGGTGCGCACCGGGTCGGCCGCCGAGAACGGCACCTTCCACAACTGCGCGGCCGGGATCCTGCGCCAGAGCCGGTCGAAGAGGAGTGCGCCCCGGCTGTCGGTGTTCACGGTGCGGTCCCACGCGCCGAGCACCCCGCACGCTTCACGCACGTCGACTGCCGTGCCGTTGCTGCCCGTCGCGGTACCTCCCGGCAGCGCCGCACACGCCTTCGCCGCGTCCGCCGCGGCGAGGTCGCCCGCGGGCACCCGGTTGGCGAACTGCTGTGCCTGAAGGTCCCGCACGGTCAGCCGCCCGCGCCCGGCCATCGCCGCCACGTCCTCGACCGCGCCGCGCGTCCGCAGCGAACGCTGTGTGCCGATGGTGCCGAAGACCCGCTCGTACCCGGTCAGCGGCCGGTCCGCGTTGGCCAGCCAGGCGCTGTCGTTGGAGTTCTCCGCGTACGGGGCGTCCGTGAGCGTCGGCATCTTCGCCGGACCGAAGACGCCCGGCTGCACGGCGTCCGCGTCACTGCCGAGCGCGCAGTCGGTGCGCGAGCCGTCCAGGACCGCCAGCCCCGCCGACGGATAGGTGAGCTTCCCCAGCGGGGTCGAGCAGCGCTGGGCGAGGTCGTCGGTGATGCGGGGGAGCACCTGGGACTGGGTGAACAGGGTGTGGCCGGCCGAGTCGGCGGCGATCGTGTTCACCCACGGCAGGCCCTGCGTGCGCTGGAGCGAGCCGAGGACGCCTGCCGTGCCACGCGCCTTGCTGAAACCGAGGGCGGTGTCGGAGGCGCGCAGGTTGGTGGCGTTGGGGTCGTTGAGGGCGTACGCCGTCGTGCTCGTCCACGGGAGCGGGACCGCCGCTCCGAGGGAGGTGGTGACGGGTCCGTACCGGGTCCACCACTGGGTCCGTGTGACCGCGGTGCCGTCCTTCACCGGGATCGTCACCGTGCGCTTGGTCATCCGCTCCGGCTTGCCGTCCACGAGGTAGGTCGTGGGGTCGGCCGGATCCAGGGTGAGCTGGTGGAGGTTGAGCGGGACGCCGGTGGCCACGGTGTGGCTCCACGCCACGTTCGCGTTGTGGCCTATGGAGATCGTCGCCGTGCCGAGCAACGAGCCGCCGGAGACGTTCAGTTCACCGGGGATGGTCTGCTGGGACTGCCAGAAGCGGCGGCCGCCCTGCCAGGGGTAGTGCGGATTGCCGAGCAGCAGTCCGCGGCTGCCGGCCGTGGTGGCGCCGCTGAAGGCGACGGCGTTGGAGCCCATGTCGGCGGTGTCCGTGGCGAGGAGTTCACGCGCCGCACGCGCGGTGTCCCGGGCATCGGGTGTCACTGCGGCGGCCGTGGTGGGCGGCTGGGCGGCGGTGATGCCGTCCACACCACGCCCCTGCCCGCCGAGGACGGCGAGCGCGAACCCGCGCGCGGCCACGTCCAGGGTCGTCACCGGGCGCACCCAGGCGGCGCCCTTGCAGGCGGGGTCGGTGATGCGGTTCTGCTTGAGCCAGGCGTTGTAGCCGGCCGCGAAGCCCCGCATGAGTTCCTTCGCCTGCCGGCTCGGCCCCGCCGGCGCCGGTTCGGCGAGCAGCTTCTCGACCGTGCCCGCCTCCCGCACGCCCCGGAAGTAGAGGTCGCTGGAGAGGTTCTTGGCGGCGGAGGAGAGCGAGAAGTCGGGCGCGGCGTCGGGCCCGAAGTAGCGGGAGCGCTCGCCGCGTACGGTCACGAAACCGTCGGCGAGCGTGCACACCTGGTCGGCGGCCTGGGCCCAGCCGGTGCCGAAGCCGAGGTCCGCGTAGTCCTTGGCGAGGATGTGCGGGATGCCGTACTCGGTGTAGCGGATCGTGGCGGACAGTCCGCCGTGCGACGGGTGCCGCTCGTGGTTGCGGCTCTCGACCGCGGCCGCCGGCAGGGCGGAGGTGGCGGTGAGCAGGGCGACGGCCGTGACGACCGTGCGTCTGAGGCGGGTGCGCATGGTGCCTCCCAACGTCATTGAGGGAAGGAGCGGTTGAGCGTACCAACGGGTAGGTTGTTCTGTATGACGCCCGGACAAGGCAGCACGGTTGACGGGGTGCTGCGCCGCAGCGCCCGGCGCACCCCGGCGCGGGTCGCGGTGGAGTACGGCGACCGCTCATGGACGTACGAGGAGCTCGACGAGGCCGTCTCCCGGGCGGCGAGCGTGCTGCTCGCCGAAGGTCTTGAGCCCGGTGACCGGGTCGGGGCCTACGGCCACAACTCCGACGCCTACCTCATCGCCTTCCTCGCCTGCGCCCGCGCGGGCCTGGTGCACGTCCCCGTCAACCAGAACCTGACCGGCGAGGACCTGGCGTACCTCGTGGGCCAGTCGGGCAGCACGCTGGTCCTCGCGGACCCGGACCTGGCGGACCGGCTGGGCGAAGGCGTCCGTACGACGCCCCTGCGCGACGCGGACGACTCCCTGCTGGCACGCCTGGAATCGGCACCCGTGTACGACGGCCCCGAGCCGCGCACCGAGGACCTCGTCCAGCTGCTCTACACCTCCGGTACGACGGCCCTGCCGAAGGGCGCGATGATGACGCACCGCGCCCTGGTGCACGAGTACCTGAGCGCGATCGCGGCCCTGGACCTGAGCGCGGGCGACCGCCCGGTGCACTCGCTCCCGCTGTACCACTCGGCGCAGATGCATGTGTTCCTGCTGCCCTACCTCGCGGTCGGCGCGACGAACATCATCCTGGACGCCCCCGACGGCGACCGGATCTTCGACCTGATCGAGGCGGACCGCGCCGACAGCCTGTTCGCCCCGCCGACGGTGTGGATCGGGCTGTCCAACCGCCCCGACTTCGCGACCCGCCGTCTCGACGGCCTCCGCAAGGCGTACTACGGCGCGTCGATCATGCCGGTGCCCGTCCTTGAGCGCCTGCGCGAACGGCTTCCGAAACTCGCCTTCTACAACTGCTTCGGCCAGAGCGAGATCGGCCCCCTGGCGACGGTCCTGGCGCCCGGTGAGCACAAGGGCCGCATGGACTCCTGTGGCCGCCCCGTCCTGTTCGTCGATGCCCGGGTGGTCGACGAGGACGGCAAGGACGTCCCCGACGGCACGCCCGGCGAGATCGTCTACCGCTCACCGCAGTTGTGCGAGGGCTACTGGGACAAGCCCGAGGAGACCGCCGAGGCATTCCGCGACGGCTGGTTCCGCTCCGGCGACCTCGCGGTGCGCGACGCCCACGGCTACTTCACGATCGTCGACCGGGTGAAGGACGTCATCAACTCCGGTGGCGTACTGGTCGCTTCACGCCAGGTCGAGGACGCGCTGTACACGCACGAGGCCGTCGCGGAGGTGGCGGTGATCGGCTTGCCCGACGAGCGGTGGATCGAGGCGGTCACGGCGGTGGTCGTGCCCAGGGGAGAGGTGACGGAGGAGGCTCTGATCGCCCACGCCCGCGAGAAGATCGCCCACTTCAAGGCACCGAAGCGGGTGGTGTTCGTGGACGAGCTGCCGCGGAACGCGAGCGGGAAGATCCTGAAACGGGAGCTCAGGAACCGCCTGAGCTAGCGCGGCCGCAGGTCCACGATCCGCCGGATCTTGCCCACCGACCGCTCCAGCGACTCGGGTTCGACGATCTCCACGGTGACGGACACGCCGATACCGTCCTTCACGGCCGCGGTGATGGCCCGCGCGGCCGCGTCCCGGTCCTCAGGGGTGGCGTCCGGCCGGGCCTCGGCCCGCACGGTCAGGGCGTCGAGTCGCCCCTCACGGGTGAGGCGGAGCTGGAAGTGCGGTGCGACGCCCGGGGTGCGGAGCACGATCTCCTCGATCTGCGTGGGGAAGAGGTTCACGCCCCGCAGGATCACCATGTCGTCGCTGCGGCCGGTGACCTTCTCCATCCGCCGGAACACCCGTGCCGTGCCCGGCAGCAGCCGCGTCAGGTCCCGGGTGCGGTACCGGATGACGGGCATGGCCTCCTTGGTGAGCGAGGTGAAGACGAGCTCACCCTTCTCCCCGTCGGGCAGCACCTCGCCGGTGACCGGGTCGACGATCTCGGGAAAGAAGTGGTCCTCCCACACATGGAGGCCGTCCTTGGTCTCCACGCACTCCTGCGCGACGCCCGGACCGATGACCTCCGACAGCCCGTATATGTCGACCGCGTCGATCGCGAACCGCTCCTCGATCTCCCGGCGCATCTGCTCCGTCCAGGGCTCGGCCCCGAAGATCCCCACCCGCAGCGAGGTGCCCCGTGGATCGACGCCCTGCCGCTCGAACTCGTCGAGGATCGTCAGCATGTACGACGGGGTCACCATGATGATGCCGGGCTTCAGGTCCTGGATCAGCTGGACTTGACGCGCCGTCATACCGCCGGACGCGGGGACGACCGTACAGCCGAGCCGCTCGGCACCGTAGTGGGCGCCGAGGCCGCCGGTGAACAGGCCGTATCCGTACGCCACATGCACGATGTCACCGGGCCGCCCGCCCGCCGCCCGGAGGGAACGGGCGACCATGTCGGACCACAGGGCGAGATCACCGTCCGTGTACCCGACGACGGTCGGCCTTCCGGTGGTGCCGCTGGAGGCGTGGATACGGCGGACCTGATCCCGTGGCACGGCGAACATCCCGTACGGGTAGTTCTCGCGCAGGTCCGCCTTGGTGGTGAAGGGGAACCGGGCGAGGTCGGCGAGGGTACGGCAGTCCTCGGGACGGACACCGGCCTTGTCGAAGGACTCCCGGTAGAACGGCACGTTGTCGTACGCATGCCGCAGGGCCCTTTGGAGCCGCTCCAACTGCAGTGCCCTCAACGCCTCTTCATCGAGCCGTTCCCCCGCGTCCCACAGCTCCGTCGCATCCGCCACCGGGACGCCTCCCTCGCCGATCACAGCAATACGGGCGACCGATCATTCGGTCGAGGTCTCGGGGATCAGTAATCCAGCCCACCCGTGATCAGGCAAGAGGGCGCCCCACACTTTCTCGGCTCACCGCCCCGTCGCCCTCTGACGGAACCCCGTTGCGGCCCAGCGCGGGCAGCGCCGAGGATGGGCGCCATGCCGATCTTCGCCGCCCCCGACGGGACCCAGCTCGCCTATCACCTCCGGGGCGACGGTCAACCCCTCGTCGTCCTCCCCGGCGGGCCCATGCGGGCCTCCGGCTACCTCGGGGACCTGGGAGGCCTGAGCGCCCACCGGCGGCTTGTGCTGCTGGATCTGCGGGGCACGGGCGAGTCCGCGGCACCGGCCGATCCGGCGACGTACCGCTGTGACCGGCTCGTCGACGACGTGGAGGCGCTGCGGGTCGAGCTGGGGCTGGAGCGGATGGACCTGCTCGCGCACTCGGCCGGCGGCAGTCTCGCCATGCTGTACGCGGCCCGGTACCCGGAGCGGGTGCGGCGGCTGGTGCTGGTCACCGCCATCCCGTGGGCGCTGGGGATGCCGGTGACCGACGAGGAGCGGTTGGCGGCGGCCCTGCTGCGGAAGGGCGAGCCCTGGTTCGACACGGCATTCCCCGCGTTCGCGGCTTCGCTCGACGGGACCGGTGGTTACGACCCCGTGTTCGCGCCCTTCTTCTACGGCCGCTGGGACGAGGCCGCCGCCGCTCATGACGCCCGCGGTGACCAGGAGTTCAACGACGAGGCGGCCGACGTGTACGGATCCCCCGGCGCCTATGACCCGCCCGCGACCCGGGAGGCCCTCGCCCGGCTGGAGCGTCCGGTGCTCGTACTCTCGGGGGAGGTCGACAACGCGCCCCGGCCCGAACTGGCCCGGCGGACCGCCGACGTGTTTCCCGCCGCCGAGGTCGCGGTGCAGCCCGGCGCCGGACACTATCCGTGGCTGGACGATCCGGAGTGGTTCGTGCGGCGGATCCTCACGTTCCTCGATCCCGCTCTGCCCTCGGCAGAGTAGGCGCCATACCCGAACCCCGCCGGTTACGTTTCCCGCCATGGACACCGTCAAGGCCAACGGCATCACCCTCGCCTACCGCACCTGGGGGCCCGGCACCGCGCCGCCGCTTCTCCTGCTGCACGCCCGCGGCGCCGACGGAGCGGACTGGGTGCCGGTCGCCGAACAGCTCGCCGCGAGTCCGTCCCCGCGCCGCGTCCTCGCCCCCGACCTGCGCGGCCACGGGCGCAGCGACTGGCCCGGCACCTATGCCCTGGAGGACATGCGCGACGACGTACAGGGCTTCCTGACCGCCCTCGGCATCGCACGCACCGACGTCGTCGCCCACTCCCTCGGCGGCGTCGTCGCCTGTCTCCTCGCCCAGCGGACACCCGGACTCGTACGCCGCCTCGTGCTGGAGGACGTACCCGCGCCCCTCCCGCTCGACCCGCCCCGGCCGCCCGCCGAACGCCCCGACGGAGACCTGCCGTTCGACTGGGAGATGGTGCGGGCGACGGACGAGCAGCGCAACGCCCCCGATCCTGTGTGGTGGGACCACATGGGGCGGATCACCATGCCCACGCTGGTGATCGGGGGCGGGCCCGACAGTTCCATTCCTCAGGAGCAGGTCGCGGCCGTTGCCGAGCGCATTCCCGATGCCCGGCTCGTGACCATCGACGCCGGACATCTCGTGCACGAGACCCGCCCCGACGATTTCCTGGCCGCCGTGGAGCCGTTCCTCCACGAGGCCGGTCTCACTTCGCGTACGCCGTCATGAAGCGGTCGCGGAACGTGTCCATGCCCCACACCGGCGCGTTCGCGGCGGGCTTGAGGCCGTCCGTCCAGCCCCAGTCGGAGACCCGGTCGAGGACCTTCGGGTCGCGGGCGACGATCGTGATGGGCACGTCCTTGTTGGTGCTGCCCCCGGTGACGGTCGGGACGGGCTGGTGGTCGCCGAGGAAGACGAGGACCGTGTCGTCGTCGCCGTAGCGCTGGACCCATTCGGTGAGGCTCTGCAGGGAGTACTCGATGGCCTTGCGGTACTCGGTGCGGACGCGCTCGGAGCTCTTCCAGACCTCCTTGGGGTCGGTGCCCTCCTTCTTGATCTGCTCGAAGACCGAGCCGTCGCCGAGCTGGTCCCAGTCGACCATGCGGGCGATGGGGGACCAGGGGTTGTGGCTGGAGGCCAGGATGATCTCCGCCATGATCGGGTCACGGTTCTTCTTGCCGTGCTCCAGGCGTTCGAAGGCCTCCAGGCTGAACTGGTCGGGCACCGGGGTCCAGCTGAAGTAGGGGCCGTTGTAGCCGAGGTGTGTGGAGTCGTAGATGTGGTCGAGGCCGAAGTACTTGCCCTCGGGCCAGGTCTTGCGCACACCCGGGACGATCCCGACCGTGCGCCAGTCGCCGGTCTTCTGGAAGTAGCTGGTGAGGGTCGCGCGGTCGCCGGTGGTCAGGCTCCGGTAGCGCTGCTGGTTCTTGACCCACAGGCCGGACAGGAACGTCGAGTGGGCCAGCCAGCTGCCGGCGCCCGTCACGGGCGACCTGAGCCAGCCGCTGCGGGAGGCGAAACCGGCCGCCTTGAGCCTGCTGTCGCCCGCCGTGAGGGCCGCGTCGATCTGCGGGGCCATCGCCGGGTCGTCGATCGCCACCCGGCCGTAGCTCTCGACGAAGGTGAACAGGACGTCCTTGCCGCGCAGCCCGGTCAGCAGCTGGTCGGGCGGGGTCTTGGCGAACGCGTCGACGGCGGCCTGCTTCTCGAAGACCTCGGCGTCGAAGATGCCGTCGCGCACCTGCTGCACCCGGTTGGCCACGAACTCCGAGTTGCCCTTGGTGGCGAGGGTGACTCCGCCGTACTGCACGCCCAGGGTGAAGCAGAGGATCCACGCGATGCCGAGGACGAGGGTGGTGCGGGCGGCCACCGGGCGGTGCCGGACCATGACGTTCGACAGCCGCACCACCGCCAGCGTGCACAGGGCGAGCACGGCGACGAACAGCGCGATCACCCCGGTCACCGCGAGCACCTGCCCGGTGCGGCCGAACGACTCCCTGACCCAGTCCGCCCCGTCGTCCAGCAGGATCCAGTCGAAGACCAGGTCGAACGGCCGGGCCAGGGCCTCACGGAAGCCCATGTCGAGGAACTTGACGATGCTCAGCAGCCCCAGGACCACACCCGCGACGACGGCCGTGATCCGCCGTGCCCGCCTCGGCAGCGCGAGCAGCAGGCCCGCGAGGAGGACCGCCTCGACGGGAAGGCGCAGGAAGGCCTGGAGATTCATCCGGTCGAGCCGGTTGGGCATGAGCAGCGCACCGAGCACCAGCGCCCCGGCCAGGACGGTCGTACCGATGGTCACACCGCGTGCGGTACGGGGATACCGGGCCCGCCAGCCGAACCATCCCGGTTTCCGGGTGACCGCTTCGGCCCCTTCGGTTCCTCCGGCTCCTTCGGTCCCTTCAGCCTCGACGACGGGGTCCGCCTCGCTCCCGGTGGCTTCCGGCTGCTGACGAGAGCGAGGTGTGAAGAGCGACACCCGGCGGTCCTTCCGTACGGTCTTGCGATGGCATGGCGAACAGGGCCCTGTGAGTGAGCCTGCCATCACCAGTACGTTCGCACGTCACCTTCGGTTCAACACGACGGACCGGAATTCACCCGTCCGCCCGCACGGCGACCTCCCTGGCCCACCGGTAGTCCGCCTTCCCGCTGGGGGATCGCCGTATCGACTCCTCGATCACCAGCTGCCGCGGGATCTTGTACCCGGCCAGTTGGGTCCGGCAGTGCGTCTGGATGTCGTCCAGGGAGGGTCGTACCGCCCCCTCCCGCAGTTGTACGACGGCCGCCACGTGGTGTCCCCACTTCGCGTCCGGCACCCCGGCGACGAGCGCGTCGTACACGTCCGGATGGGACTTCAGCGCCTGCTCGACCTCCTCCGGGTACACCTTCTCGCCGCCGGTGTTGATGCACTGCGAGCCCCGGCTGAGGACGGTGACGACGCCCTCCTCGTCGACGGTCGCCATGTCGCCGAGGAGCACCCAGCGCTCGCCGTCCTTCTCGAAGAAGGTCTCGGCGGTTTTCCGCGGGTCGTTGTAGTAGCCGAGCGGCACATGGCCGCACTGGGCGACCCGGCCCACCTCGCCCACGGCCACCGGCTCGTGGGTGGCGGGGTCGACCACCTGGGTACGGGAGTTGACCCGGACGCGGAAGCCGCGGTCGGGCCCGGAGTCCTCCGTCGCCGTGCCGTTGAAGCCGGACTCGGAGGAGCCGAAGTTGTTCAGGAGCATCACGTTCGGGACGAGCGCCTGGAACTGCCGGCGCACGGTGTCCGACATGATCGCGCCCGACGAGGACACGGTGAACATCGACGAGGTGTCCGTGCCCTTCATCGGCCCTTCGAGGGCGTCGATCAACGGCCGCAGCATCGCGTCCCCGACCAGGGACATGCTGGAGACCTTCTCCCGCTCGATGGTCCGCAGGACGTCCTCGGGGGAGAACTTGCGGTGCAGCACGACCCGTTGGCCGAAGTTGAAGCCGATGAACGCGGTGAGCGTGGACGTGCCGTGCATCAGCGGGGGAGTGGGGAAGAAGGTGATCCCCGCGCCGCCGGCCGCGACCCGCTCGGCGAGTTCCTCGGGCTTCTTCACCGGCTCGCCGGTCGGGGCGCCCCCGCCCATCCCCGAGAAGAACAGGTCCTCCTGACGCCACATCACACCCTTGGGCATCCCGGTGGTGCCGCCGGTGTAGATGATGAACTGGTCGTCCCCGGAACGCTTCGGGAACCCCCGCTCCGGGGACCCGCCCGCCTCGGCCTCCGCGAAGTCCACGGCGTCCAGGGCGTTCACGGCGTCCGGGCCCGAGCCTCCGGCACCCACCCTGATGAGATGCCGGAGCTTCTCCGACAGCGGCAGCGCCGCCGCCACCCGGTCCGTGAACTCCGTCTCGAAGACCAGCCCCACCAGATCGGCGTCCCGGTAGAGATAGACCAACTCGTCCTCGACATAACGGTAGTTGACGTTCACCGGCACGATCCGGGCCTTGAGGCAGCCGATCGCCGCCTGCAGATACTCGATCCCGTTGTACAGATGCAGCCCGACGTGCTCACCCGGCCGGATCCCGCTGTCGATGAGATGGTGAGCGATCCGGTTGGCGGCCGCGTCCAGCTCCGCGTACGTCAGCCGGCGCTCCGCACCCGTGCCGGGGATGTCGATGTACACCAGCGCCTCGCGGTCCGGGACCACGTCGACGACCGACTCGAACAGGTCGGCAAGGTTGTACTCCACCGCTCCTCCTGACCTCGCTCCGCACCGGTTGCCGGTCATCAGAGCAAAGGGCGGGCTCACTGTGAAGGCTCCGCGCGAAGAAATCTGACTGTCTGTCAGAAAACTCTTGAAGAGCCGGGTCCACTCCTGCAACCTGTTCTCGTTCTGCCAGTGGGAGAGCTTTTCGAGGGGAGACGGTCAATGGGTGGGACGGAACACCTCACCGTGCGGCGCGAGGGCGCCACACTGGTGCTCACGCTCAACCGGCCGGAGGCCAGGAACGCCCTCTCGCTGGCGATGCTCGTCGGCCTGTACGACGGCTGGGTCGAGGCCGACGCCGACGACTCCATCCGCTCGATCGTGTTCACCGGCGCGGGCGGCTCGTTCTGCGCGGGCATGGACCTCAAGGCCCTGGCCGGAAAGGGCATGGAGGGGGAGCAGTACCGCGACCGGCTCAAAGCCGACCCCGATCTGCACTGGAAGGCGATGCTGCGCCACCACCGCCCCCGCAAGCCGGTGATCGCCGCCGTCGAGGGCCACTGCGTCGCGGGCGGCACCGAGATGCTCCAGGGCACCGACATCCGCGTCGCCGGCGAGTCGGCCACCTTCGGCCTCTTCGAGGTCAGACGCGGCCTGTTCCCGATCGGCGGCTCCACCGTCCGTCTCCAGCGGCAGATCCCCCGCACCCACGCCCTGGAGATGCTGCTCACCGGTCGCCCGTACACCGCCCGGGAGGCCGCGGACATCGGCCTGATCGGCCATGTCGTCCCCGACGGCCAGGCGCTGACCAAGGCCCTGGAGATCGCCGAACAGATCAACGCCTGCGGCCCGTTGGCGGTCGAGGCCGTCAAGGCGTCGGTCTACGAGACCGCCGAGCTCACCGAGACCGAAGGCCTCGCCGCCGAACTCAAGCGCGGCTGGCCCGTCTTCGACACCGCCGACGCCAAGGAAGGCGCCCGCGCCTTCGCGGAGAAGCGCCCGCCCGTCTACAAGCGAGCCTGACAAGGGAGTTCACCGTGCCCGAAGTCCTCAAAGCTCCCCTGGTCGTCGAATTCCCCTTCACCCGCTCCCTCGGACCCGTCCAGAGCGCCTTCCTCACCGGCCTGCGCGACCGTGTCGTCCTCGGCGTGAAGACCACCGACGGCCGCACCCTCGTACCCCCCGTCGAGTACGACCCCGTCACCGCCGAGGAGATCCGCGACCTCGTCGAAGTCGCCCCCACGGGAACGGTCACCACCTGGGCCTGGAACCACGAGCCGCGCCGCGGCCAGCCGTTGGAGGCCCCCTTCGCCTGGGTCCTGGTCCGCCTCGACGGCGCCGACACCGCCCTCCTCCACGCCCTCGACGCCCCCGGGCCCGACGCCGTCCACACCGGCATGCGGGTCCGCGTCCGCTGGGCCGAGGACCGCGTCGGCGCGATCACCGACATCGCCTGCTTCGAGCCGTACGACGGCGAGGCTGCCGAACCGGCCGGTCACAGCGGCGAGTTCGAGGACCCGGTCACCGGCATCGTCGCGGCGGCCCGCCTCGACTACACCTACTCACCCGGCCGCGCCCAGACCGCCTACATCAACGCCCTCGCCGAACACCGGGCCGTCGGCGAACGCTGCCCGTCCTGCCGCAAGGTGTACGTCCCGCCCCGCGGCGCCTGTCCGACCTGCGGCGTCGCCACCTCGGAACAGGTCGAAGTCGGCCCCGGCGGCACGGTCACCACGTTCTGCATCGTCAACATCAAGGCCGCGCATACGGCGAATCTCGACATCGAAGTCCCCTACGTCTACGCCCACATCGCCCTCGACGGCGCCGACCTCGCCCTGCACGGGCGGATCGGCGGCATCCCGTACGACCAGGTGCGGATGGGGCTGCGGGTCGAGCCGGTGTGGACGGAAGGGGGCCGCTATCCCGACCACTACCGGCCCACCGGCGAACCCGACGCGGACTACGAGATGTACAAGGAGCTGCTGTGACCAGCGAAGCGAGCTCAGGGGTGCGCGAGATAGCCGTCGTCGCCTTCGCCCAGTCCGACGTCCTGCGCTCCACCGCGGAACAGTCCGAGGTGGAGATGCTCATGCCGGTCCTGCACGACGTCCTCGACCAGACCGGCCTCAAGACCGCCGACATCGGCTTCACCTGCTCCGGCTCCAGCGACTACCTCGCAGGCCGCGCCTTCTCCTTCACCCTCGCCCTCGACGGCGTCGGCGCCTGGCCGCCGATCTCCGAGTCGCACGTCGAGATGGACGGCGCCTGGGCCCTGTACGAGGCATGGACCAAGCTGCTGACGGGGGACGCGGACACCGCCCTCGTCTACTCCTACGGCAAGTCCTCGCCGGGCTCCCTGCGCGATGTGCTGACCCGGCAGCTCGACCCGTACTACGTGGCCCCCCTGTGGCCCGACTCCGTCGCCCTCGCCGCCCTCCAGGCCCAGGCGCTCATCGACGCGGGCGACACCGACGAACCGGCCCTGGCCGCCGTCGGCGCCCGCAGCCGCTCGGTCGACAACCCGCGCGCCCAGCTCAAGGGGCCCGTCCCGCAAGGTGATTACGTGGTACGGCCCCTGCGCACCGGCGACTGCCCGCCCGTCGGCGACGGGGCCGCCGCCGTGATCCTCGCCGCCGGGGAACGCGCCCGCGAACTGTGTGCGCGGCCCGCCTGGATCCGCGGCATCGACCACCGCATCGAACCGCACTCCCTCGGCGTCCGCGACCTGACCGACTCACCCTCCGCCCGCCTGGCCGCCGAGAAGGCCGGTGCCTTCGAACGGCCCGTCGACATCGCCGAGTTGCATGCGCCGTTCAGCTCGCAGGAGGTCGTCCTGCGGGGGGCGCTGCGGCTGGACGACGATGTGCGCGTCAACCCGTCCGGCGGTGCGCTCGCCGCCAACCCGATGATGGCCGCCGGTCTCATCCGCATCGGCGAGGCCGCCTCCCGCATCCACCGGGGCGAGTCCGACCGGGCGCTCGCCCACGCCACCTCCGGCCCCTGTCTGCAACAGAACCTGGTCGCCGTACTCGAAGGGGATCCGCGATGAGCAAGGAGCCCGTGGCCGTCGTAGGCGTCGGTCAGACCAAGCACGTCGCGGCGCGCCGCGACGTGTCGATCGCGGGGCTGGTGCGGGAGGCCGCCCGACGCGCCCTCGACGACGCCGAGTTGACCTGGGCGGACATCGACGCCGTCGTCATCGGCAAGGCGCCCGACTTCTTCGAGGGCGTGATGATGCCGGAGCTGTATCTCGCCGACGCGCTCGGCGCGGTGGGCAAGCCGATGCTGCGGGTGCACACGGCGGGCTCGGTCGGCGGGTCGACGGCGCTGGTGGCCGCCGGGCTCGTCGCGGCCCGGGTGCACGGGACCGTGCTGACGCTGGCCTTCGAGAAGCAGTCCGAGTCCAACGCCATGTGGGGACTGTCCCTGCCGATCCCCTTCCAGCAGCCCCTGCTGGCCGGGGCGGGCGGCTTCTTCGCCCCGCACGTACGGGCGTACATGCGGCGCAGCGGGGCGCCCGACACGGTCGGCTCGCTGGTGGCGTACAAGGACCGGCGCAATGCGCTGAAGAACCCGTACGCGCATCTGCACGAACACGACATCACCCTGGAGAAGGTCCAGGCCTCGCCCATGCTCTGGGATCCGATCCGCTACTCGGAGACCTGCCCGTCCTCCGACGGCGCCTGCGCGATGGTGCTGACGGACCGGGCGGGGGCGGCCCGTGCGCCGCGGCCGCCGGCCTGGATGCTCGGGGGCGCCATGCGCAGTGAGCCGACTCTCTTCGCCGGCAAGGACGCGGTGTCGCCGCAGGCAGGCAAGGACTGCGCGGCCGACGTGTACCGGCAGGCGGGCATCGCCGATCCGCGGCGCGACATCGACGCCGTGGAGATGTATGTGCCGTTCTCCTGGTACGAGCCCATGTGGCTGGAGAACCTCGGCTTCGCCGCCGAGGGCGAGGGCTGGAAGCTCACCGAGTCCGGGGTGACGGAGCTGGACGGCGATCTTCCCGTCAACATGTCCGGCGGTGTCCTGTCCACCAACCCCATCGGCGCCTCCGGCATGATCCGCTTCGCCGAGGCGGCCCTCCAGGTGCGCGGACAGGCCGGGGAGCACCAGGTGGACGGGGCCCGCAAGGTCCTCGGGCACGCCTACGGCGGCGGCTCCCAGTTCTTCTCGATGTGGCTCGTGGGGGCCGAACCCCCTGATGCGTGAAATGCCTCCCGGAAGGTCACCGAAAGGTCCTCCTCACGTGGCCTGTCCGCGGTCGGGGACGATCGCTAGGCTGACCCGCGGACGACGCAATCGGGAGGAGCACGGACGTGGCCGAGACCACCATCCAGCAGCAGCCGCTCATGGGCTGGGACAAGCCCGAGCTGGACCTGACCACCGCCGAATGGCAGTCCAGCAGCCGCGGCCTGGGGGATGTCCAGATCGCCTTTGTCGAGGGATTCATCGCGATGCGCAACAGCGGCCGCCCGGAGAGCCCTTCCTTGATCTTCACCCCTGCCGAGTGGGGTGCCTTCGTGTCGGGGGCGAGGGAAGGGGAGTTCGACCTCACGTGATGACGAGCGGTTCGGGTCCGGCATGACCTGACGGGCCGATCCGGGGGTGGTTCACCCGTTTTTCCGGACACGCGACCTTGAGCAGCCTCCCGGGGCCGTCGCCTGAGCGACGCCGGCCCCGGGGGAGGTCGTACTCCGGAGATGAGGAACCCATGAGCACCCTGCCGGTCATCGTGGCGGTGGACGGTTCGGACGACAGCCTGGTCGCCCTGGACTGGGCGTTCGAGGCGGCCCTGGTGCGCGAGGCGCCACTGCGGGTGGTCCATGTGCACCAGTACCCCGCGTGGGCCGGGCCCGAGGTGCTGCCCGCCGGGCGGCCCGAGGCCGAGGGCGACACGGTCCTCGGCCAGGTGCGCCGCTATTTGGCGGGACGCGTCGAACGTCCGGCGCTGGAGTACCTCGCTCTGGAGGGCGTCCCCAGTGCGGTCCTGCCCGAACTGGGCGCCACCGCCCAGCTGTTGGTGCTCGGCTCCCGTGGGCGCGGTGGCTTCGCCGGTCTGCTGCTCGGCTCCAACGGCATGGCCGCCGCACGGGACGCGGAGTGCGTGGTGGTCGTCGTCCCGAAGCCGGGGCGCCGGATCCAGGACGGGACGCCGGCCGAGCCGGGGCCGCGGGTGGTCGTCGGCCTCCGGGCCGACAGCCCTGACGAGGCGACGCTCGCCTTCGCCTTCACCGAGGCCGCCCTGCGCGGCGCCCGGCTTCAGGTCGTCGCCGCCTACCAGTGGCCGCTGCAGAACTGGGCGATGCCGGGCGAACTCGTGCCGGTGACGGTCGACCAGGACGCCGTCGAGGGCGAGACCCGCACCCTCACCGAGGGCTTCCTCGCCCCGCACCGCCAGCGTCACCCCGCCGTCCGGACCGACCCCTGGATCGCTCCGGGTGACGCGGCCGGCCACCTCGTCGAGGCGTCCAAGGGTGCCGACCTGGTCGTCGTCGGCCGCCACCGGCGCCGGTTGCTGGCCCCCGCCCGCATGATGGGCTCGGTGACCCAGGCGGTCCTGCTGCACGCGGCGAGCCCGGTCGCGGTGGTTCCACCGGCACCCTCTAATGGATGACGGCCCCCCTGTCATTAGGTCCATTATCATCGGGTCCATGCAGGACTCGATCAGCGGTGACGCCCGGCTCGCCCTCGACCTCGCCCTCACCATCCGCCACGACGGCCACGGCGGCGTCGCCGACGACCTGACCGACCTGGCCGGCCTCACCGCCTGGGTCCGCGCGCATCCGGGCATCGTGCGGGACGCCGCGGCCCACGTCCCCGCCGACGCCGACCTCGCCGCCGTCCGCGAACTGCGCGCCGCCGTCCGCGCCCTCTTCGCCCGCGCGGTACGTCCCTCGGAGCCGAGCCCCGCCGACGCGGCGCGGCTCATGCCGGTGCCCGAGGCGGTCGAGCGGCTCAACGCGGCGGCCGCCCGCACCCCCACCGTCCCCGTGCTGCACTGGGCCGAGGGCGGCGAACCCGTCGTGGACCACGAGCCGGTCAGCGGCGGACGAGACCTCGCCGCGACGCTCGCGCAGGCCGCCGTCGCCTTCCTCGCCGGCCCCGAACGGCAGCGGCTGCGTGCCTGTCACGCGCCGCGCTGCGTGCGGTACTTCATCAAGGAGCATCCACGGCAGGAATGGTGCAAACCGTCCTGCGGAAACCGGGCACGGGTCGCCCGCCACCACGAGCGGCACAGGAAGAGCGCCGACAGCCTCGGCCAGTAACGGCCGAACAGGTTCGCGGGACCCCCGGCAGGCGTACGCTGAGGTGCCTGTAGGTCACGGTGCGCGCCTGCTCCCCGCGCGGACGCACCACCGTGACAGGGGGTGCGGCATGGGCCGGCGCAATGCAAGGAGCAATCGGACGCTCTTCGAGCGTGAGAGTGAACTCGCCGCCGTCGACGAGGCGTTGGGCGAGCTCACCGGTCTGCGCGCAGACGGTGCCGAGTCGGCCGGCCGGCCGCGTGGCGCCCTCCTCGCCTTCGCCGGGCGCGCCGGGATCGGCAAGACGACCCTGCTGGCCGAAGTACGCAGGCGGGCCGCCGCCCGCGGCTGCACGGTGCTCTCCGCCCGCGGCGGCGACCAGGAGCAGCGCGTCGCCTTCCATGTCGCCCGGCAGCTGCTGCAACCCCAGTTCGCCGGCGCGGCGGAGGCCGATCTCCGTTCACAGCTGGGCAGTTGGTACGACATCGTCGGCCCCGCTCTCGGCCTGTGCGCGCCGACCGACGGCGCCCCGCCCGACCAGCAGGGCCTGCGGGACGGCCTGGACTGGGTGCTCACCCATCTCGCCGTGCAGCGCGCTCCGATGGTCCTCGCCCTCGACGACGCGCACTGGGCGGACCCCGAATCCCTGCGCTGGCTGGCCGCGTTCGCGCCGCGCGCCGAGGAACTCCCGCTCCTGCTGGTCGTGGCCTACCGGCCGGACGAACTCCCCGACCACGCCGAGTCGTTCAGGGGACTGCCCGGGAGGGCCGGCGGCCGTCCCATCGACCTGGAACCGCTCAGCGCCGTCGCCGTCGCCGGACTCGTGCGCGAGGCGCTCGGCACCTACGCCGACGACGCGTTCTGCCGCGAGTGCTGGGCCGTCACCGCGGGCAACCCCTTCGAGACCGTCGAACTCACCGCCAAGGTCCGCGACCGCGGCCTCACCCCCACCGAGGCCGGGGCCCATCTGCTGCGCGACCTCGCCGCCGCCGTCAAGGGCAGCGGACTGATCGCCCGCCTCGAACGCCTCGGCACCTCCACCGTCCGCTTCGCCTGGGCCTGCGCCGTCCTCGGCACCGAGATCCACCCCGCGCTGGCGGCCGCCGTCGCCGGACTCGGCCACGAGGAGGCCGCCGACGCCGCCGACGCGCTGCGCGGCGCCCGGATCCTCACCGGCGCCGAGACCCTGGAGTTCGTCCACCCGCTGATCGCCACCGCCGTCTACCGCGCCATCCCCTCCGGCGTCCGCGTCGCCCTGCACGGCCAGGCCGCCTGGTGCCTCATCAACGACGGACAGGGCCCCTCCGCCGCCGCCCGCCACCTCCTGGAGACCCACCCCGACGGCGACACCTGGGTCGTCCAGCAACTGCGCGCCGCCGCGGGCGAGACCCTCCGCTCCGGCGCCCCCGACGCCGCCCGCAGCTACCTCGCCCGCGCCCTGCGCGAACCCCCGCCCTTCGAGGAGCGGGCCGCCGTCCTGTACGAACTGGGCAGCGCCTCCCTCCTCACCGAACCGGCCACCACGGTCAACCATCTGCGCGCCGCTCTCGAAGAGCCAATCGCTAACCGGGAGTTGAGGCACCACATCGTCTACCGCCTCTCCCAGGTCCTCGCCCACAGCGACCGCCTCGCCGAGGCATCCGAGACCCTCGCCCGCGAGATCCGCGTCACCGAGGACGCCCGCGTCAAACTGCGCATGGTCGCCGAACAGTTCATGTGGGACGCCTTCCGCGCCGACGAACCCGACCACCCCTCGCGCTCCCGCCGCCTCACCAAACTCGCCGACCGCCTGGGGGGCCGCGACCTCACCGAGCGGTACATCATCGGACTGCGCACCTGGGACGCGATCCTGCGCGGGGAACCCGCCCACGTGGCCCTCCACCACGCCGAACGCGCCCTCACCGGCGGCCTCGGCTGGGCCGAGTCCGACCGCGGCTTCGAGGTACCCGTCCTCGTCGCCCTGGCCTTCATGTACGCCGACCGTCCCGGCCGCACGGAGGAACTGTTCGCCGCCGGGATCGCCGACTTCGAACGCCAGGGCTGGCACGGCGCCCACCTCTCCTTCGGCTACACCCTCCTGGCGTACGTCCGCTACCGCCGCGGCCGCCTCGCCGAGGCCGAGGACTTCGTCCGCGCGGGCCTCCGGCTCGCCGAACGCGTCGGACCGGGCACCCCCGCCCACTGGTACGCCGTCGGCATCCTCATCGAGGTGCTGCTCGCCCGCGGACGCGTGACGGAGGCCGCCCGGACCGCCGAGGACTACTCCTTCAGCGAACCCTTCCCGGCCGCCGTCGTCTTCCCCGACGTCCAGACCGTGTACGGCGAACTGCTCCTCGCCCGCGGCCTCACCAAGGACGCCGCCGCCGAGCTCGCCGCGGCGGGCCGCCGCCTCGACCCCCGCGGCATCCGCAACCCCGCCTGGTGCCCCTGGCAGCTCCACCTGGCCCGCGCCGAGAGCCATGACGCCCCCGAACGCGCGGTCGCCACGGCCCTGGAAGCGCTGGCCCGAGCCCGCCAGTTCGGCACCCCGTCCGCCATCGGCACGGCCCTGCGCACGGCGGCCGAGGTCTCCTCCGGCTCGGTACGGGTGAAATACCTGGAGGAGTCGGTCGCCCACCTGGAGTGCTCGCCGGCCGCATACGAGCTGGCGTGCGCGCTGGTGGCCCTGGGCACGGAGCTACGGCGCACGGGCAGGCCGACGGAGGCGGCGGAGCACCTCTACAGGGGGCTGGACGCGGCGGTCCTGTGCGGCGCGGACGGTCTGGTGGAGGAGGCACGGGACGAACTGGCCGCGGCGGGACTGCGGCCGCGTCGCCTGCACACGACGGACACGGACACCCTGACGACCCGCGAGCGCACGGCAGCCACCATGACGGCAGAGGGCCGAACCAGGGCGGAGATCGCAAAGGACCTGAACGTGGACGAGCCGACGGTGGTCCGTCTGCTGTCGGCGGTCTACAGAAAAATGGGGACGGACAACACCGGACTGGCAGAGGCTCTGAAACCGCCGTCGGGACTGGCACCCTGAGGGCCGCCCCCGGTACCCGCAGTCGCACGGCCACCGACGCGGCCCCGTACCATGGGCGCATGTCGTTCCTCCGCCGCCGCGCAACCCCCGCCGGCCCCGACTTCGACGTCCTGGCCATGGACCCGGGCGACTGGCCCGGCAACCTCGGCGCCGGCCTCCTGCCCGCCCCCGACGGCACCTGCCAGGGCGTCTTCCTGCGCTACGACCTCTTCGGCGGCCGCGGCCCCGCGATGATCATCGGCAACCTCCCCGAGGGCTCCCCGGCCCGCGACCTCGACGACGGCGAGGTCCCCTTCGAGGTGGCCCAGCTGCTGCTCGCGCTGGAGAACGACGAGGAGGTGACCGTCGTGGGCAGCGAGGACACCCCGGTGATGCAGGGCGACAACCTTCTGATCGTGCGCCGCCTCAAGCTCTCCGAGGGCCGGATCTCCTGCGTGCAGTTCGACCGCAGCGACAACGTCCTGGTGACCATCGCCGCATGGGACCGTCCGATCACGGACGACCTGTACGCCCTGCTGAAGCCGCTGCCGGCGGAGCTCTTCCAGCAGAGCTGATCCGGCCCCCATCGTCCCGTGGGCTCCGGAAGGTCGGGTTCCCCCCGTCCACGACCCTCCGGAGCCCGCCCGCGGGCAAGGCCGTCAGGCCCACCGCGGCGGCACCCGGAACACCCCCGTACCGTTCGCCGCAACGGTGTCCCGAGGTGCCATGAGCTCAGCTTTCCGCCGCGGGGAGTTGTCCAGTAGCCCCCGATCGCCAGTCCAGACAATTGCCGGACCCCCGCACACCGCTCCGCCCCTACCGCGAGACCCGCACATCCACGTCCGCGGCCCGCACGAACGCCACCCGGTGACCGAACTGGATCTCGTAGTACAGATCCTTCCCGACCACGACCTGGTGCGAGTCGGTGGTGAAGGTGACCGCGTAGTAGTACTCACCCGGCACCTTCTCGCCGGCCACGTACTTCTGCCCCTTCAGCAGCTTGTACGGCAGCGGCGACACCGTCTGCACGGGCACCCCCGCCGGGTACGCGGAGGCCTCGGGGTAGGCGCGTCCGTACACCGGGATCTCCTCGAGACCGGCCTTGGGGGTCACCAGCAGCCCGGACGCCGGGACCGCGGCCGGATTCTTCCCGGGGTTCCTGAACCAGGCCTTCAGGCCCAGGTACCAGATCGCCGTCCAGTCGCCCTTGCGCTCGACGACCGCGTACTGCTGGCCGGTGGAGACCCGTGAGGAGATGTCGTTCACCCCGGTCCCCGGCGTCGTACCGAGGCCGATGTCCTTGATCAGGGGGTAGTCCTCGCCGGGGCCGGAGTACAGCCGTACCTCGCTCGATCCGTGCGCGGCGCACGGCTCGCCCTTGGTGACGCAGCCGGTGTACTCGGGCCGGTTCGTCGCGTAGTCGGGACGGATGGTCACCACACCGGCGTGCTTGCCGGCGGTCGCCCCGAAGGGCCGGCCGAGCAGCTCGAAGTAGTGGCGCCAGTCCCAGTACGGGCCGGGGTCGGTGTGCATCCCGCCGATGGTGGACGCGGTCGGGCCCGGCACATTGTCGTGCCCGATGATGTGCTGCCGGTCCAGCGGGATGTCGTACTTCGCGGCGAGGTACTTCACCAGACGGGCCGAGGACCGGTACATGGCCTCCGTGTACCAGGCGTCCGGATTCGCCAGGAACCCTTCGTGCTCCAGACCGATCGACTTGGCGTTGACGTACCAGTTGCCCGCGTGCCAGGCGACGTCCTTGGCCTTCACATGCTGGGCGACATGGCCGTCGGTGGAGCGGAGGGTGTACTGCCAGGACACATAGGTGGGGTCCTGGACCATGTTGAGGACACCCTCCCAGGCGCCCTCGGTGTCATGGATGACGATGTACCTGATGCTCTGGGACTTCGGCCGGTTGCCCAGGTCGTGGTTGCCGTAGTCGTTGTCGCCGAACTCCTCGTACGGCGCCGGGATCCACTCGCAGGACACCGACTTCGGGCACTCCGTGGCCCCCGCGGAGAGCGTCCGCAGACCGGCCTGCCGCAGCTGCGCGGTGTCGGGGGCGATGCCCGGCTGGGCCGCCAGGGCCACCAGCTGACCGGCGTCCGTGGCGCGCTCCTCGCCGGTGCGGATCACGTCGTACACATCATCGGCGTACGCAGCCGCGGTGGCCGTGTCGTCCGCGCCCGAGAACCGCGCCACCGCCGCGTACCAGTCCGCCGGGTCCTCGCTGAGCGGCTCGCCCATGTCCTTCTGGGCGGCCGCGAGGAGCGCGGCACCGCCGGCGATGTTCGCCGCGGCATCGGTACGAAGCTCCTCGGCGCTCAGGCCGGTCAGTTCCGCCGCCTTCGGCAAGGTCCTCAGACGGGCCGGGAACCCGGTCGGAACCGGTGCCTCGGTGGTGGGCAGCAGGGCCGCGCGGGCGCTGTCTCCGCGGGCGTCCTCCGTGCCCTCGCTGTGGTGGGTGGCCTCCGCGAGGGCGGCACGGGCGTCGGTGAGGTGCATCGGGCCGTAGCCGCCGGTCACACTCGGGGCTCCGGCGTGCGCGTCCCAGCGCGACTGGAGATAGGAGACGCCGAGGAGGACGCTCTGCGGCACCCGGTACTCGGCGGCCGCCGAGGCGAACGCCAGCTGAAGGCTGCTCGCCGAGCTCTGGGTGCCGGAGGGGGCCGCGCCGAGCAGGGGGAGCAGCAGTGCCGCGGTGGCGGCCGCGCCGACGGCGGCCCGTCTGTGTCTGTGCCCTGAGGAACTGGTGGGGTCGGATCCTCGCATGGCAGCCTCCTGGGACGGTCGGGTGCGATGAGCCGTACGGGGCCGGGCGTGCGTCAGTGGTACCGGCTTGCCGACGATCCGTCAATCATGCCCAGAAGCACGGGATTTCCCTTGTCAACCAGGGTTCCCGGGAGTTTCGCCCGTCACATGCGGACATACGAAGGTCCGCGGTGCGCCGTTGTCCCAGGGCGCACCGCGGACCGACGTCCCCGTCAGCGAGTGCCGACCGCCGCACGCACGGCCCGTCGGGCCAGCTGGCAGTCGTCGTGCAGCCGCCGCAGCAGCAGCCGCTGCTCCTCGCCGGACGGCGCAGCACCTGGGTGGGCCACTCCCGGTGCCGCCGGGGTCGTGTCGTGCATCGAACGCTGCACGGCCGTCTCATAGGTACGGATCTCACGGGTCAGTACGAGCATCAGGTTCACCAGGAACGCGTCACGTGAGGCAGGCCCCGCCGACTGTGCGATCTGGCTGATCTGACGACGGGCCACCGGTGCGTCCCCGAGCACCGACCACAGCGTCGCCAGGTCGTAGCCCGGCAGATACCAGCCCGCGTGCTCCCAGTCCACCAGCACTGGACCGGCCGGTGAGAGAAGGATGTTGGAGAGCAGGGCGTCGCCGTGGCAGAACTGGCCCATGCCGTGCCGCCCCGAGGTCGCCGCGATGCCGTGCAGCAGCTTCTGCAGGTCGCCCATGTCCCGGTCGGTGAGCAGCCCTAGCTCGTGGTAGCGGGAGATACGGGCCGCGTAGTCCAGCGGGGCGTCGAAGGTGCCCGCCGGTGGCCGCCAGGCGTTCAGCCGGCAGACGGCGCCGAGCGCGGCGCGGATGTCCGCCCGCGGAGGTGCCTCTGCCGGGTGCCGGTGCAGTGCCGCCACGCGCCCCGGCATCCGCTCGATCACCAGAGTGCAGTTGTCCGGGTCCGCCGCGATCAGTCGCGGCACCCGCACGGGCGGGCGATGCCGGACGAAGGAACGGTATGCCGCTATCTCGTGCCGGATCCGCTCGGCCCACGCGGGGGAGTTGTCCAGTAAACACTTCGCGACGGCGGTGCTGCGCCCGGTCGTCCCCACCAGGAGGACGGAACGTCCGCTGCGGCGCAGCACCTGGACCGGAGCGAACTCCGGACAGATCCGGTGCACCGAGGCGATCGCCGTACGCAACTGCGCGCCCTGAGGGCCGGACAAGTCGAGTCTCCCGCTGAGCGGTTGGGTTCCGATCCCCGGAACGCGCCGCGTCCTGCCGGCTCCGAGCACGGGGGCCGCCGGGCGAGCGGGGTCGAGGTAGGGGCCGCTGCCCGCCGGGCGGGGGTGCAGCGACCGGGGCGGGGCGGACACGGAGGACGATGCTGCGTACATGGGCGAGACAGATCCCTTCGTGTGCCTGCAGTGCATGTCTGTGCAAGTGCGCTACCCGGCCCGGCCGCCCGGGTGCACCCTGGGGAATGCATCCGTCATATGGCGGCGGCCGAGTCGGGGTGGCGCGTTCCTACCTGACACCCATCGCCCAGTGGCACACCATCTGGCGCACCCTGGCGAACCCTGGCGAATAGTCGCTCGGCAACTCTCACCGGGCTACTGTCAACTCAGCCGAGAACCTGGGGGCTTGACGTGAGCGGACAACCCAACACCCGACTTTCGGACCTGTTCGGCCTGGCCGGCTGGTCCAAGGGTGAACTCGCGAGGCTGGTCAACCGGCAGGCGGCGGCCATGGGCCACCCCCAGCTGTCGACCGACACCTCACGGGTGCGGCGCTGGATCGACATGGGAGAGATCCCGCGCGACCCGGTGCCCCGAGTGTTGGCTGCCCTGTTCACCGAGCGTCTCGGCCGTGTCGTGACCATCGAGGACCTCGGTCTGGTCCGGCACGGGCGCACGGGGAAACGGCAGGGCGGCGGGAGTGCGGAACATCCCGACGGTGTGCCGTGGGCGCCCGAGCGGACGGCTGCGGTCCTCACCGAATTCACGGGAATGGACCTCATGCTCAACCGACGCGGCTTGGTGGGCGCGGGTGCCGCGCTCGCCGCAGGATCCGCACTCAGCAGCGCCATGCACGACTGGCTCCACACCGATCCGGCCCTGACGGCCGACGCTCCCCGTTTCGACGATCCCCTGCACGCCGACCCCGCTGGGTTCGACCGCTATGAGGCCGCCCCCATCGGATCTCAGGAGATCGAGGAACTGGAGCGTTCCGTCGAGGTGTTCCGGGCGTGGGACGCGGCCCGCGGCGGCGGGCTGCAGCGCAAGGCAGTCGTAGGCCAGCTCAACGAGGTGGGCGGCATGCTCGCCTACCGACACCCCGACCATCTCCAGCGGCGCCTGTGGGGCGTCGCGGCCAACCTCGCCGTCCTCGCGGGCTGGATGTCACATGACGTCGGCCTGGAGCCCACGGCCCAGAAGTACTTCGTCATCGCCGCCCACGCGGCCCGAGAGGGCGGCGACCGGCCCCGCGCCGGGGAGGCGCTCTCCCGAGCGGCTCGCCAGATGGTGCACCTGGGCCGGCCCGACGACGCACTCGACCTCATGAAGCTCGCCCAGTCCGGCTCCGGCGACGAGGTGCTGCCGCGGACCAAGGCGATGCTCTACACCATCGAGGCCTGGGCGCAGGCCTCCATGGGCAAGGGCCAGGCCATGCGCCGCACCCTCGGCCGGGCGGAGGACCTCTTCGTCTCCGACCGGGGCGACGTACCGCCGCCGAGCTGGATGCAGATGTTCAAGGAGGAGGATCTGTACGGCATGCAGGCCCTGGCCTACCGCACGCTGGCCGAGCACGAGCCGGGTGCGGCCGCGCACGCCCAGCACTACGCGGAGAAGGCCCTGGCCCTGCGGGTCGACGGACGGCAGCGGTCGAAGATCTTCGACTTCCTGTCGATGGCCTCCGCCTGCTTCATCGCGGACGACCCGGAACAGGCGGACCGGTACGCCCGGCTGGCCCTGGTGTCGATGGGGTCGAACTCCTCGCACCGCACCTGGGACCGGCTGCGCCAGATGTACCGGCTCACCGCCGAGTACTCCAGCTACCCGAAGATCCATGAGCTGAGGGAGGAGATCAAGCTGGCGCTGCCGAGGCCGGTGAAGAGCGGCAACAGCGCACGGGCATAGGGGGTTTGTGCGCCGTTCTCGTAACTCTTAGACAGTCACCTTTTAGACAGTCACCTTGGCGATGAGTACGCAGGCGTCGTCGTCGCGCTCGGTCTCGCCGAACTCCTCCACGACCATCCGTACGCAGTCCTGTGCGGTGCTCGCCTCGTCGAAGCGCGGGGCCAGGTCGAGGAGACGGTGCACGGCCTCGCTCTCGTTGTTCCTGGGCAGCAGCCCGTCGGTGTGCAGCAGGAGCAGGTCGCCGGTTTCGAGGGGCTCTTCGGCCTGCTCGTAGGCGGCGCCCGAGGTCGCACCGAGCAGGACGCCGTCCGGTGCGTTCAGCCTGCGCCCCGTCCCGTTGCGGAAGAGCAGCGGGGCGGGGTGCCCGGCCTGTGCCCACACGAGGGTGCGCGTCTCGGGCCGGTAGCGGCAGCAGACCGCACTGCCGAGCGCGGGTTGCACGGTGGCGTCGAGTAACTGATTGAGCCAGGACAGCAGTTGCCCCGGCTCGGTGCCCGCCATCGCCATGCCGCGCACGGCACCGAGCAGCGTGGCCATGCCGGACGTCACGGCCACGCCGTGCCCGGTGAGGTCGCCGACGCTGAGCAGCATGTCGCCGTCGGCGAGTTCGAGGGCGTCGTACCAGTCGCCGCCGATCAGTGCGCTGGTCGACGCCGGCAGATAGTGCGCCGCCAGGTCCAGGGTCCTGGGGCCGTGCTGCGGGAGCCGCAGGGAGCCGCGCCACGGCGGCAGCACAGCCTCCTGCAGCTCGACCGCGAGCCGGTGCTCGGTCTGCGCGCGGTGCTGGTGGCGCTGGAGCGAGTCACGGGTCTCGCTCACCGCCCGTTGGCTGCGGCGCAGTTCACTCACGTCCCGCAGCACGGCCCACATGGACGCGGTGCTGCCGTCGGTGTCGAGCACGGGCTCGCCCATCATGTGCACGGTGCGCACGGCACCGTCCGGGTGGACCACCCGGAACTCCCCGTCGATGGGCTTGGCGTCGACCAGGCAGTCCGTGACCATCGACGTCAGCTTCGCCCGGTCCTCGTCGAGCACCAGGGACGGCAGCTCGTCGAGGGTGAGCGGGGGAGCGGCGGGGTCGCGGCCCAGGATCTGGTAGAGCTCCCCGGACCAATTCGCTTCGTCCGTCAGCAGGTTCCACTCCGCGCTGCCGACCCTGCTGAGCAGGGAGCCACGCCGGGGAGCGGTCGGCACGGCCCGGGGGGCGGGCGCGGCATCGACCGACGTCGGCACCGGCGGTCCGTCCCGCAACTGCCCCAAGTGCTCGTCGAGGTCGTTGAGTTGGTGCAGTGCCAGGTCGTACAGCGCGCGCTGCCAGCGTCCCTGCGGGTCCGATCCGTCGTCCTGCGCGTCCCGTCGTACGGCGTCCACGTCGCCCTTGAGCCGCCGCGTCTGCGATATGAGCGCGTCGACCGAGCCGGGGCCTGGCGGCTGGGCGGCTGGGCGGTCCGCAGAGAGGTGGGACGGCATGACGCGCTCCGATGCGGGGAGATACGACCAAAGGCTGGCGGAGGGACCGTTACGACTGTGGCACAGCCCGCGACGCCCTGTAAGGGATTTGGCAACACACGATACGGTGGTGCTTCTGGCATATGCCACAGTCTTCACGGAGGGGTTTCACCGTGCGTTTGGCGTACCTCGCCCGGTGGGGCAAGTCGTAGTCAGCGTACGTGAGTTGACGGATCGTCCGGGGCTCCGGGTTGGCATTCATTTATGTGTTCGACGGCCTTGTGTTCTATGGGGTGTAGCAGATGTAGATCGGGCCGTGCCAGGGCTCGCACACCTGGGTTCCGCCGGTGGGTTCGGGGGTCGGGGTCGGCGTGGGGACGACGGGCGTCGGTGACGCGGGTGTGGGCGTCGGAATGACCACGGTCGGCGTTGGGGTGGGGGTCGGGAGGACCGCCGTGGGTGTGGGGGTCGGTGTCGGAGTAGGTGTCGGGGTCGCGGTCGGGGTCGGGGTCGCGGTCGGGGTCGGGGTTCGACCAGGTGTCGGGGTGATCCCCGGCGTCGTGACCGGCGCCGTCGGCTCGGGCTGCGACGGCGTGCCCTCCGGAGTCGCCACCTCGGACGGGGGGACCGCTTCTTCAGGCACCGCCACCCCCGCCTCGGGAACCACCGGGCTCGCCGCAGTCGGCGCCGCTTCCCCGGCCATGGTTCCGGGATCGTCGGCCGCCTCGGCGCCCCGCTCCTGCCCGCCCCGTTCCTCCCTGCCCCGTTCCTCCTCGCCCCGCTCCTCCGCAGGCGCCGTCTCCTGGTCGGCCCCCTGCGTCTGAAGCACGGTCGCGGCCCGCTGCTGCGGCACCGGCGTGGACTCGCCCGCGCTGCTCAGCACGATCCCGGCGGCCACCGCGGCGCCCGCCACGGTCGCCCCGATGGCGGTCATCGCGGCGGCCGGTGCCTTGGAACCGCCGGTCACGACATGACGTACGGCGTGCAGCAGGCCGCTCCCGTGCCCACCCGCACCGGCCCCCGCGGCCAGCGGAAGCAGGAACTTGCCCGAGCCGCCCAGGACGAAGACCAGCAGTGCCGGACCGGCCAGCGCGGGCAGGCGGTCGTTGGCGGTCATCAGCGCTGCGAGGCGGGCGCGGCAGTCGGGGCAGTCGTCGAGGTGGGCGTGGAGCTGCTCGGACTGCCGAGGGGTGGCCGCCTCACGGACGTAGGCCGGCATGCGGTCCCAGTGCGCCTTGCAGGCGGGGTCCGACGGAGTTCCGGGATGCGCCCGCAGGAACGCCTGCCGCATACCCTCGCGCGCCCGGTGCAGGAGTACGGCGGTGGCACCCCGCTTGGTGCCGATGCGGGGGCCGATGTCCTCCATCGGGACACCCTCCGCCTCCGCGAGCCACAGTGCCTTGACCCACCGCTGCGGGAGTTGGCCGAGCACGCGGTTCAGCAGGTCGACGGAGGAGACGCGCTCCGCGGGATCGTCGGCCGTGACGCGCGGCTCGACCCCCTCGGCGGCCCAGGGGTCCACCGGCGTCTCCCGCGCGGCGCGGGTGCCGACCGTCGCCGCGAGATGGCGCACGGTCGTCATCAGATACGCCGGGACGTTGTCGACCTCGTGCCCCGCGGACAGCCGCCGCCAGACCCGGAAGTGCGCCTCGGCGACCAGGTCCTCCGCGACCCAGGCGTTGCCCGTCAGTGAGCGGGCGTAGGCGACCAGGCGCGGCTGCTCCTCCTCGTAGACGCGGGTGTACGCGGATATGGCGGACTCGGGTGACATGCAGGAACTCTCCGTTCCCCTGCGATGGGTTCGGACAAGTTCGTAACCCTAAATGAAGAATGCACCTTTTCAGGGTGACGTAGGTCACATCAATTGACCGGGGCTTCGGCGTAATGCAGACCGCACCTGCGAGGTCGTAAAGACATCGGCAATCCGGCCGACCTCCGACCCGGAGTGGAGACCGACCATGGACATCGACATCGAGCAGCGCACCCAGGCGCGTCTGATCACCGCCGAGGAGCAGGAGCTGCCCGTTCCCACGACGCTGCGCTACACCTCCGCGGACCCGCTCGCGGTGCACCTCGACTTTCCGCCGGAGGTGTCCCTCGACGGCGAGGTGGTCAGCTGGACCTTCGCCCGCACCCTGCTGGAGGCGGGCCTGCGCGGTCCGGCGGGCAGCGGGGACGTGCACCTGTGGCCGTGCGGCCGGGCCCGGACGGTCGTGGAGCTGCACTCGCCGTACGGGCTGGCCCTGCTCCAGTTCGACACCTCCGCGCTGCGCCGCTTCCTGCTGCGCACGTACGCGGTCGTGGCGGCCGGGCAGGAGGACGTCGGCGCGGAGGTCGAGCGCGGGCTGAGCGCGCTGTTCGGGAACGTCTGAAGGGGGCCGGTCGCAGCCCGTCCCGCTTCAGGGGCGCGAGTCGTCCGGCGTCATGGCTCTGGCCAGTGTCCAGACGGCGACGATGTCGAGCGTCATCACGCTGATCGACCACAGCGGATAGAACGGGATGAACATGAACTGTGTGATCAGGCTGACCGCGCCCAGCGCGGCGCCGGCCCCGGTGCCCCAGCTCTTGCCGAGGAGCACCCCGAGGCCGGCGGCGACGAGCCCGATGCCCACGACGATGTGGATCCAGCCCCAGGCGGTCAGGCTGAACTCGTAGGTGTAGTCGGGCGAGCTGAAGATGGTGTCGCGGGTGACGCCGACGACACCGAGGAGGATGCTGAGCGTCCCGCTCAGTTCCAGTGCCCAGCCGGCGAAGAGGGTGAGGCCTCCGCCCAGGCGTCGTGCGCTCATGTCGGGGTGTCGGACCCCGCCGGATGTCTGCGCCATGTCAGGGCCTTTCCGTGCAGTGTGGTCGTCCCCGAGGTCGGCGTCAGTAGCGCAGCACCCCCGCGATCCCCCGGGCGTCGCCCAGGGTGCCGTCCGGTACGAAGCGGACGTCGGCGCCCGTCTCCAGGCACTGCTCGACGATCTCGTCCACGATGTCCTCGCGGGCGTCGACGTCGTCGCTCGCGGCCGGGACCAGATGGTCGCCGCCGGCGTCACGCACGGTGATCCGGTAGTTCTCCTCGACGGCGAGCAGCCGGACGCGGCCCTCGCGGGCGTTCTGCCAGACCTCGTCGACACCGGCCGCGAAGGCCCGGCGGCCGCGTGCCGTCTCGAGTTCGCGGGCCACGGCGGCGGTGTCCTTGCGGGTCTCCGCCTCGTGCAGCGGCCGCACCGCGTGCCACACCGCGTCCGGGGCGCCGTGGGCGAGGCCGCCGTGCGGGACGTGCACCGCGTTCTTGGTGACCGTGCCGACCTCGTCCAGGACGGACAGCGCGGCCTGCTCGCCGGTGACGTAGAGCGGTCGTGGCTGATCCCTGAGGATCTTGGCCATCGCGGTGTCGGCGTCGCGCAGGAAGTGACGCGTGCTCTCGTCCCGGAACGTGCTCGGCATGTCGCCGATCCGCTCCTGGCGCTCGGCGTCGAAGTTCTCGCGGTGGTCCCGGGTGAGGGGGAAGCCCGCGAGTCGGTCCTCGGCGACACGGTCGGTGCCGCCGTTCCAGAGGGTGGCCCGGTCGGGGGCGACCGACAGGACCCAGAAGGGGCGTTCGGAGGCCTGCGCGGAGACGAGGTTGCGGGTGAGGAAGGTGTCCGACAGCACGACACGTTCGGGCACGCTGCGGGCGAGCGACCACACCTGGTGCTCACCTGGTGCGGCGAAGATGACCAGACCGTCCTCGGCGTGTGCGAGGTCCACCTCGGCGAGGGCCTGGTCGAGCTGGCGGGCGACGTCGATGCGCCGCTCCCGGGGAACCGCGGGATCGGCTTCCAGCTGTTTCTTGGCCTCGGCCACGACATTGCGCAGCCGGACCGGGTCCTGGGCGTTGTCGGGCTCGCGGCGATGTGTCGGAGTCAGCACGGACACCGCCGGATAGGGGCGTGGGCGCCGGAGCTCGGAGAGGGTTGTGGGACTGAGTGCGTGCTCCATATCAGCACGATAGGACTGATTGCCGGAGAGGGCATTAGGGGCAAGGAAGTCAGGCAATCGGGACATTTCGCTGTTAGCGTCGCTTGGGTCTCCTCATGACGGTAGGTCTCCGATGAGTCAGGCCGACACCAAGACCCAGTCGCCCCCCGCCGCGAAGCTGTCCCTGCCGACGCTGACCACCATGGTGGTCGGCTCGATGGTCGGCGCCGGTGTGTTCTCCCTGCCGCGGCGGTTCGCGCAGGAGACCGGGGTGGCCGGTGCGCTCATCGCCTGGGCCGTGGCCGGCACCGGCATGCTGATGCTCGCCTTCGTCTTCCAGACGCTCGCGGTGCGCAGGCCCGATCTCGACGCGGGCGTCTACGCCTACGCGAAAGCCGGATTCGGCGAATACCTGGGTTTCTTCTCGGCGTTCGGCTACTGGGCGAGCGCGTGCGTCGGCAACGTGACGTACTGGGTGCTCATCATGTCGACGATCGGCGCGATCGCCCCCGCGCTGGGCGACGGCGACACGGCCCTCGCGGTGGTGCTGTCCTCGGTCGGGCTCTGGCTGTTCTTCGCGCTGATCAGCCGGGGAGTGAAGGAGGCGGCGGCGATCAACCGCATCGTCACGGTCGCCAAGGTCGTGCCGATCATCGTCTTCGTCATCCTGGCGCTCTTCTATCTCGAACCGAGCGTCTTCGCCGGCAACTTCGGCGGCGCGGACTACGCGGGCTCACTGTTCAACCAGGTCAAGGGCACCATGCTGGCCACGGTGTTCGTGTTCCTCGGCGTCGAGGGCGCGAGCGTCTACTCCCGGCACGCGCGGCGTCGTGAGGACGTGGGCCGGGCCACGATCCTCGGCTTCGTGAGCGTCTTCGCGATCTTCGCGTCGGTGACGATCGTGTCGTACGGCCTCATGCCCATGGAGGAGATCGCCGAACTGCGCCAGCCCTCCATGGCGGAGGTGCTGGAGCACGCGGTCGGCACCTGGGGCAAGGTCTTCGTCAGTGTCGGTCTGATCGTCTCCGTCCTCGGCGCCTATCTGGCCTGGACGTTGATGGCGGCCGAGGTGCTGTACGTGGCCGCCAAGGACGACGACATGCCCCGCTTCCTCAAGCGCGCCACGGCGGCCGACGTGCCCGTGCCGGCGCTCGTGATGTCCACGGTGCTCAGCCAGATCGTCCTCGTCGTCACCCTGTTCTCCGACGACGCCTTCAACTTCGCCCTCGACCTGACCAGTGCGCTGACGCTGATCCCGTTCCTGCTGGCCGCGGGCTTCGCGGTGAAGATCGGACGGGGCGGTCCACTGGGCCAGTTGGCGATCGCCGTCATCGCCACGCTCTACACCGCGTTCCTCATCTACGCGGCGGGCCTGAAGTTCGTGCTCGTCTCCTTCATCATCTACGCCCCCGCCACCGTGCTGTTCGTGATGGCGCGCAGGGAACAGGGCCGACGCCTGTTCTCGCCGAGCGAATTGGTCATCCTCGCCGTGTCGGTGGCCGGCGCGGTCCTCGGCATCGTGGCCCTGGCAGTGGGCTGGATCAGCCTGTGACGTCCCGGAAGGTGCACCGTGACCAGTAGCCAAGACACCACCCGTCCCGCGTACGGCGTCCACTCCGAGGTCGGCAGACTGCGCAAGGTGCTGGTCTGTGCCCCCGGGCTCGCCCACCGCAGGCTCACCCCAACCAACTCCGACGACCTGCTCTTCGACGACGTCATGTGGGTGGAGAACGCCCAGCGCGACCACGCCGACTTCGTCAACAAACTCCGTGAACGCGACGTCGAGGTCGTGGAGTTGCACGATCTGCTCGCCCAGACCATGGCGGTGCCGGGCGCCCGGGACTGGCTCCTGGACCGGAAGATCGTCGCCAACGAGGTCGGCCTCGGCCTCGTCGACAGCACCCGTACCTATCTGGAGTCCCTGGAACCGGAGCGGCTGGCCAGGTATCTGATCGGCGGCCTGGCGACGACCGACCTGCCCGAGGACCACCGCACCCCCTACATCGAACTCGCCCGCGAATCGACCGGCGTACGCGAGTACTTGATGCCGCCGCTGCCCAACACCCTCTACACCCGCGACACCACGTGCTGGCTCTACGGCGGCCTCACCCTCAACCCGCTCTACTGGCCCGCCCGGCACGACGAGACGCTGCTGATGAAGGCGGTCTACAGCTTCCACCCCGACTTCGCGGGCTCCACCGTCTGGTGGGGCGACCCCGAACTGGACTGGGGACAGGCGACGTTCGAGGGCGGCGACATCATGCCCGTCGGCAACGGCGTCGTCCTGATGGGCATGAGCGAGCGCACCTCGCGCCAGGCGATCACCCAGGTGGCCGCAGCGCTCTTCAAGAACGGTGCCGCCGAGCACGTCGTCGTCGCCGGGATGCCGAAGCTGCGGTCCGCGATGCACCTCGACACGGTGTTCACCTTCGCCGACCGCGACCTGGTCACGCTCTACCCGGCCATCATGGACGCTGTCCACACCTTCTCCCTGCGCCCCAGCGACAAGGCGCCCGGCGTCGAACTCGTCGACGAGGGTTCGACCCCGTTCGTGGACGTCGTCGCCAAGGCGCTGGGGCTGCCCGGTCTGCGGGTCGTGGAGACCGGCGGAGACGTCTACGCCTCCGAGCGCCAGCAGTGGGACAGCGGCAACAACGCGGTCGCCCTGGAACCCGGCGTGGTGTTCACCTACGACCGCAACACCCAGACCAACACGCTGCTGCGCAAGGCCGGTATCGAGGTCATCACCATCGTCGGCGCCGAACTCGGCCGAGGGCGCGGCGGCGGGCACTGTATGACATGCCCGATCGTGCGTGACTCGGTGGAGTTCTGACCTAGCCCCTGCCGCCGGGAGAGCCCGCCGAGTCGATCACCGCGATGTTGCCCTGCGCCACCGCGCACAGGGTCTGCGTGCCGGAGGTGTCGACCGTGCTCACCTCGCAGCGGCTGACGACCCGGGTGCGGCCGGCCCGTACCACCTCGGCGTGTGCGCGCAGGATCTCGCCCGTCGCCGGGCGCAGATAGTCGATGGTGAACCCGGAGGTGATCAGCCCCGGGCCCACGACCGTGGCCGCGGCGAGCGTCAGGGTGTTGTCGGCCGCGTAGGAGACCACGCCGCCGTGGACGAAGCCGTACTGCTGGAGCAGCTCCTGCCGGATGTCCACTTCGAGTGTGGCCTCGCCGTTTCCGAACTCCGTCAGACGGGCGCCCAGCAGCCTGCTGAAGGGCTGCTCCGCGAGGGCCTTCCGTGCGAGTTCGAGATCCATCGGCGCAGCCACCTCTCGCATTCACTTCACTAGTGAAGTGAGGGTGGCGCGGCTCGGTGCGGTCTGTCAAGATCGGCCCATGACCGAGCCGGATCAGCGTCTGTACTACCTGTTGCAGCGGGCGGCGCATCGTCTGCGCACCACGCTGGACCGGCGCTGCCTCGCCGCGGCCGGTGTCACCACCGCCCAGCTCGGTGCGCTGTTCGCCGTACAGGACAGCCCCGGCATCACCCAGCAGGAGCTCGCCCGGACCCTCGGTCTGCGGGAGTCGGCCGTGACCGGGCTGGTCGGGCGCCTCACCATGGCAGGGCTGGTGTCGCGGCAGGCGCATCCGCTGCAACACCGGGCCGTGGTCCTGGAGTTGACGTCGGCGGGGGAGGCGGCGCTGAAGGCGGCGCAGCCGGAGATCGACCGCTTCAACGCGGATGTGCGCGACCTCCTCGGCGACGACGGCTTCGACGGGACGGCGACGGCTCTGAAGCGGCTCGCGTACTGGGAGGTCTGACCCGCAAGACCCGAGGGCCGTCAGGCGGGCGGGTTCAGTCGATGCCCAGCGCCCTGTCCCCGGCGGTCGCCGACGGCTGCCACCAGCTCGTCACCGGCTCCCAGACCCGGATCGCGTCCTCCGTCCCGAGCTCGGCGGCCGCGAAGGCGCGGCCTCGGTGGGCGGGGTCGGCGGAGACGGCGAGGGCTCCGACGCGGCGGGCCTCGGGGTCCATGGGGTCGGCGACGGTGCGGACGGTCGCATACGCGGTGCCGCCCGGGCCGAGGCGGTAGCGCCCCGTCGCGCCCTTCGGCACCGGGAGCGCCGAACCGTCGAGGTTCTCGAAGGTCACGCCGGGAGCCCGGCTCACCGTGCAGGCGCGGCCCTCGCGGTTGGTCACGCTGACCCGGACCACGGCGGGACCGTCGGCCGACGCCCGCAGCGCGAGCCCCTGCTCCCGGCAAGCGGGGGCCGGGATCGTGGCGGCGGTGGCCTGGCTCGCCGGGACGGCCAGGAACAGGGCGGCGGCGACGGCGATCGACCTCACCGGTCGTCCTCCTCCGGCCCGCACGAACTCCCGCTCGGCGGCAGCGAGCCGTACAGCAGGAAGGCGTCGACCTTGCGCTGGACGCACCTGGAGGAGGTGTATCCGGTGTGCCCGTCGCCCTTGTTGTCGAGCACGACCGCCGAGTCGCCGAGCCGCTTAGCGGTCTCCACGGTCCAGCGGTACGGCGTCGCCGGGTCGCCGCGGGTGCCGACCAGGAGCATCTTCGGGGTGTCGACGTCCCGTACCTCCTCGCGGATGTAGTCGGTGCCCTTGGGGCGGCCGTAGCAGGTCAGCACCTCGGTGAGCCGGTAGCGGCCGAAGACGGGGGAGGCCTCCTCGTACTCGGTGCGCAGCCGGCCGAGGTCGCGGGCGATCGCGTCGGCGGTGGGGCGGTCCGGGTCGTCGGCGCAGTTGATCGCCATCAGGGCCGCCGGGAGGTTGTCCAGCGGGACCTCGTCCTCGTCGGCGAGACCGGCGTGCGTGCCCGGGTCGTCGGTTTCCGCGCCTTCCGTCCGCGCCCCTTCCGTCTTCGCGCCGGTGGTCTTCGGACGGTCCGGCTCCGCGCGGTGCGGGAGCGCCGTCCCGCCCGACGCGAACGCCTCGATGCCCCGCGTGTCGCCGTCCTCGACGAGTTGGGCGACGGCCCGCTCCAGCAGCGGCCACAGCTCCCTGCTGTACAGGGCCTGCCCGATGGCGCCCACGAGGTCCTGGCCGGAGAAGGTGTCGCCCCAGTCGGTCGGCACCGGATCCTCGTCGAGGGAGTCGACGAGCCGTACGACCTGCTCCCGGGCCTTGCGTGAGTCCTGGCCGAAGGGGCACGCGATGTCCTCGGTGCACCAGTCGACGAAGTCGTCCAGTGCGGTCTGCTGCCCCTCGGCGCCCACCCTGCTCTGCTCGGTCAGCGGCTCGGTCAGGGTGTCCACCCCGTCGAGCACCAACCGGCCCACCTTCTCGGGGAATTGGGCCGCGTACACCGCGCCCAGCCGGGTTCCGTAGGAGAAGCCGAGGTAGTTGAGCTTCCTGTCGCCCAGCGCCGCACGCATGATGTCCATGTCCCGGGAGGCGTTGACCGTGCCGATGTGGGGGAGCACGGGACCGGAGTGCTCGGCACAGGCGGCGGCCACTCGCCGCAACTGCCTCAGCAGTGCCCGCGGATCGTCCCCGTCCTCCGTCGCCGCCAGCGCCTCGTCGGTGCCGTCCCCGCAGCTGACCGGTGAGGACCGGCCGACGCCGCGCGGATCGAAGGACACCACGTCGTAGCCCTTGGCCAGGCCCATGAACCCGTCGCCGTCGGCCGCCAGTTCACCCACTCCGGCGGCGCCGGGACCGCCGAAGTTCAGCAACACAGAACCTCTCGGCTTCCCGTACGACCGATAGCGTGCGAGCGCCAGATCGAGGGTTCCCGAGGACGGTTTCGCGTAGTCGAGGGGGACGGTGACCTTGCCGCACTGGAGGTCCGTGGCCGCGTCCATGCCCCGGCATCCCGACCATGTGACCTTCTGCTCGTAGAACCGCGACAGCTCGGAGCGGTCGCGGTCCGCCGCTGTCGTGGGCAGCGCCCCGACCAGCAGAGCCAGGCCGACCGCCGCAGTGATCACACAGCGCCGCTTCGACAGCTTGGCCAGCATCGATGCCTCCATGCGGGGCGCGATCACAGCGCCCTCGATCACGATAAGCGGCCCCTGCGGGCGCCGCCTCCGGACGGGCGCGACCGCGGGGACTGCCTTACCCTGCGCCCCTCCCGTGTCACACCTGAGCCGCTCCATACGCACGCATTCGACGGTTTTACGACTAGTTCGATAACCGTGACGCTCGATGGGGTGAAAGGCTGATAAGCCATAACTCGGATGGTTCGCCTGCGTTTTATGCGGTGCGGGTGAGTGCCCGCGAACCAAGTCTGGAAGGCAGGGAACCTATGAGAAGGGTTACCCGAAACGGTGTGATCGCCGTCGCCGCCGTGTCCGGTGCGATGGCTGTGACGATGCCCGTGACCGCCGCCTTTGCGGCAGGTGGCTCCTCCGCGGCGGACGGCGAGTCGGCCGGCTCGCCCGGAGTCGGCTCCGGCAACACGATCCAGCTTCCGGTGCACGTCCCGGTGAACGTCTGCGGCAACACCGTGAACGTGGTGGGGCTGCTCAACCCCGCCGCGGGCAACACCTGCGTGAACGACGGCGGCGAGGACACCCCGGCGCCCCCCGGTGCCGCCGCACAGGGCAGCGGAAAGGATTCACCGGGAGTGGTCTCCGGCAACGGCGTCCAGCTCCCGGTCCACCTCCCCGTGAACGTCACCGGCAACACCGTGAGCGTGGTCGGCATCGGCAACGCCGCCACCGGCAACGAGTCCGTGAACACCCCGGGCGACGAGCCCCAGGACACCCCGGTGAAGCCGGAACCCAAGCCGGACGCGGCCCCGCCGAAGCCGCACCACGGCCCCGAGGCGCCCCTTCCCGAGCCCCGGCAGCCGGTGGCCTCGCTGGCCCGCACGGGAGCGGACCAGACCCTCCCCGCCCTCGCGGGCAGCGCCGCGCTGCTCCTCGGCGGCGCGGCCCTGGTCCGTCGTTTCCGCCCGCGGACGGAACGCTGACCCCATTCTCCCCGGGGAGCCGGAAGGCCCCATCGGACGGCGACCGGTGGGGCCTCCGCCGGCACTCACCCCCCGGCCACCCCGGTCAGCAGCACCATCCCCGAGTCCCCGTAGTCCGGGAGGGTCGGGTCGGAGTCGATGCGCGTGATCGTCAACTCCCTTGTCAGAGGCGTGAACACGGCCTCCACGGTCTCCGGGTCCACCGGACATCCCGGCCAGCTGGACGCGGGCCCTATCCGGTACGTCGGCATGTTCTCCATGAACGCGGCCACCAGATGCCCACCAGGCGCCACACACCGCACGAAGGCCCGGCAGAACTCCGTGAACTCCTCGCGGTCCTCGGTCGCGCCCTCGGCGACGAAGTGCATGGACGCCAGGCCGTACCCGCCCGGTTCGAGCTCCCGCACGTCGGCGTGCACGACATGCACCTGGGCGAGGGAGCGGGCCAGTGTCGCGGGCAGACCGGGGTTGAGCCGCCGGCACAACGCGTGGAACGGCAGCCAGCTCGCGTCCGGCCCGCACAGGATCTGCCGTTCCAGATAGGCGACGTTGCCCGCTCCCGCCTCCACCGCGTCGATCCGGCGGCTCGCGGCGGCCGCGAGGATCAGCGGGTACAGGTTGGGCCCCGCCCCGAACTCCACCGCGCGGCCGATGCTCCCCGGCGCGAACCGCCGGTAGAACTCCGAGTGATGGGCGATGACCGCCGCGTCCGAGGGGTGCAGATCACGGTAGTTCTCCGCGAGGTAGTCGGCGATCGGCCAACTGTCCCAGTCCACGTCGTCGTTGTGCGTCGTCATGGCCGGCTCAGCCCTTCGGCCGCAGCGGGAAGCGGGCGGCCAGCCGGGACAGGGTCGCGGTCAGCCGGTCGATGTCCTCGTCGGAGTTGGCCGCGGTGATCTGCACCCGGAAACCCACCCGGTCACGAGGTACGAGGGGATAGGCGGCGAGCGTCACATAGATGCCCTCCTCCCACAGGAACGCGGCGACCGCGTCCAGATCGGCCGCGTCGGCCAGGGGGATCTCCAGGATCGGCAGCCGGTCGGTGTTGAGGGTGCGCACGTCCAGGTCGCCGAGGTGGTCCAGCACCCGGACCGTCTTGCGGTACAGATCCGCCCGGATGCCGTCACCGCGCCGGTCGTTGGCGTCGAGACCGGCGAGCGCGGTGGCCAGGGACGCGGTCGGCGACGGGCCCGAGTAGAGGTAGGGCGCCGCAGCCGTCTTCAGCCGGTTCTTCAGCTCGGTGGGCAGGGCCACGAACGCGAGCAGCGAGGAGTACGCCTTGGAGAAACCGGCGGCGAGCACGATCCCGTCGTACGACTCACCGGTGTGCCGCACCACACCGTTGCCCCGCGAACCGTACGGACACGACTCGTCAGGTCCGCGTTCGCCGATCACCCCGAAGCCGTGCGCGTCGTCGATGTAGAGCGTCGCGCCCCGGGCTCGGCACACGGCCGTCAGGGCGGGCAGGTCGGCGATGTTGCCGCTCATGCTGTTGACGCCGTCCAGACACACCAGCCGGGGCCCGCTGCCGGTGGCCGAGGCCAGCAACTCGTCCAGTTCGTCGGGCCGTTCGGCGTGGAACCGGCGCAGGGTGGCGCCCTGGGAACGGGCTGCCACACAGCCGTCGTACATGGTCCGGTGCGCGGTCGCCTCGACGAGGACATGGCCGCCGTCGGCGAGGACCGGGATCACGGAGGAGTGGATGAGCGTCAGCGTCGGCAGCAGCAACGTGTCCTGCGCGCCCAGCAGTTCGGTGACCCGCTCCTCGATCTCGGGGTACAGTCGCGGACTGCCGATCAGCCGCGACCAGCTCGGATGCGTGCCCCAGCGGCGCACCGCGGGCTCGATACGGGCGGCGATCTCCGGATCCCAGTCGAACCCGAGGTAGTTGCAGGAGGCGAAGTCGATCAGCCAGTGGCCGCGGCTGCGGATGTGCCGCCCCCGCACCTCGTCGAGGACCGCGTCGCTCATGAACGACGTGCGCCGCAGATGCTCCAGGTCCGCGTACCGGGTCGCCCGCCCGCTGCGCACCGGCGGGGCTCCGTGCGGCGGCTCCGGCTCCGTCGGCATGAACCGCTTCCCGTCCCGTCGCCGCAGCACCCGCTCGCTCTGCTCCACCGTCATCGGCCGGGCGAAGAGGTACCCCTGCCCGAACCGGCACCCCATGCCCGCCAGCAGATCCCGCTGCCCCGGCTCCTCGATCCCCTCGGCGATCACCTGCATCCCGAGGGTGTCGGCGATACGGACGATGCCCTCGACGAGCGCGACCTGCTGGGGGTCGTGGGTGATGTCGTCGATGAACGTCTTGTCGATCTTCAGTACGTCGATGGGGAAGTCCCGCAGATAGCGCAGCGAGGAGAAGCCCGTACCGAAGTCGTCGACCGCGATGTGCACACCCAGCTCCTTGAGCGCCTGCAGCACCCCCTGGATCTGCATGTCGTGCCGGAGCAACACGGTCTCGGTGAGCTCCAGTTGCAGCGATCCGGGCGCGAGCCCGGGCGTCCGCAGGGCCTCACCCACCTGATCCACGAACCCCGCGTCCCGGAACTGCCGGGCGGAGACGTTCACACTCACGTACGGCGGGCTACCGCGCACCGGCAGTCGCTGGAGCCCCGCGATGTCCTGGACGGCGTTCTCCAGCACCCACGACCCCAGCACCGCGATCTGCCCGGTCTCCTCGGCCAGCGAGATGAACTGCTCGGGGGAGACCTGGTGGTGCGGAGAGGGCCAGCGCACCAGCGCCTCGAAGCCGACGACCTCGCCCGCGGTGATGTCCACGACCGGCTGGTAGCGCAGCGCGAACTCCTTGTCGGCCACCGCCCGGGCCAGCCGGCTCTGCAGATCGTGCCGCTCGACCATGCGTGTGTGCAGCAGCGGCTGGAAGCGCCGCCACTGCATCTTGCCGGCGGCCTTCGCCGCGTACAGGGCGAGGTCGGCGTGGCCGAGCAGCTCGTCCGCGTCGGTGCTGTCCCGCGCGGTGGCCACGCCCACGCTGGCGGACACGGTCACCGACTCCTCGCCCAGCACGAACGGCCGGGTCAGCGTCTGGATGACCTGGGCCGCCAGCAGTTCCGCGTCCAGGGGTTCACGGGCGTCCTCCATGAGGACGGCGAACTCGTCACCGCCGAGCCGGGCCGCCGTGTCCGTGCGCCGCAGCGCCTTGGACAGCCGGCTGCCGACGGCGATCAGCAGATGGTCGCCCGCCGAGTGCCCGAGGGTGTCGTTGACCAGCTTGAAGTCGTCCAGGTCGATGAAGAGCAGACATGTCAGGGACGACTCGCGCCGACCGCGCAGCAGGGCGCGCTCGATGCGCTCCAGGAGCAGGGTCCGGTTGGGCAGACCGGTCAGCGAGTCGTGGAAGGCCCGCTGGGTCAGCTCGTGCTCCAGGCGCCGCTGCTCGGTCACGTCCCGCAGGGTGACCACCAGACCGCCCACGGTGCGCTCGTCCCGGAAGTCGCTGCACCGCACCTCCACCTCGACCCGCCCGTCCCGGTGCCGCACCCACCAGTGGTCGTGGGTGGCGCGCGGCCCGTTGTCGCGGATGGCGGCCAGCTCCCGGGCCGCCCGGTTGCGGTCGCTGGGATCCACCAGGTCGGGCAGCGAGGCCCCGGCGAGCTCGGAGGTGCCGAAGACGGACTCGGCGGACGGACTGGCGTACCGGACGGTGTTGTCGTCCTCGACGATCAGGATGACGTCGGAGGTGTTGCGCACCAGCGTGCGGAAATAGGCCTCGCTCTCCCGCGCCACGACCTCCTGGCGCAGCACGACCCGCTCCATGGCCAGGCCCGCGTGCGCGGCGAGGATCTCCAGCGAGCCGCGGGTCTCGGCGAGCGGCTCGGGCGGCCCGGCGACCAGCAGCACGCCCGGGACGTGCGCCGTGGGACGGTCGGGCGAGGTCATCGGGCAGGCCAGGACGGCGGGGTGGCCGTCGAGGCGGCCGGCGATGTCGGAGCTCAGCTCGTCGGAGGGCAGGATCCGGGCGCTGCCCGTGGCGAGTTCCGCCACCCGGTCGGCGGGGAGGAGCAGGGTGCGGTGGCTGACCGCGGGGCCCAGCAGGGTGTCGACGGCCGCCTCGCACGACCGGGCGACCTCCTCCTGCCGTACCGCCGAGACCAATGAGGCGCCCGCCCGGCGCAGCGCGAGTTCCCGCGCCACCGCCTTGCGGTGGGCCACGACCATTCCCGCGAGGCGCAGGATGACCAGCAGGAACAGCACCCCGGAGAAGGCGGCGATGACGGGGGCGTGGTGCGCCGCGCCCGTCATTCCCTCGTACAGCAGGATCCCCGGTGCGATGAGGGTCGCCACGGTGAGCATGACCAGCCGGCGCGGCCTCGGCAGCAGGGTCTCCTTCTGCGGCACGGCGGTGGTCAGCTCGACCATGGAGGGATGCAGGGCGGCCAGGCCCCAGGCCGTGTAGAAGACGATCCACCCGGTGTCGATGAGGGTGCCCGCCTGCCACATCCCGTGCAGCTGCAGCATCCCGTAGGCGATGTCGAAGCCGAGCAGTGTCACCGTGCCGACCACCAGCAGCCGGACCGACTGGTTGTGGCCGTCCACGGTGCTGGAGGTGAGCATGCGGGCCAGCAGGGCGAGGACGAGGATGTCGCCGAGCGGATAGGCGATGCTGATCGCCCGCTGCTGCCAGGTCATCCCCTCCAGCTCGCTGAGCGGCTGCACCAGATAGACCCACACCGGCAGCCCGAGGCCCCCGGTGAAGATCAGTGCGTCCAGCAGACTGGGCAGGTCGTGGCCGTCCCAGCGGTAGCGGACCAGCCCGGACAGGCCGATGGCGAAGAGCGGATAGGTGGCCAGATAGAGGGCGTCGGCGGGGGAGGGGAAGGGGTTGGAGGCGTGAAAGTACTCCTCCATGACGTTGTAGTACGTGTCTCCCGCGATGAAGGTCAGCAGACCTGCCGCGAGCACCCACCAGGGCCAGCGGTGAGCGGGGCGGTGCACATGGCTACCGATGAGTACGGCGGCGACACCGGCGAGTCCGATGACGGCCCACACCGGTGCGAGCGCACGGGGGACCGTCATGTAGACGGCGGTGGCGACGGCGACCAACGCGATATGGGCCGTCATCAGCCGATGTACCGGCAGCAAGGGCAAGCGCCTCCCCCCTGTGGAGGAGACCGGGCCGTCCACCTGGTCCGGGATCCATTTCGATCGTAGGCACCGCCCCCGGACCGCTGCATCCCGAGATCACAGACGGCTACCCGAGGTGGAAGCGCCGGTGCAGTGCGTGCACCTCCTCGGCGAGCTCGGGCACTGGACCGTCCACGATCACGCCGGGTGCCACCTCATGCACGGACAGGGTCCGCAGCGGCGGCGCCGGGACCCCCAACTCGCCGAGCCACTCGGCCAGTTGCCCGGAGGAGGCCACGTACACGATCCGGCCGAGGCCCACCCAGGCGTGCGCGGCCGCGCACATCGGACAGTGCTCACCGGAGGTGTAGACGGTCGCCGCCGCCCGCTCCCCGGGCGTCAGGTGCGCCGCCGACCAGCGCGCCAGCTCGAACTCGGGATGACGGGTGCGGTCCCCGGAGGCCACCCGGTTGTGGTCCTCGGCGAGCACCTCGCCGCCCGCCCCCACCAGCACCGAACCGAACGGCTCGTCCCCCGCCTCCAGGGCCTCGGCGGCCAGCTCCACACAACGCCGCAGATACGGCAGCTCGCTGTCCTTCACGACCATGGCCTACGGCCCTCCCTCGCGGCGTGATCTTCGACCCCGCACCCTATGTCCGTCCCCGGCCGGCCGGGAAGAAGCGGCACGACAGGTGGACCACGGCTCGGAAAGGTGTTGCCTCACGCTGCTCCTGGTGCTGGAGTGAGCTCATGGATCATGCCGCGGTACTCGCCCTGTACGACCGGGACATGCGCGAAGGCGCTCAGCCGGACAGCCCCGAGTCCCGGATCGAGCGGGTCGGCAAGGTGGTCCGCCAGCTCTCCTCCGAGCAGGGCTGGAACGGCGTGGTCTGGTCCGACCTGGACGACGGCGACGCCGACGCGGCGATCGCCGAGCAGATCGCGTACTACTCCGGGCTCGGCCGCGAGTTCGAGTGGAAGCTGTACGGGCACGACCTGCCGGTGGACCTCGGACAGCGGCTCAGGACGGCCGGGTTCACCGCACAGCCCGAGGAGACCCTGATGATCGGCGAGGTCGCCGATCTGACCCTCGATGCCGGACCGCCCGAGGGCATCCGCGTCCTGCCGGTCACCGACCGGGCGGGCGTCGACCTCGTGGCGGACGTGCACGAGGCGGCCTTCGGCACCGACAGCACCCGGCTGCGCCACCAGCTGCTCGCCCAGCTCACCGCCGACCCGGACACCGTGGTCGCCGTCGTCGCCCTGGCCGGGGACACCCCCGTCAGCGCGGCCCGGATGGAGCTGGTGCCCGGCACCCGGTTCGCCGGTCTGTGGGGCGGCGGCACCGTCGAGGCCTGGCGCGGCCGCGGCATCTACCGTGCCCTGGTCGCCCTCAGGGCCCGCGAGGCCCTCGAGCGCGGCTACCGCTACCTCCAGGTCGACGCTCTGCCCACCAGCCGCCCCATCCTGGAGCGTCTCGGCTTCGAGCCGCTGACCACGACGACGCCGTACCTGTACACACCGTGACCCAGGTCGTGTTCTCGGGGGATGTCACATCCTCGGTCGCCCGGTCCGTCGCAATGACATGACGACGAACCAGAGCATCCTCCTCGCCGGCGCCACCGGAGTCCTCGGCCGCCACATCACCCGGGCCCTCACCGAGGCCGGCCACAAGGTGACCGCGCTCGGCCGCGGCCGGGACAACGGCATCCGGGCCGACCTCATGGACCGCGACGCCCTGTTGCGGGCCGTCGACGGCCACCACTTCGACACGGTGATCCACGCCGCGACCGCCCTGCGCAAGGCCCCCACGCGCCACCGCGACATGTATGCCACCGACGCGCTGCGCATCGAGGGCACCGCCCACCTGATCGAGGCCGCCCGGGCCACCGGCGCCCGCCGCTTCGTCTCCGAGTCGATGGTCTTCGGCTACGGCTACGGCGACCACGGCGACCGGGAGGTCACCGAGGACGACACCTTCGGCCCGCGGGGCGACGACCCGGAGCTGGAACGGCACCTGGCCGGCATGCGGACCAAGGAGCAGCTGACCTTCGAGGCCGCCGGGCTGGAGGGCGTCGCCCTGCGCTACGGCGCCTTCTACGGCCCCGGCGGCACCGAGAACCTGCTGCCCATGCTCCGCAAGCGTGGGCTGCCCCTCCCCGCGGACCGCGGCCGGGTCCTGCCGTGGATCGAGCTCAGCGACGCGGGGCGCGCGATGGCCGCCGCCGTCGAACACGGTCGCCCGGGGCAGGCGTACAACATCGCGGACCGCACCCCCATGGGGTTCCGGGCCCATGTCGTGCGCGTGGCCGAGGAGTTCGGGCTGCCGAAGCCGATGACCGTACCGCTGTGGATGATGCGGCCGATGTCGTACGCGCAGGTGATGGTGGCGTCGTCGCTGCGGGTCTCCATCGCCAAGGCCGAGCGCGAGCTGGGCTGGACGCCGGTGTACGCGTCGAGCCATGAGGGACTCGCCGCGCTGCGTGCGGCGCAGGTCTGAGCGCGGGCGTGGCCGAGACGGGCAGTCGTGGGGTGCGACCCGGCGCGTTGAAGATGTCGTCCGGGAACCCGGCGGGGTCCGGGTCGGGCGGTGAGCCGCGAAGACGGTGGCCGCCCGACCACTCCCTCGACGGGAACCACGTCGTACCGGTGGCGCCCCTCAGCGGCGGGCCCGCGATCCCCTCGACCGGTCCAGAGCGGCGACGCCGAGCGCGGCGAGGCCGATCTGGATGAGCCACTCGACCCAGTCGACACCGTTGGTGTCCGCCACGTCGAAGCCCGCGGCGATCGCCGAGCCGAGCAGCGCCGCCACGATGCCGACGACGATGGTCAGCAGAATTCCGATGCGCTGACGGCCCGGTACCACGAGCCGGCCGAGCACACCGATCACGATGCCGATCACGATGGCACTGATGATGCCCGAGATCTCCATCTCAGCCCCTCTTCTCAAGACCCCCGCAGTAGTGCGGATGCCCCCGAAGGGCCCGCACACTCCGTGCGACTTCAACGACGGGTCAACGCGAGGTCGAGCTCCGTCCGTTGCCCGAAGTGATGCCTGCTCAGCTCCTCCATTCCTGTTCGACAACGTCCATGCCGAGACGGCCGGGAACGCCGACTGGATCATCTCCACCAGCCGGCCCGCCCCCGCTGGGCGAGGACGCCTCGCCCGCCGGCGAGACGGACTGGACGGGGGCCATCTCCTCGTGGGGCGTGGCGCTGCAGAAGACCGGTGACTACAGCCTGAAGACGCTGCCCTCACCCTGAACGCCAGCGGATGGCTCTCCGGAGGCAGCGGCGACGACGGTGGTGGCGGGGGTGGCGGCGGCACAGGCACCGCCGCCCAGCTCCTGGGCGACAACGGTTTCGAGTCGGGCAGTTCCCCCTGGGCCACGACCAGCGGAGTGATCACCAACTCCAGCAGCCAGTCCGCCCGCACCGGCTCCTACCGCGCCTGGCTCGTCGGCTACGGCTCCGCGCACACCGACACCCTGTCCCGGTCGGTGACCATCCCGTCGGCCTGCACCTCCGCCACCCTCGGCTTCCATCTGCACGTCGACACCGCCGAGACCGCGACCAGCATCGCTTACGACGCCACGCTCCAGACGTCGTTCGTCATCGACGGCACGGCACTGAACGTCAGCTGACGCTCGCCGGAATCCAACCGGTCGCGGCAACGACTTCGGCCGCGACGCCGATCACCGTGCGCCCGTCGGTCACCACCCGTAAGGTGCCGACGGGCGCACGTTCGTCCAGCATCCGTGCCTTACGTGCGCTGTTCCGCAGCTCCGCCGCCAGCTCGGACCCCAACTCCCGCCCGCTCAGCCGACGTTCGGTCGTCTCGTCGGTCGCGGTGAGCAGGACCCGTACGATCCGCACGGAGTCGCCCATCACCCGCCGGAACATTCCCGTCGCCTCGTCCAGGACGCTCACCGTGTTCACGTACACGAGCCGTCGGTAGCCGAGCTCGGCGTAATTGCCCCACACGGCGGCCAGGTTGCGCTCGCCGATCACCGCCCGATGCGGGTCCCCCTCGGGCGCGGGGTGCACCTGCCCCATGAAGTCGCCGTCGATCACCGCATGGGCGACCTGCGCGGCCCGCAGCCGCGCCGAGACCTCCCACCCCACGCTCGTCTTGCCGACACCGGCACGGCCGCCGATGAGCAGCACCTCGGAGTGATCCATGGAGGGAGCGTGGCAGCCGGCGCGTGTCTCTGGACACTCGTTTTCGTGACGTCGAGGTCACTGAGGGCGGCCGGTCCGCGGGGTGCGGACCGGCCGGGATGTCTTCCTCTCCGGGTGTTCCTACGGCCTGGGGGCGCTCTTCGCCGCCGTACCGGTGCACATCAGCCCCAGGATCACCGCCAGGGCGCCGATGATGACGTTGTTCAGGACGACACCGGCGTCCGGGCTGTCGCCGACGATCCACGGCGACACGATCATCCACACGCCGACCGCGCAGAAGGCCCAGCTCAGGCCGTACATGCGCTCCGGGGTCTGGGTGAATCCGAGGGCCAGCAGGCCGATCGCGATGCCCACGATCAGGTTGTGGGGCACCAGGGCGGGCTGGCTCGTCGTGTAGTGGAGTATCCAGGGGGATACGGCGCAGTACAGACCGAGCAGGAACACCGGTCCGTCCACGAGCGCCACATCGCGACCGCCGAGCATACGGGCGTACCGTGCCCGCATTTCGGAAACATCAGGGTGGCTGGTCATGTCACCTCTGGTGGGCGAGACGTTGGCCATGACTCGTCTCCTTTGACTCGCAGGCCAGACCGCGTCTTGTGCGGTATGCGGTAAGCGCCGCGTAGATACATTCTGCTCTTATTTTTCCCTTATGTGTAGAGGTCGGATGGCCTCCGGGGAGCACCGACTCGCCCCGGAGGCGGTCGTGCTGCTTCGTCAGCCGAACCCCTCCTCGCGCAGGCGGAGGTGCAGCCGGTGGAGTCCGCGCCGCGCGTGGCTCTTGACCGTGCCCAGCGGCCAGCCCGTGCACGCCGCGATCTGGGGCTGGGTCAGGTCGGCGTAGAAGGCCAGCTTCAGGACCTTCTGCTGGGCCGACGGCAGCTTCGCCAGCTCCTGCCGGACGATGACCCGGCCCAGGGTCGACTCGGGATGTCCTGCGGCGGGATCGGCGAGCGCCAGGGAGGAACCGGCGGCGGCGAGGAGGTCGGCGCGGCGGGTCCGGGCGGTGAGCGCGTCGGCGATCTTCCGCCTGGTGATGCCGACGATCCACCCGCCGATCGTGCCCCGCTCGGGACGGAACCCGGCGCGGCCCCGCCATACCCCGAGGAACACCTGCTGGGTCACGTCCTCGGCCTCGCCGCGGTCGCCCAGGGAACGCCAGGCGAGGGTGCGCACCAGCGTCGACCAGCGGTGGTAGGCCGCTTCCAGGCATGCCTCGTCACCGGCCACCAGGCCCCGGGCGAGCTCCTCGTCGGCGTACGACTCCTCCGCCGGTGCCCAAGGGGATACGGCGGCGGACGCGAGCGTGACGTGGTGCTGCTGGCTCATGGCGACCGCTCCTCCGGTCGGGATGTCGTCCGGTCGCCCCATCGTGGGAGTGGCCGAGCCCGGCCGGCAACTCGCATCGATTCTGCGTCGTATAGTCGCCCCATGACTGAGCCGCCGGTCGAACCGGCGCCGCAGGACCCACCGGACCGCGCCTCGGAGACCGCCGACGCGGCCCTGACGACCGGTGCGCTGGCCCGGCGCCTCGGGGTCTCGCCCACCACGCTGCGTTCCTGGGACCGCCGGTACGGCATCGGACCCGCCGTGCGGGCCGACGGACGCCACCGCCGCTGGAGCTCCGGGGACGTGGAAGTACTGGAGCGGATGTGCCGGCTGACCGCGTCGGGGGTGCCGCCGGCCGAGGCGGCGCGCCTCGCCAAGCGGGCGACGGACTCCGCGCCGCCCGAAGTCGACGAACCCCGGCAGCCCCGTGCGCGTTCGCGCGCCGCGGGCACCCTCCCGCTCGGCGACGTGCGCCAGGAGTGCCGGGGCCTCGCACGGGCCGCCGTACGGCTCGACGCATCCGAGGTCGAGCGGCAGCTCGAAACCGCCGTGGAACGGTACGGAGTGACCGTCGCCTGGCAGGAGGTGATGGTGCCCACGCTGCACGCGGTGGGGCGCAAGTGGGCGTCCTCCGGCGACCGTTACGTGGAGGTCGAGCATCTGCTGTCCTGGTACGTGTCGACCGTCCTGCGCCGGTGCACACCGTCCGCCGCACGGCAGGGCGCGAGCCCGGCCGCCGGCCCCGTCCTGCTGGCCTGTGTGCCCGGTGAACAGCACACCCTGCCGATCGAGGCGCTCAACGCCGCACTGGGTGAACTCGGCCTGCCCACCAGGATGTTCGGTGCGGCGGTGCCCGGCGAGGCCCTTGCCGCGGCGGTGCGGCGGCTGGGGCCCGTGGCGGTGTTCCTGTGGGCGCAGGCCCGCTCCACCGCGAGCCCGTCTCTGGCCCGGCATGTCGCCGACACCTCCTGGGGCATCAGGGGCGCCCGCAGTCGGCCCGTGGTCGTGCTGGGCGGCCCGGGCTGGTCCGGCCGCGCGACCCGCGACCTGCTGCGGCCAGCGACCCTCAAGGACGCGGTCGGAACCCTGGCCGGCGCGGTCTCGGGCCCGGACGACCGGCATTGACGCCGCGGGCCGGTCTCCGTCGTCGGCGGGGCGGGCCGCGTCAGTCGAGTCCCCGCGCCCGCTTGAACCGGGCCAGGCCGTCGGACAGTTCGACGATCGGGTCCGGGTAGTCGTCGATGGCGGCACGGTCCAGCCCGCGCAGCTTCCACGGCTCGTGCACCGAACGGGCGTCGAGGCCCGCCAGTTCGGGCACCCAGCGCCGGACGTAGGCGCCGTCCGGGTCGTACCGCTTGGCCTGGGTGACCGGGTTGAGCACCCGGTTGGGGCGGGAGTCGGTGCCGGTGCCCGCCATCCACTGCCAGTTGAGCTGGTTGTCGGCGAGGTCGCCGTCGACCAGGAGCTCCAGGAAGTGCCGGGCGCCGACACGCCAGTCGACGTACAGCGTCTTGGTCAGGAAACTCGCGGTGAGCAGCCGGCCGCGGTTGTGCATCCAGCCCTCGTGGCGCAGTTGGCGCATCGCCGCGTCGACCACCGGGAAGCCGGTGCGCCCCTCCTTCCATGCCTCGATGTCCGCCCGCGCGGATTCCTCGGACCGCCAACGGTCGTGTTTCGTGCGGTAGTCGGCACTGGCGGCGGCGGGGCGCGCCGCGAGGACCTGGCGGTGGAAGTCGCGCCAGGCGAGCTGTCGTACGAAGGCCTCGGCGCCCGGGCCTCCCGCCTTGCGCGCCCGGTGGACCAGTTCGACCGGGGAGAGGGTGCCGAAGTGGAGGTGCGGGGAGAAGCGCGAGGTGGCATCGCCGGCCAGGTCGTCGTGGCGCTCCTCGTAGGAGGTGAGGCCGTCGCGCAGCCAGGACGCCAGCCGGGCCCGCCCCGCCGCTTCCCCGCCGGGCGCCAGGCCCTGCGAGAGCCCCGGCATCCCGCCGCGGCCGGGCAGGGGCTCCGAGCCGACGCCGTCCGGGACCCGTACCGCCCGCGGGGCCGCGACGGGCTCGCGCAGGGGGACGCCGCTCCAGTGCCGGAAGTACGGGGTGAACACGGCGAAGTGGTCCGAGGAGACGGGGGCCACCGTGCCCGGCGGGACCGCCGAGGTGACCGTGTCGTGGACATGGAGCCGACGGCCCTCCGCCTCCAGCGCACGTCGCAGCCGCCGTTCGCGCCGGTGCGCGTAGGCACTGACGTCCGCCGCCATGTGCACCTCGTCGGCGTCCGTCTCGGCGGCCACCTTGCAGACCTCCGCCACGACATCACCTGAGCGGACCACCAGACGGCCGCCCCGCTCGTGCAGTCCCGCGTCGAGGTCCCGCAGACAGTCGGCCAGGAAGGCCAGCCGGTTCGGTGCGGCGAACCCGGCGTCGGTGACTCCTCGGTCGCGTACGAAGAGGGGGATCACCTGGGCGGCGTCGTTCGCGGCCCGCAGCGGCGGGTGGTCGTGGAGGCGCAGGTCGGAGGTGAACAGGACGAGGGAGACGGTCATGGTGCGGGCTCCGGGGGAGGGGCGGGGCGGGGGTCAGCCGGTGGGGGAAGGGTGGGCCGCGGTCCGTGCGATGTTGCGGGCCATCCCGCCGAACACCACGGCGTGGAAGGGGGACACGCTCCACCAGTAGACGTGGCCGAGCAGGCCGTGCGGATGGAACAGGGCTCGCTGGCGATAGCGGGTTCGGTCGTCCTCGTCGGTCTCGGCGTACATCTCCAGCCAGGCGAGGCCCGGCAGCCGCATCTCCGCCCGCAGCCGCAGCAGACGCCCCGGCTCGATCTCCTCCACCCGCCAGAAGTCCAGCGAGTCACCGGTCCGCAGCCGGGCCGCGTCACGGCGGCCACGGCGCAGTCCGACGCCGCCCACCAGCCGGTCCAGGCGGCCGCGCACGGCCCAGGCCAGGGGTGGTCCCGCAGCCTGCCGGGGGACCGGGCGAGACAGCGCACCCGGTACCCCGCGGCCAGCAGCTCGGGGACGAGTCTGCCTCCGATGTATCCCGTGGCGCCGGTCACCAGACAGCGCGGCCCGGGTCCGGTTTCCTCGGCGTTCATCCGTTCTCGGTCCTCCGTGTCGACGTCCCCCTGTGATCACTTCCACGGGCGGAGCCGTCCCGGATGCAGTGACTCCTTCCTCCGCTTGTTCCGTGCGGACGCCGACGGGTTCGGTCCGGCCGGACATGGAGGAGCCGGTTGCGGGCAGGCGAAGTGCTACGACGAGAGGTCGTAGTCCCGATTCGAAGGTCGATGCTGGAGGTGTCTGCCGCTATGGGCGCGAAGGTGTTGGAGCGGTTCCCGGCGGGAGCTCCGCGCGGATCGTGGCCGGCGGAGGAGTACGCGGCCGAGCTACGTGAGGAGGGTGAGCCGGCGACGGTCGTGATGGACCTGAAGCAGGACGCGTTCCTGGTCGTCGTGGAGTCGCAGGACGAGTCCTGAGCGTTCAGCTCAGCACTCGCGCCCGCGCCACGAACACATCGTGCAGATCCTGGACCGCCCGCGGTACGGGATCGGCCCGGCGGCGCTGGAGCATCAGCAGGACCCGGGTCGAGTCCCCGGCGATCGGGCGATGGGTGATCATCCCGCACCGCACCAGCGGATCGTCGATCACGCTGAAGTCGGGCAGCACCGTCACCCCGAGCCCCTCCGCCATCATCAGCTTGCCCATCTCGGCGCCGTCGGTGGAGTACGAGAACGAGGGCGCCCGGCCGTCCAGGAGCCGGTGCACGTAACGGTGCATGACATAGCCCGAGCGCGTCGCGATGAGCGGCGCCTCCAGCAGGTCGGTCACCGACAGGGCGGTTCGTGCGGCCGGCGGGCTGTCCGGCCGCAGACACACCACCGGGCGGCCGCACAGCAGCTCCGTGCCCTCAAGCCCGGCCGGCACGTCGTCGCCCTCCGGATGGTTGACGAGGCCGAGGTCGAAACCGCCCTCCGACAGCGCGCGGTGGATGTCGGTCTGCCGGGCGCCGACCACCTCGACCTGGGTGACCGGATGCGTGGCACGGAACTCCCGCACCGCCGGGATCAGCAGCGGCACGGTCGCCGCGTTCACCGTGCCCACCCGCACCATCCTGCTGATGCGGTACTGCTCGCCCGCGGCGGACCTGAGCCGGTCCACCGCGTCCAGCACATTGATGATGTGCGGCAGCAGCTCCCGGCCCTCCGTGCTCATCGTCGCGCCCGAGCGTTTGCGCTCCAGGAGATCCACGCCCAGCTCGCGCTCCAGATTCCGCACCGTCTCGCTCAACGCGGGCTGGGAAAGGCGCAGTTCCTCGGCGGCCCGGCGCAGCGAACCGAGCCGGGTCACGGCCGCGATGTATTCCAGTTGTTCGGTACGCACGCCCTGCAGAATGCGGGCGGTTTCCCGGGCTGTTGAAGGGTTTCCCTGTCACACGTTCGTGAAATTCAATGGTCCGGGATACGAGACCGGCCGGGTTCTCCTTGACGCTGCTCGCCGGGGGCTGCGACGATCGACGGCATGAAGATGCGACTGGACCTCACGCGGCGACGCCATGTCGACCTCGCACGCGTCTCCAGCGCCTCCTGTTGCCCCGCGGCCTGATCATCTCTCAGGTTCCGCCGCCTTCTCTCCTTCTTTCCCGCCTGAATTCACCGCGTTGACCGCGCTCGCGCATCTCCTGAATTCGGCGTGCCCGGAAACATTCCGCAACAGGAGTTCCGCGTGCCCGCAGAGCCCGTCAAAGCAGAGCCCGTGAAATTCGCCTACCGGGTCCCCGACGTCAGCGGTGGCCTCGTCGCCGGCAAGATCGAACAGCGCACCGACTGGGGCTTCGGCCTCAACGTCCCCGCCATCCAGCTGGTCTTCGTCAACTTCTGCCTGGGCATCGCGGGCGGCGCCCTGAGGACGGCCGCCGCCAACACCCGCGAGAAGTCCCGCTCCACGTGGTGCCGCCCAGCACATACCGGCCGATGTGCCGGATCTTCCAGCGGGTCGGGCAGGCCACCGCGCCACGGTCTGCTCTGACCACGAAGACCCCGATCGGAGACCCCCACGTGTCCCTCACCTTCCACTGGTTCCTGCCCACCAACGGCGACAGCCGCCACGTCGTCGGCGGCGGCCACGGCACCCCCGCCACCGCCTCCGGACGGGACCGGCCGCCGACGGTCGCCTATCTGAGCCAGATCGCCCGCGCCGCCGAGGACCTCGGTTTCGTCGGCGCGCTCACCCCGACCGGTGCCTGGTGCGAGGACGCGTGGCTGACCACCGCGATGGTCAGCCAGAACACCGAGCGCCTGAAGTTCCTGGTCGCCTTCCGCCCCGGCTTCGTCTCACCGACCCTCGCCGCGCAGATGGCGTCCACTTTCCAGCGGCAGACCGGCGGACGCCTGCTCCTCAACGTCGTCACGGGCGGCGAGAGCCATGAGCAGCGGGCCTACGGCGATTTCCTCGACAAGGACGACCGCTACCGTCGTACCGGCGAATTCCTGGACGTCGTACGGGGGTTGTGGGAGGGCAAGGCGGTCGATCTGAAGGGCGAACACCTTCAGGTCGAGGACGCCAGGCTGGCCCGGGTGCCCGACCCGGTACCCGAGGTGTACTTCGGTGGTTCGTCGCCGATCGCCGGCGAGGTCGCGGCGAAGTACGTCGACGTGTACCTCACCTGGGGTGAGCCGCCGGCCGCTGTCGCCGAGAAGATCGCCTGGATCCGGGGCCTGGCCGCCCGGCACGGCCGCACCCTCCGCTTCGGCATCCGCCTGCACGTCATCACCCGCGACACCTCCGAGCAGGCGTGGGCGGAAGCGAACCGGCTCCTGGAGGTCTTCGACCCGGAGACCGTCAAGTCGGTGCAGGCCGGGCTCGCCCGCAGCGAGTCCGAGGGACAGCAGCGGATGCTCGCCCTGCACAGCGGCGGCAGCCGCGACACCCTGGAGATCCACCCCAACCTCTGGGCCGGCATCGGCCTGGTCCGCGGCGGCGCGGGCACCGCCCTGGTCGGCAGCCACGACGAGGTGGCCGAGCGGATCAAGGAGTACCACGCCCTCGGCATCGAGGAGTTCGTCCTCTCCGGTTATCCGCACCTGGAGGAGGCGTACTGGTTCGGCGAGGGCGTGCTCCCGAGGCTCGCCGCGGAGGGCCTGTGGCGGCACCCGTTCGCGACGGAGGAAGCCCCTTCGGCGCAGGTGCCGTTCGCGAGCTAGTCGGAGCCGAGCGCGCCCAGATGCGCCCGCCGCACCACCGACGTCTGCCCCTGGACCAGCAGGAACATCCCCTCCCGGAACAGCCGTTGCGCGGGATGGCGTACGTCCATGGTGCGGCCGCCCCCGGCCACGACCGCCGCCGTCGTGGCCGCGCGCATCAGGTCGTACGAGCGGGTCTTGAGCGCGAGCCGTTCCTCGACGTGCTCGTGCGCGACGGGGTGATCGGCCAGTTCGTACGCCCGCCGCCGCACCTCGTCGACCTGGCCGCGCAGCTCCTGAGCCGTCCCCGCCCCGCCGCCGGACTCCAGCACGCGCAGCGCGGCGTACGCCACCCCGAAGACGGCCGGGGAGGTGTTCGTGCTCCGTGGGATGTCCAGGAGGGCGAATTTCTCCTGCGGAGTGCACAGCACCACGCTCTCCTCCGGCAGCCACAGGCCGTCCAGGTCCAGGGAGACCGTACGGGCGGCCGTGAGCGCGGCCAGCCGCATCGGCTCCGAGGCGCGCATCCCCGGCTGTTCGCGGGCGTCGGCGAAGGCGAAGACGATCTCGTCGGAGCCGGTCACGCCCGCGAGCAGCATGACGTCGTTCAGGCCCCAGCCCGTGTACCAGGGCACGGTCCCGTCGAACCGCCAGCCGCCCCGCTCGGCCGTGGCCCGGACCGGGACGCGAGGGAAGGCGCGGACATGCGCGTACGCGATCCCGGCCAGCAGCCCGCCGGCGGCCAGCGGTCCCAACAGGCGCTCCCGCACCGGGAGTTCGGACTTCGCCAGCATCCGCACCGGAGTGTGGTGCTGGGTCTGCACGAACCAGGTCGAGCAGCACGCCCCGGCGAGGATCTCCTGGATCTCCCGCGCCACCGAGTCGGGGGCGCCCGCTCCGCCGTACTCCTGCGGTGCGCTCACCCCGAGCAGCCCCGACTTCCTGATCGCCTCGACATGGCTTGCGGGCACCTCTGCCCGGTCGACCTGGGCCGCCTGCGGGGCGAGGAGACGGACGGCGAGCTCCTGGGTGCGGACGACGAGCGGGTGCGGTGCGATGGTCATGGAAAAGATTCTCCCGATGTCGTCGTGCGCGGTGTCGATCCGGGGGTGTGCCGTTCGTGTAGGAGCTGAGAGAAGGACACGGCGCCAAGGAGGACGTCATGCAGTACTACCTGCTCAGTGTGATCACCCCGACCGACGGGACACCGCCCGGGCCCGAGGCGATGGCGGAGATCGTCCGCAATCTCGGCACCTTCCACGAGGAACTCCGTGCGGCGGGGGCCTGGGTCTTCGCCGGCGGACTGCACGGCCCCGAGACGGCCACCGTGCTGCGCCCCAAGGGCGGGGACGTGCTGATCACCGACGGACCGTACGCGGAGGGCAAGGAGTATCTGGGCGGCATCTGCCTGATCAAGGCTCCCGACCTGGACGCGGCCCTGGAGTGGGGCAGGAAGGCGACCTGGGCGACGACCCTGCCCATCGAGGTGCGCCCCTTCATGCACCAGACCGAGGACTGATGCCTGCGCCCGTCGACGTCGAGGCCGTCTTCCGCGCGGAGTACGGCCGCGCCGTCGCCGTCCTCGTCCGCCACCTCGGCGACATCGAGCTCGCCGAGGAAGCGGTGCAGGACGCCTTCACCACGGCGGTGCAGCGCTGGCCGGAGACGGGCCTGCCACCGAGCCCGGCGGGCTGGATCATCACCACGGCCCGCAACCGGGCGATCGACCGGCTGCGCCGCGAGGCCGGACGCGACGCGAGACATGCCGAGGCGGCCCTGCTCCGCGCCCCCGACGCACCGCCCGAGGAGGGCCCCGTGCGCGACGAACGGCTCCGCCTGATCTTCACCTGCTGCCACCCCGCGCTCGCGCCCCAGGCCCAGGTCGCCCTCACCCTGCGGCTCCTCGGCGGCCTCACCACACCCCAGATCGCCCGCGCCTTCCTGGTCCCCGAGCCGACCATGGCCCAGCGCCTGGTCCGCGCCAAGGCGAAGATCCGCGACGCGCGCATCCCGTACCGCGTGCCCCGCGACGCCGACCTCCCGGACCGGCTGCGCGGGGTCCTCGCCGTCATCTACCTGATCTTCAACGAGGGCACGCCCGGCCTGTGCGCGGAGGCTGTCCGCCTCGGCCGCCTGCTCACCGAGCTCATGCCGGACGAACCCGAGGCCACCGGCCTGCTCGCGCTGATGCTGCTCTCCGAGTCCCGCAGGGCCGCCCGGGAGGACGCCGACGGTGTCCTCGTCCCGCTGCCCGAGCAGGACCGCGACCGCTGGGACCGCGAACTGGTCGCGGAGGGGCAGGATCTCGTACGACGGTGTCTGCGCCGGAACCGACCGGGGCCGTATCAGATCCAGGCCGCCATCCAGGCCGTCCACAGCGACGGACCGCCGACGGACTGGACGCAGGTCCTCCGGCTGTACGACCACCTGATGGCTCTGGCGCCCGGTCCCGTGGTGGCCCTGAACCGCGCGGTCGCCGTGGCCGAGGTGCAGGGCCCGGGACCGGCCCTCGCCCTCGTGGACGCCCTCGATCTCGACAGCTATCACGTCTTCCACGCGGTCCGGGCCGACCTGCTGCGCCGCCTCGGCCGGGACACCGAGGCGGAGCGGGCGTACGAGGCGGCCATCGCGCTGAGCCGGAACCCGGCCGAGCGCGGCTACCTCGAACGCCGTCTCACACGCTGAGCGCCTCCCGCACCGCGAGCTCCGACTCCTTGCCGCCCTCGCCGAAGGACGTGACCCGCCCGGCCTCGAGGACGTAGTACTTCTGCGCCGCCCGCATCGCGAAGCCGACATGCTGCTCGACGAGCAGCACCGAGAGACCGCCCCGCGCGGCCAGCGCCAGGATGGTCTCCTCGATCTCGGCCACCACCGACGGCTGGATGCCCTCGGTCGGCTCGTCGAGCAGGAGGATCCGAGGCCCCGTCACCAGGGCGCGGGCGATGGCGAGTTGCTGCCGCTGACCGCCGGAGAGAAGTCCCGCACGCCGGCCGGACAGCGTCCGCAGGGCCGGGAACAGATCCAGCGCCTCCGCCACCGCCTCCCTGCCGCGCTTGCGGCCGTCGGCGACGAGCTGGAGGTTCTCCGCGGTGGTCAGATGCGGGAAGGACTGCTGCCCCTGCGGCACGTACGCCATCCCGCGCGCGACCCGCTCGTGCGGCTTGCGGCGCGTGATGTCCTCGCCGTCGAGCCGGATCGTCCCGCTGCCCGGCGTGAGCAGACCCACGGCGGCCCGCAGCAGCGTGCTCTTGCCCGCCCCGTTGTGCCCGAGCACCGCGGCCACGCCGTCCTTCGGCACCTCGACCGACACCCCGTGCAGGACCGTGCTGCGGGCGTAGCCGACGCGGACGTCTTCGATCTGGAGCATCACGCCTCCTGTACGACGGCAGGGGCGGCGTCCTCGGTCGCCGTGTGCCCGAGATACACCTCCTGCACCTTCGGGTCGGCCTGCACCTGGGCCACCGTGCCCTCGCTGAGCACCTTGCCGGCGTGCAGCACGCTCACGCTGCGCGCGAAGGACCGCATGAAGTCCATGTCGTGCTCGATGACGACGACGGTGCGTTCCTCGCTGATGCGCTGCAGCAGCTCGCCGGTCGCCTGCCGTTCGTCGTGGCTCATGCCGGCCACCGGTTCGTCGAGGAGCAGCAGCCGGACGTCCTGCACGAGCAGCATGCCGATCTCCAGCCACTGCTTCTGGCCGTGCGCGAGGGTCCCGGCGGGGGAGTCGGCGAGGTCGGTGAGCCCGACCGTCTCCATCGCCTTCGCGACGGACTCCGGGACGTCCTTGCGGCGCCGCAGCATGGTCCACATGCTCCGTCCGGCGCCCGCCGCGATGTCCAGGTTCTGCAGCACCGTCAACTCCTCGAAGACGGTGGCGGTCTGGAAGGTCCGCCCGATCCCGGACCGCGCGATCCGGTGCACGGCCCGCCCCAGCAGCTCCTCGCCGCCGAACCGTGCCGAGCCCTCTGCCTTCACCAGACCGGTCACGGCGTCGACGAGGGTGGTCTTGCCCGCACCGTTCGGTCCGATGAGGAACCGCAGATCGCCCGGGGCGACGTCGAGGTCCACGCCGTCGACGGCGGTGAAACCGTCGAAGGAGACCCGCAGCCCGCGTATTTCCAGTCCGCTCATGCTGCCTCTCCCACCGGGATCACGGCCGACTTGGGCTCCACGGTCCTGCGGCGCCGCCGCCGTACGACCGCCGCGAGCGAGGCGAGGCCACCCGGCAGGAAGGCCAGCGCCACGATGAACAGCAGCCCCTGGAAGTAGGTCCAGGCGGCAGGGAACTCCTCCGACAGCGCGGTCTTGGCCCACGCGACCGCGATCGCGCCGAGCACGGCACCGACCAGACTGGCCCGACCGCCCACCGCCGCGCCGATCACGAACTCGATGGACGGCACGATGCCGATCAGCGCGGGCGAGATGATCCCGACCGCCGGCACGAACAGCGCGCCCGCGAGCCCCGCCATCCCGGCGGCCACGACATACGCGACGAGCTTGACGTTCGCCGGGTCGTAGCCGAGGAAGCGCACCCGCTCCTCGGAGTCCCGTACGGCGACGAGGAGTTCGCCGTACCGGCTGTTGATGAGCTGCCGGGCGATGGCGATGAGCAGCAGCAGCGCGGCGGCGATGACGAAGTACACCATCCGCTGGTTGACCGGGTCGTCGAGGGTGTAGCCGAAGAAGCCCTGGATGTCGGTGAGTCCGTTGGTGCCGCCGGTCGTCGCCTGCTGCCCGATCAGCCAGATGGCGAGGGCGGCGGCGAGGGCCTGGCTGAGGATCGCGAAGTACGCGCCCTTGACCCGGCGCCGGAAGATGAACAGGCCGAGCAGCGCGGCGACGGCCATCGGCAGCAGCACGGTGGCGGCGAGCGCGAACAGCGGGTTCTCGAACGGCTTCCACCACCAGGGGAGTTCGGTGGCCGTGCCGTACAGCTGCATGAAGTCGGGCAGGTTGCCGGGGCCCGCGTCGGCGATCTTCAGATGCATCGCCATGGCGTAACCGCCGAGGCCGAAGAACACGCCCTGTCCGAGCGTCAGCAGCCCGCCCCGGCCCCAGGCCAGACAGATGCCGACGGCGACCATGGCCGTGCACAGGTACTTGGCGAGCAGCCCGAGCCGGAAGTCCGACAGCGCGAGCGGGGCGACGGCGAAGAGGAGGACGGCACCGCCGGCGAAGCCCGCCCACGCGCGTGCCGAGCGGCCCTTCACGGGGTTCCCTTTCAGGAGGTTCATACGAGACTCCTCGTACGCAGCGTGTACAGCCCCTGGGGCCGCCACTGGAGGAACGCGACGATCGCGACGAGCACCAGAACCTTGGCGACGCTGACGGTCGTGGAGTACTCCAGGACCGACTGGAGCACGCCCAGCACGAAGGCCACGATGACCGTGCCCTTGAGCTGTCCGATGCCGCCGACCACGATCACCAGGAAGGCGTCGATGATGATGTTGGTGCCCATCGTCGGCCCGATCGGACCGACCAGGGTCAGCGCGACCCCGGCGACGCCCGCGAGTCCGGAGCCGAGGAAGAAGGCGGTACGGTCCACGGTCGAGGTCGAGATGCCGGACACCTCGGCGAGGTCACGGTTTTGCACGACGGCCCGGATCCGGCGGCCCAGCGGCGTCAGCCGCAGCGTCAGCGACAGCGCGACCACGGCCGCTACCGCCAACCCCAGGATGAACAGCCGGCTGTTGGCGAAGGTGAGCGGGTCGTCCCCGCCGATGACCGTGATGTTGCCGGTCAGCCAGTCCGGCGCCCGGGTCTGCACATTAGGCGCGCCGAAAATGTCACGCGCGAGTTGCTGGAGCATCAGCGAGACACCCCAGGTGACGAGAAGAGTGTCAAGTGGCCGCAGATACAAACGCCGTATCAACAGCCATTCCAGCAACGCGCCCAGCGCGCCCGACACGAGAAAAGCGACGGGAAGTGCGACCAGCAGCGAAATTCCCGCGCTGGAAATGGACTTCTGCAGGACGTACGTCGTGTAGGCGCCCGCCATGATGAACTCGCCGTGGGCCATGTTGATGACGTTCATCTGGCCGAAGGTGAGCGAGAGGCCGAGCGCGATGAGCAGCAGGACGGCACCGATGCTGATGCCGGTGAAGGTCTGACCGAGGATCACGGTCATACGGCGGCTCCCGGATACGGACGCCGTGGGGCCCCTCGGCGGGACCCCACGGACGGTGACGGTCGGTCAGGACAGGCCGGAGGCCCAGGAGTAGCCCTTGAGGTACGGGTCCGGCTTGATGGGCTTGCCGGAGTTCCAGACTTCCTTGATCTGGCCGTCGGTGCCGATCTCGCCGATCCGGGCGGTCTTGTAGACGTGCTGCGAGGCGCCGTCCACGGTGACCGTGCCCTCGGGGGCGTCGAAGGTGATGCCGTCGGAGGCGGCCTTCACCTTCTCCGGGTCGAAGGACTTCGCCTTCTCGACCATCGCCTTCCACAGGTAGACCGAGGTGTACGCGGCCTCCATCGGGTCACTGGTCGGCTTGTCCTGGCCGTACTTGGCCTTGTACGCCTTCACGAACTTCTCGTTCGCCGCGCCCGCGGTGGTCTGGTAGTAGTTCCAGGCCGTCAACTGGCCCGCCAGGTACTGCGTTCCGATCGACTTGACCTCTTCCTCGGCGATCGACACCGAGACGACCGGCATGGTCTTGGCGGTGAGCCCAGCGGACTTGTACTCCTTGAAGAAGGCCACGTTGGAGTCGCCGTTGAGGGTGTTGAAGACGGCGTCCGCCTTCGACGCCTTGACCTTGTTGGCGATCGTGGAGAACTCCGTGGAGCCCAGCGGCGCGTAGTCCTCACCGAGGATCGTCATGCCGTTGGCCTTGGCGTACGCCTTGATCTCCTTGTTGGCGGTGCGCGGGAAGACGTAGTCGCTGCCGACCAGATAGAGCTTGGTCAGGCCCTTGCTCTTGAGGTAGTCGAGGCCCGGGACGATCTGCTGGTTGGTGGTCGCGCCGGTGTAGAAGATGTACGGCGACTCCTCCAGGCCCTCGTACTGCACGGGGTAGAACAGCAGCGACTTGTTCTTCTCGAAGACCGGCTTGACGGCCTTGCGGCTGGCCGAGGTCCAGCAGCCGAAGGTGGCCGCGACCCCGTCCTCCTTGATGAGCTTCTGCGACTTCTCGGCGAACGTCGGCCAGTCCGAGGCGCCGTCCTCGCTGATCGGCTTGATCTTCTTGCCCAGGACGCCGCCGGAGGCGTTGATCTCCTCGATCGCGAGCTTCAGGGAGTCGCGTACGGTCACCTCGCTGATCGCCATCGTGCCCGAGAGCGAGTTGAGCAGACCGACCTTGACCGTGTCACCGCTGACGTCGATGTCCGCGGCCTTGTCGGACGAGCCGGCCGCGTCGGTCTTCGCGCCGCACGCGGAGAGGGCCACCACCGCGGTGAGCGCGGCGCCGCCGGCCAGGAAACGCCGGCGCAGAACACGGGAACTGCTGGAAGCGCTGGAACCGCTGGACAAACCAACCCCCTCGGGTGACTGCCTGCTGAAGTGCGGTCCACAGACTCAAGTCCCCCTGTTTCGAGGGTGTTTCGCTCGACTTTCCCGGAGGCAACAAAAAACGCCCCTGACGGTATGTGATCTGCATTCAGAAACTGAAATCACAATTCGCCCGAGGCATTCTAATTACTTTCTGTGGGAAGTATCTTGGCGCCGCCGGGCGCCTGTCAAGGGCGGGATCCGTGAAGGTCGAGCTCCGTGAGGACGTCGAAGTCCAGCCCGTCGGCACGCGCCAGGTAGATCCGCTGCCGCACATGCCGGCCCCGCAGATGCATCAGCCCGCGCGGACCCTCGTACGACACCGTCCCGGCCGCCGCCCCGATCGCCGCGACGTCCAGCGTCCCGGCCCGCTTGAGCAGCGCGGCGAGCAACAGCACGCCCTCGTAACAGGATTCGCCGAGGCTGCCGAGCGCGGGCGCCTCGATCCCGTACCGGTCGGCGTACTGGCCGTGGAAGTCCAGCGTGTCCTGGTTGGCGAGCGAGGCGAAGAACCCGGCCGTGCTGTACAGGTCCTCGGTCGCCGAAGGGCCGCTCGCCATCAGCATGTTCTCGTCCATGAGCGTGCTGAGCCGCAGGCAGCGCGCGGGCAACCCGTAGGCGGCGAACGCCCGGTTGAAGCGCACGGCGTCACTGCCCACCAGCAGCATCAGCACCGCGTCCGCCTCCGAGCGCTCGATCCGCCGCAGCACCGGCTCGAAGTCATGGGTGCCGAGCGGGAGATAGACCTCGCCGTCGACCGCTCCGCCGGACTCCCGGGCGTACCCGTGCGCCGCCCGTGCCGTGCGCCGGGGCCAGACATAGTCGTTGCCGACGACGAACCAGCGGCGCACCCCGCGCTCATGGGCCAACAGACCCATCGCGGGCCTGAGTTGATCGCGAGGCGTCTCGCTCGTCAGGAACACGCCCGCCGTGTGCTCGCCGCCCTCGTACAGGGCGGTGTAGACGTAGGGCACCCGATGGGCGATCCTCGGCGCCAGCGCCTGCCGCACCGAGGAGATGTGCCAGCCCGTGACACCCTGTACGACACCCAGGTCCACCAGCGCCTCGACATGGTCGGCGATCTCGCGCGGCGAACCGCCGCCGTCAACCGGCAGCAGCCGCAGCTCACGCCCCAGCACCCCGCCCGCGCGGTTGACCTCCTCGGCCGCCAGCTGCGCGCACAGCTCACAGGTGGGCCCGAAGATCCCGGCCGGCCCCTGCATGGGGAACACGAGGGCCACGCCGAGCACCGAGGCGTCGGCCGTGAACCACTCGGCTGCGGGGGAATCGTGCCGGAACATGACGTCATGATTTCGGGTCCGTCCGGTGAACTCCAGCCTGTCTCATACGATGTACGCACCCCGTGACCTAGGAGCGCGATGCCCACCTCATCCCCGCGTCAGCCCCGCGACCTGGTGCAGCTCCTGACGCGGGCCGAGCGACTGGCCGCGCGCCGCCTCCAGGCCGCGCTGGACGAGGAGGGCTGCTCGCTCGACGCCTGGCGGGTGCTCGCCCTGCTCTCCGACGGACAGGGGCACCACATGACGGCGATAGCCGAGGCCGCGTTCCTGCCGCCGCCCACGCTGACCAAGCTCGTCGACCAGCTCGTCGACCAGAACCTCGTCCACCGCCGCGTCGACCCCCTCGACCGCCGCCGCATCCTCGCCCACCTCACCCCGCGCGGCCAGGAGTACTGGCGCCGCGTCGACCGTGCGGTGCGCGATGACTGGCCCGCGCTCGGCGACAGCGACGACGAGCTCCTGCGCAGCCTGCTGGACCGGCTCGCCGCCACACTGGACTCGGCCACCCGAGTGTGAGCGGGGCATAGCGCAAAGTCACTTACGTGGTAAGGGAATGTATTTCGGTGCAGTATTGGTTGGCGTTTACATCCAACCGTTCGAGGCCGTCCCCAGCGGCCCGCGCAGCACCAGCGAGGCACCGTGAACCAGCCCACCCCCGAGCAGCCCGCCGACATCGTGGCCCGGCTGCGCGCCACGTTCCGCACCGGCCGCACCAAGCCCGTCGAGTGGCGCACCGCCCAGCTGGGCCGCCTGCGCGAGATGCTCACCGAGCACGGCGCCGACCTCGCCGCCGCTCTCCACGCCGACCTCGGCAAGAGTGCCACCGAGGCCCACCGCACCGAGATCGGCTTCGTGATCCGCGAGATCGACCACACCCTCGATCACCTCGACGACTGGCTGCGCCCCGAGCCCGCCCCGGTCCCGCCGCACCTCGGCGCCGACGCCACGGCCTGGACGCAGTACGACCCGCTCGGCGTCGTCCTCGTCATCGCCCCCTGGAACTACCCCGCCCAGCTTCTGCTCGCCCCCGTCGTCGGCGCCCTCGCCTCCGGCAACGCGGTCGTGGTCAAGCCGAGCGAGATGGCCCCGGCCACCTCCGCCGTCCTGGCCCGCCTGCTGCCGCAGTTCCTCGACACCGAGGCCTTCGCCGTCGTCGAGGGCGGCATCCCGGAGACCACGGCCCTGCTCGCCGAGCGCTTCGACCACATCTTCTACACCGGCAACGGCGCCGTCGGCCGTATCGTCATGCGCGCCGCCGCCGAGCACCTCACCCCGGTCACCCTCGAACTCGGCGGCAAGTCCCCGGCGTTCGTCGACCGCGACGCCGACCTCTCCGTCGTCGCCGACCGGCTGGCCCGCGGCAAGTTCCTCAACGCGGGCCAGACCTGCGTGGCCCCCGACTACGTCCTGACCGACCCGGAGACCGCGGCGGCTCTGGAGCCCCTGTTCCGGAAGGCGGTCGAGGCCGTCTACGGCAGCGATGCCTCGGCCTCCGGTGAGTACGGCCGGATCGTCAATGAGCGCCACTTCGACCGGCTCAGCGGCCTGCTCGACTCGGGGCGCGTGGTCGTCGGCGGTGACACCGACCGCTCCACCAAGTACATCGCGCCCACCGTCCTCGCCGACGTCGACCCGGCCTCGCCCGTCATGCAGGAGGAGATCTTCGGTCCGATCCTGCCGATCGTCACCGTGCCCGGCCTGGACGAGGCCATCGACTTCATCAACGACCGCGACAAGCCGCTCGCCCTGTACGTCTTCGCCGAGTCGCAGGACACACGCAACCGGATCGCCGCCGAGACCTCCTCCGGCGGGCTCGGCCACGGCCTCCCGCTCGCCCACCTCACCGTCTCCGACCTGCCGTTCGGCGGCGTGGGGGAGAGCGGCATGGGCAGCTACCACGGGCGGTACTCGATCGAGACGTTCAGCCACCGCAAGGCGGTACTGGACAAGCCGCTGGCCTGAACCACAGGCCGGGCCGACGGACCGGCCCGGCCTCACCCCATGCCCGACGGGATCCAGTCGTCGGTGTCGCGGTGGCGGTCCAGCCCGACGGCCGAGAACTCGTCCTCCCCGAGACTGCTGCGTGCGCCGAGCCGCCGAAGGGCCTGCGAGACAGGCGTGACGGTGCGAGAACCGTGGCGCGTTGCCGCCTCCAGGGGCCCCAGGGCCAGGGCCCCCTCGGCCCATACCGCGGCGCGCTGTTCGCCGGCGCCCCCGAAATACTCGGCCTCGACATAGGCGACGGGCCCGGCCGCGGACCACTGGGCGAGCACCTGCTCGAAGCCTCCGGGCAGTTTCCAGAACCCGAGAGCGCCGACGGCGCCGCCGTCCGTGACGGCGTCGAAGACCTCGTCGGTCATCGGCAGCAGCGACAGGCCCTGGAGCAGGGGCACCACGTGCGCACCGGGGACGTCCCGCGACGCCGCACGCAGCAGCTCGTCTCCCGCGATCACCGCCTGCAACTCGTACGCCACCCGAAGCCCCCGTCCCCTGACTGATCGAAGGTCTCATCATCCCTCGGGCCTCCGCCGCCCCGGATCGCACTCGGCGGTTCCGCTCCGCATCCGGACATGCGGCCCGGCAACCCGGGACCACCGTCCATGTGATGAGGGTCGGTCGCCTCTGACCTGCTCCGCGCGACCCCAGGAGGATGGACCGTAGACACCGGCACCTCGCGAAGGACGACCATGTACTCCAACGACGGATTCCGCGAACTCGATCGCGAGGAGTGTCTCCGCCTGCTGGCGACCGCGCCCATCGGGCGCATCGTGCACACCCGTCAGGCCCTTCCCGCCGTCCTGCCCGTGAACTTCGCCCTCGACGGTGACGGAGCCGTGCTCCTGCGGACCTCGGCCACGTCCGAACTGGCGCGGGCCGTCGACGGCGCCGTGGTCGCCTTCGAGGCCGACGAGGTCGACGCCACCGCCCGGGCCGGCTGGAGCGTCGTCGTCACCGGCCACGCCGCCGTGGTGACGGACCCGGCCGAGCGCGAACGACTGTCCCGCGTCGGCCCGCGCTCGTGGATGCCGGCGTCCAGGGAAGCCTTCGTCCGTATCGAGTCCGAGCTGGTCACGGGCCGAGCGCTGGCGGGCGACCGGCCGACGTACGGGGTGCGGATCGCCTCCTGAACCGTCTCCTGAACCGTCTCCTGAGCCACCCATGCGTTCGCGAAGGGCGCGCCTGCGGGGGCGAACGTGTGTGACACTCCGCCGATGACCTCCGAAACGATCACCGCGGACGCCGCGGGCACCTGGAAACTCGGCGACCTGACCGTCAACCGGCTCGGCCTCGGCGCGATGCGTCTGACGGGCAGCGCCGCCTTCCACCACGGCGAGCCGAGCGACCGCGCGACGTCGATCGCCGTGCTGCACAAGGCGAGGGAACTGGGCGTCAACCACATCGACACGGCGGCCTTCTACTTCTCCTCCCTGCGCTCCGCCAACGAACTGATCAACACGGCGCTGGCCCCCTACCCGGACGACCTGGTCGTCGTCACCAAGGTCGGACCCTTCCGGGACTACTCGGGGGAGTGGGGCGCCTCGGCCCGCCCCGAGGACCTGCGCGGCCATGTCGAGGAGAACCTGCGGCAGTTGGGCCGCGACCACCTGGACGTCGTGTACCTGAGGCGGATGCGGCAGGACTCGATCGCTGAGCACTTCGGCGCGCTGGCCGAACTGCGCGAGGCGGGGCTGATCCGGCATCTGGGCATCTCGAACGTGGAACCCCGCCACCTCGCCGAGGCCCAGGCCATCGCCCCGGTGGTGAGCGTCCAGAACCGGTACGCACTGGATCACCCCGACGAACTCCTCCGTATCTGCGGGGAGCAGGGGATCGCGTACGTCCCGTTCTACGCGGTGGCCGGCACGGCGGGCGAGCACGGCGCGACCACGCACCACGAGGACGAGGTGCTCGCCATCGCGAAGGCGCACGACGCGAGCCCCGCGCAGATCCGTATCGCCTGGACACTGCACCAGGGCCCGCACGTGCTGGCCATCCCCGGCACGGGCAACCCCGGCCACCTCGTCGAGAACGTGGCGGCCGGCGGTATCCGCCTCGCCGACGACGAACTGGCCCGGCTCGACTCGTCGCACCCGAAGGCGGGTTGATCAGTCCGTGTACCCGATCACGGGGTAGTGGTCGGACAGGTTCGTGTACGTGTAGTCGGTGCCCCAGCTGGACACCGTCCAGGGAGCAGACTCCTCCTTGACGACCTCGTTCCGCCACGCCGCCGGCCGGGCGTGACCCGTGCGGTGCAGGACGTGGTCGAGGTCCTCGCGCGGGTCGTCCGGGTAGCGGTCGCGGGCGATGGAGTTCTCCGCGGTGTCGAAGGAGTACGGGTGCCCGGTCCGCGCGTCGGCGCCGGCGAGCCCCGCGTCGGCGAGCATCGTGGCGTACTCGGCGGTGCGCGAGTCGACGTTCATGTCCCCGGCGACCAGGACCTGTTCGCTCGCCGGGATGTTCTTGGCGTCCAGGAACGCGTCGATCGCCTTGAACTGCCGACTGCGCATCGCGGCGGCCTCACCCGCGGCGCACCCGGGATCGGTCGACTGGGCGTGCGTGCCGACGACATGCACCTTGGTGCCGTTCACGTTCAACACCACGTACGCGAACCCCTTGTTGGACCACCAGTCGGCGCCGCACGCGTCCTTGTAGACGTACTGCTCCTTGCGCAGCACGGGCCACTTGCTGAGCACCGTGACCCCGCCGTCCTCGGGCGTCGTCGCCGAGTAGGCCCCACCGGTCGCGTCCCACCCGTCCTTGCTCCGCCCCACCACCGGTGTCTGGTAGGGATACTCGCCCGCCGCGGCGCTCTTCAGCGCGTTCGACGAGGAGTTGTCGAACGCCTCCTGCAGCACCACGACGTCGTTCCCGTGGAAGAAGGACGCCTTCACGATCTCCGCGGCTCGGTGATCCTGGCCCCAGTTCGGATACAGGGTCTTGCTGAACAGAAACGCGTTGTACGTCAACACCCGCACGGACGGCACCTGTTCGGCGGCCGTGGCGGTGGGCGCGGCGGTGACCGCGAGGGCGAGCGCGAGCACGGTCGCGCCCAGGGTGCGGCGCGGTGTGAGAGGCGTCACTGGATCTCCCTTGAGGGTGGAGGGGGCTGAGTGGCGCCGCACATCAAACCACCGGGGATTACTCTCAGGTAACTCCCGTGCGGTAACAGGATGAAGCCCAGCCGTCAGCCGAAGGCGCCTCACCCCTGGACCACCCACTCCCCGTCCCGCATGACATGCCGCCCCGCCAGCTCACGCACCCCGTGCCACGCCTGCACCGCAGTGGGGCGCACCTCGAAGAAGGCGTACGACGGGCTGTCCCCCCGCGGATCCCAACCGTGCTTCGCGAGGAACGCCTCCGCCGCGGCCTCCGGCACCTCCTGGAGCGTGTACGTCTCGATGGAACCGTCGATCAGCACCACGTCCTGCGTGTCCGCGAACGCCAGCCGCGCGCGGCGGCCGTCCCGCAGGTTCCGCCCGGTCGGATTGGTGAGCCGGGTCGCCAGCCACACGGACTCGGCGTGCCACACGAACCAGAGCGGAACCATGCAGGGCAGCCCATCGGCGTCCGCCGAGGCCACCCAGATGTCTGCCTCCTGCTCCAGGCGGGCCAGGACGTCCCGCTTCCGCTCCTCGGGGTGCCGGACGGGCTTGTCGATCTTCATGAGACGGGACGGTAGTCGGCATGCGGCCGACCTCGCGTCGGTCCCGGGGCCCGCTCCGGCTCGGGCGCGAGGCCTAGGTCCGGGCACGGTCCGTATCCGTGGAGCCCCGAATCGGAAGGTGACTGGCGCCCGCGACGTTTTACGTATAACCTCTCCCGCTAATCAAGCCCTCCGAAAGGCCCCGATGAGACGCATCGCCCTGGTCACCCTCGTCGTCGACGACTACGACGAGGCGATCCGCTTCTACACCGAGGCCCTCGGCTTCCGGCTCGCCGAGGACGCCCCGCGCCCCGACGGCTCCCGCTGGGTCGTCGTGACGCCGGGCGACCAGGGCACCGGGCTCGTACTGGCCCGCGCCAAGGACGACGGGCAGCGCGCCCGCGTCGGTGACCAGACCGGCGGGCGCGTCGGGTTCTTCCTGCACACCGACGACTTCGCCCGCGACCACGCCCGCATGGTCGCCGCGGGCGTGACCTTCCTGGAGGAACCCCGTCACGAGCCCTACGGCTCGGTCGCCGTCTTCCAGGACCTGTACGGCAATCGCTGGGACCTGCTCCAGCCCGCCGTCTGACCCTCCTCCCGCCGTTCCGCCCCGCTCGACGAAAGACCCCGCCATGACTGCTACGCGCGTAGACGCCGATGTGATCCGCCGCCTCCCCAAGGCGTCCCTGCACGACCACCTCGACGGCGGCCTGCGCCCGGCCACCGTGATCGAGCTCGCGGCCGAGGTCGGTCACACCCTGCCCAGCACCGACCCGGACGAGCTGGCCGCCTGGTACTACGATGCCGCGAACTCCGGCGACCTGGTCCGCTACATAGCCACCTTCGAGCACACCCTCGCCGTGATGCAGAACCGTGAGGGCCTGCTGCGCGTCGCCGAGGAGTACGTCCTCGACCTGGCCGCCGACGGTGTCGTGTACGGCGAGGTGCGCTACGCCCCCGAGCTGAACACGCAGGGCGGGCTGACGATGGCCGAGGTCGTCGAGACCGTGCAGGAAGGGCTCGCCGCCGGTATGGCCAAGGCGGCCGCCGCCGGCACCCCCGTCCGCGTCGGCACCCTGCTGTGCGGCATGCGCATGTTCGACCGGGTCGAGGAGGCCGCCGGCCTCGCCGTCGCCTTCCGTGACGCGGGTGTCGTCGGCTTCGACATCGCCGGCGCCGAGGACGGCTTCCCGCCCGCCGACCACCTCGCCGCCTTCGAGAAGCTGCGCCGCGAGAGCGTCCCGTTCACCATCCACGCCGGCGAGGCCCACGGCCTGCCCAGCATCCACCAGGCCCTCCAGGTCTGCGGCGCCCAGCGCATCGGCCACGGCGTCCGGATCACCGAGGACATCGTGGACGGCAAGCTCGGCCGGCTCGCGGGCTGGGTCCGCGACCGCCGGATCGCCCTGGAGATGTGCCCCACCTCCAACCTCCAGACCGGTGCCGCCACATCGATCGCCGAGCACCCGATCACCGCGCTCAAGGACCTCGGCTTCCGGGTCACCCTCAACACCGACAACCGTCTGGTGTCCGGTACGACGATGACCCGCGAGATGTCCCTGCTGGTCGAGGAGGCGGGCTGGACGGTCGAGGACCTGCGCACGGTCACGGTGAACGCCGTCAAGAGCGCGTTCATCCCGTTCGACGAGCGCAAGGCCCTCATCGAGGACGTCGTCCTGCCGGGTTACGAAGCCGCGCTCTGACGCAGCCCCCGCACATAGGCGGCCTGTCCGACGTGCTCCAGATCGTCGGCCAGGACGCTGACGAGCCGGACGCCCAGGGTGACCGGCGGATCCCAGCTCGTGTCCACGACACGTTCCAGGTCCGCCGCGGTCACCCCGCGCAGCGCCTCCAGACTCTGCGCGTGGACGGCGTCGTAATAGCCGGTCAGCAGCTCGGCGGAGTCGACGCGCACCTTCGCGACCTGCGCGGAGGTGTGGCCGTACCCGTGGTCGCGGGGCGGCAGGTCGAGGCCGAAGCGCTTCTCCCAGTCCTGGGTGAGCCAGACCTGGTCGAGGCCGAAGGCGTCGGCCACGTGGTCGTCCTGGATCCGGGTGAGGTGCCAGACGAGCCATGTGATGGAGTTGGCGTCGGGGCTCGGACGACGGTTGAGGTCGTCGGGGGTCAGTCCCTCGACGGCGGCATGGACTTCTTCCCGGATGCGGCTGAAACCGTCGATGAGGATGTCCTTGGCATGCATGCCCTCCACCATCGCACCTCGGCGCCTCACGCGTCGGGAATCCAGCTCCCGTGGAAACCGAGCGGCACCCGTCCCGGCAGATGGATACGGGCGACCGGCTCCCCGGTGAAGTCCTGCGCGGCGAGGATGAGCAGATCGGACGCACCCCGATCCGGATCGTGGACGTACGCGATCACGTATCCGTCGTCCTCGGCCGCACTGTGCTCGCGCGGCACGAACACGGCCTCGCTCGCGGCCGCCCCGCGCGGCAGCCGGTGCACCTGGGTCGTTCCCCGCAGCAGGTCCTGCTTGATCAGCGCGTTGCTGAACACCCGGTCGGGCGGGTTGCCGTCCACCGTCATATAGGCCAGCGCCATCTCCGCGGACGCCGCCGCGTATCCGTAGCGGTGCCGCCGCGACACCAACGACTCGTTCACGCGCGGGAACTCCTGCGGGCGGTCGTCGAGGGTCCGGGTCCGCACCCGGCCGTGGTGCAGGTCGATCGTCCACCGGTCGAGGCGCGGGGTGCCCGCCCCGTAGGGGCCGCCCGAGCCCTTCCCGGCGACGAAGAAGGGCGCGTCGAAGTTCGTCATGTCGACGACGATCTGCGAGCCCTCCTCGTACGCGTTCAGCGTGTGCGAGTAGTAGACCGGGTCGACCTCGAACCAGCGCACCGCCCCGCCCTTCCGTGGCAGCACCCCGACCCGCGCCGGATGCCTGTCGTTCCAGACGTACGGGACGAGGTCGCCCCGCTCGGCGCCCGCCGGGTCGAAGGTGACCGGCATGTCGAGGAGAACGACGTGGTGCTCGGTGAGGGCGAAGTCATGGATCATCGGCGCGTCCGCCACCGGGATCCTGGTGGTACGGGACACCCGTCCCGCCGGGTCCACGACCAGGTGCCGCACATGGTCCCAGGTCGGGTAGTAGGCGATGGCGTGCAGCTCACCGGCCTCCACGTCGAACTTGGTGTGCGCGGTGAGCGGGCCCTTCAGGGTGCCCCGGAAGTCGTACGTCCCCACGGTGCCCAGCTCGTCGTCGAGTTCGTACGGCAGCGGACCGCTCTCCTGGAGGGCGAGGATCCGCCCCCGGTACGGGATCACGTGCGTGTTGCACGGGAAGTCGTCCGGCGGCACCGGCCCCGGATAGGGCTCGCCGAGCTTCTTCGCCACCTGCGAGGAGCGCACCCAGCGGTTGCGGTACCACTCGGCGCGGCCGTCGCGCAGCCGGACGCCGTGCACCATGCCCTCACCGAGCATCCAGTGATGTGCGCGTGGATCCTCCAGACCCAGGGCATTGGGGCCGTTGCGCAGACAGCGCCCGTTCAGCTCGCGCGGGATGCGTCCGGTGACCGGCAGGTCGAAGGCCGTCAGTTCCTCCGTCACGGGCTCGAACGCGCCCTCCAGGAAGGGGAACCGGCGTGCCGCGGACGCCTGCGGAGCCGCGACTGCCGGACTCGCGCCCGCCCCCGCGCCTGTGCCGATCAAGCCGCCCGCCGCCGCGATCGCCGCCGCTCCGCGCAGTACGTTCCGTCGTGTGGGTCGTGTCATGTCCCGTACTCCTGACCGCAGTTGTCGTGAAGAACAGTCACGAGTCTGCGGTCGGGAACGGGCCCGGTCAGGAGGGGTGAGCCCCCTCCTGGGGTGTAGCTACGCCCCCTGTTTCGCCCTCCTTCTCCAGGAGCGCCATCAGCGCCCGCGCCGCCGGACTGGTGGCCTGCTCGGGCGGCAGCAGGGCCACCGTCTCGTACACGGTCTCCGCGGTGCCCTTCACCGGCAGCGCGGTGAGCGAGGGGCGCTTGTGCCGGAAGTGGCGCGGTACGACGGCCACGCCCAGGTTCTCGTCCACCAGGTCGAGGAGGCTGTGCACGTCGTTCACCTCCAGCGCCACCGCCCGCCGTACACCCGCGGCGGCGAACGCGGCGTCCGTGGTGCGGCGCGGCCCCCAGTCGGGGTGGAAGTCGACGAAGACCTCGCCGCCCAGGTCCTCCGGGGTGACGGCCGCTCCGGCGCGCGCGAGCCGGTGGTCCGGGTGGCACAGGACGGTCAGCGGCTCGTCGGCCAGCGGTACGACACGCAGCTGGTCGGTGTCCTCCTGGGCGGTGCGCACCGCGAAGGCGAGATCGAGGCGCCCGGCCGCGACCTCCTCGGCGAGCGCGCCCGAGCCGGCCTGCCGCAGACAGATCTCCACGTCCGGGTGCTGCCGCCGGAACGCGGCGAGCAGACCCGCCACATGCACGCCGGCGATGCACTGCTCCGAGCCGAGCGCGAGCATCCCGCGCAGCACGCCCTGCACCGCGGCCACCGCCTCATGGGCCGAGCGCACCTGGGCCAGGATCCGCTCAGCCTCGCCCAGCAGGGCCCGCCCGGCCGGGGTGAGCGTCACCCGTCGGGTGGTGCGCACGAACAGCGGCGTCTGCAGCTCCCGCTCCAGTGCCCGGATCGAGGCGGACAGCCCCGACTGGGAGACCAGCAGCCGTTCGGCCGCGCGGGTGAAGTGCTGATCCTCGGCGACCGCGACGAAGTGCTGGAGATGGCGGAGTTCCATGAACCGGAAGCCTATCCGTCACTCAGAAGCGGCTCCGCTGAATTCCATCGCATTCTTCTGTTGGACCAATGCGCCCAGGTCACGAAAGAGTGGACAACGGTTCTCAGATGACCCTGGTTCTCAGGAAACCGTGCCAACCCCTCAGGAGTCGCGTTGTACACCGCACACCCCGACCGCTACGCGGACATGCCCTACCGGCGCACCGGACGCAGCGGGCTGAAGCTTCCCGCGATCTCGCTCGGCCTGTGGCACAACTTCGGCCCCGCGGACCGCACCGTCGAGACGCAGCGCGCCATCCTGCGCCGCGCCTTCGACCTCGGTGTCACCCACTTCGACCTGGCCAACAACTACGGCCCGCCGCCCGGCGCCGCCGAGTCCGCGTTCGGCGAGGCCCTGAAGTCCGACCTGGCCGCCTACCGCGACGAGCTGATCATCTCCACCAAGGCCGGCTATCTGATGTGGCCCGGCCCCTACGGCGAGTGGGGCTCCCGCAAGTACCTGCTGTCCTCGCTGGACCAGAGCCTGAAGCGGATGGGCCTGGACTACGTCGACATCTTCTACTCGCACCGCCCCGACCCGGAGACTCCCCTGGAGGAGACGATGGGCGCCCTGCACTCCGCGGTGCAGCAGGGCAAGGCGCTCTACGTCGGCATCTCCAACTACTCCGCGGAGCAGACCCGCGAGGCCGCCCGGATCCTGGGCGAGCTCGGCACTCCGCTCCTCATCCACCAGCCGCGCTACTCGATGCTCGACCGGCGCCCCGAGGACGAGGGCCTGCTGGACGCCCTGGACGAGCTCCAGGCTGGCTCGATCGTCTTCTCGCCGCTGGAGCAGGGCCTGCTCACCGGCCGTTACCTCGACGGCATCCCGGAGGACTCCCGGGCCGCGAGCGACAGCCCGTTCCTGAACTCCGACGCCCTCACCGAGGACCTGGTCGCCCAGCTGCGCGAGCTGAACGACATTGCCAAGTCCCGCGGCCAGACCCTGGCCCAGCTGGCCCTGGCCTGGGTCCTGCGCGGCGGCCGGGTGACCTCCGCCCTCGTCGGCGCGAGCAGCCCGCAGCAGATCGAGGACAGCGTGGGCACGATCGGCAACCTGGACTTCGACGCGGACGAGCTGGCCCGTATCGACGCCGTGATCAAGAAGTAGGCGGCTCGCTCAGGAAGTGAGCCGCTCCTGGAGGCGGACGGTCACCGTGTCGCCCGCCTCCTTCCCGATCGCCCTGCGCACCTCGGCCTTCACCGGCAGCTTGTGCCTGCCGTCCCCCAGGGCCATGAAGGAGCTGCGGAAGGGGTGCCCGTCGATCGTGCCGCGCACCTTGACCAGGCCGCGCGTGCCGAAGAACGCGACGGACCCGGGCCAGACGAGATAGGTCCAGCCGCCTTTGTCCGGGCTCTTGACCAGCTCGGCGGTGAATTGCCGGTCCAGTTTCTCGGTCGTACTCATGGCTGATGCCTTTCGCTCGCGGTGGTCTCCTCTCAAGAGACCACCGCGAGGGCGAAAACTCATCACGCTCCCGTGGGCACCCGGTCCAGAAAGCCGAGCACCGACCGGATGCGGCCCCGCTCGTCCAGCGTGATCACGTCGGAGCCCGCGACGGGCGCGCTCCCGTCGGCCTCGTTGCCGCCACCGCCTTGGTCGGGGTCTCCTCGTCGAGGGCGTTCCAGGCGTCGAAGTGACGGGCGACGGCACTCTCGTACCGGTTGGTGTTCGCGGGCATGGGAGATCAGCCTCCGTCGAGGTCGTATCCGCTGGTCAGGACCCAGGTCCCGAGGGGGGTGACCCGGTGCCTCACCCCTGCCCGCCGCGCCGCGGGCCGTCGATTGCCTCTCGGGTAATGGCGACGGTCGCCGGATTTCGGCCAACTCCCTTTGTGAATATGCCAGGAGACTGGCCGGAAAGTCGTGGTGACAGTGTTTCAGTAGTGAACATACTCATCTGAAAGGGCATTCACATCCAGCGAGGATGTCATCACACACCGCACATGAGCCGCGGTGCCCGCAGCACGAGAGCCGCACCGAAAGCGAGGCAAGCCGACAGGCGCACTACGCACCGGGGGAGTGAACGTGCACGACGAATTCCTGTGCCATGTCACCGCGTACGGAATCTGCGAGGGGAAACGTATCGGCGTGCCCCTGGGCAGCTACCGGGCTCCCACCCTCGCGCTCGCGCTGTGGTGGCTGCGCGACCGGGCGTCCTGGATCGCCGAGCGCCTTGACCCGCAGCCGGAGATCGGGAACATCCCGCCGAGCGCGCTCGTCCCGGTCGCCGGCAATGTGCCCGACGTGCCGGCCGTCCTGCGTACCTGGTGCGCCGACGACGTCCAACAGGAGCTGGTCGCGGACGAGTTGGCGGCCGGACGGCTGATCCGGATCGCCACCAGCGACGAGACCACCGAGTATGAACTGCTCGCCGAGTCGGTGGACGCCCTGCGGATGCAGCGGACCATCCCGGCGCTGGTCGTGTCTGTGGGCTGAGCCCGCAGCGCGACGCCAGGCGTACATGTGGGCGAATCGGTAGAATTTCGGCATGGCAGACCGGCCTGTGACGCCGACTGCGCCCGAACTCGTCCTGGAGACCGAGGCGGGCTCCACGGTGATGAGTCCGAGCCGCGACTACCACGTCGGACGCGACCCGTCGAGCGACATCGTGATCGACGATGCCCGGGTCTCGTGGCACCACGCGGTGCTGCGGCCCGAGGCCGACCACTGGACGCTGGAGGACGAGCACAGCACGAACGGCACCTACGCCGACGGCCGCCGTATCGACGAGTGGAGTGTCGGCGCCGGCAGTGTGATCCGGTTCGGCAACCCCGCCGACGGCCCGAGAGCGGTGCTGACCAGCCCGGCTCCGGTGGTCGCCCGCGAACGCCCGTCGGCGGTGGCCGTGTCGATGCCTGCCCTCACCGGCACCTTCCGGCAGCCCACCACCGTCCGCCCGCTGCCCACCCGCACCGTCCGCATCGGCCGCGCCGCCGACAACGACCTGGTCATCGACGACCTCGTCGTCTCCCGTCGGCACGCCGAGCTGCGCGCCCACCCCGACGGCACGTACGAGATCGTCGACCTCGGCAGCCACAACGGCACCTATCTCAACGGCGGCCCCGTCACCCGGGCCCCGCTCGGCCCCGGCGACGTCGTCGGGATCGGCCACTCCGCGTTCTGCCTGGTCGGCGACGAGCTCCAGGAGTACGTCGACACCGGCGAGGTCTCCCTCGACGTACAGGACCTCACGGTCGCCGTGGACCGCGGCCGCAAGACCCTCCTGGACCACGTGTCCTTCCCGGTGGGGGAGAAGTGCCTGCTCGCGGTCGTCGGCCCGAGCGGCGCCGGAAAGTCCACGCTGCTGGGCGCCCTCACCGGCCAGCGCCCCGCCGACCACGGCACGGTCCTGTACGACGGCCGCGACCTCTACCGCGACTACGCCGAACTGCGCCAGCGCATCGGCCTCGTCCCGCAGGACGACATCCTGCACGCCCAGCTCACCGTCCGCGCCGCCCTGTCGTACGCGGCCGAACTGCGCTTCCCGCAGGACACCGCCAAGGCCGAACGGCAGGCGCGCGTCGAGGAGGTCATCCGCGAACTGGGCCTCGAACAGCGCGCCGACCAGCCCGTGCACAGCCTCTCCGGGGGCCAGCGCAAACGGGTCAGCGTCGCCCTGGAACTGCTCACCAAGCCCTCGCTGCTCTTCCTCGACGAGCCGACCTCGGGCCTCGACCCCGGCATGGACCGCTCCGTGATGCACATGCTGCGCGGCCTCGCCGACGACGGCCGGACCGTCATCGTCGTCACCCACAGCGTCCTCAGCCTGGACGTCTGCGACCGGCTCCTCGTCCTCGCCCCCGGCGGGAGGATCGCCTACTACGGCCCGCCCGAGGACACCCTCGCCTACTTCGGCTACGAACAGTGGCCGGAGGCGTTCGAGGCCTTCGAGCGGGACCAGGGCCGGGACTGGGCGGGGGAGTTCCGCACCTCGTCCTTCCAGCGGCAGTACGTCACCGAGGCCACCGGTCAGCCCCGGGTGCCTCGCTCCGGGCCGGTCGTCATCACCCCGCCGCCCCGGCCCCGCAGTCGCGGCGCCCAGCTCGGCACACTGATCCGCCGCTACGCCGCCGCGCTCAGCGCCGACCGGACCTTCCTCGTCATCATGGTCGCGCTGCCCTTCGTGATGGGCGCCATGGCCCGCGCACTGGCCGGCAGCAAGCTCACGCAGGAGACGGCGATGAACGCGCTGCTCATCCTGTGCGTCGGCGGCGTGCTGACGGGCGCCGCCAACGCCGTGCGCGAGCTGGTCAAGGAGCGGGTGATCTATCAGCGGGAGCGGGCCGTCGGTCTGTCCAGATCGGCGTACCTGCTGTCCAAGGTCGTCGTCCTCGGCACGATCACCGTGCTCCAGGCGGTCGTACTGACCCTGGTCGCCCTGTTCGGCGTCGATCTCAACGCGCCCGGCGGCGAAGGCGTGTTGATGCCGCCCCTTGTCGAAATCACCGTCGCCGTCGCCCTGCTGGCGTTCACCGCGATGATGCTCGGCCTGCTCGTCTCCGCGCTGGTGCGCAAGGAGGAGGTGACGATGCCGCTGCTCGTGCTGCTCGCCATCGTCCAAGTGGTGTTCTGCGGTGCCCTGTTGAAACTCGACGGGGTGCCGGGCCTGGAGCAGCTGTCCTGGCTCGTGCCCTCGCGCTGGGCGCTCGGTGCGATGGCCGGCACGATCGGCCTCGCCCGGATCGTGCCCGGAGAGCTCACCGGTGATCCGCTGTTCCGGCACTCGACGGGGGTGTGGCTGCTCAACGTGGCCATGCTGGTCGTGCTGTCGGCCGTCTTCGGCTACGTCGTGTCCCGGCTGCTGCGCCGGCACGAACCGGCCGTGCTGCGGAAGTAGGCGCGGGCGATGGCGACCCGGCTGGGGAGGCAGGCCATGACAGCGACTCCGACCCGCGGGCGGGCCTGATGGCGACCCCCGGCTTCCGGCCCACCCACGTCGTCCCCCAGCACGGCATGCCCGCCTGGGAGACCCCCGACCCGGCCCGGCCCACCGTTCCCCTGGACCCGCTGCTGCCGGTCCAGCTGGTGGAGCGGCACGGCGACTGGGCGCACGTGCTGTGCGCCAACGGCTGGTCGGCCTGGGTCGACGGCCGCTTCCTGGTCGCCGTACCGCCGGATCCGCCCGCCGCGGACGGCCCCCTCGCCCGTACCGCCGACCCGCGCCCCCTGCTGGCTCGCGCGGAGCAGACGCTGGCCGGCTACCGGGCCGCGGTCGAGGAGCTGGCCGCGGGCGGCCTCGACGGCGAGGCCTTCCAGGCACGGACCCGCGGCGGGCGCATCGGGGTCGTCGTCGACGGCGAGTCGGTCTGGCTCTACGACGCCCAGCACGGCCGCTGGGTGTACGCGGACGGCAGCCGCCTGAGCACGTACGCGACGGACGAGCCGCCACGGTCCGCCGCCGCCCCCGAGGACCACGCCCCGACCCAGGTCGTGACCCCCGATGGCCCGTGACACAAGCCTCTTCTCCGGCCGGCCCTCCGAGCTGATCGGCCGGAAGATCGCGGGCTACCGCATCGAGCGCGAGATCGGCCGCGGCGGCATGGCCGTCGTCTACCGCGCCCGCGACCTGCGCCTGGACCGCACGGTCGCCCTCAAGCTCCTCGCCCCGGAACTGGCCCGCAACGACACCTTCCGCCGCCGCTTCACCCACGAGTCGCGCGCCGCGGCCGCGATCGACCACCCGCACATCGTCCCCGTCTTCGAGGCGGGCGAGACAGACGGCGTCCTGTACATCGCGATGCGCTACGTCGAGGGCAGCGACCTCCGTCATCTCCTCGACCGGCAGGGCCCGTTGGCGCCCGCGACCGCTGTGCGGATCGCCGCCCAGGTCGCCTCGGCACTGGACGCGGCCCACGAACACGGCCTGGTCCACCGGGACGTCAAGCCCGGCAACATCCTGGTCGCCCGAGGCACCGACAGCGAGCACCCCGAGCACGCCTACCTGACCGATTTCGGCCTGACGAAGAAGTCCCTGTCACTGACCGGCTTCACGACGGTCGGCCAGTTCGTCGGCACGCTGGACTACGTGGCCCCGGAGCAGATCTCGGGCAAGCCGGTGGACGGCCGCTGCGACGTCTACGGCTTCGCGTGTGTCGTCTACGAGTCCCTGGCGGGCCGCCCGCCCTTCCGCCGCGACGACGACATGGCCCTGCTGTGGGCCCATCAGTACGACGACCCGCCACCCCTGACCGAATTCCGCCCCGACCTCGCCCGGGAGACCGACACCGTCTTCGCCCGGGGGCTGGCCAAGAGCCCGGACGCCCGCTACGACACCTGCCTCGCGTTCGTCGCGGCCCTGCGCGCGGCCACGACCGGTGACCGGCTCGGGGGACACGCACCGACGGAGGTGGACCTGAGGGTCGTATCCGCGCCCGAGGAGGGGCCGAAGCAGCCGCCGTCCTGGGCGCGACCGGTCTTCAGGGACGGCTAGGCCGTGGAGGTCCGGGCTGTTCTCGCCTCGCCGGTCCGCCGGACCGGATGTGCCAGCAGGGCGCCGAGGAAGCCCGCGACCAGCCCCCACAGCGCGGCCAGACCGACCGCGCTCCACAGCTCGGGTTTCAGCAGCAGCTCCCCGCCGAGGTCGCCGCCCAGGTCTCCGATGCCGAGGACCGACAGGCCGAAGTGCGCGGTGATACGGCCCATCAGACAGATCATCAGCACGGTGAGCGCGAGCGCGACCGCCATGTGCAGGGCGTGCTGCCAGGCGCGCATGCGGGCCGGGGAGCGGGCCGCCATCACGAACGCGGCGGCCAGCAGCAGGACCGCGTCCACGGCGACGAGCCACCACACCCGGCCGTCGTACTCGGCGAGCGTGCTCAGATCGAGCGTGGCGGTGTCCTTGCCGCGCAGCACCTCGTCGAGGACGTGCGGCATCGGGAGCCCGAAGGGGCCCTCCACCCGGCCGTTCCAGGTGGCGCCCAGACCGATCGTGAGCGTCAGCCAGACCAGGTTCGGCATACCGAGAAGGATCACGGCGAGGGTCTCGGGCGCGTGTCCGCGCGTGAGCGCCACGACGAGCCCGATGAGGCTGCCCAGGGCGACGCAGGCGAGGAGCAGCACCACCATCGCGTACGCCGCGGGCCGTACCGTCGCCTGGAAGCGCAGCAGTCGGGGCGGGAGCGGTGCGCCGTGCGAGACCAGCAGCGCCAGGATCAGGACTCCGGCCACCCACAGCAGGCCGAAGAGCAGCGTCGCCGGTACGTCCGTCTCGAAGCCGATCTTCGGGGAGACCCCGAACAGGTCGCCGAGATCGGAGACCGTGCTGTCGCCTAGCGAGAGCTGGAACGTCTGGCGGGCGGCCAGGGCCAGGGCGAACAGCCCGAGCAGCCACAGCACGGCGATCCGGCCCGCCCAGCCGGCCAGTTCCCCGGCGCCCGCGACCGCCCGGTGACGCAGGGGCCGCAGAAAACCCGCCGCGATCACCAGGGCCCCGACCAGCGTGACCGACAGCGGGATCACGGTCAGGCCCGCCTGGGTGTCGGCCAGTCCGCCGGCGTCGCCGGAGAGCCGGATCGTGCCGCCGACCGCGGTGACGACCGTCGCCGCCACGACCCGGGGGAAGGCGCCGTCGGGGAGGTCCGTCGCCCCGGCCGCCCACAGTCCGAGGGCCGCGGTCACGCCCATGGCGATCAGCCCGGACAGGACTGTGAGGACGGCCTGCACCCAGCCGTGCGGGGCAATGGCCTGGTCGGAGCGGGTTCTCGGGCTCACCCTGTCCACGCTAGGCAGCGGCCGCGGACCCCGCCCGCCGGGAGGGCCGTCCGCGTCGGCTTGCGAGCGGCAGGGGACCGGAGCACACAATGAGAACGATGTGGATAAAAGCGGCGTAAATGCAGTAAAAGCGCAAGAAAGTCGCCGCAGTCCCACGTCGGGAAGAAGGGCTCGTGAGCGTCGAACCTCCGTCCTCCGGCCGGCCCACAGGACCGCCCTCCGGTCCGCTGTCGGGACCCTCCCAGCCGCCCTCCGGGCCGCCCTCACAGCCCCCGGGCAGCAGCGGGGGAGCACCCTCGCCGGAGCCGCACCGCCCCTGGTGGCGATCCGTGCCCCGGGTCGCCGTGCTCGCCACCGCGGTCGTGGCCGCCGTGGTCCTGGCCCTCGTCTTCAGCCGCTCCGACGGCGGAGGTTCCGGCAAGGACGGCGAGGTCTTCCTCCAGGCCGCCGCCAAGACGGGCCCCGACCCCTTCACCGAGTCGACCGCCACCGACAGCTCGGCAGCGCCCGTCTCCCCCTCGCCGGCCACCGAGTCCGCCGCCGCGTCGGCGAACGCGGTGCGCGGAGTCGACGGCGGCGCACCCGGTCTCTACGGCGGCACCCGGAACATCTCCAGCTGCGACGTGGAGGCCCAGATCAAGGCCCTCCAGGCGAAGTCCTCCGTCAACCAGGCCTTCGCCTCGGTCGCCGGCGTCCAGCCGTCCGGCGTCCCCGCCTATCTGCGCTCGCTCACCCCGGTCCAGCTGCGCATGGACACCCGCGTCACCAACCACGGCTACCGCGACGGGCAGGCCACCAGCTACCAGGCCGTCCTCCAGGCCGGCACCGCCGTCCTGGTCGACGACCGCGGCGTACCGCGGGTGCGCTGCGCCTGCGGCAATCCGCTGAGCCCGCCGGTCGCGCAGCAGAGCACACCGAAGCGGACCGGCGACACCTGGTCGGGGTACCGGCCCTCCAACGTCGTCGTGGTCGCGCCCTCGGTGACCGTCGTCAACATCTTCGTGATCTACGACCCCGACTCCGACGACTGGGTCGCCCGGCACCGCGGCGACACCGGCGACAAGGACAAGCCGACCGAGCCGCCCGTGGACCCGGCCTCCCCGTCCGCGAGCGTGATCACACCGACGGCACCCTCGTCATCCGGCTCGACCACGTCGCCCTCCACGTCGCCCTCCGCCTCGCCCTCCTCCCCGCAGCCGTGCGTGTCGACCTCCACCGGCACGCCCACCGGGACCCCGACGGGCACCCCGACCGGCTCGGCCACCCCGTGCCCGCCGACCTCGACCGCACCGACCTCGACCGCGCCGTCCTCGACCGCGCCGTCCTCGGCACCCCCGAGCCCGGAGCCGCTCACGCCGGGGACGACCGAGGAGGAGCCCCCGCCCGACACCTCGGCACCACAGCCCCCGTTGGCATCCGAGACGACGACCCGGTCGGCGGACACGTACAGTGCCCCGGGGGACGCCGTGGACTCACCGGCCGTGTGACCGACACGACCCGCTTCGGGGACTGCGGGGCCCCGCTCGGGGTACGAGCACTGGTGCAGCAGCGTCCGGCCAGTCCGGCTTCCGAGAGAGAATTGCATGATCGAGCACCTGGACGGGGCAGTGGTACCGACTGGTTTCGACGTGCCCGTGGACCCACTCAGGCGGGCGGCCCATTACACGGGCGAACCGGGATGCATCGCCGAGGCCCGGAACTTCGCCGCGCACTTCCTCGACCAGCTCAGGACCGAGTGGTGCGCCGAGATCGGTGACCGGGCCGACGGCGAGGTGCTCCTGGTGGTGAGCGAACTGGTCACCAACGCCGACCGGCACAGCAACGGGCCGTACATCCTCGACCTGGAGGGCACGGACGCGGCCGTCACCGTGTCCGTCTACGACAGCAGCGCGGCCCTGCCCCTGCGCTTCCCGAAGGACCCCGAACGGGTCGGCCGGCACGGACTGGAGATCGTCCACGCGCTGGCGGCCGAGGTCAGCGCGGAGCGGGTGCCGGTCGGGAAGAGAGTGAGCGCCGTCCTGAGACTCGACAGGGCGTGACCGGAGGACTCGACAGGGGGTGACCGGCGAAGGCGCCTTCGTCAGTCACTCCCCGTCCGGACCGGCACTCTTTCTCAGGCGCAGCCCAGCTCACCCAGCATGCCCGTGCGCAGTCGCGTGATGATCCGCTTGATCAGCCGGGACACATGCATCTGCGAGCAGCCCAGACGCTCGCCGATCTCCGCCTGCGTGGCCTCCTCCACGAACCTCATGTGCAGGATCTGCCGGTCGCGTTCGCTCAGTTCGGCCATCAGCGGGGCGAGCGAATGGAAGTCCTCGACCAGCCGCAGTCCGTCCTCCTCCACACCGATGAAGTCGGCGAGCACCGCCTCGCCGCCCTCGGGCCCGTCACCGGTGAGCGCGGCGTCCAGGGACGAGGAGTTGTAGCCGTTGGCGGCGATCTGGGCCTCGACCACCTCGCCGGCCTCGATGTTCATCAGGGTGGCCAGCTCGGCCACCGTGGGCTCCCGGTCCAGCCGGCTGGCCAGTTCCTCGCGCGCCTTGGCCAGCTCGACCCGCAGCTCCTGGAGCCTGCGCGGTACGTGCACCGCCCAGGTGGTGTCCCGGAAGAACCGCTTGATCTCGCCGACGATGTAGGGCAGCGCGAACGACGTGAACTCGACCTCCCGGGTCAGGTCGAACCGGTCGATGGCCTTGATCAGGCCGATCATGCCGGTCTGGACGATGTCCTCCATGTCGTCCCCGCGGCCGCGGAACCGGCCGGCGGCGAACCGCACCAGGGACATGTTCATCTCGATCAGCGTGTTGCGCGCGTACTGGTATTCGTGCGTGCCTTCTTCGAGCTCGGTCAGACGCTGGAAGAACTGACGGGACAGCTCCCGGGCGTCGCGCGGTGCGACGCTCCGCGGCTCCACGATTCCAGGCAGTGATGTGTCGCCCGTGCTGGTCCCGGCGGTCCTGTCGATCCCGACGACCTGTCCCTCCGACCGGATCACGGCGGTGTCCATTTACCTCTCCCACGCGGGTCACGGCTTGACGTCAGCCTCTTCAGCCCCGGCTTGTTTCCGAGACTGTGCTTCGCGGTTCCGCGAGTACCCGGATCGCGACGAGCTATGCGTACGCCTGCCGCTGACCAGCGGGTTGCCCGCGGGCCCTCTCAAAGCACCTACCCGGTGCGTGACATCGCATGCGCGTGGCGTACGTCACGAGTGGCGACGACCGGACCGCGCCGCAGATGCGCCGGCCCTCCACACCGTGCCCGCGCCCTGCGTCCCCGGTGATTCCACCCAGGGCAGAACGCTGATCCCTTCCCTCCGCGTCCGGCGCTTCTAGGCTGGGAAGGTGAGCGAAGAAGCGACGAACCAAGCCCGCGTGATCCCGCTGCGCCCGGCCGCCGCGCGCCCCGGGACCGCCCGCCCGATGTCCGAACGCCCCGCCACCGTCGCCCCGGTACCTCCGGGACCCGCCCCCAGGGAACCCCTGTGGCGCGACCTCGTCGGCGACGTCCTGCGCAGGGAACGCCTAGCCCAGGAACGCACGTTGAAGGACGTGGCCGACGCGGCGCGGATCTCCATGCCCTATCTCTCCGAGGTCGAGCGCGGCCGCAAGGAGGCCTCGTCGGAGGTCCTCGCGGCCGCTGCCCACGCCCTCGGCCTGGGCCTTAGCGACCTGCTGGGACGGGCGCAGGGCGAACTCGTCCGGATCACCAGCCGGCATTCGGCCGGCAGCCGCAGGGCGTCCACTTCGTCCTACGACGGGCTCTGCCTGGCGGCCTGAGCGGGACCCGGCGCCTCACACCGTCACGAGGCGCCGGCTCACCACCTCGTCGGCCAGCCCGTACGTGACCGCCTCCTCGGCGGTGAACACCTTGTCGCGGTCCATGTCGGCACGCAGGGTCGCCACGTCGTGGTGGGTGTGGCGGGACAGCACCTCCTCGACCTGGCCGCGGATGCGGACCATCTCCTTGGCCTGGAGGGCGAGATCGGAGATCGAGCCCCGGCTGCCGCCGCTCGCCGGCTGACCGAGCAGCACACGCGCGTGCTCCAGCACGAACCGCCGCCCGGGATCGCCCCCGGCGAGCAGCACGGCCGCCGTGGAGGCCGCCTGTCCGACGCAGAACGTCGAGATCGGCGCCTGCACGAACGTCATCGTGTCGTAGATCGCCATGAGCGAAGTGAACGAGCCGCCGGGGGAGTTGATGTAGATCGCGATCTCGTGGTCCGGTGCCGCCGACTCCAGATGGAGGAGTTGCGCGATGACGACATTGGCGACGCCGTCGTCGATCTCGGTGCCGAGGAAGATGATCCGCTCCGACAGCAGCCGGCTGAAGACGTCCGAGGAGCGCTCGCCGTGCGCGGTGCGCTCGACGACGTACGGAATCGTGTAGTTCGCCATGTCACAGCCCCATCCGTCGCTTCGAGGCGGCCGGGCGGACGTCGGCGAGCGATGCCACGACCCGGTCCACCATGCCGTACCGCCGGGCCTCCTCGGCCGTGAACCAGCGGTCGCGGTCGCCGTCCCGGGCGATGGTCTCCGGTGTCTGGCCGGTGTTCTCGGCGAGGAGACGCTCCATGGTCCGCTTGCTGTGGTCCAGGTTCTCCGCCTGGATCTCGATGTCGGCCGTGGTGCCGCCGATGCCCGCCGACCCCTGGTGCATCATGATCCGCGCGTTCGGCAGGGCGTAGCGCTTGCCGGGTGTGCCGCCGCAGAGCAGGAACTGGCCCATGCTCGCGGCGAATCCCATGGCGAGCGTCGACACGTCGTTGGGGATGAGCCGCATGGTGTCGTAGACGGCGAGGCCCGCGTACACCGAGCCGCCCGGGCTGTTGATGTACAGGCTGATGTCGGTGCGCGGGTCCTCGGCCGACAGGATCAGCAGCTGGGAGCAGACCCGGTTCGCGGAGACCTCGTCGACCTGCGTGCCGAGCAGGACGATCCGCTGGCCGAGAAGCTGGGCGGCCAGCTGGTCGTCGAAGCGGGAGGGCGGTGTGTCGCCCTCCTCCGCCCGCGGGGTGAGCGTGGTGAGTGGAGTCATCGGTTCTCCTCGAGTCGCGGAAGTGCCGTCGACTCCACTCTTGGCCTCGGGCGACGCCCTTCAGCGCTTTCTCTGCCCGCGGCAGATTCGCCGACGGCAGAGCGCGTACTCCGCGGCGGGGCTCAGCCCTTCTCGCGCACCTGCCGGAAGAACGCCCGTACGTCGTCCACCAGCAGGTCGGGCTCCTCCATCGCCGCGAAGTGGCCGCCCCGGTCCAGCTCCGTCCAGCGCACGATGTTCTCCGTCCGCTCGGCCTTGTGGCGCAGCGGGATCTGCGGGTCACCGGGGAAGGACGCGACCGCGGTGGGCGCGGTCGAGGGCAGGTGCTGTGCCGCGACCCGGTCGCCCTTGGGATGGGCGCGCTCGTAGTAGACCCGGGCGGACGAACCGGCCGTGCCCGTCAGCCAGTACAGCATCACGTTGGTGAGCATCTGGTCCCGGTCGACGGCCTCCTCGGGCAGTTCCCGGGAGTCCGTCCACTCCTGGAACTTCTCCACGATCCAGGCGAGTTGGCCGACCGGGGAGTCCGTGAGCGCGTACGACAGGGTCTGCGGGCGGGTGGACTGGAGGTGGAAGTAGCCGACCCCGTCCCGGAACCACGCGTCCCACTTGCGCCACGAGAGCAGCGTCCGCTCGCGCTCTGCGGGGCTCAGCGCCGCCAGTTCCTCCTCGGTCGGCTCGGTCATCGCCTGTGCGCCGGGCAGCAGATTGAGGTGGATGCCGATGACCCGCTCGGGGTGGACGCGGCCCAGCTCGCGGGAGACGGCCGAGCCCCAGTCGCCGCCCTGGGCGCCGAAGCGCTGGTAGCCGAGGCGGGTCATCAGCTCGGTCCAGGCGTCGGCGATCCGGCGGGCGCCCCAGCCGGTCTCCCGGGTGGGCCCGGAGAACCCGAAGCCGGGAATGCTCGGCAGGACGACATGGAAGGCGTCGGCGGGGTCGCCGCCATGGGCCGCCGGATCCGTCAACGGGCCGACGATGTCGAGGAATTCGACGATCGACCCCGGCCAGCCGTGGGTGACGATCAGCGGGGTGGCAGCGGGCTCGGGGGAGCGGATGTGTGCGAAGTGGACGTGGGCGCCGTCGATCTCGGTGGTGAACTGCGGCCACTCGTTCAGCCGCGCCTCCGCCGCTCGCCAGTCGTACTCGTGCCGCCAGTACCGCACCAGTTCGCGCAGATAGCCCGACGGGACGCCGTACGCCCAGCCCACCCCGGGCAGCTCGTCCGGCCAGCGGGTCCTGTCGAGGCGGTCGTGGAGATCGTCGAGGTCGGCCTGCGGTATGTCGATGCGGAAGGGACGGAGACTGCTGCCGCTGTGGGCGGGCGAAGACATCATGGCGGCGATGCTAGTTCCGAAGGGTGTAGCGGCCACCTGGATTAGCCGGCCACGCGACCGATGAGTTTCCGGGCGAGGATCGGTCGACAGAGGTGACAGCGTTCCGCAGGCCCAGGAGGTACCCATGGCAACCGACGGTTTCACCACGTGTCTCTGGTTCGAAAGCCAGGCCGAGGAGGCCGCCCACTTCTACGTCTCCGTCTTCAAGAACTCCAGCATCGGCAAGGTCGCCCACTACTCCGAGGGGATGCCCCTGCCCGCCGGCACCGTGCTGACCGTCGAGTTCACGGCCAACGGTCACAAGTTCATCGCCCTCAACGGCGGCCCCGAGTTCAAGTTCACCGAGGCGACCTCCTTCATGATCTTCTGTGAGAACCAGGAGGAGATCGACTACTACTGGACCAAGCTCACCGAGGGCGGCGGCGAGCCCGGCCCCTGCGGCTGGCTCAAGGACAAGTACGGCCTGTCCTGGCAGGTCGTCCCCGACACGCTCGACGCCATGGTGACCGACCCGGACCCGGCGAAGGCGGCCCGCGTGACCCAGGCGTTCATGGCGATGGGGAAGTTCGACATCGCGGCCCTGGAGCGGGCCTACGCGGGGGAGTGACCCCGCCCCCTCAGCCGGCGGGGTGCGCGCCGATCACCCGCGTGATCTCCCTCGCGATCCGCGCGATCCCGGGGGAGGGCACCGGGCAGGGCTTCGGCGTGGACGTCGTCGGCGCCAGACAGAAGTGCAGATAGTCCTTGTCGAGGTGGAGGGCCGTCCGGTCCCGGCCCGGCTGGGTGCAGTAGGCGGAGTGCTCGCGCTCGTAGGCGGTGCACGGCAGGTACTGCACCCAGGTGTAGCGGGCGCCGGGCGCACTCACCTTGGCGCCCGCGTCGGCGACGAGATCGTCCGAGGCGGCGGCCTGCTCGGCGTAGAGCTCGTTCACGCGTCGGACCCGGTCCGGGGTGATCGGGTCCGGGCCCTGCGCCACCCACACGATCCGCGGCCGGTGGCCGCCGCCCGCCTTGGTGATCTGCGCGGTCAGCCGGGTCATGTCGGCCTTGTACCGCTTGAAGTACGTCGTCGGCTGCTCGGCATGGGTGATGCCGTCCATGCACCAGGTGTAGCCCCACGCGTTGCCCCAGAACTGCAGCACCACGAAGTCCGGCCGCAGCGTGCGCACCAGCGCGGCCGCCTTGTCCCGGTCCGGCACGAGCGACTTCGCGCCGGTGCCCTCCAGGTAGTCGCAGACCGTGGTCCCCGAATAGGGCTTGCCCGTGTACTTCGCGCGCAGGTCCCGGCGGAGCTCCCGGCCGACCACGTCCTGGGCCTCCATGGCGAGGGAGTCTCCGAGATAGAGCACCACGGGGGCCTTCGCCGACGGGCCGGGGCTGCCGGCGGCCCGCTGATGAGTGGTGGCGGCCGACTCCGGTGCCGAAAGGGACGGCGGTGCCGCCTCGGGACCCGACGCCGGGTCTGAGCACGCGCCGAGCAGCACTCCGGTCAGCAGCATCCCCACGATCCACGGCTTCCGCATGCAGCAACTCCCGCCCCGGACACCGAAAACGGTTCCCCAGGCAAGCACAGGAGGGCACAAGGGGGAAGACGTAGGCCGGTCACTCGGCGTCGAAGCGCTCCAGGAGGTCGATCAGGTCGTTCAGCGGCAGCGGCTTGGCCAGGTGCGCGTCGAACCCGGCCGCCCGGGACTGTGCGCGGTCGGTGCCCTGGCTGAAACCGGACACGGCGATCAGCCGCAGCCGTTCCCCGTGCGGCCGGGCGCGCACCGTACGGGCCACCGTGTAGCCGTCGACATCGGGCAGGCCCAGGTCGCAGAGCACGACGTCGAAGAGGTCGTCCCCGGTCGCGGTGAGGGCGTCGGCACCCGTGTGCACCGCGGTCACGTGGTGGCCCTGCCGCTGGAGCAGGGAGCGGTAGGTGAGGGCGAGGTCGGCGTTGTCCTCGACGATGAGGATGGACAGCTGACGCTTCGCCGGGCGGACCACGACGGGCCGGGCCGGTTCCGGCGCCGCCGGGTCGGCGACGGGCAGTACGACCGTGAACGCCGCTCCCCGGCCCGGTCCTTCGCTGTGCGCGGAGATCCGGCCGCCGTGCAGCTCCACCACCGTCCGCGCCACCGCCAGCCCCAGACCCAGGCCCTCCGGGGTGTCCGGACCGGCCGGGGCGGCCCGCATGAACACCCCGAACAGATCCTCGGACCGGGCGGGGTCGAAGCCGATCCCGTCGTCCCGGACCGTCAACCGGGCCATGCCCTCCGCCGCGCCCAGGACGACCTCGGTGCGCCCGCCCGGCGGCGTGTACTTGAGGGCGTTCGACAGCAGGTTCGTCAGGACCTGCGCCAGCCGCAGCCGGTCACCGTCCACGACCACCGGCTCGGCCGGTACACCGACGTCCAGTTTGCGGCCCTCGTGCCCGAACAGCCCGCGGATGTCGGCGCAGGCGCTCTCGACGACGGACCGGACATCGACCCGCTCCCGCACCAGCTCCAGCCGCCCGGTCACCGCCCGTGTGCCGTCCAGCAGGTCGTTGCTCATCCGCACCAGCGTGGCCAGCTGCCGCTCCAGCACCGAGAGCGCGGGGTGCCCGCCGGGCATGTCGAGCGCCAGCAGTTCGGTGGCCGCGGTGGCCGCCGCGAGCGGGTTGCGCAGCTCGTGCGAGAGGGTCGCGATGAACCGGTCCTTGGCCTGCTGCTCCTCCCTGAGCCGCTGCCCGGCCGCGTCCAGTTCGGAGTTGGCCCGCTGCAGCTGCTCGTTGACCTCACGGATCTCCCGGGCCCGCACGAACAGGTCGATCTCCATGCCCTCCGCGCGCATCTGCGCCTCGGCGGCCACCCGCTGCTGCTCCCGCCCCACCCGGCGCACATGCACGAACTCCGTGACGTCCTCGACCCTGTGGATGATGTGCGAGACCCGCCCCTCGGCGTCCAGCACCGGGGTGTTGACCGGACTCCAGTACTTCTCGTCGAAACCGCCCTCCTCGCCGGTGGGGATGTCGTAGCGCTGCAGCGCCATGGTGTCCGTACGCCCCGTGGCCACCACCTCCTCCAGCGAGCGCCGCAGATTGGCGACCCCGTCCGCCGAGGGGTCGTCCGGGTTGTCGGGGAAGATCTCGAAGATCGGGTGCCCGACGATCTCGCGCCCGGTGCGGGTGGCTGTGAGATAGGCGCGGTTGACCTCGACGATGGTGAAGTCGGGGGTCAGGATCAGCAGCGGGGACAGGACGGCGTCGAAGAGGCGCCGGAAGTCCGGGGCGTCGGCCATGGCGTCTCTCCGGGGCGCTCAGGGGTCCAGTCGGTAGCCGTAGCCGCGGACGGTGGTGATCCGCGGGGCGGGGGCCGGCAGCCGGGCGAGTTTGCCGCGCAGCCGGTAGACGTGCTCGACGACGGTGGCGGGCTGTTGCCAGGAGGCGCCCCAGATCCGCTCCAGGAGCTGTTCCGCGGAGAAGACCCGGCCGGGCGCGGCGGCCAGCAGCTCGAGCAGGGCGTACTCCTTGGGGCGCAGGGCGAGCAGGAAGCCGTCGGAGGAGGCCTGGCGCGCGGCCGTGTCGATGCGCAGGGAGCCGATCTGCAGCACGGTCGGCGTCTGCGGCGGCTGGGAGCGGCGCAGCACCGCACGGATGCGGGCCACCAGCTCCCGCTGGGAGAACGGTTTGACGAGGTAGTCGTCGGCGCCGATCTCCAGGCCCGCCACCCGGTCCGCCTCCTCCCCGCGGCCCGTGACGACGATGACTGGGAGGCGGCTGGTGGAGCGCAGCGCCCGCAGCAGCTCCAGGCCACTGCCGTCGGGAAGCCCCAGGTCGAGGACGGCCAGATCGACACCGTCCTCGTACAGGGCCGACTTGCCGACGCGGGCGTCCATGGCCCAGGTGACGGTGAAGCCCTCCCGCTCCAGATAGGAACGGCACATCAGTGCGAAATCGGAATCGTCCTCGATCAGGGCGAGGTGCGGACGCATACCGCATCACCTGGCCCAACTGCAGTCCGCTCGTTGTGCAACCGGTGAGCGGGCGTTGATGCCCCGACCATGTGGCGAAGGTAGAACAGTAATTGCCCACGGTTCAAGGGGGAGCCACCCAGGGGGAGTTCCGGCGCGGGCGCGTGCGGTGCGGGGATGACGTGGTCACCGCAGGCGCCCGTGCCGGAATCTGTGGCCGGCACGGCAGAGAGACGGACGATTTGCACGACAACATCCTGGAGGCCGTCGACACGGTCACCTGGCCTCCCGGCGAGCACACTCTCCGCCGCGCGGCCGACGGCCTCCTGGTGGCCGGACTGCGTGGCGACATGGACCTGGCCACCGCCACCCACCTGAGCTTCTGGCTCGATTCCCTGGTGGCGGTGGTCAGCCCGGCCTACGTCGTCGACCTGCGCGAGGTCTCCTTCTTCGACTCCACGGGTCTGAATCTGCTGCTGCGCTTCCGGCGCCGCGTCATCGAGACGGACCGCGGATTCGCCCTTCTGTGTGACCCCGGCCAACTGCGGCTGCTGCGCGCCCACGGCACCCTGGAGCTGCTGAACCCCTCCACCACCCTGGCCGAGGCGGTGTCCGGCCTCATGGAACCAGCACCGCCGCCCCGTCGAAACGGCCGGCCCTGAGATCCCGCAGCGCCTGGTCGGCCCGCGCCAACGGATAGGTGTGCGTGGTGGCGCGTACGCCGTACCGGGCGGCGAGGGCCAGGAACTCCCGCGCGTCATCGCGGGTGTTGGACGTGACGCTGCGGACCTGTTTCTCGTAGAACAGCTCGCTCTCGTAGTGCAGCGGCGGGGTGTCGGAGAGATGGATCCCGGCGATCGCCAGCGTCCCGCCCCGGTCCAGGGCCCGCAGCGCCACCGGGACCAGATCGCCGACCGGGGCGAACAGGATCGCGCTGTCCAGGGGCTCGGGCGGCAGGGCGTAGGCGTCCTGCGCCGAGACGGCACCCAGATCGAGCGCCAGCCGCCGGGCCGCCTCCCCACGAGTCAGTACGTGCACCCGGGCACCCTCCGCGAGCGCGACCTGAGCGCACAGATGGGCGCTGCCGCCGAACCCGTACAGCCCGAGCCGTCCGCCCGGCGGGAGGGCCGCCCGTCGCAGCGCGCGGTGGCCGATGATGCCCGCGCAGAGCAGGGGCGCCGCCGCCACGTCGTCCAGGCCGTCCGGCAGCCGGTGGGCGAAGGCGGCGGGCACGGTCGTGTACTCGGCGTAACCGCCGTCGGCGTCCCAGCCCGTGTACCGGGAGGCCGGGCAGAGGTTCTCGGCGCCCCGCAGGCAGTAAGCGCAGGTGCCGTCCGTGGAGCGCAGCCAGGCCACGCCCACCCGGTCACCCACGGTGAAATCGCCCGCCGCCCGCGCCACCACGCCGACCACCTCGTGCCCCGGCGTCACCCCGGCCCGGTGCACCGGCAGATCCCCCTCGGCGACATGCAGATCCGTGCGGCACACCCCGCACGCGGTCACCCGCACGAGCAGCTCGTCGTGCTCCGGCACGGGTACCGGCTTCTCGGCGAGGGTGAACCGGAGGGACCCCTCCCCGGAGTCCTCCATGGGCCCGGGCCGCACCACGGACCACGCCCGCATCGTCGCGGCCGCCATGCGATGCCCCCTCTCCGTGAACGCCCCTTTCCAGTCTGAAACAGACCCAACCGTTCGGCGCGCGGCCCGACGGACTGATGGCTAGCGTGAGAAACCGGACCATCCACGAACCCCGCAGCATCCGACGAACCGGAGAGGGCCGCAGCCATGGCCGTGCAACCTGAGGGAACCCCCTGTTGGGCCGACGCGATGTTCAGTGACGTCGAGGGAGCGAAGAGTTTCTACGGCGACGTCCTCGGCTGGACCTTCGGCGAGGCGTCGTCGGAGTTCGGCAACTACACCCAGGCCTACGCGGACGGCAAAGCCGTCGCCGCCGTCGTACCGCCCATGCCCGGCCAGGAGGGCCAGTCGCAGTGGTGCCTCTACTTCGCCTCCCCGGACGCCGCGGCCACCGCCGGCAAGATCCGTGAGAACGGCGGGGAGGTGCTGATGGAGCCCATGGCCGTCGGCGACTTCGGCACCATGTGCCTGGGCCGCGACCCGAGCGGCGCCGTCTTCGGCGTCTGGCAGGCCGGAGCGCACGAGGGCTTCGAGGCCGTCGGCGAGCCCGGCGCGTACGCCTGGGCCGAGGTCTTCACCCGCGAGCCCGAGAAGACCGACGCGTTCCTCACGGCCGTCTTCCCGTACCGCGCCAAGCAGATGCAGGACGACGCGATCGACTTCCGCATCTACGACGTCGGCGAGAACACGGTCCTCGGCCGCATGAAGATGACGGACGAGTTCCCGCCCGAGGTGCCCTCGTACGTCAACGTCTACTTCGCCGTCCCCGACTGCGACGACGCCGTCGCCAAGGCCACCAAGCTCGGCGGCGTCCTGCGCTTCGGGCCGATGGACAGCCCCTTCGGCCGGTTCGCCGCGCTGAGCGATCCGCAGGGCGCGAGCTTCTCGGTGATCGACCTCACCACCACGCAGGGTGAGATGCCGACCATCACGGAGGTCTGAGACCTCCGGCCGGGCGCCCCGCCCGTCCGTGGCATGATCGGGGCCATGCGTGAACGTGTGGTGGCCGCTTGCGACGGCGCTTCGAAGGGAAACCCCGGACCGGCGGGATGGGCCTGGGTCGTCGCCGACGAGACGGAGACCCCGGCCCGCTGGGAGGCGGGGCCGCTCGGCAAGGCCACCAACAACGTCGCGGAACTGACCGCGCTGGAACGCCTGCTGACGGCGGTCGACCCCGAGGTGGAGCTGGAGATCCGCATGGACTCCCAGTACGCCATCAAGGCCGTCACCACCTGGCTGCCCGGCTGGAAGCGCAACGGCTGGAAGACGTCCGCCGGCAAGCCGGTCGCCAACCAGGAGCTGGTCGTCCGCATCGACGAACTGCTGGACGGCCGCACGGTCGACTTCCGCTACGTGCCCGCCCACCAGGTCGACGGCGACCGCCTCAACGACTTCGCGGACCGGGCCGCCAGCCAGGCCGCCACCGTCCAGGAGCCCGCGGGCAGCGACCAGGGCTCGCCCGAGCCGCCGCCCTCCCCGGACACCCCGAAGTCCGCCCGCCCCGCCAAGGCCAAGCCGGCCCGGCGGAGCGGCGGTCCGGGTTCGTCGGGCTCGTCCTCCCGCACGATCAAGGCCAAGTTCCCCGGCCGCTGCCTGTGCGGCCGCCCCTACGCGGCCGGCGCGGACATCACCAAGAACGCACAGGGCTGGGGGCACCCGGAGTGCCGTACGGCGGAGGCCTGATCAGCGGGTGACACCCGGTCTCAGTCCGTGTCGAACGTGTAGTGCGGCCGGTGGTCCAGCAGATCCGTCGGGCGCACGTCGTTCCATGGCTTCATGGTCTCGTCGAGGTCGACGACGTCCGGCGTCCCGCCGCCCGGCAGATACGCCGAGCCCGGGTGTCTGCGCTGCCACTCGGCCCACAGCTTGTCGACGTAGGCGTGATGCAGCCAGAACACCGGGTCGTTGGGGGAGACACCGGTCGCCATCTGCCCGCCGACCCACACATGGACCCGGTTGTGCAGATTGACCCCGCGCCAGCCCTCCAGATGGTTGCGGAACCCGTCCGAGGCGCTGTTCCAGGGCGCCATGTCGTACGTCGGCATGGCGAGCACCGAGTCGACCTCCGCCCGGGTCGGCAGCTCCCGTACGGACGTACCGAGCGACCGGCGCAGGAACGTGCGGCCGTCCACCCGCACGGATATCGGCCAGTTGCCGGCCGCCGCGGCGAACGGCCCGTCCATCACCCGGCCGTCCCGGCTGCGCCCGGTACCGCCGAGGAAGTCCGGCCCCCACAGCGAGGCGCGCGGGGAGCGGTCGGTCGACCAGTCCCAGTACGGCAGCGCGACGGACGCGTCCACCGACTGCAGCGCCCGCTCGAACTCCAGGAGATATCTGCGGTGCCAGGGCAGGAACGACGGTGAACGGTGGCCCGTGCGCTCGCTGTTGTCGGTGTCGGACATGATGAACGCGTTGTGCGTGGTGACGAAGGCGTCGTAGCGGCCGCTGCGCTTCAGCTCCAGGACGGCGGCGACGAACCGCCGCTTCTCGTCGGCGGTCAGGCTCGCCTGGTTCTTGCGGACGGTCATGTGCGGTACTCCAAAGTGCTTACGGGGCTGGTCAGTTGGCCGGGAACGGGACGAGCCCCGCGCCCTGCAGTTCGTCGACCGCGGCTCGTGCGGCGGCCTTCGGCGTCGGCACCGGGTCGTAGTGGCTGACGACGCTGATCCAGCTGCCGTCGGCGTTCTGCATCACATGCAGTTCGACCCCGTCGATGAACACGGCGTATCCGGCACCGTGGTGGTGGCCGCCGCCCGAGGCCGGGCGGCCCTGTATCCGGCGGCCCTTGTAGACCTCGTCGAAGGTTTCGGGGGAGTGGTGGTCATGGGCGAAGGCCTGCGGGGTGACGGCGGCCGTGGCGGCGACGGCGGCCGCCGCGGCGAGGGCGTGACGCCGGGTCAGTTCGGGCACAGGGGCTGTCCTTTCGGATCGGTGCGTCGGGTGACCCCGCATGCCTATCGGTGCCGAAGCGGCATCTGCGACCGGTTGGCTACGATCCGGACAATTACTGATATCTCGTGCAAGTTTGAACGAAGATGATCTTGCTGTGAGGTGTGCCCGTGGGGGCCTGGAAGGGGAAATTCCGCCGCGCGGCCCCGCCTTCCGGATGATCTTTCCCGTGTCGGCGCCCCGCCGGTGACCTGCCTCACCCGCGGAAGCTGACGCAAAGCCCTGCTGCCCTGCGTCGGAGGCGGGCCCGTCGGCCTGTATCTGTCCGTCCTGCTCAAGCTGCAGAACCCGTCCCTCGACATCACCGTCCACGAGCGCAACCCCGAAGGCCCGACCTATGGCTGGGGCGTCACCTGCTGGCGCGGACCGCTCGACAAGCCGAGCACCGGATCACCCCGGAGAACCTGCCCGACGCTGACCTGGACCGCGCGGACGAGGCCGAGGGGCTGACCCTGCTGGAGAAGCTCTTCGCCGACGTCCTGGACGGCCACCCCCTGATCGGGCGCGCCTCCTCCGACGGCAACGCCCAGTGTCTGAACTTCCGCACCCTCGCCAACCTGTGGCGGCTCAAGCGCCGGCTGGGTCCGAAGCTCGCGCGCAACGTCCACGCCAGGACGCTGAGCGAGCGGAGGCAGCCGGATCTCCTCTTGGGTGAATGGCTATTCACCGGCTATGGTGAATAGCCATTCACCCACCATTTCGCGTCTCGCTGGAGTTTCGATGGACGAGCCCGCTGCGATACCCCGGCCTCCGCGGGAGCGGCTGACCATCCCGGTGCTGGCCTTCGGCGGCATCCTCATGGCCGTCATGCAGACCGTGGTCGTGCCCCTGCTCCCGGCCCTGCCGCGGCTCACCGGCGCCTCTCCCGGCACCGTCTCCTGGATGGTCACCGCGACCCTGCTCTCCGGCGCCGTCCTCACCCCGGTCCTCGGCCGGGCCGGGGACATGTACGGCAAACGCCGGGTCCTGATGGCGGCGCTCGGACTGATGACCGTCGGCTCGGTGCTGTGCGCGCTCTCCGACGACATCCGGGTGCTCATCGCCGCCCGCGCCCTGTCCGGCGCCGCCTCCGCCGTCGTACCGCTGTCCATCAGCGTCCTGCGCGACGAGCTCCCGCCGGAGCGCCGGGGTCACGCGGTGGCGCTGATGAGCTCGACCGTCGGCATCGGCGCCGCGCTGGGCCTGCCGCTCGCGGCGCTCATCGTGCAGTACGCCGACTGGCACACCATGTTCTGGGTGACCGCCGCCCTGGGCGCCATCGGCGTGGCCGGGGTGTGGTGGGCGGTGCGGGAGTCCCCGGTGCGGGAGCGCGGGCGGTTCGACATCCCCGGCACCGTCGGTCTGGCCGCCGGTCTGGTGTGTCTGCTGCTCGGGGTCTCGCGGGGCGGGCAGTGGGGGTGGGGCAGCCCGCGGATCCTGGGTCTCTTCGGTGCCGCCGCCGTGGTGACGGCGCTGTGGTGGTGGTACCAGCTGCGGGCCGAACGGCCGCTGGTCGATCTGCGGCTGGTGTCGAAGCCGCGGGTCGGGCTGTCGCACGTGGCCGCGCTGCTGACCGGGTTCGCGTTCTACGCCAACTCCCTGGTCACCGCGCAGCTCGTGCAGGCGCCCGAGGCGACCGGGTACGGGCTCGGGCTGTCGATCGTGCAGACCGGACTCGTGCTGCTGCCGGGCGGCCTCATCATGCTGCTGTTCTCGCCGGTCTCGGCGCGGATCTCGGCCGCCCGTGGGCCGCGCGTGACGCTCGCCCTCGGGGCGCTCGTCATCGCGGCCGGCTATGGCGTGCGGATCGTCGACAGCCACGACCTGTGGATGATCATGGTCGGGGCCGCGGTCGTGGGTACGGGCACGACCTTGGCCTACTCGGCGTTGCCCACCCTCATCCTGCACGCCGTCCCGGCCGGACAGACCGCCTCCGCCAACGGCGTCAACGTCCTGATGCGCACGATCGGGCAGGCGGTGTCGAGCGCCGCGGTGGCGGCGGTGCTGGTCCAGCACACGAGCCCGGTCGGGGGACTCCCGGTGGCCACCCTGCGCGCCTATCTGGTGGCGTTCGGCATCGCCGGTGTGGTCGCGCTGCTGGGGGCCGCGACCGCGCTGTGCATCCCCGGCGACCCGGCGGCCGGCGAGACACGCCGGGCCCGGGGTGCCCGCAAGGAGGTGATGGAGCGAGCATGAGTCCTGTGAGCACTCCACCGACCGCCGCCACGTCCACGTCCGCGGCGACGTCCACGTCCGTACGCCGGGACGCCGAGGCGACCAAGGCCGCCATCCTCAGGTCTGCCCGCTATCTCCTGGCCCGGCACGCCCACGCCGACATCACGCTCAAGGCGGTCGCCGAACGCGCCGGCGTGAGCCCGCCGTTGATCCTGAAGTACTTCGGCAACAAGGACGCCCTCTTCGCCCGCGTCATGTCCTTCGAGGCCGACGCGGAGGCCCTGCTGGACGCCCCGCTGGAGGAACTCGGCCGCCACATGGTCCGGCACGTCCTGCTGAGCCAGACCGAGCGTGGCGCCGACCCCCTGCTGCGGATCGCCTTCGCACCCCTGCACGGCGAGCAGGGCGACATCCTCCGCGACAACTTCCGCACCCAGGTCACCGACCGCCTCGCCGACCGCCTCACCGGCCCCGACACCGGTCTGCGCGCCGAACTCGCCGTCGGCACCCTGCTGGGCCTCGGCGTGATGTACGGCGTCGCCCGCGGGGCCCGGCTGAGGGCGAGCACGGTCGACGACATCGTCGACCGGTACGCGCCCGTGGTGCAGGCACAGCTCACGCCCTAACGGAACAGCCGGTCAAGGAAGGCGTTGCCGAACATGCGGTGCGGGTCGAGGCGGTCCAGGATCCCGGCGGCCTGTCCCCAGACGCCCTCACCGAGGGACGCCGGCACCACCGTGCCCAGCACCTCCTCGTCGTCCCACACCGCGTCTCGCGTGTAGGCCCAGCCCTTGGACCACTCGACGCGGGTGAGCGCGTCCGTGCCGTCATGGCTGTCCAGCAGGAACTGCTCCAGCTCGCGCAGGAACTCCTCCGCGTACGGCGTCCCCGGCAGCGTCAGCACGTCCAGCCAGACGGCGGTGTCCCACTCCGGGTGCTCGCCGTCGGGCCGCAGCGCGGAGAGCAAGGGGGCCCGGGCACCGGCCAGTTCGGCCTCGGCCGGGTCGTCGAGGCCCGTCACGCGGATCTCCACCGAGCCGTTGACCGGGAAGCGCCCCAGAGCGGCGTACGCCATGAGCCGCTCCCGGTAGAACGCGGTGAACCCGGCCACCACCCGCTGCACCTGGCCCCGGGAGGTGAGCACCGCGTACCCGTTGGCGTTGACCCGCAGCGTGGTCGGTCTGATGTACAGCAGCGTGTTCTTCGACGGCCCCCAGATGTCGGCGGACAGTGTCGCCACCAGGCCGAGTGCGGCGGCGTCGTACTGTGCGTTGCCGAGCACCGGCGCCAGATACCAGGCCGCGTCCGACACCATCCGCCCCGCGAGCTCCGCCACCGGCGTCGGGACGTTGTCGGAGAAGGGGTAGTTGTACGGCGAGGTCACGCGCCGTGAGGTCAGCGGCTTCACCGGCTCGACGGACCACACCTTGAACCAGGGGAACTCCGTGAACGCGAACCAGATCGCCTCCACCCGACCGGCCTCGTCGAGGAAACCGGCGAGCGTGCGCCCGTCGCCGCCGGGTGCGGCGAAGAGCTCGCCGGCCGGGATGTCCGTACGGCTGACGCAGCGCAGGTTCGAGTTTTCGCCGACCCGCAGCACCACCTCGGTGACGAAGGTCCGCCCGAGGTGGGTCAGCAACGCCGCGGCGTCGGCCTCGTCGCGCCCGTAGGTCCGCAGGGCGTAGGCCCCGGTGCTCTCGTCCCACACCACCGCCGTCACCGACAGCACCCGGTTGCTGAGCGAGCCGTACGTCTGCCCCGGCAGCCGCTGCTCGCCCTGCGCCGGGACGGCACTGCCGTGCGCGTCGATCGCGAGGGCGCCACCGAGGGTGAGGTCGCCGGGGGCGGGCGCGGCGGTGAGTCCGAGGCCGTGCCCCTCCAGGAAGGTCAGCAGGGTCTCCAGGGAGACGCCGGCGCCGGCCCGTACGGCGTGCGGCGCCTCAACGGACAGGCCGGTCAGATGCGTGGTCGTGTCGACGAGCAGCACGGGCGCGTCCGACGCCGTGCCCTCGGTGATCGTCAGCGGGGACCAGCCGTGCGCGTAGCCGCGGGGGCGCACCCGCCAGCCGTTGCGCCAGGCCCAGTTGACGACGGAGACCACCTGCTCGCCGTCGGCCGGCGCACAGGCCCACAGGCCGTCCGCGGTGATCTCGCCGGCCCAGTTGCGGTACGCCGAGCGGTGGAGGGCGACGCCGGCCGGGAAGTCCGGCAGTTCCTGCGCGGCCACGGCCGGGTCCGCCGGGAGCAGGGTGAGAGCGGCTGCGCTCAGGAGGAAGCTTCTGCGGGTCCAGTTGTCCGTCACGGGCACAAGCTAGGGACCGGGTTGACAGAGAGCGCTTGTCCGTCGAAATGAATCACTCATGTGAGTGAATCATCCACAGGTGGCGGGATGGAGGAGCCCGTTCCGCGTACGTCGGTGACGGATGACAGACTGACGCCATGGACGAGCGCACTTTCCGCAGGTTGGGTCAGCAGGCATCCGTCGTCGGTCTCGGCACGTGGCAGTTGGGTGCCGACTGGGGAGACGTCGACGACAAGGAAGCCCTTTCGGTACTGGAGGCCGCCGCCGAGTCCGGCGTGACCTTCTTCGACACCGCCGATGTGTACGGCGACGGACGCAGCGAGCAGACGATCGCCGCGTTCCTGCGGAGCCGGCCCGACCTGCATGTGCTGGTCGCCACCAAGATGGGTCGCCGGGTCGAGCAGCTCCCGGAGAACTACGTTCTCGACAACTTCCGCGCCTGGAACGACCGTTCCCGACGCAACCTCGGCGTCGACCGGCTGGACCTGGTGCAGCTGCACTGCCCGCCGACCCCGGTCTACTCGACGGACGAGGTGTACGACGCGCTGGACACCCTCGTCGCGGAGGAGCGCATCGCCGCCTACGGCGTCAGCGTGGAGACCTGCGAGGAGGCCCTGACCGCGATCGCCCGGCCGGGTGTGGCGAGCGTGCAGATCATCTTCAACGCCTTCCGTATGAAGCCGCTGGCCCAGGTGCTCCCCGCGGCGCAGGAGGCGGGCGTCGGCATCATCGTGCGGGTCCCGCTGGCCTCCGGCCTGCTGTCCGGCAAGTACACCAAGGACACGGTCTTCCCGGAGAACGACCACCGGACCTACAACCGGCACGGCGAGTCCTTCGACGTCGGCGAGACCTTCTCCGGCGTCGACTACGTGACGGGCGTGGAGGCGGCCGCCGAGTTCTCCGCCCTCGCGCCCGAGGGGTACACCCCGGCCCAGCTGGCGCTGCGCTGGATCATCCAGCAGCCGGGTGTGACCACCGTGATCCCCGGGGCCCGCAACCCCGAGCAGGCCCGGGCCAACGCGGCCGCCGCGGCGCTGCCGGAGCTCTCGGACGAGACGCTCGCCGCGATCCGGGACCTCTACGAGCGGCGGATCAAGGACCAGGTCGAGAGCCGCTGGTAGTCCGGTGGGCGGGGCACCCGGCTGTTTGAACGATCAGACGCCGGGTTACCCGTCCCGCATGGTGCAGGCAGCCGAAACGCGCACGGGACGTGACGAGACCGAGGACGAGCGCGCCGACCGCATGTGGGGCGAGCTCATGCAGGAGATCCGTGTCGCCCAGATGGGCGTGCAGATCCTGTTCGGCTTCCTGCTGACCGTCGTCTTCACCCCGAAGTACGCCGACCTCGGGGACACCGAGAAGACCATCTACATCGTGACGGTCGTCCTGGGCGCCACCGCCACCGGCGCCCTCATCGGCCCGGTCTCCCTGCACCGGCTGGTGTCCGGGCGGCTCATCAAGCCCCGCGCGGTGCAGTGGGCGGCCCGGCTGACCTTCATCGGCCTGGTGCTGCTGCTCGCCACGACCGGGGCGTCGCTCCTGCTGATCCTCCGGGTCGCCACCCACGACCCGTTCGTGCCCTGGCTGGTCACCGCGGTGGTCGCCTGGTACCTGGTGTGCTGGTTCCTGCTGCCGCTGTGGGTCAGGCGGCGCTATACGACGGAGTGAGACGCGGCGCGGCCGGCCGTCCGTCGAGCAGCCGGGCCAGTTGCCGGTCGTGCAGCCGACGCCACACCAGCACCGACACGGTGGCGCCGATCAGGGCGCAGAACATGTCCCACTGGGTGTCCCACACATCGCCCTGGGTGGCCAGGAAGGCGTCCGCCGCCTGACCGCCGGTCACCGCGGCCAGCCACTCCAGCATCTCGAAGACGGCGCTGAAGGCCAGACACGCGCACACCGTCAGCGGCGCCAGCCAGCGGCTCCCGCGCAGCGGCGAGGTACGGCTGAGCAGCTCCCGCACCAGCACCGCCGGCACGAAGCCCTGCATGAGGTGGCCGAACCGGTCGTAGGGATTGCGCTCCAGGCCCAGTTCGTCGCGCAGCCAGTTCCCGAACGGCACCTCGGCGTAGGTGTAGTGGCCGCCGATCAGCAGCACGAGCGCGTGGGCGGCCAGCAGGGCGCACAGCAGATCGGTGAGCGGGAAGCGGCGCCAGGTCAGCACGATCAGCGGCAGGCCGATCAGCACCCACACCGTCTCCAGGAACCACGTCGTGCGGTCCTGCGGCCCCCAGGCGGAGAGGGCCGCTCCCACGACCACGACTCCGGCGAGAAGAGGGGGCAGAGGGCGGCGAACTGCTGTCATTTCGGGGCTCCTTGTCGTCGGAGCCCCATCGTGTCGGCGCGGCCGCCCCCGGGCATGAGTACCGCTACTCAGCTCAGCCCCGCGCGATCACCTCAGCGAGGAAGTCGTCGACCCTGATCTCCTCCTGCCCCGGCAGCACCACGTCGTAGGTACGGCTGAGGAACGACGCGATCGCCGGGGCCCACACGAACACCACCGCGTGATGCCGGCCGCCGCCCGGCAGCGGGTCGCCGAGGAACTCCATGCGCAGCTCCCGCTGCGCACCCGACGACACCGGGCGAAGCCGTACGTCGCCGACACCGACCGGACCGGCCAGCCCCTCGGCGACCATCTCCCGGTCCAGGCGCCACCGGGCCAGCACCCGGCCGTCGAGGCTGAACACCGCCGTGACGGCGAACGGGTCGTCGGGGTCGTACCCCAGGTGGGCGAGCACGGGGAAGCGGTCCGTGTCGCCCGCCTGGAGCTGTACGACGAAGGTCTTGTGCACGTAGGGCTTCACGTTCACGGGGGAGCGCCTCCGGGGAGAACGGGCTTGGTGTCCTCAAGTACCCCTCCCACGCGCGAAATGCTCAGTCCTGCGGCTGATTTCCGCGAGCTCCGCGCAGCGCGGTGATGCACGCGCCGATGGCCTGCTGCAATTCCTCCAGCTGCGCGACCATGTCGTCCTCGTAGAAGTCCTGCGCGTCGTCGAAGGTCAGCTCCTCGAAGACCTTCGTGGCCTTCTGGAGGCTGCTGTAGAACTTCGTCCGCCGCTCCTGGACACGGAGTTCGGGATCGGCCTCCACGGCCTCGACGACGAGGGTCCTCATGGTGCCGTAGGCCTCGGTGGCCCACTCGCCGGTGTCCTCGTCCTCGTCCAGCTCGTCGAGGAGCGACAGGTGCCGCTCGGCCTCCTGGCGGAGGTCGGCGGGGGCGTCGACGGTCTGTCCGGCGGGGGTCTTGATCTGGCCGGACTCGGCGATCTGGCGGACGTAGTCGATGCGGTCGGCGGACCGGCTCTCGGTGGCGACGGCCTTCTTGAGGTCGTCGGTGCGCACCACGTCCCGGGCCAGCTCGGCCTGGAGCTCGGGGTCCTCGCGGACCCGGTCCAGGAGGGCCTGGCGGGCGGCGCGGGCGGTGGAGGGGTCGGCGAGGATCGCGGCGCGCAGCGCGGTGGGGTTCTCGGCGACCTCCAGCGCCTTCGTCGGGCGGATCCCCTCGGCCTCGGCCGCCTCGGAGATGGCGGTGCCGCGCTCGGAGCCGGCGCTGTTGCGGGAGACGTAGTAGCTCAGCCACACGTCGGCGTCCGGCAGCTCCACCTCCTGGCCCGGCGCGATCGCCTCGAAGTGCGGGACGAGACCGTCGTCGGCGGCCCGGTCCCAGGCCTTGTAGTAGCGCATGACACGATCCGCGGAGCAGCCCGCGAGCTCGGCGAACTCCTTCGCGGACACCTTCGGCGTCTCGTCCGCGCCCTGGCCGCCGGGCCGCACACTGCGGGCGACCATCAGGCCGAAGGCCCATCCACCGGTCCGCGCATAGGCACCGAACTCGCGCGCGTCCCGGGCGACGAGGTCGGACAGGGGCGCGGGTGACGTCTCGGACGGGGCGATCGCTAGGGTCACAGGTGACTCTCCTGGGTGGGGGCCGGTCGTGTGCACAGGTGCCCGGTCGTACTGCACAGGTGCAGGGAGGCAGCCTATATCCACCCATTGGAGATGCTTTGTCAGGCCCTGTGTGTCTCGTGGCCGAAGGCGTCGCGGAGAGCGGGCAGCAGCGTCTTCTCCGCCCACTCCAGATACGCCGGCTGCGACTCGCCGCCGATCTGCACCAGGGCGATCTCGGTGAACCCGGCCTCCGCGTACGGCCGTACCGCCTCGACGAAGTCGTCCGGGTCGTCGCCGCACGGGATGGAGTCGGCGACGTCGTCCTGCGTCACGAACTGGGTGGCGCCCTCGAAGGAATCGGGGTGCGGCAGCTCGGAGTTGACCTTCCAGCCGCCGCCGAACCAGCGGAACTGGGCGTGCGCGCGCTTCACCGCGGTGTCCCGGTCGGGGTCGTGGCAGACCGGGAGCTGGCCGACGCGGGGCTTGCCCGAGCCGCCGTGCCGGTCGAAGGCGTCGAGGAGTCCCGCCTTCGGCTCGGTCGCGATCACCAGGTCGGCCAGGCGGCCCGCCAGCTCGCAGGACTGCTCGCCGGAGACCGCGACACCGAGGGGCGGCGGTTCGTCGGGGAGGTCCCACAGCCGCGCCGACTCCACGTCGAAGTGGGTGCCCCGATGGTTCACATGCCCGCCCCGGAAGAGCGCCCGGATGATCTCCACCGCCTCCTGGAGCATCTCGTGCCGCACATCCGCGGACGGCCAACCGCCGCCCACCACATGCTCGTTGAGATTCTCCCCCGAACCGAGCCCCAGCCGGAACCGGCCCTCGGAGAGCAGCTGCATCGTCGCGGCCTTCTGGGCCACCACGGCGGGGTGGTAGCGGAAGGTCGGACAGGTCACGTACGTCATGAGCGGGATGCGTGTCGTCGCCTGCGCAGCCGCGCCCAGCACACTCCACGCGTAGGGCGAGTGACCCTGCGAGCGCAGCCACGGAAAGTAGTGGTCCGAGGTCACGGAGAAGTCGAAGCCGGCCTCCTCGGCCCGCACCACATGGTCGACGAGGTCACGAGGGCCCGCCTGCTCGGTCATCATCGTGTATCCGATTTGCACCATAAGGCGCGAGTCCCCGGGCTGCGGGAGCGAAAACGGCTCGCGGGCGTCTGGATCATGGCCGGATCGCCGTGGAGGATGACCGTATGAGTGTTCGCCCCCTGCCCACGAGCACCCCGTCCGCCGAGGGCGTCGACGCGACCGGTGTCCACGCCCTCCTCGACGCCCTCGAAGCCGCACCGGACATCGAACCGCACAGCCTGATGGTCCTGCGCCACGGCAAGGTCGTGGCCTGCGGCTGGTGGGCGCCGTACACCGCCGACCGCCTCCATCTGCTGTACTCGCTCAGCAAGAGCTTCACCGCGACGGCCGCCGCCTTCGCCGTCGCCGAGGGACTGCTGCGGCTCGACGACACGGTGATCTCGTACTTCCCGGAGTTCGACGCCGACATCACCGACCCGCGCAGCCGCGCGATGCTCGTGCGGCATGTCACGACGATGGCCAGCGGCCACGAGGCCGAGACCCATGACCGGGCACTGGCGGCCGACCGCGAGGAGCCGGTGCGCGGCTTCCTCCTGCTGCCGCCGGACCGCGACCCCGGCACGGTCTTCGCCTACAACCAGCCCACCACCTACACCCTCGCCGCGATCGTCCAGCGGGTGACCGGACAGTCCCTCACCGACTATCTGCGTCCGCGCCTCTTCGACCCCCTCGGCATCGGGGACGTGGCGTGGGTGGCGGACCGGACCGGACGCCAGCTGGGCTTCAGCGGGCTGCACGCCACCACGGACGCGATCGCCCGGCTCGGCCAGCTGTATCTCCGGGGCGGAGTGTGGGAGGGCGAGCGGCTGCTGCCCGAGGGATGGGTCGAGGAGGCGACCCGACCGCACATCCGCAACAGCGACGAGGGAGGGTGGGCCGACTGGCGGCAGGGCTACGGCTTCCAGTTCTGGATGTCCCGGCACGGCTACCGCGGCGACGGGGCGTACGGGCAGTACTGCCTGGTGCTGCCCGAGCAGGACGCGGTGGTCGCGTTCACCGGCGACACCGAGCAGATGCAGGCGGTGCTGGACCTGGTCTGGGAGCACCTGCTCCCCGCGTTCGGCGCCGCGCCGCTGTCCGGGCGCGAGGCGGCGGACACCGCGCTCGCCGAGCGGATGTCCCGGCTCGCGCTGCCACCGGCCGCGGGCAAGGCCGCGACCCTGAAGGAGACGGCCGTGTTCACGCCGTACGACGGTGGCTGCGAGGGCTTGCCCAAGCTCACGGCGGTCGAGGTGGACGAGGAGGGCCGGTCCCTGACCCTCGTCGAGGACGGCCGGCGGCTGGAACTGCGGTTCGGTGAACCCGGCTGGACCGTCACCGAAGGACCGGTGCCCGCCGCCGTGAGCGGGGGATGGACCGACGAGGACACCCTCGTCCTCGACGTGGCACTGCTGGAGACACCGCACCACGTGGACCTGTCCTGCTCGCTCACGGACCGGACGTTCACCGCGAAGTGGCGCACGCAGCCGCTGCACAGCTCCCGGATCCGGGCGATGTGCGCACCCCGGGACTCAGCCTGACGGGATCCGGAAGGTGTGCAGGACCGTGCTCAGGGCCTGCTGGTTGGCGGCGTCGTCCCAGTCGTCCGCGGGCGTCGTCCAGCGCAGCGAGAAACCGCGGCCCGAGCCGATGAGGAAGCCGCGGCCCAGGGTGTGCACGCGGGTGCCCTCGACGGTGTCGAGCCACTCCAGGTCGGCGGCCTCGCGGCCCTGGTACGTCGTCGCGCGGATCTCCCCGATCCGCACGTAGTCGCCCGCCGCCTTCAGATCCGGCTCGACGTCGTCACGCCAGACGGCGACCGGGTCGTCGCCCACCCGTGTGCTGAAGGTGACCGCGAGCGTACGCGGATCGCCCTCACGGCCCAGCACGACCCGGTACGCCAGGTCGTCCTGCTTCGTCGTGCTCAACGGCTTCCAGCCCTTGGGCAGGGAGACGGAGAAGCCCTGCGGCGAGACGTACTTCTGGAACTCCGGTTGTCGAATTGTCGGGGAAGCGCTCGTCGGGGTGGGTGTCGGTGTCGGGGCCGGTGCCTGGCGCGGCGGTGCCGCGGGCGCGGAGGCGGACGGAGACACGGACGCGGGCGCGGACGCCGGAGCGGAGGGGGGCGCGGTCGCCGACGGTCCGGGAGTTGCCGCACCGGCCGCGGAGTCGTCGGAGCCGCCGGGCAGTTCACGGGCCACGGCGACGACCGCCACCGCGACGGTGACGACGGCCAGCGCGGTGCCGACGACCATGGCCCGCTTGCGCCGGCCGGGGCCCCCGGAGGCCAGGCCGCGCAGCCGGGACTGCCGCGGAGCCGCCGCCAGAACCGCGTCGGGGTCCTCGGCCACGATGCGGGTGAGCGCCTCGCGGACCACCTGGCGGCTCAGTCGCTCGCGGGAGTTCTTGCGGAGCAGCCCCTGCACGATCTGGGTGAGCGGACCGGCCCGCACCGGGCTGCGCAGCGGCAGCCGGTCCACGCCCTTCAGCGTGGTCTCCGGGCTGTCCCGGTCACGGAACGGCGGCCGGCCCTCGACCATCGTGTAGAGCATCGCGCCCAGTGCCCACAGATCCGCCGCCGGTCCGATCCGCTCGTCGCGGGCCTGTTCCGGGGAGGCGTACGACGGGGCGCTGACCCGGGGGGTGAGGGTCGCGCCGGTCAGTCCGTAGCCGGTGACCACGAGGGGGGACCGGTCCCGCACGAACACCTGGCCCGGGCTGAGCTCGCCGTGCGTGATGCCCTGGCTGTGTCCGGCCTCCAGCACATCGAGCAGTTCGAGGCCGATACGGGCCGCCCGTACCTGGTCGAACGTGCCCTCCCGCTCCAGGAGTTCACCGAGCGGGGTGCCCTCGATCCACTCGGTGACGGTCCACAGGGTGCCGTACTCCTCGACGGCGTCGACGACCGGGGCGACCCGGCCAGGGCAGAGCCGTCCCATGGTCTCGGACATGCGGATGACCCGGGCGATCGCCCGCCGCGAGCTCTCGCCCTCAGGGTCCGCCGGCAGGCCGATCTGGGTGAGCAGACACGGCCGGCCGGCCTCGACGTCCTCGCCGTACCAGGACACGCGGTTGGTCTCGCGGTGGAGGACCTCCAGGAGCCGGTACCTTCCGGCCACCAACTCATGTGTGGAGACGTGCGCCTTGACCATGGTCATCCCTCGCCGAACCCTGGTTCTCACCCTTTCCCACAGGTACGAGGGGTATGACGGGATGCGTTCAGTCGAACGGCAAGCGCTTTTCCTGACGGCCAGTCATCGCAAGTGAATTGACGAACTGTCAGAGCAGTTCGAAACGTTCTGCCCAGATTTTGACATCTCCGGTCGTGGCGTTGCCCCCGCACACCACCAGACCCAGCCGGGCGCCGTCGCCGACCCGTTCCAGCACCCGCCGGGCCGCGGGCAGCAGACAGCCGGCGGCGGGCTCCGCCCACACCTTGGCGTGGTCGGCGAGCTGGAGCGAGCCCTGCACGGCCTCCCGGTCGGTGACCACGAGGACCTCGTCGACCTGCGCCGACACATGGTCGTACGTCAGCCGGGACACGGCAGGCGCGCTGAGCGTCGTGACGATCGACGACAGCGCGACCGGCACCGGTCCGCCCGCGGCCAGCGCCCGGGACATGGCCTCGGCGCCCTCGGTCTCCACACCCCAGATCCGCACCCCGGGCCGCCGGGCCCGCAGCGCCGCCGCGACCCCGGCGATCAGTCCACCGCCTCCGATGCTGACCAGGACGTCGGTGAGTTCACCGGCGTCCTCGGCGAACTCCAGCCCCACGGTGCCCTGTCCGGCGATCACGACCGGGTCGTCGAAGGGGTGGACCAGCGTCAGCCCTTCGTCCCGCAACCGGTTCACGAGGGAGAAAGCGCTGTCCATGTCGTCGGTCAGCCGCACCGACGCACCGGCGTCCTCCGCGATCTCCACGGCCCGGGCCGAGGCCGAGCGCGGCATGACCACGGTGGCCTTCACGTCGAGTGCGGCGGCCGTCATCGCCAGCGCGATGCCGTGGTTGCCGCCGCTGACCGCCACCACCCCGGCGGCCCGCTCGGCGTCGCTGAGCGACAGCAGCTTCGCCGTCGCCCCGCGCGCCTTGAACGAACCGGTGTGCTGCAGCAGTTCGAGCTTGGCGGTGACCGGCGCACCGAGCAGTGCGGACAGTCCGGGGCTCGGCACGGTCGGAGTGCGTACGACGTGTCCGGCGATCCGCTCGGCCGCGGCTTCGATGTCGGAGATCCCGATCAAGACAGTCACCTTTCCGGGGCAGGGACGTACTCCCTCGCACCCTGACCCGGTGCACGGCAGAGGTCAAATCGGTTTACGGCTAGTGCTGCTGCGCCTTCTGCGGCGTCGCCTCGCTCGGCCGTACGACGACGTACCCCTGCCCCTGCAGCATCAGCTGGACGGCCTCGCCCGAACCGCCGCGCAGCATCGAGCCGATGGACTGGGACCGGTGCAGCGAGGTCTGCAGACCGGCGGTCCAGCCGACCACCGCGTCGGTATCGACGTAGACCGGGTACTGCGGCGAGACCGGGATGACGAGGGGACTGCCCTCGCAGATCAGCCCCAGTCGGCCGTGCCCGGTGAAGACGCTGTTGAACAGGCCGCCGCCGGCGACCCCCGCCCCCTTCACGGTCGCGATCCGGTACGACAACGAGGCGTCGAAGCACAGGACGTTGCGGCCGTTGACGGTGAACTCGTCGCCGGGGTCGATGTCGACGACGAAGACGTTCTGCGCCTCCTGGGCGAACCAGGCCTCGCCCTGGCCGCGGACCGCCATCAGCGGCAGCCCCTCACCGGTGACGGCGCGCTTGAGCATGCCGCCCACACCCTGGCCCTTGCGCTCGAACTGGAGATTGCCCCGGTAGGCGATCATCGCCCCCTGCCGGGCGAACATCTCGCCGTTCACCGCGTACTTGACGCACTTGGCGTTCTCGACCGTCATGCCCGGCGCCGTGGCCGGCTGCACCATGTGCTCGCTGGAAAAGAGGTCACCCTTCATGCGGGCATCGTGTCCCGGACGTTCGCGTTCCGCCATGGGGCCGGGCGGTGTGTCGGGCGGGCTCGGTCATGCGCCGAAGAGCTGGGTCCAGTAGGTGCCCGCCGGGCCGCCGCCCGCGAAGCCGATTCCGATGTGGGTGAAGTCGGGCTTGAGGATGTTGGCCCGGTGCCCCGGACTGTTCATCCAGCCCTCCACGACCTCGGCGGCGGACCGCTGGCCGCAGGCTATGTTCTCGCCGATCGACCGCCGCCGCGCTCCGGCCGCGGCCGCCCGGTCCCAGGGCCGGCTGCCGTCCGGCGAGGTGTGGGAGTAGAAGGAGCGGGCGATCATGTCGGCGCTGTGCGCCTGGGCGGCGGTGGTGAGGTGCGGGTCGACGGCCAGGGGAGGCAGGCCGTGCCGGGCGCGTTCCCCGTTGGTGAGGTCGACGACCTCGGCGGCGGTACGGGTCAGCTCACCCGGGGTGAGCGGCCTGGCCCACAGAGCCGTCCAGTACGTGTCACCGTGGCGGCCGCCGGACGCGCGGCCCAGCCCGACATGGGTGAAGGCCCCCTCGCGCAGGGTCTGGCGGGGCTGGTCGGTGCGCAGACAGTAGTCGACGAACTCGGCGGGGGTGCGGGGGCCGGAGACGAGCTGTTCACCGACCGTGATGTACGTGTATCCGGTGGCGGTCAGGCGCTGGTACACGGAGACGCCGTCACGGCCCTCGGTGCCGAGGCGTCCCGCCGCGGCCATGGCGGAGGCGTGGGACTGAGCGGCGCAGACGAGGCGCGCGTCGAGGGAGACGGCCGGGGAACCGGCGGCGGCGCGGGCCGGGTTGACCAGGGCGAGGAAGCCGTCGGGGTCGGGGGCCGGAGCGTGGGGAGACTGCGGGGCGTGTGGGGGCGTGCTGGGGGTGACCGCCTGCCCGGCACGGGGTGTCGGTGCCCGAGACGCGGGCGGCGCGCCCCATGGCGGCGTACCCGTGGGGCTGTGTGACGGGGTCGGCGGAGCACCGGGGCTGATGGGCGTGGTGGGTGCCTGTGCGCGCAGGGCGACGGGGGTGCGCGGCGTCGCCGGTGCCGCTGCCGGCGGCGTTTCGTCGGCCACCTCCACCCCGAAGTCCCGTGCCAGCCCGGCCAGTCCGTCCGCGTACCCCTGCCCCAGCGCCCGCAGCTTCCAGCCCGCGCCGCGCCGGTAGATCTCCACGAGCAGCAGGACCGTCTCCTGCCGCGGGCGCGGCGGGGCGAACCGGGTCAGCTGACGGCCGCCCGGGCCGGTGACGAGCAGAGTCGGGGAGGGCAGGAGGCCCAGGGGAGTGCCGGGGTCGGCCGCGCTGACGGCGACCGTGATCCGCGTGGCGCCCGGGCGCAGACGCGCCGGGTCGACGGTCAGGGTGTCGCCGGACAGTCGCGCCCCCGGGGCGGCGGGCTGGTTGTAGAACACGAAGTCGCCGTCGCCCCGCACCTTGCCGCCGTCGTCGGTGATCAGCGCGGACACATCGAAGGGACCGGGTACCCGGACGGTCACGGCACCGCCCGGGAGGGGCAGATTGCCGCCGGGGACCAACTCGGTCATCGTGCCGTCCTGGTGTCGTGGTGCGGAACCCGGTGGGGGTGTCGTCCGGAAAACGTGCGTCCGCCCACCGGGGTTCCCCCGGTCAGAACAGGGCCACCCCCGGAGCGACGTCCTCTTACCGCTCGACGGCCGCCGAGCCCCGTGCCGCCCTGGTCGCCTTGCCGCAGAAGGCCGACTCCAGGGTGCCCGTCATCGTGTTGAGCACCGCCCCGTTGTTGGAGGTGTTGGCGAGCGCGCTGAGGCTGCGTCTGCCGTCCTTCGAGGTGAAGGCGTATGTGTAGTAGCCCTGGACGGCGCCTGTGTGGCCGTACACCGACACCCCGCAGGACAGGGTGCGGCGGCGCAGGCCGAGGCCGTACGCCGTGGTGCTGTTGACCGTCCACATGCGCTGCATCTGCTTGAGGCTCTTGGCGGAGGTCAGCTCTCCGCCGAGCAGCGCCGACAGGAAGGTGTTCAGGTCGCCGGTGGTGGAGATGAGCGCGCCCGCGCTCTGCGCCCAGGACGTCGTCTGCCGGGTGGCGTCGACGAGCCAGGCGCCCGCCGCGTCCGGTGTCAGGTAGCCGCGGGTGTGACGGCCGGGGATCTTCGTGGCGGGATGCACGTACAGCGTGTCGTCGAGTGCGAGGGGCTCGATGATGCGGCTCTGGTACGCGGTGCCCACGGAGCGGCCGGTGAGCTTCTCGATGAGCATGCCGGCGACCACGAAGTTGGTGTTGGAGTACGAGTAGGCGGCACCGGGCCGGTTGGTGCGGGCGTGGCGCAGCGAGCGGTTCACCAGCTGGCGGTAGGTGAAGACCTTGGTGCGGACGGCCTCGAAGCCGGGGACCGAGCGGGCGAACATGTCGTTGGTGTAGTCGTACAGACCGCTGCGGTGGCTCAGGACGTGGCGCACGGTGATCCGGTCGTCGGGGAGCAGGCCCGGCAGATAGCGGTTGACCGGCGCGTCGAGCCTGAGCTTCTTCTCGTCGGACAGCTGCAGCAGCACCACGGCGGAGAAGGTCTTGGTGACGCTGCCGATGCGGAACCGGTCGCGGGTGCTGATGGTGCGTCGGGTCCGGCGGTCGGCGAGGCCGGTGACCGCGCGGTGGACGGTGTCGCCGTCGTCGATCCGGGCCATCGCACCGGGCGCGCCCTGTCGCAGGGCGGTGCGCAGCACACCGCGCAGACCCGCGAGATCGGGCTTCGCCAGTGCCGCGGCACTCGTCGGGACCGTGTCCCTGTCCTCTGCCGTGGCGTGTGCCGGGACCGCCAGCAGGGACAGCAGGACCGCTCCCGAGACCGTTGCCCGACGCAGGGTTGCTGATGTCATCCGAGTGTTCTCCCGTGTCTCCTCGATGCGAGATCGGTCACACGACCTCCGGGCAACCTCCTCGCATCCCGTCACATCTCCACATCCGGCGCACAGTTGGTCACTCGTCGCTCACCGAGCGCTGCGGATTCACAAAGTATTGCCCTGAAGTGTTGGAAAAGCGACTATTCCGGCTTTGCATGGACATGTCTCATCCGTAAGGGTTCCGTCCGGGGGCCCGACCAGCCCCCATGGCGCTCAACCGCGCCATGAATCAGGGCGGTTGGCGATCCCGGCCGCCTTCGCACGAAGGAACCCTCAACAGTGCGCAGACCCCACATACGCGGCCTGGCCGTCGCTGTCGCGGTGGCGACGGCCGCCACGGGGCTCGCGGGTACGGCGTTCGCCGGCCCGTCCACGTCCACGGCGAAGCCCCGGGCCGCCACCGCTGCCTCGGTGGCCGACGCGGCCCGTACCGCCGCGTTCGCCCATGCCGGGGCGACGGGCGTCGCCCCGGGCGACGAGCTCCAGGCCCAGGACGTGATGATCGACCCCGAGGGCGGCCGGCATGTCCGGTTCGTCCGGTCCCATCGGGGCATGCCGGTCCTCGGCGGCGATCTCGTCGTCCACCTCACCGAGCGGCTGGCCTACGCGGGAGTCACCCGCGCGGCCGATCACACCGTCGCCCCCGAGGCGCCGCACGCCCGGCTGACCGCCCGGCAGGCCGAGGAACGTGCCGCAGCCGTCGCCAAGGGCGAGGCGGGCACGGCCGAACTCGTCATCGACGCCCGCCGCGGCGCCTGCGCCCTCGCCTACCAGGTGCGGGTGAGCGACAGCGCCACCGCCGAGGCGGGCGGCTCCCGGACGGTCGTCGTCGACGCCCTCACCGGCAAGGTGCGCAGCAACACGCCGGACAGCGACGAGTTCCTGTCGCCCGAGCTCGTCGACACCCTGCGCGAGCGCGGTGAGACGCTCGACCCCGCCACCGGCACCGCCCCGCAGACCTCCGCGCTCGCGGCGACGGCCTCCGGCACCGGGAACTCCCTCTTCGCCGGCAAGGTCCCGCTCACCACCACCAAGACGGGCAGCCGCAGCTACCTCCTGAAGGACCCCAGCCGCTGGGGCACCGAGACCCGCGACGCCAAGGGTCAGGAGCTGGAGAACTTCGCCCGCGGCAAGAAGTTCACCTCCACCACCGACAAGTGGGGCAACGGCACCGTCTCCAACCGGGCCAGTGCCGCCGTCGACGCCCAGTACGGGATCACCAAGACCCTGGACTTCTACAAGAAGACCTTCGGCCGCAAGGGCATCGCCGACAACTCCAAGGGCGCCCGCGCCATGGTCCACTTCGGCAACAAGGTCGGCAACGCCTTCTGGGCCCCGGCCTGCGGCTGCATGCTGTACGGCGACGGTGACGGCGACTTCATCAAGAAGCCGCTCGTCGTCCTCGATGTCACCGGCCACGAGCTCACCCACGGCGTCGTCGACGCCACCGCCCGCCTGGAGCCGACCCGCGTGGACGCGGACGGCAACCAGTACGGCGAGCCCGGTTCCCTGAACGAGTCCCTCGCCGACATCTTCGGCGCCAACGTCGAGTTCAGCGCCAACAACCCGAAGAACCCGCCCAACTACCTCCTCGGCGAGAAGCTCGGCCTGGACCAGAAGTTCCTGCGCCGCCTCGACAGGCCCTCCCTCGACAAGCTCGAAGGCGCCATCGACTACTGGTCACCGGCCGCCCACGACGCCGAGGTGCACGCCGGCTCCGGCGTCTCCTCGCACGCGTACTACCTGCTCGCCGAGGGCAGCGGCCGCAAGAAGATCGGCAGCGTCACCTACGACTCGCCGACCTTCGACGGTCTGCCCGTCAAGGGCATCGGCCGCGCCAAGGCCACGGCGATCTACTACCGCGCCCTGACCCGTTACATGGTGTCCACCACCGACTTCCACGACGCCCGCGTGGCGACGCTGAAGGCGGCCAAGGACCTCTACGGCGCCGGCAGCACCGAGTACAAGGCGGTGGACCGCTCCTGGGCCGCCGTCAACGTGACCCCGGCCAACACGCCCGCGGCACGGCACTGACCCCACCCGGCCCACCGGGCGCCGTGCGTCTCAGAGCTTCCGCACAGCCAATCCTGTTTCTTTTATTGACGACGGAAAAGAAGGCTCATAGGTTTCCGGCCATGTGCCCGACCCGCCCGACCTCTCAAGCCGAGACGTTCCCCGTCAACACACCTGCCGCCGCGCAGGTGTTCACCACCGTCCTCACCCAAGGCCCCCTCGCCCGGCTGGAGGTGGCCCGCCGCGTCGGTCTCTCCCCGGCCGCCGTCACCAAGGCGGTCCGGCCCCTGATCGAGGCCGGGTATCTCGTGGAGGACGTGGACGAGGAGGCCCGTCCGGCGCTCGGGCGACCCGCCAACCTGGTCCGGGTGGACGGCAGTCGGGCGATGTTCGTCGGCGCCAAGGTGACCGGCGACGAGATCATCGGCGTCCTCACCGACCTGTGCTGCCGGATTCGTGTCGCCCGGCACGTGCCGTTGAGCGACCGCGCGCCCAAGGCGGTACTGGCGTCGATCGCGGATCTGGTCCAGGACCTGCTGGCCGAGGCGACCGGCTCAGGCGTACCCGTTCTCGGCCTCGGCGTCGCCGTCTCCGGTGACGTGGACCGCACCGAAGGCACCGTCCGCTACTCGCCGTTCCTGGAGTGGCGTGACGTACCTCTCGCCGAACTCGCCGCCATGACCACCGGGTTGCCCGTCACCGTCGACAACGACGTGCGTGCCCTCACCGTCGCCGAGCAGTGGTTCGGGGCCGGTGCGGGCCTCACCGACTTCGCCGTGGTGACCGTCGGCGCGGGCATCGGCTGCGGACTGGTGGTGCACGGCAGGGTGGTCGCCGGGGCGCACGGCGTGGCCGGTGAGATCGGTCATGTCACCGTCGACCCGAACGGCCCGCTGTGCCACTGCGGCAACCGTGGCTGCGTGGAGGCGATCGCCGGAGAGGCCGCGATCGTCCGGCAGATCCAGGAGGCCACCGGCGTCGAACCCGCCGACGCCGCCGAGGCGTTGAGCCTCGCCCATCGCGGCGTCGCCGGTGCCCGCGAGGTGTACGCACGGGCCGGCGAGGCGATCGGCCGCGGCATCGCCACCGTCGCCAACCTGCTCGGCCCCGAGCGCGTGGTCATCTCCGGCGAGGGCCTCGCCGCCTACGACCTCTTCGCCGAACAGATCCGCGACACGTTCGTCGCGGCCGCCTTCGGCTCCGCCGCCCAGTGCGACGTCCTGACCCGCCCGCTGCCCTTCGAGGAGTGGGCCCGCGGGGCCGCGGCCACCGCGATCCAGTCCTTCGTCCGAGCCGACACATAGCCACTGAGCCGACACAGCACCCGCACCCACCTTGGAGGTACGACCCATGCGGTCATCCTCGTACTCCGTCCTGCCCGCACGCCCCTTCAGAGCCCTGGTGGTCCTGGCCCTCACCGCCGGTGCCGTCGTCACCGCGCCGACGGCCCGCGCCGAGACGCCCGCCCCCGCCCTCGCCGCCAAGCCCTACATGGGCTGGTCCAGCTGGAGCATGCAGTCCTCCAAGTACCCCGGCCTCAACCCGGACGGCGACTACAGCTACCTGACCGAGGCCAACGTCCTGAAGCAGGCCGGCGCGCTGGCCGCCAAGCTGAAGAAGTACGGCTACGAGTACGTCAACATCGACGCCGGCTGGTGGATGGACAAGAACTGGAAGTCCGGCTTCGACCAGTACGGCCGTCAGAAGCCCGATCCCACCCGCTTCCCGCGTGGCATGAAGGCCGTCGCCGACGACATCCACGCCAAGGGCCTCAAGGCCGGCATCTACCTCCCGGCCGGCCTGGAGAAGGGCGCCTACGGCGACGGGAAGACGCCGATCCGGGACGCGGACGGCTGCACCACCGCCGACATCGTCTATGACGACCTGCGCACCACCAACGGCTGGGACAGCTCCTACAAGCTCGACTTCGCCAAGCCCTGCACTCCCAAGTACATAGACTCCCAGGCCCAGTTGATCGCCGACTGGGGCTACGACTTCCTCAAGCTCGACGGCGTCGGCCCCGGCTCAGGCAAGAGCGGCGACCAGTACGACAACGTTGCCGACGTCGCCGCCTGGAACGAGGCGATCGCCGCCACCGGCCGCCCGATCCACCTCGAACTGTCCTGGTCGCTGGACATCGGCCGCGCCGCCGACTGGAAGAAGTACTCCCAGGGCTGGCGCGTCGACACCGACGTCGAGTGCTACTGCAACACCCTCGTCAGCTGGGAGAACTCCGTCGACGACCGCTGGGACGACACCCCGGCCTGGACTCGGCACGCCGGCCCCGGCGGCTGGAACGACCTCGACTCCCTCGACGTCGGCAACGGCGAGATGGACGGCCTGACCAAGGCCGAGCGGCAGAGCTACGCCACCCTGTGGGCCATCGCCAAGTCCCCGCTCTACACCGGCGACGACCTCACCCGCCTCGACTCCTACGGCCTGTCCCTGCTGACCAACCGCGAGGTCATCGCCCTGAACCAGGGCCCCAACCCGCCCGCGCACCCGGTCACCCCGTCCGACCCCCAGCAGGTCTGGGCCGCGAGGAACCCCGACGGCACCCACACCGTGGCCCTGTTCAACCTCGCCGACGCCCCTGCCGCCGTCACCGCCGACTGGACCACCCTCGGCTTCACCGGAAAGGCCACCGTCCGCGACCTCTGGAACCACGAGGAGCTCGGCACGTACCGGAACCGGATCACCCAGGCCCTGCCCGCCCACGGCTCCCGCCTCTTCAAGGTGACCCCGCGCGGCACCTCACCGGTGACCTCGACCCCCTACGAGGCCGAGGCCGGCGCCAACACCCTCGCGGGCAACGCCTCCGTCGCCGACTGCGCCCCCTGCTCCGGCGAGCGCAAGGTCGGCAACCTCTACCTCGGCGGCAAGCTCACCTTCAACGACGTCGTCGTCGACAAGGCCGGCACCTACCAGGTCAGGATCGCGTACATCAGCGGCGACTCCCGCTCGGTCGGCATCTCCGCGGGCGGCGCCAGCGGCACGCGCCACAAGTTCCCGTCGACGGGCGACTGGGGGACCGTCGCGACGGTCAGCGTGCCCGTGAGCCTCAAGGCCGGCTCCAACACGATCACCTTCGACAGCGGCACCGGCTACGCACCGGACATCGACCGGATCGACGTACCGAAGCAGTCCTGACACCCCTCCAGGAGCCGCCATGACCCCCGAACCGTCCAGACGCAACCTGATCGCCCTCGCCACGGCCACCGGCGCGCTGGCAGCCCTGCCCGCGTTCACCGCCTCGGCCGCACCGCCACGCCCCGACAACTCCACGCCGTACGACACCAGTTCACCGGACGAGCTCTGGTGGCAGGCCCCCGCCGACGAGCACTCGATGATCGAACAGGGCCTGCCCGTCGGCAACGGCCGCCTCGGCGCCCTCGCGAGCAACGACCCCGGCCGTGAACTCCTGCTCGTCACCGACGCCACCATGTGGACCGGCACGCTCAACGACACGCTCGACGGCGACGGTCAATTCCCCTACGGCCGTGACGACTTCGGCTCCTTCACCCTCCTGGCCCGACTCCTCGTCGACATCCCCGACCACGACCTGTCCGCCGTCTCCGGCTACCGCCGCACCCTCGACCTCGCCCGGGGCGTGCTCACCACGTCGTACGTCCGCGCCGGAGTGACCTACCGGCGGCAGATCTTCGCCAGCCGCCCCGACGACGTGATCGTCCTGCACTTCACGCAGAGCGGCGGCGGACGGTACACCGGCACGGTGACACTGGAGGGAACGCACGGCGAGGGCAGCGCGGTGTCGTTCGGGGCGGCCTTCCCGAACGGGCTGCGGTACGGGGCGGCCGTCACGGCGTACGGCAGCGGCGGCACCGTCACGGCCGGCGGCTCGCGGATCTCGTTCGCCCGCTGCAAGGACCTCACCGTGGTCCTGAGCGGCGGCACCAACTACGCACCGGACGCCGCCCACCACTACCGGGACCCGTCCCTGGACCCCGAGAAGCTGGCCCGCACCAAGATCCGGGCCGCCGCACGCCACTCGGCGGACACCCTGCTGCGGACCCATGCCGCAGACCACCGCGCCCTGTTCGGGCAGCTGGACGTCTCGCTCGGCACCTCCACCGACGGGCAGCGCGCCCTCGACACCTGGGAACGGGTGCGGGCCCGCGCCCGGGACGGGGTGCCCGACCCCGAACTGGAGGCGCAGTACCTCCAGTTCGGCAGATACCTGATGATCGCCGGGTCACGCGGCAGCCTGCCCCTCAACCTCCAGGGGCTCTGGCTCGACGGCAACGACCCGGACTGGATGGGCGACTACCACACCGACATCAACGTCCAGATGAACTACTGGATGGCCGACCGGGCCGGGCTGTCCGAGTGCTTCGACGCGTTCACCGACTACTGCACGGCGCAGCTCCCGTCATGGACCGAACTGACCCGCGCGCTCTTCGACGACCCGCGCAACCGCTACCGCAACTCGACCGGGCGGACCGCCGGCTGGACCGTCGCCATCTCCACCAACATCCATGGCGGCATGGGCTGGTGGTGGCACCCTGCGGGCAACGCGTGGCTGTGCAACTCCCTCTGGGAACACTATGAGTTCACCGGCCGGCGCTCCCATCTGGAGAAGATCTACCCGCTGTTGAAGGGCGCCTGCGAGTTCTGGGAGGCCCGGCTGCTCACCACCACCCTTCCGGGCACCGCCGAGGAGGTCCTCATCGCCGACAGCGACTGGTCGCCCGAGCACGGCCCGCTCGACGCCAAGGGCATCACCTACGCCCAGGAGCTCGTGTGGACGCTGTTCGGCAACTACTGCGCCGCCGCGGCGGAGTTGAAGAAGGACTCCGGCTTCGCCGACACTGTCGCCGGACTCCGCAAGCGGCTGTATCTGCCGCGGGTCAGTCCCACGACCGGCTGGCTGGAGGAGTGGATGTCCCCGGAGAACCTCGGCGAGACCACCCACCGCCATCTCTCCCCGCTGGTCGGCCTCTTCCCCGGCGACCGCATCCGCCCGGACGGCTCCACCCCGGCCGACGTGGTCGGGGGAGCCACCGCCCTGCTCACCGCACGCGGCACGGAGAGCTTCGGCTGGGCGAACGCCTGGCGCGCGCTGTGCTGGGCACGGCTGAAGAACGCCGACAAGGCGTACCAGCTGGTCGTCAACAACCTCCACCCGTCGACCGACGGCGGCAACGGCACCGCGTTCAACCTCTTCGACATCTACGAGGTGGAGCGCGGCCGGGGCATCTTCCAGATCGACGCCAACTTCGGCACCCCGGCCGCGATGATCGAGATGCTCCTGTACTCGCGCCCGGGGCACCTCGAACTCCTCCCGGCGCTCCCCGACGCGTGGGCCGCCTCCGGCTCCCTCACCGGGGCCGGGGCGCGCGGCGGCTTCGTCGTCGATCTACGGTGGAGGGATGGGACACCGACCGAGGCACGTATCCGCAGCATCGGCGGCCGCACCACGACGGTCGAGTACGCCGGGACCTCCCGCACCGTGACGCTGAAGCCCGGGGCCTCGGTCACCCTGAAGGACTTCGACCGGTGACCGCCCGCCTCGCCCGCACCTGCCGCCTGCTCGTCGTCACGCTCATGGCCGCGGTCCTCCAGGCCACCCCGGTGCGGGCCGCCGTGAGCCCGCCCGACGGGGTCGTCACCTGGGGCACCAGCGCCGACCGCATCGGCGACGCGGTGGCCGACCGCGGTTACCGCATGGTCGTGCACACCAGCGTCGGCGGCCGGGACGCGCGGATCCGCCTCTCCAACGCCTTCGGGGACCGCCCGGTGACCTTCGGCAGCGTCTACGCCGGGATCCGGCGGGAGGGCGCCGAACTGGTCCGCGGCAGCAACCGACGGCTCACCTTCGACGGCTCGGCGTCCGTCACCGTCCCGTCCGGCGCCCTCGTGTACAGCGATCCGCTGCCCGGGAAGCTGCCCGCCGGGTCCGACCTCGTCGTCAGCCTCCACAGCCCGGACGCGGCGGGTCCCGTCACCGGGCACTGGATGGCGATGCAGACCTCCTACGCCACCCGGGGCGACCACACGGCCGAGGAGAGCGGGGCGCACTGGACCGAGACCATCGGGTCGTGGTTCTACCTGGACGCGGTGTCGGTGCGCGCAGACGCCGGGGCCGTGGTCGCCCTCGGCGACTCCATCACCGACGGCTGGCAGTCCACGACCGACCTCAACCGCCGCTGGCCGGACTATCTCGCCCGCAGGCTCCAGAAGTCGGACAACGCCGTCAAGGGCGTGGCCAACGAAGGGATCGCCGGCAACAAGGTGCTGGCGGACGGCCCCGGGCAGAGCGCCCTGCACCGGCTGGACCGGGACGTGCTCTCCCAGCCCGGCGTACGCACCGTCTTCCTCTTCCAGGGCGTCAACGACATCAAGGCCCACACCGGGGTCACCGCCCAGGATCTGATCGACGGCTACCGGGAGATCGCCGACCGGGTGCACGCGTCCGGCAAATGCGTGGTCGGCGCGACCATCGCGCCCTTCAAGGGCTGGCCGGAATGGGACCCCGCCGCCGAGGCCGTACGTCAGGAGGTCAACGCCTTCATCCGCGGCAGCGGGGAGTTCGACGCGGTCACCGACTTCGACCGGATCCTGCGCAGCCCCTACGACCAGGAGCGGATGCTGCCCGCCCTCGACGGCGGGGACCACATCCACCCCAACGACAAGGGGATGCAGGCCATGGCGGACGCCGTCGACCTGCGGACCCTGGACTGCCCGGACCGCTGATCACTCCGGGGTGACGAGGCCCTCGCGATAGGCGACGGCCACCGCCTCGGTACGGCTCGAAGCGCCCAGCTTGGCCAGGATGTTGGAGACATGGACGCTGGCCGTCTTGCCGCTGATGAACAGCTCCTCGCCGATCTGCCGGTTGCTGCGCCCGCGGGCGAGGAGCCGCAGCACGTCCTGCTCGCGGGCGGTCAGGGGCGAGGGGCCGTCCGCGCTCCTGGGCGCGGCGGACAGCCGGCCCCGGCGTATCAACGTGTCCGTCTCCTCCAGCAGGAGGGTGGCTCCGAGCCGTACGGCCGTCTCCCGCGCGGCACCGGCCTCGGCGGCCGCCTCCTCGCGGCGCTCGGCCGCCAACAGGGCCTCCGCGTACCGGAGCTGACAGCGCGCACGCTCGTAAGTGTCGCCGAAGTCGAACGCGGTGACCGCCTTCTCCCAGGCCGCCGCATCCGGCCCGGTCACGGCCCGGGTCCACTCCGCCTCGGCACGCGCCAGCCACGCCTGCCCCTCCGGCCCCTGCGGAGTGCCGTCCTCCCCGCGCGCGCTCGCGCGCCGGGCCATCTCCACCAGCTCGTCGGCCGTGGCCTTCCACCGTCCCGCGCCCGTCTCGTCGCCGGTGGCGCGCAGCGCGGCGACCGTGTCCGCGACCGCGGACAGGGCGCGGGCGGAGAGTCGCACCGTGACGTCGGGACGCCGGCCCGCGTCGTCGGTGAGGGCCTCGACGGTCGACCGCAGCTGTTCCACCGCGGCCTCGGCGTCACCGCGCAGCGCCGCCGCCTCGGTCAGCGCGATGCCCGCGACGAGCGAGGCCATCCAGTCGAAGGGCCCCTGGAGCAGGGCGCGGGCCCGGTCGACGACCGTGAAGTCTCCGCGCGCGAGGGCGACATAGAGCGCGGGACCGGCCGCGTACCCGCCGAGCGCGGGCAGTCCGGCGCTGCCGGACGCCGCGCGCAGGCACTCGTCCCAGCGGCCCAGGGTGTAGAGCACCACCAGCTGGAGATGGCGCATCGCCCGGGGGTAGGCGGAGGACAGCAGCCCGGCCCGGCGGGCCCGGTCGATGCCCTCGGCCAGCAGGGGAAGCGCCTCCTCGAGGTCGCCGGACTCGTAGGAGCCGATGGCGAGGTTGAACAGCGCGCGCATCTCCACCGGCCCGTTGCCCGCGGCGTGGGCCAACTCCCTGGCCTCGGTGATCCGTCCGCGCCCCTCGGGGGTGCCGCGGCCGCCGCTCTCCAGGGCGGCCAGGGAGATGATCAGGTCCGCCCGGGCGTCCGACGCGTCCAGTTGCTCGGCGACGCGCAGGGCTTCACGGGCGACCCGGAGCGCGGTCTCCGTCTCACCGATCTGGCGGGCCGCCATGACATGGGTGGCGGCTGCCCACACCCAGGTCCGCGACGGCGGATCGGCCGGGATGAGGGCGAGCGCCTCGCTGCTGTACTGGAACGCCGCGGTCAGGTTGTCGACGTCGAGCAGGTTTCCGGCGAGGGTGTAGCGGACCCGTGCGGCGAGTTCGGAGTCGGCGTCCTGGTCGATGCCCGCCAGCGCGGAACGGGTGAGGGACACCGCACGGTGCGGCTCCCCGGCGTGCGCCGCGGCGGCGGAGGCCCGCAGGGTGAGCGTGACCCGGTCCTCCGAGGGACGCGCGGAGGGTTCGACCGCCGACCACAGATCGAGGGCCGTCTCGAGATGGCGCAGCTCCTCGGCCGGTGCCCCGACCCGCTGGGCGTGATCGGCCGCTTCCAGCGAGGCGGTCAGTGCTTCGGCGAGATCGTGGCTCTCGCGGAAGTGGTGGGCGCGCTCCGCCGCCGACTCCGCCCGCCGGCCCCGCCCGGACAGCAGCCGGGCGAACGCGCCGTGCAGCCGTGCCCGTTCACCGGGCAGCAGATCGACGTAGACCGCCTCGCGGGCGAGGGCGTGCCGGAAGGAGTACGTGTTCCCGTCGCCCGGTACGAGAAGCTGCCGTCCGACGGCCTCCCGCAGCGCCGACTCCAGCTCGTCCTCCGGGAGCCCGACGGCGTCCCGCAGCAGCTCGTGCTCGACCCGCCGTCCGGCGACGGCCGCGGTGCGCAGCACCTGCTGCGCGGTCTCCGACAGCTGCTCGATCCGGATCAGCAGGACGTCCGCCAGCGCGCTGGGCATGCCACTGACCCCGGTGTCCGCGGTCGCGACCAGTTCCTCGGCGTAGAAGGCATTGCCCTCGGCGCGCTCCACGATCCGTCGGACCGTGGCGTCCGGCAGCGGCCGCTCCTGCAGCGCCTGCACCAGCCGTGTCACCTCGGCGTCGGCCAGCGGCCGCACCTCCAGTCGCTCCACGCCGGGCAGCCGCACGAGCTCGGCCAGCAACGGCCGCAGCGGGTGCCGCCGGTGCAGGTCGTCGGCCCGGTACGAGGCGAGCACCGCCAGCCGGTGGGTGGGCGCCCCGCCCGCGGACCGCTGGAGGATGCCCCGGCTGAGCAGGAACCGCAGCAGATCCCGCGACGACTGGTCGGCCCAGTGCAGATCCTCGAGCACCAGCAACAGCGGTGCGACCCCGGCCAGATCGGCCAGCAGCCCGGCCATCCCCTCGAACAGCTGCAACCGCCCGCCGTCACCCTCGCCGCCCAGCAGCCGCCCGGCCACCGGATGCCCCGACAGCACGGGAGCGAACCGCTCGTCGGAGGCGAGCAGCCCCAGGATCTCGGTGAACGGCAGATACGGCAGACCCACGTCACCGAGATCGACACAGTGCCCGGTGAGCACGGTCATCCCCGCCTCGGCGGCCCGCCCGGCGGCTTCGCCCAGGAGCCGGGTCTTGCCGACCCCGGCGTCCCCGGCGATCAGAACGGCACGGGCCTCACCGCTGCGGGCACGTGACAGTACGCCGTCGAGCCGGGCGAGTTCGTCGTCGCGGCCGATGAGCGGAGAGACAAAGGAGGTCGGAGGCACGAACACATCCTGTCACCTGAGCACAGAAGCCCCCGAGCCCTTTATCGGTGCAGCGTCCTGTTATCGGTGCAGCGCCCTGGCCCAGTCCGCCGGAACCCGCCCCTGCGGTCCCGGAGCGGGCTGGTCCACCGGATGGCTGTCCGGCGCCGCGAGCTCGGGCCCGGACTCGAACATCTCCTTGGTCGAGAAGTTCCAGTACCAGTCCTCACCCGGCTCGAAGCTCTGCACCAGCGGATGCCCGGTCTCCTGGAAGTGCCCGGTGGCGTGCTGCGCGGGGGAGGAGTCGCAGCACCCCACGTGCCCGCACTGCGCACAGCGCCGCAGATGGAACCACCACCCGCCGTCGGCGTCGCACTCGACACATCCGGTCCCGCTGGGCGGCACGCTCGCGTCGAGTCCCTGGATCTCGGTCATTCCAACTCCTCGGTCGTGTCACTCTCCGCGGCGGTGAGCGGAAGCAGCACCTGGAACCGCGTGTCCCCGGGCTCCGACTCGACCTGAAGCGTCCCGTGATGCTTGTTCACGACGATCCGCCAGGAGATGTCGAGCCCGAGCCCCGTGCCCTCGCCCACCGGTTTCGTGGTGAAGAACGGATCGAAGATCCGGCTGCGGATCTCCTTCGGCACCCCGGGCCCGGTGTCCCGGAACTCGACCAGCAGCCGCTCGCGGTCGAGCGCCGTCCGCACGGTCAGCGTCCCTTCCCCGCCCGCGCCGTTGATCGCGGCGACCGCGTTGTCGATCAGGTTGGTCCACACCTGGTTGAGCTCCGCCGGGTACGCCGGGATCTTCGGCAGCGTCCGGTCGTACTCCTTGACGACCTTGATCTGCTGTCCGATCTTCCCGGACAGCATCAGCAGGGTGCTGTCGAGGAGTTCGTGCACATCGGCGTTCTGGAAAGGGGCCCGGTCGAGCTGCGAGTACTGCTTGGCGGCGTCGACGAGGTGCGAGATGCGGTTGGTGGAGTCGTTGATCTCGTCCATCAACAGCTCGGTCTCGACGGTGTAGTTGAGCCAGCCGATGGCGTTCGGCAGGAGCTCCTCGTCCACGGCCGCCGCGACCTGGTCGAGCCAGTCCACGTCGAGCCCGGCCTGTACGAAGGTGGGCGCGAGCCGCCAGCCGTTCTGGATGTCGTGGTCGTCCAGCCAGTCGGTGACCGCGTCCTCCCGGTCCGAGGCCTCCAGCGGGCTCAACGTCGGTGCCTTGGCGACGCGTTCGGCGGTGCGGTCCTGGATGTCGATGAGGTTCGCCATCACCTCGGGGGCGTAGTTGCCCTGCGCGATGATGGCGAGCTTGTGGCGCATCTTGCCGACGCGTTCCCGCAAGGTCGCCGTCGCGCGCACCGCCGCCGCGGCCGGGTTGTTGAGCTCGTGCGTGAGGCCGGCAGACAAGGAGCCGAGCGCCAGCAGCCGTTCGCGTTGTCCGACGGCCCGCTGGGTGCTCTTGGAGCCGAAGAAGAGCCCCTCCAGGAGGTGGACCGCCATCGGGAACCACTCCTGCATGAAGTCCGAGAACTTCTCGCCCGGCAGCACGAAGAACCGGGTCGGCTCGGTGACCCGCATGGAGTTGTTGTAGACCTGCGGCACCCGGTCGCCGAGATAGGCCTGCATCGAGCCGGCGTACACCCCGCGCTGGGAGGTCCGGGAGACCTCCACGTCGTCGCCGCCGACCCGGCGCGAGAGCACCACCGTGCCCTCGATCATCACGTAGAAGCAGGTGGCGGGCTCGCCCTCGGTGTAGACGGGACCGGGCTCGAACAGCTCCACGCGCCCCGCGGCGCACAACTGCCCCAGCTGCTCGGGGGACAGCTTCTCGAACAGGAACAGCGACCCGATCTCCTCGGGGCTGCACGGCATGAGCCGGCCGCTCATGACTGCTCCAGATAACGGTGGACGAGCATCACGGCCATGGCTCCCTCTCCTACGGCGGACGCGACCCGCTTGGCCGACTCCGCACGGGCGTCACCCGCCACGAACACGCCGGGGACATTGGTCTCCAGGTGGTAGGGCGGCCGGTCCAGCTCCCAGCCCGCCGGCGGCCGCCCGTCGGCGGTCAGGTCGGGCCCGGCCAGGATGAACCCGTGGTCGTCGCGCAGCACGATCTCGTCCAGCCAGTCGGTCAGCGGGGCCGCGCCGATGAACACGAACATCCACTGCGCATCGACCAGTTCGGTCTCCCCGGTGTCCACGTCGCGCAGCGTGAGCTGTTCCAGATGGTCCGAACCGTGGGCGGCCTCGACGACGGTACGCGCGCGGACCGAGATGTTGGGCGCCTCGTTGATCTGCTGGATCAGATAGTGCGACATCGACGCCGCCAGGTCGGGGCCGCGCACCAGCAGCGTCACCGACTTGGCGCCCCGGGACAGATACATCGCCGCCTGACCGGCCGAGTTGGCGCCGCCGACGATGAAGATGTCCTGCCCCTGGCAGGAGGCCGCCTCGGTCAGCGCCGAGCCGTAGTACACCCCGCACCCCGTCAGATCGGTGCAGCCCGGCGCGTCCAGCTGCCGGTACGACACACCGGTCGCCAGGATCACGCTGTGCGCGGCGACGGAGGACCCGTCCGAGAACCGTACGACCCGGGCGGCCCCGTTGACCTCAAGGCCCGTCACCTCACGCGCGGTGAGGATCTCGGCGCCGAACTTCGCGGCCTGCCGCCGGGCCCGGTCGGTGAGCTGGCCGCCGGAGACACCGTCGGGGAAGCCCAGGTAGTTCTCGATCCGCGAGCTCTGTCCCGCCTGGCCACCGGTCGCCGACCGCTCCACTAGCACGGTCCGCAGCCCCTCCGAGGCCCCGTACACGGCCGAACCCAGCCCGGCCGGGCCGCCGCCGATGACGACGAGGTCGTAGAAGTCGGCCGTCGGGGTCGTCGCCAGCCCCACATGGGCGGCCAGCTCCGGCGCCTCGGGCGCAACCAGCGGCGTCCCGTCCGGTGTGATCACGAGCGGCAGCCGGTGCCCGTCCTGCCCGGCCGCCGCGAGCAGTCGCCGGCCCTCGGGCTCGTCGGCGGAGTACCAGCGGTAGGGCACCTGGTTGCGGGCCAGGAACTCCCGCACGTCGGAGGAGCGCGCCGACCAGCGGTGCCCGACGACCTTGGTGCTGGGCACCGGCCGGTAGTCGCTGCAACGCCAGGCCTCCAGCAGGTCGTCGAGGACCGGATAGAGCTTCTCCTCCGGCGGGTCCCACGGCTTGAGGAGGTAGTGATCCAGATCGACGACGTTGATCGCGTCGATCGCCGCGTTGGTGTCCGCGTACGCCGTCAGCAGCACCCGGCGCGCCCCCGGATACACGTCCAGGGCCTGCTCCAGGAACTCGATGCCGTTCATCTGCGGCATCCGGTAGTCGGCCAGGATCACGGCCACCAGGTCACCGCGGAGCTTGAGTTCGCGCAGCGCCTCCAGCGCGGACTCACCGGACTCCGCGCGCACGATCCGGTACGACTCGCCGTAGCGGCGCCGCAGGTCACGGGCGACGGCACGGGAGACCCCCGGGTCGTCGTCCACGGTCAGGATGACGGTCCGCGCTGATTCGGCGGCCTGTGCCATGCGTCTCCCACCCCGAGAGTTCGGCTGCGACTTCGGCCATCGTATGTTCGAACGTACCGCTTCGCTCAGGTTCGCGGTCGGCGGTCACTGAGCACGCAGAACTCGTTGCCCTCGGGGTCCTGGAGCACCACCCAGGACTGCTCGCCCTGTCCGACGTCCGTGTGCCGGGCGCCGAGCGCGAGGAGCCGGGCGACCTCCGCGGCCTGGTCCTCGGGGCGGAGGTCGAGGTGGAGACGGTTCTTGATGGTCTTGGCCTCCGGGACCGGGGCGAAGAGCAGGCCGGGCAGGCGGTCCTTGTCCGGGCGGATCTCGTACTCGTCGGGGTCGTCGTTGACCACCACCCAGCCGAGGGCCTCGGCCCACCAGCGGCCGAGGGCCACCGGATCGGCCGCGTCCACGTTCAGTTGCTCCCATTCCAAGCTCATACCGGCAGCGTAATGAAGACTGGGGGCGACGACATGGCAAGAGGAAGCCCGTCCGACGGACGTGACCGTGACACAGGGACACAGGGAGACAGCAGGATGACGCGCCCGATCACCGCAGGAGTCGACGGATCAGAGGAGAGTCTCGCCGCGCTGGACTGGGCGGCCCGGGAGGCGGTGCGCCGCGGTCTCGCGCTGCGGGTGGTACAGGCCTGGCGGTTCCAGGCGTACGACGCCGTCGAGGTGGCGACCCCTGACACCCAGGCCGGGTGGGTGCGCGAGACGGTGACCGAGGCGACCAGGGCCGTCACCGGGCGGCACCCGGAACTCACCGTGACCACCGACGTCATCGAGGGCGGCAGCGCCGACACGCTGGTCGCGGCCGCGGCGGACGCCGAGATGCTGGTGCTGGGATCGCGCGGCCACGGGCCGGTCATCGGGTTCCTGCTCGGTTCCGTCGGACAACAGGTGATCGCCGAGACGACCCGGCCCGTGGTGCTCGTGCGCGCCGGGGACCAGCCCACCGCCGAGGCCGCCGGGCGCGAGATCGTGGTGGGTCAGCAGGGCGACCCCGAGGACAGCGAGGCCGCCCTGCGGTTCGCGTTCGAGACCGCCGCCGTCCGCGGGGCGACGGTCCGTGCCGTACGGGCCTGGACGCTGCCGCCGGTGTTCGCCTACAGCCCCGGCTCGCTCAAGCTGCTCGACGAGGCGGGCGGCCTGGAGCCGCGCGAGAAGCAGGCGCTGGGCGCGGCTCTGGAGCCGTTGCGGGCGAGCTTCCCCGACGTCCCCGTGGTCGAGCACGTGGAGATGGGCAGCGCGGGACAGGTGCTGCTGTCGGTGGCGGCACGGGCCCAGCTGATGGTCGTCGGCCGGCGTGCCCACCGCACCGCCGTGGGCGCCCGGATCGGCTCCGTCGCCCATGGCGTGCTGCATCACGCGGGGTGCCCGGTGGCGGTGGTCCCGCCCGCCTGAGTCACTCCTCGGTGGTCGTGGGCTGCAGCGTCTCGCGCGTCTTGGGCAGGACGTTCTCGATGTAGTCCGCGACCACCGCGTCCAGACCGATGTCGTGCTGCGCCCGCTCGGACAGGTACCAGCGGTGTTCGAGCAGCTCGTGGTAGATCTCCGCCGGGTCCATCGACCCCCGCAGGTCCAGTGGTACCGCCCGCACGGTCGGGCGGAAGACATCGCGCACCCAGCGGTGGGCGAGCACCTCGGGGCGGGCACCGAGGGGGTCGCCCGGGGCGTAGTCGTCCTGGGTGGCCATCCAGCTCTCCAGGTCGTTCAGCAGCCGCCGGGCCTGGTTCTCCTCGGTGTCCAGGCCCGTCAGACGCAGCAGCTGGCGCTGGTGGTGGCCGGCGTCCACGACCTTGGGCACGAAGGTGACCGTGTCGCCGTTGGCCGCGTGCTCGATCTGCATCTCGGCCACGTCGAAGCCGAGCTCGTTGAGGCGCCGGATCCGGCGCTCGATGTAGTGGTACTTGCCCGCCGGGTACACCGAGGTGCGGGTCAGCTCCTCCCACAGGCCGCGGTAGCGGGCGCAGATCTCCATGCCGAACTCGATCGGGTCGACGGAGGGGTGCAGCGCCCCCGAGGCCTCCAGATCGAGGAGTTCGCCGCTGATGTTCACGCGGGCCAGGTCGAGGTCGTACTCGCGCTGTCCGTTGCTGAGCTGGGGGTGCAGGTCGCCGGTCTCGGCGTCGACGAGGTAGGCGGCGTAGGCGCCCGCGTCGCGGCGGAAGAGGGTGTTGGAGAGCGAGCAGTCGCCCCACGCGAACCCGGCGAGGTGCAGGCGCACCAGCAGGACGGCCAGCGCGTCCATCAGACGGTGCATGGTGGCGGGTCTCATGGTCGTCTCGAACATCGACCGGTACGGCATCGAGCCGCCGAGGTGCCGGGTGACCAGGACCGGCTCCAGCGGGCCGCCGTCGGCGTCGGTGCGCCCCGTGACCACGGCGAGGGGGTCCACGGAGGGGATGCCGAGCCGGTCCAGGTCGCGCAGCATGTCGTACTCGCGCAGAGCCGGCCGCTCGGCCAGCTCCTTGACGGCGATCACCTCGTCGCCGGCGCGGGCGTACCGCACGACGTGCCGGGATATGCCGCGCGGCAGCGGGACCAGGACCTCCTCCGGCCACTCCTCCAGCGGCATGTCCCACGGCAGTTCGAGCAGGAGCGCGGGGTGCTCCGGGTTCGTCGCGCTGATCTGCAGTGCCATGGGCCGTTCGTCCTCGTCTCGCGGGTGATCGTCACCTCACCTTAGAGGGCCCGCTCCTTGGCCTGAAGTGCCGCTTCACGGACCGGACCGCGGTGCGCCGGACCGTGGCCCGGGAGCATGAGGTCGCCCTCCAGATCCGCGAGCACGTCCAGCGAGGCCACGGCGCGGGCGCGCTCGTGGTGGAACATGTCCGGCAGCAGCTGCGGCCCCTTGAGCCGGGAGGTCGGGTGAGCGCTGACCAGGGCGTCTCCGGAGATCAGCACGCCGGACTCCGGGAGATGGAAGGCGACATGTCCGTCGGTGTGGCCGGGAGTGTGCACCGGGACGGGGCGGCCGGGCAGGTCGAGGGCGCCCGGCCCGCAGAACGCCTCGGGAGCGGTGACCGGGACGTGCGCCTTGCCGCCGGAGCGGAGGGCGTGCAGGGCCCACGGCACGACGCCGGGCCGCCAGGCGTTCCTCATGACGTCCCCGACGGTCACCTGGTGCAGGAACTCCCGGCGGGCGTGCGGGACTTCGGCGGCATGGAGGTAGACGGGGGTGCCGTAGGTGCTGCGCAGATGCTCGGCGGAACCCAGGTGGTCGTTGTGGGCGTGCGTGATGAGCACCGCCGCGACCGCTTCGGGTGAACTCCCCACCTGGGCGAGGGAGGCGAGCAGCTGCTCGCGGTCGCCGGGGTAGCCGGTGTCGACCAGGGTGACGGCGTCCCCCTCCGTGAGGATCACCCAGTTGGTGTTGCTGCCGTGCACCAGATAGATGCCGTCGGCGACTTGCTGCACGTCCGTCCGCATGATCGGTCCCGAGTGATGAGGTGCCTGCTCGACAGGCACAGCAAAGCAGACCGGCGGGACGGCGGACTCGGCGGGTGGACGGGTCGGCGAGGGGACGGCGCACAGCGGAAGGGCTGCCTCCGGCACCGTCCGCCGGAGGCAGCCCCCTGCGTGCGACCGAAGCAGCCGCCTCTCTGCCTCAGTGCACGCCGTGCGGGCGGAACTGGACGCTGATGCGCGGTCCCGCGGCGCGTGACGTCTTCGGTACGGAGTGCTCCCAGGTCCGCTGACAGGAGCCGCCCATCACGATCAGATCCCCGTGCCCCAGCGGCCGCCGTACGGTGTCGCCGCCGCGCATCGGACGCAGCAGCAGATCGCGCGGCGAGCCGACGGACAGGATGGCGACCATCGTGTCCTCACGGGCGCCCCGGCCGATCCGGTCACCGTGCCAGGCGACGCTGTCCCGGCCGTCGCGGTAGTAGCAGAGCCCGGCCGTGGCGAACGGCTCGCCGAGCTCGTCGGCGTAGTGCGCGCTGAGCGCCTGGCGCGCTGCCGTCAGCACCGGGTGCGGCAGCGGGTCGTCCGCACCGTAGTACGCGAGCAGCCGCGGTACGTCGACGACGTGGTCGTACATCTGCCGGCGCTCCGCCCGCCACGGGACCTCGTCGGCGAGCCGTTCGAACAGCGCGTCCGAGCCGCCGAGCCAGCCGGGCAGCACGTCGATCCAGGCGCCGTGGCCGAGGGCGGTCCGGCGGATCCCGTCGAGGGGGCCGAGGCGCAGCTCGTCCGTCTGGTCGAAGAGGGAGGCCTGGAGGTGCGGGGTCATGGTTCCAGCGTACTCCTTATTCGAAAATCTGTTCCCATGGCTTTCCGGCGGCTTCCCGCCCTCGCCCCGCCCTTTTGATACATCGGTGTATCGGATACATTCGCGTATCGAACGGAGGGCGGTCATGGAGACAGCGCGGCGGGTGACCAGGCGCCGGGTGCGCACCCGCGCCAATCTGCTCGACGCCGCCTTCGAGGTGTTCGCGGCGAAGGGCTTCGGCCGGGTCTCCATCGAGGAGGTCTGCGAGGCCGCCGGCTACAGCCGCGGCGCCTTCTACTCCAACTTCGACAGCCTGGACGAGCTGTTCTTCGCCCTCTACCAGCAGCGGGCCGAGCTGATCGCCGACCAGGTCTCCGGCGCCCTCGCCCTCGACGGCCCCGGCCTCGACGTACCGGCCGCCGTCGAGCGGGTCACCGAGGTGCTGCTCCTCGACCGGGACTGGCTGCTGGTGAAGACGGACTTCCTGGTGCACGCCGCCCGGGAACCGGCCGTGGCCGAGACCCTGCTGGAGCACCGGGCGCGACTGCGCGGCGCGATCGCCGAACGGCTGGCCCGCGCCCGGGGCCACACCGCGCTTCCCGCCGTGCTCGGCGACGTGGACGGCGCCGCCCATGCCGTGGTCGCCGCCTACGACGGGGTCACCACCCAACTGCTGCTGGACCGGGACCTCGAACGGGCCCGCGTCTGGCTGGGGCAATTGCTCACCGCGCTGCTGACCGACGGCAGTACTGCTGACACCACCGCATGAGGAAAGGACGGTCGCCATGGATGCCGACGTCATCGTCGTCGGAGCGGGGCTCGCGGGCCTGGTCGCCGCGCACGAACTGACCAGCCGGGGCCGCAGGGTCGCGCTGGTGGACCAGGAGAACGCCGCCAACCTCGGCGGCCAGGCCTTCTGGTCCTTCGGCGGGCTCTTCCTCGTCGACTCGCCGGAGCAGCGACGGCTCGGCATCAAGGACTCCTTCGACCTGGCTTGGAGCGACTGGCAGGGCAGCGCCCAGTTCGACCGCGAGGACGACGAGGACTCCTGGGCGGTGCGCTGGGCGCGCGCCTACGTCGAGTTCGCGGCCGGGGAGAAGCGGTCCTGGCTGGAGGGGCACGGCATCAAGTTCCTGCCGACCGTCGGCTGGGCCGAGCGCGGCGACCTGCGGGCGCACGGGCACGGCAACTCCGTGCCGCGCTTCCACATCTCCTGGGGCACCGGCACGGGCGTCGTCGAACCCTTCGTCAACCACGCCAAGCAGGCCGCCCGCGACGGCCTGCTCACCTTCTACCACCGCCACCAGGTCGACGAGCTCGTCATCGAGGACGGACAGGCGCGCGGGGTGCGCGGCACGGTCCTCGCCGAGGACAACTCGGCCCGCGGCGTGAAGTCCAGCCGCGACCCGATCGGCGACTTCGAACTCACCGCCCAGGCCGTCGTCGTCACCACCGGCGGCATCGGCGCCGACCACGACATCGTCCGCCGCCACTGGCCCGAGCGCCTCGGCACCCCGCCCGCCGAGATGGTCACCGGCGTCCCCGCCTATGTCGACGGCCGCATGCTCGACATCAGCGCGCAGGCGGGTGTACGACTCGTGAACCGCGACCGCATGTGGCACTACACCGAGGGCCTGCAGAACTGGGACCCGATCTGGCCCGGCCACGGCATCCGCATCCTGCCCGGCCCGTCCTCGATGTGGTTCGACGCCCTGGGCCGCCGGCTTCCCGACCCGTGCCTGCCCGGCTACGACACCCTCGGCACCCTCAAGTACCTGCGCACCACCGAGGACATCGCCGGGTACGACCACTCCTGGTTCATCCTCACCCAGAAGATCATCGAGAAGGAGTTCGCGCTGTCGGGCTCCGAGCAGAACCCCGACATCACCGCCAAGGACCGCGTCGGGTTCCTCAGGACACGCGTCCTCGGCAAGGGCGCCCCGGGCCCGGTCGACGCGTTCCTGCGCAAGGGCGCGGACTTCGTGACCGCGCCGGATCTGGAGCAGCTCGTCGAGAAGATGAACGCCCTGACGGACAAGCCGCTCCTGGACGCGGCCGAGGTGCGGCGCCAGATCGAGGCCCGTGACCTGCAGATCGCCAACCCCTACAGCAAGGACGCCCAGATCCAGGGCATCCGCAACGCCCGCCGCTACATCGGCGACAAGCTCGGCCGCGTCGCCACCCCGCACCGCATCCTCGACGCCGACGCCGGCCCGCTGATCGGCGTCAAGCTGCACGTCCTCACCCGCAAGACCCTCGGCGGCATCCAGACGGACCTGGACTCGCGCGCCCTGGGGACCGACGGCAACCCGATCGACGGACTGTACGCGGCCGGTGAGGTGGCCGGCTTCGGCGGCGGCGGTGTGCACGGCTACAACGCGCTGGAGGGCACCTTCCTCGGCGGCTGCCTGTTCTCGGGACGGGCGGCGGGACGGGCCGCGGCGCGGCAGACGGGCTGAGCCCCCCGGGTCAGCCCAGTAGACGCGCGAGTACGGCCGCGTGGCTCTCCTCGGGAGTCTTCGCGGCCGTCAGCAGCGTGACCGTGCCCTCGTGGGCCAACTCGCGCACGTGGTCCAGGAGTTCGGCCGCCTCGGGCGCGGCCAGCTCCGCCTCGTAACGGCGTGTGAACTCCTCGTACGACCCCTCGCCCGCGTGGTACCAGCGGCGCAGCTCGGTCGACGGGGTCATGGCCTTGGGCCACTCGGCCACCCGTGCCGCGTCCTTGGACAGGCCGCGCGGCCACAGCCGGTCGACGAGGACGCGTACGCCGTCCTCCGGCTCGGGCGATTCGTAGACGCGGCGCAGGCGAACGTTCACGGTGGGGCCTTTCTGCGGGGGCGGGGTGCCCGGAGCGTACTGCGGGCCGGGGGACGGCTTGACCTGTTCCAGGGCGAGTTCCGCGATGATCACCTTTAGTGTGAGGCCGTCGTCCACCCCCCACTCGTTGGAGCGAACGTGCCGCAGGCCGTCAGGCGTACCTTCGTCATCGGAACCGTCCCCGTCGCCCTCGCCGTCCTGCTCGGAGCCGCCGCACCCCCGACGGCCGGCTCGTCCGGCGTCGGCGATCCCTACTTCCCGCTGGCCGGCAACGGCGGCTACCACGTCGGGCACTACGACCTGACCCTCCGCTACGACCCGGGCAGCCGCCACCTCGACGGCAAGGCCGTCCTGTACGCCCGCGCCACCCAGCACCTGAGCCGCTTCAACCTCGACCTCAAAGGCCTGAAGGTCACCAGCCTCACCGTCGGCCGCGACAAGGCCGGCTTCAGCCGCGCCGGACAGGAACTCACCGTCACCCCGCGCAAGGCCCTGCACCAGGGACAGTGGTTCCGTGTCACCGTCGCCTACAACGGCAAGGCGGGCCCGGTCACCGACCCGGACGGCTCGCTGGACGGCTGGATCCCCACCGACGACGGCGCGTTCGTCGCGGGCGAGCCGCAAGGTGCGATGACCTGGTTCCCGGCGAACAACCACCCCAAGGACAAGGCGTCGTACGACTTCACCATCACCGTTCCCGACGGCCGCACCGCCGTCGCCAACGGGGTCTTCCTCGGGAAGCGGAGCGCACACGGGCAGACCACGTTCCGCTGGCGCCAGAGCGAGCCGATGGCCGCCTACCTGGCCACGGCCACGGTCGGGAAGTTCAAGGTCGAGCAGTTCACCACCCGCAGCGGCATCCAGGTCTACAACGCCGTCGACCCGCGCGAGGCCGCGGCCGCGGCGCCCGTCCTGAAGAAGCTGCCGTCCGTCCTCGAATGGGAGAGCAGGCTGTTCGGGCCCTATCCGTTCAAGGCGGCCGGCTCGATCGTCGACCGGGCCCCGAACGTGGGATACGCCCTGGAGACGCAGACGCGGCCCGTGTACGACCGGGCACCCGACCTCAGCACCCTCGTCCACGAGAGCGCCCATCAGTGGTTCGGTGACTCCGTCACGCCGACCAGCTGGAAGGACATCTGGCTCAACGAGGGCTTCGCTACCTACACCGAGTGGCTCTACGACGAACAGCACGGCGGCGACAGCGCGCAGAAGACCTTCGACAAGCTGTACGCACGGCCGGCGAGCGACGGACTGCGGGAGTTCCCGCCCGGCGACCCGGGCAGCGGCGCGAACATCTTCGGCACCCCCGTGTACGCCCGCGGTGCCATGGCCCTGCACCAGCTGCGCAAGGCCGTCGGGGACCGGGTGTTCTTCCGGATCCTGCGGGCCTGGGCGACCGAGCACCGGGACGGCCACGGGACCACCGCGCAGCTCGTCCGCCTCGCGGAGCGTGAGTCCGGGAAGGACCTGGACGGGTTGTTCCAGACATGGGTGTACCAGCAGGGCAAGCCGGCCGCGCCCTAGAACGGGAGACGCCCCGGCACCGAACGGGCTCAGGAACCTGACGAGTTCCAAACAAGTGTCGGCCAAGGTCGACGCATGATCACACGCAGACCGCACGTCGCGCTGTTCGCCGCCTCCCTCGTGCTCACCGGGTGCGGGGGAGGGGCCATGGCGACCCCCGAGCGGCCGCCGGCCACGAGGACGATCCAGCCCGCGCCGACGATCTCCCTGGAGGTCGCCCCGCAGCAACTGCCCGGCCTCGGACCGAAGACCTGGGCGAAGGTGCCGGACGACGCCCGCCAGGCCGTCGTCGTCACCGGACGCGGCAAGGACTCCCCGCGGTCCACCGTCGTCCTGTACGAGCGCACCGACGCGGGGTGGGAGGCCGGGACGGCATGGCCCGCGCACAACGCGCTGCGCGGCTGGAGCGACGACCACCGCGCCGGTGACCTGCGCTCGCCCATCGGCGTCTTCGGCCTCACCGACGCGGGCGGACTGCTCCGCGACCCCGGGACGAAACTGCCGTACGACCAGGGCAGCGGCTTCACGGTGTCCGGCACCGGCTTCGAGGGCGAGCCCCTGGCGGGCTCCTTCGACTATGTGATCGCCGTCAACTACAACCGGCAGCCCGGCACTTCGCCCCTCGACTGGACCCGCCCCCTCGGCGCGGGGCGCGGCGGCGGGATATGGCTGCACGTCGACCACGGCGGCCCGACCCACGGCTGTGTCAGCGTCGCCGAGGAACACATGAAGGAGCTCCTCCTGGCGCTGGACCCGGCCCGTCATCCGGTCGTCGTCATGGGTGACGCCGGCTCCCTCGCCCGCTGAGCGGCTTAGGATCCGCCAGGTGTGCGCACATGTGCTGGTCGCCGAGGACGACGAGATGCAGGCCGAACTCATACGCCGCTCCCTGCTGGCGGAGGGCCACACCGCGACCGTGGTCCACGACGGCGGGGCCGCCCTCGACGCGGTCCGGCGGCTGAGACCCGACCTGGTCGTGCTGGACCTGATGCTGCCGGTGGTCGACGGCCTCGGGGTGTGCCGGGCGCTGCGGCGGGCGGACGACATCCCGGTGCTCATGCTCACCGCCCGCTCCACCGAGGACGATGTGCTGCTCGGCCTGGACGTCGGCGCCGACGACTACATGACCAAGCCCTACAGCCCACGGGAGCTGATGGCCCGGATCCGCACGGTGCTGCGGCGCAGCGGACGCGGTCCCGTGCGCGCCGCCGGGCTGCAGGTCGACCCCGTACGGCACGAAGTGCGCTGCGACGGCGAGGAGGTGGAGTGCACGCCCGCCGAGTTCGCCATCCTGCTCGCCATGACCGCCGAACCCGAACGGGTCTTCTCCCGGCGGCAGTTGCTGGAGTGCACCCGGGGCATGGACCGGGCGTCCACCGAGCGGGCCGTCGACGTCCACATCATGAACCTGCGCCGGAAGATCGAGGCCGACCCGCGCAGACCGGTACGGCTGCTGACCGTGTTCGGTGTCGGTTACAAGCTCAGCGGCGGGCGAGGATGAGCCGCCGGATACCCCTGCGCAAACGCCTGTCGGTGCGGCTGCTGATCACCTCCGTGCTCATCGCCGTGTGTTCCGTGGCGGCGACCGCCTGGCTGGCGGTGGAGACCACCACCCGTGCGCTGGAGGAGGAGCAGGGGCAGGTGCTCGCCGAGGACATGGACGTCCTGGCGCGGCTCAGCGGGTACGCGGCGACTCACCCCGAGTGGAAGGGAGTCGAGCAGGTCGTGCGCGCCTTGTCGGAGAAGACCGGCCGCCGGATCGCCCTGACCACCACCGACCGCACCCCCATCGCCGACTCCGCACCGCCCGGCACCTCCCTGCCGCCGCGCGCCGCCGCCACCGTGGACCCCCTGCGCACCGACACCTACACCGAGCGCGCGGCACAGCGCAGCGGCATCGATCCGAGGGCGGTGGGGCCGTACCGGCTGACGGCCGTGGAGAGCGCCAAGCTGGAGAAGCTGGCCGTGGTCCGGCAGAAGTGCTACGCCCGTTTCGGTGTCGAGACCGGCATCGTCGAGACACCGAGCGGCCGGCCGGTCCTCAGCGAGGACGAACCTGCGCCCTTCGACTGTGCCGACGGACGGCTCAACACCCCGACGCCCACCGAGAACAAGGCCCTCGCGGACCTGACACGGCGCGCCCGTGACTGCCTCGACCGGCACGAAGTGCGGTCCGCCGAATCGCTGCTGGTCGCCTTCGACGCCACCGACCCGAGCCGGCTCGGCCGGTACTACCTGGGCAAGATCGACGTGCCACCCGGGTCAAAGACCGCCCGCACCCTGCAGAACTGCGTCGACAGCGCGCGTCGCGCCCAGCTCGACCCCTATGTGGCGCCGACCGCCGAGCTGTTCCTGGGCGGCGGCGACCGCACCGCCGTCCGGTTCGACATGTCACCGGCCAACAAGACCAAGGTCGTCGGCGTCGCCGGACTCGTGCTCGCCGTCACCGTCGCGGTGACCGCCGTCGTGGCCACGCGGCTGGTGCGGCCGTTGCGCGCGCTGACCGCGGCCGCCCAGCAGCCGCCTCAGCTGCATGTACGGGTGCCCGTGACCACGCGCGACGAGACCGGCATCCTCGCCGCGGCCTTCAACGACCTCACCGAACGCCGGGAACAGCTGGAGGCCCAACGCAAGGCCATGGTCAGCGACATCGCCCACGAGCTGCGCAGCCCGCTCACCAACATCCGCGGCTGGCTCGAGGTCACCAAGGACGGCGTCGTGCCCCCGGAGCCGGAACTGCTCGCCTCCCTGCACGAGGAGGCCCTCGTCCTCCAGCGCGTCATCGACGACCTCCAGGACCTCGCCGCCGCCGACGCGGGCACCCTGCGGCTGCACCGCGAGCCCGTCCGCGCGGACGAGCTGCTCGGTCAGGTCGCCGCGGCCCACCGGGTGGCGGCCGGCACGGCGGGCGTCGCCCTGCGCACCGCGACCGACGGCGAGCCGTGGCTGGACGCCGACCCGGTGCGGATGCGGCAGGCGCTGGGCAACCTCGTGTCCAACGCGCTGCGGCACACGCCCGCCGACGGCACCGTCACGCTGACCGCGCGGTGCGACGGCGAGGAGGTCGTCCTCGAAGTCGCCGACACCGGAAGCGGGATCGCGGCCGAGGACCTCCCGCATGTCTTCGACCGGTTCTGGCGGGCCGAGAAGTCCCGCAGCCGCCGCACCGGCGGCAGCGGGCTCGGCTTGCCGATCGTCCGCCACCTGGTCGCCGCGCACGGGGGCACGGTCCGGGCCGCGAGCGAACCGGGCGTGGGGAGTGTCTTCACCCTGCGGGTGCCGGGGCTAGCCGGAGGTGCGCCCGGCCCTGGCCCGGCGCCTTTGCAGTGAACGCCGTTCGGCCTCGCTGGTACCGCCCCAGACACCGATCGCCTGCCCGGTGTCCATGGCCCACTCCAGGCACCGCTCCTGCACGGGGCAGCGGCGGCAGACGGCCTTGGCCTGTTCCGTCTGGACCAGGGCCGGTCCGGTGTTGCCGATCGGGAAGAAGAGGTCGGGGTCCTCGTGGCGGCATGCGGCATGGTCTCGCCAGTTGTCCATCGGTGTCACCTGCGCTCGAAGTCGTCCGTGCCCTCGCGGATGGCTTACTCGCTTTCGGGTCACCTGTCGATGCGTATGTGAAACAACGGACTTCGGGGAATCCCGGTCTCACTGCTCGCGCAGCCCCCACGGGGAGCCGTACGCGGTCAGCAGATCCAGGAACGGGCCGGCCGGGAACGCCTCCGGGCCGAGGACGCCGGAGCCCGACCAGGCGCCCGTGGCGAGGAGTTCGAGGGCGACGACCGGGTTGACCGCCGTCTGCCACACCACCGCCTGGCAGCCGTACTCCGCCATGGACCACTGGTTGTCGACCACGTGGTACAGGTACACCTCGCGCGGCGCACCGTCCTTGACGCCCTTCACCCAGGTGCCCGCGCAGGTCTTGCCGTGCATGCGCTCGCCCAGCGCCGCCGGGTCGGGCAGACACGCGGCGACGACGTCCCGGGGGGAGACCCGGACCGGTCCGTCCGCGCCCGGCACGGTGACCGGTTCCGTACGGTCGAGGCCCAGCAGGTGCAGCGTCCTGAGCGTGTCGATGAACTCCTCGCCCAGGCCGTACTTGAAGGTGACCCGCCTGGCGTCGACCCAGCGCGGGACGAGCAGCACCTCCTCGTGCTCGACGTTCACGCACTCCACCGGGCCGATGCCCTCGGGGAAGTCGAACACCTCGGGCTCGCTGAAGGGCTCGGTGGTGAACCAGCCGCGGTCCTCCTCGTAGACCACCGGCGGGTTGAGACACTCCTCGATGGTGGTCCAGATGCTGAAGGACGGGGCGAAGTCGTAGCCGTCGACGGTGAGGTTCGCGCCGTCGCGGATGCCGATCTCCTCGATCTCGTCGAAGAGTTCGTCGGCCGCGTGCCGGGCGAACACATCCGACAGACCCGGCTCCACCCCCATGCCGACCAGTGCCAGCACCCCGGCCTTCTCCCACTCTGCCGCGTCCTCGAACTGGGCGTCGCCCAGCTTGACCCCGCACTCCTCGTACGGGCGCTCGGCGTGCGGCCGGGACAGCGACATCGCCATGTCGACATAGGTCGCCTCGGCCGCACGGGCCGCCCGGAACAGGGGCATCACGAACCGCGGGTCGGTGGCGTTGAGCAGGACGTCACAGGCGTGCCGCCGAAGCAGCGCGGTGACCGCCGCCTCGTCGCTCGCGTCGACGCGCTCGGCCCGGAAGCGGGCCTTCTCGGTGCCGAGCGCCGCCACGGCGGATTCGGCCCTCGCCAGGTCGTAGTCCGCGACCACCATCGCCTCGAAGAACGGCCGCCGGGCCGCGATCCGGGTGATGGCGGTGCCCACTCCACCGGCTCCCACGAGCAGTACACGCATGACAAGCACTCCGTCGGTCGAAGGTCCAAGACGTCGGTGGGGCCCCTGACGGAGATACAACGCCGCGGCGTCACGTAAGGTCAATGGCGTTGGCATAAGGAGGACCTCAGATGCCGAAGGCCGTCGTCCCGGAGGAGAAGCGCCGCCGCCGTCGCCCGACCAAGAGCGGCACCGTGCTGTCCGAGGCGCTGATCGTCGAGACCGCGCTGCGCATGCTGCGCGAACACGGCAGCACCGGGCTGACCGCCCGCCGGCTGGGCCTGGCCCTGGACGCCGATCCGAGCACCCTCTACCGCTACTTCCGCGGCATGGACGACCTGACCCTCGCCATCGGCGACGCGCTGATCGGCCAGGCCCTGCGCGGCTGGGAGCCGACGGGGCAGTGGCGGGCGGACCTGCGCGCCGTCGGCCTGCGCATCCACGCCGCGTACGTCGCCCACCCGCAGGCAGCCCTGCTGACCACGAACCGGGTGACCGGGCGGCCCAACGAACTCGCCGCCGACGAGGCGGTCCTCGACGTGCTGCGCACCGCCGGATTCCCGTTGCCCGACACGGTCCGCGTCTACCACGCCTTCATCGACCAGACCCTGGCCTTCGCCGCCCTCGACGCCGCCTCCCTCGCCCTGCCGAGCGCCGCGCTCCACGCCGACGAGGACATGTGGCGCTCCACGTACGCCCGGCTGCCCCGCGCCACGCATCCCCGGATCGCGGAGGCGGCACCGCTGCTGGCGACGCGCATGGTCGAGAGCGCCTATCCCACGGCCCTGGAGATGCTGCTCGACAGCGCGGAGGGGCTGCTCGGCAGCGTGAGCGGGCGATGAGGCTCTCCGCCGCGTCGTCGAACCGCGGCCGGGGGTTCGGTGGGCACGCCTGAGAGCGCCTAAGAGGTGAGCGCCTCGGCCGCCGCTGCGGCCACCGCCTCGGCCACGGCCGCCAGGGCGGGCGAGTCCAGCTTCCACTGCTGCCAGTACAGGGGTGCGTCCATCGGACGGTCGGGTGCGAGGTGGACCAGCCGGCCCGTGGCCAGCAGGGGAGAGGCCTGGACGTCGGGGACCATGCCCCAGCCGAGCCCCAGCGCCACGGCCGCCACGAAGCCCTCCGAGGTGGGGACGTAGTGGCGGGCGGCACCCGCGCCGCCCCGGTCATGGCGCAGACTGCGCACGAAGCGGTCCTGGTAGGAGTCCCGGCGGTCGAAGGCCACCGAGGGCGCCTGTGCCAGTGCGTCCCGCAGCGGGCCGGCGAGACAGCGCTCCACGAACTCCGGGCTCGCCACCGCGAAGTACCGCATCCGTCCCAGCGGGCGCACGGAACACCCCGCCACGGGGTCCGGAGACGAGGTCACCGCGGCCATCACCAGGCCCTCCCGCAGCAGCGTCGCCGTGTGCTCCTCGTCCTCGCGGTGCAGCTCGAAGGTGAGGCGGAGTTCGTCCGGGACCCGGTTCAGCGCCGGGAGGAACCAGGTCGCCAGCGAGTCGGCGTTGACCGCCACCGACACCCGCGTCGACTCCCCGGCCGTGCTCATGCCCAGCTCGGCCCGCGCGTCGCGCTCCAGCCGCGCCAGCTGCCGGGCGAACCGGACGACGACCTCGCCCGACTCGGTCGGCCGCACCGGCTTCGTGCGCACCAGCAGCACCCGCCCGGTGCGCTGTTCGAGGGCCTTGACGCGCTGGCTCACCGCCGACGGCGTCAGATGCAGGGCCGTGGCTGCCGCGTCGAAGGTGCCCTCGTCGACCACCGTCAGCAGCGTCCGGACCTGGTCGAGGGGGAGCTCTGCCATCACAACTGCTAATGATACGTAAGAATCTTTAGCTGTACTCCAGAGAGCGCGTTCCCTAGCGTCGATGCCATGACCGCTTCGCTCGCCGCCGCTGCCGCCGGATTCGGCACCGGCCTCTCGCTCATCGTCGCCATCGGTGCCCAGAACGCCTTCGTGCTGCGGCAGGGGGTACGCCGGGAATCCGTCCTCGCCGTGGTCGGCATCTGCGCCCTCTCGGACGCGGCGCTCATCGCCCTGGGCGTCGGAGGGCTGGGGGCCGTGGTGGTGGCATGGCCGCAGGCGCTGACCGCGGTGGGCTGGATCGGCGGCGTCTTCCTGCTCTGCTACGGCGCCCTCGCCGCCCGCCGGGTGGCCCGGCCGGCTGGTGACGCCCTGCGGACGGAGGGCGAGGCGGCGGGCTCCCGCAAGCGGGCCGTGCTGACCTGTCTCGCGCTGACCTGGCTCAACCCGCATGTCTACCTGGACACGGTCTTCCTGCTCGGCTCCGTCGCCGCCGACCGCGGTGACCTGCGCTGGACCTTCGGAATCGGGGCCGCGCTCGCCAGCCTGTGCTGGTTCGCGGCCCTGGGCTTCGGCTCCCGGCTGCTCGGCCGCTTCCTGGCCAGACCCACCGCCTGGCGCGTCCTCGACGCACTGGTCGCGGTGACGATGCTCGCCATGGGCGGGATGCTCATCGCCGGTGCCTGAGCCCGAGAGCCGGCCCGAACCCGGGCCGGGCAACTGCCTTGTCCGAAAGCTGAGATCGCGTGTCCCGCATGCTCAGACCGAAGTGTCATAGTGATCCCTGGTTCCGAAAGATGTAACGACCAACCAGGAAGCCCGTGGACACGAGCGAGAGCAGCACCGCAGAAGAGTCGACAGCGCCGGCGCCGGCACAGAAACCGGACCGGCGCGGCTGGCGCCGGTTCGCCATGGACACCAGGCCGCTGCGCCACCCGGCGTACCGCAGGCTGTGGAGCTCGACCATCGTCACGGCCGTCGGCAGTCAGCTCACCGCGGTCGCCGTGCCGAAGCAGATCTACGACATCACGGGCTCCTCCGCGTGGGTCGGCTACGCGAGCCTCGCCGGGCTGCTGCCGCTCATGGTGTTCGCGCTGTGGGGCGGCGCGATCGCCGACAGCATGGACCGCCGCAAGCTGCTGCTCATCACCAACAGCGGGATAGCCGTCACCTCGCTGCTGTTCTGGATACAGGCGGTCACGGGCATGGAGTCCGTGGCCGCGCTGATGGTCCTGCTCGCGATGCAGCAGGCGTTCTGGGGCCTGAACGCCCCGGCCCGCAACGCCTCCATCGCACGTCTCGTACCCGCGGAGGAACTGACCGCCGCCAACGCCCTCGGCTCGACGGTCATGCAGACCGGCCAGGTCGTCGGCCCGCTGCTGGCCGGCGCCCTGATCCCGGTCATCGGTCTGCCGGAGCTGTATCTGATCGACGCCGTCGCGCTCTGCGTCACGGTGTGGGCGGTCTACAAGCTGCCCGCTCTGCCCCCGTCGGCGACACAGACCAAGCGCCGGGCGGGGGTCCGCGAGATCGCGGCCGGATTCCGCTACATAGCCCTGCACAAGGTGCTGCTGCTGTCGTTCCTCGCCGACATCATCGCGATGGTCCTCGGCATGCCCCGCGCCCTGTTCCCGCAGCTGGCGTCGCAGACCTACGCGCCCTACGGCGAGGGTCTCGCCCTCGGTCTGCTGTTCGCGGCGATCCCCATCGGCGCGGTGCTCGGCGGACTGTTCTCCGGAACGTTCTCCCGGGCCCGCCGGCACGGCTGGATGGTCATCGGGGCGGTCGTCGCGTGGGGCGCCGCCATCGCCGCCTTCGGGCTGAGCGACAGCCTGTGGCTCGCCGTGCTGTTCCTCGCGCTGGCGGGGGTGGCGGACATGGTGTCCATGGTCTTCCGCGGGGCGATCCTGCTCTCCGCCGCCACCGACGAGATGCGCGGCCGCATGCAGGGCGTCTTCACGGTCGTCGTGGCGGGCGGTCCTCGCCTGGCCGACGTCCTGCACGGCACCGCCGGATCGGCCTTCGGCCCTCGCGCGGCGGTCACGGGCGGCGGCCTCCTGGTCGTGGCCGTGATGCTGGTCCTGGCCGCGGCGGTACCGGCACTGCGCCGCTACAGGATCTGACCCGGCCGAGCGCTCCGCTGGAGGCGCGCCGAGGGGTGGTCGGCCGGCTGCGGCGCCGCCGTCGTAGCCGGTCGCGTACCGCAGCGGAGCCGCTGAGCCGAGGTGACATACACAGCCTCGCGCCCCTTCAGGGCGCTGCCGAACCGCAGCCGACCTCACCGGATCCGCTCAGCCCAGGTCCGCCCCCGAGCCAGGCTCCGTCACTGAGTCCGGCCCGCCGTCGAGTCCGGTCGCGCCCTTACGCTCCGGCGCGCCGTCGAGCCGGTTCGTGCCCTCACGGCCCGGCCCGCCGCCACCTCCGGCCTCCATCCCCATCTCCGCCCCCGCCCGCGTCCGACGCCCCGCTACAGCGCCCGCCTGTGGATCGAGTACTGCTCCAGGAGCTTGCCCCGGGTCGTCTCCAGCCGGTGTGCCAGGATCTCGGCGACGCTGCGCACCAGGATCAGGCCGAGCTGGGGATCCTCCTCGCACAGGCCGAGCACCGCCGCCGCGTCGAACTCGTAGGCGCGCACGGGGCTGAACGCCACCGCTCCGAAGTCCCACCGGTGCGGTGGGAACAGCCAGGACCAGCCGAGCAGATCGCCCGAGCCGAGGCTGGCCACGGTCACCCGCTGCAAGGACGTCACCCGCTGGTCGAGGGAGACCGCGCCCGAGCGGATGACCCAGAAGCGGTCGGCCGTGCCCCCTGCCTCGAAGATCCGGGCGTCCTCGGGAAAGGAGACCTCCCGGGCGAGGGCCATCAGACGCTGCCGCTGGGGCGGGGGCAGGGTGGTGAGCAGTTTCGTCGCTTTGGTCATGACGCGGGGCTCCTCGCCGACGGTTCGGTTCCGGTGCTTTCCCTACGCCCATTTCAGCCGCTGCGGACGGTCCGGGCACCTCGGCGGACGGCACTTCCGGTGCTCAGGTCACGCGGACAAGGAAAAGCCCTGGCTGGACGGGGGAGGCCAGCCAGGGCCGTACAAGGGTGGCCCGCGGAGGACGGGTGCCGTCAACTCCACGGCCACGTATGAATGAATCGTAAACCATCTCGGAGGATTTTGCGTAAAAAAAGCCGGGCACGTGACCGGTTTCACTCTGCTTCACTCCGCGTTCCGCCGCAGCACCCTGATCGTCTCCAGCTCGGGGTCACTCGGATCGGGCAGGTTCATGCCCGCGGCCTGGCCCGTCGACAGATAGCGCAGCACCGGTTCGTTGAGCCGCTCGCCGGGAAGGACGGCCGGGATCCCGGGCGGATACGGGGTGATCATCTCTGCCGCGACGCGTCCGGCGGCCTGTCGGAGCGGTATGTCCTCGGTGTGGCCGAAGAACGCGTCCCGCGGCAACACGGCCTGTTCCAGCCGCAGTTCGGGCGGCGGCGGGACGTCCACGCGCGGGGCGGGCCGCAACTCGGGTGCGTGGCGCGCCATCTCCCGCAGCGCGTCGAGCAGTTCGTCGGCCGTCGAACGGTCGTCGGCGTGGGTGATCTGCGCCCCGATCCGGCGGTGGTCGGTGAGATGCGCGTCGATCCGCCGGTGTTCGCGCAGCCAGTCCGCCGCCTGGAACCCGGTGATGCCGAGGTCGTCGAGGTCGATGACGACGGGCAGCGGATCGAAGTCGTCCGCGAGTCCCGGACCGCAGAAGTCGTCCCGGCCCTCGACGTGCAGTCCCTCGATCTCCTCGACGGCGGCCCGGACGTCGGCCGCCAGATCCAGCGCGCCGCCCATGAGTTCCTTGCCGCGCAGGACCATCTGCCGCCGCCAGCCGTCCAGTCCCGCGTAGATCAGCACCGACGGACTGGTGGTGCCCAGCAGATCGGCGCGCAGCCGCAGCAGTTCGGGCGGCACGAGATCGCCCTGCAGATGGAAGACCGACCCCTGTTCGAACCCGCTGCCCATCTTGTGGATGCTCGTGACGCAGATGTCGGCGCCCGCGTCCATCGCCCACGACGGCAGATCGGGATGGAAGGGCAGATGCGCGCCCCAGGCCTCGTCCACGATCAGCGGGCGTCCGTGCCGGTGGCACACCTCGGCGACGGCACCCAGGTCCGCGCAACTGCCGTACGGGGTCGGGCTGGTGACGAGGGCGCCCTTGGCGTCGGGATGGTCGGCGAAGGCGTCGGCGAACTCCTGCGCGGACGGCGGATGGGCGAGATGCCGGCCGGCGTCCCAGCGGGGTTCGACCCACACCGGTTCGATCCCGGAGAGGATCAGACCCGAGACGACCGACTTGTGGGCGTCCCGCCCGACGAGCAGCTGCTCGTGCGGGCCCGCCACGGACAGCATCGCCGCCTTGACGGACAGGGAACTCCCGCACGTGGTGAAAAATGTGTGCTCCGCGTGCACGGCGTCGGCCATCAGCTCCTCGGCGCGCTCCAGTACGCGGCCCCGCGTGAGCCGGTCGTCGAGACCGCCGGAGGCCAGCACGTCACCGAGGAACACCGCGTCGCCCAGCGCCTGCCGTACGGCGGGGTCGGCGCCGCGGGCCTGTTTGTGCCCGGGCGGGGTGAACGACAGCCGCCCCTTGCGGTGGTAGTCGTCCAGCGCTTCGAGTACGGGTGCCCTGGTGTGATCCACGTTCATGGGGAACCGGGTGCCCGGGGGTGCGGCCGCCAATCGCTCCGCTCCGGCCTCCCGGGCTGCTTGCCCGGCGTCAGGATCTCGTCCAGCACCCTGAGCACCGCCTCGTAGGCCAGGGTCCGCACGGCCGCGTCACGCGAGCCCTCCGGGTCGCTCGACCACAGGGCGTCGCTGCGGGTCCGCCAGGTGCGTTCCTCCTCCAGAGCACAGGCCCGGGCCCGCTGCATGCGCCGCAGCAGCTCGTCTGAGTCCACGACATCCGTCATGCACCCCGGGTACCCCGCATGCGTCTTCCGATGACCCGGTGTGCACGAGGTTTGACGGGCCGGGGAGCGGTGAGCCGATAGGAAGACACCTTCGGTGCTCGCGCAGCGTGACGGATCCGCTGCCGCCGGGTGGGAATGCCGTGCTGTTCGCGAGTGCCCCGGCTTGCCCCCACCGATCAGGGAGTCCAGGGATGTGCCAGAAGCACGGAACCGAATCCGTCGAGCGGCGCCGACGGCCGTGCAGGCCGGCCGAAGCCCGTCGCGCCGTCGAGCGCGCCGTGGCCGAACGCTGCCGCGCCACCCACACCAGCTGCGGCCGGGAAGCCCTGGCCGACGCCCTCCTGGTCGCCTCCGAACTCACCACCAACGCCATCCTGCACGGCGGTGGCGTCACCGACTTCCGCGTCGACGTGGTCGAGCCCGGAGTACGGGTCTCGGTGAGCGACCGCAGCGACGAACTGCCCGTGGCCCAGGAGCCCGTCGACGGGCACGGGCGCCGGCGGGTCGGCGGCCTCGGCTGGCCCATCGTGTGCCGGCTGGCCCGCGACGTACGAGTCACCGATCTGCCCTCCGGAGGGAAGTGCATCACCGCGGTCGTGCCCCTGTCCTGAGAAGAGTCCGGCCTTTCGCGGCGAAGCGGAGTTTGTTCCCCCGGGGTGCGGGCAGGCGAAGTCTCGTGCTTCGGACCGGAGGCGCGCCGGCGGGATCGGTATGACTGCCGCAGAGCCCACTCCGGGTGTCCGGACAGCGTCTGTTCCCGCGGCAATTCCCTGGAACCACCGTTCAGGAGCGATTCCGCATGCCCATCGACATGTCGACAAGCCGTCCCCGTACGCCTGACACGACGAACTCGGCCGGCAGGCGGCGCCATGACGACGCCCCCGAAACCGCGGCGCTCTTCGCCCGGCTCGCCGTCCTGGAGGACGGCCCCGAGCGGGAGGCGATCCGCGACGAACTCGTCACCGCCTGGCTGCCCATGGCCCACCGCATCGCCGGCCGCTTCCGTGAGCGCGGCGAGTCCCTCGAGGACCTGCGCCAGGTCGCCGCCCTGGGCCTGGTCAAGGCCGTCGACCGCTTCGACCCGGAGCGCGGCGCCTTCGAGAGCTACGCCGTGCCGACGATCACCGGCGAGGTCAAGCGCCACTTCCGCGACCGGATGTGGGCCCTTCGGGTGCCCCGCCGGGTGCAGGAACTCCGCAACAAGGTCCGGGTCGCCCGCCGCGAGCTCACCCAGACCCCGGGCAGTGCCGAACCCACCCTCACCGAGCTCGCCGCCCACACGGGCCTGACCGAGGACGAGGTGGCCACAGGACTGGAGGCGCTGGAGAGTTTCAGCGCCCTGTCCCTGGACGCCGAGCTGTCGGCCGGCGAGGACGGCTACAGCCTCGCCGACACCCTGGGCAGCTCCGACTCCTCGTACGACGTCGTGGTCGACCGCGAGTCCGCGAAGGCGGGACTGCGGAGGCTGCCCGAACGGGAGCGCGCCATTCTCTACATGCGCTTCTTCGAGGACATGACACAAAGCCGCATCGCCGACCGTCTGGGCATCTCCCAGATGCACGTCTCCCGGCTCATCAGCCGCAGCTGTGCCCGGGTGCGCGCCGAGGTGCTGGGCGAACGCGCGAAGGCCTGAGTGTCCGCGCACTATCCGGGCACGTGTTCTGTTCCCGTGAACGGAACGAAGGAGCCTCATGACGCAGCCCGGACGGACAGCCGCGGACGACGGAGCGGACCACGACGAACTGGAGCGGCTGCGGGCCGAGGCGCGTGACCTGCGCACCCGGGCCCGCGCCCACGCCCTCATCGCACAGGCGCAGGGCCTGCTCCAGGAACGGTACGCACTGCCCGACGCGGACAGCGCGTTCGCACTGCTGCGGCTCGCCTCCCAGCGGTTCAACATCAAGATGCGCACGCTGTCCGAGGTGCTGGTGGCCGCGCCCCGCCCCGCCGCCCGGGACGAACTGTGGTTCCCGCGCCGCGCCCGCCTCGCCGAGCCCGTCCTGAGCTTCCCGGCGGCGCGGCGGACCGGCCCCGGCACCCGCGGCGGCGTCCTGGCGGCCGTACTGAGCCAGACGCTCGCCGTGATCGGCACGGACATGGGCAATGTCCAGCTGGCCGACCGGGTGCGGGGCGGACTGCGCATCGAGAAGCACACCGGGCACCCGGCGGACTTCGTGGACTTCTTCGGCCATGTCGGCGAGGAGGGCACGTCCTGTGCGAAGGCCGCACGGGACGTCGCCCAGGTCACCGTGCGGGACGTGGAGTCCGACCCGGTGTTCAGCGAACCGGCTCGCGAGGCGATCCTCGCGTCGGGCAGCCGGGCCGTCCACAGCGTGCCGCTGACCACCTCGGCGGGCCTGTGCGTGGGCATGGTCTCGGCGCACGTCGAGCGCACCATGGCGACCCCGGCGAAGGTGCAGCTGAAGGCCCTGGAGGTGATGGGCACCGAGGCCGGCCGCTGGCTCGCCTGGCACGACCGCACGGTGGTCCTGGACGCTCTGGAGCATCTGCACGCCCTGGGCAGGAGCAACCACGGCCGCCGGATCGCGCGTTGAGTGTGCCTCGCCGGGACGGGGGCATTCGGAGGGCGGGAGGACGAGATGAACCCGACTTCGATGGCACCGACCAGTCGGATCGAGGCACGCAGTGGCGCCACCGGTTCCATGACGGAGGGCGCGGCCCGCGCCGGGCTCGCCGCGCGGGGCGTCATCTACCTGCTGGTCGGCGTGCTGGCGCTGCAGATCGCCTTCGGCGACGGCGAACGCCAGGCGGACCGCGGCGGCGCCCTCGCCGAGCTCTCCGACAAACCGTTCGGCTCCGTACTGCTCTGGGCCCTTGGCATCGGGCTGGTCTGCATGGCCCTGTGGCGGCTGTCCGAGGCACTGTTCGGGTCAGTCGGACCGGACGGCCGCAAGGCGAAGAAGCGTCTGCTGGCGGTCGCCCGGTTCCTGTTCTACGGATTCGTCGCCTACTCGGTGCTGTCGTTCGCGGCGGGCTCGGGCGGCGGCGGGGACGGCGGCAGCGGATCGAGCGACAAGCAGTCCCGTGACGTCACCGCGAAGGTGCTGGAGATGCCCGGCGGGCAGTGGATCGTCGGACTGGCCGGGGCCGGGATCGTCGTCGCCGGGGTGTGGATCGGCGCGCGGGCCGTGCTCCGGGCCTACCACGACAAGCTCAGGCTGGGCGAGATGTCGCCGCGGGCCCGCCGCCTGGTGGACATCACCGGCGTGGGCGGCGGAGCGGCCCGCGGGCTGGTCTTCGCCACCGCCGGAGCCTTCGCCGTCCGCGCCGCGGTCGACTACGAACCCGACAAGGCCAAGGGCCTGGACGACACCCTCCGGTCCTTCGCCGACACCCCCCTCGGCCCGTGGCTGCTGGCCTGTGTGGCGGCGGGGCTGGTGCTGTTCGGCCTGTTCTCGTTCGCGATGGCGCGCTGGCGCAGGGTCTGAGGACCCGGGCGCCCGCGGCTGCCCGGACAGCCCGCGCCGTCAGCCTTTCGGCCGTCGCACCGCCACCCCCAGCGGCCGGGCCAGCCCCACCACCCCTTCGTCCAGCCGCTGCAGATGCCGCAGCACCCGGTCGGTCACCCGGCCGAAGCGGGGCACTCCGGGGACGCCGGGCTCCAGCAGCGCGGCGATGCTCGGGCCCGTCTCGACCTCGTCCGCGGAGCGCTCGTCGGTGAGGTGCGCGGCGACGGTCCGGATGTTGTGCAGGATGCGCTCTCCGGCGCGGCGCAGCCGTGGGTCCGCGGCGATCGAGGGGTGGGTGGGCAGCAGTTCGGCCGTCGCGGCGAGGGAGCGGGCGTGATAGGCGCAGGTCTCCAGGAGTGCCACGACGTACCGCGCGGTGTCCCGCCGGGCCCGCAGGGGTGTGACCGGGTGGGTGAGCGGCTGGGTCGCGGCCCGCAGGTCGGCCAGCGCGCTGTCCAGGTCGCGGGCCTTGTCCAGCAGCTCCGTCGGGGGCCCGCCGCTGAGCTGGTCCACCGCGCTCTCCGTGACCTCCGCGAGCCGGTCCAGGACCCCGGCGAGAAGGTCGTCGGTACGGCGGTCCGTCCGCACCGGCAGCACGAACGCCGCCGCCAGCACCCCGCAGGCCGCGCCGAGCGCCGTCTCCTCGATCCGCAGCACCAGCACCGAGAGGCTGTAGGTGTGCAGCAGGGTGTAGAGCACCCCCAGGGCGGCGGTGACGAAGAACGACATCAGCGTGTACGACAGGGGCGCGCTGTAGAACATCAGGAACACGCACACCAGCACCACCGCGAACGCGGTCCAGGTGTGGCGTCCGACCAGCCCCGCCAGCGCGATGCCGGCCACCACCCCGAGCACCGTGCCCAGGAGCCGCCGGTAGCCCTTGACCAGGATCTCGCCCGTGGAAGCGGTGTTGATGAACACGATCCAGCAGGTCAGCACCGCCCAGTACCAGCGCTGACTGGACAGCAGCTCACCGCCCGCGATGGCCAGCGACGACCCCACCGAGACCTGCACCGCTGCCCGCGTCGTGGGCCGCCGCAGTCCCGTCGGCTCCTGCGCGCCCTCCTCACCTGCGTCGATGGCCGCGTCCTCGGCGTCCAGCTCCTCGCGCGAGCGGGCCGTCGAGGGGGTGTCGTCCGACTCGTCCTGCGGTCCGTCGAGGGCGATCCGCAGCCCCAGCACCGCACGGGCCGCCTCTCCGATGCCCCGGAACACGTCCTGGACGGCCGGTGATGCGGCCGGCAGGTTCTCCCCGTCCCGGTATCCCAGCAGCCGGTTGCGGAGCTGGGAGACGGCCGTACCGGGCACCGGCCTCAGTACGAGCAGCCGCAGCGCCTGCAGATCGCGCCGCAGCGTGCCGACCGAATCGTCCCGCACGGGCAGCAGACCGCCCGGTGGAACCGGCGCTCCCGGCAGATGCAGCGTCAGCGTGTCGGCCCGCTCGGCGCTGCGCGCGGTGAGCAGCAGCAGGCCGAGCCGCTCGGCGGCGACCTCCGCGTCCGCGATCCGCCGCTGCACCAGCCGGGCCACGGACTCGTCGGCTGTGCCGTCCTCCAGCCGGCCCTGGATCATCAGAGCCGTCTCGTGCAGCCGCGCGGTGCCCTCCCGCAGGTGCTCCAGGGCCTTCTCCACCTCCTCGGGGCCGGCCGCGTCGAGGAGTTCGAGCTGCGCCGCCACCAGCCGGGCGAGCCGGGCCCGGAAGGCCTCCCGCAGCCGTTCCAGCGTTCCCGCCGGCGTCTCGGGCACGATCGCGAACCGCATCACGGCACTGCTCAGGAAGGCGACGCCGAGAGCGCCGTACAGCTCCGGCAGACCGGAGAGGGTCGCGCCGACGAACAACGACAGGAAGTAGACCTGGAACCCGATCAGCCCGAGCGCGGTGCCGCGGTCGCCGTACCGCCGTCCGTAGACCGCGCAGAAGATCAGCGCGACGAAGAACAGATCACCGGCCACCACATGCGAGCGCAGCGCCGCGCCCAGCGTCACGGCGGCCAGCGCCACCGGCAGACCCAGCGCGAGCGTGACGGCCTGCGGGCCGCGCTGTTTCTCGCGGATGGCGAAGGTGGCCACCATCGCCGCGATCGCGCCCGCCACCAGATGGGGCACGTCGACCGCCGACAGGCCGAGCACGGCCAGCGTGAGCGCGATGGCGCCCACCGTCCGCAACCCGGCGGCCAGCCGCAGCAGTCCGGGGTCGGACGCGGCCGCGAGATCCCGCAACCGCGCCCGCCCCGGAGGCACCACCGCTCTCACGCCGCGCGACTACTCCTGGCGTTCCGTCCCCGCGACATGCGCTTTCACCTGCTCCGGCGTCAGATACGCGTTCGTGTACTCGAAGTCGTGCAGCTTGGCGGCCTTGCGGGCCTGGAAGCCCGTGCGCACGAAGTCGTCGCCGGCGAGCGCGTTGAGCGTCCAGTTGGTCGCGACGCGCACCTTGGCGACGTTGGTGCGCAGCGCCGCCCAGTGGTACCCGCGGGCGGCGAACTGGGCGGGCAGGCCCCGCAGTTCGATACCGAGCGGCTTGGACACGGCGTCCGTGCCGCCGAGGTCGACCACGAGACCGAGGTCCTTGTGGCGGTAGGGCGTGGTCTGCTGTCCGCGCAGCACGGCGATGACGTTGTCGGCGACATGCTTGCCCTGGCGCATCGCGTGCTGCGCGGTGGGCGGGCAGACCGCGCCCTCCTCGCCCTTGGCCTCGTCGGGGACCGCGGCGGAGTCGCCGAGCGCGAAGACGCCGTCATGGCCGGGCAGCTGCATGTCGGAGGTGACCGCGAGCCGCCCCCGGACCGTCTCCGCGCCGAGCGTCGCGATGAGCGGGCTCGCGACCACACCGGCCGTCCAGATCAGGGTGCGGGTGGGCACCACCCTGCCGTCGGTGAACGTGACCTCCTCGGGGCCGGCCTTCGCGATGGACGTGCCGAGGGAGATCTCGATGCCGCGCTTGGTGAGGATCTGCTGCGCGGTGCTGCCCAGCTTGTCGCCCAGCTCGGGCATCAGTTTCGGGGCGATGTCGATCAGATGCCACTTGATCAGCCCCGGATCGATGCGCGGGTAGCGCTTGACCGCGGCATGGGTGAGCTTCTGCAGACAGGCCGCCGTCTCGGTGCCGGCGTAGCCGCCGCCGACGACCACGAACTGCAGCCGCGCCGTACGCTCGGCCTCGTCGTCGCTGGCGTCGGCCAGATCGAGCTGGGCGATGACGTGGTCACGGACGTAGGCGGCCTCCGCCAGGGTCTTCATGCCGAACGCGTGGTCCGTGAGGCCGGGGATGTCGAAGGTGCGGGTGACGCTGCCGGGGGCCAGCACGATGTAGTCGTACGGCTCGTCGACGATCTCGTCGGTGATGGTGCGGATGACGCAGACCTTGGCCTTGAGGTCCACGCCGATCGCGCCGCCCGGGATGATCCGGGTGCGGTACTTCTTGCTGCGGCGCAGCGATACGGCGATCGACTGGGGCGTCAGTACGCCGGAGGCGACCTGGGGGAGCAGCGGGAGATAGAGCTGGTAGGCGAACGGCGTCACCAGCGTGACGTCGGCCTCGTCCGGGGCGAGCTTGCGTTCCAGCCGTCGAACGCACTCCACACCGGCAAAGCCTGCGCCAACCACCAGGATCCTGGGTCGTGTCACGGTCTTTCTTCCCTTCTGCGGCTCCGGCGGTCCGAGTCGGACGCCGTTCGCCTGCCCCCGGATCGGTGCATGGCAACATCGATCCCACCGTGCATCGAGCCGTTCCGCCAGCCGAGTACGGCAGGCAGACGAACGCGTCGTGGACCACCATGCCCGCACGGATGCGCGAGTGCACCGCAAGCGCGTGAAAGTCGTGTGTCTCACCAGGGCAGGAACACATGCACGTCCTTGCCGTGCGCCTCCGTCACCACACTCACCTGGTCCGACAGGGCATGGATGAGATGCCACCCGACGCCGCCGCCCCCGGTCCTCGGGCGGAACGGACGCGGGGCGGGCGGGGTGGGACTGCTGTCGTGCAGCGTCACATGCACACCGTCGAAGGTGCGCCGCATGCACAGCGTGAAGGCCCCCGGTGCGTACTGCACCGCGTTGGCGGCCAGCTCCGTGACGACCAGCAGGATGTCGTCCCAGTGCTCGGGCGTCGCGGGGGGCGAGGAGCGCGAGAGGGCGTACAGGAACTCGTCCGCGGCGATCCGCGCAGCCGTGACGCTCTGCGGCTCGCCGGCAAAGCTCATCGTGCGGCTCGGGATCTCCACGGAGGCCATGTGGTTGTTCGTTCCTACGAGGTGCGCATGTATCGGTCCTGTCTCCGACGCCCTGTGGCGCCGTCGCCCCTGCGAGTTCCCGGGGGCGCACAGGTCAATCGTGTCCCCGGACCCGTCCCGGGTCACCGGAAGACGTTGTCCGAGTCCTCCCAGGCCAGCTCCTCCGGCGTGCCCTGCCGTGGGGTACGGGTGCGGGCCTGGTACATGGCGTCGATCTCGAACGCGTAGTGCTGGACGATCGCGTCCCGGCGCAGCTTCATCGACGGCGTGAGCAGCGCGCTGGTGCGGTCGAAGGGTTCGGGCAGCACCCGGAAGACCCGGATGGATTCCGAACGGGACACGGTGCTGTTGGCCGCGGCCACCGCGCGTCCGATCTCCTCCCGCAGCGCGTTCTCCTCCCGCGCGTCCCGGCTCGGGGCGTCACCCGGCAGCGCGAGCCCGCCGCGCCAGTGGGCGAGGAAGTCCGGATCCAGTGTGATCAGGGCACCCACACAGGGCTGGCCGTCCCCCACCAGTACCGCCTGGTGGATGAGCGGATGCATGCGCAGCCGCTGTTCCAGGAAGGCCGGGGCGACGCTCTTGCCGCCGCTGGTGATGATGACGTCCTTCTTGCGGCCGGTGATCGTGAGATAGCCCTCGGGGTCCAGCCGCCCGAGATCTCCCGTGGCCAGCCAGCCGCCGCCCAGCACCGCGCGGGTCGCGGCCTCCTCGTTGACGTATCCCTGGAACACCGACGGGCCGCGGACCAGGATCTCCCCGTCCTCGGCCACCCAGACGTCCGTGCCCGGCAGGGGCTTGCCGACGGTGCCCGACTTCTCCCGGCCGAGCGGCTGTGCCGTGATGCCGCCGCTCGTCTCGGTCAGGCCGTAGGCGTCGTTCACGTAGAGGCCGATGCCCTCGTAGAACAGGCACAGCTCGCGGCCCAGCGGCGATCCGCCCGAGGCCGCGCGGAGCACGCGGCCCCCCAGCGCGGCCCGGAGCCTGCGGTACACCGTGCGCTCGTACAGCGCGTGCTGGAGCCGCAGATCCAGGCCGGGCCCCGGTCCCTGCCCCAGCCGATGGCGCTCCACGGCGGCGGCGAAGTCGCGTGCCGTCTCCGCGGCCCGCTCGAACAGGGTGCCGCGGCCCGCCTGCTGGGCCATCCGCAGGAAGTTCTTGTAGATCTTCTCGAAGAGCGACGGCACGCCGCAGAAGTACGTGGGCCGGAACGACAGCAGCGACGCCGAGAGCGTCTCGGGGCTCAGGTCGGGCTCGTGGGCCATGAGCAGGCCGCCACGGATGCACAGACTCTGGGCCAGAAGCCCGTACACATGGGAGAAGGGCAGGAAGGCGAGCATCGAGCCCTGCTCGCCCGGCGGTATCACCGTGTGACCCCAGCCCTCCAGCAGGACGTCGCAGGCGCTCGCCAGGCCGCGATGGCTCACCGCGCAGCCCAGCGGCCGGCCCGTGGTGCCGGAGGTGTAGACGACGGCCGCGGTGGAGTCCGGCATGACGATGCGGCGCAGCGACTCGACCGTGGTCAGCGGAATCAACCCGCCCCGCTCCACGAGCTGTTCCAGCGCCCCGGCGTCCAGCTGCCAGACATGGCGCAGCAGCGGCAGCGAGGCGCACACCGAGCCGACCGTCATCACGCTCTGCTCGTCCTCGACGACCACCCCGACACAGCTCGCGTCCCTGAGGATCCACTCGACCTGATCACGCGACGACGTCGGATAGATCGGCACCACCTCGGCGCCCACCGCCCACAGCGCATGGCTGAGGACCGTCCACTCGTAACGGGTGCGCGCCATGATCGCCACGCGGTGCCCCGGCGAGATCCCGGAGGCGATCAGTCCCTTGGCGAGGTCGACCACTTCGTCCCGTACCTCCACGGCGGTCACCTCGTCCCACACACCGGAGGAGGGGTCGCGGCGGCGCGCGAGCATCGGCACCGTGGGGTTTTGGGCCGCCGTCTCGAAGACGCTGTCGGCGAGCCCGCCCGTCAGCGGCGGGACGGACGGGGGAGCGAGGGCGACGTCGCGCATGCGCTGCTCCTGATGTTTACGGGGTGTGACTCCGCCGATGAGAACTGTTATCGGCGGTGCCCGAATCTAGCCGAGGTGAGCCCGTTCGATGCAGGGATTCGACAACTGGTGCGACTTGTGATCCCGGCGTGACCGAGGGACGCGGTGGAATCGGGGGACTCGGAGGACATGAGGCTCGCCAAGGGCTGCTCCAGAGCACTCCTGGTCGTGTTCGTCGTCCTCGTGATGCTCTGTGCGGCCGTCTTCTTCGGCTACGCCCTGTTGCAGGTGCGGTGAGAGCGGACCGCGCTACTCCTGCGTATGGCGCACGCACTCCGTGACGACGTCCCGCAGACTCCCGGTCCGCGCCATCAGCTCCCGCTGGACTCGCGCCCCGTTGCCCCGCCGCAGCAGGTCCGCACAGGCCTGCCGTGCGCAGTCGAGGTCACCGGTGTCGGCGAGCGCGTCCGCGACATGGTCGAGAAGCGCCCGTACGACGGTCTCGGCGGGCAGCCGCCGCATGGTCGCCGGATGCAGCAGTTCCTCGGTCAGCCCCGACCGCGCGGCCCGCCAGGCGGCCAGCCGGAGCAGGCTCACACTGTGCCCCCACGGGGCCTCGCCGGCCCGCCACTCGCGGGCCGCCGTCTCGACGAGGCCCCGGGCGAGGGTGGCGATCAGCACGGCGGTGGACGCGTGCAGACAGACGTCCGAGACCCGGATCTCCACCGTCGGATAGCGCCGGGACAGCCGGGCGTCGAAGTAGACCATCGCCTCGTCGAGGATCACGCCGGTCGCGACCATGTCGGCCACCCGCCGGTGATAGCACTCGGCCGAGCCGAACACCTCGGTCGGACCGGCCGACGGCCACCGCTGCCACACCCGGCTGCGATAACTGCTGTACCGCGTGTCCCGGCCCTGCCAGAACGGGGAGTTGGCGCTCAGCGCCGCCAGCACCGGCAGCCAGGGCTGCATCCGGTCGATCACCGCGACGCCCTCGTCGTCGGACTCGACGGACACATGGACATGGCAGCCCAGGACGACGGCCTTGGAGGTGATCCCGTACTGCTCCGCCATCCACCGGTACCGTCGCCCCACCCCGATCGAGCCACTGACCGGCAGCGGCGACGAGGCCAGCGCGGCGACGGCACAGCCGATCTCCCCGGCGTGCCGGGCCGCCTCCTTGCGGCAGCGGACGATCTCCGCACCGAGTTCCGCCATCTCCGACTGGGGATGGGTGGCGAACTCCAGCATCTGGCTGTGCAGCTCCTTCTCGAAGACGTCACCGTTCGTGCCGTCGTGCGCGGCCCGCGCGAGCACGGCAGCCGACAGCGCTCGTGGTTCGCCGGTCTCCGGCGCGACCAGGAGGAGCTCCTCCTCCACTCCGACGGTGCGCACGTGATGCCGCCCTTCTGCCGAGACGACGGTGTCGTACGTCCCGAATGCCCAGCGAACGCCTGATCACACGGGCGTCAGCCACACCGTGGCGAGGGGAGGCAGCGTGCACCGGACGACACCGTCCTCCGGTTTGACCGCACCGGGGTCGGTCACGCCACTGCCGCCGTAGCGTTCCGCGTCGGTGTTGAGGATCTCCTGCCAGGCGGGGATGCCGTCGGGGACGGCGAGCGGGTAGTCGTGGCGGACGACGGGGGAGAAGTTGGAGACCGAGAGGAGCGGGACGCCCTCGGCGTCGAGGCGGAGGAAGGCGAAGACGTTGTCCTCCGCCGCGTCCCCCAGGACCCACCGGAAGCCGTCGGGGGTGGTGTCCCGCTGCCACAGCGCCGGGGTGCGACGGTAGACGCCGTTGAGATCACGGACCAGGTCCCGCACCCCACGGTGATCGGCCTCGGCACCGTACGCCGGATCGAGCAGCCACCAGTGCGGCCCTTCGGCCTCCGCCCACTCGGCGCCCTGGGCGAACTCCTGGCCCATGAAGAGGAGTTGCTTGCCGGGGTGGGCCCACATGAAGCCCAGATAGGCCCGGTGATCGGCGCGCTGCTGCCACCAGTCGCCCGGCATCTTCGACACCAACGACCGTTTGCCGTGCACGACTTCGTCGTGGGAGATCGGCAGGACGTAGTTCTCGCTGTACGCGTACACCATCGAGAAGGTCATCTCATGGTGGTGGTACTTGCGGTGCACGGGCTCGTGCTGGATGTAGCCCAGCGAGTCGTGCATCCAGCCCATGTTCCACTTCAGCCCGAACCCCAGCCCGCCGCTCTCGGTGGGCCGGGTCACCCCGTCCCAGGCGGTGGACTCCTCGGCGATCGTCATGACCCCGGGCACCCGCCGGTACACGGTCGCGTTCATCTCCTGCAGGAACGCCACCGCGTCCAGATCCTCACGGCCGCCGAACACATTGGGCGTCCACTGACCGGAGTCACGCGAGTAGTCGAGATAGAGCATCGAGGCGACCGCGTCCACCCGCAGCCCGTCGACATGGAACTCCTCGCACCAGTACACGGCGTTGGCGACCAGGAAGTTGCGCACCTCGACCCGCCCGAGGTCGAACTCGAACGTCCCCCAGTCCGGATGCTCGGCCCGCCGCCAGTCGCCCGGCTCGTACAGCGGCTCTCCGTCGAACCTTCCCAACGCCCAGTCGTCCTTGGGGAAATGGGCGGGCACCCAGTCCATGATCACGCCGATTCCGGCCCGGTGGAGGGCGTCGACCAGGTACTTGAAGTCGTCCGGGGTGCCAAGGCGGGCCGTCGGCGCGTAGAAGCCGGTGACCTGGTAGCCCCAGGACCCGCTGAAGGGGTGGTGGGCGACCGGCATGAGCTCGACGTGGGTGAAGCCGAGGTCCCTGACGTACGCGGGGAGTTCCTCAGCGAGTTGACGGTACGTCAGACCTGGGCGCCAGGACGGCAGATGGACCTCGTACACGGAGAACGGCGCCTCGTGCACGGGAACGTCACCCCGGTGGGCCATCCACTCGGTGTCGCCCCACTCGTGGCGCGACACGGTCACGATCGACGCGGTGTCCGGAGGCACCTCGGCGCGACGGGCCATGGGGTCGGCCTTGAGGAAGCGGTCGCCGTGCCGGGAGGTGATCTCGAACTTGTACCGGGCGCCCTCCCCGATCTCCGGCAGGAACAGCTCCCACACCCCGGACGCGCCCAGCGAGCGCATCGGGAACGCCGTACCGTCCCAGCAGGAGAAGTCCCCGGCGACCCGGACCCCGCGCGCGTTCGGCGCCCACACCGTGAACCGGGTGCCGGCCACCCCCTGGTGGACCATCGGCTCGGCGCCGAGCGCCGTCCACAACTCCTCGTGCCGGCCCTCGCGGATGAGATGCAGATCGACATCACCGAGCGCGGGCAGGAAGCGGTACGGATCGTGCACCTCGCGCTCGTCGGCGCCGTCCTCCTCGTACGACACCAGCAGCGTGTACGGCGGAATCGCGTCCAGGGGGAGCACGCCGGAGAAGAGGCCGTCACCTTCGGAGGCGAGCCTGCTGCGCCGTCCGTCGACGACCACGCTCACGGCACGGGCGAACGGGCGCAGCGCCCGGAAGGCGATCCCGCCCGGCACCGGGTGCGCGCCCAGCAGGGCGTGCGGATCGTGGTGGGCGCCGGACAGCAGCCGGTCACGGTCGGCCGGGTCCGGGGCAGGGGCGGCACGGCAGGGGGCCGGGCCGCCGGCCTCGGGGGACGTGGTGTCACGCAGGGCCACGGCTTCAGGCTCCTCTCACGGCGAGACGCTCGATCGCCGCCATCGGCACGGGCACCCAGTCCGGGCGGTGTCTGGCCTCGTACAGGACTTCGTACACGGCCCGGTCGGTCTCGTAGGCGCGCAGCAGACCGTGCTTCTTGCGCGGGTCCCACCTGGCGAGGGAGGCATAGCCCGCACAGTAGGCCTCGCGGCAGCGGCGCGCCCACTCCGGTCGCCAGGGCCGGCGCTGGCGTGCCGCGTAGTCGAAGGAGCGCAGCATGCCGGCGATGTCCCGCACCGGGGAGTGGGCGCTGCTCCGCTCGGCGAGCGGACGGGACGGCTCGCCCTCGAAGTCGATGACGAACCACTCACGCCCGGCCCGCAGCACCTGCCCCAGATGCAGATCACCGTGGATGCGCTGGGCGGGCGGCCCGGAGTCGCAGGTGGTCAGGGCCGCGAAGGCGGTGCGCAGACCGGGGACGAACGGCTGGAGGGCGGGCACACAGTGCGCGGCGGAGCTGAGCCGCTCGGTCATCGCGGCCCCCGTCCTGCCGTTCTCCGCCTGCGTCCCGGCCGGGAAAGCCGCGGCCAGCGCGAGGTGCACCTCCGCCGTGGCCCGCCCCAGCTCATGGGACTGCGCCGTGAAGTCGTCACCGGAGGCCAGCGCCTGCAGGGCCAGCGTCCAGCCGTCGGACGCCTCGGGCAGGAAGGGCTGGAGCACGCCCAGCGTCGCCTCCTGCGGATGCGTCGTCCGGAACCAGGCGACCGGCGCGGGCACCCGCCGGCACCCCTGCCCGGCCAGCGCGCGCGGCACCTCCAGATCGGGGTTGACGCCGGGCTGGATGCGCCGGAACAGCTTCAGGATGAACGCGTCCCCGTACACCAGCGAGGAGTTGGACTGCTCCGCGTCCAGCACCCGCGGCACGAGACCGGCGGGTACGGACACGGACGCGTCGGCCTCGAAACGCAGCGGGCCCGCCGCGCCCGGGTGCCGCAGCCGTTCCAGGAGCAACTGCGCCGACCGGGGGTCCTGCAACGCGTCGAAGACCGTCAGCCCGGCCAGCGGTCCCCGATCGGCCCGCCCGATGAGAGCACGGCCGAGGCGCGGCGACAGGTGTTGCCGTACACCGAGCAGCAGCTGGTAGCAGTCCCCGGACGGGGCGGCCGTGCCACCGGGGGCGGGGACGGGCGTGTGCCCGGTGCGGATCAGCAGATGCAGACAGCCCGGGAACAGCTCGGTCATGGACAGCAGCGTCAGGTCCGTGACGGGCCGGTCCTTGCCCGCGAACCAGCGCTGCCGGGGCAGCCACTCGCGCAGCAGCCCGGCGAGCGAGTCCATGGGCCCGGAGAGAGTCGTACCGCTCGGGGCGAGGAATGCGGTCTTCGACATGGTGACGCGTCCTTTCGCCGGTGTGCGCTCAACTTCGGCGGCCGATGCGGGATACGGCTCGGGGGAGCCGGAACCAGTAGAAGCCGTGCCCCGCCAGCGTCAGCAGGTACGGCAGTTCTCCGATGGCGGGGAACCGCACCCCGCCGAACAGCTCGACCGGGTGACGGCCGTCGAACTCACGCAGATCGAGCTCGGTGGGCTGTGCGAAGCGGGAGAAGTTGTGCACGCACAGCACGAGGTCGTCCTCGTACTCCCGCAGGAACGCGAGCACCGCCGGGTTGGACGACGGCAGCTCGGTGAACGAGCCGAGCCCGAAGGCGGGGTTCTGTTTGCGGATCTCGATCATGCGGCGGGTCCAGTGCAGCAGCGAGGAGGGGCTGCTCATGGAGGCCTCGACGTTGGTGACCTGGTGGCCGTAGACCGGGTCCATGATGGTCGGCAGGAACAGCCGGCCCGGGTCGGCCGTGGAGAAGCCTGCGTTGCGGTCGGGGGTCCACTGCATCGGCGTACGCACTGCGTCGCGGTCGCCGAGCCAGATGTTGTCGCCCATGCCGATCTCGTCGCCGTAGTAGAGGATCGGCGAG
>NZ_JAQMWP010000008.1 GCF_030403745.1 Streptomyces sp. S.PB5
CACAACCTCGCCCTCACCGGATAGTTCAACGGGCCGCGCAACGACCAACCGTGCCCGAGGCGACCCGAAGATCATTTACGGGACGGCCCTTAGGGGCGCGGGGCTGCATCACTGTGCGGCTCCGCCGCGCGGGCGCGACCAGCCACAAACAACCGGCACCCGCGCAGCAACAACAACCCCCACGACGAATAGGCGAAGAAAACCTAACGCCGCCGCATATCAGCAACCCGCGCCGCAGCCCGCTGCTCCGACCCGGGCGCCGGTTCACTCAGAACCGACGTCGCCCTGAGCCCCGCCGCGCCGCCGGACGGCACCCGCCGAGGTCCCGGGAGGGACACGTCTCGGCGCGGCTGGCGCGGGGGGACGGAATCACTCCCCGACGCCCCGGCGACAGCGATCTGCACACCCTGGTCGGCCAGCGCCTGCAACTCCGTGGCCGCACGGTCGTCGTGCGCCGGCGGTTCGTCGGTCACCAGCCGGGTGATCACATCGGTCGGCACGGTCTGGAACATCGTGTCCGTACCCAGCTTGGTGTGATCGGCGAGCACGACCACCTCCGCGGCGGCCTGCACCAACGCCCGGTCGACGGACGCCGACAGCATGTTGGACGTGGACAGCCCGCGCTCGGCGGTGAGACCGCTGCCGGAGAGGAAGGCCCGTGACACCCGCAGCCCCTGCAGGGACTGCTCCGCGCCGGAGCCGACCAGCGCATAGTTGGAGCCCCGCAGTGTGCCGCCGGTCATCACTACTTCCACCCGGTTGGCATGGGCCAACGCCTGAGCCACCAACAGGGAGTTGGTGACGACGGTCAGCCCGGGTACGCGAGCGAGCCGACGGGCCAGCTCCTGTGTCGTCGTACCCGCCCCGACCACGATGGCTTCGCCCTCTTCGACGAAGTTCGCGGCGAGGTCGGCGATGGCCGTCTTCTCAGCGGTCGCGAGATGTGATTTCTGCGGAAAGCCGGACTCCCGCGTGAACCCGCCCGGCAATACCGCACCGCCATGCCGGCGGTCGAGGAGTCCTTCTGCCTCCAGTGCGCGCACGTCCCGCCGTACGGTCACTTCGGAGGTCTGGACGACGCGGGCGAGCTCACGGAGCGACACGGCCCCGTTCGCTCGCACCATTTCGAGGATCAATTGGCGACGTTCTGCAGCGAACACGAAACTGACAGTAACCCCAACGACCGTCTGCTTTCAGCAGTTTGCGCCGAATAACAGAAGTTGTTCGCACAGAAGAGTCGGAAGTGGTATAGAGCCTACGCCTGGTGCTTATGCCGCACGAATGGTCGACAACTCCCTGTGACCAGCGGGGAATCGCTTTCGGCCGCCGCCGTCGGCCTAGCTCTCGCCGGTCTCCTTACGGGTATGGAGCTGTCGTGCCACCTCCGCGATCGACCCCGAAAGGGACGGGTACACGGTGAACGCGTTCGCGATCTGTTCGACGGTCAGGTTGTTGTCGACGGCGATCGAGATCGGATGGATCAGCTCCGAGGCACGCGGTGCGACGACGACACCGCCGACGACGATCCCGGTACCGGGACGGCAGAAGATCTTGACGAAGCCGTCGCGGATGCCCTGCATCTTGGCGCGCGGGTTGCGCAGCAGCGGCAGCTTGACGACCCGGGCGTCGATCTTGCCCGCGTCCACGTCGGCCTGCGTGTAGCCGACGGTGGCGATCTCGGGGTCGGTGAAGACGTTGGAGGAGACGGTCTTCAGGTTCAGCGGAGCCACCGCGTCGCCGAGGAAGTGGTACATGGCGATACGGCCCTGCATGGCGGCGACGGACGCGAGCGCGAAGACGCCGGTCACGTCACCGGCGGCGTACACGCCGGGAGCCGTCGTCCTGGACACCTTGTCGGTCCAGATGTGCCCGGACTCGCGCACCTTGACCCCGGCCTCCTCAAGACCGAGACCGGCACTGTTGGGGATGGCGCCGACGGCCATGAGGCAGTGGGTGCCGGAGATGACGCGGCCGTCGGAGAGGGTGACCTCGACGCGGTCGCCGACCCGCTTGGCGGCGGCGGCGCGGGAGCGGGCCATGACGTTCATGCCGCGGCGCCGGAAGACGTCCTCGAGGACGGCGGCGGCGTCCGGGTCCTCGCCGGGCAGCACGCGGTCGCGGGACGACACGAGGGTGACCTTGGAGCCCAGCGCCTGGTAGGCACCGGCGAACTCGGCACCCGTGACACCCGACCCGACCACGATGAGCTCCTCGGGCAGCTCGGTGAGGTCGTACACCTGCGTCCAGTTGAAGATGCGCTCGCCGTCGGGCAGGGCGTCGGGGACCTCGCGGGGGTGGCCGCCGGTCGCGATGAGGACGGCGTCGGCGGTGAGGGTCTCCTCGGTGCCGTCGGCGGCGGTGACGACGACCTTGCGGGAGCCGTCGAGGGCCTGCATGCCCTCAAGACGCCCACGGCCGCGCAGCACCCGGGCGCCGGCGCGCGTGACGGAGGCGGTGATGTCGTGCGACTGCGCGAGCGCGAGCCGCTTCACACGCCGGTTGACCTTCCCGAGGTCCACGCCCACGACCCGGGCCGCCTGCTCCAGGGGTGGCGTGTCGTCGGCGACGATGATGCCGAGCTCTTCGTACGACGAGTCGAAGGTGGTCATCACCTCGGCCGTAGCGATAAGGGTCTTCGACGGCACGCAGTCGGTCAGCACCGACGCTCCGCCCAGACCGTCGCAGTCGACGACGGTCACCTCCGCGCCGAGCTGCGCCGCGACCAGCGCCGCTTCGTATCCGCCGGGTCCGCCACCGATGATCACGATCCGAGTCACGTACTCCATTGTCCCGCACGCTTCAAGGTGCTACTGCCCGGGGGCCCGCCCGAGACGTCACTGTTACGGGAGTGACGCCCGATGCCGCTGCCGTACCCTCTCCCCATGTCGCTCTACGCCGCCTACGCCGGCAACCTCGACGCGCGGCTGATGACCCGCCGCGCACCGCACTCGCCGATGCGCGCGACCGGGTGGCTGAACGGGTGGCGGCTGACCTTCGGCGGCGAGCAGATGGGCTGGGAGGGCGCGCTCGCGACGATCGTCGAGGACCCCGACTCCCAGGTCTTCGTCGCGCTGTACGACATCGCGCCGATGGACGAGGACTCCCTGGACCGCTGGGAGGGTGTCGGCCTCGGCATCTACCGCCGGATGCGGGTCCGGGTGCACACCCTGGAGAGCGAGGAGTCGGCCTGGCTGTACGTCCTCGACGCGTACGAGGGCGGCCTGCCGTCGGCGCGCTACCTCGGGGAGATCGCGGACGCCGCGGAGTCGGCGGGCGCACCGCACGACTACGTGATGGAACTGCGCAAGCGCCCTTGCTGAGCACTCAGGGCTCTCTTCGTGCCCCATGGATCACTCCGGTCACACCCTTGGTTGGAAACGACAAGACAACGATCGATATCCCGTTCGCTCTGTCATCTACGCGCGTAGGCGGAAACCGGCTACGCTCATGCGCGTGAACGCATCTCTTCTTCCGGACGACATCCAGGGCGACCCCCACGCCGCCGCCGACGCCGCCGCCGCGCGCCTGCGCGAACTGACCGGCGCCGAGACCCACGACGTCGCCCTCGTGATGGGCTCCGGCTGGGCACCGGCCGTGGACGCCCTCGGCGCTCCCGACGCCGAGTTCCAGGTCACCGAGCTGCCCGGTTTCCCGCCGCCGGCGGTGGAGGGCCACGGCGGCAAGATCCGCTCGTACAAGATCGGCGAGAAGCGCGCTCTGGTCTTCCTGGGCCGCACGCACTACTACGAGGGCCGTGGCGTCGCGGCGGTCGCCCACGGTGTCCGCACCGCGGTGGCGGCCGGCTGCAAGACGATCGTGCTGACCAACGGCTGCGGCGGCCTCCGCGAGGGCATGCGCCCCGGCCAGCCGGTCCTCATCAGCGACCACATCAACCTCACGGCGACGTCCCCGATCGTCGGCGCGAACTTCGTGGACCTGACGGACCTGTACTCGCCGCGCCTGCGCGCCCTGTGCAAGGAGATCGACCCCACGCTGGAGGAGGGCGTCTACGCCCAGTTCCCCGGCCCGCACTACGAGACGCCGGCGGAGATCCGGATGGCCCGGGTGATCGGGGCCGACCTGGTGGGCATGTCGACGGTGCTGGAGGCGATCGCGGCGCGTGAGGCGGGGGCGGAGGTGCTGGGCATCTCGCTGGTCACCAACCTCGCGGCGGGTATGACGGGCGAGCCCCTGAACCACGAGGAGGTCCTCCAGGCGGGCCGCGACTCGGCGACCCAGATGGGCGCGCTGCTGGGCCAGGTGCTGGGCCGGCTGTAACCGGGCCCGAGCTTCCCATGCCCCCGTCGCTGGGGGCTGCCGCCCTCGGACGGGCTGAGTGATGCGGACCGGCGTTCACAGAATTCAGCCCCTCCGGCGTTTGAGGAGCGGGGGTCCAGGGGGCAGCGCCCCCTGGGACGGGAATGGGTAAGGGCGGCGGGGGCGAAAACCCCCGGCGGAACCCCACCCCCACCACACACGAACACGAGAGGTTGCCCGACGTGCACGACGATCTCATCGCACGAGCCAAGACCTGGCTGGCCGAGGACCCCGACACGGAAACCCGTGACGAACTCGCCAAGCTCATCGAGGCCGGAGACGTCACCGAACTCACCGCCCGCTTCAGCGGCACCCTCCAGTTCGGCACGGCGGGCCTGCGGGGCGAACTCGGCGCCGGCCCCATGCGTATGAACCGCACCGTCGTCATCCGCGCCGCCGCCGGCCTCGCCGCGTACCTCAAGGCCAAGGGCCAGACCGACGGCCTCGTCGTCATCGGCTACGACGCCCGCCACAAGTCCGCCGACTTCGCCCGCGACACGGCGTCCGTGATGACCGGCGCAGGCCTGCGCGCAGCCGTGCTCCCGCACCCCCTCCCCACCCCCGTCCTGGCCTACGCCATAAGGCACCTCGGCGCGGTGGCCGGCGTGGAGGTCACGGCCAGCCACAACCCGCCCCGCGACAACGGCTACAAGGTCTACCTCGGCGACGGCTCCCAGATCGTCCCGCCCGCCGACGCGGAGATCGCGGCGGAGATCGACGCGATCGTCTCCCTCGACGACGTCCCCCGCCCGGAGGCCGGCTGGGAGACCCTCGACGACGCCGTCCTGAACGCCTACCTCGCCCGCACGGACGCCGTCCTCGCCCCGGACTCCCCGCGCACCGCCCGCACCGTCTACACGGCGATGCACGGCGTCGGCAAGGACACCCTCCTCGCCGCCTTCGCCCGCGCCGGCTTCCCCGCCCCGGAACTCGTCGCCGAGCAGGCCGAGCCCGACCCGGACTTCCCGACCGTCGCCTTCCCCAACCCGGAAGAGCCCGGCGCGATGGACCTCGCCTTCGCGAAGGCCCGCGAGACCGACCCCGATCTGGTCGTCGCCAACGACCCGGACGCCGACCGCTGCGCCGTGGCCGTGAAGGAGCGCCGTGAGGGCGGGGACTGGCGGATGCTGCGCGGCGACGAGGTCGGCGCCCTGCTCGCCGCGCACCTGGTCCGCCGCGGCGCCCAGGGCACCTTCGCCGAGTCGATCGTCTCCTCCTCGCTCCTCGGCCGGATCGCCGAGAAGGCGGGTCTGCCGTACGAGGAGACCCTCACCGGTTTCAAGTGGATCGCCCGCGTGGACGGCCTGCGCTACGGCTACGAGGAGGCCCTCGGCTACTGCGTGGACCCGGAGGGCGTACGGGACAAGGACGGCATCACCGCCGCCCTGCTCATCACGGAGCTGGCGTCCGAGCTGAAGGAGGAGGGCCGCACCCTGCTCGACCTCCTCGACGACCTCGCCGTCGAGCACGGGCTGCACGCCACCGACCAGCTCTCGGTGCGCGTCGAGGACCTGTCGGTCATCGCGGACGCCATGCGGCGCCTGCGCGAGCAGCCGCCGACCGAGCTCGCGGGCCTCGCCGTCACGAGGGCCGAGGACCTCACGCAGGGCACGGACAAGCTGCCGCCCACGGACGGGCTGCGGTACACGCTCGACGGCGCCCGTGTCATCGTCCGCCCCAGCGGCACCGAGCCCAAGCTCAAGTGCTACCTGGAGGTCGTCGTCCCGGTCGGCACCCACGCCGACCTGCCCGCGGCCCACGCGAAGGCGTCGGACCTGCTGACGACGATCAAGCGGGACCTGTCGGCGGCGGCCGGTATCTGGACGCCGTTGGGGTGCCCCGACCGACCGGGGCACCCCAACGGGTGATTTCACCAGGCCGGTTGACGCGCGCTGCGGCCCCCGGCCCCCTCCCCGGGAAACGGTGGACGGACACCCCCGTCCACCGAGCCCCGGAGCCGCCCCGTGTCCTGGACCGCCCCCGAAACCGCCCCCGGCGGCAGCATCCCGGGCAGCCGGCGACCCGGGACCAACCGCGGCCCCCACCGCCCGGCCGTACACGCCCTGCGGCACGCGGCCCCGGCGCTGGCCGCCTTCCTCGCCGTACGCCTAGCGGGTCTGCTGTTCCTCGCGCTGTGGGCGCATCACCAGGATCACGGTGTCTGGCCGATCCTGGCGCGGCAGTGGGACTCGAAGTGGTACCTCGGGATCGCGGACCACGGTTACGCCCGTGAAGTCGGCCCCAAGGGCAACAACCTGGCGTTCTTCCCGCTCTACCCGGTCCTCGTCAAGGCGGTCGCGGCCGTCACCCCCGGCACCCGCGCCACCACCGGCCTGTGCCTCGCCGTCGCCGCCTCCTTCCTCGCGGCCTGGGGCGTCTTCGCGGTCGGCGACCGGCTGTACGGCCGCCGGGTCGGCGTACTGCTCACCACCCTGTGGGCGGCGTTCCCGGTCGGCCTGGTGCAGTGGATGGGGTACACCGAATCCCTGTTCACGGCGCTGGCGGCCTGGTCCCTGTACGCCCTGCTGGCCCGCCGCTGGCTCATGGCGGCGGCCCTTGCCGTGCTCGCCGGTCTGACCCGCCCGACCGGCATCGCGCTGGCGGCCGCCGTCACCGTGACGGCCCTGCTGTCCCTGCGCCGCGGCTTCTCCGTGCCCGCGCTGACGGCCGCTGTCCTCGCCCCGCTCGGCTGGTGCGGGTTCATCGCGTGGGTGGGGCTTCGGGTGGGCCGCTGGGACGGCTACTTCGCCGAACAGCGGGTGTGGAGCAACGAGATGGACGGCGGCCGGCGCACCCTGCGCGAGATCCGCCATCTGCTGGTGCGGGACGCGAGCCCGCATCTCTTCCTGGTCATGGTGACGCTGGTGCTGGTCGCCGCGGTGGCCCTGTTCGCGCTGTCGGCGCGCGACCGCCAGCCGCTCCCCCTGCTGGTCTTCACGGGCGTGACCCTGCTCATCGTCCTGACCAGCGGCGGCGTCTACTTCCCCCGCGCCCGCTATCTCCTCCCGGCCTTCCCGCTCCTCCTCTCCCTGGCCCTGCGCCTCTCCGCCGCCGCCCGCCGCCACCGGGTCGTCGTCCTGACGGCGGCGGTGGCGGGCTCGATGTACTGGGGGGCGCACATGGCGCTGGTGTGGCCGGGAGCGCCGTGACGCCGCCCTCCTACGGCAGCAGCACCAGCCCCGCCACGAAGACCAGCGCCAGGATCAGCGCGAGCGGCCACTGCGGACGTCCGCGCTCCCGGTCGCTCGCGGCGACGGTGGGCCGCAGCGCCGGGTCCTTCCACATCGCGGTGATCTCGGCGGCGGTGCGCTCGTAGGGGTGGATCCAGCCGCAGCGGAGCTCCAGCCTGGGCCAGCGGGCGCTGTGCATGGTCCAGGTGGTGAAGGTGGCCCGCTTGCTGTCGATCGTCAGCTCGCTGCCCTTGCAACGGACGACGCGGATGTCGTCCCAGGCGATGTGGCGGGTGCGGCGGAACCCGTTGAACCAGAGGCCCTCGCTGTCGGCGGTGACGGTCCACGCGATCCGGTGCGACAGGAACAGGGAACCGGCCGCCACCAGGGTGCCGCAGAGGACGTACCGCCAGAACCAGCCGCTCTCGTTCATGACGACCGGGACGAACCACAAGACGATCACGACAGCGGTGAGCCGGTCCGTCCACCCCGCACGCCACCGCCGTACGGCCCCCGACCCGGGCTCGGCGACCGCCGCCTCTGCGGCGATCCGGCCCAGTTCCTGGTACGCCGCCTTACGCGTCCCCGCCCGCTTCTCCCCCACGATCCGGCGCCGCCCGAACCCGTCCGACAGCGGCCGTACGGGCCCCTGCGAGCGCTCGGTCACCGGCGGCTCTTCCGGGTCCTCGTCGGCGCTGACGAGGAGGATCTCGGCGCCGTCGTGGGGGGTGCCGTAGAGGACGGCCTCGCGCAGGGGGCCGGGCTCGCCGCTGTCGACACGGTCGAAGAGCGCCTCTATCTCCGCCTCGTCCTCGTCGTCGTCCTCGTCGTCGTCCGCTTTCTCGAAGAAGGGCTCACCCTCGTCGTCCAGCTCCGACACCGAGACCGTGAACAGCGGCCGCAGCGCGCCCAGGTCGTCGGCCGCGTAGACCTCGGTCTCCACATCCGCGTTCTCCCGTACGAGGACGCGCAGGACGGGGACGGGGGCGCGGCGCAGCGCGGCGGCCCGGCGGCGGCCGAGGAGGCCGGAGAGTACGACGGTGAGGCCGAGCCCGCTCCCGAAGAGGGCAGCCGTGCGGAGGAGGCCGTCATCGGCCCCGGTCGTGGCGGCCGTCACGGCGCCGGCCGTGGTCACGATGGCACCGAACCCGATGAGGGCCTTGCCCCGCAGGAACGTCTTGCCCTTGTCGGGCAGTACGGCCGTCACCCCACCGGCCGCCGCCAGCGCCGTCTCCCGCTGCCGCCGCCGCGCGACCAGCCGCAGCATGGCGACCACCCAGACGAGCAGCAGGACAGCCAGCACGGGCACACTCACGGCCCACTCCATCGGCTGCTGGAGAGGGACCACGAACAGCAGAACCGGCACCGAGAAGCGCACCACCTCGGGCCGCGCCACCAGCCACACCCCGTGCAGCGCCAGTACGGCGGCCGCCCACGGCGCCACATCGGCGTGCCGGCTCAGCAGGAGCGCGCCGACCAGCCCGGCCACGACCGCGCCGACCTGCACACCCATGTCGAACCGTACCGGCACCCAGCGCGCGGGCGCGGCCTCCGCCCATCGCCGTGCCTGCTCCCCGTCCCAGGGAAGACAGCCGTCGGGTATCGCGGACGCGGGCAGCGGCAACGGCCGCTGGAGGTTCGTGCTCATCGTCTTCCAGACACTCGGACCACATGTGTGGTTGCAGTCCTCGGGTCCTTTTCCGGGCGGTACGCCGAGGTGGGCGCACATCATGGCGCCGGAAACCGTGAAGGGAAAGGCGCGTCAGCCCGTGGCCAGAAGGATCGCCAGCAGTACCGCTCCGGCCAGCGCCGGGCCGAAGATCTCGTACGCCCAGCGCACCGTCACCTCGCCCTGTGCGCTCTCCGCGTTCCCGCGGGTCTCCGCCAGTTCGCGCAGGTCGTCCATGACCTTGTCGTTCTTGGCCCGCGCGGGGCCCTCGTCGGGCGCCGGGCCGCCCGACAGCCCGAGCCCGAGCCCGCCCGCACGGCCACCGGCGCGCTCCCCGCGCTCGGCCTTCGCGATCCGGCGCGTCGCCTTCTTGCGGTCCCGCAGCGACACCGGAAGGGCCCAGAGCTGGAACTTGGTGCCGGACGCGGCGATGACCTCATTGGAGTAACCGGAGGCCAGCGAGGCGACCTGCCCCCAGGGCAGCACGACGATGCGGAAGGGGTTGCGGACGCGCAGGCGGTCGTCGTCGGCGAAGACGGCGGGGCGCAGTGTGAAGGCGACGATCAGCGGGACCACGAGGATCATCGCGGCGAGCGCCAGCCAGGGCGTGCGGTCCTCGCCCTGGAACAGGGCGTCGATGCCGAGCCAGAGGACGATGGCCAGCAGCAGGACGCCTCCGGCGATGCCGGCGGATGAGCGGTAGGTCCGGTCCTTGGTCGTCATGAGCCCGATTCTGCACGACGGTGCCGGGGACGCTCGTACGCGGTGCCGCCGTCGGAGATGAGCACCCGGGGGTGTACAGCCGCTACGCGCGTAGATATGCTCGGCTGGTGACCATGCCCACCACTGCATCTACCGCACACCCGCTTACGGATGTCACCGCGTCCGACAGCACGCTGCGTCGCTTCCTCCACGGGCTGCCCGGCGTCGACGCGGTCGGCCTGGAGGCGCGCGCCGCCTCCCTCGGCACCCGTTCCATCAAGACGACCGCGAAGGCGTACGCCATCGACCTCGCCATCTCGATGGTCGACCTGACGACGCTGGAAGGCGCGGACACCCCGGGCAAGGTCCGGGCGCTCGGCGCCAAGGCGGTCCACCCCGACCCGACCGACCGTACGACACCGGCGACCGCGGCCGTCTGCGTCTACCCCGACATGGTGGCCGCCGCCAAGGAGGCCGTCGCCGGTTCGACCGTGAAGGTCGCCTCGGTCGCCACCGCCTTCCCGGCGGGCCGCGCGGCCCTCGACGTCAAGCTCGCCGACGTGCGCGACGCCGTCGCCGCGGGTGCCGACGAGATCGACATGGTCATCGACCGCGGGGCGTTCCTCGCGGGCCACTACATGAAGGTGTACGACGAGATCGTCGCCGTGAAGGAGGCCTGCGGGACCAGCGCCCGTCTGAAGGTCATCTTCGAGACCGGCGAGCTGTCGACGTACGACAACATCCGGCGTGCCAGCTGGCTCGGCATGCTGGCGGGCGCGGACTTCATCAAGACGTCCACGGGCAAGGTCGCGGTCAACGCCACCCCCGCCAACACCCTGCTGATGCTGGAGGCCGTACGGGACTTCCGTGCCGCCACCGGCGTCCAGATCGGCGTGAAGCCGGCCGGCGGCATCAGGACGACGAAGGACGCGATCAAGTTCCTCGTCCTGGTCAACGAGACCGTCGGCGCGGACTGGCTGGACAACCACTGGTTCCGCTTCGGCGCCTCCTCGCTCCTGAACGACCTGCTGATGCAGCGTCAGAAGCTGGCCACCGGCCGTTACTCCGGCCCCGACTACGTGACGGTGGACTGATCACCATGGCATCCGCATCTGCTTTCGAGTACGCCCCGGCGCCCGAGTCCCGCTCGGTCGTCGACATCGCACCCTCCTACGGCCTGTTCATCGACGGCGAGTTCGTGGAGGCGGCGGACGGCAAGGTCTTCAAGACCGTCTCCCCCGCGACCGAGGAGGTCCTCTCCGAGATCGCCCAGGCGGGCGAGGCGGACGTCGACCGCGCGGTCAAGGCCGCCCGCAAGGCCTTCGAGAAGTGGTCGGCGCTGCCCGGCTCGGAGCGCGCCAAGTACCTGTTCCGCATCGCCCGGATCATCCAGGAGCGCAGCCGCGAGCTCGCGGTCCTGGAGACCCTGGACAACGGCAAACCCATCAAGGAGACCCGCGACGCCGACCTCCCCCTGGTCGCCGCGCACTTCTTCTACTACGCGGGCTGGGCCGACAAGCTCGACCACGCGGGCTTCGGCGCGAACCCACGTCCGTTGGGCGTCGCCGGCCAGGTCATCCCCTGGAACTTCCCCCTGCTGATGCTGGCGTGGAAGATCGCCCCGGCGCTGGCGACGGGCAACACGGTGGTCCTCAAGCCCGCCGAGACGACCCCCCTCTCGGCGCTGTTCTTCGCGGACATCTGCCGCCAGGCGGGCCTGCCCAAGGGCGTCGTCAACATCCTTCCGGGATACGGCGACACAGGCGCGGCCCTCGTCGAGCACCCCGACGTGAACAAGGTGGCCTTCACCGGCTCCACGGCGGTCGGCAAGGCGATCGCCCGGCAGGTGGCGGGCACGAAGAAGAAGGTCACCCTCGAACTGGGCGGCAAGGGCGCGAACATCGTCTTCGACGACGCCCCGATCGACCAGGCGGTGGAAGGCATCGTCAACGGGATCTTCTTCAACCAGGGCCAGGTCTGCTGCGCGGGCTCCCGGCTCCTCGTCCAGGAGTCGATCCAGGACGAGCTGATGGACTCCCTCAAGCGCCGCCTGTCCACCCTCCGCCTCGGCGACCCGCTGGACAAGAACACGGACATCGGCGCGATCAACTCCGCCGAACAGCTCGCCCGCATCACCTCCCTGGTGGAGCAGGGCGAGGCGGAGGGCGCCGAGCGCTGGTCCCCGGCCTGCGACATCCCGTCCGCCGGCTACTGGTTCGCCCCGACGCTCTTCACGAACGTCACCCAGGCGCACACCATCGCCCGCGACGAGATCTTCGGCCCGGTCCTGTCGGTCCTGACCTTCCGCACCCCCGACGAGGCGGTCGCGAAGGCCAACAACAGCCAGTACGGCCTGTCGGCGGGCATCTGGACGGAGAAGGGCTCGCGGATCCTCGCCGTGGCGAGCAAGCTCCGCGCGGGCGTCATCTGGTCCAACACGTTCAACAAGTTCGACCCGACCTCGCCGTTCGGCGGCTACAAGGAGTCGGGCTTCGGCCGCGAGGGCGGTCGGCACGGCCTGGAGGCGTACCTCGATGTCTGATCAGAACCGTCTGAGCGTCTTCAAGACCTACAAGCTGTACGTCGGGGGCAAGTTCCCCCGCTCCGAAAGCGGCCGGGTGTACGAAGTGACCGACTCCAAGGGCAACTGGCTGGCGAACGCGCCCCTTTCGTCCCGCAAGGACGCCCGTGACGCGGTGGTCGCCGCCCGCAAGGCGTTCGGCGGCTGGGCGGGCGCGACGGCGTACAACCGCGGTCAGATCCTGTACCGCGTCGCCGAGATGCTGGAGGGCCGCAAGGCGCAGTTCGTGCGCGAAGTGGCCGAGGCGGAGGGCCTTTCGAAGACCAAGGCCGCCGACCAGGTCGACGCGACGATCGACCGCTGGGTCTGGTACGCGGGCTGGACCGACAAGATCGCCCAGGTGATCGGCGGCGCGAACCCGGTGGCGGGCCCGTACTTCAACCTGTCCTCCCCGGAACCGACGGGTGTCGTCGTGGTCCTGGCCCCGCAGGAGTCGTCCTTCCTGGGCCTGGTCTCGGTCGTCGCCCCGGTCATCGCGACCGGCAACACGGCGATCGTGATCGCGTCCGAGAAGGCCCCGCTCCCGGCCCTGTCCCTCGGCGAGGTGCTGGCCACCTCGGACGTCCCCGGCGGTGTCGTCAACGTCCTGTCCGGCCGTACGGCGGAGATCGCGGCGCCGCTGGCCGCGCACCAGGACGTCAACGCGATCGATCTCGCCGGCGCCGACGACGTGCTGGCGAAGGAGCTGGAGATCGCGGCGGCGGACAATCTGAAGCGGGTTCTCCGTCCACAGCCTGTGGACGAGGTCGACTGGTCGGCGACTCCGGGGATCGACCGGCTGACGGCGTTCCTGGAGACGAAGACGGTCTGGCACCCGACGGGGTCGCTGGGCGCGTCCGGCTCGTCGTACTGACGCGGGCCGCAGAGACCGGAGAGCCGTGTCTCCCCTCCGTCCGGGGGAGGCGCGGCTCTCTGTGTGCCGTCGTCACTGGTTGTCGAGTCGTGAGTGCTCGTCGAGCCGTCAGTGGTCGTTGAGGAGACTCGCCGCCCGGCCGACCACCGGGATGCTCCCGATGGACTGCGCCTGCGCCCAGGGCGGCACGTTTCCGACCCCCTCTCCATGCACCGAGTAACCGGATAGACACGAAGGGTAGTTGAGGTGTGACGCTTGCTTCAAAGCCGGCCCGCGGGGTCGATGAACAGCAGGTGAATGCCTCACACTGGTGTCCCGTGAGTTCCCCTTCGTCCATACCTACGCGAGTCGTGCTGCTCTGCGGCCCCTCCGGCTCCGGCAAGTCCCTTCTCGCGGCCCGCTCCGGTCTTCCGGTGCTGCGCCTCGACGACTTCTACAAGGAGGGCGACGACCCGACTCTGCCGCTGGTGGCGGGGAGCTCCGACATCGACTGGGACCATCCCGAGTCCTGGGACGCGGACGTGGCGATCGCGGCGATCACCGAACTGTGCCGCACGGGCCGTACGGACGTCCCGCAGTACGACATCTCGCTCAGCGCCCGCACCGGCGCCGAGACCGTGGACATCGGGCGGACCCCGCTGTTCATCGCGGAGGGCATCTTCGCCGCCGAGATCGTCACGCGCTGCCAGGAGCTGGGTGTGCTGGCCGACGCGCTGTGTCTGAGCCGGGGCCCGGTGCGGACGTTCCGCCGCCGCTTCCTGCGGGACCTCAAGGAGGGCCGCAAGTCGGTGCCGTTCCTGCTGCGGCGGGGCTGGCGGCTGATGCGGCAGGAGCGGACGATCGTCGCCCGCCAGACCGCGCTCGGCGCCCACGCCTGCGACAAGGACGAGGCGCTGGGCCGGCTCGCGGCGGCCGCGGCGGGCCGCCGTCCGGCGGCTTCGACTCCGGCGGGCTGAACGACTTCAGTGCCTTCGTCGTCGTAGGACCATGACGATCAGACGTGGAGCACTGTTGGTGACGGCGGCGATGCTGGCTCTGGCCGGATGCGGCCAGTCGAGCGGCTCGGCCTCCTGCGCGGGCCTGGTGACCTATGACGGGCGGGGCTATCTGCCCACCGAGAAGTCCGCCTTCACCGTCGGCGAGCGGCTGGGCACCGCCACGGTCGAGGCCTGCGACGACACCGGGGACGGCGTGGACAACGGCTCTCCCGAGCGCCGGACCGGTGCGTACGCCATCGAGGGCCTCGACCCGGCCGAGGGGGTCGCCGTCGGGGACACGCCCGGCGAGGTGGCTCCCATGGCGGCCCGCTGAGCACACACCGAAGCGGGACTGGACGGACCCCCCGGCCCTCCAGTCCCGCTTTTTGGTGCTTCCCCCGTGGTGGTGCTTCCCCCGTTTCCCCCCGGTGGTGCTTCCCCCGTGAAACCCCCCGGTACTGCTCCCCCGTGTCCCCCGTACCACCGCACCGCCGTTACTGCTCCCCCGTGGCGGTGCTCCCCCCGACCCTCAGGCGACGAGCTCCCCGAAGGCGTCCTCCTCGTCACGGCCGAAGCTGAGGACCTCGTCCTCGCGCAGTCGACGGAGCGACCGCCAGATGCTGGACTTCACCGTGCCGACACTGATGCCGAGGATCTCCGCGATCTCCGGGTCGGTGCGGCCCTCGTAGTAGCGGAGGACCAGCATCGTGCGCTGGAGTTCGGGCAGCCGGGCCAGCGCCTGCCACAGGACCGCGCGCAGTTCGGTGCCGCGCATCGCGTCCGTGTCGCCGGGCGTCTCCGGCAGTTCCTCGGTCGGGTATTCGTTCAGCTTGCGGCGGCGCCACGCGCTGATGTGCAGATTGGTCATCGTCCGCCGCAGGTATCCCCCGACGGCGGCCTTGTCACTGATCCGGTCCCATGCCTTGTACGTCGAGAACAGCGCGCTCTGCAGCAGGTCCTCGGCCTCGAAGCGGTCACCGGTGAGGTGGTAGGCGGTTGCGTACAGGGAGGCACGACGCTCCTGGACGTAGGCGGTGAACTCCGCCTCCGACAGCGAACGACGCTCCCCCGAGCCCTCCCTGTACGCGCTTCCCCCGTGTGCTTCCCCCGTGAAACCGTCAACCACCGTCATGTACGCGGTGTGCTGACGCCCGGCGCCGCGAGCGCACCCCCGCCCGCTCACGGCCCCGGACTTCTCAGAACCCCGGCCCCCGTTCACGTCGTGCAGGCGCGTGACCACTGCGCTGGTGCTGTTGCTGTGCAGCGTGTTCATCTCGCGCCCCCCGTCGTGGACTTCCGGTGTTCGGCTTGCTCAGGCGGTGGAGTTCGTTGCCGCTTCCTTGCCTGTGCCGAAAAGCTTGCCCTCGCACCTTCATGGCCGTGTCCGCCGACTGTCACAGACCTGTCACAGGGGTCGGCCTCAGGGAGGACACAGCTCGGACACAGAGAGCTGCGCTGCGTGCACGTACCTGTACAGGAGTCGAAACCCGACCCCGCCATGGGCCAGAATGAGCCCCGTGCCTTCCCTGTTGCTGATCGAGGACGACGACGCCATCCGTACCGCCCTGGAGCTGTCTCTGACACGCCAGGGTCACCGGGTTGCCACGGCTGCCACCGGTGAGGACGGTCTGAAGCTGCTGCGGGAGCAGCGGCCGGACCTGATCGTGCTGGATGTGATGCTGCCCGGCATCGACGGGTTCGAGGTGTGCCGGCGCATCCGGCGCACGGACCAGTTGCCGATCATTCTGCTGACCGCGCGCAGTGATGACATCGACGTGGTGGTGGGCCTTGAGTCCGGCGCCGACGACTATGTCGTCAAGCCCGTGCAGGGGCGGGTGCTCGACGCCCGTATCCGTGCCGTGCTGCGGCGCGGCGAGCGGGAGGCCAACGACTCGGCCTCGTTCGGCTCGCTCGTCATCGACCGCGCGGCCATGACCGTGACGAAGAACGGCGAGGATCTGCAGCTGACGCCGACCGAGCTGCGGTTGCTCCTTGAGCTGAGCCGGCGGCCCGGGCAGGCCCTCTCCCGGCAGCAACTGCTGCGTCTCGTCTGGGAGCACGACTACCTCGGTGACTCGCGGCTCGTGGACGCCTGTGTGCAGCGGCTGCGCGCCAAGGTCGAGGACGTGCCCTCGTCCCCGACCCTGATCCGTACGGTCCGCGGTGTCGGCTACCGGCTGGACACGCCTCAGTGACACAAGTGCAAGGGGGGGTCCGCGGCTGGGCCGCGGCTCGCAAGGGACATCTGTCGCGGCTGCGGTTCACCAGTCTGCGTCTGCGGCTCGTGGTGGTCTTCGGACTTGTGGCGCTCACCGCCGCGGTCTCCGCTTCCGGGATCGCCTACTGGCTCAACCGCGAGGCCGTGCTCACCCGTACCCAGGACGCGGTGCTGCGCGACTTCCAGCAGGAGATGCAGAACCACGCGGGCCTGCTGCCCGAGCTCCCCGAACAGTACGAACTCCAGCGCACCGCGGCCGCGATGGCCAACAGCAGCCAGCGCTTCAGCGTGCTGCTCGTCGCCGAGGGCTCCGACGGTACGGAACTGTCCTCCAACTCCGGTGCCATGAACGGCTTCTCGCTGCAGGACGTGCCGCAGTCGCTGCGGGCCGCGGTGAACGACGAGCAGAAGGTCGACTCGTCCAACAAGTACGCGTACCACCTGTACTGGCAGCGGATCGTCGACGACGGCACCCCGTATCTGGTGGCCGGCGCCAAGGTGATCAACGGCGGCACCACCGGCTACATGCTCAAGTCCCTCGAACCGGAGGCGAAGGATCTCAACTCCCTCGCCTGGTCGCTCGGTATCGCCACCGGCCTCGCCCTCATCGGCTCGGCGCTCCTCGCGCAGGCCGCCGCCACGACCGTGCTGAAGCCGGTGCACCGGCTCGGGGTCGCCGCGCGCCGGCTGGGCGAGGGCAAGCTGGACACCCGGCTCAGGGTCTCCGGCACCGATGAACTCGCCGATCTGTCACGGACGTTCAACGACGCGGCCGAGGCACTGGAGAAACGGGTCGACGACATGGCCGCGCGCGACGAGGCGTCCCGCCGGTTCGTCGCGGACATGAGCCATGAACTCCGTACGCCCCTCACCGCGATCACCGCCGTCACGGAGATCCTGGAGGAGGAGCTGGAGGCGGAGTCGGGCTCGGTCGACCCGATGATCGAACCGGCGGTACGGCTGGTGGTCAGCGAGACGCGCCGCCTCAACGACCTCGTCGAGAACCTCATGGAGGTCACCCGCTTCGACGCGGGCACCGCCAGGCTGGTCCTGGACGACGTCGACGTCGCCGACCAGATCACCGCCTGCATCGACGCCCGGGCCTGGCTGGACGCGGTCGACCTCGACGCCGAGCGCGGCATCCACGCCCGGCTCGACCCGCGGCGCCTGGACGTCATCCTGGCCAACCTCATCGGCAACGCGCTCAAGCACGGCGGGTCGCCGGTGCGGGTCTCGGTCCGCGCCGCGGACCACGAGGTCGTCATCGAGGTGCAGGACCACGGGCCGGGCATCCCCGAGGACGTCCTGCCGCACGTCTTCGACCGCTTCTACAAGGCGAGCGCATCCCGCCCCCGCTCCGAGGGCAGCGGCCTCGGCCTCTCCATCGCCCTGGAGAACGCCCACATCCACGGCGGCGAGATCACCGCCGCGAACTCCGCCGAGGGCGGCGCGGTGTTCACCCTGCGCCTGCCCCGGGACGCGTCGGAGCTGGCCCAGGAGGGCGAGGGGGAGAAGAGCTCATGAGCGTACGGCGAGGGCAGGGACGTCAGGGCATGGTGACCGTACGACGGCTGCTGGCGCTGCCCGTGCTGGCGGCGCTGGCCACCGGGTGCGGCATCCGGGCCACCGAGGTCCCGACCGACTTCGGCCCCGCACCCTCCCGCGTGCACTGCTCGGTCTCCGAGCCGGAGGTGTCCGCGCAGTCCTCGCGCGGGCTGCCGGTGCAGGTGTTCCTGCTGTGCGGGGCGTCGCTGGTGGCCGTCGACCGGACGGTGCACGTGGAGGACGGTACGGCGGACTCGCAGCGGCGGGTGCTGGTCGCGCAGGAACTGCTGAACGAGCTGGCGGCGGCGCCCTCGTCCGGCGAGCGGGAGGCCGGGTACTCGACGACGGTCCGCGACGGCATGACGGTGACCGGGCCGCGCCCCCAGGACCCCGAGGACACCCTCCGGCTCAGCCACCCGCCGGGCGCCCTCACCAAGTCCGCCCTCTCCCAGATCGTCTGCACCTTCTCCGACTCCGCGGCCGCCGAGGGCGACGGCTCGGTCATCCTGGGCGGCCCCGACAAGACCCCCCTCCGCAGCTACGAATGCACCGACGAGGTCCGAGCGTCCCCCACCCGAACGGAACCACCGTCGACGGAGGTCACGGACGGCTGACGGGGGCGGCCACTCGGGGACGGCATGCTGCGGCCGCATGGGCGCGGCGGCGAATCACGGCCGCACAGAGCGGCGGACGGTGACCGCCGGCGGACGCACATGGGGTGAGGGTCCGCGGACACGCCAGGGCCACGGACGGTGACGCCCGAGGGGGCCAATGGCGGCGCACGCCGGGTGACGGGCCTACGGCCGCACGAGGCGGCGGAGACGAGGCGCCGGGGGCGGGTCACCCGTGGGACGACGCACCCCGGACACGCCAGGGCCACCGATGGCACCGCCCGAGGGAGCCGGTGGCGGATGCACGTGCGGTGACCGCTACGGCCGCACAAGCGCGGCGGAGACGGGACGCCCGAGGGCCGTCACACATGGGGCGGCAAACCCCGGACACGCCAGGACCACCGACTGCGGCGCCCGAGGGGGCCGGTGGCGGATGTGCGCGGGGTGACAGGCCACGGTCGCACGGCAGTCGCTCGCGGCCCGGTCAAGGGTGGGTCGGGCCTGCTGGACGTGGGTGTGTCGAGTGGCTCGGGTGGGGTGTGTCGGACGCCTCATCCGGGTGCCCGGAACCGATCCCGCCGCACGCGGCGTCTAGGGGGGCGTGCAGCGTCAAGGCTCCATCGGCAGCAGCGCCGTGATCCGTATGCGTGCGACAGGGGGTGTCCTCCTTGTCGCACACCTCGCGTTCGTCGCCTGGCTGACCCTGCGCCCTCTGGACGTCCCGTGGATGACGCCCCCGAACCTGACCCCGCTCGCCGGTATCCGGGCCGACCTGGCACTCGGCTGGCCGCAGGCGGCGCGGCGGATCGCGGAGGGGCTCGCTCTCCTCGCCCCGCTGGGCGTCCTGCTCCCGCTGGCCCACGGCAGGCTGTACGTCTCCCCGCTCGCGTCTCTGATCCGTTCGGTCGCCGCGGGCGCCCTGATCTCGCTGGGCATCGAGCTGCTCCAGACCGGCGTCCCCGGTCAGGTCGTCGACATCGACTCGGTGCTCCTGAACACCGTCGGTGTGGCGCTCGCCCACGCCGCCTTCATCCCGGCCGGCCGCGCCTGGCTCCGCCGCAGGTCCCGCTCCCTCAAGCCGGCACCCGTCCGCAAGGAGGACGCGGCTCAGGGTCGTACCCCGACGATTCCCAGGGTCGGGATCGCACCGTAGAGCGACGCTTCGTCCCCTTCGTCTCCGTAGCGTTGAAGGCAGATGAGGAAGCCGGAAAGGCCGCCTCCCACGACGCTCACGAAGGAGCCGCACATGTCCCGCCTTGCCCGCCCCACCAACGGCCGCATGATCGGCGGAGTGTGTGCCGCGCTGGCACGGCGCTTCGGCACCTCGGCCACCACGATGCGAGTGATCTTCCTGCTGTCCTGTCTGCTGCCGGGTCCGCAGTTCCTGCTCTACATAGCGCTGTGGATCCTGTTCCCGTCCGAGGACAAGGCCGACCGGACCCAGGCCGCCTGGTAACTCCCGTACACGCAGACGCCGATGGGGCGCACCCCGGACAACGGGTGCGCCCCATCAGGGCATTCGGCTGCGGTCAGCCGAGCGGGAGCCCGTTGACCGGCAGGCCCTGCGTCGGCAGGCCGGTCTTACCGACCGGGAGTCCGCCCAGCAGGCCCGCGACCGGCTTGGCCGGACCGTCGGCGAGGGCGCCCTGAGCGGCCGGCGCCACCGCGGCCAGGCTCGTGGCGACCGCCGGCTGCGCCTGCGACAGGGCCTCGCCGGCAACCGGCAGCGCCTTGGCGACGTTCTGCGCCGGGAGCGTCTGGGTGACGGTGTCCAGCGCCTGGGAGGCGTCCGGAACGGTCGGCGCGGCGTTCGCGGCGCCCGCGCCGGCGGCGGCGAAGGCGGCACCGAGGGCAGCGACACCGAGGGTCTTGGCAGCAGACTGCTTCATGAAAATGCGTCCTCGAAATGGGATGACGTGGGTGTGAGCGGTCCATGAACGTAAACACGCACAGGCACCCGCCGCAAACATCGAAATGCGGACGGATGGTGGACACCCGTCCGCATTCCGATTTCCGAGGCGTCCCCCGATCAGCCCTCCGACTCTACGGAACCGCTGGTGGACGCGGTCTGCTGGAACAGCCATTCGGACTTCAGCTCGGCATATCCGGGCTTGATGACGTCATTGATCATCGCGAGTCGTTCATCGAAAGGAATGAACGCTGATTTCATCGCATTGACGGAGAACCACTGCATGTCGTCGAGCGTGTAGCCGAATGCTCCGACCAGATGCTCGAATTCCCGGCTCATGCTGGTCCCGGACATCAGCCGGTTGTCGGTGTTCACGGTGGCCCGGAAGTGCAGCCGCCGCAGCAGCCCGATGGGGTGCTCGGCGTAGGAGTCGGCGGCGCCGGTCTGGAGGTTGGAGCTGGGGCACAGCTCCAGCGGGATCCGCTTGTCGCGGACATAGGAGGCGAGCCGGCCGAGCTTGACCGAGCCGTCGGCGTGGACCTGGATGTCGTCGATGATGCGGACGCCGTGACCGAGCCGGTCGGCGCCGCACCACTGCAGGGCCTGCCAGATGGAGGGGAGCCCGAAGGCCTCACCGGCATGGATGGTGAAGTGGTTGTTCTCGCGCTTGAGGTACTCGAACGCGTCGAGGTGCCGGGTGGGCGGGAATCCGGCCTCGGCGCCCGCGATGTCGAAGCCCACCACCCCCAAGTCCCGGTAGCGGTTGGCGAGTTCGGCGATCTCCAGGGCGCGGGCGGCGTGCCGCATCGCGGTGAGCAGGGCGCCGACACGGATGCGGTTCCCGCCCGCGCGGGCGATCCGCTCGCCTTCCCGGAAGCCCTCGTTGACGGCCTCGACGACTTCTTCGAGGCTCAGCCCGCCTTCGAGATGCTGCTCGGGCGCGTACCGCACCTCGGCGTAGACGACTCCGTCGGCGGCGAGGTCCTCGGCGCACTCGGCGGCGACCCGCACCAGGGCCTCGCGGGTCTGCATGACGCCCACGGTGTGCGAGAAGGTCTCCAAGTACCGTTCCAGCGAGCCGGAGTCGGCGGCCTCGCGGAACCAGGCGCCCAGCTTGTCGGCGTCCGTCTCGGGGAGTTGGGAGTACCCGGTGGCCCGGGCGAGCTCGACGATGGTGCCGGGCCGGAGCCCGCCGTCGAGGTGATCGTGCAGCAGAACCTTGGGTGCCCGGCGGATCTGGTCCGAGCTCGGGGTGGTTCCCGTCCGGTCATTCTGGCTCGTCATCTCCGCACTGTAACTCCTACGCGCGTAGATCGCGCGCTGTACAACTCCGCCGATACGTAACGGTGACCGCCCCGACGGGTGGAGTACACCGACGCTTCTGACACTGTTCTGTCATGGCACAGCAAGCGACGCCGGTTCGCACGGCCCGGCTGGGGCGGGCGCTCGGTCCGGAACCGACGGCGGTGAGCGGGGTGGTGCTGCTGCTCCCCGGCGGCGAGGCGACCTCGGACCGCAGACCGTCCCCCATGATGGCGGCCGCCTCCGTCCGCGGCCTCGGCCGCCGGCTGACCCGCGCGGGCCGCGCGGAGGGTCTGGCCGCCCATGTCGTCCACTACCGCTACCGCGGCTGGAACGGCACCGAGGCCCATCTCGCCCGGGACGCCGACTGGGCGGTGGCGGAGGTCGTACGGCGTTACGGCGACGTCCCCGTCTGTCTCGTCGGTATCGACATGGGCGCCCGGGCCGCGCTGCACGCGGGTGGTCACGAGGCCGTCAACTCCGTGCTGGCGATCGCCCCTTGGCTGCCCGAGGAGGATGTGGCCGCACCCCCCGAACCGGTGAAGCAGCTCGCGGGCCGCCGGGTTCTGCTGGTGCACGGCACGAACGACGAACGCACCGACCCCGAGCTGTCGTTCCGGCTCGCGGCGCGGGCGAAGAAGGCGAACCGGGATGTGTGCCGGTTCGAAGTGCACTCCGACAAGCACGCGTTGCGCCAGCACCGGGAAGAAGTCCTGGCGCTCGCCGAGGACTTCGTGATGGGCTCGCTGTTCGGGCGGGCGTTCTCCCGCCCGGTCGAGGACGCGCTGGCCGCGCCGCCGCCGCTGGGGCTGCGGATGCCGCTGGCGGCGGGCTTCGGGCGGTCACTGCGCCGGTAGTCGGCCTTCCCACTCGCTTCACACCCCTCTCATAACCCCCTTGCAACCTCTTACTGAAAATGATTATCGTCTTTACGTGCCCACGGGGGGCATGTCCATGACCTAAGAGGGGTCCTCTTTTGCGTACCCGCAACCGCCTGCTGACCGTCGCCGGTCTCGCCGCCGCCACGCTCGCCACCGCCGGTCTCAACAGCTCGGCGTTCGCCGCGACCACGCTGTCGTCCGGCCACGTCGACGTCCTCGACGCCGACTGGGACGGCTCGGCGCTGAGCCTGCACACCCACGACGAGGAGACCGACACCGAGTACGACCCGGCGGACGTCACCCTCGCCGTACCGGCCGCCGCGAAGGTCGCCAACCCCGGCTACTCCTTCCTCGGCGCGGGCAGCCAGGTCTGGCTGCTGCCGGACACCCAGGCCGAGGCGACCGCCGCCGGGGTGCTCTTCCCCGGCATCTCCACCGAGCACCTCACCACGGGGGTCTTCGCCAGCAACAACGTCACCTTCACGCTGGTCAGCGCCACTCGCAACGGCGCGGCCACCGAGGACTTCAGCGTCTACGCGGGCAGCGGCAGCCGCTGGTTCGACAGTGACACCGCCACCAGCAGCTTCAAGTCCAGAACCTTCGCCGTCGCCACCCACAACCACGCCAACTGGGCCTTCGAGGAGGCCGGTACCTACAAGCTGACGTTCCGGGTCAGCGGCACGGTCGGCGGGGCCGCCAAGACCGCCACCTCGACCTACACCGTCGTCGTCAGCTCGTGATGCAAGCCCTGACGCGCGGAAGACCCGCTTGCACCGCGGCCGCTCTCACCGCGGCGGCCGCCGTGCTCCTGGGCGCGGCAGGGCTGGTCGTCGCCGGCGGCAGCGGGGACGCCCGCGCCGCCGGCGGTGCCGTCGTGCTGAGCGAGGGCGAGCTGGACCTCACGCCCCGGCTCGTGGACGGCGAGCCGCAGTTGCAGATCGACGACCGCAGCGGCACCGCCCCGGTCGTACGCGAACCGTCCGAGGTCGTCCTGCACGTCGTGCCGTCCGCCCTGCAGTACACGCCCGACCCGGTGGCCACCGCGCTCGGTACGACCAACATGGACTCCTGGCAGCTCAACGGCTGGGAGGCGGAGAACATCTTCGCCGCCGAGCCCGGCTGGAAGGGCACCGAGGCGGGCGGGGACACCGAGGTCGCGCTCACCGGGTACGACGGGCCGGGGGTCTTCGGACTGGCCACGTACACCCGGGAGATCGACAGTGTGAACGGCCCGGCGATCGCCCATCTCGGCAGCGCGGAGGGGGTGCAGCGGGCCTTCACCCTGGCCGGGGACGAGGAACGGCTGCTGCCCGTCTGGGAGTTCACGGCCGAGGGCGTCTACCGTCTCACCTTCAGGGTGACCGCGGGCGGTGCGGCCGACACCGAGACACTGGCCGTGGTGGTCGGCGACGACATCGATCCGTCGACCGTGCTGCCGGGTGACGGGAGCAGCAGCCCGACGCCGTCCGCGAGCCCCACCACCACTCCCCCGGCCACCGCGCACGTCATCTCCGAGGGCCACGTCGACATGGCGGCCCGGAAGGTCGACGGCGACCTGGAGTTCCGGATCAAGGAGGGCTCCGAGCTCGACCACGAGTGGTACGAGCCGGGCCAGGTCGTGATGCACGTACGGCCCGCCGCCAAGCGGAAGATCCCCGAGGGGTACGACTTCCTCGGCACCCCGGGTGATGCGGTGTGGTGGCTGCCGTTGCAGCAGAACGCCGGGATCGTGTGGCCCGGTTGGAACACCGGGGAGTTCCCGAGGACCGAGCTCGACGGCAAGGTGTCGTTCCGGCTGGACTCCGTACAGGGGCCCGGGAACATCGCGATGTTCTACGGCGACTCGACGGGCACCGCGGTCGTCTCCCTGAACAGCGGCGACGGACTGCCCGACACCCACACCCTGGCCGGCGGGACGCACGCCCACTTCGACTGGGCGTTCTCCGCGGAGGGTGTCTACCGGACCACGTTCACCGTGAGCGCCACGCTCGCCGACGGCACAAAGGTCCAGGACAAGGAGACCATCGCCTGGGTGGTCGGGGACGGCACCGATCCGTCGACGGTGACCCCGGGGGCGGGTGACGAGCCGACGGCGACGCCTACGGCCACACCGACCTCGGCGCCGACACCGACACCGACGGCGAGCGCGAGCGAGACCGGGGCGGCCACGCCTTCGGCCTCCGCGTCGGACTCCGCTCCGGCCGCGGCTTCGCCGGGTGCTTCCGGAGCGATGGGCGGCGGCACGCCCGTCACGACCGGCTCGCTCGCCGCCACCGGCGGCCAGGCGGCGACGGTCGCGGGGATCGCGGCGGCGGCGCTGCTGGCGGGTGGCGGCGCGGTGTTCCTCGTACGACGACGGCGTACAGCCCAGTGAGAGGAGAAAGCCCCATGCGGGGCCGTCCCATGCGTACCGCGGCCGTGGCGCTCGCCGCGGCCTGTGTGCTGGTCGCCGGGTGCAGCCGGAGTCAGTCCGGGGCGTCCGAGGCCGAGTTGAAGGTCTCCACGACCACGGCGATCATCGCCGATCTGGTCCGCCAGGTCGGCGGTGACCGCGTCGACGTGACCTCGATCGTGCCGCACCACGGCGACCCGCACTCCTATGAACCGAGCCCCGGGGACGCGGCGAAGGTCGCCCGTGCGGACCTCGTGTTCGGCAACGGACTGCTGTTGGAGGAGCCCGGGATCATGAAGATGGTCCACAGCAACGCGCGCGAGGACACACCGAAGGTCGAGATCGCCGAGCGGCTTGAGCAGTACGGCGGCACGGTGATGAAGCTGGAGGAGGATCTCGGGCTCGATGTGCTGTGGCTGGGCTGGGCGGTCGAGGGCGAGGTGGCCGGGGACGGCTCCCAGGTCCGGACGACCGCGACCGAGTTGGAGGGGCCGGGAGACCTGCGGGTCTACCTCACCGACACGCTCGGCAGGCCCAAGGTGTACGTCGACTCCAGTGACGGTTTCGACGGCTCGGACTCCTTCGCGCTGCCGCCCGAGGCGCATACGCATGTCAACTGGGCGTTCAGCGAGCCGGGGATCTACCGGCTGACGGTCGAGGGGCGGACCGAGACGCTCGACGGCAGGACAGAGCGGTTCGGCAGCGGGACGTTCACCTTCGCCGTCGGGACCGCGGCGCCGAAGGGCGTCACCGTGCTCGACGGCGGGCACGCGGACGTGGCGCTCAACGCCGAGACCGGGAAGGTGTACGTCCGCGCCGACGACGACAGGAGCGGCGAGCGGACACGGCTCGCGCCCGACGAGGTCGTGCTCAACGTCCCCGACCGGGCACGGGAGTCGGTGCCCGAGGAGCCGTCGTACGCCTTCCTCGGGAAGGCCGGTGATCCGCTGTGGGTGCTGCCGCAGGCCGTGCTCGGCAAGCATGTGCACGGCGATCTGGACCCGCACGCCTGGGAGGACGTCGCCAACGCGGAGGCGTATGTGCGGCGCATCCAGGCCGAGTTGGCGAAGGCGGACCCGGGCGGGGCGAAGACGTACGAGAAGAACGCCTCGGCCTATCTCAGGACGCTCGGCGCGCTCGACGAGGAGGTCGGGCGGACGCTCGCGACCGTCCCGGAGCGCAACCGCAAGCTCATCACCACGCACGACGCCTTCGGCTATCTCGCCAAGGCGTACGGCATGGAGGTCGCCGGTTTCGTGGTGCCGGTGCCCAACCAGGAGCCCAGCGCGGCCGAGGTGGAGCGGCTCGGGGACACCATCCGGGAGAAGTGGGTCCCGGCCGTGTTCGTGGAGCCCAACCTGGCCTCGCGGGCGAACGTGCTGAAGCGGGTCGCGCAGGACGAGGGGGTCGAGGTCTGCACGATCTACGGCGACTCCTTCGACGACCAGGTCCACGACTACGTATCGATGATGCGGCACAACGCGACGGAGCTCGCCAAGTGCCTTGGAGGGAAAGCCTGATGACGGGCAGGGAACGGGTCGCGGTGGCGGTGACGGTGGTGCTGGCCGCCGTGCTGAACGGGGGCGGGGTCGCCGTCGCGGACGGGCCGTCGAGCGGGCTGGGGCGGATCGCCTACGCCGACGGGGAGTTGACGCTCGATCCGGCGGACGGGACCCATGTGGTCGAGGCCGGGGAGGCGGACTCGGCCGCGCCCGGCTGGGACACGACCGGAGTGCCGGCGGGTGTGCTCGTCGGTGACACGGTGACGTGGTCGCTCACCGGGGTGGACGGACCGGGAGACGTGACGGTGTCACGGTCCGGGCAGGACCGGCCGCTCTTCGACAGCTCGGACGACGTGCCCGACCGGGTCGAGGTACCGGTGGGCGAACAGGCCGTCACTCACTGGGAGTTCAGCGAGGAGGGCACGTACCGGCTGATCTTCGAGGCGGCCGGTACGGCGGCGGAGGACGGACGGGAGCTGTCCGTCGGGACCGTGTACACGGTCGTGGTCGGCGGCGACGACCGGCCCGTCGAGCCGCTCCCGGCCCCCGCACCCGAGGTGCGCACGCGTGTCCTCGCCGCTCCGGCGAAGCCGCCACGCGCCGCCGCCGTCTCGGACGCCACCTCGGACGTCGTCTCGACGCGCACGGTTCTCGACGAGGGGCACATCGACTTCGCCGCCCGGGTCGTGGACGACAGGCTCCAGATCCACGTCAAGGACGGGACGGTCCCCGGGAGGACGACCTGGCGGGAACCCTCCTCCCTGGTCCTGAAGGTGAATCCGGCCGCGAAGAACACCCTGCCCGACAACGACGCCTTCTCCTTCCTGGGCCGGCCCGGCACCGATGTCTGGCTGCTCGACCAGGTGCAGCAGGACGGGCTGCTGTGGCCCGGATGGTCGACGGACAACGTAGGGGCGGGGGCGCTGAAGGGCGGCGTGTCCTTCGCGCTGACCGGCGTCGAGGGGCCGGGCGCGTACGCGCTGTACACCTACGACGCGATGTCCGGCGCCGATGTGCTGTTCAACAGCAAGGACGGGGTGCCGGACTCCTTCGAGGTCCCCGCCAACACGCACGCGCACGGCGGATGGGCGTTCACCAAGGAGGGCACCTACCGGCTGACGTTCCGGATGAGCGGGAAGCTCGCCGACGGAACGGCCGTGAGCGACACGGAGACGGTGGCGTTCGTGGTCGGGGACGGGAACGCGGACGCGGTGCGTCCCGGAGGTTCCTCGTCGGACACGCCCGGGGCGTCGGACACTTCGAAGGGCTCTTCGTCCTCTTCATCCTCTTCGTCCTCGTCGGCCGATGCGGGCAAGTCCGGTTCGGGCACGGGTGGTTCCGGGCCGTCCGGCTCCATGGCCAGCACGGGCGCCGGCAGCCCCGCCCTCCTCGGCGCCGCGGCCGCCGGGCTCGCGCTCGCCGGCGGGGGTGCGGTGTGGGGCGTACGGCGTCGGCGGCGGGGCGTATGAGCGGGGTGCTGCGCGTAGAGGGCGCGTCGGTCGTGCTCGGGGGGCGGCTCGCGCTGGAGCAGGCCTCGCTGGAGGTGCAGGGGGGTGAGCTGGTCGGGTTGATCGGGCCCAACGGGGCCGGGAAGACGACCCTGTTGCGGGCGGCGCTTGGACTGGTGCCGCTGGCCTCGGGGGCGGTGTCGCTGGCGTCGCGGCCGGGGTATGTGCCGCAACGGCACGAGTTCGCCTGGGACTTCCCGATCGATGTCGCGGGGGCCGTGCTGACCGGACGTACCCGGGAGGTCGGGTGGCTTCGGCGGCCCCGCACCGCCGACCGGGAGGCCGCCCGGCGGGCCCTGGAGCGCACCGGACTCACCGCGCTCGCCCGGCGGCCCATCGGGGAGCTGTCGGGCGGGCAGCGGCAACGGGTGCTGGTGGCACGGGCGTTGGCGGCCGAGCCGCGGATCCTGTTGCTCGACGAGCCGTTCACCGGCGTCGACGTGCCCACCCAGGAGCTCCTCAACCAGCTGTTCCGCCGGCTCGCGGCCGAAGGACGGGCGCTGCTGATGACCACCCATGACCTGGCGGCCGCCGCTCGCACCTGTGACCGGGTGGTGCTGATCAATCGGACGGTCGTCGCGGAGGGCGGCCCGGAGCTGCTGGCCCAACCGGACCAGATGCTGCGGGCGTTCGGACTCGACCGGGCCATGCCTACGGAGACGGTGACGTGATCGACTTTCTGCTGGACCCCTGGGAACTGCCGTTCATGCAGCGGGCGTTCACCGTGGCCGCCGTGGTGGGGCTGGTGTGCGGGGTGGTCGGGGTGTACGTGGTGCTGCGCGGCATGGCGTTCATCGGGGACGCGGTGGCGCACTCGGCGTTCCCGGGGGTGGCGCTCGCCTACACCTTCGAGGGGAACCTGCTGCTCGGCGGGGCCGCCGCCGGGATCGTGACCTCGGTGCTCATCGCCTATGTGTCGCAGAACCGGCGGCTGAAGGAGGACACCGTCATCGGGGTCTTCTTCGCGTTCGCGTTCGGGCTCGGGATCGTCCTCGTCTCGACGCGGGACAGCTGGACCACGGACCTGTCGTCGTTCCTGTTCGGGCAGGTGCTGGCGGTGTCGGCGCAGGACGTGTGGACGGTCGCGGGGATCGGGGCGGTGCTCGTGGCCGTCGTCCTCGCGCTGCGGAAGGAACTGGTCGCGGTCAGCCTGGACCGGGAGACGGCCCGGGCGGCGGGGCTGCCGGTGTTCCGGCTGGACCTGACGCTGTACGTGGTCGTGACCTCGACGATCGTGATGTCCCTCGAGGCGGTCGGCAATGTCCTCGTCCTCGCGCTGCTCATCACGCCCGCCGCGACCGCCCGGCTGCTGACCGAGCGGCTGTGGACGATGACGCTGCTCGCGTCGGTGATCGGGTGCGCGGGGAGTCTGGCGGGGCTGTACGTGTCGTACGCGTACGACCTGGCGGCCGGGGGCTCCATCGTCGTCGTCCTGACCGGTGTGTTCGTGGTGGTGTGGTGCCTGGCGCCGAGGCACGGGCTGCTGGCGCGGCGCACGCGCGCGCGTGCCCTGCCCTCGGCGTCGGCGTCGGCGTCGGTCAGTCGGGAAGCAGACGGCCGCGCTGTGCCAGCAGGAACTTCTTGAAAGCCGCCACCGGTGGGGTGTCCGGGTGGCCGTCGAGCCAGGCGACGCCGATCTCGCGTACCGCGCGCGGGGCGGTGACCGTCAGCTCGACGACGCCCGGGCGGGCCACGGCGGGAGGGGGCAGGAGGGCGACGCCGAGACCGGCGGCGACCAGGCCCCGCAGCGTCTCGGCCTCCTCGCCCTCGAAGGCGATCCTCGGCTTGAAGCCGGCCTCCTGGCAGAGGTCGTCGGTGATGCGGCGCATGCCGTAGCCGGGTTCCAGGGTCACGAAGGTCTCGTCGGCGGCCTCGGCGAGGCGGACGCGCTTGCGGCTCGCGAGGCGGTGGTCGGCGGGGACGACCAGGCGCAGCTTCTGCTCGTCGAGGCGGCGCCCGACCAGGTCCGGGGCGTCCGGGACCGGGGAGGTCAGACAGAGGTCCAGTTCGCCGGCGCGCAGCCGCTCGATCATCGCCTCGCCGTAGTTCTGGACGAGGCTGAAGCGGACGCGGGGGTGGTCGGCACGGAAGGCGCGGATCAGGCCGGGGACCGTTTCCGAGCCCATGGTGTGCAGGAAGCCGAAGGCGACCTTGCCGGTGGCGGGGTCGGCGTCGGCGCGGACCTCCTCGGCGGCGCGGTCGATCTCGGCGAGGGCGCGTTCGACGTGGCCGAGGAAGGCACGCCCGGCGGGGGTGAGGGAGACGGTGCGGCCGATGCGGGCGAACAGGTCGACGCCGAGGTCCTGTTCGAGGCGGACCATGGCCCGGGAGAGCGTGGACTGGGGGACGTTCATCTCCTGGGCGGCGCGGGTGACGTGCTCGGTGCGGGCGACGCCGGCGAAGTACGCCAGTCGCGGGGCCAGCACCATCGACATCTCCGACGTATCCGCCGACATGTCTTCTGTGTCACTGGACGGTGACAGGCGAGGCCGTGAGCTGTGTTGATGCACCATGGGAACGATTATGACGAGTTCATGCATTGGACGCATGAACCGAGGCGTACGTAACTTCGAGACATGCCTGCCAGTACCGAGGCGTCCACGACCATGGGCGCCGTTTCCGCTGTTCCTGTCGTCGACTCCCGGATGGCCCCGGGCGGCCCCGGCTACCGCCGGATGAGCTTCGCCCTCTTCCTCGCCGGCGTCGCGACCTTCGCCCTCCTCTACTCCACGCAGGCGCTTCTGCCGCTGATCTCCGGCGAGTTCGGGGTGGCGGCGAGCGACGCGAGCTGGACGGTGGCGGCGGCGACGGGCGGACTGGCGCTGTTCGTCCTGCCGATGAGCGCGGTGTCGGAGCGGTACGGACGCCGTACGGTCATGACGGCGTCGCTGGCGGTCGCGGTGACGGTCGGTCTGCTGGTCCCGCTGGCTCCTTCGCTGCCGGTGCTGGTGGCGTTGCGGGCGTTGCAGGGCGCGGCGCTGGCGGGCCTGCCGGCTTCCGCGACGGCGTATCTGGCGGAGGAGGTCCGTCCGAAGGCGCTGGTCACGGCGATCGGCCTGTTCGTCGCGGGCAACAGTGTCGGCGGTATGAGCGGCCGGGTCATCACGGGCTGGGTGGCGCAGGAGTGGGGCTGGCGTGTGGCCCTCGGTGTCATCGGGGCGATCGCGGTGGCGTGCGCGGTGGCGTTCCGGCTGCTGCTGCCGGCGCCGAAGCACTTCGCCGCCGGGTCGCTGAAGCCGCGGGTGCTGGTGCGGACGGTTCGTGAGCATCTGTCGAACCCGCTGATGTGCCGTTTGTACGCGATCGGCGCGCTGTTCATGACGGTGTTCGGCGGCGTGTACACGGTGATCGGGTACCGGCTGACGGAGGCGCCGTTCGGGCTGCCGCAGGGGATCGTCGGGTCGATCTTCCTGGTGTACCTGGTGGGTACGGTGTCGGCGTCGACGGCGGGTCGGCTGGTGGGCCGTCTCGGTCGCCGGGGCGCGCTGTACGCGGCGGGCGCGACGACGGCGAGCGGTCTGGTGCTGTCGCTGGCCGACTCGCTGGCGCTGGTCCTGCTGGGGCTGGTGCTGATCACCGGCGGGTTCTTCGCGGGGCACGCGGTGGCGTCGTCGGCGGTCAGCAAGACGGCGACGGAGGGGCGGGCGCAGGCTTCGGCGCTGTATCAGTCGGCGTACTACATCGGGTCGAGTGCGGGCAGCACGGTGGGTGCGATCGCGTTCCACGCGGGTGGCTGGGGCGGGACCGTCTCGGTCGGGCTGCTGGCGGTGCTCGGCGTCGTGACGATCACGGTCCTCGGGACGCGGGCGGCGCGGGCTCGGCAGCGGGTCCTGGTGGCCTGAACCGGGGCTCCCCTTGTCATCCCCCTTGCTTCCCCCTGGTCGAGGTCGGTCGGCCAGGGGGACTGCCTTTTCTTCGCCCCCGCCGCCCCTTCCCGTTCCCGTACCTGGGGGCTGCCGCCCCCAGACCCCCGCTTCGGCCCTGAAGGGGCCTCGTCCTCAAACGCCGGACGGGCTGAAAACAGCCCCTCCGGCGTTTGAGGAGCGGGGGTCCAGGGGGCAGCGCCCCCTGGGACGGGAACGGGAAGGGGCGGCGGGGGCGAAGAACCCTCTGAGCTGCGCCTTCGCGCACTCGGCACGCCATTGTCAGTGGGCTGCGATAGCTTCGAACGTGCTGGGCGCAAAGGCGCGACACAGGACGCCACAGGGGTGGGTGGACGATGACGGACAGCACGACGACAGCGGACCTCGACGTCAGGCTGGAGAAGCACCGGGTCGAGCTGACCGGGTACTGCTACCGCATGCTCGGCTCGTCCTTCGAGGCGGAGGACGCGGTGCAGGACACGATGGTCCGCGCCTGGCGCAGCTACGACAAGTTCGAGGGCCGCTCAAGCCTCCGCTCCTGGCTGTACCGCATCGCGACCAACGTCTGCCTGGACATGCTGACGGCCGGCAACAAGCGCGCGAGGCCGATGGACCTCACCGACTCGACGCCCCTCGCCCAGGCCGCCCTCTCCCCCCGCCCGGACCACACCTGGCTGGAGCCGATGCCGGACGCGCGCGTGCTGCCGACCGTCGAGGACCCGGCGGAGGCGGCCGTCGCCAAGGAGTCCGTGCGGCTCGCCTTCATGGCCGCCCTGCAGCAACTCCCGCCCAAGCAGCGCGCGGTGCTGATCCTGCGCGAGGTGCTGGCCTGGAAGGCGACCGAGGTCGCCGAACTGCTCGGCACCACGGTCGCGTCGGTCAACAGCGCGCTGCAGCGGGCCCGCGCGACCCTCGCCGAGCGGGACGGACACGGCGGGGAGGCCGTGGTGTCCGATCCGCTGGACGAGGAGCAGCAGAAGCTGCTCGACCGCTATGTCGCGGCGTTCGAGGGCTACGACATGACGGCGCTGACGGCCCTGCTGCACGAGGACGCCATCATGACGATGCCGCCGTTCGACCTGTGGCTGACGGGCGTCGACGACATCACCGGCTTCATGACGACACTCGGCGCCTCCTGCGCCAACTCCCGGCTGCTGCCCGTCCAGGCCAACGGCCTGCCCGGGTTCGCGCACTACAAGCCGGACGAGGAGGCGGGCGGCTACACGCCGTGGGCGGTGCAGGTCCTGGAGATCTCAGACGGGCGGATCACCGGGTTCCACTGCTTCCTCGACACCGAGCGGTGGTTCCCGCTGTTCGGGCTCCCGCTGCATCTCGACGCCGTCGACGACACTCTCGACGACGCTCTCGAAGCGGAGTCCGACCAGGTCGAGGAGGGCGTGTAGGGCCGGGTCGGGGTCTCTGAGCCGGATCCGGCCCCCGGCCCGCCGGGCGGCGAGCTGGAGCCGCGCCAGCAGATCGACGACGGCGAGCCCCGGCGGTCCGAGCCCGCCCACGTCACAGTCCACGACCCCGGCCCCGGTCGTGTCCAGCAGCGCCCGCACGTCCTCGCACAGCCCCGCCACCTCGTCCCGGGTGACGGGGCCGGCCAGCACGAGCACGGCGGGTGTCATGGCATCCACGATCTGTAGACCGGGCGGGCGGGCGGAACTCATCGCGGCGCGGCGGTTCCACGGGTCGGGATCGCATTGACCTGGGCGCCGTCTTCCCCAGAGGGTTGGGTGTATGCCCCACGGATCAGCACCGTCTCGGATACCTGACGTCCTCCTCACCTCCGAGGAGGTTCCGTGCAGGGGGTGCTGACCGGATTCGCCGTCATCGCGGTGGTCATCGCGGTCGGGTATGTGATCGGGCGGCGCGGCTACCTGGGGGAGAACGGCCGTGAGGTCCTCACCAAGCTCGCCTTCCACGTCGCCTCCCCGGCCCTGCTCTTCACGACACTCGCCCGGGCCGACCTGTCGGTGGTCTTCTCCAGCCGCCTGGTCGTGACGGCCCTGAGCACGGCGGCGACGGCGGGCGTCTTCGTCGCGGTGGGCGCGGTACGCGGCTGGGGCGTGGGCCGTACGACGATCGGCGCCCTGTGCTCCAGCTACGTCAACTCCGGGAACCTGGGCATCCCGATCGCGGTGTACGTCCTGGGCGACGCGTCCCTGGTGGCGCCGGTGCTCCTCTTCCAGCTCCTGCTGCTGACCCCGATCGCCCTGACCGTCCTGGACCTGTCGGCGAGGGACGGCAAGGACCCCTTGTGGCTGCGTCTGCTGACCCCGCTGCGCAACCCGATCGCGGTGGGCTCATTGGCGGGCGTGACGGTCTCGGCGACCGGTCTCCACATCCCCTCGGCCGTCATGGACCCGGTCACCCTCATCGGCAACATGTCCGTCCCGGCGGTGCTGTTGGCCTTCGGGATCTCGCTGTGCGGCAGCACGATGCCGGGCCGGGGCCCGGACCGCCAACTGGTCCTGCTCTCCGTCGCGTTGAAGTCGCTGGGCCAGCCGGTGGCCGCCTGGGCGCTGGCGGTGGGGGTGTTCGGGCTGCGCGGCCACCAACTCCTCGACGTGGTGGTGACCTCTGCGCTGCCCGCCGCGCAGAACCTCTATACGTATGCGTCCAGTTACGGCGTGGGCGAGCGCCTGGCCCGGGACTCGATCCTGGTGTCGACGGTGCTGGCGGTGCCGGTGCTGGTGGTGGTCGCGGCGCTGCTCGGCTGACCGCGGGTGCGAGAAACGAGCGCGGGTCCGAGAAACGAGCACGGAAGAGGGGCCGGTGCCCGAAAGCACCGGCCCCTCTCACATCACGTCATGTCCCGTCAGGCGATCCGCTCCAGCACCACCGGCGAAGCCGTGAAGTCCGTCCCCGGCGCCGCGATGTCGTACGAACCCTCCACCGCCTGGAGCGCGTACTCGAAGCGCTCCGGCGTGTCCGTGTGGAGGGTCAGGAGGGGCTGGCCCTCGGTGACCGTGTCGCCGGGCTTCGCGTGCATCTCGATGCCCGCGCCCGCCTGCACCGGGTCCTCCTTGCGGGCGCGGCCGGCGCCCAGACGCCAGGCGCCGACGCCGATGTCGTACGCGTCGAGGCGGGTGAGGACGCCCGAGGCGCTCGCCTTGACCACGTGCTGTTCCTTCGCGACCGGGAGCTGCGCGTCGGGGTCGCCGCCCTGGGCCGCGATCATGCGGCGCCAGACGTCCATCGCGGAGCCGTCGGCCAGGGCCTTCGCCGGGTCGGCGTCCTTCACGCCCGCCGCGTCGAGCATCTCGCGGGCAAGGGCGATCGTGAGCTCCACGACGTCCGCCGGGCCGCCGCCCGCCAGGACCTCGACCGACTCGCGGACCTCCAGGGCGTTGCCCGCCGTGAGGCCGAGAGGCGTCGACATGTCCGTCAGGAGCGCCACCGTCTTCACGCCGTGGTCGGTGCCCAGGCCGACCATCGTCGACGCCAGCTCGCGAGCGTCCTCCAGAGTCTTCATGAAGGCACCCGAGCCGACCTTCACGTCCAGGACCAACGAACCCGTGCCCTCCGCGATCTTCTTCGACATGATCGACGAGGCGATGAGGGGGATCGCCTCGACCGTTCCCGTCACGTCGCGCAGGGCGTACAGCTTCTTGTCCGCCGGAGCCAGGCCGTCGCCCGCCGCGCAGATGACCGCGCCCGTGGTGTCCAGGACGTGCAGCATCTCCTCGTTCGACAGGAGCGCGCGCCAGCCGGGGATCGACTCCAGCTTGTCCAGGGTGCCGCCGGTGTGGCCGAGGCCGCGGCCGGAGAGCTGGGGGACAGCTGCTCCGCAGGCCGCCACCAGGGGGGCCAGCGGGAGCGTGATCTTGTCACCGACGCCGCCCGTGGAGTGCTTGTCCGCCGTCGGGAGGGACAGGGACGAGAAGTCCATGCGCTCGCCGCTCGCGATCATCGCGGCGGTCCAGCGGGAGATCTCGCGGCGGTTCATGCCGTTGAGGAGGATGGCCATGTTGAGCGCGGCCATCTGGTAGTCGGCGACCTCGCCGCGCGTGTACGCGTCGATGACCCAGTCGATCTGCTCGTCGCTGAGCTCACCGCGGTCCCGCTTGGTGCGGATGACGGAGATGGCATCCATCGACAACACAGTCATGGCTTTCCTTCCGGACGTTCACAGAAATCGCGCGGCCCCCCTGAGCGATTCAGAGGGGCCGCACGGGAGTTACTTGGTGAGATGTCCCGGCCCGAAGGCCTGCGGCAGCATCTCGGACAGCGGCAGGATGCCCGCCGGGGTCTCCAGCAGGAGATCGGCGCCGCCGAACTCGTACAGCAGTTGGCGGCAGCGGCCGCAGGGGACCAGGACCTCGCCCCGGCCGTCGACGCAGGTGAAGTGCGTCAGACGGCCGCCGCCGGTGCGCTGCAGCTCCGAGACCAGCCCGCACTCGGCGCACAGGCCGAGTCCGTAGGAGGCGTTCTCGACATTGCAGCCGGAGACCGTACGGCCGTCGTCGACGAGGGCCGCGACGCCGACCGGGTAGCCCGAGTAGGGGGCGTAGGCGTGGCTCATCGCCTCGCGCGCCACCTCCCTGAGGGCGTCCCAGTCGAAGTCGGCGGCGGCCGAAGTCACTTGCCCTGCCCCTTCCGGTACGGCAGTCCGTCGGCCTTCGGCATCCGCAGGCGCTGTGCCGACAGCGAGAGGACGAGAAGGGTGATGACGTACGGGCTGGCCGTCACGACCTGGTTCGGGACCTCGTTCGTGGTGGCGTACCAGACGAACATGAGGGCCGAGATCACGGCGGTGATGGCGGCGGGGACGTACTTCTTCTTCCAGACGAGGTACGCGACGCCGAACACCAGCAGGATCGCCAGGAGCAGGATCAGCGCGTGGACGTTGGTGACACCGCCGCGCAGCTTGAGGCTGTCGGTGTAGCCGAACAGGCCCGCGCCGAGGGCGAGTCCGCCCGGCATCCAGTTGCCGAAGATCATCGCGGCGAGACCGATGTAGCCGCGCCCGGCCGTCTGGCCGTCGAGGTACACGTTGGACGACACGATCGACAGGAAGGCACCGCCGAGGCCGGCGAAGCCGCCGGAGATGATCACGGCGATGTACTTGTACTTGTAGACGTTGACGCCGAGGGACTCCGCGGCGATCGGGTTCTCGCCGCAGGAGCGCAGCCGCAGGCCGAACGGGGTGCGCCACAGCACGTACCAGCTGGTGGGCACGAGGGCCACGGCGACGACGGTGAGCGGCGACAGGCCGGTGATCAGACCGCCGAGCAGACCGGCGATGTCGGAGACCAGGAACCAGTGCTTCTCGTTGAGGGTCTGCAGCCAGTCGGACAGGCCGGGGACGTCGAAGGTGCCCAGCGACTCGATCGGCGGGGACTGCTTGGAGGAGCCCTGCGGGGCGTCCTCGAAGGTGAACTTCGACAGATAGCGGGTGGTGCCCAGGGCCAGGATGTTCAGCGCCACACCGGAGACGATGTGGTTGACGTTGAAGGTCACCGTGGCGATGGCGTGCAGTACGGCGCCCAGCGCGCCGCCGACGATGCCGACGAGCACACCGGTCCACGGGCCCCACTGGTAGCCGGCCCAGGCACCGAACCAGGTGCCGAGGATCATCATGCCTTCGAGGCCGATGTTGACGACGCCCGCGCGCTCGGCCCACAGACCGCCGAGACCGGCGAGGCCGATCGGGACGGCGGCGCGCAGCGCGGTGGACATCTGGCCGGTGGACGTGATGCCGTCCGCGCCGGTGATCAGGCGGACGATCGACGTCAGGATCAGGACGCCCGAGATGATCAGGAGGAGGACGGGCAGCGACATGCGGCGGCTGCCCTTGCCGGGCCGCTTGGCCAGCGCTTTGACGATGGTCGCGGTGGTCATCAGACCGCCACCTCCTTCTTGGTGTTGGCGGCGGCCGCGGCGAGCTCCTCGCCGACGCGCTTCTGCTGGCGGCGCAGGCCCCAGGTGCGGACGACCTCGTAGGAGATGACGACCGCGAAGACGATCAGGCCCTGCATGATCGTGGCGATCTCCTTCTCGTACGGCTCGGGAGTCGCGTAGTCGAGAGCGGGGGACGCCTTGTCGAGGAAGGCCCACAGCAGCGCGGCCAGCGCGATGCCGCCGGGGTTGTTGCGGCCCAGCAGGGCGATGCCGATGGCGGTGAAGCCGAGGCCCGCCGGGAAGCTGAGGCTGTAGGTGTGGGCGTCGCCGAGGAGCAGCGGCAGTCCGGAGATGCCCGCGACGGCGCCGGAGATGAGCATCGCGGTGAGGACCATGCGCTTGGCGTTGACGCCGGAGGCCGCGGCGGCGGTCTCGGACTCGCCGGTGGCGCGCAGGTCGAAGCCGAAGCGGGTGCGGTTCAGGACCGCCCAGTAGCCGATACCGATGGCGGCCGCGAGGAAGACCAGGCCGTAGATCTCACCGACGTCGTCGCCCAGGTTGAGGCCGGGGACCCAGCCGGACTCCTTCATCACACCGGTGGTGACGTTGTCGCCGAGCGGGACGCCCCAGTTGTCGGTGAGGGTGAGGTAGCCGATGACGCTGGTGGCGATCGAGTTCAGCATGATCGTGGCGACGACCTCGCTGACGCCCCGGGTGACCTTCAGGATGCCCGCGATACCGGCCCACATGGCACCGGTGAGGGCGCCGACCAGGATCAGCAGCGGGACCTGGAGGAAGGACGGCAGCGCGACGTGCGCGCCGACGACCGCGGTCATCATGGCGCCGAGGCGGTACTGGCCGTCGACGCCGATGTTGAACAGGTTCATCCGGAAGCCGAGGGCGACCGCGAGGGCGGCGATGTAGTACATCGACGCCTGGTTGATGATCAGAACCTGTACGTCGGAGAAGCCGGCCTGCTCGATCATGAGCGAGTACGGCTCGATCGGGTTCTTGCCCGAGGCGATCAGCACGACCGAGGTCAGCAGGATCGCCGCGACGAGCGCCAGGGCCGGTCCGGCCACGGCGAGGAGCAGCCGCTCCTTGTCGAACTTCTTCATCGGGCCTCGTCCTCCGGGGCGCTGTCGTCCTCGACGTGCTCAAGGTGTCCGCTGGCGGCACCCGTCATGGCGGAGCCGAGCTCCTCCGGGGTGATGGTGGCGGGGTCGGCGTCGGCGACCAGCCTGCCGTTGTAGATCACCCGCAGGGTGTCCGACAGGCCGATGAGCTCGTCCAGGTCGGCGGAGATCAGCAGCACGGCCAGACCCTCGCGGCGGGCCTCGCGGATCCGGTCCCAGATCTGGGCCTGTGCGCCGACGTCCACACCGCGGGTGGGGTGGGCGGCGATCAGGAACTTCGGGTTGTGGCTCATCTCGCGGCCGACGATCAGCTTCTGCTGGTTGCCGCCGGAGAGGGAGGCCGCGGTGACGTCGATGCCGGGGGTACGGACGTCGTACTCCTCGACGATGCGGCGGGTGTCGGCCTGGGCGCTCTTCGGGGTCAGCCAGAAGCCCTTGGCGTTGGGCTCCTCGGTGACGTGGCCGAGGATGCGGTTCTCCCAGAGGGGGGCCTCCAGGAGCAGGCCCTGGCGGTGGCGGTCCTCGGGGATGTAGCCGACGCCGGACTCGCGGCGCTTGCGGGTGGCCCAGGAGGTGACGTCCTCGCCCTGGAAGAAGATGACGCCGGAGTCTGCGTTCTTGGTGCCGATCAGGGCGTCGATGAGCTCGGTCTGGCCGTTGCCCTCGACACCGGCGATGCCCATGATCTCACCGGCGTGGATGGTGAAGGAGACGTCGTCGAGAACCTTCTTGGCCTCGCCGCCCTCCGCGGCCAGGCCCACGCCGCCCGCGGGCTCGGCCTCGACGCCGAGGGAGGCGCCGCCGGACGCGTAGACGGTGAGGCCCTTGACCTCGATGACGGCCTGGTCGGTGACGGTCGACTCGGCGGTCTCGGGGGTGGGGAGCTCGCTGCCGACCATCATCTCGGCGAGCTGGCGCGGGGTGGTCTCGGACGGGACGGCGGTGCCGACCGTCGTGCCGCGGCGGATGACGGTGATCTCGTCGGCGACGGAGAGGACCTCGCCCAGCTTGTGGGAGATGAAGATGACGGCCAGGCCCTCGGACTTGAGCTCGCGCAGGTTGTCGAAGAGCGCGTCGACCTCCTGCGGCACGAGGACGGCGGTGGGCTCGTCGAGGATCAGGGTGGAGGCGCCGCGGAAGAGGACCTTGAGGATCTCCACGCGCTGGCGCTCGGCGACACCGAGGTCCTCGACGAGGACGTCCGGGCGCACGTTGAGCCCGTAGCGGTCGGAGATCTCCTTGATCTTCTTCCGGGCGGCGCCGCCGATGCCGTACAGCTTCTCGCTGCCGAGGACGACGTTCTCGAGGACCGTGAGGTTGTCGGCGAGCATGAAGTGCTGGTGGACCATGCCGATGCCGAGCGCGATGGCGTCGGCGGGGCTGGCGAAGCTCACCTGTTCGGAGCCGACCGCGATGGTGCCCTCGTCCGGCTTCTGCATGCCGTAGAGGATCTTCATCAGGGTCGACTTGCCGGCGCCGTTCTCGCCGACGAGGGCGTGGACGGTGCCCTTTCGGACAGTCAGGTGGATGTCGTGGTTGGCGACGACACCCGGGAATCGTTTGGTGATCCCCGCCAGCTCTACCGCGATCGGCGACTGAGCGGTGAGCGGAGGGCTGCTGGTCGCTTCGATGGCGCACTCTCCTTGGGAAAGGGGCCACTCTACGCGCGTAGCGCCCCTGCTTTAAATAGTGCCCGGACCTGACCGTTCTCTTTTGGCTGACGATCCGTTCCGAGCATTCTGCCGCGCGAACGGGGCGCGGGCGGCCCTGGCGCCGATCTCCCGTCGTCCGTCCGGAGGACGCGCCAGGCGTCGTCCGGCAGGCGGGAGATCGGCGCCAGGGCCGATCCTCCACGCACCCCGTTCCCGGGCCGTAACGCTGCCATTACAGCGCTTATTTGGCCAAGGCCTGTGACCGGGGAAGGTCAGCTGGTCTTCACCTTGATGGTGCCCGCGATGATGGCCTCGCTGGCCTTCTTGACCGCGGCCTGGATCTCGGCGTTGTTCGCGAACTCCGGGTTCGAGTTCGACAGGCTCACGCCGCCGTTGGAGAGGCTGCCGCGGATGACACCGGTCTCCGGCTTGCCGTCCTTGACGGAGTTGGCCAGGTCGTAGACCGCACCCTCGACGTTCTTCATGGCGGAGGTCAGGATCGAGGCCTTGTACGCCTTGAGCGCGTCCTGCTTGTACTGGTCGGAGTCGACGCCGATCGCCCAGATCTTGTTGGCGCTGGCGGCCTTGATGACACCCTGGCCGGACAGACCCGCAGCGGCGTAGATCACGTCCGCCTTGTCGTCGATCATGCCCTCGGCGGCGCTCTCACCCTTGTCGGGGCTGGAGAAGCCACCCTCGGCGGCGGTCTCGGTCAGGTACTGCTCCTTGACCGTGACGCCCTTCTTGGTGTCCTCGACGCCCTGCTTGAAGCCGGCGCCGAACTTGTGGATCAGCGGCACGTCCACACCGCCGACGAAGCCCACGACGTTGGACTTGGTGGACAGCGCGGCGGCGACACCGGCCAGGTAGGAGGCCTGCTCCTCGGAGAAGACGAGGTCCGCGACGTTGTCGGCCTTGGTCTGCTCGTCGTCGACGATGCCGAAGGTGGTCTTCGGGAACTTGGCGGAGACCTCCTTGACGGCCGACGCGTAGGCGAAGCCGACGCCGATGACCGGGTCGTAGCCCTGCTTGGCGAGGGCCTCCAGGCGCTCGACCTTGTCCGCCTCCGACTCGCCGTCCTGCGGCTCGACGGCCCGGGACTTGTAGCCGAACTCCTTGTCGGCCTTCTCCATACCGGCGGTCGCGGCGTCGTTGAACGACTGGTCGCCCCGCCCGCCGATGTCGTACGCGAGCGCGAGGCCCAGGTTCTTGCTGTCGGTGCTGCTGGACTCGGAGGACGAGCTGCCGCAGGCGGACACGGTCAGGGCAAGGGCTGCGGTTGCAACGCCTGCAACCGTGATACGGGACACCCGGCGCATGGAACGAGACTCCTTTGTGCAAGCGCCCAAACCAGGCGCTGGTTCCGCCGCAGCGTAACGCGCGTAGACCAGACGGAAAACCCCTTCTGTCCGGTCCGTTATCGAGCTGTGGCCACAGTTGCAGCACACATTACGGACAGCAGTACGCCCCTTGCGGTAGGCAAGGGGCGTACGACCTGGAACGGCGCCCGGAGGGGCGTATGAATGGGCCCTTACGGCCTTATGCGGAAGGTCTCACGACGGTCACGAGGTCTTCACGGTGACCTTGCCGTCGATGATCTCCTGCTTGGCCGCGTCGACCGCCGCGACGACGTCCGTCATGGCCTTGTACTTCGGGTTGGAGTCGGCGAAGCCCACGCCGCCGGACTTCAGGTCGCCGCGGACGACACCGGTGAGCGGCTTGCCCTCGTAGACGGACTTGGCGAGCTCGTAGACCGCGCCGCCGACGTTCTTCAGGGCCGAGCCGAGGATGTAGTCCTTGTAGTCCTTCAGCGCGGACTGGTTGTACTGGTCGGAGTCGACGCCGATGGCCCACACCTTGTTGGCGGCTGCCTCGGAGATCACGCCCTGACCGGAGAGACCGGCGGCGTGGTAGATGACGTCGGCGCCCTTCTCGATCTGGCCGCTGGCCGCCTCCTTGCCCTTGTCCGGGCTGGAGAAGCCGCCCTCGGCGGGCGTCTCGGTCAGGTACTGCGACTCGATCTTGATGCTCGGGTCGACGGACTTGACGCCCTGCTCGAAGCCGGCGCCGAACTTGTGGATCAGCGGGATGTCCACACCGCCGATGAAGCCGACGTGCTTGGCCTTGGATGCCTTGGCGGCGGCGACACCCGCGAGGTAGGAGGCCTGCTCCTCGGAGAAGACCAGGTCGGCGACGTTGGGGGCCTTGACCTGCTCGTCGTCGATGATGCCGAAGGTCGTGTTCGGGAACTTGGCGGCGACCTCCTTGACGGCCGACGCGTAGATGAAGCCGACGCCGATCACCGGGTTGTGGCCGGACTTGGCGAGCTCGGTCAGCCGCTGGACCTTGTCCGCCTCGGACTCGCCGTCGTTGGGCTGGACATCCCGGCCGCCGATGCCGAACTCCTTGTCGGCCTGCTGGAAGCCGGCATAGGCGGCGTCGTTGAACGACTGGTCGCCCCGGCCGCCGATGTCGTACGCGAGGCCGATGCCCTTGCCCGAGTACTTGCCGTCGGCGGACTTCGACGCGTCGTCACTGCCGGCACTGGTGCTGGACTCGCCACAGCCGACAGCCGCGAGGGCGATGACCGAAACGGCCACCACCGCTTGGGAGAACCTGGTCCTCCGAGAAATGGAACGCACAGCAAGCACCCCTTCATCCCACGGCCCGTCGAACGGCCCGCTTCCCCAATGAGCCGCCTCTGGTGGCTATTTCGGCGCACAGTAACGCGCGTAGAAGAGGAGGGGAACGGGGTTTCTCATGGCCGTTATCGAACCGTGCCGACATCGGGTTACGTTCGCGAGAACCCGGTTACATACGGGTGACACAAGGGGACGAAGGGGCGCCAAACCGGCCACCCCTTCACAAGATCTTCGTCGGCCCTCTCAGGAAGCTCCATCGAGCAGCGCGGCGGCTGTGAACAGCTCCACGCCGACCGTGATCGCCGACTCGTCGGCGTCGAAATCGCCCTGGTGGAGGTCGCGCACGGTGCGCTCGCCGGGCGTGCGGACCCCGAGCCGGGCCATGGCGCCCGGGACATGCTCCAGGTACCAGGAGAAGTCCTCGCCGCCGAGGCTCTGCTCGGTCCCCTCGACGGAGGCGGCACCGCGCCGGGCGGTCATCGCGTCCCGCAGCAGATCGGTGACGGCCGGGTCGTTGACGACGGGCGGCACACCCCGCACGTAGTTGATCTCGGACTTGGCGCGATGCAGGTTGGCGACCTCGTCGATCGCGGCGACCACGACGTCGGGCGCCTGCCGCCAGGCCTCGATGTCCAGGCAGCGCACGGTCCCGGACAGCTCGGCGTGCTGCGGGATGACGTTCGGCGCGTGCCCGGACTCGATCCGGCCCCAGGTCACGGCGAGCCCGGCCCGGGTGTCGATCCGCCGGGCCACGATGGCGGGCACGTCGGTGACGACACGGGCGGCGGCGGTCACCAGGTCGGTGGTCAGATGCGGCCGCGCGGTGTGCCCGCCGGGTCCGTCGAGGGAGATCTCCAGCCGGTCGCACGCGGAGGTGATGGCACCGGCCCGCAGCCCGATCCGCCCGGCGTCCACCCGCGGGTCGCAGTGCACGGCGAGGATCCGCCCGACCCCCTCCAGCACCCCGCACTCGATGGCGTCGGCGGCACCGCCGGGCAGCACCTCCTCGGCGGGCTGGAAGACCAGCCGCACGGGCCGGGGCAGCAGCCCCCGCTTGTGGAGATCGGCAAGAACGAGCCCGGCGCCCAGGACGACGGTGGTGTGCACGTCATGGCCACAGGCGTGCGCCCGATCGGGCACCGTGGACCGGTACGAGCACTCACTCTTCGTGTCCGGAATGGGAAGGGCGTCGATGTCGGCCCGCAGGGCGAGGGCGGGCGGCGCGCCGACGCTCCAGTCACCGATGTCACAGACGAGCCCGGTGCCCACCGCGAGCACACGGGGGTGCAGCCCGGCCTTCTCGAGCCGCGCCTTGATCGCCGCGGTCGTACGGAACTCCTGGTTGCCGAGCTCGGGATGCATGTGCAAGTCGCGTCGGAACGCGACGAGTTCGGCACGCAGCCCCTCGGGCAGCGTGCCGGGAAGCACGGCTTCCGCGGGGAGATCGGCCTCGGACTCTAGGGACATCAGTTGCTTCACCCTCTGAAGGGTAGGACGCCGAGGTGGCCAACTGACCCTCGATCAACAAAAGTTCAGCCCGTTAGGGGAAGAAAATCTGGCCGCCCTGCGCATACGTATCGACTGGGATGGGTAAACTCGCCCGACTTTCCGGCCGAGTGGATCATGTGATCCCCGGAGAGTGACCCGCGCCGGCCAGGACCGAAACCATCCGGCCACACCCGTCACGGCTGCCGTCACTCATCCACTACTCCACGGATACCACGCGCCGGGCCGCCCCGTCGGCTCTGTTCACCTGTCGGGACCGCACAACGCCGACAATCCACCCTGCCTCTACCGAGACGCTTGTTCCGGTCCCGGAATCATCACCGCCGCGCGACGTTTCCGCCACGCGGAGCGACGGGAGGGGCAGGATTCACCTGGACGGCGGAGGAGCGCGGGCCGCCACTAGGGTTCAGCCCTGTGAGCGCCGAGAACCCCGATTTCCTACGGGACACCCGTACCGCGTACGACACGATCGCCTACGACTTCGACAAGCAGTTCCCCGCGGAGGGGCTGGCGGGGCTGGTGCTGGAGCGGGCCCTGTTCGGGGCCTTCGCCGAGTGGGTGGGGGCGAACCGGGCATCCGGCCGGTCGGCCGCCCCCGTCGCCGACCTCGGCAGCGGGCCCGGGCACATCACCGCCCGGCTCGACGCCCTCGGGCTGCCGGTCTTCGGGGTCGACGTGTCGCCCCGGATGGTGGAGCTGGCTCGGCGGGCGTATCCGGAACTCCGGTTCCATGTGGGCTCGATGACATCCCTGGACCTGCCGGCCTCGACGCTGGGCGGGATCGTCGCCCTGTACTCGATCATTCATGTCCCGGACGATCAACTGCCCGCCACGTTCGCCGAGTTCGAGCGCGTGCTGGTACCCGGCGGGTACGTTCTCCTCGCCTTCCAGGCCGGGCGGGAGGAGGGGAACACCGAGCACCTCCACCTCGACGAGCGGTTCGGGCACGAGATCTCGCTCGACTACTACTGGCGGGACCCGGACACCGTGGCCGACCTGCTGAAGCAGGCCGGGCTGCGGCCGCACACCCAGGTGGTGCGCGAGCCCCAGGAGGGTGAGGTGCGGCCGCGGGCCTTCCTGGTGGCGCGTAAGGACACGGCCTAGTCAGGGCATGTCCTGGTCAGGACACCGCCCGGTCAGGGCACCGTCTAGGCGGTCGCCGCCACCGCCGACAGCCGGTGCACGTCCCTCGCCGTGCCGGTGACCCCGGACAGGAACCCCTGCGCGCGCGGCGAGGCGTTCTCGGTCAGCCAGTCGGGGTCGATGTCGCAGACCGCGACGCGGACCTCGGTGCCGGCCAGGGCCAGGGGCAGGGTGTGGACGACGGTGGAGGGGAAGCTGAGGATCGTCCGGCCGATGGGGCCGCGGCGGGCGATGAGTTCGAGGGGGAGGTCCGGGCGGACGATCTCCAGGCCGGTCTCGACCGCGAGGCGGTGGAGTTTCTCGGTGCTCTCGCGGCGGTGGGCGAAGTAGCGGGTGGTGCCGTGGGCCTTGGACAGGGCGCGGACGGCTTCGAGGTAGCGGTCGCCGTCGACCACGCCGGTCTCCACCAGCGACGTACCGACCATGTCGGCGCCCTTGCTGATGCGGGGCGGGCCGAAGCGGGAGCGGGTCCAGGCGAAGGTGTTCGACGACACCGTCACGCCCGCCGGGGTCTCCTCCATCGGCATCGACGAGAAGATCTGCACCCGGCGGTGCTCGCTCGGGGTCAGACGCCTGCGCGCCGAGGACGACACCGGCGCGAAGATCAGGTCGCGGGGGCCCGGGCGGCCGCCCTTGCGGTGCCAGCGCACCAGGCGTTCCCCGCGGGCCAGCTGGGCCACGAACTCCATGGTGGCCGTGCCGTCGTCCACCACGACCAGGTCGGGGGCGCGGGTGATCGTCAGCAGGAGCTGTACATAGCGGGAGAACGGGTCGCCCAGGACGACCCGCTCCGCCCGGCGGAGCAGACCCGCGAGGCCGCCGATGGTCTGGAAGGGCGCCGCGGCGCCGCCGCGGGCCTCCTCCCAGCGGACCTCGTGCCCCTCGTCCCGGGCCAGCTCGGACATCCGGCGGAGCTGGCCACGGGTCATGGGGTCGGTCGGGGACAGCACGACGAGGGTGAGCCCCGCGCCGGGTGCGTGGGCATGCGCCCACTCCAGCACGTTCAGGAGCTGTACCGGGCTCTCGACGAACGCGAGAGTGGAGTGGCCGGCAGATCCGGCGCGGCGGCTCATCGACGTACGACCGTCCCCTAAGTAGGTCAACTCAGAACTTCGGCCTCAGACCGAGACCGGCTCGCCCGCGGCCGCGGCGATCTCCGCCTCGGCCACGACGCCGGCGACACGGCGCAGCTTCTTCATCGGGCCGAGCTCGGAGTCGTAGACCTTCTTGACGCCGTCGCCGAGGGAGGCCTCGATGGTGCGGATGTCGCGGACGAGACGCTGAAGGCCCTGCGGCTCGACCGACGCGGCCTGGTCGGAGCCCCACATCGCGCGGTCGAGGGTGATGTGGCGCTCGACGAAGGTGGCGCCGAGGGCGACGGCGGCGAGGGTGGTCTGCAGGCCCGTCTCGTGGCCGGAGTAGCCGATCGGGACGTTCGGGTACTCCTCCTGGAGCGTGTTGATCACGCGCAGGTTGAGCTCCTCGGCCTTCGCCGGGTACGTCGAGGTGGCGTGGCAGAGAAGGATGTTGTCCGAGCCGAGCACCTCCACCGCGTGGCGGATCTGCTTCGGGGTCGACATGCCGGAGGACAGGATGACCGTACGGCCGGTGGCGCGCAGCTCGCGCAGCAGCTCGTCGTCGGTCAGGGAGGCGGACGCCACCTTGTGGGCGGGGACGTCGAACTTCTCCAGGAAGGCGACGGCCTCGGTGTCCCACGGGGAGGCGAACCAGTCGATCCCCTTCTCCTTGCAGTACTCGTCGATCTGGCGGTACTCGTCCTCGCCGAACTCCACGCGGTGGCGGTAGTCGATGTAGGTCATCCGGCCCCAGGGGGTGTCGCGCTCGATGTCCCACTGGTCGCGCGGGGTGCAGATCTCGGGGGTGCGCTTCTGGAACTTCACGGCGTCGCAGCCTGCCTCGGCGGCCACGTCGATGAGCTTGAAGGCGTTCTCCAGCTCGCCGTTGTGGTTGATGCCGATCTCGCCGCAGATGTAGACGGGCTGGCCGGGACCGGCGAGACGCTCGGAACCGAAGGCGCGCAGACGGGGGTTGGTGCTCATGGCAGACAAGTTCCTTAACTGGTGAGGGAGTCGAGAGAGGGGCCGAGGATCCAGCTGGCGATCTCTCGGATCGCGCCGTCACCACCGGGGACGGTGGTGACCGCACGGGCGGCGCCGCGTACCACGTCGTGGGCGCTCGCGACCGCCACGGGCCAGCCGACGAGGGCGAAGCACGGGAGGTCGTTGACGTCGTTGCCGACGTAGAGCACGCGCTCGGGCGCGATGCCCTGCTCCTCGCACCACTGCTTGAGTGCGAGGTCCTTCCGGTCGATGCCGTGCAGCACGGGGATCTTCAGCTTCCGTGCCCGGGCGGCGACGACCGGGTTCTGCTCCGTGGAGAGGATCAGCATCTTGAGCTCGCTCCTGCGGAGCGCCGCGATGCCGAGGCCGTCCCCGCGGTGCACGGAGACGAACTCCTTTCCATCGGCGTCGATCAGCACCCGGTCATCGGTCTGGGTGCCGTCGAAGTCCAGTACCACGGCGTCGATGTCGCCGTAGGTGGGGAGGGCGCCGGGCCGGTCGGCGTCGAACAGCGGCGCCAACGCCCGGGCCCGCGCGAGGTCGTGCGGGTCGTCGATCTCCAGCACCCGCGCCGGGTCGGTCCGTACGAGCTCGGTGCGGCCGAAGAAGCGGTGCTGGTGCTTGCGGAAGCCGGCCGCGTCCATCGCGTAGGCGGCGCCGGTCTCCAGCAGGTCCTGCGGACGGTCCTGGCGGCGGGGACGGTACGCCTTGTCGTGGTTGACGCCGTAACCGCCGCCGACGGCCGCGTCGGCCTCCGAGACGGTGCCCGCGGCGACCTCGTCCTCGGCGTCCCGCCACACGAACCCGTGGAAGGGCGCGACGGTGACGGCGGTGTCGGCGCCGTTCTCGACGATCGCGCCGGCGACCCCGTCGATGTCCTCACGGATCAGGAACGGGCTGGTGCACTGCACGAACACCACCACGTCGACCGCCGCGCCGTGCAGCGCCTCATGGGCGTCCATGGCGTGCAGCACGGCCGCCTCGGAGGTGGCGGTGTCCCCGGCGATCGCGGCGGGCCGCAGCACGACCTCGGCACCGGCCTCACGGGCGGCGGCGGCGATGGCCTGGTCGTCGGTGGACACGACCACGTCCGTCACGAGACGCGTGGCCCGGCACTCCCGGACGGCACGCGCCACGAGGGGCACACCGCCGACGGGGGCGAGGTTCTTGGCGGGCACACCCTTGGAGCCGCCGCGGGCGGGGATGACCGCGAGCACGCGACGCACGGTGGCGCCGGTGTCGGCCAGCGAGTCGGACATGGGTTGCACTCCTTGAAGTCCTTGAAGAGAGGGCGCGTCCTGTGCGCCGATCGCCGTGCTCACAGCTCCCCCATCCGCCGGATGACAGGGGCGACCCGCTGTACGCCGTGCCGGTAGGCACCCCGCGCCGCCCGGCGCACGATCTGCCGGACCGGTCCGGGCTCCTTGTCGGCGGCGGGGGCACCCGGCAGCGGACTGCCGTCGGGGCCGAGGTGATGGCGGGCGAGGATGCCCGGCAGATAGCCGGGAGCCGTGGCGGGCGTGTAATACGGAGTGAGCGGCGGCAACGCCGACCCGGCCAGCAGCTTGGTGATCCGCTCCCGCGCCGCGTCGAAGGCGGTCTCGTACGAACCTCCCCCAGAGGGGGGACCCCCAGCCGCGACCCCCTGCCGGGAGACCCACTCCGCATCCGGCGTCGGCCGGTACCCCGCGTCCAGCTGGTCCCAGGAGGCAAGGCACCCGGACCCGACGAAGTGATGGTTGCCGAGCACCTCGCGGACCCCGAGGTCGGTCAGGACGACGGTCGGGATCCGCCGGTGCAGCGATTCCAGGGCGGCCGTGGAACTGATGGTGACCAGCAGATCCGTACGGTCGAGGACCTCGCCCATGTTCCCGTACACCAGGCGGAAGTTGGCCGGCGGATCGAGCCGCTGGATCAGCTTCTGGTAGGGCTGTTCCTCGATGTGCGTGGTGTGCTCGCCCGGCTTGGAGCGGAGCTTCAGCAGCACTTCGCGCTCGGGGTGCAGCCTGGCGTGCTGGATGATCCGGTTCAGCAGGTACGTACGGTCCTTGCGGGTGTCCGGGACGGACGGCTGGACGGCGAACACCACGGTGTACGGGTCGTGTTCGCCTTCGTAGGCGGCCCCGCCGAGGAACGGCAGCGCCACCTCCGTCACCGACGAGGCATCGGCGCCGACCCCTTCGTACACGGCACGGAAACGCTCCGCGTCCTGGCGGGAGTTGGCGAGGACGAGGTCGGCCCCGTGCCGCAGCAGCAGGCCGTCGGCGAGCTTCTCGTAGACGACGCCGACGTAACCGGTGACGACGACGGGACGCTTCTCCCGGCCCTCCCAGACCCGCTTCAGCCCGTGCAGCATCGCCTGGACGCCACCGCCCACCAGGGCGATCACGACGACGTCGTACGACTCCTCGGACATGGCCCGAAGGAACTCGACGCTCGTGACCTCCCGCAGCGAGTCCGCCCGGACCCCGACCTCCGCGAGCTGGCGCGGGGTGGGGGTGGCGCGGCCGCGCAGCAGGTAGCCGTCGAGGGCGGGGCCCTCTTGCGCGTTCTCGTGCGGGGCGATGCGATGGGCGGTCAGGGCACCCCATTTCCAGCGGGTGTCGGAGTCCGCGAGGACCGCGATTCGCGTCGGCGTCGTTGTCGTTGCTGGCGTACTTGCTGGCACGTCGAAGACGCTAGGAAGCAATTCCCAGGAATGGCCCAACCGGGAATCAACGAAAAGTTAACAACAGCCCACCGAGAGCCGAACTGGCCCGTCAGAGCCCGGGAAGTACATGGGATGCACCGTTCCGACACATTGAGTTCACCCCCCGTACGATCACCGTCCAGTTGCCCTGCCGGACGGCCTTCTAGGCTTTCGCAGGTGCCAAAGCTTTCCGTGATCGTGCCGTTCTACAACGTGCAGCAATACGCCCCGGACACCCTCAGAAGTCTGCGGCTCAACGCCCGGAGCGACTTCGAGTTCATCCTCGTCGATGACAAATCGAAGGATGAAACGCCCGCCATTCTCGAACGGGCGGCCGAGTCACTTTCGGATGTCGCGCAGGTGAGATATATCCGCCATGAGGAGAACGGGGGTCTCGCCACCGCCCGCAACACCGGCCTTGACGCGGCGACGGGCGAGTACCTCACCTTCCTCGACGGCGACGACTGGCTCGCGCCGGGCTATCTCGCCGAGCTGGTGGCGGCCGTCGAGGGGCTGGGCTGCGACTTCATCCGCACCGACCACGTCCAGGCGACCGCCCGCGCCCGCACGGTGCACCGGGCCCCGGTGGGCCTGCGCGGCGAGGTGCTCAACCCGCGCGAGGCGATCCTGCCCGCCGACCGGACGACCTCCGTGGACTACGCGTACGCGTGGGCCGGTGCCTATCACCGCCGTCTCCTCGACAAGGGGCTGCTGCACTTCACGGACGGGCTGCGCACGGCCGAGGACCGGCCGTGGATCTGGAAGCTGCACCGGGAGGCGGAGTCGTTCGCCGTGGTGAGTCTGCTCGGGGTGTTCTACCGGCGCGGGGTGGCCTCCTCGCTCACCCAGATCGGCGACGCCCGTCAACTGGACTTCATCCGCGCCTTCGACCAGGTCATCGAGGAGACGGCGGGTGACCGGGACGCCGAGCGGCTGCTGCCGAAGGCGGTGCGCACCTACTGCGCGATCATCGCCCACCATCTCTCCGACGAGGCCAAGTGGGAGCCGGGCGTGGCCAAGCAGCTGCAGTCGATGAGCGCGGCGGCGATAAAGCGGATGCCGCAGGACGCGCTCGGCGACGTACTCGACACGATGGATCTGCGCCGCTCGTCCAAGCTGCGACGGCTGCGGCGCAAGGTCACCACAGCGAAGGCGGCCGCGTGATGTCCCCGACCACCCGTCCTGACTCCGGTCGTACGACCCAGATCTTCTGCGCCTCCACGCTGTACGGGGTCGCCACGCTCGCCGCCGCGCTCGACTCCGACCTCTTCGACGAGGCCGAACGCCGGGTGCTGCTGGTGTTCAACAACTCGGCGAACCCGGAGACCACTCCGGCGCTCGACGCGATGCCGGGCTTCGAGCCGCTGCGGGACCACTTCGACGACGTCCTGTCCTGGAACGAGGCCATCCGCCCCTTCCACCCGGGCTCGTGGACCCCGCGCACCGACGACATCCCGCTCTTCGAGCGCTATCTGCGGCTGCTGTGGGACCTCGGCGACGACCGGGTGGAGCTGGTCCTGGAGTCCATCCAGGTCACCCCCGCCCTCACCGTGGCCCAGCTGTTCACCGGGGCCCCCGTGCACGTGTACGCGGACGGTCTGATGAGCTACGGCCCGACCCGCAACAAGCTCGACCCGCTGGTCGGCACGCGGGTGCGCCGACTGCTCCACCTGGACCTGGTGCCGGGCGTCACGCCCATGCTGCTCACCGAGTTCAACGCACCGGCGCAGGTCGTGCCGACGGGCGCCTTCCTGAAGGTCCTCAGCGAACTCGGCGAGACGGTCACGGAGTTGCCCGAGCTGCCGGAGAACTCGGCGCTGCTGCTGGGCCAGTACCTCTCCGCGCTGAACATCCTCTCCGTGAAGGAGGAGGAGGACCTGCACGTGCGGATGATGCGCGGTGCGGTCGAACGCGGCCACCGTTCCATCGTGTTCAAGCCGCACCCCACCGCACCGGCCCGCTTCAGCCGCCTGCTGGAGACCGAGGCCGAGAAGCTGGGCGTCGACCTCACCGTCCTGGACACCCCCGTCCTCGCGGAGGTGCTGTTCGAGAAGGCCCGGCCCGCGCTGGTCGTCGGCTGCTTCTCGACGGCACTGTTCACTGCGTCCGTGTTCTACGACCTCCCGGTCGCCCGCATCGGCACCCAGGCGCTCCTGGAGCGGCTCACGCCGTACCAGAACAGCAACCGGGTCCCGGTGGTGCTGGCCGACGCCGTACTGCCGGACCTGGAGCAGCGGGCGGGCGAGGAGCCGCTGCCGGCCGACGAGCTGGACGGGCTGGTGACCGCGGTCGGGTTCACCATGCAGGACCGGATCTATCCGGGCCGGCGCGAGGCGGCGGAGAGGTACCTCGCCAAGCGGCTGCGCCCGCGCACCCAGCGCTACTTCAGGAAGAAGCGCCTCACCTCCCTGGGGCTGCCCGGCGGTATCCCGGAGCGGCTGGCGTTCCTGCCGCACAACTCCACCGCGCGGCGGGTGGTACGGCAGGCGCGGGCTTTGAAGAAGGCTGTGAAGCGCTGAGGAAAGCGGCGAGGAACGCGAATCAGACATGAACTCCCCGGAAAGGCCGTGGAAATACAGCCCAACCATCGAGTTACTCCGTTGATTCAATGGTGATGCGGTGTCCGTGTCCCTAGGATCACGGGCACCGCTATCCGAATCCGTGAGGCACTCATGACGAAGCTCGGCCGGCTCTACTCCCTCTTCGACAGCGTGACGCTGCCGGAGAACCTGCCCTACACCCAGTGCAGCACCTGGGAGCTGCAGTTCCTGTACCTGGTGGGGCGCCACCACCTCACGGGCCGGGACCGGATCGTCGAACTCGGCTCGGGCGGCGGCGGCTCGACGTACGCCCTCGCCCTCGGTCTCAGCGAAAGCCCGGTGTTCGACGCGAAGAGCGGGCGGCTGCACGCGTACGACTTCTTCCGCGTCGGCAAGGGGACGTTCGCCTCGGAGAAGTTCTTCGACTCCGGGCACAAGCCGGAGGACGACAACTCGTTCCTGAACGACTTCAAGGGGCGTCTGGAGCCCTTCCTGCCCTTCCTGGAGATCCACGCCGGTGACCTCTGGCAGACCTCCGACCCGGACGACACCAGCCCGGTGGAGTTCCTGCACATCGACATAGCCAAGACGGCCCGGGTGTTCCGCTGTGTGTCGGAGCGGTTCCTGAGCCGGATGAAGGTCGGCACGGTCGTCCTCCACCAGGACTTCGCCGGCCCCCGGCTGCCGTGGCTGCACCACAGCACGGGCGCGCTGCTGCCCTACATCGAGATCGCGGGCCCGCCGATCCGCTCCACCCTCGCCTTCGAGGTGACGAAGCCGATCCCCGCGGACGTCCTGAAGCGCATCACCGAGGACGACTACACGGTCGACGAGAAACTAGCCCTCATCTCCGCCGTCCAGGACAAGATCGACCGCGACCACACCGGCGGCATCCCCTTCAAGTCGGTCCTGGAGCTGTCGAAGGCGTACGTCGCCCACTACGACGGCCAGCACAAGCGTGCCTGGTCGATCGCCAGGCCGCTGGTCACGGACGAATATCTAAGCCGGACGCGCGCCGACCACTTCGAGCAGCTGAAGAAGGCGTACGAGGCCGAGCCCAAGGCCACGGCGATGACGCGGCTCAAGAAGCTGGTGGGGAAGAAGTAACTCCCCTCCGCGAGAAGCAACGTCCTTCCATGACACAGACAGCCGACCTGCTCCCCAGCGTGGCCGACGCCCGCACGGCGACCGGACCGCGCCGGGAACCCCGGTACCGGCGGCCCCTGTTCGCGCTCGTCGTCGTGGCGCTCCTCGCGCAGATGGCGGTGGCCATGCTCACGACGGCCGCGCGGCAGTCCCCGACCATCGACGAGCCGGTGTACGTCGGCACGGCCACGGTCTATCTCAAAGAGCACAGCCTGCGGTACAACCCCGAACACCCCCCGCTGGGCAAGCTCATCATCGCGACCGGAGTGCCGGCCGCCGACCCCCACCTCAAGGCCGGCTTCCGCGGCGACCAGAGCAGGCTCGGACGCCACCTGCTGTTCGAGACCGGCAACGACCCGTGGAAGCTGATGTTCTGGGCGCGGCTGCCGATGATCGTGCTGACGCTGCTGTTCGGGCTGGTCGTCTGCGCGTTCGCCCGTGATCTCCTGGGCCCCGTGGGCGGGTTGGTGGCCCTCGCGCTGTACGCCTTCTCGCCGGACGTCATCGCCCACGGCTCGCTGGCCACCCTCGACGTACCGGCGGCGGGCTTCGTGCTGACGTCGGTCTGGCTGACCTGGCGGGCCCGCAGGCGGCCGGCACTGTACCTCCCGTTGGCCGGAGTGGCGCTGGGCGCGGCCCTGGCGACCAAGATGAACACGCTGACGGCGGTTCCGGTGGTGCTGCTCCTCGTGGTGTCGTCCGTTCTGGCCGCCCGGGGCACATTCGGACGCGGTACTCGCAGTACGGCCCGCTCGCTGGCCCTCGGCGCCGCCTGGGCGGCCGGTACGGCGCTACTCGCGATCGCCGTCGTATGGGCCTCGTACCTGGTCGTCGACCCGCGGCTGCACTGGACGCCGCCCGCCGGCATGCCGACGGCACACGGTCTGAAGGCCACTGTCACCGACCTGCTCCCGCTCCCCCGCGAGTACCGGGACGGGATGCTGATCCAGTTCGGCAAGGAGGAGATCGTCCGGCCGGGCTTCCTGTACGGCCGGATGTACCACGGCTCGCTCTGGTACTACCTGCCGGCCGCCTTCCTGGTGAAGACACCGCTCGGCATGCTCGCCCTGTGGCTCGCGGGCGCCGTGGCGATGTGCGCGATCCGGCGGCTGCGGCCCGCCGCGGTGTACGTACTCCTCCCCACAGCCGTGCTGCTCGCCGCCGCGATGACCGGCACCCGTGACTACGGCACCCGGTACGCGATCTTCGTCCCCCTCTTCCTCGCCGTCGCGGCCGCGGCCGTGACAGCCGTACGACGAAGCTGGGCGAACGTCATGACAGCGTTGCTCGTCGCGTACGTCGCCGTCAGCTCACTCGCCACGTACCCGTACTACCTGCCGTACTCCAACGAGGCGTTCGGCGGACCGGCGAAGACCCATGAGTGGCTGCACGACTCGAACGTCGACTGGGGCCAAGACCTCGGGCGGCTCGCCGACCGGCTGCGGGAGCGTTATCCGGACGACAAGGTCTGGCTGGTCTACAAAGGCAGCGGCGAGCCCTCGTACTACGGCATCCACGCCTCCGACCCACTGACGGTCCCCTCGGACGAGGTGCACGGTCTGCTCGTCGTATCGGACTCCGAGGTCGCCCTGGCCGAGGCCCCGCTGCTCTCGCTGCTCGACGGCAGCCGGCCCGTCGACGAGGTCGGCCACTCGATCACTATCTACCGGCGGCCCTGATACCGCCGCCGTGGCCCGCTGCCCTGCTCACCCACGCACGTTCTGCAGGGACACACGCCGGAACACGATGGTCTCGTACGCCGTCCGAGCACCCGTCTCGTAAAGGACCCCCACACTGTCGCTGCCCATCTGCACGAGGTCCGAGTACCCGGCCTTCCGCGCGGAGAGGGTCAGCACCTTGCCGAAGGACCGCCCTCCATCGCTGCTGCGCCACAGCGCCATCGCCGCACGGTCGGTCGGCACAGAAGGCGCCGAGAACAGCAAGTCCCTGCGCTCCCCGGCCAGTTGCAGCAGGCTGCCCTCCACCAAGGGAACGTCGTCCAGTGAACTCTGCTGCATGAAGCCTCGGTCCAGTCCGGCGCCCCCGTCACTGGAATAGGAGTCCAGTCGGTTCCCCGGGCTCGTGCCCTTCTGGTTCCTGGCGTTGAAATAGAGCCGTCCGGACGGCAGTTGGGCCGCCGTCGACTCGTTGGCGTTGTACACGCCTTCGTAGGAGTCCTCGACGAAGCCAAGGTGCCAGGACCTTCCCCCATCATCGCTGTAGATCGTGTGCACTCCGTAGTACTTGGGTTCCTGACCGGTGTCCGACGACCCCGATGGCGGCGTCGCGGAGTGGTTGGCCGGGACGACCAGCCGACCCGCATGGTCACCCCGCGTCAGAGCCACGGCATGGCCCGGCCCTGTGGCATACCAGCGCCAGTCCGCCTTCTTCACGGCTGACGTGATCTCTCGTGGGGCGGAGAAGGAGCTTCCGCCGTCGACGCTCGTCTGCACGAAGACCCGTCGGCCGTCCTCTGCCGTGGCCTCACCGCGCAAGATCCGTGCTTCGGTGACGTCACCCCTGTGGTAGGTGGTGACGAGCACGATGTTCCCCGTTCGGGGATCGACAACCGGTGCCGGGTTACCTCTGGTGTTCCCGTCACCCTCCGCGACGACTTGCAGCCGCCCCCAGGTACATCCGCCGTCCCGCGACCTCCTGAGCACGACGTCGATGTCACCGTGGTCCTCCTTGCCGCCGGCCCGTCCTTCCGCGAAAGCGAGCAAGGTCCCGGCAGGGATCCGGACGACGGCGGGTATGCGGTAACTGGCATAGCCTCCAGCGCCCGAGACATAGGGCACCGAGGAGACGCATCCTCGTCCCGCCTCAGCGTCCGCGCTGTCGGCCCGATCCGCCCAGGGCCGGAAGAAGACCACCAGTACGGCAATACCTGTCGCGACAACGGCGAGCACGGACACACGACGGCTCGGAAGTGGGCGGCTCATTGCTCTCCAGATCGATGGGGCGCGTCACAGGACGGGACGCAACATTGCCGAAGGCCCCAGCGGAGTGATGTCCCGTGGGGCCTTCGCATTCACTCAACCGAGAGGACTCGGTCAGTCGGAGGCGAAGAACTCGACGATGTGACGGGCTACCTCGTCGAGTTCGTTGAGGGAGTACTCACGAGGCTCCGGACCGGATTCCTCCACACGAAATACCGGCCCGTCTCTCCGGAACCGGAACACTCGATCGTCCTGCCGGGGCGGGGGCGTGGTGAAGCGGAGGTCACCGTAGCTGATCTCCGGATAGAAACTCCGCAGTTCACCGAAAGACGCGAGACTGACGAGCAGCCGCTGGCCACCCGTGTGGTAGACCGAATCCAGCAGGTCCTGCCACTGGGCTTCGGCGACCCGTCCCTCCAAGAACGCGCGCGCCAGCCGCCCCGGTTGCATAAACGGGAACTCCGACACGTAGTCATCTAGAGGTTCACCATCCTGCCAGGCGGCAACCGCCCGAAGCGCCTGCTCGACGTCCTCGGTTCCTCCCCTCGCCCATTCAATGCGGGACTCGTGGATCGCCACGGAGAAGGACCTCTCCCAGGCCCCGACGTTGATCCAGACGTCACCACGATCAGTGGCAAGCATTGCCCCGGGGGTGCAGTCGAAAATCCCCTCGAGCATCAATCCGATCCCCGCAGCCCTGCGTTTGAGCGCCTTGGCCAAGCCTTCGGAAACGTCGAGGTCAGGGTAATGAAGAGCCGGATCCCATGAATCTTCCGGCAGCCTCTTGCTATTCATCCCAGGCAACCGATCCTTCGCACCTGCACATAGTGAACGGACTTCTGACCGGATCAAGTTTGCCGAAGGTGGACCAATCGGGCTCAGCGGGGCGGGGCGCTGGGGCGGACTTTCCACCTGGACCCACCTCGTAGAAGTGCACGGTATTCCATGACCGCTGACCATTGGCCACCGCCCTGGCGATCCAGCTCATCTCAAGCTCTGTGGCCAAGCCCCCCCTGAGACCGTTCCTGACCGCGCCTTCGAAATCTGTCTCCCATCCCGTTATGTTGACACGAAGCGTGACGTTGGGATCGCCGATCATTCGCTCCACAGGAAACTTCCAGCCGTCATCGGGGTTGGCCAGCATGTGGGTGTAGCCCTTCGATTCCGCCCACTCCCCGGTTCCCATGGTGCGCCATCCGAGGGCGAGATCGCAGTTGTGTACCAGGACCGGCGTGGAACCGGCGAGCACGTAATACGTGTGCAGTTCTTCGACGGTGAGGTTGTACATGTCGCCCGCACCGGCCCGGTTCCGTACGCCGACCAGTCGCACATGGCCGTCCTCAGCAGTGCTGAGGTCGTGCCCCGCGGTGAGTTCGCCGGCTGGGATCCACGCGTGTGCCGTGGCGTCCCAGAAGGGGTGCTTGAACGTGGTGGGAATGGTGACGGTACGGCCTTGCTCGTCACGGATCCTCAGGTCGACCAGGTCCGTGTCGCGGTGGCCACCCTGAGCGGTGACAGTGCGCGTCCCCTTGTGTTTGCCCGTCTTCGGGTCTGCCGCCTCCACCTTGTCGCCGGGTTTGATCTTCCCGATCTGTTTGGTGCGCCCGCCCTTCATGAGCACGCGGGTCGAGGAGGTGAAACTGCACAGGACCCGCCCGGCCTTGCTCATCGCGCTGATGAATCTCATGCCGCCCCGCGCGATGGCGCCGGCGTCGCCGGTGGACATGGCCAGGCCGAGGGTGTCGCACTTGTCCTGGTTGTGATTGAAGGCGCACTGGTACCAGGGTTCGAGCATCGTCATATCACCCAAGGCGGACATGACGGTCTTCAGGAGCTGCTTGTCGGAGTCGATTTCCGCCTGGGTGTAGCAGACGTCGTACTTTGGAAGGCCACTAGGATTGCCGACACACTTCGACGGCTTGAAGAAGTAGTCGTAAAGCTTCTGTGCCTTCTTCTGCTCCTTCTTCCTGAAGTATTCCTCGGTCGCCTTGTTGGCCTTGTTGACCTTCTCGATGTTCTTCTTCACGCACGCCGAGTTGCAGCGGTTGTCCTTCTTTCCGCACAGCTCGGGTTCGGCGTCGCACTTCGTGCGGCCTGTCGGATCCTTGTAGGTGACCGGGTTGTTCTCCGTGTAGCTGTAGCCGTTCATCTGCTGCGGGTCGGCCGAGTCCATGACCGGGTCGACGCTGATGAACCGGCCGGTCGTGGTGTCGTACTCGCGAGCGCCGAGATGGACCAGCCCTGTCGTGGTGTCGTCGGTGCCGCCGATGAAACCCCTCTGGCCGGGCCATGAGGTCGGGGCCTGGCCGCGGGCGGCGCCGAAGGGAGTGGAGCGGCGCTGCTGCATGGACAAGTCGGTGGCATTGACGGCGAGTTCCGAGGTGCCGTGGTGATCGCCGATGAGGAACGACAGCTTGCCGTCGTCAGTGCGGATCGCCTGGTTGCCGCCACCGAGGTCGTAGTAGCGGGTGGCCTTGGCGGTGGTGGCGGCCTTGGCGACAGTGACCTCGGTGGAACCGAGGTAGAGCGTGGTGTCCGCGTCGGTGCGACGGATCAGACGGTTGCCGTCGGCGTCATAGACGTATGAAGTGGTCTTGGTTCCCTCTGTGACCTTGGAGAGATGCCCCTCGGCATCCCAGTCGAGGGTCTGCTGGTCACCGCCGATCGTGCGGGTGCGGGTGTTGCCGACCCTGTCGTACGAGTAGGTGTCGATCGCCGTGCCGCCGGGTCCGGCGGTGGTGACCTGGGTCAGGCCATGCGGTCGCGGGGACTTGGGCGCGGGGTAGTCGTATGTGCGCTTGACGTCCTTGGCGGCATCGCCCGTGTTGTCGTGCAGCGTCTCGGTGCGCCGGTTGCCAGTGGCGTCGTAGGTGTACGACTGCCAGTAGGGGGCGGGTCCGCCGAGCAGTGACCCGGCGGTGGCGGAGCAGCCGGTGGCGCCCTGGGCCCAGGCCTCGGTGAGGCGGCCGAGGTGGTCGTAGCGGAAGCACTGGTTGTCGGTGCCGTCGCGCGACACGTCACTGATCGACGTGATGTTGCCCGCCTCGTCGTAGCCGAAGGTGGACGACTTGTCGACGCCGGGCACGCCCTCGCGGTCGACCCGCGTGTTGTACAGGCGCTGGGTGCCCCACTGGTAGGAGTTGTTGACCTGGGTCTTCTTGCCACCGCTCTGATAGGTGAACTGCAGTGGCTTGCCGGTGTAGCTGTAGGTGGTGCCGGTGATGTAGGTGACGCCGCCGGTGCCGGAGAGCGTGACCGGGCGCAGGACGTCGTCGTACGTCGGGGTGAGGACCTCGGCGGCGAGGCTGCCTACCGCCGGATAGCTGCTCGACTGGACGGTGCCGTCGAAGTTGTACTTGATGTTCGACTGATAGGCGCCGGCCAGGGCCCCCTCGGACGACGGGATCGTGGTGGTCACCCGGTTGGCGCGGTAGAGCGTGTCATAGAGACTGTACGTGGTGGTGTACGCGCTGCCGCTCACACCGCCGACGTAGCGGGTGGCGGTGGACAGCTGGCCCTCGTACCCGGCCGGGTCCCAGACGTGCTTGGTCAGCAATGGGCCCGTGGCCGTGCCGTCGTGAGTTTCCAGCTCACGGCCCAAGCCGTCGTAGACATGGGTGATGGTCTGCTTCGGCTCACGGTCGTCGGTGCTGGTGAGCAGCTGATTGCGGTCGTCGTAGGTGTAGGTGGTCTCACCCTTGTCGGGGTCCTTCGCCCCGATCTTGTTGCCCCGCTGGTCGTAGCTGTACGACCACTGGTTGCCGACAGAGTCGGTGACCGCGGACAGCCGCCCGGCGGGGTCGTAGTCGTAGTGGGTCGCGGAAGGAGTGCCGGTCGGCGTGGCAGCGTCGTACTGCAGCAAGTCGGTGGTGCGGCCGCGGGCATCGGTGACCGTGGTACTCGGGGTGCCACCGGCGGGCGGGGTGACCGTGGTGCGGTCGCCGCCGTAGCTGGTGCTGGTGGTGGCGAGCACGGTGCCGCCGTCGCCGTTGCCGGCCACCTGCCGGGACTTGGTGACGCGGCCGAGGCCGTCGTAGGTGTTCCAGGTCTGGGTCTCCACCGCCAGGGCATCGTCGAGCTTCAGCAGGTCGGTGGAGGGTGCGCCGGTGTTGTAGTACGGCGCGAAGACCTTGGCCGTCAGACCGCGTTCGTCGTAGAAGACGTCATTGATCAGCCGTCCGCCGGACGGACCGGGGGCCTGGGTCTGGCGGGCTCGTAGAAAGCCGTCGTACAGGGTGTACGAGGTGCGCTGCCCGCCATCATTCGTCAGTGTCTTCGTGGCCACCGCCACCGGCTTGCCGTCGGTGATGGTGTAGTCGAACTCGTAGTTCGGGGTCTGATTGTTGGCCTGTGAGCGGTTGGGCAGCCAGATCTTGAGACTGCGGCCGAGCGCGTCGTAGGTGGTGTCGGTGCGCTTGTTGTTGGTGTCCAGCACGGTCACGGGCAGTCCGCGCCGTGTGTCGTACGTGGTCTTGCTGGTCTGGGCGGTGGAGGCGGTGCCCGGGGTCGCCGGCGGGCTGGTGACGGTGACCGTGGTCGGGAAGCCCGCGGTCGGGTCGTACACCGTGGTGGTCGTCCGGCCGTCACTGCGGTCGGTCCGTGTCGGGACGCCGGTCTGGGTCGCGGTGACCGTGCCTGTGATGTCGGTGCTGGTGAGCTGACGACCGTAGGTGGTGTCGTAGGTGACGCCGGACTCCAGGTAGGTCGCCGTGGTGCCGTTGTGCGACTTCAGGCTCGCGATGCGCGTGGGGTCACCCTTGGTAGGGGCGGCGTCGTAAGCCTGCCCGTCGTAGGCAGTGCGGATGTCGGACAGAACGTCCTTGGCGCGGTTCGGAGTAGCGGCGCACTTGACCGCCACGGTCTCCACTCGCGAGGGCTTGGTGAGGATCCAGGCCGTGGTGTTGTCCACGTAGCTGGTGCGGGTGCACTGGTCGTCGGCCGCAGTGCCGGTGTCGCCGAAGTCCTCGAGCTGCGTGACACGGCCGGCGGTGTTCTCGTAGCTGTTGGTCCGGTATGTCTGCCGCCACTTGTCACCCACGCCGTCGTCGAGCGAGGTCCAGGTACGGACGGAGGCGGTGCCGGTCAGGTTTGCGGTGGTGGTGCCCCACACACGGACCCGACTGGCCGTCTGGTGGTGCCACGGCGTGCTGACGGTCTTCTCGAGCACCCGGCCACTGGGGCCGCTGTACTCCTCAGTCTTGTACTCGAAGCCGGCCGCGGAGTCGTGGTCGGTGATGGTGCCGCCGTTGTCGTCGGAGACGGTGACGGACTTGGTGCCGTCGGCGGTGGACGGACCCTTTCGGTCACCGTCCATGCCACGCAGGAAGTAGTGGTCGGTCTGCGACTTCATACCGACCGGATCCTGGCCGCCGGTGCGTTCTCGTATATGGCCGTAGCCGCGCCACTGCGACCAGGTCTTGTACTTCTCCTTGGTCAGGCCGTCATCGTCGGCGTAGTGCCAGGCCGCGCCGTCGAGGTAGTCGTAGCGGGTGACCATGTCCGGCGAGGAGTTGGTGCGGTCGGTCTCGGTGACCGACTCCACCACGTACTTGTTGAACCACTGCAAGGTCGGGCCGGCGTCACCGGACTTCGTGAAGTAGACGGGGTAGCAGCGGGTGGTGTTGGTCTGCGGGGCCGGGAGGTCGCCCGCGTCGCAAGCCGCCGCGGAGTAGTTGACGTCGATCTGACCGCCGGACTCGTCGGCGATGGTGGAGAGACGCTCCTTGATGAACGGCGCGGTGTCGTCACCGGCGATGTCGAGGCGGTTGGCGTCCTGGTGGTATCCGAAGGTGACCTTGGGCAGGGTGATCTCGGGGGTGGCCGACTTACCGGTGTGCTGGATCGAGTCGAGCAACAGTTGGTAGTCGATGTCTGCCATGCCCCAGCGGTGGTCCAGTGTCCAGGTGTCGATCGGGGTGTATGTGCCGTCCGATTTCAGCACTTGTGTGGTGACGCCGGTCAGGCGCTTACGGGTCCAGAAGCTCGGGGAGGCGGACTTGGTGCAGTCCTCCCCGGCCTTGCAATTCAGGTCCCACGGTGTGTCGTACCAGTAGAACTTCTGATCGTCGATCTTCGAGGCGTCGCAGGTCACACCGGTCTGCGGCAGGCAGCGCTCGGCTGAGGTGAAGGAGACCTTGGCCAGGGCCTTGGCCGAGTAGACAGCGTCCTTGCGCAGTCCGTATTCGATCCGGTCCAGGTAGCCGCCGCGGTCGTAGGCCGTCTCGTCGGCGGCCGTGATGTTCCGGGCGTAGTAGTTGGATTCCTTCTCGTAGTAGTAGGCGATCGCGTTGCCGTGGACGTCGACGGCGTAGTCGAGGTTCCACCGGTAGGCCTGCCGACACCAGGAGTCGGCGAAGGTGGCGGCGTGACAGGGCTCGCCCTCGTCGTCGCCGTAGACGGGGGTCGTCCAGGTCGACTCTGTTGTGTCCTTGCCGGACGCCCAGCCGGGCAAGCGGTTGTAGCCGAAGAAGTACTGGGTGCCGTCGGTCGTGGTGACCTTCCAGTACTCGTCGTCGCGGGCACCGTTGGAGCGGACGTCGGTGGTGGTGCCGTGGACACGTTGGATCTTGGTGCCGTCGTCGCCCTTGATCCTGAAGGTGTCCGTACCGGTCGGGATCAGCTCGCCGGCGCGCCCGTTGAACGAGATGGTGGCGTTGTCGTACGCCCAGCACATGTCGCCGGGCTTATTGCCGTCGGCGTTCTTCACGTCGTCCTCGGCGCAGCTCTTGTAACTGCGCTCGATGGAGCCGGGCCACAGGCTGAATCCGTCGCCCGCCCAGGAGGACTGGTTGTTGGTGGCGGACGTACGGCCGTCGATGGCCCCGGAGGAGTAGGACAGACCCACGCTGGGCGCGAACTTGCCCGGCACGCCCGGCACAGGCATGTCGTACGACCAGGAGAAGCTGCCCGAATTCAGGCTCGTCGACCAGGTCGCGGAGGGGGACAACTGGCTGGCGGTGTAGTCGCCGTTGTCGCTGGAGGCACCGTCGGCGGCGGCTGTGGTCGCCGCCAGCATCATCGGTCCGGTACCCGTGATGCTGATGTCGCCGGACAGCTGGGACCCGTCGTTGCGGGCGTCAATCGGTTGCTGCGTGCGGCACTTCGGGCGCTGCGGGGTCGTCACCGCGCAGGCGGGCAGCCGTACCAGCTTCAGGCGGGCGGCGTACGCACCGCCGTAGGACTGCGCGAAAGCGGAGTAGTCGACGCTGACGCCGACCTTGGCGCCCTGTGCGTCGGTCCCGCGCCGCAGAGAGAACAGCAGGCCCTCGACACCGGCATTCCGCGCAGCGGCCTCGTCCAGCACACGTACGGTCGCGGTGCCCGACAAGGGTGTCAGCGCCGCCTTCTTCACTGCGGGCGCCTTCTCTGCTCCCTTTGCTGCGGGTGCCGTGAGCGACACCGGCAGAGTTCCCGCCCGCCGGGTGACCGACTTCGCTCCTGGCCGCAGGGTGACCATGGCCGACCCGGCCTTCGGCCACGCACGCCGCGGCGCCGCGGCCGGCACCTTGCGCTGCCCGCCCGTCCCCCGCGGCAGCGACTTTACGGTGTGCCCGGACAGCGCCTTTTCCGATGCCGGGACCTTCGGCAAGTCATCCGCCTGCGCCACCGACGGCGTGAAGGCGCCCTGCAGCAGGGTCCCGACCAGCACCGCGGACACGGTCAAGGCGACTCTTCGCCGTGCTCTCGCCCACCCGCATTTGCTCACCGCCACAGCGGCCCCTCCTCAGCCCTGGAGCCCCCAAACAGGGGAGCTGTTCTGACGTGCGCGGACTTCTCTTCGATGCCACGGCGACTCAGCGGCGGGGGCGGGCCGGTGGTCCGCCCCCGCGCTGGTCTCGTCGGCTCTTACGGTCCGGGGACGGTGGACACGTCCGTACCGTTGGCCAGCCTGGCGATCTGCTCGTCCGAGGCCACGCCCTGGAAGGTCCACACGTCGTCGATCACGCCGGGCCAGTACTCGCCCCACGTGCCGTCGGTCTTGCCACGGCCGAGCTGAAGGCCTGCGGTGGCGTTGAACGGCAGGACGTTGGAGTTCCAGGACACCGAGTCGGTGCAGCCCTCGACATCCGGGCTGCCGTCCTCGTTGCTGTCGGCGCAGACGACCTGCTCCAGGTTGCCGTCGACGTACAGCCGCATCTGATCGGCGAAGGCGTCGTAGACCACCGCCAGATGGTTCCAACTCGTGTTGTTCATGAAGTTGGGATGCTCGGCCGCCGCTACGGTTGTGCCCTTGACGTCGGAGCCTGGCATCGCTAGCTGCCAGCGACCGGCGTTCACCGGGTCAGTCGCACTGGGCACATATCGCACCGCGAAGCCGCTGTTGACCAAACCCGCCTGCGAGAACACCGTCACCGGATGGTCCGGCCGCGCCGCGGTGCTCACCCACGCGGCAGCCGTGAAGCTGGTCCCGGTGGAGACGGGCGAGGTGGCCGTGGCGGCGTAGTCGCCGCTACCGTCCAGCAACAACCCACCGGTGCCTACGTAGTTGGAGTTGCCGGAGGTGTCGATCGAGGCGTTGCCGCTCAGCGTCAGCGCCCGGTTGCCCGAAGAGTCGTCGGCGGAGGTCAGCGGCGTGCCGGAGCCGGAGTCCAGCTTCCAGCGGCCCTGTACCACCGGACGGGCCTTGTTCAGCTCCTTGACCTCGTCGCCGGACAGGGCCCGGTCGAACAGCCGGACATCGTCCAGGTCACCCTTCATCAACGCTTGGGCGCCGCCGGTCGCCTTGTAGCCCAGGGTGACCGGGCCAGTGGCGAGCCAGGGGGTGGTGAAGGGCTGCGTGTCCTTCAGGACGCCATCGACGTAGAGCCGGATCTCGCCGGCGTCGTAGTCGTAGACACCCACGACATGAGTCCACTCTCCGAGCCGGGCGGCCGCACAGTTCACGTTCGCATCACAGGCGTTCTGCCGGGCCCGGACCAGCGTGGCGCTAGTCGAGTCGGAACCGGCTCGCAGGAAGACCCAGCCGCCCAGTGCCGAGGAGTGGACCAGTTCGAAGCCCGGGACACTGGTGCCTCCCTGGGTCACCGCCATCATCGCCCGGCTCTCCTTGTCCTTGGGCAGCCTGGCCCAGGCGGAGACCGCGAAGCTCTGATAGGTGTCCAGCACCGGCCGCGAGGTGATCACGCCGTCGTCGACGCCGTCAAAGGTTGCCGCGGTGCCGTCGACACCTGTCGAGCCCAGCACGGCTCCACCGTTGACGGTCGCCGTCAACTTCTGCGACCGACCGACGGCCGCGGTCGCCGTGGCCTCCTCGTCGAGCGGCCAGATCACTTTCGCCGGACGGTCGGTGTCCACCGACTGCTTGGCGTACAGGCGGGATATCTGCGTGTTGGCCAGTGGGTAGTCGAAGAACTGGACCTCGTCGATGCTGCCCCGGAAGAACCCGTTCAGCGCACCGCCGTTGTCCGTCGCCCCGAGCATGGTGCGCCCCCGTCCGTCCCACAGCGAGCTGTAGGCCGCCGTACCGACAAGCGCTCCATCGACATACAGCTTCACCTGGGAACTCGGGTTGTCGAAAACGCCGACCACATGTGTCCACACCCCGAGCCGGGCTCCGGAGCACTGCGTGTCCCCAGTCGCGCAGGCGGGCTGCATCGCACGGGACGCGGTCGTGTCGGCCGTGTCCTCCGTGTGCCGGGCGAACACCCAGCCGTTACGGGACGGCGAGTAGTAGAGCTCGTAGGCGGTGGCGTTCGCCCCGCCCTGAGCCACGGCCACGGCACCCGTAGCAGTGTTGATGTCGCCGAGCTTCGCCCACAGCGACACGGAGAAGCTCTTGCGCGTGTTGAGAACCGGGGAGGTGGTGGCGGCGTAGTCGTCGGTGCCATCGAATTGCAGGCCGTGGCCGAGGACGCCCTCCCCGCCCGGCGTCGCTCCGTTGAGCCGGGCGGACCACTCGCCGCCCACGCCACTGACCGTGGTGGAACCGGCCGACTCGTCGAGTTTCATGTTCAGCCGATCGGGCTGGCCCGCGTTGACCCGGAACTGGTAGGTGCGGATCTCACTACCATTTCCCGCGGCGTCGAAGGCCTGCGCGGTGATGAAGTTGACGCCGGACTTCGTCGGCATGAATCTCGTCGTCTGCGCGGCACCACCGGATGTGGTCAGCGTGTGCGCGCTGGTCGGATCACCGTTGATGCCGAACCAGTACTTGGACACGTCCGTGGACGAGGAGTCGATGGTGAAGGTGCCGTACCGGCCCACCCCGTCCAGCCACGGGTCGTTCGGGTCTTCAGAGTCCGAGGGTGGGTACTGGGTGGAGACGATCGAGGGACCGGCGGGCACGCCCCTGTCGTAGACCATGAGGCAGTCGGTCGCCGAACCCGCATTGCTCCACGGCGACCACTGAGCGCTGTCGTATGAACGCACATGCCAGCCGACGGCTTTGTCCTTGGGGATGCCCGCCGGAAGCGAGATCGAGAAGGGGGAGCCCGATTTCTTGTAGGTCGTCCGGGCCGAGGTCCAACGTGCCGTGTAGCCCTTGCCGTCACCTGTGTCCCAGGACGCCTGGAACTGCACCGCGATGTCATCGCCGTCCGGATCCGTCACGCTGTTCGCCCGGATCGTGGGCAGGATGCGAACCCGCTTGGGCGTGGAGGAGCAGGCACCGCCGGGGTCCTGCGTGAGCTGCGACATGCGGATCTGCGTCGGTGGACGGTTGTACTGGACCCGTAGCCATGCGTCGTCGGAGAACCGCTTCCAGGAGAGCACGTCGTTCTCGTCCCGGGCCTTCAGCCCGAACGTCGTAGTCGACCAACCGTTGGCCGCCGCCTGCTGAACCGCACGCAGAGCCCAGAACTCCACCGTGCCCCCTGGGCAGTCGCTGCTCCAACCCTTCGCCTCGCTCTGCGTCTTCTGCAGATCGGCCCAGAAACCGTCAGCGGTCTGCGTGTTCCACGTCGTCGAGGAGTTGATCCCCTTGGTACGCCACAACTGCACGTCAGTCTTGGTGCAGCTGTACGAGTGAGTCTCGTTGACCACGAACTCCGCCGACAGGATCGACTTGCCCGCGAAGCGCGAGGTCGGGACCGTGTAGAAGACACGCTTGACGTCCTCAGGCGCGCAACGCGCGTCGCCCGCGCAGTAGCCCATGCCCGAGTCGGAGTTGCCGTTGAATTTCCATTGTGGGGACGAGGCCCAGTAGCGCGAGACGAAGGTCCAGCTGCCAGCCTTCGGCGAGTACCACTGTGGGTCTATATAGACCGGGAACGTGGCGCTCTTCAGCAGTTCCTGGTCCGGCTTCAGCACCAGCGCATCATCACCCGAGGGAACGCTCACGCCGATGGGCGCGACCTTCGCAGACTCGCCAGGCCCGTGTGACGGACCACCTGCCTTGGCCAACGACCCGACTGCCGTGCGAGCCGCCCTGGCGGACGCCCCTTTGCTGGAGTCCCACATCATCGGTCGCGGGGCCTCGAAGACCGGCCCTCCGGCCCCCTTGTCGACCGCTGCGAGGCCGCCGCCCGCCGTGGTGCGTACGTCCATGCCGTCGGCGTCCATCGCCAACCGCAGCTCTGCCAGCTTCGGATTCGCTGCCGCTTCGGGTGTCTTGACGATCAGTACCTGCGAGGCGCTGTCGACGTCCGCCTTCACCTGGAGGTCCACGCCCTCGAGCACAGATGGATACGTGGCTGTGGCACCGTTGATCACCGGCTCCGGCAAGGCCGTCGGCCAGGACAGGGACAACTTCCGGCCCGCCCTCTCCAACGTGATCAGCGGCTGTTCCTTCCCGCCACCCGAGAACGCAATGCCCACCAACGCCACCTTGGGCCCGACGCTGCCGTCTGCACGCTTCTCCAGAGCGGTGTTGATGGCTTTCCACTCGCCATCCACTCGCGCCCGTACCGGACGCAAATGCTCCACGGCCTCGAAATTGCCGTTCGGCAGGGCGTATGTCTCGCTGGATTCACCACGCAGCGAGGTGATTTCCACCTTCGCTCCTGAGCGGGCGGCCTGATCGAAAGCGGCGTTTTCCGTCCCCTTCGCCGACGCGTCCCCCTGGGGCGCCTCCTGCTGTGCCTGGGGAGCGGCGTTCGCCATCCCCGTGAAGACCGGCACCATGCCGGCCAGCAACGTCAGACCTGCAACTGCGCTCACTGCTCGTGCAGCAGCGCGCATGCGTCTGGGAACCGTCATCCCAGCCCTCCCCCGGACTTTCAATCGGCAAAACGATCAAAGAACCGCCAAAGGAAGGTAAGTGGAGGTCCAGACCTCGTCCAGATCAACCGATCGACAAATACGGGGATTTGGCCGACAAGTATGTGGAGAATTCCTGTGATACCCATCACGGTGCCCGCACTTCACCTTTACGGCCGACGGCACATGAAAGCACATTCCAAAGCGTAGGAGAATTCAAGGTGAACACTCCATGGATGCGGCAATTTCTACATGCGCCAAACGACAGACAGCAGAACGCGCCCGGAGGCTGTGCACCCGGGCGCGTTCTGCTGTGTTTTTGCCTGCTGCGTGTCTGCGACGCCGAGGGAAGGCGCCCTCGAACTCAGCCCCCCAGGATCACCCTCAGGTCCGCCGCGTTCGCCTCCGTGACCTTCCACAGCTCCTGCTGGCGGCCATGGACGTCCGCGACCGTCTTGCTGTGGTCGGCGAGCAGGTCCTTGGAACGCTCGACGAGGCGGGCCGCGAGGTGGCGGTCGTGGACCGAGACGCCCCACTCCGGGCGCTCGATGTCGCGGAGGAAGTACGCCATCTTCGGGTGCGAGATGAGGCTGATGATGGGCGTGCCGACGCCGAACGGGATCATCCCGGCGTGGCCGCGCATGCCGATCACCAGCTTGGTGCGGGCGTAGAGCTCGCGGATCTGGTCGTTCTCGAAGTCGTACATCGGGATGACCGGCATCGAGACGCCGTGCTCGCGGCGCAGGTCGAAGGCGATCTTCTCGTCGTCGAGGGAGTGCGCGACGCACTGGACCTCGGCCAGCTCGCCCAAGTCCTTGACCGCCTGGGCCATTTGGGCGAGGAAGTAGCCGTAGTCGTGGCCGAAGCGCAGGCCCGCGCGGTCGTACGCGGCGTTGATGAGGATGGTGTTCTCGCGCTGCGCCGGGTCCTGCCAGCCGTCGACCAGCTGGCGCATGACCGTGGTGGGACAAGGCTGGAAGCGCACCTTGTCGTGCAGGCGCGAGGGCAGCATCGCGCGGACCTTCTCGATCGAGCCGTGGTTGCGCAGACCGAAGAAGGCGGACCGCTCGACGAGTTGGAGGAGCGACTCGCGGAAGCGGTTGGCGCGGTACGACTGGCCGTCGAAGGCGTTGAAGCCCACGGCGAAGACCGCGATCGGCACGTCGATGCGGCCCAGGAGCGCGTCGGGGACGTTCCACTGCCAGGCGCTGTTGCCGTTGGGCATGGTGTCCGGGATGAACAGGCCACCGCCGCCGATGACCAGGCCGCGGCGGGCGTTGACGCGTTCCAGGGCGGCCTCGTCGAAGAGCCGGTGGGCATGGACCGAGTGCCAGCGGCGGGAGGTGGTGTCCGGGCCGAAGGCCAGGCGGACCGTCTCCGGGAGGAGCTTGTCGCCGGCGTTGCCCTGTCGGTCCATGTAGAAGGCGACGTGGGCGAGTTGGTCCTCGGCGCTCCCCCGCTCCTGAGAGGGGACGGCCGCCGCGCGCTGCGCCCAGAGGCGGCTGGGGCGGTGGGTCGGGTCGACCGTGATGCCCGCGGTGGCGTACGCGAGGGCCTCGGTGGTGTCGCCGTGCACCCAGGCCATCTGGGCCAGCCGGGCATAGGCGGTGGCGGCCCGGTTGGGGGCGGCGGTGGCCAGCAGCAGCTGGGCCTTGGCCTCCTCGTACCGGGAGACGCTCATCAGGGCGTGGCCGAGCACCTCGTGCGGCCAGGCCTCGTCGAGCGGGATGCGGACCCCGCCGAGGATGTCGACGGCGTCCTGGTAGTCGCCGTTCGCGATGTGCGCGGCGGCGACCTTGCGGGCCACCTCCACATCGCCGGTGCGCTTGACGTGCGGGGTGCCGAAGTGGACGACCAGGTCGTGGTGGAGTCCGCCCTGCTTCTCCAGATAGGCCGCCTGGAAGTCGGCGTCCGACAGCTCGTACTCGCGCCATTTGTCCTCGGCCTGGCTGTACCCGGCCTCGCCGCCCTGCCACGGCTTGTGGCGGCCGGTGAAGTGCAGGATCGCGGTGTCCTCGGGGACCGGAAGGTCGCCGGAGAGCCGCCGCTTGACGAAGTTGTAGCGCGGGTCGAGGCGGACGAAGTCGCCGTCGAGGACCGAGTTGAGGATGCCCTGGTCGTGCTTGTCGAGCTCGTAGTCGCCGGAGCGCCCGCACTTGTCGAGCCTGGCGCAGAACTCGTCGCTCAGGTACTCGCGCTGGATGACGAGGAGCCCGGAGTTGAGCTTGTGCTGCCCGTAGAAGAACTGCGGGACGGCCGCCAACCCCTCGCGCAGCTGGAGGAGTTCACCGAGGTCACCGAGGACGACCATGTCGGTGTCGAGGGTGATGACGGTGTCGTACTCGCGGATCCTGAACACGTCGAGGATGAAGTACGCCTTGCGGACCAGGTAGTTGTCCTGGTCGCCCTTCTTGTACGAGTCGTAGTGCGTGTCGTTGACCCGCTTGAGGACGATCCTCGGGTGCAGGGCGCGGATCTGCGCCAGGGAACCGGGGCGCAGATCGTCGTAGAGGACGACGAAGTCCTCGCAGACGCCCGGGTTGGACAGGGCGAGGCTGCGCAGGAGGGTGAGGAAGCCGGGCAGGTAGTTCTCGTCGACGTAGGACGCGAAGGCGATGCGGCGCTTGCCGGTGAGCGCGTGGGCGTCGGTCGCGGGGGCCTGTGTCGCAGGCAGGGCGGTGGTCATCGCAGGGAGATCCTCATGTCGGTCACGCTCTGGGCCCGCTGCATGACCCATGCCTTCTCGCTGGTGTACTCGTGCACGGACGTGATCGCGAGCTTCATCGCCTCCTGGACGCGGTAGGCGCCGCTCTCGTAGAAGTCGAAGCCGATCAGGTCAAGGGTCGGGCTGACGTCCAGGAAGTCCAGCAGGTACAGCATGTTGAAGCCGGTCGTCGGGATGCCCGACCAGACGTCGGTGCCGAGCTTGCCGATGTTGCGGACGGGCCAGCGCAGCGACTCGTCGCCGAGGTAGGTCTGCGCGCCGGGCACGAGCCGGTTGCGCAGGGAGTACTTCCAGTCGCCGGAGATCCCGCCGAACACCAGCCGGGTGTCGACCCGCTGGTCCCAGTTGAAGCCGTGCTTGTGGATGGTGGCGTGGATGTCGGTGCGCGAGCCGGTGTGCTTGGGGTCGATCCGGTACGAGTTGAAGCGGACGACGATGTCGTACGCGTCGATCTCGGCGCCCATCGAACTGGCGCCGACGCGCCCGGAGTTGGCGATCAGGCAGATCGACTTGCCGGCGATCCGGTTGCGGAACTCACCGAGGCTGATCCACTCCACGCCGCCGACGGTGGGGTCGGCGACGGGGCCGCGCATGCGGTTGCGGCGCTGCTCGGCGTAGAGGCCGAGGGCCTCGGTGAGGGCGGCGAGGTCCGTCGACTCGGTGGTGCGCAGGTCCAGGTACTGGCTGAGGAGTTCCTGCCGGTCGGCGACCGGGGCGTCCTCGGCGGCCAGGGTGAGGAGCGCTCCCACGAGGCGCGGCTCGGCCTCGGTCCAGTCCCCCACGGCCTGTGCGGCCAGGCCCTCGGCCCAGACGTCGGTGGCGGCGCGGCGGGTGAACTGCTCGGCGCGCGGGTTCTGCCGCCTGAGCAGCGCGAGCAGCTCGCGCTCCTTCTCGGCCGCGACGCGCAGACCGGCGACCTTGGCGCGGACGCCGAAGCCGTCGTCGTCGGTGAGGGCGAGGTACTTCTCGTACGCCTCGACCGCCTCGGTCTCCTCGCCCAGGGCCTCCAGGAGCCGGGCGCGCAGCCGCCAGCCGGCGCGGGAGTTCTTGCGCTGGGCGATGACGGTGTCGCTGATGACGAGGGCGAGGTTCAGCTCGTCGTCGTAGCCGCACTCCAGGGCCTTGTTGGCGACGGCGAGCAGGGCGTCGAGGAGCTCGCCCGGGATGTTCGAGGACGGGGTGGTGGCGCCCTTGACGGCCCGCTTGAGCAGGGCGGTGGCACCGCCGGCCGGGGCGGGCGCGGGCGCGGTGGTGGCGGTCGTGCCCCACACCACCAGCAGCTTGCGCAGCTGTTCCGCGAGTTCGACGCGGCGCCGGTCGATGCTGCCGACGACCTTCCCGCTGTGCACCGCGCAGGCGCGCAGGCAGTCGTCCAGCTCCCCTCCACGCGCACGTGCACGTCTCTTCTGGACCGTCGTCATGGCACTCCCGATTTTTCTTACCAAAGGTGAGACGAGTTCTTGGGGTTTACCGCTTGTGTGGGGGGATTCTGAGGGAATTTAGGAAGCCAAAACGACATTCAGGTGAACTGGCCGGGACCGGACGGCTAATCGTTGGGTCGCCAACCAAGACATCCCTGTGATTCGGACTAATGTGCCTGTGTACACCCACAGGAACAGTTGCAGTCGAGGGGATTTCTGTGACCACGATGACCGTCCGCCAGGTCACCGAAGCACCACGGCGGCCGGAACGGGCGCAGCCCCGGGAGTCCCGGCTGCGCGCCCTCGACGGACTGCGGCTGGTGGCCGCGCTGATGGTCGCCGCATACCACTACGGCGGCCGGGGCGGCGAAGTCACCGCGGCCTGGGGAACGTCCGCGAAAGAGCAGTTCCCGACGCTGAGCGGCTATTTCGCATACGGCTGTCTCGGCGTCCAGGTGTTTTTCGTGATCAGCGGATTCGTGATCTGCATGAGCGGGTGGGGACGGCCGCTGAAGTCGTTCTTCGCGTCCCGCGCCTCCCGGCTGCTGCCCGCCTACTGGGTCGCGGTCGTGCTGGTCACGGCGGTGTTCGCGCTGCCGGTGGTCGCGTACAAGGCGGTGTCGCCGAGCGATGCGCTGGTGAACCTCACGATGCTGCAGCAGCCGCTGGGCGTGGACCGGGTGCTGGGCGTCTGCTGGACGCTGTGGGCCGAGGTCCGCTTCTACGCGCTCTTCGCGCTGTGTGTCGTCCTGCCGGGGGCCTCCCGCCGCCGGGTCATCATGTTCTGCGCGGGCTGGACGCTGGCGGCGGCGCTCGCGCAGGCCGCGCGTCAGCCGCTGCTCGACGTCGTGCTGATGCCGGAGTACGCGCCGTTCTTCATCGGCGGTGTCGGCCTCTACCTCGTGCACCGCGACCGGCGGGACGTGTACGCGTGGGGCATCGTGGGCGTGAGCTTCCTGATCGGGCAGCACTACGCGGTACGGAGCCTGTGGAACGCCACCGACCCGAACGCCTTCGCGCACCGCACCACGTTCGGCATCGTCGCCGTCGTCGCCTTCGGGTTCCTCGCCGTCGCCGCGATCGCGCTGGGGTGGCTCAACTGGGCGGACTGGAAGTGGCTGACGGTGGCCGGGGCGCTGACGTACCCCTTCTATCTCGTCCACGAACACCTGGGCTGGGTGGTGATCCACGGGCTGCACATCGGGCTGGGGCTGCCGTCCGGGGAGACCTTCGCACTGACGGTCGTGGCGATGCTCGCGCTGGCCTGGCTGATGAACCGGTACGTGGAGAAACCGCTGACTCCGAAGCTGCGTTCGGCTTTGGCCAAGGCTCACTGAGGGTCCGCGAGGTGTTCACCTGACGTTCCGCTCGGGGCCAGTTTGTCCGGTTCTCAGCGAGCAGGAATATGTCTCATGGACAACCCACAGAAAACCCCCACCCTCCCCGGCGAACTCAAAGACGTCCCCGGCTGGTTCCCGCCGCTCGACCAGGTGCTGTTCACCTGGCTGCTCGACCGGCAGGAAGCCCAGGGCCACAAGGGCGATCTGGTCGAACTCGGCGCCTACATGGGCAAGAGCGCGATCCTGCTGGGGCGGCACCTGGGCCCCGGCGAGCAGTTCACGGTCTGCGACCTCTTCGGCGGCGAGGCGCCGGACGGGGCGAACAAGGCGGAGACGGCCAAGTCGTACGCCTCGCTGACACGGCAGGCGTTCGAGCGGAACTATCTCTCCTTCCATGACGCCCTGCCCCGGGTGATCGAGGCGCCGAGCTCGGTGATCTCGTCGGAGGTGGCGGCGGGCAGCTGCCGGTTCGTCCACATCGACGCGTCGCACCTGTACGAGCATGTGCGGGACGACATCGGGGCGGCGCGTGATCTTCTGCAGCCGGAGGGGGTCGTGGTGCTCGACGACTTCCGGTCCGAGCACACGCCCGGCGTGTCGGTGGCCACGTGGGAGGCGGTGCTGAACCGGGAGCTGCGGGTGATCTGCCTCAGCACGCAGAAGCTGTACGGGACCTGGGGGGATCCGGGGCCGGTGCAGGAGGAGCTGCTGGAGATGCTGCGGGGCCGGACGGACTGCGGGCTGAGTGTGCAGGAGGCGGCGGGGCAACGGCTGATCCGAGCGCGGGCGAAGGGGATGCGGGCGCCGGAGTTCCCGAGGTCGCGTCACTACGTCGAACCGGCACCGGCACCGGCGCCCACCCCCGCGCCCCCGCACCGACGCTCCCCGGCCCGTCGTATCGCGGTGGACCTGCTGCCCCCGATCATCACCAGGACCGTCCGACGAGCCCGGACGAGCAGGGCCTGACGTTCAGCGGTACCGCGCCTCGATCCCCGCGATCACCAGCGCCAGGCCCTCCTCGAAGTGCCGTTCGTAGTCCTCGAAGATCTCCGCACCCGCCGCGGCCGACAGCGGGAAGTCGGTCATCAGGCGGGCGCGTTCCGCCAGGTCGAAGCCCTCTCGGCGTTCGCCCGGCAGGGGCTGCACGCTCTGTTCCTCGATGACGAAGCCGAGGGTGTAGAAGTACGTCGTCGAGGCCGCGCGGACCGCCTGGGCGAGGGTGAAGCCGGCCGAGGTGAACAGGCGCAGGTTGTCCTCCATCGCCTCCACGTGCACGAGGCTCGTGAAGCGTGTGCCGCTGAAGACCTTGGCGCCGTCGCGGTAGCCGAGCAGGGCGGTGCGCAGTCCGCGGTTGGTCTTCAGCAGCCGCTGCTGCCAGGTGTCGCCGGGATCCAGCGCGGTCCCGGCGATCATGCGGCGGTACATCTCCGTCGCCATCTCGTCGAGCAGCGCCTGCTTGTCCTTGAAGTGCCAGTACAGGGCCGGTGCCTTGACGTCGAGTTCCTTGGCGATGGCGCGGAGGGTCAGACCGTCCAGGCCCAGTTCGCCCAGGAGCTTCAAGGCCGTGTCCGCGACACGGAGCCGGTCGAGGGGCGCGCGCTTTTCCGTACTCACGCTTGACAGCTTAACAGCGTTAAGGGCACCCTTGCCGACAACAGAACTTAACGACGTTAAGGAGATCTGCGATGGATGTTCTGATTGTCGGAGCCGGCCCGACCGGTCTCGCCCTCGGTATCGACCTCGCCCGGCGCGGGGTGGACGCGCTGGTGGTGGAGAAGGCCGACGCGCTCTTCCCCGGCTCACGCGGCAAGGGCATCCAGCCGCGCACGATGGAGGTCTTCGACGACCTCGGCGTGGTGGACGCCGTTCGCGCGGCCGGGGGCGGCTACCCGGTCGGGATGATCTGGCAGGACGGCCGGCAGATGGGCGAGCACCAGATGTTCGACCCGGCCGAGGCGACGGAGGACTCCCCCTACAACGAGCCGATGATGGTGCCGCAGTGGAGGACCCAGCAGATCCTCGCGGCGCGGCTGGCCAAGCTGGGCGGAACGGTCTCCTTCGGACGGGAGCTGACCGGGCTCACGCAAGACGCGGAAGGGGTCACCGCCCACTTCGCCGACGGCACGGACCTCCGCGCCCGGTACGCGGTCGCCGCGGACGGCGGCCGCTCGGCGGTCCGGCGTGCGCTCGGCATCGGCATGACCGGCGAGCCGGTCGACCCGAAGCCGATGCTGGTGGCGGACGTACGGCTGACCGGCCTGGACCGCGAGCACTGGCACCTCTTCCCGCCGCGCGGCGAGGACGACGGGTTCCTGGCGATCTGCCCGCTCGCCGGCACGGAGGACTTCCAGGTGGCGGCCCAGTTCCCGGAGGGCAGCACGGTGGACGTGTCCCTGGACGGCGTCCGCAAAGTCATCGCCGCCCGCTCGCACCTGGACGCCGACGCGGTGACCGAGCTGCGCTGGGCCTCCGACTTCCGGCCCCGCATGGCCCTCGCCGACCGCTTCCGCTCCGGCCGGGTCTTCCTCGCCGGGGACGCGGCCCACATCCACTCCCCGGCGGGCGGACAGGGGCTGAACACCAGCGTCCAGGACGCCTACAACCTGGGCTGGAAGCTGGGGGCGGTGCTGAGGGGCGGGGCGCCTCTGTCGCTGCTGGACACGTACGAGGAGGAGCGGCGGCCCATCGCCGCGGACATGCTGGGCCTGTCGAAGAGCGTCCACCGGGGCGAGACGCGGCGCGGGGAGGCGACGCGGCAGCTGGGGCTGGGGTACCGGGACTCGTCACTCACGGAGGAGACCTGCGCGACCCCGGGGGCGGTGCGGGCCGGCGACCGCGCACCCGACGGGCTGCTGGACGGCGTACGCCTCTTCGACGCGTTCCGGGGGCCGCACTGGACGCTGGTGGCGGTGGGGACGGAGGCTCCCGGCGGGCTGCCGGAGGCGGTCAGGGTCGTGAGGGGTGAGGCGCAGGCGTCGTACGGGGCGGGGCTGTTCCTGGTGCGGCCGGACGGTTACGTGGGTTGGGCCGGTGACCAGGCAGCCGGGCTCACGGGCTACCTGGACCGCTTCGGCCTTCGCTAGTCGTCGCCGTCGAGGAGGGTGTCGACGGACAGTTCGAGGGTGACGCCGACGGACTCGGGGACGGGGACGGACTGGCCTCGCATCAACCGGAAGGCTCTGGGCGCATAGCAGTTGTGCTGAACGTGAGTGCTCAGGAAATCCGCTTCAACGACGGAAAGGTCAGGCACCGCGAAGTCGTCCACCCCCGTCGGCAGCCACAGACCGATGCCCAGTAGGCACATGAGTCCGCGTTCCTCTTGAGAACCTCACCGCGATACCCCTCCAGCTCCCGAGTGAGCCAACTTTCGGCTTCGAGTACGGTCGTCCGCCGCGCACGCACCACCGCAGCAACTCCCCTCCGGATACGGAAACTTACTCACCGTACCCGGCGTTGGTCACTCAGAACGCGTCCGACGGCACATAAGTCCCCCAAACCACCCGCAGGGCGTTGCACACCTCCCCCACAGTGGCCCGAGCCCGCAACGCCTCCCTCATCGGATACAGCACGTTCTCCTCCCCCTCCGCCGCCTTCTTCAGGGCGTCAAGGGCCGCATCCACCGCCCCCTGATCCCGCTCCGCCCGCAGCTTCGCGAGCCGCTCCGCCTGCTGGGCCTCGATCGCCGGGTCCACGCGGAGCGGCTCGTACGGCTCCTCCGCGTCCAGCTGGAAGCGGTTGACGCCGACCACGACCCGTTCGCCCGAGTCGGTCTCCTGGGCGATGCGATACGCGTTGCGCTCGATCTCCGCCTTCTGGAAGCCCTGCTCGATGGCCGCGACCGCGCCGCCGAGGTCCTCGACCCGGCGCATCAGATCGAGCGTCGCGGCCTCCACGTCGTCGGTCATCTTCTCGACGACGTACGACCCGGCGAAGGGATCGACCGTCGCCGTCACGTCCGTCTCGTACGCCAGGACCTGCTGGGTGCGCAGCGCCAGGCGCGCGCTCTTGTCCGTCGGCAGGGCGATCGCCTCGTCGAAGGAGTTGGTGTGCAGGGACTGGGTGCCGCCGAGGACCGCCGCCAGGCCCTGGACGGCGACCCGGACCAGGTTGACCTCCGGCTGCTGGGCGGTCAGCTGGACCCCGGCCGTCTGCGTGTGGAAGCGCAGCATCAGGGATTTCGGGTTCCTCGCGCCGAACTCGTCCCGCATCACCCGGGCCCAAATGCGCCTGGCGGCACGGAACTTGGCGACCTCCTCCAGGATCGTCGTACGTGCCACGAAGAAGAAGGACAGGCGGGGGGCGAAGTCGTCGACGTCCATGCCCGCCGCGACCGCCGTACGGACGTACTCGATGCCGTCCGCGAGCGTGAACGCGATCTCCTGCGCGGGGGACGCGCCCGCCTCCGCCATGTGGTAGCCGGAGATCGAGATCGTGTTCCACTTCGGGATCTCGGCCCGGCAGTACTTGAAGATGTCGGCGATCAGACGGAGCGAGGGCTTGGGCGGGTAGATGTACGTTCCCCGCGCGATGTACTCCTTCAGTACGTCGTTCTGGATCGTGCCTGTCAGCTGCCCGGCGGCGACCCCCTGTTCCTCCGCCACCAGTTGGTACAGGAGCAGCAGCAGCGCGGCCGGGGCGTTGATCGTCATCGACGTCGAGACCTTGTCCAGCGGGATCCCGCCGAACAGCACCCGCATGTCGTCGAGCGAGTCGATCGCCACGCCGACCTTGCCGACCTCGCCGTGCGCGATCGGGGCGTCGCTGTCGTGGCCCATCTGGGTCGGGAGGTCGAAGGCGACCGAGAGGCCCGTCGTGCCGTGGGCGATCAGCCGGCGGTAGCGCGCGTTGGACTCGGTGGCGGTGCCGAAGCCGGCGTACTGGCGCATGGTCCAGGGGCGGCCCGTGTACATCGACGGATACACGCCTCGGGTGAAGGGGTACGCGCCCGGTTCGCCCAGCTTCTCCGCCGGGTCCCAGCCCGCCAGGTCCCCGGGACCGTAGACCGGTTCGATGGGCAGTCCCGACTCCGACTCGCGCGTCATGTGTGCCGCCTCCCGCTGAGTGCCGACCCGCCGGTTCCTCACAACAATGCCGCGCCGTTCGCAACCAGTCATCCGCGGGAAGCCATCTGTAAGTGACACCGGTGCACATCGGTGCACACCGGTGGAACATCGGTTGCACACCGGTGGTGAGAAGGCGGGGGCTCGGATGCGTACAAAGGGCATGGGGAGAGTGATCGCCGCGTTGGTGGCGGCGGTGGCCGTGGGCGGCTGCACCGTGCAGGCCTCGGGAGGCGAGGGGAAGAGCCCGGTGCGGATCGAGCTGCCCAAGAACTCGCCCTCGTCCCCCGCCGGGAACGGCACGGCCGACGCCGAGGACGACAAGCCCTCCGCCGAGCCGACGAAGGCCGCGCCGAAGGTGCTGCTCGCCCCCGGCGACACCGGGCGTGACGTGCGTGAGCTGCAGGCCCGGCTGCGTCAGGTCGCCTGGATCTTCGAGGGGCCGACGGGGACGTACGACGACGCGACCGAGGAGGCCGTCAAGGGGTTCCAGGGCAAGCGCGGGCTGCCGAGGACCGGCGAGACGGACACCGTCACCTGGCAGCGGCTGCTGAAGATGACGCACGAGCCCGGAAAGTGGGAGCTGTATCTGATGGGCGGGCAGCCGGCCGCCGCGCCGGACGCGCGCTGTATGACCGGACGCGTGCTGTGCATCAGCAAGTCGAGCCGGACATTGCGCTGGATGGTGGACGGGCGGACCGAGATGACCGTGCCGGTGCGGTTCGGCTCGGAGTACACACCGACCCGGGAAGGCGTCTTCAGCGTCTACTGGAAGTCCCGGCACCACGTCTCGACGCTCTACGACTCCCCGATGCCGTACGCGATGTTCTTCAGCGGCGGCCAGGCGGTGCACTACTCGGCCGACTTCGCGGCCCGGGGTTACGCGGGTGGCTCGCACGGCTGCGTCAACGTCAAGGACGAGGCGGCGATCGCGGAGCTCTTCGACGAGGTGCGCAACGGCGACAAGGTCGTCGTGTACTGGTGACCTGTGGGGCGCGGGCGGGACCGGGGGAACGTGTCCCGCCCGCGCCTAGGTGCACGAGCCGTAGGTACGGGGGGAACCCCGGCTCTGTGCGACGGCCGATGACCAGTCGGCTCACTCATCTCAGCGCCAGGGCGGCCGAAATTGTCACACCGGGCGCGAAAAATGTTTCACGCCGTACAGAAGTGCAGCTCAGAGGGCTGAGTACGACGGACTGGGCGACGGGGCCGGTGAGGTCTCGGCGCGCCGCGGCTGGAGCGCGGCGGTGTCCGAGGAGCCCGGGGGCGGGGTCGGTGACACAGGGGTGAAGCCCCCGTTCTGGTGGTGGTCGTTGCCGTGGCCGCCGGGCCCTCGGTGGTGGCCTTCGTCGTCACCGCCCTGGCCGCCTCGACCGCCTCGACCGCCGTGGTCGTCCCGGTCGTTGTCGTCGTCGTTGTCCGAGTCCTGGCGTCCGGTCTGGCCGGACTGTCCGCCGGTGGCCCCGCCCATGCCCGCGCCCGTGCCCGCGTTCGGGTACGCCAGGATGTCCTTGCAGTACCTCCACACGTGCGTGGAGCCGCCCGCGTGCTCTTCCAGGTCCCGTCTCTGCTCGGTGGACAGCCTCTTGCCGTCGCGCATGTCGCGGCAGGCCGAGGGGGCGCCGTTCCACCAGGTGCCGTAGCCGCCCGGCCTGGCGTTCTTGCCGGTGCCGGGGGCGGTGCTCCCGGTGCCGCCCGCGTCGCCGTGGGAGCCGTCCGGGTCGGAGCCGGAAGCGGAGCCGTCGGGGGTCGGTTCGCTCTCGATGCCGTTCTCCGGGGAGGGGGAGGAGAGCGGGCGGTCCGACGGCGCTGCGGCCGAGACCGAGGCGTGGGGGGCGGGCTCGTCGTCGCCGAACGGCAGCACTCCGGTTCCGGCCGCCACGGCCACTCCGCCGGCCATGCCGAAGGCGAGCGCGGCGGCCAGACCGAGCCGCACCGATCGGCCCCGCCGGGAACGCGGGGCCCGGTGACCGGGCACGCCGATGCGGACGAGACCGGCGTCGGCCGGGTGGGGGTCGGCGCCGTGGGAGGCGCTGGCGCGGGGGCCGTTGGCGCGCGTGCCGGGGGCGGTGGCCAGGGGGGCGGTGCCGCGGTCCGCGCGCGCCTTGCGGAAGGCGGCCAGCGCGGCGGCCTCACCGGGGAGTTCGGTGCTGCTCGGCGGGTCCGCGGAGAGCGCGCCCAGGGTTTTCGCCAGGCGCTCGGCCTCGTCGCGGTCGGCGGGCTCGACAGCGTTGTCCAGTGACTCGCCGCGCAGCAAACGCTCCGCCGTTTCAGCGCTCAGCCAGCTGTACTGCTTGTCGGCCATCACATGTCCTTCTGCGTCCGCGGACGCGTATGCGTCACACTCGCGGACGTCACCGCACGGGTGTACGGATCTCGCTGCGGCGGGAGCGCGTCGAGCCCTCCGGCCGATTCCGGATCGCCGCCGAGCAGTTCGGCGAGCTTCTTCAGTCCGCGGTGCGCGGCCGTGCGTACGGCTCCCGGCCGTTTGCCCAGCGTCTCGGCGGCGGACTTGGCGTCCAGGCCCACCACCACGCGCAGCACGACGGCCTCGGCCTGGTCCTGCGGAAGACGGGCGATGAGGGAGAGGGTGCTGTCGGTGGCCAGGGCCTCCATGGCCTCGCCCGCGGTGTCCGACTCGGCGGCCTTGCCCGTCAGCTCGGTCTCGTCGCCGACTGTCGCGGGGCGCCGGCCGCGCATCCGTATGTGGTCCAGGGCGCGGTTGCGGGCGATCCGGGCGGCCCAGCCGCGGAAGCGGTCCGCGTCCCCGCTGAAGCGTTCCAGGTCCCGGGCGATCTGCAGCCAGGCCTCGGATGCGACGTCCTCGGCATCCGGATCGCCGACCAGCGTCCGGACGTATCCGAGCAGCCTCGGGTGCACGGCGCGGTACACAGTCCGGAACGCGGTCTCGTCCCCGTCCTGTGCCGCAAGCACCGCGGCGGTCAGCTCCGCGTCATCCCCCAGCACGCATGGTTCCTCGGTCGATGGTCGCGGCCTCGGGGGCCGCCTGCGATTGCGGTGGTTCCTCGCCTCCCGCTCGGCGCGAAAGGCACGTTACGACCTGAAACCGCTGCTCGTCCATGTCCGTACAAGATGCAACTACCTCGTGACGGGCCGGGTACTCCCCCGGTGTGACAGAAAACGCATCCGCGGCGCTGTAGGAAGTACGGGCCGCCGCGCGGCCCGTGCCGCGCGACGGCCGGGGCCTCTCCTGTGGGGGGTGGCGGCCCCGGCCGTCTCCGCGGCTCAGGTCTCCGCACGCGGACCGGACCGAACGGGGGCCACGGCTCCTTCGGGCCAGGGGTGCACGCCCGGCCGGGTTGCCCTGGCCCTTGGCGGACGTCTCGGCGGGCCTGTGGCCCCGAGGGACTACTGCTTCTTCTTGCCGGGGGCCTTGTCGGCCTGTTCCGCGCTCTTGTCCTCGCTCTTGTCCGCGCCCTTGTTCTCCTGCGCCCCGGGGGCCTCCGGAGTGTCCGGCTTGGCCGTGGCCGTGGCTTTGCCCTGGCCCTGGCCCAGCTGCTGTGCGCAGTACGCCGCGACATCGCCCTCGCCGCCCGCCGCCTCGACCAGCCGCTGCCAGGCGGTGGAGTCCAGGGCGTTGCCGCGACCCTGCACCTGCTCGTAGGCGCGGCAGTGGGCCTCGGTGTCCTGGGCGGTGACCGGGCGGTCGGGCTTCTCGGACGGGGTACCGGTGGAGGGGGCGGCGCTCGACCGGACGGGGGCGGAGGTCCGCGGGCCCGCCGGGTGCTTGCCCTGGTCGGAGTCGGAGGACGAGCCGACCGTGCCGATGCCGGCGACCGCGACACCGCCGAGGGTGACGCTCGCCACGGCCACGGAGAGGGTGACCCGCAGTGAGCGGGAGCGGCGCTGCTCCTTGGGGCGCCAGTCGTCCCGGCGGCGGGTGCGGGCGCGGTGCGCGCCGGCGTCACGGGCGGCGAGGAACGCGTCCACGGCGCGCTGTTCGCCCGCGCCGCCGGTGCGGTCCTCGCGCATGGCGGCGGCGAGCAGCGACTCCAGTCCGGCCGCGGTCTCGGGCGCGTTCGGGGAGCCGGTGCCGCCAGGGTGCACACGCCGACGGCCGGGGACCCCGCCGTCGTTCTGCCTTTCACCCATGTCAGTTCCCGTCCCTGTCCCTGTCCCTGGCCCTGTCCGGCCTGCCGTCGCCGTTGTCCGTTCCGCCGTCGTCCGCTCCGGCGTCGGCCGTTCCGGTGTCTCTGGTTCCGGCGTCTCTGGTTCCGGCGTCGTTCGCTCCGGCGTTGTTCATTTCGACTCCCCCAGCGTTGGGGAGTCGTCATCCGTCACACTTTCGACGCCCAGCTGAGCCGCCAGGCGCTTCAGCCCCCGGTACGCGGCGGTGCGCACGGCGCCCGGCCGCTTGCCGAGGACGCGCGCGGCGGCGGGGCCGTCGAGGCCCACGACCACCCGCAGCAGCACGGCCTCCGCCTGGTCCCGCGGCAGCCCCCGGACCAGCTCCAGGGCGTGGTCGGTGGAGATGGACTCCAGGGCCTGGTCGTGGGTGCTGTGCGGGCCCGGCAGCTCCAGTACGTCCTGCTCCAGCGCCGCCGACCGGGGCCGCACCTTCTGCCGGCGCAGATGATCGAGGGCCCGGTGCCGCGCGATGGTCGCGCTCCAGCCCCGGAATCCGGCGCCGTCGCCCTTGAACCGGCCGAGGTCGCGGGCGATCTCCAGCCAGGCGTCGGAGGCCACGTCCTCGGCGTCGTCGCCCACGATCCCGCGCAGATAGCCGAGCAGCCCGGGCTGCACGAGCCGGTACGCGACGGCGAACGCGGCCTCGTCGCCTTCCTGGGCCCGCGCGACGGCCGCGCCAAGCTCCCCGTCGTACGCCTGTACGCGGCGGGGTTCCCCTCCTCGACCCAAGAACTGTCCTCGTCCGTACCGGTTGGTGGCGATTTCATGCCGTACGGCATGAGCGCTCCTGCGGGGAATCCCCCACGGTCAACAGCGCCTGGCTGCACAGAAGTGTCACTGCGCCCCGGCAGCCACGGGGATGGCCGAGGGCGCGGCGGGCTTCCCCGGATCCACCGCGCCCACGGCCTGGTCATGGGACGTTCCGCCTTTCCCGCGGTTCCGCCCGGTGCCGGATCAGCATGTCCCGCTGTCCGTCGGGGACCTGGGCGACGGTCTGCCGACACCGGCCTTTGTCGCCCTGCGCCACGACGGCCTCGGCGGGGCCGGTCGGGCCGAGGGCGGCACCGGAGTGCCGGCCCGTGCCGTAGGCGATGTCGACGGTCTCCATCAGGCCGCGTTCCTTCTGCGGGTCCGCCCGTGGAGGGTCAGGTAGAAGGTCTGGAGGGACTCCTCGGGGGTGCCCGACTCGAAGCGGTTGAGTACCTTGCCGAGCGGGTTCCAGACCCGGCCGTCCGGCATGCGGACGCCGACGGGCTGGGCGAAGTACGCGCGCTGTGTCTCGTCCAGGTCGACCCAGACCGCGCCCGCGCGGCGGACCAGCACCTCACCGACGTAGGCGCCCAGGGCGAGGAGCGGCTCGCGGACCCGGTCCCGGTCGGCGCCGCCCTTGCGCAGGCCGTCGACGAGGAAGTCGACGACCCGCAGGCTGTTCACGGAGTAGTCCAGCGGCAGCCGGTTGCGGGCGGTGACCCGGGCGACGAACTCCGCCGCCGTCGTCCGCATCCCACTCGCGCACGGCACCCGTTCGGCCTGCTTCTCCATGGGCCCCACCCCTTCGCTCGACATGCACTCCCCGCTGTCCCAGCGGATGGCGACCCTGGAACATCACGCGTCCTGGGCGTGGCGATCCCCACACAGGAACCCCATAGGCCGCGCGCAACCTTTTGTTTTCTCGTACGTCGGGCGTGACGGAACGCGTGATGTTTGGCCAAAGCTGCGCGCTGTCTGTAAGTGCTGTCCGAGTGGCAGCCGATACGACCGAGTTCCGTTTCCAGGGGTGGGGTAGTTGAGTCCTCGCAGCAGCCGTGCGTACAAACCGCTGAGTCTCAGGAGACGGGCCTGGCTGACCGCCGGGGCCGTCCTCCTGAGCGGCGCGGGAATCGCCACGTACGCCATGGCCGATCCGAGCGCGCAGTCCGACGACGGCAGGGCCGGGAGCCGGGCGCCCGTCATCCACACGGTCCGGCTCCAGAGCGAGGGCGCGGGCCGCAAGGGGCTCGACAAGCGGGAGACGGACCCGTTCAGCGCGGTCCTCGTGACCTGGGACGACCCCGAGGCCAAGTCCCCGGGCACGGCCGAGGTGCGCACCCGGGACGCCGGGTCCGGCAAGTGGTCCGGCTGGCAGAAGCTCCAGGACGAGCCGAGCCAGGCCGACGGGGCCGAGGGTGAGCGGGCCGCGCTGCGCGGCGGCACGGAGTCGCTGTGGACCGGCGCCTCCGACGGCGTCGAGGTGCGGGTCGTGAACGCGGACGGCACGGAGGCGGGCGGACAGCCGGCCGGAATGGACGTCAAGCTCCTCGACCCCGGTACGGATCCCGCGGGCAGCGGGGTGGAACCGGCGGCGTTCGCGGCGGAGACGACGACACCGTCCGCGTCGGCCTCAGGGTCACCCACGGAATCGGTGTCCGCGTCGCCCACGGGGTCCACGTCCCCGTCGACATCGCCGTCGACATCGGCATCGGCATCGGTCTCCGCGTCGACCTCGCCGTCCGCCTCCGCCTCTCCCTCCCCCACCTCCACCGTCCCGGCCCCGCGCCCCTCCACGGTCGTGAAGCCGCCGGTCATCACCCAGGCCGAGTGGGGCGCGTCCACCGACTACGACGGCACCCCCGGCTACGGCGCCGAGATCAAGGCCGCCGTCATCCACCACACCGGCATGGACAGCGACAACACCCTGTCCTGTGCGGAGTCCCGGGCCCGGATGCGCTCCATCCAGCAGGAGCACTTCGCACGCGGCTACTACGACATCGGCTACAACTTCGTCGTCGACAAGTGCGGCCAGATCTTCGAGGGCCGCAGCGGCGGCATGGACCTGCCGGTGATCGGCGCGCACGACGTCGGGTTCAACACCAACACGGTCGGCATCTCCTACCTCGGCAACTACGAGTCGGCCAAGCCGAGCAAGGCCGCGCTCGACGCCATCGCGCGGATCGTGGCGTGGAAGTTCGGGATGTACGGCATCGACCCGACGGGCAAGGTCACCCTGGTCTCCGGCAGTGACGCGGGCGTCGACGGCAACAAGGTCGCCAAGGGCAGCTCGATCACCCTGCCGCGCGTCTTCGGGCACCGCGACACCAACGCCACGGCCTGCCCCGGCGCCAACCTCTACTCCAAGCTGTCGCGGATCGCGGCGCTCGCGAAGACACCGGGCATCTCGCACGCCCTCGCCACCTCCGACCACAACCGGGACGGCGTGACCGACCTGGTCGCGGGCGTACCGAAGGCGAACGCGGTGAAGGTGGTGCCGGGCAGCGTCAACGGGCCTGTCACGGCAAGCAAGGTGACGCTCACTCAGAACAGCGCGGGGGTTCCCGGCTCCACCGAGACCGGTGACGGCTTCGGTGCCGCCACCGCCTGGGGCGATGTCAACGGCGACGGTTACGCCGACCTCGCGATCGGCTCCCCCGGCGAGGACGACACGGTCGGCACCGACCGCGGCAATGTGACGGTGATGTACGGCCCGGCGCTCGACACCGGCTTCTCGTACAGCACTTCGGGCATCACGGCGACGGGCGCCAAGCTCGGTTCGGCCGTCACCGTCGGCGACTTCAACGGCGACGGCAAGGCGGACGTCTTCGCGGCGGGCGCGGGCAAGGGCGGCAACTGGAACGTGCGTCTCGGCGCCGGCAGGTACCAGTACGGCACGCTGACCTCCGCCACCGGCGCGGTCGCCTACCTGGCCGCCGCGACCGGCGACTTCAACCGGGACGGCTACGCCGACGTCGCCCTCAACTACCGCGACACCGGCGGCATCGGCCGCGTGGTCCGCTTCGCGGGTTCGGCGACGGGCCTGACCAAGGCCGGCGTGATCTCGGTCAAGGGCGGCCGGTCCATCGCGGCCGGTGACGTCAACGGCAACGGCTACGACGACATCGTCATCGGCCAGCCGGTGGCCTCCGAGTCGGGCGGCGTCTCGGGCGGTCAGATCACGATGGTCCCGGGCACGTCGACGGGCTTCACCACCACCGGAATGACGGTGGTCCACCAGGACACGGCCTCCGTCCCGGGCGGCAACGAGTCCGGCGACGCCTTCGGCACCTCCGTCTCGGTCGGCGACTACAACGCCGACGGCTACGCGGACGCCCTCGCCGGCGCCCCCGGCGAGGACCTGGTCCGCGACGGGGTGAACCGCACCAACGCGGGCAACGCGATCCTGGTGAAGGGCTCGTCGTCCGGCCTCACCGGGACCGGCTCGATCGGCATCTCCCAGGACACGGCCGGCATCCCCGGTTCCACGGAGACGGACGACCGCTTCGGCTCCACGGTCTCCCTGAGCGACCTGTCCGGCTACGGCCGCGCCGACCTCACCTTCGGCGCCGACAACGAGGACACCGGCGACGGCATCCTCCTCCATCTCCCGAGCAACAGCACGGGGTTGGGGTACGCGGATGCGGTGATCTACAGCAAGACGGCCCTGGGTACACCGACGGACGCGCGACTGGGGCAGGTCCTGACGCCGTAACCCGCCCGAAGACGCCTGCGCGCGAGGCCGAAGACGCCTGCGCACCAGGCCGAACGCCGACGGCCGGGGCCCCACCCACTGCATGGGACCCCGGCCGTTTCCTCTTGTCCGGCTCTCTTCGCTGCCACAGCCCGAACGCCGCCAGCAGCACGACTCCGCCCGCCAGCAGGGTCAGTACCAGCCCGGCCGACCTGGAGGGCCCGCGGAGGCGGCGGCGAAACCGAGCAGCCCGACCATGAAGGTGGTACGGCGTCCCACGAGGTCGGAGACCCGCCCGCCGAGCAGCAGCAGACCGCCGAAGGCCAGGGGGAACGTGGTGATGCCCCTCCCCCACTGCCCTAAAGGTGTGGGGACCCCCAGCCGGTTCCCGGCCTTTCACCGCGCCCCGTACCCCGCTCCGGTCGCGTCCCGGCACAGCAGCCGCAACGACCCGTGCCCGGCGAACCCCCGCCGCGCCTCGTCGATCGGGTCCCACAGCTTGCCGTCCGGCGTCCGGATCCAGTGGTCGCCCCCGCTCGCCCACCACTCCGCGCCGGACTGACGGACGATCACCTCACCGGCGTACGCCCCGAAACCGCGCAGCACCGCCTCGACGGCACCGTACGGCGTGCCCTCGCGCCGCAGGTCCTCGATCATGCGGTCGACGCGCCACAGGCTCTGCGCGGAGTAGTCGAGCCGGACCCGCGCGCCCTCACGCATCGTCGCCACCGCGTCCGCCGCCCACCGCATCGGCTTCGTCGCCGCCGAGGGCCTGGTCATCTGCTGTGTCGTCACATCTCCAAAAGCGTGCCGGCACGCCCGATCGTCACCCGTTTCCGGCCTGCTCCGCGAGACCGGCGCAGGACCGCCCCACCTCCGCCGCACGACGGCCACACAACGCTCTCAGGTGCGCACTTTGCCCGGGAGTGACGGTTGGCCGTCCCCGTGCGCTCCTCTCACTGATGAGCATGTACTTCCACTTCCGCGCCATACCGCCCGCCGCACTGCGCAACAGCCCGGCCTGGCTGGAGAAGCTCTTCGAGGACGACTGGGACGCCGTACGCGAGCGGATCGGCCGCCACCGGGAAGAGGTCCTGGACAAGGGTTACCTCGACCACGAACTCCTCTACGCCGGCACCGAGGGCGGTGAGGGCCCCCGCGCCCAAGTGGTCCTCGGCGGCCGCCCGATGCCCCATCCGGACCCGTCCCTGCCGCCCTTCCTGCTGCTGACCGCGGCCCAGGCGACCCGGGTCGCCGCCTATCTCACCGCCGCCGACTTCGACGACCTGTGGCTGGACGCCCGCGACCTGCTGCTGAAGCCGTACGGCGGCCCGGAGGCCGAACCGGAGGTGCACGGCGCGTTCGCGGCCGCCCACCGCGACCTCACCGCGTTCTACGGCCAGACCGCGCACTACGGGGACGCGGTGGTGAAGTGGTTGGTGACTTGAGGGATGGCATGAGGGACGACATGAGGGGACCGCGGCCGCACCCGTGCGTCAACTGCGCCCCCGAGCCCGCCGCGACACCACCGCCCGCAGCACGCGTCGCCCCTCCACGGACACCTCCAGCGCCCGCCGCAGCCCGGCCGTGCCATGCCCGGCGAGCACCTCAAGGACGGTGATCTGGCGGCGCAGTTCCGCGGCGACCAGCGGCGGCACCCCCTCCGTACGGCCCTCCCGGCAGCCGTCGACCGCGGTGTCGCCCACGGCGGGGTCGAGGATGCGGTGGATCTGGAGGGAGGCGACGGAGCAGGCGTCGGCCCAGACCCGCACCTCTCCGGCGTCGGGCACGGCGGGCGCGGCGTCGAGCATGCGGCGGGCCAGCACGGCGGCCTCGTCCTCGGCCGGGTCCTCCCCGCCCCCGAGCTTGCCGCGCGCTGCCTCCAGGCCTGCCGCCCAGTCGCCGGTGTCGGCGAGGCTCGCCCACAGCGGCCGCAGCAGTTCGTCGTCACCGCCCAGCAGCGGCACGCACCGATCCAAACAAGCCAACCCGCTGGCGGCCAGTCCGCGTTCGTCGGCCTGAGCGATCAGCTCCACCAGACTCATCCACGCCTCCCTCGCCTGCGGTCTTCCCTTACGGAGCCCGCACTTCCCCTTACTGCGTGCGACGGGGCCGGAGTGTCACAGAGGCACCACAGCGAGCCGGTCGAGCAGCCGGAAGAAGAGGTTTTCGGCCAAAGGGTCGGCCTCGGCGGTCAGTACGTCCAGCAGGACGTCCGCCTCGACCACGTGCCCGGCCTCCTCGGCCCAGGCGGCGGCCCGCTCGGCGGCGTCCCGCGGTTCCAGGAAGTAGTCCTCCAGCGTGGGGCCCTCGTCGTCGGCGCCGAGGTACTTGGCCATCGCGGCCCGCGCCAAACAGGTCGTCCAGGCCCCGCTCTCCGGCCCGGCCGCCTCCACGACCACACAGTCGCTGTCCATGACGTACCCGAACAGCGCGGGCGCCCCGGTCTCCCGGGCCAGCGCGTTCATCGACCCGACGTCCCCGTCCCCGCTCGGGTACTCCCACACCTGCCATCCGCCGGGCGCCTCCATGCTGAGGCTCAGCCCCTCGGCCCCGGCCAGCGCGTCCAGCTCCGCGAGCGGCCGCGCACTGCGGCCCACGACGTAATACCCCCAGTAGCCCATTTCCGGCTCCCCCCGGCGTCTCGGCTGCGGCTCGGGGCCGAATACACCACAGCCGTACGGCAGTTCGCAGCCGGATCGGACAATCCGGTACGTCAGGCGGGCATATCGGGCGGGTATATCGGGCGGGTCTATCGGGCGGGTACGTCAGGCGGGTACGGGGGCTGCTCCCTGGTGCGCCTTCTCGTTCTGCATCCGCGTCAGCCGCAGCACGACCGCGACGGCGAGCGCGGCGGCCACGATGTCGACGGCGTCGGAGAACAGCATCTGCCCCGCCGCGTCCTGGATCTCCGGCGCGGTCTCGGCCCGGCGGTAGGCGGTCTGGGCGGCCCGGCCGGAGAGCAGCGAGATGATCCAGAACGCCCACCAGGTGTTGACCAGCCCCTGCGACCGCACCGCGCCCCAGGGGGTGCTGGCGGCCCATATGTCCAGCGTGATCCGGCGCGGGAACCAGAGGTTGACGATCGGCACGAGCCAGCCCCAGACCGCCCAGCCCCGCTTCTTGCTGTGGCCGAACGGGTCGAACACCTCGGCGTTGACCCGCACCCGGTGGAACCAGCACAGGAACAGGACGGCGGCCGTGAGCAGCGCGACCGTCTGGACGACGCCGGCGACGGCGAAGAGCCGGTCCGCCCGGTCGGCCCGCCCGATGAGGGCGGCGCCGTGGCCGCCACCCGCGAGGTCGCCGGTGACGTCGTACATGACGACATCGGCGTAGACCGCGAACAGGTCGGTCGCGATGACCGCGCCGAGCCCGGCGACGGCGGCCCACCCGAGCCCGATCGGCGACCGCAGCCAGGCGGTCGGTGCGGCGTCGAACCGGGCGTGCGGATTTTCGATCATGGTGAGGCTGCCCCCCGAATACGGAACTGACGAGAACGCCGCGCCCGGCCCTCCCCAGAGCCTCACGCGCGGCTAGCGGAACATACGGTTCACCGACCCCGTACGTCCACTCGTCACCCTCAGCCCAGCCGGTCCGCCAGTGCCTTGAAGTCCGTCCAGGACAGCGGAGGCCGGTCCGCGTCCCACAGCTTCTGGGCCGTCGCCCTGAGCGGCATCCGCACCCCGGCCGCGACCTGCTCCTGGGTCTGGGAACCGGCGAGGTCGCACCAGACCGCGAAGGCCCCGCCGAGGATCTGGTCGTCGTACCTCGCCGGGACCGCGGTCGTGCCGCGCAGCACCCGTGGCGTCCACAGTGCGTAGATCCGTTCCCCCGTCGGATAGACGAAGTTGTTGGGCTGCCCGAGGACGTAGTACAGGAACTCGTCGTTGTAGTTGATCACCTCGCGCCCCGCACTCAGATACGCCACCGGCTGCCGCGCCCCGATCTCCTTGCCCGTCCAGTAGGTGACCTGGATGTCGGCGTCGGGCCGCACGGACGTGTCCGCGAAGAAGCCGTCGTTCCAGGCCCGCGGGGTCCGGTCGTGCGCGCGGACGGTGGCGGCGCGGTCGTTGAGCCACCCGGTGGTGAGATCGGCGACGGTCCCGCCCGCGCCGTAGGCCTCCTTCGCGGCCGCGGCCAGCTGCGGGTACGAGGCCTCGGGGTTGCTGCTCACCATCAGCGCCCGGTATTCGTCACCACCGAGGTGCCAGGGCCCGCCGGGGAAGAGTCCGGCGTACTCGTTCAGCAGATCGTCGACGATCTGCGCGGACGCGTCCTTGGAGATGTCGATCGCCCCGCGAACGGGGACCCCGGACATGTTCCTCAGCTGCAGCTCGGGATGCGCGGCCAGCACGGCCCCCAGATGCCCGGGCGAATCGATCTCCGGTACGACGGTGATGTGCCGCTCGGCCGCGACCTTGAGGATCTTCCTGACCTCGGCCTTGGTCAGATGCTGCGGGGCCACGATCTCGGGATGCGAGTCGGACTCGATCCGGAACGCCTGGTCGTCGGAGAAGTGCAACTGCAGCTGGTTGAACTTCAGATCCCCCAGCTCCCGCACCCGCTCCTCGATCCAGCCCGCACTGAAGTGCTTGCGAGCGGTGTCGAGGAGGAACCCGCGCACCGGCTTGGCGGGCGCGTCCCGTACGACACCTTCCGGCGCCGTACCCCCGCCGTGCACGGCCTGCTTGAGGGTGCGGGTCCCGTAGAAGACACCGGAGTCGGCGGCCCCGCTGACGGTGACCCGCCCACCGCGCACGGTCATGGTGTACGCCTCCGGGTCGCCCTTCGTCTCCGCACCGAGGGTCAGCCGCAGATCCCCGTCCCTGCCGTCCGCCTTCACCCCCGCGTACGTCAGCCCCAGCTCCCCCGCGACCAGCCGCCCCTCGTCGGCCAGTTCGGTGTCGTTCACGACGACCCGCGCCCCGCTCCTCGGCCGCCAGCCGGGTCCGCGCTCCGGGGTGTGCGCCTGTACGGCGGGAATGGTGCGCGGGGTCTGTGAGAGGGGGTAGGTCCGGGTGGGAGTGGGCGTCGGTGTGCCCTTCTGTGGTGAGGCACCGGGCTCGCTGCTGGACCGGCCGGCGGAGGGCTGGCGTACCGCCGATCCCGTCGGCCCGCTGTCGTCGCCCCCGTCGCCGGAGGCCCACAGCCCGAGCCCGACCCCGGCCCCGACCGTCACGGCCAGCGCCGTGACGACGAGCACCCGGGTCCTCACCTGCCGTGCCTTGCGCGCCGACGGCCGGCGCCTGTGCTGGCTCACGACCCCAACCTAGGCATGACGGGTGGCCGGAAGTGTCCACCAGGCGTTCCGAAACTCTGCCGTTCGAGTGAAATTCGGGCAATGGTCGGACACGTCACGCCCACTCTCGATAACGTGACGCAACACCTCACACAGCTTCCCCTGCCGAAACACACGTGACGCCCACACACCTTCCCGGCCGAGTCGCCATACCGGCCCTGCCCGAGCAGACCCGCACCCCACGGTCGCCGAACCTGCTGGACGCCTTCAACACCGCGTCCCCAGAAGACGTCCACCACCTCCTCCTCACCTGCCTCCGCAGCCTCCGCTGGGCCCGCCGGGTGGCGGACCACCGCCCCTACCCGGACCTGGACTCCCTGCAGGCCGCGTCGGACGAGGCGGCGTACGACCTGTCCCCGGGGGACTTGTCGGAGGCATTGGCGGGAGAGACGTTGCCGTCATTGCCGGACGGTACGTACGGGGCGGCCCATATGGCCCTGGACGCCGCACATGCCGCATACGAGGCCAAGTTCGGCCACTCGTTCGTCATCTGCCTGGACGGACTGTCCGCGGGCGAGGCCCTGGACCACGTACTGGCCGGAATCCGGTCACGATTGACAAACGATCCGGAGGAGGAGCGGGTGGTGGCGGCGGAGGAGTTGCGGCGCCTGGCAAAGGGCCGCCTGCTGGAACGGCTCACCCATCCCGGTGGCCCGCCCGTGCAACTTTGATCACATCGGTTGGGCCGCTGTAAGCATCCCGACAACACGTCGCTACGATGCTGGGGGCCGGAGGACCGTACCCGGCCGGGCCAGACCGACAGCACAAGCCGGCGGCCCCAATCCCCGCTCCCGGAGGGACTTCCGTGCCGGCTGGAACGCTGTACCGCGGCCGGGAAGGAATGTGGTCCTGGGTGGCTCACCGAGTCACCGGCGTCCTCATCTTCTTCTTCCTGTTCGTTCACGTGCTGGACACCGCTCTCGTCCGTGTCTCCCCCGAGGACTACGACAGGGTCGTAGCCACGTACAAGACCCCGCTCGTCGCGTGCCTGGAGTACGGCCTCGTCGCCGCCATCCTCTTCCACGCACTGAACGGCCTGCGCGTCATCGCCGTCGACTTCTGGTCGAAGGGCCCGCGCTACCAGAAGCAGATGCTCTGGTCGGTCGTCGGCCTGTGGGTCGTGCTGATGATCGGGGCGATCTACCCCGTCCTCGGCCACGCCGCTCGTGAACTGTTCGGGAGCTGACGCACATGTCTACTACTGAGAAGACCGCTGACGTCTCGGGCGTCGGCCCCGTCGAGGGCGAGTCCCTCTACAGCGTCGACAACCCGGCCCCCCTCATCGAGGCCCCGCGCAAGCGCACCAAGAAGACCCCGCGCTCGACCCGCGGCAACTTCGAGATGGCCGCGTGGCTGTTCATGCGGCTGTCCGGCATCGTGCTGGTCGTCCTGGTCCTCGGCCACCTGCTGATCCAGCTGGTGCTGGACGGCGGTGTGTCGAAGATCGGCTTCGCCTTCGTGGCCGGCCGCTGGGCGTCCCCGTTCTGGCAGGTCTGGGACCTGCTGATGCTGTGGCTCGCGATGCTGCACGGCGCCAACGGCCTGCGCACGGTCATCAACGACTACGCGGAGCGCGCGAACACCCGGCTGTGGCTGAAGGGCCTGCTCTACACCGCCACGGTGTTCACCATCCTGCTGGGCACGCTGGTGATCTTCACCTTCGACCCGAACATCCGCTAGGCACGGGGCTGAGGAATTCCTGATGAAGATCCACAAGTACGACACCGTCATCGTCGGCGCGGGCGGCGCCGGCATGCGCGCCGCGATCGAGTCGACGAAGCGCAGCCGTACCGCCGTGCTCACGAAGCTCTACCCCACCCGCTCCCACACGGGCGCCGCGCAGGGCGGCATGGCCGCAGCGCTGGCCAACGTGGAGGAGGACAACTGGGAGTGGCACACCTTCGACACGGTCAAGGGCGGTGACTACCTGGTCGACCAGGACGCCGCCGAGATCCTGGCGAAGGAAGCCATCGACGCCGTCCTCGACCTGGAGAAGATGGGCTTGCCGTTCAACCGGACGCCCGACGGGACGATCGACCAGCGCCGCTTCGGCGGTCACTCCCGCAACCACGGTGAGGCCCCGGTCCGCCGGTCCTGCTACGCGGCCGACCGTACCGGCCACATGATCCTCCAGACGCTGTACCAGAACTGCGTGAAGGAGGGCGTGGAGTTCTTCAACGAGTTCTACGTCCTCGACCAGCTGATCACCGAGGTCGACGGCGTCAAGAAGTCGGCCGGTGTGGTGGCGTACGAGCTCGCGACCGGCGAGATCCACGTCTTCCAGGCGAAGGCGGTCATCTACGCCTCGGGCGGCACCGGCAAGTTCTTCAAGGTGACGTCGAACGCGCACACGCTGACGGGCGACGGCCAGGCCGCCGTGTACCGGCGCGGTCTGCCGCTGGAGGACATGGAGTTCTTCCAGTTCCACCCGACCGGCATCTGGCGCATGGGCATCCTGCTGACGGAGGGCGCCCGTGGTGAGGGCGGCATCCTCCGCAACAAGGACGGCGAGCGCTTCATGGAGAAGTACGCGCCGGTCATGAAGGACCTCGCGTCCCGTGACGTCGTCTCGCGGTCGATCTACACGGAGATCCGTGAGGGCCGCGGCTGTGGCCCCGAGGGCGACCACGTCTACCTCGACCTCACGCACCTCCCGCCGGAGCAGCTGGACGCGAAGCTCCCGGACATCACCGAGTTCGCCCGCACCTACCTCGGCATCGAGCCGTACACGGACCCGATCCCGATCCAGCCCACCGCGCACTACGCGATGGGCGGCATCCCGACGAACGTCGAGGGTGAGGTCCTGAGCGACAACACGACGGTCGTCCCCGGTCTGTACGCGGCCGGCGAGGTCGCGTGTGTGTCGGTGCACGGCGCGAACCGTCTGGGCACGAACTCGCTGCTGGACATCAACGTGTTCGGCCGTCGTGCGGGCATCGCCGCCGCCGAGTACAGCCACACGGCCGACTTCGTCGAACTGCCGGAGAACCCGGCGGAGTTCGTGGTCGAGCAGGTCGAGCGACTGCGCAACTCGACGGGCACCGAGCGGGTTTCCGTGCTCCGCAAGGAGCTGCAGGAGACCATGGACGCCAACGTCATGGTGTTCCGCACCGAGCAGACGATCAAGACGGCGGTCGAGAAGATCGCGGAGCTGCGCGAGCGCTACAAGAACGTCGCGATCCAGGACAAGGGCCGTCGCTTCAACACGGACCTGCTGGAGGCGATCGAGCTCGGCAACCTCCTGGACCTCGCCGAGGTCATGGCGGTCTCCGCGCTCGCCCGCAAGGAGTCCCGCGGCGGTCACTACCGCGAGGACTACCCGAACCGCGACGACGTCAACTTCATGCGCCACACCATGGCGTACCGCGAGGTCGGCGACGACGGCACCGAGTCCATCCGTCTCGACTACAAGCCGGTCGTCCAGACCCGCTACCAGCCGATGGAGCGTAAGTACTGATGGCAACCCCTGTTCTGGACAAGGTCGAGGCGGAGTCCGCGGCCTCTCCGTACATCACGGTCACGTTCCGAGTCCGCCGCTTCAACCCGGAGATCTCGGCCGAGGCGACCTGGGAAGACTTCCAGCTGGAGATCGACCCCAAGGAGCGCGTCCTCGACGGCCTCCACAAGATCAAGTGGGACCTGGACGGCACCCTGACCTTCCGCCGCTCCTGCGCCCACGGCATCTGCGGCTCGGACGCGATGCGGATCAACGGCAAGAACCGTCTTGCCTGCAAGACCCTCATCAAGGACATCAACCCCGAGAAGCCGATCACGGTCGAGCCCATCAAGGGCCTGACGGTCCTGAAGGACCTGGTCGTCGACATGGAGCCGTTCTTCCAGGCGTACCGCGACGTCATGCCCTTCCTCATCACGAAGGACACGAACGAGCCGACGCGCGAGCGCCTCCAGACCGCGGAGGACCGCGAGCGCTTCGACGACACGACGAAGTGCATCCTCTGCGCGGCCTGCACCTCCTCCTGCCCGGTCTTCTGGAACGACGGCCAGTACTTCGGCCCGGCCGCGATCGTGAACGCCCACCGCTTCATCTTCGACAGCCGTGACGAGGCGGGCGAACAGCGCCTGGAGATCCTCAACGACCGCGACGGCGTGTGGCGCTGCCGCACCACCTTCAACTGCACGGACGCGTGCCCCCGTGGCATCGAGGTCACGAAGGCGATCGCCGAGGTGAAGAAGGCGCTGATCACGCGGCGGTTCTGAGCTTCGAAGTCCTGCCTCAGGGCCCTGTTTCCGTCACTTCGGGAACGGGGCCCTCTGGTGTTTTTGGCGTGATTTGCCTACTACTGAAGCAGGCCTTCCCGCGTCACACTGCGAGCCGAGAGCCGGTGTCGGCCACGGGACAGTGAGGGAAGCGTGACCGAGGAAGGGTCGAGATCGTCAGACGAGGGCGACCGCGCCCCTCAACTCGGCTACGGCGGAGCCTCGAAAGAAGCGCACTTCGTGGCCGCGCCCCTGCTCACTGCTGCGGCGCTGTCCCTCGCCGGAGTGGTCGCCGGTGCTGACACCGCCTTCCGCTGGCCGGGGGCGACGCTCATCCTCTTGGTCATTACGGCTATGACGCTGATCTTCAGCATGCAACTCGCATACAACGCGCGCGTGTATCTGTTCACCTACTCGGAGGTCAAGGATCACTACGACGGTCTGCCCAAAGCGACCGCGACAGAGAAGCGCATGCGCGAGGAGTACACCGATGCCAGGCGCATCTGGCGCTCGCGCCTGACCCCTGCGGTTCATACCTACAACGTCGGCACCCTGCTTCTCGGAGCGGGTGTCGCCGCGTCGCTAGTGCCGCCCGACGGCGGCGAAGAAGCACCGGCTCGTTGGACAGCCGCCGCCATCGTGTTCATCGGCACCATCGCCGACGGAATCTGGATAGTCCGCAAGAAGCCCTGACCTTCACCGAGCCCATCCGGAGGAAGCATGCTGCACTTGGCGCAGATGCCGTACTTCCCGGCCTGACACCCCCTGGAATGCCCTGCCCCGACTGCGATACAGATCTGCCGTGGCAAGCCGGCGGGCAGACCGACGTCCCGAAGAACGCCCGCCGGCCCACCGTTCAGGAGGCCTACGATAAGGCGGCCCAGGACAACGGCGAGACCTTGAAGAAGTACCTGAACACAAAGTACGACCGTCCGGCGCGGCACAAACGAGTCGCCCTGCAGCGCCACTCGTCAGAAGACCGGCCATGCCGCTTCGACGGCTGGCCCGAGTGGCTCCTCGCCCACTGCCCCAAGCCGGAAGACGTGGACCAGTGGGTCCCCAAGCTGCAGCCCTGGTGGACACCACCAGCACCGACCACCCACTGAGCTTCAGCCGAGTTCGTCGCCATCGTCCGCAACCCGGCCCCGGTCTGTCGTCCTGTGCTCGTACGACAGCTCGAAAGGCCCCATGTCCGCGAACAGTCCGGAGAGCCGGCGGAAGGTCGCTTCCTCGACGTCGGAGTCCGGCGGAAGCGGCAGGTGGAGTGCCTCGAGCAGATCGAAGCGGTGCAGATCGTAGGCGACATGCATCAGGCCGGAGTATGCCTGTGCTGCCGTCACCGCGCCCTTGTACGCCACCGCTGCAAGGGCGATGCCGACACCACACCACCACCAGACGAACGGTTCGTCGTACAAGGCCGTGGCGCCCGACGTGGTCAGAGCGAGGAACGCCCAGCAGAGGTTCACAGCCGTGTCGAGCACGTCGCGCGTGGAACGGAGGATCTCCGCCATACGGTCGGAAACCTGAAGGTAGAGGCGCGGCCACGAGGTCAGTGTCGTCAGGCCGTAGCGTTCACCTGCGGTCAACTCGCCCGCGCGTAGGGCGTTGCCGAGCGCTGTGGGGAGTTGAATCTCTGCGGGTGGGCGGGCCGCCAGGCGGCGGCGGGCGTCGGCCCTCACCCGACAGGCCGTGTCCCCACCACCGGTCCTGTCGGCTTTCTTCCGCAGTCCGTGCCAGCGCGCGCGCTGTATTCGAGCCAAGGCTCCCGCAAGACCGGCTGTGACCGGCCATCTGTCCCAGTAACCCTCCAGTACTCGAACCGCCCGCACCTGGAACGGTCGCAGCAGTAAGCCGAGAAGAGACGCACAGACGCCGACCGTCGCCGACACCTCGAACATGTCCGCCGGCCGCTCCGGCCATACGGCACCCCAGTCGCTCCGCCCTGAGAAGCTCCCCGTCCGTACCAGCGCGAGCACCCCCGCGACGAACAGCGCGCACGGCACGAAGTGCACCGACAGCACCCGTCGCACGAAGCCCGCTCCTCCCCAAACTCCCCTGAGCGCTGTTCAGTATGGAGCGCGGTGTCAAGTGGAGCCGAGGGCGGGCCGGAACTCGATCAGGACGGGGAAGGGCGTTCACCAGTCAACTCCGCAGTGGTTTCCGTGAGTTGTGAGGCTGTTGTTGCAGACTGCTCCTCATGGCGCTCCTGAGGAAAACCGCAGCTGCTCTCTCCGCCGCGGCGGCGGTACTGCTCGCGATACCCCCCGTTTCCGCCTCCGCGACCCCGCACCCGCACAACCGGACGCTCGCCCGCGAGACCTTCGACCGGCTCCCCCTCGGACCGGTCACCTCAGGGCGCGGGTGGACCGCCGACACGGCCGGCGGATCGTTGAGTGTCGTGGCCGGTTCCGGTGGTCAGGGGCGTGAGCTCCGGGTCCACACCGACGGCAACGGACGGGCCTTCCTCGTGTTCGACCAGCTCGCGCCACCCGGCAACAGCTTCTGGGCGCGCATGCGGTTGCGGGTCGACGCGTTCCCCATCGCTCCCGACTGGGCGCACTGGACGATCGCCGAGGCCTCCGGGTCCGACTCGCCCACCCTCGTCCGCCCCCTCGGCGGCCAGTACGCCCCCACCGACCACGGCAACTTCTGGGGCGTCGGCTCCGATCTCGGGCCCACCGGCGACTGGACCTCGTGGAAGACCTCCGCACCAGCCGTCGCCGGCACCTGGCAGTGCGTCGAGTTCCATCTGGACGCCACGGACAACCGCGTGACCGTCTATTTCGACCGGGTCGAGCAGACCGACCTGACCGTGTCCACGAAGGAACACGGGGGTACGGGCGACGACTTCGTGTTCCCGGACTTCGAGAAGCTGAAGCTCGGCTGGCAGCTGTACCAGGCCGACCCGGACCCGTCGTCGTACGACATCCGGCTCGACGACATCGTCGTGAGTACTCGGCGGGTGGGTGGCTGCGGCAAGTGACGCCGGGGCGCAGGCGGCCTACGGGGTTGGCCGGGCCCGTGCGGCTGTGATCAACTGCCCCCGCCATGTACACAGCAGCCTCTGGGGAGGGGCTGCCAGGAGGGGGAGGGTGCGCCGATGCGTGCCGTCGAGGAGCAGGTCGTCCAGCCGTGCCCGCAGTGCGGGGTGGAGATCCGTGGGGACCGCCGGTTCACCGTGTGGTGCGCGGCCTGTGACTGGAACGTGGATCCGCAGGGGCCGGACCGGCGGAAGCAGGGCAGGCTGGAGCGGCGGCGGCGCCGGATGGCCCAGCGGTACGGCGAACGGCTGCTGGAGGACCTGGCCGGCGCGGCCGGACGCCCGGAGCGCGAGCGTCCTGGACGGTCGGCGGCCGGTGTGCTGGCGTACACCGTCGCGCTGCTGGTGCACGGGGTGACCCTGGCCCTGTTCGCGGGCGGGCTGTGGTTCGTGATCGGCGGCTGGGGCGGCTTCGGCATGGTGGCCGGGCTGTTCCTGCTGGGTGTGGCGGTGACGCTCCGCCCGCGACTGAACCGGCTGCCCGCGGGCGCGCACACCGTGTCCAGGACCGCCGCACCCGAGCTGTACGCCCTGGTCGACGAGGTCGCGGTAGCCCTCGGCACCCGTGGCGTGGACGTCATCGTCCTCGACGGGCAGCCCAACGCGAGCGTCACGCATCTCGGCGTCCGCCGTCGGGTGCTCACGCTGGGGCTGCCCTTGTGGGAGGTGCTGTCCCCGCAGGAGCGGATCGCCCTCCTGGGCCACGAGTTCGGCCACTTCACCCACGGCGACACCCGGCACGGCATGGTCGTGGGCACGGCCTACGGGTCGCTGACCACGTGGCACTACTACCTGTCCCCGATCGAGCGGCCGTCCGGGGCGGAGTACGTCGTCAACCTGTTCTACTTCGTCCCCCGTTGGCTGATCACCGGTGTGGTGCTGCTGCTCGACCTCCTGACCACGCGGGCCTCCCAGCGCAGCGAGTATCTCGCCGACGCGGCGGCGGCCCGGGTCGGTTCCTCCGAGGCCGCGGCCGGACTGATGGACCAGCTCCTGGTCGCGGAGTCCATCGAGACGACGCTGTACCGAGAGGTCAACGCCCGGCGGATGCGCGGCTCGGCGCGGGTGAGCGCGCAGGACGCCGAGGGGCTGTGGGAGGCGCTCGCCACCCATCTGCGCTCAGTCCCGGAGTCCGAGCACGAACGCCGCCGTCGCGTCAGCGCCCGCCGCGGCCACAGTGTCGACGCCACGCACCCTCCCACCCACCTCCGCCGCACCCTGCTGCTCCGTCTCCCGCCCACGCCCGCCTCGGTGACCGCCGACGCCGGACGCACCGGACGCCTCGCCGCCGAACTCGCGGACCCGCGCGCCGCCGTGGCACTGGAGCTGGTCAGGGACGGCGTGGACGCGTGAATCCGGCCGCCGTTCCACAGCCGGCTCAGGGTCGTCGGGTCCGTGATCTCCGTGTCGGCCCGGATCAGGTCCTTGAACCGCTGGACGTGCCCCGTCGTCATCCCCCCACCAGTGCAACGAGCTTCAGGAACGTGACCTCGGTCCCGGGCCCCAGCTCGATCTCCTCGTCGAGCTCGGTCATCTGCCGGTCCCCGACCAGCACCAGGAAGCCGTTCCCCCGCGAACGCCTTCAGGGCCAGCGCCGTCTGCTTCTCGGGGTCCATCCGCCGGGGCGTGCGCAGGGCGTAGCCGTTGAGAACCCGCTCAGTGTCGTCCGGCTGGACCAGCCCCTGGAAGACCTCGGGCGTGCGGGAGTTGTACTCGGCGACCTCCTGGAAGACCCGGCGCCGGATCAGCTCCCGCACGCTGAGCCGCTCCTCGGCGATCTCCAGCCCCCAGCCGTCACTGCGGCCACCGCTTGTCGTCTCGTCGACGAACGTCGCGATTCCCATGCCGTCGACAGTACGATCCACCACTGACAACGCCCCCCGGACCCGGTTCCCGAACCGGCCCCGGATGCCGACCCGGCCGCGGCCTCAGTCCTCCCCGCCCCCGGTCCTCCCCGGCGCCACCGTCCGGCCGGCCGCACCGCAGGCCTCACCGCCCGCCCGGCCGCCTCACCGCACCGCAGGCCTGCGCCACTCCCGCGCCCCCGCCGCCCGCATCAACTCCACGGCCGGCCCCGGCTCTCCCGACACCAGCGGATGCACCAGCTCCAGACAACGCACCTGCTCCGCCAGTGACTTCCGAAGCTGCCGCAGGCTCCGCGCACCGAACGACACCCGGCCCCCGGCCACCCCCGCGGCGACCGCCAGTTTCCCGATGCCGACCTTGCACTCGGTCAGACCTGTGTCGCGGCAGGCGTGTATCTCGACGTCGCCGTCCCACAGCCCGAGGACGACCTGATAGCGCACGCCGGAGCCCGTGTAGGTCGCGACGGCGAGATGCCGGTCCCGCTCCCCCTCTCCGGGGCCGTCGAGGCCCAGTCTCCCGGCGACGTCCGCGAAGGCCGCTCGTACTTCGTCGTGGAAGGCCTCTGTTCCCGGAACCATTCCCGCCCCCTCCGCCCCACGGCACTGACGACGGCTCAGCGTACCGACGGAAGCCGCCCCTTCTCGGCCCAATGAGTGACCCCGCGGAAACGCCACCCCGCAACCACCGTCTCCACACCTAATCTGATGGCATGTCAGATGAACAGTCGTACGAACTGCTCGGATTCGACAACGTCCTGCTGCCCGTGGGAGACCTCGGCGAGGCCGTCGGCTTCTACGAACGCGCCGGGTTCGCGGTGGCGTTCCGGCTGGACGAGGCCGGGATCGCGCTGCTGAAGGTCGGCGGCGAGACACCAGGAATCCTGCTGCGGCAGGAGGAGCTGCTGCGGGAGGGCGGGTTCGGGCACCGGCCGTCGGCCTGGCCCTCCCCGCGCGTGTGGCTCGAAGTGCCGGACGCGCGCGTGGCGGCACGGGAGTTGCGCACGGCGGGCATCGCACTGCTCGACGAGCCCTTCTCCGCGGCCACCGGCTGGACCGTCGAGATCTCCGACCCCTGGGGCAACATCCTCGGCTTCACGGACTACAGCAAGCGTCCGGAACTCGGGCGCCGGCCATAGGCACACCCACGTGCCGGACGCGATCAGGACGCCGACGCCGTGACAGCGGTGCCCGCGCCACTGACTAGGCTCTTCGCCGTGCCCGCGAACACCGAAAAGGGCGGTACGCCCACCAGAACCGAGCCCACCAAGTCCGAGCAGACCCGCGCTCTGATCCTGGAGACGGCCATGCGGCTGTTCCAGGAGCGCGGTTACGACAAGACGACGATGCGGGCCATCGCCAAGGAGGCCGGGGTCTCCGTCGGGAACGCGTACTACTACTTCGAGGGCAAGGAGCACCTGATCCAGGGCTTCTACGACCGGATCGCCGCCGAGCACCAGACGGCGGTCCGGGAGGTCCTGGAGCGGGAGACCGACCTGGAGGCGCGGCTCGCGGGTGTGCTGCGGACCTGGCTGGACATCGCCACGCCGTACCACGAGTTCGCGGTGCAGTTCTTCAAGAACGCCGCCGACCCGGACAGCCCGCTCAGCCCCTTCTCCCCCGAGTCGGAGCACGCGCGCGTGGAGGCGATCAGCGTGCACCGCGCGGTGCTGGCCGGTACGAGGACCAAGGTGCCGGATGATCTGCGGGACGTTCTGCCCGAGCTGATGTGGCTCTCGCAGATGGGGCTCGTGCTCTATTGGATCTTCGACCGGACCGAGGGGCGCGAGCGGAGCTACCGGCTCGCCGAGCGCGGGGCCCGGCTCACCGCGCGCGGTGTCGCGCTCGCCCGGTTCCGGGTGCTGCGGCCGCTCGTGCGGGAGGTGCACGAGCTGTTCACGGACTTCCTGCCGGGGATGACGAGGATGATGCCGGACCCCGGCAGGAAGCCCTAGTCACCTCAATTGACGGCGTCGACCTCGCCCTCGGCCAGCTCGACGTCGTGCACCAAGGGGCCTTCGCCGACCACCACATGCCCCGCGCGGGAGGCGTACGAGGACGCCGTGGCCGCGAGCAGATACGTGCCGGGGGCCGGGACCGAGACGATGTACGAACCGTCGGCCAGGGACACCACCCGGTCCAGCTGGCGACCGCCCTTGGTCAGCAACGTGACCGCCGCGCCCGCGACCGGCTCGCCGTCGGTGTCCCGGACGAAGCCGTGCACGGCCGACGCGGGGCCGCCGTCGGCCTCGGCGACCTGGGCGACGGCCTCCTCCCTCGGCTCCACCGCGAGATGCGGCAGCCGCTTCTCCAGCCCGGCCGGCAGCCACCAGTTGGACGTGCCGAGCAGATGCATCGCGGCCGGCACCAGGGCCGTACGCAGGATGAACGCGTCCAGGGCCACCGCGGCGGCGAGGCCGATGCCCGCCATCGCGCCCTCCATGTCACCGCTGAGGATGAAGGCGCTGAACACGCAGATCATGATCAGGGCCGCACAGTTGATGACGCGGCTGGTCTCGGCGAGGCCGACGCGCACCGCGCGCGCGTTGTCACGCGTGTGCACCCACTCCTCGTGCATCCGGCTCACCAGGAACACCTGGTAGTCCATCGAGAGGCCGAACAGCAGCGAGAGCATGATGACCGGCAGGAACGCCGTGATCGGGCCCTCCTTGCCGATGCCGAGGAGCTCCGTGCCCCAGCCCCACTGGAAGATCGCGACCAGGACACCGAAGGACGCGGCCGCCGCGATCAGGTTCATCAGGGCGGCGGTCAGCGGGACCACCAGCGAGCGGAAGGCGATCAGGAGCAGCAGGAAGCCGAGCGTGATGATGGCCGCGATGAAGTAGGGCAGCCGGTCGCCCGTCACCGACGCGAAGTCCTTGAAGACCGCGGTGACACCGCCGACATGGGCCTCGGCGCCCGAGGCGGGGATCACGTCGTCGCGCAGCCGGTCGATCAGCTGGTCCGTCTGCTCCGACTGCGGTGAGGTGGTCGGGACGACCTGGATCAGCGTGACGCCGTTCGCGGGCGGTACGGCGGCCACCTGCGCCACGCCCTCGGTGGACTCGATACGCGAGACCAGACCCTGGGCGTCGCCTTCGGAGACGACCACCTGGAGCGGGCCGTTGAAGCCGGGACCGAAACCCTCGGCGAGCAGGTCGTAGGCCTGCCGGGTGGTCGTGGACTCCTGGTGGTTGCCCTGGTCGGTGGCGCCGAGCCGGATCGACAGCACGGGCAGCGCCAGGATCACCATGACCACGAGGGCCAGCCCGGCGACCGCGCGCGGCCGCTTCTCGACGTACGCCGACCAGCGCGCCGCAAGGCCGCTCGTGTGCTCCGGCTCCGGTCCCGTCGCGGCCAGCCTGCGCCGCTGGCGGCGGCTGAGGACACGCATGCCGAGGAAGCCGAGGAGCGCGGGCAGCAGGGTGACCGCGGCCAGGACGCTCAGGACGACGGTCAGCGAGGTCGCGATGACCACGCCGTCCAGGAAGCGCATGTTCATCACCAGCATTCCGGCGAGCGCGATGCACACCGTGCCGCCCGCGAACAGCACCGCGCGCCCCGAGGTGTTCAGGGCGGTGACCGCCGACTCCTCGGGCTTCATGCCGCGCAGGATGCCCCGCCGGTGCCGGGTCACGATGAACAGCGCGTAGTCGATGCCGACGCCGAGGCCGATCAGCGAGCCGAGCAGCGGGGCGACTTCGGGCACGTCCGTGACATGGCTGAGCAGCGAGGTCGCCATCAGCCCGGTGCTGAGGGCCGCGATCGCGACCACGAGGGGCAGCAGCATCGCGAAGAGCGAGCCGAAGGCCAGGAAGAGCACGACCGCCGCGGCGACGATGCCGACCAGCTCGGCCAGACCGGTCGGCGGCTCCTGGGTCCGGGTGATCGCCTGGCCGCCCAGCTCGACCTGGAGTCCGTCGCGCTCGGCCGCCTGCGCGGTGTCGACGACGTCCTCGACGAGCTCCTTCGGTACGGCGTTGGCCTGCTCCACGAAGGTGACCTGGGCGTAGGCGATCCGCCCGTCCTCACTGACCTGGGCCGCGCCGTTCGCGGCGTAGGGGTTGGTGACCTCACCGACCCCCTTCATCGCGCCGATCTCCTTCAGCGCCGGCTCGATCCGGGACCGTACGGACTCGTCCCGTACGGAGCCCTCGTCGACCTTCCACACCACGGTGTCGGTGTCGCCCGCGCTCTGCGGGAAGGCCTTCTCCATCAGGTCGTACGCGCGCTTGGAGTCCGTGTCGGGGAGGGAGAACTCGTTCGCGTAGTCCGTGCCCGCGGCCGAACCCGCGAAGCCCAGACCGAACACGGCCCCCACCCACAGCAACAGGACCACCAGCCGGTGCCGATAGCACCACCGTGCCAATGCCGCCACGCTCAACACTCTCCAGTCGGTCGTCGGTTGGTCCCCCAGGTCCTGGGCAACAGCATTGGCGGCGGCGCGCGGGCGTGGACACCGGATACGACCGACTCTCAAGGAACTCCAAAGCACGGAACCCGCCCGACTGTCAGTGGGCCCGCCGATACTGGGGGCATGACGACGGCTCCAGGCACCGTGCTGATCGTGGAGGACGAGGAGAGCATCGCGGACGTCCTCGCCATCGCGCTGCGCTACCACCGCTTCGAGGTGATGACCGCGGGCACCCTCCGCGAGGCCAGGGCGCTCATCGAGCGCACCCGGCCCGACGTGGCGCTGCTCGACGTCATGCTGCCCGACGGCGACGGCCGCGCCCTGGGCAGGCAGCTGCGCGCCGAGCGGCCGGAGATGGCGCTGGTCTTCGTCACCGCGCGCGACGCGCCGGGTGAGATCGTCGGCGCCCTCGGCTTCGGCGACGACTACATCACCAAGCCGTTCAACATCGACGAGGTCGTCGCCCGGATCACGGCCGTCCTCAGGCGCACCCGTCCCGCGGACGTGCTGCCGCAGCGACCGCCGCTGACGTACGGCGATCTGGAGCTGGACGAGACGACGTACAGCGTGCACCGCGCGGGGCGTTCCGTGGAGCTCACCCCCACCGAGTACGCGCTGCTGCGCTTCCTGGTGCGCAACGGCGGGCGGATCGTGCCCAAGGAGCAGCTCCTGCGGCACGTCTGGCAGTACGAGCACAACCCCGCCGAATCGACCGTCGTGGAGACCTACATCAGCTATCTGCGGCGCAAGCTGGACGCGCTGGGACCGCCGGTGATCACCACCCGGCGCGGTGTGGGATACGGGCTGGCATGAGGTTCGGCGGCAGGCGCGGCATCCACTCGCTGCGCGTCCAGCTCACCCTGGCCAATGTGGCGCTGCTGCTCCTCGGCATCGTCGCGGCGACCGCGGTGAGCGTGATGGGCATGCGGTACTACCTGCTGGACCAGATCGACTCCGAACTCACCAAGACCCGGAACTCGCTGGGCAGTTCGCAGCTCACCCTGGAGACGATCGACGGGCTGAGCAAGCTGGCGATCGTGCGTGAGCGGTTCCTTCAGCAGGACGACCCGGACGAGGGGGAGGCGCGGCCCGACCAGATCCTCACCGCGGTCGACGAGCGCGGCGGGACGGTCGCGCTGGCCGGCTTCACCCCGAGCGGCGTCCAGAAGGACCTCGCGGCGGCCGTGGACGACCCGCGCGCACTCGCCGGCGACGTCGAGCCGCACGACGTCCGGGTGCGCGGCGACGCCTACCGGGCGACCGCGACGGTGCTCGCCGACGGCACGTACATCCTGCTCGCCACCTCCACCGAGGCCGTCCACAAGGGCATCGCCAAGGCGCTGCGACTCGATCTCGCCATCGGAACCCTGCTGTTGGCGCTGCTGGCCTGTCTGACGATGTTCAGCGTGCGGCGCCGGATGCGGCCGCTGGAGGACATGGTGGAGACCTCCTCGGCGATCGCCGAAGGGGATCTGACCCGTCGGGTGCCGTCCAGCCGGGAGGCCACGCTGGAGGTGGAGCAACTGCGGGTCTCCCTCAACTCGATGCTCCAGCAGGTGGAGTCGGCGTACCGCACGCGCGAGCGCAGCGCGGCCCAGCTGCGCCGGTTCGTCGCCGACGCCTCGCACGAGCTGCGCACCCCGCTGTCCGCGATACGCGGCTATCTCCAGCTCTACGACAAGGGCATGCTGCGCGAGGAGGCCGAGCGCAAGCGGGCCTGGGCGCGGGTCATGGCCGAGGCGGACCGCATGGGGCGGCTCGTGGACGAACTCCTCACCCTCGCCCGCCTCGACCAGCAGCCCGACCTCCGCTTCCGGAACGTGGACCTGAGCCGCCTGGTCCGCGACGCGGCCGAGGACCTGCGCATACAGCAGCCCGAGCGCCCGATCACCGTCGGCGCCGACGGGACGCTCCTGGTGCACGCCGACGAATCGGGGCTGCGGCAGGTCCTGGGCAACCTGGTGGCCAACGTACGCACCCACACGGCCCCCGACGTACCGGTACGCCTCGGGGTGGAACGCGCCGACGGACTCGTCCGGCTGTCCGTCGCGGACAAGGGCCCCGGCCTCTGCAAGGAGGACGCGGCCCGCATCTTCGACCGCTTCTTCCGCGCCGGCGGCGGCGCGGGCAGCGGCCTCGGCATGGCGATCGTGCAGGGAGTCGTCCAGGCACACGGCGGACGCGTGGCGGTACTGACGGCACCGGGCGAAGGGCTGACGGTGACGGTGATACTGCCGACACACGCGAGCGCGAGCGTCGACACGAACGGCAAGGACCGCTGACGCGGCCGGGCCTCGTCGACACGGACGTATCCCCCACAGGCGCGGCTCAGGGGTTGCGCGGACGCGGCCTCACGGGCGCTGCCGGGGCGTCGGGGCCACGAAGACCAAGCCTCGGCACGGGAGTTGGCGCGCAGGGCTGCGGATGCGGCGCGGGCGGAGACCAAGGGCGCGGCACGGACATCGGCGCGGATGGAGACCACAGGGCGGCTCACGGGCTGGCGCGGACGGACCCCGTGGGCGCGGCTCGGGAGGTGGCGCTGGGCGTGAACTCGGCGGTGCTGCTGGGGAGTCGGAGGGGCGCGGGCATTGTGCAGAGGGCGGTGTCGGCGTGGGGCTGCGGATGCGGCTCAGGTGCCGGGGTGGGTGTGGGTCCTGGTGCTCGGGGTCGGCGTGTGCCCGGGTCAGGTGTTCGCCAGTATCAGCGCCCAGACGGTCTTGCCGTGACGGCCCCGGCTCCACACCCCCCACGCGGCGGCGATGTTCTCCACCAGGTGCAGTCCGCGGCCCGCCTCCTCCCACTCCCCCACCACCCTCAGGCGCGGCTCCAGCTGTCCCTCGTCGGAGACCTCGATGAGACAGGAGCCGTCGGCGAGAGCGGTCACCGCGACCTCGAACTCGCGCTCCAGCAGGGGCCCGTGGCGTACGACGTTGGTCGCCAGCTCGGACACCAGCAGTACGGCGTCGGCCAGCGCCGGATCATCGGCCCCGTGCCCCCAGTCGGCCAGATGGTCCCGCACCCGGCGCCGGGCCAGTCCGACGGAAGCCGGGTGCCGGGGCAGCCGGAAGGAGTTGCGTCTCAACACGTTTGCTCCTCATCCCACGCACACCTCCGTCACATGGTGCTGCGTAGGGCTGCTACCCCGCGTCACTCCGGCGAATGTCCATGCCGCGAGATCGCGTCAGATCCAGGTGAGCCGCCAGAGGCGGAAGACACCCGTACCGTCCGACAGATACTGGCCACCGCCGACATCCTCACTGGTCACGACGTACTCCTTGGCCTGCCACAGCGGGATGACCGGAACATCTCGGGCGACGACGTCCTGCATCGCCCGGAAGTCCTCCGTGGCGTCGCCGCGGTCCTCGTACTTCTGGCTGGCCTGAATCAGTCGGTCGACCTCGCCGCTGCTGTACCCGGTGTTCATGGTTCCGTCGGTGCCGACGAGCGGGCCACCGTAGGTGTCCGGGTCGGGATAGTCGGCGACCCAGCCGACCGCGTACGCGTCGAGCTTGCCGGTGGCCCAGCGCTTCTGGAAGTCGGTCCACTCGTAGCCCCTGACGGTCACCTTGAACAGACCGCTCGACTCCAGCTGCCGCTTGATCTCCTTGGCCTCGGCGGCGGCGGAGGCGCGGCCGATGCCGTAGCCGTAGGTGAAGCGGACCGGCACGGACACGCCGGCGTCCTCCAGCAGCGCCCTGGCCTTCGCCACGCTCTGCTTGGGGTAGGCGTCGAAGAACGACGTGCTGTGCCCGGTGATACCCGTCGGGATCAGCGAGTACAGCGGGTCGACGGTCCCCTCGTACACCGTGGCCGCCAGCCGCTCACGGTCGATCAGCCAGGCCATCGCCTGCCGGACCGCGGTGTCGTGCAGCGGCGCGGAGGCGCGGGTGTTGAGGTAGAGGTTGCGGACCTCGGAGCTGTCGGCCTCGGAGACCCGCATGGTCGGGTCGCTCGGGTTGAGCTCGGCGAGCGTCTTCGGCGGCAGCTGCCGGGTGGCCGCGTCGACCTGCTTCTTCGCCCACGCGCTGTTGAGGGCGTCGGCGTTCTTGTAGTAACGCAGCTCGATGGGCCGCCCCGTGTCCTCGGTCGCGCCCTTGTAGTCCGGGTTGGGCCTGAGGACCGCCTTGGAGTCCTTCGTATACGCCGACAGCTGGTACGGGCCGGTGCCGTCCACGCCGTCGTCGGTGCGCAGTGCGTTCGCCGGGTACTTGGTGCGGTCGACGATCGAACCGGCTCCGGTCGCCACCTTGAACGGGAACGTGGCGTCCGGGCTCGACAGCCGGAAGGTGACGGTCAGACCCTTCGCCGACACCGACTTGAGGGTGTCGAGCAGGGAGGAGGGGCCGACCTCCGACTTGATCTCCATGACCCGCTCGAAGGAGTACTTCACGTCCTCGGCGGTCATCGTCCGCCCGCTCGGGAAGGTGAGCCCCTCCCGCAGTCTGCACTGATACGTCATCAGGTCCGTGCCCTCGAACTCGCAGCTCTCCGCCGCGTCGGGCACCGGCTTCGCGCCGCCCGCCTCGAAGGTCAGCAGCGACTGGAAGACGTTGCTGAACAAGGCCCAGGAGCCGGCGTCGTAGGCGCCTGCCGGGTCGAGGGACGTGACGACGTCCGACGTACCCACCTTGATGGTCTTGTCCGGATCCTCCTGCGACGGCATCAGCTGCCAGCCGCCCACTCCCACGGCTGCAAGTACCAGCAGCGTCGCGAGAATCCGTATGCGAACCGATCGCATCGGTGCCCTCCCCGGGCCCTTGCGGCCCCAGTGCGTCTGCCACTCCCCTAGCGGCGCGGCTCACCTAACCACACGCGTTTCACCTGGGGGAAGAGGGATCTTGAGAGTTGAGAAAGTCATTGCCGCAAGCTGTTACCACCTCGTTTCACAGGGCCCTCACAGAGTCCGCCCGGAAACCACGCCGGTCCTGCTTCGACGTCAGGCCTGCTTCGACGCCAGCTCGATCACCGTGATGTCCGACGGGGCACCCACCCGGGTCGGCGGCCCCCAGGCGCCGGCGCCACGGCTGACGTAGAGCTGGGTGTCGCCGTAACGTTCCAGCCCCGCAACGGTCGGGTTCGCGGCCTCCGCGAAGAAGTTGCCGGGCCAGAGCTGGCCGCCGTGGGTGTGGCCGGAGAGCTGGAGGTCGACGCCGTGCTCGACGGCGTCATGGATCTGCACCGGCTGGTGAGCGAGGAGCACGCACGCGCGTGCCGTGTCCCGGTCGCCGAGCGCCCTGGCGAAGTCCGGGCCCTGCCCCTCGCTCTCGCCCGCGATGTCGTTGACACCGGCGAGATCGAAGTACGACAGCTCCGTACGGTCGTTCTCCAGCGGGCGCAGGCCGAGCCGCCGTACCTCCTCGACCCACTGCTCCGCGCCGGAGAAGTACTCGTGGTTTCCGGTGACGAAGAACGAGCCGTGCCGTGCCCGGAGTCGGGCGAGGGGCGCCGCCGCCGGGCCGAGGTCCTTCACACTGCCGTCGACCAGGTCGCCGACGACGGCGATCAGGTCGGGCTGGGTGGAGTTGATCGTGTCGACGACGGTCTGCGCGAAACCGCGGCCGAGGACCGGGCTGAGGTGGATGTCGCTGACGACGGCGATCCGGTAACCGTGCGCCGCGCGCGGCAGCTTGGCCAGCGGCACGGTGACCCGCTTGACCTTCGGACCGCGCAGCACGCCGTACGTGCCGTAGCCGACGGTCCCGAGGGCGGCGGCGGCCGCGGCTCCGCCGACGACCCGGGAGACGAAGAGACGGCGGGAGGGGGCGCGGAGAAGGGACTCGGCGGGGGTGGAGGGGGCAGCCACGCCCGGCGACGCTCCGGAGGCCTGGGCGGCAGGGGTGGCGGCGCTCGGCGACTCTGCGGAGGCGGAGGGCTCTGTGGAGGCAGCGTGCTCTGTGGAGGTCGTTGCGGCGAGCTGGGCCGGGGCTGCCTGCTGTGAGTCCGTCGCCGACTCGCTCTGCCCCGCTCCCGCCGGGACCGGCTCCGGCACGCTCGGCACCGGCTGCGCGGGCTGCCGTACCGGCTGCGCCGCGCCCGCGCGTCGCGCGTCCCGCCGTTCCAGGAACCGGCGCAGCAGGGGTCGTACGACCTCACCCGCCACCACGCCCAGCAGCAGGTAGATCGACAGGGCCAGCCACAGGAAGCCCGGCCAGGCCAGTACGCGCTGGAGCCAGAAGGGCGCGCCCGTGCGCTCGGCGACGAGCGCGGCGACGGCCAGCACCCAGCCTCCGGCGATCAGCACCGCGCCCAGCCGGCGGCCCCAGCCGGGCCCGCGGGTCGTGTCGCGGAACAGCCGCCGCCACACGTACCAGTTGGCCGTGACCAGGACGGCAAGGGCGAGCAGCGCGAAGACGATGACCACGGAGGCGTATCCCTTGTTCTCGGTGGTGGTGCCGGGGGTTGGTTATGACGTGCGGCGCAGTGCGCGTACGCCGCGCAACCCGATGCCCCCGACGACCGTCCCCAATACGAAGGAGACGACGGCGAGCAGCAGGTGCACCCAGAAGTACGCGGTCGGGTCGCCCGCGTCGTCGAACGCGAGCCCGCTGCCGTCCTTGACGAGATTCTTGACGAAAGTGATCCAGATGACCCAGCTCCACACCCCGAAGGCGAGCAGGAACCAGGAGACGGGGCGGCTGAGCTTCATACGCCCAGTATCTCCGCCCGGTGCCCGGCTCCTCGGCCGGGGTGGAGAGGGCGGCAAGACTTCCCGGCGCTCGGCATGTACGTTTCCGCTCGTGCCCGCTCCCAAGAAGACCGCCAGGGGCTCCCTGCTGGTCACTTCCGCCGCCCTGACGTCCTTCGCGCTGACCGCAGCGCCCGCCTTCGCGGCCCCCGCTCCGGCCCCGTCGAGTTCGGCCTCGGCTTCGAGTTCGGCGTCGGCTTCGAGTTCGGCGTCGGCTTCGACCAGCCCGTCGGCCACTCCCCCGGCGAACATGTCGACCGTGGGCGGCGCCCGGCTCGGGCAGGCGGGGACGCAGGCCAATCTGGCGACCGGGGTGCCGGTGCTGCCGAAGGACATCACCGCGCGGTCGTGGATCGTGGCCGACGCCGAGTCCGGCGATGTGCTCGCCGCGCACAACGCGCACTGGCGGCTGGCCCCGGCGAGCACCCTGAAGATGCTGTTCGCCGACACCGTCCTGCCGAAGTTCCCGAGCACGGCCAAGCACAAGGTGGTCCCCTCCGACCTCGCGGGCGTCGGCGCCGGCTCCAGCATGGTCGGGATAAAGGAGGACGAGACGTACACCGTCCGCGATCTGTGGCTCGGTGTCTTCCTGCGCTCGGGCAACGACGCCGTGCATGTGCTCTCCGCGATGAACGGCGGCGTGAAGAACACCGTCCAGCAGATGAACGAGCACGCCGAGGAGCTCCAGGCCCTCGACACGCATGTGGTCAGCCCGGACGGCTACGACGCCGAGGGACAGGTGTCGAGCGCGTACGACCTGACGCTGTTCGCCCGCTCCGGACTTCAGAAGAAAGATTTCCGCGAGTACTGCTCGACGGTCACCGCGAAGTTCCCGGGCGAGACCAAGAAGAACAAGAAGGGCAAGAAGGTCCGCGGGTCCTTCGAGATCCAGAACACCAACCGGCTGCTGTCCGGCGACTCCGACATCGACGTCTACCAGGGCATCGCCGGCGTCAAGAACGGCAACACCACCAACGCCGGCGCCACCTTCACCGGCGTCGCCGAGCGGGGCGGCAAGGTGCTGCTCGTCACGGTCATGAACCCCGAGAAGGACGAGCACAACGAGGTCTACAAGGAGACCGCGAAGCTCTTCGACTGGGGCTTCAAGGCCGCGGGCAAGGTCGAGCCGGTGGGCGAGCTGGTCCCGCCGAAGGGCACGGCCCAGGCGAGCGCCCAGCCGGGGGCCGACGACGACGGCCAGGCGGGCGGCGCCTCCGCCTCCGCGTCCGCCCCGGGCAAGCCGGTGGCGGCCGCGGTCGAGGAGAGCTCCGGCGGCATCGGCATAGCGCTGGCCATCACCGGCGGCGTGCTGGTGCTCCTGGCGGCCGGCGCGTTCCTGGTCAACCGCCGGTGGCCGCTGCCGGATCTCGTACGTCGTCGCCGCTGACGTCCTCGGCCTGCTCGGCGTGCTCGGCCTCCTTGCTCGGCGTCGCCGTCCAGGCGGCGCAGAACAGGACGAGTTTCGACGTGAAGTTGATCCACAGCAGCAGGGCGATCGGCACCCCGAACGCGCCGTACATGCTCTTCGACGCCACGCCCTGCATATAGCCGCTGAGCAGCAGCTTCAGCAGTTCGAACCCGACCGCGCCGATGAGCGCCGCCACCAGCAGCCGGCGGCGCGTCGGCTGGACGCCGGGCAGCAGGGTGAGGACGTAGAGCAGCAGCAGGAAATCGGCGAGTACGGCGATCAGGAGCGCGGCGGTCCGCAGCAGCACCGCGCCCCAGCCCTCGCGGTCGATGCCGATCTCGTCGCTGATCCAGCCGACCATGGCGGAGCCGACGGTCGACGCGGCAATCGTGACGAGAAGCGCGCCGCCCAGGCCGAGGAGGACTCCCGCGTCCTTGGCCTTGCGCAGGACCGGGTTCTCCTCGTCGTCGGGCAGCTCCCACACCGCGCGCAGGCACTCGCGCATGTTGCCGACCCAGCCGATGCCGGTGAAGAGCAGCAGGGCGCCGGCGATGAGGCCGATGGTGCCCGCGTTGGCGACCAGGTTGTCGATGTCGAGCTGGTCGGAGATGCCGGGGACCTGGTCGGCGATCTTGTCCTGCAGTTCGTCCTGCTGGGACTTGCTGAGGGTCGCGGCGGCGACCGCCGCGGCCACGGTCAGCAGCGGGAACAGCGCGACAAAGCTGATGAACGTCATCGCGGCGGCGAGCCGCGTCCACTTCACCCGGTCCAGACGCTCGTACGACCGCCACGCGTGCGTGGCCATCAGCCGGGTCGCCGCCGGCCCGACTACGGGGAGTTTCTTCAGCCAGTCCATGATCTGAATCTGCCCTCGATGACCTAGGTGCGGAACATACGGAAGCCCCCTGTGCGTGTACCCCAAAAGCGCAGCACAGTGGCGAGCGCCACGCCGGTTCCCGCGCCGGGGACGGTGTCGGCGGTCCGTGAGGTGAGACCGAGGCCGTAGTGACTGACGGTGAGACCGCCGTCGGCGGCGGCGAAGCCGAGGGGTCCCCTTCGGGTCGCTGCCGAGTCGCTACCAGTGGGCCACCGCCAGCCCGTACATCGCGAGCCACACCAGCCCGATGACGGCGAGGGCGCGGTCGCGCAGGACGACCTCCTCGGGTTCCCCGGCCGTCCCGCGGTCGGCGAAGACGGCGTAGCGCAGCACGGCCAGGATGAAGGCGACCACGGAGAGCTGGCGCCAGGGCAGCACACCACTGGGCGTCCCGCCCTCCTCCAGGGCCCACAGGCAGTACCCGAGGACGGCGACCCCGGCCGCCAGCTGCCAGACGAAGCGCAGGTATCCGGTCGTGTATTCGGTCAGCAACGCGCGCGTGGCGCCCGCCTCGCCCGCCATCTGCACGGCCTCCGAGTAGCGCTTGGCCGCGACCATGAACAGCGCCCCGAACCCGGTCGTGATCAGAAACCAGCGTGACAGCGGAATCCCGAGGGCGAGTCCGCCGGCCATCGCCCGCATGAGGAAGCCGGTCGTGACGACGACGAGGTCCACGACGAGGACGTGCTTGAGGCTGACGCAGTAGGCCAGCTGCATGGCCAGGTAGGCGGTCAGCAGGGCCGGGACGAGGGGCGGGGTGAGCCAGACGGCCAGGGCGGGCGCCGAGGCGGCCAGAACGCCTCCCACGGCGTACGCGACGGGTGCGGGGACCTGTCCCGCGGCGACCGGGCGGTTGCGCTTGGTGGGGTGGGCGCGGTCGGCCTCGGCGTCACGGGCGTCGTTGATCAGATAGACGGCGGCGGCGCAGGCCGTGAACAGCGCGAAGACCAGGGCGAGCCGGGTGAGGGCGTGCGGGGCGAAGAGCTGTCCCGCGGCGGCCGGGGCGGCGACGACGAGGACGTTCTTGACCCACTGCTTGGGGCGGGCGGTGCGGAGCAGACCGCGCAGGAGGGACAGGAGGGAGGTGTCGTGGGGTGGTGGGGTACGGCGTGGGGGCGTGCGCTGCTCCAAGAGCGCCGTGCTCTTGGGGTGCGCGCCGTTCGTGAGCGGCGCTGTCTCAGTCATGTGCGCCCCCTCTCATCCAGCGCGCTCCCGCGCACGCGGTGAGCGCCCCCAGGGCCGCGCCGGCCGCGACGTCCGAGGGGTAGTGGACTCCGACGACAAGGCGCGAGACGCACATGGCGGTGGCGAACGGCGGGACCGCACGCGCCCCCAGCGCGCCGAAGGCGACCGCGGCGGCCGCCGCGGAGGTCGCGTGCGAGCTCGGGAAGGAGTGGCGCCCTGCGGTGGGCACGAGGGGTTCGACGTGCGTAGGGCGCGGGCGGCGCACCACCCTTTTCACGCCCATGCTGACGAGGTGCGCGCCCGCGACGAGCGCTGTCCCGCGCAACCAGGCGCCGCGTCGCGCGCCGTCCACGGCGGCTCCGGCGAGGCCTGCCACGAGCCACAGCGCGCCGTGCTCACCGGTCCGGGACAGGGCGCGGGCGGTGCCGGCGACGCGCGGGTCGGCGCCGTACTCCCGGAACGCGGAAAGGATTCGGCGGTCCAGTCCGCAGAAGCCGCCGAAGTCGTCGAGATCGCCGAGGTCGCCGAAGCCGTCGAGTGGGTCCATGTGGAGTCACTGTTCACGTCAACACCGCGATAACTCCGGCAATATTGAGCGACATCCCATTAATCACCCATTTCGGGGAGAGTATGAATGCCCCGGGATGTTTGAAAACCAATCGCCCACTTAAGGGCGATACGGTCACCGGCATGTCTGCCGAGACCGTTTCCGTCACGGGATGGGGCCGCACGGCACCCACAGCGGCCCGTCTGATCCGCCCCAGGACCTACGAGGAGGCCGCGGCCGCCGTCCGGGGCTGCGGAGCCCGGGGGGGCATCCCACGAGGCCTGGGACGGGCGTACGGGGACGCGGCGCAGAACGCCGGCGGGGCCGTGCTCGACATGACGGGCCTGGACCGCGTCCATGTGATCGACGCCGACAACGGCATCGTCCTGTGCGACGCGGGCGTCTCCCTGCACCGGCTGATGCGGGTCCTGCTGCCCCTCGGCTGGTTCGTGCCCGTGACGCCCGGCACCCGCTGGGTCACCGTCGGCGGGGCGATCGGGGCCGACATCCACGGCAAGAACCACCATGTCTCCGGGTCCTTCGCCCGGCACGTGCTCTCCTTCGAACTTCTCACCGCCGACGGGGAGGTCCGCACGGTGAGCCGTGGCACGCCCCTGTTCGACGCGACCACGGGCGGCATGGGCCTGACCGGCGTGATCCTGACCGCGACGGTCCAGCTCCAGCGGGTGGAGACCTCGCTGATGTCGGTCGACACCGAGCGGGCGCACGACCTGGACGACCTGATGGCCCGGCTGTCGGCCACCGACCACCAGTACCGCTACTCGGTCGCCTGGATCGACCTGCTCGCCCGCGGCGCGGCGACCGGACGCGCGATCCTGACCCGCGGCGACCACGCCCCCCTGGAGACACTGGGCACGCGCGCGCGTAGGGACCCGCTGGCCTTCCGCACCTCCCGACTCCCGGCCGCACCCGCCTTCCTCCCCGAGGGCCTGCTCACCCGCACGACGGTCGGCCTGTTCAACGAGCTCTGGTACCGCACGACCCCACGCGCGCGTACCGGCCGGCTCCAGACGATCCCGGGCTTCTTCCACCCCCTGGACGGCGTCCCCCACTGGAACCGCGTCTACGGCCGCGGCGGCTTCGTGCAGTACCAGTTCGTCGTCGGACACGGCCAGGAGGAGGCCCTGCGCCGGATCGTGCGGCGCGTCTCGGAACACCGCTGCCCGTCCTTCCTGGCCGTCCTCAAGCGGTTCGGGGACGCCGACCCGGGCTGGCTCTCCTTCCCGGTGCCCGGCTGGACCCTCGCTCTGGACATCCCGGCGGGCCTGCCGGGGCTGGCCGCCTTCCTCGACGAGCTGGACGAGGAGGTGGTCACCGCGGGAGGCCGCGTCTACCTCGCCAAGGACGCCCGCCTGCGCCCCGAACTCGTCCCGTCGATGTACCCGCGCCTGGACGACTTCCGGGCCCTGCGCGCCGAGTTGGACCCGCGCGGGGTGTTCGTCTCCGACCTGTCCCGCCGCCTCGCCCTCTAGCCCTGGCCATTCCAGGCAACCTCTAGGAGCTGCTGTCGTGAAGGACGCCTTCGGCCTCCCCCAGTCCCTGCTCGTCCTCGGTGGCTCGTCCGAGATCGCGCTGGCCACCGCCCGCCGTCTGGTCGCCCGCCGCTGCCGCACGGTCTGGCTGGCGGGCCGCCCCTCCGAGGCGCTGGAACGCTCCGCGGCCGACCTTCGCGCCATGGGCGCCGACGTGCACACCGTCGCCTTCGACGCGCTGGACCCCGAGTCCCACGAGACGGTCCTCGGCAAGGTCTTCGCCGAGAGCGACATCGACATGGTGCTGCTCGCCTTCGGCATCCTCGGCGACCAGGCCCACGACGAACGCGAACCGGTGAGCGCGGTGCGGGTCGCCCAGACCAACTACACGGGCGCGGTCTCGGCGGGGCTGGTCTCCGCGCGCGCGTTGCAGACGCAGGGCCACGGCTCCCTGGTCGTCCTCTCCTCGGTCGCCGCCGAGCGCCCCCGCCGCTCCAACTTCATCTACGGCTCCAGCAAGGCCGGCCTGGACGCCTTCGCCCAGGGCCTGGGCGACGCCCTGCACGGCACGGGCGTGCACGTCATGGTCGTACGCCCCGGATTCGTGCACACCAGGATGACGGCGCACCTCCGGGAGGCACCACTGGCGACGACGCCGGAGGAGGTGGCCACGGCGATCGAGGTGGGGCTGCGGCGGCGGTCGGAGACGGTGTGGGTGCCGGGGGCGTTGAGGGTGGTGATGTCGGCGCTGCGGCACGCACCGCGGGAGGTGTTCCGGCGGCTGCCGATCTGATCGGTTCTTGCGAACGCCGGTGCAGCCTGTCTAGGCCGTGGTCCCCTGCTGCACCGGTGCGGAAGCCTGCGGCGGCACCACCGCACCCCCGAACGTGTACTCACGCAACTTCCGCCACACCCCGTCCGCACCCTGCTCGTAGAGCGCGAACCCGGTGCACGGCCACTCGGCGGCGAAGTCGGCGAGCTCGTCGTACGCGCGGTCCATCGCCTCCTCGTCGATGCCATGGGCGACGGTCACATGCGGGTGGTACGGGAACTGCAGCTCACGCGCGACCGGACCGGACGCGTCACGTACCTGCTTCTGCAGCCAGGTGCACGCTTCGGCGCCCTCCACGACCTGGACGAAGACGACCGGTGACAAGGGCCGGAACGTCCCCGTGCCGGCCAGCTTCATCGGGAACGGCCGGCCCGCCGCGGCGACCTCGGTGAGGTGCGTCTCGATGGCCGGCAGCTCACTGCCGTCGACCTCGGTCGGCGGCAGCAGCGTGACGTGCGTGGGGATGCCGTGCGCCGCGGCGTCGCCGAAGCCCGCGCGCAGCTGTTGGAGCAGGCTGCCATGAGGCTCCGGGACCGCGATCGACACGCCGATCGTTACGGTCCCCACGTCGTCTCCTGTCTTCCCTCTCGGGCTGTGTGTCGGGTTCGGTCCCGGCCGTCCGGCTATCGACTGTACGGCCACGGGTGTGTTGTGGGCAGGCGCAACCGTAGTGATGTGCAGCGCTCTGTCCAGTGGTACGTGTGTGCGGGCCTGCGCCTCAGTGCTTGGCGGGCAGAAAGCCGACCTTGTCGTAGGCCTGCGCCAGCGTCTCCGCGGCGACGGCACGCGCCTTCTCCGCGCCCTTGGCCAGGATCGAGTCCAGCGTCTCCGGGTCGTCCAGGTACTGCTGGGTGCGCTCCCGGAACGGCGTCACGAACTCGACCATCACCTCGGCGAGGTCCGTCTTGAGCGCACCGTAGCCCTTGCCCTCGTACTTCTGCTCCAGTTCCGCGATTCCCGTACCCGTGAGGGTCGAGTAGATGGTGAGCAGGTTGCTGACACCGGGCTTGTTCTCGGCGTCGTAGCGGATGACGGTGTCCGTGTCGGTGACCGCGCTCTTGACCTTCTTGGCGGTGGCCTTCGGCTCGTCGAGGAGGTTGATCAGGCCCTTCGGCGTGGACGCCGACTTGCTCATCTTGATCGACGGGTCCTGGAGGTCGTAGATCTTCGCCGTCTCCTTGAGGATGTACGGCTTGGGGACCTCGAACGTCGTCCCGAACCGGCCGTTGAAGCGCTCGGCGAGGTCGCGGGTGAGCTCGATGTGCTGACGCTGGTCCTCGCCGACCGGGACCTCGTTGGCCTGGTAGAGCAGGATGTCGGCGACCTGGAGGATCGGGTACGTGAAGAGGCCGACGCTCGCGCGGTCGGCGCCCTGCTTGGCGGACTTGTCCTTGAACTGGGTCATGCGGGAGGCCTCGCCGAAGCCGGTGAGGCAGTTCATGACCCAGGCGAGCTGGGCGTGCTCGGGGACATGGCTCTGGACGAACAGCGTGCAACGCTCGGGGTCGAGGCCGGCCGCGAGCAGCTGGGCGGCGGCGAGCCGGGTGTTGGCGCGCAGCTCGGCCGGGTCCTGCGGAATCGTGATCGCGTGCAGGTCGACGACCATGTAGAACGCGTCGTGGGACTCCTGCAGGGCCACCCACTGGCGGACGGCGCCGAGGTAGTTGCCGAGGTGGAACGAGCCTGCGGTGGGCTGGATTCCGGAGAGCACGCGGGGACGATCAGAGGCCATGCTCACCATTCTCTCAGGTGTCGGGGTCCGATCCGGAACTGGTCGGAAACAGATGGGAACCGATCCGTCTCCTGCGGTGTAACAAAGGTGTGAGAACGCGGGAGGGGGGCCGCATCGTCGATGAGGCCGCGGTGATCGCACGTGTACGCGCCGGGGAGCCGGAGGCGTACGCGGAGCTGGTGCGCGCCCATACGGGCATCGCGCTCCGGGCGGCCGCGGCACTCGGGGCGGGTGCGGACGCGGAGGACGTGGTGCAGCAGGCCTTCGTCAAGGCGTACTGCGCGTTGGGCAGGTTCAAGGACGGCGCGTCGTTCAAGCCGTGGCTGCTGTCGATCGTCGCCAATGAGACGAGGAACACAGTGCGTACGGCGGCGCGGCAGCGCACGCTCGCCGGCCGGGAGGCGGCCTTCGCGGAGGCCGAGCCGCTGATACCGGAATCGGCGGACCCGGCGGTGGCGACCCTGGAGACGGAGCGCCGCGCGGCCCTGCTGTCCGCCCTGGAGAAGCTGAGCGAGGAGCATCGCCTGGTCGTCACCTACCGCTATCTGCTGGAGATGGACGAGTCCGAGACGGCCCAGGCCCTGGGCTGGCCCCGGGGCACGGTGAAGTCCCGGCTGAACCGCGCCCTGCGGAAGCTGGGCAGGCTGCTGCCGGATTTTCAGCCTCGGGAAGGGGGTGATGAGCGTGAGTGAGGGGCGAGAGCCGTACGGCGGTGAGGCCGGCCGTGGGCCGGAGGGCTCCGGTGGGCGGGGCCCGCGCGGGCGTGGTGCCGGCCGGGGTCCGGGTGGGCGAGGGCGCGACCGCGGGCGGGGGTCCGGGGGCGACGCCTCCCGGCTGCCGGACGAGCTGCGGGCGCTGGGCAGGTCGCTGGACGCGCCGGGGGCGGGCGGCGCCGGTGGTGCGGCGGACGGCTCCGAGACCATGGTCGAGCGGGTGCTGGGCCAGATCCTGGCGGAGCAGCTGCAGGTTCCCGTGGCCGAGCCCGGGGGCACCCGTGCGCGGCTGCGGGCGGTGCGCCGGTGGACGCGGCTGCGGTGGCGCTCGCTGACCGCGACGCTGTGCGGCCTGCTCACGGTGCTCGCGCTCACACCGCCGGTGCGGGCCGCGGTCTACGACTGGTTCGGCTTCGGCGGGGTCGAGGTGCGTTACGACCCGTCGGCGTCGCCCTCGCCTGATGCCGAGGTGCCCGGCTGCGGACGGTCCGTGTCCCTCGCCCAGGCCGAGCGCCGGGCAGGCTTCGAGCCGGTGGTGCCGGACGCGCTCGGCACCCCGGACGCGGTGTCGGTGTCCCGTGAGCGGCAGGGGCGGTTCCTGGTCAGCCTGTGCTGGCGGGAGCGGGGCGGCACGGTCCGGCTGGACGAGTTCGCGGCGGGCCTGGACATAGCGTTCGCGAAAACCGTGCGCGAGCAGCCGGAGTGGGTCTCCTTGGGCGACACCGCGTCGGACGTCGGCGGGCCGAACAGCACGGCGCTGTGGTTTCCGCGCCCCCACCTGCTGAGCTTCTGGCTGGTGGCGGCGGACGGGGAGCACTACACCCGCAAGGAGCGGACCGCCGGACCGACGCTGCTGTGGAGCCATGCCGTGGGCACCGAGGACGTGACGCTGCGGCTGGAGGGCGTGGCGTCGAAGGCGCGGGCGGTGGAGATCGCGAAGTCGCTGGAGAAGTCCGCCGATTAGTGCGCGCCGGGTGGGAACCCCGCCGGGTCGAGCGGTGTACCAGAAGTGACAGACGGCTCGCGGGGACGGTGGCGGGCCTTACGGCATCGGCAGGTTGGGGGCTCGGGATGCACAGGCAGGTGATCGGCCGGCGGCACGGCTGTCGTCGACTGGCGGCGGTGGCAGGGGTGTTGGCGGCGGCGCTCGGGCTCACGCTCGGGGGTGCCGGATCGGCTTCGGCGGGCGGGCCGACCAGCGTACTGATCGTCTCTCCGGGGAGTTCGGAGACGGAGGCGCTGTACTACTCCGACAAGGAGTACGGAGAGCTGCAGCAGCTGCTCGGCGAGCCCGCCCCGGCGAAGGGCGAGCGCGCACCGGAGGTCGAGCTCTTCCTCGGCCCGCAGATCAATGTGACCTGGATGGTGCACGACGTGTCGCCCTGGCGGGTCGACCGCGTCTACCCGGGCGGCGATTCCAAGGACGTCTGGATACACACGGCGGAGAACGTGGACGCGACGGCCAACGGCACCTGGCACCGCGCCGAACGGCCCGCCGCGCTCCGGAACCTCCTCACGGACCTGGGCGTGACGGGCACGGCCTCGGGCGACAGCGCCGTGGAGTATCCACCGCCGTGGGACACCTCCGGCTCGGATTCCGGGGCGACGGCCTCGGCACCTGCGGCCGCTGCGGCCCGGCAGTCCGGGGCGGGGGCAGCGTCGGGTGACGGCACCGACTGGTGGTGGGCGCTGCCGGGTCTCGCGGCCGGGGCGGTGCTGGCGCTGGTGCTGCGGCCGTTGGTGACACAGCTGCCGGAGGTGGTGCCGGCGCTGCGGCGGTGGAGGGTGCGGGAGCCGGGGCCACGGCAGGAACTGAGGGACGTATGAGGGCTTGCGTCCGGGGGGCGGTGGCCGGGCCGGTCGTCGGGTTCGCGGCCGGGTCGGCCGGGGAGCTGCTGATACGCCGCGCGGCGGTCCGGCAGGGAGCCGGACCGCCGCGCAAGGAGCCACGTCAGTAACTCATCGATCTTTGAGAGTCGCCGATCTTTGACAACTCAACAGAGCGTGTGTGTCAGCCGAGGTCGATCTCCGGGTACAGCGGGAAGCCCGCCACGAGGTCGGTCGCGCGGTGGGAGATCTCGTCCGCGACCTTGGGGTCGAGGATGTGCGCGGCCTTGGAGGGGGCGCCCGACTTGGTGGTGCCGGCCTCGGTCGTGGTGAGGACACGGTCGATGAGGCCGGCGACCTCGTCCATCTCGGCGGTGCCCAGGCCGCGGGTGGTGAGGGCGGGGGTGCCGATGCGGATGCCGGAGGTGTACCAGGCGCCGTTGGGGTCGGCCGGGATCGCGTTGCGGTTGGTGACGATGCCGGACTCCAGGAGGGCGGCCTCGGCCTGGCGGCCGGTGAGGCCGTAGGAGGTGGCGACGTCGATCAGGTTGAGGTGGTTGTCGGTGCCGCCGGTGACGAGGGATGCGCCGCGGCGCATCAGGCCCTCGGCCAGCGCGCGGGAGTTGTCGACGATGCGCTGGGCGTAGTCCTGGAACGCGGGCTGCCGGGCCTCGGCGAGGGCGACGGCCTTGGCGGCCATGACGTGCGGGAGCGGGCCGCCGAGGACCATCGGGCAGCCCCGGTCGACCTGGTCCTTGAGGGAGTCGTCGCACAGGACCATGCCGCCGCGCGGGCCGCGCAGCGACTTGTGGGTGGTGGTGGTGACGATCTGGGCGTGCGGAACCGGGTCGAAGTCACCGGTCAGCACCTTGCCCGCGACCAGGCCGGCGAAGTGCGCCATGTCCACCATCAGGGTCGCCCCGACCTCGTCGGCGATCTCGCGCATGAGGCGGAAGTTCACCAGGCGGGGGTAGGCGGAGTAGCCGGCGACGATGATGAGCGGCTTGAACTCACGGGCTGAGACCCGCAGCGCCTCGTAGTCGATCAGGCCGGTGGCCGGGTCGGTGCCGTAGGAGCGCTGGTCGAACATCTTGCCGGAGATGTTGGGGCGGAAGCCGTGGGTGAGGTGGCCACCGGCGTCCAGGGACATGCCGAGCATGCGCTGGTTGCCGAAGGCCTGGCGGAGCTCGGCCCAGTCGGCGTCGGTGAGGTCGTTGACCTGGCGGGCACCGGCCTTCTCCAGGAAGGGGACCTCGACCCGGTCGGCGAGGACGGACCAGAAGGCGACGAGGTTGGCGTCGATGCCGGAGTGCGGCTGGACGTACGCGTGGCGGGCGCCGAAGAGCTCCTTGGCGTGCTCGGCGGCGAGGGACTCGACGGTGTCCACGTTGCGGCAGCCGGCATAGAAGCGGCGGCCGATGGTGCCCTCGGCGTACTTGTCGCTGAACCAGTTGCCCATCGCGAGGAGGGTGGCCGGGGAGGCGTAGTTCTCGGAGGCGATCAGCTTGAGCATCTCGCGCTGATCGTGGACCTCCTGGCCGATGGCGTCGGCGACGCGCGGCTCGACGGCGCGGATCACGTCGAGGGCGGCGCGGAAAGCGGTGGACTCGGTGGACAGGGACTGCTGCTCCGACATGTGCGGCCTCCGGATGGCGTGGCGGGTTGCGGTCACGATTCACGGTTCGGCCCAGGCGCACGGCACTCGGTCACTCACAGGCCGCTCCCCGATGGTCCGTCCCATCCCAGCGCGCCAGTCACGGCCTGCCCGTCAGCCTACCGGGCGCGCCGAACGGCGGATGTCCCGCGTCCACCATGCGAGCGACGATAGGAAGGAGGCCACCTTCACTCTCAGGGAGGATCCCGTGAGTGTCACGGAGAGACTCATCGGCGCGGCCGACGCCCACAGTGCGCACAACTACCACCCGTTGCCCGTGGTCGTGGCGACGGCGGACGGGGCCTGGATGACGGATGTCGAGGGGCGGCGGTATCTGGATCTGCTGGCGGGCTATTCGGCGCTCAACTTCGGGCATCGCAACCGGCGGCTCGTCGAGGCGGCGAAGGCGCAGCTGGACCGGGTGACGCTGACGAGCCGGGCCTTCCATCACGACCGCTTCGCGGCGTTCTGCGAGGAGCTGGCGGCGCTGTGCGGGATGGAGATGGTGCTGCCGATGAACACCGGCGCGGAGGCGGTGGAGACGGCCGTGAAGACGGCCCGGAAGTGGGGCTACCGGGTCAAGGGCGTGCCCGCGGAGATGGCGAAGATCGTGGTCGCGGGGAACAACTTCCACGGCCGTACGACGACGTTGATCAGCTTCTCCACGGATCCGGAGGCGCGGGCGGACTACGGTCCCTACACGCCGGGGTTCCAGATCGTGCCGTACGGGGATCTGACGGCGATGCGTGCGGCGGTCACGGAGAACACGGTCGCCGTGCTGCTCGAGCCGATCCAGGGTGAGGCGGGGGTGCTGGTGCCGCCGGCCGGTTATCTGGCGGCGGTGCGGGAGCTGACGCGCGAGCGGGACGTGCTGTTCGTGGCGGACGAGGTCCAGTCGGGGCTGGGGCGGACGGGCCGTACCTTCGCGTGCGAGCACGAGGGTGTGGTCCCCGACATGTATGTGCTGGGCAAGGCGCTCGGGGGCGGGGTCGTGCCGGTGTCGGCGGTGGTGTCGAGCGCGGCGGTGCTGGGGGTGTTCCGGCCCGGGGAGCACGGGTCGACGTTCGGCGGGAATCCGCTGGCCTGCGCGGTGGCGCTGGAGGTGATCGCGATGCTGCGGACCGGCGAGTTCCAGGAGCGTGCCGCGGAGCTGGGTGAGCATCTGCACCGTGAGCTGGGCACGTTGACCGACACCGGCCGGGTGACAGCGGTGCGGGGGCGCGGGCTGTGGGCGGGGGTGGACATCGCCGCGGTGTACGGGACGGGCCGGGAGGTGTCCGAGAGGCTGATGGACCGGGGGGTACTGGTGAAGGACACGCACGGGGCGACGATCCGGATCGCGCCGCCCCTGGTGATCTCCAAGGAGGACCTCGACTGGGGGCTGGCCCAGTTGCGGGGTGTGCTGCGGGTCTAGCGGGCGGCGGATCCGGCGGGTCGGCGGTTCACATGAGGTCAGAGGATCACGTGTGGCAGGAAGCGGGCGTATTCATCGGTGATCAGACCGGAGGACTCCCGGATGCCGAGCCCCGCCGACTCGTCCTCGACGACCCAGGCGCCGAGGACGACCCGGTTGCCGTCGAAGTCGGGCAGGGGCGCCAACTCCTGGTAGCAGCAGGGCTCTTCGCGTACCACGGGTGCGGCACCCGGCTCATGGACGGTCACGCCCGCGCCCTCGCGGCCGAGCAGCGGCTTGGCGACGTATCCCGTCGCCCGCGCCAACTCCCTTGGCCCGTCCAGGTGGGCGGGGAGGAGGTTGGGGTGGCCCGGGTACAGCTCCCAGAGGACGGCCAGGAGCGCCTTGTTGCTCAGCAGCATCTTCCAGGCGGGTTCGATCCACAGGGTGCTGCCGGTGCCGCCGCCGTTGTCGAGGGTGTCGAGGACGTGGTCGGCGAAGCGGTCGGTGGTCAGCCACTCCCACGGGTAGAGCTTGAAGCAGCTGCGGATGAAGCGGAGTTGCTTGTCGACGAAGCGGCCGGAGAGGCGTTCCCAGCCGATCTCCTCCATGGAGATCCACGCGGTGTCCAGGCCGGCCTGCTCGGCGGTCTCCTGGAGATAGGCGACCGTCATGAGGTCCTCACCGAGTTCGTCGGCCGAGGAGTAGGCGAAGTACAGGGGGCTGCCCGGCGGGAGCAGCGCGGCCTGCTTCTTCCAGGCGGCGATCAGCCGCTCGTGGAGGGAGTTCCACTGATCGGCGCCGGGGAAGCGCTCCTCCATCCAGAACCACTGGGGTGAGGCGGCCTCGACCAGGGAGGTCGGGGTGTCGGCGTTGTACTCCAGGAGCTTGGCCGGGCCGGTGCCGTCGTAGCGCAGGTCGAACCGGCCGTAGACGGAGGGGAGTTCGACGCGACGGCGCCACGCCTCGGCGACCGCGGCCGCGATGCGCGGGTCGGTGATGCCGAGGTCGGCGAAGCGGTCGGTCGTGACGATGTGGTCCGCCGCTCGCAGGCACATGCGGTGGAGTTCCTCGACGACCTCCTCCAGGGCCTCGACCTCGTCGAGGGAGAAGACGTAGTAGGCGCTCTCGTCCCAGTAGGGGCGCAGTGAGTCGTCGGGGTAGCGGGTGAGGGGGTAGATGAGCCCCTGTTCCTCGACGGTCTGCTGCCAGCCGGGGCGGGGCTCGATGGTGCGGCGTTCCATGCCTTCGGTCCCTACGGTCCTTCGGTTCGTGCGGTCCTGTGTCGGCTCAGCCGCCGCCGCTGCCCGAGCTGGAGCAGCCGAAGCCGCCACGGTCCACGGCCTCGCTCTTGCTGAAGGTGCCGTAGTCGGCGCGGCCGCCGCTGACGTCGGAGTCGTAGTACCAGGCGGCGTCGGTGCTCGTGCCGCTCTTCTTCTTGCCGCTCTTGCCGTACGAGGAGGAGGAACCGGAGGAGCTGGAGCTGCAGTTCTTGTCGGCGACGACCTTGTAGCCCTCGTAGGTGTAGCTGTCGCGGTCGACGCAGCGGCGGTCGGGGTCGGAGCTGCAGGACGTCAGCGCTGCCGCGACGACTCCCATGCCACCGAGTACGACGGTGCTCGAACGCAGCCGTCGCTTGGTTTCCGCCATTGCTCTGTCTCCCCGTTGCCCGTTGCCGTCGTCGTTCGCCGTGCGGTGTTCGCCGTGCGGTTGTCCGGCGGTCAGCCTAGAGATCGGTAATAAGCGGCGTGCAGGCACCCTGCCCGTCTGCACCACTCCCCTACAGTCGCTTTGTGCTCTTCGGGATGTTGTGTGCGCTCGGTGCGGCGGTCTGTTTCGGTACGGCGACGGTGTGGCAGGCGGTCGCGGCGCGGGCCGCGGGCACGGCCGGGGGCTCCGGCGGGGAGGCGGCGCTGCTGCTGCGGGCGGTGCGGCAGTGGCGGTATCTGGCGGGGCTGGCGCTGGACGGGCTGGGGTTTCTGCTGCAGGTCGCGGCGTTGCGGTCGGTTCCGATCTACGCGGTCGGGGCGGCGCTGGCGTCGAGCCTGGCCGTGACGGCGGTGGTCGCGGCTCGGCTGCTGCGGGTGCGGTTGAGCGGGGCGGAGTGGGGCGCGGTGGGGGTGGTGTGTGCCGGGCTCGCGATGCTGGGGGCGGCGTCGGGGACGGAAGGGGGCCGGAGCGGGCCGGGGGCGCTGAAATACGTGATGCTCGCTGTCGCCGTCGGGGTGCTGCTGCTCGGGCTCGCCGGAGGGCGACTGCCGGAGCGGGGGCGGGCGCTGCTGCTGGGGCTCGGGGCCGGGTTCGGGTTCGGGGTGGTCGAGGTCGCGGTACGGCTGATCGACTCGCCGGCACTGTCGGATCTGCTCGCGAATCCGGCGTCGTACGCGCTGTTGCTCGGCGGGGGTGCCGCGTTCCTGTGTCTGACGTCGGCGCTGCAGCGGGGGTCGGTGACGACGGCCACCGCGGCGATGGTGATCGGGGAGACGGTCGGGCCCGCGCTGGTGGGGGTGGTGTGGCTCGGGGACCGTACGCGGGAGGGGTGGGGGTGGCTGGCCGTGGCAGGGTTCCTCGTGGCGGTGGCGGGGGCCTTGGGGCTGGCGCGATTCGGGGAGGCGCCGGCGGAGGAGCCGGTCGGGGTGTGACAGCTTCTTCGTAGCCGGCGGAGGAGCCGGTCAGGGTGTGACGGCTTCCTCGTGGCCGACGGCGACCGGCTTCACCTCGCCGCCTCTGCCCACCCCCTCCTAACAGGCCCGCCTCCTCCTGCCCCCTCAAAGTGTCTGCCCTCCCAAAGAGCCCGCTTCCTCAAAGGGCCCGCCCCCGGGCCTCCGTCGGCTCCCGAAGGGCCCCTCCTCGACCGGCGTTCGGGCTGGAAGCTACGGCATCACCCGGCACAGCGCCTCCAGCGCCCCCGCCCAGCCCCGGTCCGACGGTGTCCCGTATCCCACCACCACGGCGTCGAGTTGTTCTGCCACCGCCTCCGGGTGGCGGAAGTAGGACAGGCCGTGGAAGGCGACGCCCTGCCAGGAGGCGGACTGGACGACGGACTGTTCGGTGCCGGGCGGGAGGCGGAGGACGGCGTGGAGGCCGGCGGCGATGCCGGTGACGTGGACGTCGGGGGCGTGGGTGTCGAGGGCGGTGACCAGTTCGTCCCTGCGGCGGCGGTAGCGGAGGCGGGAGGCGCGGACGTGTCGGTCGTAGGCGCCGGTGGCGATGAACTCGGCCAGGGTCAGCTGGTCCAGGACCCCGCAGGTGTCCACCTTGCCCTTCGCCTCCGCCGCCTCCCCGGCCAGGGCCGGCGGGAGGACCATCCAGGCCAACCGCAGGCCGGGGGCCAGGGACTTGCTGGCGGTGCCGATATAGACGACGCGGTCGGGGTCCAGGCCCTGGAGGGCGCCGACGGGCTGGCGGTCGTAGCGGAACTCCCCGTCGTAGTCGTCCTCCAGGACCAGGCCGCCGGTGCGGCGGGCCCAGTCGACGACCGCGGTGCGCCGGTCGCTGGGCAGGGGGACGCCCATGGGGAACTGGTGGGCCGGGGTGAGGAGGACCGCGGAGGCTTCGGCGGGCTCTCCGGGGTGGGTGCCGAGTTCGTCGAAGGGCAGTACCTCGGCGCGCAGGCCTGCCGAGGTCAGCTGTTTCCAGTGCACGTCGAGGCCGTACGACTCCACCGCGACGGAGCGGGCCCCGCGGGCCTTCAGGAGGGTGCCGAGGATGCGCAGGGCGTGGGCGCAGCCCGCGGTGACGAGGATGCGTTCGGGGTCGGTGCGGACGCCACGGGCGCGGGCGAGATAGCCGGCTAGGGCGGTGCGCAGTTCGACACGGCCGCGGGGGTCGCCGTAGCCGAGGGCGTGGTGGGGGGCGGCGAGGAGGGCGCGGCGGGCGGCCTTGAGCCACTCGGTGCGCGGGAAGGAGGCGAGGTCGGGGGTGCCGGGGCGGAAGTCGTGGGCGGGGCGGTGCTGTTCGCGGCGGCCGGGCCCCGCGCCGGTCGGCGGGACCACCGCGCGGTCGGCGACCCGGGTGCCCGAGCCCTGTTTCGCGGTGAGCCAGCCCTCGGCGACCAGGTCGGCGTAGGCGTCGGCGACGGTGTTGCGGGCGATGCCCAGGTCACCGGCGAGGGTGCGGGAGGAGGGCAGCCGGGTGCCGGGGGCGAGGCGGCCGGTGCGGACGGCTTCGCGCAGGGCGTCGGTCAGGCCGCGGCGCAGACCGGGACCGGTGGGTTCCAGGTGCAGGTCGACGCCCAGAGTGGCCCAGGATTTCGGCATGGGAATGGACCATACCGGTGGGCTGCCTCACTCATAGTGTCGATTCCATGACCACGAACACCGATGGCAGCACCGCGACTGTGGAGTACGCCCCTGAACACACCCCCCGGCTGAACTGGGCCGAGCAGGCGCCCGAGGTCTTCAAGGCGATGGTGCGGCTGGACGCCGCCGCGCGGAAGGGCCTCGACCCGACCCTTCTGGAGCTGGTGAAGGTCCGGGCCTCGCAGATCAACCACTGTGCGCTCTGTGTCGACATGCACAGCAAGGAGGCGCTCGCGGCGGGCGAGCGTGTCGAGCGGATCGTGCAGCTGAGCGCGTGGGAGGAGTCGGAGCACTTCTACACGGAGCGGGAGCTCGCGGCCCTGGCGCTGACGGAGGCGGTGACCGTGCTGACGGACGGGTTCGTGCCGGACGAGGTGTACTCGCGGGCCGCCAAGCACTTCGACGAGGCCGAGCTGGCGCAGCTGATCGCCGCGATCGCCGTCATCAACGCATGGAACCGGTTCGGTGTGAGCTGTCGCCTCGTGCCCGGGCACTACCAGCCGGAGCCGCGGTGACGGGGCGTACGCGGCTGCTGGACAAGGCCGTCGGGCAGGCCATGTCCACGCTCAGCGCCGCGTCGAAGAAGGGGCTCGGGGACCCGGCGCTGGCCGAGCTGGTGATGATCAGGGCCTCGCAGATCAACCACTGCGCGTTCTGTCTCGACATGCATCTGACGATCGCCCGCGAACACGGGGTGAGCGAGCGTCAGTTGGATCTACTGGCGGCGTGGGAGGAGGCCGGGGACGTCTACGACGAGCGGGAGCTGGCCGCGCTGGCGCTCACGGAGGCGGTGACCGTGCTGACCGGGGGCACCTCCGGGGCCGGTGGCTTTGGGGGAGGGTTCGTGCCGGACGAGGTGTACTCGCGGGCCGCCAAGCACTTCGACGAGGTCCGGCTCGCCCATCTCGTCGGTCTGATCGTCGCCATCAACAACTGGAACCGCGTGATGGTGAGCCGCCGTATCCCGCCGGGAGGCCACACACCATGAGCAAGGTCGAGATCTTCCGCAAGCTCCACCGCCGCCCGGCGCAGGAGGACCCGCTGGTCCTGCCGGGCCCCTGGGACGCGGCCAGCGCCCGAGTCTTCGCCGACGCCGGTTATCCGGCGCTCGCCACGCCCAGCGCGGGGGTGGCCGCCTCGCTCGGGTACGAGGACGGGGCGACGCCGGCGGAGGAGATGTTCGCGGCGGTCGCGCGGATCGTGCGGGCCGTGGACATACCGGTCTCCGCGGATGTGGAGGACGGGTACGGGCTGGCTCCGAAGGAGCTGGTGGGGCGGCTGCTGGAGGCGGGTGCCGTGGGCTGCAACCTTGAGGACTCCAACGGGGGTGTCCTCAAGGACCCGCGCCAGCACGCCGAATGGCTCGCCGAGGTGCGGTACGAGGCCGGGGACGAGCTCTTCGTCAACGCTCGGATCGACACCTTCGTGCGCGGGGTCACCGATCCCGAACCGGCCATCGAGCGGGCCGCGTTGTACACCGCCGCGGGCGCCGACTGCGTCTATCCGATCGGCGCCCCGGTGGGCGTACTGCCGTTGCTGCGGTCCGGGATCCACGGTCCGGTCAATGTGTTCGCGCTGGTCGGCTCGGGACCGTCCCCCGCCGAACTCGGTCAGCGGGGGGCCACGCGTGTCACCTTCGGGCCGGGGCTGCAGCGACGGTCGACGGCGATCCTCGCGGAGCTGGCGGAGGAGATGAAGTAACGGGCCGAACCGGTTCTCGACCGAGGCGGGTTCCCGGCTGAGGCCGGTTCTCGACCGAGGCCGGTTCCCGGCTCAGGACAGCCACGCCTTCCATGTGGACTCGTGGCTGTCCACCCACTTCTTCGCCGCCTCCTCGGGGGTCAGCTTCTGGTCGGCGATCATCAGGGAGACCTCGTTCTGGTCCGCGGTCGTCCACTTGAACTTCTTCAGGAGCGCGGCCGCCTTGCCGCCGCTCCTGGCGAAGTCGGCGTTGAGGTACTTCTGCAGCGGGGTGTGCGGGTAGGCGCAGGCGACCTTGTCCGGGTCGGCGTCGCAGCCCTCCTGGTAGGCGGGGAGCTTCACCTCGGTCATCGGGACCTTCTCGAACAGCCACTGGGGCGAGTACCAGTAGGTGAGGAAGGGCTTCCTCTCCTTGGCGAACTGCTTGATCTGGGTGATCTGCGCCGCCTCCGAACCGGCGAACACCACCTGGTAGTTCAGCTTCAGGTTGGTCACCAGCGCCTTGTCGTTGGTGACGTAGGAGGGTGAGCCGTCCATCAGCTGACCCTTGCCGCCGCTCTCGGCGGTGCGCATCCGGTCGGCGTACTTGTCGAGGTTCTTCCAGTCGGTGACGTCCGGGTGCTCCTTGGCGAAGTACGTGGGGACGTACCAGCCGATGTGCCCGGTGACGCCGAGGCCGCCGCCGGCCACGATGGTCTTCTTGTCCTGGACGTAGCGCTGTTCCTGGTCGGGGTGGCCCCAGTCCTCCAGGATGGCGTCGACGCGGCCCTGGCTGAGGGCGTCCCAGGCGGGGACCTCGTCGACCTGGACGGTGTCGACGCGGTAGCCGAGTTCATGCTCCAGAAGGTACTGGGCGACGGCCACGTTGGCCTGGGCGCCGACCCAGGACTGCACGGACAGGGTCACCGTCCTGGCGCCCTGGGCGCCCGCGAAGGGTGAGGCCTGCTGGGTCATGTCGGCGGCTCCGCAGCCGGTCAGGAGCACCAGCGAGGCCACGGCAGCGGTCGTACGTACGCGCATGTCACGCTCCCTTCTTCGCGCGGCGTTCCGTCGGCTGGGTCACCCGGTCGAGCATCAGGCCGAGGCAGACGATCGCCGCGCCGGCGACGAGGCCGGTGGCCAGGTCGCCCTGGGCGAGGCCGAAGACGACGTCGTAGCCGAGCGCTCCGCCGCCGACCAGGCCGCCGATGATGACGACGGCGAGGACCAGGACCACGCCCTGGTTGACGGCGAGCAGCAATGCCGGGCGGGCGAGCGGGAGTTGGACCTGGCGGAGCTGCTGGGTGCTCGTGGCGCCGAGAGAGCGGGCGGACTCCAGGGCGGCCGGGTCGACCTGGCGCAGGCCCTGGGCGGTGATGCGGACGACGGCGGGCAGCGCGTAGACGACGGCCGCGGCGACCGCGGGGGCGCGGCCGACGCCGAACAGGGCCACCACCGGGATCAGATAGACGAACTGCGGCATCGTCTGGAAGACGTCCAGGATTGGGCGGAGGGCGCGTTCGAAGCGGTCGCTGCGGGCCGCGGCGATCCCGATGGCGAAGCCCAGGACCAGGGTGACGGCGACGGCCGCCAGGACCTGGGAGAGGGTGTCCAGGGACGGCTCCCAGACGCCGAGCACGCCGATCGCGGCCATGGCGAGGACCGCGGTGAGCGCGGTGCGCCAGGTGCCGATCAGCCAGGCGAGGGCGGCGACCAGGAGCAGCACCGACCACCAGGGCAGCCACTGCAGACCGTCGCGGAGGGGGTCGAGGACCCACGTGGTGAAGTGGGCGGCCCAGTCGGCGGTGCCGCCGATGACGGGGACGCCGGAGTACAGGTGGGCGGTCATCCAGTCGACGGCCCGGTTGACGGGCTCGGCGATCTGCACGACCCAGGCGTCGGGCCAGTCGAGGCGGTTCATGAGGCGTCCGGCGGCGGCGACGGCCAGTGCTGCGACCAGGGCGTACGCCCATCCGGTGCGGCTCGGTCCCTCGGCGCCGTCTCCTGCGGCGGCGGTGACGCGGTCCAGTACGACGGCCAGGAGCACGATCGGGATGCCGGCCGCCAGTGCCGCGCCCACGTCGACCGAGGCGAGGGCCTGGTAGACGCGGTCGCCGAGGCCGCCGGCGCCGATGACCGAGGCGATGACGGCCATCGACAGGGCCATCATGATCGTCTGGTTGAGGCCGAGGAGGAGTTCCTTGCGGGCCAGCGGGACGCGGGCGGTCAGCAGCCGCTGGCGTGCGGTGGCGCCGAGCGAGTCGACCGCTTCCAGGACCTCCTTGTCGGCGCCGCGGAGGCCCAGGGCGGTGAGGCGGGCCATGGGTGGGGCGGCGTAGACGACGGTGGCCAGGACGGCTGCGGGGACGCCGATACCGAAGACGAGGACGACCGGGAGGAGGTAGGCGAAGGCGGGGAGCACCTGCATGGTGTCCAGGACCGGGCGCAGGGCGCGGTCGAGGCGGTCGGAGAGGCCTGCGGCGAGGCCCAGGAGGGCGCCTACGACGACCGAGGCCAGGACGGCGACGACCATCAGGGCGAGGGTCTGCATCGTCGGGACCCACATGCCGAGCAGGCCGCAGGTGAGGAACGCGGCGGCGGTGCCGAGCGCGAGCCTGACGCCGGCTGCTCGCCACGCGACGAGGGCGGCCAGGGCGGTGGTGCCGGCCCAGCCTACGGCCAGAAGAAGCAGGTAGACGGCTCGTACGGAGAGGACGACCGCGTTGCTGATGTGGCCGAAGAAGTAGAGGAACAGGGGGTGGCTGTCCCGGTTGTCGATGATCCAGTCGCTGGTTCTGGTGAGGGGGCCGGAGAGGTCGACGGTCAGGGCGGTGGGCCAGGCGCCGCCCGGCCAGTGGGAGTTGGCGAGGGGGACGAGGATCGCGGCGGCGAGGGCGAGGAGGAGCAGCTTGTGCGTGGCCCGGTGTTTCAGGAATGCGGGCAGCGTGAGGTGGGGGGTGTCAGCGGTGACCGTTGCCATCAGACGGCCTCCGTGTCCGTGCCGGGGGGCGGGGTCGCTGGGGCGGCTGCGGCGGACGGGGAGCTGTCGGCCGCGGTGGCGTGCGGAGTTGTGGCCGCCGGGGTGTGCGGGGCTGTGGCCGCGGCGGCTTGCGGGGCTGCGGTCGCCGCGGTTCCCGCGACCACCCCCAGCAGGGCGTCCGCGTCCACCACCCCCACGCACCGACCCCTGTCCAGCACCCGGGCCGGGGCCCCCGCCCTCGCGACCGCCTCGATGGCTTCGGAGACCGTGGCGTTCAGCGCGACCGCGGGGCCGTTTCCGGGCTCGCCGTCCGACGCGCGCCTCATCGCCGTGCGTACCGTCATCACCTGCTCGCGCGGTACGTCGCGGACGAACTCGCGGACGTAGTCGTCGGCCGGGGAGCCCACGATCTGTTCCGGGGTGCCCAGTTGGACCACTCGGCCGTCGCGCATCAGGGCGATGCGGTCGCCCAGTTTCAGGGCCTCGTTGAGGTCGTGGGTGATGAAGACCATCGTGCGGCCCTCTTCGCGGTGGAGGCGCACGACCTCCTCCTGCATGTCGCGGCGGATCAGAGGGTCGAGCGCGCTGAAGGGCTCGTCGAAGAGGAGGACCTCGGGGTCGGCCGCCAACGCCCGTGCGAGGCCCACCCGTTGGCGCTGGCCGCCCGAGAGCTGGCTCGGCTTGCGCTGCTCCATGCCCTCCAGGCCCACCTTGGCCACCACGTCCGCCGCCCGGGCCCGGCGTTCGGACTTGGCCACGCCCTGGATCTCCAGGCCGTACGCCACGTTGTCGAGGACCGTGCGGTGCGGGAGGAGGCCGAAGTGCTGGAAGACCATGGCGGCGCGGTGGCGGCGGAGTTCGCGGAGGCGGGACCTGTCCATGGCGCGGACGTCCTCGCCGTCGATGGCGATGGTGCCGGCAGTCGGTTCGATGAGGCGGGTCAGGCAGCGCACCAGGGTGGACTTGCCGGAGCCGGACAGGCCCATCACCACGAAGACCTCGCCCTTGCGGACGTCGAAGGAGACGTCACGGACGGCGGCGGTGCAGCCGGTGCGGGCGCGAAGGTCGGCGGCGTCCAGGTCCGCGAGCTCCGCGTCCCCGGGGACCCGGTCCGCCTTCGGGCCGAAGACCTTCCACAGGCCGTCCACCGAGAACACCGGGTTCTCCATCGCCGTGCCCGTACCCGTACCCGTGCCCGCAACCGTGCCCGCAACCGTGCCTGCACCCGCGTCCACACCGGTACTTGTGCTCGTACTCGTACTCGTCGTGCTCATCACGCACCGCCTCCGATCAGGTCCACGGCCCTCTCACCGACCATCAGCACCCCGATCATCGGGTTGACCGCGGTCATCGTCGGGAAGACCGAGGCATCCGCGATCCGGATGCCGTCCAGGCCGCGGATCCGCAACTCCGGGTCCACGACCGCGAGTTCGTCATCCATGGCGCCCATGCGGCAGGTCCCCGCCGGGTGGTACACGGTGTGCGCGACCTTGCGGGCGTACTCGCTCAGCTCCGCGTCACCGGTGACGGCCGGTCCCGGGCACACCTCGCGCTTCAGCCAGCCCGCCAGCGGCTCCGTCCGCGCGATCTCGCGGGCGATGCGGATGCCGTCGACGAGGGTGCGGGCGTCGTAGTCGTCCTCGTCGGTGAAGTAGCGGAAGTCGAGGGCGGGCTTCACGGACGGGTCGGGGCTCGTGAGGTAGAGCCGGCCGCGGCTCTTCGGCTTGGGGATGTTCGGGGTCATCGAGACGCCGTGCGCGGGGCGTTCGTAGCCAAGGCGCTCCGGGTTGTCCGTGAAGGGGACCTGGTAGAAGTGGAACATCAGGTCAGGGCCCGGGTGTTCGGGGTCGCGGCGGACGAACAGGCCGGCGTCGGAGTCCATCGCGGAGTTCTCGGGGATGGGGCCGTGGGTCTCCCAGACGATCACCGACTCGGGGTGGTCGAGGAGGTTCTCGCCGACGCCGGGCAGGTCGTGGACGACGGGTATGCCGAGGGCTTCGAGGTCGGCGCGCGGGCCGATGCCCGAGTGCAGCAGCAGACGCGGTGAGTCGACCGCGCCCGCGCACAGCACCACCTCGCGACGGGCCCGTACGACGAACTCCTCGCCGTCCGCGGCACGTACGTGCACGCCTCGCGCGCGCGTGCCGTCCAGGTCCAGCCGGTACGCCCAGGTCTCCAGCAGGATCGTCAGGTTGGGGCGTTCGTCCATCACCGGGTGGAGATACGCCACGGACGCCGAGGAGCGCTTGTTGTTCTCCGGGTGGTAGGCGAGGTCGAAGAAGCCGACGCCGTCGTCGAACGGCTTGCGGTTGAAGCCCTCGACGCACGGGACGCCCGTCGCCTCCTGGGCCGCTTCCACGAAGTCGCGGGCGATGGCGTTCCGGTCCTTCTCGTCGACCGGGACGATGTTGTTGAGCAGGCGCGCGTAGTACGCCTCCATCGGGACCGCGCCCCAGCCCTTGGCGCCGTTCGCCTCCCACTCGTCGAAGTCGGAGGGCAGCGGCTTGAAGGCGATCAGCGTGTTGTGGGAGGAGCAGCCGCCGAGGACGCGGGCCCGGCTGTGCCGGATGTGGGAGTTGCCGCGGGGCTGTTCGACCGTCGGGTAGTCGTAGTCGAGGTCGCCGCCGAGGAGGCCCATCCAGCGGCGCAGGGTCAGGACGTCGTCGCGGTCCACGTCGCTGGGGCCGCCCTCGATGACGGCGACGGTGACGTCGGGGTTCTCGGTGAGGCGGGAGGCTATGACGGAGCCCGCGGTGCCGCCGCCGATGACGACGTAGTCGTATTCGTGCTCGTGCATGGGGGTGGTACTCCAAGGACTTGCGATGAGCGGTGAGCGGTGAGCGATAAGCGGTGGGGAGAGTGAAGGGCGAAGGGGGGTGTGCGGGTGGAAAGGGTGTGCGGGGACCGTCCGGTCCCCGCCCGGCTCAGCCCGCGAACCAGCGCACCGGCTTCGGCGCGAGGTTCTGGTAGATGTGCTTGGTCTCGCGGTACTCGGCGAGCCCGGCAGGGCCCAGTTCGCGGCCGGTGCCGCTCTTGCCGAAGCCGCCCCACTCCGCCTGCGGAAGATAGGGGTGGAAGTCGTTGATCCAGACGGTGCCGTGGCGCAGCAGGCCGGCGACGCGGCGGGCGCGGCCCGCGTCGGACGTCCAGACGGCGCCCGCGAGGCCGTACTCGGTGTCGTTGGCCAGCGCCACGGCCTCGTCCTCGGTGCGGAAGGTCTCGACGGTGAGGACCGGGCCGAAGACCTCCTCGCGTACGACCTTCATCTCGCGGTGGCAGGCGTCGAGGACGGTCGGCTCGTAGAAGTAGCCGTCGGCGAGGCTCGCGTCGGCCAGGCCACCGCCGACAACGACACCGCCGCCGATGCCGGCGTCGCCGTCGCCGTCGCCGTCGGTGCCACCGTCGCCGACGCTCCCGCCATCGCCCGCGCCCGAGCCCAGCCCGCCCAGTCCGCCCAGTCCCGCCGGCCGCTTCCCGCCCGTCCGCAGCACCGCCCCCTCCGCCAGCGCCGAGGCCACATAGCCCTCGACCTTCGCGCGCTGCTGCTCGGAGACGAGCGGCCCGCACTCGACACCGTCATCGGTGCCGCGGCCGAGGCGGATCTTCCCGGCGCGCCGGGCGAGTTCGGCGACGAAGCGGTCCCGGACGGACTCCTCGACGATGAGGCGGGAGCCCGCCGAGCAGACCTGCCCGCTGTGGATGAAGGCGGCGTTGAGGGCCTGGTCGACGGCGGTGTCGAAGCCCTCCTCCGTGGCGCAGGCGTCGGCGAAGACGACGTTGGGGTTCTTGCCGCCGAGTTCGAGGGCGACCTTCTTGACCGAGGGAGCCGCGGCCTGCGCCACCTTCGTACCGCTGACCAGGCCGCCGGTGAAGGAGACGAGGTCGACGTCGGGGTGCTCGGCGAGCCGGACGCCGACCGAATGCCCGGGCCCGGTCACGATGTTGGCGACTCCGGCGGGGAGGCCTGCCTCGACCAGCAGCTCGATCAGGGCGATCGTCGTCATCGGCGTGATCTCGCTCGGCTTGACGACGAAGGTGTTGCCGGCCGCGAGCGCCGGGGCGATCTTCCAACTGGCCTGGAGCAGCGGGTAGTTCCAGGGCGTGATCAGCGCGCAGACACCGACCGGCTCGTGCACGACGACGCTGTGGACCTCGGGCGAGCCCGCGTCGACCACCCGGCCGGGGGCCTCGGCGGCGACGAGGCCGGCGAAGTAGCGGAAGGCGTCGGCGACACAGTCGATGTCGACGCGGCCCTCTTCGAGGGTCTTGCCCGCGTCCCGGCTCTCCAGCAGACCGAGCCGCTCGCGGTCGCGCACCAGCAGATCGGCCACCCGGTACAGCAGCGCGGCCCGTTCGGAGACGGGGGTGCGCGGCCAGTCGCCGTGGTCGAAGGCCTGCCGCGCGGCGGCGACCGCGAGGTCGGTGTCCTTCTCGTCGCCCTCGGCCACGACGGCGAAGGGCCGCGCGTCCGCGGGGTCGAGGATGTCGCGGGTCGCGCCGGAGACGGCGTCACGCCACTCGCCGCCCACGTGGATCGAGGGCTGCGGCTCCGCATGTGGCTGCGGCTGCGGCTGCCGCTGAGTCGTCTGCTGCGCCTGCGGCGCGTGCTGTCCGGCCATGATCGGTGTTGCCTTCCGTTCCTGTGCGGTTCCCCTGAGTCACACCCGTGTCACTCACGAGGACCGTCAGCACCTGCCCCCGCCCCCTGATTGCATGCGCAATCGCCTGCCGAAAGTGCGCCGCGTCACTGAACATGCGGACAAACGGGTGGGAAACGTACGCTGAGTAGCGGTGCGGAGGTGACGCATGACACGGAAAGCACTGATCTGCGCGACGGCGGTCTTCCTGCTCTCGCCGGTCCTCGTCGCCGCGGAGGACGGCGACGACCTGACCGCCCAGCAGCTCGCCGACCAGGCGGAGGACAATCTCCTCGGCGCGAAGTCCGTCCGTCTGAAGCTGACGGACCGCAGCACGGGCACCGCGGTCGGCAGGACGCAGCCCACCTCGATGGACCTGGCCCTCGACCGGGAGGGCAACTGCGTGGGGTCGATGAGGATGGGCTCGGGCGGCGGCAGCGTCGAGATCGTCAAGCAGGGCGACGAGGTGTGGATGAAACCGGACGCCGCGTTCTGGAAGGCACAGGTGCCCGGCGGCCAGGGCGAGGCGGTGGCCGAGCTCTTCAAGAACCGCTACATCCACGGCTCGACGGACGACGCCATGCTCAAGGGCATGGCCGACACCTGCGATCTGTCCTCCTTCCAGAAGGAGGTCGAGGGCGACGGCTCCGCGGACACCACCCTGACCAAGGGCGAGGAGACGAACGTCGACGGCACGAAGGTGATCCCGCTGCGCGGCACGGAGGACGGCAAGAAGTCGGTCCTGTACGTCACTTCGGACTCCCCGCACCGGCTGGTGAAGGCGGTCCAGCGGGGCGACGGCACCGACATGACCCTGACCTTCACCGACTACGACAAGCCGGTGCCGACCGCGACCCCCTCGGCGGACGACTCGGTGGACGTGGACAAGCTGCAGGAGGAACTGCAGAGCATCTGAGAAGCCGCGGGCTCGGAACCCTTGGACCTGGTGGAAACCATGGACCCGGAGAACCCGTGCCCCCGGCACGAACCATGGACCTGGCGAGAACCATGGACTTGGCGAGAACCGTGGACCTGACGGAAACCTTTGACTAGAGTCAAAGAACTATGGAGCCAGCACCCACCGCGCCGGTGCCGGCCGAGCACGTGGCCGCCCTCCGCCGGTTCAACCGCTACTTCACCCGCCGTATCGGCGCCCTGGACGACCACTACCTCGGCCAGGACCGCCCGCTCGGCGAGGCCCGGCTGCTCTTCGAGGTCGCTGACGGGGCGTCCTTGCGCGAGCTCAGAAGCCGGCTCGGTCTGGACGCCGGGTATCTGAGCCGGATGGCGAAGACCCTGGAGTCCCAGGGCCTGGTCAGGATCAGCGTGCACCCCCGGGACAGCCGCCTGCGCATGGTCGCGCTCACCCCGGCCGGCCGCACCGAGATCAAGGAGCAGAACCGCCGCGCCGACGCCCTCGCGGCAGGCCTGCTCTCCGGTCTCACCGATGACCAGCGCGCCGACCTCACCGACGCCCTCGCCACCACCCGCCGTCTGCTGCGCCTCGCGGCCATCACGGTCGACCTCGTCGACGGCCACGCCCCGGACGCCCGCGCCTGCCTCGACGCCTACGCCGACGACATCGACGCCCGCTTCCCCGAGGGCTTCGACAAGGCCGACCTCGTCAGCCCCGAGGAGGTCAGCGGGGACACCGGCGCGTTCTTCGTCGCGTACGAGGAGGGCCGTCCCGTCGGCTGCGGTGCGCTGCGCCGACTGGAACCGGGTATCGGCGAGATCCGCCACGTCTGGGTCCACCCCGACGCCCGCCGCCTCGGCCTGGCCCGACGCCTCCTCACGGCGCTGGAACAGGCCGCGTCCGAACGGGACTTCGACGTCGTACGCCTCGACACGCACGCCGTGCTCACCGAAGCGCAGGCCATGTACCGGGCGTGCGGATACGCGGAGATCCCGGCCTACGCCGAACACCGCTACGCCGGCCACTGGTTCGAGAAGCGAACACGGCCGGCCCCGGATCCGTCACCGACGGCCGGCCCCGGGAGCTGATCAGCAGGAACCGGTCGGCCGATGCCTCATTGGCAGGGGCCGCCCTCCGGGCAGAACGACCCCAGCGCCGTGGTCAACGGTTCCCGGATCTGGGCGACGGGCAGGTCCGCCGGGCCGCTCGCGCGGATCGCGTACAGCGTGCCGTCGGTCGCCTCGAAACGGTGGTCGATGACCTGGCGCGAGCCCTTGTCCTCGTCGTCGTAGCGATAGGTCAGCTCGGACCAGGTGGTGCCCTCGTCGCGTTCGAGGGCTTGGTAGCCGGGCTGGCGGGCGAAGCCGTAGCCGGGGTCGTTCTCGGCCAGGCGGAGGGATTCGGCGGGGGTGTCCTCCGCGAGCCGGAAGATCTGGAGCTGGCGGCCGTCGTCGGGGGCGTCGTAGAAGACGACCGGCGCCTTCTCGCCCTCCTGCTGTCTGCGGATCCAGTCCTCGGGCACGAAGATCGTGTAGCCGACGGGGTCCTCGGCGCGCCGGTAGCCGGTCGACGGGCTCGGCGGCGCGGAGTCCAGGGGCGAGGCCGGCGGTGTCGTCTCGGCAGGCGTGGTCCGCCCGGGTGTCGTCTCCGGGGGCGAGGTCGTGACGACGACGCCCGGCCCCGGGGTGCCCCCGGCGCCCGTCGAACCGTCGCGCGTCACGAACCAGACACCGGCGCCGATGCCCGAGCCCAGCACGGCCATCGCGGTGAGGATCACCAGCAGCCGGCGAGGGCCGGGAGGCGGCGGTACCGGGTGGGGCGGCTGCACATACGTCGGGGGCGGTGGCGGAAGCGGCGGAGTTCCGCCCGTGTGCGCCGGGCCCTGGGCCCAGGGCGGCGGGGTCATCGCCGACTGTGTCTCCGCGGCGGCCCAGGGCGGCGGTGTGTGCGAGGTCTGCGTCTGTGCCGAGGCCCACGGCGGTGCGGAGCCGTCGTGTCCCTGCGCGCCCCAGGCCGCCTGCCCCTGGTCCTCGCTCGGCTCGTGCTCGTCGGAACCGGAGCTGTAGCCGTTCCCATGCCCAGGGCCATGCCCATGCCCATGACCGTTCCCCTGCCCGGGCCCATTCCCCTGCCCGTGCCCGTGTGCGTTCCCGTTCCATGCGCCGCTCATCGCGAACCCCCCGAATCACCTTGGCGGGTAACGTTCTTGACGGTAGCGGTGAAAACGGGCGCGGGCCCCGCCCCGGATGAAACCGGAACAGGGCCCGTGCAAGCCTGTGACGCGGAGCGCCGGCTCAGATGAGGCCGAGGGCGCGGACCGCCTCGCGCTCCTCCGACAGCTCGGCGACGGAGGCGTCGATGCGGGCGCGGGAGAACTCGTTGATGTCCAGACCCTGGACGATCTCGTACTGGCCGTCCTTGGTGGTGACGGGGAAGGAGGAGATCAGGCCCTCCGGGACGCCGTAGGAGCCGTCCGACGGGATGCCCATGGAGGTCCAGTCGCCCTCGGCGGTGCCGTTGACCCAGGTGTGGACGTGGTCGATGGCGGCGTTGGCGGCGGAGGCGGCCGAGGACGCGCCACGGGCCTCGATGATCGCGGCGCCGCGCTTGGCGACGGTCGGGATGAAGTCCTCGGCCAGCCACTTCTCGTCGCTGACGACCTCGGCGGCGTTCTTGCCGGCGACCGTGGCGTGGAAGATGTCGGGGTACTGGGTGGCGGAGTGGTTGCCCCAGATGGTCAGGCGCTTGATGTCGGCGACCGTGGTGCCCGTCTTCTTCGCGAGCTGGGTCAGCGCGCGGTTGTGGTCGAGGCGGGTCATCGCGGTGAAGCGCTCGGCCGGTACGTCCGGGGCGGCGGCCTGGGCGATCAGGGCGTTGGTGTTGGCCGGGTTGCCGACGACGAGGACCTTGATGTCGTCCGCGGCGTGGTCGTTGATGGCCTTGCCCTGCGGCTTGAAGATGCCGCCGTTGGCCTCCAGGAGGTCACCGCGCTCCATGCCCTTGGTGCGCGGGCGGGCGCCCACGAGCAGGGCCACGTTGGCGCCGTCGAAGGCGACGTTCGGGTCGTCCGTGATGTCGATGCCCTGGAGCAGCGGGAACGCGGAGTCGTCCAGTTCCATCGCGGTGCCCTCAGCGGCCTTGAGCGCCGGGGTGATCTCCAGGAGGCGGAGCTTGACCGGCACGTCCGCGCCGAGCAGCTGGCCGGAGGCGATGCGGAAGAGCAGGGCGTAACCGATCTGGCCGGCCGCGCCGGTGACGGTGACGTTCACGGGAGTGCGGGTCATGGCGTTCTCCGTAGGACAGCTGGCGGTGGGGCGTCACTGCCCCAGGGCTGGCGGGACGTACAAATGATCGATCTCTTGGTATCGAGAGATCCACCGGTCAGGCTATCGCGCATCCGGGATCTCGGACCGCCGGGTCCCTGTGGCCCACCCCACAGCGGCCGGAAAAGGGCCGCAGAAAAAGGGGCGGCCGCCCGTCCGTCCGGGAGAGGTGGGACCGGGGCGGCCGCCGCATGGGGAAACCGACATGGCCGGACTCCCGTGGGGGTACGGTTCGCGTGCCCACGATTCGTCCGGCCATGCCTGCGATCCTGAAATTGTTTCTCAGCGGTTCGGCGCCTACTTGGTGCAGCCCTTCTCCCCCGCCGCCAGCGTCGCGCAGGCGATCGCGTCGCCCGCGTCCTTCACCGCCACCATCGGCGTGTACGCGATGGTGTCGCCGGCGTCGGTGATCGAGCCGGTCTGCTCGGACTTCCCGACGCTGACCACGACCTCGTCACCCTGCGCCCCCTGGGTGATACGGCCCCACGCGGCGCCGCAGGTCTTGCTGTACCGGACCTCGACGACCGCCGTGCCGACGGTGGCGGTCGCGGCGGTGGTCACCAGGTCGCCGCTGCAGCCCATGGCCTCCGCGTCCTTGCCGGTGCAGGAGGCGCCGCTGCAGTCGACGCCGGGCGGCAGTTCGACCTGGGTGCTGACGGTCGGGGAGGGCGAGGCGCCCCCGCCCTCGTTCTTCTTCTCGCCGCCGCCGTTGGTGAGGAAGTACGCGGCGGCGACCACGACGAGCACACCGACGACACCCGCGAGGAACATCGTCAGCCGCCGCTTCCCGCCGGAACCACCGGGGGGTGTGGCGGGCCGGGGCCCTTGCGGAGGGTCGGGGTACCCGTACGGCTGGCCCGGCACCGGGGCCGGACGGGCGGCGCCGCTCTCCGAGGCGCGTCCGCCCGAGGAGGAGGGGCCCTTGTACCCGGCGACACCCCACGAGTTGGCGCCCTCGCGAGTCGTCTGCGGCGCGGGGTCCCGGACCTCGGGCGACGCCGGCTGCGGCGGCACCGTCGGGGCCACGCCCGCGGGGCCGGCCACCCCCGGGGTCGCCGTGGCGCTGGTGCTCTTGCGGGCGGTCCTGCTGCCCTTGGCGTTGGCCTGGGGCGTCCCGATCTCCCCGAGCGCGGCCCGCGCCTGGGAGATCCGGATGGCCTCCATGGTCATGTCGTGGCGCATCTCCGAGCGGCTCCAGGCGCGCTCGGCGAGCTCCCACATCGTCGTCAGATGGATGGGATTGGTACCGGTCACCTCGGCCAGCGCCACGATCGCACCCTTGGGCGCGAGGAGCCGGCCGTTGAGATAACGCTCCCAGGACGTCTTGCTGTAGCCCGTGCGGTCGGCCAGCGCCGCGATGCTCAGTCCGCTGCGGTCCACGAGCCGCCGTAGCTGGCTGGCGAACTCCCTGACCTGCGGATCCAGTTCATCCGGCAAGGCCCTCCAACGAGGCATTGCTTCCCCCCTCTTCCCCCCGGTTGGTGCTGGTTCTGTTCCCCCGCGCACGTGCCCTCTGCTCAGTCCCCGTCTGGCTACCCAAAGGGATGCGCCCGATAAGGATCTCAGTTCCCGGGGTGGGGGCGCACGGGTGCAGCGGGGCTGTGGGCATGCACCGTTGCACGCCCGGCATGCCGCGGTCCAGTCCTCCAGCGGCGGGACGTCCCGGACCGTCCCGATTGGCCACGCTAACTCGGTTGTTGAACGACTTCGTTGCAAATCCGCGAACTTGTCAACACATCGACACACAGAGCGCACACATGTCGAAACACCCGTCGCACCCGTACGAAACTCACCCGAACGTCACGACACCGACGACTGCGACAAGAAGCAACAGCAGCAACAGCAGCCCCGCATACAGGAGCAGCCGGCCGCCGCTGCGGGTCTCCTGCGGCGGCTCCTCCCACCACGGCAGCGTCGGGTCGTCCTCGTACTCCTCCGCGCCCTGCGCCCCCTCGGCCCGCTGCGGGACCGTGGCCGGGCGGGGCCAGGCCTGGACGGCGAGTTCCCAGCGGACGTTGACGCGTTCGAGGTCGGTGCCGACGACACCGGCGATCTTGCACAGGGCCGCGACGGCCTGTCGCGGCGGCGGCTGGCCGGCGTTGAGATAGCGGTGCCAGGACGACTTGCTGTACGCGGTGCGCGCACCCAGCGAGGCCAGGCTCAGGCCCGTGCGGTCCTTGATCCGCCGCAGCTGCTCCACGAAGTGCCGCACCTCCGGCGGCAGATCGTCCGGCAGCGGCTGCCAGGCGCCCATCGCTCACCTCCACGCTGTCGGACGACACCGGACCGTTGATCGGTTCCGCTTGTGGCAGGGACCGGACACCGTAGCGGAACGGTCACTTCCGTGCCACAGCGCTCTGACAGCCGTTGAACAGGCCGTTCACCGTGCAAGAAGGTGGACGCAGACGGCGGCCCGTCCTTACTCGGGGGAGAGGACGGGCCGTCGTCGACACCTGATCCGCTCAGCCGTCGATCGTGAAGTGCAGGGTGTCCTTCAGGAACGGGAGCACCAGCCACGGGTTCGGCTGGGCCATCAGCGCCAGCAGGACGATCGCGGAGCCCAGCACGCCGTAGGTGACGATGTCGGTGAAGCGGGAGCGGACCGCGAGCATGCCGACGTCCCGTACCAGCCAGCGCAGTACGCCGCCGGCCAGCAGGGCCGCGCCGATCAGCAGGCAGCCGATGCGGAAGTTGTCGAGCGCGGTCACCAGCAGACCGATCGCGACCGCGGCCAGCACGGCGAGGATCGGCCACTGCCGGGCGGGCGCCGGGGCGTCGCCGGAAGCGGCCCGGCCGCCGCCCTCGGGGCGTGCGGTGTCCCGGGTGAACAGCGGGAAGCGGCGCGTCGTGCGGCGCGGCTTCCCCTCGGCGTCGGGCGCGCTGATCGGGTCCCGGACCTCGATGTCGTTCTCCTCGCGGTCAGCCGACACTGCGCTCCGCCGCCTCGACCACGTTGACCAGCAGCTGCGCCCGGGTCATCGGGCCGACACCACCGGGGTTCGGGGAGAGGAAACCGGCCACCTCGGCGACGCCGGGGTGGACATCGCCCACGATCTTGCCCTCGGCGCTGCGCGAGACACCGACGTCGAGAACGGCCGCGCCCGGCTTCACGTCCTCGGGGCGGATCAGATGGGCGGAACCGGCGGCCGCGACGATGATGTCCGCGCGCTTGAGGTGGGAGGACAGATCGCGGGTGCCGGTGTGGCACTGGGTCACGGTGGCGTTCTCGCTGCGCCGGGTCAGCAGCAGCGGCATCGGACGGCCGATGGTGACACCGCGGCCGACGACCACGACCTCGGCGCCCTTGATCTCCACGCCGTAGCGGCGCAGGAGGGTGAGGACGCCGTTGGGGGTGCAGGGCAGCGGGGCGGGCTCGCCCAGGACGAGCCGGCCCAGGTTCATCGGGTGGAGGCCGTCCGCGTCCTTGTCCGGGTCCATCAGCTCCAGGATGCGGTTCTCGTCGATGCCCTTGGGAAGCGGCAGCTGGACGATGTAGCCGGTGCAGGCGGGGTCCTCGTTCAACTCCCGCACCACCGCCTCGATCTCCTCCTGCGTCGCCGTCTCCGGCAGTTCGCGCTGGATGGAGGCGATGCCCACCTCGGCGCAGTCGCGGTGCTTGCCTGCGACGTACTTCTGGCTGCCGGGGTCGGTCCCGACGAGGATCGTGCCGAGGCCGGGCGTGACGCCCTTCTCCTTCAGCGCCGCCACGCGGGCGGTCAGATCGGACTTGATCGCGGCTGCGGTGGCCTTGCCATCGAGAATCTGGGCGGTCATGGCCCCATCCTCGCGGATGACCGGGTCCCGGTTCCAATCCGGGTCCCCGGACGTCACCCGCCCTCCGCGACACCATGTGCACACCTCTTGATCAACGAGGTTGCACTTGCACAACACATGCGGATTGCGGCTGGACAACGAACCGGCCACTGAAGAACGATTATGGCCACAGTGCCGCGGGCTGTACCGGGGGGACGAACCGCATCTGTAGAACCTCCTCCATCGTGCCGCTCGTCGTCCCCGCACTTTCGGCATACGACGGAGGAAACCCCGCCATGAGTTTCGGCGACCCGAACAACCCCTACGGCCCCCCGCCGCAGCAGCCGCCGGCCGCTCCCGGTTACGGCTACCCGCAGCAGCCCGCGCCGCCCGGCATCCCGCCGCAGCAGGCCTACCCCGGTTACCCGCAGCAGCCGGCCTACCCCGGCTATCCGGGCGGCAACATGATCCCGCAGTCGATGCCGGGCCTGCTGGTGACGGCCCGTGTGTTCCTGTTCATCATCTCGGCCGTGCAGATCATCGGCACCCTGGTCCTCCTCTACTTCGCCGCGTTCGCGAGTGACCTCTCGGACGCCGGGGACGACCTCGGGTTCAGCACGGCGAGCGACGGCGGTGACATCGCGGCCGGTGTCTTCGGCGTCTTCGCGCTGATCGGAGCGGCGCTGGCGACTCTGTCGATCACCCTCGGCGTCAAGTTCGGGCGGGGCGGCCAGGGCGTCCGGATCACCACGGTGATCTACGGCGCGCTGGGTGCCATCGTCGGGCTCCTCGGCCTGTTCGTCGGACTCGACTCGGGTCTGGCCTCGTCGGTCATCGGCCCGCTGCTGTGGATCGTCTTCGGCGGCGTCATCGCGGCCGCCCCCGTCGTCCCCAGCGGCACGGCCTGGTTCGCGCGCCCGCGCTACTGAACCGCCCGCGCCGGCCGGACCGTTCACGAACGTCCGTTCACGAACATCCCGTTCGCGACTGAACAGTTCGCGCCAATCCTGTGCCAAGGGCCGTGTCTCACCCGTAAGAGGGGAGACACGGCCCTGGTGCGTCGCCCTAGTCTGATCGGGCAGCCTTTCAGGCACGGGGAGACGCACCTTGTACAGCATCATCGTGGTACCTCCGCCGACCACGGAGGACGAGCGAAACCGCACCCAGATCAGGCTCGCCCCCGGGGAGCGCCTCACGTTCGGGCGGTCCGCCGGAAAGAACGACCTTCGGATCGCCCATGACGGGGTGTCCCGCAGAGCCGGTGAGATCACCGCGCAGGGCGCCTTCTGGACACTCAGCAACCTCAGCCGGGAGCAGACGTACGTCGTCGAGAACCCGGAGGGTGCCGGCGAGCACATCAAGGTGGGCCCGGGGCGGCTCGACGCCCCCGTGCCCTTCGAGTTCTCGCGGATCGTGCTGCCCGCGGCCGGTGATCTGTTGCCGGTGGAGGTGTGGGCGCCGCGCCACGACTACCTGGACGGCGACAGCGCCCGGGACGGTGACACCACCGCGGCCGCCTTCTCCCTGGACTCCTCCAAGCGCTACTTCGCGGTGCTCGCCGCCCTGTGCGAACCCCGGCTGCGCGGCGAGCCGCACGCCCCGCTGCCCACCGTCGAGCAGGTCGTGGACCGGCTGCGCCCCAACTGGCCCGCCGCGTCCCGTACTTCGGTGCAGTGGAACATCGACTACCTCGCCGTGAAGCTCCGCCTCAAGCCCGGCCCCGACGAGGCCGACACGGGCCCGCGCCTCAACGGGAAGAAGGAGTCGCTGGTCTCCCTCGCGCTCCGCTTCGACCTCGTACGGGAGGACGACCTGGTCGTCCTGACCGAACCGTCCGGCCGGGCGGCACAATGACCGAGCCCTACGCCGTACCCGTCCCCAAGGGCTACCGGGTGGGCGGCTGGGAGGTGCGCGAGCCGATCGCCACGGGCGCCTTCGGGAGCGTGTACGCGGGGCGCCGCACCGGCGAGGGCGAACCGCGCACAGCCGCGCTGAAGTTCCTGCCGACCGGCACGGGAACGCCCCGCCAGCTGGCCCATCTGCGGGAACTCGTCGAGCGCGAGGTCGAGTTGCACCGGCGGCTGAAGCAGCCACGGCTCATCCGGATGTACGAGACGCTCGTCGTCGACGACCCCGGGCGACCGGAGCTGGACGGCGCCACCGTCCTCGTACTGGAACGGGCCGAAGGGGCTCTGAACGCCGTGCGGCCGCCGGAGCCCGGGCCGCTGCTCGCGCAGATCTGTGAGGGGCTCGCGCAGCTGCACCGCGCGGGCTGGGTGCACGGGGATCTCAAACCGGCCAATGTGCTGCTGATGGCGGACGGTTCGGCGCGGTTGGCCGACTTCAACATGGCGGCGGAGCTGGAGGGCACGCACGCGTACACGCCCGCCTTCTCGACGCCCGACTACACGCCGCCTGAGCTCCTGTGGGCGGAGATCGGGGAGCGGGGCCGCCGGATCCGTCCGTCGGCGGACGTGTGGGCGTTCGGGGTGCTGGCGCATCTGCTGCTCACCGGGGCCTTCCCGTTGCCGGGCGGTACGCCGTCGGCACGCCGGGACGCGGCCGCCGCGTACGCACGGGGCACGGACGAGCTGCGGCTGTCGGCCGAACTGCCGGAGGCCTGGCGGGAGATCGTGCGGGAGTGTCTGGCGCGGACGCACGAGGAGCGGATCGGCACGGAGGCGTTGCTGCGTCGGGTGGAGGGGGCGGCGGGGACGGGACGGTCCCCGCGGCTGCCCCGCCGCCTTCTCCCCCGGCGCCGTTCCCGTCGTACGACGGTGGTGGCGGCCGTGACCTCGGTCGTCGCCGTCGCCGCGCTCGGGTACGGGGTCAACACCTGGGCGGGTTCGGGGGGTTCGGGGGCCTCAGGGGGTTCGGCCGGCTCCTCCGGTGCCGGCGGCGAGAGCACCTCGGCGACCTATGGCGCCGCGGAGCTCCGTACCGGCAAAGGTGTTCCCGTGGTCTACCGACGTCTCATCGTCGACTCCGCCCATGACTGCCGGCAGGCGGAGGTCACACCGGCGTTGCTCGCGGCGATGCTCAAGGCGGAGAGCGACTTCGACCCGGATCTGTCGGACCCGGCCAAGAACGAGTACGGGATCGCCCGTTGGACCCCGAGCGTGCTGCGCTGGTGGATCCGGGCGGACGGGGTACCGGCGGAGGAGACCCCCGTACCGCCGATCACCCCCTCGCAGTCGATCCCGGCGATGAGCCGCTACCTCTGCTCCATCGAACCGCGGTTGAAGTCCTCGCTGCCGGGTGACCGCCGGGTGCTGCTGGCGGCCTCGTACCGGACCTCGTACAAGAAGGTGAACGACGCGGGCGGCGTTCCCCCGAACCAGCGCGCCTACGCCGCCCGCGTCGCTCACTGGCTCAAGGAGTACACGCCGCCCGGGAAGAAGTGACCCTGAGAGTTCTGAGGTATCTGGCGGACCGGCCCCCTGGAACGGTGAACCCCGGAACCACCGACCACGTTCATTCATGGGGGAACCACAATGAACATCGCCAAGCCCGCCGCACTGCTCGTCGCGGCGACCGCCCTGCTCGCCGGCTCCACGGTCGCGGCCACCGCCGCGGCCGGACCGACCGGCGGCTACCACCCCGACGGCACCCGGGTGACCAGCCTCCAGCGGACCGCCGCCGAGGTGCTCGGCAAGGACCAGAGGGCGCCGCTGTCGGTCTCCGCCGACAAGGTCACCTACGACGGCCTCGCCGTCACCAAGGCCCCGAAGGGCGACTTCAGCGCCCAGGACCTGGCCTGCGACTACGGGCACCTCTGCATGATCGTCAAGGGCACCAAGTTCGACTTCTACAAGTGCCAGAAGTGGAACCTCACCAACTGGACCGGCGACGGCCCGTTCACCAACAACCAGACGACCGGCACCGTCGCGAAGTTCTACAACCAGGACGGCAGCGTCCGCTGGACCTCGACGGCGTACCAGGCCGGCACGGCGACGTGGGACCCGATCTACTCGCTGCGACCCTGCTGACCACAGGTCGCCAAGGTCCGTAACAGCAGCTGCAGCTGACCCGGCAGCACGTCTCGGCCCGCCGGTTCCCGACCGGCGGGCCGAAAATCTGACCCTCGTACAACTGACCGATACCCCCCGACTCGGCCGCCTCGGCACGCTAGCCTCAGCTCAACTGGCTTGACGCCGGAGCATGTTGGGGCAGGACAGCACTCGGGGGACCCATGACCGACCAGCGGCACCCCACGCCGCCGTACCACGCCGTGCTGATACAGGCGGGCGCCGATCCGCTGCAGCCCGTCGACCCCGAGCGCATCGGACCGTACGTCCCGCTCGGACGGCTCGGCAGCGGCGGGATGGGCCGGGTCTATCTGGCCCGCCCCGCCGACAGCACCCCGGGGCTGGCCGCGGTGAAGGTGATCCGGCCCGAGTACGCCGAGGACCCGGAGTTCCGGCGCCGGTTCGAGCGGGAGGCCGCAGTACACGGCCGGGTCCGCACCCCGCACGCCCCGCAGCTGCTCGGCACCGGCTTCCAGGACACCCTGCTGTGGATGGCCACCCAGCACGTGCCCGGCCTCAACCTCGCCGACGCGGTGCGCCAGGACGGCAGACTGGACCCGGCCGGCGTGTGGCGGCTGGTGGCGGAACTCGGTGAAGCTCTCGCTGCCCTGTCCGAGGCGGGTGTCGTGCACCGCGACCTGAAGCCGTCCAACGTGCTGCTGTCCGTGCCGGGCGTCCATGTCATCGACTTCGGCATCTCCCGGGCCGTCGACAGCAGCGCGATCACCGGCACCGGCAGCCGGGTCGGCACCCCCGCCTTCATGTCCCCCGAGTACCTCCGCGAGGGCCGCTGCGACGGCGCCTCCGACGTCTTCTCCCTCGCCGGAACCCTGATCTACGCCGCGACGGGTCACGCCCCCTTCGGCGACGGCACCGGCGTCGACGTCATGCACCGGGTCGCCTTCGAGGAACCGAGAGCGGAGGTGATGACCGAACTCGCCTCCCTGGACGGCCCCTTGGCCGCCCTCCTCACCGCCTGCCTCACCAAGGACCCGGCCGGCCGCCCCACCCCGCAGCAACTGATCGACGCGGCCACCACCGCACACGAGGGCACCGCCCCTTCCTGGCATGAGGCACTCACCTTCCGCCTCCTGTCCCGCCAGGACGCCTGTGCCCAGCTGGAACGGACGCCGGTGCAGGGGACGGTGCAACTGCGTGCACCGGGGACCGAGGGCTCGGGGACGGGAGGGGCGGCCCCGGGCGCGGAGGTCAGCGGGGGTGCGGGGACGGCGGGAGGGGGTGTGGGGCCGGCGGAGGGCGTGGGCACGCCGGGCGGCACGGGCACGGCAGGCGGCGCGAACCCAGCAGAAGGCGCGGGCACGACAGGCGGCACAAGCCCCACAACGGGCCAGGCCACGGCAGAGGGCGCGGACACGCCAGGCGGTGCGGGCACGGCAGAGGGCGCGGGCACGACAGCGGGCGCGGGCACGACAGCGGGCCCGGCCACGGCAGCGTCTGCCCGGACCGGTGACGCGGCACACTCGACGCACGGATCCCCTCTCCCGCCCGAGGCACCAGGCGCTCCCACCCCGCCCGGCCAGTACGGCAACTGGGCCACGCCTCCCGGCCAGTACGGCGCCTCCCCCACACCGCCGCCCGGTCAATACGGCGCCGCCCTCCCCACGCCGCCCGGCCAATACGGCGCGGCCTTCCCCACGCCCGCCGGCCAATACACCCCCGCCGCTCCCCGCAACCAGCGGAAGCCCTACCTCGCCCTCGCCGCCGGTCTCGCCGTGGTCGTCGTGGCGGCCGGTGCGTTCTTACTCACCCGCTCGTCCCAGGACGAAGCGGCCTCCCCCTCCGTCTCCGCCGGCGCCACCTCCGATCCCGGCTCCGGCGTCCACCGCGCCTCCGCCCTGCCCGGTTCCTCCGCCTCCCCGTCCGCGAGCAGGTCGGCGGGGAAGTCCGGGGACGAGCCGAAGCCGACGGAGAGGGCCACGGAGGACGGCGAGGCCGGTTCCGCCGGGGGCGCGGGCGGTCGTACGCCTGACGCCACGGCCAGTCAAGGGGGCGGCAACGGCGGTGGTGCCGACGACGACGATGTCGTCGCCCCGACCGCGACGGTCACCGAGACCGCGACCGCTCCCGGCGACCCGGCGTGGATCTCCGAGTGCACCTACTACTCCGGCACCGAACTCACCGTCTACGGCGACACCGGCCAACGCGTCGTCCAGGTGCAGTGCATGCTCACCAAACGCGGCTACAACATCGGCAACGCGGGCGTGGACGGCGAGTTCGGGAAGAAGACCCGAAACGCCGTGAAGCAGTTCCAGAGCGCGAAGGGGCTGGAGGTCGACGGCGAGGTGGGGCCGAAGACGTGGGGAGCGCTGCGAAGCTCCAGCTAGCCGCCGGCCGTGACCCCGGCTAGCCGCCGACTATGTGCCGCAGATACGCCCGCGGGTCGTTCATATAGCGCCGCCAGTGGTCGACCAGCTCCAGCTCCTGCCATTCCACGGACCGCATCCCGTGCTCCCCGACCTCGATGATCTCGGCGCCCGGCAGAGCGGTCAGCAGCGGTGAGTGCGTGGCGCAGATGATCTGCGCGCCCGTGCGGGAGAGGTCGTCGAGCACGCCCACGAGTTCGAGGCAGGAGGCGAAGGAGAGGGCGGACTCCGGCTCGTCGAGGACGTACAGGCCGGGGCCGTGGAAGCGCTCGCGGAACGCCATGAGGAAACCCTCACCGTGGCTCATCTCGTCGGGTGTACCGGTGAGACGGCCCGTGCGCTGCTCGCGGCCGAGGGCGTCGAGCGCGGTCTCGGCGCGCAGGAAGAAGCCCCGGCGGCGGGTGTGCGGCCCCCGCAGCATCCGGCGCCCCGCCACGGTCGCCTCGAACCGCATCCGCCCGCCCAGCTCGGACGGCCCTCGCGGCCCGGCGTACCGATAGCCCGCCGATCCGCCCCAGGAGTCCAGCCCGAACGCCTCCGCCAGGGCCTCGACGAGCGTCGACTTCCCCGACCCGTTCTCCCCGACCAGGAACGTGACCGGCGCGCTGAACCGCAACCCGTCGTCCAGCAACTGCCGCACGCACGGCACCGACCACGGCCACTCCGAGCCGCCGTCGGCCCCGAGCTCGTCCTCGGCGGCATGGGCGTACGCACGTTCCACGATCATGCCGCCAGGCTCTCATCCGCCACTGACAACGGCAGGGCGGCGACAGGGAATCCCCTGCCGCCGCCCTGGTTCCACGGCTCGGTGGAAGGGCTCAGTGCAATGGCTCAGTGGAAGAAGTGCCGCGTCCCCGTGAAGTACATCGTCACGCCCGCCTTCTTCGCGGCCTCGACGACCAGCTCGTCACGGACCGAGCCGCCCGGCTGGACGACCGCCTTCACACCGGCCTCGATCAGGATCTCCAGGCCGTCGGGGAAGGGGAAGAAGGCGTCGGAGGCGGCGTACGCCCCCTGCGCGCGCTCGGCGCCCGCCCGCTCGACGGCCAGCTTCGCGGAGTCGACGCGGTTGACCTGGCCCATGCCGACGCCGACGGAGGCGCCGTCCTTGGCGAGGAGGATGGCGTTGGACTTGACCGCGCGGCAGGCCTTCCAGGCGAAGGACAGCTCGGCCAGTTCCTCGGGGGCGAGGGCCTCGCCCGTCGCCAGCGTCCAGTTCGCCGGGTCGTCGCCGTCGGCCTGGAGGCGGTCGGTGACCTGGAGCAGCGCGCCGCCGTCGACGAGCTTGAGCTCGACCGGGTTGGCGGGCGCGGCCGGGGCCTTCAGGACGCGGATGTTCTTCTTCTTGGCGAGGGCCTCCAGGGCCCCCTCCTCGTAGTCCGGCGCGACGATGACCTCGGTGAAGATCTCGGCGACCTGCTCGGCCATCTCCTTGCTGACCGGACGGTTGACGGCGATCACACCGCCGAACGCCGACAGCGGGTCACACGCGTGTGCCTTGCGGTGCGCCTCGGCGACGTCCGCGCCGACCGCGATACCGCAGGGGTTGGCGTGCTTGATGATCGCGACGGCTGGCTCGTCGTGGTCGTACGCGGCACGGCGGGCGGCGTCCGTGTCCGTGTAGTTGTTGTACGACATCTCCTTGCCGTGCAGCTGCTCGGCCTCGGCCAGACCGCCACCACTGCCGTCGACGTACAGGGCGGCGGGCTGGTGCGGGTTCTCGCCGTAGCGCAGGGTGTTCTGGCGCTCCCAGGTGGCCCCGAGGAAGTCGGGGAACTGCGACTCGTCGACCGGCGCGTAGGAGGACGCGAACCAGGAGGCGACCGCCACGTCGTACGAGGCCGTGTGCTGGAAGGCCTCGGCGGCGAGCCGCTTGCGGGTGGTGAGGTCGAAGCCGCCGTCCTTGACGGCCGCCAGGACATCGGCGTACCGCGCGGGGCTGGTCACCACGGCGACCGAGGGGTGGTTCTTGGCGGCGGCGCGGACCATCGACGGGCCGCCGATGTCGATCTGCTCGACGCACTCGTCGGGGGACGCGCCCGAGGCGACCGTCTCGCGGAAGGGGTACAGGTTGACGACGACCAGGTCGAACGGCTCGACGCCCAGCTCGGCGAGCTGCCGCTGGTGGTCCTCCAGGCGCAGGTCGGCGAGGATTCCGGCGTGCACGCGCGGGTGCAGCGTCTTGACGCGGCCGTCCAGGCACTCGGGGAAGCCGGTGAGCTCCTCGACCTTGGTGACGGGGACGCCGGCGGCGGCGATCCGGCCCGCGGTGGAACCGGTGGAGACGAGCTCCACGCCCGCCTCGTGCAGCCCGCGCGCGAGGTCCTCGAGGCCGGTCTTGTCGTAGACGCTGATGAGCGCGCGACGGATGGCCCGCTTGGCGTTGGTCTCGGCGGTCACTGGATAACTACCTTTCGTCCCTCAATGCGATAGCCGTTGCGGGCGAGCCGCCCCACGACATCCACGAGCAGCCTTCGCTCGACTTCCTTGATGCGCTCGTGCAGAGCGCTCTCGTCGTCCTCGTCCCGGATCTCCACCACGCCCTGAGCGATGATCGGTCCGGTGTCGACGCCGTCGTCGACGAAGTGGACGGTGCAGCCGGTGACCCTGGCTCCGTACGCGAGCGCGTCACGGACGCCGTGGGCGCCGGGAAAACTGGGGAGGAGGGCGGGGTGGGTGTTGACGAACCGCCCGCCGAACCGAGCGAGGAATTCCTTCCCCACGATCTTCATGAACCCGGCGGAGACGACCAGGTCGGGCTCGTGGGCGGCGACGGCCTCGGCGAGCGCGGCGTCCCACTCCTCGCGGGTCTCGAAGTCCTTGACCCGGGTGACGAAGGTCGGCAGCCCGGCGCGCTCGGCCCGGGCGAGCCCCTCGATGCCGCCGCGATCGGCTCCTACGGCCACGATCTCGGCACCGTAGGCCTCCGACCCGGCCTGGGCGATGGTGTCGAGCAGCGCCTGGAGGTTGGTGCCGGATCCGGAGACCAGCACGACGAGGCGCTTGGCCGACTTGGCCACGGGCTTGGCGGCCACGGTGGGGCCCTTTCTCGGGGGAGCGTTTCCGTACGGTCGGCCACACGCACGTTCGCTATGTACGTTCGTACGAATGCATCGCGCCCCGGGATACGGGGAAGTCTACGAAGCGGCCGGACGCCAGCAACGATACCGGCACACCGGGCGGCCCCCACGGGACGGGGGCGTGGCCGGAAGGTAGCGTCTGGGAAGGCCCGGGTCGGGAACGTGGTCGTCGTGCGGCGCGTTTCCGAAGTGAGGCTCACGCCAGAGAGCCGTACCGGAGAGTCGTTCCGACGACTGATCATCGCCGTGATCCGTCATCGGGACGTCGGAACACCTGCCACAACTTGCCGTAACACGTGTCATATCACCTAGGGGAAGACGCTCACTTGATGCCGGACCGCAGCCTGCGACTCCTCACGCTCCCCCCGCAGTCGGTGCAGGGAGGGGAGCGCCGCGGCGTGCTGCTGCGGGAGCGCCCCGCGTCACCGCCCGACGCCCCGTCGGACGACTCCGGCCGGAAGCCGGAGGAGGACAACCCCTTCGCCCCGCCGCCGGAGGGGACGCCTGACCGCCCCTGGCAGCCGCGGCGCCCGTCGGGCGACTCCTCGGGCGACTCGGACGGCGACGACACGCGCTCCCCCTGGGGCAGCCAGTGGAGCGACCGCCAGCCCGGCCGCGCCTCCGGCGGCGGCTTCGGTGAGCGCCCCGGCGCCGGTCCCGGCCCCGAGGGCGGTCCGGGCGGCACCGGCCCCGGCACGGGCATGCGCTGGGACCCGACCGACCCCGCCCAGCGCCGCGCCCGCTACTCCCTCCTGAGCGGCATGTGGGCCTTCTTCTTCGCCCTCTTCAGCTGGCCGTACGTGGCCCTGCTCCTGGGCGCCCTCTCCCTCTACTGGGGCATCAGCGCCCTGCGCGCCAAGCCCCGCACCCCCGACCCGGACGCCGCCGCCCCGGAGGGCCGCCCCCAGCGAACGGCCGCCATCAGCGGCCTGGTCACCGCCTCCCTGGCCGTCGCCCTGGTCGCCGCCACCTTCACCGCCCAGCTCGTCTACAGCGACTACTACACCTGCACGGGAGACGCCCTCACCAACGAGGCCAAGCAGTCCTGCACGGACCTTCTCCCGAAGGAACTGCGGACCGTACTGGGAACCGGCTGACGGGAGCGGGCCAAGCCTGACGGCTCGGGCGAGGGGGCCGGGCTGGGCACTGAGGCGTCGCCCCCGACGCTCAGCGCGCGCCCGGGGCGCGGGGCGGTACGCCCCGTGCGGGGCACTGGGTCGAAGCCCACCGCACGCCGCGGGCCTCTGCCGGCACTCGCCACGTACCGGGCAGCCGGCTGGCATTCGCCGTGCGCCGGGGCCGCCGAGACCCACCACGTGCCGGGTCTCGGGCCGGCAACCGCCGAGCACTGGGGGCACCGGTAAGCACCCACCACCTGCCTGGCCCGGGGCCACCCCTCGCCGAGCGCCGAACCCGTACGTCGGCACTCGCCCCGGAGCCGCCGGTCGGCACTCACTCCATGCCGGTCGGCGCTCGCCGCGGTGCCAGGCGCGGTGCCCCACCGTCACAGGTCCTCCGGGGGTTCCGCCGAGCCCGACGCCTCCTTGAGGGCCGCCCAGCGGGTCTCTCGGGTGGCGTTGTCGTGCCAGGGCGAGTTGGTCGCCGGGGTGGGGTGGGGGGCGGCGGGCAGGAAGTCGTACGGCTCGAAGGCGGGGTCGTCGTGGCGTGGGCCGTACGACGTGGAGGGCGCTGGGGTGGCTTCGCCGGCGTCCTTCTTCCGGGAGAACCCGCGGCGTGACGGACGCCCGGGGGCCGCCGGACGGGTCCGGTTCCGCCGCGAGAACCAACGGCCCGACCGGCCGGGGGGCGTGTTCGGCTGTTCCTGCGTCACATCGGCGCCCGGTTCTCGCGCCTCCGTCCACGACAGCTCGACGCCGGACTCCGCCGTCCCCGTCCCCGCCTCCGGACTCGCCTCGCCGCCCCCTTGCCCGAGCGCCTTAGCGCCGGCCCGCGCTGGTACAGCCGCATCCTCCGCCGGTTTCCCGAGACCCTTCTCCCCGCCCCCCTTAGGCTTCCGCACCCACCGCTCCCGGCATCGCCACGCCCGCAGTCCCAGCGCCGTCGGAACCGCCACCGCGGCGATCCAGGCCAGTGCCGCGGCCGCGGTCAGCCACCACACCGGCCCGAAGGATGCCAGCGCGCCCACACCGAGCGGCCCGCCCGCGAGGGCGGCGAGCACCGCGACGACGGCCGCGCACAGGGCGGCCGCAAGACCGGCGGTACCGGCGGTCCGACCGCGGGACCAGGGCATGACGGCCACGTGCCCGGACCGGGCGCCCACCTGTGCCGCACCGGACACCACGGCACGCCCGCCGGCCCTACCGCCAGACACACCACCGCCACCCTTGCCCGGCGCCCCGGCGACGCCGCCCGTGACACCTCCGCTTCTGCCCGGCCCTGCAAGTGACCCCCGGTCAACTCCAGCCGCGGCTCCTCCGCTTCCGCCCCGCCCCGCAAGGGACCCCAGGTCAACACCCCCGCCTCTCCCCGAGCCCCCCATGGACGCCCCGCTCCCCTCGTCCCGCCGTCCCCCGCCGGAGGCCCCCTCGCCCCCGGCCACCGCACTCGCCCCCCGGCTCGCCGCCCTCCCCACGAACCACCCCACCGTCACCCCGCCCACCACCGGCACCGCTCCAGCCGCCCAGTTCAGCCACGTCCCCGTCCCCGCCTGCGGGACCGCCGCCAGCAGGGGAAACGGTGGGAGAAGGGGGGCCGGGGCGGAGGACAAGGGCGCCACCATGTGGCCCGCGCCCAGCATGAAGCCGGGTCCGAGGGCGTACGAGGTCGCCCAGACCGCGGCGTTCGGCACCAGTGCCACGCACAGCAGCAGCACCGCGAACCGGCCCGACCAGCCCTCCGTCAGCTGCAGGAAGGAGAGCCGTGCCGCGCCGCCGTGCCAGACCAAGGACGCCGCCAGGAGCAGCGCGCCGCCGCCCACCAGCACCGCCACCCCCGCGAGCGCCGCCCGTGCCGCCGTGCCGTCGTGGAGCAGTCGCCGCAACCCCGCCGGCAGCAGAAGCAGCGCGCTGTCGACCGGCTCGCGCGGGCGGCCGTACGCCGTCCAGACAGCCGCGCCCGCCGCCACCGCGACCACCACCGGCACGCACATGCACGTCCACACCCACGACGGCCGCAGGTCACCCCCCGCCGCATACAGCGCGGCGCCCGCGCCGACGGCGAGATAGCCGAGGACGACCCCCGCGAACACCGTCCGCCCCGAACCCCTCGTCGCCTCGGCCTCGTCGTCCACCGCGTCCCGCGCCGCCCGGTACACCAGCCACGCCGGCACCACGACCAGCAGCAGCGGCGTGACACCCACCGGCGCGGGAACCCCGGACAGCGTGTCGGTGCGCACCAGCTCCGCCCCGTGCGCCAACAGCCACAGCGCCGCCGCGACATGCAGCGCGCCACCCGGCCCGCTGTCCGGATACGGCGAACTGATCCACAGGACCATCACCAGCACCGCGAACGAACCGAGCCCGAGCCCCGCCGCGAGCGCCCCGCCCAGGAGGCTCGCGGCGAGTCCGGGGCACCGGTCGCGCGCCCGGGTGAGCAGGGACGACGTGGCGGCACGGCGGGCGGTCATCTGGCGCATCTGGATCACGCCCGCCATGCTCCCAACGACACGCGCTTTCCCGTCGTAACAGGCGAACCCCCGAAGTGTCGCTCAATATACGACTATGTACTTTTCCGTACGGAGGGGCGCCCGGTGACGCAGAGCCCTGCCACCCCGCTCCCCCCGCCCAAAGAACGCCGACGCCTGCGCGAGGCCGGGTCGTTGACGCAGGCTCAGATCGCCGAACGGGTCGGTGTCACTCCCGAGACGGTCCGCGCATGGGAGTCCGGCCGCACGAACCCGCGGGGCCGGAAGCGGGAGGCGTACGTGAAGCTGCTGGACTCCTTGACGGACGTCGAGGCCGACACCGAGACCGGCACCGAGGCCCACACCGAGGCCGAGGTGACGGTTGCTCAGCAGGAGTCCGCCCCCGAACCCTCGGAACCGGCCGCTCCCCTGACCCCCGCTCAGGCCTTCGACGCGCTCTACGCCTTCTGCGCCCCCGCCCTCGTACGGCAGTGCTACCTGCTCACCGGGCGCCGCGAACTGGCCCGCGAGTCCGTCGAACGGGCCTTCCAACTCGCCTGGCAGCGCTGGCCGGAGGTGGCGGTCGACCGCGACCCGGCGGGCTGGGTGCGGGCCACGGCGTACGAGTACGCCGTCTCCCCCTGGCACCGCTTCCGCCCCCGCCACCGCCACCCCGAACCCCCGCCCGCCGACGCCTCCGACCGCGCCCTGATGGACGTACTCCTCCGTCTGCCGCCGCCGTACCGCCGCACGGTGCTGTTGTACGACGGGGTCGGCCTCGATCTTCCGGAGACGGCAGCCGAGACGGAGGCGAGCACGCCTGCGGCGGCCGGGCGGCTGGAGCATGCGCGCGAGGTGATCGCGGCGAGGCTGCCGGAACTGTCGGACCCCGTCGAGCTGCACCGGCGGCTGGCCGAACTCGCCTCCACGGAACGCCTGCGCGCGGCGAGACCGCCGACGGTCCGCAACGGGGGCGAACGCCGGGCCCGCTTCTGGACGCGGGCGGCGATCGCCTTCACGGTGGCCCTGATCGGCGCGACGGCCCTGACGGTACGGACGGCTCCGACGCATTACGAGCCACCGATCGCGCCGGGTGCGGAGATCCAGGGGGTGCCGCCGCAGGTGGCCCAGGGCCCGTTGTCGGAAGCGGAGTTCGACCTGAGGGAGAAACTGCGGGGTGAGATGACGAGCGGTCCGGAAAGGCTGCTGCCGCTGGGTCGTTAGCTGCGGGCACGCGGGCGAGCGAAAACGTCGGTGGGCCCGCCCCCACCCCGGGGAACGGGCCCACCGACGTTCAGCTCAGAAAGCTTCAGCCGGCCAGAATCTCGCGCGCCAGCTTCGCCGTCTCGGTCGGGGTCTTGCCGACCTTGACGCCCGCGGCCTCGAGGGCCTCCTTCTTCGCGGCGGCCGTGCCGGAGGAGCCGGAGACGATGGCGCCGGCGTGGCCCATGGTCTTGCCCTCGGGCGCGGTGAAGCCCGCGACGTAGCCGACGACCGGCTTGGTCACGTTCTCCTTGATGAAGGCCGCGGCCCGCTCCTCGGCGTCGCCGCCGATCTCACCGATCATCACGATCAGGTCGGTGTCGGGGTCGGCCTCGAACGCGGCGAGCGCGTCGATGTGCGTCGTACCGATGATCGGGTCGCCACCGATGCCGACGGCGGACGAGAAGCCGATGTCACGCAGCTCGTACATCATCTGGTACGTCAGCGTGCCGGACTTCGAGACCAGGCCGATGCGGCCCGGCTTGGTGATGTCGCCCGGGATGATGCCGGCGTTCGACTGGCCCGGGGTGATGAGACCGGGGCAGTTCGGGCCGACGATGCGGGTCTTGTTGCCCTGCGAGACGGCGTACGCGTAGAACGCGGCGGTGTCGTGGACCGCGATGCCCTCGGTGATGACGACCGCGAGCGGGATCTCGGCGTCGATCGCCTCGACGACGGCCGCCTTCGCGAAGGCCGGCGGGACGAAGAGGACGGATACGTTCGCGCCCGTCTTCTCGATCGCCTCGGCGACCGTGCCGAAGACCGGGATGTCGTTGCCGTCGATGTCGACCGACGTGCCCGCCTTGCGCGGGTTGACGCCACCGACGATGTTCGTGCCGTCGGCCAGCATGAGCTTGGTGTGCTTCATGCCCGTGGCACCGGTCATGCCCTGGACGATGACCTTGCTGTCCTTGTTGAGGAAGATAGCCATGGCTGTGTGTCCTCGTCCCTTACTTCGCAGCCGCGAGCTCGGCGGCCTTGTCGGCCGCGCCGTCCATGGTGTCCACGCGCTGGACCAGCGGGTGGTTGGCGTCGGAGAGGATCTTGCGACCCAGCTCGGCGTTGTTGCCGTCCAGACGGACGACGAGCGGCTTGGTGACTTCCTCGCCCTTGTCGGCGAGCAGCTGCAGCGCCTGGACGATGCCGTTGGCGACCTCGTCACAGGCGGTGATGCCACCGAAGACGTTGACGAAGACCGACTTGACGTCGGGGTCGCCGAGGATGATCTCCAGGCCGTTCGCCATGACGGCGGCGGAGGCGCCACCACCGATGTCGAGGAAGTTGGCCGGCTTCACGCCGCCGTGGTTTTCACCGGCGTACGCGACGACGTCCAGCGTCGACATGACCAGACCGGCACCGTTACCGATGATGCCGACCTCGCCGTCGAGCTTGACGTAGTTGAGGTTCTTCTCCTTGGCGGCGGCCTCGAGCGGGTTGGCCGCGTCCTTGTCCTGGAGGGCCTCGTGCTCCGGCTGACGGAACTCGGCGTTCTCGTCCAGGGAGACCTTGCCGTCCAGGGCGATGACGTCACCGGAGGCGACCTTCGCCAGCGGGTTGACCTCGACCAGGAGGGCGTCCTCCTTGATGAAGGTGTCCCACAGCTTGACAAGGACGTTCACGACCTTGTCGGCGACCTCGGCCGGGAACTTCGCGGCCTCGACGATCTGGCGGGCGACCTCGGGGGTCACGCCCACGTTGGCGTCGATCGGCGTCTTGGCGACGGCCTCCGGACGGGTGGCCGCCACCTCCTCGATCTCCATGCCGCCCTCGACGGACGCGATGGAGAGGAAGGTGCGGTTGGCACGGTCGAGGAGGAAGGAGACGTAGTACTCCTCCACGATCTCGGGAGCCGTCTCGGCGATCATCACCTTGTGGACCGTGTGGCCCTTGATGTCCATGCCGAGGATGTTGCCGGCGTGCTCCACGGCCTCGTCCGCGGTCGCGGCGAGCTTGACGCCACCGGCCTTGCCACGGCCGCCGACCTTCACCTGAGCCTTGACGACGGACTTGCCACCGAGGCGCTCGGTGGCTGCGCGGGCCGCCTCAGGCGTGTCGATGACTTCACCGGCCAGCACCGGTACATCGTGCTTGGCGAAGAGGTCCCTCGCCTGGTACTCGAACAGGTCCACGCGCTTCCGTCCCTATCAGTGATCTCGCGGTTCGTTGGATGCGTGGGCGTGCCGCGATGGGCAACGTGACGTCCGCCGTCTGTCACAAGGGAGGCGCACACGGTGTCCGAGCGCGCGGCATGTCCGTCTCGCAGGTTATCGCTGCTTGCAGGGGGCCTCTAAATCGAGGGTCACACCTGAGCGGTGATACCTGTCACACGATGCCGTGCTCACTGGCACGGTGTGCCAGAAGTGCGGGGCCTCACCGGGCTGGGGTTGACCCGGTGAGGCCCCTTGAACAGCCCCCTGAGGGGCGCGAGGCGGACGATCCCCACCCCGATGGGGACCACTCCGCCCCGTCCGCGGGGTTTCGACCGGACAAGCCGACGGCTTTCGGCCGTCCGGGTCGTGCGCCCTCGCGGAGTCGGTCGTCCCACCGCGGAGCCCGTCACGCCGGGCGCATCCGTGGCGCATCTGTGGCACATCTGTGGAGCGGCCAAGGCGCGTCCATGAGGTGCGTGGCGGGTGACGGTGCTCCCTGCGGTGCGGAGGAGGGCCGGTCAGATGTGGTCCGCGCCGCCGCCGTACTGCTGCGCGTAGCCCGGCTTGATCGACTCGCCGACGCCCTGGGCACCGGTGACGGCGTTCCCGGCGAGCGGGCTCACGCCGTCGGCCGTGTGCCCGGCGACGGGCGCGACCCGGCCGACGACCGGCTCCGCATCGCCGACGACGCCGTACGCGAAGGGCGCGACATCGCCCGCGACGCCGTACGCGAGGCCCTCGGCGCTCCCGCCGACGCCCCGCACGACGGGCCGGACGGTCCGGGCGACGGTGTCGACGACGGGCTCGACGGCACCGGTGACCCCGTGCGCGAAGGGCTGTACCTGGCCGGTCACGCCGTACGCCAGACCGCCGGTGCGCCCGACCACGCCGTACGCCAGGGGCGGCACGTCCCCGACGGTGGCCCGCACATCGCCGACGACGCCGTACGCCACCCCGCCCGCGTCCGCCACGGCCTGACCGGCGACCGGGAGCACGCCGCGCACGGCGGTGTGCGCGACCGGCGGCAGAACCGTCGCCGTGGCGTCGGCGGCGACCTGTCCGACGAGCCCGGTGGCGTACCCGGGTACGTCGGCGGCGACGCCGTCCACGACGGGGCGGACGTCGGCCACGGCACCGGTCGCGACGGGCGCCGCCCCGTGCACGGCACCCCCGGCGAGGTCCCCCACCTCCCCGACGACCGCACCGGCGACGGACTGAACGCCCCCGAGGGCGTCCGCGACGGTGCGCTGAACGCCGTGCACCGCTTCGGAGGCGACGGGGGCGACGCCGTCCACGGTGCCGGTGACGGCCGGGGTCACCCCGGCCACGGTGCGGGTCGCGACGGGCACGATCCCGGCGACGGCGTGCCCGACGGCCGGGACGACACCGTCCACGGCCTGCCCGGCGACCGGCAGCACGCCCTCTACGGCGGCGGTGGCCAGCGGGGGCACGGCGGCGGTGAGGGTCTCGTCGACGACGGGGGTGACGGTGCCGGGGAGGACGGTGACGGTGGCGAGGGCGTACCGCTCCGCGTGGGTGACGGTGCCGGTGGCGGTGCCAGCGGCGTGGCGGTGGATGCCGGTGACCGTGTCCGTGAGGTGGCCCGGGACGCCGGAGACGGTGGCCTCGGCGGCCGTCGTGGCGGTGGCGGCCCCGGTCCGGGCGGTGGTGACCGCTCCGGCGGTGCGGCCGTCGGCTCCGGTGACCGTCGTGGCGGCGGCGCCCTGCATACCCGCGGCCGTGCGGCTGGCGCCCGCGACGGTGTGCTGCGCCTTGGTCCGTACGACGCCGTCGACGCCCTGCGCCTGGGTGCGTGCCGCGGACTGGGCGGACTGGGCGGACTGGAGCTTGGTCTGGGCGGCTGCGAGGGCACGCTCCAGCTCGGGGGCGAAGGCGACAAGGGGGCCGAAGAGGTAGTCGACCTCGTCCTGCGGGGCGGTGGCGTCCGAGACGGTGGCCCGGGGCGTGGTGACCGTCTCTCCGGCCGTCGCCTTGGCCTTCGCCTGCGCGGCCCGGGCGGCCTTCGCGCCCTGGATGGCGGCGGCGCCCTTGATCTTCGAGGCCTTGCCGGTCGGGGCGGTCTGGGGGAGGGCGACGTTCGCGTCCACGTACTGGCGGGCCTGGTCGGCGGCGTCGGTGGCGGCGGTGTCGGCGGCGATGTCGGCGGGTGCCGTCCCCCGGGCCACACCGGCGGCCCCGGAGGCGGTGGACGTGGCGGTCGCGGCGGTGTCCTCGACCGTCGAGGTCACGCCGGACACGGTGTCCTGCACCTCGGAGACGACACCGTCGACCGTGTCGGCCACGGCGTCCGTGACATCGGTCGTCGTGTCCGAGGCGGACAGCGAGGAGGCGGGCAGTTCCTCGGCGCCTGCCGTGGTGGAGCCGAGCGCCCACGCGCCGGTGACGCCGGCGGCTATGACGATGGAGCGGCGGATGTTCTTGTTCATATGTGCGTCAGATCCTTAGATCCTGAGGGGTCCGATGCACCCGGGAGGACCTCTGCGGACGGCCTCCTGATCGCCGCGAGCGGCAGATCGCCGACCGGCTGCGACACCGGTGGGGTTCAGGAGGAGGTCCGTGACGGAGCTCCGGTGCTTCGGATGGCTGGGGACACGTCCGCTGCCGGTTCCGCCCGCGATGCCCCGAGGGGTCGGGGTCCTGCGGTGCCGGACGCGGCTTCGACGGTTTCCGTCCGGAGTTCACCGAGGTTCAGAGGTTCATCAGGGTGTCCGGACGGCGGGGCAGACCTGTTCCGCCCCCGCGCGGCAGGTCTACGGCGGGGGGAGAGCGCCTGCCCTATGCCGGCGAAACCGGAATGTCCCGGTGCCTGTCCCGGATCTCGAAGGCATCGGTACGCGCCACGGCACCGGCGACGAGCCGCAACGGTGCCCGGTGGTCCAGAGACACGGCGTGCGCGTCGCCGTACCGCGACGAACCGCTGTCCGCCGCCGACCGGTTGGCCAGAACGCCACCCGTGTCACCGCTCGGTGCCTGCGGTACGGGAGCGTGCGCGCCCTGCACGGCACGGTGTGCGCCGGTCCGTGTCGCCGTACCCGTGGTGGGGGAACCTGTGGCGGACGGCGGACCGTGGAAGGCGACGGTGCCCGTCTCCTTGCCGCCCCCGGAACGCTTTCCGACGTCGCCGCTGTCGCCGCCGTCGCCGCCGGGCAGGACCTGCACCGGGGACTCCGGCTGGGGAGTCGTCGTGACCGGCAAGGTCTGCCCCGGGAACGCGGGCAGCCCCGGCACGGTCGGCGGCTCGGGCAGCTCCGGCAGTCCTGGCAGCCCCGGCTCCCCGGGGTGGGACGGCAGGCCCGGCAACGACCCCAGCGGCGGCAGCTGCTCCTGCACCTCCGCCAGCCCCTCGGTCACCGCCTCCACCAGATCACCGACCGGCTGCAGCACCTTGCCGTCCACTACACCGACGACGTGCTCGGTCACCGGCCGGAGGACCTGATCGTCGACCGGGGCCGGAAGGAGGTCCGCGAGGGCGCCGCCCTTGGACGCGGTGCCGGAGCCGTTGCTGGTGCCGGAGCCGTTGCTCGCGCTATTGCCGGCGCTGGTGTCGGTACCGGTGTCGTCAGCCTCGGGTGCGGCCGAAGGTGCCGTGGCCTGAACGTCGCTCGTCAACGCCCGGACGCCATCCACCAGTTCCACCGAACCCGGCGACGGCCTCATCGGCTCGGCCCCGGTCGAGGCCGTCGTCGAGGCCGTCGCTGTCGCCGCCGGTACGCTCTCCACCGCACTCGCCGGTCCCCCACAGAGGAACCCGAGCGCGAACACCCCGCCCACCAGCAGCGCCACGCGCACTGCGACTCGCCGCGCACGCCGCCCGACCGCCGTGCGCAGGATGCGCAGAGCGGCACCGGGCAGTGCGGCCGGCCAGGTCAAGGGGACGAGTCCTCCCGTGCGGCGGAACGAATTACGCGTGACGAGCAACGAGTCGGCGCGACGCGGTAGGGACGAGCGGTGCGCGACGCACCGCTGACGAGGCACCGATACTCGCACGGTAGTGCGGAGGTTGCGCAAGCCCCCCGCGACCGATGCGACTCATGTCCGTTTCGCTGACCGAATTCGGATGTCACCGGGTCGACAAATCACCACCGATTTCCCGCCGTTCACCCGCCCACCGCCGGCCTGACCCAGCCCTGCCCCCCTGTCTCCTGCCTCCTGCCTCCTGCCTCCTGCCTCATGCCTCCTGCCTCCCACCCCTACGTCCCGTCACGCCGTGTCCGGTATCGGAAGGGGCCGCTTCTCGATCGCCGCCGCCATCACCTCCGGGAACAGATCCGGCGTACAGGCGAAGGCCGGTGCGCCCAGCGTGGCGAGCGCGGCCGCGTGCTCCCGGTCGTAGGCGGGCGCCCCCTCGTCGGACAGCGCGAGCAGCGTCACGAACTGCACCCCCGACGCCTTCATCGCCGCCACCCGCTTCAGCATCTCGTTCCGGATCCCGCCCTCGTACAGGTCGCTGATCAGCACGACCACCGTCTCCGCGGGCCGGGTGATCTGCGACTGGCAGTACGCGAGCGCCCGGTTGATGTCCGTGCCGCCGCCGAGCTGGGTGCCGAAGAGGACGTCGACCGGATCGTCGAGCTGGTCGGTGAGGTCGACGACCGCGGTGTCGAAGACGACGAGCCGGGTGTCGATGGACCGCATCGAGGCGAGCACCGCCCCGAACACGGACGCGTAGACGACCGACGCCGCCATCGACCCCGACTGGTCGATGCAGAGGATGACCTCCTTCTTCACCGACTGCGAGGCCCGCCCGTAGCCGATGAGCCGCTCCGGCACGATCGTGCGGTACTCCGGCAGATAGTGCTTGAGGTTGGCCGCGATCGTGCGGTTCCAGTCGATGTCCTGGTGCCGGGGCCGGCTGATCCGGGCGCTGCGGTCGAGCGCCCCGGTCAGCGTGGCCCGCGTCCGCGTGGCGAGCCGCTTCTCCAGATCCTCGACGACCTTGCGGACCACGGCGCGTGCCGTCTCCTTCGTCGTCTCCGGCATCGCCTTGTTCAGCGACAGCAGCGTGCCGACGAGATGTACATCGGCCTCCACCGCCTCCAGCATCTCCGGCTCCAGCAGCAGCGTGGCGAGCCCGAGCCGGTCGATGGCGTCCCGCTGCATCACCTGTACGACGGAGGACGGGAAGTACGTCCTGATGTCCCCGAGCCACCGCGCCACGGACGGCGCCGACGCCCCCAGCCCCGCGGAACGCTCCCGCCCCGCCGACTGTCCCTGCCGGTCCCCCTTTCCGTAGAGCGCGGCAAGCGCCCCGTCCATGGCGGCATCCCGCCCTCCGAGCGCACACCCGGTCCCGTCGGCGGCATCGCCCCCGAGCACCAACCGCCAGCGCCGCAACCGCTCCTGCGCGGCTTCCGTCACCTCGGCCGTCATCGCGCCACCTCCGCGCAGCTCGCCCGCGTGGGTGCGGGACCGGTCGTCTCGACTGTCATCCGTCGACCTCCTGGGGCCGCGCCCAGAGCGGCATCACCCTGACGATCGGCGGCCGGCTGTCGGCCACGACCAGTGCCCTTCGCTCGTCCCTGCCGGCGTCCACCGCTTCGGCCCGCTCCCTGGGTCCGCTCAGCACATCGGTTGTCATGTCCCCACCCCCATCAGCTCGTTGTCACCGTCTCCCTGGTCGCTGTCGGCACCCCCTGGGCCGCCGCTGTCACCGCCGTGTCCGATCCCGTCGTCGTCCAGCCCCAGCAACAGCCGGACCACCGGCAGCACGGCATCCGCCCGCGCTGTATCGAGGTCCCCGGCGAACCCCGGTATGCCGGAACCACCGTCCGCCGCGCTCCCCCGCTGCCCCGGCCCCCGCCGCACCAGCTCGCCGAGCGTCCGCCGCACCCCCGGCTCGTACGCCGAGAACGTCCGCCGCAGCAACGGCAGTACATCCGTGAACGCCTCCGCCGGAACCCCGGTGAGCCACGCGTCGACGAGCCCGAGCAGCCGCTCGTCGTGCACGAGCAGCATCCCGCCCCCGGCCCCGCCCCCGACGAACCCCTCGATCCACGCGGCCGCATCCGCCGGCGGCGTCCCCGGCGACAGCACGAGCCCCATGAGCCGCGCCGCCTCGTCCTGCCCCAACTCCCCGTCATCCAGCAGCAACCGCACGGCCCGCCCCCGAATGACCCCGGGCACGGTGTCCCGCCCCGACAACACCCGCAGCACGGCCCGCCACCGGAGACGGAGATCACCGTGCGGGGAACCGACGGCACCGGCCGGCACGACGCCACCCACGCCCTCCCCTCCGGCCACGGCACCCGCGTCCGGCACGGAACGCCTGGCCGCGACACCCCCGTCCGGCACGGGCCGCCCGGCCACCGCATCCCCCTCCGGTACCGACCGTCCCGTCACCCCCGCGTCCCCGAGCAACCCCACCGCCCCATGCACCGAGTCAACGTGGCGCCGCATCTCCTCCGCCGCCTCCGTGTCGAGCGCGGCGCAGGCCGGAGGGAGGCCGACAAAGACCCGTTCGGCGAGGCCCGCGGCGACCTCCGTCAAGGCGTGGGTGTCCGTGCCGCGCACGTCGCCGTAGCGGAGGGAGCGGACCAGGGCGGGGAGGGCCTGGGCTAGGTGGCCGACGTCGGCGTCGAGGGCGGCACGGTCGGCGAGGACCTGCATCACGACCGGGAGGGCGTCGGGCAGTCCGGCCAGCAGGCAGCGTTCGGCGAGCGCCGTGACGTCGGCGAGGCTCGGGGCGGCGACGGCGTCCGCCTCCGCCTTGGCGGTCGCCGCGGCGAGCACGGTCGTGCCCCACACCCCTGCTTCCGCGATCCGCACGGACAGTTCGGGCTCCCACCGCAGCCGCCATGTCTCCCGGAACGTCCCCGTGCTCCCCCGCGACGCCACCGGCTCGCCCCAGCCGACGCCGAGCAGCCGCAGTCGGTGCAGCAGCCTGCTCCGCCCGGCGTCGGTCTCCTTGCGCAGGTCGAGCTCCAACTCCCTCTCCAGCGCCTCCGGTTTGAGCCGCAGCCGGCGTTGCGTCCGGTCCAGGTCCCGCTGCAACGGCACCGCGGGCGCCGTCCGCGGCACCTCCCCGAGCACGTCCCCCACGACCAGCCGGTCCCGCACCAGCGCCAGCGGCACGTCCGAGCCCTCGCACATCACGGCCCGCACCGCGTCGGTCGTCTCGCTCAGCCCGGCCAGCGGGCGGCCGCGCATCGCCGCGAGCGTCTCCGCCAGCCGCACCGCCTCGATGACATGGGCCGAGGAGACGATCCGGTCCTCCTGCCGCAGCAGCCCCGCCACCTTGGTCATCCACCGCTCGACCGGCCGGTCCGGCGCGCTGAACAGATGCCCGTACCAACCCGGCGAGTCGATCCCGGCCCCGTACCCGCTGACCCGGGCCAGCCGCCGGTACGTCCACGGCACCCACGTCATGTCCGTCTTGACCTTGGGCAGCCCCTTCAGCAACGCCCGGTCGGCGGTGACGGAGCTCTTCCGCCGCAGCGCGGGCACGTGCCACGCCCCGCACACCACGGCCACCCCGCCCCCGAACTCCCGCTGGGCCGCCCGCACCTGGAGCCGCATGTACGCCTCCCGCACGAGATCCCGCTCATGCCCACCGCTCCCGTAGGTCTCGCGCAACGCCCCCATGGCCTCTTCGAGCACGACGAACGGCGCGAACGCATCCCCGTCCCCGATCCCCCGATGCTCGACGACGTCCTCCCACCACCGCTCGGGGTCGTCATAACCGGCCGCGTCGGCGAGCACGGCGAGGGGGTCAATACGGACATCGGCATCGCACGCCGGGTCCGGGGCGGGTCCGTCGGCATCGCGTGCCGGAGCCGGGGCGGGTCCGTCGGCAACGCGCACCGAGACCGGGACACGTCCATCGGCATCACGCGCCGGATCCAGAGCGGCTCCATCGGCATCACGCACCGGGCCCGGGGCAGATCCGTCGACATCACGCGCCGGACCCAGAGCGGCTCCGACGGCGCCACGCGCCGGATCCGGAGCAGGCCCGTCCGCGTCACGCGCCAGGCCCAGGAAGGCTCCCCCGACATCACGCGGCCGCCCCGACGCAACTCCCTCGGCACCAGGCGCCACCTCCGACGCAACTCCCTCGGCACCACGCGCCACCCCCGGCGCGGTTCCTTCGGCATCGGGAGCGCGGGAGGCAGGCGCCCCGGCCAGCTCACCGACCGGCCCGCCGACCGCGACGGAGTCGACCGCGACAGAGCCGGCCCCACCGGCACCCGCTCCCCCCGGCCCACCGGTTCCCCCGGACACCGCCCCGTCGGCCCGCTCCCTCACCGTCTCGTCGGCCGCGCCCCTCTCCCACGCCAGCGAGTGCGTCGCCGGCAAGTCGATGAACCGCGCCGGGACTTCGTGCTCCAGCGCCCAGCGGATCGCCACCCACTCCGGGGAGAACTCGGCCAGCGGCCAGAACGCCGACCGGCCCGGCTCGTCCACGGCATGGGCGAGGAGGGCGACCGGCGGCCGCATGTCCTCCTCGGCGGCCAGCGGGATCAGGCCGTCGGCCTCGGGCGGGCCCTCGATCAGAACGACCCGCGGCCGCGCCGCGTCCAGCGCAGCCCGTACCGCCCGCGCCGAACCGGGTCCGTGATGCCGCACGCCGAGCAGCAACGGCTCCGTGCCGACAGCGTCCGAGCTCGCGCGACCCACGGCCGCCTCGCTCACGTCACCGACGACCGCCCCGTTGCGTCCATCGGTCACGCCCGCCCCGCTCCCGCCGTCGACAGTCGCCCCCTTCCAGCCGCCCGCAGTCCCCCCGGCCGCGTCCTCCACCGCATCCCCGCTTCCCCTGCCCCCGGTCACCCCGCGCGAGTCGCTCACGGGCACCCCAGCCGCGACCACGTCCCCGCCCCTCTCACGTCCCGTCACACCGTCCCCCGCCTCTCCAGAACCACCGGCCGCGACCACCGGCCCGCTGAGGGGCGAGGCCATCACCGCCGCCCCGACGCCCCCGGCCGTCATGCGGGCTAAGCCACCCGCCCCTGACCGCCGCCCGAACCACCCGAGCCGCCGGACCCGCCCGAGCCCTGGCCCCCTCCCGGGCGCCCCCACCCCAGGTCGTCCCCGCTCATACGCTGACCTCCCGGCAGGCGCGGTAGAAGTCCTTCCAGTCGTCCCGCTCCCGCACGACCGCCTCCAGGTACTCCTGCCAGATGACACGGTCCGCCGCCGGATCGCGGACGACCGCGCCGAGGATGCCCGCGGCGACATCGCCGGCCCGCAGCACGCCGTCCCCGAAGTGGGCGGCCAGGGCGAGGCCGTTGGTGACGACGGAGATCGCCTCCGCCGTGGAGAGCGTGCCGCTGGGCGACTTGACCTTCGTACGGCCGTCCGAGGTGATTCCGTCGCGCAGTTCGCGGAAGACGGTCACCACGCGGCGGATCTCGTCGATCCCCTCGGGGACGGCCGGCAGGTCGAGGGAGCGGCCGATCTGGTCGACGCGCCGCGAGACGATGTCGACCTCGGCCTCGACGCTCTCCGGCAGCGGCAGCACGACCGTGTTGAAACGGCGGCGCAGGGCGCTGGAGAGGTCGTTGACCCCGCGGTCGCGGTCGTTGGCCGTGGCGATGAGGTTGAAGCCGCGGACGGCCTGCACCTCCTGCCCCAGCTCCGGTATCGGCAGCGTCTTCTCCGACAGGATCGTGATGAGCGTGTCCTGCACGTCGGCGGGGATACGGGTCAGCTCCTCCACCCGCGCCGTCATCCCCTGTGCCATGGCCCGCATCACCGGGCTGGGCACCAGCGCGTCTCGGCTCGGGCCGTTCGCGAGCAGCTGCGCGTAGTTCCAGCCGTACCGGATCGCCTCCTCCGGGGTGCCGGCCGTACCCTGCACCAGCAGCGTGGAGTCGCCGCTGACCGCGGCGGCCAGATGCTCGGAGACCCAGGTCTTCGCGGTCCCGGGCACGCCGAGCAGGAGCAGGGCGCGGTCGGTGGCCAGCGTGGTGACGGCGACCTCGACGATGCGGCGCGGACCCACGTACTTCGGTGTGATCACCGTGCCGTCGGACAGGGTGCCGCCGAGCAGATACGTCGCCACCGCCCACGGCGACAGCTTCCAGCGGGCCGGGCGCGGACGGTCGTCCTGCACGGCCAGCGCGGCGAGTTCGGCGGCGAAGGCGTCCTCGGCGTGCGGACGCAACTCCTCGGTCGGCTCTTGCTCTTCGGAATCGACGGGTACCGCGGCTACGGACACAGACATGGCTGAGAGCCCCCTCCAGCTCGGCCGGTTCGGATCTGGTGTCCACCGTGCACCACGCCACTGACAACGCGATGTGACCTGCGAAAACGCACTTTCGCGGCCTCGCGCCGTCGCCGCTGCGAGGACGATTGTCAGTGGTGGGTTCTACCGTCGAAGACATGACTCAGCAGGGGGTGCGCTGGAGCGCGGACCAGGTGCTGGCACTGGCGCCTGACGCCGCGTCACGCAAAGCGGGAAGCAAACTCGGGGCGGCGGGGCCGTGGTCCGAGGCGGGGAGTTCCGACGAGGGGACGGTGTGGGGGCTGTGCAAGGGGAGCGGGAGCCGGCCGTATCAGACGGTCGTCGACATCGCGGACGTGTCCGGGCCCGCGTACAAGTGCAGTTGTCCGAGCCGCAAGTTCCCGTGCAAGCACGCGCTCGGGCTGCTGCTGCTCTGGGCGGGGGGAGACGAGGCCGTGCCGCAGGGGGCGGCGCCGGACTGGGCGGAGGAGTGGATAGAAGGGAGAAGGAAGCGCGCGGAGGAGAAGCGGACCGCCCCGACGTCCGGTGGCGGCAACGGCGATCCGGAGGCCGCACGGCGTCGCGCTGAGCGCCGCGCCGGGCTGGTCACCGCGGGGGCGACGGAGCTGGAGCAGCGGCTCGCGGACCTGCTGCGCGGCGGGCTGGCCGGTGCGGAGCAGGCGGGGTACGGGCTGTGGGAGGAGACGGCGGCCCGCATGGTCGACGCCCAGGCGCCCGGGCTGGCCGCACGGGTAAGGGAGTTGGGGGCGATCCCGTCGTCCGGTCCCGGCTGGCCGGTGCGGCTGCTGGAGGAGTGCGCCCTGATCCATCTCCTGGACCAGGGCTGGCTGCGGCGCGAGCAGCTGCCCGCCGGGCTCGCGGCGACGGTCCGTTCCCGGATCGGTCTGCCCGCCTCGGCGGACGGCCCCGCGGCACGGGACCGCTGGTTGGTGCTCGCCCAGTACGACACGTCGGACGCCAAGCTGACCACCCGCCGGGTCTGGCTGCACGGCACCGACTCCGGCCGCACCGTCCTGCTCCTCTCCTACGGCGCCGCGGGCCGCGCCCCGGAACTCGCTCTGCCGGTGGGCCTGGTCCTGGACGCGGAGGTGACCGCCTACCCGGGGGCCGGGCAGCTGCGGGCCGCGCTGGGCGAGCAGTTCACACCGCCCGCGCCCGCGGCGACCCGCCCGCCGGGGGTGACGACGGCCCAGGCTGCGGCCCGCTACGGGACGGCGCTGCGGGACGACCCGTGGCTGGACTCCGTCCCGGTGACCCTGGACCGGGTCGTCCCGGCCCCGGACGGCGACAGCTGGCAACTGGCGGACGCCGACGGGGAGTCGGCACTCCCCCTCACCCCCGCCGCCCGCGCCCGCCCGGGCCTCTGGCGCCTGGTCGCCCTCTCCGGCGGCGCCCCGGTCAAGGTCTTCGGCGAGTGCGGCCACCGCGGCTTCACCCCGCTGACGGCCTGGCCGGAAGGGCCCGGCGAAGGAATACCGCTGTGCTGAACCGCCAGGACCGCGCGGCGCGCCTGCGTACCGCCGCCCGCGCGATCCGGGCCGGGGCCGGGACGGGTCCACCGCGCTCGCCGGCGCCCACTCCACTGTCATCGACCTGGGAGCAGACACGCACACCAACGTCCACGCCACGCGAGCCGACCGAACGGCATACACGGACACGGACAGCAACACGCACGTCACTCGCATCACGGCCAGGAGCAGGCACACGGACACGAACGTCTACGTCACTCAGGTCACTCACGTCACCCGCGTCGGCCGACGTGGCCGCATCGCCTCCACCGCGCACGCCGCGCACATCTCACGCACCGCACACCCCGCCGACGCCCACACCCACACCCACACCCACACCCACACCCACACCCACAGGCTCACCCGCCGCGCAATCCGTCCCGCACTCCGGGGCGCCCTACGGAAAGGACCCGCATGAACAGCATGTCCACACCTGTGGATGCGTCCGCGCAGGGCGTCTGGGAGGAGCTCGTCACCACCGCCCTGCTCGGGACGGAGCGGCGCACCCCGCCAGGTGGTGCGGTGGGGCGGGAGGCGCCGGTCGTGCTGCTGGACGCGGCGGCGGCGGAGACCGTGCGGCGGCGGGCCGGGTTGCGGCCCGCCCGGGCGGCGGCGCTGCCTGAGCCGGCCCCCGAGGACCCGCGCCCGGCGCTGCCCCGGGCGGCGGCCCGCAGGCTGGCGTTGCTGCTGGCCGACCGTCCGGGTGCGGGCGGCGGTGGCCGTCGGGGCACCGCGCCGGATCTCATGGAACTGCTGCCGCAGTGGCTCGCGGCGGCGAACGGGCAGGGTTACGCGGCGCCCGCGGAGGCACTGCCCGCGTTGCTGGACGCGGCGCGGGGGCGTACGGATCTGCGGCCGGCGACGCTCGCGTTCGCAGGGCCGCGGGCCATGTGGCTGGCCCGGCTGAACCCGGACTGGCGGTTCGCCCTGCGGGCGGCGCCGGGCGGGGACGCTGCGCCGCCGCAGGACGCCGAGCGGGTCCGACAGCTGTGGCAGGAGGGCCTGTTCGCCGAGCGGGTCGCGCTGCTCGCCGCGATACGGGCCCGGGAGCCCGCCGCCGCGCGCGAGCTGCTGTCGACGACATGGGCGACGGAGCGGGCCGAGGACCGGCTGATGTTCCTCGACTCGTTGCGGACGGGGCTCGGGGCGGACGACGAGCCGTTCCTGGAGCAGGCGCTGGCCGATCGGAGCCGCAATGTCCGGGCCACGGCGGCGGAGTTGCTCTCCGCGCTGCCGGGCTCGGCGCTCGCCGGGCGGATGGCGGCCAGAGCGGCGGCCTGCGTGGCCGTGGACCGTACGCGGGAGACGCCGGCGATCACCGTTGAGGCTCCGCACGAGTGCGACGCGAGCATGGAGCGGGACGGTGTGGTGCCCAAGGCTCCGGCGGGACGGGGTGAACGGTCGTGGTGGCTCGGGCAGTTGGTGGAGGCGGCGCCGCTCGGGACGTGGCCGGGGCGGCTCGGTGGGCGGACGCCCGCGGAGATCGTGGCGTTGCCGGTGACGGACGACTGGCGGTCCGAACTGCATGCCGCGTGGTGCCGGGCGGCCGTACGGCAGCGGGACGCGCTGTGGGCCCGCGCGCTGCTGGGAGCGCCGGGAGCGCCCGAGGCGGGTGGCCCCGGGGCGGTGTCCCTGGCGGAACGGGCGAAGTTGCTCGGCACGTTGGGCTCCGCCGAGCGGGCCGAGTGGGTGGCCGGGTTCATCTCGGCGCACGGGTTGTCGGAGGCGTTCCAGCTGCTCGGGGGGTGTGCGGTGCCGTGGGCACCGCCGCTCGGGCGGGCCGTGGTGGACGCGCTCAACATCGCGCGGGACGCGGGGAGTTATCCATGGAGTTTCAGTGGGGTGATGGGGCTGGCCGAGCGGTGTCTCGACCCTTGCGAGGCGGGTCGGCTCGAAGGGCTGACAGCGGTGCCGGACGAGTCGGAGGACGCGAGTCCCGGGGCGGGGGGCTACTGGGCGGAGGCGTTCCAGAGGCTGGTCACGACGCTGCGGTTGCGGGCGACCATGGCCGAGGAGCTGGGGGTGTCCTGATCACGCCGGCCGGCGGCCCCCACCGGCCCGTCCGGCGTTTCAGGGCAAGGCCGTTCGGGTCGCAGCAGGGCTCTGGGGGCGCAGCCCCCAGCAGCGGCGGCCTCTGCCCGACCGCACGTCGGAGCGGCCTGAGCGGAGCCGGTGAAGTCGACTGCGGTGACAGCGCCCTGAAGGGGCGCGGGGCCGTACCGGATGTGCGGCTCCGCAGTGTGGGCCCGACCGGCCACGACGGCCCCGCAGCCGACCGACAACCCCTCGCCGTAGATCCGGCGGAGCGCTCAGGCCCCGGCCGGCTCCTGCACGTTCGCCCGGACCCAGTCCACGATCGACTGAGTGGTCGCGCCCGGCGTGAAGATCTCCGCGACCCCCTTCTCCTTCAGGGGCGCGATGTCCGCCTCGGGGATGATGCCGCCGCCGAAGACGAGGATGTCCGCCGCGTCCCGTTCCTTCAGGAGGTCGATCACCGCGGCGAAGAGGGTGTTGTGGGCGCCGGAGAGGATGGAGAGTCCGATGGCGTCGGCGTCTTCCTGGATCGCGGTGTCGACGATCTGTTCGGGGGTCTGGTGGAGGCCGGTGTAGATGACCTCCATGCCCGCGTCGCGCAGCGCCCGCGCGATGACCTTGGCCCCGCGATCGTGGCCGTCGAGCCCCGGCTTGGCCACCACCACGCGGATCGGACCGGCTGCCACACCCATCACTGCCTCCATGAAGCGACTACACACGTCCCCACCGACAAGTACCGCACGGCACGGACGTCCTCACACCCCATCGTGCAAGGAAGTGAACGAACGTTATCTCCAGCATCCCGTAACCGGCAGTTTCGCGGTGCGGACCGAGGGGGAAATCACACGGTGGGACACGTTCGCCGCGCACCGTTCCAAGTCTTTGCGGCACAGGGACCGCAGGAGACTGCGGCACCCGTACCGCAGCGGGAGCAAGCGCAACGGGAGCCGCAACGAGGTCGCCGCACCACCGCGCCGCGAGCCCCGCGTCGTGGTGGTGCGGCGCGTCGACGCCGGCACGAAGGGCACGCAGGGCAGGTAAGGCACGACAGCGGGGAGCCTCGTCGCCACACCGGCAGAGAGCCTCGTCATGTCGGCGGCGCACCACGCTCCACTCGCGCCGCACGCCGCGCTCACCCCACGCGCCCTCCGCATGCCGCGCCGACCGCCTCCGCCGCGGCCTCCCACGAGGGCACACGGGGGACAGAGCAGTCTCCACGTGTGCCGACTGGAGGTCGGCCATGAAGGTCACCAGGGCAATGGCGCCCTTTCTTCCGCTCTGTCAGCGGCTGCTCCCAAGCAGACTCGCGGGACTGTCCGTGGCGCTCCTGAAGGCGACCGCCCTGGAGTTCGCGATCCTCGCCGGCCATCTCCTCCTCTATCCCTCGGGTGTCATGCAGGAACGCCGTGCGCCGGCCGTCCCGCTCCCCTCCCAGGACGGCCCCGCACAGCTCCCGACGGAGACGATGCCGCCCGTCGTGCTGCTGCACGGCTTCATCGACAACCGCTCGGTCTTCGTCCTGCTGCGCCGCAGCCTCCTCCAGCACGGCCGCAGGCAGGTCGAGTCGCTCAACTACTCCCCGCTGACGTGCGACATCCGCACCGCGGCCGAGCTGCTCGGCCGGCACATAGAGGAGATCTGCGAGCGCACCGGCAGCAAGGAGGTCGATGTCGTCGGGCACAGCCTGGGCGGGTTGATAGCGCGCTACTACGTGCAGTGCCTCGGCGGTGACGTGCGCGTCCGCACCCTGGTCACGCTCGGTACCCCGCACTCCGGCACCCGTGTGGTGCCGCTGGCGAACGCGCACCCGATCGTGCGCCAGATGCGCCCGGGCTCGGACGTCCTCGAGGAGCTGACCCGGCCCGCGCCCGGCTGCCGGACGCACTTCGTGAGCTTCTGGAGCGACCTCGACCACTTGATGGACCCGTTGGAGACCGCCTGTATCGACCATCCCGACCTGATGGTGCAGAACGTGCGGGTGAGCGGGATCGGGCATCTCGCCCTGCCCGTGCACCCGGCCGTCGCGACGGGGATACGGCAGGCACTCGACTCGACACGGACAGGAGCCGAAGCCGCCGCCCACGCCGGCGGCCTGACAGTGGCGTGACAACCCTCGGACAGCCGACCGACATCGAACACTCTTCGAACACAAGGCCAAACCCGCGTCCGCAGTCCCCCGAAACACGGCCGAATGCCCGTTTCCTGAAAGCGCGAAACCTGCCGAAGATTGTCGTGCCCGCGTACCGCCGGGTACAGTCGCCGCACTGCTCTGGCAGCCCCTGTTGTCGAGGCGAAAGAGAAGTTGGTGAACGACCCGTACCCGTCGGGGACCATGACGACCCCGGCTCCGGCTTCCGATGCCTCGGCGCACTACGCGTCGTACGGCGCTCAGGAAGCTCAGTACGGTGACCACACCGCTTACGGCTACGACACGGGCGCCCACACCACCACGCACTTCGACACGGACCCCCTGTTCGGCAGTCTCCCCGGTGACAGCACCGGGTCGTACGACACCGGCCACTGGTCCACGGGCAGCCAGCAGACCCTGAACTACGACGCGTACGCGGCCCAGCACCACGCCGCCTACGACACCGGCGCGTACGACACCACGGGCTGGACCGGGGAGCATCAGCAGCTCTCCGCGATCCCCCCGCAGGCCGGTGCCGCGGACGCGAGCGGTTGGGGGTCCCCCCTCGGGGGGAGTGACGCGGGCGCCTGGCTCCAGCCCGACCAGTCCGGCAACGCGGCCGACCAGACCCAGCACTGGGAATGGGGCACGCAGGCCTTCGACACCGGCGCGTACGACGCCACGCAGTGGAACTCCGACGGCGGCACCGCGGCCACACAGCTCCACGAAGAGCCCGTCGACCACCAGTCGACAGCGATGTTCGAGCAGCTCTCGTACGAGGAACCGGCCGGTCACGACACCGAGTTGAGCGCCACCGGTGAGCTGCCCGCCCTCGCCGAGGACGACGTCGACCCTCTCCTCGACGGCCAGGAAGACGCCACCCCGGCCCCCGCCCCGGGCTCGCGCATGGCCACCCGCAACGCGAACCGCTCCCGGCGCCGCACGCCCGCCAAGCGCTCCGCGCTGATGAAGATCGCCGTGCCCTCCGCCTGCGTCATGGGTGTCACCGGGATCGCCGCGGCCTCCGTCGGCGGACTGAGCGACGACAAGGACACCTCGACGACCGCGTCCGACGCCACGACCAAGTCCGTCAAGCCGTCCGCCGCGAACAACAAGCTGGACACCCAGCTCGAGAGCCTCTCCGCGGGCGCCGACGACTTCGGCGACCGGGTCAGCCGTACGCAGGAGCGCATCGACCTCAAGGCGCAGCAGGAGGCCGAGAAGAAGAAGGCGGCGGAGGAGGCGGCCCGCAAGGAGCGGCTGCGCCCCAAGTTCGCCCTCCCGGTCGCGCAGAGGGGCCTCAGCGCCTACTACGGCCAGGCCGGCATCAACTGGATGTCCGTGCACACCGGCATCGACTTCCCGGTCTCGTACGGCACCACGGTGATGGCCGCAACCGACGGCGTCGTGCGCACGCAGTGGAACAGCGCCTACGGCAACATGATGATCGTGACCGCGAAGGACGGCACGGAGACGTGGTACTGCCACCTCTCCAGCTACCGCGTCGCCTCCGGTACGACGGTCAAGGCCGGCGACCCGATCGCGTACAGCGGCAACTCCGGCAACTCCACCGGCCCGCACCTGCACTTCGAGGTGCGCCCGGGCGGCGGCTCGGCGATCGACCCGCTGCCGTGGCTGCGCAGCCACGGCCTGGACCCGACGTGAGCGCCGACTCGACTTCCTTGTGAGCCCCCGCCCTTCACGGCGGGGGCTCACTTCGTACGGCTACAGCTTCTCCACGGGCGCATACCGCAGCAGCAACCGCTTCGGCTTGGCGTCCCCGAAGTCGATGGTCGCCTCCGCGTTCGCCCCCGTGCCCTTCACCGAAGTCACGGTGCCGAGCCCGAACTGGTCGTGGGTGACCCGGTCACCGACGGCCAGCGAGACGACCGGCTTGTCGGAAGCGCGGCTCGTGGCGAAGCCGGACGCGCCCCTGGCCGAGGAGCGGGAGCGGGACGAGGACAGCGAGGCGGCGACACCGGAGGCCGGGCCGCCGGACGAGGGCGCCGGAGCCGTGGCACCCGTCCGCTTCCAGTCGACGTGCTGTTCCGGGATCTCCGACAGGAACCGCGAGGGCGGGTTGTACGACGGCTGCCCCCACGCGCTCCGCAACGACGAGCGGGTCAGGTACAGCCGCTCCCGCGCGCGCGTGATGCCGACGTAGGCGAGGCGCCGCTCCTCCTCCAGTTCCTTGGTCTGGCCGAGGGAGCGCATGTGCGGGAAGACGCCGTCCTCCATGCCGGTGAGGAAGACGACCGGGAACTCAAGTCCCTTGGCGGTGTGGAGAGTCATCAGGGTGATGACGCCCGAGCCGTCCTCGTCCTCGTCGGGGATCTGGTCGGAGTCGGCGACGAGCGCGACCCGCTCCAGGAAGGCGGCGAGTCCGGGGGAATCCTCCCCCTCTGCCGTCTCCTGCTCGAACTCCAGGGCCACGGCGGCGAGTTCCTGGAGGTTCTCGATGCGGGTCTCGTCCTGCGGGTCGGTGGAGGCCTGCAACTCGGCGAGATAGCCGGTGCGTTCGAGCACCGCCTCCAGGACGGTCGCGGGTCCGGCGCCGGACTCGACGATCGTCCGCAGCTCCTCCATCAGCACGTTGAACCGCTTCACGGCGTTCGTCGACCGCGCGGCCATGCCGTACGCCTCGTCGACGCGCTTGAGCGCCTGCGGGAAGCTGATCTTCTCGCGCTGGGAGAGGGCGTCGATCATCGCCTCGGCGCGCTCGCCGATGCCCCGCTTGGGGACGTTCAGGATCCGGCGCAGCGGCACCGAGTCCTCGGGGTTGGCGAGCACCCGCAGGTAGGCCAGGACGTCCCGGACCTCCTTGCGCTCGTAGAAGCGGACGCCGCCGACGACCTTGTAGGGCAGGCCGACGCGGATGAAGATCTCCTCGAAGACTCGGGACTGGGCGTTGGTGCGGTAGAAGACGGCGACATCGCCGGCCTTCGCGTCGCCCGAGTCCGTCAGTCGGTCTATCTCCTCGGCGACGAACTGTGCCTCGTCGTGCTCGGTGTCGGCGACATAGCCGGTGATGCGCGCGCCCGCGCCCGCGTTGGTCCACAGGTTCTTGGGGCGGCGGGACTCGTTGCGCTCGATGACCGCGTTGGCCGCGCTCAGGATCGTCTGTGTGGAGCGGTAGTTCTGCTCCAGCAGGATCGTCGTCGCGTTCGGGTAGTCCTCCTCGAACTGGAGGATGTTGCGGATCGTCGCACCGCGGAAGGCGTAGATCGACTGGTCGGCGTCACCGACGACGCAGAGCTCGGCGGGCGGGACGTCGAACTCGTTGGGCGGGGTGTCCTCGTCGTGCGCGCCCGTCCCGACCAGTTCCCTGACCAGCGCGTACTGGGCGTGGTTGGTGTCCTGGTACTCGTCGACCAGGACATGGCGGAAGCGGCGGCGGTAGTGCTCGGCGACGTCCGGGAAGGCGCGCAGCAGATTGACCGTCGTCATGATCAGGTCGTCGAAGTCGAGGGCGTTGGCCTCGCGCAGCCGCGACTGGTACATGGCGTAGGCCTGGGCGAGGGTCTTCTCGAAGCCGTCGGTTGCCTGGGCGGCGAAGTCCTCCTCGTCGATCAGCTCGTTCTTCAGGTTCGAGATCTTGGCGCTGAAGGACTTGGGCGGGAAGCGCTTGGGGTCGAGGTCGAGGTCACGGCAGACCAGGGCCATCAGACGCTTGGAGTCGGCCGCGTCGTAGATCGAGAACGACGACGTGAAGCCGAGCTTCTTGGATTCCCTGCGCAGGATCCGCACACACGCGCTGTGGAACGTCATGACCCACATCGCGTTGGCGCGCGGACCGACGAGCTGTTCGACGCGCTCCTTCATCTCGCCGGCGGCCTTGTTGGTGAAGGTGATCGCGAGGATCTGGCCCGGGTGGACGTTCCGCTCGGCCAGCAGGTAGGCGATGCGGTGGGTGAGCACCCGTGTCTTGCCGGAACCGGCACCGGCCACGATGAGCAGCGGGGTGTCGGAGTGGATCACGGCCGCGCGCTGGTTCTCGTTGAGTCCCTCGATGAGCGCGGCCGCGTCCAGGACCGGGCGCGGGGCGCCGTCGCGGTAGTACGCGTCCCGGTCCGGCGGCACGTCGAACTTCCCGCCGAACAGATCGTCCGGAACGGGTTCCGGTCCGTGCTCGTCCTCGGGCGGTGGCGGGGGCTCCTCCTCGCGGCCCTTAGGGGCCTGGAGGTCCGCCAGGAAGCTGTCGTCAAAGAGGCTGCTCATCGCTCCCCGAGTCTAGGGCTCCCCACTGACACCCCGCCGCCGCCCCGAGAACATGGCCTCTTTTCCGAGGCCGCATCCCGGGCCGTCTCAGAACCCGAGGATCTTCCAGACCTGGCCGCCCGGCGTCTTCTCGCCCTCCAGAACCGTCCCGTCACGGTCCGCGATCGACCAGGCGGAGACGTACACCTTCCCGTCGTAGGGGTCGACGGTCACGCCCGCCGGGAACGGCACCTTCACATGCGTGCGCTGCCCGCCGGAGACCTTGGTCACGACGCCCTGGAGGAGCTGGCTGACGTACAGGTCACCACTGTTGTTGAAGGCGATCCCGGTGATCGGTCCGAAGCCCGATTTCCAGCCGAGGATCTTGCCGGTCCAGGGGTCGACCTTCCACACGCGCGCGGTGGGCTTCTCGGTGAGGCCGTTGAGCTCGCCGACGTAGAGGCTGCCGTCGGGGCCGAGGGCGAGGGAGGCGGGGACGGACTCGTGTTTGTCGTGGTCGGGGAAGACGGTGAAGGGGCGGGCCTTGCCGTGCGGGGAGACGACGACCAGGTCGTTCCCGGCGGCGTCGGCGACGATCTTGCGGCCGTCGGGGAGGGCGAGGACGGCGTACGGGTTGGATTCGACGTTCGCCTTGTGGGGGTTGTACTTCAGCTCCACGGCGGTGATGTCCGCGGCGGTCCTCGCCTTGCCGTGGGTGATCTTCAGGAGCTTGCCGAGCTTGTTCCAGGGCGGGCCGGTCGGGACACCGGCCTCGGGCGGGGCGAAGGTCTCCACGCCCCAGAGCTCGCCGTAGAGGGCGGAGACGCCGTCCACGCCGGTCGCGAAACCGCCGTCGGGGGCGGCGCCCGAGGGAAGACCCCGCACCACCCGGTAGTGCTTCCACGCGCCCCCGTCCCAGTAGATCTTGCTGACGGCGGAGGACAGACCGATGCAGGTCTCGCCCTCGGGGCCCTCCCCGATGCACTTCTTGCCGCCCCGGCCGGCCTCGGCGACGTACAGGTGTCCGCTGTCGTACGAGAGCTGGCGCGGGTTGTCGAGGCCGGTCGCGATGACGCGGACGGTCGGCTTGCCCGCGCCGCTTCCCCCCGAGGCGGTCGCGGGGGCGATGCCCGCGGTGGCGGTGAGTGCGACTCCGGTAGCGACGACGAGTGACATACGCAGCTTCATGGCCGTGTCCCCAATCCCCCTGGCACACCACGGCACCCGACCGTGGCTCAGCCGGCTCGACTGGAAGTTAGCGTCCGGAAGCGGGCGGACGTCGCCACTCCGGAAGACTCCGGTCGAAATACGTCTAACTCGCCGCAGATCCTTCCGTATTGACCACGACCGGCGAGGCCCTGACCTAAGGTCACGAAAATGTATCGGGCATATCGAACATCAACCTTCACAGGGGCCACACCCGTTGGCTACCGTGCTGGACAGGCCGTACGACCCCCACCGGCGAACATCGCCGGGTCGCGCGGCCTCCGCTCAATCCGGTCCGCCCCTCCAGGCGGCCCGGAGCCGGGGACCCACACCGACCTTGGGGTGAATCGGCCCGACTTCCCTTCGGGGAACGGCCGTAGGGCACACCTTCCGAACCACCCGCCCGAACCCGACAGCTAACTCGGTAGGCGGACCATTGGAAGGAGTCGCCAACCTTGGCGTCGCACCGCAAGTCGCCTCCAGCCGGTACGCGCGTGGCAGGCATACGCACCCCCGCCCTCGCCACTGCCGCCCTCACCTCGGTGGCCCTGCTCTCCCAGACGGCCACCGCCGCCCCCTCCACCGATGACAAACCGAGCATCGAGGAGGTGGAGAAGAAGGTCGGCGACCTCTACCGCCAGGCGGAGTCCGCGACCGAGACGTACAACTCGGCCAAGGAGAAGACCGCCAAGCAGCGCAAGGAGGTCGACGCCCTCCTCGACGACGTCGCCCGGCGCACCCAGAATCTCAACGAGGCCCGCGAGGAGCTCGGCACCTTCGCCGCGGCCCAGTACCGCACCGGCGCCTCCGCACCCGACACGGCGACCTTCCTGCTCGCGGACACCCCGCAGGACTACTTCGACCAGACGCAGCTGATGGGTCGTATGACGTCCCGTCAGAAGGGCGCGGTCGACGACTACATCACGCAGCAGTCCGCGACGATGAAGAAGCGTCAGGAGGCCACCAAGAGCCTCGAGACGCTCACCGAGACGCAGAGCGACCTGAAGACCGCGAAGGCGACCGTCCAGCAGAAGCTGTCCGACGCCCGCGAGTTGCTGTCGAAGCTGACCGCCGAGGAGAAGGCGCGGCTCGCGGCGATCGAGAAGCAGAAGCAGGAGGAAGCCGCCCGCAAGGCCGCCGAACTGGCCAGGCAGCAGCAGGCGGCCGAGCAGAAGGCCGCGGAGGAAGCGGCGGCGGCCGAGGCCGCGGAGAGCAGCACCTCGCCCTCGTCTTCCTCCTCGACGTCCTCGTCGTCCTCCTCGACGGCCACGGACTCCTCGTACGCCACCAAGGCCAAGAAGGCGCTCGCCTTCGCGCGCTCGCAGATCGGCAAGCCGTACGTCTGGGGCGCCACCGGACCCGACTCCTACGACTGCTCCGGCCTCACCCAGGCCGCCTGGAACGCCGCCGGCATCTCCCTCCCGCGCACCACCTACGACCAGGTGAACGCCGGCACCACGGTCTCCCTCGCCAACGCCCAGCCCGGCGACCTCGTCTTCTTCTACGACGACGTCACCCACGTCGGCCTCTACATCGGCAACGGGATGATGATCCACGCGCCGAAGCCGGGGGCGTACGTGCGCGAGGAGTCGATCTACTACGACGGTGAGTCCGCGATCCACAGTGTGGTGCGGCCCGCCTGAGCCGATCCGCCGACGGGTTTTCCAGGGGGCTCCTTGGAAAACCCGTCGGCGGGCAAAACCTGTTGGCGGACCGCGACGGCCGCTGCTAGCTTTCCGGAGGCCGTGCGAGAGAACGAGGAGGTGGTACCCGTGAACGCTGTTTCGACATGGGTGCTCCCCTCCGGGGTCACGGTCGGGCGATAGGTCGTCCGGGAGCGCCGTTCACGCGCACTCCCGAAAGGCACGACCATGCACTCCACTTCGCTGCATTCCACCCCCCTGCACTTCACTTCCGAGCAGCGCCTCGACGACGGCGTCCTCGAACGCGAGTTCACCCTCGGCGAGATCCCGGGCACCCTGTGGACACCCGAATCCACCGCACCGGTCCCGCTGATCCTCATGGCCCACAACAACGGCCTGCCCAAGGCACAGCCCCGGCTGGTGGCCCGGGGCCGGTACACCGCGGCGAACGGCTACGCGGTGGCCACCGTCGACGCCGCCGGATGCGGGGACCGGCCCCGTTCCGCCGCCGAGGAGCAGGCCCGCGCCGACATCCGCCGGGCGTTCCAGACCGGCGAGCCGGTCGAGCACATCGACGACATCTTCGAGTCCCTCGTCGGCCCGCTGGTCCACAAGGCGGTCCCGGACTGGCGGACCACCCTGGACGCCCTCCTCGCGCTGCCCGGGATCGGCGGCCCGGTCGGGTACTCGGGGTGGATGGCCCTCGGCGTCCACCTCGCGGCGATCGAGCCGCGCATAGTCGCCGCGAGCTTCTACGCCGGGGGTTTCGTGCCCCGCGCCCAGCGCGAGGAGGCCCGGCAGGTCACCATCCCGCTGCTGATGCTGCTGCAGTGGGACGACGAGGGGAACCCTCGGCAGCGCGCCCTGGACCTGTTCGACGCCTTCGGCAGCAAGGAGAAGACGCTGCACGCCAACATGGGCGGGCACACCGGTACTCCGTGGTTCGAGGGGGAGGACGTGAACCGGTTCTACGGCCGGCACCTGAAAGCGGTGAGCGGTAAGCCGTAGCGGAAGCCGTAAGCCACAAGCCGTAAGCCGTAATTGAGCGCACACGCGCGTGCGCGTGCGTCGGCGTCGGCGTCGGCTCGGGGCCCTGGGTCAGTGACCTCCCCGGTTCTCGACACAGGGCCCTTCGCCGGGCTGGGGCTCGGCGTAGACGCCGTGCACCTCGGAGGTCAGCTCGTCCTTCGTGACCCGCCCGGACACACACGCGATGCCGGTGTAGACGGCGTAGAACCCGCCCCCGACGGAGACGCCGTGCTCCTCTCCGCAGCCGAGCCGCTTGAGCGCCGCCTCGACCCGTGCGTCGGGAAAGACGCCGTACTCCCCCGAGCTGCCCTCTTCACGGACCTTCTCCAGTTCCTTCCGGATGAGCTCGGCCGACGCGAGCCCACTGGCCTGCCGCTCCGCGCTCAAGCCCGCCCGCATCCGGTACGCGTGGTTGTCGGCGTAGTTGGGCGGCGCGTCCACGGGCCCCTCCTGCCCGCTCCCGGCCGCCGGGCTCGAAGCGGGGGGTGAGGAGGGCGGGGGCGTGGGGGTGGAGGCGGCCTGGGCGCACTTGGGCGGAGGCGGGTAGGAGTAGGAGGGCGTCGGACCGGCGGCCCCCGTCTGCGCCCCTGCCCCCGCCTCCGCCTCCGTCTGCCCGGCCTTTTCGGTCCCGCACGCGGTCATGGTGAGTGCCGTGAGGGCGGCAAGGGTGGTCAGGGCAACTGATCGTCTGAAGGACATGACCGGAGTCTTCCGCCCTGGAGACGGCGTTGTCATGAGCGGAACTACTCAGTTCCGCTCCCCTGGGCCCGCGTGAGTTCGTCCACGCGCGCGTATCCGTTCCAGCACGCGCGCGTGTACTCCTTTCACGCACGCGCGCGTGCCCCACTCGCAACCCACCCCGCGCTCCTGAGCATCGGCCCATGCCCGGCCCCTCCCCCTTCCCTCCCCACACTCCCCTCGGCGCCTGGTGGTCGCAGCGCCCTCCCGCCGCCGGTGCGGCCGTGATGGCGACCGGCATCGTGTCGGTCGCGCTGCATCTGACGGACCACGAGCTCCTGTCCCGGATCGCCCTCGCGCTGGCGGGCATCGCCTGGATCGCGCTGGCCGCCGCCTTCGCCGTACGACTGCTGTGGGACCGCGGCCGCGATGGGGGGCGGAGGCCGAGACGCCGGGCGCGCTGACCGCCGTGGCGGCGACGACGGTGCTGGGCACCCGGCTCTCCGCGCTCGGTCGGCAGCCGCTCGCCGAGGCGTTGCTGGCGCTGGCGGCGCTGCTGTGGCCGGTGCTGATCGTGCTGGTCGTGGGGCACTGGAAGCGGCGGATGCCGGGGGCGGTGTTCCTGGCCTGTGTCGCGACGCAGGGCCTCGCGGTGCTGGGCGCCACGCTCGCCGCGGCGGAGGCGACGGCGTGGCTCGCCCACATGGCGCTCGTGTTCTTCTGGCTGGGCCTGGTCCTGTACGGCCTCGCCCTGGCCCGCTTCGACCTGCGCCGGGTGACGACGGGCGCAGGCGACCACTGGGTGGCCGGCGGCGCGATGGCCATCTCGACGCTGGCGGGGGCGAAGCTCATCTCCGCGGACAGCGCCCGGCTGTACCTCTGGAACGCCGACGACCGGGGCGTCCTGCGCGCGGTGACGGTGGCTCTGCTCGTGCTGGACCTGGCCTGGTACGCCGTACTGCTGGTGGCGGAGGCGGTACGCCCGCGCCTGCGCTACGACGTGCGCCGCTGGGCGACCGTGTTCCCGATGGGGATGACATCGGCGGCGGCACTGGCCGTCGCCGCCGCCCTGGACGTCTCCTGGCTCAGGACGCCGGGGCAGGTGCTGCTGTGGATGGCCGTGGCGGCGTGGCTGGCGGTGGCGGCGGGAGCGGTGGCGGCGGCCCGTACCGGTGTACGAACCCTCAGGTCCACAGCACCGCGATGAAGACGTTCGCCGTGGTGAGCGCGCCGACCAGCCCGAACAGCCGCTTGTCGACGGTCTCCTCGTCGCGCTGCACATAGACAAGTCCGAGGATCACGATCAGCAGCGCGAGCTTGACGCCGATCTTGATGTTGTTGACGGTCTGGTCGTCCGCCTGGTTGAGCCCGACCAGGATCACGCCGGTGACCAGCATGGTCAGCGCGCCGTGCAGCATCGCCGGGACGAAGCGGGCGGTGCCCTGGCCCATCGCCTTCATCTGGGTGAGGAAGCCGCCGAGCAGCGAGGCGATGCCGATGATGTGCAGGCCGACGAAGAGATGGATGAGTACGTCCATGAGGCCGGAGCCTAACCAATGGCAGCAGAGTGCATGTATGCGCCCCATAGCACTCAGCCGCCCACCCGTGTTGCTGAATCCCCACTTCGGTCATCACCCCGCGTGAAGTCGACGGCCCGCCCACGGCGGCGCGGTCAGATGCGGACACCCGGCGGTCCCCTGGGGCCAGTTCCGCGCAACCCGTTACCCCCACCGCACGGTGAGGTTTAGCGTCCTCCACCAGGTGACCGGCTCCCCACCGCCGCCCGGGCCAGGGGCGGCAGTCGGCCACCACCGCCGAGAAGGTCCGGCGGCGGCCCGCTCCCCCTGTGCGGGCCGCCGCCGGACGCGTAAACCGCCCCGGGCGGTCGTACGTCCACTCCCCCTGGTGGTCGTACGGCCACAGGTCGTCCGGGGCGGTCACACCGACCAGGCGGTCGTACGAAAGGACGTGACAAGTCCACGTGGCAGCGCACCGCAAGCCCAGGCAGCGTTCGGCCGGCGGCAACACGGCCCGCACGGCGACGACCATCGCCCTGGCGGGCGCGGCGACCGCGACCGGCTTCGCCGGAACCGGGCACGCCGAACCCGACCTGACACCAGCGCAGGTCAAGGCGAAGGTGGACAAGCTGTATCAGGAGGCGGAGGTCGCCACCGAGAAGTACAACGGCGCGAAGGAGAAGGCGGACGCGGCCGAGGAGCGGCTGAAGACGCTGCGGGACGAGGCGGCACGCAAGACGGACAAGCTCAACTCGGCGCGGGACGCGCTGGGTTCGATGGCGGCGGCGCAGTACCGCGACGGCGGCCTCGACCCCGCCCTCCAACTGGCCCTGTCCTCCGACCCCGACCGCTACCTCGACGGCGCCGAGTTCGTCGAACGCGCGGGCACCCGCCAGGCCGCTTCCGTCGCGAGCGTGCGCCAACAGCTGCGCGAAATAGAGCAGTTGCGAGGCGCCGCACATATCGAACTCGCCTCGCTCAAGTCGCGGCAGGCGGAGCTGAAGCGGCACAAGAAGACGATCACCGGGAAGCTGGACGCGGCGCGGCGGTTGATGGCGCAGCTGCCGGACGAGGAGCGGGCGGGAGACGTGCAGCGGGCGTCGCGCACCTCGGGCGCCGGAACTGCGCGGGACGCCCTGGCACCGACACCTTCCGGTGCGGTGAGCGCCCCCAACTCCCGTACCTCAGCCGCCATTTCGTACGCCTACTCCAAGCTGGGCAGCCCGTATGTCTGGGGCGCGACGGGCCCGGACGCCTTCGACTGCTCCGGCCTCACCCAGGCCGCGTACCGCTCCGCGGGTATCTCCCTGCCCCGCACGACCTACGCCCAGATCGACACGGGCCAACGGGTGTCACGGTCCGAACTGATGCCGGGTGACCTGGTGTTCTTCTACTCCGCGATCAGCCATGTCGGGCTCTACATCGGGAACGGCCAGATGATCCACGCGCCGAATCCGTCGGCGCCGGTCCGGATCGCGCCGATCGACGAGATGCCGTTCGCGGGGGCCACACGGGTGGTGTGAGGCTTGACCTCAAGCAAGGTTGAGTTCCTACGGTCGGACGCATGGAGTACTCACACAGCGACGCCGAACTGATCAAACAGCCCATCGGCTACTGGAGTTGGGCCGCCTGCAAAGCCGTCGTCACCCGCACCCGCACCGCTCTCGCCGAGATCGGCACGACCCAGCCGCAGTGGTGGGTCCTCGCCCAGGTCGCCCGCGCCGACACGGCCAGGACCCGCGACGAGGTGTCCCACCTCCTACGGAACTACCTGGACACCGGCCCGGAGACCATGGAGTCGGAGATCGACGCGACCATCGTCAGCGGATGGATCACCGAGGACCCGGACGGACACCTGAACCTCACTCCCGACGGCAGGGCCTTCTACGACAAGGCCGCGGCCCTCCAGGGCGAGTTGTGGACGGAGCGCCACGCGGACGTCTCCGACGAGGAGTACCTGACCACCCTGAAGGTGCTGCAGCGGTTCATCCACAACACGGGCGGGAAGGCCTGGCACCACTAGGAATCCGCGTCACACCAGCCGTCGAGCCGTCGCCCACCGAGTCAGCTCGTGCCGGTTCGACAGCTGCAACTTCCGCAGTACCGCCGACACATGGGACTCGACCGTCTTCACGGAGATGAACAGCTGCTTGGCGATCTCCTTGTAGGCATAGCCACGGGCGATCAGCCGCAGCACCTCCCGCTCGCGCTGCGTCAGACGGTCCATGTCCTCGTCCACCGGCGGCGCGTCCGTCGAGGCGAACGCGTCGAGGACGAAGCCCGCCAGCCTGGGGGAGAACACCGCGTCGCCGTCCTGGACGCGGAAGATGGAGTCGACGAGGTCGGTGCCGGTGATCGTCTTCGTCACGTACCCCCTCGCGCCGCCCCGGATCACGCCGATCACGTCCTCCGCCGCGTCCGACACCGAAAGGGCCAGGAACCGCACCGGCTCCTCCGCGTCGGCCATCAACGGGGCGCAGCGGCGCAGGACTTCGACGCCACCGCCGCCCGGGAGGTGGACGTCGAGAAGGACCACCTCGGGGCGGGTCGCGGTGATGACCGTGACCGCCTGGTCGACGTCAGCGGCCTCGCCGACGACCTCGACGCCGGTCTGCTCGGTCTGGCCGATCTCCGCCTGGACTCCCGTACGGAACATGCGGTGGTCGTCTACGAGGACCACGCGCACCCGGCGCTCACCTGCGCTGCCGGTGGCCTCCGTCGTACCGTTCGCCTCGTCGCTCATGACGTCGTCTCCGCCCTTTCCATCTCCAGCTCGACCTCTGTGCCGCCGTCCGGCACCGCGCGCAGTCGGGCCGTACCGCCGTTGCGCTCCATACGGCCGATGATCGATTCTCTGACACCCATGCGGTCGGCGGGTATCGAGTCGAGATCGAAGCCCGGGCCGCGGTCGCGGACCGACACGAAGACCGTCCGTCCCTCGACCTCGGCGTAGACCTGGACCGCGCCGCCCTCGCCACCGTACTTGGCGGCGTTCACCATTGCCTCGCGCGCGGCCTGCATCTGCGGGCCGATTTTCTCGTCGAGCGGACAGTCGCCGACGATGACGACCTCTATGGGGACGCCGTGCTTGTCCTCGACCTCGGCCGCGTTGCGCCGCACCGCGTCGGCCAGGGTGGTGGGCTCGTCGGCCTCGTCCTTGCCGGTGCCCTCCGGTTTGTAGAGCCAGGTGCGCAGGTCACGCTCCTGGGCGCGGGCGAGACGGCGCACCTCGTTCGCGTTCTCCGCGTTGCGCTGGATCAGGGTGAGGGTGTGCAGCACGGAGTCATGGACATGGGCGGCGACCTCGGCGCGCTCCTGGGCACGGATGCGCATCAGGCGTTCCTCGGAGAGGTCCTGGGTCATGCGCACCAGATAGGGGCCGGCGAGAAGCGTTATCCCGACGAGGACGGCGAGGGCCGCCTGGAGGACCGAGCCGAGGTGGGCGGCCGAGCCCTGCAGGACGAAGATGCCGGACGCACCGGCGGTGACCAGCAGGACACCGCCCGCGGCGCGCAGCAGGCTCAGGGTGCGTTTGCGGCGGCCGACCTCGACCCAGCGGGCCCGGCGGGCGTTGTCCGCCTGCCGCCAGACCAGGGCCACACCGGCGCCGACGAGCACGACGGGCCAGAGGTAGGCCTTGGCGCCGCCGCCGAGATTGACGTTGCCCACGAAGACCATGGCCACCACGACCATGAGCAGCAGGGCGACTATCTGCCCCTTGTCGGGCCTGCGCGCGACGAGTCTGCGGCGGCCGTCCGGCGAGGTCTCGGTGGAGACGAGGGACGGCGGCCGCTGCCCGCCGACGCCACCCACCCCGAGAGGTACGAAGAACCAGAACGCGGCGTACAGCAGCGCACCGAGCCCGTCCGCCATGAACAGACCGACGAACACGAGCCGCACCCAGATCACGGGCAGCCCGAGATGCCCGGCGAGCCCCCGCGCCACGCCACCGAGCCAGCGTCCGTCACTGCTGCGGTAGAGCTTGCGCGGCGGCCGCGGTTCGACGAGTGGCGGTGCTGCGGCTTCCGGCATGCCATCGATGTTCACACGGCGCGAGGGCCGGGGCATCAGGGTCGGCCCCCTAGACTCCCCTGATCTTCGAACCCCGCAGAAACGTCAGGCCGTCGAACGCTCCCCCGGCGCCGCCTCAGGGCCGATATCAGGGTCCGGCCAGGGTCGTTCCGACTCCCGCCGGGGCTCCTCGCCCGTCACCATGGACACATGACAGATCACCAGCACGCCGCGGACCCGGCGCCCGACGAGGGCACCTCGTCCGCCGCGCCCTCCACGGCCGCGGCGGGTGAGGAACCGCGCACACACGAGCGGGCGGGCGCGCGCACGGAAACGGGGGGCGGGACCTGGACGGCGGCCGACGTTCCGGCGGGGACCGGCGCTCCGGCCGGGACCGGTGCGCAAGCCACCGGCGCCGGCGCGCAGGCTGCGGGGCCGGACGCCCGGGCGGAGGCGGGTGCGGGCGCTCGGGCGGAGACGGGTGCGGGCGCTCGGGCGGAGACGGGTGCGGACGCCGCTCCCGCGAAGTTCCGCCGCGACCGGCGGTTCAAGATGCTGGCCGGGGTGTGCGCAGGGCTCGGGCGGCAGTGCGATCTGGACCCGGTGATCTTCCGCATCACGCTCGCCGTGCTCTCCGCGACCGGTGGCCTCGGCCTCATCTTCTACGGCTTCGCCTGGCTCTTCGTCCCGTACGAGGACGAGGAGGAGAACGAGGTGCGCAAGCTGCTGACCGGCCGCGTCGACGGCCAGGCCCTGACGGCCGTGCTGTTCGCACTGGTCGGCTGCGGGGTGTTCCTGACGATGCTGAACAACGGCGGGGTGCTGACCTTCGCCGTGGTCCTCTCCCTGCTCCTCGCGGGCGCCGGCTACTGGGCGCGGCAGCGCGGCGCCCCCGACACCGACCCGCTCACCGCGCAGGCCGTCGCCGACGCCCCGCCGGAGGCCCAGGCCCCGCCGGTCAGCTCCGGCTACCCCTCCTGGTGGCGCGACCCCATCGTCAAGGACGGAACGCACGAGGGCGGCACCGGCTACCTGTGGGGCCCGCGCGACTCCCGCGACCGGGACATCGCGGCCGCGGTCAACATCAGCCTCGGCAGATACGGCGAAGGCCGGGCGGACGTCCGCGCCGTGCGCCGCGCGCAGCCGCCCAAGCCCCGCGGCCCTCGCTGGATCGGCGGCTGGGTCTTCCTGTTCGCCCTGATCGCGGGCGGCCTCGGCACCAGCCTGACGTGGGACGGACACCCGCTCGGCACCAGCCTGCAGACCGGGCTGGCCTGCGCGCTCATAGTCATCGGCCTCGGCCTCACGATCAGCTCGTTCCTCGGGCGCACGGGCGCGGGGTCGATCTTCCTGGCGGTGATCACGGCGGGACTGCTCGCCGGCGCGGCCGCGCTCCCCAAGGACATCGGCACCCACTGGATCGAGGAGACCTGGCGACCGGCCGCGGTGACACAGGTCCAGCAGAAGTACGACCTCGGCACGGGCGTCGGCACGCTGGATCTGAGGGGCCTCGACCTCACCAGGAACCAGACGGTGACGGCCAGGGCCGAGGTGGGGGTCGGCAAGCTGAAGGTGATCGTGCCGAAGGACGTGACCGTGAAGGTGAGCATCGACGTGGGGGTGGGCGACATCCAGCTGCCCGGCGACGACCAGGAGGACGTGGACGTGGAACCGGGCAAGTACAAGGAGGTCACCCTGACCCCGCCCAAGGGCACCAAGCCCTCCGGCACCCTTGACCTCGACCTCCAGGTCGGCGTCGGCCAGGCGGAGGTGAGCCGTGCTGCGTCATGAGTTCCACCCCGGCAGACTCATCGCCGGCTTCTTCGTGACCCTCGCGGGCATCACCTACGCCGGCGACGCGGGCGGCGCCTGGGAAACCCCGTGGTTCGCGGTGATCCCCATGCTCACCGTCGGCCTCTGTCTGGCAGGAGCGGTGGGCCTCCTGACCCGCTCGGTACGCCGCCGACGCGCAGCGCTGGGCACAAGGGCCGGATCGGGGCCCGAGCCGGAGATACCTGGCTGACGGAGGGGGAGCCGCAGCGGACACGGCACCGCCCAAAGCCCAAAGCCCGCCCAGCGTCACGCACCGGCCGACGGCGCCCAGGGACCGGGGACCGGACGGGCGGCCCAGCCGCGCCGACTGCCAGGTTCGCTAGTAGGCCGCCGCCGCCCGTTCTCGTCGCCGCCCCCGGATCGCCGCGTCCAGGGAGAAGTACGGGGCGCCTGCCAGGACCAGGGGGAGCCAGGCCATCAGGTACGCGAGATCGTTGCCGTAGTAGTACGGATCGGAGGCCCAGCTCATCGTCAGCCACAGGCTCAGGGAGATCAGCGCTCCGCCGAGGGCGGCGAGGCGGGCGAGGAGGCCGACGAGGGTGCCGATACCGACGGCGAGTTCACCGAAGGCGATGGCGTAGCCGAAGCCGACGGGGCTCTTGAGGGCCATGTCGATCATGTCCGGGATCGCGGCGGAGTCGCGGACGTTGCGCATCTGGTCGCCGATGGAGCCGGTCCCGGAGGACTTCATGAAGGCGCTGTCGGTGAGTTTGTCCAGACCGGCGTAGATGAAAGTGACGCCGAGGAAGAGCCGCAGTGGGAGCAGGGCGTAGTGGGTGGCGTTGTCCCGCCAGCTCCGGCCGCCGTCGTAGTAGGGGGTGTGCGTGTCCGTACGGAAGCTGTGAGTCATCGCTCCGAGCCGCCTCTCGCCCAGCGTGCGTGCCGTGGCCCCTCAGAAGACGATACGCACGAAAGGGAGATGCCGCTCAATGCTGACGGGCCGAGTTTCAACGACTCGCCGGCGACGGCTCGCACGGTCGTCCTCCGACCACCGAAGCCCGCCGACACCTGGTCGACACCCCGTCGCCCCCCGCCGATCCCCACCCCTGTCGACACCCGTCGACGCCTATCGCCCCCACCGGGCCACACCCCCGTCGACACGTGCCGCCCCCCGCCGAGCCCCACCACCCCCCGTCGAACCCCGCCCCCACCCCCCACCGACACCTACGCCGACATATCAAGCGCCGCGACGCCCCTCCGAGTCCCCACATACACCCGCTCCCCCTCCACGCTCCCCCTCGCCGCGACCACCGGCCCCGCGGTCGTGGCGACCGTCGTCCCGGGGACGCGCACCGCCCGCTGTCTCTTGCCCTCGCGGTCCACGACGTACAGCGTGCCGGAGATGCAGACATAGAGGTGGTCGCCGTGAACGGTCGGGTCGGCAAAGGTCTGGCGGTCGTCGTCGCCGCGGAAGGTCCATGCCGTGGAACCGTCGTCGGGGTCGACGGCCACGACGAGCCCCTCGGAGGTGGTGACGGCCAGGTCCCCGAAGGCCGTGAAGATCGTGCGGAAGCCCGTGGTCCTGCCGACGCTGCCGATTCCGCCATAGCCGTCCCAGCGGCGCTTGCCCGTCACGCTGATGCCGTACAGGTGGCTGTCGCCGTCCGCCCCGACGACAAGGGATCCGTCGGCGAGTGCGGGCCGTCCGCAGGCGGTGCCGGCCCGGACGGTCCAGAGCGGGGAGCCGTCGTCGGCGTTCATCGCGGCCAGCAGGCCGGCGTCGGTGCCGACGTAGACCACGCCGTCCGCCACCAGGGGCTCGCTGGTCGGCATGCCCGAGACCACGGTCTCCCAGGCCACGGTGCCGTCGGGGCGGTAGGCCCGGACCGTGCCCTCGTCCACGGCCCGGCGGGAGGACACGAGGATCAGCTCGCCGGCCGCGACGGGGAACTCGCCGAACGTGTCACCCAGCGCGAGCCTCCAGCGTTCCCGGCCCGTCAGGTCGACCGCGCACAGTCCGGAGACGCTGCCGCCCACCACGCAGTAGGCGCCGTCGGCGGTGGCGAGCGGAAACAGGACCGGGCCGCCCAGGCCGGTCGCCCAGAGGCGCGTACCGTCCGGGGTCAGGGCGTGCAGGGAGCCGTCCGCGCCACCGACGTACACCTGGCCGCCGTCGGGGGACACCGCGGCGCAGGGGCCGTGCTTGCCGCCGATCCCGCCGGTGTCGTGGTCCCAGTCCACCACCGCGGGCTCGACCACCGGCACAGAGGCATCGCCGCCGCCCCCGTCCCCGTCCCCTTCCCCGTCCCGCAGCCACAGCCATCCGCCGGTGCCGGCCCCCGCCGCGACCAGGGCCCCGGCCGCGATCCCCCGTAGCAGCCGGCGGCGCGAGGGCACCGGGTGCGCAGAGGAGACCCCGGCCATGCGGCCGCCGAACAGCCGTCGCCGCGAGGGCGGTTCGGGGGTGACGTCCGTGACCGTCACCGGAGCGATGTACTCGACGCGGCTCTCCCCCTCCCCCGAGTCCCGTTCGGGCAGCCAGCGTTCGCTGTTCCGGGCGGCGTCGGGTTCCGGCCCGGCGGCGGTGTACCAGCCCGGCCGTAAGCTCTCGCGCAGCGATTCCGGCGTGTGTCCCACCGCCTCGGCGACCTCGGCCGGGGCGGGCCGCTCCCCCGGTTCGTGCGACAGACAGGGCTCGATCAGCCACCGGATGTCCTCCGGTACGGCGGAGAGGTCGAAGTCGCCGTTGAGGATGCGCATCAGGACGATCGCGTCCTTGCCCTCGCCGAAGGGTTCGCGTCCCGCCGCCGCGTACGCGAGGACCGCGCCGAGCGCGAACACGTCGCTCGGCGGCCCGACCCGGCCGTTGTTGCGGATCTGCTCGGGCGAGACATAGCCGACCGAGCCGACGACTGCCCCGGTGCGGGTCAGCGCGGTGGCCTCCAGGGCCCGTACGATCCCGAAGTCGATGACGCGCGGACCGTCCGGCGCCAGCAGGATGTTGGACGGCTTGAGGTCCCGGTGGACCATGCCTCGCGCATGGATCTCGGTGAGCGCCTCGCCGAGCGCGGCGGCCAGGAGGCGTACCGCGTCCACGGGGAGCGGGCCGTGGTCGAGGACGGCGTCGCGCAGGTTCGGTCCGTCGACGAACTCGGTGGCCATCCAGGGCCGTTCGCCGTCGGTGTCCGCGTCCACGACACGCGCGGTGTACGTCCCGGCCCCGCCGCCCACGGTCTGTGCCGCCCGCACCTCCTGCCGGAACCGGGCCCGGAAGGTCCGGTCCTCGGCGTGCTCGGCCCGCACCACCTTCACCGCGAGCCGCAGTCCGGTGCCGGACTCGGCGAGATAGACCTCGCCCATGCCGCCCGCGCCGAGTCTGCCGAGGACGGCGTACGGGCCGATCCACCGAGGATCCGAGTCGCGCAGCGTCTGCACTCCGTACTCCCCCTGCTCGCTCGTGCGATCAGTACGGTTGCCGTCTACGAGCGTATCCGCCGGGTCGGCAGCGGACACCGGCGCAGCAGAACCGACCCCAGAAGCAGAGGCAGGGGCCAAGGGAGTAGGGGGGCAGGGGCTGTCAGTCCGTCACGTCGATGGCGTACCGGTTCGTCTCCACCCCGGCCGCCGTGATCACCTGCACCTCGACCCGCCCCGGCTCGACGTCCGCCGGGACCGGGACGGTCAGTACCGCGTCCGTCGGGTTGCTGAAGCCCCCGGTCACCGGGACCAGCGGTACATGGACGTGGACCGGGCCGACGCGGACGGTCATGCGGGACAGCCGGTCCGCGCCCTGGGCGCCCGGCGGGACGAAACCGGCGCCGCGGATCTCGATGTCGTCGCCGGTGCGGATCGGGGCGTCGAGGTCGCCGGCCTCGCGGGCGCGGACGACGGAGAGGATGACGGGGCGGCCGCCCTCGGCGTACTTGCCGGCCACATAGGTCGCGGCCGAGATCAGGACCAGTACGGCCAGGCCCCAGGGGAGGTCGGGGAGTTGGTCGGGGCGGCGGGCCAGGCGGACGGCGGCGAAGAGCAGGGCGACGGTGCTGATCACGACGTACTGGATGTCGGCGAAGGTGCCCCGGCCGGCGTCGTCGGTCAGGAGATCCGCCGCGCGGGGGCGGTCGGCGCGTACCTTCTGCAGGCGCTGTCCGAGGACGCGCAGTCCGACCACTCGCCGCACCAGCACCGCGATCCCGCACACCACGGCGAGGACGGTCACCACACCGGCGCCGCGGGCGAGGTCGAAGCCGGAGAGGAGGGCGTCGCGTTCGGCGGGGGCGGAGGCGGCGGCGAGCCGGCCGACGAGGACCAGCACGGCGTACGCCACGAAGAGCACCCAGGAGACGGCCACCGCGCGGGAGGTGGACAGGCGGTTGTCCTCGCCGATCACGGGGGCGAGCGCGCCGCCGCGCGCCCGGTGGAGCCAGGACGCGGCCGTCAGCGCGCCCGCCGTGAGCAGGGCGGCCAGCAGGCCCGCGGTGCGGGCGGAGGTCCAGCCCGCGCCGATCGCGGTGAGCGCCTGGACGAGGAGGAGGACGATCACCGCGGCCCACACCGTGAACGCGGTACGGCTCCACAGCCGGGCGAGCCAGGCGTCGCCCTCGGCCCGGCCGCGTTCGGCGACGATCTCCGCGGACTGGGTCAGTTCCTCCGAGACCCACTGGCGGGAGGCCGAGACGGAGTGGGCGACGGCGGCCGGGAGCCCCTGCCCGGCGGCGAACTCGTCCCGTTTCAGGAGGAATGCGGCGACCGCCCGCCGGTGTCCTTCCCGCGCCCCGTGCGGACAGTCCCCGCAGGTGCAGCCGCCCTCGTGCACGCCCGTCTCCGAGCCGTGTCTCGCCTCCTGCACCGCCACGCCCGATGCCCGCCTTCCCTGCGCTCTCCACGATCCGCGGCCCTGCCGATGGCTCGGCGGCCGCCCTTTAACTCCCGTGCGATGACAGCGAATTGTGCCCTACGCCACTGGGTGCCCGTCCGGCAGGTCTGGTCAGGGCGGGGGGAGGCAGGCCCGCCGTGTTGACCCGGCTGCGAGAATTTCCCTATGGCCGAGATCATCCAGCGCGACGGGACCTGGGCCTTCGACGGCGCAACGGTCCGGATCACGCCGGGACTCCACCGCTCCGTGCCGCTGTTCCGGCAGACGTACGGGGAGATCGCCGTGCCTCTGGAGGCCGTGTCCGGCGTCGTCTACGAACCCGAGCGGAAGCGGGGGCGGCTGCGGATGCGACTGCGTGAGGGGGCGGATCCGCTGCTCCAGGCGACGGGCGGGCGGCTGCCGGACGCGGCGGACCCGTACCGGCTGGTGGTGGACATCGACCGGGCCGGGGTCGCCGAGTACGTGGCGGAGGAGATCCGCCGCGCGCTGCTGCTCGACCAGATCCCCAAGGACCCTACGAAGACCTATCTGCTGGCCGGGCCGCCCGTCCCGGTCTCCGTCCGCTCCTCCGACGGCACGGTGTCCTTCGACGGTCTCCAGGTCCGTATCGACTGGGCGGACACCTCCGACCGGGTCAAGCGGGCGACCGGCCCGCGGATCATCGCCCTGGGCGATCTCGTGGGCGTCGAATGGCTCCCCAACTCCGGTTACCAGGACGGCTTTCTGCGCTTCGTGACCCGGGAGACGGCCTTCTCCAAGCTCCCGCCGGAGAAGGACCCCTACGCCCTCGACCTCTGGGGCAGCGCCCGCCGCGACCTGCTCACCGCCCTCGTCGCCACCGCGGTCACCGCCCGGCTCCCCCACCCGTCCACGCGCACGGGCACCGACTACGCGGACCGGCCGGCCCAACTCCCGGCGGCCGTACCGCCGCAGGCCGACCATCACGACGTACTGCTGCGCAGACTGCGGGAGTTGGGCGAGCTGCACCGGGACGGGGTGCTGACGGACGAGGAGTTCGCGATGACCAAGGCGGCCGTACTGCGTGGCTTCTAGCGGACTGCGCAGCTTCCAGTGCCTGACGGAGCCCTCCCGTGAAGGATCCCGCTAGCTGAGCAGATCCGGTTCGCTGCGGCTGATGTCCTGCCACAACGGCTGATAGTTGATCCACGCCACCAGGTCCCCGCCCAGCTGCTCCCTGGTCGCCACCGCGGCCCTGTGCTCGATCAGTACCGGCCGCCCCGCCGCCCTGGCCGTCAGCTGGACCTGCGCGGAGCGTTCCATGGACAGGAACCACCAGGCCGCCGCGTCCACCGAGTCCCCGACGGTCAGCAGGCCGTGGTTGCGCAGGACCAGGGCCTTGCGGGAGTCCAGGGCGGCGGCGATACGGCGGCCCTCGGTGGCGTCGACGGCCACGCCCGAGTACTCGTCGTACACCGCGTGGTCCTCGTAGAAGGCGCAGCTCTCCTGGGTGATGGGGTCGAGGAGGTCGCCGAGGGCGGCCAGCGCGCGGCCGTGCACGGAGTGGCAGTGGACGACCGCGACGACGTCGGGGCGGGCGGCGTGGACCTGGGCGTGGACGGTGAAGGCGGCCTGGTTGACGTGGTAGCGGCCGTCGACGACCTGGCCGTCGGTGTTAGCGAGGACGAGGTCGCCGACGGTCACGTGCTTGAAGGGCATGCCGAAGGGGTTCACCCAGAAGCAGTCGGTGAACTCCGGGTCGCGTGCGGTGATGTGCCCGGACACTCCGTCCTCGAAGCCCATCCGCCCGAAGATCCGCAGCGCCCCGGCGAGCCTTTCCTTGCGGTGCCGGCGCTCGTCCTCGACCGCGTCGTGCATCGGCGGCATCGCGAACTGGAGGCTGTCCGTGGGCAGGGGTGTCGGCGGGTTGGGCCCATACGTCCCGTGCATCTGTCCTCCAGCACTGGGGTTGCTTTACGGGGCGGAAGTTACCGTCGGTCAGCGCAGGAGAACAGAGTCGTTATGAAAAGATGACGTACGTCATCACGACGGCCGATGCCACTCGTCGCGCAATACCGACAGCAGATGTCGGGTATCGGCGACAGACTCGCCGTATGACAGCGAACTGGGCAGCTTTCAGCACCGCCGAACCGGACCTCGCCAAGCAGGTCGAGGAGCGCTTCGGCGCCTTCACCCATCACACCCTCGCGACACTGCGCAAGGACGGCTCGCCGCGCACGAGCGGCCTGGAGATCCGTTTCCTGAACGGCGAGCTGTGGCTGGGCATGATGGCGGGCTCGGCCAAGGTGCTCGACCTTCTGCGCGACCCGCGCTTCGCGCTCCAGGCGAACCCCGGTGAGGGGCAGGGCATGGGCGGCGGGGACGTCCGGATCAGCGGGCGGGCGATCGAGGTGGTCGACGCGAAGACGAAGGGCGGATACGTCGAAGAGGTGGAACCGCCGGAGCCGTTCCACCTCTTCCGCACCGAGCTGACGGAGGTCGTACGGACCTACGTCGAGGACGACAAGTACCTGGTCGTCCAGGTCTGGAAGCCCGGTGCGCCGGTACGCACGATCAAGCGCACCTGAGCGACCTGAGCGACCTCAAGGGAGGGCTACTCCCACTCGATCGTGCCCGGCGGCTTCGACGTCACGTCGAGGACGACCCGGTTGACGTCCGCCACCTCGTTGGTGATCCGCGTCGAGATCTTCGCCAGCACCTCGTACGGCAGTCGCGACCAGTCGGCGGTCATGGCGTCCTCGGAGGACACCGGACGCAGCACGATCGGGTGGCCGTAGGTGCGGCCGTCGCCCTGGACGCCGACGCTGCGGACGTCCGCGAGCAGGACCACCGGGCACTGCCAGATGTCCCGGTCGAGGCCGGCCGCGGCCAGCTCCTCGCGGGCGATGGCGTCGGCGTCGCGGAGGAGGTCCAGGCGCTCCTTGGTGACCTCGCCGACGATCCGGATGCCGAGGCCCGGGCCGGGGAACGGCTGGCGCTGGACGATCTCCTCCGGCAGGCCGAGCTCCTGGCCGACCATCCGGACCTCGTCCTTGAACAGCTTGCGCAGCGGCTCGACGAGCTTGAACTCGAGGTCCTCGGGGAGGCCGCCCACGTTGTGGTGGGACTTGATGTTCGCCGTGCCGGTGCCGCCACCGGACTCGACCACGTCCGGGTAGAGCGTGCCCTGCACCAGGAACTCCACCGCCGGACCCGCGTCCGCGATGATCTCCGCCTGCGCCTGCTCGAAGACCCGGATGAACTCCCGGCCGATGATCTTCCGCTTCTCCTCGGGGTCCGAGACCCCCTTGAGGGCGGTGAGGAAGCGCTCCTCGGCGTCGACGACGACCAGCTTGACGCCGGTCGCGGCCACGAAGTCCTTCTCGACCTGCTCGGTCTCGTTCTTGCGCATCAGGCCGTGGTCGACGTACACGCAGGTCAGCTGGTCGCCGATGGCGCGTGCGACGAGGGCCGCGGCCACGGCGGAGTCGACACCGCCGGACAGACCGCAGATCGCGCGCTTGTCGCCGACCTGCTCACGGATCGCGGCGACCTGCTCGTCGATGACGTTGCCCGTGGTCCACGAGGGCTTGATCCCGGCGCCCCGGTAGAGGAAGTGCTCCAGGACCTGCTGGCCGTGCGTGGAGTGCATGACCTCGGGGTGGTACTGGACGCCGTAGAGCTTCTTCTCGTCGTTCTCGAAGGCGGCGACCGGGACGACGTCCGTGGAGGCGGTCACCGTGAAGCCCTCGGGGGCCTCGGAGCAGGCGTCGCCGTGGGACATCCACACCGACTGCTCGTCCGGGGTGCCCTCGAAGAGGGTCGAACCCGACTTCGATACGTGCAGTGGCGTACGGCCGTACTCACGCGCGCCGGTGTTGTCGACCGTGCCGCCGAGGGTCGTGGCCATCAGCTGGAAGCCGTAGCACATGCCGAAGACGGGGACGCCGGCCTCGAAGAGCTCGCGGCCCAGGCGCGGGGCGCCCTCCGCGTAGACCGACGACGGGCCGCCGGAGAGGATGATCGCCGCCGGGTTCTTGGCGAGCATCTCCGCGACCGGCATGGTGCTCGGCACGATCTCGCTGTAGACCCGGGCCTCGCGGACCCGACGGGCGATGAGCTGGGCGTACTGCGCGCCGAAGTCGACGACCAGGACGGTGTCGGGGGCGGCTGGGGTCGCTGATGACACGGGTTGCCTTCCGGCGGTGAGCGAGGTGTGTGTGGGGCCGAGTCTACCGGGGTGCGGCTCAGGCCCCTCCCGTCCGGTGGGCGGACCTCGGTTGGACAGGGCCCGGCGGGCGTGCATACTGACCCCATGCTCACGCACCCGACCTTCCTCTTTACCTATGGCATCCGGCCCGCCGGCTGCCATGGTCGTGCTGCTTGAGCTACTGACAAGCGACTTCCCAGGCGCCCCGGGCCGACAAGGTCCGGGGCGCCTGTCGTTTTCTCCGGTCCTTGCCGCTCCGGGGCACCCACCCCATCCAGGAGCCCTACGTGACCACCACCCCGGAAGCCACCACGACCGAAGTCACCGCGCCCGAAACCACCGCGCCCGAAGCCTCCACGCCCGAAGCGATCATCGCCGACGCCCGGGAACGCATCGACGCGATCGACGACCGGATCATCGGTCTCATCCAGGAGCGGACGGCCGTGTCCGCCGTCGTCCAGCAGACCCGGATCGCCGCGGGCGGCCGGCGCGTGAACCTGACCCGTGAGATGGAGGTCCTCAGCCACTACAGCGAGGCCCTCGGCAAGCCGGGTACGGCCCTCGCGATGACCCTTCTCGAACTGTGCAGGGGTCGCATCTGAGTTCGCCCCCCCGTCTCACCCGTACGGCGCGTGACCGCAGCGCGCACCGCTTCGTTGGTGGTGGTGTCCGTGCCAGCCAGGGGCGGGCCCGATAGAACCACGCGTGGCTCACTGGGGCGATGAGACGTACGGATCACGTTGTACGTCGTGGGACCTCGCTCCAGGTAAGTGACCGGACGGCAGGGGACAGCAGCCCGGTCACCCAAGAGAACGGTCGGCTCCGGGGACGCCCGGGGCCGACCGGCGGAAATTGCAAAAATGCACAATGCTGGACGGAACGGTTGCGGTGACCGCGTCCTTCCAGCACGATGCTGGAAAAGCCCCCAAGTCCCGCCGTAGACAACTGCATTGTTCTGCGTTGCCGTACTGCCAGAGGTCCAGACCTTCCGTGCGCCCCATGTGCGCCGGGGCGCCGACCCAGGGCACTCAAGGCAAGCGGCGCAACCCCCCGGCGCCGCTCCCAGGCACCGGCGCTGCCCTGACGCCGGTGCTGACGAAAGAAGGGCCCCGCGGTTCCGTCCCGCGGGGCCCTTCGCTTGCGGTCTGCTCTCTTGGGGTCTGCTCTCTTGCGGTCTGCTCAGACGCGGGACGCCGTCCCGCAGTCCTTCGAGTCCCTGATGTCCTTGCTGCGGTCGTACGGATCCGTCGTCGGACCGGACGAGGGACCGTCCGTCGGCGCGTCCGAGGGGAACTCCGGGTGGAACCAGCCGTCATGGACGCCGCAGGTCGAGTTGCCGGCGTCCCGGTCGTAGCGCAGGACGGTGAGCTTGCCGGGCGTGACCGCGTACCTGGCCGGATCGGAGACCTCGAGTTCGAGGACGCGGCGGACGATGGTGCGGGTCACCTCGGTCGAGCCGTCGGTGCGGACGACGGGGTAGACGAAGGTGTAGTCGGCGTGGACGGCGACCGCGGTGCCCTCGCCGGCCTTGAAGGTGATCCGGCCGCGGGTCTTCACGACATCGCCGACCGTGCGGATCCCGTTCGGGTCGAAGCGGGTGAACATCGCCAGCGGGTCGTTCTTCTCGCTGGGCTTGCTCAGGCCGGCCTTGAGCTCGGCGAGGACGCCCTTCTGCTTGGGTTCGAGGATGCCCAGCGCCGTCTCGGGCCGTTCGCCGCGCAGGGTGGCCGGGTTCAGGTTGGAGTCGATCAGCAGCTCCCGGGTCAGCCGCAAAGCCTGCGCGACCTCCGCCTTGCTCTTGCCCCCGACCGCTTTCGCCTCCGGCAGGACGATCCCGGCCGCGCCGTCCGCCCAGCGCTTGGCCGGGGAGCCGGCGAACGGGTCGTCCAGGGTGGGGGTCGCGGGGGCCGCCGCGGAGGGCGGGGCGGTGGGGGCGGCGGTCTCGTCGGGGAGCCGCTCCCCGGAGGCGGAGTCCGTGGAGTCGCCGCCGAGACCGGGCAGCAGGGACGGCTTCAGCGCCACGACGGCCACCAGGACCGCGAGCAGCAGGCCGAGCACCGGCCATATCCGCCGGCCGCGCCTCTTCTCCTGCAACGGCGGACCTGTGCGCCAGCCCTCCGGCAGCTCACCCCGCGCCTCCTGCTGCCGCAGCCGCTCGGTCACCATGCGGGCACGCGCGGAGGGCTCCTTGGGAGCGGCCTGCTCGTTGGCGCGGGCGAACTGTTCCCAGACGTCGTCGGGGACTTCGGAGTTCGAGGAGGAGTCCTCGGACGGCTTCTCAGACACGACGGTCAGTTCTAAGGGCTCAGAAAGGCCTTCCACAAGCGGAACCAGGATGTGACTCAGGCCACATAAGTTTTCTGTGAATGCCAGAGCAACCATTCACAGCGTTCACGAATCAAACCAGGCGAACCACGGGCCACACCCGCGCCCCACAAGCGGGGCCCACACCGCCCCACTCTTGTGCCGCACCACGCAGCACACCGGACTTCTCGAGGTCTTTCATGAAGCTTCGCCGTGCCATGGCCGCAGCGGCCGCGACGGCTGTCATAGCCCCGCTCGCGCTGCTGTCCGCGCCGGTCGCGTTCGCGGACGAGACGACGTCACCGAGCCCCACCGAGACGACCAGCTCCGCGCCGACCGAGCTGCCGAGCGACACGGCGACGCCGACCGCGACCGACTCCGCCTCGCAGTCGGCCACCTCGACGCCGAGCGACACCGCCACGCCCACCGCCACGGCCTCCGACACGACCTCGCCCACCGCCACGGCGAGCGAGTCGGACGAGCCCGAGCCCTCCGAGTCCGCCGAGCCGAGCGAGGAGCCGACCGACCCGGACGTCCCGACCTGCGAGGAGCTCGACGAGGACTTCGCGGACGCCAAGGTCGCCGCGGACATCAAGGGCCTCCCGGGCAAGATCGTCGCCGGTGACGGCTTCCACAAGTTCAAGCTGGTCGTCACCAACGACTCCAGCACCACGATCGACGGCGTCGCGTTCTACGCCGAGATCGAGAACTACGAACTCGACGAGGCGAAGTTCCTCAGCCCGTACGTCAACCTGCAGTTCAAGAACCCCGACACGGGCGCCTGGGACCGCATCGGCTCCGACGACTGGGCCGGCGACTACTTCTTCTACGTCGAGAGCCTGAAGGCCGGCAAGAGCAAGTCCGTCGACCTGCGCGTCAGCATCGACTCCAAGGCCCCGGCCGGCGACGCCTACTCCTTCGGCTCCGGCGCCTACCTCGACAACGTCGACGGCCAGGACTGCATCGCCGAGGGCTGGGCGCAGTACGACTTCGAGGTCCTGAAGGCCGGCACGCCCAACCCGAACCCGGGCACCGCCACGCCGAGCGACAACGGCTCCAAGGACTCCGTGAAGAAGCCGCAGGGCGATGTCTCCGAGCTGCCGACGGGCAACCTCGCCGACACCGGCTCCAGCTCCGCGCTGCCGGTCATCGGTCTCGTCGGCGGTGTCGCCGTCGTCGCCGGTGCCGGTGCCGTGTTCGCCGTGCGCCGCCGCAAGGCCGGTTCGAACGCGTAAAGCGTCACCGCAAGACAGAGAGAAGGACCTGCGTTCGGAGGGGGACGCAGGTCCTTCTCTCTTTGTGCACCCGGCGGGCTACGACTTGGGCGGCACCGCCGGCATCCCCAGGAACGGCAGCCGCAGCGCGCCGAACGCCTCCGCGGGGACCGCCGGCGCCTGCGGCTCGACCGGCTTCAGACGCTCGTACGCCGCTCCCTGGGCCGGACGCGGGTCGGTCTCGCCCTTGTTGGGCCAGAACGACATCGCCCGCTCGGCCTGGGCCGTGATGGTCAGGGACGGGTTCACACCGAGGTTCGCCGAGACGGCCGCGCCGTCGACGACCGAGATGCCGGGGTGGCCGTAGAGCCGGTGGTACGGGTCGATGACGCCCTCCTCGGCGTCGGCGCCGATCGGGCAGCCGCCGAGGAAGTGGGCCGTCAGCGGCGTGCCCATCAGCTCGCCGACGTTCGAACCCGCGAAGCCGTTGATCTCGGCCGCGATCGCCGACGCACCCTCCGAAGCCGCCTTGATCTGCTTGGGGTTGGGGGCGCCATGCCCCTGACGGGCCGTCAACAGGCCCTTGCCCACACCGTCCGGCTTCAGATACGTCGTCAGGGAGTTGTCCAGCGACTGCATGACCAGGCCGATGATGGTCCGCTCCGACCAGCGGCGGTTGGAGAGGGAGCGCAGCACGAGCAGGGGGTGCCGGGCCGCGTTCGCCAGCCAGGCCATGACCCTGGACGAGCCGTCGGCGTACGGGACCTGGAGGATGGAGAGGCCGCCCATCGAGTTGGAGCCCTTGCCGTAGCGGACCGGCTCGATGTGGGTGTCGGCGTCGGGATGGATCGAGGACGTGATGGCGACACCGCGGGTGAAGTCGACCTTCTTCTCACCGGTCGCCTTGCGGTAGCGCCGGTCGTCGGTCTGGGCGCCGACCAGGGCCTCGGAGTTGGTGCGGGTCAGCTCGCCCAGCCTCTCCGAGAGGTGCGGGAGCTGGCCTCCCGCCTTCATGCGGTGCAGCAGGGTCTGGGTGCCGTAGGTGCCCGCGGCGAGGACGACCCGGCGGGCCTTGAAGGTGCGGCCCCTGCCCTTCTTCCTCTGGTCCGTCGGGAGGGTGGCGATCGCGTACCCGCCCTGCGAGTCGTCGGTGACCGACACGACCGTCGTCATGGGGTGCACGACCGCGCCCGCCTTCTCGGCGAGGTAGAGATAGTTCTCGTTGAGGGTGTTCTTGGCGCCGTGACGGCAGCCGGTCATGCACTCGCCGCACTCCGCGCAGGCCTTGCGGGCCGGTCCGGCGCCGCCGAAGTACGGGTCCTCGACCTGCTCTCCGGGCTTCGCCTTCCCCGAGCCGTCGGCGTCCTGCCCGTCACCGAAGAACACGCCCACCGGCGCCATGTGGAAGGTGTCCCCCACGCCCATCCGCTGGGCCGCCGCCTTCAGATGGACGTCGGAGGGGGTCATCGTCGGGTTGAGCCGTACGCCGAGCATGCGCTGGGCCTGGTCGTAGTACGGCTTCAACTCCTCTTCCCAGTCGGTGATGTCACGCCACTGGGGGTCCTCGAAGAACGGCTTCGGCGGTACGTAGAGGGTGTTGGCGTAGTTGAGCGAGCCGCCGCCGACGCCCGCGCCGGCCAGGACCATGACGTTGCCGAGCAGATGGATGCGCTGGAGGCCGTACATGCCGAGCCTGGGGGCCCAGAGGTAGTTCTTCAGGTCCCAGGAGTTCTTCGGCAGGGTGCCCGGGGTGAAGCGGCGGCCGGCCTCCAGGACTCCTACGCGGTATCCCTTCTCGGTGAGGCGAAGGGCCGTGACGGAACCGCCGAAGCCGGACCCCACGACGATGACGTCATAGTCGTAAGCGTCTTTGCTCACGCGCTCTCTCCTCTTACGCCTCTTACGTCTCTTGCACTTCGTACGCCTCGTACGCCTCGTACGCCTCGTACGCCTCTTACCGGAACCGGAATGCCTTCATCAGACGCAGGCTGCGGCTCATGAACTGCGCGTACGCCTCGTCGCCCATCCCCAGCGACGGTGCCATCGGCAGCAGCCGCTGCTGGGCCACCGTCTGGGCCTCGGTGTACTTGAGGATGCCCTCGGAGCCGTGGCGGCGGCCGAGCCCGGAGTCCTTCATGCCGCCCATCGGGGACTGGACGCTGCCGTAGGCGGACGCGTAGCCCTCGTTGACGTTGACCGTGCCGGTGCGCAGCCGGGCGGCGACCTGGCGGCCGCGCTTGCCGTCCTTCGTCCAGACCGACGAATTGAGGCCGTACGCCGTCGAGTTGGCCTCCGCGATCGCCTCGTCGTCGGTCTTGAAACGGTAGATGGAGACGACCGGGCCGAAGGTCTCCTCGGCGCAGATCGCCATGGGCTCGGTCACGCCGTCGAGGATGGTCGGTTCGAAGAAGTACGGGCCGATGTCGGGGCGGGCGACCCCGCCGGCGACGACCTTGGCGCCCTTGGCCACGGCCTCCTCGACATGCCGGGTGACGGTCTCCAGCTGGCGCTCGCCCACCAGGGAGCCCATGTCGGCGCCGTAGGCGAGGGACTTGCCGAGCCGCATGGCCTTGGTGCGGGCGGCGAAGCGCTCCAGGAAGGCGTCGGCGATCGACTCGTGGACGTACAACCGCTCGATGGAGATGCAGAGTTGGCCGGCGGAGGAGAAGCAGGCGCGGACGGCTCCCGCCGCCGCCTTCTCGATGTCCGCGTCCTCCAGGACCAACATGGCGTTCTTGCCGCCGAGTTCGAGGGAGACTCCGACGAGTCGGGCGGCGGCGCCCTGGGCGACCTCCCGGCCGGTGCGGGTGGAGCCCGTGAAGGAGACGTAGTCGGCGTGCCGGACGACCTCGGGGCCGACGACGGGGCCCTCGCCGAGGACGACCTGGAAGACATCGGCGGGCAGCCCGGCCTCGATGAGGAGGTCACGCGCCCAGAGCGCCGTCAGGCAGGTCTCGGTGTCCGGCTTCATGACCACCGCGTTGCCCGCGACGAACGCGGGGAGCGCGTCGCCGACGGACAGCTCCAGAGGGTAGTTCCAGGGGGCGATCTGGCCCACCACCCCGCGCGGGTGGCGCAGTTCGGTCACCTTGGTGAGGGTCGGCATGGCGCCCGCGTGCCGCTTGGGCCGCAGATAGGAGGGCGCCTTGCGGCCGTAGTGGCGGGCGGCGACCGCGACGGCCTGCACTTCCTCGTGGGCGTGGAGACGGGCCTTGCCTGTCTCCAGCTGGATCAGGTCGAGGACCTCTGCCTGGCGTTCCAGGACGAGGTCGTGGAAGCGGAGTAGGACGGCCGCGCGCTGCCGTACGGGCATCTGCTCCCACACCGCCTGCGCCTTGCGGGCCGCCGCGAAGGCCTTCTCGACGTCCTCGGGCGTCGACTCGGGCAGATCGGCCAGCTTCTCACCGGTGAACGGCGTGTGGTTGGCGGTGCGACCGGAGCCGACCACACCCTTGGTGAGCTGGGCGACCAGCTCCGGGGTGACCACGTCGGCGGCGGTACGGGCGCCCTCCGGGGCGGGGGCGAGGGGGTTGGTGGCCTGCTCCGAAGCCTTCGTGTCCGTCATGACGCGCAGAGTATGCCGGGGCGGAGACTTTGGGTACCCGTCGGTAATCGGGATTCACCGAGTACTCACACGCTGCCAGTACTCACTGGCGGAAAAGCCGCTGATCAGCGTGTTGAGCGATGACGATCACCGGCTGCTCAGCCTTTTCCGATCACAAGCCGGTCGCGGGCCTCCTTGAACAGCGCCATACCCTCCTTCTCCTGCGTCGTCCCCTTCGGCATGTCGACGCGGAGCTCGTAGAGCCGGCCGTCGTCGGTGCTGACGATCACCTGCATGACCCGGCTGGGACTGCTCCCGTCGTCGTCATAGGTGGTGTCGGCCTGGTATGCGCTCAGGCCCTGGAGGCTGGTCTCCGTGATCCGGGTCTCGGCCTCGTCCTGGGCCGCCCAGGCCGTCTTCACCTGGTACGCCCGGCCCATGGCCGAGACGGAGGGGTTGTCCCACACGCTGAGGCGGAGCTCGATGTCACCGTCCCCGTAGATCACCATCCGGGGCTGGTCGGTGGCGCTCCCCTGTCGATGGTCCTCCTGGTACCGGCTCGGCACGGACAGCGTCGCGTTCATCGCCTTCTCGGTGTGCTTCTCCCAGGGCTCGTCGGCGATGTCCGTCTCGGCGGGCCTGAGGGGGGCCGAGGTGTACGTCGGCTCGCGGACCGCGATGGGCTCGGGCTCGGCGAGGACGTAGGAGATACCGAACCAGGCACCGCCGACGAGGGCGGCACCGAGCAGGGCGGCGGGGAGGGGGCGGCGCAGGAGGTGGGGTCTGGGGGGTGCGGTCGTCGGTACGAAGGTGGTGTCCGGCCCGGGTACGGGGGCGCGGTCGGGGTCGCGGTCCAGGTCGGACCTGCGCTCGGACGCGAGGGCAGGCTTGGGCTCGGGCCTGAGCTCCGGCTTGCGCTCGGGCTTGAGGTCGGGCCCGGCGTCCCGCAGGCGTACGGTTCCCGAGTCCTCCCCCAGCTCCCGTATGCGGTCGGGCACCTGCTGGGCCTGCGGCTCGCTCAGCGGCGGGACCGGCCACCCCTCGGCCGCCGCTTCCAGGATCTTGGCGGCCTCCTCGGCGTCCGGCCGCAGGTCCGGGTCCTTCCCCAACAGCCCGGTGATCAGGGGGCCGAGGGGGCCCGCCTGCTTGGGCTCGGGCGGGTCGAAGGAGAGGATGGCGGCGAGGGTGGACTCCAGCGTCGTACGCCGGAAAGGCGGTTCGCCCTCGACGGCGGCGTAGAGCAGGACGCCCAGGGACCACAGGTCGGAGGAGGGTCCGGCACCCCGCCCTGACATCCGCTCGGGGGCGACGAAGTCGATGGAACCGACGAACTCGCCGCTGACGGTGAGGGATTCCTCGCCCTGGACATGGGCGATGCCGAAGTCGGTGAGGACCACCCGGCCGTGCGAGCCGAGCAGCACATTGGCGGGCTTCACGTCCCGGTGGACGATCCCCACGGCGTGCGCGGCCCGCAGGGCGCCGAGGACGGCGAGCCCGATCCGGGCGGTCTCGGCGGGGTCCACGGGCCCTCGCCGCAGCACCTCGTGGAGGGACTCGCCCCGGACCAGCTCCATGACGATCCAGGGGAGTCCGTCCTCCACGACCACGTCATGGATGGAGACGGCGGCGGGATGGTCGACGCGGGCGGCGGCACGAGCCTCCCGGTAGAGCCGGTGGGAGGCCCGCTGATGCGCCTCGGCCTCCGGGTCGCCGGGCAACCGGGGCTGCTTGACGGCGACTTCGCGGTCGACGAGTTCGTCGTGCGCCCGCCAGACGGTGCCCATGCCCCCCGAGCCGATGCGCTCGACCAGTCGGTAACGGCCGCCTATCAGTCGGCCCTTGGGGCTGGTGCCGCCCCCGTCGTTGCTCATGTCTCATGAGTACCTTGTGGGGCGGGGGATTGTCGACGCGGGGCGGCACGCGGTCATCGGCGTCAGGTGATGTCGACTCCGCCGAGCCGCAGCATCCCGACCTGGGTGCGGCTGAGGACCCCGGCATAGGTGTGGATGTCGTCCACCTCGCCCGCGAGGTCCTGGGTGCCGTCGGTGAGCGTGCGGCCGACCTGGAGGTCACCGTTCGGCGCCCAGGTGTTCAGGCCGGACACGCTCGCGGTGGCGGCGGGGTGGTCGTAGTCGACGTAGAGCCGCAGTTCGTCGGTCTTCTCGTCGTACACCACCGCGAGGAACTGGTCGTCGGCCGTCCAGTCCAGGTCGAGCGGCGCGCTGACCGTTGTGGTCGGCGCGTCGGCCCGGTCCTCGTGGGCGACGACCGCCTGCCAGGTCCGCGAGGCGGCGAGATAGCGCAGGGTCAACAGGTCGGTGCGCTCGCCCGGCTGGGACAGGACCGTCATGTCACGGGTCGCGGTGTCGGGATCGATGCGGACCTGCGCGGTCACGGAGAAGCCCGCGTCGGTCGGCGTGAGGGCGGTCGGCGTGGTGGCGTAGTCGCCGTCGCCGTCGAGCAGCAGGTCGCCGTTGCCGACGATCGGATAGGTCACCGGGACGCAGTCGGGGTTCCAGGGGCAGTCGTCGGTGGCCGCGTAGATCGACGCGTCGCCCGCCAGGGTCAGCGGCTCGCCACCCGCGTACGCCGGGCTCCGGCCGTCGGTCGCCGACTCCAGGTCCCAGTAGCCCAGGCGCTGGGCCTTGCGGGTCGCCGCCTCGGTGATCTCCCCGGGCGCGTACACGCGGTCCCAGACGTTCACGTCGGTCAGGAGACCCTGCCAGTGGTCGCCGATGCGCAGAGCGCCGGAGCCGCCCGCCGTGACAAGGTTGTCGGCCGTGTCGGTGAGCTGCCCGTCGACGTACAGGCGGACCTGGTCCTTCTCGGCGTCGTACACGCCCACGAGGTGCGCCCACTCGCCGGGCTCGGGCGTGCCGCCGCTGATGGTCGCCGTGCCTCCGTCGGCGGCCGGGAGGGAGAAGGACCACTGCACACCTCCGGCGGCGCCCGTGGTCGTGCCGAGGGTGAAGCCCTCCTGGCTGACGACCGGCGAGCCGCCGACGAGCTCGTCGGGGCGCACCCAGGCGTCGACGGAGAAGTTCCGCGCCGCGTCCACGGAGGTGTCGAGGGTCGCGTACGCCTCGTCCGTGCCGTCGAAGGCGGCCGCGGAGCCGACGGTCGTACCGGACGGCCCGGAGGCGCCCGGGGTGACGCCGGAGCCGGTGTCCGCGCCGGACTGCTGGTCCGGGTCCCAGTGTGTGACGGCCGGGCGGCCGGTCGTGACCAGGATGTCGTGCGTGGTCCTGGCGCTGATGTTGCCGACGGCGTCGACCGCCTGGACCTGGAGATAGGTGACGCCCGTCTTCTCCGGCATCCAGCGCACGGACACCGGCCCCCCGGGCTGGTCCGGCGTGATCGTGCTGGTCGGTCCGCCGAGCCAGGAGTAGCGGTACGACACCACGTCGTCGGACGCCGAGTCGATCACGAACGTGCCGTAATTGCCCACGCCGTCGTGCCAGTTGTCGTCGTCCGGATACTCCTGCGACGTGACGACGGGGGCCGCCGGTGCCTCGGCGCCGGCCGCCGATGCCACGCCGCTCGCACCGGCGACGGTGAGCGCCGCGGCGGTGCACACCGGCGCGACGCGTCTCCATACGTACTGCTTCAAGACGTACTACTTCAAGGTCCCCTCCCAAGATCGGTCTCAGAGGAGGATGACCTCAACTCCCGTCACCGGCAACGTAATTCAGCGACGGTAGAACTCAGAGCGCATCGACGTCCAGGTTGGCGATGGCGGTCTTCGCCACCTCCCGCCCCCGGTCCGTGAAGTCGCTGCCTTCCCCGGGGTAGCTGATGGTGAGCTTGTACATGTCGCCCTTGGAGGTCTTGTAGTAGAAGATCTGCATCTCGCGGGGGCGCTTCTCGTTGTCGTCGGTCTCGTACGTGATCGTGTTCTTGGCGGCCGGCTTCCCCTGAAACGTGGCCCCGTCGTCGGTCCTGGTCTTCGGGTTCTCCGGCATGCCCAGGCCGTAGTCGCCGTTCTCGGTGAAGGCCTTGTCGTCCTCGTACATCTCGGCGGCCGCCGAGCCCGCGATGCTGTTACCCGTGTCCTCGGACTTCCTGTCGAGCCGCAGCCCGATCCAGATGCTGCCGCTCCAGTCGGTGTACGTGACCCAGTGCGCCTTGTCCGTCTCCCGGTCGGGCACGCCCTCCTGGTAGTTCTCGGGCACCGCCGGCGTCGCGGCGACATCCTTCACGTGTTTCGTCCTCCAGCCGTCCGGCAACGGCCCCGCGAACGGATCCACGATCACCAGAACCGCCGCCACCGCGGCCGCGACGACCACCGCGCCGAGCCCGATCAAGGTCCTGCGGCCGATCCGGATGCCGCCCTTGTCGCCCCCTTGCGAAGCCTCGCCGACCTGCACGACCTGGGTCGGCGCCGGGGCCAGGACCGGCGGATTCGCCGCCGCCTCCAGCAGCGCACGCACCTGGGCGGCGTTCGGGCGGCGCCCGGGGTCCTTCTGGAGCAGGCCCGTGATGACCTCGGCCAACGGCCCGGACGCCGAAGCGGGCGCCGCCGGGGCCGCGTTGAGGACCGACTGCAGCGTCGCCGGGGTGTTGCTGCGCCGGAACGGCGAGACGCCCTCCGTCGCCGCGTACAGCACCACGCCCAGCGACCACAGGTCCGAGGCCGGTCCGGGCCGCTGCCCGAGGACCCGCTCCGGGGCGATGTACTCGGGCGAGCCGACGAAGCCGCCGGTGTCGGTCAGATTGGTCTCGCCCTCGATCTGGGCGATGCCGAAGTCGGTGAGGACGACGCGGTCGTGGCGGCCGAGGAGGACGTTGTCCGGTTTGACGTCGCGGTGGAGGATGCCCGCGGCGTGCGCGGCCTCCAGCGCGCCGAGCACTTCGAGGCCGATTCTCGCCGCTTCCCGTGCCCCGAGCGTGCCCTCCTGGAGCGCGTCGCCGAGCGAACGGCCCTGCACCAGCTCCATGACGATCCAGGGCTGGCCGTCGACGACCGCGACGTCGTGCACGTTCACGACAGCGGGGTGATCGAGCCGGGCCGCGGCACGGGCCTCGCGGCGCATCCGTTCGAACGCGTTGGCACGTTCGCGGTCGGGAAGGTGATCGGGTACGCGCGGTTCCTTGACGGCGACCTCGCGGTCCACCGTCTCATCCTTCGCCCGCCACACCGTACCCATCCCGCCGTGCCCGAGCTTGGCGAGCAGACGGTAGCGACCTGCGATCAACCGGCCGGTTCCCGGGTCCTGTTGAGGCGCGGCCGGCTGCGGGACGACCTGCGTGGGCGCCGCGTACGGGTTGCCCGGATGCGGCACCGCCACGGGCGGCTTCGGCGGTTGCAGACCGAAACTCGTTGGCTCGTCAGACCCGTAAGGGGTTCCCCCGTTGCTGCTCATGGGTCCGTTCATATCGCGCCAGGCACGTCCGGTTCCACCCGGAAGGCGTTCCGGTAGCAGACCCGTGACTCAGCAGGCCGGTCATCTCCCTTTTGCGGACGCCTTCGTGGACGCCTTCGCCGACCTTCTTCATTGGCGCCTTCGCCGACCGCTTCATGGGCGCCGCCGCCCCCGCAGCACAGCCGTCAGCGTGCCCCGCAGCGAACGCCTCTCGGGGGCGGGCATGTGTCCCGTCTCCAGAAAGGTCCGCAGCATGCGCTCCGCCTGCTCCGCATCCAGCCGCCGCTCCGGATTCCGCTCCAGCAGCCCCCGTACGACGGGCAGGATCGGCTCGGCCTGCGCGGGCGGCCGTATCTCGCCCTCGAGGACCGCGTGCACGATCCCGCCCAACGAGTCGCGCCGGAAGGGCGATTCACCGCTCACGGCCGTACACAGCAGCGCCCCCACCGACCACAGGTCGGAGGCGGGACCGGTCCGCAGCCCCGACATGCGCTCCGGCGCGGTGTACTCGGGCGATCCGACGAAGGAGCCGACTTCCGTCACCGTCGTCGCGCCCGCGACCTGCGCGACCCCGAAGTCGGTGAGGACGACCCGCCCGGTACCGCCCTCCAGCAGGACGTTCGCCGGCTTGATGTCCCGGTGCAGGACCCCCGCCTCGTGCGCCGCCCGCAACGCCCCCAGCAGGTCGATGCCGATCCGCGCGGCCTCGGCGGGCACCACGGGTCCGTGCACGGCGATCCGGTCGGCGAGCGAGCCGCCGTCGATCAACTCCATGACCAGGTAAGGACGTTCATCGTGCTCGACGACATCGTGCACGCCGATGATGTGCGGATGCCTCAACTGCGCGACGGCACGCGCCTCCCGCAGCGTCCGGTCCCGCTGCCAGCGGGCCTCGGCCTCCGACAACGTCTCGTCCAGGGACAGTTCCTTGACCGCCACCCGCCGCCCGAGCAGCAGATCGGTGGCCCGCCACACCACCCCCATACCGCCCCGCCCGAGCCGCGCCTCCAGGCGGTAACGGCCCGCTATGACACGGAAGTTGTCCCCCGGGGTCCCCATGCGCCCCATGATGCCGCGCCGGACGGATCTGCTCCGGGGGGTGACCGGCCAAGTTGTCAGGGGGTTTTCGGCTGCCAGCTCTGGAGGATCCAGTTGAACTGCTTACGGGTGGTCGCCCAGTCGGCGGCCGGTGAGGCGGCGTAGATGGCGTACTCGGTGCCGTCGCGGTCCATGTACCCGACGTCGATGGCCCGGTAGGGGGCCGTGACGTAGTGCGGCGGATCCTTGGCCAGCGCGTCCCAGGTGTACTCCCAGCGGGCGCCCGGCAGATCGCGGAAGAGCGCCTCCGTCAGGCTCAGCCGCTCGTAGTTCTGAAGCCCTGAGAGCTGGGGCTCCAAGTCCTTCATGTGGGCATACGAAGTGGGGAAGTCCGGGGAGGTGTCGACGGCGACGCGCACCACGTGTCTGCCGTTGTCGGGCGAGTAGTCGAACTGCTTGATGCCGTCCTTGTCGATGGTGACGGACTGCTTCCACCCCTCGGGCAGGCGGATGCTGGAACCGCCGGGACCGTCGTAGGGCACCCAGTCGGCGGGAATCGTGCCCTGGCCGCCCGTCCCGCTCGGCGTGGCACTTGCGCTCGGGCTCGGGCTCGGCGTGGCACTGACGCTCGGGCCCGACGAGACGGAGTCGCTGGGAGTGCTGCCCGCCCCGAACTGCTGCAGCGCGACCGCGCCGGCCCCGCCGACGATCGCCGCGAGGGCGACGACCAGGGCGAACGTCCGCAGCCGGTGCCGCTTCCGCGGCGCGGTCGGGGCCGGAAACGGAGCCGGTGCCTGCGCCTGCGCCTGCGCCGAGACCGGCGGATACGGCGTGGCGGCGGCCGTCTGTGCCGTCGTACCGGAGCCCGTGGGAGGCCCGGTCGGGGAGCCTGTGGGAGGCCCTGTCGGGGAGGTTGCGGGAGGCCCGGTCGGGGAACCTGTGTGCGGCCCGGCCCGGAAGCCCGCTCCGCTCCCCGTCCCGGTCTCGTACCGCACCCGCGCCGTCGGGGCATACGCCTGCGCCCCGCTCGGCCACCGCCCCTCCACCGCCTCGGCGAGCATCTGCTCGGCCTCCGCGGCGGCGGGCCGCTCGGCCGGATCCTTGCGCAGCAGCGCCGCGAGGACGGGCCCCAGCGCGCCGGCGTTGACCGGCTCGGCGGGCTCCTCCTCGACGACGGCCTGCATGGTGCCGAGCGGCGAGGTGCGGCGGAAGGGCGAGCGGCCCTCCACCGCGGTGTAGATCGTCGCGCCGAGCGCCCAGAGGTCGGAGGCCGGGCCCGGATCATGGCCGCGCACCCGCTCGGGGGCGAGGTAGTCCACCGAACCCACGACCTCTCCGGTGCGGGTGATGGTCGTATCGCCCTCGATCTGGGCGATGCCGAAGTCGGTGAGGAGGACCCGGCCGTCATGGGACAACAGGACGTTGCCGGGCTTCACATCGCGGTGCAGCACCCCGGCCGAGTGCGCGGCGCGCAGCGCGCGCAGCACCCACAGCCCGATCCTGGCCGCCTCGGCGGGCTCGATGCGCCCCCGCTCCTTGACCGCGTCCGCCAGCGAACCGCCCTCGACCAGCTCCATCACGATCCACGGGCGGGCGTCGTGGTCGAGCACGTCGTGCACGGTGACGACGGCGGAGTGGTTGATACGGGCCGCCGCGCGGGCCTCGGCGCGGGTGCGGTGGAGCAGCCGCTCCTGGTCGCTCTCGGACACATACAGAGCAGCGGTGAGCTCCTTGATGGCGACGGCCCGGTGGAGGACCTCGTCATGCGCGCGCCACACCCGCCCCATGCCGCCGCTGCCGATGGTGTCGGCAAGCCGGTAGCGGCCCGCGAGGAGCAGGCCCTGCATCTGATTCACGTTGCCCCGCAATGCTCTTGACTGGCTCAGATTAAGGACCGGCCCGGGCACGGGGAACCACGGGGGTGCCAAGGTTTCGCGGTTGTGACAGTTGTTGTGCTTGCTGTGACTGTCGTTGGGACGGTTATCGCCCCGGCGGCCGGAATCACCCGTCACCCGACGTGAGGGCCCGCGCTCAGCCCGTGACCTCGTACGTCGCCGACGCCTGCTCGAACAGCCGCGTCACCTCGTCCCGCTCGGCCTCGGGCCCGCGCACCTGCACCACGTGGTACTTCCCGGCGACCAGCATCGCGAGATTACGTACGAAGAGCTCGCGCCCGGAGTCGTCGGTCCAGGTGAACTGTCCCTCGGCCATGGTCCGCCCGCCCACCTGGATCGTCTTCAGCCCACTCGCACTGGCCCAGCTGGAGTCCCGGTACGGCTGCAACTCGGGCTCGTCCTCCCGCTGGTACGCCATCGGGTCCTCGCCGTACTCGTCCGCGCTGTCGCGCCCGGGTACGACGATCAGGTCGAAGTCGCCGTGCGAGAACACGACTTGCCCGCGGCCGTTCTCGGCGGTGTGCGTCCAGCCGTTCGCGACGGCGACGCGGAATCCGGCGGAGTCCGAGCGCAGGGTGAAGCCGTCGGGGACGGCGGGCCCGGAGGGCGGCCGGGTCTCCGGGGGCTCCGTGGACTCCGACGGGCTCTCCTGCGCCTTGGGCGAGGTCTGATCGGGCCGCGGCTCGCTGCTCACGGTCGGCGCCGCACTGACCTCACCGGCGTTGCCGGTCCGGTCGGCGTCGCCCGCTCCGCCCGTCGACTCGTCGGCCTTGGGCATGAACAACACGGCGTACGCGATCGCCGCGGCCATGAGCAGCAGCACGAGCAGCAACAACGTACGGCCGAGGCGTCTGGGCGAGTGCGAGACCTCCTGCCTGGCCCGCTTGTGCCGCCCGTGCGCACTCGTCGCGGGCAGCCCGGCCCGCCGCCTGCGCACCAGCTCGCCCCGCCGCCGTATGACGGGCAGCCGGCTCCCCTCGACCGGCGGCGCGGCCACGACATGCGTCCCGACGTCGGGTTCGGGCGCGGACCGCACCAACGACCGCAGCCAGCCCCGCAGTTCCTCGAAGTCCAGCCGCTCGGTCGGGTCCTGACGCAGCAACGACTCCACGACCGGCCGGAGCGGCCCGCACTCCTCGGCGAAGGCGGGCGGCTCGGCGCACACCATCTGCACCAGCTCGGCCGTCGACTCCTCGGGGTAGGGGGCGTGCCCCTGCACGGCCCGGAACAGCAGCGCCCCGAGCGCCCACAGGTCGGTGGCGGGCCCGATCGGTGCCGCCAACTGCCAGTTCTCATGCACCGGCCCGGCCTGCTCCGGCGCCCACCGCTCGGTCACCGGCCCGACCACGGCCATCCTGGCCTGCCGCGCCCGCTCGGCGGCGAGCGCGGTGGCGGGTCCACGAGGCACGGGAGCCTCGGCGGCGAGTTCGTCCCAACGGCTGGGGGCGGGCGCGGGGTTCGCGCCACCGGCGGGCAGCGCGGCGGCGCCTGGGGATGCCTGGGCGCCGGGCGGGAGTACGGCACCGCCCGACGGCTGCTGAGCACGCTGGACCGCCCCACCGGCACCGCCGCGGGGCGCGGCACCATGCCAGTCGGCGCGCACGCCATAGGGGTCGGCAATCTGCCCCGGGGGCGTGGACCGGGAGTGATCGTCCCGCCCGCCCTGCACATTCCCGCTCACGGCCCCGGCCCCTGGCGGAACCTCAACGCCGTGGCCATGGGCCCCCGGCCCAACGCCGCCGGCCGGAAGCCCGACGCCGCCGGGGCCGTAGCCCGGCTGCCCGGCACCGCCCACCCCGACGCCGTTGCCTGTCGGGTACGGCCCCTGCTGCCCCTCGACGCCCGAGTCGTACGGCGGTGTCGCTCCGCCCGCCCGCGCCACCGGGTCGCCCTCGGGCGCCGGCCGGGCTCCGGGCAGGGCCGCGCGGCCGTTCTGCTGCGCCTCCTGGACCCTGGCCGCGGCACGGGCACCCGCGCGATACGCGGCGATCGCCCCGGCCCGCGCGGCCCTGACGTCCCCGCCGGTCTCCACGGCCCTGCGCTCGATCGCGCCCGCCGCCGTACCCGTACCGTTCGTCGCCTCGCCACCGAGCCCCGGCAGCCCCCCGGCCTCCCGCGCCTCGATGGCAGCCCGCCGCGCGGCCTCGGGATCGACGGCACCCGCCTGAACCCCGACGCCACCGAGCCCGACCACTCCACCGTTCGCCGAACCACCGGCACCACCAGGCCCGTGCCCGGCACCACCAGGCCCGTGCCCGGCACCACCAGGCCCGTGTCCGGCACCACCAGGCCCGTGTCCGGCACCACCAGGCCCGTGCCCGGCACCACCAGGCCCGTGCCCGGCACCACCAGGCCCGTGTCCGGCACCACCGGAGCCGTACCTGGCACCGCCAGGCGCCTGCCCAGCACCACCGGCCCCGTACCCGCCACCGCCAGGCCCCTGCCCGACACCGCCGGCCGCGCCGACGGAACCACCGGGTCGGCCCGGACCAGCTGCACCACCACGCCCGGCTCCGCCGAACGTCCCAGCGCCACCGGCCCCTTGCCCGCCACCGCCACTGCCACTGCCACCCGGACCAGCGGATCCACCGGGCCCGCCCAGACCGCCCGGCCCGACGGGGCCCCTGGCACCGCCCGGACCAATCGGACCACCGGGCCCGCCCAAACCGCCAGGACCGACCGAGCCGCCCGGCCCGGCGAACGTCCCCGGGACACCCGTCCCCCGCCGGTCCCCGAAGCCCGCGCCACCGTCGTCGGCCGGCACCGGGTCATAGCCGCACAGTGCCTCTTCCGCCGCCCCGACCGCGAGGCCGGTCAGCATCACACGGCCGTCGTCGCAGACGAGGACCGTGCGGGCGGTGATGTTCCGGTGCACCCAGCCGTGGGCGTGCAGCACCCGCAGGGCCATGAGGACGTCGGAGGCGACCTCGGCCGCCCGGTACGGCGTCAGCGGCTTCTCCGCGAGCAGCGCCGCCAGCGGCCGCGCGGCCACCAGCTCGCTCACGATCCACAGCGACCCGCCCTCGGCGAACACGTCGAAGACCTGGTCGAGCCGAGGGTGGTCGGGTATCGAGGCGGCGGCCTGCGCGGCCTCCACGGCCCGCCGCACCGCCGGATCGGTCGGCCGCCGGGTGCTCGTACGCGCCGCGGACGCCGACCGGCGAACTCCGCGCTCCCGCGAGTCCCTTGCCGTGAACCCGTCGGGCAGCCCCTCCGCGTCGAGCACCTCCGCCTCGACGACCTCGGGCAACGGCACCTGCCTGACGAGGACTTCCTGACCGCTGTAGGTGTCGAAGGCCCGCGTCTCGGTCAGTTCGTACTCATCGGAGGGCGGCAGCGGCAGGCGGTAGCGGTCGGCGAGTACCCGTCCCGCATAGTCGTCCACGTTGCCTCCCCCGGCCCTCCGGATCGGTCAATTCCGCTCGCCTCGCGTGCCGTTCCGCCCCATACCTGGATGCGTACGGTCCGCAAGCATTCACGATACGTGCCGAAGGCAACCTGCAAAGAGGGGATGCCAGATCTCACGCCTCAAACGCGGATCCGTCGCTTCACTGCTTCGGCTCGAACGTCTCCGCGAGCGTCTGCCACGTGTCCTTACGCAGCTCACTGCCCCAATTGGCCGCTTTGGCCGTGTACATCAGCGCATATCCGAGGTTGTCGTCGACCACGAACCCCCGGTCGATCGTCCGGTACTTCGTCCCGCCCTCGACATAGGTGAACTCCCAGTCGGCCGCCGGCCAGCCCCGGTAGTCCACCCCCGCTATTCGCACCCGCTCGTACTGCGCGCGCCGCATGTCCTGCTCCTGGTTGCGCCAGTCCGCCACCGGGTCGCCCTTCGGCGTGGACGTCCAGGCGACCAGCAGCCGCTGCCCGTCGGGCCCGGTGAAACGATCCCCCGCCGACCCCGAGGTCTGGAACTTCCACCCCTTGGGCAACCCGATCGAGTACCCCTGGCTCCCCTCGTACGTCTGCTCGGCGATGCTGTCGCCGTCGGCGGAACCCCCGGCCTCGCTGCCACCGGTCGCCGTCGGGCTGTTGCTCGGCGTGTTCTCGGACGCGGCCCCGGACCCGGCGGACTCGGTCGCCCGACCGTCCGTCTGGGCACCGTCCTCCTTGTCCTCCTTGGTGGAGGGGGTCGCGTCGGCACTGGCGGACGCCTTGGCGCCACCGCCACCCGCCGAGCTCTTGGAGTCGCTGTCGTCGCCGCTGAACGCGACGGCCAGCACCACCGCGATCACGGCGAGCGCCACGACCACCGCGATGATCACCAATGTCCGCCTCGGCACCACATCGGTCAGCGGCGCCCTCGGCACGGGCCGCGGCGGCAGATCCTCGGGCGGCGTCATCACGGGCCATCCCGAACTCCGCCCACCACCGGCGGCGTTGGCCCCGGAGCCCGCCCCACCGGCAGCACCCGGACCGACAGCCCCCGAACCGGCCGTACCGGAACCGGAGACACCGACACCGCGGGAACCGGCGACCGCCGCTCCCGAACCGGAAGCCGCACCGGCACCAGATCCCGCTCCCGAGCCCGAGCTCGAGCTCGACGGACCACCGACCGACCCCGAGGTGGCCGTAACGCCGGACGACCCCGAAATCCCCGTCCCGCTCCCGGACTTGGCCCGAGAAGCCGCCGCCGTACCGGCCGCCCCCGCCGCCACGGCCGCCTTCCGCACGGAACGCAGCGCCCCGCGGAACCGCTCCCCGGCCTCCTCGCCGCGCTTGCTCCCGCCGCCCGGACCGCCGTCGCCCGCGCCCCGGTCGGGCTGCGGAGGCAGCGGCACGACCCGCGTCGCGTCCGGTGCCGGCTCGTCCTTGGGCTCGGGCGCGTGGATCACGGCGTTGAGCATGACCCGCGCACCGGCGTCGTCGAGCCGCTTCTCGGGGTCCTTGGTGAGCAGTCCGTAGATGACGTCCTTCAGCGGACCCGCGTTCTTCGGCTCCTCCATCGGCTCGGTCATCACCGCGGTCAGGGTGGCGATCGCCGAGCCCTTGTCGTAGGGCGGCACCCCCTCGACCGACGCGTAGAGCAGACCGCCCAGCGACCACAGGTCGGCCGCCGGACCCGGCTTGTGCCCGCGGGCACGCTCCGGGGAGATGTAGGAGGGCGCGCCGACGAGCATGCCGGTCGAGGTGATGGACGGGTCGCCCTCGACCTGGGCGATGCCGAAGTCGGTGAGCACGACCCGGCCGTCGTCGGAGATCAGCACGTTGGACGGCTTCACGTCACGGTGCAGGATGCCCTCGCGGTGCGCCGAGCGCAGCACGTCGAGAACGGCGAGCCCGACCTCCGCCGCGCGCTTCGGCTCCAGCAGGCCGTCCTCGCGGATGACCTCGGCGAGCGACTTGCCCTCGACGAGCTCCATCACGATCCACGGCCGGTCGTCCTCGTCGACCACGTCGAAGACGGTCACCGCGCTGTTGTTGCGGATCCGCGCGATCGCCTTCGCCTCACGCAAGGTCCGCGTGATCAGCCGGCGCTTCTCCTCCTCGTCGATGTTGGAGGGGAACCGCAGCTCCTTCACGGCGACGATCCGGCCCAGGGTCTCGTCCTCGGCACGCCACACCGTGCCCATGCCGCCGCGGCCGAGCACTGCTCCCAGCCGGTACCGCCCGGCGAGGAGACGTTCGCTCTCGTCCTGACGGGATGTCCCCGCCCGCTCCGCCTCCGACATGCGTCCCCTCATACAACCCGCCCTGACAGAGCCTCCATTGTCCCTCACCCGACAAGTGCCCAACGCCCAGGGGCCCCCTCCGGCCGAGCCGACCACCACACTTCTCACCCGGGACGACCACAACAACCACAGCCCGCCCCACCCCCTCCACACACGGTGACGACAAACCACCCCGAGCCACGCACACCCCCGCCACCCGGGCCACCTACGCCCCAACTCCCGGGCCGCGGACAAACGGCTCCCGCCCAGACGGCGCAACCGCGCATCCGCCACTCAAACCTCGGCCGTTCGCGCCGCCCAGGTCGGTGAGGGTGGGCGCGCGCGGCGCCTCGTCAGCGCGGAGTCGCACGCCCTATCCGACCCCGGCCCCGCCCCTGGCCCCGTCCTCGGCCCCGGACGCCCTTCAGACACCGCCTCTCAAGTCCCGCCCAACCCCGGCACCCGGGCCGCGGACAAACAGCTCCCGCCCAGGCAGCGCAACCGCGCATCCGCCCCTCAAACCTCGGCCGTTCGCGCCGCCCAGGTCGGTGAGAGCTGGCCCGGCCAGCGCCTCGTCAACGCGGAACCGCACGCCCCATCCGACCCGGCCCCAACCCCAACCCCGGCTCCGACGCTGGCCCCAACCTCATCCCCGGCTCGAAACCCAGCCCCAACCCCGACCCCGGCCCCAACGCCAGACGCCCTTCAACCACCACCTCCCAGGTCCCGCCCACCCTCCCTGCCCCGCAGCCCCACCGCCCTGCATGATGGGCCGCGACAACGAGCACCCCGATCAGGCCAAGGGAGGCACCGCGATGCCGACGCTTCGGACACTCCTGGCCGCACCGCTGTCCCTGGCGCTCCTCGTCGTGGCCCCGGCCGCCTCCTCGGCCCCCGCGGCACCCCCGGCGGACACGGCCCTCCTCCTGCTGGTCGCCGAAGGCCGGGCCCCCGCCGCCGCCCTGCTGGCCCGCGAGCAGTCCGGTATCCGCTACACCGACACCGGGTCCGGCATCGCCCGCGCCGACCACTTCCGCGCCGGCAGCATCACGAAGACCTTCATCGCAACGGTCGTGCTCCAACTGGCCGAAGAACACCGGCTGTCGCTGTCCGACACGGTGGAGCAGCACCTGCCCGGCCTGGTGCGCGGCGCCGGCAACGACGGCCGCGCCATCACCCTGCGCGCCCTGCTCACCCACACCAGCGGCCTGCACGACTTCACCACGGACACCGGGGGCCTGATCCCCCTCACCCCTCGTCAAGCAGTCCGAATCGCCCTCACCCACCCTCCGACCGCCCCCGGCCGCTACTCCTACTCGAACACCAACTACGTCGTACTCGGCATGGTCGTCCGGCGGCTCACCGGCCAGTCGTACGCCACCGAGGCCGAGCGCCGCATCATCGACCCGCTGCGCCTGACGGGCACCTCGTTCCCCGGTTCCGGCACCGCCCTCCCCGCCCCGCACGGCCGCGCCTACGACACCGACGGAACCGATGTCACCGAGCTCGACCCACGGGTGGCCGGTGCCGCCGGCGAGTTGGTGACCACGCTCGCCGATCTCGACCGCTTCTACGCGGCGCTGCTGGGCGGCGAACTCCTGCCCCCGCGCCGGCTGCGCGAGATGCTCGACACCCGCGCCGCACACGGCCTGTACGGCATGGGGCTGTTCCCGGTGAAACTGCCGTGCGGCACCACGGTGTGGGGGCACAACGGCCGTATCACCGGCAGCTACGTGCGGAGCGCTGCCGCCGTGGGAGGCCGACGCGTCCTGACGTTTCGCGTGAACACGACGGCGATTGCGGACCCCGGCCTCGAACCGCGGTTGCTCGCCGCCGAGTTCTGCCCTCGCACCTCCTAGAACGACCGGGCCCCGCACGTGGATCCCGGCCACCGACACTCGTTCGAGTGATCTCCGGAGCCCCGCGCCGGGGGCCCCGCCGGGAGCCCTGAGTCAGGAGCCCCGCGTCGGAAGCCCTACCGGCCCCCCTACAACGGCACGATGTCCGGCGCCCCCAGCCGCGCCGCGTCCGCCGTCAGGTCGTCCGGCTGCCGCTGCGACTCCCGCTCCGCCTCCACCCGCTTCTCGTAGTGCTCGATCTCCCGCTCGATCTGGTCCTTGTCCCATCCGAGCACCGGCGCCATCAGTTCGGCCGCCTCCCGCGCGCTGCGCGTCCCCCGGTCGAAGGTCTCGATGGAGATGCGGGTCCGCCGGGTCAGCACGTCGTCCAGATGCCGCGCCCCTTCGTGCGAGGCCGCGTAGACGACCTCGGCGCGCAGATAGTCGTCGGCCGCCTGCAGGGGCTCGCCCAGCGTGGGATCCGCGGCGATCAGTTCGAGCACCTCCTCCGCCAACGAGCCGAATCGGTTCAGCAGATGCTCGACGCGCACCACGTGCAGCCCGGTCCGGGCCGCGATCCGCGCCCGCGCGTTCCACAGCGCCCGGTACCCCTCGGCGCCCAGCAGCGGCACGTCCTCGGTGACGCACTCGGCGACCCGCAGATCCAGCCCGTGCACCGCCTCGTCGACCGCGTCCTTGGCCATGACCCGGTACGTCGTGTACTTGCCGCCCGCCACGACCACGAGCCCCGGCACCGGATGCGCCACGGTGTGCTCGCGGGACAGCTTGCTGGTCGCGTCCGACTCGCCGGCGAGCAGCGGCCGCAGTCCCGCGTACACGCCCTCGACGTCGTCGCGCGTGAGCGGCACCGCGAGGACCGAGTTCACGTGCTCCAGCAGGTAGTCGATGTCCGCGCTGGAAGCCGCCGGGTGCGCCTTGTCGAGATCCCAGTCGGTGTCGGTCGTCCCGATGATCCAGTGCCGTCCCCACGGGATGACGAACAGCACGGACTTCTCGGTGCGCAGGATCAGTCCGGTCGTCGACTTGATCCGGTCCTTGGGCACGACCAGATGGATGCCCTTGGAGGCGCGTACGTGGAACTGACCCCGCTCGCCCACCATGGCCTGGGTGTCGTCGGTCCACACACCGGTCGCGTTGACGATCTGCTTGGCGCGGATCTCGTACTCCCCGCCGGCCTCGACGTCCTGCACCCGGGCCCCGACCACCCGTTCGCCCTCGCGCAGGAACCCGGTCACCCGGGCCCGGTTGGCGACCTGCGCCCCGTACGCCGCCGCGGTCCGCACGAGCGTGGCGACGAAGCGGGCGTCGTCCATCTGGGCGTCGTAGTACTGAAGGGCACCCACCAGCGCGTCCTTCTTCAAGGCGGGCGCGATGCGCAGTGCGTGACGGCGGGTCAGATGGCGGTGCATCGGCAGGCCGCGCCCGCGTCCGCGCGCCATCGACATGGTGTCGTAGAGCGCGACGCCCGATCCGGCGTAGAGCCGCTCCCAGCCCTTGTGCTGGAGCGGATACAGGAAGGGCACCGGCTTCACGAGGTGCGGGGCGAGCCGTTCCAGCAGCAGTCCGCGCTCCTTCAGCGCCTCCCGCACGAGGGCGAAGTCGAGCATCTCCAGATAGCGCAGCCCGCCGTGGATGAGCTTGCTGGACCTACTGGAGGTGCCTGACGCCCAGTCACGTGCGTCGACCAGGCCGACGGACAGCCCGCGTGTCACCGCGTCGAGGGCGGTCCCGGCACCGACCACGCCGGCGCCCACCACCAGTAGGTCCAGCTCGCGCTCGGCCATGGCGGCCAGTGCCTCGGCTCGCTGTGCCGGCCCCAGTGTCGCTGTCCTCACCGCTGCCTCCTGCTGTCGGTCGGAGTGGCCCGGTCCGTATCCCCCATGCCCAAATTCTGACCGGCTTGCCCAAGTTCAGCCACCAGTCGCCCCACCCTGTGGACAACTTTCACGGAGGCCCCGGCGGAGACACACGGAATCAATCTCGTATTCCGGTCAGATTTACTCCTAGTCTGACATTGCGCTCGCTCGTCCAGTCCACAGGGCTTGCGCACCTGTCCCGCTTCGGTTATTGGGAAGGACGGCCCACGCCATGCCCGCAGATCTCGCCGTCATCGGACTCGGCCCCTACGGACTCCCCCTGGCCCAGGCCGCCGTCGCCGCCGGCATCCCCACGCTCGGTTATCGCACCGGCCCCGAGCCGGGCTCCCTCAGCCCCGCCGAACTGCGCCGGATGCTCTCGGGGGGCTTCCGGCCGGCCACCTCGCCCGCGGAACTGGGCCGCGTGCGCACCGCGGTCATCTGCGCGCCCACCCCGCGCGCGGCGGACGGCGGCCTCGACCTCACCCAGGTGGAGTCCGCGGCCCGCACTCTCGCCGCCGAACTGCGCCCTCACACCACGGTCATCCTGGAGTCCCCGGTCCCGCCGGGCACCACGGAGAAGCTCCTGCGCCCCCTCCTCGAAGAGGGCTCCCGCCTCCGCGCGGGCCGCGACTTCCACCTCGCCTACTCCCCCAGCCGCGTCGACCCCGGCAACCGCGACTTCACCCCCGCCAACACCCCGAAGGTCATCGGCGGCCTGACCCCCGCCTGCACGGAATCGGCCGCGGCCTTCTACTCCCGCCTCACCGACAAGGTGGTACGCGCGCGTGGACTGCGCGAGGCGGAGACGGTCCAGCTCCTGGAGTCCAACTTCCGCCACGTCAACATCGCCCTCGTCAACGAGATGGCCGTCCTCTGCCACGACCTCGGCGTCGACCTCTGGGACGTCATCCGCTGCGCGGAGACCAAGCCCTTCGGCTTCCACTCCTTCCGCCCCGGCCCCGGCGTGGGCGGCCACGCGGCCCCCCAGGACCTGACCGCCGCCCCGGTCGGCCGCAGCCTGCGCTTGGTGGAACTCGCCCAGCAGGTCAACAGCCACATGCCGCGGTACGTCGTCCAGCGCGCGGCCACCCTCCTCAACGAGCACGGCAAGTCGGCGAGAGGCGCCCGCGTCCTCCTCCTGGGCATCACCTACAAGCCCGACCTCGCCGACCAACAGGCCACCCCCGCCCATGAGATCGCCGTCCGTCTGATGGAACTCGGCGCCTCGGTCAGCTACCACGATCCGTACATCCCCTCCTGGAACGTCCTGGACCGCCCGGTCCCGCGCGCGGACTCCCTCTACGAGGCCGCCGCCGACGCCGACCTGACGATCCTGCTCCAGCAGCACCGGACGTACGACCTCCAGGGCCTGTCGGTGAAGGCGCAGCTGTTGCTGGACACGCGGGGGGCGACGCCGACGGGGGCGGCCCACCGTCTCTGACGGCGAAATTGGCTGGTGGACGCGGTCGGTACGGCTGCTACTGTTCGGCGACTCGCCTCCCCGGCGAGCCTCGTCGCACAGTCGTGCGCACACCTCACACCGCTCGTTCGCCAGTCCCATGGGGGGATCTCTGTCATGACCCAGCCAGCCCCGCCGCAGCAACCCGCCGACGGCAACCCGTTCGCCCAGCAGCCGGCCCCGGTACCGCAGGCCCCGGTACCGCCGGCCGCCCCGGCCCAGGGCAACGTCGCGCTGGGCGTGGTCGCCGGCGTCGTGGTCGCCCTGATCACCGCGGGCATCTACGGCTACATCCTCAAGGCCACCGAGCGCGAGATCGGCTACGCCGCGATCGGCGTCGGCCTCGCCATCGGCTTCGTCGCGGGCAAGGTCGGCGGTGCGAACCCGGTGCTGCCGATCGTGAGCGCCGCGCTGTCGCTCGCCGCGGTCTGCCTGGGCCAGCTCTTCGGCGTCGCGTTGATCATGGACGCCGGCGAGGACAGCGTCACCCTCACCACCGTGCTCACCGAGTACTCCGACCTGGTCGTCACCATCTGGAAGGAGTCGTTCGACGCGATGAGCTTCCTGTTCCTCGCGATCGGCGCCTTCGCCGCGTTCTCCGGCGCCAAGAAGGCCGTGGCCTGAGCCGTGCCCATGCGCGTACTGCTGCTCCTGACCGGTCCCGTCATCGCCGTATGGGGCGGTTTGCTCGCCTTCGACGTACGCGGTGCCGGGACCGCCAGGGCGGAGCACGCCCGGCTGGACCTCTGACCGGCTTCCCCCGGTACCCGAAAGGGCCCGCCCACCTCCCGGTAGACGGGCCCTTCCACGTCGTACGGTCTACCGCTGGTGCTGCGAGTCCGCGACCGTGACCTCGACGCGCTGGAACTCCTTGAGCTCGCTGTAGCCGGTGGTGGCCATGGCGCGGCGCAGGGCGCCGAAGAAGTTCATGGAGCCGTCCGGGGTGTGGGACGGGCCCGCGAGGACCTCCTCGATGGTGCCGACCGTGCCGAGGTCGACCTTCTTGCCGCGCGGAAGCTCCTCGTTCACCGCCTCCATGCCCCAGTGGTTGCCCTTGCCGGGCGCGTCGGTGGCACGGGCCAGCGGGGAGCCCATCATGACCGAGTCGGCGCCGCAGGCGATGGCCTTGGGAAGGTCGCCCGACCAGCCCACGCCGCCGTCCGCGATGACGTGCACGTACCGGCCGCCGGACTCGTCCATGTAGTCACGGCGGGCCGCCGCCACATCCGCGACCGCGGTCGCCATCGGCACCCGGATGCCCAGCACGTTCCGCGTGGTGTGCGCCGCGCCGCCGCCGAAGCCGACCAGGACGCCCGCCGCGCCGGTGCGCATGAGGTGCAGGGCCGCCGTGTACGTGGCGCAGCCGCCGACGATCACCGGGACGTCGAGCTCGTAGATGAACTGCTTCAGGTTCAGCGGCTCGTGCGAGCCGGAGACATGCTCGGCCGAGACCGTCGTACCGCGAATGACGAAGATGTCCACGCCCGCGTCGACGACGGCCTTGGAGAACTGCGCCGTGCGCTGCGGGGAGAGTGCGGCGGCGGTCACCACGCCCGCGTCCCGCACCTCCTTGATGCGCTGGCCGATCAGCTCTTCCTTGATGGGGGCGGCGTAGATCTCCTGGAGGCGCCGGGTCGCGGTCTCCGAGTCCAGGCCGACGATCTCGTCGAGCAGCGGCTGCGGGTCCTCGTACCGCGTCCACAGGCCTTCGAGGTTCAGTACGCCGAGGCCGCCGAGCTCGCCGATGCGGATCGCGGTGGCCGGGGAGACGACCGAGTCCATGGGGGCGGCCAGGAACGGCAGCTCGAAGCGGTAGGCGTCGATCTGCCAGGCGATCGAGACCTCCTTCGGGTCGCGCGTACGACGGCTCGGGACGACGGCGATGTCGTCGAAGGCGTACGCCCGGCGGCCGCGCTTGCCGCGCCCGATCTCGATCTCAGTCACGTGTGTGGCCTTTCCCTGATGCGTTGCAGCGCCTTCCAGTATCCCCGACGGGTACGACAAGGGCGGCCCCGGATACTCCCGGGGCCGCCCTCACGCGCGCGTGGTCTTCAGGAAGGACTCACTTGCGGCTGTAGTTCGGCGCCTCGACCGTCATCTGGATGTCGTGCGGGTGCGACTCCTTCAGACCCGCCGAGGTGATCCGCACGAAGCGGCCCTTGGACTCCATCTCGTCGATGGTGGCCGCGCCCACGTAGCCCATGGTCTGGCGCAGACCGCCGACGAGCTGGTGCAGGACGCTGGAGAGCGGGCCGCGGTAGGGCACCTGGCCCTCGATGCCCTCGGGCACGAGCTTGTCGTCGGAGCCGACCTCGGCCTGGAAGTAGCGGTCCTTCGAGTACGACTTCGCCTGGCCGCGCGACTGCATGGCACCCAGCGAACCCATGCCCCGGTACGACTTGAACTGCTTGCCGTTGATGAACTGCAGCTCGCCGGGCGACTCCTCGCAGCCCGCGAGCAGCGAGCCCAGCATCACGGTGTCGGCGCCCGCGGCGAGCGCCTTGCCGATGTCGCCGGAGTACTGCAGGCCGCCGTCGCCGATCAGCGGGATGCCGGCCGGGCGGGCGGCGAGGGAGGCCTCGTAGATCGCGGTGACCTGCGGGACGCCGATGCCGGCGACGACACGGGTCGTACAGATGGAGCCGGGGCCGACACCGACCTTGATGCCGTCGACACCGGCGTCGATGAGGGCCTGGGCGCCGTCGCGGGTGGCGACGTTGCCGCCGATCACGTCGACGGAGACGCTGGACTTGATCTTCGACATCCAGCTGAGCGCGTTGCTGTTGTGGCCGTGCGAGGTGTCGACGACCAGGAAGTCCACCCCGGCCTCGGCGAGCGCCTGGGCACGCTCCAGGGCCTCCGGGCTGGCGCCGACGGCGGCACCGACGAGCAGACGGCCCTCGCCGTCCTTGGCGGCGTTCGGGTACTTCTCCGCCTTGACGAAGTCCTTGACGGTGATGAGGCCCTTGAGGACGCCCGTGTCGTCGACCAGGGGAAGCTTCTCGATCTTGTGTCGGCGCAGCAGCTCCATGGCGTCGCCGCCGGAGATGCCGACCTTGCCGGTGACCAGCGGCATGGGGGTCATGACCTCGCGCACCTGGCGGCTGCGGTCCGACTCGAAGGCCATGTCACGGTTGGTGACGATGCCGAGGAGCTTGCCGGCCGGGTCGGTGACCGGGACGCCGCTGATGCGGAACTTGGCGCACAGCGCGTCTGCCTCGGCGAGCGTGGCCTCGGGGTTGACGGTGATGGGGTCGGTGACCATGCCGGACTCGGACCGCTTCACCAGGTCGACCTGGTTGACCTGGTCCTCGACAGAGAGGTTGCGGTGCAGCACGCCGACGCCGCCGAGGCGGGCCATCGCGATCGCCATGCGGGACTCGGTCACCTTGTCCATGGCGGCGGACAGCAGGGGGATGTTGACCCGGACGTTGCGGGAGATGCGGGACGAGGTGTCGACCGCGTTGGGGAGCACCTCGGACGCTCCCGGCAGCAGCAGCACGTCGTCGTAGGTCAGCCCGAGTGTCGCGAATTTGCCAGGCACTCCGTCGACGTTTGCAGTCATGACACCTTCCCCAATGGCCTTGATCGGTGCGGATGTCCATGCTAACGGGAAGGAAGGGTCCCGAATTCCACGGTTCCGTCCGGCTACCGGCTTCGTATGTTCGTACGGAAAACGGGGGCGGCCTGTTCAACAAAGGCACAACGCCAGGACAACCCCAGGGGACAGCGGCAGGAACCAGCAGCGGGGACTACTGCTCGGCGAGCGCCCGTAGCCGGCTCAGTGCCCGGTGCTGGGCCACCCGGACCGCGCCCGGTGACATTCCCAACATCTGTCCGGTCTCCTCGGCCGTCAGCCCGACCGCGATCCGCAGCAGCAACAGCTCCCGCTGGTTCTCGGGAAGGTTGGCGAGCAGCTTCTTGGCCCATTCGGCGTCACTGCTGAGCAGCGCCCGCTCCTCGGGGCCGAGCGAGTCGTCCGGTCGCTCGGGCATCTCGTCGGACGGCACGGCCGTGGACCCGGGGCCCCGCATGGCCGCGCGCTGCAGGTCGGCGACCTTGTGCGCGGCGATGGCGAAGACGAATGCCTCGAAGGGGCGGCCGGTGTCCCGATAGCGCGGCAGCGCAAGCAGTACCGCGACGCAGACCTCCTGCGCCAGATCCTCCACGAAGTGACGCGCGTCGCCGGGGAGCCGGGACAGCCGGGTGCGGCAATAGCGCAGCGCCAGTGGGTGGACATGGGCGAGCAGGTCGTGTGTCGCCTGCTCATCCCCGTCGACGGCGCGGTGGACAAGCCCACCGATCACCGTCGTCTCGTCCTCGCGCATCGGTCCATGGTGCCTTGCGGCCGATTCATCCGTGGCACCGCGTCCGATGTTGTGCACCGAAGCGTTATGAGCAGGTGCGCCGGAACTCATCCCCTGCGCCCTCCCCTTCCGCTCGACCGACTCGTCCCCGAGAGACTCCACACCTCAAGGATGCGGCATCGCCGCCGAAACAAGCACCGGGCACGATGACCCGCGCCCCAAAGGGGCGCGGGGCGAGACATTGTGCGGCTCCGCCGCGTGGGCGCGACCAGCCACGACGCGCCCGCAGCCGAGTTCTCAGCGAACCAGACCCCACCGGAACCCGAGAGCGACGGCATGCGCCCGGTCGGACGCACCCAGCTTCTTGAACAACCGACGGGCGTGCGTCTTGACCGTGTCCTCGGACAGGAACAGCTCCCGCCCGATCTCCGCGTTGGACCGCCCGTGGCTCATACCTTCGAGCACCTGGATCTCCCGCGCGGTGAGCGTCGGCGCCGCCCCCATCTCAGCTGACCGCAGCCGACGAGGAGCAAGCCGCCACGTCGGGTCGGCCAGCGCCTGAGTCACGGTGGCCCTCAACTCGGCCCGCGAGGCGTCCTTGTGAAGGTAGCCACGCGCCCCGGCGGCAACGGCCAGCGCCACCCCGTCGAGGTCCTCGGCCACGGTCAGCATGATGATCCGCGCACCCGGGTCGGCCGACAGCAGCCGCCGCACGGTCTCGACGCCGCCCAGCCCGGGCATGCGTACGTCCATCAGAATCAGGTCCGAACGATCGGCACCCCAGCGGCGGAGGACTTCCTCGCCGTTGGCCGCGGTCGTCACGCGCTCGACGCCGGGCACGGTCGCGACCGCGCGGCGGAGCGCCTCTCGGGCAAGCGGGGAGTCGTCGCAGACGAGGACGGATGTCATGGCCGCCCTCCGCAGCTGATGCACGTCACCTTGAGCCTCCAGGCTGGTACGAAATCGTCACCTGTGCGGTCGACCGTCTCGGACGCCTGCCCGAGCGCTTAGTTGTTTCAACCGCCTCCGCACTCTCAACGACGGTCACTCGAAAGAGTTACGGGGCCGTGTGCCATCTTCGGCACTCTACGTGAGGGTGCGGACACGGTGCAGACATGCACGACGGACCCACAACGTTTCATCACAACCAGTGCCCCGTTTAGCCCCTTTTCTTCCCTTTTCCTGGTGTCTGAGGCTAGATTCGCAATGAGTCATATTTTCATCTCCTTAGATCGCAGATGTACGGTCGTAGCCACCGAATCCGCCACAGAACGGCAACAAGGGGTCACGCAATGGCAGATTTCTCCCGCCTTCCCGGACCGAACGCGGACCTGTGGGACTGGCAGCTTCTGGCTGCCTGTCGCGGGGTGGACAGCTCGCTCTTCTTTCATCCGGAGGGCGAGCGAGGAGCGGCCCGGAGCGCTCGCGAGAACTCGGCCAAGGAGGTCTGCATGAGATGCCCGGTGCGCGCGCAGTGCGCGGCGCACGCGCTGGCGGTGAGAGAGCCGTACGGCGTGTGGGGCGGGCTGACCGAGGACGAGCGCGAGGAACTCATGGGGCGGGCCCGCAACCGGCTGATGACGGCGTCATCCGTCGGCGGGCACGCGGTATCGAACAACTGAAGGAACGTTTCTTCAAGTAAGGGCACGCGCACGCGTGCCCTTACTCACTTCCGCCCCGCCGCGACGGCGAGCTGGTCCAGCGTCGCCGCCACCGCCGGCACCTGGGCCAGATCCGGCAGCGTCAGCGCCACGATCTCCCGCCGCACCGCCGGTTCCAGCGTGACCGTGCGCGCACCCCGTGGCCGTACGGACTCGATCGCGAGCTGGGGCAGGACGGCGACCCCCAGGCCCGCGCCCACCAGTCCCACCACCGCCGGGTAGTCGTCGGTCGCGAAGTCGATGCGGGGAGTGAAGCCCGCGCCCTCGCACACCTCGACCAACTGCCCACGGCAGCGCGGGCAGCCGGCGATCCAGGGCTCGCGCGCGAGTTCGCCGATGGCGACGGACTCGGCGCGCGCGAGCCGGTGCCGGTCCGGCACGAGGGCCACGAGGCGGTCCCGCAGCAGGGGGCGTACGACGAGGTCGTCCCACTCGTCGCCGCCGCCCGCCGCTCCTTCGTACCGGAAGGCGAGGGCGACATCGCAGTCCCCTTCCCGCAGCATGCCGACGGACTGCGGGGGTTCGGCCTCCTCCAGGGAGACACGGGTGCCCGGGTGGGCGGCGCGCAGCGCGGCGAGCGCGGTCGGTACGAGGGTGGAGCTGCCGCTGGGGAAGGAGACGAGGCGGACGCGGCCGGCGCGCAGGCCCGCGATGGCGGCGACCTCCTCCTCCGCCGCCGTCAGTCCGGCGAGGATCCCGGCCGCGTGCCGCACCAGTGCCTCGCCCGCCTGGGTCAGGCGCATCTCACGGCCGCTGCGGATGAGCAGCGGGGTGCCGACGGAGGTCTCCAGGGCCTTCATCTGCTGGCTCACCGCGGGCTGGGTGCAGCCCAGTTCGCGGCCGGCGGCGGAGAAGGAGCCGGTGGTGGCGACGGCGCGCAGGACGCGGAGGTGGCGGGCTTCGATCACGGGTCGAGGATAAGCCGACCTTTGATACGGCGCCCAATAATGCGTGGCGCCTTTGATGACGGCCCCTTACCGTGCCGTACATGAAGCTTCTCTCCGTGAACCTGGGCCGGGCGAAGGCCGTGTCGTACACCGACAACCCGGAAGGACTGACCGGGATCGACAAGCAGCCGGTGGCGGGGCCGGTGCGGGTCGCGGCGCCCGGGCCGAAGGGGATCGGCGGGAGCGGCCTCGCCGGCGACGACGTGTGCAAGCGGCAGCATCACGGCGGCGACGATCAGGCGGTCTACGCCGTGGCCCGCGAGGACCTGGACGTCTGGGAGCGCGAGCTGGGGCGGACGCTGACCAACGGCGCGTTCGGCGAGAACATCACCACGCTCGGTCTGGACGTCTCCGGGGCGCTGATCGGCGAGCGCTGGCGGATCGGGCCCGAGGTGGTGCTGGAGGTCACCAGCGCACGGATTCCGTGCGGCACCTTCCAGGGCCATATGGGCGAGCAGCGGTGGGTGAAGCGGTTCACGGCGCAGGGCGCGCCGGGGGCGTATCTGCGGGTGATCCAGCCGGGTGAGATCCGTTCCGGCGACCCGATCGAGCTCGTGCACCGGCCCGACCACGACGTGACGGTCGCGCTGGCGTTCCGCGCGACGACCACCGAACGGGCCCTGATGCCGAGGATGTTGGCGGCGGGTGAGGCGCTGCATCCGGAGGTGCGCCAGTGGGCGCGGGAGTACCTGGAGAAGTACGGTGAGCCCGGCGGCGAAGAGGCCTGACGGCAAGCGGACGCACTCGGTCCAGGTCATTAACCTTGCGCCATGACAACGGCATTGATTACGGGATCGACCGCGGGCATCGGTGCCGCGTTCGCGCGGCGCCTAGCGGCCGACGGGCACAACCTTGTGCTCGTCGCCCGCGACACCAAGCGGCTGCGCGAGCAGGCGACCGAGCTGCACGACCGGCACGGCGTGGAGGTGGAGGTGCTCACCGCCGACCTCGCCACGGACAAGGGCATCGAGTCGGTGGCCGCACGGCTCTCCGACCGCAGGAACCCGGTCGACCTGCTGGTCAACAATGCGGGCTTCGGCAACAAAGGCCGCTATCTCGACGTGTCCATGGCCGACGAGCTGAAGATGCTCAAGGTGCACTGCGAGGCGGTGCTCCGGCTGACGTCGGCGGCGGCCGAGGGGATGCGGGAGCGGGGGCGCGGCGGGGTCGTGAACGTGGCGTCGGTGGCGGCGTTCGTGCCGCGCGGGACGTACGGGGCGTCGAAGGCCTGGGTCGTGCAGTTCACTCAGGGGGCGGCGAAGGATCTGGCGGGGAGCGGGGTGCGGCTGATGGCGCTGTGCCCGGGGTTCGTGCGGACCGAGTTCCATGAGCGGGCCGGGATGGGGACCGACAACATCCCGGGGTGGATGTGGCTGGACGCCGACAAGCTGGTGGCGGCGGCCCTGAACGACCTCGCGCGGGGCAAGGCGGTGTCGATTCCGGACCCGCGGTACAAGGCGCTGATGGGCGTGGTGAAGGTGGTGCCGCGGGGGCTGCTCGGCGGGATCAGCTCCCGGACGGGGCGGAAGTACGGGCCTCAGTAACCGCACCGGGATCGCACCCCGGTGGGAGAATGGTGCTGTTCAACCGGACCCAGGGGGCCGGAGGCGCCACCATGACCTTCGTACAGCTCATCGACTGCAGGACCAGCCGGTTCGACGAGATGAACCGGCTGATGGACACATGGGTCGAGCAGACCAAGGGGAAGCGGACGGCGACGCACACCACCATCGGGAAGGACCGGGGTGATGCGTCGCACTTCGTCGAGATCGTGGAGTTCCCGTCGTACGAGGAGGCGATGCGGAACTCGAACCTTCCGGAGACCGACAAGATCTTCCGGGAGATGGTCGCCCTGTGCGACGAGATGCCGACCTTCACCGATCTCGATGTGGTGCGGGACGAGCAGCTCTACGCCACCACCTGTCGGCGGTTCTTCGAGACGCTGGCGGCGCCGGGCGAACTGCCGCCGCTCAACGACCTGCTCATCGAGGACTACCACGATCACGATCCGTCCAACGACCAGGACGTCATCGGGCTGGACGCGGTGCGCGCCGAGGTCGGGATGTGGCGGGGGGCGTTCGACTTCGGATTCACCATCCATGAGCAGATCGCCCAGGGTGACCGGGTGTGCACCCGGTGGACGTGGAACGGCACGCACAACGGGGACTTCATGGGGATCCCGGCGAGCGGCAAGCGGGTCACCATGACCGGGACCACCATTCACCGCTGCGCCACGGACGGGAAGATCGCCGAGGGCTGGTGGCAGTACGACCGGCTCGGGCTGATGGCGCAGTTGGGTGCGCTGGACGATCTGGAGCAGTAAGGCGAAGGCCCGGCACCCGTGTCTGGCGGGTGCCGGGCCTTCTGCGAGCTACGAGCTAATCAGCTCAGTGGGAGTGGCCGTGGCCGTGACCGGCGGCGGCCGGCTCCTCCTCTTCCTTCTTCTCGACGACCAGGGTCTCGGTCGTCAGGAGGAGGGAGGCGATGGAGGCGGCGTTCTCCAGGGCGGAGCGGGTGACCTTGACCGGGTCGATGACGCCGGCCTTGACCAGGTCGCCGTACTCGCCGGTGGCGGCGTTGAAGCCCTGGCCCTTGTCGAGCTCGGCGACCTTGGAGGTGATGACGTAGCCCTCCAGGCCGGCGTTCTCGGCGATCCAGCGCAGCGGCTCGACGACGGCCTTGCGGACGACGGCGACACCGGTGGCCTCGTCGCCGGTCTTGCCCAGGCCGCCCTCCAGCACCTTCGCGGCGTGGACGAGCGCGGAGCCACCACCGGAGACGATGCCCTCCTCGACCGCGGCGCGGGTCGCGGAGATGGCGTCCTCCAGACGGTGCTTCTTCTCCTTCAGCTCCACCTCGGTGGCGGCGCCGACCTTGATCACGCACACGCCGCCGGCCAGCTTCGCGAGGCGCTCCTGGAGCTTCTCGCGGTCCCAGTCGGAGTCGGTGTTCTCGATCTCGGCCTTGATCTGGGCGACGCGGCCCACGACGTCGGCGGAGTCGCCGGCGCCGTCGACGATGGTCGTGTCGTCCTTGGTGATCGTGACGCGGCGGGCGGAGCCCAGCACGTCCAGACCGGCCTGGTCGAGCTTGAGGCCGACCTCCTCGGAGATGACCGTGGCGCCGGTGAGGACCGCCATGTCCTGCAGCATCGCCTTGCGGCGGTCACCGAAGCCGGGGGCCTTCACGGCGACGGCGTTGAAGGTGCCGCGGATCTTGTTGACGACCAGGGTCGACAGGGCCTCGCCCTCGACGTCCTCGGCGATGATCAGCAGCGGCTTGGAGGAACCGCCCTGGATGACCTTCTCGAGGAGGGGCAGCAGGTCCTGGATCGAGGAGATCTTGCCCTGGTTGATCAGGATGTACGGGTCGTCGAGGACGGCCTCCATACGCTCCTGGTCGGTGACGAAGTACGGGGACAGGTAGCCCTTGTCGAAGGCCATGCCCTCGGTGAAGTCCAGCTCCAGACCGAAGGTGTTGGACTCCTCGACGGTGATGACACCGTCCTTGCCGACCTTGTCCATCGCCTCGGCGATGAGCTCGCCGACCTGCTGGTCCTGGGCGGACAGCGCGGCGACGGCGGCGATGTCCGCCTTGTCGTCGATCGGGCGGGCGGTGGCCAGAAGGTCCTCCGACACGGCTGCTACGGCCGCGTCGATGCCCTTCTTCAGCAGCGCCGGGGAGGCACCCGCGGCGACGTTCTTCAGGCCCTCGCGGACCAGCGCCTGGGCGAGCACGGTGGCGGTGGTCGTACCGTCACCCGCGATGTCGTTGGTCTTGGTCGCCACCTCCTTCACCAGCTGCGCGCCGAGGTTCTCGTACGGGTCCTCGATCTCGACCTCGCGGGCGATCGTGACACCGTCGTTGGTGATGGTGGGGGCGCCGAACTTCTTGTCGATGACGACGTTGCGGCCCTTGGGGCCGATCGTCACCTTGACCGTGTCGGCAAGCTTGTTGACGCCGCGCTCGAGGGCGCGACGGGCGTCCTCGTCGAACTTCAGGATCTTCGCCATGGGAGCGGTTCAGCCCTCTCGGAAAACGTGGGTGAAACGAACTGCGCCCCTGACGCCCGGATTCATGAGGTCGCGGGGGCCCGGGGCGCAGCTCAAAGCAAAAAATGTGCTTCGCTGAGGAAGCGAAGCGAACTACTTCTCGATGACCGCGAGGACGTCGCGGGACGAGAGGACGAGGTACTCCTCGCCGTTGTACTTGACCTCGGTGCCGCCGTACTTGCTGTACAGCACGATGTCGCCGACCTTCACGTCGAGCGGCAGGCGCTCGCCGTTCTCGAAGCGACCCGGACCGACGGCGAGGATGACGCCCTCCTGGGGCTTCTCCTTCGCGGTGTCCGGAATGACCAGGCCAGAGGCCGTGGTCTGCTCGGCGTCGAGCGGCTGGACCACGATGCGGTCCTCGAGCGGCTTGATGGCAACCTTGGAGCTGGCGGTCGTCACGATCCGACCTCCCCCTTCGGAGATCTCACGGGGTTAACTGTCTGAGGTGGCGACCAGGTCGATCCGTCGTCGCGGGTGCCGGACCTGCCCGTCGCTGTTGGCACTCTCCAGGGGGGAGTGCCAGAGCCGAGACTATGACTGTGATTAGCACTCGGTCAAGCGGACTGCTAATCCGGCGCGAGAGCCGAGCGGATCGGGTGGGGTGCCGTGAGTGCCGCCGCGCCCGGCGTCGGCGTGCCCGTTCCCGGGACTCGGTCCTCCAGCCGCCCTAGACGTAGTCCTCCAGCCTGCCCACCCTCAGCCCCGCCCCCCGGATCTCCTCCAGCACCCGCTCCGTCCGCTCCACCAGCGGCAGGCCGGTCGGGTCCTGGGACGGTACGGAGACGATGTCGCCGGGACCCAGCCGCCGGGGGCCGTCGGTGTACGTCAGGGTGCCGTCGCTGTTCATCGCGGCCCGCCACAGGACCACCGCGGAGATCTGGCAGTGCGCCGCCGCCCGGAGGGTGGTGTCGTCGTACGTGCCGTGCGGCGGGCGGAAGAGGCGGGGCCGGACGCCGAAGCGGGCGTGGAGCTTCTCCTGCTGGCCGCAGATCTCGGTGCGCTGGCCGGCGTAGGGCAGGCCGCGGAGGGCGGTGTGGTCGAGGGTGTGGTTCTGGATGGAGGCGCCGACCGACTGGAGGCGCGCGAAGTGGCCGTAGCCGGGGCCGACCACGCTGTCCGTGAGAAACATGCTGACCGGGAGCCGCAGCTCACGGACCAGATCGATGAAGCGGGGGTCCTGTTCGGCGCCGTCGTCGTAGGTGAGGAAGACGACCTTGTCACCGGTGGGGACGCGGTGCACGACCGGGACCTGGACGGCTCCGGGGGCCCGCCGGGGCGGCCGGTCCGAGGGGCCTGCGGCCTGGGCGCAGCCGGTGAGGAGCACGGCGGCCAGTGCGGCCGCCAGCAGTGTCCTCACAAGTAGTCCTCCAGCCGCGCCACCGCGTACCCCTCGGCCGTGATCTTGTTCAGGAACCGGCGGATCATGTCAGGCATCGTGCCCTTCCAGTCCTCCCGGCCGCGGAAGTGACTCAGCACGATGTCACCCGGGTGGATGTCCCGGTCCCACTCGCGGTAGTCCCAGCGGTCGACGAAGACCTCCTCGTTCCACAGCGGCGCGTACTTCACCCCGCAGGCCTTCGCGGCGCGCAGGGTGTCCTTGTTGTAGTTGCCGAAGGGCGGGCGGAAGAGTGCCGGCCGCTTGCCGTAGCGCTTCTCGATGACGTCCTGCATGCCGCAGATCTCGTGCTTCTGGCGGGCGTAGGACAGGCCGGGGAGGTAGGGGTGGTGGAGCGTGTGGTTGTTGAGTACGACGCCCCTGTCCTGCATCCGCTTGAAGTAGCCGTAGTCCTCCTTGACCAGGTAGTCGCTGAGGAAGGCCGTGTACGGGATCTTCAGCTCGCTCATCATCCGCAGGAACGCCGGGTCCTTCTCGGCGCCGTCGTCGATGGTGAGGAAGACGATCTTCTGCTTGGTCGGGATCGTGGTGAAGACGGGCGGCAGGCCCAGCTCGGCATGGCCGTCCACCTCGAACCCCTTGCGGGTGGTGATCCTCGGCTTCTTCGCGGGCGGTGCCGGGGGCGTCAGCGGGACCTTGACCAGGCCCCAGCGCTTGGCGATCCTCGCCTGGGCGCGGAGCTTGGTGGCGTACGAGTCGAGGGCCCGGGCCGGGGGTGCCTTCAGGGGCTGCTGGCCGGGGGCGGGGCGGACCTCCTTCGCGCCGCCGCCCTGTGTACAGCCCGAGGCGATGGCGGCGACGGCGAGGACGGCGAGGCCGATCCGGAGGCGTACCCCTTGACCCGACCGGTTTTTGTCATTTTGTACTACTGATCCCATGGCGCCGGATCTTCGCAGGCCACCGCCCCGTTCCCGGCCCGACACCGCCGCCGGAAGCGCCACGTCCTCCGACTGGCCCACAATGAACCGGTGAACGACCTCGCCCCTCTCCTCACCCCCGAGGGCCGCGCCCTCCTCGACGAAGTGCGCGGCACCGCCCCCGCCGACGAGCTCGCCGTCGCCACCCGGCTGCGCCGCGAGCACCCCGCCGAGCTGGTGTCGGCGGCGCTCGGCCAGGCGCGGCTGCGGCAGCGGGCGGCGGTGAAGTTCGGCGCCGAGGACGCGGGCCGGATGTTCTTCACACCGAACGGGGTGGAGCAGTCGACGCGGGCGAGCGTGGCCGCCTATCGGGCCGAGCGCATGAAGGGGCTGGGCATCACCTCCGTCGCCGACCTGTGCTGCGGGATCGGCGGCGACGCGATCGCGCTGGCACGGGCCGGCATCAGGGTCCTCGCCGTGGACCGTGACCCGCTGACGGCAAAGACGGCCCGGGCGAACACGGAGGCGCTGGGCCTGTCCGACCTCATCGACGTCAGAGAGGCGGACGTCACGGAGGTCGACACCGCCGGTTACGACGCCGTGTTCGTGGACCCCGCCCGGCGCTCCGCCAAGCGCGGCCGGATCTTCGACCCGGAGGCCTACTCCCCGCCCCTGTCCTGGGCGATCGAAACGGCCCTCAGGGCCCCGCACGCCGCCCTGAAGATCGCCCCCGGCATCCCGCACGAGGCGGTGCCCGCCGAGGCCGAGGCCGAGTGGATCTCCGACGGCGGGGACGTGAAGGAGGCGGTGCTGTGGTTCGGGACGGCACCGGGCGCCGTCCGGGCGACCCTGCTGCCGGGCCCCCGCACCCTCCTCGGGCGGGGTCTGCCGGATCCCGAGGTCCGGCCCGTGGGACGGTACTTGTACGAGCCCGACGGCGCCGTCATCCGCGCCCATCTGGTCGCCGAGGTGGCCGAGGAGCTGGAGGGCGGCCTCGTCGACCCGACCATCGCCTACATCACCGCCGACGAACGGCACCTCACCCCGTACGCCACCGCCTACGAGATCACCGACCGACTCCCCTTCAACGTGAAGAAGTTGAAGGCGCTGCTGCGGGAGCGGGAGGTGGGGATCCTCACCGTGAAGAAGCGGGGGTCGGCGGTGGAGCCGGAGGAGTTGCGCAAGAAGGTGAAGCCGCAGGGGCCCAACTCGGCGACGGTGTTCCTGACCCGGGTGGCGGGGGCGCCGACGATGCTGATCGGCGCCCCCGCGTGACAGGACTCAGCGGAGGGTGAGGCGGGTCTCGGAGTCGACGCGGGTCAGTTTCTCCGGGTTGCGGACGTAGTAGAGGCCGCTGATGTGGCCGTCCTCGACGCGGAACGCCACGACGCCGTCGAACTCGCCGCCCAGGCTGAGGGCGAGGGCCGGGTTGCCGTTGACCACGGTGGGCGCGGCGGTGAGCGTGGCGCCGTTCTTGGCCATGGCGCCGAGGATGAAGCGGGCCACCTTGGAGGCGCCGGTGATGGGGCGCGGGGCGGCGACCTTGATGCCGCCGCCGTCGTTCAGCATGACGACCTCGGGGGCGAGTACGTCGAGGAGGCCCTGCAGGTCCCCGGTCTCCAGGGCGTGCTGGAAGGACTCCAGGGCCGCCCGGGTCGCCTTCACGGAGGCCGACTGGCGGGGGCGGCGGGCGTCGACGTGCTTGCGGGCGCGGTGGGCGATCTGGCGGACGGCGGCGGGGGTCTTGTCGACGGCGGCGGCGATCTCGTCGTAGTCGATGTCGAAGACCTCGCGCAGCACGAAGACCGCGCGCTCGGTCGGTGACAGTGTCTCCAGGACGAGCATCAGCGCCATCGACAGGCTCTCGGAGAGCTCGGCGTCCTCGGCCACGTCCGGGGCGGTGAGCATCGGTTCGGGGAGCCAGGGGCCGACGTACGACTCCTTGCGGCGGGTCATCGTGCGCAGCCGGTTCAGGGCCTGGCGGGTGGTGATGCGGACCAGGTAGGCGCGGTGGTCCCGGACCTGTGCCAGGTCGACGGCGGCCCATCTGAGCCAGGTCTCCTGGAGGACGTCCTCGGCGTCAGCCGCCGAGCCGAGCATCTCGTAGGCGACGGTGAAGAGCAGGTTGCGGTGGGCGACGAAGCTCTCGGTCGCCGGGTCGGTGCCGTGCTCGCTCATGTCTGCGGTTCCCCCTCGTTCCTTCGCGGCCTTCGGCTAGGCCGCCTGTTCGGCGGTGGCCGGCGTCCGGGCGCCCTCGGCTTCCTTGGCCCGCAGCAGCTCCTGGCGCCCCGGGTCCTTGGCCCACCAGGTGTGCCTGCCGGGCTTGCGGGCCTCGTAGCCCAGCTGCCAGACGGTGCTCCAGCAGATGATCTCCTTGACCTTCGCACCCGGACGGCCGCCGATGTGCTGCTTCTTGGCGATGTCGTCCTTGGTGGCGACCTGGAAGATGCCGTAGCGGCGGCCCAGGCTGATGCAGGTACCGGCGAACCCGACGCTCACCGGCGCCGGCCGGGTCCCGGCGAGCCGGGCAAGTACGGTCTCGGCGGCCTGCGGGCCCAGCTGGACCGCCGACTGGCAGCCCATCCGGAACGGCAGGTCCGAGGGCGCCGCCGAGTCGCCGGCCGCGAGGATGCGCTCGTCGTCGATGCTGGTGAGCGTCTCGTCGGTGCGGAGCCGGCCCAGGGCGTCGGTGCTCAGCCCGCTGCGCAGGGCCAGGTCCGGCACGCCGAACCCGGCGGTCCAGATGGTCACCTCGCTCGGCAGCTCACGCCCGTCCGCGAGCCGGACGGCGTCACGGGTCACCGCGGCGACCTTGGTGCCGCGGCCGTCGAGCACGGTCACCCCGAGCGCGGCCAGCCGCCCCGCGACCGAGGCCCGGCCGCGCGGGTGCAGGGTGGGACCGAGGTCCCCGCCGCAGACGAGGGTCACCTTCCGCCCCTGCTCGGCCAGTTCGGCGGCGGTCTCGATACCGCTCGGGCCGCCTCCGACGATCGTCACCGGCGCGGTGGCGGGCGCGGCGTCGAGGACCGGGCGCAGCCGCTCGGCCTCCTCGACGCTGGCGATCGGGTAGGCGAACTCGGCCGCGCCGGGCACGGTCGGGTCGGCGCTGCCGCTGCCCACGGCGTACACGAGGTAGTCGTAGCGGAGGGTGCCGCCGACGCCCAGCTGTACGGCCCGTCCGGCCGCGTCGATCCGGGTCACGGTGTCGACGACCAGCTCGACGCCCTTGGCCAGGACCTTGCCGTAGTCCACGGCCGCGTCGCGGGTGCCGGCGATCTGCTGGTGCAGCCGGATCCGCTCGACGAAGACGGGGCGGGGGTTGACCAGGGTGACGGTGACGTCGGCGCGCGCGGTCAGCCGGTTGGCGGCCATGACTCCGGCGTATCCGCCGCCGATCACGATGACTTCGGTGTTCCGGTTCATGGCGTCTCCTCGGTCGTTTCCGTCGTTTCCGTCGTTCTTGGGGGTTCGGCCACAAGACACCGGGGGCGTGACGACCGTGACAGGATGTGACCCAGATCACTCCACAGGGGGTTCGGGGAGTTCACGGAGCTTCGCCGCCAGCAGCTCCCGCTCCCGCCCGTTCCGCGCCAGCCCCGCCGCCCGCTCGAACTCCGCCCGCGCCTCCGCCGTACGCCCGAGGCGGGCCAGCAGGTCGGCGCGGACGCTGGGGAGGAAGTGGTAGTCGCGCAGGGCGGGCTCCGCGGCGAGCGTGTCGACGATGGCCAGGGCAGCCGCCGGGCCCTCCGCCATCGACACGGCGACCGCGCGGTTCAGCTCGACGACGGGTGAAGGAGCCCGGAGGGCGAGGAGACCGTACAGCGTCGCGATGGTGGGCCAGTCGGTCTCCTCGTACGTGTACGCGTGGGCGTGGCAGGCGGCGATGGCGGCCTGGAGGGCGTACGGGCCGGGGGCGCCCGTGCGGGTGGCGTCGGCGCGGGCGAGGGCCTTGATGCCGCGGGCGATGAGCATGCGGTTCCAGCGGCGGCGGTTCTGGTCCTTGAGGAGGACGGGGGCGCCGTCGGGGCCGGTGCGGGCGGCGGTGCGGGAGGCCTGGAACTCCAGGAGCGAGGCCAGGGCATGCACCTCCGGTTCCTTCGGCATCAGGCCGGACAGGACACGGGCCAGCCGGAGGGCGTCCTCGCACAGGCTCGGGCGGAGCCAGTCGTCGCCGGTGGTGGCGGCGTAACCCTCGTTGAAGATCAGGTAGATGACGTCGAGCACGTCGCCGAGGCGGGCCTCGCGTTCGGGGCCGTAGGGGACTTCGAAGGCGACGTTCTTGGTGGCGAGGGTTCGTTTCGCACGGACGATGCGCTGGGCGATCGTCGGCTCCGGGACGAGGAACGCGCGGGCGATCTCGGGGGTGGTGAGACCGCCGAGGAGGCGCAGGGTGAGGGCGATACGGGCCTCCGGGCCGAGCACCGGGTGGCATGCGGTGAAGACCAGGCGGAGCAGGTCGTCGTCGATGTCGTCCGGGTCGGTGGGTTCGGCTGGCGGGGCGGTCGTCGTCTCCAGGTCGCGGCCGATCTCCTGGAGCTTGCGGGCGTAGTTCTCCCGACGGCGCACCAGGTCGACGGCGCGGCGCCGGGCGGTCGTCATGAGCCAGGCGCCCGGGTTGTCGGGGACACCATCCCGAGGCCACTGCTCCAGGGCGGCCACGAGGGCGTCCTGGGCGAGCTCCTCGGCGATGCCGACGTCACGGACGATGCGGGTGACGGCGGCGATGACTCGGGGGGACTCGATACGGAAGACGGTTTCGATGGCGGGGCGGACGTCGGTGTCGCCGGGGGACCGTGGGCTCACAGTCCCCCATGCAACACCCGCGAGCGCCGCCCGCCAAGGAGACTCAGCCTTCCGCGATCTCCCGCACCTCGCAGGTGACCGTCCAGTGCTCCTCATGCACCTTCAGGAACCGCTTGGTCCACTCCAGGGCCTCAGCCATGTCCTTGCACTGCATGATCGCGTACCCGCCGACGACCTCCTTGGCCTCGGTGAAGGGCCCGTCGGTGACGGAGATCTTGCCGCCCTCCCAGTGCACTCGGACACCCTGTGCGGAGGGGATCAGACCGGCGGTGTCGAGCATGACGCCGGCCTTGGTGACCTCCTCGATCAGCTCCCCCATGCGCTGCATCAGCTCGGGGCTGGGGCCTTCGGCGGGGGCGGTGGACTCGTCGATCTGCACGAGGGAGAGGTAGCGGGGCATCGGTGGCTCCTAGGGTCGGGGGCCGGTTCCTTTCCGGCCTCTCGACCATGCGTCGATCGGGGACACCGGGGATCGACACACGCGCCGAAATTCATCGAAGATCTTTTACAGGCGGTCAGTCGGCGAACTCCTTGAGCTCCTCGGTGTCCAGGGTGAAGCCGACCGGGTCAGGCAAGTCGATCGCGGCGCCGAAGGCCCGGCTGGTGATCGAGCGGTACTCGCCCTTGTCCGGATCGGCGTACACGACGACGCTGGACGCGTCCCGGTCGATGAGCAGGTAGACGGGGATCCCGGCGGCCGCGTAGCCGAGCGGCTTGTCGATGCGGTCGCGCTGGTTCGTGTCCTGGTCGCGGGAGGTGACCTCGACGGCCATCAGGACACCGTCCGGCTCAGCCCACTCGCCCGCGCCGACGAAGTGTCTGCGAGGCGCCAGAGCACCGTCCGGCCTGGCCCTCCCCTTGCGGTACTCCTCGATCCTGAGCTCCCGCTCCGAATACAGCCACAGATCTGGCCGATGCTGCATGCACATCCGCTGAAGCCAGGCGATGATCTCGCTGTGGTTACCGTCCGGCACGGGCTTGACCACGACCTTTCCGTTGATGAACTCCAGCCGCACCAGCTCGTGCGCCTTGCGGGCGAGCTCCTCGAAGTCCTCGACGAGCATCTGGGGCTGATGGTCGGATGTCATGGGGGTCATGGCGTCGCCTCCTCCCCTCCATCCTGCCCCGATCACGGGCGGACCGTGCTGCAAGGTCGTCATGCGCCTGCTCCTTCCTGTGTACGACGTCCTGTGCGCAGAGCGGCACGCAGTTGCCCCGCATGGGCGTGCACCCGGTCCGCCGGGAGACCGGGCCGCCCACCCCGGCAGCCGTCGCACAGCCCGCCGCGCATACCGCCACCGCTCTCACCCGGCTCGCCGCACGCCGTGCACACGACCTCGTAGCGAACGGGCTGCACGGGCTCCGGCTCGGGCGGCAGCTTCTCCAGGAGCCGGGCGCGCACGAAGCCGAACGCGTACTCCACTCGCTTCGGAAGCCCCGACACCATCGCCTGCACCAGCTGCGCCTCACCCGCACCCCGCGCGAACCATTCCGCCGCGCTCTCCTCCAGCGCCCCGCACTCCCCCGCCGAGAGCGTCAGCCGCGCGTCGATCCGCCCGAGCCGGGCGAGCACGTTGAACGCCGCCGAACGCACCGCCTGGGGCGAGAGCTTGGTGACCGGTGCCTCACCGGCGAGGAAGGGGTCCCACCAGGCGTCGTCGCGGGCGGTACGGGAGAAGAACGTGTGCCAGACCCAGCGGGGACAGCCGTCGACGGTCACCGGTCGGCGTACGCGGCGCAGATGGCCAGCCGCGGAGAGGTTGTTGAGGGCGGTGCCGATGGCGCACTGGCCGTACGGGAGGTGCTTGGCCAGCGTCTTGATGGAGATGTCCGCCTCGTCGTCGAGCCGGTCGAGGTAGGCGGCGATCGATGCCTCGCGGGCGGGGAGGTGGGTGAAGTCCCGGCCCGTGCGGGGCTCTTGGTCGGGCGCGGACTTCTTTCCGTACCCCGGATTGGCCTTCGGGTGGGCGGACGGGGGCAGGGCAGCACTAAGCTGGGCGACAGCCATGGATCGAGTCTCTTTCGATCTGACGGTGAGACCCCCGCGTGGTGTTCCAGCACCCACGGGGGTCGATGCTTTCGTGGCGCACGCTACACGCCCGCCACGCTCCGCCGCGACCCGATCACGAAAAGTCATCTCGCCTGGCCAGCAAGGGGACTTGGGAGGGTGGGTGGGTTGAGCCACCCACCCATTCCTTACAAGAAGGGTCTCGAATCCCGACCCCCGAAGCTCAAGCGCCGACGTGCGTGACCGGGTCCGGATGCTCCCCGCGCTACCTGACGGCCGAACCGAACTGAACCCCCGTGTACTGCGCCCCCACCGACTTCCCGTCCAGCATCACCGCCGCCTCCGTCACAACCCCCTCGGCCCGCCCCCACAGCACATACACCCGCCCGTCGCCGTCACCCGCCCCCGGCGCTCCGACGGTCAGATCCGCGTGGCCGTCACCGTTGAGGTCGAGGAGACGCAGGGAACCGCCGAACCCGTCGCCCTGGTCGGCGGTGCCCGGCATACCGGGGGTCCCGGGCGTGAACAGCTGAGCGCCGATGCCGGTCGGGCCGGTGCGGGTGCCGGGCAGGACAAGGACGGCGCCCGAGGCGTCGGAGCGTCCGTCCTCCCCGTGCGCCGTCCCGATCAGGCCGACGGCCAAGTCGTCGATGCCGTCCCCCGTGATGTCCCCGGTGGCCAGCGCACCGATGTCCCGCCCGGCCAGCATGGCCGCCGCAGGTGTCCCCCGCACAGCCCGGTCGAGGGTCGTCCAGGTGTCGCGGGGCCGCACCCCGCCGGGGGAACCGAGGGCGATGGTGCCGACGCCCGCGTCGGTGGTGGCACCGCTCAGGACGTCGTCGTAGCCGTCTCCGTTGAGGTCGCCGTGTACGGCAGCGGCCGCCCCCGGGAGCTCGTAGCCCGGCACGCCCAGCCCCGACGCCGAACCGGAGTACAACCGAACGCAGGTGTTCTGGACAGTGGCCCCCGGACCGCAGACCCCCTTCAGGGTGAGCTCGTCACGGCCGTCCCCGTTCACGTCCCCCACCGAGCCGTCCCAGACGTCGAACCGTCGGAAGTCGTCCGCGAAGTCGCTCTCGCGGGCCGGGGTCCCGGAGCGCGAGAGCGGGCCGTACCGGATGGTCCCGGCGCCGCCGGGGGACGCGGCGTCGGCCGCTCTCCGGATCGCGGGGACCAGGACCAGGTCGAGGCGCCCGTCGCCGTCGAAGTCCCCCATCACCGGCATGTTGTCGGCGACCCGGGTGACACCCGCCGTGAGCAGCCCCCGGGGCCCGCCCCACACCACGACCGCCCCGTTCTCCCGCACCCCGCCGCCGAGCACGAGGTCCGCGTACCCGTCGCCGTCCAGGTCGCCCTTGAACGTCGGGGCGCCCAGCTGCTCCATGTCCATCGGCCCGCCTGGAACCCCCTGGGTGAGGCGGCTGATGACGACCCGTCGGTTGGTGGACGGGCCGTGGGGTCCGCCGTAGAGGACGGTCACGTAACCGGCGCCCGTTCGGTCGGCCAGCGCATAGCCGTCCGGGTCGTGGAACGTGGCCCCGGGGGCGGTAATCACCAGGTCCTGGTAGCCGTCGCCGTCGAAGTCGTCCCGCGAGAGGGCCCGGACCTCCTCGCGCGCCCGTTCCGGCAGACCCTGCGGGACCGACCCGATCGAGAGCAGCCCCGCCAGCAGCGGCACGCTCCACGGCACGTACGAACGCAAGGAGAACATCTCGGGACCCCCTCACCGGGAGCGGACGGGAGCGGACAACCCCGCCTCCGTCCAAGCTAGTTGACGGCGTACCCGAACGCGGCCTTCGCGTAGGGCGCCCCGACCGTCTTCCCGCCGAAGGCGAACGCCGCGTCGGTCACGATCCCCGCCGGCCGCCCCCGCAGCGACCACACCGCCCCGTCCCCGGAGTTCTCGTGCGCCGCCGACACCGCCAGGTCGGCGTACCCGTTGCCGTTGATGTCGAGGAGCCGCACCGCGGCGCCGAAGTCGTCGCCCGACTCCACGGCGCCGGGGACCCCGGCCGTGTCCTGGCTGAAGCCCTGGGCGCCCTTGCCCGTCAGACCGCCGGGCCCGCCGTACAGCACGTCGACGACACCCGCGCCGTCGTCGTAGCCGAGCTCCTCCCCGGGCGCGCCGACGGCGACGTCGTCGTACCCGTCGCCGTTGATGTCCCCGGCGGAGACGGAGGCGCCGAACAGGTCGACGCTCTCCTTGCCGCCGGGAACTCCTGGGGTGTTCTGGCTGTACGTCTTCCAGGTGGCCTCGGGTGAGAGTCCGGCGGCCGAGCCGAGGGCGACGGTGATGGTGGACCTGTCCTCGTCGCCGCGGACGAGGTCGTCGTACCCGTCGTCGTTGACGTCCCCGAAGGCCGCCTCGCCGGTCCCCTCGGGAGCGGCGGCGGAGGTGAAGACGCCTCCCGAAGCCGAACCGGAGGCAGAGGCCAGGTAGAAGGCCGAGCCATAGCCCCCGTCACCGATGTAGTACGTCAGCGCCAGGTCGTCGCGCCCGTCGCCGTTGACGTCCCCCGCAGCCGCGTCCAGCACGTCGTAGTACCGGAAGTCGTCGGAGCCGAAGGCCTTCGCGGCGGCCGGCCTGCCGGAGCGCGAGAGCGGGCCGGTCCACACCGTGGCCGTCGTGCCGTAAGGGTCGTCGACCTGGGAGCGGCCCGTGCGGAACAGGGCGAGGTCCTGCTTGCCGTCGCCGTCGAAGTCACCGGCGCGCGTGATCGCGGCGGGGACGGACACGCCGCCGGACAGTCCCCTCCTGCCGCCCCAGACGACGACCGCGTCCCGCACGGAGGAGGTGTGCCCGACGATCAGGTCCGTGCGTCCGTCGCCGTCGAGGTCGCCCTTGGACAGCTGGACGCCGAAGCCCTCGCCCGTGGCGGCGGCGCCCGGAATCCCGGTGGTGGCACGGCTGATGACGGTCCGTCGGGTCTTGTCCAGGCCGTGCTTGCCGCCGTACATGACGACGACGTGGCCCGCCTCCTGCTTCCCGCTCACGGTGGCGTTCGGGGCGCCGACGGCCAGGTCCTGGTATCCGTCCCCGTCGAAGTCGTCACGGACGGAGCCCGGCGTGGCCGCACCCGCGCTCCCCGTCACGGCCGGGAGCGCTCCAAACGCGAGCACTCCCGCCACGAGCGGCACGGCCCAAAGCTTGTACGAACGCCAGGTGGACACCAGGAAACCCCCTTGTTACGGCACCGCGGTCACCGCAACAGACCCGCCGGGGCACCCGAAAGTTGTATGAGCCCTTCGCGGCCTCGTCCTCAGCGCAGCGACTCCCACAGCTCGCTCGCCTCGGGCTCGTCCGCCACCACCCGGTTGGGGTCCGACGGGGCCCGCACGACCGGCATCATCACCGTCTTGACCCGGTCCGACGACAGGCCCTTCAGGCTCTCTCCGAGGCTCATCAGCTCGCTGAGGGAGTCGAGGCCGGTGTCGGTGGTGAGGCTGCCGGTGACGGCGTCGGCGACCTTGTAGAGCTTGGCCGGGCTGGTCAGCAGGTCGGTGGCGGCGATCTGCTCCAGCAGCGCCTTCACCAGCTTCTGCTGCAGGCCTATGCGGTCGAGGTCGCTGCCGTCGCCTATGCCGTGCCGGGTGCGGGCGAGCGCGAGGGCCTGCTTTCCGTCCAGATGGTGGGTGCCCGCGTCCAGGGTCAGATGGCTGCTGCTGTCGTCGATGTCCTCGTCGGTCGTCACGGTGACTCCGCCGAGGGCGTTCACCAGCTTCGCGAAGCCCGAGAAGTCGACCTCGATGTAGTGGTCCATGCGGACGTCCGTGATCGACTCGACGGTCTTCACGGCACAGACGGGGCCGCCGACGGCGTACGCGGTGTTGAACATCGCGCGGTACGCCATCGCCGTGGACCCCCCGTCCTCCAGCGGGCACGAGGGGCGGGTGACGAGCGTGTCGCGCGGGATGCTGACGATCGTCGCCTCGGTACGGCCGGCGTCGATGTGCACGACCATCGCCGTGTCGGAGCGGGCGCCGGTGCTGTCGCCGCCGCCGAGCTCCTGGTTCTCCTTGCCGCTGCGCGAGTCGGAGCCCAGGACCAGGATGTTCAGGGCCTCGGTGGGCAGCGGGGAGGCCGAGGCGGACGCCGAGGGGGCCGGGGCCGCCGGAGTCGTCACCGGCTTCGCCGGGCGGTCGTCGCCGAGGGCGCCGTTGATGTCGACGCTCTTGATGTTGTCGTTCAGATGCCAGTACGCCCAGCCGCCCGCCGCCGCGCCCAGCACCAGCACCCCCGCGAGAGTGAGGCCGGCGGCCCTCAGTACCCGGGACCGCCGGCCCGCTCGTCTGCCTTCGTCGTCTCCGCTCACGGGGAGGAACGTAAGTCCGAATTACTACGAGGAGCGTGCTCAGGGCATGTTTCTTCGGAAAATCTCAGACTTCTCAGCCCGGCGTCACGGTCGGTACGGGTTGCCGAGCCCGGCGTCCGGGTCGGCGGCGCGGGACCTTTCGAAAGTTTCGGCCTGACAAGCGACTGGCTTCGGGGCAGCGTGGGGTCGATCCGCTCAGACCGCCGGCGGCGCCCCCGTACTGCTGCGCACCACCAGACTCGTCGCCAGCTCCACCCGCGTGGCCGCCGGGGTCCCCTCCTCGCGCGCGAGGTCGAGCACCAGCTTGGCCGCCGCCTCGGCCATCTCGGTCAGCGGCTGCCGTACGGTCGTCAGCGGCGGCCCGACCCAGCGCGCGACCGGCAGATCGTCGAAGCCGACCACGCTCAGGTCCTCCGGGATCCTGAGCCCCAGCTCGCGCGCGGCCTCGTACAGCCCGAGCGCCTGGAGGTCGTTCCCGGAGAAGACGGCGGTCGGCCGGTCCGGGCGGCGCAGCAGCTCCAGACCCAGTCGGTAGCCGGCCTCGTGATGGAAGTCGCCGTTCTTGATGAGCGCGGGGTCGACCGGGAGCCCGGCGGTCTCCAGGGCCGCCCGGTAGCCGTCGATCCGGGCGCGGCTGCACATCATCCGGGACGGCCCGCTGATCGCGCCGATCCGGGTGTGGCCGAGGTCGACGAGATGCCGGGTGGCGGCGAGCCCGCCCTGCCAGTTGGTGGCGCCGATGGAGGGCACGTCGGCGCCGGGGTCGCCGGCCGGGTCCATGACGACGAACGGGATGGCGCGGCTGGTGAGCAGGGCGCGCTGGGACTCATCGAGGCCCGACAGCACGAGGATCACCCCGTGCGGCCGCCGGGCGGCGACCTGGTCGGCCCAGGTCCGCCCGGGCGTGAGCCGCCCCGCGCTCTCACTCAGCACGACGCTCAGCCCGGCGTCCCGGGCGACGTTCTCCACGCCCCGGATGACCTCCATCGCCCAGGCGCTCTCCAGTTCGTGGAAGACCAGGTCGATCAGGGGCGAACGGCTCGCCTCGGCCCGGCGGCGCCGGTAGCCGTGGGCGCGCAGCAGTTCCTCCACGCGGGTGCGGGTCGCCGGGGCGACGTCGGCGCGGCCGTTCAGCACCTTCGAAACAGTCGGCGCCGAGACGCCGGCCTCGCGGGCGATCTCTGCGAGCGTCGCCGTCTGCGTCGAACGGCCGATTGCTGGGGCTGTCGTCCTGGATTCAGCGGGCTCCGGGGGTGTCATGGCGGCGATCGTATCCCTGCACGACCTCTTGACGAACCCTTCTCACCCGCCTAGGTTCCCAAAACATTCGGCACGTATATCGAAACATTCGTTAGGGACATTCGATTAGGGACATTCGTGAGGGCCTTCACCCTGACAGGAGTTTCATGACCACCGCCCCTTGGCGTGACCCCGCCCTGCCCGCCGCCGCCCGCGTCGACGACCTCCTCTCCCGGATGACCCTCGCGGAGAAGACCGCCCAGCTCTACGGCGTGTGGGTGGGCGCCCGCACGGACGGCAACGGTGTCGCCCCGCTGCAGCGCGAGATGACCGCCGACTACGACTGGGACGAGCTGATCACCCACGGCCTCGGCCAGCTCACCCGCCCCTTCGGCACCGCCCCCGTGGACCCGGCGCTGGGCGCGCAGGCACTGGCCCGCGCCCAGCGCCGTATCGCCGAGGCCGGCCGCTTCGGCATCCCGGCCCTCGCCCACGAGGAGTGCCTGGCCGGCTTCACCGCCTGGCAGGCCACCGCCTACCCGGTCCCGCTCGCCTGGGGTGCGAGCTTCGACCCGGCGCTCGTCGAGGAGATGGCCCGGCACATCGGCCGGGACCTGCGCACGGTCGGAGTCCACCAGGGCCTCGCCCCGGTCCTGGACGTCGTCCGCGACCCGCGCTGGGGACGGGTCGAGGAGACCATCGGCGAGGACCCGTACCTGGTCGGCACGGTCGGCGCCGCCTATGTGCGGGGCCTGGAGTCGACCGGGATCGTCGCCACCCTCAAGCACTTCGCCGGGTACGCCTCCTCGGCGGGCGCCCGCAACCAGGCGCCGGTGCGGGCGGGCGTCCGCGAGCTCGCCGATGTCACGCTGCCGCCGTTCGAGCTGGCGCTGCGCGAGGGCGGGGCGCGCTCGGTGATGGCCGCGTACAACGAGACGGACGGCGTCCCGGCCTCCGCGGACCCGGGTCTGCTGACCCAGCTCCTGCGCGAGGAATGGGGGTTCACCGGCACGGTGGTCGCCGACTACTTCGGCATCCGCTTCCTCCACACCCAGCACCGCGTCGCCGGCTCCAAGGCGGAGGCGGCCCACGTGGCGCTCACGGCGGGCCTGGACGTCGAACTGCCCACCGTCGAGTGCTACGGAAAGCCGCTCCTGGATGCCGTGCAAGCGGGCGAGGTCCCCGAGGCGCTCATCGACCGCGCGGTCCGCCGAGTCCTCCTCCAGAAGTGCGAGTTGGGCCTGCTGGACGCGGACTGGGCCCCGGAGCCGCCCACCAGGATCGACCTCGACTCGACGGCGAACCGCGCGATCGCCCGCCGCCTCGCCGAGGGCTCGGTGGTCCTGCTGGACAACCCCGACGGCATCCTCCCGCTCTCCCCCGACACCAGGATCGCGGTGGTGGGACCCCGGGCGGCCGACGCGCTGGCGATGCTCGGCTGCTACTCCTTCCCCTCCCATGTCCTCACCGAGCACCCCGACATCCCGATGGGCATCGAGATCCCGACCGTCCTTCAGGCCCTGCGCGCCGAACTCCCGGACGCCAAGGTCACGTTCGCGGAGGGCTGCGACACCTCGGACCCCGACACGGCCGGCTTCGAGGAGGCGGTGGCCCGGACCTCCGAGGCGGATGTGTGCCTGGCGGTACTGGGCGACCGGGCGGGCCTCTTCGGCCGGGGCACCTCGGGCGAGGGCTGCGACGCCACCGACCTCCGACTGCCGGGCGTACAGAGCGAGTTGCTGGACGCGCTGGTGGCCACGGGCGTCCCCGTGGTCCTGGTCCTTCTGACGGGCCGCCCGTACGCACTGGGCCGCTGGCAGGGCCGACTGGCAGCGGCGGTTCAGGCGTTCTTCCCGGGCGAGGAGGGCGGCCCGGCCGTGGCGGGAGTGCTGTCGGGCCGCGTCAACCCGTCCGGCCGCCTCCCGGTGAGCGTCCCACGGGTCCCGGGCGGCCAGCCGTGGACCTACCTCCAGCCCCCGCTGGGCCTGGCGGGCGAGGTCAGCAACCTGGACCCCACCCCGCTGTACGCCTTCGGGCACGGCAGGTCGTACACGACGTTCACCTGGGAGAACGTCGAGGGCACCGAGGAGAACATCGGCACGGAGGGCTCGTACGACCTGACGGTGACCGTCCGCAACACCGGCGACCGCGAGGGCGCCGAGGTCGTCCAGCTGTATCTGCACGACCCGGTGGCGTCGGTGACCCGTCCGGACGTCCGCCTGATCGGCTACCAGCGCGTGGAGCTGGCGCCGGGCGAGGCCGCCCGGGTCTCCTTCCACTTTCACACCGACCTGTCGGCCTTCACAGACCGTTCACTCCGGCGGGTCGTCGAACCGGGCATCCTGGAACTGCGGTTGGCGGCGTCCAGCACCGACGTACGGCACACGGCCCGGCTGAATCTCACGGGCCCCGTACGGGTGGTGGGCCCGGACCGCGTACTGCGCTGTGAGACGGAGGTGTCGGGACCGGCCTGACCTCCGCGCCTGGGGAAGGCTCACCATGGACAGATACGTCCATCATGAACTGCGGTCCGTCTACACGGCGTTGGCCGCCCTCGCCGTCGGTCTGGCGGTGACGGGCGGCGTACGCGGGGCGCCGATGACGGCCTACGGGGCCGGCAAGTTCGCCCTGGGCCTGGTCGCCTTCACCGTGGTGTCCACGCTGTTGGGGGCGACCCGGCTCAAGTGGGTCGGCGAGATACGGGACTTCGAGGCCGCGGTCCCGCTGGCGGCGCCCCCGGCGGACGGCGTCGGTCTGCGCCGCCACCCCCTCAACTGGTGGCTCTTCACCGTGATGTCGGTCCCCACGTTCGTCCTCGCCATCGCCTGGGAACCCTGGATCGCCCTCCTCCCCCTCTGGCCGGCCCTGGCCTGGCTGGGCCAGGCATGGCTGGCGGTGGACTGGGAGCGGCGCAACGGGCGAGTCCTGTGGCGGGGCCTGGACTCGGACGCGCCGTGGAAACTGGCGTATTCCGTGGGCGAGCCCGGCGGCGCCGGCGCGGGGGCGCCAACCAGGACGACATCGGCCTAGGTCGGGGGCGGGGCCGGGCGGAACCGCACAGGAGCAGGTCCGCACAACCCGCACGGCCTCCCCCTGTGGCACAATCCGCCGACGCACCAGCGCGCGACGGGGGAACACGATGGACAAGGGCACCGCCGACAGACCCCTGACGGCCCGCGAGCAACCGCCCACCACCGGTGCTCACCCCTTCTCCGCACCCCGCGAATGGCTCCTCACCGCGTCCATGCTCGCGCTCGCCTCGCTGCCGCTCCTCGTCCTCGTGGCACTGCCGGCCCTCCTCGTCATGACGGACAGCGCGGCGACGGCCGCCCCGTTCGCCGTCCTGACGACCCTCGCCGTCCTCGGCGCCATCGCGGCCCGCAGACGCCTCCCGGGCCGGGCGGTACGGCCGCACGACGAACCGGAACTGGCGGCACTGGTCCAGGACGTGGCCGAGCGGCTCGGTTTCCGCGCCCCGCTCCTGGTGCGGATCGTCCCGGACGTACAGGCCTCCCTGAGCCGGGCCAGGGTCTCCGGTGTCCGGGCCTACGTCCTGGTCCTCGGCCTGCCGGTCCTCCGCACCCTGAGCGCCGACCAGCTTGCGGCCCTGGTCGCGCACGAGCTGACGCACGCCCGGCACGTCGGTCACCGCCGCACGGCCTGGCTGCTCATGGCCCGCCACGTCCTCGGGACCGAACTCAAGCCCCGCTTCCGCCCCTTGGCCCCGGTGGCCACCCCGCTCCTGCGCGCCTCCCAGCCCCGGGCCTGGCGCACGGAGACGGACTCCGACGCCGACGCGGCCCGCCTCCTCGGTACGGCGACGACGACCGCGGCACTCGAACGCTCGATCCTGCTCGGCGCGCTGTACGAGAGCTACGGCCTGCGCTGGTGGGACGCCCTCGCCCGGCACGACGGCGGCACCTTCCCGCAGGACTTCTACGAGGCCCTGGACAGCGCCCTGCACGACCCGCACGTGATCCGCACCATGGCCCGCGCCGCCGCGGACCACGACGCCCTCGACCCCTACGCCACGGCCGACCACCCCCCGCTCGTCCACCGGCTGGCCGCACTCCCGGACGCCGAGGCCGTCACGGCGTACGGCGATGAGCCGCTGCCGCTGCACACGGGCCCGGCGCTGGAGCAGTGGTGTGTCGCCCAACTGGCCGACGAACAGGCCGGGCCCCGCCGCCGACGCCGTGACCGGCAGCCCGCCCCTCGCCCGATACGCCTGCTCGCCCTGCCGCCCGAGGAGCTCCGCCGGCTCGTCGACCACGAGGGCCCGTCGCCGCTGCGGGCCGCGACCCGCCAGGACTCCCCCGCCCAGGCCCTGACCAGCGCGCTGGACGCCGTCGCCGACGGCAGCTGGCCCCGGCTGGCCCGCCGCATCGAGCCCGGCATAAGCCGGGCCCCCGCCTCCGTCCGTCCGGCGTACTCCCGGACCGTCCTGGCCGGGGCGATGACCCTGGCCCTCGCCGCCGTGCTCCGCGACGCGGGCTGGACCTACCCGAGCCGCTGGCGCACCGGCGTGCTCACCTCGCCCGACGGCATGGTCGTCGACGTGAACGAACTGCTCACCGTGGCGGTGGAGACCGGCGACACGGCCCCCGTCCGGGCGCTGCTCGCAACGGAGGTGGCCGCATGACCCGTACCAGCCTCGCAGTGCACCGCCAACGCCCCCTGCGCGTGGCCCTGTTCGGCCTCACCGTGACGCTCGTGGGGTACGCCCTGCTCGCCGCGTGGCTGGGCGGGCACGCGTACGCCATCGAGTACACCCGGGAGCACACGGCGACCTCGATGGGCGACGTCGTCGAGCGGGGCGTCGGTCCCGACGGCGACGACATCCTCGTCCGCTGGCAGGACCGGTCCGGCCGCACCCACGTCCAGCGCTTCCCCGACCGGGATGCCACCTCCTACACGGACGGCACCACCTTCCTCGTGGCCTACGACCCGGCCGAGCGGAACCCGAGCGGCCGGCCGATCGACTGGCAGGACATCCCCAAGAACGACGGATACGAGGACGATCTCCTCGGCGGGGCCGTCTTCAGCGGGTTCGTCGCGGCCGCGCTCTGCGGCGTCTGGGCCCACCGCGGCCTGCGCTTCCGCCGACTCGTACGCCGTCCCGGCCGCCCGGCGACGGCCCTGGTGCGGACCGGCGAGCGCAGGACGGGCCCGCTGGGCCAGGGCCTCCCGACGACCTGGCTGGTCCTCGACGACGGCACGGGCCCACGCCGGCAGCGCGTCATGTGGCACCCCGCGCTGGACGAACTCCCCGACGGCGTCCCGGTCACCGTCCACGGCCGCCGCACGGCACTGGTGGTCCTCCCGGACGGCACCCGCCTGGTCCCGCTGGGCCGCCTGCACCGCCATGACCCCCGGCAGACCCCCCTGGACGTCCCCTCGACCGTCCGCGGCGACCTCCGCGACTCCTTCATCGTCCCCGCCGGTACGGTCCTCCACCCGGTCCGCCCCTGGTGGCGCCCGGTCCTGCCCTTCACGACGACCGGAGCCGGCCTGGGCATCGCCATGGCCTACCTCGACGGCGACGGCACCCTGGTCTCCACGGTGGCCCTCACCCTGGCCTTCACGACCCTGCTGACCTCGGCCTGGGCCCTGCTGTCTCCCCAGCCGTGACCCCGTTGTCAGTGACGGCCCCTAGATTCCGACCATGGAACCGAAACTCCCGCAGTCCCTACCGCCGGGCAAGATCATCGAGTCGTACGGCCGCTCGGCACCACTGGTGTGGATGAGCGACGGCCACGTACCGGACGCGGACGACTGGTGGCGCCGCCTGTACGCCGAGCGGGCACGGACCGGCCTGTATCCCGTACTGCTCGAGTACTGCGAGGACTTCTCCGAGCTGAACGTCGGCAGGAACAACCCCGTGGACGTCGCCACCTACCTCCGCGGCCGGTGGAGACCCGGCTCCTGGCCAAGCTTCCCGCAGTGGCCGGGCCTCGCCGCCCCGGCCGCGACGGGGCTGGATCCCGATGTGCGCGCGGCGGAGGTCGCCACCCACGTGGTCCGTGAGCACTGGGCCCACTGTCTGGCCCTGGTCCAGGTGGAGCGGGGCGCCGACGCGGCGGCCGCCCTTCACTGGCCGGGCAGCTACGACGCCTTGACAGCCCTGCTCCACTCCTGGGAGGACCGCTTCGACACCCGGGTCGTGGCCTTCACGCACGGCGGCATGTTCCTCTCGGCCGCGATACCCCCGAAGGACCTCCACGAGGCCCACGTCCTCGCCTCGGAGCACTATCTGGCCTGCCCCGACGTCTTCCACAACAACTTCGACGACTGGGAGAACACCTACCCGCAGGAACTGCTGACCCAGCGGCAGTGGTACTTCTGGTGGGACTGAGCCCCCGCTAGCCCTGCACCGACTCGAACCGCCACCGATGCACGGCCCGGCTCACCAACCCGCCGTCCGGCTCCGGTAGTTCGGGCAGCTCGGCGTCGTACTCCGCGTCCCACCACGTGATGACGAGCACCCGGTCCTGAGGCGCCCGGAAGGTCTCCCGCCGCAGTGGCGCGACCGCCAGCTCCTGTGCCCGCGCCCAGGCGAGCAGTTCCGCGCCCCGCCCCTCGACGGCCCGCGCCTCCCACATCAACGCGACCGTCACGAGTAGCCCGCGGCGGAGCCGCTGTTGAATGCAGTCTCCTTGCTGACCTCGTGCACATGATCGTGGCCGGGGACATGCGGATCCGTCACCGGCAGCGAGGAGTCCGCCGACAGGTCCCAGCTGGAGGCGGGCCGGTTGCGCGCGACCATCTCCGCGCCCAGGGCGGCCACCATCGCCCCGTTGTCCGTGCACAGCTTCGGCCGCGGCACCCGCAGCCGGATCCCGGCCGCCTCGCACCGCTCCTGGGCGAGCGCCCGCAGCCGCGAGTTGGCGGCGACCCCGCCGCCGATCATCAGGTGGTCGACGCCCTCGTCCTTGCAGGCCCGCACCGCCTTCCGGGTCAGCACGTCCACGACCGCCTCCTGGAAGGAAGCCGACACGTCCCGCACCGGCACCTCCTCACCGGCGGCCCGCTTGGCCTCGATCCAGCGGGCCACGGCGGTCTTCAGCCCGGAGAAGGAGAAGTCGTACGCCGGGTCGCGCGGCCCCGTGAGCCCGCGCGGGAAGGCGATCGCGTTCGGGTCGCCCTCCTTGGCGTACCGATCGATGACCGGACCGCCGGGGAACCCGAGGTTCAGCACGCGCGCGATCTTGTCGAAGGCCTCACCGGCCGCGTCGTCGATGGTGGCGCCCATGGGCCGCACATCGGAGGTGATGTCGCTCGACAGCAGCAGGGAGGAGTGGCCCCCGGAGACCAGCAGCGCCATCGTCGGCTCCGGCAGCGGCCCGTGCTCCAGCTGGTCCACACAGATATGGGAGGCGAGGTGGTTGACCCCGTACAGCGGCTTGCCCAGCGCGTACGCGTACGCCTTCGCGGCGGAGACACCGACCAGCAGGGCGCCGGCGAGACCGGGACCGGCGGTGACGGCGATGCCGTCGAGGTCCCTCGCGCTCACCCCCGCCTCCTTCAGCGCCCGGTCGATGGTCGGCACCATCGCTTCCAGATGCGCGCGCGAGGCGACCTCGGGCACGACCCCGCCGAAGCGGGCGTGCTCGTCGACGCTGGAGGCGATGGCGTCCGCGAGCAGGGTCGTGCCGCGGACGATGCCGACGCCGGTCTCGTCGCAGGAGGTCTCGATGCCGAGGACGAGGGGTTCGTCAGCCATTGATCTCGGTTCCTTGTTCGGAGGTTGAACCCGCGGCGGAGCCGCTGTCGGATTGCATGGTCAGGCGCATGACCAGGGCGTCGACATTGCCGGGCTGGTAGTAGCCGCGCCGGAACCCGATCGCCTCGAAGCCGTACCGCTCGTACAGCTTCTGCGCGCGGACGTTGTCGATCCGGCACTCCAGCATCACTTCGGCGCATTCGAAGGCGGTGGCCGCCCGCAGCAGTTCGGTCAGCAGCAGTCCGCCGAGGCCGGTGCCCCAGTGGTCCCGGGCGACGGCGATGGTCTGTACGTCCGCCCCCGCGGCGGAGCCGCTATCAGATGCAGTCCCGGACGCGGCGAGCCCTGCGTACCCGACGAGCCGTCCGCCGTCCTCGGCGACGACGTACCGCCGGGTGGCCGAAGCGCCCCGCGCATGCGCCAGCTCGGACCAGAACATGCCCCGCGACCAGGCGTCCTCGGGGAAGAGGTCCTTCTCCAGTTCCAGCACGGGATCGATGTCCCACCAGCGCATCTCGCGCAGCACCGCGGTCACTTGGGGGTGACCACCTTGTAGTTCTTCGGCACCTGCGCATCGGGCCGGCGCAGATACAGCGGCCGCGGGGCGTCGAGTTCCTGCCCGGCGGCCAGCCGCTCGGCGGCGAGCGCGGCGAGCGCGGCGGCCGACACATGCTCGGGCTCACGCGCGTCCGGAAAAGTGTCGGGGTAGAGCAGCGCACCGGCCCCGACGGCGGGCAGGCCCTTCACGGCCTCGGCGATGTCGGCGGGCCGGTCGACGGCGGGCTCGGTGACCCGCGTCCGCGCGTCGGCGTAGCGGGCCCAGTAGACCTCCTTGCGCCGGGCGTCGGTGGCCACGACGAAGGGGCCGTCCTCGATGTCGGCGGCATGGGCGAGCCCGTCGAGCGTGCACACACCGTGCACGGGGACGCCGAGGGCGAGCCCGAAGGTGTCGGCGGTCATGAGCCCGACGCGCAGTCCGGTGTAGGGGCCGGGCCCGGTCCCTACGACGATGCCGGTGACGGCGTCGAGCTTCAGCCCGGCCTCGGCGAGCACACGGTCGACGGCCGGCAGCAGCAGCTCCCCGTGCCGGCGCGCGTCCACCTGACTCGACGAGGCGATGACATCCGTCCCGTCGTGCAGCGCGACGGTCACGGCGGGGGTGGCGGTATCCAGAGCGAGCAAGAGCACGCAAACAGCCTACGGCTCCCGCGCCGCACGTATCGCCGCCCCGGTCGGACGCTCACCGACTGCTAACGTCACCGAGGATCACGCCGTACGACAACAAGGTGGACGACCGTGCCAAGCACCAACGCCGGGATCGTGACCGGACTCACCGCGGCGGCCCTGATCACGGTCGGTGTCCTCGCCTACCAGGCCTCGGCGACGGTGCCCGCCTCCCTCGGCACCCGGCACACGACCGGCGACACCGCGGCGGCCGCCTCGAAGGCGCCGCGCGACACGAAGCACCCCACCGCCCTGCCCGCCGCCTCCGGCAAGGGTGAACGGGTCGTCTACTCGGTGGACGACGACCGGGTCTGGCTGGTCGGCGCCGACGACAGGGTCCGGCGCACGTTCGCGGTCACCCCCGGCTCGGTCGACCCGGCCCCGGGCTCCTACTACGTCACGTCCCGCTCGAACTCGGTCACCGGCACCGACGGCACGCCCATCGAGCACGTCGTCCGCTTCACCAGCGTCGACGGCGTGACGATCGGCTTCAGCGCGGCGGTGGGCGGCACGGCGCCGGAGACCGACCCGACCGTGCGGACGGGCGGCATCAGGGAGTCCCGCGAGGACGGCAACGCGATGTGGGACTTCGCCACGATCGGTCAGAAAGTGACCGTGATCCGGTGATCCGCTAGGCGGCTCGGCGCTGCTCGGTCCCGTGCGGCTGGAGTGTCTCCCGGTCCGGCACCCGTGGCGGTGTGGAGATCGCGTTCGCGGCGGCACACGCCGCCAGCAGGTCACGCATGGGCACCGCGGACACCGCGGATGCCGTACGCGGCGCCGTCTCGTCTCGTTCCGTGGCCGACATGGACGCCTCCTGAGCACCGGGGGCAGGCGTAGTTAGGTAGACCTAACTACGAACTGGATACCATGTGACCACGCACACGACCGCAAATGCAATAACTTGCCGACGTCTTGTCGGAATATTCATCCACCGATCCTCAAGCGCATCGCGGACCGGGACTACGGATCGCGGACAGGGACCGCGGACAGGGGACCAGAGGCCAGAGGGTCAGGCGGCCAGCACCCCGAGGTCGACGGCCGCCCAGCGGCCCCCGAGCCCGGTCAGCGTCACATGCCGCACCTCGTCCGTGGTGTCCCCGACGGCCCGGTGGATCTGGACCTGGAGCCGGTCGTCCGTCAACTCCTCGACCTTGCCCTCACCCCACTCCACGACGATCACCGAATCGGGCAGCGAGACATCGAGATCGAGATCCTCCATCTCGTCGAGCCCGCCGCCGAGGCGGTACGCGTCGACGTGGACGAGCGGCGGCCCGTCCCCCAGGGACGGATGCACCCGGGCGATGACGAAGGTCGGCGAGGTGACGGCGCCCCGGACCCCGAGCCCTTCCCCGAGCCCCCGGGTCAGCGTCGTCTTGCCCGCGCCGAGCTCCCCGCTGAGCATCACCAGATCCCCGGCGCGCAGCAGTTTGGCCAGTTTCAGGCCCAGTTCGCGCATCTGCTCGGGGGAGGTGACGGTCAGCTCGGTCGGCTCAGCCGGGCTGTGCGGTGCTGCTGGTTCCATAGCCACCCACGGTAGCCCCTGCCGGCACGGCCCCCGCGCGGGTGAGGAGGTCGGCGAGACGGTCGGTGACCACTTCCGGGTGTTCCAGCATCACCAGATGCCCGGCGTCCGGCACGAGCACCAGCTCGGCGTCGGGCAGCAGCCCGGCGATGGCCTCGCTGTGCTCGCTGGGCGTGACGAGGTCGCCGATCCCGGCCAGCACGAGCACCGGGAAACCCTTGAAGTGGGCGAGCGCCTCGGTCTTGTCGTGATCGGTGAACGCCGGATAGAACTCCGCGACCACGTCGATCGGCGTCCCCTCGATCATCCGCTCGGCGAACCGCGCGACGGCCGGATCGACATCCCGCGACGCGAACGAGTACCGCTTGATGATCCCGGCGAACAGATCGGCGGTCGCCTGCCGCCCCTTCTCCACCAGCGCGGCCTGCTGCCCCAGCGCCTTCAGCACCCCGGGCAGGATCCGCCGCACGGCATTCACCCCGGCGACCGGCAGCCCGAAGTTGACCTCGCCGAGCCTCCCGGACGACGTACCGACGAACGCGGTGGCGACGACCCGGTCCCGGATCAGCTCGGGATACTGGTCGGCCAGGGCCATCACGGTCATCCCGCCCATCGAGTGCCCGACGAGCACGAGCGGCCCGTCCGGCGCGGCGGCGTCGACGACGGCCTTCAGATCCCGCCCCAGCTGCTCGATGTCGACCGGCACCCCGTCCCGCACCTGCCGCGCCCCGCGCCCGGACCGACCGTGGCTGCGCTGATCCCAGTACACGGTCCGTACGACGCCCCGCAGCGCGGCCCGCTGGAAGTGCCAGGAGTCCTGGCTGAGGCAGTAGCCGTGGCTGAACACGACGGTGACGGGCAACGGCGCCTTGCGACCGAACAGCCGGCGCCGGCGCGGCGCGGACCCGCCCTCCGGCTCGACGTCGTCGACCTCGTAGTACAACTCGGTGCCGTCATCGGCGTACGCCTTGCCGGGCGTCCCGCGCAGCGCGCCGTACGGCCCGGCGGAGTCCAGCGCGAGCCGCGCCTTCTTGCGCATGCCGCGTCCGACGGTCATCCGCTCGATGGCGACACCGGCGGCCGCCCCGGCCGCCACCACGCCTATCGCGGCGCCCGCGATCCCGGTCGCCCTGCGCCAGTTCCCGGTCGCCCCCGTGGCGGCGGAGGCGACGGCCATGACAGCCTCCGCGCTGCTCTCGCTCACGTACCGCTCCTCTTCACCGGACTGCCGGAACTGGTGGACTGCTGTTGGCTTGCTACAAGTGCTGTGCCGGCAATGGTGTGTTGCCGATGATGTACTGCCGAGATTGTGCTTTCCGAAGCTGTGCTTCCGAAGGCGTGCTGCTGATGACGTGCTGCTGAAGCGGTTACCCCGCTTGTCCCTCATTCACATAGACGCGGGGGACCCGACTTCCGATCCGGGTGACGATCTCGTACGCGATCGTCCCGGCCGCCTGTGCCCAGTCCTCGGCGGTGGGCTCACCCCGGTCGCCGGCCCCGAAGAGGATCGCCTCCGACCCGGGCTCGGGCTCGTCCCCGCCGAGGTCGACGACGAACTGGTCCATCGCGATGCGCCCCGCGACGGTCCGCCACTTCCCGCCGACCAGGACCGGCCCGGCACCGGAGGCATGCCGCGGGATCCCGTCCGCATATCCGACCGGCACCAGCCCGAGGGTGGTCTCGCCGGGCGTGACGTAGTGATGCCCGTAACTGACGCCGTGACCCCCCGGAACCCGCTTCACCAGCGCGAGGGACGCGGTGAGCGTCATCACCGGGCGTAGTCCGAGCTCGGCCGAGCTGCCGATCTCGGGGCTCGGCGAGATGCCGTAGACGGCGACCCCGGTCCGTACGAGATCGAAGTGCGCCTCGGGCAGCGTGAGCGTGGCCGGCGAGTTGGCGATGTGCCGCACCTCGGGCCGGACACCGGCCTGTTCGGCGTGCGCGACCATCTCCCGGAACCGGTCGAGCTGGGCGGCGATGGAGGGGTGGCCGGGTTCGTCGGCGCAGGCGAAGTGCGACCAGAGCCCGGTGACGCGGACCAGTCCGTCCCGCTCGGCGCTCAGCGCGGCCCGGACGAGCCGGTCCCAGTCCTCCCCCGGCTGACATCCGTTCCGCCCGAGCCCGGTGTCGGCCTTGAGCTGGACACGGGCGGCCCGTGAGGCCCCCTTGGCGGCCTCGACGACCTCCTCCAGGGCCCACATCCCGCTCACGGCGACATCGAGACCGGCCTCGACGGCCTCCCGCCACGGCCCGCCGGGAGTCCAGAGCCAGCACATGATGCGTACGTCGTCGAACCCCTGCCGCCGCAGCTCCAGAGCCTCCTCGGGCGTCGCCGTGCCCAGCCAGGTCGCCCCCGCCTCGACGGCCGCCCGGGCACACCGCACCGCCCCGTGGCCGTACGCGTCGGACTTCACGACGGCCATCAGGGCCGCCCCCGGCGCGAGGGCGCGCAGGGTCCGCACGTTGGCCCGCAGGGCGGCCAGATCGATCTCGGCGCGAGCACGCAGCGGCGCGCTCGGCACGGCAGGGTTCTCACTCATGGCGCCCCCAGTCTCTCAGAGGGGTCGGACAGTCCCTCCGGACAGGCCCTAGCCCCCGGCTCTGCGCCCCCACACATAGACCCGATCACCCTTCTTCAGCACACCCCACAGCTTCCGCGCGTCCCCGAGCCGCAGATTGACGCACCCCATGGACCCGACGGTGGTGAAAATGCTGCCGTAGACGGCGTGAAAGGCCTGCCCGCCGCTGAAGAACTGCGCATAGGGCATGGGCTGGTGATACAGCGTGGACACATGGTTCTTGTGTTTCCAGTAGACCTTGAACCACCCTGTACGCGTCCGGTCCCCGACCCGCCCGCTCCGCATCGGCACCGGCCCGAAGACCACCTTCTTCCCCTTCTGCACCCAGGTGATCTGCCGAGTGAGATCGACACAGGCGACCCGATAGCTCCGCACAGGACACTTCTTGGCTGCGTTGGGATTCTCCCTGGCGGACAGATACTGCATCCGAGCCCAGGTGACAGGCCCCGCGAACCCGATCGCCGGCTTGATCTTCTGCTCGACCTGGAAGGCCCGGATGACCTTGCAGTCGCCCTTCGACTGCTTCCCGTCCACCTTCAACTTCAGCCACCGCTCCACCTGCCGCTGAAACGGCCCCCGCGACTTCGTACACGCCACCCGGGCCACCGCATCGCCCAACGGCACATATTCGACGAGGTCGTACGTCCCCGGCGCGGCGTCGGCAGGCTCGACGGCATCCTCCTCGGCGGTGGGCGCATAGACCTGCGGCGCGAGCACCTGATCCGGGGTGTCGACCTGCCAGGGCTGATACTCCCCGGGCACGAGCTCGGCCTCGGGGCCGGAGGCGGGGGGCGCGGGTTCGGCGACGGCGGTCCCCGCGGTGGCCACGGGGAGGACGGTGACGGCGACGAGGAGCACTGCGGCACTCTGACGGGCGATACGTCTGCTGATCATGCGATCAGAGAAACGCGACGACGGATGAGCCCGGGGATGCCGCGCGGCGGGGTCACCCTTATTGACCAGGGGTCACCGTCAGCCTGTCCGGCGTTTGAGGACGAGGCCCCTCAAGGGCCGACGGGGGTCTGGGGGCGGAGCCCCCAGGGACGGGAACGGGAAGGGGCGGCGGGGGCGAAAAAGCCCGCCGCGCACCCCTACCCACCCCGAACATCCCGCCAGGCCCCCCGAACCCCCTCCGCCACATCCTGCGCCCCCACCGGCGCCCCCTCCGCCGCGAACCGCCCCGCCAGCCCATGCAGATACGCCGCCACACTCCCCGCGTCCACCGCGGACAGCCCCGCCGCCAGCAACGACCCCGCCAGCCCCGACAACACGTCCCCACTCCCCGCCGTGGCCAGCCATGACGTCCCGGTCGGATTCACCCGCACCGCCCCACCCCCCGAGTCGGCAACCAAGGTCGTCGACCCCTTCAGCAGCACCGTCGCCCCGTACCGCCCCGCCAACTCCCGTACGGACTCCAGCCGCGCCCCCTCGACCGACTCCCGCGCCACCCCCAGCAACGCCGCCGCCTCCCCGGCATGCGGAGTCATCAGCGTCGGCGCGAGCCGCCCCCGCACCGCATCGGCGTCCGCCAGCCGCAGCCCGTCCGCGTCGACCAGCACCGGCACGTCCGCGGACAGCACCTCCGCCACGGTCGCCGCGTCGTCCCCGATCCCCGGCCCGACGACCCACGCCTGTACCCGCCCGGCCCGCTTCGGCCCCTGATCCGACACCAGCGTCTCGGGAAACCGGGCGATGACGGCCTCCGCGGCGGGCCCGACGTACCGCACAGCCCCGGCTCCGCCCCGCAACGCCCCGGCCACGGCCAGCACGGCGGCCCCCGGATACCGGGCGGACCCGGCGGCGATCCCGACGACCCCCCGCCGGTACTTGTCGCTCTCCACCCCCGGCACCGGTAGCAGCGCGGCCACGTCCGCATGCTGCAGCGCCTCCAGCTCGGCGTCGCCGGGCGGCGGTTCCAACCCGATGTCGACGAGCCGCACGGACCCGGCGTACTCCCGGGCCGGATCGATCAGCAGCCCCGGCTTGTGCGTCCCGAAGGTGACGGTCAGGTCGGCCCGGATCGCGGCCCCCCGCACCTCCCCCGTGTCGGCATCGACCCCACTGGGCAGATCCACGGCCACGACACCGGCCCGGGACGCCTCGACGACCGACGCCAACGCGGCCGCCTCCGGCCGCAGCCCGCCCTTACCCCCGATCCCGACGATGCCGTCGAGCACGAGATCGGCCCGCAGAATCGCCTCCTCCACACGACCACCACCACCGGAACCACCACCGGAACCGGAACCAGAACCGGCGTCACCGGAACCGCCACCGACCCCGACCACCACACCCCCGGCCCGCCGCAAGGCCGCAAGCCCCCCGCCATGAGCCCGCTCCGGCGCGAGCAGCACCGCCGTGACCCCCGCCCCCCGCCGGGCCAGCCGCGCCCCCGCGTACAACGCGTCCCCGCCGTTGTCACCGCTCCCCACCAGCAGCACCACCCGGCTGCCGTACACCCGCCCCAGGAAGTCAGCGCAGGCGGCGGCCAGCCCGGCCACCGCCCGCTGCATCAACGCACCTTCCGGCAACCGCGCCATGAGCTCCCGCTCGGCCGCCCTGACCGTCTCCACGCTGTACGCAGTACGCATGCGTCCGAGTCTCCTCCACGCGTGACGAACTTCGCGATCCGCGAAGCCCGTGCGGCACGAACCCGAGGAGCTCACCCCTCAGCGATCACCACCGCCGAGGCCACCCCCGCGTCATGGCTCAGCGACACATGCCACGCCCGCACCCCGAGCTCAGCGGCCCGCGCCGCCACAGTGCCGGTGACCCGGACCCGGGGCTGCCCGCTGTCCTCCACGTACACCTCGGCATCGGTCCACTGCAGCCCGCCCGGCGCCCCCAGCGCCTTTGCCAAGGCCTCCTTGGCGGCGAACCGGGCGGCGAGCGAGGCGATCCCCCGCCACTCCCCGCTGGGCAACAACAACTCGCTGTCGAGAAACAGCCGCGCCGCCATCCCAGGCGTCCGCTCCAACGACGCCGCAAACCGCTCGATCTCCGCCACGTCGATCCCGACACCGATGATGCTCATGCGGAGCACCCTACGAGGAGGCGACCGCCCGGCTCACTCCACCGTCACCGACTTGGCCAGGTTCCGCGGCTGATCCACCTCGTTCCCCCGAGCCGTCGCCAGCTCACACGCGAACACCTGCAACGGCACCGTCGCCACCAGGGGCTGCAGCAACGTAGGCGTGGCCGGAATCCGGATCAGATGGTCGGCGTACGGCACCACCGCCTCGTCCCCTTCCTCCGCGATCACGATCGTCCGTGCACCCCGAGCCCGGATCTCCTGGATGTTGGACACGATCTTGTCGTGCAGAACGGACCGCCCCCGGGGCGACGGCACGACCACCACCACCGGCAGATCCTCCTCGATCAGGGCGATCGGCCCGTGCTTCAGCTCCCCCGCCGCAAACCCCTCGGCATGCATGTAGGCGAGCTCCTTGAGCTTCAACGCCCCTTCCAGCGCCACCGGATACCCCACGTGCCGCCCGAGGAACAGCACGGTGTCCTTCGAGGCCAGCGACCGCGCCAGCGCCCGCACCGGCTCCATGGTCTCCAGCACCTGCTCGACCTCCGCGGAGATCTGCGAAAGGTCCCGGATGACGGCGGAGATCTCGTCCCCCCACTTGGTCCCCCGCACCTGCCCCAGATACAGGGCCACCAGATAGCAGGCCACCAGCTGCGTCAGAAACGCCTTGGTCGACGCCACCGCCACCTCGGGCCCGGCATGCGTGTACAGCACCGCGTCCGACTCACGGGGGATCGTCGAACCGTTCGTGTTGCAGATGGCCAGCACCTTCGACCCCTGCTCGCGCGCGTGCCGCAACGCCATCAGCGTGTCCATGGTCTCCCCGGACTGCGAGATGGCGATCACCAGCGAGCGCGCCCCGAGGATCGGATCCCGGTACCGGAACTCGCTCGCCAGTTCCACCTCGCAGGGAATCCGCGTCCAGTGCTCGATGGCGTACTTGGCGATGAGCCCCGCATGGAACGCCGTACCGCACGCGACGATCACCACCTTGTCCACTTCCCGCAGCTCGGACGCGCTGATCCGCACCTCGTCCAGCGTCAGCGAACCGTCCGCGTCGATCCGCCCCAGCAGGGTGTCGGCGACCGCCTTCGGCTGCTCGGCGATCTCCTTGAGCATGAAGTAGTCGTAGCCGCCCTTCTCCGCGGCCGAGGCGTCCCAGTCCACGTGGTACGACCGGACCTCCGCCGGACGTCCGTCGAACCCGGTGACGGTCACCCCGTCCCGGCGCAGCTCGACGACCTGGTCCTGGCCGAGTTCGACCGCCGATCGCGTATGGGCGATGAAGGCGGCGACATCGGACGCCAGAAAGGCCTCCCCCTCGCCCACACCCACCACGAGCGGCGAGTTCCGCCGCGCCCCCACCACCACGTCCGGCTCATCCGCGTGCACCGCGACCAGCGTGAACGCCCCCTCCAGCCGCCGGCACACCAGCCGCATCGCCTCGGCGAGATCAGCGCACGCCGAGAACTCCTCGGCCAGCAGATGCGCGACCACCTCGGTGTCGGTCTCGGAGGCCAGCGCATGCCCCCGCTCCGCCAGCTCGGCCCGCAGAGACGCGAAGTTCTCGATGATCCCGTTGTGGACGACCGCGACCCGTCCCGCGTTGTCGAGGTGGGGATGCGCGTTCGCGTCGGTCGGTCCGCCATGTGTGGCCCAGCGGGTGTGCCCGAGCCCCGTCCCGCCGGTCGGCAGCGGCCGGTCGACGAGCTCCTTCTCCAGATTGACGAGCTTCCCGGCCTTCTTCGCGGCCGCCAGCCCCCCGTCCGCCAGCACGGCGACCCCCGCCGAGTCGTATCCCCGGTACTCCAGCCGCTTCAGTCCGGCCATCACGACATCGAGCGCCGACTGCGACCCCACATAACCCACGATTCCGCACATGCGCCGCACCCTAAGGGCAAACAACCACCCGGACAGCACCCAAACCCGCCTCCCCCTGCCCGATTTCGGAAATTCCCACGGCCGTACGAGCGCCTTTCCGCGCAGCTCACCGCGCCGCACACCGGAGCCGTAGTGGAGGCGTGACGGACCCCACCCGCCATCCCGTTCAAACTCCGTTAACAATGGACTGTGATCTCTCCGGTCTCCTCGATGCCCCGGAGCGCCCACCGGCCAAGGCCGGAGGCGACTCCCTACGTCGACCTCACCCGTTCCGAGTGGAGCGCGCTGCGCGACAAGACGCCGCTCCCGCTCACCGCCGAGGAGGTCGAGAAGCTGCGCGGCCTGGGCGATGTCATCGACCTCGACGAGGTGCGGGACATCTACCTCCCGCTCTCCCGCCTCCTCAACCTCTACGTCGGCGCCACGGACGGCCTCAGAGGCGCGCTGAACACCTTCCTCGGCGAACAGGGCGCCCAGTCCGGCACCCCCTTCGTCATAGGGGTCGCGGGCTCGGTCGCCGGTGGCAAGTCCACCGTCGCCCGGCTCCTGCAGGCCCTGCTCTCGCGCTGGCCCGAGCACCCGCGCGTCGAGCGCGTGACGACGGACGGCTTCCTGCTCCCCACCAAGGAGCTCCAGGCCCGCGGTCTGATGTCGAGAAAGGGTTTCCCGGAGTCGTACGACCGCCGGGCCCTGACCCGTTTCGTCGCCGACATCAAGGCCGGCAAGGACGAGGTGACGGCCCCCGTCTACTCCCACCTCATCTACGACATCGTCCCGGACGAGAAGCTCGTGGTCCGCCGCCCGGACATCCTGATCGTCGAGGGCCTGAACGTCCTGCAGCCCGCCCTCCCCGGCAAGGACGGCCGCACCCGCGTCGGCCTCGCCGACTACTTCGACTTCAGCGTGTACATCGACGCCAGCCCCGAGGACGTCGAGCGCTGGTACCTCAACCGCTTCAAGAAGCTGCGCCAGACGGCCTTCCAGAACCCCGACTCGTACTTCCGCAAGTGGACCCAGGTGTCGGAGGAGGAGGCCCTCGACTACGCCCGCACCCAGTGGCGCACCATCAACCGGCCCAACCTCATCGAGAACATCGCCCCGACTCGCGGCCGAGCCACCCTGGTCGTCCGCAAGGGCCCCGACCACAAGGTCCAGCGGCTGCGCCTGCGCAAGCTGTGAACTCCCCGGCGGGGCCTGTTAGATAGGCGTCATGCTGCATCTGCGCCTGATCACCCCGGCCGACAGGACCGACGACGTGGTCCGCCTGATCGAGAAGATGGTCGGCACCACCCACCTGGTCGTGATGCCGGGCGCCGCCCGCAACCCTTCGGGGGACGTCGTGATGTGCGATGTGGCCCGCGAGGCCGGCGACGAACTCATCGGCGCGCTACGGGCGTTGGAGCTGGACGAGACCGGTTCCATCGCCGTGGAGAACATCGACCTGTCGCTGTCCAAGCGCGCCGACAAGGCCGAGGAGGAGGCGCCGGGCGAGGGCGCGGACGCGGTGCTGTGGGAGCACCTGGCGGACGCGACCCACGAGGAGTCGACCCTCTCCGTCACCTACCTCGCCTTCCTCACGCTGGCCACGATGATCGCCGCCTGCGGTGTCGTCCTCGACAACGCGATCCTCATCGTGGGCGCGATGGCGGTGGGCCCGGAGTTCGGGCCGCTGGCCGCGTTCAGCACCTCGATCGTGCAGCGCCACCCCGGACTGGCCCTGCGCTCCCTGAACGCCCTGCTGGTGGGCTTCGCGGTGGCGATGGCGGTGACGGTCGGCTTCAGCCACTTCATGGACTGGGTGAACCTCTTCAGCGACGAGCAACTGGACGCCCTCCGCCCCAACACCAACTTCATCTACCGCCCCGACTGGTTCTCCTTCGTCGTGGCCGTACTCGCCGGCTGCGCGGGCACCCTCTCGCTGACCTCGGCCAAGTCGGGTGCCCTGGTGAGCGTGGCCATCTCGGTGACGACGGTCCCGGCGGCGGCGAACGCCGCGGTGGCCTTCAGCTACGACGAGTACAAGCAGGCCTGGGGCTCCACCGAACAACTCCTGCTGAACCTGCTGGGCATCGTCCTGGCGGGCACCCTCACCCTGCTCGTCCAGAAGTGGCTCTGGAGGCGCCCCAGCAGCAGCGCCCCGTAAGGGGCGCGGGGCTGTGCTGAATTTGCGGCTACCGCCGCGCGGGCGCGACCAGCCACAGACAACCCGCGGCCCGCAACGCACAGAACCCCCCACCCCAGACCCGGCGACTTAACCCAGCGCCGACTTCACCGCATCAGCCAACCGCCCCGCCACAGACCGAGCCTGATCAATATCCGCCGCCTCGACCATCACCCGCACCAGCGGCTCGGTCCCGGACGGCCGCAACAACACCCGCCCGGTCTCACCGAGCTCCCGCTCCGCATCGGCCACCGCGGCCGCAAGATCCGCGGAGGTCCCCACCCGGGAACGATCCACGTCCGGCACATTGATCAGCACCTGAGGAAGCCGCTCCATCACCGCGGCCAGCTCCCGCAGCGACCGCCCGGTCTCCGCGACCCGAGCCGCCAGCATGAGCCCGGTCAGCGTCCCGTCACCGGTGGTCGCGTGATCCAGGATGATGACGTGCCCGGACTGCTCACCGCCCAGCGCGTACCCGTGCTCCTTCATCGACTCCAGCACATACCGGTCACCGACAGCGGTCTGCACCAGCTGAAGCCCCTCCCGCTCGAGCGCCAGCTTGAACCCGAGGTTGGACATGACGGTGGCGACCACGGTGTCGGCGCGCAGCGCGGAGCGCTCCCGCATGGCCAGCGCCAGTACGGCCATGATCTGGTCCCCGTCGACCTCCTCACCGGTGTGGTCCACGGCGAGGCACCGGTCGGCGTCCCCGTCGTGCGCGATGCCGAAGGCGGCCCCGTGCTCGACGACCGCGGCCTTCAGCAGACCGAGGTGGGTCGACCCGCACCCCTCGTTGATGTTGAGCCCGTCCGGCGACGCACCGATCGTGATGACCTCGGCCCCGGCCCGGGTGAACGCCTCCGGCGAGACCCGCGCCGCGGCGCCGTGCGCCTCGTCGAGGACGATCTTCAGCCCGTCGAGCCGGTTCGGCAGGACGGCGATCAGATGGGCGACGTACTGGTCGAAGCCCTCCAGATACTCCCGCACCCGCCCGACACCCGCACCGGTGGGCCGGTCCCACGGCTCCCCGTGCCGGTGGGCCTCGTAGACCGCCTCGATCCTGTCCTCGAGCTCGTCGTCGAGCTTGTGCCCGCCGCGGGCGAGGAACTTGATGCCGTTGTCGGGCATGGCGTTGTGGCTGGCCGAGAGCATGACGCCCAGGTCGGCGCCGAGCGCCCCGGTGAGGTACGCGACGGCCGGCGTCGGCAGCACCCCGACCCGCAGGACGTCGACGCCCGCACTGGCGAGCCCCGCGACCACGGCGGCTTCCAGGAACTCCCCGGACGCGCGCGGATCCCGTCCGACCACCGCTGTCGGCCGGTGGCCCTCGAACGAACCCGCCTCGGCGAGCACATGGGCCGCCGCCACCGACAGACCCAGCGCCATCTCGGCGGTCAGGTCCGCGTTGGCGACGCCACGCACGCCGTCCGTGCCGAAGAGTCGTCCCACTTGTCCTCCTGATAGAGCGTCGCTTTCGAAAGATCCCGAAGATCCCGAGGTGATCGTTCGATCGCACAAGCCTCAGAGCGTCTTGTGCCGTTATACGCCTATGCCTGTGATAAACGAACGCCCCGGCGGCACAGTGGCGTGCCGCCGGGGCGTTCGGACGTACTGCTGATGCGCAAGTACGAAGTACAGGCAGCGAAGATTAACGCTTGCTGTACTGCGGAGCCTTACGGGCCTTCTTCAGACCGGCCTTCTTGCGCTCGACCGCACGGTCGTCGCGGCGGAGGAAGCCGGCCTTCTTGAGCGGGCCGCGGTTGTTGTCGACGTCGGCCTCGTTCAGCGCACGGGCGACACCGAGACGGAGCGCACCGGCCTGACCGGAGACACCGCCACCCGCGATGCGGGCGATGACGTCGTAGCGGCCCTCGAGCTCGAGCACCTTGAAGGGCTCGTTGACTTCCTGCTGGTGCACCTTGTTCGGGAAGTAGTCCTCGAGGGTGCGACCGTTGATCTTCCACTTGCCGGTGCCCGGGACGATCCGGACGCGGGCGATGGCGTTCTTGCGACGGCCCAGGCCGGCGGCCGGCTGCGGGTCGCCGAAGCGGGACGCGAGCGACTCGGAGGTGTACTCGCCCTCGACGGGGACGTCCGACTCGGTGGTGTAGCTGTCGATGTCGACAAGCTCGGTCTCGGTCTCTTCGACCGGCTGCTCAGCGGTGGTCTCGGCCACGATGCTCCTCAGATTCTTTTCTGTTTAGGGGGTGGCCGGAACTACTGCGCGACCTGGGTGATCTCGAACGGCACCGGCTGCTGGGCAGCGTGCGGGTGCTGGTCGCCCGAGTAGACCTTCAGCTTCGAGAGCATCTGACGGCCCAGGGTGTTCTTGGGGATCATGCCCTTGACGGCCTTCTCGACGGCCTTCTCCGGGTTGTCACGGAGCAGGTCGTCGTAGCGGACGGAACGCAGACCACCCGGGTAGCCGGAGTGGCGGTACGCCATCTTCTGGGTCCGCTTGTTGCCGGACAGGTGCACCTTGTCGGCGTTGATGATGATGACGAAGTCGCCCATGTCCATGTGCGGGGCATAGGTCGGCTTGTGCTTGCCACGGAGGAGGTTCGCGGCGGTGGTGGCCAGACGGCCCAGGACGACGTCCTGAGCGTCAATGACGTGCCACTGGCGAGTCACATCGCCGGGCTTGGGGCTGTACGTACCCACTTCTCAGCCTTCTTCTTCTTCAGGATGGGTGCTGACACAAGGCATCACTGAAGCGATCGTGCAGCTGGGGACGACAGAAGCCGGGACCCTGCCCGTATGCCGCCCACTGGTAACTGCTCCAGGGAACCTACGTAAGGGCCACTCGTACGAGAACGAACCAGCCAATACGCATAACAAACCGCAAGAGTACTAGCGCGGCCCCGGACGGGTCAAAACGAGGACGCGCGACAGCCCCTCCCGTCCCCCGTCTAAGATGCGCCCCATGAGCTACGGGCAGCAGGGGGGACCCCCGTCCCAGTGGGATCCCTGGAAACCGAATTCCCAGCAGCCGTGGAACGGCGGCGCAGACGGCCAGACCCCGGACTGGGCCGCACTCGCCGAGGCGTCGGAGACCCGCAACAAACGCCGCAAGCTGCTCTTCATAGGCGGCGGCGCGCTCGCCACCGTGGCGATAGGCACGGCCGTCGCCGTGGCCGTCGTGTCGGCGAACGGCGACAGTGAGGCGTCCACCACATCCTCGCTCCCCGCGACCGCGGACATTCCCAGCCAGTCCGCCACGGCCCCCTCCTTCGCCCCGACCAGCGCCCCGCCCCCGCTGGACCCGAAGGACTTCGTCTCCAGCAAGACCAAGGACACGGACCCGCTCGGCGCCACCATCCTCTTCCCCGGCACGCAGCTGACCATGGGCGAGACGCTGTACAAGAAGGGCGCGACGGCCGAGACCAAGAAGTGCGCCTCGGCGGCCAAGGGCACCCTCCCGAAGGTCCTGACGGCCAACGACTGCACCCTCCTGATGCGGGTCTCCTACATCAAGGACGGCGTCGCGGTCACGGTCGGCGTCGCGGTCTTCGACACCGAGGCCCAGGCCACCAAGGCCAAGACCCAGGCCGACAACAGCAGCGTCGTGGCCTCCCTGTCCGGAAAGGGCATCAAGCCCTTCTGCGACGGCGCCATCTGCCGCACCACGACCAATTCCTACGGCCGCTACGCCTATTTCACGACCGCCGGCTTCATCAACGGCAAGGACGTGACGGAGAAGAGCACCGCGGTCACCTCCATCGGCAACGATCTGGCCGAATTCACCTTCCGCCAGATCCGCCGCCGAGGCGAGGCCCAGGCATCTGCGGCAGCCCAGGAGGGCTGACCGCCCGGAGTGCGGGACCGCCCGCTTCCCCTCAGGAAGCGGGCATGGTGTCGAAGTAGCTCACACCACTGCGCTGGAAGCCCTGGGCGGCCTTCTCCGCCTCCTTGGCCGAGAGCCGCTTGCCGCCCTGGTAGTAGAGCCAGTCGACCTTCATGTCCCAGGCCCGTTCGCCGGTGAACGGCAGGTCCACGAACCAGGTGTTGAAGTTGATCGCCATGTCGGCACGCGGCGCGTAGTCCGCGCCGCTGCGGTAGAGGGTCTTGCCGTCGAAGCTGTACGCGACCGAGTCCTTCGTCACCGTGATCAGCACGGTGTGCCAGCCGGCCATGCTCTTCTCGGTCTTGCGGGTGACGCGGTCACCGTCCTCGGCGTGCCGCCAGGTGGTGGTGTCGAGCTTCGGTCCCGGTGCACCCCAGCCGCCGTTCGGCATGTACTCGTTGTCGAGCTCGCTGTACTTGTTCCCCGATCCCCCGATGGTGAAGAACGTCTGGTTGATGTGGTCGCCATTCTCACCTGAGGTCGGCTTGTCGGTGAAGTGGATGCGTGCCGCATAGGTGCCGGTGCGGAACTTGGCCTCCTTCGTGCCGAGGGCGGACTGAAGGGTGCCCTTCTTCGTGCCGTCGGTGGCGGCGCGCAGATTGAGCACCTGCCCGCCCTGCGCCTCGTCGTCGGCGGGGAACGAGACGCCCTTCGCCGACCAGGTGCCGTCGATACCGGGTCCGCCCTTGCTGGTCCGCACCAGCCAGCCGTGCTTGAACAGCGCGGTGTCCTTCGGCCCCCGGTAGGCGAAGTCGTCGAAGAACCCCCCTTCGGGGAGCTCGGCGGCGGTCCGGGACGCGGTCGCGGCGTCGGCACTCCGGCCGCCGGGTTCCTCGCCCCACACCAGGGCGCCGCCGCGGTAGGCGGGGATGCGGTCGGAGTCCTGGTAGGTGCGCTTGGAGTCGTCGAAGGACCAGTCGCCGTCCTGCCGCACCGGCTTGTGGTCGGTCCTGAAGAGCTGGATCTCCAGTCCCTCGCTGTTCGCGCCGGGCTCGAGCACCCCCGCCTTCCCGGTGAAGCCGAGCTCCAGGAAGTGGTCGGCGCCCTCGTGGGGCTCGTCCATGGCCGTCACGGTGCCCGTGAGGTTCGAGCAGCCCACGGCGGCTTCCACACAGTTGAAGTTGTAGGACGCGTCCCCGTCGGCCGTGAAGTAGTAGCGCAGCGTGACCTCGCTCAGCGGCACGGGCTTCTCGGACGTGTTGAAGACCTCGAGCCAGGGCCGGACGGCGTCGGCGGCGGACTCGGTGGCCGTCCGGTAACGGACGGTGAGCTCGGGCGGCTCCGGGTTGAAGTGGTTCCACACCGGCTTGGCGGCCACTCCGGCGCCGGCGAGCAGAGCCAGCGCGAGCAGCACCTTGAACGCTCGGGCTATGCCGCCGCGGCGGCGTGGTTGACGGCGCGAGGTCGCCACGGGGACTCCTTCAGGGGCGCGGGGCATGCGCCCGGCGGTCAGGTCGGCAGAGAGAGTACTCGCCGTCGCGTCCCGCGCCAGGGGCTGCAGGGAACCGCAACACGCGTCGTAAGGGCCGACTCACGATGCGTGTGAAGGGTTGTACGCGCTTCACGTGACAATCGCGACTGTGATGGACCCATGGAGACAGAGTGACGCCGCTGTTAGCCTGCTCGCTCCGGTATTCGATTTCTTATGTGCGCCTTCCCATCGGAGCTACTGGGGGCGAGGGGGGCGCGGGGGCGGGATGCATTGCCGTGAACCGAAACTCCACAGTGGACCTCGTGATCGTAGGGCTCGGCTATGTCGGGCTGCCGCTTGCCCGCGCGGCAAGCGCTTCCGGTCTCAGGGTCGTGGGCCTCGACCGCAGTGAGCCGGTGGTCCAGGGGCTGAACGCGGGACGTTCGCACGTCGACGACATCAGCGACGCCGATGTGCGCGCGATGGTCGAGCAGGGCTTCCGGGCGGTGGACTCCCCCCAGGTCATCGCCGAGGCGGCAGCGGTCGTCATCTGTGTGCCGACCCCCCTGACCGACCACGGCGCGCCCAACCTGGACGCCGTCAACGCCGCGGTCGCGGACATCGCGGCCCACCTCACCCCGGGCACCCTGGTCGTCCTGGAGTCCACGACGTACCCCGGCACCACGGACGAGGTCGTCCGCCCGCGTCTGGAGGCCGGCGGTCTGAAGGCGGGCGTCGACTTCCACCTCGCCTTCTCCCCCGAGCGCATAGACCCGGGCAACCCGACCTACGGACTGGAGAACACGCCCAAGGTCGTCGGCGGCACCACCCCCGACTGCACCAAGGCGGCCCGCGCCCTGTACGAGCGCTTCGTGGGCGGTGTGGTGGAGGCCAAGGGCACCCGTGAGGCCGAGATGGCCAAACTGCTGGAGAACACCTACCGGCACGTGAACATCGCCCTCGTCAACGAGATGGCGATGTTCTGCCGCGAGATCGACGTCGACCTGTGGGACGCCATCCGCTGCGCCGCCAGCAAGCCGTTCGGCTTCGCGCCCTTCTACCCCGGTCCCGGCGTCGGCGGTCACTGCATCCCGATCGACCCCAACTACCTGTCGTACAAGGTTCGTTCGCTCGGCATACCGTTCCGCTTCGTGGAGCTGGCCCAGGAGATCAACCAGCGGATGCCCGCGCATGTCGTGTCGCGCGCCGCCGATCTCCTCAACGAGCGGGGCAGACCGATCCGCGGCTCGCGCGTCCTGCTGCTCGGCGTGACCTACAAGCCGAACATCTCCGACCAGCGCGAGAGCCCCGCCCTGGACGTGGCCGAGCTGCTGCTCGAGCGGGGCGCCGACCTGTCCTACTACGACCCCCGCGTCGAGAACTGGACCGTCGAGGGGGCCTCGGTACCCCGAGTCGAGGACTATCTCGCGGGCGCGCAGCAGGCGGACCTGACGATCCTCCTCCAGCAGCACAGCGAGCTCGACCTGGACCGGCTGGCCGACCACGCCCAGCTGCTGTTCGACACCCGGGGCAAGTCGGCCGACCACCCCCAGGTGGTCAAGCTGTGAGTGAGGACAGCTACATACCGGGCGCCGTCGACTCCGACGGCCGCCGTCGACATCGGCGCCGAAGGCATCTGAAGGTCTCGTACTTCGTCTTCCTCGCCATCGCCGCCGTGATCGTCACCAAGCTGGACCCGAGCTCGCTCCATCTGTACTCGTTCGGCGCGCTGGGACTGCTCGCCCTGAAGATGTTCGGTGCGCTGTTCTACCGGCCCGCCAAGGCGGACCGCGAGGAGCTGCTGCTCCTCGACAACTCCTGGGTCACCGCGGTCATCCCGATCTACAACGAGGACCCGGTGATGTTCGAGCAGGGCATGCGCAGCCTCCTGGCGCAGAGCCGGCTCCCCAACGAGATCCACATCATCGACGACTGCAGCGCCGACCAGGCCGGCATCAAGGCCGCCAAGAAGCTCCGCAAGGAGTTCGAGGCGCGGGGCGTGAAGTACACGGTCAGCATCCAGCCGGAGAACAAGGGCAAGCGCGAGGCCCTCGCCCTCGGTTTCGAGGCCGCCCCCTACACCGACCTGTTCCTGTGCGTCGACTCCGACACGATCCTCTCCAGGGACACGGTCCGCGAGCTGCTGCTGCCCATGGCCGACCCGAAGATCATGGCGTCCACGGGCATGGTGCTGGCGCTCAACCACGACAGCAACATCTTCACCCGCCTCCAGGACCTGCGGTACGGCAACTCGTTCCTCTTCGAACGCGCCGCGTACTCCCGGCTGAAGTCGGTGCTGTGCTGCTGCGGCGCGCTCTCGGTGTACCGCGGCACCCTGGTGCGCAAGTACCTGCCGGACTTCCTCAACCAGCAGTTCCTCGGCAAACCCGCCGTCTTCGGCGACGACCGCCGGATGACGAACTACTGCCTGATGGAGGGCCAGGTCGTCTTCCAGGAGACCGCCGTCGGCTACACCGCCGTCCCGGAGAAGCTCCCGCACTTCCTGCGCCAGCAGGTGCGCTGGAACAAGTCCTTCTTCCGTGAGTCCCTGTGGGCCTTCACGCACCAGAAGAAGTACCGGCCCGCCTTCTGGCTGACCTGCATGGAACTCGCCCTGTGGCTGATCTTCGGCTCCGCGATGTTCTACTCGATGGTCATCCTGCCTGCCATGCACCCCGAGCGGTTCGTCAACCACATCGGCGACTACCTGGTCTTCATGGTCCTCATGGGGTACCTGCGCAACGTCCGCTACCTCGACTTCCCACGCCGCGGCATGGGCATCGTCAAGCGGTTCGGCATGTTCCTGCTGGCTCCGCTGTACGGCGTCATCCAGCTGCTCCTGCTGACCCCGCTGCGGTTCTACGCCCTGCTCACCCTGCACAAGGGCAGCTGGGGCACCCGCCAGGGCGGTGTCGAGGTGTCGGTCGCCGGTGACCATGAGCAGGACGTCTCCGCGGTCTACGAGGAAGAGGACGAGTACTCGTCCCAGCAGGTCTCCTCGACCATCGAGATGATGCGCCTGGAGGGCATCGCCCTGGCCCGCACGGCCCCCCACGCCTCCCCGCGCAACCCCAACGGCATGGCCCAGGACTACACCGGCCACACCCAGGGCGAGCTGCGGAACATGGGCCGGAACGCGCCCCAGCAGGCGGTGGCGTGGAACGGGGTGACCCAGCAGCACCAGCAGCCGCAGCAGCCCCAACCCCAGATGCACCACCAGATGCAGCCGGTGCCGCCCCAGGGTCCAGGACCGTACGGCCAGGTCCAGGGCAGCTACCAGCAGCAGCCCATGTACCAGCACCAGCAGCCCGCGCAGACGTACGGCCAGTGGCACGGGCACGACCAAAGCCAGGGACAGGGGCACGGGCAGGGACAAGGACAGGGACAAGGGCACGGTCAGCAGCCGTACATCCCACACATCCCGCAGCAGCCGCAGGCTCCCCACCCCCACCAGCACCAGCACTGGGCTCAGCAGAACGAGACGCACCACTCTGGGCAGCCGCAGGAAGACCCCCAGTGGCAGGGCCAGGGGCAGGGACAAGGCCAGGGCCAGGACGGCTGGTTCGGCGAGCAGCGCTGACCGTCACGCGAAGCGGGCGGGGAGCCGCGTCCCCGTGACCCGGTACCCCACCCGCTTCGCCGCCGCCGTCCGCCGTCCGCCGTCCGCCGTCCGCCGTCCGCCGGTCAGGCGTAGTACGCCATCGCCTCCTGGACGGTGAGCACGGTGATGCCCCGCTTCTCGATCTCCGCCGTCAGCTGAGCGAGGCCCGCCCGGCTGAGCTCGGTGCTCTGTGTCGGCGTGCCTTCCACGATCCGGTGCAGACAGAGGATGAGCCAGTCACCGCTGCGGGCACAACGGTCGAGCGCTCCGCCCGCGCCGATCACCTTGGCCAGGGTCGTGCCCCCGACACCGGATCCGTCATTGATGCCGGTCAACGCCTTGAGCCGATAGGGCATGGCCGGGGCGAAACTCTCGATCGTCTCGGAAATGATCGAGCGGGCCGTACTGAAGTGGCGGGCGGCCAGAAGATCGACCGGCACCCCGTCCGTGGTCTTCTGAAAAGCACCGTGCGGATAGGCGAAGTGCTCGCTGGTGAATCCGTTGCCGACGAGCCATTCCCGGAGCTTGCGGAAATCGTCGTCGACCTGCTGCGCGGTGAGCTTGGGATAACTCGCCGTATGCACCGCGTTGGCATACGAGTGCCCCGCCATCTCCCAGCCGGAGGAGTCCTGGAGAGAGCGCATCTTCGCGATGTTCAGGAAGGAACCGGTGCCTATCGCATCGGCGATGTTGTAAACGGTGCCCGGCATTCCGTGCGGATCCATGACCGGGCGGGCGAGGTCGTGGACGGAGGTGTGCGAGTCGTCGAAGGTCAGCGACACGACGCCCTGGGGGAAGACCGAGGTGGTGTCGGGCACGAGCTCGATCGCCTGCAGATGGTAGGTGACCGCGGCGCCCGCGTCGTCGTAGACCGCGAACGACATGTCGGTGAATCCCGACCGCACAGAGGGCTGCCCCTGCGCGGACAGCGTGTACGTCCCGGACGCGGAGGTGACGTCGGCCCACTCCAGATGGACGGTGACCCATTCCCCGGACTGGACGTAGTTGGTGCCGGTCGCCGAGTGGGTGTGCACCCGCCAGCTGAAGCTGTTCGCCAGCCCCCCGGTTCCCAGGTAGAAGGCGATCCTGCTGAGATGGGTGACGTCCGCCACCCGGAAGATGAGCCGGATCATCTTGCCGGTGAGGTCCAGGGCACCCATGCCGGTCTTGCGAACGTACGACTGGACACCGCTGCCCGCGGTGGTGACGCGTATCGAGCGGTCGCCGCGGGTGAACACCCCGGTGTCCTCCGCCGACGAAGCGGTGCCCGCACCGCCGGCCGTCCAGCCGTGTCCCGACTGGAACTGCTGGCTCCAGGTCGCCCGGCGATAGCGCGGCCGCCGTCCGGTCGGAGCATACGGCGGTATCCCCAGCCCGTCCGCCGGGGCAGCGCTCGCGGTGGCGGGCATGCCCAGCGCGCCGGCCGTCGCCAGTCCGCCCAACCCGGCCAGGCGCAACGCGGAGCGGCGGCCCACCGAAACGGAATCCTTGCTGCCTCTCAAAGGTTCTCCTCACTTCCACCGCATACGAATTGAGGACGTCTCAAGTCCCCTGCCTCAGGCATTAGTTCACTTTTTGCGTGTTCAATGTGACTATTGTGACAGCAAAATCTTCACGGGCCGGGTGAGATCGGTGATTCTCACATTCCGCCCGACTTCACAAGCCCGGGGGGGGGCTTTCGCATGCAGGGCACTGGAGGGGTTTTCATGAACAGAGCCGTTGGAGCGGCCGCACTGCTCGTGGCGGGACTCGGAGTGGGCGGAGCCTCCCCGGCCGCCGCGGCGACCGAGCCCTGCCGGCCGACGGAAGGCTTCACCCACTGCCGGATCTTCGACCACTCCGGTGCCGCCGTGGACTTCCAGGTACCCGCCGGGGTGGCGGAGCTGGACTTCCGCGGCTGGGGCATGGGCGGCGACGGCAACGCGTTCGCCGGCGGGGGCAACGCGGCCTATGTGGCGGGCTCGCTCGACGTCACCCCTGGTGAGCACCTGACCGTGAACGTGGGCGGCTGGCGCGTCGGCGGCAAGCTCTTCGGCGACGCGCTCGGCGGCAAGGCGGGCGAGGGCAGCTGGGGCGGACGGGGCGGCGCGAGCACCGCGGTCCGCGCCGCCGACGGTTCCGCCCTGTTCATCGCCGCCGGCGGCGGGGGCGGCGGTCATGGCGTCAGGGGCGTGGGCCGCGCCGGAAGCGGCGGCACCCAGGACGGCTACGACGCCACCGAGAAGGACCTCGGCGGCATGGGCGCGAAGGGCGGCCAGGGCGGTGCGGCCGGCGGCGAGGGCGGCAAGCCCGGCGCCGATCACACACAGGGGGGCGCCGGTGGTGACGGCGGCGCCACGGCGGGTGGCGGCGGCGCGGGCTACGCCGGCGGTGGCGGCGGCGCGGGCAGGACCGCGGCGGGTGACTCCGGCAGTGGCGGCGGCGGTTCCAGCTACGCCGACCCCGAGCGCACCTCCGACGTACGCATGCTGAGCAGCATCACCTCCGATCCGGCGGCCGAGGACGATCCGTTCTGGGTGCACAACCCGATCGACGACCAGACGCCGGATCTGGCCGGCATCGGCCAGGGCGGCTGGAACGAGGGCGGCGGCGACGGCCGCGTGGTCCTGCAGTGGAAGGACCCCAAGGGCACCCCCGTGGTGTCCGAGCTGACCCGGGAGTCCGGGGACGACCAGACCGTCCTCCCCGTCGATGTCTCCGACCCCATGGTGGTCGTGGCCCGCGACAGGAACGGCGAGCCGCTTCCCGACCAGAAGGTGACCTTCACCCTGGAGGATCCGGACGGCCTCGGGGTGAAGTGGGAGGACTTCCCGACCGAGGTGTACACGGACGCCCAGGGACGCGCCCAGTCCCCCGGCGTCATCACCGGCGAGACCGAGGGCGACTTCGCGGTCCGGGCCACCTCCGGCGACACCTCGACGACGTTCACCGCCCACGTCAAGCAGGGCATCTACTCGATCGAGATCACCGGCGGCGACGAGCAGCGGGCCAAGCCGGGCGAGGCCTTCGCCGACCCGCTCGGCGTCAAGGTGGCCAAGCCCGGCGTCCCGGTGGCCGACACCCCGGTCGAGTTCAGGGTGGAGGACGACACCGAGGGCGCCCCGGTGTTCGAGGGTGACAAGCGCACGGCGTTCGTCACCACGAACGCAAGGGGCGAGGCCTCGGCCCCCGAACTCACGGCCGGCACGGAAGAGGGCACATACACCGTCGTGGCGACGGTCGGCGAGGCCACGGCCCGCTTCACCCTGGAGGTCACAGAGGAAGAGGCGACCTCCTCCCCCTCGCCGAGCCCCTCCGGCACCTCGGACACGGCCACGGGCGGCTCGGACACGGACAGTGGTACGGGCGCGCAGGGCGACTCGGGGTCCCTGGCCCTGACCGGCGCCGCGGGCATCGGCACCCTCGCCGGGGTGGCCGCGGCCCTCACCGCGCTCGGCTGGGCCGCCACGCGCCTGCGCACCCGCTCCCGCACGAACGACTGACCTCGCCCGAACGAGAGGGGGCTCCGCGATACCCACCGCGGAGCCCCTGTCTCCTGCTAGTGCACCTGCCCCCGCACCCGCCGAGCCTGCCGCTGCCGCTCGGCAAGCAGCCCGTCCGCCGGATAGGCGACCTCCTCCAGCGTCAGCCCATGCGGCCGTACGACGTGCACGGCACTGTCCCTGACCCCGGCGTCCAGCACCTTCCGCGGCCACTCCACACCCCGGTGCCCGTCCCCCACGAACAGCAGCGCACCCACCATGGACCGCACCTGGTTGTGGCAGAAGGCGTCGGCCCGGACCTCGATCTCGACGACCCCGCCCTCGGTCCGCCGCACCCCGAAGTCGAAGATCTCCCGCACGGTCGAGGCCCCCTCGCGCTTCTTCGCGTAGGCGGCGAAGTCATGCTCCCCGACCAGCGACTTCGCGGCCGCGTCCATGACATCGACATCCAGCTCCCAGTCGTGCCAGAGCACATGGTTGCGCAGCAGCGGATCCACACCCCCGGGCCGGTCCCCGACCCGGTACACATACCGCCGCCACAGCGCCGCGAACCGGGCGTTGAACCCCTCGGCCGCCTCCGTGAGCGCCCACACCCGCACATCCTTGGGAAGCCGACCGGCAAGCCGCTTCAGCAGCTTCTCCCGGTGCTCCGCCCACAGCGCCTCCGGCAGATCGACATGGGCCACCTGCCCCCGGGCGTGCACCCCGGCGTCAGTCCTCCCCGCCACAGTCAGCTCATACGTCGTCTCCCCCGACCGCGTCACCGTCCGCAGCGCATCCTCGATCTCCGCCTGCACGGTCCGCTGCCCACCGGCCTGCTTGGCCCACCCACGGAAGTCGGTCCCGTCGTAGGAGAGGTCGAGACGGACACGTACGAACCCGGGCGCTGCTTCTTCACTCACAGGGAGATCCTCTCAGGAACACGAAAGCGGGCCCGCTCCAGAAAAGGAACGGGCCCGCTTCGGAACGCTTACGCGTCCTTCGACTCCTCGGCGGGAGCCTCAGCGGCGTCCTCGACGACGTCCTCGGACTTGGCCTCGACAGCCTCGTCCTTCTTCAGGGCGTCTTCCTTGACCGCACGCTTGGTGGCGGCCTCGGCCTCGCCGGTGGCCTCCTGCGCGACCGTCAGCGCCTCGACCAGCTCGATGACAGCCATGGGCGCGTTGTCGCCACGACGGTTACCGATCTTGGTGATACGGGTGTAGCCACCCGGACGGTTCTCGTACCGCGGGCCGATCTCGGTGAAGAGCGTGTGGACGATGCTCTTGTCCGTGATGACCTGGAGCACCTGGCGGCGGTTGTGAAGGTCGCCCTTCTTCGCCTTGGTGACCAGACGCTCGGCGTAGGGCCGCAGACGGCGGGCCTTCGCCTCGGTGGTGGTGATGCGGCCGTGCTCGAAGAGGCTCTTCGCCAGGTTCGCGAGGAGCAGCTTCTCGTGCGCGGCGCTGCCGCCCAGACGGGCACCCTTGGTGGGCTTCGGCATGGTGTTTCTCCTGTATGTCTGCCCCGGCCGTACTAGGTACCGGGGTCAGTATCCGAGCGAGCGGTTGCCCGTCGGAGATCCGAGCAGGGCCCCGAAGGGGCCCGCTCGGAAGGGGCGCGGGGAACTGCGCGATCAAGCACAGCGCACCCGCACCCAAGATCGAACCGCATGGCCCGAGCTCTTAGTACTGCTCGGTCTCCACGAAGCCCGCGTCCGCGTCGTCGTCCGCGCCGAACGCGTCCGCCGCAGCGGTGGGGTCGAACCCGGGAGGCGAGTCCTTGAGCGCCAGGCCCATACCCGCCAGCTTCGCCTTGACCTCGTCGATCGACTTCGCACCGAAGTTGCGGATGTCGAGCAGGTCGGCCTCGGAGCGGGCGACGAGCTCACCCACGGAGTGGATGCCCTCACGCTTGAGGCAGTTGTACGACCGAACGGTGAGCTCCAGCTCCTCGATCGGCAGCGCCAGGTCAGCGGCGAGGGCGGCGTCCGTCGGGGACGGACCCATGTCGATGCCCTCGGCGTCGATGTTGAGCTCGCGGGCCAGACCGAACAGCTCGACCAGGGTCTTACCGGCCGACGCCATGGCGTCGCGGGGACGCATGGCCTGCTTGGTCTCGACGTCGACGATCAGCTTGTCGAAGTCGGTGCGCTGCTCGACACGAGTCGCCTCGACCTTGTACGTGACCTTCAGAACCGGCGAGTAGATGGAGTCGACCGGGATACGGCCGATCTCCTGGCCCACCTGCTTGTTCTGGACGGCGGAGACGTAACCACGGCCACGCTCGACCGTGAGCTCCATCTCCAGCTTGCCCTTGCCGTTGAGCGTGGCGAGGACGAGGTCGGGGTTGTGCACCTCGACACCGGCCGGGGGCGCGATGTCGGCGGCGGTGACCAGACCCGGGCCCTGCTTGCGCAGGTACATCACGACCGGCTCGTCGTGCTCCGAGGAGACGACCAGCTGCTTGATGTTGAGGATCAGGTCGGTGACGTCCTCCTTGACGCCCGGCACGGTGGTGAACTCGTGCAGCACGCCGTCGATCCGGATCGAGGTGACGGCGGCACCCGGGATCGAGGAGAGGAGGGTACGACGGAGGGAGTTGCCGAGGGTGTAACCGAAGCCCGGCTCCAGCGGCTCGATCACGAACCGGGAGCGGAACTCGTCGACGACCTCTTCGGTCAACGAGGGACGCTGAGCGATCAGCATGTGATTCCTTCAGTTCAGGGGCACCCACTATTTGATGCCCTGAGGTACTGCACAGGTATTACAAGGGTACGGGCGATACGACCCTTGCAGAGCCGTACCGCCCGAGAAGCCCGAGTGAAGCGAGGTCAGACGCGACGACGCTTCGGCGGACGGCAGCCGTTGTGCGGGGTGGGCGTGACGTCCTGGATGGAGCCGACCTCGAGACCGGTCGCCTGCAGCGAACGGATGGCCGTCTCGCGACCCGAACCCGGGCCCTTGACGAACACGTCAACCTTGCGCATGCCGTGCTCCTGCGCGCGGCGGGCGGCCGACTCGGCGGCCATCTGCGCGGCGAAGGGGGTGGACTTGCGCGAGCCCTTGAAGCCGACGTGGCCGGCGGAGGCCCAGGAGATCACGTTGCCCGAGGGGTCCGTGATCGAGACGATCGTGTTGTTGAACGTGCTCTTGATGTGGGCGTGCCCGTGAGCGACGTTCTTCTTTTCCTTGCGGCGCACCTTCTTGGCAGCGCCCTGACGACCCTTGGGGGGCATCTGTACTCCTACGGGAGGTGGTCGGTCCTACAGCGAAGACCGCTGGACTGCGAAGTCCGCTGTGGACTACTTCTTGCCCGGCTTCTTCTTGCCGGCGATGGCGCGACGCGGGCCCTTGCGGGTACGAGCGTTCGTGCTGGTGCGCTGACCGCGGACGGGCAGACCACGACGGTGACGGAGACCCTGGTAGCAGCCGATCTCGACCTTGCGGCGGATGTCGGCCTGGATCTCGCGACGGAGGTCACCCTCGGTCTTGATGTTGTTGTCGACGTACTCACGAATCGCGACGAGCTGCTCCTCGGAGAGGTCGCGAACGCGGGTGTTCGGGTCGATGCCGGTCTCGGCCAGCGTCTGCTGGGAGAGCGTCCGGCCGATGCCGAACACGTAGGTCAGGGCGACCTCCACGCGCTTTTCGCGCGGGATGTCAACACCGGAAACGCGTGCCATTCAATGGCTCCTGGTGATCTTCGGAGGTCTGCCGCAGAACCGACTCCCAGCCGCCGTACCAGGTACGAACTGGGTCCCCAGCCTCCGAACCGGGGGTGTCAGACGGACGTACGCCGCCTGGGTCCTGCGTATGAACAAATTCAGCTCGCGTCGCGCGAAAATCTGCGGATGCAGAGGAAAGGTCGGCGATCAGCCCTGGCGCTGCTTGTGGCGCGGGTTCTCGCAGATGACCATGACCCGACCGTGACGGCGGATCACCCTGCACTTGTCGCAGATCTTCTTGACGCTCGGCTTGACCTTCATGGGATTGAGGTTCTCCGAGTCAGAGGGATCTACTTGTACCGGTAGACGATCCGGCCACGCGTCAGGTCGTACGGAGACAGCTCCACCACGACCCGGTCGTCAGGGAGGATGCGGATGTAGTGCATACGCATCTTGCCGCTGATGTGTGCCAGGACCTGGTGGCCGTTCTGGAGCTCGACCTTGAACATGGCGTTCGGAAGAGACTCGACGACAGTGCCCTCGATCTCGATGGCACCTTGCTTCTTGGCCACGCTTCGCCCTTCGAATCGACTACCTTGATCGACTCCCACGCTTTTCCCTTGCGGGGCATGCGGACATGCGGGTGCACGAGAGCCGACGAGTCAGTCTACGTCAGCACACCCGGAAAGACGAATCGAGGAAGGATGCCCCGACGGGGAGATCCTTAAGCACGACACCGCTCAGGCCAGCGGGTCGGGAGCGGCCGTGATGCCGTACTCCGCGAGCTTCGCCTTACCCCCGTCGGGAGCCGTCAGCACCAGCGGACCGTCCACGGTCAGCGCGACGGAGTGCTCCCAGTGCGAGGACCACGTCCCGTCGGTCGTGATGACCGTCCAGTCGTCGGAGAGCACCTCGGTCCGGGGGGTGCCCAGGGACACCATCGGCTCGATCGCGAGGCAGAACCCGGGGACCAGCTTCGGGCCCTTGCCCCGCCGCCGGTCGACGTAGTTCAGCAGATGGGGGTCCATGTGCATCTCGGTGCCGATGCCGTGGCCGCCGTAGTCCTCGACGATGCCGTACTTGCCGCCGCCCGGCTTCGGCTGCCGGCGGATGTACGTCTCGATGGCCCGGGAGACGTCCACCAGGCGGTTGCCCTGCTTCATGGCCGCGATACCGGCCCACATGGACTCTTCCGTGACCCGGGAGAGCTCGATCAGCTCCGGAGCGTGACCGGAGCCCACGAAGGCCGTGTAGGCGGCGTCACCGTGCCAGCCGTCGATGATCGCGCCGCAGTCGACGGAGATGATGTCGCCGTCCTTGAGGACGACGTCCTCGGACGGGATGCCGTGGACCACGACCTCGTTCACGGAGGTGCAGATCGTCGCCGGGAAGCCGCCGTACCCCAGGAAGTTCGACTTCGCCCCGTGCTCGGCGAGCACCTTGCGCGCGACGTCGTCCAGATCCTTCGTGGACGCCCCCGGCACGGCGGCCTCACGCGTGGCCGCGTGGATGGCGGCGACGACCAGCCCCGCCGCACGCATCTTTGCGATCTGCTCGGGGCTCTTGATCTGCACCATGGGGGTCCTGCGCTCTCCGTCACTCGACCGGTTCGGGTTACCTGCACAACAGTACGGCCGTGCAGTCCCTCGGGACTCCACGGCCGTACCAGGAACGACGACTACTGGTCGTCGCCCTCACGCTTCAGCGCGGCCAGCGCACGAGTGGTGACCTCGTCCACCGGGCCCATGGCCTCGATCGTGACGACCAGACCCTGCGACTTGTAGTAGTCGATGATCGGCTCGGTCTGCGTGTGGTAGACCTCGAGCCGGGTGCGGACCGTGTCCTCGGAGTCGTCGTCACGCTGGTACAGCTCGCCACCGCAGACGTCGCAGACGCCCTCCTCGGCCGGCTTCTTGTACGTCACGTGGAAGACGTGCGAGGAGTCGTTACGGCAGATTCGCCGGCCGGCGATCCGCTGGACGACCTCCTCCTCGGGGGCCTCCAGGTCCAGCACCGCGTCCAGCTTGATGCCCTCGGTGGTGAGCAGTTCGTCCAGCGCCTCGGCCTGCGAGACGTTCCGCGGGAAGCCGTCCAGCAGGAAGCCGTTCACGGCGTCCGGCTGCTCCATACGGTCCTTCGCCATCGCGATGGTGACCTCGTCGGGGACGAGGTTGCCGGCGTCCATGTAGGACTTCGCGAGTTTGCCCAGGTCCGTCTGCTGGCTGATGTTGGCGCGGAACAGGTCGCCCGTGGAGATGTGCGGGACACGCAGCTTCTCGGCAAGGCGCGTGGCCTGCGTTCCCTTTCCGGCGCCAGGCGGCCCGACGAGGACGATTCGCATCAGCGGAGGAACCCTTCGTAATTGCGCTGCTGGAGCTGACTCTCGATCTGCTTCACGGTCTCGAGACCCACACCCACGATGATCAGGATGCTGGTACCGCCGAACGGGAAGTTCTGGTTTGCCCCGAAACCAGCCAACGCAATTGTCGGGACGAGAGCGATCAGGCCCAAGTACAGCGAACCCGGCCAGGTGATCCGGTTGAGTACGTACGAGAGGTACTCAGCGGTCGGTCGGCCAGCCCGGATGCCCGGGATGAAGCCACCATACTTCTTCATGTTGTCGGCGACTTCCTCGGGGTTGAACGAGATAGCCACGTAGAAGAAGGCAAAGAACACGATCAGCAGGAAGTACAAAGTGATGTAAATCGGGTGATCACCCTTGACGAGGTTCTGCTCGATCCAGGTTTTCCAGCCCGAGGTGCCACTCGAGAACTGCGCGATGAGGGCCGGGATGTAGAGCAGCGACGACGCGAAGATGACGGGAATCACACCCGCCTGGTTCACCTTCAGCGGGATGTACGTGGACGTACCGCCGTAGGCGCGGCGGCCGATCATCCGCTTCGCGTACTGCACCGGAATACGGCGCTGGGCCTGCTCGACGAAGACCACCAGGCCGACCATGACCAGGCCGACGATGATGACAGTGCCGAACTCGATCCAGCCGTCGGCCAGCGTGCCGGACTTCTTGATGGACCACAGCGCGGCCGGGAAGGTCGCGGCGATCGAGATGAACATCAGGATCGACATGCCGTTGCCGATGCCGCGGTCGGTGATGAGCTCACCGAGCCACATGACGACGGCCGTACCGGCGGTCATGGTGATGACCATGACGACGGTGGCAAAGATCGAGCGGTCCGGGACGATTCCCGACGCGGCGGTGCAGCCCTGGAACAGAGCGCCGCTGCGGGCGGTGGCGACGAGGCCGGTGCCCTGCAGAATGGCGAGCGCCACGGTCAGGTAGCGGGTGTACTGCGTGATCTTCGCCGTACCGGCCGAGCCCTCCTTCTTGAGGGCTTCCAGGCGCGGGATCACGACGGTCAGTAGCTGCAGGATGATGCTCGCCGTGATGTACGGCATGATCCCGAGCGCGAAGATGGTGATCTGCAGCAGCGCTCCGCCGCTGAACATGTTGATCAGCCCAAGAGGACCCGTGTTTGCGGACGCCTCGTCGACGCACTGCTGAACGGACTTGTAGTCGATGCCCGGAATCGGGATGTGGGTACCAACCCGGTACACCACGATGATGCCCAGCGTGAAGAGCAGCTTCTTGCGCAGGTCGGGCGTCTTGAACGCCCGGGCGAACGCGGTGAGCACGGTGCCTCCTGCGACCCCCGCGCTACTGCGTCAGAGGTGACGGTCTTGAGGTTCGACGGATAAAGACGAATACGTAACGGCCAGCTGCCGCTCAGAGTGCCCCACGTGAAGCACCCTGTGAAAGTTGGCAGTGCAGGCCACCTTACCGGCGCAACTGCCACCCTAGGAACGACCAACCGGGGATACCCCATTTGTGGGGTATCCCCGGTCGGGATCGCTCAAGTCATCGAGACGCCTGTGGTGTTCAGACGAGCTCGGTGACGGTGCCGCCGGCGGCGGTGATCTTCTCCTTGGCGGAGCCGGAGACGGCGTCGACCGTCACCTGCAGCGCCACGGAGATCTCGCCCTGGCCGAGGACCTTGACGAGGCTGTTCTTGCGAACGGCGCCCTTGGCCACCAGACCCTCGACCGTGACCTCGCCACCCTCGGGGTAGAGCGCGGCCAGCTTGTCGAGGTTCACGACCTGGAACTCGGTCTTGAACGGGTTCTTGAAGCCCTTCAGCTTCGGAAGACGCATGTGGAGGGGCATCTGCCCACCCTCGAAGCGCTCCGGAACCTGGTAGCGGGCCTTCGTGCCCTTGGTACCACGACCGGCCGTCTTACCCTTCGACGCCTCACCACGACCCACACGGGTCTTGGCGGTCTTGGCGCCCGGGGCGGGACGGAGGTTGTGGATCTTGAGCGGGTTGTTCTCCGCCATGATCAGTCGACCTCCTCGACCGTCACGAGGTGGCGGACGGTGTGCACCATGCCGCGGAACTCGGGGCGGTCCTCCTTGACGACCTGCGTGTTGATGCCCTTGAGACCAAGGGAACGCAGGGTGTCACGGTGGTTCTGCTTGCTGCCGATGTAGGACTTGACCTGCGTAATCTTGAGCTGCGCCATGATTACGCACCCGCCCCGGCACGCGCACGGAGAAGAGCCGCGGGAGCGACGTCCTCGAGGGGCAGACCACGGCGGGCCGCGATCTCCTCGGGACGCTGCAGACCCTTCAGGGCCTCCACGGTCGCGTGCACGATGTTGATGGCGTTGTCGGAGCCGAGCGACTTCGACAGCACGTCGTGGATACCGGCGCACTCGAGCACGGCACGCACCGGGCCACCGGCGATAACACCGGTACCGGGGGACGCGGGCTTGAGCAGAACGACGCCGGCAGCCTTCTCACCCTGGATGGGGTGCGGGATGGTGCCCTGGATACGGGGGACCTTGAAGAAGTGCTTCTTGGCCTCCTCAACACCCTTGGCGATGGCGGCCGGCACCTCCTTGGCCTTGCCGTAACCGACACCCACGGTGCCGTCACCGTCGCCCACCACGACCAGCGCGGTGAAGCTGAAGCGACGACCACCCTTCACAACCTTGGCGACACGGTTGATCGCGACGACACGCTCAACGTAAGCGGTCTTCTCGGCGGCAGCAGCGCCACCGTCACGACCCTTACGGTCCCGCCGCTCGCCGCCACCGGCACCGCTTCCGCGGCGCTGGGGTCCAGCCATTGGATTACCTCTCTCTTTCCGCTAGCTACGAGCGGCTCAGAACTTGAGCCCGGCTTCGCGGGCGGCGTCCGCCAGGGCGGCGATGCGCCCGGCGTACTGGTTGCCACCACGGTCGAATACGACAGCCTCGACACCGGCGGCCTTGGCGCGCTCGGCGACCAGGGCGCCGACCGACTTGGCCTGCGCGGACTTGTCGCCCTCGTTGCCGCGGATCGAGGTGTCCAGGGTCGACGCCGACGCCAGGGTGTGACCCTTGATGTCGTCGATGACCTGGGCCACGATGTGGCGGTTCGAGCGCGTGACTACGAGACGCGGACGCTCAGCCGTACCCGAGATGTTCTTACGGATACGGATGTGACGGCGCTTGATCGCGGCGCGCTTGTAGGCGTCGCCCTTGAGGATCTTCTGTCCGTATGCCATGGCTTACTTACCCGCCTTTCCGACCTTGCGGCGGATGACTTCGCCCTCGTACTTGACGCCCTTGGCCTTGTACGGGTCGGGCTTGCGCAGCTTGCGGATGTTGGCCGCAACCTCGCCGACCTTCTGCTTGTCGATGCCCTCGACCGAGAACCGGGTGGGGGCCTCCACCTTGAAGGTGATGCCCTCGGGGGCCTCGACGGTGATCGGGTGGCTGTAGCCCAGAGCGAACTCCAGGTTCGAACCCTTGGCGGTCACTCGGTAACCGACACCGCTGATCTCGAGCTTCTTCACGTAACCCTCGGTCACGCCGGTGATCATGTTCGCCACCAGCGTGCGGGACAGGCCGTGCAGGGCCTTGTTCTGACGCTCGTCGTTCGGGCGGGTGACGTTCAGAACGCCGTCCTCACCCTTAGCGATCTCGATCGGCGCAGCGACGGTGTGGGTCAGCGAGCCCTTGGGGCCCTTGACCGAGACCGTGCGGCCGTCGATGGTGACGTCCACGCCGGCGGGAACCGTGATGGGGAGCTTGCCAATACGCGACATAGCTTTTTCCTCCGATTCCTTTCCGCTACCAGACGTAGGCGAGGACTTCCCCACCCACGCCCTTCTTGCCGGCCTGCTTGTCGGTCAGGAGACCGTGCGACGTGGAGATGATCGCCACGCCGAGGCCACCGAGGACCTTGGGCAGGTTGGTGGACTTCGCGTAAACCCGGAGACCGGGCTTGGAGATCCGCTTGATGCCCGCGATGGAGCGCTCACGGTTGGGGCCGAACTTCAGCTCCAGGACGAGGTTCTTGCCGACCTCGGCGTCCTCGACCTTCCAGCCCGTGATGAAGCCCTCCTGCTGGAGGATCTCCGCGATGTGCGACTTGATCTTCGATGCCGGCATCGTCACGGAGTCGTGGTATGCCGAGTTCGCGTTCCGCAGACGCGTAAGCATGTCTGCGATCGGATCAGTCATGGTCATGAATTGGCCTTCGGCCTCTCTCGCCGGGGTTTCCAGGTGCCCATCCCTCTCCTCGATCCGAGACGAGGCGGGTGCGGTGCGGTGGACCTACGGCGTAGTAAGTCGTACGGGCGTCAGGGCGCCCAACCCTCCCAGCCTAAGCCATGGAGGGGTGGGCCCCTGACCACCCAGATGCTTACCGAGAGCTTCGGGAATCCCTAAAAAGCGGGGATTACCAGGAGCTCTTGGTCACGCCCGGCAGCTCGCCACGGTGAGCCATCTCACGAAGGCACACGCGGCACAGGCCGAACTTGCGGTACACGGAGTGCGGACGGCCGCAGCGCTGGCAGCGGGTGTACGCACGCACACCGAACTTGGGCTTGCGAGCAGCCTTGGCAATCAGAGCCTTCTTCGCCATCTCGCTCACGCCTCCTTGAAGGGGAAGCCGAGGTGACGAAGGAGCGCGCGGCCCTCAGCGTCGTTGGTCGCCGTGGTCACCACGGTGATGTCCATGCCCCGGGTACGGTCGATCTTGTCCTGGTCGATCTCGTGGAACATGACCTGCTCGGTGAGACCGAAGGTGTAGTTGCCACGGCCGTCGAACTGCTTGGGGGACAGACCACGGAAGTCGCGGATGCGCGGGAGCGCGAGCGACAGGGTGCGGTCCAGGAACTCCCACATGCGGTCGCCACGGAGCGTGACGTGGGCACCGATCGGCTGGCCCTCACGCAGCTTGAACTGCGCGATGGACTTGCGGGCCTTGGTGACGGCCGGCTTCTGACCGGTGATCGTGGTGAGGTCGCGGATGGCGCCCTCGATCAGCTTGGAGTCGCGGGCGGCGTCGCCCACACCCATGTTGACCACGATCTTGACGAGGCCGGGGATCTGCATGACGTTCTCGTAGGAGAACTCCTCACGCAGCTTGCCCGCGATCTCCTCGCGGTACTTCGTCTTGAGACGCGGAGTCGTGGTGGTAGCCATCAGATGTCCTCACCCGTCCGCTTGGCAACGCGGATCTTGTTGCCCTCGTCGTCGAAGCGGTAACCGACACGCGTGACGACCTTGTTGCCGTCCTTCTCCACGACCAGCTGGACGTTGGAGACGTGGATCGGGGCCTCGGTCGTGACGATGCCGCCGGCCTGGGAACCGCGAGCGGTCGGGCCGGCCTTGGTGTGCTTCTTGACCCGGTTGACACCCTCGACCAGGACACGCTCGTCGCGCGGGTAAGCGGCAATGACCTTGCCCTGCTTGCCCTTGTCCTTGCCGGTGATGACCTGGACCAGGTCGCCCTTCTTGATCTTCATGCTTACAGCACCTCCGGAGCCAGCGAGATGATCTTCATGAACTTCTTCTCGCGCAGCTCACGCCCGACCGGGCCGAAGATGCGGGTGCCGCGAGGGTCGCCGTCGTTCTTCAGAATGACGGCGGCGTTCTCGTCGAAGCGGATGTACGAGCCGTCCGGACGGCGGCGCTCCTTGACGGTGCGAACGATGACCGCCTTGACGACGTCACCCTTCTTCACGTTGCCACCGGGGATCGCGTCCTTGACGGTGGCGACGATGACGTCACCGATGCCCGCGTAGCGGCGACCGGAGCCACCGAGCACACGGATGCAAAGGATCTCCTTCGCACCAGTGTTGTCGGCGACACGCAGTCGCGACTCCTGCTGGATCACGTCTATCTCCTGTTTGTCTGCCGGTTCCCCGGGAGCCGCTCAGCGAGCGGCTCCCGGAGCCTGGCGGAACTGTCCTGCGGGATGATCCCCGCAGGAAATTACTTGGCCTTCTCGAGGATCTCGACGACGCGCCACCGCTTCGTGGCGGACAGCGGCCGGGTCTCCGCGAGGAGGACACGGTCGCCGACGCCGGCGGCGTTCTGCTCGTCGTGCGCCTTGAGCTTGTTGGTACGGCGGATGACCTTGCCGTACAGCGCGTGCTTGACGCGGTCCTCGACAGCGACGACGACGGTCTTGTCCATCTTGTCGCTGACGACGAGACCCTCACGGGTCTTGCGGAAGCCGCGGGCCTCTGCAGTCTGCTCAGTCACGTTGCTCTCACTCATCAGGCGCTCTCCACCGTCTCGATGCCCAGCTCGCGCTCACGCATCAGGGTGTAGATCCGCGCGATGTCCTTACGGACGGCCTTCAGCCGACCGTGGTTCTCGAGCTGACCGGTCGCCGCCTGGAAGCGGAGGTTGAACAGCTCTTCCTTGGCCTCGCGGAGCTTGTTCAGCAGCTCCTCGTTGCCCAGCTCGCGCAGCTCGGACGCCTTGGTACCGGCCGACATCACGCTTCACCTGCCTCGCGCTTGACGATCCGGCACTTCATCGGCAGCTTGTGGGCCGCACGAGTCAGAGCTTCACGCGCAATCTTCTCGTTCGGGTAGGACAGCTCGAACATCACCCGACCCGGGTGAACGTTCGCGATCCACCACTCCGGCGAACCCTTACCGGAACCCATGCGGGTCTCGGCAGGCTTCTTCGTGAGCGGGCGGTCCGGGTAGATGTTGATCCAGACCTTGCCGCCACGCTTGATGTGGCGGGTCATGGCGATACGGGCCGCCTCGATCTGGCGGTTGGTCACGTACGCCGGCGTGAGGGCCTGAATGCCGTACTCGCCGAACGCGACCGTCGTACCGCCCTTGGCCTGACCACGGCGCTTCGGGTGGTGCTGCTTGCGGTGCTTGACCCTACGGGGGATCAGCATGTCGGTCAGGCCTCCGTTCCGGTGCTCTCAGCCGGAGCGGCGGCGGCGGGAGCCTCGGCCTTGGGGGCCTCGGCGCCGGCAGCCTGCTGCGGCTTACGACCGCGACCGCCGCGCTCGCCGCCACGGCCACCACGGGCCGGACGGTCGGCGCCACCACGGGCCGGGCGGTTACCCGCACGGGCCGCGGCGTTCTCGGCGCGGACCTCGGCGATGTTCTTGACATCGCCCTTGTAGATCCAGACCTTCACACCGATGCGGCCGAAGGTCGTCTTGGCCTCGAAGAAGCCGTAGTCCACGTTCGCGCGGAGCGTGTGCAGGGGCACACGGCCCTCGCGGTAGAACTCCGAGCGGGACATCTCGGCGCCACCGAGGCGGCCACCGCACTGGATCTTGATGCCCTTGGCGCCGGCCTTCATCGCCGACTGCATGCTCTTACGCATGGCGCGACGGAAGGAGACGCGGGAGGAGAGCTGCTCGGCGACGGCCTGAGCAACCAGCTGAGCGTCCGTCTCGGGGTTCTTGACCTCGAGGATGTTCAGCTGGACCTGCTTGCCCGTGAGCTTCTCGAGGTCACCGCGGATGCGGTCGGCCTCGGCGCCACGGCGGCCGATGACGATGCCCGGACGCGCGGTGTGGATGTCCACGCGGACGCGGTCACGGGTGCGCTCGATCTCCACCTTCGAGATGCCGGCGCGCTCCATGCCGGACGTCATCATCCGACGGATGGCGACGTCTTCCTTGACGTAGTCCTTGTACAGCTTGTCGGCGTACCACCGGGACTTGAAGTCCGTGGTGACACCGAGCCGGAACCCATGCGGGTTAACCTTCTGGCCCATTACCGGGTTCCTTCCTTGCTGCTGACGACCACGGTGATGTGGCTGGTCCGCTTGCGGATCCGGTAGGCACGGCCCTGGGCGCGCGGACGGAACCGCTTCAGGGTCGGGCCCTCGTCGACGTAGGCCTCGGAGATGAAGAGGCTGTCGGCGTCGGTGTGGTCGTAGTTGTGCGCGGCGTTGGCGATGGCGCTGTCGAGCACCTTGCCGACCGGCACGGAGGCTGCCTGCGGAGCGAATCGCAGAACAGCCTGAGCCTCCGTGGCATCCATGCCACGGATCAGGTCCACCACGCGGCGGGCCTTCATGGGCGTGACGCGGATGTACCGCGCCTGGGCCCTGGCTTCCATGGTTGTCCCTCTCAGTTACTTACGTGTCTGAAGTGCGATCCGCTACTAGCGGCGCTTCGACTTCCGGTCTTCCTTGACGTGACCCCGGAAGGTACGAGTCGGCGAGAACTCGCCGAGCTTGTGACCGACCATCGACTCGGTGACGAACACCGGGATGTGGGTCTTGCCGTTGTGCACCGCGAGCGTGTGGCCGAGCATGGCCGGCACGATCATGGAGCGACGGGACCAGGTCTTGATGACGTTCTTGGTGCCGGCTTCGTTCTGGGCGTCCACCTTCTTGATCAGGTGGTCGTCGACGAAGGGCCCCTTCTTGAGACTGCGCGGCATCTAAACCCGCTCCTAGCGCTTCTTGTTCGTCTTGCGGCGGCGGACGATGTACTTGTTCGACGCCTTCTTGGGCGAACGAGTACGACCTTCCTTCTGACCCCACGGGGAGACCGGGTGGCGACCACCGGAGGTCTTGCCCTCACCACCACCGTGCGGGTGGTCAACCGGGTTCATCGCCACACCGCGAACGGTCGGGCGGACGCCCAGCCAGCGCTTACGGCCGGCCTTGCCCCAGTTGATGTTGCTCTGCTCGGCGTTGCCGACCTCGCCGACGGTGGCGCGGCAGCGCACGTCGACCAGGCGGATCTCACCGGAAGGCATGCGGAGGTGAGCCATCTGGCCCTCCTTCGCGAGCAGCTGCACGGAGGCACCGGCGGAGCGGGCGAACTTGGCGCCGCCACCGGGACGGAGCTCGATCGCGTGGATCGTGGTACCGACCGGGATGTTGCGGAGGGCCAGGTTGTTGCCCGGCTTGATGTCGGCCCCGGGACCGTTCTCGACGCGGTCACCCTGCTGCAGGTTGCGCGGGGCGAGGATGTAGCGCTTCTCGCCGTCGGCGTAGTGCAGCAGCGCGATGCGCGCGGTGCGGTTGGGGTCGTACTCGATGTGCGCGACCTTCGCCGGCACGCCGTCCTTGTCGTGACGACGGAAGTCGATCACGCGGTAGGCGCGCTTGTGTCCGCCACCCTGGTGGCGAACGGTCACACGACCGGCGTTGTTACGGCCGCCCTTGCTGTGCAGGGGGCGGACCAGCGACTTCTCCGGCGTGGACCGCGTGACCTCGACGAAGTCGGCGACGCTGGAGCCACGACGGCCCGGCGTAGTCGGCTTGTACTTGCGGATTCCCATTTCTCAGTCCTCGTCCGATATCGGACGATCCGACCCGCTTACGCGGTCGGACCGCCGAAGATGTCGATACGGTCGCCCTCAGCAAGGGTCACGATCGCGCGCTTGGAGCCGGCACGCTGGCCGAAACCGGTGCGGGTCCGCTTGCGCTTGCCCTGGCGGTTGAGCGTGTTCACGCCCGTGACCTTGACCGAGAAGACCGCCTGGACGGCCTGCTTGATCTGGGTCTTGTTGGCGTCGGGGGCGACGATGAACGTGTACTTGCCCTCGTCGAGGAGCGCGTAGCTCTTCTCCGACACGACCGGCTTCAGCAGCACGTCACGGGGGTCCGTGAACGCCTTGCTGGGCGCGGTGACGACGGTGTTCTTGCCCTCGGCGGCGTGACGACGCGCCTTGGCGACGCGCGCGGCCTTGGCGGCCTTGGCCGCCTTGGAGGCGATAGAGGGGTGACGGACGGCCATCAGACCTCAGTCCCTTCGGTGTCGTTGGCCTTCGGGCCGGCGACGAAGGACTCGAGAGCGGCCTGGGTGAAGACCACGTCGTCCGAGACGATCACGTCGTACGTGTTCAGCTGGCCCGGCTCCAGGATGTGGACCTGGGGCAGGTTGCGGGCGGACAGCCACGCGGCCTCGTCGGCGCGCTCGACGACCAGGAGCAGGTTCTTGCGCTCCGAGATCTTGCCGAACAGCGACTTGGCGGCCTTCGTGGAAGGAGCCTCGCCCTCGATCACGCCGGTGACGACGTGGATGCGGTTGTTGCGGGCCCGGTCGGTGAGGGCGTGGCGCAGGGCCGCGGCCTTCATCTTCTTCGGGGTCCGCTGCGAGTAGTCACGCGGCACGGGACCGTGCACGACGCCACCACCGGCGAACTGCGGCGCGCGGGTCGAGCCCTGACGGGCGCGGCCGGTGCCCTTCTGGCGGTAAGGCTTCTTGCCACCACCACGGACTTCGCCACGGGTCTTGGTCTTGTGCGTGCCCTGACGGGCAGCCGCGTTCTGCGCGACGACGACCTGGTGGATCAGCGGGATGCTGACCTTCTCCACGCCGAAGATCTCCGCGGGGAGTTCGACGCTTCCGGTCTTCTCGCCGGCAGGCGAAAGGATGTCAACAGTGCTCATCGGTACCTCAGGCCCCCTTGGCCGCGGTGCGGACCAGGACGAGGCCGCCGTTCGGACCGGGGACAGCGCCCTTGATGAGCAGCAGACCCTTCTCCGCGTCAACGGCGTGGACGGTCAGGTTCTGGGTGGTGACGCGCTCGTTGCCCATACGACCTGCCATGCGGAGGCCCTTGAACACGCGACCCGGGGTGGCGCAGCCACCGATCGAGCCCGGCGAGCGGTGCTTGCGCTGGGTGCCGTGTCCGGCGCCGAGGCCCTTGAAGTTGTGACGCTTCATGACACCGGCGAAGCCCTTGCCCTTGCTCTTGCCGGTCACGTCGACCTTGATCCCGGCCTCGAACACCTCAGCGGTGATCTCCTGGCCGAGGGTGTACTCGGAGGCGTCCGCGGTGCGGATCTCGACGAGGTGGCGACGCGGCGTGACATCGGCCTTGGCGAAGTGGCCCTTGAGGGGCTTGTTCACCTTGCGCGGGTCGATCTCGCCGAACGCGATCTGGACGGACTCGTAGCCGTCGACGTCGTTCGTGCGGACCTGGGTGACGACGTTGGGGCCGGCCTTGACGACGGTGACCGGAACAACACGGTTGTTCTCGTCCCACACCTGCGTCATGCCCAGCTTCTCGCCGAGGATGCCCTTGATCTGCTTAGCCATTCTCAGATCACCGACCCTTAGAGCTTGATCTCGATGTCGACACCGGCCGGGAGGTCGAGTCGCATCAGAGAGTCAACGGTCTTGGGCGTCGGGTCGAGGATGTCGATCAGGCGCTTGTGCGTGCGCATCTCGAAGTGCTCGCGCGAGTCCTTGTACTTGTGCGGCGACTTGATGACGCAGTACACGTTCTTCTCAGTGGGCAGCGGCACCGGGCCCGCGACCGACGCACCAGTGCGAGTCACCGTCTCGACGATCTTCTTCGCCGAGGAGTCGATGACCTCGTGGTCGTAGGCCTTGAGCCGGATGCGGATCTTCTGTCCCGCCATGGCTACTCAGTAGTCCTTTGTCTCGTAAACGCTCTGGAACCCGGCGTTCCTGACGTCTCGCTCCGACCCACGCGGTCGGGCGTGTCGCGCTTTCGCTGACACAGATGTCCCTTGTTCGAACATCCCTTGCCTGAGAAAGAGATCCACCGGGTGCCTGGTCGGCGCCGCACCTTGCTTCCCGAAAGATTCCCGTACGTCCGCCCCAGCGCTGCCGTGTGGCAGTTAGGGCGACGAGTACTGTGGGACTCGCTTCCGGTCCTCCCGGCGGGAGGCGCGCAGCATCAACACTCGACCGAGCAACTCCGACAGTCTGCCATATGGGGCAGCGCCTCCGCCAATCGAGCCGGAGAGAATACCCCGGGAGTGACGCAGGTCAAACTCCCCTCGCGCGATCCCGCAGGGGGTTCGGGCCCGGCCGCCAGTCATGGGCCGGACCGCCAGAGGGCCCCTCCCGGCGTCCGTCAGAGCCACTCCCCCGCGTCGCCGTCCTCACCCGTGCCGTACTCACGCAACACCACGACCAGCTGAACCGGCGCCTCGGTGTCGTCGTGCTTGACGCCGGCCAGGAGGACCTTCTCCGCGATCCGCCATGCCGTGTGGTCGGTGTAGTCCGCGCCGCCCGTCAGGTCCTCGTCGGAGGTCTCGAGCCGGCTTCCGGGCGATCCGGCGACCACACGCGGAAGTTCCGCGGAAGCGGTGCCGTACAGACCATCCTGTCCATCGAGCTCCTCATTCATTTGCCGACCGGCCCACGGTCCACACGGCACCCTCGTAGCAGCGCCCCCGGAAAGCCCGCCGGGGGTCCTGCTGCAGAACGGTTCGATGCGGGTGCGACCGGTCTGCGGGCAGACGAAGATCATGAGACGGCCGTTGCGACCCACGACGACCCCGGTCGGAGTGTTCGCGGCGGTGTTCACCACGGCACGGTCCTCGATGGGAACCCAGCTGCGAGTGCCCCCGTCCCACTCCCTGCTGTCGACCTCCAGCCCGGCGGAATGGACAGATCGAACTGATGGCTGACGGCGTCCTCGTCCTCCCAGTCCTCCCACTCGTCGAGGCGCTCGCGGATCGCGTAGGGAAGCAGGTCTCCCCACTGGTGCTCAGTGACCCGTTCCGGGTGCAGCACACAGGGATTCGGTACGTACTCGGCGCGGCCCACGACCACCGGCTCGGGCTGCTCGGCCAGCACCTCGGAGACGTCGGAGCTCCGGCGTCGAGCAGGGGTCCGGCGACGGAACTGTGCTCCGGCCCCGGCGCGCCCGGCCGTGGGTGCAGCCGGGTACCGAGACCGCGGTGTACGGACAGCTCGGGGATCACCGCCTCGATGCCCACGGGGCGCTCGGGGGTCGTGCGGGTCATCGGTGGATCAGTCGCGCAGGCGTGCCGTGGCGAAGGCGACGAGTTCGTCGATCCCGATCTCGCGCGGCGTGCCGTCCTGGTTGTCCCACTCCGCGATGAGCCACACCCCGTCCCACATCACGCGCCATACGTGACTGTGCCGGTTCTCGAACTCGACGATGCTTCCCGCTCCGCCCTCCATCTGACGGAGTTCCTGCACCAGGCGCCGCGGCGCCGTGAAACCGCGGCCGGGGTTGGTACTGCGGCCACGGGTACGTGTGTTGATGTACCGCATCTTCAGGAAGGGGAGCGGCTCACGGCCGAAGTTGGTCAGCCGGAGCATGCGGTACCGGGTGATGGCCTCGTCCAGCGTTTCGTCACCGGAGAACTCGCAGGCGTACGCCGGGAAGACAAGCCGGACGTGCGGCGTCAGCTCTGGTTTCTCCACCCGGTAGAACTCGTGCACCTCCGGCGCGATACCCACGACCGCGTCGAAGTGACGACCGACCGGGGGGCCGAAGCCGTCCAGTGAGCCCAGAAAGGGATTGGCGACAAAGATCTCGTCCTCATGCTCACGCGCGAATGCCAGCGTGGCCAAGGCCAGATCTTCGTCGTAAGAATCGCGGCTGCTGAGTTGCAGCAGTCGTTTCCCGTCCGCGGACAGCGCCCCGGCGAAATCAATACCCGGCGCCGGCGACCAGTGCCAGCTGTCCGGCAGTCCCGGGAGCGGACCCACGCCCTTGAAGGTGGTGACTACCGATCGGATGTCCATGAATCCTCCGTGATCAGTCGCATGAGTACCCTTCTCCGACCTCTTGCAGGTACGTGTCGGACATCAGTCCTCCGCCCCTGGAGTTCTCACGTCCGTCCATCGGTTCGAGATTGTCCGTGTTGTTGTAGAAGTCATTTCGGGTGGCACGGTCGGTGAAGCGGCCCTCGTCGTTCCAGTGCTGGACCACGGGGTCCAGGTGTTCGTAGGTCACCGTACGGTGGAATGGCCTGGTGTTGTCCGCTCGGGGGTCCCAGATCAGCTGGCCATCGCCATTGCGCCACGTCAACTGGTCTCGCGGGATCCGCTGATTGTCGGAGTCACGAGGTACTCCACCGAGCGCCCGCCCCTCATCGGTGTAGTTCGTGACCATGTGGTCATGCGTGGACTGACGGTAGCCGGACGGGTACTGGTTGTCCCGCGTGTATTCCCGGTCCCCCTCAGGGAGACTCGGGTCCCGCGCGAACTGGTTGTTGTTGTTCGGGTCCTGCCACCACAGACCGAGCGGGTCGCTCCACCGGTACGGATTGGGGACATAGGCACTGTCGTTCGTGGCGGGCGCGAGCCCCAGCGGGTCAGGACTGACGTACTGGCCCGTGAGCGGGTCGTAGTGCCGCATGAAGTTGTAGTGCCAGCCGGTTTCGTCGTCGGCGTACTGCCCCGGGAAACGGAGCGGACATACGACGTCGTCACTGTCGTCGGCCCGCGCTCCCTGGCCGGGGAGGAGGCTCCCCCACAGTGTGGTGCGTCGTTGCCACACCACCTCGCCCTCCTCGGAGACCAGTTCGGCCGGTGCGCCGGACAGGTCGGCGACGATGGCCTGGAATCGCGCCTCCGTGTCCGCCGCTGTCCGGTCGAGCTGGGTGACCGGATGGTGGCTGCCCGGTGTGTAGTCCCATGTCGTCGCACGCCCGTCGGGAGCCAGTTGTTCGGCCAAGCGCGTGCCGTCCCAGGAGAAGAGGACCTCCTCCGCGACCCTGTCGCCCTCGTCCAGCCGTTGTTTCGCCACTCGGCGACCGGCCGGATCGTAGAGGTACTTCCACCGGTCCCCGTCCGGAGTCGTCGCCCCGATGAGCTGACCACGGCTGTTCCAGGTGTACGTCCGCACCCGCCGCTGCCCGTTGAGCAGGCGCTGAACCGTGCGTATGACGCGACCTTCGCCGTCCCGCTCGTAGTGGGTGCGCCCGCTTCGCCTGATCCGCGTTCCCGTGAATGTCCGGTCCGCGCCCTCGTCGTCGGCCACGGGGCTCGACGCCCGCGTCAGGTTGCCCAGCGCGTCGTACTGGTAGCTCTCGTGCCATCCGCGTGCCTCCACGGCGGTGACCCGGCCTGCCACGTCGAGGGCGTAGCGCCGTGTCCCGCTGCTGAGTTCCTCGACCGCGGTCGGTATGCCGTCCGCCCGATACGTGTAGGCACGCTCCTGCAGCAGGGCCTGGTCCGCGTCGGGGGCCGCGGAACGGAACAGCCGCTGGGCGGCGAGCCTGCCCGCGTCGTCCCAGGACTGGTCGAGGGTGACACCGCCCGGCAGATGGCGGGCCGTCTCGCGGTCCTGATCGCCGAAGTCGAACCCGATACGGCGGCCGTCCGACTCGAGCGCGACGGGCCGTCCCGCCTCGTCGTACGTCCATGTCGACTCGATCCCCGTGGGGGTACGCCGTCTGGCCCGTCGCCCCAGCGCGTCGTACTCGTACGTCGTCGTCCTGCCGTTGATGCTCTCCGCGAGGAGCAGGCCGTCCGGGCTGTAGGTGCGCTCGACACTGACGTCCGGGCAGTCCTCCCGGATCAGGTGCCCTGCCGTGTCGTAGGTGTAGTGGGCGACGACGCCGTCGTACTGCGCCTCGACCGTGCGGCCCAGGGCGTCCCGGAGGAATACGACCGCCTCGCCGGCACCGTTGACGCGGGACATCAGGTCGCCCATGGCGTCCAGCTGGTAGCTGAGGGTGCGTCCGCCGAAGTCGGTCTCTGACACGAGGCGGTTGGCTTCGTCGTAGGTGTACTGCCAGGTGTTGCTCTGGGGGTCGGTCACCCGCAGCAGGTTGAGCTCGGTGTCGTAGGCGAAGGAGTGGGTGGTGCCGTCGGCGAGCCGACGGGCGGCCACCTGGCCGAAGGGAGCGACCTCGAATGTGGTCGTGCGCCCCAGGCAGTCGGTCTGCGAGAGCAGATTCCCTTCCGCGTCCCAGGTCCAGGACTCCTCGGTTCCGTCGGGCGTTCGGCGCCACACCGTCCTTCCCTCGACGTTCGTGCGCAGCCGTGTGACACGCCCCAGCGCGTCCGTGAAGCTGCTGATCCGGCCGAAGGGGTCCCGCTCGACGCGGCTCACGGCACTCCGGGCGTCGATGAACTCGATCGGCAGCCCCGCGGCGTCACACCGAGCCCGGCTGGTACGCCCCATGGCGTCCGTCACGGCGACGAGGCCGCCGGTCCGGTCGTACTCGTAGCGGGTCTCGGTACCGGAGGGTCCGAGGGAGGAGATGTGGTTCCCGAAGCGGTCGTAGGAGTACCGCCATATCGCTCCGCTCGGCCTGACCGCGCGCACCAGCTGGTGCAGCTCGTTGTACTCGGCCTCGGAGACCGCGCCGTCGGGACGGGTGATGGTGGTGAGATTGCCGGCGGCGTCGTAGGCGTATCGGGTGGTCCGGCCCAGAGCGTCGGTCTGGGCGAGGAGACGGTCGTGGCGGTCCCACTCGTTCGTCAGTGACTGGCCGAGCGCGTTGGTGGACGAGACGAGCTGCAGCCTGTCGTTGTAGTGGTACGTCGTGGTGCGGCCGAGCGAGTCCGTGTAACGGGTGGTACGGCTCTCCGTGTCGTAGGAGATGGTGCAGCTCAGGATGGAATCGACACCCTCACCTCGTATGACACGGTGGGCCTCGTCGTAGGCGAAGCGGTACCAGGAGCCCGTGCGGTCGGTCCACGAGGTGATGCGGTCGTCGATGTCGTAGGTGAACCGGTACGGCAGATCGGTGGAGTTGAAGATCTCGGTGAGCCGGCCGGCCTCGTAGCCGTAGCGCACCAGGACCGTCGGCGCACCGCCGGAGTCGATCAGACAAAGCCCCGTCACACGGTCGTCGGCCGAGTCGACCGCCACGTGGTAGCCGCCGGAGTGACGCAGGGAGAGCGGCCTGCCGTCCGCTGCGTACTCGAAGTCGACGCGGTTGCCGTTGCGGTCGGTCAGCGACTGGATGGGCATGGTGAACGTGACGTCGTGCTCAGGGCTCTCCACCGGAGCGAAACAGCGGACGACCCCGGACTTCGGATCCGTGACGCGCATGCCGCCCGGCCGTCGGTCGTCCCAGGACAGGGGCCACCGGGGCCCCTCCAACGGCATGACCTCGCCGTCGTCCTGAGGGATCGGATAGACCAGGATCATGCCGTCCTCGGTGGCGAACAGCACTCCCTCGTCGTCGAGTTCCAGTCGCTGGTCGAGCGTGGAGGTCCACGAGGAACCGAACCAGCGGCCCCAGCGATACGTCGACAGGTGCGTACGGGCGACGCCGAGCCTCAGCACCCCGGGGAGGAGCACGTCGGTCGCCGTCATCAGCATTTCGCCGGACACCATGTCGACGGGGTCGCCGTTCTTGCAGCGGCCCTTCGGCGGCTTGCCCTTCCCTATGGCGTCGTCGGCTCCCTTGCGCAGACCGTTTTTGCCCAGTCCCTTGGCCATGGCCTTGAGCCCGCCCTTGCCGAGCGCCTTCATGCCCTTCGCGAGGCCGCCGAGCGTGGTCAGGCCCTTCATGCCGGGTATGCAGTCCAGCGCCGCGAACCCGACGTCCCACAGGGAGGCTTGGCCCTTGGAGTATTTGTAGAGCGTGTCCGCGAGCACCACGACCGCGGCGATCAACACGATCGCGCCGAGGATCGGCCCACCGATGATCATCGCGACGATGCCCACGACCGCGACGACGATCTTGCAGGCGGCGACGATGTTGTCCCAGTTGTCGGTGAACCAGTCGCCGACCTCCTCCCACCAGGAGCGGTTCTGGATACCGGCGTCCGAGGCCTCGTCGATCTTCGACTTGGCGTCCCGGGCCGCGTCCTCCCGCATCTTGCGGGCATCCGCGGCCATCTTCTTCGCCGCGTCGAGGGCATCCTGGGCACTGTCGACGTCCGACTGCGCCCGGGTCTGGGCGGACTGGGCGTGCTGGGCATCCCGGGTCGCGGCACGGACCTTCGCCTCGTCCGGCTTGTCGGCGCTGGACTTGCTGCCGGTGGGATCGTCCTTGTACTTGTCGGCTTCCTTGTTCGCCCGCGTCACCCATGAATCGGCCGAGGAGAGACGGGAGTTGGCGGAGGAGAGGTCGGCCTGGGCCTCCCGCGCCTTGGCCAGCGCCCGGTCGGCCAGGGCCTGGGCGCGCTCCAGCTTCGGCCAGAAGTCCGCCAGCGCATCCCCGCACAGGTCGTAGGACTTCTTCAGCTTCTTCAGGTTCTTCGGAACCCCGCCGAACTCCTCCTTGAACACCTCCGCCGACTTGCCCGCCCACTCCAGCAGGGTGTTCTCATCCGACATGCCCTTGATGAGCCGCAGCGCGTCCGAGACATCGTCCGCGAAGTCATGCAGCGTCTTGGCCAGCTTCCGCACCCGGTCCGGATCACCTGGCGTCGGATCCTTGTCCAGGTCAAGGACATGCCAATCCGTCGGCCGATGCCCCGCCATACCGCAACCCCCGTCACACGTGCACCGTCAACAACCGTATGCACACGTGAACTTACCCGGTACGGGCGTTCGACGGGAAGAACGGGGGTTCGGGGTCGTGTGCCGCGGCCGCGCACCCCAGGGTCTGCCCCAAGCCCTACCCAGGGTCTGCCTATGGCCAGTCGACCAACGCCGCAAAGGCGACGTAGGCAAACGGCACCATCAACGGAGCCGCGAGGGCGAAGATCGCGCGGCGGTCCCTGTGCCGCCGCTCCCACGGCAGCGCCCAGCTCACGAACAGCAGCACCAGGGCGACGGCGAGCCCGCCCAGCAGAACGGGAAAGGCGACGCCGTAGCTCGCGTCGAACGCGTCGGCCTGCGCGTCACCGCAGGAGTCGCACGCCATCGGGGAGAGCCCGCCGATGAGGTAGGCGACGAAGGACGCGGGGAGCGTCACCAGGGTCGAGATCAGGGGAGCGATCCACGCCCCGGGGGCACGCTCGGCAAGGGTGGTGTTCGGCATGGGTTCATCCCAGCGCCCGGGCGAGGTCGACGGCATGAGCGTTCGTACTCAGAACGCCTGGTCACCGTACGGAGATTCAACGTACGGCGATCATGTCCCCGCGTTCCTGAGCCGTGCGAACGACGTGTCCAACCCCCGCTTCAACCACCCCGCCACCGGCCGCTCCACAAACCGGTGCACGAGCCAGCTCAGCACCAGAAACCCGCCGATCACCGCCACGACCAGCACCCGGGCGTCCATGACATCCCGCAGCCGGTTGATCACCGTCGTACCGGCGACGTAGTGCATGAGATAGAGCGGATACGTCAACGCCCCCGCCGTCACCAGCCACTTCCCTCGCACCCGATCGGTCGCCCCGAGCGCGATCGCGACCATCGCCAGCAGGAACACGGTGAAGATCAGCACGCTCCCCCGCCACCCGGAGACATGCTCGACCTCGTCGATCCGCTGCCCCAGCTCCAACTGGCCCATCAGCCAGGCCATTCCGAGGATGCCCCAGAGCAACAGGTCCTGCCCGAAGCGGTGCATGAGGTAGAGGGCGAGGCCGGCGATGAAGTACCAGGCACCGTCCGGGTTGGCGATCAACTCCAGCAACGGCAGCTTCGACACCGGGGCCAGCATGGCCACCGCGCCCCACACACAGCAGAAGACGACGACCTTCTTGTACGTCAGCCCGGTCGCGACCACGAGCAGGAAGAGCAGATAGAAGCGGAGCTCGGACCAGAGGGTCCAGTACACGCCGTCGACGTTGCCGACGCCCGAACCGGACTGCAGCATCGTGAAGTTGAGCAGGACCTCGCGCAGCGGCTGCCGTGTCCAGACGCCGGGCAGGGCGACCAGGACGGCGGTGGTGAAGACGATGGCGAACCAGTACGCCGGGTAGAGCCGGATCACGCGGGAGACGAAGAACTGCCGCGGGGTACGCCCCCAGCACGACATACAGATCACGAAGCCGCTGATCACGAAGAAGATCTCGACGCCTATCCAGCCGTAGGAGGCGAACCGGAACACCGTCGGCATGATGTCCGACACCGGCCGGTCCCAGATCACGTTGCCCGGCCGGTCCGCGCGGTACGTCCCGGCGTAGTGGTGGAGGGCCACCATCAGGGCGGCGGCCAGGCGGAGGCCGTCGATGGCGTAGAGGCGGCGGTCCGGGCGTCTGCGGCGACCGGCGGGCTGCTGCTTCGTCGTCGGCTCGGTCGACGCGAGAGGCGGGAGCGGCTGCTGCAGTCCGCGTACCACCACACGCAACGGCATCGTCGGTCGGCTGTCCGCACCGCGCATCAGCACTCTGCCCGTCGTCTTGGGGACCCCGCCTCGGAGGGCGGCCGAAGAACGACTCACGCTACGTCTTCACAACAGCCCCACAGCAAACAGACAAGAACATTCCTCACTACTCGGACACGAAGTTGCCCGAACTCTCGCCGGCCCGCCGCACAGAGTTGGCCCAGTCTTCACGGGAACCGCTACAACCATCGGTAGCGGCCGCCCGCCTCAGCGCACCGGGAGACAGGCCGCCGCCATGGCTCAGCGCACGTCGACGTGGTCCCCGCCGCTGGTCGCGGCGCCCGTCGTGTCGTTGCCGCGGTACACCCAGCGCCAGGTGCCGTCGGTGGCGGCGGTGACCGTGGTCTTCAGGGCGCCGGTGCTGCTCGTGGTGACCTTCTTGACCGTCTTGAAGGCGTCGGTGCCCGTCTGCCGGAACTGGAGCTCGACCGTACGACCGCCGTAGCCGCCGTACTTCTTGGTCTCCCAGTTGGCGCGGGTGAGCTTGCCGGTGACGGTGATCGCCTTGCCCTTGGCGACCGGTTCCGGCGAGGCGTTCACGGTGACCTTGGCGGCACGCTTGAGGCGTACGGTGGCGGATCGCGTCTCGCGCTCATGGGCCTTGAGGCCGCCGTCGGCCTTGAAGAGAAACAGTGAGACGCCGACCTTCCACTTGGTGGCGTCACTGTTGGAGTCCACGTGCTCCTGGCTCGGGTGGGGGTCGATGTAGAGCTCCCCCTCACAGCGGGCCTTCTTGGAGCCTTCCTCGTAGCAGGTGTAGCCGCCGGGTCCTATGAAGTTCTCGCTGTCGGCCACCTTGTCGATGTCGCCGCGGTAGAGGAAGGGAAACGCGTCGTACCGGAACGGGTCATCCGTGCTGTACCCGGCCGGCAGCGCGATCCTGAAGGTGAGAGACGGCCCCACCTCCTTCGTCGTACCGACCACGATCGGCTTGCCGTTGTTGATGACGATGTCGGACACGGTGATCCCGGTGTCCGCCGCCTGGGCCGCCGGGGCGCCCAGCACCGAGAGGCCGAGCGCCCCAACGAGCGTTGCCACGGCGGCCGTTCGTCTGCCTGTTCTCACGTACACCTGCTTCTGTGGTGCGGATACGAAGGAGGCAGACTGTCCGCCCGGTCCGACAACGCGATCATGCTGCCCGGCCCTCTCGGAAGAGCAGCTCCTCCAACGCCGCGTCGTACGCCCGGAACCCCGCCTTGCCGTACTCCGGCGCGTCCGACCCCGTCGGATGGAGAATGCGCGGCAGATGGGCAACCCGCCACATCCGAAAGACCTGCCCCGGATCGACACCACCGGTCGCATCCGCAAGATCGCAAGCGATCGCGAGTACGTCGACGATCCGCGCGGCGCCGCCCCGCCCGGCCTCCGTCCCCGCCACGACGGCGGCGCTGATGACGGCCTGCAGGAACTCCGTCAGCTGCAGATCCGCCGCCATACGGCACATCCGCCGGACGAGAAGCGGTTCGTCGAGCCGCTCCAGGTTCTCGGGAGTGATCGGAGGCAGAGCCCCGGACCACAACACCAGATGCGCCGCGACCACCTCGTACTCCCGAAACCACCCCAGCTCCTCGGCAACCCCCATGGCCGCGTCATCGAACCGGCAGACCTCCCGCACCCCGCCCACGAGCCGCTCGAAGTCGCCTCGCCGCCCCGCCAGGAACTCCCCCACCGACACCCCGGCCAACCCCCACGTGCCGGTGGCGTTCACGGCCCCGACCGCGACGACTCCACCAAGCGGCCCGAAGACCCCCCGCGCATACCTCATGCCTTCGGGTACGGCGCACACACCGGACGCCCCGCGAGGGCCTCGTCCAACTGGTCCTGAAAATGGGCGAAGTCGGCGAGGGCGGCACCGAGCTCTTCGTGCGCCACCGTCCTGAAGTACCCCTTGGACCAAGGCCAGTTCATCGTGAGGAACGGCGGCCCGATCTTGACGATCCGCCCGAACCGGTAACCGCCGCCCTCCACGCACGGCGCGAACACATCACCGACCCGATGCCGACGACGCTGCCCCGTCATCGCCCTCAACGGCATGTGCGCCCGCCCCAGCTGTCACAGCTCATACGGCAACCCTGTTCGCGGCGTCTCACGGCCCGTCCACCCCGGAAACCCCACCCACCACCTGCCCCACCACGTCCAACACACCCTGCCCGAACGCCGTCGGAGCGATCAGCAGCCCGAACACCAGCACAAGCCCCACCGTCAGCCGCTCGTCGGCCCGGCTCCGCGCCTCGGTGCGCCGCCGCAGCCGCAGGACGATGACGACGGCCAGCAGAACCGCCACGTTGACCGACAGGATCATCGAGCGAGCCCTTCCCTCTTCCCTCCCGCCAAGGCCGACCCCCCGGCCATGGGCGACATGTACGGTACGCACCCCGACTCGCGTCCGCCTCGACCGACGCCCACGGGGAAACCACCGGCACCCACCGGACATGTCCCCAACTCCCCAGCTCACACCGGCCATGCGCCCCATAACCTCACCCCATGACCCGCAGGACCCCACCCCGCCCCCTCGACGTCCCCGCCCACTTCCCCGAACTGGCCCCCCTGGCCCGCACCACCATCCGCCTGCACCCCCGCCCCGGCGCCCCCACGCCCACGGACAGCTCCATAGGCGGCCCCCTGCTCTGGCCGACAGCAGACCCCTGGCCCACCTGTCCCGACCACACCGCCCCCGCCCACCTCGGCCACACCCCGGACGACATCCACCGACGCCGCCGCATCCTCGCCGAAGCCCACAACCGCCCCCGCGCGGAAGGCGCCGACTTCCTCACCGAGGAGGAACGCACCGTCGTAGACCGCGCCTCGACCCCTCGCCGGCTGCCTCAGGACGGCCCCGTCCCCCTGATCCCCGTCGCCCAGCTCTACGCCCGCGACGTCCCCGGTCTCCCCCGCCCGCCCGGCACCGACCTCCTGCAACTCCTGTGGTGCCCGTTCGGCCACGAGAGCCCGGTGGGCCCCATGCCCCACACCGTGCTGCGCTGGCGCGCCTCCGCCCACCTCGTCGACCCGATCACCGACGCCCCTCGCCCCTCCGTGATCGGCCATGACCGCTACCTCCCTGAACCGTGCGTCCTGCACCCCGAACCCGTCACGGAGTACCCGGCCCCGCACGAACTCCCCGACGACCTCGCGGACCGCGTCGAGGACTGGGCGGAGGAACACGGCGCGGACTACCAGTACGACCTCTCCGTCGCCCCCGGCTGCAAAGTCGCCGGCCACGCCCCCTGGAGCTACACCGACCCGTTCCCCATGTCCTGCGAGGAGTGCGGTTCGGACGTACGCCCCCTCCTCACCATCGACGGCTGGGAATGCGACGGCGGCAGCAGAAGCTGGTTCCCGCTCGGAGACACCGGCTCAGCCTGGCCCACCCACCTCAGCATCGGCCGCGACCACGCCCTCCAGCTCTACGTCTGCGTGACGTCGTACGACCATCCCCACCTGCGGAACATCCAGTGACCGGTGCCTTGCCAGAGGTCAGAGGTGGGAGAGCGCCCCGCCCACACCCACCGTCACGACCCTCGGCCCGCAGCCCGAACCCGCGTAGCAACGCGAAAGGGCCCGCACGACCGAAGTCGTACGGGCCCCTTCAGGAGCTCAATGAGCGAGCTACCAGGCGTTCAAGCCAACAAGAATTACTTGTTGATCTTGGTGACCTGGCCGGCGCCCACGGTCCGGCCACCCTCACGGATGGCGAACTTCAGGCCCTCTTCCATGGCGACGGGCTGGATGAGCTCCACCTTCATCTCGGTGTTGTCACCCGGCATGACCATCTCGGTGCCCTCGGGGAGGGTCACCACGCCGGTCACGTCCGTCGTACGGAAGTAGAACTGCGGACGGTAGTTGTTGAAGAACGGCGTGTGGCGGCCACCCTCGTCCTTGGACAGGATGTAGGCCTGGGCCTCGAACTCGGTGTGCGGCGTGACCGACCCGGGCTTGATGATGACCTGGCCGCGCTCGACGTCCTCGCGCTTGATGCCACGGAGAAGCAGACCGACGTTCTCACCGGCCTGGCCCTCGTCGAGCAGCTTGCGGAACATCTCGATGCCGGTGACCGTGGTGGTGGTCTTCTCGGTCTTGATGCCGATGATGTCGACGGTCTCGTTGACCTTGAGGACACCACGCTCGATACGACCGGTGACGACCGTGCCACGACCGGTGATCGTGAAGACGTCCTCGATCGGCATCAGGAACGGCTTGTCGACGTCACGCTCGGGCTCCGGGATGGACTCGTCGACGGCCTTCATCAGGTCGAGGACGGTCTGGCCCCACTCCTTGTCGCCCTCAAGGGCCTTCAGAGCGGAAACCTTGACGACCGGCAGGTCGTCGCCCGGGAACTCGTACTCGGAGAGGAGCTCACGGACCTCGAGCTCGACGAGCTCCAGGATCTCCTCGTCGTCCACCATGTCGGCCTTGTTCAGGGCGACGACGATGTACGGAACGCCGACCTGGCGGGCCAGGAGCACGTGCTCCTTGGTCTGCGGCATCGGGCCGTCGGTGGCGGCGACCACGAGGATGGCGCCGTCCATCTGCGCCGCACCCGTGATCATGTTCTTGATGTAGTCCGCGTGACCGGGGCAGTCGACGTGGGCGTAGTGACGGGTCTCCGTCTGGTACTCGACGTGCGCGATGGAGATGGTGATACCGCGCTGGCGCTCCTCGGGAGCCTTGTCGATCTGGTCGAACGCCGAGGCCTCGTTCAGGTCCGGGAACGCGTCGTGCAGCACCTTGGTAATGGCGGCCGTGAGGGTCGTCTTACCGTGGTCGATGTGACCGATGGTGCCGATGTTGACGTGCGGCTTAGTCCGCTCGAACTTCGCCTTCGCCACTGGGGTCCTCCTGTGGAGTGGTTCTGTACGCCTTGGTTCAATCGGCGCCAGGTGATCTTTGCTGTCAAATCCCGGGCCCCGGGTCATTCCGCCACGATTGCGGAGGAACGACCCGTGAGGCTCCGGGGTCAAGCCTAAAGCGTGAGCACGCGGTGCGTTAAACGCAGGTGCGTTAACGCAGACGCGGTACTACTCGCCCTTGGCCTTCGCGATGATCTCCTCGGCGACGTTCCGCGGAACCTCGGCGTAGGAGTCGAACTGCATGGAGTAGCTCGCACGGCCGGACGTCTTGCTGCGCAGGTCGCCGACGTAACCGAACATCTCCGAGAGGGGCACGAGGCCCTTCACGACGCGGGCACCGGCCCGCTCCTCCATGGCCTGGATCTGACCACGGCGGGAGTTGATGTCGCCGATGACCTCACCCATGTAGTCCTCGGGCGTGGTGACCTCGACGGCCATCATCGGCTCAAGGAGCACGGGGGACGCCTTGCGCGCGGCCTCCTTGAAGGCCTGCGAACCGGCGATCTTGAACGCGAGCTCGGAGGAGTCGACCTCGTGGTAGGCACCGTCGAGAAGCGTGACGCGGACGCCCGTCATCTCGTACCCGGCGAGGATGCCGAACTGCATGGCCTCCTGCGCACCGGCGTCGACCGAAGGGATGTACTCCTTCGGGATACGACCACCGGTCACCTTGTTCACGAACTCGTACGAGGCGTCGCCGCCCTCGATCGGCTCGATCGCGATCTGCACCTTGGCGAACTGGCCGGTACCACCAGTCTGCTTCTTGTGCGTGTAGTCGACGCGCTCGACGGCCTTGCGGATCGTCTCGCGGTAGGCGACCTGCGGCTTGCCGACGTTGGCCTCGACCTTGAACTCACGGCGCATACGGTCGACCAGCACCTCGAGGTGCAGCTCGCCCATACCACCGATGATGGTCTGGCCCGTCTCCTCGTCCGAGTGGACCTGGAACGACGGGTCCTCCTCGGCCAGGCGCTGGATCGCGACGCCCAGCTTCTCCTGGTCGCCCTTCGACTTGGGCTCGATGGCGACCTGGATGACCGGCGCCGGGAAGTCCATGGACTCCAGGATCACCGGCTGCTTGTCGTCGGACAGCGTCTCACCGGTGGTGGTCTGCTTCAGGCCCATGACGGCGACGATGTCGCCGGCGCCCACCGACTCGATCTCCTCACGCTTGTTCGCGTGCATGCGGTAGATCTTGCCGATGCGCTCCTTCTTGCCCTTGACGGAGTTCAGCACGGCGGTGCCGGACTCCAGGCGACCGGAGTAGATCCGGACGAAGGTGAGCTTGCCGAGGTGCGGGTCGCTCATGATCTTGAACGCCAGCGCCGAGAGGGGCTCCTCGTCGGACGGCTTGCGCTTGACGACGACCTCGGGGTCCTTCACGTCGTGGCCCTCGATGGCCTCGACGTCAAGCGGGGTCGGCAGGTAGCGCACGACCGCGTCGAGCAGGGGCTGGACGCCCTTGTTCTTGAACGCGGTGCCACAGAACACCGGGGTGACCGTGGTGTCCTTGGACTTGCCGGACGCGATGGTGATACGACGGATCGCGGCGTACAGCTGCTCCACGGAAGGCTCCTCGCCCTCCAGGTACAGCTCCATGATCTCTTCGTCGTTCTCCGCGACGGCCTCGATGAGCTTGCCGCGGTACTCCTCGGCAGCCTCGGTGTGCGTGGCCGGGATGTCGACGACGTCGTACATCTCGCCCTTGGCGGCCTCGGCGGACCAGACCAGGGCCTTCATCGTCACGAGGTCGACGACGCCCTTGAAGTCGGCCTCGGCGCCGATCGGGAGCTGCATGACGAGCGGCTGGGCGCCCAGGCGGTCCGAGATCATGTCCACGCAGCGGTGGAACTCGGCGCCGGTACGGTCCAGCTTGTTGACGAAGCAGATGCGGGGCACGCCGTAACGGTCGGCCTGACGCCACACCGTCTCGGACTGCGGCTCCACGCCGGCAACGCCGTCGAACACCGTCACGGCACCGTCGAGAACGCGGAGCGAACGCTCCACCTCGACGGTGAAGTCGACGTGACCCGGGGTGTCGATGATGTTGATGGTGTGGTCGACGCCCTCGAGCGGCCAGTGACAGGTGGTGGCAGCAGAGGTGATCGTGATGCCACGCTCCTGCTCCTGCTCCATCCAGTCCATGGTGGCGGCGCCGTCGTGGACCTCACCGATCTTGTACGAAACGCCGGTGTAGAACAGGATCCGCTCGGTGGTGGTCGTCTTGCCCGCGTCGATGTGGGCCATGATCCCGATGTTGCGGACCCTGGCCAGGTCAAGCGAAGTGGTAGCCATAAGGCTTCAGTCTTCTCTCGGTCTCGATGGGGTCTGCGACTACCAGCGGTAGTGCGCGAAGGCCTTGTTGGACTCGGCCATCTTGTGCGTGTCCTCGCGCTTCTTCACGGCCGCACCGAGGCCGTTGGAGGCGTCGAGCAGCTCGTTGAGCAGACGCTCGGTCATGGTCTTCTCGCGACGGGCGCGGGAGTAACCGACCAGCCAGCGCAGCGCCAGGGTGTTGGCACGGCCGGGCTTGACCTCGACCGGCACCTGGTAGGTCGCGCCACCGACACGGCGGGACTTGACCTCGAGGGTCGGCTTGATGTTCTCGAGCGCGCGCTTGAGGGTGATGACGGGGTCGTTGCCCGTCTTCTCACGCAGACCCTCCATGGCGCCGTAAACGATCCGCTCGGCAGTCGAGCGCTTGCCGTTCAGCAGCACCTTGTTGATCAGGGAGGTCACCAGAGGAGAACCGTAGACCGGGTCGATGATGACCGGGCGCTTCGGGGCGGGGCCCTTACGAGGCATTCTTACTTCTCCTTCTTGGCGCCGTAACGGCTGCGAGCCTGCTTGCGGTTCTTGACACCCTGGGTGTCGAGGGAACCACGGATGATCTTGTAGCGAACACCCGGCAGGTCCTTCACACGGCCGCCGCGCACGAGCACGATGGAGTGCTCCTGCAGGTTGTGTCCCTCACCCGGAATGTAAGCGGTGACCTCGATCCCGCTGGTCAGACGCACACGCGCGACCTTACGCAGGGCCGAGTTCGGCTTCTTCGGGGTGGTCGTGAACACACGCGTGCAGACGCCACGACGCTGAGGGGAACCCTCGAGTGCGGGCGTCTTGTTCTTCTCGACCTTGTCCTGCCGGCCCTTACGGACCAGCTGCTGGATCGTAGGCACTACTTCTCCGGTTTCTGTGTGCCGAATGGTGAAGCTAACCTGGAACGTCGCCGACCCACGCGGTCGGGTGTGTCGAACCCCGCAGACTTCCGCCGGAAGGCAAAAAGAGCGCAGATTTCGGTGGCCGATTCAGGCTCGCCATGCGGTTGATGGCACGCACGAGAGCCAGGGCACACCCCAGGCACAAGGTCTGAGCGTACCTACCTCATTCGCTGCGGTCAAAACAAATGGGCCTCGCCCGTATCCCCGGACGATCCGTGTCAAGCCCCTACGCCGTAGTGGATCTTCGATTTCACGTTCCGCAACATCCCGCAACGTCCTGCAACGTTCCGCACACACGCGCGCAGCACTGCGCGCACTGCACACACTGCACGCACTGCGCGCCCCTCATCCGCCCCCGACGGCGAACGCGAGCATCAGGGTCAGCATCACGGTCCAGGCGGCCACCGACATCCACCCGAGCACCAGCCCGATCAACGCCAGCCCGTCCCCGCCCTCCCCCGTGCGCTGGATCTCCGAACGCGCCGCCTGCCCGAGCACGACTGCCGGAATCCCGGTGAACCCGAACGTCGGCAGACACAGCACCCCGCACACGGCGGCCCCCACGGCCTTCCCGTTGGTCCGCGGCCGGGCCACCGGCAGAAACGTCCGCGGCACCACCGCCGGCTGCCCGAGCGGCCCCTGCGGCAGATCCGCGACCAGCACCGCCAGCTCCCCCACGGTCCGAGCCGCATAGGCCCGCCCCACCCGCTTGTCGAACTCCCCCTTCTCCAGCCGCCCCTCCCCGTACCCGGCCCGAAGCACATCGACGGTGCGCTCGCGGTCGGCGTGGGAGGCGAGCATGGACGGGGCGCTGACGGGCTGCCACGGCTGCGGGAGGCCATGGGGCTGCCCGGGCTGTGGACCGCCCTGCCAGGGCTGCCACGACGGATTCGACACGGAAGTACCTCCCCAACCCCCCGAGCTCCCTCCATGATGCGCCGAGGCGGCATTTCCGGCACAGACCGCGCCACCACCGAAAACGCCGAAGGGCGCTCACCCCGCACGAAACGGGGTGAGCGCCCTTCAGGACTTCGGAGCCGGACGACTACTGGTTGTACGGCCCGTAGTCGTAGTCCTCCAGCGGAACGGCCTGGCCGGAGCCCGTGCCGAACGGCGAGTAGTCGATGTCGTCGTAGCCGACGGCCGAGTACATCGCGGCCTTCGCCTCCTCGGTCGGCTCCACCCGGATGTTGCGGTAGCGGGACAGACCCGTACCGGCCGGGATGAGCTTACCGATGATGACGTTCTCCTTGAGGCCGATGAGGCTGTCGGACTTGGCGTTGATCGCCGCGTCCGTCAGGACTCGGGTCGTCTCCTGGAAGGAGGCGGCCGACAGCCAGGATTCCGTCGCCAGCGAGGCCTTGGTGATACCCATCAGCTGCGGACGACCGGAGGCCGGGTGACCGCCCTCCTGGACCACACGACGGTTCTCGGTCTCGAACTTCGAGCGCTCGACCAGCTCACCGGGCAGCAGCTCGGCGTCGCCGGACTCGATGATCGTCACGCGGCGGAGCATCTGCCGGATGATGATCTCGATGTGCTTGTCGTGGATCGACACACCCTGCGAGTTGTACACCTTCTGGACCTCGCCGACCAGGTGGACCTGGACGGCACGCTGACCCAGGATGCGCAGCACGTCGTGCGGGTTGGTGGCACCCACGGTGAGCTTCTGGCCCACCTCGACGTGCTCGCCCTCGCTGACCAGGAGTCGGGCACGCTTCGAGATCGGGTACGCCGTCTCGTCGCTGCCGTCGTCCGGGGTGACGACGATCTTCTTGGTCTTCTCGGTCTCCTCGATCCGCACGCGGCCGGTGGCCTCGGAGATCGGGGCGACACCCTTCGGGGTACGGGCCTCGAAGAGCTCGACGACACGCGGCAGACCCTGGGTGATGTCGTCACCGGCCACACCACCGGTGTGGAAGGTACGCATCGTCAGCTGGGTACCGGGCTCACCGATGGACTGGGCGGCGATGATGCCGACCGCCTCACCGATGTCGACCAGCTTGCCGGTGGCCAGGGAGCGGCCGTAGCACATGGCGCAGGTGCCGACCTGGGACTCACAGGTCAGGATCGAGCGGGTCTTGACCTCCTCGACCCCGTGGAACACCAGCTGGTCGATGAGCACATCGCCCAGGTCCACGTTGGCCGGCGCGATCACCTTGCCGTCGATGACGACGTCCTCGGCGAGCATGCGGGCGTAGACGCTGGTCTCGACGTCCTCCGCCTTGCGCAGCACACCGTCGGCGCCGCGCTCGGCGATCCGCAGCTTCAGACCGCGCTCGGTGCCGCAGTCCTCCTCACGGATGATGACGTCCTGCGAGACGTCCACCAGACGACGGGTCAGGTAACCCGAGTCGGCGGTACGCAGGGCGGTGTCGGCCAGACCCTTACGGGCACCGTGCGTGGAGATGAAGTACTCCAGCACGGACAGACCCTCACGGAAGGACGCCTTGATCGGACGCGGGATCGTCTCGTTCTTGGCGTTCGACACCAGACCACGCATACCGGCGATCTGCCGCATCTGCATCATGTTTCCTCGGGCACCCGAGTCAACCATCATGAAGATGGGGTTCGTCTTGGGGAAGTTCTCGTTCATCGCCTCGGCGACCTCGTTGGTCGCCTTGGTCCAGATCGCGATGAGCTCCTGAGTGCGCTCTTCCTTGGTGATCAGACCGCGCTCGTACTGCTTCTGGACCTTCTCGTCCTGTGCCTCGTAGCCGCGGACGATCTCCTTCTTCGCCTCGGGAACGACGACGTCGGAGATGGCGACGGTGACACCGGAACGGGTCGCCCAGTAGAAGCCGGCCGCCTTCAGGTTGTCGAGCGTCGCCGCCACGATGACCTTGGGGTAGCGCTCAGCGAGGTCGTTGACGATCTCGGAGAGCTGCTTCTTGCCCACCGAGTAGTCGACGAACGGGTAGTCCTCGGGCAGCAGCTCGTTGAAGAGCGCACGGCCGAGCGTGGTCTTCAGACGGAAGCTGTCACCCTGCTGCCACTCCGGCTCGCCCTCTTCGCGCGCCGGCGGGGTCCAGCCGCGCGGCGGGATGGTGCCCACCGGGAAGCGGATGTCCACGGACGACTGCAGCGCGAGCTCGCCGGCGTCGAACGCCATGATCGCCTCGGCCGTGGAGGCGAACGAACGCCCCTCGCCCTTGACGTCACGCAGCTCACCGTCGGTGGTCAGGAAGAACAGACCGAGGACCATGTCCTGGGTCGGCATCGTCACCGGACGACCGTCGGCGGGCTTGAGGATGTTGTTCGAGGACAGCATCAGGATGCGGGCCTCGGCCTGCGCCTCCGCGGAGAGCGGCAGGTGGACGGCCATCTGGTCACCGTCGAAGTCCGCGTTGAACGCGGTGCAGACGAGCGGGTGGATCTGGATGGCCTTGCCCTCGACCAGCTGCGGCTCGAAGGCCTGGATGCCGAGGCGGTGCAGGGTGGGAGCACGGTTCAGCAGAACCGGGTGCTCGGCGATGACCTCTTCGAGGACGTCGTACACGACCGTACGGCCGCGCTCCACCATGCGCTTGGCGCTCTTGATGTTCTGCGCGTGGTTCAGGTCGACCAGGCGCTTCATCACGAACGGCTTGAAGAGCTCCAGCGCCATGGCCTTCGGCAGACCGCACTGGTGCAGCTTCAGCTGCGGACCGACGACGATCACGGAACGCGCGGAGTAGTCCACACGCTTACCGAGCAGGTTCTGACGGAATCGACCCTGCTTGCCCTTCAGCATGTCGCTGAGGGACTTCAGCGGGCGGTTACCGGGACCGGTGACCGGGCGACCACGACGACCGTTGTCGAAGAGGGCGTCAACAGCCTCCTGAAGCATGCGCTTCTCGTTGTTGACGATGATCTCGGGCGCACCGAGGTCGAGGAGCCTCTTCAGACGGTTGTTGCGGTTGATCACACGGCGGTACAGGTCGTTCAGGTCGGAGGTCGCGAAGCGGCCACCGTCCAGCTGCACCATCGGACGCAGGTCCGGCGGGATGACCGGGACGCAGTCGAGGACCATGCCCTTGGGGCTGTTGGAGGTCTGCAGGAAGGCAGACACGACCTTCAGCCGCTTCAGCGCACGGGTCTTCTTCTGGCCCTTGCCGGTGCGGATGATCTCGCGGAGGCGCTCGGCCTCCTCGTCGAGGTCGAAGGTCTCCAGGCGCTTCTGCAGGGCAGCGGCACCCATGGAGCCGTCGAAGTACGTGCCGAAGCGGTCACGCAGCTCGCGGTAGAGCAGCTCGTCGCCCTCGAGGTCCTGGACCTTGAGGTTCTTGAACCGGGTCCACACCTCGTCGAGACGGTCGATCTCGCGCTGCGAACGGTCGCGCAGCTGCTTCATCTCACGCTCGGCACCCTCGCGCACCTTGCGGCGCACATCGGCCTTGGCACCCTCGGCCTCGAGCTCGGCCAGGTCGGTCTCGAGCTTCTTGGCGCGGGCCTCCAGGTCGGCGTCCCGGCGGTTCTCGATCTGCTGCCGCTCGACGGAGACATGCGCCTCCAGGGAGGGCAGGTCACGCGTACGGCGCTCTTCGTCGACGTACGTGATCATGTACGCCGCGAAGTAGATGACCTTCTCCAGGTCCTTCGGGGCGAGGTCGAGCAGGTAGCCAAGGCGCGACGGAACGCCCTTGAAGTACCAGATGTGGGTCACGGGAGCGGCCAGCTCGATGTGGCCCATCCGCTCACGGCGCACCTTGGCGCGAGTGACCTCGACGCCGCAGCGCTCACAGATGATGCCCTTGAAGCGGACACGCTTGTACTTGCCGCAGTAGCACTCCCAGTCCCGGGTCGGACCGAAGATCTTCTCGCAGAAGAGTCCGTCCTTTTCGGGCTTGAGGGTGCGGTAGTTGATGGTCTCGGGCTTCTTGACCTCGCCGTGGCTCCACTGACGGATGTCGTCAGCGGTGGCCAGACCGATCCGGAGCTCGTCGAAGAAGTTGACGTCGAGCACTATGCGTCAATCCCTCTCAGGGTTGTAAGTCATGGGGTCTGATACGGGGGTCCTGGGGCCGGAGGCCTTCATGACGAAGGCCTCCGAACTCCCGTCAGACCTCTTCGACGCTGCTCGGCTCGCGCCGGGACAGGTCGATGCCAAGCTCCTCCGCAGCGCGGAAGACATCCTCGTCGGTGTCGCGCATCTCGATGGACATGCCGTCCGAGGACAGCACCTCCACGTTGAGGCACAGGGACTGCATCTCCTTGATGAGCACCTTGAAGGACTCGGGGATGCCGGGCTCGGGGATGTTCTCGCCCTTGACGATGGCCTCGTAGACCTTCACGCGGCCGGTGACGTCGTCGGACTTGATGGTCAGCAGTTCCTGGAGGGCGTACGCGGCGCCGTAAGCCTCCAGCGCCCACACCTCCATCTCACCGAAGCGCTGGCCACCGAACTGGGCCTTACCACCCAGCGGCTGCTGGGTGATCATCGAGTACGGACCGGTCGAACGCGCGTGCAGCTTGTCGTCGACCAGGTGGTGCAGCTTGAGGATGTACATGTACCCGATGGAGATCGGGTCCGGGAACGGCTCGCCGGAGCGGCCGTCGAACAGCCTCGCCTTACCGGTCGGCTGCACCATGCGGTCGCCGTCGCGGTTCGGGATGGTGTGGTTCAGCAGGCCCGCGAGCTCGTCCTCACGCGCGCCGTCGAACACCGGGGTGGCGACGTTGGTGCCGGCGGCGACCTGGTCGGCGCCGATGGCCTGCAGACGCTGCGCCCACTCGTCGCCGAGCCCGGAGACGTCCCAGCCGCGGCTGGCGAGCCAGCCGAGGTGGATCTCCAGGACCTGTCCCGGGTTCATTCGGGACGGCACACCCAGCGGGTTGAGGATGATGTCGACCGGGGTGCCGTCCTCCAGGAACGGCATGTCCTCGATCGGCAGGATCTTGGAGATGACACCCTTGTTGCCGTGGCGGCCGGCGAGCTTGTCACCGTCCGTGATCTTGCGCTTCTGCGCCACGTAGACACGAACCAGCTGGTTCACGCCCGGCGGCAGCTCGTCGCCCTCTTCACGGTCGAAGACGCGGACGCCGATGACCTTGCCGGTCTCGCCGTGCGGCACCTTCAGCGAGGTGTCACGGACCTCACGGGCCTTCTCACCGAAGATCGCGCGCAGCAGGCGCTCCTCGGGGGTCAGCTCGGTCTCACCCTTCGGGGTCACCTTGCCGACGAGGATGTCGCCGGCGATGACCTCGGCGCCGATGCGGATGATGCCGCGCTCGTCGAGGTCGGCGAGGACCTCCTCGGAGACGTTCGGGATGTCCCGGGTGATCTCCTCGGGGCCGAGCTTGGTGTCACGGGCGTCGACCTCGTGCTCCTCGATGTGGATCGAGGAGAGGACGTCGTCCTGCACGAGGCGCTGCGACAGGATGATCGCGTCCTCGTAGTTGTGACCCTCCCACGGCATGAACGCCACGAGCAGGTTCTTGCCCAGCGCCATCTCGCCGTTCTCGGTGGCCGGACCGTCGGCCAGGACCTGGCCCTCGATGATCCGGTCGCCCTCGTTGACGATGACCTTCTGGTTGACCGAGGTGCCCTGGTTGGAGCGGGCGAACTTGGCCAGGCGGTACGTGATGTACGTGCCGTCGTCGTTGGCGGTGGTGATGTAGTCCGCGGAGACCTCCTGGACCACACCCGCCTTCTCGGCCTTGACCACGTCACCGGCGTCGGCGGCGGAGCGGTACTCCATGCCGGTGCCGACGAGCGGGGACTCGGACTTAATCAGCGGCACGGCCTGACGCATCATGTTCGCGCCCATGAGGGCACGGTTGGCGTCGTCGTGCTCGAGGAACGGGATCATGGCGGTCGCGACCGACACCATCTGGCGCGGCGAGACGTCCATGTAGTCGACGTCGTCACCGGGGACGTAGTCGACCTCGCCGCCACGACGGCGGACCAGGATGCGGTTCTCGATGAAGCGCATGTTGTCGTCGAGCGTGGCGTTGGCCTGCGCGATGACGAATCGGTCCTCTTCGTCGGCGGTCAGGTAGTCCACCTCGTCGGTGACCTGGCCGTCGACGACCTTGCGGTACGGCGTCTCGATGAAACCGAACGGGTTGATCCGGCCGTACGAGGCGAGCGAACCGATCAGACCGATGTTCGGGCCTTCCGGCGTCTCGATCGGACACATGCGCCCGTAGTGGGACGGGTGCACGTCTCGGACCTCGAAGCCGGCCCGCTCACGGGAGAGACCACCCGGGCCGAGGGCGTTCAGACGACGCTTGTGCGTCAGCCCCGACAGCGGGTTGTTCTGGTCCATGAACTGGGACAGCTGCGACGTACCGAAGAACTCCTTGATCGACGCCACCACGGGGCGGATGTTGATCAGGGTCTGCGGGGTGATCGCCTCGACGTCCTGGGTGGTCATGCGCTCGCGCACGACACGCTCCATACGGGCGAGACCCGTACGGACCTGGTTCTGGATCAGCTCGCCGACGTTACGGATACGGCGGTTGCCGAAGTGGTCGATGTCGTCGGTCTCGACGATGATCGAGCGGCCCGACTCGGCGACGGTCTCGGTCTCACCGGCGTGCAGACGCACCAGGTACTTGATGGTCGCGATGATGTCGTCGGTGGTCAGGACACCGGCGTCCAGCGGCTCGTCCGCACCCAGCTTCTTGTTGACCTTGTAGCGGCCGACCTTGGCGAGGTCGTAGCGCTTGGGGTTGAAGTACAGGTTCTCGAGCAGCGTCTGCGCGGCCTCGCGCGTGGGCGGCTCGCCCGGACGCAGCTTGCGGTAGATGTCGAGCAGCGCGTCGTCCTGGCCCTGGGTGTGGTCCTTCTCCAGGGTGGCGCGCATGGACTCGTACTCGCCGAACTCCTCCAGGATCTGCTCGGTGGTCCAACCGAGAGCCTTGAGCAGGACGGTGACGGACTGCTTGCGCTTGCGGTCGATGCGGACACCGACCATGTCGCGCTTGTCGATCTCCATCTCCAGCCAGGCACCCCGGGACGGGATGATCTTGGCCGAGAAGACGTCCTTGTCGGAGGTCTTGTCGATGGAGGAGTCGAAGTAGACACCGGGCGAACGGACCAGCTGCGACACCACGACACGCTCGGTGCCGTTGATGACGAAGGTGCCCTTGTTCGTCATGAGCGGGAAGTCGCCCATGAAGACCGTCTGGGACTTGATCTCACCGGTCTCGTTGTTGGTGAACTCCGCCGTCACGAAGAGCGGAGCGGCGTACGTGAAGTCGCGCTCCTTGCACTCGTCGATGCTGTTCTTCGGCGGCTCGAAGCGGTGGTCGCGGAACGTCAGCGACATCGACCCGGAGAAGTCCTCGATCGGGGAGATCTCCTCGAAGATCTCCTCCAGACCGGACTTGGTGGGGACGTCCTGACCGGACTCCAGAGCCTCCTCGACCCGACTCTGCCAAGCGGTGTTGCCGAGCAGCCAGTCAAAGCTCTCGGTCTGCAGCGCGAGCAGGTTCGGAACCTCGAGGGGCTCCTTGATCTTTGCAAAGGAGATGCGCAGCGGGGCAGTGCTGGCGCCGTTGTTCATATTCGCGTTCGAGGCAGTGCGCGAGGCGGCCAAGAGGGGGTCCTTCCGAGGGCTCGGACTCACTACGCGCGTACCGGTCCCTCTCCGACGCACAGACAAGAAATCCCAGGTCAGGGATGTTCTGGTCATCGATGCTGAGGCGAGGGCAGACCCCTGGTGACGGGCAGGGGACAGCTAACAGGCAGCGCAAAGGGTCAGTGTAGCCACTTGGCGCACTGATGTCCAGCCCCGATTTTCTGTGACCCTCGTTGTCCTCAACGCCTTCGGCATGCCTGCCCTCAACGCACGTTGATACTGCCCTCTTCGTCGCCGATCCATGCCTCGGATTCGGACCGTTCTGGCGACGCGTCCTGAGAATTGCGCGCTGCGTGCGGTTCGTCAAGGCCTGTCTCGCCCAAACCGGTCGCCACCAGCGGTGCTCGGAGGCACGGCGAAGATCACCATACCTCTCGCGTCCTCGGGTACAAGTCAGCCGCCACTGGAACCCCGGGAACGCCGAAGAGCGACCACCCGGATGGATGATCGCTCTTCGGTGCGTCAGCGTTACAGCCCTCTTACGAGGCCTGCAGCACGCGCGAGTCCGTGCGGACCCGTGAAGGTGTTACTTGACCTCGACGGACGCGCCCGCGGCCTTGAGGGACTCGGCGGCCTTGTCAGCGGCCTCCTTGTTGACCTTCTCGAGGACCGGCTTCGGGGTGCCGTCGACGAGGTCCTTGGCCTCCTTCAGACCCAGGGAGGTCAGCTCACGCACGACCTTGATGACCTGGATCTTCTTCTCGCCGGCGCCGGTGAGGATGACGTCGAACTCGTCCTTCTCCTCAGCAGCCTCGGCCGGGGCGGCCGGACCACCGGCGGCGACCGCGACGGTGGCGGCAGCGGCGGTGACGTCGAACTTCTCCTCGAACGCCTTCACGAACTCGGAGAGCTGGATGAGGGTCATGCCCTCGAACTCGGCGAGCAGTTCGTCCTGGGTGAGAGCCATGATGGCTTCCTTCCAAATCAATTCGGCTGGTGCCGGATGTACATGTCTGGCGGGCGTACGTTCGGCCCGCTACGACCACTTCCTGCGGCGCAAAGCCTCAGGCGGCGATCATGATGCGAGCCGAATTACTCGGCACCGCCCTGCTCGTCCTGCTTGGCACGAAGCGCGTCCACGGTGCGGACGAGCTTCGACGGGAGCGCCTGGAAGAGCTGTGCAGTCTGCGTCTGCTTGCCCTTCATGGCACCCGCCAGCTTGGCGAGCAGAACCTCGCGGGACTCGAGGTCCGCAAGCTTCTTGATCTCGTCGGCGGAGAGCGCCTTGCCGTCAAGGACACCGCCCTTGATGACGAGATTCGGGTTGTCCTTGGCGAAGTCACGAAGACCCTTCGCCGACTCCACCGGGTCACCGGTGACGAAGGCGACGGCAGTCGGACCAGCGAAGAGCTGGTCGTCCAGCGTGATCCCGGCCTCGTTGGCCGCAATCTTGGTCAGCGTGTTCTTCACCACGGCGTACTGGGCGTTCTCACCGAGGGAACGGCGCAGCGTCTTGAGCTGCGCCACGGTGAGACCCCGGTACTCGGTCAGCACGGCGGCGTTCGAGCTGCGGAACTTGTCCGTGAGCTCGGCTACCGCGGCAGCCTTGTCGGGCGTCGGCATAAAGCGTCAGCCTCCTTCCGGGTGATGAGGACCGCGCGGACCCGAAGGAGGACTGGGGAAAACGAAACGCCCCGGCGCAGGCGCACGGGGCGTAGCTCGACCATCATGGAAAACCATGCGGGAGCAACTTCCACAGTCACCTGCGCGGGTCGTCCGCAGTTCAGCGGATCCTTCGGCCACCGCACCCTCGGAACGAGCGCACGGCAACGACCAGCGGTCTTTGGCTTCTGTAGGAGAGTACGTGACCGGATCGCCGTCAAGCAAATCCGCTTCCCGCAGGGACCAGGTGCGTACGGCGCTCAGCTGCTCTGGAGTTCCTTCATCATCTCGGCGAGGTCCATGACCTCCTTGGCCGGCGGCGCCTCGACGGTGACGGGCTTGTTGTAGTCGAGGAAGGTGATGGTCATGTCGAGCGCGCCCTTGTCGGCGTCACCCTTCATGCGGAACTGCTTGGTCTTGTCCTCGCCGTCGATCCACATGTCCATCGTGAGCTTGTCGACGCCCATCTTCTCGTACTGCTCGACGCTCTTCTCGCGCTGCTCGCGCGTGGCCTTGTCCTCGTCCTTGAAGGAGTCGCGGAGGGAGTCGAGGGTGACGGTTCCCGTGTAGTGGGTCGTCTCGACCCCGTCGACCTTCTCGGTGCCGACCTGCTTCACGTCCTTGGCGCCGGTGAGGAACGTGGACTCGGCCGCCGGGTTCTGCTCGGCCTGACCGGCAGCGGCCCCGCCTGCGCCGAGCTCCTGCTCGCTGAGCGCGGACATGTCGAACTTGATCCAGGTCTTGCCGTCCATCTCCTTGGCCATCTCGGCGTTTCCGCCGATGTACATGGCCTTGTCGACGAGCCGGATCTCCGCGGAGCCGTCCTCGCCCTGGTCGAGCGCCGTCATCTTCATGCTCATCGCGACGGTGGGCTTCATCCGCATGGAGGCCTCGGCCTTGATGCGCCCCTGCTCCGGGTACTCCCCCGTCATCCGGTAGTGCAGGGACGTGATGTCGTCGGAGTTCTTGGCCGCCTTCGCCACGGCCGCCGCGGGAGTCATCTTCGGCGACTCCTCGGAGGCCCCCTTGGAACAGCTCACCGCACCGGCGGCGAGGGCCACGGCGGCGAGCCCGGCGCCGATCGTCCGAGAGCGTGCGGAGCGTCGTACAGAAATTCCCATCGATTCCCCCCAAGGAACACATGAGCGATACACAGATGAGCCGCGAGCGTAGCCGATCGGGGCGGAAGCGGTCTCGTGAATTCCGTGTGGCTCAGGAGGCGGAGGGTTTCAGCAGGGCCTTGAAGTCCTCGGTGTCGGCTGCCGGGGGCTTCTCGACGGAGACCTTGACGCCGTAGTCGCTGTAGTGGGCGGTCTGGGTGATCTGCTCGGCGGCCGTGCGGCTCTTCTCGACCTTCTTGACCAGCAGGTTCTTGTCGTTGACCCAGATGTCGACGGTCTCGGTGGTGACGCCGGCCCGCTCCAGCTGCCCCCGCAGTTCCGGGTCGGAGACGTCGGCCACGGCCACGGTCCCGGAGTAGTGCGTGGCCGACTGGCCGTCCATCTTCTCCTCGCCGACCTTCCGCAGGTCCGCGGAGTCCAGCAGCAGTTTCACGGACTGGTCGGGGGTGGTGCTGCGCATCTGGTCGGCGAAGTTGGCACCACCGCCGAGGGCCTTCAGGTCCTCGTAGGCGTACTTCACCCAGTGCCTGCCGCCCATCCGCGCGGCGAACCTGTCGCCCATGTGCGCGTAGTAGGCGTCGGCGAGATAGCGGGCCTGCATGGACGTGACGCCCATGTCGCGCATGGTGTCGGCGACCGTGCCGCCGGTGTACGTGATGGTCATGGCGCCGGTGAGCCCGTCGCCCCAGCCGATGACACCGTCGCCCTTGATGGAGAGCTGGGTGCCCATGACGGTCACGGACCTCACCCTGGCCGAGCGGGCCTCTTCGGTGGAGCGCTCGGCGGCGCGCAGGGCGACGGTGACGGAGGTGGCGGGCGTCGCCTCGCGGCTGCTCCGGGCGGGCCGGTCGTCGGAGGGAGCGGAGGAGGTACAGGCGGCCGCGGCTGCCAGTACGGCGGCCACCGCGAGCGAGCAGGCCGTACGGCGGCCCTTGGTGCTCTTCATACGTCCCCCTGTGCGATTGCCCTGACCAGACGCTAACCCAGGGCACAGCACCCACACACGGGAACGGGCCCCGCAACCGGCGAAGGTTGCGGGGCCCGTGACCTGACTTCGGTGAGCCTCAGGCTCAGACCGCCGCCGGGTCCTCCTCGACGAGGAGGTTGCGGGTGCGGTTCGGGTCGAGCTGGATGCCCGGGCCCATGGTGGTGGAGACGGCGGCCTTCTTGATGTAGCGGCCCTTGGCGGCGGACGGCTTCAGACGGAGGATCTCCTCCAGCGCGGCGCCGTAGTTCTCCACCAGCTTGGTGTCGTCGAAGGACACCTTGCCGATGATGAAGTGCAGGTTCGAGTGCTTGTCGACGCGGAACTCGATCTTGCCGCCCTTGATCTCGTTCACGGCCTTGGCCACGTCCGGGGTCACGGTGCCGGTCTTCGGGTTCGGCATGAGGCCACGGGGACCGAGCACGCGGCCGAGGCGGCCGACCTTGCCCATGAGGTCCGGGGTGGCGACGACGGCGTCGAACTCGTTGAGGCGGTTGCCCTTCGAGATCTCGTCGATGAGCTCGTCGGAGCCGACGATGTCGGCGCCCGCGGCGAGTGCGGCCTCGGCACGGTCACCGGTCGCGAAGACCAGGACCCGGGCGGTCTTACCGGTGCCGTGCGGGAGGTTCACGGTGCCACGGACCATCTGGTCGGCCTTACGAGGGTCGACGCCCAGACGGAAGGCGACCTCGACGGTGCCGTCGAACTTGGTCGTGGAGGTCTCCTTGGCGAGACGGACGGCCTCGAGCGGGGCGTAGAGCTTGTCCCGGTCGACCTTGGCGTCCGCAGCGCGGAGAGACTTGCTGCGCTTGCTCACTGCTTCTCCTGGTGAGTCTTAGGAGTCGTGGTCCGGGCCGAGCCGGCCCTGCCACTTCTGCTGATGTACGGGGGTGGGGCTCAGCCCTCGACGACGACGCCCATGGAACGCGCGGTACCGGCGATGATCTTCGCGGCGGCGTCCAGGTCGTTGGCGTTGAGGTCGGGGAGCTTGGTGGTGGCGATCTCGCGGACCTGCGCCTCGGTGATCTTGGCGACCTTGGTCTTGTGCGGCTCGCCGGAGCCCTTCTCGATGCCCGCGGCCTTGAGGATCATCTTGGCGGCCGGCGGCGTCTTGGTGATGAAGGTGAAGGAACGGTCCTCGTAGACCGTGATCTCCACCGGGATCACCCAGCCACGCTGCGACTCGGTCGCGGCGTTGTACGCCTTGCAGAACTCCATGATGTTGACGCCGTGCTGACCCAGCGCGGGGCCGACCGGCGGAGCCGGGTTGGCGGCACCGGCCTGGATCTGGAGCTTGATGAGCCCCGTGACCTTCTTCTTCTTGGGAGGCATTACTCTCCGGGTCCTTTCAATCGAGGTGTGCCCACGCCCGGGTCGCGTCCCGGATGGAGGCATACCGCACAACGATAACGGGTATAGGTGTGCGGCTAAAAACCGAGCAGGTCAGACAAGCTTTGACAGCCCGTCTGACCTGGTCGGAAGCGTGCGGTCCGAAGAACCTCAGTTCTTCTGGATCTGGTCGAAGGAGAGCTCGACCGGGGTCTCGCGGCCAAAGATCTCGACGAGGCCCTTGACCTTCTTCGAGTCGGCGTTGATCTCGTTGATCGTGGCCTGCAGCGTGGCGAACGGGCCGTCGGTGACGGTGACCGAGTCGCCGACCTCGAAGTCCAGGACCTGGACCTCGACCTTGCGCTGCGGAGCCGGCTTGCCCTCGGCCTCGGCGGCCTCGCGAGCGGCCTTCTCCTCGGCCTCCGGGGCGAGCATCTTGACGATCTCGTCCAGGGTCAGCGGGTACGGGTCGTAGGCGTTGCCCACGAAGCCGGTGACGCCGGGGGTGTTGCGGACGACGCCCCAGGACTCGTTCGTCAGGTCCATGCGCACCAGGACGTAGCCGGGGAGCTTGTTCTGGCGGATGGTCTTGCGGTCGCCGTTCTTGATCTGGACGACCTCTTCCTGCGGCACCTCGGCCTGGAAGATGTAGTCCTCGACGTTCAGCGAGACGGCGCGCTGCTCGAGGTTGGTCTTCACGCGGTTCTCGTAACCGGCGTAGGTGTGGATGACGTACCACTCGCCGGGCAGGGTGCGCAGTTCCTCGCGCAGGGCGACGACGGGGTCGACCGGCTCGGCCGGCTCCTCCTCGACGAGCTCTTCTTCCTCGTCCTCGACGGCCTCGACGTCGCCGCCGGACTCGGCCTCGGCGTCCTCGTCGGACTCGTCCTCGACGTGAAGAGCGGCCTCCTCGGCGGGCTCGCCCAGCTCGGCTTCGGCAGCCTCGAACTCGTCCTGCTCATCCGCGCCCTCGACGATGTCGAGTTCGTCGTCCACGGACTGGTCCGGCTCGACGGCGTCGTTCAGGTTCGGGTCAGACACGGTGGCTGCTTCTTCCTGGATACAAGGGGTGGAACACGCGAAAGGGGCGCCGGTGACGGCGCCCTTCGCTCTCGGCTCAGCCGAAGACGTACTTCGCGGCGTGGTCGAGTCCATAGTCAATCACGGTGACGAGGCCGATCATGACGATGACGAACACGATCACGACGGTCGTGTAAGTGGTCAGCTGACTGCGCGAAGGCCAGACGACCTTGCGGAGCTCAGCGACGATCTGCCGGTAGAAGAGGGCAAGACGCTTCAGCGGGCCCTTCTTGGCTCGCTTGCCGCCCTTGCGGGTCTTCTTCGACTCCGCCGCCTCGTCCTGGGCGTCAGGCGTGTCGATGGAGCCCACGGCGTCCGCCATTCGTCCTCACCTGTTCCCGGGTCGTGGCCGTGCCGCGCCCGGTCTGAGCCGCACGGCGGTGCATTACCTGTACGTACATGCGCACACATCCTGGCGGTGTGTGTAGCAGGGCCGGAGGGACTTGAACCCCCAACCGCCGGTTTTGGAGACCGGTGCTCTACCAATTGAGCTACGACCCTTTGTGGTTCCCCATAAACGTACCGCATCCGCCCGAGTGCTCGGTGTGCACCGGATGAGTGCGGCCGTTGTGAGGCCAACGAGGTGAGAGTGTACGTGGTCCCGAGCCCCCCGTCGAACAGAAAGCGCCCGTAGGGGCTTTGCCGGGTGGCGGGCACCCGGGGCGGCCGTCGAAGATCATCCAGGTCACCGGGCGAATCCGGACGGATGTTCAGCTCATGTTCAGTCTGTGAAACCCGTGTGCCGGGGGCGTTTCCGGTCTGGAACGATGGGCCCCATGAGCGCTGCAACCCCTCCCACCGAGCGCCGGGTCTCCGCCCGAGTCGGCGCGATCTCCGAGTCCGCCACCCTCGCCGTGGATGCCAAGGCCAAGGCCCTGAAGGCCGCCGGGCGCCCGGTGATCGGCTTCGGCGCCGGTGAGCCGGACTTCCCGACCCCGGACTACATCGTCCAGGCCGCCATCGAGGCCTGCTCCAACCCGAAGTACCACCGGTACACGCCCGCCGGCGGCCTGCCCGAGCTGAAGGCCGCGATCGCCGCGAAGACGCTGCGCGACTCCGGCTACGAGGTCGACGCGAGCCAGGTCCTCGTCACCAACGGCGGCAAGCAGGCCATCTACGAGGCATTCGCCGCGATCCTCGACCCGGGCGACGAGGTCATCGTCCCGGCCCCGTACTGGACGACGTACCCGGAGTCGATCCGTCTCGCGGGCGGTGTCCCGGTCGACGTCGTCGCGGACGAGACCACCGGCTACCGCGTCTCCGTGGAGCAGCTGGAGGCGGCCCTCACGCCGAACACCAAGGTCCTGCTCTTCGTCTCGCCCTCCAACCCGACCGGTGCCGTCTACACCCGCGAGCAGGTCGAGGAGATCGGCCGCTGGGCGCTGGAGAAGGGCCTGTGGGTCCTGACCGACGAGATCTACGAGCACCTGGTCTACGGCGACGCGGAGTTCCACTCCCTGCCGGTGGTCGTGCCGGAACTCGCCGACAAGACGATCGTCGTCAACGGTGTCGCGAAGACGTACGCCATGACCGGCTGGCGCGTGGGCTGGGTCATCGGCCCGAAGGACGTCGTCAAGGCCGCCACGAACCTGCAGTCGCACGCCACGTCGAACGTCTCCAACGTCGCCCAGGTAGCCGCCCTCGCGGCCGTCTCCGGTGACCTGTCGGCCGTCGAGGAGATGAAGGAGGCCTTCGACCGGCGCCGCAAGACGATCGTGCGGATGCTCAACGAGATCGACGGCGTGCTCTGCCCGGAGCCCGAGGGCGCGTTCTACGCGTACCCGTCGGTCAAGGGGCTGCTCGGCAAGGAGATCCGCGGCAAGCGCCCGCAGAACTCGGTCGAGCTGGCCGCGCTGATCCTGGACGAGGCCGAGGTCGCGGTCGTCCCGGGTGAGGCGTTCGGTACGCCGGGCTATCTGCGGCTGTCGTACGCGCTGGGCGACGAGGACCTCGTCGAGGGTGTCTCGCGGATCCAGAAGCTGCTGGCCGAGGCCACGGACTGACCTCGTGCACTGTGCGGGCCGTCTCCTTCGGAGGCGGCCCGCTTCGTGTTTGCGTGCGAGCAAGACCACGTTCGGGGAATCCGCTACCGGTGCGGGAGGGACGTACGGCAGGATCGGCGAATGGAGCGTGTACGTGATGTCTCTGAGCTGCCGAAAGCCCATCTGCACCTGCACTTCACGGGGTCGATGCGGCCAGGGACCGTTCTGGAACTGGCCGACAAGTACGGCGTACGACTGCCCGAGGCGCTGACCGAGGCACTGACCAGTGGGGAGCCGCCGCGGCTGCGGGCCACGGACGAGCGCGGCTGGTTCCGGTTCCAGCGCTTGTACGACGCGGCGCGGTCCTGTCTGAGAGAGCCGGAGGACATCCAGCGGCTGGTGCGCGAGGCCGCGGAGGAGGACGTGCGGGACGGGTCGGGGTGGCTGGAGATCCAGGTCGATCCGACGTCGTACGCGCCGCGGCTCGGTGGGCTGATCCCGGCGCTGGAGGTCATCCTCGACGCCGTCGAGACGACCTCGCGGGAGACCGGGCTGGGGATGCGGGTGCTGGTGGCCGCGAACCGGATGAAGCATCCGCTGGACGCGCGGACGCTGGCGCGGCTGGCGGTGCGGTACGCGGACCGCGGAGTCGTCGGGTTCGGGCTGTCGAACGACGAGCGGCGGGGTATGGCGCGGGACTTCGACCGGGCCTTCCACATCGCCCGGGAGGGCGGGCTGTTGTCGGCGCCTCATGGCGGGGAGCTGACCGGGCCGTCGTCGGTGCGGGACTGCCTGGACGACCTGGACGCGAACCGGATCGGGCACGGGGTGCGGGCCGCGGAGGATCCTCGGCTGCTGCGGCGGCTGGCCGAGCGGGGGGTCACGTGCGAGGTCTGCCCGGCGTCGAACGTGGCACTGGGGGTCTACGAGAAGCCCGAGGACGTGCCGTTGCGCACCTTGTTCGAGGCGGGGGTTCCGATGGCGCTGGGTGCCGACGACCCGTTGCTGTTCGGGTCGCGGCTGGCCGCTCAGTACGAGATCGCCCGGCAGCACCACGGTTTCACGGACGCGGAGCTGGCGGAACTGGCCCGGCAGTCCGTGCGGGCCTCGGCGGCCCCTGCGGACGTCAAGGCGCGGATGCTGGCCGGGGCCGACGAATGGCTCGCTCGCCCGGCCGCTTGAAATGGGCGTAGGGCGGATACGGCTTGTAGCAGATGTCTATCTCCAGCGGATGCCCGCCGGTGTTGGGCGGCTCGGCCAGGGTCAGGGCCGTCATGAACGCCATCCGTCCCTTGGCGACGTGCTTCTGCAGCGGGCCCCAGCCGGCCGCGTAGGCGAGGTCGGTGGCCGTCTGGGCGAAGACGTCCCTCGTGCCGAACAGGAAGAACGTCCGGGCGTGGGTGCTGTGCCGCAGATCGTCGCGGGCGTCCGCGTACGACTGACGGCCACGCCAGGACTCCGCGTCCCGCGCGGTGCGGGCCTCGTCGGTGCGTGCGGTCAGCGGGGTGCCGTGGGTGAGCTTCCGCCGCAGCTCGGGCCACTGGCTCACGCGCAGGCCGAGGCTGTGGTGGGCCAGGACCAGGTCGACCCGTTCGCCCCAGCCCTCGTCGGGCGGGACGCCGTCACGCAGCGGGATGTGGACGATGGTGTGGCGGGAGTAGGCGGCGAAGGAGAACAGTCCGGCCAGCCGGTTGAGTCCGTCGTGGTCGCCGAGCAGCAGGCCGATGGGGTCGGGGGCGGTCAGCGAGGTGTGACGCAGGGGGTGGCGGGGCTGGACGACCCGGTGCTCGTGCGGACCGGACCGGGGCCGGAACTGGCGCAGCCTCAGCCGCATGTGGGGTGCCTCATGGGATGAGGGTGCGGGGTGGGGGGTGGGCTCCGCAACGGAGATTCTTGCGGGGGGCCGGGGGGATGGGGCCGGGCTGGGGTGGGGCGGCTACAGGCTGACGCCCACCGTCACCGGCTCGTTGACCAGCGTGATGCCGAAGGTCTCGTGGACGCCGGCGACGACCTCTCGGGCGAGGGTCAGGAGGTCTTCGGTGCTGGCCTCGCCGCGGTTGGTGAGGGCGAGGGTGTGCTTGGTGGAGATGCGGACGGGGCCGGTGCCGTAGCCCTTGGTGAAGCCCGCCTTGTCGATGAGCCAGGCCGCGGAGGTCTTGGTGTGGCCGTCGCCGGCGGGGTAGGCCGGGGGCTCGGTGCCCGCGCCGAGGTGCTGCTTCACGCGCGCGTGGAACGCCGTGAACTCCTCGTCCGTGAGGATCGGGTTGGTGAAGAAGGAACCGGCGGACCAGGTGTCGTGGTCCTCGGGGTCCAGGACCATGCCCTTGCCCGCGCGGAGCTTCAGAACGGTTTCGCGGGCGGCGGTGAGGGGCACTCGGTCGCCGGGTTCGACGCCGAGGGCGCGGGCGGTTTCGGCGTACTTGATGGGTGCGGAGAGGCCGTCGGCGTCCTCGAGCTCGAAACGGACGCGGAGGACGACGTACCGCGCGGGGTCTTCCTTGAAGCGGCTGTGACGGTAGGAGAAGGCGCAGTCGGCGTTGGCGATGGTGACGGTATCGCCGGTCCGCCGGTCGTAGGCGATCACTTCGGTGATCGTGGAGGAGACCTCCTGGCCGTAGGCGCCGACGTTCTGGATGGGGGTCGCGCCTGCGGAGCCGGGGATGCCGGCGAGGCACTCGATGCCGGCGAGGCCGGCCTCTACGGTGCGGGCGACGGCGTCGGTCCAGACCTCGCCGGCGGCGAGTTCGAGGTGGGTGCCGTGGAGGGTGACGCCCTTGGTGGCGATGACGAGGGCGGTGCCGTCGAAGCCCTTGTCCCCGATGACGAGGTTCGAGCCGCCGCCGATGAGCAGGAGGGGGGTGCCGCTGTCGTCGGCCTCGCGGACGGCTGCGATCACCTCTTCGTCGCTGGTCGCGGTGACCAGGCGAGCGGCGGGGCCGCCCAGGCGGAAGGTGGTGAGGGGGGCGAGGGGGGCGTCGTGTCGTTCCTGCACGGGCTCAAGAGTACGAGATGCCTCCGGCGGTGGGCGGGGTGCCTGCGGCGGCCTGCGCGGGTGGGTGGGAGTTCGCGTTGCGCGCTATTCGCCGTTGTGGGTCGGGGCCGCGCCGGGGGGTGTCCGTCCTCGGTCGGGCGGCTCGGTTTCTCTCAGGGGTGCGTGGTGTCGGACGCCCGCCGCTGCGGGCGGACACCCCCGGCACGTCCCCTGCTCGCCGTTGCGCCGGTGCGGGTGAGTGCGGTGCGCTGTTCGACGCCGGTACGACCGTCCGGTGCGGGTTACTTCAGCCTTGCGGCGCCTGAGGACGGGCACTGCCGTCCCGATGTGCTGAGCCTCTGGATGCCGGTGCAGGTCACTTCAGCCCGTCTGGGGGTGCCCCCTCTGGGGGAGTTTGAGGACGAGGCCCTTTCGGGGCCGAAGCGGGGTCTGGGGCGGCAGCCCCTGGGGATGGGACGGATAGGGGCGGCGGGGGCGAGGGAACTGCTGGTTCGCCACGGCGCGGGCGTACGCGGACGGCCCCGCCGTCTCGGGCGGGGCCGTGCCGAGGGGAGACTGTCAGCCGACGTGTTCCAGGGCCGCGGCCGGCTCCCCCGTCGCCGCGCCCACCGCAACCCGCGCGGAACGCCTCGTGGGTATCAGCAGCGCCGCAACCCCGGCGAGAGCCACCACCGCCGCCCCCGTCATCAGCGCGGGCCGCAGGCCGTCCACGAAGGTCTGGCCCGTCTCGTAACCGCCCTGGGCGGCGAAGATGGAGCCCATGATCGCGATGCCGAGCGCACCGCCGACCTCCCGGAGCGCGTTGTTCGCACCGGAGGCGATGCCCTGCTCGGAGCTGCGGACGCTGGACATGACCAGGTTGGAGGCGGGGGCGAAGAAGAGGGCCATGCCGATGCCGCTGATGATCAGGCCGGGCAGCTGGACCGTGTAGGAGGCGTCCGTGGTGATCACCGCGGCCAGGTAGGCGAGGCCTGCCGCCTGGAAGAAGAGGCCCGTGGCCACGACCGGGCGGCCGCCGATGCGGTCGGAGAGGATGCCGGCGATCGGCGCGACAAGCATGGGCATGCCGGTCCAGGGCAGCATCCGCAGCCCGGCCTCGGTGGGCGAGTAGCCGAGCACGCCCTGCATGTACTGGCTGAGCAGGAATATCGAGCCGAACATCCCGAGGAACATCAGCAGGCTGGCCGCGTTGATGCCGGAGAAGGCCCGGGAGCGGAACAGCCGCATCGGCAGCATGGGGTTCTTGGCACGGGTGCTGTAGATGACGAAGCCGGCGAGGAGCGCCGTACCGGCGAAGAGGGACGTGAGGACCAGGTAGTCCGTCCAGCCATCCGCGGGGCCGCGTACGAGGCCGTAGACGATGCCGAAGAGGCCGCCACTGGCGAGAAGGGTGCCGGGGATGTCGAGGGGCGCGCCGGTGCCGTAGGACTCCGCGAGGCGGAGACGGGCCAGGGGGAGGAGGGCCACGCCGAGCGGGACGTTCAGCCAGAAGATCCACTGCCAGGAGATGTGCTCGGTGAGGCTGCCGCCGATCAGGGGGCCGGAGGCCACCGCCAGTCCGTTGACGGCGCCCCAGATGCCGTACGCCATCCCGCGCTTGGCGGCGGGCACGGCCGCGGTGAGGAGGGTGAGGGTCAGCGGCATCATGACGGCCGCGCCGACGCCCTGGACCGCGCGGGCCGCGATGAGGCTGTCGATTCCGGGGGCCAGGGCGGCCGCGGCGGAGGCGCCGGTGAAGATCGTCAGGCCCACGAGGAAGAGCTTGCGGCGGCCGAAGCGGTCACCGAGTGCCGCGCCGAACATCAGCAGGACGGCGAAGGTGAGGGTGTAGGCACTCACCGTCCATTCCAGGTCGTGCAGCGCGCCGCCGAGATCCTCGCGGATGGACGGCAGGGCGGTGGTGACGACGAGGTTGTCGAGGGCCGCCATGAATCCGGCGACGCTGGTGATGACGAGGGCCCAGACGGCTCCCCCGCGGGGTGTGTTCCCTACGGCTTGCTGTGACATATCTCCCCCAGAGCTCCCTAGGTAGCTATTGATTACTAACTTTCACGCTCATGAAAAGGCGCCGACGACGCCCTTCTCGCTCACTTCTCCAGCCGGCCCTTGAATCGCGCCGACGGATACATCCCTTCCCACACCCGGTGCTCGGGCGGAAAGCCCATCGCGATCAGGCAGTTGATGAGCATCCCGTACGCGAGGAACTGCGTCGTCTCGCTCGCGTCGGCACCCAGCGGCAGATGCACCGTGTCCCACAGCCGCATCCAGCCGTCGCGCACCGCCACCCCGAACTCGTGGTCGCCCTCCTCCTCGGCGGCCGCCACGGCGACGTACATCTGCATCTGCATCAGCAGCCGCTCCGGGTGCTCCGCGATGACCTTGGTGTACGCGTTCGCCATGGCGTGCAGGGCCTCTTCGCCCTCCAGCCCTTTGGCGGCCTCGCCGAAGGTGCGGATGGTCTCCTCGACGCACCGCGCCGACGCCGCCAGGAAGATCGCCTTCTTGCCCGGGAAGAGCCGGAAGAGATACGGCTGCGAGACCCCGACCCGCTTGGCGATCGCCTCGGTCGAAGTGCCGTGATAGCCGCCACGGGCGAACTCGATCGTCGCCGCGCGGATCACACTCTCGCGCCTCTCCTCCGCACTCATCCTGACCATGGGCAGTAAGTTAGTACTCAATCACTAACTCGTCAAGGGCTCACGGAACGCTCCCCACCCGCCAAGCGTTGTGGCCGGTAGGAGGCCACGAACACGTAAGGAGCGCCCCACCATGGAGGGCGCCCCTTACTCAGCATTCTGCTCGTCGGGCCAGCCGTACAACCGCCCGCGACATCCCCAGCACCTTCTGCCCGGCGCTGGTCGCGGTCAGGTCCACGCGGACCGTGTTGTCGTCGAGCTTGGCGGCGACCTTGGCGCTGACCTCGATGACGGCACCCTGGTCGTCGTTGGGCACGACGACGGGCTTGGTGAAGCGGACGCCGTACTCGGCGACGGCTCCCGGGTCGCCGACCCAGTCCGTCACCACGCGAATCGCCTCGGCCATGGTGAACATGCCGTGCGCGATGACGTCCGGCAGTCCGACCTCCTTGGCGAACTTCTCGTTCCAGTGGATCGGGTTGAAGTCCCCGGAGGCGCCCGCGTACTGGACGAGCGTGGCGCGGGTCACGGGGAAGGTCTGGGCGGGCAGTTCGGTGCCGACCTCGACGTCGTCGTATGCGATCTTCGCCGTCATGTTCTTCGTCACGCCCCCTCGGCCGCGCGGGCCACGAGCTTGGTCCAGGCGGTCACCACGTGTTCGCCGGCCTCGTCGTGGACCTCGCCGCGGATGTCCACGATGTCGTTGCCGGCCATGGACTTGATGGCCTCGATGGTGGAGGTCACGGTGAGGCGGTCACCGGCGCGCACGGGGCGGGTGTAGGCGAACTTCTGGTCGCCGTGCACGACGCGGCTGTAGTCCAGGCCCAGTTGCGGGTCCGCGATGACCTGCCCGGCGGCCCTGAAGGTGATGGAGAACACGAAGGTCGGCGGGGCGATCACATCGGGGTGACCGAGCGCCTTGGCGGCGTCCGGGTCGGTGTACGCCGGGTTGGCGTCCCCCACGGCCTCGGCGAACTCACGGATCTTCTCCCGGCCCACCTCATAGGGGTCGGTGGGCGGGTAGCTCCGCCCCACGAAGGACTGGTCGAGCGCCATGGGCTCGGCACCTCCTGCTGATCGCTGGTACTGGCCGGTAGCGGCTGATGAACGACGCGAGGCCGCCCCCCTGACTACTGGGGGCGGCCTCGCGTACGAGCCTGATTTATCGCGTCTCGCGGTGCGCGGTGTGCGCGTTGCAACGCGGGCAGTGCTTCTTCATCTCCAGTCGGTCCGGGTTGTTACGCCGGTTCTTCTTGGTGATGTAGTTCCGCTCCTTGCACTCCACGCAGGCCAGCGTGATCTTCGGGCGGACGTCGGTGGCAGCCACAGGAGTGCTCCTTGACGAACGGATAGGACTGATTTAACGCAAAGAAGAGTAGCCGATCGAAGGACCGACCCCACAATCGGCTACTGTCAGTAGCGGTGACCGGACTTGAACCGGTGACACAGCGATTATGAGCCGCTTGCTCTACCGACTGAGCTACACCGCTGTGATGCGATCCGCTCCCGTCTTGCGACGGGAACCTCACACACCAGAGCCCCAATACGGAATCGAACCGTAGACCTTCTCCTTACCATGGAGACGCTCTGCCGACTGAGCTATTGGGGCGAGCGATGAAGACATTACACGCTCGGCAGCCGTTCGCCCAAATCCGTTTCCGGGCCCAGGCAGCGGTGCGTCCGGCCCCTCTCCGGCGGTCTGTCCGGCGGCCCGTCCAGTGGCCTGTGCGGTGGCCCGCGCAGTGGTTTGTCCGGTGGCCTGTGCCGTGACTTGTCCAGTGGGTTGTCCGGCGGTCTTCCCACCTGTCTCCGAGGGTTCTCCCGTACGACGAACCACACCGGTACGACTATTGCGCTCCTCCCCGCTGCGAGCGGATCACCGCCCTAGGCTCGACTCACTCTCCGTGATCTTGCGTCCCCCTGGCTCAGCCCCGAGCCACGAGCCTTGAGCCCCTGGAGCGCGATGCCCGACAGCCAGCCGCAGCCGCCGCACTCGTCGTCCTCGCCGGGCCCGGCCGACACCACCTCACTCCTGCTGTGCGGAGCACGGCTGACCGACGGCCGGACCGTGGACGTACGGCTGGACGGCGGGCGCATCGAGGCGGTCGGTACGGCGGGCAGTCTGACGGCGGAGGGCACGCGCGCGTGCGGTGCGCGTGTGGACCTCAGCGGCTATCTGCTGCTGCCGGCACCGGTCGAGCCGCACGCCCACGGCGACACCGCGCTGTCGGCCGACGAGGGCGGCCCGGTCTCGTACGACTCCCAGGACGTCCAGCGCCGGGCCACCGAGGCGGCTCTGCTGCAACTCGGGCACGGGGCGACCGCGCTGCGGGCACACGTGCGCGTGGGCGACGTACAGGGGCTGGGCGCGCTGGCCGCCGTGCTGCAGGCCCGGCGTTCGCTGCGCGGGCTCACCGAGCTGACCGCGGTGGCGATGCCGCGGGTGCTGACCGGGGTGGCCGGGGCGGAGGGGCTCGCGATGCTGCGGGACGCGGTGAAGATGGGCGCCTCGGTGGTCGGGGGCTGCCCGGATCTCGACCCCGACCCGACGGGCTATGTACAGGCGGTCCTGGACATCGCCTCCGAGCACGGCTGCCCGGTCGACCTCCACACGGACGCCACCGACGCGGCCCGTCTCGCGCGTCTCGCCGCCATGGCCGGCGGACTGCGCCCCGGCGTGACCCTCGGCCCGTGCGGCGGCCTCGGCCGGCTGCCCTCCCAGGTCGCCTCCCGCGCCGCCGACCAGCTCGCGGCCGCCGGGGTGACCGTGGTGTGCCTGCCACAGGGCGGCTGCGGGGGCGTGGACCGGCGCGGCACGGCTCCGGTACGGCTGCTGCGGGCGGCCGGGGTGCGGGTGGCGGCCGGCAGCGGCTCCCTGCGGGACGTCTCCAATCCGGTGGGGCGCGGGGACCCCCTGGAGGCGGCCTACCTTCTGGCCTCCCGTTACGGCATGCGCCCCGAGGACGCGTACGACGCGGTCAGCGCCTCCGCGCGGGCCGTGCTGGGGCTGCCCGAGGTGCGTGTGGAAGCGGGTTTTCCGGCGGAGTTGCTGGCGGTGCGCGGGGATCGGCTGTCGGGGGCGCTGTCGCTGGCGTACAGCCGGATCGTGGTGCACCGGGGGCGTGTGGTCGCGCGAACCAGCGCGGTCCGGGAGTTCTGCGACTCGGCGGCGGCTGTGGAGTTGGGGCTGCCTCGGCAGGGGCGGGGGGAGTTGTCTTGAGGGGGTGAGGTGGGGGTGGGGGTGCGGGTGTGAGGGGGGTGAGGGTGTGTGTGGGGGGGGTGAGGTAGGGGGTGACGTGGGGGGTGTGAGGGGGGCGTGCGTTGCGGCGTTGGGGCGCGTGGTGTCGGTAGTGCGCTGGGCGCGTGAAGGCAGGAGTGCGCTGGGCGCGTGGGAGCGGGAATGCGCGGGGCGCCTGATGGCCAGGGGCGCGGGGCGCACGGTCTGCCGCGCGCGGGCCTTGCCGGCCTGGCTGGGGGCGCCGCCCCTTGGCGCAGATGGGCGGTTGCGCGCCAGGCGTGTGTGCTTCGCGCCTGCTCCGGTGCGCTGCCGGACGAGGCGGCGCGTGGGGCGTGCAGGTGAGGAGCGGGGGGCGTGCAGTCGGGTGGGTGCGCCCCGTGGTGGGCTCCCTGCGGCGTGGCTCAAGTCGTGCGGCGGATGCGGTGGTCCGGGCGTACGGTCGAAGGCATGCGCATTGTCATCGCTGGTGGACATGGTCAGATCGCGCTGCGGCTGGAGCGGCTGCTCGCCGCGCGCGGGCACGAGGTCGCGGGCATCATCCGCAAGGCGGAGCAGGGCGACGATCTGAGGGCGGCAGGTGCCGAACCGGTGCTCCTGGATCTGGAGTCGGCGTCGGTGGAGGAGGTAGCGGCGCATCTGCAGGGCGCGGACGTGGCGGTCTTCGCTGCGGGGGCGGGCCCGGGCAGTGGTGCGGCGCGCAAGGACACGGTGGACAAGGGCGCGGCGGTGCTGTTCGCGGACGCGGCGGTGCGGGCCGGCGTACGGCGTCATGTGGTGGTGTCGTCGATGGGCGCCGACGCGAAGCACCAGGGCAGCGAGGTCTTCGACGTCTATCAGCGGGCCAAGGGCGAGGCCGACGACCATGTCCGCGGCCTGGACGCCCTGGACTGGACGATTCTGCGCCCCGGCGCGCTGACGAACGACGCCGGCACCGGCCTGGTCCGCCTGGAGGCACACACGGGCCGCGGCCCGGTCACGCGCGACGACGTGGCCGCCGTACTGGCGGAGTTGGTGGAGACCCCGGCGACGGCCGGGCTGACGCTGGAGCTGGTCGGCGGGTCGACGCCGGTGTCGGTGGCGGTGAAGTCGGTGGCCGGGAACTGACGATGGTCGTCGAGGGGGTGCCGGCCGCGCGGGAGGCGCTGCTGCGGCGGATGTACGAGGTCTTCTCGACCGACGACCGCGACGACTTCGTACCGCGGTGCCTGGCGCCGGATGTGGACTGGCCGAATGTTCTGGATGGGGTCCGGCTGCACGGACGGGAGGCGGTGCGGGGGTACTGGGCGCGGCAGTTCGCGGCCGGGCATCCCCTCGTACGGCTGGAGGGGCTTCGGCTCGACACGGACGGCTCGGCCGTGGTGGCGAGCGTGCGGCAGGGGATGCGGGACGCGGAGGGCGATCACTGGGCCGACGGGACGGTGGAACATGTGTACCGGTTCGACGGGGACGGACTGGTGAGTCGTATGGATGTGCGAGCCGCGTCGTAGCTGCGGCAGGTCAGAACAGGGGCATCTGGCCCGGGATCTCCGGGATCACGTATCCGTCCAGTGAGGGCTGGGCAGCGCCCAGTTGCGCCTGGCGGCGGGAGCCGGGGCAGGAGGTGAGGTCGCCGTTCTCGCGGGCGCCGGGCGGGTCGTGCCGCGCGAAACGGCCGGCTACGACGGCGATCTCGCGGCGGCATTCGGGGCAGTTCCTGCGACGGGTCGACATGGGGTCAGTGTGCCCCGGGTGATGTCCTGTTGTGCGTGTCAGACGGGTGGCAGGCGGTTGTCGTACATGGTGCGGGGCTGTCGGGACGCGGCCAGGGCCAGCGATGCAGCACGAGCGGACCGCCCCGGTGCCAGAAACCTGGCCGAGAGCCGTCGTTCCGCGCTGATGCAGGCGGCCCGCCGCGGCGAACCCTTCGACGAGGAGACGGGGCTGCCCTCCCCTGAACTCCGAGCCAAGCTGCAGAAGGTCACCTGGTATCAGCACACCCGCGACTTCATCGAAAAGCGCTGGGACGGCGCACCGGCCAAGTCACGCCGGAACTTCGCCGACGCGTTGGCGACGATCACCCCAGCTCTGGTGAAGACGGAGGCCGGACGCCCGGACCCACGCGTACTCCCACGCGCGCTCTACAGCTGGGCCTACAACAAGTTGGCCTGGCGGCAAGAACCACGGCCGGAGTGACGCAAGGTCCTCGACTGGCTGGAACGGAACTCGGTCCCGATAGGAGATCTCGAAGACCCACAGACTCTCCGCAAGGCCTTGGACGCCCTGGGAAAGAAGCTGGACGGGAAGCCGGCCGCAGCCCGTACCGCACTGCGTAAGCGGGCCTGCCTGAGCGATGTGCTCGGGATGGCAGCGGAAGCCGAGTACTTCACGACGGCCGTGAACCCACTTCAGTCGGTGCAGTGGGCCGCACCGCGCACGGCCGAGGAAGTCGACTCCGAGGAAGTCGACCCCGAGGCAGTCGCCAATCCCCGCCAGGTCCGCCGCCTGCTGACCGTCGTACGCGACCAGGGCGACCGAGGTGAACGACTCGAAGCGTTCTTCGCCTGCCTCTACTACGCGGGCATGCGCCCGGCCGAAGCAATCCACCTACAGAAGTCGCAGTGCCGACTCCCTGGGGAGGGGTGGGGAGTCCTCACCCCTCCGAGGCGGCACCGTCCGAGCCGGCCAAAGCTAGAAAGACGACGGCAGCGCACACGAGAAGCGAAGCCTGAAGTGGCGGGCCCCCGAAGACTCACGACCGGTACCGGTACCGATCCCTCCCGCGTGCGTCCGCCTCCTCCGCACCCACATCGACTGCTTTGGCACAGCCGCAGACGGCCGACTCTTCCGCACAAACCGCGGCGGCCTGGTCCAGGAGAGCGGCTACGGCGACGCCTGGGCAAAGGCCCGCGCCGACGTCCTCACCCCAGAGGAAGTCGCCTCATCCCTGGCCCGCCGTCCCTACGACCTCCGCACGTCGGCATCTCCTTCTGGCTCAGCTCCGGCGTCGACCCCGCAGAAGTAGCCCGGCGCGCCGGCCACAGCCTCACCGTCCTCTTCCGCGTTTACGCCAAGGTGCTCGCGCAGTCGCAGGAGCGCGCCAACCAGCGTATTGACGCGGCCCTTGAGGAATGGGGAGAAGCCTCCGAACCCGACGGTTCGTGATCCAGATCTCCCTACTTGATCAGGCTCGCTGCGCTCGCTCGGTCCGGCGGCAAACAGCGCTTGCTGATCTTCGGGCCAACTCCTCCGCCCAGGCGCATCAACGGCCGCTATCGGCCCGCATGCCACCGCCACCACGATCGGGCCTCAGGGATGGCAAAGAGCAACAGCAGTTAGACCTCAACGCCCTCGTTTCAGGGGCCACACGCGCAAACGACCAAGCAAGTCACACCCACTCACGCTTGACGTACATTTTGAACGCGTTCAAGATCTGGTTCGGCAAGTACAGCGCGCTTGAGCCGTGGCGCCGTGATGATCAGGGGGACAGGATGAGCAGGGGGATAGTCGGACGGTGGCTCGTCGCTGTACTGGGCGCTGCTTCGGTACTCATCTCGGGGTGTGCGTACTCGGTCGACCCCGACGAGCTTCCCGGCGTGTACCGCAACGGCAAGACCGGCGGCGAGATCACGCTCGATTCCGACGGCACATTCACCGCCACTGATCTGTCGACAGACGCGCACACCGACCCCGAAGATTTGCATGGCCACTGGGACTTCGTCGACAGCAGCGGCAGCGACTTCGTCTACTTGAACATCGATGAGCGTGGCATCGGTGAGATCTCCGGTGTCCAGCTCTACACGCGCGGCGGAGGGAAGGTGGAGTTCAGCCGTCCGGATGGGTCGTGGTCCCTGGTGCTCACGAAGGTGTCCGCCCAGTAGATCAGGCTGCCCAGTCCGGCGTGTGGTGGCACCACACCCGGCGGCGGCCGATCCGGGACATCCGTCCGTCCGGACGCCCCGATCATGGTCCGTGTCGAATACGTGTCGACGTAGCTCGGTTGGCCCTGCGTACGGCTACTACGTCCAAGGTCAGCGCCACGTCCATGCCGAAGCGCCCAGGGCCCTTCTAAGCGCTAGGACGCGGCGGGCGATCCAGTGCTAGTCGTCGGCGTAGGTCCACTCCTCAATGACCCAGGCATCGGACGCAGTCGATCGCCACGCGACGTATCCAGGTGGCATGGTGGCCAGTTGGGCAAGCGATGGGTCCAGGTCCACGACGTGCTGGAGGTGGAGGACCGACGAGGCACCGGAACCGTTGGGATCGTGGACGCCGTCGCTCACGAGCCAATCGTCCTCGTCATCGTGGATCACGGTCAGGGCCGGGAACTCCCCAGCGGAGACGGTCCTTTGTATGATCGCGAGCAAGTCATGAGGGAAGGTTTCCCCTTCAAACGGCCAGCTCAGCTGAGGCTGCATTGATCCCATGCGAGTGATTCTGCGTACAGCAGCGAAGTACAGCAACCACAGCAACCGCCCCCGCAGCTACACCGCGAAGAGACCTCGCTCAATCGGTTCTCTTCCAAATCTTGCAGCCGCCAGTCATGAAGGCCTTGTCGGTGGGCTTGATGGTGACAGCCGCCTGCCCCTTCGTCGACCCGCTGGCGATGATGTCGTCGGCTTCCCCTGACGTACCTTTCAGACGCTCCCAGAAGCAGTAGGTGCTGTCCCCGCCCTGCGGACCGGCAGTACGGTACGTGCCGGGTCGAACGTCCGTGCCGACCAGGTACACCCCATCCCCGGGAATCTCTCCGGCTCCCGCATCCTCGGCAGCGTCGGCCCCGCTGGACGAGGAGACTCCTGCCGTCGTTTCCGTGACCGTTTCCGTGACCGTGACGGTCGCGGACGCGTTGCCGGCGCTTCCCTTCGAGTCACCGCCGACGGCATAGCCGATCAGGCCTCCGGCCAAGAGGCCAGCAATAGCGACCGCCACATGCGCCAACAGGCCTCTGTGCAGCCTCAATCGGCCCGACGCAGGGGATGCCTCCGGCTCCCGCTGCTGGCGCTGCAGCGGGCCCTCAGGAGGGCCCGACGGGTCACTGTCCCTCATGACCTCAGAGTGCGCCTGGACGGCGCCGGCCGCACATCGTCCACGTCGCCCCCAGCCGCGCATCCCCACGTCGTGCACGACTACGTTGAGGCCCCTCTGGTTGGCCCGCATATGGCCCGGAAACCCTGATCAGCCCCGGGATCCACGCGTCACAGCGTGAGACAAGTCACCCTGTTTCGATTCCCCTCGAAAAATCGCCCCGGAACATGAAGAGACCCCCTCCTCACTGCGTTTCCGCAGTTGGGAGGGGGTCTTCCCCAGTGTGGCGGCGCCAGGATTCGAACCTGGGAAGGCTGAGCCGGCAGATTTACAGCGGGCTCCGCCCATCATCGTTGACCTGCGGTTCTTCCTGTGCACGCCGCTGCTGGGGGACACCTGGGGGAACCAGGGCCGCACTCCCCGCTGCCTCAACGGACTCCGGACCACCAACCCGCGTCCGATACGCGTACGAGATCACGGTGAGATCTGCGTCTTCCACAACCCACGGTGAGGTGCAATGGAGAACGCCCCCGGATGTCCTCGGCTCCTCTCCCGCGCGGTCCAACTCAATCGAATGCACGACGATCAAGGCGTTGTCCGGGTAGTACTGCCGCTGCTTCTCAACCTCTGCGCGCGTGAGAATTACCTCCAGCCCTGCGGAGGTCGTCCCCTTGACCTCGACGTGCAGCCGTCGTTCGCCCCTTGTGAGCAGAAGGTCGAAGGACTCCTTGTCGCCGACGTCTTTGACCTTCCACCCTTGTGCCTCAAAGTGCTCAGTGGCCATGCGGACACTGTGGTGCTCGATGGCTCGCCGCTCGCCGGGCGTGAGCAGAAAACCCTGCCCCGACCTGCCCGGCCGTGAACCACTGCGTGTGCGCCGGCCAGCGGTCTTCGCCGCACTTTGCTCAGCCTCCACCACTTCCGGGGTCGGATCCCCCGGGATGTACGGAGCCAACCGCTCGGCTTTGTAGAGGATGCCGAGAAGGCCCGTCATGAAGCGCAGGTCTTCCAGCAGGGTCTCCTGCGGAGGCATTTGATCGCGCTGGTACGTGATGGCCAGCACATTCCCGGGCTCGTACCCCCGTCCCAATGGGGTCCTGGCCTCCAAGTCGATGGTTCTATGCAAGTCCGGACGCCCGGCCGTGGCCTCTGTTAGTTGAGGCAAAGCCCAGCCGACGCGGGCACGAAGATCTTCGAGCCTGCGAGGCTTGAACACTCCTCCCGTCCAGATCGTCGTCCCCTGATTCAGTGACAGATAGACGCGCTGGCCGGAGGCGCTGAACAGGTAGACCACGTACCACCCCGTGGTCGAGCTAGGCGACTGTTCACGCCCGAATACACGCACCCACGGAATCTCCGACTTAAGACCCGTACCGTCGCGGCCCTCGACACCCAAGTTGTCGAGCGAAACACCGAGTGCTGCCGACAGAGTGGCCCCATCTGCTCGCAACAGATCGGGCAGCTGCTGCCGTACGACGACACCTCGTCCCTGCATCTCTTCCGTGTTCGTCGCCGTCCAAGACGGCTGAAGCTCAAGGACCTTGCTCAGGAGATCATCCACGTGCGCAGCGTAGCTCTGGGCACTGACACGGCTCTCCTCAAACCCGATTCTGCGATCTACGCACCAAACGCCCTGAGATTCCATAGCTTATGGACATGACGTTCGAAGCGAGGCCGGAGCAGCCGGCACCGACTGGTAGGTGCTGGTGTGGGTGCGGGACGACCACAGGCCCAGGAGCCTACTTCCGTCAAGGTCATGACAAGATCGCTGAAGCTGCCGTGTTGGCTACGCGCTACGGAAACAACGTCGTTCGACTGCTGGCGCACCACGGCTTCAACTCGGAGGTCTCGGTGGTTGGCGAAGCCGAAGCACAGGGCATCTGGGCGATGTGCCCGGAGTGTGAGTACCGCGGCGCGCCAGCAAGTGTCGCCAACCACAGGAAAAAGGCGAACCACTGACGACAGAGCCCCTGCACCTACTGAATTAAGTGGACGATCCCGCAGGTGCGACCGCTAGCTAGCTGACCCGGATTCTGCACTTTCTCCACTGCGGAACCCTTTGGAGGCCAGTCAGTCGCCCCCCCCCGGGGCTCGCCGCCTCCACAAGACTCATTGCGCGACTTCGGGACAGAAGCAGCTATCGACGCTAAGATCAGAGGTTACTATCCTGCACCTCTGCAGGGTAACAAAGCAATCGCAAGAGCAAGCTCATAGGATTAGCGAGTGTGGGGTACCCATGGACGACTTTCGCATGGAATTCGATATTGGCACGATCAAGCACCTGGGTCTACAGATGTACTCAACGTTGCCTCCGGTTATCGCTGAGCTCGTATCGAATGCATGGGACGCCGGAGCGAATCGGGTCGAAATCACGATTCCCACAGGAGTGTTCAACGCTCAATCCAGCATCGTGATCACTGACGATGGTGACGGGATGTCAGATAGCGAAATCCGGGACGGCTATCTTGTCGTAGGGCGAGATCGAAGAGTCGACGAAGAATCAGACCAGCGAAAAGATCCTCCGATTCGCAAATATATGGGACGTAAGGGGATCGGAAAGTTCTCCGGATTCGGTATTGCTCGGCGGATCGAGGTCGAAAGTTGCAAGCAAGGGCACGTCTCGCGCTTTGTCATGGATTTTGACCAACTTGAGCAGGCTGCGCAGCGCCGAGAAATTAAATTCGAAGCCCTCCCCGCAACTGGGCTCGTAAATAAGGGCACCCGAATCACACTCAACGCCATACAGAAGTACAGGAATCGCTCTGTATCGATGACTGCTCTGCGGCGTTCGCTTGCACGTCGCTTTTCAGTTATTGATTCCGATTTTATAGTGTCGATCAATGGGGCGCCTCTTACCCCTGACGAACGAGATCTGCGCCGGCTACTGGCAAATGACAGGAGCGGCAATCCATACCTGTGGGAGGTAGAAGAGGAGATCTCTCCGAACACCGGCTGGATGGTGAAGGGCTGGTTGGGGGCCCTGAAGCAGACAGACTCATCCGTGGACGGCATCCCCCGTGGGGTAGTTGTAATGGCCCGCGGAAAGCTAGTGCAAGAGCCCTTCTTCTTCGATGTCAACCCTGCTCAGCAATATGCCCTAGCCTATCTAGTTGGGGAGATCCATGCTGAATTTGTCGACGATGCGGAAGACACAGTAGCAACTGCACGTAATGGCCTTGTCTGGGACAACGAGGCCAACGAGGCCTTGCGCCTGTGGGGTCAGCGAAAAATCCAGTATGTAGCGAGAGAGTGGGCGAGTCGGCGCAAGCGGGACAATCTTGAAGCTCTAGAACATAACGAACTCTATGTCAGGTTCAAAGAGGAGGCACAAAAGGCTTCAAATACACGCTCCACTAAAGCTGCGGACAAACTAATCAGGGACCTGATTCAGCGCAACCCAGATGAAACCCCCGATGACATCGCCAAAGTGGTCGAATGGTCTATCGACTATTTGGAGTACGATGCTTTTTGGGAGCTCGCCCAAGAAGTTCGCGAAGCTGACGTCTCGGACGCCACGCAGCTGGTCAGTCTGTTCCGAGAGTGGGAGATCGTCGAAGCCAAGGAAATGTCGCGAGTAACCGAGGGAAGGATTGAAACTATCCGAAAGCTTCAAGAACTAATCTCCGAGAACGCCCTTGAAGTCCCCACGCTCCATAATTTTCTTCGCGAGTTCCCATGGGTTCTAGACCCTCGGTGGAATCTAGTAGACGACGAGGTCTACTTCAGCACTTTGCTGCGAGAACATTTCCCGGAGTCAGACACCGAGCTGGAAGAAGACAAACGAATCGACTTCTTGTGCGTGAAAGAGTCGGATTCTCTCGTCGTGGTAGAAATCAAGCGGCCGCAATCCGTTGCATCCACTAAGGCCCTTGAGCAGATTGAACGCTATGTCAACTTCTTGCGATATCAGATTCGAACGGCGACAGATCCCGAATACTCGTTCCATAAGGTAGTTGGTTACCTTCTGTGCGGAAGGGTTGCCAGCGGGTTTGAGCCGGAACAAAAGGCGGAAAACCTCAGGAACTCAGAAATTTACGTACGCCACTACTCTGACTTGTTGGGGATGGTGGAGCGAAGCCATAGGGAATTCCTATTGAAGTATGCCCAGTTGCGCTCTACCCGCGAAGGGGACAGCGCAACTTAGTTGGCGCCGGCTCACCGGGAGCGAACCAAGCAGGCTGCTAAATGAGAGCGCGAGCGTCAGGAGGGGGCAGCGGTCACAGCCCTGATCACAGTAGCCGGGTCTCCCTCGTACCTCACGTGCGGTTCGTCTGACTGAGGTGGCACGAAGCGCGCGCGATAGCGCCGAAGGTCGCTCTCGGAAAAGTAGATCGAGTTCGGATCGTCAGCGTGGAACTCGTTGCGCTTGCTGACCCTCGACCAGAGTTCGTCATGGCTTGCTTCGAGATAGACCAGTAGCGGAGTGGCGCCGGCGTCGGTCGCGATGGTTCGCCACCGGGCACGGTCGTCCGGGGTCCAGAAGCCATGGTCAACCACGACATCGCGCCCCGCCTTGAGCTGTTCGCGGAGTTCAGCCGCGATGTCCTCTAGGACCGGCCGCTCAAGGGTGGGAAAGGTCCCTCGTGGGAAGTCCACCCCGTACACGCCATGGCGGCGGTACATCTCCTCATCCGGGCACAGACGCACGAAGCCCCGGGCAGTGAGAGCGCGGGCGAGGGTGGTCTTGCCGGAGCCGGGGAGTCCAGCCATCAGGACGCAGAACGGTGGGCGTGGGGACATCGGTCTCGTCAGAGTCTGGGAGATGGCGGTCATCTCCGCTTCGGCTTCAGGGGTGAGCAAGCCGTCACGGCGAGCGGCAAGCAAGGTGCCCATGCGGTCTTCGAGAACGCTCATGAGCGTGTCGTCGATGGTCGTCACTAGGAAACCTCCGATTCCGTCCGCCAAGTGCGACCAGGGCCTCCGAGGTCGACACCGTACTCCACGACGTTCCCCTCGCTGTCGATGAACTTCGCAGTCATCACGACGACGGGTTCTGTCGGTGGGTTCTCAGGGTCCAGCTCCAGGAGCTGAGCGTCCTCCGCCGTCAACAGGCGCGCTGACGCGGTGTCGATTCGATGAGTGATCGGAAGGCCGGTCACCTCCGCGATGAGCTGGAGTGACGTCCCCCCAGTCAGTCGCTCGCTCTTCGCCAGTTGCGGGATGAGCCTTCCGTACCGAGCGGGAATCCAAGACGTGCTGTGCGCCACGATGCCGTGCCGGTCTCTGTACACCCGTCGCCGGCGAATCACGTCGGAGTGAGGTTCGATGCCCAGGGCCTGGGCGACCTCCGAGGGCGCGGAAACCACGGCAGCCTGGTGCGAGTCGGACCGTTCTCCTGATCCCCAACTTGACCCGGTGCGGCGCCCTCGATCCTGGCGCTGAGATCCGGAGGACATCGGAGCGGGCCGGTCTAGGACTTCCGTCCCGATCCCGTGAATCCCTCTGACCAACCCCTCGTTGCGCAACTTGCGCAATGCCTTCTCGGCCGTTGCGGTGCTCACACTCCACTCTTCCGAGAGGTTCTTGATGCTCGGCAGGAGAGATCCCGGCGGTAGCTGACCGGACTCGATCAGCTCCGTGTAATGGGCGGCAATCTTCGCGTACGGCGCTCGATTGTCGGCCTGACCTGCCATCTCGTCAGCTCCCTCATCGCTGGTTCCCTGCGGTTCCCTAGCTTACTGCTTGACACCGCAGGGAACCCTAGGGAACCTTAGGGATGTGCCCGCCGGTTGGAACGTCAACCAAGGGTCACCGTGCCCGTGTATGCCCGCTTTGATGCCGGGCGTAGCGGCTCGGAGCAGCACTAACGCCCGGAGGAAAGCCCCGTCGAGGTGAGTACGAAGGCAGCGGCAGTTGGTTGAGAATTCAATAGAGGTTCAAGTTTCGACGGGGTGAGCCCCGTCCCCGTAACGGCCCGGGTGACGGCCGTCGGTGGCCACTTCGTGGCGGGTGAACCTGGCCCACCCTGCGTGTCAGCTCTGGAGAAACAGCCTTCGGGATCATCCCTCCCTTACGGGAGGTCAACCCGTTGGCTGCCACCTGGTACGCGCCGCCCTGCTGGCGTCAGAGCAGTGACGATGACGCGCCCGATTCCCCGGCTCGGGACCGGTGCTCCGTGGCAACGGCGCGCTGGTGAAAGCCGTGCCCCTGCTACTCGCGGGAGGTCGGCATGGGCCGACGACATACGAGGGCGCCGCCGCGATGGACCGGCCGGCGGCGCCTGAACGACTTCACGGTCCGCTCTCTTCCTGGCTTCGCAGCGGCTTTGCGCTGCGGCCGGTTGCCTCCCCCGCCCGTCCAGCCCGCGCCGTGTGCGTGTTGGCCGTACGGGCGGGGCGCGGGGAGCCGGATCTTCCGACTTCAACGGCGCGCGGCCCCGGGTGGCTAGACCCGGGGCCGCTGTTCGGGCCGTTCCACTGCTGAGAGGAACACGACCCAATGAACCCCATCGTCACTGTTCAGGAAGCTGTTACCGCGTTCGCCGACTGGATGGAGCCGACGGACGCGGAGCTGGACGCCATCGACCGTGAGATGCCGGTCATCGTCGCGGACATCGACCTGTTGGACGCCCACATCGCCACCCTTGACCGCACGCCGACCGAGATGGACGAGCGGCGCATTCGCCGCGCACGTCGCCGGGCGCTGGCCGCGCGGGTGGAGCTGATCAACCACGCGGTCACCGTCGCTGGGCTGGGGGCGTGATGGCGCCGGTGTGCACGGCGCAGATGTCCGTGTTCAACGACCGCTGGCGGCTGTACGTGGTGCTGATGAACACCACCGACCTGTGGCCGGAGTTCAGCTTCGATCGGGCCGCGCCGGTGCCGACGTTCACGGAGCGCGTGAACGCGCTCAGCGTCCTCGGTTTCGAGCCGGTTCCGGGTGCTGAGTGGGAGTGGACGGAGTACAGCGCCGACCCCGACGACCCCTCCACCGCGATCACGCTCCTCGCCGCCATTCAGGTGCGTTCATGGACGGAGGGCGAGGCGTGAACGCCGTTCAGATCCGTTCAGCCGAGCGCGCCCTGTCCGTTGGCACGTGGCTGATCGTGGCGGGCGCGATGCTGTATTCGGTCCTCACCGTCACCCCGCTCGCGGCGGAACACACGCCGGATGAGTGGGACTGGACGGCACCCATCCTGCCCCTGGTCGTCGATGCGGCCGTTGTCATCGTGGTCCGCCTCGATGCGGTCCTGGCCCGCCTCGGGGGACACGGCGGCCGGTGGCCCATCGTGCTGCGCTGGATGACCGGCTGCATGACCCTGGCGTTGAACGTCGCGGACTCCGCGCTGCAAAACGACCTGGTGGGCGTGGCCGTGCATGCGGTCGCGCCGCTGCTGCTGATCGTCACCGCCGAAACCGGACTCGCCTACCGGCGCGCGATCACCGCCGCCGTCGCGGAGCTGGAGGAACGGCAACAGGCACAGCGCGAGGCACGCGAGCGGGCCATGGAGGCACGCCGTGAGGCTGCCGAACGGCTGGCTCGTGAAAAGCGGGAGCACGAAGCGCTGCTGGCGCGTGAACAGCGTGAGCACGAAGCCCAGCTCGCCCGTGAGCAAGCCGAGCGCGAGGAGCGGGCCCGCCGTGAGGAACGCGAGCGCGCCGAAGCCCGGGAGCGGGCCGAGCGCGAAGAGCGTGAACGTCATGAACGCGAGCGTGAACAGCGCCGCCTTGAGCGTGAACGTGCCGAGCGGGAAGAGGCCGAGCGGCGCGAGCGGGAGCGGCAGGAGCGGGCCGAGCGTGAACGCCGTGAACACGCGGCGCGCGAGGAGCGGGCCGAGCGTGAACGCGCCGCCCTGCTGGCTCTGGGACCGGCCACGGAGAAGATGCCGGAGGAGCGGGCCCGCGTGATGGTTCAGGCCGCCTTCACGGCCGGACTGCCGGTGCGCGCGGCTGCGGAGCTGTGCGGCTGGTCGGTCGGCTGGGTCTCCACCCGCTACCAGGAACTCCGCGACAACGGTCACGTGGCGGCCGCGCCGGTTGAGGCGATGGTCTGATGCCTACCGCCTACGCGAAGTGCTTCGACCCGACCGGGGCCCGCTACGGCATACCCACCTACCCGTGGCGGATGGCCCCGGACGGCTACGCCACCCGACGACAGCTCCGCGCGATGGGGCTGCGTCCGGGTGGTCAGCCGATCGCCGCGCAGGTCCTGCGCGTGAACCGCCGTACCGGCACCATCCGCGTCGCCTACTTCTACCGCATCGACCTGGCCAAGCCGGTCAGGCCGATGACGTCGCGCAAGTGGGGCGCTCTGGCGTTGGCGATGCTCGCCCGCCGCACCTGCCCGAAGTGCGAGATCACCTACAGCTACTGCCTGTCGGCCCGACACGGCATCTGCGGCCTGTGTCTGGCCGCCGAGGAACAGCGCGCAGCCGCCTGAACCCTCCAACACCCTGGGAGTTTCGCTGTGTCCAGTCGTACCCGTACCCGCAAAGTCCGGACCGCCGCCGGCGTCACCGCCGTGCAGATCCCGCGTGCGCGCGGCCGTCGCGGCGCACAGCCGTTCGTGGTCGTCGTCCCGGAACACCCGAGCCTGACCCGCCAGGCGTTCGGCTTCGTGGGCCGTGGACTGTGGATGGCCCGTCACGCGCTCGCCCCGACCGGCATCGCCGTACTGGCCCTGGTCGTCACCGGCCTGCTGCACCTCATCGCCTGGTGGTCCGCACTCGTGCTCGCCCCCGCCGCGCTCGCCCCGGCGGTGTGGTTCGCCGTGGTGCAGCGCTCGCACCCGGCGCAGGGCTCCACGCTCGCCTGGCGCCTCACCCTCGCCGTGTTCGCCACGCTCGCGCTCGCGTGGGCGGCGCTCGCGGCCGGGTTCGGCCCGTGGGCCGGTCCGCTGCCGCTGCTCTGGCTGCTGACGCTGATCGTCGCTCAGACCGCGTGGCTCATCGTCCGCCGTACGCACTGACCCGAGGAGACCGGCTCTGATGGCAACCCCTACGCGTAACGGCAACGGCCGCACCGGTGGCGCCGCGAACGGCGCGGCCAACAACAAGGGCAACAAGTTCGCCAACGTGGGCGCCGCCGCCGGCGGGTTCGTCGGCGCGATGGGCGGCTCGTTCGTCCCGCCCATCAACGTCACGGTCAACAACAATCGCAACGCCGCCCGGCCGGGCGGCGGCCGGTCCGGCAACCAATCCCTGCTGCCCTCCCCGGAGTTCACCTCCCCGGCTCAGGTGCGGAACTACTGCAACACCCTGCGCGCGGCCGGCGTGACGCTCTCGATCGAAGTGGCCATGGCGGCGGAGATCCTCGAAAGCGTGCTGGCGGCCGTGCCGGACCCGGAGGGCCGGGCGTTCGGCTCGCGCATCCGGGCCCGGAAGGTGGCCCGCAAGATGCGCAAGTCCGCCGACGGCATGCGTGACGCCGCGAAGAACGCCGCCGCCTGCTACTCCGCGTTCCAGCAGGAGTTCGAGGAAGAGATCAACCGCGTCCGACACCGCGCCCGGCGCCCGGCTCAGCCGGTCATGAACTGGGCTCAGCAGTAAGGAGGTCGGGCCATGGCCCGGACACAGAACCAGATGGCTGCCTACTACCCCGACGGCATGCAGGGCATGGTCATGGACCCACAGGGCGGACCGGAGAACGGCACCGTTCGCGCATACCTGCTGCACAAGGCCAAGCCGCACATCCCGCCGTGGCTCACGTGGGGCGCAACCGGTCTGGTCGGCGCGTTGGGCCACTGGCGGTGGCCGGACAACGCGGCGGCCGGTGTCGGCCTCACCCTGACCTCGGTGGCGCTGACCGGCGCCACCTGGCTGGCGGGCAAGAACACCACCCAACAGCGTCGCTTGCACTCCGCCGTCACGGTGGCGTGCGGGTCGGCATGGGTGACCGCCGCCTGTCTCGCGGGCCCGACGGCAGGGCCGGTCGACGACCTGTTCCTGATGGGCGGGCCCGCCCTGGCCCTGTCGTGGAACGTCCGCGTGGTGCTGCGCACCAACACCGAAGGTGTCGTCGGGAGTTCGGATGGAGGTCTGCTGGCCAAGGTCGGACTCGCGCGGGCGCAGATCGGCGCGGCGAAGGTGGAGCCCAACCGGGTCACCGCGCCGCTCGCGCTGCAACCCGGTGAGCAGACCAACGACGACGTCACCAAGGCACTGGCCCGGATCGCGTCCGCCCTGGATCTGCCCCGCAACGCCATCCGCTACAGCCCCGACCCCGACTCCGAGCGGCGCGGCGAACTGGTCATCGTGCCGGAAGACATGCTCGCCGAGGTCGTGGAGTGGGAGGGCCCCTCTAACCTGGGAGGCTCGATCGCCGAGCCGCTGGTGCTGGGACGCTACGACGACGGCTCGCTGCTGGTGATGTGGCTGCCCGGCGACCCGGATGCGGGCCGCAACTCCACGCACGGCCTGATCGCGGGCCAGTCCGGCTCGGGTAAGGGCGATGCCGCCCTGAACCTCCTGACGGAGATCCTTTCCCGCCGGGACGTCATCGTGTGGTTCTCCGACCCCAAGGCGTTCCAGGACTTCGCCCCGCTGCGGACGGGGCTGGACTGGGCTGCGGAGGGCGGTTCCCAGACCGAGGTCATGGTCGCGGTCGTGGAGGCGGTCATCCCCGCGCGTACGCGCTGGCTGGGCGCCCACGGCTACCGCCAGTGGGTTCCCGAGGCCGCCGAGGTGCAGAACGACCCGGCTCACTCCTGCCGCCCGGACGGCCGTGCGTGCGGCTGTGCGGGCATGCCGTTCCTGGTCGCCTGGTTCGAGGAAGCGGCCAACACCCTGCGGAACATGGGCGACGACGCGTTCACCGGCATCGCTCAGGAGGCCCGGTCCGCCGGGATCTCGCTGATCGTGTCGTTGCAGCGGCCCTCCTACGACCAGATGTCCACCTCCACCCGCGCCTCCCTCCCGTCCGTGATCGCACTCGGCTGCGACCCGCGCGACGAAGGGTTCTCCCTCCCGGAGACGGTCATCGACGCCGGCGCCCACCCCGGGGCGTGGGCCAACCGGCGCCCCGGCTACTGCTACGTCGTCTCCCCGGGCATCGACGAAGCCCGCTACCCCTCCCCGGCCCGCACCCGGCGCTTCACCATCCGGGCCGTGCCGGTCATGGAACAGCTCGCCGCATGGGCGCAAGCGAACGGCGCGGTCGCCGACCCGGTCACCGCTGGCGCGGCCTCCGGCGTGGCCGGACGCGCCTACACCGGCCGCACCACCACCGCCGACGACGACGTCCGGCAGCCGACCGGGCTGCGGGTCGTCCGTGACGAGGAGGACGACATGGACCACGGCGGGCTCCTGGTCGACCCCGAGGACGTGGACATCGACCCCGAGGCCGAGCTTCCGCAGCCGGAGGAGGGCGACGACACTCCGCTCTTCGGTGAGGAGAGCGGGCGCAAGCCGTCGCCGGAGGAGGCCCGCCGCCTGTTCGCTCAAGCGCTGGAGGAGTTCGAGGAAGCGGGCCAGATGATCGTCGGCCCGCGCGACTTCATGGACTGGTGCGACCGCAACAACCTCTCCCGCCCGTGGGTGTCCGCCCGGCTCAAGGAGGCGGCCGAGGAGGGCCGGTTGGAGGCGACGAACACCACCGGCCGGTGGCGCATCGTCCCCACCCTCACCGCCGCCTGACACCAGCCCTGACGCCTGACACCGTCACGGCCCCCTGACACCCAAACCCCTAGGCAAACCCGGTGTCAGAAACGCGTGACGCCCCTCCGTGACACCCCCTGACATCTGACGCTGACACCCCACCCGCGCGGGCCTGCGCCACACGCCGGCGCGGGCCCGCGGCTCACCCGAGGGAGCCCCGATGCCCCACCTCGACCCGCCGGGGATCATCGCCCCGCACATACCCGCCGACGCCTACCGGCGCGCCGAAGCGACCGGGCAGCCGGTCGTCATCGTCGTCCACACCACCGACCACACCGGCCGCCCGCTGAGCCAGTACCTGTTCCCGATCGCGGTGGCCGGAGCCGGAGTGATCGGCGTGTTCGGACTCGTCGCCGCGTTCCTCGCGCTGCTCGACTTCGCGGTACACACCGCCGTCACCATCGCGGGCGCCGCCGGACCGATCAGCGTCGGCGGGATCAGCCTCAAGCTCTTCGGCTCCAAACGCACCTAGCTACGCCAAGGGCGGCCCCCACGTCTCGCCAAAGAACCGGGGCCGCCCTTGTCCACCTGCCACGAACTGACCTGTGGAGGTCTCCAGGATGACCCAACCCACCGACATCCGGCGAGTGCGCGCCCGCAGGCCGCGTCTGCTGGATCTGTTCTCGTGCGCTGGCGCCGCCACCGTCGGCTACCACCGCGCCGGGTTCGACGTGGACGGATGCGACATCGCCCACCGGCCCAACTACCCCTTCACGTACCACCAGGGCGATGCCCTCACCTACCTTGCCGCCCTGATCGGCTCGGGTGAGATCGAACGGTACGCGTTCGTCCACGCCTCTCCGCCCTGCCAGAGCAAGTGCGCGTTGACCGTGGGCACCAACCAGTCGCAGGGCTGGGGCGGTACCCACGTGGACCTGGTGGCGCCCACCCGCGAACTCCTCGACGCAACCGGCCTGCCGTACGTCATCGAGCAGCCGAACGGCCGCGCCGAGATGCGTAAAGACCTCACGCTGTGCGGCGAGATGTTCGGCCTCGGGGTCATCCGCCATCGCAACTTCGAGTTGGGCGGCTGGACCACCGCACAGCCCGCGCACGTCCCGCACCGGGGGCGGGTGCGCGGCTGGCGCCACGGCCGCTTCTACGACGGCCCATACGTCGCCGCGTACGGCAACGGCGGGGGCAAACCGACCGTGGCGGAACTCCAGACCGCCATGGGCATCACATGGACCGACGTGCGCGAGGAACTGACCGAGGCCATCCCGCCCGCCTACAGCGAGCACATCGGCCGCGCCTTCCTCGCCCACACCGCGTTGGAGGCGGCGGCATGAGCAAGCATCTCCACACCGCCCTCCGTCTCGCGGCCGACGGCTTGCCCGTGCTGCCGCTGCGCAGGGGCAAGGTGCCGTTCGGGAACTGCCCGGCCTGCGCCAAGAACACATGCGGTGGTCGGCCGAACATGAAGCACCCTGGGCCCTGCGCCTGCCCGGTGCCCTGCCACGGTTGGGCCGCCGCCACCACCGACATCACCGTCCTGCGCTCCCGAGAGTGGGCGCGGGTGTGGTGGGAAGCGGCGGCGGTGGCCTATCACCCCGGCGGCGCCGGCCTCACCGTCGTCGACCTCGACAACCCGGCCGCCATCGCGTGGGCCCGTGCGAGCCTGCCCGCCACGCAGACCGTGGCCACCACGCGCGGCGAGCACTGGATCTACCGGGGCGCCATGCAGTCCGTGAACGCGGTCCGGGAGGGCGTGGACATCAAGTCCACGATGGCCTACGCCCGGTATCTCGGTCCCGGCACCGGCACCATCACGGCGCTACCGGACGCCGTGCGCGAGTTGGCCGTGAGGGAACCCGCCACGGTCCGCACGGCACCGCAGGCCGTCTCCGTGCCCGCGCCGGTCGGGGGCGGGGCGTGCCGTCATCGCACGCCCGCCTTCCTGGAACGCGGCATCGTCATGGCCGAACAGCAGATCACCGACGCCCGCAGCGCGGTCCACGCCACCGTCTACCGCACGTTCCTCGCCGTGCTGTCCACGCACGGCCGGTGCGGCTGCCTGACCGACGCCCACGTTGCCCGGCTGTTCACCGCCGCGCAGGGCAAGGGCGAATCGCCCCGGCACTGCACCGACGCGTGGACCAACGCCCGTACCAGGTTGGGACTGTAGCCATGTCCGACGACGACAAGCCCCCCGCCCGTGAGGTCATCGCCGACTACGCACAGGCCCACTTCCGCTACTTCCGCACCGCCGACGGCACCGTCTTCGCGCAGAAGAACGGCCACCCCGTGGCCCGCCCGATTCGTTCTCAAGGCACGTCGGGCAGCCACCGGCAGGAACTCATGGTCGGCCTCTTCAACGACGGTCGCGGCGTGTTCAACGGCACGGCGCTCAAGGAGGCGTTGGACTTGATCGAAGCCTTGGCGATGAGCCAGGAAGTGCAGCCCGTGCACATCCGCGTCGCGCCCGGATTCGACGGGGCGACGTGGTTGGACCTGGGCCGCACCGACGGACAGTCTGTCCGTATCCACCCCAACGGCTGGGACATCCTCACCCCCGACCCGCAGGAAGTCTGCTGGCGGCGCACCCAGCTCACCGGCGAACTCCCCCTACCGGCCAAGGACACCGACGGCAAAGGCATCGATCTCCTGCTGCGGCTGTGCAACTTCGCCAACGCGGAAACCGAGTGCCTCGCCGTGGCCTGGCTCATCGGCTGCCTCGGACCGTCCGTGCCCGTCCCCGCCCCGTTCCTCACCGGCCCGCAGGGCGCCGGCAAGTCCACCGGCGGCCGCATGCTCGTGCGGGTCGTCGAGGGCATGAGCGGTGACCTGCGGCGCGCGCCGAAGGATGAGGAGAACCTGATCGCGGCCGTGGCCGCCGGATGGGTCACCGCGCTGGACAACCTCTCGCACCTGGCGCCGGACCTGTCCGATCTGATGTGCTGCATCGTCACCGGCGCCGAGACCATCAAACGGGCCCTGTACACCGACGGGGACGTCGTCCGGGCCCGCTACCGCCGCCCCCTGCTGCTGACCGGCATCGACGTGGGCGTCATCCGGCCCGACCTTGCCGAACGGCTCCTGCCGCTGCGGTTGGAGCGCCCCCGCACCCGGCGTACCGAGGCGGAGCTGTGGGCGGAGTTCGAAGAGGTTCTCCCCGTCGTCCTCGGGTCGCTCCTCGACCTCACGGTCAAGGTCCGTGCGGCCGATGCCGAGATCCCGACCGACCTGCGCATGGCGGACTTCGCGCACCTGTGTGCACAGCTCGATGCTGCGACCAGTTGGGGTGCGCTCAACGCCTACCGGACCTGCCTGGACGACCTCAACGACGACGTCATCGAGGGCGACCTGTTGGCGCAGACCGTGTTGAAGCATGCCGCCGGCCTGGAAGCGGGCGTGGAGGAGCGCAGGACGTCTGCCGAGTGGCTGCACTGTCTGACCCAGCTCTACACCGGCGACGACTTCCGCCCGCTCCCCAAGGGGTGGCCCACCACGGGCAAAGTCCTCTCCGACCGTCTCAAACGCCTTCAACCGACGCTGGCCGCGCGGGGCGTCCTCATCGACTGGGGGCGCACCAAGACAGCTCGCTACATCGAGATGACCCGATCGGCGGCCCCGCCGCCGCATAAACAGGAGCCGATGCTCTGACCGGCGGCCGTCCTGCACGAGCAAGAAGAGCACCACGGGCGCGATGTGCTCCTCTTGCAGTTCGGCGCAACGCGCCGCCCAAGGGTCGCGCCGCGAAGCGGCTCCTTCTTCACGCCTAAGGCGCACCCAACAGACACCCCCTCTTTCTCTTGTCCGAAGGAAAGGGACGCTGCGTCACCCGCGTCACCCATGGACGGCAAACGGCCCGCGACCTGCCGCAAAGGCGGTGACGCAGACCGGCCGTGACTGCGTCACCCCGCGTCATCCACGTCACCAATGACGAACGGACTGTGTCACCGATGACGCACCCCGGAGAGGCCGCGTCACCCAAAGCCGCAGGTCAGAGCCGCGAATGACGCAGATGACGCGGTGACGCAGAAATCCGCACCTCGGACACACGCAGCGCTTTGAAGCCCACTCGCTCTACTCGCGCTGTGCGGCCCCGTGGGGCCGTAGACATCCGGAACGGGGCTAAGAGCCCCGCCATGACCGAACCCCTCGAAGGAGTCGACCGTGGCCCGCCCCCAGATGCTCAAGCTCCCCGAAGTCCTCGAAGAGATCGGCATGAGCCGCGCCGCCTTCTACCGCATGCGGGCACGCGGCCAAGCTCCCCGCACCCGAAAGCTCCCCAATGGCCAAGTCCGGGTCAGTCGGAGCGATCTTGACGCCTGGTGGGAGCGCTGCGAGGAACGTTTCGCCTGACGCCCCTTCCCTCCCTCGAACCCGCCCCCATCCGGGGCGGGTTCTTTACTGCCCGGAGAATCATGCCGCTCACGTACGACGCCCGGATCTACAGCATCGAGACTCGCCAAGACCGTCCGAAGCCCTACCGTGTCCGCTGGCTTGTTGGGCCACAGAAGCACTCGAAGAGCTACACGGTCAAAGCCCAGGCCGACGGCCGTCGTTCGGAACTGATGACCGCCCTGCGGAAGGGTGAGCAGTTCGACGTGGAGACCGGCCTCCCCGCCTCCGAACTCCGCGCCCTGAACGGCTCCGTGACCTGGTACGAACACACCCGCGCGTACGTCGACCGCAGGTGGGACAAGCTCCCCGCCAAGTCGCGCCGCAACGACGCCGATGCCTTGGCCACCATCACCCCCGCGCTCGTGAAGACGACCGTCGGGCAGCCCCCTTCGCGCGTGCTCCGCACGGCCCTATACGGCTGGGCATACAACAAGAGCCGCTGGTCTCAGGAACACCCCGAGGACGTCACAAACGCCCTCCGCTGGCTGGAGAAGAACTCCCTCCCCATCGCCGCTCTCGAAGACCCCGCCACGCTTCGTTTGGCTCTGGACGCCCTGTCGACGCTGCTGAACGGTTCCCCCGCCGGCGCACGCACGGCACGGCGCAAGAGAGCGTGCCTCAGCGACGTCTTGGGACTCGCGGTCGAGCGGCGCTACTTCAGCGTTCCGGTCAACCCGCTGTCCACCGTGAAGTGGTCGGCGCCGAAGTCGACCGAAGAGGTTGACCCGGCGAGCGTCGCCAACCCTCGTCAGGTGCGGGCCCTGCTTGAGGGCGTACGAGCGCAGGGTGAGCGGGGTGCTCACCTTGAGGCCTTCTTCGGGTGCCTGTACTACGCCGCCATGCGTCCTGCGGAAGCGGTTGGACTGACCGCGTCCCAATGCCACTTGCCCAAGCGAGGATGGGGCAAGCTGACCCTTCGCGGCGGGATCGTCCACGCCGGCCGCGACTGGACGGACGACGGTCGGGCCCACCAAGACCGGCACCTCAAGGCGCGAGCACAGCGAGACTCGCGCTTGGTGCCCATCCCTCCCCACTTCGTCGCGATGCTCCGTTGGCACATCGAGCGCTACGGCACGGCTCCGGACGGACGCCTGTTCCGCACGAACCGTGGTGGTGTGATTCAGGACACGGGATACGGCGAGGTGTGGGCCGCCGCGCGAGCCGATGCGCTGACTCCGGAACAGGAAGCGTCGCCGCTCGCCCGGCGCCCGTACGACCTTCGATGCGCCGGGGTCTCGTTCTGGCTCTACAGCGGAGTCGACCCGATGGAGGTGGCGCGCCGCGCCGGACACTCGGTCGCCGTGCTGTTGCGCGTCTACGCGAAGGTTCTGGCTCAAGCCCAGGAGCGAGCGAATCGCCAGATTGAGGCTGGCCTGCGGGAATGGGACGGAACCGACCTCTCCCCCGGGGGACGCCTGGGGGACACACGCTGATCAGGGCTGGTACGCACCCGAGACTAGGTGAGACAAGCCACACATTTCGACCCGCGTTCGAGTGACGCCGTTCGAATATGAAGAGACCCCCTCCATACTGCGTTTCCGCAGTTCGGAGGGGGTCTTCCCCAGTGTGGCGGCGCCAGGATTCGAACCTGGGAAGGCTGAGCCGGCAGATTTACAGTCTGCTCCCTTTGGCCGCTCGGGCACACCGCCGGGGTTCGCTGCCCTTCGAACCGCTTTTCGGCGGTGCTCCGTGGCAACGACGTAAACAATACCCGATGGAGAGGGGTGCTTCGCCACCCGATTGATCAGCGCTCGGGCGACGCGGGGTGGCTAGGCTTGTCCGGATGCGGCCCGGGACCTACGCCGGGCTCGGCGGCCGCCTCACGTACGCCGATACGCAGCCCGAAACGCACCCCGATACAAGGAGCCACAGGACATGGCCGACTCCAGTTTCGACATCGTCTCGAAGGTCGAGCGGCAGGAGGTCGACAACGCCCTCAACCAGGCCGCCAAGGAGATCTCGCAGCGCTACGACTTCAAGGGCGTGGGCGCCTCGATCTCGTGGTCCGGTGACAAGATCCTGATGGAGGCGAACTCCGAGGACCGGGTGAAGGCTGTCCTCGACGTCTTCCAGTCCAAGCTGATCAAGCGCGGGATCTCGCTCAAGGCCCTGGACGCCGGTGAGCCGCAGCTGTCCGGCAAGGAGTACAAGATCTTCGCGTCGATCGAGGAGGGCATCTCCCAGGAGAACGCGAAGAAGGTGGCGAAGATCATCCGTGACGAGGGCCCCAAGGGCGTGAAGGCTCAGGTCCAGGGCGACGAGCTGCGCGTCAGCTCCAAGAGCCGCGACGACCTGCAGGCCGTCATCGCCCTCCTGAAGGGCAAGGACTTCGACTTCGCCGTCCAGTTTGTCAACTACCGGTGAGCGACGTCTGATCGGCGCCGCAGAGGGCGGTACGAGGAAGGGTGGGCACCTGGCCGGTGCCCACCCTTCTCGCCTGCTGGCTGCGGTTCGGGGGTGTGCTCAGTTGCGCGAGTTGCCGAACAGGATGCGGTAGCCGATCAGGAGGACCAGTGCGCCCCCGATCGCGGCCGCCCAGGTGGTGCCGTCGTAGAAGTCCTTGGTGATCGAGTGGTCCAGCCAGCGGGCCGAGATCCAGCCGCCGATGAACGCGCCCGCGATGCCGATGAAGGTCGTACCGATGAAGCCGCCCGGGTCACGGCCCGGCAGCAGGAACTTGGCGATGGCCCCGGCCAGAAGCCCCAGGATGACCCAACCGATGATGCTCATGCCCTGAACCTGCCCTTCCGCACTGTGGCCACGCCGTTCCGATGCTGTGACTTCGGTTCCGGCGGCTGTGCGCTCTTGGGTTGTGCATGGCGCGTTCGTGCCATCGCGCCTTTGCGGCAGCGTGCGTTCGTGCCCTGTTGCCCAGAAGGACGTCAGAGGTGCACCGGCCGGTTGCACTGATCAGTAAGGTGCGGCGCATGACACCTTCCGGCTCCGCCTCCGAACTTCGACGCACCCTGGGCCTGGGCGACGCCGTCGTCATCGGGCTCGGCTCGATGGTCGGGGCCGGCATCTTCGCCGCCCTGGGACCCGCGGCACGCGCGGCCGGGTCCGGGTTGCTGATCGGGCTCGCGCTCGCCGCCTTGGTCGCCTACTGCAACGCCTCCTCCTCGGCCCGGCTGGCCGCGCTGTACCCGGCCTCGGGCGGCACGTACGTATACGGGCGCGAGCGGCTCGGGCCGTTCTGGGGTTACCTTGCGGGCTGGTCGTTCGTGGTCGGGAAGACGGCCTCCTGTGCGGCGATGGCGCTCACCGTGGGCGCGTACGTCTGGCCGGAGCAGGCGCACGCCGTGGCCGTCGCGGCCGTCGTCGCGCTGACCGCGGTGAACTACGGCGGCATCCAGAAGTCCGCCTGGCTGACGCGGGCGATCGTGTCGGTCGTACTGGCTGTCCTCGCTTCCGTGGTGGTCGTGTGCCTGGGCTCCGGGGCGTCCGATGCCGGGCGGCTGGACAGTGGTGCCTCTGGGGGTGTGGGCGGGGTGCTGCAGGCCGCCGGTCTGCTGTTCTTCGCGTTCGCCGGATACGCGCGGATCGCGACCCTCGGGGAGGAGGTACGGGATCCCGCGCGCACGATCCCGCGAGCGATCCCGCTCGCTCTGGGCATCGCGCTGGGCGTGTACGCGTGTGTGGCGGTGGCTGTCCTTTCGGTGCTGGGGGCGGAGGATCTCGGGCGGGCGACCGCACCACTGGCCGACGCCGTGCGGGCGGCCGGGGTGCCGGGGCTGGTGCCGGTGGTGCGGGTCGGTGCGGCCGTGGCCGCGCTGGGCTCACTGTTGGCCCTGATTCTGGGCGTCTCGCGGACGACGTTGGCCATGGCTCGTGACCGGCATCTGCCGGGCACGCTGGCTGCCGTGCATCCGCGCTTCCAGGTGCCGCACCGGGCGGAGCTGGCCGTCGGCGCGGTGGTCGCGGTCCTCGCCGCCACGGTGGATGTGCGGGGCGCGATCGGGTTCTCCTCCTTCGGTGTGCTGGCGTACTACGCGGTGGCCAACGCCTCGGCATGGACGCTGAGTTCGGCTCCGGCGGCGCGGGTGGTGCCGGCGGTGGGGCTCCTCGGGTGCGTGGTGCTGGCGTTCGCGCTGCCGGGGGTCTCGGTGATTGTGGGCGCGGGTGTGCTGGCGGTGGGGGTGCTGGCGTACGGCGTACGGCGGTGGGTGGCGGCGCGGTGAGGCGGCCCGCGGCGATCTGCGGTCGCCCGGCAGGCGGCGCCGACTAGTGGAGCGGCGCCTTCCACGACAGACGCCGCGTCCCCGTCAGGCTGTGCGGATGCCCGGCCCGGCGAGTGCCCCGTCGGGTATGGGAGTACGGCTCGGACGAATCCGGTCGTGCGGCTCGGGTGGTGTGTGGGCCCACAGGCGGGCGCTGCGGATCTCGGTCTCCCCCTGTGCCCGCACCTGCTTGTTCGCGGTCATGAGTTCATGATGCAGGCCCGCACCGACAACGGTGCGGGCCTGTGGACAACCTCGGGGCTGTGGAAAACCCAGCGCCTTCAGGACCGATTCCGGAACGGCTCCGGACCAACTCCGGAACGGCTACCAGCGCGACGAGAACGGCTGGTCGGTCGATACGATCTCGCGGCCCAGGGGGAGCAGCGAGACCGGGATCAGCTTGAAGTTGGCGATGCCGAACGGGATGCCGATGATCGTGACGCACAGGGCGATGCCGGTGACGATGTGGGCCAGCGCCAGCCACCAGCCCGCGAGGATCAGCCACAGGACGTTGCCGATGCAGGAGGGGGCTCCGGCGTCACGGCGTTCGACCGTGGTGTACCCGAAGGGCCACAGGGCGTAGACGCCGATACGGAAGGCAGCGATGCCGAAGGGGATGCCGATGATCGTGATGCAGAGCAGTACCCCGGCGAGCAGATAGCCGAGGAACAGCCAGAAGCCGCTGAGGACGAGCCATATGACGTTCAGGATTGTCTTCACTGGTGGCGACCTGCCATCTTCTCGAGGCGAGCAATGCGCTCCGCCATCGGCGGGTGCGTGGAGAACATTTTCGAGAGTCCCTGGCCCGGACGGAAGGGGTTCGCGATCATCATGTGGCTCGCGGTCTCGATACGGGGCTCCGGGGGCAGCGGAAGCTGCTTGGTGCCCGACTCGAGCTTGCGCAGCGCGCTGGCCAGGGCCAGGGGGTCCCCGGTGAGCTGGGCGCCGGACGCGTCGGCCTCGTACTCCCGGGAGCGGCTGATGGCCAGTTGGATGAGAGTCGCGGCGAGGGGGCCCAGGATCATGATCATCAGCATGCCGAGGATGCCGGGGCCGTCGTCGTCGTTGGAACGGCCGATGGGGATCAGCCAGGCGAAGTTGACCAGGAACATGATCACCGAGGCGAGGGCGCCGGCGACCGACGAGATCAGGATGTCGCGGTTGTAGACGTGGCTGAGCTCGTGGCCGATGACGCCGCGCAGTTCGCGCTCGTCGAGGATGCGCAGGATGCCCTCGGTGCAGCACACGGCCGCGTTGCGCGGGTTGCGGCCCGTCGCGAACGCGTTCGGCGCCTCCGTCGGGGAGATGTACAGGCGCGGCATGGGCTGGCGGGCCTGTGTGGAGAGTTCGCGGACCATGCGGTACAGCGCGGGGGCCTCGAACTCGCTCACCGGGCGCGCGCGCATCGCGCGTAGCGCGAGTTTGTCGCTGTTCCAGTACGCGTACGCGTTGGTCCCCAGGGCGATCAGGACCGCGACGACGAGCCCCATACGGCCGAAGAAGCTGCCGATGACGATGATGAGTGCCGACAGTCCTCCGAGGAGTACTGCGGTCCTGAGCCCGTTGTGCCGGCGGTGCACGGTACGCCCTCCAAGTCGTGCAGCAGGGGAACCCTTTGCTTGGTTGATCTGCGGTCCTACTGGTGTCTTTTCCAGTGGACCCTCCCGTACTGGTCAACGCCAGGCGAGAGCGGCTAGTTCCCTTGTGCGTGCGTGGGCGGGCGTGCGCCGTCCGGGTGAGGGCGCCCAGATCTTCGGCGGTGGGCTCAGAAGAGGCCGGTGTCGGTGAAGCGCAGGATCAGCTGGGGAGCGCCCGAGAGGGCGATGCCGAGGACGCCGGTGAGGGCGATCGCCGCGGTGAGGGGGACCGGGATGCGATGCCGCGCGGGTTCGCCCTCAGGGGCGCGGAACAGCAGGGCCGTCCACTGGAGGTAGTAGAACAGCGCGATCACGACGTTGACCGCCATGACCACGGCCAGCCAGCCGAGGCCCGCGTCGACGGCCGCGGAGAAGACGGTGACCTTCGCGAAGAGGCCGATGATGCCCGGCGGCAGTCCGGCGAGGCAGAGCAGGAAGAAGGCCAGCAGCAGGGCGGCCAGGGGATTCGTGGCGTACAGGCCGCGGTAGTCGGTGAGGCGGTTGAGGGCTCTTGTCCGGCCCACCAATGCGGCTACCGCGAAGGCGCCGAGGTTCACGGCGGCGTACATGAGCGCGTAGGCGACGGTGGAGCCGATGGAACGTTCGGCGTCGTCGGAGTACGCGGCTGCGGCGATCGGCACCAGGAGGTAGCCGGCCTGGCCGACGGAGGACCAGGCGAGCAGGCGTACGGCGCTGTACGCGCGCGTGGGTTGCTGTCGGAGGGCGCCGACATTGCCGACGGTCATGGTGAGGGCGGCCAGCGCGGCGAGCGCCGGGCCCCAGACCTCGGCGTACGACGGGAGGGCGACGACCGTGACGAGGATGAGGCCGGAGAAGCCGACCGCCTTGCCGACGACCGACAGATAGGCGGCGATCGGGAGAGGCGCGCCTACGTAGGTGTCCGGGACCCAGAAGTGGAAGGGCACGGCGGCCGTCTTGAAGGCGAAGCCGATGAGGGTGAGGACGACGCCGGTCTGGGCGAGGGTGTAGAGCTGGCCGTCGACGTTCTGGATGCGGTCGGCGATCTGGGTGAGGTAGAGGGTGCCGGTGGTGGCGTACACGAAGCTGATGCCCATGAGGCTGACCGCGGTCGCGGTGACCGAGGACAGGAAGAACTTCAGGGCCGCTTCGGAGGACTTGCGGTCGCCCTGGCGCAGGCCGACGAGGGCGAAGGCGGGCAGGGAGGCGACCTCCAGGGCGACGATGAGGGTGGCCAGGTCGCGGGAGGCGGGCAGGAGGGCGGCGCCTGCGGCGGAGGAGAGCAGCAGGAACCAGTACTCCCCTTCGGGGAGTCCCTTGTCGGCGTCCTTGAGGGCAGTGACCGACAGGAGGGCTGCGAGTAGTGCTCCCCCGAGCACCAGGAGCTGGAGGACGAGGGTGAAGCGGTCCGCCGTATAGCTGCAGACGTCGGGGGCGCCGGTCTGACAGAAGGTGGCCCGGTCGCCGTCCAGGAGGGGCAGCAGCATCGCTGTGGAGGCGGCCAGGCCCGCGACGGACAGCCAGCCGAGGAGCGCCTTCTTGTGGTCGCCGACGAACAGGTCCGCGACGAGGACCACGAGTCCGACTACCGCCGCGATGGTGGGCGGCGCGATGGCGAGCCAGTCGACGGACTGGACGAGGTTCGCGGCCAGCGGCTGGGCCGCGGCGGCCAGGGCGCTCATCGGGTGCCTCCTGCGAGGAGCTGCTGTACGGCCGGGTCGGTCAGGCCGAGGAGGGCCTTCGGCCACAGGCCGGCTACGACGGTGAGGGCGACGAGCGGTGTCCAGGCGGCGAACTCGTACGCGTGGACGTCGGCGAGCTTCGGGGCGTCCTGGGGCACGGCGCCCATGCACACGCGGCGGACCACGACGAGGAGGTACGCGGCCGTCAGGAGGGTGCCGAAGGCCGCGATCGCCATGAACGTGAGGAACGCCGGGCGGCTGAGCTCGTCGGCGGGGTCGAACGCGCCGAACAGGGCCAGCATCTCGCCCCAGAACCCGGCGAGGCCCGGCAGGCCGAGGGAGGCGACCGCGGCGAACGCGAGGAGGCCGCCGAAGCGTGGTGCCTTGCCGTACAGCGCGGCGCCGGTCTGTTCGGCGAGGGCGTCGAGGTCGGTGGTGCCCGTGCGGTCCTTCAGTGCGCCGACCAGGAAGAACAGCAGGCCGGTGATGAGGCCGTGGGCGATGTTGGCGAACAGGGCGCCGTTCACGCCGGTCGGGGTCATCGTGGCGATGCCGAGCAGGACGAAGCCCATGTGGCCGACGGAGGAGTAGGCGATGAGGCGTTTGAGGTCGCCCTTCGCGCCCTGTTTGGCGAGGGCGAGGCAGGCCAGGGATCCGTAGATGATCCCGACGACGGCGAAGGCGGCGAGGTAGGGCGCGAAGTCGGCGAAGCCGTCGGGGGCAATCGGCAGAAGAATGCGGACGAACCCGTACGTACCCATCTTCAGCAGGACGCCGGCCAGCAGGACCGAGCCGACGGTCGGCGCAGCGGTGTGGGCGTCCGGCAGCCAGCTGTGCAGGGGCCACATCGGGGTCTTCACGGCGAGCCCGATCCCGACCGCCAGAACGGCGATGACCTGCACGGATGTGGTCAGGGACCGGCCGTTGTCAGTGGCGAGTGCCACCATGTCGAAGGTGCCCGCCTTGATCCCGATCAGGAGCAGGCCGAGCAGCATGACCACGGATCCGAGCAGCGTGTAGAGGATGAACCGCCACGCCGCCTGGGTCCTGCCCTCGCCGCCCCAGCGGGCGATGAGGAAGTACATCGGGATGAGCACCATCTCGAACGCGAGGAAGAACAGCAGCAGATCGAGGACGGCGAAGGTCGCGAGGGTGCCGGACTCGAGGACCAGCAGCAGTGCGACGAAGGCCTTCGAGGGCGGGTCCGCGGTCCGCCCCGTCGGCGGCTGATGTTGCTGCTTGAAGTACGAGTAGAGCGCGCAGAGGAAGGTCAGCAGCGCGGTCAGGACCAGAAGGGGGAGAGAGATGCCGTCGATGCCGAGGTGGATCCGCACATCGAGTGCGGGGATCCAGCTGATGTCGGTCGTGGCCTGCATCTTCGACGGGTGGTCGTGGTCGAAGCCGAGCGTCAGGACGATCGCGGCGATGAGAATCACGCCGGTCACGGTCACTCCGTGCCGCAGCACGGCCTGCTCGGGCGACTTCCCCTTCAGTCCCGGCGGGGCCGGCAGGAGAGCGGCGACGGCGCCGAGGAGCGGGCCGACGACGACGAACGCCAGAAGGAACTGCATCACGGACTCGTTGATATCGATCACGCCTGCTCACGCTCCCGTGGCGACGAGGACGGCGGCGACCACCAGGACGACGGTGCCGGCGAGCAGCGCGCTCACATAGGTCTGCACATTGCCGGTCTGGGCCCGCCGTACGGCCGCCCCCAGCAGTCGGGGCAGGGCGCCCGCGGCGCGTACGTAGGTCTCGACGACTTCACGGTCGAGGAACCGGACGAGGGTGGCGCCGGCCTGGACCGGGCGGACGAAGAGGGCCGAGTACACGGCGTCGAGGTGGAAGCCGACGGCCGCGTGCCGGTGGAGCGGGCCGAGCAGGAGTCGGCCGGGATCCGCGGGGTCGGGCGCGTAGGCGATGTCTCCGTACGCGGGCTCGTGGCTGGCGATGGCCTCGGCCTCGACACGGGCCGAGTCGCCCTCCGGGTGGGCGGCGACCGCGCCCAGCGGGACGCGGACCGCGAGTGCGGTGGTGTGCCGCCAGGCCGCGTAGGTGACGATGCCGCCGACCAGGGCGACGCCGGTGCCGAGGACGGACGTGGTGAGGGTCGGGGCGAGGTCGTTGCCGTCGAACCAGTCGGGCAGTACGCGGTAGGCGAGCCCGCCGACGGCGAGGGACGGGACCGCGAGGACCCACAGAACGACGGTCATCGTCAGCGGCTGCCTGCCGTGGTCGGGGGCCTCGGCGCCCCGGCCGTTGAAGGCCAGCAGCCACAGGCGCATGGCGTACGCCGCGGTGAGCAGCGCCGTGAGCAGGCCGGCGACCAGGACGACCCAGCCCGCCGCTCCGGGGGCGTGCTCGGTGTGGCCGGTGGCGACGTGCTCGGCGGCGCCGAGGACGGACTCCTTGGAGAAGAAGCCGCTGAAGGGCGGGATCGCGGCGAGCGCGAGGAGCGCCACGGTCATCGTCCAGTAGGCGTCGGGGACGCGGTCGCGCAGGTGGCCCATACGGGACATGGCGGCCAGTGAGTTGGTGCCGGCGGCGTGGATGATCACGCCCGCCGCGAGGAACAGCAGCGCCTTGAAGGCGCCGTGCGACAGGAGGTGGAAGACGGCGGCGCCGCGGTCGGCGACGGCGAGGGCGCCGGTCATGTAGCCGAGCTGGCCGATCGTCGAGTAGGCGAGGACGCGCTTGATGTCGTCCTGGGCGAGCGCGGCGAGCGCGGAGCCGGCCATGGTGACGGCGGCCATCACGGCGAGGACGACCATCGCGGCCTGCGAGGCCTCGAACACCGGGAGGAGACGGGCGATGAAGTAGACGCCGGCGGCGACCATCGTCGCGGCGTGGATCAGTGCGGAGACGGGCGTGGGGCCCGCCATCGCGTCCGGGAGCCAGGTGTGCAGCGGGAACTGCGCCGACTTGCCGGCCACGCCCGCCAGGAGCAGCAGGGCGATCAGGGTCGGATGGTCGAGTCCGTCGTGTGCGACGGCGCCGAGGACCTTCGTGATGCGGAAGGAGCCGGCGTCGGTGGCGAGCGCGAACAGGCCGATCAGGAAGGGGACGTCACCGAGCTTGGTGACGAGGAAGGCCTTGATGGAGGCGGCGCGGGCCTCCGGGGTCTCCCAGTAGTGGCCGACCAGGAAGTACGAGCAGATGCCCATGATCTCCCAGCCGACCAGCAGCACCATCAGGTCGCCTGAGTAGACGACGAGAAGCATCGCGGAGGTGAAGAGGGAGACGAGGGCGGCGTAGGAGGGGTAGCGCGGGTCGTCGCGCAGGTAGCCCGTCGAGTAGATCTGCACACAGGTGGCGACGAGGCCGACGAGTACGGCGACCAGGGCGGCGAAGCCGTCGATGTGCAGGGCGAGTTCGATCGGGACGGACCCGGTGGGCGTGAGCTCGGTGGCGGCGTTCACGGCCTCGTCGCCACCCTGGCGCACGGCGACCACCGCGGCCAGGGCGAGGGCGGTGAGCGTCGGCAGGACGGCGAGCGGGCGGACGAAGCCGGGGGCCGTGCGGCCCAGGAGCAGACCGGCGGCCGCGCCCAGGAACGGAAGGAGGGGGACGAGAACGGCGAGGGTGGTGGTGGTCACGCGGTGGCCTCAGCCTTCTCGGCCGCGGGGACGTCGCCGTCGGAGTCGGGGACTTCGGGCTCGTGGCCCTCGGCGGTGTCGCGGAGCTTGTCGATGTCCGAGGTACCGCGGTTGCGGTAGACGGCGAGGACGATCGCCAGGCCGATGCCGATCTCGGCGGCGGCGATGGCGATGGTGAACAGGGTCAGGGCCTGGCCGGAGTGCAGGGTCTCCTCGGCGGTCCGGCTGAGCCAGACGTCGAAGGCGACGAGGTTGAGGTTGACGGCGTTGAGCATCAGCTCGACCGACATCAGGACCAGGATCGCGTTGCGGCGGGCGAGGACGCCGTAGAGGCCGGTGCAGAAGAGGAGGGCGGAGAGTACGGCGGGATAGGCGAGGTGCATCAGCGGGCGCCTTCCTGCGCGGCCGGGGTGGTCCGCTCGGCGGGGGCATTGCCGCTCCGGGCGGCCTCGGCGCGCTGATCGGTGACGTGGCTCTCGGACGGCTCGGTTCGCTCCGTCTCGCTGCCGCTTCCCGTCACCCTGGTCTCCTCGGCGGCGGTGCGGCTCTCGGCCGAATCGGTTGTCTTGGCCGGCTTGTTTCGCCCGATCGGGTGATTACGGGAATTCGGGGCGGATGGGGAACTACCGGTCGCGGGCCGGAAGTTCACAGGGGGAGAGCTCGACTCCGCCTTCGCCTTCCGGGACAGGACGATCGCGCCGACCAGTGCGGCGAGGAGAAGGACGGAGAGGGCCTCGAAGGGGAGGACCCAGTTCTGGAAGAGGCTCGCTCCGGTGGCCTCCGTCGAGCCGGCGGCGGGACCGTCCAGATCGATCCAGGTCGAGCGGAACGCGTCGACGACCACCCAGACGAGGGCAGCGGCCGAGGCGACGGCGACGGTGAGGGCGGCCCAGCGGTTGCCTGAGTCGGCGTCCGGGGAGCGACCGATGGGGGCCTTGGTGAGCATCAGACCGAAGAGAAGGAGGACAACTACGGAGCCCACGTAGATGAGGACCTGCACCCAGGCGATGAACTCGGCCGTCAGCAGGAGATATTCGACGGCCAGGCCGCCGAGGGTCACCACCAGCCACAGGGCGGCGTGCACCAGCTGTCGGGTGGTGACGGTGATGATCGCGGCACCGAAGGTGACCAGGCCGACGAGGAGAAAGGCGATCTCCACGCCGGTCGGCGAGAGGAAACCGTGGGTTTCCGTGGCGGCCACGGTGAGGAAGCCGCGGGCTTCGGCGGCGGCCGGGGTGAGGGGTACGGAGGCGGGGCTCACGCGTCTCCCTCCTGAGGTTCGGCCTGTGCCGTCGCTAGTTTCTCGGCGGTCTTGCGGGCGGCCGCGATCTCCTTCGGCTCCTCGGCGGCGGGGTCGAGGGCCGGCGGGGCCGGGACGGTCCACATCCACTCGCGGAGCTTGTCGCGTTCGTGGGTGAGGTCACGGATGTCGGTCTCGGCGTACTCGAACTCCGGGGACCAGAACAGGGCGTCGAAAGGACACACCTCGATGCAGATACCGCAGTACATGCATAGGGAGAAGTCGATGGCGAAGCGGTCGAGGACGTTGCGGCTGCGCTCACGGCCGCCGGGGGTCGCCGCCGGGACGGTCTCCTTGTGGGAGTCGATGTAGATGCACCAGTCCGGGCACTCCCGGGCGCAGAGCATGCAGACCGTGCAGTTCTCCTCGAACAGGCCGATGACGCCGCGGGTGCGGGGCGGGAGGTCGGGCTGGACGTCGGGGTACTGCTCGGTGACGGTCTTCCTCGTCATCGTGCGGAGGGTGACGGCCAGGCCCTTGGCGAGGCCACTGCCAGGAATGGGGGCCATCAGGAGATCACCACCTTGACGATGCCGGTGAGGGCGATCTGAGCGAGAGAAAGGGGCACGAGGAGGGTCCAGGAGAGCTTCTGGAGCTGGTCCTCGCGCAGGCGGGGGTAGGTGACACGGAGCCAGATCACGAGGAAGGCGAGGATCGCGGTCTTCAGCAGGGTCCAGACCCAGCCGAGGCCGTCGGCGCCCCAGGGGCCGTGCCAGCCGCCCAGGAAGAGGACGGTGGTCAGGCCGCACAGGACGATGATCCCGGCGTACTCGGCGAGCAGGAACAGGGCGAAGCGGAGGCCGGTGTACTCCGTGTACGCGCCGAAGATGATCTCCGAGTCGGCGACGGGCATGTCGAAGGGCGGGCGCTGGAGTTCTGCGAGGCCGGCGGCGAAGAAGACGATCGCGCCGACGATCTGCCAGGGCAGCCACCACCACTCGAAGGCGTCGACGATGCCGGGAAGGGAGACCGTGCCGGCCGCCATCGCGACGGAGGCGGCGGTGAGCAGCATCGGGAGTTCGTAGGCGAGGAGCTGGGCGGCGGTGCGGAGGCCGCCGAGGAGGGAGAACTTGTTGGCGCTGGCCCAGCCGGCCATGAGAGAGCCGAGGACACCCACGCCCATGACGGCCAGGACGAAGAACACGCCCGCGTCGATGACCTCGCCGACGGCGCCCTCACCGGGGCCGATGGGGATGGCGAGGAGGACCAGGAGGTAGGGCAGAAGGGCGACTGCGGGGGCGAGCTGGAAGATACGGCGGTCCGCGCCCGCGGGGACGATGTCTTCCTTCTGCGCGAACTTCACGCCGTCCGCGACGAGTTGGGCCCAGCCGTGGAAGCCGCCGGCGTACATCGGACCGAGGCGGCCCTGCATGTGAGCCATGACCTTGTGCTCGGTCTGGCCGACGATGAGGGGGAAGGTGAGGAAGACGACGAAGACGATCAGGAGTCGCAGGGCGACGTCGAGAGCGTCGTTCACTGCGGGCCTCCTGCGGGGTTTTCGGGAGCGTCGGGGTTTTCGGTGGCGTCAGGGGTGTCGGTGGCGTCCGGGATTCCCGCGGCGTCCGGGGTTCCGGGGGCGCCGGGCTGGTCCGGGGTTCCAAAGGCCCCGGGGGCACTGGGCCGTGCCCGGGTTTCAGTGGCTCCGGGGGGTTCCTCGCGAGAGAGGGTGGCTTCGGCGTCCGGGGCCGGAGCGGGACGGGGATCGGGGTCGGGAGCTGATGCCTGCTCGGTCTCAGTCCCGGACTCCGGGCCTGCCGCCGGCGCGGCCTGCGGCTCAGCCTCCGGACTCGGCTCGGTCTCGGAGGTCGGCTCGGCCTCGGACGTCGGCTCGACCTCGGACGCCGGCTCGACCTCGGACGCCGCCTCGTTCTGCGGCTCAGCGTCCTGACGCGGCTGTGTCTCGGACTCAGGCTCCCCCTGCGGCCCTGCGCCCTGGCCCGGCTGCATCTCGGGGCCCGGCTGCATCTCGGACTCCGGCCCCACCTCGGGGCCCGACTCCGTCTCGAACTCCGGCGCTGTCTCGGACTCGAACCGCGCCTCGGTCTCCTGGCTCGGTTCGGGCTCGGGACGTCGTTCCGGTTCGGGTTCGGGTTCGGGTTCGGCGAAGGCCGGGCGGGCGTGGTGCCACGGGGCGTCCGGGCTGCGGGGGGCCGTGGGTGTTTTCTGAGGTGTGGGCTCGGTGCCGTGGGCCTGGGTGCCCTCGGCCGGAGCGGCAGACGTCGGCGTGCCGGGTGCGGTGCGTTGGCTCGCCGAGCCCTGCGAGGCGCTGCGTGAGCGGCGGGGGCCCGCGGGAGCGGCACCTGTCCCGGGACCCGTCCCGGGCTGCTGGGAGGCCGAGCCCTCGCTCGCGCTTCGTGCGCGACGCGGCGCGGCCCGGGTGCCTGACGCCGACGAGGGCGTGCCGGTGTCAGCCGCGGGGGTCCCGGTGCCCGGCTCGGCGCCCTCGGTGTCGGTGGTCGACGCCTCGGGGTTCGCAGGCGTCTGGTCGGCCGAATCCTCAGCCCCGGTACGGGAACGGGGCGGCGTGGCATCCGAAGCGGCCGCCCCCTCGGTCTGGCTCGCCGAACCCTCCGCCGCCGTACGAGCACGACGCGGACCCACACCCGCCGCCCCCGGCGTCACAGGCGCCTCCGCCTGGCTCGCCGAACCCTCCGCCGCCGTACGAGCACGACGCGGACCCGCACCCGCCGCCCCCGGCGTCACAGGCGCCTCCGCCTGGCTCGCCGAACCCTCCGCCGTCGTGCGGGCGCGACGGACGGGGCGTTCGCCTGCTGCTCGGGCTGGGCGTTCGCCGGTGGCTCGGGCTCCTGCGGTGCGGGTGGGGCGGGTTGGGGCTGGGGGGAGTTGGCCCTTCAGGGGGCCCCACTCGTTGGGATCGGGGACGCCTGGGGGGAGCATTTGGCGGCGCTTGGGGCCGCCGTGGTCGGACTCGCCCGGTTCCTTGGCGCCGGGCCAGGCCTTGGCGACTCGGGCGGCCAGGACGAAGTCCTTGCGGAGGGGGTGGCCCTCGAAGTTTTCCGGGAGAAGGAGGTGGTTCAGGGCGGGGTGACCCTCGAAGGTCACGCCGAACATTTCGTGGGTCTCGCGTTCGTGCCAGGCGGCGCCCGCGAATACGTCGACCGCGCTCGGCAGGGTCGGGGACTCGTGCGGGACCGTCGTGCGCAGGAGCAGGCGGCGGACCGGCGACAACGCCGCCACGTGCGCGGCGATGCGGAAGCCCGTGCCCGGTTCGTCGACCGCGCTCAGCCAGTCGAAGTAGGTGCAGCCCAACTCGTCACGGGCTGTCCGCAGCGCGGTGAGCCAGGAAGCCGGCGGGACGTCCACCGTCAGGACCTCGTAGGACTCCTCGGCCATGGTGTCCGCGCCGAACAGTTCCTCGACGGGGGCGGGCAGCCAGCCGACCGCGGTCATCGTCCCTCCCCCGACACACCATCAGAAGCCGAACCGGAAGAAGAAGGAGAAGGAGTCCCGGGAGAGGACTCAGCAGAGGAGCCAGAAGACGACCCAGAAGAGGACCCTGCAACCGAATCCGAATCCGAATCCGAATCCAAAGCCGAAGCCGAAGCCGAAGCCGAGTCCGTCAGCGGCCGCGGTCCCGAAGCCTGCCCCGATTCCGAAGCCTGCCCCGATGCCGGGCCCGATCCCGGTCCCTTCACCAACCCGCTCTGCAGCGCAGCCGTCGAGGCTCGCCCCCCGCTCACCCCGTACCGCTCCCCCAGCGACTCCCGAGCGATCTTCTCCTGGAGTTTGAGGATGCCCTGGAGGAGGGCCTCGGGGCGGGGCGGGCAGCCGGGGACGTAGACGTCGACCGGGATGATCTGGTCGACGCCCTTGGTGACGGAGTAGGAGTCCCAGTAGGGGCCGCCGCAGTTGGAGCAGGCGCCGAAGGAGATGACGTACTTCGGTTCCGGCATCTGTTCGTACAGGCGCTTCACCGCCGGGGCCATCTTGTCCGTGACCGTGCCCGAGACGACCATCAGGTCGGCCTGGCGGGGCCCGGGGGCGAAGGGGATGACGCCGAGGCGGATGAAGTCGTGGCGGGCCATCGACGCGGCGATGAACTCGATCGCGCAGCAGGCGAGGCCGAAGTTGAAGACCCAGAGGGAGTAGCGGCGGCCCCAGTTGAGGACCACCTTCATCGGCTCGGGGGCGAGGCGGGCCAGTGCGCCCAGCCGCTTCGGCTCCGGGAGCAGGACGGGCTCCGGCGAGGTCACCGCGGGTGTCACTCCCGATGTCACTTCTGGCGTCACGTCCATGTCAGGACGCCCTTCTTGTATGCGTACAGCAGGCCCACGGCCAGGAAGCCGAGGAAGATGAACATCTCGACGAGCGTGGTGGCGCCGTAGCCGGGGGCGGCGAAGACCGTGGCCCAGGGGAACAGGAAGATCGAGTCGACGGCGAAGATGACGTAGAGGAAGGCGTAGACGTAGTAGCGGACCTGGGTGTGGGCCCAGCCCTCACCGACGGGGTCGACGCCGCACTCGTACGTCAGGAGCTTCTCGGGGGTGGGTACGACGGGGCGCAGCAGGCGGCCCGCGCCGAAGGCGACGGCGACGAACAGCACGCCGACGACGGCGAGCAGTCCGACGACCGAGTACGACTGGAAGTAGTCCGCCGCAACGACGACGGTCGACCCGACGGTCGGTTCCGGCACGTCCGTCCCCTCGCTCCCTGTGAACTCACCGAACATCTCTGTACATCTCTGCACATCTCTGGACACCGCTGTCTCGGCGGACACCGCTACGTCACTGGACACCGCTGTTCGACGATCTGTACGCACGGGAGTCTAGGGCCTGCTAAAGAGACCGTAAGCAGCCCGTCACGGCTTGAGATCGGCTTGAGATGCCGGGGTGGGGTTTTCCCCAGGGCAGCGCGGCGGTCCGCCTCATGGCGTCGCGGCGCGCGGCGCGGCACGCTAGCCCATATGACCGAACGCCCCAGACACTTCCCGGAACGGGACAGCGAACCGGCCGCGCCGCTTCCGCCGGTCCGGTTCGCTTATGACGCGCACACCTGGAAGGAGATCGCGCATCTCCTGATCAACCTTCCGGTGGCGCTGCTCGGGTTCGTGTACGTCACGACCGTGCTGTTCACCGGGTTCTGGCTGACGGTGACGGTGATCGGGTTCCCGTTGCTCGCGGCCGGGCTGATGGGCGCGCGGAAGCTGGGCGCGATGGAGCGGGCGCGGGCCCGGGCGCTGCTCGGGGTGCGGATCGACGAACCGAGCCCGCTGCCGCTGAAGACCGGCAACTCGGGCTTCTTCCAGCAGCTGTGGATGATGCTCAAGGACCCGGTCGGCTGGCGGACGATCCTGTACGACTTCATCCGGCTGCCGTGGGGCATCCTCACCTTCACCATCACGCTGACCTCGTTGTTCGTGCTGTGGCCGGTGCTGCCGTTCATCGCGCGGGGCCTCGCCAACGCCGACCGGGCGATGGTGCGCGGGCTGTTGTCGCCCTCGGACGAGCTGGAGCGCCGTATCGCCGAACTGGAGTCGGACCGGGGGGTCGTGGTGGACGCGGCCGCGTCCGACCTGCGGCGGATCGAGCGGGATCTGCACGACGGGGCGCAGGCCCGGCTGGTCAACCTCGCCATGGGGCTCGGCCTGGCCAAGGAGAAGCTGCTGGAGGACCCGGAGTACGCGCAGGCGATGGTCGCGGAGGCGCACGGCGAGGTGAAGCTGGCGCTCCAGGAGCTGCGGGATCTCGCCCGCGGCATCCATCCCGCCGTGCTCACCGACCGCGGTCTGGACGCCGCCCTGTCCTCCGTGGCCTCGCGCTGCACGGTGCCGGTGAAGGTGACGGCCGACCTGGACGCCAGACCGGCCGCGGCGATCGAGGGCATCGCCTACTTCACCGTCTCGGAGCTGCTGCAGAACGTCAGCAAGCACAGCGGGGCGCGGACGGCCTCCGTCGATGTGTGGCGGTCGAAGGACCGGCTGCTGATCCAGGTCTGGGACGACGGCCGTGGCGGCGCCCGCCTCGACGGCGGCACCGGTATGCAGGGCCTCGCCGAGCGCCTCGACGCCGTCGACGGGCTGTTCGTCATCGATTCGCCCCAGGGCGGTCCTACGACGGTGACGGCCGAGTTGCCCTGGCGGGACCGGGCGCCCGACGACCGCCAGGGGTAGGGAAAACCCCCCTCCCAAGACGCCGACGGACTCCATGGTCCGCGGACCTGCGGTGCAGCAGGGTGGAGGTACGACATACGACATGCAACATGCGTCATGCGACACGGATGCGCGTACGCCACCGCAGGCTCGCGACGAGAGAAGGACGACGCCGATGGCCACGGACTACGGACAGAGCTACGGGTTCCTCGACGAGATCGACGAGATCGACGAGGGGACGCGGCGGCGCCGGCTGCCGACGGGGCTGCGGGCGCCGTTCGAGGGGCGGACCTGGCGGGAGTTCGGGTATGTGCTGCTGGGCCTGCCGATCAGCATCCTGCTGTTCACGTACGCCGTGACGATGGTGTCGATCGGGGCCGGGCTGCTGGTGACGTTCCTCGGGATTCCGGTGCTTGCGGCGGGGCTGGCCGGGTGCCGCGGGTTCGGGGCGCTGGAGCGGATGCGGGCGCGGGGGCTGCTCGGCCTCGAGGTCGCCGATCCTGAACCGCTCCGGATGCGCGGGAACGGATTCCTCGCCTGGATAGGTGCCGTGCTCAAGAGCGGCACCTCCTGGCGGACGCTGCTGTACTCGGTGATCCATCTGCCCTGGGCGGTGTTCTCGTTCGTCGTCGCCGTGAACTTCTGGGCGTTCGGATGGGCGCTGCTGACGTATCCGCTGTGGTTCTGGCTCTTCCCGGTGTACGGCGGGCAGGACGGGCTTCAGCTGTACGGCGACGAGACCCACCACATCTATCTCGACAACCCCTTCGAGATCGGGGTGACCGCGCTGGTGGGGCTGCTGTTCACGCTGGCCACGCCGTGGATCGTGCGGGCGCTGACGATGGTGGACCGGGTGATGGTGCACGGGCTGCTCGGCCCGTCCCGGCTGGCCACGCGGGTGGTGGAGCTGGAGTCCGACCGCGGGGTCGTGGTCGATACGGCGGCTGCGGACCTGCGGCGGATCGAGCGGGATCTGCATGACGGGGCGCAGGCTCGGCTGGTCGCGCTGGCCATGGATCTGGGGCTGGCGAAGGAGAAGCTCGTCGAGGACCCGGAGGCCGCGGCCCGGATGGTCGACGAGGCGCACGGCGAGGTGAAGACGGCGCTTCAGGAGCTGCGGGATCTGGCTCGGGGGATCCATCCGGCGGTGCTCACGGACCGGGGGCTGGACGCGGCGTTGTCGGCGGTGGCGTCCCGGTGCACCGTGCCGGTGCAGGTGGAGGTGGAGCTGGCGGAGCGGCCGGCGCCGGCGATCGAGGGGATCGCGTACTTCACCGTCTCCGAGCTGTTGCAGAACATCAGCAAGCATTCGCGGGCGACCTGGGCGGCGGTGGATGTGTGGCGGGTGGAGAACCGGCTGATGCTGCAGGTCGTGGACAACGGGGTCGGGGGCGCCGACACGGCTGCGGGGTCCGGGCTGGCCGGGCTGGCGGAGCGGCTGGATGCGGTGGACGGGATTCTGGTGGTGGATTCGCCGGTCGGGGGACCTACCCGGGTTACCGCGGAGTTGCCTTGGCGGGCGGAGCGGGCGTTGGGGTGACGGCTCTCCGGGGGGCGGGGCCTGGGGGAGAGACCGGGGTGGCGGGGGCGCCAGTGTGGCGGGGCGGCGGGGCCTTTTCGCCCCCGCCGCCCTTACCCGTTCCCGTCCCCAGGGGCGCCGCCCCTTCGACCCCGACACCCCCTCGGGGGCTCCGCCCCCCCTCCCCCGACCCCCGATCGGCCCCGAAAGGGCCTCGTCCTCAAACGCCGGACGGGCTGAGATTGCCTGGACCGGCGTTCAGTGATGCAGCGATCGCCGCGGATGCAGTGGTCGCCACGGATGCAGTGGTCGCCGCCTTGCACACCCGGTCGCCTCCACCCCTTCTGGCGCCGGACGCCGCCCTGCCGTGCATGTGCTCCCGTTGATTCCCACTGATTCCCGTTGCCCCGGCGCAGCCGGATGCGAATGCTGGAATGCTGGACTCTGCCCGCCGGGGAGGCGGGCGCGGAGTCGGGGCGTGGGGGGCCGAGGATCGTGGAGGACAGGGTGCGGGTGGTCATCGCCGAGGATTCGGTTCTGCTCAGGGAAGGGCTGACCCGGCTGCTGACCGACCGCGGGCACGACGTCGTCGCGGGGGTGGGTGACGGGGAGGCGCTGGTCAAGACCATCACCGAGCTGGATGCGCAGGGGGAGCTGCCGGACGTCGTCGTCGCGGATGTGCGGATGCCGCCCACCCATACCGACGAAGGGGTGCGGGCCGCCGTACAGCTGCGGAAGGCGCATCCGGGACTCGGGGTGCTCGTGCTGTCGCAGTACGTCGAGGAGCGGTATGCCACCGAACTGCTCGCCGGGTCCAGTCGCGGGGTCGGCTATCTGCTCAAGGACCGGGTAGCCGAGGTGCGTGAGTTCGTGGATGCCGTGGTGCGGGTCGCCGAGGGGGGTACGGCGCTGGACCCGGAGGTCGTCGCGCAGCTGCTCGGGCGCAGCCGCAAGCAGGACGTGCTCGCGGGACTCACCCCGCGGGAGCGGGAGGTCCTGGGGCTGATGGCCGAGGGGCGTACGAACTCGGCGATCGCGCGGCAGCTGGTGGTCAGTGACGGTGCCGTCGAGAAGCACGTCAGCAACATCTTTCTGAAGCTGGGACTGTCCCCGAGTGACGGGGATCACCGTCGCGTTCTCGCGGTCCTCACCTATCTGAACTCCTGACGTCCTGCCGCCGTGTCAGCCATCGGGAGTCGGCCGTCCGGGTGACCGACTCGACGAGCGGGACCCGAGTGCCACGAGAGATCAACGATCGAACCTAGAACCGAACGCCAGCGGGGAGCGTCTTGTAGGGAAGCGCCGGGGGGCGAGTAAATCATGACAAGTCAGGGCGGCGGGCCGTCTCAAAATGGTGTCCATCATGCGATTGGCCCCAGGAAGGCGACCCTTACGGACGTAGGGTTGATCCTGGGCGGGCCTGCGGGAAGGCTCGTCCCGGACAGCCGCCTCGAGGGAGGTCCAGTTCAGTGACCAGCCAGGTCAGTAGCCCAGCGGAGCAGGCCGACGAAGCCGTCGTGGGAGAGCAGCGCAAACCGGCAGGGACCAAGGACGTCCGCCGGCTGGACCGGGTGATCATCCGCTTCGCGGGAGACTCGGGTGACGGTATGCAGCTCACCGGTGACCGCTTCACTTCGGAAACGGCCTCCTTCGGCAACGATCTGTCCACTCTCCCCAACTTCCCCGCCGAGATCCGGGCCCCTGCCGGAACCCTGCCGGGTGTCTCGTCCTTCCAGCTGCACTTCGCCGACCACGACATCCTCACCCCCGGCGACGCCCCCAACGTGCTCGTCGCGATGAACCCGGCCGCCCTCAAAGCCAACATCGGCGATCTGCCGCGCGGCGCGGAGATCATCGTCAACACGGACGAGTTCACCAAGCGGGCGATGCAGAAAGTGGGGTACGCGGCCTCGCCGCTGGAGGACGGCTCGCTCGACGGTTACAGCCTCCACCCGGTGCCGCTGACCACACTGACCGTCGAGGCCCTCAAGGAATTCGACCTCAGTCGCAAGGAGGCCGAGCGCAGCAAGAACATGTTCGCGCTCGGCCTCTTGTCGTGGATGTACCACCGGCCGACGGAGGGCACGGAGAAGTTCCTCAAGCAGAAGTTCGCACGCAAGCCCGAGATCATGAAGGCGAACCTGGCGGCGTTCCACGCGGGCTGGAACTTCGGTGAGACGACGGAGGACTTCGCGGTCTCCTACGAGGTCGCGCCGGCCGCCACCGCGTTCCCGACCGGTACCTACCGCAACATCTCCGGGAACCTAGCCCTGTCCTACGGACTGGTCACCGCGTCCCGGCAGGCGGACCTGCCGCTGTTCCTGGGCTCGTACCCGATCACGCCGGCCTCGGACATCCTGCACGAGCTGAGCCGGCACAAGAACTTCGGTGTGCGGACCTTCCAGGCGGAGGACGAGATCGCCGGCATCGGGGCGGCGCTGGGCGCGGCGTTCGGCGGCAGCCTGGCCGTGACGACGACGTCCGGGCCGGGTGTGGCGCTGAAGTCGGAGACCATCGGCCTCGCGGTGTCCCTCGAACTCCCCCTCCTCGTGATCGACATCCAGCGCGGCGGGCCGTCCACCGGTCTGCCGACGAAGACCGAGCAGGCGGACCTGCTGCAGGCCATGTTCGGCCGCAACGGCGAGGCTCCGGTCCCGATCGTCGCCCCGTGCACACCGGCCGACTGCTTCGACGCGGCGCTGGAAGCGGCTCGGATCGCGCTGACGTACCGCACGCCGGTGATGCTGCTCTCGGACGGCTATCTGGCCAACGGCAGCGAGCCGTGGCGCATCCCGGAGATCGACGAACTCCCGGACCTGACCGTGCAGTTCGCCCAGGGCCCCAACCACACCCTGGAGGACGGTACCGAGGCGTTCTGGCCGTACAAGCGGGACCCGCAGACCCTCGCCCGCCCGTGGGCGGTCCCGGGCACCCCCGGTCTCGAGCACCGCATCGGCGGCATCGAGAAGCAGGACGGCACGGGCAACATCTCCTACGACCCGGCCAACCACGATTTCATGGTCCGCATCCGCCAGGCCAAGATCGACGGCATCGACGTACCCGATGTGGAGGTCGACGACCCGCACGAGGCGCGGACGCTGGTGCTGGGCTGGGGGTCGACATTCGGACCGATCACGGCGGCGGTACGGCGGTTGCGGGCGGCCGGGGAATCGATCGCGCAGGCCCATCTGCGCCACCTCAACCCGTTCCCGCGGAATCTCGGCGCGGTTCTGCAGCGTTACGACAAAGTGGTGATCCCCGAGATGAACCTCGGGCAGCTCGCCACGCTGATCCGGGCGAAGTACCTGGTCGACGCCCACTCGTACAACCAGGTGAACGGTATGCCGTTCAAGGCTGAGCAGCTCGCCACGGCTCTCAAGGAGGCCATCGATGGCTGAGACGTCCACGGAAGGCACGGGCACGATCGAGGCGCTTTCCCTCGTTCCCAAGGCCGAGGGCCGACAGTCCATGAAGGACTTCAAGTCGGATCAGGAGGTGCGCTGGTGCCCGGGGTGCGGTGACTACGCGATCCTGGCGGCGGTGCAGGGCTTCATGCCGGAACTGGGCCTGGCCAAGGAGAACATCGTCTTCGTCTCGGGCATCGGCTGCTCGTCGCGGTTCCCGTACTACATGAACACGTACGGCATGCACTCGATCCACGGCCGCGCGCCCGCGATCGCGACCGGACTGGCCACCTCCCGGCGGGACTTGAGCGTGTGGGTGGTGACGGGGGACGGCGACGCGCTGTCGATCGGCGGCAATCATCTGATCCACGCCCTGCGCCGCAACGTGAACTTGAAGATCCTGCTGTTCAACAACCGGATCTACGGCCTGACGAAGGGTCAGTACTCCCCGACGTCGGAAGTCGGCAAGATCACGAAGTCGACGCCGATGGGTTCGCTGGACGCCCCGTTCAACCCGGTGTCGCTGGCGATCGGTGCGGAGGCTTCCTTCGTGGCGCGGACGGTGGACTCCGACCGCAAGCACCTGACGGAGGTGCTGCGTCAGGCGGCCGCCCACCCGGGCACCGCGCTGGTGGAGATCTACCAGAACTGCAACATCTTCAACGACGGCGCCTTCGAGGTACTCAAGGACAAGCAGCAGGCCGAGGAGGCGGTGATCCGCCTGGAGCACGGCCAGCCCATCCGCTTCGGGGCGGACGGTTCGCGCGGCGTGGTCCGCGACATCGTCACCGGTGACCTCAAGGTGGTCGACGTGACGGACGAGAACGCGTCTCAGATCCTGGTCCACGACGCCCACTCGGCCTCTCCGACGACCGCCTTCGCGCTGTCGCGCCTCGCCGACCCTGACACCCTCCACCACACGCCGATCGGGGTGTTCCGGTCGGTGGACCGGCCGGTCTATGACACGCAGATGGCTGATCAGCTGGATGCGGCTATCGAGCAGAACGGCAAGGGGGATTTGGCCGCGCTGTTGGCTGGGGGCGACACCTGGACGGTTGTGGGCTGACAGGAGAGAAGTACACGTGGGGCCCGGATGCGTTCGCCATCCGGGCCCTCGGCGTCAAGCGTCGGGAATGTCCCGCTTAGCACGCAAAAGCGTATCTCGGGTGATCACGACAATGCGCTCATAGTCGGCACGAGCGGCATCTGCCGGAAGCAGCGCGTCCAGTTCCTCGGTGCGATCGGTACCGATGACCGCGAAGCTCCCGTCACTCAGCTCGAAGAGGTCGGGACAGGTCTCGCCTGTCATTGACCCTCGCAGGCGGGGCGAGTCGCCAATACGGCGGAGGACACTGACGGCAGGGAGTTCGCTGTGCACGCGGAGCCCTTTTCTATGGCCACATAAATGAAGTCCGGTCCCAGGAGCCACGGAACCGGACACGATGACATCGGGCCCAACTATTTATCACTGCCCGTCAGGACGGGAATGACTTCCCAATCCACTCTGCAAGGTGATTTATCTCACACGTTGGAAGTAACTGGCCACACGGCCGTACACGCCCACGGCAGGACGAGATGATGACGCTCCGTCAGGCGCCCGGCTCCTCGCCAGGGCCCACGACCCACCACTCGTCCGGACCATCGGCGAGTTCCTCGACAATGATGTTGACCGCTTCCCCCACCCTGGCCTCCATCGAGTGGCGGGGCAGGCTGCGGCGATGTTCGCGAGTTGTCTCCCAGTACTCGGCGAAGATCGGATTGCGGGCCAATACTCTAAGATGCCCGATAAGTTCCTCCCAGCCGTAGGCGCCGATGCGATGGCCGAGCAGGATCGCGCTGTACTCGCGGTTGACGAACAGCGCCTGGCGCCGCTTTCGGTCGGAAAGTTCCTGAAGGGTGCTCATGGCCTCCGTCAGCGCGGGATCCGACATCGCCCGGTCCACCTGCTCCGCCGCGATGCGGTGCAGTTGGAGCAGGTTCGCGTTTCTGATCTCCTCGGTGAGGAAGGTGAGTTGACGCAGCACGTCCAACAGCAGCTCTTCGTGACGCTGACGCCGTAATGGGCGCGGAAACGGCCTGCGCACACGGCCGGTCTTCAACCGTGCCGCAGAATCGATCCTGCGCTCATCCGGATTCTGTGTGGCCAATGCGAACCCCCGAGTCAGGCGTCCGGCTGCCGGTCGACGATCTCGCGGACGGTTCGAGGACCGGCGTGCGGGTGGGCACAGCGCCCGCCCCCAGCATGCCGGGCGACTCAAGTCGGCAAGGGAGGCGGAAAGGGGGCGCATGGGTGGACGAACCTCTGACGTCAGCCAACGCCCTGACATGTATGTGCCCACCGCGCGCCGTCCGCATTCGTCCAGAGTGCTCGGCGCATCTGCATCATCCCTGCTCAGAGCCCGCTTTCCGCGCGTCATACACCTCCCGCGCCTCCAGCACCGCCCCCATCCGCTCCTCCGTCCACAACGCCAGCCCCCGCACCTGCTCCGCCGCCTCCCGCCCCAGATCGGTGAGGGAGTAATCCACCCGCGGCGGAATCACCGGCTTGGCATCCCGGTGCACCAGTCCGTCCCGCTCCAGCGTCTGGAGTGTCTGGGCCAGCATCTTCTCGCTCACCTCCCGCCCGAATCCCCCGATCGCGCGGCGGAGTTCACTGAAGCGGTACGGGCGGTCCAGGAGTTCGATGAGGACCAGGACACCCCAGCGGCTGGTGACGTGTTCCAGGACCAGACGGTAGGGGCACATCACCTCACCGGCCGCCGATGCCGTAGCAGCAGCCGCAGCCGCAGCCCGGGCCGCAAGCGCAGCGCCAGTCCCAACCGTCACCACAGCCCCAGCCGCAGTCTCAGATGCCGTCCCCGTCTCCGTACCCTCACTTACTGCCATACCAGTACCTTACTTCAAAGTGGGTACTTTCGAAGAGTTAGCGCTTCCCCTATGGTTAGTGCATACGCACCCCACAAGGAGATCGCACATCATGAGCATCGTCGTCACCGGAGCCACCGGACACCTGGGCCGCCACGTCGTCGAGCAGTTGCTGGAGAAGGTGCCGGCCGAGCAGGTCACGGCCGTGGTCCGCAGTGCGGAGAAGGGTGCCGATTTTGCGGCGAAGGGCGTGAAACTCGCTGTCGCCGACTACAACACCCCCGAGAGCTTCGACAGCGTCTTCGCCGCCGGCGACAAGGTGCTGCTGATCTCCGGCAACGAGTTCGACAAGGGCCGCGTGGGCCAGCACAAGGTCGTCATCGAGGCCGCCAAGGCCGCCGGTGTCGCCCTGTTCGCCTACACCAGCGGCCCGGGCACCCTGACGGCCGCGCTCGCCGACGACCACCGCGGTACCGAGGAGGCGCTGCTCGCCTCCGGTCTGCCGTACACCCTGCTGCGCAACGGCTGGTACCACGAGAACTACACCGAGAACCTCGCCCCCGTCCTGCAGTACGGCGCCGTCACCCAGGCCGCCGGTGAGGGCCGGGTCTCCTCCGCCTCGCGCGCCGACTACGCGGCCGCCGCCGTCGCCGTACTGACCGGCGAGGGTCACGAGAACCAGACGTACGAGCTCGGCGGCGACGAGGCGTGGAGCTTCGCGGAGTACGCGGCGCAGCTCAGCGAGCAGACCGGCAAGGAGATCGTCTACAACTCGGTCTCGGTCGAGGAGTACACCGGCATCCTGGTCGGCGCCGGGCTGCCCGCGCCGATGGCCGCCGTCTTCGCGGGCGTCGACGCCTCGATAGCCGAGGGTCAGCTGGTCGTCACCTCCGGCGACCTTGCCCGGCTGGCCGGCCGGCCGACGACCCCGCTGTCCGAGGCGATCACGGCCGCACTCAAGGGCTGACACTCCCCCCTGAGGCCTTTGGGTGCCCCAGCCCCCGGCTGTCATGACCGTATGGCGATACGGGCATGACAGCCGGGGGCTCTCGGCGCTACCTTCGTGCGGGCACCATGACGCGCGAAGGAGGGCCCGTGAGCGGGAAGCCGAGGGGCGAGCGGCACATAGGACTGCTGAACGGGTTCGCCGCGTATGGGATGTGGGGGCTGTTCCCCCTGTACTTCCCGTTGCTCAAGCCCGCCGGGCCCGGCGAGGTGCTCGCGCATCGGATGGCCTGGTCCTTCGTCGTCGTGGCGCTCGCGCTGGTCGTCCTGCGGCGGTGGCGGTGGGCCGGGGAGCTGCTGCGGCAGCCACGGCGGCTGGCGCTCGTGACGGTCGCCGCGACCGTGATCGCCGTCAACTGGGGCGTCTACATCTGGGCCGTGAACAACGACCGGGTCGTCGAGGCCTCGCTCGGTTACTTCATCAACCCCCTGGTCACCATCGCGATGGGCGTGCTGCTGCTGAAGGAGCGGCTGCGGCCCGTGCAGTGGGCGGCCGTCGGCGTGGGGGCGGGGGCCGTGGTCGTGCTGGCCGTCGGGTACGGGCGACCGCCCTGGATCTCGCTCATCCTCGCCTTCTCCTTCGCCACCTACGGGCTGGTGAAGAAGAAGGTCAACCTCGGCGGGCTGGAGTCGCTGGCCGCCGAGACCGCCATCCAGTTCCTGCCCGCGCTCGGGTATCTGGCATGGCTCGGGTCCCAGGGCGACGCCACCTTCCTCACCGAGGGCGCCGGGCACACCGTCCTCCTCGCCGGGACCGGACTCGTCACCGCGCTGCCCCTCGTCTGCTTCGGGGCCGCCGCGATCCGCGTGCCGCTCTCCACCCTCGGTCTGCTGCAGTACCTCGCGCCGGTCTTCCAGTTCCTGCTCGGTGTCCTCTACTTCGGCGAGGCCATGCCGCCCGAGCGCTGGGCGGGCTTCGCGCTGGTCTGGCTGGCGCTGTCGCTGCTCACCTGGGACGCCCTGCGTACGGCACGCAGGGCCAGGATGGAGATCAGCAGGCCGGCCGCCACCATCGCGACGGGCACCACAAGCGCCGTTCGAAATGCGGAGAGCGTCTCCTCGGGACCCGTCGATCCGCTCGACGCCGATCCCGTCGCTGCCGATCCGGTCGACGCCAAGCCGTAGACGGCCGTCACCGCCGAGATCCCGATCGCCGAGCCGAACTGCGACGACGTGTGCAGCAGCCCGCTCGCCAGCCCCTGCTCGGCGTCGCCCACCCGCTCGGTCGCCGCGATCGTCAGCGGCCCGTAGGCCAGCGCGAAGGCGGTGCCCGCGACGAACAGTGTCGGCAGCATCGCGAGATACGGCCAGTCCATGCCGACCGGCAGGAAGAGCCCGTACGCCGCCACCGCCAGCACGAACCCGGCGACGACCACGCGCGCGTGCCCGAAGCGGGCCACCAGGCGCGGGGTGAGGGTGGGCGCCAGCACGGCGTCGCAGCCCATGATCACCAGGGCGATCGCGGTCTGGAGCGCCGACCAGCCGCGCAGTTCCTGCAGGTACAGCGTCACCACGAACTGGAAGCCGAAGAAGGCCCCGACGAACAGCAGCATGCCGAGATTGGCCCGCGCCACAGGCCCCTCGCGCAGGATCCCGAGCCGGACCAGCGGGTTCGGGCAACGGCGTTCGACGGCCACGAAGAGCACGGCGAGCACGAGCGCCGCGAGCGCCGACGCCGCCGTGAGCGGCCAGTCGTCCAGGTCGTGTTCCAGTCGTACGACGGTGTAGGCGGCCAGCAGCATGGCGCCGGCGACGGTGATCGCGCCCGGGAGGTCGAAGCCGCGTAGGCCGGTGTGCGCGAGCTGTCCGTCCTGGTGCGGGATCAGCCGTACCGCTGCCGCCAGCAGCGCGGCCGCCATCAGGACCGGGGCGAAGAACACCCAGCGCCAGCCCAGCGAGGTCAGCAGGCCGCCGATCACCAGGCCGAGCGAGAAGCCGCCGGCGGCGGTGCCGGCGTACACGAGGAGGGCCTTGTCGCGTTGCGGGCCCCTCTCGTACGAGGTCGTGATCAGGGACAGGGCGGCCGGGGTCATGAACGCGGCGGCCATTCCGGTGACGAAGCGGGCGACGACCAGCATCCAGCCCTCGGTCGCGAAGCCGCCGAGGCCGGAGAAGGCGAGGAAGACCGCCAGCCAGAGCAGGAACATCCGGCGGCGGCCGAGCAGGTCGGCGGCGCGGCCGCCGAGGAGGGTGAAGCCGGCGTAGCCGAGGACGTAAGAGCTCATCACCCAGGCCGCGGTGTCCGTCGCGAGTCCTAGGTCGGATCTGATCGACGGGATCGCGATCGCCATCATGGCGATGTCGGCGCCCTCCAGGAAGATCGTTCCGCAGAGGACGAGTAACAGCGCCCACGCGCGCGTGCCCATGGCAGTGCTCCAGGGTTGGGGAATGGAGGGTGGTTACGCGGGTGAGGGTCGGTTCCCTCTTGTAACCACCCCCAGCCTCCGGCAGCATCGACGGCCATGGAAGAAGGCACTTCGAAGTCACCCGGTTACTGCGAGAGCACCGTGGACTATGGCGACGCCGATCCCTTCCAATGGGACACCCGCGAGGACTGTCAGGTGAGGCAGATCCTCGACCGCATCGCCGACAAATGGTCCCTCCTCGTCATCGCCCTGCTGGAGAACCGGCGGCTGCGGTTCACCGAACTACGACGGGAGATCGACGGGATCAGCCAGCGCATGCTGACGGTCACCCTGCGGCAACTGGAGCGGGACGGGCTGGTGAAGCGGACCGTGCATCCGGTGGTGCCGCCGCGGGTCGAGTACGAACTGACGCCGCTGGGCGGGACGTTGCACGCGACCATCCAGTCGCTGGTGACGTGGACGGAGACGCATCAGGGGGAGATCGTGGCGGCGCGGGAGGAGTACGACCGGCGGGAGGTACGCGACGGGCAGGAGACGGGTGACCGGCGGGAGGTACGCGACGGGCACGAGACGGGTGACCGGCGGGCGGCCGGGGCCATTTAGGACGGGCGTTGGCCTGGAGAGCCGCTATAAGTGGCCGCATGACTGCATCAGCGCCCGCACCCGTTCACTGGAAACTCGTCATCGACGCCGGCAACCCGCAGGCCCAGGCCGACTTCTGGGCCGCCGCACTGCACTACGAGGTCGAGGACAACGACGCCCTCATCCAGCGCCTGCTGGAGCTCGGCGCCCTCCCCCGCGAGGCCACCGTCGAGTTCCACGCCCGGCTCGCCTTCCGGGACCTGGTCGCCGTACGGCATCCGGACGATCCGTACGACGAGGGCAGTGGGACCGGGCTCGGGCGGCGGCTGCTGTTCCAGCGGGTGCCGGAGGAGAAGTCGGTGAAGAACCGGCTGCATCTGGATCTGCATCCGGGTGAGGGGGAACGGGATGCCGAGGTCGAGCGGCTCACCGGGCTCGGCGCGAGTGTGGTGCGGGAGGTCAAGGAACCCTCGGGGCAGTGGGTCGTGATGACGGACCCGGAGGGCAATGAGTTCTGTGTGCACTAGGGGCGGTCCCGCTCCCAGAGGGACGGTCCGGCCCCGGAGGGACGGTCCGGCCCCGGGAGCGCCGGCCGGTCCGGAATACGAACTCCCTGTCCTGATACCGCTCTTGACGGAGAGTTAGTCACAGCTTCACCATCCAGGCACCCCATTCGCTGTGGAATCCCTGTGATTCCCGAGGAATTCGGAGCCCCCCACCATGAAGCTCTCCGTTTCCGGGCGTGCCTCGACGGCCGGTCTCATCACCGCCGTCATGCTGCTGACCGGCGGATCCATAGCCGGTGCCGCACCCGCGCCCGACGTGAGCATCGCCGCCGCGCCCGACATACCCGTGGCGAACGTCAAGGCCCACCTCACCCAGCTGCAGTCCATCGCCACGGCCAACGGCGGCAACCGGGCGCACGGGCGGGCCGGTTACCGGGCCTCGCTCGACTATGTGAAGGCCAAGCTGGACGCCGCCGGGTACACCACGACCATCCAGCAGTTCACGTCCTCCAGCCGCGTCGGCTACAACCTGATCGCCGACTGGCCGGGCGGTGACACCAACCAGGTCGTCATGGCCGGCTCGCACCTGGACAGCGTCACGTCCGGAGCCGGCATCAACGACAACGGGTCCGGTTCGGCGGCGGTCCTGGAGACCGCGCTCGCCGTGTCGAGAGCCGGGTACCAGCCCACCAAACATCTGCGGTTCGCCTGGTGGGGCGCGGAGGAGCTGGGGCTCGTCGGCTCCCGCTACTACGTCAACAACCTGTCCTCGGCGAACCGCGCGAAGATCAGCGGCTATCTCAACTTCGACATGATCGGCTCGCCCAACCCCGGGTACTTCGTCTACGACGACGACCCGGCGATCGAGAAGACCTTCAAGGACTACTTCACCGGCCTCGGCGTCCCGACGGAGATCGAGACCGAGGGCGACGGCCGCTCCGACCACGCGCCGTTCAAGAGCGCGGGGGTGCCGGTGGGCGGGCTGTTCACGGGGGCGAGCCGTACGAAGACGGCGGCGCAGGCGGCGAAGTGGGGCGGTACGTCGGGCACGGCGTTCGACCGCTGCTACCACTCGTCCTGCGACACGACGTCGAACATCAACGACACGGCGCTGGACCGGAACAGTGACGCGGCGGCGTACGCGGTGTGGGAGCTGTCGTCCTAGAAAGGCCCAGGAGTCCGGGGGCCAGGAGGCCCAGGAGTCCGGGGGGCCAGGAGGCCTGGGACGTCCAGGGGGTCACCTGGCCCGCCGCGGCTAGGAGTTGAGCTTCCGGGCGCGTTCGGCGAGCCGTCCCATCCGCGTCCGGGCGGACTCGAGTTGCTCGGCGTCCTCCACGGCCGGCCCGTCCTCCATCGTCAACTCGGTCCACAGTCCGATGAGTTCGACCCCCATCCGCAGACCCTGCTCCGGGTCGCGTACGGCACGCCAGGCGGTCGCCGCGCTCTGGACGTTGCCGTACGCGGCCTCTGCGTCCCTCGCGCGGTGGCGGATCCGGGCCAGATCGAGCGAGAGCCCGAAGGCGCGGACGGGGTCGTCGGCCAAATAGGCGATGTACGCGGTGAGTTCGAGCAGCCTCAGCACCTCGGGGTGCTCGCCCCCGAGCGCCCGGGACGCCTCGACGACCGTCTCCTCCGCGAGCCGCGCGGCCTCCGCTATCCGCCCCGACTTCACCGCCTCGTTGATCCGCGCCATCGGCCCGGCGAGAAACACACTGCCGCCGCCGTCATAGGCGGTCGCCGGGTCATCTCCGAGCACGGCCTCGGCCACGGCGTCGAACCCGCGTGGCGGAGTGGGCTTGGGGTCGGGGTCGTCGAGACGGGCGCTGGAGTAGTCGACGGCGGGCTTCGGAGCGGGCGCGGCCACGGACAGGGAGGCGGGGGGCGGTACGGGAGCGGGCGTCTGCGTCGAGGCGGGAGCGGTCACGGGCTGCTCCCCGGTTTCCGGCGCCGGTGCGTTTGCCGATGCGTCCGCCGGGTGTACGTCCGTCGCCGGTGCGTCCATCACCGGCGGTGGGCCGAACTGTCCCGTCGGCGGCGCGACCGTCCCCGGCACCGCGTCCGCCACCCACTCCGGTACCGCCCGCAGCCGGAACGTCGGCACGGCGTCCCGCGGCTCCTGCCCCGCCGGGTCCGGCACGGCCCGGATCGGGAAGGTGGGGGGTTCGGGGGTCTGGCGGAGGAGGTGGGTGGGCTTGTCCCGGTGGGGCTGGTCGGGGTGGGGCTGGTCGGCGGGCTCGGGCGTCTCCTCCAGCTGGGCGGGAGGTACGTCGTCCCAGGTCGACTCGGCCGCACCCGGCGTGCCCGACGGGTCGGACGGGGGCGCGGGCCAGGTGGTGCGGGGCGTGACCGAGGACTGCGGTGGCGCGGGGGTTCCCTCCGCGGACTGCGGCGCGAAGGCCCCGTCGGCTCCGGGCGCTCCCGGCCGGGCGGACGACTCCGGCGGCACGGGGCCTCCCACCGCAGGGTGTGGTGGGAAACCCTCGACCGACTCGGCGGCTCCGGGCGTGGAGGGGGCGGGCGTGGAGGGGGCGGGGGCTGCGGGCGCGTGCCGCTGGGCAGCGCCCGGCGCGGAAGCCGCGGCGTCCCCGGCCGCCCCCAGCGCCCCGGAAGCCCCGTGCGCGGAAGCCCTATGCGCTCCATGCACTCCATGCACTCCATGCGCCAAAGCGACAGGCCCGGACGGCAGCTCCGGCCCGGCGGCGGACGCGGCGGGCAGCGCGACGGGTGAGGTCGGGTGCTGCGCCTCGCCCCGCTCCCCCGGCGGAGCCGTCGGTACCGGCTCCGCCGTGAACTGGCTGGCACCGTTGCTCTCGATGCGCAGGGCGACGACATAGCCGATGCGGTCGTCGTGGACGGTGGCGTGGACGGGGTGGCCGGTGGCGACGGCGATGCGCTGGAGGTGGTTCAGGACGGTGTGCTGGATCTCCTCGCCCGGAACGGCCGACACCGGTACGCCGCCCACCGACGCGCCCCCCTCACCGACGAGGACGTCGATCGGGGCCGCCGCGAGTACCGGGGCACCGGCGTCCTTCTGCTCCCGCTTCTCGCGGCTGAGTCGCGACATCGTTCCCTCACTCGGATCCGTCGGGGAGTGGGTGGACGGCGTGTTCATGTTCCATGGTGCCCCCATCGGCCGCCCGCCTCTCACTTCCCCGGCATCAAGAGCCGGTCGTACACGTACTGTTGAGTAGTCTCTCCGCTCGCTCACGGTTCTCACGTCACCGTGGCGTCACAGGCTCGTCCCAGGCCGGCGCGGGGACGCCGAGGAGAAGGAGAGCGTACGTGGAGCAGGGGCAGGGGCAGGGGGCGGTGCGGAGGCAGGGGCCGGAGATCTGGGTCCGTGGGCCGGTCGCCCTCCCGGAAGATCCGCCGGGGGCCGCCGCCCACGCCGTGGCCTCCACCCGCCGCTTCTCCTTCGTCGGTACGCACGGCGGCGCCGGTGTCTCCACCCTCTCCGTCGTCTACGGCGGCCATGACTGCGGCCGCGAGTGGCCCGCCCCCGACGCGCCCCCGTCGGTGCTGCTCGTCGCCCGCACGCACGCCTCCGGCCTCGCGGCCGTCCTGCGCACCCTGGAAGTGTTCCGCCGCGGTGAGGCTCCGCGCGGCCTCGATCTCGACGCCGTCGTGCTCGTCGCGGACGCCCCGGGCCGGCTGCCGAAGCCGCTCGCCCAGCGCATCAAGGTGATCGAGTCGGTGATCGACGTGTACCGCGTGCCCTGGGTCCCCGCCTGGCGCCTGGGCGACCTCAGCGGCCATCCGCCGCGCGAGACCGAGTCCCTGTGCCGCCTCATGGGCCGCTCGCGCTGAGACAGAGATCTACCGAGACAGAGATCTCCCTCGACAGATACTTGCATGCGCATATAATCGGCGTACGAAGTCCATCACCTGGGGGTTTCCATGACACGCCGTTTCCTGTTCGTGCTCGGCAGCAGCCGCACCGACGGCAACACCGAGCTGCTGGCACGCAAGGCGGCCGAGCAACTGGCCGAGGACGTCGAGCAGCAGTGGATCGACCTCGACGAGCACCCGCTGCCCGACTTCGAGGACCTGCGCCACGACAGCGACCACGTCCGCCCGACCGACGGCAACACCGGCCTCCTCCTGGACGCCACGCTCGCGGCGACGGACATCGTGATCGCGTCCCCGCTGTACTGGTACTCCGTGTCCGCGACCACCAAGCGCTACCTCGACTACTGGTCCGGCTGGCTGCGCACCCCCGGCGTCGACTTCAAGGCCACGCTCGCGGGCCGCACACTCTGGGGCGTCACCGCCCTCGCGCACGAGGAGTTCGCGGTCGCCGACCCGCTGATCGGCACCCTCAACAACTCCGCTGCGTACATGGAGATGCACTTCGGCGGCGTCCTCCTCGGCAACGGCAGCAAGCCGGGCGACGTACTGAACGACACGGAGGCACTGGCGCGCGCGAAGACCTTCTTCGCGCAGGAGGCGCCGCTCGCGCGCTTCCCGTACGACATCCGGTGACGGGAGGGCCGTTGAGCACATCCGGCTCCCGCGGAGTGCTCAGGCCGTGATGTCCTTCGCCGCGAACCTCGCCCACGCCGCCGAGCCGAACACCCCCGCGTACAGGGCCTGGAGGCCGAGGTTCTTCTGGAGGTCGTCCCAGTAAACCGGTTCGCGCATGAGGTCGGCGAAGGACAGCCAGTAGTGGGAGAAGAAGTACGGCTGGATCGCATGGAGCTGGGGGATCTGGTCGAGGATCTGGACGGTGATGAGCAGGCCGACCGTCGTCGCCATCGCCGCGATCCCGCTGCCGGTCAGGGTGGACACGAACAGGCCGAGCGCCGCCACTCCGGTCAGTGACGCGGCGACGACCAGGGCGATCAGGAAGGCCCGGCCCAGGCCCTCCGCGAAGCTGATCCTCGTACCGGAGATGGTGACCAGGTCCCCCAGCGGGAAGAGCAGCGCGCCCACCGTCAGTGCCGAGACCGCGACCACGAGGGTGGCGAGCAGGCAGAAGGCCATCACCGTCGCGTACTTGGTGAGAAGCAGACGGGTACGGCCGGCCGGGGCGACGAGGAGATAGCGGAGGGTGCCGGCACTCGACTCGCCGGCGATCGCGTCGCCCGCGACGACACCCACGGCCATGGGGAGGAAGAAGGGAAGCGTCGCGGCGAGGGCCGTGAAGACCAGGAACAGGCCGTTGTTGGTGATCTGCGAGATGAACGCCGGGCCTCCGCCGCCGCCCCCGCCGGAGCCGACGCCGCCGCCGTCGCCGGTCTCGATCTTCACCGCGACACCGACGAGGATCGGTACGGCCGCGAGGACGCCGAGCAGAGCGAGGGTGCGCCAGCGGCGGAGGGTGGTGAGCAGCTCGCTCCGGAACAGTCCGAAGGTCCACAACGGGCTGACTCTGCCCGCCGTTTCAACCTGCGACATCGAAGCCCTCCCCCGTCAGCGCCACGAACGCGTCCTCCAGCGAGGCCCGTTCGACCCCGAAGCCCCGAACCCGGACGCCCGCCTTCACCAACGCGGCGTTCAGATCCGCCAGTTCACGCTCGGGCGGCTCCGCGGTCACCCGGTCCTCGGTGATGACGACGTCCGAGGCGCCCTGCTCCTTCAGCACCCGCGCCGCGTCCCCCGTGTCCGGGGTCGTCACCACCAGCCGTCCCCGCGCCCCCGCCGCCAGCTCCGCCACCGGGCCCTGGGTGATCAGCCGCCCCTGGGCCATCACCGCCGCATGCGTGCAGACCTGCTCGATCTCGTCCAGCAGATGCGAGGAGAGGAAGACGGTCGTACCGTCCGAGGCCAACTCCCGTACCAGGGAACGGATTTCGCGCATTCCCTGGGGGTCGAGCCCGTTGGTCGGCTCGTCGAGGACGAGCAGCTTGCGGGGCTGGAGCAGGGCCGCGGCCAGCCCCAGCCGCTGCTTCATGCCCAGCGAGTACGCCTTCGCCTTCTTGCCCGCGGCGGCCGCGAGGCCCACCCGGTCCAGCGCGGCCGCGACGCGGGCCCGCCGGGTGCGCGGGTCGGCGGTCGGGTCGGCGGCGTCGTAGCGGAGGAGGTTGTCGCGGCCGGAGAGGAAGCCGTAGAGGGCGGGGCCCTCGATGAGCGCACCGACGTGCGGGAGTACCGCGCGGGACGAGCGGGGCATGGGGCGGCCGAGCACCCGTGCCGTGCCGGAGGTGGGCTCGATGAGGCCCATCAGCATGCGGATGGTGGTGGTCTTGCCGGAGCCGTTCGGGCCGAGGAAGCCGAAGACGCTGCCCGTCGGGACGGTCAGGTCGAGACCGTCGACGGCGAGCTGCCCGCCGCGGTAGCGCTTGGTGAGGGCGCGGGTGTGGATGACGCTGTCCTCCACACCGGCGCGCTCCTGTGCACCGGCGCTGTCACCGTCGCCCTCCGGTTGTGACTCCGTGGCGGGCGGCTGGTCCATCGGCTCCCTCGATTCGTCCTGCGCGTACCGCGGTCACTTGGCTTCGTTCGCCGCCTCCACCAGCGCGTCCTTGGTCACCGCACCCACGTACATCTTGCCGTCGTCGGTGATCAGCGCGTTGATCAGCCGGGTCTTGAACACGGTGCCCTCGCCGAACTTGCCGCTCACCTTGTCGCCGAGGGAGTCGAGGAAGCCACCGAAGGCGCCGCCGGCCTCGGAGCCGGAGGGGATGCCCTGGCCGCCGGTGTCGAAGGTGGCGATGGAGTCCCAGCCCTCACCGATGACGTTGAGCCCGCCGGGGCCCTCGGCGCCCTCGAAGCCCTTGGCGAAGTCCTCGTCCGCCTTGCCGCCCTCGGGCAGGGAGTGCTCGAAGTCGCCGTCCTGCTGCTCCTCGGTGACCTTCGCACCCTTGGGCGGCGTGAAGTCGAAGGTGGACGCTGCCGGTCGGGCATAGCTGATCTGGGTGAAGCCCGCGTCGACCACCGCCGCGCCACCGCTCGCCGGGGTCAGCGTGAACTTCAGCGGCAGCCCGGTCTTGGCATCGACGGCCACGGTGATCTGGCCGACGGTGGACCCGGAGTCCTTGGGCTTGATGACGAGCCGGTAGGCGTCGCGCCCTGCGACCTGCGCGGTGCCTTCGACGGTCACGGAGGTCGTGTCGTCGACCGCCTTCAGGGCGTCCTCGGTGAGGTCCTTGGGCGTGGCCGGGACCTCTTCCTCCTTCGAGGAGCCCTTCTCGAAGCTCTCGTCGGTCGTGGCGTGGAAGACCTCGTTGGTCGCGCTGTCGTAGCCCCACACGTCCTTGCCGTTGTGGATGAGGCTGTACTCGGCGGCGTCCTCCAGCAGCGACAGCTTCTGCTTGTCCTCGCCGTCGGCCGCGACCCGCAGCGTGTGCGTACCGGAGGCCAGTTCGGTGAGCTTGGCCGTCGGGTCGGCCGACGAGCCGTCGCCGGACCCCGGACCGCGACCGGAACCGCCGCCGCCCGTCAGGCTGTCCCCCAGGCCGCCGAAGTCCGGCAGCCCCAGATCCGTGGTGATCTTCACGGTGCCGGACAGCTGCTGTACGTCCGACGCGGCGATCTTCTCTATGAGTTGCTGGGCGCTGATCTCCGGTAGGTCGGGGTCGCCGGAGTCGGCGAGCGCCGGGACGAGCCCGATGGTCGCCGCGGCCACACCCACGACCGCGACCGGGACGACGTACCGCGCGGCCTTGCGCCGCCGTGGCCCCAGGTCCTCGGTGCTGTCGTCGGATTCGTACGGTGCCATGTTGTGCCCTACCTCCGTCATAGGCGGCGGCCGATTCCTGAGCGCACGCATCCACCCCGTGCCGCCATTCTCACCCGAATCGGTGAGGATTGGTGTTTTCCGTGGTGTCCATCTGACCAAATTGACCGACTCGAAGCGTCAGCCCACGGAGCCAACTCCGCGTACACCTGGGGTATGACATGACACATCGGCGCCCCCTACGACCCGTAGGGGGCGCCGATGTGTTCACAGGGTCAGCCACGCAGGAACACGTAGTCCGCCTGGTACGGCACCCCGACGATCGTGCCCGGTGTGCAGGAGCCGGCCGGGGCCACACCGCCCACGGTGTTCAGGCGCAGGATCTCGGTGGTGTCGGCGAGCAGGCCGTGGTGCTTGCCGGACTGGGTCGCCTTCAGGTCCAGCTCCGGGATGTTGCCGTCGCCGTTCGGCGTCCGGGAGATGACGGACCCGGTGACCGCGCTGCCGTCCCGCGCGATCCACTGCGGGGTACCGGAGTTGGGCTTCACGAACGAGTGCGCGATCTTGCCGCCGAGCCGCGCGCTGACGTCCCGCTGGGCGAAGGCGTACCCGCCGCCCTCGACCGGCTTGCACTCGTAGATCTGCTTGCCCTTGATGACGGACGCCTGGAAGTTCTTCAGTGCGTCGTGGAAGGCGAACCCCGCGACGGTGACCTTGTGGAGCTGGCCGCGGACGGCTCCGCCGGGGAACTCGGCGGTGTGCAGGTTGGCGTAGAACGCACCGGGGTCGGACTTCAGCGCGTCGAGCAGTGCCGCGTCCTTCACCTTCACGGTGCCGGTGACGCTGTGCCCCTTCGCCTTCTCCAGCAGCTTGGTGAAGTCGACCTTGACGCCGCCGTTGGTGCCCTTGGCGCCCTGGTGGATGTGGAGCAGGGTGGGCTTGCCGGTACCGCGCCAGGTCACGGCCACGGAGACCTTGTCACCCTTGACCTTGATGAACTCCAGTGCGGCGCCGTCCTTGTCGCCCACGGCAGGGCCGCCCTCGACAGGCACCTCGTTGGCCCCGCGAAGACTGGCGGCGAGGATCGTGCCGCCACTCCCTCCGAGGGCACCGCTCTGGCTGACGATGCTCTCGCCGGCGGCGTGGCCCGCGTGGTCGGCGCGGTCACCTCCGGCGGCGAAGGCGGGAATCACCGCGGCGGCGACACCACCGGCGGCGGCCACCGCGACGGCGGTGACGATCAGGCTCTTACGGCGTGCGGAGTACGTCGCTTTGATGCCCATGATTCTTTTGTCTCCCCGTATTGCAGCTGACGCCCCCTGCGTCAGCTTCTGGGTATGAATACGGAGGCGATCTCAAGTTGGACTCAGTCCAGCTTTGTGACGTGCATCACAGGGCCTCTATCCGGCCCGATGCACCACCGCGTCACACAGCTCCATCAGCGCCGCCTTCGAGTCACACTCCGGCAGCGGAGCCAGCGCGGCCCGTGCCTCCTCCGCGTACCGCACGGTGTCCCGCCGGGCCTGCTCCAGCGCGGCATGCCCCCGCAGCGCGGCCAGCGCCTCCGCGTGCCGCGCGTCGTCGGTCAGGTCGGAGTCCAGCAGCTCGCACAGCGCGATGTCCTCCGCGAGGCCCAGCCGGGCGGCGCGTTCCCGCAGCCGCAGCACCGGCATGGTCGGGATGCCCTCACGCAGATCCGTGCCCGGCGTCTTCCCGGACTCATGGGAGTCGGAGGCGATGTCCAGCACGTCGTCCGCGAGCTGGAAGGCGACCCCCAGCCGCTCCCCGTACTGGGTCAGCACGTCGACCACCGTCTCGTCGGCGCCCGACATCATCGCGCCGAACCGGCAGGACACCGCGACCAGCGAACCGGTCTTGCCGCCGAGCACGTCCAAGTAGTGCTCGACCGGATCCCGGCCGTCCACAGGCCCCGCGGTCTCCAGGATCTGCCCGGTCACCAACCGCTCGAACGCCTCGGCCTGGACGCGGACCGCCTCGGGCCCGAGGTCGGCCAGGATGTGGGAGGCGCGGGCGAAGAGGAAGTCACCGGTGAGGACCGCGACCGAGTTGCCCCAGCGGGTGTTGGCGCTGTCGACACCGCGCCGCACGGCGGCCTCGTCCATGACGTCGTCGTGGTACAGCGTCGCGAGGTGGGTCAGCTCGACGACCACCGCGGAGGGCACCACACCTGGCGCATAGGGGTCGCCGAACTGGGCAGTGAGCATCACGAGCAGCGGACGGAAGCGCTTTCCGCCCGCCCGTACGAGGTGCTGTGCGGCCTCCGTGATGAAGGGGACCTCGCTCTTGGTGGCTTCGAGCAAACCCTCCTCGACGGCCGCCAATCCGGCCTGGACATCGGCTTCCAGAGCCTGGTCCCGCACGCTCAGCCCGAACGGCCCGACGACGGTCACGAGGGGTCTCCTGTCTGCTGGTGTCTACTGGCGATTACACGGTTTGTCGATAGGTCGCTGCCATCACTCAAGTCAGCGTATCCGGTCACCTTTCGATCACCGATGCCGCCCACCCGTGACAGCAGGGGCGGTATCGGATCACGACCGGTATGTTTTTGATCACCTGAAAAGAACGGATATCTATCGATTTACACGGAAGTAGTAGAGCGTGTCTCGAACAACCGTTGACGCAGCGCCCGGAAACCAGCCGCCCCCCGAGGACGACACCGCCTTCTTCGGCCAGCCGAAAGGCCTGCTCACGCTCTCCGGTCTGGAGGTCTGGGAGCGTTTCTCGTTCCTGGGCATGCAGGCCATCCTCGTCCTGTACTTCGCCGACTCCGTCGCCCACGAGGGCATGGGCATGTCGGCCGGAACGGCCGCGTCCGTCTCCGCCGCCTACGGCACCCTCGTCTACCTCGTCTCGGTCGCCGGCGGCTGGCTCGCCGACCGCATGCTCGGCTCGTACCGCGCGGTCTTGTGGGGCGGCATCCTGATCGCCTGCGGCCACTACTCGATGGCCGTCCCCACCGCGACCATGACCTGGGTGGGCCTCGGCCTGATCAGCGCCGGCACCGGCCTGCTCAAGCCCAACGTGGCCACCATGGTCGGCAAGCTCTACGCCACCGACGACGACCGCCGGGACGCCGGGTTCGCGCTCTACTACATGGCGATCAACATCGGCGCCTTCGCGGGCCCGCTGGTCACCGGCTGGCTCGGCGACCACAAGGGCTGGCACTGGGGCTTCTCCGCCGCCGCGATCGGCATGACCTTCGGGCTGGTCCAGTACGTCGTGGGCCGGCGTCACCTGGCCGGGCGCAAGCGCTCCGCCGAGTTCGCCCTGGCCCCGGACGCCATGCGCCGGGCCGTCCGCCTGATCATCGCGGGCACCGTCGCCGTCGCCGTGACCGCCGGTCTCCTCGCCGCCGCCGGCCGGCTGACCATGGACCGCTTCGTCGACCTGCTCACCCTTGTCTCGGTGATCGCCCCGGCCGTCTACTTCGCGGTCATGTTCCGCAGCCCTCGGGTCACCGCCGAGGAACGCGGCCGCCTCAGGCCGTACATCGTCCTCTTCCTGGCCTCGACCGTCTTCAACTTCATCCTCTTCCAGGCCTACTCCACGATGATGCTGCTGGCCTCCACGAACGCCGAGACGACCATCCTCGGCTTCGACTTCCCGGCCGGCTGGTACGCCTCCGCGCTCGGCGCCTTCGAGGTCGGGCTCGCGCCCTTCGTGGCCGCGCTGTGGGTCCGCATGGGCCACGGCCAGCCGCACGCCTCCAACAAGATCGCGATCGGGGTCGTACTCGGCGGTCTGTCGTTCCTGCTGATGGTCCTGCCGACGAGTGGCCACGGAAGCGACGACTACCTCATGTCGGCCTGGTGGATCGTCGGTTCCTACTTCCTGCTGGGGCTCGGCGACATCCTCCTGGAGACCTCCGGCATGTCGGCCACCACCAAGCTCGCCCCGGTCGCCTTCTCCAGCCAGACCATGTCCCTCTGGTTCCTGTCCCTCGCCCTCGCCAACGGCATCCAGGCCCAGACGGTGAAGCTCTACGACAACGTCTCGCATCCGGCGTACTTCGGCGTCAACGGCGCGATCGCGGTGGCCGCGGGCCTCGCCGTGATGGCCGCCGCGCCCTGGCTGCGCCGCACGATGCACCCGGTCCACTGAAACCGACGGAGCCACTGGGGTCACGCTCATGCACATCCGTACGTCCTTCCCCTACGAGACGACCCACGAGGACCTGCGCATCCCGCTCCCGGACGGAACGCTCCTGTACGCGCGCGTGTGGCGGCCGCTCACCGAGGAACCGGTACCCGCTCTGCTCGAATACCTGCCGTACCGCCTGACCGACTGGACCGCGCCCCGCGACTTCCAGCGCCATCCCTGGTACGCGGGCCACGGATACGCCTCCGTGCGCGTCGACATCCGCGGGCACGGCAACAGCGAGGGCATGCCGACGGACGAGTACTCGGCGACCGAGCTGGCCGACGGTGTCGAGGTGGTCGACTGGCTGGCGGCGCAACCCTGGTGCGACGGCAGGGTCGGCATGTTCGGCATCTCCTGGGGCGGTTTCAATTCCCTCCAGATCGCGGCCCTCGCGCCCGAGCCGCTCAAGGCGGTCGTCACGGTCTGCTCGACGGACGACCGCTATGACAACGACGTGCACTACATGGGAGGTTCCGTCCTCGCGGTCGACATGCACGCCTGGGCCGCCACCATGCTCGCCTTCGTCGCACGCCCGCCCGATCCGCGGTACGCGGGCCCGGCCTGGCGGGACCTGTGGCTCAAGCGCCTTGAGCGGGTCGACCCGTTCATCCACACCTGGCTGGCCCACCAGACCCGGGACGACTACTGGCGGCACGGCAGCGTGTGCGAGGACTACGGCGCGATCGACGCGGCGGTCCTCGCGGTGGGCGGCTGGCACGACCCGTACCGCGACACGGTCCTGCGCCTGGCCGAGCACCTGCCGCCGGACCGCGTACGAGGACTCATCGGCCCCTGGTCCCACCAGTACCCCGACCGCGGTCTGCCGCCCGGCCCGGCGATCGGCTTCCTCCAGGAGACCCTGCGCTGGTGGGACCACCATCTCAAGGGCATCGACACCGGCGTCATGCGCGAGCCCCTGCTCCGGGCGTACGTCAGCGACTCGCACCGCCCGGCCACGACGTACGACACGCTCCCCGGCCGCTGGGTCGGCGAACCGTCCTGGCCCTCCCCCAACGTCACGACGGTCTCGTACGGCCTTCAGGGCGCCCCCGTGCTGGTCCGTTCGCCGCAGCACACGGGGGTCGACGCGGGCCGTTTCTTCCCGTTCGGGAACGACGCGGACCTGCCGCCGGACCAGCGGGAGGAGGATGCACGCTCGGCCTGTTTCGAGTTCGCGGTGGGTGCGGAGACATGGGTGCTGGGGCGGCCTCGGGTGCGGCTCAGGGTGGCCTCGGAGGTGTCCCGCGGACAGGTGATCGCCCGGCTGTGCGATGTGGCGCCGGACGGGTCGTCGACGCTGGTCACCCGGGGTGTGCTGAATCTGTCGGCGCGGCTCGGGCGGGACCGGGCGGTGCCGTGGGAGCCGGGGGCCACGCAGGAGGTGGTCTTCGAGCTGAACGGGATCGGGCACGCCTTCCCGCCCGGGCACCGGATCCGGCTGGCCGTGTCCTCCGCGTACTGGCCGTGGGTATGGCCGCAGCCCGGGTCGGAGGCGGGGTTCACGCTGGAGCCGGCGGGCAGCTTCCTCGAACTGCCGGTCAGGGCAAGGGAATCGGACGCGTCGATCACCTTCGACGAGCCCGAGCAGTCCGAGCCGCTCGGGGTGACCGGCGGCGTAGCCGCTGCTGGATGGAGCCCGGCCACGCTCGATGAGGCGCGCCCCGAGCGCCTGGTCGTACGCGATGTCGCCAAGGGCGGGTGGCGCCTTGAGGTCGACCCCCGGTACGGCGGCACGCGCGTGTATCCGGACGGTCTGGAGTTCACCGAGGACGCGCTGGAGACGTACACGATCAATGAGGCGGACCCGTTGTCGGCGAGCGCCCGCTCGGAGTGGTCGATCCGGCTGCACCGGCCCGAGGAGGCCTGGGACACGACGGTCCGTACCCGTTCGGAGACCACCTGTGCGGCGGCCGAGTTCCTGACCTCCAACGAGGTGATCTGCACGGAGGGCGGCGAGGTGGTGTTCCACCGGACGTGGGAGAGGCGGATTCCACGGACGGCCGGTTAGCAGTGAGTTGGCATTGATTGACCGTTTTGCCGCTCTTGCGCTCGATGGTGACTTGCCTCACGCCCGCATGCCCGTCACCCCCGGAATCTAGCGGTCCATTTGCCGCGGATCATGCTCAACGGGCGTGATGTGTGAATCCGGTACTTGTTCCGGACATGTGCTCTCGCATACGTTCCCGGCCCAGGGCGGACGCCTAATCCTGCCGCCGCCCCAAGACCGCTCACCCAAGAGAACTTCACGGCAGGAGCGGGGGACCCAGGTAAGTCGCCGGACCGGCCTTTCGAGGACCGGTACGGCTCGGGGTGAAGCCATGCCTTCTCCGGTGTGGCCGGGCATCTCCCGCCCGAACCCGACAGCTCACCTCGCAGGCGCCGGAGAGGAACCTCGTCATGCGCCTGTCCCGCAAACTCGCCGTCACCGGTGCCGCCGTCGCCGCACTCGCCTTCCCCGTCATCGGCGCGACCACCGCCTCCGCGGCCACCCCGAGCGCGGTCTCCGCGACCTCGCTCGGCTACTCCGACACCCTCGACGGCTGGATCCGCGCCTCCCTCCAGGTGATGGCGGACAACGGCATCCCCGGCTCGTACGACGGCATCTACCGCAACATCATCCGCGAGTCCTCGGGCAACCCCTACGCCATCAACAACTGGGACTCCAACGCCGCCGCCGGCACCCCCTCCAAGGGCCTCCTCCAGGTCATCGACCCCACCTTCCTGGCCTACCACGTGGCCAACACCTCGTGGGACCCCTACGACCCGGTCGCCAACATCACCGCGGCCTGCAACTACGCGGCGCAGCGGTACGGGTCGATCGACAATGTGTGGGGCGCGTACTGAGCCCTTCCAGGGGCCCGCTCAGACTTTCGGGAAGAGTCTTTCGAGGACGACGGCGATGCCGTCGTCCTCGTTGGACAAGGTCACCTCGTCGGCCACAGACTTGAGTTCGGGGTGGGCGTTGGCCATGGCCACGCCGTGGGCGGCCCAGTCGAACATGGGGATGTCGTTGGGCATGTCACCGAAGGCGATGGTCTGGGACGGGCCGAGGCCGAGGTGGTCGGCGGCCAGGGCCAGGCCCGTCGCCTTGGTGATGCCGCATGGCTGGAGTTCGACGGTGCCGGGCCCTGACATCGTCACCGTCGCGAGGGAACCGACGACTCCGCGGGCCGTCGCCGCCAACTCGTCGTCGGAGAGGGCCGGGTGGCGGAGCAGGACCTTGCTGATCGGCTCACACCACAGGTCGTCGCGCCGGTCGACCCGGACGGCGGGGAGAGTGGGGTGCGGCATCAGATACCCCGGCTCGATGAGGGTCAGCCCGTCGACGCCGTCCTGGTCGACGGCGGCGTACACCTGACCCACCTCGGCCTCGATCTTGCCGAGCGCGGTCTCGGCCAGTTCCCGGTCCAGGGTGACCGACCAGAGCAGACGGTCCGCACCGGCGTCGTACACCTGCGCGCCCTGCCCGCACACCGCGAGCCCCGTACTGCCCAGGTCGTCGAGCAACGGCCGCACTCTCGGGGCGGGGCGGCCGGTCACCACCAGATGCCGGGCCCCGGCCTGCGCCACCCGCGCGAGCGCGGCGAGCGACCGGTCGGAGAGCGTGTCGTCGCCCCGGAGCAGGGTTCCGTCCAGGTCAGTGGCGATGAGTGAATATGCGGTGGGTACGGCCATGATCAGAGAATACGGATGGAAACCCCCATCGACTCGACGCGAACCGGACGGCTGCACCTTTCACATACGTTGACGTCGGCTCCGGTTGGGCGCTCAAGTGGAATCTCGTACCACCAGTTCGTTGCGTCCAGGGCGGGGCCCTGCAACAGCCGCGCGCGGAACGGGCTTTACACGATGGGGTCAGGCCGCGGATCGCGCCGACCCCGCCCGCAGTCCCCAAAGGACGCCAAGCCGGAATCAATGCCTCCAACCGAGCCCTATATATACATTACGAACTCTTCAGGCCCTCCCGAGGCAGGCAACTCGGCCGTAACGTGTGGCGCGACCACGTGGCACACGCGGTGATGTGGCACACGCAGCGATGCAGCGCACGCAACGATTGAGAGCGAGGCAGCACCCCATGCCCCCCTTCGATCTCCCCGAGGGCGACCCCTTCGGCCCGCACAACCTCCCCTACGGCGTCTTCTCGCTCCGCGGTTCCCCGGGCCGGACGGTCGGGGTCCGGCTCGGCGACCATGTCCTCGACGCGGGCGCCGCGGCCCACGCCCTGGGCTCGCCGTACGCCGCCCTCCTCGCCCGGCCCTCCCTCAACCCGCTGCTCGCCGCGGGCCGCACCGCGTGGTCGGACGTACGGCGGGCGGTCACGGCCTGGGTGACGGTCCCCTCGCACCAGTCGGCCGTCGCGGACTTCCTCCACCCCCTGTCCTCGGTGACCCTCCACCTCCCCTTCGAGGTCGCCGACTACGTCGACTTCTACGCCTCCGAGAACCACGCCCGAAACGTCGGCCAGATCTTCCGCCCCGATGCCGCCGACTCCCTGACCCCCAACTGGAAACACCTCCCGATCGGCTATCACGGCCGCTCGGGCACGGTCGTCGTCTCGGGCACGGATGTCGTACGACCCTCGGGGCAGCGGAAGTCCCCCGCCGACACGGCTCCCGTCTTCGGCCCCTCCGTCCGCCTCGACATCGAGGCCGAGGTCGGCTTCGTCGTCGGCGTGCCCTCGGCGATGGGCTCACCCGTGGTGCTGGGCGACTTCCGCGAGCACGTCTTCGGCCTCTGCCTCCTCAACGACTGGTCCGCGCGCGACATCCAGGCCTGGGAGTACGTCCCCCTCGGCCCGTTCCTCGGCAAGTCGTTCGCCACGTCGGTGTCGGCGTGGATCACTCCGCTGGACGCACTGGACGAGGCGCGGGTGGCCCCGCCGGAGCGGACGCACGAGCTGCTGCCGTACCTGGACGACACCGGCCTCGCCGACGAGCCCGGCGGGTACGACCTCCGGATCTCCGTCGCGATCAACGGGCACGTGGTGTCCGAGCCGCCTTTCTCCACCATGTACTGGACCGCCGCGCAGCAACTGGCCCATATGACGGTCAACGGCGCCTCGCTGCGGACCGGTGATCTGTACGGCTCGGGAACCGTGAGCGGGCCGTCCGAGCGGGAGCGGGGTTCGCTGCTGGAGCTGACGTGGAACGGGCGGGACGCGCTCGAACTCCCGGACGGCAAGCGGACGTTCCTGGAGGACGGGGATGCGGTGACACTGTCGGCGTGGGCGCCTGGGCCGGGTGGGCTGCGGGTGGGGTTGGGGGAGGTTGTGGGGCGGGTGGTTAGTGGGGGGTAGGAGGTCCTAGGGGGAGGGCCCCGGAAGGAAGACCTGGGGGAAGACCCGGGGAGAGGAGGGCGGGGGCGAGCGGGGCGTGAGTGGGTGAGGTGGGGCGGTGAGTGGATGAGATGGGGCGGTGAGTGGGTGAGATGGGGCGGGTGGCCGTAGGGCCCGCGCGCGGGGCGTGAGCGCGGCGAGGGCCGTTGAAGGGGGCCTGCGTGCGCCGTGTCCGTTCTGTCCCCTGACTCCACCCCTCCGGCCCGTCATACTGGCGGCGGGCGACAAGGTGACGTGTCCGCGCCGCGTGGACGCGGTGCGATCCGCTCGCCGCACCACGCCGCCCCGCAGCCTTCTTCATTGCCTTTGGGTGCCCTTCATTGCCCTCCGACCAGGATCCGGAGCCCGTGGGATGACCTTCTGCCTGCTCCTGCTGAGTGCCGTCGCCCTGACGGCCGCCGTGCCGGCGCCCCGCGCGCTGACCCGCGCCACCTGGCCCGAACGGGAACCCGTGGTCGCCCTGTGGGTGTGGCAGTGCCTGGTCGCCACCGTCCTGATGTGCTGTCTGACCGCCCTGGTGCTCGGCGCCGCGGCCGTCTTCCACACGGTCCGCGACCATGTCTTCGCGCCCGCGCCCCCGGCAGTGACCGCGGCGTACGACCTCTCCGCCGCTCCGGCCTGGGCGGCCCTGCTGACCCTGTTGCTGGCCTGCGGTGCCGCCTGGACGACGGCGATGCTCTGCCGGGAACTGATGGAGGCCCGTCGGCGCCGCGACCGGACCCGGGCCCACCTGCGCGAGCGTGCCCCGGAACTGCCCGGCGGGCTGGAGCAGGCCGCGCGCGGTCCGCTCCTGGTGCTGGAGGACGAGTACCCCGACGCCTGGTGGATGCCGGGCAGCCCGCCCCAGCTGGTGGTCACGACCGGCGCGCTGCATCGCCTGACCGACCACCAGCTGGACGCCGTGCTCACCCACGAGCGCGACCACGCCCGGGCCCACCACGACTGGCTGCTCCACCTGTCCACGGCCCTCGCCACCGGCTTCCCCCGCATCCCTCTCTTCGCCCACTTCTGCGACCAGACCCACCGCCTGGTGGAACTGGCGGCCGACGACACGGCCTCCCGCCGCTGCGGCCACATGACGACGGCCTTGGCTCTGATCGAGCTGAACCAGCACCGAGGTGTCCTCTCCTGCTCCTCCAGCCACCGCCTGCTCGGTGAGCGCGTCGACCGCCTCCTGGAACCCCGCCCCCGCCTGCTGCGCAGACAGCGTGCGCTCACGGCGACGGTGGCGGCGCTGGTCCCGCTGCTGCCCCTCCTGATCGTGTTCGGACCGGGGCTGACGGCACTGGCGTAGCCGGCGGAGCGGGTGGGTGCGTGACCGACAGAGCCGGTGGACCGCGTGACCAACAGAGCCGGTGGGCCGCGTGACCGACAGAGCCGGTGGGCGCGGTGACCGTCGCAGCCCGCCCGGCGCGGTGCCGCTCGCAGCCTTCGGCTCGGGTGGCCTGCGGGCCCGGTGGCCTGGGCCCAGTGGCCTGCGGGCCCGGTGGCCTACCGGCACCGCCTCCGGGCGCCGCGACCGGCACAGCTTGCGGGGCTCAGGTGGTGGCGTCTGCGCCGCGTGGGCGTCTGGTCGAACGCCCCGCCCCGCACCTCAAGCGCCCTGCGAACCCAGGTGGCAGATCTGTCGGACCCCGGTGGCAGATCTCCGCCCCGACCTCGCAAACCCCCGGCTCAGCGACTGAGGTCAGGGTCACGATCGCCAAGGCCCTGGCGACGGTGTCCGTGAACCGCCCAGGCCCGCACGCACAGGACTCCCCGAACCCACGGCCCGCAACACCCCGGCCACCTCGCATCGCCCGGACCCCGACCCGGCAGACCCCACCACTCCCCCGGCTCCCGCCCCACCCGAGGCGCTCGTGTCGCACTCTCCGTCCGGGCAGCGCTCACCGGCCTCGTCGACGAACCCGACGCCCTTGTACGCACGGCCGCCTACGGCGCACTCGGCGTCACCGGTTGCCCCGAACCCGCTCGCCGCCCGTGCCGTGACCGCCCTGGCCGACCCCGACTGGCAGGTCAGGTCCGGCGCCGCGACCGCGCTGGCCGCGGCGGTCTCCGACGCCGCCGTCCCCGCCCTCGCCCTCGCCCTCGCCAAGGCCCTCGCGGACCGCCGACGCCGACATGCGCAAGGCCGCGGTCCTGGCCCTGGCCCTGGGCCGCCACGCGCCCACCGAGGACGCCGCGCGGCCCTCGCCACGGGGACGACCGCCTCGGACGCGGACGTCAGGGCGTATGCGTCACGGGCCGTGTGACGGGACCGGAGTCGGCATCGGCATCACAATCGGCGTCGGCGTCGGTCCGTCCGACGTCACAGTCGGCTCCGGCGTCGCAGTGGACGTCGACGTCGGCATCCGTCCGGCGCCGCACCACGGGCGACACTCACCCCTATATCCAGTCCGGCTCCGGCTCCTCATCCATCTCGGGCCAGTCATCCGCACGAGGATCCACCTCGTCCTCGGGGTTCGGCGCCCCCGTGACCGGACCGCCGTCGCCGAGTCCGGCCAGGACCGCCAGCACGCCTTCCCCGTACGTCACCAGCTTCTTCTCGCCGACCCCGCCGACCGTCCCGAGCTGTGCCACCGACGTCGGCCACACGGTCACGATCTCCCGCAGCGTCGCGTCATGGAAGATCACGTACGCCGGGACACCCTGCTCCCGCGCCTGATCCGCACGCCAGGCGCGCAGCGCCTCGAAGGCCGGCAGCAGCGCCTCGGGCAATTCGGCCGCGGCTGCCTTGGCCTTGCCCCGTCCGGAGCTCGACGACCCGGCCCCCGACGCCGACCGCGAGGTCGCGGGCCGCTTCGGCTCCTTCCGCAGCGGAACGTCCCGCTCCCGCCGCAGTACCGCCCCGCTCGCCTCGGTCAGCACGAGCGTCCCGTAGTCCCCTTCGACCGCGAGGAGCCCCTGCGCCAGCAGCTGCCGCACGACACCCCGCCATTCGCCCTCGGACAGCTCCTCACCGATCCCGAACACAGACAGCTGGTCGTGGTCGAACTGGATGACCTTGCCCGTCCGCTTGCCGAGCAGGATGTCGACGATCTGTACCGCGCCGAACTTCTGACCGCGCTCGCGCTGCAGCCGCACCACCGTCGACAGCACCTTCTGCGCGGCGACCGTGCCGTCCATGGTCTCGGGCGGGGTGAGGCAGGTGTCGCAGTTGCCGCAGCCCGCCGGGTCGGGCTCCTGGCCGAAGTAGTTGAGCAGCTGCCCGCGCCGGCACTGGGCGGTCTCGCACAGCGCGAGCATCGCGTCCAGATGGGCGGCGGCCCGGCGGCGGAAGGCCTCGTCGCCCTCGCCGGACTGGATCAGCTTGCGCTGCTGTATGACGTCGTTGAGGCCGTAGGCCATCCAGGCCGTCGACGGCAGTCCGTCGCGTCCCGCACGGCCGGTCTCCTGGTAATACCCCTCGACCGACTTGGGCAGGTCGAGGTGGGCGACGAAGCGGACGTCCGGCTTGTCGATGCCCATGCCGAAGGCGATGGTCGCGCACACGACCAGGCCCTCCTCCCGCAGGAACCGCGACTGGTGTGCCGCACGCGTCCCCGCGTCCAGGCCCGCGTGATACGGCACCGCCTCGATGCCGTTCTTGCTCAGGAACTCCGCCGTCTTCTCCACCGAGTTGCGCGAGAGGCAGTACACGATGCCCGCGTCGCCCTCGTGCTCCTGCCGCAGGAAGCTCAGCAGCTGCTTCTTCGGGTCCGCCTTGGGCACGATCCGGTACTGGATGTTGGGCCGGTCGAAGCTCGCCACGAAGTGCCGGGCCGTCGGCATCTTCAGCCGCTGGGTGATCTCCTGGTGCGTCGCATGCGTGGCCGTCGCCGTGAGCGCGATCCGCGGGACGTCCGGCCAGCGCTCGCCGAGCAGGGAGAGCGACAGATAGTCGGGGCGGAAGTCGTGGCCCCACTGGGACACACAGTGCGCCTCGTCGATCGCGAAGACCGAGATCTTGCCGCGCGAGAGCAGGTCCAGCGTGGAGTCCAGCCGCAACCGCTCCGGCGCCAGATAGAGCAGGTCCAGCTCACCGGCGAGGAACTCGGCCTCCACCACCCGCCGCTCGTCGAAGTCCTGCGTGGAGTTCACGAACCCGGCGCGCACACCGAGCGCCCGCAGCGCGTCCACCTGGTCCTGCATCAGCGCGATCAGGGGCGAGACGACGATGCCCGTACCGGGTCTGACCAGGGCCGGGATCTGGTAGCACAGCGACTTCCCGCCGCCGGTCGGCATGAGGACGACCGCGTCCCCGCCGGCGACCACATGCTCGATGACCGCTTCCTGCTCACCGCGGAAGGCGTCGTACCCGAAGACCCTGTGGAGCGTGGCCAACGCCTCGCTCTCGGCTACCGCTGTCATTGCACCGATCCCGCCCGTCCCACCCATCGCCGTGTCCCCCGTCCGTCGCACCTCGACCACTGCCTCCACGATAGGGGCCCGCACCGACAGCGCCCGAGTTATCCACAGGCCCGCCCCATCACTCTGCGCGCCCACTCGAATGGCCCGCGTCATATGAAGGCCCGGCAGCCACCGGGACAGGCTGCTCGGGCGGGACAGAGGAGGCCCGCCCCGCGGACGGCGCGCCCCGCACAGGCGCGCCCCGCTTCCACTTCAAGGAGCCCCGCCATGCCCTCTCGGCCCCTCAAGGCCGCCGTCGCCGTGGCGATAGCCGGAGCCCTCTCCCTGACCGCGGCACCCGCGCAGGCGGCGCCAGAGCCCGACGACCAGATCTTCTGGGCGGGCCTGGCCAAGACCTACGCGGCCACCGCCGAGTACGCCTACGAGCCGTTCGCGGAGCCGGACGGCTACAAACGCCCGGACACCTGCGCCGAGCTGACCGGGACCGGCGGCATGGGGTACCACTACCTCAACATCGACAACGTCGGCCAGACCGATCCGGTGAAGCCCGCGGCCCTCCTCCACGAGGCCGACAGCACCAGGGAGCGCGACCTCGTCGCGGTGCAGTGGATCGTCGAGAACTCGGGCCCGGGCCCCGCTCCCACGATGTCCGCAGTGACGTTCGCCCCTGCCACGCCGCTGCCGCCGCCCCTGGATCCGAAGAAGACGTACTACACGCTCCACGCGTGGCTCTACAAGGACAACCTCGAGGGCCTGTTCGAGGCCTGGAACCCCGACGTGACCTGCACCCCGAAGGCCCCCACCGAGCCGGACCGGGTCCCCGACCTGGACTACATCGACTGGACCGGCTGAACACACACGAAGGCCCCGGCTCCCACGAAGGGAACCGGGGCCGCCGTACGAGCACCGTCGGTGCGCGCACCGCGCCGTCAGCGCACGAACACCCCCGCCTGATTGGCCAGGTCCAGGAAGTACTGCGGCGCCACGCCGAGCACCAGCGTGACCGCCACGCCGACCCCGATCGCCGCCATCGTCAGCGGCGACGGCACGGCCACGGTCGGTCCCTCGGGCCGCGGCTCGCTGAAGAACATCAGCACGATGACGCGGATGTAGAAGAACGCGGCGATCGCCGACGAGATCACACCGACCACGACCAGCGGCGCGGCCCCGCCCTCCGCCGCCGCCTTGAACACGGCGAACTTCCCGGCGAACCCGGAGGTCAGCGGGATACCGGCGAAGGCCAGCAGGAACACCGCGAACACGGCGGCGACCAGCGGCGAACGGCGGCCGAGACCGGCCCACTTGGACAGATGCGTCGCCTCACCGCCCGCATCGCGTACGAGCGTGACCACCGCGAACGCACCGATCGTCACGAACGAGTACGCGCCCAGGTAGAAGAGGACGGACGAGACACCGTCCGGCGTCGTCGCGATGACACCCGCGAGGATGAACCCGGCGTGCGCGATCGACGAGTACGCCAGCAGCCGCTTGATGTCGGTCTGCGTGATCGCGACGATCGCACCGCCGAGCATGGTGACGATCGCGACGCCCCACATGACCGGCCGCCAGTCCCAGCGCAGGCCCGGCAGGACGACGTACAGGATCCGCAGCAGCGCGCCGAACGCCGCTACCTTCGTCGCCGCCGCCATGAACCCGGTGACCGGCGTCGGCGCACCCTGGTACACGTCCGGCGTCCACATGTGGAACGGGACCGCGCCGACCTTGAACAGCAGGCCCATCACGATCATCGCGGCGCCGATCAGCAGCAGCGCGTCGTTGCCCATGGTGTCCGCGAGCGCCGGGTCGACCGTGCCGACCGTGCCGTCGACGACCTGCGCGATCGTCGCGTACGACACCGAGCCGGCGTACCCGTAGAGCAGCGCGATGCCGAACAGCGTGAACGCGGAGGCGAAGGCGCCGAGCAGGAAGTACTTGACCGCGGCCTCCTGCGACATGAGCCGCTTGCGGCGGGCCAGGGCGCACATCAAGTACAGCGGGAGCGAGAAGACTTCCAGGGCGATGAACAGGGTCAGCAGGTCGTTGGCCGCCGGGAAGATCAGCATGCCCGCGACGGCGAACAGCAGCAGCGGGAACACCTCGGTGGTGGTGAACCCGGCCTTGACCGCGGCTTTTTCGCTGTCGCTGCCCGGCACAGAGGCCGCCTGCGCGGCGAACGAGTCGACCCGGTTGCCGTGCGCCTCCGGGTCCAGCCTCCGCTCGGCGAAGGTGAACAGACCGACCAGGCCCGCCAGCAGGATCGTGCCCTGCAGGAAGAGCGCCGGCCCGTCGACGGCGATGGCGCCCATCGCCGCGATGCCCGCCTTGGTGGTGGCGTATCCGTTCGCCGCGAGCGCGACGACCGCGGCGAAGCCCGCGATCAGCGCCACGGCGGAGACGAACACCTGGGCGTAGTACCGCTGCTTGCGCGGTACCGCCGCCTCGATGAGCACTCCGATGATCGCCGCACCGACGACGATCAACGTGGGTGACAATTGTCCGTATTCGATCTTCGGCGTATCGATCTTCGAGATCGGATCGGCCGCGGTTGTCCACAGGCTGTGGACGGCTGACGCACTCACTTGGCCGCCTCCACCTCGGGCTGGGGGTCCTTCTTCTGTACGTCGGACATGGTCTGCTTGACCGCCGGGTTGACGATGTCCGTGACGGGCTTCGGGTAGACGCCCAGGAAGATCAGCAGTACGACCAGCGGCGCGACCACCACGAGTTCACGCACCCGGAGGTCGGGCATGGTCGCGACCTCGGGCTTCACCGGGCCCGTCATCGTCCGCTGGTAGAGGACGAGGGTGTAGAGCGCGGCGAGCACGATGCCGAAGGTGGCGATGATGCCGATCACCGGGTAGCTCGCGAACGTGCCGACCAGGACCAGGAATTCACTCACGAACGGCGCGAGCCCCGGCAGCGACAGCGTTGCGAGGCCACCGATCAGGAAGGTGCCGGCGAGCACCGGGGCCACCTTCTGCACACCGCCGTAGTCGGCGATGAGCCGCGACCCGCGCCGCGAGATCAGGAACCCGGCGACCAGCATCAACGCGGCGGTGGAAATACCGTGGTTGACCATGTAGAGCGTCGCACCGGACTGGCCCTGGCTGGTCATCGCGAAGATGCCCATGATGATGAAGCCGAAGTGCGAGATCGACGCGTACGCCACCAGCCGCTTGATGTCCCGCTGCCCGACGGCGAGCAGCGCCCCGTAGATGATGCTGATCAGCGCCAGGACGAGGATCGCGGGCGTCGCCCACTTGCTCGCCTCCGGGAACAGCTGGAGGCAGAAGCGGAGCATCGCGAAGGTGCCGACCTTGTCGACGACCGCCGTGATGAGGACGGCGACCGGGGCGGTGGCCTCCCCCATGGCGTTGGGCAGCCAGGTGTGCAGCGGCCACAGCGGCGCCTTCACCGCGAAGGCGAAGAAGAAACCGAGGAACAGCCAGCGTTCGGTGCTGGTCACCATGTCGAGCGAGCCGTTGGCGCGGGCCTCGGCGATCTCCGAGAGGGAGAAGCTCCCGGCGACCACGTAGAGGCCGATCACCGCGGCCAGCATGATCAGGCCGCCGACCAGGTTGTAGAGGAGGAACTTCACGGCGGCGTACGACCGTTGCGTCGACGCCGCCTCTTCACCGTGCTCGTGGGCGCGGTCCCCGAAGCCGCCGATGAGGAAGTACATCGGGATCAGCATGGCTTCGAAGAAGATGTAGAAGAGGAAGACGTCGGTGGCCTCGAAGGAGAGGATCACCATCGCCTCGACGGCCAGGATCAGGGCGAAGAAGCCCTGCGTCGGCCGCCACCTCTTGTTACCGGTCTCCAGCGGGTCGGCGTCGTGCCAGCCCGCGAGGATGATGAACGGGATCAGCAGCGCGGTGAGCGCCACCAGCGCCACCCCGATGCCGTCCACACCCAGCTCGTACCTGACCCCGAAGTCCTTGATCCAGGAGTGGGATTCGGTGAGCTGGTAGCGGTCGCCGTCCGGGTCGAAGCGGACCAGGACGATCGCGGCGAGCACGAGGGTCGCCAGCGAGACGAGCAGCGCGAGCCACTTGGCCGCGGTGCGTCGCGCGGCCGGTACGGCGGCCGTGGCGATCGCACCGATCGCCGGGAGCGCCGCCGTCGCTGTCAGCAGAGGAAAGGACATCGGTATCAGACCGCCCTCATCAGCAGGGTCGCGGCGATCAGCACTGCCGCACCGCCGAACATCGAGACCGCGTACGACCGCGCGAAGCCGTTCTGCAGCTTGCGCATCCGCCCGGAGAGGCCGCCGACCGAGGCCGCCGTGCCGTTGACGACTCCGTCGACCAGGGTGTGGTCGACGTACACCAGGGACCGCGTGAGGTGTTCGCCGCCGCGGACCAGGACGACGTGGTTGAAGTCGTCCTGGAGCAGGTCGCGCCGGGCGGCCCGGGTGAGCAGCGATCCGCGCGGGGCGACGACCGGGACCGGGCGGCGGCCGTACTGCAGGTAGGCGAAGGTGACGCCGATGACCATCACGGCGACCGTGGAAGCGGTGACCGTGGTCGCGCTGATCGGCGCATCGCCGTGGTCGTGCCCGGTGATGGGCTCCAGCCAGTGCAGGAAGCGGTCGCCGATGCCGAAGACGCCGCCCGCGAAGACCGAGCCGAAGGCCAGCACGATCATCGGGATCGTCATGGACTTGGGCGACTCGTGCGGGTGCGGTTCAGCGTGCTCGCCATGGTGCTCGGCGGCGGGCTCCGCGCTCGGCGCCTCGGGCGAGCGGGTGGGCTGGTTGCGCCAGCGCTCCTCCCCGAAGAACGTCATCAGCATCACGCGCGTCATGTAGTACGCCGTGATGGCCGCGCCCAGCAGGGCACAGGCTCCGAGGATCCAGCCCTCGGTGCCGCCCTTGGCGAAGGCCGCCTCGATGATCTTGTCCTTGGAGAAGAAGCCTGACAGACCGGGGAAGCCGATGATGGCGAGGTAGCCGAGGCCGAACGTCACGAAGGTGACCGGCATGTACTTGCGCAGGCCGCCGTACTTCCGCATGTCGACCTCGTCGTTCATGCCGTGCATGACCGAACCGGCCCCGAGGAACAGCCCGGCCTTGAAGAAGCCGTGCGTCACCAGGTGCATGATCGCGAAGACGTAGCCGATGGGGCCGAGACCCGCGGCGAGCACCATGTAGCCGATCTGCGACATGGTGGAGCCGGCCAGCGCCTTCTTGATGTCGTCCTTCGCGCAACCGACGATCGCACCGAACAGGAGCGTGACGGCACCGACGACGGTGACGACCAGCTGCGCGTCGGGGGCGAGGTTGAAGATGTTGGCGGAGCGGACGATCAGGTAGACGCCGGCGGTCACCATGGTCGCGGCGTGGATGAGGGCCGAGACCGGGGTCGGGCCCTCCATCGCGTCGCCGAGCCAGGACTGCAGCGGCACCTGGGCGGACTTGCCGCAGGCCGCGAGGAGCAGCATCAGGGCGATCCCGGTGAGTGTGGCCTCACCGGCGTCGCTCACCATGCCCGGCTCTTCGTGACTGCCGAGGACGGGGCCGAACGCGAAGGTCCCGAACGTCGTGAACATCAGCATGATCGCGATCGACAGGCCCATGTCGCCGACGCGGTTGACCAGGAAGGCCTTCTTCGCGGCGGTCGCGGCACTGGGCTTGTGCTGCCAGAAGCCGATCAGCAGATAGGAGGCGAGACCGACGCCCTCCCAGCCGACGTACAGCAGCAGGTAGTTGTCGGCGAGGACGAGCAGCAGCATCGCCGCGAGGAACAGGTTCAGATAGCCGAAGAAGCGGCGGCGCCGCTCGTCGTGCTCCATGTACCCCACGGAGTACAGGTGGATCAGCGAGCCGACGCCCGTGATCAGCAGCACGAACGTCATCGACAGCTGGTCGAGGCGGAAGGCGATGTCCGCCTGGAAGCCCTCGACCGGGACCCAGCTGAACAGATGGCTCGTCAGGGTCCGGTGTTCGGCGTCCTTGCCGAGCAGGTCGGCGAAGAGGATGGCACCGAACACGAAGGAGGCGCCGGCGAGGGTCGTGCCGATCCAGTGTCCTACGGCGTCCAGTCTCCGGCCGCCGGTGAGCAGGACCGCCGCTCCGAGCAGGGGCGCCGCGATCAGCAGCGCGATCAGGTTCTCCACGATTCAGCGACCCCTTACAGCTTCATCAGGCTGGCGTCGTCGACCGAGGCCGAGTGGCGGGAACGGAACAGGGACACGATGATCGCGAGCCCGACCACGACTTCCGCGGCGGCGACGACCATCGTGAAGAACGCGATGATCTGGCCGTCGAGATTGCCGTGCATCCGGGAGAAGGCGACGAAGGCGAGGTTGCAGGCGTTGAGCATGAGCTCGACGCACATGAACACCACGATCGCGTTGCGCCTGATCAGTACACCGGTGGCGCCGATCGTGAACAACAGGGCCGCGAGGTAGAGGTAGTTGACCGGATTCACTTCGACGCCTCCTCGGCCCGCTTGAGGTTCGCGGGTTCGACCGCGGTGCGCTCCAGGCGCTCCTCCGCGCGCTGCTCCAGCGCCCGGAGGTCGTTGAGCGCCTCGGCCGACACATCACGGATCTGGCCGCGCTCGCGCAGCGTCTTGCTGACCGTGAGCTCGGACGGGGTGCCGTCGGGCAGCAGGCCCGCGATGTCCACGGCGTTGTGCCGGGCGTACACGCCGGGCGCCGGCAGCGGCGGTACGTGCTTGCCCTCGCGCACCCGCTCCTCGGCCAGCTCGCGCTGGGTCTTGGCCCGCTCGGTGCGCTCGCGGTGGGTGAGCACCATGGCGCCGACGGCGGCCGTGATCAGCAGGGCGCCGGTGATCTCGAAGGCGAACACGTACTTGGTGAAGATGAGGGCGGCGAGACCCTCCACGTTGCCGTTCGCGTTCGCCTGCGCCAGGCCGTTGAACTCCGTCAGGGAGGCGTTGCCGATGCCGGCGACCAGCAGGATGCCGAAGCCCAGCCCGCACAGAAGGGCCAGCCAGCGCTGGCCCTTGATGGTCTCCTTCAGGGAGTCCGCGGCCGTGACGCCGACGAGCATCACCACGAACAGGAACAGCATCATGATCGCGCCGGTGTAGACGACGATCTGCACGACGCCCAGGAAGTAGGCGCCGTTGGCGAGGTAGAACACCGCAAGGATGATCATGGTCCCGGCGAGACAGAGCGCGCTGTGCACGGCCTTCTTCATGAAGACGGTGCACAGGGCGCCGATCACCGCGACGGTGCCGAGCACCCAGAACTGGAAGGCCTCGCCGGTGGAGGTGGAGTACGCGGCGAGCTGCGCGGGCGCGGTCATCGGCCGATCACCTTCTCCGACGCCGGCTCGTCCGGGCCGAAGGTGGACGCGGCCTCCTGGACCACCTCGCCCTTGGAGACGGCGACTTGCTGGACGGTGCCGGGCGCGGCCTCCGTCACCAGCCCCCGGTAGTAGTCCTGCTCGTCGGTCCCCGGGTAGATCGCGTGCGGGGAGTCGACCATGCCGTCTTCCAGACCGGCGAGCAGTTGCTCCTTGGTGTAGATCAGGTTCGCGCGGCTGGAGTCGGCGAGCTCGAACTCGTTGGTCATCGTCAACGCGCGCGTGGGGCACGCCTCGATGCACAGACCGCACAGGATGCAGCGGGCGTAGTTGATCTGGTAGACGCGCCCGTACCGCTCGCCCGGCGAGTAGCGCTCCTCGTCGGTGTTGTCCGCGCCCTCGACGTAGATCGCGTCGGCGGGGCAGGCCCAGGCGCACAGCTCGCAGCCGACGCACTTCTCCAGGCCGTCCGGATGGCGGTTGAGCTGGTGCCGTCCGTGGAAACGGGGAGCGGTGGTCTTCTCCTGCTCCGGGTACTGCTCGGTCAGCCGCTTCTTGAACATGGCCTTGAAGGTCACGCCGAAGCCGGCCACGGGGTTCTGGAAGCCAGGCTTTGTCTGCCCGGACTCCTTGGGCTCCTCAGCCATCGGACGCCTCCTTTCCATCCAGAGATCCGTCGTCACTCTGAGTATTCACTCCGCCACTGACAATCAGCTCCCGCTCCCGGCGCGAACGGCGCCTGGGCACGGGCGGCAACTCCTGTCCGGGCAGCGGCGGTACGGGGAATCCGCCGGCCAGCGGGTCGAACCCGGCCGGTTCCTCGACAGGCCGCTCGGCCGTCTTCGTCTTGTCGCGGAAGATGTCGACGACGAAGGAGAGCAGCAGCAGGGCGATGACACCGCCGCCGATGTAGAGGGCGATGTCGGCGAAGTCGTAGTTCTCGTTGCGCAGGGTCCGCACGGTCGCGACGAGCATCAGCCAGACGACGGAGACCGGGATCAGGACCTTCCAGCCGAGCTTCATCAGCTGGTCGTAGCGGACGCGGGGAAGCGTGCCGCGCAGCCAGATGAAGAAGAACAGCAGCAGCTGGACCTTGATCACGAACCAGAGCAGCGGCCACCAGCCGTGGTTCGCGCCCTCCCAGAAGGTGCTGACCGGCCACGGGGCCCGCCAGCCGCCGAGGAAGAGCGTCACGGACACCGCCGAGACCGTCACCATGTTCACGTACTCGGCGAGCATGAACATCGCGAACTTGATCGACGAGTACTCGGTGTTGAAGCCGCCGACCAGGTCACCCTCGGACTCCGGCATGTCGAAGGGGGCGCGGTTGGTCTCGCCCACCATCGTGACGATGTAGATCACGAAGGAGACCGGCAGCAGGATGACGTACCAGCGGTCCTGCTGCGCCTCGACGATCGCCGAGGTCGACATCGAACCGGAGTAGAGGAACACCGAGGCGAACGCGGCGCCCATGGCGATCTCGTACGAGATCATCTGCGCGCAGGAGCGCAGGCCGCCGAGGAGCGGGTAGGTGGATCCGGAACTCCAGCCCGCGAGCACGATGCCGTAGATACCGACCGAGGCGACCGCGAGGATGTAGAGCATCGCGATCGGCAGGTCGGTGAGCTGCATCGCGGTGCGGTGGCCGAAGATCGAGATCTCGTTGCCGGCCGGGCCGAAGGGGATCACCGCGATCGCCATGAAGGCCGGGATGGCCGCGACGATCGGCGCGAGGACGTAGACGACCTTGTCCGCGCGCTTGACGATGACGTCTTCCTTCAGCATCAGCTTGATGCCGTCGGCGAGCGACTGGAGCATGCCCCAGGGGCCGTGCCGGTTGGGGCCGATGCGCAGCTGCATCCAGGCGACGACCTTGCGCTCCCAGACGATGGAGAACAGCACGGTCACCATCAGGAACGCGAAGCAGAAGACGGCCTTGATGACGACGAGCCACCAGGGGTCGGTGCCGAACATCGAGAGGTCTTCCGCCGCGAGGTACGGGCTCATGCCTCCACCTCCTTGGGGGCTTCGGCGACGAGCGTCGCCGGGCCGATGCGGACCAGGGAGCCGGGCACCACTCCGGCGTCGGAGGCGACGCCCCCGCCCGTGGAGTTCAGCGGGAGCCAGACCACACGGTCGGGCATCTCGGTGATCTGCAGCGGGAGTTCGACGGATCCGGCGGGACCGGTCACGGCGAGCACATCGCCGTCCTTGACCCCTGCCTCGGCGGCCGTGGCGGCCGACACGCGCGCGTGGGCCGCGTGTCGCGTCCCGGCGAGCGCCTCGTCACCCTCCTGGAGGCGCCCCTGGTCCAGCAGCAGCCGGTGCCCGGCGAGGACGGCCTCCCCGGCGGCCGGACGCGGCAACTGGGCCGCGGTCTCCAGCGGTTCGGTGGCCCGCGGCCCGTCCCAGGCACCGAGCCGGTCGATCTCGCCGCGCACGGTCCGCAGGTCGGGAAGACCCAGGTGTACGTCCATGGCGTCGGCCAGCATCTGCAGCACGCGCGCGTCGGTGGGCGCGAGGCGGCGGGTCATCTGGTCCGGCTTGAGGGCGGTCTCGAAGAAGCGCACCCGGCCCTCCCAGTTGAGGAAGGTGCCGGCCTTCTCGGCGACCGCGGCGACGGGAAGGACGACGTCCGCGAGCTCGGTGACCTCGCTGGGCCGCAGCTCCAGCGACACCAGGAAGCCGGCCTCGTGAAGTGCTTCACGCGCGCGTGCCGGGTCGGGCAGGTCGGCGACCTCGACGCCTGCGACGAGAAGCGCCTGGAGTTCGCCGGTGGCGGCGGCCTCGACGATCTGTGTGGTGTCCCGGCCGTAGCGGTGCGGGAGTTCGGCGACGCCCCAGGCGGCGGCTACCTCCTCACGCGCGCGCGGGTCGGTCGCCGGACGCCCGCCCGGCAGCAGCGACGGCAGGGCACCGGCCTCGACGGCACCGCGCTCCCCTGCCCGCCGCGGGATCCACGCCAGCCGCGCGCCGGTCGCGGATGCGGCCCGTACGGCGGCCGTCAGTCCGCCCGCCACGGCGGCCAGCCGCTCGCCGACGACGATCACCGCGCCCTCGGCACGCAGCGCCTCGGAGGCCTTCGCCCCGTCCTCGTCCAGGCCGACCCCGCCCGCGAGCGCGTCCAGCCACTCGGTCTCGGTACCGGGGGCGGCGGGAAGCAGCGTGCCGCCGGCCTTCTCCAGGCCGCGCGTCGCGTGCGTGGCCAGCGAGAACACCTTCTGCCCGTGCCCCCGCCAGGCCTTGCGCAGCCTCAGGAAGACGCCGGGCGCCTCCTCCTCGGCCTCGAACCCGACCAGCAGAACGGCGGGCGCCTTCTCCAGCGCGGTGTAGGTGACGCCCGTACCGTCGAGGTCGCGGCCGCGTCCGGCGACCCGCGCGGCGAGGAAGTCGGCCTCCTCACCGCTGTGCACGCGCGTGCGGAAGTCGATGTCGTTGGTGTCGAGCGCCACGCGCGCGAACTTGCTGTACGCGTAGGCGTCCTCGATGGTGAGGCGGCCGCCGGTCAGCACGCCGGTGCGGCCGCGCGAGGCGAGCAGCCCCTGTGCGGCGATCTCCAGCGCCTCGGGCCAGGAGGCCGGGACGAGTTCGCCCTCGGGATTGCGGATCAGCGGCGTCTCCAGGCGGTCGCGCTGCTGCGCGTACCGGAAGCCGAAGCGCCCCTTGTCGCAGATCCACTCCTCGTTGACCTCGGGCTCGTTGGCCGCGAGGCGCCGCATGACCTTGCCGCGCCGATGGTCGGTGCGGGTGGCGCAACCGCCGGAGCAGTGCTCGCACACGCTCGGCGACGACACCAGGTCGAAGGGGCGGGAGCGGAAGCGGTACGCCGCCGAGGTGAGCGCGCCCACCGGGCAGATCTGGATGGTGTTACCGGAGAAGTACGACTCGAAGGGGTCGCCCTCACCGGTGCCGACCTGCTGGAGCGCACCCCGCTCGATCAGCTCGATCATCGGGTCGCCCGCGACCTGGTTGGAGAACCGGGTGCAGCGGGCGCACAGCACGCACCGCTCGCGGTCGAGCAGCACCTGCGTGGAGATCGGCACGGGCTTCTCGTACGTCCGCTTCTTTCCTTCGAAGCGGGACTCGGCCTGGCCGTGCGACATGGCCTGGTTCTGCAGGGGGCACTCGCCGCCCTTGTCGCAGACCGGGCAGTCGAGGGGGTGGTTGATGAGGAGGAGCTCCATCACACCGTGCTGGGCCTTCTCGGCGACCGGCGAGGTGAGGTGGGTCTTCACCACCATTCCGTCGGTGCAGGTAATGGTGCAGGAGGCCATCGGCTTGCGCTGGCCCTCGACCTCGACGATGCACTGGCGGCAGGCGCCGGCCGGGTCGAGCAGAGGGTGGTCGCAAAAGCGCGGGATCTCGATGCCGAGCTGCTCGGCGGCGCGGATGACCAGGGTGCCCTTGGGCACGCTGATCTCCACACCGTCGATCGTCAGCGAGACGAGATCCTCCGGCGGGACCGCCGCCTCGCCCCCTCCCGAGGGAGCGTTGGTGGTCACCGTCATGCGTTCACCTCCGTGCGGGAGTCGGCCCAGACCGTGGACTTGGCCGGGTCGAAGGGGCAGCCGCGGCCCGTGATGTGCTGCTCGTACTCCTCGCGGAAGTACTTGAGCGAGGAGAAGATCGGCGAGGCGGCGCCGTCGCCGAGGGCGCAGAAGGACTTGCCGTTGATGTTGTCGGCGATGTCGTTCAGCTTGTCGAGGTCGGACATGACGCCCTTGCCGGCCTCGATGTCGCGCAGCAACTGCACGAGCCAGTACGTGCCTTCGCGGCAGGGTGTGCACTTGCCGCAGGACTCGTGGGCGTAGAACTCGGTCCAGCGGGTGACGGCGCGGACGACGCAGGTCGTCTCGTCGAAGCACTGCAGGGCCTTGGTGCCGAGCATGGAACCCGCGGCACCGACTCCCTCGTAGTCGAGGGGGACGTCGAGGTGCTCCTCGGTGAACATCGGCGTCGAAGAGCCGCCCGGCGTCCAGAACTTGAGCCGGTGGCCCGGCCGCATGCCGCCGCTCATTTCAAGGAGCTGGCGGAGCGTGATGCCGAGCGGGGCCTCGTACTGGCCGGGGCTGGCGACATGGCCGCTGAGCGAGTAGAGCGTGAAGCCCGGGGACTTCTCGCTGCCCATCGACCTGAACCAGTCTTTTCCTTTTTGCAGGATCGCGGGAACCGACGCGATCGACTCGACGTTATTCACCACAGTCGGGCACGCATAGAGGCCCGCGACGGCAGGGAAAGGGGGACGGAGCCGCGGTTGACCCCGGCGGCCTTCGAGCGAGTCGAGCAGTGCGGTCTCCTCACCGCAGATGTACGCGCCTGCGCCCGCGTGCACGGTGAGTTCCAGGTTGAGCCCGCTGCCCAGGATGTTCTCGCCGAGGTAGCCCGCCTCATAAGCCTCGCGCACGGCCTCGTGCAACCGCCGCAGTACTGGGACGACTTCACCCCGCAGATAGATGAAGGCATGCGACGACCTGATGGCATAACACGCGATGACAATGCCCTCGATGAGGCTGTGCGGGTTCGCGAACAGGAGCGGGATGTCCTTACAGGTCCCCGGCTCCGATTCGTCGGCGTTGACAACTAGATAGTGCGGCTTTCCATCACCCTGGGGAATGAACTGCCATTTCATTCCCGTGGGGAATCCCGCGCCGCCGCGGCCGCGCAGACCGGAGTCCTTGACGTACGCGATCAGGTCGTCCGGCGACATGGCGAGCGCCTTGCGGAGCCCCTCGTACCCTTCGTGCCTCCTGTAGACGTCCAGAGACCAGGACTTGTCCTCGTCCCAGAAGGCCGACAGCACGGGTGCGAGCAGCTTCTCGGGGCTGTTGTTCTTGAGTTCGGGTGCCAAGGTCATCACTCCCCCTCCTCGGCGGCGGGCCCTGCCGGATGGGCTGGGTCGGAGGCCGATGTGTCCTGTGGCGCATCGTGTGAGCTCAGATGCTCGGTCGGCGACGGCTCGTGCACGGCGTCGTCCTGCGGCTCCCGGTCCTGCGGCTCGTCGTGCGGACCGCCGTCGCGCGGATGGACCACGCGCGCGGGTGCGGCCTCTCCCCTGGCCAGGCGGAGGCCCACCAGCGACGCGGGTCCCGCACCGCCGCTTGCCTCGACGGCCCCTGGCCGCTCGTCGGGGAAGCCGGCGAGGATCCGCGCGGTCTCCTTGAAGGTGCACAGCGGCGCCCCGCGCGTGGGCTCGACCGGTCGTCCCGCGCGCAGGTCGTCGACGAGACGCTTGGCGCTGCCCGGGGTCTGGTTGTCGAAGAACTCCCAGTTGACCATCACGACGGGTGCGAAGTCGCAGGCCGCGTTGCACTCGATGTGCTCCAGCGTGACCTTGCCGTCGTCGGTGGTCTCGCCGTTGCCGACACCGAGGTGCTCCTGCAGCTCCTCGAAGATCGCGTCGCCGCCCATCACCGCGCACAGCGTGTTGGTGCAGACGCCCACCTGGTAGTCGCCGCTCGGCTTGCGCCGGTACATGGTGTAGAAGGTGGCGACCGCGGTGACCTCGGCCGTGGTCAGGCCGAGCACGTCCGCGCAGAACTGCATCCCGGTGCGCGTGACGTGGCCCTCCTCCGACTGCACGAGATGCAGCAACGGAAGGAGCGCGGAGCGGGAGTCGGGGTAGCGGGCGATGACCTCGCGCGCGTCCGCCTCCAGACGGGCCCGGACGTCGTCCGGGTAGGCGGGCGCGGGCAGTTCGGGCATGCCCAGGCTGACGCCCCGCTCGGAAGAAGAGGTGGTCACCGGTCGACGCCTCCCATCACGGGGTCGATGGATGCGACGGCGACGATGACGTCGGCGACCTGGCCGCCCTCGCACATCGCCGCCATGGCCTGCAGGTTGGTGAAGGACGGGTCCCGGAAGTGGACCCGGAAGGGGCGGGTGCCGCCGTCGGACACGGCGTGCACCCCGAGTTCGCCCTTGGGTGACTCGACGGCCGCGTACGCCTGTCCCGGCGGGACGCGGAAGCCCTCGGTGACCAGCTTGAAGTGGTGGATCAGGGCCTCCATGGAGGTGCCCATGATCTTCTTGATGTGGTCGAGGGAGTTGCCGAGCCCGTCGGGGCCGAGGGCGAGCTGGGCGGGCCAGGCGATCTTCTTGTCGGCGACCATGACCGGGCCGGGCTGGAGCCTGTCCAGGCACTGCTCGACGATGCGCAGCGACTGGCGCATCTCCTCCAGGCGGATGAGGAAGCGGCCGTAGGAGTCGCAGGTGTCGGCGGTCGGGACCTCGAAGTCGTAGGTCTCGTAGCCCGAGTACGGCTGCGTCTTGCGCAGGTCGTGCGGGAGGCCGGTGGAGCGCAGGATCGGGCCGGTGGCGCCGAGGGCCATGCAGCCGGCCAGGTCGAGATAGCCGACGTCCTGCATACGCGCCTTGAAGATGGGGTTCCCGGTGGCGAGCTTGTCGTACTCCGGGAGGTTCTTCTTCATCTTCTTCACGAACTCGCGGATCTGGTCCACCGCGCCGGGCGGCAGGTCCTGGGCGAGTCCGCCGGGGCGGATGTACGCGTGGTTCATCCTGAGGCCCGTGATGAGCTCGTAGATGTCGAGAATCATTTCACGATCACGGAATCCGTAGATCATGATCGTGGTGGCGCCGAGTTCCATGCCGCCGGTGGCGATGCAGACCAGGTGCGAGGAGAGCCGGTTCAGCTCCATCAGGAGCACCCGGATGATCTTGGCCCGCTCGGTGATCTGGTCCTCGATGCCGAGGAGCTTCTCGACGGCGAGACAGTAGGCGGTCTCGTTGAAGAAGGACGTCAGGTAGTCCATGCGCGTCACGAACGTGGTGCCCTGCGTCCACGTGCGGAACTCGAGGTTCTTCTCGATGCCGGTGTGGAGGTAGCCGATGCCGCAGCGGGCCTCGGTGACCGTCTCGCCGTCGATCTCCAGGATCAGGCGGAGCACTCCGTGGGTGGAGGGGTGCTGGGGGCCCATGTTGAGGACGATGCGCTCGTCGTCGGCGCGGGCCGCGGCCTGGACGACCTCGTCCCAGTCGCCACCGGTGACCGTGTAGACGGTGCCTTCGGTGGTCTCCCTCGCCGAGGCGGATGCGTGCGATGTGCTCACGAGTACGACCTCCGCTGGTCCGGAGCCGGGATCTGGGCGCCCTTGTACTCGACGGGGATGCCGCCGAGGGGGTAGTCCTTGCGCTGCGGGTGGCCCTGCCAGTCGTCCGGCATCATGATCCGCGTCAGGGCCGGGTGACCGTCGAAGACGATCCCGAAGAAGTCGTAGGTCTCGCGCTCGTGCCAGTCGTTGGTCGGGTACACCGACACCAGCGACGGGATCTTCGGGTCGCTGTCCGGGGCGCTGACCTCCAGGCGGATCAGCCGGTTGTGGGTGATCGAGCGCAGGTGGTAGACGGCGTGCAGCTCGCGTCCCTTGTCGTGCGGGTAGTGCACTCCGCTGACGCCGGTGCAGAGCTCGAAGCGCAGGGCCGGGTCGTCGCGCAGGGTGCGGGCGACGCGGAGCAGGTGCTCGCGCTCGATGTGGAAGGTGAGCTCGCCGCGGTCGACGACCGTCTTCTCGATGGCGTTGTCGGGGAGCAGTCCCTGCTCCTCCAGCGCGCCCTCCAGCTCGTCGGCGACCTCGTCGAACCAACCGCCGTAGGGGCGTGTGGCCGCCCCCGGAAGCCGGATGGAGCGGACCAGGCCGCCGTAGCCGGAGGTGTCGCCGCCCTTGTCGGCGCCGAACATGCCGCGCTGGACGCGGATCTCCTCGCCGCCCTGACCGCGCTGGCCGGGGAGGTTGGAGGCGGAGAGGTCCTTCTCGGGGTTGACCCCGTTCGACCCGTTCGCCCCGTTGGTGCCGTTCGCGTCACTCACCGCAGCAGCCCCTTCATCTCGATCGTGGGCAGGGCCTTGAGCGCCGCTTCCTCCGCCTCGCGAGCCGCCTCCTCGGCGTTCACGCCGAGCTTGGAGGTCTGGATCTTCTGGTGGAGCTTGAGGATGGCGTCCATCAGCATCTCGGGCCGCGGCGGGCAGCCGGGCAGATAAATGTCGACGGGGACGATGTGGTCGACGCCCTGGACGATCGCGTAGTTGTTGAACATGCCGCCCGAGGAGGCACAGACCCCCATGGAGATGACCCACTTGGGGTTCGGCATCTGGTCGTAGACCTGCCGCAGCACCGGTGCCATCTTCTGACTGACCCGACCGGCGACGATCATGAGGTCGGCCTGGCGGGGTGAGCCGCGGAAGACCTCCATGCCGAAGCGGGCCAGGTCGTAGCGTCCGGCGCCGGTGGTCATCATCTCGATGGCACAGCAGGCGAGGCCGAAGGTGGCCGGGAAGACGGACGCCTTGCGCACCCAGCCCGCGGCCTGCTCGACGGTGGTCAGCAGGAAACCGCTCGGCAGCTTTTCTTCGAGTCCCATGAGTTAAAGGCCCCTCAGTCCCATTCCAGGCCGCCGCGCCGCCATACGTACGCGTACGCGACGAAGACGGTGAGCACGAAGAGCAGCATCTCCACGAGCCCGAAAACACCCAGGGCGTCGAAGGTGACGGCCCAGGGGTAGAGGAAGACGATCTCGATGTCGAAGACGATGAAGAGCATCGCCGTCAGGTAGTACTTGATGGGGAAACGCCCGCCGCCGGCCGGCGTGGGGGTCGGTTCGATCCCGCACTCGTAGGCCTCGAGCTTGGCCCGGTTGTACCGCTTCGGACCGATCAGCGTGGCCATGACCACGGAGAAGATCGCAAAGCCTGCCCCGAGGGCTCCCAGTACGAGGATGGGCGCATACGCGTTCACCGCTCCTCGCTCCTCTCAGTCGGCACTGACTGCTGGCGATGGCATCAGGCCCACCACCCGCCTCACGTGTCCCGCGAGTCCCGCCCGTCCCGGCGAAGATCGCGAACATGTGAAGCAGGTCACAAGCCCAACTGCCCCGCATCTTATGCCCGCCGGTCTGTGATCTGCGACACGGGGTATTGCACAAGCTTTGTGATCTCCACCACCTGACGAAGGATCATGAAGTCGGATGAGCGGTGATCTTCGTACGTGAAGCGTCCGAGCGATCACCAGAGGTGACATTTTGGCTCGTCGGCGCAGCTGAGAGTGGGCGTCTCAATATCAAGAGACTTCCCTTGCATGCAAATTGGTGCTGGACGTGACCGCTTGGTAGTGCGCCGCATTCACACATCAGAAGGAGCCCCGAGGAGGGGTGTGGACGCGTGCACGCGTTCACGAGCGGGTGAGGGAGAGGTGCATGCGCGTGACGCAGGCGCCCCCGTAACCGTTGCGTGACCTCCGCCACATCGATGAGAGCCCGATGAGAAGGGGGCTTGGCCACCCGTCCCAACCGGTGGTAGGTGCGGGGCAATTCGGACGTAACAGCGAAAGCACGTGATCACGGCCGTGTTGGGCGACGTCCACAATGTCCGTTACGGCGTCAATAAAGAAGAGCCGGGCGTGAATTCGGGGCTTCCGTTGAACAACTGTGGCGCAGGACACGTTTCTTGAAGGTATGGAGGAGCCCCTGATACCGGTTGTTCTCATGTCCCACACCGCTCACATACGCAGCCACCGGAAACCCCGCCGCAGCGCGACGACTTCGATCGCCGTGCGCGCCGGAGTTGCCGGTGGCGTACTCAGCATGGCGGCCGCGGGCGCGTCGGCCACGGCGTTCGCCGCCGAGTCGACGACGCAGACCCTCGAACTGCCCACCCTGACGGCCGACCTGGCCGCCCAGGTCGCTCAGTCCGCGGACGCCACTCAGCAGGCCGCCGCGAACTACGAGCTCCAGGCCGAGCGTGACGCGGCCGCAGCCGCTGCCGCCGCGGAGGCCAAGAAGGACCTCGCTGAGGCGAAGAAGAAGGCCGAGGCGAAGAAGAAGGCCGAGGAGGCCCGCAAGGCCGCCGCGGAGGCCGCAGCCTCGCGTTCCTCGGAGCGGACCACCCTCACCGCGACCACGACCGCCTCGGCGCCCGCCAGCGGCAGCGTCGCGACCGTCATCGCCTTCCTCAAGGCACAGGTGGGCGACGCCTACGTCCTGGGCGCGACCGGTCCCAACGCGTGGGACTGCTCCAGCCTGGTGCAGGCGGCGTTCAAGCAGGTCGGCGTCGAGCTGCCGCGCGTCTCGCAGGACCAGTCGATGGCCGGCACCGACATCCCGCTCTCCCAGATCCAGGTCGGCGACGTCCTGTACTGGGGCGGCAAGGGCTCCGCGTACCACGTGGGCGTCTACATCGGCGGCGGCCAGTACCTGGACGCGGCCAACCCGTCCAAGGGCGTTGTCATCCAGGACCTGTCGGGCTACCCGGCCTCGGGCGCGGTGCGCGTACTCTGAGGCGACAGGGTTTCCAGAAGGGCCGCAGCCGCTCGGGGGCTGCGGCCCTTCTGCCTGTCCCTGTCCCAGCCTGCCCCTATCCCAGATCGAAGGTGTTCGGCAGCCCCAGCCGGTAGCGCACCTCGTCGATCCGTTTCAGTGGCTCCAGCTCCGGCGGACGGAACAGCTCCCGGATCTCACACCGCTCGGCGTCCGAATTGTCCGCGTCCAGCAGTGCGTTGACGGCCAGCCGCGCGGACTCGTTGGCGCCTTCCATGGTGGCCAGGTCGACGTCCGTGCGGACGTAGTCGCCCGCGAGGAAGAAGTTCGGCACCTTTGTGCGGGCCGTGGGGCGGTTGTAGAGGGTGCCCGTGGGGTGGATGAGGAGTTGTTCGCGGTTGCGCGGCTCCGGGCCGCCCAGGCCCGTCACGGCCGGGTCCATGAACCAGCCGAGCCGGTCCTCGTCGACAAGGGTCGTCTTGCCGGCGTCGTTGAGGCCGTCCTTCAGCTGGGCCCAGAGTTCGGCGACGACCTCCTCCCTCGTGCATTCCTTGGCCGTCTTGCCGTACAGGATGCCGGGTTTGTCCCACTCGGAGATGATCGCGGAGAGACAGTCGAGGGCCCGGCCGTCGCCGTAGTCGCGCGCGAAGTCCCGTCCGGGCCAGAACTGCGCCTGGCCGACGGCCGTCACCGACCAGGGTGAGTCGAGGCAGTTGACGTGGCCGTGGACGACGGGGGTGGGGGTGCGGAGGTAGAACATCACGCCGGTCATCCAGTCGGTCTGCAGCGCGTCGCAACGCGCGAGCTGCGGATCGGCCGCGCGCAGGGCCGGGCCCCAGGTCACGCGCGCGTGCTCGACCGGGAGCGCGCAGACGTAGTGGTCGGCGGTGACGGTCCGTTCGTCGCCGCCGTCGCGGGCCGAGACGCGGACGCCGGTCACCCGGCCGCCGGCGTACAGGACGTCATGGGCCTGCGTGCCGAGGACGAACTCCACGCCCAGGGAGCGCAGATGAACCTCCCAGGGGTCGATCCAGGCCTCGCTGGTGGGGGCGTCGAGAACGCGGTCGACGTCGGAGTCGGCGCCGTCCATGCCGCGGCCGAGGAGGCCCCACAGGATCAGGGCCTCGATGATCACGCGCCCCACCGTCCTGGTGGACGCGACCTCCGCGCGGGTGGCGACGAGGTTGCGGGTCTGGCCGATGCCCAGCACCGTCTGGTACTCCGCGCTCATGTCCTCGGCACGGATGAAGTCCCACCAGGAGGTCTTCTCCCACTGGTCCTCGCGGCGGGCGTCGCAGCTGGTGAGGTGGACCAGGACCCGGTCGGCGAAGTAGGCGGCCTCGTGGGCGGGGAGGTTGGTCGCGAGGTCCAGGACGGAGAGGATCTGGTCGCGGATCCAGAGCGGGGTGAGGTCACCGGGAGCGGGCGGGGTGGTGGCACGGCGCAACGGGAAATGCAGGTCGGGACGTCCGTCCGCGCGGGCGAACAGTTCCTCGGTCGCGTTGCGGAGGCGGTCGCGGACGCCACCGGCGCTGCCGGGGACCGGGATGCGGCGCATCGTGTCCGGGAGGTTCCGGTAGAAGCCGGGGAAGAAGCGGAAGCCGTGCTCGGCGGGGAGATCGGCACGGCCGCCGGTCGCGGTGCCGGGGACGGGCATCGAGCGGGCCTTGCCGCCGAGGGCGTCGTAGTACTCGTAGACGGTGACGGCGTAGCCGCGTTCGACGAGTTCATGGGCGGCGCTGAGGCCGGAGACCCCGCCGCCGAGGACGGCGACCCGCTTGCCGGGAGCGGCGTGCGCGCTCCCGGCGGGCCATAACGCGAGCGCGCCGGCCGCTCCCCCGGCACCGGCGAGGGCGGCTCCGCCCGTACCGGCCAGGAAGCGTCTGCGGGTGGGGCCCTGGGGCTGCCGCAAGGGGTGCCCTGTGTGTTCTGTTGTCATGGGCACCGGAGGGTAGGGAGGGGCCCCGGAGGCCGGAACCCCCGGTGGCCCATCACCCACAGCATCCACACAACAGGATCGGGCACCGCACCCGGCAACCGCCGTGGAGGGAAGGCCGGTTCAGGCCTTCGGCGCCACCTTGCTCAGCCCGTTGATGATCCGGTCCATCGCGTCGCCGCCCGTCGGGTCGGTCAGGTTGGCGAGCATCTTCAGGGTGAACTTCATGAGCAGCGGATGGGTCAGGCCGCGCTGGGTCGCGATCTTCATGACCTTCGGGTTGCCGATGAGCTTCACGAAGGCGCGGCCGAGCGTGTAGTAGCCGCCGTAGGTGTCCTTGAGGACCTGCGGGTAGCGCTGGAGGGCCAGTTCGCGGCTCGCGGGGGTCGGGCGGGCGTGGGCCTGGACGATGACGTCGGCGGCGATCTGGCCGGACTCCATGGCGTAGGCGATGCCCTCGCCGTTGAAGGGGTTCACCATGCCGCCGGCGTCACCGACGAGGAGGAGGCCCTTGGTGTAGTGGGGCTGGCGGTTGAAGGCCATGGGGAGGGCGGCGCCGCGGATGGGGCCGGTCATGTTCTCCGGCGTGTAGCCCCACTCCTGAGGCATCGAGGCGCACCAGGCCTTCAGCACCTCGCGCCAGTCGAGCTCCTTGAAGGAGTCGGAGGTGTTCAGGACACCGAGGCCGACGTTCGACGTGCCGTCGCCCATGCCGAAGATCCAGCCGTAGCCCGGCAGGAGACGGGGCTCGGGGCCGCGGCGGTCCCACAGCTCCAGCCAGGACTCCAGGTAGTCGTCCTCGTGGCGCGGCGACTCGAAGTACGTGCGGACGGCGACGCCCATGGGGCGGTCCTCGCGGCGGTGCAGGCCCATCGCCAGGGAGAGGCGGGTGGAGTTGCCGTCGGCGGCGACCACCAGGGGCGCGTGGAAGGTGACCTCGCGCTTCTCACCGGAGTCGCCCAGCTTCGCGTGCACGCCGGTGATGCGGCCGGTGCGCTCGTCGATGATCGGGGCGCCGACATTGCACTGCTCGTACAGCCGCGCGCCCGCCTTCTGCGCCTGCCGGGCCAGCTGCTCGTCGAAGTCGTCGCGCTTGCGGACGAGTCCGTAGTCCGGGTAGGAGGCGAGATCCGGCCAGTCCAGCTGCAGCCGGACACCGCCGCCGATGATCCGGAGGCCCTTGTTGCGCAGCCAGCCGGCCTCCTCGGAGATGTCGATGCCCATGGACACCAGCTGTTTGGTGGCACGTGGGGTGAGACCGTCGCCGCAGACCTTCTCACGCGGGAACGCGGTCTTCTCCAGGAGAAGCACGTCGAGTCCGGCCTTGGCGAGGTAGTACGCGGTCGTGGAGCCGGCCGGCCCCGCGCCGACGACGATGACGTCGGCGGTGTTCTCGGACAGGGGCTCGGAGTGGGGCTCGGTCACGGCGGTCACGGCGGGATCTCCCCAAGTTCGAAATCTGCGTGCCGACCGGCACTGGACATGGGCAGTCTATTCAGCACGATTGATCACCTGGCTGAAGGGCTGCCCCGTGAACCGAGCTCTCCCCGTAGTACGGCTGCGTGTCCCCACCGACGAGGACGCCGTCGCCTGGCACCGGATCTTCGACGACCCGGAGGTGATGGAGTTCCACGGCGGCAAGGGCGCCGAGCTGTACGTCTACGAGGAACTCACCGCCCGTCAGCGCCGGCACGACGCCGAGCTGGGTTTCTGTCTGTGGACCATGGTCGATGAGAACGGGCAGGTCATCGGGTTCACCGGCGCCCAGCCGTGGCCGCGGGACTGGGGTCCCAAGGGCGAGATCGAGATCGGCTGGCGGCTGGGGCGCGCGTACTGGGGCAAGGGGTACGCCACCGCCGCCGCGCAGATGACGCTCGAACGCCTGCGGGCGGCGGGCGTGGAGAAGGTCGTGGCGATGGTCAGACCCGGCAATGAGCGGTCGGTCGCGGTCACCCGGAAGCTGGGTATGGAGCTGGCGGAGACCTTCCCGCATCCGCAGTTCCAGGAGGACGCGCTGTGCTTCCGGCTGGCCCTGTAGCGGAGGAGCTCGATCCGCATTTATCACGCACAGTGATAATCGGCTACAGAAAAACACTCAGCGCTTCCGGGTAGCACCCCAGTGCGGTTACCCTGCCAGTACCGCTGGGGGTGACATCTGTGCGAATAACACCCAAAACGCCTGAAGTGCGCGTACCACGGCTTGTCGGGCTGATGGCCGTGGACGCGCGCGAGACGGCGCAGGCGCAGGGCCTGTTCCTCAATGCGCCGGACCGGAAGGACTTCCACCTCACCGTCGTCGACTACGTCGTACGCCAGTACCCGCAGCCCGGAGCCGAGGTGCCGCGGGAATCGATGGTCTACGTGTGGTTCGACTTCGGTCCGGGTGAAGGCGGCGGAGGCATGCGCGAGCCGCGCGTGCCGAGGCCGTCGGGTGGCGGACTGCAGCGTGAGATGGACGAGCCGGGAGATCCGTGCACCGTCGGGCTCGGCCCGCCCTGACCGTCAGCACACCGGGAGCCTTCGGCCCGCCCGGGTTTTGAGCTCACCCTAGCTTTGAGCTCGCCCGAGCTTTGAGCTCGCCCGGGCCTTCAGCTCGCCTTGAACCCCCGGTGCAGGGCCACGACCCCGCCCGTCAGGTTCCGCCACGCCACCTTCGACCAGCCGGCCTTCTGCAGGTGCCCGGCCAGTGCGGGCTGGTCGGGCCAGGCGCGGATGGACTCGGCGAGGTAGACGTAGGCGTCGGGGTTGGAGGAGACCGCGCGGGCGACCGGCGGCAGGGCGCGCATCAGGTACTCGGTGTAGACCGTACGGAAGGGCGCCCAGGTCGGGTGCGAGAACTCGCAGATCACGACCCGTCCGCCGGGCTTGGTCACCCGGTGCATCTCGCGCAGGGCCGCGTCGAAGTCCTGGACGTTGCGCAGCCCGAAGGAGATGGTGACCGCGTCGAAGGTGTCGTCCTGGAAGGGCAGCTTCGTCGCGTCGCCCGCCGTCAGCGGCAGCCACGGGTGGTTCTTCTTGCCGACCTTGAGCATGCCCAGCGAGAAGTCGCAGGGGACGACGTAGGCACCGGTCTGCGCGAAGGGCAGCGACGAGGTCGCCGTACCCGCCGCCAGGTCCAGGATCTTCTGCGCGGGCCGGGCGTCGACCGCCTTCGCGACCTCCTTGCGCCACGCCCGGTCCTGGCCGAGCGAGAGCACGTCGTTCGTCAGGTCGTACCGTTCCGCCACGTCGTCGAACATCGAGGCGACTTCGTGCGGCTGCTTGTTCAGGGAAGCGCGGGTCACCCGGCCATTCTTGCAGTACGCCCCCCGAAGGCCCGGTCAGGGCCCGCTCAGGGGAGGAGAACTAGCGCCGGCGGTGGACCAGCCGGCCCCCGAGGACCGTCGCGATGCACTCGCCGTTCTCGTCGAAGACGGCCAGGTCCGCGCGGCCGGCGCCGATCCTGGCGTACGGGCGGCTAACAGGCATCGTCGGCGGTACCACGACGATGTCGTTCCGGGCGGCGGCGGCCCGCAGTTCGGGGGTGCTCGCGTGTTCCTCCAGCACGGCCGTCGCCCCCAGTTTCAGCACCGCGTGCAGACGCTCCCGCGGTGTCGGCGCCTCCGGGAGCGGGCCCTGGTGGAGGAGGGCGGGACCGAGGATGCCGGGCCAGCGGCGCACCCGGGCATCCGGATACTGCTCCTGGACCTCGGCCAGCGTCCCCATGCCGACGACACGGTCGGCCTCCACGGCGACGGCACCGTCCGGCACGGGTTCGAACTCCTCGTCCCACCCGTACCGGAGCGCGTCGGCCGCGTGAATCGTACGCACCGGCACGTCAGTTGGACGCGAGGATCTTCAGCTCGGGATGTGCCGTGCCGCCCTCGATCGCCGTGGACGAGATGTGGGACATCACACGGTTGTCGACGGGGTCGTTCGCCGGGTCCTCGTGGACGACGAGGTGCTCGTACGTCGTGGTGCGCTGGGCCGGGACCCGCCCCGCCGTACGGATCATGTCGATCATTTCCTGGAGGTTGGAGCGGTGCTTCGCGCCGGCCGCCGAGACGACGTTCTCCTCCAGCATGACCGAGCCGAGGTCGTCCGCGCCGTAGTGCAGCGTGAGCTGGCCCGCGTCCTGGCCGGTGGTGAGCCAGGAGCCCTGGATGTGGGCGATGTTGTCCATGAAGAGCCGGGCGATCGCGATCATCCGCAGGTACTCGAGGATCGTGGCCTGGGTACGGCCCTTGAGGTGGTTGTTCATCGGCTGGTAGAGGTACGGGATGAAGGCCCGGAAGCCGCCCGTCCGGTCCTGTACGTCACGGATCATCCGCAGATGCTCGATCCGCTCGGCGTTGGTCTCGCCGGTGCCCATCAGCATCGTCGACGTCGACTCCACGCCCAGCTTGTGCGCGGTCTCCATGATCTCCAGCCAGCGCTCGCCGGACTCCTTCAGCGGCGCGATGGCCTTGCGGGGGCGCTCGGGGAGCAGCTCGGCTCCGGCGCCCGCGAAGGAGTCGAGGCCTGCGGCGTGGATCCGCTGGATCGCCTCGTCCACGGTGACCTTCGAGATCCGCGCCATGTGCTCGACCTCGGACGCGCCGAGGGAGTGGATGACGAGCTGCGGGAACGCCTTCTTGATGGCCGCGAAGTGCTTCTCGTAGTACTCCACGCCGTAGTCCGGGTGGTGCCCGCCCTGGAACATGATCTGCGTGCCGCCGAGTTCGACGGTCTCCGCGCAGCGGCGCAGGATGTCGTCGAGGTCGCGGGTCCAGCCCTTGTCCTTGGCGGTGGGCGGGGCGTAGAAGGCGCAGAACTTGCACGCCGTGACGCACACGTTGGTGTAGTTGATGTTCCGCTCGATGATGTACGTCGCGATGTGCTCGGTCCCCGCGTACCGACGGCGTCGTACGGCGTCGGCGGCCGCGCCCAGCGCGTGCAGCGGGGCGTCGCGGTAGAGGTCGAGCGCCTCCTCCGGAGTGATCCGCCCACCGGCGGCGGCGCGGTCGAGGACGGACTGAAGGTCGGCCTTCTCGGTCACCGGGGCGTCCCTTTCGTCAAGGGTTGTGGACAGAGTTATCCGTATGGGACGGACCCCGTCAGCCTACGCCAGCACCTGTGCGGCACCGACGTCAGGCCGCGTATGCCCCGACCAGCAGCCCCACGAACGCCCCCATGATCAGGAACGGCCCGAACGGGATCGCCGTCTTGCGCCCCGCCTTCCGCGCGACGACCAGCGCACCGCCGTACAGCGCCCCGAGGAGGAAGCCGGCGAAGGTGCCCAGCATGACCGTCGGCCAGCCGTACCAGCCGAGGAGCGCCCCGATCCCGAGCGACAGCTTCACATCGCCGAAGCCCATGCCGGCCGGGTTGATGAGGAACAGCACGAAGTAGCCCCCGCCGAGCGCAAGCGCGCCCAACGCGGCGTGCGGCCAGTCCCCGGTGTGCTCCGGCACGAACGACAGCGCGCCGAGGAGCAGGAGGGCGGCGGCCGCGAAGGGGAGCGTGAGGGGGTCGGGCAGCCGCTGGACGCGCAGGTCGACGACCGCGAGGAGTACGCCGACGGGAGCGAGCAGCAGCCAGACGCCGATCTCGGGCCGGGTGCCGGTGGCGGCGGCGAGGGCGGCGCAGAGCAGGGCGGTGACGACGGGGAGAAGGACCCCCTGGCCGTCGTACGGCTGTGCTGGTGCGCACTCGCCGCAGCGGGCCCGGCCGATCCAGCCCCGGATGCGATGGCCCTCGGGGCAGGCCTTCCGCCACTCCTCCCCCGCCGGGACGGAGAACCGGTACGCGGCCCGCGGAAGGAACGCGCCCGCCGCCGCGCCCCAGAGCGCGGCGGCGAGGACGAGGAGCGGGGTCGGGTCGGTCATCCCACGGCCGCGACGCCGTTGCGCCACGTCGGGAGGAGCTCGTCGAGGAGGGCCTCGGTGCGGGGCGGGAGGCCGCGGGCGCCGCTGCGGCCGATGAGGTCCGCGGCGAGGGCCTGGAGGCGGGCGGTGTCGCCGGTGGCATGGGTGGCGCGCAGGAGTTCGTGCCAGAGGCGCTCGTCGCCGGGGGCGGAGTTGAGAGCGGCGCCCAGGGCCTCGATGGCCTTCTCCGCGCGGTCCTTGACGAGGTGGAACTCGGACAGCGCGAGCCCGATGTCCGCGACGAGCAGCGGGAGCTGGGCGTCGATGATCTCGTGGGTGAGCCAGCGGTAGCGGCCCTCGGGACGGTCGGCGAGGAGCGGTCCCCGCACCAGCACGAGTGCGTCGGTGAGCAGCCGCCCGCGCACGGCACGGCTGTCGACACCGCGGCCCTGCGTGGCCTCGTGGTAGAGGGAGCGCAGCACGTCGAGGTCGGAGACGACGGACTTGGCGAGGGTGAGGCGTCCGGTCCGGTCGGTCTTGAGCCTCGGGGTGCCGTCGGGCTCGGTGCCGAGCCAGGCGCGGAGCCGGTCAAGGAGGGCCTCGCGGACATCGTCCGTCACGCCGCGCGGCCAGAGCGCGGAGGCCAGCACGCGCGGGTGCACGCCCTCGCGGTGCAGCAGAAGCAGGGCGAGTGCCTCATGGAGGAGCGCGCTCCGGTCGCCGTCGGGAGTGTCGAGGCCGATGATCTCGTACGGCCCCACGAGCCGTGCGTACACGGCCGGGCGTCCCTGCTCGCTGATGTCGACGAGGAACGGCGGTGCGGTGGCCGGTCCCTGCGGTTCGCGCTCGGGGTCGGACTCGACGAACAGCTCGACGACCGCGCGCTGGAGCGGCACGGGCAGGAGCTGGGCGTCGAGTTCGAGGCCGAGCAGCGGGGCGAGCAGCTTGCCCTCGCCGGTGACCTCCATCTCCCAGGCGGCGCCGGGCAGATCGCCGCTCTCGGTGCCGACGAGGTAGCCGATGCCGAGGCGGCCGGCGTCGGCGGCGAGTTCGGCGAGCTTCATCGCGTCGTCGGCGGAGGGCTCGGCGGCCAGGAGCACGAGGTGCGGGGCCCAGCGGGTGTGCTGGGCGGGCCCGGTGCGGCCGGTGAGTACGGAGTCGTGGCCGGCGGCGCCCAGGGCCCCGCGCCGCTGCCGGGTCTCGGCCTCCATGGTCTCGACGAGGTCGTCGATGCCGTCGAGGTGGCGGAGCCGGTTGGGGGCGAGCGGGGTGAGGTCTTCGCCGAAGCCGACGAGGGTGATGGTCATGCGGTCCGACCAGCCGTTGGTGGCCAGTTCGGCGGCGACGGACGCGAACACGGCGGCGCGGTCGGCCTCGCGGCCGCTCAAGGAGACGATGCCGGGCACGGCCTCCAGGTTGAGCAGCAGCCGGGAGTCGTCCATGGTGCCGAGGCTGACGAGCCCGGGGTACGGAGCCGCGGCGTCGACGTCCTCGTACCGCTCGGCGTCGGTGCGGGCGAGCATCCAGAACGTCTGGTCCTGGCCGAGCTGCCAGGGGGCGGGCGGGTTGCCGGACGGCTGGGCGAGCTGGAGGTGCAGGTCGCCGTTGTTGCTGAGCCAGGTGGCGTAGACGGTGGGCAGCGGCCGCGACTCGGCGGCGAGCGAGGCGGCGAGTCCGCGCAGGGACCGGTCCAGCAGTCGTACGCCCTCGGGGTCGGCGCCCACGAGCAGCGCGTCCTGCGCATCGGCGGCGTCGCCGGTCGGCGTGGGCGGCTCCATGCCGCGCCGGCCGCCGACGGCACCGAACGCCGACTGCCACAGGGCCTGCCGGCGACGGCGGCCGAGGGCGCCGAGGAGACCGGCGGCGAGAAGGGGGGCGCCGATGAGGGCCTGCGGGAGGCCGAAGGCGTCGGACGCGGCCGAGGTTCCGGTGGCGTGCTGCTGGTGCTCCTGGTGGCCGCCGGTCTGCTGGTCGGGGGCGGGGCGCTGGTCGGGGAGGGAGACCTGGGCGGCGCCGCCCTGCGCTCCACCGCCCTGTGCGTGATCGCCGCCCTGGGCGTGACCGCCGCCCCCGCCGGCCTGGTCGCCGCCGGCCTTGGCGTAGTCGTGCAGCTGCTGCTGGGCGGCGGAGCCACCCGCCTCGGGCATCTCGACGAGATCCCCACCGCGCGCGTCGCCCGGCATCTCCATGATCCAGCCGGGCCGGATCAGGCTCGCCTCGGACAGCTTGGAGCCGTCCGGCTGCACGCGGTCCTTGTTGAGGTCGAAGATCTCCTTGTACCGGCGTCCGTCACCGAGGTGCCGCTCGGCGATCTCCCACAGCGAGTCGTGGTGACGGCCCTCGGGCGGCTGGATCCGGTAGTACTTCGTGTCGTCGGCCTTCGAGGAACCCCCTTGGGCCTCGGCGTGGGAGGCGGCGTCGGCCGCCTGCTCGGCAAGGGCGGCGGCGGTGCTGGCCGCCTGCTCCTGCTGCTGGGCGAAGAGCCCGCCGCCGGGGGTCTGCTGGGCGGCGGCGACGGTTCCGCGCTGGTTCTCGTCGAAGGCGTGCCCCAGCTGGGACAGGCCCGGGGTGAGGCTGGCGGCGGTGGCACCGACGAGGAGCAGCGCGGCGACCAGCTGCCGGGCGAGGACCTGGCTCGGACCGGCGCCGGGGACGCGGCCGGGGACGCCGACTCCGGAGACGGCGGCCTTTATCTCCACGAGCACGCAGGCGGTGAACTGCGCCCAGGCGAGCCAGACGATGACGGTGAGGATGTGGAGGAAGGTGCCGGTGGTGATCGGCTCCTGCAGCCAGTCGAGGCTCGGCACCCCGTTCGGCAACGGCCATCCGACCGTGACGGCGAGCGCCCCCGGCACTCCGACCACCAGCACGAGCAGCGCGACGAACGCGAGGAACGCCTTGACGAAGTCGCCGAACGAACGCCGCCGGATCCGCACGGCCTGCGGGGTGCGGTTCCTCGGGGTCGCGGAGGCGGTCGTGGCGGCGGTCGTGGCGGCGGTCGTGGCGGCGGTCGTGGCGGTCGTGTTTCCCGTCGAGCTTGACGAGCTTGAACTGCGGCGTCGTGCCATGGCGGGTGTCCTGGGTGGTGTGTGGAGGGAGTGGGTGACGGAGTGAGTGAGGGTGTCCTGAGGGGTGTCCTGAGGAGTGTGCTGAGCCTACAGAGATCTTAGATACGCCGTCGAAGGTCGGGCAGGGGCCTGTGGACAACCTCAGATCAATTCCTCACGACCCGCCAGAAATGCCGGAGTTGCCCACACTGCAGCCCTCCATGAACAACGGCGTTCGCAATCGCCACGCGATACCCTCACGCTCCCCACACAACCCCCCGCAGGCAGTTAAAGGCCCCTTACCTGCCCCTGATAACTTCGTTCCCCGTTGCACACGCCGACCTCCGGGGGAGATCCATCGTGGCCCGCCGCGCCCTGCCTGTCACTGCCGCCGCGTTCGCCATGTCGGCGGCGCTTCTGCTCGCCGGGTGCGGTGGGGGTGACGACTCGTCGTCTGACGACATCAAGGGGGCGGACACGGCTTCGGGGAGTCCTTCGGCTTCGGGTTCCGCCTCGGCGTCGCCCGCGGCGGACAGACCTGATGTGAGCCTCCCCAAGGACCTGGACCTGGTCTTCGACTTCGAGAAGCCGTCGGACGCGGGCAACGCGGCGGCACTCGCGGACGCGGAGAACTACATCCGCGCGCTGAACCACGGCATCACCCAGCAGGCCCCCGACGACCCCGCCTATCAGTACTACTCCGCCGGGGACGCGGCCCGGTACGCGAACTCCCAGATCAAGGAGTACGTGAAGGGCGGCTGGACGCTCACCGGCCAGGACCGCTACTACCGCGCGGAGACCAGCGCGGCCGGTGACTCGGACAAGGTGAAGCTCGTGACCGTCGCCTTCTGCGAGGACGCCTCCAAGGTGTACGGCAAGGAAGTGAAGAGCGGAAAGGTCCTGCGCACCGAGGAAAGCCCGGACGATTTCCTCAAGTTCAGCATCGTCATGGCGTCCGCGAAGGGCTCGCCGGTGTGGCGTGCCCAGCAGATCACCGTCACGGAGAAGGCGACGGAATGCCAGGAGTGATCCCCTCACGACGGGCGAGCTGGATCCTGGCCCTCACCACGGGGGCTCTCGTCTGGACCACGGGCACCGCGTACGCCGGAAAGCCCGTGCCCGGCGGCCATGACACCACGCAGGGCGGCGCCGACGGGAAGACCCTGCTGGCCTCCGCCGGCCAGTCCCGGATCAAGGTCACCCAGATCAGCGGCCCCACCGGCGGCAAGCGCGGCGCCGTCGCCTCCGTGGACGCCGACTGGAAGCCCCCGGCGTGCTGGTACGAGCCGGTCTTCACGCCCGCGACACTGAAGGACTTCTCGGAGACCAACGGGGTCGGTGACGTCGGGATCCACGAGTACTGGGCCGGAAAAGAGCTCTGGACGGACTATTACCGGGACGAGAAGTCCACGATCAACTACTTCGAGGACGGCGCCACCGTCGAGGGGTACAAGAACTACAACCTCGGCCAGGACGGCTACTTCTGGCGCAGCGTCGCCCCGGACATCTCCGACCCGGACTCCTGGGACTGCACCCGCGTCATGTTCTGGCAGCCCGCGGGCCAGATCCCGAAGATCGCCCACGCGCCCACCCCGGAGACGCTGGCCGACTACGCCTACGACAAGATCGAGGTCCCCGACACCGCGATCGAGCTGAAGCCCGCCACCAAGTCCACGGTGAACCTGCCCACTTGGGTCTGGCTCGACAAGGGCACCTTCCAGGACGTCAAGGTCCGCGCCGAACTCCCGAACACAGGCCTGTGGGCGGAGACGACGGCCAAGCCGGTCGCCCTGCATCTGGCCCCCGGTACGGAGGACGCGGAGACGTACCCCGCCTCCGGCGACTGCACGATCAACGACGACGGCTCGATCGGAACGCCGTACGCGAAGGGCGACGCCGAGAAGACGCCGCCCTGCGGCATCCGTTACCTGAAGGCCACCAACGGCACGCCGTACCACCTGTCGGCCTCCGTGACCTGGCAGATCACCTGGGAGGGCTCGGACGGCACCGGCGGCGACCTCCCCGACGGGACGTTCGAGACGACGCAGGACATGACCGTCCAGGAGATCCAGGCGATCAACCGCTGACACGCGCGCCCGGGCCCGCACCGCCGACTCACCACCATCACAAGAGAAGAGAGAGCCCTGATGACGTCCCGCCCCCGCCCCCCGTACGGACGCCGCCTGACCGCAACCGCGCTCGGCATGGCCACGGCGCTCACCCTCACCGCCTGCGGCGGAGGCAAGGCGTCCGACGGCGCGAACGGTGAGGGGTCCGCGAGCGCCGCACCCCAGGGCGTGGTGACCGAGAAGGCCGCCGCCGCGGTGATGGACAAGTACGAGAAGGTCAACAACAAGGCCAACGCGGCTCTGGACGAGAAGCTCCTGGGTACGGTCGAGGGCGGCCAGGTCTACGCGATGGACAAGGCGACCTACACCCTCGTCCCGACCTTCTCGGCGAAGGACCGGAAGGCCTACGGCAAGCCCTTCTCCTACCAGGACCGCCAGTACGTGATCCCGGAGAAGGGAACCGGCGACTGGTTCGCCGTCCGGGCCAGCTCCAGCGAGAACGCGAAGAGTTCCGTACTGCTGGTCTTCGACAAGGTGGACGGGACGTACAAGATGGTGCTGTCCCTGTGGGCCGACAGCGGCGAACCGTTCCCGGAACTCGCCGTCGGTCAGGGCGGCCTGGCCCAGGCCGTCAGCGCCGACACGAAGGTCGGCAAGCTCGCCCCGTCCGACGTGGCCACCGCCTACGAGGACCTTCTCGCGACCGGCGGCACGAAGGAAGGCAAGAGCCTCGCCTCCACGGAGCCGGTCAAGAACGCCCTCAAGACCTACAAGAAGAGCAGCACCGAGGGCGGGGCCGACGGCGCCGCCACCGAGAAGTTCTTCACCAAGCCCCCGGCCGACCCCAGCGTGTACGCGCTGCGGACCGCGGACGGCGGCATCCTCGCCCTGTTCGCCGCCTCGCACACCCAGGAAACCCTGCTGAAGCCCGCCTACCGCTCCAACGCCTCACTCGTGCCGAGCGATGAGCAGGCCGCCCTCGGCGCCACCCGGGGCGCCGTGATCACCGACGAGTTCCAGGGCCAGGGCGTGGCCGAACTGACGCCGAAGGCCGCCCGGATCACGGCCGTCGACTTCCAACACGTCGACTCCCGCTGACCCTCTCCCCCTAACCCTCCGGCCAGTCCTCCCGGGAGAGGGTCACCGCGAGCCGGCCCTCTCCCTGAGACACCTCCACGTCCATCCCCCCGGCGACGGCCTCGCCGAAGTCGGCAGGCAGGGTGTCGTCGAGTACGAACACGAAGTGCAGCGCGAACGCCGTCCAGTCCGGGTCCTGCACCCCATCGGCGTCGAGCTGCAGATTCGCCCGCCAGGCCGCCTGGCAGAGCACGGAGACGAAGACACCGAGAAAGTCGGCACCGAGCAGCCCATCGGCGTGCTCGATGAGAACAACTTGGTCAGCCGTGTCATGCCGGTCGTGCAGACACTCCACGAGGGCGTCCCAGTTGTGCCCGAAGTACCCCGGGAAGCCCAACTCCCGCGCGAACACGGCGAACAGCGCGGCCGGCTCCGACAGTTCCCGACCGTCCAAGCGGAAGACACGGCCTCCCAGCTTCTGGAGCGTGGCTGTCTCGACGTACACCCAAGGGTCGTCAGAACGCGCGAAGACGACCCATGGTGATCGCCGCTCAGTGAGGATGGGGCCCATGCGGGAGATCCTGGCAGTCAGCCCGCACTGCCGACGAACAGATCCTCCGCCTGCGTCGCGTGGACCGCGCGCTGGGCCCAGAGTTCAAGCTGGCCTCGGTCGGAACATGCCTGTACCCGGTCACGAACCGAATCCGGGACCTCGATTCCGCGCCACTCGAGAATGCGCGGAGTCATCTCTGCACCCTCCTCGACCCCGAGCGGTCACGTGACCTCATCCACCAGACGGCCAGGGAACTGTGAGGACCAAGCCATGACCACCCCCGCTCAGTGGCGCAAGTCGTCCTACTCAGGCGGCGGGGAGGGCAACGAGTGCGTAGAGACAGCGGACCTGCGCACCCTCATAGCGATACGCGACTCCAAGAACCCGACCCACGGCACCCTCGCCTTCCCGCCCCCCGTCTTCGCCACGTTCCTCAAGAGCCTCAAGAGCCTCAAGACTCCCGAACTCTCCTCGTGAGCCTCTGCATCGCCTCGTCCGGCGTCGGCGCCAGAAGTGCGACGGAGTCCATGCCGACGTACACCTCACCGGTCTCCGCGATCCCCAGGTACTGGTTCCGGCGGTCGACCATGCCGACCGGGTAGAGATACGTCCCGGCCTGCTCACTGAGGTCGTCGAAGATCTCGTCGTCCCAGAGAGCCATCAGCGGATCCAGCCGGAACTCGCCCCAGGGCATCGAGTCCCACGGCTCCCTGAACGGGACCCCGACACCACCGAACTCGGCGAGAAACCGTCGCGCGGCCTCGTGGATCTCGAACTCCCCGTGCAGGAGCAGCACGCTCTCCCAGGTCGCGGTAGGGACGGACCGCCCCGGATACCACCCGGCCGCACGCAGCACACGGTCGGTCTCCTCGGGCCAGCGCCCACCCTCGTCACCACCGGCAGACACCGTCACCACGCGATCCCAGAACGCGTGCGAGCCACTTGGCGTCCCCGGCGTCCAGAGGTCCGCCATAGTCGCCTGCGACCGTACGAGCACCTCCAGCCCCCGGTCCGCGGAGTCGGCCAGCTGCTCCACGTCCTCCCTGGCCAGGTACAGGGCCCCGTTCTCCGCCACACCCAGGTAACTGTTCCCGCTGTCCGCCCGGCCGACCGGGCACAACGGCGTCCCGGCCTTCTCGCTCAGCCTGGCGAACGTCTCCTGGTCCCACTCCGCCGCGAGCGGGTCGAACCGGACCGCCGACTGCGTCACCGCCGAGTCCGCCGGCCAGCCGTAGGTCACCAACCCGCCGAATTCGGCGAGGAATCGGCGAGCGGCCTCGTGGAGGACGAAGGAACCCCGCTCACGCAGAATCGCCTCCCACGTCTCCGTCGCCACCGAGCGCCCCTGCTGCCAGCCCGCCCGTCGCAGCACACCGTCCGTCTCCGACGACCACCGCCGCACGGTCTCCCCGCTCATGTCTACGTCACCGCCCTGATACCGAGTTGATCAAGTACATGCTGGCAGGAGGGGCAGGGCGCCTTGGGCGCGCCGTGCTTGGGGTTGCCCGCTGCGCGCACGTCCACGGAGGCCATGACACTACCTCGCAGGTCGGCCCCGGCATGCAGGGCCGACGAGAGGGCCTCCGCCTCACCGCATCGGCTGTGCTGGTTGCCCGTCGGGCGGATGTCGTGCGGGACCCGGTCGTAGGCGGCCTGCACATCGGGGTGGAGGTTGGGGTGGTTGCCGCCGCCCTTGATGCTCGCACCGGTGAAGGTGCCCTGCCCCGGCACCGTGAGCCCCGCGGAGCTCGTCGGCCTGGTCTGCTTGCTCGCTCCGGGCCGGCCCTGTTCGAGGTCGGCCCGCCACCTGGCGCCGTCGAGTGCCTCCTGGTCGCAGGAGGGTGAGAGGCCGAAGGGGTCGATGGCCGTGAAGGGGTTGCGTACGTACACACGCGGGTTGGGGCCCGGCGCCAGGCCGAGGGGGTCCAGGGACGCGTACCGGCCTGTCTCCGGGTCGTAGTGGCGCTGGTAGTTGTAGTTGAGCGCCGTCTCGGGGTCGTGGTACTGGCCGGGGAACCGAAGCGGGCAGTACGCGTCGTCCTGACCGGGGACGTCGAGCGGGGCGCCCCACACCGTGTTCCGTGCCCGCCAGGCCACCTCGCCCGGCTCCGTGACCATCTCGGTGGGCGTGCCCACCAGGTCGGTGACGATGGAGTAGAAGCGGTCGTCCACCCATTCCTGGGGGAGGTCCGGCGACGCCACTCGCTCGACCTGGGTGACCGGGCTGAAGCGGTCCTGCTCCCAGTCCCAGACCGTGCACGTCGGCGCGGAGTCGCCCACCCTGGTGATCTGTTCGGCCAGGACGAACCGGTCCCAGACGAACGTCACCTCCTCGACCACGGTCACGCCGTCCGCGGCGAGCCGCCGCTTGGCGATCCGCCGGCCGAACGGGTCGTACTCGTAGGCCCATCGAGTACCGTCGGGCGTCGTCACCCCGACCAGGCGGTCCTCGCCGTCCCAGCGGTACTGCCACACGTCCGGCCTGCGGGACAGACGCTTCTTCCGCCTGGTCACCACCCGGCCCTGGGCGTCGTACTCGTAGCTGATGTCCCCGGCCCGGCGGACGGTGTCCGACGCGGGGGCCGGTACGGACTGCGGTGCGGAGTGCGCCGGGGCCGCGTTCAGCCACTCGCCCTCGGTGAGGTTGCCCGCAGCGTCGTAGGCGTACCGCTCCGACCACGTCGCCGCACGCACTCCGGTGACCCGTCCGAGGCCGTCGCCGTCGATCAGGCGGTCGCCCGCGAGGAGATCGCTGACCGCGGCGACGGTTCCGTCCGACCGATAGCGGTAGGCGCGATGCTGGATGCGCTGCCGCCCGTCCGCCGCGAACGGACCGCCGTCCACGCCGCCCGTGGTCAGGGTCTGCGTACTCAGCCTCCCGTTGGCGTCCCAGGTCTGGCTCAGCGCGATGCCACCCACGCGGCGCTCGGTCTCGCGTCCCGCCCCGTCGTACGCGAACGTGACGGTTCTGCCCGCCGTCCGCAGCAGCACCGGCCGGTCGCGGCCGTCGTACTCCCAGGTGCTCTCGGCGTTCGACGGGGTGACGCGCCGGATGCGCCTGCCGAGCACGTCGTAGGCGGATCGTACGGTGGCCCCGTTGCAGGTCTCGGCGAGGATCCGGCCGCGGGCGTCGCGCTCGTAGGTCAGTTCCGCGCGCTCGCCGACGACGCGGCGGACATGGCCGATGGCGTCGTACTCGTACCGGGTGACGCCGGTCGGCGTCCGCTGCTCCGTGACCTGGCCGAAGTCGTCGCGTACGTAGTCGATGAACTCGCTCGCGCCATTGGTCTGTCCCACGAGGCGGCCGGCCGCGTCGAACCGGTAGCTCTGGGTGCGGCCGCCGAAGTCCCGCTCCCGGACGAGCCGTCCTGCCTCGTCGTAGAAGTAACTCCAGGCGGATCCCTGCTGGTTGACGACCGACGTGACGCGCAACTCGCTGTCGTAGGCGAACTCCAGACGGGAGCCGTCGGGTTCGGTGCGGGCGGCGAGGAGGTCGAATCCGCCGTACTCGAAGCGGGTCACCCGGCCCTGGGAGTCGGTGTGTTCGACGAGGTTGCCCTCGGCGTCGTACGCACGTCGTTCCACCGTGCCGTCCGGCAGGACGCGTTGTGCCGGACGGCCGTCCGGTGTCCAGCTCAGCCGGGTGACGGACCCGTCCGGGTCGGCCTGCGTGACGACCCTGCCGAACGCGTCGCGCTCGTACCGGGTGGTCCAGCCCTCGGCGTCGGTGGACGCCACCGGCATGCCCGCCGCGTCGGTCGCCAGCGCGGCGGTACGGCCGGCGGCGTCGGTGATCGCGGCGAGCGCGCCGTTGTCCGCGTACCGGTAGCCGATCCGGGCACCGGTGGGGTCGGTCTCGGCGGTCAGGTTGCCCCGGGTGTCGTACTCCATGTGCCAGACATGGTCATCGGCCTGGACGACCGACACGGGCTGCCCGAAGGCGTTGTTCTCCGCGGACTCCCGCCTGCCGTCGGGGTGGGTGACGGAGACCGGCGCGCCCAGTTCGTCGTACGCGTAGTGGGTGGTCCGGCCACGGGGATCCGTGCGGGAGACCAGCCGGTCATGGCGGTCCCACTCGGAGTGGGTGGTGTGACCGAGCGGGTCGGTGACGGAGACGAGTTGGTACGAGGCGTTGTGGCGGTACGTCGTCGTGTTGCCGAGCGAGTCCGTGTAACGGGTCTCCCTCGCATCGGTGTCGTACGCGATGGTGCAGGACAGGCGTCCGTCAGCGCCCTCGCCCGCGACACAGCGGTCGAGAGCGTCGTACGTGAAGCGGTACGCGTATCCGTTCCGGTCGGTCCATGAGGTGATGCGCGCGCGGTCGTCGTACGTGATCCGCAGCGGCAGGCCGCTGGAGTTGTAGACCTCGGTGAGGTCGCCCTCGGGGCTGTAGGCGAAGCGCCTCACGAGCGTGCCGTCGGGTCCGTCCTCCGGGTTGTGCAGCCGCAGCCCGGTGACGCGCGTCCCGTCGGTGTCCACGTGCACGTGCCGGCCGCCCGAGTCGCGTACCGCGGTGGGCAGCCCGTCGGTGGTGCGGTCGATGTCGACCCGGTTGCCGTTGCGGTCCGTGAGGGCGGCGAGGTGGAGGGTGAACACCTCGTCGGCCGCCGCCGGAGTTCCGGGCGGGGAGAAGTGGCGTGTGACGCCGCTGAACGGATCGGTGATACGCAGGGGTGCCCCCGCCACGCCGTCCCAGTCCAGAGTCCAGCGCGGCCCCTCCAACGGCAGGACCGAGGCACCCGGCCGGGGCACCGGGTAGAAGAGGAGCATGCCGTCCTCGGTGGCGAAGACGGCGCCCTCGTCGTCCAGTTCGAGCCGTTCGTCGAGGGTGGAGGACCATGACGTACCGAAGAAGCGGCCCCACTGGTACGTGGAGAGATGCGTACGCCGGAGCACCAGCGGGAGCAGTCCGGGCAGGTCGAGGTCGGTCTCCTCCATGAGCATCTCGCCGGAGACCATGTCGATGGGGTCGCCGTTCTTGCAGCGCCCCTTGGCCTGCTTGCCCTTCGCGGCGGCGTTGTCCGCCTCCTTGCGAAGACCCTTCTTCCCCAGCCCCTTGGCCATGGCCTTGAGGCCGCCCTTGCCGAGCGACTTCATGCCCTTCGCGAGGCCGCCGAGCGTGGTCAGGCCCTTCATACCGGGTATGCAGTCCAGCGCCGCGAACCCGACGTCCCACAGGGAGGCTTGGCCCTTGGAGTATTTGTAGAGCGTGTCCGCGAGCACCACGACCGCGGCGATCAACACGATCGCACCCAGGATCGGCCCACCGATGATCATCGCGACGATGCCCACGACCGCGACGACGATCTTGCAGGCGGCGACGATGTTGTCCCAGTTGTCGGTGAACCAGTCGCCGACCTCCTCCCACCAGGAGCGGTTCTGGATACCGGCATCGGAGGCCTCGTCGATCTTCGTCTTCGCGTCCCGGGCCGCGTCCTCACGCATCTTGCGGGCATCCGCGGCCATCTTCTTCGCCGCGTCGAGGGCATCCTGGGCACTGTCGACGTCCGACTGCGCCCGGGTCTGGGCGGACTGCGCGTGCTGGGCATCCCGGGTCGCGGCACGGACCTTCGCCTCATCCGGCTTGTCGGCGCTGGACTTGCTGCCGGTGGGATCGTCCTTGTACTTGTCGGCTTCCTTGTTCGCCCGGGTCACCCATGAATCGGCCGAGGAGAGACGGGAGTTGGCGGAGGAGAGATCGGCCTGGGCCTCCCGCGCCTTGGCCAGCGCCCGGTCGGCCAGGGCCTGAGCGCGCTCCAGCTCCGGCCAGAAGTCCGCCAGCGCATCCCCGCACAGGTCGTAGGACTTCTTCAGCTTCTTCAGGTTCTTCGGAACCCCGCCGAACTCCTCCTTGAACACCTCCGCCGACTTGCCCGCCCACTCCAGCAGGGTGTTCTCATCCGACATGCCCTTGATGAGCCGCAGCGCGTCGGAGACATCGTCCGCGAAGTCATGCAGCGTCTTGGCCAGCTTCCGCACCCGGTCCGGATCACCCGGCGTCGGATCCTTGTCCAAGTCCAGGACATGCCAATCCGTCGGCCGATGCCCCGCCATGTGCGACCCCCGTCACGTGTGCATCACTAACAACAGCTATGTGCACACGCGAACTTACAGGTCACGGTCGTTCGAGGTGAAGCTCGGTCTGACCGATGGCGCTCACCTCTACGGACAGGAGCGCGGCGGCATGGGCGTTGGAGAACCGGGCGGCCAGTTGCGGGAACTCGTCCTCGTCGGCGATGGCGCTGTGGATGATGCCGTCGTCGTCCTGCCATACGCCTTCGACGAGGCCGTCGGACGGCAGGGCACTCAGGACGGCGTCATGTCGGTGGACAAGGGCGGCCAGACAGCGAGACGGGCCCTGGGGGCCAGTGCGGCTCGAAGCGAGAAGAGGGTGTCGGTGGAGAGGTGGTGCCATCGTGAGGCGCCTTCGAGGTACGTCTCCTCCAGGATCCCCGCGTGGCCGTCGGTGACTGTCCTGTGCAGGTCGGCCCAGAAGTCATCGTCGCCAGGCCGCTCGACGGCCTGGTCCTCCTCCTCGGTCTCGAAGGCGTACGGGGAGGCGTCCAGGCGCTCGGGGAACAGGCCGAGCTCGCGGGTGCGTGCCGCCTCTACCTCGCCGTGGTCGCTGACGGTGTCCTCGGGACCGGTGTAGTGGCCATGACCGTCGCGGTCAGCGGGGTTGTACTTGGTGACGCGGTACACGTGGGTCGGCACGGGCCTCATCGTCCCCCACATGTCCGACACCGTTCGCGCCCTTCACTCACCCGAGCCTCCCCCGGGGCGTCGGCGCAGGGAATTTCCCAAGTCCTCTGCGGCCCACGTGACGTTCAGCCGCCACGTCTCCAGCTTGTCCCACATCCTCAGGTACACCCGCTGCCACTTGAACCACATCGGTAGGTCCCGAAAGGGTACGAACGTCACCGTGTCGTCGATGGCATGGTCGGCGGCGCCCCCGCGGCCCTCCGCGCGCAGTGCCGCGTACAGCTCCGGAGTCAGTCGGCCGTCCAGGCGGGCCAGGTGGGCGGTCGCCGTGAACGGGAAGTCACGGCCCGGGCCCGGCAGCAGCTCCAGGGCCCGGATGATCCTCGGGGACACCACTTCCGGCGGGCAGTTGAGGGCGAGGCCGATCACCGCCGCGCCGAGTCTGTCGTCGCGGCGGTCGAGCGCGGCGTCCACCTCGGCGGGGTCGTCCATGCCGAGGAGGCCTTCGCCGGTCTCCCAGTCCCACTTCCTCGGCGTCATGCGGCCACCGCCACTTCCAGTGCGCGGGCGTATGCCCTGAGGCACTCCTTCGCGGCCTGCGGCGTCGGGGAATCCGGCACCAGCACCCCCGGGAGGTACACCACCCGCCACATCCGGAACGCGTCCCGCGCCGCCGGTCCGCCATCGACACCCAGCAGTGCAGCCGCCGCCCGTACAGCCGCCACGACCAGCGGCGCACCCGACTCGGCAGCCACGCCACGCGCCGCCCCCGCACCCACCAACCCGTCCACCAGCTTGGTCAGTTGCAGGTCCCCGCCCATGCTCACCATCCGCCGCAGCACCGCGGGGTCGTCGACGTTCGGTGGGTACTCCTCGATGCACCCCGAGTGCAGCATCAAGAACTCGGCCGTTACTTCATGGCGCCCGTCGGCCCAGCCGCCCTGCCGTTCGAAGATCTGCATCAACTCCGGGGAGAAGTCCCCGAGTCGTCGTACGACACCGAGCAGCCCGTCCAGTTCCTCCCGGCGTGCCGCCACAAACTCCGTCAGCGACTCCGCCCCCGCCGCGGCCCCCAGGTCCAGCACCGCCCACACGGGGCCGAACACGTCGTACGCCGGCCCCTTCTCCGAAACCCCCGCCGCCGTCACCGTCCCCGTCACCGTCCCCGTCGCGGTCCCCGCCGCCGTCCCCGCGACCGTCAGCCCGTGAACCGGAACGTAGAAGTGATCGCGTCGAAGATGTCGAAGAACGAGTCCGCGAGGTCCAGCACCTGGCTGCTGCCCGCCACCAGCGCGACCTTGCCCTCCTGCCCGGGAACAGGGATGTACGTCTGCATCAGCACCGCCCGGATGGTCCGGTTGAGCGCGTCGTCGGGGACGGCGATGTCCTCGATGCCGTACGTCCGTGCCGCGGTCCCCACGCCCGGGATGTCGACCGTGGTCACCTTGCGCCAGGAGTCGCCGTCCTTCTTGGCTTCCTTCACGGCGAGTTGGCCCGCGATGACGGACGGGTCGTTCGACAACGGCTCGCCCCGCTCGTCGCGACCGCCGACCAGCGACACCGTCACCGAGCCCGTGATCGGGGTGTCGCCGCCGAAGCTCTCCGCCATGCAGCCGCAGTACAGGGCACCCGACTTCCAGGCGTCGGCGGCGGCCTTGCGGAGGAAGTCCGTGTAGACGTCCCGGTGCTGGGCCAGTTCCGGGCGCTGGGCGACCCGCTCGTTCACCATCCGCCGGATCGAGTCGTCCCGGGACTCGGGTCGCACGTCGAACTCCCACCACGACTCCGGGACCTTGATCCGGAAACCCCCGCGCTCGATCGTGAGCGCCTCCATGTAGCGGGCCATGACGTCGACCTTCCGTTGTAACGTTCACGTCAGACTACGAGACCGGGGGGAGTCACATATGGGCCAGGGCGGCAAGAGCGACCTCTCACTCCCGCTGAGCGAGCTGGAGGACTACGGTCGCCGGCTGCGGTCGATCAAGACGCGGCTCAACCACACCAAGAAGCTCTTCGACCAGTACAAGGACGACATCGGCGACGGCAGCGTCAACGACGCCCTCGACGACTTCGAGTCCAACTGGGAGGACGGGCGCGAGGACATCACGCAGCAGCTCGACGCGCTCGCGAGCATGTCGGACGCGGTGGTGCGGGAGTTCAAGAAGCTGGACGACGAGCTGGCCAAGCAGATCAACGAGAAGATGACGACCGAGGACAAACGGCCCAAGAAGTAGGCCCGCCACCACCCACTCTTACGCCCTCCACTCGTACGCCCTCCACTCATCCTCCGCCCCCTCATACGCCGCCCAGCAGCGACGCCAGCCCCTGGTCCAGGGCGTGGCCCACCGGTTCGCCGCCGGGCTCCGTCACCTCGTACGAGCGGAGCAGGAAGCGGTAGAGGGACGTCGTCTCGAAGAGGACGACCGCTGCGCCCTCCGGGGCGCGGAACTCAACGGCCGTGCGGGACGGGCCGAACGGGCGGACGTGGACGTTGCCCAGCCCCGACGGGTGGCCGAGGCCCTCCTCCAGCAGGCCGCGGGCGAAGGTCCAGATCACCTCCTCCTCGTCGAGCGAGATCCAGGCCGGGAATATGAAGTGCACGGCCAGGGGGTCGTCCGAGGCGTAGCGAAGGGTGACGGGGACGGACAGTTCCTCGTCGTCGGCGGTGAGCAGATGGGCGCCGGTGGGCTGTTCCAGGGCGAAGTACATGGGCGATCTCCGGGGCGGGTGTGGCCGGTCGGGCCGGTGGCCGGTTGGCCGATCCATCTGTATGAGCACGTCCGGGCCGTCCCATTACGCCGTTACCTGAGTGACGTGTGTCACATTATGTGACGCTTGAAACTTTGCTTGAAACTTTTGACATCTAGGCGTACAAACCCCGTTCCCGCCATCAGCAGGCCCCCCGGAGCGTTACGCCATGTCCGACGTTTCCACCGCCGTCCCCGCTGCACCCGCTGTACCCGCCGTCCCCGCCGCCGAGTACGCGCGGATCTACGAGGAGCAGCAGCCGCGTCTCGTCGCGTACGCCCGCTCCCTCACCCGGAACGCGCACACCGCCGAAGACCTCGTCGCCGAGGCGCACTTCAGGGTCTGGCGGCGGCTGGCCGCGGGGCACGAGATCGACAACGTGCCGGCGTACCTGATGACAACGTTGCGCCGCCTGGCGAGCGCCGCGGGGAGTGTCGTACGCGAGACTCCGCAGGATCCGCAGGCCGCCGCCGGCGAACAGGCCGAGGTGGGGCGGCACGGGGACGATCCGGCCGAGCAGGTGTCCTCCGTCGACATGGTGGTGCGGGTCCTGGGGCAGCTGCCCGAACGGTGGGTCAAGGCGCTGTGGCTGGCCGAGGCGGAGGGCCAGCCGCTCGCGGCGATCGGGCCGCAGCTCGGCACCAAGGAGGGCGCCACCGCCGTACTGCTCCACCGGGCCCGGGAGGGCATGCGGCAGGCGTTCCTCAAGGAGCAGACCGGGGCACCCGAGGACCCCGCGTGCCAGGTGCACTGGGCCCGGATGCCCGCGTATGTGCGCGGCGCCGCCTCCGCCCGGCAGTCCGAGCGGCTGCTCGGGCACGTGGACGCGTGCGACGACTGCCGCGCACGGCTGGCCGCGCTGATGAGCGCGAACGATCGGCTGCCCGCGATGGTCGGACCCGCGCTGCTCGTGTTCGCGGTCGGGGGTGGCGCCGGGAAGTTCCTGCTGGGGTTCACGGGGACCGCAACCGCCTTCAGCAGCGGGGGTGCTGGGCTCCTCGACGGAGTGCGGCACGCCTCCGTCGGAGGGTCGAAGGCCGCGGCCGCCGCGGGGGCGGTGGTCGTGGGTGCCGCCGCGGTGTTCCTCGTGCTCGGGCCCGTCGCCTCCGGGCCGGTTCCCGCCCAGCGGACGCCCGTCGCGCAGGCGCCTGCGGCTCAGGCGCCGGTGGAGGAGCCGGTCGACGAGCCGGCGGCCGGTGGTGACGGTCGCACGCCGGAGGGGGCGGGGGCCGCGCGGGACACGGGTGCGGTTGCCGTCGCCGGCGGGGGCGGTGCGGCGGGGGTCGTGACGGTCAGGGCCGACTCCCGTGGCAGTGGGCCGGGTTCGGGCGAGGAGGAGGCGACGGGCGGTACGACGTCGTCGGCGCCGCCGGCCGAGCCCGCACCGGAGGAGCCCGGCGGGAACGCTCCGGCTGCCCCTGTCGACGACTCACCGAAGGCACCGGAACCGCCGAGCACACCCGCGCCCGAGCCCACACCGGACCCGGAACCCTCGACTCCCGTCGCCCCCACGCCGGTTGACGACCCCGCGCCTGCTCCGGAGGAGCCGGGCGGCAACGAACCGGCCCCGGCCCCGACTCCGGCCCCGGACCCGGACCCGTCCACTCCGGCTGAGCCCCAGCCCGAACCGACCACGCCCCCGCCCCCGGCCCCCACTCCTCCCGGAGACGACTGCGGCGGCCCGCACGGCGACACAGGGCACGGCAAGAAGTAGGCGGCACCCGCACCTGCGCCGCACCCGCACCGCCGTGAGGCCGAGGCCGACCCGCTATCCGACCTCGTTCTCCGCGACCGCCTGTCCATGCACGACCACGTCCCCGCCGTAGAACATCCCGGTGAACACGGGCGAGTACGTCAACTGGACCTCGACCTCGACCTGGTCGACATCCGCCGCGACACAGTGCGTTCCGGCGATGTCCGCGCCGGACATGTCCATCTCGCGGGCGAAGGCCTTCACGCGGGCGTCGCAGTTCTCGTAGTTGATGGGGGCGGCGCCGCCCTCGTTCTCGTAGAGGGCCTCGGTGTCGATGTCCTGGGCCGCGTAACGGGCCGCCTGTTCGGCGATGTCCGCCGCGCGTTCCCGTTTGGAGATGGACAGGCCGCCGTCGATCACGAAGGCGGAGAGGGAGATGAAGACGAGGGCGAAGATGATGACCGCGCCGGCGCCCGAGCCGCGGTCGTCGAGGTGGGCGCGGCGGGACCCCAGCCAGTGGGCCATCGCGGCAGGGACTCTCAACTGCCTCATCCCGCCTTCCTCTTGAACGGGTCGAGCGGGGCCGTGAAGGAACCCGACATCGTGGTCTTGATGTCCAGGCCCAGCATGGCCAGACCCTTCACCTCGCAGCTGACCTGAACCGTGAAGAGGTCGGCTTCGGCGAAGCCCGCGCTGGTCTTGTCCACGGTCACCGGTCCGACGCAGACGTCCGTCAGATCGGCCTCGGCCGCCTTGCGGGCCTCCGCCATGGCGTTGCCGACGTCCCACTGGAGGGAGCCGGAACGGGCGGCGTCCCGCGCGGCGCCGTCGATGGCCCCGCGGCCCTCGACCATCTGCCCGAAGGCCACCAGGACGAGGATGAAGAGGATCATCACCGGGGCGAGGATCACGACCTCGATGGCCGACAGGCCCCGGTCGTCGTCGGCCGTGCGACGCTTCAAGGACGTGAGAGAGAAGCGCATCGCTAGTTCTCGTTCTCCCTCACGAACCGCTCCACCGGGCCGACCGACTGCGCGTGCACCGTCATGTCCAGTCCGGGGAACACCGACGGGACCCGCGCCGTGATCTCCACACCCACCGTGTTCTGTTCCGGCTGGACCATCTCCACGTTGGGCGACAGCACCAGGCTCGGGCCGAGCTGGGCGATGTAGTCGTCCACCACGTCCCGCGCCTTGCCCCGCCACGCGCCCGGCTCGTCGTGTGCCGTGGCACGGGCCTTGCGGGCGCCGGCCTGGGCGGCCGCCTGGGCCACGTGGTCGGCGAAGAAGTACAGCGCGAACTGCACGGTGGCGAAGATCATGAAGAACAGGACGGGGGTGAGCAGCACGAACTCGATCGCGGTCATGCCGGAGTCGCCGCGCTGCGTGGCGGCTTCTCTCCGGCGGCGTACCCACGCCCGCATGCGCTGCACCTGACCCCCGTACCTTCTTCGATTCCCCTGCTTGTGCTTCTGCTCTGCTTCCGCTCCTGCTTCAGCCTCAGCAGGTGCCGCTCTGGTTGGCGCCGTTGATGCAGTTCTCCACCTTCTCGGCGCCACCCTCCAGGGCACGGTTGATGATCGCGGCGACCACGCCGACGATCGCCACGACGACCGCGGAGATGATGACCCACTCGACGGCGGAGGCACCGCGGTCGAGTTCGCCGGAGCGGGCACGCTGCACACGGCCCTGGAGGAAGGTGACGAGGAAGTCCACCGCCGGGATCCCCGTGCTGAAGTTCCGCTCGTTCATGGTCAGTTGTCCTTTCGGGAGGCTTTCGAGGGTTGAGGCGGCGTCAGACTTGGAAGACCCGCATGGCTGCCGGGTAGATCAGGAACACCAGGAAGCCCGCGCACAGCAGCAGCTGGGCGACGAGCATCGACTGCGACTTCTCGCCCGCGCTGCCCTCGATCTCGGCCATCTCGCGGTGCCGCATGGTCTCGGCGCGGGAGGCGAGCGATTCGCGGACCTTGGCGCCGTCGTCCGCGACCAGGGCGAGGGAGGCCGAGAGGTCCTTCAGCTCCTCCACACCCAGTTCCTCACCGAGCTGGCCCAGCGCCTGCCACTGGCTGATACCGGTGATACGGGCGTCGGCGAGGGCGTTGCGGATGCGCTGGTTGGCCCAGCCGTCCGACACGTCCGCCGCCGCCATCAGCGCCTCCGGAAGACCGCGGCCGCCGGCGAGGCTCATCGACACGAGGTCGAGGTACGCGCCGATCACGCGCCGCAGGTCGCGCCGCTTGTCGGCGGCGTCCCGCCGTACCTCCAGGTCGGGGAGGAAGAAGAAGAGGGCCGCGAACAGCAGCGCCAGCCAGACCGGGATGATCGGGCTGTCGGCGAGGGCCAGCGTCCACACGATCGCGAACAGGAACGGGCCGAAGAACAGCCCCGCCGTCGCCAGCAGCACCTTCGTCGCCAGGAACTTCTCCCAGCTGCGGTCCAGCACCGCGAGGTCCGCGCGCAGCGAACGCTGCTCCCAGCCCTGCTGGAGGTAGAACTCGGCGACGCGCTGTCCGACATCGGCCCGCAGCGAACCGAGGCGGCCCTTGTCGGCGGCGGCGCGCGGAGACTCGTACGCCGTCCCGCGCGCCCGCATCGCGTCGATCCGCGCGACCTGCGAGACGGCGCTGCGCTTGGTCGGCATGAGGGCGCGGACGAGGACGTAGATACCGAGGCCGATGACCGCGCCGACGACGACCGGCATGGTGACGTCACTCATCGGCGTACCCCCTCTTCCTGCGGCGACGACTGGGCCGATTGGGACGGCGTGCGAGGACGGACGAACTGGACCGCCGACTCGTCCTTGATCAGGAAGCGTTCGGGCGTCTCGATGGTCGACAGCTTGCGCAGCCACCAGAAGCCGAGGGCGAACAGGCCGCAGACGACGGCGAGGACGACCTGGCCGACCGCGGTGCCGTACGGCTCGACGAACTCCCGGTTGAACACGGACAGTCCGAGCACGAAGGCGACCGACACCGCCACGACGATCTGCACCGAGCGGCGGGTGGAGGCGCGTTGGGCCATCACACGCTGGCGCATGTCGACCTCTTCACGCGCCGACTTCGCCAGCGCACCGAGCACCTGGCGCAGACCCGGGCCGCGCAGTCGGGCGTTGAGGATGAGCGCCGCGACGATGATGTCGGCGGACGCGTCGTCGATCTCGTCGGCCAGATGCTGGAGCGCCTCGGGCAGCGGTGTCCGGGCGCGCAACCGGTCGACGAGGGCGTCGAGATGGGGGCGCAGCACGGGCGCCGCGGCCCGCGCGGACGCCGGGATCGCCTGCTCCAGACCCACCGCGCCGGCGATGGTGTCACGCAGCGACTCCGTCCAGCCGGCCAGCGCCTCCACGCGCTTCATCGCGGCGCGCTCCTCGCCGGCACCGCCGAACAGCCGGTCCCAGAAGAAGACGAGCACGCCCGCCGCGATACCGGCCACGGCCCACTGGGTGAGCAGCAGCACGACGATGCCGATGATGGCGGCGAGCGAACCCCGCTGCCCGGCGAACCGGATCAGCTCGCTCGCCCGCTCGGCGGCCTTCTGCTTCTCGTGCTCGGGCTTGGCCGGCAACCCGCGTACGGCGATGGCGAACAGCGCGATACCACCGCCGACGGCGACACCGGAGGCGATCGAGTACAGGACCGTGGTCGAGAACAACCCGCCCATCGAACCGAGCGAGTCGAGCGCGGCAAGAGTCTGCGTATGAGTCGTCATGGTCACCCCCACGCTCCCGTGGGCCGGTAGCCCTGTGCGATCAGGTCGTCCACGCAGGCGATGGGCGCGTGCGGCACGATCCGGCCGTCGTGCGCCTCGGCGAAGACCTCGCTGGACAGCACGCGGCCGTCCACGCCGTTGACCTCGCGGATGGAGGTGACCATGCGCTGGAGGCGGCCGCCCGTCTGGTAGTTGTTGCGCCGCTGGATGAAGACGACGAAGTTCACGGCGCCCGCGATCAGCATCTGGCTGGCCTCGATGGGCAGCCGCTCGGAGGCCTGCAACGCGTACGTGGAGATACGGTTGAAGACCTCGCTGGAGCTGTTGGCGTGGATCGTGGACAGCGAGCCGTCGTTGCCCTGCGACATCGCGTTGAGCATCGTCACGATCTCGTCGCCGAGGACCTCGCCGACGATGACGCGGGAGGGGTTCATACGCAGCGAACGGCGGACCAGCTCGGCCATCGAAATCAGGCCCTGGCCCTCGGAGTTGGGCAACCGCTCCTCGAACGCCACCACGTTGGGGTGGAGATCGGGGAAGGTGTCGAGCCCGAGCTCCAGCGCACGCTCGACGGTGATCAGTCGCTCGTGCGGAGGGATCTCGTTGGCGAGCGCCCTCAACAGGGTGGTCTTACCGGCGTTCGTGGCGCCCGCGATCATGATGTTCTTGCGGGCGCGGACCGCGCAGGCCAGGAAGTGCGCGACCTCCGGGCTCAGTGTGCCGTTGCCGACGAGGTCGGAGATGAAGACCTTGCCCATGCGGGCGCGACGGATCGACAGCGCGGGGCGCCGGGTGACGTCCATGACCGCCGACAGACGGGAGCCGTCCGGGAGCCGGAGGTCGAGCTGGGGGTTGGCGGAGTCGAAGGGGCGGGACGACAGACCCGAGTAGGCGCCGAGGACCTGGATGAGCTCGATGAGCTCCTCGTCGGACTCGGCGACCGGGTCACCCTTGACCTCGCGGCCGTCGGAGTAGCCGACGAAGACCTGGTCGTAGCCGTTGATGTCGATGTTCTCGACGTCCGGGTTGTCGAGCAGCGGCTGGAGCCGGCCGACGCCGAAGAGCGCGGCGTGCACGGCGGCGGCGTACTGCTCCTCGGTCTCCGCGTCGAGCGGAGTACGGCCCGCGTTGATCTCGGTACGGGCGTGGTCCTCGAGGATCTGGGCTATGACCGCGCGGGCGTAGTGCCGTTCGTCCTCGCCGGACATCGGCGTGACGCCGGCCACCTGGTCCTGGCGCCGCTGCTCGGCGATCCGGTCGCCGGCGTCCTGCCGGAACCGCTTGACCAGTTGATGGTCGACAGCGGTCATCGCCCGGCCTCCGCATGGCCGTTCATCTGGCCGTGCATCTGACCGTGCTGGGCCTGGGTGGGTACGGACCAGGCGGCGCCGTACTGCTGGTAGAGGTCCGCGGTGACCTTGCGGGCGGAGCGGATGAGCAGCGACTTGTCGAGGCGTCCGCGCTTGCGGCCCGCCAACTGGTCGGCGCCGGCGGGGTCGTCGGCGATGGTGCCGACGACGCGGGCGCCGGTCTGGGCGTGCACGAGCATGTCGTTGACCTGGCCCGCGATCTTCGCCGCGTTGTTGGTGTCGGCGATGAGGACGACACCGATCATCGGGTTGCCCATGGTCGCCACTCCGCGCTGGCCGCCGTGCAGCTTGTTGCCGAGGGCGGCGGCCCGGTCGCGGACCCGCGCGATGGCCTCCGGCTCGGTGCGGGAGATGAGGAGCACGAGGGAGGCGTGCGGGAAGAGGTCCACGGCAGGCGTGTCCCCCGCGATGCGGCCGCAGTCGGCGATGACGTCGGCGGGGGCGTGCGGGGACTCGGCGAGCGCGGCGAAGGAGTGGCCGAGGGTGGGCCACAGGCCGGCGAGACCGGCGGCCTGCTCGGCGTTCCCGAGGCCGACCAGCACTTCGAGGCCGCCGCTCAACGGCTGGACGTGGTCCCAGAGTTGGTCGGGGACCAGGCCGCGGCGCGCGGTGGCCGCGATCGACAGCATGCCGGTGTTGGGGTTGAGCGGCCCGCCGTGCGCGGCGGCACTGCGGTAGACGAGGTCGCCGCCCGCCGGGTCGGTCTCCGCGAGCAGGGCCCGCCGCGGCCAGACCGCCGCGAGGGCGACGGCCGCGGTGGTGACGCCGGGGGAACCCTTGTCGGCGGCGAGAGCGATGAGCGCCATGGGTGTGGGGCCGCCTTCTAGTTGCTGCTGTTGTTGCTGGGGACGAGGACGAGGACGACTTCGCCGTTGGCGGCGGCCTGGGCGAGGGCGGGGGCCTCGTCGTTGTCGACGGCCAGCGTGTACGACTGGTTCGTGCTGCCGACGATCTCGTCACCGCTCGCCTGCGGTACGTCGGCCACGACCGCCTTCTCCACGAGCAGGGAGTTGCTGCCGCCCGACGCGGAAGCAGAGCTGTTGCTGTTGCTGCTGGAGGAACCGGAACCCTCGGCCACGCGGTACGCGGCGACGGTGTCGCCTTCCTTGACGCCGGCCGGGAACTGGCCCGCCTTGAGGGAGAGACCGACGAGGGTCTTGCCCTTGGTCGCACCGGCCTCGTCGCCGAACATCTCACCGACGGCGACGACGCCGGCCGGGATGTTGCTCACGGCCTTCAGCTTCTTCAGCGCCGCGAGCTGACCCCACTCGATGTAGTGGATGCTGCTGTCCTCGGCGACCAGAACGGACGTCACATTGCTGTCGGTGACCGAACCACCCGCCGGAATCTCCGCCGTGACCTTCACGACCTCGATCCGGTCCCCGGCCTGGAGCACGAGCATCGTCGCCCCCAGCGCACCCACCAGGATCAACAGCACCGCCAACGCGGCCAGCGCCGGTTTGCGCTCGCGAGGCGGCGTGGGAAGCCGGTCACCGACCGACGGCTGAGCCGGAGCGGCGGAACGACCCTGACCCGCCCCCGTACGCTCTTGGATCTTCACGCAACCGCTCCCCGTACACCCAAGAAATTGTCTGCCAAATTCTCTGCAAAATAGGACACTTCACCCGCGTTCACCTGATCCTTCGCGGATAGCCATCGCTGGGGTGAGTGTCAAGCCATCGCACCGTATCAGCCGCACATAAGCCCCTCAAGGCGCGTTCGGAGTCACGCTTCTCACCCTGCTCCTCGTTATCCATCTGCAACTTCTGCAGCGCGTTGCCCAGTTGTAGGGGAGCGAGGAAAGGGCCGTCGACTGTGCGGCAGCGAATCGATGACAGACGTCCCATCTTCCTCTCCGGACGCCGTTCGTCACGTTCCGCTCATCATGCCTGCACGATTCGCTCACGAAGGCTTGAAACCGACGTGCCATGATCTTTGCTCGATTCACGGACACGGGGGCGGGGTTACGGCCATGGCGGAGACAGCGGAGAGCCTTCTTCCGATCGGAGGGGCAGCGCTGGCGTCGGACCCCCGGGTACGGACGGCCGTGCACGCGATCGGTGCGCGGACCGGCGTCGACTACACGAACGACGAGGCGGTACGAGCACTGCTCGCGGACCGCCGCCGCGCGGCGAACCGGGCCCAGCACCGGCCGATGGCATGGCTCGGCGGTCTGGCCCTCGCGGCGGCCGCGACCTGGCCCGTCGTCGCCATGGGCGTGCCCTCACTGGGCCCGAAGGCGGCACTGACGGCGGGCCCCGTGATCGTCCTGGCCGTGGCCGCGCTCGTCCAGGTCCGCAAGGGATGGAAGCGTGAGCTGCAGCATCCCGCGCTCGCGGGCTACCGCGAGGTGCTGGGCGTGGCCCGCGCGTACGGTCTGCCGCTGTCGCATGTTCCGGCCTGGCTGGAGGGAAAGACGGAGGGCGGAACGGGGAAGGGGGCCACGCCGATTCCGTCGTATTCGGGGGCGGGGACGGCTGGAGCGCAGGGTCCGGCCGGGTATGCGGCGGAGGCGGGGACGGCCGACGGGCAGAGCTCCGCCGGGTACACACCCGCGGCAGGCACGGCTGACGGACACAACCCCGCCGGACACGACCTCGCCGGGTACGCCCCCGCCGCACGCCCCCAGCCGTGTCCGCACCCCGGGCACGCCACCGTTCCCCCGAAGCCCCCCGCCGTCGCCGAGTACGAGCGCATCGCCGACTCCGGCGGCTGGCACGACGAGGGCGGCTGCCTCCTGATCCTCGCGGGTGGCATCGGCGCGGCCTGGGCCTGGTCGGAGACCGAGCCGATCGGCTACGGCGCGCTCGCCGCGATCCCCCTGGCGGTCATCGTCTGGCTGGCGGGAAGCCGGCAGGGCAAGGAGAAGGCGCGGCTGCGGGAGGAGGCGATGGCCTACGTCCGGACCGTCGCGGCGGCGCAGGCGGCGGGGGCGCAGGTGCCCGAACTGTCGCCTCAGTTGCGGAAGTTGCTGCAGGACTAGCAGCGCGGCGCGTCCCCCGCCCCCTCACGAACACCAAGCACTACTCACCCCACGATCGAGGAGTCCCCCAGTAGAGTGCCGCGCGTGAAAACAGGCGGTGAGCGGGGGGACTTGAGGATGAGAGCTGCGGCAACGACGAACGGCCCGGTCAGGATCCGCCTGCTGCCCCTCCCCGCCTCCCTCCTCACCCTCTTCGCGCTCCTCCTCGCCCTCTTCGCAACCGCCACCCCGGCCCGCGCCGCCGACACCGCGGACACCACCACCTCCGCCGACACCCAGGCCGCCTACCTGGCCGACCGGCTGCGCGAGAACCCGGTCTACGTCTCCGACCAACTCCCGCGCGAGATCCCGAAGTCCACCACTCCCGACTTCGCGAAACTCGCCGAGCGGACCGGCGTCCCGACGTACGTCCTCGTCCTCCCCGGCCAGGCGGCCCCCGGCCACCAGCTCCTCGGCACGGTCCACGACCGCCTCGGCAAGGACGGCCTGTACGTACTCCTCGACGAGACACAGGTCGCCGACGCCACGGCGTACGGCGTGGACGTCCCCGCCGACGCGGCGGCGACCGCGACGACTTATGAACTCCCCTACGATGCGGGCCCGTTGCTGCACTTCGAGCGCTTCGTCGACGTCCTCACCCAGGGCGAGGCGAAGGCCGCCGCCCGCGCGGAGGCGGCCCGCGAGAAGTACGCCGACGGCTCACCGCCGGACATGTACATCACCCAGTCCGACCGCGACAGCCAGTCCTTCCTCACGGGGCTGGCCATGACCGGCACCCCGCTCCTGATCCTGCTGCTGGTTCCGTACGTACGCCGCTGGTGGCGCCGCCGCCCCGGAGCGGCCCGGCCCACGCCGAAGCAGGAGAGGACCAGGCTCGTCTGGCTCCTCCCCGCGATCGCCCTGGCCACCGCCGTCGCGATCGGCGTGACCGCCCCCCTCGTCTTCGACGAGACCAGGTCGAGCGCCTCGCCCACGCCCCGCGCCGTCGACCTCAACGCCCGCCTCGACCGCGTCACGAAGGGCCTGGCCGAGGACCCGGTCTACGCGGACCCGGAGAGCCCGAGGGTCCTGGACGCGCGACAGCTGACGCAACTCCACGCCCGTATCGAGAAGTTCAGAGCCTCTGCGGACGGCGGCCCGGTGTTCGTCGCCGTCGTCCCGCAGCTGTACGAGGACGAATCCGGCGCCGACGAGGAGGCGTTCGCGGCCGCGCTCCACGACAAGCTGGGCAAGGACGGGGTGTACATCGTCGCCGACCCCCTGTTCGGCATGATCGACGTCTTCAACTACGGCCTGCGGCTGGACAGTCTGGACCTCCTCTACGACCTTCCCGAGTCCATCGCGTACGGCGACGCCAAGGCGGACCGAGCCGACGACCACCTCCTCGGCGAACGCCTCGACGCCCTCATGACGTACCTCGACAAGGCCGAGCGCACGGCCGACCCGCAGACCCCGGGCGAGCCGTTCACGTCGGCCCCGGACCCGATCGCCGAGGACGACCTGCGCCCGCTCTATTACGGCGACTTCTGGCAGGGCCTGATCATCGGCGCCCTCGCGGCAGTGGCGCTGTACGGCGTGGTGGCGGCGGTCCTGGGCCTGGTCCGCAAGTGGCTCGTGCGCCGCAAGCCGGACCCGACCCCCACCGCGAACCTCGCGAGGGTCTCCCCGGCGGCGCCCTCGGAGTCGTATCTGCGCAGCACGGCGAAGACCGAACTCCGGGCGATGACCCGCGACTTCGGCACCGGAGAGACGGCGGACACCCGCGCCCGCAACCGCTACGACGCCACCATGCTGCTCGCGGCCGACGGCCTCGACGGTCTCCGCCCCGGCCCTCTCGTCGCGGTCATCGTCCTGGCCCGCGCGACCCGCTCCGCCCTGGCCCACGAGGACGTCACCCGCTGCTGCGGAGTGAACCCCCTGCACGGCCCGGCGAAGAGCAGCCGTCACGTCAAGGTGTCGACCGAGGACAGCCGCCGCAAGATGCTCCCCCTCTGCGACCGCTGCCTCAACGACACCCACCCGAACGACTACCCGTCCCTCCTGCTGACCCTGCCGTCCCCGGACGGCGGCCCGCAGCGCATCCCCTACTACGAGGACGACCTGCTGGCCGCCGTCCCCGACGGGTTCACCAAGCTCGGCCGCACAGTGAGGGAGTCAGTACATGTCCCCTGACACGAGGAGAACACCGGCCGTACGGCGGATGGTGCTGCTGGTGATCCCGCGGGCGGCACTGCCCTCGCTGCCCACGCCCACCCTCGCCGAGTCCGCGGGGTCCGCGGGGTCCGCCGGGTCCGCCGGGTCCGCCGGGTCCGCCGGGTCCGCCGGGCGAGCGGAGCGTGTGGGCGGCGACGGGTTACGGATCGTTGGTACGAGAGGGAGGCGAGTCCCTGACGGAACGGGTGACGCGGGGCGACTTCACTCGCACCAGCGGCCGTCACCCCGATCCGCGATGATCTCGACCTGAAGCTTTCCGTCCTGCGGACCCCAGACCGTCAGATACGCCGTCGTACCGTCGACCCGCTTCGCGAAGCACTCCCCGTCGGCCACGGGCCCCCACCCACGTTCGGACGCCGTCCGCCGATAGTGCTCCAGCGCACTCTCGCGCTTGCCGTCATACCCGTACGCCCTCCCGGCGACCACGAACCGATCGTCGTCATCGCACTCCTGGTACGACCCCCTTCCCCTGCTCCCCTCCGGCGCCACCCCCAGCACGGACTCCGCGGCCAACGCCTCCCCGAGTGCGTCCTCCGCCTCCCCGCACCCGTACCCGAAGAGGAGGTCCCCGGCCGACGACCCCACGACGACAAAGCCGGCCGCACCCAGCAGCCCGACTGCGGCCACCACCGTGGCCAGCATCTTCCCCACCCTGTTCATGTGCATGCCAGAGGACGTTAGTGCAGGCCGAGTACGTATGTGCGCCTCGTGCCGTGATCGGGGGCGGTGGATCGTCCCGCCGCACCCCCGCACATCACAGCCCCCACTCATCCACCCGTTCCCAGGATTTAACCTACGACCTCTTGGCGGCTCCCCTTCTACGCGCGTAACTTGAGCCGACTCCCCACGGGTCCCCCACACCCCCGCCACAAGTGCCGCCGACCGAAGGTGCATTGCCGTACCCGCCGCTCAACGCCTGTGTGAACGCCTGCGTGAACGCCCGGGTGAACGCCTGTGTGTACGCACCCGCCGCCCGAAGTCCGCCCGCCCGCCCGTCCGACCGTCAGATCCGAGGAGACCGCCAGCGTGTCCAGCCCCGATGGAAGACCCCGCCGTACAGGAAAGAGCCGCCGCGCCGCCTACCCCCTGATATCCGTGGGTGCGGTGGGTGCGCTTGCGCTGACCGCGCTGCCCGCCTGGACCGCCGCCGCCGTTCCGTCGGCCACCGCGGTGATCTCCGAGGTGTACGGCGGTGGCGGGAACTCGGGTGCCACACTGACCCGGGACTTCGTCGAGCTGGCCAACGCGGGCTCCGAGGTCTTCGATCTGTCCGGCTACAGCGTCCAGTACCTGCCCGGCTCGGCCTCCGCAAGCTCGCTCTGGCAGGTGACGCCCCTGAGCGGTTCGCTCGCCGCCGGCAACCGCTACCTGGTCGGCGAGGGTGTGGGCAGCGGCGGTACGACGGCCCTCCCGACCCCCGACGCCTCCGGCTCCATCGCGATGAGCGCCACCACCGGCACGATCGCCCTCGTCTCCGGTACGACCGCGCTGACCTGCAAGACCGCCGCCGACTGCACGGCCGACAGCCGGGTCCTGGACATCGTCGGCTACGGCACAGCGGTCGTCCGCGAGGGCACCGGTCCCGCGACGGGCGCCTCCAACACCGCCTCGGTCAGCCGCGCCGAGTCCCTCGCGGACACGGACGACAACGCGGCCGACCTCACCGCGGGGACTCCGACGCCGGTCAACTCGGCGGGCCAGACCCCGGACACAGGCGGCGGCGAGGGCGGAGGTGGCGGTGGCGGTACGACCGACCCGGGCACCGCCCGCATCCACGACATCCAGGGCACGACCCGCGTCTCCCCGTACGCCGGGAAGGCGGTCACCCGGGTCCCGGGCATCGTCACGGGCGTGCGTACGTCCGGCTCGAAGGGCTACTGGATCCAGGACCCGGAGGCCGACACCGACGCCCGCACCAGCGAGGGGCTGTTCGTCTACACCGGTTCGGCCACGCCCACGGTGGCGGTCGGCGACTCGGTGCTGGTCACCGGCAAGGTGACGGAGTATTACCCGAGCAGCAGCAGCCAGTCGGTCACGGAGATCACCGGCCCGACGGTGACGGTCCTGTCCAGCGGCAACGCTCTGCCGGCCCCGGTGGCCCTGAACACGACGACGGTCCCGGACGCCTACACCCCCGACGCCGCCGGCGGCAGCATCGACGCCCTCCCCCTCGAACCCACCGCCTACGCCCTGGACTTCTACGAGTCCCTTGAGGGCGAGCGGACGACGTTCACCGACGCGCGCGTGGTGGGCGCGACCACGGCGTACGACGAGCTGTGGGTCACGGTCAAGCCGGACGAGCACCCGACGACCCGCGGCGGCACCGTCTACTCCGCCTACGACCAGCCCAACACCGGCCGCCTGAAGGTCATGTCGCTCGACTCGACGGCCGCCTTCCCGACGGCGAACGTCGGCGACGCCCTGTCCGGCACGACGACGGGCCCGCTCGACTACTCGACGTACGGCGGCTACAACGTCCAGGCCACCCAGCTCGGCACGTTGGTCCCCGCGGGCCTGAAGCGGGAGGTGACCCGCCGCCAGAAGGGCAACGAGCTGGCGGTCGCCACGTACAACGTCGAGAACCTCGACGCCCTCGACGCCCAGGAGAAGTTCGACCGCCTCGCCGAGGGCGTCGCGGTCAACCTCAACTCCCCCGACATCGTGGCCCTGGAGGAGATCCAGGACGACAACGGCGCGACGAACGACGGCACGCTGACGTCCGAGGCGACCCTGACTCGCTTCACCGACGCGATCCGCGCGGCCGGCGGCCCCCGCTACTCGTGGCGCTACATCACCCCCGAGAACAGCACCGACGGCGGCGAGCCCGGCGGCAACATCCGCCAGGTGTTCCTCTTCAACGCCAAGCGGGTCGCCTTCCAGGACCGCGCGGGCGGCGACGCGACGACGGCGACGACCGTGGTGAAGACGAGGAAGGGCGCCCGGCTCACGTACTCCCCGGGCCGTATCAACCCGACGAGCGACGCGTGGGACAGCAGCCGCAAGCCGCTGGTCGGCGAGTTCGTCTTCCACGGCGAGTCGGTCTTCGTCATAGCGAACCACTTCACGTCAAAGGGCGGCGACCAGCCTCTCCACGGCCGCTACCAGCAGCCCACCCGCAGCTCGGAGACGCAGCGCGCGGCGCAGGCGGCGGAGGTGAACACCTTCGTGAAGTCGCTCCTGGCCGCCGACAAGCACGCCAAGGCGGTCGTTCTGGGCGACCTCAACGACTACGAGTTCTCGGGCACGGTGACGACCCTGACGGACGGGGGCGTGCTGACGCCACTGATCACCACCCTCCCGGCGGCGGAGCGCTACACCTACGTCTTCGACGGCAACTCCCAGACCCTGGACCACACGCTGACGACTCCGGCGGTCACGCACTTCGACTACGACGTCGTCCACATCAACGCGGAGTTCGCGGACCAGGCGAGCGACCATGATCCGCAGATCGTGCGGATCGATGTGGCGCGGTGCCGTAGGCACTGAGCCGAGGGTGCGACTGGACGTCGGGGCGGTTGACCGAGGTTGTGTTCCGCCCCGTTCCTGGATGGGCTCTCGTCCGTTCGGAACGGGGCGGAGCCCTGCGAACGTGCCGAACGCCGGATTACGGATGCGCCCCACATCACAGGCAGGATGGACGCCATGACCGAGATCCGCACCCCTCGCCTCCTCCTCCGTCGCTGGCACGACGACGACCTCGCTCCGATGGCTGACATCAACGCGGACCCCCGAGTCATGCGCTGGATCGACGACGGCTCGGTACGCGACCTGGACGAGACGGCGGAGGCCATCGAGCGCTGGGAGGAGGAGTGGGACGAGGAGGGCTTCGGCCTCTTCGCCGTGGAACTCCTCGCCTCAGGCGAACTGGCAGGCTTCACAGGCCTGTCCGTACCGGAACTCCTCCCGGAGCTGCTGCCCCACGCAGCCATCAGCTGGCGCCTCGGCTCCCAGTTCTGGGGCCAGGGCTACGCCTCCGAAGCCGCCCACGCCACCCTGGAGTTCGCCCTCCAGGACCGCGGCCTCGACCGCGTCGTCAGCATCAACAGACTGGGCGACAACGCCTCCGAGAACGTCATCCGAAAGCTCGGCATGGTGCCCGAACGGGAGACGACCCACCCGAAGTACGGCTACCCACTGCGCGTCCACGCCATCGACCTCACGGAATTCCAGGCGTGAGGCGGCCGCGCAGCCGGAGCGGGTACTACTCCTCGTCGGCGCCGGGTTCTTCGGCTTCGGGGTAGGCGACGAAGGTTCCCTTGGCGGGGAGGGTGATGACGAGGCCGCGTTCGCGGAGTTCGCGGATGGCGCGGCGGGCGGTCAGATAGGCGACCCCGTACTCCGTACCGAGGTCCTGCTCACCCGGCAAGCGCGCTCCGGGCCTGAGGTCACCGGACGCGATCCGGGCAGCGATGTGGTCAGCCACCTGCATATAGACGTACGCGATCTTGTTCGGGTCGATCGGCGAGTCGCCTGTGTCTGCTGCCATACCCACCACCGTAAAACAGCCCTGAGCTGCAGCAATGGCCGCATTGCTGCGTACTGCTATGCACTGACATGCGTAGCCATGTAGGCTGATCGGCGGAAAATGAAGACCCCGGCGACGGGTGGAGCCGTCCCGGGGCATGGCCAACGCTTCTAAGGAGCGTCAACATGCTGGACCTTACCGTCCGGGCCCTCGCCTGGATCCTGACCGTCTGCACTCCACGCCCGAGGGGCCGCCACCGCCTGGGCACCCTGCCGCCCCTCCGCGTCACCCCCATGCCCCCACCCCGCCGCACAGAACTCCTCGACGAGACCGAACTCCGCCTCCAACGCGAACGCCGCCGCGCCGCAGGCCTGGCCACCCTCGGCATCGACATCGGCCCCAAGCACATCCACGGCATCCGCATCCCGACGGTCATCCGATGACCCGCCCGGCGCTGCGCATGTGCGCCCGCTGCGAGCGCACGACGGAGGAACCGGTCCTGGTCCACGAGGTCCACGCCCCGACGGGCCCCGGCTTCAACGTGTACGCGTGTCCGGAGTGCGCGGTGCACTACCCGCCACTGACGGACGCACTGAACGTCCTGGACGCACTAAACGCCCCGGACGTCATGGAGAGCCCCCAGCACCGCTCCCGCCTGACCCTCCGCGTCTACAGACTCAACGCCGAGGGCAGGGTGACCGAGGACCGCGGAAGCCTCGAGATCATCGCCGGCGGCCGCCATGAACCCGTGCCCCGCACATCGGCGTATCCACCCTGCGCATGCCCGCGATGCAGGACCCCGCGATAGCAAAGCGGAGCTCCCTGACAACGACGGCCCCGGACGCACTTACCAGCACGTCCGGGGCCGTCACCCATTCGAGAACGATCAGGACACAGCTCACACTCACAGACACCCCATACGCCCGGAATTGCCCAAGTTCACAGGCAAGTTCGCCCTGGCGAAAGCGAGAACCTCACCGATACCGTCAGATCACTGCTTGAACTGATGTCTCACGGGGAGTTCACTTTGAAGCGCCGCTCTTTGCCCGTTGCTGCCGCGCTGACGGCAACGGCCGCACTGCTCTTGACGGCCTGCGGAAGCGGGGACGACAAGGCCAGCGACAACGACAAGATCGCAGGCGCCGATCAGGGGTCGCCAACACCGACGGCCTCGGCCTCCGGCTCGGGCGCACCGGCGGAGGACAAGCCGGACGGCGTAGATGTGTCCTTGCCCAAGGACATCAACTTGGTCTTCGACTGGGCCACACCGAAGGACAAGAACGAGGCGGCAGCAATGGAGGACGCCGCGAACTACATCCGGGCCATCTACCACGGCATGGTCAAGCGCACGGCCGACGACGCAGCCGTCGTCACCTACTCCACCGGCGATGGACTGCACTACGCGCAGGTGCAGATCAACGACAGGGTCAAAGGCGGCTGGACGGCGACCGGCACCCGGCGCCAATACGACGTCAGCACCCGGTCCACCACGAACGGCAGCGCGGTGGAAGTCGCGTTCTGTGTGGACTCAAGCAAGTTCTACAGCAAAGAGGTCAAGACCGGGAAGGTCCTGAAGACCACGCCCAACATCACGGACTTCGGTTACTTCAAAATCATCATGGTCAAGGCCCCTACGGCCGACAGCCTGTGGCAGGCGTCCAAGGTGTACGTCGAGGAGAAGGCCGCGAAGTGCCAGTGAACAAGTCACGACGCTCGCTCCTCGGCACCACAGCTCTGACGTTGGCCTTCGGCATCGTCGCCCTCACGGAACCGGCTTACGCCGGGGAGGGAACGGGCTTCGGCGAGGGCAGCACAACAGAGCAGTCAGGTGGCGGCGACAACACCGGCATCTACGCCGCCGCCAAGATCCAGTACTCCGGCTCCGTCACCGCGAACGGCAGCACCGGCAACGTAACGTCCTCCGACATCAACTGGACGCCCCCGCCCTGCTGGTACGCCCCCTACCTCGGCGCCAAGGACTTCAAGAAGAAGATGTCCGAGGAGATCGAGAACGCCAAGAACACCCCCGGCATGGGCGGCACCGCGGGCTCGGCCATCGGACAGCTGCAGCAGCACTACGAGGACGAGTTCGGCTGGACCGGTCACCCGGGCTACAAGGACTACAACGTCGACAAGGACGGCGAAGGCATGTTCTGGGCCGGCGTCGAGAACCCCAACGAGCCCGACGTCCTGAAGCGGAGTTCGTGCAACGAGGTCCCCTTCTGGGTGGACAACGGCGAGGCCCCGCCCCCCGAGTACGAAGAGGCCATCCGCCCGGAGATCCTCGCCGCCCTCGCCTACCAGCACATGGAGCTCCCCGACACCAAGGTCACCCTCGCCCCCGAGGCCACGACCAAGGTGAACCTCCCGACCTGGGCCTGGCTCGACAAGGCCGTCTTCGACGAGGTCCAGGCCACGGCCGCCATCAACGTCCCCGGCTTCAACATCTCGGCCACGACCACCGCAAAGCCGGTCGCCCTCAAGCTGGAACCAGGCACCGAGGACGCCGAGACCTACCCCGCCTCCGGCGAGTGCGCCATCAACGCCGACGGCTCGATCGGCGAACCGTACGCCAAGGGCAAGTCCACCCAGACCCCACCCTGCGGCCTCAAGTACCTCCGCTCCTCCGGCGACGGCACGTACAAACTCCGCGCCACCATCACCTGGGAAATCGCCTGGACCGGCACAGGCAACACCGGCGGCGACCTCCCGAACGGCACCTTCGGCGCCACACAGGACATCACCGTCCAGGAAATCCAGGCCGTCAACCGCTGATCACAGAACCGCCATACGCAGGGGGAGGGTCCTGAGTGTCCGACTCAGACCTTACGGTCGACTACGAATTTCTCGCCGAGTCCGAGAAAACACTCAGCCAACTCAAGAAGACGTTCGAGGACATCGAGAACCGTCGCGACGATATGCGCGATCACTGGGGTTCCGGAAAGATTGCCGACGTCATGAAAGATTTCGTCGACAACTGGGACGACTACCGCACCAAACTCGTCGAAAGCCTCGGCAGTGTCGGTCAAATGGTGGCCGGCACCAAGAAGGCATTCGAAGATCTCGACAACCAGTTGGCCAAGCGCGACGAGAAGAAGCAGAAGAAGTGACACCGACATCCAAGCGCCGTCCACTGGACTGGCAGCCGCTCCGCGACTCCGACCCGGTGCCCGGAGACCCGGAGGAGATCCGCGCCGAGGTCAGCCACATGGTGTCGGTCGCCCAGAAGCTGAGAGACCAGGCCAAGAACCTCCAGACGATCAGTAATGAGGACAAACTCAAGGGCAAGTACGTCAAACGCCTGCGTGAGGAGTCCGGCACGCTGGAGAAGCACATGCGAGAGGTGGCCAGTCGCTACGAGCGTGTCCACACCCACCTCACCACCTGGTCCAATGAGTTGGAGGACTTCCAGACCGAGGCCGACAAAGTCCTGCGCCGAGCCAAGGAAAGACAGGACGAGCTCGAGGCCGAAAAGGCCAGGGAGGCCAAAGAAGCCGAATCAGGTGACAAGAACACTCCCAAGCCCTCCGTCAGCGGAACCGACCACGATCCATATCTGATGTACCGAACTCAGCTGAACACGATCACCAGCGATCGCGACAGCCGGGCCACCCATCACGAGGGAAAGATTCGTGCGGAAATCGAAGACATCATCGAGGATTCGTGGTGGGATAACGTCAAGGGCTGGGTCCATGACAATGCCGATCTGATCAAGGCGTTCATCGATATTCTCGGCTGGGTCGCGACGATCGCGGGCTTTGTGGCGCTCCTCATTCCCGGTTTGAACATGCTCGTCCTCGGCATCGCGGCGGTCACGATCGGGCTGAGGCTCCTCTTGGTGGCATCCGGCGACGCCACCTGGACGGACGTCATCTTCGACGTCGTGGGAGGGCTACTCGTCGTAGGTGGCCTTGGGGCTGCCGCGAAGCTCGCTAGTGGCGCCAAAGCGACCGTGGGTGCCGCTCAGGCCGCCCGGACCGCCGGCCTGAGCCGGGGGCTCGCCGGGGTCAAGGGCATCCTGGACGACACGGGGCGGCTGATGACCAGATTGCCGCAAGGGGCGGGTCGGCAGGCCGTCGGAGCGGCCCGCAATGCGATGCGGAAGTCCATCTCCCAGAACGTCGGCCTGGTGGCCAAAGGGCCGCTGAGGGTCAGCCCGTTGTCGACGCTGGTGCACCTCGGCGACAAGGAGATGGCCGGCATGGCGAAGATGCTGCAGGCGAACAAAGCTACCTTCCCGGCCGCCGCAGGCGCTGCGGCGGACAAGGCGTACAAGTCCTATCAGATGGGCCTCGGCATCGCCTGGACCGGCATGGGGATGGACGTCATGGACAAGACACTCGGAAAGAGTGACCTGACAAGCTGGACCCACGAGGAGTTCGGGACCGGCGAGAAGCCGTACAACTCGGCGTACTCGGACTGGAAGGACAACACCCTGAAGCCCGCCCCCGACACCCACTGGTAAGGAATGACCATGGATCTGAACTCGGCGCATCGCATTGCCGAGGCCGAAGCCGCCCGCACCGGGCTCGGTACCGGCCCGAACCGGCGGCTCCGGCTGACACTGATAATCGGGATGCCGCTGTTCCTGCCGGTATTGGGAATCATGATCCTGGTGCCGAAGTCCCTGAGAAATGACGTGCTCTACATCTATGAGGCCGGGATCGTCGGCTGTCTCCTGCACTACGTCTGGGTGTTCGCGAAGTACCCCCGATACGCGGGCCGTCCGCCCTACCTCACCCGGGATCTCGCCATGGGCGGCGGTTTCTTCCTGCCCTCGCTGTTCTTCGGCTTCTGGCCGGGCATGATCGCCGCCCCGGCGTGGGCGCTCTTCGTAGGCGTTACCTACGCCGTGGAAGTGTCCCGGGGGCGCAATGACCACCGCTGAGCTCCGCCGGCCCCCGAACGGTTTCAACCTGGTGCCGCCGCCCGGCTGGGACGTGATTCCGCTGCGCACCGGTACCAAGGAAGCGATGGACCGCATCGTCCGGAAGGCCGTCGCGCAACTGCCAGTCGGCTTTCCCAAGGACGACATTCCGAAGGCCCGGCTGAAGCTCGCCCAAGAGCTGAAGAAGGTCGTCCGCCGGGCCAGCGCCAAGGGGGGTATGACTCTCTACCTCCCCACCGAGCGCCTTCACGGCATCGCGCTGCCTGTTTCATTCGTGGCTTCGGAGCCGATCGAAATCCCCCGAGTCAGACGTGACAGCGGTCCGGAAGCCGTCCTAGCAGCGCTCGCCTCCGAGATCCCCGGGGCCGAGATGCGGGAACTCGACGACACCGCGGCCCTCCGCTCGGAGCGAGACGTGCCCGCCGACGCGGCGCAGGGCGTAGACGTCGCTCACCGCCGGGTCGAGTACTTCGTCCCTGTCCCGGACAGCGCCCCCGACCAATACCTCAGCTTCTCCTTCAGCGCCCTGATCGCACCCGGCTCGGATCCCGTCTTCTACGACACCCTCGTAGAGTTGTTCGATGCTGTGATGGGCACATTCCGCTGGAGCTACGCCTGAAGGCTCCCTTCTGTCACGCCCCCGAAGAAAGAGACCACCCATGTCCGAAGGCACCCTGTGGAGCACCGACCTCGGCGCCCCGCTGCACATCGACACGGATGCCGACCCAGACCTCTGGGGCTACCTTCACCTTCAGATCGACAGGAAGACCTTCAAGGAGTGGCTGGGCCTGCACCTCACCGGCATGGCCGCCATCCACGACATCGAGCTCACCCGCAAACTGCGGCGCTTCCACAAGAGCTTCTACGAGCAGACGATCGTCACGCTCCGGGACAAGCTCCAGGCCGACGAGGCATTCGTCTACCACCTCGTGCCACTGACCTACATGCCGCTGGTGATGCACGCCACCCGCATCCACTGCGAAGCCCGTGACGTGGCCTCCTGCGAGGGAGTCACCGCGCTCACGGTGCCGCACCCGGAAATCCCCGAGTGGCAGCAGCGGACCGGCAGCGTGCCGTTCGCCTCTCCGCACCTGGGCGCGAACGGGGTTCGGGTCACCCGCTCCTACCCTGCGGACAGCACCATCATGATGACCTCGGTGACGTACCACTGGCACACCCCGCCCGGCCTCCCCGACGTGCTGCTCCGCGGCCACCACGACGACCCGGAGCTGATCGCCGCCGCGATGGGGGCACTGGACGACTTCGCGCGTACCCTCCGGCTTCCCGGGACGGCCCACTGAGCTCCTTCAGGGGCGCCGCTCCGGAATGAAGAACCCGGAGTGAAGACGCTGGGGTGAACGAACGTCGTCACGCACCAGCGCCCCCTCGGAAAACGGGCGGTGCGGTGCGGCGGCCTGTCGCCACCCCACCGCACCGCCCACGCACGCATGCCTCAGCGAGACGTCACTTACGAGCCTGCTTGGCCAGCTCGTCATCGATCTGCTCGAACTTGTCCGCAGCCATGGTCAGGTAGTCCCCCATGCCGTCCAGACCGTCCAGCGTGTCCTTCGCGCCCCGGACGAACTCGTCGAAGTTCTCGTCGAAGGCCTTGGACGAGCTCTTCGTCACATAGCCCGACTGCACGAGGTTGTTGATGTACTTCTTCAGCCCCTCGAGCTTCTCGTGGAGCTTTTCCTTCTCCTTGACGACATGCTTCGCAGCATCCCGCATGTCCTGATATGTGACATCAAGGTCCTTGGCCATGAAGCCGCTCCCAATCACAATGCCGCAGGGCCAACCCCCGTGGCTCCCTGTACGCGGACCTCAAATCCCCACCAACGGCCCGAAGCGCGCGGTGTGATCGTCCGCTCTTGAGGCAGCAGCTTACGGGTGTGACCTGAGGGGCTACACCCCAAGATGCGAACAAGACGTGGTGAGCTCGTGCATACGCCGTTGCCAAAGGGAAGCAAACGCGGAACGGGGCGGCCCCGCCCGCAGTCCCCCTTGCTCCTCCCTTGCTCCTCCCGCGCTTCTCCCTCCCTCCTCCTTCCTCCCCGCTCCCCACCCGCCACCTCGAGCGGATATCGTCACTGACACTGTGGCCTGCGTTGCAGAAGCAGCCACGGGGGCCACAGTGGCCGTGGGGAGGACATAGCGTGCGCCTGACTCTGACCGTCGTCGATCCGTACGGCGGGGGGACCGCCGATGTCGTGCTCGATGCCGATCCCGAGTCCACCGCGGGGGACATCGCACTGGAGCTGGCCAAGCAGGTCGGTGCCGCCGGCGGTGCCCAGGTCATTCCGCTCGGGCTTCAGCAGCATCAGATCCCCGCCAACAACGCGCCGATCATCTACGTCGACGGGTACGCCGTCGATCCCGCCGCCACCGTCGTCAACTCCCCTCTCCGCGACGGCGCCGTCGTCTCCCTCCAGGACCCCGCCGGGTGTCTGCCCGGCGAGCCCACCGGTCTCGTCGAGCTCCGCGTCGTCGGCGGTCCCGTCGCCGGGTTCGTGCACCGGCTCGGTGTCGGGCGGTACGACATCGGCAGCGGGCCGGCCGCGTACATCCGTATCGACGACTCCGAACTCGACGCCCGCGCCCTCACCTTGTCAGTTGCAACCGATGGCACCTGCCAAGTCGCCGTCCATGTGAAGCAGGACGGCGAGGACGACGTGGACGGCGAGGACGACACCGTAAAGGTCACCCTCGACGGTTCCCCCATCGAAGACGGCACGAACAGCAAGGACGGCAAGGACGGCAAGGACGCCAAAGCCGGTAGGGACAGCGGCGGCAGCCGGGACGGCAGGCGCAGCCGGGACGGCAAGGTCACCACCGTCGACTGGCCCCTCGGCAGTCAGATCGCCGTCGGCAACACACTTCTCGAACTGGCCCGTTACTCCCCTCCCAACGCCGCCCTCAAGTGGTCCGACGACGGCATCGGCCTCGACTACAACCGTCCGCCCCGCCTCCGGCCCCCGGACCGGCAGACCAAGTTCCGGCTGCCGTCGCCGCCGCGTGAGTACGAGGCCCGGCCGCTGCCCTGGCTGATGGCGATGACCCCGCTCGTCGGCGCCGTCGTCTCCGTGATGATCTTCCAGCGCTGGTACTACCTGATCATGGCGGCGCTCAGCCCCCTCCTCCTCTTCGCCAACTACTTCAACGACAAGAAGCACGGACGCAAGTCCCACGCCAAGCAGGTCAAGGAGTACGAGGAGCAGAAGGAGAAGATCGAGAAGGACGCCCAGGACGCGCTCGTCGCGGAGCGGAACGACCGTCGGCACGCCATCCCCGACCCCGCCACCGTCCTCTCCCTCGGCACCGGGCCCCGTACCCGCCTCTGGGAGCGGCGGCGCACCGACCGCGACCATCTCCTCCTGCGCGTCGGCACCGGCCGGCTCCCCTCCGAGGTCGTCCTCGACGACCCCGAGCAGCTCGACCACAAGCGTCAGGTCACCTGGAACATCGAGGACGCGCCCGTCGCCCTCGACCTCCGTTCCCTCGGGGTCATCGGCATGGCCGGACCCGGTGACTCGGCGCGGGCGATGGGGCGTTGGGCCGTCGCGCAGACCGCCGCGCTGCACAGCCCGATGGATGTGCAGTTCTACGTCCTCAGCGAGCACTCCGCCCAGCAGAGCTGGGACTGGACCCGCTGGCTGCCGCACGCCAAGCCCGGCTCCGGCCAGGACGTCAACCTGCTCATCGGCACCGACGCCGAGACCGTCGGCGCCCGCATCGGCGAGCTGACGCAGATCCTCGACGCGCGCAAGAAGGCCGCCGAGCAGAACCGCGGCCAGGGGGCCTCCTTCAGCGACCCGGACATCGTCGTCGTATGGGACGGATCGCGGCGGCTGCGGTCGCTGCCGGGTGTCGTGCGGATTCTGCGCGAGGGGCCCGCCGTCTCCATGTACGCCCTGTGCCTCGACAGCGAGGAACGGTTCCTGCCGGGTGAGTGCCAGGCGTACGTCGTCGCCGAGCCGCCCGCCCGGGAGTACGACTACGCACAGCAGGTCCAACAGCAGCAACAGCAGGTCGCCGGCGGTTTCCCCTCCTTCCAGGCCTGGCACCAGACCAGCGAGGACACCGGCCGCGACCAGCGGGACGACAAACTGCGGCTGCGGGTCGAGGAAGCCGGTGCCGAGCGGATCAAGGACGTACGGCCCGACTTCGTGTCGCCCGCCTGGTGCCTGCGGCTGGCCCGGGCCCTCTCGCCCCTGCGTGACATCAGCGGCGAGACCGAGGACTCCGCGCTGCCGAGTGCCAGCCGCCTCCTCGACGTGCTCCAGCTCGAACCGCCGACCAGCGATGCCATCGTGGCCCGTTGGCGGATGGGCGGACAGTCGACGATGGCGGTCATCGGTGAGTCGTACGACGGGCCTTTCGGCATCGACATCCGCAAGGACGGGCCGCACGGTCTCATCGCCGGTACGACCGGTTCGGGTAAGTCGGAGCTGCTGCAGACGATCGTGGCCGCGCTCGCCGTCGCCAACACGCCCGAGAACATGACCTTCGTCCTCGTCGACTACAAGGGTGGCGCGGCGTTCAAGGACTGTGTCCATCTCCCGCACACCGTCGGCATGGTGACCGACCTCGACGCCCATCTCGTCGAGCGGGCGCTGGAGTCGCTGGGCGCCGAACTGCACCGCCGCGAGCACATCCTCGCCGCCGCCGACGCCAAGGACATCGAGGACTACCAGGACCTGGTCAGACGGGATCCCTCCCACAAGCCGGTTCCCCGACTCCTCATCGTCATCGACGAGTTCGCGTCCATGGTCCGTGACCTGCCCGACTTCGTCACGGGTCTCGTCAACATCGCCCAGCGTGGCCGTTCGCTCGGTATCCACCTCCTCCTCGCCACACAGCGGCCCTCCGGTGTCGTCTCGCCCGAGATCCGCGCCAACACCAACCTCCGTATCGCCCTGCGCGTGACCGACGGCGGTGAGTCGACGGACGTCATCGACTCCCCCGAGGCCGGGCACATCTCCAAGAGCACACCGGGCCGGGCGTACGTCCGGCTCGGGCACGCCTCGCTCGTCCCCTTCCAGTCGGGACGTGTCGGCGGCCGGCGGCCGGGTGCCGCCGATCCCGCGGTGCTGATGCCCTGGGTGGGCCCGCTGTCCTGGGAGGACCTCGGACGGGCGGCCCTCGTCAAGCCCAAGGCCGAGTCGCGGGAGGACGAGGAGATCACCGACCTCAAAGTGCTCGTCGACACCATCCGGGACGCCAACCAGGTGGTCGGCATCCCGCCCCAGCACAGCCCGTGGCTGCCCGCGCTGGACGAGCAGATCCTGCTGGACGACGTCCAGTTGCCCGCCTTCGCCGGCGGCCCCGGCAAGCTCGCGCCCGCGCCGTACGGTGTCGAGGACCTGCCCGCGCTGCAGGCCCGCCGCCCGGTGGCCATCGACTTCGCCACCTTCGGGCATCTGATGATCGGCGGCGCGCCGCGCAGCGGCCGTTCGCAGATCCTGCGGACCATCGCGGGTTCCCTCGCCCGTACGCACTCGGTGGCCGATGTGCACATGTACGGCATCGACTGCGGAAACGGCGCGCTGAACGCCCTGACCCGGCTCCCGCACGTGGGCGCGGTCGTCAGCCGCAACCAGACCGAGCGGGTGGTCCGGCTGATCAACCGGCTCAAGGGCGAGATGGACCGCCGCCAGAACCTGCTCGCCGAGAAGGGCTTCGCCGACATCGGCGAGCAGCGCGCCTCGGTCGCGCAGGACGAGCGGCTCGCGCACATCGTCGTGCTGCTCGACCGCTGGGAGGGCTGGGTGCCCACGCTCGGCGAGGTCGACCACGGCTCGCTGACCGACGAGTTGCAGACGATGATGCGTGAGGGCGCGTCCGTCGGTATCCACCTCGTCCTCACCGGTGACCGCACGCTGCTGGTGGGCCGTATCGCGACCCTCACCGAGGACAAGTACGGTCTGCGGCTCGCCGACCGCGGCGACTTCTCCTCCCTCGGCATCCCGGCCCGCAAGGTGCCGGAGGAGATCCCGCCGGGACGCGGTTACCGCAACGAGTTCGGTACGGAGACGCAGTTCGCGCTCCTCTCCGAGGACACCACCGGTCAGGGGCAGGCCGCCGCGCTGGCGTCGATCGGCGAGGCGGCGGCCGCACGGGATGCGGCGGTGCCGCGTACGCACCGGCCGTTCCGGGTCGACAGCCTGCCGAGCCGGATCTCCTTCACGGAGGCGTGGGAGATGCGCGACCCGGACGCCTCGCGCGGCAAGCTGTTCGGGCTTGCGGGTATCGGTGGCGACGAGATCGTCGGCTTCGGTCCGGATCTGGCTCAGGGTGTGCCCGCGTTCGTCATCGCGGGTCCGGCCAAGTCGGGCCGCTCGACAGCCCTGTTGAACTTCGCGCAGTCGTACCTCGCGCAGGGGGTGCGGATCGTCATCGCCGCGCCCCGCCAGTCACCTCTCCGCCAACTCGACGGCACGGACGGCGTGTTGAAGGTCTTCACCGGGGACGACATCGACGAGGACGAGTTCGAGGAGCTCATCGACGAGGCGAGCCTGGAGGACCCGATCGTCGTCCTCATCGACGACGGCGAACTCCTGGAGGACTGCGACGCCGAGAGTCAGATGAAGAAGATCGTCTCCCGCGGCGCCGAACGCGGTCTCGCGCTCGTCATCGCCGGCGACGAGGAGGACGTCTGCTCCGGCTTCTCCGGCTGGCAGGTCGACGCCAAGAAGGCCCGCCGCGGCATCCTCCTCTCCCCGCAGGAGACGTCCAGCGGCGACCTCATCGGCGTACGGCTGAACCGCGGGCTCGTGGGCGGGCAGATCGCCCCGGGCAAGGGGATGTTGCATCTGGGGGACGGGGAGCTGCGGACGGTGGTCGTCCCGGGGTGAGCCGCAAGGCTGCGAAGCCCGCATTGCAGTACGAGCACCGGCGGGGCCGGCCTGCTTCACCGCGGGCACGAGAGAAGCGGGAACGGCCCTGGCTGGTCGCCCTGGTGGTGTTGCCGTTGACCGCGGCCGTCGCCGCCGCCGTGGGTGTCTCAGGGGAGACCTGGGGTCCTGAGGCCTGGGGGAACCTCGCTCCCGACTGGCCCGGCGGGGGCTACGGGTTCGGCATCACCCTCGGTGTCCTGGAGGCAGTGACAGCGGGCCTGTTCATCGCTCCGCTGACGCGTGTGAAGTTCAAGAAGGCCAAGGTGCGGTCGGTGGCCTGGGCGGCCGCCGCGCTCCCGGGCATGGTGGCGTTCGGCCTGGTCTCCGCCCTGACCCTCTGGAGCATGCGACCCAGGCGGCGCCGCCGCAACGGCAGTTGCTACTACGAGGGGCACTCCTGCTGGGTGCACGAGCAGTACCCGTACGTCTGGCTCGTGAGCCTCCTCGCGACCGTCGCCGTCGGTCTGTTCCTGCTCTTCTCGATCGGCATCCACTTCGACAGGCGTCGCAAGGCCCCCGCCTCTACTTGACCTTCGACATCCGCGCCTCGGGGTTCCCCTCCGCCGAACTCTCCGACACGTACCGCAGATCGTCCCCCACCGGCGTCAACCGCACGGTGTGGGGGGCCGGGTTGCAGCCGGCGTGGTTCCCCTTCTCGCCCACGGACGTCACGATGAGCTCGGTCTTCGCGACCTCCTTCAGGGTGAGTACGTCGTTGCAGACGCCCCCGAAGATGTCCGTCTGCTTGAGTTTGCCCAACTCCTCGCCCACGGCCGCCTCTTTCACGGTCAGCCGGAAGGTGCCCATGGGGATGCCGGAGCCGCTGCCCTCCCCCTCCCACGTACCGAGGTAGCGGTCCGGGACCTCCTGTGCCGGGGCTTCGGGCGCGCTGGAGTTGTCGGCGGTCGGCGGCGAGGAGACGGTCTCGGAGAAGGTCGCGGAGGTGCTCGGCGTCGCGTACGCGTCCGAAGACCCGCCCGCATCGTCGTTGCGCCCGCCCGGCAGCAGGTCGAACACGAACACCGACCCGACCGTCACCGCCGCGAGCGCCCCCGCCACGGCAAGCGCCACGGTGCAACTCATCCGTCGCCCGCGCCCACTCGCCCCGGGCGCCGAGGTCGCCGCCACGGAGACGGAGAGCCGTCCGGGTCTGGCATCGCCCGGCGGAACGGCGTCACGAGGTTCGGGCTGAGCCCCACGGGGCTCGGGCACACCGACGGACGGGTGACTCCCCGGCAGCACCGGCGGAGCCCCGGAAACGCCCCCCGACATCACCGGCGGCGGCCCGAACTCCCCCACCGTCGCCGCGCCGACATCCGCCCCGGCCGTCACCGCACCGGAAGCCGCCCCCGCCGTATCCGCCGCCGCCTCCCCCACCGACGCCCGACTGAACCCCACCGGCCCCGAAGCAACCTCCCCCGCCACCTCCAGATTCAGCAACCGCACCGCACTGCGGCTGACCTGCTCCACCAACGCCCCCGGCAGCCACCCGCCCGTCACCATCCGCGCAGCCCCCTCCGGAGCCAGCCGCCGGGCGACATCCCCTGGGGTCGGGCGCTCACCCGGTGACTTGGACAGGCATTCCCCCACCAGCGCCCTCAAGCCACCATCCAAGGAGCCCAGTTCAGGCTCCTCATGCACGACCTTGTAGAGCAGCGACGCCGAGGAGTCCCCCGGGAACGGCGGCTCCCCGGTCGCCGCGTACGCCAGCACCGCGCCCAGCGAGAAGACGTCCGCCGCTCCCGTGATCCCCTTGCCCAGGATCTGCTCGGGCGACATATAGCCGGGGGAGCCGATGGAGACGCCGGTCGAGGTCAGTGATGCCGTGCCGTCGGTGGCCCGGGCGATGCCGAAGTCGATCAGGAGGGGGCCGTCCAGGGTCAGCAGCACGTTCGACGGCTTCACATCCCGGTGCACCAGCCCCAGTTCATGGACCGCCGCCAGCGCCTCCGCCAGCCCCGCCCCCAGCACCCGTACCGAATGCGCGGGCAACGGCCCCGCGTCGGCGACCGCCGCCGACAGCGACGGGCCCGCCGCGTACGCCGTGGCCACCCACGGCACCGGCGCCTCCGGGTCGGCGTCCAGCACGGGTGCCGTCCAGGCGGCGCCCACCCGCCGCGCCGCCTCGACCTCGCGCCGGAAGCGGGCGCGGAACTCCTCGTCGAGGGCGAAGTGCGGGTGCACGATCTTGACCGCGACCGTGCGGCCTCCGGCGCTGCGGCCCAGGTAGACCCGGCCCATACCGCCGGAGCCGAGCCGGCCGAGCAGCCGGTAGGGCCCCACGACCGTGGGTTCGTCGACTCCGAGCGGCTGCATGGCGCCCACCCTCCCCCGTGCGGCCCGTATGACTCAGATGCAGGTTACGGCTGGAGCAGCTCCACCTTCACGTCCGCGGGGAAACCCGTCGTCGGGCCGACCCGGCGCGCGAACTCCGCGACCGCTTCCAACTGCGGCCCTCCGAAACGGAAATCGAGGGTGGTGAAGTACTTCTCCAGCACCTGTTCGTCGAACTCCTCCCAGCGCGCCGCCTGTTCGGCGACCTTGCCGACCTCGTCGAGGGACAGGTTCCGGGAGGCGAGGAAGGCCTCGTGGACCTTGCGGGTGATGAACGGCTCGCGCTCCAGGTAGTCCCGGCGGACGGCCCAGACCGCGAAGACGAACGGCAGGCCCGTCCACTCCTTCCACAGGGAGCCGAGGTCGTGGACTTCCAGGCCGTATCGCGGGCCGTCGATCAGGTTCGCCCGCAGCGCCGCGTCACCGATCAGGACCGCCGCCTCCGCCTCCTGCATCATCAGGCTGAGGTCGGGCGGACACGTGTAGTAGTCGGGGCGTACGCCGTATCGCTCGGACAGCAGCAGCTGGGTCAGGCGGACGGACGTACGGGAGGTCGAGCCGAGGGCGACGCGGGCGCCGTCCAGCTCGTCGAGGGGGACCTGCGAGGCGATCACGCAGGACATGACCGGGCCGTCGCAGCCGACCGCGATGTCGGGGAAGGCGACCAGGTCGTCGGCGTTGCGCAGGAACTCCACGAGGGTGATCGGAGCGATGTCGAGATCGCCCTGCACCAGCTTCTCGCTGAGCTTCTCAGGGGTGTCCTTGGTGAGCTCGAAGTCGAGGAGCGTGCCCGTTCTCGCCAGCCCCCAGTACAAGGGCAGGCAGTTCAGGAACTGGATGTGGCCGACGCGCGGCCGGGTGCGTGAATTGTCCACATCGTGAGGCTAGACCCTGGCGACTGACGTACGATGACCACCCCCGCCGTCAACCCGGCACGAGCACGATCAAACATCCGGGTGACGTGATCTTGACCTCTATTGCTTTCGGCTGCCCTCGTGCTAGGCTCGCCGCAAGTTGCAGTTTGGTTTCCCTTGCAGTACAGAGCCTGCGGAGCATGTGACCGCGGGCTCTAGTCGTTTTCAGACGTATGCAGTTGTGCAGCACCGTTTCACACTTGCAGGTTCTGGAGCAGGGCAACCCTTTGGGCCCAAGGAGGGCTTATGGCTACCGGAACCGTGAAGTGGTTCAACGCCGAAAAGGGCTTTGGCTTCATCGCCCAGGAGGGCGGCGGCCCGGACGTCTTCGTCCACTACTCCGCCATCAACGCGAGCGGCTTCCGTTCGCTGGAGGAGAACCAGCAGGTCTCCTTCGACGTCACCCAGGGCCCGAAGGGCCCGCAGGCGGAGAACGTCACCCCCGTCTGAGACTCCTGAGTCTCTGATCCGGACCTGAGAGCAGTACCCAAGGAGCCCCGTGCCGCCTGTCGGCAACGGGGCTCCTGCCTTTTGCCCGAATGCCGTCAGACGTGCTGCATGACCAGTACGAACGCCGTCCCCGGCAGCAGCGCCTCGTACGAGTGCGGCACATCCCCGCGATACGCCATGTAGTCCCCGGGCTCCAGCTCGACCTCCTCGCCCGCCGGCCCCGCCTTGACCCGCCCGGAGCCGACGATCAGATGCTCTACCGAGCCCGGAATATGCGGCTCCGACACCCGGGCCGCCCCCGGCTCCGCGGTGATCCGGTAGATGTCCCGCCGCGCCCCCGGCGGACTGGACGCCAGCAGTGTGCCGACGTAGTTCGCCTGCTCGGACGCCACCGACGGCCCCTCTCCCGCCCGGATGACCTGCACGGACGGCGTCGGCGGCTCCACGAGCGCGCTGAACGGCACCCCGAGTGCCACCCCCAGCGCCCACAGCGTCTCGACGCTCGGATTGCCGCTCGCGCCTTCCAGCTGCGACAGCGTCGACTTCGCGATCCCGGCCCGCTTGGCGAGCTCGGACAGCGACAGCCCGGCACGGGTGCGCTCACGCCGCAACGAGGCGGCAATCCACTCCAGGGGCAGCCTGGTCGGGCTGTCGGACATCGCGTTCGCTCCATCGGTACGATCGTTCGCCTTGACGAACGACTCCACTACTGTTCATTGTAGAGAGCATGCGTACGGCACAGCGAACACCTCCGCTCGACCTCGTCCGGGACGCGTCCCTGGTCTGGATCGCCAGCGGCGTCGTCGGCGTCTCCTTCGGCGCGATCGCCGTGGCGGGCGGGCTGCCGCTCTGGGTCCCGGTGGTGATGTCACTGCTCGTCTACGCGGGCTCCGCCCAGTTCAGCGCGATCGGCGTCCTGCTGTCCGGCGGCGGCCCCTTCGCCGCGGCGGCCACCGGACTGCTCCTGAACACCCGCACGGCCGCCTTCAGCCTCGCCGTGGCCGAACACATCGGCCACGGCCGCACGGCCCGCTTCCTGGGCGCCCACTTCGTCACGGACGAGACGGTCGCCTTCACTCTCGCCCAGACCGACCCGGTACGCCGTCGTACGGCGTTCTGGGTCTCGGGGCTCGGCCTGTTCGCCGTATGGAACATCGGCGTCCTGGCCGGAGCCCTCGCCGGAGACGCCCTCGGCGACACCGCCCGCTACGGCCTGGACGCGGCCTTCCCCGCCGTCCTCGTCGCCCTGGTGCTGCCCGTCCTGCGGGGCAACGCGGCGGTACGGCGGTCCGCGGCACTCGGCGCCTGTGTGGCGCTGGCCCTCGTCCCGGTCGCCCCGGCCGGTGTCCCCGTGCTGCTGGCCCTGGCCGGGCTGGCGGCCCACGGCAGGAGGCGGGCGGCATGAGTGCGACGGTCGCGATGATGCTGGCGCTGGCGGTCGGGACGTATGCCTTCCGGCTGGTCGGGCCCGTGCTGCACGGGCGGGTGGAACTCCCGCCGCGCGTGCAGGAGCTGCTCTCCGCGGGAGCCGTCGTGCTGCTCACCGCCCTGCTCGCGACGGGGGCGTTGACCGAGGGCGGCGGGTTCGCGGGGTGGGCGCGGCCGATCGGGGTGCTGGTCGGGGGTGTGCTGGCCTGGCGTCGGGCGCCGTTCGTGGTGGTGGTGCTGGGGGCGGCCGGAACCGCGGCGGTGTTGCGGGCGTGCGGGATGATGTAGCGAAACGATGATCATGAGTACGGGGGGTTGTCCGGGTGGCGAATCATGAGCGGGGAGAGGGCGGCGTGTCCGCGGCGGCTGCCGGCAATCGGCTGGCGATCTGTCTGGGAGTCGGCCTCTCGCTCGGCGTGGCCATCGGGCTGCTGCTCGGGCTGAGCGTCTTCGACGGCAATCTGTCGCTCGGTCTCTCGCTGGGCGTGGGGATGGGCCTGGCCGTGGGCTCCGGCGCCGCAGTGGGCGCGATGAAGGGGCGGGGCGACTGAGCGCTCCGCCGGAGGTGGGGCGAGGGGTGGCCGGCCTCTGCCGGTCTGCCGTTGTCAGTGGGCGGGGCTAGGGTGCCGGGGCATGACCGATTCCGATTTCCTGACCCGTACCCGAGTGTTCTACGACGCCATCGCCGAGGACTACGCCGAGCGGTTCCGTGACCCGTTCGCCAAGTCGCCGGTGGACCGGGCGATGTTCGGGGTGTTCGCCGAACTCGTCGGGCCCGGCGGGGCGGTGGCCGATCTCGGGTGCGGGCCCGGACGGGCCACCGCGAAGCTCCGGGCGCTGGGGCTGGACGTGTTCGGGGTCGATCTGTCGGAGGGGATGCTCGCCATCGCCCGGCGGGAGAATCCGGACCTGCTCTTCGTACAGGGGTCGATGCTGCAGCTGGACGTGGCGGACGGGGCGCTCGCGGGGGCGGTGTCCTGGTACTCCTCCATCCACACCCCTGTGGATGAACTGCCGTCGCTGTTCGGGGAGTTCCGGCGGGTCCTGGCCCCGGGCGGCCATCTGCTCATCGGGTTCCAGGTCGGCGACGAGCCGAAGCGTCACGACCGGCCCTTCGGCCACGACGTGATCCTCGACTTCCAGCGCCGGCGCCCCGAGTTCATCGGCGACCTGCTGGAGGACGCCGGTTTCGAGCTGCTGTCCCGGACGGTTCGGGCACCGAACGACGGGGAACCGGTCCCGCAGGCGTGCCTGATCGCCCGTGCCTGACGGGGATCGGGGTTGGTGTGTGGCCGGCCCGCCACGACGACGGTCGGCACGGTCTCGTCGCGCGCGCACGCTGAGGCCGTCGGGCCCGGTGCGCTGTCACGTGGCCGAGCCGGCGGCCGCTCCCGTCCTCAGATCGGCACCCCATCGGTCGATCGCCGACCGGAGGTCCAGCGGGAGCGGCTTCTGGTTCTCCTCCGAGGCCGGCCAGTCGGAGCGCGGGGTGCGCCACAACACCTCGAACTCGTTGCCGTCCGGGTCCACGCCGTGCAGGGACTTGGCGACCAGGAAGTCGGTGCTCCCCGTCAGAGCCCCGCGTGCGTCGAGCAGCTCGCTCGTCTCGACGAGTTCACCGAGTGTGCCGACCTCCCACGCGAGATGGTTCAGCCCGACACGGTCACGCTGCGGTCCGGGCGCGTCGGGGCCGAGGGCGAAGAGGCCGAGATCGTGGTCGTTGTCGCTGCTCTGGGCTCTGAGGAAGGCGGCCATGCCGGGTATCTCGTGCTCGACGGTGAAGCCGAAGACCTCGTTGTAGAAGGCGACGGAACGTCCGATATCACGGACGAACAGGACAGCATGGTTGAGCCGGCGCACGGCCATCGGGCTCTCATCCCTTCCGGCGTTGTTGCATCTTGAACGATCTTACTGGGCGAGCAAGATGCACCGATCGGGATGATCACTTACGGCCGGCCGCCCTAAGGCGCCCCCGCGATGTCACGCGCCGCGATGTAGCCGAAGGTCATCGCCGGGCCGATCGTCGAGCCGGCGCCCGCGTAGCTGCGGCCCATCACCGCCGAGCTGGCGTTCCCTGCGGCGTACAGGCCCCGGATGACCGAGCCGTCCTCGCGGAGCACCCGCGCTCGGGCGTCCGTGCGCAGACCGCCCTTGGTGCCGAGGTCGCCGGGGACGATACGGAAGGCGTAGTACGGGGGCAGCCACAGGGGAGCCAGGCAGGAGTTGGGGCGGACGGAGGGGTCTGTGTAGTAGTGGTCGTAGGCGCTGTCGCCGCGGTGGAAGTCGGTGTCCGTCCCTTGCAGGGCCTGGGAGTTGAAGCGGTCGACGGTGGTGCGGAGAGCCGCTGACGGTACGCCGATGGAGGTGGCGAGGGCGTCGAGGCTCCAGGCCTTCTTCACGGCGCCGGAGCTGTACCAGTCGTCGGGGAAGGTGAAGGTCGGGGCGACGTCCTTGAAGAGGTAGCGGTTGCGGTAGTTCTGGTCGGTGATCAGCCAGGCCGGTATGTCGGGGTCGGTGGGGTTGCGCTCGTACATCGTGTGGACGACATCGCTGTAGGGCCCGGCCTCGTTGACGAACCGCCGTCCGGCGGCGTTGACGAGGAGGCCGCCGGGGAGGGTGCGTTCGGCGAGGCAGAAGTAGGGCTGGCCGGGGAGCGGGATCGCGGGGCCCCACCAGGCGTCGTCCATCAGCGAGACGCCCGCGCCGATCCGCTGCCCGGCCCGGATCCCGTCCCCCGTGTTCTCCTTCGCACCGACCGTCCAGTCGATACCGATGGGCTGCTGCTGGTACTGGGTGCGCATGGCGAGGTTGTGCTCGAACCCGCCGGAGCCGACGATGACGCCTCGCCGGGCGCGGTAGAGACCGCCGGGGACGACCGCTCCGGTGACGGTGCCGTTCTCGACGAGGAGGTCGGTGAGGGGGGTGCCGAGTCTGACCGGTACGCCGGCGTCGAGCAGCCCCTTGCGCAGCCCGGCCGCGAGCGACTGTCCCATGGTGAGGGGCGTCTGCCCGAGCGCCAGCGCCCTGGTCCCGCGGGCCAGGCACTCGGTGGCGACGGCCAGCCCTTTCACGCTCACGGCGGAGAGGGCGAGCCACTTGTAGTCGGCGCTGAAGACGACCAGGCCGTCGGGGACTTCCATGTACGGCGGGTTGAGGTGGGCGAGTTCGGCGCCGAGGATGTTGCCGTCGAGGTAGTCGGGTTCTATGGAACGGCCGTTGGGGAGGCCGCCGGGGAGCTCGGGGTAGTAGTCGCTGTACCCCTCCATCCAGCGGAAGCGCAGAGGGCTGTTGGCCATGACGAAGGAGAGCATGGCGGGGCCGTTGGAGAGGAAGGCGGCCTGCCGGTCGGCGGGGATGTCGGGCCCGACGACGGCGGCGAGATAGGCGGCCGCCTTGGCGGGGGTGTCCGGGACACCGGCGGCGAGGATCACCGAGTTGTTGGGGATCCAGATCCCGGCCCCGGAGCGTGCGGCGGAGCCGCCGAAGGTGGGCGCCTTTTCCAGGACGACGGTGGAGAGACCGCGTTTTGCGGCGGTGAGCGCCGCGGTCATCCCGGCGGCGCCGGACCCGATGACGACGACGTCGTACGTCCCGAGGAGGGGGAGGTCGGCGGCCCGGGCGGCCTGCGGGACACCGGCGGCCACGGCGAGGCCTGCGGCCGCGGCGACGGTACCGCCGAGGAGCTGTCGGCGGGTGGGGCTCGGGGCCGGGGTCGGGCTCGGGGCCGGGGCCGGGGCCGGGCTCGGGCTCGGGCTCGATCTTGCGGGTTCCGCGCTGCTGGTCCTCGCCATGTGGGTAACTCCCGCCAGTTCGCCTATTTCTGAGGATGTGTCAGAAATGGGAATGTGACGCGGGGACCATGTGAAGTCAAGGGGTGTGCGTATCCACGCAACGGGAGGGCGACTCGGCTTGCCCCCATCCGATGACGTTGCCGTTGGGGCCGCCCGCTTCTTTGCCAGTGTCGTGCTTCCACGACCCGAGTAAAGGGCGCTCCACTGCGTTCCGCGTCGCCTTCGGCGATGGCCCTCCGGCCCACCCTTGACTCGGCTCGCTCCAGCACGGGTCAGAAGCGAGCGAGCGGCCCGGAGGGATGGGTGGCCCGCCAGGTGGGTCTGCGGTGCGGTGGGTGGGGTTCTGGACCGGGGACGGGGGTGCGCGGTCGCGCCTCGCCTGCACGCCGGGTGGGCTTAGCGGCTTGCGGAGAGTGGGGGGTGGGGGCGAGTGGGCAGGTTCGGCAACCGACAGCTGGCCGGGTCCTGGGTGGGGGCAGCGGCAGGAATTGGCAGATCTGTCCCACCCTTCGCCAGCGAAACCGCAGGTGGCCGACGTCAGGCAGGGAACAGATCTGCCAATCACCGAACACGAGCCCCTCCGCCCAGTCGAATCCCCCGGCCGGCGTGCCAGCGGAACGCCGGGCGCAAGCCGCCCAGCCACCCGGCATCGGCATCGGCATCGGCACCCAGGCCACGGCACCCCCGCCCCCGCCGCCCACCGGCCCCTCGCCGCCAAGCCCACCCGGCGTGCAGGCCAGGCGCCACCGCGCCCCCAACCACCGGCCGTTCGCCGCTGAGCCGGCCCGGCGTGCAGGCGAGACGCGACCGCGCCCCACTCCCCACCGGCCGTTCGCCGCCAAGCCCACCCGGCGTGCAGGCGAGGCGCGACCGCGCCCCCCATCCCCGGCCCACGACCCCACCCACCGCACCGCAAACCCACCCAGCGGGCCACCCATCCCTCCCCGGCCGCTCGCTCGCTTCTCCCCCGTGATTCCGTGAGCCGAGTCAAGGGTGGCCCGCAGGGCCATCGGCGCAGCCGACGCGGAGCGCAGCGCAGCGCCCTTTACTCGGCTCACGG
>NZ_JAQMWP010000009.1 GCF_030403745.1 Streptomyces sp. S.PB5
GGATCAAGTCGGGCGGCAGATGAACCTCGGCCTGGCTCCGAGCGGGCCGACTCCCCCTTAGCGCCTGATCATCAATTGCGGGACGGGCCTTAGGACGGGCTGATGCCGCCTTCGGCTGCCTGCCGCAACGGCCTCCGATCGTGGGAAGCTTGAGCCAGGAAGCGAGCAGACGAGGACAGGCGAGGAAGGGGAGCGAGTGTCGCAGCAGGCCAGCCCGCGGGGGACCTTTTTGCAGATAGCGGAGGTCGTAAAGTCCCAGATTCAGGCGGACCCGCAGATGACACAGCTCCCGGCCGCCGGTGACCTCATGAGGGAGCATGGTGTCTCGCGCGGGGTGGTGCTCCGCGCCTTCAAGGAGCTTCAGGCGAATGGGGTTGCCGAGCCGGTGCGGGGCGGCCGGTGGCGGGTAGTACGCGAGGGCGAGCATGTCGACCCACGCCCGCTGGACGAGCGCATCGCCGAGATCATCGCGACCGAGGGGTTCGAGGTGGGGGCGAAGTTCCTCAGTGCGTCCGACCTGATGAGCAGGTTCAAGGTCTCCCGACCGACCGTGACCAAGGCCCTCGACAAGCTCGAAGCCGCCGGCGTGCTGGCGAGTGAAGGTCAGGGCAAGGTGCGGACCGTCCGCGCTGTGCCGAACCGAGAGGAGCGTTCGTAGCTTGTCGACGTTGACGGAGTGGGCCTATCCCCTCGCGGAATCCCTGCTCGCGGAGCCGCTTCCGCGACGGTGGCAGCACTGCTTGGGCGTCGCTGAGCGAGCGCGCACGATCGCGCTCGTCCTCGGAGACGACGCCGAGCTGCTCGAAGCCGCGGCAGTCCTGCACGACATCGGCTACGCGCCCGACCTGGCTAAGACCGGTTTCCATCCCCTCGATGGCGCCCGCTACCTCCGGGATGTCGCCGGCGCCGATGAACGAGTCGTGAATCTCGTAGCGCACCACTCGTGCGCATGGATGGAAGCCGAAGCGCGTGGCCTGCGCGCGGAGCTGGAGGGCGAGTTCCCCCGCGAGAGCGCGCACCTGAACGACGCGCTCTGCTACTGCGATATGAACACGACGCCGGACGGCACCCCCACGAACCCCATCGATCGCGTCAACGAGATCGCGGGACGGTACGGGCCGGACAGCCTGATCGGGACGTTCATCCGGCGAGCTGAGCCGGAGATCCTCGCGTGCACGTCTCGAGTGCTGGAGCGGGTGTCCACCGCCAAGCGTCAGCCGATGTAGGGCGTCGGACGCGTCCGATCCATGGCGTGCTCGATCCGGAGCCGCATCGTGGGGTGGACGTCCAGCTTCTCCAGGTCCGCTGGGGAGACCCAGCGGACCTGTGTCGTCTCGTTGCTCGTACGGACCTCGCCGCCGACCGGCCGCGCGCGGAAGCAGATGCTGAACTGCTGCCGGATCTCCCCGTCGTCGTACTGCATCACGTGGCCCGGGTCGGTGTAGATCCCGGACATGTCGACGACTTCCGCCTTGATGCCGGTCTCTTCCCAGACCTCCCGCACCACGGTGTCACTGATCGACTCCCCGACGTCGTGTCCACCGCCGGGCAACGCCCAACGCCCGTTGTCGGACCGCTGGATCATCAGCACTTGGCCTGCGTCGTTCTGGACGAACGCCACGACGGACGGCACGACCGAGTTGGCCGGCGGGGCGTCCGGGTCGTGCAGGTAGTCGATGCGTCCCATGCTCAAGCTCCCGTGATGTCGCGTTCTGTCACTGGCCTGGCGCCTTCCCAGGTCTGCTGAACGCTATTGGCGAAGGTGTCGAACAGACCGCCTCCGGGGAGTCGTCGCAGGTGGAAGACGGGTGCCATGTAGGCGCCGATGCCGTAGACGTGGGTATTGGCCAGCATTTCGTCGTCGGCAAGGTAGATCGAGTTGTAGAGAACGGTGTCGTGCAGGCGGAATTCGATCTCGGGGTGACTGGTGAACAGCGGTTGGTAGTTGACCAGCGCATTACGGATCTTGCCGTCCATGATGCGATGCCCCTCGTCGATGCCGCGCCGGATCACGGCATCGCACTCTGGATCGCCCATGAGCACTCGGATGCGCACGCCGCTCTCGGACTTCTCCTTCAGCGTCGAGAAGAAGTGAGGGTCTTCTGCGAGGTAGATGCCCGCGTACACGAGGATGTCGATGCGCTTCGTGGCCCGCTCGCACATCTCACGCCAGAGCGTTGACGGCACTGTGTGCCGATGCGGGTAGACGGTGAGGATCTCCGCCTTGCTCATGTCGGCCGCGGAGTCTTGCGTCCGGGAGTCGTCCCACAGCATCGTCACGTCGACTTGGAGGGCTGCGGCCGTTGCGTACTGGTGGCGCCGGTACGGCACTTTGCCCTGCGTGATCCAGCGTTCCACCGTCTTCGGGTTGACGTCGATCGCGTCAGCCAGGCTCTGGACGGTCATGCTCCTGGCCAACAGGGCAGACCGTAAGCGCTCGTTGGACATCTGCTCCCCCTGAGGGACGTCTAGGGACTTCTTGACGGTAGCCAGAACTCCCCGAGCTGTCCACGTATGGGGTGACCAACTCCCCTGACCTGCACCGATTCTGATGGTGCACCAAGAAGTCCCGGTGCGAAGCCCAAGAGGTTCCGCCGTAGTGCTTGACGGACCCCGATGCAGTACCTGTAAAACAGGTACTGCATCACGGAACGTCCGGAGGCCCCGTGAAACGGGTCGAAGGAAACGTCTGTGCCTTGACAACTCCACAGCGTGCCAAGTCGACGGGGTGAGATCCCCCGTCCCCGTGGCGGCCCGGGTGACGGCCGCCGGCGGCCACTTCCCTGCGCACCCGCTCTGGAGAACATCCGCCGGGATCATCCCTTCCTCACGGGAGGTCAACCCGGCGGATGCCACCTGGTGCGCGCCGCCCTGCTGGCGTCAGAGCAGCAACGATGACGCGCCCGACCTACCGGCTCGGGACCGGCCCGCCGTGGCAACGGCGGGCCGGTGAAGCCGGTCTCTCGTTCCTCGCCCCGTTGGTCTGCACGTCCGGGTTCGACTCCCGGCCGGGGCGCTACGGCCCGCCGCCTCTGCGGCGTTGGCCGCTTCTCGGGCTGGCCGCCCTCTCGCCAACGTGTCGCGGCCCCCGGCTCTCTCCGTCCCTTCGACTCAGGAGTACGCCATGCGTATCCGTAACTACGTCTCCGGCCATCAGGCCGACACGGCGCACGACTTCCTCGAACTGGCCCTTGGTACCCCCGTTGAGCTGTGGCTCGGAGTCGAGGGGGAGAGCGAGGAGGAGCGCGCGGCGCGTCTGGACGCGGCCCGCGACATCCTCGCCGACGACCCCGAGCTGCTGGACCGCGCGGTGCAGGTGGCCGCCAAGGCGCTGGACGACGCGGGCCTGCTGCGACTGACGCCGCTGCCCACCGCCGCCCTGCGCCGCAGCCTGCGCACGGGGGTCGCCGCATGAACACGAACCTGACGCTGGACGACCTGGCCTCGCCCCTGCGGCTGCTGCGGCTGCTGGCCGCAGACTTCGGGCACCTGCCCGCGCCGACCGTGAACGTCTCGCCCATCTACCCGGACCAGTTGGAGCTTGCGCTCCACACCGGGCTGCACGACTTCGAAGCCTGGCGCGAGGCGCTGTGCGTCGCTCCCGGGCACGTCGACTACCACGTGCAGGGCGACGGCCGTACAGGCGTCCTGCGCGCGACGGTCGTCTACGCGGGCGCCGAACTCGAACTCGTCGGCTACGGCGACATGGCCGTTGAGGTGCTCGCGGAAGCGAGTGCGGCATGAGCGCCCCGGCAACCGTCGACGCACGGTCGACGCCCGTCGAAGCCGCGCCGACGCCCGTCAGCGTGGAGCGCGCCATCACCACGCTCGCCGCGGTGCTCACGGTGGTGCTGACTGCGGTGGCGTTCTGGCTCTCGTACGAGCACTTGCAGGAGGTTGCCGCCCGGCACGGCATGGCGGAAGCGGTGGCCCGCTCGTGGGCCTGGCCCGCCACGGTGGATCTGTTCATCGTGATCGGTGAACTCCTGATCCTGCGCGCCTCGCTCGCCCACCGGGTCGACTGGTGGGCAATCGCACTGGTCACCGCCGGAGACGGCGCCTCCATCGCGCTGAACGTGGCCGGGGTCGGACAAGACGCGAACGCCCTCGACTACGTGGTCGCGGCAGTCCCACCGGTGGCGGCCCTGCTCGCGTTCGGCGCGCTGATGAGGCAGGTGCACGCCTACCTCACCCGCCGGACGCTGACGGCCGTCAATCCGGCGTCGACGGGCGTCGAAGCACCATCGACGCCCGTCATGGGGAGCGCCGACGCCTCGCACCCCGCCCCGCCCGCGGCCACACCGCCGGCGCTCGATCCCATGCCTTCCACCGGTCCGGAACCGTTGGCCGCGCTGGCTTCGTCGACGCCCGTCGACGAGGAGGCGTCGCCCGTCGCCCTGGCGTCGACGGCCGTCGACCTGTGCATGCCGGTGGTGTACGCGAACCGGGTCGACCAGTTGGTCCGGGCGCTGTACGGCACCGACTTCACGCAGCCGAGTACGGCCCGCATGACCACAGCCATGGCCGGGGCGGGACTCGGGGCGTCGGAGTCGACGGCCCGCACTGCGCGTAGCCGGGTCAAGGCCCGTGAGCCGTACCTGGCCGACTTCCCCACGGCGCTGGCCGGTTGAGCGGGAGGACGCGGTCATGTCGCTCGCGTTCGCCAAGTGCTTCGACCCGAACGGCGCCCGCCACGGGATACCGACATTCCCCTGGCGGTGCGCTCCCGAAGGCTACGCCACCCGCCGCCAGCTGAGGGCACGCGGGCTGCGCCCTGGCGGTCAGCCGGTCGCCGCGCAGGTCCTGCGCCCGCGCTACCGGCGCGGCCCGCTGGTCGCCTACCTCTACCGCCTTGACCAGGCCAAGCCGGTCCGGCCGATGACGCCGGCCAAGCGCGCCGCGCTGGCCAAGGCCAACGCCGCACGGCGTACGTGCCCGCAGTGCCGCACGGACGCGGGCTACGTCATCCCCGTCTCGCTCGGGGTGTGCGTGCCCTGCGCCTATCCCGACGACGAACAGCGCGCCGCCTGAACTTCCCCTTCGAGCAAGGAGTTTCGCTGTGTCCAGTCGTACCCGCACCCGCCGTGCCGCGGGTGTCACCACCGTCCAGATCCCCCGCTCACGCGGACGCCGCCGCGGCGCGCAGCCGTTCGTGGTCGTCGTCCCCGAACAGCCCTCCCTGACCCGCGAGGCAATCGGCGTGGTCGGCGGCGCCCTGTGGAAGGGCCGCCACGCGCTCGCCCCGACCGGCATCGCCATTCTGGCGTTCGCCGTGACGGCTCTGCTGCACGCGCTCTCGCCCTGGTCCGCGCTCATGTTCGCGCCGCTCGCCGTGGGCCCGGGGCTGTGGCTGGGCATCGTCCAGCGCGGCCACCCCGGTCACGGCTCCACGCTCGCCTGGCGCATCGGCCTGGCCGTGTTCGCCACGCTCGCGTTCGCGTGGGCTGCGCTGGCGGCCGGGTTCGGCCCGCTCGCCGGGTCCCTCCCGCTGGTCTGGCTGCTCGTGCTGATCGCTGCGCAGACCGGCTGGCTCATCGTCCGCCGCACCCGCTGACTGAAGGAGGCATCGCCTGATGGCAACCCCGACCAGGAACGGGCAGGGCGCGCGCAACGGCCGCGCCGCCAACACGAACGCGGCCACCAACAAGGGCAACAAGTTCGCCAACGCGGGTGCCGCGGTGGGCGGGTTCGTCGGCGCAGTGGGCGGCTCGTTCGTCCCGCCGATCAACGTCACCGTCAACAACAATCGCAACAACGCCCGCGGCGGCGCGAGCGGCGGACGCTCGCAATCCCTGCTGCCCGCCCCGGAGTTCACGTCCCCGGCGCAGGTGCGCGACTACTGCAACCACTTGCGCGCGCTTGGGGTGCATCTGTCCATCGAGGTGGCCATGGGTGCCGAGATCCTCGACAGCGTCCTGGCGGCCGTGCCCGACCCGGAGGGCCGCGCGTTCGGCTCCCGCATCCGGGCCCGGAGGGTGGCCCGCAAGATGCGCAAGTCCGCCGACGCGATGCGGGACGCCGCGAAGAACGCCGCCGCCTGCTACGCGACGTTCCAGCAGGAGTACGAGGAAGAGATCAACCGGGTGCGTCACCGTGCCCGGCGCCCGCAGCAGCCGGTCATGAACTGGGCTCAGCAGTAAGGAGGTCGGGCCATGGCCCGGACACAGAATCAGATGACCGCGTACTACCCGGACGGCATGCAGGGCATGGTCGTGGACCCGCATGGCGGGCCGGAGAGCGGCACCGTGCGGGCCTATCTGCTGCACCGGGCCAAGCCGCACCTTCCGCCGTGGCTGGTCTGGGGCGCCACTGGGGTGGCCGGAGCCCTGGGGCACTGGCGCTGGCCCGACAGCGCCGCCGCTGGCGTCGGCCTGACCCTCACCTCGGTCGCGCTGGCCGGCGGTACGTGGCTGGCAGGCAAGGCGACCAGCACGCAGCGCCGCATCCACTCGGCTATCACGGTGGCGGCCGGGTCGGCGTGGGTGACCGCCGCCTGCCTGGCCGGACCTACCGCCGGACCGATTGACGACCTGTACCTGATGGGCGGACCCGCGCTGGCCCTGTCGTGGAACGTGCGCGTAGTCCTGCGGCACAACACCGAAGGAGTCGCGGGGAGCTCGGACGGTGGCCTGCTGGCCAAGGTCGGGCTCGCGCGGGCGCAGATCGGTGCGGCGAAGGTGGAGCCGAACCGGGTGACGGCGCCGCTGGCGTTGGAGCCGGGGGAGCAGACCAACGAGGACGTCGCCAAGGCCTTGGCCCGGATCGCTTCCGCGCTGGACCTGCCGCGCTCAGCAGTCCGCTATACCCCCGACCCCAGTTCCGAACGCCGCGGTGACCTGGTGATCGTGCCGGAAGACATGCTCGCGGAGGTGGTGGAATGGGAGGGCCCGTCGAACCTTGGCGGCTCGATCGCGGACCCGCTGGTGCTGGGTCGGTACGACGACGGCGCCTCACTGGTCATCTGGCTCCCGGGTGACCCGGACGCGGGCCGCAACTCCACGCACGTCCTGGTCGCGGGCGGCACTGGATCGGGCAAGGGCGACACCGCCCTGAACCTGCTCACGGAGGTGCTCTCCCGCCGTGACGTGATCGTGTGGTTCTCCGACCCCAAGGCATTCCAGGACTTCGCGCCCCTGCGGCCGGGTCTGGACTGGGCTGCGGAGGGCGGCACGCAGACAGAGGTGCTCGTGGCGGCCGTCGAAGCCGCCATTCCCGCCCGGACCCGCTGGCTGGGTGCCCACGGCTACCGCCAGTGGGTTCCCGAGGCGGCGCAGGTGCAGAACGACGCGGCGCACTCCTGCCGCAGCGACGGCACCGCGTGCGACTGCGCGGGGATGCCGTTCCTGGTGGCGTGGTTCGAGGAAGCTGCCAACACCCTGCGCGCCATGGGCGACGACGCGTTCACCGGCATCGCTCAGGAAGCCCGCTCCGCGGGGATCTCGCTGATTGTGTCGTTGCAGCGGCCGTCGTACGACCAGATGTCCACCTCCACCCGCGCCTCCCTCCCGTCCGTGATCGCACTCGGCTGCGACGCGCGAGACGAGGGTTTCTCGCTCCCTGATGAGGTGCTGGCGGCGGGCGCCCACCCGGGCGCGTGGGGCAACCGGCGCCCTGGCTACTGCTATGTGGTCTCGCCCGGTATCCCCGAGGACCGTTACCCCTCCCCGGCGCGTACCCGGCGCTTCACCCTCCGCGCCGTGCCGGTCATGGAACGCCTCGCCGCATGGGCACAAGCCAACGGAGCATCCGCCGACCCGGTCACCGCCGGCGCGGCCTCCGGCGTCGCCGGACGCACTTACACCGGCCGTGCCACCCCCGGCGAGGAGCGGGCCGCGCTCACCGTCGTCGACGAGGAGGACGAGATGGACCGCGGCGGACTCCTTGTCGACCCCGAGGATGCGCACATCGATCCGGAGGAGGAACTGCCGGAGGCGGAGGAGGGCGACGACGCCCCGATCTTCGGGCAGGAGACGGGGCACAAGCCGTCCCCGGAGGAGGCCCGCCGACTGTTCGCCTCCGCGCTCGCGGAGTTCGAGTCGAACGGACTGATGATCATCGGTCCGAAGGACTTCATGGACTGGTGCGACCGACACCACCTCTCCCGCTCCTGGGTGTCCCTGCGGCTGAAGGAAGCCGCGGAGGAGGGCCGTCTGGAGGCGACGAACACCACCGGCCGGTGGCGCATCGTCCCCGCCCTCACGGCCGCCTGACACTCGTAACGCGTTACGGCCGCCTAACACCCAAACCCCTAGGCAGGCACGCGTGTTACCCGCCCTAACAGCGGCCGCTCACGCTGCCTAACACCAGCATGTAACACCCATCCGCACGGGCCCGCACACCTTCGTCGTGCGGGCCCGCGGCTTACCCGAGGGAGCCCTCATGTCCCACCGTGACCCGCCCGGGATCATCGCCCCGCACATCCCCGCCGACGCCTACCGCCGCGCCGAAGCCACCGGGCGGCCCGTCGTCATCGTCACGACCGACCCCACCAAGGCCGGCCTCTCGTGGCCGCGGCTGCTGTACCCGTTCGCGATCGCGGGGGCCGTCGTCGTGGGTGGCTGGGGACTGGTCGTCGCCCTGTGCTGGCTGCTCGACACGGCCGCGCACACCGCAACCGTCATCGCCGGCGCCGCCGGACCCGTCAGCGTCGGCGGCATTTCTCTCAAGCTCTTCGGCTCCAAGCGCTGAGCCGGGAAGGAACGTTCATGTCGTTCGGAGAAACCCAGATCACGATCATCGGCAACCTGACCGCCGACCCGGAGCTGAAGTTCACCGACTCCGGCCAGGCGCTGGCCAAGTTCACCGTCGCCGCCACGCCGCGCACCTTCGACCGCGAGGCGAACCAGTGGAAGGACGGCACGTCCACGTTCTTCCGCTGCGCCGCCTGGCGCTCCCTCGCCGAACACGTCGCCGAGTCGCTCACCAAGGGCTCGCGCGTGGTGCTGTCTGGCCGTGTCCGCCAGCACAACTGGCAGACCGAGGGAGGCGAGAACCGTTCCATGCTCGCAGTCGAGGTCGACGACATCGGCGCCTCGCTCCGCTTCACCACCGTCGCCATCAACGGCAAGACCGGCAGCAAGCCGGACGCCTCCGGCGACCCGTGGAACACCGCGGGCGGCGGGGAGAAGCCGCCGTTCTAGATACGCCCGGGGCGGTCGCCCTCTCGCCAAAGAATCGCGACCGCCCCGGCTCTCCCGTCCCTTCGACAGAACCGGAGACCTCCGGCATGGCTCATCGCACCTCCGCGCCGCCGGAGGGCGGCAACATCAGCCTGTGCACCGGGTCCGGTGCGCTGGACCTGGCTGTGGAAGCCGTCACCGGCTTACCCACGGTCCTGGTCGGCGAGAAGGACCCGGCGGCCTCCCGCTTGCTCGCCGCCCGCCTGCCCGATGCCCGCAACCTGGGTGACATTACGGCCGTCGACTGGCCGGCGCTGGCCGCCTCCGTGCCGCGTCCGGCGGCGCTGACGGCCGGATTTCCCTGCCAGGACATCTCCAATGCCGGACCTCGGGGAGGGATCGCCGGTGACCGCTCGGGACTCTGGAAAACCATCGCCCACGGAGCCATTCGCCACCTTCGACCCCGACTCGTCTTCCTGGAAAACGTCGCCGCCCTCCGCTCCCGGGGACTCGACGTCGTCGCCGCCGACCTGGCCGCGCTCGGGTACGACGCGCGGTGGATGTGCCTACGCGCTGGAGATCCCGAAGTCGGCGCCTGCCACCGCCGGGACCGCTGGTTCGCCGTCGCGTATCCCGCTGCTGAAGACCCCCACCTCACAGCTCGGCAGGAACGGGGGGCCGCAGCACCCGGACAAGCGCAGGGCGGGCGGGCACGGGCCGACGCTGGAGGACGAAGTGGTCTTCTTGCTGCCCCCAGCCGAAGCCTGAGGCTGTTGCCCACCCCGGCCGCCGCCGATGGCACCGGAGGACCTGGGCTCTCGCCCAAGCGGCAGGGCGGTATGAACCTGCGCACCGCAGTCACGCTGCTGCCCACTCCGGCCGCGCGGGACTGGAAGTCGGGCGCCTCCAACCTGATCGGCACCAACTCCCGCCCGCTCAACGAAGTGGTCGTCAACCTGCTGCCCACCCCGAAGGCATCCGATGGGCCGCACGGCGGACCCAACCAGCGAGACAGCGCCGGAAACTACTACCTTCCCGGCAAGGCCGTGCGGCTCGACGAGCGATGGGTGGCCACCAATGGCACCGACTACGGCCCCGCCATCCGACGCTGGGAAGCCGTCCTCGGACGCCCCGCGCCGGAACCGACCGAGCCGGGAACCAAGGGCAACCGCCGGCTGTCCCCGGCGTTCGTGGAATGGATGATGGGCGCCGATCCCAGCTGGGTCACCGGCACGGACCTGGGCCTTTCCCGCTCCGACCAGCTCAAGATCCTCGGCAATGGCGTGGTCATTCATCAAGCCGTCCTCGCCTACCGGACGCTGCTCGCCGCCGAAACGCTCCAAGCGGCCAACTCCGCCCCGGCGCAACTTGCCCTGGACATCGCTTAAAGACGCCCGGGACGGTCGCCCTCTCGCCAAAGAATCGCGACCGTCCCGGCTCTCCCGTCCCTTCGACAGAACCGGAGACCTTCAGCATGCCCCAAGCCACCCCACCCACGCTGCTCTCCGCAGCGTTAGGAGCAGCCGCGCGCGGCTGGTGCGTTTTCCCCCTGCGTCCGGGCAGCAAGCAACCCGCCCTGCACGGCGCCGACCGGTGCCGCACCACCGGCGACTGCGCCAATGGACACCTGAAGTGGGAACAGCGCGCCAGCAACGACCCGCAGCGCATCTCACTGTGCTGGGAGACGTACCCGGCCAACGTCGCGATCGCGACCGGCCCGTCCGGTCTGGTCGTCGTCGACCTGGACGTGCCCAAGGGGAAGAGCGGGAAGGGCAGTTCGGACACGCCTAGCGGCGTGAGCTCCTTCTTGGCGCTCTGCGAGCGCGCCGGACAGCCCTGGCCGTCTACCTACACGGTACGGACGCCTAGTGGCGGCATGCACCTGTACTTCACCGCCCCGCCCGGGGCGCGGCTGACCAACACCGCGGGCATGCTCGCGCCGCTGGTCGACACTCGAGCCTGGGGCGGTTACGTCGTCGCTGCGGGTAGCACCCTGCCTGAAGGTGCCTACGAGATCGCCGCCGTGGATCGGGTGGCCGAACTGCCCGCGTGGCTGCTGAGTCAGCTTCAGCCCTCCACTACCGCCCCGCAGGCGCCCGCTCCCCTCATCGTCCCCGGACGGGCCACCCGCCGGGCCTCGGTTGCCCTCGAACGCGAGACTGCTGCCGTCACGGCGACGGGGGAGGGCGGCCGGAACGCTCGTCTGCTGGCGGGTGCTCGCGCCCTGGGCAGGTTCGTTGCTTGGGGCGAGATCACCCGGGCCGTGGTTGAGGAGGCTTTTCAGGTGGCGGGGGAGGCGGCCGGATTGCCCGCCGGCGAGTGCCGGACCACCATCCGCAGCGCCCTTGACTGGTCCATCCGCACTGCCCGCCCGCAGGGGGTCGCATGAGCCAGCACCCCCTCCCTGAAAAGCCTCACTCGCTCACGGACAAGGGTTCGCGCCTGATTCCGGGTGTCCCGGGCGGGGGCCGTGGCACGAAGGGCGACGGCCGTCAGGCCGTCCTTTCAGCCCTTCCCCCCGACCAGCTCCCGAGCGCCCCGTCGCCCGGTGACGGGCGCTTCCCCGTGGCCTGTCTCCACATCCGCGCGCCATACGGCGCCACTCCCATGGCCACCTCGAAGTGCCTGTGCGGCAGGGACCGCAGCGCCATCGGCCGCCGGAAGGTGCTCGCCCTGATCGCCGACCACACGACCCATCGAGACGTCTGCCCGCTCCGCACCACCCAGGAAGGGAGGAACGCCGCATGACCAGCACCAACCCGCCCGCCCCGTCCATCGACGGTGCCGCGCTGCTCGACGACGTCGAAGCGTTCCACCGCCGGTTCAACATCTTCCCTAGTGAAGCCGCCTACGTGGCCGTGACTCTCTGGGACGCACACGCCCACCTGCTCGACTGCTTCGACTCCACGCCGCGCATCGCCTTCCTGTCCCCTGAACCGGGGTCGGGTAAGTCCCGCGCGTTGGAGATCGTGGAAACCTTGGTGCCCAACAAGATGTCTGCGGTGGACGCGTCGACATCTGCGCTCTTCCGCGCGGTGTCCGGCATCGAGGGCGAGCGTCCCACGATCATCTTCGACGAGATCGACACCGTATTCGGCCCCAAGGCCGGAGAGAACGAGCAACTCCGCGGTTTCCTCAACGCCGGACACCGGCGAGGGCGGCTCATGTACCGGTGCGTCGGCGATGGCGCCAACCAGACGGTTCAGGGCTTCCCGTCCTACGCCGCCGTGGCCATGGCCGGACTCGGCTCGCTGCCCGACACAATCCTGACCCGCTCGGTAATCGTCCGCATGCGCAAGCGCGCTCCGAACGAGAAAGTCGAGCCCTACCGCGAGCGCATCAACGAGCGGGAAGGGCACGCCCTGCGGGATCGCCTCGCTGAATGGGCAGACACCATTCGAGAACAAGTCGCCAGCGGGTGGCCTGAGATGCCGGAGGGCATTACGGACCGGCCCGCCGATGTCTGGGAACCCCTGCTCGCGGTTGCCGACGCAGCCGGCGGCGCGTGGCCAGAGCGCGCCCGCCTCGCCTGCGTGGAGCTGGTCCGTGCGGCGCAGGACAACAGCGAAACGTCCCTCGGGGTTCGCCTGTTGACCGACCTGCGGGACCACGTGTTCAACGGCGCCGATCGTGCTCCTACGGCGGTCATCCTGGATCGGCTCAACAGCCTTGAAGACGCCCCCTGGGGTGACCTCAACGGCAGGCCCCTGGACTCCCGGCGGCTCTCGCGCATGCTCAAGGAGTACATGCAGGCGGACAACAAGCCGATCAAGGCCCGCAACATGCGGACCGCGGCCGGACTGCTTAAGGGCTACTACGCGGCTGATCTGCGCGACGCGTGGATGCGCTACTGCCCGCCGCCGCTGCCGTCCCTTCCGGTGTCCGCTACATCCGCTACATCGGCCACGCCCGACGCTGAGCCGCTCCTGACCAGCGTCAACGCTTAGCAGACCGACCACTTACCAGCCGCTACACCGCCCTCCCGGGCCGCTACATCCGCTACACCCGGGGCGGTGTGGCCGGCTCTATCCGCTACACGCTACGCATCCGCTACACGAAACAGGCCTCTGACCTGCGATGTAGCGGATGTAGCGGATGTAGCGGACCTGGGGGAGGGCAGCCGTAGCCAGCGCGACGAGGAGAGACAGCGTGGGCAAGCCGCGCGACGAACTGCTGACCATCCCGCAGGTAATCGAAGAGATCGGAGTTCCCCGGGCCACCTTCTACCGGTGGCGCTCCTGCCGGAAAGGGCCGAAATCCATCAAGCTCCCGAGCGGCGCAGTACGGATTCGTCGTTCTGAACTGGAACGGTGGCTTACCTCGTTGGAGGAAGCTGCGTGAGCACTGAGAACGAAACCTCGGCCGGGCGCCCTCGCGGGTCTGCCCGGCCGGGCTACACCTTCGACGTCAAGCTCTGGAAAATCGCCAAGACCGGCCGTAAGTCCCGTCCTTGGCGAGTTCGTTGGGTGGTGGCCGGCCGAGTATGGGGTGACACATTCGCCACGCTCCCGCTCGCCGAGAGCCGACGCAATGAGCTACTGCATGCGATGAACCGACGCGGCGAGCCATTCGAGATCGCATCCGGTCTGCCTGAGTCAGAAGTTCGGCAGGCGGAGGCGGCCGAAGCGGCAAAGACCGAGGCGAAGTTGGACCCCACGTGGTGGGAATTCTCGCGTGAGTTCATGAAGCGCCGTTGGCGCACCGCCGCGGCGAAGACGCGGGAAGGGTACGCGGACAGTCTTGCGTCGGCGGCATTGGGCGTGATGGGAGAGAGGACGGATGCTCCCGAACTACGCGCCGTGCGGCGGGCCGTGAGGTGGGCCATCGTGCCAGCTCACGCGAACGAGGAACCGCCGCCGGACCTCGAGAAGGTCTGCACGTGGCTGCGGGAGAACTCCCTACCGCTGTCGGTTCTGACGAACTCCAGCGTTGCGGAAGACGTCCACTACCGGCTTGCCTACAAGCTCGATGGCAAGTTGGCGGCAAAGGACACCTACAAGCGTCGTCGCCGTGGGTTCAACATGGCCATGGCGTACGCAGTCCAAAAGGGGTATCTGAAGGAAAACCCGATCGCCGGGTTGGAACGGCCGTCCACTGCTGCCAGTGGCCCTATCGATCCGCGCGTCCTCATGAACGCAGCGCAGGGGCGAGAGTTCTTGACGGCCGTTTCCTATGTGGGGTCGGTGCACCGAAACCGGGGGAGGCGTCTCGTTGCCTTCTTCGGCTGCATCCTCTACGCCGCAATGCGCCCGGCTGAAGTCGTGGGGCTGAAGCTGGAGAACTGCCACTTGCCGGAGAAGGGTTGGGGTGTGCTCACCCTCCGGGAAACGCGCCCCGTGTCCGGCAAGAAGTGGACCGATTCCGGCGAGCGGCACGACAAGCGCGGCCTCAAGATGAGGGACCCCGCCGCAGACCGCCCCGTACCGATTCCGCCAGTCCTGGTGGCGATGCTCCGGGCGCACGTGAAGGAGTTCGGCACGGCGGCGGACGGCCGGCTGTTCCAGAACGAGCGGGGCGGTCTGGTCGGCACGTCCAGCTACTGGCGCGTCTGGCAGGAGGCTCGGCAGTACGCCTTCCCGCCGTACAAATACGCCTCGCCGCTTGCCCGGAGGCCCTACGACGGACGCGCCACCTGCATCACGGACTGGCTCCGTTCCGGCCTCCCGGTAGCGGAGGTGGCCCGCCGTGCGGGCACCTCTCCAGAGGTCATCGACCGCCACTACGCGGGCTGCATCGACAACAGCGAGGAGGAAAACAACAAGAAGATCGAAAAGACGATGGGTTGGGAGCCTGAGGACGTCTAGGGCCTAGGTACTGAGGTGTTAAGGCTTCCTGCAGGAAGGCGACCTTGTCTCCCTCGGACACAGGTACGGCTGCAGCGTGCTGCAACCTGCGAAGAATCTCGACACGGACGCTCTGAAGCAGTGTGCTTGTAGCCGTACCGTTCGTCGGTTCCTCGTCCGCTTCGGGAGAGACCTTGTCAGGGAACCTTACTGCTGCCTTCGTTGCCCTCATCGGCATCATAGGAACGCTGGCAGCACCCATTACGACGCAACGTTCCGCAATCCGCGCAAAGAAGCATGAGTTTGATCTCCAGCGCCAGCAGCGGGCTGAAGACCGAGTGCACGAAGACCAGCGCGCCGAGCTCGCTGAAAAGCGAGCGCTGTACGCCGACCTTAACCAAGCCGTGCGTACCTTCCGCGCAGCGGTCGAACTCTATGTGCAGGACCTGTTGGACCAAGCAACCTCACCGGGTCCCGCCTTGGACGTCCTGGACGAACCCCGACGCGCTTACCAGATCGAGTACGCCCGCGCGCAGATGATCCTTCCTGAATACCCCATGATCATCACGTCCGAAATCAACAGAAGCTTCAACAGTGCCTACCGGGTCCTCGCTCAACTCCAAAAGAACTACGACGCAGACAAGGCTGCTGAGCTTCAGCAGTGGCTCTACGACGGCTTTTCGGAGGCGGCGTGGGTGCACCGTCAGGTCCTCAGGCATGATCTGGGAGTTGATAAGCCAATCTCCGACTTCCAGGCAGCTCTCCGCATGCTGCAGGACACCCGGAAGGCCAGCATCGACCGCGGAATCGCCAACCGCGGACTGGGCGTCGATGCCGTTGGCGGCTACACCTCGGGGGTGCAACCGCCCGATGCCTAGGTGTGGGAGCGACCGTGATCCGCGACCTGCGCGACGAGTACGACGAGCGGTAGTGGCGGCTGTGTCGGAGGTGTGTCGGGAACACTGAGAGGCAACGAGAGAGGGCGGGAGTCAGTGAGACTGACTCCCGCCCTCTTCTCTCGGCATATGCCCTGGTCAGACCCTGGTTGAGAGTCTCTGACCGGCAAGTGCCCCCGGCAGGATTCGAACCTGCGCACACGGCTCCGGAGGCCGTTGCTCTATCCCCTGAGCTACGGGGGCGTGTCGGTCGCGTTGCTCGCGGCGACGGGTAGAACACTACCAGCTCCGTCGGGGTGTTCATGAACGGGTTTCGTTCTCCCCGCCGGGGCGGAAGTGGGCAAAACCCGGACGCGGTGGCCGGTCCCGACCTACTCTCGGTGTTGTGCCAGGCGCGTCGGGTCGGGTGCTTGTTGTGGACGACAACAAGGTCATTCGGCAGTTGATCAGGGTCAATCTCGAGCTGGAGGGCATCGAGGTCGTGACCGCGGCCGATGGTGCCGAGTGTCTGGATGTCGTGCATCAGGTGCGGCCCGACGTGGTGACCCTTGATGTGGTGATGCCCCGCCTCGACGGGCTTCGGACCGCCGCTCGGTTGCGTTCCGATCCCCGGACGCGTGATCTTCCGCTCGCCATCGTCAGCGCCTGTACGCAGTACGAGGTCGAGAGCGGCCTCGATGTCGGCGTCGACGCCTTCCTCGCCAAGCCCTTCGAGCCTGCCGAACTGGTGCAGCTCGTACGGCAGTTGATCGAACGCAGGCGCGGCGGGGACCCGAGCGAGGGCAGCGGCGGCGTCTTCGGGAGTGTCCTCGGTGCGGGGGAGGCCGAGCGGGCGGGGCGCGCCGGCGCCTGAAGCCCGGTTCATCCGGCCCCGTCCATATCCCGGACCATCGCCGAAACCGACTCGCCTACCCACCCCCCTCCTCCCATACGCTGGTCCCGTGACCCCCGTCGAGCTCTCCCGTACCGTGCTGCGCGCGGTCCGTCGCGCTGTCGACGACGGGGAGCTGAGCGTGACCGTTCCCGGACGGGCCGTCGTCACGCCGCCCGGGCCCGGCGGCTGCGGTGACTACGCCACCAATGTCGCCCTCCAGCTCGCCCGCCCCGCCGGCCGGCCGTCGGAGCAGGTCGCCGAGATCCTGCGGCCGTACCTCCTCGACACCCCCGGTGTCACAGACGTCGTCGTCACCGGACCCGGCTTCCTCAACATCAGCCTGGGCGACACCGCGTCCATCGCCCTCGTCGAGGAGATCCTGCGGCGCGGCAATCGGTACGGACACTCCCGCGGCCCCTCCCCGGACTTCCTGCGGCTGACCTGTCCGCACGAGGTGCGTGCCGTCGTCGTGATGGACGCCGTCGCCCGGATCCTGCGGTCCCAGGGCGCCGCCGTCCACACCTGGTCCGAGGCCGAGCCCGCCTCGGAGTGGACCGACATCCTGGGCGTACGAGTCGACGCGCATCCCCCGAGGACGCCGCTCGCCCCACCGCTCCATGTCCCCGTGCGCCCGGTGCCCGCCCCCGTCGACCCCCTCCGCCTCGGCCGCGACGCCGGCCGCTGGGCTCTCCTTCACCCCGCCGCCCACGACCGGCCCCGTATCACCGACGAGCACCTCGCCCAGCGCGAGAGCAACCCCCTCTTCCGCATCCGCTACGCCCACGCCCGCACCCGCGCCCTCAGCCGCAACGCCGCGGACCTGGGATTCGAGGCGTACCCAGGCGACGTACGACTGGCATTCGAGGCCCGTCCCGGACATCCCGGAGAGGCTCACCCCGAAGACGCCCGGCTCGGAGACGCGCATCCCGCCCCCGACGCCCACCCCACCCCCCTCCTCACCACCCTCGCCGACCACCCCCGCGTCCTCGCCGCCGCAGCAGCGCACCGCACCCCGGATCGCCTCGCCCGGCACCTCGTCGCCGTCGCCGACGCCACCTTGCCCTTCCTGTGCACCGTTCTCCCGCGCGGCGACGAGAAACCCTCGGCCGCCCACCGGGCCCGGCTCGCGCTCGCCGAAGCCGCCGGGACGGTGCTGGCCGGTGGCCTGACCCTGCTCGGCATCGACGCACCCGAACACCTCTGAGCCAAGAAGAGACCCAGACATGAGCCGATCCGCACACCCCGCCGGGCCCCGTCACGCCGATGTCCTTCCCGAGGGGCGCTCCGCAGCAAGCGCAGCCCCGCCGGCCGACCTCAACTCCCTCGACCCGAAGGTCTGGGCCCAGACGGTCAGCCGTGGCGACGACGGCGTGGTCACCGTCGGCGGCATCGACGTGAAGACCCTCGCCGAACGGCACGGCACGCCCGCGTACGTCATCGACGAGACCGACTTCCGGGCCCGCGCCCGCGCCTGGCGCACCGCCTTCGGGCACGACGCCGACGTCTTCTACGCCGGCAAGGCGTTCCTCAGCCGGGCCGTCGTCCGGTGGCTCCATGAGGAAGGGCTCAACCTCGACGTCTGCTCCGGCGGCGAGCTCGCCACCGCTCTCTCCGCCGGCATGCCCGCAGACCGCATCGCCTTCCACGGCAACAACAAGTCCACCGGTGAGATCCGCCGCGCCATCGAGGCCGGTGTGGGGCGTATCGTCCTCGACTCCTTCCAGGAGATCGTCCGCGTCGCCCACATCGCCCAGGAGCTGGGCAGGCGGCAGCGCGTGCAGATCCGTATCACCGTGGGTGTCGAGGCTCATACGCACGAGTTCATCGCCACCGCCCACGAGGACCAGAAGTTCGGTATTCCCCTCGCCGGGGGTCAGGCCGCCGAGGCCGTGCGGCGGGCCCTTCAGCTGGACGGGCTCGAGCTCATCGGGATCCACTCACACATCGGGTCGCAGATCTTCGACATGTCCGGTTTCGAGGTGGCCGCGCACCGCGTCGTCGGGCTGCTCAAGGACATCCGCGACGAGCACGGCGTCGAGTTGCCCGAGATCGACCTCGGTGGTGGCCTTGGCATCGCGTACACCAGCGACGACGACCCCCGTGAGCCGCACGAGATCGCCAAGGCGCTCACCGAGATCGTCACCCGTGAGTGTGAGGCGGCGAAGCTGCGCACGCCGCGTATCTCCGTCGAGCCGGGGCGGGCCATCGTCGGGCCGACCGCCTTCACGCTCTACGAGGTCGGCACCATCAAGCCTCTCGACGGCCTGCGCACATACGTCTCCGTCGACGGCGGCATGTCGGACAACATCCGTACCGCGCTGTACGACGCCGAGTACAGCGTCGCCCTCGTGTCCCGCACCTCCGACGCGGAGCCGATGCTCGCCCGTGTCGTCGGCAAGCACTGCGAGAGCGGGGACATCGTGGTCAAGGACGCGTTCCTGCCGGCCGACATCGCGCCGGGCGACCTGATCGCCGTACCGGCCACGGGTGCGTACTGCCGGTCCATGGCCAGCAACTACAACCATGTGCTGCGGCCGCCGGTCGTCGCCGTGAACGACGGGGAGTCCCGGGTCATCGTCCGCCGGGAGACGGAGGAGGACCTTCTCCGTCTCGACGTCGGGTAGGCCCGAACCGCCAGGGGGGCGGAAGATCTCCTGTCTTTCGCCCTCCGCTCAATGAAATAGACGTCTCACGATCCGGACAATGGACAGAAACTCCAGTCCGGTGAGTGAGACTGGTCCAACCGTAGACGGTATGAGGAAACGAGGTCGGATGATGCGTACGCGTCCGCTGAAGGTGGCGCTGCTGGGCTGTGGGGTTGTCGGCTCAGAGGTGGCGCGCATCATGACGACGCACGCCGAAGACCTCGCCGCACGCATCGGCGCCCCCGTCGAGCTGGCGGGGGTCGCGGTACGGCGGCCCTCCAAGGTCCGTGAGGGCATCGACCCGGCCCTCGTCACCACCGACGCCACCGCGCTCGTCAAACGCGGGGACATCGACGTGATCGTCGAGGTCATCGGCGGTATCGAGCCCGCCCGCACCCTCATCACCACCGCCTTCGAGCACGGTGCCTCCGTCGTCTCCGCCAACAAGGCCCTCCTGGCCCAGGACGGCGCCGCCCTCCACAAGGCCGCCGAGGACCACGACGCCGACCTCTACTACGAGGCCGCCGTCGCCGGTGCCATCCCGCTGATCCGCCCGCTGCGCGAGTCCCTCGCCGGTGACAAGGTCAACCGGGTGCTGGGCATCGTCAACGGCACGACCAACTTCATCCTCGACAAGATGGACAGCACGGGTGCCGGCTACCAGGAGGCGCTCGACGAGGCCACCGCGCTCGGGTACGCCGAGGCCGACCCGACCGCCGACGTCGAGGGCTTCGACGCCGCCGCCAAGGCCGCCATCCTCGCCGGAATCTCCTTCCACACGCGCGTGCGTCTCGACGACGTCTACCGCGAGGGCATGACCGAGGTCACCGCCGCCGACTTCGCCTCCGCGAAGGAGATGGGCTGCACCATCAAGCTGCTCGCCATCTGCGAGCGCGCAGAGGACGGCGGCTCCGTCACCGCGCGCGTGCACCCCGCGATGATCCCGCTGAGCCATCCGCTGGCCTCCGTGCGGGGCGCTTACAACGCCGTCTTCGTCGAGTCCGACGCGGCCGGTCAGCTCATGTTCTACGGTCCCGGTGCCGGCGGCGCCCCGACCGCCTCCGCAGTCCTCGGCGACCTTGTCGCCGTCTGCCGCAACCGGCTCAACGGCGCGACCGGTCCCGGCGAGTCCGCGTACGCCAAGCTGCCCGTCTCGGGCATGGGTGAGGTCGTCACGCGGTACCACATCAGCCTTGACGTGGCGGACAAACCGGGTGTTCTCGCCCAGGTGGCCACCGTGTTCGCCGAGCACGGCGTTTCCATCGATACGGTTCGCCAGCAGGGCAAGGACGGCGAGGCCTCCCTCGTCGTCGTCACCCACCGGGCCTCCGACGCCGCCCTGAACGGGACCGTCGAGGCGTTGCGCAAGCTGGACACCGTGCGGGGTGTCGCCAGCATCATGCGGGTTGAAGGAGAGTAACCAGCAATGACCCACCAGTGGCGCGGAATCATCGAGGAGTACCGGGACAGGCTGCCGGTCTCCGACACCACGCCGGTCGTGACGCTTCGCGAGGGCGGCACGCCCCTCGTGCCCGCGCAGGTGCTCTCCGAGCGCACGGGCTGCGAGGTCCACCTGAAGGTGGAGGGCGCGAACCCGACCGGTTCCTTCAAGGACCGCGGTATGACCATGGCCATCACCCGGGCCAAGGAGGAGGGCGCGAAGGCGGTCATCTGCGCCTCCACCGGCAACACGTCGGCCTCTGCCGCCGCGTACGCGGTGCGCGCCGGCATGGTCTGCGCCGTGCTCGTCCCGCAGGGGAAGATCGCGATCGGCAAGATGGGCCAGGCGCTCGTCCACGGCGCGAAGATCCTCCAGGTCGACGGCAACTTCGACGACTGCCTCACGCTCGCCCGCGCCCTGAGCGAGAACTACCCGGTGGCGCTGGTCAATTCGGTCAACCCGGTGCGTATCGAGGGCCAGAAGACCGCCTCGTTCGAGATCGTCGACATGCTCGGCGACGCGCCCGACATCCACGTCCTCCCGGTCGGCAACGCGGGCAACATCACCGCCTACTGGAAGGGCTACAAGGAGTACGCCGCCGACGGCATCGCCACCAAGACCCCCCGGATGTGGGGCTTCCAGGCGTCCGGCAGCGCCCCGATCGTGCGCGGCGAGGTCGTCAAGGACCCGTCGACCATCGCCACCGCCATCCGCATCGGCAACCCCGCCTCCTGGCAGTACGCGCTCGCGGCCCGCGACGAATCCGGCGGCCTCATCGACGAGGTGACGGACCGTGAGATCCTGCGCGCCTACCGGCTGTTGGCCGCACAGGAGGGCGTTTTCGTGGAGCCCGCCTCCGCCGCGTCCGTCGCCGGTCTGCTGAAGGCGGCCGAGCAGGGTCTGGTCGACCCGGGCCAGAAGATCGTCTGCACCGTCACCGGCAACGGCCTCAAGGACCCCGACTGGGCCGTCGCGGGCGCCCCGCAGCCGGTCACCGTCCCGGTCGACGCGGCGACGGCCGCCGAGCGCCTCGGTCTCGCGTAACCAGGACGACCGAGCGACATCCCTACAGGGGGTGCACAGGGGGCTTACGACACGCATCGTGCGCCTCCTGTGCGCCCTATGTCGCCACAGAACCTTCCTTCGATAGGCTGTACTGAACCCGCCCGCCGCATATGCCGCGGTGCCGCGCCGTCGACAGCGGTCTTACAGGGCTCGTCGACAGTGTCCTGAGGGTCTCCCCGTACGTATCGAATGTCATTCGACAATCACGCAGCTCAAGGAGAGTCATCGAGCGATGGCCGGTCCAGCGTTCCGCGCCGCCGCCGTCCGGGTGCGCGTCCCCGCCACCAGCGCCAACCTCGGCCCGGGCTTCGACAGCCTCGGCCTGTCGCTGGGGCTCTACGACGACGTCGTCGTCCGGGTGGCCGACTCAGGGCTGCACATCGACATCGCCGGTGAGGGCAGCGAGACCCTCCCGCGCGACGAGAAGCACCTCCTCGTACGGTCCCTGCGCACCGCCTTCGACCTGCTCGGCGGGCAGCCGCGCGGCCTGGAGATCGTCTGCGCCAACCGCATTCCGCACGGCCGGGGCCTCGGCTCCTCCTCCGCCGCCATCTGCGCGGGCATCGTCGCCGCGCGTGCCGTGACCATAGGTGGCGAGTCCAAGCTCGACGACACCGCGCTCCTGGAGCTCGCGACCGAGATCGAGGGCCACCCCGACAACGTGGCGCCGTGTCTGCTCGGCGGGTTCACCATCGCCTGGATGGAGGCCGGTGCCGCCCGGGCCATCAGGCTGGAGCCCTCCGATTCCATCGTTCCGGTGGTTTTCGTGCCCGGAAAGCCGGTTCTGACGGAGACCGCGCGCGGTCTCCTCCCGCGCTCCGTGCCGCATGTCGACGCCTCCGCCAACGCGGGCCGCGCCGCACTGCTCGTCGAGGCCCTCACCAGGCGCCCCGAGCTGCTGCTGCCCGCGACCGAGGACCGGCTGCACCAGGAATACCGGGCTCCGGCGATGCCGGAGAGCGCCGCGCTCGTGGAGCGCTTGAGGGCGGACGGAGTCCCGGCGGTGATTTCCGGAGCGGGTCCCACCGTGCTCGCGCTCGTCGACGAGGACAGCGCCGACAAGGTGGCCCATCTGGCGGGCGAGGGCTGGGCCGCGAACAGGCTCGCGCTCGACGCCCAGGGAGCGAGTGTGCTGCCGCTCGCTGCCACGAGTGACGTCTGAAGCCGGCGGTTGCCGGATTTGGAGAGGGGGAATGTTTGTTGGATCCGGTAGTGTTAACCTCAAGTCTGCACCCGACCCCACCATGGCGAGGTGCTTCACGTCCCCGTCCGGGACAGACATTCTTCCGGGAGCCTCCCAAGCCGCACTGTGTTTCGTACGACGTACGCGGGCAGTACCTCGTACGCGAGCACTGAGCGACTTGCCGGGCACGCTCCGGAACCGGTGCGACCGAGCCACGTGACACAGATCGTCGGTGTCACTGCTCTGGGAAGCGCCATCACCAGAAATTTCCTCCGCCGCCCAGGCGGACCACCGCCCCGGCACGGTCCACAAGGATGGGACCGACGTCGGACAGCACAACCGGTCGCCGAGCCAGACAGGCCGACGTCCGCTCCAGGGAAGGACCCTTCGTGAGCGACACCACCGATCTGATGGGCGCACGTGTCGAGGAGACCGCTGCCGCGCCCGCCACGGACGCCTCCGCGCCTGCCAGCGGTGCCGGCTCCCGGCGGCGCCGCGGTACCGGCCTCGAAGGCATGGTGCTGGCCGAGCTGCAGCAGGTCGCCTCCGGCCTCGGAATCAGGGGCACCGCGCGGATGCGCAAGAGCCAGCTGATCGAGGTCATCAAGGAGGCGCAGGCCGGGGGAGGTGCCGCTGCCCCCAAGGCTGAATCTTCCTCCGCCGGGGACGCCGGCGAGACCAAGCCCAAGCGCCGCGCCACCTCCAAGGCCCGTACCGGCGAAGCCGCCGAGAAGAAGGCGGAGAAGGCGGCCGAGGCCCCCGCCGAGAAGGCCGTGGCCCAGCAGCAGATCGAGATCCCCGGCCAGCCGGCCTCCGACGACGCTCCCGCCGAGCGCCGCCGTCGCCGCGCCACCGCCGAGGCCGGCAGCCCCGAGACGGTCGCCGCCGAGGCCAAGAGCGAGCCGAAGGCCGAGACGCCGGCGCCCCAGCAGGCGCAGGGCGAGGCCAAGGGCGACGCCGGTGACGGCGAGGGCCGTGGCCGTCGCGACCGCCGTGACCGTGGGGACCGCGGCCGTGACCGCGGGGACCGTGGGGACCGCGGCGATCGTCGCAAGGGCGACGACCAGCAGGGCGGCCAGCGGGGCCAGCAGCAGAACCAGCAGCAGGGTGGCGGTCGCCAGGACCGTAACGCCGGGCCGCAGGACGACGACGACTTCGAGGGCGGTCGCCGTGGCCGTCGCGGCCGTTACCGGGACCGTCGTGGCCGTCGTGGCCGTGACGAGATCGGCGCCGCCGAGCCGCAGCTCGCCGAGGACGACGTCCTGATCCCCGTCGCGGGCATCCTGGACATCCTCGACAACTACGCCTTCATCCGTACGTCGGGCTACCTGCCGGGTCCCAACGACGTGTACGTCTCCCTCGCCCAGGTCCGCAAGAACGGCCTGCGCAAGGGCGACCACGTCACCGGTGCGGTCCGCCAGCCCAAGGAAGGCGAGCGGCGCGAGAAGTTCAACGCGCTGGTGCGCCTGGACTCCGTCAACGGCATGGCGCCCGAACACGGCCGCGGCCGCCCGGAGTTCAACAAGCTCACCCCGCTGTACCCGCAGGACCGCCTCCGTCTGGAGACGGACCCGGGTGTGCTCACGACCCGCATCATCGACCTCGTGTCGCCGATCGGTAAGGGTCAGCGCGGTCTGATCGTGGCCCCGCCGAAGACCGGCAAGACCATGATCATGCAGGCGATCGCCAACGCGATCACCCACAACAACCCCGAGTGCCACCTGATGGTCGTCCTGGTCGACGAGCGTCCGGAAGAGGTCACCGACATGCAGCGGTCGGTCAAGGGCGAGGTCATCTCCTCGACCTTCGACCGCCCGGCCGAGGACCACACCACGGTCGCCGAGCTCGCCATCGAGCGCGCCAAGCGCCTGGTGGAGCTGGGCCACGACGTGGTCGTGCTGCTCGACTCGATCACGCGTCTGGGTCGTGCGTACAACCTCGCCGCGCCCGCCTCCGGCCGCATCCTGTCCGGTGGTGTCGACTCGACCGCCCTGTACCCCCCGAAGCGCTTCTTCGGTGCGGCCCGCAACATCGAGGACGGCGGCTCGCTGACCATCCTCGCCACCGCGCTGGTGGACACCGGGTCCCGCATGGACGAGGTGATCTTCGAGGAGTTCAAGGGCACGGGCAACGCCGAGCTCAAGCTCGACCGCAAGCTCGCCGACAAGCGGATCTTCCCCGCGGTGGACGTGGACGCGTCCGGTACCCGTAAGGAAGAGATCCTGCTCGCCCCCGACGAACTCGCCATCGTCTGGAAGCTGCGCCGGGTGCTGCACGCCCTCGACCAGCAGCAGGCGGTCGAACTGCTCCTTGACAAGATGAAGCAGACGAAGTCGAACGCCGAGTTCCTGATGCAGATCCAGAAGACGACCCCGACGCCCGGCAACGGCGACTGACGCAAGTCTTCAGCGAAGGGCCACCCCTGTGACGGGGGTGGCCCTTTCTGCTGTGTACGACCGGTGTACGATCGCGCTCTTCGGTCACTTTTTCGACCGCTGAACTTCAGATCCCGAGGGGGGACTTGCGTGGGTACACCCATGTCCGGAGGCCGCCACAGACGCCGGATGCGGATCGGGCTGCCGGTCGCCGCGGCCGGTGTCGCCGCCGCCGTTGCCGCGGCGCTCTTGAACGCCTCGGCCGGGGCGGCCACCGCTGCCGAGCCGGAGCTCAAGACGCCCGTTCTCAGCACGGTGTCGCAGGCCGAGCTTCAGGCCAGGGTCGTGGGGGGCCTGGCCGGTGGTGACATCGCGGGACAGACGACCGAGAAGTCGTCGCTGAGTTCCAGCACCAGCAGCGGCACCGTCGACCCGAAGATCATCGGTGGTACCACCACAACCATCTCCTCGGCACCCTGGATGGCCCAGCTCTTCTACCAGGACGTGGCCAACGACGAGCGCTTCTTCTGCGGCGGCGCCGTCGTCTCGCCGACGAAGATCCTCACCGCCGCGCACTGCGTCAAGGGCTACAACTGGGCCAAGTACGGCACGATCGTCACCGGCACCACGACGATGCCGGACGCGAACGGCAACACGAACGGCACGCTCAGGGGCGCGGTGCGCCAGTGGAGCCACCCCTCGTACAGCGCGCGGACCATCGACAACGACATCGCCGTCCTCACCCTGAACGAGCCGGTCAAGGCGACGCCGATCCGTATGACGACGTCCACCGACACCACCTCGTACAAGGCCGGGACCAGCGCGAAGGTCTACGGCTGGGGCCGCACCAGCTCCACCACCGAGGACGTCTCCGACACCCTGAAGACGGCCACCCTGCCGATCCAGTCGGACGCCACCTGCGCCGGCTACTACGGGGCCGACTTCATCAAGGGCCACATGGTCTGCGCCGGCAACCCCGCCAGCGGCAGCGACGCGGGCACGACGTCCGCCTGCAACGGTGACTCCGGTGGCCCGCTGGTCGTCGGCGGCCGCATCGTCGGTGTCGTCTCCTGGGGTGTCGTGAACTGCGTCGAGAAGGGCGCGTACAGCGTCTTCTCGAAGGTCAGCACCTACCTCGGCGCCGCTTACGCCCAGGTCGACGACGCCAACATGAGCTACACGGACAACAAGGCCGACCTCTTCGTGCGCAACGCGTCCACGAAGACCGGCTACGAGAAGGACTCCAAGGGCACCTCCTTCGGCGCCCGGCAGGACCTCGGCTACTGGGGCGCCTACAACGTCGTCCTCCAGACCGACCTGAACCGGGACAGCGTCCAGGACCTCATCTACCGCAACAGCTCCACCGGCGCCGTCTACTGGGACCGCTACGTGTGGTCGACGGGCGAGTTCTCCAGGAAGAAGATCTTCGACAACTGGAAGACCCGCACGCGCATCATCGCCCCGGGTGACCTGACCGGCGACTACAAGCCCGACCTGGTCTCCGTGGACTCCGCGGGCAAGGCATGGCTCTACCCGAGCAACGGCGACGGCACCTTCTCGACCCGCAAGCAGATCGGCACCGGCAGCGGCTGGAACAGCTACAACATGGTGCGCGGCAAGGGCGACTTCAACGGTGACGGCAAGGCCGACCTGCTCGCCCGCAACAAGAGCACCGGCGCGCTCTACCTGTACAAGGGAACCGGCAACGCCTCCAGCCCCTTCTCGGCCCGTGTGAAGGTCCGCACCTGGAGCAACACCACGTACAACGCCTTCGACGCCATCGGTGACATCACCGGTGACGGCAAGGCCGACTTCCTGGCCCGTACGCCCGGCGGCACCCTGTACCTGTACAAGGGCACCGGCAAGGCCACGAGCGAGATCTTTGCCACAAGGATCTCGGTTGGTACCGATTTCAAGCAGTACGACATCTTCGGATGAAATAGCAGGTGAGGGCGGTACGACCGCGTTCAACGACTACGCACTGTGCCCACCCTTCCACAGGGTGGGCACAGTGCGTTGTGCAACCCTTTCTCCGGTTTCCCCGTCTGACCGGACGGAGCGACCATGGTGAGGTCCGGGTCGTAACGACCACGTCTGACCCTGAAAGCAGGGGGTAACCGACCGGACGAGAACGAGGAGCACATGTCCGCCGAGAGCACGCCGGTTCCCGGCATACCCGAGGAGTCCGGCACCACGGGCCCGCGCCACCGCGCCAAGGGCCGCCGCCGCAAGACCCGCGGCAAGCGCAAGGGCCTGATGATCATGGCCTGGACCGCCGCGGGCATCGTCGTGCTGGGCGGTACCGGAGCCGGCTATCTGTACTTCAAGCTCAACGGCAACATCAAGAGCGTCGACATCGACCAGGCCCTCGGCACCGACCGGCCCACCAAGGTCGACAACGGCTCCGAGAACATCCTCGTCCTCGGCTCCGACACCCGCTCCGGCTCCAACAAGAAGCTCGGCGGCGGCGCCGACGACGGCAGCGCCCGGTCCGACACGGCGATGATCGTGCACGTCTACGAGGGCCACAAGAAGGCCAGCGTGGTCTCCATACCCCGCGACACCCTCGTCGACCGCCCCGAGTGCACCGACTCCGACGGCACGGTCCACGACGCCGCGAGCGGTGTGATGTTCAACTCCGCGTACTCCACCGGCGGCGCCGCCTGTGCGGTGAAGACCGTCGAGTCGCTCTCCGGCATCCGCATGGACCACTATCTGGAGGTCGACTTCTCCGGCTTCCAGAAGCTCATCGACGAGCTGGGCGGCGTCGAGGTCACCACCACGCAGAACATCACCGACTCCGAGAGCCATCTCGATCTCAAGGCCGGCACCCACACCCTCACCGGCAAGCAGGCCCTCGGCCTCGTCCGGACCCGGCACGGCGTCGGCGACGGCTCCGACCTCGGACGCATCCAGCTCCAGCAGGCGTTCATCAAGGCGCTGATCGACCAGATCAAGCACGTCGACGTCTTCGGCAACCCGAAGAAGCTGTACGACCTCGCCGACACCGCCACCAAGGCCGTGACGACCGACTCCGACCTCGGCTCGGTCAACAAGCTCATGTCCTTCGCCAATGGCCTCAAGGGCATCAGCTCCAAGAACATGACCATGGTGACGATGCCGGTCCAGTACGACCCGCAGGACGGCAACCGGGTGCTGGTGGACGAGGCCAAGGCGAAGGTGGTCTGGAAGGCCCTGGAGAACGACCGGGCGATCCCGAAGAGCGCCACCGAAGGCACGGCCACCGGCCAGGCCGACGGCGTCGTGAGCGCCTCCTAGAGCCGTTCCGGACCCGCCGGGAATAGATCACGGACACCCCCCGTTTTGGGGGATGCGGCCAGTCCTGGCAGACTGGTACGTCGGCCCCGGTTCACGCCCCCGCAGCCCGCGGAAGGCGACCCGGTGCCCTCCCGAAACTAGGAGACACCTTGAAGCGCGACATCCACCCCGAGTACGTCGAGACGCAGGTCAGCTGCACCTGTGGCGCGTCGTTCACCACCCGTAGCACGATCTCCAGCGGCACCATCCGTGCCGAGGTCTGCTCCGAGTGCCACCCGTTCTACACGGGCAAGCAGAAGATCCTCGACACCGGTGGCCGTGTGGCCCGCTTCGAGGCCCGCTTCGGCAAGGCTGCTGCCAAGAAGTAGCGAGCTCCAATTCGCCGGTCCACGGCAGCGCCCCCTTCCAGGGCGCGCCGGGACCGGCGTTTTTGGTCGCCCGCCTTTCCCCTTCCCACGCAGTACAGGAGCCCAGAGATGTTCGAGGCCGTCGAGGAACTCGTCGGTGAGCACGCCGACCTGGAGAAGAAGCTCGCCGACCCGTCGGTCTTCGCCGACCAGGCCAACGCGCGCAAGCTGAACAAGCGCTACGCCGAGCTCACCCCGATCGTCGCCACGTACCGCTCCTGGAAGCAGACCGGCGACGACATCGACACGGCGAAGGAACTCGCCGCCGACGACCCCGACTTCGCGGCCGAGGTCAAGGAGCTCGCCGAGCAGCGCGAGGCGCTGACCGAGAAGCTGCGTCTGCTGCTCGTCCCGCGGGACCCCAGCGACGACAAGGACGTGATCCTGGAGATCAAGGCGGGCGCGGGCGGCGACGAGTCGGCCCTGTTCGCCGGCGACCTCCTGCGCATGTATCTGCGGTACGCCGAGCGCGTCGGCTGGAAGACCGAGATCATCGACGCCACCGAGTCCGAGCTGGGCGGCTACAAGGACGTCCAGGTCGCTGTGAAGACCAAGGGCGGCCAGGGCGCCACCGAGCCTGGGCAGGGCGTGTGGGCCCGGCTGAAGTACGAGGGCGGTGTGCACCGCGTGCAGCGTGTGCCGGCGACCGAGTCCCAGGGCCGTATCCACACGAGTGCCGCCGGTGTGCTGGTCACCCCGGAGGCCGAAGAGGTCGACGTCGAGATCAACCCCAACGACCTCCGCATCGACGTGTACCGCTCCTCGGGCCCCGGCGGCCAGTCCGTCAACACGACCGACTCCGCCGTGCGCATCACGCACATTCCCACCGGAGTCGTCGCCTCCTGCCAGAACGAGAAGAGCCAGCTGCAGAACAAGGAGCAGGCCTTGCGTATCCTGCGCTCCAGGCTGCTCGCGGCGGCGCAGGAGGAGGCTGAGCGGGAGGCCGCCGACGCCCGCCGCAGCCAGGTCCGCACCGTCGACCGCTCCGAGAAGATCCGCACGTACAACTTCCCGGAGAACCGCATCTCCGACCACCGCGTCGGCTTCAAGGCGTACAACCTGGACCAGGTCCTGGACGGCGACCTCGACGCGGTGATCCAGGCCTGCGTCGACGCGGACTCGGCGGCGAAGCTGGCAGCTGCCTAAAGGCACATACGCACGACCGAGTACGACACGGAGGACTTGCGTGAACCTGCTGCTCGCAGAGGTGGCCCAGGCCACCCAGCGGCTGGCCGACGCCGGCGTGCCCTCGCCGCGCAACGACGCGGAGGAGCTCGCCGCGTTCGTGCACGGGGTGAAGAGGGGCGCGCTGCACTCCGTGAAGGACGCGGACTTCGACGCCCGGTACTGGGAGGTCATCGCCCGCCGTGAGCAGCGCGAGCCGCTGCAGCACATCACCGGGCTCGCCTACTTCCGGTATCTCGAACTCCAGGTGGGACCCGGTGTGTTCGTGCCCCGCCCGGAGACCGAGTCCGTGGTCGGGTGGGCGATAGACGCCGTACGGGCCATGGACGTCGTGGAACCGTGCATCGTCGATCTGTGCACCGGCTCCGGCGCCATCGCGCTCGCCCTCGCCCAGGAGGTCCCGCGCTCCCGTGTGCACGCCGTGGAGCTGTCCGAGGATGCCCTCCAGTGGACGCGCAAGAACATGGAGGGGTCCAGGGTCGACCTGCGTCAGGGCAACGCCCTGGACGCCTTCCCGGACCTCGACGGCCAGGTCGACCTGGTCATCTCCAACCCGCCGTACATCCCGCTGACCGAATGGGAGTACGTCGCCCCCGAGGCGCGGGACTACGATCCCGAACTCGCCCTGTTCTCAGGGGAGGACGGCCTCGACCTCATCCGCGGCCTGGAACGGACCGCACACCGGCTCCTGCGCCCGGGTGGTGTCGTCGTCATCGAGCACGCCGACACCCAGGGCGGGCAGGTGCCGTGGATCTTCACCGAGGAACGGGGCTGGGCCGACGCGGCCGACCACCCCGACCTCAACAACCGCCCCCGGTTCGCGACCGCCCGCAAGGCGCTGCCGTGACCACCCCGAAGCCCTTTGAGATGTACGTGTACGAGGAGGCCCGCTAAATGGCACGGCGATACGACACCAACGACGCGACCGACCGCTCCACCGGTCTGCGCGAAGCCGCGTCCGCCGTCCGCCGTGGCGAGCTGGTGGTCCTCCCGACGGACACGGTGTACGGCATCGGCGCCGACGCGTTCTCCTCGGAGGCGGTCCACGACCTGCTGGAGGCCAAGGGCCGGGGCCGCAACATGCCCACGCCCGTCCTGATCGGCTCCCCGAACACGCTCCACGGCCTCGTCACGGACTTCTCCGAGCTGGCGTGGGAGCTGGTCGACGCGTTCTGGCCGGGCGCGCTCACGCTCGTCGCCAAGCACCAGCCGTCCCTCCAGTGGGACCTCGGTGACACCCGGGGCACGGTCGCCGTCCGCATGCCGCTGCACCCGGTGGCGATCGAGCTCCTGACGGATGTCGGCCCGATGGCGGTGTCGTCCGCGAACCTCACGGGTCACCCGGCGCCGGAGGACTGTGACGCCGCGCAGGAGATGCTCGGCGACTCGGTCTCGGTCTACCTGGACGGCGGCCCGACCCCCGGCAACGTCCCGTCGTCGATCGTCGACGTCACCCGTGAGGTCCCCATGCTCCTTCGCGCGGGCGCGATCTCCGCGGAGGAGCTGCGGAAGGTCGTACCAGACCTCGAGGTGGCCAATTGACAGCCCCTGAAGCGGGGCGTGGCATAGGCCACCGGGAAAGCCTGGCGGAGATCACGACGACGTTCGTGGGGCTTCCGCGCGACAGCTTCCGCATCCTCCACGTCAGCACCGGCAACGTATGCCGCTCACCCATCACCGAGCGGCTCACCCGCCATTACGTGCACCAGCGGCTCGGCGTCCTCGGCGGCGGGCTGATCGTGGAGAGCGCGGGCACCTGGGGCCACGAGGGCGCGCCCATGGAGGCCAACGCGGAGACCGTGCTGGCCGACTTCGGCGCGGACGCCTCCGGCTTCGTGGGCCGTGAGCTCCTCGACGAGCACGTCATCATGGCCGACCTGGTCCTGACGGCCACCCGCGACCACCGCCAGCAGGTCATCTCGATGGGCCACTCGGCGGGCCTGCGCACCTTCACGCTGAAGGAGTTCACCCGCCTGGTCCGCGCGATAGACCCGACAACGCTGCCACCCCTGGAGGACGGCGTGGTGGTCCGCGCCCGCGCCCTGGTCCGCGCGGCGGCGGCTCTACGCGGGTGGCTCCTGGCCCCGACGGCGGAGGCGGACGAGGTGTACGACCCGTACGGCGCCCCGCTGACGTTCTTCCGGTCGATCGGCGACGAGATACACCAGGCGGTGGACCCGGTGGTGACGGCGCTGACGGGCGTGCCTGCCCGGACGTAACTCCGCGGAACGCCGACGACAAGCCCACGGCGGTGGCAACACCGGGCGCGGCTGTCGGCCCCGGCCTACATTGGACGTACGTCATCGTCGACGCCCCGGAGTCCATCATGTCGGTCACCCATGCGCCCGAGACCGCTGACGTCCTGCGGCGGCAGGACCCAGAGCTGGCCGGGATCCTGCTCGGGGAGCTGGAGCGGCAGTCGACGTCGTTGCAGCTGATCGCCGCCGAGAACTTCTCCTCGCCTGCCGTGCTGGCGGCCCTCGGGTCGCCGCTCGCCAACAAGTACGCCGAGGGGTATCCGGGCGCACGGCATCACGGCGGGTGCGAGATCGTCGATGTCGCCGAGCGGATCGCCGTCGACCGGGCCAAGGCGCTGTTCGGGGCCGAGCACGCCAATGTGCAGGCCCACTCCGGGTCCTCCGCCGTGCTGGCCGCGTACGCCGCGCTGCTGCGGCCGGGGGACACCGTCCTCGCTCTCGGGCTGCCCTACGGCGGGCATCTCACGCACGGGTCGCCCGCCAACTTCTCCGGCCGCTGGTTCGACTTCGTGCCCTACGGCGTCGATGCCGAGTCCGGGCTCATCGATCACGAGCAGGTGCGCACGCTCGCCCGTAACCACCGGCCCAAGGCGATCGTGTGCGGGTCCATCGCCTATCCCCGCCACATCGACTACGCCTTCTTCCGGGAGGTCGCCGACGAGGTCGGCGCCTATCTCATCGCCGACGCCGCTCACCCGATCGGGCTCGTCGCCGGGGGAGCGGCGCCCAGTCCGGTGCCGTACGCCGATGTCGTGTGCGCCACCACCCACAAGGTGCTGCGGGGGCCCCGCGGCGGGATGATCCTGTGCGGTGGCGAGCTCGCCGAGCGGGTCGACCGGGCGGTGTTCCCGTTCACGCAGGGCGGCGCGCAGATGCACACCATCGCCGCCAAGGCCGTCGCGTTCGGCGAGGCGGCAACACCGGCGTTCACGGCGTACGCCCATCAGGTGGTCGCCAATGCGAGGGTTCTCGCGGCGGGGCTGGCCGCCGAGGGGTTCGTCGTCACCACGGGCGGCACCGACACCCATCTGGTCACCGCCGACCCCGCCCCGCTCGGCGTCGAAGGGCGCACCGCGCGTGGGCGGCTCGCGGCGGCGGGGATGGTGCTGGACTGCTGTGCGCTGCCGCACGCGGACGCCCGGGGCCTGCGGCTCGGTACGGCGGCCGTGACCACGCAGGGGATGGGCGAGGCCGAGATGGCGCGGATCGCCGTACTGCTCGCGGGGGTGCTCAGAGGGGAGAGCGACGCCGTGAAGGTTCGTGAAGAAGTGCGGGAGCTGGTCGGCGGATTTCCGCCGTATCACGGCTGAGCGGGGGTAGGCGGCCCTGCGTACACCTGGGTGCAACCTGAGTGCACAGCCACACGTGCAACCATCGTCGCTACCCGGAAGTCTCCATCCGTATGCGTGCATCGCTAGGGTGTGGGGCTGAGATGGCCAGCGAGACCTGTGGGGAAGCCCGTGCGTGAATACCTGCTGACGCTCTGCATCACGGCCGCGGTGACGTATCTGCTGACAGGGCCGGTGCGGAAGTTCGCGATCGTGGCCGGAGCGATGCCGGAGATCAGGGCCCGTGACGTGCACCGGGAACCGACTCCGCGGCTCGGCGGTATCGCCATGTTCTTCGGTCTGTGCGCGGGGCTGCTGGTCGCCGACCACCTCACCAACCTCGGTGAGGTCTTCGACAACTCCAACGAGCCGCGCGCGCTGCTGTCCGGCGCCGCCCTCATCTGGCTGATCGGTGTCCTGGACGACAAGTTCGAGATCGACGCCCTGATCAAACTGGGCGGCCAGATGATCGCCGCCGGCGTCATGGTCATGCAGGGTCTGACGATTCTGTGGCTGCCCATCCCCAAGGTCGGCACGGTCGCGTTGACCCAGTGGCAGGGCACCCTGCTGACGGTCGCGCTGGTCGTCATCACCATCAACGCGGTCAACTTCGTCGACGGCCTCGACGGCCTCGCGGCCGGCATGGTGTGCATCGCGGCCGCGGCGTTCTTCATGTACGCCTACCGCATCTGGTACTCGTACGGCATCGAGGCGGCCGCCCCGGCGACCCTCTTCTCGGCGATCCTGATGGGCATGTGCGTGGGATTCCTGCCGCACAACATGCACCCGGCGCGGATCTTCATGGGCGACTCGGGCTCGATGCTCATCGGGCTGGTCCTGGCGGCGGGCGCCATCTCGGTCACAGGCCAGGTCGACCCGGACAACCTCTTCGGAGGGTCCGAGCGCAGCGCGGTGCATCAGATGGTCCCTCTCTACATCCCGCTGCTGATGCCGCTGACGATCATCGCGATCCCGGCCGCCGACCTGATCCTCGCCATCGTGCGCCGCACCTGGCGCGGCCAGTCGCCGTTCGCCGCCGACCGCGGGCATCTGCACCACCGGCTCCTGGAGATCGGGCACTCGCACAGCCGCGCGGTGCTGATCATGTACTTCTGGTCGGCGCTGATCGCGTTCGGAGCGCTCGCCTACTCCGTGAACTCGGCGTCCATGTGGATCGTCCTGGGTGTGGTGTTCCTCAGCGCGATCGGGCTGCTCCTGTTGCTGCTGCCGCGCTTCACCCCGCGCGCCCCGATGTGGGCCCAGGCCTTCGTACCGCCGCGCTACCGCCGTCGTCGTACGGACGTTGCGGAACCGGCTGCGGCGGTGCAGCCGAGCGTCCCCGCGAAGGACGAGGAGGAACGCACTCCCGTCGCCGTCGGCGTCTCCGGTGTCAACGGCGCGACCGCCCTCGGCGCCCGTTCGCGCTTCCTGGACCGGCGTAAAGCCGGGTCGTCGCGCTGACGCGGCAAGGTAAGAATCTGACTAGAGCATTGCCAAGTCGTGGGAGTGGGTTGGGTGTGCATAGCGGCCCAATATCAGACAACTGGGCCGCATTCTTGCACAGACGCGCACTGTCACTCTCATGTGTGACAGCAAGCACACCAACCAGGTAAAGACCTCATCAAATAGTTTGTGATACGGTTCACGAGAACCCCGGGTAGAGCCGACGGACCGTAGTGCGACGGTCCATTGGTGTGAGGTCCCCTCTCAGTCCGGGACTACGCTCGTCCATGACGACACCCCTTCCCCCTTTGAAAGCGGAGTTGCCGCCATGCCGTCCAACGACGTCCGGAATCTGGCCCAGGCTGCCGTGCCCACGGCCGCCGTCGGCGCTGTTGCCGCCGTCGTCAGTGGCGTGGTCGCCGGTGGCAAAGGGGCGATCGGGGCGGTCGTCGCGACGGTGATCGTGATCCTCTTCATGGGAATCGGTCTCTACGTTCTGCAGCGCACTGCCAAATCGCTTCCGCACCTCTTCCAGGCGATGGGCCTGATGCTGTACGCGGCTCAGATCCTGCTGCTGTTCGTCTTCCTGGCGGCGTTCAAGAACACAACGCTGTTCCACCCCAAGGCTTTTGCCATCACACTCGTCGCCGGCACCCTCGCGTGGATCGCGGCGCAGACGCGCGCCCACATGAAGGCCAAGATCCTCTACGTCGAACCCGATTCGGGCAACAAGCCCGAAAAATCGGGGCACTCGTCGTGAGAGGTAGGGCCGGGATAAATGTGCATGAGAGAGCCTGCTATCGTCCGGTGCCAACTGCGGCATCGCGGGCGCGGGCATCTGAGCTGACGCCTGCTCAATCGCGAGGCGAGATGCCCCCCAGCCGCCCCCACATCCGTAACACCAGTCCCGTGCCGAATCGCGGCCCCGCGCCGCGCCGACACAACGAGGTTGCCGTACCTATGCGCCACGATGAAGGAGCCCGCGGTGAGTGCTGACCCGACGCAGACGCTCGCTTTCGACACGAGCTGTCACCTGTTCGACGGGTGTGGTTTCGACACGGTCGCTCCGGGCCTGCACTCGTTCCTCTTCGAGCCCCTGCTGGGCGACGCAGACGGTAACGCGCTCTACTTCAACAAGCCGATGCTGCTGGCCCTGCTCGGCTCGCTGATCATCGTGGGCTTCTTCTGGGCCGCGTTCGCCCGGCCGAAGCTCGTCCCCGGCAAGCTCCAGATGATCGCCGAGGCCGGTTACGACTTCGTACGCCGCGGCATCGTCTACGAGACGATCGGCAAGAAGGAGGGCGAGAAGTACGTACCGCTCGCCGTCTCCCTCTTCTTCTTCATCTGGATGATGAACCTCTGGTCGATCATCCCGGTCGCCGCCTTCCCGGTGACGTCGATCATCGCCTACCCGATGGTCCTCGCCCTGATCGTCTACGTCCTGTGGGTCTCCCTGACCTTCAAGCGGCACGGTCTGGTCGGAGCCTTCAAGAACTTCTCCGGCTACGACAAGTCGCTGGGCGCGGTCCTCCCGCTCTCCATGACCATCGAGCTCGCGTCGAACCTGATCGTCCGCCCCTTCACCCACGCGGTGCGACTCTTCGCGAACATGTTCGCCGGCCACACCCTGCTGCTGCTCTTCACGATCGCCAGCTGGTACATGCTCAACGGCATCGGCATCGCCTACTCGGCCGTCTCCTTCGTGATGGTCATCGTGATGACGGCCTTCGAGCTCTTCATCCAGGCGGTTCAGGCGTATGTCTTCGTCCTGCTGACCTGCACCTTCATCCAGGGCGCGCTCGCCGAGCACCACTGAGCACCGCCCCCGCCACACCCCCAGAGACATCCGGTGGCCAACCCCCACCGGTCACGTAAAGAGAAGGAAGAACTGGCATGTCCCAGATGCTCGCTGCGGTCGACGGCAACCTCGGCTCCATCGGCTACGGCCTCGCGGCGATCGGCCCGGGCGTCGGCGTCGGCATCATCTTCGGTAACGGCACCCAGGCTCTCGCCCGCCAGCCCGAGGCCGCCGGTCTGATCCGCGCCAACCAGATCCTGGGCTTCGCCTTCTGTGAGGCGCTTGCCCTGATCGGTCTCGTCATGCCGTTCGTCTACTAAGACGAACCCTGACGACCGACCCTTTCGACGAAAGGCACTGATGTGACATCCGCCCTGGTTTTCCTGGCGGCTGAAGAGGGGCACAAGGAAAACCCCCTCATTCCGCCGTGGCCGGAAGTTGTCATCGGCCTGATCGCCTTCGTCATCGTCTTCGGCTTCCTCGCGAAGAAGCTCCTCCCGACCATCAACAAGGTTCTGGAAGAGCGTCGCGAGGCCATCGAGGGCGGTATCGAGAAGGCCGAGGCCGCCCAGACCGAGGCTCAGAGCGTCCTTGAGCAGTACAAGGCTCAGCTCGACGAGGCCCGGCACGAGGCCGCGCGTCTGCGCCAGGAGGCGCAGGAGCAGGGCGCCACGCTCATCGCCGAGATGCGCGCGGAAGGCCAGCGGCAGCGTGAGGAGATCGTGGCCGCCGGTCACGCCCAGATCGAGGCCGACCGCAAGGCCGCCGCGTCCGCGCTGCGTCAGGACGTCGGCAAGCTCGCCACCGACCTGGCCGGCAAGCTCGTCGGTGAGTCCCTCGAGGACCACGCCCGGCAGTCCCGCGTCATCGACCGCTTCCTCGACGAGCTCGAGGAGAAGGCCGAGGCGGCTCGATGACGGCGCACGGAGCGAGCCGCGAGGCTACAGCTTCGGCACGTGAGCGTCTCGACGCGCTGACGGACAACACGTCCGTGAACGCCGGCACGCTCGCCAACGAGCTGGCCGCCGTCACCGCGCTGCTCGACCGCGAGGTGTCGCTGCGTCGGGTCCTCACCGACCCGGCGCAGGCCGGCGAGGCCAAGGCCGAACTGGTCCAGCGCCTCTTCGGCGGCCAGGTGGGCGGGGAGACCGCCGATCTGGTGTCCGGCATGGTGCGTTCCCGCTGGTCGCAGTCGCGCGACCTGGTGGACGCCCTGGAGGAGCTGGCGGACCTCGCCGACCTCACCGCCGCGCAGCAGGCGAACGCGCTCGACGACGTCGAGGACGAACTGTTCCGCTTCGGCCGGATCGTCACTTCGAACACCGAGCTGCGCGCCGCGCTGACCGACCGCGCCGCGACGGCGTCGGCCAAGGGCGAGCTGCTGCGCAGCCTGCTCGGCGGCCGTGCCGACGCGACCACCGAGCGTCTGGTGACGCGTCTTGTGACCGCGCCCCGGGGACGTAGCCTGGAGTCGGGACTGGAGTCCCTGTCCAAGCTCGCCGCCGAGCGCCGGAACCGACTGGTCGCCGTCGTCACCTCGGCGGTGCCGCTGAGCGACACGCAGAAGCAGCGCCTGGGCGCCGCCCTCGCGAAGCTCTACGGGCACCAGATCCACCTGAACATCGACGTGGACCCCGAGGTCCTCGGCGGTATCCGGGTGCAGGTCGGTGACGAGGTCATCAACGGCTCCCTCGCGGACCGTATCGAGGACGCCGGCCGCCGCCTGGCGGGCTGAGCAGCAACTTCATAAGCAGTACGTACAGACGGCCCGGTTGGGCCGTGCAGAGGATTCCTGGGGGTCGCCCCCAGACCCCCAAGTTGAAACTTCGGGCCCAACAAGGAGAGCAGGGAACCCAGATGGCGGAGCTCACGATCCGGCCGGAGGAGATCCGGGACGCGCTGGAGAACTTCGTCCAGTCGTACAAGCCGGACGCGGCCTCGCGCGAGGAGGTCGGTACGGTCACCCTTGCCGGCGACGGCATCGCGAAGGTCGAGGGTCTGCCCTCGGCCATGGCCAACGAACTGCTGAAGTTCGAGGACGGCACCCTCGGCCTCGCGCTCAACCTGGAAGAGCGCGAGATCGGCGCCATCGTCCTCGGTGAGTTCAGCGGCATCGAGGAGGGTCAGCCGGTCACGCGTACCGGCGAGGTCCTGTCGGTCGCCGTGGGCGAGGGCTACCTCGGCCGTGTCGTCGACCCCCTCGGCAACCCGATCGACGGCCTCGGCGAGATCGAGACCACCGGTCGCCGCGCCCTCGAGCTGCAGGCCCCGGGCGTCATGGCCCGTAAGTCGGTGCACGAGCCGATGGAGACCGGCTACAAGGCCGTCGACGCGATGACCCCGATCGGCCGTGGCCAGCGTCAGCTGATCATCGGTGACCGTCAGACCGGCAAGACCGCCCTGGCCGTCGACACGATCATCAACCAGCGCGACAACTGGCGCTCCGGCGACCCGTCGAAGCAGGTCCGCTGCGTCTACGTCGCCATCGGCCAGAAGGGCTCGACCATCGCCTCCGTGCGTGGCGCCCTCGAAGAGGCCGGCGCGCTGGAGTACACGACCATCGTCGCCGCCCCGGCGTCCGACCCGGCCGGCTTCAAGTACCTGGCGCCGTACACCGGTTCGGCCATCGGCCAGCAGTGGATGTACGAGGGCAAGCACGTCCTCATCATCTTCGACGACCTCTCGAAGCAGGCCGACGCCTACCGCGCCGTGTCCCTGCTGCTGCGCCGCCCGCCGGGGCGTGAGGCCTACCCGGGTGACGTCTTCTACCTGCACTCCCGTCTGCTGGAGCGCTGCGCGAAGCTCTCCGACGAGCTGGGCGCCGGCTCGATGACCGGTCTGCCGATCGTCGAGACCAAGGCCAACGACGTGTCGGCGTTCATCCCGACCAACGTCATCTCCATCACCGACGGCCAGTGCTTCCTGGAGTCGGACCTGTTCAACGCCGGTCAGCGCCCCGCGCTGAACGTCGGTATCTCCGTCTCCCGAGTCGGTGGTTCCGCGCAGCACAAGGCGATGAAGCAGGTCTCCGGCCGTCTCCGCCTCGACCTGGCCCAGTACCGCGAGCTGGAGGCGTTCGCCGCCTTCGGTTCCGACCTGGACGCCGCGTCGAAGGCGCAGCTGGAGCGTGGTCAGCGTCTGGTCGAGCTGCTCAAGCAGCCGCAGTACCAGCCGATGCCGACCGAGGACCAGGTCGTCTCCGTGTGGTCCGCGACCACCGGCAAGATGGACGACGTCCCGGTCGCCGACATCCGCCGCTTCGAGAAGGAGCTCCTGGAGTACCTGCACCGCAAGGAGCAGGGCCTCATGACCTCCATCAAGGAGGGCGGCAAGATGTCGGACGACACGCTCACCGCCATCGCCGACGGCATTGCGGAGTTCAAGAAGCAGTTCGAGACCTCGGACGGCAAGCTTCTCGGCGAAGACGCGCCTGCCGCGGCCAAGTGACGTAAGGAAGGGACCTGACTCATGGGAGCCCAGCTCCGGGTCTACAAGCGTCGCATCCGATCCGTCACAGCGACCAAGAAGATCACGAAGGCGATGGAGATGATCGCCGCCTCGCGTGTCGTCAAGGCACAGCGCAAGGTGGCGGCCTCCACGCCGTACGCGCAGGAACTGACGCGTGCGGTCACGGCGGTCGGTACCGGCTCGAACACCAAGCACCCGCTGACCACGCAGGCCGAGACGGTCGTGCGGTCCGCGGTGCTGCTCCTGACGAGCGACCGTGGTCTGGCCGGTGCCTTCAACTCCAACGCCATCAAGGTCGCGGAGCAGCTGACCGCGCGTCTTGAGGCCGAGGGCAAGGAGGTCGACACGTACATCGTCGGCCGCCGCGGTCTGGCCCACTACAACTTCCGCGAGCGCAAGGTCGTGGAGTCGTGGTCGGGCTTCACCGACGAGCCCTCGTACGCGGACGCGAAGAAGGTCGCGGGTCCGCTGATCGAGGCCATCGAGAAGGACACGGCCGAGGGTGGTGTGGACGAACTCCACATCGTCTTCACCGAGTTCGTCTCGATGATGACGCAGACGGCGCTCGACGACCGTCTGCTGCCGCTCAGCCTCGAAGAGGTAGCCGCGGAGGCCGCGCCCAAGGGCGAGATCCTTCCGCTGTACGACTTCGAGCCCTCGGCGGAGGACGTCCTCGACGCCCTTCTGCCGCGCTACGTGGAGAGCCGTATCTACAACGCGCTGCTCCAGTCGGCCGCCTCCAAGCACGCCGCCACGCGGCGCGCGATGAAGTCGGCCACCGACAACGCGGGCGAGCTGATCACCACGCTCTCCCGTCTTGCCAACGCGGCCCGCCAGGCCGAAATCACCCAGGAAATCAGCGAGATCGTCGGTGGCTCCGCAGCCCTGGCCGACGCGACCGCGGGGAGTGACAGGTAATGACGACGACAGTTGAGACGGCCGCTGCCACGGGCCGCGTCGCCCGGGTCATCGGCCCGGTCGTCGACGTGGAATTCCCCGTCGACGCCATGCCCGACATCTACAACGCCCTTCACGTCGAGGTGGCCGACCCGGCCCAGGACGGCGCGAAGAAGACGCTGACCCTGGAGGTCGCCCAGCACCTGGGTGACGGCCTGGTCCGCACCATCTCGATGCAGCCCACCGACGGTCTGGTCCGCCAGGCCCCGGTGACCGACACCGGTGCCTCCATCACCGTGCCGGTCGGCGACTTCACCAAGGGCAAGGTGTTCAACACCCTCGGTGAGGTGCTGAACGTCGACGAGAAGTACGAGGGCGAGCGCTGGGGCATCCACCGCAAGGCCCCGAACTTCGACGAGCTCGAGTCGAAGACCGAGATGTTCGAGACCGGCGTCAAGGTCATCGACCTTCTCACCCCGTACGTCAAGGGTGGAAAGATCGGTCTGTTCGGTGGTGCCGGCGTCGGCAAGACGGTGCTCATCCAGGAGATGATCTACCGCGTCGCCAACAACCACGACGGTGTGTCGGTGTTCGCCGGTGTCGGCGAGCGCACCCGTGAGGGCAACGACCTCATCGAGGAAATGGCCGACTCGGGTGTCATCGACAAGACCGCCCTGGTCTTCGGTCAGATGGACGAGCCCCCGGGCACCCGTCTGCGCGTGGCCCTCGCCGGTCTGACCATGGCGGAGTACTTCCGCGATGTGCAGAAGCAGGACGTGCTGTTCTTCATCGACAACATCTTCCGCTTCACGCAGGCCGGTTCCGAGGTCTCGACCCTGCTCGGCCGTATGCCCTCCGCGGTGGGTTACCAGCCGAACCTGGCCGACGAGATGGGTCTCCTCCAGGAGCGCATCACCTCGACCCGTGGTCACTCGATCACCTCGATGCAGGCGATCTACGTCCCCGCGGACGACCTGACCGACCCGGCCCCGGCCACCACCTTCGCCCACCTCGACGCGACGACGGTTCTGTCCCGTCCGATCTCCGAGAAGGGCATCTACCCGGCCGTGGACCCGCTGGACTCGACGTCCCGCATCCTCGACCCGCGGTACATCGCGGCGGACCACTACAACACCGCGATGCGCGTCAAGACGGTCCTGCAGAAGTACAAGGACCTCCAGGACATCATCGCGATCCTCGGTATCGACGAGCTGGGCGAAGAGGACAAGCTCGTCGTCCACCGTGCCCGTCGCGTGGAGCGCTTCCTGTCCCAGAACACCCACGTCGCCAAGCAGTTCACCGGCGTCGACGGGTCGGACGTCCCGCTGGACGAGTCGATCGCGGCCTTCAACGCGATCATCGACGGCGAGTACGACCACTTCCCGGAGCAGGCGTTCTTCCTCTGCGGTGGCATTGAGGACCTCAAGGCCAACGCCAAGGAGCTCGGCGTCTCCTGAACTCCCTGAGTTCGAAGTGAACCCTGTGGTTCACGTCTGAGGGGGCGGGGCACGTCCCGCCCCCTCTTTCACGCCCCTTAGACTTGTAACCAACACCCGGCAGAACCGCCGGGTGGTGACCCGAGGAGCCACCTTGGCTGCTGAGCTGCACGTCGCGCTGGTCGCGGCCGACCGAGAGGTCTGGTCCGGCGAGGCCACCCTGGTCGTCGCGCGCACCACGTCCGGCGACATCGGCGTCATGCCCGGTCACCAGCCGCTGCTCGGTGTGCTGGAGTCGGGCCCGGTGACCATCCGTACGAGTGATGGTGGAACGGTCGTCGCCGCGGTGCACGGCGGTTTCATCTCGTTCGCGGACAACAAGCTGTCGCTGCTGGCCGAGATCGCCGAGCTGTCGGACGAGATCGACGTCCAGCGCGCGGAGCGCGAGCTGGAGCGCGCGAAGGCGGAGGGTGACGCCGCCGCCGAGCGCCGCGCGGACGTACGAATCCGTGCGGCGGCGACGCGCTAGCCTGCGCGAGACCGTATGACGTCACTCAGCCGCGGCTGGGACCGGAGCAATCCGGCCCTGGCCGCGGCTGAGGCAAATATGGATGTTTTTTCCGTTCCGTTACCTCAATTGAAGGTACCTAGGAGACGAGGAGGTCGGTGTCGATGGTCCTCGCTCTGACTGTGTGCGGAATCGTCGTGGCGCTCGTGGTGCTGGGACTGTTCGTCTTCGGCCTCCGCCGCAGACTCATCCAGCGCTCCGGCGGCACCTTCGACTGTTCGCTGCGCTGGGACGTCCCGGAGAAGACCGACACCAGCGGCAAAGGCTGGTCCTACGGCGTCGCCCGCTACAACGGCGACCGCATCGAGTGGTACCGCGTCTTCTCCTACGCCTACCGCCCCCGCCGCGTCCTGGAGCGCGCCGCGATCGAGGTCGCCGGGCGCCGGCTCCCCGAGGGCGAGGAGGAGCTGGCTCTGCTCTCCGACGCCGTCATCCTGACCTGTCTGCACCGGGGCACGCGCCTTGAACTCGCCATGAGCGAAGACGCGCTGACCGGTTTCCTCGCGTGGCTGGAAGCAGCCCCGCCCGGTCAGCGCGTCAATGTCGCCTAGGTGACTCTTTCGGGTGGTTCCCGAACGGCCCTTACGACAGGCCGCTGTTGATGGCGCTCACCAGCTCACCGTTGCCGGTGTCACCGCTGAACTCCCAGAAGAACGCCCCGCCCAGGCCCTGGTTCTTGGCCCAGGTCATCTTGGTGCCGATGGTGGCGGGAGTGTCGTAGGACCACCAGTTGTTGCCGCAGTAGGCGTAGGCCGTGCCGGCGATGGTGCCGGTGGCGGGGCAGGAGTTCTTGAGGACCTTGTAGTCCTCGATACCCGCCTCGTAGGTGCCGGGGGCCGCGCCGGTCGCCGTGCCGCCGGGGGCGGCCTGGGTGACACCGGTCCAGCCGCGGCCGTAGAAGCCGATGCCGAGCAGCAGCTTCTTCGAGGCCACGCCCTTCGACTTCAGCTTGGCGATCGCGTCGGCGGAGTTGAAGCCCGCCTGCGGGATGCCGGCGTACGAGGTCAGCGGCGAGTGCGGGGCGGTCGGGCCCTGCGCGTTGAAGGCGCCGAAGTAGTCGTACGTCATCACGTTGTACCAGTCGACCGAGGCCGAGGCGCCGCCGTAGTCGGCCGCGTCGATCTTGCCGCCGGAGGAGCCGTCGGCCGTGATGGCCGCGGTGACCAGGTAGTTGGAGCCGAACTCGGTGCGCAGTGCGGACATCAGGTTCTTGAAGGCCGCGGCACCGGAGGTGTCACAGGTCAGACCGCAGGCGTTCGGGTACTCCCAGTCGATGTCGATGCCGTCGAAGACATCGGCCCAGCGGGGGTCCTCCACGACAGCCTTGCAGGACCTGGCGAAGGCGGCCGGGTTCTGGGCGGCCTGGCCGAAGCCGCCGGAGTAGGTCCAGCCGCCGAAGGAGTACAGCACCTTGATGTGCGGGTACTTGGCCTTCAGCTGGCGCAGCTGGTTGAAGTTGCCGCGCAGCGGCTGGTCCCAGGTGTCGGCGGTGCCGCTGACGGACTGGTCGGCGGTGTACGCCTTGTCGTAGGCGGCGTAGGTGTCGTCGACGGTGCACTGACCGTTCTTGACGTTGCCGAACGCGTAGTTGATGTGGGTGATCTTCGAGGCGGAGCCCGAGGTCACCAGGTTCTTGACGTGGTAGTTGCGGCCGTAGACGCCCCACTCGGTGAAGTAGCCGAGCTTGACCTTGTCGCCGGTGGGCGGCGGCTCGGTGGTGCCGCCGGTGGTGCGTACCGCGCGGGCGCCGCTGACCGGGCCGGTCTGGTCGGCGGTGTCGCGGGCCTGCACGGAGTAGGAGTAGTCGGTGCCGGCGGTCAGACCGGTGTTCGTGTACGAGGTGGTCGTCACGGTGGCGACCTTGGTGCCGTCGCGCAGCACGTCGTAGTTCTTGATGCCCTTGTCGTCGGTGGCCGCGCTCCAGGACAGCTTCACCGAGGTGTCGGTGATGTCGGAGGCGGTCGGGGTGCCGGGGGCGCTCGGCGCGCTGTCGCCCGGGTTCGTGGTGCCGCCGTCACAACTGCCGCCGTTGAGCTTGCAGTTGGCGGGGGAGCCGGAGCCGCTGCCGTTGAAGCCGAAGGAGACGGAGGCGCCGGGGGCGAGGGTGCCGTTCCAGGACTTGTTCTTGGCGGTCCAGTGGGTGCCGGAGGAGGTGACGTCGGCGTCCCAGGCGGAGGTGACCGCGGTGCCGGAGGGGAAGTCCCACTCCACCGTCCAGGAGCTGAGGCTGGTGGTACCGGTGTTCTTGACGGTCCACTTGCCCTCGAAGCCGGTGCCCCAGTCCTGGGTCTTGGCGTAGGTGGCGGTCGCGGAGGCCGCCGCCTCGGCGGGGCTCGCGAGACCGACGAGGCCGGCGAACGGGAGCACCAGGGTTGCTATCCCTGCCGCCACTCTGTGTCTGAAGCGCATGCCGCGCCTCCTTGTCTGATTTCCTCGGGGGAGGGTGCTGGGGGCGCGACTGAGCCTTCACGCCCACGGTGCGGCGAGAATAGAAAGGTCTGGACCACAGGTCAATAGGTCTGGACCAGTGAGTGACCTGTCGGCGGAATTAAACCTTCGGGCGCCCCTCAGATCCCCAACTCCTGCGCCAGTACGGCCGCTTGGACCCGGCTGCGAAGGTCCAGTTTGCCCAGCAATCGACTGACGTGTGTCTTCACCGTCGCCTCCGCCATGTCCAGGCGGTTCGCGATGTCCGCGTTGGACATGCCCTCGCCGAGGCAGGACAGCACCTCGCGCTCCCGGCGGGTGAGGGTGTCCAGGACCGCCGGATCGGCGCCCGGCTGCCGCACCGGCCTGGCGGCGAACTCGGAGATCAGGCGGCGGGTGACGGCGGGCGCGACGATCCCCTCCCCGCGGGCCACCGTACGGACCGCCTCGATGAGGTCCTTCGCCTCCGTGTTCTTCAGCAGGAACCCGGCGGCCCCGGCACGCAGCGCCCCGAACACGTACTCGTCGAGGTCGAAGGTGGTGAGCACGAGGACGTCCGCGAGCCCCTCCTCGGTGACCTTCCGGGTCGCCGAGACGCCGTCCAGCCTCGGCATCTGGACATCCATGAGGACGAGGTCCGGCCTCAACTCCCGTGTCAGCGCCACCGCCTGCTCACCGTCCGCGGCCTCGCCGACCACCTCGACGTCGGGCGCACTGCCCAGGATGAGGACGAGCCCGGCGCGTACGGCGGACTGGTCCTCGGCGACCAGGACCCGGATGGGCCGGCTCATACGGGGTCTCCTTCGGTGACGGGGAGGGCGGCGCGGACGGTCCAGATCTTGCCCTCCCGGGAACTCTCCGGACCGGACTCGAAGGTGCCGCCCAGCAGCGCCGCCCGCTCCCGCATACCCACCAGACCGGCACCGGAACCGGGTGCGCCGGGCCGGCCCCGATCACCGTACGGGCTGGTCACGGTGATGGCGAGGGCGCCGTCCGCCTGCCGCAGGGTCACGGTGACCCGGCCGGGGCAGGCGTGCTTGAGGGCGTTGGTCAGGGACTCCTGGACGATGCGGTAGGCGGCGAGTTCCACGGGCGCGGGCAGGCTGTCACCGTGCTCGGCCTCCAACGTGACGTCCAGTCCGTTGGTACGGGCGCCCTCGACGAGAACGGTGACGCCGTCGAGGGTGGGGACCGCGCTGGGCTCGCCGTCTCCGTCGCGCAGGATGCCGATCAGCCGTCGCATCTCCTCGAGGCCCTTGACGCTGTTCTCACGGATGACACCGAGGGCCTGTCGTGAGGTGTCCGGGTCGTCCAGGGAGAGCGCGGCGGTGGAGTGGATGGCGATCGCCGAGAGGTGGTTGGCGACCATGTCGTGCAACTCCCGTGCCATCCGGGCGCGTTCGGCGGTGACGGCCTGGGCGCGGTCCATCTCGGCGAGCAGCGCGGTCTGTTCGGCGCGCAGCCGGGCGGCCTCGGCGGCGTCGCGGTGGTTGCGGACGATCCAGCCGGTGGCGGCGGGCCCGTACGCCACGACCCCGACGACCACCCCGATCAGCAGCGCCTCCGGCTTCCGCCACACCGCGAACGGCACCAGCGTCCCGGCCACCGTGAGCAGGCCGGTGATCCACTGGATGCGGCGGGCCGAGGCGAGCGGGCCGTACAGGACGGCCGCGTAGACGACGTCGGTGAACATCAGCACCGACGCGAGGCTGCCCTGGGTCACCACGTCCGCGCAGATCGCGAGGGTGCCGGTCAGCAGGGCCGTGCGGGGTGCCGTGCGGCGCAGCAGCTCGCAGCCGGCCAGCACGGTGAGCGGCACCAGCACCGGCCACGGGCCGTCGAAGAGGGTGATCGGGTCCTCGGGCCGCCGGGTTCCCAGCCCGAGGAGCACCAGCAACAGGCCGCCGAGCAGTCCGCCGACCGCGGCGTACACGTCGAAGCGGTGCGGGCGGGGGAGTCGTACGGCCATGACCCCATCCAACACGGCGGGCCCGCGCTCCGCCTGATCCCCGTGAACGGTTCCGCACTGCATCTTTCGATGTACCGGCACTTCGTCATCGGCGACGACGAAAGCGGCCAAAGGCGACGGGAGCCTGGAAGCGTGACCGAGATCCCGTTGAGGAGTGAGTCGTGATCGTCGCGCTGATCATCGCCTGCGAAGTGGGCTTCTGGGTGCTGCTGGCCCTGGGCCTGACCGTCCGGTACCTGCTGAAGCGGCGCCGGCTGAGCGTCGTCCTTCTGCTGTGCGAGCCGGTCCTCGAACTCGTGCTGTTCGTCGCCACGGCGATCGATCTCAAGAACGGCGCCGAACCGAGCTGGGAGCACGGGGTGGCCGCGCTCTACATCGGCTACACCGTCGCGTACGGCCACTACACGATCCGCTGGCTCGACGGCCATGCCGCCCACCGCCTGGCCGGGGCCCCGCGCCCGCCGAAGCCCCCGAGGTACGGGCGGGCCCGCGCCGCTCATGAGGCGAAGCTGTGGCTGCGGGCCGTCTACGGGGGCGCGGTGGCGGCCGGTCTCCTCCAGCTCGCGATCTGGTACGTCGGGGACTCCGGCGACATCAGCTCGCTGCGCTCGTTCCAGTGGGTGGCCTTGCGGGCGGTCGGCATCTACGGCCTGATCGCCCTGTCGTACACCATCTGGCCGAAGAAGGAGCCGGCCTCGGCGCTCCCCGCCCGGGACCCGGAGCACGTCCCCGACGTCCTTGTCGGCCGTCAGGGCAAGGATGCTGCATCTCCCGGGGAACGCCGTACCCCATTGCCGCTGCGCGGCGGGCCGGACCCCCGGCAGTAGGCCGGATTCCTCAGCGTTCGCCGCCAGGGACCCACAGCACATCACCCACGGCCTTGTTCGCCGTCCGCGCCAGAATGAACAAGAGGTCCGACAGCCGGTTCAGGTACGTCGCCGTCAGCGGGTTCATCACCTCGCCGTGGACCTCCAGAGCCGCCCAGGTGGACCGCTCCGCACGGCGTACCACCGTGCACGCCTGGTGCAGCAGGGCCGCGCCGGGCGTGCCGCCGGGCAGGATGAACGACCGGAGCTTGTCCAGCCGCTCGTTGAACAGGTCGCAGTCCGCCTCCAGCTTGTCGATGTAGAACTGCTCGACCCTGAGCGGCGGGAACTGCGGGTTCTCGACGACCGGCGTGGACAGGTCGGCCCCGACGTCGAACAGGTCGTTCTGCACCCGGGTGAGGACCTTGACGATCTCCGTGTCCAGCCCGCCCAGCGCGATCGCCGTGCCGATCACGGCGTTCGCCTCGTTGGCGTCGGCGTACGCGGAGATCCGCAGATCGGTCTTGGCGACCCGGCTCATGTCGCCGAGGGCGGTGGTGCCCTGGTCGCCGGTCCTGGTGTAGATGCGCGTCAGATTGACCATGAGGCCCAGCGTAGTTACGCCCCGGCGGTCCGGCAGCCGCCCGTGCCGGGCGTGAGACGGCCGCCGGGCGCAATCCGGACGAAGTGTCACGAGAGGTGCTGGTGCTTCTCGGCGGCATCGGGGAGCTGTTGAGCGTGAAGACGCTCAACTACGCCGTACGTGGCGCCGAATGACCCGTGCCGGTGTGATGTCCGTCAGATGAGACGTGACGCGCATTACTTACCGCTCACTCAGCTCCTCACGAACGCTAAGGTCCGCCGGAGAGGCAATCTCAACAGCGGGTAAGGCGTACAAAAGGGGAGTCGCAACAGTGGCACGGAAGCTTGCCGTCATCGGCGCCGGCTTGATGGGTTCCGGGATCGCCCAGGTCTCCGCGCAGGCGGGCTGGGACGTCGTCCTGCGGGACGTCACCGACGAGGCTCTCAGGCGTGGCACCGACGGCATCAAGGCCTCGTACGACAAGTTCGTCAGCAAGGGCAAGCTGGAGGCGCACGACGCCGACGCCGCCCTCGGCCGGATCACCGCGACCACCGATCTGGACGCCGCCGCGGACGCCGACATCGTCGTCGAGGCCGTCTTCGAGAAGCTGGAGGTGAAGCACGAGATCTTCCGCGCGCTCGACAAGATCGTGCGGGACGACACCGTGCTCGCCTCCAACACCTCCGCCATCCCGATCACCAAGATCGCGGCGGCCACCGAGCGCCCCGAGCGGGTCGTCGGTGTGCACTTCTTCTCGCCGGTGCCGATGATGCAGCTCGTCGAGCTGGTCCGCGGCTACAAGACGAGCGACGAAACCCTCGCCACCGCGCGGGAGTTCGCCGAGTCCGTCGGCAAGACCTGCATCGTCGTCAACCGGGACGTGGCCGGCTTCGTGACCACCCGGCTCATCTCCGCCCTCGTCGTCGAGGCGACCAAGCTCTACGAGTCCGGTGTCGCCACCGCTGAGGACATCGACCTCGCCTGCAAGCTGGGCTTCGGCCACGCCATGGGACCGCTCGCCACGGCGGACCTCACGGGCGTCGACATCCTGCTGCACGCCACCAGCAACATCTACACCGAGACCCAGGACGAGAAGTTCGCTCCGCCGGAGCTGATGCGCCGGATGGTTGACGCCGGTGACATCGGGCGCAAGAGCGGGCAGGGCTTCTACAAGCACTGAGCATCAGCACCATCAGGCACTGAAACCGCACACGCCCCTGGAGTCTCACACTCAGGGGTGAATTCGGTATCGGTTCGCTTACAGACGGCAACCTCTGGCCGCCTTACGCAGTCAGAGGTTGCATCACCGGACTTCACATTCGCGGAGCACGAGACGCACCACGGGGAGTGCATATGTTCATCAGGGGCGACCACGCCGAGCTGGTCGTCGGGGGCCGCCTCGACGTCCGCAGCGCGGCGGACGCCCGTACGGTCCTGCACACGGCCGTCGACGACGGAGTCGGCGATCTGGTGCTGGACCTGTCCGAGCTCGACTCCTGGGACGCCACCGGACTCGGGGTGATCATGGGGGCCCACCGCAGGGCCGGCCGCTGCGGCCGGCGCCTGGTGCTGCGCGACGTACCGCCGCAGATGCAGCGCCTGCTGGTGGCCACCCGGCTGCACCGGATCCTGGCGATCGAGGGCGGTATCGGGGTGGAGTCACTGCCCCGGGTGTGACCCCTTGTGTGGACGCGATGTGAGGGCCGGGTGTTGCGTCTGTGAAACGCAGGTCGCGCACAATCCTCACGAGACTGTGACGTCTCGGACGGCGCGGTACCCCGGACTGTCGTAGATACTGTGCGAAGGTTTAGGGTTCGGTCGCCCGCTGAGTGAACGTCCCTGTATGAGCGGGCCCGGACCAGAAGCGACAGCGCGGTGTGCAGCAAGGCCGGGAGGGGCTCGGCACACGACGCTTTTGGGGGGCTTGAACCTATGGACCCGAACAACCGGGGACCCGAGGAGTACGGCCATGACGGTGACGGCGATGCGCCGCGCCAGCGACCGCCCAGGGACCCCCTCACACCCGACTTCGCCCAGAGCGCGCCCGCCCTGGCCCGCACGGTGCAGCTGGTCTCCGGCGACCACCTGCTCACCGTCAACCCCGTCGACGGCAGCGAGATAGAGGTCTGCCCGCCGGGCGAAAGGCCCTCGCGGCCGCAGAAGCTCAGCGCCGCCGAACGCGCCGAGGTGGCCCGTGCCGCCCGGCCACCCGTCCCGGCCGGTCTGAACCGGCCCGCACAACAGCACCTCCTGGCCCGCCAGGACGAGCGCGAACAGCTCGTCCGGCTGCTGGCCCGAGGCCGTTCCGTACGGCTCACCGGCTCGGCCGGTTCCGGCCGTACCGCCCTGCTCGACGTCGTCGCCGAGGACTGCTCGGACCTCGCCCCCGACGGCGTGGTCCGGCTGAGCGGCTTCCACCGCACCGCCGACGACCTGCTGTACGACCTCTTCTACGCCGTATACAGCGCACCCCTGCACCGGCCCGCACGGGACGAGCTGCTCGGGTACATCCGGGAGATCGGCGCCGTCGTCGTCCTCGACGACGTCGAGTTCGGCGGGGCCGCGCTCGACGAACTCCTCGACGCCACCCCCGAATGCGCCTTCCTGGTCGCCGCCACGCCGGACGTGCCCGCGCCGTCCGCCGACTCGGCCCTGGAGGAGGTCTTCCTCGGCGGCCTGGACCGGGCCGGCGGGGTCGAGCTCCTGGAGCGCGGTGTCGGCCGGGTCCTCACCGAGGAGGAGGCCAACTGGGCCGGCGACCTCTGGTTCGAGTCCGAGGGCCTGCCGCTGCGCTTCGTCCAGGCCGGCGCCCTGCTGAGGCAGCGCGACGAACTGCGGGCCAGCGCGGACGCCTTCGACGAGTTCGGCGTCTTCCAGGAAGCCCAGATCGACGCGCCCTTCGACGCCGGCGACGGCCATGACGTACCGCTGCCCTCGCTCGCCGAGGGCGCCGCGCCCGCCGCCCTGCTCGCCACCCGGCTCAGCGACTCCGCGCGCGCCGCGCTGCGGTTCGCCGTGGCCCTCGACGGCGAGGTGCCGCACCAGGCGCATCTGCCCGCCCTGGTCGGCGACACCCACGCGGACGCGGCCCTCGGTGAACTGCTGGGCTGTGCGCTGGTCTCCCCGGTGGGATCGCGCTACCGGCTCGCGGCCGGGGTGCAGACCCAGCTGGAGGCCGTCGGATACGGCGAGGACGCCGAGGCCAAGGCGCTCGCCGCCGCCCGGCACTACGCCTGGTGGGCCGGACACCCCTCGGTGACGCCCGAGCGGGTGTGCGCCGAGGCGGACGCCGTGCTCGCCGCCCTGGGCCTGCTCGTACCGGCCGCCGTACCGCCCGTCGAGGGCGAGGAGACCGTCACCGTCCAGCTGGCCCGCACGGCGGCGCCCGCGTTCGCCGCCGGGCTGCACTGGAGCGCCTGGGAGCGGACCCTGCGGTTCGGCGCCGAGGCCTCCCGGCTCTCCGGCGAGGTGGCCGAACAGTCCTACTTCCACCACGAGTTGGGCATACTCGCGCTCTGCGTCGACCAGCTCGACCGGGCCCGTGCCGAACTGGAGACCTCCATCGGGCTGCGGGGCGCTCTCGCCGACAAGCGCGGCACCGTGGCCGGCCGCCGGGCGCTCGCCCTGGTGTCCGACCGTACGGGAACCCCGCTCGGGATATCCGCCACGGCCGGCGAGGAGGTGCCCGACGCCCGGCACGAGGAGTCGCAGTCGCCGCCCGGTGGCGTCCCGATGGCCTTCCCGCCGCTGCGGCCGCCGCTCGACAGCTCGACCCTGGTCACCAACCGGGTCCCGGCGGCCAACGCCCCGAACCGCAAGGCCCGGGGCGGCCTCAAGGGCCTCGCCCGCCGCAACCTCGTCGCGGCCGGCGCGGGCGCCCTGCTCGCGGCCGTGCTCGGTACGGTCGTGACGCTCGGAGCCACCTCCGACAACGACCCCGACTCCCCGTCCACCCGGGTCGGCCCCAACCCGTCGGCCAGCCAGGGCCTGGAGGACGGCAGTCTGGGCGCCGACGTCCCGAAGAACGACGACGGCTCCGGCGACACCGGCACGGCCACCAGCCGGCCGACCGACCCGGGCCCCGACGGCACCTACGGCACGTCCGACGACCCGACGCCGACCGACACGGCGGAGCCCTCGGACGATCCGAGCGGGACGAAGGGGACGTCGGGCTCGCCGACCAAGCCGCCGTCGCCCACGTCCAAGCCGCCGTCGTCTACGTCGAAGCCGCCCACCTCGCCGACTCCGACTCCGACGACGCCCACCCCGACCGAGACCGAGCCCAGCGGTGACCCGACGCCGACGGAGACTCCGACGACCTCGCCGTCGGAGCCGTCCACCTCGGACTCCGCGAGCGGTCCCGCCTCCTCCAGCGCACCGGCCAGTGCCCCGGAGAGCAGCGCCGCGAGCACGCCCAGCACCTCGGGCTCGGCGTCGGACGCGGTGATCTGACGCCGGTCACGGCAGCACGAGAGGGCCGGGTCCTGGAAACAGGACCCGGCCCTCGTCGTAGTAGGAGAACTGCCGTCGCGGGTGACATGCCGCCGTGGGAGAAATGTCGCCGCGGGCGGAGAAGCCGTCAGAACAGGCGGAGTTTGTCGTCCTCGATGCCGCGCAGGGCGTCGTAGTCGAGGACCGTGCAGCCGATGCCGCGGTCGGTGGCCAGGACGCGGGCCTGGGGTTTGATCTCCTGGGCCGCGAAGATGCCGCGGACCGGGGCGAGATGCGGATCGCGGTTCAACAGCTCCAGGTAGCGGGTGAGTTGCTCCACGCCGTCGATCTCGCCGCGCCGCTTGATCTCGACCGCGACGGTCTGGCCCTCGGCGTCCCGGCACAGGATGTCGACCGGGCCGATGGCGGTCATGTACTCGCGGCGGATCAACGTATAGCCGTCGCCGAGGGTTTCGATGCGGTCGGCGAGGAGCTCCTGAAGGTGTGCTTCCACGCCGTCCTTGATCAGGCCGGGATCCACGCCCAGTTCGTGCGAGGAGTCGTGGAGGATCTCCTCCATGGTGATGATCAGCTTCTCGCCGCCTTTGTTGACGACGGTCCAGACGCCAACGGCACCCTCGGGAAAGTCCCCCGACTCCTCCTTCAACGTGCAGGGCGGCGACATCCAGTTCAGGGGCTTGTAGGCCCGGTCGTCCGCGTGGATCGACACGCTGCCGTCCGCCTTCACCAGGATGAGACGGGGGGCGGACGGGAGGTGGGCGGTGAGCCGGCCCGCGTAGTCGACGGAGCACCGGGCAATGACGAGACGCATGGTCGGCAACGCTACTCGACGGGCCCGGGTCCACGCGATTCGCCCCAGAAACGCGATGTTCGTTTGTGGCCGATTGTGCGCCTAAGCAGGGCTCTCTTTGTACGCGTTTTCCTGGTGCGGTCACCGTCCGTTGCTTACCGTAGTAACCGGGAGGTCGCGGTACGTGCACGCAGCGTGTTCGAATTCGCGAACTCCCTTACCTGTCCGGCAACCCCTGAATACCCGTTCGGGGGTGCGAGAGGAGAACCCATGTCGCTCGACGTCTCACCGGCCCTACTCGAGAAGGCCGAGCGAGGCGAGGTCGACGAAGCGGAATTCGTCGACTGCGTCCGGACCTCCCTGCCCTACGCATGGGAGATGATCAGCTCCCTGGTGGCCCAGCTGAAGGTCGACGGCGGTGCGTTCGCCGACAACCAGACGCCTCCGCCGGACGAGCAGGCACGCGGTCAGCTGCTGCGTGCGCTTGCGAGTGACGCGATACGCGGCGCGCTGCAACGGCACTTCGGGGTACGACTGGCCTTCCAGAACTGCCACCGTGTGGCGGTGTTCCCGCTGGACGGCTCGGTGGACGAGACGCTGGCCCGTTTCACCTCGGTCCGTAGTCAGCTGCTCAACCAGTCACCGGAGTTCCGGGACTGCTGAGGCAGCGAGCCACCTGCTTGCCGCTCCGTACGCGGGAGGTGCATTAAGTACCGGGGCGGCAAGCGTGGCGGGACCGCATGGTCAGCCGAGGTGGGGGAGCACCTCGGCGCCCAGCCGGCGGATGTTCTCCTCCGTCGCCGCGAGGTCTCCCGAACCCTCGGTGAGCAGGGCGAAGCGGGAGATGCCGGTCCGCTCGCTGGTCGCCGCGAGCCGGTCGGCACACAGCCGGGGCGTGCCCACCGGGTGCAGCCCGCAGAGCAGTTCGGTGTATGCCAGCGGGTCCCGCATCGAGCGATGGCGGCCGTCGACCGTCACATGGGCCTCCAGGCCCTGCCGCAGCCAGCCCGGCATCGCCTTCACCAAGGCCTCCACCGCGTCCGTACGCCGGTCCGCGATCTGGCAGACACCGGCGGAGACATGGGCCGCGCCCATGACCTCCTCCGGCGAACGGCCCGCCGCGCGCGCGTGGCTGCGCCACAGCGAGACCATCTCGGCCTTCTCCTCGTCCCCCACATGCATCCCGAGCAGCATCGGCAGCCCGCGCTCGGCGGCCAGCCGCACACTCGCCGGTGAGGTGCACGCGACGACGACCTCGGGGCCGGGTTCCCCCGACAGGTTCTCCGACGGCCTCGGTACGACGGGTACTTCACGGAAGTTGAAACGCTCCCCCTGGGCCCCGACCGAGGGCTCGCGCAGCCAGCGCACCAGCAGATCGAGTGATTCCGGGAAGCCCGTCTCGTACGCCTGCAGACCCGAGCCGAACACCTCCAGGTCCACCCAGGGCCCGCCGCGCCCCACGCCCAGCGAGAACCGTCCGCCGGAGGTGATGTGGAGCAGCGCGGCCTGCTCGCCGAGGCTCACGGGGTGGGCGGTGGGCAGCACGCTGACCGCGGTGCCGACCCTCAGCCGGTGGGTGCGGCCGAGCAGTAACGCGGCCAGGGTGATCGCCGACGGGCAGGTGCCGTACGGCACGAAGTGGTGCTCGGCCAGCCAGACCGAGTCCAGGCCCGCTTCCTCGGCCACCTCGGCCGAGCGGACCGCGCGGTGCAGCGCCTCCCCCTGGCCCTGCCCCGGGAACTGGGCCGCCAACACAAAACTTCCAACGTGCATTGCTTTTCCTGCTTCCTTGGCTCCGACGCGGAGCTCCCCCACCCGGCATAACCGTCTGACACGTGCCGAGGACACGGCCTGGCGTGGAAATACTCGGATTGTCTGCAGAATGGGTCGGCGTGAAGGGGCACTTGTGGGGGTTGGTCCCGTACGCCTACCCCGGTTCGCGCCGCGTAGGCTGGACACGGCCCGTGCTTCCTGTATAGCCCCGTGAGGTGTTCCGTGTCCCCGCGTCGCAACCGTCCCAAGGGAGCCGACTCGTCAGGCCCGGGCGGAGACGACCGCTCCGGCCGCTACGGCGGCTTCCAGTCCACGGAGAGCTGGCAGGGCGAGGAGTGGAACGTCCGTCATGTGGCGGGGGCGAGTGCGCAGGGCAAGTCGTACCGCTGCCCGGGCTGCGACCAGCTGATCCCGGACGGGGTCCCGCACGTGGTGGCCTGGCCGGACCACTCGGGCGTCGACGAGCGCCGGCACTGGCACAAGGCGTGCTGGAACGCGAAGGACCGCCGCACCTCGCGGGTGCAGCGGTCCCGTAACGCACCGAGGTTCTAGACGTCGCGCTGGTTCAGCAGGGCCAGCGCACCGGCGAACGCGACGGCCGTCACGCCCAGGATGATCCACAGCGGGTCCCAGCCCGAAGGGCCGGTCTCGGTCAGGGAGTTGGAGTAGAAGACGCTCAGCTGGTTCGGGATCGAGTACTCGAACAGGGCCTGGCGCAGGTCCTCCAGCGAGGACGAGAACATGAACAGCGCGATGACCAGCGGGGCCAGCACCAGGCCGATCATGATGGTGATCGCGCCCGCCGAGTGCCGGATGATCGAGCCGACGATCAGCGAGAGCAGGCCGAGCAGCGCGATGTAGAGCGAGATGCCGAGCGTGCCCTTGAGCCACTCGCCGCCGGAGGGGTCCTTGACGCCGGTGTTGCTCAGCAGGGCGACGTCGGCGAGGGCGACCAGCACGACCGACACGAACGTGACGACGAAGGCGACCAGGAAGAACACGATGGCCTTGGCGGCCAGCACCCGGCCGCGGCTCGGGCACGCGGTCATCGTCGTACGGATCATGCCGGTGCCGTACTCCGAGGCCGTCGACAGCACGCCCAGCGTGATGACGCACATCGTGCCGAGCAGCAGTCCGAAGAAGCCGAACGACAACGGGTTCTCACCGGCCAGATCGCCCTCGGTGGCGCTGTTCGACACCAGCGCCGCGGCCAGCAGTCCGATCCCGACGACGAGCAGTACGAAGACGCCCAGCGTCCACATCGTCGAGCGCACCGACCGGATCTTCGTCCACTCCGAGGCGAGCGCGTGCCCGAGATGCGTGCGCACCACGGGGATCGGCGAGGTGTACGTGGGGTACGAAGGCGCGGGCGCAGCCTGCCAGTTGGGCGCGGCGGCCTGCGGCATCGGGGGCTGGGGGGTGCTCATCGGGCGTCCTCGGGCTTCGTCAGGTCGGCGGCGGGCTGCGGGGTGCCTGCGGCGGCCGGGGCCGGCGGGGCGGGGGCAGCGGCGGGCGGCTGCGGTGCCGCGGGAGGCGTGGCGGGCGCTGCCGGAGCCTCGGCGGCGGCCGGCTCGGCTGCGGGGGCGCTCGGCGCGGGCTGGTGAGCCGCGGGCGCGGAGGGCTGGGCCGGGGCTCCCTGGGGCGCCTGGGGCGCCTGGGAGGGCGCGGGGGCGTACGGGTTCGGCTGGCCCGCGCCGGGGGCGCCGTAGGGGCCCGCCGGGGGCTGTCCGGGGCCGTACGCCCCCGCGGGTGCCTGCGGCGGTGCGAAGGGCTGGCCGCCCTGCTGCGGCGGCGGGGGCGCGTACCAGCCGGGCTGGCCCTGGCCCGGGACCGGCATCGGCGGCTGGGCGCCGGGCGGGAGGGGCTGCTGCAGGCCGGCCTTCTGGTCGATCGTGGAGCGGTAGTCCACGGAGCCCTGGGTCATCCGCATGTACGCCTCTTCCAGCGAGGCCTGGTGCGGAGAGAGCTCCCACAGGCGTACGTCGCTGTCGTGGGCGATGTCGCTGATGCGGGGGAGGGGCAGCCCGGTGACGCGGAGGGCGCCGTCCTGCTCCGGGAGGACGTGGCCGCCCGCCTCGGTCAGTGCGGACGTCAGCTTCTCGCGCAGGTCGAGCTCGGTGTCGGGGGTGCGCACGCGCGCGAACCCGGCGGAGTTCGCGGCGATGAAGTCCTGCACGCTCATGTCGGCCAGCAGCTGCCCGCGGCCGATGACGATCAGATGGTCGGCGGTCAGCGCCATCTCGCTCATGAGGTGCGACGAGACGAAGACCGTACGCCCCTCCGCGGCCAGCGACTTCATCAGGTTCCGCACCCAGAGGACGCCCTCGGGGTCGAGACCGTTGACCGGCTCGTCGAAGAGAAGGACCTGCGGGTCGCCCAGCAGCGCCGCGGCGATGCCGAGCCGCTGGCCCATGCCGAGAGAGAAGCCCTTGGAGCGCTTCTTGGCCACGTCCTGGAGACCGACGACACCGAGCACCTCGTCGACCCGGCGGGCCGGGATGCCGGAGAGCTGGGCGAGGCAGAGCAGGTGGTTACGGGCGTGCCGGCCGCCGTGCACGGCCTTGGCGTCGAGGAGCGCGCCCACCTGACGGGGGGCGTTGGGCAGCTTGCGGTACGGGTAGCCGCCGATCGTCACCTGCCCCGAGGTGGGGTTGTCCAGGCCCAGGATCATCCGCATCGTCGTCGACTTGCCGGAGCCGTTGGGGCCCAGGAAGCCGGTGACGGCACCGGGCCGCACCTGGAAGGAAAGGTTGTACACAGCGGTCTTGTCGCCATATTGCTTGGTCAGGCCGACTGCTTCGATCATGCTCCGCACCCATCGAAAGGTTCAGGACAGCAGGGCGCACGCCCCCGTAAGGGTTAGGAGCTTATCCGGGCGCTGACGGTTCCACTCAAGAGCGAGCAAAGACTCAGGCGTCGCGCTCCTTCAGCAGGGCGTAACCCCCGGCGAGCGCCAGGACGACCCAGAGCACCATGATGGCGAGCCCGCCCCACGGCCCGTACGGGGTGTCGTCGTCGATCGGGGTGACCACCTGCATGATCTTGCTCCCGGCCTGGTCGGGCAGGTACCGGCCGATCTTCTTCGTCGCGGAGACGTTGCCGAGGATGTTGGAGATCAGGAAGAAGAACGGCATCAGGATGCCCAGCGACAGCATCGGCGAGCGCAGCGTCACGGCGACGCCCATCGAGAACACGGCGATGAGGGTCATGTAGAGCCCGCCGCCGATGACCGCGCGCAGCACGCCCGGGTCGCCGATCTCCGCGCGGTGGTCGCCGAGCATCGCCTGCCCGAGAAAGAAGGCGACGAAGCTGGTGGCCAGGCCGACGACCAGGCAGAGCCCGGCCGCCACCGCGATCTTGCTGAACAGGAAGGTCCCGCGCTGCGGCACGGCGGCCAGCGAGGTGCGGATCATGCCGGTGCTGTACTCGTTCGACACCACGAGCACCCCGAACACGATCATCGCGAGCTGGCCGAGGCTCATCCCGGCGAAGCTGATGAAGGTCGGGTCGAAGGAGAGCTGGTCCTTGCGGCTCATCTTGTCGAACTCGTTCTTCGACAGGGCCGAGATCAGGATCCCGAGCCCGATGGTGACGACCACGGCCAGGGAGAGCGTCCACACCGTGGAGGCCACCGACCGGATCTTGGTCCACTCGGACCGTACGACCTGGATCGCCGCCATGGTCAGTTCCCCTTCCAGTCGGCGCCCCACGGCTGCCTCGGCGCGGCGGCGACGGGCGTCTCGGCGTGTGCGTGGTACTCGACCGACTCCGCGGTCAGCTGCATGAACGCCTCCTCCAGGGAAGCCTGCTGCGGGCTCAGCTCGTGCAGCACGATCTGGTGCTGCGCCGCCAGCTCCCCGATGTGCTCGGGCTTGCCGCCGTCGACCTCCAGCGTGCCGTTCCCGGTCTCCACGACCGTGATCCCGGCCCCGTGCAGCACATCGAGCAGCCGCTCGCGCTGGGGCGAGCGGATCCGGACGTACGACCGCGAGTTCTGCTCGATGAACTCGGCCATGGACGTGTCGGCGAGCAGCCGTCCCTGTCCGATGACGACGAGGTGGTCGGCGGTCAGCGCCATCTCGCTCATGAGGTGGGACGAGACGAAGACGGTACGGCCCTGCGCGGCCAGCGACTTCATCAGATTGCGGATCCAGTGGATGCCCTCGGGATCGAGCCCGTTGACCGGCTCGTCGAACATCAGGATCCGCGGATCGCCGAGCAGCGCGCCCGCGATGCCGAGCCGCTGCCCCATGCCGAGCGAGAACCCCTTGGCCTTCTTCTTCGCCACCGCGGTCAGTCCGACGGTGTCGAGGACCTCGTCGACCCGCTTGCGGGGGATGCCGTTGCTCTGTGCGAGACACAGGAGGTGGTTGAAGGCACTGCGGCCGCCGTGCATGGCCTTGGCGTCGAGGAGGGCGCCGATGTACTTGAGGGGGTCCTTCAGACGGTCGTAGTGCTGTCCGTCGATCCGCACGTCACCGGCGGTCGGCCGGTCCAGCCCGAGCATCATCCGCATCGTCGTCGACTTGCCGGCGCCGTTGGGCCCGAGGAAGCCCGTGACGATGCCCGGTCTGACGGTGAAGGTCAGGTTGTTGACCGCGACTTTCTCGCCGTACCGCTTGGTCAGGCCCTCGAGCTCGATCATGCGGCCACGCTAAGACGGGGGCCTGGCGGCTGCCACTCGTGCGGGCAAACAGAGCCCGACGAGAGCGGCAAGAACAGTGAACGCCGGACCGCGGTGCCGAAGGAGCCGCCGAGCTGCTGCACGATCCGGACGGTGGTGCTGCCGTGCGGGATGCGGTCGCGGACACCGACGGCCGGCCTTCCCCGGCGGGTGCTCACGCTGCCCGCGGAGCTGCTGCGACAGGAGATCCCGCTGAGCCGGGCGCCGGTGACGGACGAGGCGCCCGCCGAGATCGTGGACGACGTCCTCCTGCCACTGGTCCACGGCACGCCAAAGGCCCGCACCTTCGGGGGAGACGGTACGGGCCCTTGAGACGCGCTACTGCTTACCGGGACTGCTGAGCCGGAACCCCACGGGAGATCGGCTCGTCGTCCGTGACCGGCGAACCGGCCGCGGCCACCGCGGCGCCCGTGAGCGTGGCGAGCATCTCGCGCACGTTCGTCAGCTGGGCGTTGATGCTGTCGCGGCGGTTGGTGAGAGCGGCCAGCTCGCGCTCGGATTCCGAACGGATCCGGTCGGCCTTGGCGTTGGCGTCGGCCACGATGTCCTCGGCCTGGCGCTGAGCCGTCTCCACCGTCTGGCGGGCGCGGCGCTCGGCGTCCGTGCGCAGCTTCTCGGCCTCCAGGCGGAGCTGCTCCGCGCGGTGCTCGATCTCCGCGAGACGCTTCTCGGCCTTCTGCTGACGCGAGGCGAGGTCGCGCTCGGACTGCTCGCGGCGCTTGGCCAGGTTGGTCTCGAAGTCCGCGGCGGCCTGGGCGGCCTTGGCGCGGGTCTCCTCGAAGAGGGCGTCCGCCTCCTCGCGCTTGGACTGCGCGTCCTTCTGGGCCTCGGCGCGCAGCTGCGACGCGTCGGACTTGGCCTTCTCTACGATCCGGACGCCTTCGTCCTCGGCCTTGGACTTGCGCTCGGCGGCGAAGGACTCCGCGTCGTTGCGCACCTGCTGGGCCGCCGACTCGGCGAGCTCACGGTGCTGCTCGGCCGCGCGACGGGCCTCCTCGCGCAGATCCTTGGCCTCCTCTTCGGCGAGGCGGAGGATCTTCTCGACACGCGCGCCGAGACCGGCGTACGACGGCTCGGCGTCGCTGACCTGAGCCTGGGCGTTCTGCGTCTCAAGGTGGAGCTCCTCGATGCGCTTTTCCAGAGCGGTGATGCGGGAGAGAGCGCTGTCACGGTCGGAGACGAGCTTGGAGATACGTTCGTCCACCTGAGCGCGGTCGTACCCACGCCGCACAAGCTCGAAGCCGTAGGGGGAAGTGTCGCTCATGGGGTTCCTGTCAAATGAGACCGGTGAGGTGATAGGGGGAATCCTAGGGGCCGAAGCGGTGTGTCATCGAGCGGATACGTGTTTGATCTGGAGAATGACACCCCTTTTGAGTGGCTAACCCTGGGACGGCTTGCCAAAAACTTGGTCAAAGGCCCCAGACGACACCGGAATTCGACCTGTCGTTCAGCTGTCCGTCGCCTAACTGTCTGACGACTTGCCACCCGAACGAGGGGCGCCGACGGAGACGCCGGCCTTGACGCCGCCGTCCTTGCCCGCCGCAGGGGCCTCAAAGGATTCCAACGCCTCCAGGACGTCCTGGACACGGGAGATCTCGGCGTTGATGTCCTCGCGGCGGCGCACCAGGATCTCCAGCTCGCGCTTTCCTTCCTCGACCGTGCGCCTGGCCTCGCGGATCGCCTCCGCCTTGAGCTCCTCGGCCTCCTTGATGAGCGCCGACTTCTTCTGCTCGGCCTCCTTCAGAAGCCCCTCGGCCTTCTTCACGGCGGCGATGCGGACCTTGCCCGCCTCGGAGTTGGCCTCCGAGACCAGCTCCTTGGCCTTCGCCTGCGCCTTCGCGAGCTGCTCCTCGGACGCCTTGATGAGCGCGTCGCAGCGGTCGCCGGTCGACTTCATCGTCTCGGCGGCCTCGCGGCGGGCCCGCTCGTGCAGCTCCTCGATCTCGGTCGTGATCCGGTCGCGCAGCTCCTCGGCACGCTCCCTTATGGCGGTGGCGTCCCGGCGGGCGCCGACGAGCAGCTCGTCCGCGTCCGTACGGGACTTCTCCACCAGCGAGTTGCCTTCGACCGTCGCCTCGGAGACCAGCCGGTCGGCCTCCTTGCGGGCGGCGCCCACCATGGTGTCGGCCTGCGCCTCCGCCTCCGCGGTCGTCTTGTGCGCCTGCTGCTGCGCCTCGGTGAGCAGCTTGTCGGCCTCGGCCGTGGTCTCCGTGATGAGCGTGTCGACCTGCTCGGCCACGTCCTGGCGCCGCTTATTGGCGTCCTTGCGGGCCTCGTCGAGGGTGCGATCGGCCTCCTCGCGCGCGGTGCCCACGAGCCGCTCGGCCTCCGCCGCCGCCTCCGCCTTGACCCGCTCGGAGTCGGTGCGGATCCGCTCGGCGTGCTGCTGGGCGGAGCCGACGGTGTCGGCGGCCTCGGCACGCAGCCGCTCCGCGTCCCCGGTGGCGTCCGCGATCAGCTTCTCGGCCTTGGCGATCGCCTCGGCCCGCACCCGCTCGGCCTCCGCGGCGGTCTCCTGGCGCAGCCGCTCCGCCTCGGCGACCGTGTCCTGCCGCAGCCGGTCGGTGTCCGTGATCGTCTCGGTGGTGAGCCGCTCCGCCTCGTTGCGCGCCTCGGTGATGAGGGTGTCCGCCTGCGTAGCCGCGTCCGAACGGATCCGGTTGGCGTCCTCGCGGGCGTCCGCCCGGGTCCTGGCCGCGGCCTGGTCGGCCTCGGCGAGGGCGTCCGAGGCCTCGGTGCGCAGCCGCTGGGCGTGCTCGGCGGTCTCCGAGCGCAGCCGCTCGGCCTCCGCGATCGCGTCCGTGACGGTCCGCTCGGCCAGCGCCTTGGCGGCCTCGGTCTCCTCGCTCGCCTCCCGACGGACCCGGTTGGCGTCCTCGGTGGCCCGCTCCCGCTCGGCGTAGGCGTCCGCGCGGACGCGGTCGGCCTCCTCCTGGGCCTCGCGCCGGGTGCGCTCCGCCGCGTGGTCGGCGGCACTGCGCAGCCCGGTGATCTCCTCCTGGGCCTGCTCGTGCAGCCCGGCCACGGAGTCCCGTACCTGCTGGGCGTGCTGCTCGGCCGCCGACACCATCTCGGTGGCGCGCCGGTCCGCCTCCTCGACCAGGCGCAGCGCCTCGGCCTGCGCCTCCTCCACGCGGCCCCGCGCCGCGGCCAGCAGCTCATCGCTCTGCTCGCGGGCCCGCTCACGCTCCTGGTCGGCCTCCTGACGGGCCGAACCGAGGGTCTCCTCGGCCTCCCGGCGACGCCGTACGGCCTCCTCCTGCGCGGCCGCCAGCGTCTCGGACGCCTCCGTCGCCAGCCGCTCGGCGGCGGCCTGCGCCTCCGCGCGCACCCGGTCGGCGGTGTCCTGGGCCTCCGCCTTCAGCTGCTCGGCCTCGGCCGCGGCCGCCGAACGGAGCCGTACGGCGATGGCCTCGCCCTCCGCGCGGGACGCGGACGCGTCGGCCGCGGCCTCGGTGCGCAGCCGCTCGGCCTCCGCCTCGGCCTGCTGCTGCAGGGTGCGGATCCGCTCGGTGGCCTCGCTGCGCAGCCGGTCGGTCTCCTCGGCGGCCTCGCGGCGGATCCGCGCGGCCTCCTCACGGGCCTCCGTCAGCGCCTGCTCGGCGGCGGCGAGCCGCTCCTCGGCCTCGGTCTGCAGCCGGGTCAGCTCGTCGGCGGCCTCGGTGCGGCGGGCCTCTATGGCGCGCTCGGTCTCCTCGCGCAGCTCCAGGGCGGCCCGCTCGGCGTCCGCCTTGATGCCCTCGGACTGCTCGACGATCTCCGCGCGGTGCCGCTCGGCCTCCGCGCGGGTGCGCTCCAGGGTCTCCTCGGCCTGCCGGCGCAGCGTGGTCGCGCGCTCGATGGCCTCGGTGCGGACCCGCTCGCTGTCCGTCGTGGCCGTCTGGCGCAGCTCGTCCGCGTCCTGCTTGGCCTTGGCCAGCAGCTCCTCGGCGGTCTTGGCCGCCTCCTCGATCTGCTGGACGGCCTCCTTGCGGGCCTCCGCGCGGATCTTCTCGCCCTCGGCGACCGCGTCGGCGCGCAGCTGCTCGGCCTCGCCGCGCAGCCGGCGGGCCTCCTCCTGCAGCTCGACCGTCTTGGCGCGGTACTCCTTGGTGTCGTCCTTCGCCGAACCCTTGAGCTGCTCGGCGATGTCATGCGCCTCGGCCCGCAGCCGGTCCGCCTCGGCCTCGGCCTCGGAACGGATCCGCTCGGCCTCCTCGGCGGCCGCCTTGGTGGTCTTACGGGCGTCCTCGGACGCCTTGTTCAGGACGTCCTCGGCGGTCTTGGCCGCCTTGCCCAGCTGGGACGCGGTCTCCTCGGCGGTGATCGTGCGGGCCTTCTCGGCGGCCTCGGCGACGATCTTCTCGGCCTCCGCGCGGGCGTCCGCGACGACCTGCTCGGCGTCCGCCTTGGTGGTCTCGGCCTCCTGGTTGGCCTCGTTGACCAGCCGGGCGACCTGCTCCTTGGCGGTCCGGATGCGCTGTTCGTTCGCCGACTCGGCGCTCGCGAGGGCCTTCTCGGCGTTCGCCTTCGCCTCGGTGACCAGCTTCTCCGCCTCGGCCTGCGCCTTGCGCAGCGCCTCCTCGGCCTCCGACCTCCGCTGCTCGGCGGCGCGGCTCAGCTCGGTCGCCTGACGGCGGGCGGTGTCCGACTCGGTCGCGGTCGAGGTGCGCAGCTGCTCGGCGTGGTCGGTGGCCTCCTGGGCCTGCGTGGACGCCGCGTTCAGCAGCCGCTCGGCGTCCGTGCGGGCCCGGCGCAGCAGCTGCTCCGCCTCCGCACGGGCCGACTCGGCCTCGCTCTGGAGCCGCTGGCGGGCCTCGGCTGCGACCCGCTCGGCCTCGGCACGGGCGGCCGCCATGGCCTGCTCGGCCTCCGCGCGGGACTCCTCCAGGAGCCGGCGGGCCTGCGCCTCGCTGCGGGACCGCAGCTGCTCGGCCCACGCCACGTTCTCGTTGACGTGCGACTCGACGGTCTGCCGGCGCTCGGCGAGCTCCTGGTCCAGCTGCTGGCGGCGGGTGACCGCCTCCTGGTGCAGCTCCGCCTGGAGCCGCGCCGCGTTCTCGGCGTGCTCCTGGAGGATGCGCTGTGTCTGCGCCCGGGCCTGGCTCAGCTCCCGCTCGGCGTCCTGGCGCAGCTGGTCGGCCTGGATCTGGGCGTTGCGGAGCATCTGTTCGGCCTGATAGCCGATGTCGCCGCCGTCATAGGACGGTCGGGACATGATGGTGCGACGCGCCTCGTGCAACTTGGCGCGCAGCACCTCGACCTGGTAGCCGAGGTCCTCGGCGTGCTGGATCGCCTTCTCCCGCTCGGTCTTCAGCCGATCCATCTCGGCCTCGAACCGAGAGAGGTGGTCGACGTCAGCCGCCGGCTCTCGCTCCTGGCGTTCGTAGCCCCGCACTGCGCGGTCCCATCCGTCCCCTGGTCGCATGTCTGGCCAAACGAGCTCCGTCCATCCACCGAACGGGGCCCCCGGGGAATGGTGTCAGATCAACGGCGGAGCATGGGCTGCAGCCCCGACGCTCGTCCCCCGAAACCCGGACCCCGGCGTGGTCCCGCCGAAAGACAGGACCCGGTCGCCCTGGGTGGAGCGGCGACCGACCCCAACCCTACCGGCCCATATGTACGCGGGTCAGTGCTCAGGTGACTCAACAGGCGCCGAAGTGACCAGTTCTGTCAGTACGCCGTGGCAATCCTTCGGGTGCAGGAAGGTGATCCGTGACCCCATGGAGCCGCGTCGCGGCTCCTCGTACAGAACGCGTACGCCCTTGTCCTTGATGTCGGCGGCGTCGGCGTCGACGTCTGCCGTACCGAAGGCGATGTGGTGCACACCCTCGCCGTTCTTGGCCAGCCACTTGGCGACGGTGGAGTCCTCGCGGGTGGGTTCGAGGAGCTGCAGGTAGGAGGCGCCACCGTCGGACGTGTCGTTGATCTTGAGCATGGCCTCCCGTACGCCCTGCTCCTCGTTGATCTCGGAGTGGAACACTTCGAAGCCGTAAGTGGCTTTGTAGAACTCGACGGTCGCGTCGAGGTCGTGGCAGGCGATCCCGATGTGGTCGATTCGCGTCAGCATGCTGTCAGTGCAGCGCTCCCGCCGCGGAAGCGCAACGTGCGAGCGATCACACCGACGGCCCGGTGACGGCACGGAGTGCCACTCAGTACATTCGAAGTAAACCCTCGTTCACTCCTCAGCTGTGCAGCTGAAAGGGGATCGCACCTCATGTCTGGTTCGAACAGCACGACGTCCGTCATCGTCGCGGGCGCCCGTACTCCCATGGGTCGGCTGCTGGGCTCCCTCAAGTCGTTCTCCGGCGCGGATCTGGGCGGATTCGCGATCAAGGCCGCCCTCGACCGTGCGGGGATCGGCGGCGACCAGGTGCAGTACGTGATCATGGGCCAGGTCCTCCAGGCCGGTGCGGGCCAGATCCCGGCCCGCCAGGCCGCGGTCAAGGCCGGCATCCCGATGAACGTCCCGGCCCTCACCGTCAACAAGGTGTGTCTGTCCGGCCTCGACGCCATCGCGCTCGCCGACCAGCTGATCCGCGCCGGTGAGTTCGACGTGATCGTCGCCGGCGGCCAGGAGTCCATGACCAACGCACCCCACCTGCTCCCGAAGTCCCGCGAGGGCTTCAAGTACGGCGCCATCGAGATGCTCGACGCCATGGCGTACGACGGCCTGACCGACTCCTTCGAGGGCATCGCCATGGGCGAGTCGACGGAGAAGCACAACACCCGCCTCGGTATCCAGCGCCCCGAGCAGGACGAGATCGCCGCCCTCTCCCACCAGCGCGCCGCGGCCGCCCAGAAGAACGGCATCTTCGAGGCCGAGATCACCCCGGTCGAGATCCCGCAGCGCAAGGGCGAGCCGGTCGTCTTCAGCAAGGACGAGGGCATCCGCGCCGAGACCACCGCGGAGTCGCTGGGCAAGCTCCGCCCGGCGTTCACCCGGGACGGCACCATCACCGCCGGCTCCGCCTCGCAGATCTCCGACGGCGCCGCCGCCGTCGTCGTGATGAGCAAGGCCAAGGCGCAGGAGCTGGGTCTGGACTGGCTCGCCGAGATCGGCGCCCACGGCAACGTGGCAGGGCCGGACAACAGCCTCCAGTCCCAGCCGTCCAACGCCATCCTGCACGCCCTGAAGAAGGAGGGCCTGGAGGTCTCCGACCTCGACCTGATCGAGATCAACGAGGCCTTCGCCGCCGTCGCCGTCCAGTCAATGAAGGACCTCGGCGTGTCCACCGAAACGGTGAACGTCAACGGCGGTGCCATCGCCCTGGGGCACCCGATCGGCATGTCCGGCGCCCGTCTGGTGCTGCACCTGGCGCTGGAGCTGAAGCGGCGCGGCGGCGGGGTCGGCGCGGCCGCGCTGTGTGGCGGCGGCGGTCAGGGTGACGCGCTCATCGTGCGGGTACCCAAGGCCTGAGGTCCGTAGGTTTTCCGAGTTCAACGGTCCAGGTTCTCTGCGAACGGAGCTGTGATGCAGGACGTCTCCTCTCTGGTGGCCCAGGCGAGGGAGGGCAGGCCACGGGCCGTGGCCCGGCTGATCTCCCTGGTGGAGGGGGCGTCCCCGCAACTCCGCGAGGTCATGGCGGCGCTGGCCCCGCTCACGGGCAACGCGTACGTCGTCGGCCTGACCGGCTCACCGGGCGTCGGCAAGTCGACGTCCACGTCCGCGCTGGTCACCGCGTACCGCAAGCAGGGCAGGCGGGTCGGCGTCCTGGCCGTCGACCCGTCCTCGCCCTTCTCGGGCGGCGCCCTGCTCGGCGACCGGGTGCGGATGTCGGACCACGCCTCCGACCCCGGCGTGTACATCCGCTCGATGGCGACCCGCGGCCACCTCGGCGGCCTTGCCTGGGCGGCCCCGCAGGCGATCCGGGTCCTGGACGCGGCGGGCTGCGACGTGATCCTCGTCGAGACGGTCGGCGTCGGTCAGTCGGAAGTGGAGATCGCCTCCCAGGCCGACACCTCGGTCGTCCTCCTCGCCCCGGGGATGGGCGACGGCATCCAGGCGGCCAAGGCCGGAATCCTGGAGATCGGCGACGTCTACGTCGTCAACAAGGCCGACCGTGACGGCGCCGACGCCACGGCCCGCGAGCTCAACCACATGTTGGGCCTGGGCGAGTCCCGCGGACCCGGCGACTGGCGCCCGCCGATCGTGAAGACGGTCGCCGCGCGCGCGGAAGGCGTCGACGAGGTCGTCGAGGCCCTGGAGAAGCACCGCGCGTGGATGGAGGAGCGCGGCGTCCTCGCCGAGCGCCGCCGCGCCCGCGCCGCCCGCGAGGTGGAGACGATCGCCGTCACGGCCCTGCGCGAGCGCATCGGCGACCTCCACGGGGACCGCCGCCTGGACGCCCTCGCGGAGCGGATCGTCGCCGGTGAACTGGACCCGTACCGGGCGGCGGACGAACTGGTGACGGGGCTGACGCAGGGCTGAGGCGGCGCCCCGATCGACTCCCGTGCGCCGCGGATACGTCGATCCACATGTTCCTCTCGCAGGCATGGAGCGCACACCGAGCCGAGACCGAGCACATCGCTCCCCCGGCTCCCGGGTGTCCCTTCTTCCGCCTCTCCTCCGAGGAACCCGCCATGTCCGCGTCCCACGCGCGCGTGCTGCGCATTCCCCTTGCCCCCGCACCTTCGCCGCCGCCCTCGTCGGCAGGCTGTCGTCCGGCACCGTCCCGCTGTCCCTGATGCTCGCCGTGAACCGTGCCTCCGGCTGAGAGGTGAGGGACGGGGGTCTTCCGATCCGTTACGACGATGGAGGGGGCGGGGCGGCGGGGGTGCCCGCGTCTTCCGGTTCTGTCGCAGTGGTGGTCGAGGAGGCTCCTCAGGCATCTCCTTCCGGCCCCGTCGCGGAGGAGGCTGAGGCGCCCAGGCCTCCGGCCGACCTCGCTCAGACGTCTCTTCCGGTTCCGGGGCCGACGCGATCTTCCCCGGGGCATCCGCGCCCGCCGGTGCCACCGAGGCTTCCGCTACCGCCGGGGCGCCGGCGACCTCCGCAGGCCGCGGCTCCTGCGCCCGCGGAGACACGGACGGTCACCCGGTCCTGAGGCGCATCAGGCGGCCCGTCATCGCCGCGGTGGCCGTCGTGTGGCGTGGTCGGGCCGAGGCGCAGGGGGCCCTGGCGGTCGTACGACGTGTTCGGCGGGCGCGGCCGGGGAAGCCGCGCCCGCCGTGTGGGGGGTGTCGCCGGCCCGGCGGAGGGAGGCCGGGCCGGCGGTCGGGAGGGTCGGTCGTCGGGGCGAGGGGCCGCCGTGGGGTACCCCGGCTGCCTGGGGCACTGCGGGGACGCTCTCCGACGTGGGCGGGGTGTTCGGTGTGGGGGTCCTGGCGGTCGCTGTGGGGGTGATCGCCGGTGGGGTGAGGGGTGCTGTCGGATCGCCGCCGTTGAGCGTCGGCGATTGCTGAGGGAACGCTCACGGCCGGGGGCGAGGGGGCGGAGCTGTGAGGGCCCCGGCTGCCTGGGGCGCTTCGGGGACTCTCTCCGACGCGGGCAGGCGTTGGTGCGGGGACGGTCGCCGGTGGGGCGAGGGGGTGCTGTCGGATCGCCGCCGTTGAGCGTCGGTGGTCGCCGAAGGAACGCTCGCCGCCGGAGGCGACAGGCCGCTCTCGGATCGATCGCCCCCAGGGACCCGCGGTCCTCGTCGGAGCGCGGCTCGGTCCCCCAGGGGCGGTCGGTCGTCTACCGAGCTGTCAGTCGTCGTGGTCCGCCGTGAGCTTGCCCGTGTTCAGGGCGGCCTTCCACTCGGAGGTCTTCTTGTCCTTCACGGTGTCCACGGACCAGACCACGGTGCCGTTGTCGTCGTCGGCGCCGATCTCGGTGACCGTGCCCTTGGAGGCGGCCGCCAGGGCGATCTCGTGGGCGTCGAACTCGGCGCTCTTCAGGGCGGCCGGCTCGGCGCGGTCTTCGCTGTCGTCGTCGGAGTCGTCGTCGCGGTGGGCGCCGAGGACCTTGCCGGTGTCCGGGGCGACCTTGACGCTGTACTCGGTGCCGTCGCTCTTCATGACGTCCACGTCCCAGGTGCCGTCGTCGAGGTCGGCGGAGACGGCGGTGCCCGGGGTGTGCTTCAGGGCGGCCTCTATGGCCTGGGCGGCGGTGATGTCGCCGGTGGTGACCGTCGTACGGTCGTCGTCGATGCCGTTCACGTCGTCGGCGTCGTCGTTGCGGTCGTTCACGTCGTCGGTGTCGTCACGGTCCACGACGGCCTGTGCGGCGGCGCTCGTCCGGCCCTGGGGCGTCGTGTCGTCGTCGCCTGCCGCGAAGGCCGCGACGGTTCCGCCGGTGACGAGGGCGGCGGCGGTCAGGGTGGCGATGACGATGTTCCGCTTCATGGGGGTTCCTGCCTCTTCGATCGACTTCACTCGGTCTCGGCGATTCGCTCGCTTTCGACGTGAACAAACATCGCCGACCGACGCTGAGGAGAACCTGAAGGCACCTGAAGCGATCTTCAGCTTCGCTTTGCGAACCTTTACGCATGCGCCTGTTGATCGTGGAGGACGAGAAGCGGCTGGCCCTGTCACTGGCGAAGGGCCTGACCGCCGAGGGATACGCCGTCGACGTGGTCCATGACGGCCGGGAAGGCCTGCACATGGCCACCGAGGGGACGTACGACCTCGTGATCCTCGACATCATGCTGCCCGGCCTCAACGGCTACAAGGTCTGCGCCGCCCTGCGCGCCGCAGGCCACGACGTGCCGATCCTGGTGCTCACCGCCAAGGACGGCGAGTACGACGAGGCCGAGGGGCTCGACACGGGCGCCGACGACTACCTCACCAAGCCCTTCTCGTACGTCGTCCTCGTCGCCCGCATCAAGGCGCTGCTGCGCCGGCGCGCCCAGGGCCCCGGCGCCTCGCCGGTTCTCGTGCACGGCGATCTGAAGGTCGACACCGCGGCCCGCCAGGTCTTCCTCGACGAGGACGAAGTCACCCTCACGGCCAAGGAGTTCGCCGTCCTGGAGCAGCTCGTCCTGCGCCCCGGCGAGGTCGTCTCCAAGGCGCAGATCCTGGAGCACGTCTGGGACTTCGCCTATGACGGCGACCCCAACATCGTCGAGGTCTACATCAGCGCCCTGCGCCGCAAGCTGCGCTCCGGGCTCATCAGGACGGTCCGGGGCGCGGGTTACCGGCTGGAGACGGCGCGATGAGAAGGCTTTTCGGGTCGGTGCGGGCGCGGGCGACGCTGGGCGCCACGCTCGTCGTCGCCGTGGCGCTGGTGGCGGCGGGGGCGGCCGTACTGCTGTCGCTGCGGTCCAATCTGGTCGATCAGGCGGGGACGAAGGCGGAGCGTGAGGCGCGGGACGTCGCCTCCCAGCTGCTGACCGTGAAGAGCCTCGGCGAGCTGGACCTGGACGACGAGAACCCGGTCCAGGTCGTCGACGGGAGCAAGACGCTGGTCGCGGCCAGTGAGGGTCTGGAGCGGATCAGCGGCACGGACACCGACGAGGTGAAGGCGAAGGCGCAGTCGGCCGGCACGGGCGCTACCGGCGGGACGACCGGGACGACCGACACGGATGACTCCGACGACGGTGACGCGGACGACGACACCGCGTCCCAGGACGTCGGCGAGATCGGCGACGTGGCGTTCACCGACGGCTCCGCGACGGTCGGCGGCGACACCGAGGACTACCGCTTCGCCGCCGTCCCGGTGGAGACCCGGACATGGGGCGAACTCACCGTCTGGGCCGGTGGCTCCCTCGGCGCCGAACAGAGCGCCGTGGACACCGCCACGACCGGCATGCTCACCGGCTTCCCCCTGCTGATCGGCGTCGTCGCCGCCGCGACCTGGCTGGTCACCCGCCGCGCCCTGCGTCCGGTGGAGGGCATCCGTCGCGAGATGGCCGCGATCACCGCCTCCGAGGACCTCGCCCGCCGCGTCCCCGAGCCGGACACCCATGACGAGGTCGCGCGCCTGGCCCGTACGACCAACGAGACCCTGGCCGCCCTGGAGACCTCCGTCGAGCGCCAGCGCCGGTTCGTCGCCGACGCCTCGCACGAACTGCGCAGCCCGATCGCCTCCCTGCGCACCCAGCTCGAAGTGGGCGCCGCCCACCCGGAGTTGCTGGACGTCCCGGGCGCGGTCGAGGACACCGTACGACTGCAGCGGCTCGCCGCCGATCTGTTGCTGCTCGCCCGGCTGGACGCGGGGGAGGGGCCCGGCGACAAGCGGCTGGACCTCGCGGAGGTGGCGCGGCGGGAGGCACGGGGGCGCGAGGGGGTGACCGTCGCGGCCGTGGACGGCGTGGAGGTGGCCGGGTCCCGGAGCCAGCTGGAGCGGGTGGTCGGCAATCTGCTGGACAACGCGCAGCGGCACGCCCGTGAGACGGTCGCGGTGACCGTACGGCGGGACGGGGCGTCGGCGGTCGTGGAGGTCGCCGACGACGGGGACGGGGTGGCCGAGGCGGACCGGGAGCGGATCTTCGAGCGGTTCGTACGGCTCGACGAGGCGCGGAGCAGGGACGACGGCGGCGCCGGGCTCGGGCTCGCCATCGCCCGGGACGTCGCCGCCCGCCACGGCGGCACCCTCACGGTCCGCGACGCACCGACAGGCGGAGCCCTGTTCGAACTCCGCCTGCCGCTCGCCTAGCCGTCGGTGCGGTTACGGGCGCCCGCGCTGTCCGCGCAGGTGCTCGGCGATGGGCTTGAGCGACTTGTCGAGTTCCGCCAGGGACTCGGGGTTGAGCAGATCGATGAAGTGCCGCCGCACGGACGCCACATGGTGCGGCGCGACCTTCTTCATCGTTTCCATGCCGTGCTCGGTGAGGACCGCGTACAGACCGCGGCGGTCCGACTCGCAGTTCTCACGCCGCACCAGGTCCGCGTTCTCCATGCGGGTGATCTGGTGCGAGAGGCGACTCTTGGACTGGAGGGTGGCGGACGCGAGATCGCTCATCCGCATCCGTACGCCCTCCGACTCGGAGAGATTCACCAGGATCTCGTAGTCGTTCATTGTCAGGCCGAACGGCTGGAGGTCCTTCTCTAGCTGGTACGTCAACAGCCTGTTGACCTCCAGGTGGGTGCGCCAGGCGCACTGCTCCGCATCGGTCAGCCAGGGCGTAGCCGTCTCGGTCTCCATGAATGAAGTCTACCTAAGAAGTTGAAAGGCGAACTAGTGAGGGTTGGGGCGTGACGGCGTGCACACGTTCGACGTCACACTCCGCAGACTACCGCTCACAGCCCGAAGCGACGCTGGAGGTCTCCCAGCTGTCCGGGAAGGCGCGGTGTGCCCGCTTGCTGTGAGGGGCCTGTGGACGGTACCCCGGAACCGGGTACTCCGGCCTGCTGCGGGACCGCGCCCGTGGCCTGCTCCGCCATGAGCGCCTCGGTGGACTGGAGCAGCACGGTGCCAGCTCCCACGAACTCGAACTGATGCTCCTCCCCGGAGGCCCCTCCGAGGCCTGTCATCGCACGTAGACCGCCCATCAGGCCGGTCATGTAGCCGTGGTCGTAGTGATGGCACGGCGACGGGCAGTCGGCCCAGCCGACGAGCGCCTGCGGGTCCACCCGGATCGGGGGTTCCATGAACACCACCGGCCCGTTAGATGCAGCCACGAACTTCCCGGTTCCGATCAGTGTCAGAAAACCCGGCACGATCGATTGCTTGAGGGCAAGACTTGGCTGAAAAGCGAGCAGATTGCCCGAGCGAATGGTGAGGTTGCCGTCCTCGAGGTCGTACGAGTTCACATCGAAGGCACGGTCGGCGAGGAGCATCTTGCCCGAGCCCTCGGCCACGACCCAGTCGCTCGCGTGCAGAGGCGAATGGAAGGACGTACGGACAAGTCGGTCCAGACGTCCGTGCCCGATGCCGTTGAAGTCGATCGAGCCGTAGTAGGCGATCATCTTCCCCTTCTGCAGGAACCACTGGCTCCCCTTGAGCTCCACGCAGAAGGTGTAGTTGTTGACGTTGTCGTCGACGGGCAGCGTCATGGGGTCGTACACGGTGGGGCCCGCGCCCGGGTAGGTGCTCACAGCTTCTCCTCCGACGCCTGGACGTACACCGCACCATTGCCGCTGAGCTCCAGCTGGAAGGCCTCGCCGGAGCCGCGGCCCACCATGTCGCGCCAGCCGAGCGCGGTGGAGAGCTTGTTGCGCACGTCCCCGTGGTGGGCGACGTACGCCTGCGGGTCGACATGGACCGGCCGCCCCGGGGTGATCGGCAGCTCGATGACACCGCCGTGGGCCATCACGGCGACCGCGCCCTGGCCCTTGAGGGTGGTGGTGAACAGCCCCTGCCCGCTGACCTGGCCCCGGACCATGCCCATGACGCCGCCCTGCGAGCCCAGGAACATCGTGCCCTGCGTCAGGGTGCCCTCGAAGGCGAGCAGCCGGTCGGCCTCGACGTACAGGGTGTCGCCGGAGAGGCGGATCACCTGGACGTGGTGGCCGCCGTGCCCGAACAGCACGGTGCCGCTGCCCTCCACGGTCATCAGCGGCGTCGCCTCATTGGCGACCCGGCGCCCGATCATCGACATGATCCCGCCCTGACCGCCGGTCATGTTGGGCGTGAAGGACACCTCGCCCTTGTAGGCGAGCATCGCCCCGCGCTGGCTGAACAGCCGCTGCCCGGGCATCACGGTCGCCTCGATCATCTTCGAGTTGAGCTCACGGAAGGTCATCTCAGACATCCCCCGCGATCGTGTTCCGCTCGCTGGGCTGGACGTACACCAGGCCGTCCCCCTCGAACCGGATCTGGAAGGCCTCGCCGCCACCCTCGCCCATGAGTGTGCGGAACGTCACACCGGACTGGAAGGACTGCCGCAGATTCCCCTGGTGCGCGATGTACGCCCCCGGGTCCACGCTCAGCGGGTACTGCGGGCTGACCCGGAGCACCACGGCCGGCCCGTCCGAGGTGATGGCCGCCTGGCCGTGGCCCTCGACGGTGGTCGTGAACAGTCCGTTGCCCTGCGAGGCGCCGCGCAGGCCGGTGAACGTCGTCCCGGTCCTGAGCGAACCGTCGGTCGCGAGCAGGTTGCTCGACTCCACGTAGAGCTTGTCGCCCTGGAGGCCGACGAGATTGATCTCGGAGGCGCGGTCGGCGAACCAGCAGGTGCCCTGGCCTCTCACCTCCATCACCGTCATCTGCTCACCGGTGATCCGCCGGGTCACCATCCCGCGGATCCCCTCACCGCCCCCGCTGAGCTTCTTGAACGCCATCTGCCCGTCGTACGCGACCATCGAGCCGTTCTTCGCCTTCACGAAGTCCCCGGTCATCTCGACGGCGAGCACCTTGCTGCCTTGAAGTCGGAACATCGCCACGTCGTGACGGTAGCCCGGTGGGCGGCTCCGCCGACAGGGTCCGTGGGTGGAGACGGACCCTGAGATCGGCTTCGGGGGTCTGTACGGGTTTGGCTTCGGGGTCTGTGCGGGTTCGGTGGGGGCGGGCGTTTTGCGCAGTTCCCCGCGCCCCTGGATGCCTGCGGCGCAGCTGCGGGCCCGGTGGGGGCGTGTGGGGCGCATCGGGGCCGGTGGGTGGGTCGGGGCCGGGGTGGGGGGTATCCGTCCTCGGTCCGGCGGCTCGGCCTGTCGACATGTGCTGGGTGACGGACGCCGGCCGCTGCGGGCGGACACCCCCCACCCCGTCCCCTGCGCGCCGTACGCGGCGCGCGGCTCATCGTGGCTGCCCCCGCACGCTGGTCCCCCTCAGCCGTTTGCCACAATGGACAGACGTTTGTGCACGCATTCACAAAGCGTAGACGCCCCTCCACCGAAGGTGACCCGTGGACCTCAAGACCGCCAGCGCCCTCCGCCGCCTCCGCCTCGTCTCCGCCCCCGAGGCGGTCTCGTTCCTGCTCCTGCTCGTCTGCTCGGTCCTGAAGCGCACCACGGACTTCAACGCGGTGCCCGTGATGGGCATGGTCCACGGCGTTCTCTTCATCCTGTACGTGATCTTCTGGGCGGACGCCTGGAGCCGAGCCAAGTGGCCGTTCGGCACCGCCGCCCTCTACTTCGTCCTCTCGGTCCTGCCCACCGGCGGCTTCTTCGCCGAGCGCAAGCTCAAGCGCGAGGCCGAGAACGCGGTCATCGCCTCCCGCGCCCGCCAGGAGCAGGCGGTGAAGACGTCGTGATCGTCGCTTTCTCCGTGACGCCTCTGGGTGTCGGCGAGGACGTGGGGGAGTACGTCGCCGACGCCGTACGGGTCGTCCGCGAGTCGGGCCTGCCCAACCGGACCGACGCGATGTTCACCTCGATCGAGGGCGACTGGGACGAGGTCATGGACGTCGTCAAGCGCGCCGTCGCCGCGGTCGAGCAGCGTGCCCCGCGGGTGTCCCTGGTCCTCAAGGCGGACATCCGCCCCGGTGTGACGGACGGTCTGACCTCCAAGGTGGCGACGGTGGAGCGACACCTCGCCGAGTAGGGGCAGCCCGATGAACCCCGGTCCCGCGCGGACCGGGGTTTTCTTGTGCCTGATGTTTGAGCGATCGCTCAAATAGGTGTACGGTCCTGCCAGCAATGTTTGAGCAGTCGCTCAAAAAATACTGAGAAGGCCAGCTCACAGGGGGATACGCATGGGGCAGCAACGTGGGCTCTACATCGAGGCACACATCCGCACCGACCTCGACGACCTCTGGTCCCGCACCCAGGAGCCGGCCCAGCACCAGCGCTGGGACCTCCGCTTCACCGACATCGACCACCTCCCGCGCGCGGAGGGCGCTGCGCAGCACTTCCGCTACGCCACCCGCGTCCTGCCCGGCCTCACGATCGCCGGCACCGGCGTCTCGGCCGGCGAGAAGGAACGCTCGGACGGCACCCGCACCTCGGCCCTCCGCTTCAGCTCCCCGCACCCCCTGTCCCTCCTAGCCGAAGGCAGCGGCTACTGGCGCTACGTCCCCGACGGCGACGGTGTCCGCTTCTTCACGGGCTACGACTACCGGCCGCGCTGGGGCCGCTTCGGCGCGACGGCCGACCGCTTCCTCTTCCGCCCCCTGATGGGCTGGGCCACGGCGTGGTCGTTCGACCGCCTCCGCCTCTGGCTGGAGTGGGGCATCAGCCCGGAACGGGCCCGCCTGAACTGGCTGGTCGAGATGGTCGCCCGCACCCTGCTCCTGATCGCCACCGGCGCGGGAGTGCTGACGGAATCGGTACTCCCCGCCTTCGGCCCGCTGGCCGTACTGATGGCGTTCTGCTGGCCGCTCATGCTCACCGTCGTGTTCTTCGCGACCCTCTTCGCACCACCGCTGCCCTGCACACCGGCGGCCCGCCGCTGTCTGCGCCGGCCTCCCACGCGGGTTCGCGCCCCGCGTCTCCTGCGCACCCTGGAGAACCCGCGATGACGTCGATCTTCCGCACGGTGATGGGCCCGGCCTTCGACGGCCTCCATCCCCAGCTCCAGCGCCGCTTCTCGGTCGGCCTGACCACGGGCGAGGCCTGCACCGGCCACGGGGTGATGGACCGCATCTGGCACGGCGGCGCCTTCGTGAAACCGTTCCTGGCCCTGGGCACGACACGCAACATCCTCGTCCCCCGTACCGGGCGGAACATCCCCTTCGTCATCGAGAACGTGCCGTACACGGACACCTACGGCCGTGAGACGGTGACCTTCGTGCGCACCTTCGACCTCCCCGGCCGCCCCCGCCGCTTCGACGCCCAGATGGTCCTCGGCCCCCAGGGCGACCGCATCCTCGACTACCTCGGCACCCATCAGCACCTGGCCAGCGACCTCCACTTCCACGCCGAGCCCGACGGCTCCCTGCTGATCCGCTCCGGCGAACACCGGTTCAGGGAGGGCATGGTGGACGTACGCGTGCCGGAACTGATCGGTGCGACGGCCGAGGTCCGGGAGTCGTACGACGACGCGACCGGCCGTTTCCGCATCCAGGTCAAGGTCGTCAACAAGCACTTCGGCCCGCTCTTCGGCTACGAGGGGAGCTTCAGGGCGACGTACACGGACGTCCGTGCCCGCGGTGTCCGTCCCGGTCTGCGGCCCGTCCGCGAGGAGTCCCGCGCGTGAGCCCCGAGACACCGAAGTCGCTGGAGACGAAGACCAAGCTCATCGAAGGCGCCCTGCGCACCCTCGTGGAACAGGGCATCGCGAAGGCATCCGCCCGTACGATCGCCTCGACGGCGGGCGTCAACCAGGCCCTGGTCTTCTACCACTTCGGCTCCGTCGACGAACTCCTGGCCGCGGCCTGCCGATACGGCGCCGAACAGGCGGTCTCCCGCTACCGTCCCCGCTTCGACAAGGTGGGCTCCCTCTCCGAACTCCTCGTGGTGGGCAGGCAGATCCACGAAGAGGAACGCTCCGGCGGCCACGTGGCCCTCCTGGGCCAGCTCCTCGCCGGCGCCCAGACCCACGAGAGCCTCGCGGCGGCGACCGCGGCGGGCCTGGAGACCTGGATCACGGAGATCGAGAAGGTCCTCAGACGGGTCCTGGCGGGCACCCCCTTCGAGGAGTTCACCGATCCGGCGGGGCTGGCGAAGGCGGTCGCGGCGTCCTTCGTGGGCATCGAGCTGTACGAGGGGGTGGACATGCCGGGGGCGACGGCGGCGCTGGACGCGCTGGAGCAACTGGGTGTCCTGGTCACGGCGTTGGAGGAACTCGGGCCGGTGGCCCAGCGGGCGGTACGCCACCACTTGCGCCGCACGACCCGCCGCTGACCTTGTTCTCGCCCCCGCCGCCCCTACCCGTCCCGTCCCTGGGGGCTGTCGCCCCCAGACCCCCGCTTCGGCCCTGAAGGGGCCTCGGACGGGCTGAGTGACGCGGACCGGCGTCGAACAGGGCATCGCATCGCACCCGCACCGGCGCAACGGCGAGCAGGGGACGTGCCGGGGGGTGTCCGCCCGCAGCGGCGGGCGTCCGACACCACGCACCCCTGAAAGAAGCCGAGCCGCCCGACCGAGGACGGACACCCCCCGGCGCGGCCCCGACCCCCGATGGCGAGTAGTGCGCAACGCGAACCCCCACCCCACCCGCGCAGGCCGCCGCAGGCACCCCGCCCCACCGCCGGAGGCACACGGCACACCCACCTGGACCCTCCCAGTTCGACACGCCCGGAAATCTCCACTTTTGTGTGGGTATCGGCTCGTTCGAAAACTGGAGGGCGCTGTGCGGCCGGAGGGCTATGACTACGACACCCACAGCCGACTTGCCGGACCGCTCACGGAGCCGTCCGCCGACGAGTACCGGGTGCAGTACGCCTCGCTCCTCGCACGCGAGCCGCACCGGATACGCGCGGTCCTCCTGATGACCCTCGCGCCGATCCTCACCGGCGCCCTGCTCGTCTACCTCGTCTGGCCCACCCACTGGGTCGAGCGCGAGGGCGGTGACGAGTGGATGGTCGGCCTCGACATCACCATGCTCATAGCCATCGGCCTCATCGAGCTGTTCATGGTCGTCAACGTCGCCTCTGTCGCCCACGCGACCCTCGTCGCCCGCGACCCCGTCCCGGTCACCCCCGAACCCGGCACCCGCGTCGCCTTCCTCACGACGTACGTCCCGGGCAAGGAACCCCTGGAGATGGTCCGCGCCACCCTCGAAGGCGCGACGAAGATCACCCACACCGGCCCCGGCAGCGTTCTCGACGTGTGGCTCCTCGACGAGGGCGACGACGAACAGGCCAAGGCCCTCTGCACCGAGCTCGGCGTACGGCACTTCACCCGCAACGGCGTCCCCGAGTGGAACCGCCCCAAGGGCGTCCACAAGGCCTGCACCAAGCACGGCAACTACAACGCGTGGATCGCCATGCACGGCGACGAGTACGACTTCTTCGCTTCCGTCGACACCGACCACGTCCCGCTCCCCAACTTCCTCGAACGGATGATGGGTTACTTCAGGGATCCGGACGTCGCCTTCGTCGTCGGCCCCCAGGTGTACGGCAACTACCACCACCCCGTCACCAAGGCCGCGGAGTCCCAGCAGTTCCTTTTCCACGCCCTCATCCAGCGCGCCGGCAACCGTTACCGCGCCCCCATGTTCGTCGGCACCAACAACGTCGTACGCATCGCAGCCGTCAAGCAGATCGGCGGCCTCTACGACTCGATCACCGAGGACATGGCAACCGGCTTCGAACTCCACCGCCACCGCAACCCCGCCACCCGCCGCCACTGGCGCAGCGTGTACACCCCGGACGTCCTCGCCGTGGGTGAGGGCCCCGCCTCGTGGACCGACTTCTTCACCCAGCAGATGCGCTGGTCACGCGGCACCTACGAGACCCTCTTCAAGCAGTACTGGAAGGCCCCGTTCACGATGCCCCCGGGCCGCCTCTTCTCGTACACGATGATGCTCGTCTACTACCCGATGACGGCCGTCAACTGGTTCCTCGGCATCCTGAGCTGCGTCCTGTTCCTCTGGTTCGGCGCCTCCGGCACCCAGGTCGCCGCATCCGTGTGGCTGATGCTCTACAGCGACGCGGCCGCCCTCCAGATCGGCCTCTACCTCTGGAACCGCCGCCACAACGTCTCCCCGCACGAACCGCAAGGATCGGGCGGCCTGGCGGGCATGGCGATGTCGGCCCTCTCGGCGCCGATCTACCTGAAGTCCTTCGGCGAGGCCCTCGTCCGCCGCCCCAGCCGCTTCGTGGTCACCCCCAAGGGCGACGGCGCCAGCCCCGACCGCCTCCTCACCTTCCGCATCCACCTGTTCTGGGCGACCGTCCTCGTGACCTCCCTCGCCGCCTCCGTCGTCCTGAACCACACGCACATCGCGATGCGCACCTGGGCGGTCCTGGCGACGGCGATATCCCTGGCCCCGGTCGCGGTGTGGCTCGCCACCCGCCTCAAGGAACGCCAGACCCACCGCTCCACAGCCACAACCACAGCCAGAGCCACCACCGCCCGCCCCGTCGACGGCACCGAGCCCGCCCTCGCCACCACCTCCAGCACCACGACAGGAGGCGACTAGGCCATGCCCTACCAGCCGTCCCAGCGCACCAAGAAGACCGTCCTCGGCATCGGCGGCATCGCGATCCTCGCCGGCCTCAACGCCCCGGCGGCCCTCGACTTCGCGGGCGAGCGGTACACCGCGTACAAGATCGCCCAGCCCGGGTACAAGGCGAAGTACGGGAGTTGGACCAAGGTCGACATCCCGGAGGAGTACCGCACCAACGCCATCCACGCGGCGCTCCTGCACACCGGCAAGGTCCTCATCGTCGCGGGCTCCGGCAACGAGCAGGAGAAGTTCGACGAGGGCTCCTTCGACACCGTCCTCTGGGACCCCACCGCCAACACCTTCAAGAAGATCCCCACCCCCGACGACTTCTTCTGCTCGGGCCACGCCCAACTCCCCGACGGCCGCCTCCTCGTGGCCGGCGGCACCGCCCGCTACGAGCTCCTCGAAGGCGAGGTCGACCGCGCCGGCGGCGGCATGCGCGTGAAGAACGAGAACCCCGACAAGGCGATGTTCCTGAAGAAGGGCACCCGCTTCCGTTCACCGGCCGGGGTCGAGTACGTCACGAAGTTCGGCGTGACCGTCCCCAAGGCGAAGAGGTCCTTCAAGGTCACCTACAACGCCCGCGGCGTCATGCAGCCCTGGCAGACGAAGGTGACCGCCGCCGAGTCGCGCGTCTTCGTCGAGGCCGTCGAGAAGGGCCCGATGTCCGTCACCGAGAAGCAGGCCCAGTACGAGATCGTCGGCCTGAGCGGCAAGGACGCGGACAACACCTACGGCCTCTCCGAGAAGATCACCCTCGACAAGCAGGACTTCCAGGGGATCCGCGCCGCCTACGAGTTCGATCCGCTCGCCGAGAAGTACATCCCGGTCGACCCGATGGACAAGGCCCGCTGGTACCCGACCCTGGTCGGCCTCGACGACGGCCGTGTCCTCGCCGTCTCCGGCCTGGACGACGTCGGGATGATCGACCCGGGCGACAACGAGATCTACGACCCGAAGACCAAGAAGTGGTCCCGCGGGCCCAAGCGTTACTTCCCCACCTACCCCGCCCTCTTCCTCACCAAGGGCGGCAAGCTCTTCTACCCGGCCTCCAACGCCGGTTACGGGCCGGCCGACATGGGCCGCGAGCCGGGCCTGTGGGACCTGAAGACCAACACCTTCACCAAGGTCCCCGGCCTGCGCGACCCCGACGAGACCGAGACCTCGGCCTCCCTCCTCCTGCCTCCCGCACAGGATCAGAAGGTGATGATCCTCGGCGGCGGAGGCGTCGGCGAGTCCAGGAGGTCGACCCCGCGCACGGCCGTCGTCGACCTCAAGAAGGACAACCCGGTCTTCGAGGACGGCCCCAACCTCCCCCAGGGCACCCGGTATCTGAACAGCGTGATCATGCCGGACGACACCGTCTTCACCGCCAACGGCTCCGAGGACTACCGCGGCCGCAGCGCCAGCAACATCCTCAAGGCGCAGTTCTACGACCCCAAGGACAACGTCTTCCGCGAGGCCGCGGCCCCGACGGTCGGCCGCAACTACCACTCCGAGGCACTGCTGCTGCCCGACGGAAGGGTCGCCAGCTTCGGCTCCGACCCGCTCTACGACGACCAGCAGAACACCAAGCTCGGCCACTTCGAGCAGCGCATGGAGATCTTCACACCGCCCGCCCTGCACAGAGGCGGCGCCGACCGCCTCGTACTGAGGGACGGGCCGAAGGAACTCGACGAGAACCACCGGGTGACGTTCCGCACGGACGACGCGGACCGGATCGTCAAGGCGCGGCTGATGCGCCCCAGCGCGGTGACGCACACCACCGACGTCGAGCAGCGCTCCATCGAACTCGGCATCACCAAGAACGCCAGGGCCGTCACCTTCGACGTACCGAAGGACCCGTCGCTGGTGCCGCCCGGCTGGTACATGCTGTTCGCGACGGACGCGGACGGGACGCCGTCGGAAGCGAAGTGGATCCAGGTGAAGTAGCGGCCGGCCGAGGCCGACCGGAGTGTCAGCCCTGGGAGTTGCGCGCCAGCCCCAGGGCGTACTCCGGCCACCACTGCCCGGCGTTCGGACCGCCCTCGCAGGTGCCGTCCGACTCGCCGGGCCGCTTGACCCAGAGATAGGCGTCCAGGGCCGGCTCGCCGGTGGTGGTCGTCGGACGGGTGCCGAGCGCCCGGCCCGGCGGGTTGCACCAGACCCCCGGCAGCGGCCCGTTGCCGTTGCGGCTGCTGTCGATGACGAAGTGCTTGCCGCCGAGGTCCTCGGAGAGATGCAGGCCGTACTCCTTGGTGACCTCGTCGGTCTGGAAGTTGGAGACGTTCAGCGCGAACCCGTCCGCCTTCTCCACCCCCGCCCGGTGCAACGGCTCGACCAGCTTCCAGGACTCCCGGATCCAGGACGGGTTGCCGGCGTCCAGATACACCTTGGTGTTCGGCTGCTGCTTCAGCCGGTCGATCGCCTCGCTCAGCAACTGCTCGCGCTCGGCGTGGTATTCACCGGGCGTGCAGCCGTCCACGATGTGCGCGACCGCATCGGGCTCCAGCACGACCAGTGCCTTCGCGGAGCCCAGCGCGTCGGCGAACTTCCCGATCCACGCCCGGTAGGCGTCCGCGTCCGCCGCCCCGCCCGCCGAGTGCTGACCGCAGTCCCGGTGCGGGATGTTGTACGCCACGAACAGCGCCGTACGGTCCTCGGCCGCCGCCGAGGCCGTCGCCGCCCGCACCGTCGGCCCGGGGTCGATCTCCCCGGCCGGCCACAGCGCGGCCGGCTGGTCCGCGATCCGCCGCAGCAGCGCCGCGTCCTGGGCGCGCCCCTCCCGCTGCCACAGCAGCACCTGCTCGGCGGCGGGACTGTTCGGATCCACCCAGAACGGCGACGCCGGGTCCGGGCCCTCCTTCCTGCTCGCCGCGCCGGCGACGGAGGCCTCGTCGACGTCGGACGCGGACGAGCAGCCCGCGGCGAGCGCGAGGACGGTGAGGGCCGCGAGGGTGTGGGTCAGCCGGGACATGCTGCTCCCTTGCGCAAATGTGACGTTACGTGATGGTTTGTTACCCATCGTCACATGGATCACTTGTCCGAGCCGGACGGGGAGGGGCGTGTGTCGGGTGCGGGTTCGACGGGTGCGGTTTCGTCGCGGCCGGCCCCGCTGAGCGCGATGCCCAGCGGCGTCCGCTCGTACAGGACCTGATGGCCGTATCGCCTCGACGTCAGCAGACCCGACGCCCGCAGGACCGACAGATGCGCCGACACGGACGACGGGGCGAGGCCGAGCCGGTGGGCCAGGGCCGTCGTCGTGGCCGGTTCGCCGAGGTCGGCCAGTACGGCGGCCCGCCCGCGTCCCAGCAGCCGTACGAGCGCGTCGGGCGTACGGTCGTCCGGCTCGGTCCACAGGCCGCCGATGCCCCGCGCCGGGTACGCGAGAGTCGGCTGCCAGGGCGCGTCATAGGTGCTGACCACGTCGGGCCAGATGAACACGCTCGGCATCAGCACCAGCCCCTGTCCTTCCAGCCGGCGCTCGTGCTCGCCCCGGAACTCGACGGTCAGCGTCCCGGCGTCCCACCCGAACCGCCCGCTGATCTCCGGCAGCAGCCCGCCGAGCCCTACCTCGGCGAGCCGTCGGGAGTGGAAGGCGACGTCGGCCTCCAGCAGGGCGCGCAGCCGAGGCCAGTCCGGGGCGACGAGGGTGTGCCAGACCTCCTCCATCGCGTCGGACAGCTCCCGCACCATCCGCACGGGGTCCCGCAGCCAGGCCCGGCCCTGAGCCGACTCCAGCGCGCCGGGCGTGCACGCGAGCGACTTCGCGGTGTCCGCGCGGGCGGCCACCGGGTCATGAGCCCGTACGGCCGCGATCTCCTCCTCGAAGGTGGCCGCGGGGCCTGTCGGCGGCGGACTCAACCAGTCGGGGGAGTGACCGCGGCGAGGCATCAGCATCCACAACGCCGTCAGATCCAGCTCGGCGGCCGCGGCCCGGATCCGGCGCAGCCAGGGCGCGTGGTAACCGTGCCGTTCGGGCCGCTTGAGGGTGCGCACGACCTCCTGGGTCTCCCAGAGCGGAGAGATCGCGAAACGGCACCGGAGGAAGTCGTCCTCACCGAAGTGGAGTCGAGAGGGCATGGAGGTTCCTGACCGAGGAGAGACGAGGAGAGACAGGGATGAGGGCCAGGACGGAAGATTCGGCCACGGCCGAAACTCTAGGCCGCGAGCACGGCCGCGGCCACGCTGCTGCACATGACGGACGACGACACGCTCACCGCCACCACCCCACCGGCCACCGGCTACGCCCGCGTCCTGGCCGTACGCGAATTCCGTGCCGTCTTCGCCGCGCACCTGCTCTCCCTCCTGGGCGTGGTGATCAGCGAGATCGCCCTCTCCGTCCTCGTCTACGACCTCACCGGCTCCCCTCTGCTCAGCGCCCTGGCGTTCGCGCTCGGTTTCCTGCCGTACGTCGTCGGCGGCACCCTTCTCGCCGGGGTCGCCGACCGCTTCCCGGCCCGGCGGGTGCTGGTGGTGTGCGACCTGGTCTGCGCGGCGTGCGTGCTGCCGATGACGGTGCCGGGGGCGGGGATCGCCGTACTGCTGAGCCTGCGCTGCTGTCTGGCGGTGGTGGCGCCGGTGTTCCAGGGGACGCGGATGGCGACGCTCGCCGACATCCTCGGCGACGGGGACCTGTTCGTGCTCGGGCGCTCGCTGCTGCGGATCGTGTCGCAGAGCGCGCTGCTCGCGGGGTACGGGGTGGGCGGGGTGCTGCTGACCGTGGTGTCGCCGCGCCATGCGCTGCTGATCACGGTGGTCACGTTCGGGGCGTCGGCGGTGCTGCTGCGCTTCGGGACGCGGCGGCGGCCCGCGCGGGCGGGGGCGGGCGGTGCGTTGGTGACGGAGTCGCTGAAGGGGGCCCGGCAGGTGCTCGCGAACCGCCGGGTGCGGGTGCTCCTGCTGCTCTTCTGGGTGCCGCCGATGTTCGCGGTGGTGCCGGAGGCGCTGGCGGCGCCGTACGCGGACGAGCTGCGGGTGGGCTCGGTGGGGCTGGGTCTGCTGATGTGCGCGCTGCCGGTCGGTGTGATCGCGGGGGAGCTGTGGGCGGGGGCCCGGCTGCGGCCGTCGGCGCGGGAACGGATCGCGCTGCCGCTGGTGTGCGTGATGCTGCTGCCGTACGCGGGTTATGCGCTGCACCCGGGGCTGGATGTCTCGCTGCTCCTCCTGTTCGTCTCGGGGGCGGGATCGGCGTACACGCTGGGGTTGGACCAGTGGTTCGTGCGGGCGGTGCCGGAGGAGCTGCGGGGGCGGGCGATGACGTTGCTGACGGCAGGGCTGATGACGATCCAGGGGGTGGGGATGGCGCTCGCGGGGGTGGCGGCGGAGTTCGTGGGGGTGACGGTGACGGTCGCGGGGGCGGGGCTGCTGGGGGCGGTGTGCTGTGCGCTGCTGGCTGTGGAGGCCCGGCGGACCGAATGACAAGACGGGGCTGACCACGATGTGACCGGCCGGTAAGGTCTGGTGCCGTGCCGAAGCCCCTCAGTCTCCCCTTCGATCCCATCGCCCGCGCCGACGAGCTCTGGAAGCAGCGCTGGGGAAACGTGCCGTCCATGGCGGCGATCACGTCGATCATGCGCGCCCACCAGATCCTGCTGGCCGAGGTCGACGCGGTGGTCAAACCCTACGGACTGACCTTCGCGCGCTACGAGGCCCTGGTCCTGCTCACCTTCTCCAAGGCCGGCGAGCTGACCATGTCCAAGATCGGCGAACGTCTGATGGTCCACCCGACATCGGTGACCAACACCATCGACCGCCTGGTGAAGTCGGGCCTCGTCGACAAGAAACCCAACCCCAACGACGGCCGCGGCACCCTCGCCGTCATCACCGACAAGGGCCGAGAGGTCGTCGACGCCGCCACCGCCGACCTCATGGCCATGGACTTCGGCCTCGGGGTGTACGACGCGGAGGAATGCGGCGAGATCTTCGCGATGCTGCGCCCACTGCGGGTCGCGGCGAACGACTTCGACGAGGTCTGAGGGGCGCGGCGCGGGCGGTCTGCGACGCCGGTCAACGCCCGCGGGACGGGTCACGCCCGTGGGTGATCTCTCCGCTGCATGATCGATACGGCGGCGGAGGTCTGCCGTTTCCCCTGCGATCTTGTTGGGCGGTCATCGTCCGGACGATCGGCGTCCGGGCCCAACGGGAACAGGGGAACCTGCCTTGTCGAAGCTTCGTCGTGCCGCTCGTCGCTTACTGACCGCCGGAAGTGCCGTCGTGGTCATCGGTGCCGTCGCGCTGGGGGACCGGGGGAGTGGCGAGCGCCAGTGCCACCGGGACCACTGCGATCGGGACGTTCGACTACGACCTGCGCGGGGCCGGCGTGAAGGTGCCGGTCGGGTGCTTTCTGACGCACTCCATCGACGGATCCGGCAAGCGGATCACCAGCCGGCTGGCGGGTGTGGACTGCATGGGGCTCGCGGCGACCTTCTCCAAGTTCTGCAACTGGAGGATCGACTTCACCTACGCGGACACCGGCAACCGCACGTACAAGACCTCGCGGGGCAGGACGCACACCGAGTGCAGGCGTGATCCGCTGCGGCGCAACTCGGCGCAGACGCTGCCGAAGTACGGCAAGGCCTGCGCCAGGTTCTACGTGAACGGCAAGCTGCGGGCCACGCAGTGCCACTTCATCACGAAGTGAGGGTCAGGCCGCGGCGGCCTTGGGGGCGGCGTCCTCGGTGATGAGGGGGGTGACCTCTCGGGTCACCTTGCGCTCGACGAAGAACGCGGCGGTGGGGACCGTACCGGCGAGGAGCACCCAGGCGAGGCGGCCCAGCGGCATCTTCGCCTTGGTGCCCAGGTCGAAGGCGAAGACCAGGTAGAGCACGTACAGCCAGCCGTGGGCGATGCCGACCACCGAGACGAAGCCGTCGAACCCGTCCATACCCAGCAGCCGCTTCCCGATCACACCGATCGTCAGCAGGATGAGCAGGACGGCGGTGACGTAGGCCATCACCCGGTAGCGGGTCAGGACGCTCTTCTTCATGCCGTCGAGAGTAACGGGTGGTTCACCGTCGACATTTACTAGGACGTCCTAGTAAATTCGAAGCATGGACGCTGACGCCATCGAAGAGGGCCGCCGACGGTGGCAGGCCCGGTTTGACGCCTCTCGTAAGCGGGAGGCGGACTTCACCACGTTGTCCGGGGACGCGGTGGAGCCCGTGTACGGGCCTCGGGCGGGGGATCGGTACGAGGGGTTCGAGCGGATCGGGTGGCCGGGGGAGTATCCGTACACGCGGGGGCTCTACGCGACCGGGTACCGGGGGCGGACGTGGACCATCCGGCAGTTCGCCGGGTTCGGGAACGCCGAGCAGACCAATGAGCGGTACAAGATGATCCTCGCCAATGGCGGGGGCGGGCTGTCCGTCGCCTTTGACATGCCTACTCTCATGGGGCGGGACTCCGACGATCCGCGGTCGCTCGGAGAGGTCGGGCACTGCGGGGTCGCCATCGACTCCGCCGCCGACATGGAGGTGCTGTTCAAGGACATCCCGCTCGGGGACGTCACCACCTCCATGACCATCAGCGGGCCCGCTGTTCCGGTCTTCTGCATGTATCTCGTTGCCGCTGAGCGGCAAGGGGTTGATCCCCGTGTGCTCAACGGGACCCTCCAGACCGACATCTTCAAGGAGTACATCGCGCAGAAGGAGTGGCTCTTCCAGCCCGAGCCCCATCTGCGGCTCATCGGGGACCTGATGGAGTACTGCGCGGCGGGCATTCCTGCTTACAAGCCGCTCTCCGTGTCCGGGTATCACATCCGGGAGGCGGGGTCGACGGCCGCTCAGGAGCTCGCTTACACGCTCGCCGACGGGTTCGGGTACGTGGAGCTCGGGCTCAGCCGTGGGCTCGATGTGGATGTGTTCGCTCCCGGGCTCTCCTTCTTCTTCGACGCCCACGTCGATTTCTTCGAGGAGATCGCCAAGTTCCGGGCCGCGCGGCGGATTTGGGCGCGGTGGATGCGGGATGTGTACGGGGCGAAGTCCGAGAAGGCGCAGTGGCTGCGGTTCCACACGCAGACCGCCGGTGTGTCACTGACCGCGCAGCAGCCCTACAACAACGTCGTACGGACCGCCGTCGAGGCGCTCGCCGCCGTGCTCGGCGGTACCAACTCCCTGCACACCAACGCCCTCGACGAGACCCTCGCGCTTCCCAGCGAGCAGGCCGCGGAGATCGCGCTGCGGACGCAGCAGGTGCTGATGGAGGAGACCGGGGTCGCCAATGTGGCCGATCCGCTGGGGGGTTCCTGGTACGTCGAGCAGTTGACGGATCGCATCGAGGCCGACGCCGAGAAGATCTTCGAGCAGATCAAGGAGCGGGGCCTGAGGGCGCATCCCGACGGGCGGCACCCCATCGGGCCGGTCACCTCCGGGATTCTGCGGGGGATCGAGGACGGATGGTTCACCGGGGAGATCGCCGAGTCCGCGTTCCAGTACCAGCGGGCCTTGGAGAAGGGTGACAAGAGGGTGGTGGGCGTCAACGTCCATCACGGGTCCGTCACCGGGGACTTGGAGATCCTGCGGGTCAGCCACGAGGTGGAGCGCGAGCAGGTCCGGACGCTGGGTGCGCGGAAGGCGGCGCGGGACGAGGGCGCGGTGCGGGTCGCACTCGACGCGATGCTCGCGTCCGCACGGGACGGCGGCAACATGATCGGGCCGATGCTGGACGCCGTACGGGCCGAGGCGACGCTCGGGGAGATCTGCGGGGTGCTGCGGGACGAGTGGGGGGTGTACACGGAGCCGGCGGGGTTCTAGCCCGCGGCTTTGCCGTCGAGGCGGGATGGGTGCGTGGCCCGGTGCCGTCTGCACCCACCCGTGCCGCACGCCCGGTGGCACGCCTGCCCGCAGGCTGCGTGGCTGGTGTCCTGCGCGCTACGTCGCTGCTCCCATGAGGCCCAGGAGCAGGACTCTCGTGAAACTGTGGACCCACTCCTCGTCCGCCGGTTCCGCGCTGACCAGGGTGCGGTGGACCACCGCACCCGCGACCACGTCGAAGATGAGGTCGACCGTGCGGGCGGCCTCGGACGGGTCGGATTCCGGGGGGAGTTCACCGCGCGCCTCGGCCCGGGCCCGGCCCTCCAGGACCAGCCGCTTCTGGCGCTCGACGATCGAGCAGCGGATGCGCTCGCGGAGCGCGTCGTCGCGGATCGACTCCGCCACCACCGCCATCAGGCCGCTCTTCGCCTCCGGCCGGGCCAGCAGGGACGCGAACTGCAGGACCACGCCCTCGATGTCCGCGGCCAGCGTGCCCCGGTCGGGCAGTTCCAGTTCGTCGAAGAGTTCGGCGACGGCGTCCACGACCAGCTCGTTCTTGCCCGGCCAGCGACGGTAGAGCGTCGTTTTCGCAACCCCCGCCCGCGTCGCCACGTCTCCCAGGGTGAGCTTGGACCAGCCCAGCTCCACCAGGGCCTGACGCGTGGCCGCGAGGATGGCGGTGTCCGCGGCGGCGCTGCGGGGGCGTCCTGTGGCGCGTGGGGCGGGAGTGCGGCTCTGCATCCCATGACCATAACCGGCGTTTCCTGTGTGGCCGTGAGGGAGATCACCAGGTCGTGGTACCGCGGAGGCACCCGGTGCCATTACGCTACGACTCGTAGCGAAACCACTGGCGTGGGGTGGGGACCCGGCGTCGAAGACCGAACGAAGAAGAGAAGAAGACCGGACAGACAGGCCTCCGCTCGAGAATCGGCCGGGGCCCGCCCGCGGCGGAACCGCTGTTGAATGCAGCCTCCCCCGGGGTATGGAGCACTTGCGCACGCCGACGGGGGAGGATAGACGCATGCAGCCACGGAACATGTCCATGAGCGGAGTCGTCGACCTCGCCGCGGTGAAGGCGGCCCAGGAGGCCAAGGCCAAGGCCAAGGCGGAGCAGGCACGCGCCGAAGCCGCCCGGCAGGGCGGCGGCCCGGGTGCGGTGTCGCCCGCCGATCTCGTCATCGACGTCGACGAGGCCGGGTTCGAGCGTGACGTCCTGCAGCGCTCCACCGAGGTGCCCGTCGTCATCGACTTCTGGGCCGAGTGGTGCGAGCCCTGCAAGCAGCTGAGCCCGGTGCTCGAACAGCTCGTCGTCGAGTACAACGGCCGGCTCCTCCTCGCGAAGATCGACGTCGACGCCAACCAGATGCTGATGCAGCAGTTCGGGGTCCAGGGGATCCCGGCCGTCTTCGCCGTCGTCGCCGGGCAGGCCCTGCCCCTCTTCCAGGGAGCCGCCGGCAAGGAGCAGATCCAGCAGACCCTGGACCAGCTGGTGCAGGTCTCCGAGCAGCGGTTCGGCCTCACCGGCCTCACCGTCGACCCCGACGCCCAGCCCGGCGCCGAGCGCGCCGCCGCTCCGCCCGTGCCCGCCGGGCCGTACGACGCGCTCCTGGAGGCGGCCGTACAGGCCCTGGACGCCGGGGACTTCGGCGGTGCGGTGCAGGCGTACAAGAACGTACTGAGTGACGACCCGGGCAACACGGAGGCCAAACTGGGCCTCGCCCAGGCCGAGTTGCTCCAGCGGGTGCAGTCTCTCGACCCGCAGCAGGTGCGCAAGGAGGCGGCGGAGAAGCCGGCCGACGTGCCGGCGCAGCTCGCCGCCGCCGATCTGGACCTCGCCGGCGGACATGTGGAGGACGCCTTCGGGCGGCTCATCGACACCGTGCGGCGCACGTTCGGTGACGACCGGGACGCCGTACGTGTGCGGCTGTTGGAGCTCTTCGACGTCGTGGGGGCCGATGATCCGCGGGTGGTCGCGGCTCGCCGCGCGCTTGCGCGTGCGCTGTTCTGACCGGGGCACGAGCCCTGTTCTGACCAGTCGCTAAACACTCGGGCATGTGGTGCCCGAGTGAAAAGTCTGCCGACGGAGTGCCACTGCGGCCGCGCTTTACCAAATCTTGGTAATCGCGGCCGCTGTTACTGCAAGTAAGTTTCGGGCGTTGATCTGTCGGATTCTGTCCCTTCATCAACATCTTTGTCCGGCCCCTACGACACACCCAGAGTCGTCGGTCGAGACCAGCGGGTCGTTGTTCGGTTATCCGGCCGTTACTACCGAGTAACGAAGCCCCTTGTGCGGGCGGCGAGAATGCACCACGATCGGCGACGCTCGGTCCATTCCCCGTACCCCGACAGCCGGTCGGGCCCGCGGGAACTCCTGGGTCCCCACCGAGTAGAGCCGGCGGCAGTGGCGCCGTCTCTTGGACAGGGGGGTCTTCGCCTTCCGGCGAAGCCTGTCCAGCAAGGTTGTGCGTGATGTGCGTCAGGCGCGACCAGTGGTTGTCGCTCGGGGGTGATCGCCGGTGATCGGTGCGCGGTTCGCGCCTGAGTACGGGCGCTCTCCTTCCCGAGGACGTAGCACTTCTCCCATCCCTGCCCGGCTGGGCCGTCTTGTTCGACAGGGGCAGTCAGGGTCAGGAGATGTACGTCCGAGAAGGAGGAAATATGGAGTCCCAGGTGCGTGGCGGGACCAGATGGAAGCGGTTCGCCGTCGTGATGGTGCCCAGCGTGGCCGCCACGGCCGCGATAGGTGTCGCCCTCGCGCAGGGCGCCCTCGCCGCGTCGTTCAGTGTGTCGGGTCAGTCGTTCAAGGTGACGGCGGACAAGCTCGTCGGTACGGGCTTCTCCCAGTACGGCGCCATTGACTCGGGTTACACCCTCGACGGCAAGAAGACGGCTCACCCCGTCGCGGTGTCCGCGTTCAAGAACGCGACGCTCACCAACATGTGCCAGTCGGTGGTCACCCCGAACATCCCGCTCATCGGTACCGTCAGCCTGCAGCTGAAGGCCGGCGGCGGCGGTACGCCGGTCGAGGCCGAGAACCTCTACGTCGACATCGAGGAGCTCGAGGCCAACGCGACCTTCGAGAACATCGACATCGGTGTTGCGGCCAAGGACGCCTCGAAGGGTCCGGGTATCGCCAAGGGTGACACCGCCAACCCGTTCGGGTTCGCCCAGCAGGCCGAGAGGGCCACGCTGACCGACGTGAAGCAGACGGCGTGGGCCACCACCGCCGGAACCTTCAAGCTCAGCGGCCTGAAGATGTCGCTGTCGACGGGTACCAAGGAGTGCTACTAAGCACTCTGTGACGGGCGGGGGAGCCGACGGCGCCCCCGCCCGTCCACTCTCCGGCCGCTGTTCGCACGTTCTCCACAAGCGGCCGCACTCAGCACAACTCACCACCACAGCAACGCCGTGACAGGGAGCTGTTTTCCATGAGCGCCGAGACTCCTGCCGTACCCGGCCGCGATGAGCACTACCTCCGGGTCATCAAGCGGAAGTTCCGCGCCTGGCGGGGCGAGAGGCCGTTCTGGGCCGGGTTGTTCATCATGATCGGCGGATTCCCCATCGCCTACTTCCCGTACGCGAACCTCCAGATCGGCCATCTGACGCTGGCGATGGCCACGACGGCGGGCGCGGGATCCCTGATCATCGGCGTGCTGCTGGTCGTCCTCGGTGTCAGCCTCTGGTTCCAGAAGCACGTCCGCACCTTCGCGGGCGTCGCGGCGATCCTGCTGGCCCTGGTGTCCATCCCGGTGTCCAACCTGGGCGGCTTCCTCATCGGCTTCCTCTTCGCCCTCATCGGCGGGGCCATGGCCGTGGCGTGGGTGCCGGGCGAGCCGCCGGCGCCGGAGCCGGTCCAGAAGGGCGGTGCGGAGGGCAGCACCCCCGAGGGTGCGGTGCCCACGCTCTCGAAGGACACGTACGGCAAGGACACGTACGACAAGGACGCGTACGCCGACGACACGCACGACAAGGACGCGTACGCCGACGACACGCACGACAAGGACGCGTACGACAAGGGCACGTACGACGGCGGTGAGCCGAACGATCTGTCTGGAACGAGCCCGGCGAACGGGGCGAACGGGAGGCGCAGTGCCGGCTGACGAGGTGACCCACGGGACTGATGTGGAGTCCCGTGCGAGAACCGGGCCGCGGCATGCCGCGCCCAAGAAGCCGCTGTTCACCCGGTTCCACATGCCGGCCGGAAAAGCGATAGCCCTGGCGGCGATGCCGACGGCGGTCCTCATGGGGATGGGGTTCACACCGACGCTCGCCAACGCCGAGGACCAGCCCGCCTCGAAGAGCCTGACGGCCGACGAGTACAAGGACTGTGTCGCGGCCCTGGAGGACGGCGCGTCCGCCTCGGCCTCGCCGTCCGCGAGCGCCGGTGAGTCGGAGGACGAGGCGGAGGCGACCCCCTCGGCGTCCGCGACCTCGGACCCGGACCCGGGCTCCGACTCCGGTTCGGGCGGCGGCTCTTCGTCGGATTCAGGTTCCGACGACGAGACCGAGCCCACTCCGTCGGCGTCCGCCGGTTCGCCGTCCGGCGAGCCTCAGTCCGGCTCCACCCCGACGCCCTCGCCCTCGGCCTCCGAGAGCGGCGGCAACGTGCTGGAGGAGATCGGCGACGCGATCACGGGCATCTTCACGGGCGGCGAGAGCGAGACGCCGTCCGCGAGCGCCAGCCCGACGCCGTCCGCCTCGGCCTCGGAGAGCGCGTCCGAGGACGGCAAGACCGACGACGCGGCCGACGCCGTCAAGGACACCACCGACAAGGTCACCGACACGGTCAAGGACACCGTGAAGGACACGACCGACGCGGCGTCCAAGGCGGCCGAGGACACCACCGACGCGGTCAAGGAGGCGGCCGAGGAGGCCACCGCCAGCCCGTCGCCGTCCGCGAGCTCCAGCACGGACCCGGACGACTGCCCGGTCGCCACGGACGCCGTGGGCGGTGTCGACAACCCCGTTCCGCTGCCGGACGAGCCCTGGTACCTGAACGCCAGCTCGCTGCTGCTGAAGGGCGCCGACTACAAGGGCATCGTCAAGGTGAGGACGGCCAACGGCACCACCAAGGAAGTGCTGAAGTACGTCATCTCCGACGGCACCGACATCGGCGACCTGCACCAGACGGTGGAGGACGAGCAGTCCGGCAAGACCTACCACGTGCAGGCGGCCAAGGGCTCGACCTCCACGATCCGTGACGGCGACACGGTGATGTACACGGAGAGCATCTCCGGCAACCTGCTGGGTCTGATCCCGGTGACGTTCAGCCCGAAGAGCCCGCCGCCGCTGAACATCCCGCTGATCTACTTCACCAAGGTGAAGGTCGTGCAGGCCGGCCAGTTCGGCGGCACCCTGCACGTGCCCGGGCTGCACAGCTACCAGACCGACTGAGCGCCCCCACAAGCCCGTTCGGGAGCCGCAACACGCCTGAGGGCGCCCCCTGATCCAGGGGGCGCCCTCAGCGCCGTACAGAGCCTTTTGCGGCTGGCTACTTCTCGCCGCCCAGGTGGTGGACGCGGACCATGTTGGTGGTGCCGGGGACGCCGGGGGGCGAGCCCGCGGTGATGATGACGATGTCGCCCTCGCTGAAGCGGTTCAGCTTGGAGACCTCGCCGTCGACCAGGTCGACCATCTCGTCGGTGCTGTTGACGAACGGCACGACGTGCGACTCCACGCCCCAGCTGAGGGTCAGCTGGTTGCGGGTGCCCTCGTCCGTGGTGAAGGCGATGATCGGCTGGGCCGCGCGGTAGCGGCACAGACGACGGGCCGTGTCACCGGACTTGGTGAAGGCGATCAGGCCCTTGCCGCCGAGGAAGTCGGCGATCTCGCAGGCGGCGCGGGCGACCGAACCGCCCTGCGTACGCGGCTTCTTGCCCGGGACGAGCGGCTGCAGGCCCTTGGAGAGCAGCTCCTGCTCGGCCGCCTGGACGATCTTCGACATCGTCTTGACGGTCTCGATCGGGTAGGCGCCGACGGAGGACTCCGCCGAGAGCATGACCGCGTCCGCGCCGTCCAGGATCGCGTTGGCCACGTCGGAGGCCTCGGCGCGGGTGGGGCGGGAGTTGGTGATCATCGACTCCATCATCTGGGTCGCCACGATCACCGGCTTGGCGTTGCGGCGGCACAGCTCGATGAGGCGCTTCTGCACCATCGGGACCTTCTCGAGCGGGTACTCGACGGCGAGGTCGCCGCGGGCCACCATGACGGCGTCGAACGCCATCACGACGTCCTCCATGTTCGCCACCGCCTGCGGCTTCTCCACCTTGGCGATGACGGGGACCCGGCGGCCCTCCTCGTCCATCACCTTGTGGACGTCCTGCACGTCGTTCGCGTCCCGGACGAAGGAGAGCGCGACCATGTCGCAGCCCATGCGCAGCGCGAACCGGAGGTCCTCGACGTCCTTCTCGGAGAGCGCGGGCACGTTGACGGCCGCGCCGGGCAGGTTGATGCCCTTGTGGTCGGAGACGACACCGCCCTCGATGACGATCGTCTTGACCCGGGGGCCCTCGACGTCCAGGACCTTCAGCTCGACGTTGCCGTCGTTGATGAGGATCTGGTCGCCGCGCGAGACATCGCCCGGCAGGCCCTTGTAGGTGGTCCCGCAGATCTGCTTGTCACCCGGGACGTCCTCGGTGGTGATGACGAACTCGTCACCGCGCTCCAGCTCCACCGGACCCTCGGCGAAGGTCTCCAGACGGATCTTCGGACCCTGGAGGTCGGCGAGGACACCGACGGCCCGGCCCGTCTCCTTGGCGGCGGCACGGACGCGGTCGTACCGCCCCTGGTGCTCTGCGTGCGTGCCGTGGCTGAAGTTGAAGCGGGCCACATTCATGCCGGCCTCGATCAGCGACACCAGCTGTTCATGGGAGTCGACCGCGGGGCCGAGAGTACAGACGATTTTCGAACGGCGCATGGGGCGATCCTATCGGTTTGTTTCGCTACGGAATATTCCGTCTGGTGGAAGATACAAATGGGCGGCAATGCGCTCAGGCGTGTTACTGCCGTGTAATCCCTCAGCCCTTCATTCCGACCAGTGCGTAGGTCTGAGTCGCGATCTCCAGTTCTTCATCGGTGGGCACCACGGCCACGGCCACGCGACCGTGCTCCGGCGAGATCAGCCGCGGTTCGTCGCTCCGTACGGCGTTGAGCTCGCTGTCCACCATGAGGCCCAGTTCCTCAAGGCCCGCCACCGCAGCCTCTCGCACGGGGCTCGCGTTTTCCCCGACTCCCGCTGTGAAGGCGACCGCGTCCACCCGGCCGAGCACGGCGTAATACGCGCCGATGTACTTCTTCAAACGGTGAATGTAGATGTCGAAGGCGAGTTGCGCCTGTTCGTCACCCTCGTCCACGCGGCGGCGGATCTCCCGCATGTCGTTGTCCCCGCAGAGCCCGATGAGACCGCTCTTCTTGTTGAGAAGAGTGTCGATCTCGTCCGTGGACATTCCGCCAACGCGCATCAAATGGAAGATGACGGCAGGGTCCATGTCTCCGGATCGCGTACCCATCACGAGCCCCTCCAAAGGCGTCAGCCCCATGGAGGTGTCCACGCACCGCCCACCGCGTACGGCGGAGGCGGACGCCCCGTTGCCGAGGTGCAGCACGATGACGTTCACGTCCTCGGGCGCCTTGCCCAGCAGCTTCGCCGTCGCCCGGGAGACGTACGCGTGCGAGGTGCCGTGGAAGCCGTAGCGCCGGACGCGGTACTCGTCGGCGGTCGCGGTGTCGATGGCGTAGCGGGCGGCCGACTCCGGCATCGTCGTGTGGAACGCGGTGTCGAAGACGGCGACCTGGGGGAGGTCGGGGCGCAGCGCCTGGGCGGTGCGGATGCCGGTGAGGTTGGCGGGGTTGTGCAGCGGGGCGACCGGGATGAGCCGCTCGATCTCGGCGAGGACCTTGTCGTCGATGACGGTGGGCGCGGTGAAGGTCTGGCCGCCGTGCACGACCCGGTGCCCGATGGCGGCCAGCTCGGGCGAGTCGAGCCCGAGCCCGTCCTTGGCGAGTTCTTCCGATACGGCCTTCAGGGCGGCCTCGTGATCGCGGATCGGTCCGGTCCACTCGCGGGTGGTGTCGGACTCGACGTGCGTGTGCTTGAGGCGGGAGGTCTCCTCGCCGATCCGCTCGACGAGTCCCATGGCCAGCCGGCTGCTGTCGCTCATGTCGAGCAGCTGGTACTTCACCGACGAGGAGCCGGAGTTGAGGACGAGGACGCGGGTTCCGCGGGGGGAGCTCACTGGGCGGTTGCCTTCTCGGTCGGGGACGACGGGGCGGGGGACTGGGCCTGGATCGCCGTGATGGCGACGGTGTTGACGATGTCCTGGACGAGCGCGCCCCGGGACAGGTCGTTGACCGGCTTGCGCAGCCCCTGCAGGACCGGCCCGACGGCGATCGCGCCGGCCGAACGCTGCACGGCCTTGTAGGTGTTGTTGCCGGTGTTGAGGTCGGGGAAGATCAACACGCTTGCCTGACCGGCGACTTCGGACTCCGGCAGCTTGGTCGCGGCCACGGTCGGCTCGACGGCCGCGTCGTACTGGATCGGCCCCTCGATCTTCAGATCGGCCCGCCGCAGCCGCACCAGCTCGGTGGCCTCGCGCACCTTGTCGACGTCGGCGCCCGACCCCGACGTGCCCGTCGAGTACGACAGCATCGCGATCCGCGCCTCCACCCCGAACTGCTCGGCGGTGGCGGCCGACTGGATGGCGATGTCGGCGAGCTGCTCGGCGTCGGGGTCGGGGTTCACGGCGCAGTCGCCGTAGACGAGGACCTTGTCGGCGAGGCACATGAAGAAGACGGACGAGACGATGTCGGCGTCCGGCTTGGTCTTGATGATCTCGAAGGCGGGCCGGATGGTCGCCGCCGTGGAGTGCACGGAGCCGGAGACCATGCCGTCGGCGAGCCCCTCCTGGACCATCAGCGTGCCGAAGTAGTTGACGTCGGAGACGACGTCGTAGGCCAGCTCCACGGTCACGCCCTTGTGGGCGCGCAGGGCGGCGTACTTCTCGGCGAAGGAGTCGCGCAGTTCGCTGGTGGCCGGGTCGATCAGCTGGGCCTGGCCGAGGTCGATACCGAGGTCGGCGGCCTTCTTGCGGATCTGGTCGACGGGACCGAGGAGGGTGAGTTCGCAGACCCCGCGGCGCAGCAGCACCTCGGCGGCGTGCAGGACGCGGGGCTCGGTGCCCTCGGGGAGGACGACACGGCGCTTGTCCGAGCGGGCCTGTTCGAGGAGCTTGTGCTCGAACATCATCGGTGTGACCCGGTCGTTGCTGGGTGCGGAGACCCGCTTGAGGAGGTCGCCGGTCTCGACGTACCGCTCGAAGAGGCCGAGCGCGGTCTCCGCCTTGCGCGGGGTGGCCGCGTTCAACTTCCCTTCCATGGCGAAGAGTTGCTCGGCGGTGGGGAAGCTCAGGCCCGGGACCGAGAGGACCGGGGTGCCCGGGGCGAGACGGGCGGCGAGGGTGAGGACGTCGTCGCCCGGCACCTCGTTGAGGGTGAGCACCACGCCGGCTATCGGCGGGGTGCCGGCGCTGTGCGCGGCCAGTGCGCCGACGACCAGGTCGGCGCGGTCGCCCGGGGTCACGACGAGACACCCCGGCGTCAGGGCGCCGAGGAAGTTCGGCAGCATGGCGCCACCGAAGACGAACCCGAGCGCGTCCCGGGCCAGCCCCGAGTCGTCGCCGAGCAGCACCTTGGCGCCGAGGGCCTGGCCGATCTGGGAGACGGTCGGCGCGGAGAGCGCGGGCTCGTCGGGGAGGACGTAGCAGGGGACGGGCATCCGCGAGGAGTCCAGCCGCTCGGCGATGAGGTCCCGGTCCTCGCGGGCGACCCGGTTGGCGATCATCGCGAGGACGTCACAGCCCAGACCGTCGTAGGCGCGGTAGGCGTTGCGGGTCTCGGCGAGCACGGACTCGGCGGTCTGCCGGCGGCCGCCGACGACGGGGATCACCGAGGCGCCGAACTCGTTGGCGAGCCGGGCGTTGAGGGAGAGCTCGTCGGGCAGCTGGGTGTCGGCGTAGTCCGTCCCCAGGACGAGTACGACGTCGTAGTCCCGCGCGACGAGATGGAACCGGTCGACGAGCGTCGAGACCAGCTCGTCCGTCCCCCGCTCGGCCTGGAGGGCGGACGCCTCGTGGTAGTCCATGCCGTAGACGGTGGCCGGGTCCTGGGAGAGGCGATAACGCGCGCGCAGCAGCTCGAACAGGCGATCGGGACTGTGGTGGACGAGGGGCCGGAAGACACCCACCCGGTCGACCTGCCGGGTCAGCAGCTCCATGACTCCCAGCTCGACGACCTGCCGGCCGTCGCCGCGGTCGATTCCGGTCACGTACACGCTGCGGGTCACGCGTGCTCTCCGTTCAGAAAGAGGGGGCGCAGTTCAGGAAGTAGGGGCACAGTTCAGAGGGGTACAAAGATCGCCCACCGGGGTGAGCAGAACCCTCTTGACAGTACCCCCGCAGGTAGATAAGGCGCCCGTCAGGCCCAAGGGCCCGGAGGCGGGACGAAAGGCCTCCGGTGGCCTACCAGGACGGACCGTACGGAAACCGTACGGAATCGTCATCGACCTGGGGATCGTGAAACAATCGTGCTGGCTCACCGGTATCAACAGCGAGCAGGAGACACAGCACGATGCGTATCGGAGTTCTCACCGCAGGCGGCGACTGCCCCGGCCTGAACGCAGTGATCCGGTCGGTCGTGCACCGAGCGGTCGACAACTACGGCGACGAGGTCATCGGCTTCGAGGACGGATACTCCGGACTGCTGGACGGCCGTTACCGTGCGCTTGACCTCGACAGCGTGAGCGGCATCCTGGCCCGCGGCGGCACCATCCTCGGCTCCTCCCGGCTGGAGCGCGACCGTCTGCGCGAGGCCTGCGAGCGGGCCGAGGACATGGTCGCGGAGTTCGGCATCGACGCCCTGATCCCGATCGGCGGCGAGGGCACGCTGACGGCGGCGCGGATGCTGTCGGACGCGGGGCTGCCGGTGGTCGGAGTGCCGAAGACGATCGACAACGACATCTCGTCGACGGACCGGACGTTCGGCTTCGACACGGCGGTCGGTGTCGCGACGGAGGCGATGGACCGCCTGAAGACGACGGCCGAGTCCCACCAGCGGGTGATGGTGGTCGAGGTCATGGGCCGGCACGCGGGCTGGATCGCGCTGGAGTCGGGGATGGCGGCGGGTGCGCACGGTATTTGTCTGCCCGAGCGTCCGTTCGATCCGGCTGACCTGGTGAAGATGGTCGAGGAGCGGTTCTCGCGAGGGAAGAAGTTCGCGGTGATCTGCGTGGCCGAGGGTGCGCATCCTGCCGAGGGGTCCATGGACTACGGCAAGGGTGAGATCGACCAGTTCGGACACGAGCGGTTCCAGGGCATCGGTACGGCGTTGGCGTACGAGCTGGAACGGCGGCTCGGCAAGGAGTCCAAGCCGGTCATCCTCGGGCATGTGCAGCGGGGTGGTGTGCCGACGGCGTACGACCGGGTGCTCGCGACGCGGTTCGGGTGGCATGCGGTGGAGGCGGCGCACCGTGGGGAGTTCGGCCGGATGACCGCCCTGCGCGGGACGGACATCGTGATGGTGCCGTTGGCGGAGGCGGTGACCGAGTTGAAGACGGTGCCGAAGGATCGGATGGACGAGGCGGAGTCGGTCTTCTAGGCGGTCCCTTTCGTTTCGTCGGGTAGGCGGTCCCTTTCGTCGGGACCTCTAGCCCGTGATTTGCTGGACGTTCGTCCAGAAGTTGTCGACGATCCTGTCGAGGTAATCGCGGCCGGAGTGACTGGAGTCACCGGCCGCGTTTCCTTCTCCCCAGCTCAGCGTCGCGACCATCTGCCCCTGGTACTGCTGGTGCAGCTCCTGGAGGACGTCCTCCAGGAGGCGCCGGTCCAGGGGGACGAGCTTGGCGATGGGGCGGACGTACGCCTGCCAGCGGGTGGTGACGGCGCTGCGCAGATACTCGGCGAGCCGCGCCTCGCGGCCGGTGACCGTGACGAAGTCCGGCAGGGCCAGGTCGAGGACCTCGGCGAGGACGGCGGACTGGCGGTCGTTGCCGCGCCAGTCGTTGTTCTCCTCCATGCGCAGATACGCGAGGAGTTCGAGACCGAGGGCATGGGCGACGTCCTCGGGGGCCAGGCCGCGGCTGATGCGGTGTTCGCGCAACGTGCGGGGCTTTCCGATGAGTTCACCGGGGGAGCACCACAACACGCCTGCGAGGGCTGTGAGTTCGGGGCTGGTGGGGTTGGACATCCCGCGTTCCCAGGCGATGACGAGGTCCGGGGTGACGTAGGGGAGGCCGTATGAGGCCCGCATGCCGTAGGCGACATGCTCGGGGCCCATGTTCAGGGCGGCACGGAGTCTGCGGGCTGCGGGGGCGTTGAAGGGAGGGCCTGGCTGGTTCGGGAGGGCTGGGGGTCGGCGCACGGGCACAACGTAGGGGCGCGGGGCTGTGGAGACTACGGTCTGTTCGGCCAGGATCACGGATTGTAGGAACGTACGGTTTCGGCCAAGGGTTCGGGTGGCTGGTGCGTTGCTGTCGGTGGGGCGGGGTCGTGGCCAGGATGGCTCGTCACAGATCTTGAGTGCGTGACCGGAAGGGCGGCGGTTCCGTGTACGAGGTGAACGGCAAGGTAGAGGGGCATATTCGCGAGCGGCTGCTGGCGCCGAACTTCTGGCACCTCGCGACGGTGGGCTCCGACGGGACGCCGCAGATCTCGCCCATGTGGGCGGATCTCGAAGGGGAGTACGTGATGGTCAACACGGCAATCGGACGTGTGAAGGAAGAGAACCTGCGGCGCAATCCCGCCGTTTCACTGTCCCACCATGATCCGGAGAACCCTTATGACCGGGTGGAGATCCGGGGGCGGGTGGTCCGGTTCGTGGAGGGGGAGGAGGCGGAGCGGTCCATGGACCGGCTGACGCAGAAGTACATCGGGGAGGAGCGGTATCCGTGGCTCCTCCCCGGGGAGCGGCGGGTGATGTTGTTGATCGAGCCGGTGCGGGTTCGGTGGGTTGTGGGGGTGGAGCCGTTTCGGGCGGGGGTGTTGCCGGAGGGGGAGGGCAGGGACGGGGGTGCGGGTACGGTCCCGGGTGCGGGGGCGTCAGAGTAGGTGGTCTGCTTTGCCGGCCTTGATGTCCCGGATGAGGGTGGCGAGGGCTTCGCGGGTGTCGGTGAGGGGTTCGTGTTCGCGGCCGGCTATGGCTATGTAGGCGTTGCCGTGGGGGTCGGTGCCTAGGCGGAAGCAGTTGTTTCCTTCGGCGCAGAAGGGTTCTTCCCAGGTGATCTCGGGCATGGGGGATCTCCTCAGAGGTGCTGGGCGATGGTGTGCATCAGGTCGCGTGAGTCCTGCGAGTTCGCGGTGTGGGCGTGCCACCACTCCATATGGGCCCGGTACTTGGCGAGTTGGGCGTCGCTGTGAGTGAACTCGCCGCCGTGTGCGGAGTCGAGCTGGACGGTGTCGAGTTGAGGTACGGGGCCTTCGGCGTACAGAACCGCGTGTCCAGCGCCGGGGAAGGCTCCGGCCTCGACGGGGAGTACGCGTAGCTCGATGTTGTCGTGCTCGGACATCTCGCACAGGTGCAGCAGCTGCTCGCGCATGGCGCGGCGGCCTCCGAACTGCATGCGCAGGGCCCACTCGTGCACGTACGCGACGTAGTCGACGGGGGTGTCCCGGTCGAGGACCTGCTGCCGCTGCATGCGCTGCATCACGCGCAGTTCCACCTCTGACTTCGGCAGTGGGGGCAGGGCTGCCGCGAAGATGGCGCGGGCGTAGCTGCTGAGCTGGAGCAGGCCGGGAACGTGGACGGTCTGGTAGCTGCGCAGCCGGGAGGCGAACCACTCCAACTCGGCTACGTCCAGAAGGCCTTGTGGCAGGTTTCCCCTGAACTGGTCCCACCAACAGCGCTTTCGCGCATCGGCCATGGTGGCCAGCGCCTCGATGTAAACCTCGTCGGCGCAGTCGTAGTTGCTGGCGAGTATGCGGACTCGCTCGGGTGAGGTGGCCCGTACTCCCGACTCCATGTTGGACACCTTCGTGCGGTCCAGACCGAGTAGCCCGGCGGCGTACTCCGTGGTCCGGCCTGCCGCGAGCCGCATTTTGCGCAGCTCGGCGCCCAGGCGCTTCTGGCGTTCCGTCGGTGCGGGCCTTGTTGGCATCGGCACCTTCCTCCCCGTCGTGGACTGGGTCAGTCTGCACGGCGCGGGCGCGTGAGGCCAAACCTCTCGGAGGCAATGCTTGAGATGAGGTGGCACACGTGCCCCCAAATGCCCTACCGTCGGTGACGGTTCACTTACGGCGTGCTGTTGCCCGGAAGTGCATCGCGCGAGCCTGCCTGCGTTCGTGCGACAGGCCACCGGGTGAGTCGGCAGCCGTTCAATGTCCGCTGCCCTCAGAGGAGTTGCCATGTCCGCTGTGCTGTCCGTGTCCGCCTGCCCCCTCTCCGACGACGTACGGGAGTTCGCCCCGCCCTCACCCGACTCCCTCGCCTACAGCTTCACGCTGCCTGCCGGGCCGATGAGTTCGCGAGTTGCCCGGGCGGCGACTCGTGTCGTCCTGCGGGCACATGAGCTGGAGGACATGACCGACGCCGCCGTGCAGGTCGTCGCCGAACTCGCCGCCTGTGCCTGCCGGTTCACGCCCGACGCCGAGGTGTATGTGTCGTTGCGGTTCCGGGACGGGGCGTTGCGGGTGAGCCTCTATGACGGGCATCCGCGGCACAGTCATCCGCGGCTTGTGGAGGCTTGCGATGCGCGGAGGCGGGGGGCGTTGCGGGTGTTGGGGTGCGTGGTGCGGGTGTGTGAGGGGGAGTGGGGGTTCGGGGAGGCTCGGGAGCCGGGGGGTGGGACTCGGATGTGGGTGGTTTTGCCTCGGGTGGGGGTGGCGGGGGGATGGGGTTGTTAGGGGAGGGAGTCGGCTTGGGTGCGGGCACTGGCGGCTTCGGTGGGGTTACGAGGAGCGCTCGGCCGGTATCGGGAAGACGGTGTCCGCGGACTGAAGGCCCCGGACATCGTGGTCGAGCCCGCCGTGCGGGAGGTTGCGGCGGTGCTGGTCCGACCTGGGCCGCGGGTCAGTGTGTGGGGTGCGTGGCGGGTCGTCGTCAGTGTGGGCGGTCAGGGGGACACGGGGGACGGGTCCGTCGTGGTGCTGGGGCTGGACGAGGGGCCGTCGATGCGGGTGCACGCGGCTGAGCCGCTGGTCGTACGGCAGGGCGGGGACGGGTGAGTGCGGCGCAGCCGGCTCGTGATCGATCGGTGAGGACGATAATGGCGGTAACCGCATTCCCAGCGCGAGGAGACCTCATGGGTGCGCAGCACGACGAGACACCCTCCGGACATCACTCCCCACTCCCGCTGAGGACGATAGGAGACATCCGGGCCGCCCTGCGCGAGGGGCGCGGCTTCCCTGGCGACAGGGAGGACTTCGAAGCGGACCTCACTCGTGCCCTTGAGGCCTCCACGGAAACCGACCTCACGGCGGTCGCGGCGGTCATCGTCGACTACCGGGGGCGCATCCGCGTGTACTCGGATCCCGGTTTCGACGACGCGCTTCAGGAAGGTCTTGCCCTCATCGCCAAGATCAAGAAGGACGGTCACGCGTGACCCGTGTCGTCGCCGTGATCACAGAGTCCGTGGTGAAATGCCTTGAGCTGCTCGGACCTGTCGCAGGGCAAGCGGTCGAGGCGCTGCGGCAGGAGCTTGAGGGCACGCCGCGTCTTGGCGTCCTTCGCTGTGCGCGAGGCGGACAGGAGGTCTACAAGACGCGACTCGAACGGCGCGAAGGAATGCCGGGGCTGGCGGTGGCTTACCTGTACACGCTTCAGCCGCCTCCACCGGCGGTCGCGATCATTACGGTCACACCTGATGACGTGGGCGACGGCGACATCTGAGCGTGACGGAGAGCCACGCGCGGACGCGGCTTCCCGGTCTGGCGGCCCCTGTTTTGGGCTGGGGGCGGCCTGCGGCGCACGTAGGCGAGCGGCGTTGCGGGTGTTGGGGTGCGTAGTGCGGGTGTGTTTGGGGGAGTGGGGGTTCGGGAGGCTCGGGAGCCTGGGGGTGGGACTCGGATGTAGGCGGTGGTGCCTAGGCGGGGGCTCGGGGGTATTTGGGGGTGGAGTGAGGGCGGGCTACTCCCGGAGTTCGGCGGCCCACGCGCGGGCTTGGGCGGCTCGCTCTGGGGCGTTGGCGCGCGTGTAGGCGTTGGTGGCCTGGAGGTAGGCGGCGCGGGCCTCGGCGGTGCGGTGGGCGTCCTCGTAGGCGCGGGCCAGATTCTCCAAGGTCCGCCCCTCGACGTACCAGTCCTCGAACTCTCGGAGTGTCTCAAGTGACGTGCCGTACGCCTCAATTGCCTCCTCCACCCGGCCCTCCACTCGCAGGGCGATGCCGAGGTTGCCCCACGAGATGGCCTCGCGGTGACGGTCCTTCACGGCCTGGTAGAGGTCGCAGGCCCGGGAATGGGCCTCGACAGCCTCCCCCGCCCGGCCCGCCTTCCGCAGGGCATTGCCGAGGTTGTTCCACGCGGTGGCCTCACGATGGCGGTCCCTGACGGCCCGGTGCAGGTCGCGTGCGCGCGTGTGGGCCTCGATCGCCTCCTCGGTCTGGCCTGCATCCTGTAGGGCGTTGCCGAGGTTGTCCCATGCGCTGGCCTCGCGGTGACGGTCTCCAACATCCCGGAACAAGTTGCGTGCGCGGGCGTGGGCCTCGACCGCCTCCTCGGCCCGGCCCAGCTCCCGCAGGGGGCCGCCGAGGTTATTCCATGCCATTGCCTCGCCCAGCCGGTCCTCAGCCCGGTGCGCGGCCTCCCGTGCTGTCTCTGCAACAGCGATCCAGTCGTCGAAATACCGCCGCCAGCGCAGATACACAGTCAGACACTCAGCCAGATGCACTCCTGCGTCCGTGAACCGCTCGTCCCGCGCCCAGCCCACCGCCGCCACCAGACCCGCCCGCTCTCCGTCAAACCACGCTAACGCCCCCGCTCGGTCCCTGAAGCGCTCCGGTACCGGCATCCCCGGCAGCCACCGCAACCGGTCATCCGCCGCGTCCGCCCACCGGTAATAGAACGCCAGTACCCGCTCCTGAGCCGCGTCCCCCTCCTCACGCAACCCCATATCCCCCGCCACCACGCCCGCCCCGAACGCGCGCACCAAGTCATGCACCCGCCACCGCGTAGCGGCTGGTGAACCGTCAACACCCCGCACCGATGTGACGAGATGAGTCGCGGCGAGATCCTCGAGCAGTGACAGCGCGGTCCCCCTGTCGAGGTCAGTCAGGGCGGCGATCGTCTCTGTGCCCGTCTCCGCCCCCGGCGCCAGGCAAAGCAGTCGCAGCAGCCGGGCCTGATCGTCCGGCAGCCGTCGGTACGACGCCTCCAGCACAGGCCGCAGAACGAGCGAGCGCCCATACAGATCCGTGCCGGGACTGCCACCGTCGAGGACCGAGGTCGGGTCCCCGGCCTCCCGGATCTCGGTCACCAAGGAGGCGATTTCCCGATTCCGTCGCCGACGCAACATCCCCGCGGCGATCTGGAGCGCGAGGGGCAAATGGCCGCACAGGTCGGCCAGTTCGCGCAGCGCGTCGGGTTCCCGCGCCGCGCGTTCGTCGCGTTCGTCGGTGTCGTGCAAGGCGCGCGTCACCAGGGCCACGGAGTCGTCAGGGGAGAGAGTCTCCAGGTCGATGAGGCGGATCGGCAGCGCGTCGGGGCGGTCCCGTGACGTGATCAGCACCCTGTGGCGGTCCGTGCCCGGCAGCAGCGGCAAGTACTGCGACGGATCCGACGCATTGTCCAGGATCAGCAGCGTCCGCTCCCGGTGCACGGCAAGCAGCTCGCGATACGCGTCGTACTGGCGCTCGGTCGTCGGCGGCAAGTCCTGGTCCCGCACACCCAGCGCGTCCAGCAGCGCCAGCACCGACTGATCGGCCGTGACCGGGTCGTCGTCGTAACCGCGCAGGTCCACAAATAGCGTTCCGCCGGGGAACCAGCCCTTCCCCCGTGCCCGGTGCGCCGCCTCCACCGCCAGCGCCGTCTTGCCGATGCCGCCCATGCCGGTGACGGCGAAGATGAGGACCGGGAGGGCGGTCGTATCGTCGTCGGTCGGTGCTAGGTGCGGCAGCAGGCGGTCCAGTTCCGCCGACCGGCCCGTGAAGCCGGGTGGGCGCAGCGGCAGCGTGGCTGTGGCGCGCGGGACCGGACCGTGGGCGGTTCCCCTACCGCCGCTCGGTTCTCTTCCCGGTGACGGACCCGTAGAAGGCCCCGCCCCGGAAGTCGATGTGGTCTCCGCCGTACGTAGATCCGCCGTCTCCGCCGTCCCGACCGTCCCCGCGTGAATGGGGCCCCTCCTGGTCGGAGGAACCACCACGAGGCCCATGCCGACGAAGCACCGCAACCGTCACCGCGGCCGCCTGCCTGGCGGCGAGCGGCTGGGAACCCTTGGCGTCGGCCTTGTGCTTGTCCGCGTTGGCGTGGTCGCTGATGCCACGGACGATCAAGGAGTCCAACCGCCCGTTCAGATGGGCAGCTTGGGTCGCTCCGTACCCCTCCATCTCGATCGCGGCCGCGTCGTTGAAGTTCCGGCGGATGAAGGCGGCGATCGCGGAGTCCGCGTCCGCCAGGACGACATCCCCCGTGGCGATCGGCGCGAAGTGCGGCCGTACGTCGGGCATGTCCTTGACGGCGAAACGGGCCGCCTGCTCCAGCGCGTGCGAACCCGGCAGCGACTTCGGGCGGACCAGGAAGCCGTCCGGTGTCTGCTTGCCGCCGTGGATCTCGTACACCTGCGTCCCTACGACGACGTCTCCGATCTCCACGTCGTCCTTGAGGCTGCCTGCGACACCGACGAAGAACACGGCCTCCGGGCGCAGCCAGTTGATGAGCTGGGAGGTGAGAGCGGCGGCCCGGTCGGCGCCCACGCCCAGCTCGGCGAGGGCGATCTGCCATGCGGTGCCGGGGAGTCGGCCCTGCTCGATGCGGGTTCCGTCGCGGTGGACGCGCTCCTGACGTTCCTCGACGTGCGCGCGTACGGCGTCGTATTCGAGGGGAAGCGCAGTCAGGACGAGAGCGGTGGATATGGTCTCCGGCACACTCATAAGGTACGCCGGGGGAAGGGAAACGCGTGGCTGAACAGGACGTCACCGTCGGGCAGTTGCTGCTCGCCGAGTACCAGACGATCAAGGACGAGCAGAAGGCGCGAATAGGGTTCCGCGACAACCTGCTGTACGTCACCCTCGCTGTCGTCGCCGCCGTCATCGCGGCAGCCGCGCAGGCCAAACAGGCGTCGATGCTCCTGGCGTTGCCGCCGGTGTGTGTCGTGCTCGGGTGGACGTATCTCGTGAACGACCAGAAGATCTCCGCGATCGGTGCCTATGTGCGCGACCAACTCGGGCCCAGGCTCGCGGAGTTGGCGGAGCCGGGCGGCGGGTTCGAGGCGTTCGGGTGGGAGACGGCGCATCGGGGGGACGCGCGGAGGAAGTCGCGGAAGGCCGTGCAGATGGGCGTCGACCTGATGGCGTTCTGTGTCGTGCCGATCGCCGCGCTGGCGGTGTTCTGGCTGGCAGGGGGGAGCCGGTCGCTCGTCGCCGTGTCGGTGGTGGAGGCGCTCACCGTGGGCGGGCTCGGGTGGCAGGTCGTGGGGTACGCGAAGCGGGCGTGAAGTCCGTTGCACAGCCCTACCTTTGACTTACGGTCACTTGCCGGCTGACGGGGGCGGCACCGGGTGGCATGGAACGGGCGGGCGGGACGAACGATGAAGGCGGCGTTGCTGGCGGCCCTGGCGGAGGGCGCGGGCGGGGACGGCGGGCGTCAGGCCGTGCCGGCGCTGGCGCGGGCCATGGGGTTGGACGCGGGGGCGTCCGTGCAGGAGATCGCCGAGGCCGCGGGGGATCCGGCGCGGCGGGATGCCGTGTGGGAGTGGGGCGAGTCGGTGGCGCGGCTGCTCGCGGGGGATCCCGAGGGGGCGGCGGCCGGTGCGGTCGCTAAGGCCATGGAACGGCACGCGCCGGGGAGCGGGGCTTCCTGGTACGACGGCGACCACACCGACTTCCGGAACGGTGTCTTCCTGCGCGAGGTGATCGGCGTACAGGTCGTGATCCAGCAGGGCGGGGGCGCCGCCGTACCCGAGGCGCTGGCCGGATTGCCGCCGAGGCCCGGTGGGTTCACCGGGCGGGAGGAGCAGGTGGGGGCGTTGCTGCGGGCGCTTCAGCCGGATGAGGCGAGGGCGGGGACGGGGGCGCGGGCGGGAGAGGCGATCGAGGCCCACACTCGTGCCCGTGACCTGTTCCAGGAGGCCGGGGACTTTCACGGCGAGGCCATCGCGTGGAACAACCTCGGTGGCGCTTTGCGGGAGGTAGGCCGGGCGGGGGAGGCGATCGAGGCCCACACCCGCGCCCGGGACCTGTACCAGGCGGCCGGGGACCGCCACCGCGAGGCCACCGCGTGGCACAACCTCGGCAGCGCCCTGTGGGAGGTGGGCCGGGCGGGGGAGGCGATCGAGGCGTACCGTGCGGCCCTGGAGGCGCTCCAGGGGTTCGACGACTGGTACAGCTACGGCCGGACCTTTGAGAACCTGGCCTTCGCCTTGGAGGCGGTCGGCCGTCCCGCCGAGGCCCGTGCCGCCTACCTGCTAGCCGCCGACGCCTTCACTTTCGCCGACGCCCCCGACCGAGCCGCCCAAGCCCAAACCCGAGCCACCGCCCTAAACAACCCCCCACCCCCCACCTACGGCCCCTTGACCCACCGATACTGCAACTCAGGCCGCCCCACAGTCCCGTACTGCGGAGCCCGCGCCGCCCTCCCCGCCTCCACCAAATGCTCCAGATACCGCCGAGCAGTGATCCGCGAAATCCCCACCACCTCGGCCAACCCCGTGGCCGTAAGTCCCTCCCTGCTGTCCCGCAGCGCCCCCGTCACCCGCTCAAGCGTCGGCCCGCTCAACCCCTTGGGCAGCGCGGCCGGACCCGGTGCCCGAAGCGTCGCCAACGCCCGGTCCACCTCGTCCTGCCCGCTCGCCTCACCGGCGGCGCCCCGGAACTCGGCGTACCGGACCAGCCGGTCCCGGAGCGTCGCGAACGTGAACGGCTTCAGTACGTACTGCACGACCCCCAGCGAGACCCCCTCCCGCACCACCGTCAGGTCCCGGGCCGACGTCACCGCTATGACGTCTGTCTGATGGCCGGCCGCCCGCAGCGACCGGGCGAACTGCAAGCCGTGGACGTCCGGCAGATGCAGATCCAGCAACAGCAGATCCACCGCCGTACGGTCCAGCAGCCGCCGCGCCTCCGCGCCGGTGTGGGCCTTGCCCACCGCTGTGAAGCCCTGCACCCGGTTGACGTACATGACGTGTGCGTCGGCGGCGACCGGGTCGTCCTCCACGACCAGGACGCGGATCGGCTGTGGCTGGGTCGTCATGCGTCGCCTCCCGATGCGGTACCCCGTGAACCGGCGCCCTCCGGCTCCGGGGTCCCGGGCTCGATGCCCTGCGGATGGGCACCGTCCGGCTCGGCACCGTCCGGCCCCGGGGCTCGCGGCTCGATCCCCGCCGATACGGCACCTGTCGTCGACGCATCTTCGGGCACCGCCGCCGTCTGCGCACGCGCGGCCCCCCGCAACGGCAGACGGACCTCGAACTCCGCCCCGCCCCCGGCGGCCTCCGACACGGTCAGCGTGCCCGCGTGCCGGGCGACCGCCTGCCGTACCAGGGCCAGGCCCAGCCCTCGTCCGCCCGGCCCCGCCGGCTTGGTCGAGAAGCCTCGCTGGAAGACCGCCTCCGCGTGCGCGGGGTGCACGCCCTCCCCCGTGTCGGAGACCCGCAGGACCAGCTCGTCGGCGCTGTCCGTGTAGGCGGTCACGGTGACCCGGGCGCCCACGCTGCCCTGCGCCGCGTCCACCGCGTTGTCGATCAGGTTGCCGAGGATCGTCACCAGGTCGCGTGCGGGGAGTGACTCCGGCAGGAGGCCGTCGTCCAGGCGGCTGTCCTCCGACACGACCAGCTCGACGCCCCGCTCGTTCGCCTGCGCCGTCTTCCCCAGCAACAGCGCAGCCAGCACCGGCTCGCTCACCGCCGCCACCACCTGGTCCGTCAGCGCCTGCGCCAGTTCCAGTTCCGCCGTCGCGAAGTCCACAGCCTCGTCCGCCCGCCCCAGCTCGATCAGCGAGACGACCGTGTGGAGCCGGTTCGCCGCCTCGTGCGCCTGTGACCGCAACGCCTGCGTGAACCCGCGCTCGGAATTCAACTCGCCCATCAGGGACTGGAGTTCGGTGACGTCTCGAAGTGTGACGACCGTTCCCCTGCGCTCGCCGCCCGACACCGGCGAGGTGTTCACCACCAGTACCCGGTCCGCCGTCAGATGCACCTCGTCCACCCGCGGCTCCGACGCCAGCAGCGCTCCCGTCAGCGGCGCGGGCAGACCCAGTGACGCGACAGAGCGGCCTACGACGTCCTCGGCCACGCCCAGCAGCTCCCGCCCCCCGTCGTTGATCAGCGCCACCCGGTACTGCCCGTCCAGCATCAGCAGGCCCTCGCGTACGGCGTGCAGCGCGGCCTGGTGGTAGTCGTGCATATGGCTGAGCTCGGCCGCGTTCATGCCATGGGTGTGGCGGCGGAGGCGGGCGTTGATGACGTAGGTGCCCACCGCGCCCAGGGCGAGAGCCCCGCCTGCGACTCCCAGCAGGGCGGTCAGCTGGCCCTGCACCCGCTTGCTGATCGCCTCTACCTTGATACCGGCGCTGACCAGGCCGATGACCTTGCCGTCCGCCTGGATCGGGGTGACCGCGCGGACGGAGCGGCCGAGGGTGCCGGTGTAGGTCTCGGTGAAGGACTCGCCGGCCAGCGCCGGGGCGATGTGGCCGCGGAACGTCTTGCCGATCTCCGACTCCGTCGGGTGGGTCCAGCGGGTGCCCCGCGTATCCATGATCGTGACGAAGTCGACCTCGGCGTCCCGCATGACCCGTAGCGCGTACGGCTGGAGCCGCGCCGAGGGGTCGGAGGTGCCGATCGCCTCCCGGACCGACGGGGAGTCCGCGACCGTACGCGCCACCGCCATCGCCTGCCGGCCCGCCGCGTCCTCCGCCTGGCTGCGGTCGCTGACGTACGTGAAGAGCGCGTATCCGGCGACGAGCACCGCTATGAGCACGGCCTGCATGGCGAAGAGCTGGCCGGCCAGGCTGCGGGGTCTCGGGACGGGGATGCGCATGTCGTCAGTGTGCCTCCGAGGTTAAGCATGAACTAAATGAACGGAAGGGTGACCGCCCTCACAGGGCGGGAGATAGTCACGGCATTCCTCTAAAGCCCGGACGTGAGCCGCACGCCGGTGCGAACCGACGAAGACGTCAAAGGAGGGCAGCCGTGGCCGCCAGCACCCCCGAAACGGCACCCGCAGTCAAAAAAGACCGCACGCACTACCTCTACATCGCCGTGATCATCGCGGTCGCCCTCGGCGTCGCCGTCGGTCTGGCCGCTCCCGACTTCGCCGTCGAGCTCAAGCCCATCGGTACGGGCTTTGTGAACCTGATCAAGATGATGATCTCCCCGATCATCTTCTGCACGATCGTGCTCGGCATCGGCTCCGTACGGAAGGCCGCCAAGGTCGGCGCCGTCGGCGGTATCGCCCTGGTCTACTTCACGATCATGTCGCTGGTCGCGCTGGGCATCGGCCTGGTCGTCGGCAACATCCTGGACCCGGGCACCGGCCTCGCGGTGACCGACGCGGTCAAGGACGCCGGTCACGCACAGGTCGACGCGGAGGCCAAGGACACCACCGAGTTCCTGCTGGGCATCATCCCGACCACGATCGTCTCCGCCTTCACCGGCGGTGAGGTGCTCCAGACCCTGCTCGTCGCGCTGCTCGCCGGGTTCGCGCTGCAGGCCATGGGTGACGCAGGTCAGCCGATCATCCGTGGTGTGGAGCACATCCAGCGCCTCGTCTTCCGCATCCTCGCCATGGTGATGTGGGCCGCGCCGATCGGTGCCTTCGGTGCCATCGCCGCCGTCACCGGTTCCGCCGGTCTGGACGCGCTCAAGAGCCTCGCGGTGCTGATGCTCGGCTTCTACACCACCTGTTTCCTCTTCGTCTTCATCGTGCTCGCCGCGCTGCTGAAGATCGTCTCGGGTCTGAACATCCTCACGTTCTTCAAGTACCTGGGCCGTGAGTTCCTGCTGATCCTGTCCACCTCCTCCTCCGAGTCGGCGCTGCCGCGCCTCATCGCGAAGATGGAGCACCTGGGCGTCAGCAAGCCCGTCGTCGGCATCACCGTCCCGACCGGTTACTCCTTCAACCTCGACGGCACCATGATCTACATGACCATGGCCTCGCTGTTCATCGCCGACGCCATGGGTACGCCGATGTCGATCGGTGAGCAGATCCCGCTGCTGCTCTTCCTGCTGGTCGCCTCCAAGGGCGCCGCGGGTGTCACCGGTGCCGGTCTCGCGACCCTGGCCGGCGGCCTCCAGTCGCACAAGCCCGCCCTGGTGGACGGCATCGGCCTCATCGTCGGCATCGACCGCTTCATGAGCGAGGCCCGCGCCCTCACCAACTTCGCGGGCAACGCCGTCGCCACGGTCCTCATCGGCACCTGGACCAAGGAGATCGACCGCCAGCGCGTCGACCAGGTCCTCGCCGGCCACCTCCCCTTCGACGAGAAGACCCTCCTCGACGACGGCCACGGCACCGCTCCCGCGGAGGTGCCGGAGCAGGGCGGCGAGAAGGAACTCGCCAAGGCCTAGCCCCGGCCCGGCCGTCCCCCCGGCCCGGCCGCCAGCCCCGGCCCAGCCGGGGAACGGACTCCGGGCGGCTGAGTAGCTCCCCCGTCGCTCAGCCGCCCGGGCAATGATCAACCGGGAACGGTAACTCGATCTCGGAACGACAACTCAATCGCTCGGCTTCGCCACCACAGTCCGGTGGCACGAGAGGCGGTACGCCCGCCGCGGTCAAAACGGTGACCGCGGCGGGCGTACCGCCTCTCCGGCTGCCGGGGCCGGGCACCCCGCTCACCGTCGGCTCACCGGACTCTTACCCCCTCCCACTAGCGTGCCGCGTCTGTCCGGTACGGACGCAGAACAGTGGTGGAGGCGCGGGGGATGGCGATCGACTGGGACCGGCGGACGTGTGCGCGCCGCGGGCATGTGACGTACGCGCCGGACGACCCCCGGCTGCGGGTCCGGCTGCACGCCGAGACCGCCCTCGGGGAGGTCTGGCGCTGTCTGCGCTGCGGCGACTTCGCGCTGGGGGAGCCGCATGGCGCGGGACCGGCTTCCGAGGCCCCTCTGGTACCGCGCGGCACGGTCCTGCGTGACCTGTTCATCCTGCGCTTCCTGGCCGTCGAGCGGGCCGTGCGCGGGGTGTTCGTCGTGCTGGTGGCGCTGGCCGTCTGGAAGTTCAGCAACAGCCAGGACGCGGTGCGCCGCCTCTTCGACGAGTATCTGGACGTCTTCCGCCCGGTGTTCCGGCACTTCCACTACGACCTCGACCACTCACCGGTCGTCGGCACCGTCCAGAAGACCTTCGGCTACCGCCACGACACCCTTGTCCTGGTGGCGGTGTTGCTGCTCGCCTACGCGGTGATCGAACTCGTCGAGGCGGTCGGCCTCTGGTACGCCAAGCGCTGGGCGGAGTATCTGACGGTGGTCGCCACGGCAGCGTTCCTCCCCCTGGAGATCTACGAACTCACCGAGCACATCAGCTGGTTGAAGATCGGCACGCTGGTCCTCAACATCCTCGCCGTCGTATACATCCTGCTGGCCAAGCGGCTGTTCGGGCTGCGCGGCGGGCACCGAGCCTTCGAGGCGGAGCGGCGCAGTGCGTCGCTGCTGGAGGTCGAGGCGGCGGCGAAGGTGCCCGCCTGACCCGGCGGGACGTCAGGCCCAGGGGTCCGTGATCTCCCGCAGCAGTGTCAGCGCCTCGCGCAGCTGCTTCATCCGCCGCTCGCCGAGATGCTCCTTCCACTCCCTCTCGACCTCGGCGACCACCCCGTCGGCGACCTCCTTCGCCGCCCACGCCTTCTCCGCGCCGCACACCAGCCGGGCCCGCCTGTCGGTCGGGTCCGGGACGCGTCGTACGTAGCCCGACTTCTCCAGCTGGTCGACCAGGAAGCCCGCGGTCTGCTTGGTGATCTGGGCCTGTTCGGCCAGTTCGGTCAGCCGCGTGCCGTCGGGGCCGATGCGCTGCATGACCCGGGCCTGGGCGGGCGTGAAGTCGTCGAAGCCGGCCTCGGCGAGGGCGGCGAAGACGCGGTTCTCCAGGGCCCGGTACGGGAGGAACAGGAGCACGCCCGTGTTGAGGTCGCTCTCCGTCGCCATGGTCGCTGTCTCCAGATCCGGTGCTTGACATTGGTCAGAGTCTCTGACTAATTTGGTCAGAGAAGCTTACCACTTGAGTGGGTGATTCCCATGGGTGCCGTATCGGAAGCCGCGCTGGACACCGACGAGCTCTGGCAGATCGTCGACCGGGAGCGGGAGAGCCTGGCCGATCTCCTGGACGGGCTGAGCCCGGAGGAGTGGGAGACGCGGACGCGGTGCGGTGACTGGCGGGTCAGGGATGTGGCCGCGCATCTGACGATCGCCGCGCGCTTCACCTACGGGCAGGTCGTACGGGAGATGCTCCGGGCCCGTGGCGACTGGAACCGGATGATCCATGACTCCGCCGTCCGCGAGGCCGCGCTGCCGGTCGGGGACATCGTCGGCAACCTCCGCTCGATCATCGGCTCCCGCCGCCTCGCCCCCACCACCTCACCCCGCGAACCCCTCCTCGACCTCCTCGTCCACGGCCAGGACATCGCCCTCGCCCTCGGCCGCCACCGCGAGATGCCCCCGGCCGCCGCCCGCGACTCCGCCGACCGCGTGTGGACCATGCGGTTCCCGCCCCGGCCGTGGCCCCTGCCGAAGGCGCGGCTCATCGCCACGGACATCGCGTGGACGCGGGGCGAGGGGGCGGAGATCAGCGGTCCCGTCTCGGCACTGCTGCTCCTGCTCACCGGCCGCCCGGACGCGGCCCGTGAGTGGGCCGAACGCGCCGGGGAGCCGTGGACGGGGGGCATGGCTCCCCGGTGACGTCCTCGATGACGTCCTCCCGTCCTCGGTGACGTTCTCCGGTCCTCGGTGACATATCGGCCGACACCTCTCGCCCCTTTCCGGACCCTTCGCCGCCACTTGCCCAAAATCCTTTGACCCGCCCGTCCGCTCGGCCCCACGCTGGAAAGCCTCGGCACCGGACGTACGGAGGCGGCCATGGGGGAGTCCGAGGTGTACGGGGCCACGCAGGGAGCGGGGGCGGGGCATGCGGTCGTGTCCGTGGGGGCGGCGGAGCCCGTGGCGGCGCATTCGCTCGACCGGATCGAGGAGTTGTTCACGGAGTTCCTCATGGCGGTCGCCCGGCCGGTGGACCAGGCGCGGGAGGACGGCCGGAATCTGAGCCGGCGGCTGCAGGCCCACCTGGGGTCCGATCCGTCCGGGTGGCCCGTCGTCAAGGCCGCCTATCCGCCGTACGACCTGCCCAACGTCCATCTCGCGCTGGAGAGTTGGTTCGCCGCCGACGGCCGCTCCCACGAGCTGGTCGGGCTGCGCGGCTCCCGGCACCGCGGTGATCTCTCGCTCGGTGACATCATCGAGTCCGCCGACCGCCATGACCGGTTCACCGTCGGCGCCGTCGAGTACGCCCATCTGCCGGTCTCCCCGGACGCCGAACTCGCCTGCGTGTCCTGCGGGTTCTTTCTCGGCGAGGAGGGCGGCGAGCGGTTCGCGGTACTGCTGCGCGGGCCCGCCGACGAGTACGGGCGCAACAAGGTCGAGATCGAGGTCATCGCGGCGGAGAAGGAGTTCTCGGACCGCGTGCTCGCCGAGATCGACGTGCTCGTACATGAACACAACGTCTTCCGCGGTCAGGTGCTGTCCTTCGAGGGCTCGGAGTTCGGGCACGGCCTCGGGCCGTTCCGCTTCCACCGTCGGCCGGGCCTGACCCGTGAGGAGATCGTGCTGCCGGCCGGTCTGCTGGACCGCGTCGACCGGCAGGTCGTCGGTGTGGCCCGGCGCCGCGAGCAACTGCGCGCGGCCGGACAGCACTTGCGCCGGGGGCTACTTCTCTACGGCCCGCCCGGCACCGGCAAGACCCACACCGTCCGCTATCTCCTCTCCCACCTCCCGGAGTTCACGGCCGTCATCCTCTCCGGCGTCACCATCGGCGCGATCGCCCCGGCCTGCGCCCTGGCGCGGATGCTCCAGCCTGCCCTCGTCGTCCTGGAGGACTGCGACCTCATCGCGGAGGCCCGTCACTTCGGAGGCGGTGAACAGCCCCTGCTCTTCCAGGTGTTGAACGAGATGGACGGCCTCGGAGACGATGCCGACGTCGCCTTCCTCCTCACCACCAACCGCGCCGACCTCCTCGAACCCGCCCTGGCACAACGCCCGGGCCGCGTCGACCTGGCCGTCGAGATCCCCCTCCCCGACGCCGAGGGCCGGGCCCGGCTCCTCGACCTCTACGGCGGCGGGCTCGGCCTCGACGCGGAGATCGTCGCGGAAGTGGTGGCGCGTACCGAGGGCACGACCGCCTCCTTCACCAAGGAGCTGGTACGGCGGTCCGTGCTCGTCGCCGCCGAGCGGGAGTCGGCGCGCACGGAACCGCGGGACGTCCGCGCGGCCCTCGACGAGCTGCTGTCCGACCATGACCGGCTGACGCGGCGACTGCTCGGGGTGCCGGGCGGGGAGGACGTCGAGGACGAGGACTGGATGCCGGACGGCGACGAGGACGAGGGAGAGTCAAGGGCGAGGCCGATCGTCAGGGGCTTCTACACACCGCCGCCGCGCTGACCGTCCAGCCGCGCCAGCTCCTGCGCGCTCAGCACCAGCTCCGCCGCCCCCGCCGAGTCCCGGATCGTCTCCGGACGGCTCGCCCCCGGGATCGGAATCAGGGTCGGCGACTTCGCCGACAGCCAGGCCAGGCAGATCTGTTGGGGACTCACCCCGCGCTCTGCCGCTACCTCGTGGAAGGCCCCGTACCGCCCCCTTCCCGGCAGTCCCGACGGCCCGTCCAGCGAGCTGCGCGAGATCCCGCCCAGCGGACTCCACGGCAGGAAGGCCAGCCCGAGCTCCGCGCACAGCCGCAGCTCGGCCTCGGCGGACCGTACGGCCGGCGAGTACTCGTTCTGCACCGACACCAGCCGGTCGCCGAGGATCGCACGGGCCGTACGGATCTGCTCCGCATCCGCGTTGGAGACTCCGGCCAGCCGGATCTTGCCCTCGTCGAGCAGTTCGCGCAGTGCGCCGACCGAATCCTCGAAGGGCACGGCGGGGTCCGGCTTGTGGAGTTGGTAGAGGCCGATGGCCTCGACGCCGAGGCGCTTCAGTGATCCCTCGGCGGCCCGCTTCAGATGCCGGGGGTCGCCGTTCACCGTCCAGCTGCCGTCGGCCGGCCGGCCCCGGCCGCCCTTCGTGGCGACCAGCACCTCGGAGCGGGCGCCCGCGAGGGCGCGGGCCACGAGCCGTTCGTTGTGGCCGGGTTCGGCGCCGGGCAGATGGTAGGAGTCGGCGGTGTCGAACAGGGTCACCCCTGCGTCCAGCGCCGCCCGCACGGTCGCCAGGGCGCGCTCCTCGTCCGGCCGTCCCTCGATGGACAGCGGCATCGCACCGAGGCCCACGGCACTCACCTTGAGGTCGCCGAGTGTGCGGTACCGCATGTCAGTTCCCGTCCTTTCCGAGCGTCTCCGCCACGGCCGACGACAGCCAGGCCGGTGCGGCACGGAAGGCGAAACCGAGCCTCGTGGCGCGGGAGTTGTCCATGCCGTAGGAGCGGAAGAAGGAGAACGGCGAGACCTCGCCGACCTCGACCAGCTGGAGCACGACCTTGCCGTCGGGGATGTGCGCGACGATCGCCTCGCACAGGTCGACGGTGGCCAGCGGGCCGTGGGAGGCCGCGTTGACCGGGCCGGTGAAGTCCTCGCCCGCCGCCCACACCAGGAAGTCGGCGATCTCCTCGACGTGGATGTAGGTGGCGGGCTGGTTGGAGAAGGGCACGGCGATCGGCTCGCGGGCCCGGATCCGGGAGGCGTAGTGGTCGAGGCGCCCCGTGAAGTCGTCGGCCCCGCCCAGCACATGGGCCACCCGGACGGCCACGTACGGGAAGTCCGGCGCGGCCGCGAACACCGCCTCCGCCTGTCGCTTGCCCTCGCCGTAGTGGGAGTCGAGGAACTCCGGGTCCTCCCAGGGGAGTTCGAGATCCACGGGCACGCTCAGCGGATCGACGGCGTCCTCACGGACCGGCGTGATCGAGTCCTCGTACTCGTACACCTCGACCGTCGACGTCATCACATAGCGCCGGGTCCGTCCCGTGAACACCCGCCGGGCGATCTCCGCCTGCTTCGGTGTGTAGCAGACCTGGTCGACGACGACGTCGAAGGTGCGGGAACCGAGCGCCTCGGTGAGGGACCTCTCGTCGTTCCGGTCGGCGACCAGGTGCGTCACGCCGGGCGGCGGGCCGGCCGAGCCGCGGTTCAGTACCGTCACCCGGTCCCCGGCGGCCAGCAGACGTGTGATGAGCCGCTTGCCGAAATAGCGGCTGCCGCCGATGACCAGTATCTCCCGTGCCTTTTTCATGACCATAATTCTCCCGGCGTACATCCACGTCCTGAAGGGGGAACCATGGGAGTTCAGGCCGCCGCACCGAAAGAACCCCGGCATCTGCGCCCCGCCACCAGCGAAACCTCGGTGGCCTTCGACGAGCTGGACCGGCAGATCCTCCAGCTGCTCCAGACCGACGGGCGGATCAAGCTGAGCGAGCTGGGGCGCCGCGTGCGGCTGAGCCCGGCGGCGGTCACCGAGCGGGTGCGGCGGCTGGAGGCGGCGGGGGTGATCGGCGGGTACGGCGCGCATGTCGTGCCGAGCCGGCTCGGGTACGGCATCCAGGCGTTCATCCGGGTCAATCCGCACGGCGGCTACAACCTGAAGCATCCCAGGACCCTGGAGCTCATCGAACGCCCCGAGATCATCGAGGTGCACCACGCGGTCGGCGAGGACTGCTGGATCCTCAAGGTCGCCGTCCGGGACACCGTCCATCTGGAGGAGGTGCTGGAGGAGGTCTCCGCGCTGGGCCGCACGACCACCTCGATCGTCCTGACGTCCCCGGTGGAGCGGAAGCCCTTGTTGCCTTGACGCCGACGTCAAGGCTTACGTTCGTAGGCATGCGAATCGGCGAGCTGGCCGCACGGGCCGGGACCACCACGCGGACGCTGCGGTACTACGAGTCGCGGGGTCTGCTGCCCGCGCGGCGCGGCGGCAACGGGTACCGGACGTACGACGAGAGCGATCTGAAGCTGCTGCGGCAGATCAGGACGCTCCAGGACTTCGGGTTCGACCTGGAGGAGACGCGGCCCTTCGTGGAGTGCCTGCGGTCCGGGCATCCCGAGGGTGACTCCTGCCCGGCCTCGCTCGACATCTACCGGCGCAAGCTGGCGGAGCTGGACGGGCTGATCGGCGAGCTGCAGGCGGTCCGTGCGCAGATCGGCGTACGGCTGGCCGCGGCCGTAGGAGAGCCACCGTTGTGCGAACTGGGAGGGCAGGAACAGTGATTGACGTGACGGACGCGGATTTCGCGGCGGAAGTGATCGGCGCCGATCTGCCGGTGCTGGTGGAGTTCACGGCCGACTGGTGCCCGCCGTGCCGGCAGATGGGGCCGGTGCTGCGCGCCCTCGCGGCCGAGGAGGGCGACCGGCTCAAGGTGGTGCAGCTGAACGTGGACCACAATCCGCTGACCACGAACGCCTACAAGGTTCTCTCGATGCCGACCTTCATGGTCTTCCGTGGCGGTGAGCCCGTGAAGTCCATGGTGGGAGCCCGGCCGAAGCGCCGTCTGCTGGAGGAACTGGCCGACGTGATCTGACTTCCCATAACCCAAAAATCCCCTCGGCAATTGCGCCGGGGGGATTCTTTTGCTTACACTCAATGGTTCGCGACTTTACGGGAATTAGGTCGCGGAGAAGCTCAGTAGGCACAGTATATCGGCGTGGGAGTGGAATTGTCAAACAGCGATGAAATTCGCGGTGAGCAAGAATTCATCGACACCCTGTACGCACGCGTGGACGCCCTGCGAGGGGACACCGAGGCCGGAGTCACCGACGCGCTCGCCCAGGGCAACACGCCCATGCAGGCCCGTCTGGAGCGGGACATCCTGGTCGCCGAGCGGTCCGGGCTGCTGGCCGCGCTCAACGCCGTCGACGGCTCGCTGTGCTTCGGGCGGATCGACCTGACCTCGGGGACCAGCCATCACATCGGCCGTATCGGACTGCGCACCGACGACGCCGAGCGTACCCCCGTCCTGATCGACTGGCGGGCCGACGTCGCCCGCCCCTTCTACCTCGCCACCGGCCACACCCCGATGGGCCTGCGCCGACGCCGGCACATCACCACCGACGGCCGTACGGTCACCGCGCTGCACGACGAGATCCTCGACCTCGGCGACCAGCGGCGCACCGGCCACGAGGACCCGACCGGAGACGCCGTGCTGCTCGCCGCGCTCGACGCCGCGCGCACCGGCCGGATGCACGACATCGTGCAGACCATCCAGGCCGAACAGGACGAGATCATCCGCGCCCCGTACCGCGGGGTACTGGTCGTCGAGGGCGGCCCCGGCACCGGCAAGACGGCCGTGGCCCTGCACCGGGCCGCGTATCTCCTCTACGAGTACCGGGAGTTGCTGGCCAAGCGTGCCGTCCTCATCGTCGGCCCCAACCCCGCCTTCCTCGGCTACATCGGCGAGGTGCTGCCCGCCCTCGGCGAGACCGGCGTGCTCCTCGCGACGGTCGGCGAGCTGTTCCCCGGCGTGAAGGCGACGGCGGCCGACACCCGCGAGGCGGCCGCGGTGAAGGGCCGCGCCGACATGGCGGACGTGCTCGCCGACGCCGTACGCGACTGGCAGGCGCTGCCCGACCCGGTGATCGCCATCGAGCACGACCGGGAGGTCCTGATGCTCGACGACGGGCTGGTGAAGGTGGCGCGCGAGAAGACCCGGGCCGCGCGGCTGCCGCACAACGTGGCCCGCGAGCACTTCGAGGGCCACATCCTCAACACGCTCACCGAGCTGTACGCCGAGCGGGTCGGCACCGATCCGTACGACGGCACGAGTCTGCTCGACGCGAGCGACCTGACGCAGATCCGCGACGAGATCGCCGAAAACCCCGAAGTGTGGTCCGCCATCGACCAGTTGTGGCCGCGGCTCACCCCGCAGCGCCTGGTCGCGGACTTCCTCGCCGACCCGGTCGGCTACCTCCCCGACGAGGACGCGGCCGCCATCCGCCGCCCGGTGACACGGGGTTGGACCGTGGCGGACGTACCGCTGCTCGACGAGGCCGCCGAACTCCTCGGTGTCGACGAGCGGTTGGCCAGGGCGCGGGCGGACCGCGAACGGGAGACGCAGGTCGCGTACGCACAGGGCGTGCTCGACGTGTCGTATGCCTCCCGGACCTACGAGTTCGAGGACATCGACGACGAGAACTCCGAGGTGCTGTCCGCCCACGACATCATCGACGCCGAGCGGTTCGCCGAGCGGCACGAGGAGGACGACCACCGCAGCGCCGCCGAGCGCGCGGCCGCCGACCGGACCTGGGCGTTCGGGCACATCATCGTCGACGAGGCGCAGGAACTGTCGCCGATGGCCTGGCGGTTGCTGATGCGGCGCAGCCCGACCCGCTCGATGACCCTGGTCGGCGACCCGGCGCAGACCGCGGAGGCGGCGGGCGTGGGCTCCTGGGAGAAGATCCTCCAGCCGTACGTCGAGGACCGCTGGGAGCACACCCGCCTCGGCGTCAACTACCGCACCCCCGCCGAGATCATGGACCTCGCGGCGGCCGTCGTACGGGCCGACAACCCGGACTTCGAACCGCCGAGTTCGGTGCGGTCGACAGGCGTACGGCCCTGGGTGCGCGGCACCGACGACCTGCCCGGCGCCGTGGCCAAGGCGGTCGAGGAGCTGACGCCCGCCGAGGGGCGGCTCGCGGTCATCGCGCCGCGGCATCTGCACCGCAGGCTCGCGGCACAGCTGGACGGGGTGACGGCCGGCGCCGAGCCCGACCTGACGCGGACCGTCGTACTCCTCGATCCGCGGCAGTCGAAGGGGCTGGAATTCGACTCGGTGCTCGTGGTCGAGCCGGGGCTGTACGGCACGAGCGATCTGTATGTGGCACTGACGCGGGCCACCCAGCGGCTGGGGGTGCTGCACACCGGGCGGCTGCCGAAGGGGATGGCGGAGACAAAAGGGGTGGCGGACGCAAAGGGGATGGTCGACACATCCGCAGAAGTCATCACCAAGCCGTAACAGTTCGCGCACCCGTCACCGCGTGTGCACGGCCGGTGCGGTAAGCGTGTGCGTATGAACGTCCACCCGCACACGACCCCGCCACCGGCCGACGGCACCCCGCTCGAGTCGCTGCCCGTCGAGCCGCTGCTCACCGCGGAGTTCGACGTCGACCCCGGCGCGGTGTACGAGCGGCTGCGGCACACCTACGGCCCGGTCGCCCCGGTCGGGCTGATGGGCGTGCCGGTGTGGCTGGTGCTCGGGTACGCCGAGGTCACCGAGGTGCTGCGGAACGAGGGCCAGTGGCGGCGGGACGTCCGGTACTGGCGGGCCCGGGCCGAGGGACGACTGCCGCGGGACTGGCCGCTGCTGGCCGGGTACGAGGTGCGGCAGACGATGTTCATGGACGACGAGGAGCACCGGGCGGCCCGCCGCACCCTGCACTCGGCGCTCGGCCCCTTCCAGGACACCCGCAACCCCGAGGGCTGGGAACTGCGGGCCGCCGTCGCCCGGTACGCCGACGAACTGGTCGGGCTGCTCGCCGCCGAGTCGGGGTCCGTGGGCTTCGCCGACCTCGGCGCCCAGTACACCCGGCCGCTGCTGCTCATGATCACGACCAGGCTCTTCGGCTGCCCCGTGGAGATGGGCGACGAACTCGTCATGGACGTGTGGCGGATGCTGGACGGCGGACCGGACTCCGGACCGGCGACGGGACGGGCGCTGGGGGCGTTCACCCGGCTCGCCGCGCACCGGCGGGCCCGGCCCGGCGACGACCTCACCTCCTACATGCTGCTCTCCGACCCGCAGTTGAGCGACGAGCAGCTCGGGCGCGAGCTGTTCATGAACGCGGTCTACCTCAACGACATCACCGGCAACATGGTCCTCAACACGCTGCTGGAGGTCCTGCGCGGCAACGCGACCGTCCGGCGCAGCCTGCCGACCGGGCAGCTCGGCGAGACCGTCAACCGGGCGGCCCTCGTCAACCCGCCCGTGGCCAACATGTGCTTCCGGTTCGCCGCGCGGGACGTGCAGCTCGGGAACGTGTGGGTGCGGGCCGGCGACATCGTCTCCCCGTCGGCCGCGGCCGCCCACCGCGACCTGCTGGCGCTCAGCTCCTCCCACATGGTGGGCTCCATGGTCTCCACCCGCGCGCACCTGGGCTGGGGTGCCGGAACGCACCAATGCCCCAGCGCGGCCCGCGAGTTGGCCGGAATGATCGTCACGACCGCGGTCGGCCGCGTCCTCGACCACTTCACCCGCGCGGAACTGACCCTGCCCCCGGACCAGTTGCCGTGGCGCTCCGGCCCGGTGGTCCGGGGACTGCGCCTGCTGCCGGTGCGCTACGAGCTGGGGCCCAGGGCTCCTTCCGCACCCCGGCGCACGCCCCCTGCGGCGGTCCCGGCGAACCAGTCGACGGAGCACGAGTCGCGTGGGTTGCTGTCGATCCTGCGCAAGCTGATGTTCGGCGGACGCTGACCTCGCGTCGTTCTGGTGACGCGAGCGGGCCAGGGCAGGCCGACGCGATCGTCCGAGAAGTCCCTCGTGCCGCCCGGTTCGGATCCCTAGGCCGGCCGCAGCCACACCGTTGCCAGGGGCGGCAGGGTGAGGGTGATGCTCGCGGGGCGGCCGTGCCAGGCCGTCGCCTCCGGTTTGACCGGGTCGGGGTTGGTGATGTCGCCGCCGCCGTACTTGCCGACGTCGGTGTTGAGGGACTCGTGCCAGGCGGGGACGTCGTCGGGGACGCCGAGCCGGTAGTCGTGGCGGACGACGGGGGAGAAGTTGGAGACCGAGAGGAGCGGCACGCCCTCCGCGTCGAGGCGGAGGAAGGCGAAGACGTTGTCCTCGGCCGCGTCCCCCACGATCCACTGGAAGCCGTCGGGGGTGGTGTCCCGCTGCCACAGCGCCGGGGTGTGGCGGTAGACGATGTTGAGGTCACGGACCAGGTCCCGCACCCCACGGTGATCGGCCTCGGCGCCGTACGCCGGGTCGAGCAGCCACCAGTCCGGACCGTGCGCCTCGGACCACTCCGCGCCCTGGGCGAACTCCTGGCCCATGAAGAGGAGTTGCTTGCCGGGGTGGGCCCACATGAAGCCCAGATAGGCCCGGTGGGTGGCCCGCTGCTGCCACCAGTCGCCCGGCATCTTCGACACCAACGACCGTTTGCCGTGCACGACTTCGTCGTGGGAGATCGGCAGGACGTAGTTCTCGCTGTACGCGTACACCATCGAGAAGGTCATCTCGTTGTGGTGGTACTTGCGGTGCACCGGTTCGTGCTGCACATACCCCAGCGAGTCGTGCATCCAGCCCATGTTCCACTTCAGCCCGAAGCCGAGGCCACCGAAGCCGCCCGGCCCGATGTGATGCGTGGCCCGGGTGACGCCGTCCCAGGCGGTCGACTCCTCGGCGATGGTCACCACACCCGGCACCCGCCGGTACACGGTCGCGTTCATCTCCTGCAGGAACGCCACCGCGTCCAGGTTCTCCCGGCCCCCGTGCTCGTTCGGCACCCACTGGCCCGGCTCGCGCGAGTAGTCGAGGTAGAGCATCGAGGCGACCGCGTCCACCCGCAGCCCGTCGATATGGAACTCCTCGCACCAGTAAAGGGCGTTGGCGACCAGGAAGTTGCGCACCTCGCGGCGTCCGTAGTCGAACTCCAGCGTGCCCCAGTCGGGGTGGGCGGAGCGCAGCGGATCCTCGTGCTCGTACAGCGGCCGTCCGTCGAACTCGGCCAACGCCCAGTCGTCGCGCGGGAAGTGCGCCGGCACCCAGTCCATCAGCACGCCGATACCGGCCTGGTGGAGGGCGTCGACCAGGTACTTGAAGTCGTCCGGGGTGCCAAGGCGGGCCGTCGGCGCGTAGAACCCGGTGACCTGGTAACCCCATGAGCCGCCGAACGGGTGCTCGGCGACCGGCATCAGCTCGACGTGGGTGAACCCGAGGTCCTTGACGTACGCGGGAAGCTGCTCGGCGAGTTGACGGTACGTCAGCCCAGGGCGCCAGGACGGGAGATGGATCTCGTACACCGAGAACGGTCCCTCGTGCGCCGGGATGTCCCCGCGCCGCTCCAGCCACGCCTCGTCCTGCCACTCGTGGTGCGAGGCGTGCACGATCGACGAGGTGTTCGGCGGGGCCTCCGTGCGGCGGGCCAGCGGGTCGGCACGCAGCGTCTTCGAACCGTCCGGCCGGGTGATCTCGAACTTGTACAGCTCGCCCTCGCCGATCCCGGGCACGAAGAGCTCCCAGATCCCGGAGGAGCCCAGCGAGCGCATCGGGAATCCGGTGCCGTCCCAGAAGTTGAAGGTGCCGGCCAGGCTCACACCGCGCGCGTTCGGCGCCCACACCGTGAAGCGGGTGCCGGGCACGCCCTGGTGGGTCATCGGCTGGGCCCCGAGCGCCGTCCACAGCTGCTCGTGCCGGCCCTCGCCGATCAGATGAAGGTCCAGATCGCCCAGGGCGGGCAGGAAACGGTACGCGTCCTCGGTCTCCTGCGCGCTCCCCTCGTACGCCACGAGCAGCCGGTACTCCGGCACGTCACGCAGCGGCAGCAGGCCCGAGAAGAAGCCGTCGCCGTCGTCGTGCAGCTCGGCTCGCAGGGTTCCCGAGACGACCGTGACGGACAGGGCGTACGGCTTGAAGACACGGAAGGCGACACCGCCGGGCACCGGGTGGGCGCCGAGGACGGAGTGCGGGGAGTGGTGGGTGGCGGAGAGGAGGCGGTCGCGGTCGTGGGCGTCGAGGGCGGACGCCTCCGGCGGTTGAGCGGGGGCGGGCGAGGCCGCCTTGGCGGTGGCTGCCTTGGAGGTGGTCGCCTTTGCGGTGACCGTCTCTGCAGTGGTCGTCTTCTTCGTGGTCGTCTTCTTCGTGCCGGTCTTCTTCGCGGCGGTCTTCTTCGCAGGGACCTTCTTCGCCGCGGCCTTCTTCACGGCGGGCTTCTCGGCGGCTGCCTTCTTGACCGCTGCCTTCTTCACGCTTTTCGCGGCCTTCTTGGCCGACTTCTTCGGATCCGGATCGCTGGACGGGGGGCGCGGCGTCACGGGTGGAGCCTCCTCGGCTGTGCGGGTCGGATCAGGTCAGATCGGATGTGGCGTACCGCTCGATCGCGGCCATCGGCACGGGGAGCCAGTCGGGCCGGTGACGGGCCTCGTAGACGACCTCGTAGATCGCCTTGTCCGTCTCGTAGGCGCGCAGCAGCACCGGGTCGGTACGCGGATCGGTGCCGGAGACCTCGGCGTATCCGGAGCAGTAGGCGGCCCGGCAGGCGTGGGCCCAGCCAGGCATCGGGGGGTCGGCCGAGAGGGCCGCGTAGTCGAAGGAGCGGAGCATGCCGGCCACGTCCCGGGCCGGAGGCTGCGGCAGCCGGCGTTCGGCCAGCGGCTTCGACGGCTCGCCCTCGAAGTCGATCAGCGACCACGAACCGGCGGGCGAGCGCAGGCACTGACCGAGGTGCAGATCGCCGTGGATGCGCTGCGCCGTCCAGGTACGGCCCTCCGCCGCCAGGTCGGCCAGCGCCGTGAACGCCGAGTACAGACCGGGGGCGTACGCCCGGAGCGCGGGGACCGCCTGCACGGCCGTCTCCAGCCGTTCGATCATGCCGTCGACCAGCGGTTGCAGCTGGGCGTGGCCCAGGGCCACCGCGGGCAGTGCCCGGGCGAGCGCGGTGTGCACCTCGGCGGTGGCCCGCCCCAGCGCCCGGGCCTCCCCGGCGAAGTCCTCCCCCTTGGCCAGCTCGCGCAAGGCCAGTTCCCAGCCGTCCGCCGCGCCCTTGACGAAGGGCTGGAGCACCCCGAGGACGTACGACTCCTCGGTCCCGTCGCCGAGGTCCGCGTGCAGCCACGCCGTCGGCGCCGGTACCCGCGGGCAGCCTTCGCGGGCCAGCGCCAACGGCAGTTCGAGGTCGGGATTGACGCCGGGCGTGACCCGGCGCAGCAGCTTCAGGATGAACGTATCTCCGTAGACGATCGACGAGTTCGACTGCTCGGCGGTCATCATGCGCGGCACGAGTCCCGGCCGGATCTCCTGCCCCGGGTCGCGCTCGAAGCGCAGCCCGCCGATCCGGGCCCGCGCGCGCAGCGCCTCCAGGAGGACCTCGGCGGGCCGGGGGTCGTACAGGGCCTCGTACACCGTGTGGCCGGCGAGCGGGCCCTCCTCCAGATGTCCGATCAGCGCGGGCGCGAGATGGGGTGGCAGCGCCTCGCGCACACCTATGAGGAGCTGGTAGCAGTCGCCGGGGTGCGACTCGGCGCCCAGGGCGAGCGGCTGGTGGGCGCGGACCAGCAGGTGGTACAGGCCCAGCCTGCTGTGGGCCGGAAGCAGCTCGGTCTCCGCGACCAGGGAGAACCCGGTGACCGGACGCCCCTTGCCCGCGAACCAGCGCTGGCGCGGCAGCCACTCCCGCAGCAGTGGATCAAGTGACGCGAGCAGGGCGGGACTTGTCGTGGCAGTACGGATGACGGCTTCCGACATGGCGTCGCGTCCTTTCCCCGGGTGGGCGGGGTGTTACTGATGCGTGCCCCGGGCGGGACGGGAGAAACCGAGGAACTCCGTCCCGCCGGGCTTCTATACGGCGTCCTTGCGCAGCCGGAACCAGTAGAAACCGTGCCCCGCCAGCGTCAGCAAGTACGGCAGCTCCCCGATGGCCGGGAACCGCACCCCGCCGAACAGCTCGACCGGGTGCCGCCCGTTGAACGTGCTCAGGTCCAGCTCGGTGGGCTGTGCGAAGCGGGAGAAGTTGTGCACGCACAGGACGAGGTCGTCCTCGTACTCCCGCAGGAACGCGATCACCGCCGGGTTGGACGACTGGAGTTCCGTGTACGAGCCGAGCCCGAACGCCAGGTTCTGCTTGCGGATCTCGATCATGCGGCGGGTCCAGTGCAGCAGCGAGGAGGGCGACGACATCGACGCCTCGACGTTGGTGACCTGGTAGCCGTAGACCGGGTCCATGATGGTCGGCAGATAGAGCCGCCCAGGGTCACAGGACGAAAAACCTGCGTTGCGATCCGGTGTCCACTGCATCGGCGTACGCACTGCGTCGCGGTCGCCGAGCCAGATGTTGTCGCCCATGCCGATCTCGTCGCCGTAGTAGAGGATCGGCGAGCCGGGGAGTGACAGCAGGAGCGCGGTGAACAGCTCGATCTGGTTGCGGTCGTTGTCGAGGAGAGGCGCGAGGCGGCGGCGGATGCCGATGTTGGCGCGCATGCGGGGGTCTTTGGCGTATTCGGCCCACATGTAGTCGCGTTCTTCGTCGGTGACCATTTCGAGGGTGAGCTCGTCGTGGTTGCGCAGGAAGATGCCCCACTGGCAGCTCGACGGGATGGCGGGGGTCTTGGCGAGGATTTCGGAGACCGGGTAGCGGGACTCTCTCCGCACCGCCATGAAGATGCGGGGCATGACGGGGAAGTGGAAGGCCATGTGGCATTCGTCGCCGCCGGATCGGTAGTCGCCGAAGTAGTCGACCACGTCCTCGGGCCACTGATTGGCCTCCGCCAGCAACACCGTGTCCGGGTAGTGCGCGTCGATCTCCTTGCGGACCCGCTTGAGGAACTCATGGGTCGCCGGGAGGTTCTCGCAGTTGGTGCCCTCCTGCTGGTAGAGGTACGGCACCGCGTCGAGGCGGAAGCCGTCGATGCCGAGGTCCAGCCAGAACCGCAGCGCGGAGATCATCTCCTCCTGGACCGCCGGGTTCTCGTAGTTGAGGTCCGGCTGGTGGGAGAAGAAGCGGTGCCAGAAGTACTGCTTGCGGACCGGGTCGAAGGTCCAGTTGGAGGCCTCGGTGTCGACGAAGATGATCCGCGCGTCCTGGAACTGCTTGTCGTCGTCCGCCCAGACGTAGTAGTCGCCGTAGGGGCCGTCGGGGTCTTTTCGTGACTCCTGGAACCACGGGTGCTGGTCGCTGGTGTGGTTCATGACGAAGTCGATGATGACGCGCATGCCGCGCTGGTGGGCGGCGTCGACGAACTCGACGAAGTCGGCGAGGTCGCCGAACTCGGGCAGGACGGCGGTGTAGTCGGAGACGTCGTAACCGCCGTCCCGGAGGGGCGACTTGAAGAAGGGTGGCAGCCACAGGCAGTCGACGCCCAGCCATTGCAGGTAGTCGAGTTTGGCGGTGAGGCCCTTGAGGTCGCCGACGCCGTCGCCGTTGCTGTCCTGGAAGGAACGGACGAGGACTTCGTAGAAGACCGCGCGTTTGAACCAGTCGGGGTCACGGTCCTTGGCGGGGGTGTCCTCGAAGGTGTCCTGGACGGGCTCGTTGACGATCATGTTGTGGGTGACCCTCCGATCTGCGGGGTGGACGGTCGCAGGACGGTGAGGATGTGCGCGGGGCGAGTGCCCGGTTCGAGACGCACGTAGTTCGCCCTGCCCCAGTGATAGGTCTCGCCGGTGAGCTCGTCGCGCACCGGCACCGACTCGTGCCATTCCAGGCCGAGTTGCGGCATGTCCAACGAGACCGTGGCCTCCTGGGTGTGGTGAGGGTCGAGGTTGGCGACCACCAGAACCGTGTTCGAGCCGCTCCGCTTCGAGTACGCGATCACCGCTTCCTGGTCCGCGTGGTGGAAGTGGAGGTCGCGCAGCTGCTGGAGGGCGGGGCTGGCGCGCCTGATCTGGTTGAGGCGGGTGATCAGGGGTGTGATGGAGTCGGTGTTCTCCCAGTCGCGGGGGCGGAGTTGGTATTTCTCCGAGTGGAGGTACTCCTCGCTGCCCTCGCGCAGCGGGGTGTTCTCGCACAGTTCGTAGCCGCTGTAGATGCCCCAGGTCGGGGAGAGGGTCGCGGCGAGGACGGCGCGGACCTCGAAGGCGGGGCGGCCGCCGTGCTGGAGGTAGGCGTGCAGGATGTCGGGGGTGTTGGCGAAGAAGTTGGGCCGCATGTAGGCCGCCGCCTCGCCGGACAGCTGTGTCAGATACTCGGTGAGTTCGTCCTTGGTGTTGCGCCAGGTGAAGTACGTGTAGGACTGCTGGAAGCCGATCTGCGCGAGGGTGTGCATCATCGCCGGGCGGGTGAACGCCTCGGCCAGGAAGATCACATCGGGGTCGGTGGCGTTGATGTCCGCGATCACCCGCTGCCAGAAGATGACCGGCTTGGTGTGCGGATTGTCCACCCGGAAGATCCGCACCCCGTGGTCCATCCAGTGCCGCAGCACCCGCAGCGTCTCGGTGATCAGACCGTCCAGGTCGGCGTCGAAGGCGACGGGGTAGATGTCCTGGTACTTCTTCGGCGGGTTCTCCGCATAGGCGATGGTGCCGTCCGGGCGGTGATGGAACCACTCCGGATGTTTGTGCACCCAGGGATGGTCCGGCGAGCACTGCAGGGCGAAGTCGAGAGCGATCTCCAGGCCGTGCCGGCGGGCCTCGCGCACGAACCAGTCGAAGTCCTCGAGCGTCCCCAGATCGGGGTGGATCGCGTCATGGCCGCCCTCGGGGGACCCGATCGCCCACGGCACCCCGACATCCTCGGCGGTCGCCGACAGCGTGTTGTTGGGCCCCTTGCGGAAGGTGGTTCCGATGGGATGAATAGGCGGGAGATAGACGACGTCGAAGCCCATCTCGGCGATCGCCTCGAAGCGCCGGGCGGCCGTGCGGAAGGTGCCGTGCGGCTGCTCGGGCGTGCCCTCGGAGCGCGGGAAGAACTCGTACCAGGACCCGTACAGCGCCCGCTCCCGCTCCACCAGCAGCGGCAGTTCCTCCGACGCGGTCACCAGCTCCCGCAACGGATACCGGGCCAGCACCCCGTCCACCTCGGGGGTGAGGGCGGCCGCCAGCCGGGCCGTGGCCGGGCGGTTCTCGTCCCGGAGGGCCTCCACGGCGGTCCGGAGCACCTTGCGCAGGCCCTCGCCCTTGGGGACATCGGCGGCGGCCCGTTCGTACAGGCGTGCGCCCTCCTCCAGGACCAGGTCGGTGTCCATGCCCGCCGGGATCTTGATCTGGGCGTGGTGGCGCCAGGTCGAGACTGGGTCGCCCCAGGCCTCGACCAGATAGCTCCACAGGCCCTCGGTGTCCGGAGTGACGTCGGCGCCCCAGCGGTCGGTGCCCGGGGCGAGTTCGCGCATCGGGGTCCAGGGGCCGGCGCGGCCCTCTGGGTCCTTCAGTACGACGTTGGCGGCGACCGCGTCATGGCCCTCACGGAACACGGTGGCCGAGATCTGGAAGGTCTCGCCGGTGACCGCCTTCGCGGGCCGGCGTCCGCGCTGGACGACCGGGCGCACGTCGAGGACGGGTATGCGTCCGATGCCGTCGCCCGTGTCGGGTGGTTCGGGGGGCGGCGGTCCGGGGGTGACCGAATGCCGCTCGGGGGGTGTCTCGGTGCCGGTCGTCGGGGGTGCTGACGAGTGGTGCGTGGCGGGCATGACCGCTCCTGTCCGCGTCAACGTGGGTGGGCGGATGGCTGTGGGGAGGTGGGTCCTGCGGGGTGGTGCCTGGAGTTGCCTGGTGTTCCCGTGATCTGGCCGGGGGTCGTACCGGAGGAGCCTTCCCACCCTATTCGGGTGGGCAATCCGGCACTTTGTTAACTACTCACGCGTATGTCTACACACAAGACCGGCCCCGTTCGTGATGAAGGGGGCCGGTACCTGTGAACTGCCCTTACGAGGGCGGGACCTGCAGAAGTTTGTTCGGCGAGGCGAGGCCGCGGCCCGAGATTTTGCCGGATGCGGAAAGTGCGACCAGTGCCTTGGAGACCTGCGCGGGTGTGGACTTGCGGTGGTCGGCCAGATAGAGCGCGGCCGTCCCCGCCGCGTGCGGCGACGCCATCGACGTACCCGAGTAGGTCGCCTTGGCGCTGTCTCCCTTGTTGGACGCCGAGGTGATGGCGACGCCGGGGGCGAACAGGTCCAGGGCCGCGCCGTAGTTGGAGAAGTCGGCGCGCGCGTCCTTCTTGTCGGCCGCGCCGACGGTGATCGCCTGCTTGACGCCGGCGGGCGAGTAGAGGGACGCCGGCAGTCCGTCGTTGCCCGCCGCGACCGTGTACGTGACCCCCGACTTGATCGAGTTCCGTACGGCGGCGTCGAGCTGGGCGTTGCGGTAGCCGCCGAGGCTCACATTGGCGACCGCCGGCTTCTCGGCGTGCTTGGTGACCCAGTCGATACCCGCGATGACCTGGGCCGTCGTACCCGAGCCGGAGTTGTCGAGGACGCGTACGGCGACGAGCTCGGCCTTCTTGGCGACGCCGTACCTGGCGCCCGCGACGGTGCCGGCGACATGGGTGCCGTGGCCGTTGCCGTCGGCGGCGAACCGGTCGTTGCCGACGAAGTCCCAGCCGTAGCTCGCGCGCCCGCCGAAGTCCTTGTGCGAGATGCGGATACCGGTGTCGATGACATAGACCGTCACCCCGGCGCCCGCGGAATCGGGCCAGGTGTAGCTCTTGTCCAGCGGCAGGTTCTGCTGGTCGATCCGGTCGAGCCCCCAGGACGGCGGGTTCTGCTGGGTGTGCTCCAGCGTCACCCGGGTGTCCTGGACGACCGACGCCACACGGGAGTCGGCGGCGAGCAGCTTGGCCTGTCTCTCATCGGCCTTGATCGCATAGCCGTTGAGGACCGTGCTGTAGGTGTGGCTGATTTTCGCCCCGTACCTGTCGGCGAGGCTCTTCCCCGCCGTCGACGGGGCCTTCGTTCCGCCCTTGAGCGTCACCAGGTAACTTCCGCTGACGGCGCCGGGTTCATCGGCGCCGAGTATCCGCCCCTCCGGTACGGCGTGCGCGGGCAGGGTGATGGCCGAAAGCGCGGCGGCACAGGTCACCGCGGTCAAGCCCCCCGCCCAGCGCAGACGCCGGGTTCGCGTCCGTGCCATGGTGTGAGTTCCCCTCCTCAACTGGGCGTACGGCGGTCCTGGTTTGCCGGGAGTCGACCGGCGTGACCGGTACGCCACTTTGCAGCCTCTCGTGGGCTGTGAAGCCACCACAAGGACGCCTACGGGGCGGAATCGGCCATATCGGCCATGGGGTGCGCGTGAAGGGTGCGGCAGGGTTGCGGTGATTTCCGGACTTCTGCGTGGACAGGCGCTTGTGCGGACGCGTGTGCTGACGTGTGCGCTTTCGCGTGTGCGGATGTGTGTGCGGATGTGTGTTCTGACGCGCCGTGGTTCCGGAGCCGTCTCACCGATACCGTCGATGTCGACGACGGGACGCACAACGCGGTGCGTCCGCTTCCGCACGCCTGACGAGGTGGCAGTGCCCATGAAGGCTATCCGTCGCTTCACCGTCCGCCCCGTACTCCCCGAGCCGCTCCGCCCCCTGAGCGACCTGGCGCGCAACCTGCGCTGGTCCTGGCATGCGGAGACCCGCGACCTCTTCCAGTCCGTCGACCCGGAGTGCTGGACCGCTTCGGGCTGTGATCCCGTACGCCTCCTGGGCGACGTGCCGCCCCGGCGCCTTGCGGAGCTGGCGGAGGACCGCCGCTTCCTGCGCCGCCTGACGGCCGTGGCCGACGATTTGCAGGACTACGTCTCCGGCGACCGCTGGTACCAGACACAGACGGGCGAACTCCCGGCGGCCGTGGCCTACTTCTCGCCGGAGTTCGGCATCACGGCGGCCCTCCCGCAGTACTCCGGCGGTTTGGGAATCCTGGCCGGCGACCATCTGAAGGCGGCCAGTGACCTGGGCGTTCCGCTGATAGGCGTGGGTCTGCTCTACCGCCACGGCTACTTCCGCCAGTCGCTGTCCCGGGACGGCTGGCAGCAGGAGCACTATCCGGTCCTCGACCCCAACGAGCTGCCGGTGGCCCTGCTGAGGGAGCCGGACGGCACGCCGACACAGGTGTCGTTGGCCCTGCCCGGCGGCAAGCAGCTGCATGCGCGGATCTGGCTGGCCCAGGTGGGCCGGGTACCGCTGTTGATGCTCGACTCGGACGTCGAGGAGAACGACCTCGGCGAGCGGGGAGTGACCGACCGGCTGTACGGCGGTGGCAGTGAGCACCGGCTGCTGCAGGAGATGCTGCTGGGGATAGGCGGGGTGCGGGCGGTACGGACGTACTGCCGACTGACGGGACATGCCGCGCCCGAGGTCTTCCACACGAACGAGGGGCATGCGGGGTTCCTCGGCCTGGAGCGGATCGCCGAACTCTGCGATCAGGGGCTCGACTTCGACGCGGGGCTGGAGGCGGTGCGGGCGGGGACGGTCTTCACGACCCACACGCCCGTCCCCGCCGGCATCGACCGGTTCGACCGTGAGTTGGTGGCCCGACACTTCGGCGCGGACGCGGAGTTGCCGCGTATCGACGTCGAGCGGATTCTGCAGCTGGGGATGGAGACGTACCCGGGTGGCGAGCCGAATCTGTTCAACATGGCGGTGATGGGGCTGAGGTTGGGGCAGCGGGCGAACGGTGTCTCGCTGTTGCACGGGCATGTGAGCCGGGAGATGTTCTCGGGTTTGTGGCCGGGATTCGACCCCGACGAGGTGCCGATCACGTCCGTGACGAACGGGGTGCATGCCCCGACGTGGGTGGCGCCGGAGGTCTTCCGGCTCGGGGCCCGGCAGATCGGCGCCCAGCGGACCGAGGACGCGCTGACGGTGGGCGGTTCGGATCGTTGGGACGCGGTGGCGGAGATCCCGGATCAGGACATCTGGGAACTGCGGCGGGTGCTGCGCGAGCAGCTGGTGACGGAGGTGCGGGAGCGGCTGCGGGTGTCGTGGCGCCAACGGGGTGCGGGTACGGCCGAGTTGGGGTGGATCGACGGGGTGCTTGACCCGGACGTCCTGACGATCGGATTCGCGCGCCGGGTCCCGTCGTACAAGCGGCTGACGCTGATGCTGCGCGACCGGGACCGGTTGATGGACCTGCTGCTGCACCCTGAGCGGCCCATCCAGATCGTGGTCGCGGGGAAGGCGCATCCGGCGGACGACGGCGGAAAGCGGCTTGTGCAGGAGCTGGTGCGGTTCTCGGACGACCCGAGGGTGCGGCATCGGATCGTGTTCCTGCCGGACTACGGCATGGCGATGGCGCAGAAGCTGTATCCCGGGTGCGACATCTGGCTGAACAACCCGCTGCGGCCGCTGGAGGCGTGCGGGACGAGCGGGATGAAGGCGGCACTGAACGGCTGCCTCAACCTGTCGGTCCTGGACGGTTGGTGGGACGAGTGGTTCCAGCCGGACTTCGGGTGGGCGATCCCGACGGCGGACGGTACGGGGACGGATCCTGACCACCGGGATGATGTGGAGGCGGCGGCGCTGTACGACCTGCTGGAGCAGCGGGTGACGCCCCGGTTCTATGAGCGGGGGCAGGGTGGGCTGCCGGATCGGTGGATCGAGATGGTCCGCCAGACGTTGACCTTGCTGGGGCCGAAGGTGCTGGCCGGGCGGATGGTCCGGGACTACGTGGAGCGGCTGTACACCCCGGCCGCGCATGCCCACCGTGCGATGACTCCGGATCTGGCGCGGGAGCTGGCGGGGTGGAAGGCGCGTGTGCGGGGGTCTTGGTCGGCGGTGACTGTCGACCATGTGGAGACGTCGGTGGCTACGGCTACCGCGGAGCTGGGGTCGACGCTCGGGCTCCGGGTGCGGGTGGGGCTCGGTGGGCTGAATCCCGAGGATGTCGAGGTACAGGCCGTGTCGGGGCGGGTGGACGAGGAGGACCGGATCGCGGACGGTGCGACTGTGCCGCTGAAGCCTGTCGGGGGGCCGGATCCTGAGGGGCGGTGGGTGTACGAGGGGCCGCTTGCGCTGGATCGGACGGGGCCGTTCGGGTACACGGTGCGGATTCTGCCGTCGCATCGGCTTCTTGCGTCCGGGGCGGAGCTGGGGTTGGTGGCTGTGCCTTCGGAGGATGTGGTGGAGGGGGCGGGGGTGTTGATGCGGTGACCGTGGATCAGCCCCCTCCAGATAGCCGCTGGGGATGCCTCCGCGGATGACCTCGGACAGGACCTGGGGCGCCTTGCTCGTCACCTCTTGGATGTCCAGGGAGGAGAGGAACGAGGCGGCCCGGGGCACTTCGGCCACGGAGCGGTAGCCGCAGACCGTGCCGGTGCCGTCCTCGGGTAAGGGGCAAGGGACAGGTCCATTGATCGCCTCCGGTGGACCGGTGCGAAGATGCTTCCATGCCCGAGTACACGATCAGCACAGCCGACGGCGACGACTGGCCGGCCCTTGGTGTGAGCCTCGCCGCCGTGCTGCGGCCCAGGTCGTTCGAGTGCGAGGTCGTCGAGGACTCGGAGGTGCTCACGTTCCGCACCGGCGCTGCGACCGTCAGCGCGTCCTGGGAGCTGCTCGGTACGTGGTACGTCGATGTCGAGGATGTGCCGTCACTGGAGACGGCCGATCTCATCGTCGCCGAGATGGCACGGCAGCTCGCCGAGGCGACGGGGCGGCAAGCCGTGCAGCATCGGATCACTGATCACTGATCACTGACCGCTCCGAATCGGGCCGCTCCGACTGGGCGGCGCCCGGTTACGCCCTGGCGGACTACTCCTCCTCCGCCCCGCTCAACCTCCGCAACACCACCCCGCACCGCCGCGCATACGCATGCTGCAACCCCCGCGTAGCCACTCCGCCCGCCTTCGCGTACCACTTCGCGGCCCGGCTGAACGCGGACACCGTCAGCCACACCGTCCCGTCCCCGGTCCGGTCCACCACGAACGCCTCCTCCCCGCACTCGGGATGGCCGGAAAGCGTTCCGTACGCCCACCCGGCGCGCCGGGGCTCCTCCACGGTCCACACCACGCGGCACGGTGCCTTGATCACGCCGGCCAGGGTCACCGTGACGTCGACATCCGGTGCCGCGCGTTCCGCCGTCGCGTCGATGCCCACGCCCATCGCCCGGTGCATCTCCCAGGTGAGGACCGCTTCGGCGGCGCGGCGGAAGACGGACTCGCCCTCGCCGATGCGGGTGCGGACGTGGAGGGGGTGGAAGTCCGGTGGGCAGAAGCCCGGTTTGCGGGTGGCGCCTACGTCGGCGTATGTGAAGTCGTTCGACGGATCGATCGCGGGCTCTTTCGACGGCATGGGAAACAAGAGTAGGGCGGCACCCGGGAATGCCTTCGTCCCGGGTGCCGCCCCCTGCCAGCCCTCTGCCGGCCCTCTGCCAACCCCCTCGGGTTAGCTGACGTTCACGGCCGACCAGGCCGCCGCGACCGTCGAGTACTCCGTGCTGCCGGAGCCGTACAGGGCCGCCGTCGCGCTCAGGGTCGCCGTGCGGGCGCCCGCGTACGTGGTCGTCGACGTCATGTACTCCGTCAGCGCCTTGTACCAGATCTGGACCGCCTTGACGCGGCCGATGCCGGTGATGGTGGAGCCGTTGGACGTCGGGGAGTTGTACGACACCCCGTTGATCGTCTTGCTGCCGCTGCCCTCGCTCAGCAGGAAGAAGAAGTGGTTCGCCGGGCCCGACGAGTAGTGCACGTCCAGGTTCTTCAGGTTCGACGACCAGTAGTTGGCCGACGAGCCGTCCTTGCTCGGCTGGTCCATGTAACGGAGCGGCGTGCCGTCCCCGTTGATGTCGATCTTCTCCCCGATCAAGTAGTCGCCGACGTCATTCGAGTTCGCCGCGTAGAACTCGACCGCCGTGCCGAAGATGTCGGAGGTGGCCTCGTTCAGGCCGCCCGACTCACCGCTGTAGTTGAGGCCCGCGGTGTTCGACGTGACGCCGTGGGTCATCTCGTGGCCGGCCACGTCGAGGGACGTCAGGGGCTTGGTGTTGCCCTCGCCGTCGCCGTACGACATGCAGAAGCAGGTGTCGGACCAGAACGCGTTGACGTACCCGTTGCCGTAGTGGACGCGGCTGTAGGCGGCGACGTTGTTGTTCTTGATGCCGAGGCGGCCGAAGGTGTTCTTGTAGAAGTCCCAGGTGGTCTGGGCACCGTAGGCGGCGTCGACGGCGGCGCTCTGGTCGCTGGAGGAGCTGGAGGCCGCGCCGGTGCCCCAGGTGTCGTCCGCGTCGGTGAAGAGCGTGCCGGCCGAGGAGCTGGTGCTGCGGGCCTTGTTGTACGTCTTGTGGCCGCCGCGCGAGGTGTCGTACAGCTGGTACGTCGAGCCGGAGAGGAACGTGCCGAGCGTCACCGTGCCGGAGTAGACGCTCTTGCCGGTGCCGGTCTCGATGCCCTGGTACTCGTAGAGCTTCTCGCCGGTGGCCGCGTCGGTGATGACGTGCAGTTCGTTGGGGGTGCCGTCCTCCTGGAGGCCGCCGACGACGGTCTCGTAGGCGAGGGTCGGCTTGGAGCCGTTGCCCGCCCAGATCACCTTGCGGGGAGCCTCGGAGGCCTCGGTCTTCTCCGAGCCGGCCGCCTTGGCGAGGGTCAGCGCCTGCTTCTCGGCCTTGGCCACAGCAAGCGTCGGCTTCAGCGAGGCGACCTTGATGGTCTGCTTCGTCGCCTTGGTGACGCCCTGCGTGGTGCCCGACTTCGACTCGTGGACGACGAGGTCGCCGCCGAGGACCGGCAGGCCCGCGTAGGTGCGCTCGTAGCGGGTGTGCACGGTGCCGTCGGCGTCCTTGATGACGTCGCGGACGACCAGCTTCTCCTTGGCGCCGAGGCCTATCTCCTGGGCGGTGTCGCTCGCGGCGCTCTGCTGCTGCTTGATCAGCGCGGCACGCGCGGCCGGCGCGAGCGTGGTGGGGGCGGCCAGGGGCTTGGCGCCGGTGCTGGTGCCGGCGCTGTCCGCCGGGGTCTGGGCTGCGGCGCTGCCGGTGGTCAGACCGGTGGTCAGCAGGGCTCCGGCCGCGACAGCGGTGGCGATGGCCAGAGTGGTGCGCTTGTGACGCGCGTAGAGGGGGGTCACACAAGCTCCTTATGTGGGGAAGGTGAGAAGTTGTGCGGCGGGTGAGGGAAGAGTGACACCGAGGGCGCGTACATGTCAGGACCCCCAAGTGATGTTGGCCGAAAGGCGACTGTCCGGTAAACGTTTCGGGCGTGTGAACTCGCGTGACCGCACACCGCATGAGGGCGCCGCCCCGGGGAGTCGAACCACCGGGGCGGCGCCCTGTCGATCAGTCGCTCAGCCGTTCAGCCGTTCAGCACCTTCCGGGCTACGGGAAGGTGAGCGACCAGCTGTTGATGTAGCCGGTGTCCACGGCCGCGTTGTCCTGGACCCTCAACTGCCAGGTCCCGTTCGCGACTTCGGAGGACGCGTTCACCGTGTAGGTGGTGTTGAGGTTGTCCGTGCTGCCGCCGGTGCCGTACGCCTTCAGCGTGTACGCCGTGCCGTCGGGCGCGACCAACTGCACCTGGAGGTCACCGATGTAGGTGTGCACGATGTCGACCGCCACCGCGAGGTTCGACGGCGCGTTGCCCGTCCGGCCGGAGACCGTGATCGACGACGTCACCGCGGCGCCGTTGTCCGGAATCGACACGTCGGTGCCGCTCTCGAAGGTGGTGCCGCCACCGCCGCCGCCACCGGGACGCGAACCGACCGCCACACCGGCCCAGGCGTTGGCGACCGCCGTGTACTCGGCGCTCGTCGTGCCGTACAGCTCACCGGCCGCCGCGAGGGTGCCGGTACGGGCGCCCGCGTAGTTGGTGGTGGAGGTGAACTTGGTGGTCAGCGCGCGGAACCAGATCTTCTCCGCCTTGTCGCGGCCGATACCGGTGACCGGAAGCCCGTCCGCGGTGGGCGAGTTGTAGCTGACGCCGTTGATGGTCTTGGCGCCGCTGCCCTCGCTCAGGAGGTAGAAGAAGTGGTTCGCCGGACCGGACGAGTAGTGCACGTCGGCGTTGCCGATGCTGGACGTCCAGTTGTTGTACGACGAGCCGTCCTTGCTCGGCTGGTCCATGTAACGCAGCGGCGTGCCGTCGCCGTTGATGTTGATCTCCTCGCCGATGAGGTAGTCACCGACGTCGTTGGAGTTGTTGGCGTAGAACTCGACGGTCGTGCCGAAGATGTCGGACGTCGCCTCGTTCAGGCCGCCGGACTCACCGCTGTAGTTGAGCCCGGCCGTGTTCGAGGTGAGCCCGTGGGTCATCTCGTGCGCGGCCACGTCGATCGACGTCAGCGGGTTGGCGTTGCCCGAGCCGTCGCCGTACGTCATGCAGAAGCAGCTGTCGGACCAGAACGCGTTGACGTAGTTGTTGCCGTAGTGGACCCGGGAGTACGCCCCGACGCCGTCACCGCGGATACCGCTGCGCCCGTGCACGTTCTTGTAGTAGTCCCACGTCAGCGCGGCACCGTAGTGCGCGTCCGCCGCGGCCGACTCCAGGTTCGAGGCGGTGCCGTTGCCCCAGACGTCGTCCGAGCCGGAGAAGAGCGTGCCGGTGCCGGAGGTGCCGCGGTTGAGGTTGTACGTCTTGTGGTTGCCGCGCGCGCCGTCGGTGAGGTTGTACGTCGAACCCGACTGCGTGGTCGTGAGGTTGACCGTGCCCGAGTACACCGTGTTGCCGGTGCCGGTCTCGATGGCCTCCCACTCGTACAGCTTCTCGCCGGTCGCCGCGTCGGTGACGACGTGCAGCTCCTGCGGGGTGCCGTCGTGCTGGAATCCGCCCACGACCGTCTCGTACGCCAGTGTCGGCTTGCCGTCGGCCGCCCAGATCACCTTGCGCGGGGCGCGGTTGACCTCGGGGCTCTTGGCGTCCTCGGCCTTGGCCGCCTTGAGGGCCTGGGTCCTGGCCTTGGCGGTGGAGACGGCGGCCGTGGTGGTGGCCGGCTTGATGGCGGCGCGGGTCGCCTTGACGACGGCCGCGGTCGCGTCGGCCTTCGTGGACTCGACGACCAGGTCGCCGCCGAGGACGGGCAGACCGTCGTAGGTGCGCTCGTAGCGGGTGTGGATCGTTCCGTCGCCGTCCTTGAGGACGTCACGGACGACCAGCTTCTCCTTGGCGCCCAGGCCGAGTTCCCTGGCCGTGTCCGCCTTGCCTGCGTTCGCCGTGCGTATCAGTTCGGCGCGCTGGGCGGGGCTCAGCTTGACCGACTCCGCGCCCGGAAGGACCTTGCCCGCAGCCGACGGTGCCTTCTCCGGTGCTGCGGTGGCGGCGCCCGTCTGGACGGCCGCGGCGATCAGGGCGGAAACACCGATGAGAGCGACAGCGGCCGCCTTGCGGTGGGGGGTGTGGGAGGTGCGTCTGTGGGAGGAACTCTCTCTCAACACTGACTCCTGCGTCTGCGGGCCGCGGATCGCGCGGCCGGGGGAGACCGGGCGGCTGGTGGGCCGGCCGGGCAGAACGGGCATTGCGCGTGCGGAAGTCCGGCCGCGGCACAGCTGTGTGCTGGTGCTGTGGGGTTGCTGTGTCGTGGCCGTGGGAAGAGTGGCAGGAGTTTGCGGTTTCTGTCAGGGGCGCGTCAGGAAGTTGGCCGGAAATCGTTCGTTGCCCGGATGGTCATGTTCGGTATGCGGGCAATTTGCCTGATCGTCAAGAACACCGGGCCCGTGCCCCGAGGCTCAGGACGGCCGGTCCCCGTGCCACGAGTGCCACAGCGCCGCGTACGCCCCGCCCGCCGCCACCAGCTCCTCGTGCGAGCCGAGTTCGGTGAGCAGTCCGTCCTCCATGACGGCCACCCGGTCGGCGTCGTGCGCGGTGTGCAGCCGGTGCGCGATCGCGATGACGGTACGGCCCTCCAGTACGGCGGCCAGGGCGCGCTCGGTGTGCCGGGCCGTGGTCGGATCGAGCAACGCCGTGGCCTCGTCCAGGATCAGCGTGTGCGGGTCCGCCAGCACGACCCGGGCGAGGGCGAGTTGCTGCGCCTGCGAACCGTCGGTGGCGTGACCGCCGTCCCCGAGCGCGGTGCTCAGCCCCTCGGGCAGCTCCCGTACCCAGGCGTCGGCGCCGACCGCCTCCAGCGCGGACCACAACTCCTCGTCCCCCGCCGAGGGTTCGGCGATCAGCAGGTTGTCCCGGACCGTGCCCAGGAACACATGGTGCTCCTGGGTGACCAGGACGACCTGGCGGCGCAGCTGCTCGGGGCCGAGGTCGACGACGGGCACCCCGCCGACGGTCACGGTCCCCTCGGTGGGCGCGTCGACGCCCGCGAGGAGACGGCTGAGCGTGGTCTTCCCGGCACCGGACGGACCCACGACCGCGAGCCGCTCCCCGGGCCGTACCGTCAGATCGACCCCGTGCAGCACCTCGCCGCCGCGGCCGTAGGAGTAGCGCACCCCGGTCACGTCGATGCGGTCCCCGGCCGGCCGGAGGGCCCTGGCCCCGGTGGCCCGCGGGGCGCGCGCCAGCCCCTCCACCCGGGCGAACGAGGCACTGGCGCTCTGCAGTTGCTCGACCCGGACCAGGATCTGGTCGAGCGGGTTGATCAGCTGGTTGTAGAGGAGCGTGGCCGCCACGACCGAGCCCAGGCTCATCGTCCCGTGCGTGTGCAGGAGTCCGCCGACGATCAGGATCCCGGCGATGGGGACGATGTACGACACCTCGACCGAGGGGAAGAAGACGCTGCGCAGATAGAGGGTGTGGAAGCGGGTGCGGCGGGCCGTCTCGATGGTGTCCCGGCCGGCCCGGACCCGCCGTTCCTCCAGCCGCAGCGCCTCGACCGTACGGGCGCCTGCCGCCGTCGCCGCGACGATCTCGGCGACGTCCGAGGTGGCCGCGCCCTCGGCGAGATAGCCGTCCCTCGCGCGGCGCAGATACCAGCGCAGGGCGAACCAGATCGGGGTGAGGCCGAGTACGCCCACGAGGCCCAGGACCGGGTCGATCAGGAAGATGGCGACCAGCGCGAACAGGGACCGTACGGTGTTGATGAACAGGTCGGGGCCCGCGTCGCGGAGTGTCTGGCCGACCGTGGCCACGTCGGCGGTGCCGCGGGCGGTGAGGTCGCCGGTACCCGCGCGTTCCACCACCGACGCGGGCAGGGCGAGGGTGCGGTCCACGAACTCCTCGCGGACCCGGGCGAGGGTGCGTTCGCCGAAGCGGTGGCCCACATAGCGGGCCCAGCGGGCGAGGAGGAGTTCGGCGAGGGAGCAGAGCAGCAGGGCGAGGGCCAGCCGGTCCACCACGCCCACTCCGCCGCCGGCGCGCACCTCGTCGATGATCTTTCCGAGCAGCCAGGGACCGCCGAGACCCGCGACCGCGGCCAGGGAGTTGAGGGCGAGGGCGGTGGTGAACGCCCGGGCGTCCGCTCGGGTCAGACGGAGGGACGCCTTGCGGACGTCCGCGGGTTCGGCGACGGGCAGGTGTCCGGACGTCGTCACCGTACGGCCTCCTCGGAGTCGGTGTCCCTCGCGACGAGTTCTCGGTAGCCGGGGGTGGTGTCGAGAAGCTCCTGGTGGGTTCCGGTGGCGGCGACCTTTCCGTCGACCAGGTAGACGACGGTGTCCGTCCGGTCCAGGACGAGGGGGGAGGTGGTGGTGACGACGGTGGTACGGCCGCTGCGGGCGGTGCGGAGCCGGTCGGCGACGCGGGCCTCCGTGTGGGCGTCCAGGGCGGAGGTGGGTTCCACGGCGAGGAGGATCTCGGGGTTGGCGGCGAGGGCTCTTGCCAGGCGGATGCGTTGGCGCTGGCCGCCGGAGAGGTTGCGGGCCTGGGCGTCGATGGGGGAGTCCAGGCCGCCCGGGAGGGCCTGGACTATGTCGTCCGCGACGGCTGCGTGGAGGGCTTGGGTGAGGTGCGCGTCCTGGGGTGCCACGGAAGGTCGTACAGCGTGTGCGGGTGGTTCGATGACATTGCGCAACGTGTCTGCGAAGAGGTCTGCCTCGTGGTCCGCCACCAGAATGCGGGCGCGGATCTCCTTCAACGGGATCTCGTCCAGCGGGACTTCGCCCCATGTCGTTCTTGACGGGGTGTATCTGCCGAGGCGGTCGATCACTGTCGCCGTCTCCGCCGGATGCGCGCCGGCCAGTGCAGTCAGGCGGCCCGGTCGTATCCTCACGCCCGACTCGGGGTCGTGGAGTACCGACGGTTCGGCGGGAGCGGGTCTCGTGCCCTTGTCCTCCATCGGCTCCAGGTGCAGGAGGCGTACGACCCTGCGCGCGGCCACGACCCCACGGCTCAGCATGTAACCGCACTCGACCCAGAAGGCCACCGGGCCGATCAGGACCGCCACATAGCCGTAGACCGAGACCAACTCACCGATGGTGATGTGCCCTTGGGCGGCCAGCCGCGCCGCCAGCCAGGTCACCACCGCTAGGAACAGGGTGGGCAGGCCCACGCCGAGGGCCTGGACCCAGCTGGTGACCGCGCCCACGCGGTAGCCCTGGGCGCGCAGGTGCTGGGAGTCGCGCCGGAAGGCGTCCGCCACCAGGTTCTTGCCGCCCAGGCCGTTGAGGACGCGGAGGCCGCCCGCGAGGTCGGCGATCCGGGCGGTGAGGACGCCCTGGCGTTCGCGGTACTCGGTCTCGGTGCCCTGGAGGCGGGTGAGGAGCGGGCCGACGAGGACGACGATGGCCGGGATGCCCAGCAGGACCACCGCCGCGATCAGCGGGGAGACCGACACCAGCAGGCCGGCGATCACCAGATAGGCGATGACGGCTCCGAAGCCCGGGCCGACCACGGTCAGCGCCTGCGCGATGGTCTGGACGTCGCCCACGCCGATCGTGACGACCTCACCGGTCCCCGCCCGGCGCGACAGCGCGGAGCCGAGCCGGACCGCGTGGCCCACGACCACCTTCACCGTGCGGAAGTTGGCGTCCATCCGCACCCGGGTCATCGTGCGGTGCCGCATGATGCTCAGCCACGCGTTGAACGAACCCACCGCGAAGAGGACGGCGGACCAGCCCACGAGCGCGCCCATGCGGCCCGGCTCCAGGCCCTCGTCGATCGCCTTCGCCATCAGGTACGGCGTCGCGGCCAGCAGCACCATCCAGACACTGGCGATCAGCGAGCCGAGGGCGCACCGGCCCGGCTGGCGGCGCACCAGCCACCACAGGTACCACCAGCCGCCGCGGATGTCGGGCGTGCCGGGATCCTCGTACGCGTCGATCACCTGTCGTTCCCCCGATTCCTTACGCCAGACTGTCCCGCCAGGCCCGGTGAAGTTCCGCGAACCTGCCCGTTCCCGCGATGAGTTCGGCGGGCGTGCCGTCCTCGACGATCCGGCCGTGCTCCATCACCAGCACCCGGTCCGCGATCTCGACCGTGGAGAGGCGATGGGCGATCACCACCGCCGTACGGCCGTGCAGGACCGTCGACATCGCGCGCTGCACGGCCCGTTCACCCGGGATGTCAAGCGAGCTGGTCGCCTCGTCGAGGATGAGCACCGCCGGGTCGGCGAGCAACGCCCGCGCAAAGGCGACCAGTTGGCGCTGGCCGGCCGAGATACGGCCACCCCGCTTGCGTACGTCCGTGTCGTAGCCGTCCGGCAGGGCGGTGATGAACTCGTGGGCGCCGATCGCCTTCGCGGCGCGCTCGATCTCCTCGCGGGTGGCGTCGGGCCGGCCGATGGCGATGTTGTCGGCGACCGTGCCGGAGAAGAGGAAGGCCTCCTGGGTCACCATGACGACCCCGCGGCGCAGCTCGGGCACGGTCAGGTCGCGCAGGTCGACCCCGTCGAGGAGGACACGGCCCTCGGAGGGGTCGTAGAAGCGGGCGAGGAGCTTGGCCAGCGTCGACTTGCCCGCGCCGGTCGAGCCGACGACCGCGACCGTCTGTCCGGCGGGGAGGGTGAGGTCGAAGCGCGGCAGGACCTCGCCGCCGGTGCGGTAGGCGAAGCGGACACCGTCGAAGACGACCTCGCGACCCGGGTGCTCCGACTCGAGAGGCGGCAGCTGCAGGGGCGTTGCGGGCTCGGGCACGGACGGTGTCTGCGCGAGCAGGCCCGCGATCTTCTCCAGGGAGGCCGCCGCCGACTGGTACGAGTTGAGGAACATCCCGAGCCGGTCGATCGGGTCGTACAGCCGCCGCAGATACAGCACCGCCGCGGCCAGCACACCGAGCTCCAGCGTGCCGCCCGCGACCCGGTGGGCACCCCACAGCACGATCAGCGCGACGGCGGTGTTGGCCACGAGACGGGAGCCGACGACATAGCGGGCCATCTCCAGCAGCGCGTCGCCGTTGGTGCGCTCGTGGCGCTTGTTGAGCACGGCGAAGTCGGCGTCGTTGGCCGACTCGCGCCGGAACGCCCGCACCGGGCGGATGCCGTTCATCGTCTCGACGAACTTCACGATGACGGCGGCGATGGCCGTGGACCGGCGGGTGTACACCTCTCCCGCGCGCCGCTGGTAGACCCGTACGAGGAGGTAGAGCGGCACGAAGGACGCCACCGCGACCGCGCCGAGGCCCAGGTCGAGCCAGAGCAGCATCGCCGAGATGTAGACGAAGGACAGGATGACCGTCACCAGCTCCTGCAGCCCCTCGCTGAGGAGTTCGCGCAGGGACTCGACGTCCGCGGTGGAACGGGAGATCAGCCGGCCCGATGTGTAGCGCTCGTGGAAGTCCACGCTGAGGGCCTGGGCGTGGCGGAAGATCCGGCCGCGCAGATCGAGCAGCACATCCTGGTTGACCCGGGCCGAGGCGAGGATGAAGGCGTACTGGAGGCCGCCCGCGGCCAGCGCGCACAGCAGATAGCCGACGGCCACGGCGATCAGCGGCCCGTGCCGGTCGTCCCGGAACGCCGGTACGGCACGGTCGATCGCGTACGCCACCAGCAGCGGGCCGGCCTGCACCGCCGCCTGCTGGAGCAGCAGAAGCAGCGCGGTGCCGATCGCCCGGCCCTTCATCGGCGCGAGCAGGGAGCGCAGGAGGCCGGCGGTCGCGCGCGGTGGCGTGGGCAGGGCGTCCCGGTCGAAGGGGTCACCCTTGCCGGAGCCCTTCCGGACGTCCGGTTCCTCGTCGGCGGTGGCGGGCGCGGCCTTCGTCGGCGCCGTCATCGGTCGTCCTCCGTTTCCCCGGCCCCTGCCATGAGATGGGCGTACTCGGCGTTCGTGCGCAGCAGTTCCTGATGGGTGCCGACGGCGGCGATACGGCCGCCGGACAGCAGGGCGACCCGGTCGGCGAGCAGCACGGTCGACGGGCGGTGCGCCACGATGAGGGCGGTGGTCTCGGCGAGCACGTCGCGCAGGGCGGCCTCGACCGCGGCCTCCGTGTGCACGTCGAGGGCGGACAGCGGATCGTCCAGCACCAGGAACCGGGGCCGCCCCACCACCGCCCGCGCGAGAGCGAGCCGCTGCCGCTGCCCACCGGAGAGACTGAGCCCCTGCTCCCCGACCTGGGTGGCGGTGCCCTGGGGCAGGGCGTGCACGAAGTCGGCCTGGGCCACGCCGAGGGCCCGGTCCAGATCTCCGCCCTCGTCGCCCATCAGCACGTTCTCACCGACGGTCGCCGAGAACAGCGTGGGCTCCTCGAAGGCGACGGCCACCTTGGAGCGCAGCTCCTCACGGGACATCGCGGTGATGTCCGCGCCGTCGAGGGTGATCCGCCCGTCCGTGATCTCGTGCAGCCGGGGGACCAGCGCGGTGAGCGTGGTCTTGCCGCTGCCGGTGGCACCGACGAGGGCCATGGACTCGCCGGGGCGGATGTGGAGGTCTATGCGCTCGAGGACGGGGACCGAGTCGAGGGGGGCATCGGGATACCGGAACACGACCCCGTCGAACCGCAGCCCGCTGTCCTCACCGGCGCCGTCGGCCACGTCGACCGTCGTGTCCTCCGGCACCTCGTCCATCACCTCGAAGTACCGCTGAGTCGCACTGGCCGCGTCCTGGCTGATCGCCAGCAGAAACCCGATCGAGTCGATGGGCCACCGCAGCGCCAGAGCCGTGGACAGGAACGCCACCAGCGTCCCCGCGGACAGGTCACCGTCGGCCACCTGCACACACCCCAGGACCAGCGCCGCCCCGATGGCGATCTCCGGCAGCGTCACGATGACACCCCAGATCGACGCCAGCAGCCGGGCCTTGCGCAGCTCCGTCCCGCGCAGCGTCCGCGACAGCTCCCGGAACGCCCGCGCCTGACTCCGGTGCCGCCCGAACCCCTTGATGATCCGGATCCCGAGCACGCTCTCCTCGACGACCGTGGTCAGATCCCCGACCTGGTCCTGAGCGAGCCGCGCCACATGGAAGTACCGCCGCTCGAAGAGCACACAGGTGACGATCACAGGGATGGCAGGCCCCAGGATCACCAGCCCCAGCGTCCAGTCCTGGAGCAGCATGATGATCACACCGACGAGGATCGTGACCCCGTTGACCAGCAGAAACGTCAACGGGAACGCGAGGAACATCCGCACCAGCATCAGGTCGGTCGTGCCCCGGGAGAGCAACTGCCCGGACGCCCACCGGTCATGGAAGGACACCGGCAGCCGCTGCAGATGCCGGTAGAGATCCGCCCGCATCTCCGCCTCGACATGCGAGAGCGGCCGAGCCACCAGCCACCGCCGCAACCCGAACAACACAGCTTCCGTCAGCCCGAGCAACAGCAGGAACAGCGCCCCGAGCCACACCCCCGCGGGGTCCTGACCGGCGATCGGCCCGTCCACCATCCACTTGAGGACGAGCGGGATCACCAGTCCCACACAGGACGCGACGATCGCCACGAACGCGGCGGTGAACAGCCGCGCCCGGACGGGCCGGACATACGGCCACAGCCGCAGCAGAGTACGGACGGCGGAACGATCCTTGGTGGTTGCACGTGTCGAGGACATCAGCAGCGAGCCTACGGACCGCCACTGACAACGCCCACCGAGTTTTGGCCGGACCTGGTTCGGCCGCTGGACCTACGACCTGCGCGTTCGACCCGCCGCACAGCAGCAACCGCACAGCAGCGGGTACCGGCCCGGCCCGGTCGTACTCCCGCATCAACCGATCGGCTGATGCCGCTTCGAGCGCGACGGCCGATGTGCGCGCACCCCGCCCACCGCGACGCTGAAGCCATGTCCGTCATCGAAGTCACCGCACTGCGCAAGTCCTACGGCGGCAGGCCCGCCGTGGACGGTGTCTCCTTCGCGGTCGAGGAAGGCGAGATCTTCGGCGTCCTCGGCCCGAACGGAGCCGGCAAGACCACCACCGTCGAGTGCGTCGAGGGCCTGCGCGTCCCCGACTCCGGCCGCGTCCGCGTCACCGGCCTCGACCCGGTCGCCGACCACGAGAAGGTCGCCCGCGTCCTCGGCGCCCAGCTCCAGGAGAGCGAGCTCCAGCCCAAGCTCACCGTCCGCGAGGCCCTGGAGCTGTACGCCGCCTTCTACGACAAGCCCGCCGACTGGCGCCCCCTCGCCGAGCGCCTCGGCCTCACCGGCAAGCTGACCACCCGGTTCGCGAAGCTCTCCGGCGGCCAGAAGCAGCGCCTGTTCATCGCGCTCGCGCTCATCGGCAACCCCAGGGTCGTCGTCCTGGACGAGCTGACCACCGGCCTCGACCCCCGCGCCCGTCGCGACACCTGGGAGCTCATCGAGGACGTCCGGGCGAACGGCGTCACCGTCCTTCTCGTCACCCACTTCATGGAGGAGGCCCAGCGCCTCTGCGACCGGATCGCGGTCATCGACAAGGGCCGGATCGCCGCCCTGGACACCCCGGCCGGTCTGATCCGCCGCTCGGCGGGCGCGACCGTCATCAGCTTCACGCCGTCCGCCCAGCTGGACGAGCGCGACCTGAACACCCTTCCCGCACTCGCCTCGATCGAGCACAAGGACGGCCGTATCACCCTGTCCGGCACCGACGAGACCGTCGACGCCGTCCTCACCCTCCTCGCCCGCACCCACGTCACCGCCCACCAACTCAGGGTCACCGACGCCACGTTGGACGACGCGTTCCTCGACCTCACCGAGACGAAGACCGAGACCGATACCGATACCGATACCGAGACCAAGGAGACCGCGGCATGAACACCGCCGTGCTGAAGACCGAGCTCCGCCTCCTGCGCCGCGAACCCGGCGCCCTGTTCTGGATGCTCGCCTTCCCGACCCTGCTGCTGGTGATCCTCGGCTCGATCCCGGGTTTCCGCGAACACGAGGAGAACCTCGGGGGCCTCAGGACCATCGACGTCTACGTCCCCGTGGCGGTGCTGCTCGGACTGATCGTGGGCGGCATCCAGGCCATGCCCCAGACTCTCACCGGCTACCGCGAACAGGGCATCCTGCGCCGCATGTCCGCCACCCCGGTCCGCCCCGCCGCACTGCTCTCCGCACAGCTGGTGGTCTACGCCGCAGCGGCCCTGGCATCGGCCCTGGCCGCCCTCCTCGTCGGCCGTCTCGTCTTCGCCGTACGACTGCCCGAGCAGCCCTTCGGATACGCCCTCGCCCTCGTCCTGGCCGGGCTCGCCGTCCTCGCGCTCGGCGCCGTGATCTGCGCGCTGTCCCGTACGACGAAGATCGCGGCGGCGATCGGGTCGGCGGTGTTCTTCCCGGCGATGTTCTGCACGGGCGTGTGGCTGCCGGTGCAGGCCATGCCGGACGTGCTGGCCGAGGTCGTCGGCTGGACCCCGTTCGGCGCGGCCGCCCAGGCCCTCGATCAGGCGGCGGCAGGCGACTGGCCGGGCCTGACCCACCTGGTCGTCCTGGTGGCCTGGACTCTGCTGCTCACCGCCGCCGCGTCGCGCTGGTTCCGGTGGGAGTAGGGGAGTCGCCGTGCAGACTGAGGAGATGACCGTGTCGTACGCGCAGATCGACCGGCGCCAGGACCAGTTCCACAGCTGGGGCCCCTACGGGCTGCTCCTCGTCTCCACCGTCCTCTCGCTCGCCTCGCACGAACTGATCGAGAGTCCTGCCCAGTGGTACGCGGGCGGGGCTCTCGTCGCCGCCGCGATCGGGCTCCAGCTCCGGCTCGGCCCGCGCCACGGCCCCCGGACCCCCTCCCGCGGCGGAGCCGTCGTCTACACGCTGCGCTGGGCGGTGTCCTTCGGGCTGACCTGGATCAACCCGTTCTTCGCGTTCTACGCGTCCACCGGCTACTTCGACAGCGACGAACTGATTGCCAGCCGGCGCGGACAGCGGCTCGGCCTCTGCGCCCACGCCGTCGCGATCGCGGGTTCGCAGGCCGGCGGGTTCCCGTTCCACAGCTGGGTCCAGTGGGTGCTGTTCGGTGTGATGTTCATCGTGAACAGCACCCTGCTGATGATGGTCGGCCACTTCGCCAAGCAGGAGGAACAACGCTCCCGCGACCGCGCCGTCACCATCACCGAACTCGAACGCACCAACACGGCGTTGCAGCAGGCGCTCGACGAGAACGCCGCCCTCCACGCCCAACTCCTCGTCCAGGCACGGGAAGCGGGCGTCGCCGACGAGCGCCGGCGCCTGGCCGCCGAGATCCACGACACCATCGCCCAGGGCCTGACCGGCATCATCGCCCAGCTCCAGGTCGTCGCGAACGCCCCCGACCTGGACGTCGCCCGCACCCACCTGGCCCGCGCCTCCGACCTGGCCCGCCACAGCCTCGGCGAGGCCCGCCGCTCGGTGCACAACCTCGCCCCGGTGGCCCTGGAGAACGCCGGACTGCCGGAGGCGCTGAAGAAGACGGTCGCCGAATGGGGCGAACAGACCGGCGTACGCGCCGAGTTCACCGTCACCGGCCCTTCGGAGCAACTGCACGAGGAGGTCGCGGCGACCCTGCTGAGGATCGTCCAGGAGGCCCTCTCCAACGCCGCCCGCCACGCCCGCGCCACCCGTCTCGGCGTGACCCTCAGCTTCGCCGGCGACGAGGTCCTCCTCGACATCCGCGACGACGGCCAGGGCTTCGACCCCCGCGCCGTCCCCGCCCGCACCCACGCCGGCGGCTTCGGCCTCGACGGCATGCGCGCCCGCGCCGAACGCATCGCCGGCTCCCTCACGGTCGAGTCCGAGCCGGGCCACGGCACCGCGCTGTCGGCTCGCGTACCTTTGGTCCGCCATGACTGAAGAAGAGGTCACACTGCTGATCGTCGATGACCATCCCGTCGTACGGGACGGTCTGCGCGGCATGTTCGAGAACGCCCCCGGGTTCACGGTCCTGGGCGAGGCGTCCAACGGCGTCGAGGCGCTGGAGAAGGCCGCCGCCCTCGACCCCGACGTGATCCTGATGGACCTGCGCATGCCGGGCGGCGGGGGAGTCGACGCCATCCGGGAGCTGACCCGCCGCGGCGCCCGCGCCAGGGTCCTGGTGCTGACGACGTACGACACCGACTCCGACACCCTGCCCGCCATCGAGGCCGGCGCGACGGGCTATCTGCTCAAGGACGCCCCGAGAGACGAGCTGTTCACGGCTGTCCGCGCGGCGGCGGCCGGCCGCACGGTGCTGTCACCCGCCGTCGCCACCCGCCTGATCTCGGCGGTCCGCAGCCCAGGCACCCCTGGCAACGAGCCGCTCTCCGCACGCGAGCGCGAAGTGCTGGCACTCGTCGCCAAGGGCACGTCCAATCGCGAGATCGCCCGCGAGCTGTTCATCAGCGAGGCGACCGTGAAGACCCATCTCACCCACCTGTACGCCAAGTTGGGCGTCAACGACCGCGCGGCGGCGGTCGCGACGGCGTACCAGCGGGGGATTCTGGGCTAGCCGGGATACGGCAGCAGCGTGGCGGCCTTGTTCTCCCACGCAGCCTTCAGCTCGGCCAGCAACTCCGGCTCGTCCGGGGCGAGATCGGCCTGTTCGCGGGCGTCGGCGGCCAGGTTGTAGAGGTGGTCCGTCCGGTCGGCGTCCTGGTAGTACTTCCAGTCGCCGCGCCTGAGCGCCCGGTTGGCCCGCACCCGCCAGAACAGGTCGCGCTCCGGGCGCCGCCGAACTCCCCGCCCGAATCGACGGCCACCAGGTCAGCCACGAACCCAACTTCTCCCCCGACTGGACGGCGACCCTGCTCGCCGACGGCGGCGTCCAGGGACTCCACCATCTCCGTGTACTTCTCGACCGAGCCGCCGTCGTGGTGGGTGAGCGCGGCGAACACCTCGGCCTGGGACTTGGCGGCGCGGATCCTCGCCTCGATCTCGGCGCCGGTCTCCTCGTCGCCCTCCGCGAGCCAGGGCCAGTGCGGGGTCGTGAAGTTGAGGTTCAGCAGCCACGGCCGGTCGTGCCTGCGGCCGACGTACTCGGCGGCCCGCTCGGTCAGGATCTCCGTGTAGTAGCGCAGGTCCTTGTAGGTGGCGTCGCCCTCGTAGAGGTCGTATTCGCCGAACTGGCCGAGCTTGGAGAAGTACTCCAGGGCGCCACCGTGGTTGCCGAAGAACTCGTCCCAGCCCGACGTGGTGGGGCTGTGGTCGGGCAGCGGGCCGCAGTGCCACTTGCCGATCAGGGTGGTGGCGTAACCCGCCTTCTTCAGCAGGGAGGCAAGGGTGGGGTGGTTCGGGTCGAGGCCCTGCGTCCTGTTGGCGATCGGCTCGGCCGGCCCGCCCGGCGTACGGCCGGGATACCGCCCGGTGTACAGACTGAACCGCGTCGGCGAGCAGGTCGCCGACCCCGAGTACGCGTCCGTGAACCGCACACCCTGCCGGGCCGGCCGGTCCAGGTGCGGCGTCCTGATGTGCGGGGCGCCGTACGAGGACAGATCGGCCCAGCCGAGGTCGTCACCGAGGATGACGAGGATGTCGGGGCGGCGGCCGGCGGCGGCTCCGGCGCGGGCCGAGAAGGGGCGCTCGGCGGCGGAGGCGGCCTCGGCGGCGGTGGCCGTATCGGCGACGGCGGTCACGGCACCGCCACCGACGAGACCACCGAAGGCACGGCGGGACATCACAGACACGCGGTTGAGTCTGATCACCGGGTCCGTGTATTGGCCAGGGATCACATGAGCTGTTCACGGGCCCGCAATGTCACGCCTCCACCCGCAACAACAACACCGCCCGAGCCGGCACCGTGACAGCCGCCCCCGCCCGATGCACCACCCCGGGCGCCGCCCCCTGCTCCTCCCGGGACGTGTCCACCACCACCTCGTACCGTTCCGCCCACGGCGGTCCCGGCAGGACGAAGCTCGCCGGGCGGTCCCCGGCGTGCAGGACGGCGAGGAAGCTGTCGTCGAGGATCGGGGCGCCCCGCTCGTCGCGGCCCGGTATGTCACGGCCGGAGAGGTACATGCCGAGGGTGGCGGCCGGTGCGTACCAGTCCCGTTCCGTCATCTCGGTGCCCTGGGCCGTGAACCAGGCGAGGTCCCGTATTCCGTCCGCCGAGTGCGCCCGCCCGGAGAAGAAGGCCCGGCGGCGGAGCACCGGGTGCCGGTGGCGCAGTGCGATGAGCCTCGACGTGAGGTCGAACAAGGCCTTCCAGCCGGGCTGTTCCAGCAACTCCCAGTCCAGCCAGCTGATCTCGTTGTCCTGGCAGTACGCGTTGTTGTTGCCGCGCTGGGTGCGCCCCGACTCGTCGCCCGCGACCAGCATCGGCACACCCGTCGACAGCAGCAGCGTCGTCAGCAGATTCCGCAGCTGACGGCGCCTGAGCCCCCGTACCCGCTCGTCGTCGGTCTCGCCCTCCGCCCCGCAGTTCCAGGACCGGTTGTCGTCCGAGCCGTCCCGGTTGCCCTCGCCGTTCGCCTCGTTGTGCTTGCGCTCGTAGGACACCATGTCCCGCAGCGTGAAACCGTCGTGCGCCGTCACGAAGTTGACCGAGGCGTACGGGCGGCGACCGCCCCAGGCGTAGAGATCGCTGGACCCCGACAGGCGGTACCCCAGGTCCCGTACGTCCGGCAGCGCGCCCCGCCAGAAGTCCCGTACGGCATTGCGGTAACGGTCGTTCCACTCCGTCCACAGGGGCGGGAAGGCGCCGACCTGGTAGCCGCCCGAGCCGACGTCCCAGGGCTCGGCGATCAGCTTCACGCGCCGCAGCACCGGGTCCTGGGCGATCACCGCGAGGAACGGGGACAGCATGTCGACGTCGTGCATGGAACGGGCCAGCGCGGCCGCGAGGTCGAAGCGGAAGCCGTCGACGCCCATCTCGGTGACCCAGTACCTCAAGGAATCCGTGATGAGCCTCAGTACATGCGGCTGCACCACGTGCAGCGTGTTCCCGCACCCCGTGTAGTCCGCGTACCGCCGCGCGTCCGACTGCAGCCGGTAGTACCCCCGGTTGTCGATGCCCTTCAACGACAGTGTCGGGCCCAGCTCGCCCGCCTCCGCCGTGTGGTTGTAGACCACGTCGAGGATGACCTCGATCCCGGCCGAGTGCAGCGCGCGCACCATCCGCTTGAACTCGCCGACCTGCTGACCCGTCGTACCGGAAGCGGCGTACGCGGCGTGCGGGGCGAAGTAGCCGATGGAGTTGTAGCCCCAGTAGTTCTTGAGGCCCCGCCGCAACAGGTGGTCCTCGTGGGCGAATTGATGGACCGGGAGCAGCTCCACCGCCGTCACGCCCAGCTTCACCAGGTGCTCGACGGCGGCCGGGTGCGCGAGACCGGCGTAGGTGCCGCGCAGTTCCTCCGGTATCCCGGGGTGCAGTTTCGTGAAGCCCCGCACGTGCAGCTCGTAGATCACCGAGTCCGCCCACGGCGTCTTCGGCCGGCGGTCGTCCGCCCAGTCGTCGTCATCGTGGACGACCACCCCCTTCGGGACGAACGGCGCCGAGTCCCGGTCGTCGCGCACGGTGTCGGCGACCTGCTGCTGCGGCCAGTCACGGACATGCCCGTACGTCTCGGGCGGCAGGCTGAAGTCACCGTCCACGGCGCGGGCGTACGGGTCGAGGAGGAGCTTCGCCGGATTCCAGCGGCCGCCGGTCCAGGGGTCCCAGCGGCCGTGCACGCGGTAGCCGTACCGCTGCCCGGGCATGACCCCCGGCACGAAGCCGTGCCAGATCTCATGCGTCAGCTCGGTCAGCCGGGCCCGGGTCTCCTTGCCGCGCTCGTCGAAGAGGCACAGCTCGACCCCCTCGGCCCCGCCCGCCCACAGTGCGAAGTTGGTGCCCGCGACGCCGTCCGGACCCACCCTGAACCGGGCTCCCAGCGGCATCGGCGCACCGGGCCACACGGGCACGGCCGGCGGCGGCGCGGCCCGCCGCGCACCATTGACGACGGCGGCCGGCAGCTGCTCCTCGGCCACCGCCTTCTGCTCGGCTGCGCTCGACACTGGGCCTCCCACGGCTCGCGGAACGACGACAAAAAGGGCGCACGGCGGCGACTCTTTCCGGCTCTTTCACCTCCGGGGCGCTTTTCGGCACCGTCGAGCGACCGACCGTGCTCAGCCCTTCGGGCCTCCGCGCGCTCGGCCACTCGACGGTGCCGCGCCCCTACGGCTCAGTCGCGGCCGCGGCTCCCCGTCGCGTCGTCCTCCCCACTGTTCTGCCCAACGGTTGGCCAACCGACCCGCGCCCCCGAGGGGAGCGGGGCCGTAACGACATGCGACTCCGCCGCGTGGCCGCGACCGGCCCCACCGGGCCGCGGATCCACCACGGCTTGTCCAGCGGAGCGCGTCGCACTCACGTTTCCCCACGGCGGCCCCGTCGTTGGGCCCCCTGTGAGGCACGTACAAGGGCGCGCTCGGCGCGCAGGGGCCGCACTGGCCGCCGTACTGACATGGGCCGGGCTGCTGGCCGGCTGCACCTCGGGCGAGGCCGGTATCGATCTCGGCGGGCTCGGCAAGCCCCCCGCACCCGAGGACGTCATCCGCGTCTTTCCGGACGACGGCAGCGAGGGCGTCCAGCAGGACGGCAAGCTGCGCATCCGGGTGCCCAGCGGACGCCTTGAGTCGGTGAAGGTCGTCAAGTCGCGGGACGCACAGGACACCCCGGTGCCCGGCCACATCTCCGAGGACGGTCTGCGCTGGGAGCCCGACGAGGCACGGCTCGCGCTCGCCGCGAAGTACACCGTCGACGCCGTCGCCCTCGACGGGCACGGGCGGCGATCCGCCCGCCACACCACCTTCACCACATACGTCCCCGACGAGCGCTTCATCGGATACGTCAGCCCCGAGAACCGCTCCACGGTCGGCACCGGAATGATCGTCTCCCTGGAGTTCAACCGGGAGATCGAGAACCGCGCCGCCGTGGAACGCGCCGTCCACGTCACCGCCAAGCCCCCCGTCGAGATCCGCCCCCACTGGTTCGGCAAGGGCCGCCTCGACTTCCGCCCCCGGCACTACTGGAAGCCCGGCACGCAGGTCACCGTCGCGCTGCGGCTGCGGGACGTCGAAGGGGCGCCCGGGGTCTACGGATTGCAGTACAAGACGTTCTCCTTCACCGTCGGCCGCAGCCAGGTCTCCCTGGTGGACGCGGCCGAGCACACCATGGAGGTGCGGCGGGAAGGCGAGCTGCTCGCGACCGTGCCCATCACGGCGGGGGCGCCCAGGACGACGACGTACAACGGGAAGATGGTCGTCTCCGAGATGCTCGAGGTCACCCGTATGAACAGCCGCACGGTCGGCTTCGGCGGCGAGTACGACATCCCGGACGTCCCGCACGCCATGCGCCTGACCGACTCCGGCACCTTCCTGCACGGCAACTACTGGGCGCCGAACGCCCCCGGCAAGGTCAACGTCAGCCACGGCTGCGTCGGTCTGAGGGATGTGAAGGGCGGAAGTTCGGACACTCCCGCGGGCTGGTTCTTCGACCGGAGTCTCATCGGAGATGTGATCGAGGTCGTCCACAGCGATGACAAAAAGGTCGCTCCTGACAACGGCCTCGGAGGATGGAATATGGGCTGGAAGGAGTGGAAGGCGGGCAGCGCGGTGAAGTAACCAGGTGGGGGGCCGGGTCGGGTCCGGGGCGCGCGGGGTGCAGTTGGGACTGAACGGTGACAATCACACCCCGCCGACGGGCCTGATCTTGCGGTTAATATCGCCGGACGCGCGGGACGCGCAGGGGAGACGGGCCTGGGACCGGGCCCGGCGAGGGGAGAGAAGACGTGAACGTGCAACCGATATCGGGGGCGTCGGTTGACGCACGCGGGGCGGAGAAGAAGGGGCGTGGCCGCAGGCGAGCGGCCGCGCTTGTGCTGGGCGTCGTGCTGACCGCCGTCACCGCGTGCGGGGGCGGAGGGGGCGGGAACACGGACGCCGACACCGGCCCCGGCAAGGGCAAGGACTCCGGCTCCGCGCAGAGCAAGCAGTCGGTGGCCGTCGTCTCCATCGCGCCCAAGGACGGCGCGAAGTCCGTCGAGACCAGTGGCGCCCTCAAGATCGGCGCCGCCAAGGGCAAGCTGACCACGGTCGAGGTCAAGGACTCCAAGGGCGAGAAGATCGACGGCGAGATATCCGCCGACGGCGCCTCCTGGACGCCGTCCAGCCATCTGGCCGCCGCCACCAAGTACACGGTGCACGCGGTCGCCGAGGACTCCGAGGGCCGTGAGGCCGCCGAGGACTCCAGCTTCACCACGCTCACGCCGAAGAACACCTTCATCGGCACCTTCACGCCCGAGGACGGCTCCACGGTCGGCGTCGGCATGCCGTTCTCGCTCCGCTTCACCCGCGGCATCACCAAGCCCGAGGACGTCGAGAAGGCCATCACCGTCAAGACCGAGCCGGCCGTCGAGGTCGCCGGTCACTGGTTCGGCAACGACCGCCTCGACTTCCGCCCCGAGAACTACTGGAAGGCCGGCACCAAGGTCACCGTCGAGCTCAACCTGGACGGCGTCGAGGGCCGCAACGGCGTCTACGGCAAGCAGTCCAAGACGGTGTCCTTCACCATCGGCCGCAGCCAGGTCTCCGTCGTGGACGCCAAGAAGCGGACGATGAAGGTCATGCGGGACGGCAAGCTCTACAAGACCATCCCGGTCACCACCGGCAAGCCCGGCTACGCCACCTGGAACGGCCAGATGGTCATCAGCGAGAAGTTCACGGTCACCCGGATGAACGGCGACACCGTCGGCTACGACGGCGAGTACGACATCAAGGACGTCCCGCACGCCATGCGGCTGACCACCTCCGGCACCTTCGTGCACGGCAACTACTGGGGCGGCGACGCGTTCGGCAACTACAACGCCAGCCACGGCTGCATCGGCCTGCGCGACGTCCGCGGCGGCTACGACAAGTCGCTCCCGGCCGCGTGGTTCTTCAACAACTCCATCATCGGCGACGTGGTGACCGTCAAGAACTCCACCGACCCGACGGTCGACCCGGCCAACGGCCTCAACGGCTGGAACATGTCGTGGGCGGAGTGGAAGAAGTAGCGGTCCGCGTCGCACGACGTTGAGTCCGAGCTCGTACGACGACGGCGGCCCCGGTGTGAGACATCGCACCGGGGCCGTTGTCGTTAGTGCCCGTTAACCTTCCCTCATGACCGTGACTCTCGAAGTGGCCGACGGCGTCGGCACCCTGCGCCTCGACCGCCCGCCCATGAACGCGCTGGACATCGCGATCCAGGACCGGCTCAAGGAGCTCGCCGAGGAGACCGCGCGCCGCGAGGACGTGCGCGCCGTGGTGATCTACGGCGGGGAGAAGGTGTTCGCGGCGGGCGCGGACATCAAGGAGATGCAGGCCATGGACCACACCGCGATGGTCCTGCGCGCCCGTGCCCTCCAGGACTCCTTCACCGCGGTCGCCCGCATCCCCAAGCCGGTCGTCGCGGCCGTCACCGGGTATGCGCTGGGCGGCGGTTGTGAACTCGCGCTGTGCGCGGACTTCCGGATCGCCGCCGACAACGCCAAGCTGGGCCAGCCCGAGATCCTGCTCGGTCTGATCCCGGGCGCCGGCGGCACCCAGCGGCTCGCCCGGCTGATCGGCCCGTCCAAGGCGAAGGACCTCATCTTCACCGGCCGGATGGTCAAGGCCGACGAGGCGGAGAAGCTGGGTCTGGTGGACCGGGTCGTCCCGGCCGCCGAGGTGTACACCGAGGCGCACGCGTGGGCGGCGAAGCTCGCGCAGGGCCCGGCGATCGCGCTGCGGGCGGCGAAGGAGTCCATCGACACCGGGCTGGAGACGGACATCGACACCGGCCTTGCCGTCGAACGGAACTGGTTCGCGGGTCTGTTCGCCACCGCCGACCGTGAGACCGGTATGCGCAGCTTCGTCGAGGAAGGTCCCGGCAAGGCGAAGTTCCTCTGAGAAAACTTCCCTGAAGCGCTTGCTGTTGACGGGATGTCTGATCCCGTTCCCTCGATGGGGCGGTTTATGGGAGCCTTAAGGCAATCTTAAGTCTGCCTTGTCGAGGGAGCCTTCGATTGCCTCAAACCGAGCCTCCGCAGCAGGTCAGAGGGGTTGTATCGAGCCATGAAATGCCCTTGGCATATGCCGATCGGAATCGGCGGAATGGTGGCTTCCGGGGGGCGTATTCCGTAGAGACGGCCCCGGAAGGCCCGCGGTGCGGCCATGATGGGGGCATGGCGGGGCTGGAGGGCATCGAACAGCCGCGGGGACACGGCCGTGCGACCGAGGCGCGGTGGTCGCCCACGGTAGAGGACGAACACGCGCTCAAGGCGCTGGAGTTGTTCGGCAACCCGACGGAGGCGGAGGTTCCGCTGCCTTCCCGTCCCGAGTCCGCGGCGACGGCACGCCGGCTGACCCAGGTCGTGGTGCTGCGCCAGTGGGGACTCACCCCCAAGATGACCGAGGACGCCGTCCTGCTCGTGTCCGAGCTCGTGGGAAATGCCGTACGGCACACGGGCGCACGGGTTTTCGGGTTGCGGATGCGACGCCGTCGCGGATGGATCCGGGTCGAGGTGCGCGATCCCTCCCGTGGACTGCCCTGTCTGATGCCGGTTCAGGAGATGGACCTCAGCGGCCGGGGGCTCTTCCTGGTGGACAAGCTGTCCGACCGCTGGGGAGTCGATCTGCTGCCGCGCGGGAAGACGACCTGGTTCGAGATGCGGGTCGCGGACCGCTGAGCCGGCAGAGCCGTCGGACGATCCGGCAGGGCCCTCTGGCGATCCGGCAGGGCCCTCGGACGATCCGATAGGGCCGCCGAACGGGTCAATCGGGGCTTTTCCCGATCCATCCCCCTTAAATGGTCCGGGTGACCACGACCGATCGCCGTACGGTGCTGCGCGCCAGCGCGGGACTTGTCACCGCAGGCGCGTTCACCACCGGGTGTGGCACCAGTGGTGCCGTCCCCCACCCCACCCGCTTCCGCGCCCCGGCGAAACCCTCGCCCGCCCCCGGTCCCCGCCGGCTCCCCGGCCTCCCCGCCCAGCTCACCCACGGCCCCCGCACCCACCCCCGCGTCGCCCTCACCTTCCACGGCAACGGCGACCCCGCCACCGCCCACGCCCTCCTGCGCGAGGCCGAACAGGCCGGCGCCCGTGTCACCGTGCTCGCCGTGGGCACCTGGCTCGACGCACACCCGGACGTTTCCCGCCGCATCCTCGACGGCGGCCATGACCTCGGCAACCACACCCTCCACCACCTCGGCATCAACGACATGTCCGAGGCCGAGGCCCGCGTCGAGATCGAGGGCTGCGCACAGCGGCTGCGGCGGCTCACCGGCTCGATCGGCAGCTGGTTCCGGCCCTCACGTGCCGCCCGCGCCTCGCCGCTCGTCGAACGGCTCGCCCGCGAGACCGGCTACCCGCACGTGCTCTCGTACGACGTCGACTCCCTCGACTTCACCTCGCCCGGCGCCCCCGCCGTCACCCGCGAGGTCCTCGGCGGGATCCGGGCCGGGTCCGTGGTGAGCCTGCACTTCGGGTACGCCGACACGGTCGCCGCCCTCCCCGCCGTACTGGAAGAACTCGACCGCCGCGGTCTGGCCGCGGTGACCACCACGGAGCTGTTCAGCTGATGCACCGCCATGTGAAGCACACCCTGGCCGCGAGCGCCGTACTCACCGCTCTCACGGTCCTCGCCGCCTGCGGCACCGAGACCCGGGACCACGCCTCCACCGGACACCGCACCACCAAGGCCGCGGCCGTCCCCGCGCCGCCGAAGAAGAAGCCCGTGCAGGGGCTGCCCGGGATGCCGCCCGTCCTGAACCCGAAGGACGTGTACGCCGCCGACCGCCCGGGCAAACTCTCCCCGGCGGTCAAGGACTTCCCGTCACGGGTCTACGTCCCCAACACCGAGTCCGACACGGTCTCCGTCATCGACCCGAGGACGTACGAGATCGTCGAGACGATCCGGGTCGGCCGCCAGCCCCAACACGTCGTCCCCTCCTGGGACATGAAGACCCTGTGGGTCAACAACAACCGCGGCCACACCCTCACCCCTATCGACCCGAAGACGGGCAAGGCAGGCAAGCCGGTCGAGGTGCACGACCCGTACAACCTCTACTTCACGCCCAACGGCAAGTACGCCGTCGTCATGGCCTCCCTCGACCGCGAACTCGTCTTCCGCGACCCGCACACCATGGACCGGAAGAAGACCGTCCCCGTCACCTGCTACGGCGTCAACCACGCCGACTTCTCCCTGGACGGCAAGTACTTCATCGTCTCCTGCGAGTTCAGCGGCGAACTGCTCAAGGTCGACACCGAGAAGATGAAGGTCGTCGGGCAGCAGAAGCTCCCCTTCGACGGGGCCATGCCGCAGGACGTGAAGATCTCGCCCGACGGCAAGCGGTTCTACGTCGCCGACATGATGGCCGACGGCATGTGGGTCCTCGACGGCGACAAGTTCGACGAGCCGGCGCTCCTGCCCATCGGCAAGGGCACCCACGGCCTGTACGTCAGCCGCGACTCGCGCGAGATGTACGTCTCCAACCGCGGCGAAGGAACCATCTCCGTCTGGGACTTCGCCCAGAACAAGGTCACCAGGAAGTGGCACCTCCCCGACGGCGGCAGCCCCGACATGGGCGGCGTCTCGGCGGACGGCAAGGTGCTGTGGCTGTCCGGGCGTTACGACGCCGAGGTGTACGCCGTCGACACCCGCACCGGTGAGCAGCTGGCCCGGATCCCGGTGGGCAGCGGACCGCACGGGCTCGCCGTCTACCCGCAGCCCGGACGCTACTCACTGGGGCACACCGGAATCTTCCGCTGACACACCGGCGCACCGCTGCCGTCCTGTTGTCCCTCGCTGTCCCTCGCCGCCGTCACGCAGCCTCGGCCGTGGCCGCCTCGCGCGGCTTCGCGGCGCTGATGAGCGGTGCGACTGGCAGTGGGCCCACGGTTGTCCGCCCGGTGGACAAGACCACCAAGCCCGAGATCATGAGCGGCTGTCAGGGCAACCCGCACCACGAGGCATGGCACTGAGCAGCAACGCCTCCGCGCCGACCGGACGGTAACCGGCGGCCTGGAACGCCCGCGCGCTGCGGGCGTTCCCCGGGGCGACCTGGGCCCACAGCGGCTCGTCGACGAGATGCCGGGCGGCGGTGACGAGCGCGCGCCCCAGCCCCCGATGCCGTACCCCCTCGTCCACCTCGACCGAGACCTCCAGCCGCCCACCGATCCCGCGCCCCGTCACCAGCACCCCACCCTCCGCCGTCCAGGCCCGCACGTCGTCCCGGCGCCTGCGGGCGTACGTGATCCGCGGATGACCGGCGTCCTTGATCTCCGTGAGTGTGACGGGCGGCCGACCGGGCAGGGGCGAGCCGGCCAGCATCGAGTCGATGGTCTCGGCCGTACGCCCCGTCTTCGCCAGGAAGGCCGCCAGGAACAGCGGGTTCATGGTCGAGGCGAGGGGGTCGCAGTCCAGCCCGCGCAGCGTCTCGTACACCCAGTCCGGATCCTCGTCCGTGAAGACGACGGAGTGCGCGGTGAAGGCGAGGACGCCCGCGTCCCGGGGCGACTGCTGCGGCACGACCGTCGTACGGCCGTCCGCCGGCGGGAAGATTCCGCGGGCCGCGGCGTCGAGAATGTCCCGAAGAGTCTCCACCGCACCCGCTCCTTGAGTCTCCACCCACTGGAAGGCCCAGACTCGCAGACATGATCGACGACGGCACCGGACTTTTCACCATCGGAGAGCTGGCCCGGGCCACCGGACTGACCGTGCGCACCATCCGCTACTGGTCGGACGAGGGGGTCCTGGAACCGGTGACCCGTTCGACCGGGGGCTACCGGCTGTACGACGCCTCGTGCGCCGCCCGCCTGGAGCTGATCCGCACCCTGCGCGAACTGGGCCTCGGCCTGGAGGACGTACGGAAGGTGCTGGCGGGGGAGCGGACCGTCGCGGAGGTGGCGGCGGCGCATGTGACGGCGCTGGACGCGCAGATCCGCTCGCTGAAGGTGACCAGGGCGGTGCTGTCGACCGTGGCGCGACGCGGTTCGACCGCAGAGGAGATGACCCTGATGAACAAGCTGGCACGGCTGTCGGCGGCCGAACGGGCCCGGATCGTCGAGGACTTCACGACGGAGATCTTCGACGGGCTCGACACCGCCGACCCCGACATCCGCAGGCGGCTGCGGTACCCCCCGGCGGACCTGCCGGACGACCCGACGCCCGAGCAGGTGGACGCGTGGGTGGAACTCGCCGAGATGATGCAGGACCCGGAGTTCCGGGTGCTGATGCGCAGGATGATCGAGTTCAACGCGGCCGACCGCGGCCCGGACGTGCCCCCGGGCACCTCGCTGTGGTTCATGAGCCGGCTGGTGCAGCTCGCGGGGGAGGCCCTGGAGCGGGGTGTCGCGCCAGAGGCGCCCGAGGCCGCCGACCTGCTGCGGGGGCTGCTCGGTGACGCGGACCCGGCCGAGATGCTGAAGCGCCTGGAGGCCGGCACCAACGTCCGGGTGGCCCGGTACCGGCAGCTGTGGGCGACGGTGGCGGGGCTCGGACCGCAGGCGGCGTACGAGGAGGAGTTCGCGTGGGTGGTCGCCGCGTTGCGCGCTCGTACCGCCGGTTAATCTGACCTTCGGCAACAAGCCAGCAAGGTACGACGAAAAGGGGCGGATCGGTGGCCGACATCGACGAGGCACGCAAGCACTTCGAGCGGATCGACACGGACGGTGACGGCTTCATCACTGCTGCCGAGTTCAAGACCGCCCTCGCCCAGGAAGGCGACTGGAACGTCACCGAGTCCGTCGCCGAGGTCCTCATCAAGGCCCGCGACCTGAACGGCGACAAGGTCCTGTCCTTCGACGAGTTCTGGGTGTACCTGAGCAAGTGACGCGCACGAGAAGGGGGCGCCCCGCCTTCGGGCCCGGGGCGCCCCCTTCGTCGTGCCCGCCGCTGCCCCCGGCCTCGCGCGGGACTCCTTCGCGGCCCTGCGGGCCTGCGGGCTAGGACGCCTCCTTGCGGTACTGCCCCGGCGCCACCCCGTACTCCCGCTTGAAGGCCTTGGCGAAGGCGAACTCCGAGGTGTAGCCCGTGCGTTGGGCGACGTGCCGGAGGGGCAGGGCGTCGTCGCGGAGCAGCCGGCCGGCCGTGGTCATGCGCCACCAGGTGAGGTACGTCAGTGGGGGGCGGCCCACGAGCGTGGTGAACCGGCGGGCGAAGGCCGCGCGGGACAGGCCGACGCGGGTGGCGAGTTCCTCCACCGTCCAGGGGTGGTGCGGGGCGGCGTGGATGGCCTGCAGGGCCGCCGTCACCGCGGGGTCGGCGAGTGCGGCCGCCCAGCCGGTGGGGTGGTCCTGGCCACGGGCCTCGCCCTGCCACCAGGCGCGCAGGATGTAGAGCAGCAGGGTGTCCAGGAGCGAGGTGACGATCTGGTCCGCACCCGGCTGAGGCTCCGCCAGTTCCGTGCTCAGCAGCTCCACCGCCGCCCGCAGCGAACCGTGGGCGCCGGACCCGGCGGGCAGATGGACGACCTCGGGCAGTTCGGAGAGCAGGGGGTGCGCGCGGGTGCGGTCGAGCCAGTACGCGCCGCACAGCATGACCGTGTCCGGGGTGGAGCCCGGTGCGGGGGCGGGAGGTTCGGGAAGGCGGCCGTCGGCGCCGAATCGTACGACGTCCGGCTCCACGTCCAGGTCGCTGGTCAGCGCGTAACCGCGCCCGTGCGCCAGGAACACCACGTCCCCCGGCCCGAGCGCCACCGGCTCGCCCGCCCCCGGGATCAGCCAGGCCGAGCCCCGCAGCAGCGCATGGAATCCGGCTCCGTCCGAGTCCTCGATCCGCATTCCCCAGGGGGCGTACTTGTTCCGGCGCCCCGAGTGCGGCCGCCCGGTGCGCATCGCGGCGATCGCGTCGCTGAGTACGTCCATGCAGGCAACCGTAACCGGGAGTCGGACGGGGCGGCGGCGACGAAGACGTACGGACAGGAAAGGGAGATCGACGGACATGGATCGCCTTGTCCGCCGCTCCTAGCGTGGACGGCATGTCAACTACCGCACGTACCGTGCTCTTTCATGAAATCGGCGGACCCGAGGTACTGAGGATCGAGGACGTCGCCGTGCCCGCCCCCGGGCCCGGTCAAGTCGCCGTACGGGTGGAGGCGTTGGGCCTCAATCGCGCCGAAGCCCTGTTCCGGTCCGGCACTTACTACTACCAGCCCGCCCTCCCCGCCTCCCGTCTCGGCTACGAGGCCTCCGGCGTCGTCGAGGCGGTCGGCGACGGCGTCACCGCACTCGCCGTCGGCGACCCGGTGACGACCGGACCCGGCATCGAGATGAGCGCCCAGGGCGTGTACGCGGAACGGGTCGTACTGCCCGAGACCGCGGTCCTGCCCCGCCCCGCCTCCGTGGACGCGGTCACGGGGGCGGCGTCCTGGCTGACGTACACGACGGCGTACGGCGGGCTGCTGGAGACGGCCGGCCTCAAGCCCGGCGACCATGTGCTGATCACGGGCGCCTCCAGCGGGGTCGGCACCGCGGCGATCCAGGTGGCCCGCCGCATCGGGGCCGTTCCGCTGGCCACGACCCGTACGGAGGCGAAGCGGCAGGGGCTGCTGGACCTGGGGGCGGCCGAGGTGATCGTCTCCGACGGCGACGCCGAGACGGTGGCCAAGGAGGTCAGGCGGCTCACCGGCGGCCGCGGCGCCGAGGTGATCTTCGACGCGATCGGCGGCCCCGGCTTCCGCCTGCTGGCCGAGGCCCTCGCGGAGGGCGGCTCGGTCCTGGTCTACGGCTGGCTGGACCGCCGCCCCGCCGAGATCCCCTGGAACTGGCCCTTCACGATCCACACGTACGCCAACATGAACCTCACCGAGACGCCTGGCGGCCGCCGCCGCTCCACCGCGTTCCTGAACGCGGGCCTCGCCGACGGCGGCTTCCGCCCCGTGATCGCCGAGGTCTTCGACGGCCTGGACCGCATCCAGGACGCCCACCGCCTGATGGAGTCGAACCAGCACATGGGGAAGATCGTCGTACGCGTCTGAGGTCCCCCCGGAATACCCCTCCGCCCTCCCGGGTTGTCGCCCAACAGAATCATGCACACGCATGGAATCTGGTCGCTCTGGAGGACTGTCATGAAGATCGGCATCATCGGTGCGGGCAACATCGGCGGCAACCTCACCCGACGCCTCACCGCGCTGGGTCATGACGTCTCCGTGGCCAACTCCCGCGGCCCGGAGACGCTCACCGACCTGGCGAAGGAGACCGGCGCGACACCGGTACCGGTGACGGAGGCGGCACGGGGCGCGGAGGTCGTCGTGGTGACGATCCCCCTCAAGGCCGTCCCGGGCCTGCCGGCGGGTGTCCTCGACGGAGCGGCGGAGGGCGTGGCGGTCATCGACACGGGCAACTACTACCCCAAGCAGCGCGACGGCCGCATCGCGGAGATCGAGGACGAGGGCCTGACGGAGAGCCGCTGGACCGAACGCCACCTCGGCCACCCCGTCATCAAGGCCTTCAACGGCACCTACGCCGAGGACATCCTCGACCGCCACCGCCCCGCCGGCGCCCCCGACCGCCAGGCCCTCCCGGTCGCCGGCGACGACGAGGCCGCCAAGACCAAGGTCCGCGCCCTCATCGAGGAACTCGGCTTCGACACGGTCGACGCGGGCGGCCTCGACGACTCCTGGCGCCAGCAGCCGGACACCCCGGTGTACGGCCTGCGGGCCGGGGCGGAAGCGGTCACGAAGGCCCTGGCGGAGGCAAGCCCGGAACGTAAGCCGGAGTTCCGCGCGTAACGTCAGGAGCCTTTGGCCCACTCCCGCAGCGCCGCCTTGCTCGCGAAGTCGGCCACGTTCGTGTCCACCGGGTCGTCCTTGTACTGGTGGAAGCGCCACTTCGCCTTGATGCGGGGCTTGCCCGCGGTGACGTAGTCGGCGATCCAGAGGCCGTCGCCGGCGTACGAGGTGCTGTCGACGTTCAACCAGTAGTGGCGGTTTCAGTAGAGGACGACCCTGTGGCCGGGCCGGAGCTCCTTCACCTTCCGTATGAACCGGTCCTTCTCGGCGTTGGTCGCGTGCGTGCCGTCGCCCGTCGTCTCCCAGTCCACCGCGAGGATGTCGCCCGCCCGCTCCGGCGCCTTGCTCACGAAGTACTGCGCCTGGGCGGTGAGGTTGCCGGGCCAGAGGAAGTGGTAGAAGCCGACGACCAGGCCGGCGTCGCGGGCGCGCTTGGTCTGGGTCGCCAGTTTGGGGTTGGTGTACGTACGGCCCTCCGTCGCCTTGACGAAGACGAAGGAGATGCCGTCCGTGTCGTACGAGGAGGACTGGTAGGCGCTGACGTCTATGCCGCGGAGCATGGGACTCTCTCAAGTGTCAGTGGGGTGACAAGAGTTGGAGTTGTTGTATGCCCTGCCGCGCTCCACAGAAACAGTGTGACCGTACCGGTGAGCGCGACCGTCGCTGCCAGTCTCTTAGAACTGGATGCGTGAGCAGGAAGCGGCGGACATGAATCCCCTGGACACCCTTGTCAAGCAGCATGTGGCCCCGGTCATGAAGGCGGTCGGCTTCACCAAGAAGGGCCGGACCTTCCGTCTCGCGGCCGAGAACGGCGACCACCTGTTCCTGCGGTTCGACACCCACGCCGTCGATCCGGGCAGGCACGTCTTCGACGTGACCTTCTGGGTCGTCCCGCTGCCGTACTGGGAGTTCGTCAAGCGGCAGGACGTCGACCCGCCGGCCCCCGATGCCAGTGGCGCCCTTGCCACCTGCCCGGTGATCCCGCCGGCAGAGGTCGCCCACGAGCCCGACGAGGAGACGCCGTTCAGATCCCGGTGGGCCTTCATGGAGCCGCGGACGCGTGACCTGTGCGGGCGGGAACTCGCCCGCGTCCTCGTGGAAGAGGACCTTCCGCGCATGACGCGTCTGCTCGACCGCAAGACCCTTCTGGAGGAGACCCGTACCAACCCGAACGGCGAACTGGTCAGGATGTGGGGCGCCGCGCAGAGCGAGATCGTGCTGCGCATCGACGACGACCCGGTCGCGGACGTGGCCGCGTTGGTCGACAAGGCCGAGGCGGACGGGGTGTTCCCGGGCTTCGTCGCCTGGGCGCGACAGCGGCTGCAGCGGCGCACTGTCGGACGGCGTCGGCGAGCCCCGCACTCGTAATGCGTAGGTCTCGGGTTCGAATCCCGAAGGCGGCTCCAGCTGAGACCAGGTCGGATGTGCTCTGACCTGGTCTTTTGCGCTGCACTCCTGATGGCTGGTCAGATGACGTGATGCTCGTCCATGGAGGGGAGCGCAAGGGGTGCGCATTCGGGATCGATGGCCAAGGCTGTGACCTGGCTTTTTGTTTCATGGTAAAGATCGCGCAGTGACTGTTGCCGTGTGGCGCCATCATTTCCGGTGTGATTCCGGTGGGCGCCCACATCTCCCTGTGCGGGTTGCGCCTGCTGTATGCCTCGGCGGGAGCCATCAGAAGCTCTGGGAACTTTGTGGCAGGTTCACAATGTGCATGCTTGTGGCCGCATCAACGGGCTGTGAAAGCGTCGCCTGGTATCCCTTGTCGGCAAGACAGCGAACCTCTGTAGCGTGAGTACGAATATCAGCCACGGGTTCAGGTCGTCGATTCGTCGCGCCGCGCTCTTGACCGCGGCCGCCGCCCGAACCCCCTCACGCAGCCACGCTGGGTCGTCCCGTCGACCGTCGTACGTCGGTCCCGGGCGCGCGAGGCGTCGAGCGCGCCGAGCGCGACCACCGACCCCAGGTGGGCGATCGCGACCTGGTTGATCTCGGCCATGGACAGTCCTGGCAGCAGTAGCGGCGGACCGCCCCATTCCAGCCGCAGCAGAGGAGCGGTCAGCAGGAAGCCGTAGCACAGCAGCATCCACTGCTGGTACAGGTCCGGAAAGCCGCCGACGGAGGCCAGGATGCCGCAGGTCACGCTCGACACGGTGCCTGCCAGGATGGTGGCGAGCACGATCCAGAACGCCGCCCCGCTGAAGGTGTCCTCGGGATTGGTGCGCGCCAGGTACAGTCCGGCGCCCGCCATCGAGGCGTACACCGTGACCATGAAGACCACGCCGAGCACGCGATGGAGGTGCATGCGTCGTCGCGCCGTCGTCAGCAGCTGGGCGGGGCCGAGGAGCATGAGCAGGCCGCCGAGCACCGAGGGCGCGATCATCGGCAGCAGGCTGTGCCGGTTGGGCTCGATCCTGGTGGCCAGGGCGTCGGCGACATAGCGCGTTGAGACGGTCTGGGACAGCAGCCGCTCGCCGATCGCGGGGGTGCCCGGTCGGGCGTAGGGCCACAGTTCGGTCATCACGATCGGGGCGTAGGCGACGCGCATCACCGTGACCGTGATCGTGGCGCCGCGGCGCCATGCGCTGTTCGTCGGACCACGCACGATGGCCCCCTGCCCGCGTCCATAGTCTCTTTTGTACGGTCCGCATCGGACTGTCCAGACGATAGGAATGGCTGTCACCGAGGTCAACGGTCCGGCACGATCGCCTTCAGGAGCCGGCGGGCGTACGTTCCTTTCGGCGCCGCACCCATGCCAGAAGTCGGTCATCATCCGCTCGTAGCGGATCCCGAACTCCAGCGCCTCGCGCTGCCAGGGGGTGAGCAACTCCCCGACTTCCTCCGCGAGTTGCTCGTACGACCGCAGGGTGCGCCGGTGCTCGTCCAGCTGGACCGGGGCCAGCGCCTCGGGTCGCCGAGCCACTCCTCCAGGGCCTCCCGGCCCTGCCGCGTCAGCGCCAGCACGCGGCGGTTGCGCCCGCTCTCCTGCCGTATAGGCGACAGCACCCCCGCCTCCAGCAGCCGCCCGCACTGCGCGTGCACCTGGGCGTGCGGCACCGACCAGAACGGCGCCACCGTCCGCGCCGCCTCCGTCTTCGTGTCGTAGGCGCTCGCCTCGCCCAGCTTGTCGGTGATCCCGAGCACGAGGTAGGAGGAGGGCGTCAACCGCACGTCAGCCATGGGGGACCGTAACGTCAGGCTCGGTCACCGCCTCCCGCGATCCCCGCCCGGTAGGCCAGGACCACCGCCTGGACCCGGTCGCGGAGGTCCAGTTTGGTGAGGATGCGGGAGACATAGGTCTTCACGGTCTCCGCGCTGATGACCAGCTCGGCGGCGATCTCGGCGTTCGACAGGCCCTCGCTGACGAGGAGGAGGACCTCGTGCTCACGGGGGGTGAGGGTCTTGAGGCGGTCGCGCTCGGGGGAGGCGGGGGCCGTGGCGGGGCGAACGTGTTCGGCGTAGCGGCCGATCAGGGTGCGGGTGACAGACGGGGCCAGCAGGGACTCGCCGCGGGCGACGGTGCGTACGGCGTTGACCAGTTCGGGCGGCGGGGCGTCCTTCAGGATGAAGCCGCTGGCGCCGGCGCGGAGGGCCTCGTACACGTACTCGTCGACGTTGAAGGTCGTGACTATCAGGATCTTCGCGGGGTTGGGGGAGTCGGGGCCCGCCAGGCGGCGGGTGGCTTCGATGCCGTCGAGCAGCGGCATGCGGATGTCCATGACGACGACGTCCGGCTTCAGCTCCTCGGTGCGGTGGATCGCCGCGAGGCCGTCTACGGCCTCGCCCACGACCTCCATGTCGGGCTGGGCATCCAGGATCGTGACGAAGCCGGCGCGCACGAGGGCTTGGTCCTCGCAGACCAGCACCCTGATCGCGGGGGGCGGGACACTCACGCGGCACCTCCGTTGGGGATGCGTGCGTGCACGCGGAACCTGCCGTCGGGGTGAGGGCCTGCCGCGAACTGGCCGCCCAGCATCTCCACCCGTTCCCGCAGCCCGGCAAGGCCGCGGCCGCCCGAGACGTGTGGGTCGGCGCCCCGCGGGGCGCCGGCCCCGGGCCCGTCGTCGGCTGTGGTGACCTCGACGTCCGTCCAGTCGGGGGTGTGCGCGAGCCGTACCAGGGTCGGCCGGCCCGGAGCGTACTTGACGGCGTTCGTCAGGGATTCCTGCACGACACGGTACGTCGTGAGCCGGGCGCCTATCGCCATGGCCGGCTGTTCACCGTCCTCGACCAGCTCGACCGGCTGGCCGCCCGCCCGTGTCTGCTCCACCAGATCGGGCACCCGGCCCGGCAACGGCGTCCGCTCGTGGGGCGCCGACTCGCCGGTCGCCTCCAGCACACCGAGCAGGAACCGCAGTTCGGCCAGCGCGCGGCGGCCGGTGCCGTTGATGGCGTCGAGGGCCTCGCCGAGGCGGTCCGGTGAGTGGGTGAGGTACTGCGCGGCGCCGGCCTGCACCACCATCGCGGTCACATGGTGGGTCACCACGTCGTGCATCTCCCGGGCCAGGCGCCTGCGTTCCGCGTCGATGGCCGCCTGTGTGGACAGCCGCCGCCGCTCGGCCTCGTGCGCCCGCCGTCCGTGGACCAGGACACCCAGCCCCCCTATCGCCACCAGGACCAGGTAGTAGACCAAGTAGTCGATCAGGCCTGCGGGGGAGCCCAGCGCGTGCAGGGCGATGGCGAAGACCACATACCCGCCCGTCGCCGCCGCCGGTATGGCCCGTCGGAGGGGTTCCTGGTGGGCACCCACCGAGTACAGCGCGATGTACAGCCCCAGGCTCCCGAAGGTCGCCGGGTATCCGAGACACTCGTGGACGGCGAACGAGGTCCCCGTCAGCGCGAGACAGACGGCCGGCCACCGTGTGCGCACCGCGAGCGGCAGCGTCTGCCCCAGGACCAGCAGCACGCTCGCGACGGAGGCACCGCGGGCGGGGAGATCGCCGAACCGCGCCCCGACCCGCGACAGCGGCTCCGCGAACGACAACACCGTGAAGACGAGCGCGAACTCACGGTCCCTGACGGCGGCGGGGCGTGCTCCCCACCACCGTGACAGCCGGCGGAGGCGGGCGGCAGCGGCAGCTGCGGCCGGGAGGCTCGCGCGCGCCGGGCCCGAGTGGGTGCGGGCTGCTGCGCCGCGCACTGCTTGGTCTTCCGTCATCGTCCACGATTCCGTAGGTCTGGCGTCGGCGTCGTACGGCGTCACGGGCCGGAGGGTCCCGCGGGGCGAACGTAGCGTCTTTGTACGGCGGTTGGGTCCCCCGGGGGAGAACAGCGGGGTAGCTCGCTCGGGGGACGGCGGGGTGCCGCAAGTGCCCACTCGCCGGTGACGATCCACAGGGGTCGCGGCCCGTAGTTTTCCGGCATCGAGAGTGCCGGACCGCCGCCGCCCGTCAGGAGCGGCCCCGAGGAGGAACCCATGTCGATGTCGTCCACCCCCGACAGCCCCTTGACCGACCCCACCGTGAAGAACACCGGGCGCGGCGCGCGGTGGGCCGCGTCGGCGTGGGTACGCCTGCCGGTGCTGTTCGTGCTGATGCTGGTCGTGAACGGGATCACCAGTGCGGTCAACGGTGTCGCCGACGCCACACCGCTGACCGCCCTGATCGCCGGAGTGGTCACCGCAGGGCTTGCTCTGCTCGCCTATGTCCGGCTGGTGCGGTACCTGGAGGGCCGCACCAGGCCGCAGGAGCTCGCTCCCGAGCGGGCACGGCCGGAACTGCGCCGGGGCAGCCTCCTCGGCGTGGGTCTGTTCACGGCCACCATCGCGCTGGTCGCCATGACCGGCGGCTACGACATCCAGGGCTGGGGCTCGATCGGTGGCGCGCTGACCACGTTGGGCGTGATGAGCTGCGTGGCGGTCACCGAGGAACTGGCTTTCCGCGGTGGGCTGTTCAGGGTGCTGGAGGAGAAGACAGGGACGTGGGGTGCACTGGCCGTCTCCGCGCTCGCCTTCGGCGGCCTGCACCTGATCAACCCGGACGCGACGATCTGGGGCGCGCTGGCCATCGCCGTCGAGGCCGGCCTGATGTTCGGCGCGCTCTACGCCGCCACCCGCTCGCTGTGGCTGCCGATCGGCCTGCACCTGGGCTGGAACATGGCCGAGCAGGGCATCTACGGCACTGCGGTCTCCGGCTCCGGGACCGGCACCGGCGGCCTGCTGGACGCCTCCGTCAGCGGCCCCCAGGCACTGACCGGCGGCGACTTCGGCCCTGAGGCCAGCATCTTCGCCGTCCTCGTCTGCGTCGTACCCACGATGCTGTTCCTGCGGGCGGCCAGGCGTCGGGGCCGTATCCACAGCAGGGCCGCGATGGCACAGGCACGGCAGGACTGACACGGAGCAGCGCCACCGGCGTGGGGCGGGCAGCCTGGCTGCCCGCCCCACGCGTTTCGCTGTTCGTTCGGACTTCGGACTTCGGGCAAGTGCCGCTCGCAAAAGGAGCTTCCGGCGGACCACGGCGACTTCAGGGCCGCCGGGGTGGGCAGCGGCTGAGGTCGCCTCCGGGCTGCTCGGTGAGAACCCGGCCGTACTGCGCGCCGTCGCCGGCGAACTCCAGGACACCACCGCGGCTCTCTGTACGGAGGGCGTCCCGTCCGCCGCCTGCCACAGACTGCCCGGTGACGCCGTACGCGCGTGAGCCCGGCTGCACTGGCGCGCGGACCCGGCTGGGCCGGACTGTGCATCACCGCGGAGGCCGTGGGCCGTCACGGCGGCCATCCCTGGCGGATGACCGCCGCCGACTACACGGCGGCACACGGCGAGGGCGAGTCCACACCGCCTGCGGCCGGCGCGGTCATGGAGGAGCGCCTCCTGTCCGTGCTCCTTGCCGACCTCACCGGTGCCTGACCCGGTGAAAGCGCCAGAGGCCGAGGACGATCCCGAGCTTCCTGGGGCCCTCCGCCTGCGTCTCTTCGTGACTCGGCGAGTCTTCTCAGTGAGCGTCGGCTTCCGGCTCCGGTCGGGGAAGCTCGTCGAGGTCGAGAGTGAAAGTGCGGCCGTCGGCCAGGGGGCGGGTGTGCAGGACGACTTCTCCGGCGTAGGGGTCTGGTCAGGTCGTCCGGGGTGAGATTCCCCCGAGCGACCCGAACATCATTGTCGACTGGGCTCAAAAGCAGCAGAGCCCCTCCCACGCACCCACTGTTACCTCCTCACCATGACGGTCAGCGAACTTTGACCGGGTCATGGCCAGCCGCCATGAGTTCTCGGCTACCGCGCACTCACGATGGCACGCAGGTTGCGTTGACCGCACGCCGCAGGTACCCGCCCAGGCTGCAGCCGTCGACAAGGCGTCAGCCGGTCATGGGCGGGGACCGGACCCCTCCGGCGGGGTGAAAGTAGGGTGCGGTGCGTCCGAGCCGCGCCACAGGTAGGCGGACAGCTGTCGGCCGTATGCGGCCTCCTGCGCAGGGTTGGCCGGGAGGGGCCAGCGCAGCTGCTGGTAGAGCGCGACGCGGTGGAGGTCGTAGGCCGCTTCCAGCAGGTCCGCGAAGAGTTCCGCACGGGGTGGCGCCCATAGCGTCACGGCGATGAGGCTCACCGTAAGACCGACGGGCAGGGCCAGGGGGTCCCAGACGGTGAAGGCGCCGAACAGCAAGCCCCAGACGGCGACGGCGACGGTCCGGTCCAGGGCGCCGCGGGCCGCCAGCAGTTCCCGCCGGGTGGTGTCGGGCAGCACCAGCCACAGCCTGGGCCACAGAGCGACTGCGTCAAGACCGTATTTGTCGGCGGGGCGGCTTTCGGCCGCGCGCAGGATGTTGCCCAGGCGCGTAGGCAGGCAGCGGTCGGGTGCCGCGGGGCGGCGTCGGCGCCGCTGGTCCAGGCGGGAGAAGCGGGCCAACTCGTCGGCGGTTGCGGTGGCCGGGGTGGCCCATACGCGGGGGGCGAGCCGTTGCCAGGCGTCCTCGTCGGACGTGGCCCGCCGCCGCACCTTGGCGATGAGGTGGTCGGCGAGCCGGCCGAGCCCTCGCGGCCAGTAGCCTTCGAGCAGCCGTAGAGCGGGCGCGGTGAAGCGCTCGACGACGGCTGCCGAGGCACCGACGGCGACGAGCACGGCAACGAGTGCGGCGGCCTGGGTGCCCGTCTGCTGCCGGTCCAGCCAGCCCGTCACGTCGCCCAGCGCGTCCAGGCCGCCTCGGCCCCTGGCCCAGGCGAGCAGCCCGCCGAGCCAAAACACCGCCGCGGGAGCCGCGACTCCTGCCCAGCGCTCCGCGAGCGGACCGCTGAGGCCTTCCCAGAACCTGCCCAGCATGCCCCTGACTCCTGGTCAGCGGCGCACGAGTGCGATGCCGTGAGTGGGGCACGGGGGGACAGGCTCGCCCACCTCGGGCCGGTACCAGACATAGTCCCCCTGGGGACATGCGTAGCTGCCGGCATACAAGATCGGCCCGATGTCCCCCGCCAACGGCTGCGGGCCGCCACGGGACGCGGCCCAATGCAGCTGGGGCGGCCGATAGCGCGGAGCGTCCTCGAGTACCTGTGTGAGGAAGGCTTCGGTCGCGGTGTAGTCACTGAGCAGCGAGCGGAGCGGCTCGGCGACGTCCTGGCCGTCGTGGGCGGCTGCCAGCAGCGTGGCAAGGTCCTCGTCGAGCGAGTCCGCCTGCGGCCCGATGAGGTCGCTGAGATACGGGCGTATGCAGCGGGCCGCTTCCAGCAGTCCTTCGACCTCCATCACGTACTCCTCTCCGGGGCTCAGCCGCCGCTGTGCAGATGCGCGGCCCATTTCCACGGCTGCTGTGCACCCAGGGAGTCGCGGAGGGCGCGGACCGTATCGTGCAGGGCGTCGGCGGCGGTGGTGTCAGAGAGGCTGTGGGGAGCCTGCCTGGCGACCCGCTGGTAGAACATCCTGGCCGCGAAGAGGGCCGACTCATCGGTGATCGGCCACAGAGTGGCGATCACATGCCGGTAGCCAGCGAGTTGGAAGGCCGAGGACAGGTGGAGCGCCTCGTCCGCGAGCCTCGGCGGTCCGCTGCGCGCCGTGGCACAGGTCGACAGATACGCGAGGTCCGCATCGGCCAGGTGCAGCCGGGCCAGGTCGGTGACGGTCAGCGGGTGGCTGCGGTGGTCGGCGAGTACCAGGCAGCTGGCGGAGGGTGTGGTCATGTCGCTGGTCGCGTGGCAGGCGAAGTGCGCCGACCGGTGGCGGGGCAGCTCCCGGATCACGGTGGCGAAGTCGGCCCGTGCGTCCATGGGGACATCCGGCTGCTTCGCCCTGGCCTGCTGCACATCGCCGTACAGGACGTCCACTTGGCCGGGCCATTCCCTGACCACCGCGTCTGCCTCGGCCATGACGAACGGCAGAGGCACCACGCCCGGCGCGCTCGGCACGGCGACCGCAAGCAGTCCGCCCGGACCTGCTGCGGCAGGGGAGCGGCGGGCGTACGTCAGGGCGCGGATCGTGGGCGTGTAGGACGAGACGACACGGTCGAGCACCGTACGCGGGACCGGGTCGAAGCGTGTGGAGTGATCGCCCGCGGCGTGCAGCGGCAGGAAGGACAGCGGACCCGCCGGGCACCACCAGATACGCGGCCATCGCCCGTCCGGCGCCGAGCCGCCCCTCTCCGTCATGCCCAGGGCGTCGAGCACCGGTTCGGTCACGGCGTCCCAGAGCCAGCGAAGGACGTCGTGCAGGCCCTGCTCCGCGCGCTCGGTCAGACCCGCGATGTGGTGCAGGTCCACTGAGTTCTGGAACGTCACCAACTGCTCGACCAGGGCGTCCGGTGTCAGCTGCGGCAGGCGCGCCACCCGTATCCCCTCGGGTGTGAGGAGCAGAGCGTCGGACCGGATGGCGCTGACGGTGAGAAGCACGATCGGGCCTCGCCGGGCCGCCGTGAGCAACTCGTCCGCCGGGGTGGGGAGCCCGAAGTGCTGCAGGCCCGGCAAGGCGCGGATCGTGCCGACGACCTGTTCGAGTTCCTCTCTGAGCTGCTGACGGTGATCAGCGCCCCTGCCGGGCGGCGCCCACTCGCCCCAGTTGGACACCCCCGGTGCTCCGCCGGCGGAGGCGCGGTCCAATTGGTCGCACAGGCGTACGAAATCGGTGGCCAGGTGCCGCTTCTGCGGAGGCAGGGCGGCCAGGTCGATCCGGGTGTCCAGCGCGCGGCTCAGGAGCAGGCCGCGGCCGAACTCCCAGAACTCCACTGCCTGTTCGGGCTGCCCGGCCTGCAGGAAGCAGGCTGCCCCGTCGCTTCCCAGGAGGGTCAGCTCGGCGAGCCAGTGCTCCTGGTCCAAGCGGTTCATCCCTCGCGGCGTCACGTAGGCGAGCAGCTCGGCCACCCCCTTGTACCCCTGCGCCGCCACGGCCCAGCTGCCGGCGTCAGCCGCCGCGCGGCCCCATAGCCGGGCGGCCCTGGCCCGCATGATTGGCGGCGCCTCCATGACGCGCGCCGCCTCTTGGCAGAGTGCGACCGTTTCGTCGAGATCGGCGGTCGTCGGGGTGTGGGCGGCACGCTGGCGGAGGCCTTCGGCGAGGGCGAGGAGTTGGGTGGCCCGTGTCGGATGCCCTGGCGGCGTAAGGTCCAGAGCTTCCCGGCACTGCTCGATGGCCGAGTCCAGGTAGCCGGGTGCTCCGTCGTGCTCCGACCGCTTCCTCAGCGCGTTGCTCAGGTTGACCAGATACCGGGCCCGGTCGTGGTGGCCACGCATGGCGGCGACGGCCTGTCGGCTCAACTCCACGGCCTCGTCCAGGTCCTCGATGGTGCCGCGTGCCGCGAGCGCGTTGCCGAGGCTGATCAGGCGGCGGGGCCGGTCGGCGTGATCGCCGGGTGTGGAGTCCAGCGCCTGGCGGTCCACCGTGATGGCCTCCTCCAAGTCCGTCTGGTTGCCGCTGTGTTCGAACCGGATGTGCAGCGCGATGCCCAGGTTGGCCAGGCAGATGGTGTGGGCTCGTGGATCGGGGGCGTTCGCCTGCGCTGCGCGGCGCTGGACGTCGACGGATTCGTTCAGGAAGCCGAGTTCTCCGGTCAGTTCGTAGAAGCGGAACATGATGCCGCCGAGGTTGGTGAGCACCTGGGCGGATCGGGGGGAGTCGGCAGGCACTGCCGCCACGGCTTGTCGAGTGACCTCGACGGCCTCGGCGAGGTCGTCCTGGCGGCCATGGCGCTCGTAGCTTCTGCGCAGCGCGATACCCAGGTTGACCAGCGCCCCGACGGCGGTGGCGCTGTCCGGGGCCAGGTGCCGACGCGCGGCGGCGACGGCACGGCGGCCTTCCGCGACCGCCTCCTCCAGAGCGGTCGTATCTCCGGTGTGTTCGTAGCGATCGACAAGGGCGACGCACAGCATGGCCGACACGTGCGTCCGGGCTCGGACCGTCTTCAGGTCTGCACCCGCGGCCTGTTGGTAGCTCTTGATCGCTTCGTCCAGGTCGGGCAGGCCATGGCTGTGCTCGTAGCGGGTCAGGAGGCTGGTGCCCAGGTTGGCCAGCGCCACGGCGTCGTCGGCTCGGGTGGCCTGACGGCCCGACTCGATCGCTTCGTCCAGGTCGGTGCGGTCTTGGGCGCGCTCGAAGCGGTCCCGCAGCAGCTCGCTGAGGACCATCAGGTACCGGCGCCGGTCAGGGTGGTCGGCAGGCGTGGCTGCCAGCAACTCGCGCCGGGCCGCCACAGCGGCGTCGAGGTCCTCCCTATCACCGGCGTGATCGAATCGGGTCTGCAGCGCCCTGGCCAGGGTGTCGAGTATCGCCGCACGGGTGGAGTGGCCGGGCGGGGTCGAGGCCACGGCCTGTCGGCTGAGGTCGATCGCCTCGTCCAGTTCGCCGCGGTCGTGGGCGTGCTCGAAACGCAGGCAGAGGGCGCCACTGAGGTTCGACTGGAGTCCGCTCACCTTTGGATGCCCGGGGGGCAGAGGCCGTATGGCCTCCCGGTAGAGCACAATCGCCTCGTCCAGGTCGGCGGGGTCGTTCGAGCGGCCATAGCGGGACACGAGAGCGCCGCCGAGGTTCGACACCACGGCCGCGCGAACGGGATGCCCGTGGGGCAGCAGGTCGGCTGCCTGCCGCAGCAGGGTGACGGCCTGTTTCAGGTCCGCCGCCTTGCCGTTCCGCTCGTATCGGCCCCGCAGATTCGCCCCCAGATTGGACAGGATCTGCGCGCGAGCGGGGTGGTCGGCCCGGGCCGCTGTGCGTGCCTTGCGGCCGACCGTGATGGCCTCGTCCAAGTCGGCGGGCTGCTGGGCTAGGTCGAACCGCATGCCCAGGGCATTGCCGAGATTGGACAGCGCGGAGGCGTGATCGGGATGCGAGGGCGGAGAGACAGTGACTGCCTCCCGGCTGACCTCTATGGCCTCGTCCAGGTCCTCGGGGGCGCCCTTGAGCTCGAACCTCTGCTCCAGCGCGTCATCCAGAGCCGCCAGGTAGCGGCCCCGGTTCGGATGGTCGCGGGGAAGCTCGCGCAGCGCCTCTCGGAGGAGATGCACCGCCTCATCCAGAGAGTGGGGGGCGTTTGGTGCCAATCGCACAACGTCAAGGGCCCGTTCGGCATCCGCCTCGGCACCACTTTGCGGCGCAGTCCGATCGGCCTTTGGGCCTGCAGAATCCAAGCGGATGAGTGGACGGAGTTCGGGCGGCACCATCTCGGGAGCGACGATGTCCAGCAGCGTGAACAGTTGCACCGCGATGAACAGCTCCTGCTGATCCTGGCCGGCGGGCAGCACCTGGAAACGGGCGAAGTGCAGCATGCCGCAGAGGCTCAGCGTCTCGGCGCCAGCCCGACCTTCGGGCAAGTCCCCGAGCAGCACGCGTGCTTCGTCGAGCGCGGAGTCGCCCAGGACAGCGTCGGTGTCGCCGGCGCGGACGAATCGAGCCAGCCGCGCGCGGAGCGCGGCGATCGTCTCTTCCGTCGTCGGCGCCTTCCGCTTCTTCCACTTCATCGCACTCACCGCGTCCTGCTCCATGTCTCCCTACCAGCAGGGTCGCGCCAGCGCTTGACGACGGACAGGGGCCGAACGTCCCAGGTGGCGGCACAGAAGCATGATCAGAGCGCGACCGGTTGCCCCTCAACGCGCTCGGCTCCCATTCGCGTGCCACTGCATCATGGCCACCGTGCTCGACGAAGGGGATATATTAGGAAGAAGTGTTCGTCCCGTCATCTCCGCAAGAGGGCTTCTCGGAACCGAGCGATCCGGGCGCGGCTCGACAGGACCCACACTTACTTCAGCTCGCCCTTGGGCAACGGCCGGTTGATGGCCCGGAACTCGTGGTGCTGCTGGTACTCGCTCACATCCGTCCGGACTACCGACAGATGCTGCGGCCCGGCAAGCTCTACCTTGCGGCTCGGGGTGCAGGCCTTCATCGAGACGGGGTGCGGAAGACGCGCCATGTGCCGTAGGTGCCGGCGGGCAGCTTGTCGAGGACCTTCTTCGCGGCGCGCCGCGGTCAGTGCGGCGGGCCTGGTCGGCGGCGCCCTCGTACTCGCGAGACGCGGCCTCGATCTGCTCGACCGGGGGGTGGGTTCAGCACTGGAGTCCTGCCCGACGGGGCCCGGCCCAGCCCGCCGCCGGGCCTTCCTGGGGCCAGAATGAGGCCGGAAGGGCAGGGAAACACCGGGAGTGATCACCAAACCCGGGGCGCCCCAATGCGTGGAAGCTCTTCCGTCGCGGTTTCGATGATCCTGCGTGCGCCGACCGGCTGCCGGGCCTCTTCCTGCTTCGGGGCGCGTTTTCTCAGACTCAGTGAGTGTCGGGCTCCGGGTCCGGGAGGGGGAGTTCGTCGAGGTCGAGGGTGAAGGTGCGGCCGTCGGCCAGGGGGATGGGGAGCTTGCCTGTGCCGTATGCGCGGGTGTGGGCGGTGCTGTAGCCGCTGGAGGTGGGCTCGGTGTGCAGGACGACTTCCCGCGCGTAGGGATCCACGACGAGGTAGACGGGGATGCCGTACCGGCCGTACTTCGCGGTGCAGTCGTCGTAATCCTTGCGTGCCGAGGACGTGGAGACGACCTCCGAGATCAACAGGACGTCCTCGAAGCTGTAGCGCTTGCCCTCCTTGCGCGCGTCCTCGCGCAGGATGGCCAGGTCGGGGGCGGAGTTCTCGTCGGCGGGGAAGTCGATGTAGACGTCCGAGGTGACCTTCGCATGACGGCCGAGGGCGAGAGAGTCGATCTGCATCGACCTGATCGTGCTGGAGTGCTCTTCGCTCTGCGGGGTCATGATGATCTTTCCGTCGACGCCGAAGAACACCACATATCCCGCGGGGAACTCGGTGTGCGTGATCGCGTCGACACTCATGGACGGTGCTCCTTCCCGTGTGCCGTCATGATACGGCGGACAGAGTCGTCCCACGGGTGGACTTCCGTGGCCTGCGCGCACCACAGGGGGCCGGTCCGCACGAGCGGCCGCCGTGACGCGGGGCGTGAGCTGGGCCCGTAGGTGTTCAGACGCAGCAGCTGGCGTTGGGTGACTTTCAGGGGCGGCGGCCATCTTCCGGGTGGCCATGGGGTGGCCGGACGCCTTTGGGGGTTGCGGTACGAGGCACCGGCGCCCGGTACAACGCATGTGGTTTGATCAGGCACAACGACCTCTGGCGGCATCAGTCGTCACCAGGGCCGGGCAGGCTGGATGGGCACCAGGTCCGCCGCTGTCCCGCCTGGGCCCGCCGGTTCACCCTCGCGATGCCGGCCCACGCCTTCCTCGCCGTCGTCCGCGCGCCGACGAACACGCGCACCGGCCCACGCCGGACGACGTGATCCCGTTTGTCCTGCGACGAGGCTGGGGACGGTCTCTCCCGGGGCTGCTTCGAACGGTTCGATACCGAGAGGGAAGGTCTTCGGGGCGTACTGCGCCACCACCATCGGCGGGTAGGAAAGCGTCGGGCGGTGTGTACCGCGCGGCACGGCGATGTGTACGGCTGCGGGGGTGTCGTCGATCAGCTCATGCAGGGCCAGGGCGGATTCCCGCACAAGACGGCGCGAGGGGCCCGTGCGCACACGGCCAGCAGATCCGCGTGCGCCGTTTCCGGGGCGTCTGCCCGCCGGTACACCCCCACGGGACAGTTCGTCTATCTCCCCCTCCATGACCAAGTGCGCCAGATCGCGATGGGGAGAGCAGGGCCTGTCGCGCCTGCTCCGTCGTGAATGTGGGGGAAAGGCCGGCCGCTGCTCCAAGCGCGGGTTTTCCGCAGCGTTCATGTATCGAATGGCACCCCTTGAGCGGGGGTGGGGGATCGATTTGATACATCAGCTGGTGGGTGAGCGGCACATCCGGCGTTGATCACGTGCCGCGAACCTGCAGGTCAAAAGCCCTTTCCAGGGGGATGTCCCAGGGACTTTTCAGGGACTTTCACGTCTGCCCCAGGGAGTCTCCAGGCGCTTTCCGCCGCGTAAGCAGGAAAGGCCCCGACAGCGCCGAAAGACACGAACGCGCTGTTCAGGCCCCCTTCCCTCAGCACTCGATGATGTTCACCGCAAGCCCGCCCCGAGCCGTCTCCTTGTACTTCACGCTCATGTCCGCCCCGGTGTCCTTCATGGTCTTGATGACCTTGTCGAGGGACACCTTGTGCGAGCCGTCGCCGCGCATCGCCATCCGTGCCGCGGTCACCGCCTTCACCGCGGCCATGCCGTTGCGCTCGATGCAGGGGATCTGGACCAGGCCGCCGACCGGGTCGCAGGTCAGCCCCAGGTTGTGCTCCATGCCGATCTCGGCCGCGTTCTCGACCTGCTCGGGGGAGCCGCCGAGGACCTCCGCCAGCGCCCCCGCCGCCATGGAGCAGGCCGAGCCGACCTCGCCCTGGCAGCCGACCTCGGCGCCGGAGATGGAGGCGTTCTCCTTGAAGAGCATGCCGATCGCGCCGGCGGCCAGCAGGAAGCGGACCACGCCGTCCTCGTCGGCGCCGGGCACGAAGTTGATGTAGTAGTGCAGGACCGCCGGGATGATGCCGGCCGCGCCGTTCGTCGGGGCGGTCACGACACGTCCGCCGGCCGCGTTCTCCTCGTTGACCGCCATCGCGTAGAGCGTGATCCACTCCATCGCGTGGGCCAACGGGTCGCCCTCCGCCCGGAGTTGACGGGCCGTCACCGCGGCCCGGCGCTTGACCCGCAGTCCGCCCGGCAGGATGCCCTCACGGGACATGCCGCGCGAGACGCACGCCTGCATGACCCGCCAGATCTCCAGCAGGCCCGCGCGGATCTCCTCCTCGGTCCGCCAGGAGCGTTCGTTCTCCAGCATCAGCGCGGAGATCGACAGACCCGTCTCCTTCGTCAGGCGCAGCAGCTCGTCGCCCGTGCGGAAGGGGTACTTCAGGACCGTGTCGTCCAGCTTGATGCGGTCCTCGCCGACTGCGTCCTCGTCGACGACGAAGCCGCCGCCGACCGAGTAGTACGTCTTGGACAGGAGCTCCGTGCCCGAGGCGTCGTACGCCCACAGCGTCATGCCGTTGGCGTGGTACGGGAGGGCCTTGCGGCGGTGCAGGACCAGGTCGTCGTCGAAGGAGAAGGGGATCTCCCGCTCGCCCAGGAGCTTCAGAAGACCGGACTGCTTGATCTCCTCCACCCGCTCGTCCGCCCCCTCCACGTCGACCGTGCGGGGAGAGGATCCCTCAAGTCCCAGCAGCACCGCCTTCGGGGTGCCGTGGCCGTGGCCGGTCGCGCCCAGGGAGCCGTAGAGCTCCGAGCGGACCGAGGCGACGGAGGGCAGCAGACCCTCGTTGCGCAGACGGCGGGCGAACATACGGGCCGCACGCATCGGGCCGACCGTGTGTGAGCTCGACGGGCCGATGCCGATCGAGAACAGGTCGAAGACCGAGATGGCCACGGGGACTCCTAGAGAAAGGGTGGGGGCACACATCCTCGGGTGCCCCCACCAGGGAACTACTGCTTGCTCAGGCCGGGGTAGAGCGGGTGCTTGCCGGCCAGGGCCCTGACCCGGGCCTTCAGGGCCTCCGCGTCGGCCCCCTGGAAGGGAGAGGGCGCCTTCAGGGTCTCCGCGATGACGTCCGCGACCTCGGCGAAGTCCTCGGCCGTGAAGCCGCGGGTCGCCAGGGCCGGGGTGCCGATCCGCAGGCCGGACGTCACCATGGGCGGGCGCGGGTCGTTGGGGACGGCGTTGCGGTTGACCGTGATGCCGACCTCGTGGAGACGGTCCTCGGCTTGCTGGCCGTCCAGCTCCGACTCGCGCAGGTCCACCAGGATGAGGTGCACGTCCGTGCCACCGGACAGCACGTTCACCCCCGCCTCGCGGGCGTCCGCGGCCGTCAGACGCTCGGCGAGGATCTGCGCACCCTCCACCGTACGCCGCTGGCGCTCCTTGAACTCCTCCGAGGCCGCGACCTTGAAGGAGACCGCCTTCGCCGCGATCACATGCTCCAGGGGGCCGCCCTGGAAGCCCGGGAAGACAGAGGAGTTCAGCTTCTTCGCGAAGCCCTGCTTCGCCAGGATGATGCCGCCGCGCGGGCCGCCGAGGGTCTTGTGGGTCGTGGAGGTGACCACGTCCGCGTACTCGACCGGGTTCGGGTGCAGGCCCGCCGCGACCAGACCGGCGAAGTGCGCCATGTCCACCCACAGATACGCCTCGACCTCGTCCGCGATCCGGCGGAACTCGGCGAAGTCCAGCTGCCGCGGGTACGCCGACCAGCCGACGATGATCACCTTCGGGCGGTGCTCCTTGGCGAGGCGCTCGACCTCGGCCATGTCGACCAGGCCGGCGTCGTCCACGTGGTAGGCGACCACGTTGAACTGCTTGCCCGAGAAGTTCAGCCGCATCCCGTGGGTCAGGTGGCCGCCGTGGGCCAGGTCCAGGCCGAGGATGGTGTCGCCGGGCTGGGCCAGCGCGAACAGCGCCGCCTGGTTGGCGGAGGCGCCGGAGTGGGGCTGGACGTTGGCGTACTCGGCGCCGAACAGCTCCTTGACCCGGTCGATGGCGATCTGCTCGGCGACGTCGACGTGCTCGCAGCCGCCGTAGTAACGCCGGCCGGGGTAGCCCTCGGCGTACTTGTTGGTCAGGACCGAGCCCTGCGCCTCCATGACCGCGACCGGCGCGAAGTTCTCGGAGGCGATCATCTCGAGCGTGGACTGCTGACGGTTCAGCTCGGCGTCGACGGCGGCGGCGACATCCGGGTCCAGCTCATGCAGGGACGTGTTCAGAAGCGACTTGTCGGACATGCGGTGCTTACGACCTCTCAGCCGGCGGAAAAGGCGGTGTACTCGTCGGCGGAGAGCAGGTCGGCCGGCTCCTCCGCGATCCGTACCTTGAACAGCCAGCCGCCCTCGAAGGGGGCGGAGTTCACCAGCGACGGGTCGTTGACGACGTCCTCGTTGACCTCGGTGACCTCACCGGAGACCGGCGAGTACAGGTCGGAGACCGACTTGGTCGACTCCAGCTCGCCGCAGGTCTCGCCCGCGGTCACCGTGTCACCGACTTCCGGGAGCTGCACGAAGACGACATCGCCGAGCGCGTTGGCCGCGTGCTCCGTGATGCCGACCGTCGAGACGCCGTCCTCGGCGCCCGACAGCCACTCGTGCTCCTTGCTGTAGCGCAGCTGCTGGGGGTTGCTCATGGCCTGAATTCTCCTGTACGCGGGGGAGTGCTGATGGTTGGGGGACTGCTGGAAACGCGTGTGAGCAGCGGAAATGTGCGCAGGGTCACGCGCGGGGGCGCAGCCGTGCGTCCAGTGTCTACTTCTGGCGCTTGTAGAAGGGCAGAGCCACGACCTCGTACGGCTCGTGACTGCCCCGGATGTCCACACCGACCCCGGCCGTGCCCGGCGCGGAGTGCGCGGCGTCGACGTACGCCATCGCGATCGGCTTGCCCAGGGTGGGGGAGGGGGCGCCGGAGGTGACCTCGCCGATCACCTGGCCGTCGGCGACCACGGCGTACCCGGCGCGGGGGACCCGGCGGCCCTCGGCGACCAGGCCGACGAGGACACGCGGCGGGGCCGAGGCGGCGCGCTCGGCGGCGGCCTCCAGCGCCGTACGCCCGACGAAGTCGCCGTCCTTCTCGAACTTCACCACGCGCCCGAGGCCCGCGTCGAAGGGGGTCAGGTCGGTCGACAGCTCATGCCCGTACAGCGGCATGCCCGCCTCCAGGCGCAGGGTGTCACGGCAGGACAGTCCGCAGGGGACCAGCCCGGCGCCCTCGCCCGCCTTGGTCAGGGCCTGCCACAGCTCGACCGCGTGCTCGGGCTGCACGAACAGCTCGAAGCCGTCCTCGCCGGTGTAGCCGGTGCGGGCGATCAGCGCCGGGACGCCGGCGACCGTGCCGGGCAGACCGGCGTAGTACTTCAGTCCGTCGAGGTCGGCGTCGGTGAGCGACTTCAGGATGCCGGGGGACTCGGGGCCCTGGACGGCGATCAGGGCGTACGCGTCCCGGTCGTCGCGCACCTCGGCGTCGAAGCCGGCGGAACGCTCGACGAGGGCGTCCAGCACGACCTGGGCGTTGGAGGCGTTGGCGACCACCATGTATTCAGAAGAACCGGCCTCGGTCTCGGCGAGCCGGTAGACGATCAGGTCGTCGAGGATGCCGCCGTCCTCGCGGCAGATCATGGTGTAGCGGGCGCGGCCGACGCCGACGGAGGCGATGTTGCCGACGAGGGCGAAGTTCAGCAGGGCGGCGGCCTGCGGCCCGGTCACCGTGATCTCGCCCATGTGGGAGAGGTCGAAGAGCCCGGCCTTGGTGCGGACGGCGTTGTGCTCGTCGCGCTCGGAGCCGTAGCGCAGGGGCATGTCCCAGCCGGCGAAGTCGGTCATCGTCGCGCCGAGCGAACGATGCAGAGCATCGAGCGCGGTGAGGCGGGGTTCAGTGCTGCTCATCGGACGGTTGTCTCCCTGGGATCCACGGCATGACGGGCGAGGTCGTTCCTCCCCATCTGTCATCGGAACCTGAGAGGTTCGCCATGATCGTCAAAAGATCCTGGCTTGCACCTTGGGTGGAGCCACCGGAAACGGTGACCCGCTTTTCAGATGTGCCTCGCCCGCGCGGTAACGGGGCCTGAGAGATTCAAGGGAGGGACTTGCTCCTTCGGCGCCCCAGCCCAGGGCTGGGAACTCTCCCGCGCGGATTCAAACGGCCGGTATGCAGTTGGCGCGGACATCATTGCACGCATCGGCCACGGGTGGCAGGGTCAGCTCCGCTCTGCCCTTTGTGACTGGCTTGTGGCAGGACGATCACCAAAACAGGAGACACACCCCATTACCTTCTCTTTACGCTCGGTGGGGAGGGGAACCCCCCTGACCCCGGAGGAGGACGATCACGGTGAACAGGCCCACTGCGTACGCCACCACCTCGGCCGTCGCGCTGCCCGCGCAGCCGACCGCTCCGGCCCGGGAGGCCTGCGCACCGCAGCCGGTCGTCCGCGACCTGCGCGACCGTGCCGGGCACAGCTCGCACGCCCTGCTCTTCGCCCCCGACGACCTGGTCGTGATCACCGGCCTGCCCGGCAGCGGCAAGTCCACCCTGATGCAGCGGACCGTCAAGGGCATGCGCATCGACTCCCAGGACACCCGCGACCGCTTCGACGAGCGGACGCCGCGCTTCCTGCCGTACGCGGTCTACCGGCCCCTGGTCCGGGCCGCGCACTACCTCGGTCTGTTCCGCGCCCTGCGCTCCGGCCACGGGGTCGTGGTGCACGACTGCGGCACCCAGTCCTGGGTGCGCGGCTGGCTGGCCCGCCACGCCCGCCGCCGTGGCGGCACCCTGCATCTGCTGCTGCTCGACGTCACCCCGGACACCGCCCTGGCCGGTCAGCGCGAGCGCGGCCGCGGTGTCTCGAAGTACGCCTTCCTGCGGCACCGCACGGCGGCCGCCCGGCTGATCCGCTCCGTGGAGAAGGGCGAGCTGCCGCAGGGCGTCGGCTCGGCGGTGCTGCTCGACCGGGACGCGGCAAACACCCTGCGCCGCATCGGCTTCACAGGCTGACACCGGCCGCCGCCGCACCCGTTAGCCTTTTCAGCCACAGACAAGCAGGCGCACAGCAGGACTCGGCAGGCGGACGAAGAGATGGCATTCCCGGCACAGGCACACCCCCACCCGCACGGCGGCGGATGGCCCGGCAACGAGCTGGAGGAGGTGCTCTCGGCCTCCCTCGGCATGTCCTCGGCGGGCGGCCGGATCATCGAGGTCCTGGGCCGCAGCTTCATCTGGATCCCCCTGCCCAACGGCGGCGGCCCGGACAGCGGCCCGCTGGACCTGCCCAGCATGCAGATCGAGGGCGGGACGTACGTCCCGGTCTTCAGCTCCGAGGAGCAGTTCCGCCAGGTCGCCGGCGGACACATGTCGTACACCATCGCCCCGGCGGTCGAGTTCGCCCGCGGTCTGCCCCCGCAGGTCGGCATCGCCGTGAACCCGGACGGCGTGGTCGGCGTCCCCCTGCCGCCCGAGGCCGTCGCCGAGCTCTGCCGGGTGGGCCGCACCCCGCTCGACGGCCCCAACACCGGCGGCCGGGTCAAGCTCTTCGAGCCCGACTGGCAGGACGACCCGGTCGACTTCCTCGCCACCGCCTCCGCCGAGTTCGCCGCGACGGGAGTCGTCCGCACGGCCCGCCGCTGCCTGGCCGCGATCGAGACGGCCGAGCCCGTCATGTTCGTGGGCGTGGAACTCTCCCAATGGGAGGGTGACTTGCGTACCCTCCCGATGGACGCACTGGGCCGGGCGCTGGGGCAGACCCCGGTGCGGTGGCAGGTGAACCTGGTCCTGCTGGACGTGGCGGACGATCCGGTGGGTCATTGGATGCGCGAGAAGGTAAGGCCCTTCTACCAGGATGCCTTGTAGACGGGCCTTGCGGCATCGCCGGTCAAGGGGCGCGGGGCTGGGTCGGTATGCGGCTCCGCCGCGGGACGCGATCAACCCCCACGACCCGCACCCCGCAGACAGCAGTAAGCCCCGAGCTCCCACCGCTTAAGCTGTCGGCAGACACCCGCAGTTTTCCCGAAGGGGCGGAACGACGTGAGCGCCAGCGGCACCGGCACCGCGACCGGCACGGTCGAGCACATGCTGCGCCAGGTGACGCCGGGGCGCTACGACGCCTACGAGGCGCTCCTCCGTGCCCTCGCGACCCCGTCCTCCGGCCAGATCTGGATGCTCCTCTGGCACGGCCAGGCCGGATCGCCGGACGCCCAGTACGGAAACATGGAGGTCGACGGGCACGGGTACGCCCCGTGCGTCACGTCCGCCCAGGAACTGAGCGCGAGCGGATGGAACCGCTCGTACGAAGTGGTCGACGGCATCGACGTGGCCCGCACCCTCTACCCCGACCACTACGGTCTCTGGCTCAACCCGCACGCCCCCGGCGGCGGCGTCGGCATCCCCTGGCTCGACCTGCGCCGGATCGCGACCGGTCTGGAGCGTCAGCCCGCGGGGCCGCTGCGGCTGTCGGAGCCCGGTATCGAGATCCCGCAGTTCTACGCCCTGATCGCGCACAACGCCCATCGCACCCCGGCCGTCCGCTCGCTGCGCCGCGCCTGGGTGCAGCCCGCGCTCGGGGCGCCGTACCTCGCCATCGGCCTGGATGTGTACGACACCAGCCCGCAGGCCGTGGACTCGGTGCGCGCGATGATGCAGCAGTCCATCGGCGTGGTCCCGGACGGCCTGCCGGTGTCGACGGTGGCGATGTCCGACGAGTACGACCCGGTCGCGATGTGGATGCGGGCCGGTGCCCGTCCCTTCTACGACCGTGAGGCCCACGCGGCCGCCCCGGCCCAGGCTCCGGCGGCCGGCTACGGCTACCCTCCGGCACCCGGCGGCTACTGAACCGTACGGCGACCGCTCGACGAGCACACGATCACAGTCTCCCGTGTTACGGGAGTGTGTCTTCGCGCGTAGATGAGGTCGGAAGGCCCCACGAGGCCCTTATTGCCCCAACTGGTGTTCGTCCGGCGGCCGTTACCCGCTGTCCGGATAACGGAACCCCCCAGCCCGCATCACGTTTACGCATCCATTCCCCGTCAAGTCTGGCAACAGATCGCCAAAGCGTTGAAGACTCCCGCTCCAGGGGTGGTTCGCCCCTGTGTACGACGGACTGATCACGCCGCTACAGCGGCAAGTGCGGGCCGGCTACCGCCGGTTGAGAGGGGTCCCTGCCAGATGACGGCACCATTGCACGAGCCGACCGCGGAAGCGGCCCCGAGCGCGGCCGAAGAAGCGGCGGCAGTCAGCGCCGACGCGAAGGCCGTACAGGGTCGTTCCCTGGGCCGGATCGCCTGGGAGCGCCTCAAGCGGGACAAACTCGCCCTCACGGGCGGCGTCGTCGTGCTCCTTCTCATCGCGGTCGCGCTGCTCGCGCCCGTGATCACCGGCCTGCTCGACCAGGATCCGAACGAGTACCACGAGAACCTGATCGACCCGCTGTTCGGCACCCCCACGGGTTCCTTCGGCGGGATCAGCGGCGAACACCTGCTGGGCGTCGAGCCGGTCAACGGCCGCGACATCTTCGCCCGGATCCTCTACGGCGCCAGGATCTCCCTGCTCGTGGGCTTCCTGTCCGCGATCGTCGCCGTCGTCATCGGCACCGTCATGGGCATCCTGGCCGGCTTCTTCGGCGGCTGGGTCGACTCCCTGATCAGCCGGGTCATGGACGGTCTGCTGGCTTTCCCGCAGCTGCTCTTCATCATCGCGCTGGTCTCCGTCATGCCGAACGAGATGCTGGGACTGACCGGTACGGGCGTCCGCCTGTTCGTGATGATCCTGGTGATCGGCTTCTTCGGCTGGCCCTACATCGGACGCGTGGTGCGCGGCCAGACCCTCTCGATGCGTGAGCGCGAGTACGTCGAGGCGGCCCGTTCGCTGGGCGCCGGACGGTTCTACATCCTGTTCAAGGAACTGCTGCCCAACCTGGTCGCCCCGATCATCGTGTACACGACGATGATGATCCCCACCAACATCCTCACCGAGGCGGCACTCAGCTTCCTGGGCGTGGGCGTCAAGCCGCCCACGGCCTCCTGGGGGCAGATGCTCTCGAACGCGATCGACTACTACAAGTCGGATCCCACCTACATGGTGGTCCCGGGTGTAGCGATCTTCATCACGGTTCTTGCCTTCAACCTCTTCGGCGACGGCGTGCGGGACGCGCTGGACCCGAAGGGCTCCCGCTGAACTGCCGTACCCAAAGCGTCCCGTGGCACCAGCACGGGGTCTCTCATCAAATCCGGAGGATCCGAGATCGTGACTACCCAACGCACCTCAGGGCGGCGGAAGCAGGCGTTTGCCGCTGTCGCCGCGGTCGCCGCGCTGCTGACCACGGCGGCGTGCGGCGGCGGTGGCAATGACGACAACGAGGACTCGACGACGGGCGCGGCCGGCTTCAACGCCGCGAACAACAAGGTCGCCCAGGCCTCGCTGGCGAAGAAGGGCGGCGAGCTGAAGTTCGGCGGTGCCCAGGACGCCGACTCGTGGGACACCACGCGTGGCTACTACGGGTTCATGTGGAACTTCGCGCGCTACTACAGCCGTCAGCTCGTGACGGGTGCCGCCGCGCCCGGCGAGGCCGGCACCAAGCTCACCCCGGACCTCGCCACCGGCCTCGCCAAGGTCACGGACGACGGCAAGACCTACACGTACACCCTGCGTGACGGCATCACGTGGGAGGACGGCAAGCCGATCACGTCCAAGGACATCAAGTACGGCATCGAGCGCGTCTGGGCGCAGGACGTGCTGTCCGGCGGCCCGGTGTACCTGAAGGACGTCCTCGACCCCAAGGGCGAGTACAAGGGTCCCTACAAGGACACCTCCCCCGACAAGCTCGGTCTGAAGGCGATCGACACTCCGGACGACAAGACGATCGTCTTCCACCTCCCGGAGGCCAACGCCGACTTCGAGGACATCCTCGCCCTGGTCTCGGCCTCCCCGGTCCGCCAGGACAAGGACACCAAGTCCAAGTACGGCCTGAAGCCGTTCTCCTCCGGCCCGTACAAGTTCGAGTCGTACAGCCCGGGCAAGGACCTCGTCCTGGTCCGCAACACCAACTGGAAGCAGGCCTCGGACCCGGTCCGCAAGGCGTACCCGGACAAGATCTCGGTCAAGTTCTTCTCGAACGCCAACGACCTGGACGCCCGCCTCATCGCCGGTGACTACGACCTGGACATCAACCAGACCGGTCTGTCCCCGCAGGGCCGCACCACCGCCCTGCAGGAGCACAAGGCCAACCTGGACAACCCGGTCTCCGGCTACATCCGCTACGCGGCCTTCCCGCAGACCGTGAAGCCGTTCGACAACATCCACTGCCGCAAGGCCGTGATCTACGGCGCCGACCACGTCTCGCTGCAGACCGCGCGCGGTGGCCCGGTCGCCGGTGGTGACATCGGCACCAACATGCTCCCGCCGACCGTCCCCGGTTCCGAGGGCCAGTCGTACGACCCGTACGGCATCGCCGGCGCCAACAAGAACGGCAACGCCGCCAAGGCCAAGGAAGAGCTGAAGGCCTGCGGTCAGCCGAACGGCTTCAAGACCACCATCGCGGTGCGCAACAACAAGCCGGTCGAGGTGGCCACGGCCGAGTCCCTGCAGGCCTCGCTGAAGAAGATCGGCATCACCGCCGACATCGAGCAGTACGACGGCTCGCAGACCTCCGGCATCATCGGCAGCCCCTCCAACGTGGAGAAGAAGGGCTTCGGCATCATCATCATGGGCTGGGGCGCGGACTTCCCGTCCGTCCAGGGCTTCGGTCTGCCGCTGTGGGACGGCAAGTACATCCTTGAGAGCGGCAACAACAACTTCGGCATGATCGACGACAAGAAGATCAACGGCCTGTTCGACACCTACGTCAAGGAGCAGGACGACGCGGCCAAGCTGCAGCTCGCCAAGGACATCAACCACGCGGTGATGGACACCGGCGTCTACCTGCCGTTCGTCTTCGAGAAGTTCGTGAACTGGCGCGGCAGCCGTCTGGCCAACGTCTACACCTCGGACAACTACAGCGGTCAGTACGACTTCGTCAACCTCGGTCTGAAGTCCGCGAAGTAACCCGGCACACCCGCCGAACAGGCACGAAAGGCAGGTGAAGGCCGGCGACGTGTGATCGCGGGCCACCGGAAGACCTCCGGTGGCCCGCGATCCGCGGCGGGCCGAGAGCTGTGCTCGCTTACCTCGTCAGGCGGCTGTTCGCCGCCGCAGTGATGCTCGTGGTCATCATCATGGTGGTCTTCGGCATCTTCTTCCTGGTCCCCAAGTGGGCCGGTGTCGACGTTGCCCTGAGCTTCGTGGGCAAGCAGGCCGACCCCGCCGCCGTCGAGGGCGTGCGGCAGAAGCTGGGACTGGGCGACCCGATCTACGCCCAGGTCTGGGAGTTCTTCAAGGGCATCTTCGCGGGCCGCACCTATGTGGGCGGTGGCGACACCGTGCACTGCTCCGCACCGTGCTTCGGTTACTCCTTCCGCAGCGAGCAGGCCGTCTGGCCGGTGCTGACCGACCGCTTCCCGGTGACCCTGGGTCTCGCTCTCGGTGCCGCCGTGCTGTGGCTGATCTTCGGTGTCGCCGCCGGTGTGCTCTCCGCGCTCAAGCGGGGCAGCCTCTGGGACCGCGGCGCGATGGTCGTCGCCCTCGCGGGTGTCTCCCTCCCGATCTACTTCACCGGTCTGCTGAGCCTCGCGATCTTCTCGTACGGGCTCGGCTGGATCGAGGGCGAGTACGTGCCCCTCGAGGACAGCTTCACCGGCTGGCTCGGCGGCATGATCCTGCCCTGGATCACCCTGGCGTTCCTCTACGCCGCGATGTACGCCCGGATCACCCGCGCCACCATGCTGGAGATCCTCGGCGAGGACTACATCCGCACCGCGCGCGCCAAGGGCCTCAGGGAACCGGTCGTCATCGGCAAGCACGCCATGCGCTCCACGATGACCCCCATCCTGACCATGCTCGGCATGGACCTCGGCGCCCTCATCGGCGGCGCGATCCTGACCGAGACCACGTTCAGCCTCCCCGGCCTCGGCCAGGCGGTGCTGAGCGGCATCAAGAACCAGGACCTGCCCATCATCCTGGGCGTCACCCTGATCACCTCCGTCGCTGTGCTGATCGCCAACCTCGTGGTGGACGTCCTGTACGCCGTGATCGACCCCCGAGTGAGGCTCGCATGACCGAACTCAGCAAGAGCGGAGCGGCCGTGGGCGAGCCCACCCCCGCCTCGCCCGCGCCGACCGCCTTCCTGGAAGTGCGCGACCTGAAGGTGCACTTCCCGACCGACGACGGTCTGGTCAAGTCCGTCGACGGGCTCTCCTTCAAGCTGGAGAAGGGCAAGACCCTCGGCATCGTGGGCGAGTCGGGCTCCGGCAAGTCGGTGACCTCGCTCGGCATCATGGGCCTGCACACCGCCGGCCAGTACGGCAAGCGCAAGGCGCAGATCTCCGGCGAGATCTGGCTGGACGGCACCGAGCTGCTGTCCGCCGACCCGGACCACGTCCGCAAGCTGCGCGGCCGCGAGATGGCGATGATCTTCCAGGACCCGCTGTCCGCGCTGCACCCGTACTACACGATCGGCCAGCAGATCGTGGAGGCGTACCGCATCCACCACAAGGTGGACAAGAAGACCGCCAAGCGCCGCGCGGTGGAGATGCTCGACCGGGTCGGCATCCCGCAGCCGGACAAGCGGGTGGACAACTACCCGCACGAGTTCTCCGGCGGTATGCGCCAGCGCGCGATGATCGCGATGTCGCTGGTCAACAACCCCGAACTGCTCATCGCCGACGAGCCGACGACCGCCCTGGACGTGACCGTCCAGGCGCAGATCCTCGACCTGATCCGGGATCTGCAGAAGGAGTTCGGCTCCGCGGTCATCATCATCACCCACGACCTGGGCGTCGTCGCCGAGCTCGCCGACGACATCCTGGTCATGTACGGCGGCCGCTGCGTCGAGCGCGGTCCCGCGGAGAAGGTGTTCTACGAGCCCAGGCACCCCTACACCTGGGGTCTGCTCGGCTCGATGCCGCGCCTGGACCGTGAGCAGCAGGAGCGTCTGATCCCGGTCAAGGGCTCCCCGCCCTCGCTGATCAACATCCCGTCCGGCTGCGCCTTCAACCCGCGCTGCCCGTACGCGGACATCCCGAAGGACGACGTCACCCGCACCGTCCGCCCCGAGCTGACCGAGGTGGGCAGCCAGCACTGGGCCGCCTGCCACATGTCGCAGGAGCAGCGGGAGCGTATCTGGATCGAAGAGATTGCGCCGAAGCTGTGAGCGAGGACAACGTGAGCATCCCTGCGCAGAGCGAAGGCACGGTGATCACCAAGGGCGACGCCGCCCCCGGCGAGACCCTGCTGAAGGTGACCGGGCTCCAGAAGCACTTCCCGATCAAGAAGGGCCTGCTCCAGCGGCAGGTCGGCGCGGTGCGTGCGGTCGACGGCATCGACTTCGAGGTCAAGTCCGGTGAGACCCTCGGTGTCGTGGGCGAGTCCGGCTGCGGCAAGTCGACGATGGGCCGGCTGATCACCCGGCTGCTCGAACCGACCGCCGGCACGGTCGAGTTCGAGGGCAAGGACATCACCCACCTCGGGGTGAGCGGCATGCGTCCGCTCCGCCGCGATGTGCAGATGATCTTCCAGGACCCGTACTCGTCGCTGAACCCGCGCCACACCATCGGCACGATCATCGGCGCCCCCTTCAAGCTCCAGGGCGTCACGCCGGAGGGCGGCATCAAGGCCGAGGTGCAGCGGCTGCTGTCGGTCGTGGGCCTCAACCCCGAGCACTACAACCGCTATCCGCACGAGTTCTCCGGCGGCCAGCGCCAGCGCATCGGCATCGCCCGCGCGCTGGCCCTGAACCCGAAGCTGGTCGTGGCCGACGAGCCGGTCTCCGCGCTCGACGTGTCGATCCAGGCCCAGGTCGTCAACCTGCTGGACGACCTCCAGCAGGAGCTCGGCCTGACGTACGTGATCATCGCGCACGACCTCTCGGTCGTCCGGCACGTCTCGGACCGGATCGCGGTCATGTACCTCGGCAAGATCGTCGAGCTGGCCGACCGCGACGCGCTGTACCGGGCGCCGATGCACCCGTACACCAAGGCGCTCATGTCGGCGGTGCCGATCCCGGACCCCAAGCGCAGGAACGCCAAGAGCGAGCGCATCCTGCTCAAGGGTGACGTCCCCTCGCCGATCTCTCCGCCCAGCGGCTGCCGCTTCCACACCCGGTGCTGGAAGGCCACGGAGATCTGCAAGACCACCGAGCCCGCGCTCATCGAGCTGAAGCCCGGTCAGCAGGTCGCCTGCCACCACCCCGAGAGCTTCGAGGACCAGGCACCGCAGGACACCGTGCTGCTGACGGTCGCCAAGGAGGCGGCCGAACTGGTCGCGGACGAGGTGCTGGCCGAGTCGGCGGAGACGTCGGCGGCGGTGGCGGCCGAGGTCGCCGCCGAGACGACCGAGGAGCCCGCGGACACGGAAGAGCCTGAGGCTCCTTCCAAGGAGAAGTAAGCACCGTCAGCGAGCCCCCGCCTTCATTTGCAAGGCGGGGGCTTTCTGCTGGGTGAGAATGTACGGGTGTTCCAGAACCTGTTCAGCCCGTCCGTCCAGCACACGCTCGACCTGATCGGCATCTTCGTCTTCGCGATCTCCGGCGCCCTGCTGGCCGTACGCAAGAACTTCGACCTCTTCGGCATCGCCGTCCTCGCCGAGGTCACGGCGCTCGGCGGTGGACTGTTCCGGGATCTGATCATCGGCGCCGTGCCCCCGGCGGCCTTCACGGACCTGGGGTACTTCATCACCCCCCTCCTCGCCGCCCTCCTGGTCTTCTTCCTCCACCCGCAGGTGGAGCGCATCCAGCTCGGCGTCAACGTCTTCGACGCGGCGGGCCTCGGCCTCTTCTGCGTCACCGGGACGACGAAGGCGTACGACTACGGGCTGGGCCTCACCCAGTCCGCGACCCTGGGCCTCGCCACCGCGGTCGGCGGCGGTGTGCTCCGGGACGTGCTGGCCAACGAGGTGCCGTCGCTGCTGCGCTGGGACCGCGATCTGTACGCGGTCCCGGCGATCGTCGGCGCCACCATGGTCGTCGTCTGCATCCGCTACGACGCCCTGACCCCCGTCACCAGCGGCCTCGCGGTGATCACGGCCTTCGTGCTGCGGTTGCTGGCGATGCGGTACCACTGGCGAGCTCCGCGGGCCTGGAACCGGCGCTCGACCGTGCGTGAGGAGTAGCGGCAGGAGTAGTGGCAGAGACAGTGCGAGGCACGCCTCCCGCGCCTGCCCGGCCGTGCAGCAGACCCATCTCCTCGGTCAGCCAGCGGAACGCCGGGACCACCTGCGGCTGCCAGAGGGCCATGTTGTGACCGCCCGCGCTCTTGGGGATGTAGACGACGTGCACGGTCGTCGGCGCCTTCGCGATCTGTTCGAGGCCCACGCCCGCCTCGTAGCCGTCTCCGGGCTGGCCGGACTCGTAGAGCGCGACGGCGGGCGGGGTGCGGGCGCCGCGCAGGAGCACGTAGGGGTTGTTGGCGCGGCGCAGGGCCGGGGTCTCGGCCGCCAGTGAATTGCGCTCGCCGATCGGGTCGTTGTAGCCGGACATGCTGACCGCGGCCCGGTAGCGGTCGGGGTGGGCGACGGCGAGCTTGGTCGCGCAGTGCCCGCCGGCCGAGTACCCGGCGACCGCCCAGCCCGCAGGTCCGGCCTGGGCGCGGAAGTTGTCGTCGACCATCTTCGGTACGTCGACGCTGAGCCAGGTGTCGGCGTTCACCGTGCCCGTGATGTTGGCGCAGCCGGTGTCCACGCCGGCCAGCAGGTTCATGCGCGGGGCGACCAGGATGAACGGCGCCACCTTGCCGCTCCGCATCAGCGGCCGCAGCTGGTTCGCCGCGTGCAGTGAGCCGAACCAGGCCTTGGCGGAGCCGGGGTAGCCCGAGAGCAGCTCCACCGCGGGGAACCTGTGGTGCCGGTAGGCGGGTTCGCCGTACTGCGGGGGCAGCCAGACGTAGACCTCGGCGTCCACGCCCGAGATCCGGCCCTTGAGCTGGGTCTCCCGCACGCCCCGCATGCCGGGCCCGGAGACGTCGGTGAAGTGCTGCCTGACCTTCGGCAGCCGTTTCAGCGCTATGCCGCCGGTGCCGTCGGCGCCCAGGTTCGCGGCCTGCTGGACATGGTCGCCGGTGCCGAGCAGGTCGGCCCAGTTGTCGTAGAGGTTGTTCTGGTTGTTGACCAGCACGAAGACGAGGGCGACGGCGGTCCCCTGGGCGAACACGACCATCAGCAGACGGGCGAGGGCACGCAGGGCTCTCGGTCCCCGCAGGCGTGACCACAGGGCGAGCGGGAGGACGACGGCGACGACGGACAGCACGATCAGCGTGTAGAGGAACGCGGTCCCGGTGAGGCTCATGCATCTGAGGAGGGCGGATCGGGCCGCCGGGTTTACGGACGAGTACGGACACTTACCAGGAAATTGGCCTGCTCTCACCCTGGGTGAGGGCTGTTGGGTGAGGACTGCGGGGTGAGGAAAAAGCTACCGCTTAGTAATCACCTGTTGTACCGTTCAGGCATGCCAGAAGCAGCTTCCGCCACGAAGGCCACCATCGGCGACAGCGAGTTCGACCGGGACACCGCGCTCACCCTCCGCGAGCCCGGCGTCTACGACATCGACCTCTCCGCCGGCTGGACGATCATCAGCGCCGTCAGCGGGGGCTACCTGCTGGCCGTCCTCGGCCGCGCCCTCGCGGACGCCCTCCCGCACGCGGATCCGTTCACCATCTCCGCGCACTACCTGACGGCGTCCCAGTCGGGCCCGGCGGTCGTCCGCACGGACGTGGTGAGGACCGGCCGCACCCTGTCGACCGGCCAGGCCTCCCTGCTCCAGTACGACGACCAGGGCAACGAGGTCGAACGCATCCGCGTCCTCGCCTCCTACGGCGACCTCGACTCCCTCCCGGACGACGTCCGTACGACGGCGAAGCCGCCCGCCTTCCCGCCGATGGACCAGTGCTTCGGCCCCGAAGACGGTCCTGCGCCCGTCGAGGGCAGCTCGGCCATCACCGAGCGCCTGATGCTCAAGCTGGACCCGTCCACCCTGGGCTGGGCCCTCGGCGCCCCCTCCGGCAAGGGCGAGATGCGCTCCTGGTTCGGCCTCGCCGACGGACGCGACGCCGACCCCCTCTCCCTGCTCCTCGCGGTGGACGCGCTGCCGCCCACCGCCTTCGAGCTCGGCATCAAGGGCTGGGTCCCCACGGTCGAACTGACCGTCCACATCCGCTGCCGCCCCGCCCCGGGCCCCCTCCGCGTCTCCATCACCACCCGCAACCTCGCGGGCGGCTTCCTGGAGGAGGACGCCGAGGTCTGGGACAGCACGGACCGACTGGTGGCCCAGTCGCGTCAGCTGGCCCGCGTCAGGATGTGAGAGGCTCCCGCCCCCGAGGCTCGCCGAGCGCCTTGAGGTGTCCGTGCGCGCGATCTACCGGGACATCGAGGCCCTCTCCGCCTCCGGCGTCCCTGTCTACGCCGGACGCGGGCGGAACGGCGGCATCGAACTGCTCGCCGGATTCCGCACGGACGTGACGGGACTGACCGCCGACGAGTCCCGCGCCCTGTTCATCCTGACCGCCCAGGGCGCGCATGCCGCTCTCGGTCTGGACACCGCCCCCGGCTCGGCGCTGCGCAAGGTGATGGCCGCGCTCCCGGCCCCGCACCGCCCGGCCGCCGAGGCGGCCTCGCAGCGCATCCTCGTCGACGCGACGCGCTGGAAGGGCGGCCCCCAAGTCGCCGTGGACCTGGACGTGTTGCAGGACGCCGTCTTCGCCGACCGCCGGCTGCGGCTGCGCTACCGGCACAGCGGACAGCCCGAGCCGTGGACGTACACCGTCGATCCGTACGGCCTGATCTCCGAGGCCGGCGTCTGGTACCTGGTCGCCGACCGGCGGGGCGGGCCGCATTCCGCGCGGACCGGGTGCGTTCGGCGACCGTCCTGGACGACACCGTGCGACGGCGGCCGGGCGTCGAACTCGCCGACGTCTGGGAGGCGTTGCGCCGGAAGGTCGAGGAACGTCACGGAGGGATCGACGTCGTCGTACGGGTCCGGCGCGACCGTCTCGACCTGTTCCTGCGGCTCAACGCGCCCTGGCTGGCCGAACTCCGCGAGGACGGCGGCGAGGGGGAGTGGGTGACGGCCAGGCTGTCGTACGGAGTTGTCGGCGAGGCCCGTCAACTCCTGCAGTTCTCCGACCGCGTCGAGGTGTTCTCCCCGCCGGAGGTGCGCGAGGAACTGGCCCGGGCGGCCGCTGCTGTCACGGGCCTGTACCAGGGAGCGGGCGAAGGGCAGGGGCGGCACTCCCGGTGAACGGGGGTGCCGCCCCTGTGTGTCGAGGCCGTGCCGCGCTCAGCGGAGCCAGTGGTCCCGGCCGATGCTGATGAGCCGCATCTGGCTGGTGGCGACCTGACGGATCCGCTCCCGGTCCTCCTCGGAGCCCTCCAGCGCCTCCAGGAACAGGGAGGCGGTGATGAGCATCTGGTCGACGTAGAGGTTCGCCAGCATCAGCAGGTCGTCCTCGCTCCAGCCCTCGGACTCCGGGTCCTTGGCGAGCTCCGCCTTCACCTCCACCGCGAACCGGGTCAGTTGGCCGCGGATGGCCTCGCGCACCGGCTGGACCCCGCCGTGCCGTTCGCGGGCGATGAAGCGGACGTGGGCCGGGTGGGTGGCGACGTGGTGGGCGGTCAACTCGACGGCGCGGGCTATGCGTTCCTCGGCGCTGCCGGCCGTGCCGACCGCCGTTCGGATCATCGGGTGCAGGCTGCCCAGCGCCTCCTCGACGAGGGAGACACCGAGGTCCGCGGTGGAACGGAAGTGCCGGTAGAAGGCGGTCGGGGCGACGCCGACGGCCCGAGTGACCTCGCGCAGGCCCAGACTGCTCAGGCTCTGCTCCTCCAGCAGTCCCAACGCGGCGTCGAGGAGCGCCTGTCGGGTCTTCTGCTTCTGGGCCTGCCGGATGCCGAGGGTGTGACTCATGTCATCAGTAAACAACTGTTCTCTGGAATTGAGAAGTCGTCGTACGCGCTAGACTCTGGAGTCAGTGAACAAGTGTTACTACAACTGTTCACTCAAACGTAACGAGAAGCACCACGCAAGCATCTCGGAGGGGGATCCGTCCCATGCTGTTCCTCGTCGCCGCACTCCTGCTCTTCGGCGCCGTCCTGGGCACCGTGGCCCACGCGCCGTTCACCTTCACCGCCGTCGCGACCGTCGTCGTGGCCGTCTGGCTCGGCATCTTCGCGCTCCGCGAGCGGCACGCCCGTCGCCACAGCTCGACCCACTGATCCACTCGACTCACTGATCCAGGGGAGACGATCACCATGCAGCTCACCGCACCGGCCTCCGGCCGCACCGCAGTCCGTGACGCCGACGGAATGGCCGTCGCGTCCTTCATCCTCGGCCTCATCGGCCTCATCGCGCTGAACATCTTCCTCGGCCCGATCGCCATCGTCCTGGCGTCGGTGGCCCTGTGGCGGGGCACCGCCCGTCGCGGCCGCGCCTTCCTGGGGCTCGGCCTGGGCGTCGCCGACCTCGTGGTGCTGGTGGCGTTCATGCAGATGGACAACACGGTGTCCTGGAGCTTCTAGCCAGGACCTCCCCGGACCTTCCCGGACCTTGAAACGAGGTCCATGGGCCGGGCCCGTAGAATCGGCTCACCATGGCTTACCTCGACCACGCCGCGACCACCCCGATGCTTCCCGAGGCAGTCGAGGCGCTCACCGAACAGCTGGCCGTCACCGGCAACGCCTCCTCCCTCCACGCATCCGGCCGCCGCGCCAGGCGCACCGTCGAGGAGGCCCGCGAGACCCTCGCCGAATCACTGGGCGCCCGCCCCAGCGAGGTCGTTCTCACCTCCGGTGGAACCGAGGCCGACAACCTCGCGGTGAAGGGCCTGTACTGGTCCCGCCGCGACGCCGACCCGGCCCGCATCCGAGTCCTGGCCAGCCCCGTCGAGCACCATGCCGTCCTCGACGCCGTGCACTGGCTCGCCGAGCACGAAGGCGCCACGGTCGAGTACCTCCCGGTCGACGCCTACGGCCGGGTCCACCCCGAGGCACTGCGCGAGGCCATCGCCCGCAACCCCGACGACGTCGCCGTCGCCACCGTGATGTGGGCCAACAACGAGATCGGCACGGTCATGCCGGTCCGCGAACTCGCCGACGCGGCCAGGGAGTTCGACGTCCCGCTGCACGCCGACGCGGTCCAGGCCTACGGCCAGGTCCCGGTCGACTTCGCCGCCTCCGGCCTCGCCGCGATGACCGTCTCCGGCCACAAGATCGGCGGCCCGTACGGCATCGGCGCCCTCCTCCTCGGCCGCGAGTACACCCCCGTCCCCGTTCTGCACGGCGGCGGCCAGGAACGCCATGTCCGCTCCGGCACCCTCGACGTCCCCGCCGTCGCCTCCTTCGCCGTCGCCGGCCGGCTCGCCGCCGAACAGCACGAATGGTTCGCCCGCGAGATCGGCGCCCTGCGCGACGAGCTGATCGAGGCGGTCCGTACGGCGGTCCCCGACGCGATCCTCGGCGGCGACCCGGTCGACCGGCTCCCGGCCAACGCCCACTTCACGTTCCCGGGCTGCGAGGGCGACTCCCTGCTGCTCCTCCTGGACGCCCAGGGCATCGAGTGCTCCACCGGCTCCGCCTGCACCGCCGGGGTCGCCCAGCCCAGCCATGTCCTCCTCGCCACCGGCACCGACCCGGACCTCGCCCGCGGCACCCTCCGCTTCTCCCTCGGCCACACCTCCACCGAGGCCGACGTGGAAGCCGTCGCCAAGGCGATCGGCCCGGCGGTGGAGCGGGCGCGGGCGGCAGGCCTGACGTAGTGCCCGCTTACACCCTCGACCACTGGGAGGACCGGTCCGGTCACCGGCTGACCTGGAGGTTTGGATACCGGGGCACGGTCGCGGAGTTCGGGCGGATCGAGGTGGTCTACCCGGCGAGACGGCTCGGCGAGCGCCATGTCACCGAGGCCGGGGGCGACTTCGTGCCCGCCGCCTCCTTCGTCGGCTGGGCCTACGGACGAAAGCCCTCGCTCCACCTGGCGAAGCTCAGCGTCGGCGGGGCCGGGGTCCGGCTCAGGCGCAACCGCTGGGCGCGGACCAGAGCCGGCCGGGCCCTGCGGATGGAGGTCTCCGGGCGGGAGTACCGCTACCTCGCGACCAGCGCACGGCACCGCGACCGCGCCCTGATCCGCGAGGGCGTGGAGATCCGGACCACCCGGCACGGCAGGGGCGCACGGAAGAAGGCCACGCTCACCGTCCTGGGACCGGCCGATGCCACGGACCTCGCCCTCGCCGCCGTGCTGTGCGGCGTCAACACCCGTAATCTCACCCGCGGTGGGGCCGTGCGGGCCTTCTTCCACCGGTCGCTGGACTGGCTGGAGATCTTCCAGTGACCGCCCTCGCGGTGCCGACCGCGGCGGTGCCGTGACGGTCAGGTCGATGCCGTCCGCGCCTGCCGTACGAGCTTCATGTACCGGTCCCAGTTCCAGTGCCTCCCGGGGTCGGTGTGGTCCGTCCCCGGCACCTCCACGTGCCCGATGATGTGCTCGCGGTCCACGGGTATGTCGTAGCGCGCGCAGATCCGGGCCGTGAGGCGCGCCGAGGCCTCGTACATCGCGTCGGTGAAGTCCTCGGGCCGGTCCACGAAGCCCTCGTGCTCGATGCCGACGCTGCGCTCGTTGTAGTCGCGGTTTCCCGCGTGGTACGCCACGTCGAGCTCGCGGATCATCTGGGCGACCCGGCCGTTCTGCCCGACGATGTAGTGCGCGGCCGCCTGGTGACCCGGGTCCTGGAAGGCCTTCACCGCGCTGTCGAAGCTGCCCTGGGTGACATGGATGATCACCATGTCTATGCCGTAGTCGTCGGGCCGGTCCGCGCGCCGCCAGTTCGCCTCGGAGGCCGCCACCCAGCGCGCGCTCGCATAGTCGACCTCGCCCTCCTTGCGCGGCTTCTCCACGCCGGGCGTACGCCACCACAGGCGCGCCAGCTCGTCCCGCGCCAGCACGCCGGTGCCCACCGCGGCCGCCGCCCCGCCCACGATGAGCGCCCGCCGGCCGATGCGCCGGTCGCCGTCCTCGGATGCTTTTCTCGCCCCCATGTGATCGTGAACGGATACTCGGCGCCTCCGGTTCCCGCGCCCCCGTACCCTGGAGGAGTTATGACTCACTCCACGCAGCGCCCCCTCCGTGTCCTCGCCGCCATGTCCGGCGGCGTGGACTCCGCCGTCGCCGCCGCCCGCGCCGCGGAAGCCGGCCATGACGTGACCGGCGTCCACCTCGCCCTCTCGGCGAACCCGCAATCGTTCCGCACGGGCGCGCGTGGCTGCTGCACCATCGAGGACTCCCGCGACGCCCGTCGCGCGGCGGACGTCATCGGCATCCCGTTCTACGTCTGGGACCTGGCCGACCGCTTCCGCGAGGACGTCGTCGAGGACTTCGTCGCCGAGTACGAGGCCGGCCGCACCCCCAACCCGTGCCTGCGCTGCAACGAGAAGATCAAGTTCGCCGCCCTGCTCGACAAGGCGCTCGCCCTGGGCTTCGACGCGGTCTGCACCGGCCACTACGCCCAGGTGATCGTCCGCGAGGACGGCACCCGTGAACTGCACCGCGCCTCCGACATGGCGAAGGACCAGTCGTACGTCCTCGGTGTCCTGGACGACAAGCAACTCGCGCACGCCCTGTTCCCGCTCGGCGACACGGTGACGACCAAGGACGAGATCCGCGCCGAGGCGGAGCGCCGGGGCCTTGCGGTGGCCAAGAAGCCCGACTCCCACGACATCTGCTTCATCGCCGACGGCGACACCCAGGGCTTCCTCGCGAACCGCCTCGGCAAGGCCGAGGGCGACATCGTCGACGAGTCCGGCACGAAGATCGGCACCCACGAGGGCGCGTACGGCTTCACCATCGGCCAGCGCAAGGGCCTGCGGATCGGCACCCCGGCCGCCGACGGCAAGCCGCGCTACGTCCTGGACATCTCCCCGGTGAACAACACGGTGACGGTAGGCCCGGCCGCGTCCCTGGACGTGACCGGGTTGACTGCGATCAAGCCCCGCTGGTGCGGCGCCGCCCCGACCGGACCCGGCACCTACACCGCCCAGCTCCGCGCCCACGGCGGCGAGACCGAGGTGACCGCGGAACTGGTCGACGGCGAGCTGCGAGTGTCCTTCACGGAGCCCGTCCGCGGCGTGGCCCCCGGCCAGGCGATCGTGCTGTACGACGGCACGCGCGTGGTCGGTTCGGCGACGATCGCGACGACCACGCGCGCGACGGCGGCCGCGACCGCCTGACGGCGCCTCAGGCTCCGGGCGTCCTGTCAGGCGCCCGTCGAGCGCCGCCCTAGAGGGCGAAGTACTCGGCGAGCAACGGGGCCAGGGCGCCCGGATCCACCATGTGGGTCTGACCCGCCAGACTCCGGTACGACCCTTTCGGCGCCGCTTCTGCGACCGCGCGGGTGGCCTCCTGGAGCCACCCGGGGCTTCCACCGCCCGCGACGGCCAGCACGGGCACGGTGACCGACGCCAGCCGGCCCCGGGGGAGGAGACCGTCGCCGAGGACGGTGTCGTCGTACGCCAGCGTCGGTGCGATCGCCTCCATGCCGGGCCACATGGGGGACCGGCGGGCGCCCTGGATCATCTCCTCGGGCATGCCGACGAGCCGCATGAACAGCTCGACCGCGTCCCCGCGCCGGCCCTCCGCGAGCGCCGCGGTCAGGTTCTCGGTGTACACGGCGCGCTCCTTCGCACCGCCCTCGGAGAAGTCGGCGAACGGCGTCTCGTAGACGGCGACTTTGCGGACCGGTAGCCCGCTCGCCGCCGCTTCGAGGACCAGCGCGCCGCCCGACGAGATGCCGTACAGGCACGCCTCACCGCCCGCCGCCCCGATCAGCGCGGCGAGGTCCTCGACCTCGCGCTCCACCGCGTAGGGAGCCGTGTCGCCGCTCTCCCCACGGCCCCGGCGGTCGTACACGAGGACCTTGAACCGGTCCGACAGGGGCACGGCCAGCGGGGCCACCGAGCCGCCCGCCGACAGTGCACCGCTCACGAGAATGACGGCGGGGCCCTGGCCGGTGCTCTCGTAGGCGATGGGGGTGCCGTCCCGGGAAAGGGTCTTCTTGTCCATGCCTGTGGAGACTCCCACGGGCCGTGGAACTAATCGGAGACCTCCACCTCGTAGAAGCAGAGGTGGTCCTTGATCTGCGCGACGTCGGGCTTGGGCTCGGGATAGGACCACACCAGATCGGCCGCGTCAGGGAGCGACCAGTAGGACGCGGTTCCCTTGAACGGGCAGTAGGTGTGGGTGTCGGACGGGGTCAGGAGGTCGAGGCGTACGTCCTCGGCGGGGAGGTAGTACCGGACGGGAGATCCCGTCTCCCTGAGGATCAGCGGTCGGGCGCTCTCCGCCAGGACCTGGTCGCCGTGCACCACGCGCACGTGCTGGTCGCCTTGCTCGATGGTGATCGTGTGTCCGTCTGCCATACCGGAAGAGCGCTCGCGGGCCCCGAGTTCTTCCCGCGTACGGTGAGCCCCATGAATATCTGCGTCTTCCTCTCCGCCGCCGACCTCGACGACCGCTACACGCGCCCCGCGCGGGAGTTCGCGGAACTGCTCGGCAAGGGCGGTCACACGCTGGTGTGGGGCGGCTCGGACGTCGGCCTGATGAAGGTCGTGGCGGACGGTGTGCACGAGGCGGGCGGCCGGCTCGTGGGCGTCTCCGTGGAGTTCCTCGCCGCCAAGGTCCGTCCCGGCGTCGACGAGATGGTGATCGCGAAGGACCTCGCCGAACGCAAGAAGCTGCTCCTGGAGAAGGCCGACGCCGTGGTGGTCATGGTGGGCGGTACCGGCACGCTCGACGAGGCGACGGAGATCCTGGAGCTGAAGAAGCACGGGCACACGGACAAGCCGGTGGTGCTGTTGAACACGGCGGGCTTCTACGACGGTCTGAAGCAGCAGTTCCGGCGGATGGAGGACGAGGGATTCCTGCCCGTCCCCCTCACCGACCTGGTGTTCTTCGCGGAGGAGCCGGTGGGGGCGCTGGCGTACCTGGAGGACGTGTACATCAGCGGCTGACGCCGCGGGCAGGGCATCGAGTGAGCGGCGCCTGATGCGACGATGACGTCCATGGCTACTCATGTGATCACCGGGGCCGGCTCCGGCATCGGCGCGGCCGTCGCCCGCCGCCTCCACGCGCGCGGGGACGAACTCGTGCTCCACGCGCGCGACGCGGCCCGTGCGAAGGATCTGGCGGCGGAGTTCCCCGGCGCGAAGACGCTCGTGGGGGATCTGGCGGATCCGGACAAGCTGTCCTGGGCCTTCTCCCACCAGTCGCTGCCCGACCGGGTCGACTCGCTGCTCCACATCGCGGGCGTGGTCGACCTCGGCCGCGTCGGCGACCTCACCCCCAAGTCCTGGCGCCACCAGCTGAACGTCAACCTCGTCTCCCCGGCGGAGCTGACCCGGCACTTCCTGCCCCAACTCCGGGTCGCGCAGGGCCATGTGGTGTTCGTGAACTCGGGCGCCGGTCTGAACGCGCACGCCGAGTGGTCCGCGTACGCGGCGTCCAAGCACGGTCTGAAGGCCCTGGCGGACTCGCTGCGGCACGAGGAGCACGGCAACGGGGTGCGGGTCACCTCGGTGTATCCCGGGCGTACGGCCAGTCCCATGCAGGCGAAGGTCCATCAGCAGGAGGGCAAGGAGTACGACGCGTCGCGGTGGATCGACCCGGAGTCGGTGGCGACGGCGATCCTGACGGCGCTCGATCTCCCTCGGGACGCGGAGATCAACGACCTGACGGTCCGCCCGGGGCGGTAGCGGGGACTTTTCTTCGCCCCCGCCGCCCCTACCCGTCCCGTACCTGGGGGCTGCCGCCCCCAGACCCCCGCTTCGGCCCTGAAGGGGCCTCGTCCTCAAACTCCCCCAGAGGGGGCACCCCCAGACGGGCTGAAAACAGCCCCTCCGGCGTTTGAGGAGCGGGGGTCCAGGGGGCAGCGCCCCCTGGGACGGGAACGGGAAGGGGCGGCGGGGGCGAAAAACGGTCCAGGCCGGGGCCGGCGCACCGCGCCCCACCACCTACGTAGGCTTCACACGTGACCGCAGACTTCACCTTCGCCCCCGCCACCGGCATCGGCTCCCTCCCCGGCGGCGACGCCCGAGAGGCCGCCAGGACCGCCACCGGGTCCTTCGAAGACTTCCCCTTCCTGCCCGAACTCCCCGCCCGCGGCCCCGGCGCGGACATGATCGGCCGGACCGCCGGAATGCTCGTCGAGGTGTTCGCGCGCGTGGAGCCCAGCGGATGGCGGATCGGGGACCGCCCGGGCCGGGACACCAAGCGCGCGAGGTCATGGCTCGGCGAAGACCTCGACGCGCTGGAGGAGTTCACCCAGGGCTACGAGGGACAGCTGAAGGTGCAGGCCGTGGGTCCCTGGACCCTCGCCGCCGCGCTGGAGCTCAAGAACGGCGAGGCGGCCCTCGGCGACCCGGGCGCCTGCCGCGACCTCGCCGCCTCCCTCGCCGAGGGCCTGCGCGAGCACCTCGCGGAGCTGCGCCGCCGCGTCCCCGGCGCCCAGCTCGTCCTCCAGCTCGACGAGCCCTCCCTGATCACCGTGCTCCGGGGGCAGGTCAAGACCGCCAGCGGCTACCGCACCCACAGGGCCGTGGACCGCCAGATCGTCGAGGCCGCCCTCCGCGACGTCATCGGGGTTCACGCGGACGGCCCCGTCGTGGTCCACTCGTGCGCACCGGACGTCCCGTTCGCCCTCCTGCGCCGGGCGGGTGCGGCGGCGATCTCCTTCGACTTCGGTCTTCTCACCGAGCGTGACGACGACGCGATCGGCGAGGCGGTGGAGAGCGGCACCCGGCTCTTCGCCGGTGTCGTACCGGGCACGGACACGGCATTGTCAGACCCTGCCGGTAGCGTCATGGGTGTCAGGACGTTGTGGCGCAGGCTGGGGCTGCATCCGGGGCTTCTCGCGGAGGCGGTCACGGTCACCCCGGCGTGCGGACTCGCGGGGGCCTCCCCGAGTTACGCGCGCAGGGCTCTCGCCCACTGCGTCCAGGCGGCGAGATCCCTCGCGGACAACCCAGAGTAACGGGAGGACAACACGGTGGCCGGCGACAAGCAAGCGGAGACGACGGTGCCCGCCGAGGCACGGGAGAAGCACGCGAAGCTCGCTGAGCAGATCGAGGAGCACCGCTTCCGGTACTACGTGAAGGACGCTCCGGTCATCAGCGACGCGGAGTTCGACAAGCTCCTGCGGTCTCTCGAGGCGCTGGAGGAGGAGTACAGCGAGCTGCGGACGCCGGACTCGCCGACCCAGAAGGTCGCGGGGGCGTACGAGACGGAGTTCACCTCGGTCGAGCACCGCTCCCGCATGCTCTCCCTGGACAACGCCTTCAGTGACGAGGAGTTGGCGGCCTGGGCCGAGCGCGTCGCCAAGGACGTCGGCACCTCCGACTACCACCTCCTGTGCGAGCTGAAGGTCGACGGCCTCGCCGTCAACCTCACCTACGAGCACGGCCGCCTCGTCCGCGCGGCGACCCGCGGCGACGGCCGCACCGGCGAGGACATCACGCCCAACGTCCGCACCATCGCCGAGATCCCGGACCGGCTCACCGGTGACAGGGTCCCCGACCTCGTGGAGATCCGCGGCGAGGTCTACTTCCCGATGGAGAAGTTCGAGGAGCTCAACGCCCGCCTGGTCGAGGCCGGCGACAAGCCCTTCGCCAACCCGCGCAACGCGGCGGCCGGTTCGCTGCGCCAGAAGGACCCGCGCGTCACCGCCACCCGCCCCCTCCACATGGTCGTCCACGGCATCGGCGCCCTGGAGGGCTTCGACGGCCTGACCCGTCTCTCCCAGGCCTACGACCTCCTCAAGGAGTGGGGCCTGCCCACCGCCAAGCACAACAAGGTGGTCGACGGGCTCGACGGCGTACGGGAGTTCATCGCGTACTTCGGCGAGAACCGGCACTCGGTGGAGCACGAGATCGACGGCGCGGTCGTCAAGCTCGACGAGATCCCCCTCCAGGGCCGCCTCGGCTCCACCTCCCGCGCCCCGCGCTGGGCGATCGCATACAAATACGCGCCCGAAGAGGTCAACACCAAGCTCATCAACATCCGCGTGGGCGTGGGCCGCACGGGCCGCGTCACGCCCTACGCCCAGGTCGAACCGGTCACCGTCGCCGGCTCCGAGGTCGAGTTCGCGACCCTGCACAACCAGGACGTCGTCAAGGCCAAGGGCGTCCTCATCGGCGACACTGTGGTGCTGCGCAAGGCCGGTGACGTGATCCCCGAGATCCTCGGACCGGTCGTCGACCTGCGCGACGGCAGCGAGCGCGAGTTCGTGATGCCGGCCGAGTGCCCCGAGTGCGGCACGGCCCTGCGGCCCATGAAGGAGGGCGACGTCGACCTGCGCTGCCCCAACGCCCAGAGCTGCCCGGCCCAGTTGCGCGAGCGCCTGTTCTACCTCGCGGGCCGCAAGTCGCTCGACATCGAGCACTTCGGGTACGTCGCCGCGGCCGCGCTCACCAAGCCGCTGGAGCCCGCCGATCCACCGCTGACCGACGAGGGCGACCTCTTCGACCTCACCATCGAGCAGCTGCTGCCCATCAAGGCGTACGTCCTCGACCAGGACAGCGGTCTGCCCAAGCGCGACCCGAAGACCGGCGAGGAGAAGATCGCCACGGTCTTCGCCAACCAGCAGGGCGAGCCGAAGAAGAACGCGGTCGCGATGCTGGAGAACATCGCGGCGGCCAAGGAGCGGCCGCTCGCCCGCGTCCTCACCGGGCTGTCGATCCGGCATGTCGGGCCGGTCGCGGCCGAGGCGCTGGCTCGTGAGTTCCGCTCGATCGAGCGCATCGAGCAGGCGACGGAAGAGGAGCTGGCGGGCACCGACGGGGTCGGCGGGATCATCGCGAAGTCGCTCAAGGAGTGGTTCGCCGAGGAGTGGCACCAGGAGATCCTCCGCAAGTGGCGGGCCGCGGGCGTCCGTATGGAGGAGGAGGGCTCCGGCGAGGACGAGGGCCCCCGCCCCCTCGAAGGCCTGACCGTCGTGGTCACCGGCACGCTGGAGCGGTTCACCCGCGACGGAGCCAAGGAGGCTTTGCAAACTCTGGGCGCGAAAGTGACCGGTTCTGTTTCGAAGAAGACGTCTTTCGTCGTTGTAGGCGACAATCCTGGTTCGAAGTACGACAAGGCGATGCAGCTGAAGGTGCCGGTTCTGAACGAGGACGGCTTCGACGTCCTGCTGGAACAGGGCCCGGAGGCAGCCGCCGAAGTCGCACTTCCCACCGAGGAGTAGGCAAGGAGCAGGACGGAGTAGCGGTTGAAGGCCACCCGATCGGCGCATACCAGATGCATACGGGTGGCCGGGGCGCATTCGGGCAACCGTCGACGACCGCTGCCCGTGGAAGCCTTCTGCGGCCTACTGTTGAGATGTGCGCCTGCCGTGCCCAGCTGCGGTTGGGGCATCCCCTTGCTCCTCGAGAGCAGGGGGAAGGGCTTTCCAACGCGGCGCCGTAGAGGGTTTGTCGGGCAACGGGCCGCGTGGCGTGGGCACCGCCGGCTGTGAGAGGGACGGGAATGGAACCGACCGAGAGCGCCGCCCCTGACTCACGGCTGCGCCGGATGACGGGCGCCCTTCGGGGGAGCCGGTGGACGACGCGGTCGTCCGCGAACCGTCCGGGCGAGGCGGGGCGCGTCGGCGGACTCTACACCGCGGTGGACGACCCTACCGCCGTACAACTCGCCGCCCAGCACACTTCCGGGCTGCCGGGAGCCGGGCCCGAACGTCATCTGTCCTGGCCCGCGCTGCCCACGGCGGTCGTCGCGGCCGCCGGGTTCGTGCTCGGCGCCGGCTTCTACCGGGCCTTCACCGGCAGCCACGCGCTCTTCCCGTCCGGCACCGTCGGCTGGTCGCTCGCCGTGCTGACCGGCGTCATCGTCGGCCATCTGGTCGCGCTCGGCCGCGCCCGCTGGTGGGGCGGCACCGGCTCCGGCGCCGCCCTCACCCTCGCCGTGCTGATGCTGTACGGCTGGGTGCCGGCCGGCATGGTCAGCCTCACCGTCGTCGTGCTGGTCGGGATAGCCAGGCGGAACCGCTGGCGACAGGGGGTGCTGCACGGCGCGGTGGACATCCTCGGCATCGGCGCCGGCGCCCTGGTGCTCGCCGTGTTCGGCCGCGTCCCGTCCGTCGAGACCCCCTGGAACCCGGACACCTGGACCGTCTACACCGCCCCCCAGGTACTCCTCGTGGCCGCCGCCTACCTCGTGGTCACCCGCACGCTCCTGTGGTATCTGCACGCCCCGCGCACCGGCGGCCTGCCCACGGTCGCCCGCACCGCCCTCCTGAGACAGGGCCTGGTCGCGGTCGCGCTGCTCGGCATCGCCCCGCTGGTCTGCGTCGTCGCGGTCGCCAAGCCGGTGCTGCTGCCACTGTTCGCCATCCCGCTCATCGCCCTCGACTCCACCCTGTGGATAGCCCGGGCCCGGGCGGAGGAGCAGCTGCGCGATCCGCTGACCGGGCTGCCCAACCGCCAGTGGCTCCTCGAACGCATCTGGACCGCCCTGGACGACGCCGAGCGCATCGGCGCCCGGTCCGCCCTGATGCTCATCGACCTCGACCGCTTCCGGTCGGTCAACGACACCCTGGGCCACCTGGCCGGTGACCGGCTGCTCCTGCAGATAGCCGACCGGCTGCAGCGGGCCCTGCCGCGCGGGGCGGAGGCCGCACGGCTCGGCGGGGACGAGTTCGCCGTCTTACTGCCCGTCGCCGACTCCACGACGTCCGCGACCCGCGTCGCCCGCAACCTCGTCGCGGCCCTGAGCTCCCCCCTCGACCTCGACGGCCTCACCCTGGTCCTGGAGGCCAGCGCCGGAGTCGCCGTCTTCCCCGACCACGCGCTCGACGCGGAGGGGCTGCTGCGGCGGGCGGACGTGGCGATGTACCAGGCGAAGCGGGACCGTACGGGCGTGGAGGTGTACGAGTCCAAGCGGGACTCCAACACTCCGGACCGCCTCGGCCTGCTGGGCGACCTGCGGCGCGCGCTCGACGCGCACGAGGTCGAGCTGCACTACCAGCCCAAGGTCCGCTTCGACGGACAGGTGGCGGGCCTCGAGGCCCTGGTCCGCTGGGTGCATCCCGAGCGCGGGAAGGTGCCGCCGGACGAGTTCATCGCCATCGCCGAGTCCTCCGGGCTGATGCCGCACCTCACGGAGTACGTCCTCGACACCGCGCTCGGCCAGGTCGCCGTGTGGCGCGCTCAGGGCCTGCACGTCCCGGTCGCGGTCAATGTCTCCCCCCGTGACGTCCACACCCCGGGTTTCGCGGGCTCGGTGGCCGCCCGGCTGGCCCGCCACGGCGTCCCCGCGGGCTCGCTCCAGCTGGAGATAACGGAACACGTGCTCCTGGAGGACCCGCAGCGCGCCGCCGACACCCTCGCCGGTCTGACGGGGCACGGCGTGAAGATGTCCCTCGACGACTTCGGCACCGGCTACTCCTCCCTCGTCCACCTCCGCAGCCTTCCCGTCAGCGAACTGAAGATCGACCGCTCGTTCGTGGCGCGCCTTGCGGTGGACGCCGAGGACGCCGAGATCGTGCGCTGCACGGTCGATCTGGCCCATTCGCTCGGCCTCCTGGTGGTCGCCGAGGGCGTGGAGGACGACGAGACCTGGGAGCGGCTTCGCGACCTGGGCTGCGACGCGGTGCAGGGCTGGCTGGTCGCGGCGGCGATGCCGGCCGAGGAGACGACGGCGTGGCTGCGGGCGCGGGGTTCACGGGGCTGGCAGCGGCCGCGGGCGGCGCTGCCGGCAGCTGCGGCCGACGAGTAGGGCTTTTCCTCGCCCCGCCGCCCCTACCCGTCCCATCACTGGGGGCTGCCGCCCCCAGACCCCCGCTTCGGCCCTGAACGGGCCTCGTCCTCAAACGCCGGACGGGCTGAAAAACCCAGCCCCTCCGGCGTTTGAGGAGCGGGGTCTGGGGCGGAGCCCCAGAAGGATGGGACGGGTAGGGGCGGCGGGGGCGAGGAAACCGCGTCACCGTCACCGGCCCCCGCCCCATAGGATTGGCCCCAAACCACACACACTCACCCCAGAGGATCGCTGCATGCCTGGCATCACGCGCGAGGAGGTCGCCCACCTCGCCCGGCTGGCGCGTCTGGAGCTGAAGCCCGAAGAGCTCGAGCACTTCGCGGGACAGCTGGACGACATCATCGGCGCGGTCGCACGCGTCAGTGAGGTCGCCGACCAAGACGTACCGCCGACCTCGCACCCGCTCCCGCTGACGAACGTCATGCGGGCGGACGAGGTCCGTCCGTCGCTCACCCCCGAGCAGGCGCTCTCCGGCGCCCCGGCCCAGGAGCAGCAGCGTTTCAAGGTGCCGCAGATCCTGGGGGAGGACTAATCGCCATGACGGACATCATCAAGCTCACCGCCGCCGAGACCGCCGCGAAGATCGCCTCCGGCGAGCTCACCGCGGTCGAGGTCACCGAGGCCCACCTGGCCCGTATCGAGGCCGTCGACGAGAAGGTGCACGCCTTCCTGCACGTCGACCGCGAGGGCGCGCTGGCCCAGGCCCGTGCCGTCGACGAGAAGCGGGAGCGCGGCGAGAAGCTCGGCCCGCTGGCCGGTGTGCCGCTCGCGCTGAAGGACATCTTCACCACCGAGGGCATCCCGACGACCGTCGGCTCGAAGATCCTCGAAGGCTGGATCCCGCCGTACGACGCGACCCTCACCAAGCGCCTCAAGGCCGCCGACGTCGTCATCCTCGGCAAGACCAACATGGACGAGTTCGCCATGGGGTCGTCGACGGAGAACAGCGCTTACGGCCCCACCGGCAACCCGTGGGACCTCACCCGCATCCCCGGCGGCTCCGGCGGCGGTTCCTCCGCCGCGCTCGCCGCGCACATGGCGCCCCTCGCCATCGGCACCGACACCGGCGGTTCGATCCGCCAGCCGGCCGCCGTCACCGGCACGGTCGGCGTCAAGCCGACGTACGGCGCGGTCTCCCGCTACGGCATGGTGGCGTTCTCGTCCTCCCTCGACCAGGGCGGCCCCTGCGCCCGTACGGTCCTGGACGCGGCGCTCCTGCACGAGGTCATCGCCGGGCACGACCCGCTGGACTCCACGTCCATCGACGCGCCCGTCCCGCCGGTCGTCGAGGCCGCCCGCAACGGCAGCGTCGCCGGGATGCGCGTCGGCGTCGTGAAGCAGTTCCGCGGCGAGGGCTACCAGGCCGGTGTCATCCAGCGGTTCGACGAGTCCGTCGCGCTGCTGAAGGACCTCGGCGCCGAGATCGTCGAGCTGGACTGCCCGTCCTTCGACCTCGCCCTGTCGGCGTACTACCTGATCGCGCCCTCCGAGTGCTCCTCCAACCTCGCCCGCTTCGACGGCCTGCGCTACGGCCTGCGTACCGGCGACGACGGCACCCACTCGGCCGAAGAGGTCACCTCCCTCACCCGTGAGGCGGGCTTCGGCCCCGAGGTGAAGCGCCGCATCATGCTCGGCACGTACGCGCTCAGCTCCGGCTACTACGACGCGTACTACGGCAGCGCCCAGAAGGTCCGTACGCTCATCACGCGCGACTTCGAGAAGGCGTTCGAGCAGGTCGACGTCATCGTGTCGCCGACCACGCCCACCACCGCCTTCCCGATCGGCGAGCGCGCCGACGACCCGATGGCGATGTACCTGGCGGACCTCTGCACCATCCCGACCAACCTCGCGGGCAACGCGGCCATGTCACTCCCGTGCGGTCTGGCACCCGAGGACAACCTCCCGGTCGGTCTGCAGATCATCGCCCCGGCGCTGAAGGACGACCGTCTTTACAAGGTCGGCGCCGCCGTCGAGGCCGCCTTCGTGGAAAAGTGGGGGCACCCGCTTCTCGAGGAGGCACCGTCACTGTGAGCAAGCTGACCAAGGCGAAGGACTTCAAGAAGTCCAAGTCCGGTACGTACCTGTCGATGGCCACCACCGCGTTCGGCGCGTTCGGTGTCGCCAAGCAGATCAAGAAGGCCCGCACCGAGCAGGACACGCTCCGGCTGATCGACGCCACCGTCTCCGCGGTCGCGATCGTCACCGGCCTCGCCATCCTGTACCGCGAGCTGAAGCGGCTGGGCGACGACGACGTCCTGCTGGGCTGAGAGGGAAGTTTCACCGTGACCACCACGACCGACCTGGTGTCGTACGAGGACGCACTCGCGTCGTACGACCCCGTCATGGGCCTTGAGGTCCATGTCGAACTCGGCACCAAGACCAAGATGTTCTGCGGCTGTTCGACCGAGCTCGGTCAGGACGCCAACACGCAGACCTGCCCCGTCTGCCTCGGCCTGCCCGGCGCGCTCCCGGTCGTCAACGCGACCGGAGTCGAGTCGGCGATCAAGATCGGTCTCGCGCTGAACTGCGAGATCGCCGAGTGGTGCCGTTTCGCCCGGAAGAACTACTTCTATCCGGACATGCCGAAGAACTTCCAGACCTCCCAGTACGACGAGCCGATCGCCTTCAACGGCTACCTCGACGTACAGCTGGAGGACGGCGAGACCTTCCGTGTGGAGATCGAGCGCGCCCACATGGAGGAGGACACCGGCAAGTCGACCCACGTGGGCGGCGCGACGGGCCGTATCCACGGCGCCTCGCACTCCCTCCTCGACTACAACCGCGCCGGCATCCCGCTCATCGAGATCGTCACCAAGCCGATCGAGGGCGCGGGCGAGCGCGCTCCCGAGGTCGCCAAGGCGTACGTCCGTGAGCTGCGCGAGGTCATCAAGGCGCTCGGTGTGTCGGAAGCCCGCATGGAGATGGGGCAGATGCGCTGCGACGTGAACCTGTCGCTGCGCCCGAACGGCACCGAGAAGTTCGGCACGCGTTCCGAGACGAAGAACGTCAACTCGCTGCGTTCCGTGGAGCGCGCGGCCCGCTTCGAGATCCAGCGGCACGCGGCCGTCCTGAGCAGCGGCGGGACGATCATCCAGGAGACCCGGCACTTCCACGAGGACACGGGGTCCACGACCTCCGGTCGTGTGAAGGAAGAGGCCGAGGACTACCGGTACTTCCCGGAGCCCGACCTGGTCCCCGTGGCCCCCTCGCGTGAGTGGGTCGAGGAGATCCGGGCGGCGCTTCCCGAGCTGCCGCTCGCCCGCCGTACCCGGCTGCTCGCCGAGTGGGGCATCTCCGCCACCGACATGCAGGCGATCCTCAACGCCGGTGCGCTGGACCCGATCGTCGCCACGATCGACGCCGGTGCCGACGCTGCCTCCGCCCGTAAGTGGTGGATGGGTGAACTCGCTCGCAGCGCCAACGAGTCGGGCACGTCCCTGGACGAGCTGGCCATCACTCCGGTGCAGGTCGCCCGTGTCTCCGAGCTCGTCTCGAAGGGCGACCTCAACGACAAGCTGGCCCGTCAGGTCATCGAAGGCGTCCTCGCGGGCGAAGGCACCCCGGACGAGGTCGTCGAGAAGCGCGGTCTGAAGGTCGTCTCCGACGAGGGTGCCCTCGGCACCGCCGTCGACGAGGCCATCGCCGGCAACCCGGGCATCGCCGACAAGATCCGCTCCGGGAAGGTCGCCGCCGCCGGCGCCCTGGTCGGCGCGGTCATGAAGGCGACCCGCGGCCAGGCCGACGCGGCCCGCGTCAAGGAGCTGATCCTGGAGAAGCTGGGCGTCAGCGAGGGCTGAGCGCACGAAGAAGGGGGCCTCATCCGTACGAAAACTCGTACGGATGAGGCCCCCTCCTTCATGTCAGCTCCTTCAGGTCAGCTCACAGACGGCGGCCCACGACGCGGACGAAGCCCAGTGCCCGGCCCTCGTCCGCCCGTACCGCCTCGCCGACCCGGCGGGCCATCGTGCGATGGAACTCCTCCGGGCTCTCCTCGGCGATCACGTCGCACCACAGCAGCCAGTCCCGCCAGCCGTCCGGCTGCCAGTCCGCCGTCTCCACGGCGACGGCGCCGCTGCGGGTCCACTGGCGGCGCCACCAGTCGGCGGAGTGGAAGCACCACCAGTCGGGCTCCCAGTGCCCCTTGAGGTGCTCGGGCGGCTCGGTGCCGTCCAGTTCCTCCCGCACCGCGGGGACGACGATCCCGATCCGCCCGCCGGGCTTCAACAGCCGGGTCAGGGTGGGCAGATAGAGATCGTTGGTGCCGAAGTACTGATACGCGTCGACGCTCACGATCGCGTCGAAGCTCGCCTCGGCGAACGGCAGGTCGTGCGCCTCCGCGTGCACGGGCAGCACGCGGTCGGCGAATCCGGCCTCGGCGATGCGCTGGGCGTTCTCGTCGGGCCTGATCCACAGATCGGCCGCGGTGACCTGGGCGTCGTACTCCCGTGCGAGGAAGACCGAGGTCATCGCGCGGCCGCAGCCGAGGTCGAGGACCCGGGCGCCGGGACGCAGACCGTCCAGGCCGAGCGCGGGGGCCAGCCACTCCAGCAGCCACAGGGCGTTCGGGCCCATCTGGTTCTCGACGACCCAGCGGACGTCGTAGTGGTTGCTGCGCGGATAGCGGGGGTGGGTCAGCCGCTGGGCGAGGGCCTCATCCGAGATCCTCGGGGTGGTGATGTCCTGCATCGGTGAACGGGCTCCTTGAGTCCGGGAAAGCGGAAAGGGATACGTCGGAGCTCGGTCGGACGCTCAAACAATGCACCTGCTTCGGCCAGGGGCGCACAGGCCCGGGGATTCTCAGCCGGACACGCTACGCTCGCCCGCCATGAACGCGCACCCGGATTCCGACTCCGACATACAGGAGGAGTACGACGACCAGGTCCTCGACGCCCGGCGGGCCCGCTGGACGGCGTCCGGGACCGGGGGACTGCTGGCCCTGGTGGGCCTGGCGGCGTCGGCGCTCCGGCTGAGCGGTACGGCGCCCACGCTGGTGCCGGCCGCGTACGCCCTCGGCGCCGTGGTGTGTGCGCTCGCGGCGGTCCTCGGGGCGCGCGGGCGGACCCGGCGGGCGCTGTGGCTGCTGATCGGCGGAGTGATGGTGATGGCTCTGGGTGACCAGGTCGACCGAGGGTGACAGAGCGGCCGTTACTGTCCTGTGATCTGCCTCCCACTCCTGTGAATAAACCCACGAATGGCGTAAACGATCACTTCCGGCTGCAAGAGTGGTCCTTGCATTGCTCATGCGTTCTTTGCGGGCCGTTCACATGATGGGCGACTGTTCCCGGTCAAAGATCCATAAATCCACCCGGGAGCACGTTTCGTGGCAGCCCTCGCACGCTGGTGTGTCCAGCGCCGCCTCGTCGCCGTACTGCTGTGGCTCCTCGCCTTCGGCGGGGTGACCGCGGCCGCCGCCGTCACCGGCTCGGCGTACTCGAACGACTACGAGGTCCCCGGCACCGAGTCGGGCCGCGCCACCCAGCTGCTGCGGGAAGGCTTCCCGGAGCTCGGCGGCGACACCGACACCGTCGTCTGGCACACCACCTCCGGGACCGTCCGCGCCGCCACCGTCGAACAGACGATGACGCAGACGCTGGACCAGATCGCCGAACTGCCCGGAGTGGCCGCCGTCACCAGCCCGTACGACGTCCAGGGCGCGGCGCAGATCAGCGGGGACGGCCGTACCGCCTACGCCACCGTCATCTTCGACGACCGCGCCGAGGACATCGACAAGGCCGAGGCGCAGGCCGTCGTCAGCACCGCCGAGGCGGCCGGGCGCGACGGGCTCGAGGTGGAGCTGGGCGGCAGTGCCATCGCGCTCACCGAGTCGTCCGGCGGGCATCTCGCCGAGGCCGTCGGGGTGCTCGTCGCCGCGGTCGTGCTCTTCCTCGCCTTCGGCTCCCTCGCCGCCTCGCTGCTGCCCATCGCCACCGCACTGGTCAGCGTCGGCACGGCCTACGCCGGGATCGTGCTGCTCGGGCACGCGATGACGGTCGCCGACTTCGCACCCATGCTCGGGATTCTGATCGGGCTGGGCGTCGGCATCGACTACGCGCTGTTCATCGTGACCAGACACCGGCGCGGGCTGAAACGCGGCCTCGACGTCGGCGAGTCGATCACCAACGCCGTCGCGACCACCGGACGCGCGGTCGTCTTCGCGGGTGCCACGGTTTGCATCGCCCTGCTCGGGATGCTGATCCTGCGGCTGAGCTTCCTCAACGGCGTCGCGATAGCCGCCTCGCTGACCGTCGTCCTCACCGTCGCCGCCTCCGTCACCCTGCTGCCCGCGCTGCTCTCCCTCATCGGCATGCGTGCCCTGAGCCGACGGGAACGGCGGCACCTGAACGAGCACGGGCCCCAGCCCGAACTGCCCACCGGGCTCGCCGCACGCTGGTCGGCGTTCGTGGAACGCCACCCCAAGCTGCTCGGCGCGATCGCGCTGGTCGTCATCACCGTCTTCGCCCTGCCCACCCTGGGCCTGCGGCTCGGCACCTCCGACCAGGGCAACAACCCCGAGACGTCCACCACCCGCCAGGCCTACGACCTCCTGGCCGACGGCTTCGGCGCCGGCGTCAACGGTCCGCTGACGCTGGTCACCCACGTCGACGGCGCCGAGGACAAGCTGCTCCTCGACAACCTCGACGCCACCATCCGCACCACCGAGGGCGTCGCCTCGGCGACGCCGGTGACCTACAACGCGGGCGGCGACACCGGGTACTTCACGATCGTCCCGGACTCCGCCCCGCAGTCCCAGCGGACCAGCGAGCTCGTCGACCGGCTGCGCTCCGAGGTGCTGCCCCGCGCGGAGACCGGAACCTCCCTCGACATCCAGGTCGGCGGGGTGACGGCGTCGTACGACGACTTCGCCGAGGTGATCGTCGGCAAGCTGCCGCTGTTCGTCGGGGTCGTCATCGGTCTGGGCTGCCTGCTGCTCCTGCTCGCCTTCCGGTCCGTCGGCATCCCGCTGAAGGCCGCCGCGATGAACGTCGCCGCGGTGGCCGCCGCGTTCGGGATCGTGGTCGCGATCTTCCAGTGGGGGTGGGGCAGCGAGTTCCTCGGCCTCGGCCGGGCCGGACCGATCGAGCCCTTCCTGCCCGTGATCATGGTGTCCGTGCTCTTCGGACTCTCCATGGACTACCAGGTCTTCCTGGTCAGCCGGATGTACGAGGAGTGGCTGGAGACCGGCGACAACCGGCGGGCCGTCCGCGTCGGGCTCGCCGAGACCAGCCGGGTGATCAACTCCGCCGCGGTCATCATGATCTCGGTCTTCCTCGCCTTCGTCCTCAGCGGTGACCGGGTGATCGCGATGTTCGGCATCGCACTCGCCGCCGCCGTCGCTCTGGACGCCTTCGTCCTGCGGACCCTTCTCGTCCCCGCCCTGATGCATCTGCTCGGCGGCGCCAACTGGTGGCTGCCGGGCTGGCTGGACCGCCGGATGCCCCGCATCAGCATCGAGCCTCCTGAATCCCGGGCCGCCCATGAAAGGGTGGACGCCGTCGTGGGTGACATCGACGACATCGACGACATCGAGGACATCGAGAAGGAGCGGGACGAGGATGTACGCGACATCGCTGGGTGACGGCGCCGAACTGCGGCCCCTGGAGCCCTGGCACGCCGAGGAGTTCCTCGCGAACCTGGAGCGCGGTCGGGAGTTCATCGGGCAGTTCATCCCCTTCGGCTCCGCGGTCGTCGACGTGGAGTCCGCGCGGGAGACGCTCCAGCGCTACGCCCGGATGCGCGCCGACGACACCGGCGGTTACCACGGCATCTGGCTGGACGGAAAGCTCGTGGGCGGGGTGCTCACCCTCAACTTCGACGCCGCCCAGGGCAACGCCGAGGTCGGCTGCTGGCTGGAACGCGCCGCCACCGGGCGCGGGCTGATCACCCGCGCGATGCGGCTCCTCATCGACTGGTGCGTCGAGGAACGCGGCATCCACCGGGTCGAATGGGTCGCCGCCGCGGGCAACACCGCGAGCCTCAACGTCGCCCGGCGGCTGGGATTGACCCGCGACGGCGTCCGCCGGCAGGCCCACCTCTATCGTGGGGTGCGGCACGATCTCGAGGTTTGGTCGGTGCTGGCGCCCGAGTGGCGTGAGGCACGCGCGCGTGCCGCCCACAACGATCATTAAGAGACCTCTCAGACGACGTACGTACGGTGCGAGGTATGGGAACCAAGACTGCTGACGAGACCGGGGCCGAGACGGGCCCCGAGGCGACGACCGACGAGGAGAAGGTGGACGTCACCAAGGCTGACGTCACGAAGACCGACGCCACCGACGCCGACGCCACCGACGAGGTGACCGAGGCCGGCTCCGGGGCCGAGGGCGACGACTCCGAGGACGACGGCGAGGCCGAGGGCCTCGCCGAGAAGGAGCAGGAGGGTCCCACCGGCGTCGGCCAGGGCGCGGCGGCCGTGGTGTCCGCAGCACTCGGCCTGGTCTCCCTGACCGGTGGCTGGATCGGCACCGTCGCCTCCGCCCGCGAGAACCTCGTGGGCCAGCTGGAGACCGCGTCGACCGCGAGCGTCGCCAAGCAGGTCAAGGAGATCTACGGCGACGCCTGGCAGGCGTCCGCGCTGTGGGCCGGCCTCTTCGCGCTGGTCGCGCTGATCGTGGGCGTCCTCGTGCTGATCCGGCCCGCCTTCGGGGCGCCCGGCAAGCCGCAGGCCGTGTGGATCAAGTCGGTCGCCTGGGGCGGTGTCGCGCTCGGCGTCATCGGCCTGCTCCTGGCCGTGCTCAAGTACACCGACGTCCTGCTCGGACTGCCCTCCGCAAGCTGAACCACCGCAGGTCCCGAGGGGTCTTAGGGCTGCCGTAAGCACCTTACGCAGCGCCTGAGGCCCCTTAGGCATGTCTAAGGCCCCACCGGCCGCCGAAGATGCGGAACTCTCCCGATGTGGCGGACCCACCTTGGAGACGAAGGTTGAGGCATCGCAGAAAGCGAAGCACGAAACCGGTTCTCACAAGGGACACACCATGAACGAGATCGCCCTCATCCAGGTCCGCACCGACGAACTCATCCGCCAGGCCGACCACGAGCGCCTGGTCCGTGAGGCCCTCCGCGGCCGCCGCGCCGCTCGACTCGAGGCCGCCCGCAAGGAGGCGGAGAGCGAGTCGCATACCAGGCGCCACCGCCGGCTCCGGTTCCTGCGCGCGGCGTGAGCGCCGGGGGGAGGGAGGACGGCCGCACATCGCATGGCGAAGCGGCCGTCCTCCGGAAGACCGAGGCACAGAAACCCGAGGCACAGAAACCCGAGGCACAGAAACCCGCGTCACAGAAACCCGCGTCACAGAAATCCGACGCCGTCCCGCACGCCGGGGCGGCGTCGGACCCCGTTGAGCCGAACACCGCGACCCCTGTGACGGGCGAGGCGTCCAAGATCGCGCTGCGAGCGAAATCCGGTGCCGCGCTGTCGGACCTGCGTGCGATGCTCGGGCCCGTGGAGACCAGGTCCGTCAGTCCCGTGTTCGTCGGTCGCACCGATGAGCTGAACACCTTGAACGAGGCGCTCGCCCGCGCCGCCGCCGGTGAGCCCCAGGCGCTGCTCATCGGTGGTGAGGCAGGCGTCGGAAAGACGCGCCTCGTAGAGGAGTTCGCCACCGCCGCCGGCCGGCAGGGCGCCGTCGTCGCGCTCGGCGGCTGTGTCGAGATCGGCGCCGACGAGCTGCCCTTCGCCCCGTTCTCCACCGCCCTGCGCGCCCTGCGCCGGGAACTGCGGGACGAGATGGCCGCCGCGGCCGCGGGCCAGGAGGAGGAACTGGCCCGGCTCCTGCCCGAACTGGGCGAGGCACCCTCGGGCCGGCACGACGAACAGAGCATGGCCCGCCTCTTCGAACTCACCGCCCGCCTCCTGGAACGCGCCGCCGCCGACCGCACCGTCGTCGTCGCCCTGGAGGACCTGCACTGGGCCGACGCCTCCACCCGCCACCTCCTGTCCTATCTGTTCCGCACCCTGCGCACCGGCCGCCTCCTCGTCCTCGCCACCTATCGCGCCGACGACATCCACCGCCGCCACCCGCTGCGCCCCCTGCTCGCCGAACTCGACCGGCTGCGCACCGTCCGCCGCCTGGAACTCGGCCGCTTCAACCGCACCGAGGTCGGCCGCCAGATCGCCGGCATCCTCGCCGCCGAACCCGAACCGGCCACGGTCGACGACATCTTCGAACGCTCCGACGGCAACGCCTTCTTCGTCGAAGAACTCGCCGTCGCCGCCCACGAGGGCTGTTGCACCGGACTCACCGACTCCCTCCGCGACCTGCTCCTGGTCCGTGTCGAAGGCCTGCCCGAGAGCGCCCAGCGGGTCGCCCGGGTCGTCGCCGAGGGCGGCTCCACCGTCGAGTACCGGCTGATCGCCGCCGTCGCCCAGCTCGCCGAGGACGACCTCATCGAGGCGCTGCGTGCCGCCGTGAACGCCAGCATCCTCAGCGCCGCACCCGACGACGACGGTTACCGCTTCCGCCACTCCCTGGTCCGCGAGGCCGTCAGCGACGACCTGCTGCCCGGCGAACGCTCCCGCCTCAACCGCCGCTACGCCGAAGCCCTGGAGGCCGATCCCACGCTCGTGGCCGCCGGCGCCCGCGTGATGCGCCTGGCCAGCTACTGGTACCACGCCCATGACGCCGCCAAGGCCCTGCCCGCCGTCCTCGAAGCCTCCGCCACCGCCCGCCGCCGGCACGCCTACTCCGAACAACTCAGGCTCCTGGAACGCGCGATGGAGCTCTGGGACACCGCCCCCGAATCCATTCGTGCCACCCTGCGCCCCGTCGACTACACCGAGGTGTACCCGCCCTGCGGCTGCGACCCCGCCACCACCCCTCTGCACTACCTCGACCTGATGGCCGAGGCCGCGGTCGCCGGCCGGCTCTGCGGCGAGCGCGAACGCGCCCTGAAGATCACCAAGCGCGCCCTGCACCTCCTGGAGGAGGAAGGGGACCCGCTGCGCAGCGCCTGGTTCTGGGTCCAGCGCTCCCGGCTGATCCAGGCCCTCGCCCGCGGCGACGGCTGGGAGGAACTGGCCACCGCCCAGGAACTGGTGCGCGGTCTGCCGCCCTCCGAGGTGCATGCCGAGGTCCTCTCCAACATCGCCAACTGGTCCCTGGTGCACGTCCCCGGCCCGGACGCCTTCGCCGCCGCCGAACGTGCCGTGGAGTACGCCCGCATGGTCGGCGCCCGGGAGACCGAGATGTCCGCCCGGCTCACCCACGGCAGCCTCCTGGTCCACTCCGGCGACCTGACGGCAGGGCTCGCCGAGATGCATGAGGTCAAGCGGCAGACGGTCGAGGACGGCCTCTCCGCCGTCGCGGCCCGGGTCTATGTGAATCTGCCGGACGCCCTCGAAGCTGTCGGCCGCTCTGCCGAGGCCGTCCCCATCCTGGAGGAAGGCATCGCCTACACCCGGAAGGTCGGCCTCCTGGACAGCGAGGCCTGGGCCTGGGGCAATCTCGCCGAATCCCTCTACAGCCTGGGCCGCTGGGACGAGTCCGCCGCAGCCGCCGGCAAGGCACAGCATGTCGGCCAGAGCGCCAAGCCCCGCGGCTTCCACGCCCTCCTGCGCGCCGAACTCGCCCTCGCCCGCGGCGACCTGGCCGAGGCCGGTCTCCAACTGGCCGCGTCCCGAGGCCACTTCGGCGCCCATGACCGGCCACCCCAGAACGAACTGCCTCTCACCCGCATAGGCATCGGCATCGCCGCGGGTGAGGGCCGCCTCCTGGACGCCCGCGCCGAACTCGAACGCATCGCCGGCGCAGGCTTCCCGCCCGACACCCAGCGCTACGCCTGGCCCCTCCTCCTGACCGCCGCCGAAATGGAGGCCGACACCCTCGGCCTGCCCGCCGCCGACCCCGGTCGCGCCGAGACCCTGGAGACCATCCGCAAGGCCGCCAAGACCCTGGTCACCAATGTCCCCGTCTGGCAGGCCCATGAACGCTGGGTCCGCGCCGAGCTCCTGCGCGCCGAGGGCCACAGCGACCCCGACGACTGGTCCGAGGTGACCGCCGCCTTCGAGTGCCTGGACCGCCCCTACGACCTTGCCCGCGTCCGCCACCGCCTCGCCGAGTCCCTCCTTGCGACCGGCGGCGACGACGAACGCGACCGCGCCACGGAGCTGCTCCGCCTCGCCAACGCCGTCGCCGACCACCTCGGCGCCCGCCCGCTGTCCGACTCCGTCAGCCGCCTCGCCCAGCGCGCCCGCCTCACCCTGGCCCACACCCCGAAGCAGAGCCTGGACCCCGGCGACCCCGCAGAGGTCCTCGGCCTCACCGGACGGGAGCGCGATGTGCTGCGCCTGGTCTCCGCCGGCCGCACCAACCGCCAGATCGCCGAGGAACTCTTCATCTCCCCGAAGACGGCCAGCGTCCATGTGTCGAACATCCTCGCCAAGCTCGGCGTCTCGGGCCGGGGCGAGGCGGCGGCGGTGGCCCACCGGCTGGGGCTGTTCCCTCCGGAACGGGCCATGGGCCGAACGGCGGGATGAGACTTACGCTGTAAAGGACCCCGGCTGAGGGAGGACCCGTGTTCAACGCCTTCGAGGAACTCTTCTCCCCGGGCCGAAAGCACACCCAGGACGAACAGAACCGGCTCGAACTGACCCGGGAGGACGTCGGCGACGGCGACCCCGGGCGCGGTCCGATAGATCTTTCGTCCGGGAAGGTGGTCGTGCGACCGCCGAAGCCGCAGGAGGACGAGTCCACGCAGGAGTGACGGCCGGGTCAGCTCACCTGTATCTCCAGGATCCGGTCGTCCCCGTCCTTCGGGTTTCCCCTCCCGTCCGTGTTGCTGGTGATCAGCCACAGCTTGTCGCCGCCCGCCGACACCACCGTGCGCAGCCGGCCGTGGTCGCCCTCCAGGAACGCCTCCGGATCGGCCGATGCCTCCGTGCCGTTGAGAGGTATGCGCCACAGGCGCTGGCCCTTCAGACCCGCCATCCAGATCGAGCCCTCGGCGTAGGCGATACCGCTGGGGGAGGCGTCGTCCGTGGCCCACTGGGCTGTCGGGTCAATGAAGTCGCCCTCGTCGGACGTGCCCTCGGCCTCGGGCCAGCCGTAGTTGCCGCCCGGCTCGATGGCGTTCAGCTCGTCCCAGGTGTCCTGGCCGAACTCCGAGGCGAACAGGCGCTGCTTGGAGTCCCAGGCCAGGCCCTGCACATTGCGGTGGCCGTAGGAGTACACCGCGGAGTCCGGGAACGGGTTGCCGGGGGCCGGGTCGCCCTCCGGCGTCAGCCGCAGGATCTTGCCGCCCAGGGACTTCTTGTCCTGGGAGAGGCCCTCGTCGCCGCTCTCGCCCGTGCCCGCGTACAGCATGTCGTCCGGGCCGAAGGCGATCCGGCCCCCGTTGTGGACAAAGCCCTTGGGGATGCCCTTGAAGACGGTGTCCGGGGCGCCCAGCTGCTCGCCGGCGGGCTTCTTCTCCTCGTACAGCATGCGGACGATGCGGTTGTCCGAGGCCGAGGTGAAGTAGGCGTACACCATGTGGTCAGAGGCGTACTCCGGGGACAGCGCGAGGCCCATGAGCCCGCCCTCGCCGGCCGGGGAGACGCCCGGCACCTCGCCCAGCTCGGTCTTCTTGCAGGTCTCCCCGTCGACCCGGGTGATCGTCGCGTCGTCGCGGGAGGAGACCAGCAGATCGCCGTCGGGCAGCGGGGCCACGCCCCAGGGGGTGTCCAGGCCGGTGGCGACGGTCCGGAGCACCTTCACCGACCCCTTGGCGGGCGGGGTCTCCTCGGCGGCCTGCTGAGTAGGGGAGGACTCCGATGCCGTACCACCGCTCGGTGGCGTACCGCCGTCGGACGACGCGCCGCCGCCGTCGTCCGAGGAGCATCCGGCCGTCAGCAGGAGGGCGGTCGCGGCCAGCACGGCCGATACAGCTCGCCGTCGCTCGATCTCGGTCCCTTCGAAGCGGCGGGTTCTACTTGTCATACACCGCTCGCGCCTCACAGGTTCCCGATCTCCGAGACCCGATGCGCAGGAGTGCTTTTCGTCCGGGGTTCCTGGCCTCGGGGTCGCGATGCGGGGGCAGGCCGTCGGCGACGCGTCGGTCTGGCTTCCTCGGGCCGGTGGGGTGCCGGCTTCCTCGGGTCTGGTGGGGGCGCCGGGCCGCGGATGGCGGGAACCGGGCCGATCAGGTTTCCGGTCGTCGAGTCCCGATGCGCGGGGGTGCTTTTCGTCCGGGGTTCCTGGCCTCTGGGCGCGCGATGCGGGGCAGGCCGCCGGCGACTCGACCGGCCGGTCTCCTCGGGCCTGGTCCGCGCGTCGGGCTGCCGGGCCGCGTACGGCGTCGAACCCGCGCCCGCCAGGTTCCCCCGGGCCTCCGGTACCGCATACCCGCCCGCGCTCTCAGTCCCAGGATCCCTGTGCCCCCGGCAGCTCCGCCACCTCCGTCAGGTCCTGTGCGGACAGGCGTAGCTCGGAGGCCGCCGTGTTCTCCGTCACCCAGCGCTCCTGTTTGGTGCCCGGTACCGGGATCACGTGGCGGCCGCGGGACAGGACCCAGGCGAGGGCGACCTGGGCGGGGGTGGTCCCGTCGCCGTGGCGGGCGGCGATGCGGCGCAGGCCTGCCACTATCGGCTGGTTGGCCGCCATCATCTCGGCCGTGAAGCGGGGGTGGCGGGCGCGGACGTCGTCCGGTTCGAAGCCCTCGCCGGGGGTGAGTGTGCCGGTGAGGAAGCCGTTGCCCAGGGGCATCGCCGCCAGGAAGCCGACACCGCGGGCCTCGCACCACGGCAGCAGGGCCTCCAGCGCCTCCGGCGACCAGATGGAGAGCTCGGCCTCCACCGCGCTCACCGGGAAGACCTGCTGGACGCGCTGCAGCTGCCGGATCGTCGCGTCGTGGAGCCGGGCCCCCGAGCGGCGGCCGCCCCGTGCGCCCACCGCGCACAGGCCCAGCGACCGCACCTTCCCCGCCTGGACCAGCTCCGCCATCGCGCCCCAGGTCTCCTCGACCGGGACCTCGGGGTCCGCACGGTGCAGCTGGTAGAGGTCGATGACGTCCGTCTGCAGGCGCCGCAGAGACGCGTCACAGGCGCGCTTCACATAACCGGGGCGGCCGTTGGCCACGATGTGCTGCTCGCCGACCAGCAGCCCCACCTTCGTCGACACGAAGGCGTCCCCGCGCCGCTCCTTCAACACCCGCCCCACCAGCAGCTCATTGGTGAACGGGCCGTACATGTCGGCCGTGTCCAGCAGCGTCGAGCCCAGGTCCAGTGCCCGGTGCACGGCCCTGAGCGACTCCTCGCCCCGCTGCCGCGACCCGCTGTACGCCCAGCTCATCGGCATGCAGCCGAGTCCGACGGCCCCCATCGCGAGTGCCCCCGCGCCGATCGTCCTGCGCTCCACCTGCTTGTGACCCTCCCTCTTCCGGCACCCCACAACCTAACCTCTGCGTCCTCACGTGCCTGACATAGCCTCATGCCCATGACTGCTGCTGACGTGTGGCTTCCCATTCCGCCGGACGAGATCGCGGGGCTGCCGGAAGGCCCCGACTACCTCTTCTACGACGGAGGTGAGGACGGGACACAGGAGTTCCCCGGCGACCCGGTCGACTGTGTCCTGTACGTCGTGCCCTACATGAAGCGTCAGCCGGTGAAGGTCCGCCCGCTCAAGGAGATGCGCGGTCTCCAGGTCGTCCAGACGCTCACCGCCGGCGTCGACGACGTCCTGGCGAGCCTGGACGACATCGTTCCGGGTGTGCGGCTGTGCAACGCGCGCGGGGTGCACGAAGCCAGCACCGCCGAACTCGCCCTCACCCTGACGCTGGCCTCGCTGCGCGGCATCCCCGGTTTCGTGCGCGCTCAGCAACAGGAACAGTGGCAGGGCGGCTTCCGCCCCGCGCTCGCCGACAAGAACGTGCTGATCGTCGGCTACGGCTCCATCGGCGCCGCCATCGAGGACCGGCTCGTCCCGTTCGAGGTCGCGCGGGTGGCGCGCGTCGCGCGCTCCGCGCGCACCACGGAGCGCGGACCGGTGCATCCGCTCGCCGAACTGCCCGCCCTGCTCCCCGAGGCGGACGTCGTCATCCTCTCCACCCCGCTGAACGACTCCACCCGCCACCTGGTGAACGCCGAGTTCCTGGCCCGGATGAAGAACGGCGCTCTGCTGGTCAACGTCGCCCGCGGCGGCGTCGTCGACACCAAGGCGCTCCTCGCCGAACTGGAGCGCGGCCGTATCACCGCCGCCCTGGACGTCGTCGACCCCGAACCGCTGCCCGAGGGACACCCGTTGTGGCGGGCGCCCGGCGTGCTCATCAGCCCGCACGTCGGCGGGCCCACTTCCGCGTTCCTGCCGCGCGCCAAGCGCTTGCTGGTGGACCAGTTGGGACGTTTCGTGAACCGGGAGCCCTTGCGCAACGTGATCCTTACGACGGGTCCCACAAGTGCTCAGAGCCGCGGAGCAACAAGCGCGTAATCCGTTTCCGGTACCCTCCGCTACCTTCCGGACGCGGTACGTGCTCGCATCGCCGCTGGTCGTCACGGAGCGTAGAGGAACTATGTCCCTGAGTGACGAGACTGGTGTATCGTCCCGACAGGGGCTGCGCCGCGCACCGTTCGGCGCCGGGGATGGACATTGCAGACTGTGAGGGGGGCGACGGGCGATGCACGGCCTATGGACGAACGATCCGACGCGGCGAAGCCGCCGACGGCGACCCTGGCGCACTGCCGCGCGCAGACGCGGTCACCACGGCAGCCACGGCTGTCGTCACGGCCATCACCACCGCAGGCACAGCAGCCGCAGGAGGCATGCGCATCCAGCGACCCCGGACTCCCGGGACCCTGGAGCGGTGCGGACCGGGAGGACCCGGTGAGTTCACCGCCGCCTCCCACGACCACCCTCAACGGAGCGCTGCGGGCACAGCCTTCGCCGGGGGCACTGCTGCCCCGACCGCCGGTCTCCGGCGGCGGGTCGAGCCTGGTCCACCAACTCCTGCTGGCCCTCGTGTGCGCGGGGTACGCCGTCGGTTCCGCGCTCGGCTGGGGCTCGCAGCAAGTCGCGCTCATCATGGGCGACTTCGGGCTGAGTGTGGCGGCCGGAATCGCCGCCGTGTCCTGCTTCCTCCACGCCCGTCGACGCCGTGTCCGCTTTCGGCCGGCCTGGCTGCTGTTCGCGCTCTCCTCGGCCATGGCCTCCCTGGGCAACCTGGTCTGGGGGTGGTACGAGGTAGTGCTGCAACGGCCGGTGCCCAGCCCCAGTTACGCCGACGGGTTCTTCCTGTGCTTCGCGCCGCCCGCCATCGTGGGCCTCCTGGTCCTCGCCAAGCGGCCCGTCACGAAGGCCGGTTGGGTCTGTCTGGGCCTCGACGCGTGGCTGATCGGCGGTTCCCTGCTGACCATCTCGTGGAGCCTCGCCCTCGCCCAGACCGCGCGGTCCGACGGGCCCAACGTGGCGGAGGCCGCGCTGAACCTGGCGTACCCGCTGCTCGACATCGCTCTGGTCAGCGTGGTGCTCGCACTGCACTTCCGGCGTTCCTCGGTGAACCGCTCGGCGATCAACACCGCGATCGGTGCCCTGGCCCTGACCGTGATGTGCGACGCCCTGTTCACCTCGCCGCTGCTGCACAACAACTACCGCTCGGGGCAGTTGCTGGACGCGGGCTGGTTCGCCGGCTCCCTGCTGCTCGCCTACGCCCCCTGGGTCGCTCCCCGGAGCGGCCAGGGTGCCGAACGGCAGGACGGGTCGCGCCAGGACGGGACCGGGCACACGCGCGTGGTCCACGAGCACGTGCCCGGACAGCGCGGCGGCATCCACCACCACGTGCCCCCGCAGGGAGGTGATCACAGCCGGTATCCGGCCGCGGGGCCCATCGTCGGCTCCCTGTCCGCGCTCACGCCCTATCTCGCCGCTGCCGTCTGCACCTTGGGGATCCTCTACAACGTCCTCAACGGCCACAGCGTCGACCGCGTGGTGCTCCTGACCGGCGGCACCGTGGTGCTCGCCCTCGTGGTGCGCCAGGGCATCATGCTGCTCGACAACATCACCCTCACCCAGGAACTGGCGCAGAAGGAGAACCACTTCCGCTCCCTGGTGCAGGGCTCCAGCGACGTCATCATGATCGCCGCGCCCAACGGAATCCTCCGCTACGTCTCCCCGGCCGCCGCCGGTGTCTACGGCTGCCCCGCGGAGGACCTCGTGGGGACCGAACTGGCCAATCTCATCCACCCGGAGGACCTGGGCTGCGTGGTGCACGAGGTGCGCCGCTTCCTCGCCGCCAGCCCTCTCGAGGAACCCACCACCCGTATCGAGTGCCGTTTCCGGTCCGGCGACGACCGCTGGCTCAACGTCGAGTCCACCGTCAACCGCCACCACGGCGGCCTCATCTTCAACAGCCGGGACGTGACCGAAAGAGTGCGCCTGCAGGCGCAGCTCCAGCACAACGCCGAACACGACCCGCTCACCGACCTGCCCAACCGCGCCCTGTTCACCAAGCGCGTCCAGCAGGCGCTCTCCGGCCGCCGTGCCTCCGACCGCGGCGCTGCTGCTGGTGGCACGGCCGTTCTCTTCATCGACCTCGACGGATTCAAGGCCGTCAACGACACGATCGGGCACCAGGCCGGGGACGAGCTGCTCGTCCAGGCCGCCCGCAGACTCCAGGACGCGGTCCGGCACGGCGACACCGCCTCCCGGCTCGGCGGCGACGAGTTCGCGGCCCTCATCGTCGGGGACGGCACCCGGGACCGCGCCGCCCGCGAACGCCACATCCTGGAGCTCGCCGACCGCCTCAGGATCACCCTCTCGCAGCCCTACCTCATCGACGGCAACGATGTCCGCGTCGCCGCGTCCATCGGCGTCGCCTTCTCGGAGCCGGGACTCGGTGCGGGGGAGATCCTGCGCAACGCGGACCTCGCGATGTACCGCGCCAAGTCGGCCGGAAAGGGCCGCGTCGAGCTGTACGCGCCGCAGATGCAGCAGGACGTCGTCCGCAAGGCGGAGCTGGCCACGCGCCTGCGTGCCGCGTTGCACGACGGCGAGTTCGCGCTGCTGCACCAGCCCGTGGTCTGTCTGGAGGACGGCCGGATCACCTCGGTCGCCGCTCAGGCGCGCTGGCGTTCCTCGCAGGGGGTGCTCTTCACACCGGCCGAGTTCCTGCGGGTGGCCGAGGACAACGACAAGACGGCCGAGCTGGGCCGCTGGATGCTGGAGGAGGCCGTCGAGCAGGCCGCCGAGCGCGCCGCGAGCGGCCTCGCCGTGCCGGTGGCGGTCCGGATGAGTGCCAGGAGACTGCTGGACCGCTCGCTGCCGCTCGGCTCGATCGAGGCCCTCCTGACCCGGCACGGGCTGCCCTCCGGGGCCCTGGTGATCGAGCTGTCCGAAACGGACCCCCGGGTCTCGCTGGACGAGCTGGAGCGCCGCCTCGGTGCCCTGCGCAGACTCGGTGTCCGGATCGCCCTGGACGGGTTCGGGAGCGGGTACGCGGCCATCACCGCGCTCCGGCGGCTCCCCGTCGACGTACTGAAACTCGACCGAAGTCTGGTGGAGGGAGTGGTGGAGTCCGCTCGACTGCACAAGATCACCAGTGGGCTGCTCAGGATCGCCGGCGATCTCGGGCTGCAGTCCGTGGCCGACGGGGTCGACCTGCCGGAGCAGGTCGTGGCGCTGCGGGCGATGGGCTGCACGCACGGGCAGGGGATGGCGTTCTCCGGTCCGCTGGACGAGTACCGGCTGCGCCGGGCGCTCGGTTCAGGCCATTATCCGGTTCCACATGGACCGGCAGAGCCCGCATTCGCGGGCGGGGGCTCGCCGGTGTACACAAGTGGTGTCCCGGCTGTTCTCGGAGGCGGAAGTGCCCTTCGCTCACATAATGAGACTCCCGTCCCACCCGCTTGACACTGGGTGTGCGCCGGGGGGAGGGTCTGTGCCATGCGCACCCGAATTCTCGTACTTGGAAAGCGCGTCGGCTGAGCTGGTGATGTCCGGACGGACCCGGAACTCCCAGCGACCACACCCGGCGCGCTCCCCTCGCTTGCCTCCCGGCACGAGGGGTTTTTTGTTGCACAGGCACCAGGCGTAACACCGACAAACCTCGCAAAAACCCTCAGCATCGAGAAGAGAATGACGATGACCGAGCAGGCCACCGGGGCCCATCCGCAGCCGCGGCCCCGATCCGGAGGACAGCAGTCCGCCCCCGAGAGCGTCACGGGCGCGAAGTCGCTCATCCGTTCGCTTGAGGAGGTCGGGGTCGACACGGTGTTCGGCATCCCCGGCGGCACGATCCTGCCGGCGTACGACCCGATGATGGACTCCACCCGGGTGCGCCACGTCCTGGTCCGCCACGAGCAGGGCGCCGGTCACGCCGCCACCGGCTATGCGCAGGCCACCGGGAAGGTCGGCGTCTGCATGGCGACCTCGGGACCGGGCGCCACCAACCTGGTCACCCCGATCGCGGACGCGAACATGGACTCGGTGCCGCTCGTGGCGATCACCGGCCAGGTGGTCTCCGCGGCGATCGGCACCGACGCCTTCCAGGAGGCGGACATCGTCGGCATCACCATGCCGATCACCAAGCACAGCTTCCTGGTCACCAAGGCCGAGGACATCCCGCGGATCATCGCGCAGGCGTTCCACATCGCCTCCACCGGGCGCCCCGGCCCGGTCCTGGTCGACATCCCCAAGGACATCCTCCAGGCGCAGACCACCTTCTCCTGGCCGCCCGTCATGGACCTGCCCGGCTACCGGCCCGTCACCAAGCCGCACGCCAAGCAGATCCGCGAGGCCGCGAGGCTCATCACCGCCGCCAAGCGGCCCGTCCTCTACGTCGGCGGCGGTGTCATCAAGGCACACGCCACCACCGAGCTCAAGGTTCTCGCCGAGCTCACCGGAGCGCCCGTCACCACCACCCTGATGGCGCTCGGCGCATTCCCCGACAGCCACCCGCTGCACGTGGGAATGCCGGGCATGCACGGTGCGGTCACCGCCGTCACCGCGCTGCAGAAGGCCGACCTGATCGTCGCCCTCGGAGCCCGCTTCGACGACCGCGTCACCGGCAAGCTGGACAGCTTCGCCCCGTACGCCAAGATCGTCCACGCCGACATCGACCCGGCCGAGATCGGCAAGAACCGCGCCGCGGACGTGCCGATCGTCGGTGACGCCCGCGAGGTCATCGCCGACCTGGTCCAGGCCGTGCAGAAGGAGCACAGCGAGGGCCACAAGGGCGACTACACCGCCTGGTGGAACGACCTCAACCGCTGGCGCGAGACCTACCCGCTGGGCTACGAGCACCCGGAGAACGGCCAGCTCTCCCCCCAGCAGGTCATCCAGCGCATCGGCCAACTCGCCCCGGAGGGCACGATCTTCGCCGCGGGCGTCGGCCAGCACCAGATGTGGGCCGCGCACTACATCGAGTACGACAAGCCCGCGACCTGGCTGAACTCCGGCGGCGCCGGGACGATGGGCTACGCGGTCCCCGCCGCGATGGGCGCCAAGGCCGGCGCCCCGGACCAGACGGTCTGGGCGATCGACGGCGACGGCTGCTTCCAGATGACCAATCAGGAGCTCACCACCTGCGCCCTGAACAACATCCCGATCAAGGTCGCCATCATCAACAACGGCGCCCTCGGGATGGTCCGCCAGTGGCAGACCCTCTTCTACAACCAGCGGTACTCCAACACCGTGCTGCACTCCGGCCCGGACGACGTCAACCCCGACGCCCGCGGCACCCGGGTCCCCGACTTCGTGAAGCTGTCGGAGGCCATGGGCTGCTACGCGATCCGCTGCGAGGACCCCGCCGACCTCGACAAGGTCATCGAAGAGGCGAACTCCATCAACGACCGCCCGGTCGTCATCGACTTCATCGTCCACGAGGACGCGATGGTGTGGCCGATGGTCGCCGCAGGCACCTCCAACGACGAGATCCTGGCCGCCCGGGACGTCCGCCCCGACTTCGGCGACAGCGAAGACGACTGAGCGAGAGAGACGTAAAAGACATGTCCAAGCACACGCTCTCCGTCCTGGTGGAGAACAAGCCGGGCATCCTCGCCCGGATCGCGGCCCTCTTCTCCCGCCGCGGCTTCAACATCGACTCGCTCGCCGTGGGTGTCACCGAGCACGCCGACATCTCCCGCATCACGATCGTGGTGAGCGTCGACGCGCTGCCCCTGGAGCAGGTCACCAAGCAGCTCAACAAACTCGTCGAGGTGCTGAAGATCGTGGAGCTGGAGCCGAGTGCGGCCGTTCAGCGTGAACTCGTTCTGGTGAAGGTGCGCGCCGACAACGAGACGCGCTCCCAGATCGTCGAGATCGTCCAGCTCTTCCGCGCCAAGACCGTCGACGTCTCCCCGGACGCCGTCACCATCGAGGCCACCGGCGGCGCCGACAAGCTGGAGGCCATGCTCAAGATGCTGGAGCCGTTCGGCATCAAGGAGCTCGTCCAGTCCGGCACCATCGCCATCGGCCGCGGCGCCCGTTCGATCACGGACCGCTCGCTGCGCGCCCTCGACCGATCCGCGTGACGCTTTGAACGGGCGGCCGTGACCGTCGGCCGCCCGTATAGCGAGACCCCGAAACTTCCCCTCACCCCGCCGTCATACGGTGGGACGCAACACCTGTACTCAAGGAGAGAACCCAAAGTGGCCGAGCTGTTCTACGACGCCGACGCCGACCTGTCCATCATCCAGGGCCGCAAGGTCGCGGTCATCGGTTACGGCAGCCAGGGCCACGCCCACGCGCTGTCGCTGCGTGACTCGGGTGTCGACGTCCGCGTGGGTCTGCACGAGGGCTCGAAGTCCAAGGCCAAGGCCGAGGAGCAGGGCCTGCGCGTGGTGACGCCCGCCGAGGCCGCCGCCGAGGCCGACGTCATCATGATCCTGGTGCCGGACCCGATCCAGGCCCAGGTCTACGAGGAGTCCATCAAGGACAACCTCAACGACGGCGACGCGCTGTTCTTCGGCCACGGCCTGAACATCCGCTTCGACTTCATCAAGCCCCCGGCCGGCGTCGACGTCTGCATGGTCGCCCCGAAGGGCCCGGGCCACCTCGTCCGCCGTCAGTACGAGGAGGGCCGCGGCGTTCCCTGTATCGCGGCCGTCGAGCAGGACGCCACGGGCAGCGCCTTCCCGCTGGCCCTGTCGTACGCCAAGGGCATCGGCGGCACCCGCGCGGGCGTCATCAAGACGACCTTCACCGAGGAGACCGAGACCGACCTCTTCGGTGAGCAGGCCGTCCTCTGCGGTGGCACCGCCGCGCTGGTCAAGGCCGGTTTCGAGACGCTGACCGAGGCGGGCTACCAGCCGGAGATCGCGTACTTCGAGTGCCTGCACGAGCTGAAGCTCATCGTCGACCTCATGTACGAGGGCGGCCTGGAGAAGATGCGCTGGTCCGTCTCCGAGACCGCCGAGTGGGGCGACTACGTCACCGGCCCGCGGATCATCACGGACGCCACCAAGGCCGAGATGAAGAAGGTCCTCGCCGAGATCCAGGACGGCACCTTCGCGCGTGAGTGGATGGCCGAGTACCACGGCGGTCTGAAGAAGTACAACGAGTACAAGCAGCAGGACTCCGAGCACCTCCTTGAGACCACCGGCAAGCAGCTGCGCAAGCTGATGAGCTGGGTGAACGAGGAGGCGTGAGCCTCGGACGAGGGGGCCGGAGCGGTGTGCTCCGGCCCCTTTGTCCAACCCGTCAGATCACGGACGGGTGATCCTTTCGTAGAGGCGCAGGAGGACCCGTGAAGCGCCACTACACTGCCGTACTACATACGCGTCAGGCCCACAGTGTCGTGCGTCTTCCACGCGGCTAGCAACCCTCCACCGCCTGCGGCCGTCGGGACGGCCGTCCGCATGCATTGGACTTGTGAGGACTCACGTGAGCTCGAAACCTGTCGTACTCATCGCTGAAGAGCTGTCGCCCGCGACTGTGGACGCGCTTGGCCCGGACTTCGAGATCCGGCACTGCAACGGAGCGGACCGAGCCGAACTGCTCCCGGCCATCGCCGACGTCGACGCGATCCTGATCCGCTCCGCCACCAAGGTCGACGCCGAGGCGATCGCCGCCGCGAACAAGCTGAAGGTCGTCGCACGAGCGGGCGTCGGCCTGGACAACGTGGACGTCTCCGCCGCCACCAAGGCCGGCGTGATGGTCGTCAACGCCCCGACCTCCAACATCGTGACCGCCGCCGAGCTGGCATGCGGTCTGCTGCTGGCCACCGCGCGCCACATCCCGCAGGCCAACGCCGCGCTCAAGCAGGGCGAGTGGAAGCGCAGCAAGTACACGGGCGTCGAGCTCGCCGAGAAGACCCTCGGTGTCGTCGGCCTCGGCCGCATCGGCGCGCTCGTCGCACAGCGCATGTCCGCGTTCGGGATGAAGGTCGTCGCCTACGACCCCTACATCCAGCCCGCCCGCGCCGCGCAGATGGGCGTCAAGGTGCTGTCGCTGGACGAGCTCCTCGAGGTCTCCGACTTCATCACCGTCCACCTCCCGAAGACCCCCGAGACGGTCGGCCTGATCGGCGACGAGGCGCTGCGCAAGGTCAAGCCGAGCGTGCGGATCGTCAACGCCGCGCGCGGCGGGATCGTCGACGAGGAGGCGCTGTACTCGGCGCTCAAGGAGGGCCGGGTCGCCGGTGCCGGCCTCGACGTGTACGCGAAGGAGCCCTGCACGGACTCCCCGCTGTTCGAGTTCGACCAGGTCGTCTCCACCCCGCACCTCGGTGCCTCGACGGACGAGGCCCAGGAGAAGGCCGGCATCGCCGTCGCCCGCTCCGTCCGCCTCGCGCTCGCCGGTGAACTCGTCCCCGACGCCGTGAACGTCCAGGGTGGTGTCATCGCCGAGGACGTCAAGCCGGGCCTCCCGCTCGCCGAGCGCCTCGGCCGCATCTTCACCGCGCTCGCGGGCGAGGTCGCGGTCCGCCTCGACGTCGAGGTGTACGGCGAGATCACCCAGCACGACGTCAAGGTGCTGGAGCTCTCCGCCCTCAAGGGTGTCTTCGAGGACGTCGTCGACGAGACGGTCTCCTACGTCAACGCCCCGCTGTTCGCGCAGGAGCGCGGTGTCGAGGTCCGTCTGACGACCAGCTCGGAGTCGGCCGACCACCGCAACGTCGTCACCGTCCGCGGCACGCTCGGCAGCGGCGAGGAGGTCGCGGTCTCCGGCACGCTGGCCGGTCCGAAGCACCTGCAGAAGATCGTGGCCGTCGGCGACTACGACGTCGACCTGGCCCTCGCCGACCACATGGTCGTCCTCAAGTACGAGGACCGTCCCGGCGTCGTCGGCACCGTCGGCCGCGTCTTCGGCGAGGCCGGCATCAACATCGCCGGCATGCAGGTGTCGCGTGCGGTCGCCGGCGGCGAGGCGCTGGCCGTGCTGACCGTGGACGACACGGTTCCGGCGAACGTGCTGACGGAGGTTGCCGAGGAGATCGGCGCCACGTCCGCCCGCGCGGTGAACCTGGTCTGACGTGCGGTCCCTGGGGGCTGCCGCCCCCAGACCCCCGCTTCGGCCCTGAAGGGGCCTCGTCCTCAAACGCCGGACGGGCTGGTCGGTCAGCCCGTCCGGCGTTCTGCGTGCGGGAGTTCGTTCGGTCATACGGCGGCCTTCTCCCGCTCGCACGCCTCCTTCCGCACCTCGACGCCCCGCAGCGTCACCGCCGCCAGCGCCGCCGCCCCCGCGAGAATCACCGCCCCTGCGATCGCCGCCCCCTGCATCCCGCTCGTGAACGCCTCCCTGGCCACCGTCGCGAGGCCCGGCATCTGATCCGCGACGGCCAGCGCCCCGCCCAGCGTCTCGCGGGCCACGTCCGGCGCCGCACCCGGCATCTCGTGCCGGTAGACCGCCGTACCGATCGACCCGAGCACCGCCATCCCGAGCGCCCCGCCGAACTCCGCGCCCGTCTCCATCAGCGAGGACGCGGCACCCGCCCGCTCCACCGGGGCGGTGCCCATCGCGAGGTCCATGATCTGGGACATCACGGTGACACCGCCGACCGCGAGGACACCGCACGAGACCAGCACCAGCCCCATCGAGTCCGTACCGGCGAGGGAGAGCAGCGCGAAGCCGCACGCGGAGATCGCGAAGCCCGCGGCGACGACGTGGGCGCGGTCGACGCCCTTCTGCACCAGCGCGGTCGCGACCGGCGCCGCCGCTCCGATCGGCACCGACGGCAGCAGCGCCCACAGAGCCGCCTCCAGCGCGCTCTTGTCGAGCACCGACTGCAGATACTGCGTGGTGAAGTAGGCCGACCCCATGATCCCGAACGCCGAGACGAGGTTCAGGGCGACGGACGGCGCGAAGCCGCGGCCGCGGAACAGTGCCGGGTCGATCATCGGGGAGGCCGAGGTGCGCTGGCGGTGGACGAAGAGGGCGGCGAAGAGCAGACCGACCGTGATCGAGACGACGTATCGAACGTTCCAGCCCTCCGACGGGATCTCCTTCAGGCCGTAGACCACGGGCAGCACCGCGGCCATCGACAGCGGGACGCTCAGCCGGTCGAAGCGGCCGGGGGCGCGGTCGCGGGACTCCGGCAGCAGGACCGGGCCGAGGATCAGCAGCAGGGCCATCGCGGGCAGGTTGACCAGGAAGACCGAACCCCACCAGAAGTACTCGACCAGCACCCCGCTCATCACCGAGCCGAGCGCGATCCCGGCCGTCATCACGCCGGACCACGTACCGATCGCCTTCGCTCGCTGTCCGGGGTCGGTGAACATCGTGCGGAGCAGGGCCATCGTCGACGGCATCAGGGTCGCGCCGCCGATGCCGAGGAGCGCGCGGGCGGCGATCAGGGTCTCGGCGCTGTTCGCGTAGGCCGCGATCAGCGAGGCGGTGCCGAAGGCGGTGGCGCCGATCAGCAGGAGGCGGCGGTGGCCGATGCGGTCGCCGAGCGAGCCCATCGTCATCAGCAGGCCGGCGAGCACGAACGCGTAGATGTCGAAGATCCACAGCTGCTGGGTGCCGGACGGCTCCAGGTCCGCGCTGATGGAGGGGATCGCGAAGTAGAGGACGGAGACGTCCATCGAGACCAGCAGCAGCGGAAGCATCAGGACGCCGAGGGCGGTCCATTCCCGGCGTCCGGCGCGGGAGTTGGTGGTGCTCGTCGAGTTCGTCATGACGGTGACTGTACGAGCGTCCTAAACGATTGTCTATGACGCTTGTATAAGTCGCTTGTCTAGATAGGGTGGGGGCATGGGACACCGTGAGGATCTGCTCGAAGGCGCCAAGCGCTGCCTGCTGGAGAAGGGCTTCGTGCGCACGACCGCGCGCGACATCGTCAAGGAGTCGGGGACCAATCTGGCCTCGATCGGCTACCACTACGGCTCGAAGGACGCGCTGCTCGCGGAGGCGTACCTGGCGCTGGTCGGGGATCTCTCCGAAGCCTTCGACGGCGAGGCCGCCGGGATCGTGGCGGCGCCCGGCTCGATCGAGCGGTTCCGGGAGGTGTGGTCGAACATCATCGGCACCATGCGGGGGCCCGGTTCGATGTGGCGCCTCAGCGTGGAGATCGTGGCCATGGGCGACCAACTGCCGGTGGTGCGGGACCATCTGGCGCAGCAACAGCGTGAGGCCGGACGAGCCCTTGTCGCGCTGTTCATGGGCATGCGGGAGGAGGACGTCCCGGACGAGACCCTGGACACGGTCGGCAGGTTCTACACGGCCCTGATGACGGGTCTCATCGCGCAGTGGGTCTTCGACCCCGAGAACGCGCCGGACGCCGACGCGCTCACCGAGGGGCTGAGTCAGGTGATCGCCGGGATCACGAAGAGCTGATCCGCCCGTCCCGCATCTCCAGCACCCGGTCCGCGAAATGCCGTACGACGGCCCGGTCGTGGCAGATGAACAGGTACGCCAGACCCAGCTCGTCCTGGAGATCGGCGAGGAGGTTGAGGATCCCGGCCCGGACGGAGGGGTCCAGGGCCGACACCGGCTCGTCGAGGACCAGCAGACGCGGGTCGGAGGCCAACGCCCTTGCGATACCCACGCGCTGGCACTGGCCTCCGGAGAGCTCGTGCGGCCGGCGGTCGCCGTACGAGGGGTCCAGACCGACCCGGTCGAGGAGTTCGGCCACCTCGGCGGGGGTGGGGCGGCCGCCCTGGAGGCGGAGCGGTTCCGCCACCGCGTCGCGGATGCGGTGGCGGGGGCTGAGGGAGCCGTAAGGGTCCTGGAAGACGGGCTGCATACGCGGGCGCAGGGGGCGGAGCTCGCGCTCCGACAGGGCCGTCAACTCCCGTCCCTCGAAATGGACTTCGCCGGAGTGCGGGCGGCGCAGCTGGAGCACCGCCAGCGCGGTGGAGGACTTGCCGCAGCCGGAGGGGCCGTTGAGGGCGAGGGTCTCACCGGGGGCCAGGGAGAAGCTCACTCCGTCCACCGCGGTCACCGCCCCGTAGCGGACGACGAGTTCGCGGACGTCGAGCAGAGGGGTGCTCACGCTTCCTCCAGGGGGGTGCTCATACTTCCTCCCGGTGATGACAGGCGACCAGCCGCTCGTCGTCCGTCCGCGTCGGCTCCGGCTCGTCGCGATGGCAGAGGTCCGTCGCGCGAGCGCAGCGCGGGGCGAAGGCACAGCCCGGCGGAAGGGCTCCGGGGGACGGGGGAGTGCCGGGGAGGGTGGGGAGCCGTCGGCCTCGGGCGGGGCGGGGGGTGCCCGCTTGCTCGGGGTTCGGGGTGTGTTGGCGGTCTGGGACGTGCTGGGGGTTCGGGGTGTGTTGACGGTCTTCGGCGTGCCGGGGGTTCGAGGCGAGCTGGCGCTCTCCGGTGTGTTGGGTGCCGGAAGCGCGCTGGTGCTCTCCGGCATGCCGGGAGTCCAGGGCGTGCCGGGTGCCCGGGGTGCGCTGGTGGTCTTCGGGGTGCTCGGGGTCCGGGACCTGCTGGGGCCCCCGGCCGGGTTGTTGGTCCCGGCCGTGCTGAAGGTCCAGGGCACGCCGGGAGTCCAGGGCGTTCTGGAGGTCCAGGGCACGCTGGGGATCCCCGTCACGCCGGGGATCCCGGGCACCCGTCGCATCCACTGCCGGCTGCGGGAGCGAGGCCAGTAGGCCCGCCGTGTACGGGGCCAGAGGCTTGGTCAACACGCTTTCCGTCGGGCCCAGTTCGGTCAGGCGGCCGGCGTACATGACCAGCGCCCGGTCCGCGTGCCGTCGTACCGCGTCGAGGTCGTGCGTGACCAGCACCAGGGCCGCCCCGACGGCCTCCCGCCGGTCGGTGAGGACCTTCAGCACCTGGTCCCGGCGCTCCTCGTCGAGTGCGGTCGTCGGCTCGTCGGCGATCAGGATGTCCGGTTCGTTGATGGTCGCCATCGCGATGACCGCCCGTTGCCGCATGCCGCCGGAGAACTCGTGCGGGTAGGCGCGGGCTCGGCGGGCGGCGTCCGGGATGCCGACGCGGTCGAGCGCGGCGACGGCCCGCGACCGGGCCTCCGTGCGGGAGACGCGGGCCACCGACCTTACGGCGGCGGCGAGTTGGTCGCCCACGGGGTGCACCGGGGACAGCGCGGACAGGGCGTCCTGGGGGACGAGGGCGATACGGCGGCCCCGCTGGGCGGAGAGGTCCGGGCGGATCGTGCCGCTCACCGTGGCCTCGGCGGGCAGCATCCCGAGCAGTGCCCGGGCCGTGAGGGACTTGCCCGCGCCGGACTCGCCGACGAGGGCGAGCACTTCGCCGGCGTGCACGTCGAAGGACAGACCGCGCACGGCTTCCACTCCGCCGAAGCCGATCCGCAGATCCCGCACGGACAGCAGCACGTCGGACACCTCAGACCTCAACGGGGCCCTCCTTCTTGACGGTTGCGGTGCGAGCCACTTGCCTCCCCGCCGGTGTGAGCGACCCGCTCTCCGCTGGTGTGAGTGACCTGCTCTCCGCTGGTGTGAGCGTCGCGCCCCCTGCCGGTGCGAGCGTCGCGCCTACCGCCCGTACGACGGGCCCGGCGTCCTTGTGCGTACGCCGCTCCCGACACCGCGAGCCCCGCCAGCAGGGCCAGGGCCACCGCCGGGGCCAGGGCGGCCCAGGGGGCGCGTTCGACGTAGGCGCGGGACTCGTCGAGGAGCAGGCCCCACTCCGGGGCGGGTGGCTGGGCGCCCAGGCCCAGGAAGCCCAGGGAGGCGAGGGCGAGGGCGATGCCGGGGAGCCGGAGGAGGGCGTGGCGGGCCACGGGGGCGGCCACCGACGGCAGGACGTGCCGGGTCAGGATCCACAACGGGGGTGCGCCGATGGCGCGTTGGGCCATCAGGAAGGAGGACGCCCGTACCTCCTGCACCAGCGCCCCCGCGTGCGCGGCCAGCGGTGGCCAGGAGATCAGGGCGACCGCGAGGGCCGCGCCCCCGGTGCCTGGTCCGGCGGCCGCGGCGACCAGGATGCCGACGATCACGGGGGGCAGGGCGTTGGCGATGTCGGCGGCGCCCGCGGCGACCCCGGGCAGGAAGCCCAGCGCCAGCCCGACGGCCAGGCTCAGCAGACAGACGGCGGCGGCCGTGCCTACCGTGGCGGCCGCCCCGTGCCCGAGCCGGGCGAGGACGTCACGGCCGAGGCCGTCGGTGCCGAGGGGGTGGGCCCAGGTGGGCGCCGCCAGCCGGTTCGTCGTGTCGATGGCGTACGGGTCGCGCAGCAGACCCCATCCGATCGTCACCGTGAGAACGGCGAGCAGCGTCAGCGGGACGGCCGGATGCGTGCGTACCGGCCGGGGCGGGGGCAGGGTGAGCGAGGCGTCCCGTAGGGCGGGCCCCAGCAGCCGGCGTCGGGTGAGCGCCGACAGTGCGCCCACCGCCAGGCCGAGCAACAGCAGGGCGAGCACGGCCCCTTGGAGCAGCGGCAGGTCCTGGGACTTGGCGGCCCCCAGCGCCGTACGTCCGATCCCCGGCACCGCGAACACGGTCTCCACGGCGACCGCGCCACCGGTGAGCCCGACCGCGGCCATCCCGAACTGCGGGACGAGCGGGGGCAGTACGCGTCGGAGCGCGGCCGCGCAGACCCGTGCCCGGCTCACCCCGGACCCGCGCCACAGCTCCACCCACCGCTCGTCGAGCACGGCGGGCAGTGCGTCCGCGACCAGCCGCCCGAGCAGTCCGCCCGCGGGGACACCGAGGGCGAGGGCGGGCAGGACCATGTACTCGGGGCCCTGCCACCCGGAGGTCGGCAGCCATCCCAGCCACACCCCGCAGACCAGCAACGCCACGGTGGCCAGCAGGAATTCGGGCACGGCGGCCAGCATCGCGGCGAACGCCCCGGCCGACCCCCGCCCCCGTACCAGCACCGGCGCGACCAGCGCGCAGCCGAGCAGCGCCGCGACGACGAAGGCCGCGCCCATCAGCGCCAGCGACACCTGCAGTCCCGAGACCACGGACGGCAGCACCTCGGTGCCCGACACCCACGACGTGCCGAGATCCCCGCGGACCAGATCGGACGCCCAACTCCCCAGCAGGGAAAGGGGACCGGCGTCCAGCCCGAGATCCCGTCGTACGGCGTCCAGGGCCTCCTTCGTCGGTTCCTGCTCGGCGGAGCGGGCGCGCAGGACGGTCAGGGCCGGGTCCCGGCCGGAGAGCCAGGGGAGGAGACCGACGGCGGTCACGACCGCGAGGAGGCACAGGACCCGGGTGAGAGCGGCCGGGGTCGGCAACCCCCGGGAAAGGGGCTTCACTTGACGTAGGTGTCCGCCGTGACCAGCTCGCGCTCGCGCGGGTCGTGCGCGGCGGCCACGACCCCGGCGGCGTCGCCCTGGATCACCCGCTCGTGGAGCATCGGGACGGCGGCGTCGGTGGCGAGCACGGCGGCCTCGGCGGCGATGACGGCCTTGCGCCGGGCCTCACCGGTCCCGGTGCCGGCGGCCGTCTTCAGGGCGGCGTCCACCGTGGGGTCGGCGAGCTGGGCGATGTTGAAGGAGCCGTCGGAGGCGAAGTCGCTGTAGAGGTAGGCGGCCGGGTCGCCGGAGTCGAGGACGGTCGCGCGGGAGAGGATGAAGGCGTCGAACTCGCCCGCGAGGGCGTCGGATTCGATGTTGGCGTACTCGCGCACATCCAGCTTGACCTTGAACCCGGCCTTCTGGAGCTGCTGTTGCAGGGTGGCGGCGACCTCGGGGAGTTCGGCGCGGTCGGTGAAGGTGCCGATGGTGACGGTCCGGCCGTTCGGCTTCGCGGCGGTGGACGTGCGCTTGACGTCCGACCGCAGCTCGGCGGCCCACGGCAGCGCCGGCCCGAGCAGCCCCTCGGCGACATCGGCGCGGCCCTCGTACACGCCCTTCACGATCGACTCGGCGTCGATGGCCTCGCGGGCGGCGGCGCGCAGACCGGCGTCCTTGAAGACGCCCTTCTCGGTGTTGAGGTACAGGGTGTTGGTGCGCGGCATCGGGACCTCGGTGACCAGGTCCTCGTCGAGGAGCGCGGCCTGCGAGACGGGGACCGCCTCGACGATGTCGGCCTCGCCGCTGCGCAGGGCGGCGGCGCGTGCGGTGCCGTCGGGCACGAACTTCACGTCGATACCGGGGGACTTGGCCTTGCCGCCCCAGTAGTCGTCGTAGCGGTCGAGGGTGGCGGAGGAGGTGCCGTTGACCTTCGTCAGCTCGAAGGGGCCGGTGCCGGCGCCGACGGGGTTCACCGTCTTGCCGCTGTACGCCTTCGCGGCGAGGATCGACAGCTGGGGCGAGCTGAGCCGCTGCGGGACGAGCGGGTCCTCGTCGGCGGTGGTGACGGTGACGGTGTCGGAGTCCTCGGCCTTCGCGGTCAGTTCGACGCCGTCGAGGATGCGGGGCTTGGGGGAGGCTCCGGCGGCGGTGGCGAGCGCGCGTACGACCGCCTCGGCGTCGAGCTTCGTGCCGTCGTGGAAGGTGACGCCGTCGCGTATCTCGAAAGTCCAGGTCCGGCCGGACTGCTGCCACTCGGTGGCGAGCGCGGGTACGGCGTCCCCGTCGGCGTCGAGCTTCACGAGCGTCTCGGCCGTCGACCAGCGCGACAGCTTGAACGCGTCGTCGGAGAGCGGGGAGAGTCCCGAGCGCGGGGGGTTCATCATCGCGACCCGCACCCGCTTGCCCTCACCGCCCCCGGCGGCGGAGTCCGCTCCGGAGAAGCATCCGGTGAGCAGCGCGGATGCCGCCGTGAGGGCGGTGACGGGGAGCAGACGGCGAGCGGGCAGGCGCACGGGACCCTCCGGGTAAAGGGGCGGTCAGGGGACGGTGCGCCGACCGTAGCACGATGACAATCGTTTTCAATAATTAGGTCCGCCGCTGGTCGCGAGGGTGATCGCCGACGGCGTGTCCCGGGCGATGAGGGTGGGGCGATACGTCGTCTCCGCCCAGGTCCGGCCGGCCGAGACCCACACACTGCGCGCCCCGACCCCGAGCGCGCCCCGGACGTCCGCGTGCGCCGAGTCGCCGATCATCCACGCGCCGTCGAGGCCGGTCCCGGCGGCGGACGCGGCCAGGTGGAAGATCTCCGGCGCGGGCTTCTTGTGGCCGGCCGCCTCGGAGACCACCCAGGCGTGGACGAGCCGGTCGAGACCGGTGCGCCGGATCTTCAACTCCTGTTTCGCCGTACGGCCGTTGGTGACGATCACGCAACTCCAGCCGGCCTCCCGCGCCCCGGTGAGCGCCTCGCGGGTCTCCGCGGGCAAGGTGACGTGCTCGACGGCACCGGAGTCCAGGAACTGCCGGACCCGGCCCGCGGGAAGGCCGTACCGCTCGACGACCGCCCGGGCCACGTCCTCCCGGGGCGTGTAGCCACTGGCGTCGCAGGTCATGAGCCAGTCGAGGTCGGTCCCGGGCAGTGCGTGCGCGGCCAGGAACGCGGACGCCGCCTTCTGGAAGGCGGCGTCGCGGTCGACCAGCGTGTTGTCGAGGTCGATCATCAGCAGGGGCACGCTCACTCCCCGAAGGCGAGGCGGACGCCGAAGGCGGCGATGACCGTGCCGGCGGCGCGGTCCAGGACGCGGCGGGCGCGCGGTCGGCGCAGGGTGTCGCGGAACGTGCGGGCGAAGGCGATCAGCGCGCCCGCCCAGAGCACGCCGAGCGCGATGTGCACGCCGGCCAGCAGCAGTCCGCTCGCGAGGTGCGCGACGGCGCCGCCCTCCGGGACGAACTGCGGCAGTACGGCCATGTAGAAGGCGCCCACCTTGGGGTTGAGCAGGTTCGTCAGGGCGCCCCGGCGCCAGCCGCCCCAGAAACCGTCGCCGCTGTCGGTCTCCGCCGCGGGCTCGGCGGCCGTCCCGCCGCTCCGCCGCAGCGTCGACCACACCATCCGCGCCCCCATCCACACGAGGTAGCAGGCGCCCGCCCAGCGCAGGGCCGTGTAGGCGAGGTGCGAGGCGGTCAGTACGGCGGTGACGCCCAGGGCGCCGAGCGCGCCCCAGACGAGGGTGCCGGTCTGGATGCCGAGGACGACGCCCCAGGCGCGGGTACGGCGGCCCAGGACGGCGGTGCGCAGTATGAGCGCGGTGTCGATGCCCGGGGTGAGGGTCAGGAGGGCCACGATCAGTGCGAACGATCCCAGTGCGGAAGCGGTGATCATGCGGCGACTGTAGGGGGCTCCGGGCACCGACTTCCATGCTTCATGCCCGAAATCGGGCACGTGTGGTGGATGGTTGACCGGATTCGAGAAGAAACCGGGAGGAGATCGGGCGCCTTGCCGGTCCGGCCGGCTCAGCTCCCCAGCCGCGCCCCCTTGAGCGCCATGTGCAGCAGCAGTCGGTCCTCGCCGTCGTCCAGGTCGAGGCCGGTGAGCTGTTCGACCCGGGAGAGGCGGTAGTAGAGGGTCTGGCGGTGGATGCCGAGTTCGGCGGCGGTGCGGCCGGCCTGGCCCGCGCAGTCGAGGTAGATCTCGGCGGTGCGGGCGAGTTCGCGGTGGGCGGGGGAGAGGAGGGGGCGTACGACGGGGTCCTCGGCGATCTCCGGAGGCAGCGCGGTGAGCAACCGGAACGGCCCGAGCGACCCCCACTCCGCGACCGGACCGAGCCGCGCCTCCGCCCCCGCCGCCCGAGCCGCCGCCGACGCCTCGTGCCAGGCGGTGGCCAGCTCCCCGAGGCCGGTGCGCGCGGCGCCGATACCGGCGGAGGCGACCACCCCGGCCACCCCGGCCACACCGACCGCGCCGCCGACCCCGGGCCGGTCGGAAGCGCCCGCCGCCCCACCTGAGGTGCCCGCCCGCTCCAGCAACCGCGTCGCCACCGACCGCGCCGGCGCCGGATTGTCCGTCGACCGCAGGCGCACCAGCACCGCCAGCGACTGTCCCGCCGCTCCCCACGGCAGCGTGCACAGCGCCGTCGCGTGCGGCACCGTACGGGCCGAGGGGGCGTCGTCCGGGTCGGCCGACGGCCAGGGCGCGATGCACACCATGGCGTGGGGGCCGTCGCCTCGGGGACCGAGTGCCGTGCGCAGGGCCGCCACCGCCATGTCCGCCTGCCAGCCCCGCTCGGCGGTCAGTACCGCCCGCAGCTCCCGGCTGAGGTCGGCCCCGTGCTGGGCCTCGTCCGCGAGGAGGGCGCCGATGCGGACCGTCACCTCCATGGCGGCGGCCAGTTGGGCGTCGGTGGGCCCGGGGTCGGATTCCAGGAGCCAGACATAACCGAGGACGACACCGCGATGGCGTACGGGGAGACAGATCCGGCCGCGGTACACCCCCGCCTCGGGGGTCGGGGGGATGCGGACCGGGCCGGTCGCGCGCGTGATGCCGAAGCCCTCGAACCAGGTCCGGACGGTGGCCGTCGAGCGGCGGGTCAGGATCGAACGGGTGCGGACCGGGTCGAGCGCCGAGGGATCGAGGTCGCCCTCACTGTCGTACGCCCCGAAGGCGATCAGCTCGAAGTCGCGGTTCTCGAGGGTCGCGGGGACGCCCAGGAGCTCCGAGATCTCATCGACCAGCTCCTGGTAATCACCTTTGTAGTCGACCGTCACTCCAGCATTCTCCCGCATAATCGCAGTCCCTTCATACATCTGTCTGAGATCTGCGGCACGGATGCGTGACAGCTGTCGATGGCAGACGATCGGAGGGATCCTTAGGTTTCGCGGTGGTTCTATCTGCTGGTTTGTGGAGGTGCCCCGTGCTGGGTCCCGTGATTCTTGCCGCGTCGCGCAGCGACCGGATGCGACGCCTGATCTCGGCGGCCCCGGTGACCAAGCAGGTCGTCGACCGCTTCATCCCGGGTGAGACGGTCGACGAGGTCGTACCGATCATCGAGGACCTCACGGCCAAGGGCCTGGAGCTGACGATGGACGTCGTCGGCGAGGACATCACCACCCCCGAGCAGGCCGAGGCCGCCCGGGACGCGTATCTGGAGCTCGTCGACCGGCTCAAGGAGCTGGAGCTGGGCACCCGCGCCGAGATGTCCGTGAAGCTGTCGATGTTCGGACAGGCGCTCCCCGGCGGCCACGAGCTCGCGCTCGCCAACGTCAGGCCCGTCGTCGAGGCCGCCGCCGCCATCGGCACGACCGTCACGCTCGACGCCGAGGACCACACCACCCTCGACTCGATGTTCGCCATCCACGAGGAGCTGCGGAAGGACTTCCCGCAGACCGGCTGTGTCATCCAGGCCTACCTCTTCCGCACCGAGGCCGACGCCCGCCGTCTCGCCGAGGCGGGCAGCCGCGTCCGGCTCGTGAAGGGCGCCTACAAGGAGCCCGCCGAGGTCGCGTACCAGCAGAAGCATGAGATCGACAAGGCGTACGTCCGCATCCTGAAGACTCTGATGGAGGGCGAGGGGTACCCGATGATCGGCTCCCACGACCCGCGCCTCATCTCCATCGCGCAGGAACTCGCCCGCGAGGCCGGACGCAAGCTCGACGAGTACGAGTTCCAGATGCTGTACGGCATCCGCAGCGACGAGCATCTGCGGCTCGCCGCCGAAGGCCACCGCATGCGCGTCTACACCGCCTACGGCACCGACTGGTACGGCTACTTCATGCGGAGACTGGCGGAGAAGCCGGCGAACCTCCTCTTCTTCGTCCGCTCGACCCTCACCAAGGGCTGACCCGAACACCCGCTCACGTACAAGGAGTTACGGATCTCATGGACGCTGTGACCCAGGTCCCCACCCCCGTCAACGAGCCGGTGCACGGCTACGCCCCCGGCTCGCCCGAGCGTGCCCGCCTGGAGGCCAAGCTCAAGGAGCTGGCCGAGAACCCGATCGACCTGCCGATGACCATCGGCGGCGAGAAGCGGATGGGCGGCGGTGAGCGGTTCGACGTCGTGCAGCCGCACAACCACAAGTCCCGCCTGGGCACTTACGCCAACGCCACCCAGCAGGACGCCCAGGACGCGATCGACGCGGCCCTCGCCGCCGCGCCCGCCTGGCGCGCGATGTCCTTCGACGACCGTGCCGCGATCATCCTGCGCGCCGCCGAACTCCTCGCCGGTCCCTGGCGCGAGACGCTGGCCGCCTCGACGATGCTCGGTCAGTCGAAGACGGCCCAGCAGGCCGAGATCGACACCCCCTGTGAGCTCGTCGACTTCTGGCGCTTCAACGTCAAGTACGCCCGCGACCTGCTCGCCGAGCAGCCCCCGGCGAACTCCCCGGGCGTCTGGAACCGCCTCGACCACCGCCCGCTCGAAGGCTTCGTCTACGCGATCACGCCGTTCAACTTCACGGCGATCGCGGGCAACCTGCCCACCGCGCCCGCGCTGATGGGCAACGTCGTCGTCTGGAAGCCGTCCCCGACCCAGACCCACGCCGCCGTGCTGCTCATGCAGCTCCTGGAGGAGGCGGGCCTGCCCAAGGGCGTCATCAACCTGGTCACGGGTGACGGCATCGAGGTCAGCAAGGTCGCACTGGTCCACCGCGACCTCGCCGGCATCCACTTCACCGGCTCGACCAAGACCTTCCAGTACCTGTGGAAGACGGTCGGCAACAACATCGAGAAGTACCGCTCCTACCCGCGTCTCGTCGGCGAGACCGGCGGCAAGGACTTCGTGGTCGCCCACCCGAGCGCGGACAAGGCGATCCTCAAGACCGCCCTGACCCGTGGTGCGTTCGAGTACCAGGGCCAGAAATGCAGCGCCACCTCCCGCGCCTACATCCCGGCGTCGATCTGGAACTCCGGCTTCAAGGAGGAGTTCGCGGCCGAGGTCGACTACCTGACCATGGGTGATGTCACCGACCTGTCGAACTTCATCGGCGCGGTCATCGACGAGCGCGCGTTCGCCAAGAACAAGGCGGCCATCGACCGCGCCAAGTCCGACCCCACCTGCACGATCGTCGCGGGCGGTTCGTACGACGACTCGGTCGGCTACTTCGTGCGCCCGACCGTCGTCGAGTGCACCGACCCGGAGAACGAGGTCTTCACGACCGAGTACTTCGGCCCGTTCCTCGCGGTGTACGTCTACGAGGACGACCAGTACGACGAGATGCTGGCCCAGATGGAGTCGGTCTCGGACTACGCCCTGACCGGCTCGGTCATCGCCGGTGACCGCGCGGCGGCCGCCTACACGATGGAGAAGCTGCGCTACGCGGCCGGCAACTTCTACATCAACGACAAGTCCACCGGTGCCGTCGTCGGCCAGCAGCCCTTCGGCGGCGGCCGCGCGTCCGGCACCAACGACAAGGCCGGCGCCCCGCAGAACCTGATGCGCTGGACCCTGACCCGCGCCATCAAGGAGACGCTGGTCCCGCCGACCGACTACGCGTACCCGCACATGGGCTGACGGTCGGTCAGAGAAGCTGAGGGGCCGGGTGGCGCACCCGGCCCCTCGCCTTTTCCGCCCACCGTTCTCCCCTCGCCGTTCTCCGCGTCACGCCCTCGCCCGCACCAGGATCTTCCCGGTGTTCCCACCTCGCAGCATCAGCAGGAACGCCTCCACGATCTCCTCGAACCCCTCCACCACCGTCTCGTCCGGTGCGAGCGCCCCGCTGAGGAGATGGGGTACGGCGAACTCGTACAGCTCCTCCTGGACATCGCGGTAGTGGCTCACCAGGAAACCCTCGATGCGGAGGCTCTTCTCCACCACGTCGGCGTGGTTGAAGACCACCGGCGGGGCGTCCGGCGTGTTGTACTGGCTCACCGTGCCGATGCGGACCACTCGCCCGCGTTCCCGCAACGCCCCGATCGCCGCGCCCAGATGGTCGCCGCCGACGTTGTCGACGAAGACGTCGATGCCGGTGGGGGCGGCCTTCATCAGCAGGTCGGTGACCGGGCCGTCGTGGTAGTCGAACGCCTCGTCGTAGCCGACCTGTCGGGTCAGGTGGCGGACCTTCTCCGGCGAGCCCGCGCTGCCGATCAGGCGGCCCGCGCCCAGCAGGCGTGCGAAGCGGGCCGTTGCCGTGCCGACGCCGCCCGCTGCCGCCGAGACGAACACGTCGTCGCCCTCGCGGAGCCGGGCGATCCGGGTCAGGCCGACGTACGCCGTGAGGCCCGTGCCGCCGAGGATGCTCAAGTACGCGGACAGGGGGACGCCTTCGTGGTGCGGCAGGCGTCTGGTCTCCTCCGGAGTCACCACCGCGTGCGTACGCCAGCCCTGCCGGTGGAAGACGATCTCGCCCTCCGGAAGCCCCGGGTGGCGTGAGGCCACCACCCGGCCCAGGGTGCGGCCCTCCAGCGGGGCGTTCAACTCGAAGTCGCCGTCCATCATTTCGCGGTGGTAGGGGTCGACCGACCAGTAGAGGTTCTCCACCAGTGCCGTGCCGGGGGCCGGCGTCGGCACCGGGGACTCCACGAAGGCGAAGTGGTCCGGGGTCGGGAAGCCCGTCAGGCGGGCGGTCTGGTGCACGGTGATCGCGGTGTCGGTCATGGGAGCCGACCGTAGGGAGGAATGCCGGCCGGGAGCAGAGGGTTGCGCTCATGGAACAGGCACATCCATGAGCCGTGGCTCATAGCAGCAGGTGGGGGACCCCGTATCCATGAACGACACCGTCGATCTCGCGCCGCACGATCTCCGTACCCTCGTGGCCGTCGCCGAGGAGGGCGGGTTCTCGGCCGCCGCCCTCCGCCTCGGCACGACCCAGTCCGCCGTCTCGCACGCCGTACGCGGCATCGAGCGGAAGCTGGGTGTGGTGCTGTTCGAGCGAGGGCGGTACGGGGCTCGGCCGACGGCCGCCGGGGCACGGGCCGTTGCCCACGCGCGCCGGGTCCTGCGGATGCTGACCGTGCTCGTCGCCGAGACCAGAAGCGCCGAGGGCAACGAGGTCCGCGGCCCCCTCCGTATCGCCGCCTTCCGCAGCGCCGCCCTGCACCTCCTCCCGCCCGTCCTCGAACGCCTCGCCGCCCGTCACCCCGCGATCGAGCCGACCGTCACCGTCGTACGCGAGGTCGGGGCGGGCACGGCAGGGGAGGTCGTGGAAGGGCGGGCCGACCTCGGGATCGCCACCTTCGGGACCAGTTCCCCCATCCCGTCGCAGCTCGTCGGCGACGTACTCCTCGAAGAGCCGTACTCCCTGGTGCACCCGGCCGGGCACCCCGAGCCGCGCTCGCTCCCGCTCGTCGACTGGCTGGAGAACTGCTCCTCCTACACCCGCACCTGGTGGGCGGCCCAGGACTGGATCCCCACCGCGACCGTCCGCGCCGAGGACGACGGGGCGGTGCTGTCGATGGTGGGCAGCGGGCTCGGGATGGGGATCATGCCCGCGCTCTCCCTCGCCGATGTGCCGTCCGCCGTCGAGATCACCGACCTCGGGCCCGACCGTCCCACCCGTCAGGTCGGGTATGTCACGACCCCCGAGCTGGCCGCCTCCGCCGCCGTTCGGGCGCTGGTGCGGGAGTTGCGCGGTCATGTGAAACCGCAGGTCAGTGGGGTGTGACCCACTGCACTGTCTCAGATAGTAGGAAGTCCGAGTAATTGTGGAGACAGACAGACGGTCCTCCCTTAGCTTTGTAGAAGCCGAACGTCTCGCTCGATCAAGCGAATGGCGGTCGTGAGCCGGGCCCCATGCAGGCAACCCCTGCGGCACCGCTCCCCGCCCCTTCCGGCGTCTCGCAACCCTTTGTGCACTCCATGAACTTGTGCACTCCATGAATTCGAAGGAGTCGATTTCTCATGGCCGAGACGACCGTCCGCCGTCGAGTCCGTCACACCTCCCGTACGAGCGAGTCCGACCGCAAGAACGCCGCGGCCGCCCTCCAGCGCGCCCTCGACCGCCGTGACAACGGCGGCTCGACCGGCCACTGAGGCCCGCCGCCGTTCCGAAGATCCGGGAGCCGCACCCGCACCGGGGTGCGGCGCGGGCTCACGCCCCGCGCCGCACCTCGAAATGGTCGATCCTGTCGCCGTTCTGCGCCAGCGCCGACACCTTGAGCCGCGCCGCCGTACCGCTCTGCGCCTCCACCTTCAGGAGCGAGAACCCCCGGTAGCGCACCCGTGACCACTCCACGGTCTCCGCCTTCGAGGCCCGTGACTTCGTCCACTGGAAGGTGTCGACGGAGTCGTGGTCGTGCACATGGCCCTCGTAGCTCTCCCGCACGCCCACCGGGAAGCCGTACAGATCCTTGCCGCCGCCGCCCGCGGTCACGTACACCGTGCCGTCCCGCGTCGGGTCGGTCGACGCGCCGATCGGTACCCGCCTGCCCACCTCGCCGCCCTTGATGGCGTCGGTGCGCTCATAGACGTGGTTGTGCCCGTTGATCACCAGGTCCACCTGGTGCTTGGCGAACAGCGGCACCCACTCGTCCCGCAGCCCGCCGTCGGAGGCGTGCGACGAGGTGGAGTACGCGCAGTGGTGGAAGAAGACGACCACGAAGTCCACCCCCTTCGCCTTGCGCAGCTCACCGAGCTTCCCGTCCAGCCACGCCGTCTGCTTCCCGCCCGTGTGACCGAGGTTGGCGGGGATCTCGTACGACACGTCGTTGGCGTCCAGCGCGACGAAGCCGACGTTGCCGTAGGTGAAGGCGTACACCCCGGGCGCGGTCCGGGCGTCGAAGCCGCTCTCCGGGAGGGACCAGCGGGCGAGCTGGCCGCCGTAGCCGTCGGGGGAGTACCAGGCCTCCATGTCGTGGTTGCCGGTCGTCACCATCCACGGGACCGACCGCGCGACCTCCTCGTTCTGTTTGAGGAACAGATCCCAGAAGCCGGGGTCGTACGCGTCCGTCTTGTCGCCCCGCCCATTGGCGTTGGCGTAGCAGATGTCGCCCGCGTGGAGGTGGAAGGCGGGGTTCTGGCGCAGCAGGACGTTGTCGTTGGCGGCCGCGGCCCTGCCGACGCCCTGGTCGCCGAAGGCCGTGAAGACGAACCTCTCGGGGCTCGCGGGGGCGGTGCGGAACGACGCGATCGTCGAGCGGTGGGCCGCTTCGGCCGGGTCCAGACCGTCGTGGCCCACGCCGTAGTAGTACGTCGTCCCGGGGCGCAGTCCGTCGAGCGCCGCGTGCAGGTAGTACTGGTCCAGTGCCAGCCGTACGCCGGTGACGCCCGGGGTGTGCAGGGCGCGGACCTCCGCCTCGATCTTGCGGCTCAGGTCGTCCGGACGGGTGCCGATCCGGACGTACGGCCGCTTCACCGCGAGCGGGACCTGCCAGGAGATCCGCATCTGGGTCTTCGGGTCGGCGCCGAAGGCGAGATGGCGGCCGAAGGGGGCGACGGCCGATCCGTGCACCTTGGCGGTGGGGGACGGTGTGGCGGTCGTCCTCCCGGACGGGGAGCTGTTTCCCGAGCAGCCGGTCAGCAGGCCGCCCGCCACCGCGCCGGCCGTCACCAGGGTGCGGCGCCGGGTCAGCTTGGTGCGCAGGTACTCGTACTGCTCGGCCATGCTCATCCGGCGTGCGAGCTGCGGCGGGATGCCGAAGTCGGGAAGGTCCATGGCAGTGAAGTTCCCAGCGAACCTCAACACCCGCCATACGTACGGGTGAACGCCAGTCGAAGGGCTGACGCCCGGGCCGCGCTCCAGTGTCCGTATGGCGGACATCGAGTGTCATTCCATGGGACGAGGAGTAGGGTGCCGGACATGTCTCGCAGCATCAATCTCGCAGTGATTCCGGGTGACGGCATCGGCCAGGAGGTCGTGGCCGAAGGCCTGAAGGTCCTCTCCGCCGTCCTTCCGCAGGATGTGAAGCTGGAGACGAAGGAGTACGACTTCGGCGCCAAGCGGTACCACGCCACCGGTGAGACCCTCACCGACGCCGACGTGGACGCGCTGAAGAAGCACGACGCCATCCTCCTCGGCGCCATCGGCGACCCGTCGGTCCCCTCCGGTGTCCTGGAGCGCGGCTTCCTGCTCAAGCTCCGCTTCCTCTTCGACCACCACGTCAACCTGCGGCCGTCGAAGCTGCTGCCGGGTGTCGCCACCCCGCTGGCCGGCGAGCCGGAGATCGACTTCGTCGTGGTCCGAGAGGGCACCGAGGGCCCGTACACCGGCAACGGCGGCACGATCCGCAAGGGCACCCCGCACGAGGTCGCCACCGAGGTCTCCGTGAACACGGCCTTCGGTGTCGAGCGGGTCGTCCGGGACGCCTTCGCCCGCGCCCAGGCCCGCCCCCGCAAGAAGCTCACGCTGGTCCACAAGAACAACGTGCTGTCCTTCGCGGGCCACCTGTGGACGAACGTCTTCAACAAGGTGGCCGAGGAGTTCCCCGAGGTCACCACCGACTACATCCACGTCGACGCGGCCACGATCTACCTGGTCACCGACCCGGGCCGGTTCGACGTGATCGTCACCGACAACCTCTTCGGCGACATCATCACCGACCTCGCCGCGGCCGTCTCCGGCGGCATCGGCGTCGCCGCGAGCGGCAACATCAACCCCTCCGGCGAGTTCCCGTCGATGTTCGAGCCCGTCCACGGCTCGGCGCCCGACATCGCGGGCCAGGGCAAGGCCGACCCCACCGCCACGGTCCTGTCCGTCGCGCTGCTCCTGCGTCACCTGGGCTTCGAGTCCGAGGCCGCCCGTATCGAGGACGCGGTCTCGACCGACCTCGGCGAGCGGGCCGGCAAGCCCGCCCGCAGCACCTCCGAGATCGGCGACGCGCTCGCCGTACGAGTAGCCGGCTGACCCCGCGCCACTCGAATCCCACGAGTCATTCGAAGCCGCCGGGTCGCATCCGCACCCGGCGGCTTTTCATACCTCCCCGCCGGGTGCCACCATCATCCCCTGGGTCGCATTCACGCCGTTTTCGTCCTCAGCGCCCCGCGAGCGATAATCGAACGCGGAGCCGCAGAATGAGGGCATGCTCGGACGTCCTAGCACTGGCCACTGACAGTAGAGGGCGTGAGCGCGGCCCGTCACACACAACCGGTGAAGGACAACCACTCATGACGACGCCCACGATCGAGCTCAAGCCCTCGGCCTCGCCACTTTCCGACGCGGAGCGCGCGGCGATCCTGGCGAACCCCGGGTTCGGCCGCCACTTCACCGACCACATGGTCACCATCAAGTGGACCGAGGGCCGCGGCTGGCACGACGGCCAGCTCGTGCCGTACGCCCCCATCCCGCTCGACCCGGCCACGACGGTCCTGCACTACGCGCAGGAGATCTTCGAGGGGCTCAAGGCGTACCGTCAGCCCGACGGGTCCGTCGCCATGTTCCGTCCGGAGAAGAACGCCGAGCGCTTCCAGCGGTCCGCGCACCGCCTCGGCATGCCCGAGCTGCCGGTCGAGACCTTCATCGAGGCCTGCGACCTCCTCGTCCAGCAGGACGAGGCCTGGGTCCCGGCGCACGGCGGCGAGGAATCCCTCTACCTCCGCCCCTTCATGATCGCCACCGAGGTCGGCCTGGGCGTCAAGCCGGCCAACGAGTACCTGTTCCTGGTCATCGCGTCCCCGGCCGGCGCGTACTTCCCGGGCGGCGTCAAGCCGGTCTCCATCTGGCTCTCCGAGGACCGCGTCCGCGCCGTCCCCGGCGGCATGGGCGACGCGAAGACGGGCGGCAACTACGCGGCCTCCCTGCTCGCCCAGGCCGAGGCGGCCGCCAAGGGCTGCGACCAGGTCTGCTACCTCGACGCCGTCGAGCACAAGTGGATCGAGGAACTCGGCGGGATGAACCTGTACTTCGTGTACGGCGACAAAATCGTCACGCCGGCGCTGACGGGTTCCATCCTGGAGGGCGTCACCCGTGACTCGCTGCTGACCGTCGCCCGCGACCTCGGCTACCGGTCCGAGGAAGGCCGCGTCTCCATCGACCAGTGGCAGCGCGACTCCGAGAACGGCACCCTCACCGAGGTCTTCGCCTGCGGCACCGCCGCCGTCATCACCCCGGTCGGCACGGTCAAGCGCGCGACCGCCGAGTGGCAGCAGAGCGGCGGCGAGCCGGGCGAGGTCACGCTGAAGCTGCGGCAGGCGCTGCTCGACATCCAGCGCGGCACGGCCGAGGACAAGCACGGCTGGATGCACAAGCTGGGCTAGTCGTCGACCAACAGGGCCGTCGCGGACACCGTTTCGGGTTCCGCGGCGGCCCTTTCGCGTGCCGGCATCAGCAGCAGATACGTGACTCCGCCGACCAGCCCCGACAGCACGAAGCCGCAGTCGACCCCGCCCGTCCACGCCACCAGCGGACCCTCGTACCAGGGAAGCGACACCGCCAGCGATCCGACCGCCGCGCCCAGCGCCCATGACACCGTCGCCGGGATGTTCCAGCCGCCCCGGAACCAGTAGATCCCGCCGCGCGCACGGCGGTTGAAGACCTGGAGGGCCTCCGCGTCGTACACGCCACGACAGCGGGCGAAGCCGATGAGGGTGATGACCGCCCACGGGGTGCCGACGGCCGTCAGGAGCAGGACGAAGGATGTCATCGCGTCCTGCGCCGTGGAGGCGTAGTGCCCGACGAAGACGCAGGCCGTGGCGACGACCGCGACCGTGTACGTGGCCCGCGCCCGCGAGACCCGCGGGAGTATCGCGTCCAGGTCGAGGCCCATCGAGTACAGCATCAGCCCGGCGTTGCCCACCGAGCCCGCGGAGGCCGCCAGCAGCAGCGGGACCAGGTACCACCCGGGCGAGGCGGCCACCAGCGGTCCGGCGTAGTCGAGGGCCGCGCCCGCCGCGTACGCCGTGAAGGTGCCGAAGAGCTGCGGGACCAGCAGACCCAGCATCAGGCCGAGCCAGGTGGCGCGCAGCACGCGGCGCGAGGAGTGACGGGCCGGTGAGATGTAGCGGGTGTAGTCGCCGAGGAGGGTGATGAAGGCGATCGGCCCCGACAGTCCCGCCGCCACCGCCGACAGGAGCCAGGTCTGCCAGAAGCCGCCCAGCAGATAGCCGCCGGCCTGCGGCAGCGCGTCCGTCGTGAAGTGCGGGGCGTAGGCGAACACACCCAGGACCAGCAGGGCCGTCATCCCGACCGCCAGCACCCGGGACATCGCCAGCAGCACCCGGTACCCGTACACCGCACCCGCCACCGTGGCCGCCGCGAGCAGCCCGTAGACCACGCCGTACGACATCCCGCTCGCCGGCAGTCCCACCAGCCGGCCCAGGGTCCCCACCATCACATCGCCGCCGATCCACACCGTCAGCGCGGTGTAGCCCAGGGCCAGCAGCAACCCGACCACCGAGCCGACAAGCCGGCCCCGTACGCCGAACTGGGCGCCGGAGGACGTGGACAGGTTGGTCGCGGAGCGGAACGAGACCAGTGCGAGAGGGGCGGTGAACGCGGTTCCCACCACCGTGCCGGCCACGACCGAGGTCACCGACGCCCACCAGCCGAGACCGAACGACGGCGGCAGCCAGCCGAAGACGATCACGCCCAGGCAGAGGTTCGAGCCGAGCAGGATCGAGACGAGATCCCGGGGGTCGCTGGTGCGTTCCTCGTCGGGGATGGTGTCGACTCCGCGCTGTTCCATGGGCATGGTGCGTCTCCCTGGGTCCCTCGATTTGAGTGACGTTCAATGTGTTCTGTCCTCTGCTCTGCCGTCAAGTCTTTGTTTGTCGACATCTTCGTTTTAGAGTGTTGCTCTAAAGCGAAAGGAACGACATGCGGCTGACCCCCACCGAACGCGACCGCCTGCTGCTCTTCGGCGCCGCCGAGCTGGCCCGGGCGCGTAGGGCCCGCGGCCTCAGGCTCAACGTGCCGGAGGCCACCGCGCTGATCGCCGACACCGTGTGCGAGGCCGCCCGGGACGGGGCGCGGCTCGCCGAGGCGATCGAGCGGGCCCGGGGTGTGCTCGGTCCGGACGACGTGCTGCCCGGGGTGGCCGATGTCGTCACCGAGGTGCATGTCGAGGCCGTCTTCGACGACGGGTCGCGGCTCGCCGTCGTGAGCGATCCGATCGGTGGCGGGCTGGGCGACCAGGCCCCCGGCGCGCTGCTGCCGGGGCCCGAGCACGCCGAGCCCGAGGCGGTCGTACGGCTGACGGTCACCAACACCGCGACCGTCCCCGTCTCCGTCACCTCCCACTTCCACTTCTTCGAGGCCAACCCGCGTCTCGACTTCGACCGGGGCGCCGCCTACGGCCTGCGGCTCGCGGTGCCCGCCGGATCGTCCGTGCGGTTCGGGCCGGGGGAGTCGCTGGAGGTCGGGCTCGTGCCGATCGGCGGTGCGCGGGTCGCGATCGGGTTCGCCGGGCTCGTGGACGGGCCGCTGGACGCGCCGGGCGCCCGCGAGGAGGCCCTGCGCCGGGCGGCGGCCTGCGGTTACCTGGGCATCCGCGACGGGGCGGCCGACGGGGCGACCGACGGGGCGACCGTGCTCGGCGCCGGTGCGCCCGGTGGTTCGGGCATCGGCGACAGGGCGCCCGATCGAGAGGCTGCGCTCGGGGCCGACGCGTCCGGTGGCGCGGAGATCCGTGCCGAGACGACCGGCCGACGGACTTCCCCCGGCGCCGGTGCCCCCGGCGCTCCGGTGACCCTCGACGAGGAGGCCGCCCGATGAGCCGTCCCGGAGGCCACCCGGCCGAGGCCCGCCGCCTCACCCCGTACGAGTACGCGTCCACCCACGGCCCCCGCGCCGGCGACCGCATCCGCCTCGGCGACTCGGGGCTCGTGATCCGCGTCGAGGCCGACTCCCAGAAGTACGGCGACGAGTTCCTCGCCGGCTTCGGCAAGACCGCCCGCGACGGGCTGCACCTCAAGGCCGCCGCCGTGCGGGAGACCTGCGATGTCGTGATCAGCAACGTCGTCGTGATCGACGCGGCGCTGGGCATCCGGAAGGTGTCGATCGGTATCCGCGAGGGACGGATCTGCTCGATCGGGCGCGCCGGTAACCCCGACACCCTCGACGGCGTCGACGTCGTCGTCGGCACCGGCACGTCCATCGTGTCCGGTGAGGGGCTCATCGCCACCGCAGGAGCCGTCGACACCCACGTCCATCTGCTGTCGCCGCGGATCATGGAGGCCTCACTGGCGTCCGGCGTGACCACGATCATCGGGCAGGAGTTCGGCCCGGTGTGGGGCGTCGGCGTCAACTCGCCCTGGGCACTGCGGCACGCCTTCAACGCCTTCGACGCCTGGCCGGTCAACATCGGCTTCCTGGGCCGGGGTTCGTCCTCCCACAAGGCACCCCTGATCGAGGCGCTCGCCGAAGGCGGGGCCAGTGGCTTCAAGGTGCACGAGGACATGGGCGCCCACACCCGGGCGCTGGACACCGCCCTCCGTGTCGCCGAGGAGCACGACGTCCAAGTCGCCCTCCACAGCGACGGCTTGAACGAATGCCTCTCCGTCGAGGACACCCTCCGGGTCCTGGAGGGCCGCACCATCCACGCCTTCCACATCGAGGGCTGCGGCGGCGGACACGTCCCCAACGTCCTGAAGATGGCCGGCGTCCCGAACGTCATCGGCTCCTCCACCAACCCCACCCTCCCCTTCGGCCGGGACGCGGTCGCCGAGCACTACGGCATGATCGTCTCCGTCCACGACCTGAAGACCGACCTGCCCGGCGACGCCGCCATGGCCCGCGACCGCATCCGCGCCGGGACCATGGGCGCCGAGGACGTCCTGCACGACCTGGGCGCGATCGGCATCACCTCCTCCGACGCCCAGGGCATGGGCCGCGCCGGCGAGACCGTCCGCCGCACCTTCGCCATGGCCGGGAAGATGAAGGCCGAGTTCGGCGCCGAGAACGACGACCACGACAACGAGCGCGTCCTGCGGTACATGGCCAAGCTGACGATCAACCCGGCCATCGCGCACGGACTCTCGCACGAGGTCGGCTCCATCGAGGCCGGCAAGCTCGCCGACATCGTGCTGTGGCGCCCGGAGTACTTCGGCGCGAAGCCGCAGCTGGTCCTGAAGTCCGGCTTCCCGGCGTACGGCGTGGTCGGCGACCCCAATGCGGCCACCGACACCTGCGAACCGCTCGTCCTCGGCCCGCAGTTCGGCTCGTACGGCGCCACCCCTGCCGACATCTCGGTCGCCTTCGTCGCCCAGGCGGCCCTGGACCAGGGAGGCGACACCATGCCGACCCGGCGTCGACGCGTGGCCGTCCGTGGCACCCGTGGTATCGGCCCCGCCGACCTGCGCCTCAACTCCCGTACCGGAGCGGTCGATGTCGACCAGCGCACCGGACTGGTGACCCTGGACGGCGAACCGCTGCGCTCCGAACCGGCCGAGTCCGTCTCCCTCAACCGCCTGTACTTCCTCTGAGACTCCCGGAGTTCCTCATGACCTACCGCATGCCCGCCGAGTGGGAGCCCCACGAGCGCACCTGGATGGCCTGGCCCGGCCCCAACGCGACCTTCACCGACGACGAGGAGCTCGCGGGGGCCCGCACCGCGTGGGCGTCCGTGGCCCGCGCGGTGCGCCGCTACGAACCGGTGACGATGGTGCACGGGACCGGCCAGGGCGAGTCCGCGCGCGAACTGCTCGGCCCGGACGTCGAGTTGGTGGAGCGGGAGCTCGACGACGCGTGGATGCGCGACATCGGTCCGACGTTCGTGACCGATGGCCGAGGGCGCCTCGCCGCCGTGGACTGGGTGTTCAACGGCTGGGGCGCCCAGGACTGGGCGAGCTGGGAGCACGACTCCAAGATCGCCCGCCATGTCGCGGACCTGGCCGGAGTGCCCGTGCGAAGCAGCGCACTCGTCAACGAGGGCGGCGCGATCCACGTCGACGGCGAGGGCACCGTCCTGCTCACCGAGACCGTCCAGCTCGGCTCCGGCCGCAACCCCGGCTGGACGCGGGAGCGGGTCGAGGCGGAGATCCACGCCCGGCTCGGCACCACCAAGGCGATCTGGCTCCCGCACGGCCTCGCCGGCGACTACGGGACGTACGGCACACAGGGCCACGTCGACATCGTCGCCGCCTTCGCGCGGCCCGGCACGGTCGTCGTCCACAGCCAGCGCGACCCTGCCCACCCCGACCACGCCCGCTCGCGCGAGTACATCGAGATCCTGAGCGGCGAGACCGACGCGAAGGGCCGCCGCCTGGAGGTCGTCGAGATCCCGGCGCCGACGGTCCTCAAGGACGAGGACGGCGAGTGGGTCGACTACTCGTACATCAACCACTACCTCTGCAACGGCGGACTGGTGCTCTGCGCCTTCGACGACCCGAACGACGAGATCGCGGCGGGCATCTTCCGGCGACTGTTCCCCGGGCGGACGGTGACGCTGGTGGACGCCCGTACCATCTTCGCGGGCGGTGGAGGCATCCACTGCATCACACAGCAGCAGCCGAAGATCTAGGAGCCGACGGATGGCCGGTGCGCGCAGGAACGCGCCGCCGCGCGGGGACGTCCTCGCCGCCGCCATGGAGATGATCGCCGAACGCGGCCTGGAGAAGCTCACCATGGCGGCCCTCGGCCGCGAGGTCGGGATGAGCAGCGGCCACCTCCTCTACTACTTCCACTCCAAGGACGAGCTGCTGCTGCAGACCCTGGAGTGGAGCGAGGGACGCCTCGGCGCAGAGCGGGGGCGGCTCCTCGCCCGTACGGGCACCGCACGGGAACGGCTCGATGCGTACGTCGACCTGTACATCCCCGACGGCCACCGCGACCCGCACTGGACCCTCTGGCTGGAGGTCTGGAACCGCTCGCAGAGCGCTGCCGTCGAATCGGACGCCCGGGAACGCCAGGCCGCCATCGAGGGCGCCTGGCACCGCGACCTGGTGGCCCTGCTGGCGGAGGGCGTGTCGCGAGGGGAGTTCCGGGCCGTCGACCCGGACCGGTTCGCCTCCCGGCTGCGGGCCCTGCTGGACGGCTTCTCCATCCATGTGGCGATCGGCCTGCGAGGCACCGACCGGCAGATGATTCTCGGCCATGTACGGGACTTCCTGAACGACGGCCTTCTCGCGGACGCGTGATGCCCCGCCCGGGTTGTACGCAATAAGACCCATTGACCCTGTGGCCGGTGGTGCGTTTGCCTCGAAGGGAGCCCTTGGCGCGGGCCGGGGGTGAAGCGTCAAACGACCACTACGGGGGAACCACCATGCACCGCACGAAGCGGGCCGTCGCGCTCGCCATCGTTGTCACCGCCGCCACGGCGGCCCTGACCGCACCCGCGGCGACCGCCGCACCGAGGGCCCCGCACACCGAGCCGATCAGCGTCACTCCGGAGGGCAAGGCGGCCGCCGGCGCTTCCGACAACGCCGTCATCAGCCGCAACGGCCGCTACGTCGGCTTCGATTCGACGGCGGAGGACCTCGACCCCCATGTGCCGCACGGCGGCATGTACATCCGCGACCTGCACACCGGGAAGCTCCGCTTCTCCGGGTTCGGCAGCATCCTCGCGATCCTGAACGACGGGCGCTACCTCTACCACCAGAACGACGTCGTCCTGAACGACCCGCGCACCGGCAAGGAGGTGAAGTTCGGCATCGAGGCTCCCGAGGGCTTCGAGGGGCCGATCGGTGACGTCTCCGTCAGCCAGAACACCCGCTACGCCGTCTTCACGCTCCAGGAGACCGGCGAGGGCCGCGTGGTCTTCCTGCGGGACCGGGTCGCCGGCACCACCCAGCGGATCAGCCAGCCCAGGCCCACCTGGGAGCCGCGCAACGCCTCCGAGCCGACGGTCAGCGACGACGGCAAGCGGGTCGTCTACCAGTACAACTACGCGAACGGCCCGCGCGGCGACGACTGGGGCGACGTATGGATGTACGACCGCACCACCGGCGAGCGCACCCTCGTCGACCGCTCCTACGACGGCTCGCAGACCGAACGGGAGTCGACGTCCCCGTCCATCAGCGGCGACGGACGCACCGTCGTCTTCGAGTCCGCCGACACCCACCTGGTGCCCGGCGACACCGACGCCAGCTGGAACGTGTTCGTGCACGACGTCGCCACGGGCGTCAACCAGCGCCTCCACGCGCCCCACGACGGTGCCTCCCGGGTCTACACCCAGGACCCCGCCGTGAGCGCGAACGGCCGGTACGTCACCTTCACGGGCCGCGTCGACGGTCTGCCCGGCGGCGCCCGCTACCCGGTCTACCTGCGGGACCTCAAGACGGGCACGACCACCCTGGTCACCCCCGACCCCACCGGCGCCCCGGCCTCCGCGGGGGTCGAACCGGGCGGCATCGCGGACGGTGCCCGGCGGATCGTGTTCGTCTCCTGGGACGGCACGCTGATCCCGGGCGGGGACACCAACGACGAGCGGGACGTGTTCGTACGCCACCTGCGCTGACCGGCGGCGTGCTCGCATCCTGAGACGGACGGTGAGCGCGGGGGCGACTTGTGCCAGACTGCCCCCGTGCTCTCGTTCGCCATGATTATCGGCAGCAGGCGCGCCGGTCCGCAGTGACCGCCACGTACGACCAGGTACGGGCGGACACCGTCGTCCTCGACCCGCGCGCAGACCTCTCGCACCCGCGAGAGGTTTTTCGCTTTTCTGGCCCACCCGCAGCCGGAGGCGAGAGCGCGAGGGAGTATGTGGGGACGGTGGAGCCGGTCATTCCGGTACAGACCGCGATTTCATCCTCAGGAGCCTTGAGACCATGACCGCAACCAGCGAGCTCGACGATCAGTTCCACGTCTTCGACACCACCCTGCGCGACGGCGCCCAGCGCGAGGGCATCAACCTCACCGTCGCGGACAAGCTGGCCATCGCACGGCACCTGGACGACTTCGGCGTGGGCTTCATCGAGGGCGGCTGGCCCGGCGCGAACCCGCGGGACACGGAGTTCTTCGCCCGCGCGCAGGCGGAGATCGACTTCAGGCACGCCCAGCTGGTCGCGTTCGGTGCGACCCGCCGGGCGGGCGGGAAGGCGTCGGAGGACCCCCAGGTCAGGGCCCTGCTGGACTCGGGCGCCCCGGTGATCACGCTGGTCGCGAAGTCCCACGACCGGCACGTCGAGCTGGCGCTGCGCACGACGCTGGACGAGAACCTGGAGATGGTCAGGGACACGGTCTCGTTCCTGGTCGCCGAGGGCCGCCGCGTCTTCGTCGACTGCGAGCACTTCTTCGACGGCTACCGCGCGAACCCGGAGTACGCGAAGGCGGTCGTGAGAGCGGCGTCGGAGGCCGGCGCCAGCGTGGTCATCTTGTGCGACACCAACGGGGGCATGCTCCCGGCGCAGGTCCAGGCGGTCGTCTCGACGGTCCTCGCCGACACGGGTGCCCGCCTCGGCATCCACGCCCAGGACGACACGGGCTGCGCGGTCGCCAACACCCTGGCCGCGGTCGACGCGGGCGCGACCCACGTCCAGTGCACGGCGAACGGCTACGGCGAGCGCGTCGGCAACGCCAACCTCTTCCCGGTGGTCGCGGCCCTGGAGCTGAAGTACGGCAAGAAGGTCCTGCCGGAGGGCAAGCTGCGCGAGATGACGCGCATCTCCCACGCGATCGCAGAGGTGGTCAACCTCACCCCATCGACACACCAGCCGTACGTGGGCGTCTCGGCCTTCGCGCACAAGGCCGGCCTGCACGCCTCCGCCATCAAGGTCGACCCGGACCTGTACCAGCACATCGACCCGGAGCTGGTGGGCAACACCATGCGCATGCTGGTCTCCGACATGGCGGGCCGCGCCTCGGTCGAGCTGAAGGGCAAGGAACTCGGCGTGGACCTCGGCGGCGACCGCGAACTGGTCGGCCGGGTCGTGGAGCGCGTGAAGGAACGCGAGCTCAAGGGCTACACCTACGAGGCGGCGGACGCGAGCTTCGAACTGCTCCTGAGGGCCGAGGTCGAGGGCAGGCCCCTGAAGTACTTCACCGTCGAATCCTGGCGCGCCATCGTCGAGGACCGCCCCGACGGCAGCCACGCCAACGAGGCCACGGTCAAGCTCTTCGCCAAGGGCGAGCGCATCGTCGCCACGGCGGAGGGCAACGGCCCGGTCAACGCGCTGGACCGCGCGCTGAGGGTGGCCCTGGAGAAGATCTACCCCCAGCTCGCCAAGCTCGACCTCGTCGACTACAAGGTCCGCATCCTGGAGGGCGTGCACGGTACGCAGTCCACGACCCGGGTGCTGATCTCCACGTCCGACGGGGCGGGGGAATGGTCGACGGTGGGGGTTGCGGAGAACGTGATCGCGGCGTCTTGGCAGGCGTTGGAGGATGCGTACACCTACGGTCTGCTGCGGGCGGGGGTGGAGCCGGCGGAGTAGGACCCCGTTTCCCGGTCTGTCACCAGCGCCGGGGGTGCCAGTTGCAGATGGTCCCCCGGGGCGCCGGGATCACGACGGTCGGCAGTGAGCCTTGTGCGGTGACCGGGGCCAGGTCCCAGGCCTTGCGGATGTCGTCTATGAGGGTGCGTGCGCTGCAGGGCGAGACGCCCAGCTCCTGACGGGCCTCGGCGAGCAGGTTGAGACGTCCGTCGGGATGCTGGGCGGCGACCGTCCGGCGTGCGGTGAAGTCGCGCCGTCCGAAAATGTCCAGCAGCGTGAGCGAGAAGTAGGCGTAGGCGGCGGCCTCGTCGACGAGGCGTCGTGACTCGTCGGACACGCCGGCCGCTTCCTGGGCGGCGAAGTGCGTGAGCGCGAGACGCATGTCGCGGTCGGGTCCCGGGCAGGGACAGGTGGCCCGCAGATGGGCCACCAGCGTGCGGAACGACCCCAGCACGCCCATGGTGTTGCGGTCCCACTGCTGCTTGGCGAGCAGAGTACGGAAGCCCGCGAGCGTCTCTGACAGTTCCTCGGTGATCAACGTATGGGCCACTTGGTGCAGTTCGGACTGCTCCCTGTTCGTCCGCACCTCAAGCAGGCGTCGGCCGTAGCGGATCAGATCTCGCGGTATGCCGCCGGACAGGGCGTGGGCGAGCGCGATGTGCGCATCGCCGATGCCCCGTGCCCGGCGCTTCAGGATGTCCGTCGACTCGCGGAGCGTGCCCGGCATGACATGGAGTACGTCGTCCAGGGAGCTGTCGGTGACGTCCCGGTTCGGCAGGCCGCGGCGGACGAACGCGGCCCCCACGTCCTCTGCGACGGAGATCAGGTAGTGCACGTGCGGCACCCCGAGGATGCCTTTGATCTCGGCGAGGAAGGCGAGGGCCTGGGCGTCGGTGCCGAGACGGTCGACCTCGTCGATCGCGATGACCACCCGGTTTCCCTTGTCGTGCTCGTCCTGCGCGATCCGGCCGAGCAGTTCCCTGAACTCGGCGACCAGGAGTGGGTAGTTGGGCGGGACCGAGGTCAGGCCGCTGGTGTGGGAGGTGCCCAGGGTGAGGAACTGGGTGGCGCCCGTGGTCATGCCGGCGGTGGAGTTCTGCACGGTCTGGAGCCGGTAGAGGTGGTCTCGGCAGGCGGTGACGAGCGGCGGCGCCAGGCGTGGCGGCGACCACGACCGGCGCAAGAGCTTGCGGAGCAGGAGCCCGAGGAGGATGGCGCCCAGCCGGAACGGGGTCTCGTCGTCGGTGAGGAGGGGGCTGGTCGTCCCGTTGGCGGCGATGAGAGCCAGCATGAGGAAGGGCCACAGCAGCGTGAAGAGGCCGAGACACCATTTCCAGTCCACCGACCAGACGCCCACGTGCCACCTGGGTGGGTCGAACGAGGACTCAAGGTGGTAGTAACCCGCCGCGAGCCAGGCGGCCAGCAGGAGAGCGGCCAGCCCGAACAGGGGCAGCACCTGACCTGTGCCCGTGCTGCTGAAGTGGTCCCGGATATCAGGGTCGAAGACAAGTGAGGCAAGCGGGACGACGATGAGCCCGGAAGCCATCGCCTCGACTGCCGTCCTGCCGAATCCGCCGAGGATCCTGGGGAAGGATCTGGAGTGGCGCAGAACCCACAGGAACCCGCCTACGAGGGCCAGGGCGAAGGCGGCCGCCGGTGCTCTGCCCTGCAGCACGTCCTGCGTGAAGTGGCCGAGTCGCTCCAGAGCGTCGGAGACGTGCGGCCATCCCCATACGCCGTGCTCGCTCTCGACCGACTCCTTCGTGACCGCGAACAGTCCGAGGCCGACGAGAAGGGCCGCGGGCAGCGCGTAGGGGAGCAGCCGCAACAGACCTCTGAGCGGTTCGACGACCGTCCGCCGCAGCCGGTGGAGATACGACAGCCGCACCAGCTCGGGTGCCTCGTGGCCCGCCCTGGTGATGTACTCCCGGCACACGCTGACGAACAGGGAGATCAGGAACTCGTGCGGGGCGTACGCGGCGGGAGCGTGTGCGAAGACCGAGAAGTCCCGCGACCGTACGGCACTGCGCATGAGCGTCGTCTTGCCCACGCCGCGCGGACCGCTCACGGCGATCGTGCCGTCCGCCAACTGGTCTATCTTGCTGCCAAGTTGCCATGCGGAGCGGCTGCTGACGACGTACGACATCTGGTGCTGGGAGCGCAGTCCCTCATCGCTGCCGGTCACCAGGAGCGTGCCGAGGTCATCGCCGATGAGCTCCTCGACGGTGTGCACCACCTCCGCGTGCAGCCCATGGAAGTAGACCTGATCGATCCACGCTGCCCCGCGCCACCGCTCCAGCAGCCACAGCCCGAGCGTGACAGGCCCCAGCAGCGCCAGGCGCAGCGCCCGCAGCCCCCCGCCGGGGTCCGGGGCGGGCGGGCTCGGCATGGAAGGCCGGGCCAACGCGAGCCCTGGGGCGAAGAGCAGGAAGAGGAGGATTCCCAGAACGACGTAGGGCGGGAGGCTCGAAAAGAACAGCGCGACCGTCACGGCGCAGAAGGCCAGCACCCCCGCGATCCAGGGCAGGAACTTCTTGTTCTCCCGGACATTGCTCGGCGACAGGGGCTCGGGCAGCGCCCAGCGGAACCAGTCGTTTCTACGACGCGCGGTGCGGTAATCCGTCAGAGACGCGCGTGGGATGCCGCCCGTCACCGCCTGGACACGGGAAGGCGAACACATCGCCTCCACCACGGCCTCGACCGTCACCGCCGGCCGCTGCTCCAGCAGTTCGCTCAGCCGCCCGTCGGCCAGACAGATCCGAACCGCCTTCTTGTACAGCTCCTTCTCGGGCTCACTGCCCCACGTAAACCCCCCGTCGGTCATGGCCGTGCCTAGACGCTGCGCTTGCTCCGCCGGGCCAGCCCGAGGAAGGCGTCCCAAGTGCCGGGTGCCACAGTGAAGAGGGGCCCGGAGTTCTTGGAGTCACGGATGTGGACGGCGGAGGGCTGGGTGGCGACCTCGACGCAGTCGCCGCCCTCGCTGCCGCTGTAGCTGGACTTGAACCAGTGAAGTGCGGTGCTCATCGGTCTCCTAGCAATCCCTGCAAGAAGCGCGCACTCTCATCCGGCGAGAGGGCCTGTGACCGCAGCATTCCATACTTCAGGTCATAGTCACGGACCTCTTCCGGATCACTGACGAGGAAGCTGGCGCGCTGAACCTCCAGGTAGACCAACCGGTCGTGATCGGGCGTCTCCAGCAGCACCATGGGGCCGTCGAGACACGCGTGCGGGGCCATTTCCGTCGGCATGATCTGGAAGCTCACGTGGACCGGTTCGGTGTAGTCCAGGATCTGCTGGTACTGCTCCCGCATCACCTCCGGCCCGCCGACCTGCCGTCGCAGGATGCCTTCCTCGATGACGAAGTGGCAGACAGGAGGCCGCTTCCGCTGAAGCACCAACTGGCGCTCCATACGCGCGCTCACCCACTGCTCGGCCGTCTCACTGCCGATGGCCGGATACCGGTAGCCGAAGACGGCCCGGCAGTAGTCCCGGGTCTGGAGCAGTCCTGGAATCGCCAGGCTCTGGTACGACAGAAAGCTGTACGCCTCCTGCTCATGCTCCACCAACGACTGCGCGAACCGGTCTGACCCTCACCACCGACGAAGTCCTCCTCGTTGAGGTAGCGGACAGCGGCCCGGGAGAGATCCGCACTCTGGACGCCCCCGACCTCACCGCAGAGGCGGAAGGCGGCCGAGGCCTCCTCCTCGTCGCCGCGCTCGCCGACAACTGGGGCGTACGGGAACGGGATCCCGGCAAGGTGGTGTGGTGCGAGTTCGGATGAGTGCCCTCAGCAGGAGTCCTCAGCGAGCTCCTCGAACTCGTCGAGGCTCATCGCCCGGCCGTCGGCCCAGACCTGGCCGGGCTCCAGTTTCCCGATGTCCTCGGCGGAGAATTCGACGACCCCGTTGTAGGAGTCGGGGGTGATGTAGTGCCCGAAACGCAGCGAATACCGGTGTTTGGGGAGGAGCGACTGCGCGCCCAGGTGCCGGGCCTGCCAATCGGCGGGCGGTGAGAACAGCGGGAAGTCTGCGTCGCCCTGCAGGTTCTCCTTGTCGACCTCCCACCCCGTGGTGCTCGTTCCGTCCTCGGCGGACCCCGTCCACCCGTCGAGCGATGGATTGATGTACTCGTCGTCTCCGCACGGCCGCAACAGCGCATGTGGCGCACCGTTCGCCTCGATCCGTACTCCTGCCAGCGGCAGATCGACAGCCGAGCACCCGCTCAACAACCCCACGGCCCCACCCACCAGAGCCACCTCGACGACAACCCGCCGTCTTCTCACAGCCGCCACCCCCACCGACCCCCACCGACCCCTGCCCCCGACGATCCCACCCCGCGAACACCATGACGCCCCATTCCCATTGCGGTCGCACAACGCGCCTGGTGAGAAGCGACATCAGCCCTGTTCCCCACGTGCCGGAATGGCCGACGCGATGTCTTGACGGGCCTGCGAGCCGTCAGTTCACTCACGGGCAGTCAACAACGAGAGCCGAACGAGAGCCCAGGGGGAAGCTCCATGCGAAGAACCGCCCTGCTCGCCTCCGTCACCCTGTTAGCCGGCCTGGTACCCCTCGCGGCAGCCCAAGCCGCCGCCGACCCCGCCCCCACCCCCGTCCCCATCGACCGCTTCGAAGGCGAGGTCCCCTTCCAGGGCCCGCCCGCCGAGGGCATCTTCACCTGGGGCGGCGACACCGACGACCCGCCGACACTCCAGCTCAGCGCCCGCGCAGACGCCCCCGAGGGCGAGAAGGTCCTCTCCGGCACCTACGACATCAGCGGCTACGGCGGCTTCACCCACGACTACGCCTTCGCCGAACCCGCCCACGACTGGTCGGCCCACAGGGGCATCCGCTTCTGGTGGGAAGGGCAGAACAACGGCAAGAAGATCGCCTTCGAGCTGAAGGACGGCGGCGCCAACGGCGAGGCCTCCGAGTTGTGGACGACGACCTTCACCGACGACTTCACCGGCTGGAAGCAGATCGAGATCCCGTTCGGCGACTTCGCGTACCGGACGGACTACCAGCCCGTCGGCGGTATCGACCAGATCCTCGGCCTCACCGAGATGTGGGGTTACGCCGTCACACTCCCCACCGGCGGCCCCGGCCAGTTCGCCATGGACGGCGTCGAGTTGTACGGCAAGGCCGACCAGTCCCTGCGCGCCTCGGTCCTCACCGACTCCGCCGTCTACCCGACCGACGAGGGTGGCAAGGCGACCGTGCGCATCTCCGTCGCCACCACCGGCTCCGCCCCCCTCGACGAACCGGTCACCGTCACCTACGAGACGGCCGCCACCGGCACCGCCGAACCCGGCAAGGACTACACCCCCGTCTCCGGCACTCTCACCTTCCCGGCCGGTACGACGTCCGGCACCGCCCGGACCGTCACCGTCCCGATCCTCAAGGACAGGCCCGCCGAGTCCGCCGAGACGATCCCGCTCAACCTCACCGTCACCGGGGCCAAGCCCCCGGCCGAGACTCCGCAGGTCGTCATCGACGCGCACGGACTGCCGTATCTGAACGGCAAGTTGCCCATCAAGGCGCGCGTCGCCGATCTCCTCTCCCGGATGTCCCTCGCGGAGAAGGCCGGCCAGATGACCCAGGCGGAGCGCGGCGCGGTCTCGGACCCCGCCGACATCGCCGCCTACGTCCTCGGCTCGCTTCTCTCCGGAGGCGGCTCGACGCCCACGCCCAACACCGCCGAGGCCTGGGCCAAGATGATCGACGGCTTTCAACTCCGCGCCCAGGCGACCAGGTTCCAGATCCCGCTCATCTACGGCGTCGACGCGGTCCACGGCCACGGCAACCTGGTCGGTGCCACGATCACGCCCCACAACATCGGTCTCGGTGCCTCCAGGAACCCCCAACTCGCCCAGAGGACAGGCGAGGTGACCGCCGCCGAGGTCCGGGCCACCGGCATCCCCTGGGACTTCGCCCCCTGCCTCTGCGTCGCGCGCGACGAACGCTGGGGCCGCACCTACGAGTCCTTCGGCGAGGACCCGGCCCTGGTCGACTCCATGGAGACGATCATCCAGGGCCTCCAAGGGGCCAAGAACGGAAAGGACTTGAAGGACGACGACAAGGTCCTCGCCACCGCCAAGCACTTCGTCGGCGACGGCGGCACCGAGTACGGCTCCTCCACCACCGGCACGTACACCATCGACCAGGGCGTCACCAAGGTCACCCGGCAACAGCTGGAGGCCGTCCACCTCTCCCCGTACAAGACCGCCGTGGACCGCGGAGTCGGCACGGTCATGCCGTCCTTCTCCTCCCTCGACATCCTCGGCGACGGCCAGGGCCCGGTGAAGATGCACGCCCGCGCCGACATGATCAACGGCGTGCTGAAGGGCCGTATGGACTTCGACGGGTTCGTCATCAGCGACTGGGACGGCATCGACCAGATCCCCGGCGACCGCGCCTCCGACGTCCGTACGTCCGTCAACGCGGGCGTGGACATGGTGATGGTCCCGTACGCCTTCCGGGAGTTCCACGCGGCCCTCGTCGCGGAGACCGAGGCCGGACGCGTCACCGGACAGCGCATCGACGACGCCGTGTCCCGCATCCTCACCCAGAAGTTCCGCCTGGGCCTCTTCGAGAAGCCGTACGCCGACACGAGCGGTGCCTCGAAGATCGGTTCCGCCGGGCACCGGGCCGTGGCGCGGCAGGTGGCGGCCGAGTCGCAGGTACTGCTGAAGAACGCGGGCGGGCTGCTGCCGCTGAAGAAGTCGCAGAAGGTGTACGTGGCCGGTTCCAACGCCGATGACATCGGCAACCAGACCGGCGGCTGGACCGTCACCTGGCAGGGCGCCTCAGGGGACACCGTCCCCGGCACGACGATCCTGGAGGGACTGCGCGGCGCCGGCGGTGACATCACGTACTCCAAGGACGCCTCCGCCCCGCTGACCGGCCACGACGTCGGTGTGGTCGTGGTCGGCGAGACCCCGTACGCCGAGGGGCAGGGAGACGTCGGCAACGGCCACGATCTTCAGCTGTCCGACTCGGACAAGGCGGCCGTCGACAAGGTGTGCGCGGCGATGAAGTGCGCGGTGCTGATCGTCTCCGGCCGCCCCCAGCTGATCGGCGACCGCCTGGACGCGATCGACGCCCTGGTGGCCTCCTGGCTCCCGGGCACGGAGGGCGACGGCGTCGCGGACGTCGTCTACGGCAAGCGCCCCTTCACCGGCCAGCTCCCCCTCACCTGGCCGAAGTCGGAGGCCCAGCTGCCGATCAACGTCGGCGACGCGGCGTACGACCCGCAGTTCCCGTACGGCTGGGGCCTGACCACCCTCACCAAGGTCCCGGAGGGCGGTACGGCCACCCTGCGGGCGCTGGGCATCGCGGCGACGGCGGCGGAGAAGGCGGGCGCCGATGACGCGGGCCGGGCGCTGGTGAAGAAGGCGCGGCTGATGGTCCAGCAGAGGCAGAAGATCACCGCGGCGTTCGCGGCCCCCTTCGCCGACGCCGACCACCTCCTCCTCACCGGACGGTACGGAAAGGCGGTGGAGAAGCTGACGGAGGCGTACAAGGCATCGACGACCGGCTGAGGCCTGTTTGTCGGCGACCGGCTGAGGCTTGTTCGTCGACAACCGGCCGAGGCTGTTTTGGGAGGCTTCGGGTAGCGTCGAAGTATGAAGTCCGTCCGACGGACCCGAAGCCTCCCAGGGTTGCTGGCGGCCCTGGTGGTGGCGGCCCTCACCTTCCTCTTGACGGCCCCCACGCCCGCCTCGGCGGCGACGAGCGTCTCGACGATCGCCGAAGCGCTGCGCGAGAGCCCGGTCTACGTCGACCCCGCAGCCTCCGGACAGCTGTCGTCCGGGGAGGCCGACGTACTGGCGAAGCAGATCAAGGACGCGGACAAGCCGCTCTTCGTGGCGGTCCTGCCGGCGGACTTCCCCAACACCGACACCCTTCTCCAGAACCTGCGCACGGCCACCGGTGTGACAGGCCTGTACGCCGTCCGCGTGGGCGACCGGTTCAACGCGGGCGCCGATGGGGCGGTGCTGCCGCGGGACGCCGTGCGCAACCTGGTGACGAGTGTCCAGGGGGAGACGGACGCCAAGACCCAGCTGGACGACTTCACCGACCGGGCGCTGGCGAACATGGGCGGCTCGGCCCCGGCCGGCTGGGATTCGTCCTCCGGCGGCGACGGCGTCCCCACGGCGGCGCTGATCACCACGGGTGCCGTGCTGGCGGCGGGCGGAGCGGGCGCGTACGCCCTGGTCCGCCGTAACCGCCGCCGCCACGAGGAGGAACAGCGGGCGGCGCTGGAGAAGTTGCGGGTGGTCGTCGACGAGGATATCACGGCGTTCGGCGAGGAACTCGACCGCCTGGACTTCCACCCCTCGGAACCCGGCGCGACCGACGCGATGCGCGAGGACTACGAGCACGCGCTCGACGCCTACGACCAGGCGAAACGCCTGATGGCCGGGGTGCGGAAACCGGAAGAGGTCAGGGCGGTCACCCAGGCCCTGGACGACGGCCGCTTCTCCCTCGCGAAACTGGCCGCCCGCCGGGAGTCCAGGCCCCTCCCCGAACGCCGTCCCCCGTGCTTCTTCGACCCCCGCCACGGCCCATCGGTGACCGACGCCACCTGGACACCCCCCTCCGGCGAACCCCGCGAGGTCCCGGTCTGCGCGGCGGACGCGACCCGTCTGTCGGACGGCAGGGACCCGGTCATGCGGGAGGTCGACACGGCCGACGGCCGCCGCCCCTACTGGGACGCGGGCCCGGCCTACGGCCCCTGGGCCGGCGGCTACTTCGGCGGCGGCATCCTCCCCGGCCTCCTCATCGGCACCATGCTCGGCAGCATGATGTCCGCCCCGGCCTACGCCGCCGACTACGGCTCCGGCTACGGCGACTTCGGCGGCGGAGGCTACGAGGGCGGCGACATCTCGGGCGCGGACTTCAACACCGACGACTTCAGCGGCGGCTTCGGCGGCGGCGACTTCGGTGGCGGCGGCGACTTCGGCGGGGGAGGGGACTTCGGAGGGGGTTTCTGACCCGGACGATCCCGGACGATCCCGGGCTCTGCCGGACCAGGGACGCGCTCCGCGAACACGAACACCCGGCTCCGCGAACACGAACACCCACGGGCCCGGCGCATCACACGCCGGGCCCGCGGAAGTTCGTACGGCAGAAGCCGCGCGTCAGAGAGACGCGGCCGCCGACGCTATCGCCGAGGCGAAGGTGGACACCTCGGTGTAGACGCCGGGCGCGTTCGCCCGGGCGCAGCCGATGCCCCAGCTCACGATGCCGACCTGGATCCACGCGTTGTTCGCGTCCCGGCGGAACATCGGACCGCCGGAGTCGCCCTGGCAGGTGTCGACCCCGCCGGACGCGTACCCGGCACAGATCTCCTCGCTCGCGATGAGCCCGCTGTACCCGCTGTACGACCGACACGTGGCGTCACTCACGAACGGCACGGTCGCCTTCAGCATGTACCGCTGCTGAGACCCGCCCTCGGTGGCCGCACCCCACCCGGCGACGGTGAACGTCCCGGTGTTGTACTGCGTGGTCGTGGCGATCTTCAGCGTCGGCAGATTGATCGGCTGGGCCAGCTTGATGAGCGCCCAGTCCTTGCCGTCCCCGTTGTAACCGGGAGCCCGGTACACATACGTCGACCGCACCTGAACCCGCCCGGAGGTCGACTGCAGGTCCACCACGCCGGCCGTGGCGGTGATGCTGGTGTTCGCGCCCGTCCCGCTCACACAGTGCGCGGCGGTGAGCACGATCTGCTGGGTGTACAGCGCTCCGCCGCACCCCATGGACAGCCGCACCATGAACGGGAACTCGCCCTGCGCGGCCCTGGTCCCACCGACGACGGGCGCGGGAGCCGCCTGCGCCGCCGACACGGGCTGAAGACTGGCGATCGCGAGCGCGGCCGCACCGACGGCCGCGCATCTCTTGAGTGCCGTGAGGAGTCTCTTCAACGTTCTGCCTTCCGTGGGGGGTGGATGCTGACGTGCCCATGCCAAGCCAAGAGCCGGGAACAGCAAAGGAAGGCCCATCGACTGACATGGGCAAGTCAAAACTGTTGAAGGATTATGAGAACGCCGCGAGAGCCCGAGCAAGGGGTGCGATTCAGCCACGTCCACGTTCGCGGTCCCGGCCACGGTCACTCCACGGCCCCGGCCTCGAGCCCGCCGGGTATAGGACAGAATCCGTCCTCTTTCCTTCCTACCGTGGCCCCATGACCAGCCCCGAGCCTTCGCCCCCGCACCCCCGCCCCCTCCCCTTCGAATCCGTCGCCCACCTCGACGCCTGGCTCGCCGACCACCCCGCCCCGCACCCCGGTCTGTGGGTCAAGGTCGCCAAGAAGGGCTCGGGCATCCCCTCGGTGACCTGGGAGGAGGTCAATGACGTCGCCCTGTGCCACGGGTGGATCACCGGTCAGCGCAAGGCGCTCGACGACGCGTACTTCCTGCAGCGCATCACCCCGCGCCGGCGCGGCAGCCTGTGGTCGATGGTGAACGTCCGCCGGGTCGCGGAGCTGATCGAGGAGGGCCGGATGCGGGAGGCCGGCCTCGTGGAGGTCGAGGCGGCGCGGGCGGACGGGCGGTGGACGGCGGCGTATCCGTCCCAGAAGGAGGCCGCGGTGCCGGAGGGCCTCGCCACCGCCCTGGAAGACAGCCCGCGGGCCAGGGCGGCCTTCGAGGCGCTCGGGAAGAGTGCCCGGTATCAGGTCATGCTCGGCGTGCTGCAGGCGCTCACCCCGGAGAGCCGAGCGGCTCAGGTTGCCGCGGCCGTCGCCAAGTTGGAGTCGGCGTGACGAAGGCGCCCGCACCACGAGCGCCCGCCCCCGACAACACGAGCGCCCGCCCCCAACAGCACGAGGGCGGGCACGCTCAGGCGGAAAACGTCACGCGTTCTTGATCGCCGAGATGTCGAAGTGGAGCTTGATCTTGTCGGAGACCAGCACGCCGCCCGTCTCCAGGGTCGCGTTCCAGGTCAGACCCCACTCGGAGCGCTTGATCTCCGCCTTGCCCTCGAAGCCGACGCGCTCGTTGCCGAACGGGTCCTTCGCGGCGCCGTTGAACTCGAGGTCGATGGTGAGGGGCTTGGTGGTGCCGAGGATCGTCAGGTCACCGGTGATGCGGTAGTCCTCGTCGCCCAGGGCCTCCGCTTTGGTGGAGCGGAAGGTCATCGTCGGGAACTCGTCGATCTTGAAGAAGTCCGCGCTCTTGAGGTGGCCGTCACGGTCCGCGGAACCGGTGTCGATGCTGTCCATCTTGACGTCGATGGAGGCCGTGGACGCGGACGGGTCGCCGCCGTCCAGGTGCAGCGAGCCGCTGAAGTCGAGGAACTTGCCCTTGACGTTCGTCACCATGGCGTGACGCACGGTGAAGCCGATCGCCGAGTGGGACGCGTCGATCGTGTAGTCGCCGGTCAGGGCGGTCAGGTCGGTGTTCGCCATGACGTGCTCCTTAGGAGTGGGTGAGTCGAGCGAGGAAGTTGAACGTTGAATTACCCAACACGGACGACGGTAGACCTATTCCATTCGATGTTCAACATCATCCGAGAAGTGTTGGCGTGATTACGCTGAGGTGGGTAGATGCCCAGGTCATGAGCCCCCACCACAGAGGCCCCCTGAGGTTCACCCGTCGGGCCGCCTTACTCACCGCGGCGCTCCTCACCACAGCGACCCCCGTCGCCCGCGCCGGCGCGCCCGACCCCTACGCCGCCCTGCGCCTGCGCTGGCTCGACCTCGCCCTCGGCACCGGCTACGACCCCACCGCCGAGCCCTACGCCGCCAGCCTCGCCGAGACCGGCACCCTCGCCCGCACCTTCCGTACGACGATGACCCCGACCCCCACCTCCCTCTGGCCCGGCCAGCCGTACGACCCCCCGTCCGGCATCACCCGGAGCTACGGCTGCCTGTGGACCATGACCCAGGCCTACCTCCAGCCCGGCACCGGCTCCACCGCCGACGAGACCCTCCTCACCGACATCCTCCGCGGCCTCGACCACCTCTCCGCGACGATCTACAACCCCGCCACCGCCCGCTACGGCAACTGGTGGGAGTGGCAGATCGGCAGCCCCCGCCTCCTCATGGACCTCACGGCCGCCCTCCACGACCACCTCACCGAGGACCGACTGGCCGCCGCCTGCGCCGCCGTCGACCACTTCATCCCGGACGCGATGCTCACGGACTACTCCGGCACCTCCACCGGCGCCAACCGCGTCGACCTGTGCCGCTCGGTCGCCCTCCGGGGCATCCTCGGGAAGGCCCCCGAAAAGATCGCCCTCGCCCGCGACGCCCTCTCACCCGTCTTCCCGTACGTCGTCCAGGGCGACGGCCTCCACGCCGACGGCTCCTTCGTCCAGCACACCTGGGTCGCCTACTCGGGCACGTACGGCCAGGTCCTTCTCGACGGCCTCGGCCGCCTCTTCACCCTCCTCGCCGGCTCCGAGTGGGAGGTGACCGACCCGAACCGCCAGATCGTCCTCGACAGCGTCGAGCACGCCTACGCCCCTCTGATCCACGACGGGTTGATGATGGACAGCGTCAACGGCCGTGCCGTCAGCCGGGGTCACCTCAAGAGCGACGACCGCCACGTCATGCGCAGCGACCACTTCCACGGCCAGGGCGTCATCGCCGCCGTCGCCCTCCTCGCGGGCGGGGCGAGCACGGCGGAACGGGAGCGCTGGTACGGCCGTGTCAAGGGCTGGATCGAACGGGACACGGTCGCACCGATCTTGACGGCCCGTCAGTTCGCGGTCGCCGACCTCGCGCGCCTCCACGCGGTCGCCGCCTCACCCGTCCCCGCCGCCCCCGACCCGGTCGGCCACCACCTCTTCGCCGCCATGGACCGCGCCGTCCACCGCCGCCCCGGCTTCGTCGCGAACATCGCCATGGCGAGCGACCGTATCGCGCACTACGAGTGCGGCAACGGCGAGAACCCGCGCGGCTGGCACACGGGCGCCGGAATGCTCTACTGGTGGGCCGAGGGCGACGGCGGCCGGGCCGACCAGTACACCGACTGGTACTGGCCCACCGTCGACTGGTACCGCCTCCCGGGCACGACCGTCTCCACCCTCCGCCTCCCCGACAAGGCCGGCGGCGAGTGGGGTGAGCCCAAGCCCGACGTCCGCTGGGCCGGCGGCACCACCGACGGCGAGTACGCGGCGGTCGGCCAGCACCTGAAGGGCCTCGGCTCGACCCTCCAGGCCCGCAAGTCATGGTTCTGCGTCGCGGACGCGGTGATCTGCCTGGGCGCCGGGATCAGCTGCACCGACGGGGTCCCGGTGGAGACGGTCGTCGACAACCGGAACCTGGGGGAGGGCGGCACACAGAGTCTCGTACGGGGCCGCGGCTGGGCCCACCTGGAGGGTCACGGCGGCTGGCTGGTCCCGTACGGCGAACTGCGCACCCTCCGCGAGGACCGCACCGGCGCCTGGTCCGACATCAACACCACCAGTACGACGGAGCGGGCCACGCGCCGCTGGCAGACCCTGTGGCTCGACCACGGCACCGACCCGACGGACGCGTCGTACGTCTACGTCCTGCTGCCGGGCGCGTCCCGCCGTACGGTCGTCGCCCGCGCCGCCGACCACCACTGGCTGTCGGTCCTCGCCAACGACAGCGCCCGCCAGGCCGTCCACGTCCCCTCCCTCGGCTTGACGGCGGCCAACTTCTGGCAGGCCGGTACGGCGGGCCCGCTCACCGCCTCCGCGGGGGCGAGCGTGCTGGTCCGCCGCCAGGGCCGCACGGCCACCCTCTGCGTGAGCGAGCCGCCGCGCACGGGAGAGCCGCTGGAGATCACCTGGGGCCACCCGGTGCGCGAGGTGCTCCGGTCCGACGACTCGATCGAGACCCTCTCCACGGGACGCCGTCTGCGCCTCCGCGTCACTCCGGGGATGGCATGTGCGAGCCATCGTTGTGAGGTGGCTCTCCTCTGACGCCTTTGTGTGACCCCTACAAGCGACATGCCCTCTGAGCAGTCGGAACGGCTGCATGCCGCCGAGGTTCTGTTCAGGGGTACCAGGAAAACGGGCCGGAGACTGTACGGAGTCGACGGCCCGCTTTCCTTGCCGTGCTTCGTAAGGTCGCTACATGACCGTTTTGGATGACGCGCCGGGTGAGCCGACGGACGCACGCGGGCGAGTGGCCGAGCTGCACGAGATCCGTGCGCAGGCACTGGCCGGCCCGAGCGAGAAGGCGACCGAGGCCCAGCACGCCAAGGGCAAGCTGACCGCCCGGGAGCGGATCGAGCTGCTCCTTGACGCGGGTTCCTTCCAGGAGGTCGAGCAGCTGCGCCGGCACCGCGCGGTCGGTTTCGGCCTGGAGGCCAAGAAGCCCTACACCGACGGTGTCATCACCGGCTGGGGCACGGTCGAGGGCCGCACGGTCTTCGTGTACGCCCATGACTTCCGGATCTTCGGTGGTGCGCTGGGTGAGGCTCATGCCACGAAGATCCACAAGATCATGGACATGGCGATCGCGGCCGGTGCGCCGCTGGTGTCGCTGAACGACGGTGCGGGTGCGCGTATCCAGGAGGGTGTCTCGGCGCTGGCCGGGTACGGCGGCATCTTCCAGCGCAACACCAAGGCGTCCGGGGTGATCCCGCAGATCTCGGTGATGCTCGGTCCGTGCGCGGGCGGTGCGGCCTACAGCCCCGCCCTGACCGACTTCGTGTTCATGGTCCGTGAGACCTCGCAGATGTTCATCACCGGCCCGGACGTGGTCAAGGCCGTCACGGGTGAGGAGATCTCGCAGAACGGCCTGGGCGGCGCGGACGTGCACGCCGAGACCTCCGGCGTCTGCCACTTCGCCTACGACGACGAGGAGACCTGCATCGCCGAGGTGCGCTACCTCCTCTCCCTCCTCCCGCAGAACAACCGCGAGAACCCGCCGCGCGTGGAGTCCACGGACGCGTCGGACCGCCGTAGCGACGTACTCCTCGACCTGGTCCCGGCGGACGGCAACCGTCCGTACGACATGACCAAGGTCATCGAGGAGATCGTCGACGACGGCGAGTACCTGGAGGTCCACGAGCGCTGGGCGCGCAACATCATCTGCGCGCTGGCCCGCCTCGACGGCCAGGTCGTCGGCATCGTCGCCAACCAGCCGCAGTCCCTCGCGGGCGTACTGGACATCGAGGCGAGCGAAAAAGCTGCGCGCTTTGTCCAGATGTGTGACGCTTTTAATATCCCGATCGTGACCTTCCTCGACGTCCCGGGCTTCCTCCCGGGCGTCGACCAGGAACACGGCGGAATCATCCGCCACGGCGCGAAGCTGCTCTACGCCTACTGCAACGCGACCGTGCCGCGGATTTCGCTGATCCTGCGCAAGGCGTACGGAGGTGCGTACATCGTCATGGACAGCCAGTCCATCGGCGCGGACCTCACCTACGCGTGGCCCACGAACGAGATCGCCGTGATGGGCGCCGAGGGTGCCGCCAACGTCATCTTCCGCCGTCAGATCGCCGAGGCGGAGGACCCCGAGGCGATGCGGGTTCGGATGGTCAAGGAGTACAAGGCCGAGCTCATGCACCCGTACTACGCGGCCGAACGCGGCCTGGTGGACGACGTGATCGACCCGGCACAGACCCGCGAGGTCCTCATCAAGTCCCTCGCGATGCTCCAGACCAAGCACGCCGACCTGCCCTCCCGCAAGCACGGCAACCCCCCGCAGTAACCCAGCGGACCCTCCGCGACACCCTCGCGGAAACCTCTCTCCCGGAGACTGAGACCCATGAACCTGCCCGACATCCGCGTCGAAAAGGGCCACGCCGGACCCGAGGAAGTCGCCGCCATCACGGCCATCCTCCTCGCCCGCGCCGCCGCCCAGCCCGCCACCACGGACCAGTCCCACCGAGGCCGCCCCAGGGCCGGCTGGCGCCGCCTGGAGCGCGAGGGCGGCTTCCGCGCCCCGCACAGCTGGCGCTGAGCCCTTCAAGGCGCTACAGCCCCGCTCTCCTCACCGGGAGGGCGGGGTTTGCGTTTCCCGGAACCAGCGCGCCGCGAGCTCCAGCGCCTCGTCGAGCGACGTGACCTCACGCCGGAGACCGGCGGGCAGCATGGTCACCCGATAGTGGTCCGGCGCGAAGGGCATGATCTTCGCGAGGCCGGATTCGAGGTCGAAGGGCCTGCGGCACAGCATCAGGCTCCCGTGGCTCATGTCCGGGTAGAACGCCCGCAGTTCGGGGTGGGCGTGGCCGGCCCTGAGCAACGGGCGGTCCCGCAGATGCCAGTCGCTGGCCAGGAGTTCGCGCCACTTGGCCGCCGCGGGCTCACCGTCCTCGAACCCCTGCGCCAGAGCGCTCCAGCTCATGAACGGGAACCGCTCGTGCAGCTCCCGAAGACGCGCTCCCCGGCGCCACAGGTCCACGACCGTCACCACCGCGCCGAGGTCGGTCGACCAGCCCTCCGAGCCGACGAAGAGGGTGTGGACCCACAGCCGTACCTGGAACTGCCCTTCCGCACGCGGGTGCACGCTCGCCCTGCCCCGCTCGGCGTCGATCTCGGCACCGGGGTCGTGCCCGGACACCGTTCGTATCACGCCTAGTTCGACGCCCTGCTCCCGCGCGATGCGCTCGATGTGCCGGACCAGCCCGGCTCCCTCGACGACCGCCGCCATGAACGTTCCCCCCTCGTGATGACCCGGCCGGACGGGAACGGCCCCTGTGCCTCCCGAGGGAGCCACAGGGGCCGTGTCGCGTTCTCGCGTCGCAGACCTACCGCAGCCGTGCCATCAGCGCGTGCTCGACCAGCGTGATCAGCGCGCTCTTCGCGTCCGCGCGGTGGCGGGCGTCCGTCGTGATGATCGGGGTGTCCGGGCCGATCTGGAGGGCCTCGCGCACCTCGTCCGGGTTGTACGGCTGGTTGCCGTCGAAGCCGTTGAGGGCGATGACGAAGGGGAGACCCGAGTTCTCGAAGTAGTCGACCGCGGGGAAGCAGTCGGCGAGACGGCGGGTGTCCACCAGGACGATCGCGCCGATCGCGCCGCGCACGAGGTCGTCCCACATGAACCAGAAGCGGTCCTGACCGGGCGTACCGAAGAGGTACAGGATCAGGTCCTGGTCCAGGGTGATACGGCCGAAGTCCATGGCGACCGTGGTGGTCGTCTTGTCTCCGGTGTGGGTGAGGTCGTCGATGCCCGCGGAAGCGGACGTCATCACGGCCTCGGTACGCAGCGGGTTGATCTCCGAGACGGCCCCGACGAACGTGGTCTTGCCCACGCCGAAGCCACCCGCCACCACGATCTTCGCCGAGGTGGTGGAGCGGGAAGGACCGCCGCTAGAGCTTGCGAAGTCCACTGAGCACCCTTTCGAGCAGTGTCACGTCTGGCTGGCCGCCGGCGTTCTCGTCGCCGCCCGGCTGATGGATGGCGACCAGGCCCGCCTCCGCCAAGTCGGCGACGAGGATCCTGGCCACGCCGAGAGGGATGGTCAGCAACGCCGATACCTCGGCTACCGACTTGATCTCCCGGCAGAGGTTGCAGATCCGCTGATGCTCGGGCAACTGGCCCTGCATCTGGTGCGGCTGCGCGGTGGTGTGCACCAGCGCCTCGATGGCGAGCTGGTAGCGCGGGCGCGTCCGTCCGCCGGTCATGGCGTACGGGCGCACCAAGGGGTTGTTCGACGCCCCTGCGGGCGCCGGCTCAGGGGCGCGTCGCTGCGGCTGCACCGGCTGGATGCGCGGTGCCGGCGGCTGGTCGTACGGCGACGGGCCGGGACCCTGGGGGCCCTGAGGCGTGTACGGCTGCCGCTGGCTGGGTGCGGAGGGGAAGTTGTAACGGTTCGGGTTCTGGGCACCGTCGTTCTGGCCCTGTCCGGGGCCGTACGACCAGTTGCCCGACGATGAACCGCCTGGGGGTGTTGCCACTTTCTCTCCTCCTCCGACTGTGCCGGGCGCCGCATCACTGTGGAGCCGCGTCCCGAAACCTTACGGCCCCGGGACGCCAAAACGCACCGTCTGTCTGTTAGTTGAGCAGGCTCCCTTGAAGCTCCGCACGCAGATCGGGCGTCAGGACCGTGCCGGCACGGTCCACCAGAAGGGCCATCTCGTACCCGATGAGGCCGATGTCCGCCTCCGGGTGGGCCAGCACCGCGAGCGAGGAACCGTCGGAGATGGACATGATGAACAGGAATCCCCGCTCCATCTCCACAACCGTCTGGTTCACGCTGCCGCCCTCGAAGATGCGCGAGGCGCCGGCGGTCAGCGAGGTCAGCCCGGAGGCGACGGCCGCAAGCTGATCGGCGCGGTCACGCGGAAAACCCTCGGACATCGCCAGAAGGAGTCCGTCGGCGGAGACCACCACCGTGTGAGACACCCCGGGGGTGTTGTCCACGAAGTTGGTGATCAACCAGTTCAGGTTCTGTGCCGCCTGGCTCATCGGGCTCACACTAACGCTCCTGGTTGTAGGTGCTGTCAGGACCACCGTGCTGATTCCTGGTGGCCTGGCCGTTCGTTTCACTTCCTGCGCTGCGACCCCGCTGGACACCGCGGCGCAGGTTGCTCAGCCTGCCTCGGACGTCCTCGGGAGCGCGGGAGACCTGTGGGCCCCCCTGGGGGGTGGTTTCGGCAGCGCCCTCGACCAGGTTGGCCTTGGGTACCCGCCGCGGCAGACCGGAGGAGGTGACCCCGCCCGCCTTGGGCTTGCGCAGCGCCGAAGCCTGCTGCCAGCGCTCGTCGTTGGCCGAACGCCAGTCGCCGTTGCCGTTGCCGTTGCTCTCCGGTCCGGAGGCCGCCGACGTCTGGCTCGAGTGCCGCGACTCGAACAGGCTGCCCGTGCCGGTGCTCGTGCCGTTCGCACCGGCCTTGCCGTTCGCCCCGCCCCCGGCGGAACCGCGGCGGGGGAGCCCCGCCTCGGTGAGGTCGTGGGCGGCCGACGAAGCCGGTTCCGGACGTTCGAAGCCTACGCGGTCCCGCTCACTCACGTCAGCGGCCTGCGCGGATTCCGCTTCGGGAGCGTACTGGTCCGAGTAGCCGTTCTGGTAGGTCTCCTGCTGCGGCCAGTCGTCCTGGTAGCGCCGTTCCTCGAAGGCCGGGAAGGACTCCGGGGCGGCGGCGTGGACGGCCGCGGGCTCCTCCTGCGCCGGCTCCGCATACGCGGGCTCGGGGTAACCGCCGTTCGGCGCGAAGGTGTCGTTCTGCGGCGTCGAGCCGTTCGGCGCGAAGTACTGCTCGTCGTACGACGCCTGCTGGGGCTCCTCGTACGCGGCGGGCTGCGGCTCGGCGTACGCCGACTGCTGCTGCTCCGCGTAGCCCTGGGGCTGCTGGAAGCCGCCGTTGCCGTTCTCGTAGGCGGCCTGGCGGGCGTCGAACTCCTCGCCGTACGAGGCGTTGGAGGCGGCCTCCAGGGACGGCTGGCCGGTCTGGGCCTCCAGGGCCGCGCGGCGCTCCTCACGCATGAGGGAGCGGCCCACGGGGTCCAGTTCGCGGATGTCGTCCGGGACCTCGGAGTAGCGGCTGTCGTCGAAGCCGAGCTCGGCGGCCGTACGCATCGGCAGACCGGTGTTGAAGTCCTCACCCTGGAAGCTCTGCTCCGGGATGATCTGCGAGACGGTGAACTCGTCGACGGGAGACTGCTGCTCGCCGCCACCACCACCGTGGGTGATCGCGTCCGGCAGCATGACCAGCGAGGTCGTACCGGCCTGCTCGCCCGAGGGGCGGAGCTGGACGCGGATGCCGTGCCGGTCGGACAGCCGGCCGACCACGAACAGACCCATGCGCTGCGAGATCGCGGCGTCCACGGTCGGCGGGTTGGCCAGCTTGTGGTTGATGTCCGCGAAGTCCTCGGCGGTCAGGCCGATGCCCTTGTCGTGGATCTCGATCATCACGCGGCCGTCGGGGAGACGGGTCGCGGTCACGCGGACCTTGGTCTGGGGCGAGGAGAACGTCGTGGCGTTCTCCAGGAGCTCGGCCAGCAGGTGCACGAGGTCGGTCACGGCGCGGCCGTGGATCTCGGCCTCCGGGACGCCCTGCAGCTCGATGCGCTCGTACTGCTCCACCTCGGAGGAGGCGGCCCGCAGCACGTCGACCAGCGGGACCGGCTGGTCCCAGCGGCGGCCGGGCTCCTCGCCGGCGAGGACGAGGAGGTTCTCGCCGTTGCGGCGCATACGGGTCGCGAGGTGGTCCAGGCGGAAGAGGTTCTCCAGCTGGTCCGGGTCGGCCTCGTTGTTCTCCAGGTCGGTGATCAGGGTCAGCTGGCCCTCGATCAGCGACTGGTTGCGGCGCGAGAGGTTGGTGAAGATCGCGTTGATGTTGCCCCGCAGCAGGGCCTGCTCGGCGGCGAGCCGGACGGCCTCGCGGTGGACCTGGTCGAAGGCGCGGGCGACCTCGCCGATCTCGTCGGTGGAGTTGATCGGGATCGGCGCGACCCGGGTGTCGACCCGGCCCGGGTCGGTACGGGAGAGCTGGTCGACCAGCATCGGCAGGCGCTGCTCGGCGATGCCGAACGCGGCGTTGCGCAGCTGGCGCATCGAGCGGGACATCTGGCGGGCGACCGCACCGGCCAGGATGAAGGCGAGGAGCAGGGCGACCACGACGGCGGCACCCACGATGAACGCGTCACGCTTGGCGTCGTCGGAGATGGTGGAGGCCTCGGCCACCGCCTTGTCGGTCATGTCGGACTCGATGGTCCGGTAGACCTTGTACTTGAGCGTGTTGAACGCCCACCAGTTCTTCGCGGTGACGCCCTTGGTGGCGAGCGCCTCCCGCTCGGACTCGTCGGTGGAGTTCAGCGAGGCGACGTACCTGACGAACGTGGCCGTGTCGGACGGCGCCGGCACGTACTTGGGGTCCTGCTTCGCGGTCTCCTCGGCCAGCGCCTTGCCGTCCGCCTGAGCCTGCTTCTGCAGGGTGTCGAGCTTCTGGGCGTCGGCCTCGGTGCCACCACCGATGTACTCCTCGATGGCGATGCCCTCGAGATAGGCGTACGAGGTGAGCGCGGTGCGCTGGGCGGCCAGATCGCCGGCCTCGGGGCCCGGCTTGATCAGCAGGTGCATACCGATGGAGCGCTCGAGCGACAGCGAGGCCTTGGTCAGCGCGATGGCGTAGACGGTACGGCCGTAGCTGGTGATGTTGCCGGTGCCGAGACCGAGCTCGTTGGCGAACTCCATCAGGGGGTGCGCGACCTGGACGTAACCCTCTTCGGTCTGCACGCCGGTGCGCTTGGAGGTGTACGCCGTCGTGCGCAGCGTCTGCAGGTCGGGCTCGACCTCGCGGAACAGCTGGAGGCGGCGCTGCAGACCCGCCTTCTGCGGCATGTTCTGCGCGGCCTCGTCGAAGGCGTCGGCGGCGGTGTCGGTGGCCTTGCGCGCGGCGACGACCGTCTTGTCGTCCTCGCCCAGGCCCGACAGCAGCGGGGCGGCGGTGACGTCACGCTCGTTGTAGAGGGCGTCGCCGTAGGTCAGGGCGGCCCGGACCAGACGTGCGGTCTTCTCGGCGTCCTCGGCCTGCTGCCAGGTGTCGATCGAGCTCTTCACCTGGAAGCCGCCCATGACGAGGCCGACCAGCACGGGTATGAGCAGGATCGCGTTCAGCCTGGTCGGCACGCGCCAGTTGCGCGGGGAGAGACGGCTGCCGCTCGGAGCGGGCGTGGCCGTCGGATCCGAACCGGGCACAGGGGCGGGCGCCGCACCGCGCGGCGGCGGGGTGAAGTTGCCCCGGGCCGACGGCTCGGGACCGTTCTTGCTTCGCCTCACTCGACCAACAACCTCTCGGCGGGGTCGGCACCAACGTTGTGCCGCAGTCTCTCAGAGCCCAGTGCGCCATCGACTAGTGAGTACGTCTTTGACTATTGGGCAGTTCAGGCATTCCAGCATGTCGGACTACCGTCGTCCAAACATGGGAGGCCGGGGATTCGATGTGATGTAAGCCCCAGATAAAACGGTCATAAAGAGCGAGCCCCGTCAAAAGACGGGGCCTTTGTGCGCGCAGTGAGACCGGTTGGCAACGACGCGTGGCCGTATCACCCGATTCCTCTGCCGAAACGTTATGAACACCGGGGCCGACCGTGTCAAAGGACACAGCCGGCTCCGGGGCGCCTACGACAACTTCCGTACGGCACGGACGACTTGGGTGCTACCGCAGCCGTGCCATGAGTGCGTGCTCGACCAGCGTGATCAGCGCGCTCTTCGCATCCGAGCGATGCCGGGCGTCCGTCGTGATGATCGGGGTGTCCGGACCGATCTGCAGCGCCTCGCGCACCTCTTCAGGGGCGTAGGGCTGGTGCCCGTCGAAGCCGTTGAGGGCGACGACGAAGGGCAGTCCGCTGTTCTCGAAGTAGTCGACCGCGGGGAAACAGTCGGCCAGGCGGCGGGTGTCCACCAGGACCACCGCACCGATCGCGCCGCGCACCAGGTCGTCCCACATGAACCAGAAGCGGTCCTGGCCCGGCGTACCGAAGAGGTACAGGATCAGGTCCTGGTCCAGCGTGATACGGCCGAAGTCCATGGCCACCGTGGTGGTCGTCTTGTCCCCGGTGTGGGTGAGGTCGTCGATGCCCGCCGACGCGGACGTCATCACGGCCTCGGTGCGCAGCGGGTTGATCTCGGAGACGGCGCCCACGAACGTGGTCTTGCCGACGCCGAAGCCGCCGGCCACCACGATCTTCGCGGAGGTGGTCGCCCGGCCTCCGTCAGAGCTTGCGAAGTCCACTGAGCACCCTTTCGAGCAGTGTCACGTCCGGAGCGCCGGTGCTCTCGTCGCCGCCCGGCTGGTGGATGGCGACGAGTCCTGCCTCGGCGAGGTCCGCGACGAGGATGCGGGCCACACCGAGCGGCATGGACAGCAGCGCCGAGACCTCGGCCACCGACTTGACCTCGCGGCACAGGTGGCAGATGCGCTGGTGCTCCGGGAGCAGCCCCATGAGCGCTGCCGGGTCGGCCGTCGTGCTGATCAGGGCCTCTATGGCGAGCTGGTAGCGCGGCCGGGTCCGGCCGCCGGTCATCGCGTACGGACGTACCAGCGGCTGGTCGCCCTCATCCTCGTACGGCTCCGCGTACGGATCATGAGAGGCGGTGGGCGGGGTCATGAATCCTCCGGGCGGGACAGCAAATCGGTCTCAAGTCGGGCCGTCAGATGTGGCCGATGGGGGGATTGTGGCGGCCGGACGGTGATTTGGTGAGGCGGGTGGATCCGGGGTCGGTCAGTGAAGCAGACTGCCTTGTAGTTCGGCGCGGAGGTCGGGTGTGAGCACCGCCCCTGCGCGGTCGACGAGCAGTGCCATCTCGTAGCCCACGAGGCCGATGTCGCACTCAGGGTGCGCAAGTACGGCGAGCGACGAGCCGTCCGAGACGGACATGAGGAAGAGAAAACCCCTCTCCATCTCGACGACCGTCTGTGCCACGTTGCCGCCCTCGAAGATCCGGGAGGCCCCGGCCGTCAGCGAGGTGAGACCGGACGCGACGGCCGCCAGCTGGTCGGCACGGTCGCGGGGGAAGCCCTCGGACATCGCCAGCAGCAGACCGTCGGCGGACACGACGACGGTGTGGGACACCCCTGGGGTGTTGTCCACGAAGTTGGTGATCAACCAGTTGAGGTTCTGTGCCGCCTGGCTCATCTGGCTCAACTAACGCTCCTGCTGGTGAGTGGGGCTCGGGAAGCTGCCCGTCTGGCCGTTGCCGGCCTGACGACCTTGCGCGATACCCCGACGGAGATTGGTCAGCCGGCCGCGTACGTCATCAGGCGCACGGGAGACCGCCGGACCGGATTGGTGCTGTTGCTGCTGAGCCGTGCCCGGGACGAGGTTCGCCCGCGGTACCCGGCGCGGCAGACCGGAGGTGGTGACACCGCCCGCGGCCGGCTGCCGTACGCGCTCCGCCTGCCGAACGAGGTCGTCGTTCGGCGAGCTGCGCCAGGCTGCGTTGGCTGCGGGACGTTGCGGGGGAGCTGCTGGAACCGCGGGAGCCTGCTGGGGCTGCTGCGGGGCCTGGCCGTCCGCCTGCTGTCCCTGCTGACCGTGGAACCAGTTGGTCTCCAGCGTGTCGTACAGCGGCGTACGTCCGTCGCCCGCGCCGGGCGCCGGAGGCAGTGCCTCGGGCTCCTGGCGGGCGGGCCGCTGCGGACGCTGCGGGACCGGGGGACGCGGGGTGCCGAAGTCGGCCGGACCGCGCCCGCCGCCCGTCTGCGGCCGCTCGAACTGGCCGGTGTTCTGCGGGGCCTGGCGGCCGGGCAGGGAGTGCTGGCCGGTGGAGCTGCTGTCGTACGGCTGCGGCGGAGCCGGGAACTGCCCGGTGGAGCCGTTGTCGTAGGCCTGCGGAGCCGGGAACTGGCCCGTGGTGGACGGGTTGTCGCGGCCCGCGGTGCCGAAGACGTCGGGGCGGACGAACTGACCAGGGTCCTGGGCGGGGTTCACGCCGGGCCGGGCGAACTGCCCGGTGTCCTGTGCGGTGCCCGGCCGGGCGAACTGGCCCGTGTTCTGCGGCGCGTCGAAGTCGGGGCGCGGGAACTCCGGTACGGCGCCGGGCCCCTGAGGACCGCCGGCCCGCGGGATCGCCGTCATCTCCGTGGTCGCGCCCGGTCCCTGCCGGTCGTCGATCCGCGGCATACGGGAGGTCTGCGAGGGGTCCTCGTCGTGGCCGCGCGGGGTGTCAAGGGAGGTGTGCGAGATCTGCGGCTGCGCGTTCTCGTCGCTCCAACTGGGCGTACGGGGCTGCTGGTTGCCGCCGGGCAGCTCGGCCCGCGGACCGCCGCGGCCACCGAGCAGCCGCCCACGGCGACCGCCCTGCTCATTGCCCGAGCCGCCCTGAGCGGGCTGCTGCGGCGGAACCGGACCGCGCGTGCCGCCGAAGGCGTCCTGCGGCGCTGCGGTACCGGCGGCCTGCAGACCCTGCGGGGCACCCGGAGCCTGGCCGCCGAAGCCGGCGCCCGCACCGGCCGGGGCGGGCCGGCCCTGCGGAGCCTGGGGCCCACGCGCACCGCCGGGCGCACCCGGACGGCCACCGTTGCCCGTGCCCGGGAGTGCGGCCCGCGGACCCTGACCGGCGGCGAGCCGACCACCGGCCTGCGGACCGGCGCCGAGGGCACCGCCGCCACCGGCGGGAGCACCGGCCCCGAGGGGACCGCCGCCCTGGCCGTTGCCCCGACGGGCCGCGGCCACACCGGCGGCCGCCTGCGCGGCGGACGGGGCGCCGCCACCGGCACCCTGACCGGGCTTCGGCTGCGGCTTCTTGCCGCCCTGGGCGACATCGACGGGCAGCATGACCAGCGCGGTCGTACCACCGGAGTCGGACGGGCGGAGCTGGATGCGGATGCCGTGGCGCTGGGACAGCCGGCCGACCACGAACAGACCCATGCGGCGCGAGACCGAGACGTCCACGGTGGGCGGCGAGGCGAGCCGCTCGTTGATCGCCGCGAGGTCCTCGGGGGAGAGGCCGATGCCGGTGTCGTGGATCTCGATCAGGACACGGCCGTCGGGCAGCGCGTGACCGGTGACCTTGACCTTGGTCTGCGGCGAGGAGAACGAGGTCGCGTTCTCCAGCAGCTCGGCGAGGAGGTGCACGAGGTCGTTGACGACTCGGCCGGCGACCTCGGTGGTCGGCACGGCGGCCAGCTCGATGCGCTCGTACTGCTCCACCTCGGAGGCCGCGGCGCGGAGCACGTCGACCAGCGGGACCGGGCGGGTCCAGCGGCGGCCGGGCTCTTCACCGGCGAGGACCAGGAGGTTTTCGCCGTTCCGGCGCATACGGGTCGCGAGGTGGTCCAGCTTGAACAGCGAGGACAGCTGGTCCGGGTCGGCCTCACGGGACTCCAGCTCGGAGATGAGCGAGAGCTGACGCTGGATAAGACCCTGGGAGCGGCGCGAGAGGTTGGTGAACATCGCGTTGACGTTGCCCCGCAGAAGGGCCTGCTCGGCGGCGAGGCGGACCGCCTCGCGGTGCACGTCGTCGAAGGCCGCGGCCACCTTGCCGATCTCGTCGCGGGAGTGCACACCGACCGACTCCACGGACGTGTCGACGTCCTGCGGGTCGGACTCGGACAGCTGCTTGACCAGCTCGGGCAGCCGGTCGGAGGCGACCTTGGTGGCGGTCTCCTCCAGACGGCGCAGCGAGCGGATCATGGAGCGGGCCACGACGAAGGCGCCGACGAGCGAGATACCGAGCACGAGCAGGATCAGCGCACCGGAGATGATGGCTTCCTGCTCCGACTCGTTGCGCAGCTCGCGGGCCTTCTGCTCCATCTGGTCGAGCAGCGTGAGCTCGATCTTGCTCATCTGGTCGATCTTGGTGGAGCTGTCGTCCACCCAGTCCTGGTACGACCGCTTGTCCAGGTTCTCCAGGCCGTTCTGGGAGCTCAGGGCGCGGCTGGCGTAGGTGTCGGTCGACTGGATGGTCGCGTTCTGGTCGCCGATGGGCTCCAGGAGCTCGACGGCCGCCGTCTCGCCGTAGATGGACTGGAAGCTCTTGAGCTCGGACTCCTCGCTGCTGAGCGCCGACTGCGCGTACAGCCGGTCGTTCTCGGAGAGGTCGCCGAACTGCGTCTTGTTCGCGGGCAGGGCCGCGGCCAGGACGGCACGCTGGACGGACGCGTACTCCTTGGCGGCGGAGAAGGCCGCCAGGGAACGCGTCCGCTGGATCATGTCGGGGTTGCTGGTCGCCTGCGCCATGTCCTGCGAGAGGTCGAGCAGCTGCTCGATCAGGCGGTGGTAGGCCTCCACCGTCTGGGTGGAGTTGCCCTTGGTCGAGTAGGCGCCGTTGCGGATCGACTCGATGGTGCGCAGGTTGGTGACCAGGTTCACCACGTTGTCGCGGACGCCCTCGAGGCTGCCGCCCTCGGTGTCGATCTCCTCCGAGGAGTCGACGAAGTCCTCGCGGGCGCGGTCGGTCTTGTCGCGCAGACCCTTGATCGTGTAGTCGCTCGCGCTGGAGCCGTGCGCCATCGGGCCGGCCGACTGGTCGCGCTCGTTCTGGAGCGCCTCGGCCAGGGCGGTGGCCTGCTTGGTCATGTCCGTCAGCAGCTTCATGTTCTCGAGCTGCTGGATGTCGTCCAGGTTGTCGCTGATGCGCAGCGCGCCCAGCGAGGTGGCCGCGACCACGGGCAGCGCGAGCAGCGAGACCAGACGCGTGGAGATACGCCAGTTGCGCAGCGCTATTCGCGAGCCGGGACCGCTCGGGCCCTTCGGCGGCTTCAACGGCGGGGCGGCCGGCCCGGAGGACGGCGCACCGGGGCGCTCGCCCCCGTTGCCGGACGCGGCCGGGTTCTGGGCGTGCTGGGGCGCGGAGCTGCCTTTCATGGGGCCAGTCCCGCCGTGCGGCTCCGGCTCCGCCGAAGCGCTGCCATCCCTCTTGAAACGTCCCTGCACTAGCGTCGCAACCTCTGGACCAGGCACCCCTCCGCGTGAACGGAAGGACACGGTGTCGGCGTACTGGGGGGCGCCCTGAATTACGCCCCCCATGGTCGTGAGTGACCGGCGCTGGTTCCCCCTATCTCGCCGCCACTCGGCGCGCGGTGCGCCCCCTGTGCGCCGGCTCGATCCTGCGGCGGTCCGTGAGATTCCAGCACAGTGCAGGATCTCCAACAAGGGCCGTAGGCCGAGCCGTGACCTAGGTGACAGCACGTGAGTGAAGGGTTACCGGACGTAGAAAGTGATCTCACCCATAACGGACTTATGTCAACGGATCGCTGCGATGCGAGGGGTGTCCCAGTCGCCATGATCAGGAGCGGAATGATGGCTTCAGGGGGTCAATGTCCGTTTCGTTGGGGTGAGTTGCGAGCCCGGATTGACCGGTTTGCCCCTGAGGTGGTGAGCAAACTCACACGCGGATCAAGGGGTCTTCCCGGCTTCCTGAGGGAATTGCATGTTTAGCCTGACGCTTTACAACACGTAGGAAACTGCCAACTCACTCACGACGGGGCCCAGTACAACCGTGAAGACGACGATGATGTTCCGCAACATGGCCAACCCGCGGCGCACGACGCTGGCGCACCTCGAGGACGCCGACGACCTGCAGACCCCGGAGCTCCCGGAGCACTCCGCCGACCTCCCGGCCCAGACCGCCAACCCGCGCCGCACGGTCCTCATGGACGTTCCGGTCACCGCCGCCGCCGAGTAGATCACGGCCGTACGACCCGGGGCACCCGCGTAATACGCGAGGTGCCCGCCCCTTGCCGCGTTAGCCTGGAGCGTCAGACTCCAGCCAGCTCAGTGAGGGGCGCAGGAATCCCGTGCGCATCGCCAGATTCTCCATCGACGGGAACGTCGCCTTCGGCGCGGTCGAGGGCGACAAGCCGGACGAGCTCGTCCTCGACATCATCAAGGGCATCCCGTTCGCCGACTTCGAACTCTCCGGTACGAAGGTCCCGCTGAGCAAGGTCCGGCTGCTGCCGCCGGTGCTCCCCAACAAGGTCGTGGCCTACGGCCGCAACTACGCGGAGCACGCCCGCGAACTCGGCAACGAGGTCCCCGACGCCCCGTTCGCCTTCTTCAAGCCGTCCACCTCGGTGATCGGCCCCGGCGACGAGATCCAGTACCCGTCCTTCTCCGAGGAACTTCACCACGAGGCCGAGCTCGCCGTGGTGATCGGCCGGATGTGCCGCGAGGTCCCGCGCGAGCGCGTCAAGGACGTCATCCTCGGCTACACCTGCGCCAACGACATCACCGCGCGCGACGTCCAGAAGCGCGAGAAGCAGTGGGCCCGGGCCAAGGGCTTCGACACCTCCTGCCCGCTCGGCCCCTGGGTGGAGACCGACCTCGACCCGAGCGACCTCGTCGTCCAGCTCACGGTCAACGGCCAGCAGCGCCAGCTCGGCCGTACCAGCGAGATGATCCACCCGATCGAGGATCTGATCGTCAACATCTCCGAGGCCATGACGCTGCTCCCCGGCGACGTCATCCTCACGGGCACCCCGGCAGGCGTCGGACCGCTCACCGTCGGCGACGAGGTCGCCGTCACCATCGAAGGCATCGGCACTCTCACCAACAAGGTTGTCAAGCGTGGCTAGCGCACCCGTCCGCGTACGTTTCTGCCCCTCGCCCACCGGTAACCCCCATGTGGGCCTGGTCCGCACCGCCCTGTTCAACTGGGCGTTCGCCCGGCACCACCAGGGCACGCTCGTCTTCCGCATCGAGGACACCGACGCGGCCCGCGACTCCGAGGAGTCGTACGACCAGCTGCTCGACTCGATGCGCTGGCTGGGCTTCGACTGGGACGAGGGCCCCGAGGTCGGCGGCCCGCACGCGCCCTACCGCCAGTCGCAGCGCATGGACCTCTACAAGGACGTCGCGGCCAAGCTCCTGGACGCCGGTCACGCGTACCACTGCTACTGCTCCCAGGCCGAGCTGGACGAGCGCCGCGAGGCCGCCCGCGCCGCCGGCAAGCCGTCCGGCTACGACGGCCACTGCCGCGACCTGAGCGCCGAGCAGGTGGAGGCCTACCGGGCCGAGGGCCGCGAGCCGATCGTCCGCTTCCGCATGCCCGACGAGACGATCACCTTCACGGACCTGGTCCGCGGCGAACTGACGTTCACCCCGGAGAACGTCCCGGACTACGGGATCGTACGAGCCAACGGGGCGCCCCTCTACACGCTCGTGAACCCCGTCGACGACGCCCTGATGGAGATCACCCACGTCCTGCGCGGCGAGGACCTGCTCTCCTCGACGCCCCGTCAGATCGCCCTGTACAAGGCGCTGATCGAGCTCGGCATCGCCAAGGGCACCCCGCAGTTCGGTCACTTGCCGTACGTCATGGGCGAGGGCAACAAGAAGCTCTCCAAGCGCGACCCGCAGTCCTCGCTCAACCTCTACCGCGAGCGCGGCTTCCTGCCCGAGGGCCTGCTCAACTACCTCTCCCTCCTCGGCTGGTCGCTCTCCGCGGACCAGGACATCTTCACCATCGACGAGATGATCGCGGCCTTCGACATCGCGGACGTCCAGCCCAACCCGGCCCGCTTCGATCTCAAGAAGTGCGAGTCGATCAACGGCGACCACATCCGCATGCTCGATGTGAAGGACTTCACGGAGCGCTGCGCCCCGTGGCTCAAGGCCCCCTTCGCCCCCTGGGCCCCGGAGGACTTCGACGAGGCCAAGTGGCAGGCGGTCGCCCCGCACGCCCAGACCCGCCTCAAGGTCCTCTCGGAGATCACGGACAACGTCGACTTCCTGTTCCTCCCGGAGCCGGTCTTCGACGAGCCGAGCTGGACCAAGGCCATGAAGGAAGGCAGCGACGCCCTCCTGACGACGGCCCGCGAGAAGCTGGAGTCGGCGGACTGGACCTCGGCGGAGGCCCTCAAGGAGGCCGTCCTGGCCGCAGGCGAGGCCCACGGCCTCAAGCTCGGCAAGGCCCAGGCCCCGGTCCGCGTCGCCGTCACCGGCCGCACCGTCGGCCTCCCCCTCTTCGAGTCCCTGGAGATCCTGGGCAAGGAGACCACGCTGGCCCGCATCGACGCGGCGCTGGCGAGGCTGGCGGCGTAGGCGCCACACGCGTGTGAGGGGGCGGCGGCCACACTGTGGCCGCCGCCCCCTCACACGTCGTTGTCAGTGGCGCGCACTACTGTTCCGGCTCACCGCATCCAAGATCCGGAAAGGCGCCGTCATGCCGATGTCCCCTCGCGACTACACCTGGCTGTTCACGCAGGGCAGCACGTTCAGTTACGAGTCCGGTACCACCGGCGTGATCCACATCGCAGACGGTGGTCAGCTGGACCTGCCCACCGGGCACCTCGTCGCCTGCGACCCCTTCGTCTACCTCGGTTCCGGGGACATCGAGCCGTTCACGGTCACCGTCGCCCCCGGCCGCTACCGCGTCGAGGCGGCCGTCGCCACCCTCACCCGCCCCGACGAGCCCGCGGACGCCCGCCCCCACCGGCGGGTTGCGGCGGCCCGCCTCGTCATACGCGAAGAACCCACCGTCACCTGGGAGTTGGCCCTCCTTCCCGGCCAGGACCCCGCCGAGCTCAAGGACGACGAGTTCTTCGGCTACGGCGTCGACGCCGGCACCGGCTGCTTCTACGACGCCGCCGCCGAGCAGTCCTTCCCCGAGACCGAGGAGGAAGAGGGACCGCTGTGGGACGCCTTCGAGAACAGTGACTGGTCGGAGGGCCCTCACCTCGTCACGTCCACCCGCACCGGTCATACCCTGGCGGCCTTCACCTCCGGCTGGGGTGACGGGCTCTACCCGACTTGGGTCGGCCGCACCGCGACCGGTGAGGTCGCCTGCTTCGTCACGGACTTCTTCGTCGCCCCCGATCCCTCCTGACGTGCCGCGAACGCCGGACGCGCCCCGGGGCACCGGGTTACCGTCGGATCATGAGCATCCGTGCCGTGGTCTGGGACGTGGACGACACCCTCTTCGACTACACCGGCGCCGACCGGGCCGGGATGCGGTTGCATCTGGCGGCCGAGGGGCTGCTGGCCGGGTACGAGAGCGTCGAGCAGGCCATCGTGCGCTGGCGGGAGGTCACCGACGCCCAGTGGGCGCGCTTCTCGGCCGGCGAGGTCGACTTCCAGGAGCAGCGGCGGGACCGGGTGCGGGTGTTCCTGGGGGAGGAGCTGACCGACGCCGAGGCCGACGCCTGGTTCCAGCGGTACGTCGCGCATTACGAGACCGTCTGGGAGCTCTTCCCGGACGTGCTGCCGGTGCTCGATGCCCTCGCCCTCAGTCACCGGCACGCCGTGCTCTCCAACTCCAGCATCCACGTGCAGGACCGCAAGCTGCGCGCCCTCGGTGTGTACGACCGGTTCGAGGTCGTTCTGTGCGCGGCGGAACTCGGTGTCTCCAAGCCCGAGGCCGGGGCCTTCCACGCGGCCTGCGAGGCGCTGGACCTCGCCCCGGAGCAGGTGGCCTACGTCGGGGACCACCCGGAGATCGACGGTCGGGGTGCCGCCGAGGCGGGCCTGCACTCGTTCTGGATCGATCGTGACGGCGTGTACGCGACGAGCGACGCACCCGTCGGCCTGCAGCGGATCGCCACCCTCGCCGAACTCCCTGCGATCCTCGGCGCGGATACCCGTTTTGGAGCCCCGTCCACCTTCGGGTAATGTTCTTCCTGCGCCGAGGGGAGCGGGCCGAGAGGCCGGAAACCCACAGCGTGAAACTAGAACAAGATCCCCCTCGGGGCTTGCGTTCCAGTGGCCTATGGTGTAATTGGCAGCACGACTGATTCTGGTTCAGTTAGTCTTGGTTCGAGTCCAGGTAGGCCAGCTCGCAGACGCTTTGAATTAAACACAGCATCTGCAAAGCCCCCGTTGTGTAGCGGCCTAGCACGCTGCCCTCTCAAGGCAGTAGCGCCGGTTCGAATCCGGTCGGGGGTACAGATCCTTCCCGCGAAGGTGGTTCGGGTAGCTCCCACCATCATCGATGCAGGATCGCTAGGGCCCCCGTTGTGTAGCGGCCTAGCACGCCGCCCTCTCAAGGCGGTAGCGCCGGTTCGAATCCGGTCGGGGGTACTGACTGGTCTAAACCACATTGGTCTATGGTGTAATTGGCAGCACGACTGATTCTGGTTCAGTTAGTCTTGGTTCGAGTCCAGGTAGACCAGCTCGGACCTGCGGCGGTGCAGTACTGAACGCCAGCAGGCTCCACGCCCCCGTTGTGTAGCGGCCTAGCACGCCGCCCTCTCAAGGCGGTAGCGCCGGTTCGAATCCGGTCGGGGGTACACAGTGAAGGCCCTCCACTTCGGTGGAGGGCCTTTCGCGTTGCTCACTCGAAGCCGTATCGCCGCGTCGACTCCTCCTCCTGTGCCAGCCGGTGCAGCGCCCGCAGCATCGGCTCGACGAGCACCACACCCAGCACCGCCACCTCCGCCTTCTCGGCCTCCGAGACATGCGACTCCATGAACTCCATGTCCAGCTCCGCGACTTGGCGCATCAGCCGGGCATAGGGGACGAGGGTCTCGGGGGCCCAGTCGTAGCCGAGCCGGCGCAGTGCGGCCGCCGCGACCACGAGGGAGCGGAAGGAGGGCGAGACCGTCGTCATGGCCAGGGCGTTGGACCACCCCAGCGTCCGCAGCAACTCCTCCATCGCGACCCGGGCGCCCTGTACGAACTCGTCGTCCGCGTCCGGCTCCGGCACCTGCGGCATCGCCCAGACCGCCGCCCCCAGTCGCGTCGCGCGGGGAAGCGAGTCGTCGTCGACATGGCCCAGCACCTCCCGGACCGTCGCCACCGGCACCCGGCCGACCTGGATCATCGCGCGGATCAGCTTCAGCCGGCGCAGGTGCTCCTCGTCGTACTCGGCCGTGGTCGCGTTGATCTGGCGGCCGGGGGTCAACAGCCCTTCGCGCAGGTAGTACTTGATCGTCGCGGTGGACACCCCACTGCGCTCGCTCAGTTCGGCCAGCCGCATGTCTTGCGCCCTTCATTGGGGAGTGCCACTATCCAAGCACCACTCGCAAGGATAGTTCCGCTATCCGACAGGGGAAACGGGGGGCTCGTCATGTTCGCCAAGCCGGCACCGGGGCGCACCACCGCCGACACCGAGGGCGATGTGGTCGTCCTGCTGATCGGCATGCGGATCAACCACTTCTGGGCGGTGCACCACTGGTTCCCGGTCCTGCTGGCCATGCCGAGGATGCTGCGCGAACTGCAGAAGGCGCCCGAGCGAGGCCTGCTGGGCCATGTCCTGCTGACGGCGAGCCCGCGGACGTACTACGTCGTCCAGTACTGGCAGGCCAAGGAGAAGCTCTACGAGTACGCGCAGGCGCCGGACATGTTCCACCGGCGGGCGTGGCAGATCATCAACCGCAAGGAGAAGGCCGGGAAGGCCAGGCAGCATGTCGGGCTGTGGCACGAGACCTACGTGGTGCCCGAGGGATCGTACGAGTCGATCTACGCCGACATGCCGGCCTTCGGGCTGGCGGCAGCGCACGGGCAGATACCGCTGGAGCGGCGCGGGCGGACCGGGAAGGACCGGTTCGCGCACCGTTCGGCGAAGGCGAAGGTGGCCGAAGAAGCCAGGTGACGGGGGGACCGGGGGACGGGGAGGGCCTGCCGCGGCGTTGGGGCAGGTCCTCCCCGCTGTCGTCTCCCGCTGTCGCTCCCGGGGTGTCAGCCGGTGCGGCGCAGGGCCTCGGAGAGGCGGGCGGCGGCGTCGATGACCGCCTGGGCGTGCATACGGCCCGGGTGGCGCGTGAGGCGCTCGATGGGGCCGGAGACCGACACGGCGGCCACCACGCGGTTGGAGGGGCCGCGCACGGGCGCGGAGACGGACGCGACGCCCGGCTCGCGCTCGCCGATGGACTGGGCCCAGCCCCGGCGTCGTACGCCGGAGAGCGCGGTGGCCGTGAAGCGGGCGCCCTGGAGGCCGCGGTGCAGGCGCTCGGGCTCCTCCCAGGCCATCAGGATCTGGGCCGAGGAGCCGGCCTTCATGGTGAGCGTCGAACCGACCGGGACGGTGTCCCGAAGGCCGGACAGCCGCTCCGCCGCGGCGACGCAGATGCGCATGTCGCCCTGGCGGCGGTAGAGCTGCGCGCTCTCGCCGGTGACATCGCGGAGATGCGTGAGCACCGGGCCCGCGGTGGCGAGGAGGCGGTCCTCACCCGCGGCCGCGGCCAGCTCGGCCAAGCGAGGGCCGAGGATGAATCGACCCTGCATGTCGCGCGCCACCATACGGTGGTGTTCCAAGGCCACGGCCAGCCGGTGGGCCGTGGGTCGTGCCAGTCCGGTCGCCGCGACCAAGCCCGCGAGGGTGGCCGGACCGGACTCCAGTGCGCTCAGGACAAGGGCTGCCTTGTCCAGAACGCCGACGCCGCTACTGTTGTCCATGCAACGATACTCATGTCTCACTCTGTGAAACGCAAGTTCCTTTTTTCGTGAGACGCGCAACCCTTGGATACACAGCGGCCCGCGGACCAAACGGGCCCGGCGGCGGCTGCCCGGGAATCCAGGGGCACGGGCGCTGCTTCCTGAAGATCTCTAGTTGGGCCGGCGCACCACATGCCGGCCGGAGGGAAAGCGATGGGTAGGACACTCGCGGAGAAGGTCTGGGACGACCATGTCGTCCGGCGCGCCGAGGGCGAGCCCGACCTCCTCTTCATCGATCTGCACCTGCTGCACGAGGTGACCAGCCCGCAGGCCTTCGACGGGCTGCGCAAGAGCGGTCGCCAGGTGCGCAGGCTCGACCTGACCATCGCCACCGAGGACCACAACACCCCGACCCTCGACATCGACAAGCCCATCGCCGACCCGGTCTCCCGCATCCAGCTGGAGACGCTGCGCAAGAACGCCGCCGAGTTCGGGGTGCGCCTGCACCCGCTGGGCGACGTCGAGCAGGGCGTCGTGCACGTCGTGGGCCCGCAGCTGGGTCTGACCCAGCCCGGTATGACGGTCGTCTGCGGCGACTCCCACACCTCCACCCACGGCGCCTTCGGCGGTCTGGCGTTCGGCATCGGCACCTCCCAGGTCGAGCATGTGCTGGCCACCCAGACGCTGCCGCTGGTCCGCCCGAAGACCATGGCCATCACGGTCGACGGTGAACTGCCCGACGGCGTCACCGCCAAGGACCTGATCCTGGCGATCATCGCCAAGATCGGCACCGGCGGCGGCCAGGGCTACGTCCTGGAGTACCGCGGCTCCGCCATCGAGAAGCTCTCGATGGAGGCCCGCATGACGATCTGCAACATGTCGATCGAGGCCGGTGCCCGCGCGGGCATGATCGCCCCCGACCAGACCACCTTCGACTACCTGGAGGGCCGTCCGCACGCCCCCAAGGGCGAGGACTGGGACGCGGCCGTCGCGTACTGGAAGACGCTGAAGACGGACGAGGACGCCGAGTTCGACGCCGAGGTCGTCATCGACGCCGCCTCGCTGTCGCCGTTCGTCACCTGGGGCACCAACCCCGGCCAGGGCGCGCCCCTTTCGGCGAACGTCCCCGATCCCGCTTCGTACGAAGACGCATCGGAGCGCCTCGCCGCCGAAAAGGCCCTGGAATACATGGGGTTGGAGGCCGGTCAGCCGCTGCGCTCCATCAAGGTGGACACCGTCTTCGTAGGTTCGTGCACCAACGGCCGTATCGAGGACCTGCGTGCGGCCGCCGAGCTCGTCAAGGGCCGCAAAGTCGCCGACGGCGTACGGATGCTGGTCGTCCCCGGCTCCGCGCGGGTCGGTCTGCAGGCCGTCTCCGAGGGTCTGGACGTCGTCTTCAAGGAGGCCGGCGCCGAATGGCGGCACGCGGGCTGCTCGATGTGTCTGGGTATGAACCCCGACCAGCTGGCCCCGGGTGAGCGCTCCGCGTCCACCTCCAACCGCAACTTCGAGGGCCGGCAGGGCAAGGGCGGCCGTACACACCTGGTCTCGCCGCAGGTCGCCGCCGCGACCGCCGTGCTGGGCCACCTGGCCTCGCCCGCCGACCTGTCCGACGCCCCTGTCGCCGCTGGAGTCTGATCAGTCATGGAAGCATTCACCAAGCACACCGGCCGGGCCGTTCCGCTGCGCCGCTCCAACGTCGACACCGACCAGATCATCCCTGCTCACTGGCTCAAGAAGGTGACTCGGGACGGTTTCGAGGACGGTCTGTTCGAGGCCTGGCGCAAGGACGAGAAATTCATCCTCAACCAGCCCGAGCGCAAGGGCGCCACGGTCCTGGTCGCCGGCCCCGACTTCGGCACGGGCTCCTCCCGTGAGCACGCGGTCTGGGCGCTGCAGAACTACGGCTTCAAGGCCGTCATCTCCTCCCGGTTCGCCGACATCTTCCGCGGCAACTCGCTCAAGAACGGCCTGCTCACGGTGGTTCTGGACCAGAAGATCGTGGACGCGCTCTGGGAGCTGACCGAGGCGGACCCCGAAGCCGAGGTCACGGTCGACCTGGAGAGCCGCGAGGTGCGCGCCGAGGGCATCACCGCGAGCTTCGAACTGGACGAGAACTCCCGCTGGCGGCTGCTGAACGGGCTGGACGACATCTCCATCACCCTCCAGAACGAGGCCGACATCGCCGCGTACGAGGCCAAGCGGCCCTCGTACAAGCCGCGGACGCTCCAGATCTGACCGCGCCCTTCCCGGTCCTTCCCGCGAAGCAACTGAACAGGTCGACTTTCGGCCATCGCAGCGCCCCCGCCGTACCCCCGATCAGCCCGATCGGGGGTACGGCTGTGTCTGTACCCGAACGGCCCTGCGACCGCGCGTGACCGTCGTCAACTTCCCACGTTAGGTGGGGTGTTGCCGGGGTACGCGATATGTGCAGCCGTAACTTCCGCACAGGCGCGGAAGGCCGTTCGAGGGCGCAGTTGCACCCTGAGCGGGCGACAACTCGCCCCAGATGGCACAATCTGTGCATGGAACACGACGGCCAACTCCAGCTCTATGCGGCAGTCGCGGACCAACTCAAGGAAGCGCACGCAAGAGTGCGCGCACTGCAAGTCCCGGAGGGCGTACGGATGGCGCTGACCCGGAAGCTGCTGGTCATTACGGCCGCGGCCAAGCACGATCTCGCCGATGCGGCAAGGCGTCTGGAGGCCTTCGAGGCGGACCTCGACGCGGGTCGATTCCCCGAAGAGGAACGCTGAACAAGTCCGAGAGAGCCGAACCCGTTGCGGCACAAGGGTGATAAGCCCGTTTCGTGTTTGATTTGCGGTATATATCTGCCTAACGTGCGAAAAAGCTTGAACACTTTCGTTCTGGCAATGTCTCCGAAGGGGAAGACGTGAACAAGGCGCAGCTCGTAGAAGCGATTGCCGACAAGGTCGGTGGCCGTCAGCAGGCCGCCGACGCGGTCGACGCGGTCCTGGACGCCATCGTCCGTGCGGTCGTCGGCGGGGACCGTGTCTCGGTCACCGGCTTCGGTTCGTTCGAGAAGGTCGACCGTCCGGCCCGGTACGCCCGCAACCCCCAGACGGGCGAGCGGGTTCGGGTCAAGAAGACCTCCGTTCCCCGCTTCCGTGCGGGCCAGGGCTTCAAGGACCTGGTGAGCGGCTCGAAGAAGCTCCCGCGCGGTGGCGAGGTCGCCGTCAAGAAGGCGCCCAAGGGCAGCCTGACCGGTGGTGCCGCGGCGACGGTCAAGAAGGCCGCCGCCAAGAAGGCCGCCCCGGCGAAGAAGGCGACGGCCGCGGCGAAGAAGACCACCGCGAAGAAGACGACCGCCAAGAAGACCACGGCGACCGCGAAGAAGACCACGGCGAAGAAGACGACGGCCAAGAAGACCACGGGCGCCGCCAAGACCACCGCCGCGAAGAAGACCACCGCGAAGAAGGCGACGGCCAAGAAGGCCCCGGCGAAGAAGGCGACCGCCAAGAAGGCGCCCGCCAAGAAGTCGACGGCTCGCAAGACCACCGCCAAGAAGACCACCGCCCGCAAGAGGTAGGGGCGCAGAGGTACTCACGCGCCGGGCCGGACTCCGCGTCGGAGTCCGGCCCGCGGCGTGTCCGTGGACGGCCGGTCCAGAAGGTGCGGACGGTCGGTTCAGAAGGTCTGGAGGGTCACCAGGGTGATGCGGGCGGTGTCCGCGGAGCCCTCCACCTCGATCCTGACCCGCTGACCGGGGCGCAACAGCCGCAGGCCCCCCGCGTCGAACGCCGGAGCGTCGAAGGGCAGCGGGGTCCCGTCGTCGAGCAGCACACTGCCGCTGCGCGTCACGGCGTCATAGGTGTAAGCGGTCGCCTGCATGGCCGCAGCCTACTGGCCGGTGACCGGGCCGAGGAGCTGTGCCGCCGCCGCTCCCGTACGCGGCCCCACCCCCAGTGCCAGCGCCGCCCGCAGGTCCTCGCCGGTGTCCACGTCCTGGCGTACCGAATCCACTCCCGCCAGACACAGTTCCACCGCGCCCGAGGCCCGATGCCTGGCCCGGGAATCCGTGCCGAAAGCCGGGCGCAATTCCTGGCCCGCCCGGGCCGTCAGCAGTGTCGTGCCGATTGCTGCCGCGTCCGGAAGAAAAGCGCGCGGGAATTCCGCTGCCGCATCGAGTACCCGGGCCAATTCCAGGGGACGCAGCGCGGGCAGATCGGCGTTCAGGGCCGCTGCCGGGGTTTGCGGGTGTGCGGCCCGTACGATGCCCGCCCCGTAAGCCAGAGCCGCGTTCAGCCCTGCTCGGGGGGTGTCGGGGATGATTCGGGCGCCCAGGGCGGTCAGCTCGCGGGCGGCCCTGGGATCGTCCGTGACTACTGCCACATCGGCGACCGCGGGGCAGGCCAGGGCGGCGGACACGGTGTCCTGGGCGAAGGCCAGGGCCAGGCCCGGACGCAGACCGTCGGACGCGGTGTCCGACAGCCTGCTCTTGGCCCGCTCCAGGGGCTTCAGGGGTATGACCAAGGTCCACTGCACGAGCGTTCCGTCCCTCTCTTGTCGCGAGCATTGTCACTCAGCCGTCACCTGGCCCATCTGGCGGTCGTCGCGGCGAGGCGTACGGTGTTCTCGACAGACGGGCGGCCTGGGGCGACACTTGTCCGGCCCTCAGGCCCTAGAGGAAGGTGTCCGCGTGCCCCGCCGCAGAATCGGCTTCTGGTACCGCCTCGCAGCGGTGATCGCCAAACCGCCGCTGGTGGTTCTGATCAAGCGGGACTGGCGCGGAATGGAGAACATTCCGGCCGACGGCGGATTTATCACCGCGGTGAACCACAATTCGCACGTCGATCCCTTCGCCTACGCACACTTTCAGTACAACACCGGCCGTGTTCCGCGATTCCTCGCGAAGAGCGGTCTTTTCAAGAAGGGATTCGTCGGGACCATGATGCGTGGCACCGGGCAGATCCCCGTCTACCGCGAGACCACGGACGCGCTGAGCGCCTTCCGGGCCGCGATCGACGCCGTGGAGCGCGGCGAGTGCGTCGTCTTCTATCCCGAGGGCACCATCACCCGGGACCCCGACCAGTGGCCCATGACCGCCAAGACCGGCGCCGCGCGTGTGGCCCTGCAGACCAAGTGCCCGGTGATCCCGGTCGCGCAGTGGGGCGCCAACGAACTGCTGCCGCCGTACGCCAAGAAGCTCAACGTCCGTCCCCGCAAGACGTCGCACGTGTTCGCGGGCCCGCCCGTGGACCTCTCCCGCTTCTACGACAAGGAGATGACCCCGGACCTGCTGAAGGAGGCCACCGAGGTCATCATGGCCGCCGTCACCCGCCAGCTGGAGGAGATCCGCGGCGAGAAGGCGCCCGCGACGCCCTACGACCCGCGTCAGGAGCGGATCGAGCAGCGGCGCCGGAGCCAGGCGGAGACCGGTCTCGAAGGGGAGAGCGCGAAGTGAGCAAGCCCGTCAAAGCGGCCGTCTTCGGCACGGGTTCATGGGGCACCGCTTTCGGCATGGTGCTCGCCGACGCGGGCTGCGAGGTCACCCTGTGGGGCCGCCGCGCCGAACTCGCGGAAGCGGTCAACTCCACGCACACGAACCCCGACTACCTTCCCGGCGTCGAACTCCCCGTGAATCTGCGGGCGACGACGGATCCCGCCAAGGCCGCGCGCGACGCCGACTTCACCGTACTCGCCGTCCCCTCGCAGACGTTGCGCGGAAACCTCGCCGAGTGGGTGCCCGTGCTCGCGCCCGGCACGGTCCTCGTATCGCTCATGAAGGGCGTCGAACTCGGCTCCGCCATGCGGATGAGCGAGGTGATCGAGGACGTCGCCAAGGTCGGCCAGGACCGTATCGCCGTCGTCACCGGACCCAACCTCGCGCGGGAGATCGCCTCCCGGATGCCGGCCGCCGCGGTGGTCGCGTGTACCGACGAGGCGGTCGCGCAGAAACTCCAGTCGGCTTGCCACACGCCCTACTTCAGGCCGTACACCGAGACGGACGTGGTGGGCTGTGAGCTCGGCGGCGCGGTGAAGAACGTCATCGGGCTCGCCGTCGGCATCGCGGACGGCATGGGGCTCGGCGACAACGCCAAGGGCTCGCTCATCACGCGCGGCCTCGCGGAGACCGCACGGCTCGGTGTCGCGCTCGGCGCCGACCCGCTCACGTTCGCCGGACTCGCGGGGCTGGGTGACCTGGTGGCGACCTGCTCCTCGCCGCTGTCCCGCAACCACACCTTCGGCACCAACCTCGGCAAGGGCATGACCCTCCAGGAGACCATCGCGGTCACCAAGCAGACCGCCGAGGGCGTCAAGTCCTGTGAGTCCGTGCTGGATCTGGCCCGCCGGCACGGCGTCGACATGCCGATCACCGAGACGGTCGTCGCGATCGTGCACGAGGGCAAGCCTCCGGTGGTCGCCGTCAAGGAGCTGATGTCGCGCAGCGCAAAGCCCGAACGACGCTGAGCGACGCTTGGCGGCGCAGGTCAAGGCACGCTGTATCGGGGCTCTACCAACGGGTACTCTCAACGCGATATGAGCACCGAGAACCTCCCCCAGAGCCCTGAGCAGCCGCCTCGCAAGCCGCGCGTGGCCGTCGTGTTCGGCGGGCGCAGCTCCGAACACGGGATCTCCGTGGTCACTGCGGGCGCCGTCCTGAAGTCCATCGACCGGACCAAGTACGACGTCCTGCCGATCGGCATCACCCAGGACGGCCGCTGGGCCCTCACCGCCGACGAACCGGACCGGATGGCGATCACCGAGCGCCGTACGCCCAACGTCGAGGAGCTCGCCGAGTCGCACGAGGGCGGAGTGGTGCTCCCGGTCGACCCCGCGAACCGCGAAGTCGTCTACAGCGAGCCCGGATCGGTGCCCAAGGCGCTCGGTGAGGTCGACGTCGTCTTCCCCGTCCTGCACGGCCCCTATGGCGAGGACGGCACCCTCCAGGGCCTCCTGGAGCTCTCCGGTGTCCCGTACGTCGGCTCGGGCGTCCTCGCCTCGGCCGTCGGCCAGGACAAGGAGTACATGAAGCGGGTGTTCACCTCCTTCGGGCTCAAGGTCGGCCCGTACGTCGTGATCCGGCCCCGCGAGTGGGAGCGGGACGAGTCGGCCGCCCGCAAGAAGATCGTCGAGCTGGCCGGTGAGCACGGCTGGCCGCTGTTCGTGAAGCCCGCGCGCGCGGGCTCCTCGATCGGCATCACCAAGGTCGACGACCCGTCCGGACTCGACGAGGCGATCGCCGAGGCCCAGCGGCACGACCCGAAGATCCTCGTCGAGGCGGCGCTGCGCGGCCGGGAGATCGAGTGCGGGGTGCTGGAGTTCGAGGACGGCCCGCGTGCCTCGGTGCCCGCGGAGATTCCGCCGCCGGACACCCACGCGTACTACGACTTCGAGGCGAAGTACATCGACTCGACCCCCGGCCTCGTCCCGGCGCCACTGATGCCGGAGGAGACGGCCGAGGTCCAGCGGCTCGCGGTGGACGCCTTCGAGGCGGCCTCCTGCGAGGGCCTGGTCCGCGCGGACTTCTTCCTCACCGAGGACGGGGAGTTCGTGATCAACGAGATCAACACGATGCCGGGCTTCACCCCGATCTCGATGTACCCGCAGATGTGGCAGGCGAGCGGGATCAGCTACCCGGAGCTGGTGGACCGGCTGATCCAGGCGGCGCTGCGGCGGTCGACGGGACTGCGGTAACGCCCTACGGCTCACTTGCCGAAGGGGATCGCCTTCTTGACCGACGAGGCCATGTCGGTCAGCATCCCCGCGGTGTCCCGCCCCTTCGGCACCGTCACCTCGACGTACGCCTGGCGGTTGGCCGTGGTGAAGCGGGTCGAACCGTCGTCCTGCTTCTCCATGAGCCACTCCACCCCGTTCACCTCGCCCGCTATCGCCTCGGGGTCGCTCCCGGTCGCCACCTTGGGGTCGACCATCTTCGGCGGCCGGGTGACACCGCAGCGCAGTATGATCGCCGGGCTTCCCCAGCCCGCTGTCAGCGTGGACGCGGGCTCGGGATCGTGCCGGTCGAGACCGTCGACCTTGTCCGGCAGCACACTGTCCAGGTTTCGGCACAGCTTCGCGACCTTCGCCGCAGGGCTGGGAACCGGCACCGAGTCACTGTCGTCTGCTGAGGAGCACCCTGTGGTGACGATCAGCAGGGCCAGGGCGGGCAGCCCGAGGACAGTGCGGTGCCGGTGCCGGAAGAAGTTCACCGGCCAAGGGTAGACGGGGGCTACAGATGTACGACCGGGCAGGTCAGGGTACGGGTGATGCCGTCCACTTGCTGGACCTTCGCGACCACCATCCGGCCCAGGTCGTCCACGGTGTCGGCCTGTGCCCGCACGATCACGTCATAAGGTCCTGTCACGTCCTCGGCCTGGATCACCCCAGGAATCTTGCTGATCGTCTCGGCGACGGTCGACGCTTTGCCGACCTCCGTCTGGATCAGGATGTACGCCTGTACCACGGAACCTCCAGGGCGGCCACGAGGATCATGTGGGGAAAAGGAACGCCACGGTATCGCGTCGCCGCTCGCCGCGGGGAGACCTGCGCGGCCCACGGCCTCCGCGCCGGGGTGCAGGCATGACACAAGTTGACGGTCTCTTCGACCGTATCGAGGACACTGGTCACGCGCGACCGGGCACAGCAAGGGACAGAAGGGGCGAAAGGGCAATGAAGGGCACTGTTGGTGAGCTCGGGGAGTTCGGGCTCATCAGGGAGCTCACCTCCCGTCTCACCACCACCCCGTCGGTCCGGGTCGGCCCCGGCGACGACGCCGCGGTGGTGGCCGCTCCCGACCGCCGGGTCGTGGCCAGCACCGACATCCTCCTGGAGGGACGGCACTTCCGCCGCGACTGGTCCACGGCGTACGACGTCGGCCGCAAGGCCGCCGCCCAGAACCTCGCGGACATCGCCGCCATGGGCGCCGTACCGACGGCCCTGTTGCTCGGCCTGGTCGTCCCCGCCGAACTCCCGGTCACCTGGCCCTCGGAACTGATGGACGGACTGCGCGACGAGTGCCAGGTGGCGGGCGCGTCGGTGGTGGGCGGCGATGTCGTACGAGGCGACACGATCATGGTGTCCATCACCGCGCTCGGCGATCTGCGCAACCAGGAGCCCGTGACCCGCGGCGGCGCACAGCCCGGTGACCTGGTCGCGGTGACCGGCTGGCTGGGCTGGTCCGCGGCCGGGTACGCGGTGCTGTCGCGCGGGTTCCGTTCGCCGCGCGCGTTCGTGGAGGCGCACCGGCGCCCGGAGCCGCCGTACCACGCGGGTCCGGCGGCGGCGGGGCTCGGCGCGACGGCCATGTGCGATGTGAGCGACGGGCTGATCGCCGACCTCGGGCACATCGCCGAGGCCAGCAAGGTCCGCATCGACATCCGTTCCGGCGCGATCGACATCCCGTCCCAGATGAACGACATCGGGCAGGCCGTCGGCGTCGACCCCATGCAGTGGGTGCTCACCGGGGGAGAGGACCACGCGATCGTGGCGACCTTCCCGCCGGACGTGAAGCTTCCCGCCCGCTGGAAGGTCATCGGCGAGGTCCTCAACCCCTCGGCGCTGCCCCAGGTGACGGTCGACGGGGCGCCGTGGACGAGCAAGGGCGGCTGGGACCACTTCGGGGACATCGAGTCGTGAAGCCGAGGGTTCTCACGGTGGCCGGCTCCGACTCCGGTGGTGGAGCCGGGATCCAGGCCGACCTGAAGACGATGCTCGCGCTCGGTGTGCACGGCATGAGCGTCGTCACGGCCGTCACCGCGCAGAACTCCCTCGGCGTGCAAGGGGCTTGGCCGCTGCCGGTGGAGGCGGTGCGGGCCCAGTACCGCAGCGTCGTCGACGACATCGGCGTCCAGGCGGTGAAGACCGGGATGCTCGCCTCGGCCGAACTCGTCGAGGCGGTGGCCGAGTTGATCGGCGGGACGGACGCTCCGGCCGTCGTCGACCCGGTCGGCATCTCCAAGCACGGGGACTCGCTGCTGGCCGACTCCGCGCTGGACTCCGTACGGACCGGGCTGCTGCCGGTCGCCACGGTCGCGACGCCCAACCTGGACGAGGTGGCCCAACTCACCGGCGTCCGGGTGGAGGCCGAGGAGGACCTCCGGCGGGCCGCGGCGGCCGTCCTGTCGTACGGGCCGAAGTGGGCGCTGATCAAGGGGGGCCATCTCCCCGGCGACGCCGTCGACCTGCTCACCGACGGGTCCGAGGAACACTGGCTGCGTGCTGAGCGGTTCGACAACCGGCACACGCACGGCACGGGCTGCACTCTCGCGTCGGCGATCGCGGCGCAGCTCGCGAAGGGGTCGTCCGTGCCGGAGGCGGTGGCGGCGGCCAAGGAGTACGTCACCGGGGCGATCAAGGGCGGGTTCGCGCTGGGGGGCGGGATCGGCCCTGTCGATCATGGGTGGCGGTTCCGCTAGTACGTGGGTACGGCTCATGCGCGGGTGCGGCTAGTACGTGGGTGCGGCTAGCACGTGGGTACGGCTAGCACGTGGGTACGGCAAAAAGCCGGCCCACCCTGAGGTGGACCGGCTAGATGCAGCGAACCAGCAGTGGCCGCGCGCTTAGCTGTGCGTCAGCGCGAGACCTTGCCGGCCTTGATGCACGAGGTGCAAGCGTTCACGCGCTTCGGCGTCCCGCCGACCACGGTACGGACGCGCTGGATGTTGGGGTTCCAGCGACGGGACGTACGGCGGTGCGAGTGCGAGATGTTGTTGCCGAAGCCCGGCCCCTTGCCGCAGACGTCGCAGTTGGCAGCCACGGGTCACTCCAAAGACTTCAGATGCACTTACGGTTGGATCCCGGCGGGCCGGGATCGAGATCGTAGGATCAGAGATCTGAGTGGCGCTGCCAGGGGAATGGCCCGATGTGGATCGGGCAACCGGAGCAGCATACAACGACTGCGCCAGTAGAACGAAACTACCATGGCTGCTCAGGGGCCTGCTCCCGGCCCTCTTCCGGCGGACACCGCTCCGGGGTCTACGCTGCGTGCCAGTCCAGGCAGCTCAAGGAGGCGCAGGTGGCGCAGGTGCCGCAGACATTCTTCGATGCTCTCGCGGTACGCACCTGGTGCGGCCTCGCGCTGACGGCGCTGGGTCGCGCGCGCGAGGAGATCGACGCGATCAACGTCTACCCCGTCGCCGACGGGGACACCGGCACGAACCTCTACCTGACCATGGAGTCCGCCGCCGCGGCCGTGGAAGCGGTGTTCGCCGCCTACGACGAGGACAGGCCCGCGCTGGCCGACGCCGCCCGCGCGATGGCGCACGGCGCGCTGATAGGCGCCCGCGGGAACTCCGGGACGATCCTCGCGCAGCTGCTGCGGGGCATGTCCCAGGTGCTCGCCGCCGACAGTGAGACCGCTCACACCGACGGCGCGGGCCTCCGTCTCGCCCTGCGACGCGCGGCCGACTCCGCCCGGCAGGCCGTGGCGCATCCGGTGGAGGGGACGGTGCTCTCGGTGGCTTCGGCCGCGGCGGAGGCGGCGGAGGCGGTGGGACGAGGCGCTGGGACCGAGGGGGCTGTCGGGGCCGACGTGCTCGACACGGTTGACGCGGTCGACGCGGTCGACGTGGTCGGGCGGGCTGTCGGGGCCGATGCGGTGGGACGGGTCGCCGGGGCCGAGGGGGACTGCGGGGCGGTCGCACGGGCCGCCTACGAAGGAGCGCGGGACGCTCTCGCGGCTACCCCGGGGCAGCTTGCCGTGCTGGAGCGGGCCGGGGTGGTCGACGCCGGAGGGCGGGGGCTGGTGGCGGTGCTCGGGGCGCTGGTGGAGACGTTCACGGGGGAGGCGCCGGGGGCGGTGGCGGCTGGGGCGCCGCAGTTGCGGGGGGCGGTTGGTGGGCCTGAGGCGGGGAGTGCTGGGCCGGGGACGGCGGCTGCCGCCAGGCCTGTGGTGGTGGGCTTCGGCGATGCCGGTCAGGCCGTCGAGGCCGGCGAGGTGTTCCATGGGCCCGGTGCTGGTACGGGCGCCCATACAGCCGGGACGGCGGTCACCGTCGACGAGTGCGACGACGTGCCCTCGGAGGCCGGTGGGCCCGCTTTCGAGGTGATCTATCTCCTGGAGGCCGAGGACGACGCGGTGGACCGGTTGCGGCGACGGCTCGACGGGCTCGGGGACTCCCTCGTCGTGGTCGGCGGCGACGGACTGTGGAACGTCCATGTGCACGTCGACGATGCGGGTGCCGCCGTGGAGGCGGGGGTCGAGGCCGGACGGCCGTACCGGATCCGGATCACGCACTTCGGGCTCGGCGATGTGCACACGCGGGGCGGTGAGCGGCCGCTGCGGGAGCGGGTGCAGCGGGCCGTCGTCGCCGTCGTGCCCGGTGAGGGGCTGGCCGGGCTGTACACCGAGGCCGGCGCGACGACCGTGCTCGCGCGCCCCGGGGAGCCGCCCGCGAGCGGGGAGATCGTCGAAGCCGTACGACGGGCCCACGCGCGCGAGGTCGTCCTGCTGCCCAACGACGCCGATCTGCGCCACACCGCGGCCGCGGCGGCCGAGCAGGCCCGTACGGAGGGCATCCGGGTCGCCCTGATCCCGACCCGCTCGGCGGTCCAGGGCATCGCCGCGCTCGCCGTGCACGAGCCCGATCGCCGCTTCGACGAGGACGTCGTGTCGATGACGTCGGCGGCCGGTGCGACCCGTTACGCCGAGGTCGCCGTCGCCGAGCGCCAGTCCTGGACCATGGCCGGCATCTGCCAGGCCGGCGACGTCCTCGGCCTCATCGACGGCGACGTCGCCGTGATCGGCTCCGACGTCACCGCCGCGGCCGAGACCGTCCTGGACCGCATGCTCTCGGCCGGCGGCGAACTGGTCACCCTCGTCCTCGGCGACGAGGCCCCCGAACCCATCGCCGACCACCTTGAGGCACGCGTGCGTGAGGGATACCTCGGCGTCGACACGGTGGTCTACCGGGGCGGCCGACAGGGCGCGCTGCTGCTCATCGGCGTCGAGTAGCGGGCCGGGGCGGGGGAGGCGGGCAAGCGGGCGCGTTGGCGGGGGTGACGTGGCGAGTGGGCGGGGGCAGCTCGTTGGGGTGGCGGCGCCGGGCAGCTTGCTGTGTCGGTGCGGGGCAGCCTGCCGGGTCGGCGTCGGTAGCCGGTGGTGTTGGCGTGGAGCGGGCGGGCGGATCGGCTTTGGGTGGTTCGTCGGTCGGCGCTTGTGTCCCGCTGTCTTGGTGGTGAGTGGGCTGCCGTGTGTCGGCGTGGAGCAGCCTGCCGGGTCGGCGTAGGGCAGCCTGCGGGGTCGGCGTCGGTGGCCCGTGGTGTTGCGTCGGGTGGGCGCCCGGGTCGGCTTTGGGTGGTTCGTCGGTCGGCGTTCGTGTTCCGCTGTCTTGGTGGTGAGTGGCCTGCCGTGTGTCGGTGCGGAGCAGCCCGCCAGGGCGGCGACGGCAACCGGTCGCGTCCGGGTGGGCAGCCCTCAGGGCGGCGTCGGGAGCCGGCGGCCCCTTGCCGGCTCGGCCGTGAGTACCCCGCGCCGCCCGCGCCCGTCCCGCGCGGTTACCGGTCCGCCAGCGCCTGGAGCAACTGCTCCGCCTCCGCCCGCCGGGCCCGCACCGTTTCCTCCTCGTCGTGTCCCTCGTACGCCTCGTACGCCTTCAGCACCGCACGCGCGCGTGCCCCCGCCCCCTCCGGGCGGCCCAGGTCGGCCTCCAGCCAGCCCGCGGCGAGTTCGGCGCCGGTGCGGTGGTGGAGGGCGTCGGGGCCGAGGGAGGCGAAGACGACGATGGCCTCGGTGACCTGGGACAGGGCGTCCTCCGTGGCGGCCCGGCCGGAGTCCTCGTCGTCGTCCTCGGCGGCGCCGCGGGTGAGGAGGTCGCCGAACTGGCGGTGGGTGTGGCCGAGTTCGGCGACCAGGAGACGGCGGGCCTCTTCGTCGCCGGGGTCCGCGGCCAGCGCCTCCTCGCACTCCCGGACCGCGGCCGCCATCAGCTCCCGGGCGTCGCCCTGTCCGTCCTCCGCGCGCAGCGCCAGCCACGCGCGGGCGCGGAGGGCGCGCACCAGGCCGTGGACGTCGCCGAGCGAGCGCCACAGGTCGCCCGCGCGCGCGTACGCCTGGTCCGCCTCGGCCGGCAGCTCGGCCTGGCCGAGGGACTCGGCGGCGAGATGGGCGAGTGTCGCGTGGTCCTGCTGCTCGGGCCAGAGCCTCGCGATCTCGGCCGCCTGCAGCCGCCGCTCGGCCGCCGCGCGGTGCTCGCCGAGCTCGCTCAGACAGTCGCCGAGCCACCACCGGGCCTGGACGACGGCGCCGTCGCCGTGCGTCTCGACGCTCAGATCCGGCAGCGCCGACTCCAGCACCTCCGCGGCCTCCGCCCATCGCCCCTGCCGCAGCAGGAACCCACCGAGCAGATGCCGTGCCCATGCACCCAGCGCGGGACCCTCACCGGCCTCGTCGGCCCAGTGCGCCGCCTCCAGAGCCTGTTCGGCGGCCTCCGCCACCCGGTCCCGGCCGCCCAGCACCTCGGCGAGCTGAAGATGCAGCTGGGCCCGCCCGGTCGCCTCCAGATACGGCCCGCCGTGCTCCAGGGCCGCCCGCAGCGCGCGCTCGGTCTCCGTGATGTCGCCGAGATGGTGCGCGAGCGGCGCCAACCGCGCCTCGTACTCGACGGCGAACCACGGCAACCCCGCCGCGACGAACCCCGCCGCGGCCCGCCCGAACAACTCCGCCGCCGCCTCCAGCTCCCCGGCGTGCAGGGCCAGCTCCGCCAGCATCGCCCGCGCCTCGGCGGCCCGCGAAGCAAGCTGTACGTCATCCCCGCCCCGCCCACCGACGAGCGCCTGCACCTCCCGTACGGCGGCTTCGGCTTCGGCGTACACCGCGGAGGGGCCGGAAAGGCTCCCTTCCTCGCCGGAGCCGGCCGGTGCGGCCGAGGGACCCGTTCCGTCGGTGCCGTCACCCGGCACGTCTCCGCCGACCTCCCCCGGCGTCCCCCCGGCCTCCTGCACCCGCCGCATCAGGATCCGCGCCCGTCCCATCAGGACCGACGCCGTCTGCCGTACGCCGGTCGCGTCCTCGGCGTAGAGCGCGAGGATCTCGTCGTACGGGCCGGTGACCGCCCGGAGAGCCCCCTCGACGTCACCCCCGAGGGCGCGGACGAACGCCGCACGCGTGCGTGCCGCGAGCGCCTCGCCCGGGTCGCCCGCCTCCGCGTACAGCTCGGCGGCACGCTCGAACAGCTCGGCGCCCTCAGGACCGAGGTCCATCGCCTGGTGGTCGGCGATCTCCGCACGGTCGCGCGGGTCCAGCTCGACGCCCTCCGCTGCCCGGGAGACCGCCGCCCACGCCTCGACAGCGTCTGGACGGAGGCTGTCCGACAGCTGCCGCGCCTGTGCGATCAGGGCCGGCAGATCCGGTTCCGCGGCCTCCCGCGACGGAGCCGGGACAGCTGCCCCCGCCGCTCGCCGCGCCGCCGGATCCGGTCCGGTGGCCGTCCGCGCCGACCGCACCCCCAGCGGCAGCCGCTCCACCAGCGGCTCCTGGGCCATACGCGCGCGTGCCCGTTCACTGACGTACGTCGTGCCGTTGCGCGCGTCGAAGCGGCCCGCCAGGTCGAGCGCCTCCGCACGCGCGTGTGCGGCCAGTTCGCGGGCCGTCCAGGAGCGGTCCGCCGGCCCCGGCACCTGCCGGTCGCCGAGCCCGAGCGAGGTCAGCCGGTCCATGAGCAGCGTCACCACGCTCAGGAACTCCAGCCCGCTGCGCGGATGCCCGGTGTCGGTGAAGTACGCGGGCCGCTCCGCGAGCAGCTCCAGCGCACGCGCCTCGTTGCCGGTGAGGGCGCAGAACTCGACGTGGTCGGCGTAGGCGCCGCGCATGCTCTCCATGGCCCGTACGAGCCGGAAGCCCCGCAGATGGTTCGCGCGTGCCTCGTCGAGACGGCCGAGCCGCAGCAGGGGCAGCAGGGAGGCCGCGAGGGACGTGTGCGGCTCGTGGGCGCAGGTGAGCTCGCCCTCCAGGACCGGTGCCCACAGCCGGAGGGCTTCCTCGTCCCGGCCGCGCTCCGACTGCCACCAGCCCTGCCCGTGCAGCTCGCACGCGTGGCAGTCGGCCATACGGTCCCGGTCGGCGGCCAGCCACGCGGCGTACGCCCGCTCCGCGCGCGGGACGTCCCCGATGTGCGCGGCCACGTTGAACTCCGCGCTGCGCACCGCCCGTTCGGAGTGCCCGGCGAGCCGGTAGCGGTGTGCCATCTCGCCGAGCCACTTCTCGATCGAGGCGAGCGGGACGTGCGGCTGGTCGGTCATGCCGGAGGAGACCCACTTGAAGACCCAGTGCAGGGTGTGGGTCTCGTACTCGTCGAAGTCCTCGGGCCGTTCGTCCCACAGGCGCAGCAGACGCGCGAAGGGGACGAACATCCGGTCCTTCTCGGAGCTGTAGTTGTAGACCTTCAGCTGATGCCCGAGCGCCTCGATCACCGCGAGGGGGATGTTCAGCTTCTCGGCCTCGGTGAGCAGCTGCTCCGCGCGCGCGTTGCGGGCGGGACCCTCCGGCTGCTCGCCGTTCTCCGCCATCGCCCGGCGCAGCGAGTCGAAGTCCGTTATCCCGTCGATGCCGCCCATCAGCGACCCTCCTCGCCGTTCGTGGCCCACTCCAGCAGGCCGATGAAGGCCCGGTTCAGCAAGGCCGAGTCCGCCGGCCTGAGCGGCCGCTGCGCCATCAGCAGGGCCTGCCCGTACAGCGACTCGACGGCCGTGCCGATCAGCTCGGGCTCGCCGATCGAACCGATCCGCCGGATCAGCGGATTGAGATGGTTGAGCACCAGACGCGCGCGTGGCGCGCTCGCGCGCAGCGAACCGAGGATGCCCGCCCACAGATCGTCGGCCTGCGCCTCGGCCTCCGCCCGCGCCTGCTCGTGCCGGGCCGCCCGGTCGTCCAGGTGCAGCGCGGGCACGGTGAGCGGATGGAAGGACCGCAGTACGACGTCACAGCCCAGCGGGTCGAGAGCGGCCCGCGCGGCCGCCAGGAAGCCGGACAGCGCCAGCTCCTCGGCCGGGTCGACGGCGTCCAGATGGGCCGTCACGGTGTCCGGGTCCAGCTCCGAGACCACCGTCCCCGGCCGCACCGACGGCAGCGCCTGGACCAGGTCGCTGTCGTACGTGTAACCGCCGTTGACCACCCCGATGCCCTGCGCGGACGCGATCGGCGCGACCTGCCGGAACTCCTCCACGGTCCGCGTGAAGTGCACGACCCGGTGCCGCTGTGCGAACTCCTCCAGCGACAGCTGCCCGTCGGTCGTCTCGAAGGGCAGCCACGGCAGCATCGTGCGCAGCATGTCCGTGTCGTGCCGCGCCAGCGACTTCACCCCCAGGTGGTGCACGGTGAGGAAGGCCGCAAGGCGTTCCGGATCACCGGCCGCCAGCCCCGTCAGCCAGTCCCGGATCCTCTCGCCCAGCGCCTCCCGTACGGCCGCCAGCGTCTCGTCCTCGTACAGCGACTCGCGCGAGGCCGTCGGCCGCAGGCTGTCCGTGTCCAGCACACAGCGCACGAAGAACGCCCAGTCCGGCAGCAGCTGTTCGGCCTGCTCGGTCAACAGCATGCCCTTGAGATGCACGCGGTGCGTCGCGCGCGTGGCCGGACTCACCGCCGAGGGCAGCACGTACGCCACCCCGCGGATCCCGGCGAGCGGCACGTCCAGCTCGATCGAGTCCAGCGGAGTGAACCCGAACAGGTCATGACAGTGCCGCGCCAGAGCCACCCTCCGGGCGGCGGGGGAGGGGTACGCACGGTCCCAGGGCGCCGGCAGATCGGTGACCGCCTCGCCGTCCACCCGCACGTCGTACGGCAGCAGCGAGCCGAAGTCCCGCGCGAGGGCGAGCACCCGCTCGGGGGCCAGCCACTCGCCCGCACCCGCGCGGGCCACCAGTTCCACGGTGGTACCGGGCTCGGGCCGCGCCTCCTGCGCCAGCGTCCGCACGGTGTACGAACCGTCGTCGCCCGCCGTCCACTCCACGGGCGCCGCGTCCGGCGTACGCGCACTGCGGCTGACGACCCGGATCCGCTCGGCGACCACGAAACAGGCGAGCAGGCCGATGCCGAACTGGCCGAGGAAGTCGGAGCGGACCTCCTGGAGCCCGGTCTGAAGCCCCTCGGTGCGCTTCGAACTCCGGCCGATCGTCGCCAGCAGCGTGTGCACGTCCGACTCGGTGAGTCCCACGCCGGAGTCCTCGACCCGCAGCAAGCCGCCCTCCGCGTGGATCCTCACCTTCGCCGGGGCGTCGGGCTGTTCGGCGCGCCGGGCGGTGATGGCGTCCACGGCGTTCTGGAGCAGCTCGCGCAGATAGACCTTGGGACTGGAGTAGAGGTGATGGGACAGCAGGTCCACCAGGCCACGCAGGTCGACCTGGAACGTATGAGGTGACGGGGGTACCTGGGATGGCTGTGAGGTCTGGGAGTCCATCGCTGCAGCGCCGCGGTTGGGGGAGGACCTCGGCGCGGGGTCGGGCGGTCCCGGTGGGGCAGTGACCGCTAGATGGCCGGAGGCGCGTCATCCTAGGGCCGGAACAGCCCGTCTGACCAGGGGTTTCCCGAGACGTATACGGCGATGTCAGTGGGGTGGTGTGCAATGGATCTCGTGCCCGCGCTCGAAGAACCACTGAAGAAGGTGCTCGGCCCACCCACCGCGAAGGTGATGGCCGAGCACCTCGGCCTGCACACCGTCGGCGACCTCCTGCACCACTACCCGCGCAGATACGAGGAGCGAGGCCAGCTCACCCACCTGGCCGACCTCCCGATGGACGAGCATGTGACGGTGGTCGCCCAGGTCGCCGACGCCCGTCTGCACACCTTCGCCTCGGCCAAGGCCCCGCGAGGCAAGGGCCAGCGCCTCGAAGTCACCATCACGGACGGCAGCGGCCGCCTCCAACTGGTCTTCTTCGGCAACGGCGTCCACAAGCCCCACAAGGAACTCCTGCCCGGCACCCGCGCGATGTTCGCGGGCAAGGTCTCGCTCTTCAACCGCCGCCTCCAACTGGCGCACCCGGCATATGAGTTGCTGCGCGGAGACACGGAGGAAACAGTCGAGACCTGGGCCGGCGCGCTGATCCCCATCTACCCCGCCACGGCCAAGCTGGAGTCCTGGAAGATCGGCAAGGCGCTCCAGACGGTCCTCCCCAGCGCCCAGGAGGCCGTGGACCCCCTCCCGGACTCCCTCCGCGCCGGCCGCGGCCTGGTCCCGCTCCCCGAGGCCCTCCTCAAGATCCACCGCCCTCACACCAAGGCCGACATCGAGGACGCCCGCGCCCGCCTCAAGTGGGACGAGGCCTTCGTCCTCCAGGTGGCCCTCGCCCGCCGCCGCCACGCCGACGCCCAACTCCCCGCGGTCGCCCGCAGACCCAAGCCGGACGGCCTCCTGACGGCCTTCGACGACCGCCTCCCCTTCACCCTCACCGAGGGGCAGCAGAAGGTCTCCAAGGAGATCTTCGACGACCTGGCGACGGAGCATCCGATGCACCGCTTGCTGCAGGGAGAAGTGGGTTCCGGGAAAACGATGGTGGCCCTGCGCGCCATGCTCGCCACCGTCGACGCCGGCGGTCAGGCCGCCATGCTCGCCCCCACCGAGGTCCTCGCCCAGCAGCACCACCGCTCGATCGTCGAGATGATGGGCGACCTGGCGGAGGGCGGGATGCTGGGCGGATCGGAGCACGCCACCAAGGTGGTCCTGCTGACCGGCTCGATGGGCGCGGCCGCCCGCCGCCAGGCCCTGCTCGACCTCGTCACCGCCGACGCCGGGATCGTCATCGGCACGCACGCGCTGATCGAGGACAAGGTGCAGTTCCACGACCTGGGCCTGGTCGTCGTGGACGAACAGCACCGCTTCGGCGTCGAACAGCGGGACGCCCTGCGCGGCAAGGGCAAGCAGCCCCCGCACCTCCTCGTCATGACCGCCACACCCATCCCGCGCACGGTCGCCATGACGGTCTTCGGCGACCTGGAGACCTCGGTCCTCGACCAGCTCCCGGCCGGCCGCTCCCCGATCGCCAGCCATGTCGTCCCGGCCGCCGACAAGCCCCACTTCCTGGCCCGTACCTGGGAACGCGTCCGCGAGGAGGTCGAGAACGGCCATCAGGCGTACGTCGTCTGCCCCCGCATCGGCGACGAGGAAGTGGACCCGAAAAAGAAGAAGTCCCCCGAGGACGAGGCCGAGAAGCGCCCGCCGCTCGCGGTCCTGGACATCGCCGAGCAGCTGTCCAAGGGCCCCCTGGCCGGCCTGCGCGTCGAGGTCCTGCACGGCAGGATGCACCCCGACGACAAGGACGCGGTCATGCGCCGCTTCGCCGCCGGCGAGACGCAGGTCCTGGTGGCTACCACCGTCATCGAGGTCGGCGTCAACGTCCCGAACGCGACCGCGATGGTCATCATGGACGCCGACCGCTTCGGTGTCTCCCAGCTCCACCAGCTCCGTGGCCGAGTGGGCCGAGGTTCAGCGGCCGGCCTCTGCCTCCTGGTCACCGAGATGCCCGAGGCCAGCGCCGCCCGCCAGCGCCTCAACGCGGTCGCCTCCACCCTGGACGGCTTCGAACTCTCCCGCATCGACCTCGAACAGCGCCGAGAGGGCGACGTCCTGGGCCAGGCCCAGTCCGGCGCCCGCACCAGCCTGCGCATGCTGACCGTCATCGACGACGAGGAGATCATCGCCGAGGCGCGGGAGGAGGCGGCGTCCGTGGTGGCGGCGGATCCGGAGCTGACGGCACTTCCCGGACTGCGGACCGCGCTGGACGCCCTCTTGGACGAGGAGAGGGAGCAGTACTTGGAAAAGGGCTGAGAAACTGGCTTCGCAACCACTCCCGAACAAGGACCGAAGATGACTCGCGTGATCGCCGGCAAGGCCGGTGGACGTCGCCTGACAGTCCCGCCAGGAAACGGCACCCGCCCCACCTCCGACCGCGCACGCGAAGGCCTCTTCTCCACCTGGCAGTCCCTCCTGGGCGGCCCTCTGGACGGCGAGCGCGTCCTCGACCTCTACGCCGGCTCGGGCGCCGTGGGCCTGGAGGCCCTCTCCCGTGGCGCGAGTCACACCCTCCTGGTCGAGGCCGACGCCAGAGCCGCTCGGGTCATCCGGGAGAACGTCAGGAATCTCGGTCTCCCCGGCGCCGAGGTGAGGGCGGGCAAAGCCGAACAGATCATCCAGACGCCGGCGCCGGCACCGCCGTACGACATCGTCTTCCTCGACCCCCCGTACCGCGTCACGGATCACGATCTTCGGGAGATTCTCCTCACACTCCGTACCGAACACTGGCTCGCGCCGGAGGCCCTCGTCACCGTGGAGCGCAGCACCAGAGGCGGCGAATTCCAGTGGCCGGACGGTTTCGAGCCGCTCCGGGCCCGTCGTTACGGCGAAGGAACCTTTTGGTACGGTCGCGCCGCCTCTACGTGCGAAGACGCACGATGACCGGACCGGAGAGCGAGGGATCTCAAGTGCGCCGCGCCGTCTGTCCCGGGTCGTTCGACCCGATCACCAACGGACACCTCGACATCATTTCCCGCGCCTCCCGTCTCTACGACGAGGTCTATGTCGCGGTCATGATCAACAAGTCCAAGAAGGGCCTGTTCGAGGTCGACGAGCGGATCGAGCTGATCCGCGAGGTCACCGCCGAATACGGCAACGTCAAGGTCGAGTCCTTCCACGGCCTCCTCGTCGACTACTGCAAGCAGCGGGACATCCCCGCCATCGTCAAGGGCCTGCGCGCGGTCAGCGACTTCGACTACGAGCTGCAGATGGCCCAGATGAACAACGGCCTGTCCGGCGTCGAGACGCTCTTCGTGCCGACCAACCCCACCTACAGCTTCCTGTCCTCCTCGCTCGTCAAGGAGGTCGCGACCTGGGGCGGAGACGTGGCGCACCTGGTGCCGCCGCTGGTCCTGGAGGCCCTCAACAAGCGTCTGCGCCAAGGCTGAACGGGCTACAGTCGTCCCGTCCGTCTCCAACACAGCTGTAGAGAGTGGCGAGCACAGGTGGACGTGCAGAAGAAGCTCGACGAGATCGTGGCCTCGGTCTCCGGCGCCCGGTCGATGCCCATGTCGGCCTCGTGCGTGGTCAACCGCGCCGAACTGCTCGCGATGCTGGAAGAGGTCAGGGCCGCCCTGCCCGACTCCCTCGCCCAGGCCCAGGAGCTGATCGGCGGCCGTGAGCAGATGGTCGAGCAGGCCCGCCAGGAGGCCGAGCGGATCATCTCCGGCGCGCACGCCGAGCGCGGCTCCCTGATCTCCGACACCGAGGTCGCCCGCCGCTCCCAGGCCGAGGCCGACCGCATCCTCTCCGAGGCCCGCCGGGAGGCCGAGGAGGTCCGCGCGGAGGCCGACGACTACGTCGACTCCAAGCTGGCGAACTTCGAGGTCGTCCTCACCAAGACCATCGGCTCGGTCGGCCGCGGCCGCGAGAAGCTCCTCGGCACCGGACCGGGCCTCGACGAGCAGGGCTACGAGGACGAGGACGCCCCCGAGCGCAGCCACGACCCCGAGACCCTGCGCCGGGACGCCGACACCTACGTCGACACCAAGCTCGGCGCCTTCGAGGCGGTCCTCACCAAGACCCTGGAGGCCGTCGGCAAGGGCCGCGCCAAGCTGCACGGGCGGATCGCCACCGACGACCTCGGCGCCCTCGCCGACGACAACAGCACCGTCCAGCACTCCAGCGACGCCGACTACCTCGCCGACCTCGCGGCCCTGGCCGAGCAGGACAGCCGGGCCGCGGCCGAGCAGCCCGTACCGCCGCAGTACGAGCCGCAGCCGGCGTACGGCTACCAGCAGACGGACACCTACGGCGGCGGCTACGCGCAGCAGCCGGCGTACGGCCAGCAGGACGCCTATGGCTACCAGCAGGCCGATCCGTACGCCTACCAGGGGTACGACGCCCAGCAGGCCGCCTACGACGCCGGACAGGCACAGCAGGGCCAGCAGCACGCCCAGCAGTCGTACGCCCTGGACGAGACCAGCCTCTTCGACACCGGCATGATCACGCCGGAGCAGCTGAGGGCCTACGAGCAGGGCCGCGGCCAGTAGACGCCCGCGGGGGCCGGTAGGAAACCACCGGATTGGGCCGTGAGCGAAAGGTCCAGTATCCTGGCTCTTCGGTCGCGTGTACGTCCGCGATCAGCGCTGCCCGGGAACACCGAAGGGCAGCGTCCCTTGAGCTCGAAGATCGAAAGCAGGAATGGCCCTGAACGCCCGTCTCGACCACCGCAAGCCTCTCGTGTTCGACACACACGAGCTGGGGCGGCGGCCCGGTGCGCTTCAGCGGCTGACCCGTGAGATCGAGGCTCCCAAGGATCTCGGGATCGCGGGAGTGATCGGAGTGCCGGAAGGCGCCCCGGTGGAGCTCGAACTCCGGCTCGAGTCGGTCATGGAAGGGGTGCTTGTCACAGGCACCGCCCGTGCACAGGCCGAGGGGGAGTGCGTAAGGTGTCTGGAGCCGCTTGAGCTGGAGCTCGAAGCGGACTTCCAGGAGATGTTCTCGTACCCTGACGCCGATGACCGGGGCCGCGTGAAAGCGGAGCCGGCCGACGACGCCGAGGAAGACGAGGACAGGCTCTTTCTCGAGGACGGCCTGTTCGACCTCGAACCCGTGCTGCGTGACGCGGTGGTGCTTGCCCTGCCGATGCAGCCGGTGTGCCAGGACGACTGCCCCGGCCTGTGCTCCGAGTGCGGAGCCCGGCTGGCGGACGACCCGGACCACCACCATGACGCCGTCGACATCCGTTGGGCGGCACTGCAGGGACTCGCCGGTTCACTCGAAGATGGCGAGAAGGACGAGATGAGCGGCGCCGAAGCGGAAGCGGGCGTCGACGAGAAGCAGGAGAAGTAGCCGTGGCTGTTCCGAAGCGGAAGATGTCGCGCAGCAACACGCGCCACCGCCGGTCGCAGTGGAAGGCTGCGGTCACCCCTCTGGTTGCGTGCGAGCGCTGCCACGAGCCCAAGCAGCAGCACATCGCGTGCCCGTCTTGCGGCACGTACAACAAGCGCCAGGTCCTCGAGGTCTGAGCGGCTGGTGAGAGGCACTGTGTCCACTCCGAAGAAAAATTCTGCGGACAACACGGCCTCGTCCCACACGCTGTTGGAAGGGCGGCTCGGGTACAAGCTCGAGTCCGCCCTTCTGGTGCGTGCGCTGACCCACCGGTCCTACGCGTACGAGAACGGCGGCCTGCCCACCAACGAGCGCCTGGAGTTCCTCGGGGACTCCGTTCTCGGCCTCGTGGTCACGGACACGCTGTACCGCACCCACCCCGACCTGCCCGAAGGCCAGCTGGCCAAGTTGCGGGCCGCGGTGGTCAATTCTCGTGCGCTGGCTGAGGTCGGCCGCGGGCTCGACCTGGGCTCCTTCATCCGGCTCGGCCGTGGTGAAGAGGGCACGGGCGGCCGGGACAAGGCGTCCATCCTCGCCGACACCCTCGAAGCGGTGATCGGCGCGGTCTATCTCGACCAGGGCCTCGATGCGGCGTCCGAACTGGTGCACCGCCTGTTCGATCCGCTGATCGAGAAGTCCTCCAACCTCGGTGCCGGCCTGGACTGGAAGACCAGCCTCCAGGAGCTCACCGCGACCGAAGGCCTCGGCGTGCCCGAGTACCAGGTCTCGGAGACCGGCCCCGACCACGAGAAGACCTTCACTGCTGCCGCCCGCGTCGGAGGCGTCTCGTACGGCACCGGCACCGGCCGCAGCAAGAAGGAGGCGGAGCAGCAGGCCGCCGAGTCCGCCTGGCGGTCCATCCGGGCCGCGGCGGACGAGCGCGTCAAGGCTGCCGAGAAGGCCGCCGAGGCCGCCGGCGCCGACGAGACGCCCGCCTCCGCCTGAAAGTACAGCGCGTCACCGAAGCGCCCGCCCCGCACCTGGGGCGGGCGCTCGGCTCATGGCACCGGGCGCATAGCACCTGGCCCATGCACCGGGCTTGCAGCACCGAGCTGATAGAACCGGACTCGCAGCCCCGAGCCGACAGCACCGGCTCGTAGCACCACACACCCACCGGCTGAGAGCGCCGGCTCACAGCACCGGCTTGTCACACCGGCTTTCACAGGGGATCCCATGCCCGAGTTGCCCGAGGTCGAGGTCGTACGACGCGGTCTGGAGCGGTGGGTCGCCCACCGCGCGGTCGCCGAGGCGGAGGTGCTGCACCCGCGTGCCGTACGCCGTCACATCGCCGGTGCCGACGACTTCACCCACCGCCTCAAGGGCCACCGCATCGGCGTCCCGAGCCGCCGCGGCAAGTATCTGTGGCTGCCCCTGGAGGACACCAACCAGTCGGTCCTCGCCCACCTCGGCATGAGCGGCCAGCTCCTGGTCCAGCCGCACGAGGTGCCCGACGAGAAGCATCTGCGCATCCGCGTCCGGTTCGCCGACGGCCTGGGCACGGAACTCCGCTTCGTCGACCAACGCACCTTCGGCGGACTGTCGTTGCACGACAACACCGAGGACGGCCTGCCCGACGTCATCGCGCACATCGCCCGCGACCCGCTGGACCCGCTCTTCGACGACGAGGCCTTCCACCAGAACCTCCGCCGCAAGCGCAGCACCATCAAACGGGCCCTGCTCGACCAGTCGTTGATCAGCGGAGTCGGCAACATCTATGCGGACGAGGCGCTTTGGCGCGCCCGTATCCACTACGAGCGTCCGACCGCCGGCTTCACCCGCCCGCGCACGGCCGAACTCCTGGGCCACGTAAGGGACGTGATGAACGCGGCCCTCGCGGTGGGCGGCACGAGTTTCGACAGCCTGTACGTCAACGTCAACGGGGAGTCCGGGTACTTCGACCGCTCGCTCGACGCGTACGGCCGCGAGGGACAGCCCTGCAAGCGGTGCGGTACGCCGATGCGCCGACGGCCCTGGATGAACCGGTCCAGCTACTTCTGCCCGAAGTGTCAGCGGGCGCCGCGCGTCTCGTCGTAACGCAGGCGCGCTTCGAGCACCTCGTCCATGCGGCCCTCCAAGAACTGGATGAGGCCGATCAGCCGCTCGGCGACCCCGCGCCCCAGCGGGGTCAGCTCGTAGTCCACGCGGGGCGGGTTGGTCGGCTGGGCCTCGCGGTGCACCAGGCCGTCGCGCTCCAGGGCCTGGAGGGTCTGGGACAGCATCTTCTCGCTCACGCCGTCCACGCGTCGGCGCAGCTCGTTGAAGCGCAGGGAGCCGTCGTGGAGGGCGCCGAGCGTGAGGCCGCCCCAGCGGCCCGTGATGTGCTCCAGCGTGCCGCGCGAGGGGCAGGCCTTGGCGAACACGTCGTAGGCGAGATCGATCTCCTGCGTGCTTTCCATATCCCCAGCGTACGGGAGGACAGCGCTAACGAAAAGGGAGCACTAACCGCGGGTTAGCGCTCCCTTCTCCCTGGCCCCTGCTTCGGTCAGTAGCCGAAGTCCTGCGTCCACCACGGACCGCCGGAGCCGAAGTGCACACCGACCCCCAGCGTCTTGAAGTCGCAGTTCAGGATGTTCGCCTTGTGGCCCGGGCTGCTCATCCAGGCCTCCATCACCGCGGCGGCGGTGGCCTGGCCCCGGGCTATGTTCTCGCCGCCGAGGCTGGTGATGCCGAGCGCCTCGGCCCGGTCCCAGGGGGTCTCGCCGCTGGGGTCGGTGTGGTCGAAGAAGCCCTCCGCGGCCATGGCTTCGCTGAAGGCCTCCGCCAGCTTGGCGAGCTCGCTGTTGGCGGCGACCGCGCTGCAGCCCACCTTCGCCCGCTCCTCGTTCACCAGCTTCAGCACCTCGGCCGCGGCCTGGGCCTCCGCGGAGACGGTCACCGGCCCGGCGGTCTTCTTCGGCGGGGTCCTCTCCTTCTGCGAAGGAGTCGTCTTCGGCTTCTTGCTGGGCGTGGCCGTCGGCTTCTCCGACGGAGCCTCGCTCGGCGCGGCCGTCGAGGCCGAGGCGGACGGCGTCGGTGAGGCCGTACGGCCGCCGGCGCGGCTGGCCGCCTCGTCGTCCCGGCTCTCGTCGGCGCTGCCGGAGGTGCCGCCCTGCTCGGTCGCGGAGTTGGTCGGGGAGTTCGCGGCCTGCACCTTGTCGGAGTTGCTGCCGCCGCCGAGCTTGTAGTTGTCGAGGCCGGGCACCACGCCGGTGGCCACCGCGACCGTGCCGATCGCGACCGCCGCGGAGACCCCGAGCAGACCGGTCTTGACCGGCGTCACGACCTTCTTCTTGCGCCGACGGCCCGAGCCGCCCCCACGCCGCGGACCGCCGTCGCCCGGCGAGAAGCCCTCGCTCGGGAACATCGCGGTGCTCGCGGTGCCCGTGGACCACGCGTAGTCGTCGTCCGTCGCGTAGAGGTAGGCCTCGCTGCGGGCGACGTGCGCCTCGGGGTTCAGATAGGGCGCGATCCCCACGACGGGGTACTCGCCCGTGTGGTGACCTCGGGCGTCCGCCTCGAAGTCGTACGAGAACTGCTGGTCCAAGCCGTACGAATGCTGCGGGTCATAGTCGTACGAGTGCTGCCGGTCGTAGCCGCTCGTGTATGAGCCGTCTGTTTCTGTGACCCCCGTGGCGCGGCCCGTGGCGGCGCGGCCGGCGGCGGAGCGTCGGTGGCGTCCCATGTGTCCTGGCCTTCCTAGGTCTTTGTGGCCGACTCGTCCCCCAGCGGTCGGACCGAACTCACAAAACTCACACGATCGAGTGAGTTTCGTATGAGATTCATTGGCAGGGGACGGTACCGCATGGCGCCAGGGGAGGGAGAGTCCAGAGAGACATTGGTTGGTTAGGTTGCATCCATGAGCGAGGATGTGCGATTGGTCGCCTGGGTGCGTGGACGCGTCCAAGGTGTGGGTTTCCGCTGGTTCACCAGGGCCAAGGCCCTTGAGCTGGGTGGGCTGAGTGGTTTTGCTCTCAATTTGGGGGACGGACGGGTCCAGGTGGTCGCCGAGGGTCCGCGCGAGCACTGCGAGGGGCTCCTCGACTGGCTCCAGGGCGAGGACACGCCCGGGCGCGTGGACGGTGTGACCGAGATCTGGGACACACCCCGTGGGGGTTACGACGGCTTCGCCATCCGCTGAGCCGGTTCTGTAAAGCACGCCAGGTCGAAGCGGAGTGGCATGCCACGGGCAACTGCCTGAAGCAGAAAGGTGCTGGTGGTTGCCAAGAACGGCTTTTCCTGGGAGGCTCCGCACTTAAGAATGATCGCTACGCCCTGAGGGCCCCGCAGGAGTCGCCGCGCCGCCGTTCAAGGCCGCATGCCCCCGGGTTGCCCGCCAATACAGGGCGTGATCGTGTTGACCGTCAAACTTTTTGGTGAGACGCTGAATGCACCCCGCGCACCTTAGCTGTTTGGCATGGATGAACGGCAGCACAAACTCAACAGTGCCAAGCATCGCGGGTGCGAATCCCTCACGACCCACACCGCTTCGGTCGGTCACTCAGTGTGGAGGACCATCCATCATGGCAAAGGCGCTTCTCGGTTACGTCGGCGGCTCCGACCCGCGACTCATTGCCGAGATGCGACGGCTCCAGCAGCGCGTACAGGACCTCGAATCCGAGCTCGTACGGATCCAGGCCGAGAACGACGCGCTCGCGGCTGCCGCTTCTCACGACTCGCTTCTGGAGAGCATCGACGCACACCAGGCGGAGCCTGCGCTCACCTGATCACTGCATCGCACCACGACACGCAGTGGTTGGGCTGCCCGTATCAACCGCTAAGTTGTCAGAGATTGAGTTTGCAAGGGACGCTTCGGCGTCCCTTCTTTCTTTCCCCCGTGCTCCCCACACCTTCTTTAACGTCTGATGTGCCCTGCACGTTCATGGGTGAAACCGCGGGAAACAGCACGTTCATGGAGTGAGACAACCCCGGAAGGTAGAGTCCAGCGGCGTGCACCTCAAGGCCCTGACCCTCCGTGGGTTCAAGTCGTTCGCCTCGGCGACCACGCTCCGGTTCGAGCCCGGCATCACGTGTGTCGTCGGCCCCAACGGCTCGGGCAAGTCCAATGTCGTCGACGCCCTCAGCTGGGTCATGGGCGAACAGGGCGCCAAGTCGCTGCGCGGCGGCAAGATGGAGGACGTCATCTTCGCCGGCACCACCGGGCGTCCGCCCCTGGGCCGTGCCGAGGTCTCCCTCACCATCGACAACTCCGACGGGGCGCTGCCCATCGAGTACGCCGAGGTCACCATCACGCGGATCATGTTCCGCAACGGCGGCAGCGAGTACCAGATCAACGGCGACACCTGCCGCCTCCTCGACATCCAGGACCTGCTGTCCGACTCCGGCATCGGCCGCGAGATGCACGTCATCGTCGGCCAGGGGCAGCTCGACTCCGTCCTGCACGCGGACCCGATGGGCCGCCGCGCCTTCATCGAAGAGGCCGCGGGCGTCCTCAAGCACCGCAAGCGCAAGGAGAAGGCCCTCCGCAAGCTGGACGCGATGCAGGCCAACCTCGCGCGCGTGCAGGACCTCACGGACGAGCTGCGCAGGCAGTTGAAGCCGCTCGGCCGGCAGGCGGCGGTCGCGCGGCGGGCGGCAGTGATCCAGGCGGACCTGCGAGACGCCCGCTTGAGGCTGTTGGCCGACGATCTCGTACGGCTGCGCCAGGCGCTGAAGTCCGAGATCGCCGACGAGGCCGCGCTGAAGGAACGCAAGGAAGCCGCCGAGGAGGAGCTGAAGAAGGCCCTCCAGCGGGAGGCGCTCCTGGAGGACGAGGTCCGCCGGCTCACCCCGCGCCTCCAGCGCGCCCAGCAGACCTGGTACGAGCTCTCCCAGCTCGCGGAGCGCGTACGCGGCACGGTCTCGCTCGCCGACGCCCGGGTGAAGAGCGCGACCTCGGCACCACCCGAGGAACGGCGCGGCCGCGACCCCGAGGACATGGAGCGCGAGGCCGCCCGGATCCGCGAACAGGAGGCCGAGCTGGAGGCGGCCCTGGAGGCGGCCGAGCGGGCGCTGGAGGACACGGTCGCGCACCGGGCCGAGCTGGAGCGTTCGCTGACCGACGAGGAACGGCGACTGAAGGACGTCGCCCGTGCCATCGCCGACCGCCGCGAGGGCCTCGCCCGGCTGAACGGTCAGGTCAACGCGGCCCGTTCGCGAGCGGCATCGGCCCAGGCGGAGATCGACCGGCTGGCGTCCGCGCGGGACGAGGCCCAGGAGCGGGCTTTCGCCGCCCAGGAGGAGTACGAGGCCCTCAAGGCCGAGGTCGACGGCCTGGACGCGGGCGACGCCGAGCTGTCCGAGCAGCACGCCGAGGCCAAGGAGCGGCTCGCGGAGGCGGAGGCCGCCCTCACGGCCGCCCGGGAGGCGGCGACGGCGGCGGAGCGGAAGCGGGCGGCGACCCAGGCCCGGCACGAGGCGCTGGCGCTGGGGCTGCGCAGGAAGGACGGTACGGGCGCGCTGCTCGGTGCGAAGGACCGGCTGACGGGGTTGCTGGGTCCGGCCGCAGAGCTGCTGACGGTGACACCGGGGTACGAGGTGGCGCTGGCGGCGGCTTTCGGGGCGGCGGCGGATGCGTTGGCGGTGACGTCACCTTCGGCGGCGGCGGACGCGATCCGGTTGCTGCGGAAGCAGGACGCGGGTCGGGCGTCACTCCTTTTGGCAGGGGGCCCCGAGGACGCGCCCTTCAGGGGCGGCGCCGGGCCGCATCAACCGCCGCGGGGCGCGACAAGCCACGACGCACCCGCGGACGCCGCACATCAACACGCGGCAGATCTGGTACGCGCCCCCTCCGACCTCATGCCCGCCATCCGACGGCTACTGCACGGCATGGTCATCGTCGGCACCCTCGAAGACGCCGAAGACCTCGTCTACGCCCACCCCCACCTCACCGCCGTCACCGCCGAAGGCGACCTCCTCGGCGCCCACTTCGCCCACGGCGGCTCCGCAGGCGCCCCGAGCCTCCTCGAAGTGCAGGCCTCCGTGGACGAGGCAGCCGCAGAACTGGAAGAGCTGGCCGTCCGCTGCGAGGAGCTGAGCGAGGCCCAGCACGAGGCCCAGGAGCGGCGCAAGGAATGCACCGCCCTCGTGGAGGAACTCGGAGAGCGCCGCCGCGCCGCCGACCGCGAGAAGTCCGCCGTGGCCCAGCAGCTCGGCCGCCTCGCCGGGCAAGCCCGGGGCGCTGCCGGCGAAGCGGAGCGCTCCGTCGCCGCTGCCGCGCGGGCGCAGGACGCCCTCGACAAGGCCCTCCAAGACGTCGAAGAACTCGCCGAACGCCTCGCCGTGGCCGAAGAGATGCCGGTGGAGGAAGAACCCGACACCTCCGTCCGCGACCGCCTCGCCGCCGACGGCGCCAACGCCCGCCAGACCGAGATGGAGGCCCGCCTCCAGGTCCGTACGCATGAGGAGCGCGTCAAGGGGCTCGCCGGCCGCGCCGACTCCCTGGACCGCGCCGCCCGAGCGGAGCGCGACGCACGCGCGCGTGCCGAGCAGCGGCGGGCGAGGCTGCGGCACGAGGCGGCGGTCGCCGAGGCCGTGGCCTCCGGTGCGCGGCAGCTCCTCGCGCACGTCGAGGTCTCCCTCACCCGAGCCGAGCAGGAGCGCACCGCCGCGGACGCCGCCAAGGCCCGCCGCGAGCAGGAGCTGACCGCCGCCCGGACCGCCGGCCGCGATCTCAAGGCCGAGCTGGACAAGCTCACCGACTCGGTGCACCGGGGCGAGGTGCTCGGCGCCGAGAAGCGCATGCGGATCGAGCAGCTGGAGACCAAGGCGCTGGAGGAGCTGGGCGTCGAGCCCGCCGGACTCGTCGACGAGTACGGGCCCCATCAGCTCGTACCGCCTTCTCCGCCCGCCGAGGGCGAGGAGCTGCCGGACGATCCCGAGCATCCGCGCAACCAGCCGAAGCCGTTCCACCGGGCCGAGCAGGAGAAGCGGCTCAAGGCGGCCGAGCGGGCTTACCAGCAGCTCGGGAAGGTGAACCCGCTCGCGCTGGAGGAGTTCGCGGCGCTGGAGGAGCGGCACAAGTTCCTGAGCGAGCAGCTGGAGGACCTGAAGAAGACCCGGGCCGATCTGCTTCAGGTGGTGAAGGAGGTCGACGAGCGCGTCGAGCAGGTCTTCACCGAGGCGTACCGGGACACGGCCCGGGAGTTCGAGGGTGTCTTCAGCCGGCTGTTCCCCGGGGGCGAGGGACGGCTGATCCTCACCGACCCCGACAACATGCTGACCACCGGTGTGGATGTCGAGGCGCGTCCGCCGGGCAAGAAGGTCAAGCGGCTCAGTCTGCTGTCCGGTGGCGAGCGTTCACTGACCGCCGTAGCGTTGCTGGTGTCGATCTTCAAGGCCCGGCCGAGTCCGTTCTACGTCATGGACGAGGTCGAGGCCGCGCTGGACGACACCAACCTTCAGCGACTGATCCGGATCATGCAGGAGCTGCAAGAGGCCTCGCAGCTCATCGTGATCACGCACCAGAAGCGGACGATGGAGGTCGCCGACGCGCTGTACGGCGTCTCCATGCAGGGCGACGGTGTCTCGAAGGTCATCAGCCAGCGGCTTCGCTAGCCGGGTTCAACTGCGAACCGGGTTCAACCTCTGAAGCAACTCTTCAAGACTTGAACACATCATGGTCACGCATGCCTCGTATCTCACACCGCTCCCCCTATTGACTTCGAAACTTGAAGGCATAGTCTCGGCAACGTTACTTTTACCTTCAGGTACCACCTACCCGGAGGGTCGTCCCCCACCCGGCAGCGTTGCCGGTGGCCCGAGGAGTCTCACGTGACCAGCACATCGCAGGCACCCCAGTCCGGAGCCAGGACGGCGCCGCCCGAACATCTCGGGCACGTCGTCTTCATCACCGCCGCGGCAGCCCTCGGCGGGTTCCTCTTCGGCTATGACAGCTCCGTCATCAACGGCGCCAACGGCGGCATCCAGGCCCGGTTCGACCTCAGCTCCGGTGCCACCGGAACCGTCGCCGCCTGTGCCCTCCTCGGCAGCGCCGTCGGTGCCGCGATCGCCGGCCGCATCGCCGACCGCATCGGCCGGATCCGCGTCATGCAGATCGCGGCGGTGCTGTTCGCCGTGAGTGCCGTCGGTTCCGGACTGCCCTTCGCCGCATGGGACCTGGCCTCCTGGCGGGTCCTCGGCGGTATCGCCATCGGCATGGCCTCGGTGATCGGCCCGGCCTACATCGCGGAGGTCGCCCCGCCGGCGTACCGCGGCAGGCTCGCCTCCTTCCAGCAGGCCGCCATCGTCATCGGCATCGCCATCTCGCAGCTCGTGAACTGGGCCATCCTCAACATGGCCGACGGTGAGGAGCGCGGGAAGATCGCCGGCCTGGAGGCCTGGCAGTGGATGCTCGGTGTGATGGTGATCCCGGCGATCATCTACGGCCTGATGTCCTTCGCGATCCCCGAGTCGCCGCGGTTCCTGATCAGCGTCGGCCGGATCGACGAGGCCAAGAAGGTGCTCACCGACGTCGAGGGCGACATCGACCTGGACGCCCGGGTCGCCGAGATCGACGACGCCATGCGCGGCGACCACAAGTCGACGTTCAAGGACCTGCTGGGCGGGCGCTTCGGCCTGCTGCCGATCGTCTGGATCGGTATCGGACTCTCCGTCTTCCAGCAGCTGGTCGGCATCAACGTCATCTTCTACTACTCGAACCTGCTGTGGCAGTCCGTCGGCGTCGACCCGTCGAGCTCGTTCTTCTACTCGTTCGAGACCTCGATCATCAACATCATCGGCACCGTGATCGCGATGATCTTCGTCGACCGTATCGGCCGCAAGCCGCTCGCCCTCATCGGCTCGGTCGGCATGGGCATCTCCCTGGCGCTCGCCGCCTGGGCGTTCTCCTACCAGAACGGCAACGACCCGCTGCCCACCGCGCAGGGCTACGTCGCCCTGATCGCCGCCAACGCCTTCGTGCTCTTCTTCGCCCTGTCCTGGGGTGTCGTCGTCTGGGTCATGCTCGGCGAGATCTTCCCCAACAAGATCCGCGCCGCCGCGCTCGGTGTGGCCGCCTCGGCCCAGTGGATCGCCAACTGGGTGATCACCATCACCTTCCCGGACCTCGCGGACTGGAACCTGTCGCTCACCTACGTCGCGTACGCGGTGTTCGCCTTCCTCTCCATCCCGTTCATCCTCAAGTTCGTGCCCGAGACCAAGGGCAAGAAGCTGGAGGAGATGGGCTGAGGGCCCGTATGAACTCGGGGGGAGGGGCCCAAACCCCGCTGCCCTTCTCCCCGTGACCCTCACCGTCGCCCCGGCTCGGCCACTGCCCGAGCCGGGGCGACGGTGTCTTCGCCGGCCTCGACGTACGGGTCGGATCACCGCGTCGTCGGTTCGCGGCTCAACTCCCCAGCGCCGGCAGCACCTCCTCCGCGAACAGCCGCAGGCTCCGCCATCCCTCCTCCACCGGCATGCCGCCCGCGAGCGGATGCAGGACGAGGTTGTCGAGGCCCTGGTCCACGCACTGCTCCGGCGTCAGGATCCGGTACACGCCCTCGGCGCGGAGCTCGTCCACGGTCGTGGCCCCCGACTTCACGGCGGAGCGGATGTCGCCGGACTGCCAGGAGGCGTAGGTCCGCGCCTCGTGCAGGAAGTGGGAGCCGTAGCTGGACCAGGCCTCGTCCGGGTTCTCGGCGATGTGCAGCAGAGGTGTCTCGGCGGCGGGCATCATCGTCCAGCCCTCCGTGCCGTACTCGACGAGCCGCTCCTTGTAGTACGACTCCAGCTCCGGGAGGTGCGCGCTGGGGAAGAAGGGCAGGCTCAGACGGGCGGCCCGGCGGGCGGCGGCCTGGGAGGAGCCGCCCACCAGGAGCAGGGGGTGCGGGTCGGTGAAGGGGCGCGGGGTGACCCGTACCGTACGGCCGCGGTACTCGAACTCTTCGCCGGTCCAGGCTTTCAGCAGCGTCTCCAGGACCTCGTCCTGGATACGGCCGCGCCGCTTCCACTCCACGTCGAACAGGGAGTACTCCTCGGGGCGGTAGCCGATGCCCACGACCGTCACCAGGCGGCCGCCGCTCAGCAGGTCCAGTACGGCGATCTCCTCGGCCAGCCGGAGCGGGTCGTGGAGCGGGCCGATGACCGCGGAGACGGTGACCGCGAGACGTTCGGTCGCGCCGAAGACCGCGCCCGCGAAGGCGAAGGGGGAGGGCAGCCAGTTGTTGGCGACGCCGTGGTGTTCCTCGGTCTGGACCGTGGTGATGCCGTGCTCGTCGGCGTAGGCGGCCATCTCCAGCGCCGCTTTGTAGCGGGCGCGGAGGGAGGCGGGGGTGGCGCCGGGCTCCACGAGGTTGAAACGTACGACCGTTACGGGCATGGGGTCCCCCTCGGTGCGCTGGGCGGTGGAGGGGGACGCTAGCTGACGGTGCGTCAGATGGCCATGGCTGCGGGCTTGTCCGTGACGGGCGGGTCGCCGGCGGGCGGTACGACGATCCCGGCGCCGCCCGCCGTCCTGCACATGATCGCCGACGAGGACGCCGAGGACGCGAGCCGAGGGCGCCCAGGTGTCGCACCGCTGGACGGCCCGAGAGGTGCGCGACCCCGGTTCGGAGAACGACTGGCCAGACAGCGGGTCGCGCATACTGGACCCGTTATGGAAACCGTCATCCTTGCTGTAGTCATCGCCGTGGTCGTGCTCGGTGTGCTCGGCGGGCTCGTCGTCGGCAGCCGACGCAAGAAGCCGCTGCCCCCGCCGCCTCCCGCAGCGCCCGACATCACCGCCCCTCCGGCCGAGCCGCACGTCGGCGACGAGGCCGAGACGCCGCGCGACGAACCGCGCCGCACGATAGAGGAGGTGGATCTTCCCGACGGCTCGACCGGTGTCGCCGTCGAGGAACCCCCCGTCGTCGAAGAGCTCCCGCCGACCGAGATCGAGGTCCCGGAGCCCACCGCCGGCCGCCTGGTGCGGCTGCGCGCCCGTCTCTCCCGCTCGCAGAACGCGCTCGGCAAGGGTCTGCTGACCCTGCTGTCGCGCGAGCACCTCGACGACGACACCTGGGAGGAGATCGAGGACATCCTCCTCACCGCCGACGTCGGCGTCGCCCCCACCCAGGAGCTGGTCGAGGGCCTGCGCGAGCGGGTGAAGGTGCTCGGCACCAGGACCCCCGCGGAGCTGCGCGGGCTGCTGCGCGAGGAGCTCCTGAAGCTGGTCGGCACCGACTTCGACCGGACCGTGAAGACCGAGCCGGAGACCAGCAAGCCCGGCATCGTGATGGTCGTCGGCGTCAACGGCACCGGCAAGACCACGACCACCGGCAAGCTGGCCCGGGTGCTGGTCGCCGACGGCCGGAGCGTGGTGCTCGGCGCCGCGGACACCTTCCGTGCCGCCGCCGCCGATCAGCTGCAGACCTGGGGCGACCGGGTCGGTGCCCACACCGTGCGCGGGCCCGAGGGCGGCGACCCCGCCTCCATCGCCTTCGACGCGGTGAAGGAGGGCAAGGAGATCGGTGCGGATGTCGTGCTGATCGACACTGCCGGGCGCCTCCACACCAAGACCGGTCTCATGGACGAGCTCGGCAAGGTCAAGCGGGTCGTGGAGAAGCAGGCGCCGCTCGACGAGGTGCTGCTCGTGCTGGACGCGACGACCGGGCAGAACGGTCTCGTGCAGGCCCGCGTCTTCGCCGAGGTCGTCGACATCACCGGCATCGTGCTGACCAAGCTGGACGGCACGGCCAAGGGCGGCATCGTCGTCGCGGTCCAGCGGGAGCTGGGGGTGCCGGTGAAGCTGGTGGGGCTCGGTGAGGGCGCGGACGATCTGGCGCCGTTCGAGCCGGAGGCGTTCGTTGACGCCCTTATCGGCGACTGACCACCGCCCCCCTTTGCGCCTAAACCGGCGCCGCTCTCGCGGAGGTGGTTGCTCGCCGTCGTGGTTCCTCAATTGATGGTTGCGGTCGCCGGGAGGCGAAAAGAAGGGCCCCGTCACCTGGTGCAGAGGTGGCGGGGCCCTTCGCTGTGTACGCCGTAGGCCTACGCCCGTGACCGATGCGCCACGTACGCCAGCGTCCCGAGCAGCAGCCGCGCCGCCGGCGGCTTGGTCGCCGAGTCCAGGGCGGGGGAGCGCATCCACTGCACCGGGCCCAGGCCGCCGCGGTCCGACGGTGGGGCCGTGATGTAGGTGCCCGGGCCGAGGCCGCGCAGGTCGAGGGAGGTCGGGTCGTCCCAGCCCATGCGGTAGAGGAGCTCGGGGAGTTCGGCGGCGGCGCCCGGGGCCACGAAGAAGTGGGCGCGGCCCTCGGGGGTGGCCGTCACCGGGCCGACCGGCAGGCCCATACGCTCCAGGCGGACCAGTGCGCGGCGGCCGGCGGGTTCGGCGACCTCGATGATGTCGAAGGCGCGGCCGACCGGCAGCATCACCGCGGCGCCGGGGAACTCGGCCCAGGCACCGGTCACCTCGTCGAGGGTCGCCCCGGCGGGTACCTCAGGGGCGAAGTCGAGAGGGTGTGCACCCGGTGCGCGGCAGTCGGCGCGACCGCAGGAGCAGGCGCCCGCGGCGGCCCGGGCGCCCGGGACCACGGCCCAGCCCCACAGGCCGGTGAACTCGGCCACGGCGGTGCACTCCGACGAGCGGCCGCGGCGACGCGAGGAGGACCGGATGTCGCGGATCCCCCGACTGCTGCCGATCGTGAAGCCCATGCCCCCTCCAACGGGTCCGACGCACCGGTGGTTACGAGACGGGCACGGATAGTGACCCGAGCGGGGCCGCGCACGTCCACTCGGCGCCCGGATGCGCTCCGGGTGGTGCGCCCGGTTCCGTGCGCCCCTGAGTGCACCGCTCCGCCCACTCCCGGCCGTCCTATGTCAAGTGAATCGCGTGTGGGCGACCGTGAGTTCATTCGAAGGGGTGGCGAATGGTGGCGTTTCCGGGATCGCCATGGCTGGAGGGGTGATCGTAGGATTACTTTGAGTGCACGAGTCCTGGGGCACATGCACTCGTGGGTATGCCGGAGGCAACTCGGCATCCCGTTCGAAGGGTGAGAAGTACCGGACGGGCAGCCGTATTTACCGGCATTCTGATAGGGCTTGGCGCACTCAGCGACAAGTGGTCTCAGGGATGGGGGCGTTCCAGTGAGCGGCAACGGCGAGAGTGGAACGGGCGCCGGCAGCGCGGCGAACGGCGACAAGCGTCCCAATGAGCTGCTCACCTCGTGGTTCGTGCGCAGCGGCTGGTCGAAGGGCGAACTCGCCCGCCAAGTCAACCGCCGAGCCCGCCAGTTGGGCGCCAATCACATCTCCACCGACACCTCGCGCGTGCGCCGCTGGCTGGACGGCGAGAATCCGCGCGAACCGATCCCCAGGATCCTCTCGGAGCTGTTCTCCGAGCGGTTCGGCTGTGTCGTCTCGGTCGAGGACCTCGGCCTGCGCGCCGCCCGCCAGTCACCGTCCGTGTCCGGGGTCGACCTGCCCTGGACGGGCCCGCAGACCGTGGCCCTGCTCAGCGAGTTCTCGCGCAGCGACCTGATGCTGGCGCGGCGCGGCTTCCTCGGGACCTCGCTGGCCCTGTCCGCGGGCCCGTCCCTCATCGAGCCCATGCAGCGCTGGCTCGTGCCCTCCCCGACCGCCCCGCAGCGCGAGCCCGAGCCGCCGGCCGCGGCCCGCCGGGGCGGCCGGCTCTCCAAGCCGGAGCTGGACCTCCTCGAGTCCACCACCGTGATGTTCCGGCAGTGGGACGCCCAGTGCGGCGGCGGCCTGCGCCGCAAGGCGGTCGTCGGCCAGCTCCACGAGGTGACCGACCTCCTCCAGGAACCCCAGCCCGACTCCACCACCCGCAAGCTGTTCAAGGTCGCCGCCGAGCTGGCCGAGCTCGCGGGCTGGATGTCGTACGACGTGGGGCTCCAGCCGACCGCGCAGAAGTACTTCGTGCTCGCGCTGCACGCCGCGAAGGAAGCCGGTGACAAGCCGCTGGGCTCGTACGTCCTGTCCAGCATGAGCCGCCAGATGATCCACCTCGGCCGGCCCGACGACGCTCTTGAGCTGATCCACCTCGCGCAGTACGGCAGCCGGGACTGCGCGAGCCCGCGCACCCAGTCGATGCTGTATGCGATGGAGGCCCGCGCGTACGCCAACATGGGGCAGCCGGGGAAGTGCAAGCGTGCGGTCCGGATGGCCGAGGACACCTTCTCCGAGGCCGACGAGTGGGACGAGCCGGATCCCGACTGGATCCGCTTCTTCTCCGAGGCCGAGCTGCACGGCGAGAACAGCCACTCCTACCGCGACCTGGCCTATGTCGCCGGCCGCAGTCCCACGTACGCCTCGCTGGCCGAGCCCGTGATGCAGCGGGCCGTGGACCTCTTCGCCAAGGACACCGAGCACCAGCGGTCCTACGCGCTCAACCTGATCGGCATGGCCACCGTGCATCTGCTCCAGCGGGAGCCGGAGCGGAGTGCGGTGCTGGCCCAGGAGGCGATGCAGATCGCCAAGAATGTCCGCTCCGAACGGGTGAACACTCGTATTCGAAAGACGGTGGACACGGCCGTACGCGATTTCGGTGATCTCGCCGAGGTCGTGGATCTCACGGAGAAGCTCGCCATCGAGCTGCCGGAGACGGCAGAGGCCGTCTGAATCCAGGCGGCAACCCCTGAACCCCGGCCGCGGCCGGCCCTCCCGAACTGCCCGACTCGGCTCCCCCTACGCCAGGTCATCGGAAGGCCGCCGCGGCCGGTTTGCGTCCATCGCCGAAGGTTGCGCCACGATAACGATCCACCTGGCGGACATCAGGCAGTTCATCGACGCGTAACACCCAGGACCTCTTCGTCACGGCGGCGAAACAACGAGGGGCTTCCACCGAAACCGCGCTGCTGCAATCTCATGGCGCATAACCGGCCCACCCCTCAATCCGCTCAGGCTTCGCCCGCACGGGGCCGTACCAACGACGAGGAGACGCCGATGGCACCAGCCATCACGATGGCGGCAGACGTAGAGCTGTCGCCCGCCAACACAGGCTTCATGCTCATCTGTTCCGCCCTGGTGCTGCTCATGACCCCGGGCCTGGCCTTCTTCTACGGAGGCATGGTCCGCGTCAAGAGCACCCTGAACATGCTGATGATGTCCTTCATCAGCATGGGGATCGTCACCATCCTGTGGGTGCTGTACGGCTTCTCCGTCGCCTTCGGCGCCGACAAGGGCAGCGTCGTCGGCTGGACGTCGGACTTCGTGGGCCTCAGCGGGATCGACAAGGGTGACCTCTGGCTCCCGTACAACATCCCGGTCCTGGCCTTCATGGTCTTCCAGCTGATGTTCGCGATCATCACGCCCGCCCTGATAAGCGGTGCGCTGGCCGACCGTGTGAAGTTCTCCGCGTGGGCGCTGTTCATCGCCCTGTGGGCCACGGTCGTCTACTTCCCCGTCGCCCACTGGGTCTGGGGCACCGGCGGCTGGGCCTTCGACCTGGGTGTCATCGACTTCGCCGGTGGTACGGCGGTCCACATCAACGCCGGTGCCGCGGCCCTCGGCGTGATCCTGGTCATCGGCAAGCGCATCGGCTTCAAGAAGGACCCGATGCGCCCGCACAGCCTTCCGCTGGTCATGCTCGGCGCCGGTCTGCTGTGGTTCGGCTGGTTCGGCTTCAACGCCGGTTCGTGGCTCGGCAACGACGACGGCGTCGGCACGCTGATGTTCGTCAACACGCAGGTCGCCACCGCCGCCGCCATGCTCGCCTGGCTCATCTACGAGAAGATCCGCCACGGCGCGTTCACCACGCTGGGCGCCGCCTCCGGCGCGGTCGCGGGTCTCGTCGCCATCACCCCGTCCGGTGGTGCGGTCACCCCGATCGGCGCGATCTGCGTCGGCGCCATCGCCGGTGTCCTGTGCGCCATGGCCGTCGGCCTGAAGTACAAGTTCGGCTACGACGACTCGCTCGACGTCGTCGGTGTCCACCTCGTCGGCGGTGTCGTCGGCTCGGTCCTCATCGGCTTCTTCGCCAGCGGCAAGGGCCAGTCGGACGTGGCCGGTGTCTTCTACGGCGACCACAAGTTCGACCAGCTGTGGAAGCAGCTCGCCGGTGTCGGCGGTGTCCTCGCCTACTCCCTGATCGCCTCCGCGATCCTCGCCTTCCTCCTCGACAAGACCATCGGCATGCGGGTCACCGAGGACGAGGAGGTCGCCGGTATCGACCAGGCCGAGCACGCCGAGACCGCATACGACTTCAGCGGTGCCGGCGGCGGCGCCGCCAAGGCCACCGTCGCGGCCCCGGCCGACGACGCTGCGAGCAAGAAGGTGGACGCATGAAGCTCATCACCGCCGTCGTCAAGCCGCACCGGCTCGACGAGATCAAGGAAGCCCTCCAGGCCTTCGGGGTCCACGGCCTGACGGTCACCGAGGCGAGCGGCTACGGTCGTCAGCGGGGCCACACCGAGGTCTACCGCGGTGCCGAGTACACCGTCGACCTGGTCCCCAAGATCCGTATCGAGGTCCTGGCCGAGGACGACGCCGCCGAGCAGTTGATCGACGTCATCGTCAAGGCCGCCCGCACCGGCAAGATCGGTGACGGCAAGGTCTGGTCCCTGCCGGTCGAGACGGCCGTACGGGTCCGGACCGGCGAGCGCGGCCCCGACGCGCTCTGACCAGAAAAGAACAGGAGCTGCTGGGTGTCGAGTACGGACGTGCGTAAAGAAGCAGAAGACTCGGGACCCAGCGGCTACGCGGCGGCCCGGCTGCGCCTCCTCAGCGAGGGGGCGCAGTCCGGGCCGCCGCGCCGTTCGGCCCTCTCCGAGCTGACGGACGACTGGCTGTCGGGGCTCTTCAACGCCGGTGTCCTCGATGCCGCCGACGGGGGGTTGCGCGGGGTCTCCCTGGTCGCCGTCGGCGGCTACGGCCGCGGCGAGCTGTCCCCGCGCAGCGACCTGGACCTGCTCCTGCTGCACGACGGCAGCGACTCCGGTGCGGTCGCGGCCTTGGCCGACCGCATCTGGTACCCGGTGTGGGACCTGGGGCTCGCCCTGGACCACTCGGTCCGCACCCCGGCCGAGGCCCGCAAGACCGCCGGGGAGGATTTGAAAGTCCAACTCGGTCTCCTGGACGCCCGTCACCTCGCCGGGGACCTCGGTCTGACCGCCGGCCTGCGCACCGCCGTCCTCGCCGACTGGCGCAACCAGGCGCCCAAGCGCCTCCCCGAACTCCAGGAGCTGTGCGCCGAGCGCGCCGAGCGCCAGGGCGAGCTGCAGTACCTCCTCGAACCGGATCTGAAAGAGGCGCGCGGCGGGTTGCGCGATGCCACCGCCCTGCGTGCCGTCGCCGCCTCCTGGCTGGCCGACGCCCCGCGCGAGGGCCTCGACGACGCCCGGCGCCGGCTGCTCGACGTCCGTGACGCCCTGCACCTCACCACCGGGCGCGCGACCGACCGGCTCGCGCTCCAGGAACAGGACCAGGTCGCCGCCGAGCTGGGCCTGCTCGACGCGGACACCCTGCTGAGGCAGGTGTACGAGGCGGCGCGGGTTGTGTCGTACGCCAGTGATGTCACATGGCGTGAGGTGGGGCGCGTGTTGCGCTCGCGCGCCGTGCGGCCGCGGCTGCGCGCCATGCTGGGCGGCGGCAAGCCGGTCGCCGAGCGGTCCCCGCTGGCCGAGGGCGTGGTCGAGATGGACGGCGAGGTGGTGCTCGCCCGCGCCGCACGCCCCGAGCGCGACCCCGTACTGCCGTTGCGCGCCGCCGCTGCCGCCGCGCAGGCCGGACTCCCGCTCTCCTTGCACGCCGTACGGCGCATGGCCGCCGGCACGCGCCCCCTGCCCACGCCCTGGCCCGCCGAGGCCCGCGAACAGCTCGTCACCCTGCTCGGCTCGGGTCAGCCGACGATCGACGTGTGGGAGGCGCTGGAGGCGGAGGGCCTGATCACACGTCTCCTGCCGGACTGGGAGCGGGTGCGGTGCCGCCCGCAGCGCAACGCCGTGCACATCTGGACGGTCGACCGCCACCTCATCGAGACCGCGGTCCGCGCCTCGGAGTTCACACGGCGCGTCCACCGCCCCGACCTGTTGCTGGTCGCCGCGCTGCTGCACGACATCGGCAAGGGCTGGCCCGGCGACCACTCCGTGGCCGGCGAGATCATTGCCAAGGACGTGGCCGCGCGCATCGGCTTCGACCGCGAGGACGTGGCGGTGCTCTCCACCCTCGTACGCCATCACCTGCTGCTCGTGGACACGGCCACCCGGCGTGACCTGGAGGACCCGGAGACGGTCCGGTCGGTCGCCGAGGCGGTCGGCTCGCAGGGCACCCTTGAGCTGCTGCACGCGCTGACCGAGGCGGACGCGCTGGCCACGGGACCGGCTGCCTGGTCGTCCTGGCGGGGTTCGCTCGTCGCCGACCTGGTCAAGCGGGTCTCGGCGGTGCTCGCCGGGGACGAGCCGACCGAGCCCGAGGCCGCCGCGCCGACGGCGGAGCAGGAGCGGCTCGCGATCGAGGCGGTCGCGACGGGCAGCCCGGTGCTGTCGCTGCGCGCGCAGACCGAGCCGCCGGCCCTCACGGAGGGGGAGCAGCCGCCCGGGGACCCCGAGCCGCTGGGCGTGGAGCTGCTGATCGCCGTACCCGACCAGTCGGGCGTACTGCCCGCGGTGGCCGGCGTGCTCGCCATGCACCGTTTGACCGTGCGCACCGCCGAACTGCGCGCCCTGGACCTGCCGGACGGCGTCGAGGGCTCGGTACTGCTGCTGAACTGGCGGGTGGCGGCGGAGTACGGCTCCCTGCCGCAGGCCGCGCGGCTGCGGGCGGATCTGGTGCGGGCGCTGGACGGTTCCCTGGACATCGCGGGCCGCCTGGCCGAGCGGGACGCCGCGTACCCGCGCCGCCGGGGCGTGGTCGCGCCCCCGGCCCGGGTGACGGTCGCCCCGGCGGCCTCCCGCCTCGCCACGGTCATCGAGGTCCGCGCGCACGACGCCCCCGGTCTGCTCCACCGCATCGGACGGGCCCTGGAGGACGCGAACGTACGGGTGCGCAGCGCGCATGTGTCGACGCTGGGCGCCAACGCGGTGGACGCCTTCTACGTCACCGGGCCCGAGGGGGCTCCGCTGCCGGGCGACGAGGCGGCCGCCGTGGCCCGGAAACTGGAGGAGACGCTGCGGGCCTGACCGGGGGATCCCGGCGACTCGCCCCGCCGGGATACCCTTGAGGGCGATTCCCAGCAGCCACCGACCCCGAGGACCGCGAGCGCCGTGTTCGATACTCTCTCCGATCGCCTCTCAGCGACTTTCAAGAACCTGCGCGGCAAAGGACGGCTCTCCGAGGCGGACATCGACGCCACCGCGCGCGAGATCCGCATCGCACTCCTCGAAGCGGACGTGGCCCTCCCGGTCGTCCGGACGTTCATCAAGAACGTCAAGGAACGGGCGATGGGCGCCGAGGTCTCCAAGGCGCTGAACCCTGCCCAGCAGGTCCTCAAGATCGTCAACGACGAGTTGGTGACAGTTCTCGGCGGCGAGACCCGGCGCCTGCGCTTCGCCAAGCAGCCGCCGACCGTCATCATGCTCGCGGGTCTGCAGGGTGCCGGTAAGACCACCCTCGCGGGCAAGCTCGGCCACTGGCTCAAGGGCCAGGGCCACTCGCCGCTCCTGGTCGCCGCCGACCTCCAGCGCCCCAACGCCGTGAACCAGCTCAGCGTCGTCGCCGAGCGCGCCGGTGTGGCCGTCTACGCGCCCGAGCCGGGCAACGGCGTGGGTGACCCGGTCAAGGTCGCCAAGGACTCCATCGAGCACGCGAAGTCCAAGGTCCACGACATCGTCATCGTCGACACCGCGGGCCGCCTCGGTATCGACCAGGAGATGATGCAGCAGGCCGCGGACATCCGGGACGCGGTCAGCCCCGACGAGATCCTCTTCGTCGTCGACGCGATGATCGGCCAGGACGCGGTCAACACCGCCGAGGCCTTCCGCGACGGCGTCGGCTTCGACGGCGTGGTGCTCTCCAAGCTCGACGGTGACGCCCGCGGTGGTGCCGCCCTGTCGATCCGGCAGATCACCGGCAAGCCGATCATGTTCGCCTCCAACGGCGAGAAGCTCGACGACTTCGACGCCTTCCACCCTGACCGGATGGCCTCCCGCATCCTCGACATGGGTGACCTGCTCACCCTGATCGAGCAGGCGGAGAAGACGTTCAGCCAGGAAGAGGCCGAGAAGATGGCCTCCAAGCTGGCGTCCAAGAAGGGCCAGGACTTCACCCTGGACGACTTCCTGGCCCAGATGGAGCAGGTCAGGAAGATGGGCAGCATCTCCAAGCTGCTCGGCATGCTCCCCGGCATGGGGCAGATCAAGGACCAGATCAACAACCTCGACGAGCGTGACGTCGACCGCACGGCCGCGATCATCAAGTCGATGACCCCGGCCGAGCGCCAGGAGCCGACGATCATCAACGGCTCCCGTCGCGCCCGTATCGCCAAGGGCTCCGGTGTCGAGGTCAGCGCGGTCAAGAACCTGGTCGAGCGGTTCTTCGAGGCCCGCAAGATGATGTCGCGCATGGCCCAGGGTGGCGGGATGCCGGGGATGCCCGGGATGCCGGGCATGGGTGGCGGTCCCGGCCGCTCCAAGAAGCAGCCCAAGAAGGCCAAGGGCAAGCAGCGCTCCGGCAACCCGATGAAGCGCAAGCAGCAGGAGCAGGAGGAGGCCGCCCGCCGCGCCGCGGGCGCCCAGGGCGCTCCGGGCGGTGCCTTCGGCCTGCCGGGCCAGCAGGCCGGCCAGGACTTCGAGCTCCCGGACGAGTTCAAGAAGTTCATGGGCTGACGGCTGATACGCGTACGACGCCGGGGGCGCTCCTCTTCGTGGGGGCGCCCCCGGTGGCGTTTGCGCGGGGGCGCCCCGGCGTCGTAAGCCCGAATGCCCGGACGGCTTTCCTGTCGTAACGTCCGGATATGACCAACCCTGCGCCGTCGCGGAAGTCCCCCGACCAGCCCTGGCGTACCGAGGGCACCCCGGAGGAGCCGCCGAAGCCGCCGGGCGGTGGACGCAGGCCGCGCGGGGGCTGGTGGAGCCTGCTGCTCACCGCGCTGATCGTGTTTCTGATCGCCAACCTGGTGCTGTCGTACTTCAACGACGGTGACGAGCCGACGATCTCGTACACGGAGTTCACCAAGCAGGTCGACGACGGCAACGTCAGCAAGATCTACGCCAAGGGCGACGCGATCCAGGGGCAGCTCAAGAAGGAGCAGGAGAACCCCGAGGGCGACGGGAAGTACACCAAGTTCAGGACCGAGCGGCCGACCTTCGCGGACGACCAGCTCTGGGAGGACCTGACCAAGCACGACGTCACCGTCACCGCGGAACCGGTCGTCCAGCAGCGCAGCTTCCTGTCCAACCTGCTGATCTCGCTCGCCCCGATGCTGCTCCTGGTGGTGCTGTGGATCTTCATCGCGCGGCGGATGAGCGCGGGGATGGGCGGCGCGGGCGGGATGCTCGGACGCAAGGCCCCGCCCAAGCCGGTCGAGCTGGAGGCCGGGAAGAAGCGCACCACCTTCGCGGACGTGGCCGGCATCGACGAGGTCGAGGGCGAGCTCAATGACGTCGTCGACTTCCTGAAGAACCCGGACGCGTATCGCCGTATGGGCGCCAAGATGCCGCGCGGTGTGCTGCTCGCGGGCCCTCCCGGCACCGGAAAGACGCTGCTCGCGCGGGCCGTCGCCGGTGAGGCGGGGGTGCCCTTCTTCTCGGCGTCCGCGTCCGAGTTCATCGAGATGATCGTGGGCGTCGGTGCCTCACGCGTGCGTGAACTGTTCGCCGAGGCCCGCAAGGTGGCCCCGTCGATCATCTTCATCGACGAGATCGACACCATCGGGCGGGCCCGCGGCGGCGGCTCCGGCATGGGCGGCCACGACGAGCGCGAGCAGACGCTGAACCAGATCCTGACCGAGATGGACGGTTTCTCCGGCTCCGAGGGCGTCATCGTGATCGCGGCGACGAACCGCGCGGATGTTCTGGACCCGGCCCTGACCCGTCCCGGCCGCTTCGACCGGGTGGTCATGGTCTCGCCGCCCGACCGGGGCGGCCGCGAGGCGATCCTGGAGATCCACACCCGGGACATCCCGATGGCCGAGGGCGTCGACCTCGCCCAGGTGGCGCGTACGACCCCGGGCATGACCGGCGCCGAACTGGCCAACCTCGCCAACGAGGCCGCCCTCCTCGCCGTCAAGCGCAAGCAGGAGCGGGTGACGCAGACCGACCTCTCGGAGGCGCTGGAGAAGGTCCAACTGGGCGCCGAACGGCCCCTGGTGATGCCCGAGGAGGAGCGGCGGCGCACCGCCTACCACGAGAGCGGACACGCCCTCCTCGGCATGCTCCAGCCGGGCGCCGACCCCGTCCGCAAGATCACCATCGTGCCGCGCGGCCGGGCTCTCGGCGTGACACTGTCGACGCCGGACGCCGACAAGTACGCCTACACCGAGGAGTACCTGCGCGGCCGGATCATCGGCGCGCTGGGCGGCATGGCGGCCGAGCAGGTCGTCTACGGCGTCATCACGACCGGCGCGGAGAACGACCTGGAGCAGGTCACCAACATCGCGCGCGGCATGGTGGCGCGGTGGGGGATGAGCGAACGGGTGGGCCGGCTCTCCGCGCTGCCCAACGACGCCCAGCAGGCGTACGGTCTCGCCGCCGCGCCGCAGACCCTCGACGTCATCGACGGCGAGATGCGCCGGATCGTCGACGAGTGCTACGACGAGGCCTGCCGCAAACTCCGCGACCACCGCGGCCGGTTGGACGCCCTCGCCCAGGCCCTCCTGGAGAACGAGACCCTGGAGGAGACGGACGCGTACCGGATCGCCGGGATCACCCGGCTGACGAAGGACGAGGCCTGAGCTGTGCCGGCCGCTGCGACCGGTTCAGGCCAAATCCGGGCGGCGCGCGAGCAGTCGGGGACCGTCAGGGCACGCGCGCGATGAGGTAGCGGAACACGTTCGGCATCCACACCGTGCCGTCGCGGCGCTGGTACGGGTGGAGGGACTCCGTGACCTCCTTGTCGACCTGGACCTGGTCCGTCGCCGCGATCGCCGCGTCGAAGAGGCCCGTCGACAGCAGGCCCCGCAGCGCGCTGTCCATGTCGGCGTACCCGAAGGGGCAGGACACCCGGCCGGAGCCGTCCGGCTTCAGGCCCGCCCGCTGGGCGACCTCCTCCAGGTCGTCGCGAAGGGCGGGGCGCCAACTGCCCGTGCTGCGCAGCGGATCCGCCAGCTTGGTGGCGACCCGCAGCACGGACGACGTGGCGCAACGTTCCGGCGGACCCCAGCCGGCGAGCACCACGGGCGCCCCCCGCTCGGCGAGCGGCGTCGCGGCCGCGAGCGCCCCGCCGAGCCCCTCCGAGTCGCCCGCGAGACACCCGATGGGCTCGAAAGCGGTCACCAGGGTGTACGCGGGCGTCTCCGCGTCGGCCGCGTCCTGAGGGTGACCGTCCACGATGCGGGTCTCCACGCGCGCGCGTGCTCCCCATGCCTCGGGAAGGAGCCGCTCCCGCGCGAGGGCCAGCCGCTCGGGGGAGGAGGAGTCGACACCGGTGACCGCGGCGCCTCTGGAGGCCGCCATGAGCAGGGCCAGTCCGCTGCCGCAGCCGAGAGCGAGGACGCGGGCGCCGGTGCCCACTTCGAGTCGCTCGTAGACGGCCTCGTAGAGCGGAACCAGCATCCGCTCCTGGATCTCGGACCAGTCACGCGCGCGTGCACCCAGGTTCACACGGGGCGCCTCTCCCGTATGAGTCAGGTGCTGCCGCACGAGCGTAGGTGTCATCGAAAGCGCCCCAATCCGCCGAGAGTTACCGCTGTGCCCGTTTCCATAGCCCCCGTGACGTGCGCTCGCACTTCCCCCGTATGCCAGATAACTCCGCACCGGAGCGCGCGTCCAGGGTCTGCGGAGTCCTGCTTGCGGGTTCCCCGCGCGGGTGGCGAGATTTCACATGACGGCAATACGGGCCCGTACGATCACGCCATGACGGGCGGCGACCGTACGGTGTCTCGTCACCGCGGGCGGGGCGGTCCCGGGCGGTGGTGGGGCGCCCGGTAACGTCACGGTCGTCGCGTGCGCTTACCGAAGCAGCGCCCTTCCGGCGGAAGAGCGACCGAAACGCCTCTTGCGCACTCGCGGACCCCAGGGGTTCCGGGGCGCGGACATCGGCTACGTGCCGGGGCGTATATCAGACTACGTACCGCCTTGGTACGAGCTATGAGGCTTCTCCGCAGATCAGCGCACCCGCCCTCGTCAGGACGCATCAGCGGCAACTGACGGGTACGTGCAAATTATTTGGGATGGCCCGGAATCGGAACACTGGAGCACTCCGGCTCGTTGTCATTACGTGAGCACGACACAGACACCACCTGTTCTCGCCGCCGAGCTGGCGCAGGCGTGGGCCGATATTCAGCGGTACCACCCCGAGCTGCCGGACCTCGCCGCGCCAGAGTCCCTGATCGGGGAGTCGTCGTCCGCGTGCGGACACGAACTCTCCTTCGAGCGACTGCTCCATGAGGCAGTCCATGGGATCGCCGCCTCCCGCGGCGTCCGTGACACCTCCCGCGCCGGCCGATACCACAACCGCAGATTCCTCGCGATCGCCGAGGAGTTGGGCCTGGATCACCCCGAGGAGCCGCACCCCAGCAGCGGCTTCTCGCTGGTCACGCTCAACCCCGAGGCCAAGCGCCGCTACCGCCCGACCATCGAGCGGCTCCAGCGCGCCCTCAAGGCCCACACGGCCGCCACCTCCGCCGACACCGCCCGTACCTTCCGCGGCCCGGCCGCGCGGCACGGCTCGTCCGGCGGCGGTGTGCGGGTGAAGGCGGTCTGCGACTGCGGACGCAACGTACGGGTCGTCCCGTCGGTGCTGGCGCAGGCGCCGATCGTCTGCGGGGGCTGCGGCAAGCCGTTCCGGATCCCCGAGGTCGTCGGGGCGGCGTAACAGAGGAGCGCCGAGCACCGGCAACTCGTGGCTGCCGGTCGGACGAGGCGTGAAGCATGAGTGACGGGGTGCCGCCGGTACGGCCCGCGGGCGGCACCCCGACAGCGCCGGGCGGCGCGCCGCCGGGTGCTCCTCCGGCGTGCCCGGGCGCCGCACCGCCGGTGACGAAGCGACCCGCAGGGTGTGGCACAATGGCTAGCTGTACTCGACAGTCGCACAGGACCCCTCTCTCCTCCGGCTGACGCGTCCATCGGGCACTCGGGTACCGCAACCCCACGCGGCAATCTCGCCGTGCCCAACCACGTCAAAACCAGGAGAACCCACTCCCGTGGCAGTCAAGATCAAGCTGAAGCGTCTGGGCAAGATCCGTTCGCCTCACTACCGCATCGTCGTCGCCGACTCCCGCACCCGCCGTGACGGCCGTGCGATCGAGGAGATCGGTCTGTACCACCCGGTGCAGAACCCCTCGCGCATCGAGGTCGACTCGGAGCGCGCGCAGTACTGGCTGGGTGTCGGCGCGCAGCCGACCGAGCCGGTTCTCGCCATCCTGAAGCTGACCGGCGACTGGCAGAAGTTCAAGGGCCTGCCGGCCCCGGCTCCGCTGCTCGTGGCCGAGCCGAAGGCTGCTCGCCCGGTGTTCGACGCCCTCGGTGGCGACGACGAGGGCAAGGGTGAGGCCATCACCCAGAAGAAGAAGGCTGAGAAGAAGGACGAGGCCGCGGCCGAGTCCGAGTCGACCGAGGCCTGAGCATGCTCGAGGAGGCTCTCGAGCACCTCGTGAAGGGCATCGTCGACAACCCTGACGATGTGCAGGTCGCATCCCGCAACCTGCGCCGCGGACGCGTGCTCGAGGTCCGGGTCCACCCCGACGACCTCGGCAAGGTGATCGGTCGCAACGGCCGCACCGCACGCGCTCTGCGCACCGTCGTGGGCGCCATCGGCGGCCGCGGTGTCCGCGTCGACCTCGTCGACGTCGACCACGTCCGCTGACGCCAATCGCAGCACCGGCTCGGGCCGGGGAGGGCCACTGGGCCGTCCCCGGCCCGTAGTCGTACGTACGATCAGGAGATCTTCGAAAAGTGCAGCTCGTAGTCGCTCGCATCGGCCGTGCTCACGGCATCAAGGGCGAGGTCACCGTGGAGGTCCGTACGGACGAGCCGGAGCTCAGACTCGCTCCCGGTGCCGTCCTGCTCACGGACCCCGCCGCCACCGGCCCCCTCACCATCGAGACCGGCCGGGTCCACAGCGGCCGGCTCCTTCTGCGCTTCGAGGGCGTCAAGGACCGCACCGCCGCCGAGGCTCTCCGCAACACCCTCCTGATCGCCGAGATCGACCCGGAGGAGCTGCCGGAGGAAGAGGACGAGTACTACGACCACCAGCTGATCGACCTGGACGTGGTCACCAAGGACGGCGTCGAGGTCGGCCGGATCACCGAGATCTCGCACCTGCCTTCCCAGGACCTCTTCATCGTCGAGCGGTCCGACGGCAGCGAGGTGATGATCCCGTTCGTGGAGGAGATCGTCACGGAGATCGACCTGGAGGAGCAGCGGGCGGTCATCGACCCTCCGCCCGGGCTGATCGACGACCGGGCCGAGATCGCGTCCTCCAGGGAGTCGGCCGAGGAGTCGGCTGAGGAATCCTCCAAGGAGTCGTCCAAGGAGTCGTCCGAGGAAGACAGCGCATGAGGCTCGACGTCGTCACGATCTTCCCCGAGTACCTCGAACCCCTGAACGTCTCCCTCGTCGGCAAGGCACGCGCGCGTGGCCGGCTGCAGGTGAACGTCCACGATCTGCGCCGGTGGACCTTCGACCGCCACAACACCGTCGACGACACCCCGTACGGCGGCGGCCCCGGCATGGTCATGAAGACCGAGCCCTGGGGCGACGCGCTGGACTCCGTGCTGGCCGACGGCTACGAGACCGGCTCCCACGCGCCCGCGCTCATCGTCCCCACGCCCAGCGGCCGTCCCTTCACCCAGGAACTCGCCGTGGAGCTCTCCGAGCGGCCCTGGCTGGTCTTCACGCCGGCCCGCTACGAGGGCATCGACCGCCGGGTCATCGACGAGTACGCGACCCGGATGCCCGTCTACGAGGTGTCCATCGGCGACTACGTCCTCGCCGGCGGTGAGGCGGCCGTACTGGTCGTCACGGAGGCCGTGGCACGGCTGCTGCCGGGCGTCCTGGGCAACGCCGAGTCCCACCGGGACGACTCCTTCGCGCCCGGCGCGATGGCGAACCTCCTGGAGGGGCCCGTCTACACCAAGCCGCCGGCCTGGCGCGGCCGGGAGATCCCGGAGACGCTGCTCAGCGGCCACCACGGCAGGATCGCCCGCTGGCGGCGCGACGAGGCGCTCAAGCGGACCACGGCCAACCGGCCCGACCTGATCGAGCGCTGCGCCCCCAAGACCTTCGACAAGAAGGACCGCGAGATGCTCTCCATCCTGGGCTGGGCGCCCGACCCGGCGGGGGAGCCGTACGGCCGATTTTGGCGTCGGGTCGCCGACGTGGAAGAATAGGTCGCTGTTGTGCGTCGTCCGGCGTGCGCCCCTGCCACAGGGGGACACGACGCCCGTCCCGACACGGACAGCATCCTCCGATACACCTAGCTCCCGCCTATGACCTGTGGCATGGGTGAAGAAAGCAGACGAAATGTCTCACCTGCTCGACTCCGTCGACGCCGCGTCGCTGCGCAGCGACATCCCGGCCTTCCGCCCGGGTGACACCGTCAACGTCCACGTCCGCGTCATCGAGGGCAACCGCTCCCGTGTGCAGCAGTTCAAGGGCGTAGTCATCCGTCGCCAGGGCGCCGGTGTCCGCGAGACCTTCACGGTCCGCAAGGTCTCCTTCTCCGTGGGCGTCGAGCGCACCTTCCCGGTGCACACCCCGATCGTCGAGAAGATCGAGCTCGTCACCCGCGGTGACGTGCGTCGCGCCAAGCTGTACTACCTGCGCGAGCTGCGCGGTAAGGCCGCGAAGATCAAGGAGAAGCGCGACAACTGATCGCGTTCAGGGGTCCACAGAGGGGCCGGATAACATCTGGCCCCGATGGACACCGAAGCACAGCCGACGGAGCGCGACCGCTCCTCCCGCCCTTCCGAACCCGAGGAGACCTCGGACACAGGGGGCCGGGAGGAACGGTCGCGTTTCGCGTTGACGGCACGGATCACCGAGTGGCTGCCCGGCGGGCGGATCACCCTGACCGCCCTGCTCTGCCTGCTGTTTTTGCTGTTCCTCAACGCTTTCGTGGTGCAACCCTTCCAGATTCCCAGCGGATCCATGGAAAACGGATTGAGGATCGGGGACCGGGTTCTCGTAAATAAGTTGGCGTACCGTTTCGGTGCCGAACCGCGGCGCGGAGACGTGGTGGTGTTCGACGGATCCGGGTATTTCGGAGATGCGGACTACATCAAGCGCGTCGTGGGTGTGGGGGGAGACCACGTGGTCTGCTGTGACAAGAAGGGGAGGATCGAGGTGAACGGCCGGTCGGTCGACGAGTCGACGTTCCTGTACCCCGGTGACAGCGCGTCCTCGGTGGACTTCGACGTCGTCGTGCCCGACGGCACCCTCTTCGTCCTCGGCGACCACCGCAGCGAGTCCAGCGACTCCCGCGACCACCTCGGCTCGCCCGGCGGCGGCATGATCCCGGTCGGCGAGGTCATCGGCCGCGCCGACTGGATCGTATGGCCGACCGCCCGTTGGACCCGGCTGGACCGTCCTGCCGCCTACGCGCGCGTGCCCGCCGCCGAAGCCGGAGGAGCACGCGACTCGAACGGGGCGGGCGCGGATGGGTAACCGCGGCAAGCCGCGCGGTGTGCCGGCAGGCGCCGCCGACAATCTGCTGCCCACCGGCGCCCGGCGCGCCGCCAGCCCGTCCGGCGGCCGTACCCGCGCGGAGCGGCGCAAGCTGCAGCGCAAGGTCAAGCGGCGTCGCAGGCGCTCCGCCGTCAAGGAGATACCCCTCCTCGTCGGTGTCGCCGTGCTCATAGCGCTGGTGCTGAAGACCTTCCTGGTGCAGGCCTTCGTGATCCCGTCCGGTTCCATGGAGCAGACGATCCAGATCGGCGACCGCGTCCTGGTCGACAAGCTCACCCCGTGGTTCGGCTCCAAGCCGCAGCGCGGGGACGTCGTGGTCTTCAAGGACCCGGGCGGCTGGCTGCAGGACGAGCAGACCACGACCAAGAAGGACGACCCCGTCGGCATCAAGCAGATCAAGGAAGGGCTCACCTTCATCGGTCTGCTGCCGTCCGACAACGAGAAGGACCTCATCAAGCGGGTCGTCGGCGTCGGCGGGGACCGGGTCAAGTGCTGTGACGCGGAAGGGCGGGTCACCGTCAACGACGTCCCGCTCACCGAGGTGGACTACCTCTATCCCGGCAACGCTCCCTCCACCCAGGAGTTCGACATCACCGTCCCCCAGGGGCGCTTGTGGGTGATGGGCGACCACCGGGCCAACTCCGCCGACTCCCGCTCGCATCAGAACACCGACTACGGCGGTACGGTCTCCGAGGACTCGGTGGTGGGACGGGCGAGGGTCATCGCCTGGCCGCTGGGCCGCTGGAACACCCTCGACGAGCCGAAAACATACGCATCCATTACCGACTCGGCCGCCAGGTCGACTGCGGCTCCCCAACTGTCGCATAGGGTTGCTTCCGACGATCCGAACGGAACGATCCAGCTCCCGAGCCCTGCGGAACTCCCGCTCGTTATGGGAGTAGTGGGCCTGCGCCGTGCTTGGGGCAGGCGGCGGCACAGAGTAAGGAGTTGGCGTGGGGGATGTGGCGGTTGGCGCACGGTCCGGGCACGACGGCGAGGAGCACCGCGGGCGCCCCGTGGACGCAGCCGACCCGGCCACGGACAGCGCCGTGACCTCCGGGAGTGACTCCGCGGCTGACGAGCGGACTCCGCCCGGGGACGGCGGGCCGGGTGCCTCGGCCGGTGGGCCGGGCGACTCGACGCCCAAGCAGAAGAAGCCGCGCTCCTTCTGGAAGGAACTGCCGATCCTCATCGGCATCGCGCTCGTGCTGGCGCTGCTGATCAAGACGTTCCTGGTGCAGGCGTTCTCGATCCCCTCCGACTCGATGCAGAACACCCTCCAGCAGGGTGACCGCGTCCTGGTCGACAAGCTCACCCCGTGGTTCGGCTCCGAGCCCGAGCGTGGCGAGGTCGTCGTCTTCCACGACCCCACCAAGTGGCTGGCGGGCGAGCCGACCGCGGACCCGAACGCCGTGCAGACCTTCCTCAGCTGGATCGGCCTGATGCCGTCCGCCGAGGAGAAGGACCTCATCAAGCGCGTCATCGGCGTCGGCGGCGACACGGTCGAGTGCAAGGGCACCGGCCCGGTCAAGGTCAACGGCAAGGCGCTCAACGAGGCGTCGTACGTCTACCCGGGCAACACCCCGTGCACCGTCGACGACTTCGGCGGCCAGTTCAAGGTCAAGGTCCCCGAGGGCTTCATCTGGGTCATGGGCGACCACCGCCAGAACTCCCGGGACTCGCGGTACAACCAGGACGACAAGTACCACGGCATGGTCCCGGTCGACGAGGTCGTCGGCCGCGCCATCGTGAAGGCCTGGCCGATCAACCGCTGGGGCACCCTGCCGGTGCCGGACACCTTCGACCAGGACGGCCTCAACACCCAGTCCTCCGCCTCAGCCGCCCTGACGGTGGCCCCGCAGGGCCTCGCGCTCGTGGGTGTCGTCCCGGTGGTGCTGTGGCGGCGCCGGAGGACCGCGCCGGCCGAGACCCGCTGATCTTGCTCTCCGGAGAGGGGCTGACCGGGTCCGGTACCGCCGGGTAGGGTGCGGACCCATGGGTGGCGAGAGCACGACACGTACGGCCCCGCGCAGCGGCGGCACCAACACGGGCCCGGTGGGCAGCCGGACCGGACAGCGACTGTCCGGGCTGGCCGTCGCGCTGGGCCTGGTGCTGTTCCTCGGCGGGTTCGCCTGGGGAGCGGTGGTCTACCGGCCGTACACCGTGCCCACCAGCTCGATGGCGCCCACCATCGGCGCCGGCGACCGGGTGCTGGCCGAGCGCATCGACGGCAGCGAGGTACGCCGGGGCGATGTCGTCGTCTTCACCGACAAGACCTGGGTGACCAACGCCCCCGTGGTCAAGCGGGTGGTCGCGGTCGGCGGCGACACGGTCTCCTGCTGCACGGACGGCAAGCTGACGGTCAACGGCAAGCAGATCGACGAGCCGTATCTGCCCGAGGGCACCGCTGCCGAGTGGAAGAACATCCCGACCGTGACTGTCCCCGAGGGCCGCCTGTTCCTGCTCGGTGACGAGCGGCAGGGCTCCCTGGACTCCAGCGCCCACCTCACCGACGCGGCCAGCGGCACGGTCGCGCGCTCCGCGGTGACGGCCCGTGTGGACGCCGTCGTATGGCCGATGAACGGCATGCTGAAGAAGCCGACCGGCTTCGAGAAGCTCGGCGCTCTCTCCTCACCCGGTCCGCTGCGCACGATCATGATCCTGATCGTGGCCGGAGCGGTGCTGGTGCTCGGCGGCGGTGCCTACGGTCCGATCGCCAAGCGGATGGGCGGCCGCCGTTCCCGTACGGACGCGGAGCCCGTGGGTGCGCGCTGAGGCCTCGCAGGACACCTACGAGGGTGGACTGCGCAAGGTCGCCCGAGTGGTGCTCCTCGATCCGGACGACCGCATTCTGCTGCTGCACGGCCATGAGCCGGACGATCCGACGGACGACTGGTGGTTCACCCCGGGCGGAGGCCTGGAGGGCGACGAGACTCGTGAACAGGCCGCTGTGCGGGAACTCGCCGAGGAGACCGGAATCACCGAGGTGGAACTCGGTCCGGTGCTGTGGCGCCGGATGTGCTCCTTCCCGTTCGCGGGGCGCCGCTGGGACCAGGACGAGTGGTACTACCTGGCCCGTACGACCCAGACGGCCACCGCGGCCATGGCGCTGACCGAGCTGGAGCGGCGCAGCGTCGCCGGAGCGCGCTGGTGGACGTGTCAGGAACTGACCCGGGCACATGAGACGGTGTATCCGACCAGACTCGCCGAGCTGCTCCGCAGGCTGCTCGACGAAGGTCCCCCGGCCGGGCCCGTGACCCTTGACACCGAAATCGTCTAGGGGCTGACGGGACTGGCGCACAATGGTGGGATCGCACGGCTGAAGGGGAACATGCCATGAGCGCCGAGGACCTCGAGAAGTACGAGACCGAGATGGAGCTGAAGCTCTATCGGGAGTACCGCGATGTCGTCGGTCTGTTCAAGTATGTGATCGAGACCGAGCGGCGCTTCTATCTGACGAACGACTACGAGATGCAGGTGCACTCGGTCCAGGGCGAGGTGTTCTTCGAGGTGTCCATGGCGGACGCCTGGGTGTGGGACATGTATCGGCCGGCGCGGTTCGTGAAGCAGGTGCGCGTGCTCACGTTCAAGGACGTGAACATTGAGGAGCTCAACAAGAGCGATCTGGAGCTTCCGGGGAGCTGACGGGGCCTGGTGGCGGCTGCCGTAGCCCCGTTCGGGTGACGGAGTTTTCCACAACCGCCGAGTAGCTCACCAAGATCAACTCGCTCGGCCGGATTGCGTGACGGTTGGCGCCGGAGGTGGTGCCGACATGAACACCAATCGGGCACGCAGTGCACTCGGCAAGTACGGCGAGACCCTGGCCGCGCGGCGGCTGGTCGAAGCCGGGATGACGGTCCTGGAGCGCAACTGGCGCTGTGGCAGGGCCGGTGAGATCGACATCGTGGCGCGGGACGGGGACGTCCTGGTCGTCTGCGAGGTCAAGACCCGGCGTACGGGTGCCTTCGAGCACCCGATGGCCGCGGTGACCCCGGAAAAGGCGGAACGCCTGCGGGGCCTGGCCGCCTGCTGGATCCACGCCCACGGAGGAGCACCCCCGGGCGGCGTCCGCATCGACCTGGTGGGTGTCGTCCTGCCGGGCCGCGGCGCGCCGGTAGTCGAGCACGCGCGGGGGGTGGCCTGAGATGGGGTTCGCTCGTACGTGCTCGGTGGCGCTGGTGGGCGTCGAGGGTGTGGTCGTCGAGGTCCAGGCGGATCTGGAGCCGGGGGTCGCGGCCTTCACATTGGTGGGGCTGCCGGACAAGAGCCTGAGCGAGAGCAGGGATCGCGTCCGGGCGGCCGTGGTGAACTCGGGGGGCGAGTGGCCGCAGAAGAAGCTGACGGTCGGGCTCAGCCCGGCGTCGGTGCCCAAGGCGGGCAGCGGGTTCGATCTCGCCGTGGCGTGCGCCGTGCTCGGCGCCTCGGAGCGGATCGACCCGCGGGTCCTCGCCGACATCGTGATGATCGGGGAACTGGGGCTCGACGGACGGGTGCGGCCGGTCCGCGGCATCCTGCCCGCGGTGCTGGCCGCCGCGGACGCGGGATACGAGCAGGTCGTCGTACCGGAGTGCGCGGCTGCCGAGGCCTCGCTCGTGCCGGGCGTCTCCGTACTGGGCGTGCGCAGCCTGCGGCAGCTCATCGCGATCCTCGCGGACGAGCCCGTCCCCGACGAGGAGCCGGACGACCCCGGCCGCCCAGACCCGCTCCTCGCCGGCCTGCGCATGCCGGGGACCGGCGCGGCCACGGGCATGCACAGCGTCGGCGCCGCCCAGCAGGACCACGGCCACGACCTGGCGGACGTCGTGGGCCAGCTGTCGGCCCGTACGGCGGTGGAGGTCTCGGCGGCGGGCGGCCACCATCTGTTCCTGGAGGGCCCGCCCGGCGCGGGCAAGACCATGCTCGCGGAGCGGCTGCCCGCCATCCTGCCCCCGCTCACCCGCACGGAGTCGCTGGAGGTCACAGCGGTGCACTCGGTGGCGGGCCTGCTGCCACCGGGCAAGCCGTTGATCGACGTCGCGCCCTACTGTGCCCCGCACCACTCGGCCACCATGCAGGCGCTCGTCGGCGGCGGCCCCGGTATCGCCCGACCCGGCGCGGTGTCGCTGTCTCATCGAGGGATCCTCTTTCTGGACGAGACCCCCGAGTTCAGCAGTCATGCCCTCGACGCCCTGCGGCAGCCGCTGGAGGCGGGGCATGTGGTGATCGCCCGCAGCGCCGGGGTCGTGCGGTTCCCGGCGAAGTTCCTGATGGTCCTCGCGGCCAACCCGTGCCCCTGCGGACGCTTCTCCCAGACGGACGACTTCTGCGAGTGCCCGCCGTCCGCGATCCGCCGCTACCAGGCCCGGCTCTCCGGACCCCTGCTCGACCGGGTGGACCTGCGGGTGGAGGTCGACCGTGTCACGCGGGCCCAGCTCTCCGGGCGCGCCGCCCGGGGCGAGTCGACCGCGGTGGTCGCGGACCGGGTGCGGGCGGCCCGGGAACGGGCGGCGGCGCGCCTCGCCGGTACACCGTGGCTGACCAACAGCGAGGTACCGGGACGTGAGCTGCGCAGCCGCTGGCGCGCCTCGCCCGGCGCGATGGACGACGCCGAGCGCAGCCTCGAACGCGGCGTCCTGACGGCCCGCGGGCTGGACCGGGTGCTGCGCGTCGCCTGGACCGTCGCCGACCTGGTCGGACACGACCGGCCCGACGCGACCGACGTCGCCCTCGCACTGCAGTTGCGCACCGGGGTGCCCCGGGGCGTGCCCATGGCCATCGGAGCGCTCACGTGAACACGGGCGAGGAGTCGGACGGCGAACTCCTCGCCCGGGTCTTCCTCACCCGGGTCATCGAGCCCGGTGACGAGGTCGCCGGGCGGTGGGTGCGGGAGCACGGGGCGGTGGAGGTCGCCCGGCGGGTGCGGGAGGGGCGGGAGGTTTCGCTGCCGGGGGTCACCGGGAAGCGGTGGGGCGGCCTGGTGGCTCGGGGGAAGGTGGCCGAGCCGGAGGCCGATCTGCGGGTCGCCCGGGGCGCCGGGGTGCGGTTCGTGTGTCCCGGGGACGGAGAGTGGCCCGGGCAGCTGGACGATCTCGGGGATGCCCGGCCGTTGGGGCTGTGGGTCCGGGGGCAGCCCAGTCTGCGGATGTGGGCCCTGCGGTCCGTGGCCGTGGTGGGCGCTCGGGCCTGCACCGAGTACGGCGCCCATATGGCCGCGACCCTGGCCAACGGGCTGGCCGAGCGGGGGTGGGTGGTCGTCTCCGGCGGGGCCTACGGCGTCGACGGGGCCGCCCACCGCGGCGCCCTCGGAGCCGGCGGGGCCACCGTCGCCGTGCTCGCCTGCGGAGTCGACCGGCCCTATCCGCGCGGTCACACCGAGTTGCTCAACAGGATCGCGGAACAGGGGCTGGTCGTCGGGGAGTTGCCGCCCGAGGAGCATCCGACGCCCAGCAGATTCGTCCTGCGGAACCGCGTGATCGCAGCCTTGACCAGGGGGACCGTCGTGGTCGAGGCCGCGTATCGGAGCGGGTCGCTCGTCACCGCGAGGGCGGCGCAGCGGCTCGGGCGGCACACCATGGGCGTGCCGGGGCCGGCCACCAGCGGCCTCTCCGCCGGAGTGCACGAACTGCTGCGCGGGGACGCGGTGCTGGTCACCGATGCCGAGGAGATCGTCGAGCTGGTCGGGGACATGGGGGAGCTCGCCCCGGAGCGGAGAGGGCCCGTCCTGCCGCGGGATCTGCTGGAGCCGGACGCCCGGCGGATTCTCGACGCCCTGCCGTCACGCGGTACGGCCACCCCCGCCGAGGTGGGGCGGGGTGCGCAGACGACGGAGGAGGACGCGATCGCGAGATTGTACGAACTCCGAGCACTTGGTTACGTCGAACGACACGGCGATGGCTGGAAGTTGACACGCCAGGCGATGATCTCCGTCCGGGGTGCCCGGAGCCGATGCTGACCGAGCGTGTTCGGCCGTCCGGGGGAACCTCTACAGCCTTGGGAAATCCCGCAGTTGACCACTCGGTCCGGTCACACAGAGCTACCACTGTGACCCGGCGGAGCGGTCAGCGGAACGTATCTGCGCACGGCTTCGCGCCCATCCTTCGCACACCGCGACACTCCAGTCACGCTACGCTCACGGGGATTCCGGCGCAGAACGCCAACTCGGCACCAGAACCACATCAGACCGACAGCTCACCCAGGCAGCCCCACTTCACGGCAGAACGGCACAAGGCGACGAATGCCCCAGCACACCTCCGGCTCCGACCGGGCGGCGATCCCCCCAGCCGCCCGTGACGGTGGCAGCGTGCGGCCGCCCGCTCCCTCGACGCTCGACGAGCTGTGGCGCTCGTACAAGACGACAGGGGACGAGCGGCTGCGGGAGCAGCTGATCCTGCACTACTCGCCGCTGGTGAAGTACGTGGCGGGCCGGGTGAGCGTCGGTCTGCCGCCGAATGTGGAGCAGGCGGACTTCGTGTCCTCCGGGGTCTTCGGGCTCATCGACGCGATCGAGAAGTTCGACATCGACCGGGAGATCAAGTTCGAGACGTACGCGATCACCCGGATCCGGGGCGCGATGATCGACGAGCTCCGGGCACTGGACTGGATTCCGCGGTCCGTGCGGCAGAAGGCGCGGAACGTCGAGCGGGCGTACGCGACGTTGGAGGCGCGGCTGCGGCGGACGCCGAGCGAGGGGGAGGTGGCCGCGGAGATGGGGATCGCCGTGGAGGAACTCCACTCGGTCTTCAGCCAGTTGTCGCTGGCGAACGTGGTGGCGCTGGAGGAGTTGCTGCACGTCGGGGGTGAGGGCGGGGACGGGCTCAGCGTGATGGACACGCTGGAGGACACCGCTGCCGACAATCCGGTGGAAGTGGCCGAGGACAGGGAGCTGCGACGGTTTCTGGCGCGGGCGATCAATACCTTGCCCGAGCGGGAGAAGACCGTGGTCACGCTCTACTACTACGAGGGGCTCACACTCGCCGAGATCGGGAACGTGCTGGGTGTGACCGAGAGCCGGGTCAGTCAGATCCACACCAAATCGGTGTTGCAACTTCGGGCGAAACTGGCCAGCTTCGGGCGTTGACCTGGCCGAATGACCGATCCTTGAGCCGAGTGACTCCCCTCTGGGGTGGTGCGTCCGTAAAGTGGACGACGTGCCAAGGATTCGAGCGGCCTCCGTGGCCGAGCACCGGTCGATGCAGCGAGCCGCCCTGCTGGACGCGGCTCGGTCTTTGCTGTCCGAGGGCGGGACGGAGGCGCTGACGTTTCCGGCTCTCGCCGAGCGGACGGGGTTGGCGCGGTCGTCCGTGTACGAGTACTTCCGGTCGCGGGCCGCCGTGGTCGAGGAGCTGTGCGAGGTCGACTTTCCCGTGTGGGCCGCGGAGGTCTCGGCGGCGATGGCCGCGGCGGAGGGGGCCGAGGCCAAGGTCGAGGCGTATGTGCGGCGGCAGCTGGCGCTGGTGGGGGACCGGCGGCACCGGGCCGTCGTGGCGATCTCGGCCAGTGAGCTCGATGCGGGGGCCCGGGAGAAGATCCGGGCTGCGCATGGGGGGCTGGTGGCGATGATCGGTGAGGCGTTGGGGGAGCTCGGGCATGCGGAGCCTCGGCTTGCGGCGATGTTGCTGCAGGGGGTTGTGGATGCGGCGGTGCGGCGGATCGAGCTGGGGGCGGCGGAGGATCCTGCGGCCATCACTGATGCTGCGGTGAGTATGGCTCTGCGGGGGGTGCGGGGCTGAGGCCGGCGGGGGTTGCTGTGGGGGTGGGTTCGCTTGCCCGCGGCTGGCGGGGTACCTCCCCCAGAGGGGGCCCCAGCGCCCACCCGTGCCGCCCCTTGCGGCACGCCTGCCCGCTGGCTGGCTGGGTGGGTTTGAAGGGTGCGGCACGCCTGACTGCAAGCTAAGCGGGCCTCTCTGCCCGCAGGCTAAGCGGCTGCCTGCCTGCAGGCTATGTAGCGGGCGCCGTCCGCTCGCAGGCTAAGTTGCCGAAGCAGGCAGGGGGACTCCCAGTACCGGTAGCAGCCTCGACGGGGCCCTGTGCAGCAGCCACGGAGGCAGGAGTGACAGGGGGTCCAGGTAGGTCTCTCCCCTCCGCAGACCCCAGTGCACGCACGTAGTCGTGCAGTGCGACCCCGTCGCCTCCACCGTGCCGATCACCTCGCCGGCCGTTACCTGTGTGCCCTTCTTCACCGACGTGCTCACCGGTTCGTACGTCGTGCGGAGGTCTGTGCCCGTCAGTTCCACGGAGAGCACCCCCCTTCCCGCCACGCGGCCCGCGTACAGGACCCGGCCCGGTGTCACCGCTCGTACAGGTGTGCCCGGTGCTGCCGCCAGGTCGACGCCCCGGTGGCCGCGGCTGTACGCCGTCGCCGGGGGTTCCCAGCCGCGGAGGACCGAGGGGCGTGTGCCCACCGGCCAGGCGCGGGCGATCGCCGGTACCGAGGGGGTCGGGGTGGTCGGGGGAGGAGGGGCCGGGTCGCCGGACACCGGGCCCGGGGTCAGTACAGCCAGCAGCAGACCCAGCAGTGACGCCAGGCCGGACCTGCTCGCACATCGCATCGCTCGCATGGCGAAACCGTGCCCGAGAGCGCCGGATCATGGCCGGGAGCTGTGGACTACTTCCCGGTTGTGGACAGCGGCGTCACCCGGTGCCTCGCGGGTCCCGTACACTTCTTCTGGCGATCCGGGTCACCGGGTCGACTTCGCACGCCCCGACACGGCGGCCGGCAACGGTCCCTGTCAGCGCCCCTCGGTCCTTCGTGGCACGGCGCATGCGGGCGTCAGGACATAACCGAGAACACAAGGAGAACGGCCATGGCCGTCGTCACGATGCGGGAGCTGCTGGAGAGCGGCGTCCACTTCGGTCACCAGACCCGTCGTTGGAACCCGAAGATGAAGCGCTTCATCTTCACGGAGCGCAACGGCATCTACATCATCGACCTGCTCCAGTCGCTGTCGTACATCGACCGCGCCTACGAGTTCGTCAAGGAGACCGTCGCCCACGGCGGCACGGTCATGTTCGTCGGCACGAAGAAGCAGGCGCAGGAGGCCATCGCCGAGCAGGCCACCCGCGTCGGCATGCCCTACGTCAACCAGCGCTGGCTGGGCGGCATGCTCACCAACTTCTCGACCGTCTACAAGCGTCTGCAGCGCCTCAAGGAGCTCGAGCAGATCGACTTCGAGGACGTCGCCGCTTCCGGTCTGACCAAGAAGGAGCTTCTCGTTCTTTCGCGCGAGAAGGCCAAGCTGGAGAAGACCCTCGGTGGTATCCGCGAGATGCAGAAGGTGCCCAGCGCCGTCTGGATCGTGGACACCAAGAAGGAGCACATCGCGGTCGGCGAGGCCCGGAAGCTCAACATCCCGGTCGTCGCCATCCTCGACACCAACTGCGACCCCGACGAGGTCGACTACAAGATCCCGGGCAACGACGACGCGATCCGCTCCGTCACCCTGCTCACCCGTGTGATCGCCGACGCCGTCGCCGAGGGCCTCATCGCCCGCTCCGGCGTCGCCACCGGCGACAAGGGTGACAAGGGCGCGGGCGAGCCGCTCGCCGCGTGGGAGCGCGACCTGCTCGAGGGCGAGAAGAAGGCCGAAGAGGCCCCGGCCGCCGAGGCTCCGGCCGCTGCTGAGGCGCCTGCCGCCGAGGCCCCCGCTGCTGAGGCCCCCGCCGCCGAGGCCGAGCAGGCCTGACCCCCTCACCCCTTCGGGTCATCTGACGGCGGGGGCCCATAAGCCCCCGCCGTCGGCCCGTAGATCTTCAGACTTCGAGAGAGATTCCAGGAATCATGGCGAACTACACCGCCGCCGACGTCAAGAAGCTCCGCGAGCTCACCGGCGCCGGCATGATGGACTGCAAGAAGGCCCTGGACGAGGCCGAGGGCGATGTCGACAAGGCCGTAGAGGCCCTGCGCATCAAGGGCCAGAAGGGCGTCGCCAAGCGCGAGGGCCGCTCCGCCGAGAACGGCGCCGTGGTCTCCCTCATCGCCGACGACAACACCTCCGGTGTCCTGGTCGAGCTGAAGTGCGAGACGGACTTCGTCGCCAAGGGTGACAAGTTCCAGGCCGTCGCCGCCGCGATCGCCGCGCACGTCGCCGCCACCTCCCCGGCCGACATCGAGGCCCTGCTCGCCTCCGAGATCGAGGCCGGCAAGACCGTCCAGGCGTACGTGGACGAGGCCAACGCCAACCTCGGCGAGAAGATCGTCCTGGACCGCTTCGCGCAGTTCGCCGACGGCTTCGTCTTCTCCTACATGCACCGCACCATGCCCGACCTGCCCCCGCAGATCGGTGTCCTGGTCGAGCTGGACAAGGCCGACGCCGAGCTGGCCAAGGGCATCGCCCAGCACATCGCCGCCTTCGCGCCGAAGTACCTCTCCAAGGAGGACGTGCCGGCCGAGGTCGTCGAGTCCGAGCGCCGCGTCGCCGAGGAGACCACCCGCGCCGAGGGCAAGCCCGAGGCCGCCCTGCCGAAGATCGTCGAGGGTCGCCTCAACGGCTTCTTCAAGGACGCCACGCTGCTCGGTCAGCCGTACGCGCTCGACAACAAGAAGTCCGTCCAGAAGGTTCTGGACGAGGCCGGTGTCACCCTGAAGCGCTTCACGCGTATCAAGGTCGGCATCTGAGTCCGTGCCGCGAGCGGCGCATCGGCCCGATAGGGTCGAGTGCAGTCGTCCGGTACGCCGTCACGCACGCGCGTGACGGACGACAGCAGATCTGACGAGGAGGCCATTGCCGAGCATGGGACACGAACCAGTTCCCACCGGCAATGGCCTTCTTGTATGTGCACCATGAGGAGAATCCGATGACCACCAAGGCCACCAAGAGCGACGACGGCAAAGTACACGGCCGGTTTCTGCTGAAGCTGTCCGGAGAGGCTTTCTCCGGTGGCGGGGGCCTGGGCGTGGACCCGGACGTGGTGCACAAGATCGCCCGTGAGATCGCGGCCGTCGTACGCGACGGGGCGGAGGTCGCGGTCGTCATCGGCGGCGGCAACTTCTTCCGCGGCGCCGAACTCCAGCAGCGCGGCATGGACCGCGCCCGCTCCGACTACATGGGCATGCTCGGCACCGTGATGAACTGCCTCGCCCTCCAGGACTTCCTGGAGAAGGAGGGCATCGACAGCCGCGTGCAGACCGCCATCACCATGGGCCAGGTCGCCGAGCCGTACATCCCGTTGCGCGCCGTGCGCCACCTGGAGAAGGGCCGTGTGGTCATCTTCGGCGCCGGTATGGGCATGCCGTACTTCTCCACCGACACCACCGCCGCCCAGCGCGCCCTGGAGATCAACGCCGAGGCGCTCCTCATGGGCAAGAACGGGGTGGACGGGGTCTATGACTCCGACCCCAAGAAGAACCCCGACGCGGTCAAGTTCGACTCCCTCGGCTACGGCGAGGTCATCACCCGCGACCTCAAGGTCGCCGACGCCACCGCGATCACGCTGTGCCGCGACAACAAGCTCCCGATCCTGGTCTTCGAGCTTCTGGCCGAGGGCAATATCGCCCGCGCCGTCAAGGGTGAGAAGATCGGCACGCTTGTGGGTGACCAGGGCAGCCGGGACTGACCCCAGTTGGACCCGGTCCCTGACCGGGGGATGGACAATGTCCTGTCGGTCGGGAACCGTGCAGGAAGAAGACGCGACGCAGCCGGCCGCCGCCCCACGCACATGGAACCGCAGCCGGGCCTACTTCAAGACACGCAGGAGCAAGTGGTGATCGAAGAGACCCTCCTCGAGGCCGAGGAGAAGATGGAGAAGGCCGTCGTGGTCGCCAAGGAGGACTTCGCCGCGATCCGCACCGGCCGTGCGCACCCGGCGATGTTCAACAAGATCGTGGCCGACTACTACGGCGCGCCGACGCCGATCAACCAGCTGGCTTCGTTCTCCGTGCCGGAGCCGCGCATGGCCGTGGTGACCCCGTTCGACAAGAGCGCGCTGCGCAACATCGAGCAGGCGATCCGCGACTCCGACCTGGGCGTCAACCCGAGCAACGACGGCAACATCATCCGAGTGGTGTTCCCCGAGCTCACCGAGGAGCGCCGCCGCGACTACATCAAGGTCGCCAAGGGCAAGGCGGAGGACTCGCGCGTGTCCATCCGTTCGGTCCGCCGCAAGGCCAAGGACGCGATCGACAAGCTCGTCAAGGACGGCGAGGTCGGCGAGGACGAGGGCCGCCGTGCGGAGAAGGAGCTCGACGACGCGACGCACAAGTACGTCGCCCAGGTGGACGAGCTCCTGAAGCACAAGGAAGCGGAGCTTCTCGAGGTCTGATGAACGACTCTTCCTGGGGAGCGCCGCCACAAGCCGGGTACTGGGGGCCGTCCGACCAGGGGCCTGTCCAGGGGGCTGCCCCGGCGGGTCCCGCGTACGATGCGCCTGAGGCGCAGCACACTCGCCCCATGCCCATCGTGCCCGACATGCCCGCGTACGGCGGAGACCAGGATGACGACCGGGGGGCCGCTCGGCTGAGCGGCCCCTTGTTCCGAGACGAGACGTTCCGCGACGAAACCCCGTCGGCGCAGCCCCGTGCGGCGGCGCCGCAGAATCCGGAGCCCATGCCCGACGCCCCGCAGCCGGCACCCGCGCCGCAGAAGAAGAGCGCGGGGCGCGACCTGGGCGCGGCCATAGGGGTCGGGGTCGGGCTCGGTGTGGTGATCGTCGCGTCGCTGTTCGTCGTCAAGGCCCTGTTCGTCGGTGTGATAGCGGTCGCCGTCGTCGTCGGTCTGTGGGAGCTGACCTCCCGCCTCGAGGAGCGCAAGGGCATCAAGGCGCCCCTCGTCCCGCTGGCGCTCGGCGGTGCGGGCATGGTCGTCGCCGGGTACGTCCGGGGTGCCGAGGGCGCCTGGGTGGCGATGGCGCTCACCGCGCTGGCCGTCCTGGTCTGGCGGATGACCGAGCCGCCCGAGGGCTACCTCAAGGACGTCACCGCGGGCGTCTTCGCGGCGTTCTACGTGCCGTTCCTGGCCACCTTCGTCGCGATGATGCTCACCGCCGACGACGGTGCGTTCCGGGTCATGACGTTCCTGGTCCTGACCGTCGTCAGCGACACCGGGGCGTACGCCATCGGCTGGCGCTTCGGCAGGCACAAGCTTGCGCCGCGCATCAGCCCCGGCAAGACCCGCGAGGGACTGCTGGGCGCGGTGTCGTTCGCGATGGTGGCGGGCGCGCTGTGCATGCAATTCCTGATCGACGACGGCACCTGGTGGCAGGGCCTGCTCCTGGGTCTCGCGGTCGCCGCCAGCGCGACGCTGGGTGACCTCGGCGAGTCGATGATCAAGCGCGACCTGGGCATCAAGGACATGGGCACGCTGCTGCCGGGCCACGGCGGCATCATGGACCGGCTGGACTCGTTGCTGCCGACGGCTCCGGTGGTGTGGCTGCTGCTGGTGCTGTTCGTCGGTTCCACCTGATCGTTTCCGTGCGCCTGATCGTTTCCGTACATGGGAGGAGCCCCCGCTTCGGCGGGGGCTCCTCCTGTTCTACGGGCTTTTGCGGTGGGACGATTCCGGTGTAAGCCCTGGAAGGAGGGCGTCATGTCCACCATCCGTGAAGTGATCGACGTCGACCGCGCCCCCGCAGACGTCTACGCGTACATCACCGACCCCTCCCACCTGCCCGAATGGCAGCTGAGCGCCGTCAAGGCGGAACCGCTGGAGGAGGGGCCCGTGCACCCCGGATCCCGGGTTCGGGTCACCCGGCGGATCGGAAACCGAGAGATCCCGATGACGGTGGAGTTCGACCGGCTCGATCCGCCGTACAGCTGGGATCTGCACGGCATCGAAGGCCCTGTGCGGCCGCGTACCCACGGTCGGATCGAGCCGCTCGACGACGGGCGGCGTTCCCGAGTGACCATCGAGATCGACTTCGAGGGACACGGCCTGGGCAAGGCTCTGGTCCCCCTCGTCGTACGCCCGCAGGTCCGCAAGGAGCTGCCGCGGGACGAGCAGCTGCTCAAGGAGCGTCTGGAAGGCACCGCGACCTAGTACTGCAACGGTGCTAGGACGTGCAGACGTCCTTCAGCTCATCGGCGGCGGCGTCGATCCGGCTGCTGTCCGGGTCGGTGTCGCCGTCGAGGACGGCCTTGTCGCAGTCGTCGATCGCTTTCAGACTGTCGGCGATGGTGTCGGAGCGGGCTACACCTTGAAAGGCGGGGCGTATGGGGGTTCCGGGCAGTCCGGAGCAGCTGCGCAAGTGGCTGGACACGCACGGGATTCCGTACCGGTCCTGGGGGACCCAGGGGGCCAAGTCCGTGGACCAGCTGTGGGACGAGATCGCGGCGGGGGAGACGGTCCTGGAGTCCGAGCCGCCCCTGCGTCGCGTCACCGTCGTCACCCTGCGGATCCTGCAGTCCGGCAAGGAACTCGTGGAGGTCGCGCAGCTGATGGCCGACGGCAGCTGGCGCCCCAGGAACGAGGCCCCCGCCGAGAAGATGAAGCCCGGGGAGACGGCGTCCGAGACGGCGCGGCGGTGCGTGGCCGAGGAGCTCGGCGTCGAAGGTCCCGGAGTCGTCGTGAGCGCCGGATCCGAGCGGCGGGTGCGCCGGGGTCCGTCTCCGTCGTATCCCGGTCTGACGGCCGAGTACGTCTTCCATGACGTCGACGTCCAGGTGCCGGGTCTCTCCTCGTGGAACTTCTGGACCAGGGAGGCGGGCGACGGGGTGGTCGCCGGTCATCTCTGGGGGTGGCGGTAGGCCGACTGGGGCACTCCGGTTGATCTGCGACACTGGTATGACCATGCCCAAGCCCGGAGAACTCACTTTCGTCGCCCCGCGCGGAGCCAAGAAGCCGCCGCGGCACCTTGCCGATCTCACTCCTGCCGAGCGCAAGGACGTCGTGGCCGAGATCGGTGAGAAGCCGTTCCGTGCCAAGCAGCTCTCGCAGCACTACTTCGCGCGGTACGCGCACGATCCGGAGCAGTGGACCGACATCCCGGCCGCCGCCCGGCCCAAGCTGCAGGAGGCGCTGCTTCCCGAGCTGATGACCGTCGTACGGCATCTGTCGACCGACCAGGGGACCACGCGCAAGACGCTGTGGCGGCTGTTCGACGGGACGCTCGTCGAGTCGGTGCTCATGCGGTACCCGGACCGGGTCACCATGTGCATCTCCTCGCAGGCCGGGTGCGGGATGAACTGCCCGTTCTGTGCGACCGGGCAGGCGGGGCTGGACAGGAATCTGTCGACCGCCGAGATCGTCCACCAGATCGTCGACGGGATGCGGGCGCTGCGGGACGGGGAAGTGCCCGGCGGGCCTGCCCGGCTCTCCAACATCGTCTTCATGGGCATGGGCGAGCCCCTCGCCAACTACAAGCGGGTCGTCACGGCGATCCGAGCGCTCACCGACCCCGCTCCCGACGGGCTCGGGCTGTCGCAGCGAGGCATCACCGTGTCGACGGTCGGGCTGGTGCCGGCCATCCACCGGTTCGCCGACGAGGGCTTCAAGTGCCGGCTCGCGATCTCGCTGCACGCTCCCGACGACGAGCTGCGCGACACCCTTGTCCCCGTGAACACGCGGTGGAAGGTGCGCGAGGTTCTCGACGCCGGGTTCGAGTACGTGGAGAAGTCCGGGCGGCGGCTTTCGATCGAGTACGCCCTCATCCGGGACATCAACGACCAGGCCTGGCGTGGTGACCGGCTCGGGCGGCTGCTGCGCGGCAAGCCCGTGCACGTCAATCTCATCCCGCTCAACCCCACTCCGGGCTCGAAGTGGACCGCCTCGCGGCCCGAGGACGAGAAGGCGTTCGTCGAGGCGATCGCCGCGCACGGAGTGCCCGTCACCGTTCGGGACACCCGTGGTCAGGAGATCGACGGGGCCTGCGGTCAGCTTGCCGCGAGTGAGCGGTAGTCTGACCGTCGTAAGAACATCTTCATATCCGACAGGGGAGCGCCACAGCGCTGAGAGTGCGGCAATCGGGCCGCAGACCCTCTGAACCTCGCCCAGGTCATTCTGGGTAGGAAGTTCGGTCATCACCGTGAACACCAAGAAGTACTGTGCTGTCCTCGTGGGCCTCGGCCTGGTCACGCTGTCCGCGTGCGGGTCGTCCGACGAGGGCGGCAAGAGCGAGTCCAAGACCGTCACCCTCGTCAGCCACAACTCGTGGGCCGTCTCCAAGGACGTCCTCGCGGCCTTCGAGAAGCAGTCCGGCTACAAGGTCAAGGTCCTGGAGGACGGCGATGCCGGGCAGGCCGTCAACAAGGCGATCCTGACCAAGGACAACCCGCAGGGCGACGTCTTCTTCGGCGTCGACAACACCCTGCTGTCCCGCGCGCTCGACAACGGGCTCTTCCAGTCCTACGAGGCCAAGGGCGCCGACACGATCAAGGCCGGCTACCGGGTCGACGGGGACAAGGTCACGCCCGTCGACACCGGCGACATCTGCCTCAACTACGACAAGGCCTGGTTCAGCGAGCACAAGCTCCAGCCGCCGACGTCGTACGACGATCTGATCAAGCCCGCCTACAAGAACCTCCTCGTCACCGAGAACGCCTCCACCTCCTCGCCGGGGCTCGGGTTCCTGCTCGGTACCGCCGCCAAGTACGGCGACGACGGGTGGGAGGCGTACTGGACCAAGCTGAAGGCCAACGGCGTCAAGGTCGTCGACGGCTGGGAGCAGGCCTACAACGAGGAGTTCTCCGGGTCGGCCGGGGGCAAGAAGGCCAAGGCCGACCGGCCGCTCGTCGTCTCCTACGCCTCCTCGCCGCCCGCCGAGGTCATCTACGCCGACCCGAAGCCGAGCGAGGCGCCCACCGGTGTCGTCGAGGGCACCTGCTTCCGGCAGGTCGAGTACGCGGGGCTGCTCAGCAACGCCAAGAACAGCGAGGGCGGCAAGGCGCTCATCGACTTCCTCCTGACCAAGAAGTTCCAGGAGGACATGCCGCTCAACATGTTCGTCTACCCGGTGGTCGAGGGTGCGGCCGTGCCCGCCGAGTTCACGAAGTACGGGCCCGCGGCCAAGGACCCCGAGACCATGGACCCGGCGAAGATCGCCGACAACCGTGACGACTGGGTCAAGTCGTGGACCTCGCTCGTACTGAAGTAGTCCCACGGCTCAGGGGGAGCGTGACGCGGCTCGGCCTCATGGTCGTGCCCGTCGCGTTCTTCGGGGTCTTCTTCGCCTGGCCCGTCGCCGCGATCGTCGCGCGCGGGCTCAAGGCGGACGGGAGCTGGCAGTTCGGGCGGATCGCGGACGTGCTCGCGCAGTCCGACATCCGGCACGTGCTGTGGTTCACCACCTGGCAGGCGCTCGCCTCCACCGCGCTGACGCTCGCGGTCGCGCTCCCGGGCGCGTATGTGTTCGCCCGCTACGACTTCCCGGGCAAGCAGATCCTGCGGGCCGTCGTCACCGTTCCGTTCGTGCTGCCGACGGTCGTGGTCGGTACGGCGTTCCTGGCGCTGGTCGGGCGCGGCGGGCTGCTCGACGAGCTGTGGGGCGTACGCCTCGACACCACCGTGTGGGCGATCCTGCTCGCGCACGTCTTCTTCAACTACGCGGTCGTCGTACGGACGGTCGGCGGGCTCTGGTCCCAGCTCGATCCGCGGCAGGAGGAGGCGGCCCGGATGCTGGGCGCCTCCCCGGCGGCCGCCTGGCGGAAGGTGACGCTGCCGGCGCTCGGGCCCGCCGTGGCCGCCGCCGCGCTGATGGTCTTCCTGTTCACCTTCACCTCCTTCGGTGTGGTGCAGATCCTCGGCGGGCCGACCTTCTCGACCCTGGAGGTCGAGATCTACCGGCAGACCTCGGAGATCTTCGACCTCGCCACGGCCGCGGTCCTCACGATCATCCAGTTCGTGGCGGTGGGCGCGATCCTCGCGCTGCACGCCTGGACCGTACGGCGGCGGGAGACCGCGCTGCGGCTCGTGGACGCGTCCGTGACGGCCCGGAAACCGCGCGGGGCCGGCCAGTGGGCCCTGCTGGGCGGGGTGCTGGCCACCGTCCTCGTCCTCCTGCTGCTGCCGCTCGCGGTGCTGGTGCAGCGGTCGCTCGACGCACCCGGCTTCGGGTACTACCGGGCGCTGATGTCGGCCGACGGGGGAGTGTTCCTCGTGCCGCCGATCGAGGCGATCGGGAACTCGCTCTCGTACGCCGTCGCCGCCACCGCCATCGCCGTGGTGATCGGCGGGCTCGCCGCGGCCGCGTTGACGCGGCGGGACGCGGGGCGCTTCGTACGCGGGTTTGACGCGCTGCTGATGCTGCCGCTCGGGGTGTCCGCGGTGACCGTGGGGTTCGGGTTTCTGATCGCCCTCGACGAGCCGCCGTTGGATCTGCGGGCGTCGTGGATCCTGGTGCCGCTGGCGCAGGCGCTGGTCGGTGTGCCGTTCGTGGTGCGGACCATGCTGCCGGTGCTGCGGGCCGTCGACCAGCGGCTGCGGGAGGCCGCGGCCGTGCTCGGGGCGTCGCCGTGGCGGGTGTGGCGGGAGGTGGATCTGCCGCTGGTACGACGGGCGTTGCTGATCGCCGCCGGGTTCGCCTTTGCCGTGTCGCTCGGGGAGTTCGGGGCGACCGTGTTCATCGCACGGCCGGACAGTCCGACGCTGCCGGTCGCGGTGGCGCGGCTGCTGGGACGGGCCGGGGAGCTCAACTACGGGCAGGCGATGGCTCTTTCGGCGATTCTGATGGTGGTGTGCGCGGTGGCGTTGCTGGTGCTGGAGCGGCTGCGGTCCGATCGGACGGGCGAGTTCTGATGCTGCTGGGCGTGGAGGGTGCGACGGTTCGCTTCGGCGGGCGGGCCGTGCTGGACGAGGTCGATCTGTCCGTCGCCGAGCACGAGATCGTGTGTGTGCTCGGACCCAGCGGGAGCGGGAAGTCGACGCTGCTGCGGGTGGTGGCCGGGCTGCAACACCTCGATGCGGGGCGGGTGTTGCTGGGCGGGCGTGATCAGGCGGGGGTGGCCGCGCATCAGCGGGGGGTCGGGCTGATGTTCCAGGATCATCAGCTGTTTCCGCAGCGGGACGTGGGCGGGAACGTGGGGTTCGGGCTGCGGATGCACGGGGCTTCGAAGGCTGAACAGGCGGAGCGGGTGGGTGAGTTGCTCGCGCTCGTCGGGCTTCCGGGGGCCGGGCGGCGGGCCGTCGCCTCGCTGTCCGGGGGTGAGCAGCAGCGGGTCGCTCTGGCGCGGGCGCTTGCGCCCCGGCCGCGGCTGCTGATGCTGGACGAGCCGCTCGGGCAGCTGGACCGTTCGCTGCGCGAGCGGTTGGTCGTCGAACTGCGGGAGCTGTTCGGGCGGTTGGGGACGACGGTGCTGGCCGTGACCCACGACCAGGGTGAGGCCTTCGCGCTCGCCGACCGGGTCGTGGTGATGCGGGACGGGCGGATCGCACAGTCCGGTACGCCGCTTGAGGTGTGGCAGCGGCCGGTGGACGAGTTCGTGGCGCGCTTTCTCGGCTTCGAGAACGTCGTCGAGGGCGTGGTGGGCGGGCAGGCCGCGGACACGCCCTGGGGCAAGCTGCCGGTCCCGGAAGGGGGCGCGCAGGGGGTGCGGAGCGTGCTGGTGCGGCCGGCCGGGGTGCGGCTCGTGGGCGCCGACGAGGGGTTGGCCTGCACGGTCGCCGCGCGGACGTTCAAGGGTACGCATGTCGCCGTACGGCTTCGGCCGGAGGGGGGCGGGCCGGTGCTGGAGGCGGCTTGTGCGTTGCGGGAGGCGCCGGCGGTGGGGGAACGGGTGGGTGTGGAGTTCGACGTGGACGAAGTCGTGGTGTTGGGCTGAGCGTCGGCTTGTGCGGTGGGTTGCTGTGGGGGTGGGGCGCTTGCCCGCGCTGGCGGGGTGCCTCCCCCAGAGGGGGCCCCCAGCGCCCACCCGTGCCGCCCTAGGCGGCAGGTATGCCCGCGGGCCGGGTGGGTTGCGCGGTGCCGCCGGGCAGGCCGCCGCATGGCCGAGGTGTGGGCCTGGGCCGGATTCTGGGTGTGCCGGATGTCGTGCGAGCTCACCGTCCACCGGGGCGACGCGACGCTCGTCGCGGGCCTGCCGTACGAGGTCGTGTCGGCGATCGCCGACGGCGTCATCGAATGTCGGCGCGGTCACGGGAAGGTGACCGTCACGTTCGAGGGGTCGCTGACCGCTGTGTTGCTCGCCCTCTACCGTCGACTGCCGTTGGGCAGCGCGTAGTTGGAGCTGCTGGAGTTCTGGCTGGAGCGGGCCGCCTTCGGGCGAGCCGTCCTCCGATATGACCGTCGATATGACGGTGGCCCGCCCTCTGACGGAGGGCGGGCCACGGCAGGTACTGCTCGTGAGGCGTCAGCGGCTGCTGCTCGCCCCACGTCGGCGCATGCCGAAGTAGACGGCGCCTCCGCCGATGGCGACCAGGGCGGCCGCCACGCCGGCGATGATGCCGGTGTTGGAGTTGGCGCCGGTCTCGGCGAGGTTGGAGTCACCGGCCGCCGGGGTCGGGGCGTTGCTCGGGGTCGAGGCCGGGGCCGTGCTCTCGCTCTCCGAGGCCGACGGGGTCGGGCTCGGGGATTCCTCGGCCGGGGTGGACGCGGAGTCCGACGGGGACGGGGTGGCCGTCGGGGTCGGGGACTCCTCCTCCTCCTTGCAGGCCGTGGCCGGGGTCGTCAGGTTGGGCTTGATGTCCTCGTCGACGTAGCCCTTGGCCGTGACGTGGACGCGGTACTCGGCGTTCGGCTTCCAGTCCTCGGTGAAGGTGATGGTGGTGCCTTGGCGAGAACCCTTCACCACCTGCTCGCCGACCTTCTTCAGGTCGGCGCCGTTGTTCTGCAGGTAGACGGTGATGGTCGCCGGCACGCCGGCCGGGTCCACGTCGGTGACGGTGATGATGCCGTTCTTGCCGTCGCACTTGGCTTCGGCGGAGAACTCGTTGATGTTGCAGGCGATCGCGTTGCCTGCGACGCCGAGCGCGAGCGCGGCTGCGGCGGAGGCGACACCGAGGGCACGCGCGGAACGTGCGACGGTGCGACGGGATATGGACAGAACTGGCACGTTTGTCCTTTACAAGGGGTGCAAATGCGGGGGGTTGAGGGAGAGGTGATGGTGAGGCATCACGCTTCCCTGGAGACTCACAGGTTTATAAGTGCAGCATAAGGAGTGTCAACGTGTAGAGGCGTCAACTGTGTTGCTTTTGCCGACTTATTAAGCGCCAAGACGTTTCAACGCCGCTGGAGCCTCCTCGATTCGGTCAACCAGGGCGATTCGCGACTCCATCGACCGCTCCCGGGCGAGTGCCTGCAACAGCGGCCACGTCGGCAGCCTCTCGGTCCAGTGCGCCCGGTCCACGAGCACCATCGGCGTCGGCTTCCCGCGCGACTCGTAGTAGTTGGGCGTCGCGTTGTCGAAGATCTCCTGTACGGTCCCGGCGGCGCCCGGAAGGAACACCACACCGGCGTTCGAGCGGGCCAGCAGGCCGTCCTCGCGGGTGGCGTTGGCGAAGTACTTGGCGATGTGCGAGGCGAAGGGGTTCGGCGGCTCATGGCCGTAGAACCAGGTCGGGATGCCGACGGAGGTGCCGCCGCGCGGCCAGCGGGACCGCACGTCGAAGGCGGCCGCCGCCCAGTCCGTGACGGAGGGCGTGAACTTCGGTGCCTTGGCGAGGAGTTGGAGGACCTCGGCCAGCATTCCGTCGTCGAAGGGCGCGGCGTACGCGCCCAGGTTCGCCGCCTCCATCGCACCGGGGCCGCCGCCCGTGGCCACCGTGAAGCCGGCTCGGGTCAGCTCACGGCCGAGGCGCGCGGCACCGGCGTACGCGTCCGTGCCGCGGGCCATCGCGTGGCCGCCCATGACGCCGACGACCCTTGTGCCCCTGAGCAGTTCGTCGATCGCGTCCGAGACGGCGTCGTCGTGGATCGAGCGGAGCATCGAGGCGAGTATGTCCCCGTCGGCCTTCGTCTCCTGGAACCAGGCGTACGCACGGGCGTCGAGCGTTTCCTCGTACCCCTTGTCGAGACCGGCGAAGAGTTCGTCCGGGGAGTAGAGCAGGCCCCGGTACGGGTCGAAGGGGAGGTCCGGGGCGGGCGGGAAGACCATCGCGCCGTCCGCGCGGACCTTCGCCGCCGCGTCCTCGCGCATCGGGCAGCCGAGGAAGACGGCGCCCGCGGTGTCCGTGGCGAGCAACTCCCTTGTGCGGTCCGTCAGATCGACGGCCTGCACGCGGAAGCCGGCGAGGGTGCCGCGGGCCGAGACCGTCGCGTCGAACTCGTCGAGGGTCTCGATCTCACGGTCGTCGTGGTGGGCCGCATGGGCGGGCATCGTCTGCACCCGCCCATGCTATGCACGGCCTCTGCTCTGCATGGCTTCCGCGGTGGTGTCCGCGGTGGTGTCCGCAGGGGGGTTCAGCCTGCCAGTGCGGCCGGGTCCATCCACACGACCTCCCAGGTGTGGCCGTCGAGGTCGTCGAAGGCGCGGCCGTACATGAAGCCGGGGTCCTGGACCTTGTCCGACACCGTGCCGCCCGCGGCGGCGGCCTTCTCGACCAGCTCGTCGACCTTCTCGCGGCTCTCGGCGCTCAGACAGATCAGCACCTCGCTGGTCGTGGTGGCGTCCGCGATGTCCTTCTTCGTGAAGGTCGAGTAGAACGGCTTCGTCAGCAGCATCGCGACGATCGTGTCGCTGATCACCACGGATGCCGCGTTCTCGTCGCTGAACTGGGCGTTGATCGAGTAGCCGAGCTCGGTGAAGAACTTCTTCGAGGCGTCGAGGTCGTTGACCGGCAGGTTGAGGAAGACCATCTGCTGGTAGGGCGTGGCGGTCATGTCGGGTCTCTCCCATCGGGGTTGTTGTGTTCGGTGGGTAGACCGGGGCGCCGATCGGAACTCATCGGTGGGCGGTCACTTTTTTCTTACGAGCCGCGGGTCAGGGGGTCAGGGGCATCGCTGCGAGCTCCGCGACGAGGAGGGTGAGGGGGCCGAAGAGGGCGAGCACTGCGGCTGTGCGGAGGGCGGCTGCGCTGCGGAGCATCGTTGCCGGGGCGCCGAGGCGGAGGAGGGCGGCGGTGGTGTCCGCGCGGGCCTGTTTCGCCTCCGCTGCCGCGGTGAGGAGGGTCGCGAGGGCGCAGCCCGTCACCAGGAGGGTGCCGAGGGTGGTGAGCGGGCCGAAGGTGTCCGTCGTGGGGTTGTGGAGTTCCGCCATGGCGTAGGTGGCGGAGGCCACTGCGCAGACCACGCCCAGGGGGCGGCCGATGCGGGTGGCTTCCTCCATGAGGACCCGGCCCGCGAGCAGGCGCAGGGCGCCCGGGTGGAGCGACTGGAGGAGGCGGCCGCAGAGGTGCGTGAGGCCGGGGCCGGCCAGGGCGAGGCCGGTGGCGGTGAGGAGCCAGCCGAGGAGGACCGCGGTGGGGCCGGGGGTGAGGCCGCCGGGCATGGTGAGGGTGGGGGTGTTGGTGGCTCGGGCGGAGTAGGCCTCTACGGCCAGGCCTGCGGCGAGTACGGCGATGCCCCAGGGGAGGCCCTTGGGGGCGTCCTTGGGCGGCTGGGGGAGGTTGTGGGGGGCGAGGTCGGTGGGCGGGTGCTCGTGGGTGGGGGTTGCTGTGGCGGGGGTTTCGCTTGTCCGCGCTTGCGGGGTGCCTCCCTCGGAGGGGGGACCCCCAGCGCCCACCCGTGCCGCCCCAGCGGCACGACCGCCCGCAGGCTGGGCGGGCGCGGCCGGCTCAGCGGATTCGGCAGTGCCGCCGGGCTCGCGGCCGTAAGTCCCCGCGTCGCGGCGGCCGTCGGTACCCGCGTCGCCATGACCGTCGGTGCCAGTGACGCTGCGGCCGTCGGTACCCGTGGCGCCGCGACCGCCCGTCCCCCCGCGGCGGAGCTGGGAGCCGAATCTTCCGTAGGTGCCGAAGGTTTCCCTTGTGCTCGTTCTGCCGTATGCGCCGAAGCGGCCGTAGGAGCGGGCGGCTTGTCGGGTTGTGGCTGTGCGGGTGTCCTTCGGGCGGTGGAGGAGGGCGACTGCCACCGAGGCGGTCACCGGGACCAGGCCCAGCAGGGTCAGGGCTGCCGGGAGCGGGAGGGATTCGCCCGCTGCCAGGAATTCCGCCGCCGCTCCGTCGAAGGGCATGCCCGTCAGGTCGCCCCGCAGGTGGAGGAAGAACAGCAGCGCCAGCATGGAGCCCAGCGTGCAGGACAGGGCCGTTGTCGCCGCCGAGACGGCCATCAGGCGGGCTGGGCCCAGGCCGATCGCCGCGAGGCCCGGGCGGGGGCGGGTGCCCGGGTCCGTGCGGGCGACCGTGACCGCGAAGTAGACCGTTGCGGCCAGCGGCGTCAGGCACCACGCCAGGCGGAGCAGCGAACCCGACGGGTCGTCCTGGTGGGTCATCGCGTAGCCGAGGGTGCACAGCAGGAGGAAGCCGGTGCCTGCCGCCGCCGTCGCCACCAGCAGGCGGCGCAGCTGGACGGCCGGCTTCGCGCCGCGGGTCAGACGGAGAGCGACCACGCGGCCCGGCCTTCCGACTCGGTGACCGGGGGGAGGTGGACCGTGTTCACCCTGCGGCCGTCCAGGAGGGAGATCGTGCGGTCGGCCAGTGCCGCCGTTTCCGCCTCGTGCGTCGCCAGGACCACCGTGATGCCGTGCGAGCGGGCCGCCGTGGTGAGGGTGCGGAGCACGTGGGCGCGGTCCGCGCGGTGCAGCGGGGCTGTCGGTTCGTCCGCGAACAGGACCGTGGGGGCCGGGGCCAACGCCCTCGCGATGCAGACCCGCTGGCGTTCCGCCTGCTGCAGCTCGTGCGGGCGCTTCCTCGTCTTGTCGCCCACGTCCAGGCGCTCCAGCCACTCCAGGGCCGCCGTCTTCGCGCGGCGGCGGCTCGTGCCGCGGAGCATCAGGGGGAGGGCCGCGTTCTCCCAGACGTTCAGCTCGGGGACGAGGACCGGGGCCGGGTCGATCCAGCCGAAGCGGTCGCGGCGCAGACGCTCGCGGGTGCCCGGGCCCATCGTGTGGACGGGCACGCTGTTGAACCAGACCTCGCCGCGCTGGGCCGGGACCAGGCCGGACAGACAGTGCAGGAGGGTCGTCTTGCCGCTGCCGCGCGGGCCGCTGACGGCGAGGATCTCGCCCTCCTGGACGCCGAGCGAGACCCCGCCGAGGCCGGGGGAGCCGTCCTTGTGGGTGAAGTGCAGGGCGCGTGCCCAAAGGACGTCGTTGTCGGGCGGGGCCACCATCGCGTACACCTCGGTTCAGATCCTTTTGCCTTGCCAAATCCCCCGTGCGGGGGAACGAAGACAGGGCCGATCGGTTACCAGGCACGCTAGAGAGACGGGGCCGGAACCCCGGACAGCACGCGGCCCGGGGTGCACCGTTCTCACTCGGACGGGTGCACCCGGGCCGTATAAGCGGCTAACCGCTGAGCGGCTGACCGCCGGAGGCTAGAGCTTGGTCCAGGCCTCGGTCAGCGTCGCGCGCAGGATCTGCTCGATCTCGTCGAAGGTCCCCTGGTCGGAGATCAGCGGCGGGGCGAGCTGGACGACCGGGTCGCCACGGTCGTCGGCGCGGCAGTACAGGCCGTTGTCGTACAGCGCCTTGGAGAGGAAGCCGTAGAGGACCCGCTCGGTCTCGTCGGCGTCGAAGGACTCCTTGGTGGCCTTGTCCTTGACGAGCTCGATGCCGTAGAAGAAGCCGTTTCCGCGGACGTCGCCGACGATCGGCAGGTCGTGGAGCTTCTCCAGGGTGGCGCGGAAGGCGCCCTCGTTGTCGAGGACGTGCTGGTTGAGGCCCTCGCGCTCGAACAGGTCGAGGTTGGCGAGGCCGACCGCCGCGGAGACCGGGTGGCCGCCGAAGGTGTAGCCGTGCAGGAAGGTGTTGTCGCCCTTGTAGAACGGCTCGGCGAGGCGGTCGGAGATGATGCAGGCGCCGATCGGGGAGTAGCCCGAGGTCATGCCCTTGGCGCAGGTGATCATGTCCGGGACGTAGTCGAACTTGTCGCAGGCGAAGGTCGTGCCGAGGCGGCCGAAGGCGCAGATCGTCTCGTCGGAGACGAGCAGGACGTCGTACTGGTCGCAGATCTCGCGCACCCGCTGGAAGTAGCCGGGCGGGGGCGGGAAGCAGCCGCCCGCGTTCTGGACCGGCTCCAGGAAGACCGCGGCGACCGTGTCCGGGCCCTCGAAGAGGATCTGCTGCTCGATCTGGTCGGCGGCCCAGCGGCCGAAGGCCTCGGGGTCGTCGCCGAAGAGCGGGGCGCGGTAGATGTTGGTGTTCGGGACCTTGTGCGCGCCGGGGACCAGCGGCTCGAAGGGGGCCTTGAGGGCCGGCAGGCCGGTGATGGACAGGGCGCCCTGCGGGGTGCCGTGGTAGGCGACCGCGCGGGAGATGACCTTGTACTTGGTGGGCTTGCCGGTGAGCTTGAAGTACTGCTTGGCGAGCTTCCAGGCGGTCTCGACCGCCTCGCCGCCGCCGGTGGTGAAGAAGACCTTGTTGAGGTCGCCGGGGGCCTCGTGCGCGAGGCGCTCGGCCAGTTCGACGGCCTTCGGGTGGGCGTAGGACCACACCGGGAAGAACGCGAGTTCCTGCGCCTGCTTGAAGGCGGTCTCGGCGAGTTCCGTACGGCCGTGGCCGGCCTGGACCACGAACAGGCCCGCGAGACCGTCGAGGTAGCGCTTGCCCTTGTCGTCGTAGATGTAGGTGCCCTCACCCCGGACGATGGTCGGGACCGGGGAGTTCTCGTACGAGGACATGCGGGTGAAGTGCATCCACAGGTGGTCGTACGCGGTCTGGCTGAGGTCCTTGGAGCTCACGGTTATCGGGTCCTCACGGTTATCGGGTTCCCCACATGTAGGTCTGCTTCTTGAGCTTCAGATAAACGAAGCTCTCGGTGGAGCGCACTCCGGGGATGAGTCGGATGCGTTTGTTGATGACCTCCAGAAGGTGGTCGTCGTCCTCGCAGACGATCTCCACCATCAGGTCGAAGGAGCCGGCGGTCATCACCACGTACTCGCACTCGGACATGGAGGTCAGCGCGTCGGCCACGGACTCGACATCGCCCTCGACGTGGATGCCCACCATCGCCTGGCGCCGGAAGCCCACGGTGAGCGGGTCGGTGACGGCGACGATCTGCATCACGCCCTGGTCGAGCAGCTTCTGGACGCGCTGGCGCACGGCCGCCTCGGAGAGGCCCACGGCCTTGCCGATGGCGGCGTACGGCCGGCGGCCGTCCTCCTGGAGCTGTTCGATGATGGCGAGGGAGACGGCATCCAGATGAGGAGTGCCGTTCCTGGACTCGCGGGAGTCCCTGTGCTCTGCGCTTCGACTGGCCACGACCTCACTGTGCACGACGTCTCGACGGTTTCGCAAGGCCATAGCGATGAAATTCGTTGTTTACGTGAGGGAGACCTGCGGATTTCGCAGCCCTGGCGGGATCGGGGGTGTTGAAAACGTGGGCGGGGCGTTTAGGGTGGGTGTCTCAACCAATGGACAGTCCAGTAATGGACGGTTCGAGCAGGACTTCGATCGGACACAGGAGGCCGGCAGTGAGCACCGAGCTGCGTCGTCTGCGCAACTACATCAACGGTGAGTTCCGGGACGCCGCCGACGGACGGACCACGGACGTCGTCAACCCCGCCACCGGCGAGGCGTACGCGACCGCGCCGCTGTCCGGGCAGGCGGACGTCGACGCCGCGATGGCCGCGGCCGCCGCGGCCTTCCCGGGATGGCGCGACACGACGCCCGCCGAGCGGCAGAAGGCCCTCCTGAAGATCGCGGACGCGTTCGAGGAGCGGGCCGAGGAGCTCATCGCGGCGGAGGTCGAGAACACCGGGAAGCCGACCGGGCTGACGCGGTCGGAGGAGATTCCTCCGATGGTCGACCAGATCCGGTTCTTCGCCGGTGCGGCGCGGATGCTGGAGGGCCGGTCCGCCGGTGAGTACATGGAGGGGATGACCTCGATCATCCGCCGTGAGCCGGTGGGTGTGTGCGCGCAGGTCGCGCCCTGGAACTACCCGATGATGATGGCCGTATGGAAGTTCGCGCCGGCGATCGCGGCCGGCAACACGGTCGTTCTGAAGCCGTCGGACACGACCCCGGCTTCCACCGTCCTCATCGCCGAGATCCTCGGGTCGATCCTCCCCAAGGGTGTCTTCAACGTCGTCACGGGTGACCGTGACACCGGGCGGCTGATGGTCGAGCACCCGATCCCCGCCATGGCCTCCATCACCGGGTCCGTGCGCGCGGGTATGTCCGTCGCCGAGTCCGCTTCCAAGGACCTCAAGCGGGTTCACCTGGAGCTGGGCGGCAAGGCGCCGGTCGTCGTCTTCGACGACACCGACATCGCCAAGGCCGTCGAGGACATCTCCGTCGCGGGGTTCTTCAACGCCGGGCAGGACTGTACGGCCGCCACGCGTGTCCTCGTGCAGGAGGGCATCCACGACGAGTTCGTCGCCGCGCTCGCGAAGGCCGCCGCCGAGACGAAGACCGGGCAGCCCGACGACGAGGACGTGCTCTTCGGTCCCCTCAACAACCCGAACCAGCTCAAGCAGGTCTCCGGGTTCATCGAGCGGCTGCCGGCCCACGCGAAGGTCGAGGCCGGTGGCCACCAGGTCGGTGAGAAGGGGTACTTCTACGCCCCGACCGTCGTTTCCGGGCTCAAGCAGGACGACGAGATCATCCAGAACGAGGTCTTCGGGCCCGTCATCACCGTCCAGTCCTTCTCCGACGAGGACCAGGCCGTCGAGTGGGCCAACGGCGTGGACTACGCGCTGGCTTCGTCGGTGTGGACCAAGGACCACGGGCGCGCGATGCGCATGTCCAAGAGGCTGGACTTCGGGTGCGTGTGGATCAACACGCACATTCCGCTGGTGGCGGAGATGCCGCACGGCGGGTTCAAGAAGTCCGGGTACGGCAAGGACCTGTCGGGTTACGGGTTTGAGGACTACACGCGGATCAAGCACGTGATGACGTCCCTGGACGCGTAGTCCGTACGGCAGCGCACAGCGGCCCCGGAGGGGAATGAACTCCCTTCCGGGGCCGCTGTGTTCCCCCCTCCTCGGTGGTCAGGCCTCCTCCGTGTGCGCCTTCTTTGCGGGCCCCTTCTCCATGTCCCCGCGCAGCCGCGGGAGTTCGTCGCCGTCCGGGTGGCCCGGCAGGTCCGGCGGGCGGATTCCGTCAGGGGCCGCCGGGAGGGTGATGCCGGCCTCCTTCAGGATCGGGAAGCACTTCTCGACGGCCTTGCGGTAGTCCTCGGCGATGAGGTCCGGGCGCTCGTCGGTCCCGTCGGACTTCATCCTCACCTGCAGGCGGATCTCGCCGTTCTCGTCCTTCTCCGCGTGGAAGTCGGGGTAGGCGGTCTGACCCTCGCCCCGCATGCACGCGGCGAATTCGTCGTTGGCCTCGTTGACGTCGTCCGGGGCGTGTTCCGTGGGCTCGTAGCCGATCGCGAGGCCCGGTCGCGTGTGCCGGGGCGGGTCGTCGGTGGAGCCGGTGGAGCCGGTGGAGCCGGAGGAGTCGGATGCGGCGGCCGTCGAGGCGCTGACCGTGCCCAGGGTGACGGCCGTGATCGCGGCCAGGGCCAGGGCCATTCGCCGGGGCCGCGTGGGCGGTGTGGGCATGGGGTCCTCCAGATCGTCCGGTCGGTGCCGGGAGTCGGTTACGTCGTCCAGGCAACCGGGGGAGCGGTTACGGCACGGGAACGGCCGTCCTTATCGCCGTGTAACCCCCCTCCCACGACACTGACCTCATGCGTGTGCTGGTGGTCGAGGACCACGAAGAACTCGCCGAGACCGTCGCCGCGGGGCTGCGTCGGGAGGGGATGGCGGTCGACCTGGCCTTCGACGGGCCGACCGCGCTGGAGCGGGCCGAGATCAACGGGTACGACGTCGTCGTGCTCGACCGTGATCTGCCCGGGGTGCACGGGGACCAGGTCTGCCGGACGCTCGCGGAAGGCGACAGCCGGGCGCGGGTGTTGATGCTGACCGCGTCCGGGACGGTGGCCGACCGGGTGGCGGGGCTGGGGCTGGGTGCCGACGACTATCTGCCCAAGCCGTTCGCCTTCACCGAACTCGTCGCGCGGATACGGGCCTTGGCGCGGCGTGCGCAGCCCGCGTTGCCGCCGGTTCTCGTGCGGGGCGGACTGCGGCTCGATCCCGCCCGGCGTACCGCCACTCGGGAGGGGGCCCAACTGCAGCTCAGCCCCAAGGAGTTCGCCGTGCTCGAACTGCTCATGGCCGCGCAGGGCGGAGTGGTCTCCGCGGAGGAGCTTCTCGAACGGGCCTGGGACGAGGCCGCCGATCCCTTCAGCCAGACCGTGAAGGTCACGGTGAGCCGGCTGCGGCGGAAGCTGGGGGAGCCGCCGCTGATCGAGACCGTCGAGCGGGCGGGGTATCGGCTCTGATGCGGGCACGTGGGCGGCTCGCGCAGGCGCGGGCACGTGGGCGGCTGGCGGAGGTGCGGGCGCCCGGGTGGCTCGCGCAGGTGCGAGTGCGGGGTCCGCGCTCCATCCGGTGGCGTCTCACCCTGCTCTACAGCGTGCTGTTCGCTGTCGCCGGCGCGGTGCTGCTCGCCTTCACGTACGTGCTCGTGGCCAACAGCGGGCCACGGCTCACTGGGGGTGCGCCGCAGGTCACGACCCGGCAAGAGGGGTCTCCCGCGCCGGATGCGGCGACCGTCGCCTCGTATGTCGAGGCTCGGCTGTCGGTGCTGCGGGACGAGCAACTGCGCCAGCTGCTCGTCGAGTCGGGCATCGCACTGGCCGTGATGACGGTGGCGTCCGTGGCGCTGGGGTGGCTGATGGCCGGGCGGGTGCTGGACCCGTTGCGGAGCATGACCGCGGCCGCCCGTCGGATCTCCGCCGACAATCTCCACGAGCGGCTCGCCGTGCCGGGGCCCGACGACGAGTTGAAGGCGATGGCGGACACCATCGACGCCGTACTCGCCCGCCTTGAGGGGGCGTTCGAGGCGCAGAAGGCCTTTGTCGCCAACGCCTCGCACGAGTTGCGGACCCCGCTCACCCTTCAGCAGACCGTCATCGACGTGACCCTCGCGGACTCCGACGCCTCTGTCGGGACCTTGCGGGCCGCGCTGGCGCGGGTGCGGGCGGCGGGGGAGGAGCAGGAGCGGTTGATCGAGGCCCTGTTGACACTCGCCCGAAGTCAACGGGGGCTGGAGCGGCGGGAGTTCGTCGACATCGCGGTGCTCGTGCGGGAGCGGCTGCCTTCGGCCGTACGGGTCGAGGCCCGGCTGGAGCCGGCTCCCGTGTTCGGGGATCCGCACCTCATCGAGCGGCTCGTCGTCAACCTCACCGACAACGCCGTACGGCACAACCTGGCGGATCCGCGGGCGAGTTGGGTGAGTGTGTGGACGGGGGTGGACGCCGCGGGGCGCCCTGGTCTCCGTATCGAGAACAGCGGTCCGGTGATTCCGGCGGATCAGGCGAGCGGGCTGTTCCAGCCGTTCCGGAGGCTGGGTCCTGAGCGGGTCCGAAAGCGCGACGGGCTCGGGCTCGGGATGTCGATCGTCGCGGCCGTCGTCGCCGCACACGGCGGCCGGGTGCTGGCGCGGACGCGGCCGGAGGGCGGGCTGGTGGTGGAGGTGGCGCTGCCGGTGGCGGCTGTGCCTGGCTGACCTGCGATGGCCTACGGCGGCCTGCGATGACCTCTGGCGGACCGGAGCAGGAGCCGCAGCCGCGATCGGAGCGGGTGGAGTTCGCCGAGCGGTCGAACGCGATTGTGGGACTGTAAAGGTATTTTTCCTGTGGTATCCGTCTCTTCATGAAGTCCACCTCTTCCGACAGCTGTGGGGTGTTCTCATGGGGCAGCAAGTCGTCGTCGACCTGAAGAAGATCGACTTACGGGACGATCCCGAGCTTCTGTCCCCGCCCCGGCTCGCCCCGCTGTACCGGTGCGCGACAGCCGTCACCGTTCTCGACTTCCTTCCGCTCGCCGACATCGACGTGGAGATCGATGGCGTCGTCGTCCTCAGTGCCCCGGTCGGCTTTCCGCTGCCGGTGGGGGCGACCCTCAAACTGCCGGCCCCTCTGGTGGCCGGGCAGACCGTCCGGGGCCGGCAGCGCCACAGCGGCCGCACCAGCGCCTGGTCCGCGCCGGAGCAGGTCCGCGACCACACCGTCGACCATCCGGCCGGACCGCCCCGCCCGCAGATCAGCCCCACCCCGCTCTTCGCCTGCGGGGCCCGCACCGGGGTGGACAACCTGCTGGCCGGCGGAAATGTGTGGATCACCGCGGACGGAACCGAGACCGGCCGCGTCGACGGCTGTGCGGTCCCGCGGCAGGGCGTCAGCGTCAACCCCTTCTTCGGCCTGGGGCAGTCGGTGCGGGCGCGGTTCGAACTGTGCGGCGACCTGAGCCCGTTCTCGCTGGAGCACCTCGTGCAGCCGGGACCGGTACCGCTGTCCGCGCCGGGGATCGCGCCGTTCTACGAGGGCGGCAGCCAGCTCACCGTCACAGGCGTCGCCAACGGCGCCCGCGTCTTTGTCACCCGCGGCGGCACACCGGCCGGCACCTATCGGTGCTGGGGAGGCTCGCTGCTGGTGACCTTCGGCTCGCCGTTCGGCGCGGGGGAGACGTTCACCGCCACCCAGCAGCTGTGCCCCACCGACCCGCCGAGCCCGCCCGGCACCGGCACTCCCCAGCCGTGCTCCAACCTGCCCGTGCCGGGAGTCGGCCCGCTGCAGGGCGGCGACACCTCGGTGACCATCACCGACTCCGTGCCCGGGGCGCAGATCAGGGTCTACGTCAATCTCGTCCAGGCCGGGCTGGGCAGCGCACCGCTGGTGGCGCTGAACCGGTCCGTCGCCGCCGGGGACACCGTGCACGTGGTGCAGTCCCTGCCCCCGGCCTGCCCGGCCCGCCTCGCCCTGCAGATCACGGTCGCCTGCGTGGACCCTCCGCGCGGCGAGGACCCCTCCGCGCTCGACCTCTTCCCGGTGGGATCCGACGATTACGCCGACGGGCCGGTCAAGGGCAGCGTGTACTACCCCGCCGAGGACGACGGCCCGGGCCGCCCCTTCAACGCGCGGCTCGCCGGGACCGGACGGGTGCCCGTCGTGTTCCTCGCACACGGCAACCACAGCCCCGCCGACCCCAGCCATCTCGGCTACGACTACTTCCAGCACAGCCTCGCGAAGGCCGGCATCATCGCCGTCTCCGTGGACTGCAACGCCCTCAACGGCCCCTTCGGCGGCGTCGCCAACATCGAGGACCGAGCCGATCTGATCATCGACTCCGTCCGGCACTTCCAGGGCCTGGACGGCGACCCGCAGTCCCGCTTCTTCGAGCGGATCGACTTCTCCCGGCTGGGGCTCATGGGGCATTCCCGCGGTGGCGACGCCGTGGTCACCCTGCCGACCGTGCTCCCGCCGATCGGGGTGAGCGTCCGGGCCGTCCTCGCCCTGGCGCCGACCAACTTCCGCTACTGGAGCGGACTGTCCACCATCCGCCCCAGCGGCCACGCCTTCCTGACGATCCTGCCGGCCGCCGACGGCGACGTCGTCGACAACAACGGTGCGCAGTTCTACGACCAGGCCGTGCCCGGCCCGTACAAGGCGCAGGAGTACGTGCACAGCACCAACCACAACTTCTTCAACCGGCAGTGGGCGCTCGACGACGGTGCCACACCCGTGGTGTCCCGGGGGCAGCACGAGCGGTTCCTCGACGTCTACGGGTCGGCCTTCTTCCGCTCGACGCTCCTCGGCCACGCCACCCGCGCCCACCTCGACGGCACCCGGCTGCCGGGCGGCGTGCTCACCTCGCTGGTGCACCAGTCCTTCGCCCAGGAGGACGCCCGGACCGTCGACGACCACGAGGACGGCAACGGGATCGCCCTCAACTCGCTGGGCCTGCCCACCGCGCAGTCCGGTGGAGCGGTGGCCGCGGAGTATCCGTTCGACCAGGTCGCGGGCGCGTTCAACGGGACCTTCTCCGGGCTGAGCACCGGCATGGTGCTGCAACCCCAGGAGACCGGCGCGACGTTCACCCAGACCGTGGGAACCCTCGACCTGCGGCGCACGGAGATCTGGCTGCGCGCGGCCGAGGTGGTCCTCAGTCCCTTGCCGGCGGGCGCGACCGGGTTCCTGCTGGGACTCGACGACGGGAAGACCGTCGCCTGGGTCGACTCCGACTCGGTGGGCGGGGTCCCCCGGCCCTTCCAGCGGCCCCGCGGGACGAAGACCATGCTCAAGACACTGCGGTTCCGAGCGGACTGTTTCCTGGCGGTCCGGCCCACTCTGCGGATCGACCGGATCCAGAAGATCCACATCAAGTACGACCGTCAGGGGCGCCGCCCCCTGGCCTTCGACGACCTGCAACTGGTCAAGCAGCCCTGAAGGAGCGCCTCGTCATGACAACGGATCCCGGCGAACCCGAACCCTCCGGCCCCGAGCCGCGGTTCGAACTGCCCCGCGTTCTCCAGGTGACGGCCCGGCGTGTCCGGCACGCATGGCGCCGCCCGCGCAATTTCGACTCGGAACTGCCGGCCGAGGGGGAGGTCGCGGAGTTCCTGGTGGAGACCGACGCCGCCGTCCCCACCCGGGCGCTGGGTCCCGTACTGCACGTGGGGGAGACCGTGCTGCTGGAATCCGCGGCGGTGGACCCCACCCACTACCGGTTCCTCGGGCCCGATCCCGAGCGGCTGCGCCCCGGAACCCCCATCTCGCTCGGCTGGAGCGGACAGGAGGACGCCGAACGCGCCACACCGTTCCGTTTCGCGGGCTGGGACGCCGAGCGGACCGTTTCCCGCGCGGACGACTGAGCCGTCCCGGCGGCTTTGCCATCTCTTTACAACCCGTGCCGTCGCTGTCTCGTCTCTCCGCTCGATCCGTCCGCACCGCGCGGCCGGACCGACGAAAGAGAGCGTTTCATGCGCCGAACCGGCCTCAGTGCCCTGGCACTCGCCTGCACCGCCGTACTGGCGGGCGCGGTGCCCGCGTTCGCCGACGGGGGGAGCACTGCCCCGAGCCCCGCACCGACTGCCTCGACCGTTCCGAGCGAGGCGCCGACCCCGGTGCCCAGCGACGCGCCCTCCGACCCGACGACCGCCCCGTCGGCCGAGCCGAGCGCCGTCCCGACCGAGGCGCCCGGCGGTCAGGTCTCCGTCGTGCCCAGCGGCGCGCCCGACACCGGCGTCGCCTCGTCGTCCGGGTCCGGCGGCTCGGGCGTGCTGATCGGCGGCGGTGCCGCTTCGGCCGTCGTGCTGACCGGCGGTGCCGTTCTTCTCGTACGGCGTCGGCGGGCGACCGGCGTATGAGTCCGCTCTCCAGGCGTGCCTTCGCCGCAGCGGTGCTGACCACGCCGTTGCTCGCGGGGTGCGGCGGATCGGGGAGCGGTTCCTCGGGCGCGCCGGACAGCCCTCCGAGGAGCGCGCCCTCCTCCGGCAAGTCGGCCGCACCGCGAGGCCGTTCGGTGCCGGTGCGGCTGCGGATACCGGACATCGGCGTCGACACCCCCGTCATGCGACTGGGGCTGGCAGCGGACGGCACCGTCGAGGTGCCCCCGATCACCGCGCACGACCGGGCCGGCTGGTACGAGCACTCGCCGACCCCCGGCCAGACCGGGCCGTCGGTGATCCTCGGCCATGTCAGGGTCGGTTCGTACGGGGACGGGGTCTTCCGGCGGCTGGGGGAACTGCGCCGGGGTGACCGCATCGAGGCGCGTCTGGAGAACGGCGGGACGGCGGCGTTCGCCGTCACCGAGGTCCGTACCGTCGCCAAGGCCGACTTCCCGGCCGGGGCCGTGTACGGGAACGTCGACCGGCCCGAGCTGCGTCTCATCACATGCGGCGGACCCCGGAGCGGTGCCGGGTACCGCGACAACGTGATCGTCTTCGCCGCTTCGACCGATGCCGCCGGCGATACGGGAGAACGTTGAAACGATCCCGAGAGAGGGCGGCGTCCGAGCTGTTCGCCGCCCTCTATCCGCGCCTCGCCGGCTGGTGCCGTCGGCTGGTGGACGACGACGAGACGGCCCATGAGATCGCCTCGGAGGCGTTCACCCGGCTGTGGGCGCGCTGGACGGCCGTCGAGGAACCGCGCGGCTTCCTGTACGTCACCGCGGCCAACCTCGTCCGTGACCACTGGCGCAAGCTGGAGCGCGAGCGCCGGGCGGTGCGGCGAGTCGGCAACGAGGTCGCGGTGAGCCCGTACGGCCAACAGGCCGACCCCTCCGTACGGCTGCTCGTGCAGTCGCTGCCCGAGCGACTGCGCGTCCCGATCCTGCTGCACTACTACGCTGACATGCCGATCCGAGAGGTGTCCGTGCTGACCGGACGCAAGGAAGGAACCGTCAAGGCCGACCTCCACGCGGCCCGCGAACTGCTCCGCGCCCATCTGAGGAGAAGCCTTGATCACACGCCCTGACGACGACCCGGACCTCGACCCCGACGACCCGCTCGCCGTCATCCTGCGGCCCGCCGACGCCCATCTCGGGCCACCGCCCGGCCGTTACGAGGCGATCCGCCGCGGCGCGAGCCGGCGCAAGCTGCTGCGCGCGGCGGCGGGGACCGCGGTGGCCTGCGGGCTCGCCGCAGCCGTACTGCTTCCGCTGCGGCCGGCGGCGTCCGAGGGGCCCGCGTCGCCGACGGTTCCGCTCGCCCCGCCCCCGGCGAGCAGTCCGCCGCCGGCCACCTCGTCGGCACCGTCCGGTCCCAGTGCCGGTCCCAGCGCGCTGCCCACGACCGAGGTCCCCGGCAAGCCGTCGTCGGGTCCGTCGCAGTCGCCGACCCCGACCGAGCCCGCGTCAAGCCCGACGGAGGCGCCCGTCCCGACCGGCCTGTCCGATCCGACCGCGGTGCCCTCGACCGAGCCGTCGGACGGCGCCCCGCAATAGTTTTGAACATGTTCAACTTCGGGCGTACGCTCCTGCCATGAGCGACAGAGCCGCCCTGCTCAAGGGCATTCGCGCCTGGTTGGTCCTCTTCGTCGTCTGCCTGGTGCTCAGCGGCGCCACGGCCTTCCCCCTCGTCCACGAACTGCGCTGGACCGAGGAGTTGCTCGGCCGGCTGCCCTCCCCCGACGCCCTGACGGACTGGATCACCCGCGTCCGCCAGGGCCTCGACACCGCCGACTCCGACTACCCCTTCCTCCTCTACGGCACCGACTGGCTGGCCTTCGCCCATCTCGTCATCGCGGTCGCCTTCTACGGGCCCTACCGCGATCCCGTACGGAACATCTGGGTCGTCGAGTTCGCGATGATCGCCTGTGCCGGGATCATCCCGCTCGCGCTGATCTGCGGGCCGATCCGGGGGATTCCGTTCTGGTGGCAGGTGATCGACATGTCCTTCGGGGTGTTCGGGGTGATCCCGCTGTATGTCGTGCGGCGGAAGATCAAGCGGCTGGAGGCGCTGACCCCCGCCAACACCTGGGCCGTGGCCGCCGCTTGAGCACGGAGGGCGCCGAAAAGTGTTATCGCGGCGCCCTTCACTCCGTCTCCACGCTGTGATCCCCGACATAGCCAAGCAGCGCGGGTCCGCCCGAGAGTGTGCGTGCGGAGACCAAGCGGCAGCGGCTGGAGAGCTGGAAAGGACGACGTGGAGACGCGGCAGTGGCGCGACACCATCGCGGCGGCGCAGGCCGGTGACCGGCGGGCGCTGGACGAACTGGTCGCGGGGTGGCTGCCGTTGGTCTACAACATCGTGGGCCGCGCCCTCAACGGTCATGCCGATGTCGACGACGTCGTCCAGGAGACCATGCTGCGGGCCGTCGGCAACCTGGGCTCGCTGCGCGACCCGGACAGCTTCCGGTCCTGGCTGGTGGCGATCGCCATGCGCCAGATACGTGACCGCGCCCGGCGCCGGACGGCCCCGGCCCCGCTCGACGACTCCACCGCGAGCGACGCCGCCGACTTCGCCGAACTCACCGTGCTGCGCCTCCAGTTGGAGGGCCAGCGGCGTGAGGTCGTGGAGGCGGTGCGCTGGCTCGACGACGAGGACCGGCAGCTGCTGTCGCTGTGGTGGCTGGAGGTCGCGGGGGAGCTGACCCGGCGCGAGCTGGCGGCGGCCGCGGGCATCAGCCGGCAGCACGCCGCCGTCCGCGTCCAGCGGCTCAAGGAGCGCGTGGAGACCGCCCGCGGCATCGTGCGCGCCCTCGACGGCGCCTGTCCCGGCCTGCGCGAACGCACCGGCCGCTGGGACGGCCGCCCCGACTCCGTCTGGCGCAAGCGGCTGGCCCGGCACATCCGCGGCTGCGGCTACTGCGGCGACGCCCGCGAGACCGTCGTACCCGCCGAACGCCTGCTCGTCGGCATGGCCCTCGTCCCGCTCCCCGTCGGCTTCACCCTCTCCCTCGCCTTCGGCGGCAAGACGGCGGCGGCCGCCACGGTCGCGTCGGTCGCGGCCACTTCGGCCGGCTGGTCCGCCAAGGCGATGGCCGCGCTCACCCAGCCCGTCGTCGCGGTCACGGCGGGCGCGACGATCGTCGCGGGCGGCGCGTACGTCGTTACGCAGCCCTCGGACAGCAGCCCGCCGCCGCGTGCCGTCTCCAGCCCCACGGCAGCGAGCACGGCCCGCCCGCCGGCCGTGACCAGCTCCCCGTCGGCCCTCCCGAGCCCCTCACCGTCCCCCACGCAGCCGAAGCAGCCGAAGGTCAACCTGTACGGCACGGTCGTCGACACCGTCGACCGTGCCCCCGACCCGAACGCCCGGCCCGCGGCCCTCCCGCACCGCCCCGAGTCCGGCATCACCAGCACCTGGGGCGCGAAGGCGGTCATGGAGCACCGGGGCGAGAAGGTGACGCTCAGCGGGCAGGGCTACATCCTGGTCCGCTGGCAGATCGCCCCGCAGTTCCGCGCGGGCGGGCTGACCATGCCGGCCTGGACCGGCCTGGAGGGCGAGCTCTTCCACGTCGCCTCCGGCGGCGGCCGGCGCATGGACGACGTCTACACCGGCACCGACACGACGGGCATGGGCAGCCCTTCGATCGGCTACGCGGTCCTGCCCGACGGCGCCCAGCAGATGTGGCAGAACGAGTACTTCTACCTCGACGGCACCGTCGTCCTCAACCAGAACGAACGCGGCGCCGACTACGGCCTCATCGTCTACCCCTCCACCTGGGAGGCCGCTGAGAAGGACGTCCGGTACGGCCCTCCGCAGGGAGCCGTCCGCTACGGCCTGGTCCGCGACAACGGCAAGGACACCACACCGGTACCGCAGTACGTCACCCGCGAGACGCCCGCCGATCCGGCGACGGTGGCTCAGCGCTCGCGCGTGTGACGCTCCTGCGCCGCCATCACCTCGTCGCCGTGCTCGAAGGCCCATGCGCCGAAGGCGTCGATCGGGGCGAGCAACGTCCTTCCCAGATCGGTGAGTTCGTACTCGACGCGGGGCGGCGACCCGGCGTACGCGCGGCGCCGGACGAGTCCGTTGAACTCCAGCCGGCGCAGGGTCTCGGTCAGCACCTTCTGACTGATGCCGCCGATACGGTCCTTGAGCTCCCCGTGCCGCACGGGACCGTCCCGCAACGCCCAGATGACCACGGCGTTCCAGGTGTTGGCGAGCAGGTCGAAGGCGAGCCGGGCGCGGCAGTCGGCGAGAAACGTCACGTACCGAATGGTGCCCGAGCGGCTTCCTACAGTCCTGCCCATGGGAATGCGAATCGGAATTCTGGGCGCGGGCGGAATGGCGGACGCGCTGGGCACGCAGTGGCGGCGGGCGGGACACGAGGTGCTCGCCGGGAGCCGGTCACGGGGCGGGCTGCGGGCGGCGGCCGAGTTCGGGACGGACGCGGTGCTCCTTGCGCTGCCCTACGAGGCGGTCGTCGAGGTGGTCACCGGACTCGAAGATACCTTGCACGGACGGGTGTTGGTCGACTGCACCAACCCGGTGGGCCACCCCGGCTTCCGGCTCCTCACCGCGGGCGGACCTTCGGCAGCCGAACGGATCGCGGCCGCCGCACCGGCCGCCCACGTCGTCAAGGCCTTCAACCTCTGCCACGTCGACATCTGGCGGCTGACCCCGCCGGTCTTCGACGGCCGCCCACTGGCCGTACCGCTGTGCGGCGACGACGAGAAGGCCCTGTCCGTCGTACGACGACTCGTACGCGACCTCGGATGCGAGCCGCTGAACGCCGGGGGACTGGACCGGGCGGGGCTGCTGGAGGCGACGGCGGCGCTGCTGATCGGACTGTGGGTGGGGGAGGGGGCCGACGCGCAGGCGATCGCGCCGCCGCTGGATTTCGCGGGGGCCTGAGCGGGCGGGCGGAGTGCACTGCGGTGGGGCGTCGCCTTGAAGGGGCGCGGGGGCGGGGTGGTCCGCGGCTGTGCGACGCGGGGGCGCGAACAGCCACGGGCAGCCATGGCCGGCCACGGCCGCCGGCTACGACCAGTCCCGGCCGGCTACGACCAGTCCCGGCCGGCTACGACCAGTCCCGGCCGGCCGCGGCCGGCGACGACTGGCCGCGACGGCGCCGCGGACCGCCACCGTCGGCAGAGTGGCTGAGCGGATCCGGTGAAGTCGGCTGCGGTTCGGCGGCGCCCTGAAGGGGCGTGGGACCGTACCGGATGTGCGGCTCCGCCGCGGGGCGCGACCGGCCACGACCAGTCCCGACCGGTCACGTCAGCACCACAGCCGACCGACACCCCCGCCGTACTTCCAGCGGAGCGCTCAGTCGGTGTCGCGCAGGGCGCACAGGGCGTCGACACGGTTCGTCGTGATCGAGTCGACGCCCGCGGCGATGAGGCGGCGCATCGAGCGGACCGTGTCGGGGGTCCAGACGGAGACCAGGTAGCCGTCGCGGTGGACGCGGTCGGCGAGGGCCTTGTCGACCAGGCCGAAGCGGTAGTTGAGCCAGCGCGGGCGGACCGCGTCGAGGAGCGCGGGGCGCGGTGGGGCCAGTGTCGTCCAGGTCAGGGCGATCTCGGCGGCCGGGTCGGCGGCGCGTACCGCGAGCATGGCGGGGGCGCCCGCGCAGTAGTAGACGCGCTCCTCGGCTCCCGCCTCCCGGACGACGTCCACGACCCGGCGGGCCGCCTTCACATCCGGGGTGCCCGGCAGGTCGAGCATCAGCCGGGACCCGTCGGCCACGGCCAGGGCCTCCGCCAGCGTCGGCACCTTGCCGTCGGTGAGACCTCGGACCTCGTCCGCCGACAGCGACAGCAGCGGCCGCTCGTGCTCCCACAGCCGCTTCAGCGTCCCGTCGTGCAACAGCACGGGCACGCCGTCACGAGTGAGGCGTACGTCGATCTCGACGGCGTCCGCGCCCAGTTCGAGCGCGGAACGCACGGAGTCGAGCGTGTTCTCACGGACGCGATAGGGGTCGCCGCGATGGGCCACTGCGGTCAGCTTCTGCATGGGCCCATTGTGGTGGGCGTCGTGGCCTGTTGTGGACGAGGGCAGGGCGCGTGTGGACGGGTGGCCAGGGCGCGTTGCGGACGGCTCAGGGCGCGAGCCACGCCTCGGTGTGCGCGTCGATCTCCTCCTTGATACGGGCCTTGCCGGGCTCGTCGAGGAAGGAGGCCTCGACCGCGTTCTTCGCGAGGTCGGCCAGACCCCGCTCGTCGAGGTCCAGGAGGCGGGCGGCGACGGCGTACTCGTTGTTGAGGTCGGTGCCGAACATGGGCGGGTCGTCGGAGTTGATCGTGACGACGATCCCGGCCTTCACGAACTCCTTGATCGGGTGCTCGTCGAGCGTGCGCACCGCGCGGGTGGCGATGTTGGAGGTCGGGCACACCTCCAGCGGGATCCGCTCCTCGGCGAGGTGGGCGAGGAGCTTGGGGTCCTGGAAGGAGTTGGTGCCGTGCCCGATGCGCTCGGCGCGCAGGTGGGTCAGCGCGTCCCACACCGTCTCCGGGCCGGTCGTCTCACCGGCGTGCGGCACCGAGTGCAGACCGGCGGCGATCGCGCGGTCGAAGTACGGCTTGAACTGCGGCCGCGGTACGCCGATCTCCGGTCCGCCGAGCCCGAAGGAGACCAGTCCCTCGGGGCGCAGCCGGTCGTCGGTGGCGAGCCGCGCGGTCTCCTCGGCGGAGACGAGCCCCGCCTCGCCGGGAATGTCGAAGCACCAGCGCAGCACGGTCCCGAACTCTGCCTCCGCCGCCTTCCGCGCGTCCTCGATCGCGTCCATGAACGCCCGCTCGTCGATACCGCGCCGGGTCGAGGAGAACGGCGTGATGGTCAGCTCGGCGTAGCGCACCTGCTGCCGGGCCAGATCCCGGGCCACCTCGTACGTCAGCAGACGTACGTCCTCCGGTGTGCGGATCAGGTCCACGACGGACAGGTACACCTCGATGAAGTGGGCGAAGTCCGTGAAGGTGAAGTAGTCGGCCAGGGCCTCGGGGTCGCTGGGGACCCTGGAGTCGGGGTGCCGGGCAGCCAGTTCGGAGACGATCCGGGGGGAGGCGGAGCCCACGTGGTGGACGTGCAGTTCGGCCTTGGGCAGCGAGGCGATGAAGGCGTGCAGGTCGCGCGGGACGCTCGGCTCGATGAGGTGCTCGGTCAAGGTTCCTCCCCGGAACGGCGCTCTCGGCCGCTGTGCGGCGGGCGCGGGTGATCGGCTGATCGATGACTCGGGGATCATCGTAAGCCGACCCCGCGGGGGAGCGGCCCTGGCCGTAGCATGACGGGGCGGTACGACAGAGGGGGTCCGGGACATGTCCGACGAGGCGCAGAAGCCGACGGGCGACGCGCACGGGCCGACTCCGTCGCCGACTCCCGGGGTGGGGCTGGACAAGCCGACGCCGCGGGACCAGGCGGCGGGGGAGCGCAGCCCTTGGGCGCCCCCGGCGAGCGACGGTTCCGCGGAACAGACGGCGACGGCGGACGACGTACCGCTCGCGGGGGCGGGCGACACACAGGTGCCGTCCTCCGGTCATACGCCCGCCTCGTCCTCCGGCGATGTGTCCGCGTCCCCGTTCGCCCCGGTCGGCGACCGGTCCGCCGCGCCGGGCGGCCCCGGCGAAACCGTCACCTCGAACGACCCTGCGTCCTGGCCGCCCCCGTCGGTCCACGACCAGCAGACCGTCACATCGATGCAGGGCCCGGAGGCTCCTGCGCCGTCACCGGCGCCGTCACCGACGTGGGCCAACCCGTTCGCCGCGCCTGGCGGCCCGACCCCGGCGAGCGCTCCGGCCGACCCGTTCGCCCCGCCGACCGGCCCGGGCAACTCCTCGGCCGCCCCGTACGCCCCGCCGAATCCCTTCGCACCCCCGGTCGGTCCGGGGAGCCCCTCGGTCGACCCCTACGCGCCGCCGAACCCCTTCGCCCCGCCGACCGGCCCCGCGAACCCCTCGGCCGACTCCTACGCGCCGCCGAATCCCTTCGCACCCCCGGCCGGCCCCGCTCCCTACGCCCAGGACGGTCACGTCCCCCCGCCGCCCATCGCCCCCGACGGTCCCGGACAGGTCCCCTACGGCTATCCCGGCGCCGGGTACGGCCAGCCGGGCGCCGCCCCGCAGGGCTACCACGGCTGGCCCGGTGTGCAGCCCATGCCGGCCAACGGGATGGGCACGGCGGCCCTGGTCCTCGGCATCCTCTCGGACCTGGTCTTCTGTCTGTGGCCGCTGGCGATCATCCTGGGCGTCCTCGGCGTGATCTTCGGCGGGATCGGCCGGGGCAAGGCACGGAACGGCGCGGCCACGAACCCGGGGCAGGCGCTGGCGGGGATCATCTGCGGGGCCGTGGGCATCGCCCTGGGCATCGGGATGGTCGTCCTGCTGATGGTGACCTGAGCGGATCTGCTGAAGCCGGCTGCGGTTCGGCAGCACCCTGAAGGGGCGCGGGGCCGCACCGGATGTGCGGCTCCGCCGCGTGGGCGCGACCAGCGCACGACCGGCCACGACCAGCCGCGACGGCGCCGCAGCCGACCGACAGCCACCCCCTCGCCGTACTCCCGCGTGGAGCGCTCAGGCTTCCGCGGTGGCCGCCGACCGCAGCCGCTCCCGCGCCTCCATCAGCGCGAACCCCAGCAAGTTCGGTCCTCGCCACAGCTCGGGATCGAGCGCCGCCTCGTCGGTGGCCGCGAGGCCGATGCCCCACACCCGGTCCACCGGGCTGGCCTCCACCAGCACCCGCTGCCCCGTGCCCAGCAGAAACTCCCGCAGCCCGGGGTCCGAGGAGAACTTGTGGACACTCCCCTCGACGACGATCGCGAAGCGCTCCCGCTCCCAGACCGTCTCGTCGAACCCCCGCACAAGCCGCCCGACCTTCTTCGCCAGCGCCGGACTTCGCGCGGCCACCGCCTGCTGTTGCGCCGCGCCGTCCCCGAACAGCCGCGCCTTCTGCGCCATCATCCAGTGCTCAGCCGTCGCATAGGTCACCCCGTCCACCACGAACGGCGACGCCCACCACTGGCTGAGACAGGTCGGCCCCAGCCGTCCGTCCGCCCGCGGCCGGTGTCCCCAGAAGTGCAGGTACTTGACCCTCGCCCCCGCCTGGACGGCCCTGACCAGGGTGTCCCGAGAATCGATCTTCGTCATGCATGCGAGTGTGGCAGCCACCACTGACATTCCGTCCTGCCTTTTCGAGGCCTACTCGACACCTGGTCGACAGATTCCGTCGCGTAACTAAAAGGCAACAACGGAATCCCTTGTCGGACGGCACTCGCTCTGTCAGGATCGGCACTCAAATCGAGCTGGAGCCACGCCTCGCCTGCGGGAACCGTGGGCCGGCGGCGGAGGAGAGCGACATGCACAACCCGGGCAACGCCACCCCGGACCGATTCCCCGCGCAGGAGCACTTCGCGGACGGCGCGCAGTACATCGCGGGCCGCCTCACCAAGGGCACCTCCGGACGTACGCACGCGGTCGTCGACCCGGCGACCGGCGAGGAGGTCTACACGTACGAGCTGGCGAGCGCCGCCGACGTGGACGCGGCCGTCGCCGCCGCGCGCGCCGCGTTCCCGGCGTGGTCCGCCGCGACCCCCGGCGAGCGCTCGGACGCCCTGCACCGCTTCGCCGCCGTGCTCGCCGAGCGCGCCGAGGACTTCGCCCGCGCGGAGTCCCTGCAGTGCGGCAAGCCGCTGAAGCTCACGCGCGAGTTCGACGTGCCGGGCACGATCGACAACACCGCCTTCTTCGCCGGTGCCGCCCGCCATCTGCAGGGCCAGTCGGCCGGTGAGTACTCCGGCGACCACACCTCGTACGTGCGGCGGGAGCCCATCGGTGTCGTCGGCTCCATCGCGCCCTGGAACTATCCGCTCCAGATGGCCGCCTGGAAGGTCCTCCCGGCGATCGCCGCGGGCAACACCATCGTGCTGAAGCCCGCCGAGCTCACGCCCCTGACCTCGCTGCTGTTCGCGCAGGCCGCCACCGAGGCCGGGATCCCCGACGGTGTCATCAACATCGTCACCGGGACCGGCAAGGAGGCCGGCGAGCACCTCGTCGGGCACCCCGATGTCGCCATGACCTCCTTCACCGGGTCCACCGCCGTCGGCAAGCGCGTCGCCGAGATCGCGACCGCCACCGTCAAGCGGATCCACCTGGAGCTCGGCGGCAAGGCCCCCTTCGTCGTCTTCGACGACGCCGACCTCGACGCCGCCGTCAACGGCGCCGTGGCGGGCGCGCTCATCAACACCGGACAGGACTGCACGGCCGCCACGCGCGCGTACGTGCAGCGGCCCCTCTATGAGGCGTTCGTCGAGCGGACGGCCGCCCTGATGGAGACCGTGCGGCTGGGGGATCCCTTCGCCGCCGACACCGACCTCGGCCCGCTCATCTCGCACGTCCAGCGGGACCGGGTCGCCGCCTTCGTCGACCGTGCGCGTGCCTACGCGCGCGTGGTGACCGGCGGCGAGGCGCCGGAAGGGGAGCTCGCCAAGGGCGCCTACTACCGGCCCACCCTGGTGGCCGACGCCGCCCAGGACAGCGAGATCGTCCAGTCCGAGCTGTTCGGGCCGGTCCTCGTGGTCCTGCCCTTCGACAACGACGACGAGGGGATCCGGCTCGCCAACGACACCCCGTACGGGCTCGCAGCCTCCGCCTGGAGCCGTGACGTCTACCGGGCGAACCGCGCCACCCGCGAGATCAAGGCGGGCTGTGTGTGGGTCAACGACCACATCCCGATCATCAGCGAGATGCCCCACGGCGGATACAAGGCGTCCGGCTTCGGCAAGGACATGTCCTCGTACTCGTTCGAGGAGTACACCCAGATCAAGCACGTCATGTTCGACAATACGGCGGTCGTCAGGAAGGACTGGCACCGCACGATCTTCGGGGACCGGCTGTAGCCAATATCCGGCTACCGCCGGGTGTCGTTGTAAGGCCGCCTGACCCGCGGCCGACTCTTGCTGAAAGGGCACCACGCGCATGGAGCAGTACGAGCCCGACCGCCTGAGCCCGGCCCAAGTGGCCGCCATGCGGCGCAGCTTCCGCAACGGCCGGGCCGCCATGACCCGGCGGTCCCTGTTGCGCGCCTCCGCGGGCGGCGCGCTCGCGGTCGGCGGCCTCGGGGCGCTGACCGGCTGCGGCATCCCCGCGGCGGGCAACACCAAGGGCGGCGTCTCCGCGGAGGACCACTCGGCCAAGGAGAAGGTCGTCAACTTCTCCAACTGGACCGAGTACATCGACGTGGACGAGAGCGAGAAGCACCACCCCACGCTCGACCAGTTCAAGAAGCGGACCGGTATCTCGGTCAAGTACACCGAGGACATCAACGACAACGTCGAGTTCTTCGGCAAGATCAAGCCGCAGCTCGCGGCGGGCCAGGACACCGGCCGCGACATCATCGTCCTCACCGACTGGCTCGCGGCCCGCCTCATCCGCCTCGGCTGGGTCCAGAAACTGGACGCCTCCAACCTGCCCCACGCGTACACCAACCTGTCGGCACAGTTCCGCAACCCCGACTGGGACCCCGGACGTGCGTACTCGTACGTCTGGCAGGGCATCTCGACCGTCATCGCCTACAACAAGAAGGCGCTCGACGGCGTCGAGGTGAAGTCGGTCTCCGACCTGCTCGACAACCCCAAGCTCAAGGGCAAGGTCGGCTTCCTGTCGGAGATGCGCGACAGCATCGGCATGACGCTGCTCGACATGGGCAAGGACCCGGGCAAGTTCACCGCCGACGACTACGACGCGGCGATCGCCCGCATCCAGAAGGCCGTCGACAAGGGCCAGATCCGCCGGTTCACCGGCAACGACTACACCTCGGACCTGACCAGTGGCGACTTCGCCGCCTGTATCGCCTGGGCCGGTGACGTCGTGCAGCTGAAGGCCGACAGCCCGGACATCGACTTCATCATCCCGGACAGCGGATACATGACGTCGACCGACAACTTCCTGATCCCGAACAAGGCCCGGCACAAGACGAACGCCGAGCGGCTCATCGACTTCTACTACGAGCCGGGGCCGGCCGCCGAACTCGCCGCGTACATCAACTACGTGACGCCGGTCGACGGGGTGAAGGCCGAGCTGGAGAAGCTCGACCCGGATGCGGCGAACAACCCGCTGATCATTCCGGACAAGGCCATGGCCGCGAAGTCCCACGCCTTCCGCTCCCTGAGCTCGAAGGAAGAGACGGCCTTTGAAGAGAAGTTCGCGAAGCTGACTGGGGCGTGACCACCGTGACGAACAAGAACGAAACCGGCGGGGACGTCCGCCTCTCGGGCATCAGCAAGACGTACGACAACGGCTTCACCGCCGTACAGCCGCTGGACCTGACCGTGCCGCAGGGCTCCTTCTTCGCCCTGCTCGGTGCCTCCGGCTGCGGCAAGACCACCACCCTGCGGATGATCGCGGGCCTGGAGGAGCCGACGTCCGGCACCGTGTTCCTCGGCGACCAGGAGGTCACCCACCTGCCGCCCTACAAGCGGCCGGTGAACACCGTCTTCCAGTCGTACGCCCTCTTCCCGCACCTCGACATCTTCGAGAACGTCGCCTTCGGTCTGCGCCGGCGCGGCATCAAGAGCGTGAAGAAGCAGGTCGTGGAGATGCTCGACCTGGTCCAGCTCGGTGAGCAGGCGCGCAAGAAGCCGCACCAGCTCTCCGGCGGCCAGCAGCAGCGTGTCGCCGTCGCCCGCGCGCTCATCAACCACCCCAAGGTGCTCCTCCTCGACGAGCCCCTCGGCGCCCTCGACCTCAAGCTGCGCCGCCAGATGCAGCTGGAGCTCAAGCGCATCCAGACCGAGGTCGGCATCACCTTCGTGCACGTCACGCACGACCAGGAGGAGGCCATGACCATGGCCGACACGGTCGCCGTGATGAACGCGGGCCGCGTCGAGCAGCTCGGCTCGCCGACCGACCTGTACGAGAACCCGCAGACGACGTTCGTCGCCAACTTCCTCGGCACCTCCAACCTCATCGAGGCCGAGGTCGACACGAAGAACGGCGACGACATCGTCCTCAAGGCCGGCGGCGGCAAGCTCGTGCTGCCCGAGTCGCGATGTTCCGCGCCCACGACGACCGGCGGCAAGATGCTGGTCGGCGTCCGCCCGGAGAAGATCTCCCTCACCCACGCCGACGACGCGGGCGAGATCCCCGAGGGCCGCAACCGCATCACCGGCAAGATCGCCAACAGCAGTTTCATCGGCGTCTCCACGCAGTACGTCATCGACAGCGCGGTCTGCCCCGAGTTCGAGGTCTACGTCCAGAACATCGAGCGGGACTCCCGGCTCGTGCCCGGCGCCGACATCGTCCTGCACTGGAGCCCCGCCCACACCTTCGGCCTCGACGCCGCCCAGGACATCGACGCCGGTGTCGAGGAAGGGGCGGCGGCCTGATGGCGACGCTCACCGAGGCGCCGCCGCCTCTTTCCCCGACCGCACCGGAGAAGAAGCCACCGCGGGGGCGCGGCCGGCTCGTGCCGTACTGGCTGCTGCTGCCCGGCCTGCTCTGGCTGGTCGTCTTCTTCGCGCTGCCGATGGTCTACCAGGCCTCCACGTCCGTGCAGACGGGGTCCCTGGAGCAGGGCTACAAGGTCACCTGGCACTTCGCGACCTACTGGGACGCGCTGTCCGAGTACTGGCCGCAGTACCTGCGCTCGATCCTCTACGCGGGCTCGGCGACGATCCTCTGCCTGATCCTCGGCTACCCGCTGGCGTACCTCATCGCCTTCCGGGCGGGCCGCTGGCGGAACCTGATCATGATCCTGGTGATCGCGCCGTTCTTCACCAGCTTCCTGATCCGCACCCTCGCCTGGAAGACGATCCTCGCGGACGGCGGCCCGGTCGTCGGCGCCCTGAACTCGCTGCACGTCCTGGACGTCACCAGCTGGCTCGGCTGGACCACCGGCGACCGTGTGCTGGCCACGCCACTCGCCGTCGTCTGCGGTCTGACGTACAACTTCCTGCCGTTCATGATCCTGCCGCTGTACACCTCGCTGGAGCGCATCGACACCCGCCTGCACGAGGCCGCCGGCGACCTGTACGCCAAGCCGGTCACGACCTTCCGGAAGGTCACCTTCCCGCTGTCGATGCCCGGTGTCGTCTCCGGCACGCTGCTGACGTTCATCCCGGCCGCCGGTGACTACGTCAACGCGGACTTGCTCGGTTCGACGGACACCCGCATGGTCGGAAACGTCATCCAGTCCCAGTTCCTGCGGATTCTGGATTACCCGACGGCGGCGGCACTGTCCTTCATCCTGATGGCCGCCATCCTCGTCATGGTAACGGTCTACATCCGCCGGTCCGGAACGGAGGATCTGGTTTAAATGGACACGCGACAGAGTCGCAAATTCGGCACGAGCGTCAACTGGCTCAAGCGCAATTTCGTCGTCATCGCGGGACTGCTGACGCTCGGATATCTCCTGCTGCCCAACGTCGTCGTCACGGTGTTCTCCTTCAACAATCCGAAGGGGCGCTTCAACTACGAATGGCAGGAGTTCTCCACGGACGCCTGGAAGGACCCGTGCGGGGTCGCCGACATGTGCGGCTCGCTCTCGGTCAGCCTCCAGATCGCGTTCTGGGCGACGGTCGGCGCCACGATCCTCGGCACGATGATCGCCTTCGCGCTGGTCCGCTACCGGTTCCGCGCCCGCGGCGCGGTGAACTCGCTGATCTTCCTGCCGATGGCGATGCCCGAGGTCGTCATGGCCGCCTCGCTGCTCACCCTGTTCCTCAACATGGGCGCGCAGCTGGGCTTCTGGACGATTCTCATCGCCCACATCATGTTCTGCCTGAGCTTCGTCGTGACGGCGGTGAAGGCGCGCGTGATGTCGATGGACCCGAGGCTGGAGCAGGCCGCGCAGGACCTCTACGCGGGCCCCTTCCAGACCTTCATCCGCGTCACTCTCCCGATCGCGGCACCGGGAATCGCGGCGGGCGCGCTGCTGGCCTTCGCGCTCAGCTTCGACGATTTCATCATCACCAATTTCAACGCGGGCTCGACCGTCACGTTCCCCATGTTCGTCTGGGGTTCGGCACAGCGCGGTACGCCCGTTCAGATCAATGTGATCGGTACGGCCATGTTCCTGGTCGCCGTACTGCTCGTCCTGGCCTCTATGGTCATCAGTAATCGCCGTAACAAGCAAAAGGCATAAGTCTTTTACGTAGTCCCCTGTAGGGAGTTGAAATCATGGCCCCAAGCGCCATGAGCCGTGGCAGTGACTTCATGAAGTCTCTTTCCGACGCCCAGCCGGTCCCGTACTGGCTGGACGACCCCGGCAAGCCCCACCCCGAGCCCGCCCTCACCGGCGCTGAGACCTGCGATCTCCTGGTCGTCGGCGGCGGTTACAGCGGACTGTGGACCGCGCTCCTCGCCAAGGAGCGCGACCCGCAGCGGGATGTGGTCCTGCTGGAGGGCCGCGAGGTGGGCTGGGCCGCCTCGGGCCGCAACGGCGGCTTCTGCGCCGCCTCCCTCACCCACGGTCTGGGCAACGGGCTGACCCGCTGGCCGGACGAGATCCACAAGCTGGAGGAGCTGGGCGCCGGCAACCTCGACGAGATCGAGAAGGCGGTCGCCCGCTACTCCCTCGACTGCGACTTCGAGCGCACCGGCGAGATCGACGTCGCCACCGAGACGTACCAGGCGTGGGAACTGCGCGACTGGTACGAGGAGATGGAGCGCCGGGGCCTCGCCGAGGGCGTGGAGTTCCTGGACGCGGAAGCGGTCAGGGAACAAGTCGACTCACCGACATTCCAGGCGGGCCTCCACGACCGGCGCGGCGTCGCCATGCTCAACCCGGCGAAGCTCGCGTGGGGCCTCAAGCGGGCCTGTGTCGACCTCGGCGTCCGCGTCTACGAGCACACCCCCGCCCTCACCCTGAAGCCGTACGGCGCCGGCATGGCCGTACGCACCCCCTACGGCTCGGTCCGCGCCCGCAAGGTCGCGCTCGGCACCAACATCTTCCCGAGCCTGCTCAAGCGGGTCCGTTCGTACACCGTCCCGGTCTACGACTACGCGCTGATGACCGAACCGCTCAGCGGCGAGCAGCTGGCGGAGATCGGCTGGAAGAACCGCCAGGGCCTCGGGGACTCGGCGAACCAGTTCCACTACTTCCGGCTGTCCGCCGACAACCGCATCCTCTGGGGCGGCTACGACGCCGTCCACCACTACGGCGGCCGGGTCCGCGCCGAGTACGACGACCGCCCGGAGACCTACGCCAAGCTCGCCGAGCACTTCTTCACCTGCTTCCCCCAGCTGGAGGGCCTCCGCTTCACCCATGCCTGGGGCGGCGCGATCGACACCTGCTCCCGCTTCTCGGCCTTCTTCGGCACCGCCCACCACGGGAACGTGGCCTACGCGGCCGGCTACACGGGCCTCGGCGTCGGCGCGACCCGCTTCGGCGCGGACGTGATGCTGGACCTCCTGGACGGCGAGGCCACCGAGCGCACCGCCCTGGAAATGGTCCGCAAGAAGCCGCTGCCCTTCCCGCCCGAGCCGTTCGCCTGGACCGGCATCGCCCTGACCAAGTGGTCCCTGGCGCGGGCGGACTCGCACGGGGGGCGGCGCAATCTGTGGCTGAAGACGATGGACAGGCTGGGCCTGGGGTTCGACAGCTGACCGCTCACCTGACGGCTCAGGCGCCGGGGTCCTTTTCCTGAGCTGAGCTTGCGCCCGGCTCAGGGAAGGGGTGCGGGTGCTTCGGCTGCCCCGTTTCCGTTCCGTGGGAAGGCCGCTTGACCGCTGGGTCCGAGCCCGTGCGACGAGGCCGTCCTACTCCGCCGCCGCAGCCTTCAGCGCCAGCCACAACTCCATCCGCACATCCGGATCATCCAGCGACCGCCCCAGGATCTCCTCCACCCGCCGCATCCGATACCGCAGCGTGTGCCGGTGCACCCCCAGATCCGCGGCCGCCGCGTCCCACTGCCCGTGCCGCGACAGCCACGCCCGCAGCGAGGCCACCAGATCGCCGCGCCCGGTCGCGTCGTGCTCGTACAGCGGCCGCAGCAACCCGTCCGCGAACGCCTTCACCGCGTCATCGGCGAGCAGCGGCACCACCGATCCCGCCGCCAGCTGCTCGTGCTCCACATACACCCGCCCGCGCCGCCGCGCGACGGACAGCGCCTGCTCGGCGTGCTTGTACGCGGCCGCCGCGGCGATCGGTCCCGTCGGCGCCGACACCCCCACGACCAGCTCGTCCTCACCGGCGGCGGCCCCCTGCTCCGCCACGGCCCGCGCCGCCTCCAGCACCCCCGCGTACTCCCCGCACGCCCCGACCGCCGCACCCCCGTCCGCGGCCAGCACCACCAGCCGTTCCCCCTCGGGCACGACCAGCACCGCCTCCCCGGCCCGAGCAGCGGCCGACTCCATGACCTCGGCGAGCGCGCCCAGCGCATCACCCTCCGCCTCGGCGGCGACCAGCGCGGCGGCGGACGGCTTGGCAACCGGGGCCCGCGCCGAATCGCCCTCTCCCGGCACCCGCACTGCCGACACCGACACCGACTCCGCAACGATTATCCGGAACGGCGCGTCCAGCAACGACCCGTACAGATCCCCCGCCACGGCCCGCGCATGGTCGGGCTCACCCGCCAGCAGCATCCGCAGCACCGCCGCCCCGAGCCGCTGCTCGGCGGCGTGCAGTGAACGCGAGCGCTCGGTGGTGAGCGTCAGCAGCGCGATCGCCGAATGGACGGCGTACCGCTCGGCCGTGCCCAGCGCCGCCGCCGTGCCGACCGCGAGCGCGGCCCGCGGCCGCCGTCCGGTCCCCAGGGAGTGCAGTTCGACCCGGTCCTCGTTCTCGGGCCCGCCCACCACGGACGACGCCGGCGCGGGCCGCTCCCGCAGCCGCTCCACGTCCGCCGTGAGCCGGGCCGCCCGCCTCCCTGCCCACTCCGGCGCGGTGGCGACGACGGCACCCGAGGCGTCGTACAGCGCCGCCCACCCGTCCACCTGCGAGGCGAGCGCGGACAGCAGCCCCTCGGGCCCGTCCGTCAGCGCCTGCTTGGTCAGCTCCCGCTGTGCCGCGAACCCGGCGGTCACCGCCCGGTACTGGTCGGCGGCGATGGCGGCGGAGACGGCCTTGCTGATGGCGAGGAAGGGGGTGCGCCGGGGCACTTCGAGCAGCGGCAGCCCCTCGTGCGCGGCCGCCTCGACGAGCGCCTCGGGAATGTCCTCGTAATTCACCCCGACGGCGAACCCGAGCCCGACCACCCCCGCCCCGACCAGCCGTTTCACATACCGCCGCATCGCCTCGGGATTCTCCGCGTCCAGCTTCAGCGCGGTGATCAGCAGCAGCTCCCCGCCCTCCATGTACGGCACGGGATCGGCGAGCTCACTGACATGCGCCCAGCGCACGGGGACGTCGAGCCGGTCCTCGCCCGCCCGCACGGTCAGCTTGAGCGCGGAGTGATGGACGAGCGAGGCGAGCGTGGGTGGCATGAGGCCTTCAGGGACGTGTGACCGGCGTGATCATTTAGCCGCGGTGTATGAACGGCCTAGGACGATTCTGCCTCACCGTACGGTCTGCCTCAGCTCCTCAGATCCACCAGCAACGGCGGCGCGTGCTCCCCCTTCACACTGGTCAGCGACAACACGGCATGCCCGGGCGGCACCCCGTGCGCCAGCTCGGACGCGGACCACCGCTCCCGCTCGACCTGTCGTACGGTCACGGCCCGCGCGGTCGGCGCCTTGCCGGTGATCACCCGCCGCACCATGTGGACCGCCTTCCCGGCCGGTGTCTCGGCGATGATCTGCCGGTCGGTGACATCCCGCGCCTCGGTCCACTCCTTGCCCCACACCTCGGCGAAGTCCTGCCCGTCCCACGGTGTGACCCCCGCGAGCGCCATCCGGCACCCGGCGGCCCCGAGCAGCGGCCCACGCAGCGGCCTCGGTACGTCGTCCAGCGACCGCAGCGTCAGCACGGCCCCGGCGTTCCCGGACCGCAGCCGCTGCACCCCACGGACGGCCTCCGGCGTCACCACACCGGTCGCGTCGTCGAGGATCAGACAGGCGAACAGCGACCGGTCCTCCCGCACCGCCACACTCGCCGTGAACTGCGCGAGCACCAGCCGCGCCAGTATCCGCGAGGCGTCCGCGTGCCCCCGTGCGGGCAGATCGATCCGCACCCGCACCGGATGGTCGAGGGCCTTCAGCGAGAACGGCCGCGTCTGCCCCGACGTGTCGAAGAACCCGGCGAACGCGGGCCGGTCGAGCAGCGCGACACGGTCCGCGAGCACACCCCCCACATCCCCCGGATGCCCCATCTGCCGCTCCCGGGCGTCGAGTTCGCGCAACAGCGAGTCCTGCCCGGCCCCCTCCAACGCGCCGCGCAGCTCGCCCAGAGGCCCGGGTGAACCGTCCAGCAGCTGCCGCAGCTCCGGCACGGACGGGAACCTCCCGTGCACCGCCCGGAACGGCCCCAGCAACTGCGCGAGCACGGTCGTGGACCGCCGGCTGTCGCTGCCGGGATGCGGATCGGCGAGATCCCCGGCCAACGCCTCCGCGAGCACCGCGGCCGCCTCGTCCGGATCGGTCGTACCGCCGTACAGGTCGAGGTCGTACACGGATTCAGGATGTCCGATCCGTACGACGACGTCGTAGGCGTCGGCCGGTCCGAGCCCCGCGCCCGCCGCGCCGACCACGACCACGGCGGCGCGCCCGGCGAGCGCCTGCAGACACAGCGACTCGGCGAGCGGCAGCACCACGGTGCCGGTCTTGCCGGAGCCGGCCGGTCCGACGGCGAGCAGGGAGGTGCCGAGCAGTTCGGGGCCGAGGGCGAGGCCGGTGCCGCGGTAGGCGTACGGATTGCGCTGGTCGTCGGCGGTCGTGCCGAGCCGTACCTGGCCGGTGACGAGGTCGTGCCGGGCCAGCCGGGTCGGCAGGTCACGGTCTCCGGAGGGGTGCATACAGGCGGCGGCCCCCTCGCTGAGCACGGCTCCGGTGAACGTCGCCATGCTGTGCCGGCCGCTCCTGACGCCCTGCCACGCCCGGGTGATCCGTGCATGGTCGACGTCCCGCATCAGCCCGGCCCGCGCCTCGGCGGCGAGCCGCTCGGCGGCGTCGTGCGCACCGGCCTGGCGGAGCTGGGGCCATTCGACGGGGTCCTGGTCGGGCGTCGGGGGGCGTTCGGCCGACGGGGCGGACTGCCGCCACGCGGGCGGGCCGAAGCGCTGCCAGACATCGCGCCACCGGCCGAGACGGCCGACGACCAGCATGATCACGAGCGCGATCAGCGTGTAGTAGCCGTACCAGAGGACGGCGTTGCCGATGCGGTCGTCGTTGTGCAGCCAGGAGTCCGGGGTGAAGAGCTCCAGCGGGAGCACCCACCAGCCGCCGAGGTACCCGTTCCACAGCAGGGACCAGATCAGCCAGCCCACCAGGAACGCGATCAGCGCCCCGCTGAGCAGCTGCCGGGTCGGGATCTGCTCGGGCTCCTCCTCCGGCCTCGGCCTGTGCCCGAACCGCCACACGCCGGGTGCCGCCTGAGGCCTGGGCGTCCGCAGCCACGTCAGGAAGGGCGCCCCGTCCGGCCGTGGCGGCGCCGCAGGCATCGGCGGCACCGCGGACGCGTCCGGCGGTCCTGCCGGACGAGGCACAGGATTCGCATGCGTACCCCGCGTGTCCCGCGTCCCGTCGCTGTCCATCGCCTTCGCTCCCTGACCAGCCGTTCCGTCCACCATCAGCCGTCAATCTAACGCCCCCGCAAGGGGAGTTCACCGCTTACGCGGCCGACGTCCACGGACCGGACGTGCCCCGTCCGTATCCCGCCTCCGGGTGACCCGTCCGCGTCGCCGCTATGTCCACCACGGACAACCCGGTCTCCTGACAACGCCCACATGGAGCATGCCCACCCCCCTTCCCCCGCCCTAGCCTGCGAGAAAAGAAGAGAAGCGTCCGCAAAGACCCGTCCGCAAAGACCCGTCCGCAACACCCCCAGGAGCCCCTCATGAGCGCACTTCCGCAGGAGCGCCGGATCGTCACCGCCATCCCCGGCCCGAAGTCGCAGGAGCTGCAGGCCCGCCGCGTCAACGCGGTCGCGCAGGGCGTGGGCTCGGTGCTGCCCGTGTTCACCGCGCGGGCGGGCGGCGGCATCATCGAGGACGTCGACGGCAACCGTCTGATCGACTTCGGTTCCGGCATCGCGGTGACGTCCGTCGGCGCCTCCGCCGAGGCCGTCGTACGCCGGGCCTCCGCCCAGCTCGCCGACTTCACGCACACCTGTTTCATGGTCACGCCGTACGAGGGGTACGTCGAGGTCGCCGAGGCCCTCGCCGAGCTGACCCCCGGTGACCACGCCAAGAAGTCCGCGCTGTTCAACAGCGGTGCCGAGGCCGTCGAGAACGCCGTCAAGATCGCGCGCGCGTACACCAAGCGGCAGGCCGTCGTCGTCTTCGACCACGGCTACCACGGGCGTACGAACCTCACCATGGCGCTGACCGCGAAGAACATGCCGTACAAGCACGGCTTCGGTCCCTTCGCGCCCGAGGTCTACCGCGTCCCCGTCGCGTACGGCTACCGCTGGCCCACCGGCCCGGAGAACGCCGGTCCCGAGGCCGCCGCGCAGGCCATCGACCAGATCACCAAGCAGGTCGGCCCGGACAACGTCGCCGCGATCATCATCGAGCCGGTGCTGGGCGAGGGCGGCTTCATCGAGCCGGCCAAGGGCTTCCTGCCGGCGATCCGCCAGTTCGCCGCCGACAACGGCATCGTCTTCGTCGCCGACGAGATCCAGTCCGGCTTCTGCCGAACGGGTCAGTGGTTCGCGTGCGAGGACGAGGGCATCGTCCCGGACCTGATCACCACCGCCAAGGGCATCGCGGGTGGTCTGCCGCTCGCCGCCGTCACCGGCCGCGCCGAGATCATGGACGCCGCGCACGCCGGTGGCCTGGGCGGCACGTACGGCGGCAACCCCGTCGCCTGCGCCGGTGCGCTCGGCTCCATCGAGACGATGAAGGAGCTGGACCTCAACGCCAGGGCGAAGAACATCGAGGCGATCATGAAGGCCCGCCTCGGGGCCATGGCCGAGAAGTTCGACATCATCGGCGACGTCCGTGGACGTGGCGCGATGATCGCCATCGAGCTGGTCAAGGACCGCGCCACCAAGGAGCCGAACGCGGAGGCGACCGCCGCCCTCGCCAAGGCCTGCCACCAGGAGGGCCTGCTGGTCCTGACCTGTGGCACGTACGGCAATGTGCTGCGCTTCCTGCCGCCGCTGGTCATCGGCGACGACCTCCTGGGCGAGGGCCTCGACATCATCGAGCAGGCCTTCGCGCGCATCTGACGCCACAGGGGAAACACGGGTTCTCGTCACTCCCGTCACAGCCGCCCCAGGCCCGGATCCACGGCGGATTCCGGGTCTGGGGCGGCGGCCGTCAGAGCGTGTGAAGAACGTGTGCGAGGTAGCGTCAAGGAAGCCAATCCGGCTGTCGTACACCCATCGCCTGTCGTAGGTTCTAGAGCAGATGAGAGATACACCCCGCCCACAGGGGACTGTGGGCGACTTCAGGCCGGGGCCTCCCCAGCTTCGACCTGGTCGTGCCCTCGCGCACACAAACGGAGCCTCCGGCTCCGGATCTCCTCACCGATCGGACGGTCACGCGCCCCAAACCCCCCGGGGCGCGCGACGATCCGATCCGGACGGCCGCCCCGGAACCACCCCCCCTGTTCCGGGGCGGCCGACCTCCTTCTCGGCACTCTTCCTTCTTGTCGCTCTACTTCTGGCTCTTCCGGCCGTCCTCTTCGCGCTGATCACCTGGCAGGTCGTCGAGGACGGCCCTCTGCTGCGCCTGGACGAGCGCGTCAGCCGCGCCCTGGTCCACCCCGACCGCGCCTCGGAACTCCTCGCCGACCTCGGCAACGTCCAGGTCGCGGTCCCGGTCCTCGCGGTGGTGCTGGTATACGCGGCCCTGCGCGCCCGCCGTGCTGGTACAGACCGCTGGTGGCTGCCGCCCCTCGTGGCGACCGTCCTGATGGCGCTGGTCCCGGTCGTGATCATCCCGATCAAGGTACTGACCGCCCGCCACGGCACCTCCGTCATGCCACCCGGCGTGGGCTACTTCCCTTCCGGCCACACCGCCACGGCAGCCGTCGCCTACGGCTCCGCGACCATGCTCCTCGTCCCGTACGTCTCCCGGGCCGTCCGTAGAGCGCTCCTCCTGACCTGCGCGCTGCTCGTCCTGGGCGTCTCCTTCGGGCTGATGCGACGCGGCTACCACTGGCCACTGGATGTCGTGGCCAGTTGGTGTCTGTGTGTGGTGCTGCTGTCGTCGCTGTGGCTGGTCATCGGGCGGGGGACGCCCGGCCGGCCGGCAAAGCAGCAGTGACCGCTGTCCTCACTGCTCGGGTGACGCCGTCGGCGTCGGCCGCACGGGCGGCCGACGAGTCGCCGGATGCGGTGATCGTCCGCGCGTGGTGCTACCCCTGGTCGCCCTCCTCCGTCGCCAGTCCCGCCGCCGCCTCATGCATCGCCAGTTCGAGCAGCGCCGGGTCGGTGAGGGTGCCGGACCCGTCCGGCGGCACCAGCCATCGCACGCCCCCGGTGGACCGCCCCGGATACGGCACGACGATCCAGGTCCCGGCCCCGGCCGTCCGGATCCCCGTACCGACCCAGCGCGCGGCCGTCCCCGGCGGCACGAAGAAGCCCATCCGGGCATCCCCGAAGTCCACCAGCACCGGCCCCGGTTGATCGATGATCCGGGTGAGCACATCAAGGGTCGGATACCCGAGCTCCCCCGGCAGAATGAGCACGTCCCAGGCCTTGCCGGCGGGCAGCAGCGCCACCCCGAGCGGATTGCGCTCCCACTCCCACCGGCAGGCCTCGGGCTCCGGAGCCACGGATGCCAACCACTCGACCGCCGTCTTCGCCCCAGTCATGAGAAGACCTCCCTTTCCTTCGTGTACGCGTACGCGGATCGCGTCACGAGGGAGAGGGAGGTCCGGGGCGGGCATTACGCGGGTTCTGGCGACCTTTTGGAGTGAGCTGGATCACTTGGGCGCGGTCGCTGGGATGCAGCGCACCAATCTGGAGCGTCTCCTGCGCCGGCCACTACACGTCGGACAAACGACCCTCCGCCTCCCCACCCCTACCGTGGACCCCGAAAGCCAACGCACACCCCCAACGCGGAAGGGCCGGGACCCGCATATGACTTCCACCCACGCCTTCTGGCTCGCCGGCCGCCAGGTCACCGGCGAGGACAGCTTCGATGTCGTCTCGCCGTGGGACGGACGGATCGTCGGCAAGGTCAGCGTGCCCAGCGACGCGCAGACCGAGGAGGCCGTCGCCGCCGCGTACGCCGTGCGGGACGAGTTCGCCGCCACGCCCGCCCATGTGCGGGCCGCCGCCCTCGACCATGTGAGCCGCCGTCTCGTGGAGCGCACCGAGGAGATCGCGCAGCTGATCTCCGCGGAGAACGGCAAGCCGATCAAGTGGGCCCGCGGTGAGGTCGGCCGGGCCGTGTCCGTGTTCCGGTTCGCGGCCGAGGAGGCCCGCCGGTTCAACGGCGGCGAGGCGCAGCGCCTCGACACCGACCTCGGTGGTCAGGGCCGTCTCGCCCTCACCCGCCGCTTCCCGAAGGGCGTCGTGCTCGGCATCGCGCCCTTCAACTTCCCGCTCAACCTGTGCGCCCACAAGATCGCCCCCGCGATCGCGGCCGGGGCGCCCATCATCCTCAAGCCCGCGCCGGCGACCCCGCTCTCCGGGCTCGTCATCGGTGAGCTGCTCGCCGAGACCGACCTCCCGGCCGGGTCCTGGAGCATCCTGCCCGTCCCGAACGACCGGATGCCCGCCCTGGTCCAGGACGAGCGTCTGCCCGTCATCTCCTTCACCGGGTCCGAGAAGGTCGGCTACGCGATCATGGACTCGGTGCCGCGCAAGCACTGCACCCTGGAGCTGGGCGGCAACGGCGCGGCCGTCGTGCTCGGCGACTACGCCTCCGACGCCGACCTGGACTGGGCCGCGACCCGGATCGCGACCTTCTCCAACTACCAGGGCGGCCAGTCCTGCATCTCCGTGCAGCGCGTCATCGCCGACGCGTCCGTGTACGACCGGCTGCTGCCGCGCATCGTCGCCGCCGTCGAGGCGCAGGTCACGGGTGACCCGTCCGACGACAAGACCGACGTCGGCCCGCTGGTCAGCGAGGACGCCGCCAAGCGCGTCGAGGCGTGGGTCAAGGAAGCGGTCGAGGCCGGTGCGGGCCTCCTCGCGGGTGGCTCCCGCGACGGTGCCTCCTACGCGCCGACCGTCCTCACCGACGTACCGGCCGACACGACGATCTCCTGCGAGGAGGTCTTCGGGCCCGTGCTCACCGTGCAGAAGGTGGACGGCGAGGACGCGGCATTCGCGGCCGTCAACGACTCCAAGTACGGCCTCCAGGCGGGCGTGTTCACCCACGACCTCCAGGCCGCCTTCCGCGCCCACCGGGCCCTCGAGGTCGGCGGCGTCGTCATCGGCGACGTGCCCTCCTACCGCGCCGACCAGATGCCGTACGGTGGCGCCAAGCAGTCCGGGGTGGGCCGCGAGGGCGTGAAGTTCGCGATGGACGACTACACCTACGAGCGGGTGCTGGTTCTCACCGGGCTCGCTCTCTGAGGGACTCGGGAAGCACTTACTGAGGGACCCCTCTAGCTAATGGGAACCATTTTCAGATAAGCTCCAGGCAAGGGGCCCGGCACCGATGCCTTCCGGTGCCGGGCCCCTTCTGTGTGCCGGTCTTCTCCGGACCCTCAACCGGAGAAGCCGACGTGCGCGAGCCGCAGCGGGCCGCGCAGCCTGAGGCGGACGTCGTGCACACCGGAGGCCGTCATGCGTGCCGCGAGCGTGACGTAGTCGTACGGCCCTGACGTGGGCTTCGTCGGTGAGAGCGCGGCCGTCGCCGCGGTGCCGTCCAGCGACACCTCCACCGTGCCCTCGCCCGCCACGGCCACCGTCACCTCCGTGACGCCCGGCCCGAAGTCGCAGGCGCGGTAGAGCAGTTCGGCCGTGCGTCCCGGTGCCGGCGTCACCGCGTCGCCGGTCTTCCTCGTGCGGTCGACGATCTCGGCGCCGCTCTGTTCGTCGAAGTCCGCCCCGTCCAGGCCGCGTTCGGCCACCGGGCGCGGGCCGCCCGGCTCGCCGTCCAGGACGACCGTCGCCCGCAGCCGGATGTCCTCGCTGGATGCCCCCACCAGCAGGTCGTACGGGCCCGGTTCGAGGCGGAGGCGGCTGTGCGCCACGTCCCAGAACTCCAGCTCCGACAGCGGGACTTCGAAGTCCAGGGTCACCTTCTCGCCGGGCGTCAGCGTCACCCGGCGGTGCGCGGCCAGGGCGCGACGCGGGCGCGGCACGGACGGGTCCACGGCCCTCGTGTAGAGCTGGGCGACCTCATCGGCGGTCACGTCACCGGTGTTCGTGACCGTGAAGGACACATGCAACGCCTCTTCCCCGACACGGGAGTTCAGATCCGCGTACGCGAACGACGCGTACGACAGTCCGTGGCCGAACGGGAACAGCGGGGCGCCCTCGTAGTACAGGTACGTCTGTCGGCCGCCGATCACGTCGTAGTCGAGCAGGTCGGGAAGCTCGGCGTCGTCCGCGTACCAGGTCTGCGGGAGGCGGCCCGCGGGGGAGACGTCGCCGGCCAGGATCCGGGCCAGGGCGGTGCCCGTGGCCTGGCCGCCGTGGGACATCCACAGCGCGGCCCGCAGCGGACCCGGCTCGATCGCGTACGGGTAGGCGGAGACCAGAGCCAGCACCGTGTTCGGGTTGGCGGCGCGGGCCGCGCGCAGCAGGCGGTCCTGGTGGGCGGGGAGGGCGAGGGTCCTGCGGTCCTCGGTCTCACGGCCGCCCAGGTGCGGGTCGTTGCCTGCGACCACCAGCACGACGTCGGCCTCGGCCGCGACCCTGGCCACCGCGTCCGTGCCGTGCTCGGTGATGATCAGTGTGAAGATTTCGGGCTTCGCGTCGAGTTCCGCGTTCTCATCGGCAACCTTTACTCCGTCGGCGCCGACACAGACGTGGCGACCCGTGCCGAGGTGCCGGAGGAGGTGTCCGTTCTCATGGGGTTCGAGCCGGAACGTCTCCTGGACGAACCAGCCGCCGGGCTGGTCGGCGGAGGCGCGGACGCGGCCGTCCTCGGCGACCGAGAGATAGCGCCCGTCGGGCGCACGCAGGGTCAGCACGTCCTCCCCCCAGTCGACCAGGGCGAGTTCGGTGCCGACCGCGGCGGTGGTGAGCGGCGGGAGGTCGGTGCGGCCGGCGAGCAGGGCCGGGTCGAGGGCGCCCTCGGCGCCGCGCACCTCGTCGTCGGCGGCCGCCTCCGGTACGGAGAGGAACGTGCCGTCCGAGGCCTTCAGCAGGACCCGGTCCACGCCCTCCGCGAACGTGACGTGCTCGGCGCCGAACCGCTCGTACACGCCCTCCAGCGGGGTGGAGCGGTGGATCAACGTGCCGCTGTACCAGTCGAGTTTGCACTCGTCGGCGAGCAGACCGGCCACGGCGACGCGGGTGCCGGGCGCGAGCGGCAGCACACCGTCGTTGCGCAGGAGCACGACCGACTGCTCGGCGGCCTCCTGGGCGAGGGCCCGGTGCTCGGGGGTGTCGTACGCGCCCGGCTCGTCGTAGCCGTCGAACTCGCCGAGGCGGAACCGGACCGAGAGCTGACGGCGGACCGCCGTGTCGATGTCGGCCTCGGTCAACAGGCCCTGCTCGTACGCCTTCTTGATCCGGTCGGTCATCTTCGAGCTGTCCGTGCCGTGGTCGGTGAAGCTGTCGACGCCGGCCAGCAGGGCGGCCGCGGTGGCCTCCTCGTGGGTGTCGAAGTAGTGCTCGGAGTCGACCAGGTTGGAGGGCGCGCCCGCGTCCGAGCAGACCAGCAGTTCCTCGTCCGTCCAGGTGCGCAGGTGCTCGCGCAGATACGGACTGACGTGGTTCGGGCGGCCGTTGACCAGGTTGTACGCGGGCATCACACCGGCCACCGCACCCGCCTCGACGGTCTCGCGGAAGGCGCGCAGGTCGTACTCGTGCAGGACGCGCGGGCGCACCGAGCTGGACGAAGTCGCCCGGTCCGTCTCGTTGTTGTGGGCCAGCCAGTGTTTGAGGACGGGGGCCGTGCGCCAGTACGCGGGGTGCTCGCCGCGCAGTCCGCGGGTGTAGGCGGTGGCGATCGCCGAGGTGAGCTTCGGGTCCTCCGAGTAGCCCTCCTCGTTGCGGCCCCACAGCGGGTGGCGCAGGAGGTTCACGGTCGGGGACCAGATGTTCAGGCCCACGCGGTCGTCGCGGGCGCGCATCGCGCGGACCTCCTTGGACACCGTGTCGCCGACCCGTCGTACGAGCTCGGTGTTCCAGGTCGCGCCCAGGCCCACCGCCTGCGGGAACACCGTCGCCGGGCCCATCCAGGCCACGCCGTGCAGGGCCTCCTGGCCGGTGCGGAAGGCGGCGATGCCGAGGCGTTCGACGGCCGGGGCGAACTGGTGCAGAAATCCGATCTTCTCGTCGAGACCGAGCTGCGACAACAGATCGTCGATGCGCTTCGCGAGCGGCAGTTGCGGGTCGCGGAAAGGCGGCGTGGGCGGCGTGTGTGCGGTCACGTGGGGTCCCCTTGGAGTGGAGCTGCCGAGCACTTTCGAAGCGCTTCGATGCTGGTTCGACACCTGGGTGAGTGTCAAGGGACGGGTGCCGCCTTTTCAAGCAGTGCTTAAGAAAAGGTCGATCCCAGAAGCTCCGAGGAATCTTGGAAGCGACCCTTGTGCGCCCCCTGGGGTTCACTTAACCTCACAGCCACATCGAAGCGCTTCGACTGGTTCGACTGATTCGACTACACAGCGACCGTGGAAGTCGAAGGAACGCTTCGGCTCAGGCAGTTCCACTGAAGACACCGCAGCCGACGGCCCACCGCCGGGTGTCCTGGTACGCCATGAAGGGTTGACGCAATGACGCCGAACGCCACCGCTCCCTCCCCAGGTCCTTCCGGAACCAGCCGGAGAAGCTTCCTCGCCTCCACGGCGGTCGCCACCGCAGCGGTGGCCGGGGGGATGCCGCTCCTCGCCGCCTGCGGCGGTTCGGAGGGTGGCTCGCGTGAGGGCACCACCTCGGGCAAGAACGCCAAGAAGATCCTCCCGGCGTACGCGGCCAGCAACGTGGTGCAGCCGGACATCCCGTCCAAGAACGGCTCGGCGATGGGCTTCACGTCCAAGCTCGACGTCGCCGGCCTCAAGACCTCGGTCCCCGAGAAGCTCGGCAAGGGCGGCAAGGTCACCGTCATGTCGCCGTTCTGGGGCTCGCCGCCCAGGGGGAACAACGCCTACTACACGTCGATGAACGACCTGATCGGCGTCGACGTCCAGTGGCGCAACCAGGACGGGAACACCTACGACCAGAAACTCGGCGCGGTCCTCGCCTCCAGCGACGTCCCGGACGTCGTGGTCGTCCCCGGCTGGAACATGATGGGCAAGATACCGAGCGCCATCATCAGCAAGTTCGCCGACCTCGCCCCGTACCTGTCCGGGGACAAGATCAAGGAGTACCCCAACCTCGCGGCGATCCCCAGCGACGCCTGGCAGCGCTCCATCTTCGGCGGCAAGCTGATGGGCCTGCCGATGCCCGCCGGAACCGTCGCCAACATCGTGCCGCTCTACCGCCAGGACATCTTCGACAAGGAGGGCTACGAAGTCCCGCGGTCCGCCGACGACTTCATGGCCCTGTGCAAGGACATCACCAACGCCCGGGCCAAGCGGTGGGCCTGCGGCGACATGAAGTGGACCGCGTTCAGCAACTTCGGGGTGCTCGGGGGCGGTGAGAAGCCGCTGTGGTGGAACCTCGTCGACGGCAAGCTGATCAACCGCATCGAGACCCCGCAGTACCTGGAAGCCATCGAGTGGACGCGGAAGCTGTTCGCCGCCAAGGTCGTCCACCCCAACTTCTACCTGGGCAAGGGCCAGATCGGCGACTCGGCCCCCATGTTCGCCGCCGGCGAGTTCCTGATCTACAACGACGACATCTCCAACTGGTACGGGCGGCAGGCCTCGTTCGTGACCCAGAACCCCGACGTCAAGGTCTGGGGCATGGACATCTGGGGCCACGACGGCGGGAACCCGACGCTGTACGCCGTGAACCCGGCCAACATCTTCGCCTTCGTCAACAAGAAGGCCTCCGAATCCGTCATCCGCGACGCCCTGGCGGTCGCCAACGTCACCGCGGCGCCGTACGGCACCAAGGAGTGGATGATGACCAACTACGGTGTCGAGGGCACGCACTACACGCTCAAGGACGGCGTGCCCGTCAAGAACGACAAGGGCAACAACGAGGTCGTCAACGCCTACGTCATGGTCGCGAGCCCCGCCGCGACCATCGCCCACCCCGACCTCCCGGACTACACCCGGGCCTCGGTCGAGTGGCAGCAGCGGATGGGCGCCTTCACCACCAAGTCCTCGTTCTGGGGCCTGCAGATCACCGAGCCCTCCCGCTACACCAACCTCGCCAACGACTTCGAGCAGCTCGAGGACGACATCATCCGCGGGCACAAGAAGATCAGCGACATGCAGCAGGCCGTCTCCGACTGGAAGAGCAAGGGCGGCGACAAGCTGCGCGACTGGTACAAGAAGCTGCTCGACGAGAACGGTTCCGCGGCGGGCTGACCACACTCTGAGGCAAGGAGAACGTCCGTGTCCCACAGCACGGTGCCTCGGAGCAGCGCCGAGGCCGGCACACCGGTGAAGACCGCGGCGGCGTCAGGCGACGCCGCCGGCCCCCGGGAGAAACGCGAGAAACGCGTCACGGGCAAGCTGAGCCTGCGGCACAGGTTCCGGCGCGACCGCGTCCTGATCCTCATGACGCTGCCGGCCGTCCTGCTCCTCCTGGTCTTCAACTACCTGCCCATCCTCGGCAACGTCGTCGCCTTCCAGGACTACGACCCGTACATCAGCGACAACGGCATCGTCTCCATCCTGCACAGCCCCTTCGTGGGCCTGGAGAACTTCCAGCGGATCTTCGAGGACTCCGCCTTCTGGAACGCCGTCGAGAACACGCTCGTGTTGTTCTTCGTGCAGCTCGTGCTGTTCTTCCCGATCCCGATCCTGCTCGCGCTGCTCATCAACAGCGTGGTCAGGCCCCGGGTGCGGGCCGTCGCGCAGGCCGTCCTGTACCTGCCGCACTTCTTCTCCTGGGTGCTGGTCATCGCCGTCTTCCAGCAGATGTTCGGCGGCGCGGGGATGCTCTCCCAGCTGCTGCGGCAGAACGGCTACGACGGCCTGAACATCATGACCAACCCGGACACCTTCCCCTTCCTGCTCACCGCGCAGAGCGTGTGGAAGGACGCCGGGTGGGGGATCATCGTCTTCCTCGCCGCACTCGCCTCGGTCAGCCCGGACCTGTACGAGGCCTCCGCGATGGACGGCGCCGGACGCTGGCGCCGCATGTGGCACGTCACCCTGCCCGCCCTGCGGCCGGTGATCGCCCTGCTGCTGGTGCTGCGCGTCGGCGACGCCCTGACCGTCGGCTTCGAGCAGATCCTGCTGCAACGCGACGGCGTCGGACCGGGCGCCGGAGAGGTCCTCGACACCTTTGTGTGGTGGAACGGCGTCCGCAACCAGGACTTCGGCTACGCGGCCGCCGCGGGTCTGGTCAAGGGCGTGGTCAGCATCGGGCTGGTCCTCGCCGCGAACAAGGTGGCCCATCTCATGGGCGAGCAGGGGGTGTACCAGAAGTGACCGCCGTCATCGACAAACCGGCCGACAAACGGGCCGACAAACCGGTCGGCACACCGCGCCGCTGGGCCGCCCCGCCCCGGCCCGTCTGGGAGGAGGAGCCCTCCAAGGCCGGCCTCGTGGCCAAGGGCATCGCCCTGTCGTTCGCCTGCCTGGCGGTCCTCTTCCCGCTGTGGATCGTGGTCGTCACCAGCCTCTCCTCCCGCAAGACCATCGACGAGGCGGGCGGCCTGGTGCTGGTGCCCAAGGGCATCACCTTCATCGCCTACCAGGAGCTGCTGAGCGGCGGCCAGGTCACCCGCGCCGCCCTGGTCAGCATCTTCGTCACCCTGTTCGGCACGCTGTTCTCGATGACGGTGTCCGTCCTGTGCGCCTACGGCCTGTCCCGCAGCGGGACCCTCGGCCACCGATGGATCCTGATGACGCTGCTCGCGACCATGTTCTTCAGCGCCGGCCTCATCCCCACCTATCTGCTGGTGCAGTCCCTCGGCCTGACCGACAGCTATCTCGCGCTGATCCTCCCGAGCGCGATCAGCGTCTTCAACATCCTGGTGCTGCGCGGCTTCTTCATGGGGATCTCGCAGGAACTCATCGACAGCGCGCGCATCGACGGCGCCGGGGATCTCAGGATCCTGCTGCGGATCGTCATGCCGCTGTCGCGGGCGGTCCTCGCGGTGATCACGCTGTTCTACGCCGTCGGGTACTGGAGCGCCTGGTTCAACGCGTCGCTGTACCTGAACCAGCAGGACATGATGCCGTTGCAGAACGTCATGATCCAGCTGGTGCAGCGGCAGGAGGCGCCGGTCGGTCTGAGCCAGGCGATCCGGACCGGGCAGCTGTCGGGGCTGGCCATTCAGATGGCGGTCATGGTGATGGCGTTGCTGCCGGTGGCGGTGCTTTCGCCGTTTGTGCAGCGGCATTTCAAGAAGGGCATGTTGACCGGTGCGGTGAAGGGTTGAGCCGCGCCTACTGAGTGGGGTGCGTTTGGCCGGTTGGCGGCTGCGGGTTCGTCGTGGCTGGTCGCGCAGTTCCCCGCGCCCCTTCAGGTACGTCCCCTCCCGTTTCTCACACAGCGAGGTGTGTCATGCATGCGTCCAGCCTGAGCCGTCGTGCCGTTCTTGCCGGAACTGCCGCGGCCGTTGCGCTCACTGGTGTCCCCTCTCTTCAAGGGCGTGCGCATGCCGCCGCCCCCGCCTACCGCTGGCGCAACGTCGTCCAAGGCGGGACCGGCTTCGTCTCCGGCGTTCTCTTCCACCCCTCCGTCCGTGGTCTCGCCTACGCCCGTACCGATATCGGTGGCGCCTACCGCTGGGACGACTCCGCCGCCCGCTGGACCCCGCTCATCGATCACCTCGGATGGGACGACTGGAACCTCCTCGGTGTCGAGGCGATAGCGGTCGACCCCGCGCACCCGAACCGGCTCTACCTCGCCCTCGGCACCTACACGCAGGCCTGGGCCTCCAACGGAGCCGTCCTCCGGTCCGACGACCGGGGTGCCACCTGGGCCCGTACCGACCTCACCGTGAAGCTCGGCGCCAACGAGGACGGGCGAGGAGCCGGCGAGCGGCTGCTCGTCGACCCGCGCGTCAGCGACACCCTCTGGCTCGGGACCAGACACGACGGGCTTCTCAAGTCCACGGACAGGGGGGCCACTTGGGCCGCCGCCACGGGCTTCCCGGGGGCGCCCAGTGCCTCCGGGCAGGGCGTCACCCTCCTCGTCGCCGCCGGGCGCACCCTTTACGCCGGCTGGGGCGACTCCGACGGCACCGCCGCCAACCTGTACCGGACCGCGGACGGGGTCACGTGGGAGGCCGTGCCGGGACAGCCCTCCGGTGCCGCCGCCAAGGTGCCGATCCGGGCCGCGTACGACAAGAACACCCGCGACCTGTATCTGACGTATGCCAACGCCCCCGGGCCCAACGGGCAGTCCGACGGCAGTGTGCACGCGCTGTGCACCGCCAACGGGAAGTGGCGCGAGGTCACGCCGGTGAAGCCGGGCGGGACCACCCCCGACGGCGGCACCGACTCCTTCGGGTACGGCGGGGTCGCCGTCGACGCCCGGCGGCCGGGCACCCTCGTCGTCTCCACCAACAACCGGTGGTCCCTCGTCGACACCGTCTTCCGGTCCACCGACGGCGGTCGCTCCTGGACCTCCCTCAAGGACTCCGCCGTCCTTGATGTGTCCGAGACTCCTTATCTCAAGTGGGGCGGCGACGCGGCCAAGTTCGGCTGGTGGATCCAAGCGCTCGCGCTCGACCCGTACGACTCCCGGCATGTCGTCTACGGCACCGGCGCCACCCTCTACGGCACCCGGGACCTGAAGAGCTGGGCCCCGCAGATCCGCGGGATCGAAGAGGCCGCCGCAAAGCTGCTGATCTCGCCCCCGGTCGGGGAGGCGCACCTGCTCAGCGGGTGCGGGGACATCGGTGTGATGTACCACGAGAAGCTCACCGCGTCGCCCTCGCGCGGCATGGCCTCGAACCCCGTCTTCGGGACGGCGACGGGACTCGCGCAGGCCGCGGCGAAGCCGGCCTACGTCGTGCGCACCGGGTGGGGCGACCACGGCAACGGGGCGTACTCGAACGATGGCGGGCAGACCTGGGCGCCCTTCGCGGCCCAGCCCGCCCTCGCCAAGGACGCACCGGGACCGATCGCCGTCAATGCCGACGGCACCGCCCTGCTGTGGGTCTTCCTGCACTGGGACGGCACCAAATACCCGGCCTACCGCTCCACCGACAACGGGGCCTCCTGGACCGAGGTCCCCTCCTTCCCGAAGGGCGCCACGCCGGTCGCCGACCCGGCCGACCCGACGCTCTTCTACGCATACGACACCGACACAGGAACGCTACTGGCCAGCACTGACAATGCGCTCACCTTCACCGCGCGTGCGGCTGGACTGCCGTCGGGAGACGGTCAGTTCGAGCTCGTCGCGGCGCCCGGACGCTCCGGCGACCTGTGGCTGAGTGTGAAGGGGAACGGGCTGTACCGGTCCACCGACGGGGGCGTCGGCTTCTCCAAGGTGACCAGCTCCCGGGCCTCGTACGCCCTCGGCTTCGGCAAGGCCGCCGACGGCGCCGACTACCCGGCCCTCTACATGGTCGGCTCCACCGAGACGATCACCGCCGTGTACCGCTCCGACGACGAGGCGAAGAGCTGGGTGCGGATCAACGACGACCAGCACCAGTGGGGCTGGACCGGTGAGGCGATCGCCGGCGACCCGCGGGTCCACGGGCGCGTGTACCTCGCCACCAACGGGCGCGGCATCCAGTACGGGGAGCCGGTGTGATGCCGGGGCTCGGTGACGTCACCCGCGGCCGCATCCTCTTCGGCGGTGACTACAACCCCGAGCAGTGGCCCGAGGAGACCTGGCAGGAGGACGTCCGGCTGATGAAGGACGCCGGCGTCAACTCCGTCACGCTCGGCGTCTTCTCCTGGGCCAAGCTGGAACCCCGGCCGGGGGAACGGGACTTCGGCTGGCTCGACCAGGTCATGGACCTGATGCACGAGCACGGCATCGGGGTCGTCCTCGCCACCCCGACCGCCTCGCCGCCGCCCTGGATGGGCCACCTGCACCCCGACACCCTGCCCGTAGACCAGGACGGCCGCACCGAGTGGTGGGGCGGCCGACAACACTTCTCGCACTCCAGCGCCGTCTACCGGCGCCACGCCGCCGCCATCACCGAGGACCTCGCCGCCCACTACGGCAGCCACCCGGCCCTCACCATGTGGCACATCAACAACGAGTACTGCACCTTCGACTGGGGCGACGAGGCCGCCGCCCGCTTCAGGACCTGGCTCCAGCGCCGGTACGGCACCCTCGACGCCCTCAACTCCGCCTGGGGAACCGCCTTCTGGAGCCAGGGCTACGGCGACTGGGCCGAGGTCCACACCCCGCGCCACGCCCACTACCTGAAGAACCCCACCCAGGTGCTCGACTTCAAACGGTTCACCTCCGACATGCTCCTGGAGTGCTACCTCGCCGAACGGGACATCGTGCGGCGGCACACCCCGCACCTCCCGGTCACCACCAACTTCATGCCGCTGTGGACGGGGCAGGACGCCTGGCGCTGGTCCGAGGAGGAGGACGTCGTCTCCGTCGACCTCTATCCCGACCCGAGGGACCCGCTCGGCGCCCAGCACGCCGCCCTCGTCCAGGACCTGACCCGCTCCCAGGCCCGCGGCCCCTGGATGCTGATGGAACAGGCGGCCGGGCCCGTCAACTGGCGGGGCGTGAACCATCCCAAGCCGGCCGGCCTCAACCGGCTCTGGTCCCTCCAGGCCGTCGCCCGCGGCGCCGACGCCGTCTGCTACTTCCAGTGGCGGCAGTCCCGGCAGGGCGCCGAGAAGTTCCACTCCGGGATGGTCAGCCACGCGGGGGAGCGGGGACGGACGTATCAGGAGGTCAAGCGTCTCGGCGCGGAGCTCGGACGGATCGGCGGGGAGGTCGTCGGCGGGCACACGTCCCACGACATCGCCGTCCTGCACGACTGGCACTCCTGGTGGGCCGGTGCCCACGAGGGGCGGCTCTCCGGCGAGGTCGACTATCCGCAGGTCCTGACCGCCTGGCACCGGGCCCTGTGGGAGGCGGGTCTCGTGACGGACTTCGCCCACCCCGACCATGATCTGAGCCGGTACAAGCTCGTCGTCGTCCCGCAGCTGTACGCCCTCACCGACGCGGCGATCGAGAACCTCCTCGGGTACGTCCGCCGGGGCGGCACCCTCGTCTCCGGCTTCCTCACCGGCGTCGCCGACCAGGACGACCGGGTCAGGCCCGGCGGGATGGACGTACGCCTGCGGGAGCTGTTCGGCATCCGCACCCTGCACGAGTGGTGGCCGCTGGACGCGGGGGAGGCCGTCGAGTGCGACGGGTTCCGCGGAACCCTGTGGTCGGAGGAGATCGAGGCCGATGCGGACGCGGTCGTGGTGACCGCCTTCAAGGGCGGTGACCTCGACGGGCTGCCCGCCGTGCTGCGCAAGGGGCGGGCCCGCTATCTCGCGACCCTGCCCGAGGCGGACCAACTGCGCGTGATGCTCGCCGAGTTCGCGGCCGAGGCGGGGGTGCGGCCGGTGCTGGAGGGGCTTCCGGCGGGCGTCGAGGCCGTACGGAGGGGTGAGCTGCTCTTCGTGCTCAACCATGCCCGCCAGTCGGTCGCTGTTCGAGTTCCGGGCGCCTTTCGTGATCTGCTGACCGGCATGAACGTCACGGACGACCTCACTCTCGACCGCTACGGAGTGGCGGTGCTGAAGCCATGAGCCTTGTGCACGGCACCTGGGAACGCCGACCGGCCGCCCGCTGGGAGGACGGCTTCCTGAGCGGCAACGGCCACCACGGCACCCTTGTGTTCGGTGAACCGAACGACGAGCGTGTCGTCGTCACGCACCACACGCTGGTCCGCCCCAACGGGTCCGAGCACGCCCGCCCGCCGGAGCTGGCCGCCGGCCTCCCCGACCTCCAGGACCGGCTGCTCGCCGGAGAGCTCGACGCCGCCGAGCGCTTCACGGACGGACGAGAGCTGCAGTGGGTGCAGCCCTTCCACCCGGCCTTCCAGATCCGGCTGCGCGGGACTACGAGCGGGGAGGCACCCGGCTACCACCGGTCCGTCGACTTCGCCACCGGCGTCACCCGCACCTCGTACGAGGGCTGGGACAGCGAGGTCTTCGTCTCCCGCGCCGACGACGTCATCGTCCAGCGGGTCACCGCGGCCGACGTCGACATCACCCTGGACCACCGGCTGCCGGGTGTCCCCGAGGACCTCGGCGTCGGCGAGGGCGCCGTCCTCACTCCCGGCGGCGCCCTGCTCTCCCTGCGCGCCCGCTACGCCGGCGGCGACCGCGGCTACACCGGCGTCACCCTCGTCCAGGTCACCGGCGGCACCGCCACCCTCACACCGCCCGGTGTGCGGATCACCGGCGCGGAGTCGGTGCTGCTGCTGACCCGCGTGGTCCGGCACACCGGCGAGCTGGACGTGATGGAGGAGGCCCGTGCCCTGCGCGATCTCCCCCTGGACTACGCCGCCCTCCTCGAAAGGCACACCGCTCTCCACCGCACCGCCTACGAGCGCGTCACCCTCGACCTGGACGCCGACCCCGCCGAACGCGCCCTCCCCGGCTCGGAGCTGCTCGAACACCCCGACAGCCCCGCGCTCATGGAGCGCCTCTTCGCCGCCGGCCGCTACCACCTGCTCTCCGCGAGCGGCCTCTTCCCGCCCCGCCTCACCGGCCTGTGGACCGGCGACTGGAACACCGCCTGGTCGGGCGCGTTCACCAACGACGCCAACGTCAACCTCCAGACCGCCTCCGCCGCGTCCGCCGCCCTCCCCGAGGTGACCGAGGCGCTCGCCTCCCTGATCCAGGGGCAGCTGCCCGACTGGCGGGAGAACGCCCGCGCGATCTTCGGCGCCCGCGGGATCGCCGCCCCGCCGCACAGCGACGGCGAGTCCGGGCTGACGTACCACTTCGAGCGCGAATACCCGCTGCACCTGTGGACGGCCGGCGCCGACTGGCTGCTCAAGCCGCTCGTCGACCACGACGAGACCACCGGCACCCGCGATCCGCGCACCGCCGCCGCGCTCGCCGAACTCGCCCTGTTCTACGAGGACTTCCTCACCCGGACGGATGCCGAGGGGCACCTCGTCGTCGTCCCCTCCTACTCGCCCGAGAACCGCCCAGCGAACGCCAGTTGGGGCGCGATCAACGCGGCGATGGACCTCTCTGCCGCCCGGCACGCCCTGCACACCGCCGCCGACTACCACCCGGGGGACGCGGACCGCCTGCGCGCCCTCGCCGACCGCCTCCCACCGCACCGGATCAACGACGACGGCGCCCTCGCCGAATGGGCCTGGCCGGGCCTGGAGGACAGCTACGACCACCGCCACCTCAGCCACCTCTACGGCGTCTGGCCCCTCGACGAGATCAACCCCTACGACACCCCCGACCTCGCCGAAGCCGCCCACCGTGCCCTGGCACTGCGCGGCGCGGAGAACGACTCGGCCCACGGGCACCTGCACCACGCCCTGATCGCGGCCCGCCTGCGGGACGGCGAACGGGTCGCGCACGCCCTGGGCCAGGTCCTCAAGGGCGACTTTTTCCACGCCTCGCTGATGAGCGCCCACTACCCGAACCGCCGCACCTACAACGCCGACGCCGCCCACACCCTCCCGGCCGTCCTCGTCGAGATGCTCGTGCAGTCGACGCCCGACCGGCTGGTGCTGCTGCCCGCGCTGCCCACCCGGTACCCGAGCGGCCAACTCCTCGGCGTCCGCACCCGCTTCGGCGCCGAACTCGACCTCACCTGGACCCCGCAGCAAACGACCGCGGTACTGCGCCCCACCCGCACCCACCGCGTCGAACTGAGGACTTCCTCCGGCAGCGAGCCGCTCGACCTCGTCGCCGGAGAAGACCACGTCCTGAGTCTGGAGGCGTGGTAATCACCCCCGCATTTCCCCCCACCCATGGAAGGGACACCATGGAAAAGAGTACGAACAACAAGCTGCGCAAGGCCGCCATGGCCGTACTGGCGCCCGCGATGGCCCTCGGCGCCACCGTCGGCCTCGCATCCGCCCCCGCTTCGGCCGCCGTCTGGAACTCCTGCGACCAGTGGGCCAACACGAGCCTGAACGGCTACACGCTCTACAACAACATCTGGGGCTCCGGCGCCGGCAGCCAGTGCATCTGGGCCAACTCCGGTACCAACTGGGGCGTCTGGGCCAACCACCCCAACACCGGCGGCATCAAGTCCTACCCGAACTCCAAGAAGGTGGTCAACAAGACCATCGCCTCCCTCGGCTCGCTCACCAGCAGCTACAACGTCACCGTCCCGTCCTCCGGCGCGTACAACACGTCGTACGACATCTGGGACACCGACTACGACTACGAGATCATGCTCTGGGTCAACTACAACGGAGCCGTCGGTCCGCTCGGCACCTCGCAGGGGTCCGTCACCCTCGGCGGCCACTCCTGGAACGTCTACAAGGGCAGCAACGGCGCCAACGAGGTGTTCTCCTTCCTGCGCACCTCGGACTCCTCCTCCGGCACCGTGGACATCAAGCCGATCCTCACCTGGATATCGGGCACCAAGGGCTGGATGTCCAGCAGCGAGACCATCGGGGACGTCCAGTTCGGCTACGAGATCACGTCGTCGTCCGGCGGCCTTGATTTCCGAACAAACAACCTGACCGTCAGCAGTAGTTGACCGAACGGGGTGGGGTCGCGGGGTTAGATGAACCCATGCGTATCACCACCCCCCGCATCATCACCCCCCTCATCACCACCGCGTTCGCCGCCGCCGCGCTGCTCGCCTCCTCGGGCAGCGCGACGGCGGCCCCCGCGTCCTCCCCCCTGCTGCCCGTCGCGTCCCTGGCGGCCGACCGCCTCGCCACCGCCGACCTCGTGGCCGCCGCCAAGTGGGGCACCGACAGCCCCATCGACGACCCCGCCCGTGAACAGCAGGTCCTCGACTCCGTCGCTGCCCAGGCGCAGCAGATCGGCGCCGATCCGGACGAGGTCCGGGCCGTCTTCCGCGACCAGATCGAGGCCAACAAGACCGTCCAGCGCGCCCTGTTCCGCCGCTGGACCGCCCACCCCGACGAGGCGCCGACGACCAAGCCGGACCTGAGCGTCGTACGGCAGACCATCAACCGCATCAACACCGGTCTGGTCACCGCCCTGGCCGACACCACCCCGGACCGGTCCTCGGCCGGCTGCCGCCCTGAACTCGCCCTCGCCGTGGTCGAGGTCCACCACGAGAAGCACCCGGACCTCCTGCACACCGCCGCGCTCGTCCGCTCGCTCGACTCCGTCTGCCGCTGACACGCGCGTGCGGCCGGTCCCTCCCCTATCGGGACCGGCCGCACGCTTGTGCACAGCTACTCCGCTACTCCGCCACGGGAAGCCGCGCCCCGTCCCGCAGGAACAGCGGGATCCGGTCCAGCGGGGCGTCGACCGTCACGGTCGTCCCGCCCTCGTACGTCTCACCGGTCCACGCGTCCGTCCAGGTCGCGCCCGCCGGGAGGTACGTCGTCCGGGCCGTCGCGCCCGCCGTCAGCACCGGGGCCACCAGCAGGTCGGCGCCGAGGAGATACGCGTCGTCGACCGACCAGGCCGCCTGGTCCTCGGGGAACTCCAGGAACAGCGGCCGCATCGGCGGCAGACCCTCCTCGTGGGCCTCCCGCATGACCTCCAGGACATACGGCTTCAGGCGCTCGCGCAGCCGCAGATACCGCTCCAGGATCGCGCCGGCCTGCTCGCCGTACGACCACACCTCGTTGGGGCCGCCGGTCATCTCGGGGCCGAGCGGCATGCCCGGGTCGCGGAAGCCGTGCAGGCGCATCAGCGGGGACAGGGCGCCGAACTGGAACCAGCGGACCATGACCTCGCGGTACGCCTCGTCGTCCGGGTCGCCGCCGTGGAAGCCGCCGATGTCGGTGTTCCACCAGGGGATGCCGGACAGGGCGGTGTTGAGACCGGCCGCGATCTGGCGGCGCAGGGTCGGGAAGTCGGTGCCGATGTCCCCCGACCACAGGGCAGCCCCGTAGCGCTGACTGCCCGCCCACGCCGACCGGTTGAGGGTGATGACCTCCTCCTCGCCCTCGGCGCGCAGGCCCTCGTAGAAGGTGCGGGAGTTCTCCGCCGGGTAGCTGTTGCCGACCTCCAGGCCCGGGCCCGCCCAGTAGCGCAGGTTCTCCTGGAAGCCCGGCTTCAGCTCCGGCTCGCAGGCGTCCAGCCAGAACGCCGTGATGCCGTACGGGGTGAGGTAGTTGTCGCGGACGCGTGACCACATGAAGTCCCGCGCCTCGGGGTTGGTGGCGTCGTAGAAGGCGACCTGGACGGTGGAGGCGACCTCCTTGTCCGGCCAGTCGGCGTGCGCCATCGGACCGTACTGCGTGCCGATGAAGTAGCCGCGCTGCTCCATGAGCTGGTGGTTCTCGGAGAGCGGGGACACCGACGGCCAGACGGAGACGACCAGCTTGATGCCGAGCTCCTCCAGCTCCCGCACCATCGCCGCCGGGTCGGGCCACTCGGCCAGGTCGAACTTCCAGTCGCCCAGGTGTGTCCAGTGGAAGAAGTCGCAGACGATCGCCGAGATCGGCAGCCCGCGACGCTTGTACTCCCGGGCCACGGCGAGGAGTTCGTCCTGGGTGCGGTAGCGCAGCTTGCACTGCCAGAAGCCCGCCGCCCACTGAGGGAGCATCGGCGTGCGGCCGGTGACGGCGGTGTAGCGGCGCTGGGTGTCGGCGGGGGCGCCCTCGGTGATCCAGTAGTCGATCTGCCGGGCCGAGTCGGACACCCAGCGCGTGCCGTTGTGGGCGAGCTCGACACGGCCGATCGCCGGGTTGTTCCAGAGGAGGGTGTAGCCGCGGCTGGAGGTCAGCACCGGGATGCCGACCTCGGCGTTGCGCTGCACCAGGTCCAGGACCAGGCCCTTCTGGTCGAGGCGCCCGTGCTGGTGCTGGCCCAGGCCGTACAGCTTCTCGTCGTCGTACGCGGCGAACCGCTGCTCCAGCCGGTGATGGCCGCCTCCGACGGCGGTGTAGAGGCGCGAGCCCGGCCACCAGAAGTGGGCCCGCTCCTCGGCGAGGAGTTCGCCGCCGTCGTCCGTGCGCAGAAAGCGGATCAGGCCCTCGCCGTTGACCACGACGGTGAGGCTGCCGACGGTCAACTGCCCCTGACCGTCCTCGATCTTGACCGTGTACGACGTGGCGGGCGCCTCATCGAGCAGCGCACCCGGCAGTCCGTCGAGGACCGGTCCGCCGAGCCGGGCCCGTACCCGGACGGCGTCCGGGCCCCAGGGCTCGATCCGGAGGGTCTCCTGACGGCCGCTCCACTCCAGAGCGCCGTCCCGCTCACGGAACATGCCGACGGTGGGAGACGACTGCGCGAGGCTTACCCGGGTCTGGTTTTCGGCAGGCTGATTCACGTGTGTGCTCCTGGAGGAGTGCAGACATGGGGGTGCCCTGGAGAGGGCGGAAACGCCTGGTACTAGGGGCTGCTGGACTACTCCGGTGCCGGACCCGTGCTCGCCCGGACCGTCAACTCGGGTGCCAGGAGCACGACTTCGTCCTTGCCGCGCCCGTCGAGCTTGGCCACCAGGTGTTCCACGGCGTGCCGGCCCATCTCCTGCGCGGGGATGGCGACCGAGGTGAGCCGCACCGAGGCCTGGGTGGCGACCTGGTCGGGGCAGATCGCGACGACCGACACGTCCTCAGGCACGGCACGGCCCTGCTGGCGGAGCAGGGCGAGCAGCGGCTCGACGGCGGACTCGTTCTGCACGACGAAGCCGGTGGTGGCCGGGCGTTCGTCGAGGATGCGGGCGAGGGTGACGGCCATCGCGTCGTACCCGCCCTCGCAGGGCCGGTGCAGCAGCCGTAGGCCCAGCTCCTGGGCGCGCGACCGGAGCCCGTCGAGGGTGCGCTCGGCGAAGCCGGTGTGCCGTTCGTAGACCGCGGGGGCCTCGCCGATGACAGCGATGTCGCGGTGGCCGAGCATCGCGAGGTGCTCGACACAGAGCGCGCCCGTCGCCCGGAAGTCCAGGTCGACGCAGGTCAGTCCGGTGGTGTCGGCGGGGAGGCCGATGAGGACGGACGGCTGGTCGGTGCCGCGCAGCAGCGGCAGGCGCTCGTCGTCGAGCTCGACGTCCATCAGGATCATCGCGTCGGCGAGCCCGCTGCCGGTGACGCGGCGTACGGCGTCGGGTCCCTCCTCGCCGGTGAGCAGCAGGACGTCGTACCCGTGCGTCCGGGCCGTGGTGGCGACGGCGATGGCGATCTCCATCATCACCGGTACGTACATGTCGGTGCGCAGCGGGACCATCAGCGCGATGATGTTCGACCTGCTGCTGGCGAGGGCGCGGGCGCCCGCGTTCGGGTGGTAGCCCAGCTCGCGGATGCTCTGCTCGACCCGCTGCCGGGTGGCTCCGGAGATGGACCGCTTGCCGCTGAGGACATAGCTCACCGTGCTCGCCGAGACTCCGGCGTGCTGGGCGACCTCGGCGAGGGTGACCATCCAGCTCTCCAAGCTTTGTGAAGCGCTTCGACAGTGCGCGGTGCGAATATGGGCGGGTGGGGTTGGTTCGACAGTAGCCGCAGCGGGGGTGGGTGTCCATAGGTTGTCGAAGCGCTTCGACACGGACTGCGGGCCGGGGTGCACCCAGGCTCTCATGTCTCCGGCGCGGACGTCTCCAAGGGCAGCGGGCGCCTCGACGCCAAGGTGTACTCCATCAACATCGACCAGTGTCCCGAACGTCCGTTCACCCCGTGTCATCATGGCGTTCACTGACGCAGCATGGGGACACGAGGGGGGCTCGTGGGGACTCTGACGGCATTGCGAGGGGCGCAGAAATCGGCGAAGGGGGTGTCGCTCTACTCCCGGTACGTGAACCGGCCGGCCGGGCGGATCCTGGCGGCCGGTGCCTACCGGATGGGGCTGACGCCCAATCAAGTCACGCTGATCAGCGCGGCGTTCACCTTCACCGGCATCACCGCGGTGGCGCTCGTGCGGCCGTCCTGGCCCCTCGCGCTCGCGGTGTACGCGGCCCTGGTGGTCGGCTTCGCCTTCGACTCGGCGGACGGCCAGCTCGCCCGGCTCACCGGCAAGGGCGGGCCCGCGGGGGAGTGGCTGGACCATGTCGTGGACTGCGCGAAGATGGTCGCGCTGCACACCGCGGTACTGATCGCCTTCTACCGGTTCTTCGAACTCCCCGGTGACGGCTGGCTGTTGATCCCGCTCGGCTTCCAGCTCGCCGCCGTGGTCACCTTCTGCGGCGGCCTGCTGACCGAGCAGCTGAAGCGGGGCCGTCCCGCCGAAGGGGCCGGCGGCACCCCGGCGGCTCCGCCCTCCCGGGTACGGGCCATCGCCCTGCTCCCGGTGGACTACGGGGTGTTCTGCCTGGTCTTCCTCACTCTCGGCGCGCCCGAGGTGTTCCGGGCGGCCTACACGGCCCTGGCCGTCGTGCACGCACTGTTCCTCGTGGCGTTCCTCGGCAAATGGTTCAGGGAGCTGTCCGCGCTTCCCCGGATCCCGGTGTGACCAGGGCGTCCAGCGCCCTGCCCAGCAGGGTGCTGGACGTGTGCACGGTGTACGGGAAGTACACGACCTCGACGCCCACGGTCGCGAAGTCCCGCTCCAGGCGCTCGCCCTTCTCGGTGCCCCGCCAGTCGTCACCCTTGAAGATCACGTCGAACCTGACCTGCTTCCAGGTCTCCAGCTTGTCCGGCACGGTCTCCACGAACGCGGCATCCACATGCCGCACACTGCGCACGATCTCCAGCCGCTCCGGCAGCGGGATCACCGGTTTGCGGCCCTTGGCGAACTCGGCCATCTCGTCCGAGACGACCCCCGCGACCAGGTAGTCGCACTGGCTGCGGGCATGTCGAAGGATGTTCAGGTGGCCGATGTGGAACAGGTCGTAGACGCCGGGCGCGTAGCCGACACGATGGACCATGCGTTCTCCCCCCACGGATGAACGTCAACCCAAGTCCGGGTTAATGATCCGACGACCTTACTTTGAATGCTCCCCTCCGGGCAGGAAACGGGGATTTCTGGCTCAGGCAGCCTCCTGGAGCTGCGCTCCAGGAGGTCTCACGCCCTCGTCACCAGCTGGGTTCAGACCTGCCCGGACGAGCATCACGCGTGCGGAGTTCTTGTCTCTGGGGGAGACGAGTCCGCAGGCGGTGCAGGTGTAGGTGCGTTCTGACAACGGCAAGGCGTGCTTGGCTCTCGCTCCGCACCTGCCGCAGTCCATCGTGGTGTGCGCGGGATGCACTAGGCGTACGTCCCGCGCGTGTTTGCGGCCCATGTCCAGAAGGGCCTGCTTGGTGGCGCCGATCGCCGCGTCCGCCGCCTTCCTCGCCATGTGCGTCTTGGCGAGGAACTTCGGCCTGAAGTCCTCCACTGCAATCGCGTCGTGATCCCGCACGGCCTTCTTGGCCCACTTGCGAGCCGTGTCCTGCCGCTGCCGTGCCATCTTCTGGTACGTCTTCGCCCGCCACCGCTTCGCTTCTCGGTAGCCCTTCGAGGCGGCCTGGCCCTTCCCGGGTCTACGGCGGGCCATCATCCGGTCGTAGCGGCACAGTTTCTCCTCGGCCTTCTTGCCGTGTTGGGGATGCGGAAGATCATGGGCGTCGGAGGTGGTGGTCGAGATCTCCTTCACCCCCCAGTCCACCCCCAGAACCCGCCCCGTAGCGGGCAGCGGCTCCGTCCGGGCGAGGACGACGAAGGAGGCGTACCAGTGGCCGACACTGTCCGGTACACGCGCACGGAGGACGGTGCGGCCGGCAACTGCCTTGACCACGCCAGTGATACGGCGATCCCGCCCGCCAGGTGCAGGCGATCACCATCGATCCGGAACCCGCGCTTCGTGTAGTTCAGCGTCGGTGAGGTCTCGCGCTTCTTCTTGGGTCTCGGCATCCCGGCCCGCTGCCGCTGCGGAATGCCTTCCCGGATGTCCTTCTGTGCCTTCGCACGGGACTTGCCGAAGTCCCGGATGCTCTGTTGCTGTGGTACCGAGCTGCCTTCGCGCAGCCACGGCATGTGCTGCCGGGCCGCCGTAAGCATCTTGTCGAGCTGGGGCCGGGCCACAGGTCTGTTTCTCGCCGGTGGTCTTGTTGTGCTGATAGGTGGCCTTGGACTTGGCGACGCACTCATTCCAGACCCATCGGCAGCGACCCCACTCGGCCAGCAACGCGGAGCGGGCGGTCGACGACGTGCGCAGCCGGTAGGTGTAGCGGGCGGGCCCGGCCTCCGCAGTCCCTGTCGCACGCGTCATCTGTCCCCCCCGGTCGCAGCCTCAGGTCAGGATGCCGATGTCAGCCCGAGCCCGACGGCAGGACCATATGTGCGGCCGCCGCACGCGTGTGCCCAGATCACGCAGCCCTCACCCTGAAGGATGATCATGCGTACGTGTGTTCGTGGCACCTCCACGAGAAACAGGTGAAGCCCCCCTGGAGATCTGGTGAACAGTTAAGGTGGTCAAGGATCACTTCCGGGGGGAAGGGGACCGGCGTTGACCGGATCCGCATCACATCTGCACCCGCTTACCGGCCGCACTCTGCTGCTGGTCTCCACCAACTACGCGCCCGAGCACACCGGTATCGGCCCCTACGCCACCCAGCTCGCCGAGCACTGGGCCGCGCGCGGTGCCGACACGCATGTCCTCGCGGGCATGCCGCACTATCCGTCCTGGCGGCTCGACCCGGCCTACGCGGGGCGCTGGCGGGTGACGGAGTCCCGCGCGGGGGTCACCGTGCATCGGCGCAAACACACCGTGCCGCCGCGGCAGACCGCCCTGCGCCGGGCCCTGTTCGAGGCCTCGCTGCTCGCCCATCAGCTGGTGGCCCCGCCCCGGATGCCCCGCCCGCACGCGGTGGTCGCCCAGATGCCCAGCCTGGCCGGAGCGGTGGTCGCCGCGCGGATCGCCGCCCGGCACCGGGTGCCGTTCGTGCCGGTCGTGCAGGACCTGATGGGGGCGGCGGCCGCGCAGAGCGGGATCAGCGGCGGTGACCGGGCGGCGGCGGTGGCGGCGCGGGCCGAGCGGTACGCGCTGAGCCGGGCCGCGCTCGTCGGGGTCATCCACGACAGCTTCCGGCCCCGCATCCAGGCCATGGGCGTCGACCCCGGGCGGATCCGCCTCGTCCCCAACTGGTCGCACGTGTCACGTCCTTCGGCCTCACGGACGCAGACCCGGGCCCGGCTCGGCTGGGCCCCCGACCGTCAAGTCGTCATGCACTCCGGGAACATGGGGCTCAAGCAGGGCCTGGAGGTCCTCGTCGACGCGGCCCGCCTCGCCCCCACGGTCGACTTCGTGCTCATGGGTGACGGCAACCAGCGCGCCGCCCTCCAGGAGCGCGCCCGCTCCATCCCCAACCTGCACTTCCTCCCGCCCGCCGAGACCGCCGACTTCCCGGACGTCCTCGCCGCCGCCGACGTCCTCGCGGTCACCCAGCGGGCGTCCGTGCTCGACATGAGCGTGCCCTCCAAGCTGACCTCCTACTTCGCCGCCGGGCGGCCCGTCATCGCCTCCGTCGCCGCGGAGGGCGGCACCGCCGACGAGGTGCGCCGCTCCGGCGCCGGCGTCCTGGTGCCCCCGGAGGACCCGGCCGCGCTCCTCGCCGCGCTCAAGGAACTCGCCGCCGACCCCGCCGAAGCGGACCGACTCGGGTCCCGCGGGCCCGTCTACGTGGACGAACACCTCAGCGCCGCGGCCGGACTCGGCCGCCTGGACGACCTCCTCGCCGAGGCACTCGGCACGAACGGCAGCACCGCGCACGAAGGAGCGGCACCGGAATGAACGACGACATCCGCGGGCAGCAGGACGAGCCCGAGCTCCTGCGCGACCAGGTCCAGCAGGTTCTGCGGCACCGTGTGCTGGTCGCCGGGGGACTGCTGGCCGGGCTGCTCGCCGGGGGCTGGTTCGCCTACGGGTCGACGGCGACGTACGAGTCCTCCAGCGAGGTGCTCGTGCGGGCGGCGACCATCAACCCGTATGCCACCAACGGCGTCTCGGTCGACAAGCAGATCAACATCGGCAGCGAGCGGCAGACCGCCGCGGGCAACGCGGTCGCCGAGCGCGCCGCCGACAAGCTCGGCCTGGACGCCGACGAGGCCGGGGATCTGCAGAAGCGGCTGCAGGTCACCAACCCGCCGGACACCCTGGTCCTGAAGTTCTCCTATGTCGGCGCCACGCCCCAGAGGGCCGCCGCGGGTGCCGAAGCCTTCGCGCAGGCCTACCTCGACTACCGCGAGACCCAGACCACCGGCACGGTCACCAACATGATCGCCGGATACAAGAAGCAGCTCGACCCGCTGGCCAAGCAGCGCGAGGACCTCCTCGACCAGATCGACCAGCTCGAAGGCGACACCGAGAAGAGCACCGCGCTCGCCGCACAGGCCAACCTGCTCAGTCAGATCGCCGAACTCACCAACGACATATCCGAGTTGAAGGCCCTGGACACCACCCCGGGCTACATCACGGTCAAGGCCGAGGAGCCCGCCGTCGCGGAGGGCCTCGGCACGCCCATGCTCATCGCCCTCGGCGGAGTCGTCGGCCTCGCGCTCGGACTGCTCGGCGCCTGGCTGCGGATGATCTTCGACCCGGCGGCCCGCTCCGCCGACCAGGTCTCCCGCGCCCTGCGCGCCCCCGTCCTCGGCAGCCTGCCCAGGGTCCCGGAGGAGCCGCTCCTCGCCGCCGACGGGGCACTGGCCGAGCAGTACCGCTCGGTCGCCTTCCGGCTCGCCTACGACCGGCACTTCGCCGACCGCCGCCGCCTCCTGGTCGTCGAGCCGGGCGGCGAGGGCACCACCGCCTCCGTCGTCGCCGTCAACCTCACCGCCTGCTTCGCCGAGACCGGTATGTCCGCCCTGCTCGTCGAGGCCGACCTGCGCCACCCCGACCTCGCCCGCCGTCTGCCCGAGGCGCCCGGCGCCCGTCCCGCCTGGGCCGACCGCGAACCCCTCGACGGCAGCCCATGGCCCGGCGGCCGCCACATCACCGTCGACGCGGGTGAGTCCGGCACCTTCGACCTCGTCCCCGGCGTCCGCGTCCCGCACGTGGCCCGCACCCTCACCTCCGCCGCCACGACCCGCCTCATCGACCAGGCCGACGCCCCCAACACCACCGTCGTCGTCCTCGCCCCGCCCGTCCTCTCCTACGCCGACGCGCTCGCCCTCGTCGACCGCGTCGACGGCGTGGTCGTCGTCTGCGACCCGCGCACGGTCGCCCGTACGGCACTGGAGCGCATCCGCGAGCTCATCGACGGCGCCGGCGGCCAGGTCCTCGGCGCGGTCCTGCACCAGGCGGGCAGCCGGCGCCGGGCCCGCCGCCGGGTGGCCCAGCAGACCGCCGCCATCCCGAACCCGACCCTGAGCCCGGAATCCGTCACCCGGGACACCCTCTCCTCGGGTACTCGGTGAGGGCCCGCACGGCCCTTGTCAGCTCCGTCCTCGACCAGGCGGTGAGCGCGCTCACCAACATCGCCGTCCTGGTCCTGGTCGCCCGCCACAGCGAGGCCGACACCTTCGCCCTCTTCGCCACGGCCTACGTCGTCTTCAGCGTGTTCCTCGGCGGCTTCGGGGCGTACGTCGGCCAGGAACTCGTCCTCCACAAGGAGCGGCCGCCGTGCCGCGGCGCGGTCGCCTTCACGGCGTCCGCCTCGACCGTGCTCGGTGCGCTGCTGGCGGGCGGCGCCTTCCTCGCCACCGAGGACGCCGCCGTCTTCGCGGCTCTGGGCCTGGTCCTCCCGATCACTCTCACCCAGGACACCCTGCGCTACTGCTTCTCGGTCCTCCGTAAGCCCCAACTGGCGCTGGCGACGGACGCGTTGAGGCTGGGGGCGGTCCTCCCCGCCCTCCTCCTCCAGCCGGACAACACCTCAGCGGCCCGTACGACGCTGGTGTGGGGCCTGTCCGCACTCCCCGCCCTCCTGCTGGCACTGCTCCTGCTCCGGACGCAGACGAAGGGCGAGCGGACCGACCTCAGGCGCTATCTCGTACGAGGGCACCTCGGCCGGCGCTTCCTCGTCGAGTTCGGCGTCGGCAACGCCACCAGCCAGCTCGCCGTCCTCGCCCTGGGCCTCTTCGCGACCCCGCTCGCGGTCGGCGCCCTGCGCGGGGCGACCACGCTGTTCGGCCCCCTCAACGTGGCCTTCAACGCGGCCACCGGCTTCGGACCACCCCTCCTCAACCGCCACCCTGCCCCGCGCAAGGCGGCCCTGCTGGCGGGCACCGCGCTGGCAGCGGTGGCGGCGGGCTGGGGAGCCGCGCTGTACGCGCTGCCGAGCAGCTGGGGCCGTCAACTCCTCGGCGACACCTGGGAGTCGGCGTCGAAGGTCCTCCCGGCGACCGGCGCCCAGTACGCGGCGATGGCCTTCGGCGTCTGCGGCCTCCTCGCCCTCCGCGTCCTCTCGCCCCGCGCCACGATGCCCGTACAGCTGGCCTTCTCCCCGGTCTCGGCCGGCCTCCTGCTCGCCGGCTACGCCTGGACGGGCGTCGAGGGCGCCGCCTGGGGCCTGTGCCTGGGCTCGGCACTGAAGGGCACGGCGGCATGGATCCAGACCACCAGGGCGCCCGCACCGCACCAGGCAGGTAGGGCTGTCGCCACCGCTCCGGACGCGGCACACTGAACCCCTGCGGGGCCTTCTCGGCGACTCGAAGCCGGTATGTCGGCGCGGCTCCCGGCGTCAGTGGCCCGGTGGCGGGCCCTCAGCGCAACTGTTGCCGCCGCTCCGGACGCAGTGTCGTGATGAGCGCCAGGCACATGATCCCGATCGCCGGCCGCCCCGACGCTGCAGCAGCGGCCCCGGCAGCAGAATGGCTGAAGGGCGCGGCGGCATGGATCCAGGTCACCAGGGCGCCCGCGCCGCAACGGGTCGGTGTGTCTGTCGCCACCGCTCCCGGCAGGGGTCGCCCGAGCGGCGGGCCCTCAGCGCAACTGTCGCCACCGCCCCGGACGCAGGGTCGTGATGAGCGCCAGGCCGGCGAATCGCAGAGAGGCGACCAGGTCGAGCTCCTGCAAGCTCGGGGCTGGACCCAGGGTGCTCGCGCCGCAGCAGGTCGGCGCGGCTGCCGGCGCCGGTGACCCCATGGCGGGGCCGTCAGCGCAGCTGCCGCCACCGTTCCGGACGCAGTGTCGTGATGAGCGCCAGGCACATGATCCCGATCGCCACCCGGCCCGAGGCCTGCAGCAGCGGGCCCCGTAGCAGGATGAAGGAGTAGCCCGCGACCAGCGGTACGGCGAGGGTCAGGATGCTCGTCGGGCCGGGGCGGACCACCGTGCGGGCGTAGCGGCGGTCGACCCGGGCCGAGGCCCAGCCGATCAGGCCGAATCCGGCGACCATCCCGAACGGGCCGAAGTCCAGCCAGAGTTCGGCCCACAGGGGTGAGGAGCGGTTGGTGTTGGCGGCCGCCATCCACTCACTCACCATCACGCCGGTGTCCTTGGGCTTGTCGGTCCACACCGAGCGGGGCACGAAGAACAGGGCGGAGCCGGCCAGCTGGCGGCCGTAGGTGTGGCCGTTGCCCGCGTCGGCGTACGTGATGGTGTTGGCGAACATCGCCATCTGGTCGTAGTCCTTGAGCACCAGCGGGTCCAGCACCGAACTGGTCTCGGTGGCCCTCGTGTTGGCCTCGTCGTAGCGGAACTTGTCGGCGAACGGGAAGATCAGCACCGCCGCCGCGACACCGAGGGACAGGGCCGCCCGGTACATCGCCGGGCTCTGCGGGAACACCGTGAACAGCAGGGCAAGGAGTACGGTCAGGAACCAGTAACGCGGGTTCGAGATCGGGTTGTTGACGATCCCGTTCAGGCCGACGAGCGCCACCAGCGCGATCCACGGCAGCGGCCTGCTGCGGGCCCGCGGGGAGGTGATCAGCCAGCGGGTCACCACCATCAGCGCGAGCAGCGCCGGGACCGTCCCGAAGCCGCGCAGGATCGCCGTACTCGCCTGGGAGCCGGGCGTGGAGATGCCGCTCGTCGCGATCGACTCGTTGATCTCCATCCGGCTCGCGAAGAACACCGAGAGCCCGCCGAGCTTCATCACGAACAGCCCGCTCCCGACGAACGCCACCGCGATGAGCAGCGCCAGGCGCCGCCGGGAGACCATCGCGGGCCGGAAGACGGTCCGCGCGGTCGACCGCGCCCCCGGCCGGACCAGCAGTGCCCCCGCGTCGAAGGCCACGCACGCCACCAGGACGAGCGCGACGGCGGCCGCGAGATCGGACCGCGACCCCGCGACCGGCACGGGTGTCTTGCCCACCACGACCTGGGCGAGCGCGGCGATGCCCATCGCCATGTAGACGAACAGCCAGAAGGTGCCCTGGAGCAGCTTGCGGTGCCGGCCCAGGATCATCGCGGAGAGCCGGGCGCCCGAGTAGACGGTGAGCACCAGCTGGAGCCAGAACACCTGGTCGCGCAGACCGGCGCCGGGCTGGAGCGCGACGAACGCCGGCATGAGGACGGTGAGGCTGAGGACGAGGGGCAGTGCGAGGACACGGCGGAGCGCGCCGCGCGGTGAGCCGCCGGTGGTGGCCTCGACGGGCCGTCGCGCAGCCAGAGTTACCGCCGACATGAGCCCCCCTCTACGTTTAGTTCACAGAGTCTACGGATTTGTGTGCGAGGTACGGACTGAATCCCTAGGGTGATTGGAAAGGGGGTATCGAGGGGGGTAATTCATGCGCGACCTACGGACGTTCACGCTGACCGGGTACGACAAGGGACGCGGGATCGCCGTCCAGGCGCTGTGGTTCTGCGTGATGAACACGCTGTTCATGGCCTGGTTCTGCCCGGCGCGGGTGCGGGTGGCGCTGCTGCGGGCCTTCGGCGCGGAGATCGGCGAGGGCGTGCTCATAAGACACCGCGTCCGCATCCTGTGGCCCTGGAAACTGACCGTCGGCGACCACACCTGGATCGGCGAGGGCGCCTGGCTGCTCAACCTCGAACCGGTGACTCTCGGCTCCCATGTCTGCGTCTCCCAGGAGGCGCTGCTGTGCACGGGCAGCCACGACCACCGCAGCACCGACTTCCGGTACCGCAACGCGCCCATCCGCGTCGAGGACGGCGCCTGGATCGCCGCGCGCGCGACCGTGCTCGCCGGGGTGACCGTCGGACGGCACGCCGTGGTCGCCGCCGGGACCGTGCTGGGGCGCGACCTCCCGGAACTCACCCTGCACACGGCCGAGGGCAGCCGCGCCCTGAAGGAGCCCACCCCGTGAGAGCCCTGCACGCCGTCACCCTGCACACCCCGACGCAGGCCTTCGGCGGCCCGGTCCGCGTCGCCGTGAACCTCACCGGAGGCCTCGCCGCCCGCGGGGTCGAGACCCGGATCGTCGCCCTCGCCGACGGCTTCGACGGCCCGCTCCCCACCGACGTCGACGGCCGCCCCGCCCTCCTCTACCCGGCCCGCCGGGTGGTGCCCGGCGCCGGCTTCAGCGGCATCACCTCGCCCGCCCTCCTCGCCGGCGCCCGCCGCCTGGTCAGGGCCGCCGACGTGGTCCACGTCCACCTCGCCCGCGACCTGGTCACCCTGCCCATCGCGCTGGCCGCCCTGAGCGCCCGCCGCCCGCTGGTGGTCCAGACGCACGGCATGGTCGACCCCAGCGACAAGGCCCTGGCGAAGGTGCTGGACGCGGTCGCGGTCCGCCGGGTGCTGCGGCGCGCCGACGCCGTCCTGCACCTCACGTCGTACGAACGCAAGGGCCTGGACGCGGTGCTGGGCGGCCAGGACCCCGGCAACGGCGTGCGGCTGGTCAACGGGGTGCCCGCGCAGGAGCGGCGGCCGCGCCCCGAGGGGCCGCCGCGGGTGCTCTATCTGGCTCGGATGCAGGCCCGCAAACGCCCGTCGGACTTCGTCGCCGCCGTCCCCGAGGTGCTGCGGCGGCACCCGGACGCCCGCTTCGTGATGGCCGGGGCCGACGAGGGCGAGCTCGGGGCCGCCCTGAAGCTCGCCGACGCGCTCGGGGTGTCCGACTCGGTCGACTATCTGGGCAGCCTCGCGCCCGGTGCCGTACTGGACGAGCTGCGCCGCACCCATGTGCATGTCCTGCCCTCCGTGGACGAGCCGTTCCCGATGTCCGTCCTGGAGGCCCTGTCGGTGGGCGTCCCGTCGGTGGTGACCCCCACCAACGGTCTCGCCGACGATCTCGCGCGCTCCGGCGCGGGACGCGTGGCGAGGACCCCTCAGGCGCTGGCCGCCGAGATCCTCGCCCTGCTGGAACCCGCCGCCGCGGACACCGCCTCCGCGGCGGCCTGGCAGCTGTCCCGTACGTCGTTCTCGCTGGAGGCGGTCACCGACCGCCTCCACACCCTCTACGAGTCCTTCGCCCAGGCGTAACACCCGCCGGAGGTGAAGGATCTGGTCCCCTTCTTGATGGTGATCCGGTGCTTGGCGCCGGTGGCCGAGTCGAGGGACCACGAGCAGTCCTTCGCCGGGGTCAGTGCCCGGTAGGTGCCCGGCGCCGGGTCCTCGTGGGTGCCGTCGGCGTAGCCGCCCTCGGCGTCCTCGATGAGCGGCTTCAGCTCGGGGCACAGGCCCTTCACCGCGCCCTCGGCGTCCTTGATGTCCCCGGCGATGATCGCCCCGACCGTGGCGTCCCGGTCGATCTTCGCGGTGGCGGCGAGCTTGTCGCAGGTCTCCTGACCGGCCTGCAGGATCGCCGCGGGATCGGTCCCCTCGGGCACGCGCCCCGACAGGTACTTCTTCTCCTTCTTGGTGAACGACCCGGTGACCGGGGTGAGTTCGTCGTCGGGGACGGTGTTCTTCGGCCCCTGGGACGCCGCGGGCGCCTTGCTGGGAGCGGCACTGGACGGCGTACCGGAGGAACCGGACGCACCGGAGGGGGCGGACGGGGTCACCGAGGCGCCGGCCCCGTTCCCCGCCGCCTGCGTGCGCTGGTCACCGCTCCCGCCCCCGCCGCCGCACGCGGCGAGCAGGGGCAGGAGCAGCAGTGCCGCGAGGACGGGCCGCCTCATGGAGTCGTTCCGGTCGAGTAGTGCGAGGCTACCTGACCGGACGTCAGGACTCCCCCGTACACGGCGACTTCGTCGATCTGCCCGGTGAAGAACCGGCTCGACGGACGGTTCGGCCAGCTGTCCAGGTTGTCGCCGCCGACCCGCCAGAAACCACTGGACTGCTCGTTGCCGGTGACGAATATGTTGGAGGCGCGCTGCGTGCCGTCGACGTACAGCCTCATGCCGTCGCTGCCCTGGGTGGCGACGACATGGTGCCAGTTGCCGTCGTTGAAGGACTGGGACGTGGTGATGGTGCGGACCGTGCCCGTGTAGACACCGAAGACCAGCCGCCCGTTGTTGGTCATGTAGACGTGCTTGTCGTACGACGTGGACGTCAGCTGCACCTTGTTGGCGAAGCCGATGAGCTTGCCGCCGCTGGTCGAGGTCGTCTTGAACCACAGTTCCAGGGAGTAGGCCGACGGTGCAGAGTGGCGCCTGTCGGTGTACGTCCACTCGCTCTGCGAGCCCGTGTAGCCCACCGAGGAGGCGGAACCGGCGGCCCCGTCCGGGACGGCCAGGGTCGGCGCGTTCCAGTGGACGCCGCTGTCGTCGCCGCTGGAGCTGTCGGCGGCGTAGGCGTTCGCGGTCTCGTTGAACCGCCAGTACAGGTTGGCCCCGTCAGTGCGCACCTTGGTGGCGTACGCGTCGGCCGTGCTCGCCACCGTCACCGACTGGGCGGTGGTCCTGGAGGTGGTGTTCGTGCCGTCCGAGGCGCTGATCCGGTAGGAGTGCGTCTCGCCCGCCGCGACCGCCGTGTCGGTCCAGGTGATCTGGGGGCGCGACCAGGGCAGCGAGTCGCCCTCGACCTCGTACACCGGGGTGCTTCCGCCGTCCTTGTAGACGCGGTACGTCAGCCGGCTGTCGTCTGTGTCGTAGCTGGAGCGCCAGTGCACGGCGACCTTGCCGGCCTCGATGCTCTCCACCCGCACCTGCGGCAGGGTCGGCGCGCCCGTGTCCGGGCCCGAGGAGACCCGGGTCAGACCCTGCTGGGCCGTGCCGCCGACGGTGGTGAACTCGCCGCCGATCCACAGGTAGTCGGTGCCGTTCTTGGGCGCCAGGGCGAACACGCGCGGGCCGATGCCCTCGCCGATGCCGTCGTTGGTGTCCGGGGCCCAGCCGAGCAGCGCCGGGTCGGCCGTGGTCTGGGCGAGCAGATGGCGGCGCTGCCCGTCCGGGTAGGAACCCATGGAGGAGCAGTCGTGGGCGTGCGAGGCGCTGTAGATGACGCCCTGGTAGAGCTGGAGGGCCTGGGTGGCGCCGAGGCAGGTGTCCCGCCAGCGCTGTGCGAAGGTGTCCGGTTCGAAGGCCGCCCGGCCGTCGAAGACGCCGCCGCCGGTGCCCTCGTGGGCGGTGTAGACGCCGGAGGCGTCGGCGGTGATGTCCTTGACGACGGAGGTGTTCGGGAAGAACCCGCTCGGGTACGCCTGCGTCACCGCTCCGGTCGTGGCGTCGGTGATGGCCAGCGCGTGCGAGTTGGCGCCGTTGACGTCGAAGAAGTCCCCGCCGACCGCCACATGCTGCCCGTCCGCGGTGACCGCGACGGCCCGCCCCGGTTCGTCGGCGTTCGCCGTCCACGAGGTCAGCACGCCGGAGGTGTCCACGGCGGCGAACCGCTGCCGGGTCTCGCCGTTGACCGTGTTGAAGTCCCCGCCCAGGTAGACGGTCGAGTCGGTCACGTCCAGCGCCCGCACGGTCGCCGTGACCGCCGGATGGAAGTCGGGGCTGGGGGTGCAGGTGTCGATGTCGATCGCGGCGAGGCTGTTCACGCCGACGCCGTTCACGGCGCCGAAGTACCCGCCCGCGTACAGGGTCTGCCCGTCCGGAGACACGGCGAGCGCGCGGACGGTCGCGGTGCCCGAGCCGACCGTGAAGGACAGGGTGCAGCCGGTGGGTGCACCGGTCGCGGCGTCGAACGCGGCGAAGTTCACCGCCGGTTGCTCGGCGGGGTCCCCGGCGGCCGCACCGGCCGGGCGGATCGCCGAGAAGGTGCCGCCGGCGAACACCACCCCGTCGGCCTGCGCGAGGGCGTACACGATGCCGTTGGTCTGCCAGGTGTCCAGATCGTCGGCGGTCAGGGCCACCGGGCTGGTGAGCGCGGCGGCGGGGGTGGCGGTCAGTGGGACGGTGAGAAGGGGCGCGGTGAGGGCGAGTGCCAACGCCGCGACGCCTCTTCGCGAACCGGGCCTTCCGGTTCTGCGACTCTGTGATGTGCCGTGCATGTCTTTCTCCTTGTACTGCGAGCGGTACTCCGTGCGATCGGATGCGGGGGGTGGTGGTGAGTGGAGGGCCGGGCGGCCCGGGGGAGGGGAGACCGGGCCGCCCGGCTGTCAGGAAAGGGGCTCAGGACGGACCGAAGGTGAGCACCAGCTCGGGCCGGTAGTCCTCGGTCCCGACCTCGCTGGACCACAGCCACAGCGCATCGGTGCCGCCACTGGTCAGCGCCAGCGACGAACTCGTCCCGAGCAGCGGGCTCAACCCGCCGGTGTCCAGGGCGACTTCGTAGTCCGTCGACACCGCGCCGGGCGCGGCCAGCGTGCCAAGCACCGTCGAGGACAGCCCGGGACGGTTCGCGTACGTCACCCCCGCCTCGGTCCAGTCCCCGGTCACCGGTACGACGTCGAAGGAGTCCGCCGAACCGGCCGTGCTCAGCGAGGTGGTCCGCAGCCGCAGCACCGCGCCCGTCAGCTCGGTACCGCTGGGCGCGGCCGGCAGGGCGAAGCGCAGATAGCTCTCGTACGCCGCGCTGCCACGCACCGCCAGCGAGGTCGACGTCCCGTAGTTCGTCGTGGTCGCCGCCCCGTTGACGTACGAGTCCTCGGTCGCGGCCAGCGTGACCGTGGTCTCCCCGCCCCCGCCGGAACCGGTACCGATCGCGTGGTGCTCGGCGATCTGCCCGGCGCTCAGCGCACTCGGGTACACGGCCGTCTCGTCCACCGTGCCCGCGAAGAACATGCTCGTCGGGTTGGACGGCCACCCGGTGAGCGTGTCCGCGCCCACCCGCCAGAAACCGGTGTAGTTCAGCGCGGTCGTCGCCGTGTTGGAGCCGACCAGCACCCCGTCCACGTACAGCGCCATCCCGCCCGGCCCCTGCGTGGCGGCCACATGGTGCCAGGCACCGTCGTTGTACGCGGCGCTCGACAGGATCGTCGCCCGGGTCCCGAACCGGCCCGTGCCGAAGCCGAGCTGCCCCGCGTTCGTCATGTAGACGAGCCGGTCGGAGTTGCGGCTGAAGTACCCCTGCCCGGAACCGAAGTTGTCCCCGAACCCGATGATCCGCCCACCGCTGGTGGTGGTCGTCCGGATCCATGTCTCCGCGGTGAAGGCACCCGGCCGCGCATGCCGCTTCTCGCTGTACACGTACTCCGACGTGCCGTTGAGCCCGAGAGCCGTACTGGGCCCGGGCACCGCGGCCGGTGTCTGCCGGTACGACGGGCTGCTCACATACGCCCCGCCGTCGTCGCCACCACTGCTGTCGGAGGCGAAGGTCCCCCCGGATTCGTCGTACCGCCAGTACAGCGAGGCACCGTCCCCGCGCACGGCGGAGGCGTACGCGTCCGGCGCGCTCGCCGCCGTGGCACTGCGGGCCGTCGACAGCGCGCTGGTGTTGGTCCCGTCGCTCGCCGTGATCCGGTACGAGTACGTCGTCCCGGCGGTCACCGAGGTGTCCGTCCACGACACCTGCGGCCGCTCCCACGGCAGCGAGTACACGGTCGTGGTGTGGATCGGTGTGGCCGACCCGTTCCGGTAGACGTTGTACGTCAGGTTGCCGTCGTCCAGGTCCTGGCTCGCCTGCCAGCGGACGTTCACACTGCCCGGAGTGTCACTGGAGACCCACGCGGCGGGGGTGCTGGGCGCCCCCGTGTCGGGACCGGTGCCGAAGCGGCCCAGACTCTGCTGGGCCGACCCGTTGACGGTGGTGAACTCGCCCGCCAACCAGAGGAATGCGGAGCCGCCGCTGGTCGCGAGCGTCAGCGCCCGCGGGCCGAGCTGCTCGCCGGTGCCCTCGTTGGTGTCCGGCGCCCAGGCCAGCAGCGTCGGGTCGGCCGTGGTCTGGGCGAGCAGATGCTTGCGCTCGACATTGGGGAACTCGCCCATGGAGGAGCAGTCGTGGGCGTGCGAGCCGCTGTAGATCACGCCCTGGTAGAGCTCGAGGGCCTGGGTGGCACCCAGGCAGGTGTCCCGCCAGCGCTGTGCGAACGTGTCCGGCTCGAAGGCCGCCCGGCCGTCGAAGACGCCGCCGCCGGTGCCCTCGTGGGCGGTGTAGACGCCGGAGGCGTCGGCGGTGATGTCCTTGACGACGGAGGCGTTCGGGAAGAACCCGCTGGGGTATGTCCGTGTCACCGCTCCGGTCGTGGCGTCGGTGATGGCCAGGGCGTGCGAGTCGGTGCCGTTGACGGTGAAGAAGTCCCCGCCGATCGCCACGTGCTGCCCGTCCGCGGTGACCTCGACGGCCCGCCCGGACAGATCGGCCTCCGCCGTCCACGAGGTCAGCGCCCCGGCCGGCGTCAGCGCGGCGAACCGGGCCCGCGCGGTGCCCCGTACGGTCGTGAAGTCACCGCCCGCGTAGACCGTCCCGTCGGGCGCCACGTCCAGGGCCCGAACGGTCGCGTTGAAGGCCGGGTTGAACGCGGCCCGCGCGGCGCAGGTGTCGATGTCGATCGCGGCGAGCCCATTGACGGCGACCCCGCTCACCGCGGTGAAGTAACCACCCGCGTACAGGGTTTCACCATCCGGAGACACGGCGAGCGCCCGCACGGTCGCCGTACCGCTGGTCCGCGTGAACGACAGCGAACAGCTTGTCGGCGCCCCCGTCGCCGCGTCGAAGGCGGCGAAGTTCACCGCCGACCGCGTCCCGGCACCCCCGGAGGCGACCCCGGGCGGCCGGATGGTGGAGAAGGTACCGCCCGCGAACACGGTCCCGTTGTGCTCGGCAAGCGCCCACACGATCCCGTTGGTCTGCCAGGTGCTGAGATTGTCGGCGGTGAAGGCGACGGGGGCGGTGACGGCGGAGGCGGAGGGAGCGGCGGCGAGGCTCCCGCCCAGCAGCCCGGCGACCAGGGCAAGCACGGACATGAGCGCGCGCCGAATCGGGCCGCGCTTCATTCCGTGCGGTTGGGCAGTGTTTTTAAGGGGCGCGGGGCTGTGACATTTGCGGCTCCGCCGCGTGGGCGCGACCAGCCACGACGCACCCGCAGCCGCTCGACGGCATATCGCGGCACCCCCTATCGCGGCTCTTCGCACGACATGCCGTCTCATCTGTCCACCCTGACAGCCGTGCCGGCCAACTCCTGCTCCAGTCGGGAGACATCCGCATCCACCATGATCCGCGCCAGCTCACGCACCTTCACGGACGGCTTCCAGCCGAGCAGCTCCTCCGCCTTGGAGGCGTCGCCGATGAGCGCGTCGACCTCGCTGGGCCGCTCGTACTTGGGGTCGTAGCGCACGAACTCCCCCCACTCAAGGCCCACATGGGAGAACGCGACCTCCAGGAACTGCCGCACACTCGCCGCCTCACCGGTGGCGACGACGTAGTCGTCCGGCACGTCCCGCTGCAGCATCCGCCACATCGCCTCGACGTACTCCGGCGCGTATCCCCAGTCCCGCACCGCGTCGAGGTTGCCCAGATACAGCCGGTCCTGCAGCCCGGCCTTGATCCGGGCGACGGCCCGGGTGATCTTCCGGGTCACGAAGGTCTCACCGCGGCGCGGGGACTCGTGGTTGAAGAGGATCCCGTTGACCGCGAACATGTCGTACGCCTCGCGGTAGTTGACGGTCGTCCAGTAGCCGAAGACCTTGGCGCACCCGTACGGACTGCGCGGATGGAACGGCGTGTTCTCGTTCTGCGGCGGGGGAGTGGACCCGTACATCTCCGAGGACGAGGCCTGGTACAGCCGCGTCTCGATCCCGCTCGCCCGCACCGCCTCAAGGAGCCGGACCGCGCTCAGCCCGGTGACGTCACCCGTGTACAGCGGCGCGTCGAAGGAGACCCGGACATGGGACTGCGCGCCCAGGTTGTACACCTCGTCGGGCCTGAGATCCCGCAGCAGGTTCACCAGCGCCACGCCGTCCGACAGATCGGCGTGATGGAGCACGAAGGACCGCTCCGGCTGGTCCGGCCCCTGGTAGATGTGGTCGATCCGCTCGGTGTTGAAACTCGACGACCTGCGGATCAGGCCGTGCACGGTGTACCCCTTGCTCAGGAGCAGCTCCGCAAGATACGAGCCGTCCTGACCGGTGACTCCCGTGATGAGTGCCGACTTGCCCATCAGTACCCCCCTCTATGCGGCCGAAGTGGCCGTGTTTTTCTGTGAATTGACCGGAATTACTGCGGAACGTCCCCCGAGCGGGCCTGTCGCTGACACAATCCGCGCATGACAGCTGACACTTCGCCCAAGCTCACGCCCGTGTCCGAGCCCGAGCACACGCCGGGGCCCTCCCTGCTTCCACGTCCGGCCCGGATATTTGTCGCGGGCCACCGTGGTCTGGTCGGCTCCGCGGTGGCCCGGCGGCTCGAAGCCGACGGACACGAGGTGCTCACCCGCGGCAGGGACCAGCTCGATCTGCGCGACGCCGCGCGGACCGAGGCCTTCCTGCGCGACGTCCGTCCGGACGCCGTCGTACTGGCCGCCGCCAAGGTGGGCGGGATCATGGCCAACAGCACCTATCCGGTGCAGTTCCTGGAGGACAACCTTCGTATACAGCTGAGCGTGGTGGCCGGCGCGCACTCTGCCGACGTCCCCCGCCTGCTCTTCCTCGGCTCGTCCTGCATCTACCCCAAGCTCGCCGACCAGCCGATCCGGGAGGACTCCCTGCTCACCGGCGCCCTCGAACCCACCAACGAGGCCTACGCCATCGCCAAGATCGCCGGCATCACCCAGGTCAACGCCTACCGCAGCCAGTACGGCCGCTCCTACATCAGCGCGATGCCGACCAACCTCTACGGCCCCGGCGACAACTTCGACCTGGCCACCTCCCACGTCCTGCCGGCCCTGATCCGCCGCTTCCACGAGGCGAGGGAGGCCGACGCCGCCCAGGTCACCCTGTGGGGCACGGGAACCCCGCGCCGCGAGTTCCTCCACGTCGACGACGTGGCGGCGGCCTGCGCCCTCCTGCTGAACCGCTACGACGAACCGGGCCCGGTGAACATCGGCTGCGGCGAGGACCTGCCGATCAGCGAACTGGCGTCGATCGTCCGCGAGGTGACGGCCTATCAGGGCGAGATCACCTGGGACACGACGAAGCCCGACGGCACCCCCCGCAAGCTCCTGGATGTAACCCGCCTCACTGAACTGGGCTTCAAGCCGGCGGTTGAACTCAGAGACGGCATTGCGGCGACATACGAGTGGTGGCTCAACCAGCACTGAACAACTGACGGTTCGACCGCGCCCCTTAGGGGCGCGGGGCCGTGTTGAACTTGCGGCTACCGCCGCGTGGGCGCGAGCAACCACAGTGCACCCGCAGACGAAACGCGACCCCACCCGGCAATCGCGAAGCACCCCGCGCACTCAGTACGCCCCGCGCCCGTCAACGACCGCCCGCAGCGTCCGAGTCATGATCTCCATGTCCGCGGACACCGACCAGTTGTCCACGTACCAGAGATCCAGCGCCACCGTCTCGTCCCACGACAGATCCGACCGCCCGCTGACCTGCCACAACCCCGTCATCCCCGGCTTGACCGCGAGCCGCCGGTGCTCGACCTGGCTGTAGCGCGCCACCTCCTCCGGCAACGGAGGACGCGGGCCGATCAGGGACATGTCACCGCGAACTACGTTGAACAGCTGAGGCAGCTCATCAAGGGACAACCGTCGCAACACGGACCCCAACCGCGTCACCCGAGGGTCGCGCCGCATCTTGAACATGTGTCCGTCGTTCTGGTTGCGCTGTGCCAGCGAGGCCCGCCGGGCCTCCGCGTCGACGACCATCGTCCGGAACTTCCACATGGTGAACGGCCGCCCACCGAGCCCGCACCGCGTCTGCCGATGGAACACCGGCCCCGGCGAGGAGAACCGCACGGCCAGAGCGAGCGCCCCGAACACCGGCGCCAGCGCCAGCACTCCGAGCAGCGCGCCCGCCCGGTCCAGCAGCGACTTCAACCAGGGCTGCCCGAACTCCTGCGCGGGCGGCGCCACTTGAAGCACCGTCAGTCCCGCGGCCGACGTGGGCCGCACGCGAGCCTGCGCCACCTCCGAGAGGCCCGGCACCACCGCCAGCTGCAGCCCGGCCCCGTGCAGCGCCCAGGACACCTGCCGCAGCCGTTCCCCGGTCATCCGCAACCCCGGCACCACGAGGGCGACATCCGCCCCGGACGCCTCCACGGCCCGCAACACGGCCTCGGCGTCCCGCTGATGGTCCATGTCCAGCGACGCCAGCCGCTCCGACACCGGCATCCCGCACCCGAGCACCTGATGCCCGACGGGTACGACGCCCACCACGACGTACGCGTGATCCGTACGCGAGGACAGCCGCCCGACGACCTGATCCACGGCGGCCGGCTCCCCGACCACGAGCGCCCTGCGCACCGCCCGCGCCTCACGCCGCTGACGATTGAGATGCAGCCGGGTGAGCGGAGTGACCGTGGCCGTCAACAACAGCCCGGGCGTCAACGCGGCCAGCGCCAGGGTCGGTTCGGGCCCGTTCTCCACGTCCGACAGCACGAGCGCCAGCGCCAGGATCCCGGCCAGCAGCACCCAGTCCCGTACGGCGGCCAGTACGCCCCACGACTCACCGAGCCGCTGGGCCGCGTACCGCTGCCGTATCGCCCGGATCGCCGCCCACGCACCCGCGCCGACCAGTCCGGCGACGACCGGCACGTCCTGCCCGTCCGCGTCCAGCACCGCGACCAGTGGCACCCCGACCCCGAAGGTGTCGGTCACCACCGCCAGCGGCCGGTACCACCGCGCCTTTCCGTCCCCTGCCCGTCCCTTCGGCCTGATCCGCTCCGGTCGAGGTCTCGCCGGGCCGTCCTCTTCGACGACCGCCCGACCCCCCGGTTCCCCGGCCGATTCCGACACGCCGACATCCCGCATGCGCTGCCCCCCAGCCATACGACGCCGTCAGCACACCCGTTCGCGATGTCGAACTGTTCCCCACCGAACGGGTGTACCCAAGTGATCGAAAAACGTAGGGCACAACCGCACTCGTTGGCTGGAGTTTTCGAGGAATTCACAGAAATCTGGTGAAGGTGATAGCGAAGGGTCTTCACGTCACCATCACGTGATGTGACGGAAAATACCGGGACAACCACGGACGGCTCACGGGTGAACGGCGCACGGGGGGTGGTGGGTCCGCCCGGCATCGGGTACATACGATCCAGTAGCACCGGTCAGTAACGAAAATCCCCAAGATCCCTATTCGCGGCGAGGTGAGCCTCATGTCCGCACCACAACAGAAGCCCGTCGTCACCGAGCGTGAAGCCCGCCAGGTGGCGGAGGCCGCGCGTGAGCAGGACTGGCGAAAGCCCAGCTTCGCAAAGGAACTCTTCCTCGGCCGCTTCCGGCTCGACCTCATCCACCCCCACCCCATGCCGCCGTCCGAGGACGCCAAGCGCGGCGAGGAGTTCCTCGCCAAGCTCCGCGACTTCTGCGAGACGAAGGTGGACGGCGCCCTCATCGAGCGCGAGGCGAAGATCCCCGACGAGGTCATCAACGGCCTCAAGGAACTCGGCGCCCTCGGCATGAAGATCGACACCAAGTACGGCGGACTCGGCCTCACGCAGGTCTACTACAACAAGGCGCTGGCCCTGGCGGGTTCGGCGAGCCCGGCGATCGGGGTCCTCCTCTCCGCCCACCAGTCCATCGGCGTCCCGCAGCCGCTGAAGCTGTTCGGCACCCAGGAACAGAAGGAGACCTTCCTGCCCCGGTGCGCCCGCACCGACATCAGCGCGTTCCTCCTCACCGAACCGGACGTCGGCTCCGACCCGGCCCGCCTCGCCACCTCGGCCGTACCGGACGGGGACGAGTACGTCCTCGACGGGGTGAAGCTCTGGACCACCAACGGCGTGGTCGCCGACCTCCTGGTCGTCATGGCCCGGGTCCCCAGGAGCGAGGGCCACAAGGGCGGCATCACCGCCTTCGTCGTCGAGACCGGCTCGCCGGGCATCACGGTCGAGAATCGCAACGCCTTCATGGGCCTGCGCGGCATCGAGAACGGCGTGACCCGCTTCCACCAGGTCCGCGTCCCGGCGGCGAACCGCATCGGCCCGGAGGGCGCGGGCCTGAAGATCGCCCTGACGACCCTGAACACCGGCCGCCTCTCCCTCCCCGCGTCCTGCGTCGCGGCGGGCAAGTGGTGTCTGAAGATCGCCCGCGGGTGGTCGGCGGCCCGCGAGCAGTGGGGCAAGCCCATCGCCCACCACGAGGCGGTCGGCTCGAAGATCAGCTTCATCGCGGCGACGACCTTCGCCCTGGAAGCCGTGCTCGACCTCTCCTCCCAGATGGCCGACGAGGACCGGAACGACATCCGTATCGAGGGCGCCCTGGCCAAGCTCTTCGCCTCCGAGATGGGCTGGCTCATCGCCGACGAACTGGTCCAGATCAGGGGCGGCCGGGGCTTCGAGACGGCGGAGTCCCTGGCGGCCCGGGGTGAACGGGCGGTCCCGGCGGAGCAGGTGCTGCGAGACCTCCGCATCAACCGCATCTTCGAGGGCTCGACGGAGATCATGCACCTCCTGATCGCCCGAGAGGCGGTCGACGCCCATCTCACGGTGGCGGGCGACCTGATCGACCCGGAGAAGTCCCTGACGGACAAGGCGAAGGCGGGCGCCCAGGCAGGCGCCTTCTACGCCAGGTGGCTCCCGAAGCTCGTGGCGGGCCAGGGTCAACTCCCGTACTCCTACAACGAGTTCAAGCGCGAGGTGGACCTCTCGGTACACCTGCGCTACGTGGAGCGCACGGCCCGCAAACTGGCCCGCTCCACCTTCTACGCCATGTCCCGCTGGCAGGGCCGCATGGAGACGAAACAAGGCTTCCTCGGCCGGATCGTCGACATCGGCGCCGAGCTCTTCGCCATGAGCGCCGTCTGCGTCCGCGCCGAACTCCTGCGCACCACCGAGGACCACGGCCGCCAGGCCTACCAACTCGCCGACGCCTTCTGCCGCCAGTCCCGCATCCGCGTCGAAGAACTCTTCGGCCGCCTGTGGACCAACACCGACGACCTCGACCGCAAGGTCGTCAAGGGCGTCATGTCCGGCACCTACGCCTGGCTGGAGGACGGCATCGTCGACCCCTCCGGCGAGGGCCCCTGGATCGCCGACGCGACCCCCGGCCCCAGCGAACGGGACAACGTCCACCGCCCGATCCGCTGACGGGCCCATGGCACCGCGTCCCCCGGAGACCTCCTTCGGGGGACGCGCTGTCCTCACACACCGTCCTTACGGCAACAATGGGGGGATGAGCGACAGTCCAGCCCCCCTCGCCGACCCGCACCTCGTCTACGACCCGGTGGCGGGCGACGGCCCGAAGGACGTGGTGATCCTCGGCTCCACGGGCTCGATCGGCACCCAGGCCATCGACCTCGTGCTCCGCAATCCCGACCGCTTCCGGGTCACCGCGCTCTCCGCCAACGGCGGCCGGGTGGCCCTCCTCGCCGAGCAGGCGCACCGCCTCGGGGTACGGACCGTCGCGGTCGCCCGCGAGGACGTCGTACCGCAGCTGCGCGAAGCCCTCACCAGCCGGTACGGCGCCGGCGAGCCGCTCCCCGAGATCCTCGCCGGACCGGACGCGGCCACCCAGGTCGCCGCCTCGGACAGCCACACCGTGCTGAACGGCATCACCGGCTCCATCGGTCTCGCCCCGACCCTCGCCGCCCTGGAGGCGGGCCGCACCCTCGCGCTCGCCAACAAGGAGTCGCTCATCGTCGGCGGCCCGCTGGTCAAGGCCCTCGCCAAGCCCGGGCAGATCATTCCGGTCGACTCCGAGCACGCGGCCCTCTTCCAGGCGCTGGCCTCCGGGACCAGAGCGGACGTACGCAAGCTCGTCGTGACGGCGTCCGGCGGCCCCTTCCGCGGCCGCACGAAGGAAGACCTCGCGAGCGTCACCGTCGAGGACGCCCTCGCCCACCCCACCTGGGCCATGGGCCCGGTGATCACGATCAACTCCGCGACCCTCGTCAACAAGGGCCTGGAGGTCATCGAGGCACACCTCCTCTACGACATTCCCTTCGACCGCATTGAGGTGGTCGTGCATCCCCAGTCGTATGTCCACTCGATGGTTGAGTTCACGGACGGATCCACGATCGCCCAGGCGACGCCCCCCGACATGCGCGGGCCGATCGCCGTCGGCCTCGGCTGGCCGGAGCGCGTCCCCGACGCGGCCCCCGCCTTCGACTGGAGCAAGGCGTCGACCTGGGAGTTCTTCCCGCTCGACAACGACGCGTTTCCTTCGGTCAACCTTGCGAGGCACGTGGGGCAGCTCGCGGGCACGGCCCCGGCGGTGTTCAATGCCGCCAACGAGGAGTGCGTGGAGGCCTTCCGGGCCGGCGCGCTGCCGTATCTCGGGATCATCGAGACGGTGACCCGGGTGGTGGACGAGCACGGCACCCCGCGCACGGGAACCTCGCTCACCGTCGCGGACGTCCTCGAAGCGGAGACCTGGGCGCGCACCCGGGCCCGGGAACTGGCAGCACAGACGGCGGAGGCCCGTGCATGACGACCCTGATGTTCATCCTCGGCATAGCGGTCTTCGCGTTCGGACTCCTCGTCTCGATCGCGTGGCACGAGCTCGGCCATCTGTCCACGGCCAAGCTCTTCGGCATCCGCGTGCCGCAGTACATGGTCGGCTTCGGCCCGACCCTCTGGTCCCGCAACAAGGGCGAGACCGAGTACGGCATCAAGGCCATCCCGTTCGGCGGCTACATCCGCATGATCGGCATGTTCCCGCCGGGCCCCGACGGCAAGCTGGAGGCCCGCTCCACCTCGCCCTGGCGCGGCATGATCGAGGACGCCCGCTCGGCCGCGTACGAGGAGCTCAGGCCGGGCGACGAGACGCGGATGTTCTACACCCGCAAGCCCTGGAAACGGGTCATCGTGATGTTCGCGGGCCCGTTCATGAACCTGATCCTCGCGATCGTCCTGTTCCTGACGGTCCTGATGGGCTTCGGCATCCAGCAGCAGACCACCACCGTCAGCTCGGTCTCCCCCTGTGTGATCTCGCAGAGCGAGAACCGCGACGAGTGCAAGAGCACCGACCCCAAGTCCCCGGCCGCGGCGGCGGGCATGAAGGCGGGCGACAAGATCGTCTCCTTCGCCGGGGTGCGGACCGACGACTGGAACACCCTCTCCGACCTCATCCGTGACAGCGCCGGCAAGACGGTCCCGATCGTCGTCGACCGCGACGGCAGGGAAGTCCCGCTCCAGGCGAAGATCGCCACCAACCTCGTCGCCAAGAAGGACTCCGCCGGGGCCTACGTCCAGGGCGAGTACGTCAAGGCCGGCTTCCTCGGCTTCAGCGCCGCCACCGGCGTCGTCAAGCAGGACCTCGGCGACTCGGTGGTCTGGATGACGGACCGGGTGGGTGACGCGGTGGACTCCCTGGCCGCCCTCCCGTCGAAGATCCCGGCCCTGTGGGACGCGACCTTCGGAGACGGCCAGCGCGAACCGGACTCCCCGATGGGCGTCGTCGGCGCGGCACGGGTGGGCGGCGAGATCGCCACCCTCGACATCCCGGCATCCCAGCAACTGGCGATGTTCGTGATGCTGCTCGCGGGCTTCAACCTCTCCCTGTTCCTCTTCAACATGCTCCCGCTGCTCCCCCTGGACGGCGGCCACATCGCGGGCGCCCTGTGGGAGTCCCTGCGCCGGAACGTGGCGAAGGTGCTCCGCCGCCCGGACCCCGGCCCGTTCGACGTGGCGAAGCTGATGCCGGTCGCCTACGTGGTGGCGGGAATCTTCATCTGCTTCACGGTTCTCGTCCTGATCGCGGACGTGGTCAACCCGGTGAGAATCTCCTAGTCATACGGCGTTCACCGCGGCCCGGCACACTGTGTGCCGGGCCGTCCCCGTTCGTATGGGTTGACGATGGGGATGTGCCCGGGCCTGCGCACGTGCCGTAATCTCGAAGCCTGGAGCCCACTGTTCCGTTGGCGCCGGACCTTGATCCACGACTTGGGGTTGCACAGCAGATGACTGCGATTTCTCTCGGCATGCCGTCCGTTCCGACCAGGGTTGCCGAGCGCCGCAAGAGCCGGCAGATCCAGGTCGGCACCGTAGCGGTCGGCGGCGACGCCCCGGTCTCCGTCCAGTCGATGACCACGACCCGTACGTCCGACATCGGCGCGACGCTCCAGCAGATCGCGGAGCTCACGGCGTCCGGCTGCCAGATCGTCCGGGTCGCCTGCCCCACGCAGGACGACGCGGACGCGCTGTCGACGATCGCCCGCAAGTCGCAGATCCCGGTCATCGCGGACATCCACTTCCAGCCGAAGTACGTCTTCGCGGCCATCGAGGCCGGCTGCGCCGCCGTCCGCGTCAACCCCGGCAACATCAAGCAGTTCGACGACAAGGTCAAGGAGATCGCGAAGGCCGCCAAGGACCACGGCACGCCGATCCGCATCGGCGTCAACGCCGGCTCCCTGGACCGCCGTCTGCTCCAGAAGTACGGCAAGGCGACCCCTGAGGCCCTCGTCGAGTCGGCCCTGTGGGAGGCGTCCCTCTTCGAGGAGCACGACTTCCGGGACATCAAGATCTCGGTGAAGCACAACGACCCGGTCGTCATGATCGAGGCGTACAAGCAGCTCGCCGCCCAGTGCGACTACCCCCTCCACCTCGGTGTGACGGAGGCGGGCCCGGCCTTCCAGGGCACGATCAAGAGCGCGGTGGCCTTCGGCGCCCTCCTCTCCCAGGGCATCGGCGACACGATCCGTGTCTCGCTGAGCGCGCCCCCCGTGGAGGAGGTCAAGGTCGGCAACCAGATCCTGGAGTCCCTGAACCTCAAGCAGCGCGGCCTGGAGATCGTCTCCTGCCCGTCCTGCGGCCGAGCCCAGGTCGACGTCTACAAGCTGGCGGAAGAGGTCACGGCCGGCCTCACGGGCATGGAGGTCCCCCTCCGCGTCGCGGTCATGGGCTGCGTCGTCAACGGCCCCGGCGAGGCCCGCGAGGCCGACCTCGGCGTCGCCTCCGGCAACGGCAAGGGCCAGATCTTCGTCAAGGGCGAGGTCATCAAGACGGTCCCCGAGTCCAAGATCGTCGAGACCCTCATCGAGGAGGCCATGAAGCTGGCCGAGCAGATGGAGGCGGACGGCGTGGAGTCGGGCGAGCCGTCGGTGGCGGTGGCGGGCTGACGGCACTTCTTGAGTTCCGGTCCAGGCAATCCCAGCCCGTCCGGCGTTTGAGGACGAGGCCCGTTCAGGGCCGGAGCGGGGGTCTGGGGGCGGCAGCCCCCAGCCGACGGCACCGAAACGCCGCGCACCTCAAAGCACCCGGCACCATCACAGGGCGGCACCGCTCAGCTTCCGCAGGTACAGTGCGGAGATCAGCTGTCCCCAGTGTGAGGCCCCCCGCCCGTGTTGACCCAGACGACCTCCCGGGTCCTCGAACCGAGCGACCTGGACGCCGCGCTCGCCGTCCTCGACCGTGAGCCGGTCGCGAACGCCTTCGTGACGTCAAGGGTCCAGGTCGCCGGCCTGGACCCCTGGCGCCTCGGCGGCGAGATGTGGGGCTGGTACGAGGACGGAATGCTGACGTCCCTCTGCTACGCCGGCGCCAACCTGGTCCCGATCTGCGCGACCCCCCGGGCCGTACGCGCCTTCGCCGACCGCGCCCGCAGAGCAGGCCGCCGCTGCTCCTCGATCGTCGGCCCCTCGGAACCCACCGCCCAGCTCTGGCGCCTCCTCGAACCCAGCTGGGGCCCGGCCCGCGAGGTCCGCGCCCACCAGCCGCTGATGGTCACCGACCGCATGCCCACCGACATCGCCCCGGATCCCTACGTCCGCCGCATCCGCAAGGACGAGATGGAAACGATCATGCCGGCGTGCGTGGCGATGTTCACCGAGGAGGTGGGCGTCTCCCCGCTGGCGGGCGACGGCGGCCTCCTCTACCAGGCGAGGGTCGCCGAACTCGTGGGCTCCGGCCGCTCCTTCGCCCGCCTCGACGCCGACGGCAAGGTCGTCTTCAAGGCGGAGATCGGCGCGGCCACGACCCAGGCCTGCCAGATCCAGGGCGTGTGGGTGGCCCCGGAGTACCGGGGGAGGGGCCTGGCGGCCCCCGGAATGGCGGCGGTCCTGCGTTACGCCCTGGCGGACGTGGCTCCGGTGGTCAGCCTGTACGTCAACGACTTCAACACGGCCGCGAGAAGGACGTACAGGCGAGTCGGCTTCCAGGAGGTCGGCGCTTTCATGAGCGTTCTCTTCTGAGATACACACGCACCCCACACCACGCGCGCCCCTATACGATCCCCACATGCGATTTCCCGGTCACGGTCACCGCCGCCACCCCGACGACGACATCGTGATCGGCCCCCTGGACCTCCCCGCCCGCGTCGACGAGGCACTAGCGGTCCAGGCCGTCGCCTTCGGACTCGGCGCCGACGAAGTCGCCGTCCGCCGCCAGATCGTCCTCCGCCACATGACCTACCCCGGTGCCCGTGCCCTCGGCGCCACCTCGGCGGGCCGTCTCGTGGGCTTCGTCTACGGCATGCCCAACGACCGCACCCACTGGTGGTCCACGGTCGTGGAGCCCTACCTCCGGGCCCAGGGCCACGACATCTGGCTGGACGACTCCTTCGTCATCACGGAACTCCACGTCCACCCCGGCTACCAGAACCGCGGAATCGGACGCTCCCTGATCACGACGATCACGGACGGCGCCACCGAACCCCGCTCGATCCTCTCGGCGATCGACACGGACAGCCCGGCCCGCGGCCTGTACCACTCCCTCGGCTACCAGGACCTGGCCCGCAAGGTCCTCTTCCCCAGCGCCCCGAAACCGTACGCCGTGATGGGCGCCCCCCTCCCGCTGCGCCGCCGTTAACCGATTTCCGCCACAACCGGACCCCCGGCTAACCTCCTTGCCATCACCCTTATCCGGCAGGAGTACGAGAACCATGGCCAACGCACCGGTCCAGCGCATGTCCCAGTTGATGGCGAAGACGCTGCGCGACGACCCGGCGGACGCCGAGGTCCTCAGCCACAAGCTCCTCGTCCGCGCCGGCTACGTGCGCCGCACCGCCGCCGGTATCTGGAGCTGGCTGCCCCTCGGCATGCGGGTCCTGCGCAACGTGGAGCGGGTCGTCCGTGAGGAGATGGACGCGATCGGCGCCCAGGAGGTGCTGCTCCCCGCCATCCTGCCGCGCGAGCCGTACGAGGCGACCGGCCGCTGGGAGGAGTACGGCCCCGAGCTGTTCCGCCTCCAGGACCGCAAGGGCGGCGACTACCTGCTCGGCCCGACCCACGAGGAGATCTTCACCCTGCTGGTGAAGGACCAGGCGTCCTCGTACAAGGACCTGCCGGTCATCCTCTACCAGATCCAGAACAAGTACCGCGACGAGGCCCGCCCGCGGGCCGGCGTCCTGCGCGGCCGTGAGTTCCTCATGAAGGACTCGTACTCCTTCGACACCGAGGACGAGGGCCTGGCCCAGTCCTACGCCCTGCACCGCCAGGCCTACCAGAAGATCTTCACCCGCCTCGGCCTCGACTACCGCATCTGCGCCGCCACCGCGGGCGCGATGGGCGGCTCGAAGTCCGAGGAGTTCCTGGCCCCGGCCGAGGCCGGCGAGGACACCTTCGCGGACTGCCCGAACTGCGACTTCGCGGCCAACACCGAGGCGATCACGTACGAGCTCAAGCCGGTGGACGCCACCGACGTGCCCGCCGCCGAGGACATCCCGACCCCGGACACCCCCACCATCGAGACCCTCGCCGCCCAGCTCGGCGTCGAGGCCTCCGCCACCCTGAAGAACCTCCTCGTCAAGGTCGACGGCGAGATCGTGGCCGTCGGCGTCCCCGGCGACCGCGAGGTCGACATGGACAAGGTCGAGGCGTACTTCGCCCCGGCGGCCGTCGAGATGGTCACCGAGGCCGACTTCGCGGGCCGCCCGGACCTGGTCCGCGGTTACGTCGGTCCGCAGGGCCTGGGCGAGAAGGTCAAGTACATCGCCGACCCGCGCGTGGCCCCCGGCACCGCGTGGATCACGGGCGCCAACAAGGCCAACACGCACACCAAGAACGTCGTCGCGGGCCGCGACTTCGAGGTCGGCGAGTACGTCGACGTCGTGGTCGTGCAGGAGGGCGACCCCTGCCCGAAGTGCGGCACCGGGCTCAAGCTGGACCGCGCCATCGAGATCGGCCACATCTTCCAGCTGGGCCGCAAGTACGCCGACGCCCTCAAGCTCGACGTCCTCGGCCAGCAGGGCAAGCCGGTCCGCGTGACCATGGGCTCCTACGGCATCGGCGTCACCCGCGCGGTCGCGGCCATCGCCGAGCAGAGCGCCGACGAGCAGGGCCTGTGCTGGCCCGCCGAGGTCGCCCCGGCCGACGTCCACGTCGTCGCCGCCGGCAAGGCCCTCCAGACCGAACTGGCCCTGGAGGTCTCCGAGAAGCTGCGCGACGCGGGCCTGCGGGTCCTGGTCGACGACCGCGCCGGTGTCTCCCCGGGCGTGAAGTTCACGGACGCCGAGCTCATCGGCGTACCGAAGATCCTCGTCGCGGGCCGCCGCTCCGCCGAGGGCGTCCTGGAGCTCAAGGACCGCAAGACCGGCGAGCGCGAGGAACTGACCGTCGACGAGGCGATCGCTCGCCTCAGCGCGTAGGGAAACTCCTCGCAGAACGACGGCGCGAGATGCCGTCCGCCGCGCGTCCTTCGCGGACCGCGGCGGCGCGGCATCTCGCGCCGTCGTGGCGACCGAGAACGAGGTTGACCCGACGGCCAGCTCGGAGATGGACGCCATCGGCTGCGATCGCGATGTCGCCCGGGCCCACGAGCCGCGACCACCCGGCCCGCCTCACGGTCCGCCGCGCCACCGCCAAGGCCCGGGACGCTTGCAAGGCCGCCGCCGCGATGTCGGCCGAGGCGGCCGACCGCCGGGGTGTTCATGAGCCTCGGTGGCGACACGGCCCAGTATGGGGGCAGCCCCGGCCGGGCAGGGCGGCCGACTGGCAGGTCCGCCTCCAGGGCATCAGATGGTCGACCCGCCCACTTGGTTGCCGGTCCGCACCCCATGGCGCGCGCACGGTCCTGACCGCTGCTGACCACATGCGCCTGCCTGAGTGTCCGGTGCGCCAGGAGAGCCCGACAGCGACACCTCCAGGCCGGCGCCGACCGACCTCAGAGGCGCCGCCGGCCGCCACGTACCCGCAGCCGGAACTCGACCCCTAGAGCCACCCGGCGAACTCCAGCAGCAACTCCGCGTCCTGAAGGCGCCCGACCCGCCGCGCCCGGACCCCCGACTCCACGGCCCGGAAGAGCGTCCATCCCCGCAGCCGCTCCTGATCCACGTCCAGCGATTCGGCGAGCCTCTTCACCCGCCGTCGAGTGATCGCCGCCCCCGACGGCTGAGCGATCAGATCCTCGACCCGGTCCCGGACCAGTCGAGCCAGATCGAACGCGCACTCACCCACCACCGGATCCGGCCCCACGGCCAGCCACGGCACCCGCTCCCCGGCCAGCACCTTGCTCTGCCGGAACGTCCCGTGCAGCAACCGGGACTCCGGCGGCGAGGCCAGCAGCTCCGAGCGGGCGGCGAGCGCCGCATCGACCAGTGGCCCCAGCTCGGCGGAGCCGCTCGCCGTGGCCCGCATGGCCTCGGCCTGGCGGCCCGTCCGCTCGGCGACGGTCTCGAAGCCATGATCACCAGGCGGCTCCACCCACAGCCGCCGCAACGTCCCGGCGGCCTCCAGCAGCGCCTTCGGCTCCGGCAACGACCGCACGGAGACATCGGGATGCAGCCGCTCGAGCAGCAGCACCCCCTCCCCGGCAGCGGCCGGCTCCAGGAGCTGCACTGCCCCCGAGCCACCCCAGTGCGCGAGCGCCGCCCGCTCCGCCTCCGGCCGGAACCGAGGAGGCGCCAGCTTCAGCACCGCAGGCGTGCCGTCGGCACGGCGGACCAGGACGACGAGGCTGCTCCGGCCCCCCGGAACCTGCACCCGCTCCACGGTCAACTCGCGCAGCGCGACCGCCTGTCGAGCCGCCTCGGGCAGCTTCTCCAGCCAGTCGTCACCGGGTGCCGTCTCACCGAGCGCCCTCACCAGACGCGGCGGTGGTTCGAAAGCCATACGCGAGTCGTTCCCTTCAGATCCCGGTTACGCCGTGGGCGACGCCGTCCCCGTCGTCCCGGTCGCCGCCCGTTCGGCGAGACCAGGGAAGGCTACGCTCTCCCCGCGCCACCGCACCGCCCGCACCGCCGCCTCCCGCAGCGCCTCGGCGCCCAGCGCGCGCCGCCCGTCCACGGCTGCCCGCACCAGGTCGGAGTACACCCCGGCGACCCGGTCCTCCAGCTCGGCGGCCAGCCGTACGGCCGCGTCGGAGTCCTGCACCGGGAACGGCAGCGCATACCCGGCGGCCGCGGCCACGGGCTTGCCGCCCAGGTCCCGCACCTCACGGACCAGCGCGTCACGCCGGGCGCGATGGGCGTCGTACGCCGACTTCGCCTCGGTGCGCCGCCCCTCCCGGATCACTCCGCCGACGACCCCGTACCCGTACACGGCGGCATGCTCGGCGGCCAGTGCCGCCTGGAGCGCGGTCAGCTGCCGCTCGTCCTGCTCGTCGCTCACTTCACGCCCTCCGCCATCAGGTCCCCACGCGCCGCCGGGACCGGCCCGCGCCCCTTCCGCCCGTCGCTCATTTCGCCGCCTCCGTCAGCAGATACGCGTGCGCGGCCCCGGCGGCCGCCACCGACGCCAGCAGCCGCGCGAGCTCGCCCGGCACCTCCAGCAGCGTCTTCGCCCGCGCGTCCGCGAGCGACCGCTCGGCGGTGGCGAGCCCGGCGACGGCGTCCTTCTCGCTGCCGGGCACGGCGGAAGGGGCGGGGGAGGCGGGGGAGCCGGAGGCTGACGGCGACGCCGGGCCGGTGGTGGCCGCCGCGCTCCCCCCGAACGCCTCCACATGCCGCACGGCCTCCGCCCGCAGCGCTCCCAGTCGCTCCGCGAGCCCCGGATGGGCGGCGATCACGGCGTCGTACCGCTCCACGATCCCCCGGCTGTCCCGCGCCGCACGTGCGCGTGCCCGCTCCACGACCGACGGACTCCCGCCGGTGCTCTCCTCGGTGTCCTCGGACCCCGAGGAGCATCCCACGAGCAGGGCAGCCCCGGCGGCCGAGGCGAGAAGGGTTCTTCGACGCGGCCCCGAGGGGGTGCGCGACGGCAGGGAGTACGGCACGGCAGTCGTCCTCTGGAGGCTCGTACGAACACACGGGCGGGAGGCGGCCCGCCGGTGATCACGGTACCCGCGCCCAGGTCCGCAGCCACTCATCGGCACCGTCCACGGCCTTGGTGGACGCACGATGGACGGCAACACCCCCCGTGACCGGATACCCTTTGACCAGACACGCGACCTACCCACAACAGCACACGCGGCCGAGGAGTCACCCGGATGAGCACGACCCAGAGCGAGAGGCTGCGAGAGCTCCTGGAACCGCTCGTCACCGCCCAGGGCCTGGATCTCGAAGAGATCGCACTGGACTCCGTCGGCCGAAAGCGTGTGCTCCGCGTCGTCGTGGACTCCGACAGCGGCGCCGATCTGGACGCCGTCGCCGATGTGAGCCGCGCGCTCTCGGCGAAGCTCGACGAGACGGACGCGATGGGCGAGGGCGAGTACACCCTCGAGGTCGGCACCCCGGGCGCGGAGCGCCCCCTCAAGGAGCACCGGCACTATGCGCGCGCCGTCGACCGGCTGGTGAAGTTCCAGCTGACCGAGGGCGGCGAACTGGTCGCACGGATCCTGGAGGTCGACGACGACGGTCTCGACGTCGAGGTGCCCGGAGTGAAGGGCCGCAAGGCCACCAGTCGCAGGCTCGCGTTCTCCGAGATCGACAAGGCGCGCGTCCAGGTCGAGTTCAACCGCAAGGACAAGAAGGAAGAGGAGGCGTAGCCGTGGACATCGACATGAGTGCCCTGCGGGGCTTGGTACGGGAGAAGGAGATCTCCTTCGACCTGTTGGTCGAGGCGATCGAGTCGGCCCTCCTCATCGCCTACCACCGCACCGAGGGAAGCCACCGCCACGCGCGCGTGGTCCTCGACCGGCAGTCCGGCCATGTGGTCGTGTGGGCGAAGGAAGACCCGGAGGACCTCGAGGAGGGCCAGGAGCCCCGCGAGTTCGACGACACCCCGTCCGACTTCGGCCGTATCGCCGCCACCACCGCCAAGCAGGTCATCCTGCAGCGGCTGCGCGACGCCGAGGACGACGCCACGCTCGGTGAGTACGCGGGGCGTGAGGGCGACATCGTCACCGGTGTCGTGCAGCAGGGCCGCGACCCGAAGAACGTGCTCGTGGACATCGGCAAGCTGGAGGCCATCCTGCCGGTGCAGGAGCAGGTCCCGGGCGAGACGTACCAGCACGGGATGCGGCTGCGGTCGTACGTCGTACGAGTGGCGAAGGGTGTCCGCGGCCCGTCCGTGACCCTCTCCCGTACGCATCCCAATCTGGTGAAGAAGCTCTTCGCGCTGGAGGTGCCGGAGATCGCCGACGGTTCGGTGGAGATCGCCGCCATCGCGCGTGAGGCCGGTCACCGCACGAAGATCGCCGTACGGTCCACCCGTTCCGGTCTGAACGCCAAGGGCGCCTGTATCGGCCCGATGGGCGGCCGGGTGCGCAATGTCATGGGTGAGCTGAACGGCGAGAAGATCGACATCGTCGACTGGTCGGACGACCCGGCCGAGATGGTGGCGAACGCGCTGTCCCCGGCCCGTGTCTCCAAGGTGGAGGTCGTGGACCTCGCCGCCCGCTCGGCCCGGGTGACCGTGCCGGACTACCAGCTGTCCCTGGCGATCGGCAAGGAAGGGCAGAACGCCCGCCTCGCCGCCCGTCTGACCGGCTGGCGGATCGACATCCGGCCCGACACCGAGCAGGCCGGGGAACCGGCAGGGGAATAGATCCAAGCCGCGCTTGGCTTAGATCACGACAACAACCGTTCGATTCCTGCCCCAAAGGGGTGAGGTCGGTACGGGGAGGTAGACTTAGCAGTGTCTGGCCGGACGCGCGCCCGCGCATGCCCTGAGCGCACCTGTGTGGGGTGCAGGCAGCGAGCGGCCAAGACCGATCTGCTGCGGACCGTGGCGATCAAGGACGCATGCGTTCCTGATCCACGCGGTACGCTGCCCGGCCGGGGCGCCTATGTGCACCCCGCCCTGGTCTGTCTCGACCAGGCGGTACGCCGCCGGGCGTTCACGCGGGCGCTTCGCGCCCCGGGAGCGCTCGACGTAAAGGCGTTGCGCCAATACGTCGAGCAGACAGACAGTTGCTGAGCAGGCAACACCGTAAGAAGCGTCGCGCGGAACCCCCGTGCGGCCCTGGTACCCCGCGAGTTGGAAGTAGGTCGAGATTGCGATGAGCACTCGATGAGCACGCGATGAGTACGCCCATGAAGTAGCGACGGTCCGGACGCAACCCGGACCTAAAAGGAGCGAAGTGGCTAAGGTCCGGGTATACGAACTCGCCAAGGAGTTCGGCGTGGAGAGCAAGGTCGTCATGGCCAAGCTCCAAGAACTCGGTGAATTCGTCCGTTCGGCGTCTTCGACCATCGAAGCGCCCGTCGTCCGTAAGCTGACGGACGCCCTCCAGCAGGGCAACGGAGGCGGCAAGCCCGCCCCCGCACGTAAGGCTGCCCCGGCCAAGCCGGGCGCCCCCTCTCCGGCGCAGGCTGCCCGTCCGGCCGCCCCGCGCCCGCCGGCCCCCAAGCCGGCCGCAGCCGAGACGCCCGCGGCTCCCGCCGCGCCGGTCACTCCCGGCCCCCGTCCCACCCCGGGCCCGAAGCCCGCGCCGCGCCCCGCGCCGGCGTCCCCGGCTCCGACCACGCCCGAGTTCACGGCACCGCCGGCGGCTCCCGCCGCGCCCGCCCAGGGCTCCGGCCCGCGTCCGGGCGCCCCGCGTCCGGCCGGCCAGCAGGCCCCGCGTCCGGGTGCCCCCCGACCTGCCGGTGCTCCCGGTCAGGGCGGTCAGGGTCGTGGTGACCGCGGTGACCGGCCCGGCGCCCCGCGTCCGGGTGGCCAGGCGCCGCGTCCCGGTGCCCGTCCGGCCGGTCCCCGTCCGGGCAACAACCCCTTCACCTCTGGTGGCTCCACCGGCATGGCGCGCCCGCAGGCGCCCCGTCCGGGCGGTGCCCCGCGTCCCGGCGGCCAGGGTGGCCCCGGTGGCGCTCCCGGCGGCGCCCCGCGTCCGCAGGGTCAGGGTCAGGGCGGTCCGCGTCCCCAGGGTGCTGCCGGCGGTCCCCGTCCGCAGGCTCCGGGCGGCGCTCGTCCGACCCCCGGCGGCATGCCTCGTCCGCAGGGCGGCGGTCCCCGTCCCGGTGGCGGCCCCGGCGGTCCGCGTCCGAACCCGGGCATGATGCCGCAGCGTCCTGCTGCCGGCCCGCGTCCCGGCGGCGGTGGCCCCGGTGGCCGTGGTCCCGGTGGCGGCGGTCGTCCCGGCGGTGGCGGCGGCGGTCGTCCGGGTGGCGGCGGCTTCGCCGGTCGTCCGGGTGGCGGCGGTGGCGGCGGCTTCGCCGGTCGTCCCGGTGGTCCCGGTGGCGGTGGCGGCGGCTTCGCCGGTCGTCCCGGTGGTCCGGGTGCCGGTGCCGGCGGCGGTGGCCGTCCCGGCTTCGGCGGTCGTCCCGGCGGTCCCGGTGGCCGTGGTGGCACGCAGGGCGCCTTCGGTCGTCCCGGCGGTCCCGCGCGTCGCGGTCGCAAGTCGAAGCGGCAGAGGCGCCAGGAGTACGAGGCCATGCAGGCCCCGTCGGTCGGCGGTGTGATGCTGCCTCGCGGCAACGGCGAGTCCATTCGCCTGTCGCGCGGTGCCTCCCTCACCGACTTCGCGGAGAAGATCAACGCCAACCCGGCGTCGCTCGTCGCGGTCATGATGAACCTCGGCGAGATGGTCACGGCCACGCAGTCCGTCTCCGACGAGACGCTGCAGCTCCTCGCCGGCGAGATGAACTACACGGTTCAGATCGTCAGCCCCGAGGAGGAGGACCGCGAGCTGCTCGAGTCCTTCGACCTGGAGTTCGGCGAGGACGAGGGCGACGAGGACGACCTGGTCGTCCGCCCGCCGGTCGTCACCGTCATGGGTCACGTCGACCACGGTAAGACCCGACTGCTCGACGCCATCCGCAAGACGAACGTCATCGCGGGCGAGGCCGGCGGCATCACCCAGCACATCGGTGCCTACCAGGTCGCGACCGAGGTCAACGACGAAGAGCGCAAGATCACGTTCATCGACACCCCGGGTCACGAGGCGTTCACCGCCATGCGTGCCCGTGGTGCCCGGTCGACGGACATCGCGATCCTCGTCGTCGCGGCCAACGACGGCGTCATGCCGCAGACGGTCGAGGCGCTCAACCACGCCAAGGCGGCCGACGTCCCGATCGTCGTCGCGGTCAACAAGATCGACGTCGAGGGCGCGGACCCGACCAAGGTGCGCGGTCAGCTGACCGAGTACGGCCTGGTGGCCGAGGAGTACGGCGGCGACACCATGTTCGTCGACATCTCCGCCAAGCAGGGTCTGCACATCGACTCCCTGCTGGAAGCGGTCATCCTGACCGCGGACGCCTCGCTCGACCTGCGGGCCAACCCGAACCAGGACGCGCAGGGTATTTCCATCGAGTCCCGTCTCGACCGCGGCCGTGGTGCCGTGGCGACGGTCCTCGTCCAGCGAGGCACCCTGCGGGTCGGCGACACGATGGTCGTGGGCGACGCCTACGGCCGTGTGCGCGCCATGCTCGACGACAACGGCAACAACGTCGCCGAGGCGGGTCCGTCCACGCCGGTCCAGGTGCTGGGTCTGACCAACGTCCCGGGTGCGGGCGACAACTTCATCGTGGTGGACGAGGACCGTACGGCCCGTCAGATCGCGGAGAAGCGCGCCGCCCGTGAGCGCAACGCGGCCTTCGCCAAGCGCACGCGCCGCGTCTCCCTCGAAGACCTGGACAAGGTGCTCAAGGCCGGCGAGGTCCAGCAGCTCAACCTCATCATCAAGGGTGACGCTTCTGGTTCCGTCGAGGCGCTCGAGTCCTCCCTGCTCCAGCTGGACGTCGGCGAAGAGGTCGACATCCGCGTCCTGCACCGCGGCGTCGGTGCGGTCACGGAGTCGGACATCGACCTGGCGATGGGCTCGGACGCCATCGTGATCGGCTTCAACGTCCGTGCGGCCGGCCGTGCCGCGCAGATGGCCGAGCGCGAGGGTGTGGACGTCCGGTACTACTCGGTCATCTACCAGGCGATCGAGGAGATCGAGGCGGCCCTCAAGGGCATGCTCAAGCCGGAGTACGAAGAGGTCGAGCTCGGTACGGCGGAGATCCGCGAGGTCTTCAAGTCGTCCAAGCTGGGCAACATCGCGGGTGTCCTCATCCGCTCCGGCGAGGTCAAGCGCAACACCAAGGCGCGCCTCGTCCGCGATGGCAAGGTCATCGCGGAGAACCTCAACATCGAGGGTCTGCGTCGCTTCAAGGACGACGTCACCGAGATCCGCGAAGGCTACGAGGGTGGTATCAACCTCGGAAACTTCAACGACATCAAGGTCGACGACGTCATCGCGACGTACGAGATGCGCGAGAAGCCGCGCGCGTGACCTGACACGCGACTGGGGCCGGTCGGCGGAAGTTATTTCCGTCGATCGGCCCCGGCCGTTGCGTGTACGGTTCCTGTATCGGCGTCGAAGCGTGGCGCCCATACCCCGAACCGGCGGGACATCCGGACACACACATGTATGTGGGGACTCTGTCCTTCGATCTGCTCCTCGGCGACGTTCACTCGCTGAAGGAGAAACGCTCTCTCGTCCGTCCGATCGTGGCCGAGCTCCAGCGCAAGTACGCGGTGAGCGTGGCGGAGACGGGCAATCAGGACCTCCATCGCAGGGCCGAGATCGGGCTGGCGATGGTCTCCGGGGACACGGGACACCTCTCCGACGTACTGGACCGCTGTGAGCGGCTGGTCGCCGGACGGCCCGAGGTGGAACTGCTCTCGGTTCGACGCAGACTCCACAGCGACGAAGACTGAAGCGACGAAGACCGAAGCGACGAAGTCTCAGCACGACGTCTGAGAACGACGTCTTGGCACGACGACGTCTTGGCAAGAGGCAAGACATTTAAGGAGACGGACCAGTGGCCGACAACGCGCGGGCGAAGAGGCTGGCGGACCTCATCCGGGAGGTGGTGGCCCAGAAGCTGCAGCGCGGGATCAAGGACCCGCGGCTCGGCTCGCACGTCACCATCACGGACACCCGGGTCACGGGTGACCTCCGGGAGGCGACCGTCTTCTACACGGTGTACGGGGACGACGAGGAGCGCGCGGCCGCGGCCGCCGGTCTGGAGAGCGCCAAGGGCGTGCTCCGCTCCGCGGTCGGTGCGGCGGCGGGCGTGAAGTTCACCCCCACCCTCACCTTCGTGGCGGACGCCCTCCCGGACACCGCCCGGACCATCGAGGACCTCCTCGACAAGGCGCGGCAGTCCGACGAGAAGGTGCGCGAGGTCTCGGCCGGCGCCACCTACGCCGGTGAAGCCGACCCGTACAAGAAGCCGGGCGAGGACGAGGACGACTCCGCCGAATGACCCAGAAGAACCGGACGCCCGACGGGCTTGTCATCGTCGACAAGCCGTCGGGCTTCACTTCGCACGACGTGGTCGCCAAGATGCGCGGGATCGCCAAGACCCGCCGCGTCGGCCACGCCGGCACCCTCGACCCCATGGCGACGGGCGTGCTCGTCCTCGGCGTCGAGAAGGCCACCAAGCTCCTTGGGCATCTCGCCCTCACGGAGAAGGAGTACCTGGGCACCATCCGCCTGGGCCAGACGACCCTGACCGACGACGCGGAGGGCGAGATCACGGGGTCGGCAGACGCCTCGAAGGTCACCCGAGAGGCCGTCGACGCCGGGATCGCCAAGCTGACCGGCGACATCATGCAGGTGCCGTCCAAGGTCAGCGCCATCAAGATCGACGGCGTGCGCTCCTACAAGCGGGCGCGCGAGGGCGAGGAGTTCGAGATCCCGGCCCGCCCGGTGAAGATCTCGTCGTTCGCGGTGTACGACGTCCGGGACGCGGTCGCCGAGGACGGCACGCCGGTCCTGGACCTGGTCGTCTCGGTGGTCTGCTCGTCGGGCACGTACATCCGGGCGCTCGCCCGCGACCTGGGCGCGGACCTGGGAGTGGGCGGCCATCTGACCGCCCTGCGCCGCACCCGCGTGGGCCCGTACAAGCTGGACTCCGCCAAGACCCTGGACGATCTGCAGAAGGACCTGACGGTCATGCCGATCGCCGAGGCCGCCACGGCCGCGTTCCCGCGCTGGAACGTGGACGCCAAGCGGGCCCGGCTGCTCACCAACGGCGTACGTCTGGAGATGCCCGACGAGTACGCGGGCCGCGGAGCCGTGGCCGTCTTCGACCCGGAGGGCCGTTTCCTCGCGCTGGTCGAGGAAGAGAAGGGCAAGGCGAAGAGCCTGGCAGTCTTCGGCTGAGGCTGAGGTGCTTGTCGCAAGGTTCCGCCCGTGGAGCGGCGGTCACGGAGTACTCCGCCGCTCCACGGTCCCCCCTCGGTTCCCCCACCCCTAGGGTGTATCCAACGTTCCCCGCCCATTCACCCGACCGGGCAGGCGCTCGGAGTGAACCGGGGGAGCGGAAGGGGGCGCGTTCACCGCGCGATCTGTCCCGCCGATCAACCCATGCCTAACGTCGAACACGGGCCCATGGACACGGGCACGGCGGGGAGGTTCGACGATGGCGGGACGTGGCCCGCGCGCTGCGGGCGACCGCCGACGCGCGGGTGAGGACACGACGGCTTCCGACATGGGCGGGCGCTCCGGTGTGCCCGGCGGGGGCGGGCGTTCCGCCGGCTCCGCGACGAGCGCACACACCACGACTTCCGGCGCCGAGGGGCGAGCGGCGGCTTGGGGTGCGGGGCGGTGGTCCGGGGTTTCCGGTGTGGGGGAGCGTTTCGGGGAGTCGCGGGCGGACGAGTGGGCTGAGGCTTCCGGCAAGGGGCCCGCGGGTTCCGGTTCAGGGCCTGGCGCTGGTGCTCTCGGACGTGCACCCGATGAAGCCCTCGTCCGCATCCACGACCTCGCCGGACGACCCCGTGGCACCGGATTCGTCGCCGATCACCACGGCACCGTGATCACCAGCCACGAGGCGGTCGACGGGCTGCCGAGGCTCCTGCTGTACGCCGCCGAGGACCGTCACTGCGTGGTGACCGCCGACGCGGTGACCGCGCTGCCCGAGCTGAACCTGGCCTTCGTACGCACGGAGGGGCTCGGCGTCGACCCGCTTCCGGTGACCGTGCGGGAGCGGATCGAGACCGGCGCCTATGTGCGGATCGCCGCCGGGGGCTGGCGCGAGGCGCGGTTGCTCGACACGGCCTCCGTGACGTACACGGCGACGGACCGTTTCCATCTTCTCGACGGCGCACTGGAGTTGGCGATCGGCACGGCCGGACAGGACGCGCTGCGGCTCGGCGGCGGGGCGGCCGGGGGACCGGTCCTCGACGCCGCGACCGGCGCGGTCCTCGGCGTCCTCGGCACCGCGCTGCAGAGCGGCCGCCGCGACGCCGGGTACGCCGTCCCTCTGCTCCCGGCCCCGGACGGCCCGCTCGCCGACCTCCTCGCCGAGAACGCGGCGACCGTGCCGGCGTACGGCGTCGACCTCAACCTCGCGGGGGTACTGGAGCTGACCGCCACCTCGGTGGGCCAGGACGGTCCGCCGGGAGCGCTGGCGGGTTACGTGGGGAAGGCCCCCGCCGGTGCCTTCGGCCCGGTCGAACCGGTCGAACGGGCCGCCACGACAGCGGAGTTCGAGGCCTTCACCCAGGGCGCGGCGTCCGTCCTCGCGCTCGTCGGCCCGCCAGGCAGCGGCCGTACGACCGAACTTGCATCCCTCGCCGCCCGCCGCAACCGGGGTGCACGCCCCGCCCCCACTCTGTGGCTGCGCGGAGCCGATCTGAAGGACGAGGACACCTCCGTCGCGGACGCGGCACGCCGGGCGCTGGCGAGGGCGGCGAGGATCGTGGCGGCGTCGCGGTCGGTGTACGTCGCCGACCTGGGAGACGTCACCCCCGAGCGGCTTTCCCGACTCGCGCACGCCGCGGGCCGCCCCCTTCTGCTCCTCCTCGACGGCCCCGAGGAGATGCCGCCCGTCCTGGCCCACCGCGTGGCCGAGTGGACGGAGGGGACGGCGAGGTGGCTCGGGGAGACGGGGGCGCGGCTGGTGGTGGCGTGCAGGGCGGAGTACTGGGAACGGGCGGGATTCTCAGGTTCGGGTCTTTCAGCCCGTCCGGGGGTGCCCCCTCCGGGGGAGTTCGAGGACGAGGCCGTTCAGGCCGAAGGGGGGTCTGGGGGCGCAGCCCCCAGGGGTGCGGGGTCGAAGGGGCGGCAGCCCCTGGAGGACGGGACGGGCAGGGGCGGCGGGGGCGAGACTCCCCTCTGCGTACACCTGGGAGACCTGTACGACGACGAGGCCCGCGAGGCCCGCGCCCGCTACCGCATCCCCGAACACACCCTCACCGCCACCGACGCAGGCCACCCCCTCACCCTCCGCCTCCTCTCCGAGGTCCGAGCCGCCCTCCCCGACACCGGCACCGACATCGGCGCCCCCGGCCCCCGCATCGACCGCCACGACGTCTTCGCCGCCCACCTGGACCTGATGTGCCTCCGCATCGCCGTCCGCCTCGCCGCCGAGAACGGTCTCCGCGGCACGGCCGTACGCCGCCTCGCGGCCAAGGTCTCCGGGCAGGTCCACGAGGCGGCTCGCCGCAGCCTCGGCCCGGGCCAGGGCGAGCTGGACCGGGAGTCCTTCGAGGCGGTGTTCCCCTGGGGCCAGGCCCCCGCACGGCTCGGCGGCGGCACCGGCTGGGCGTCCGCCGTCCTCACCGAAGGCCTCCTCGTCCCTGCCGGCAACGGCTACCGCTTCGCCCACGAGGAGCTCGCCGACTGGATCCAGGGCATGCACCTGGACCTGGACGAGGCGTTGCGCGCCCTGGTCCACCGTCGTACCCCGCACCCCTTGCCGGTGCCGCACCACCGCATCGGCCCGGTCATCCAGTCCCTGCTCCTCCTGGCCCGCCAGCACGGCACCCCCCGACTGGCCCTCCGCCTGGAGGAGCTGATCCAGGCCCTGGACGCCGACCCGGACTCCTGGTGGGCGGCCCGCCTGCTGACCGAGTCCCTGCGCCGGGTACCGGACGCGACGCCGTACACGGGCGTGCTGCGCCTGCTGGCGGACCGGGTGGCGGACTGGCGCCGCCGGGAACGGACCCAGTACCCCGCCACGCCCCGGCCCCAGGACCCCACAGCCCCCCAACCCCAAAGCCACCTCCGACCTCAACCCCAACCCCAGAACCACCCCCAAGACCCCACCCGACCCCGCCCCCTCTCCACCGAGTTCACCCCCGACTTCTGGCTGGCCCTCCCCCTGCCTTCCGTGTCCCTCCTCGACCTCTTCCGCCGTCTGGTCCTCGCCGACGGCCCCGCACACGACACCGCCCCCCGTTTCCTGGACGCCGCCTCCCGGCTCCTCGCCGCCGATCCCACCGCCGTACAACCTCACCTCACCCGCTGGTTCGACGACGAGCGCCCGCTCCCCGCCACCCCGCACGCGACGGTCGCCAGGGCCGCGCAGGCGCTGCTGCACACCCACCGTCAGCTGGCGCTCGACGACCTGACCGAGGTGCTGGTCGACTGTGCGCACCGCCGGGCCGACGAACTGCTGGCCGTGCTCGCGGAGGACGAGCCGTCCGCGGTGTGCCGGGCGGTGGACCGCTGGGCGCACGACGAACGGCCGGACCGCAGGGTGGCCGCCGTGGCGTACGGCCTGCGCGCGGCCCCGCACGTGACCACGGAGGCCGATCGCGAACTCCTCCGTTATGCCGCCCTCACGCTTCTCGCCCGCCCCGCCGACTGCACCCTGCACGGCGGCGCGCTCGCCCTCCTCGTCCGCGATCCCCACACGCGGGCCCGCCATCTCCCGCAGGCGCTGGGCCACTTCATGGCGGGCGACCCGCAGTTCCCGCCGAGCGCGCTGGTCGCGGCCCTGGCCACGCACCCGGAGCCGGTCCTCGACGCGTTCCGAGCACGGTTGCGCCGCCCCGGCGCCGGAGAGGCGCTGCGCACGCTCGCCGACGTCACGACACCCACACCGGCCCGGCGGATCGCCGTACTCGTGCGGGAGGCGGTGGAGCAGCGTCCGGAGACCGCGGCGGACGTGGCCGCGTACGTCGACCGGCGCCTCGACCAGGGGCCGGGGGCGCGCTCGGTGCTCTTCCCGCTGGTGACGGGCCTCCTGGACGGTGCGCCCGAGGAGGTACGGGTTGCCCTGGCCGCCGTACTCACCGCCCCCGGCACCCCGGACTCCCGCCCGTTGCGTCGAGAACTGCTCGAATTCCTGCTGAGGCACGAGCATGCGCCGGTCGTCCTCGACGCGCTGCTCCACGCCGCCGCCCGCCACCCCGACGAAGGTCTGCGCGACCTCGTCCACCGCACCGGTCTCCTCCTCGTGCGCACTCCGGACGGCGCGGCCCGTTTCGACCGCTCGCTCGTCGATCTGGGCCGTCAGGTGCAGGGCTTCGCCGCGCAGGTGGCGGGCTGGCTGACGGACGCTCCGCAGGAGTGGGCGGCGGTCGTCGGTCCGAGCACGCGCCGGATGATCGAGAACCTGGCGGGTGTGCGGGTCCCCGCATAGCCGCTCGACGGCGTCACCCGTACGTGGGCCGGGTCACAGCCCCCATGCCGATGCGGGCCGGAGGGACGCGGCATGGCACCCTTAGACCTGCGTAAGAGGTCAGCCGTATATACGGACACAGGTTCGACGAGGAGCGGTCACAGTGCAGCGCTGGCGTGGCTTGGAGGACATCCCCGAGGACTGGGGACGCAGCGTCGTCACCATCGGCTCCTACGACGGAGTCCACCGCGGACACCAGCTGATCATCCGGCATGCCGTGGAACGCGCCCGTGAGCTGGGCGTTCCCTCGGTCGTCGTCACCTTCGACCCGCACCCCAGCGAGGTCGTCCGCCCCGGCAGTCACCCCCCGCTGCTGGCCCCGCACCACCGCCGCGCCGAACTCATGGCCGAACTGGGCGTGGACGCGGTCCTGATCCTCCCCTTCACGACGGAGTTCTCGAAACTCTCTCCCGCCGAGTTCGTCGTCAAGGTCCTCGTCGACAAACTGCACGCCAAGGCGGTCGTCGAGGGCCCCAACTTCCGCTTCGGCCACAAGGCCGCGGGCAACGTGGAGTTCCTCGCCGAGCAGGGCAAGACCTACGACTTCGAGGTCGAGGTCGTCGACCTGTTCGTGTCGGGGGCGGCGGGCGGCGGCGAGCCGTTCTCCTCGACCCTCACCCGCCGTCTGGTGGCCGAGGGCGACCTGGAGGGTGCCGGAGAGATCCTGGGCCGTCCGCACCGGGTGGAGGGCGTGGTCGTCCGCGGCGCCCAGCGCGGCCGCGAGATGGGCTTCCCGACGGCCAACGTCGAGACCCTCCCGCACACCGCCATCCCCGCCGACGGCGTCTACGCCGGCTGGCTCCACGTCCAGGGCGAGGCCATGCCGGCCGCGATCTCCGTCGGCACGAACCCGCAGTTCGACGGCACCGAGCGCACGGTGGAGGCGTACGCCATCGACCGCGTGGGCCTGGACCTCTACGGCCTGCACGTGGCCGTCGACTTCCTCGCCTTCGTCCGCGGCCAGGCGAAGTTCGAGTCGCTGGAGGCCCTTCTGGTGCAGATCGCGGAGGACGTCAAGCGGTGCCGGGAACTGGTGGCGGCGGCCCGGTAGCCGCTGCTCCTCCCTCACGACGCCGAAGGGCGGCCGGTGCTGATGGGCACCGGCCGCCCTTCGGTCGTACGGGCTACTGCTGCGGGGGAGCCGCGGGCGGGTAGGGCTGCCCGGGCTGCTGAGGGTGCTGCTGGGGGTGACCCTGCTGCGGCGGATACGGCTGTCCCTGCTGCGGCGGGTACGGCTGCTGACCCGGCTGAGGGGCGTACGGCTGGCCGGGCTGCGGCGGGGGCTGCTGCTGGGGGTAGCCCTGCTGCGGGTACGGCTGCCCGGGGACGGGCTGGCCGGGCACCTGCTGCCCCGGCATCTGCTGACCGGGCATCGGCGGGGCCGCCACCGGGGGCGGGTTGCCGTCGCTGGTCCACAGGCCGTGCATCTGCTGGTGCCGTACGAAGTCCTCGGCGACCATCGCGGCGAGGTTGAAGTACGACTCCCGCACCTTCGGCCGCATCATGTCGAGGTCGACCTCGGCACCGGCGGCGAGATGCTCGTCGAACGGGACGACGACCACACCCCGGCAACGCGTCTCGAAGTGGCTGACGATGTCCTCCACCTTGATCATCTTGCCGGTCTCGCGGACACCGGAGATGACGGTGATGGACCGCGAGACGAGATCGGCGTACCCGTGCGCGGACAGCCAGTCCAGCGTCGTACTGGCGCTGGAGGCACCGTCGACGGATGGGGTGGAGATGATGATGAGCTGGTCGGCGAGGTCGAGCACACCGCGCATCGCGGAGTACAGCAGCCCGGTACCGGAGTCGGTCAGGATGACCGGATACTGCTTGCCCAGCACGTCGATGGCGCGCCGGTAGTCCTCGTCGTTGAAGGTCGTGGACACGGCCGGGTCGACGTCGTTCGCGATGATCTCGAGCCCGGACGGCGCCTGGGACGTGAACCGGCGGATGTCCATGTACGAGTTGAGGTACGGGATCGCCTGGACGAGGTCACGGATCGTGGCCCCGGTCTCCCGACGCACGCGCCGCCCGAGCGTACCGGCGTCGGGGTTGGCGTCGATCGCGAGGATCTTGTCCTGCCGCTCCGTGGCCAGGGTCGAGCCGAGCGCGGTCGTCGTGGTCGTCTTGCCGACACCGCCCTTGAGGCTGATGACCGCGATCCGGTAGCACGACAGCACGGGCGTCCGGATCAGCTCCAACTTCCGCTGCCGCTCGGCCTCTTCCTTCTTCCCGCCGATCTTGAAACGGGACTGCTGCGCCGCCGGCCGTCCGCTCTTCGCCTTCTGCTTCTTGTTGTTCAGCAGCCGGTCCGACGACAGCTCCACGGCAGCGGTGTAACCGAGCGGCGCGGCACCGGGGTTGGTCATCTGCCGCTGGTCGTGCTGGATGGGCTGCGGCCAGGCGGCACCGGTGCGGGGGTCGATGGGAGGCTGGGGCGCCTGAGGGGCTTGCGGCGCGAATCCCTGCGGGGCGGCCGCCGGGGGCTGACCGTCGGGCTGGGCCTGCGGTGCCCCGGGCTGGGGCTGCTGGGGGAAGCCGTAACCGCCGGGGGCGGGCGCCTGCGGGGCGTTGGGGGCGGCCGGGTGCGGGAAGCCGTAGCCGGGCGCGGGGGCCGGCTGGGCGGCGGGGGTGCCGTTGCCGCCCGGAGCGCCGGGTACGGGGGCCTGAGCGCCGGGCTGCGGGAAGCCGTATCCGCCCTGCGGGTCAGGGGCCGGGGGCTGCGGCTGGGCTGCTGCGCCCTGTTGCGGGAAGCCGTATCCGCCCTGCGGGTTGGGAACCGGGGGCTGCGGCTGAGCCGTGCCCTGCTGCGGGAAGCCGTAACCGCCCTGGGCGTTCGCAGGCTGAGGGGCCTCGGGGGCGGGGGCCGGCTGGCCGTTCGGGGCGCCAGGCGTGCCCGGGTTGGGGAAGCCGTATCCGCCTTGGGCGTTGGGGGCCGGGGGGTGCGGGATTCCCGGGGTGGGGGCGGGCTGGGCCGCGCCGGGGTGCGGGAAGCCGTAGCCGGCCTGGGCGTCGGGCGCCGGGGGCTGTGCGGTTCCAGGGGTGGGCTGGGCTGCACCCTGCTGGGGGAAGCCGTATCCGCCCTGGGCGTTCGGTGCGGCGGGCGGCTGTTGGGCTGCCGGGGCCGGGGTGCCGGGCTGGGGTGCGGTCGGGGGCATGGCCGGCGGGTTCCAGGCGGCGGGCGCGGGTTGCGGTGCCTGCGGCTGGAACGGCGGCTGCTGCTGCGGTACGGGGGGCTCGGCCTGCGCGGCCGCGGGCTGCGGCACGGCCGCCCCCGGGCCCGGCTGCTGCGCCGGCCACTGCGCCGCGGGCGCGGGCGCGGCGGGCTGGTACGACGGCGGCAACGGCGGCATCCCACCCTGCGGCGCCGGCGGGGGAGCCCAGGCGGGCGGTGCGTCCTGGGGAACGGCGTCCTGGGGGACGCTGTCCTCGGGGGTGGCGTCAGCGGGTACGGCGTCCGCCGGCTCGGCGTCGGTGGGGGCCGCGTCAGCGGGTACGGCGTCGGTCGGCTCGGCGTCTGCCGGGACGGCGTCTGCCGGTTCCGTGCCGACGGGTACCGCGTCCACGGGCTCGGCGTCCGAGGCCTCCGCGTCCGAGGCCTCCGCGTCCGACGCTGTAGCGTCCGTCGACTCGGTGTCCGTCGGCTCGGTGCCCGCGGCACTCGCATCGACAGAACCGACATCCACGGAACCGGCATCGACAGAACCGGCATCCACAGGAGCCGCATCCCCGGAACCGGCGTCCTGAAGCGCCGCCCCCTCCGGCTCGGTCTCCTCGTCGGAAGCGGTGTCCTCCGGCTCGGCCGCCGAGAGCGCCGAGTCGTCGCTGTCGGCGTCCTGGACCGACGGGGCGCTCTCCGCCGGAGCCTCAGGAGCCTCCTCGGCGGTACCAGCGAGCGCCTCGACGTCCGTCTCCACCACGTCCGGGACGTCTTCGTCGTCGGCGCCCGTACCGACCGTCTCCGGGACGTCCTCGTCGTCGGTGACGGAGTCGTTCACCGAGTCGGCGACCGCGGCGTCCTCCTCGACCGCAGTGGCCTCTTCGGCAGCTGCCTCCGGCACGACCACGGCACCCTCGGCGGATCCGGCGGCGTCGGAGTCGATGACCGCTCCGCCCTCCTCCACCGACGGCGATTCGGCCTCGGCCTCCGCCTCAGCGGTGCGCTCCGCGATCTCCCGCTTCAGGGCGACCGGGGAGAACCGCATGGTGGCGCCGCTCTCCAGGTCACCGTTTTCGGACTCCGACTCGGACTCGGACTCGGCTGCCGCAGGAGCCGGCGGGGCCGCGGGCGCGGGCAGGGTGAAGCTCGTGGGCGCCGCAGGGACGGAACCGGGGTCCGTCGCGGCGGGCGGGTTCGCGGGCGCAGGCAGCGTGAAGCTCGACGGCGACGACGCGGGCGGCGCAGCCGGCGCGCCCCACTGGGACTGGAAGCCCGGAACGTTCGGCACGGCCGTCGGCGACGCGGCATCCGCGGCCGGCGCAGGAGCCGGCACCTGGGCCCGCGGCGGCACCTCTGCCTGCGGTGGCTGCGCGTTCTGCTGCTGCGGCGGCTGCGGCTCGAACCCGCTCCCCACCGGAAGCCTGGGCACAGCCCCCGCCCCCTCACCCGACGGCGCGGGCGCCGACGCAGGCGGCTGGAAGGGCGCCCCGGGACTCGGCGCCGGAGGCGTGAACGCAGCCCCCGGCCCGGCTGCAGGCGGCGCGGGAGGCGTGAACGGTGCTCCCGGGCCGGCCGCAGGAGGAGTGAAAGGCGCCCCGGGACCAGCTGCAGGAGGAGTGAACGGCGCCCCCGGACCAGGCGCGGGAGGAGTGAAAGGAGCCCCCGGACCAGGAGCCGGCGGCGTGAACGGCGCCCCAGGCCCTGTGGTGGAACCTTGCGGACGCGAATGCGCCGGAGGCGTCAGCCCGGGCAGCGAGGAAGAGGACCAGTCCGCGGCGGACGGCGAGGCAGCGGGCGTACCGGAGACACCGGAACCCGGCGCACCGGCCGCGCCCGAACCCGCCGTACCAGAAGGGCCGGAAGTGCCGGAAGTGCCGGAAGGAGCGGAAGCGTCCGGTGATCCGGTCGAGCCCGTCGGACCCCCCGCCTTCGCCCCGTCGCCCGAGCCCGCCGACGCGTTCTGCGTGTACCAGGCGGGCGGTGCGTAGTCGATGGTGAACTCGCCCGTCATCTCGCTGGCGGACTCGGCGTCGGGCTGGTCATCGCCGGGTGTGGCCCAGCCCCCGCGGATCCCGTCCCGATCGCTGCTCACAATTCCTCCTGGTGTGGTCGAGCACCCTCATACCGTGCTAGGGGCGACCTTCTCTTGTCGTCTTCTAGTCGTTCGAAGTCGTGCGAGGTCGTCCGATCCACCGGCTCTCCCCCTCGGACGCCGACGCCCGGTCCACGGGTCTGGCGTCGCGCCAGGTACCAGCCTAATCACCACAAGCCCCACCCCGGCAGGCCCGTCCACCCCCGAGCGCACGTCCGCTGCGTCACAACCTGCCCAGAAGTGGCGTACACAGCTTTCGCATTCGTGACGAAAGAGGGCGATGTTCGTGAACACGCCGAACACAAACGGAAGGTGAGGGAAACAGCCGCGCGGATCTCCGAAGCCCCGTGCCCCGCAAGGCCGTTGGGGCACGCGGCGGCCCACCCCGGCCCGACCCCCACCCCCGCCCGGCACCGGCCGACCGGGATAGTGGGGCCGATTCGATCATCGAAACGCGAACCCGATCCGGTCATCTTTCCTGACAGAAGCAGAAGGGATTCCTTCGCGTGAGCTTCGGCCCGCCTCCCTCGATCTACACCCAATCCGCACTCGCGGCCGACACCGCCCGCAGGCGTCGCCGTACGAAACTGCTGGGTGCCGTGGCGGTCATCGCGGCGGTCGCGCTGGGCGGAGGCGGGTGGCTGCTCGCGTCCGGGGGCGACAGCGCTCCCGCCGACGCCGAGCAGTCCCTCGTCCAGAGCCCGGACGACATCAGGGAGACGACCGAGCGGGCCCCCGTCTCGCCCGAGGGCCTGCTGATGATCGAGCACGACGAGGGGAACCTCGCCAAGACCAACGACGCCAAACCGCGCTACGCGCCCGGCACCTGGGCCACCGACAAGGTCATGGTCAAGGGCGTCGCCGACCGCCTCGAGGGCTACGACATCGCCCTCGACGCCGACGAGAAGGCATGGACCCGCAAGCTCGACGGCCACATCTGCGCCACCAGCCGACACGTCACGGCGGACGGCCGTACCGCCGTCGTCGTCCAGCCTCCGCAGCCCGCGGGGTCGGAGAAGGAGGGCGTCTGCGACCGGGTGGTCTTCTTCGACCTCGACACCGGCAAGAAGCTGTGGCAGAAGAAGATGCCCGGGGCCGGGTCCGCCTTCGTCACCACCACCAACCTCACCCTGACGAAGGGTGTGGTCGCCGTGGCCTGGGGACAGGGGTCGGTGGCGTACGACATGAAGTCCGGCAAGCAGCTCTGGAACAGCACCCTCGGCTCCAAGTGCGAGGACAAGGCCCTCGCCGGCGGCCGCGCGCTGCTGTCCCTGCTCAGCTGCGGCTCACTGCCGGACGTCACCTTCCAGGTGCAGGAGCTGGACCCGCGCACGGGCAAGGCGCGGTGGACGTACAGGGTCGCGAGCGGTGTCCAGACCGTCTACCTGCCGTCGTCCGATCCGCCGGTGCTCGCCGTCGCGGCGGGGGACAGCGAGGTGACCGACCTGATCTCGCTCGACGGCGAGGGCAGACACCGTACGACGATCGCCCTGAACGGCTACGAGGCGAAGTGCGGCGAGCGATATTTCGGACTGTCGTTCTTCGGCGAGTACGAGGCGTGCGACGGCGTGGTCGTCGGACGCACCCGGGCCTTCGTCACCAGCGACGAGAACATCGCCGCCGGTGAGCCGTCGGACTGGATCGTGGCGTTCGACCTGGCCACGGGCAGGACGACCGGCAAGTTCGACGGGCGTGAGCTCCAGAAGGTCCATCCGCTGCGGATGAGCGGCGACGACCTCCTGATCTACCGACGCGGCGCGGGTGCGGTCGCTCCGGCCGCCGTCGTGCGCTGGAACCCGGCGACGGACCAGGAGACCCCGCTGCTCCTCTTCACCCTCCCCGAGGACGACGACGGCGAGCTCAGCGACCCGGAGCAGTCGGACATCCTCTACGAGAAGGGCCGGGTCTTCTTCGGGAAGCGGGAACTGGCCGCCGACGACAAGTACCCGACCGACCCGGTGCTGATGGCGCTCGCGGTCGGGAGCGCCGGGCTGAAGCACTGAGACGGCAGCGACGAGAGCCGAGGCGCTGGGGCGGAGGCAACGAAGAGGGGCGGCACGCACGCGTACCGCCCCTTGTCCACGACTCACGGCACGCGCGTGCGTACCGCCCCTCACCGTCACCCCGCGTCTTGCGACCCCGGCGCCGGCTCGATGTCGAACTCCCCGTCCCGCGCCCCCAGCACGAACGCCGTCCACTCCGCCTCCGTGTACCGCAGCACGGTGTCCGGATCCAGCGAGGACCGCATGGCCACGGCGCCCTCGGGCAGATACGCGATCTCGACCCGCTCCTCGTGCTCCTCGGTACCCGGCGCGCTGTGCCATTCGACGCCCGAGATGTCCAGGGCGTAGAGCTCGTCCCGCTCCCGCTCCTTGCGCGCCTTGATCTCGTCTGCCGTCTCCGCCATGTCCCGGCGACCCCTTCCCGACGTCGTGCGATGCCGTGTGATCACGATCCGGCGCTCACCCTAGTGGCCCCCTGTGCCCCGTCGGGGTGCTTCGGGAACCGGGGCGAACACCTCCGCCTTTGCCTGGTACCCTGGTCGACGGCCGTTTGTGTACGCACCCCCGGAGTCCCCAGAGGATCCTGGAGGCCGCGCCCAGCGGATCCCCGCCTCCCGAGTAACGGAAGCTCCCCCGAGACAAAGACCGGGGGCACTCGGTGGCCACTCAAAGACTACGAGGAGTACGCGTGTCGCTCGACGCCGCTACGAAGAAGCAGATCATCGCCGAGTTCGGCCAGAAGGAGGGCGACACCGGCTCCCCCGAGGTCCAGGTCGCCATGCTGTCCCGCCGGATCTCGGACCTGACCGAGCACCTCAAGACCCACAAGCACGACCACCACTCCCGTCGTGGTCTGCTGATCCTGGTCGGTCAGCGCCGCCGCCTTCTCCAGTACCTGGCGAAGAAGGACATCCAGCGTTTCCGTACGCTGGTCGACCGCCTCGGCATCCGCCGTGGTGCGGCGGGCGCCAAGTAAGACGCATGAAGGGGGCGGTTCCCGAAACGATCGGGGGCCGCTCCCTTTGCCGTACGTACGGAAAGTGAGCCCGTAGGCAAGCCGTATGTGCGGGAACGTGCGGAGTGTCACACCTACTTTGTAGTGTGGTAGCACAACGCAGTACCAACGCAGTACACGCAGTACCACGAGGAGAAGTGCACCTCGCCGCCGCCGGTCCTCGGTAGTGGCCCCCGGGCTTTGCGAACCCGGGTGCTTCGATCGAAGACCGGCCCGCAACGGACGGCGCGCTTCTCCGCCACGTCCCCCCGCCACACGGGCGGAGCGGGACAAAAGACGAAACAGACGAAAAGTAACGGAGAAATCGCTAGTGGAGAACGAGACCCACTACGCCGAGGCCGTCATCGACAACGGCTCCTTCGGCACCCGCACCATCCGCTTCGAGACGGGCCGCCTGGCCAAGCAGGCCGCCGGCTCCGCCGTGGCGTACCTGGACGACGACACCATGGTGCTGTCGGCCACCACCGCCTCCAAGAACCCCAAGGACCAGCTCGACTTCTTCCCCCTCACGGTGGACGTCGAGGAGCGGATGTACGCCGCCGGCAAGATCCCGGGTTCCTTCTTCCGCCGTGAGGGCCGGCCGTCCGAGGACGCGATCCTCACCTGCCGCCTCATCGACCGCCCGCTGCGCCCGTCCTTCAAGAAGGGCCTGCGCAACGAGATCCAGGTCGTCGCCACGATCATGGCGCTCAACCCCGACCACCTGTACGACGTCGTGGCGATCAACGCCGCCTCCGCGTCCACCCAGCTGGCCGGTCTGCCCTTCTCCGGCCCGATCGGCGGCGTCCGCGTCGCGCTGATCAACGGCCAGTGGGTGGCCTTCCCGACGCACTCCGAGCTCGAGGACGCCGTCTTCGACATGGTCGTCGCGGGCCGCACCCTGGAGGACGGCGACGTCGCGATCATGATGGTCGAGGCCGAGGCCACCGAGAAGACCATCCAGCTGGTCAAGGGCGGCGCCGAGGCGCCGACCGAGGAGGTCGTCGCCGCCGGTCTGGAAGCCGCGAAGCCCTTCATCAAGGTGCTCTGCAAGGCCCAGGCCGACCTCGCCGCCAAGGCCGCCAAGCCGACCGGCGAGTTCCCGATCTTCCTCGACTACCAGGACGACGTCCTGGAGGCGCTCACCGCCGCCGTCCGCCCGGAGCTCGCCTCCGCGCTGACCATCGCCGGCAAGCAGGAGCGCGAGTCCGAGCTGGACCGCGTCAAGGCGCTCGCCGCCGAGAAGCTCCTGCCGGAGTTCGAGGGCCGCGAGAAGGAGATCTCCGCCGCGTACCGCTCCCTGACCAAGCAGCTCGTCCGCGAGCGCGTGATCAAGGAGAAGAAGCGCATCGACGGCCGTGGCGTCACGGACATCCGTACGCTCGCCGCCGAGGTCGAGGCCATCCCGCGCGTGCACGGCTCCGCGGTGTTCGAGCGTGGCGAGACCCAGATCCTGGGCGTCACCACCCTCAACATGCTCCGCATGGAGCAGCAGCTGGACACCCTGTCGCCGGTGACGCGCAAGCGCTACATGCACAACTACAACTTCCCGCCGTACTCCACCGGCGAGACCGGCCGCGTCGGCTCCCCGAAGCGCCGCGAGATCGGCCACGGCGCTCTCGCCGAGCGCGCCCTGGTCCCGGTCCTGCCGACGCGCGAGGAGTTCCCCTACGCGATCCGCCAGGTCTCCGAGGCGCTGAGCTCCAACGGCTCGACGTCCATGGGCTCGGTCTGCGCCTCCACCATGTCGCTGCTGAACGCCGGTGTGCCGCTGAAGGCCCCCGTCGCCGGTATCGCCATGGGTCTGATCTCCCAGGAGATCGACGGCGAGACGCACTACGTCACCCTCACCGACATCCTCGGTGCGGAGGACGCCTTCGGCGACATGGACTTCAAGGTCGCCGGCACGAAGGAGTTCGTGACCGCCCTCCAGCTCGACACCAAGCTGGACGGCATTCCCGCCTCCGTCCTGGCCGCCGCTCTCAAGCAGGCCCGTGACGCCCGCCTCCACATCCTCGACGTGATGATGGAAGCGATCGACACGCCGGACGAGATGTCCCCGAACGCCCCGCGGATCATCACCGTCAAGATCCCCGTGGACAAGATCGGTGAGGTCATCGGCCCCAAGGGCAAGATGATCAACCAGATCCAGGAGGACACCGGCGCCGAGATCACGATCGAGGACGACGGCACCATCTACATCGGTGCCGCCGACGGCCCGGCCGCCGAGGCCGCCCGCGCCACGATCAACGGCATCGCCAACCCGACCATGCCGGAGGTCGGCGAGCGCTACCTGGGTACGGTCGTCAAGACCACCACCTTCGGCGCGTTCGTCTCGCTGCTCCCGGGCAAGGACGGTCTGCTGCACATCTCGCAGATCCGCAAGCTCGCCGGCGGCAAGCGCGTGGAGAACGTCGAGGACGTCGTCGGCGTGGGCCAGAAGGTCCAGGTCGAGATCGCCGAGATCGACTCCCGCGGCAAGCTCTCCCTGATCCCCGTGATCGAGGGCGAGGAGTCGGCTGACGACCAGAAGGACGACACCGACAAGTGACGTCGAGTAGCTCCACGGCGACGGCCCGCACCTCCTCGGAGGCGCGGGCCGTCGCCCGTACCCAAACCCTGATCAAGGGCGAGAACGGCATCGGCACGGTCCGCAAGACCACCCTCCCGGGCGGCCTGCGCATCGTCACCGAGACCCTGCCGTCGGTCCGCTCCGCGACCTTCGGCATCTGGGCCCACGTCGGCTCCCGCGACGAGACGCCGTCCCTGAACGGCGCCACGCACTACCTGGAGCACCTGCTCTTCAAGGGCACGACGCGCAGGTCGGCCCTGGACATCTCCTCGGCGCTCGACGCCGTCGGCGGCGAGATGAACGCGTTCACGGCGAAGGAGTACACGTGCTACTACGCACGCGTGCTCGACAGCGACCTCCCGCTCGCCATCGACGTCGTCTGCGACATGCTGACCGGCTCGCTGATCCTCGAAGAGGACGTCAACGTCGAGCGCGGCGCGATCCTCGAAGAGATCGCCATGACCGAGGACGACCCGGGCGACTGCGTGCACGACCTGTTCGCGCACACCATGTTCGGCGACAACCCCCTCGGCCGCCCGGTCCTCGGCACGGTCGACACCGTCAACGCCCTGACGGCCGACCGCATCCGCCGCTTCTACAAGAAGCACTACGACCCGACCCACCTGGTCGTGGCCGCCGCGGGCAACATCGACCACAACAAGGTCGTACGGCAGGTCCGCGCGGCCTTCGAGAAGGCGGGCGCCTTCAAGAACGCCGAGGCGAGCCCCATATCCCCGCGCCACGGCCGCCGTACGATCCGCACCTCGGGCCGCGTCGAACTGCTCGGCCGCAAGACCGAGCAGGCGCATGTCGTCCTCGGTATGCCGGGCCTGGCCCGCACGGACGAGCGCCGCTGGGCGCTGGGCGTGCTCAACACGGCACTGGGCGGCGGCATGTCCTCCCGTCTGTTCCAGGAGGTCCGCGAGAAGCGCGGTCTGGCCTACAGCGTGTACTCGTACACCTCCGGCTTCGCCGACTGCGGCCTCTTCGGCGTGTACGCCGGCTGCCGGCCGTCCCAGGTCCACGACGTGCTGAAGATCTGCCGCGACGAACTCGACCAAGTCGCCGAGCACGGCCTGAGCGACGACGAGATCGCCCGCGCCATCGGCCAGCTCCGCGGTTCCACCGTCCTCGGCCTGGAGGACACCGGTGCGCTCATGAACCGCATCGGCAAGAGTGAGCTGTGCTGGGGCGAGCAGATGTCCGTCGACGACATGCTGACCCGGATAGCCTCGGTCACCCCGGACGACGTCCGCGCGGTCGCCCGCGACATCCTGGGGCAGCGGCCCTCGCTGTCGGTCATCGGCCCGCTCAAGGACAAGCAGGCGTCGCGGCTGCACGAGGCAGTGGCGTAACCCCGCCGGACCCGGCCGGATCCCGCCGGTCTCAGGTCGGCGTCTTTTCGGAAAGCGTCTTTAAGGAAGCAAGTGATGAGCAAGCTGCGCGTGGCGGTCCTCGGTGCCAAGGGCCGGATCGGTTCCGAGGCGGTCAAGGCCGTCGAGGCCGCCGAGGACATGGAGCTGGTCGCCGCCCTGAGCCGGGGCGACAAGCTGGAGACGCTCGCCGAGACCGGCGCCCAGGTCGCCGTCGAACTGACCACGCCGGACTCGGTGATGGCCAACCTGGAGTACTGCGTCGGCCACGGCATCCACGCCGTCGTCGGTACGACGGGCTGGACCGACGAGCGCCTCGCCCAGCTGAACGGCTGGCTGGCAGCCTCCCCGGAGACGGGCGTCCTCATCGCGCCCAACTTCTCCATCGGGGCCGTCCTCAACATGAAGTTCGCGCAGATCGCCGCCCCCTACTTCGAGTCGGTGGAGGTCGTCGAACTCCACCACCCGAAGAAGGTCGACGCCCCGAGCGGTACGGCGACCCGCACGGCCCAGCTCATCGCCGAGGCCAGGCGGGCAGCGGGCACGGCTCAGGCACCGGACGCCACCGAGACGGCCCTGGAGGGCGCCCGCGGCGCGGATGTCGACGGCATCCCCGTCCACTCCGTCCGCCTCCGGGGCCTGCTGGCCCACCAGGAGGTCCTCCTGGGCGGCGAGGGCGAGACGCTGACCATCCGCCACGACTCGCTCCACCACAGCAGCTTCATGCCGGGCATCCTGCTGGGCGCCCGCCGCGTGGTGACCACCCCGGGCGTCACCTTCGGCCTGGAACACTTCCTGGACCTGGGCTGACGACACCATGCGCGCCAAGCTGTCCTACGCCATAACGGCCGCCGTCCTGGTCTTCTACTTCGTCCTGGTCGGCAGCCGTGGCGTCATGCTCATCCAGACCGGCACGCTCCTCACCGTCACCTTCGGGGTGGCGGTGCTGATCCTGCCGGTCATCGGCGTGTGGTTCCTGTGGAAGAACACCCAGTTCGTCCGCAAGGCCAACGCCCTCGCCGCGGAGCTCGACGCCGAGGGCGGCCTCCCCGTCGACGAGTTGAAGCGCACCCCCAGCGGCCGCATCGACCGCGACTCGGCCGACGAGGTCTTCGCCAAGCGCAAGGCCGAGACCGAGGACGCTCCCGACGACTGGCGGAACTGGTTCCGCCTGGCCGTCGCCTACCAGGACGCCCGCGACACCCCGCGCGCCCGCAAGGCGATGCAGCAAGCGATCGCCCTGCACGACGGAAAGCCGCTCCAGGCCTGACCGCTTTTTGCGCCTAAACCGGCGCCGCTCTCGCGGAGCTGGCTGATCGCCGTCGTGGTTCCTCAATTGACGGTTGCGGTCGCCGCGGGGTGGTCGCCGCAACCGGAGTGTCAGGCGCCGCGCTGATACTCCGCGCCCCACGCCTCCACCGAGTCGGCCGCCCGGTCGAACGCGTCCGGCCGCCCCAGGAAGTCCGCGTTGTGCGTGGTCAACAGCAGCGAAGTGTCCTCAGCCGCCCGGTCATTGCGTACGACCGTCAGCGCCTGCCCCTGCACCGTGCGCGGCAGCCCCAGCCAGCGCACCGGCTGCTGCACCGTCCGCACGGCGACGACCCGCTCCCAGCGCACCGTACGGGTCAGGAAGAACCCCACGTGCCGCACGCCGCGGGCGTTCACCCACACGCCCACGCGCAGCAACCGCAGCGCGACGGCGATGATGGCGAGCGCACCGCCGAAGACCGCACCGCCCTCGGACACGGATCCCGTGAGGGCGATGATGACCGCCGCGAACAGTACGTACGAGGCGAGGAGCAGCAGGAGCGCCGCCGCGCCCACCCGGTAGGGCCCAGGGCGATAGGGGCGCCGCCAGTGCTCGCGGTCGTCGAAGGGCAGCGCGGCATCGTCGGCTGTCTCGTACGCGCGGTCGGCCGTCAGGAAGGGCAGGGGCACGGCTGGTCCTCACTCGTCCATGTGTGGGCTGTGCCCGGTGAGGCTATCCGCCGGATGTCTCCATGAGCCACCTCAGGGGGCCTGGATGAGTCAGTGTCCTTGGGACGCCTGTGACTCCTGAGTGCCGTTGGAGGAGTGATCGAGCGTCAGCGCCGGCATCCCTAGCACCAGGGACCCCACCAGCGCGGCGACGATGGTGACGCCCAGGAGCCAACGCCCGGCCATCTCCGCCACGGAGGCCTTCTCCCGAGGCGGGGGAGTGACATTGCTGCGGAACCTGTCGGCCTCGGCGACGAAGGCGAACGGGACGGGCTCACGCCGACGGAACATCGGGTGGACGCTCCTTTCAAGCTCGGATACTCGAATAAGTGACTCTTGTTGATACAGACGCACGAGTGCCCGAAAAGGTGCCCTGATGCCCCGAATTCACAGAACTTCGCCGAAGATGTCGCGTCCCGGCACCGAACGCCCCGATGTCAGTGCCGGGTCGTAGAGTGGGCGCCGCCCGAGAGAAGTGATGGAAGGACCCTCCGAGCCGTGACCGACACCCCCGCCGACGACCTCAAGCCCAGCTTCCGCACCGACATCAGCGTCGAGCTGGTCAAGCACACCGCGGCCGACTCCGACGTCCTGTGGGCCGCCCGCGTCTCCACCGCCGGTGAGCAGTCCCTGGAGGAGCTCCAGAAGGACCCCGAGCGCTCCAAGGGCCTCATCAACTACCTGATGCGTGACCGGCACGGCAGCCCGTTCGAGCACAACTCGATGACCTTCTTCATCAGCGCCCCGATCTTCGTCTTCCGCGAGTTCATGCGGCACCGCGTGGGCTGGTCGTACAACGAGGAGTCCGGCCGCTACCGGGAGCTCCAGCCCGTCTTCTACATCCCCGGCGCCGACCGCAAGCTCGTCCAGGAGGGCCGCCCCGGCAAGTACGTCTTCGTCGAGGGCACCGAGGCCCAGCAGGAGCTGGTCTCCCGCACGATGGAGGACTCCTACCGCCAGGCCTACGAGGCCTACCAGGAGATGCTCGCCGCCGGCGTCGCCCGCGAGGTCGCCCGCGCGGTCCTCCCCGTCGGCCTCTTCTCCTCGATGTACGCCACTTGCAACGCCCGCTCGCTGATGCACTTCCTCGGCCTGCGCACCCAGCACGAGCTGGCCAAGGTCCCGTCCTTCCCGCAGCGGGAGATCGAGATGGTCGGCGAGAAGATGGAGGCCGAGTGGGCCAAGCTCATGCCGCTCACGTACGCGGCCTTCAATGCGAACGGCCGTGTGGCTCCGTAACGCACCCGCGTTCCCCGTTCGGGCACAGATGTACGGGTCAGCCTCGCGAGGTGTCCGTATTGCGGCATTTAGAGAAGTTCATCTAGCCTGATCAAACGGACCCGGCACTGCTTGAACCCCCGAGCAGGCAGTGCCGGGCTCCACCTTTGTCATGACTTTTACCGCCCCCCGAGGGCAGACCCCGCCTTGAGCAGCGAGTAGCGTGTTACCCATGGCTCCGACCTCCACTCCGCAGACCCCCTTCGGGCGGGTCCTCACCGCCATGGTCACGCCCTTCACGGCGGACGGTGCACTCGACCTCGACGGCGCACAGCGGCTCGCCACCCACCTGGTCGACGCAGGCAACGACGGCCTGATCATCAACGGCACCACCGGTGAGTCCCCCACCACCAGCGACGCGGAGAAATCGGACCTCGTACGAGCGGTACTCGAGGCGGTCGGCGACCGCGCCCACGTCGTCGCCGGAGTCGGCACCAACGACACGCACCACAGCATCGAGCTGGCCCGCGCCGCCGAGAAGACCGGCGCACACGGCCTCCTGATCGTGACGCCGTACTACAACAAGCCCCCTCAGGAGGGTCTGTACCGGCACTTCAAGGCCGTCGCGGACGCCGCCGAGCTGCCCGTCATGCTCTACGACATCCCCGGCCGCAGCGGTGTCCCGATCAACACCGAGACACTGGTCCGGCTCGCCGAGCACCCGCGCATCGTCGCCAACAAGGACGCCAAGGGCGACCTCGGCCGCGCCAGCTGGGCCATCGCCCGCTCCGGCCTCGCCTGGTACTCCGGCGACGACATGCTCAACCTGCCGCTGCTCTCCGTGGGCGCGGTCGGCTTCGTCTCGGTCGTCGGCCATGTGGTCACGCCCGAGCTGCGCGCGCTGGTCGAGGCGTACACCTCGGGTGACGTCCAGAAGGCCACCGAGATCCACCAGAAGCTGCTCCCGGTCTACACCGGCATGTTCCGCACCCAGGGCGTCATGACCACGAAGGCCGCGCTCGCCCTCCAGGGCCTGCCCGCCGGACCGCTGCGCGCCCCGATGGTGGAACTTGCGCCGGAAGAGATCGAGCAGCTCAAGATCGATCTTGCCGCAGGCGGGGTACAGCTCTAGCACCAGACTTAGCGCGCCGTGGGCGCGCAACGGACTTCACAACTGAATAAGCAGGACAACCGGTGCCTGCACCACAACGACAACTGCTACACGCACGAACGTCACGCGCGCCACGTGCCCACCGGTACGTGGCGCGTGTGGTGAGGAGAGTCTTTTGAGTCATCCGCATCCTGAACTCGGCCCGCCCCCGCCGCTCCCCGAAGGCGGCCTGCGGGTCACCCCGCTCGGCGGTCTCGGCGAGATCGGCCGAAACATGACGGTCTTCGAGTACGGCGGCCGCCTGCTGATCGTCGACTGCGGCGTGCTCTTCCCCGAGGAGGAGCAGCCCGGAATCGACCTGATCCTGCCGGACTTCTCGTCCATCAGGGATCGCCTCGACGACATCGAGGGCATCGTGCTCACGCACGGCCACGAGGACCACATCGGTGCCGTCCCGTTCCTGCTCCGCGAGAAGCCGGACATCCCGCTGATCGGCTCCAAGCTGACCCTTGCGCTCATCGAGGCGAAGCTCCAGGAGCACCGCATCCGCCCCTACACCCTCGAAGTGGTGGAGGGGAACCGCGAACGCATCGGCCCCTTCGACTGCGAGTTCGTCGCGGTCAACCACTCCATCCCGGACGCCCTGGCCGTCGCCATCCGCACCCCCGCGGGCATGGTGGTCCACACGGGCGACTTCAAGATGGACCAGCTCCCGCTGGACAACCGTCTGACGGATCTACACGCGTTCGCGCGTCTGAGCGAGGAGGGCATCGACCTCCTTCTCTCGGACTCCACGAACGCCGAGGTCCCGGGATTCGTCCCGCCGGAGCGGGACATCTCCAACGTCCTGCACCAGGTCTTCGGGAACGCCCGCAAGCGGATCATCGTGGCGAGCTTCGCCAGCCACATCCACCGCATCCAGCAGATCCTGGACGCGGCCAACGAATACGGCCGCAGGGTCGCCTTCGTCGGCCGCTCGATGGTCCGCAACATGGGCATCGCGAGGGACCTGGGCTATCTGAAGGTCCCGCCGGGTCTGGTGGTCGACGTCAAGACGCTCGACGACCTTCCCGACCGCGAGGTGGTCCTGGTCTGCACGGGCTCCCAGGGCGAACCGATGGCCGCCCTCTCCCGGATGGCCAACCGCGACCACCAGATCCGCATCGTCAACGGCGACACGGTGATCCTGGCGTCGTCCCTGATCCCCGGCAACGAGAACGCGGTCTACCGCGTGATCAACGGCCTGACCCGCTGGGGCGCCAACGTCGTCCACAAGGGCAACGCCAAGGTCCACGTCTCGGGCCACGCGTCCGCGGGCGAGCTCCTGTACTTCTACAACATCTGCCGACCCAAGAACCTGATGCCGGTCCACGGCGAATGGCGCCACCTCCGCGCCAACGCCGAACTCGGCGCCCTCACCGGCGTCCCGCACGACCGGATCGTCATCGCCGAGGACGGTGTAGTCGTCGACCTCATCGAGGGCAAGGCCAAGATCGCGGGCAAGGTCCAGGCAGGCTACGTGTACGTCGACGGCCTCTCGGTCGGTGACGTGGGCGAGCCGGCGCTGAAGGACCGCAAGATCCTCGGCGACGAGGGCATCATCTCGGTCTTCGTGGTCGTCGACGCGTCGACCGGCAAGATCACGGGTGGCCCGCACATCCAGGCGCGCGGTTCCGGCATCGAGGACTCCGCCTTCACCGACGTGATCCCCAGGATCACCGAGGTCCTGGAGCGCTCGGCTCAGGACGGCGTGGTCGAACCCCACCAACTGCAGCAACTGGTGCGACGGACCCTCGGCAAGTGGGTCTCTGACACGTATCGCCGCAGGCCGATGATCCTCCCGGTGGTGGTGGAGGTCTGACGGACCGTCGGACCTCGTACGCGTGAACGCGGAGCGGGGCGCCTCGATTTGCATTGAGGCGCCCCGCTCCAGTACGTTTACGGCTCCGCCTGAACGGGAACCCGGCCGCCTCGTGCGCCGGAACCAGTCCCCGAAGCGGGTGGAAATTCCGACTCAGAATCTCTGATAAAGTCGGAGCCGCCGGAAAGGGAAACGCGAAAGCGGGAACCTGGAAAGCACCGAGGAAATCGGGACCGGAAACGGTCTGATAGAGTCGGAGACGCAAGACCGAAGGGAAACTGCCCGGAGGAAAGCCCGGAAGGGTGAGTACAAAGGAAGCGTCCGTTCCTTGAGAACTCAACAGCGTGCCAAA